>MOYA01000001.1:0-449676 GCA_001899315.1 Candidatus Obscuribacter phosphatis
CTCTTCGGAGCAGCCGGTGTGACCGGTGGATTGGCAACACCCGGTTGTATCAACTGGCTCGTTGCATCTGCCCGCGACGCCGCTCTCTTCAACTAAAAGTTTTCCCCGCCAACGCCAGCCAGAGACCTCCCGTAAGGGGGGTTTTTGGTCTTTTTGAATTCTCACTTGCCGTAAACACTTGTGTCGACATGACTTGTTTTGGCGGATTGTCCAGATGATTTATGGAATATTCCGCCTGTCTCAAGTAAGCTTAGAAACAACCGACTTAGACGAATCGGCTTGGAAGCAAGCCAGCTGCGGCTGGAATTGCCCGCAGCGCATAAATTGAACGTCCCGAAAGGTGCTGCTACTTTCAAGAAAGTACTGCTACTTTCAAGAAAGTACTGCTACTTTCAAGAAAGTACTGCTACTCTCAAGAAAGTGCTGCTACTTTCCGGAAAGTGCTTGAAGAAGCAAGTGAACATGAGGAACTTTATGGTTAGTGAATCCGAAACTGATTCTTCTGAACGGTTTTCGCGTTACCAGAGACAGATGCGCTTGCCAGGCTTTGGTCTGGTTGAGCAAGGGCGTCTTTTTTCTGGAGCGGTATTGATTCTTGGTGCCTCCTTTCTCGCTCGCAGCATTGCTATATGTCTTTGTCAAAGTGGTGTCGGCAGCATAAAGATTGCATCGCAGTCCCTGAATGAGCTCAGTCAAGCCAGGCAGTTCATTGGTCTAGTTGAAGCGCCCGATACCAAAATTTCTTTTCAGCTTTTATCCGATCCGATGATGCTGCAAATTGAAGAACTGACCGAGAACATTGATGTGGTGGTTGATGCCGACTCGACCTGGCAGGTAAAGTTGTTGGCTTCTGATGTGGCCATGCGCATGAGGAAACCCCTTATTCACAGTCATTCGACGGCTTCGCGTTGCCATGTTTATAGTGTGGTGCCGGGGCGTTCTATGTGTTTGCGTTGCTTACTTACTGAACTCGAGATGGAAGATTATCCCAGGGAAGAAGCCGGATCCGTCAGTTCCATGCCGGCGCTTGAGAGCATACTAGCCGGCTTTCAGACTCTTGAAGTGGTGAAGCTGCTTTCTGGTTTTGGTGTCAGTCAAGGCAATGAATTATTGCGCATCGACGGATTGAGCGGTGAGCTAGAGGTGCTGCGCGGCCTCGATCCTTCGCCCGATTGTCCGGACTGCGGAATTCCCTTTCTAATTGCCGGTTAATTGAAATCGAGCGAGTCCGGCTCTGGTGCTGAAGCCTCTCGCAGTGCTGTGAGGATAGTTATTGACTTGTCTTTGTATTTTCGTTTAATCAAAACACAGAGCGAGTCCCATTGTCTTGCTGTTTCTCGCACTGCCAATTCACGTGCCGCTTTATAGTAAGTGGTGGCGCCGATTGAGGCGCTGCCCTCCTCCTCCGTCTCCATCGGTCTTGCGCCATCGTCGAGTCGGTTGCCATCCAGCGCTTTATATTCAGGGTCGTTAAGCTTCGACCAATCAACTAATTCGATTTGATACGGGTCAAAGGGTTTATCTTTTTTGCGCTTTAGGCGCTCGGCTTCTAGTTCCAAATATTTTGAATGGCTGTAAAAATCTTGCGCGGCCCGCAAAAGTGCGCCTAAATGTTTAAGGCAGCGGTAGCGATTGCGCGGGTCGCTGTCTGCATCGCCGGCATAATTGAGAATTAGCTTTTGCTCTCTTTCCACAAAACTGAGCGAGCTTTTCATTTTTCCGGCGCCGAAGAAAAATTGCCCAGAGCTTGGAATGGTTTCATCGCAGCTCTTAGTGATGATCGCTAAATTGGCTTTGGAGAATCTATTGCCCAGTGCTTCTCTCATTATTCCAGCGTGAATTGAATGTCCTTGGCTGTCCTTCAGTGCGAAAGCCATGCCAGGAATTGCTGGTCCAATAAAGAAGAGGCTAGACAGGCAAAGCAGTAAGAGCGCTCTGCTCTGTAATCTGGCGATGCCGTGCTGCAAACTGGCGATGCGGTGCTGTAATCTGGCGATGCCGTGCTGTAATCTGGCGATGCCGTGCTGCAAACTGACGGTGCGGTGCTGCATTCTGGCGCTGGCGTGCCGCAAACTGACAGTGCGGTGCTGTAATCTGGCGATGCCGTGCTGCAAACTGACGATGCCGCGTTCCAAAATGACGGACACTAGCGGCGACCAGTGGTGATACGAACTGGTCGTTTTGTATATGCGTTTTTGCGATTTAGGTCTAGTGTTGCCAATCATATCTGCATTCTAATACCTCGGGGAGCGCTTTGCTGTATCGTATATCTGCCATTTTCATGCCAGGCTCTGGTGTCGTTCAGAAAGTGAGCGAGGGAGAAGACTCATTGACAGGCTCAATCAATCTGGTGCAGCCGCCAGCGTCACCGACATCAAAAATACAGACCGACAGGGAGCGCGATAATTTGACCCTGCGCCCTGATACCTTGCTAAGCAAGCTTGATTTCTTGGCATTTGACGTGGAGACCACTGGTTTGTCGGCTATCGCTTGCCGAATCGTCGAGCTGTCGGGTGTTCGTTTCGGTCCTTGCATTCAGTCTGATGGACAGTTCAGCCGTCTCATCAATCCCGGCTGCGCCATTCCACCTGAAGTCTCCAAGATTCATGGTATTTCGGATGAGATGGTCAAAGATGCTCAGCCTGCCTGTGAGGTTTTGTCTGATTTTCTGCAATTTTCGGAAGGTCTAATTTGGATGGCTCACAACGCCGTCTTCGATGTTGAGTTCGTCAAGGTGGAGCTGACCCGAAATAAGCTGCCGCTGCCGCGAACCTTGGTTTTAGATACTCTCACTCTGGCGCAGAATGTTTTGTATTACCGTGAGCACGCACCTGCCAACTACAAGCTCAAGACATTGTCCGAGTTTTTCGGTTTTGCCGGTGATGAGTATCACCGCGCCCTTTCAGATAGCATTTATGTAGAGAAGCTCTTCAATTGTTTGCTGGCTACCGGTGGTATACACACAGTGGGCGAGCTCATGGCCACAGGGGCGGTGAAGGAATTTTCTGAATGGTTGGCGCCGGTTTGCAGGAACTCGCTGCCTGCAGCTATTCAAGAAGTTTTGCAAACCCTTGAAGCCGCTATCGAGAAAGAGCATGAGCTGGAGATCAAATATCAAGGAGAATATGTCTACAAGCGTAAGATTAGACCGCAGGCTGTTCTTGAATCTCGGGGCAGTCTCTATTTGAGCGCACATTGTCATAAAGCAAAAGCGGAGCGAACCTTCCGTGTCGATCGAATTGTCGAAGCAAGAACAATCAAATAGTCTATCTGCCGCTAGAACTGGTCGGGCCGCCCTTACCCTTCTTTCCTTGTCCTTGGCGGTCTTGTCTTTCTTCTCTGTCTTATTAGGTCCTTTAGTTACTCTCCTGCTTTTTAGTCCGCAGGCTGATGCGGCACCCTTCTTTTTTCGTAAGCGCAGTTATCGCATCGACGAGAAGACAGTCCAAGAGGAAAGCGAGAAGCTTGGTAAAGACCTTGATTCAGTGGGGGCTTCGCGATCGGGGGCTGGTGTCGCCGATGGTGCCGACTCGACTGACGGGGCGGAAGCAGGTGAGTCTGGGGAATCTAGCGAATCTGCCAAATACTCGAAAGACCCAAAAGACTCGAAAGACTCAAAAGACTCTAGAAATTCAAAAAGTGAAGCAGGGTCCGCTTCTAGAGCTAAAGGTGCGGGCGCAGATTCGGGGCAGGCTATTGATGAGGCTCTTGAAGATGAGCGCAGCAATAGCGATCTGAACAAACAAATTGACAAGCATGTGCGGCTCGGTGATATGTTTTTTCATCGGCGCGACTATACCAATGCTTTGATTGAGTATGAAGAGGTGCTCAAGCTTTCGCCGGAGAATTTTAAGGCGCACTTTATGCTAGGTAAGGTTCTGATGAGCATCGCCGATTATGAAGAGGCTCTGAAAGAATTCGAGAAAGTTGTGGCAATTCGTCCAACTTCTTCCGATGGTCACTTTATGAAGGCCGAGTCTCTGCGCATGCTTTCTCGCTTTGAGGAAGCAAGACCAGAGTATTTGAAGTCTTTGCGCATTGATAGCGGCAATGCCTTGGCTCATGCTTATCTCGGCGAATGTTATCGCATGAAGGGGTCTTTCCGAGATGCCATTGCTGAATGCAAGGTTTCTTCTAGGCTCAAGAAAGACTTGGTAGTGCCTCATTTGATTATGGCTCAGTGTTATGCGGCGATTAGATTGCCGGAAGAGTCATGGAAAGAGTACCAGACCGCCATTTCTCTCTCTCCCAAAGACGCCATCGTCAGGGCTCGTTATGGTCAGGCTCTAGGTAAGGCTGATAAGTGGAAGGAAGCTTTATCACAGTTCTTGACCGCCACCGATCTAGACCCTTCTTATTCGGAGGGGCATGTCGGCTTGGCCTGGGCTTTTGCCAATGTCGGCAAAGTGGAAGAAGCTCTGAAAGAGGCACGTCTAGCAGTTTCGCTGGCGCCCAATGATCCCGATACTCATTCTAATCTGGCTTGGGTTTACAGCAAGAATAAAGACCATCATTCAGCCGTTGTCGAATATAGATTAGCTTTGCAGATTGATCCAAAGAATGGACAGTTACACAAGGCTTTGGGGCTCGAATATAAAAGTATTGGCGACAATAATGCCGCCATTGCTCAACTATTGACGGCTCGACAGCTTTTGCCCGCAGATTATGAAGTGAAGTTGGCCCTAGACTCACTCATGCCCAAGAGCAAAGTTCATTAAGGCAAAGTGCATAAAGAGAAAAGTTTAGGCGTTCCCAAACTTTGTACTACCGGGTTTGATTGGTTTGGAGCCGCTTAGACAAAGCGGGCAGTTCTTCTCTTCCCAGGTTTCAAGATTGAGTGAAATTAGGTTGAAGAAAGGCACCCCGAACTCCACTTTTCCCCCGCTTCTATCAATCAGGGCTGCCACCGCCACTGGTGTGGCTCCCAGTTCTTTCACAAGGTTCAAGACTTTCTTGGCTGAGCCACCGGTGGTGGTGACATCTTCCACGACTAGAACCTTTTCGCCCGGCACAAGTTCAATGCCGCGTCTTATGGAAAATTCGTTTGATCCGCCTTCGCGTTCGGCAAATATCGCTCTGATTTCAGCTGTCTTGGCGCTCTCTTTCATAACCTGATTGAGCGCCAGTGCTGTAAAGACTTCCATATGCACGGCACCTAAAGCTGGACCGACCACCACGTCTGGCATTATGCCGGACGATTTCATTTTCTCAGCCAAGAGTAATGCCAGAGTCATGCCGTGACTGGGGTACTGCAGTACCTTTTGGCATTGCATGTACTCGTTGGAGTGCAGTCCGCTCGACAAGAGAAAATGACCTGTTTGCCAAGCTTTTACTGATTTTAAGATCGACTCTGGACTTTGCACTGGATACTCCTTGTAGAACCGGCTGCCAAAAAGCTGCAGTTATTTTTGCATATCTCTAGTTGGAGAAAGGAGCCAACTGCCAACTGTAAAAGCTTTCAGCTGCTTGCGGTGATTAGGGCTTTTGTCAGTTTTTTTGTCATGGCTATTGGCTTTTCGGGTAAAATAAGCACTCGTGAGGCTGAATACACCGGGCTTGAGGCTTAATGACTTTTGGACTTGGGTCAATAGCTATGCTGTACGGCAGGCTCACCTAGACTAGGAAACATCGGCAAATTAATCATGGCTAAGCATACTGAAAGCAAATCTTCTCAAACTAATCAGTCTGAGAACAACAAAGATAGCTTCCTGCCTTTGATAGGCATCAACTTGGATGTTAAGGGTGGTCCACCGGAAGAAGCGGCTATCCAAACCACATATACCGATTCGATTTTGCGCAGCGGTGGAGTGCCTGTCCTTCTGCCTCCCATGGGTGATGAGCAGTTGCAAGCTGTTTTGGCGCGCCTCGACGGCGTTATGCTCATCGGCGGCGCTGACTACTGTCCTTCGCTCTATAACGAAGAAGCCGACGGCACTGTCGATTTGGCTCACGAAAGAAGACAAGACTTCGATTTTCGGCTAGCCCGGCAAGTCTTGGCCGTCCAGTCTATGCCTGTGCTTGGTGTATGCCTGGGGGCGCAACTGCTCAATATTTTGCAGGGTGGTTCTTTGATTCAAGACATCAAGACATCTCTGCCCGAATCAAAGATCGAGCATGTGAGTAAGAATGGCTGGCAGGAAGGTTTTACTCGGCATGAAGTGCGGCTGGAGCCGGCTACTACTTTGGCGGCTGTATATGGAAGGGAGCGCTTCGAAGTCCCTACTTCGCATCACCAGTCTGTCAAGAGTTTGGGGCGCTCTCTCAAGGTTTCAGCCCTTGCCGATGATGGTGTTGTGGAAGCGATAGAGATGGTGGATCGCACTTTCGTTATTGGTGTGCAATGGCATCCTGAGCGCGATTACGAAACAAACAAGCCGCTCTTTGACCGCTTGGTGGCGGCAGCCAGAGAGTTTGCCGAGCAAAAGGGGCGATGATATGCGCAGAATACTGATCACCGGCGGTGCTGGATTCATCGCCAGCCACTTGACCGAGCGCTTTCTCGCTCTCGGTGACAAGGTTGTCGCCATAGATAACTTCAATGATTTCTACAATCCGGCTCTTAAGCGCCTTAATGTCAAAGCTTTCTTGGCAGATCCTGCCCATCAAGATAGTTATCGACTTGTGGAAGGCGATATCAGAGATGCGCATGCCTTAGACGAGGCCTTTAGCGGCGGACCTTTCGATGTGGTCATTCATTTAGCGGCCATGGCTGGTGTGCGCCCCTCCCTAGAGTCTCCTGCCTATTATTTTGATGTAAATGTAAACGGCACCCAGCGCTTGGTGGATAGAATCGTGCCGAATGCTGACCGCACTCGCCTCGTTTTTGCTTCTTCCAGTTCGGTCTACGGCGAGCGAGGCGGTGAAGCCTTCAAAGAGACCGATCGGGTTACTGAGCCAATTTCACCCTATGCGGCCAGTAAGGCGGCCAATGAACTGCAGCTTTATGCCTGCCATCATGCCACCGGGCTGAAAGTGGTTTGTCTTCGTTTCTTTACTGTTTTTGGACCAAGACAGAGACCCGACCTGGCTATTCATAAATTTTGCCATCTTATTGACCAAGGCAAGCCGGTTGAGCTTTTCGGCGATGGCTCCACCCGTCGCGACTATACCTATGTAGGCGATATTGTCAAAGGTATAGAAAGTGCTATGACTTACGATTTCGCTGGTTATGACATCATCAATCTGGGTCGCTCGGAGCCGGTCTTGCTGCTTGATATGGTGCGTTCGCTTGAAAAACATCTCGGGAAGAAAGCCGATTTGGTTTTCAAGCCTATGCAGGTTGGCGATGTTCCTTATACCTATGCCGATATCAGCCATGCCAGAGAGGTTCTAGGCTATTCGCCGGCGACAAGTTTCGATGAAGGGGTCGGGCATTTTGTCGACTGGTACCGAAAACAGAAAGCCTTCAGCCTGACATCCTGAGAACATTTGCAAATATAAACGATTGTCTGTTTTGCCTTGACAGTGGCAACTCAGTCTCAGGATAATCAATGATCACGTGGCACGGTAGCTCAGTAGGCTAGAGCGGGCGACTCATAACCGCCAGGTCGCGGGTTCGATTCCCGCCTGTGCCATATTTTTGCAATAACAGCTTTGTCAGCAGCGCTCTTGCGGCGCTGCTATTGCTTTTAAAGCGAGATTGGGCGGTTTAGCGCCCAGGCACAGTGTACTTTTCCACATCGCCGAACTTGAAAAATTCGCGGTCGCCGCGGTCTGAGGTGATGATCGTCGCTGTTTCGTTCACCCTCTGTCGCTTTGAGTTGCGGGGGAAACGAAGAATGGAGGTGCCGTCTAGGGCATAGATGGCATCAAGCAGCGCTTTGTCATAGTCTGGATAGCCGGAAGGCTGCACTATTCGAGCCTTGACTATACGTTTATCGGCTGAGACCCTGACGAAAAAGGTGGCTTTGGTACCGAGGGGAATATTGGGACCCAAGACCACTCGCCCTCTTCTTGCATCCCACCGGGGTTCTACATTTTCAGGGCTATTGATTAACTCTTGCACTCCAGACTGTATAGACCAAAGCAGGCGGTTGTGCCATTTATCCCATTCCACCATCAGTTCTTGGTCTGCTGTATCGGGATCTTGAGCCTGTAGGTCTGATTCGCTCACTTGAGCCGAGCCTTTGAGCGGTCCGCCGTCCTGGTCGAGCTGCCCTTTCATAGGGTTCAGACCATCTTCTTCTGCTTGACCACTAAGTCCATTGCCTTGGTCTTCGATTCTGCCTTCTTTTGGCTTTTCTTTGACCACCGGTGCAAGCATCGGCACAGCCGGTCTGAAAGTCTGGCTCTCTGCCGCGCCGGTTTCTTCGACGCCACCTTTCAGGGTTTCTTGTGCCGATAGCGGCATCTCAGCCAATAAGCTCAAGCTCGCGGCCAGGGCCAGAAGCTTCAAGTTCGCCACTGGCTTGATTTTTTGGTCATACTCTGGTCTGCGATTCATCACTTGCCTGTATACTCTTGCCTTTGTAACTTTCTGCTTCAATAGCCGCAGCGATTATATACTGCTATCTTAAGGTGCTTGCGCCGATTTGCGCTTGAGTTTAGAGCAATTTCCAGAGAGTTTTTCAAGATTGGTATGACTTTGCCGAAAGAACCGACTGAAAAGCGCGCTGCATTACTCTCTCGGGTAAAGAGAGAATTAGTCTTGTTGCTCCAAGACTGCCAAGATTCAAATAGAAAAGTCTTAGGCGAGTTGGTCGCCTCTAAGATAGTGGTGGCACTTTCGGGCGGTCCCGACTCGGTATTTCTTTTAGAGGCGCTTCTTGCCATTTTGCAAGAAGAAGGACTTTCGACCGCCAACCTCAAGGCTTGTCATGTCAATCATGCAGTCAGGGCGGAGTCTCTTCAAGATGAGCAGTTTTGTCGAGAGCTTTGCCTTTCCTTGGGTGTAGAACTCTTGGTCGAGACTCTGCCCGCCGGTCCTTCTGATGAGGCACGTTTGCGAAAGCTGCGTTATCAGGCGCTGCAACGTGCTTGTCGGTATTTTGCCGCATCATATTTGGTGGCAGCTCATCACCGCGATGACCAGATTGAAACTTTTCTCTTCAGGCTTTTTAGAGGTAGTGGACCGGACGGTCTTGCCGCTATGCCCGGCTTGTCTTCTCTCTGCCATTCATCTTCTGTTGCTCCCTCTCTCTCTGATGACAAGATTATTTTGCTTCGCCCTTTACTGTCCTTCAATAAAGACGAAATCTTGAGTTGGTTTGAAGATTGCAAGAGGGACCAGGCTTTTGTCACAGATCTAAGCAATAGTCAGTCGGCCTATCAGCGCAATTTTCTGCGCAATCAGGTATTACCCATGGTGCAAGGTCGTTTTCCCGGCGCCCTTGATCATATCGAGCAATTGCGCTCAATGTTGGCTTGCGACAAGCAATATTTTGAACTGGAAGTAGAGAAACAATTGCCGCATCTGACCAGCCCCTCAGGCCATCTGCTCGTCGAGCCTTGGTTGGCGCTGCCGCCAGCCTTGCAAGGGCGGGTGCTCATTGCTTATTTGAGCCGCAATTTCCCCACTCTTGAAGTCGACTTTAAGCTCGTCGGGCGATTGCACGATGTAATGCACAGCCAGAGCAGCTTGGAAAGCTTGAAAAAAGGTCTCATCGCCCGCCTGGGTGTCGATTTGCCAAGCACAACCAAGACTAAGGTTCTTATAATTGAGTCGCAGAGCGAGAACTTTCTTGATAACGAAAGCAAAGCTAGGCTTGATCGATTAGTCAGTGCGGTGCCGATTTTTCCAGATCGGGGCCAGTTCACTGCGTTTGATGCCCAAGCGGTTGCTGTTTCGGCTCTTCAAGCGAATCCCTCCTCTGCCGAGCTTTCTAGTCTGACGGCGCCTGGTCTGCGGCTGCTTCCTTGGCTTAATGCCGCGCTGCAGGTCGAGGTTGAATTTGAGAGATATAAACAGATAGACCAAGCCGAACAGATAGACCAAGATGGCAAGCTTGCTTCTTTTACCTTTTACCTATCGAAAGAGCATTGCCAAGCTGCTTTGCGCGAGAACCAGCCTATTGTTTTGCGCAGCCGCTGCAGCGGAGATATCTTTGGCTCCGGCACTCTCAAGCATCGCTTGCACCGCCTAGGCGGGCGCAAGGCTGAATTACTCAGCCGACTTGCCGAGTATTTTCCCGGTGCGGCGCTGGAATCCTCTTTACAGTGGCTGCGTTATCTGCCGGTGCTTGCCTTGGGGTCTCGGGTGCTCTGGCTGCCAGGAAGTTTGCTTAACGAAGCGGACTTTTTGCCTAAGTCTTGTACTGACGGTGTTTTTGAGCCGATTTATCGCCTCCGGCTGACACCTCTGGGTGACCATCTGCAACAGACTGGGGCGGACGGCTCTTTAACTTGCTAATATGAAAGTGTTACCAGACAGAGATTGACCGAAAGCTCAAATCCAAGTTTCACAAGCCTTTTTGCGGCTCTTCGCACCTTCAATGGTGATATAATCTCTGTTTTCAGTAATTTATTGCTCTTGCGGCGAGGCTAACATAGGCGAAAGTATGAAGAAGTACGGTACTACCTGGGTAATATTGCTGGCTCTTTTGCTTCTGGTCATATTTACCCTCTCATTGGCCAATCTCGGCAAGCGAGACGAGAATCTCACCTATTTCGGCTTCACCAGTCTTCTTCGAGAAGGCAAGGCTTCCGAAGTGAAAAAAGTCACCTACACCAATGGTGAGAATGTCATCTATGTGCAGCTCCAAAACCCTGAGTCTGAGCGGGAGCGCCCCGTTGTCGTACCCATGGAAGCCAAAGAAGAGCTGCTTAAAGAATTAGGCAAGGCCGGCGTCAATGTCGAAGTCAAGGATACCGAGAAGTCGCAGATGCTGCTTGGAATGCTCAGCACTTTCTTATTGCCTATTGTGCTTGTCATTGGCTTCTTGCTCATGGTTCGTTCTGCCCAGTCGGGCGGCAACCAGGCAATGAGTTTTGGTCGCAGCCGCGCCAAACTGATGATGGATAACAAAGTCAAGGTCTGCTTCAATGATGTGGCCGGCATTGACGAAGCCAAGCAAGAGTTGCAAGAAATAGTCGATTTCCTTAAGTCGCCTGAGAAATTCACCGCTTTGGGCGCTCGCATTCCGCGAGGCGTGCTCTTGGTCGGTTCTCCTGGTACCGGTAAAACTCTTCTTGCTAAGGCCGTAGCCGGTGAAGCTGGAGTTCCTTTCTTCAGTATTTCTGGTTCAGACTTTGTCGAGATGTTTGTCGGCGTAGGTGCGTCGCGTGTGCGCGACCTCTTCGAGCAGGCTAAGAAACAGGCTCCTTGTATAGTCTTTGTCGATGAAATCGACGCGGTCGGACGTCAGCGTGGCGCCGGTCTCGGCGGTGGTCATGACGAGCGAGAGCAGACATTGAACCAGTTATTGGTCGAGATGGACGGCTTTGAAGGCAGTACCGGCATCATCGTTGTTGCCGCCACCAACCGTCCCGACATCCTCGACTCGGCTCTGCTCAGACCAGGTCGCTTTGACAGGCAGGTTGTAATCGATCGCCCCGACGTCAAGGGACGCGAGCAAATATTGAACGTGCACGGCAAGGGCAAGCCGCTCGCCAAAGACGTCGATCTCAAGATCTTGGCAAGGCGTACTCCTGGCTTTACTGGTGCCGATTTGAGCAACTTGATCAACGAAGCGGCTTTGATTGCTGCTCGCGCCGATAAGCGTGAGATTGAGATGGGCGATTTAGAACTTGCTATTGATAAAGTGCAGGTCGGTGCAGAGAAGCGCTCCCGCGTCATACCTCCTAAAGAGAAAGAAATGACAGCCTTCCACGAGGTCGGTCATGCTTTGATGCACCTTTTGCTCAAGAATGTCAGTCCCTTGCACAAAGTGACTATTATTCCGCGTGGTTTTGCCCTGGGCATAACCTGGTCGGTTCCTGATGAAGACTTGCTCTCTATGACTTCAGCCATGATTTACGACCAGATTGGCGTACTGCTCGGCGGTCGTGTCGCCGAAGAAGTCGTCTACGGTGATGTCACCACTGGTGCGCAGAATGACTTGGAGCGCAGTACTGCTCTGGCTCGTCGCATGGTGACCGAGTATGGTATGAGCGAGCGTCTTGGACCGATGACTTTCGGCAAGCGCAATGGTCAGGTCTTTCTTGGTCGCGACTTTGGGCATGAGAGAGACTATAGTGAGAACATCGCCACTGCCATCGACGAAGAAGTTTCCGAGATAATCTCCAAGCAATACAGTCGAGTCAAGGAGCTTCTGCTCGCCCACCGTCCCCATCTCAATGCCATAGTCAAGGTTCTACTTGAAAAAGAAACTCTCGACCGTTCCGAAGTGGAAGCGATTATGGACGAGGTCAATAGAAAGCTGGCAGCGGGCGAAGATCCCGACTCTAGTTCTCCCGACAATGATTCTAATTCGAACGAGCCTCCAGCCGTTATTGTCACTCGCGAAGAAGAAAAGGTGCCGGTAAAGGAAACTAAGCCAGAAAGAGACGGCGGCGATTCTTCGCCGGGGTTGACTCCTAAGTTCGCCTGATTTACGAATTTTTCACAGGTTCGGCCATAAACTCTTCTCACCCCCTGAAAAGAGAGCTTTAGCAATGGACGGCACCAAAGAAGTACCGAAGACCAAGACCGTTTATGTCGATATCGGGCACTGCACAAGCGGAGAGAAGAATCCGCTTGGTGTGGGTGGTTCAGACCGTGGCTTTCAAGGTCCGGGCTATACAGAGTGCGACATTAATCAGGCGGTCGGTCGTAAGCTCATGAAAGAGCTTGACACTATGGGCTTCTATGTCGTTCCCACCTGGAATCCGGACAAGCCCCCGGCTCCGGTACCGAAAGCCGATGATCTGCAAAGACGCATTGATACTGTAAACCGCGATGTGGCTAAGTATGGCGATGACTCCATCTATATTAGTGTGCATCATGATTCGGACAAGACCGGTCGCGGTGGGCAATGTGTCTATTTCGATGCCACCCGCCCGAACGACGCCCGAAAGCTAGCAGAGACAATACAAAAGAGTGCCTGGCAAACCAGAGAGCATGACAAGTCGCCCCTCTGCATTTTGCCTGATACAGCCACAGGTAAGGGCTATCTCGATGGTTTGAGGAAGACCAATAGTATCGGCATCTTGGTAGAAGGCGCCAATGTCTTGAATAGTCGCGATCGTGCTCTTATGCCGATGAGCGAGTTTCAAGATAAAGAAGCAAAGGCGCTTGCCCAGGGGGTCTGGAACTATTTTAAGCTCAAGCCGGGTGTGGAAAGACCCTATTCTCCGGCAATCAGACAGAGATTCGGCCTATAGACCTATAGATAGGTCGAGCGGCAGCGAGTACGCAGGCAATAATTAGGCCATACTTAAGACTTAGCTGTGAATCAACGGTTGCTTTACCTTTCGTGATAATCTAAGCCCGTTCTATACGCAGTTTTCGGAGGGTCTTAGCGTGGCCGTTGTCCAAGAAAAAGAACTACTTTGTAAGGATTTCCTTTCCCGTCCCAAGCAACTCTTGATAGACGGAAAATGGGTAGATGCGGTATCCGGAAAAACTTTTGAAACAGTGAACCCGGCAACCGAAGAAGTACTTTGCCGTGTGGCTGAAGGTGGAAAGGAAGACGTAGATAAGGCTGTCAAAGCTGCTCGTCGCGCCTTTGAAGTTGGTCCCTGGCGCAAAATGAGCACTGCTGAGCGGGCTCGCCTCATGCTCAAGCTTGCCGACCTCATCGAAAAGCATGCCGATGAACTGGCTCAGATAGAGACCCTCGATAACGGTAAACCGATAACCGAATCCCGTTATGTCGATGTACCCCAGACTGTAGAAACCTTCCGCTATTACGCTGGTTGGGCTACCAAGCTGGAAGGCGAAACTATCAATGCCAACAGCAATTTCTTCACCTACACACTGAGAGAGCCTGTCGGTGTCGTTGGTCAGATCATTCCCTGGAACTTCCCGATGCTGATGTTGGCTTGGAAGTGGGGACCAGCTCTGGCTGCCGGCAACACCATCGTGCTCAAGCCTGCTGAACAGACTCCTCTTTCGGCGCTCAGAATCGGTGAATTGGCTCTTGAAGCTGGTTTCCCTGAAGGCGTCATCAACATCGTTACCGGCTTTGGTGCCAATTCTGCTGGTGAAGCCATATCTCATCATATGGACATCGACAAAGTTGCCTTCACTGGTGAAGACAAAACAGGCAAACTGATTGTGCAAGCTTCAACCACCAACCTCAAGAGAGTTTCGCTTGAATTGGGCGGTAAAGCTCCCAACATCGTTTTTGCTGATGCCGATATCGATGCCGCCGTTAAGGGCGCCATCACCGGCATCTTCTTTAACCAAGGACAAGTTTGCTGTGCTGGTTCCCGTCTATTTCTCGAGAAAAACATCCATGATGAATTCATGGCTAAGCTCACCGAGCGTGTAGCCAAACTGCGCCAAGGTGATGGTCTTGATGATAAGACCCGCATCGGACCGCAGGTTTCAAAAGAGCAGCAAGAACGCGTTCTCAGCTATATCAATATTGCCAAAGGTGAAGGCGCCAGCCTCGCTTGCGGCGGCGAAGCGCCCGCCGAGCTCAAGAAAGGTTATTTCGTCAAACCGACAATCTTCACCGGTGTCAATAACGATATGCGTATCGCCCAAGAAGAGGTCTTTGGACCGGTTCTGGCTGTAATTCCTTTCTCCAACATGGAAGATGTCGCCGAGCAAGCCAACAAGACAACCTTCGGTCTTTCAGGCGCTGTCTGGACCCGCGACGTCAAGAAAGCCCATAAGTTCGCCTCTCACATCAAGGCTGGTACTGTTTGGGTCAACTGCTACAACGTCTTCGATCCGGCGGTTCCTTTCGGCGGCTACAAGATGTCCGGTTATGGTCGTGAACTCGGTAAGCATTCGATCGAGCTCTATACCAATATCAAATCGGTTTGGGTCAACATGCAAGATTGATTGTTCAGTTTGCTTGATTGCCACTAAGTCAGTTTCAAAAAGGGAGCCTTCGGGCTCCCTTTTTGATTAAATTAAGACGGTTTAACTTATTTTTGAGTCAATTAATTATGAATTTCAGAGGGAAATGTTATGTTTTTCGGGGTTTTTTGATCTTAGTCTATTGAGAGATGTTCTCAGTAATCTGACTCCCCCATTTGGGGGATGGTCGGCTGAAACTATTGCCCTGTAATGATTTTCGCTATTGCGGCCTATGCCGAAGTGATTCTTGCTCTAGTTCGAGTGATTGAAGAAAGGGTAGTTTAGGCTTCACGGCTGGCTTGAAAAAAGTGGCATTTTGCCTTTTCCTGCCTTGCTTTTTTCACCTTGATTAGGTTCCTACTGCTGACCTATACTGGATAAACGTGGTTTTCATGTATCAGATTTTATTCTGCTCATGAAGTTTTGGTTGGTTGGTCCGGTTACTTACATCTAATTTTATAAAAGCCGCTGTTACAGGGTTTGGCGATGCACTGTGACGTTTGGATAGATTAGTGGAAGTGCCATGAATAAGGCGGTCCCAGGAAATATGAGTATCAAAGAGTATATGGAGCCGGAAACCCTATTGAAGGGACTTTCCGAAACGATCAGATATCGCAGAAAGCTTCTAAAAATTAGTCAGGAAGACCTTTCTAAGAATGCCGGTTTTGCCCGGGGGTATTTGAGCGATATTGAAAGAGGAGCCCGCAGCTTCAGCATTAAGAATCTGGCGCGTCTTTCAAACGTACTCAAGACAACTCCATCAGCCCTTTTAGCCACTACTGAGAAGCGAATAAAGGGAGGAAATGTCTATGCCGACTTTAGAGTCGACAGTCATCTGATTTTTGCCCTCCTGGGAAAGTCTGATAAGGCCTTAGTGATCATCGATACTAAAGAGGCCGACTTCCCAATTATCTATGTTTCCGACTCTTTTGCCGTAATATCGGGTTATTCCGGTGAAGAAGCCAAAGGGAGAAACTTTAGCTTCTTGCTCAGAGGCGAGCTTTATCAAGATGGGCTCAAGGCTATCTGTCTAGCGGTGGAAAACAAGACTTCTTGCGAGACCACTCTCAAGCTCTATCATAAAGATGGTAAAGAGGTTTTGTCTGTGGTGTCCACTTCGCCTGTGCTCGACGAGAATGGTGAAGTAACCCATGTGGTTTGTCTCTACCACGGCGCTCCGGTGGACCAAGGCGCTACAGCCGAGGCCTAAGCTCAGTCATTTATCTATTGAATATTGAATTTTTTGCCAAGCTGTCTCTGGCCTAGATTTTGGTTTTGGCTTGGTTTTCTTGCCCAAAATAAAATGTGCTCAAATTTAGCTGACAATCTTTTGCATTGGCTTGGAATTTCCTTCGCCTTCCCGTAACCTATTCGAATGAAAATAAAGACGCTACAAACCTTGGATAAGAAAGTAGCGATGACGGGAGTGGTGTGCCCCGTCAGATTCCTTTTACCGTCAGATTCCTTTTTATGGGTATGGAGATTCTAAAGAAGCTATGTGCGGAATCGTGGCAATATCAGGCGGCTCTTGTGCTTCTTCAGAAGTTTTGTTGGGTCTGATGAATCTGCAGCATAGGGGGCAGGACGGGGCCGGAATTCTTTCTTTAGAAAAGAAAGAAAATGGTTCAGGCAATCATTTCCATCTAGACAAACAGTCAGGCCTTGTCTCTCTTGGTGACCTGGAAGATAAAGTCAGACATCGCAAAGACTCCTATGCTCTCGGTCATACCCGATATGCCACCGTCGGTGGTGATGCGGTTGAGATGCTGCAACCTTTTTTGATTGAGAAGTTCGGCATCGGGCTTGCTCATAATGGCAATATAGTAAATTTTCTTGATATGGAAGACGAACTATCGCGCGATTCGGCATTGCGCTTGTCTTCCGGGCGCTGGGTCCTCTCCGACTCCTTTATGTTGCTTGCTCAACTGGCTAGAACTCTAAGATGGCGCGACTGGAACAGTGGCGCCATTTTTGATGCTGTGCGTTCTGTGATGAGGAAAGCCTCGGGTAGCTTTTCGGTGGTCAGTCTGCTGGACAATGGCACTCTCTTTGGCTTTCGCGACCCCCATGGTATTAGACCGCTTTTCTGGGGCAGTCGTGCCGGAGAAGAGCGCACTGAGTACGGTATTGCCAGTGAGCCCGTGGCTCTTTCTTACTTGGGTTTTGATAGTATCACTGAAGTAAGAGCAGGTGAAGCTATCGTTGTCAGCCCTGATGGACAGTTCGAAGCTCGCATCATTGATGAGAAGCCAGTCAAGCAATGTATGTTCGAATGGGTTTATTTCTCAAGAGTAGAATCTGAGTTCGGCGGCAAATCTGTTTATGACGCGCGCTTTCGCCTTGGTGTAGAACTCGGCAAAAGAGTGAAAGAAATGGGCTTGGAAGCCGACATAGTCGTGCCTGTGCCTGAGACCAGTCGGGTCTCGGCGATTGCGCTTGCTGAGTATCTCAATTTGCCTTTCCGCGAAGTTTTGGTGAAAAATCGCTATGTCAACCGTACTTTCATATTAGATAGTCAGACCAGCAGGCAGGAAGCGATTAGACGCAAACTCTTTCCGATTGCTTCAGAATTTAGCGGCAAGCGCTGTATGATTGTTGACGACAGTATTGTCAGAGGCAATACTGCTAGACAGATTACCCATCTGGTGCGCGAGTCCGGCGCCAGTGAAGTGACTTTGCTTTCGGCCTGTCCTTCTATTTCTTATCCTTGTTTTTATGGCATTGACTTTCCCGACAAAGCCGAACTCTTGGCCGGTCACCTCGACAACGAGGCAATTTGTACCGAACTTGGGGCCGATAGAGTTATCTTTCAGACTATCGAGGGTCTAAGCTCTGCCATTGGTTCAAATGATCTTTGCACCGGTTGCCTGACTGGTACTTATCCCACCGACGTCGCTCTTGCCGATCGCTTCGCTGCTAAGCGCAAGGTCGATAGGCTTGCAGAGGGAGAAGCACCGTCGGTGGTGTCGAACGCATCAAAGTCTAAGTCGAAAGACAGCCGGAGGAGTTGAAGATGGTGGTTGGAGAGGAAATCGCACCGATTTATCGAGGCTCGGTCAAAGATGTTTATGCCAGTGGCGAAAACTTACTCTTTCATTTCTCTGATGATTTCTCGGTTTTCGACTGGGGCAAAATGCCAGATCGCATTGAGGGCAAAGGGCGCTCACTGGCTCTCTTTGCCGCTAGTGTATTTGAGCAGCTTGATGGCAAATTGTTTGCCGACTTGCCCAATTCTCGTCATTTGAAGCATTTTGACAGCAAGTTTTTGCAAGACTTGTTTGGCGGCGATTTGTATAAAAAAGAGCTGGCTGTAAACGGCATGAGCAGTCACTACCGGGGGTTGAACTGGGGCGGGCGACTGGGCAAAGTTTCGCAGTACTTGGAAGCATTTCGCTCGGGTGAGACCGATAGCGAACCTTTGTATCTAGAGGTGGATAAGGCTCTGGTGCAGCGCCCTGAGCTCAGGCAGATTGGTGGTGAATCGGTCTATTTTTATCCTGCAGCAGAGAATGCCCCCTTGCGCTTTATACCGCTTGAAATTGTTTTTCGCTTTGGTGTGCCGCAAGGCAGCTCATTGCTTAGCCGCTTAGCCCACGATCCTGCCCTACCGGCTCGCCTGGGCTTGTCCCTTCCTTCCTCTGAGATCAAAGCCGGTGTAGTGTTTGACAGACCGGTTATTGAGTTTTTTACCAAATTAGAGTCTTCCGATCGGCTGCTTAGTTATCAGGAAGCATCTTTGATTTCAGGTCTTTCCGCCACTGCCTTTCATAGGCTTTATCAAACTGCCCAATTTGTCTCTCTTGCTTTGTATCATCTCTTCGCCGAAGCCGGCGGACAGAACTTGCACCTATTAGATGGTAAGGTTGAGGCGGCTTATCGTCAGGCTGACGGTGCCATTGTTCTTGCAGATAGTGTCGGACCAGACGAGCTTAGACTTTCATATAACGGGGTGCAACTTTCGAAGGAAGCTTTGCGTCTCTATTATCGCCAAACAGATTGGTTCAACAAAATTGAAGCGGCTAAGAAAGAAGTTCGCCCCCATGGCGTCACCTGGCAGAAAGTAATGAAAGAGCGCGGTGACAAGCCGCCAGCTTTGCCGGCTGATCTCAAGGAAACTATGGCATGCATGTACAAGAGTCTGGCTCTTGGGCTTGTTGGTATCGATGAAGCAGAGAAACAGAGCCGTTTCAGTTTGCCAAGCCTTTCTGCTATTGCTTCCAAACTGGAGAAGCTATGAATAGTGCAAAAGCTAGAGTGTTGGTGCTTGGCTCCGGCGGTAGGGAGCATGCCCTCGCCTGGAAGTTGGCGCAGAGCCCCCAAGTCTCCCATGTTTGGGTTAGCCCAGGCAATGCCGGCACAGCCGGCATTGCCGATCTAGATAAATCTGCCGGCACAGCCGGCATTGCCGATCTAGATAAATCTGCCGGCACAGCCGGCATTGCCGATCTAGATAAATCTGCCGGCACAGCCGATCTAGACAAATCCGCTCAGCTAGCCAATCTGCAGCTGCAATCTCATGATGAGATCGTTGCTTTTGCCAAGAACAACACTATCGATTTGGTGGTGGTGGGACCGGAAGGTTATTTGAAGGATGGCATTGTCGATAAGCTCAATGCCGCCGGTATTCTTGCTTTTGGACCGACCGCCGAGGAGTCGCGTCTAGAGTGGTCGAAAGCCCATGCCAAAGAACTTATGCTCCAGCTCTCGGTGCCCACAGCAGCCTTCAAGGTAGCTGAAAGCCCAGAGCAGGCGATTGAGTTTTTAGAAAAAGACGAGCGGCTGCGAGTGGTTAAGTATGACGGACTGGCTGCCGGCAAGGGCGTTTTCGTTGTTGATAGCCTTGCTGAAGCAATCGATGCCGTCCATGAAATTAAGAAGGGTCAGAAAGATTTCAAGGTTGTGCTGGAAGAGAAGTTGTTTGGCGAAGAGCTTTCACTTTTTTGTCTTTGCGACGGCAAAAAACTTTTACCGCTGGCGGTCAGTCAAGATCACAAAAGAAGATTTGAAGGTGATCTGGGACCGAATACTGGGGGGATGGGCGCTTACTTACCGGTTGCTGCATATGATCAGAGTCTTGCCGATATTGTTCAAGAGAACATTATTGCCAGACTGGAACAAGGTCTGCGGCATGGTGTCTATACCTTTAAGGGACTGCTCTTTATTGGCTTATTGCTTGATGCCGAGAAAGGCGTCAATGTTTTGGAATTCAATACTCGCTTTGGCGACCCTGAGACTGAGGCTGTCTTGCCTCTTTTGCAAGATGACCTCTACGTTCTTCTTAGGGCCTGTGCCGAGGGGCGACTGGCGGAAGCGCCTCCTCGCCTAAGCAATAAGGCCAGTGTCACAGTCATTGCGGTCACCGAAAACTATCCGGCTCAGTCTTCTTACGGTGTGCCCATTAAGATAGGCACCATACCTGAGGGGGTCACACTCTTTCACTGCGGTACCGCCATAAAAGACGGTGTTGTGGTGACAAACGGTGGTCGTATATTAGCACCGACGGCGGTGGCTGATTCGGTGCCGGAAGCAAGGGCTCTGGCTTTGGCAGCCTTGAAAGAAATTGATTTTGCCGGGCTATCCTATCGGACCGATATAGCCAAGCGAGGTGGACTGTGCCGCTCAAACTCTTAGTCTTAGCCTCAGGGCGTGGTTCTAATGTCGATAGAGTGGCCCGCAGTATCAAAGAAGGTAAGCTCGACTGCGAAATAGTGGCAGTGGTCACTAACGTAGAAGATGCTGGTGTGATTGATATCGCGGCTACGCATGGACTGCCTTGCTATGTGGTGCCCTCGCGCTCCCTGAAGCGACGTCAGCATGAAGAAGAGCTTCTGGCTTTCCTCGCAGAAAAGGGCTTGAACCGAGACTCTATCGACTTTGTTCTCCTTGCCGGCTATATGCGTATCCTGACTGGTCATTTTCTCTCGGCTTTCAAAGAAGATTCAGCTAAAGGTTCATACTACCGGGTGGTCAATATTCATCCCTCTCTTCTGCCTTCCTTTACCGGTGCCACCGCCTATGCCGATGCCTTTGCCGCCGGTGTAGCCGTATCCGGTGTGACCGTGCATCTGGTTGACGAAGAAGTAGATCATGGTCCCATTCTTGCTCAAGCTCCCTTCTTTAGAAAGGCAGGCGATGATTTTGAAAGCTTCGCCTGCCGCGGTCTCGAACTTGAGCATATTCTCTTGCCCGCGGTTTTGTCTCGACTGGCAAAGCTCGGGACTGCTTTTGCACTTAGCAGTTTGCCTTTTGATATGGGAGGTCTGAGCGGCTGATGGACAGGGCTTTCGTCGAAGAGAAACAATTTCTTGCTTGTGTCGCGGCCAGACGCGGGAAAAGGCAGCATCTGCCGGTTTATTGGTTGGCTTTTCCGAAAGATGCGGCGGTCCTGGCTGATTCAGCAAGTCTTGCGAAAGTCGAGGCCCTGCTTCGTGAATTGGTATGCGACACGGTTGACGAGGAATTTTACTTTACCGCTTTGCCGGTTGTCTCAAGCAGTAATGACAAAGCAACCAATAACGCTGGAGAATCTTTTGCTCTAATGCAAAAGCTAAAGGCAGATGGCTTTACCACAGCCAGCATCAAACATTTCAAAAGCGGTGTCACTGATAATACTGCCAATAGCTGCGCCAGTGCCTTGCATATAATGGGTCTTGATTGTCAGTTTCGTATTGGCTCTGGCTTTATCTTTGCCGGTTTGGCGCCAGAAGCTGTGCCTCATAACAATCTTACAGAGAGGGTTTTGGCTCTCGATTTAGAGCAACCTGAAAGTCTACCGCTCTTGCCCAGAAGGCAGTTGGAAGAGGCTGGTGGTTTTGAATATGTCAGTCTAGCCGGCGACGATGATTATTTAGAGAAGCTTTCTAAAGAAAGACTACTTTCGCTCACTCTAGATGAAATGAAGGCTGTGCAGGCACTTTATCTGGACGAAAGCTTTAGAGCACATCGCCAATCTTTGGGCTTAGAGCTTGCCCCTACCGACGTCGAATTGGAAGTAATTGCCCAGACCTGGTCAGAGCATTGCAAGCATAAGATATTTAGCGCCATTGTTGATCACAGCCAGTTTGACGAGAATGACGAGTTAGTGAAGCGAGAGACCATTGATAGTCTCTATAAGACCTATATAAAGGGCGCCACCGCCAAGCTTAAGCCTGTTAGACCAGACCTTCTTTCTGTTTTTGAAGACAATGCCGGGGTAGTGGCTTTCGACGCAGAAAATGCTGTTTGCTTCAAAGTAGAGACCCATAATTCGCCTTCTGCACTCGAACCTTATGGGGGTGCCTTAACCGGCATCTTAGGTGTTAATCGAGATATTTTGGGCACCGGCCTTGGTGCTAAACCGATTTTCAACACTGATGTTTTCTGCCTCCCTCATCCTGATTCGCCTTTTGTGAAAGACCTAAAGCACGACAAACTTTTGCCGGCGCGAGATTTGGCTCGGGGCGTCAGGCAGGGGGTGCAAGATGGCGGCAATAAAAGCGGCATCCCTACTGTAAACGGGGCTGTTTTCTTTGACGATTCTTACCGGGCTAAGCCTTTGATTTACTGTGGCACTGGTGGGCTTTTGCCGCTTCAGGCGGCCGGGCGCGATGCCGTGAAGAAGCACACTACCGTCGGCGATGCCGTAGTCATGGCCGGGGGGCGGGTCGGCAGAGACGGTGTGCACGGCGCTACATTTTCAAGCTTGGCTCTTGACGATAGCATGGGCTCCGATGTTGTTCAAATAGGTGACCCGTTTACGCAGAAGCGCCTCACCGACTTGGTTTTGCAAGCCCGTGACGCCGGACTCATCACCGGTCTAACTGATAACGGTGCCGGTGGTTTGTCGTCTTCGGTGGGTGAGATGGCTACTTTGACAAACGGTGCCGAGTTGGTATTAGATGCAGTGCCTCTTAAGTATCCTGGTTTGAAAGACTGGCAGATAGTTGTATCAGAGTCACAAGAAAGAATGACTTTCTCGACCGATAAGCCCGAAGAACTATTGGCTTTAGCCGCCCGTCTCGATGTGGAAGCCACTGTGATTGGGCGCTTCACCGATGACGGTTATTTCAGAATTTTGAGAGAAGGAAAAGTGGTAGCGCTTCTGCCTCTTTCCTTTTTGCATGGCGGTGCCCCTCGCCTCAAGTTGACCTCGCAATGGCGTAAAGAAGCTAAATTGGTCTCTCTTAAGGCGGCTTGCCGCAGCGAGCTTTCGCTCAAGCAGATCGTAGAAGGTTTGCTGTCTCATGCCAATATCTGCAGTCGCGAATCTATTGTCAGGCAGTATGACCATGAAGTACAGGGCGGCAGTGTGGTCAAGCCCCTCATGGGCAAGAGCCAAAAGTCTCCCTGTGATGCCGGCGTGGTCAAGCCGCTTGCCGAAAGCAAGAAAGCTGTGGCTGTGGCTAATGGGCTTGCCCCCAGGCTCTCTAAATACGACCCTGCTTTGATGGCTCAAGTCAGCGCCGATGAAGCGGTGCGCAGTGTGGTGGCCGTGGGTGCCGACCCGGCTACAGTTACTTTGCTCGATAACTTTTGTTGGCCAGATCCGGTGACCAGTTTGCGCAATCCACAAGGTGCCCGCAAGATGGCTCAACTGGTTTTGGCTTGCCAGGGTCTCTATAAACTATGCTTGGCATACAAGAGCCCGCTTATCTCGGGCAAAGACAGTATGAAAAATGACTTTGACGACGGCAACCTTAGGCTTTCAGTCTTGCCTACTTTGCTTATGTCTTCGATGGCTTTCCTGCCTGATTTTCAGTTTGCTGTCACCTCCGATTTTAAAGAGTCCGGTGCTTTGATCTATTGGTTGAAAGCAGGGCGACCGGCATTGACCGCTTCCCATGCGGCTGAACTAGCCTTTCAAGATGGCGCCGCCCCAGAAGACGATCTGCCTTACTTTGATCTCGATTTAACCATCGAATCTTACCGCTGTTTGCATCAGGCCATGATGAAAGGGCTTGTTGATTCAGCCCACGATCTAGGTGATGGTGGTTTGGCCGTCACTCTTTTAGAGTCGGCCATGGGCGGTGACTTAGCCTTTGAGGTTAGTCTCAATGTCGCCGACGATTGGCAGGCTTTGCAGCAGTTATGTGGCGAAGGTGCCGGTATGTTGGTACTGACAGTCAAGCCCGAAAAGCAGTCTGAGTTTGAGCGTTGCTTTACTGCCTTGAATTTGCAGAGCACTGTTTTGCATTACTTGGGTAAGGTCCTTGCAAAAGATAAGCCCTGCAGATTTACGCTTGCTGAGAGTTCTTTCGAGATTGACTTGCAGCATGCCTCTAGCTTGTATAACCGTTCTTTGCCCTTTGATGATGAGGTGCTTTATGTCGGCTAAGCAAGCTAATTTGGCGAAAGATTCAGGCTTGAACAATAAGACAAGACCAGTGGCGCTGGTCCTGAGAGGCGATGGCATCAACTGTGAAGAAGAAACTGTGCAAGCCCTGGGGCTTGCTGGCTTTGAGGCCAAGCGGGTTACTTGTTTAGATTTAAAAGATAGTCCCAAGCTTTTGAGCCAAGCCTCTGCCCTTGTTTTACCGGGCGGCTTCAGCTTTGGTGATGAGGTGCGCAGCGGTAAGATTTTGGCTGTTAAATTGCGCGCTTATATTTTTGATGCTCTGGCTGCCTATGCCGATCGTGGTGGTTTGATTTTAGGTATCTGCAATGGTTTTCAGGTTTTGGTGCAGCTAGGGATTTTGCCCGGTGGACAAGTACTTAATTTAGACAGTGAACGGCCGCTCACTTTAGCCCACAATAGCGGTGGTAAGTTTATCGACCGCTGGGTAGAGTTGAAAGTCTCTAACGGCAGCGCCTTCACCCGTGGTTTGCCTGAAACAATATGGCTGCCTGTGCGACATGGTGAAGGTCGCTTGGTTTTGAGAGAGGAAGTAGCCGGTTTAGAAGATCTTGTTTCTTCACTTGCTTGTCTCAGTTATCTCGATGATTTGAACGGCTCTTTCCAAAAGATTGCCGGGTTGACCAGCAGTGCCGGCAAAGTCATGGGCTTGATGCCCCACCCGGAATGTTTTGTGCGAGCCAGTCAGCACCCGGCTTGGACTGCCTCTCGTAACGGTGATGGTGAAGTTATGCCGGGCTTGCAGATCTTTCAAAATATGTTTGCCATGCTGCAATAAGGAGAGAGCTAAAGAAAATGCCCGAGCCTTTAGGAAATTCAGGAAGCAAACCTTTAAGCTATCGCGATGCCGGGGTTGATATAGAAGCGGCAGATAAGTTCGTGGGCAAGATTAAGGCTATGACCGGCATTAGCGATGAAGCAGTTCTGCCTGGCGCCGGTGGTTATGCTGCCGTCTATAGGCGACCCTCTGGTGAAGCCGTGGCCTGCACCACTGATGGTGTAGGCTCTAAACTCTTGCTTTGTGAAGAGTTTAATCGATATGACACTATTGGCATAGATTTGGTGGCCATGTGCGCCAACGATTTGATTTGTGTCGGGGCTAAGCCGGCTATATTTCTAGATTATTTTGCCTGCGGCGCCATCGATATAGAGCGCAGCACCGAGATCATCAAAGGCATAGTGCATGGTTGTCGTGAGACCGACATGCTTTTACTTGGTGGCGAGACGGCTGAAATGCCCGATCTTTATGGTAAGAATCATTTTGATTTGGCCGGCTTTGCCGTAGGCTTTGTGTCAGAAGAGGAACTCTTGACCGGTGCCCGTATCAAAGCCGGGCAGCGGGTTGTGGCTGTCGCCTCCAGCGGCTTGCATTCTAACGGTTATTCATTGGCTCGCAAAATAATCGGCATAGATTCGCCGTTTCGCCCTGACCTCTTGCTTCCCACCAATCTTTATGTCAGACCATTTCTAGAGGTGCGCAACGCCTTGGGCCCCGAACTAACCGGTGCCGCCAATATCACAGGGGGCGGTTGGACCAATATTTTACGCTTGAGCAAGACTGTGAGCTATCGACTCAAGGCGGTTGAGCGCCACGCTCTCTTTGACCATATGCTTAAGGATGTCGCCCTTGCCGAGCTTTATCGCACTTTCAATATGGGTATGGGCTTGGCCTTGATTGTCGAGTCAAAGCAGTCGGCGGCTGTTGCCATTGAAATCTTTAACCGGGGCGGTTTTGCCGCCTGTGATATAGGTGAGGCGGTTGACTGCGCAAGCGGTAGCCCCGGGGTAGAAATTTTAGAGTCTAAAGAAAGTTTGTTTATCAGTTGAGGAGGAGCGATGCCGACAGTTCTAGCCAGTGTTTTCGAGAAAAGTGGTTTGGTGGATTTACTTGGCCGGCTAAGAACTGCCGCCGAGCAAAAGGGTGAGGCTCTGAAAGTAATTGCCACCGGTTCGACCTGCGGCTATCTCATAGAGAATGGTTTTGATTGTGTGAAAGTAGAAGAGATGACCGGCTTCCCTGAGATTCTCGATGGTCGGGTCAAGACCCTTCATCCACGTGTCTTTGCTGGAGTCTTGTCGCGCAACAGCGAGAAAGACCGCGCCACGCTTAAGGAACACGGCATTAGTGAAATTGATGTCGTTATCGTCAATCTCTATCCATTTGAAGAGAAGATGAAGCTTGATTTGACTCTGGAGCAATTGATCGAGTTTATAGATATTGGCGGACCCAGTTTGCTTAGAGCCGGCAGCAAAAATTATGATCGGGTGGCAGTGCTTTCATCCCCGTCGCAGTATGAAGACTTTGCCCGGGCCTACCAAGCCGGTGCCGTGGACAAGGCTTATAGACTGAAGCTGGCTGCTCAGGTTTTTGCTCAAACCAGTCGTTATGACTCATTGATTGAAGGTGTGCTCAGCCGCGCCCTTGGTACCGGGCAAGATGATAGAGAGAGTCATTTCCCCGAAGCCGCCAGTCTCAGTCTGAAACAGGTTTCTACCTTGCGCTATGGTGAAAATCCGCATCAAGCAGCCGCCTGGTATCAGCCTCCGGCTATCTCTGGTCTCAAGCACGATGTCTCTTTCCCGCCTTTCGAAAAACTAGCCGGCAAAGAGCTTTCGGCAAATAATATTCTCGATTGTTATGCCTTGGTGCGCATCTTGAAAGACATTCGCCCGGCTATCTCTGGTGAAGTGGCTTGTATCATCAAGCATAATAATCCCTGTGGTGTAGCTATCGGCAAGAATGCGGAGGAAGCCTTCGACCGCGCCTATGCTACAGATCCTCTTTCGGCTTTTGGTGGCATATATGGTTTCTCGCAGAAAGTAGAAGAAGCCCTAGCCAAGAAAATTGTGCAAGGCTTTGTCGAAATTGTTGCGGCGCCTGATTTTTCCCCTGAAGCCTTGAAAGTTTTTGAAAGCAAGAAGAATATGCGGGTGCTCAAGTTGAAACCTTCCCTATTGGGTGGGGCTTTTGCCGGCGCCATTCGCATAAAAGACATGGGCGACTTTGGTCTCATTTTAGAGAAAGATGTTGAAAAGCCGGTTTCGGTTTCTGAATTTGAAACCGCCTGTGGTGACAAACAAACTGTTATTGAGCATAAGGACGACCTTGCCTTTGCCTGGAATGTGGTCAAACATCTCACTTCTAATGCCATAGTCGTGGTCAAAGACGGCAATGCTGTCGGCTTTGGCATCGGGCAAACCAGCCGAGTGGCATCGGTGAAGCTGGCCCTCGCTCAAGCTGGTGAAGCAGCTAAGGGGGCTATTCTTGCCAGTGATGCTTTCTTCCCCAATGTGGACAGTATCGAGGAGGCCTCAGCTTTTGGTATCAAAGTTATTGTGCAGCCCGGCGGTAGCATCAAAGATAAAGATGTAATCGCTAAGGCCGAAGAATTGGGCATGACCATGCTTCTCACCGGGCAGCGCTGCTTTAGGCACTGATTATTTTAGGCACTGATTTTTTAGGCAGTAACAGAATTGCAGCAGCAGGAGAAATCTAAGAGATATGGAAGGTGAGAAGGCGGCAGCCCCACCCCTAGTGGGCTTGGTTATGGGTAGCAAGTCGGACTATAAGGTGCTTGTTCATGCCAGAGAGATTTTGGTGCGGGCAGAAGTGCCGCATGAGACTCGGGTGGTGAGCGCTCATCGCACCCCCGAGTTGATGTTCGAATATGGCAAGAGCGCTGCCGAGCGCGGTCTCAAGGTGCTTATCGCCGGAGCGGGCGGGGCGGCCCACTTGCCCGGTATGTTGGCTAGTCTGACTGCCTTGCCGGTTTTGGGGGTGCCCGTGCCCGGCAGCAATCTATCTGGTCTGGATAGTCTGCTTTCAATTGTGCAGATGCCTGGCGGAGTGCCGACTGCTACTTTTGCTGTGGGCAATGCCGGTGCCGTCAATGCTGCTCTTTTTGCCATAAAGATACTTGCTCTAGACGACAAAAGGCTTGCCGCCTTCCTGGCCACAGAAAGACAGCGCCGGGCCGATGAAGCGATCGCTTCTTCCAGTCAGCTGCTTGACTATGAAAGCGGAAAGCCTGTTTTATGAGGGAACCTAAATTTGAGAATGTTGTCGGCATTTTGGGTGGCGGGCAACTCGGTCTTTTCTTAGCTCAAAGCTTGGCGCGGCTCGGTGCCCATACTGCTGTATTTGATCCCGATAGCCAGGCACCGGCCCTGCGGCACACCGCCAAGCCTTTTTCGGCACCATTTAGTGACCATAAGCGGCTGCTTGAATTTGCCGAACAGGCTCAGGTAATTACTTATGAATTTGAGCACTTGCCGGTAAATTATCTCGCCGGGCTGGGCGAGCAGGTGGCAAAAATTCGCCCTTCACTGAGGGTGCTTGAAGTATCTCAAGACCGGCTCATAGAAAAGAATTTTCTCAAGGATATGGGCTTTCCCGTGGTGCCCTTCCTTGAATTGAAAGAGGGAGCTGAGCTCGACAAGCTGCTTGCTTTCCCCCTGCCCATTTTGGTCAAGACAGTACGCGGCGGTTATGACGGCAAGGGGCAGACTAGACTGAACACACCGGAGCAACTGGAGAGTTTTCTGCCCCGGCTTAAAGAGAAGCTCAGTGGCGGGGAGGTGCTTGTCGCTGAACAAGTGGTTGAACTTCACTGTGAATTGAGTTGTATTGTCGGTCGCAAGGCGAATAATTGCTATCTTATGCCTATTTTTGAGAATGTGCATAAAGATTCGATTCTAGATACGACCGTTTTTCCGGCTCAAATTTCAGAAGCGCTCAGGTCTGAGGTCGAGGAGTTAAGTCGGGCCATTGCCACCGCCCTTGATGTGCAGGGTTTGCTTACGGTGGAGTATTTCGTAGTCAAAGAAGCCTCGGGGCTCAAGGTCTATGTCAATGAATTGGCACCACGTCCGCATAATTCAGGACATCTGTCTATGCAGGCTTTCAATATTAGTCAGTTCGATCTTTTGGCACGTCTCTTGCTTGACCTGCCGGTGGGCAAAATTGAGCCACTTTCAAATGCCTGCTTTGCCATGGCAAATATTTTGGGTGATTGTTATCATGATAAGCAATTGCATTGGCAAGCCCTGGCTGAGGCTGAGGGTCTTGTCGAGATCTTGCTCTACGGTAAAGAAGAACCTCGTCCGGCTAGAAAAATGGGTCACTTGGTCACTACCGGTGCCACTGTTGAACAGGCTCTCTCTAGAGCCCGAGCCCTTCGTCTCGCTTTGAGCGTCCGTTAGTCTGCCCATTAGTCTGATTAATATAAGGAAAAGAGAACAATGAAAAGTAAAACGCACTTGTTCATTCTCTCTGCTCTGTACTGTTTGGTGGGGCTGTTTTATTTTTGCTTTTTTTCAGGCAACTCTGTATCTGCCCAAGAGACCAGCGGCAAGAAAGGGTTGACGGCGGCATTGCAAAGTCTATCTGCCACTTTGCTGCCCGGCTGTCCCTTGCCGGTCTATACCTTCAACTATAAGTCTTGCCGGGCGGCTTTGGTGCTTGTCGATGCCTCTCGGTATCGGGTACAGCCCTTTTTTACAGGCAAGACCTCGACTACAGCCGAACAAGTGCAGAAATGCGGTGCTCTGGCTGGTATCAATGGTGGTTACTTTAATCTCTCTGACGGCGAGTCGGCCAGTTTTCTTGTGCGCAGCGCCAAACTAGAACTTGACCCGCGCCTCAATAAGGCGCTGACTGAGAACGAAAAACTGAAGGACTTTTTGCCGGCTATTTTCAATCGCAGCGAGTTGAGAATTTTGCAGGGAATGGGCGGCACAATCGACTATGAAATCTGCGAGCATTCGGCACCGGTTGCCGGCGGTTTCAAGCTGCTCGATTCAATACAGGGCGGACCGCTTCTTTTGCCGACCTTGACGGCGCTTCCAGAAGCCTTTCTGCGTACCGCCAAAGATGGTTCGACTGTAGATGCCATAGGTGTGAAAAGACCGGCGGCCCGCACCGCTTTCGCCATAGTCGGGCAAGGCCCGGATAAAAGACTTATCTTGCTTGCTATAGCCGGGCGCGGACAAGATGAGTTCAGCAGCGGGCTGACTCTGGAAGAATTAGCCGAGCTACTGCTCAGGCTTGGCGCAAAGCGGGCATTGAACTTTGATGGTGGAACCTCCACCACTATGGTTGTAAAAGCCGGCTCTAAGCTGAAGACACTTGTCGGCAAGGAACCTCAGACCAGGGTCAAATCGACTTTGCTTGTTCTTCCCAAGTGAAACTAACTTGGTGATATGAGAATTATTCAATGGCTAGCTTTAAGTGCGCATAATTTCGCGCTGGTTATTTTGAGAATATATACAAACGAGAACGGTCCCCCTGTCACTCGAACGAACTGCACCAAGTCGTTCGATTAGGAGAACCGCTCTCTACCCCAAAGTCGCCACAGTTGTATTCTTTAGTAAGCCACTATAGTAAGCAACTATGACTCGCGCGGTTCGGAGTCCACTTCTCTTCTGCCGCACTACAGTTAGTATCATAAGTGAAGATCTTCCTTGACAATAGAGTTTTTGCTTAAGGAGATAATTAGATCTGATTAGAGTTTAGACGGCACTGCCTGTGGTGGTTGCTCTGAAAACTGGCTCTCAGACCGGCTTTTGTGCTGTGTCTTAACCCTACCTTTACCATTGAGAATTGAATGAAATTCCTACTAGATTTCTACGCGCTGCATGCGGCTCACCATCATGGTTTTGAAGATATATCTTTTCTATGTTGCCTGTAGATTTGTGAACAGGGGCTGGTTGCGATTACTTCATTAAGTCTGAAAAGCTATGTGTTGTAATGCTTATCAGTATTGTTGCGAAATATTTGTCACTGTTACTTTTGTATAGCAAAACTGCTTTATAACTAAATTGGTTGATATGTTGAATGCGGCATGGTGGGCGGCATCTGTTAGGTTATCGCCGCTATGCGCACCACAGGCAATGGCAGCATCGGCTGCGAATATATAGCCAATTGTGTTTGTATATAATCAATCCCGGGAAGGTATCTATATAGATGCGAGAAGGCGGATTAGGAGAAGCTTGGCAGAGTCCCCAGATAAAGAATTGGATCCGTATAGCGCCATAGCTATGCCGTCTTTTCGGTTGTTCTTGGCGGCGCGTCTCTTTGTAACGCTTTCCATCCAGATTCAGGGAATTTGCGTCGGTTGGCAGATCTATGAGCTGACCAAGAATCCCCTCATGTTGGGCTTTATCGGATTGGCCGAAGCCCTGCCCGCTATCGCTGTCTCTCTCTATGCCGGCCATGTGGCCGATATATCCAACCGTCGCCGACTGGCAGTTTATTCCAGTTTAGGTTTGTTTTCCGGTTTGCTTTTCCTTACGCTCGCCAATTTCTATCTGAAAGATAGAAGCCTGCTTTATTGCATCTTTGCGGCGATTGTCATGACCGGTCTGGCTCGGGGCTTCTATGGTCCAGCCGTTTTTGGGCTCCTTTCCGATATTGTCCCCAGAGATAGGCTAAGCAACGCCGCCGCTTGGAATAGTGCCTTCTGGCAAGCCTCAGCCACCTTAGGACCGATTTTAGGAGGCTTCCTTTATAACCTCTTGGGCGCCACCGGCACCTATGCTCTTTCCAGCTTTCTTATCGCCCTATCATTAGTTTGCTTTATTCTTCTCAAATGCCGCTCGGTGATTGTGGCTAGTTCTCAGGGGGTGTTGGCCAATATCAAAGAGGGACTGGCCTTTGTCTTCAATAGCCAAATTATATTGGCGGCCATGGCTCTAGACTTGTTCGCCGTGCTCTTCGGTGGTGCTGTGGCCTTATTGCCTGTCTTTAGTGCCGAGATATTTCACATGGGTCCGCAAGCCCTTGGTTTTCTGCGAGCCGCACCGCCGGTAGGGGCACTGCTGACCGCCTCCTATTTGACTCATTCGCCTATACAGGCCCATGCTGGGCGCATACTTCTCACCGCTGTAGCCGGTTATGGACTTTGCATGATCGCCTTTGGCTTTTCCGGCAATTACTATTTGTCATTGTCGCTCTTGCTTTTGAGCGGTATGTTGGACGGCGTCAGCGTTTATATTCGGGGCTTGATTTACCAATTGTCCACCCCCGATGAACTGAAAGGGCGCGTTTCTTCGGTAAACAATATCTTTATTGGTTCTTCCAATGAAATAGGCGAGTTTGAGTCGGGGGTGACGGCTAAACTAATGGGGCTGATACCATCGGTGGTGTTTGGTGGCAGTATGACATTACTGGTCGTCTTAATTACAGCTTTGAAGGCGCCGGATTTGAGGCGCCTTGATATGAGAGAACTGTATACTCTCAAAACTAAATAGCCGACCTCGGGCTTTAGCGCATGATTTCGAAGACTTCGGCGTCGTTGGCTGTTTGTCCGGCCAGGTCTCTAATATTCTTGGCTTTTTTCAGCCCGGGTGGGACATCGAAGAAGTCCGCTCTTACCTTGCGGTCCAGGACCTTGAGTAAGTTTACTTCTTCTTTGGGTGTGCCACCAAAATTGGTGGCGGTTAGTTGTAGCGGCAGTCCATCTATTTGCGGCGTGCCGAGATAGCGGCATACTGCTGCCGTCACTTCTTTGGGGAACTGTCCTTTGGCGATGGTCCAGAGTTTGCCTTCCTTAAGCAAAAGCATCTGCCAGGTGCGGGCATCTTTGCCAACTTTCTGTTGTTCCCTTGCCTTTAGGCTGTAGAGCTTACAGGGAGTGTTCATCAAGGTAGTATCAATGGCGGTGCCGGGCACTAGGGTTTGTGGATCGCTTGGCCTAAAGGTGGCGATTGTTTTTACGTCTTCCGGCATCCATTTGGCGGCACTGGTTTCGTAGTATAGTCCGGCGCTGGGACTGTACATCTGTGCTTTCCATTGCGGCGCTTTGAAGAGCAAAATTATGCCTTTATCGACATTCTCTAGCTTGACTTTGTCTTTCTCAAAACTGATTTCGGCTAGACCTTGTACCCAAGTGCGCAGTCTGTAGATCTTTATGGTTTTGCCTAGCTCGTTCTTTCTTTTGTCTGTTAGCTTGGCGTCAATTTTCGCGGGGGCGTGAGATTCTTTACTTGGCGACGCTATTGCCTCTGTAAAGCCTAAGCAATTGCTCAACAAAAGAAAAAGACAGATTCCATAGGGAAGCGAATCTGCCTTTTCCTTTTGATTCTTGAGCTCTTTCTGTTCTGAATTAGATTTGCAATTGAGCAATTTGAATCTTCATTTACCTTTTGTCTTAGCGATTGACTTTCTTGCGCAATTTACCGAGTTCGGCTGCTTTCAGGCGGGCCATCGCTCTAGAGAGCGCCAGTTCGCTGACATAAACATCCATTTTGTCGGTGCGTTGGGTTTTCTCTGCTTCTGCTCTTTCTTTGGCTTGCTTGGCTCTGGCTTCGTCGATTTCTACATCCATTTCAGCCACATCAGACATGACTGTTACTTCTGTCAAGCCGACTTCCATGATGCCGCCGATAATGGCAGCTATTTCTTCTTCGCCTTTGACTTTGAACTTCATGATGTCGATGGCGAGGGTGGTGACTAGGGGCTGGTGCCCCGGCAATATAGTCAATTCACCGTCTTTTGAAACAGCAGTTACTTGCTCTACCGGCTGATTATAGACAATTCTTTCGGGGGTGATAATTTTGAGATTGATAGTGCTGGCCATTTCTTAAATCCTATTTTTTCTCTCTCGGTTTCTTGACCTGTTTTGCAGCCCCCGAGCCTTTATGCACGATTAGCTCATCAATCAGGTTATATTCAAGGGCTTCACTGGCGGAAAGATAGAAATCGCGTTCGATATCTTTGCGCAATCTATCTTTGGACTGACCGGTGGAACGGTGCAGCAGTTCTATCTGGGCGTCGCGAAAACGTCTGCCCTGCACTGCCTGGATCTCTAAATTAGTGATGTCACCTTCTGCTTCCCAGAGAGTCTGGTGAAACATCAAGGTGGCAAACTCATAAGACGATCTTTTGCCCGTTCCGGAAGCAAGAATTTCACACGCGCCGGAAAGCGCATGCCCAAGACAAATTGTATTTACCGGGGCGCTGATCTGATGCATTGCTGCAATGATGCAATCGGCGTTATAGCCGTTGCCGCCCGATGAATTGATATACAAATTGATTGGAGTCTTAGGGCAGCGCTTATCGAGCTTGTAAAGCTTTTTGACCACAGGCAGGGCAACTTCGTTCTCTAGTCTGCCAAAGACATAGACATCGCGGTTGCCCGGCCCGGTTTCAACAGGCTTTTCACCGGCTTCGACTTTTTCCGTCTGGTGTTTTTTCTTCATTAGCCTTGCATTTTCTTGGCTTGTTCTCTGGCTTCTTCAATGCTGCCGACCATATAGAAGGCGCCTTCCGGCATGTCGTCGCATTGACCTTCGAGGATTTGTTTGAAGCCTTCGACGGTGTCTTTGAGCTTGACGTATTTACCGTCGCGGCCTGTGAAGTTGGCTGCTACGGCGAACGGTTGGCTCATGAAGCGCTGGATTTTTCTGGCGCGACCAACGATTAGTTTGTCGTCGCTTGAGAGTTCATCCATACCGAGGATGGCGATGATATCTTGCAGATCTTTGTAGCGCTGCAGAGTTTGTTGTACGCCGCGGGCTACATCGTAGTGCTCTTGACCGACAATTTCGGGTTTGAGAGCGGTTGAAGTAGAAGCTAGCGGGTCAACGGCGGGATAGATACCGAGTTCAGCGATTTGACGGCTGAGAACTGTGGTGGCGTCCAAGTGACCGAAAGTGGTAGCTGGAGCCGGGTCGGTCAAGTCGTCGGCAGGCACGTATACGGCTTGTACCGAGGTGATGGAGCCGTTCTTGGTGGAGGTGATTCTCTCTTGCAGCTGACCCATTTCGTTAGCCAGTGTAGGTTGGTAACCTACGGCGGAAGGCATACGTCCCAAGAGGGCGGATACTTCTGAACCAGCCTGGGTGAAGCGGAAGATGTTGTCAACGAAGAGTAGAACGTCTTGTTTTGAAACGTCTCTGAAGTATTCAGAAACAGTTAGAGCCGAGAGAGCTACACGCATTCTGGCGCCCGGCGGCTCGTTCATCTGACCATAAACCAGGGCTACTTTATCTAGAACGTTTGAATCTTTCATCTCGTGATAGAGGTCGTTGCCTTCACGAGTACGCTCGCCCACTCCGGCAAATACCGAATAACCGCCGTGGTGTTTGGCGATGTTGTTGATGAGCTCCATGATGATAACTGTTTTGCCTACGCCGGCGCCGCCGAATAGACCGATTTTGCCGCCCTTTACATAAGGAGCGAGCAGGTCGACTACCTTGATACCGGTTTCGAAGATAACTGTGTCGGTTTGCAGGTTGGTTAGTTCAGGACAAGGTCTATGGATGGGCCATTTCTCGTCGGCTTGGAGCGGTTCGCCTTCATCTACGATTTCACCCAGAACATTGATGATACGACCGAGGGTACCTTTGCCTACAGGCACTGCGATTGGCTGCAGTGTGTCTTTAGCGATCATGCCTCTGGTCATGCCGTCGGTGGAGCTCATGGCTACGCTTCTGACGCGGTTGTCGCCAAGCATCTGCTGCACTTCGCAGACAACTCTGAGTGTGTCTCCAGCCGGATTGACGCCGGTGATTTCAAGGGCGTTGTAAATCTCAGGCAGGTGTCCACCGGGGAATTCCACGTCAACGACAGGTCCGATTACCTGCACCACTTGACCTTGGGTCTTTTCTAGTACTGTGCTCATTTGTTCTCCTAATAGATAAAGGATGGGTCAAGCCGCAAGCGTGCCCTTGACTTCTCGCCCTCTACAACGGTTCATAGCATAGTGCCTGAAAGCGGCCAAAGCCCGGTCGTTTATGTTAGTTTTCGATCTTTGTTAGTAAGCTTTAGCTAAGGAAATGAGGGAAGTGATGTTTTTTCTCTTGCTGGCTTGCTTTCCGGCTCAGCGCTAGTCAGTTTGCATCTCTTGACTAGGCGGCTGGGTGTGCTTGCGCCGGCTCTGATTAGACGGTGCAAACGTTAAGCTAGCGCTGCATTTTTCTTTTCTTTTGCGGTGAAATGGTAAGCTTTAGCCAGCAAAGTAGCTATTTGCATAGCAAGGAGATAACCATGAGCGAAGCCCAGGCTGCAGCCGGCGGTAATAGTGCGGGTACTGGCGAAAATACCACTATCTTTATTCTGGAAGGCGAGGACGGCAGTTCTTATAAGTGTCAGTTTCTGGATCGCTTTGAACTAGACGGCAACGACTATGCAGTACTGCTCAAGGTCGCTGAAGGCGAAGAAGATGAAGAAGAGCTGGACGAAGATGAACAGCCTCTAGTAATCATGAGAGTTAATGAAAGTGAGTCTCAGACAGTCTTTCAGGTTATCGAAAGCGAAGAAGAATTCAATAAAGTTGTTGCCTTCGTCGAAGAAATGGTCGAAGCCGAGAGCGGCGACATGGGCGACGACGAAGAATAAGTGGAATCGGAAAACCTGCTGATAGGCTAGCCGCCTATCAGTAAGGTTTTTGGTCTATCGATGGTTTCGGGATGACAAATGATGTCTTGAACGATGGCATCAACCACCATATCGATGGGCGTGCGGCTGTAGAACTTGCGTTCGGAGCTATTGGCGTGGGACCACATGCCATCTTCGCCCTTGCCGGTCGTATAGATTGAGATATAACGAGCCCCTTTGTGTACTGTGAAAAGGATGGCAGTTTTCTCAAATTCCGACCAAGAGTCTAGTTGTAGTTTCTCTAAAATAAGCGAACCCGGACCCTGGTCTTCCCCGGGGGTGGGAATCACTTGCATGCTGCGACTGAGCATTTCGCGCAGGTGCTTCTTCCATTTTTCCACTTGCACGGTGTCAAAAACCTTTAGCGGAGCCGTCTCTACAAAGAAGCCGGCTTCTGTTTCTGCCATCGTGGGCAATATCACTTTCTTGCCCGGCGACCAGAGATAGACTTTGATCATGGTCATGCTTTGACAGGCCTCATAGTCGGGAAGGCGATTACATCTCTTATCGAAGCAGAGTCGGTGAGGAGCATCACCAGTCGGTCGATGCCGATACCGATGCCCATGGTCGGCGGCATGCCGTATTCCATGGCCATGATGAAGTCGAGGTCGAGGGGCATGGCTTCTTCATTGCCGGCCGCCTTTTTCTTGGCCTGTTCTTCTAAGCGGCTTCTTTGATCTTGCGGATCACTAAGTTCGCTATAGCCATTGGCTAGTTCGCGTCCATAGACAAAGAGTTCGAAGCGTTCCACTTCACCTTGATTGACTCGGTGCACCTTGGTCAGGGGTGAAATTTCCACCGGGTGGTCCATAAGGAAGGTCGGCTCTATAAGGGTATGTTCCACCTTGGCTTCGAAGATGGCATTGATGATATGACCGCGACTGTCTTCTTTATCGAGGGGCACGCCTAGGCTTTGCGCCGCTGCTCTTGCCTCTTCGATTGTCTTGAGAGTATTTACATCTAAACCGGTAACTTCTTTGATGCCGTCGGCCATACGCAGTCTGCGGAAGGGCTTGGCGAAAGAGATAGTCTTACCTTGATATTCAAACTCAGCTTTGCCCAAGACTTTTTCGGCAATATAGCGCAGCATTTTTTCAGTGAAATCCATCAGCTCGTTGTAGTCGCCATAAGCGCAATACATCTCGAGCATGGTGAATTCAGGATTATGCCTGGTGCTTATGCCTTCATTGCGGAAAATTCGGCCAATTTCATAGACCCTTTCCATACCACCGATGATCATGCGCTTGAGGTGCAACTCTGTGGCAATACGCAGATAAAGGTCGATATCAAGGGCATTGTGGTGGGTGACGAAAGGACGGGCATCGGCGCCACCGGCTTCCACCTGTAAGGTAGGGGTCTCTACTTCAAAGAAACCATTGTCATCAAGAAAATTGCGCATATGTCTAATCGTCAGCGAGCGCTTCTTAAAGGTCTCTCTCACTTCCGGATTGGTGATCATGTCTACATAGCGATGGCGATAACGCGCTTCCACATCATTGAAACCTTCCCAACTGTCGGGCAGAGGCAAAAGCGATTTGCTCAAGATTTCAATATCTTTGATGCGTACCGAAAGTTCACCGGCCGGGGTTCGTTTCATTGTGCCCCGAGCGCCTACATAATCGCCTTTGTCAAGCAGCTTGAGCAAGTTGAACTTATCTTCGGGCAGGCTGTCTTTGTGGCAGAAGAGCTGAATTTTGCCGGAGTCATCGTGGATGTCGGTGAAAAGCCAGTTATTGCGGCTATTCATAATGCGTCCGCAAACGACAACTTCGTCGCTGTTTTCGCTGCCCTTTTCCAGATCTTTATAGAGTTCGTGCAGTTGAGCTGCTTTGTGGCTACGCTCAAACTTATAAGGGTAAGGATTGATGCCAAGTTCTTTCAGCTGGGCCAGTTTCTTCAAGCGATCTGCCTTGAGCTTGCTGACATCTTCTGCGCTATTTGTTTTCGCTTCAGTTGGCGGCGTTTTTGCTTTATTCGACGCCGGGTCGACAGCTTTCGACATCTGTTACCTCACTAACTTCAAGAACTATCCTTAGATACAAAGTACATATTGTAAGGGTAAGGGCTCTTCTTCCAACTTCTTGAGCGGCCGAAAACCTCATTTTCTTAACCCTGCTCTCAAAATGCGGCTTTTGGCTGTAAGAGGCTTGGCTGAGCCCTTTGGCAGATTTTTAATTGAGCTTTAGTGCTATACTTTGTGGCTGTATAAAAGAAAGATGGTCCGGCTAATCAAGTGCCGGTATGTCTTTTGGATATCTCTGAATTTAGTTTTTCCATGGGGGACACACTGTGACGCAGTCAGGGGGCGGCTCAAGCGAGCGAATTATCTCTGTAGAACTTCAAGCGGAGATGAAGAAGTCTTTTATCGACTATGCCATGTCTGTTATCGTCAGCCGCGCCATACCTGATGTGAGAGACGGTATGAAGCCTGTGCATCGCCGCATCATCTACGGCATGTACGAGCTCAATTTGTCACCTAGTGAAAAGTTCAAGAAGTCGGCTAGGGTGGTCGGAGATGTGATGGGTAAATATCACCCTCACGGCGACTCGGCTATTTATGAGGCTTTGGTGCGTCTAGCCCAGCCTGGTTCCAGCCGCTATGTTTTGATCAACGGTCACGGTAACTTCGGCGATTTGGACAATCCTCCCGCTGCCATGCGTTATACCGAAGCCAAACTGGCTCCCTTAGCCATGGACACCTTGGCTGATATCGAAGCTGAAACCATCGATATGCGTCCTAACTTCGATGGTACGCAGATGGAGCCTTCGGTGCTTCCTTCTCGAGTGCCGGTACTGCTATTGAACGGTTCTTCCGGCATTGCCGTGGGCATGGCTACTAATATTCCGCCCCACAACCTCACCGAAGTAATCAACGGTACTATCGCCAAAATAGACAATCCCGACCTGACATCTACCCAGCTTATGCAGTGGATTAAGGGTCCCGATTTCCCGTCGGGCGGCATCATCCTTGGCACCGAAGGCATTATCGAAGCTTATACCACCGGTCGCGGCAGTGTGCCTGTGCGCGGTGAAGCGACAATAGAGCAGATTCCAGGCTCGGGCGGTCGTCAATCACGCATGGCCATCGTCGTTACATCTCTTCCTTATATGGTTGGTCCTGAAGCTTTCACCAAGCGCGTTGCCGACCTGGTTCGTGATGAGAAACTGACTGGTATCTCTGATGTAAATGATGAAACAGATCGCACCGGCATGAGGGTTGTGATCGAGCTGAAGCGTGATGCTCACCCTGAAGTTGTGCTCAACAATATCTATAAGCACACCCAATTGCAGTCATCTTTTGCCATCAACACTCTTGCTTTGGTGCGCGGTCGCCCAGCTACCTTGCAGCTTTCAGACATGTTGCAAGAGTTCATTGACCACCGTATCGACGTGGTCACACGCCGAACCCGTTATTTCTTGCGCAAAGCAGAAGAACGCGCTCATATCTTGGAAGGTTATCTCATTGCCATGGGCAATATAGATGAGGTAATCAGAATTATTCGCGCGTCCAATTCAACCGAAGAAGCAAGAGTCGAGCTGATTGGCAAGTTCAATCTCTCTGAAACGCAGGCCAACGCTATTTTGGAATTGCAGTTGCGCCGTTTGACCGGAATGGAAAGAAGCAAGGTCGAGAAAGACCATGCTGAACTTTTGGTCAAAATCGCCGACTACAAAGATATCTTGGAGAATAGACAGCGCGTCTTGAACATAATCAAGGACGAGCTTGTGGAAGTGCGCGACTCGTTCAAAGATATGGAAGGCAACAAAGACGAGCGCCGCACCAAGATAGAAGCCGGTGCCAGTGACACTGAGCTTTCCGCCAAAGACCTGACGCCTAACGAGCCGATGGCTATTTTCATCACCAAGCAAGACTATATCAAGCGTATTTCGCTCGACAGCTTCCGCAGGCAAAGACGCAATACACGCGGCGTCACCGGCATGAAGACTCGTGATGAAGATGACCTGCAGCACTTCTTTGTGGCTAATATGCATGATCGTTTATTGGTCTTCACCAACCGCGGTCAGGTTTATTCTCTAGAAGTAATGGACCTGCCCGAAGGCGGCAGATCTGCTAAAGGACTGGCTTTAGTCAATCTCTTGCCGATTTCGCAGGACGAAACTGTCACTACTGTTATACCGGTAACAAGTTTTGATCCCGACAGCTACTTGATCATGCTCACCCATCAGGCCTACATCAAGAAGGTGCAGATGTCTGAGTTTGCCAACATCAGACGGAGCGGCATTATCGCCATCACTCTCAATGACGGCGACCAACTCGGTTGGGTGAGACCTTCCACCGGCAAGTCGGATGTGATTATCGGTACCGGTGACGGTATGTGTATTCGTTACTCTGAAGAAGAGTTGAGACCGCTTGGTCGCTCGGCCAGGGGCGTGAGAGCTATAACCTTACGCGACGGCGATCGCATAGTCGGTTTCGATGCAATTGAAACGGCTGATGCCAACTATGTGCTTGTCGTGACCAATGATGGTTATGGTAAGCGAGTACGCATGGACGAGTTTAGACAGCAGGGACGCGGCGGTATCGGTCTAATCGGTACTAAGTTCAAGTTCCCGCATTCGAGACTGGCCAGTTTGCGGGTCGTCCATGCCGGGGAAGAAATGATGATCGCCACCGCCAATGGTGTGGTTGTCCGTCAGAAGATAGACGATATCTCTATTCAGGGCCGTATGGCTACTGGCGTCAGACTGCAGCAGTTGGCCGATGACGATAGCGTTGTATCGGTTACTCCCATCGTGGAACCTTCCCCTGAAGCCGACAGTGCCGAAGAAGGCAAAGTCGATGAAGCTAAAGGTGGAGAAGAAAGCGGAGAAGCTTAATCAGCTAATCGGCCCAAAGAAGTGCCCATTGCAAATAGAGCGCAGTCCTTAGGGGCTGCGCTCTCTGCTTTAGACTGGGTAAATCTAGATCTATTTTGCTCTTAGCTCAATTCTTGCAGGCAGTGTTCTACCGACTGTCCGGTTTGTTTGCACTTAGAGATGCACCAGTTGATAGACATCTGTCTGGCCAGGGCGAGGTTGCCTTCCGACCGAGGGCGACCAGTAAAAACTCTGCCTAGAAGGGCTTCTAGTTCCATTTGGTGAGGCTTAAGCTGTGCCGGTAGGCTGACAACAAAGCCGCCGGTTTCAGAAACGGACAATAGTTGCATGGTGCCGTCAGTTGGCATTAAGGTGCTTGAAAATTGTCCAGCCATAGTAAATGTCTCCTCGAATTCCAGAATATGCACTCAGTTGCTGAGATATACCTAAACTATATTCGTTATCATATCGTTACTACACGTTTTTTTACAACCCCGGTAATTCCCATTACTAGCTGATTTCAGCTCTTGATAAGGGGGGATATTCCCATGTTTTTTGCCAAGTGGAAACTAAACAAGCAGAGACTAGGCACCAAAAAGTAATCAAAAGAATAGAAATATAGCTGGTTCGCAGGTACTCAGTCCCTTGAATTGGGCATATTCACATACCGACAAATAGAGTAGAGAGTAGGGAGAATGGTAATGGGCGAAGATATTGATATCGGTAATGACGGGCTATCTCCGGTAAGTAGAATTCGCCGCATTGTGGCGAGTAATCCTAATACTCCGGCAGTGGTGCTTGGGCGGCTGGCGCAAGACCATGATGCGATTGTACGTATGGCGGTGGCGGAGAATCCCCGCACACCTTCGGACATATTGGCTATGCTTGCTCAAGATGCCAATAGTGATGTCAGGTTGACTGTGGTGGAAAATCGCAATACTTGGTTGGTGACTTTGTACAGACTGGCGGCTGATGACAATGATGATGTGCGTTACGGTATGGCCGAATGCTGTCATATGCCTGTTGAGATATTGCTTTTGCTTTCTGAGGATGAGAATCCCTATGTCAGAGCCCGGGCTTCAAAAACAATGCGCAATACCGGCCATGCCGAGCGAGTCTGTCATCTTAGGAGCCGCCCGGTGAGCCATTTATTGGGTATCGCTTAGGGACTATTTAATTGCCTATAGGCCGATTCAAAAAGGAGAGGCAACCTGGTGGTTGCCTCTCCTTTTTCTTTATCTCTTTGTTTTTACTAGCGAGAAGGCTCTTCTTCTCTCAGTACATAGCCTTCGCCGCGTACTGTTTGAATAAGACGCTTAGAACTTGCATCTTCCAGCTTGGAACGCAAATAACGGATATAGACTTCGATGACGTTTGATTCGCCGATAAAGTCATAACCCCATACTTTGTCGAAGATGAACTCTCTAGACAGTACCTGTTCGGGGTACTGCATAAACAATCTCAATAGGTCGAACTCTTTTGCTCTCAGATCGAGCTGACGCTCGCCTCTTTTGACGACACGGTTCAACTGGTCCATCCATAGGTCGGCATAGGTAAGAATGCCTTCCTGCGGTTTGCGGCGCATTACGGCGCGGATTCTTGCAAGAAGCTCTTCGGTGGCGAAGGGCTTGGTCAGATAGTCATCGGCGCCGCTGTCTAGACCGCTCACTCTATCTTGAACACCGTCTTTGGCGGTGAGCATGATGACGGGGACTTTGGACATGCCGCGCAGGCGTTTACAAACTTCTATACCGTCAAGACCAGGAAGCATGACGTCGAGGAGGACAAGGTCAGGTTGGTCTTTCTTGAAAAGGTCGAGACCTTGATTACCATCGTGAGCTACGGATACTTGATAGCCTTCATAACCCAGCTCTAGCTCGATGAGACGAGCGATATTTACGTCGTCTTCAATGATCAGGATTTTCAACGGACATACCTCACATGCACTTGCCACGGTTAATATTAACCCCCGTTCAATATGGCATGATCTAATCTTTTTGTCCAACCTTTTTAAATTTGTTACACGAAACCCCAAAAGGCAAACAGGGCAGGGAATAGCAAAATAAAACCGTTCCGCCCAGAAAAGAGAATTACCAAGTGGGGAAGACAAAAAAGAAAACGCGGAAATCAAGTACCCATGGCAACCAGCCAGAATTAAAGGGGGACTTGACCTGCCCTTACCGAGATCTTGCTGCTGAAGGTAAAGGGGAGGGCTTGCTTTTTCCCTTTGATGAAAAGGCTTTGGCACAACTTGCCAGAGGTACGGCTGTGGTGATTGCCACCTGCCTGGCCTTGCCTGATGCCATTGCCATCATTCCCACATCTACCTCTGCCGTTTCTTGGGGGCTTAGGCTGATTGGCATTTGGACAATCGCTGCCGTCGCCTGGTTTGTCGGTTTTTTGTTTCTTACCGGTGTGTTCCGTTTGATCTCTGGTGGTGTCGTACTCACCGCCAAGGGACTCAAGGTCTCGCGCTTCGACCGCCTCATACCCTATGAAACAATTCATAGCCTCAGTCTAGAACCAAATTATTTCTTCACTCGCATTTTTTCACTACCCGAGACGGCCAGGCGTCTCACTGTTCTATTCGATCTTGGTTTCGGTGGCAGTATCGTCAAAAAATTTCTTTTCCCCAATTTCCTCCCTTCATTCTTTTTTACTACAGCTACTTTTGATAGCTTGGTTGTTCATTTAGTAGAAAGATGCGGCATGGTGCAACCGGCAGAGCCGGCCCTGCTTTCTGGCTTTTCTCTATCGCGACCAGGCGAACTGAATCGTATAGCCGCTACCTTTAGGTTTATGGCTAAACAGCGAGTGCTTGTCACTGTCATTATTGCCATTTCGCTTGTCTCTTTCTTGGGGCGCAAAGCTGTGGTCAATTTTGCCTACAACCAGGGTAACAAGATCTACGCCCAAGGCAGATACGACAGCGCGCGCGAATATTTTGAATGGGCGGTTAAGACTGATCCGACTTTTGCCGCCGGTTGGAATCTCTTGGGGCAGACCCATTATCGTCTGGCCGAGCGCAATTTGACTGATTTCAAAAAGGCGCGCAGCTGCTGGCGCACGGCTATTTTGTGTAAGCTTGATTTTGTCGAGCCGCGCATAAACCTGGCTCGAATTGCCTTAATCGATAGAGACTTCGATGAAGCCTTGCGTTTGCTTGTGCATGCCGGAAAACTTGCACCTTCTGATGCCTTGTCTAGGCTAATGGAAGCCGAGCTTTTGCTAAAGATGGGTCGGCTGGATGATTGTGCCGCTCAACTGGCTCAAGTAAGGAAAATGGCTGAAAGTAAGGCAGGCTTGACTCGCTCGCAGCGGATGCTTGCCGACTGCTTGAGCGCCCAGTGCAAGTTCTATAGCGGCGACAAGAAAGCTGCATCGGCGGCAATTGGCGGCTATAGTCTCGAACCGGCGAATTATCATAACGATGAGAATGTCACTTTGCTGCTCAGCAGTCGCGCTCTCATAGACGGTCGCCCAGACTTGGCTGAGGCTGCCGTGCAGAGACAGCCCAATAATCCTGATGTGCTCTTGCAGGCAGCTTTTGTTTATTTGCAGCAGCCGGCTCTAAAGTCGGCGCAATTGAAAGAAGATGCTAGATGCCGCTCTCTCTTGAATCTTGCCGCGGAGCGCAGCGGCGGGGTGAATCCCTGGGTGGGCACGCTTTATTGTCAGCTGGCTTTTCTTGGGCATGATAGGCCCGGAGCGTTAGCCTTTGCCAAAGAGGCATTGCTTGTGCCGGAACAAAATCAAGACGCAGTTGCCCTCTCTTACTTGAGTGAGATTTTGCAGAAAAATAACTGCTTTGAGCTTTCGAAAGAAGCCGAGGGGCGCGCTTTTGCCTTAAGGGCTCGGAAGCTCAATCGACAATTTTCTATTTTGCCCTCTTGAGCTTTATCAGGGGACTTTTGCCACTAGGTTTTTATCACGAGACTTTCACTTGTTTCTACTTAAGCTTTAGCCATCCCCCTTCGGAACGAGGTAGTGAAAATGGCGATGGCGAAATCAATGACCTTAGAGGCAAGTACTGCGGCTAGGGACCTACCTCACAATAATAGACCCGAAGGTGGCGCCGAGGATAACTTCGATCCTCTGGCTAGTTCGCGCGATGCTGCCTATGGTGCCGTCGGCGGTGGTAAAGCCGCCGCCGCCGCCGACGCCACAGGCTCCGGTAAGAGCACAGATGGTTTTGAAATAGTCGATTCTCAAAAAAATGTTGGTGTCTATAACGACCTAATAAAAGAAGGTATGCCGCTCAGCAATGAAAATGGGCAGCAGGAAAAATTCATCGACGAAATGATCAGCGGTATGATGCTCGATGGAATCAGGAAGGAAGGCTTCTTGCTTGATGTAGACAAGCCGACTGATAGGCAGGTCGGTGATGCCTTGATTGACATAGGTCTGAAGAATAGAATTGGCCAGCTAGGCGATGCGGCAGTGAAGTCGGAGCTGAATCTGCCGGCTGATGCCGGTGCAGAAGCTGTCAAAGATGCTTATACAAAGCATGCTCTCAAAGAGATGGGCAGTCAGTTTGGGCAGGAATTGGAGAACCCGGAACAAATGGCTAAAGCCGTGCGTGATTGGGCGGCCGGAACCATGAAAGATGCCATAGGCTTGAAGAAGTAAGCTATTTGGCTTTTACTGATTCTACTTTGAAGCCCGGTACACTATAGTCCTTACTTCTTTCTTTTGCCGGTATAGTGATCTCGTTTCCGTCTCTCAGGCTGGCGTAATGAGGCGACATGATCTCTACACCGGAGGCGTTGAAGCAGTCTTGAATAGCTGCATGTAGTTGCGAGTAAATGCCTACCATATTTTCGGCATGGCGGGTGTAGGCATTTAACTCGTACTCTACATAAAAGTCATTCAGGGCTCTTTGCAAAACAAATGGCTCGGGCTCTTGCATTATTTCTGGACATTCTTTAGCTGCCTTGATGAGCAGTTCGTGTACTTGCCGCCAGGGGGCGTCATAGCCGATGGTCACACTGGTGTGCAAAATCAAGCCTTGCTCTTTTGTTTTGGAAGAATAGTTAGTAATGTCTGTGGTCACTAGCTGACCGTTATGAATGGTGATCATTTCATTCTTAATCGTCTTGATGCGGGTGGTAAATAGCGTCCTTTCCACCACATCACCTACATGGTCGCCAATCTTGACGCGATCGCCAAGCTTAAAAGCGCGGGTATAGGTTAGCACCACCCCTGCTACCAAGTGTCCGATGGCACCTGTAGAGCCGAGCGAAATAAGTAAGCCGATAAATAATCCGATTTGTTTGAAAGCTGGACTGTCCCAGCCAGGTAGATATGGCGCGGCCACTACTAGGGCCATAAAAATAGTCAAGGCCTTGATTAACTTGTAAGTCGGCTCTGCCCAATCGGGGTCAAAATCTTGCAGAGTTAAGTTGGATTTACTTACTTCATCAAAGAAAAAGCGCAGAACAACCAAGACCCCATAGGTAAGATAGCCGATTACCATGAGCACAAAGAAATTAGGTATGTATTCGCTCAGGCTGTGCAATCCGCTGCTCAGCGGCGTGATTGTTTTGTTCATCAACTGCAAGCCGTAAATCTTGGTCCAGGGGAAGAAATTTAAGGCGGAGAAAATATAGAAGTGCAGAAGTGCTAGAAAGACAGCAAAAAAGAAAGTGCGGGTGAGAAAAGTAACCGACAATTCCAGCAAATCTTTGATAACGGCTCCCTTGGCTCTGGCATCTTTAAAGCTGGTTTGTACACGTAGAACGAGATATTTTGAAACTAGTTGGGAGAGATTAGAGAGATTGCTGACGAAAATAGTAAGCAAGAGTAGGCCGACAATAGCACCGGCTGCCCCTAGTGCCAGTCGTCCTGGGCGGCTATCTTGTTTGTATTGCTCGGCTACTGCCTTCAGTCTTTTGATATAGTCTGCTGCCAGTCCGGCGCTTGAAATCTTGATGCTTTGTGCTTCTTCATTGGAAACTAGCATCACCACTTGGTCTTTGTAAAAGATACGGGTCCCGAATTCATCGGGTACGGCATGGAACTCTTCGGCATTGAAGTCATGAAGAGCATAGATATTGTCGAGGCGCGACTGAATGAGCTTGACCCTCTCGGTTTTAGTCAAGGGACCGTTTGAGCCAAAAACACCGATAACTCTTTGTCCATCTACATAGACATAACCGGGTTGTTCTTCGGCGCTGGCTTCCGAATCTTCCCTGGTTTCGGCAGAGGCGGCGTTAAAAAAGCCAAAGAGCAAGAGGACAAAGCTGAGGGCTAAGGTGATAAGTCGATAGCCTGTCGCTTTCTTTCGGGCTTTTTCTGATGAAATCTTCCGGAATTGCTCTGGTGAAATCTTTCGAGCTTGCCCTGATGGGGTATTGCGGGCTTGATCTAATGAACCTTTGCGGGCTTGCCCTGATGAACTTTTTCGAGCTTGCTCTGATGAGCTATTGCGGGCTTGCTCTGGCGCCCCTGCCCCAGATATGTCCAATGAAACTAGCCCTCTATTCCCCAGACCTGGTTTATGCATGCTTTGCCCCATTGCCGTTTCTGCTCAAATTTTGCCTAATTATAGCGACAAAGTATTGCACTTTTCTCTGACACAACTTTGACATCGGTCCCTGGAAATATGAAGGCATAGCAAATCACCCTTCTTTCTGGAGATAACTTTATGACTGAGATTCTTGGCGGCAGAAAATGCAAAGATGGACAAGACAACAAGCAACATCAAAGTCCTGAGCCAAGCGGGCTCAATCTGGTCGATATCGCAAATGACAATAGAAACGAGCAGAAGCAGAAGCAAGGTCAAGAGCAAAGACAAGATCAAAGACAAGATCAAAGACAAGATCAAAGACAAGATCAAAGACAAGATCAAAGACAAGACCAGTCTCAGTCCCAGCGACTAGATAATATTGGTAATGTTTCTATTGGTGGTGGTAACTCTTCCACTTATATAGAGGGTGATTTCACGCCCTCTTACAACCCTTGCCGCGATGCCGAGGTCAATGCCGGTATCAGCATAGCCGGCAGCGGCGCTCATTTTGGTTTTGCCAATACCGATAGCAGTTGTCGCAATGCCTTGACTGGTCGCATGCAAGCCGATACTGCCGCTACACTCTCTCAAGGTACTGCCATCGCTGCCGATACTATGGTGAGAGTGCTGGGAAGCCTGAGTCCGGCTGAGCGAGCCTTGGTCTCTCAAGCCACAATCGATGTAATTGTGGGCAATGCCCGCAATCAAGGAGCTATCGGTGAGCAGGTAGTGCGCACCATTGGCGGTGAAAAACTTAGACTTCAGGGTGGTGGCTCTGCTGGCGGTAGTGGCTCTTCCCTTTCCAGCCTGGAAACTCGCTTAAACCAGGTCGAGGAAAGGCAGAGCCACACCGAAGCTATCAGCGAGCAAGCCTCAAAAGATGCTTCTTTTGCCTACGATCATGCCAGGCAAGCCAATGAAAGGCTTTTTGAACTGCGAGCAAGAAAGTAAGTGATCAAGAGCCGGTAGAGAAGACTAAGAAGCTTACCTTCAATAACAAGTCGAACTATCTATGTAGTCGAAACAAGAAATGGGAGAGGGGTCATGGCATTTTCTAAGCATGTTGAAAGCGAGCAGGTCTCAGGCACGGCCTTTGAGATGCCTGACGGCTATCTGGCTGAATTGCCTGTTTACAGGCGCTTAGCTGATTCGTCCTTTATGAGCCCCGAAGAAGAAGCTCGTCTCAAACGCGAACCCTTTCGCTTCCCGCAAAATGTCGGGGTTGCGCAAGATAAGCTGACTGCTTTGGGTTTCGCTGCAGACAATGGCTTTTCCTTCTATTCATCTACACCTGAGAGTGATTGTGTAAAGTCTAGTTCTAGTTTCGGCTTTGGTTTCCTCGGTAAGTATTTTGGCGGTCGTAAGTTCGAGCTGGACCGCTCCTGTCAGCTTGCTGGTTTGGCAAGAGAGGCGGCGGCGCTGTCTCTGGTTGGTTTCACTGGGGGGAAGGGGGGAGAGGGCGGAGTGACTGCATCGGTTCTTGAGAATTCCTTGAATCGGGACAGTCACTCTGCTTCTCCTGCAACTAGAGTGTCTTTTGTCCAAAATGTTCAGATTACCCGCAGGGACGGACAAGCAGATTCTCACAGGGACTTCTCAGGCGTGGAGCTTTCTCGGCTGCTTGTCGACTTAGGCAAATTTGAAAACCGGTCTGGGTTGGCTCTGGATTTGGTGCGCCTGTCTGCCGATACAGCCGTTGTCAGCCGGGCTTATGATCAAGCTCTCAAGCAGATGACCAACAAACCGAACGCTTGTCTTATCGAGTCTCAAGCCTTGAAGCGCAATCTTATGCAATGCGATATCTAGAGATTAGGAGCCCAATCAAGAGTTGGCTGGAAGAGTGAAGATGAAGCTTGTGCCGACTTCGTTATTGGCATTGTTCTCTGCCCAAATCGAGCCGCCATGCAGTTCTACCAGAGCTTTGCAGATAGTCAAGCCTAGACCACTACCACCTTTTTCTCTGGCATCTCTTTCTTCTACTTGGGCAAACTCTTTGAAAATCTCTTGCAACTTCTCCCGGGGGATTCCGCGACCCTGGTCTTTCACTCTAATTTTGACGAACTGTCCTGTCGCCTGGGCTTCTAAGATAATTGTGCTTTTCTCTGGAGAAAATTTGATGGCGTTGCCGATGAGATTGACCAATACCTGAGCGATGCGTTCGGGATCGGCCAAAACTTCGACTTCAAGCTGTCCTTGCAGCCTGATTTCAATTTGTTTTTGTTGACTGAGGGCAAGCACAGAATCTAGGGCGAGATCGAAGAGTTCTCCGGTCATGATTTGCGCTTTCTGAAGCTTGAGCTGCCCGGCTCTGATTTTTTCAATATCGAGCAAATCGTTTATGAGCAGAGACATGCGTGCGCTAGCCTTATCGGCGCGCTCAACCAGTTTCTTTGCCTCTTGGTCAAGCTTGCCGCTCATGCCCGAATCGAGCATCTCCAGTACATGCCTAACGGCTGTCAGTGGGGTGCGCAGGTCGTGCGTCACCATTTTTACTACTTCCTGACGCAGTCGCTCGGCGTCTTTTCTTTCGGTTATGTCATGTATGACGCAAAACAGCGCGCCTTCTTCGCTCGACCAGTGTACCGACCAGAGAACATCAATCAGTTTTCCGTCAGCTCTGTACATTTGTACTTCAAATTGGGCACTGCTGTTTCTGGTGTTTTCTAAGGCAGTTGAAACTCGCTTTATATCGGCTTCGTGCATTAGATCTGTAAAGAAACGCCCTTGCAAGTCTTGCGCTTCGATGCCGAATAGATTGAAGGCAGCTTTGCTGACTGCTGTAAATTTGCCTTCTTTAGATATTGAACAAATCAAGTCGCGAGCGTTTTCTAGAATGGCGCGCTCTCTGTAGTTCGCTTCTTCAAGAGTTTCGACCATATTGGTGAACACTTTGTCGACTTTAGCAATTTCATCAGTGCCTTCAATCGGACCGCTGAGAGCTTCGCCTCTTGCCACTGCTGATGCTTTCTCTGCTAGACGCGCCAATCTTTTCGTTAGTGAATTGGTCACTAGATAAGCCAGCAACAAACTAAAAGTCACTGATGAGAACAGCAATACATTGATCAAGACTTTGACGATGCTGTTCTTTTCGCTTTGGGCTTGTGCGGCCGCACGACTTTCTTCTCGCACTTCTTTGTTTAATTCGAGCAGTTCCGGGCTGACCATTGCTCTCGCATAACGACCCAGGTGTTTCTTGATATAAGAAAACCTCTCTAGGTCTCCGGCGGCAAAGGCTTGAACACCGGTTTCTATTTCTTTAGAGGCCTGTTTGTAAGCTGTCTCGGTATCGGCAATCACTTGCCTTTGTTTGCTGTTCTCTGCTGTCAGCTCTTTTAGGCGATTCAATTCCTTTTCGACTTTTGCTCTTTCGACAATGCGAAATTCGCCGATATTGCCCTCCTTGACCAGGTCTCCCAATTTGTTGGTGGTGATGAGGGTATAAAGCTCTTTGATTAGTGAATTTGTGCAGTCACTGATTTCAGCTTGCTTGATAGCTTCTCTTGCGGCGCCGTCGGCCTGCATGACCGCTTCTTGCAGCATGAGCACGGCGGCTATCTCAAAGCCGAGCGGCACCAGCACAAGCAGCAAGCCCTTCTTTACTATAGAGATATTTGGGACTCGTAGTTCTTTTGCTTCGGGCATTTGCTTGCATCAGACAATGCTTTGGGGGATTGGGCGAAATCCTGGATATTTACTAGGATTTCCGTAGAGGCTCCGCTAGATTCACTCTGGCGGTCGCGCTGATAGTCACTCTTGAAGTCACTCTGGTAATTATCCATGATTTGCTTTGGATGAGGTATATTCTGCCTGGGATCGTGGAATATTTTTCGCAGTCGATGAGACCAAGAAAGGGGAGCGGCCGCTAATGGCAAAGATTCTGTTGGTGGAAGATGATGCGGATATTCAGTTTACTGTATCCACTGTGCTGACAAAGGATATGCATACGGTTGAGTCCGTTGGAGACGGCATAGAAGCAAGCGACCGCCTTCTTGCCTGTACCTATGATTTGATTATTCTCGACCTCGATTTGCCTAGGCGTAATGGCTTGCAGGTCTGTCGCGAATTCAGAGAACAGGGCGGAAAGACCCCCATACTTATGCTTACGGCAAAGTCTACAATTGAAGAGAAAGCAGGCGGTCTAGACTGCGGTGCCGATGATTATTTGACCAAGCCCTTTGATACTCGCGAATTGCAAGCGCGTTTGAGGGCACTTTTGCGTCGCCCCTCGGACATTTTGCAGAACACTGTTTTGCGCTATGGACCGCTTGAGTTAAATACTAGTACGAGAAGATTGTCTCGTGATGGTGAGGATGTCTATCTCGTTCCTCGTGATTTTGAACTTCTGGAATTCTTTATGCGCCATCCTGGGCAAGTGTTTAGCACAGAAGCCCTTCTGGAGAGAGTTTGGCATACCGATAAAGATGTATCGCCGGACGCTTTGCGATCTTCTCTAAAGCGCGTGCGCCAGAAAATAGGTGATACTAATTGTAGTATCATCGAGAACTTACCGAAAGTAGGCTATCGATTCCAAGTCTAGGTTGCACCTGCTACTTTAGATCTGCTTTTCTGTGTCGGGAAATGAAAATTTCGCTAAGGCGATCTTTGCTAGGCGCATTTCTTCTGTGCCTGGCTTAGAGATGTTCTCTATGCAGAAATTTGCTGAGCCTGGATCGAATCTCTCGAGTTGACGCAGGTGATTGAGTCTTGTTAGTCGCTGGGTTTAGAACTTGGATATGATCCTCAGCTCAGTGCACCTGGTTTGGGCAGCATCTTTACCAATTCCGCTGTTGGATAGAGTGGAATCATTTCGCTCAACCATTGTGGAATCAGTTTTCTGTATCGCACGATAGAAAGCAGTTCTCTGTATGTAAAGCGCTGCAGCATGCACTGCACTTTGTCCGCGGTGCAGAGCGCTTCACCCAGAAGCCATAGATCGCGGAGCGCTCTACCAAGCCTGGTATCGCTTAATGCTAGTTTTCTTGGTGCCATCGCCAGTAGTTCTGCTTTTCGTTCGGAAGGCGTAAATAGAAGGCTGGTCGAATGCCCATCGCCAAAGTATTTGGAATCTAGGATGCGTGCTTTAGTCATTGATTTTTGACTATGTTTGCATGCTTTACAGGTGAAGTCGGTCGGTGCTTCCTTCTCAACTAGTTTGTTGGCAAAGGCTCGCCTTTTGGTTAGGTATATCTCTGTTTCTGATGGTCTAGCTATATCTATATACGGATGCAGCTTTCGGAAGACACCACGGGTTAGTCTCTCTAGATAGCCATTCTTTACTGATTGCGAGGTGAACTGATCGACCGAGCTTCTGCTGGCAAAAGGTAGAAGGTCTCGGCTTGTGAAGATGGCTTCGTATGAGAGTCTCTTGACATAGAGCTGCATTAGATCTGTTGTTTTGGGGGACTTCGGTGTGGATTTTGAGCGGTTTGGCTTTTGGGGTTTTTGTTCGTTCATCGTCTTTTCCTTCTTGGTATGAGGAATGTAGAACTAGAGAAAAACGCAGAAATTTCTCAACATCTTCTCCAATTACAAAAACGAAAAATCCACACAAAAAGTTCAAAAAATCCAAATGATTTAATCTATCGTCCTAGAAATTAATGAGGCAAGCCCCAAACGAAATACATAAGACAAAGCAATCCGAGCATTACAGAGCCGCCATTTAAATCTCGCGCTCTACCTGTGAAAAGCTTGAGAAACAGATAGAGAACGAGCCCAGCCGTCAAGCCATTTGCGATACTGTAAGTAAAGACCATAATGGCGATAGTGGCAAAAGCTGGAAAGGCTTCTGTAAGGTCCTCTATGTCTATGAATTTGACAGAATTGAGCATCAATAGACCTACGCAGATTAGTGCTGGTCCGTACGCAAACTTGAGATTCTGTAGCGGTTCGATCAGCGGAATGAAAAAGGCAGATAGCATAAAGAGTCCAGCTGTAGTTATTGATGCGAGACCGGTTCTTGCGCCTTCTCTAATGCCTGCGGCAGATTCGATAAAGGCGCCGCTGGTAGATGAGCCTACCAGCGCCGAAAAGATACACGAGGTAGCGTCTACAATCATTGGCTTCTCAACATCAGTAAGATTGCCCTTCTCGTCAAGCATGCCGCAGTTTGCGCCCACTCCGACGATGGTGGATAAGGTATCTAGAAAGCTCATAAGAAAGAGCGTGAGAAGTATTGGTAGAAAAGAAAGTTTCAGGCAGCTGAGGATATCGAGTTGAAGGAAAATCGGTGCGAGTGTGTAATCGCCGCTAAAGGGTAGAGAGAATATAGCTTTCGGCCCATGGCTGACGCCTAAGGCGAGACCGAGGCTGGCGCTTGCGATTATGCCGATGAGCATGGCGCCCTTGATTTTTCTGATCATTAGAACTGCTGTAAGTACGGTGCCGAAAATAGCTACTAAGACCTTAGGGTCATGCAGCGGCCCTAGTTTTAGCGGCACAGGTGGGTTGATTAGTGTTAAGCCGTCAGCTGATAGTAATGATTTGACTGGCATATTGGTTACCGCCGATTCGATGATGCCCGTCTCGTACAAGCCAATCATGGCCAGGAATAGTCCTATGCCCGCAGCAAAGCTATGTTTCATAGACAGTGATATGGAATTAGCCAGCCACGGGCGAATCTTTAATAGAGCCAGCAAAAGAAAAATGATGCCGCTGATAAATACGGCTCCTAGCCTTTGTTGCCAGCCTATACCGAGGGCTGTCAGTCCAAAGGCGATAAAGGCATTTTCTCCCATGTAAGGGGCAACAGCCAGCGGTCGATTGGCATAAAGTCCCATTAGCAAGCAACCAAAGACCGAGGTGAGGATAGTTGCCACTGTGGATGGTGCGGTCGGTATGCCTGCGAAGGCAAGAATAGCAGGATTAACGACGATGATGTAGGCCATCGTGAGGAAAGTCGTCAGTCCACCGAGCATTTCGGTCTTGACTGAGGAGCCTCTTTCTTTGATCTTGAAATAGTCTTGCAAAAGCTTTTTCAGGATATTGCTATATCAATTGGTTCTCGCGCGCCCAGTTCACTTCTTTGCTGATGGCCGATTTTAGGTCGGTAGAAGGCTTGAAACCTGTGGCTTGAACGAATTTGCCTATCGAGCAGGTCGTTTCTGTTGCTAATTTCTCTATCTGTTCGGGTGTGACAGGTACCTTGCCTGGCATGAAGGTGCGAGCTATGCCTGCGCCTATCTTGAGCAGACCTTCCGGGACCGAAGGGAACTTTTTGGTGACACCCAGAACATCTGCGATTGTGTCTACGAGTTCTTTAGTCGACACCGGTTCGGGATTGGCAATGTTGTAAATGTTGAAGCCTTGCGGGGCGCGCGCCGCAGCCAGCAAAATGGCGTCAGCAAGGTCATTTGCATAAATCAAGCTCTTGGGGGTGACGCCGCCTGAGACATGCACGTATTCTTCTTTCTGTACTTGCTTTATGAGCGACAGCATATTGCCGCGATCGCCTTCTCCAAAAACAAGAGATGGTCTTAGTATAACCAGTTTCGGAATGCGACCGCTTAGTGTTTGCAAGTAGTTTTCGCTTGTTGCCTTTGATACCGCATATGGTGTTTTGGGTTGGGGCGCGGTATCTTCCGCGATATTTTTGAATGGACCTTTGCCGTATACAGCCGATGTCGAGAGAAAGACTAGTGTCTGCACGCCGGTGGCTAGGCAGGCCTCTGCTAATAATTGTGTGGCGCGAACATTGACCACTTCGTACTCTTGATAAGCTGCTTGCTCGTTGTGTACCAGACCAGCGCAGTGAATGACGATATCGCAATCTTTAGTAAGGGCTTGCATTTCTTGCATGCCGACTCTTGTAAAGTCAGCTTGTTCGAATTCTACAAGGGTAATATCCATATGGCGTCCGAGTTTGGCTCTAGCGGCCAGGCGGTCCCGTACCTGGGTTTTTATCAAGGCGCCCGGTCTAGCGAGTAGTTTTGCCAGGACTGCGGAGCCAATCATGCCGCTTCCGCCTGTTACCAGAATTTTTTTCAAGCCACCCGCACTCATATTTTGCCGCCAGTTACCTTTATGTGTATTCCTGTTTTGTTATTCCCTGATCTTTGTCTGTTCGAAGTCTATTCGAAAAAGATTTGTCTATACAAGAGCTTAATTTGCCGTGATTAAATCACTTCTTCCCTCTTGATGAGCCCCTTGATAAAAGCTTTAAGCAAGTTGACAACAATAAAGATAGCCGCCCTCAGCCAGATGGCAGCATACACTAGCCAGTTGAACGGGGCCCAGTATTTTTTTGCCAAGTGTTTCCGGTAGAAAACTTCCATTCCTTTATGCAAATTGATGGTCGTGCCAATAACGCGTTTGCGGCTGGCGGCGCCATGTATGTGGTAAACGGCAGCGGTGGGAATGTACATAACAGAGAAGCCTGCTTCTTTGACGCGCCAGCACCAGTCTATATCTTCGCCAAACATAAAGATGTCCTCATCCAGCAAGCCGATCTTGTCGATAACAGTGTGGCGAACCATCATGCAAGAGCCCGATAGTGCGTCCACGTCGAGGAAATCATCGGGGTCGGCATAAGTGAGGTTGTAACGGGATACCGCCGGGTGATTGGGGAAAAGGTGGCTCAGATAGGTCAAGCGGAAAAAGGAAGCGGAAACTGAAGGAAAAGAGCGTCGGCAGGCAAGTTGTAAGGTGCCGTCTGGATTCAAGACTTTCGGACCGACGGCTCCCACCGCTGGATTTTCATCTAGATAGCGACACATGGTCGAGATGGCGTCTTTGATGATTACCGAGTCGGGGTTGAGCAGCAAGATATGCCGACCTTTCGCCACCACGATTGCCTGATTGCAACCTTTGGAAAAGCCTGCATTCTCTTTGTTTTCAATGAGCCTGACAAAAGGGAACTGCTCTTTGAGCATCGGCACTGATTCGTCGCCGGAATTATTGTCGACTACTATCAGTTCAAAACGCTCGTAGCCGGGATCTTCCTTAAGTGAGTCGAGGCAACGCGCCAAGAGTTTTGGCGTCTTCCAGTTGACAATCACTACGCTGACGTCAAAGTCAAAGACTCTTTCAGAATCACTCACCTGGGCTGCTTCCATCTTGTTCAAATGGTCACCATCGGTCTGAATTTGCCAAAAGATTTCTTCAAGGCGCCTGAAATTTCGCCGACCGATGCATAGGCTTCGACAGCATCGCAAATAAGGGGAATGAGATTGGGTCTAGAATCTAGGGGCGCTTGGCCTTGAACTGGCTGGCTATCCTGGGCTAATTCAATCGCCGCCGCCTCGGTCAACTCTTTAAGCAGGCGTTCTACCTTAGCGTTATCGCGCTCAGCACGCACTTTCTTAAGTGCTTCAACCTGCCTTGTCTCTAGCTCTGGGGCTATTCGCTGCACTGGAATCTGTTCTTCTTCTTCGTCGATGAAACAGTTGACGCCGACTACTTGCTTGCGACCGGCTTCCACTTCCTGGTGATATTCGTAGGCGGCGTCCTGTATTTCTTTTTGAATGAAACCGCTTTCTACTGCCTTGATGGCGCCGCCCATTTCTTCGATGCGCTTGAGGTAGTCTTCTACTTCGGCTTCAATTTTGCTGGTCAGGCTTTCTATATAGTAGGAGCCGCCCACCGGATCAACCACCGAGCCGACCCCTGATTCGAAGGCAATGATCTGCTGTGTGCGCAGTGCCGTTAGGGCGGACGCCTCGGTTGGCAGAGCTATTGCTTCGTCTTTGGAATTGGTGTGCAGGGACTGACAGCCGCCAAGAGCAGCGGCCAGTGCTTCTAAAGTGGTGCGTACTATGTTGTTGTCAGGTTGCTGCAGGGTGAGGCTGGAACCGGCTGTTTGCACATGGAAGCGCAGATTCATTGACTTTTCGCTTTTGGCATTGAACATGTTTTTCATGATTTTTGCCCAGAGGCGACGCGCCGCCCTAAATTTAGCCACTTCTTCAAAGAAATTCATTTGGGCGACAAAGAAGAAAGAGAGCTGGGGTGCAAAATCGTCCACATCTAGCCCAGTCGAAATAGCGGCGCGTACATATTCGATGGCATTGGCGAAAGTAAATGCCAACTCCTGCACAGCCGTCGCTCCGGCTTCTCTAATGTGATAGCCCGAAATTGAAATCGTGTTCCAGCGGGGCATTTCTTTTGAGCAATACTGAAAGATGTCGGTAATGAGGCGCATTGAGCCGCGGGGCGGGAAAATATAAGTGTTGCGAGCCTCATACTCTTTGAGGATGTCATTTTGAATTGTGCCGGCCAGTTGTCTGGGATTGACTCCTTGCTTCACACCCACCGCGCGGTACATGGCAAGCAAAATTGCCGATGTGGAATTGATGGTCATAGAAGTGGAGACTTTGCCTAGGTCTATCTGGTCAAAGAGTCTTTCCATGTCTTTGAGAGTATCTATGGCAACGCCGGTGCGACCGACCTCGCCAAGAGCCATGGCGTCGTCGCTATCCAGACCCATCTGGGTGGGCAGGTCAAAGGCTACTGAAAGACCAGTTTGTCCGTTGTCTAAGAGATATCTAAAGCGGCGATTGGTCGCATCGGCGTCTCCGAAGCCGGCATATTGGCGCATCGTCCAGAACCGGCTGCGGTACATGTCGCGGTAAATGCCCCGTGTAAACGGGTACCGGCCAGGCTCTCCCAGGTCTCGGTCATATTGGAAGTCGGCCAGATCTTGCGGTCGGAAGACGTTTTGACCGCTTTCTTTAGAGCTATCTTTGGATGGGTCTTTTGAGCTGTTCACGAGCGTATAATATTCCGTTACTTTATCCATATATTGTAAGGGAGGACCGCCCCTCGTGAAGTACTGCGAGAACATTCTTGAGACAATAGGTTCCACACCTCTTGTGAAGCTCAACAAAGTCTGTCAAGGCTTGAAACCCACCATCCTGGCAAAGGTTGAGGTCTTTAATCCGGGCGGTTCAATTAAAGATAGACCTTCTCTAAAGATGATTGAAGAAGCCGAAAAGGCAGGCTTGCTCAAGCCTGGCGGCACAATCATCGAGCCCACTTCGGGCAATACCGGCTCGGCGCTGGCTCAGATTGCGGCAGTGAGAGGCTATCGCTGCATTCTCATTTGCCCCGACAAAGTCGCCCCTGAAAAAATAAATCTACTTAAGGCTTACGGAGCCGAAGTAGTCATGGTTCCTTCCACTGTTTCGGCCGGCTCTCCCGAAAGCTATTATTCGGTTGCCAATCGACTCACCATGGAAATCCCCGGCGCTTTTCAACCCAATCAGTTCGCCAATCCCAATAATCCGCTCGCCCATTATCAATCGACCGGTCCTGAAATCTGGGAAGCAACCGGTGGCAAAATTACTTGTTTGGTTGCCGGTGCCGGCACGGGTGGCACCATATCTGGTACTGCCAAATTTTTGAAGGAAAAGAATCCGAATATCAAAATTGTCGGCGCTGATCCGGAAGGTTCAATTTATAGCGGCGATACACCGGGCTCGTATAAAGTAGAAGGTATCGGCGAAGATTTCATCCCTAGAAACGCCGACCTCAAAATTGTCGACCATTTTGAACGCGTTTCGGACAAAGAGTCTTTCAATATGGCTAGACGTCTAGCCCGTGAAGAAGGCTTGCTCATCGGTGGATCTTGTGGAACCGCGACGGTGGCTGCTTTGCGGGTTGCCGAAACGATGACCGAAAAAGACGTGATTGTGGTCATTCTGCCGGATGGCGGACGCGGCTATCTCTCCAAAGTTTATTCGGAAGATTGGATGCGCGAAAATGGCTTCCTGCCGGCTTCAGGTATGAGCTTCTATGCAAAAGATCTAATTGATGAGAAAGTGAAAGACGGCAGAGTGCCGCCTATGGTCACAGTTAGACCCGACGATACGGTGCAGCGCGCCATCGAGCTGATGGAGCAATATCAGATCGACCAGATTCCGGTAATAACCGAAGGTGGTCAGAGCGTCGGTCATATCAATGATTTAGTCGCCATGCAGATTGTCTTTGAGAGAAAGCACCCTGAGACTACTCATATCAGTTCGGTGATGGGTCGTCCTTATCCGCAAGTAGACGAAGGTGTGGAAATTGATGCGGTCTACAGGCAGTTCAAGCTGGGTACGCCGATGGTGATTCTCACTCGCGCCGGTAAAGCTAGTGGTGTTTTGACCAAGTTTGATATTGTCCAGCATCTTAAATCAGAGACCGGTGTAGAGCCCGGCAAGAAGCACAGCAAGAAAGAAAAAGCGACTGTTTGAGCGAAAGAAAATAGGAAGTAAGTCATGGAAAACGAAATGAAGTTCTCGACTCTGGCTATTCATGCCGGTCAAGATCCCGACCCCACCACCGGTGCCATCATCACACCAATTTTTCAAACATCTACTTATGTGCAAGAGGGTTTGAACAAGCACAAAGGTTATGAGTATGCTCGTACCCAGAACCCCACCAGAACAGCTCTGGAAGAGTGTCTAGCCGCCCTTGAAGGTGGGAAGTACGCTCTTTCCTTCGGCTCTGGTTTGGCTGCCGAAGGCAATATTATGAATTTGCTTTCTTCCGGCGACCACGTCATTTGCGGCGATGATGTCTATGGCGGTACCTATAGACTCTTTGAGAAAGTTTGGAAGCGTTATGGTCTTACTTTCACTTTTGTCGATGCCAGCGACCCCGCCAAAATAAAGGCTGCCATCAAGCCTGAGACAAAGATGATCTGGGTGGAAACACCGACCAATCCTTTGCTTAGGCTTTGTGATTTGAAAGCAATCTCTACTCTTGCTAAAGAGCATAAGTTGATCACTGTTGTAGACAACACTTTCGCTAGCCCCTATCTGCAAAACCCCCTCAAGCTGGGTGCCGATATCGTAGTTCATTCGGTGACCAAGTATTTGGGCGGGCACTCAGATGTTGTCGGCGGTGCCGTCATAACCTCTTGCGATAAGCTCTATGAAACCCTCAAGTTTCACCAGAATGCTGTCGGGGCGGTTCCTGGTCCTTTCGATTGTTGGCTTGTTTTGCGCGGTCTGAAGACTTTGGCGGTGCGCATGGAAGCGCATCAGAAGAATGCTATGGCCGTAGCTCGTTATCTAGAGAAGCATCCGGCGGTTGAGAAAGTGATGTATCCGGGTTTGGAAAGTCATCCTCAGCATAAGTTAGCTAAAGAGCAAATGCGCGGCTTCGGCGGCATGGTCTCTTTCGTGCTTAAGGGTGGGCTGGAGAGTGCTCGCCAGTTTCTTGGCACCACCAAGCTCTTCGCCCTGGCCGAAAGTTTGGGCGGCGTGGAATCTTTGGTTTGTCATCCAGTGTCCATGACTCATGGTTCTATTCCCAAGGAAGAACGTGATGCCCGCGGCGTTGTTGATGCTCTTGTCCGTCTGTCTGTTGGTATAGAAGATGTCGATGATCTGATCAAAGATCTCGAAGCCGGACTTGCTAAAGTGCAAGTCTTAGCTGGCTCGGCCGGCGGCAAATAAAAGACGGCAAAAAACAGGAACTAAAGCAAAAACAAGAACTAAAGCAAAGCAAGAACTAAAACAAAAAGACTGGAGTCACTGCTCCAGTCTTTTTGTTTGCTAGGTTTTTATAGCTTAGAGGTCTAAATCACTCTAGTTTGCGTTTATAGCTTTAGTTGCCTGTTATAGCCTTAGTTTCCTGTTATAGCTTTAGTTTGCTTCGAGACCTTCCGGTTGATCCGGCAATTGCTTTATACTGTCGGCTCTGGCTCTGTAACTTTCGGCTTTGACCAGATCTTTTTTCTGTCTTTCCAGATCGGCAATGGCGTTTAGTGTCTCAGCCAAGAGCTTACGCCCACGCCTGATTTCGCTAATTTGCGAAGGGGTTGTGCCGTTTTTCTTCTCATAGACTTCTAAATGGGAAAGAGCCTCATTTAGCTCGCTTTTGGCGTCGTCAAAAGAACTGCGGTCTCGGTCGAACTGTCCTAACTTGAGGAGCACTTCTGCTAGATCAATTGTGCGGGCTCCAGGCTTTTTGTTCTCGAGGGCAGCGCGCATAATCTTGAGACTTTGCTTTATGAGCGGACCGACAAATTCTACTTCGTCGCGATTCCAGTGACTCAAAGCCAGCTCCAACTTTAGCTTTGCCAGTTGGGGATCATCCACTGCTGAAAACTTGGCATAGAGTGTACAGGCTTTGGTGAGAAGTAAGATCTGTTTGTCGTAAAGACCGTTGGCGGCCAGTCGCCGTCCCAAATCTACCAGACCGCCTACCACCGCCGAAAGATCGGCGTCGAGCTGTTTCGAAATGATCACTTCGTCGCCGTTGCCATGATCCAGCTTGGCTGCTTCTACCGCGATTCGATCTAGTTCGCGGTCGGCCATGGCATAGTCTTCCAACAATCTATCGGTCAAGATTTGATTGATTTCTTTGAGGGTGGCTTCTTTATTGGCATTGTCGTTAGCCTTTGTATAAAGCTCGAGCTTGGCTCTTAAAGCGGCCGCCTTCTTTGAGCCGCGGTCTGAGAAGAGGCGGGTAATATAGATGGCGTGATTGTAGAGAGCTTCTGCACCCTGGTAATTGCCCGAACTCTTCAGGCTATCGCCAATGCCCATGGCAATTAGATAGCGATTGCGATTGAAAAATGTCCCTTTGTCGGTCGCCGGTCCGTCCCAGAAAAAATAGATATAGCTTATCGCCGATAAGAAGGAAGCAGAAAAAATCAGGCCGGTGAGAGTCTTGCCGCGTCGTTTGGGATCTTTGATGCCTGAAACTATGGCGGTCTTGCTCAGTCTTTCCAGAATTTTGTTTTTAGGTCCGCCTTTGGCATTTTTCCCTGCCGGTGTTCCCAAAGCTAAAGACTGATCGCCTGATGCCTGACCTCGACTATTGGTGACTATGGTACCGCCATCGGTGCTGACTGCCGTACCGGTATTATAATTATTGCTATTTTGACTCTTGACCTGCACTTGCAGGCTAAGGCTGGATGCTCCTTTGGAAGAGCCAGTCGATGAGCCGGCTTTGGGGATTTTCTCGCCGAAGAGAATGTTGTACAGTTCGGCTACGCTTTCAAATCTATCTTCCGGACGTTTCTCTAGGCAGTGCATGATTACTTGTTCAAGCTCTTGCGAGATAACTATACGCGGTGCAATTTCAGAGGGTTTGGTAGGTCTTTCGCGCAGATGCTTGTGCATGGTGTCCAAAGCGGTCTGCCCAATTAGAGGGGTCTTGCCTGCCACAGTCTCGAACATGACGCAGCCAAAAGAATAGATGTCACTGCGGGCATCGAGTGATTGTCCAGAGCATTGTTCCGGGCTCATATACAAAGGTGAGCCAAAGACCTCACCGGTTCTGGTGAGATTCTGCCCGCTTTCTGTTTCGCCAGGCGCGGTGCTGATTTTTGCTATGCCGAAATCGACCAACTTGACGATGATGGAGCCGTCATCTTGTGGTTCTAGAAATAGGTTGCTTGGTTTAAGATCGCGGTGAATGACGCCTTTGCTATGGGCATGATCGAGACCGAGACAGGCTTGTCTAAAGATTTCTCTTGCCTGTGCTTCCGGCAAAATAACTTCTCTTTCTAAAATTGAAGCTAGATCTTCGCCCGACAAATAATCCATGACCAGATAGGCTCTGCCATCATTGGTAATACCAAAATCATGCACGCCCACCACATTAGGATGATTGAGGTTGGAAGCAGCCTTGGCCTCATATTGAAAGCGCTGAAACATCGAGGCATCGGCAACGAGGAAAGGATGGAGCAGTTTGACTGCGCAAAGTCTCTCCATATATTTGTGTCTGGCTTGATAAATAACACTCATGCCGCCCGAGCCAAGCACTTTCAAAATTTGGTACTTGTCGGCAAAGACTGTGCCGACCAAGGGATCGACCGCTACAGGCACTAATTGTCCCCCATCCTTCGGGCAGGATTCATGTGCCGGTTCAAATTCTTCTTTGCAGCTAAGGCAGACTTTTTTAAAGTTAGTCATATTTAGATAGTCTTGACTAACCTATGATACTACTATTTGCCAAGTACCGGCAGAACCAAGCCCAAGAGAAAGAGCGCGGCGCCGAAAAGGGTCTCTTGCAAGATGGCTCGCGCGGCAGCCTGTGTCTCTATATCAGCTTGCAGCATGATCAGGGCGTTGCTTAAAGTATCGTGAAAAGGACCAAGAAAATAGCCCAAGAGAAAGCCGGCTATCACAGTCATCACTATTTTGCTGCCCAATTTATAGCCGACAGTTTTGTGCAACATTCGGCCGCTTAGATAGCCAAGTCCCATCAAAATTAGAAAACCGTAAAAGCCGAAGCCTGGAAGCATAGGTTGCACAAAGCCAAAAACAAAGCCGACCACGGCGGTGAACAAGGCGGCTTTACCCATAGTAAGGGGAGAGACTTGCAAAACATGACTGGTAAATCTACCGGCACATTTCTTGCAACGATTGCCCACGGCGCATGGCACAAGGCACTTTGGGCAGATCACTTCACTGCAGTCTATGCATTTAAGGCGAGAGTCGCCGCAGTTTTTGCAGCCTGTACTGCCAGGCTGTAATTCAGATTGTTTATCTTCATCTGTCATACTGCTAAGAATATCAAAAACGTAGGTTCAAGCGGGGGTCAGTAGTGATGACAGAGAAAGTCGCCTTTTTAGGAATGGGCATAATGGGCTCGGCCATGGCTGTCAATTTGTTAAAAGGCACTCCACTCACTGTTTGGAATCGCAGTCAGGGTAAGGCGATGGCTGCTGTAAAGGCCGGTGCGACCGAGGCTGCCTCGTTGGCTGAGGCGGTTGCCTTGGCTGATGTTGTATTCAGTTGCCTTGGCGACGAGCGCGACGTAGAGTCGGTCTTGATTGGCCAAGATGGAGTTCTTGATAAGCTTTCGCCGGGCTCAATAATTGTCGATTTCAGCACAATTGGACCGGGGGTGGCTGTTAAGATTGCCGCCGCTTGCAGCGAGCGTCGCTGTCACTTTCTTGATGCGCCTGTCACCGGCGGCGACGTCGGCGCCAGAAACGGTACTCTGACAATTTTGGTGGGCGGGGAAGAGGCTATTTTTGAGCGGGTCAGGCCCCTTTTGCAATATATGGGCAAGACCCTGGTTTATTGTGGGGGCAGCGGTGCCGGGCAGAGCTTGAAACTGGCTAATCAGGTGCTTTGTTCGGTGAATTTAGTGGCTATTGTCGAAGCTATGAAGCTTGCCGAAGGTTTAGGGTTGTCGCCGCGTCTGGTGGTTGAGGCTCTTGGGAACGGGGCCGGTGGATCTTGGGCTTTGAATAATTTAGGTCCACGCATACTTTCGGAAGATTTCAAGCCGGCATTTTCAATTCGTCATATGCTCAAAGATTTAAGGCTGGCCTCTGAATGCGCCGGCGACTCGCTCAAGCAACTGGGTGGCACAGTCTGGGCTATAGATAGATTCAAGCAGGTGGTAGAGCTTGAAGGCGAAGAAGGGCTTGAATTGGGCACGCAAGCCATGTACAAGGCTTACCCAAAATTGGGCAATAGCTAGTGTATATATTGTTGTCTCGGCAAAGAATTTAATGACGAGGCAGTACACAAGCCAGTTAAGGTGGGGTAGCATGTGACGTCTGATATTTTTTGTTCTCGCCTAAACTAGAGAGGAATTAGGGGATGTCTACAGCCACAGCTACACCTACCGTAATGGATACTGCCGTTCTTGAAGAAGTCGTGCACTGGGTGAAAACCCTCACTGCCGTCGGCGTCTCACCCGATGCCGCCGCCAAAGTGACCACCAAAATTCTTCTGGCTGCAAACGCCGACGACAACGAAACCGACGATTTCTGGTCGGAAAGTGATGAAGACCTAGACGATATGGATGACGACGAGTAATTCATCTTCAGTCTCTTAAAACTCCCCGGGCTCCGGGGAGTTTTTCTTTTGCAAATCAGGTAAAAGAAAGTTATGGACAGGAATGAATCTGTAAATAAGCTTTCTTTGCCGGATTCTCATCTGGATAAAGGTCCTGCGCCTGAGTTGCCGGTTTGTGCTTCGCCTGCACCGGTTTTGCCTCTTTCCAGTTTGCCGCTTCGCTCGCTGCAGTTGCTTTCGCTGCGCTATTTGCTTTATGCCCTAATGCCACTTTGGCTGTTCTGGCCTGCCTATCTGGCCTTCAGCGGCGGTCCGCTTTATGTATTTGCTATTTTGCTTGGCACTGGCGCTTTTGCTCTTGTTGTCACTTACGACAGAGCAATTGTCCTTTCTGACTTAGGTCTGCGCTTTCCCCTGCGCTTTTTGTTCGAAGCCCGCTTTAGACTCTTTCGCCCCTTTGAGCAATTGGTCGAGATTGATTTTAGAGAAGGCGCTTATGGTGACACAAGTGCCCTGAAGCCTGAATTCATTACATTTGTCTTCACCGATGGCGCTCGTATTTCTGTGCGCATAACCGAACTTGGGCGGGCTGCCTTGAAAAATATTCTTTTAGCCCTTTCGCTCAAATGTCCTGATTTGAAATATACACCGGCGCTGAAAGATGTCGACTTAGACTTGCCAATTGAGGCTGACAACCTTGGTTGGCTGCATCCATCCTATACCCATCTTTGGGAAGAAGAGATGTCGGGGCGCTTTAGTTCTACCAGTTTTGTGCCCCTCAGACCGGGTGATAGTCTTAAGAATGGCGCTCTCAAGATTTGCGCGCAACTTTCCTTTGGGGGCTTGGCTGCGGTCTATCTCGCTTCTCTGAAAGGGCAAACTGTCGTTCTCAAAGAAGCGGTTCTGCCTGCCGGTGCCAGCCCGGCTTTGCGCCAGAAAGCCCTCCATCTCTTCCGTCGCGAAGCTGAGATTTTGAGCAAGATCAAACATGAAAGAATCGTTTCTGTCATTGATTCATTTCAGGAGCAAGAGAGAAATTATCTGGTCCTTGAGCATGTCCGCGGGCTTGATCTGCGCCGCCTTGTCTCAGCGGCCGGCCCTCTGGACTATATTGTTGTCTTTAATATCGTCCAGGAAGTCTGCGACATTGTCGCTTACCTTCATTCTCTCAGTCCTCCTATTGTGCATCGAGATCTTACCCCTGATAATATCTTGCTTGATTCTTCCGGTCGGGCATTTCTAATAGATTTTGGAGTTTCAGCTACTTTTATTGGCACTGCTACCGGTACCATGGTCGGCAAGCAGTCGTATATATCGCCTGAGCAGTTTCGCGGTAAAGCTTGTCCTCAGAGCGATGTCTATTCGCTTGCTTGCACAATTTTCTTCCTGCTCACTGCCACTGAGCCTGAGCCTCTTAGCCGCATCCAAGCAGAGTCTTTGCCGCTTGCCGTGTTAGAGCGCTTGCCCAGTCATATTCGCTCTGAGATTATTACTTTGCTTTCGGCAATGACCGAGCAAGAGGTTTCTGACAGGCTCGACTTGATGCAGGTGAAGGAGCGGATAAAGCTCATTCTTGCTGGAAGAGCGGGAGTGCAAGAAGATGGCTGAAGAAGAGAAATCGATCTTCTTTCCGGATGATAGCCACAAACTCTGGTCATTCGGTGATACACGCACTTATCAGCGTTTAAGCTCTAACTCGTCCGGTTTTCTCAGGCAGCTTTTTATCGTCAATATAGTCTTTTGGGCTGCTTTTCTTATCTATTTTGTTCTCACGGCTAGTCAGCCATTTGCAGTACAGCCGCTCTTATTGGCTGTGCTCTTGTTGCCCTCAATTTTTCTTTCTCTTTATGTCTTGGTGGCTTTGCGATCGGCGGAGCGCAAGAGGCTGAAGCTCAGGGCGTCTGGTTTTATTATTTATGCTCCGCTTTCACAAGATGTATTCAACGAGCATTGCATCGACTTTGATCAAGTGCGAAGTTTGCGGCTTGCTCTTCATAAGCGGCATTTTCTGCCCGAGGAAGAATGTTTGATTATTGAGAGGCGCGACGGTCGCTCTCTTGTTATTCCCTTTGAAGAAGTGCTGACAGATATTAGGCGTTCAGATTTTATGGCACGTTTGTCGGCCTATCGGCCTGGTCTGCTGGATTTGTCTGAGGCTCCGGCATTGCCGGGCGAGGGCGGCCCCTCTTTTACCGAGCTATGGTTGCACGACTTTGCCACGCAAGGAACGCGGGAGAGTCTAGGCTTATTGCCTGCTGGCGCCAGCTTGAAAGAGGGGAGTTATACCGTTGATGGTATCATCGGCGGTGGTGGTCAGGGTAATGCATATCTGGCAGAAGGTCCAAATGGGACTGTGGTTTTAAAAGAGTATGTCCTGCCTGTTTATCGAGGCACTCGTCTGTTTGAAGACCTGTCGGCTAGATTTTTTGCCGAAGCCAAACTGCTTTCTGCGTTGGACCATCGAGCAATTGTGAAATTGCTTGATCATTTTGTGGAAGACTCTAGAGGTTATTTGGTTTTAGAGTTTGTAGAGGGACCTTCTTTGAAAGAGTTGGTGGAGAAAGAGGGCGCCCAGCCTCTCTCTACGGTCATTTCAGTTGGTAAGGATTTGTCTGCGGCGCTGCTCTACCTGCATGGGCGCTTTCCCGCCGTTGTCCACCGCGATCTCAGCCCAGACAATGTGATCCTCAGGGAGGATGGTTCGGCTTGCATAGTCGATTTCAATGTGGCTAGAGAGCTGGAGCGAGATTCACGCACTGCTGTGGTCGGCAAGCAGGCCTATATGCCCCCTGAGCAATTTAGAGGCAAACCTTGTCCGCAGAGTGATCTCTATGCTCTCGGGGCGACCTTGTATTTCTTGGCTGTCGGTCAAGACCCGCCGCCTCTGACCAATCTTTCCCCTTTTGAAGATGCCGCCGAGGCTCGGTCCAAGGACCCAGGTTTTGCCGAATTCGATGAAATTGTGCGTGGCTTGACCCGTCTCAATCTCGAGAAGCGAATTCGCAGCGCCGACTTAGTCTATGAAAAATTGTCAAGACTGGCGCTTAAGCGCCGCGAGTCTTAGCTATAATAGACGTCTATATTTGGGCAAATCCACCCGAATCGGAAGGAAGAGGCTTTCAGAATGCTAGTAAATTCGCTCAGGAACTTCTGTAAACAAAGAACAGAAACCTCTGTAAAGCACAGGCTGACGCTTGCAGTTTCGCTTCTTTCTCTCACTGTATTTAGCGGAATTGGCCTAACTGGTTGCAATAGCGGCGCCGGCACTGAAACTGGTAAGCAAGCATCGTCCGACAATGCCAGCATAGTCGTTCAGGGCTCGGACACCATGGAAGAAATGGTGCGCGAATGGGCAAACGGCTTTATGACAGACAACAAAGGGGTGCAGGTGACTGTGCAATCTGGTGATACCGGTTCTGGTATTACCGGTCTGATTGAAGGAAAAATAGACCTGGCCAGTGCTTCGCGAGAGCTGACCGAAGAAGAGAATAAATTAGCTCATGCCAGGAAGATTCATCTGCGTCGACATATGGTGGCGCGGGACGCTATAGCTGTTATCGTCAATCCACAAAACGATATTGATGAAATTGGTCTCGATGACCTGCGTAAGGTATACAGTGGCGAGATAAGCACTTGGGATCAACTGGTCAAAGGTGCCAAGCAAGAGCCGATAAGAGTTTTTGGGCGGGAATCGTCCAGCGGTACTTCCGACTATTTTAAAGAGCATGTCATGGGTGATAAAAGTTTCGCCAGTGAAGTCAAGCTCATGCCTTCTTCGGAAGCGGTTATCGGCGCTGTCTATGGCAATCGGCTCGGCATCGGTTTTGTCGGAATGTCTCAGGCTAGAGCTAATAACAAGCAAGTGAAAATACTGGAATTATCTCTGCGCACGGTCAAGATCAAAGAACCGGCGGTGGGCGAAGCCGCCAGCGCCTTGTCTGCCGATACTTATCCGCTTTCTCGCCCGCTTTATCTCTATTACGATAATTCTAGAGAACCTAAACTGCGCCCGATTCTGCAATATGTGCAGAGCGAGAAAGGGCGCAAAGTGGTTGAGAGTAGAGGCTTTATGACTTCTCCCTAAAGAAGTCGGCAGGAGAACCGTGAATTTTAGGAAGGCTCTAAAAGAGAAGGTTTTGATTTTTGATGGAGCCATGGGTAGCTCCATTCATACCTTTGATCTGGGCATTGATGACTATCAGGGCTTGGATAACTGTCCTGAGATTTTGGTAGAAAGCTGTCCTGACGTTATCGCTTCTATTCATGAGTCTTTCTTGCGGGTCGGTTGTGACTGTGTGGAGACCGATACTTTCGGCGGTTCTCCAGTTGTCTTGGCTGAGTTCGGAATCGCCCACCGGGCCTATGAATTGAATAAGAAGGCAGCCTTGTTGGCAAGAGAAGTCGCTTCTTCTTTTGGTGATAAAAAACGTTATGTGTCGGGCTCAATCGGTCCCACTACTAAGATTCCCTCCTTGGGGCACATCAGTCTAAGGGCTATGCAGGATGCTTATTTTGAGCAAGTAAGAGGTCTTGTGGACGGTGGTGTAGATGTTTTGCAGTTTGAGACCGGTCAAGACTTGCTGCAGGCTAAGGCAGCCATACTAGCCATTCTCGATTATTTGAAACAATGCGGCAAGGATATTCCCATTATCACCCAAGTCACCCTAGAGGCTCCGCCACTAGGAACAATGCTTGTCGGTTCTGATATATCGGCGGCTTTAGCCACCTTGTCCGCTTTCCCTATAGATGTGATAGGTATCAATTGCGCCACCGGTCCATCTGAGATGTATGACCCCTTGCGTTATCTTTGTGAGAATAGCGACCTTGCCGTTTCGGTTCTGCCGAACGCTGGTTTGCCTGAAAACATTGATGGGCAAACGGTTTATAAGCTAAGACCGCAAGAGCTTGCCGAACATCTTAAGCAGTTTGCCGCCGTATTTGGTGCAAACATCGTCGGCGGTTGCTGCGGCACCACCCCCGAACACTTGGCTGAAGTGGTCGCTGCCGTCGATGGTATGGCGCCGCTCAGCCGCAAGCCCGATGTGAGTAGCGCCGTGGCCAGCATCTACACCAGCTGTCCCCTGGCTTTTGACAAGTTGAACATGCAGCCGCCTCTGATAGTCGGCGAAAGAACCAATACAAATGGTTCTCGTAAGTTTAAAGAGCTGCTTGAACTGAGCGACTTAGACGGCATGGTTCGCATGGCTCGCGAACAAGAGAAAGAAGGGGCTCATATCTTAGATGTCTGCACCGCCTATGTCGGTAGAGACGAAAGCGCCGATATGGAAGCCTTCCTAAAAAGACTAAATACCGAACTCAATATTCCGATCATGGTTGATAGCACCGAATATGGTGTGCTAGAGAAAGCTTTGCAGCTTATCGCCGGACGAGCCATAGTCAATTCCATAAACTTGGAAGACGGTGAGAGCAAGATGATGGAGAAGGTTAGGCTGATTAGTCGCTATGGCGCTGCCGCCGTCGCCTTGACCATAGATGAAGACGGTATGGCAAAAGATGCAGAGAAGAAGCTTGCTGTAGCGAAGCGTATTTATGACCTGGCTCTCGCCGGCGGCTTAAAGCCTGCAGATCTTGTCTTTGATGCCCTTACTTTTACTTTGAGTACAGGCAATCAAGAAGACCGTAAGCTTGGCCTTGCCACTCTTGATGGTATCAGATTGATCAAGCAGACTTTGCCCGGCGTGAAGACCATACTTGGTGTAAGCAATATCTCTTTTGGCTTTGATGCCCGCATTCGTCGAATTCTTAATTCGGTATTTTTGCACTATGCCGTGGAAGCCGGTTTAGATATGGCCATTGTCAATGCCCAGAAAATCTTACCGCTTTATAAAATCGACGAGAACGAAAGAGAGTTTCATAGACGTCTTGTTTTTGATCTTGCCGACACCGACTATGACCCCCTCTTTAGACTTTTAGAGTTTTACGACAAGAAAGAAAAAACCAGCAGCAAAGGCAATAGCGAGCTTAATCTCTCTGTGGAAGAGCGCTTGCAGAAGCGGATTATCGACGGCGATCGTGTTGGTCTTGATAGAGATTTAGAGCAGGCTCTGCTTAAGTACGCTCCTCTCACCATCATCAATACTATTTTGCTGGAAGGTATGAAAGTGGTGGGCGATCTTTTTGGCGCCGGCAAAATGCAATTGCCGTTTGTCTTGCAGTCGGCCGAAACAATGAAAGCGGCCGTCACTTATCTTGAGCCTCATATGGAGAAGCTGGGCGGCGAGAGTCGCGGCACCATGGTTTTAGCCACGGTTAAAGGTGATGTGCATGATATCGGTAAGAATTTGGTCGACATCATTCTCACCAATAACGGTTACAGAGTAATCAATCTTGGTATCAAACAGCCTATAGAGAACATTATCAGTGCTGCCTTAGAGCACAAGGCCGACTGCATAGGCATGAGTGGTCTTTTGGTCAAGTCGACGGTAATTATGAAGGAGAATCTCGAGATCCTAAACGCTCGGGGTATTACCATTCCTGTGATTTTGGGCGGTGCTGCTCTGACCAGGCGCTATGTAGAAGAAGATTGCCGGCGGGTTTATAAGGGCAGGCTCTATTATGGGCAAGATGCTTTCGATGACCTGCGCATAATGGAAGCCCTTGCCTCTGGGCAATGGCAAGAGGCCGAGCAAGTTCTTTCTTCTCGCGCCGAAGCCTGCCTAGACCAAGAATCTGATGGACCTGATGAACCTGATGAAAAATTAGAGATTGTCAGTCCGGCAAAGTCGAGCCAATTAGCAGAATCGATCCAAATTAAGATCAGGTCGGATGTGGCTCGTATAAGTCCGGCTGAGCCACCGTTTTGGGGGCGTAAAGTAGTAGAGGATTTTGACCTTGCCGAGGTTTTTTCTTTTATCAATGAAACTTCTTTGATCAAAGGTCAGTATCGAGTTAGGCAGGGCGAACTAAGCGACCATGACTATAGTCTGCTTTTGCAAGAGAAAGTCTATCCCGCTCTTGATCGCTTGAAAGAGAAGCTCTACAAAGAACGGCACCTGACTCCTCGGGCGGTTTATGGCTATTTCCCTTGTCAAAGCCGGGGCAATGAGCTTTTGGTATTTGAGCCTGATAAGCTCTCAAAGCCCTTTGTCAGCTTCACTTTTCCACGGCAGTCTTTCGGGCGCCGTCTTTGTATTGCCGATTTCTTTGCTGATGAAAAAGAAGGCTTTGATGTCTTGCCTCTTCAGATTGTCACAATGGGTATGGCGGCAGCTTCTTACGCTGCTGAACTATTTAGTTCGGGCGAGTATGCCGACTATCTCTATTTTCACGGCTTAGCCGTAGAATCAGCTGAAGGTCTGGCTGAACTGATGCATAAGCGAATCAGGGCTGAACTGGGCTATGCCGGCGAAGACAGTCCCGACCGCCGTCGCTTCTTTCAACAGGGTTATCGAGGCACTCGCTTTAGTCCGGGTTATCCGGCCTGCCCTGAATTGGAATCACAAAAGCAGATATTTGCTTTGCTTAGGCCTGAAGAAATAGGCATGGAGTTGAGCGAAGAATATCAATTAGTGCCGGAAGAAAGCACGTCGGCTTTTGTCGTGGTGCATCCTGAGGCTAAGTACTTCAATATAGTCAGACGGGGAGAGGGGTAAGCTTTGTCTACGAAGAAGGAGTCAGATCAAAAGCCCGAGGTGAAGGCTGAGATATTAATTAGAAAAGCCGGTTTGCTCGATGCAAAAGCCATTCTTAAGGTGCATTATGCTGCCGTTCATGACTCTAGACCTGGCAGTGCCTTATCTTTTTACGATCGTGAAACATTGGATTGCTGGTCTCCAGTAGTTGATGAAGAAAGAGTTGGTAACTTCATTTCCTGCTTTAAGCCGGATGATGAACTAATGTCTGTGGCCCTACTTGGCGATAAGTTAGTCGGCTTTGCTTCGATAGTGCCGCGTCTCAATGAACTGCGCTCCTGCTATGTAGAGCCAGCGTCCAGCTCAAATGGCATAGCCCGGCGCCTGCTTTTACACTTGGAAGAAGAGGCGCGCCAATTGCGTTTAGGCTTTCTTACTCTAGATGCTTCACTAAATGCTGAATCTTTCTATCAAAAGTTGGGCTATCAATCTGATGGCTTAACACGGCATCCCTTGCCTGGTGGGCTTTCTATGACAGCTGTCAGGATGTATAAGTTCCTTTAAGGCGCTTAATCTCCGAAAGCAGTAATATTGCAGCTCCTGTATATCAGGATTTCAGCATATTTGGATTTCGGGAGTTAAAAAAATGGGACAAGATCTGGAAAAAGCTAGAGCCAAATCCAGGGAAGTTCTTGAGTTTATCGCTAAGCCTAAACTCAATGAAGGCGAACGCAAGCAAGTTATCGAAGAGTCGGTCAAGTATTGGACCGAGCATGTCAACGCTGGTTTTTTGCAGTATAGAAAGTCAGTCAGTACAGACTATACAGCCGTAGAATGGGAAGACGAAGGCGCTACCTTTAGAGACATCAATGGCAAAGAGTTCATTGATATGCTCGGTGGCTACGGTGTTTACAACGTAGGGCACCGTCACCCGCGGGTGCTCAAAACCGTGAGGGATCAGCTTGAGAAACAGGCAATTCACTCGCAAGAACTGATCGACCCCTTGCGTACCTATTTGGCTTACTTGGTTTCGCTGATCACGCCCGGTGATCTGAAATATTCATTTTTCACCAATTCAGGCACCGAGTCTGTGGAAGGTTGTCTGAAAATGGCTATGCTAGCCACTGGACGCCGGCACTTCATCGGCACTATCGGCGGCTTTCATGGTAAGAGTCTTGGTTCTTTAGGCGGTACTTCCAAGGCCGTGTTTCGTGAACCTTTCTTGCCTTTGCTCAACTGGTCTCATGTACCTTTCGGTGATGTGGAAGCCTTAGAAACAGTTTTTAAATGCTGCGATTTCTCGGGCGATCGTATTGCTGCTTTTGTGGTTGAACCCTTGCAGGGCGAAGGCGGTATAAACGTCGCACCGCCTGGCTATCTGGCCAAAGCCCGCGAACTTTGCGATAAGTATGGAGCCATGCTGGTCTTTGACGAGATTCAGTGCGGTATGGGGCGCACTGGAAAGATGTTCTATTGCCAGTATGACGATGTTAGCCCCGACCTCATGGCGCTCGGAAAAGCCTTTGGCGGCGGCGTCATGCCAATTGGCGCCGTTGTCGGAAATGAAAAGACTTGGTCTAAGTATGTGGAAAATCCTTTCCTGCATACCACTACTTTTGGTGGCAATCCGCTCAGCTGTGCAGCCGCTATCGCCACTATTTCAATCTTGCTTGATGAAGACCTGCCGGCGCAAGCAAAGGCTAAGGGCGATTACATGATTCCCCGCATGAATGAGCTTGTGAAGCGTTATCCCGATGTGATGAAAGAAATCAGAGGGGTGGGCTTGATGCTCGGCATGGAGTTTACCGGCAACGACACCGGCTATGAGGTGGCGAAGCACTTGTTTGCCCGCAACATACTCATCTCAGGAACCTATATCAACTCTAAATGTTTGAGAGTGGAGCCGCCCCTCACCATTTCTTACGAGCAGATAGATACATTCTTGAAAGCTCTGGAAGAGTCGGTGGCCGAGGTCTCCAAGTCAGCTAAGTCCGGATTGGCTCCCGCCATCTCCTGAACCGGCTATATCGAAGTCTCCGGTAACGGTGCCCAGATTGGTGCGCCTTAGCTGCTTGCGCGCCTCGTAAGCGACAAAGGGATCAACATCGTTTTCCAGCTGTCTTGCTACTTCAAGCGGGCAGTTTGGATTTTCGACCAGGCGCAATCTCACTTCTCGGGCTGCGTCTCTAGCTAAAATCTGGAAGGCTTCCGGCGGTGTGGCATAGTTTTCGGCGACCGCCTTCTTGACCGATTCGCTCTCGTGGCTGGCTAGTTCAAGCAGTCTAGAGGGCGGCGTACTATGTCGGGCAGCTACCATGGTGAGAAAGGCGATGGTATCAGTAGCCGAAGCCTGTACGATTTTCCGCTCTATTCCTTGAGGTCCGTTGCGGTTGTAAACGCCGGCAGGGTTGAACTTAAGGTCTTTGACCGTGTCTTTCTGCTGCTTATAGGCTACTTTGGCTGAGTCCGACTCGAGAGTATGCCATTCACCCGACACAGCACCAGGGGCGGCCGAAGCCGCTTCCTGAGTGCCGGTTTGGTTTGGTTGGTCGGAGGAAACTTGAGGGGGTTTGATGGCTTCCAGTGCCGTATAAGTGCTGGTGACCTGGTTGTTGGTCGGTCTAAACTTGTGAGTGGCTAAGAGATTGGCGCCTGTATTGTCCATTTCGCAGGTTTTCAATTTCTTGACCAGGGTGCTGCGTGCTTCTGAAGCCACGACTTTATTGCGGTCATTCGAAAGTTGTCTGAGAATATCTGTGCCGGTCTTGCGGTTAGCTGCTACTTTCGCCCTGACGCCGGCATCTTGGTCCTGAGCCAGGCGTCGCAGAGTGTCTTGCGGCGTAGAAGGATTGCTCGCCACTGCCGCTCTCACTTCGGCATGGATTTGACCAGCTAGCCAGTTCAGGGTTGTGGGCGGGGTATGAGTATTTTCAGCTACTTGCCTGAAGGACTGTTCGGTGGCTGTGCTTTCTTGACTGTCGCCGAGCTTGGGATGATTGCCGGTCAAAGTCTCTGACTCTAAATGGAAGTCGCTTACCAGCATCGACTCGTTAGTAGCGCTCTCTCTTATGCCGCTTAGATTCTTTCTGGAATGATCGGCTCCGGGCTCATCCATTTCATTTTCAGTGCTGCCTTTTTCTTTGCTTTCTGAAATGGCAAAGTTGAGCACAGGAGTCCCTTTTTTCTCTTGCAACTCCGGCAGACTAGAAGGGGGTAGGGCTGTGACTTCACCTGGATTGGGTCTAGCAAAGCGTGAAAATGATTTACTTACCCGCGCCGGTTCAAAGTCGTAGGTCTTTTCATTTTGGCTTTCAGACGTAGCCGTCGCTGCTTTGGATTCTTTATATTGTTCGCTTTCTAAATAAGGGGCGGTCTGCGCGGCAGCTGTCGCCGCCACTGCCTGACCAGGCATGGGTTCGAAGGAAGGCGAATCGGCAAAGTTCTCTTGGACTTTGTCTGCTTCGACACGGTCCGCCGGCTCTAATTTTGCAGGCTTCTCCGCTCCGCTGCTTTCCAGTCTCTCGACCAGTCTGCGCAGAAACCTCGCCAGTTTAGATTGAAAGGTTTCCATCCCTCACTAACCCCACTTACGCCATGTAAGAAAAATGAAGAAATATAATCGATGCTATCGCGCCTGGCATGGGCGCGGGTATCTATTTGGCAGTATTTTTCTATAGGGGTTCCTATACAGTTTTTTTACTGTTAAAAGTCTCCAAAATCCGCTATTTTTTGCCGCCAATATAGCTTTTCCGTACAAAGTTATAAGTTTGGGGAGCAGCCAGAGTTGTCTGCACGGGTAAGAATTAAAGCGTGCCCCCTTAATTTGCCTCTTGGTGGACTCCACCATCCTCTTCTTTACTATGTCGCATCTACTAAATTGAATCTGGATTATCCGAGGAAGCAATGAAGTTAGAAACAATCACTGAATTGGAAAGGTTCTTGAATATTCAAGAACAAGCACTAGGAAGTGATAGCCCGGAAGTGGCGAACACTCTCACTCGCCTGGCTGACCTTTATTTCTCCAAGGGACTTTTGGAAGAGGCGGAGGCTTTGTATCGTCGCGCCCTCAATATAAAGGAACAAAGTTCGGGGCTGCACAAAATAGATATAGAAAGTACAAGGCAGAATTTAGAGAAAGTTCTGACCCGGAAAAGGGCGCCTTCTCAGTCTCGTACACCTTCCAGTCATGTCCAGTGGCAGACCGATTCTTCTACTTCACTGGATGCGGTGCCTCCTTCGATGGCACTGGGTTGGCCTTCGGCATTCGACCAAGACAAAGATAAAGAGCTCGAAATCGAACTGGCGTCTATTAAGCATATGATGGGGCTGGAGCATCCCCAAGTGGCTGATTGCCTAACTCGTATCGCGGACCAGTATTGCCGCAATAAGAGATATACCGAGATGGAGCCTGTCCTGCAGGAAGCCTTGCGTATCAGAGAAAGAGCTCTTGGTGCCGAGCATCCCCTTGTCTCTAGTAGTCTCAAGAATCTTGCCAGGCTCTATTATTTTCAGAAGCGTTATGAACTTTCCGAGCCTCTCTTTAAGCGAGCGCTTTCTATAAGGCAGAAGGCTTATGGCAAGAATCATGAACGTTATGCCGATGTGGAAGAGCAGTATGCCAAACTGCTTAGAAAGACTGGTAGAGCCCTACTCGCCCAAGACCTAGACGACCACGTCAAACAAGTGCGCAGCGGTCGTCGCTAGAGGCGAGCCCCCGCAAAAATTTTCCCTGCCCGTGCCTGACAGAAGAGGATGCAGAAATGCATCCTCTTCTAGATCTATATAGATTTTAGGATGCAGAAATGCATCCTCTTCTAGATCTATATAGGTCCAGCTAAATCAAGGTCTTCTGCTATTTTCGGTGATTCTTCTCAGATAACCGTTGACTTCGTTTTGGGTTATCGGAGTGAGAAGAGTTTGTGAGCGCATGCGCCGTTCATCAGGATGCACGCCGGTATTGATGGCGATAACTTCACCGCGATTGTTATAGGTTGGACCTCCTGAATAGCCGCTATGAATTTGCGCCCGCGTGCCGATAAAGGATCGGTTCGGATTCTCGCCGCGCATAGCTGCTGTATAGGGCTCGCCGGTTAGGGCTTGGTATGTGCCGTTTCGATTGATTGTGCCGGGTGAAACATGAAAGGCATTACTTTGGTTTGGAAAGCCAAAACTAGTTGCTTCGCCGCTAGTTGGACGTTGTTCGGCTATTTTTGCCGGCTGGCATAGCCTATCTGTATCGGCTCCAGTTCTCACTGAAAGTATGGAAAGATCTTTGGAAGGCAGTCTCATCTCGATGTTGGCAGGAAAGGCGCTGCCGTCGCCGAAGCGCACTTCGCGAGAGGTAATGTTTTGATTGTGCCGTTCTCCTGCCACGTGGTTGGCTGTTGCCACATAGCAAGTATCAGCAGTTCTGCCGATGGCTACCCCGGTGCCGTGTCCGCCGACAGCTCCTTCTGAGATATTTATGCGAACTGCCTGATTCTGAGCTCTTTCATAAAGTTGTCTAGTATTAAAATCAGGCATTTCGAAGTTACAACCGTTCGTCCGCTCGCCGGCTCGCAGGGTCGGTAGCTGGCCTTCCTGTGGTCCGCTTCGGCAGTTTCTGCCGTCGAAGTTGGTGATCGGCTCAGGATTGCGGCTGAACGTCTGATTCACTTCGCTGAGCATCTTTTCGCTTGCTCTGGTGCTTTCGTTAGAAGAATTCGCTGCTTGATTTTGGTTCTCTGTGCGTCTTTCAGCAGCCGCTCCTTTGTCGGGGGCGTTTTCTTGACTCATATAAGACCTATTAGAAAGAAAGGGGTGTGACCGAGACTGGCAGGCAGTCGGTAGTTGATAAGTAAGGGATAGAAAATAGAAAAATTTAGTGGGTGGTCTCTATAACATAAACCAGTTCTGTAAAAGAATTGAAAATTGCACAAGAGTAAAATTCACTTTCTTGCACCAGCCAATTTTTTCCTCCATTTCTTGAGCGCCAAACCACTCAAGCAGGCGGCGGCAGGTAAAAGTCCGATGCCTAGCCAGAAAAACTTACCGGGTGTACCAAGGGCTCTGCCGAAATGCAAACGTGTAAGCCATGCCGTCACAGTATCAATATCAGTAAAATCAGAACCAATTACTTTTGCCTGTTGGGGAAAAACCCAGACTTCTAAGGGGACGTTCAGTTTGTCGTAATAGAAAAACCTGTAGGCCCCAATGTGCTTTTTAGGAAAGGATATTTCTCTCAAAGCAAACTTCTCGCTGTTTCCCGAGGATTGAGAAGAGTCTCTGCCCGAGTCAATTAGAGCTTGTTCTGCTCGCTTCCTCAGTGAATTTAGATTGTCGAAACTGCCTTTTGGATCGAATTGGTAATGGGGGGCGCAGAACTTTCTGAATTCGATAGGAAAGGCAAAGTTGAGGGCGCTTACGGTGAAGAGTAAGATTGGCAGAGTCGCAAGCAGGGCCAGATATTTATGCAAGAGAACTTTGTTCTTAAATGCAAACTTTATTCTATATAGATGCAACTCTTTCTTTAATGAGTATTGAGGCAGGAGAGTGAGAGCCAGACCTGAAGCCAATAGTAATTGAACGGCGAGAGCTAGATAACCTTGATATTGTTTACCCGTTTTGCCGAGAGCGAGGTTATGATGCAAATCAGAAATTTTCTCCAGCAGCCAATGTTCTTCTTTCTCTTCAACAAATGCGCCGGTGCTGCGGTCTAGACCAAGAGCTTTTGAGCCACCTTCTCCAGATATGTGAATATAGATAGGCTTGCCGTGCAAGCCATCAATGTTTTCTATGAACTTGACCTGGCTAGAGTTATTCGCCGGTTTTACTGCTGCCAAGGCACTTTGACAGAGTTTATCGAGATCGATATCTAAGCTGGTTCTCGATTCTAGGGCTTTCTTATTTTCAATAAAGCCAATTATTTCGTCTTTCAAGATAAGCGAAGAGCCGCTCAGGCTCATGAATAATAGATAGAGTCCAAGCAGGCTGCCCAAGACTCTGTGGATGGTCCGCATCGCCTGAGTCTTTCGGCTCTGGCTAGTTGTCTTGTCTTGCATTTTTGCGCTAGCTATGGGGCCGGACATCTTTAAAGCGAAACCAGAGAGTCAGATCATAGATACATTTAAGAGCGCCGCCCAAAATGAGGGGCAGCCCGGCAGACATGCTTGATACCGAAAGCCCCGCCACTAGGGGAGCTAGTCCCTGTGCGAGGGCGCGGGCGCTGGCTGTGAGCGAAGCTGCGTAAGGGCGCTCTTCCGGTTTTACTAAAATCATTGAAAAAGCCTGTCTGGCTGGAATATCCATGCTTGAGAATAAGCTTCGCACCACCAGTAGTGCGCCAGCCGCACCGGCGCTGGGCATGAAGGGCATGAGGCAGAGGGCGAAACTGCAAGGTAGGTGTGTGAAGACCATGGTCGACAAAAGTCCGAACCGTTTAGCTAGGTAAGGTGCCATCAAGAACGAGACGGCTCCAAGTAAATTGGTTAGACAAAAGATCAGACCGACAAAGTCGGCTTTGCAACCGTATTTGGTGATAAACCAAGCCGAAAGCAGAGATTGCACCACAAAGCCACCACCAAAAGCATCCAATGACTGCAAACCAGCAAGCCAGCTTATATGGCGGTTCTTAAGGGCGCTAAAAGTGCATTCGCTTAGACTTGGTTTGGTATTCGCTATCTTCTCAGTGTTCTGTGTGCTATCTGTATTTTCTGGGTTCTTACTTTTACTGCTTCTGGGCGCTGTCTTCATCTGTGTATAGAGAAGTGAAAGAGTCAGTCCTATTCCAAAATACGAAGCGAGAAGAATTCTTGTCGCGCCATCTCCACCGTTTGCCAGGCAGAGCCCGGCTATGAGCGAGCCCAAGGCCGCACCACCGAAGCCGCAGAGATTATAGATAGATAGAATGCGTGTCAACTCTTCGGCGTGACTGGTCTCATTTTTTCTGCCTATTTCTTCTGAACTCTCAGCCAATAAAGACTGTTCAAGAGCGCTGAAAGCTCCACCTTCGAAGCCAGCCGGGCTAATGGTTCCGGCAATAATTGCCAGGGCGATGAGCGCTTTGTTATCAGTGCCGGCTAGAATCAGACCGCTTAAAGCGAGCAGCAAGCCTGAGAATAGAAGAATATTCTTGGCGCCATATTTAGTGGCGAGTAAAGCCAGTAAGGTGGTAACAATTGCGTCTTCAATTAAAGTGGCTGAGAGAAGGGCGCCTATCTCAAAATGGCTAAACTGGCAAGCCCTTAGATAAATGGCTAAGATCACTGCGACAGATCCGAAGGCAAAAGTACGCAGAGCCTTTGCTGAATAGATAATGGCTAGAAGTCTTGTGCGTTTAGTTTTATTTGCTTTCGCAAGGCGCAAGCTTTGCTCAAAGTCGCAATTTATTTCGCGACCTTCTTTCTCGAGAGAATCAAGTCCGGCATTACCTTTGCTTTTGACTAAGTTGCTCAAGCAGTAACCTTTAGCCTCTCCTCTTGCGGTTTGCCACTCTCAACATTAGCAGGCTCAGTATGAGCAGTCTCATCTTTGAGTATTTCACTTGCTTCCCTCAGCAAGATGGCTTTTTCAATAGACCCCTCCAGTCTCGCCCGCAACAAAAGGTCGTGAACCGGTAGATGATTTTCTAGAACGCGCTTTTCGAGAACCTTTAGCTCTTGCTCTAAGGAAGACCTATCTATGTAGAAATAGTTGTCTAGACCTTGGTCTGTGGCAACCATTTCAATTACTCTACCAACCAGGTCTCTATCTGCCTGCTGGTTTGGTCCAGTCAGTGCCAGTCTCTGCAGATTGGCCCGGGCTTCACTGTCGCCGCATCTGCCCGGCAGATTCTCATTTGTCAGAACTGTCAGAGCTACCATAAATAGAGCCTGATAAATTTGCGTGCCGGGCGCCATTTCAAAACCCTTGAACTCAAAACGCAACTGACTCTGTTCCTCGTCTGGCCTGTCTCGATGAATATAATAAAGCGGAGCCCAAAGGGATCTTCTTTGGGTGCGCACCGAACAGATGGTTTGCCCTAACTGGCTTCTAGCCTCTTCTCCGCGCAGAAAGGGTGAGTTAAAAGTCAAAGCGAAGAAAGCAGGCATATAAAAATTGATCTTGTCGTTCAAGTCGGCAAGGTCTAACTTTCTAGTAATTTCAGCCGGCAGACTAATGTTGAAGTCTGGTCCATAGGTTGCAGTGGCTACCCGTGCCCAGTTCCAATAATCTTCTCTTTCATAGTTGCGCGGGGCATCAAAATCCGAGGCTCTAGGATGATGTCCTATACTCGCCGTCATCAAAGCTTCCTTCTTAAGCCTTTCATCTAGGCGCGTTCTCAAAATATTTAGTTCTTTAATTGCCGCTTGTGGAGAGCCGCAAATCGAAGTCCTGGCTTCAATTCCCTTTGGCAGTAGGTGCAAAGGTGTAGAAAAATCAGGTGACGTAAGGGTGTAACCCTCAATCAGATAATGTCCACGCTTACGATGTAAAGGCTTCTGATTCAAGCCCTGTAAACTCAGATCGGTTGTGTCTATTGAATCTACAGTCATTAGCAGATTACCCAATTCTAGGTCATTGATCCAGAGCGACTTTAGATCATTCTGCCGAATCAACAGATATTCAGTTTCAATGCCAAAGCCGAAGCCTGAATCGTCTTGCTTCAAGGATACCTCTATCATTTTTCTGATTTTGTTCTAGTAGGACCTTAAGAAAGGATAGCATTGTCGAAAGCTTGTTGAGAATAATTCTTATCTAGAAGCTGCTCTTATTGATTTTCAGAAAAACGCAGAAATTTCTGAATATCTACAAAGCATTACCAGAAAAGCATCTTCAGTCTCACTTTGCGATCTCTTGGCAGCCTGCTGGTTAGTTAGAGCTTGCAATTGTTCTCGATCTCTTCAGCCTCGTGACAAGCGCTGCCATGTCATCGTATCTGCCGAAAGACGGGACCAAGTAAGTCCCTTCAATCAATTCGGTTACTTCGGCGAGGAGCGCCTCGGCCTGCTCAAGTCCAACACGGGCCCCGTCATCTCCGGCTCTAGCCATTTCTTCTCGAATATGCTTGGGAATAGTAATTCCAGGCACCTCGTTATGCAAATACTCTGCGTGTTTTGAACTATGCAAAGGCATAATCCCTACTAATAGAGGAACAGGGCAGCCGCCCATATCTTCGATGAAGTCAGCAAGATCACTCTTGCGGTAGATCGGTTGGGTCATGATAAAGTCGGCGCCGGCCTCGATCTTTCTTTTGATGCGCTCTAATTCGAGGGCACGATTTTGCGCCGTCGGGTTCAAAGCACAACCAATAGAGAGTGAAAGGGGGGCGCCTATGGTATTACCGGCGATATCTTGCCCTTGATTCAGTTGTTTGATTATTTTGATTAGACCAATTGAATCGACATCGTAGACCGCAGTGGCATGAGCGTAGTTGCCCAAGGCGGGCGGGTCGCCGGTCAGGGCGAGGATATTGTGCAGACCTAAGGCCTGGCAGCCAATAAGGTCTGCCTGCATACCCATCAGGTTGCGATCTCTGGTGGTGAAATGAATTATGGTATCGACACCGATGCGCTGGCTGAGAAGTTGGCAGGTGGCTAGCGAGGACATTCTTACCCTCGCCATCGGGCTGTCGCCCACATTGATGGCGTCTGCCCCTGCCGCATAGAGCAGCTCCGCCGCTTGGGTAATTTTCTTGGTTCCGGCCCCCTTGGGTGGGTCCAGTTCGACAGAGATATAAAAGTCCTGCTCCGTTTTTTGTTTGATTCGACGCAAGCGCTCAGCCAGCGAAATTTTTGCATTTTCTTTCTGGCTTGCCGTCTCGACGGTGTTTTCGATTGCTTCGGGATTGTAGAGCACTGTCACGAGCGAGCCGACGCCTTTTGTCTCGGCTGTTTCTTTGCTCTCGTCCTTGCTTGAGTGCTCTTCGTTCTGCGCTATGTATTGGTCGAGAGCTTGCCTCATGGCTTTGATATGCTCTGGAGTGGTGCCGCAGCAACCGCCCACAATTCTAGCCCCGGCTCTCAGGTAAGGCTCGATGTAAGATGCGCAATATTTGGGTTTGCTCATGAACATCGGGCGTCCACCCATCAAGCTCGGTTGACCGGCATTGGGCAGGCAGGAAAAGGTGAGGCGATTGGGCGCAATTTTCAAGCTTTTGATGGCAGTTGTTAAGCGCAGAAATGAATCGAAGACAGGTCCCGGACCCGCACCGCAGTTGATACCAATTACATCGGGCATGTCATCCCCGAGTTCTTGCAAAAGTTTGACTATGTCTTCCGGCACTGCCCCGAGCAAGGTATGTCCTTCCACCGAGAAAGAAAGTTGAGCAATCACAGGCAGTTTGGAAACGTTGCGGGCGGCTTTCACAGCTAGGGCGGTTTCTTCCAGGCTGGACATAGTTTCAATAAGAAAGAGGTCGACGCCTCCGGCTAAAAGGGCTTCCATTTGCTCTTTGAAAGCATCGCAAATAGAGTCTCGGTCTGTGTCGCCGAGGGGTGGCAATAATTTGCCGGTCGGTCCCACCGAACCGGCCACGAAAACCGGTTGCCCGGTAATCTCTCTGGCGTTGCGGGCTACTTTGGCTGACCAGACATTGATTTTCCAGACCTCGGCATCAAGTCCATGATTAGCCAGTTTAAATCTGTTTCCACTAAATGAGTTGGTTTCTATAATCTCCGCGCCGGCGTTGATATAGTCCACGTGGACTTGCTGCACGGTCTCTTGCCTGGTCAGATTAAGGTGTTCGAAGCTGGCTTCTCCCGAAGTGCCTCTTGAATACAGGAGCGTCCCTATGCCCCCGTCAGCCAGGAGTGGGCGTTTGGCCAGGGTTTCGAGAAACGGGTGCATGCACTTTACTCATTTTTGGTTTTCGGAATGTCTCTCCAATGATAACGTCTGTTCACCTGAGCGCCTTAGGAAGAGCTCTTACCTGGTAATATACTTAACGGTAAAGCGGTTTCTGCCGAGCCTGAACCGGGTTGCCGGTTCTTATGCTCTGGTATCGTCTTGCCGATTACCTGAATCCGAAAACAAACAGAAGGACTCCCTGTGACCGATCCCGATCAAATTAGGAATTTTTCGATTATCGCCCACATCGACCATGGTAAGTCGACCTTGGCCGACCGTCTTTTGGAAATGACCGAGACGATAAGCAAGCGCGAGATGCAGGCACAGGTTTTGGATTCGATGGATATCGAACGTGAGCGCGGTATCACAATCAAAGCTCAGGCTGCGCGCATGGACTACATCGCTGATGACGGTAAGCATTATGTTCTCAATCTGATTGACACCCCCGGTCACGTCGATTTTGGCTACGAAGTATCACGTAGCTTGGCGGCTTGCGAAGGCGCTCTTTTGATAGTGGACAGCACACAGGGTGTGGAAGCTCAGACTCTGGCAAATGTGCACTTGGCGGTCGAGAGCAATCTTGAGATAGTGCCGGTGATTAATAAAATCGATTTGCCCAGCGCAGAGCCAGAGCGCATAAAGGCAGAGATTGAGGAAGTTATTGGGCTCGATGCTAGTAATGCAGTTTTGGCCAGTGCCAAAAACAATATTGGTGTCAAAGAAGTGCTTGAGTCTATTGTCAAATATGTGCCGCCGCCCAAGAACAACATAGATAAGCCTTTGCGGGCTCTCATTTTCGACAGCTATTATGATAGTTATCGTGGCATTATTGTTTATTTCAGGGTGAAGGACGGCGAACTCAAAGTCGGCGATCGCATTCGCTTTATGGCGAACGACAAGGCTTTCGATGTTGTCGAATTGGGGGTTCTGCGTCCTGCCCAGGTCAAGGTAGATAGGCTTGGTCCCGGTGAAGTGGGTTATCTAGCTGCGGCCATCAAAGACGTGTCCACTCTTGTTGGTGACACAATCACTCTCGACAGCGCCCGTGCTTCCGAGCCTTTGCCGGGCTACAGACCGGCTAAGCCAATGGTCTACGCTGGCATCTATCCAGTAGACAACGATCAGTATCCTGACTTACGCGAGGCTCTGATCAAGCTCAAACTCAACGACTCCTCTCTTTTCTTCGAGCCTGAAACTTCAGACGCGCTTGGCTTTGGCTTCCGCTGCGGTTTCTTGGGCATGCTGCACATGGAGATTATTCAAGAGCGATTGGAGCGTGAATACAATCTCACTCTGATCACCACTTCTCCTTCTGTTGTTTACAGAGTGACCAAGACAGACGGCGAAGTGATTATGGTAGAGAACCCGGCGCTCCTGCCCGATCCCAATTACCGCGAGAAGATCGAAGAACCTTTCGTAGAAGCGAGCATTTTGACGCCCAACGAATTTGTTGGAACGATTATGGAGCTTTGTCAAAGTCGTCGCGGCATCTACATCGACATGAAGTATCTCGATCCGCGCCGGGCTATGCTGGTTTATCATCTGCCGCTGGCTGAAATCATCACAGACTTTTTCGACCAGCTCAAGTCGCGCTCTCGTGGCTATGCTTCGCTCGATTATCATTTCAGAGAGTACCGCACAGAACGTCTGGTCAAGCTCGATATTCTCATCGGCGGCGATAAAGTCGATGCTCTTTCGGCGATCGTTCATTTTGATCGCGCTCAATATGCCGGACGACTACTGGCCGAGAAGCTCAAGAAACTGATTCCTCGTCAGATGTTTGAAGTGCCTGTGCAAGCTGCAATCGGCGGTAAGATTATCGCCCGCGAGACAATATCGGCGCAGCGCAAGAATGTGCTTTCTAAGTGCTACGGCGGTGATATCAGCCGTAAACGCAAATTGCTTGAGAAGCAAAAAGAAGGTAAGAAGCGGATGAAAGCTGTCGGTAAGGTTGATATCCCGCAAGAAGCCTTTATGGCTCTGCTTAAGTTGGAAGAATAGTTTGCACGAACCTTCAGAAAGAGATAAGCAGAAAGAACTGGAGACGATTGCTTTTGAAAGAGAGCGGGAAGAGCAGCGTCTCTTGCTTTTACGTCAGGCCTGGCTTGGCCGCAATCGTCTATATAAGGAACTTTTCGGCGAGCCAACATGGGTTTCACCTAAGGGTTATGGACCACCGCCAACACAAATTGACGAAGAAAAGTTCTTCGGCTCTTCTCTTTTTGCCCAAGGAGCATCCCAGTCTTTTGATCCCGATCCCTATCAGGGCAATAAGCAGGAAGTGGACAGCACCGAGCAGCATTTGGCTGTCTTGGCTTATGGACCAGACCCCTTTCGTCCCTACTGGACTTATATAACAGCTGGTATTGCCAGTCCATGGGTTCATCATGAACCGCAGGAAGTTTCTGGCTTTGGTTGTGAGCTCATGATCAAGAGTCCAGTGGACTTGCCCTGGGCGCCACAGGTGCTGCGCACCATGGCCTATTACATCTTTAATCATGCTGGTACTCTCAGCCCGGGGGTGCGTATCAGTCTGGGCGGACCAATAAAAGCCGGTTCTGATTCGCAAGTGCGCAATCTCATCATCTGGTATGCCGATGAGGCACCCGACTGTTGGTACCAACTTCCGTCAGGCGGCTTTGGTATTTTTCTGGCTATCGGTGTGACCGAGGCCGAAGTGAAGTATGCCGAATCTGTGGAAAAGTATGGTACTTGGTGTGTTGAGCAGTTACTAAGGCGTAAGGGTTTTGGACAGGTTACCGATCCTGATAGGCGTTGCACTATGGCAGATGCTGATACGCCTGAGATGTTGCAGTCAATCAAACTATTCGCCGATACATTTAGAGAGAATGAAGCTGAGATCATGTCAGAGTTAGGCAATCAACAGTCTGATAGTTTCTAGTCAGAGTCTGGTGCGTAGATTTACTGTTGTTGCTCTTCTTCGTTTTTTGTTCTTTGCTCGCTCTTTCTTTTAGCGCACTCTTTTGCACCACGGGCGGTGACAGGCTGGTGTGAAAGTCTGTTTTGCTTACTCGGTCCTTAAGAAAGGTGATAAAGGGAGGATTAGTTATTTATTTGTGTTATAGTGAAGTTAGAGCGCATTGTGATGATGTAATTGCAATTTGGAGCTACGATGCGGCTTTATGGCTCCTGTTACGAAAAGCTGACCGGAGATCGGCAGGGACGCGCTCACAAGTTTGATATTTAGTCGACCAATTCAACCTCGTTCTCGCCCTAGGTGTAGGCGCGAGTAATTAAACCTTCTGGAGGTTCTGTTTGTTACTTTTTCTCGGCGCTTTTGCGCTGTTTTATATTTGGCACGGTCTGGGTGTGACCATTGGATACCACAGACTTCTCTCTCATCGCTCAATTGAATGCCGCAAAGCTCTTGAATATTTTTTTGTATTGCCCGGCTATCTGTCTTTTGAAGGTTCGCCAATCTGGTGGGCAACCATCCATCGCGCTCATCATCGCCATGTGGATACAAACCTTGACCCGCATTCGCCCCGTTACGGGCTAAAGAATGCCTATGCCGGTTGGTTTACCAAGAAAACCTATCCTGAACATATTAATCCGCAAGAGCAAGCTCCGGACATGCTCAAAGACAAGCTCTATCTCTTTCTTGAGCAAGGCGGCGACTGGAGAAAAGCCCATGTCCTTTCTTATGCCGTCAATATAGGGTTCCGCTTGATCCTTCTCTATTATTTCGGCTGGACTGTTGCACTGGCCAGTTATCTGGCGGCTGTTTTGGTCTTGCAGATTCCACTTATGCTTAACGTGGTTTGTCACATTCCTAAACTAGGCTATAAAAGATTTCATTCTGCAGATGATTCGGTCAATGTCTGGTGGGTGGCGGTTCTGGCCCTGGGCGAGGGTTGGCACAATAATCATCACCGCTATCCAGGTTCTGCCAAGACCGGTGTTTCTTTTTGGGAATTCGATTTGTCCTGGCTTGTTATTTCGGCTATGAACCGGCTTGGACTATTAGATAGGGTGAATATTGCTCCGGCTAAGCAAGTAAGACTTGCCAACTGGAAAAAGAAAACTATGGTACAATCTAGGTAGTCAGGCGTGCTCAACATCGGGTTTTGCTTTCGCCACTGCCGATCTTCGAGTTAATTACGCCTACAGCCATTTGATTTGCTTTCATATATGACGACAAATAAGCCGCAAGGCCTGTTTGAAGTTGGCTTCGCGATTTTACTTTTATTGGCGTTGACTAACCGGCCGATTCGGGCTCCGCTCGAATTGTCGTAATCACAAATAAAAGGAGCATGTAAATGCAAAACAAACTATTCGTCCGCAATCTCTCTTTCAAGTGCACAGATTCTTCCTTGCAAGATCTTTTCACCCAGTATGGTGAAGTCACATCCGCTAAAGTGGCTGTGGATCGCGAAACTGGCAGAGGTCGCGGCTTTGGCTTTGTAGAAATGTCTACACAGAAACAAGCCGAAGACGCCATCAGAGGCCTGGAAGGCAGCGACTTCGAAGGAAGAGTGTTGCATGTGGCCATGTCTGAGCCTCGCGAAAAGAGAGGCGGCGGCGGACGCAGCGGCGGTGGACGCTGGTAACAATTAGAGTGAGGACCGGGGCTTAGCCCCGGTCTCCCTCAATTTTCCACTTCTTACTAGTTAGAGGTCCGAATGGTAAAAGCAGTCACTTTTGGCAAAAGAGAACGGGTTCGTTTTCTTGGCGGAGCCACAATCGCCGATTGGAAGCCGATTGAGGGCGCGGCAGTTTACGCTCTCACATATAAGCAGGATCCTTTAAATAGACCGCGTGCTCATACTGTTGTTTATTTCGGTGAGACTGCCGATCTGGCTTTGCCCGAAATGCAGAACGAACTGTCTAGATGGTGGCATGAAAATAGCGGTGCCAAAGGTGAGCTATTTTTCTTCTATCATCCGATGCCTGGTTCTAATCGTTATGAGCGCAATTTGGTTAAAGAAAAGCTTGCCGCCGAGTATCAACCCGACGGCAATGACTAAATTAGCAATCAGAAAAAACCAGCTCTAAAGCTGGTTTTTTTGTTTTAAACGGCTGCCAGTCCAGCTTTCACCCGTCTAAAGACATAGCCTTCTTTCACTGCTAGTTCGGTGGCGAGCACCGCACCGCCGGCAGCGCCAAGTATGGCGTTGTGCGCCAAGGCCGTGAAGCGTACGCTCCCTAATTCAGTGGCAGTGGCGTTCGCCTCGGCTTCTTCAACTTCCAGTTGTCCGATTGTCACAGCCATGCCGCCGTCGCGCATAACATCAAGGCGGGGTTGCGGTCTATCCGGTTCGCTTTGAAAATAAATCTGCTTGGCTGGAGCGGAAGGAAGACCTTTGGCCGGCGACTTATTGGTGAAAGCCTCCCAGGCGGCTAGCACAGCTTCTTTGTTCGGGGCTTTCTTGAACTGCACATTGACATAAGCGGTGTGACCATCGGCTACCGCAACGCGCACACACTTGGCTTTGATCTTTGGTGTGCTGGCGCTACTGATGCCGCTTTCAGACAGAGTGCCCCAAATCTTCAGCGGTTCAATTTCAGATTTAGCCTCTTCACCGGCAATATAGGGAATTACGTTTTCGACCATTTCGGGCCAGCCGGCGAAAGTCTTGCCCGCGCCTGAGATGGCTTGTTCAGAATGTACCAGGACTTTGACCGGCTCGAATTCTTTCAGAGCAGTCAGGGCGAGTACATAGCTCTGAATTGAGCAGTTACTTTTCACTATAATGGCGCCGCTTTCATAGCCTCTTACTTGTCTTTGTTTGCTGAGTACAGAGAGATGCTCGGCATTGGCTGCGGGGATCATCATAGGAACAAGCGGATCCATGCGGTAAGCCGAATTGCAAGAAGTAACAAAGACGCCTTTTTTGGCCAGGGCATCTTCTAGTTTCAGCACTTCGGCTTTGTCCATGCTGACGGCGCAGAAAACTATATCGACTGCTTCGGTCACGGCATCGAGGTCGGCGGCGTCGACAACTTTGATTTTACCTATTGCTTCAGGCAGGCTGAAATCCATAAACCAACGGTCTTTGACTGCATCTTTATAGGCGACCCCGGCCGAAGATGCTGATGCCGCAAGGGTGGTCACTTCAAACCAGGGATGCTCTTTCAGCATACGAAGCAATTGTTGTCCGACCATGCCGGTGGCGCCCACAATGCCCACCTTGAGCTTATTTCCCACTAAGCTTTTGCTGTCCGAATTGACTCTTGCTATTTCCACTTAACTGTCCTCACACCGGTTTGTCGTACGAACCCTCAATCATGACAGGCTCTGCGAGTATAACAGCCCCTAGCCCAGGTTCTTTACAATTTGCTCTGAATATTGCTCAAAATTTGCGTTTCTCTTGCAATTCCTCTGCAAAGACAAGGTTCTTTAGGGCATTTGCTGTTTTTTCATCTAGGTCTACCAGTATCTGCGGAGCCTGTTCTTGCGCAGCAAAATTGACTTTGGTCGGTAATTTATTGATAGTCTCCGGCTCAAGCTCTTGCTTGTAATAGCTTCTGTAAATGTCCTTAAAGAGACTGAGGGCGATCAAATAGCTGCCTGCCTGGCTGGGATGGTGATTATCCTCCTGATAGAGTTCGATCTTCTCCTTGCCCAATTGCGCATTTTTGAAATTTTCTCCCACCGGGATAATCGGCATGGCAATGCCATCGCCGGCTCCGGCGCTCTCTACTGCAACTTTGCTCAAAGACGAGAGCTGCTCCTGATTTTTTTGATCAGCCTTTTCGCCATAGTCTTGAAAGAAGAATATTTGAGCCGGACCTAGTCCCCTCGCCGCACGACGCTGGTTGGCACGTGAGAGAGCCTGGCGCAAAAGATAGAGATAGCGAGCAAATCGTTTTGGTTCTACGATAAGGTCGCTGGCTTCTTGTAGAACAACAATGTCGAAGTTGCCGCTTTCCACATCAAGCAGGGTGCGGGCTGTATGGTAGTGACTTTCCAGGGTCTCACCCGGATAAGCAACCATGATTGCCTCCACCGGTTTACCGGCGCAATAGAAAAATTCTCGCACCAGCCATGGTGAGAAGTTGATACAAGTCAGTGAATTACCCAAAAACAAAAGTTTGGGTTTGCTTTTATAGATTTTAGTTGGGGCAGGCTCAGAGACTTTGGGCGGGCTATCCAAACTAGCTTCTTGCCCGTTCTTGCTGCAGGAACTGAGGAGCAGCGAAGTGGATGCGATGATAAGAAGGAGCTTCTCTCTCAATCTCTTTCCTTTACTTTCCTGTTAGGGGCGGATGTTCCTTTAGGTATTGGGCGGCACCGTCTGAAAGTAAGTCTCGGTGCATGCGCCACTTGTCGCTGAAGAAAGATACCGCCACGCCTTCGTCTAATATGTGAGTGCCCAGCAGGTTGAGGGCGTCGCTGTCTGAATTGAGACCTTCCATATAGATGATGCGGTTGCCTTCTTCTTTTTCTTTGAGGAGGCGACAGAAATATTGGAAGTTTGAATTTCGTAGGCGGGGCATGTGTCCGCCTACGATTACTATTTTGATTTTGTCGAAGTCTTTGCCGAGCTTTTGGCGCCAATTGCCCACTGTTTGGTCGATAATCGCCAATTGACTGCTTACAGCCAAGTAAGCATTTTGCAAGATATCACTGCGCAATGACCGGGTAAATTCCTGCAGCTCTTTGGCTGAAATCTCTTTTTGTGCCAAGGCTTTATCGATGAAAGAGAGGCAAGCATCGACCATCTTGTACTGACGATCTAGCTCTTTCATTGAAAGATCATGATCTTTCAATTCGCTTCTCGCCTTTTCAACCAGTGCTTTAAAATCCAAAAGCTTTTGTCTGGATAGCTCAATATTGGGTTCTTTATACAAAAGACAGTAAAGGGCAAGGGGAATATGGGCCACTGTTTTGAAGGTCGTGTAGCGGTCTTTGATATTGGCCACTTCTTCTCTTTGGCTGCCGTTCAATAGCACAAGTCGATCTGCATAGCAGAGAATCAAAGGGTTGGATGCCTCAATTTCATGGCTGCGAGCCGCGGCATAGAACTCTCTAAACTTATTGTTGAGAGCTGAAAGTTGGCTTTGTTCTTCGGCTGCACTTGGCTTTTGCCAGCCGGTGCAAAGCATTGCAGTCAATAAAATTGACAAACACCAGCCATTTTTCTTGGAATTAGTATTCATAAAGGTAAGCATACACCTTGCCGTGGTCGGTTCCGGCTAATTTGCCTGGATAAATATGGGGGTGCTGACAGGACTAGACGACTGGTCTATTCTTGTATTTGTCGGACCGATGAAATTCCCCATAATAAAGTTCAAGAGGTCAAGAAATGTCTAATTCAGTAGAAGAGAAAAAAGAAGCCTGCGCTACCACCACCTGCAGTGGCGAAGCTCAGGGTAAGAAAGATTTGGAGACTAAGCTGGAAAAAGAAGCCTGCGCTTCAGCTCAAACAAAGGCAAGCGAAGTCAAAAAAGGCGGCTGTTGCGGCTAACAGCAATTAGCTAGCCGTTCATTCGTCCCTATATCTTTACCGACCGACCCATAGTCAACTGCCCCGGCCTGATTAATCATTTCTGACTAATTGGTTTCGGGGCGGTTGACTACTTAATTATGCGTGCCTTAGACAGTGCTGGAGACTTATTTAGCAGCTTTAGGGCGAGCCATGCTTACAGACATTTCGCGACCAGCGAGAGCGCGGCCGTTGAAGTCTTTGATGGCTTGTTCTGCGGCTTCTTGGGATTGCATCTCAACAAAGCCAAAACCGCGTTTTTTGCCTGTAGCTTTGTCGGTAGGTATTGATACCGACACGACTTCGCCAGCTTGGGCAAATACTTCTTGCAATTCGGTTTCGGTGACTTTGAAGGAGAGGTTTCCAACGAAGAGCTTGGTTTGGTTGTTCATCTGATCTCGTAGCAATGTCCGGCATCCTAACACTAACCTGATACCGGTAACCCAGAAATGCTGAGGGTTCGCCCGATAGTATCTCATAGTTATCTATAAAGTGCATAGTAGGTTGCCAAAAAGGCAGCAAGACCAAACGACTGCTAATATTTTGGCTGGCTGGGGCGCTCTGAGGGACTGCGGTGGCGATGAAACTTTTGCGTTTTTTGACAATTCTTTCAGCAATTCTAATCTCTGCCGCTTATCTTTTTTCTACTCAAATTAGTGCTCAAATTAGTCCTCAAGAGAGTGCCCAGGCAAGAGCCATAAATAAAGTACAGGTTGAGCTTTCAGACTTGGCTTCTGCCCCCGGCGGTGCCGGCAGTAATGACAAGGTATCTTTGACACAGTTGCGGCCTTCGGTTTATCAACTAAAGATTGAGCATCGGCGCGGTATCGGCTCGGCGACGCTGACTTTGCCCGAAAACCACTCCAAAGTTGAAATTTGGCTGCGCTTTGCTGATTTTGCCAGTCTTGAAAATCTCACCCTGACCGGGCCGGTTTATAGAATGCACACAAGCTCCAGGCGTCATCCTTGGGTCTTGCTTGAGAAGAGAGTGGCAGGCGATAGTGCCGATTTAGAGAAGTCTCAAGAGAAAACTCAAGAGAAAACTCAAGAGAAGTTTCAGGCCACTTCGAAACGCTTGAAGTTGTGGCTTGCTTTTGAAAATAAAGATATATTGGTGAAAGTCCCGGCTTTGATACTAGAGCAGGCAGACAGCAAAGCAGATAGAGAGGCTTCGGTAAAGATTTCATGGATAGACGCTTATCGCTAGCAAGTGCGGGGCTTTTGTCATTTTTTCTTTCGCTCTCGTCGGGCATCTCATCCGCCCTCGCTGACAATTTAGTTCAGGGCAAGAAAAGTCCTGGGACTGAGCCTCAGTCTTCTTTGTCAGTGCCCTTTTTGCTTGAGTATTTCGACCGCACTGGTCCTGATAAGAATGCCGATATAAGCGCTTTTCAGAAATTGATCGAAGGAAATAAGAGCGACAAATTTGTCTTTCTCTATCAGCCGGTTCTGACCAAGGAAGTAAGTCCAATAGCCTTCAGCCAGACCGTGGCGCGAAACGCTCTCACTCGTTTCAACTTTTATCTTTCCGCTCCGCAGAACAGCGAACTTATGAAGGTCTATGCGGCAAAGTCGAACGCAAGAAAAAGTTTAGCCATGCTCGATGGAGTCGAATGTGCTGCAGATGCAGTTTCTTTCAACAAAGCTTTGAGCAAAGTTAGACAAGATGCCAAACAGAGTTTGCAATTGCAAGCTTGGCAGCGAAGCGACAAGCTGAAAATAAGATACCAAGCAGATTTTAAGAATAATTTTTCAGAGGGCGGGCGCTTGACTCTCTTCTTGGTCGACAAGATAGCTTTGCCGCAGGGGCTTACTTTGCCCGTGGTTGTTCAAGCCGAAGACCTAGGTTATTTCGCCCATGGACATAAAGGCCCGTCCGAGCGTGTTTTCGAGGTTGATGCCGCCGTATTGAAACGGCGCCGCAATGAACCAGCGCCACTGAGGGCGATACTGATCTTGCAAAATAATTTCAATTTTCAGATTCTAGGTTTAGCCGAAACCACAGTCGAGAAGCCTGCCTTCTCTAACTTATTTTAGGCTTTGGGCTACTTCTAGATTTTTCTTCGACCAGTAATAGTCTCGGTGTTGTCTATAAAACTCAAGTGTTTTCGCCAGACCATCTTCTAATGATGTGGTCGGCCTCCAGCCTACGATTTTTTCAATCTTGCTGATATCTGAATAGAAGTCGCCAGGCTCTTGGGCCTTACGCTCTGGTGAAAATTCAGCATATTCCCAATGACCTTGCTTGGCTACACTCACTATTGTTTTCACTAAATCAAGGAAGCTGACAGGAATATCAGAGCCGACGTTGAAGATCTCGCCGTAGGCTGCCGGTGTGATGGCGGAGGCGATAATTGCCTCTACGCAATCGTCCACATAACAAAAATCTCTCAAAATACTGCCGTCGCCATAGACCTGAATTTTGTCGTCATCCATAGCCAGGCGTACAAACCAGTTGCAGACGCCGAAACGTGAATGCTTCATCTGTGACCGGGGTCCATAGATATTGCTCAATCTGAGCAATACAGAGCGCACCCCGTGCACATCGTTGTAAACCTTGATGATTTTCTCGGCAGTGAGATTAGAGATCTCATAGATGCCTTTTGGATTTGTCGGTGCTTCTTCATTGACCGGCAGTGACACTGACGCGCCGTACTGTCCTCGTGTACCTGTGTAAACGCAGATAGCAGTGGGATTGTGCTTGCGCAAAGCTTCCATCAATATGGCCGTGCCGGTGATGTTAAATTCGATATCTGGAAAAGGATTGGACAGACTCATCAAATGGCAGACTTGTCCAGCCAAGTGGAAGACATAGTCTTGTCCGCGCACCAAATAGTTGACCGCCGACTTGTCGGTAATATCGCAGAAGTTAACTTTTACTCGGTCTTTGACCGGTGCCAGGTTGAATTCGTTGCCGCCGTAATCGGGAATCATGGAATCAAGGATTGTTACTTTGGCGCCCAAATTAGCCAGCCTGATAGCCAGGTTTGAACCAATAAAGCCCATACCGCCTGTAATTAGTGCGGTTTTGCCTTTGAAGGCAGTTTCGATAGTCTGGGTCATTTTCTTAAATTCCACTTAGAATGCCGCATTACTAGATATATTTCGGCGCCAAGATCTTAGCATGAGGCGGCATTTTGCCGGATTCAAAACCAGTCTCTCTTTAGATTTGATGCGCTTTTGCTTTGCTTCCTGCCTTCTGTTGCTCTTTCGATGGATTAATTTTGTCGTAACGGTTGTCAACTAAACCCCTCTTAATTCGCAATTGGCTCTTTTCTTCTAATATTAGGGTCAGTGTGACCAGTTTTAGTGAGAGGCGAGAAAGTTGAAAGTTCCTTTCGGCAACATGAAAATCCATTACCAAGCTTATAAAGCCGAGCTTGATGCCGCCGTAGCCAGAGTAATGGAGAGCGGGCACTATATATTGGGTCCCGAACTGGATAAATTCGAAAAGGACTTCGCTACTTTCCTCGGTGCTAAGTACACAGTTGGATGCGCCTCTGGTACTGAAGCAATTTATTTGGCTTTGGCTGCCTGCGACGTGGGACCCGGCGACGAGGTCTTGGTGGTAGCCCACACAGCCGTGCCTACCATTTCCGCCATTTCCATGACCGGCGCCACTCCGGTTTTCGTTGATATCAAAGCTTCCACCTATGTAATGAGAGAAACTGAGCTGGAGGCCAAGATCACCCCCAAGACCAAGGTCATCATTCCGGTGCATTTGTACGGACATATGGCCGAGATGGAAACCATCATGAAGGTGGCAGCCAAGCATGGTTTGAAAGTGATGGAAGACGTGGCCCAAGCCACCGGCGCCACCTACAGAGGTCAGACCGCTGGTACCATCGGCGACTACGGTGCCTTTAGCTTCTATCCCAGCAAAAATCTTGGAGCCTTCGGCGACGGCGGCGCTGTTTCCACTAATTCAGAGGAAAACTACAAGAAGCTCGTCATGCTGCGCAATTACGGGCAGAGCAAGCGCTATTATCACGATATTGTCGGCATCAATAGCCGTCTCGATGAAATTCAGTGTGCTATTCTCGGCGCTCAACTGCCTTATGTGCATGAGTGGAACGATCGCAGACGTGAGATTGCCGACCGTTACACAGCCGGCTTGAAGGATGTGGTCATTACTCCGGTCGAACAGCCCGGCTGCAAGCATGTCTATCACCTCTATGTCATTCAGACTCCTTATAGAGATGAACTGCAGGAATATCTTTTGGAAAGAGGCATCCAGTGTCTGATTCACTATCCGATACCGGCGCACTTGCAGCAAGCCTATAGCTTCTTGGGTTATAAACCCGGCACCTTGCCCACCACAGAGCATGTGGTCAAACGCATTTTGAGTTTGCCGATGTTCCCCGAACTGACCGACGAGCAAGTCGATATGGTCATTGAGGGCATCAAAGACTTCCACAAAGAACGCGGCATTACTTTTGAGATGGTTCAGAGCACCAGGGCTCTCGCCGAGACTGTCTAGACTAATCCAATCGAGTACGAGAAATGACCAATATTCAGCAAATCGCTAGACCGGAAGAAACATCTGAACTGAAGAAGCTCCTTACTTCTGTTTCTTTGATCATCCCTGCCTATAACGATGAAGAAACAGTGGGCCGTCTAATCGATGATGGCGATGCCCTACTCAGCCAAATTGCCGGCGACTATGAAATCGTAGTTGTGAACGATGGCAGCAAAGATCGCACCTTGGAAGTGATTCAAGGTCGCGCCGAAGTAAATCCCAAAGTGCGAGTGATCAATCATCCAGTCAATAAGGGCTTCGGCTTCACCATTCGCGAACTCTATTTGGCCGGCGATAAAGACCTTATTTTTTCCTTGCCGGGGGACTATCAATACGCCCCCAAAGAAATTATCAAAATGGCAGAGGGTCTAAGAGACTATGACTTCGTCATTGGTCTGAGACTGCATAGAAATGATCCTCCCAGAAGGAAGATGCAGTCGAAGATCTATAACTTGATGCTGCGTACCTTCTATGGTCATAAGCACAAAGACGTCAATTCAATTAAGCTCTTTAGAAAGAAAATCTTCGACAAAATTCAGCTGCGTTCGCAGACTCCTTTTGTCGATGCCGAACTTTGCATCAGAGCTGAAAGAGCCGGCTTCAAAGTCGTTGAAATTCCAATCGAGCATCTGCCCAGAATGACCCAAGGGGCTTCCGGCGGCAAGTTCTCGGTGATCTGGGAAACTTTCTCGGATCTCTTCAAGATGCGTTCGACCTTCTAGTTTGCTCTAGTCTAAAGAGCTATTAGAGAAAGTCGGCGAATTTTGGTTCCTGGCTGTGTTGTTTAAACCAGTCGGCTAGTTTTTCTTGGTCGATTTCTATTTTGACTTCGATGATTTCGTCAATAACTTCTGGGGCGCTCAGGTCAAAGTTATTGAGAAAGTCGGCCAGTTCCTCGGTCTTCTCCAGGCAGTTCCAGGGAAGCTCCATTACATGGGGGTCGCAGTGGCTCTCGCTGTAAAAGTAGACATGCTTTTTCGGTGTCAGTACCAGCCAGCCTTCAACTAATGCCATCATCCCGGATTCCCTAGTAGTTCTCTTATTTGTTCTCTAATTAGTAATTTAGTCTGGGGTGTATCAAGAAAGTATCAAGATTTTCGCTCTGCCGCTAATTTTATTTCTTTGCCAGGGGCAAAATTGGGTCAAACAGCTGACATAGTTCAGAAATTCTTGCTGGTAAAGCGATAGCCGACTCGGGTTTCGGTTTGTATGAAATGCGGTCTAGCCGGGTCGGTTTCGATTTTGTTACGCAGATTGGCAATATGCACTCTCAGTGAATGATGGTCTTCTGCATACTCCGGTCCCCAGACACGAGTCAGTAGCTGCCTATGGGTGAGTACACGGTTGGGATTATTGATCAACAGAGAAAGTAGATCGTATTCCTTAGGGGTGAGATGCACCACTTCTCCGGCTTTATGCACCAATCTTTTGTCCAGATCAACTTCCAAGTCGCCTTCGCTAAAGATAGGCGTGCCTAGGGTCTTTTCCGGTTGTTTACTACGTCTGAGTACCGCCCTTACCCTAGCTAAGAGTTCGCCTACACCAAAAGGCTTACTGATAAAGTCGTCGGCTCCGCAGTCGAGTGCTTGAATCTTATCTTCTTCCCGTTCACGAACTGATAGAACAATTATGGGAATCGAACTCCAGGAGCGGACCTGCCTGCATACTTCAAAGCCGTCTATTCCAGGCATAGCCAGGTCTAGAATGAGCAGTTCAGGCATTTCTACTGCCATTTTGTCGAGCCCCTCTTCGCCTGTGGCGGCCAGCTGCACTTCATAGCCATTGCGCTCAAAGCCTATTTTGAGGGCTCGTCTAATTTGCGGTTCGTCGTCAATGACCAGAATTTTGGTGCTCATTCGAAAGCCTGGTTAGGTAATGTCACTCGCATAATAGTACCGCCTTCCGGATTATCCAAGGCTTCTATTTTGCCGCTATGTGCTTCCACCAATGCCTTACAAATGGCCAGTCCTACACCGACGCCCGGTATTGTCGATTCTGAAAGTCCATCTGCCCGAAAAAAGCGATCGAATATTTTGGGCTTGGCATCGCTCTTGATACCCTGACCTCGGTCGCTAACCTCGATATGGGTACTTCTTTCCCACTGTTTGATTCTAATTGTTACTTTGCGTTCCGGCGGCGAATACTTGAGGGCGTTTTCCACCAGGTTCTTGATCACCTGCTCTATTTGCACAGGGTCGAGCATTACTTCTTGCAATTCAGGGGCTATGTCCAGCTCAATGCGTTTATTTTCGTCTTCAGAAAAGCCGCTCAAACTGGCTCCCACTATCTCATTCAGATCTGATAGCTCGGCCAATGGTCGCCAGGCACCGGCTTCCAGCTTAGACATGTCGAGAATATTGCCAATCATTCGATTCAAGCGGTCTGTTTCTTGTTCGATACCTTGCAGCAACAGTTTCATTTCATTGCTTTCCACCGGTCTAAGCGTCGTTGACTCTTCTTGCAAGACTGATACTGCCGCCTTAATGCCTGTAAGAGGACTTCTAAAGTCATGGGTAACCATCGATAAGAGTGCTGTCTTTAGGGTATCGGCTTCGGCAATGGCTTCCAACTTGCTTTGCTTGCGCGAGAGTTCTTCCCTTTGCAAAATTACTGCAGCATGATTGAGCAGGGCATCTAGAACAGTGCGCTTACTTTCATCCAGTTTCTGACCCTGGGCAAGCTTAAGATAAATGGCTCCCTGTCCAGTCTGCAAGGTTACTTTGTTTTCGTCTTTCCGGGGCTCTAGTTCACTATTCATCTCGGCTATGAGATTTTCTCGATCTTCTCCTAGGCAAGCCCTAATCACCATGCCTTCTTTTTCTCGGCTGGCGACCGCGGCAACATCGACAACCGTAAGCTTGGCTATTTGCTTTAAGACTTCGGTCAGGGCTTCTTCTGTTGTAATTTGCGAAGAAACAGCCCAGCTCGCACTGGCAAGTGTTTCAGTTTCGAGCTGTTTGCGGCGTGCTTCTTCTTCACTGCTCTTGAGCCTAGCTGTCAGATGACCGGTAATAATTGAAACAGTAAGAAGCATGCAGAGTGTGAGCCATTCGTTGGCGCTTTTTACTGCAAAAGTATAGCGAGGTTCGACGAAGAACCAGTTGAAGGCGAAAAAGGCTAGAACAGCAGAAAGAATAGCGGCGCTTCTGCCAACATAGATACTAAGCAGAAAGACAAGCAAGAGATAGAGCAGTGAGACATTGGCAAAGCCGCGGTCTAGATGAAAGATCTGAATGAGGATTGTCACCAGTATGACCAAGGTGATACTGGCGCCCCAGCGCAATGAATTATTCTTGGCCGGCTTAGTCAAGCTTGGCTGCAAAGTTGAAGGCAAACTCGAGGGCTGCTTCAACTTTGTCCAATGTTTCCTCGATGTCGGCAAGGCAGTGGGCGGCTGAGAGCACCGCCGCGTCATGAGCTGAGGGAGGCAAGTAGACCCCTTGATCTAAAAGATGGTGGAAGAACGCGGCATAAGCTTTTGTATTTATTTTTTTTGCGTCGGCAAAATCTTGCACCGGTCTCTCGGAGAAATTAAAGCCGAACATCGAGCCTTCTCGCTCTGGGCTAATCGGGTAGCCCTTCTTCTGTTTCAGTGTTTCCAGTCCCTGAAAGAGAATCTTAGCCATCTCTTCCATATGAGGAAAGGGATTGCTCTCTTTTAGAACTTCGATTGTGGTGATGCCACCAGCCATAGTGGCGGGGTTGCCGCTGAAGGTGCCGGCCTGATAGACATCCCCTAAAGGCATAAGTTTTTGCATGATCTCTCGGCGTCCGCCATAGGCTCCGATGGGCATGCCGCCTCCCAGCGCTTTACCGAAACAAGTCAGGTCCGGCTCGATATCATAAAGGGCTTGGGCTCCTCCTAAGGCGACGCGGAAGCCTGTGATCACCTCGTCGAAAATGAGCAGGGCTCCGTATTTGCGGCAGAGCTGACTGAGTCCGGCAAGAAAACCAGGTTGTGCTTTCACCAGTCCCATAGAGCCACAGACCGGCTCAACCAGAACTGCTGCTATAGTCTTCGGCCTGGAGGTAAATAATTCTTCTAGGGCGGCAAGATTGTTATACGGCACCATCAATGTGGAGTTTGAGGCGGCACTGACTAATCCGCTTGAAGAACAATGACCGGTGGAAGCAAGCACGCTATCTGAATGACCATGATAGCCACCCTCGAACATGACTATTTTTTCTCTGCCGGTAAAGCCCCTGGCCAGCCTGATTGCACTCATCACCGCCTCGGTGCCAGAGTTGACGAAACGAATTGATTCAACCGAAGGTATAGTCTCAATGATCAGGGAAGCGAGCTTCAGTTCAAGCCTGTGTGGTGCACCAAATACAGCGCCATTATCTATGGTTGCCTTGACGGACTCTACCACTTGCGGATGCGCGTGTCCTAGTATGGCCGGTCCCCAAGCGCCAAGGTAGTCGATGTACTGGTTGCCGTCTAAGTCGAAGAGCTTGGCGCCTAGGGCTTTCTCAAAGAAAATCGCCTCGCCGCCAACTTCATGAAAAGCTCTAAAAGGGCTATCAACCCCTCCCGGGATTACTTCTTTGATTTGTGCCGCCAGGGCAAGCGAGGCTTTATAGCGAGCCGCTCTCTGGGCTTGCGGCAGGGCACCGGGCGGCAATTCTTCCACTAGATTCATCATAGTTCCAATTCCGCTTCAAATTTTGCGGCACCTTTTTTGATTCGTTGAATCGGGACCACCACACTGTTGTCGCTGCCTCCGGAGCTGACCAAGCGGCTTTGAGTCAGTCTCACCAGGTCGGGCGATAGGTTAAAGACTTTCACCGGCACCTTGCTCTGCGTGCCCAAAACTTTGACCACAACTTTGCTGGCAACGGCATTGTCTTTTTCTCTTGCTTCGCCGATCACTTCAGCGGCGGCATATTCAAATGGAATTGGATTGCTGCGCATGCCCTGCGTGCTCACTACGATGGTGTGCAAGCCCGGGGTCAATTTGTAATTTTTCGGCATGGTGAATTTGAGCTGCACAGGCGATGCGGCGATAATCTCAGCATCCATGACGCCGTCGATGATTACTTTGTTGTTGTGGGCGACACCATCAAAATTGTGACCGTCGACAATCATGGAAGGGGTGCCGGTGGTCAGGGCTGTGGTTTTATCAAGCTTGGGCGGCTGCCCTTCCAAGGGATTACCCAAAGGCTGCAATACATCTACCATAGCCGGCATTTCATAAGAGCGGGCGGCTATGCTGATAATTAAAGACCGTCCGGGATTGGCGTCTTCAGGTACTTGATAGATAGCTTGCCCGCTGGCATCGGTGACTAAAGACATGCCGTTGAAAGTCAGTTCGACATTCGCTTCCGGTTGTTTCTTTTCATCTAAGAGAGCCACTGTTAAAGGCTTACCAGCCTGGGCGCGCTCGGGCAAAAGTAGGGTCGAGGTAGACTTAGGCATGCGCACACTCGGCGCCGCTGAAGCTGGATTTTGCATGGAAGCGGGGGGCGCATTTTGTACTGTCGGAGCCCCCGTCATAGAGGCAATTAGCTGACTTTGATTAGGATCTTTAGCGGGTACTTTAGCCGGTTCGGCTTTTTTGTCTGTCACCTTTTCTATAGTTGCAGTTTTGACAGTCTTTGTTTGCTGCGCAGTCTGTTCGGAAGAATCGGCTCTTACTTCTTCTTTTACTTCTTCTTTTACTTTTGGCTTAGCGGCTTTCGCTACTTTAGGTGCAGTCTTTTCTGTCTCAGCCAGAGGCTCTTTCACTTTCTCGTTGGCAGCTGTTTCTTTTTCTGATTTTTCTTCTTCTGATTTTTCATGCTCGCTGATTTTTTCATGCTCGCTGATTTCTTCATGCTCGTTGATTTCTTTATGCTCGCTGATTTTTTCATGCTCGCTTCGCGAGTGGTGCACACTAGGTTTGTCTTCGCTTACTTGATCTTGTTTATTCGGCAGCAGAGCTTCGGCAAGTTTTCTTTGTCTTTCGGCGGTGAGGCTAACCAGCTCATAATGCTTTCGATAGCTGTTAGTGAGTAGAGGCGGCAGGCTCAGAAGTTTTTTTTTTACTGGTTCTGTGCTTTGTGCGGGTAAAGATTTTTCTTCGGTGCTAGCTTCTTCGCTCTTGTTGACGCAGCCTGCTTCCACCGCTATCTGGTCGAGTTTACCCAACCAGAAGGTGACATTGCCCTGGCTCTGAATGTCAAAACCAGATTCCACAGGCGAGCGGGCTGATATAACCACTAGAAATTCGTTGACTTGGCTGCCGTCTGGTGCTTTGCGATCGCGGCAGTCACCAGCAACGGTGACTGTCATAAGACCGCCCACTCTTTTGGCCCAGACAGCTGAAAGCGAGCCGTGAAACTTATCTGAGATTTCAATGTCCCCGGAAGACCAAGCCTCAGCCGAAAGTGAGTGACGCGCCTGACTTTCTTCCGCTTGAGGCAAGATGCGGTTGCCGATCACTTTTGGATCTTTCAGTGACTTTTCCAAAATCTCTTGGGCTAGCTTGACGACAAACTTTTCGTTTTCATCGCGGCTCGCCAGTATTTCTGGATTTTCTTTCAGGCTGCGGCTTAAATCATTCAAAACGCTAATAAGAGCCTTGTCCGGGACAAATTCGGGCAGCTTTTCTTCAGCCTTTTCTTTTGCCTCTTTTAAATTGCCTTCTTCAGTCTTCTTCTCGGCAGTCTCGTTCTTGCTCTCTTTGGCTGATTTAGAATCTCTCTCGGCTTTCTCTGTTTTCTCGGCTTTGACTGCCTTACCTGGCTTGTCGGCTTTCGCTTCTGCTTTCTCTTCTGCTTCTTGAGCCTCTTCTTTTTCTACTTGAGCTTCTTTACCAAAGCCGAAGAAACCTTTCTTAGGTTTGGCTTCGGCTTTCTCTTTTTTGTTCTTCTTGTCTTGCTCTTTCGCTTGCTCTTTTACTTTTTTGTCTATTTTTTCAGTTTTGCTTGCCTCTTCTTTTGCTTTGGAAAAGACCGGGTTAACTGCAGTCAAAGGCAGAGTAAGAGCAAGGACAAGAGTGATTAGGCTTCCAGCACCCTTCAGTTTGTCTGAAGTTTGGTTCATTTGGCTTAGTTGTTTTCTAGAACGCACACTATTGAACTGCATCTTTCTCCTCGAATTCGTTAGCGGTTTTGTTTGTTTGAAGCAATCAGTTGGGAATCGCTGATGATCCAGCTGCCATCGCCGGATTTTTCCATGGTGTAATTGACGTTATATGAATCTTCCGATTCGTTGGCCTTGCCTGTAGCTTCATCCACAAGCTTGCTCAGCTCTTTTACTCGGGCTGTCACAGTATATTTGAGAGGATTTTGCGAAAGCACTTGATACTTGTCGACTGTCACTCCCCGTGGTGTCATTTCGTAATATTTCTTGTTTGTGGTCAGCCATTTGATTCCGTCCTTTTGACGGGCTAAGGCTCGACCGCTCAGATATTTTTCCAAGCCTTCGATATTGCGTTCTCGCAGGGCGCTTTTCTTGTGTGTTTGCCAGGCGCGCAGAGCTTCTTGCAATTTGTCTTTCAAATCGTCGGCTGGTTTTGTCGGCTTGGGCGCTGTGCTCGCGGTCGAATTGGCATTAGCACTAGACTGACTGCTTGTCTGGTTTGCCGCCGGGTTGCCGGTGTTTTGAGACTTAGGTTTGACAGTTTGAGTTTTATCAGGCTGGGCTTTATCAGGCTGAGTTTTTTCAGTTTGGCTAGTGGTCGATTTTGAGATCACTTTCTGCTGCCCTGAACCTGTCAGCCCCGGCAGCCGTTTTTCAATGTCGCCGTTTTCATCGGGTCTCAGTGAGCCTTGTTGCGGGGTTGATGCCAAAGCAATTAGTGAATGCGAATCGCTATGATGTTTCTTCACTTGAATGAGAAAGGCCGGATTCCCTTCTGAGACTGCACTCTTGAGAACTATATCATAGGGCCCACTGGTTGTCGAAATTGAACCGGCATCTTTGCCACCGTGAACCAGCGAATGTTTGTGCTTCTCAAGAAAATCGTTGAAGTCTGCTATACGCTTATTTTTGGCACCGATAGCTTCCAACAAATAGGCAGATACCATCTGCAGATTGAGCATACCCAAGCCGTCATTCTTGTGTCCGATCAATAGCAGCTCGGCTCGTGCCAGCCTGTCTCCTTCTGCCTGAAAATGCAGTTTATTTTCTTGCGGGTCAGAAAGGCTGACTTCATTTTGAGATTGACCCTGTTTTTGGCTTTGGAAGGGACCAACGCCTGGCCAGCAAGAAGTCTTAACCAGTTCGCTCATTTTGAATGAATCGATAGTGCAGAGGGGCAAGTCTTGTTTTTTGCTTTCCCCTTTATTTAATGAGCTTGTCTTAACTTCTTCACCTGATGAAAGATCTGGTTCTAAGGCTCGGGGCGCAACTTCAGCCTTTGGGCTGGAACTCTTGCTCTCTTTGTTGATTTCCTTATTGCTTTCTTTATTGCTTTCTTTTCCGGATTCGTCAGACCACATCGAATCTAGAGAGCCGTCTGTGCCTTCGCGGTTTTCGCCATCTGCTTCCAATGCGTAAGCCGGCATGTTTAGGACAATCAGTCCGCATGAGATGGCAAGCAAACTGCTTTTCAATACTGCGACGAACGGGCTTTGCTCTCTCATATCAACCTGAATGACAAACTGCAATTACAGTCAGTTATTTAAGCATAAATTCGACAAATGAGTTGTTGAGCCCGGGCTGGTTAGAACTTTGCTCAATAAATTATTTTTGGGGCAGGTGGGTCTTCAAGTGTTTGTCGGCTTTAGAGCCCCATGACTCTTAGACCCATGTCCCGCAGTTCTTTGACCAAAAGTGGCACGGGCAGACCAATTACATTGGCTGGGCAGCCCTCGATATGATCGATTAGAAAGGCGCCAATCCCCTGCAAGGCATAAGCGCCGGCCTTATCGTCGGGCTCGCCGGTGGCAACATAGGCTTCCACCTCTTTAAGCTGCAAGCTTCTGACAACTACTTTTGTATCACCGAAAAAGGTGCGTGATTGGTGGGGCTCGCCCAAGTTGTGGGCGGTCAAGATCAAATGCACGCCTGTATAGACCGAATGAGACCGATTTGAGAGAGACATGAGCATCTTGACCGCATCTTGCCTATCGATCGGTTTTCCAAGCACTTGGTCGTCTCTTGCCACCAGGGTGTCGGCGGCGATGATGAGATATCTGCCCAGCTGGCTGAGTGACAGAGTAGAGAGAATTTTTTCGCCCTTTTGTCTGGCTAATTCGCAAACAATTTGGGGTGGGCTCAGCCCGGGCGGCACTGTTTCGTCTATGTCGGCAGGTTTGATCTCAAACTGCAAGGAAAGATTTTGCAAAAGCTGGATACGTCTAGGTGAAGACGAGGCCAGTATTATCTTTAGGTCGCCGTTGGCGGAGGCGTTGGGCTCGGACATCTTTTACAATCTCATATTGTCTGAGGGAATCTGCAATACTTGCACGCGCTTGCCGCCTCTATCTGCGACAAAGACAAGACCAAATTGATTGTCTATGGCAATATCAGAAGGGGTGGTCAAGGTTTCTGTCCCACTGCCGTAGTTGTAGATAAAGCCGCCGCTGCCGTCAAAAACAGCCAGTCTATTATTGAATGAGTCGCAAACATAGATGCGATCGAATTTATCAACTGCTACTGCCCGTGGTATGTTCAAATCGCCGTCGCCTGAGCCTTTTTGTCCGAAGTGTTTGATTAGTTGTCCTTGTTTGTTGAATGTGAATATTTTGGAAGCGCCGTAGTCTGCCAAATAGATCTGGTTGAGTCGGTCAACCGCCAGTCCAGCCGGTAGTCTCAAATCAGGCGGTGCTTTGGGGTCGTTTCGGCGCGGATTTAGGTCACTGCGGGGCGAGACTGAACGCAACCAGACACCGGTTTCTGGTTGGAAAATTTGAATACAGGCATTGGAAGAATCGGACACATAGAGTAGACCAGTGGTATCAAAAGCGATACCGGTGATGCCGGAATCACCGGCTTGGATATTCTTGAACTCGGAGAGGAAAAAGCCTTTGCTGTCGAAGATTCTGATGTATTGATCGCTGGCATCGCAGACATAGAGCCTGCCTTTGCCGTCGAAAGCCAGACCACCGGGGCGGGTTAATTTGCCAAACTTTGTGCGGGTATTGTCAACGCTCACTTCTTTTTCAGTCTTGCCAAAACCAAAGAAGCCGCTGGTTTTTTCCGGACGCGGGGCGGTTCGGTGTTGAATTTCGAAGAGCCAGCGCAAAGTGCCTTCGAAATTGTTGCCGTCATAGCTGAATACATTTATCGTTCTGGCGCCGGCGTCGGCTATGGCCAAGCGTCCCGAGTGGCAGGCCAGTACTGCCGGTTCGATAAAGGGCTTGGCTTTGCCAGGCAAGGCAATATAAGCATTTTGATTGTTGAGACTGGTCAAATAGATGAGTGATTCGGCTTCTCTTAAACGCGAGGGCACCGGCACTGCGGCAAACATAGCAGGCGGACTCTGCTTGTATTGCCCAAATTCCGCCTGGGTCTTGCCGCTTAACAAGCTGTCTTCCAAGCTGTTTTTTTCTGGGCTGATTTCAACTTCAGTCTTAAGGTCTACATTGGTCTTTGGGCTGGATTCTTCTGCGGGTGCCGCTTCAGTTTTGGCCAGAGCTTCTATGACAGTGGCTTCTTGCCCTTGGTTATTTGTCGAACTCTTCTCGGCTTCTTTGGCCAATTGGGCTTCTGTATCGGTGGGCGTGACCATGTTATCAATCGAGGTGGCCCCGAACTGAGTCTTACCGGGCATCATCGCCTTAAAATCTGTGCCGGCGCTGCTTGTTTCGCGTGGCGGCGCCAGTTCGGCCAGGTCGCGCTTTTCTTCTTCGGCAAGGCAATTTTCAAAGGCTTTGACGAATTCTTGTACGGTCATATAGCGTTCTCTAGAGCGTTTGCGCATCGCTCTCGATACGGCGTTAGAAATGCCTATTGATACCGGCGGATTGCAGGCTATATGTAGAGGGACTTCTTCTTGCGAGATGATCTTGACGATGGTGGCTGCGATACCATCGGCGGTGAAAGGTAAGTTGCCTGAAAGAGCTTCATATGCCACTACCCCTAGTGAGAAAATATCAGCTCGGTGATCAACGCCTTTGGCGTCTTGCAGCTGCTCCGGCGAGACATAGGCGAGGGTGCCCATCATAATTCCAGTTTTGGTTAGATTGGCATTTTCGTAGTCTGCAGTTCTGGCAATACCAAAGTCTGTTAGCTTTACCGTGCCGTTGCGCAAAATAAAGATGTTGTCGGGCTTGACGTCGCGGTGCACGATGCTCATGGAATGAGCAAACGAGAGGGCTTCGCCGACTTGCTTTAGGATGGGCAAGAAGTTTTCCACAGGCATTTTGCCGCCGCGCCTTAAAAGGTCTTTGCGCAGACTGTCACCGTCCAGAAACTCCATGACGTAAAAGTAGTCGTCTTTATTGAGAGATACGTCTAAAACCTCCACTATATTGGGATGCTTTAGTCTGGCAATCGTGTGTGCTTCGCGGACGAAGCGGTCTTTGAATTCCTCTTTCTTTTCAGGTGAGATCTGGTCGAGGAAAAGCTTTTTAATCGCTACTATTTTATTCGAAGCCGGATGAATGGCTCGATAAACAATGCCCATGCCGCCGCGGCCGATCTCGCCGAGGAGTTCATAGTTCCCGCAGGATTCGACCATGTTTACTCGACTACGAAAATCAGCTCGGTTTTACCGAAAGTGAGACGGTCTCCGGGCGCGATCTGACGGCGCTCCGAAAGTATTTCTCCGTTCAAGAGTGTGCCATTGGTTGAGCCTAGATCTTCAACCCAATAAGCCCCTTGCATTTGTAAGACCCAGGCATGGTGACGAGAGACATAATGATCTGCGGCAATAGCGATGTTGTTGGTCTGGTCTCGACCAATCTTGCTGACCGATTGATTGAGAGGATGGCGCTCGTTGGTGACTTTATTGAAGAGAAATGCGGCTCTCATTCTTGCCCTGTTTTTCTGCTTACCGCTTAATTTTGGACCGTGAAACTCAATGATTGTACCAAAGTCTAGAAGGCAGTATTGCCTTCCTCTTTACGGTTACGGCGAAGATATCGGTTGTTTTAGCCGTTGTCTTCGCTGTACTTGACCACTACCACTGTCACGTTGTCAGGGGCGTTGCCGTCAATAGTTTGTTTGACGAGTTCTTCGCAGACCGCCTCAGGTTCGACACCGGCTCCCAGTACGTCGCCAATCTGTTCGTCTCTAAGCACGGTGGGTAGACCATCGGAGCAGAGACAGATCCAGTCTAGAGGTTGCATTTCAACCGGTGTATGGTCTATTTCTACACGCTCTTCATGACCCAGGCAGCGAGTGATTAAGTTTTTGTAAGGGTTTATCCTGGCCTGCTCTTCGGTGAGTCGACCGGCTCTAACCATTTCCTGAACCACCGAGTGGTCATTGGTCAAGAGCTTAATCTTGCCGTCTCTGTATAGATAAGCCCGTGAATCTCCCACATGGGCAATCTGAATATAGTTGTCTTCCGACTGCACCGCCACAACGATGGTGGTGCCCATACCTCTGACGCTCTGGTCTTCTTCCGCCGAATTCCAAACAGCAGCATTGGCTTCGTTAACCGCTTTGGTCAGCCAGGTCTTGATTGACTCTTTGTCAGTGCCGGGCGGTGGGCATTCCTGCCATTGCTTTTCAACGGCTTCCATTGCCAACTTACTGGCTCTGGCGCCACCAACAGCTCCACCCATGCCGTCGGCGACGGCAAAAACCCTAGAGTCAGGGCTTACGTAATAGTTGTCTTCGTTTCTCTGTCGCTGGCAACCCGCATCAGTTCGTGCCGCTGCACGCCATTTCAGCATCTTCTATCTCCGTCTACCTCTTGATCTGTCAGCTTGCTTTCGGGAGGCCAAATCAGGTGGTCTAACCAATTGCCAAATACTAATTGCCACCATTGCGCCATTTCCAATCAGAAAAAACTCGAAATATTGTGGAATTCCAGTTTTGGGAGTGAAACTCCAGTAGCAAAGTGAAACTACACAGGCGGCTAACACTGTAATTAATAACTTTACTCTATTTTTCCTCAGAGTCTTAACTTCTCTCTTCAAAATATATAAATGGGCTTCAAGCTTTCTGATCTCTTGGAGTCTCTGGGACAACTCGCGCTCTCTCAGCTCCAGTTCAGTCTTTTCGGACTTAGAGCTTCTCAAGGGATCGGCTTTGCGGCTGAGCCCCTTTAGCTTCTGGGAAAGCTCTCTTTCCGATGCCTCTGAAGCGCTCTGGCTCTTACTTTGAAATAGTTTGAGCACCCCTTCCTCAGAAAAAATTCCACGCTGGCCAAAAAGTTTTCCCTGGGTTAAATAGCCAAGAGCAAGATAGGCTTGGGCTGGGTTGGCAAGGGCCCATTTCTTCACAGTGGGCTTGGCTGCTTCTACAAAGCTGAAGTTGGGATGAAGAGATCTGGCTATGCCTTCAAGGGTGGAGGCAGTGCGCAGCAGATAAGCCAGCGAAGGAGGCAGCTTGAGAGAGCGGTCCATGGCTATCTGGTCTATATCGTGCTCCAGATTGGTGAAATCCAGTTCTTTGATCTGCTTACCTTTGTAATATTCGATAAAGGGCTCCACCGCCCTGAGCATCGACTCCTGTTTAGCATCTTCTTTGACGATGCCCAGCACCACCAGGTTTTTGATCAATTCCTGGGAGTTGATATTGATAACTGCGGCAATGCAGCCAAGTATTGCCTCTCGCTGCGACTGGCTGATTTCGCCAACCATGCCAAAGTCGTAAATGACAATTCGTCCATCCGGTCCTATCGCCAGATTGCCGGCATGGGGATCGGCATGAAAGAAACCGGCGTTTAGAACTTGTTCCATATAAGCTTGGACGAGATTGTTGCCGATTGAGACCGGGTCGATTCCTTGTTTCTTAAGCTCGTCCACCTGGTCGATTTTGGTACCCGGCAGATACTCCATGGTCAGAACTCGTCTGCCGGTCATCTTCCAGTAAACACGCGGAACACGCACCGACTTCTCGCCTTTAAGTATCTGCCTGACTTTATCGGCGTTGCGCCCTTCCTGCAGATAGTCAATCTCTTCGAAGAGCGTGCGACCGAATTCGCCGGTGAGCGCCATCCAAGCATCCCAGTCGGAACTGGGACGCAGAATTGGTCCAAGTCTGGCAATAAAGCGCATGTAGCCTAGATCTTGATAAAAGGTTTCGGAAAGATCAGGTCTTTGTACTTTCACCACCACCGGTCTGCCGTCGGGCAGGCGAGCTCGATGGGCTTGTCCAATCGATGCCGAGGCAATGGGCGTTTTCTCGAACTCTTTAAATAGCTTCTCGGGACGGGCTCCCAATTCTCTTTCGATGATTTGTTCCAAAACTTCGAATTCAAAGGGCGGCACTCTATCCTGAAGCGAGGCTAGCTCTTGAGCCAATTCTTCTGAGATTATGTCTTTGCGCACCGAGAGAAACTGACCGAGCTTGATGAAAGTGGCGCCCAATTCTATTAGGGCTTGTTTCACCCGGGCTGCTCTTTTTCGTCTTTGGTCTGATTGGGGCGAACCCTTGCCCATACGATTCTTGACTGTATCGAGAGCTGCTGCTGAGATAAGCGCAAGCAATGTATGAAGCGTATTCCAAAAACGTTTGTCTTTGAGCAAGCCCTTTAGAGAAATGGCTCGGTCTGCCAGTTCAGGATCGTAGATGCTGGCGCCGGTGAGCTGATTTTGCAGGGCATTAATCTGACCTGTCTGAATATGCGAGGCAGAAAGTTCCCCAAGTGAAACTCGGTTCAAATCGTCTTCTGGTGCGCTGGGCTGAGTCATTTAGCCCCGTCAATAAATATCGTTCAGTTTAGGGCTCAGACCGGGGTTTTCTGCTTGAGTTCGGCAATCTCTGCTCTCAATGTGGCAATCTCGGCGCGCAATTCGTTGATTTCAGTTGAATCGCCTAAAGCGCCCAGTGAAAAGTCTGCCACTTGTCTGCGAATCTTTTCACGTACTTGCCCTTCCAGTACGTCTGAGCGTTGCCAGATGGTCTGGGTGGCGTCCGAAACAGCTTGTTTAAGCCGGTCTCTAGTTTGATGCAAGCGGTCTGAACCAGATGATTTGTATTCATCGGCTCTGGATGTAAATGTGTCCAGCGCATCCTCTATTTTTTCTCTGGCTACTTCAAAAGCAGCGCTGGCTAGAAAAACAATTTTGATAATGGGACGGAACACGTGACTGACCTCGTCTGAAGTTCTGTTCGAACAGTTTATCTGACGAACTTGCAAAGAATGAATTATACACTAAGCCCTCTTTATATATTTTTTCTCTCAGGCAGCTCTTTCTAGATTGTCACAGACTGTAAGCTCAATTAGTCGATTGCTAGTCAGAGGGAAAGAAATGTCCAAGACAGCCAAAGCCGAAAGAACCGGCAGTTCTAAACAAAAAGTTTCTTCAAAGCTTGAGAACAGGGCGGTCACTCTCATCTACTGTCCTTTGCATTTGGGTGGTCCCCATGCCGGTGTGAGCATGGGACCAGCAGCGGTGAAGGTAGCGCGCCTAGTCAGCAAGGTAGAAGCTCTTGGCTTCAAAGTGCATAAACAGGTGGACATACCTGTGCCCGATGTCCTCTATTGGTGGGAAAAGAGCGGCAAGGTCGCTCATTGCGTCCCCGAGATTCGCGATGTCAGCCTGGCCCTCTCTAAAGCCGTCGAGGCTGCTCTCGATGATGGCACCGTAGCTGTAACCATCGGCGGTGATCACTCTTTGGCTATCGGCAGTATCGCTGGAGTTTCCAATTACTACCGCAAGCGCAAGGAAGAGTTTGGACTGATCTGGTACGACGCCCACGGCGACATCAATACACCAGCCACCTCACCCTCGGGCAATGTGCACGGCATGCCCTTGGCGATCTCTCTTGGGCAAGGTGATGAAAGACTTACCGAACTATTAGGCTTTAGTCCGAAGGTGAAGAGCAAGCGTTGCGCCCTCATTGGCGTGCGCGACCTGGACCGGGCCGAAAGCGAATTGATTGACGAATCGGGAATCTTGCCCTTTTCTATGCGCGATATAGACGAGCACGGCATTGTCAAAGTCACGCGCCAATCGCTCGATTATGCCGCTCGCGGCGTCGCCGGTTTGCATGTCTCCTTCGATCTCGATGTGATGGATCCAGATGTAGCGCCCGGTGTCAGTACGGATAGCCGTGGCGGTTTGACTTACAGAGAAAGTCATCTCACCTTGGAACTTTTAGCCGACAGCGAACTTGTTCGTTCAATCGACATAGTCGAATTGAATCCGGCTCGCGATGTGCGCAACCAAACAGCTGAACTGGCTGTGGAACTTGTCCAGTCCGCTCTAGGCAAGAATATCTTGTACTAGACTAGCTTTCGGCTCAGGCTTCGCGGGTCTCGACTTCATCTTCTTCGAGGGCGCGCTCAATGCGCTCTTCGTAGTCACGCAATCTTTCTCTGGCTTCAGCTAAGCCTGGGAATTCTTTCTCGAGAGCCAGAGCTTGTTGCAAGCCTTTCTCTCCCAATGAGTTTAGTAACTCGCGAGCCTTTGCATCAAACTCCTTCATCTCTTTAGGTCGCTCCGGCTCAACCAAATAGAGTAATTTTCCGGACGCTTGAATTTCAGCTTCTCTCTTCTCGTAGGCATCTTTGGACGCCTGAAAGTTCAAACGCCCTCTCTCCAGTTGGAGAAGTTCTTCGGGCGGCAGGTTTCTCTCCATTGCGTTGAGCCCTTCGGCAAACTCTTTGATGAGTGGACCGGTTACTTGTTTTTCAAGGCGGTCGGAATACTTCTGCACCAGGCTTGAGGCTTTCTTGTAATCTTCTGCTTCTTCTTTTGACAAGACGGTGTCGGTGGCACCTATGCTAGGAATAAATATGAGGTCGTCATTAGACGGTTTATCTTCGCCGGCTTTACTTTCAGTCTTCCGTCCCTTGGTGGCAATGAAAGTCGCGGTTTCTTCTTCCAGATTGAGGTTGCGCGGGACTCCGTTAATCGATAATTCGGTATTGACTTCGGCAGCGTCCGGATTCTCTTTGCTCTTATTCTTTTCTGCTTCGGTTGCCGCTTCCGCTTGCGACTGCTCCGGTCCCTTCTCCGTCCCTTTCTTATCTAGCTCCGATTGCTTGTCAGAGGGCTTCACCTGCAGCTCTGTATGCCAGGGGCTGGCAGTGTCTACCGCTTCCTGATTTCTCTGATGTTCGAATTTTTCGCTCATTTTGGTACCGCTGTGAATATTAAATGGGGATGGTTTCGTTTAATCTTTGTTTCGCTTGATTTCTGGCTGGGGGGATTTGATTAATCGTTGCTGGTGGCTGCTTCTGCCGATTTGGGTGGGCTGTTTTTGGGTGCTTCGAGGGTCGAAAAAAACGTAAATCGATAACGATTAGCGTTCAACTTACATCTTTATACACAGAGAAATTGGTTTTTGGACTGCCTAGATTGGGGGCTCGACAAAATGTAGTAAAGGGTACTATACTTACGTATGTGTATTGTCTCTGGAGTATTCCCTTGGAACTCAACAAACCACTACCTACTCGTCAACGTGAAGTCTTGAGCCTAATCGTCAGCTTCACTGAAGAGCATGGCTATCCTCCAACTCTAGCCGACTTGGCTGGTTGTCTAGGTCTGAAGAATCGCATGACCGTACATCAGCATGTTGCCGCCCTCAAGAAGAAGGGGCTGGTGCACTGGGAACCTAAGTTAAATCGTTCGTTGCGCGTTTTGCCCGAGGGCTTGCAGGTGCTTGGTCTTAGGCCTGAGCAGGTGGGTAGTTTAGAGGCTGAAGAGTCCCCTGATGAACTCCTCCCTCAGGCGCGAAAGGCGGATAGAGTTCAATCTGCTGATCTTCGTGCTGTTGGCAAAGATAAGATTGTTGCCTTTCCTCAGACAAGTCAGCCAGGGATTCCTTACGCTGGCGCTATTGCCGCCGGCACCCCGATCGATGCCGCACTTGAATCGAAGGAATACTTGGAGGTCGAGAGCCGATACGGCGAAAGCGGTTGTTTTGCCCTAAAAGTGAAAGGGGAGTCAATGATCGAAGATGGTATCTTCGATGGTGATTTTGTCATTGTGAAGCCAAATCCTTCTCCCAACAACGGAGATATGGTGGTGGCTTTACTTGAGGATGGTAGTGCCACTCTCAAGAGATTCTTCAAGGAGAAAGGCGGTTATCGTTTGCAGCCTGCTAACTCTTCTATGGAGCCAATCTTTGTTGACGCTGCCAGTGGACTGACAATTCAGGGCACTGTGGTTGGTCTCTTTCGCAAAATGTAGCGAGACTGCAAGATTCTATTTGGTTTGCATAGGCTCTAGCGGTTTGGTGCGCCGCGGTCAAATAGCTGTTTCATAGCCTTGGGCATTGGCTTGGCTGTGTCAATTTCCAAGGTGCGTTCGTTTTCGTATCTAACGACGCCCGGCTTTTCGTTGGCAATCTTGCGTACATGTTTGCACTGGGTATAGACAACTCGCACCTTGCTGCCTTGCCCAGCTTTAGATAGTCTCGCTGCAATCTGCGCCGCTTCTTCAATAGTTCGAGCCGGCGGCTCTTGTTTCGATGAAGGAATGCGAATCAAGACATGAGCACCGCCTTGCCCGAGAACGTGGAACCACAAGTCATTTGGTTGCGCCAATCGAGAGAGGAGATAGTCGTTTTCCATGCGGTTGCGCCCGACATATATCGTCCATCCATCGCTGGAGTTGAGGGTTATTAGCTTTTCTGTACGCTTTGATTTGCCTCCGACTCGACTTTGCTTAGAGCCACCCCCGCTTGCTTTACTAATGCCCTTCAGAGCATGTTGCAGGTCTTGAGGCTTTTTGCCGGTCAGTTGTTCCTTTATGGTTTTCAGTTCGAATATGCTTTCAGCTTTTCCCACCTGCAAAAGTTTTTGTTCCATCAGGTGACGACGCTCTTTGGCTTCTTCGATTGAACGGCTGGCGGTCTGATTACGAGAGCGCACTTTGGCATATTGTCTGTAATAGTGTTGTGCATTTTGGCTAACTGAGAGTAGCGGATTGAGTTTGATTTCAATTTGTCCGCCCTTTTCGTCAAAGATATTTTCTGCCAGCAAGACTTCTTGACCGGCTTTGATTTCGGTCATATGGGCGAGCAAGAGGTCCCCCGACCTTTTCAAATCTTCAATGGAAGAAGTTTGCAGTACATGCTCGGCTGCCGTCTTGATGCGGCTTTCCAGTTTACCTATTTCTAAACTGAGATCGGCTTTCAGTCTTTCCCTAAGCTGATTTAGCTGCTCTTGATATTCACATTGTCGGAAGTATTCTTCCACCATGTCGTTTACAGCTGGAAACTCTTTCACCTCGTCTTTCTTATGCGGATATAGCCCGCGAACGCTGTAGCGGCTCAGGTCATTGAACATGAAGGGACGAAATGCTGATGTCACCAACTCGCCGGTCTGACTGACTGTGTCTCTGTCTCTGTCTCTGTCTCTGTTCTTGTCGGTGTCGGTGTCGCGTTGCATTCCCTCGACAATGCTCCAAAGTCTTTCCAGTTGCTCATTGGTTGCTTTGGAAGCGCTGGCTGCGTCGCTCGGTAGACCTGCTGCTAAGACCAATTCTTCGCAGAGATGTCTGCCCGCGCCGGTGAAAGTTTGAATAAGCCATTGCTCGAGGGTGGCAAACTTTGAAAAGTCTTGTCTAAAGCCTGAGTAGCAGTCGAACAGGACTTCCTTAGATAGGCTATACAAGCTTGGTCGGTCTTGGCTGGGTGGTCTTTCGTAGCTCAGTCCTGGAGCCACTTCTCTTTGGCGGCTCATGTCTTTTGTGACCACATGGGAGGCTGTGATTATTTTGCCGCTGGCTTTATCCCAGAAAATGAGATTGCTGTGCCTGCCCATAATTTCAGCCGTCAGTATCTTTATTGAAGCAGAGCCGACTTCGTCAAGGGCTGAGAAGACAAAGTCCACTATTCTTTCGCCCTGAGGCTGTTCGGCAGCTATGAGGGTGGCACCCGCCAAGTGCTTTCTCAAAAGCAGGCAGAAATTGGGAATGTTATTGGCACCATACCTGGAGACGTAACGCTCTGCGTCAGTATTGTGGACATTATTTTTGGGGGCATTGGCAATATTGGGCTTGAGCAGGCAGATACGGCCGTGTACCGACTGCGCCGAGATGAACAGGCTATTTGTACCTGTCTTTCCTCTCAGTAAGAGCAGCAACTCATCGCGACCGAGTTGCAAGATTTTCTCAATCTTGCGGTTGACAATGAGCGGGCGCGCTTCTTTGAGGACCGCTCGGATTGAAAGTGCGTCGAATGGTTGCATTAGACTTCTATTTTGTCGGGTTGCACAGTGCGCTAAGGTGAGGTTTAATAACTGACAATTTAGCAAACTCGAAGATGTTTTTAGTGGATGTTTTTATGAATATGTTCGAGTTGCTTTGGAAAGAGCCCCGAGAGAAAACCAAAAATTCTCAAGACGACGTTAGTTGTCGACTAGCAGGTTGAGAAGCAGTTGAGACAAAATTGACACAGGGATAGCCGCTTTGCCGAGAACTAGGAAATAAGCTTAGCACCCAATTTCCCAGGACCCTCAGAATCGAGTTCTTTAGCTAGCGCATAATTAGTGAACCTTGTCAGAAATAGGTAGTTGAAAGCCCCATTAGTTAGGTTATGTCAGCCATAGGAAACGGTGCAACCATAGAGACAGATACCCGAGTAAAAGCCGCAGCCAAGGCTGCCAGTCAATCTGCCGGTAAAGCGCCAAATCAGGCGTCCGGCAATAAGACTTCTGGCGATCGGACTTCTGGAAAGCAGGCTGCCGGCAAAGAGATAGCGAAAGAGCCTGGCAAAGAGCCCGGCAAATCAGCCGGTAAAGAACGCAAGACTTCGGGCAAGTCCAAGCGTGGTCTGCGCTCCGGCAATCTTATTGTCATAACCGGTCCATCCGGGGTTGGTAAAGGCACCCTGGTCAAGAAGCTGATGGCTCAGATGGACCGTCTCAAATACTCTGTATCTGTGACCACAAGACCGATAAGGCCTGGCGAAGTGGAAGGCACCTCCTACTTCTTCCGTAGCGTGGCAGAGTTCGAAGAGATGATAGGCCAGGGGGCGTTTATGGAATACGCCAAGTTTGCCGGTAATTATTACGGCACTCCCCGCGGCTGGGTCTCTGAAGAGCAAGAGAGCGGCGTCGATGTTATTTTAGAGATTGAGGTGCAGGGCGCTAAGCAGATTTATTCGCAGTATCCCGAGGCTGTCATGATCTTCATTTCTCCGCCCTCTTTCGAGGAATTGGAAGCCCGATTGAGGGGGCGTCAGACCGAAAGTCTCGATAAGATCAATCTAAGACTGGAGAAAGCCAGAGAAGAGTTACAAGAAAAAAATATTTTCCATTATGAAGTAGTCAACGATAAGATTGAGGATGCCGTTAACAATCTAGAGCATATCGTGTATGCTGAACGTTGCCGTATCGACAAGCGGCGCTAGATAGTTGTTGCTATAAACCTTCAAAGCCAAGAGATAAACCGATGAGTACCACTCGAATCCTGGACCAGCTTCTCAAAGACAACACCAACCGTTATGAGCTGGTTTTGCGTGTGGCGCAGCGAGCCAAGCAAATCAAGAACGAAAGCCGCGAGCAAGCCAAGACCGCCAATGCCGTTATTCAGGCTCTGCAGATGGTCGCCGCCGAAGGCGACGGAACTATCTTGATATCGCCCTCTGGGCAGTACATGTATTAAGAGCTAGGAAAGACTCCCCAGCAGAGCTTCCGTTTTTGTTGCCTGCTAAGTCTTAAGTCGAGTCTCTAGCCCGGTCATTAACAGCCCTGGAACCTCTGGTTTCAGGGCTTTAAGCTGGGTAATTCCTTAAAATCTGTTTCAAAGTGGCATGCTATGGGAGAATTCCCGTTGCTAAAGAGCAAACTCGGGCTTAAACTTTTCTCGTCTGTGAGTGCAGTCGGTATTCGAGGGCTTTCTACTAATGGATTTCTGGACTGTAATGCTACTTTTCGCCTTTATGGCCGGCATCATGGGCTGGATAACCACACCCTTCGTCAACGCCATCTTATGGTACTGCGACTGGCGCGACGGCAACGACATTAACTGGGGACTTGATACTGCCTTTGCGGTCATGCTTCCCTTCGCCTGGATGTTCTCCATATTTGAGATCATTTTGCTCTACTGCAAGTAAAAAGTTCTCACGAGCAGTGCTGCCTTCGCTCATAAAGGCAAGTTCGGCGAGAATCTCTGCAGCATCTTTTTTGCTAGTTATTTGAGTGAGCCGGTTACGAAATGGGGCGGCGCCGCTTATTCCCTTTGTGTAATTGATCATGTGTCGGCGGCTTTCATTGATGCCGACTCTCGCTCCCTTGTATTCAACCAGGGCGCTGGCGTGAGCATAGGCTGTAATCAGTCTATCGAGAGTGCTAGGCGCGTCGCTCAGCACGCCCTCATCTAGATAGCGTGTAATCGAAGGAATCAGCCAGGGATTGCCGAGGCTGCCGCGGGCCACGGCTACGCCGTCGCAGTTAGTTATTTCCAGCATTTGCATAGCTGCTTCCGGGCTGAAAACATCACCGTTACCAAAAACTGGGATGGTAAGCGCCTTTTTGACCAGGGCAATATGGCTCCAATCGGCTTTGCCAGAATAGAGTTGCTGTCTGGTGCGACCATGCACGGTCACCATTGAAGCGCCGGCTCCTTCTGCCATTTCGCCGAAACTAACACAATTGCGGCTGGTATCGTCCCAGCCCAGCCTAAATTTGACGGTTACGGGTATTGAGACGGCACTCTTTACTGTTTTGATGATTTCTTCTGCCAGGTCAGGCTCTTTCATCAAGGCGCAGCCGTCTTTGCCCTTGGTGATTTTAGGCACCGGGCAGCCCATATTTATGTCTACGAAGTCGGCGCCTCGCTTTTCTGCTAGCTGGGCCGCATGAGCCATAACATCGGGCTCATGTCCAAAAATCTGAATGCCGATTGGGTGCTCTGCCTCACCCAGGTCCATAATGCGCGATTCTGGTCTGGCTAGGAGGGCTCTAGAGCTGACCATTTCGGTGGACATCAGGCAGCCTGGGTCAATTTGTCTAACGATAGAACGAAAAACCAAGTCGGTGACACCGGCCATGGGCGGCACATAAACTCGGCTATTGAGGGTGAAATTGCCAATCTTGACCGGCATCGCTCGTTCCACTTTACAAGGACTGCTCTAGCATACTACATGGAGCTTGGCCCTAAGCGCAGATCACCGTGCCCGTTTAAACTATATTGATGGAAGAACGAGAAAGAACGAAAAATAGGTACAACTTTGCAGAGAGAAAATAATTTGTCGGTTCATTTATGTTTTTTGCCTAGACAGAAGGCAATGATTGGTTCCTTGCTTCTTTTGCTTCCCTTGCTTCCCGGCTTAGGTCTACTAAGTCTGCCTCCTGTTTTTGGAGGTGAACCAAAATTCAAGCTGCCGCCGCCGCCCGACCCCACCAGGCATGCGATTTCTGGTCGTGTTCTTTTGCCTGATGGCAAGGCTCTTGGAGATTGTGTCGTGCGTCTGTGGGAGGCTTCTGGCGAAGTCTCGCTTGAGACCAGGACCAAGGCTAACGGAGAGTTTTCCATCCCTCACAACAATTGCGGTAAGCTCACTTTAGAGGTGATACCCGAATTGGATAAAGGCTGCAGTCAATCTCTGGTGGAGAATCTGCCTGGTGATGAAACACGCAAATTGATTGTGCGATTGCGCCACGGGCATCTCGTCACAGGCAGAGTGGTTGCGGAAGAGGCGGCAAGCGGACTGGCGCTTGGTGGACTTATGCGTAAGAAGAATGCCACGGTCTTGAGAGGTCTTAAGGGTCTGACCATCAAGGTTGAGCCGCTGGACAAAGGTGATGATGGTCGGGCCCATCTTTATGGCAGTGGTGGTTGCGAAACTGGGCGGCAGGGCACATTTTCAATGCGTCTTACCTCTGGCAAAAAGAAATTGACAATTTATAACGAGCTCTATCCTGAATTAGTCAAAGCTGGTTCAAAGGAGATTATTGTCGATGGAGACGAGCACCTAGGCGCCATTAAGTTGGTACCGAAGAAAGAGGATTGATTGTAGATGCGCATTGCTTATTTCGACTGTTCTTTTGGCGCAAGCGGAGACATGCTCTTGGGCGCTTGTCTGGATGCCGGCGAAGCTCTTGGTTTTGGTTTGAAGGAGCTGACAGCCCAGCTTGAACTTTTGGGTTTGCCACCGGCAGAGTTCAGTCTTTCGCTTGAGAAAGTGCATCGTGCCGGTATTTTTGCCAGTCACCTCAATGTCCATTTGCAAGAGAATGTATTTTCTGCTGATTCAAAAGCTTCGGACCCAAGACGTGCAGTCTCTCATTCGCATGAACATGGACACGGGCACGGACACGGACATGAACATGAACACGGGCATGGGCATGGACACGAGCACGGGCATGAACATGAGCACGGACACGGGCATGAACATGGACACGAGCACGGGCATGAACATGGACACGGGCACGGACACGGACATGAACATGAACACGAGCACGGGCATGGGCATCAACATGAACACGAGCACGGGCATGGGCATCAACATGAACACTCACATGAACACTCACATGAACACTCACATGAACACGGGCACGGGCATGAACACTCACATGAACACGGGCACGAGCATGAGCACGAACATGAACATGAACATGAGCACGAACATGAACATGAGCACGGACGTCGTCTCTCTGATATCTTGGCTTTGATTGAGAATTCGAAGCTGGCAGATGCGGTGAAGGCTCTGGCTACTAGAATTTTTGTCAACCTCGGAGAGTCCGAGAGCAAAGTGCATGGGGTGCCAATCCAGTCCATTCATTTTCATGAAGTTGGTGCCACTGATTCGATAGTTGACATTGTTGGTTTTGCCATAGCCTTTCACTCTTTGGGTATCGAGAGAGCGATTGTTTCGCCCCTGCCCTTGGGCAGCGGCGTGATCAAGTCTGCCCATGGTATCTATCCTGTGCCCGGACCGGCTACTCTGAACTTGATTATGAGTGCCGGCGCCCCCACGCGTGACTATCCCAACGGCTATGAATGCTTGACGCCGACAGGGGCTGCCATTCTCACTACTATAGCCGAGCGCTACTCAGGACCACCGGCGTTTGAAAGAGTGCTTGGTACTGGATATGGTGCTGGAACTTATGCTCCTGAAGCGCATCCTAATGTGGTTAGGCTTATCGTGGGCAATGCGCTACCGCCGTCTCATCCACAAGTCGGCATTTCGAGCGGTGAGCGTGCTTCTTTTCGCTCAGAAATTATTTGCTGCCTAGAGACAAATATTGATGATTGCAGTCCGCAGATACTTGCTTTCGCTGCCGAGAAACTGCTCGAGTCCGGCGCCCTGGATGTCTCTCTTTCGCCTTGTCAGATGAAGAAGGGGCGTTCCGGGCACTTCTTGAAGGTACTGGCTCGTCCTGAAGATGTCTATCACCTTTCAGATATTTTGCTGTCTGAAACTACTGCCATTGGTGTGCGCACTTACTATACCGAGAGGCTGGCGGCAGACCGCGACTTTATCAACGTCAATCTTTTGGGGCAGGAAGTTAGAGTAAAGGCTTCGTATCGTCTAGATGGTAGTCTCATCAACCTTCAACCAGAATATTCAGACTGTGTTTCTTTAGCAGAGCGTTCTGGACTGCCTCTCAAGCAAATCATGCAAGATTGCCTCGAGACCGCTATGGCTAACTTTAAGACTAAATCAAATTAGTGCTGAGCTCGTATTTGTTTAGAGCGCTCAATATCCTTTTTTGCAAGGGCGTTTAGACCGAGCTTCCTATAGGCTTCTGCCCGTAGCTCGAGGGCAGATGGTGCCGGTTCTTTGTTGAATTCTGTCTGAGCATACTGATTGAGATCGCTGATACATTCTTTATAGCGACCAAGGCTATAGTAAATCTTTGCTCTCAATTGCAAGGCAATGTCGTTATTCTTTTCAATCTTGAGTATCTTCTCTAGATCTTTGAGAGCTTCTTGTCCTCTATTGTTTTGTTCAAGATAACCCGCATGGTTAAGCAGAACCTTCAAGTTGTTTGGATCCAGTGAAAGCGATTTTTCATATTCTTTCAAGGCCTGGTCCACTTGCTTGAGAGCCGAATAGCTGTAAGCCATCAACTCATGTCCGTAAGCATCTTCCTTCTTTTCCAATTTGAACTTTTCTTTTATGCAGGCTATAGCCTCGCTATGACGATTCATCGATTGATAGAGTTTGCAAAGCCAGATTGCTGTCTCGCCGGCTTTATCCCCCAGTTGTGCGCTCTTGAGGCAATCGTTGAGGGCGGCTTCTTCGTCGAAATTATCGATGTGTGCTAAAGCTCGCCAGGTATAGATGTGTGGATAGCGCTTCGCTGAAGGGTCTGCCTCTATTAGTCGATTGCATTCTTCCAAGCGCGGTGGCTTTTCCGCGACTCTCCCAATCCGTATCTTTTCATACAGCAAAGAAAGATCGTGCGGATATTTACGGCAAAGTGCCTCATACAGTTTGAAGCCGGCTGCCGGAGATTTTTCACTGACGCTGCGCGCCTGCTTAAGCAGAAAGGCTTGTCCTTGAGCCGCAGCGGTTGACTGTGATAGCACCGTTAGTAGTACCAAAGAAATTAGCATGCGCTCTGTCTTGCTGAGAAAACTCTTGGGTTTATTGTTCATTGATAAGTCTTATTGGCGTTGCGCTTTAGAGTGGTTTCTTTTTCATCTATTTCAATAGGTTTCGGGGTGGCGCTTGCCGCTTCTGGATTTACTCCGGTGGGATGTGCCTTTACCGGTGGTGCCGGCTTGACCAGCTTATTGGCTGCACTGCTGCCTGGCGTCTGTCCGCTTGCTGCGCTTGTTGGTGTTGTTGTGCCGGGAGTTTTACTGGAAGTTGTTCCAGGCGCTGTTCCTGTTGGATGGGCTTTCACTGGTGGCGCCGGTCTGACATTATTGATGAAGGCTGAGCTATTATAGCTGTTGACATGACCGTTCAGGGCGTCGCGGGCTGCATTCTTATCTACTGGTTTGTCTTCTTTGGGGACTGCGGCGGCAAGGGTGGCTGTCCAACCATCTTTTTGCGCTCTATCCATGGGCATGACCGTGACAACATCTGCTTTGGCGCCTTTTGGAACCAGGTCTGTATCAAGCTCTTTTAGATACTTTTCCGGCGTGCCCACTTCTATGAATACAATTGAAAGAAGTTTGGGATCGCTCAAACTGTTGACTCGATCGATTATCACTTTCTTCAAGTTTTCAGCGTCGGTTGGTCGACCATCTGAGATTATGGCAATCAGGGCTGGTTTCCCACCTTCTAGGGGTCTTCTTACCAGGGCAAGGGATTCTTGCAGTGCCTGTGCCATATTTGTCTCGCCATCAGGTGCGATTTCTTGAAATACAGATGAAAGTTGTCCGGCGCTGCAATTCCGAAACGAACGAAACTGCGAATCGAAGGTTACGATTGAGATATCATTAGCAAGTAAGCCATTGTCCGCTAGATAGATTTCGCCTATGTGCTGCTTGCACCATTGCCAACGGGACAAGCCTCCAGGGCAGTCTTTGGTATCCATAGAAGCCGACTTGTCTATCATAAAGACCAAGCTGCGCTCATGAAGTTTCTGCGCGGCGCTTCTTTCTAGGCCTGCTTTGAGCGGATCCTTTCGGTTTGGTTGGCTTTGCTGAATAAGAGTCGCTACATCTATGCGGCACAAATAGCGCTTGCCTGCCCGCTCAACAATGAGATCGGCGATTGTTCCTCGTACTCCTCTTGCCAGAATCTTATCGCCTGCGGCAAGACCGGCTCTATAGGCTAGCGAGTTGGGTGCAACATAGACGACATTCTCTGGAGGGCTCTTCTGTTGGCTCTCTGCCAGGTATCCGAGCTTATTTACCGGCCGAGGCGGACTTTCCTGAAGCATTTCTGTTTTGCCGACACCTCCAAGCAAGCGCTTTGGCGGCGGCAAGGTGTCAAGTGTTGGTGTCGCCGACTTCAATTGTAAGCCGGTGTCTTGGTCCTTTGATTGCGAGCCGGCTCTGCTGCAGATCTGCTTCGGGCGGCTAGGGTCTCGATTTGGCGTTGCTTTTGCCTGCTCAATCGGCTGTGATATGGCAACAATGGCAGCTGCAAAGGACGAAGCTTTCATGGGTCCTTTACTTTTCAAGCTTTTCAAGAAATTGGAGATGGTTGCTTTCATCAGGTCATTTTATTCAAATTTTTTGTAGTATATCTATCTCTAGTGTTGAGTTGAGGAGGTTTGTTTCATGTCCAAGCTAAAGGATCTTGTTGATGATAAGCTCCAGAAGTTTTTTGCCACGCCAACATTTGTCGTTCAAGATATAGTGCCCGCTGACGATGTTTCCAAATCAATTATCGAGCACCAGAAGTATCGCTATCAGCTTGCCAGTCTGACGCCTTTGACTGTCGGTCCCCATGGCGGCCGCATTCTGCTAATCTATCATTACACAGGCGGTGCCGTGGCTTAGTTTGTCTAGTCCAGAGCCACTCAGCCAGTCTATAGATGCAAGTACCGTTGCTCCGCTCAATCGAAAGAGGCCCTCAGCGGTACTTTCCCTCTTGTCAATCGCTTTGTTTCTGCCGTTCATTTTCTGTACTTTTGTCTACTGGCAGGTGAATAGAGAGACAGGTCAGATCTATTCGAACATTGAGTCCATTCCTTCTAGACCGGCCGCCCTTGTCTTTGGTGCTGGGGTCGGGTCTTCTGAAGCGCGCGACCGAGTTCTGGCTGCCGTAGCTCTTTATAAAAGTGCTAAGGTAAAAAAGCTGATAATGACCGGCGACAATGGCGAAATTTACTACAATGAGCCCGTCGCAATGAAGCGCCAAGCTCTAGAACTGGGAGTTCCATCATCAGATGTGATTTGCGACTATGCAGGTTTTCGCACCTATGACAGTCTCTATCGCGCTCGTGATATCTTCGAACTCAATAGTCTAATTCTTGTCAGTCAGCGCTTTCATTTGCCAAGAGCCCTCTACATTGCCAGAAATCTGGGTCTCAATGCCATAGGCTTTTGTGCGGACCGAAGTTCTTATGGCGACATGGCAAGATGGTACGACTTGCGAGAATTCGGTGCTGCGCAAGCAGCTTGGCTAGACATCCTTTCTAAGCGTAAGCCGAGATATCTTGGCGCGAAGGAGCCGGTTTTCCCCTCACAGAACTGACGTTATTGAGACAGATATTTTTAGACTGATGCTTCTTGGTTCAGTTTCGAGCTTCGGCATTTAGCGGAAAACACAGAATCTTCGGAGTTTGGTACAGCTTGAGTTTCTTAGTCTCAAGATCCCCAGTCTTTAGACAGGCATCAATTATTGACCGCTCGCTTCGGACAGTGCTGAAACTCAAGAGTTTTGCAATAGACAAGTACAACTGCAGATACTTTCTGCTGATTCCTTGAAACTCTCTCCGGATTAGTCTATCAAATTCTTTTCTGAGCACTGACTTGTGCTTTTTTGCATTGCCTGGTTCTCTCGTAATTAGCTCTGATTCCATTTCTATTTGATAGGAATCCAGTTCATCAACACAGTGGTTTCCTCCTTTAGGAGCTGATTCAAGCTCTCTTGATGTAAGTTCAAATCGACCGCCGAATGTCATCTTGATCAGTCCTGAAAGCTCTAAGTCTGTGAGGCGTTCGTTCAACTTAGCAATTTCCAGCTCAGTTCTAGTTGAGAGTTCGTCAGGATGCAGAGCGCCGGCTTGTCTAAGGCAATCCAAAATAAGTTGGTGCTCCGGCTCATTATGAAAGGTCAAGTTCGAGCTGTTATCCGTCCTTGTGAATTCGTCTGCATCTGAGCTGTCTGAGATTGGCTCCTGTTGGGTCTTTTCGAAAATGTCTGAGTCCTTCATGTCAAATGGAGCTGATTCTTTCTTTTCTTTCTGATTACTCTCTTGCTCCTGTTCAGATTCTTCACTGCTTGGATGAAGCCCTCGAATAGACCAGATGCTCCTCTTGATGAAATGTGGCAGAAATTCTCTCGACCAGACGTTTTCAGATTCTGGATTGTATTCTAGATCAACGGAATACATTAGAAGATGGTAGATGTTCAGTGCGGTTGCTTGAGCGACTCTTACTATCTTGCCGAACCAGTTGGAGCTGATGAATACGCCGTTTTCCATGAACCACATCGCTGCGTACCAAGGACGTAGTTTTCTTCTTCTGTCAAAGAACGTTCCTGCAGTGGTTCTATAGGAGTTTTCGCATTTTAAGCAGATTGCTAGTCGATAGTCATCCTCGAATCTAAATTGGCTAGAGTTAGAATCATCTGTAAAACAGTAGCAAGCAAGTAGACCTCTCTTCGTGAGCAAGTCAGCAAGATCTTTGGCACAGTCTCTCTCTGAGGGAAAGCGCTCGCAGAACTCGGCCCAAGCTTTCTTTGCTTGTTCCTTAATTTCTGTACTTTTCCCTCTGGCATAGTCTATTTGCATGAGTGAAATCAGATTGTGGGGATCGCTTTTCATATCTAGACCCTTCAGTGGTTGATAGATCTATAAACGTAAGACTGAACGAAAAAGTTCAAAAAAATGACCTTAAAAATTTTGGATTGCGATATCGATTTACGATTTCGACCGACATTTGCTATTCATGAAAATTGGTGCGAAGGCAATGGGCATAATGCTTGGCGGTTGCTAAGTGGCGTCCTGGCTATAATTAATCTAGTCCGTGATTTTAATAAAGTGATTCTTGTAACTTAAAGGCTTCATAGCCTGTTCAGAATTTGACATCGGTCTACAATAAATAGAATGGGAATCAGGAGCAGAATATTGAACTCTCGAAAAGTCCATAGTCAGAGAACCAGGCAAAGGCAATCAACAGTACTTCTGCTTCTTTTCGCCTTTATGGTGAACTCACCTAAAGCTTTTTGTGAAAATCAGGTTTCTGATCTTTCAGACACTGGAGAATCTGCCAGAGCCTTTAGTCTTGGTCAGACTCCTGCGATTTCGCCAGCGCCCAATAAATCAGTCGGTGTTTATGGTGGTTTGCATAAGGCGATTAGCTCAAGGAAGCTGTTTCGTGGTGCAGGCATTAGTGCTTTTAATAAGGGACGCCAGGCGGTAGTGGCAGTCTATGGGTACAAAGGCGCAAATTTTCGTATGGATGCGATCTTGGCAGCTAGAGCAATCGCGGATTCTTTCAGCGGTCAATTTCTTACCTTCGCAATTAGATATTACGAACCAAATAACTCTCGAGCATATAAAGAAGTGCTACTAACAAGCAAAGACATTACATCTCTAGAAGCCGGAACTATTAAGCTCGCTGAGTTTGCAAGTTCATTGCCGGTCGTGGAAGTTTCTGCATATGACGGCGCCGTTGTGTGCTTCGAGAAGTATCTTCTTGTTGCTGAGCAACTAATATCAAAGGGAAGCTTTTTTGAGGCGGAGCAGATTGTTGACAGTCTGGGTCCGGCGCCCGGTGGTATTGATCAGTCAAGATACACTAGAGATATGATGCACCTGGCTCAAGGCTTTGATTCATATGGTGATTCTTATCGGGCTGCCAGAATTCTGGAATCGGTTGTTGAGCAGCGCCGAGTCTCGGGGAGCTTGTTTGGTGATGAAGCCGAACTTACTGTGGACCGATTGATAGACATTTATCTTGCTGAGAAACGTTTTGAAGATGCAGAGAAGCTGTTAAACGAGATAATCGCTGCTAACTCGAGTAACAAAGCTGGTAAGTCCTATGTCAATAACTTAGAGCGGTTAGGTGTGGTCTTGCTAAGACAAGGCAAAGGCGCAGATGCCTTGCCTAAATTTAAAGAGGTTCTTGAACTGCGCACTGCTAATGGTGAGGGATTGGGAAGGGCTCGAACTTTGGAGAATTTGGGAGATGCACAGCGCTTAGTCGGCAGTAAAGGAGAGGCATTGTCCTCATATCGAGAGTCTAAAGCTCTTTATGATAAGGCTGTAGTGAGTCCGAAACGGCATGAACAGATTGATTTTCAAGTGTATTCAGGGCGAGTCAAACAGATAGAAGAGAAAGTGAAGCATCTTTAGATGATGCGATTACTTATCTTCTTCTTCTTCTTCTTCTTTATATTAGAGCCTTTATCTCTTCCTGAATATGTGGAGCTGTGGAGGAATCTTTGAAAAAATACGAGTGGAATGCTTTGACAGCTATCGGTGGTAGATGTCTGAAAGTAGAGAGAGGTTATGCCCTATTCGAATTGCCGCTTAGTGAAGCTGTGATGCAACCGACTGGGGTCTATCATGCTGGTATGATTGTCACGCTCGCTGATGAGGCGGCTTCTGCTGCTGCCTATGGTGGCAGCATTTCAATCGAAGAGATTGAAAAAAGAAAACTTGAAGGCAAAGCTTCTGAGAAGTTTCCTTATTCTGTTCAGCTGAGTGTCAATCTGCTTACAAACGACCCGGTGGGGCCGATTACGGCTGAGTCTAAGGTGGTGCGTTGGGGCAGAATGACTGTGGTTGATACTGAAGTTCGTACCTGTACAGGTGAGCTAATGACTCTGATGCGGAGCACTCATATGATGGTGGACGCTACCAAGGTCGGACCGCATCTCAAGAAGTAGGCAGAAGCAAAAGAAGTCTCAAGAAGTAGGCAGAAGCAAAAGAAGCAGAAGAAGCAAAAGATAAATTGAGAAAACGCGCTCAAACCGGTAAAACTTGAGCGCGTTTTCTACTCTTTCTGATTTTTTTTGGCTAAGAGACGGCCACCAAGCTCGGTGATTTGCTAAAGGTCAGTTCATCGTCATGCTCGTCGATAGTGATGGTATCACCATCGTTAAACTCGCCTTCCAGCAGCTTGAGCGCCAGTGGGTTTTCAATTTCACGCTGGATCAAGCGCTTCAACGGTCTCGCTCCGTAAACCGGATCGTAGCCGGTGTTGGCCAGCCATTCGCTGGCAGCATCGGTGGGTTTGACTTCGATTTTACGGTCAGCCAGTCTCTTATTGAGAATCGAGAGTTGGATAGTGACTATTTGCTTCAATTCTGATGCCTTCAAGGCGTGGAAGACAACCGTTTCGTCGATTCTGTTCAGGAACTCGGGACGGAAGTGGGCTCGTAGAGCTTCCATAACTTTCTCTCTCATCGCGTCGTAATGGTCCTCTCCATCCACTGCCGACTGCATCTGATAGTCGAGTATGTGTTGGCTACCGATGTTGGAGGTCATGATGATGACGGTGTTTTTGAAGTCAACAGTGCGACCTTTGGAGTCGGTCAGATGTCCTTCGTCCAAGACTTGAAGAAGAATATTGAATACATCGGGGTGCGCCTTTTCGACTTCATCGAAAAGTACGCAGCTGTAAGAGCGGCGTCTAACCGCTTCGGTCAGCTGTCCTCCGTCGTCGTGTCCGATATAGCCGGGTGGTGCGCCGATTAATCTGGCCACTGTGTGTTTCTCTTGGTATTCGGACATGTCTATCCTGACGATTGCTTGCTCATCGTCAAAGAGAAATTCGGCTAGAGCCTTGGCTAACTCTGTCTTACCGACGCCGGTCGGTCCAAGGAATAGGAAGCTGCCGATTGGACGGTTGGGGTCTTTCATGCCGGTGCGGGCACGCCGCACTGCATTTGATACCACTTCTATTGCTTCGTCTTGACCAATGACTCGGTTGTGTAGGTGTTCTTCCAGTCTCAGTAGTTTTTGTACTTCGCCTTCAAGCAGTTTGGTTACCGGTATTCCGGTCCAACTGCCAATGATTTCAGCAATGTCCTCTTCATCGATTTCTTCCTTAAGAAGCCTTGGACCCGTGTTGTCCGAAATTTTGGCTTCCATTTCTTTGAGCTGCTTCTCCAATTCGATAAGCTTGCCGAACTTGAGTTCGGCTGCTTTCTGCAAATCGGTGGCTCTTTCTGCTTGTTCGATCTGAACTTTAGTGTTTTCAATGTCGGCTTTCACAACTTGAATTTTGGAAATGCCTTCCTTCTCCGATTGCCAGCGTGCTCTCAGATTGTCGGACTCTTCTTTTAAGTTGGCTAGATCCTTCTCCAGCTTCTCAAGTCTTTCTTTAGAGCTTTGGTCCTTTTCCTTCTTCAGGGCTTCGCGCTCAATTTCCAGCTGGATTTTTCTCCTTTCCAGCTCGTCCAATTCAGTCGGCATCGAATCGATTTCTATGCGCATGCGGGCTGCCGCCTCATCCACCAAATCGATGGCTTTGTCCGGCAAAGAACGGTCTGTGATATAGCGATTAGACAGCACTGCCGCCGATACCAGCGCCGCGTCCTTGATGCGCACACCGTGGTGCACTTCGTACCTTTCCTTGAGACCACGCAAAATGGAAATTGTCTCTTCCACCGAAGGCTGGTCGACAAAAACAGTTTGGAATCGTCTCTCCAGTGCCGGGTCTTTCTCCACATATTTGCGATATTCGTCGAGAGTGGTGGCTCCGATACAATGCAGTTCGCCCCTTGCCAGCGGCGGCTTGAGCAAGTTTCCCGCATCCATCGAACCTTCTCCCCCTGAGCCGGCTCCAACCACTGTGTGCAGTTCATCAATAAAGAGGAGGATTTCGCCTTCCGATTCGGTCACTTCCTTGAGCACCGCTTTCAATCTTTCTTCGAATTCTCCGCGGTACTTAGCTCCGGCTACCAGAGAGCCCATGTCTAGGGCGATTACTTTTTTGTCTTTCAATCCCTCAGGCACATCGCCTTTGGTGATTCTTATGGCTAAACCTTCTACAATAGCGGTTTTACCCACGCCGGGTTCACCCACCAAGACTGGATTGTTCTTGGTGCGGCGGCTGAGAACCTGCATGACGCGCCTGATTTCGTCGTCTCTACCGATAACCGGATCCAGCTTACCTCTCGCTGCCATTTCGGTGAGGTCTTTGCCATATCTCTCCAGAGCCTGATAGGTGCCTTCCGGGTCCTGGCTGGTTACTTTCTGCTTGCCTCTGATGTCGGTCAGAACTTTAAGTATGCGCTCTTTCGTCAGTCCGTTTTGTTTTAAAATCGTGCCGGCTTGTCCGCGGCTTTCGTCGCTCAGAGCAATCAAGAGGTGTTCGATGCTGATGAACTGGTCTTTCAGCCTTTCGGCTTCACGTTCTGCCGCTTCCAGTACTTGCATAAGTTTGCTGGAGACATGAATCTCGTCTTTGGCTACGGTAACCGAAGATGCTTTCGGCTGATTCTGTAGATATCTTGTTACATCGTCAATGATTTTTTGCGGTTTGACTTCTAGCTTTTCGACAATTTTGCTTCCCAGGCCATCTTGCTGTTCCATAATTGAGAGAAGCAAATGCTCAGGGGTAACCTGGCTGTTGGCAAAGCGGCTAAGCAGGGCGCGACAACCTGTGATTGCTTCTTGCGCTTTATTGGTAAATTTGTCGAGATTCATGAGTTTTTACCTTCTGAAAGTTGGTTCTGAAAGACCTTTCTATTTGAATTATGGATAGCCGGTTGAAGCGCCTGTGAGAAATCCATAATTTCTTTATAAGTTCTACTAGAATAGTCTTAGCGGTAAATGACTTTCCGTTACAGTCAGGCGTCCCAATTCAGGTACCAGATTAGCAGCATGCAGGAGTTCGAAGAAGACTATTACGCCACCCTAGGGGTCGAGCCTGAGGCTAGCCAGGAGGAAATCCGGCGTTCTTATCTGGGTTTGGCGAAGAAACTTCACCCGGACCGGTTTCCTAACGACCCGGAACAGCGTGCTATTGCCCAGAAAGAGTTTGCCAAGGTTACAAAAGCCCATGAGGTGCTTGGCGACGCCGATAGGCGCACCGAGTACGACACCCTGCGTTCTCTAGCGAGGCGCCGGTCCGAGATAGTTTCTACCGGTTCTTTTGTTGTCAGTTCGCTAATTCCCGAAGAGGAAAGATTGACTGGTAACGGTCCCCACGGACCCCAGGGCGAGGAAGGGCATCCCGGCGATGATCATATTAATGTAAAGTGGGCAAACAAGCACTTGACTAGGGCTGATGAGCTTTTGCGCAAAAAGCGCTATTCCGAAGCCGAAACTGCTATGAAGGAGGCTATCCGTCTGGTTCCCAACGAGCCTCGCTATCACAATAAACTAGCCGAAGTTTATCTCAGCCGTGGTTGGAAAACCCTTGCTATGACAGAAGTGCAAACTTCTCTGCGTCTTGATGGAACTAATGCAGAAGCCCGTAGTCTAGAAGTAAAGCTCAAGTCTCTGATGAAAGAGAGTGGTCAGTCTGGTTCGGGCAAGGACAGCAAGAAAAAGGGTTTTCTTGATCAAATCAAAGAGATACTCAATAAAAAGCTCTAGAGGCGCTATGAAGGGGCCAAACTCACTGTTCAAGCTTCTCTCTACTGTCAAGGCGGTTCAATTTGTGCTGGCTTGGCTTGTGCTGGCTTGGTTTGTGCTGAGTTGGTTTGCGCCGGGCGGTGTCGGCTTTGGCATCTATGCCGAGTCCGCGCTAGCCCGCAATTCGTTTGACTCTATGAGCTTGCCAGACGAACCTGACCTAATGCCCGACTCTGCCGTCCAGACTTCTCAACCCCCCTCTCAACCCCCCTCTCAGTCCTTGTCTCAGCCCGAATCTCAATCTTCCTTTCAGACCAATTCTGAGACCAATTCTCAGCCCAATTCTGGTCAGGCATCAGCGACCACATCCGAAATCAACAAGCAAAATTCCAGAGACACCGCCGACTCTAATGCAAACTCGAATGCCGAGACAAATATAGAAGCAAATACCGAAGTAAATATCGATGGCAATTCAGGTGGCGAAAGAGATGCAGGCATGCAGATGGGCTTGCGGTCTCCGTTTGAGAGTGAGCAGAATAATGACGCACTTTCTCTTTTGCCTAAAGGCGAAACCTTCCAAGGAAAGCCGCTCTTGAAGGGGCGTGTTTCCACCTTACCGGAGAACAATGGGTCGCCCTTACTTTCCGGTTCACTACAGATGGTGCCGAAGGGTACTTCTGTAGATTTGACATTGCAATGCCATCTCAACTCTGAATTGTCGCAAAAAGGGCAAGAAGTCTTTGCCCGTATTTCGCGCGATGTCATAGCCGCTGATGGTTCAAAGGTAGTTCTGCCTGGTAAATGGGTGGCCCATGGCTTTGTTACCCGGGTAGACCGGCAGAAACATAATGGGCGAGATGGTTTTGTAGAAGTAAAGTTCGACAAGATAATCAGTCCGGACGGGCAATATGAAGTACCGTTTGAGACAACCTTTTCTACAAAGGACAACGAACTCAAGTCGGTAGCGAAGGTGGTGCTGCGTGATACTAAATTTGCCACCATCGGCGCCTTGGCCGGTTCGATTATGTCGGTGCAAATGACCGGTTTGCCTGTAGCCATATCTACATATGGAATTTCGGTCGGTATCGGCGGTGGTATTGGCGCCACTTATGGTATCGCCTGTGCCGTTGCTCGGAAAGGCAAAATTTGCTCGGTCTATCCCGGAGACCACGTCAAACTCAAGATTTCAGAGCCGCTCAGCTTGCCGGGCTTCAATCCCTTGGCGCTCGACTCGGCTCGCGCTCGCAACCATTTACCCGGGCTTTCTTTGATTGTCGCTGATTACAAGTTTGAAAAGGACCCGCTATCAAAAGATAAAAATGGTCAGATTTTGCGGGTCAATTTCATCGCCAACAATAGAAGCAAGCAAACTCTCAGTCTGCGAAACGTTCGTGTGATTTCAGATTTTGACGAAGTCTATGCACCGCATATATCAGCGGCAATGATGCGCTTCAAAGAGTTGAGTCCAGGGTCGTCTCAGAATATTAGTCTGCCCTTCTCGGTCGACTCGAAGAAGCAAAAGTACTGGCTGATTATGGTTAGGGACAGTGACGGCACTGAGCAGGCGCGGGTTGAGATTAATTGAAAGAGCGGCTGCAAGATTAGCTGTAAGTAATCTGTATATGTTATTTGGCTAATTCATATGGAAAATGACAAATTTCTCTTTAAATTTGCGGGTTTCCCCACTGATATTATTTGCATTAAAACTATTTAGAGCTAATATGGACCAGTAGCTAAGACCTGTTCTGAAATACAGGAACATAAGAGGTAAGCACATTGCTCATTGGGCGGGCGGTGCATATCTGTAAGGTCACGCTGAGGGGGGAAGATGAAGGCTCGAATCCAGGAAATGTTGCAGACCTTTCATGGGCAGGCACATAAGGCGCCGGATCCGGTCCAGACGTCTAGGCGATCGGCCGGTGTCGGGCAACAGAATATTTCATACGAAAAACTATTGCGTGAGAAAGACCGCGAGATAGATCGACTGCGTCACCAGCTGGCAAACGCAGAAGCGCGTTTGCAAGAGCTTATGGGTCAGGACGTTCTGACCAGTTTGCCCAATCGTCATGTCTTCAAAGAGCATCTCACTCATTCACTCAAGCGTGCTTTGAGACTTGGTTACTCGCTTTCGCTCATGCTTATCGATATCGACCATCTCAGAGAAATCAACCTCAAATACGGTCACGAAGTCGGTGACCAGGTTTTAGTCGAAGTTTCGAAGATATTGCGCAGTTCGGTGCGCGAAATTGACATGCCGGCTCGCTGGGGCGGCGAAGAACTCGTAACTGTTTTGCATGAAACGGATGCTGAAGGCGCCTCTGTTGTGGCTGAGCGAGTCCGTCGGCGCATTTCGATGCTCGAGATTATAGAGCCGAAGACCGGTAAACCAATCAAGATTACTGCTTCTCTGGCTGTGGCTTGTTATCCGCAGCATTCAAATGAGCCGCAAGGTCTATTAGAAGCGGCTTCAGAAGCTCTTATTCAAGCTAAAGAAGATGGTTGCAATCGCGTCTTGATTGCCAATAAGTAAGCCCGTAAGCTAGAGAATTTACGGGATAGTGAACTAAAGAGAATCTGCCGAGCGGTAATCTAATGGATGCCGCTGGTGTAAACTATTCAGGCGATGATTCGATTGATGATAGTTGACGACCACGCTCAGACTCGAGCTGAAGTCGGAGAAAAACTGGCACAGGGTGGTCTGATCAAGGTCGTAGCCGAGGCTGAAACTTCTCATGAAGCCTGGGTTACAGCCTCTAAGATTTTGCCTGATATCGTGCTTTTGGACCTGCATTTACCTGGTCTCTACAACACAGTGGAACTGCTTAAGCGTTTCAGTCAGCTTAAACGCACAAAGGTGGTTATCTTTGCCGGCCAGAGCAAGGCGGCTGAAGTACAAGATCTTTTGGCTGCCGGGGCTTCTGGCTACATACTAAAAGAGGATGCGCCCGCCTTGGTAAAGATGGCGCTTCTCATGGTATCAAAAGGTTCCAAGTCAGTAATTTCACCCAGTCTGCCTAGACATCTCACCAGGCTAACCGCGCAGGAGCGAACCATTCTTCGCTATCTGACAATGAAAGGCAAGCTCTCAACCGCTGCCGAGCGCATGGGTATTAGCCAACAAGAATTAGATGACCTTCTCGAACATCTGGTGGAGAAATTGGAACTCGAATCTCCCGAGAAGCTTTTGCGCTGGGCCCGCAAACACGGCTTCTAATACCTAATGATTGGCTTGGGGGACAAATTCGGCTCCAAACCAATTCAAGCCAAGCAAGCTGGCACCGGCGATGATGAGAACCAGTTCGACAGGATTGAAAGCTTGTCTTACCAATAAACGATCATTTTCATAAAGCTTCCAATGTTTGTTCAGCCAGTTTTGCGGAATTGCTAGAAACAGGCTGCTGACTGAAAAGAAAATGAGTAACTTGATGTGCTCTGCTAAGAAAGGCAATTTAAGCAAGAGTACGCAAGAGCCGAAACCTAAAGCCATCAAAAAGGCTGTCAGCTTGCTGTTTCTTTTTAAGGGGGTTTCTTCTGGAATAAGCAGGCAAATCTGGTCAATAACCCGCATCAGGGCAATTAAATTGAGAATCGGCACAGCAAACATGAGGGTGAACATCCCCACCGGCCATTTCGCCAAAGCTAAGAAAGTATCTTTTGTGCCGGCGTTTTCAAGGCGCATTAGTGGTCCGGTTTCCGGACTGTTGGCGGCGGCATTGTGCAATTCTTTCAGGGCCTTATAGAACCAATAGAAGTTATAGATGCCGCAGGAAAAGACTGACAGTGTTACTACATGCCAAGCGGGTATCTGCTTTGAATCTGGAGCCGGTTGGTCAGATTTAATCTTCTCATCTGAGTTTTTAGAATCGTTTCCGGCCTGGGGCGGGTTTGCCATTTTTTTCTTCTATTTGAGATGCTTATTCGTTATCAATTTAGATTTTTGCACATTGTTGATATTCTATATGTCTCACTAGGAGCTTTAGACTATGGTTAATTCCGTAATACTTGTGGGGCGCGCCGGTCGCGATCCCGAAATGCGTTATTTTGAATCAGGCAGGGTGAAAACCACCTTCTCTTTGGCAGTCAACAGACCGACCAAGGAAAAGGAAACCGATTGGTTCGATATCGAAATCTGGGGACGTCAAGCTGAGATTGCCGGTGAGTATGTGCGAAAAGGCTCTCTTATTGGCGTCGAAGGTCGACTCGACTTCAACCGGTGGACTGATGATGGCGGTAACAAAAATGTCAAGCCGATCGTTCACGCCCAAAATCTGCGCCTGCTCGGAAGCAAGCGCGATAATGCCGGCGAATCGTTTGATTCTGACTTCCGCTAGTATCAAAGAAATAAGAGTTTGTGGATAAAGCCGGACCGACTTCACCACAGTTAATCGACTACCTTGTGGTGCTTGTTTACTTTATTTTTGTGCTTGGTGTCGGTTTCAAGCTCAAAAAAAATATGCACACGGCTGAAGACTTTCTTCTTGCCGGGCATGGCAATGCCGCCGACGGCAAAAGCAAGATAGTCATTCCGACTTGGGTTTGTGGACTGGCTTTTCTGTCGGCCAACCTCGGTGCTCTGGAAGTAATGGGAATGGCAGCCAATGCCGCCCAGTACGGCATCATGACTGCCCATTTCTATTGGCTGGGTGCTATTCCGGCAATGGTGTTCCTGGCTGTCTTCATGATGCCGTTTTATTACAAGAGCAAAATCAAGTCGGTCCCCGAGTATCTACGCAAGCGCTTCAACGAGCCTACGAGGGCATTTAACGCTTTCTCTTTCGCCATTATGACTGTGCTTATGTCGGGCATGAACCTTTATGCCATGGCAATTGTCTTTCAAATGGTTCTTGGTTGGCCTATCCACGCATCCGTCTTGCTTGCCGCTGTGGTGGTTCTTGCCTACACAATTACAGGCGGTCTCACTTCATCTATCTATAACGAAGCCATACAGTTCTTTCTCATTATTTTTGGACTCTTGCCTCTGTCAATAATCGGCATGATGCGTTTTGGATCTTGGCAGTCGGTGGTGGAAAGTTTGAATGCGCCTGGAATGGCGCATTTATGGCTGGAAGTGGGGCGTGCCGGTAATCCCATGGGCACTGACTTACTGAGTTTAGTCATGGGTCTTGGTTTTGTCTTGTCTTTCGGATATTGGTGTACCGACTTTCTAGTCATTCAAAGAGCCATGGCTGCTAAAGACCTATACGGCGCCCAGATGACTCCAATTGTGGCTGCTTTTCCGAAGATTCTCTTTCCTGTTTTGACTGTTTTCCCCGGTCTTTTGGCCATCATTGCTATGCCTCAGCTGGGCTCGAACAATACAACTCTTTCTTTCAACAATGCCATTCCCTACATGATGGCGGCGGTCTATCCTAATGGCATGTATGGGCTTGGCTTGACGGCTTTGCTGGCTAGCTTCATGTCTGGTATGGCCGGCAATGTCACCGCATTTAATACCGTCTTCACCTATGATATTTACCAGACTTATTTCGCTAAGAACAAGTCTGATGCGCATTATCTCTGGGTCGGTCGTCTAGCCACCGCGGTCGGCATCGTTATATCTGTGGCGGCCGCCTATTTGGTTATGGGTTTCCCGTCCATAATGGACTATATGCAGACTGTTTTTTCTTTCTTCAATGCGCCTCTTTTGGCGACATTTTTGCTTGGTATGTTCTTCAAGCGGACTTCGCCTTGGGGGGCTTTCTCTGGTTTGGTGGCTGGTACTTTCGGCGCTTTCATTCACTATTTACTCTGTCTGCAAGGCAAGCTCCATTTCTCAACCGAGATGGCTGGAAATTTCCATCGTTCGGTGGTGGCTTGGACTGTTTGCTTTGTGATCACCATAATGATCTCTTACTTGACCAAGCCAAAAGACGAGTCGGAACTGGCTGGTTTGGTCTGGGGTGTGAAAGCCAGAGGTGCTTCCAGTTTTGATTCTGTCTCTGCCCTAGCCAGCCTTGAGAGTAAACCGCCTTTTTATCTCACACCAGGCTTTCTCGGGATCGTGCTCTTGCTAATTACTTTGGCGTTAAACCTGGTCTTCTATTAGGAGCAAATAGGAACAAATAATGCTGGATGTTCGTTATCCAATCGGCTATCTCTTCTTGATTCTGGGCATTATTTTGGCCGGTTATGGCTATGCCAACCCTGCCACTTTTAATACCGCCGGCGGCCCCTTGCCTCTCAATATCGACGTTCCTTGGGGAATCTTGATGTTCTTGTTTGGACTGGCTACTGTTTCGGTCTCAAAGCTAGATGAGGTACGGGCTCTTGAGGCTTTATCGCTTCAGGAGACAATAAAAGAGACAGCAAAAGAAGCGGAAAAAGAGACAGAGAGAGAGTCGGCGCCCGAAGGCAAGCCTGATACTGAGAACAACTCAGATACCTAAATTATGGCGGAATCTGACGGCAAAGCCGAGTAAGAACTGCAACTGCTCTTACTCTTAATGCAAGTCTGCCAGATTCTGGCTATTGCAGCGGGCGGAAACCTGTTAATAGCTTGCCTGTCGATACATCGTAAAGGGCGATCATCTGCCAGGGCGCAATGCCACTGCCGTGCGGCGGGGTCTTGAGAGGGGCTGCTTGGCGAATGGCGTTCTTTAGAGCGGCGACTATGCTGGCTGATTCGTTCTGGTCGGCCAGGGGCTCGGTGGCGAGCTCGCCTAGGCGGTCTAGTACCTGAATGTTGATGGCTTTACCTTCTTTGGTCAGGTGGAAACCAATGAGATAGCGGTATTTCTTGCTCTCTGACTCAACCAGGGTGGCTTGTTGCGGCACCCTGATGCCGCCTGAGATTTTGTCCGCCACTTCTTTGTTATAGTCTGCAAGAGCTTGTTCTTTAGCTTTTCTTGCCTCTGCACTCAACTTTGCGGCGCTGGTTGCCGGCGACCAGACATAGGTCGGCTGGCTCTTCAGGCTGGCTCCCAAGGTGTTGAGCTCGTTTTGACTGCTCGGTTCTTGTGTCTTTTCTTTCTCTTTTGCTTTGGCTTTTGCTAGAGCCTCGGCTTTGGGACCGAGTTTGGGCGCCGGCTTTTGTGCTTCCGGCTGCGGCTTCACCTTTACTTCGTACTTAGGCAGAGACCAGAGACCATCCTGCGTAGAGCTTTGTGAGCTGGCTTGAGAGCCAGATAGGGAAGAATCTTGAGCACCGGCCTGGCTCGACGTGGTTGCATCGGAGCTCAAGGCGGCTTTGCTGTTTGCTGGGTCGGATGCCTGGGCCAGCGCTGCTGGCATAGTGACCGCCAAGCTCATAGAAGATGCTATAGACAAGGCACTGAATATCACCGAAAGCTTACTCATGACTCAACCCTTATTAAATCCGATAATAAAATGAGAAAATATCGAGTCTATTCTACCCGGCTAATTTCTCCGCCGCTCTAACTATACCCAGGAAGTGGTTCCTGACATCAACGGTGAGGGGGTGTATGGGCCTCCTCGATTTCAAAAGGTGTTCTAGGCTTAGGTCGCAGGCGACAAGCATAGCTTTGTCCACATCTATTGAGCCTTTCACCGCTTGCGCCCGCCCTTTGCCGCCGGTGAGGGCGGCCCAGATTGGTTGGGTGAAATCATCGGGGCGGCTGGCTTCTAGACAGTCGGCCAGATAAACAATTTTGGCTATCTCGGTCATATTGGTGGCGCCGAGAGTGTGCTGCGACATAGCGGCAAGAACAGCTTTATTGCTTATCTTCAGCTCCTTCTTTACTAATCTTGCCGCCACCGGACCATGCAGCAAATGACCGCTGCTCTTTTCGATTTCGGTGAGTTCGATACCTAAATCCCTTGCCTTTTCCACCAGTTCATAATCTTTCATTTCTTTGCAACTGTCGTGCAGCCAGCAAGCTAGACCAACATAAAAGCGCTCGGCTTGATTAAGTCCATAAAGTCTCGAAAGTTCTTGCCCTACTGCCACTACACCCTGCACGTGGGCAAAGCGTTTCTTGGAAATACGAGGCTCCACCCATTTTGCTACTTTGGCTAGAGTTAGGCCTTCCGGAACGCCCTTGATTGCAGAGGCTTTTTTAACTGTACTCTTTTTAGCGCCGCTTTTCTTGACCGCGCCTTTCTTGACCGAACTCTTTTTTACCGAAAGTTTTTTTGCTGAAGCGGGGGCGGTCTTTTTGCCTGAAGACTTGCCTTTATAGATAGCGTTTTTGCCGGCTACTTTCTTTACTTTTTTGACTAGTGTTTTTTTTGCTTTCATAGTCTTTGATTTCATAACGTGTTCTGTTTCTACTTGACCATGGGTACTTTGTAATAGCCGTTCTTGTCGATTAACTGGCAAACTGCCGGGGGCACCATATAAAGTACCGATTTGCCTTCTTTGATTCGCTTCCTTACCTCTGAAGCCGAAATAGCTATTCCGGGAAAGTCTACCAGTTCCACTTGCGGATAGAGACTGAGATAGTGGGCGAGCGTCTGGCTAGAATCCAGGCTGGCTGTCATTTCCTCGGAATTCTCGCTTCTGTTATTGTCGCTTTCAGAAATGTTGCTTTCAGAAATGTCGCTTTCAGATTTGTTGTTTTCAGATTTGTTGTTTATTTGACTTTGAGCCAGAACAGTTGTACCGCCCTCTGCCGTTGCTTGCACTACCCTCAGGCGCGGCACCACCAAAAGTCTTACCTGCTTAGCCAGGTCTTGGTAGCGGTGCCAGGTGTCGAAACTTTTGAGATTATCCGAGCCGATAATGAGGCTGATGCGCGCATCGGGGAACTGTACTTTCAGGCTTTCTACAGTGTCGATTGTGTACGACTTACCCTGGCGCTTCAGCTCTAGGTCGGATGCCTGAAAATACTGGTTCTCGGCAATCGCTCGGCAAAGCAGCGAATAACGCGCCTCGCCGTCCAGTAGCTCTCGATTGTTTCGATGGGGCGGATGCGGACTGACAACGAAAATGACTTTATCGAGAGCAAACTGACTGCGTGCCGCCTCGGCGATGAGCAGGTGTCCCAAATGTACCGGATTGAAAGTTCCGCAGAAAAGTCCGATTTCTTGCACAGGGGCTCCAGGTGTCTAGCGAAGGCGCTCTCTCGTATAAACTTTCGGCAATCTGGCCCTCAGTCTGCAGGCCAACTCGTAGGTTATCGTATCGAGCCTTTCGGCCCATTGGCACAAGTTAATGCACTTTTGAGCCGAGCTGCCGATTAGGGTGACTAGGTCACCTTCCTGGGCATGTTTGCAGTCGGTAATGTCAAGCAACATTTGGTCCATGCTGATGCGTCCCACCTGCTTGACCCAATTGTCTTCGATAATGGCTTCCATGCTATTGCTGAGGCCGCGGTCCACACCATCGGCATAGCCTATCGGAATCATAGCCAGCCTGCTGTCGCGCTTAGCAGTCCAGGTGAAGCCATAGCCAGCCGACTCGCCTTCTGGCACTGGACCTATATGATTAATTCGTGCCTTTAGAGACAAGGCCGGGCGCAATTCTGGTAGTGTCGTATTTGGTGCTAAGCCCCAGAGATAAAGTCCGACTCTAACCATGTCATAATGCGTATCGGGGAAGAGTCTTGTCGCCTCAGAAGAAGCCAGGTGCAACAAGGTGCCCGGCGGTACTATCTTGATGGCCGCCTCGAAGCGACCCTTTTGAAAATCAACTGCTTCTCGGTTGTCGGCCATGGCTAGATGAGAGAAGACACTCATCAGTTGCAGATGGGGATCTTTGTCTACCAGCTCAAGTGCTTGCGCTGTGGTAACCGGCTCGATGCCGAGGCGGTGCATGCCGGTGTCTATTTTTATATGAACGGCAGCTTGCAGATTAAGACGCTTGGCTGTGCTGCTGACATCCTCGATTTGCTTTAGGCTGGTGATTGAAATACCGAGGTTGTTTTCAAGGGCGGTATCAAGGGCCCAAGAGGGGGTTGGGCTCAAAACCAAAACCGGTAACTTGATGCCCGATTGTCGCAGTTGCAGACCTTCATCTATAGATGCAACGCCCAGATAGTCCACGCCTGAAGCTTCGAACAGCTGTGCTGTGGTTGCCGCCCCGTGTCCATAGCCGTCGCTTTTCACCACAGCCATTACCTTGGTCTTGCTTGTCGATTTAGCCGTTTTGTTTCTTGGCGAAGGCTCTTGACCGGGTTTCTTTTGCAGCCACTCAGTCCTAATAACCTCCAAATTGTGCTCTAGGCACGATAAAGAGACCTCCACCCAAGCGTCGCGCCGGAGGGATGTGGGTGCCTGTCTGTAGTTTGAGCTGCTCATTAGTAAATTATTGGCATTGCCGCCTTGTTCTGGTTCTAACATTGAATGAAACTTATGCTAGCATTGCATGCAGTCCGCCATCATGATTACCTCTGAAGGGGCAGGCGACTTCCGAAAAAATTGCCGGACAAAAGCAAAATTGCCCGGCAACAAAAAGCGGTGGAAGTTTGTTCCAGGCTTGGGATCTGAAAGCTCAGCTCAAAAGTGAAGAGACTGATTTAATGAAGGCGACCGGTTCTGAACGATGGGCCGGGCTCTGGAAATCAGAAGTGAGAGTTAATCTCAATTCTGTTGATTCAGAGGCTCTCAGGAGGATCTCCGGAGGCAAAAGATGATCTTGCCGAATTAATAGAAGGAATTCTAGAAATTCGGGGAAATTCTAAAAACTCCACAAGAGAACAATCCCGAGACTCTTATAAAGAATGCCGCTTGAAATTTCGAAAGCAAATTTCTTAAGGCAAACTGGATGAGTTGGTTGACAGATTCTTCTGAAAATCTGAAAAGCCGTCTCTAAGTTAGTTCACAAGGAAACCCTAAAGGAAACCCTGGATATCGCGGCAGATTAGTGCAAATCTGATCTAAAGCCCTATATCCGGCGAGTTTAAATGACTCGCTTGCAGCAAAAAAATTCAGCACAGGTTCTAACTAAAAAGGGTGAAAAGACTTGAATAAAGCAGAATTGGTAGACGTCGTCGCTAAGGAAGCCGGCACCACAAAGAAAGATGCCGAACTCGTCATCAATAAAATGATGGAAACGATTATCGGGCAGGTCGCTCACGGCGTAAAAGTAACACTCGTTGGATTTGGCACGTTCGAAGCTCGCCAGCGCAAGGCTCGCACCGGTCGTAATCCAAAGACAAACGAGCCCCTCAATATTCCGGCTAAGCGCGTAGCTGGTTTTAAAGTCGGCAAAGAGTTTGCTGATGCTGTAAACAAGCGCAAGTAAGAGGAAAATCGACTAAGTAGATTTCCGGATAATGTGCCGGAAGTTTGAATAGTTAAGGAGGTCAGGGTGGGTCTACCTAGAGTTGCGCTAATCGGTTGTGGAAACTGGGGAAAGAACCTGGTTCGCAACTTTCATCATCTGGGGGCCCTCTCTACCGTCTGTGACAGCGATCACAAGCGGCTCGACTATGTCGCCAGAGAGTTTCGCGGGGTAAAAATAACCTCCGACTACCAAAGCGTGCTGGACGATGCTGAAGTGAGCGCTATCGTTATCGCCACCCCATCCGATACGCACTTCAATCTGGCTAGACAAGCCTTGCTTGCCGGTAAACACGTTTATGTCGAGAAACCTCTAGCCCGTGACGTCAAACACGCAGAAGAACTCGATGCTCTGGCAACTGAGCGCAATCTGGTTCTCATGGTTGGGCATCTATTGCTCTATCATCCTGCCGTGAATTGCCTCAAAGACTTGATTGCATCAGGTGAACTGGGCGAATTGCTTTTCGTGCGGTCCGACCGCATGAACTTTAATCTCTCCCGCCGCGACTGGAGTGTTCTCTGGGATCTGGCTCCCCATGACATTTCCATGATGAGTTATCTTCTCGATTGTGCCTCACCCGAAGTCAGCCGGGTGGGCGGCTGGGATACGCTGGGTGATGGCTTGGTTGACGTTGCCTATCTCGATCTGGCTTTCCCCATCGGTGACAAGGTAGTCCCCGGTCAGGTGCGCAATAGTTGGATTGATCCCCAGAAAGTCGTCAGACTGACTGTGAACGGTACAAAGAAAACCGCCGTACTCAACGACACCCAACAAGAAGACAAGCTGGCGCTCCACAGCCTTACATCCGAAGGGCGCATGGTTGTCGAATATCCCTATTATCCCGACTCTGAACCTCTTCATCTTGAGTGTGAGCACTTCTTGCAGTGCATCCTGCGCGGTGAAAGACCGCGTACCGATGCCAACAATGCTTACACTGTGGTGAGAGTGCTTTCCGATGTCGAGAAGAGACTGTCGTCAAGACCTGGTCTCCGTAAGCCTGTCGGTTCGGTTTAGCAAGCTCAGGCGCTTCTACTTAATTGCAAAAATAAAAGTCAAAATAAGTAACAGCGTATTGCAATTGCTATCTGCTAACTGAGTCGAGGGGTATAATAAATTTCTGGTTGCAAGACCAAGTGCTGAATCGCCCGTGCGGGAGTAATTCAGTGGTAGAATGTCTCCTTGCCAAGGAGAATGTCGCGAGTTCGAATCTCGTCTCCCGCTCCATTTAGAAAGCTGCCTTTCGGGGCAGCTTTTCTTTTTCTGTCTCACATCCTGATATATTAGAGCTAGCGTTAATCTAGCGGTCAAAGTTAGGCAAGGGCAAGGACTTTTTCATGTCAGAAGAAAAGAGCGAAAACTCCGACTCGCAGGTTCAAGAGTCGTCCTCTGGTTCTCAAGCAGAAGCGCATAAAGACTCTGCAGCTAGCTCTGAAGTCAAGGTAGAGCAGTCACCGGATACTCAAGACAAGCCTGAAAGCAACCCTGAAAGCAAGGCTGAAACTATCTCAGAAAATTCGACAGACGCCACTGCTGCGTCCTCATCTGAGCTCAAGCAAGCCGCCCCGCCGGTTGCTTTCGATGAAGCGGCTAAGAGGCGCAGCCCCTGGCAAGCGGCAGGCGCCGCCCTGCAGTATGTGCAAGAGTCGACACGCACCGATTCGATTCAGCTGCGTACTTCAGACCGAGTTACGATCATTGCCTTGCTTGTCTGTTGCATTTTGGAAGTTCTTTCGCTGTCTTATACGCCCTTTGCCGGTATGCGACTGCCGGTTGTGATCGTTTGCGATGTTGTACTGGGCGTCTGCACCATACTATTTTTGGTTTACAGACTGGGCATCCTCTGCTCTCTTTCGCCCAGGCAAGCGCTTGTCTGCTGGCAACTGATGATGGGTTGCGTCTTTTTTGGCATCTTTCTGTGCATCAATATAGGTGTCGGTGTTGCCTTTGCTGTAAGCGGCATGGGCGCAGATGAGAACACGGTGCAGAGTCCTTAGATTAAACAGATGAGACTGTTTAATGTTTGTTTGCGCGCCTGTGGGCGTTTCAGTCTAATTCGATAACTAATAAATAAATAGATTTGCCCTCCAAAACCTTGTAAACTTTAGGCATCTTGGGCGTTTTAGCTCGTTTTCAGCGTGTTAAAATCGCTCGTCTATGTATTTGTACACTTACGAATTTTGAGAGAGAAAACAAATGAAGGTCACCCTTGAGCGGGAAGGCAAAAATGTAGTAAAGCTCGGTATAGAGCTTGAAGCCGAAAGAGTAAAGCGCGCCTATGAAATGGCTTGCAGAGAACTAAGCAAACAGGTTCGCATTCCTGGTTTTAGACCCGGTAAGGCACCTAGAATGATTCTTGAAAAGACCATCGGCGAAGACAATATCAAGAATGAGGCTCTTCAGTCTCTGGTTCCTGAAGTGATTTCAGAAGCCGTTCTCAAGGAAAATCTTGACTTGATTACCGCCCCTGAGTATTCAAAAGTGGAATTCAAGCTTGGCGAGCCGCTCAAGCTTGAGGCTAAATTTGAAGTGAGACCGGAAGTCAAGCTCGGCAAGTATAAAGAGCTTGAAGTCAATGTTCCGGAAGTGACTCTTCCTGCTGATGCTCTCGAGAGAGCTTTGGCAAATGTGGCTGAAACCCGATCCTCTTTGGCTCCTGTTGAAGGTCGTGCCTCCGAGATGGGTGATACAGTCGTTCTCGATTTCAAAGCCACTATCGACGGCGCCCCCATGGAAGGTGGAAATGCCGAGAGCTTCGTGATGGAATTGAAAGAAGGTGCCTTCTTGCCCAATTTCTGCGAGCAAATTGTCGGCAAGAGCAAAGGTGATCAGTTTGAAGTGAAGGCTTCCTTCCCCGAAAACTATCGCCGCAAAGATGTAGCCGGTAAAGAAGCTGTATTTGCAGTTGTCTTGAAGGAAATTCGTCGCAAATTCGTTCCTGATATCAATGATGAATTAGCCAAAGCCGTCGGACATGAAAGTCTTGATGCTCTCAAAGATTCTCTGCGTGGCGAACTCGATGAGCTGGTCAAGCAAGAAAACGAAGCAAGAGCGCAACGCATGGTTGTAGAAGCCGTTTCTCATTGTGCCGAAGTGGACATTCCTGAAACCATGATTCAGCGTGAGAAAGAGCTTCTGGTCAACCAGATGCGTCGTTATATGGAACAGCAAGGTCAGTCTTTTGACGAAGTGGCTTCCAACCCTGATTTCCAACAAGTTATCGCCAGCAAAGATGACGAGGCTAAGCAGAGAGTCCTTACTTCTCTGGTTCTTGGTGCTGTTGTCAGAGCCGAGAACATAACTGTTGAAGAAGAAGAGATGGGTCCATATTTCGCAGACTTGGCCATGCGCTACAACCTGCGTCCCGACCAATATCAGGAATTTGCCGCTAATCAGGAAGTGAGAAGGCAAGTTGCTGAAGAAGTGCTGACTGGTAAAGTGGTCGAGCTTCTGGTCTCCAGTGCCAAGATAAATTATGTAGCTGATACCGAATGTAGTGAAGATCACGACCATTCGGTGCACGAAAAGAAAGAAACTGAAGCCGCCAAGAGCTAAAGTCTCAAAAAAAGAGGGAGCTCCGAAGAAATTTCGAGCTCCCTTTTAATGTCTAAATGCTCTATTTCAGTAAGATATTGCCAGTGAAATTTCTAGAGCAATCTAGAGTAAAAGAGAGGAATACACAAAGCATATGTCACAGTCAAAAGAACAAGCTGGTCGTTATATTCAAGAGCCGCCCACCAAGCGCGGTCTTTATGAGTTGTTCAGCTCTACTCCCTATGTCAGCCCTGAAGCAATGTATGCGCCTACAGTAATTGAAACCACTGCTCGCGGCGAAAGAGCCTTCGATATTTTCTCTCGCTTGCTCAGAGAACGTATCGTATTTCTCGGCACACCCATCGACGATATGGTTGCCAATTTGATCGTTGCTCAGCTTCTCCTTCTCGAAGGCGAAGATCCAGAGAAAGATATCCGTTTGTATATCAACTCGCCCGGTGGATCGGTCACTGCCGGTTTGGCTATCTATGACACAATCCAGCACATTCGCTCCCATGTATCGACAATCTGTCTTGGACAGGCTGCCAGTATGGGTGCCTTCCTTCTTTCTGCAGGTAAGAAAGGTAAGAGATTGGCTCTCCCCCATTCGCGCATCTTGATTCACCAGCCTCTCGGCGGTGCCCAAGGTCAAGCTACAGACATCGAAATTCAAGCTCGCGAGATCATCCGCATCAAGCGTCAGCTTAATGAATTGATGGCTGAGCACACCGGTCAGTCGGTCAAGACTATCGAGAAAGATACCGACCGCGACAATATCATGACAGCTGAAGAAGCCAAAGAGTATGGTCTAGTTGATGCTGTAATCAGCAAACTTGACCAAGCTCCTCTGAGCGCAGTCTAGTCACATTTCGAGAAAGAGGGTGTTTTGCGCCCTCTTTCTCGTTAAGATATCTCTTGACTGCTAAATAATTTAAGTAGTTTTGTAGGTTGTGTTACAGTATGTTTAACTCGGGATCATCTTCAGTCTCGTCAGCATCTATATAAGTCCTAGATAGGGAAACTAAATGGCAAAGCAATCGGACAATCGACTCAAGTGCTCGTTCTGCGGTAAGAGCCAGGACCAAGTAAAGAAACTAATCGCTGGTCCAGGCGTATATATCTGCGATGAGTGCGTCGACCTTTGCAACGAAATACTCGACGAAGAACTCTTCGAAACCACCACGGCGGCAGCTCCGGCTCCGGCTCCAGAGAGCGCAGCGCCTCAGATGGTCGATATTCCAAAACCACAAGAAATAAAGAACTTTCTCGACCAACACATTGTTGGCCAGAATGTCGCCAAGAAAATTCTTTCTGTGGCGGTTTACAACCACTACAAACGCATTTCACACAATAGCGAGCTTGCCGATCAAGTCGAGATCCAGAAATCAAACATCTTGCTCATCGGTCCCACCGGCTGCGGCAAAACCCTCTTGGCGCAGACCTTGGCTAAATTGCTCGATGTGCCCTTTGCCGTCGCCGACGCCACCACTCTCACCGAAGCCGGTTATGTGGGCGAAGACGTTGAGAACATCTTGTTGCGTCTCTATCAGGCTGCTGACTACGATGTCAAAAAAGCAGAACGCGGCATTATATATATCGACGAGATAGATAAGATATCTCGCAAATCGGAAAACACCAGTATCACCCGTGATGTCTCTGGTGAAGGTGTACAGCAAGCCCTGCTCAAGATGATTGAAGGTACGCTTGCCAACGTACCGCCCCAAGGTGGACGTAAGCATCCCCATCAAGAGTTCATTCAGATCAACACCGCCAACATACTCTTTATATGTGGTGGCGCCTTCGTCGGTCTCGATAAGATTGTCGAAGCTCGTGTTTCTTCCAATCGTTCCATCGGCTTTGGTTCTGAAAGACCACTCACCGCATGGGAAAGAGAGCAACGTTCTTCCAAGATCTTGAAAGAAACAGCTCCCGATGACCTTCTCAAATTCGGTCTCATTCCCGAATTCGTCGGTCGTATGCCGGTCACCGCTGTATTGGAAGCCCTCGATGTCGATGCTCTGGTGCGCATCATGGTCGAGCCCAAGAACGCCATCATCAAGCAGTATCAGCAGTTGCTGGCTCTTGACGGCGTTGAACTCAAGTTTGACCAAGACGCTATACGTGCTGTCGCCGAAGAAGCCATCAAGCGCAAAACCGGTGCCCGCGCTTTGCGTTCCATCGTAGAAGAGATAATGCTCGACATTATGTACGAAGTGCCTTCACGCACCGATATCAAGGTGTGTCATATCACTAAGGAACTTGTCGAAAAACGTTCTACGGCAGAACTACTTCAGCATCCAAAGGCTAAACTTAAGGGTGAGATCGCCTAAACTCTAAGTGAGTGCCACTCATTTAGTTCGGGCGATATTTGCAACTTCACTCTAGAGGGTCCGCCTTATGGTAGACATAAGCACCACGGTGTTTCCTTTGATTCCCTTACGGGATGTGGTCGTCTACCCTCAAATGGTTACACCACTCTTCGTTTCAAGACCACGGTCGATTGCCGCGCTTGAGCAAGCTCTTTTGCGCGACGATCGACTTGTGGTACTTGTCGCTCAGAAAGATCCTGAGACAGAAGAGCCCAAGGTAGAAGACCTTTATCAGGTCGGTACTTTGGCCGAAGTAATGCAGATGTTGAAGTTGCCCGACGGCACGGTCAAAGTGCTGGTGGAAGGTTCATCGAGGGTAAATGTTCGCGAATTCTCTGAAGTACCCGAACACTTCACCGCTTCGGTCACCAGTATTACTGAAGCCGTCACCGACGATGAAACCACTCGCACCTTAATCAAGATCACTGTCGATAAGTTTGAGCAGTACGTCAAATCGACAAAGAAAATCAATCCCGAGAGCTTATTGGCTGTCTCAGGCATAGGTCAGCCCGGTCGCTTGGCCGATATCATCGCTACTTATCTCGGTTTGTCTTTGGCTGAGCGTCAGCATTGTCTTGAAATAGTCGACTCCACTGAACGCCTCGAATATATTGGCCAACTCTTGAGCCGTGAACTTGAGCTAGCCGAGTTGGAGCAGCAGATTCACGACCGGGTGCGCTTCAATCTTGAGAAGACCCAGCGCGAATACTATTTGCGTGAGAAGCTGCGCATTATCCAAGAAGAGCTTTCTTCAGACGGCTCCGAGCTTGGTGAAATCAACGAGTACAAACAGAAAATCAAGAAGAGCAAAATGTCTGGTATGGCTCTAGAGAAAGCCATGAAAGAACTTTCTCGTCTTGAGAAAATGATGCCGCAATCGGCAGAGGCCGCCGTTATCAGAACTTATCTCGATACCTTGGTGGGTTTGCCTTGGGGTAAGCGCTCGAAAGAGTCTATCGATCTCAATCTTGCTGAAAAGATATTGGCAGAAGATCACTATGGTCTAGATAAAGTAAAAGAGCGCATCGTCGAGTATCTAGCAGTGAAGAAACTAGCTAAAGAACCGACCGGTACCATACTTTGTCTGGTTGGACCGCCTGGTGTGGGCAAGACCAGCTTGGTCAAATCTATTGCTAAAGCGATGAACCGAGAGTTCGCCCGCATCAGCCTGGGCGGCGTCTCCGATGAGTCCGAGATTCGCGGTCACCGCCGCACCTATATCGGTGCCATGCCGGGACGTATTTTGCAGGCTATTAAACAAGCCGGTACAAAAAATCCGGTTATCTTGCTCGACGAAATAGAGAAGATGACCAGAAGCTATCAAGGCGATCCGATGGCGGCCATGTTGGAAGTTTTGGATCCAGACCAAAACGACAGCTTTACCGATCACTATCTAGATGCACCATTCTCCCTTTCTGAAGTGGTTTTTGTCGCCACAGCCAATAATCTAGACTATGTGCCCAAACCTTTGTACGACCGTCTGGAAGTCATTCCAATCTCCGGCTATACAGAAGAAGAGAAACTTTCGATTGCTGAACAGCACATCATTCCAAAGACTTTGAGAAAGCACGGGCTTGGTTCTAAGTTTCTCAAGATTCCCGCGCAGGCTGTGCGTCGTATCATTCAGGAATACACAAGGGAAGCCGGTGTGCGGTCTCTTGAGAGAAATCTAGCCAGTATTTGCCGCAAAGTTGCGGCAATGATCGTCAAGGGCGAAGCCGAATCGGTCAAGCTCACACCAAATACGGTGCCAAAATTTCTCGGACCGCCGCGTATAATTCGCGAGAACGAAGTGAAAGGTCCGCAAGTCGGCATTGTCACCGGCTTGGCTTGGACTGAAACGGGCGGCGAAACTCTATCAATAGAAGTCAATATAATGCCGGGCAAAGGTCACTTGCAATTGACCGGGCAATTGGGCGACGTTATGAAAGAGTCCGCCCAGGCTGCCTTTAGCTTTATTCGCAGCCATGCCGAAGGGCTTGGCTTAGAGCCCACCTTCCAGGACAACATAGATATTCATATCCACATACCCGAAGGGGCTACTCCTAAAGACGGTCCCTCGGCCGGTGCAGCTATGTGTTGCGCCATGATTTCAGCTTTGACTAGGCGCCCGGCGCGCGGCAATTTGGCCATGACCGGCGAAATTACTCTGCGTGGTCGCGTGCTTGCCATCGGCGGTCTGAAAGAAAAAATTCTCGCGGCGGTGAGAGCTGGAATCAAGACCGTTATTTTCCCTCGCACTAACGAAAAAGATTTGCAGGATCTGCCCGACTATGTAAAAGACAAAGTAGAGCTTGTGCCGGTGGCGCATCTCGATGAAGTCTTTGCCATTGTTTTCAAAGGGGCATCTAAGTCGGGCAAAGCCAATAAGTCTCGTACCGTTTCTTCAACCAGGCGGTCTGCTCTTGGGCGCGTCAAGTAAACAAGCAAGCCATCTCGCCCGAGGTTTTTGCTTGCTATTGCTCGGACTCCGCCTTCGCCTCAGCCGCTTGCCGTGGTCTTTTTTGTGTTCTCCTTTATGTTCTCTTTTAGTTTCTTTGCTAGGTGTATTGCTTTTCGCTGAAGCCGGCATTGCCTTTGATTCTCAGCCGGCAAATACAAGCAAAGTAAAGAAGGGCGAGGCTAAGAGCGGCGAGCCCAAAAAAGAAAAGGGCTTGAGCGCTAACACCTTGCCACCGTCAGTGACGGCACAGCCAAATAGTCTAAAGCTCATGCCTGAGACGCCCAAACTTGACCAAGAGTTGAGCCGTCGACACTCGCAGTCTTTGCCGGCCGTGACTAAGTTAAGAGCCGGTGTGACATTCACCAATGCCGAGATGGAGCTTCTTGAGAAGAAAAGCCCCACGGCCAATATGTGGTTTCGCATACCCAATTCTTTGGCTGGTCGCTGGTCTTATTATCAGGGCGAGACTACTTCTTTCTTTGATCTAAAGAGCGGTTCTCGTCAGTTCCGACAGGGGGTTGTGCCTAGTAGCGTAATTCTTGATTGGGGCTACCAGCGCGATGAGCATGGCGATATCTGGCAGTTCGACGACTCACCAAATACAGTATCAACAAGAAATGGTGAAACTGTTACTGTCTATACCAGGCAAAGCTTGGAACCGCTTGAACAGACTGACGATAGGCTTGTATGTCGTTCGCATTTCGTCTATTCGACAGTTGATCTTTCAGACAACAAAATAGCGAAGACTTTTCAGAGTGAAAACATAGTGAACTATGAGTGCAAGGGCGATGATCTTGTGCGTACAACCTCGTCAAAAATCTTTGACGAAGATGGCTGTGCCATCGCCGTTACCACCGCCTACAGCCGGGCCCGCAAGATTTATCCTTTTGTGCCGGTCAACAAGAAAGGCGAGCTCAATTTGCGACGTCAATTTAGGCAATTTCTCATTGACAGCGGTCTGAAAGAACTTGTGCCTTTGCGCGGTCCAGACCAAGAAACTGATATTTGGTGAGTTCTCTAAGATTCTTCTACTTGGTTGTCTTGTTTAGTTCTCTAAGATTCTTCTACTTGGTTGTCTTGTTTAGTTTTATTAGTTTGATTGGTTTTATTAGTTTTATTAGTTTGTTTCGCTTTTCGTACTAGACTTCTGGTTTCTCAACCGAGTCATCGCCCGCTTCTTTCGAGAAGAGAATTTTGTCGATGCGATGTCTATCCATATCAATAATCTCAAAGCTATAGCCTTGCCAAATCCAAACATCGCCGCAAGCTGGTATGCGTTCCATGTGGTGAATGAGTAGCCCCGCTAAAGTATTGAAAGAATAATCGCTTCCGGCGATGTCCTCAAAGTGAAAGAGTTCAAGAAACTCAGTCAATGGCATTTGACCATCTAAAAGCCAAGAGCCGTCTTCTCTTTCCACTACTTCCCATTTCGGCTCAGAATCTTTAACGGGCATGGTGCCTGCAATGGCCTGCAGAATATCGTCTCTTGTAACAATGCCTGAGAATGTTCCATATTCATCGAGAACAAAGGCAACCTGCTGTGCCTCATCTCTAAACCTAGTCAACAGTTGCAGGGCCGTGAGATTTTCGGGCACATAAATCGGCTTTCTAGATATTGTGGACAGATCTATCTCACCGCGTGCTTTCAGTGAGGCAAGCATGATGTCTTCCAGCTCCACCACCCCGACTAAGTGGTCTAGATCTTCCATGACCAAGGGCATATGAGTATGCGGATTTTCGCCTATGCGTTCGAGCATTTTGTCTATGGTATCGCCAAGCGCTAGATAGACCACTTCAGATCGCGGAGTCATAAGGCTGGTCACCCGTCTATCATCAAGTTGCAGCACGCGACTGACCATGTCTTGCTCCGAAGCCTTGACGACTCCTGCCTCGGTCGCCTGTTCCACCAGTACGGTAATTTCGGCTTCTGTTACGGGTGGTTCGGCGTTTTCTTTGATGCCCAAGACCTTGACGCAGAACTTGGTCATAAAGGCTAGGGATGCCACCAGTGGCTTGGTAAATCCTGCAATCACTGTCATTGGTTTGGCTACGGCAGCTGCGATTTTCTCCGCATACTGCAGGGCAATCTGCTTCGGCACCAATTCTCCAAGAAGCAGTGACAGCAAGGTAATTGTTGAAACAACCAGGGTCATGCCGAAGGCATGTGAATAGTCGCCTATAACCGGAAGAGGCTTTACCAATTCGGCGATTTCTCGGGCCAGTGTGTTGCCGCCAAAGGCGCCAGCGAAGATTCCAATTAAGGTGATGCCAATTTGAACAGTCGCCAAAAAGCTAGTTGGGTCATTGGCCACAACCAAAGCCTGTCTGGCCCCGCGATTGCCTTTGTCCGCCATTTCCTGCAGCCTGGCTTTTCTTGCCGAGACGATAGACATCTCAGCCATGGCCAATAGACCATTCAGGAAAATCAAAAACAGAACAATCAGGACTTCTTTGAATATACCTTCCAGTAGCATTGCTGCTTAGTTCTCCAGACTGCTCTGGTACTGCTTTAAATGCGCGATTATGCCCTTATGGTCGGCATCGGGGTAATTAAATTGCAAGGCGTCTTCGGCAATTGAGATTGAAGACTCTATTTTTGCGCCGCGGCTGGTAAGCAAGCTGACCATTGGCAAATCCCCCAGACTGGCTGCATTTTCCAACATAGTCAGATAATTATCATCGATGGTTTCTATATCAAAGCCAGCATCTAGAAGGGCTTCAAGGGCATCAAGGTCCCTTTCGGCAAAGATGCGTGCTACTTCTTCTTCGATTTCCGCTGAGCTGCTTAGCTCTGAAGTGAAAGCTCTTTCGAACTGGTTTCCGAAGTCGCTCTCATTATCTTTAAGCTGGTGCAGAAACTCTTCGAAACTACCTGCAATATAGGCCGGCTCGTTACCAAACTCTTTCTGTCTAGTCTGACGCAGGTCGGCGAAATAAACAGACCCAAAGTCTTTGCTTGCAAGCGAAAGACAGATGAGATTGCCGAATGAATCGCAAGCCACCGGCAGCATCTCATCGCCTAGTCGTTCTTTATGTTCAGTCAAAAAATGGCGCAGGTCGTTTTTGTCATTAAGTCCAAAGATACAAAGACAGTCCAGGTCTTCTTCATATTCATCCAACTGGAAAAGATTCGGGGCGGGCGCCGCTCCATTGAAAGCGAGCAGAAACTCTCTGAAGTCGTCCGGCAGTCTTTTGCCAATTGTACTTTCGAAAGACTCCAAGTCTTCCTTAGTAGCTGGTTCACTTATATCGAAGAAGTTGGGCAGAGGCATATTAAAAGGTACCGGGGCAGATTAAACGAGATTTCCGAACTGGCAATATTAGCATGTGCCCGTGTTTCGGGGCTTTCAGGCTCTAATCTGACTAAGAAATCTAACTGTTTGAGATGCTTAGTCGTTATCGATTTAGGATTTTTCTAGCACTTGCCAACGCGGGCAAGCCCCCACCGAGACAGCGTCATAGCCAAAACAGCCAAGATTAAATCAAGAGTCGTAGATTAAACGGGCAATGTGCTAGATTGGCCAACTGATGAAAGCCTTTGACTTATTCAATATTTTGGCAATTGTCATTGCCTTCTTTCTTTTGCTGGTGCTTCTCTTTTTCATTTGGCAGATGCTAAGAAGTCGTCAGCAAACTTTTCCGGGTTTCGAAGAATGGATGATTCTTGGCTCGGTTCATCGCTTTCCTGAGTTATTCGAGATGTTTGCCCTAGCAGAGATGTCTCAGGCTAGCACTGGTTCGTCTGAGTTGCCCGTCAGGCTTGAGACTCTTGGTCAAATAGAGCTGGCCAGCGGTTACCTTGTAGTCGGAGACCCATTCTATTTCCACTCTAATGACTTCGAGCCCTTTGATGAGACCTTACCGGCGGGCAAGCATACTATTGAAGCTCTTATTGTTAGCGATAAGAACCAGGTTTCTCGCGTTGCCGCCTTGCGCATCATGTTCCCAAAGTCCAGAGAAGTCGACCACAAGAATGTCCCACTGGAATCATGGGAACTGAGACCGGCCTTTCCAGCCGATAGTCGTTTTCGCTGTCTCGAGCAGCGCTATTTGCCTGCCTTTGGCGTTCAGTCCGGCTATGCGGGACTAATTTCTAAAGAGGACTTATTGGCTTTTAAAAATTGCTATCAGTCGGACGCGCCAGCCCCTGTCGATTTAACCCAAGCAGTTGGCTCGGACGTCCCACTCCACAAAAAAGTTTCCTTTTCGAATTTACAGAGTCAGATAATTCTAACCAAGGCGGGCGCTGGAGTTGGTTCGTACCGCTCTTATTTCATTAGCTTGAAAGGGGAGCATCTGGGCTTTTTGGTTGATTTTGCAGTAATTGGGCAACCCGAGCCGGTCGAACTTGATCGCTAAAAATCCGAAGATTTAATCTCATAGCAGAGGGGTTTTGCGGTTTTCCCCAAGTGACTCCATCAACTTCTGTCACTTATATTGGACCGATATTCAACCCCTCAACCCCTCAACCCTTTTGTTCGACCTCTAGGAGGTTTTTTTATGGCATTTGAAGAGTCCGGAAAGCCCAAAGCACCGGAGAAATTAGAAGGTCAAGATAAGGTAGAAGATCCAGCAAAGGCGGCGGCGGAGAGAGGTCTCGCTGAGACAAGAAATTTAAAGTTGCCTGAGGCAAAGGCTGCTGACCCTGCTGCTAGCGGCTTCCCTTCTGCCGACCAGATCTTTGACGGGCAGAGAAATGGTGAGGGGACTGTGGACAAAGCCCAGCCCAAGGCTGAAGCCAAGCCCGGTGACGGAGCAAAGCCTGCCGAAGCTGGCGACAAGCCGGCTGACGGAGCCAAGCCTGCCGAAGCTGGCGACAAGCCCGCTGACGGAGCTAAGCCTGTCGAAGCAGGCGACAAGCCGGCTGACGGAGCTAAGCCTGTCGAAGCAGGCGACAAGCCCGCCGATGGAGCCAAGCCTGTCGAAGCAGGCGACAAGCCCGCCGATGGAGCTAAGCCTGCCGAAGTCGATAAAGATCCTGAGCTGAATGCCGAGCAGAAGAAAGCTCTGGAAGAGCACATGGCTAAGTTCAAGCAAGATTTGGATGCCAAAAACTTTGATGTTGATGGCATCATGAAGGGCAAAGGTCCGTACCACTCTTTAGAAAAGATGGTAGCCGAAGGCAAAATTCAGATGAGTCACGATGACATACTGAAAGAGTCTCGCCGTATCGTAAAACGCGATTTGCCCATCAAGGATGAGAAGCATCCTGAGGGACGCATGTGGTACTACCAGGGCGAAAAACCGAAGTTCTGGTCTGAACAGGAAATCACCAAGAAAGTAGAGGACGAGCGGGCTTCCTTCAAACAGGGCCTGATTAAGGCTGAGGAAGAGCGCAAGGCCCAAGAAGCTAAAGCCGCTGAAGAGGCTCGCGCCAAAGAAGAGGCTGCTAAGCGCCAAGCCGAGGCACTTGCTGTCGCCGTTGACAGTCATGTTCCGAAAGTTGAGCTTATCGATGGTGCCCAGAAGGCTGCCGGTATGACTGGTGACCCGCAGGCGCTGCGCGACAAGATGAAAGACGTAGTGACCAAAGGTGTGGCTGGTGGACAGTTGGACCAGTCCGAGCTAGAAAAGCCGATGCCCAAGTTGGCCGCTGTTTATCTGGCAACCGGTGCGCTCACCGAAGAAGAGCTGAACAAGGGCATCGATGAAATGCAGAAGCGGGCTAAAGAAACCGCTGAAGGGCAAACTCCTCCAGATCTCAGGCAGGTGCTCAAAGATATCCACAAAGATTCGCCTGAAAAGTTGGCCAGCTTGGAGCAATCGAACAAGTTCTACGATAATCTCAAGCAAGAAGCCGAGAAACAGCGCGCAGCAGATGATGCAGCCAAGCAAGCCGAAGCAGCTAAGCAAGCTGAAGCAGCCAAGCAAGCCGAAGCAGCTAAGCAAGCTGAAGCAGCCAAGCAAGCCGAAGCAGCCAAGCAAGCCGAAGCAGCCAAGCAAGCCGAAGCAGCTAAGCAAGCTGAAGCAGCTAAGCAAGCTGAAGCAGCCAAGCAAGCCGAAGCAGCCAGGCAAGCAGCCGCAGCTAAGCAAGCCGAAGCCGCTAAGCGTGGCGGTCAACCAGATGCTGTGCCGGTGCCGGATGATCAGAGAATCGTGCAGGAGCCAAGAAAACCGATCTAAAAAAATCGCAATAGTGAACAGTTCGTTTTGGTTTATCGAGAGGGCACCAGCGGTGGTGCCCTCTTTGTTGTTCACACTTTGTTCAGACGTACCTGCTAATATAGGCAAATGAAAAATATCAGAGATGCCAATATTGCCCGATTTAGCATATTTTTGGCTGACCACAAAGTTGCGCTTAAATTTGCTGTTGCCACTCTGGGGCTCTTTTTGACCATTGCCCTGGGCTCAGACTTTGTTAGGGCTCAACCAGCCGCATCCGGCAAAAGTATTTCAGCTGGTCAAACTAAAGGGGCTGGCAGTAAAGTGGTGGTGAAAGAAATCTTGGTGGGTAAGCTCAAATACGTAGTTGGTGAACTGCGTATGCCAATTGCACCGGCTAAGGTCTGGGATAAGATCAGTGATTATGAGAATGCCACTGCAATCTTTGCCAATTTGAAAAAGTGCGAGGTCAAGTCAGCGCAGGGCGCAACCAAGCTGGTTCGGCAGGTGGTAAAGCCCGGCTATTTTCCCTTCACCTTTGACTATACGGTCAAGATAAGCGAGAACCCCGTAAGCGGAATGAGCTGGACCAGAGTTTCCGGTTCATTGCGTGAATTCAAGGGATTCTGGAAGATTGTGCCGGTCAATGCTTCGGGGCAAGAGGTTGCGTTAGATGAAGCTGTTGAAAGTTTGGTAAGTTATGGCGTTCATATGGATGCCGGCATTCTTATACCCGGTTGGCTGTTGGAAAAGAGCTTGAAGAGCTATATGCCGGAGGTGCTAAACTCATTGAGCGCCGCCCTTGAGGTAAAACCTCGGGCACTCTAATAAAGCCACATTTGGGTACGACCATGCTGAATATTTTTGATAAAGCTCAGGCAGTGAAAGTCGCTGTTCTTCTTTCTTTTGCCGCTTTAGTTTCATTTGCTGAGGTTTCTGCTTCTCGGGGTGATCAGCTGGACCGCTCTACTAACAAGTTTGTTGATGCAGTGAGGGTTAATCTCACCATGCAGGGGGCTTGGCCGCCTCCCACCGGCTCTCAACAGTTTCAGCTTTGCCAGGCTCTAGAGGTCTTTTCTCGAGCGGCTAGAGAGACGCCCGATCTCAGAAGTCAAAGCGGAAGCCCCAGCGAACGTTTCTTAGCAGTGCAGCGGTTGCAGTCGGCGGCAGCTTCGGTCGATTCTCTGATTGGCAGCTGCAATCTCACTACCGCTCTGCCGGCTTGGATGGAAGTGAAGAATCAGCTCAATTCGCTCACCGCCTTGAACGGTGCCGCTACCAGCTATGGATACAACTATAATTCGGGTTTTCCTGGCCAAATGCCCGGTCAGCAGTTAATGCCTGGTCAACAAATATTCCCTGGTCAGCAATTTATACCAAGTCAGCAATATATGCCCGGTCAGACTTTTATTCCTGGCGCCTACTATCCTGGCTTTAATCAGCAGATTGGCGGCTCACCCTATGACGCCAATAATTTTTTCAATTCCTCCTTTATTGGTGCAGCGCAAGCCCTAGAGAGCGATTTAAATGGCTTTGTTTCGGTATTTCAAAAGAGTCTTGGTGCTGGAGGTTTGACTGCCACCGATCCCAATTTGATTATGAATTGCGGAGGTTCGCTTACACTCTTGCAAAATACGGTCAAGACAAATGTGCGAGCCCTCAAGTCTTCTAATAATTTTGCCACTAGGCAAGTTCATCTCAATCAAATTCTTGCCGCCAGTGATCGCTTCGAAAGTGCTATGACAGCGGCTTCTCCTTCCTTGGTCATACAGATGCGCTGGAATCAGTATAAACAAAGACTTTCTAGTCTGATTCAAACCAATAGATAGGATCGACAGGCGCTCATCAGGGAGTACCTGTCTGTCCCCGATTTTCAGGTTCTGCTTTTTCTGGTCTAGGCTCTTGAGCTGATTTTGGAGTTGTCTCTGATTTTTGTGTGGCCCTTGAAGCGGGATCGGGTTCTTTTTGAGATGACGGCTCTGTTTGAGATGACGGATCTGTTTGTGCGGCCCTTGAAGCAGGAGCGGGTTCTTTTTGCGATGACGGCTCTGTTTGCGATGACGGCTCTGTTTGAGGGGCTACAGCTGCCGCCCCCTCCTCCGTCAGCGGCTCGACTTCGGTGATTTCTTGGGCGGCAATCAACCGCACCCGCAATTTGATTTTCAACGAAGTTTCTTTCTCTAGAAAATTTTGCACCAGAGCAACTTGTTTGGGTTTGATTGCATCAGGTTTGCCCACCACTGTGACCAAGACCCGCACCGGTTGTTTGAAGCGAAGCACTTCTACCTTCTCTAGGCGCAAGCTTCTAAATGTCTGGGTGCGTTCCATCAAAATGTTGCTTATTTTGCCGCTCAGTATATTCTCTAATATCAACTCTCTCATGCTGAAACCGAGAGGCACAAGCAGAGTCGTTACAGCCAGCGCGGCAGTGAAGAGTCCTTGGTGTGCCGTCTTAGTCGTTGGCTTCACCCCAAGCAAATAAAAAACAACCGTGCCGGCAAAAGTGATGCCGATAAGATTGGTGGCATAGAGCAAAGCGGCTCCCTGCCAGATGTTATCCAGGTTGCGGTTTAGTCCGATGCCGACACAACTGAGAGGCGGCACTAAAGCTACGGCAATTGAAACACCGGCGAGCGAGTCGGCAAGATTTCTTTTAGACTGGCAATATGCGCCAATGGCGCCGGCTGCCATGGCTACGCCTAGGTCTAAAAGAGTTGGTTTTGTGCGCCCCATAATTTCGCCGGTCATCTCCAACTGCGGCATAAGGGCGGCGATACAATAGGCAAGAGTAAGTGCCAGGGCTGTTCCTAGTGCAAGAGTCAGCAGTGCTTCTTTGATTTTTTGAGCGTCTCCGGTCAGGCAAAAAAGTGAAAGGGCTGAGAGTGGCCGCATCAAAGGTGCCACAATCATGGCTCCGATTATTACTGCCGGGCTGTTTTGAAAGAGCCCAAGGCAAGCGATAACTGTTGCCGCCGCCAAAAGGGCCATAAAATCTCTTGAGAAAATGCCGTTTTCAGCCAGCCGAATAACTAGATCTTCACTTATTTCAAGCGCCTTTTCTGTGGGTTTGGCTTGGCTGCTTTGCTCTCTTTCACTTTCAGACAAAAGCGTTCTTCCTTCCGGTCTTTCCCTAAAATTACACTCACTATTGTGCTTGCTATTTTTCGCCAGCAAGCTTAGAGCCTTTTCACAGGATAGCCTAAGTCGCCACCGCGCTTGAAAATTTGTCTCAAGTGGGGCGCTTCTTTGCAACAATAGATGTCAGGTGAAGGCTCGCAAATACCGACAGAAAGCTAAATATGGAAGAAGTTACACTTTTTAATTGATATCATTTACACATTCGCAATGTTTCTGCGGCAGGGGCTAAAAGGTCCCTCCGTCGTTTGAAGGAGCGTTTTATGGTGATGGCTGAGACAAAAAACAAAAACCAGGCCTATCTGGAAATGGACGATAAGTACGTCAATCCGGTTCTATCAAGGTCTGCACGAATCGTGGCTGAAAGAGCCAGCGGTTCTTACATCTATGATATGAACGGTGACGCTTACCTCGACCTTAGTACAGGTATTGCCGTCAATTCGGTTGGTCATTGCCATCCGAAAGTGGTTGCTGCTGCTAAAGCTCAGCTTGATGAGTTGATGCACACATCGGTCACCGTTCATCACAAGCGCTATATCGAGCTTTCCAAAAAGCTGACTGAAATAGCACCGTCCAAGCGTCTTGATTCGGTCTTCTTGACCAATTCAGGCGCCGAAGCTGTGGAAGGCGCCATGAAAATGGCTCGCTATGTGACCGGACGTCCGGCAATCATCAACTTCCGCGGTTCTTTCCACGGGCGCACCATGTTCACCACTGCCCTGACGACAAGCAAACTCTATTACCGCGAAAAATATGAGCCGCTACCAGGTTCTATTCACACAGCTCTCTTCCCTTATGAGTACAGAAGCCATTTCCGCGGTCAGCCCGAGAAAGTCGTCGATGAAGTGTTCGAAAACATCGACATGCTCTTCCACCAGTTTGTTCATCCCGAACAAGTGGCTTGCTTCTTGGTGGAACCAATTCAAGGCGAAGGCGGTTATATCGTTCCGCCGCAGGGCTTCTTGCCTCGTCTTAGAGAACTGGCTGACAAGCATGGCATCATGCTCGTCATCGACGAAGTGCAGTCTGGTTTTGCCCGCACCGGCAAAATGTTTGCTATCGAGCATGAAGGGGTTGAGCCCGACATTATGCTCATGGCTAAAGCAATTGCAGGCGGCTTGCCGCTGGCTGCCTTCATCTCTAGAAGCGATTTGACCCATAAATGGCCTGCTGGTAGACATGGCTCCACATTTGGTGGCAACCCTGTTTCTTGCGCTGCCGCTCTTGCCACTATCGAAGTCATGCAAGAAGAGAAGCTTTGTGAGAGAGCACACAAGCTAGGTGAGATGATGATGAGTCGCCTCAAGGCTTTTGCCAAAGGCAAAGACTATATCGGTGAAGTTCGCGGTCGCGGTCTGATGATCGGTATCGAGTTCAACGATAAAGACGGTGGACCGTCTAAAGAGTTAGCCGACAAAGTGGCCGAGCGCTGCTTTGAGCATAAGATGATCGTTCTTACCTGCGGCAACGCCGGTCAAGTAATTCGTCTCATTCCGCCTCTGACTATGTCGGATAGCGAAGCTGAAAAGGCTCTGGAAATTCTCGAGAAAAGCATGACATTTTAGTTCAGGTTCTCTCTAGAGAACTAAAACTAAAGTGTCGAAGTCGTTGGTATTTACTGGTAATTTACCGGCTGGCAAAAGACCGGCTGGCAAGCAACCGAATAGAATCGGGAGAGAAAAATGAGTACACAAACCAAAGCGCCTGAGGCAGCCACTGCCAATGGCGGCAAGCCCCAGACCTACGGCAACTATATCAATGGTCGCCAGGTTAAGTCGGAAAGCGGCGAAACTTTCGCCAGTTACAATCCGGCCAACCGTGATGAAGTAATCGGTTACTTCGCTTCCTCCACTGCTAATGATGTGAAGGCTGCCGTTGATGCTGCCGCCAAGGCTTTCCCTGTGTGGAAGGCTACTCCCGCTCCGCACCGCGCTGAGATCATTCTCAAAGCCGCGCACTTGCTTGAGACCAGAAAAGAAGAACTGGCTCACACAATGGTGCGCGAAATGGGCAAAGTCTTGAAAGAAGCTAGAGGCGATGTGCAAGAAGCCATCGATATGGCTAAGTTCATGGCTGGTGAAGGTCGCCGTTTGGTTGGTCAGACCGTGCCTTCCGAATTGCCCAACAAGTTCGCTATGGCTGTTCGCCAGCCCATCGGTGTAGTTGGTCTCATCACTCCCTGGAATTTCCCGATTGCCATCCCCAGCTGGAAGACTCTTCCGGCTCTGGTTGCCGGCAACACCGTGGTGATCAAGCCTGCCACCGATACGCCGCTTTGTGCTTTGATGTTCGTTGAAATTCTCAACGAAGCCGGTTTGCCTCCGGGTGTGCTCAACCTGGTTACCGGCTCTGGTTCGAAAGTGGGCATGGCACTGGTGGAAGATCCTAGGGTTCGTGCTGTTTCTCTCACCGGTTCTACCGAAGTCGGCCGCAGAGTGGCTGGACGTTGCGGCGAACTGATGAAGAAAATATCTTGCGAATTGGGTGGCAAAAACGCCATCTGTGTAATGGAAGATGCCAATCTGGAACTGGCTCTCGAAGGCGCTCTCTGGGGTGCATTCGGTACTGCCGGTCAGCGTTGCACCGCAGCCAGCCGTGTCATCGTGCACCGTTCACGTTATGAAGAGTTCTGCAAAGCTTTCAAGGCTCGCACCGAAGCTCTCAAGATTGGCTATGGTCTAGATGAAACCAATGAAGTCGGACCGGTGGTCAATCAAGGTCAGCTCGACACAGTCAAAGAGTATGTGGAAATTGGTAAGAAAGAAGGCGCCAAGCTGCTTTGCGGCGGTAATGCTCTCACTACCGGTGATCATGCTAAAGGTTTCTTCCACGAGCCGACAGTGTTCTGCGATGTGAAGCCGACCATGCGTATTGCCCAAGAAGAAATCTTTGGACCAGTAACCGCAATCATACCGGTCGATAGCTTTGAAGAAGCCATTGAAGTGGCTAACGGCACTCAATATGGTCTTTCTCTTTCGATGTACACCCAAGACGTCAATCGTGCTTTCAAAGCCATTGAAGAGCTTGAGTCAGGCATTGTTTATATCAACGCTCCCACAATCGGCGCTGAGATTCAGCTTCCTTTCGGCGGCGTCAAGCAGACCGGCAACGGTCATAGAGAAGCAGGTTCTGCTGCTATCGACTATTTCACCGAGTGGAAATCGATATATGTAGACTACTCCGGCCGTCTACAGAAAGCTCAGATCGACACCGATGAACTGACCGGCAAAGTTAACTAACCAAAACTCATTGCACCAATACACTATTTGGAGAAACGAAAATGGACTTTGATTTCACTCCCGAACAAATTGCAATGCGTAAGCATATGCGCGAATTCGCCGAGCGCGAAATTGTTCCCAAAGCGCAGATGAACGACAGAGAATGCAAGTTCGATTGGGATATCGCCAAGAAGATTTTTGCCGAAGGTTTCCTCGGCTGCCCCGTTCCTGAGAAGTACGGCGGTTTGGGTATGGATTATATTGCTTACGGTCTGATGACCGAAGAAGTAAACAGAGTCTGCTCTTCCACACGTACTCTTTTCAGCGTACAGACTTCTCTAGTTGCTCTCACTATCCTCAAATGGGGAACCGAAGAGCAGAAGAAGTTCTACTTGCCCAAACTTTGCTCCGGTGAGTTCATCGGTTGCTATGGTCTGACCGAGCCCGAAGCCGGTTCAGACGCTGCCAATCAACAAACTCGCGCTGTCAAAGACGGCAACGATTACATCTTGAGCGGTTCCAAAACTTGGATCAGTTGCGGCACCATCGCTCACTATGCGCTCATCTTCGCCACCGTTGATTCTTCCCTCGGTCACAAAGGCATCACCTGCTTTATCGTAGACACCAAGTCGAAGGGCTTCACTGCCCAGCCCATCCACGGCAAACTCGGTCTGCGCGCTTCCGATACAGCTGCCCTCTTCCTCGACGAAGTACGCGTGCCTGCTGAGAACATGCTCGGTCAGGTTGGTGAAGGCTTCAAAATTGCCATGTCGGCCCTCGACAATGGTCGCTTCTCGGTTGCCGCCGGTGCCGTTGGTGTTGTCCAAGGTTGTATCGACGCTTGCACCAAGTACGCCATGGAACGCCGCACTTTCGGCAAGCCCATCGGCGAACACCAACAAGTACAAGCAATGATCGCCGACATGGTTGCCGATGCCGAAGCCGGTCGTTTGCTCTATCTCAGAGCCGCCCACCTCAAGAACAAAGGTGTTCGCAACACCCGCGAAACATCTATCGCCAAGCTCTTCTGCGGCGAAGCTGCCAACAAGCATGCTCATAACGCTGTCCAGATCTTCGGCGGCTACGGCTTCTCCGATGAGTATCCCGTCGAGCGTTTCTTCCGCGATGCCAAAGTATTGAACATCTACGAAGGCACCCGCGAAATTCAGCGCTTGATCATCGGCCAAGATGCTCTCGGCATCAGATATGCCAACGGCAAGCCGGTTGAGTCGGTTCAAGCCCTCGCCATGGTCTAAGTTCTATAGCTAGGAAGTCTAGTCAAGAATTCTAAGACCGGTGCAAGCACCGAATAATAAATTGGAAAGGGGACGATAACTCGTCCTCTTTCTCTTTTAGTGCTCTTTCTCTTTCAGACCTCTTTCTCTTGTATATTTATTCAGTTGGTGGCGAGCTTTTGTCTTGACAAGGCTTGCTAGATAGAGTGTTCTCTGTGAAAAATTTGGCTTAGGAGGTCTTTGTGACTGTGACTTATGGAACGAGCATTGCATTGACGGTAGCTACCGTTATTGCCTCAGTTGCCGGTCTTCTAATATTTCGCAAACTGCTTGCTCCCGATACTCTCAAGAGCAATCACGATGTTGCCGATCCCTATTCGCAGTTTGTCGGCATGCTCTTTGCCGTGCTCTTAGGCTTTATGGTGGCTGATGCCATGTCGCGCTTCAACAATGCCCGCCAAATAGTCGAGCAAGAGGCTTCTTCCATCGGTAATGTCTTTAGGCTTGCCGACGGTTTGCCCGAGGCTCCCCGCCTCAAGATACAGAGACTTTGTGCTAAGTATCTCGAGACAGTAATCAATGATGAATGGCCGCTTCTAGCCAAGCATGATACTTCTAAGCAAGCCTGGATGACTTATAAAGATCTTTGGAGAGCTTGTGTAACTTACGAACCTGTCGCCGCCCGCGATACAGATGCCCATCAAGCCATGCTGCCCCATATGGCGGACGTTGGCACCAATAGACGCTTGCGTGTAGATGCCTTGCATAACGGGCTGCCGGCGCCTCTCTGGTGGATTCTTGGAGTGGGCGGCGTGGCCACCATTCTCTTCACCTACTTCTTCAATGTTGAACATCTGCGTCTGCAAATTGTTATGGTGTCTATAGTCAGTCTAGTTATCTGTCTAAATATTTTCTTGCTGGCCACCTATGACGATCCCTTTTCGGGTGATATGACTGTCTCTCCATCAGCTTTTGAGACACAGCTCAAGCTAATCAAGGTAGACCTCGATGGTGTCATACCAGACAAACTTTAGGTGACCCTTAATTGGGCTTGATACCGAAAGTGGTGGTGACTGTGATTTCTCTAAGCCAGGGGTCAAACTGATTGGCTTCGGCATAGCGTCTGAGACGACTCAGCCCCCGCTGAAACGACATCTGGTCCATCAAGTGAAAGACTGAAATATATTTGCTCTCCACCATCTTTACTCTTTCGGCTGCCGAATTGCAAAGTTTATAGGTGTTCTTGTCTGAACTGATGCCGCTAAGTCCTGCCGATTTCAGCAGATATTCCATTTGAATTCTCGCTGGTGTGCGACGAACATCTAGCTCTGAGGCTTTCTCAAAAAACTTGTGGTCTGGGTCTTTGATTATGTCTTCCAAGGCTCCGAAATGATTGAGCAAAAGCCCTCCTGGCTTCAAAACTCTGGCACATTGCTGAATAATGTCGAGAGGATTATTGAAATGATGCAAGAGATTGCTCATAAAGACAACGTCGAAACTTTCGTTTTCATAGCTTAGTTTGACCGCGTCTTCTTTATGCCAAGCGATGCCGCGTCCTTCCGGTTTAGAGCGGGCAATGGCGAGCATTTCTTCTGAATTGTCCGCGCCGGTGACCGCCATCGGCAATCTTCCGGCTAATAAGGTGGTGAAGACACCGGTACCGCAGCCCAGGTCCAAGATTCTACCTTCTCCGGCGGTGTGCTCAAAAATGAGCTTGACCAAGTCATCGAGGCGCTTGGGTTCAATTTTTCGGTCACACTCATAATTGCGGGCAATTTGCCGGTTATAAGTGATTGTTACTGCATCGGTTTTCAGACTGTCTTTTGCGAGGGTAAGCATATTCAGTTCTCCCAGCCTTTTGCCAGTTTTTCCATAGAATTGCTCAGTAAGGCTTGGGTGACAATGTAGAATCTACGTATTCGAGTCTAAATTCCTATATCGTTTGCGGGTGCCCCATGCCATTCAAGCTCAAGCTTAAGCTCAAGTATCGCAGTATTCTGGCTCTTTCACTTTTCACATTGACCTCTTTTTCTCTGGCAAACCAAGCTTTTGCCCAGGGTGAAAGTTCATTCGAAGATGCCTCGGTGGAGCATGCTCTCAATAACGGTGATTATCAGGCGGCCCAAAATCTCATAGCAAGAAGGCAGAAGACCGCTGCCAAACAGAGTCTGCAGTCTGCCTACTTAGCCACATGTATGATGGAAGCCTGCTTGTGGCAGGGGCGCATCTCAGAAGCACAGAGCAACGCCAAGAAAGCCGGTCAGATTATCGACTATCTTATGTCCGGTAAAGCGGCCCTCGATTCCAGCCAGTTGCTGCCCCTCAAAGAGCTCAAGACACGTTATTTGGATGCCAATGCCTGGCTTTTAGAGGCTCTTGGTCAAGATGCAAAATGTTATGCCTGCCTTGATGAAGCCATTGCTATGATGCGCGATCTACGTGCTCTTGACCGGGCCACCTGGCGCCTCAGCGATTGCCTTGCCCATAAAGCCAGTATGGAAGCCCAGAATGGTGAATTGCTCAAAGCTAAAGAGCTTATGGAAGAGGCAATCAAACAAGCCCAAGGCTCGCACTCTATATCAAAATATACTGTCGGCGATCTGGAAGAAAATTTGGGCGGCTTGCTGTATAAATTAGGCGACACCCAAGGGGCGCAAGAACATTTTGCTCGGGCTGTGGCCATCAAGAAAGACAGCGACGCCCTGCAGAAACGTTTCAGCCCGCATCCATATTGGCTTAGTCCTACCTATCGCTATATCAAGGGCGCGCCTTGGTCTAGTGAAAGTTTTGAAGGTGGTTTAGAGCACCGGCGCATAGATGTCGGCAGAGCCTGTCTGGAAGCTTATCTGATGAAAGACAAAGCCACCGGCAAGCGGGCTGTGCGGGTCGGAATCAAGCTCAGCAATCGAACCGATAGTCCACTGCAGTTCTTGCCTCGCAAACCCGAGCTTTTTGTGCTCAATCCCAAAATTGCTATCGGCAATATGCTTGATGCTGCTTCATTGGCCCAGACAGTAGAGACTAAAAGCGCCAAGAAGGCTGATTCAATCAGACAAGACGGTCGCAATGCCACTCGCACGATGACTACTTATTATCCAAATCCTTACAACTATTACAACAATAATGGCAGAGGTCGCCAGGGTTTTTGGCGTTCTCTCCTCAGTGACAGCGGCAATACAGGCGTCACTCAGGTGCCAGACTTTCAGGCGGAAGCCCAGGCCATGCAGAAAGCGCAAGAAGTGGAAGAAGCCGGTAAGCTATTGGCGGAAGAAATTCGCAAAGAGGGCGTCGGACCTTGCGATGTGCCTCCTCATGGCGAGCTAAACGGCTTCATCTTTTTTGAGTTGAAGTCGCCTGATAAAGCCACCAAGGTTATTTTCAAGGTGCCGGTGGGCGATGCTCAGTTTGAATTTCGTTTTGATGCCTTGCCTTAGAGTAGGAATTCGAGCCCCAGCCTGGGCTGCTTCTTTGGTCTTGAACTGGGCGGGCTAGAGGTTGCGCCAAGTCGGTAGTAACCTTAGTTCATCTAAGTTCTCTACTGCTGACATTTTCTCCTCGATTAGCTAGACTCTTAGTGCTCCTCCATTCGGTAAAGACAAATGAGTTCTAGCGGCGGTCGTAGACCCGGGTTTCTCAATGTTTCCAGCAGTCCACCGAAAGATGCCGATCCCGTTGTCGAGGCATTGACAGGAGATCTCGCTCAGAAGCCAATCTCTTATCTACTTTCGGTGGCTAATCATTATGATGCTACCGGTCATCTCAAACTCGGACCCCGCAACTGTGAGGTGATGGTGCAGTTTGGACTTGGCAAGCCGGTCTGCGCCTTTTCGCCTGTAGGGAAGGGCGACGAAGTCGTACTCGATCTTTTTACCTGGGATAGGGGCGTAGTTAGTTTCGAAAGTCAGAAACAGCCTGATTCGGTCAATATCAATGAGACACTGGAAAGTCTCATTATGCAGGGCGAGCGCTATAAAGAAGACACAGCTTTTTTGGCCAACTATCTTATCGACGACATGTCTATCTTGGTGAGAGGCGAAAAACTAAGCACAGAAGAATTGTCTCGCTCAATTCATGCCTGTAAGGTGGTGTCGCCGGCGGTGCTTTCTGAAATCTACGGCAATGTATACGGCACCCTCAATCTAGCTGATGTGGCCGATCGACTTTCCTTGCGTCGCAGTCAATGGGTTATGGCGGTGGCGCATCTATTGCGGGCTGGCATCTTCCTTACCCCCGACGGCAAGTCTCTTAAAATTACCGATCTAGAGGCCCTAGTCTTCAAAGATAATGCCAGCTTGCTTGGCTCTTACTCTGCCGCTCCGCCAGCCAATACGACTGCCCCGACTGGCTTTCACTCGCAAAGCCCAATTCCCGCCGAAGTTCCTGGTCCTGCTGCATCTTTTCCTGCTCCAGCTGCATCTTTTCCTGCGCCTGCTTCATCTTTTCCTGCTCCCAGTGCATCCTTTCCCCCTGCCAGCGCAGCGCCCGCAGCGGCGACGCCCTTTGCCGGCGGCGGTGCCTTTCAAGGCTTCAACACCGGAAACTTCTTTGTCAATCCGGTTATTCCAACCGATGCCCCCAGTGCAAATGATTTTGATGGACAACCAGCGAGCAGTCAGCCGGTCGAGCCACAATTTCAAAATGCCATGCCGCCTGCCCCGAGTTTTCCAAATAATTCAGCGCCGCAAATTAGCGCACCGTCTTTCTCTGGTGTCGCCGGTGATGCCTGGCAACATTCAGCCAACGATGCTTGGCAGGCTGCTTCAGGTTCGGCCTTTGTCATGACTCCTCCAGCCGAAAATTCGTCTCCTAATCAAATGCCAACGGCACCCAATTCGACAGCACCGATTTCGACGGCTCAGGCGGCGCAAGCTCCAACCAGTGCCCCATCGCCATCTATGTCGCTGCCCCCGGCTCCCCCGGCACCCCCGACCTCAGATTTAAATTCGACTCCGGCGCCTCAAGTTAATCAAGCTCCAATAGTTAATCGTCCGGAAGAGCTTGTTATGTCGATTGGCTTGCCGGTATCGCCAGTGGTGTTAAAGCTCAAAGCCGGAAAGCATTCCTTACCTCTTTTACTTAATCAAGATACTGGGCTTTTGCGCAGTGATGTTTTTGAGTATTTGCTCACCGCTGAGTTTGAGCGAGCTTGCCGTTTTAACGGCGAGTTTAGCTTGATAGTCTTTTGTCTGCGCCGTACAGTCGAACCCAGTGCCGAGATCGCACTAATAGATCTATTAAAGGTTTTACAGCGCATCGATGAACTGCGGCGCGAAGTAGACATACTGGGGCATTTTGGCGACAGAACTTTCGCCCTGCTATTGCCCAGCGTCAGAGCCGATGCCTGCCATGGTTTTATCGAGCGAATCGGCAATAATCTCGCTGCCGATTTGGCTCAACATAGACTGATGATGCACTTTGGCATAGCCTGTGCTCCAGCCGATGCCACTGAATTATCTAATCTCATATTGGCAGCGCAGATGGCTATGAAGTCTGCTTTTGATCGTAACGCCGTCCTATAGACCGGCATCCAGTCTGACTAGGCGTCGCCCCGAATGGGCTACGGGGCTCTCTATCAATGCAGCCCTGGCCTCGTCTCTTTCAAAATAGAAAATTCCGTCTCTGTAGTTATCCAGCTTTATCGGCGGACCGCTCACCGGTTGCTTCAGGACCTTTGCCTGAGTTTCGCAGTCATTATAAAAGACCTCAGAAAGGTGACTCTCGCCCTTGCTTGCCAGCGAGCCTCTCAGATCATCAAAAAAGATAATTGGTTTGCCTTCCTCTTTCATCATTGAGCGGCCTCTCATGGCATGCACATAATAGGTCATGGCGGCTCCGTCAAAAGGCATAAAGTTAGGATAGTCGAGCTTGTACTTACTTAAATCGAGGGTCTTGTTTAGACCGGGTCCTTCCACCTGCATATCAACGAAATGTCTGGTGCCGAAATCGGCCTTGCACTGTATGCGGTACCAAGTCTTAGGACGCAGAGAACTACCCAGGTTTAGAATCTCCCACTTTCTTTCTTTGCTCGGTTTGCCGCTCAAGGTTGCCTCTGTGCCGCTTGCCACCCAGACAGTGCCGTTGCGTTGCAGCCCCACAAAAGCCATCCAGTCGCCCCCTTTGACATAAAGCGGGGCTGTAGTTCCTTCTATAAATTCTTGGTCAACTCCAAAAATAACATCGTCTTTTAGCTCGTCTTCAAAATAGAAATAGCTTTCTACACAAGAGATGCCAGGGTTTTTGACAAAGTCGGCGGTCTTGCCTGCTCTGCTGAAGCCAACTAAAGCCGAGAGTCTGGCTGCGTCGGCATAGACTTTCAGCAAGGCTAAACCGACCAACACAAGAAGCATGCAGACTATAGCCTTTTTGTTTTTAGGCATTATTTTTCTAGATTAGTTCACTTTTGAATTTAGCCCAGCTAGGCGGCTGCCGTCTTCTTTGCCGCTTTCAGTAAAGCCCTGGCTGCCCATCTGGTGATTGAGCACGGCTGCCATTTTTGAAAGGTCAGAGAGAATGCGTCTTTCTTTGACGCCGTTTACGCTCTGTCTTAGGTCGGCAACCAAGGCATTGCCTTGTAAGGCGCTTGCCGGTGAAAATTCTGAGATTGCCAGCTGTCCTTCTTCTAGAACTTTCATAAAACGCCGAGCGACGCCGTCTTTTGGTCTCAATTCTGAACGGGAGAGCACATGGTCGGCTGCAGTAAACTCATAACCGGGAGCCACAGTGACTGCCTTCATAGCTTTGCCGGCGAATGGTCCTTGGTCGAGTTTGGCTTTGACTTTCATACCGACGCCGTCTAGATTCTTCAGACGCAGTACGCCGTTTTCAAAGCTGATTAAGATGTCTGAATTGGCATCAAGGGCGAGTTTACCGAAAGGTGTGATGATATGGGCATGGCTGGCGGGGCTCTTGATAGAGATGAGCAGCTCGCCTGAGACCAGCTCTACCACATTGTTTTGAATCATTTTATAGATTGTGCCCGGTGCCCACTTCACCAAAATGCCGTCTGGATTATCGGGGGCGGGTGGCTCTTTTGGCACAAGACTGGGTGGAATCTTTTGGATGCCGTTTAGAGCGGCATTAGACATGGGGGCATTGAGCTGTTGAAAGTTTGCAGTGGAAGTGACATCGGTCGGCACCACCACTGGTGGCCTAAAGGTAGGCAAAATAGGAAATGTAAAACTAGGAAAAGAAGAAGTTGCCGGTGGGTCTGGCACTACCGGCGGTGGTGCCGGTGGTATATAGGGCGGCAGAGAATCGGTGGTAGGGGGCTCCGAGCGTTCACCGCCAAGGAACGGACTGTCGGTCAACAAAATTTCCGCCGAAACCGTCTGACCCTGCCAGAGCAGTGCCGAAATAAGTGTCGCGACGGCTATTCTCTTGTTCAGAAACATATTTCACCCGCAGCAAAAGCGCTGTGAATGTTAGCATGCTTGCCAATATCGACAATTAGCCGGGGCTAAAGCTATTTGTCTGTTTTGCCTTTCACCTTGTCGATAATGCCTTGCAAGAAGCCCTTGCTATTTTTGCTGCCGCTCTGACCGGCATTTTTCTCGCTTGATGAGGCTTTGGCTTTGCTTAGCTTGATTGGTTTGCCCTGCTTGATTGTCAATAAGGCTTCTTTAACCTCGCCGGCTTTGGCAAATCTATCTTCAGGTTTCTTATTTAAAAGTTTCATGACAACCAGGTTGAGGTCTTCCGGTATGTCTAAGTCTTGAAAGCGTTGTGTCAACGATTTCGGTTCTTCACTCACTTGTTTGAAGGCTAATCTGACCGGATTGGATGAACTCAGGGGCAGCTTGCCGCTCAAGGCTTCGTACATAACACAGCCCAGGCTGTAGAGGTCTGAGGAGGGGCTGAGTTTTTCGCCCAAGCACTGTTCCGGGCTCATATAAGAGGGGTTGCCGAACTCTTCGCCTTCTGGGGTCATATACTTGGTCTCACGACCGGGATTGGGTAAAACCTTGGCTATACCAAGATCTGAGATTTTGACAAAGTCTCTTTTGTCGGTCGACTTCAACAGATAAATATTCGATGGCTTGAGATCGCGGTGCAACATATTTTCTTTGTGTGCATAGTCTAGAGCTTCCGCGACCTGAATAAAGATGTCTACAACCCTTGGCACATCAAGAAAACCTTCGTTCTTAATTACTTCGGCAAGCGAGGGGCCTGCTAAGAAATCCATGACCAAAAAGGGATAACCTTTGCTCGATAGTCCAAAGTCATAAACCGAGGCTAAATGTGCATGGTCTAGTTCTTGGGCGCGTCTTGCTTCTTGTTCTAGACGTTTGAGGGTGCGTTTGTTTTCAAAAGGCTTGCGGTGAAAAATTTTTACCGCAAGTACGTTTTCGATGTTTTTAGATTTGGCTTGATAAACATAGCTTAGCGTGCCTTTGCCGATGCGCTCTTGAAATGAATAACCCAGATCGGCTATGTCTTTCAGTTCTACGTTGGGGTCGAAGCGACGCACCGGCTTGGCTTGCTGGGGCTGATTAGCCAGTTTGATGATATGACCTTGGTCTTTATCATCAGGCGCATCAGCACTTGGCTCGGCGCCTTCCTGACCGGCAGCCGGTTCGCCAAGGTCGTCTTCTTCAGCCAAGTTATCGGCATCACCTAGGTTGCTAAAAGCATTGAGTGAGCCTTGCTCGGCTCTTTGCTTTCTTTCATTAGGTTTCGAGGCTGACTTAATGTCTGATAGGTCTCGGTCGGCAAAACAAGCGCAAAAACCCGGTCTTATTGTCATCGAGTCGGGAGAGACTCGCTTAACTGGAAAGACCGGTTTGCCGCACTGCGAGCAAATTTCTCTTAGAAATTTGATTTCAGATTCCATCAACCAAGCTGAATAGAGAGCTTTAGGTGCCGAAAATGCGGTCGCCGGCATCGCCGAGACCAGGCACTATATAGCCTTTTTCGTTCAGTTTTTCGTCTACTGATGCACAGGTAATGTGCACATCGCTGTATACCGAATGCACTTTTTTGATACCTTCAGGGGCTGCCACAAACGACACCAGGTGAATGTTTTCTACTTTCATCTTTTTGAAAAGATCGATGGCGGCAACGGCTGAACCACCGGTGGCGAGCATGGGGTCAAGCACAAAGACCCGGCAGTCGTTGGGTAGCGAGTCGGGTAGTTTGGCGTAATAAGACTTGGCTTCCAGAGTTTCTTCGTCTCTTTTGAGACCGACATGATAGATTCGAGCTGCCGGCAAAAGGTGCTGAGCCGCTTCAGCCATAACCAATCCGGCTCTCAGTACCGGCGCCAAAATGACATAATCGGTCATTGAGACACCTTTAGCCGGTCCGACTGGGGTTTCGACCCCGACTTCTCTTGTCTTCATGGCGCGGCAGGCTTCATAAACCAGGTGCTCTGAGAGCGAAATGGCATAACGTCTAAATTTGTGCGGGGCTGTTTGATAGTCCCTGATTTTGGTCAGCAAATGCTGCACCAGCGGGTGGTCAACTACCTGTACCTGCTTATCGAGCGCGATCATCTCAAATCTCCCTGGGATGAAGATGGGCTACACCGCCACGAGGCTTACTGATTTTTCTCTAGCCCATCGGTCGGCTTCTAGTATATCGCCAAGCTGCGGTGCTTTAATAGGCTTGTGTGCAGATAGTGTTCTTTCTATCGTGCGGGCGATGTCAGTAAATGTAATCGTGCCCTTCAAGAAGCTATCCACGGCAATTTCATTGGCGGCATTCAAAACACAGGCGCTTGAATCGTCTGTGGCGGCAACCTCTTGCGCCATAGCCAGACAAGGGAAGCGACTGAAACTTGGTTTTTCGAAAGTGAGGTCTTTGAGCTCGCTCAAACTGAGGCGCGGCACACGGGCAGACGGCACTCTCTGTGGATGATAGAGGGCAAAGTGAATGGGCAGGCGCATGTCGGGCAGTCCCAGTTGTCCCACTATTGAGCCATCGACAAACTCTACTGCCGAGTGCAGTATCGATTGCGGGTGAATAACCACTTCAATTTTGTGCGCCGGAATAGAGAAGAGCCAACGCGCTTCGATTACTTCCAAGCCTTTATTCATCAAAGTCGCAGAGTCGATTGTGATCTTGGCGCCCATCGACCAATTGGGATGCTTTAAGGCATCAGATACGGTGGCACGAGCCATGGCTTCTTCCGACCAGGTACGAAATGGTCCGCCCGAGCCTGTCAGTAAAAGCTTTTCTACTTCGCCCGCTTGTTCGAGGCTTTTGCCTGCCGCCTGCGCCTTCAAAATACTGGCTTCCAGCGATTGATAAATAGCCGAATGTTCCGAGTCGACCGGCACGATCTTAGAGCCGTGTTTGGCTGCCAATTCATTAACTAAATGACCGGCCGCCACCATTGTTTCTTTGTTGGCTAGGGCAATGGTTTTGCCGGTTTTGATTGCTTCTAGGGTCGGCTTTACGCCAAGAAAGCCCACCACCGCCGTTACCACTGTTTTAACAGCAGGATGGGTGGCACAGGCGATTAGACCTTCTTCACCGACAAGTATTTCAGTTTTTTTACCGCTTTTAAAATAATCTGCCAAACTGGCGCGCAATGACTCTCGGTCGCTGTCGCTCGGTACAGCCACCAACTCAGGTTCGAATTGGACAATCTGCTGGCTGAGAAGGTCAAGGTTTGAGGCGCCTGCCGCCAGTGCCGCCACCTTTAAAACCGGCGCCCCCGGTGCTAAGTGCTCGCTTTGCAAAATGTCGAGCGTCTGTCTGCCAATCGAGCCGGTTGAGCCCAAAATACTGATAGCCAAAGCAAAACCCCTTGTCTGTATAGACAAGATTGTGCCAGATAGCTGGGGTAATCACATGAAAGAACCCTTAAAAGCGCTTCGGAGGCAGTGCTGGAGGCAATTCTAACCTTGGAATGGCATTGCTTTGAATCAGACCCTTTAGGGTTGTCAATGCAGCTTCTCTGTAGGCGGCCTGGTCGCCGCTGCCGCCCCAGAAGCCATAGAAGCCATTGGCTCTTCTGTCCCAATAGGGATCGTAGGGTCTCATCGGCAAATAGCCATTGCCTTGGCGCTTCATACCGTTATCGCCCAGAGTATTATCCGAACTCATGCGAGCCGCCCGGTTTAAAGAGATGGCATCGTCTAATTTGCGTATCAAGACAGGATCTTTCAAGTCAACCGGCTGTCCGGTCAAAGCTTGCCCGACTATACCTTTCATTGCCTGGGCCATATAGACGTCGGCCAGCCAGATTTTCAAATAAGGATTGTCAGATGTGCGCACACCCTCTCTCAAGGTGGTCTCTAGGGTGTTGAGGCTTCTATCTGAGAGCCCCGACATGCGTTGATAATATTGAAATGCCGAAGCGGCCCCGTCTCGGTTCGGATCGGTTTGGCGATTGAAGTCAAGGAAGCCGCCTGCGCCCTGGGTTTCGGCTGTTACAGTCTGCGAAATGTCTTTGTTGTAGGCGATCATGACGTCGTTTCTAAGCTTGGTCAGATCGGTCGAATCTTTAGGCGTCGTGAGAAACTGAAGATTTGGCGGGAAATAGTGAAACTCTTTGGGTTTAGCGGTGCCGTCATTGAAATAAAAGAAGTAACCCTTGCTGTCTACCCACGGGGTTATCTTCACTCCGGGCGGCATATCGGTAATCTTGAGATTGTCAAAGTCGCGGCTATGGTATTTGCCTGCGTATGAGAGTTTCTTCTCAAAATCTTTGTCGTTATAAGAGAGCTCTAGCGTTTTGCCGGTTATATTGAGAGCCAGTCTTTCAGAGACCGGCGGCAAGGGTTGGTCGGCCGGTCTGACAATAGGACGATCCTGTGGCTGCACCGCCGGACGATCTTGTGCCGGCTGAGGTTTCACTTCTGGTTTTTGACGCAACAGATCGAGCGGATCGCCCAAAGTCGGGCGCGGACCAGTCCGTTTATCGCCGGTAACCAGGTCGAAGTTCGGCTCCTGCCTGCGGTTATTCTCTTGCGGATTGTCTGCCAAGCTGAAGTCCCCTGCTTTCAACGCTCACTTTTACAGCTATAGCATAGGCTAGCCTTGCTTGCGCCGCACGTCAATGTGGCGAATACGAAAGATTAGATATGGTCAGGTGCTAGACTGGGGCATCGGAGCGCCCAGCCCTATTAGTTTTTCATAATTGAGATTGATTTGCGCAAGAAACAGGCCCAAGCAAAGCTGAAAGTGTTGAACGGGGGCTTCCTCCTTTCCATTTTTATTTGGCAGACTTTTGCGCCAGTTCTAGCTCAGCCTGCCTTACTTCGCTCTGAAGAATTTGTCAGTTTGAAGCAGAACGAAAATACTGGGGTAAGCGCCTGGTTCAATGAGATAGAACTGAATTCGCCAGGTGAGACTTTTGTTTTGGCTGTCGATGGAAAGCCTCTGCAAAAGCTTTCGCTTGAGGAGATCAAGAAACTTCTTGACGGACCCTATGGTTCTACTTTGTCTTTAGAGTTGGCCGATTCTCTTGGGCAAACTGCAGTGAAAACTGTGGTTCGGCAGCCATTGATAAAGCCTACTTCCGAAAATTTAAATCCATTTTTGCATTTTCAAACTTTAGACGCTGCCAATCGCATATCCTTCGGCAATTTGCTTGAGTTGTCTAGCGTCAATTCAGATATCCTTGCCAAAGCTTCTTGCGATAAGGCAATCGAAGCGATGGAGCAAGGCGGTATGCATTATCCGATGGCATACTTCAATGCAGTTTTGTTGCAGCAAGCAGTAGGCGATTTTGCCAGCGCTGATATTTATTTTGAGAAACTGCTCAAAGAAATGAACCGAACGGGTGAGCCGATAGAGCCTTCAGTTTATTTTGCCGAACTTGTGCGAAATCTTGTTGCTCTAGGTAAGGTGAGCCAGGCTGAGAAGTTATGCAGAAGTTTTCAGACCATTAGCAAAGCAAGAGCAAAAGAACAAGTGGGCGGTTACCGTTCGCCCCAGCTTCTTGAGCTGACAGAACTTTATGCCATTATTCCAACTAGTTCGGCTAAGGCTTGTGGTCTGGCATTGGCTAAAGAACTTGCAGATGAAGTTTCATCTTCCAAGGCGGTAGTCTTTTCTGATGAATGGCTTCGTTTTGCTCAGGTAATTCAGTCTTATGGTATGACCGAGAGCGCGCTCTTAATCTGTGCTCAATTGGTTACTAAGCCTAAGATTGAAAGATCGAAATTTTATCTGCACTATTGTAGAGCCAGGCTAGAGGCTGAACTTGGTCTATTTGCCGCCGCAGAAAATGAGCTTTTAAGTTTGAAAGATAGTATTGCCAAGCTTCCCGATAAACAGCGCCAGCTTCTCGACCGTTTGCCGGCATTTTTCCCCCGACTGGCTGATCTTGATAGCGCTTTGCTCAGCGTTGCTAAGCACAAAGTACCTGCTGCACCGCCTCCACTCAAGCCGACTTCGCTTACTTTCGATTATCCAGCCGATACATCGGGGCTAGTTCTGGCAAGAGACGCTCAACTTCTAATTGAGCAGCGAAAATTTGATCAAGTGAAAGTAAAGACAAACAAACTTGTCTCAAAATTTGCTGATTCTCGGGCGGCTAAGGCGGGGCAAGCAATAAGACAGAATTATTTCAGCACTTGTTTGCATCTGGCGAGAAAGTTGACTGATTGCGGGCAATTGAAGCAGAGCCAAGAACTTTTGAATAAATTGAAGCAAGTCTGTATGGTCAAGCAAGATCTCGACTATGACCATGATATCTCTCTGCCGATGATTGCTTCCGAGCTTGCCTATATCAATTACAAAAAGACAGCAGATCCTGATTGGCAAGGCTTTTGGACGGCTATGCAGGGAACCCCTAGAGCTGGTCTTGAACAATCTGCATCTAAAGAAGCTAGTTCTAAAGATTTTAGTGCCGAAGATTCTCGTTCAAATAATCTGCGTCATTTGGCCGTGGCTTTTCATCAAGCAGGTGAGAGCAAGAGAGCGACGCTCTTTATTGATGGAGCGTTGCAGCAAGCTGAGAAGAGACCTGATGCAAATGGGCTGAGTTTGCTATACACAGACGCTGCAAGAATCTATGCCTGCCAGGGAGATTTTTCTTTGGTGCGCACGCTTTGCACAAAGTCCCTAGCTTATAAGCCCGATATCGATGAGAGGGTTGCAAATTCTCTGGTCGAACTATGCCAGACGCTTGATTCACGCGGACGCACTCAAGAAGCTTTAGAGATTTTGTTAGGTTATGAAAAGGTGATATCGTTAGATGCGCGCGCCTGGATTTGTGGTCCGATAGATAGAGAGAAAGCTCTTTTGTATATGAGATTAGGCAATAATCTAGCGGCACTTTCATCTCTTAAACAAACCTTTCAAGATGATGAGATTTTGAGCCCCCGAGACAGTCTATTGTCTGCGCAAATTTCGGAACGCCTTGGCGACAAGCCAGCTGCCGCTAGAGCGTATTTGAATGCGGTCGGCCCCACTTGTACGCTATCAGAATCTGAAAAAGAGAAGATCATCAAGAAAGCAATCGACCTTTGCAGAAGCTCCTCTAAATTGGAAGCGCCAATACTCTCAAGAGCTTATCTGGAATTAAGTGGACTTGAGTATGAGCGCAATGCAGAACTTTCTCTTTCTTTAAGAGAGAAAGCTTGTGAGCTATTGTCCGATTCAGACAAGGAGAAGCCACGTTTGCTTGAGTCGATAGTTTGGCTTAAGGGCTATTTGGCAGAAAAACAGAACTCTGCTGGCCATAAGAATATTGATAAACAACGGTCAGATAGACTTTTGAGAGAAAGAATACTCTTTGCCAAAAAGGCTTTGGACCTGGCATTGCGTCAGAAAAAAGGCGATGCTGTGCATTATTATTTGGCTCTTGCTTTGCTGGAGGTGCAAGCCGGTTTAGTGGACGCTGCCATCAATCATGCCAGACAAGCCATTGAGACATACAATTCTGAATATGCCAATTGTGCAAAGTATGAGTATTTAATTGATTGTAGATTGCCCTGTGCCCTAGTGGCGGCTGGTCGTGTGGAATTGGCTGCTTCTATCCTCGACGAGGCTCAAGCCAGGGTCGATTCGTGTGCCGGTCTCGGCAGTCTTCCTGCGCAGATTCAGATGATGCACCGCTTTAGATTTTGTATGGGACAAAACGATTTTTTGCAGGCAGAGCAGATACTTGATAAATTTCTAGAAACTGATTTAAATCAAGGGCATTATGCACCACCAGAGCATAATGTCCATATATGCCGCGGTCCGGCAGAGTATCCTGTGGAAGCAAGTCAGAGCCTGGTGGTGAGTCTACTCGATGTAATTAGAAGCGCTTCTGGGCAAGCGACGGGTTCCCTTAAACTGAGGATGCTTGAGAAAATTCTTGCTGCCCAGAAAAAGCAGTTTGAGCCGAATGACTATCGCATAGCTTTAACTCAATGCGCTTTGGGTGCCTATCTGCAGTCGTCCGGCTTTAACGATAAGGCAGTGGTTGTCTTGCAGTCGGCGATGGAAACAATGCACATTTATGAAAACATGCACTATATTTCAGAGAAAGTAAATCCAGCATATTTTGCGGCATTGGAAAAATTACACAGACACTCCGAGATAGAATCTTTCAAGCAACTGGTCAATGATGATTGGAAGAACTGGAAACGCAAAGCTAAGTCAAGGGAGCGCCGTTGAGCGCGGTTCTTTACTGCCGATACTTTCTTTTTAGTTTGGTTTAGGTTTCTCGCCGAGCGGGAATCTTTAGGTCAATTAGAATTTGGCAGCTCAATTCGGAATCCCTGGTTTAGTAGACTGTTCGAAATTTCGGTGGGATAGAAGAATTGACTTCAACAAATGTCATCACACTCCATGACGCGCCCAAGAGAGTTGTTAGTTTTCCAGCGGAATATTCTCTGGGCATTCTAACGGCGCACTCTCCCCGCTTTGATCTATTTATTCAAGACGAATTTGTTACTGTTCGAGACCTGGCTTTGGGGGCGGCAAAGGGCAATATTGAAGTGCCTACCAATGTTTTGCTTGGGCTAAAGCTTAATAGTGACAGCGTCTCTAAAATTAGAGAGCTTGCTATCTACAATTTTGATGTGATTAGTCTTGACGGATTGAATCTCACTGCCAGAGACATAGAAGGACTGCTTGAATTGCCTTCGCTATCGTCCTTGCGCATGACAAGAATGGCTAATGATGAAAATTTAGAGCTTGTGGCAAAATTGACCGGCTTGAAGCATTTAGATTTGAGCAAAAGCCAGATTACCGATGTGGGTTTGGCAAAGTTGGCTAATTTAGTCAATCTTGAGGAATTGAATCTATCTGGGACTGCCGTCGTCGGGCCGGGTCTTGAGGCTCTGCATAGCTTGAAAAATTTAACCAGGCTTGATCTTTCTCAAACTCAAATTACCGACCAGGCACTAAATTTTGCCACCGTCTTTGAAGCTTTAGAGAGTCTTGAGCTAAGTCATACAAGTATCACCGACCAAGGGCTTAAGCACTTGAAGTCGCTGCCCTCCTTGGTGCGTATCGGTATGCTTGAAACAAAGGTGTCGCCGCATATTATGCGGGTACGGAACTTTCAGAACCTGAGAGTGCCGGAGCAGCTAGAGCCTGAGATGCTGGAGGGCTATAATGGCTTTACCGGCAGAATGTTCACTTTTCTCGAGAATAAATATAGGGGAAGAAATTTTGTTGCTTCACCTCTTTCGGTCTTTCTGCTTTTGCATCTGCTTGCGCATGCTGCAGCCGGTTCTACCAAGAAAGCTTTCCAAACAGCTCTTTATGCCAGTTGTGGCTCTTTGACATCGGCAGAGTCAGCCACTAGTCTTTTGCGAGAGTTGGAGGCTGTCAACGACTGCGTTAAACTCTGGATTGCTAATTCTATATGGTTGTCTAAATCGTTTGAGGTTAACCCTGATTTTGAAGAGTTGGCGAGACTCAGATATGGAGCCGCTTTCTCAAATCTTGATTCTGATCCATCGCGGTCTAAAGAGATTTTGAACAAATGGACAGAAGAGCAGACTGCCGGCTTAATGAAGGATTTTTTCAGCGAGTCTGATGCTCAGTCAATGATGCTTCTTGTTAATGTCGTCTATTTTAAGGGGTTTTGGCAGGCGCCCTTTTCTAATGCGCTTACACGGCCTAGAAGTTTCTTTCTCTCTGACGGCACTGTAAAAGATTGCGAATTTATGCATGCCGAAGATCACTTCGATTATCTTGATTGTCCCGGCTTTGAGTGCGTTAGTTTGCCTTATGAGGGCAATCGAGTGCAGATGCATTTCTTCCTTCCCAAAGAAAACCTCAGCGTTGGTCAGTCCATAGACTTTCTTAGAGTCAATTGGATTCGAGTTTTTGCCGAACTAGAAAGAAAACGAGGCAAGCTCGCCTTGCCAAAATTTAAGATAGATTTGGAAGTAGAGCTAAAGCCTGTCTTTGAGTATCTTGGTCTATCAGTGCTCATGCAACCTCAAGAGTGTTGTCTGCCCGGACTCAGTCCTGCAGACAAAGATTATCAACTTTTTGTGCAGGATGCTAAGCAGAAAGCCTACTTGAAAGTTGATGAGAAGGGGACCGAAGCCGCCGCTGTTACCAAAATTTTGATGGCTTCTGGTGGACCGCCCAGAGAGATTCCGGACATATTTCACCTGACCTTCGAAAGACCTTTTTTCTTTTTGCTAAGAGATAGCATTAGCGGTTTGGTCTTGTTCTATGGCGTAGTTGAAAATCCAGAAAAATAGACTTTAGTCTTTGGCTTTGTCTGTTATCTAGCTGCCTGCAGTTGCATTTGGGCAATCTTCACTTTTGACAGTCCGCCATCTACAGCCAGCACCTGACCGGTTATCCAACTGTTTTCTCTGCTCAATAGCCAGGCTATGGCCTGGGCAATATCTGCGGCTTCACCCAGCCGACCAAGCGGGTGCATAGAAAGCGAAGCCTGTCGACTATTCTCATTATTGGTAACTGACTTGGTCAGTTTGGTTTGCACCAGTCCTGGTGCCACGCAGTTTACTCTGATCTTTTGTCTAGCATATGATGCTGCAGCCGCCAGCATCAGCCCTTCAATGCCGGCTTTGGCGGCAGAAATGGCTTCGTGGTTTGCCAAACCTATGCTGGCTGCCGCCGATGATACTAGAACGATGGCGCCGCCCTCTTTTCTCATCACCTTGCCCGAAGATCTGACACAGGCGAATGCCGAACTTAAATTGGTGTTGATCACGCTATTAAACTCTGCCTGACTGGTTAGGTGCGCGGGTTTAAGCAATAGACTGCCGACGCAGTTGGCGGCTCCATCCAGTCGACCAAATTCTTCTACGGTCTTCTCAAAGCACTTATCTACCTCGTCAAAGTTGCTTGCATCAAGCTGAAAGTGACTGCAGCCGGTCTCTCTGGCTAGCTCTTCCAGCTTTTCTTGGTCTTTGCCAGCTGTCATAACCTGGGCGCCCTTAGAGCGCAAAAGTCGACAGAGGGCACTGCCAATGTCTCCGGTGGCGCCCATTACCAGGTAGGCTTCAGGCTCAACTATTGAATCGGTAGTCAATTGGTATCCTTCCTTTATTTCTTGTCTATATTTAGAAGGTAGTGTCATATTATGAACTGGTTGTGAACGAGGCAGCCTTCGTGACCTGATGACCAACTAGTTTTGGCTTCAGTTGATCACCTAGTCGGTTATAATTCTGCAAAGGCAAGACCTTTGGATATTGAATTGTCGGCAATTAAAGACAACATAGACGGCGGCATGACGGCTGGGAGAAGAGAGCGGAAGAAAGCTCAAACCAGACGCGCCATTCTTTCGGCGGCTGCGAATCTTTTCAGTCAAAGAGGTTATGATCAATCATCGATTGACGATATAGCCGAAACGGCCGATGTTGCCAAAAGAACGCTATACAACAATTTCGAATCAAAAGAGGAGATTGTTCTAGCACTGCGATTTCAATATTTTGAAACTCTCATTGAAAAGGCCTGTCGCAGAGCTGATAGTGGACAGTCTCCTCTTGCCGCTATTGAAAATTTTGTAGTTGAGAGTGTTCGCTGGACATTCGAACAACCAGAGCTTGCTAGAGTTTTGTTCCGTGATGGTTCAATGCTTCCGCCGCCGCCTAAGCTCGGTCCTGATAATTCACTGCAGCTACCCATGCCCCCTTTCGTGCACCGTTTGTTGGAATTGGTGCTTCTTAGCCAAAAGAAAGGTGAGCTTAGAACCGATGTTGAGACTGAATTTTTAGTCCATTTGATTGGCTTTATTATTGTCTATACCAACTTACAAGCATTCCGCAATGCCAGCGAGAAAACCTCGGTAAAGCTTGCTAGAAGCTGCTTTCATGCCTTGCTAGAAGGGTTGAAAGCTTAAGCTTGAAGAAGAAACTATTTAATTCAGGCGAAGCTCCATCATTACTTCATCTAGATAGACAGTTTTCTCTTTCGAGCTAATGCGCAGAGCCCGCTCTTCTCGTCCATATGCTTTGAAGCCTAGCCGTTCGTAAAGCCTCATCGCCGGCTCGTTTCCTTCTGATACGGTTAGTTGGATTGCTTCTACGGCGATGTTGCTTTTAACTCTGTCGATTAGGCCTTGCATCAAGAGTGCAGCCAGACCTTTGCCTCTTTTGCTGGGGCTGACATAGACGCCCCAAACTACACCTTTGTGTTCCAGTTTCTTGCCCTTGCGTCTAAAAAATCCGCCCATGGCGCAGATATCGCTGCCGTTCTCGTCTAGTATGGCCAGCACAAAACGGTTGCTCTCCTTTTTGATTTGTCCACGCAAAAATTGTTCGCTTTCATTGAGGAAATCATCGAGAGAGGAGCCGAAAGCTTCCGGCGCCTGCGCCAAGGCTTCGGCGCGCAGTTTTTTGAAGCGCGCCAAGCTGAGGTCATCGTCATCTAATATAATTAGGTCCATTTGGTAGGTCCATTTGGTTTTGTACTTTGTGCCGGTTAATCCAAATCAAATGCTCTCGAAAGAAAAGAAGGGAGCGCAAGTTCCCTTCTTTTCTTAGTCTTTACTGCTCTTAGGTTCGCTTAGACGTATTCTTTTTTCTCTACTTCAGCTTTCATTTTTTCAACAAAATCAACAAGCTTCATAGAGCCAAGATCGCCCTGGCGGCGATGTCTCACCGCCACAGCGTCGCCTTCCACTTCTTTGTCGCCGATTACCACCATATATGGTGTTTGCTGCATCTGCGCTTCTCTGATGCGATAGTTGATTGTTTCACTACGTTCATCGAGATGCACGCGCATATCTAGATCGGTGAGAGCTTTTGCTGTTTTTCTGGCATGCTCTTGATGGCGATCTGAAATCGGTATGACAGCCACCTGGGTCGGCGCCAACCATAGAGGGAAGGCACCGGCATAGTGTTCAATCAGTCCGCCGCAGAAGCGTTCCATCGAACCCAGCACGGCGCGGTGCACCATCACGGTGTGGTGCTTATTGCCGTCTTCGCCGACATAGTTGACGTCAAAACGTTCGGGAAGGTTGAGGTCGACTTGTACAGTCGGTCCTTGCCATTCACGTCCGATTGCGTCAAAGAGTTTGACGTCAATCTTCGGTGCATAGAAAGCGCCGCCGCCTTCGTCTACTTCATAGTCCATGCCGCGTTTTTGCATGGCGCGTTCAAGAGCGCCGGTAGCCATTTCCCATTCTTCATCTGTACCCATGGCCTGGGCCGGTTTGGTGGCCAGATAGGCTTTGTATTTATAGCCGAAGGTGGTCATAAGAGCGTCAATCAAATCAAGGATGCCCGAGATTTCGCCCTCTAACTGCTCAGGGGTGCAAAAGATGTGCGAGTCGTCTTGTGTAAATCCGCGCACCCTAAGCATGCCGTGCAAGACGCCTGAACGCTCATAGCGATAGACTGTGCCCAACTCTGCCATTCTGATGGGCAGGTCGCGATAACTACGCAATTTAGATTTATAGATCATGATGTGACCGGGGCAGTTCATCGGTTTGGCGCGGTAAGCCTGACCGTCGATGTCCATCGGCGAATACATGTTCTCTTTGTAGTTTTCCAGGTGACCGCTTATCTCATATAAGTGTTCGCTGGCGATGTGCGGTGTATAGACAAACTGATAGCCGCGTCTTCTGTGCTCGGAGCGCCAATAGTTTTCGATGCAGTCGCGCACTGTGGCTAAATTAGGATGCCAAAAGATAAGACCCGGTCCCACTTCCTCGTGGGTCGAGAAAAGATCCAGCTGTTTGGCTAACTTGCGGTGGTCACGCTTTTCAGCTTCTTCCAGTTTGTGCAGATAGTCTTCCAGATCTTTCTTGGTCCAAAAGGCTGTGGCATAAATGCGCTGCAACTGCTCTTTGTGCTCATCGCCGCGCCAATAAGAGCCCGAGACTTTCAATAGCTTGAAAGCCTTGATTAGCCCGGTGGACGGCAGGTGCGGTCCGCGGCAGAGGTCGTTCCAGATTGTATTGCCGTCTTTATCTTGCATCAAATAAAGAGTGGGGTTATGGTCTCTGTGCTCGCGCAAAAGCTCAGCCTTAAACTTCTCGCCCTGGCTTTCAAACTCGTTCAGCTGCTTGTCGACGTCTTGAATGTTGTAGCGCACAAGCCTTTGTTTGGCTTCGGCTATTTTCTTCATTTCGGCTTCGATATTGGCTAGATCTTCGGTTGAGAGTGAATGATCTTTGATTTCAAAGTCGTAATAGAAGCCATTCTCGATGGTGGGACCAATAGCTATCTTGGCCTGGGGAAAGAGCTTTTGCACAGCCTGAGCCATGACGTGGGCGGTACTGTGTCTCAAAAGCTCTATAGACTGCGGGTCGTCGGCGGTGAGTATTTTTACTTCCATGCCATCGGTGAGGGGAGTGTATAAATCACTTAGTTCACCGTTGATTGAAAGACCCACTGCTTTGCGAAAGAGACCCTCGCTGATTTCTTTAGCTAGGTCGGCTCCGGTTTTGCCCTGGTCTAGTGTTCTTTCACTGCCGTCGGGAAGCTTTATCTTGACCTGTGTATTGACTGACATATGTACCGTCCTTTCTGAATGCTCGGCATCTACAAACTGCCGAACTGATTAGTCTGTCAATTTTATCAAGAGATTAGAGCTTGAACTCGTTTTCAAGTTCTTCTATGAAGTTGGCAATTCGCTTTTGGTCGGTGAAAAACCTTACCCCTAGGGCGTCCCAGCGGTAAATGCCGGTCTCAACATTCCCGGCATCGATAAAGCATTCGACCCTATATGAGCCGGCACTTACCTCGATGGCAAGCTCAAAAGACGGCTCAGCCGGCTCAAAAAGAACCCGGTTCTTCTTACCTTCTATAAGGTCTTTCAATTGTTTGGTCAGATGGTTGATTTCATCTTGGGGCTTGCGGCAGAGCACATAGGCGTTGGCCACGGTCTGAATGTCCAGCACCGCCTCTGCCAGGTTTTTGTTGTTCTTATGGTTTGAGGCGCTCTGCCCGGCAGCCGCATCATTAGCTAGCGCATCTTTGGCTAATTTATTGGCATCGGTTGTATGCCTGGCCAGCACATCGTCCATACTCAGCCGCTTTTCCGGGTCAAAGTCTGAGGCGAAAGAAAGAGAGCGATCGCCGCTTTTAAGGGTTAGCTCGATATGCTGCCATTGCTGCACTTCTTTCACCAGGTCCACTTCCTGATATGAACTGGCTTTGATGGTAAAGGCTGAGATAAATTCTTCGTCTTCGCAATAGAGTGTGGCCATTTTATTTTCCTATACAAAAGTTGGCGAATACTTCGGTCAATATCTCTTCGGTGACCACCTGCCCGGAAATCGCGTCAAGGGCGTCCACCGCCAGGCGCAGGTCACTGGCCAGGCAGTCTTGGGGCAATCCGGCTTGGGCGCTTTCGGCCAGGCGGCTAAGCGCTTCAACCGATTTTAGGCAGAGAGCGCCTTGTCTTTCATTTAATGAGGCTGAAATCTCTTTGCGTGAATTATCAAAGAGGGCGAAATTCTCAATGACATCTTTCAATGCTTCAATGCCTTCGCCGCTCAGGGCCGAGATTATGATAGGGTCGCCCAGACTGCCTGCGATTATTTTTTCCTCTTTTATCTTTGCGATTGCCTTCTCATCAAGCAGGTCGCACTTGTTCACCGCTACAAAATACGGGCGGGCCAGCTCTTTCAGTCGCTCAGCCATAAGCGACTCTTCGCCTAAAGGACCAGTCTCGGTACCGTCAAGCAAAATACAGGTGAGGTCGGCTTCTTCTGCCGAGCGTGTGGTGCGTTCAATGCCTATCTTTTCCACCAGGTCTTCGGTTTCGCGCAAGCCGGCGGTATCAATGACTACCACCGGAATTCCTCTTATATCGACCGGTTCTTCTATGCTGTCGCGGGTTGTGCCCGGTATGTCGGTGACTATGGCTCTTTCAAAATTTAGCAAACGGTTGAGCAGGCTTGACTTACCAGCATTGGGGCGACCGATGATGGCTAGTTTGAGCCCGTCTCTCAGGAAGCGACCGGAGCGGGCTGTCTGGGCCAGGTCTTTCAATTCGTCCAGGCTTTCATTGATGATTGGTTCTAGATCGGCTAGGTCGAGGTCGCCTACCTCTTCTGGAAAGTCAATGCCGGCCACAATGCGAGTGTAGAGTTCCATCAGGCGGCTGCGAATCTCTTTGATGCGTTTGCCCAGATGCCCTTGCAAGACCGAGAGGGCAAGATGGCTTTGTCTCTCGGTTTTGCAGTGAATCACATCGAGCACCGCTTCAGCCTGGGTTAAATCGAGGCGACCGGCAAGAAAGCCTCTTTTGGTGAATTCGCCCTTTTCGGCCAGTCTTGCCCCTCGGGTCATAATCAAATTTAGTATTTCGCGGGTCACCACTGGTGAACCATGGCAGTTGATTTCGACTAGGTCTTCGCCGGTATAGGTGTTTGGACCTCGATAGGTGACCACCACTACTTCGTCGATGATTTTGTCTGCGCCTAAAGGGTCTAGTGCACCTGAGGGATCTTTGATATATCCGATGTAGGCCCGGTGTGATTCGGGTACAAAATTATTTTTTGAATCAGAGACGGTCGTCTTGTTTTTTCTTTCGCTGAAAATTTCTCCCAGTATGGCGAAGGCTCGCTGTCCCGAAACCCTTACTATGGCTATGGCTCCCACTCCAGGGGCGGTTGAGATGGCGGTGATTGTGTCTTCGTCGAACATGGTTTTAGGTGCTTTTTGTAGACTGATTCCAGAGAAAAAATCAGACTAGCACAGTCTAAAGTACTTGAACTAAATAATTGGAGTTGGTAGTATCTCCGATCGCAAAAATCTTAGCGAAACTATGTTTCCGCCAGCTTAGGACAAACAGCATGAACAAAGCAGAACTAATCACTGAAGTGGCAAAAGCCACCGGACAAACCAAGCTGAACGTTCACAATGCAGTTGCCGCAATGCTCCACACGCTGACTTCATCGTTGGCCAAGGGCGAGCGCGTAACTCTTGTAGGCTTCGGCACTTTCGAGCGTCGTCAAAGACAAGCTCGTTATGGCGTCAATCCCCAGAACCCCAAAGAAAAGCTCAAGATCAATGCTGCCAAAGTGCCGGTCTTCAGAGCTGGTCAGGAACTTAAAGATGTGGTGGACGGTAAAGCCAAACAGGCTCCCCTTCCCAAGGCCGTAACTGCTGAGCCGAAACCGGCTAAGAAAGCTGCTGCCAAGCCGGCCAAAAAAGCTGCCGCTAAAAAATCGGTTGCTAAAAAGCCCGCTGCCAAGAAAGCTGCATCCAAAGCTGCTCCTAAAAAAGCCGCCAAGAAACCCGTCGCTAAGAAAAAGCGTCGCTAATCTAGCTAGATAGCTTGGAAGTTCTAGAAAAGAGGAAGTTTAGGCTTCCTCTTTTCTTTTCTTTGAAAGCTTGGTCAAAAGCCAGATGCTGATTAGATTGATAACCGAGTGACAGATCATGGGCGTGATTAGATTGCCTGTTTCTACTTTTAGATAGCTCATCAGCATGCCCACCAGCCCGGCCCAGGCGGCATAGGGAAAGTAATAGAGGCGGGGAAAATGAGCCAAGGCAAAGCAAAGATTGGCGTTTAGCGAACCAACTTTAGCTTCCAAGACGCCGCGAAAGAAGATCTCTTCACTTACGCCCGAAATAAAAGCGAGAAAGCAGATCTTAAAGAGGGTCATACCGCCAAAGAGAGGCATCATTTCTCGAAAAATTAGGTCTCTAAAAGAACGAAAGATATAGATATTGTTCTTAGGGTTAAGACTGAAAAGCATCAGAATTATGTTTAGGCATGAGACTGCAAGCCCGGCACATAGTCCATAGCTCAAGGTTCGGCGAAGAGTTTCGGGAGCAAAGGGGTTGTCGAGGTAAAGGGCTTTACTGTCAAATGAGGCGATATTGAGCCATAGGGTCGAGAGTATCAATAGACCGGTCTCAACCAGAACAGTCATTATAAAGACTGTGTCTGCGTTAAAGGACGACGGCATTTCAATGAGAGCTTCTTCCTGAAAGTCCGGCTCTTTTTGTTCAAGCTCAGTTTTGTCGTTATCAGGCTTGTTTTCATCTTCAGGTGATTCAGGCAAGCACCACCTCCGGCTTTAAAAGTCCGTCTTCAGTAAGTGCGGCAATGCCCAGCACCTCTTGCTCGGGTGCCGTCAATAAGAAGTATTGATTATCTTTCTGACAAGACTGAGGGTTGCTTATTTTTTGTCCTTGGCAAAAGCGGCGCCGCCAGTCAGGGTCTTCAATTACCAGTATGGGCAAGCCCACTCTTTCTATGGGCAAGAGGGGCATTGTTTCGCCTGCTTCTTTTAGTTCATCTAGACTATGACAGTCGCTTTCTGAAAAAGCACCGGCAGTGGTGCGGCGCAGCTGGTCGAGGCAGGCACCGCAGCCAAAATGTTCGCCTAGGTCTCTAGCAATAGATCTTATATAAGTGCCGCTTGAGCAGTGAATTTTCAAAGATAATCTGCTGTCTGCTTCTTCGCTTTCGTCATGAGAAATATCAAGGCGGTTGAGCTTGATATCGTATATGGTGACTTGTCTTTTTTTGACATAAGTCTCCAATTCTTCGTGTTTGATTTCACCGCTTCTGGCTAAGTCGTAAAGGCGGCGACCATTAATATGAATGGCGCTGTATAGAGGCGGCATCTGCTCGATTTTGCCCTGGAATTTCAAAAGTGCTGGGCCGATATTTTCTTTGATTTGCTCTTTCTGCTTTGCGGTCAGCGGTTTCTTTTCTAAGACTTCGCCCTCTATATCATCGGTGGCTGTCACTAACCCCAGTAAGACACCGGCTTCGTAAGTTTTGTCGTCTTTGAGAAAACGTAAGAGTCTTGTTGCTTTACCCACAGCCAAGATCATGACGCCGGTGGCCATGGGGTCAAGGGTGCCGGAATGACCGATTTGCTTTTGTTTGAGGGCACGTCTGGCTATAGCTACGACATCGTGCGAAGTCATGCCTGCCGGTTTGTCTAAGCAGAGAAAACCGTGCCGTTCAGTTTTGGCTTGAGATCTCTCAGACTTCACCGCGTGAAATCTTGCCCAATAGATCTGCTACTTTAGAGCCGCGTTCCAGAGAATCATCCAGCTTGAATGAGAGCTCGGGTGCAAAACGCAGCTTTAATCTGCGGCAGATTTCGCCTCTGATATAACCGGCTTGCTCGTTCAAGGCATCCATAATAGCCTGTCTATCGCCTTGTCCAAAGATTGAAACAAAAACTTTGACGGCGCGCAGATCGGGCGAGCACTCTACCTCAGTAATTGAAATTAGACCAGAAACCGATAGACGGGGATCTTTTAGATCGCGTCTGATCATTTCAGCCAGTTCTTTCTTGATTGACTGGGCTACGCGTAGTGCTCTTTCTGCGCTCATTTAGGATAGTTCTCTTTTTGTTTCTTGCACGATGAAGCTGTTTATCTTGTCGCCAATCTGCAGGTCTGAGAACTTGTCGAAGCTCATACCGCATTCAAAGCCTTGTGCCACTTCTTTGGCATCGTCTTTGAAGCGTTTGAGAGTATCGAGTTTGCCTTCGTGGATAACCTGACCGTTGCGTTCGATGCGAGCAATGGAACCACGCTGCACCTTACCGCTCAGCACCATACAACCAGCGATCATGAGACCTTTGCCGACTTTGAATATCTGTCTGACTTCGGCCTGACCAATCTGTACTTCTTCCCTGATAGGCTTGAGCAGACCCTGAATGGCGCTCATAATATCATCGGTGATTTGATAGATGATGTTATAGGTTCTGACGTCGACGCCGTTGGCTTCGGCAACGCGGGCTCCGTTTTGGTCGGGCTGTACGTTGAAGCCGACGATGATGGCATTGGAAGATGCCGCCAGGTTGACGTCGTTTTCAGAGATGTCACCAGAAGCGGTGCGCAGTACACGGGTCTGCACTTCGCTCGAACTGAGTTTGCGAATAGAATCGGCGATGGCTTCGGCTGTACCTTGTACGTCGGCTTTGACGATAATGTTCAGCTCTTTCACTTCGCCGCTTTCCAACAAGTCGTGCAGCGATTCGAGGGTGACGTGGTGCTGCGGTCCTTTGGCTTCGCTCTGCTTGCGCAGTTCGGCCAACATCTTGGCGCCTTGGGCATCGTCTACCACTTCAAAGCGGTCACCGGCCAAGGGCACTTCATCAAGACCAAGCACTTCCACAGGCATAGAAGGTCCGGCGGCTTTTACTCTTTGACCACGGTCATCGAACAAGGCTCTGACGCGACCGCACTTGCTGCCGGCGACGATGAAATCACCTTCACGCAAAGTGCCGTTTTCGACCAGGGCTGTGGCCACGGCACCTTTACCGCGACTCAACTCGGCTTCGACAATGACGCCTTCGGCTGGTTTTTCAGGGTTGGCTTTCAATTCGAGAATGTCAGAAACCAGCAAGATCATCTCAAGCAGGTTATCCAAACCGGTTCTCTTCTTCGCCGAAACTTCCACCGTGACAGTATCGCCGCCGTATTTTTCAGAAACCAGGTTGTGGTTCATCAGCTGGGTGAGGACACGTTCGGGATCGGCACCGGCCTTGTCGACCTTGTTGACGGCAACGATGATCGGCACTCCGGCTGCTTTGGCGTGGTCGAGAGCTTCTACTGTCTGCGGCATGACACCGTCGTCTGCAGCGACCACCAAAATGGCTATGTCGGTCACCTTGGCGCCGCGGGCGCGCATGGCGGTGAAAGCTTCGTGACCCGGTGTGTCGAGGAAGACAATCTGACGCATATGGCCTTCTTCATCGGGCACTTCTACGTGGTAGGCGCCGATGTGCTGAGTGATGCCGCCATGCTCTGCGTCGGTAAGATTGAACTTGGTTTGTCTAATGGCATCGAGCAAGCTTGTTTTACCGTGGTCGACGTGACCCATGATTGTGACCACAGGCGGTCTTGTTACCAGGTTGGCTTTGTCTTCTTCCGAAAGCTCAACTAGTTTTTCTTCTTTGGCTTCTTGCACTTCTTCAGAGAGTACTTCGTACTCCATTTCAACTGCCAGTTCGCGAGCCAGTTCTAGTTCGACCATCTGGTTGACGGTACGCATCACGCCCTTCATAAAGAGGCGCTTGATGATTTCGGTTTCTGCCACAGCCATTTTATTGGCCAGTTCTTGCACGGTCACCGAGGTGTTGAGCACGATAGATTTAGGCACTTCCACAACGGCAGCCGCCGGTCTAACTTTCTCTTCTTTCTTTTGACCATGACGATCGGCTGCACCCGGTCTGTGAGATTTTGGTGGACGCGGCGGGGTGGCGCGCATCGAGGGCGCGGCAATTCTAATTGGTACCGATGGGGTCATGGGTCTGACTGCTTGACCTTTCAAATCTGCGAGTTCGTCTTCCACGTCTTCTTCAACAAAATCGACGCGTTTTTTGCTGTGACGACTATCTGCTTTATCTTCTTCTTTCTTGTCGCGAGCCCGATCTTTATCTTTCGACTTAGGAACTTCTTGCTCTTTGGCGGCAGGTTTGACCTCTTCCTCCACTTTTTTAGTTTTAGGAGGTTGATCTAGCTTACGAATAACACGGGGCGCATATTTAGAACCGTCTGACCATTCATCTCCGGTGGCTCTAATAATGGGCTCCATTTCTTCAAAGGGAGTCTCGGTAGTGCTCTCTTTTCTCTTTTCTTCTTCTCTTGAAAGAGATTGATTGCTCTGTCTTGCTTCTGGTCTGAGCGGCGCCGCTTGTCTGTTTAGCACTTCGCCGCCTCTGTTCTGCTGACCTTGTATCGCTTGTGCGCCAGGTTGCCCTTGATTTTGACCTTGAATATTCTTCTGGCTAGGTGCAACGCCTGTGACACCAGGCTTCGCTTGGGGTTCAATAGGTTTGCTCGGCGCGGCTTGGCTCTCGCCTGCAACGGGCTGTTCGCCTTCGGAAGCCGGTTGAGCTTGTCCTGCTGCAATGCCGCTGGGCGCTTGCGCTTGGCTCGCTTGACTTGCTTGTACTGATTGAGCTGATTGTGCTGGTTCGCCTGCGGCGCTTGCTTGCGGCGCCTGGCTGGGCTGAGCTTCTGTCGAAGCTGCCGGTTCGATTGTTTCTGGTTCGGCCGGCGGTTCAACTGGGGTCTCAGCCGGACGATCTGGACGATAGCGGGATAGTACGCGGGGCTTGACTACCGGGGCTGGCTCCGGCGGCGGCAAAATCTTGCTGGCTTTAGCGGCGCCGGCTGCCGGTTTGTCTTGCGGCTTGCCCGCTTTGGCGGTCTTTTTGTCGTCCCCGCCTTTCTTTTTCTTGTCGATGGCGGCAATCAGCTGCCCTACCGCATGCTTGTCGATAGTGCTTGAATGGCTCTTGATGTCGTAGCCCAGTTCGCGCAAAGTCGTGATGATATCCTGGTTTGAGATATTCATCTTGCGTGCCAGCTCGTAAATTCGAACTCTATCGTCCATTCAGTCCTCTCCGTATCCTTCAGTATTTTGGCACGTTTTTGCCCTATTTGAGCACTCAAACCGTAGCGCCTCGATAAGTTGTGCTTCAAGCGGCCAGGTTAGCCGCCTGTGCCCGCTCACGCCCTTTTTCTTTCGTCCTTCAATGGCGGCCTTCAACTTTGTAGTGTTTATCACGCTTTCAAAGCATTTCTCTTGTGGGCAAAAATAGGCGGAGCGGCCGAGCAAATGGCTCGACCGCTCTTCCTGTGTGCCTTTCTTGATGTTAAGAGCCAAAGCTCCTGTTCTGAAATCAAACGTTACACGCACAAGCTCTTCCCTCGGCTTGACCTGTCGGCAAGCAACGCACAATCTGAGATTCTGAGACTTGTGGGTTTCGTTTCTTTTCAATTAGCTGGTCAACTCGTCAAGGGCTTGGTTCATACTGCGGAATGAGCCTCCGGCTTGGCTTTCCGACTTGATGTCGATTTTCCAGCCGGTGAGCTTGGCCGCCAGTCTAACGTTTTGTCCGCCTCTGCCGATGGCGAGTGAAAGCTGATCGTCTGGAACGATTACTTCAGCTCTTCTGCCGCCGTTTTCCGGCGAATCGTCATAGAGCGCTACAGTGGTGATGCGAGCCGGTGAAAGCGAGTTGGAGATGTAATCGACCGGGTCTGTCGAATAACGAATCACGTCGATTTTCTCGTTGCGCAGTTCGGCTACTACGTTTTGAATACGCACGCCTCTGGTACCGATACAGGCTCCGACCGGGTCGACATCGGCATCTTCAGAGTGAACGGCGATCTTGGTGCGATAGCCGGCTTCGCGGGCGATAGATTTGATTTCTACTGTGCCGTCTTCGATTTCAGGCACATAGAGTTCGAATAGTTCGCGCACCAGTTCTTGGTGGGCTTGCGAAACAATTATCTGAGGCACCTTGCCGGTTTCGCGCAGTTCAAGCACATAAACTCTGACGCGGTTGCCGACGCGATAGGTCTCGCCCGGCAGCTGTTCGCGGCTGGGCATGCAGCCTTCCACTCGACCGAGGTTGACAATAACGTTGTTGCGCGAATTGCTGATTACTTCGATACGCTCGATTTGACCAGTGGTGCAGCTGCCTTTTCGGGCATCGAACTCTTTCTTGATTAAATCTTTTTCTGCTTCACGCAGGCGTTGAGTGATTAGCTGCTTGGCTGTCTGGGCGGCAATACGACCAAATTCAGAAAAGTCAGCCGGGGTCACTTCGATTTCAAGCACTTCGCCGACTGTTACATCGGGAATGAGATCTTGAGCGTCTTTCAGTCCGATTTCGTGGTATTCGTTCGAAACTTTTTCCACAACTTCTTTGGGGGCGAAGATACCGATTTCGCCGGTCTCGGTATCAAAGATTGCTCTGACGCCGTCTACATCGTGATCAGGAACCTTCTTCTTGTAGGCTGCCACAATGGCGTCGCAAACGTAGGCAATAAACTCTTCCTGCGGAATATTTCTCTCTCTCTCCAGCTCCTCGGCTGCTTCGAGTAGTTGGCTGCCTATGTTTATCACTTTTACCTCCCAGCCCCTGGGGCCATAGTTTGTTATTTGGTTGTATTGAGATCGACTACTTCGTCGTCTCTGTGCTCTATTGCCGCTTTTGAAAGGTCGGCGTAGAGCTTGATCAGGGAAAGATTTTTGACCGCTGTGGTCAGTTCATTGACTGCCTCGATGGCAATTTTGGCTTTGCCTTTGCCCTTGGGCTGTTTAGCCTGGGGTGCGGCCGGCAGTTCTCTTAGGTGGTGCAGGGTGACTTTGGCATCTTTGCCGTTGGCTTCGGCTTCGTAGGCGCCTAGTTTGGCTAAAAAATGCTGACCAAAGCCACCTTGACCGACGTCGCTCTTGGCTTTGATTTCAACCGTATTGCCTTGGAAAATGCGAAATTCTCTTTCTGTTTTTAACACTCGCTCGAGCCCTGGGCTTGCCACATCGAGTACATACGAGCCGTGCAAAAGCGACGGCAGTTCTTTCATGTTCTCTAAGCGAGTTTCAAGTTCACGGCTCACCACTTCGCAGTCTGAGAGACCGATGCGCCCACCTGGCTTATAAATTGTGATTTCTAAAATGGTTTTGCGTCCCTGCAGCCCAAAGTGGGCATCTACTAGGGTAAAGCCCAGCTCATTGGCGGTTGCTTCGGCTACTTCGGTGATTAACTTGAGGGCTGGGTCGGGACTTTTGCTGTTTGGCATCTAAATAAATTGAAAATTGGGTTATCAGTAAACAAAAAAATGCCGTAGGCTAAGCTCTAGCCTACGACTGAATTCCTTAACGCGGCATAATAGCACAGTTGTATTGGTCAATATGGATAATGACTTTTAATTGTCGGTTTAATTAAGGATTCGTCATTTGGATATTTACTTTCATAACAGGCAAAGACGCTACAGCGTCGATATGGCTGAGTTTGAGACAGACTGCCGCTCTGTGGCAGATGCGCTCACCAAACTTTTCGGTGCCGACAAAAAGCGGCAGGGCGAGCATGAGGCTCTCTGCCAAGGTGAGTTATCTTGCGTACTGGTCTCAAATAAGCGCATAGCCGAGCTAAACGGGCTCTACAGAGGCATAGACAAAGCCACCGATGTGCTCAGTTTTTCGCTGGATATGAAAGATGAAGAAGGCTGGCAACTGGGCGAACTCTATATAAGTGTTGAGAGAGCTGCCGCCCAAGCTGAAGAATATGGACATTCCTTGCGACGTGAGATGGCTTTCTTGTTTGCTCATGGTCTTTTGCATATTTTGGGCTTTGACCACGAGACCCCGGCCCAAGAAAAGGTAATGTTTGGTTACCAAAACAAAATATTAGATGAGGTCGGCATTAAAAGATGATGGTTGTCAAGTAAAATGCCTATGGGTGCTTTAGGCATCTAGATTTTTAGATCTCTTAGATTTTCAGATCTCTATCGCCATAGCCAAAATCTGCAGCCAACATCTACAGCCAACATCTACAGCCAACATCTACAGGCAACATCTAATAGGTAACATCGACCGGTGACACTTGAGAAAAATAAGGGTGAAATTGGCTCGACCGAGCCTGGTTCAACAGAACCAGGTTTTGTGCCGGCTCCTGATGTAAGCTCAAGAGATGCAGGCTTAAGAGATTTAGGCCTAAGAGATGCCAGTGCGGAGGCAGATACTAGCGCAGCCCCTAAAGATGCCGACCCTAAAGATGCAAACCCAGGTAAAGTGCCGCAGTCTGTCGATAAAGCTTCCGATTCAGAGTCGCCTGTATTGATTTCTCTAGATGATTGGAATCATAAGTGCAGCCGCTCCGGCTCTGTTTTTGAGTCTTTCTATCACGCTTTCAATGGCGTAAAAGTGGCACTGGCACAGCGCAATTTGCGCATTCACTTTTGTGCCACACCGGTCGTACTCGCCCTGGCTTGGTTCTTGCAGGTAGAAGCCTGGGGCTATGCCTTGCTCATCTTTTCTATAGGGCTCGTCATCGTCTCCGAATTTCTCAACACTGCCATTGAACACATGGTGGACATTCAAGCCAATTACCGCTATCACCTCAGCGCTCGCTATGCCAAAGACACTGCGGCGGCTGCCGTTATGTTTTCGGCTTTGACGGCGGTGGCCGTAGCCGCCTTTGTGTTTGTCCCGAAGATTTGGCAATTGTTGTCTCGATAACACTTTCTAGATTTGACCGCTGTAATCATCGGCGGTGGGAATTTTCCCATTGACTGGGCATGGTGCAGAGGTGTTTGATAGATGCATAAGGCAGCTCAAAGCACAGGCGGTGCTTTGTAATAGTTGGAGAACCCCCCAAGATGACATGGAAAGAATCCCGAGTTCGCGACCATAGCCCCGTGGACAACTTTGAGACCCATCGGTCTGATCTGCCGCCAGTAGTCGATATGGCTGATAGAAACGTCAACTGCCAGCGCGATAGAGCTTGCAATAACGGCAATGACCGCAATCGCGACGTTGAACTCTATAGCCGCAGTTCTGACGGTCGCCCAATCATTATTCATGCTCAGAACGTTTATCTGGGCGGTGAGCAAGGTTATATGGGACGCGGTCCCAATTGTTTTGCCGCTAACGAGGCTGCCTTTGCATCGCAAGAAAGAGCCTATCTGAGATCGATGCAGCAAAGACAGTTTGAGCGCGAGTATGGCAACTATGTTGAGCCCAGAGGCTGCTTCAACACCGGTCGCTGTGACGATGGTCGTCGTTATCGCCCAGTTTATGACCGTGACGATACATATTACAGCGGTGACTATAGTCACGGACGCCGCAGCAATGGCTTCAGAGATTTCATGAACGATTATGTCGCCCCTGTGCTGAGAGCCGGTATCGGTGTGGCTGCCATCAAAAATCTTTGGGACGGCAGAGGCGCTGCTATATTCAATCCTGGCGGCTGGGGTAATACCTGGAACAGCGGTTGGGGCAACAACGGTTGGGATAACGGCTGGGGTAACAACGGCTGGGGTAATACCTGGAATAGTGGCTGGAATAACGGCTATTACAACCAAGATAATGGCTATTATCAGCAGAATAACTGGTGGAATAGACCTCAGTACAGACCGGTGCAGAACTGGAGAGGCGGCAACCGCAACAACATCAGTATCTTCGCCAATCTGGGCTTCTAATTAGATAAAATCTCTTCAGATAAAATCTCTAAGATAATAAATGTGGCTTTCTTCGACTTTGAAGGAAGCCACATCTACTTGAAAGAACTCTTTCAGATTGGCTGATGTAAAGACAGTTTGCAGGTCGCCCTGCAAAAGTTTTTCATTTTTGATAAGCAGAACCTGATCGGCTAACCGTGCGGCAAAGTTGAGGTCGTGCAAGACTATGCCAATTGCTAGACCGCAAGATTCTTTCATAGCCTTTAGATGCTGCAGTATTTCCACTTGATGGTGAAAATCAAGCCCGGTGGTTGGTTCATCTAAAAGCAAAAGGGAAGGTGCCTGATTGAGAGCCATGGCGATAATCGCCCGCTGTCTTTCGCCGCCCGAAAGTTCATTGAGATATTTGTTCTTGAGTGAGGTCAGCTCTAGCCTTTGCAAAATGCTTTCGGTTTGGGCTTGCTCGTTTTCTTTTAGTTTAGACTGCCACCACTTTTGGTGCGGGTTGCGACCCAAGGTCACCAAGTCAAAAACTTTCAATTCGTCGGGCAGCTGCATGCTCTGGGGCACACAGGCCACTTTGGCGGCAAAGTCTCGTGCCGACATCTGCCATATGTCTTGCCCATTTAACTCGACAGTGCCTCGTTGCGGTTTCTTTAGTCTCGCCAGTGCCCTAATTAAGGTCGACTTGCCGCAACCATTCGGTCCCATTATCGCCGTGATGCGCCCCGATTCTAAACTAAGGTCGAGGTCTCTAAATAGAGGCTGAGCAAAGCCCAAGCTTAAAGATCTGGTTTGCAGCTTAATCATCTCAGGCTTCCTCGCTGCTTTCCGAAACTCTATCTATTCCGGCAAGTAAGTAGATAAAGAAAGGCCCGCCCAGAACCGCCATAAGGCTGCCCAAAGGCAGCTCTTGCGCGGCTATGAGGGTGCGGGCGGCAAGATCGGCAAAGAGTGTGAGCACCGCGCCTATGGCAAGCACGCTGACAATCTGCACGCTCTCAGAACCTTTAAATATCTGCCTGGCCAGATAGGGGGCGATTAGTCCGACAAAGCCCACCAGCCCCGCGATAGATGTGGCTGAGGCGGTCAGCATAACCGCGGCTGCCAAAATAATTAGCTGCGCTCTGCCCACATTCAAGCCAAGGGCGGCTGCCGTCTCTTCCCCTAAACTCAAGAGCCTTAGCTGTTTGCCTGAAAATAGGGCAACTGCCAGGGCCGGTATAGAATAAAGCAGGGGCGGCAAAAGTTCGCTCCAGGTGCGCCCGCTCAGTCCGCCCATCAGCCAAAGATTGAGACCCTGCGACATACTCTGCGTACCAAAGATGTGCATCATCAAATTGATGGCTGCTTGCGCCACGGCTGAAAGAGCTATGCCGGCTAAAAGTAAACGGGTAATTGATAGTCCGTGGGTGCCGCCGTGGCCGGTGGCACTGCGGCGCGATAGAACTATGACCGTGGTAGAAGTGCTGATACCACCTATAATGGCAATGAGAGGCACCAAGCTCAGTTCTAAACCGAGCAGCAATGCCGCCGCCACCCCAAGCGCCGCCCCGCTCGACACGCCTGTTAGGTAAGGGTCGGCTAGATAATTGCGCGAAAGCTTTTGCAAAAGATAGCCCGACAAACTCAAATAAATGCCGGTGAGCATGGCGCTAAGCAGTCTCGGTATTCTAATCTCGTTGAGTACGGCAGCCAGTTCGCCCTTGCCGCTAAACGCCGTCTTTAGCGCCGTGATCGGATCAACACAAGTTTCTCCCAGGCAAAGATTGGCGATGAGAGCCAGGGTGAGACAAAGAAAAAGGATAGTAAAGCGGGCTGCCATTAAGTAAGAGATGTTACCATGTTGGCAAGACTGTAAGGTGTGAGGAAGATGTCGATCTATCTAGACAATAGCGCCACTACAAAGGTTAGACCCGAGGTATTGGAGGCAATGCTGCCGTTTTTGCAAGATAAGTTCGGAAATCCTAGCTCGATACATGCAAAGGGGCGGGAAGCCCGCGCCGCTATGGATAAAGCCCGGCAGGAGACTGCTGAACTTATCGGTTGCGAGCCCAATGAGATTTATTTTGCTTCTTGCGGCACCCTGGCAAACAATGTAGCTCTTTTGGGGCGGGCTCGCTTTGTCGAAGCCAATGGCTTGAACCGCAACCTGGTGGTTTCTGCCATCGAGCATCCGTCGGTGACCGGCCCGGCGCAATATCTAGAGAGCAGCGGCTTTAAGGTGACTTACTTGCCGGTCGATAAGGCTGGTATAGTCGACCTCGATAAGCTAGAAAAGGCTCTTCGCGAAGGGGCTTCGATGGTTTCAATAATGTGGGCCAATAACGAGATAGGCACTGTCGAGCCGATGCAGACCATCTGCCAGTTGGTGCAAGATGAGGCAAAGCGACAGGGGCGAGAGATTTTCCATCACAGTGATAGTGTGCAAGTGATTGGTAAGCTCAAAGTTGACATGAAAGAGCTGCCGCTTTCGGCTATTTCTTTTTCTGGGCACAAGTTTGGCGCACCTAAAGGCATTGGTGCGCTATTCTTGCGGCGGCTGGTCAATGTTATGCCCATTATTTTTGGCGGCGGTCAAGAAATGGGGCTGATGCCCGGTACCGAGCCTCTGGCAAACATAGTTGCACTAGGCGAAGCCGCACGTCTGGCGCGCCTTGAACAAGCTGAAGCAGAAGAACGTCTGCGCCGCTATCAAAAGCGCTTGCTGGCTGCCGTAAAAGACTTGGGCGGTGTTGAAATTACCGGACCGCAAGAGCTAGAGCTGCGCTTGCCCGGACATTTGAGCATTTGCGCCGAGGGATACGAAGGCGAGGCGCTGGTGATGAAAGGCGACCTGAAAGGTCTGGCTGTATCGAGCGGCAGCGCCTGCCACCGCGGCATAATCGAACCGTCTGCGGTCTTAAAGGCAATCGGCTTGAGTCACGATAAAGCCATGGGCTCTTTGCGCATTTCTTTGGGTAAAGATACCACCGAGGCTGATGTCGAAAGAGCCTGCACTATATTAGGTGGCATGTTCAAGGTCAAGCAGCGCTAGTCAATTTTCTCGTCGCGCGGCTTACTGCAAGAATGGGTCTGAGCAGCAATGGACCGAGAACGTACGCCGGGCCCTTGTCAATAATTGTTTGGCATCAAGTGTGGGCGTTTGATCGGCAGACCCACGTGTCAAGGGCGAAACTTAACTGTCATTAGAGACTTTCTGGAAGAAGGTACTTGCTGCGCGGATTGGTAGAGGATTGAGCCAGAATGCCTTTTGCATGAGAGAAAGTCTGAATCCGAATACTTTTCCCTCGTGGAAGAAAGTTATTCAGCGGTGAGATCAGGAAAAGAGCGCGAAGCCTGAGACCGATAGCATTCCTGTCTTCATGCCGGTGGCTCAGCTGCAGCATCCAGTGAAGATTTGCGCAGAGACAAATTCGCAACCAGCTGTTGCTGAATTAGATCTTGCCGCACGAACTGTAAAAATCTTTGTCGGCATCGATAGAGAGTCTTTGAAAGAGATCGTTCTGGTTCTTCGAGAGGTGGCATTGTGATTAGCTTACCAAGTCAAACGCGAGTCTTTCTTTGCACTCAGGATACCGACATGCGCAGGTCATTTAATTCTTTGCAATCAGTGATCAGAGCAACCATACACCTTAATCCGCTGAGCGGGTATCTCTTCGTGTTCAAGAATAAGAGGGCAGATAGAATCAAGTGCGTCTTTTGGGACAACAGTGGCTACGCCATGTTCTACAAAGTGCTCCAGAAAGGCACCTTCCAGTTTCCAGACCTAGAGCACGTGAGTTCTGCCGGGCTAGAAATTGAGCCTGCTACTTTGCATTTGATACTTGATGGCATCGACTTGAGCAGTGTCAGGCACCGGCAGCGGTATCGATTACCCCATAGCCTTGACCAAAGCAATAGCTTCGTCTCTGGAGCGATACAGTCATAGAGGGGTTTTCTAGGCGTTTCCAGAAAGACTCCGTTAGAAGTTTTGAAGGCTCTCGGTCTTCCCATCAATCGAACATCGATGTCTCGCTGGCTTGCGGAAATTGCGCAGCTTGTCTCTCCCATAGTTACCAAAATGTCTAAGCGAATTCTCTCGGGAAGAGTAATTCAATCTGACGCCACCACAATGCCGGTAATCAAAAAGGGACTGGGAAAAGCTCATCGAGACTTCGTTTGGGTGTATCGCGGTGACGCAGATTACCCATATGACTTGAAGACCGCCTCGATCTCAGGCAAAGACTTTCTAAACCAAAGCTGGCGCTTCTGAGAGACTGGCTCCTTGAACAGTCTCGGCTGGTATTGCCGAAAACAAAACTTGGCGAAGCCATTGCTTACGCTCTCAATCGCTGGAACGCTCTGCAAGTTTACATCGACTATCCCTTTGTGGAAGTCTCGAATAACGGAAGCGAGCGCAGCATTAAACCAGTAGTCCTCTCTCAAATGAATAGCCTCTTCGCCAGCTCCGATTCGGGTGCAAAGGCAATTGCGGTCCATCTGTCTTTCATTGCTACCGCTAAGCGCAATGGCATCAGCCCTGTAGACTGGTATGCCAACGTCCTAGCACGCATTAACGGATTGAGAACAAGCCAACTTCAACAGCTACTTCCCCAGAACTGGTCTCCACCGATGGGCGCGTAAGCCCTTTTTGGTAACCTTCTTAGGAAATCAGCCTGACAAGCTTTTCGCTACCACGCGAATCATCGGACAGGCACTACCACGCACTCGATCGGTACGACCAAGCGCCAACCCGCTTGCCTTCCGGCTATGATGCTTCAGCCTCTTGCACCATTCGTCCGATTACGGAATTGATCGTAATTCACTTGCCTTGGTACTGAATGATTATTCCTCTTGGCTCTTTACCCAATTGAGGCTGAGCGCATCAAGCCTTTCGTACCCGGCTTACGGCGGATTTATCACTTACTGCCACCGCTGGTGAAGTCAGTGACTTCTAATACGTGAGGACGGGGAGTGGCACGTCCCCGGGAAGATGTCTTCCATTCATTTGACCTCCATCATGTCGCACGGTCAGAAAGGACACTGACATTTGATGAGGCAAAACTTCTATGGGCGGCTAGACTTTTGATGAATCAATTCGTACAACTCCTTCTTGAATCGCGTTGCATCGCCTAGTTCACCAAGAAAATCCGCAACCTCGATAGCCGTTTCGAGAATGAGACGGCGAGGAACTTGACGAAGATTCTCCGAATCCGCATTCTGAAGTTGCATTACAACTCGGCACTCACTAAGAACTTTGCGTGCAAACAGCTCTTTGTTTTCTTTCTCACTGAACTTAAATCGCCTATAATGCAGATTCGACAGCGTGGCTTGGTGTATTACATTGTCTGGCTCTAAGGCTTGCGCTTTGAGCAGCAGCTTTTCGGCCACCTCATCGTTGATAAACAGCAAGTAATGCGCTGCATTCGAATTAACAGTAGCATCGTTCGGGAAAAGTTCTACTTGCCTCAGCCAAGCTTGACAGATTTCGTTCAGAACCTGTTCGGAATGCAAGTTGTCTGAAATATGCAACTCTGGTTGAAGCCACATTTCCGTAGCAGGAAAATTCGTAACTGCCCAAATTAGGTGGTTAACAATATTCGGATTACTCTTGTCATTTTTACTATAATATGCAATAAGTTTTATTCTCTGACTCTCATCCGATGTGCCTTTTATGAGCTGCTCTTCTAGCTCAGCAGCCATAAGAGAATCCATCGTCTTTCCTTCTTTCAGTTGTCTCAAAAATTCCATTATCGTCTCTCCAGTTCCTTTAGTTCATGCCGGGATAGACTGATTACCTGGTTTCATTTTCCCTAAAACTCAAATTCAGGAAAGCAGTCATGCCAATTGCCTCCGGGAAAAGGACTATTGCTTCTGCAACGCTCCAAAACCTGCTGACAGCACACCTTGCAAAGCTTTATATCTTTGGGGGTGAAATAGATATCTTCACACAAATTTGAGCAGCTTTCCCAGTTGTCTATGCAACAATCTGGATCGCTGTTTTCTTGGCAATCAGAAAACGGGTCCTTGCATCTAGATCTGCGAGAGCCGGACGGGGGTGGGGCAACACTAGCGACAGCTCCGTCTGGATCAATAAGACTAGTCGGAAGGTTTTTTACATATGCGTAAAGATTTATTCCAGCCCTTTCTTCCAATGGATCTCGACTAAGCCATCTTCCTAATCTCGCACTATAAGCTCTGTATAACGTGAGGCTTAGATTGGACCGAGAATGGGCATACATTCCAGCAAACTGAAAATCAGAAGAAATCGAGCCTTGCGTTAATGTGAGAACTCCGAAGGTTTCGTAACTCTGCTGAGTCAGTACACTCCCACTGGAACTAGTAACTTCGCGAACAGAATACAAGTGATCTCTTGTGTATAAGTATGTCGTAATGCTCTCTGCTTGACCTCTTTTGAAATACTTTACGATGACGGCGCCAATAGCATCTCTCACCTCTAGTATGCCATTGCCGTTCCAGATTAACTTCTTGACACTAGCAATACTACCGCTAGAAATTTCGATCATCTCACAGCATCGGCCCAACCCATCTTGTAAGAACTGACTCATATTCCCACTACCTGGATAATTTATCTTAACCAACCTATTCTCGGCATCCCACTCATAAGTGTTGGTGCCATCGCTTGTCATATTGCCGTTGGCATCAAATGTTGGGCTACTCGATGCAGAGCCTTTGGTACTCAATCTGTAAGAACTGGTCTTTGTTGTATTGGTACCATCTGTGACACTAGCAGGAATGGTATTGGCACCACTGCTCAGTGTCGCACTACCTACAAACTTCTGTGAGTCAGGCAAATTCGCAGCATTACTGTTCACAGTGGCAGATTTCAGGGCCTTGTTTGCAGTTCCTTCAAATCTTGTCGCGCCGCCCGCTGCTATGCTGGTCAGTTCGTTGAGATTGTTATAACCATACTGATTAGCACTAGTGGAAGAAGCTAAACTCAGAGTCTCTGTCGCACCACCGCTGGTGGAAGACGCATATGTCGTCAGTAGCTTCGAGCCTGAGCTTATGAAAACAACCGTGCCGCTGGCTGTGGCAGAGACAGCTATCGCTTGCAAGTCGGTGTCTGCCGTTATTGCCGACGCCACATTGGTCGCGATGCTTGTCAGAGTGTCGCCCGCCTGCACGACATAGTTCACCGCCTTAGAGCCGCCACTCAGTTGCGGGTCAAAGACCGTGACTGTGAGGGTATCGCCGGTTGTCTTGGTGCCTCCGATAACAAGAACCTGGGCACCATTGGTCGGCAAGCCAATCAAGATGGTCTCGGTGGCTGTCGTGCTGGTTGTGCCTCTATAGGTTGTCGGGTTCGTCGAGTTTGACTGCACAGTCACTACAGTGCCGCTCGCTGCTGCTGATACTCCGATGCCTTGCAAGTTTGTATCGGCATTGATTGCCGCGGCCAAACCACTGGCTATGGTCGAAAGGGTGTCGCCAGCAAGCACTGTATACGTGGTCGTTCTGGTGCCACCGCTCAGGGCTGCATCATAGGTGACTAGAGAGACCGTATCGCCGGTTGTCTTGCTGCCGCCAATGCCAATTCTGACTGGTCCGTTCTGATTTACAGATAGGCTGATGGTCTCAGTTGAGCCAGTGCTTACAGACTGCGCATAGGTTGTGGCATTCTGCGAAGTAGACCTGATTGTGATGGTCGTGCCTGTTGATGTCGCCGTCACCCCGATTGCCTGCAAGGCTGTATCGGCGTTAATGGCGTTCCTCAATGCCGTGGCTATTGTGGTCAGGTTATCGGCAGCCAGCACTGTGTAGTTGACATTTTTACTGCCGCCAGATAGTGCCGGGTCTTTAAAGGTTATCGTCAGAATGTCTCCAGTCTTTTTGGTGCCTGCGATAACTGCGTTCTCAACAAAGTTGTCGGTGGCATTCAAAGTAATGCTTGCTGTGGCGCCACCACTGGTAGAGGCAGAGTATGAAGTGACATTTGGCGAAGCCGACTTGATGCTCAAGACAGCTGCATTTGCCGATGCAGTCACGCCAATATTTATCATGTCGGCATCTGCTGCAATAGCGGCAGCCATTTTGGTGGCGATGGTCGAAAGCGTGTCGCCGCCTGCAATAGTGTAATTTATGGCTTTTGAGCCAGATGAAAGCGACTGATCGGTAACGGTAACCGTTAAGACATTACCGGCAGTGACAGTTCCACTAACCCTGCCTCTGGTCACCGTGCTTGTCTGCATGCCGGTTCTGTTTGAGGCGCTATCGTAGGCATAATAATATTGCTTCAGATAATTCGGGCTCAAAGGTCCTCCGCTGGCTGCTGCCGAGACCAGCTGACCGGCTTGGTCATAGTCGAGGGCATAGTTCAAGCTTGTATTGCCCTGCAGCTGCTGCCATTGCTTTATCTGCCCGGCTGGGTCATATCGGTAACTAAACTGTGAAATTGTGTTACCGGACGGTCCCAAGTTGGCAATTTGCTGCAAGCGCTGGTCTTGTAGATTTGGGTACCAAGAAAATCTTGTGGTCTGACCATTAGGATAACTGATCGAAGCTAGTCTATCTGAGCCTTTTGAAGAGCCGGGAGTGTCGTTTTCATAGGCATAATTGAAAGTACCAAGGGCGTTGACCTCGGAAGTCACCCTGCTTATCGCATCATACGACCAAGTGACAGAGTTTGCTGCCCCGTTTATTGAGCGGTTTGTTGTGCGCCCCAAGGCATCATACTGGTAGGTTATGGCAGAGTTTGCAATAACATCGTTCGTGACCTGCTGCAGGCTGCCGCCTCCTGTTATTGGGGTCGAACCCGAGCTTGTCACATAATTGTTGTAGCTATAGTTATAGCTACCCCAGTCATTTTTGGTGACTTTGTTCAGTCTCTTGAAGAAATAATCCCAGTAATAGGCGACAGGTGCTGTCGCTGTTACAGCATTTGGATAGCTTGCCTGGAAGAGGCTGCGATCTGAGTTGTAAAAATAATTTGTCTTCTGTCCCCTAGCATCGGTTCTAGTTTTGACGTTATTCGTCTTTTGCTCATAGAGGTAAGTATAAGTGGAAGAATCTGGATAGGTCTTTGTGGTCAAGCGCCCTTGAATATCATGAGACCAAGAAGTGGTGCGACCTAGAGGGTCGGTCAAGGCGCCCAAAGAGCCGCAAGTGCACCAGGTGTACTGGGTCTTTCTGCCGGCTGGGTCTATTTCATAGCGCTTCTGGTCCATAGAGTCATAGGCAACTTGGGTCCAGCGGTTATTCCTGTCTTTCATCAAGACAGCGTCCATGCGGTCATAAATTGTCTGATCAAAAGTGCCGTCAGGATAGGTGGTGCGCAGCTGCCTATCAAGGTTGTCATAGGTGTAAGAAACTGTGTAGCCATCGCTGTCTGTCACCGAGGCGAGCCTACCGACAGTATCATACGCAAGTACCGTGATGTCTTGATTGCCTGAAAGCGGACCGTCTACTTTAGTCAAAAATCCATAGCGGTTAGCGCCTAGGGCGAGCGTCACTGTCGCTCCGCCACTTGTTGATTTTGTATAGGTAGTGATATTCACCGAGGTCGATGTCAAAGTCACAACGGCAGCCGCAGATGTGGCGGTCACTCCAACTGCTGCCAAAGCTGTATCTGCATTTATGGCATTTCTGATGCCGGTGGCGATAGAGGTCAGAGTTGCCCCAGTAGGCACTGTGTAATTGACAGATTTCTGCCCACCGGAAAGCCCGGCATCAAATACGGTGACGGTCAAAACATTTCCTACAGTGACCGTTCCGCCCACAGTAAGCGGACAAGTACCGGTATAGGTCATGGTTGTTGTGTTGTTATTTGGGTCTTTTACAGTCAGCATCTGCCCCGAGCTATTGTACGTGTACTCTGTGCGCTGAGCCGAACCATCGATGTAAACCAAGGGCTGGTGTTTTGAGTTGTATTCCCAATGCCCAAGCAAATAATTGTCGGTCCCTTGGGTTTCTCTAGCCTCTAAAAGATCAACACCGTTCGAATCATAGCTATAGCTGAACTCGCGCCCGATTGGGTCTATAGTCTGGGTCATGTTTCCTGTTGAATTATATTGATTTTCAACAAGAGAGGTGCTGCCATTTCGGTAAGAGGCAAAGCCAAAGCTCTCTGTGCCTGATGTACCGGTGTTGTAGGTCACAACCTCTTGCGAGAAGCATTGCAGATTTATATTGCCACCACTGGCAGTTGCGGTGCCGTTGTAATACTGCCAAGTTCCATTTGCATTCATCTGTGTGGCAAAAGCTGAGCAAATTGAAGCAGCAGTATCTCCGGGCTGCACAACATAGCTGAAAGTTATTCTACTAGTATTGGTGTCGACATAAAGATAGACAGTGTCTCCAGAGGTAATCGTTCCATTAAGAGTCCCTATTGCTGTTTGCCTGGCTTGCGAATTAAACTTCAAAGTTTCGGTAGCACCAGGGCTATACCAAGGAGCATATTTGGTCATACCGGCTTGCTCAGAGCGCAAGCTGACAACTTTACCAATAGCGGCTGCATAAATGCCTCGGCTTTGATAGTCAGTTGAGTTATTCACTGCCTTCGCTAGCTCAGTCGCTATTTTCTCTAGAGTGTCGCCAGCCTGCACTGTGTAACCGGCATAGACAAAATCTATGTAGAATGCAATGCCATCGCCTGCGGTGACAGTGCCCCCAACTTCAGCGTTGACGACAGGATTTCCTATATCTTTGGTCAGAGTCAAAGGCAAGTTATTAAAGCCAGAATAATTTGGCCCAGCATTAGTCGCGTATGTTAGATAGGTCCGCGTCTCAAGCGGGTTCTGCACCCATTGCATGCTTGAGGCTTCCTGCCCGGTGGCATTATTATAGGTAAACTTCATCACCTTGCAGTGTGTATAGATCTTGTTGACTGGGTCATTCGGGTACATCTGCATGACGTGCCTGTCCCAGAAATAGCTGCTCTTTGTCTCGTTTATCCAGTTTTCTAAAACTGACGAGGTGCCATCTGCGAAGGTGAAGCGCAGCCCGCGCGCCGGCCAAACATCTATGCCCGGCACATAGTCGTAAAAACTGGTTGTGCCATATGGGGTGGTCATCTGCGAGATAAAGCTCGATGTGCTGTCATATTGGAAAGATGACTTGAGCGATACCGCATCGGTTATAGAGAGCAAATTAGTTACTGTCGAATCATATCCGAAGGAGCAAGTGCGGCCAAAAGGGTCTGCTATGCTTGAAATTTTGTAGAAACCCGCATTACCAACTGTGTTGGAAACATAGTTGATTGTTGAAGCTTGACCGATGGCATCGACAACAGATGTGATTCTAAAGTTAGCATCATACTGGATAGTTACCGTGTTGCCCTGAGGGTCTTTGACCTGAGTCATGAAGATGCGCGGAGGCGAGCTTGAATCAGCCTGGTTGTAAACCTGAACAGATCCGTCTTTCAGTCTGCGCTCATAGACACCACTGCCCATATTGACCAACAAGGCTTGGCTCAGGAAGTCCGGACTGTAAACACCAGCACTCGGAGTGTAGACCTCTGTGCCTCCTCCCATGATTCTGACTGAAGCGACATTTGAGCCCGAATCTACGGTCAAGTAAGAGAGCCAACCAAAATTCCAGTTCTGCCCAAGGTTCGTGAAAGTGAAGGTGCTTGGCTGGTCAGGCTGAAGATGATTATAGTCAAAGCTAAAGTCAATAGTCGGACCGATAGGCGGCGAGTAGCTTAGCGGCGTGTCTGCAATGTGCAGGGTTGTGAGCATGCTGTAAGCATCGGCAGCCGCCATACCAGCACCGCCTCCTCCTTGACACTCATCGCAGGTGCACATGCTTGTTTTGGGCGCGTAATTACTGCAATCTTTTCCTGTTCTCGAAGTCGCATTGCCCTTGCCATGGATACTCTTTGCTTCGTCTTCAGAGGCCAAAGCCCAACCTTGAGGCAGCGGCTTATCCGATGGCACAAGAAAGTATCCGTCCGTTTCTTTCTCTAGCGCATCAGCAGAAATCCAAAGCTGCCCATTTGAATCAAAGGTCGGATCTTGCAGATGGTACTTGCCGTTCTCTTCGGAAAGCAATGCTCCAAAGTGATCCAGCTTCCAGTGCACCACTGAAGGAGTAATAAAGGGTGCACCTTTGCTGCGCTTAGCTAACTGATAATTCAAGCCTACTTCTTTAGCCCAATCTTTGACCTGAGCGAAAGTAGTGCCTGACTTTGTTGACTGGCATTTCTCAAGCTTTTCATTCATTCCGGGCGAACGTTTGTCTTTTTGCAAGATACTATTGATCGCAAGCGGTCCGCATCTAAAGGAGCAATCTGGACGGTGCTCCATGTTCCAGTAGCCTTCTCTAGCACTTCTTACCTTCTCTTCATCAGAACCATAAAAGGCTCGACCCTCAATCTCTTGAAAGTATTTCTTGAGTTCTTCCGTGCGCCCTAGACGCGCATTCAAAATAAGTAAGTTTGAGACAGCTTGATTTGCTACTGCCGCTTTGTCCTTTTCTGATTGCCCTTTAGCAGCTTGCCACGCATCTCTCCAAAGCTGCAGCGCTTCGCTCAAATAACCGGAAAGGAACTTTATTTGCCCAACATTTACCTGCACCGATGGTGCCCATCTAGACTTTGGATACTTTGCCAAGAAACTCTCGAAGGCTGCGAGATCGGCTGGGTCATTTTTAGCCTTGAAGGCCTTTATTGACTCAACTAGAGCGAGATTCTCGCCGTCAACAGCTGCCCAATTCATAGGAACTAGCGGCTCATGAAAAACTCTTGCTGTCGTTATCTCAAGGTCGGTTGGCGCAGCAGAAAAATGCAACTGTGGTTTGACCAACTTGACAGTCTTAGAGCCCATGATTGGCTCTTTATTGAGGGGAGTCTGCACCGACTTATCAACAAAATGCGGTATCTCTGGCATAGCCAATGCGCAGATTGGAGTGGTCAGCGTGACCATGACTACGGCAAGTGCCGAACAAATAGTCTTGTAAATTAACTTGCTTTGCATTTCTGACCTTGAGTGCGCGGTGCTATATTCTTACTTTGTCTATCGAAACGATTTTTTTATTGCGGAATCGCTACAGTTGGCAGCTGAAGATTCATTTCCAACGCTCGTGTATCGCTGGACGATGGAGCCGGCCACCTTGTCGAGTCTAATGTATAAGTAGCCGTAGTGACTCCACTGGTAATACCATTAGCAATGGCTATAGCCTTAAGTGTTGTCGTGTAATTTATTCGAATCGGCTGGGTATAGGTAGGCGAAGCCGCCGTTGGCGTCGAGCCATCGACCGTGAATTTAAATTCTGCATTTGAAGGTCCCGCTATCGCCACCTCTTGCGGTGCAGTGAGTGTACTGGTGCCTACAGAAAATATCGGCGCTGTAGCTGCAGTGGCTGTATCCAGCTGATATCTGTTAAACAAATATCCTTGAATGTTCTTTCGCTCGGTTTCAGTTACAGCTCTATCGAAAACCAAAAGCTCTGCCAGCTCACCATTCCAAAACGATGCCTGGGTGTTGTTGGCACCAACTATGTTCTGCGTCCTTGCCACGTTTGCAAGATTTTGAACTGTGCCGCTCACTTTCACATCACCATTTACGGCAAGGCTCGCTGATGCAGAGCCGTTGTGCACAACATCAACCAGCCAAAATTTGCTCAGTGTGATGGTATTGGTAGGCGTGATTATCGAGCTAGCTGTAGTCCCGTTATAGAAATTAGCTCGAACCTGAGTATTTACATTCTCTAGACTAACCAGGTCAGCTGGACCGGTATTGGAAGTCGCAAAGAACGTCTTTGTTGCAGTGGCTATAGGCTTCATCACGACAAAAAGAGAGAAGCCAGAAGTCAAATTTGTGAATTGATTGGCGAGAGTGTATCGCCGTGAACTGCCATTGAAGGCTCCAGATGGCAGTCCGTTAATAGCTGGATTTACCAATAACGCTTGGTTGGCAGCAGTCCCTTGAGTCGCGTTGTTTGCAGGAGAGCTGCCGGAGAGATCGCTCCATTGAGTAATGTTTGAGCCACTTAAGACCGTTCCAAAATCGCCCTTTAACCAGAGCTTGAGTCCAGAGCGTGGGACCGGCAACGTATTCACTTCGTTGTCTATGTAAGCTGTAGTCACCGAGCTCGGCACGCCGGACGCATAGGCTATCGCCTTAATGGTGGCGCTAGAACCAATTGATATTGGTGTCGTATATGGTGTCGAACTTGACGTTGGATTGCTTCCATTTGTGGTGAAATACAGAGAATCTCCGGGATCTCCCGATATCGTCACCGACGACTCAACCTTTGAGTAAACTCCAGTTCCCGGCGTTATAGTTGGGGCTGTCGTTGCTAAGGCAGCAGCAGCGGCTGCTATCTGAAGAAACACACTTACAGCGAAATACGCAGGGGTTCTTCTCTGGAGCAATTTTATTTGGTCTACGAGCTTCATTTAATTCAACTACCGAGATAAAAATTGGTGGCAAATATGGTGCAACCTTGAATCACGAGGTCGCAAAAAATTAGCCAACTGTAGTTACAGCCGGATTTATGCTTGCTTACGGGGATGCCTTGCGGATTCCAATCCAACTGCCAAAAACTTGTGACTTTAGTTTCCCGTCGACACAGTTCTATAGAAATTCAGAGCTGGGATGCCACTGATTTGCAGTATATATACGCTCTTCCCGTTTGTCTATCCCTAGTCAATTCAGCAAATGCTATACCTGTCAATCATTTCGGATTTCTTGGATTTTGTTAATAATTTCGAGTTGGTAGTACAAACTTTGTGAAAATGGCAACAGTTGGCTTTATCCAGACTTTGTAAAATCTCGCGGTCGCAATCAATCGCTTTACGATAAGAACAACCTGCCGAGAATTCGATACGGTCACTATATTTACCTCAGGCTAATGGCGAAGAGATACAGAATGCAGTCGGTCCAAACAAGACAAACTTCTCCAATTTAAGGAACAAGCTGCCCCACCCCCAAAACTTGTACCAAGTCAAGAAGACTATTGAACAAATTTGAGCCGTAGTTTCAATTAGTCAGGAGAAGGTCTAGTGAAAAAGAGCATATTCACGGATGAGCAGATTGTAGCCATACTTAGGGAGCCCGGAACGTATCAACAACTTTGAGACAGTTTTCTTTTTTAGCTTAGTGTAAATGCCTTAGCTTTTGCCGATTTCATACCTTTAAGGGTACCTCAAAGGGCGCTGAGCGCGTTCCGCCTTTTCAAAAACGCAGTTAGGATAGTGGTTTCTAAGATTATCAAGATTGCCGGACACAGCCGATAATTGTGATACCAGTCGCGATGTCTTAAAGCTAAAGCAGTTTAGGAAAAGGCTGAGAGCTAGAAAGCGCCGAAATAGACTAATTCGCTAAACCTGCAAAACGCAACAGTGCAAAGTTATTCTGTTCGAGCAAGGCAAAGTTACGCTGCTCGTAACAATGAAGATGCGCGGCGGCAAATTGGGGCAGCAGTTTTTTGTGCCGCCTGATTGGTAGACCATAATGGACTGCTTGTCAGAAAGTCTGTATGCGTGCCTGGATTTGCTGCTGGTCGAATTGAGCAGAGCTTGCTTTAGCGCTTACGCTCGAACAATGCGCCGTTTATTGAAATGCGAATCGGTTGACCACCTTCCATTATCGGATAGGCTGTGCAGTGCATCGTTTCTCCAGCAAGCGAGATCGTCATATCGTTGCCGCTGACAGTGTAAGTTCCGGCATTCTTTTGATAAACGCTCGCTGTCACCCCGGTGTCGTTTGTGTCTCCGCTGATTCCTTTGGTACTGTCAGTGGTGACGGTGCCGTTTGGGTAGAAATTGTAGATTCCGGCTTTAGTGATTGTTGGTGCTGCTCCGATGCTATAGTTGGCGCCGAAAACTGTACCTCGATGATAGGAGCCGTTCAGTTTGGCGTTGGCGCCGAACTTGTCGACTTTGACCGTAGGCGACATGTTTAGCTCCATCTCCTGTCCACCCTTCATTCTGATAGGCCAGGTGTAGGGTGCAGAGCCTGCATAGCTGAAGGTGATTTTGTTGCCGTTTACACCATACTGTCCACACCTTTGTGGGTGAGTCTGTTGTTCTTTAGCCCAGTTGAATCGTCCTGGCCCTTCCGGTGGAACGCCGTGATAGACGCGTCCGTCGGCGAAGAAGTAGTAGTGATCTTCACGGTAATTCAGCGCTGTTCCTTGCCAGGTTTGTTCGTGTCGCAGATAAAGCCCCTCAAAGGGATGGCTACCTGACACAGGGCCAGCGGGCGCGCTCGGCGAACCACTGCTCTCATTTTTGCTTTGCTTGATGCGTTCATTTATGTCGTTGTACATTTTTTTGTAAGGATCATCGGCTGAGCCTTGCCACTGGCTTGATTGTGACTGTGATGGCGTATGTGGTGCTACGCTTGACGCTGCACCAGCCCTTGTCGGCGTGCCATTATGCGCAGCCCCATGAGCAGCCCCTTGAGCGCCGGTTGCCGGTGCCGCACCCAAGCCGGATATCCATGTCTCGGGTACGAAGAACTCACCCGAGTGCTTATTGCCAGGCAAGAGACGAACCGAATAGCCTCTCGCTTCTTTTGCGAAGACTTCTGCTGATTCGAAGTTTTTGTTGCCGCCGAATGGGTCCACCATGACTATGTCGCCGACTTCATACGCCAACGCTGCGGCGGCGAAGCCGACTCCTGCCAACAATACCAGCCCGAACGCCGAAAATAAAGAATTCGCTTTCATTGCTACCTCTAACCTATGAATTCGTGCCATGTTAGCAGAGCGGCAGAGACATTCGCAATAAACTGGGACTGTTGAAAGATTGATGAAAGGGCGATGAAAGGCTGGTTTCGAGGGGGCTTTGCGTGACCAACAATGATGGTCTCAAGAGCATCAACAAGGAATTGAACTAAAGACCACTTGGATGGAAGGCATCGTGACCGAATGAGAGTGGCATGGATTTGTGCTGCTTGCGTGCGGTCAAGCTAGAGACCTCAAAGGAAGTACTGGTTGGATGTTCGATTCTGTTGCCTTGCTCGTGCGGTCTCGTCTTGACTGAGTATTTTCTCGTGGCGGCTAAAGCGTTTCTATTTGGATCGGTCTGCCGTTACGCCGGGAGATTTCTTGCCCAAGCAAGTCCAGCATTCAATTGGTGACTTTACACGCTTTATTACTGTTTGCTGCCATTCGTGACCTTTGGAACATCGCCACCAGACCGTCTCTCTGGAATGTGGAGAGATGTCTTTCGGACTGAGTTTGCCGTTGCGCGGGTGCCAAAGGCGTGCTGTATCAGGCCTTAAAGTGGCTAAGCAATTGGTGATCGAAATTTGTTTGCCTGCGCAAGCTGGACAGCCTGAGCCTCTGCCCGTTCTATTTGATGGAGTTGCCTGCCAGATGTGATCAGGTCCCTTGGAGCAGACCCACCACATTTTCTGGCTTGATTGGGGTGCAATATTGTCGCCGTTTCGGTCACCGTTTAGTTTTGGATGCAGTTGTGCTGCTATATACGGGAATTCTTTACTTAAGCAGTGTTCTTTGCTGACTCTGGTACGGCTGCAGTCCGGACATTTGCCTCCTTTGAGCCGCTGATAAACTCGAGTCTCCCATTCGTGTGATTTGTCTTTCTTGCACTGCCACCAGACCTTGCGCTTTCCGCCGGCGATTACTTGATCGGGCGTTAGCTTGCCATTTTTGGTGGGGTGCCATTCTTTGGCTATCTCCGGCGCTTTTGCACTTAAGCAATTTGTAGCTGATAGCCTGAGGTTCAGGCAAAATGGACAATTGGCTTGTCGTGATTTTGTCCGGCTGTACACGGGTGCCTGCCACTCGTGATCATCACCCTTCCTGCATTTCCACCAGGCGATTGCGTCTGAGCCTTTTGCTATTTCAAATGCCTTTATGTCCCCGTTTTTCGTTGGGTGCCATTGTCTTGCTATTGATTTGCTGTATTCGTATAGGCTGACAAATTTTTCGCTGCTTGGTTTTTCGTACCATTTTCTTGAAGTTTCACTGTCTTCAGCTAGCACGATTTGCTTGTGTTCTGAGCGCTTAGGATTTTGGCGTGCGTATTCTAGGCTGGCTTGGTAGCAGGCCGGGCAACCAGAATCGAGATGGGTTCGGTCAGATATAGAGCACTCCCAGGAGTGACTGCATTTGCTGCAGAGCCACCAGGCGCGCTTAGAAGAGGCTTTGGTAACATCGGTGACCTTAAGCTTCTTGTTCTTGGTAGGATGCCATTCGGCGGCTATTTCAGGGTATAACTCAGTAAGGGCATTATCGCTGCACACCTTCTTGGAGGCGCAGTAAGGGCAGCTGCTACCGTTGCATGTCCGATTATTTATTTGTGCTTTGTACTCTCTGTTGCAAGAACTGCAGAGCCACCAGGCTCTTACTCCAGAGGCGTGGCTCACATGCTCCGGTCCCCATCCGCCGTTCCTTGAATAAAGCCATTCGGCAGCTATTTCTGGGGCGGCATCATCAAGAGATACGATGTTTTTTCTGCGCGTGCCGCAGAAGGGTTCCTGCATATCTTCAATTTCGACAGGCGGATACTTGAGCATAAATCCTCCATAAGCTCTGGTAAATATTACCGAACAGTTTTTACTTTTTGAAGCTGCCGAAGCATTTTCCTACCGATTTAGCTAACGCATTTGGCGCCGTTCCTGTGCTTGCAAATGCCCCAGATCACCCAGCTAGAAGAAAGTCCTTCAGTTTCTAGGGACTTTTGCTGGCTTGCTCACTGCCGCAGTGTCGGTAATTACTATTTAGATTCTTGGATGGACGGCAGTCTCTACATGGACGATTTCTTCCTGGTGAGTGTTCTTGACTCACCAACCCAACCCCACCCTACTTATTCTCTTTTCTCGTTTTGCTTTCGTCGCTTTCTTTGCTTTCATTGCTTTCGGCGCCGGGCTCGGCTTGTCCAAAGGCGTTGCCGACAAAGTTGAGCAAGCCCGAGGGGCGATTAGCCATGCGTCCGTGCAGCATTTGTATGCCTCCGCGACCCATTTTGATTTTGCCTTTGCCATAAGGGTACCACCAGACGCGGTGTGAGCCGCCGGCGCTATCGATGCTTATATGCTTGATGTTGACTAGGTCATAGAGCCCAAAGTAAGAGTGACTGCGACCAAAGCCGCTTTTCTTGATGCCGCCCCAGGGTAGCTGCGGTGTGGCATGGCTAAATAGACAGTCATTAATTAGTGCTGTGCCGACATTCAAGTCGCGGGCGACACATTCGGCTCTTTCCAGCTTGCCTGCCCAGATGGTGGCGCAAAGCCCATATTCGCTGTCGTTGGCCAGCTCTACTGCCTGGTCTTCGTTTTCCACAACCATAATGGGCATAAGTGGTCCGAAAGTTTCTTCGGTCATCACTTTCATTGTGTGATTGACGTCGACCAATATGGTCGGCTCAAAAAAGAAACCGCCTAGGTCTTCGCGGCTGTGCCCGCCCACCAGGATGCGTGCCCCTTTGCTGACGGCGTCTTCGACATGTTCTTTTACTCTTGCCAGTTGCACTTCATCAATTAGCGGGCCGACATCGGTATTATCGGCGGTGCCTGGTCCAAGCTTGAGAGCGCTGGTCAGCTTGACCAGATTGGTCAATATTTTTTCTGTGTTTTTGCCTTTGACTAAATAAACTCTTTCGACCGAGGCACAGGCTTGTCCGGCATTGGTGAAGGCGCCCCAAACCAGACCACGGCAGGTCCAATCAAGCGGGGCATCTGCCAGCACCACGGCGGCGTCTTTGCCACCGAGCTCTAGGCTTAAGGGGGTAAGATTGGCAGAGGCTTGTGCCATGACTTTTTGACCACCTTGCACCGAGCCGGTAAAGATCAGCTTTGCTAAGTTGGCTTCGCTAAGAAATTTCCCGGTCTCTCTATCACCGGTGATTACTTCCACCACCGATGGTGGCAGCCCGGCCGCCTGGCATAGTTCGGCTATCTTTAGGCCTATCAGCGGCGACTTTTCAGAGGGTTTCAAAACAACTGTGTTGCCCACCATGATCGCCATCAAGATCGCCATCATCGGAATCGAGAAGGGATAGTTCCAGGGGGCGATGATGCCCACCACGCCTAAAGGCTCAAAAGTGACTATGCTTTGCTTACTTGAAAGCAGAGGGTTTGAGAGGCTTATGGTCTGGTCATTGAGCAGTTTTTCGCAGTTTTCAATGAGCCAGGTGCAGGTGTCAAGCGGTCCTGTTAGTTCTGAAAGATAGGCTTCTGCCAGGGGTTTGCCTACTTCTTCACTGATAAGTTGGGCGAGATCGTCGGCTTGGTCGGCTATAACTTGTCTGAGCTTGGCAATATATTTTGCTCTTTGTTTGTAAGAGGTCAGCTGCCACATTTCATAGGCTTTCTGCGCCGAGGCCACCACTTCATCGACCTTGGTTTTGCCCATAATCGGCACTTTGCCCAAGACTTGTTTGGTGCTTGGATTTATAGACTCTATAAGCAGCTCTGAGCTAGTAACCACCGTTTATTCTCTCGGGCATGTTGTCTGAATACGAACCTCTATTTTAGCGCATCGCTCAAGTCTTTAGCTTCGCTGTCACCCGGTGCTAACTGGCTCAGCTTGGTGAGCATTTCGCGAGCCAGGCTGGGGTTCGCTTCTTCCTTGGCGAGGCGGGCTAGACCAAGCAGGGCTTCTTGTTTGCCAGCATCAAGGGCGAGGGCTTTGTTGAAATAGTCTTTGGCCCTGGCAAAATCTTTCTCTTTTAAGGCTAGCAAGCCAAGCGCCGCTAAGAGGTCTGCATCGTCGGGCTTTTCTTTGCTCATTTTTTCGACTTGGTAAGAAATTTCAGAGAGCCCTTTCTTGCTGCTGTCTTTGTCCTTCAGTCTCGCTCTTAGCTCTATTGCTCTGCCTCTGGCTGCTAGATCGGCCATACCGGAAAGCTCTTTAGCCATGCTCATTGCGTCAACCAGTTCACCTTCTTTTAAGTTGGCTTCGGCTTGATAGACCTTGAGGGCGGTGAGGCAGGGCTCGGCTTTCTGTGCTTCTTCAAAGCAAGAAAGTGCTTCTTGGTTTTCACCTTGGGCTAAAGCAATTTTGCCTTTGACAAAGCTGACCACGGCTTGGTTAGGCTTGTCTTTCTTGCCTTTCGATGCTTCAGAGCTCTTTATAGCTTCAAAGCTTTTGCGTCCCTCGGCAAATTTGCCGCTGTCCATTTCTGAAAGAGCCTTCCAGAGCTGGGTATTGCCGCTGTCTGCCTCGGCTTCGCGCAGCCAGCTTTTGTCTTTCAGCAAATAAAGGGCAAAGCAACGCAAGGTCTGGGTATCACCTAGAGCTTTCTTGCCGCTTGCGCCGCTTCGATTGTAGCGGGCTAGGGCTTCTGCGGCCTCGCTCAAATAGCCGAGGCTGAGGGCTTCTTTGCCAATCGCATAAAAGGTTTCGTCGGGCAAATTGGGGTCATTGATTAGCTTTTTTAGCTCTTGTCTGGCGCCCTGGCTGTTGCCCGAGCGGTGCAGGCTTTGCATAAGGCGCAGTCGATTGGCTCTTTCTTTCGGGTCGAGACTGGCGGCTTTTCTTCTTGCTTCGCCCAACCGGCTGTCGCCTGTGGCTTCATAAACCTGCAGCAGTGCAGTCCAGGCATCGTTATTGGCTGGGTCTAGTGCGGTCACCTTTTCATATTCTTCGCCGGCCTCTGACATGCGCCCCATCATATTGAGCAGCATGGCTGCCTGTAGATGCGCCGCCGTGCTGGTGTCGTCTATTTGGCAGGCTTTCTTTGCTGCTTGCAAGGCTTCTTCTTGCCCATCTTTGATTTGCATCAAAATAGTGGAAAGCAAAAGATGCAGTTTGAGATTGTTTGGGCATTTCTTTTGCCAGGCTCTCAGAGACTCAACCGCTGCCTGATTGTCGCCTTTAGCCATGAGGCTTGTGGCGTGGTTGAGACATTCTTTACAGCCATCGTCTTTAGCCTCAGCCCAAGCCGGGCCGGTCGACAAAAGTGCATTCAAGGTCAAGAGCGCCGACGCCGAGATCCATGTGCTTGCTTTCCTGAACTTGCTTTTCAACGAAAATCTCCATTTGGGGCGCTCTGACGATGCCGGGGTTATATTGTATCTTAAAGGGATGGTACGCCATTTAATCTAGGGAAGCTAAGGTTGCATTATCGAAAGAGTGTTGGGGCGGCAAAACTTGGTAACAAGTTGCTTGCCTTGTTTGGTTGTAGTTTGTCTTTAGTGGGCTCGCTTACTGCGTCGCTGTCTGTTACTTTTGCCGGGTCTTTTATTGTTGTTTGTACTGCTTGCCTGCCGGCAAATGCCGAGAATCTTTTTGAGAAAGCCAAGCGCTCTTATTTTGCCGGGCGTTATCAGGAGGCAGGCGGCATGCTTAACCGGGTCGTGGCTAACGACCCGAATGATGCTGAAGCTTACGATCTTTTGGGTAAGGTTTATCACCGACTGGGGCGTCTAGAAGAGGCGCTTAAGCAGTATCAAACTGCTTTGAAGCTCGCCCCCGGCTCGGCTGACTTTATTTTTGACCAGGGTGTGGCCCAGTTTGATATGGGGCATTATGATGAAGCCCGCGCCAGTTTTGAGGACGCGGTCAAGCGTTCGCCCCAAAAGAGTGATTTTCAGTATAACCTGGCTATTGCCAAAGAGCGCCTGGGCGACCTAAACGGCGCTATGGAAGGTTATGACCGGGCTATTAATCTTGATGATAAAAATGCCTTTGCTCATTTTAGCCTTGGCCGTCTTTTGCAAAAGAATGGTGACAAAGACCGTGCCTTACAAGAGTACAAGACTGCAATCAGTATTTCGCCCGAGTATTCGGAAGCTTATAACAATCTGGGCGTGCTCTATAACAGTCTGGCGAAATATCCTGAGGCTATTGCTTGTTTTCAGAAAGCAATCAAGATCAAACCTGATTGTTCAGAGGCGCAGCGAAATCTCGGCTATAGTCAGGCTCATACAAGTTTGGGCATGACCTATCTCAATCAAGGTGATAAAAGAAAAGCTGCCGATGAATTCAAGAAAGCTCTTTCGATAGATCCCGAGTTTGCCGATGCTCACTATAACTATGGTTTGCTTTTGCAGAGCGATGGACAGACCGAGCAGGCGGTCAAGCATTATTTGCTTGCCATTAAATTTGACCCCGGTAATTTTAGGGCGAGAAACAATCTGGGTGTGGCTTATATGCAAAGCGGCAAGACTAGTGAAGCTAAAGCCGAGTTTGAAGCGGCTCTCAGTCTTTCGCCCGATTTTAAAGATGCTAAAGCCAATTTGCAAAAGCTCGGCAAGTAAAATTAGTTTTGTTGTGATACTACTGGTGGTGAAAGGGTGAGGATGATCTCGCAGGCGATGCCGCCATCGAAATATGCTTTGCGATCTGCTTCACCAAAACTGCTGTTTTTGCCGAAATAGCCGTCGCATTCCATCGATTGACCGGCATGGCGTCCGCCCGCTATTCTGCCGAGATGACGTACTTGGTCTCTAAAGTTGAGATTCCAGGTGCCGTTGGTAGCTTGCAGCGCCGACCAGGCGACTGTATAAAGCTGATTCTCATGCACCTTTTGGTCGGGCACATCGCATACGCTGTGTGCTTCGGCAATTACATCGTTGTCCTTGATGCGATAGACCAAGGACTGGCCTGGTCTAAAGGCTTCTGCACTCGGTTGCACTCTCGATAATACTGTGTTCAAAACCGATTTTAAGTTATAGCGACCGTGAGCTGTGCGCAGCCAGTCATAAAAGCCCAGGGCAAAGACATTGGTGCTTTTAGGGTTGGTGCCAAGACCGTGCCACTGCGCCAGAGTTGCTTCACCGGCAACCGGATAATCCCCACCTTGTGAGATAAAGAGTGGTGCGCTGAGAGCATGTTGATGGTCAGATAGCAGATCTTGCAGAGTTTCATAGCCGCCCGGCATGCCTTGGGGCAGACCAAAGACAAGCAGTCCCGACTGCGATCTGTCTTCGAGGGCACAGGGTAGAGCGCAGGCTGCTGTCTTGACGCCCTTTATCGACATGCCTAAATCTTGGCTGACTTCGGCCTCGACTTTGACCAGGCTGGCAATGGCGTTTGCTGTTTCGCCTTTGCAGCTAATCTCTTGAAAGTTATCGACTGGCAAAAGTGCTGACTGCGCGCCTACAGCAAAGAATTGAAAAGATTCTCGCCCCACAGGCGTATCGGTAAAGGCTGGATAGAACTTGCTATTGAGCCCGGCTAAATTATATGGTTGGGGCACCGGAGTAATAGTGGCTAGGGCGCTGCTAACATCGCTCTTATTGGCGCTTGCTTTGCGTCCCAAACTTAGGACAAATTTTGTTAGATTATGATCTTTGATGCCAGCTGCTTCTAGATTGTTTAGATAGACCAGTTTAGCTTTAGCCTCTTGCTTTGCCAGTGCCTTAGCCAAGGCTGCCGTTAGCTTTAGGGCGGCTTCTTTCACCCTGCTGCTGTCTTCGAGAGAGAGCCGCCTCAGTGTATCGTTACCCAGGTTTTCGGCGATGATGAGACTGGCGCGGGTGCTTGCTGTCAGGGTGTTGATGCTGGTAATCGGCAAAGGTTTGCCGTCGAGGGCTTTGGGCGAATTTTGGCTGGGGGCTAGGTCTGATAGCCCGATTAGACCAAAATGTTCGTCTTCTATTGTTACTGTTGAAAGTGCTTGGGCGCTCTGCAGGGCTGCTGCTTCGGCGGCGGTTTGGGCACGACTTTTGAGCAAGACTAGTTTTATCAGGGCCGATGAGGCCACCAGGCAGGAAGTAAAGGCAATGAGAGAGAGCACGACGAAGAGCAGAAGGGCTGCGCCCTTTGATTTTCTTTTGCGGTCTTGTCCGCTTTTTTTGTGACTTGCTCTTTGAGCCGATCTCTTTCTCATTGCCGTTCTCATTGCCTTTTCTTGCCTAGTTGTTAGGGACCACCCAGGGGAAGGATTTTACCTTTGGGTCCGTATGGTGCCACCAGAGTTGATACCGAGCTTATGGTCGACCCTTTACCGGTGGAAGGGGCGCCCGGCAGAGGCGAGTAGTCCAGCAGGGCGAACTGATAGGGTTCGTAGTCGCTAGGCATGGCTGCCACAGCCGCTTCGTCTTTAAATTGAGGATCAACTAATGTGGCGGCAAGGGCGGTTGTATTTCCGGCTACTCTGAATTGTATGTTGCCGCCGCCGTTTATGTTTTGGGTGACGGGTACTTGTACTGAACCACCATAGACAACCGAGTTGGATACTTTGATGTCGCCGCTGCCGGTTGTATAGATAGGACCGCCGAGCATGCCGTAGGGTGGTGTGCCGGGCTGCGACGGTGTGATGAATGTGCATCTATTGATGCGTACTCTATCGGTCGAGCCAGCGGGAAAGGTAAAGTAATTGGCGTACATCGGATGGGCAAGATAGAGGCAGTTATTGACCTGCACATTGCCTTTAGAAAAAGATAGTGCGAAGGTCAAATGGGTGCCGAAGATGCAACTTTGAGCATAGGTGGTGGAATTGTAGTTGCCTTTGAATTGAAAGGTGTTCACACCGGCGATACCAGTGCCGCAGCCGCGCTGAAAGTTGAGATAGTGTCTATTGGAGCCGAAGGTGCAGTTGCGAAAAACAGTGAGGTTGTTTGAGCCTTCTTGGGCTACTTCTCTGGCGCCGGTGTTGCACTCTCTAAAGTCGCAGTTAGCCACTTGTACGTTATAGCCGGAGTACTTCAAGCCTACACAGGTGATTACACCATAGGGCGGCAAGCCGATGCGATTTTCGAATTCTATATTGCGCAGATTGATATTGCTTTGTCCGGGCGCGATGTTTATGCAGGCATCGTGATAGCTTTTGATTTTGATGCCGCTGCGTTGGGCGCCCACGACATTTATATAAGAACCGCCAATTGAGATGCCGTTTTTGAGACCCGGATAAGGTGGCGGTGTCGGCGTGGCGCTGGCATTGCCAAAGAGAACTACTTGGCCGTTATGACCAGCACCATTCGCTTGTCTTATTGTGATTGGCGCTGTGGCGCTGCCGCTCTTCGGCACGACAAGCTCGCTTTGATAGGTGATACCGGTGGTGCCACCATCAAGAATGATTTGGTCGCCGGCGTTGACTTGGTTCCAGTCTATTTTGTCCGGCGCCTGCCAGGCTGTTTTCCAGTTGGCGCCTGTGGAACCGTCGCCGTTTGGCGATACATAGAAAGCTTTTGCCATCGCTTCACTTTGAAAAGTGAGTACTGCGAGGCTGGAGAGCGCTAAAGTGAGCGCTCCCTTGAGGGAGAGATATTTCAACATTTCTAAGTTTCTCCAGTCTAAGTCAGTCAGACTTACTTATGCTTTGCTCGGACACTGATTTCGATTTCGAAACCAGTATTACTTTACGTATAGAGCGTGAGGCTAAGGTGAGTGTATTGTGAAAAGACCGTGAAGTTGGAAATTTATTTTGCTGCAAAAGGCACACCGGCATAGTACTTTATGCGCGCCTGACTGTTCTCTGGGCTTTCGTTTTGACCACTCAAGACTAGGCAGAAATATTTTCGCTCTTGATCATTTCGCTTAAACTTCTTGAATTTTTCTATCAGCTGTTCTGGAGGCATAAATGGAATTTCCATTTTGGCATTCTGCAGGGGCAAGGTTATGCCCTTCTCGATTGTTTCGATACCAAGATCGGTGCCCGAGAACAAAGCTAGTTTTTTATTTGGCAATTTCTCTATATAAGGTTGCTCTCTAAAGGCAGCATCTAAGCGGTTTTCTAGGGCGAGATTAAGCTTGCCGTATAGCGGCACTATGCGAGCGGCTTTCTGGGGCACCACAGTTTTATTGGCGAGGAAGAAGCGACGCAAGGGCTCGTTTAGTTTTTCTTTGCTGTAGGTTACTGCTTTGGCACCGCTAAAGTCATAGCCTTCGCCGCCGTTGAAAGAATAATCGGTCATGCCGATGCGAAAAGACTGACTGCTGTCGTCTTTGACCCGCTCATAGCGTCCGTCTTTGCCTCTGGCAAGGACAAATACTAGTCTATGTCCAGCTGGTCTATCGAGGTCGTAAGCCAGTTTTAGCCCACTGACATCAAGAAAGCGGCCACCTAGTCCACCGCCTACCGAGTGCTCTAGATTTTTCATCAGCAGCGCCCCACTGACATTTGCGCAAGCTAAGTGATTATCAAAAGGAAGCAGCTCTTCTATTTTTTCTAGAGTGATTGGTCCTCTGTCAATGCGAGACCTTATACCGCCTCGGTTCTCCATGGCTATTTCTACGCCTTCTTCTTTGCCGGCATCTAGAAAAGCATCGGCAATAAGGTCGCCTAGGGCTGAGTCATGGCGATAGAAACGCCAGTTATTATCAAAGTCTCCCTGGGCCTCAGCCAAGACTGTTTCTTTCAAGACTTTCAAAGGTTCTGCCATTTTATCTATGTAAGTCTTGATGTTTTCTTCTTCGCCCACTTTGTCGTTGACTTCCACCAGTCTGTAACGACTGCGCCCCGGCACTATCTCGCCTTTGCTATTAAATGTAAGGGCCAGTTTGCCCAGGGTGCGTCCGTAAGAGCCGGTTTGTACTATCAGACAGGGCGCGCCTTGTTTGCGCTCGATCAAAAGCGGTGCAGGCATTCTAGTGTGGCTGTGCCCGCCGATTATGGCGTCTACATCGACTATTGTCTGACCCAAGATTTTGTCGACATCAAGTCCGCAGTGGGTGACCAAGATTATCTTGTTGATGCCCTGTTTCTTTAGCTTTTCTACTTCGGCTCTGATTGTTCCTATATAGCCGTTGCGTTCAAGATAGTTTGGCGAGTCGGGATTTTTCTCGGCCAGTTTGAGCACGACACCGTCTCTGCGCATCGATAAGTTCTCGATGTCTGGGGTGATGGCGCCGACAAAGGCTACTTTTTGTCTGTCAATGTCTTTGATTACCGATGGCTTTAGCAGGCTTTTTAGGGCGGGAAGCTTCTCGGCGTCTAGGTTGCAAGAGAGAATGTCAAACTTGGCTGATTTGAGCTTTTCTGCCAAATTTATGGCACCTTCGTCAAATTCGTGATTGCCTATGGTGTAAAGGTCATAGCCCATGCGATTGAGCAGTTCTACTTCTACTTCGCCCTTATAGCGGGTAAAGAGTGGCGTTCCCTGAAAAATGTCGCCGGCATCAACAGCCAGGCAGTTCTTTTCTTCTTTCTTGAATTTCTTGATTAGATGGGCAATCCGCGCCATTCCGCCCACAACTTTGCCCTTTTCTCTAAACGGCTCGGCATGGGAATGGAGATCATTTGTATGAAGTATGGTAAGAGTAAACTCAGTGGGTGTTTTATCGGCGCAAGCCTGAGGAGGGCTTGTCAGCAGGAGGGTGGATATGGAAAGGGCTAAGGCCAGCGGGCTAAATAAGAGAATCAGCCGGGCGGTGCTTCTTTCATTGCTTTTGCCTACTGCCATGGCCGTTCTTCCTCAGTCATCTGCACCCTCTACATATGTATACGCTCAAAGTGCCGGAAAAGTTCGAACTTTGGACTGTGAATATATCACTGAAGAAAATTGTCCAATTCAAGCCACAGCCAAGTGTCACGTCGATCTTGACCCTTTTGACGCTCCCATGAGCTCAAAAATTTATCTGGATTATAGAAATAATTCTGACAAGCCGGTGTCGGCAGTCAAATTTAGAGTGCGTTTTGTTGATGCCGAAGGCAAAGACCGCGGCACTTTCCATGCGGTTGATTCGTTTTATCTACAGCCCGGCGGTGAGCGCTCGCAAAAATGGAAGCGCGATTTCACTTTACATCCCGGTGTGGTGGGCATGAAAGTACGAGCCTTGCAGGTCAAGTATTCTGACGGCGGCGGTTGGCAGAGCGTCAAAATGCAAGAGTTGGCCGGTTCTTCTGAACCTGGAGCCGGTGCCCCAACTGGAGGAGGCGGAGACCCTGCTGCCGGTGGTGGTGAAGCCGCAGTCAGCCCCTAAGTTTCTTCCAAGAGCTGATAAATAAACCGGCGAAAATTTTGTCGAAATTTTGTATTGGGCAGTCGGCGCCAATCTAGACGAATGCAATCGGGAGTATTGACGATTTATATTTTCCGAGTGTTGTATTGTATATCTACTTTCAAAAATTGAATAACCATCTCCTGGGGAGGATCGCATATGGCTCATGCCCGAGAGCCAATCGCGACGATCGTCTCGCTGGTTTGCGTTGCAGTGACATGCTTTGTCATTGCCAAGGCAAGCTCGTGGGTTCTGCTCGGCTCGATTGTTGTCGTGTGTTTCGCTTGCTGTCTCTACAAACTCATAGACAAAAATGAAAAACCAGGTCTTGCCCGTAGGCGAGTCTAATGGAGTGATGCGAAGCCCCTGCTGCGGCAGGGGTTTTTCATTTGCGCAGACGTTTGATTAGATAGTTGATTTCTTCAATTTTGAAAAGATAGCAAAGAGCCAGATAGATAAGACCGCCCAAACCGGCAGCCAGTGCCAGGGCGAGCCCCTGACCTAATAGACCGGGGTTGAATTGCAAAAGAGTGGGGCTGGTTAGCCTATAGAGATAAGCGGTGCTGAGAGCGCAGGCAAGAGAGGCAAAGAGCATGGCTGCAACAGGCTTTACTAGTTTGCTTGCACCAAGTCGGCCTATTTTGCGTCTAAGAAAAAAGCTCAAAAGACTTAAGTTGAAAACAGTAATAAGCGAGGTGGAAAGCGCTACGCCGCCCAGCCCCAGATTGAACTGGCGCACCATCAACCAGGTGATCAGTAGCTTGACGCCTATGGCGCAAAGCCCCACATGATATGGAGTCTTAGAGTCTTTGTGGGCATAAAAGACTCTGGTGATCAGGTCCCGGGCTACATAAAAGAAAATGCTCGGCACCAAATACAGTAGCACCACCGTGACCAGAGCGGTGGAATGGGCGTCGAACTGACCGCGCTCAAAAAGTAAGCGCACTATTGGCGTGGGCACAGCCAAGAGAATGGCCGACATAGGCAGCGCCAGGAACCACAAGAGATTGAGCGATTTTCGCAGCTCTACTTTCAGGTCGTCTATCTTGCCCTCCGCCACTTGCATGGTAAAGCGCGGCAAAATAGGAACAAGCATGGCTGTGAGCAGCACGCCTAGCGGCAATTGCACAAGACGGTTGGCGGTAATGAGACCGGTCCAGGCTCCTTCTTGCAGAGTAGAGGCAAAGAAGGCATCTACATATGAATAGAGATAACCGATTGAAGTCGAAATAGTTGCCGGCCAGAGCATATGCAAATACTCTCTGGTACCAGGTTCTAGACTGGTGAATACTTTCAGCCCTTTGAACGTGGGTGTGGCCTTGAGCATACCAGGCAATTGCACCAAAAGCTGTCCAATCGCCCCAATCAGAGCGCCTAAAGCCAGCAGATAGCCTTGTTTGTCGCGTTGAGCGGCAGCGGGGTCGACAAAGAGACAGGCGATGATCATGGCGATTGAGGCTACGGCCGGAGCCATCGAGGGCCAAAAGAACTGATTGTAAGTATTGGAAACACCGCAGCCGATGCCGACTAAACCAGCTATTAAAATTAAGGGCGACATTATGCGCAATTGGCTTGTGGTCTCTTGCCAGAGGCGCTCTCTTTGCACAAGGTCACCCGAGCCCGGTGCTATGAGCGGTACTATATATGGTGCAAGGAAAAAGACGGCTATGCTGATCAGTCCCATGATTATTGCCGTCCAGACAAGCAACTGCATGGTCAGACGTCCGCATTCGCCCGAGTCTTTGCGCGGCGTCAGCACAGCTACGCAAGAAGAATGGAAAGGCCCACCGAGCCCGCCGAAGAGAACCAAAATATTGCCGGTAAAGAGCGTGGCAAAGTTGAAGGCATCAGATACCATCGAGGTTCCGAAGCTCTTAGTAAGAAAGATGTCTCTGGCTAGCCCGACAAATTTAGACGCTGAGGTAAGGAGCGCAACAAGAGAAAAGGTCTTACCCAGACTTTGTTTCTTATTAGTGCTCACCGCTCTCGCTGTCCGCTTCTGCGTTCATATTGCCTACTTCGGCGGCATATTTCACCGACGGAGGCTCAACGGGCTTGATTTTCTGTGTCTTATTATTGATGTCGTAGATATAATCTGGCGCAATATTGAGGTAGCGTGCTGCTTCCATTGCCACCGCGTTAAAGACCGGTCCGGCGATGGTATTACCCCATCTGCCGTCGGTTTGAGGTCCGTCTACGACTGCCAGGCAGATAAGCTGCGGGTTTGAAGCAGGCAGGAAGCCGATGAAGGAGGCGATGGTCTGTCCAGCTTGATAGCCTCTGCCGCTGGCCGTGGGCTTTTGCGCCGTACCAGTTTTGCCGGCGACATTATAGCCTGGTACTTGACCGGCAATTTGCGTACCTTCTGCGATATTCTGCGCCAAAAGCTTGGATATTAGTTTGGAGACATCGGCTGAAACCACGCGGCGTTTCTTTGGTTCGATCCACTTTTCGGTGACACCGGTGCGGGGGTCGTAGACGCGTCTGATCACATGTGGTTGCACCCATGTACCGCCGTTGGCGATGGCCCCAACTGCTGCCACTAGCTGTAGTGGCGTAACGGCAATCGCCCCTTGGCCAAAGCCGGTAGTGGCTTGGTCAATTGGCGTCCATTTCTTGTAGTTCAGCAAGATACCGCCCGATTCGCCGGGCAGGTCGATGCCGGTGGGTTTGCCCAGGCCAAATTCAGAAAGCTTGGTATAGAAAGTCTTGGGCGGCATAGCCATGCCGATCATTGCCGAGGCAATGTTTGATGAATGAATAAAGAGACCCTTGAGGTCGATGGTGCCATGGCCGCCATCGTGGTTATGTATGGTGCGATTGCCCACTGTAAGCGAGCCGCCGTCATAGAAGGTTTGGTTTGGTTTGATGGCGCCGGTTTCTAAGCCGGAGGCTACGGTTATTACTTTAAAGGTGGAACCGGGCTGATAGACGTCAACCATCGACCAGTTCTTCATGTGCTCATACTTGAATTTTGTATAGCTGTTGGGGTCAAAGGTCGGGTAGTTGGCCCAGGCCAAGATCTCACCGGAAGTAGGATCGGCGAGAATAACAGCGCCTCTGAGTGCATGCGAATGTTTGCACATGGCATAAAGTTCTTTTTCAGCCAGGTGCTGTAAGTAATTGTCTATGGTTAGTTCGACATGGCGACCAAGCGGCGGTGTGATATCCCAGGTTGGTTCTTTGGTATCGACCAAGATCTGGCGCCCATGCCCGTCTAATTGCGGCTTGGGAATATTGCCCGTGTCGGTGAGCATATCATGCAGAGCTTGTTCGACACCGCCCTGCCCTTTTGCATCCATATCGGTATAGCCCAATAGGGTGCCGGCCAGCTTTCCTTCAGGGTATTGGCGGAAAGGTTTGGCAAAAATATCGACGCCGGTCCAGTTCAATTCTTGTAATTGGTCCACCGATTCGCGGTCGAGGTGCCGAGCAAGGGTGACAATCGGATAGCCTGAATTGAAGAGCTTCATTATTTTCTCTTCGCTCTTGCGCACAATCGGGGCAAGAATCTTAGCCGCTTCTTCCTTGCTCTTCTTCAATAGTTTGACGTGTACATAGACATCATATCTGGTGGTATCAACCGCCAAGGGCAAGCCGCGTCTATCGGTGATGGCACCGCGATGCACCAGCATATTGTGCTGCTGTCTTTGATTTATAGCTTTATTGAATAAGGTCGGACCTTGAATAACTTGCAGGTAATAGAGGCGTCCAATAATAGACAAGGCTCCGCAGGCAAGCAAAATTTGCCAGATGCGTAGACGCCAGAGTGGAGAACGAGGATTTTTCTTAACCCCGCGGTCGGCGATCCTCAGTTTCTCTCTTGCAATAACCACCTTTCACCCTACAACTCAGTTCTATATATAGGATGAAACAGTCTTTGCTTCATCCCTGCAATTTTGATAGATTTCAAGTGATATTTTAGTACGAAGAAAGAAGCGGCAGATGATGCTTGGCTGCTTTAAAGGCATTCATCTTAGGAGCTTTTACTTCGCGAACTGGAATCACTGTAGTCGGCACACGCAAGCCCTTGTGCTGGGCGACGCTGTCGGTGATACCTTGATATGAGAAAAACTTGAGCATTCTGTTGCCCAATTCGGAATTTTGTTCATTGAGACGACGCACTTGATCTTGCAGCCCGGCAACATCGTGGGCTTGATGAACGTTGAGAGCATAAGAAGCGATAGCCAAACCGCAAAGAGCGATTAGAGTAGCCTGCAAGGCACGATTGACTTTGACCAGCAGGGGAGTTTTGCGAGTCTTAGGTTTGCCGTCAAGCGGAACCAGATAAGGTCTGGCATCGGGAGTGGTTGTAACGGGGCGAGCGCTGTCGGAGATGACAGTAGATGAAGTTCTGTTACCAAATGCTTCTTGACGACTCTCGGTCACCAGAGAAACACGGGCCACTCTGTAGGTCTTTTCAGCAGCGCTTGTCTTGGGAAAGTTGTACGACAGGCTTACCGGCTCGTCGTTTACTTGGCGTCTCAAGGTGCTTACCATATATACTCCCTAATTCAGCTTTTGAGCTGCTCGTAGTTTAGCACTACGACTGCGGGTGTTGGCAAGTAATTCTTTTTCTGAAGCTGTTACAGGTTTACGTGTTTTTATCAGCAGTTCTGCTTTTTTGTGACATACGCAGACAGGCATCTTGGGCGGGCAAATGCAAGTCTTGGAGCCGTTCTGGAAAAATTGCTTAACGATTCTATCTTCCAGAGAATGGAAAGTGATAACCACCAGGTTGGCCTCGGGGGCAAGCAGGGAAGAGGCATCATTAAGAAATTGTTCGAGGCTCTCTAACTCCTGATTTACAGCCATTCTTAGCGCTTGGAAGGTGCGAGTAGCCGGATGAATTTGATGGGGTTTGCCACCACCGGCAAAACCACCAGATAAATTGTTTCTAGAATTTTTTTTATTTTGTTTATCGGATATTCGATAGGCCCCTGAATTACATCTAGCAACAATATCAGCCAGTTGTAGGGTGCTTTCGATCGGTCGAGACTCGACTATACGGCGAGCTATCTTTCTGCTGTTACGTTCTTCGCCGTATTTGTAAATGATATCTGCTAGATCTTGCTCTTTCCATTCGTTGACAATTTGATATGCACTCATGGGCGCGCTTTGGTTCATGCGCATATCTAGAGGTCCTTCTTTCTGAAAGCTGAAGCCTCTCTCTCCCTGGTCGATTTGCATCGACGAAACACCGAGGTCGGCTAGTATGCCACCGTCCACGGTGTGAATGCCGCGCTTTTCCAACTCGCCTTTCAGGTCTCTGAAATTGGCATGAATGAGGGTCAGTCTTGCCAGATCTTCCGGGCTAAAGCCCTCTTCCTTGAGGGCTTTCTCTAGATTGTCCAGGGCTTCTTTGTCTTGGTCGAAAGCAATTACTCTGGAATCGCCCCCGGTGCCCTGCAAAATTTCTCTCAGATGCCCGCCTGCACCGGCGGTGGCATCGATATAGGTCAGTCCCGGTCTCAGCTGTAAAAGTTCGATTGTTTCATCGACCATTACCGGGAAGTGCGGCGCTTTGCTGTATTTTTCGATTTCCAAAATTGAGTGTTTAATGCTTAGTGATGTGCCGCTTGCCGGCTTTTGATTTTAGCTTAAAGCAAAAGACCTCGCAGTACGAGGTCTTTGCCAAAATCTTGCTTCTTTACTTTAGTTCTGAGAAGGGCGGTCCGATAGGGCTGTGCGCTTCTCACGATCTTTGTGTTTTGAGACAAAGTCATAATCCCAGCATAGAAAATATATGGTTTGGATGGCGAAAAGTCCAATTACTGCCGAGGCTAGAGCCGGGCTGAGCCATTCGGGGCGGTCTTGGAAGAGGTTCATCTGGAAAGCTGCCTGGCAGGCCAGGATGGGCAAGGTGAAGAGCATTACCATGGCAAAGAGTTGTCTTGTACTGGCGGTGGTGCCGGCCCAGTGCCATCTCAAGCCGTCCCACCAGAATGTGGGGGCGATTTTGAAGCCCAGGCGTGTGGCGGGGGTTAGGAGTCTGCCGCCTCTTAGTGCCACAAATGAGCGCTGACAGGAGGAACAGTTCAGACATTCGGTCATGCCGTGCGGCTCCAAGAGCCCGGTGTTGCACCGCGGGCAAGGATAAGACTGCGATGTGCTGATGATTTGTTGTCTGAAAGAAAGATTCTGGTAGGAGGAATTGAACATCTCTAGCTTCTCCGCCTGAGCACTGCCTGGCAAATCACCTCAGTCGCATTCCGGCTCTGGTGAAACACCTGAGCCGAGCAGCGAGGCTGTTGCCCCATTAACACCATATGAAAGAAATATGCTGGTACTTGTTTGATACCCGATATTGACAGGCAACATAACAAGTCAAGAGGAGAATTCGGAAAATTTAATATCTTTCCAGCCTCTGTCCCATCTTTTCACTGGGCAATCAGCTGAAATAGGGATCTTTGCGACTGGCTCCCAGGGCTCCTACAGCCAACATCATCCGAAAGGCTTTGGAGTAATCGCTGTGCTTAATGGCTATTGTGCGCGCGTCTAATCTTTCAATGCCGGGAATCAGTTCGGCTGCATCAGCCATTGAAGGGTCGAACATAGTGATCTCTATAGAAGACTGAGGTTTCAGTTCATATTTGTGCCAGCAAGATGAGTTTAGGGCTGCTTCTTTGGCGGCTTTGCGAATTTTGGCTAGGTTGCCGGCATGGCTAGGCAAGATAGCGGAATAACGTGAAACAGCTTCTTTCACTTGGACGAAGGTGAGGTCTCCCAACCATTGCCGCGCTTCTTCGATGACTGCGTCGTCGCCAGTGAGCATGGCGATGGGTACCCCGAAATAGCTGGCGAGTGCTGCGTTTAAGCCTGTTTCGCCCACTGGTTTGCCGTCTAGCTTTACCTCAAAGAAAATTTGAGCGCGATAAGTATGGCTGAGCACGCCGTGAGGGTGACCAGCGCGGGCGTGATAGCCGAGAAAGATGGCAAAATCGGGGCGTCTTTCTGCTTCACTCAAGCCTGAGACCATAGAAAAAGGCTTTTGCCAGCCGCTGCGCAGATAAACGGCTGGGCTTTCCACCAGGTCTTCGATGCGCAGGTTGCGCATGTCCCAGTGCGAGTCGTTTACTACTATTTCCTTGACCCCGGCTTCAAGTAGCCCCTCAATGGCGGCATTGGTCTCGTCGTGCATCAGTTTGAGGGCCCGGTTATAGCCCGGTTCGTTGGGCTGGGTCTGGCTGCTGTGCAAGATGCCGTTTACGCCCTCTAAGTCAACTGATATGTAAGCTTTTAGACCCTTAAGATCTGTTAGGTCTTTTTGACCGTCTAAGCCTTTTCTGTCGCTTGTGTCGCCCATTAAGTCGCAATAACCTCTTTAGTCTTAAGTCGTTCAATCAAAATAGCCAAGGCTAGAAATTATGACCAATTCTTAGCACATCCCCTTCTATGAAATACATGTCAAGTATGAACTTGGCTTATCGGTTATTCTTTTCTATGGCGTCTTTAAGGGCTCTGGTTTTGACCTCACCCAAATCTATCTCAACATCACCTACATTAATCAATTTCGAAAAGATTCAAGGTCTGGGTAACGATTTTGTCCTTGTCTCTGAAGTTGAGCTGGCTGAGGCTTTGGGCGCTGTGCCCGGGCTGGGCGGCAGCCTCGCCACCAAGGCAGACCTAGAGAAAGTTCTATCGCGCTTGGCTTTGGCCGTTTGTCATCGCCGGCTTGGGGTGGGCGGAGATGGCTTAATCGTGGCTGTGCGCCGCTCTGTTATCGAGGCAGAGGCTCATTCGGACAAGCACTCAAATAAAAATTCGCAGAAAATCATCTCTTTAATTGGAGAGATTGTAGCTAGTTATGCCGAAGAGAAAATTGGTACTGAAGCTGACGCCAGACTTTGTCAGTTCTCTTGGATATATATCAACTCGGACGGTTCCTATGCCTCGATGTGTGGCAATGGTCTGCGTTGTCTCACGCTCTTTCTTGTTAGAAAGGGCTTTGTCGGCCTCGAGAACAATGCCGTGCAGTTTTCGGTGCGCTGTCTAGACTATCCGGTGCATGTAACAGTTAAAGACCTCACCGCCGGTGGTGATAGTACAGATCTGGTTGCCACCACCCGTTTGGCCGGTCCAATTTTTGACGATAGCATGCCTGCTTATATTAATATCGCCGGCAGTGCCCTGCCTAATTTGAATGACGGCGTCGAAACAAGTGCCCGTGTCAAATTTGCTTATGTAGATATGGGTAATCCTCACTGCGTAGTTCTGCCCTGTCGCGAGGAGGGCTATTTAGACTGGCTCGGATATCTCTCTGATATATCTCCGGTCCTTTCCGGCGAATCGAAAGGCGAGAAAGTGCTCAACGAATTGTCGAGGCAAATTCAGTCAAATAGCCTCTTTCCGCAGGGTGTCAATGTTGAATGGGTGGCTATTGATGGGCCGCAAAAAGCCCGGGTTTATGTGGTGGAACGAGGCTGCGGCCCGACTCTTGCTTGTGGCAGCGGGGCCTGTGCTGTTGTCGCTGCAGGGGTGAAAGAAATGCTCCTAAATAGGCAATGCTGTGTTATTCTTCCAGGTGGAGAATTGCAGGTTTCTTATCTTAGTGGTGATGGCGCATTGCAGAAATCCGATGCATTGCAAGAGTATATAGAATTGACTGGTCCGGCTCGTTTGTCCTTCCAGGGATCTTTCGATCTGCTGGCATTTTTGTCGGCAAATCTAGCAGATTTAGGGGGCTAGCCGATGGAAGCCAGTCAAAGACGCGAATGGATGAAGAGCCGCCGCAAAATGCGCAAAGCGGCCAGACGTGCCCGTCTGAGACGGCAAGTGATTCGTTATATGTTTCTTTGCGCCTTGGTCTTTCTTGGTGCCGCTTCTTTTACTCATCTGCCCTGGAGTCTCAATAATGAGAAGACCCAAATTGAGATTAAGGGTAATTGTGTAGCCACACGTGCTCAGATTTTGCGTTTGCTTTCAAGCACGATTGATGTGCCGGTTTATCGTCTTGATCCAAAGCAATTAGAGAGGCAATTGACTTCACTCAAGGCCGTTAAGCATGCCTTTGTGCGGCGCTATGCTTTGCCTCATCCGCGCTTAGTGGTAGAGGTTCTGGAAGAGTTTCCTTGGGCTTCATTCAGCACCGATCCCAAGCTTCCTCCGCAATCAGTGATTGCCCAAAGCGGTCGTTTCATTCCACTTAGTGATTTTCCTGCGGTGGTGAAGCCGCGTATGGTCATATACGGCTCTAGCAATTTGAAGATGACCGCCCACGAAGTGACGCAGTGGGCCAGCTGGGCAAACTATATTGCCGAACAAACCGGGCGTCCGGTCGATTTTATCGATCTGCGCGAGCCCTTCGATGTGCACGTGCAAAACGGCGACCTGCACTTCAAGTTGGGCATGCCTGATACCACTTTGACCCGTCGTCTCGGGCGCATTGTTTCAATCTTGCCCACAGTTGAAGGCATGAAAGACAAGATCGACTATATCGATCTCGGTCTCGATAATTCGATACCGCTTAAGGTTCTTAAGACACCCAAGAAAAACGTAGAAATGGCTCAGCAAAATTCAGCTTCGCGCAATCTATAAAGACTGCTTATTGGAAAGCTTGCGTTTGGCTTCTTCCCAGAGGTCGTTCCACTCTGTGGGGTTCAATTCTTTCAAGGGCTTAGAGGCTGCTTTTTCCATTTCATAAAAGCGCTTTCTGAATTTTTGCATGGTCAAAAGCAAGCATTCTTCAGGGTTTAAGGCATGCCAGCGGGCAACATTGACCAAGCAAAAGAGCACATCGCCAAACTCTAGGGCGATCTCTTCCTGGGCTTGGGCGGTCTTTAAGGGCTCTTTTAGATCGGGGTTGGAAATTGCTTCTTTCAATTCGCTGATTTCAGAGTCCAATTTATCCCAGACATCGCCTTCTCTTTCCCATTCAAAGCCTTGATTGACAGCCGCTTCCGATATTTTGAGGGCTTGCAAAAGGGCCGGCATGGCTTTGGGAATACTTTCCAGAATGCTTTCAGCCTTGCCTCCCGCTTCTCTTTCCGCCTTTTCTTTGGCCTTGATGGCTTGCCACTGGTCCACCACAGCTTCTGGTGTCTCGGCGTCGGCATCGGCAAAGACATGGGGGTGTCTTCTAATCATCTTTTCATTGATCAGTCCGGCCACTTCTTCCATGTCAAATTTGCCGTCGTCTTTAGCCACCTGGGCGTTGAGGACGATTTGCAGCAAAAGATCGCCTAGTTCTTCTTTTAGTTTGTCGGCATCTTCGCTTTGTATGGCTTCCAGCACTTCATAGGCTTCTTCGAGCAGATAACGGGCCAGTGTTTTATGGGTCTGTTCACGGTCCCAGGGGCAGCCGTCCGGGGCGCGCAAGCGGGCGATGGTCTCGACAAAGCGGTCCAAATTAGAAGTTTTGATCATGGTTTGTTTCGGAAAAGTAATGGGTTTTGGCTCTTCATCAACTGCCTGGCTCCTGATTTGGCTTTTCAAGGTGATAAAACTATATGGTGCCGAATCAGGTACTGACTAGGTGATGCTCGCCATGCAAGTATAGCGCTTAGTTCTTTGAACCTCGTTTTGCGCACGCTTAGCTTGGGTCACACTTGGCTTAGGTTTGGTTCAAAATTCTAAGGATTTGACTGTGGATATTTGTGTAATTGGGGCGGGTTATGTGGGTCTGGTGACCAGCGCCTGCTTGGCTTATCTTGGCAATCAGGTGACAGCAGTGGAAGCCAATCCTGAGAGATTGGGTTCGCTCAAGAAGGGTTTGGTGCCGTTTTTCGAGCCCGGACTGCAAGAGTTTGTAAAAGAAACCAGCGAGAGTGGCTATCTTAAGTTTACCGATAGTCTGGACAGCGCTGTCAAAGCCGCCGACATCATCTTTATTGCCGTCGGTACACCATCTTTGCCCAACGGCGAACCCGACTTGTCGCAGGTTATGGTGGTGGCTAGAGCCATAGGCGGCGCTCTTGACGGTAGTAAGCGTCGCATCATCGTCAATAAGTCGACTGTACCGGTAGGTTCGGGCAACTGGGTCGAGATGCTGGTCAGCCAAGGCGTTCAGAATGCTCAGCCGGTGCCGGCTCGTGCTTCGCGGGCTGAAAATCCCAGCTTTACAGTGGTTTCTAATCCTGAGTTTCTGAGAGAAGGCAGCGCCATCACCGATTCTTTCTATCCAGATCGCATCGTCGTCGGTGCCTCAGACGAACAAGCCACTGCCACTATGAAGAAGCTCTATGAGCCAATCATCAATCAAACTTTTGATGCTCCTTCTTTTGCTAAGCGTCCGGAAGGCTTCAAGAATGTTCCCTTTGTCGTGACAGATCTGGCTTCGGCTGAGCTTATTAAATATTCGGCCAATGCTTTTCTGGCAATGAAAATTAGCTTTGCCAACGAAATTGCCGGGCTTTGCGAAAAGGTCGGCGCCGATATCAGGCAAGTGGCACAGGGCATCGGCCTCGATTATCGCATCGGTAAAGCTTTTCTCAATGCCGGTGTGGGCTGGGGCGGTTCTTGCTTCGGCAAAGACGTCAGTGCCCTTATGCAAGTGGCAAAAGAATACAGCTATCCTACTTCGCTTTTGGAAGCCACTGTTAGTGTGAACGAGCGTCAACGCTTGGTCGTGATCAAAAAGCTGCAGGAAGAATTGAAGATTTTGAAAGGTCGCACAGTCGGCTTGCTCGGTCTTTCATTTAAGCCTGACACTGATGACTTACGCGATGCGCCGGCTATAACCATTGCCTATCAGCTTTTGAAAATGGGTGCCTCGGTCAAGGCTTTCGACCCGGTTTCTAATGATAAAGCAAGAGTACAGCACCCAAATCTTGAAATTACCTATTGCGATAATGCCGCCGAACTAGCTCAAGATTGCGATGCTTTGGTGCTTGTCACCGAATGGGAAGTCTTCAAAAATCTAGACTTCAAGACTCTGGCTAAAGCCATGAGATGGCCTCTCATCATTGATGGTCGCAACGTGCTCAACGAGCAAGATATCGTTGATGCCGGGCTTACCTATAGAGGAGTCGGACATTGAGAATACTCATCACCGGTGGTGCCGGCTTTATCGGCTCGCATCTAACCGATAGGCTTATGAATGAGGGCCATAACGTTATTGTTATGGACAATCTCATCACCGGCAATTATCGGAACATCGCTAAACATCAGAGCAGCCCACGTTTTGAGTTCGTTCATCACAATGTCTCTAATCATATTCATGTGGTTGGCGCACTCGACTGGGTAATTCACTTTGCTTCGCCGGCTTCCCCTGTCGATTATTTGGAATTGCCCATCGAAACTCTCAAGGTGAACAGTCTCGGTACACATAACACCCTAGGTTTGGCTCTAGCCAAAGGGGCAAAGTATTTTCTAGCCAGTACCTCTGAAGTTTATGGCGACCCTGAAGTGCACCCTCAAACCGAGAGCTATTGGGGTAATGTCAATCCAATCGGACCGCGTGGTGTTTATGACGAGGCAAAGCGCTTTGCCGAGGCTATAACTATGGCTTATCACCATAAACACAAGCTCGATACGCGCATCATTCGCATTTTCAACTGTTATGGACCGCGTCTGCGTCTTGATGATGGCCGGGTGGTTTCTAACTTAATCGGTCAAGCTCTCACCGGTCAGCCCCTTACTATATATGGAGACGGAAGTCAGACTCGTAGCTTCCAGTTTGTCTCAGATCTAGTAGAAGGAATTGTTCGACTAATGGGGGTCGAGCATCATTTGCCTGTTAATTTGGGTAATCCCCAAGAAAAAACAGTAAAAGAACTGGCCACAATCATCAAAGACTTGACCGCTTCCAAAAGCGAGATCGTTTCCAAACCGCTGCCGGTGGATGACCCCAAGAGACGCTTGCCCGACATCACTAAGGCTAAGCAGTTGCTTGGTTGGACGCCCAGCAAAGACTTGATCGAAGGCTTGAAAGAAACCATAGAATGGTACAGGACCGAGCTTTCGCTCAAACAAGCGGAAGAAGTAAAAGTCTAGAGCCAGATCTAGATCTCAAAGCGATTTGTGGCAGTTTTGTGACATGGCTAAACTGCGGGAAACCGCACTTGACAATGGTTTCGGGAAAGCTTAAACTGCTTTCACTCCCCCGAAATTACTCTTTTTCTAGAGGTGCAGCCCATGCCCGCTGATAGAACTGCCGTTGCCCAAAAGCCTGCTGATGCCGCTCAGGAGCAGCCACCAAAAGGATCGTCCAGCACTTTTGCCGATATTGCCGGCGGCATCTGGAGTCGCACCAAAGAGATTGGCGGCAAAGTAGTCGATAAGACCAAGGAAGTGGGCGGCAAAATTGCTGAAGAGGCTGGTCCAGCTGCCGAAAAAGCCGGCGCCGCCGTCAAAGAAGGCGTTGTTACAGGGGCTAAGAAAGTACAAGAGACCGACAAAAAGTACGGCGTATCCAAAGATGTTGGCGCTGTCGCCGGTGAAACTGCCGAAAAATACAAGAAAGACCCGACCAAGCTTTTAAGAGATGGTGCTAGACTTGCCGCCGGCGATGTCACAGTTTTGGCCGAGCCCGGTATCGACCTTGCCAAAAAACAAGTGCGTCGCAATGGCAGTGCTGAAGCCAATCGCAACTTTGACAAAGTGGAAGGAACAGCAAGAATTGCTGCTCCTGTTATTGGTGCTGCTGGTGATCCGGTTGGTGCTGTTACCGGTGCTGTGAAGAGACAAGCTATTGAAGGTGCTATAAAAGATCCCAAAGGCACTGGGGAAGCAGCCGGTAATCTCGGCAGTAAAGCTATGGAATTGTTCCAGTCCGGCAAGGCTAAGCTTTTTGGCAAGAACGAAAAAGAGGGTGCCGAGAGAAGCGGTGAACAAGCCAAGCAAGAAAGCGCTTCTTTAGAGGGCGCCGAAGGTGTTGCCGAAGTGCGCAGTGGCAGAAAGGGCGCTAAAGCAGAAAAGCCACCCGAGGGTGTTTCGGAAGTGCGTCAGAAGCCAAAGTGGTAATTGATCTCTATAATTGAATTTTGTCTTCGCCCTTTCAAAGCCTTTCAAAGAAAGCTGACTGCGTTATTATTGAACGTGTGATCTTTAGAAAGGGTGCGAAATGATTTTGAAGACTAGAGACAGCCGAGTTTTCGCTAGTTTTGCTTCGCATATGAAGCAGACCTTTGTTTTGTTTTTGCTTGCTTTGACCATTTCTTCCCTCGCTGCCTGTAAAAAGCAAGAAATCCCCGGTGAGAAAATTCCTGAGGGTTTCAAGATCAACTGCTATCCCAAAGCTGAGTGCACGAGAGCCGACTCGACTCCCCTGGGCGACAACAAGTTCAGTTATGTGGTGATTTTGAAGAGCCCGGATGACCGCTTCAAAATCGAAGCTTTCTATAAAACAGAAATTGCCATGACTGGTTACAAGTTGCTAAACGACGCCAGCAATGCCACTTCTATTGATATGAGCGCCGTAAATGAACAGTACTTGCTAGACATCAAGATCACTACAGTTGCCGATCAAAGTATCGTCAGCATCTCTTGGCGCCCGCGCTAGAGCAAACGAGAAGCCGCTTGGGACGCTTAAACAAAGCCTCACTGCTTACAACTTTGGCGCTGTCTATTGCGTTCAATTTCGGCGCGCTCAATTTCGGCGCCTGGGAAAATAATTTTGCTTTTGCGGAAACAAATTGGCAGGTAGGGAAGTCATTAGATACATCAGCATTGGATGCGAGGGGCTGGACAGCTTCCGAACCTCGTCGACTTTCCAAACTTGACTTGCAAAGTCTTTTCGATGAAGAAAGATGTTTGATTCTCAAAGAGTTCGGCATTCTTTCATTTTTTGGTAAGACTCTTAGTCGCGGCAATCGTCGCATCGAAATCTATATATATGAATTCGAACAAGATAGTGGTGCCATGGCTGCCTATTTCTATCTGAGAAAAGGTGCCGGTACTGTGGTTCGCCGCGGCGATGCCAGTTCGGAAGAGGATGCCAGTATATCTTTTGTGCAGGGCCGCTACTTTGTTTCTGTTTCTGCCACAGAAGATGATGATGAAAGCAAAGATGTGGTCAAACGTCTTTGTGACGAGCTGGGTAAGAGGCTTGGTCCCGCCGGTTCTTCGCAACCTGAAATAATGAAAGAACTTCCAGTCCTTGACAAGCTGTCAGGAAGTGAGCGCCTCGTATTTGGTGTTCATTCTGCGCGTTGGTATTTATCTTCGCCGGGTTTGGAATTTCTTTTTGATCAAGCAAATGCCCCTGGGCAAGCGCCTTCTGAAGTACCTCAAGCTAAAGCGGATAGCCAAGCTGAGAGTAAAGATTTAGTTGGTGGAGAAGCTCAGGCGGTAAAGCCGAAGCTAGAGAATGCGCAGGCAGTCAAGGCTCCAATTATTGGAGTACTGGCTGACTATCTCTTTAGAGAGCCTGTGAAAGAAAGACTGCGGCTTTTGATTCTTGCTTATCCTGATCGAAGCAGCGCTTTGCAACACTACACTCTTTATATAGATAAGTTGCGGCAGTTTCGTTTAGGAAAGGTCGCCGATTCTCCGGTAACTGCTAGTGAGCTTTTCAAGACTGGTACGTCGATTGTGGCGGTCGAGCTGAGGGGCAACAAGATAGCAATTGTCACCGGTGCCAAAAAGCGCTTCAGTCCGGCCTTATTGGTCAGGCAATGGAAGAGTTTTTAGAGAGTGTTCTAAGATTGGCCGGTCATGTTTTAGAGAGACCTGCTGAAAGCCGCATCAAAAGGCGTTCTATCCCAATGATTAAGGGAAAGTATATGCAATTAATTGCTAAGTTATGTGTTCAAACCACATCTTTTGCGGCTTTCGAGAATTTGACAGTCCCTCGTTTGCTTGATAAGATTTTTTCATCGTGTGGATGACACACGCGATTCGCTGTCGGAGCGAATCAGACGAACTAATCTTCGAACCCTGATAACTGAATAGCCTTGAACAAAGGCGCCTGTCAAAACTTTTGAGTAGGCAAACAGAACGTTTTTAAATTGTCAGTATTCCTGACGGTTTTTGACAACGGAGAGTTTGATCCTGGCTCAGGACGAACGCTGGCGGTGTGCTTCACACATGCAAGTCGAACGAGGTAGCAATACCTAGTGGCGGACGGGTGAGTAACGCGTGGGAATCTGCCTTGAGATGGGGGATAACGAGCCGAAAGGCTCGCTAATACCGCATATGCCGAAAGGTGAAAGGAGTAATCCGTCTTAAGATGAGCCCGCGTCCGATTAGCTAGTTGGTGGGGTAAAGGCCTACCAAGGCGACGATCGGTAGCTGGTCTGAGAGGATGATCAGCCACAATGGGACTGAGACACGGCCCATACTCCTACGGGAGGCAGCAGTGGGGAATTTTACGCAATGGGGGAAACCCTGACGTAGCGACACCGCGTGAGCGAAGAAGCCCTTTGGGGTGTAAAGCTCTGTCAGCTGGAACGAAAAAAATGACGGTACCAGCAGAGGAAGCATCGGCTAACTACGTGCCAGCAGCCGCGGTAAGACGTAGGATGCGAGCGTTGTCCGGATTCATTGGGCGTAAAGAGTTCGTAGGTGGTTTGTTAAGTCTGATGTTAAAGATCAGGGCTCAACCCTGAGACTGCATTGGATACTGGCAGACTTGAGTATGGTAGAGGCTAGTGGAATTCCCAGTGTAGCGGTGAAATGCGTAGATATTGGGAAGAACACCGGTGGCGTAGGCGACTAGCTGGGCCATAACTGACGCTGAGGAACGAAAGCCAGGGTAGCGAATGGGATTAGATACCCCAGTAGTCCTGGCCGTAAACGATGGATACTAGGCGTATCGGGTATCGACCCCTGATGTGCCGCAGCTAACGCGATAAGTATCCCGCCTGAGTAGTACGGCCGCAAGGTTGAAACTCAAAGGAATTGACGGGGGCCCGCACAAGCGGTGGAACATGTGGTTTAATTCGAAGCAACGCGAAGAACCTTACCAAGGCTTGACATGCCAGGAACCTTTCGGAAACGAGAGGGTGCCCGCAAGGGAGCCTGGACACAGGTGGTGCATGGCTGTCGTCAGCTCGTGTCGTGAGATGTTGGGTTAAGTCCCGCAACGAGCGCAACCCCCGTTGTTAGTTGCCATCAGGTAATGCTGGGCACTCTAGCGAGACTGCCGGTGACAAACCGGAGGAAGGTGGGGACGACGTCAAGTCATCATGCCCCTTATGCCTTGGGCTACACACGTGTTACAATGGCCAGGACAATGCGATGCAATCCCGCGAGGGGGAGCGAACCGCCAAACCTGGTCTCAGTTCGGATCGCAGGCTGCAACTCGCCTGCGTGAAGTCGGAATCGCTAGTAACCGCCGATCAGCACGCGGCGGTGAATACGTTCCCGGGCCTTGTACACACCGCCCGTCACGTCATGGGAGCTGGTCACGCCCAAAGTCGGTGAGCTAACCTTCGGGAAGCAGCCGCCTAAGGCAGGGCCGGTGACTGGGACGAAGTCGTAACAAGGTAGCCGTACCGGAAGGTGCGGCTGGATCACCTCCTTTCTAGGGAGTAATCGGATAGATTCACTAAGTGAGTCGAACTCCGACACTTGTGATTGCGAGTCGAGAGACGAAGACCAATCATTATTCTCCTAGGTCGATGCCTATGAAGCTAATTTGGTATGAATACAGGTATACTCAAAGACCAATTAAGTGGAGGCGACAGGGTCTTTATTCAGGCTATTCAGTTATCAGGGTTCGATACCCGTCAATAACAATCAACAATAAAAACTGATTGGTCGGAGCTTAGCTTCGACTTTTTTGTTTTTTGCACTTATATTTCGTCTAGAGCCTACGCTCGACCGAGTTCTTCTGCTCCAGCTGATTGCCCCTGGTATCGTATATGGTTACTTCCACTTGGGCCTCTTCGTCGCCGCGACCATAGGTGCGCACTTCTTTTCTAAGCAGTGCCTGCGAGCGGGGATCATAAAGATGAATCTCTTCCATATAGCTTTCTGTAGGCGGATGCAAAAGCAGCTTTTGGTATTTCACCAGTGAGCCGTCTTGGGTGAAAGTGAAGTGTTCGGTGACGCCTCTTTCGCCAGTGGTCATCCAGCGAATCTGTTCGCGCACCGAGAGCTTGCCGGTACGCTTATCGAACCAGTGATTGACTGTGAGCACGGCTTGACCGTCTTTGTTGTATTCGGTTTGACCAGTGAAGACGTTCTTTAGGCTGGTCATTTCGCGCAATACTGTTCTAACCAGGTTGCCGAGCGGATCTACCACTATCACCGATTCAAGCGAATTATCGTCTTCAAGATAGCGCTTCTCTTTGGTCAATAAGTTGCCGTCGGGCATTGTATAAGTTTCGAAGATCTTTTCGATGTCGCCCGTTAGCGGGTCGAACTTAGTTTCAGACCGACCTTCAGCTGTTCGTTTGGCGATGCGAATAAGCCTGCCTTCGGGGTCGAAGACTTTCTCGAGAAAATAACCGATTCTCTCTTCGCTCTTATAGACATGAAAGGTGGTCCTGATTGGACCGTCTACCCTGGTGCCAAGCTCGACTTCTCTATAGGAAGAGTCGTATTCGTCAACGCCGCGACCTTCAGCCGCCGAACTTTGCAGTTGAACGTCATCGTTTTCAGATTCAGGCCTGACTTTGGCCGACTCGGTCTTAGATGATTCTTGCATGGGACACCAAAGAAAAATTGACTGCAGAGGATGCGGTTAATTCTAGTAATGATAGATAGAAGTAAGGTAAGCCCATTGTTTTGAATTGTCAAGCGGATTTAATCTTTTTCTTTTGCAATACCAAATAGTCTCGACTCTTTGCCCTTAGCCCAGGGCAAGACCGCCGGTGGCGGTTTCTTTGTACTTTTGGTTCATATCCAAACCTGTCTGTTTCATCACCAGAAGGGCTTTATCGAGGCTGATCATATGTTGTCCGTCGCCTGCCAGCGATAGTTCGGCAGCATTGAGTGCTTTTACTGCCCCCATGGCATTGCGCTCGATACAGGGCACCTGTACCAGTCCCTTTATAGGGTCGCAGGTCATACCCAAATGGTGTTCAATACCTATTTCAGCGGCTTGTTCAATTTGTCTCACTGTTCCGCCAAGCATAGCTGTGGCGCCAGCTGCAGCCATGGCGCAAGATGTGCCGACTTCTCCCTGGCAACCTACTTCTGCACCAGATATAGAGGCATGAACCTTGACCAGAGCGCCGACCACAGAGGCGACAATTAGCCCATTTTGTAGGGTTTCATGGCTCAAGTCGCGGCTTTCTTTGAGGGTGCGAAAAACGGCAGGAATGAGACCGGAAGAGCCATTGGTCGGAGCTGTCACCACTCTGCCCCCGGCGGCATTTTCTTCATTGACGGCAATGGCATAGACCGAAGGTTTCAGTCCTAGTCCCGAAGACCAAGATGACTCCTTGCCTGCCATGATTTTTTCGTAGAGCGATTTGGCTCGTCTTCTCACATTGAGACCGCCGGGCAGAATGCCTTCGGCTTTGAGTCCGCTTTCTATGCAGTTTTCAAAGACTTGCAAAATTTCAGATAGTCTTTCTCTCAAGCTTGCTTCAGAAAGACCAAGAGCTTCTTGGTTGGCAATCACCAGTTCCCATGGCTGTTTGCCGCTTGTTTCCACTTGCTCGACAAATTCAGCGGCGCTGTTGTAAGGGTAGGGTAGAGCCTTAAAGCGGCTCTCTTTCAGGCTTTCTGCCTCCTGGTCCTTTGTATCTGCCAACTTTTCAATAAAGCCGCCGCCGACTGAAAGTATGACTTCTGAGAGCACAGGCTCTGACTCTTGCATCAGACAAAAGCGCATTGTGTTTGGGTGAGGCAGGCTTTCGCCGTTGAATGTCCAGGCATACCACTTTACGTCTTGGCTGGGCTTGAACTTGACTTTGCTCCCAAAGTCTAGAGTCTCTTCAGCCTCTAGTTTGCCCATGGCTCCCCAGATATCAGCTACTTGCGAAGACTTTGGATTGAGTCCGGCTAGACCGGCGCAGACGGCTCCATCGGTTTGGTGACCTTGGCCGGTTAAAGATAGAGAGCCATAAAGCTCGACCACCATGGCATAGTTGCCCGGCTTGGCTTTCTTTAGCCAGGCTAGGGCGCTTTCTCTAAAGGCAAGAGCGGCAACCATCGGCCCCACAGTGTGTGAGCTTGACGGTCCGACGCCAATTTTGAACATATCGAGGGGGCTGATGTGATCGGCTCTCATTTTTAACTCGCTAGTTGTGTCAGTGAGAAAGGAGAGGGCTGAGCCCTCTCCTCCAAATCTTTACTTGACCTCGGTCTTGCTCGGCTCTGAAGCTTTCTGCTCGCCGGCTTCTTTCTTGGCGGCGGCTTTGGCTTCTTTCTTTGCTTCTTTGCTCTTCTGCTTTTCAGCCTTTACCTTTTCAATTGTTTCTTTTCTGGTGGCTTTTTCAGCATCAGAGATCTTGCCGTCTTTGTCGGCATCCCATTTTTCTAGGCGCTTCTGCACTTTCTCTTGCAGTGCTTGTTTGCGAGCTGCTTTTTCGCTGTCCGAGAGTTTGCCGTCTTTATCAGTGTCCCACTTTTCAAGCATTTTCTCGCGTTTTTCTTTCAGTTTTTCGCCTACTTCCGGCTTGGTTTCACCTTCTGCATAGGCGCAGTTGGTTGTAAGCAGAAGGGAAAAGGCTAGCAGTGATAGGGTTGTTTTCATCTATAAAATCCTCTTGATAAACTGTCATGATAATTACTCTTAGTAATTACTGGCGCCATGGGGAAAGCTCGCTTGATGACTACAAAATAGAGCTTTCTCAATCGCCATTTCGTTGCAAATTTTAGCAGATGAAGCCGTCTCTCTTTTAATTGAGAATGGCGTCTTTTCTGCTATAACGAGGGGCTAAAGCACCCAATTCGTCCGCTTCAAAAACTGGAGTTTTGTTTATGCTCACCTTGACCAAGCCTGGCATTGAAGAATATGCCGAGTCTAAATCTGAACCGACCAGCTCCTTGCTCAATAGTCTCAGCAAGGAAACCTGGGAGAAAATGTCGGTACCGTGGATGCTCACCGGTAGGCTGGAAGGGCGCTTCCTCAAGATGATGGTGCAAATTTCCGGGGCGATGAATGTGCTTGAAATCGGTATGTTCACGGGTTATTCCGCTCTTTCTATGGCAGAAGGCTTGCCTGTAGGCGGCAAACTCACCACTCTCGATATAGATGCCGACTGCATTAAGTTCGCCAAAAGTTATTTTGAGCGCTCTCCCTTCGGCGAGAAAATTACTGTTGTGGAGGGACCCGCCCTGGCATCACTAGAAAAGCTTGAGGGTCCATTCGACTTTGTCTTTATAGATGCCGACAAAGTAAACTATCAAAATTATTACAATGCTGTTTTGCCGAAGCTCACCAGGGGCGGTGTCATACTCGTAGACAATGTGCTTTATAGCGGCTATGTTTGCGACCCCCAGACCACTGATGAAAATGCAAGAGCTATTGCCGCATTTAACGATTTTGTCGCTGCCGATGAGAGGGTCGACAGAGTCATGCTCACTATTAGAGACGGCGTTTATTTGATTCGCAAGCGTTAAGGTTGAGGTTGAATGGTAATGACAGTGAAATTGGATAGTTTTTCTAGAACCCCGGTGGCAGATGCGCTGAAGGCAGAGAACATCGGCAAGAGAGTGCGCATATGCGGCTGGGTGCGCACGAGGCGCGATTCTAAAGGCGGCTTCTCATTTATTGAGCTCAATGATGGTTCTACTTTTGATAGTGTGCAGATTCTTGCTGAGGCGGCTTTGCCCAACTATGAAGGCGAGATTTTGAAACTTGGCATCGGCAGCTCGATAGAAGTAATCGGCGCCGTGGTTGAATCACCCGGCAAAGGGCAAAGCACCGAAGTAAAAGCCGAGTCGGTGAAAGTCTTCGGCTTTGCCGACCCGGCCACTTATCCGTTGCAAAAGAAAGGCACGTCTTTTGAGTTCCTGCGCTCTATCGCCCATTTGCGCCCGCGCACCAATACCTTTGGTGCCGTCGCCCGAGTGCGCAATGAGATTTGCCGCAGCATCCATAACTTCTTCCAGTCGCGCGGCTTTGTCTATGTGCATGCTCCCATCATTACCGGCTCCGATTGCGAGGGTGCCGGGCAAATGTTCCGTGTCACCACCCTTGATTTCGATAATCTGCCCCGCACCGAATCTGGTGCTATCGATTTCGAGAAAGATTTCTTTGGCAAGCCGACCAACCTCACTGTGAGCGGTCAGTTAGAAGGCGAAATCTATGCCACGGCACTCACCAATATCTATACTTTCGGACCGACTTTCCGGGCTGAAAATTCAAACACATCTAGGCACCTGGCTGAGTTTTGGATGATTGAACCAGAAATGGCTTTCTGTGATCTGGAAGGCAATATGCAGTGCGCCGAAGACTTTCTCAAGACCATTTTTTCTGATGTCTTGACCAACTGTCCCCGCGATATGGCTTTCTTCAACGATCGTATCGACAAGACTGTTATCGAGACACTGAAAGGTATCGTCGAAAGTGACTTCGTTCGTGTTTCTTATACCGAAGCCGTCGATATCTTGCTTGCCAGTGGTGAGAACTTCGAGTTCCCGGTTTCTTGGGGCATTGACCTGCAGTCTGAGCATGAGCGCTTCCTCACCGAGAAAAAATTCAAGAAGCCGGTAATTGTGTATGACTATCCGAAAGACATCAAAGCTTTTTATATGCGTCTCAACGAAGACGGCAAAACAGTGAGAGCCATGGATGTCTTGGTGCCCAAGGTGGGAGAGATAATCGGCGGCAGTCAAAGAGAAGAACGTCTCGATGTGCTGGAAAGTCGCATGAAGTCCTGCCATCTTGATCCAGCCGAGTACTGGTGGTATCTCGACTTGCGTCGTTACGGCACAGTGCCCCATGCTGGTTTTGGTCTCGGTCTAGAGCGCACCGTGCAATTTGCCACAGGCATGGCCAATATTCGCGACGTGATTCCCTTCCCGAGAGCGCCTAAAACAGCCGATTTCTAAGGCGATAAGCTTATAGAAAAAACTATAGAAAAAGACTATAGAAAAAGCCATTCGGTCATAATTTCACTGAAGCGGAGTTTGATTATTGTCAGCTCCGCTTCACTATTACCGCGACTGTCTAGCTTGCCTAGTAAGTTGAAAAGGTCGCTCAAAATACTTAAGCGATACCAGTCTTGATCTAACTTGCCTCCGGCTTTCTTATATGAGGCGACTGTATTTTGCAGAAATTGCTTGGCTGTTTCTTCTTCGGCTTGGCCGGCAGCAAATTCCAGCAACTCTCGCCTGAGGTTGCCAAAATCTAGATAGGGTGTGCCGGCAAAAGCTTCATCAAAGTCGAGTAGGCTGACTTGGTTTTCACCTTCTTGAATAAGAATGGCGGCGGGTCCCAGTTTGCCGTGGCAAAGACAGGAAAAACCCTTCACTGCATTGAGCAAGTCGGCTTCTTGTTCTATAAAGGCTAAAAGTCTCAAAGCTAGATCTTTACCCAGGGCGTTTTCTTTTGCTTTAGCGACCAGCACAGCTTCGGCATAGTTCTCTAATTCTTTGCCGCTGAGGGGGGCGACACGACCTACTTTTAGTTCGCCGTCTAAATAGCCCTGATTGTTAAAGCCGATGCGATGCAGCGAAGCAAGCGCGCTTCCCAGTGCCGCCGCTGTTTTTTCTCTATACTCATGGCGATTACCTGCATCAAGCTGAAATAATTCGGGCAGGCTCTCTTGCAGTGTTTTTCCTTCTATAAAGGTGCGCACTGTATAGGGGCTGCGGCTGCCCAAAAGCGGATTTTCTTGGCTGGCATAGAGCAGTTTGGGAATGGCACCATTGCCGGTGAGCAATTGGTGAATGCGCACTTCCTTCTCAAAGCTGCAAATTTCCTGATCGTCATTGAAGAGCTTCAAAATAAGCTTTTGCTTTTGCGGCATGGTTTCTACCAGATAGACATGGCGATGTCTATCTGAAGGCAAGGTGGTGAGCTGCACATCTTCAGGCAAGATGCCGGCCGGAGCCAGCATCTCTTTAATTTCCAGATTGCTGGGGCTAAGGTGCACGGTCATGCTAGCCGGCTTTCAGCTGCCTGTCGCGGTCCGGATTTTGCATCAGGGCCACTGCCAGTACACCGGTTAAAGTGAAGCCAATCAAGAGCATGAAGGGGGAATTGAAACTGCCTGTTTTTTCAACCAAGAAACCGGTCATGTATGGAGCAATAATGCCGGCCAGAGCCAGGAAGCTGTCCATTAGGCCAAGACTGGTGGCAGCCTTGTCTTTGGCCAAATCAGTATTGATGGCATAAAAGGAGGCATTGGGCATCAGACCAAAACCGAGACCCAGTGAAAGAAAGACCAAGGCATGCTCAAAACTTGGGCTGTAGAGAATGGGAATGAAAGAAATAGCCGAAAGCAATTGGCAGATCCAGATCATATGAGAGCGGGCGATGCGCATGCTGCCGGTCTTGACCCAAAGCCGGTCGGAAATATAGCCGGCGATGGAAAGCATGGCGGCAGCAGCCAACCAGGGCATCCACAGAGTGGCGCCCACTGTTTTCATAGTGACATGGAAGGTGTGGCAGAGATATTCAGGCAACCAGTGCACAGCAAAGAAAAGCAGATAGCCAAAGGCAAAGAAGGCAAAGTTGTTGGCTACAAGAGACTTATTGGTGAGCATGAACTTCCAGGTGGTCTTACCGAGCGAAATTTCATGGGCTTTGATTTCTTGGTGTTGGCGCTGGCGGTCCACCGCTACACCGTCTCGAATGTGCTTCAACTCGGCATCTGAAACAAAGGGTGAATGCTCGGGATAATCTCGGAAGACAAACCACCAGACTACCGCCCAGACAATACCGATACCGCCCAAAATAAGGAACATTTCTTTCCAGCCGAAGGTGCCCATAAGGAAAGTGAGAAGCGGGGCACCTATGGCCGATGCCATCGGCACTGCCGCTAGACCGATGGCGGTGGAGCGGGCTCTTTCTTGGGTGGGCAGCCAGTCTGCCACAACCCTTGTTAGTGAGGGAAAATGCGGACCTTCTGATAAGCCCAGGCAAGTTCTTAGAAAGCAGAAAAGCGGCAGGGTGGAAGCTTTACCTATAAAGGCGGTGCAAACTGACCAAAGTATGGCAGCTCCGGCCCAAACTTTTCGGGCTCCCCATTTGTCGACCATAATGCCGCCGCCAGTGGTCATAATCATATAGCCCACGCCAAAAGCAGCGGTTATCTTGCCGAAATCTTCATGGTTGAAGCCGAATTCTTTCTTCATCGGCTCCATGGCATAAGAAATAGCTGTGCGGTCAAGATAATTGACCAAGGTAATGAAAAAGGCAAAACCCAAAATCACCCAACGATAAGAAGTTTTGGGTGCTTCGCTTTTTATCGTTTCGGAGGGGTCGGATGGGGCTGTTTGGGTGGTTGATTCGCTCATTAGAAAACCTTAATGCAGTCCCCTCACGGGAACAAGTTCTTCCTACGCCCATTGCGCTTGGCTTACAAGCTTATCGCATCTGAGTGGTAAGGCCGGAAAGATTTGGAATTTTTATCCGGAAAAATTGAACTTTTTGCCTCGAAATTACGTTCTATAAGTGTCCCCTGAATTTGGGAGTAATCCAAAATGAAACTCAGCCCGAAATATCTATTGTCAATTAGTGGAGCTTTGGCTCTAACCTTTACTTCTACGGTGACCCTTGCCCTCGCCCAAGATGCTGAGGTTCAAGACCGTGAAATGGAAGTCGATTTAATTATGGCCGGTCTGCCAGCTGCGCCTATGTCTCCAGCTATTCCTCTACCTGGTGCCATAGCTATTGATGCGCCCGCTCCAGAGCCGGCTGTTATGGCTTGGGGGCGTCATTCTGGTCCCGGCGGTTCTGGTGGTCCGGGCGGGGGCGGCGGATGCCCGGCTATGCGTGGTCTATTCAGCGGCGAGCATGCTCTCACCGATGACCAGTATGAAAAGCTCTACAGCCTAAAGAACTCTATGCTCGATAAAGTTGGACCAAAGATGGTGGAATTGCATTCTTTGGAAAGGCAGCTCAAAGACGCCATTACGCGCGCTGATATAGATAGTAAGAAGGCTGCCGATCTGAAGGGCAAAATCACAAGCCTCAAGAGCGATCTGTCATCAATCAAGATAGATAATCAGATTGCCTTTATGGAAATATTGACCGCTGACCAGCGCAAAGATATGCGTCAGGCAATGGTCAAGGGCCCGCTTATGATGATGGGCAAAATGGGTCATTCTCGACACAAAATGCCACATCGTCCTCGCTAGTGTTAATTTGATAAGCTGAAGGGGCAAGTTTTTACTTGCCCTTTAGTTTAATTGTCAGGCTTATTTCGGTTCGGGTGAATAAATTGAGCAGCAAAAGGTTGGTTGGCCGCTTATTTTTGTCGGCTTTGGTGTCGGTTTCGCCCGCCCTTGCCCAGGCTTCATCAGCCGGCGGTAACAACCAAGCCGCCCCCAAAAGAGCCTCGGGCGAAGAACCCTCTTTCTCTAAAAAACCTAGCTCGTCAAATTTAGTCGATTTGATTAGACAAGCTAAAGTTGTAAATCCTGATTATCCCGTCCATGTGGTGGTCTCTGGCAACTTTGCCACAGTCTTGACTCGGCGGCATCCGCGTGCCAAAGAAGAAGATATGAAGATCGATGCCGTGCTCATCACCAAGTCTGTGCTTGATGCTTACGGTTATTGTCTTGACGGTGTCAGGGTTTTGTTTAGAGACGAAGACGGCACCAATGGCAAAAAGATTGCAGTCACTGAACAAGACATCAAAAATTACGGCGCCGGTACAATGGATCCGCAGCAGTTTCTTGCCAGCTTAAAGCTAGTCAGCATCGACGGTGAGCTAGACGGCGACACTTCCGCACAGAGTCGGGGCAGTGAGAGCAATATCACTGTCTCGCCTGGACCATATGAGGAACAGCGTTTGATGCTCTTAGATCGCATCAACAGTTTGCGCAAAAAGGGCACCGGTGTCGCCCCTTACGAAAAGCTCTTCGTCGCTATGGACGAAGCCGCTAAAACCGCCCCGTCCTCTGAGGTTAAGCTGCTTGTTGCTCGCTTGGCTGAGAAATTGAAAGAGCAAGAACAGCTTTGCCGTCAGGCCGAAATGGTCAGTCGCGGTCAAGGTGTTAAGGGCACTGTATCAACCCCGGCTTCTTCACCTAGTACCGAAGCTAAGCTCAAGGAAAATCTGCGGGCAATCGGCTTTGACGGCAGTAAGTTGGTCGAGCTTTTGGGCTCCGAGATCAAGCAGTTGCAAGATCATGGAGTCAATGTTTCCGCCCTCAATTCAGAGCTTATTGCTTGCCAGTCTTTGATGAGCCGCGACCCTGCTTCGGGCATCAAGGCTTTGCGCGAACTAAAGATGAAAGTGCAGGCCGCAACTAATGAAGCCATGAGGAAAGGGCAGAATCAAGGGGGGAATAATCGACAGATGATGCCCCCTGGTTTTGGTCCAAATGGCGGACTAAATGGAGGCTCTAACGGAGGTCCGGGCTTCGGTCCAAATGGCGGTCCCCCTGGCCCCCCTCCGGGCGGATATCCTGGTACCTCTAGTGGGTACCCGCCTAGAGCCGGCGATTAATTGTCAGGTCTGAGATGGGAAAGACAGAATCTGATTCGAATATTGATAAGCAGGTTAATTCCGATTGGAGTCGTTTTGCTCCTCCGGTACAAGATCCGAATCAAGGCTTTCACATGCTCTCCCGTGCCGAAGAAGAAGAAACCGAAAAACTGGAGGTGACTGCCGATTGGCGCAGTATTACATCAGTTGAGGGTGGCTCTCAGGCACAGGCAGATGAAAGTGAACCTGCGCAATATGCCAATGCCCAGCCTCTGAGCAGGGACTTGCAGTCAGCCGGTGAAAGTTCCAAACGACCATATAAAGACCCCCTGATTGGTCGCTGTCTCGAGGACCGTTATCACATACTTTCAGTCTTGGGCTGGGGCGGCATGTCGGTTGTCTACAAAGCTCGGCAAGACCCCATAGACAGATTGGTGGCAATCAAAACAGTAAAGTTTAGAGTGGACGAAAGACCAGATATCTGGCGCCGTTTTGAGCGCGAGATCAAGACCTTGAGCAAACTTTCGCATCCAAACATAGTCACTGTTTATGACTGTATCATCGGTGACGATGGTCAGCCTTATGTAGTCATGGACTTTTTGCGTGGTCGGGCCCTCGACCAAGTGCTTGCCGAAGAAGGGCGCTTCAACCTGGGAAGTTTATCTCGTATCGGCGCGCAGGTGGCATCTGCCGTTGCTCATGCCCATCGTCATGAAGTGATTCACCGCGACCTCAAACCGGCAAATATTATGCTGGTTGATGATGTCTCTGACGCTTTTGATAGAGCAGAAGATGATACCGGCAATGATACTAAAAAAGATACTAAAAATGACACTGAAAATGATACTAATAGTGGTGCTGCCAGAAGCGCTGCCAGAAGCGCTGATAAATTCGCTGATAAACTCTCGCAAGGCGCCACTGCAGTCAGTAATACCACATCAGCCCGCGTGGTCGATTTTGGCTTGGCTAAACTAGGTGAAGATAGCCGTCGGCTGACCAATTCAGGTGAGCTTTGGGGCTCTCCGCCCTATATGAGCCCCGAGCAGATCAAGGGTGGAGGCATAGATCATCGTGCCGACATCTATGCTCTCGGTGCGGTTCTCTTTGAAATGGCTACAGGCAAAGACCCTTTCTATGGCGCCGAAATCTATGAGCTCTTACATAAGCATGTCTACGAAGAGCCGCCTTCGCTAAAAGAAGCCTGCCCCGAAGGGGATTTTCCTGAGGCGCTCGAACTTGTCATAGCCAAGGCTTTGGCCAAAGAGCCAGCCGATCGTTTCCAGTCGATGACCGAGCTGAAAGATGCTCTTATTTCAGCTTGTAGTCCCGGTGTCACGGTCGATTTGGGTCCTTTGCGCGACAGCCGGCAAAACAACCGCGATAAGCTTGCCCGTGCTTCCAATGTGCGTCTGCCGGCTCAGCGCAGCCATAATAATCTTAGCGCCGTTTCTTCGCCCGAGACCAGGTTTCAACGTCCACTCGGCTTGGCTTTTCTGACTCTTTTGCTTGTCTTTTGTGCCCTGCTTATGGCTCGCGGTCTGCGTCCCCCCGCTCTAGAGAGGCATGTTAATCTCGATAAGCCGCCTGCCCATGGCTCTCAATCGGCTGAAACAGTTAGACCCTCCGCCTCTGGTCGGCATGCCAAAGGCGTTAGCAGCGGAGCCTCCAGTAATGCCTTAGATGCAGGTGGTCTCCCCTCCCAAGCCACATCCGGGGATGACAAGAGTAGCGCCCACGGTCACCGTTTGCGCGGTCAGAGACCTGCCCATACCAAATCATCTTCGTTATCTTCGTCATCTTCGTCATCTTTGCATGGACAAAGCGCAGTCAATTCATCAAGTTCTGGCCGCCCCCCTAATTCTTCCGAACAGTCAGTTAAACCGACCAAGTTCGACATCCTTAGAAAGATGAAGAACCCGGCGTTAAGGAAAGAAGCAGGCGACAGTTTTTAATGAGACTTTTCAGCTGGTTCCTTCTTTCAATTTAGTCAATAATTGTCTTGTCTGGTGAAATCGGGAAAATCGGTATATTGCGATGGTTAACGAGCGCATAAAGAAGCATGAGAAACGGGTGACGCAAGGGCGAACTCAGGGCTTGGCTGCTTTTGCCGGCGGGCTCTCTAAAAATAGTATCGCTGCCTTTCTTTCACTGTCTTGTCTATTGAGTTCCAGCTTGTTTGGTGTTTTGCCTCAGCCGGCTTTGGCGGCCTGGTATGACAACGAGAATACCCTGCACGAGCGTGGCAAGCAGTCTTACAACTCGGGGGCTTTTGACCAGGCGATAAGCCAGTTTTCAGAAGTAATCAAACTCAACCCTACCCGCGCCGGTGCCTTTTATTGGCGTGCTATGGCTTATCAAGCCATCAAGCAGCAAGACCGGGCTCTGAAAGATCTCGATGAAGCCATTAAATTGGCACCCGATTGCGCCACTTGTTATTTGAGCCGTGGTCTGATTTATTCCAACCAAGGCAAGTTGCAAGAGGCTCTTGAGCAGTTTGAAGAAGCTCTGCGCTATGACAGCAATTTGAACGAGGCCGAAATTAATAAGAAGTTCTGCCTGAAAGAATTGGAAAAACAGCGCATCGCTAAAGAGAACGCTGCTAGCAAGCCGGAAGCCAGTCAGTTGGCGATGACGACTGCTGCTGCTACTTCTTCTACAGCTAATCCGGTTAAGAAAGCCGGCACCAGCACTGCCTCAAGTGCTGCGCAAGTTAATGACCCTAAGTGGATCGCTCTGCAAAAAGAGCTTGAAGTAAAAGCTCAAAGAGAGCGGGCTGAGGCCGAGAAGCTGGCTCTGGCTCGGGCAAAAGCCGAAGCTGAGAATCAGAGATTGGCTTTGAAGCAGAAAGAAATCGAAGAGAGACAAGAGCGAGAAAGAGCCCGCTTGGCTGAGGCTGAAGCTAGAAGGCTGGCTTTGGCTGAGAAGAATGGTCATGCCGCAACCGGTAAGCCAAAAGCTGAGACCGCCGAAACTACGGAAACCACCAATAGTCTTGAAATCGTCAACCGTCCGGTGCGCGACAAATGGGCTCTTATCATCGGCATCAGCAATTTCCAAGATTCCACTCTCAATTTGAGATATCCGGCTAAAGACGCAAAAGACTTCTATGAATTTCTTGTAAAAGAAGCCAACTTCGCCCCCGATCATGTCAAATTGCTCACCGACGAAAAGGCAACCAGAGCAAATATTCTCTCTGAGCTGGGTGATAAGTGGTTGCCCCGCGTTGCCAATCCCGACGACCTAGTGCTTATTTACTTTTCCAGCCACGGTAGTGCTTCCGATATGGATATCGGCGGCGTCAATTATTTGCTTGCCTACGACAGTCAGGTTGATAGTCTTTATGCTTCCGGCTTGCCCATGCAAGACCTCACCCGCATTATCAAGGGGCGCGTACACTCAGATAGAGTTGTGCTGGTGCTGGACGCCTGCCATAGCGGTGCCGCCGAAACCGGCGGTAAAGGGCTGTTCCGCAAGGGCAATCTCGACGCCGATGCGGTTGCCCAAGGCACCGGACAACTTGTAATCTCAAGTAGCCAACCTTCTCAAGTGTCTTGGGAATCTAAGAAATATCAAAACAGTGTTTTCACCCGCTGTCTTATTGACTCACTGCGCAAGAATGGCGACGCCACAACCCTGGGCGAAGCCTTCCAGAACCTGAAAGATAAGGTGCAGGAAGAGGTTCTCAGAGAAAGAGGGGTAATGCAAACACCGGTTCTGAAGAGCCGCTGGAAGGGCAGTGACCTGCGCTTGGCTACCCCGGCGGTAAGCCCGCGCCCTGGACTAGAAACACCTTAAAATTGCGCTCGGCAGCAAGTAATGGCGCTTAAACAAGTAAAATAGGTTCGGCTTCAGAATTATCTGAAGTCGAACTTGCTTTCTGAGGGGTTGTCTTGGCTAAGGTTTTGTCTTGTCCTACTCTGGATGAAATTATTTCGTTTGCTCAAAAGTCTGATAGCGGCGCTGAAAGAGAAAGCAGCGAGCTGGTCGGTAGTTTGACTCGGTTGAAAGAAGCTCTCGACAGCGATTCGCCCGAGCTCAGCAAGCGCGCTCTTAGCGTTTTGCATGCTTTAGCCGAAAAGCTCGAAAGCGAAAATATCGAAAGTCTGCAGCTCAAGAAAGTAACTGTGCCCGGGCTTACCGACCCGATTCGCTTGTTGCTTACAAAAGCAGTCTTTTCGCCCGAGTTTTGGGGCCGCACCTTTGCCGAGGGTTTGCTCAAAGCCAAAGAGCAGTTCAGAGGTCGTAAAGTCTTAGAAGTAGGCACCGGCTCAGGCTGGATCTCGATCTTGCTTTTGCTCTTTACCCATGTCAAAGAGGTGGTTGGTCTCGATCTCAACCCGGTGGCTGTGACCATGGCCAGGCTCAATACCTGGTTGAACGGCACAAACAGCGACGGTACCGACCGGCTAAGCTTAGCCGGTGAACCTATCGTGCAGGCTTTCCGCGTAGAAGTTTCAGACCTATTGCAGACTCCCTTGGCTAGGGGCGAGTTCTTTGACCATGTGGTCGGTTGTATTCCTCAGGTTTTGCATCCTAAACCAGTGGTGCCACTGCAAGATATTGACGGCAATATAGAGGGCTACTCCGAGAAAGATCTCTATGATCTCTCAAATTATTGTTTTGAACAAGGCATCTTAGAAGACCGTTTTGGCTTGCCTCTTATTGCCTCGGCTCTGGAACAATCGCAGCTCTTGCTCAATGCCGGCGGCAAAGTCACCCTGGTTTTGGGCGGACGCCCCGGTCGTCAGGCTATCGAAAGTATGTTCGAGCGTCGTGGCTTTGATGCTCGCCTGGTTTGGATGCGCCGCATTCAGCAAGCCGACGATACAGATCTCGCCTCACTGGTCGAACTGGAAAAATCTTACGGTATTCGCTTCCATTTCTTTATGTCGCGCGAGTCTGATGCCGATGAATCTGTCTCGGCTAAGACAGCAGTGAAATTGCTATCCAATGGCAGACCGATCTATCACGACCTGCTTGTCTATGAGGCCAACACTCGCTTCGAGCCCTATGTTTTTGATTTTGTGCGCAATCTTTCTAAAATGGGTCTTTCTAGTTTGCGCAAAGAGCTTGATTTTTCTCGTTTGAAAGAAGAGCGTGTCAGTTTTCTCTCGCGTCTTTCGCAGTCGATGATGCAGGCTCGTTCGCTGCCTTATCCTCATGAACGCGGCGATATGAGCATCAGAGAGCTTCTCGCTCGCTATCTTGAGGGCTTTTGTTATTATCCGGTCAAAGCCGAAGAGTTATTTGTTGCGCCCTCTCGTGCCGAGTTGGCGGCAATTCTTTTCAAGCTTTGCTCCGGCACTAAAGCCGCAAAGATATTGCTCTCTTCCTCTTTGACCGATGTCTATCTGGCGACGGCAAACCAAGCCGGTTTAGATGTAACTGTAGGCAATGACGACCTCAGTGAGCTTTGCGAACTTGATGACTTGGTGGCACCGTCGATAGTGCTGATCTCGCCAAAGCAATTGTCGGCGCCTTCGCCAATCACAATTAAGGCTCTTTGTCAGCAGGCGGCTAAGCACCCCGACCGTGTCTATCTAATTGATGATTCGCAGAATTTTCTTATCAGTTCCAATCTTGGCGCCAATATGACTTTGCGTCTCGCGGCGCAAGAAAACTTGCCACCAAATTTGATACTGCTATATGGTCTGGTCAAAAATATTCTCAGCCCAGACCTGCAGCTGAGTTTTCTTGTCAATGCGCCGCTGCAGTGGCTGCCAGGGCTTGATGTCGGCGCCGAGTTGACTTATTCTCGCATTGCTTATCCGACCCAGCTGCTTTATCAATGGCTGTTCGAAGATCTAATGACTTTTGCCTTCAACGAAAGCGCCGAAAAGAAAGTGTCGTGCAGCGATGACTATAGCGGTATTCAGGTGAGCGAATTGATTCGTTCTATAGAGCAAGATCCAGTCTTTTTGCCCAAGCCGGTCGACCCAGAAGGCGCAGATATTATTCGCCTTGACTATGGTGAATTTGAAGCGCCGCCGCCTGATATTTTGGTCAAGTCTCTATTTAAGGGCTTCATAGACGAAGAAACCGCAGTCTTGCCTCAAATTGTGCAAGAAAGGGTCTGCTCTTACGTCAACTTCACCCGTCATGTGGGCACCACGCCAAGGCGTGTGGTCTTGGCGCAAGGCGTGTTTCCGCTCTTTGGCGCTTTCGTGCAGGCTATGAAAGCCCGACTTGGTCGCGCACCAGTGGTGGGGTTGCCTTCAGGCAGTTATGGTCCGCTCTATCCGATGCTCGAATATTATGGCGCCCAAACTGTTGAAATTAAAACATCGCCTGAGAAAGCATATTTGCTTTCCTCTCGCGATTTGCAAATTTTAAAAGAGTCAGGCGTCAAACTGGACGTGCTCTGGATCACCCAGCCGAATAATCCAAGCGGAGTCTTCTTTGACCCCGAAAAGTTGCGCAAGATAGTCGAGCACTGTCACGAGAACGATATCTATATCTTCAGCGACGAGATCTTCTTCTTGCTATCAGACCACCGCTTGGGCCGCTGGACGCCTTCTTCTCTCTCGACCGCTTCTTTCAGCCAAGGACCCTTCCAAAGCCGCATCTTTATGGTCGATGGTGTTGCCAAAAGCTTCGCCTCTGGTGGCATGCGTTTAGGCTTTATGCTCACTCCCAGCGATGCCTGGGCGCAAGAAATTCAAAGCTATACACCGGTGCCGCCGCTGTCGCTCTTGCGTGCCTGGGACGGGCTTTATTCGGCTTTCTTAGACCGTTCGCTCAACCACATGCTCGACGTCACCAAAGTCTTTAACGAAGTAGAAAACTATTTGATGGAAAGACGTCGCAGTCTATCTCAAAAGCGCGAACAATTGCTTGCCCTGTTGAGACAATATGGTCTCGATGACGGCTACGATACCCCCTACCGCGGCGGGCTTTTCCTATTGGGCAAGCTTTCAGACCAGTTCGAGCCCCTGGCTAAAGAAGCCGGACTCTTGATCAACCCTGGACCATGGGGACGTTGCGACGATATGGCTAGACTTTGCTTTTGTCTAGAAGATGAAAAGTTCCAGACCGCCTATGAGCGTCTGAAGAAGTTCTTGTCGGCAAAATTTGTCGGCAAGAAATGAGGGTAGAAAGGGAGGCTCTGTGTCAGTACCGGATATTTCAATGCGAGGTCGAGTTTGCCTGGTCACCGGCGCCACAGCCGGTATCGGCAAAGTAACGGCTTTGGAATTAGCCACCAAAGGCGCCACCGTCATCATTGTCGGTCGCAATGAAGAGCGTTGCCGCAGCACAATCAACGAAATAAATGCAATGACCGGCAGCGATAACTTGGAATATTTTGTCTGCGACCTATCAAACTTTCAGCAAGTGCGCACCCTAAGCACCGCCGTCAAGAAAAAGCATAGCAAGCTGCATGTACTGGTCAATAATGCCGGGGCTCTCTTTATGCGCAGACAATACAATGTCGACGGCATCGAAATGACCTGGGCGCTGAATCATTTCGGCTATTTCTGGCTGACCGGCATGCTCCTCGATTTGCTTAAGGCTTCAGCTCCCAGTCGTGTAGTAATCGTTTCGTCAGATGCTCACAAAAGAGCCATGCTCGACGACATGCCCAACTTTAAAGAGAATTTACCGGTGGGTTACTTTGGCTATGCCAACACCAAGCTGGCCAATTTGCTCTTTGCTTATCATTTGGCTTACAGCATCAAGTCTACCGGTGTCACTGTCAATGCTCTGCACCCGGGTGTTGTTGCCACCGAATTTGGCGGCAATAACGGTCTGGTCGGCAAGATAATTCAAGCCAATGCCAAGATTTTTGGTGTCAGCCCCGAAGTCGGCGCAAGAACCATAATCAAGTTAGCATCTGCCCCAGAGCTGTATGCCACCACTGGCAAATATTTCGTCAAAGAGGAAGAAGCCAAGTCCTCTAAGGCTTCCCTTGATACCCGGCTGGGCACAAGACTTTTCCAGTGGAGCTTGGATGTCTCGCAGCGCCTTGGTATGGACACTCGTCCGATGGATATCAAGTAGCTCGTCACAATTCCCGCACAATCTTTTGCCAAAATATTCGGCGAAATTGTCAGGGAGGCAAATGTCAATTATGAATCCATTGCTTTCGTTGTGTCTTACCGCCGTCCTCAGCCAGCCTATAATCGCTATGCCCGTGCCCTCGCCAGTGCGCGCCGCACACGGCCATAGTCATAAACTAGATGTGCTCAAGCCTGTTTTTGATGAATTGAATTCTGGGCACCTGCTCACTTTAGATTATCTGCAAAAATTCACAGGCAAAAAGTTTCACCCAGTAGCCGGTGAATTTAGAGAGTTCGAGACCGATTTCTTGCGCAACAAACCTATTCAGAGAGTGCGTACCTGTGTCTTAAAGGAAGACGATATGCGTGTCGTCGAATTTAAGGTGAATCCAGATAGAACTATCACTCCCGAAGACGTGGCCGCTAAATTGGGTCGCTGGACCCGCGAAGGTGACGAGAGCGAAAAGATTTGGTCTGAAGACTTTATAGCCATCTATCAGAAAGATTGGGGCGAGATCCGCTTTGATTTCAAAGGTAAAAGTAAGCCGATTCTCTCGGCTGTTTATGTCTCGGCAAAGTAGGCATGACCGCGCTCATTTAGATAAGCATAAAGCTGTGTCAGAGTTGTGACAGGGGCGGTGTAGCTTCCCCATTGCACCTGCGGCTATTTTTCAATACCGTTATCGTATGCAATACGATAACCACGAGTTGAAAGCCGCCCTTAATGCCGACCGCACCATCTTGCGTGCCTCGCAAGAGGTTTCTGCCGAGGCTGCCTATGCCAAACTAGTTGCCGAGACTAAGTCGGTCTATGTTGGCTACGACGCCAAACAAAAGACTGCTTATGATCAGACTTTACCTGCGATAAGCCAAGAGCAGGTGCGCGACATTAGCATCGGTTATGGTCTGTCGCAGTTTAACTTGCTTGATAAAAACGGCAATGGCAAATTAGAGAAAAGCGAATTAGATGCCCGTCTTAGTGATGCCAAAGCCGGTCGCAACCCAATAAGCGGCCTGCCGCCCACTATGGAAGTCGAGCTGCTCAAGAGCCTTAACGAGCGCCGCCCTTATCTGCGAGCCTTGCACAAGGGTGGCTCTTGGTGGAATCTCAATATGATCGATCCCGACGAGGTCACCAAAGAAGACCTATCGGCTGCCTCAACCGAAGTGAAACAGCTGCGCCGAATTTATGACAATCAGCCGCTTTTACCCGGAGTTAAACCAGATAAAGACCTCTCAACTTTGCCGCAAGGAGTGCCTGAACTTTTTGAGGCCGCCGGTGTTGAGGTTAAGCTCACCGACCAACCTGTGTCAAAGGCTCTTGCCCATCATATCGACCGCTCTTTTGTAATCGCTATTTCACAGGCTCTCTATAATCCAAGCAGCAAAGAGATTGTTCTAGAAAGGCGAGACCGCACCTCTAAGGCGCGCTCGCACGAAGTCGGTCATGCCATCGACGACGCGCTTGTGCCAGGCGCCGCCTTTTTTAGCGAAAGTGCCGAATTTGCTAAAGCCGTGAATCAAGACCTAGAGGCTCAAAAAGGAAGAAACATAGACTTTGAGCATGAGCTGCCGACGTTGCATACCTTTGTGCAATCTGCCTTGCTGCGCGGTAAATTAAACGAAAGCGCCAGCAAAGAACTCTTTGCCGAAATCTATCAAAGCGGCGATACAAACTTGGCTGAAGGCTTACGCAAGTATTTCCCTGCTACTGGTGCTTTGATTGATAAGACTCTCGCCTCTAGAGGCATTGGGCGCAAACCTCAGACCTGGTAAGCTTGGCCTGCGCCGGTTTGGTCTAGTATCGCATATGGTGCTTGGGCGAGCTATCTTGGTTTTATTCTTTAGTGCAAGAGTTCGCCGACAATGCCAATAATCGTGACTATAGTCAGAGCTGATAGCAAAAGGCACATAATCAGCGACCGCGACCAAACGCTAATGCCAAAGTTATCCATTCTTAGTTTGTGCGCCGCTTTGTAATAGTCGATGGCACCACAGAGCAGAAAGGCCAGACCGCAGGTCATAACACCTAGCCCGAGACATTCAATAGAATGGGCGTCGCCTCGGGGCACCGAAAGATTATGCAGAGAGGAGCGACCGAGAAATTTTACAAGAGCCAAACCAAAACCGATCAAACTGAGGGCGGTGCGAATCCAAGCTAGTAGAGTTCGGTCCATCGCTAGAATTGTGCGCGCCGCCGCCATTTCGTCGGCTAGCTTGACCTTGGCAGGGTTTTCTTGAGCGGCGGTGGCGGCTTTGTCATCTGAGTTGAATTGGCTCATTTCTGCCATAATCTAGAGTGCGCTCCTTGAGACATTGAGTAAGTAACTAAGAAGTAGGGTCAAAAATGCGACTTAAAGTTTTTGTTCTAACTGCCCTCGCTGCTTTTACTTCTCTTACTCTTGCTGCTTGTACGGCTCCAGAGCCGATTGTCGATAGAAATAAGTTTGTTCGCACACTTCCAATAGATTGTAGCGTATTATCAGAGTTTTTAGAGGCTGATCGGTATAGATTGCTGCGCTATCTATATTCTGATGCTCGATTTTTTGTCACCGATGATAGAGACTCTTTATGCGGAAGAGCTGCCCAAAGAGAACTTGAGCCTCAGCTAGAAGGCTCGACCGTCGCCGCTCTGCGCTATAATCTTGATTTCTTTACCAAGCCTAAACCAGAGACCTCCGACCACTTCGTCTCAGATCTTTTTTCTGAGCGCACCGGCGACGCCACCAAAGACTCTGAACGAAATATGCGCTTGTCACCCAGTACCGCAGGTGGTGCTTATCTGGCAGAAGGTGATGGCTCGGTAATGCTGTCGACAAGGCTATATGTTCTGAATGCAGTGTCCAACAAAGAGATTGGTTTTGTCGGCAGTGGGGCGAATCGTGAAAAGCAAAAACTTGTTTTTGCAGATAGTGCCAAACTAAAGAAAGGTGTTGATATGACCTGCATTCCTACAACACTTGATGATAAGAATAATCGTCTCTGGATGCACTCAAATCTTACCGCCGCGTCGCGGGCTTTGTTGCTCAATATTTCTGAAAGCTCTTACCATGAGAATAGAGCCGCCTCTGAGCGTTCTCTAAACCTGCTACTCAGTCAGCTGAGAAAGATAAAGGCGGCGATTGAGGCAGAAAAGAAAGGGGCGGCTTTTGACTTGTCTATATTGGCTGGGCAGTCATATAAGTTGAGCGGTCACGACGAAGTTAATTTGTCGCCAGGCGCGGTATGGGGCTATATTGCTGCCGACGAGCCAGGGCGGGTTTTGCTTGAAGTTATGCCTGGAGCCGCTGCGGCAAAAAAAGCTTTCAACTGGGGTGAAAGCGGCTCACGTAAGCTGAGTGTCATGGTCGGCTATAGCGACGCTAAGAGCAAAGGCAAAGAAATTAAGCTTGCTGCAAAGGCTGGAAATAGTGCAGAGAGGTTGAGATATTTCTTTGCTTTACCTTGGGTTTTACCTGGCGACGGTGATGCACGTCCAGAGAATTTCTCACTAAAGGTTTCCTTCGTTCCCTTGGAAGAAGGGCATATGCCTAAGGTTTTGTTCTTTAGACCGGCGGTGGAGTAGGAGGTGTAGTGGAGGCTTCACTGAGGGCTGTCTCTGTCTGTGCGAACGGTTTGAAGGCATAGGTGCAGCCTCATAAATCATGCGTCAGTGGAGTTTCTGGTCCTATAGGATAGTACTATCTCTGCGGAGAACGCTTGTTTTTTTCAATTCTTATAGGCAATAGGTAGTGTTGTCGCGCGATTTGTAGTAGCTTAAGATTATCGACAGATGCTTGGGGCTAAAGCTTCCTGAAGAGCTTGGGAATATAGTCAAAGTTGATGGTGGGTAAACTTCAAGGCTAGAGGTAGATGGCTTGACCAATCTGCATCAAAACAATGCCCACCAGTTCAAGCGATTTTGAAAGTAGAAGGAAGATTGCCGTATCTCATGAGTCAGACCTTTAAGCTGAGTTTCTAGGAATTGCGCGCTAATGAAAAACTTCTATGTAAGAACAACCATCTGCGGACTTCTTCTAATCTATGTTCTGGTTTTTCAGTGCAGAGCCGTCTTTGCTTCAGTAGAGAAAGACCAGTACCTGCCCTATGAGAATGTTGCCCTAGTAAAGGTTCTAGAGTATGAATGTAAATCAAAGGGTCCGGTTTTTCTAAGCCTAGAGATCATAGATAAAATCAGAGGTGCTTGGGTCAATGGGCAAAAAGTAAGAGTTTACTTCTATGATAAGAGTCTATTGTTCCCGGCTCTGAGGCTAAATTCCAGGTTCCTCGTTTTTATCAATTATTGTAATTCAAGGCAAATGCAGCCTGCCTTTGAGCTGGGCGGCATGAAATTTGAGAGGGTTGAATTACCTCTCTTTGAGAGAGAGCCAGTTGATATAAAAAAATTGAAGAGTTCTTTGCAGGTCTCTCCCTACCACAAAGAGATAGTTCTAAGCGCCGAACTGAGAAGAGCCGTAAACAATCAAGATGGTAAGACAGTTAGACTTTCAGTTTGCAATGTTGCCTTGCTTCACGGCAATCTTACTAAGTTCCCTAATGTGGCAAGAATTGACGTACCAAGAGAGCATGTATTTGGTTTTACTAAGCTTCCAGTGAATACTAGTAGGCGGCTTTATGTGATTCTGGAAGCCAGAAAGGCTTGGATCACTCCAAAGTCGCAATTCATCAAGTTAGAAGAGGGCACCGCAAAGATAGTTTCTCGATCTGAAATTGCCGTGAGAGAAAGGCAGTTGCAACTTTCTGAGCAAGCCCGAAGAACTGAAAAGGAGAAGCTTATCGCGCATTTGGCGCGAACCTGGACACCAGATATGATGGCGCTTTATTGTTCGCCACATGCTGCTGATTTGCCGGAAGATCAGTCCTACACCGGCTTTGGTTTTGATGAAGTATGGTCCGGTTCCTTGTATTCTTCAGAAAGTGAGTCTTTGGGCAAAGTCAATTGGAAATGTGGACTAATTCATTATCGACCCAATGGAGTAGTAATCGAGGTTGTAAAACCAAACATACGCTGGACTATCTTGGTTGATCTTGGTCAATATCCGCTGACAAAAGAAGATGTATATAAGAAGCGCATTCTTTCTACATTTAGGCACTGGGTTTTAGAATCAAGAGAAAGAAGGGAGAGTAGATTGCTTTCAATGGTTTCCTTTGACTCTAGGGTAGATTTGGCACGAACAAGTGGTGTCATAACTGGAGCCACAATAGATGATTCTATGGGTGGCAGAGTTTTCTTAAAATTAGGTCCCGAGTTACAGATAGAGTCAGTTCGATTCGAAGAGCGGAGAGGTCCTGTGCATCCAGAGGCTCCTAGACTTGAGATCGACCATTGAGGCAGTTTGCTGCCACAGCACAGTCAGAGTGGTGCTTTCTTCAATAGAATTCAAGAATGCGGAGCTTGTATATGCTCAGAATGCAATCTCTGCCTTGATGACAATTCGCGAAATCGCTGACAAGTTGATTGTAGACAGAGACGTACAAGAAAATGGGTGGGGTCATCTATGCGAAAATTTAGACTATGATGTTAGCATTTGAGTCCTTGCTAGTTGGTGTCTCTCAAGTGGGTTGATTCTTTGCAGTCTTACTACTCACAACATGTGACCATCGTCTTCATTTTGCTTGCTTTGTTGCTAGCGCCGCAGCTACCTTTTGGTGCGCATAGAGCAATTGCTTCAGAAGGCGATGACATAAGTCATTGGCAAAAGGTCTCAAAGGCTGCTACTGCTGCCTTTCATGAGGGGCGAACGCAGCAAGCAGAGGCGCTCTTTCGGCAAGCTTTGCAGTTGGCGAGGAAGAGCGGTAAGAAAGACCTCATAGGCAATAGTTTGTGCAACCTTGCAACTGCTGTATATGAGCGAGGTCGGATTGAAGAGTCGATTTCATTGTGTCGTCAAGCTATCTCTCTGCTTGAGAAGGAGCCAACTCTTAAGGAAGATCTTTATGTGGTTTTGCGTAGCCTTGGTGGCATTTATGAAAATAGCGGTCGAACCTCTGAGGCTGTGGAAAGCTATAAACAAATCATTGCCTTAATGAATAAGGATTTCAGTTGTAAGCCTATGGAACGAATTCCTTATCTATATCTTCTTGCCAGTCTGTATGAAAAGAATGGGAAATTGCAGCAGGTTTTGTCCCTCTATTCAGAGGCACTCGCCATTGAAGAAAAGGCGCGGGTTGAGCCTCTTGTTCTTGTGAATGCGATAAGCAGACTGGCAAATATAAATTATAAACTGGGTCATTTTAAGGAAGCTGAGAGCTTGAACAAGCGCGCCTTGGCAATCGAAGAGAAGGCTGGGAAGATTAGTGGCTGTCTATACAATAATCTAGGACTGATTTATACGGCTCTAGGACGCTTCTCTCAAGCGGAGAGTATGTTTAATTGTGCTTTGAAATCTCTCGAGAATAGACCCGATAAAACAGAGGACTTGGGGCAAGCGCTAGGTAATCTTGCCTGTTTGCATATGGACAGATTTGAGCCTAAATTGGCAGAACCTCTCTATCGGAGAGCTTTGCAGATTAAGGAGAAAGCAGTTGGTCTTGATTCGGTGGAGCTGTTGACGGAGCTAAGCAATCTAGGCAATTGTTATAGGTCTCAGGGCAAACTTGCTCAAGCCCAAGAGTCCTTTGATAGAGCACTCAGACTGGCAAAAGAGTCTGCTTTAACTGAGTTCCAAAAAGCAGAGTTCTTCAATAACTTGGCGCTGCTTTATGTCGCCCAGCGAAAGTACTCACAAGCAGAGACTCTCTATAAGAGGGCTGTAGCAGCTTTGGAAGCTACTCTTGGGAAAGAGCATCCCGATCTTGTGCGCATGCGGCACAACTATGCCAACTTGCTGAATGAGACAAAGCATTCTATCTAGCCGGAATCTTTTGGGCGGCTTGCATAAGTTTGTCGACATCGTCCATCAAAGCCATTCCCTTTTGACCTGGGTCAAACTTCAAGGCGTTGTTTAGAAAATCGAGACGCTCGGTCAGATGCTTGTCTTGATAAACCATACCAAAGACTCGTTTTTCGCACCAACTTACTTTTGTGATTAGGCGAGCGCTTGCCGGCGGTGGCTCGGTGCTGTTTATTGCGTCTTCATCGGCTTTCGACAAAGCTGGCTTTTTCGGTGTGTCGTCATCGTCGCCTACTTGTTGTTGCTGTTGCAGGGCGCTTTTGGGTTGCACTCGCACACCAGCAAAAGGGCCAAAGCCTGGAATAAAGAAAGACGGACCTTGTTGTCCTTGCGTACCCGCAGGTGGAATGCCAAATAGAGCGTTGCCCACTTTTGAAAGCACGTTGGTGCCACCACCACCGGTGGCTTGGCCGGGCATGCCGTTTTGCGGTGCTTCAGACTGACCTAAGATATTCTTGTGCAGTTTTTTCTCGGCATAGTCTTCTAGCGCGTCGGTACGGTCTCCTAGTGAATTCTTTTCTAAGGCTTGTCCAAAGACTTTTACTTCCATGCGCGAGAGTCGTTTGTTCAAGTCTGCGCCATCGGCATCATAGTTTTGACCCAAGATGGCTTCCTCTAGGGCTGTGACGCGCGGATACTTTGTGCCTGCATATTCGCTGGAGCCCGCTTGGCTTGGCTGTCCGGTGGAATCTAACTTGTCTGCTCTTTCGTCGCTTACATAACCTGGGTCTGGCGCCACCACTGGTTTTTTGAGTTTGCTTTCGACATAGTCTTGCAGTTTGTCGGTGCGGTCGCTTAGATCGCCTGTGGAGGCTTTACCAAAAGCTTTCACTTCCAGCCGCGACAATCTGTCGCCGAGGCTGTCGTTGGGATGACTAGACCCCAAGAGGGTCAATTCCATCGCCGAAATTCGGGGATAAGTATCTGATGTGTCGATGGCTTTCACCAAGTTGGCAGACGACAACACCAGGGCTGATGAGAGAACTATAAGCCTGATTCTGTTTTTCATAGTGCCAACATTTTACATCAGTTCAGCGCAAAACCAAAGGCTCAAACAGATGCAGAGCGGCGCCGGCTTTTAGTTCTTTAACAATGGCGTTTTGCCCAAACATGACCTTGCCGTCTATCTTTCTATAGTTTGACAGTGTACGCAGAGGCTCTTTACCGGTGTCGGCGCTATCTTGGTCGATGGTGGTGATTTGGCAACGGGCGCAGGGCTTTACCAGTGCCAAGGTCAAGTCTGCGCTCTGCAGCTCTTTAATTTTGTCTTCTAAATAGGGCTCGTCGCCGTCAAAAGTGAGATTTGGTCTGAAGCGATTCATCTCGACCGGGTATTCAAGCTTGGCATTGAGATCTTGCAGTGAGGCATCGGAAATGACAAGCAAAGGAAAGCCGTCGGCAAAGCCGACTATATGGTCTTTGTCCTCAGCTGCCGGGGCGTATTTGGGGTCGACTATGCGTTTTTCGCTGGCGCACATTCGCACTAGTCTGACGTCATAGTCTAGAAATTCACTTAAGAGAGAGCTGGCGTTCTTATCTTGTTCATAAGCTTGGCATAGGTCGTTCCAAACTTTTACTTCTATGGGTTGTCCTTGGGCAGGGGCTTCGATGTTTATTGAGATGTCTCTTTCGCCCGCTCGCAAAACAAGACGCCGCGCCGACTCCAGCTGTTTACCCTGGCTAAAGTCGGTAAGTTCGGTTTCAATCAAGCATAGTTTGGCTAGTTCACGTTGGCTGACAAAGCGGTTGTTTCTATCGACAAGCATCCATTCGCGGTCAAAAACCGGTCCTCGTTTGTCTATGGGCATGCGCTCAAGGGCTATGCCTTTCAGAGACTTTACTGGGTAAATTGTCAGAGAAGTGATTTTCATATCTTTATTTTTAGTGTCTGGCTAGTGCGGCAGCGGCATTAATTATGGCTATCATGGCGCAAACTAGAGACTCGCCAGCCACCGCCCCTGATGCCACAGGGACATAGTAAATGTCAGCGTTCTTGGCGTTTACTCTCTTCCAAATTTCGACAACTAAAGCGCCGATAAAAAAGGCTAGGGCATTGCTGAAAGGCATGACCCAAGATAGTCCCAGTCCCATGGCCGAGGGGGTGAATTTCTTGATTTTGGGCGGCAAATATTTGTCGGTGATTGCCAGCACTATACCGATTATGCCGCCGATTAGCATACTCCATCTTGCCGATACCGGTACTTTGTCGATGCCTTCTGAAAGAGCGGTGGCTACAGCGTACCAGGTCTGCACCGAGGGTGGTTGCATGGCTTCGAGTGCGGCTTGGTTGGGTACCATCATGTACCAGGCGGGCACAATGGCTGCCACGCCAAAGAAAACGCCTATGAGCTGGGCAATAAATTGCTTTCTTGGATTGGCACCGAGCAGATAACCACTTTTAAGATCTGTCAGGAGGTCGGCTGAGCTTGATGCGATATTGGCAGTGACCGAAGCGGCCATTAAGTTGGTTGTGATGTTGCGTGGCGCCAGCACCGCCACGGTCAGCTGTGTAATTTTGCACATGGCCGACATTGGTGTGACGTCGGTTTCGCCGGTGGCGCGGCATGCCACTAGAGCCAATAAAAAGCTTAGTCCGACTGTTGTGAAGCCTACTAGTGGGTTAATCGAGAAGGCTACATATTGCAAGATGACTGACGCCAGAGCGAGGGGCACAACCCCGATGATAAGCCAGCTGTTTGGTACTTCTATGGCGGCGAGCGGGTCGCTTTCGCCTTCTTGTTTGCCGCTTTTGAGACCGGTAAAGCTGCGTACTATGGTTTTCCATTCTATGGCAAAGGCTGTCAGCCCCGATGTTACCATGATGGCAGAACCGGTCCAAAGAGCCCAACCTTTGATTAAGTCGCTGGGTTTGCTGATGATGCCGGCCTGCAAAAGTTCGGGTGACACTATAAAGTAAAGAAAGAGTGCGCTCAAGATCATCGAGAGCGAAACCCGCAGCCCCACCAGCATGCCTGCTGCCGCTAAAAGCAAGCTTGGCTCTAATCCAAAGCCGGGCAGAGCAGCCATATCTATGCCGCGGTGTTTGATTGGAAAGTGAATCAACTCGGGTAGCTTTAGTTTCATAGCCAGCTGCCAGGCAAACTCACCGTTTTTCATAAAGCCTGTGATGCCGGCAATTATCATGGCTGCCACCAGGCTGTATGCTTGTTTTACTGCTTCAGCGCTGTGGCTGTGCAGACTCTTGAGTGTCTGGGCGGCGGCGATGCCGCTTGGAAAAGGCAGTTTCTCTCGATTGATCATCTGTCGTTTCATCGGCACTGCCAGCACAACGCCCAGTAGAGCTGAAACCAAGGTCCAGGGAAAGAGTATGGTCCAGTCGACATGTTTGCCTGTAATAAGCAGTAAAGCACCAAAAGCGATACCAACTGTGGCGCCTGTTGAATAACCGGCTGCCGAAGCGGTCGACTGCATACAGTTGTTCTCTAGTATGGTCATGTCTGAAAGTTTAGGGGCGAAAAGCCGCACCACTTTCCAGATGACAAAAGAGAGCACGCAAGCTGTGATGGCCACCCCAAAGGCCCAGCCTACCTTAAGCATGGTGTACAAGTTTGAAATAGACATGAGGGCTCCCAAGAGCCCGCCCATCAGCACCGCCCGCAGTGTCAGCTGCGGTACTTTGTCTCCTTGGTAGACTTTATCGAACCATTCTCTTTCGTTCAGTTCGTGAAGGTCGCCCGAAAGATGTGCCTCTTCGGGCGCTGAATTGGTTGTTTCCACGCAGGCTATTTCCTATTTGGTGTTTTGCTGTTTGAGCTTTAGTGCGGGGCCGAAAGCATACAGAAGTTTTCGTTCTCTAGCCCTCTAAGGGCCGTTGTTCTGGCTACTCTGCTGATTGCCAGTTGGAAGGCGGCGGTACGCATGTCGCACTCGGATGACTTAGAGATGTGTTTGATCTCTTTGTAAGAGTCTAACAAGAGTGCTTTCAGTTCTTGGTTGACTCTATCGAGGCGCCAGCGGAACTGTTGCACGTTTTGTACCCATTCGAAATAAGAGACGACAACCCCACCGGAATTGGCAAAGATGTCGGGAATGATGGTGATGCCCTTGCCGGCTAGGTATTCATCGGCGTCTGGTGTGGTAGGGCCATTGGCACCTTCCACTATCACTTTAGCCTTGATGTCTTTCATGTTTTCTGCGGTGATCACATTACCGAGTGCAGCTGGTACAAGCACATCGACATCGAGGGTAAATATCGATTTGGCATCGATATTTTCGGCGCCGGGGAAGTCTTTGACCCCGCCGCGTTCGATGCTGTGGTGCCAGAGTGCGTCTACATCTAGACCATCCTTGTTATAGACGGCGCCGCCCACGTCGGCGATGGCGACGACTATGCCGCCGGCATTGTGAATGAATTTAGCTGCCCAAGAGCCGACATTGCCAAAGCCCTGTATGGCAAAACGTGTTTTCTTGATGTCCATTTCTAGATCGGCGAGCACCGATTCGGTGACAAAGAAAAGCCCTTGACCAGTGGCTTGTTCGCGACCTTCACTGCCGCCCAGCTCTAAGGGTTTGCCTGTCACCACCGCTGGTGTCCATCCGTGATATTTAGAATATTGGTCGACTATCCAGGCCATGGTTTGTGAATTGGTGCCCATATCGGGGGCCGGAATGTCTAGACCAGGACCAATAATGTCGTGAATCTCGTCGATAAAAGCACGGGTGAGGCGCTGCAACTCGGCGTGTGAGAGTTTGCCGGGGTCGCAATTGATGCCGCCCTTGGCGCCGCCATAGGGAATATTGGCGACTGCGGTTTTCCAGGTCATAAGTGAGGCGAGGCTGTTAACTTCATCGGGGTCAACCTCTGGGTGGAAGCGCAAGCCGCCCTTGAATGGTCCACGGCTATTGTCGTGCTGTACTCTGAACCCGGTATAGGTTCCTAGTTCACCGTTATCAAGTTCAAAAACGCATTCGACTTTTACTTCTCGGCGCGGGTTCATCAAGACTGTTTCTAGTCTTGCGCCCAGTCTAAGGGCCTTTGCCGCTCTTTTGAAATAGTGGTTGGTGGCTTCAGATGCTCGCATTATCGCCTCCTTAGGAAATGCTAATAGAGTAGCATTTCTTTAGAAGATTAATACGGCAAGGCGAAGGCAGCGGCCTGAGGGCTGAGATAAAAGGAGGCTTTATTGACGGCTTGTTCGAGCGAGACCACTTGGTCTTTCTTGATTTCTTCTATTTTTTGCATGACAAATTGAATGCGCTCGGTGGGAGGCATTGCCGGTATTCTTACGACTTTGACATTTCTGCTTTCATAGCAATGTTCGAGAATGACGCTTATTTCTTTTGTGAAAGCGAGATTTTCTCTGCGCACATCGGTCTCTTCAAAGAAATTGAGGGGTTCGATGAGGAAGGCGGCAGCATATTGACCGGCGTCGAGGTTAGAGAAAGCGGCCGGCACCGGCAGCTTGTCATATAGATAGTAGGCTTCGCCGTCAAACAAGCCCCGGTCGAGAATAACCGGTTTGTCGAAGTCTAAAATAGCCGCTTCGGCCGATTGCTGTCTGCGCAAGACTTCTTGTTGGAATTTTTGCCTATCTACCCAAGGCAAGATACGACCTTCCTGAATTAGGCGTGTGGCAATTTCATGCACTACTTTGTAGCCCAGATTTTGCAGACCAGTGACTATGGTTGTTTTGCCTACTGATGGTCCGCCTGTGATTACAAATTTCATGCGTTATGCCTCAAAAAATGTCGCCAGCCAGAGAATAAAGCCTATAGTTATCAGGAGCCTCTCTTGACTGCACTTTAGGTTTTTTAAAGAGGCTCTACAAGGTGATTGTTCTAACAATTGCTCCCCTGAAATGGGAAGATTCCCAATTGGGACGCCCAGACGATTGGAATTAGACTAACTGTTTCTAATTTAAGGCTGCTGCCGCCAGTAGCCCTTGTCTTGAACAGTTTGGCGCTGTTCTGGGGGCAACGACTTTAGGTCTGCATCAGGACGGCATTGGGGCTGCACCGCTGGTGGTGGCGGAGTTCTTTTGTTTTATATTTGGCAATTGCAGTTTGCAGAGTAACTGATTTCGGTAATAGAAATTCCCAAATCTGATTTTCATTCTGTTTTCAGATTTATTGGCGGTGCTCATAACCTTATATTAGTTGACAAGTAAATTTATCTATCCTGCCGGTTAGAATCTTGCCAATAGCCGTTCTATGGCGCTTTCACGGACTCTTGCTTTCGTCAATCATTCTGGGGGCTGAAGGCGTGACAACTCCTTCCGTGATATATTTGTGAACATCGAAGCAGTTCGTCCGAAAAAACGTCGGCAATGTTCTGCAGATGATGCGTCCTTAATTTTTTGAGCGACGCCTGTTACAGAGCTGGCACGACCGGCGGACTATGGGGGCTACATTTTGGATTTTTCGGCTTGGACTCAGCCATCGGCGCTGGGTACGTTTACAGTTTGGTTCCTTCTCTCTTATCTCTACGCCGGTCTAGGCATAACACTCGGTTATCACCGCCTCCTCACTCACAAAGGTCTCAAAGTTCCCCGCTGGGTAATGTATTTCTTTGTTTCCGGCGGTTACCTGTCCCTTATGGGGGCTCCAATTTCTTGGGTGGCCACCCACCGTCTGCACCATCAAAAGTCTGATCTTCCTGGTGATCCTCACTCACCCCGTGATGGTTTTGAGCATGCCCTCTACAAGTGGATGCTCAACATGGAAGAGAAACAAGGACCGGAAGAAGTTGCTAGGCAGTGTCAAGATCTGATGTCAGATCCTGTTTTGCGCATGCTGGGTACCAGTCACTCTGCTGGTCAAGCCCAACTTTGTTTGGCTCTCAATATTGCCTGGCGACTTGCCATTCTGGCTTTCTTCGGGCCTGTGGCATTCACCGCCAACTTCTTGGCTGGTTTCATTGTATTTTGGAGCCCGCAATTCGTTAACACTTTCTGCCACCTCACCAATCACGGTTATCGCAATTTCGAATCGCGCGATGATAGTCGCAACGTTTGGTGGGTTGCTGTTCTTGCTTGCGGCGAAGGTTGGCACAACAACCACCATGCATTCCCCAAGTCGGCTCGTCACGGCATGATGTGGTGGGAATTCGACATCACTTGGGCAACCATCTGGATGCTTGAGAAACTTGGTTTGGCTAAAGATGTAGTTAGACCTAACGAAACAGCAATGGCTGCCAGCCGCATCAAACCCGCCGGCGGTAAAGTAGTGGTTGAGCCCGTTGAATCGCTCAAGCCTGCTGCTGTAATCTCGATGGTTGAGAGCGAAGCTAAAGCAGAAAATCTAGCAGAACCTGTTGCTGTCGGCGAAGCCGTTAAGTAAGACCTGCCGGTAGTTAAGCTGTTGATAAGGGGCCCCTATGAGGGCTCCTTTCTTTTTCCATAGAGAAAGAGAATATGGCTTTGCCATCGTATTTGGTGACGCGTCGAAGGGTGTGTTTCTCATCGACAGCTTCATTTGATAGTCTATATGTCGTGCATGGCAAATCAAGCCATATGGGTTTGCAGATCCATTAGTGATTGACACCACCACGTTGTGAGCGTTTCCTCTTTCGATGGGCAACACTTAGTAGCAGATAGCATTCAACAAACAGCAAAGGTTCTGAGGCTAGCCAATTTGGCAAGCTTGAAGAGATTGACTTGAAAATGGATGAACTTATTTCTTGGCTTTCCAAATAGGATCTTGGAAGGCATCACCTTTAGGTTCGAACCAGCGGGTCATGGTCATTTTTTGCTGGGTGTAGAACTGAATGCCTTCATAGCCCTGTATGTGCAGGTCACCAAAGAATGAATTATTCCAACCTGTGAAGGGGAACCAAGCCATGGGAGCGGGTACTCCGACATTGATACCGATCATGCCGGCATTGAAGTGATGCTTGAACTCGCGGGCGGCTCTGCCTGAATTTGTATAAATGACGGCACCGTTGCCGTAAGGGCACTGCTTGCCGACGTTGATGGCGTCTTCTAAGGTTTTGGCGCGCACCACCGACAGTACCGGTCCAAAAATTTCTTCTTTGACCACGGTCATTTCGGGACGGGCATGATCGATGATGGTTGGTCCGAGGAAGAAGCCTTTGCTGTTTTTGGCAGCTTCTACTTCTCTGCCGTCGAGAGCCAACGCGGCCCCTTCTTTGGCGCCTTTTTCGATCATACCTTTGACTTTCTCAAGATGCTCTCTGGTGATGACCGGACCCATATCTGGGGCTTGGTCGCCGTCGGTGCGCCCGACAGTCATTTTGCTCGATGATGCCACCAGTTGTGGTATCAGCTCCTCGCCCGCTTCACCGACTGGTATGGCCAGGCTGCCTGCCATACAACGTTCGCCGGCGCAGCCGAAAGCCGATGCCTGCAGGGCTTGCACTGTCTGTTCCATATCGGCATCAGGCATGATGATGATGTGGTTTTTGGCGCCACCGGCTGCCTGCACCCGTTTACCATGGGCGGTACCATTTTGATAGATATACTTGGCTATATTTGTGGAGCCGACGAAAGAAATAGCTTTGATGAGGGGATGCTCGATGATGGCATCGACACAGTCTTTGCCGCCATGCACGATATTGAAGACGCCGTCGGGCAAGCCGGCTTCGGCAAGCAACTTGCCGATCATTATGCTGGAGAGCGGCACTTTTTCGGAAGGTTTGAGTACAAAGCTGTTGCCGCAGGTAATGGCCACCGGATACATCCAGAGCGGCACCATGGCTGGGAAGTTGAAGGGCGAGATACCGGCGCAGACGCCGAGTGGATGTCTTATTGTTTCGCAGTCGACGTTTCTGGCGATATTAGCCATGCTGTCGCCCATCATCAAACTGGGTATACCGCAGGCAAATTCCACTACTTCTATACCGCGCTGTACAGAAGCTTTGGCTTCGGGCAAGGTTTTGCCGTGTTCTCTGGTGACGCAGCGGGCGATTTCTTCGTAGTGGGTCTCTAAAAGAGCCTTGAATTTGAACATTACTCGGGCGCGTTCCACCACCGGCACTTCTTTCCAATCGAGAAATGCTTTATGGGCGGCTTGCACTGCCAGGTCCAGGTCTTTTTTGCCGCCCATGGGGGTGAGGGCTATGACTTCACCTGTGGATGGATTGTAGACTTCCTGAAATTCAGTGGCGTCCGAATCGACCCATTTGCCTCCAACTAGAAGCTGGCACTTGGTCGCCTTTGTACTGGTCACTACCATCTTTCGCCTCCCGGAGCGGTTTTTAGAGACTTGTCTATACAATGTGACCTATAAGGATATCCCGCGGGCAGGCAAAATGCTTTACCTCTCGCAATAATCCAGGCTTACAAGTTTCTAATAACCCGACTCTAGAAGCTGGATTGGGCTCTGGCTGTAGCTTGCTGCGCATAGCTTTGCGCTTGACTGGCTACTGCTTGGGCTTCTTGGGCCAAGCTGTAGGCTCGGTCGGTCTGTGCCGAGGCGGCCAGTGACCTGGCGCTGTCGGCTGCTGCCTGGGCACTTGATGCATAAGACCTGGCTTCACTGGCAGCCGCTAGGCGCACATTGCGATCGTTAGACGACATGGCCCGGTCCATTGCCGATGAGGCGGCATTAGCCATGTCTCTGGTTTTGTTCAGTTGGCTTTGTACTCGTGAGTCCATAGAAGCAGCTTGGGATGCTGCTTGCGAGGCCATTTGCCCGGTGACTGAATTTTGTTGCTGCTGCTGTTGTTGTCCGAACTGATTTTGAAAGAGCTGTCCCTGCCCACTGTTGAAACTACCGCGACCATTCGGCATTTGCGCACCTCCGGCAGAACGCCCGGCGCCCATCAGACCGCCGCTGAAACGACTGACTGCATTGCCCAGCACACCGGAGCCCGAGCCGGCACTTTGGCGACCGAAATAGTTCATGATTGAACTGTCTTGTCCAGCGCCACCGCCACCTCCACCGCCTGAGCTGCCGCCGCCGCTGTAATTGCCTTGGCCGCCGCCATTGTAAGAGCCAGAGTTGTATGTGCCATTATCGCCGAATTGATTTTGCTGTTGTTGCAACTGTTGCTGGGTCGGCATTGGTGTTCTATTTTGGCGCTGATTTTGCGCTCTCTGTTGGTTATAGTTGGGCTGCGCTTTATCTTCTTTTGGGAAGACTATTGTTTGACCTTGCTTTGAGGCGCCAAGGTTGTAGAGCCACTGCCCGAAAGGTGTGAGATTGTTGTCGTCTCGGAGTTGACCATTGGTAGTCGAACCGGTCTGGGTATTTTGATAGCCGGTAGTGTCAATTAAGCTTCTTTGACCGGTTTGCTGCCCGCCGTTATATTGACCGCCGCCATTATATTGGCCGCCGTTGTTTTGCTGACCACCATTTATAGGTACACCGCCGACAATGTCGTAGTTAATTTGCGCCATAGCCGGAGCAAAACTAGTCAGGCTGACTATGCCCAGCATAAGACCTGCTAATTGGTTCTTTCTTCTTTCTAGCTTTTGCATCCGTACCCCCAGGGGTAATATTTCCCGGACGCCATTTAATCAATGGTCGGAGCCGGGTACTCTTTGTCTGAGCTTTCGCAACTGGTCATTGTGAGTTAGTGCTGGCACTTCCCCACCTTTCAGTGTAACACCGACTTTGTCTGCGACAAATCCCAGTTTTCGTAATACCCACATGTCTAGGCGACTTTTCTGAAAGTTTTCTCTAAGTCTTTGGATACTTCTGGCAAATTCGCCGTCTTCAAAAGTCCTGATAGACAAACCTTGGGCTAGGCGCTTGGTGCCATGGTTGCAATGCAAAACCTCGACTACATTGCTTGAATGAATAGGACCCAAGACCGCCATGACCAGACCGTTTGAGTCTTGTTCGTTATTGACGAAATCGACTTGCAGCCAGGTTCGCTCATTAAACTTGAGCCTGAGAACCACTGGTTCGCAGCTGAGAGAATTGAAAGAGACAGAGTCTGGCTTGACGTCGCGCATGCAAGCCATACGGGCGTAGGCATAGGCGTCTTGCTGTCTGGTGCTGTAAAAGCTGTAATTGCTGCGCCCAGGTTCTATAAAGCCGCTGCGGTTGATTTCCCAGCGTCTATAGCAATTGGTGCCGTGATAAAGAATGATCTCGTTTGTCGCCGAGTTATATTCGACGCCGGGATGGCTCTCGGCGAAACTCGCAAGAGGCGGAGGTACTTCATGGTCTGGGAGACTGAACAGAACCAATCCCTCAAGAGAGTTCCTGAACCTGTAAACGTATTTAGAGTATTCCCGCTCATGGTTCTACTCTAACCAGACCTATTCTCTTTTTATCGGACTATTGCATGTGTTGTTCTTTGGCACTTTGAATAGCGCTATTTGCTGCTTCCAGGGCTTTGCGAATTTTCTCGAGGTTTACTTCAGCCACTTCTCTGACCGAGGCGGTTGCGTCGCTGCGCTTATTGGTTAGTTCGGCAAACAAACTTTCGCTCTTCTCTTCCAAAAGGTTGATGCTTTCTTCTATAGAATGAGCCAGTTTGCGATGGGCTTCCTGTCTCAGCGACTGCAGGGTGTTCATGGCGTTGCCACGTTCTTCCTGCAGTTCTGGTTCGGCATCGGGCGCCGTAGAATCGGCAATATTGCGCAGCAGATGCTCACTTTCGGCAACCCGCTTTTCGGTCTCTTTAATGTAGTTGAAGACCTCGGTGGTGCGCTGATTCAACTCATGGCTGATTTTGGTATAGGCTTCGTCTAGACCGATGCGCAATCCAGAGCCGGCTTTCTCATATTCAACAAAGCAATCTTCAACGATTCTCTTCAATTCCTGGGCGGTGCGATTGACGCTATCCTCCAGGCGACGAGCTTCTTTATGAAGGGCTTGTCTTGTTTCTTCGCCGATTTGTTTGGTCATGTCGGCGACCATAGTGCGCAAGATGGTCTTCTGCTCGGTCAATCTGGGCAGAATCTGCTCGCTTAGAACACCTTTGCTGGTATTGGCGATTTTGGTTTCGGCGCAGGCGACTGTGTGAGCTATGGTGCGCTCGAGTTCTTTGCGGGTGGAGGTGAGTTTGTCGCAAGCTCTCTCTAGAGAACTTTCAATCTCTTCCATCATCGACTTCATATTGCGCTCAAGCGACTTAGCCACCGAGCTGGTTTCTTCGTTCATCCGCTCTTTGAAGCGGCTGAAACGAGTTTCGACTGTGTTGGTGTAATTGTCGAAACCTTCCTTAAGCTCGTCCAGCACGCTCTGGCGCATGCTGTTCAATTCTTTGTTGCGGTTGGCGATGACTTCATCGAGCTTTCTGGCCATGGTGGCTGAAAGTTCGGTCATTTCATTTCTGAAATCATTGCAGGTGCGAACTATTTGACCACAGAGATAGCGTTTTTCTGAATCGAGATACTCAAGTCCATCTTTGAGCGCTGATTCCAAAATCTCATGGCTGCCTAGGCTGTCTTTCTGAATGCCCGAATGAACTTCTTGAGAGAGCGTATCGAGCTTGGTGCTCAGTTCGGCAAGTAGGTTTGAGAGGTTATGTTCTGCTTGTTTCTCAAGCTCGTGGGCTTCTTTGAGCAGGGCGTCGACTTGTTTATTAAGGCGCGCCTTCAGCTCTTCTGCTCTCGACGAGAGCTTGTTGCCTGCTTTGGAGACTTGTTGCTCAAGTTTGTTCATGAGCATGGTCATCTCGTTCATCATCAAACGAGCGTCTTGACCGCCTGACCCGGCGGGAGCCGATTCGACAACAGGAGCGGCTTGGACCACAGGAGTGGGGGCTTCGAAAACAGGAGCAGCTTGAACTACGGGGGCCGATTCGACAACAGGCGCTGCTTCAACAACTGGAGCCGATTCGACAACAGGAGCTGCTTCAACAACAGGAGCCGATTCGACAACAGGAGCCGATTCGAACACAGGAGCTGCTTCGACAACTGGAGCGGGGGCTTCGAACACAGGAGCTGCTTCAACAACTGGAGCGGGGGCTTCGAACGCGGGAGCTGCTTCAATAACAGGAGCGGGGGCTTCGAACACAGGAGCCGCTTCGACAACAGGAGCGGGCGCTTCGAACACAGGAGCAGGAGCTTCTTCAACTACAGGCGCCGCTTCGACAACGGGAGCGGGAGCTTCGAACACCGGAGCCGCTTCGACAACTGGAGCGGGCGCTTCAAATATAGGCGCCGCTTCGACAACGGGAGCTGGGGCTTCAAATACTGGAGCAGGAGCTTCGAACACCGGAGCTGCTTCAACTACAGGTGCTTCAGCTATAGGAGCTTCAGCTATAGGAGCTTCAGCTATAGGAGCTTCAGCTATAGGAGCAGCAGGTTCTATAGTGGGCATCAGGGCTTCCAGTACAGGCTCGAACACAGTTTGTGCCTCGACCTTTGAAGAATTTGATTCTTCTGTTTGTGCCGGTTGACCGGTTTCAGCTGTTATCGGCATAGACGATTGGTTCACGCCCATCGGTGTGGCTTGGGGCGTGCGTCTGGGCTCAAAAATTGGCTTGGCGCCCTTGAGCGGGTTGGAGTAGTCGCGGGGTCTGACCCTGGTCGCCGGTGGCAGAGTGCGGGGCTCAGCCGGTGCTTCTTCGGCGGGTGTTTCGGCCGTTGGCGCAGCAATTTGTGCTTCAGGCTGAGCTGCTGTTTCTTGCGGCGCTGCGGTGATTTCCTGCGCCTGTGCTGGCTCTGGCGAAACGGCTGCCGCTTCGGACGGCGCTTGTGACTGATTTTCCGGTGTCTCATAGCCGCCCAGCATATCGAGAATGCTCGAACTTCTTTGACTCAAAAGCTCGTCGTGCGAAGAAACATCGGGGCTGGAAGGATAGCCGGTCAGTGAACTGGGCGCCACTGTTTCAATATCGGATGTCGGTTTCTCCGGAATGGGCGAATCACCACCGGTGGTGATCATGCTGTCGAAGCCAAAGGCTCCTTTTGTCGGTGCTTCTTTCTCTAGTTTGTCTGCATAAGACATCCAGCTATTCGGCAAAGCAGGAGCCTCTGCCTCTTTAGGCGGCTCGGGCAGAGCGGCTTCCGGATTGGTTTCAAGTGTGCTTCTGCCTGCCGAGGCAAAGATATCCGAATCGAAAGTGGCAAGCTCGGGACTGCCGGCTGGTGTGCTTTCGGCATCTGTTTCTTGGGGCAGAGCGGCGGGTTTGCTCTCACTTATATAGGTATTGAAATGTTCGTCCCCGAAATACTCGCGCAGTCTCTTTTGTTTGGCTGCTTCTTCCTGGGCGGTTATTTCTCTTTCGGCAGCGATTGCCCTTTCCGACTCTTCTATAGCCTTAGAGCCTGCATGTCCGGCGCTGTAGTCGCTCAAGAACTGCGAGGCAAAGTCCTCTTTGCTTGCTGCCGGAGTTTCCGGAAGAGCCTCGGGTGGTGCCGCCAACGCTTCTTGCACATAGCTGTTGGTTGCACTGACTGGTTTTTCCAGGGCCGATAGAGGTACCAGGTCGTGCGAAAGCACAAACCACTCGGGAGCCACTAACTTTTCAGAACTGGTGTTTTGCACCTGCTCGGCTCTCATTTCATCGAGGCTTTGCGGAGCCAGAGCCGCCAGTCTGTTCGCTGAGCTGGTCGGTGATGAAATGATCGGCGCTGGTGCCGGTGAGAGTAAGGAACCGGCTGAGAGCCCGGGCTGTATTGGTTCCGGCTCTGGTGGCGCTGGTGGTGCGATATAGGGCGCCGGAGTCTCAAGCATGGGTGCTGGAGTCTCAAGCATGGGCGTCGGTGCTGGCTCGGAAGCAAGGGCGCCAAGGTCGGCACCTTGACCGTAGAAAAGAGCAGCGGGGTCTTCGGTGTAAAGTCCTTGATTGGCTGCTGCAGGTTGCGGCGCGCTGCCGCCACCGGCTAAGGTTTCTAGGTCGGCTGCTTTGATGGCGGCAAAATTAGTACGCAGTAGTGACTTGGTTTTGTCTTCCTGTCTACCTTCCGGAGTAATAATCATGTGACAGACTTGACCGATATCAACTACGGTTCTGCCAGCTTGCGGATTGGTGGTGACCAGATTGGCGCCTAGCTCGCGCAAGAGGGCGAAAACAGGTTCGCTCAAGGTGGAGCCTTCCACTGTCAGACTGCGGCGAGCGCCGCCCTGGGCGTACTTGGCTGCTGCCTCATATAAAGATTTCTCTTTGGCTTTGTCTAGTCTCTGGGTCGGGCGGGCTGCTACATAGTGGAAGTCTCTGCCGTCCAAGATGGATTTACGGGCTTTCTCGACCATTAGTGAATCGAGGGTTCGGAACTCATAGGCTGAAGCCGTGACGTTGACGACCATGGTCTGACCGTCTTCTGCACTGACGACAAAACAAAGATCCTTGACTCTATAGCTTTCTCCGGCGGCTTCTTCGCCTTTCTTAGAGAAAGACGAAAGTCCGCTGGGGGCTGCGGCTGGCTCCAAGCAAAAGATCAAGCAACCTGGTTGGAATAGCTTGCTTTCTCTAGCGCCCCACTCTTCTTGCGAAATTGGCTGTTGTCTTTCGAAAGAACGCAGATATGGCTTGATATCGGGCAGTCTCAGGTTGTTTTGGCGAAGCATTGAGTTCATTGTTCGATTCTTCTTTTTCTATCGTGAGGGGAGTACCTATTGACCGGCTGCTCTGGATATTTCCGCCAGAGCTTGGGTCTTACTCTTTTCAATTAGGTCTAAAAGTCTAGAGGCAGCCTCTTCTATTTCATTTTTAGTGGCTTGGCTGTCACTGCCTATCTTGAGCAGCGATCGTGAGTAAGCCGATTTCATATCTTCGATTACTTCTTCTTGCACTCTGACGATTTCGCTTTCGCCTTTTTTCATCATGGTGCGCAGATTTTCTTCAAAGTTTTCTCTGATTGACACCAGGTCGGCTCTGATTTCGGCAATAACTCTTGCCTTAGCCTCAGCCAGTTTCAATCTAGTAGTTTCAGATTCGGTGACATGCTCGGTCATTCGGCCGACGAAGGCATTCATATCGGCTTGTACCTTATCTTTTACTTCATCACATTTTTTGCGCAGGTTGTGGCTGCTCTGCAAAGAAGACTGGGTCAACTTGGAAGTCAGCTCTTTTACTTCTTCTTTCAATTGCTTGGCGGTGTCGCCGCTAAGTGTTTCAACTTGGCTGCGAGTACCTTCGAATTTTTGCTTTAGGGTCTCAAGATTGGTATCACGGGCGGCGGCAAAGATTTCGTTGATATCTTTTTCGACGGTCTGCAGAACTTGCTCAATTCTTTCATTGAAGGTTTCGGTGCTTTGGCCGATACTCGACTCTGTCTCTTTCGAAAATTCTTCTAAAGAGGTGAAAGCTGCTTGAAATTCGTCTTGCAGTTTTTGCATTAAGCCTGAGAAATGGCTTTCTATGCCATTTGCTTTTTGCATATAGTTGCGGAAAAGTTGACTTATAGATTGCTTTTCGCTGCCGCGGGTTTCCCAGAGGCTGTGGTCAAGTTTCTGTTGCAGTGAGTTGGCATAAAAGCTAGACTGAGAACGCAATCTTTGTCCACTCTCATGGTGCTGCACGGCGATTTCATGACTGGTGTTTTCGACGGCGCTGGCATAGTGGTCGGCGGCATTTTGATAGTTGTCGTCGAGGCTGACTTGATAGCTCTGCTTTAGCTCGGCAATGGCGGCTTTTAAGTCGCCTGTATAGACGGTCAGTCTTTCCAAAAGCGCCCTTAGATGGTTGGCGGTACTTTCTTTTTCGGCTTGCATTGCCGCTTTCATACGCTCAGCAGTTTCTTTGGCGTGGCGCTTAATTTCTTCTTCTACGGCAGCGGCTTTAGCCGCCACTTCCATTTTTGACTGCTGTTCGCTTTCTTGTCTCTCGCTGACATGCTCTGAAGACTTAGAAGAAAGCTTGCTGGTGCTGCTGTCTTCCAATTCGTTCAGTTGTGCTGAACCTGAGTCGTAGATATCTTGCAGTTTTTTGCCTGAGAAAGTCATTTCTGTTTTCCTGTCCCTACTTTTAGGTTAGTCATTTTCCAGAGAGAGCATGGCGCTCTTATAAGTCATTACTGCCATGGCGGCAGCTCTGCCCGATTCTTCAATCATCGGCAGTTTGATATTCAAGTCGGTCAGTTCAGTATTGAAACTGCGGGCGATGCGCTCGAGGTCGGCGCGCATGATGCGCACTTGTTTCTCCAGCGCTTCCACCGATGACTGTCTGATGCTTTCGATGCGCTCGTTTTTCACTTGCGATGCTCGCATAAACTCCTGTTCGGTCTGGTCTACTTGGGTCTTGAAAGTTTTGATAATTTCTTGACCATGCAGCTTGAGGCGGCTGCTTAGTTTCTCCAGCACTTCCGGACCAGCTGAAAGTTTGCTGCCCGAGACCAAAAGGTGCACTTTCGCTTCTTGGGCGACAGCTGCTTCAAACTTAGTGATCAATCTTTCGATATCGTCGGTAATTTGTCTTTCAGCTCTGCGCAAGGTATTGATAAAGAGCTTCTGGTTTACAGACATGCGCTTCCTTGCCGACTGGGCTATACGCCCGATTTCTTCTTGCGAACTGGCTAGGGTGCGCTCAATTTCGTCGTTGTAGGCTTTGACATGCTTGCTTTGTTGTTCCAAGCTGTTGGCTTTGAAGCGATCACGTAGGGCATGCAGATGTTCCTGCCAATGCTCAATCTGTTCCATAACCGCTTGCACATTGGTGTCTCTTGCTTCAGAGATGCTGTCTTCACCGCGCCTAGCTAGTCTCTTCAGGTCGACCACGGCAGTTTTTACTATTTCATCAAGCTCTTCTTGCACTGTCTTGATCTTGTCGTCAAAATGCTCGCCATAGCTAGCAAGGCTGTCTTCGACGCTCAGTCGAGCTGCTTCAATAACCTGACCTGCTTCTTCGTCGATTGACTTGGCGGTGTCAGACATAGAGTTTTCATAGGTCTCGCCATGCAGGTTGATATCTTTTTTGGCTGTCTGACCGTCATTAGCTGCCTCTAGGGCACGAGCTTTGCTGGCTTCCAAAAGTTCCGAGCTTGGTGCTTCCACCAGTTCATTCAGCTCTTTTAGCTGGGCTTCCATAAGTTCCGCCAGTTCTCTCATGGCGTCCTGCACTCGCTGCCCGAGCTGTTTTTTGATGTCGGACGAGGCGCTAAGCAGCTTTTCCATCTCTCTGGCTTCTATTTCAGCCATTTGGTCGATGGTTTCGTCGCGTTTTGCTTCTAAGACGTTACCGTGACTATCGACCAAGTGGCTGCTCTGCTTGACCACTTTGTCGAGCTGTAAAGTGAGGCTCTGGTCGAGTCCTTCTGTAAAGCTGGTCAACTGCTGCATACAGAGGCTGACTGTATTCTCAAGCTCATTGCCTGCTTTTTCCAGGGCCTCGATCATCAAATTGGCCGCCGAGCCGAAGCCCCCTGCCTGATTTGAAGATACCGGTTTGGAACTATCCTCCGCCATTTACATCCCTCGAAGTTGAAATGCCACACATCCCATAATGGTAGACTTCATGGCATCTTTCGGAGACACTTTTGCAAAGAAAAACGCCACTGCGAAAGCGGCCTACCACTTATTAAGTGTATGCCCACTTGAATTTTCAACTAAGCGCCTGACAACCGTCCCTTAACAGTGGCAGCCTTAGCCGGCAGTCTTAGCAGCCTCTTTGGCGCGGTTTCTTTCCAATCTAGAAAGAGCCGCCAAGCTAGCTTCATTAATCGTTTCAGAAAGGGTGGGGTGGGGATGGATGGTCACGGCAAAGTCTTCCAGGGTGGCACCCATCTCAATAGCCAGGCAGGCTTCAGAGATTAGGTCGCCGGCTCTTGGTCCAACAATGCCGACACCCAATATTTCTTGGGTTTCGGGTGAGAACATCACCTTGGTGGTGCCGGCCGCTCCGCCCAGAGTCATGGCTCTGCCCGAAGCCGACCAAGGGAACCTTGCCACTTGGAAGTCGATGCCTTTGGCTTTGGCTTCGATTTCGGTCAGTCCGCACCAAGCCACCTCCGGCTCGGTGAAAACAACGGCGGGTACGACTCGGTTGTCGAAGCGCGAATCTTTGCCGGCCAGGACTTCGGCGGCCACAAAGGCTTGTCTAAGGGCGCGGTGGGCGAGCATTGGCTGACCGCTGACATCGCCGATGGCCAAAATACGCTTATCTTTGGTGCGGCAGGTGTCGTCGATGGTGACAAAGCCGAACTGGTCGATTTCCACCTGGGTATGCTCCAGACCGATACCGTCTGAATTGGGGCGGCGACCAACCGATATAAGCACTTTGTCAGCTTTGATTACCGGCGGTACGTCCTTGCCTTCCACCGAAACTTCGACCGACTCTTTATTGACCTTAATAGCAGTGACCTTGGTGCTTAAGTGAATGGCTTTGAAAGCCTCTACCAGCTTAGCCGCCAGTGGCTTGACCAAGTCGCGATCGGCGCCCGGTAAGAGCCCGTCGGTCATTTCAATCACTGTTACTTTGCTGCCCAAGGCGGCATAGACCGAACCAAGTTCGAGCCCGATATAACCGCCGCCGATAACCACCAATTCTTTCGGAATTTCAGTCAGGGCAAGGGCCTTGGTCGAATCCATTACTCTGTCGCTGAGCATCTCTTCTTCTGAGGCGAAAAGCTTGGGCAGAGCTGTGGGGCGCGAGCCAGTGGCAAGAATGCAGTGCTTATATTTGATGCGCACAGCGCTTTCGCCGGGGCAATCTACTCTCACCGAACGTGAATCTTGAAAAACTGCTTTGCCGTTCAGAATTTCCACGCCGGCGCTTTTGCACATGCCGACAATGCCCTGGGCTAATTTGTCCAAGACGCTTTGTTTCCAATTGCGCAGAGCGTCCACATCAATTTTCGGTTCGGCGAATGTGATGCCAATTTTGGCGGCACTTTTGGCGCTGTCCAAAACTTCGGCAGCATGCAGCAGTGCTTTAGAAGGAATACAGCCCATATGCAGGCAGACACCGCCCGGCTTGGGCTGAGCATCAACCAAGATGGTACGCAGCCCTAGTTCGGCTAATCTGAGCGCCGCCGTATAACCGCCGGGTCCGCCGCCGATTACTGCAACGTCTACTTCTTGCACCATTTCACCGACTACCATAAAGCACCTCTTAGCCTAGTTTTCAGTTGTCCAATTAATAAAGAAGGAAGCGGACCGGATCTTCCAGTCTATCGATCACGTGTCTGACAAAGTATGCTGCTTCGGCACCGTCAGCCAATCTGTGGTCGAAGGAAAGGGCAAGCGGCAGGATGGTGCCGATAGCTATTTGTCCGTCTTTCACAATTGGTTTTTGAGCTGCGCGCGCCATGCCCAAAATTGCTGCTTCGGGGAAATTGATCATGGGTGACATGCTTGTTCCGCCGATGGAGCCAATATTGGTCAGGGTGAAAGTGCCACCGGCCAGTCTTTCTAATTCGATTTTGCCTGTACGAGTTTTCTCGGCAATTTCAGCCAATTCCACAGCCACTTCAAAAAAGCTCTTCTTATCGACGTCACGGATGACCGGCACTATAAGTCCGCGTTCTGTGGCGACGGCTACGCCCAGGTTGTAATAGTGTTTGACCACTATCTCGCCGGTGTTTTCGTCGAGGCTGGAATTGAACTGAGGGTAAGCCTTGAGGGCACTGGCTATAGCTTTGAGAGCAAAAACAGTGAGGGTGGGGCGTACTTTGGGGTTACCGGCTTTCTTGGCAAATTCTGCTTCGTACTTGGGAATCAAAGCCGAAAGCATGGTCACGTCAGCTTCATCAAAGTGGGTGACATGCGGAATATGAGTCCAAGCCTGGGTCATATTGATGGCAATTTTTCTTCTTATAGACTTAAGCGGCTGTCTTTCCACCGGGCCATATTTGGCAAAATCCGGATATTCGACGGCTTCTGCGGCCATGCCCGAGCGCAGCGGCACTGCCGGACCAGAAGAAGTATTGATTTCGATGCCGCCACTGCGAGCAGCCGGGTGGTCTACCGTTGAGGAGCCGCTCTGAATGCGGCTCTCTAATGTGCCTGCTGCAAAAGCCATGACGTCTTCTTTCAAGACGCGACCGCCATTGCCGCTACCGCCCACTACATAAAGGTCGACTCCCAGTTCTCTGGCCAGTCGTCTTACTGCTGGAGCCGCCGGCACCGGTCTTGAGCGGTCTCTCTCCACACGCACCGCTGTGGCCGTTCCTTTGCCGTTACCGCCTTGGGCATGTGCTTGCATCGGTGCTGCTTCTTTTGCCGCAGCGGCTGCCTTGACCGGAGCCGCTGTTTCGGCCTGCTTAGAGGCAGAGCCAGCGCTAGAGCCCGAGCCGGCAACGTCATAGCTGATCATGACACTACCGACAGTGACTTGCTGTCCTGCTTCCACATGCACTTTCGAGACAATACCGGCATAAGGAGAAGGAATCTCAACCACAGCCTTGTCTGTTTCCACTTCCAAGATGGGTTGGTCTTCTTTGACTGTTTCTCCGACTTTCACTTTTACCGCGATGATTTCGGCTTCGTGGATGCCTTCGCCAAGATCCGGCAAAATAAAATCAACTGACATTAGCTAGTTCCTCTTTAAAATGAGAGAGTCTCACGGCAAGCCGAGAGCACTCTTTCTGGATCGGGCAAGTAGAATCTTTCTTTAGAGAAATAAGGAATCGGAGTATCGAAGCCGGTGACGCGCTTGATGGGCGCTTCTAGATAGAGCAAGGCCGCTTCGTTTACTCTGGCCACCACTTCGGCTCCCAGTCCGCAGGTACGAGGTCCTTCGTGCACAATCACAGCTCTTCCTGTTTTCTTGATGCTCTCGATAATCAAGGTGGCATCTAGGGGAGCGATGGTGAGCAAGTCGATTACTTCAGCTTTGACGCCGTCTTCATCTTCGAGCATTTCTGCTGCTTCCATAGTGGCTCGCAGTGAGGCGCCGTAAGAGATGAGGGTGATGTCCTTGCCTTCTTTCACTATCTGTGATTGTCCGATTGGCAGGGTTTCCATCTTATCCGGCACTTCTTCTTTGAATAATCTATAGATGGCTTTCGGCTCGTAATAGATGACCGGATCGGGATCTTGTATAGCGCTATGCAAAAGGGCTCGTGCATTTCTCGGTCCAGAAGGAATCACTACTTTGAGACCGGGGGTATGCGCATAAATAGCTTCGCGGCTTTCGGAATGGTGTTCGAGGGCGCGTATGCCGCCGCCGTATGGGGCGCGCATCACCAGCGGTACCGAGAGGCGGCCGCGGGTGCGGTTACGGAAGCGCGAGGCATGACATTCCAGCTGGTGGAAGCTGTAATAGTCGAAACCGGAGAATTGGATTTCGCAAACAGGTTTGATGCCATAGATGGCCAGCCCGATTGCTGTGCCGACAATGCCCGACTCGGCTAGAGGGGTGTCGAGCACTCTCTTGTCGCCGAACTTGGCATGCAGACCTTCGGTGATACGGAAGACGCCCTCGTCGGGACCAACGTCTTCACCCATGACGATTACTTTCTCGTCTCTTTCCATCGCCTCGAACAAAGCGAGGTTGATGGATTTTGCCATATTCATTAAAGCCATTGACTTTACTCCTGAAAATTTCTTACTTGCTTTTCGCTAAATGAACTAAACAAAGTGTCGGCTTATTTTGCCGAGGCATGCTGCGGGCTCTTGCCTGCATTCTTTGTTTTTTCGAGATGGGCACGTAGCTCTTCTCTTTGTTCATTTAAGTAAGGGGGCATATCGGCATAAAGATAATCGAACATGGCCAAAGGATTCATCAGTTCTTCCGAAGTGGAAGCTTGTTCCATTCTGGCAATAGCGGCTTTGATTAAAGCATCTAGTTCTTCTTCCAGAGCGGTCAGTTCGGCTTCTTTGTAGACGCCTTTATCGAGCAAATATTTTTTGAAGCGATGCAGCGGTTCGCGCTTTGTCCAGAGCTTGCATTCTTCTTCAGAACGGTAGCGTTTTGGATCGTCGGCGGTGGTGTGCGGTGTGAATCTATAGGTGAGACCTTCGATCAGGGTCGGTCCTTCGCCTTTTCTGGCTCTTTCCACCGCTTCTTTGGTGGCGACATAGACAGCCAGTACATCGTTGCCGTCTACTCTGATGCCGGGCATGCCATAGGCAATTGCTCTTTGGGCAATGGTTTCGTTGCGCATTTGTTTTGAGAGCGGCACTGAAATTGCATACTGGTTGTTCAAGCACATGAAAACAACCGGGGCTTGATAAACAGCCGCAAAGTTCATGGCTTCGTGTGTATCGCCTTCAGATGAAGCACCATCGCCGAAATAGGTCATGACCACGCCTTTTTCGTCTCTGATATTCATGCCCATGCCGATACCGGCGGCATGCAAGAGTTGGCTGGCAATCGGCACGCAAACCGGCAGATCGTTGACGCCTTCCGGCGGTCTGGCGCCTTCTTCATAACCGTTCCAGTAGAGCAAAGTGCTGTCTATAGACCAGCCGCGATAGAGCAGACCGGCTAGTTCGCGATAGGCGGGGACATGCCAGTCGCTTTTCTTGAGGTGGATGACCGAGCCCATCGAGATGGCTTCGTGTCCGGATGATTGAGGGAAGGTACCGAGACGTCCTTGCCTTTGCATCATGAGCATGCGCTCGTCTGTGCGTCTGGCCAAGAGCATGTAGCGATACAAGCACTTGAGGTCGTCGTTTGAGATTTTCGGCTCCAGTTCTTTATCGACAACTCCGTCCTCGTCGAGAATCGAGAGGTATTCGATCTGGGGCAGCTCGATTGGTTTTCTTGGCATGGTTTTGTGACCACCTTAAAAGACAGATAAAGACAGTTATGCTGTATAACATAGAAAGTATGTCATATATTACGGTTTGTGAGGAAAAGCGCTCTCTAAATCTTTGTTATTGAGAGTGACAAGAGCCGGTTGTGGAGCGAAAAAGTAAACAAAAGATGAATAGAGGGTAGAAATGCAACCTGTGGAAAAGCCGCTGCCTAAGCCGGATTGGCTCAAAGTTAAACTGCCCACCGGCGCCGCCTATCAAAAGGTGAAAGAGATCATAGATACCCATGACTTGCATACAGTTTGCGAGTCGGCAGCTTGCCCGAACCGCGGTGAGTGCTGGTCTTCGTCCACTGCCACTTTTATGATTCTGGGCAATGTTTGCACGCGAAGCTGTGGATTTTGTAATGTGATAACAGGCAAGCCCACCGAACTTGATTTGGAAGAGCCCTGGCGGGTGGCTGATGCAGTGCAGCGCATGGGGCTTAAATATGCCGTCATTACATCGGTCAACCGCGACGAATTGAAAGACGGTGGTGCCAATGTCTGGGCTAAGACTATACAAGAGGTGCGCCGTTCCACCGAGGGTAGGTGCCAGGTTGAAGTGCTCATTCCCGACTTTATGGGTAATTGGGAGAACCTTGATATTGTCCTTGCCGAAAAGCCCGATGTCCTCAACCATAATATAGAAACCGTGCCCCGGCTTTATTTGCCCGTTAGACCGCAGGGCAATTACAAGAGATCTCTAGAGCTTCTTTTGCGGGCGAAAGAAGCCGGTATGACCACCAAGTCTGGGCTGATGGTGGGGCTGGGTGAGAGTATCGAAGAAGTATTTGCTGTGCTTGATGACTTGCAAAAGTCTCGCGTCGATATAGTCACCATCGGACAATATATGCAGCCCACGCCCAATCACTTACCGGTGGCTCGTTATGTTCATCCCGACGAATTTAAGAGTTTCGAAGTTTATGGGCAAGACAAATTCGCCGCGGTCTTTTCAGGTCCGCTGGTGCGTTCCAGCTATCATGCCGGTGAAGTTTTAGAGAGAACTATTCGCCAAGCTTGAGCAGATTTTTGATGCCGTAAGTAACCATATTGGGGTTTTCTTTCAGCCTTCTTCTGCAATAGGCGCCTGCCACTTTGCCTTCGCCGAAGGGCAGATACATTCTAACGAGAACCCCTTCGCGAGCCAGTTTTTGCAGATACTCGTGGTTTTCTCTCAACTGTCTGTATTCTTCGCCTTCAAACAGTCGACCAGAAATTAGTGATTCTTGAAAGCGCTTGCGCGGTACGCCATGTAAAAACTGGGTTTCGAAGCGGCTGGGATCAACCTTATCGGTTATTGCAGCAGCAAAGAAGCTGGCCAGACATTTTGTGTCATGGGTGGCCACTTCGACATAGGTGCCACGGGCCATCAACTCACGGGCATAGTCAACCAAGAGGTCTTTCATGACTGGTTTGGCTGTGTGGGCCAGGCTGGCCGGCTCGTTATAGATACCAATCACCAGGCGGGTGCGCATGCGCTCATCAAAGCGAGCCAGGTCTTTCTTGGTGCGGAAAAGTCTTGTTTGCAAAACTGTGCCGACATTTTTATAGCCCGATTCAATCAAGGCAAAATAGGTCTCTAGATGAAAGTCGGTCCATCTGTGGTCTTCGGCTTCAAGGGTGACGCGCACGCCCCGCTCTTCGGCAAAAGCCACCACTGTTTCGATGCGATTGTAAGCCAGGTCGAGTTCTTTACTGCGTACCTGAAAAGCTGTGCCCTCTTTTACCGGTGCCTTGGTGGCAAACATAGAAGGTTTGAAAGAAACTGTCGGCTGTCTTCTTTCTTCGGCGATGGCCTGGCTCAGCTTCATTGGATGCTGGGCGATAAGACTAATTAGCTCTTTGTAATGCTCGACTGAGGCATCGCAATCACTTTCAGCCTGGGCGTCTTCACCAAGAATATCGAGGGTGGAAGAGTACTTGAAATCGTCATAGAGCTTTTGGCTCAAAGCAAGAGCCTCGGCTGCTGTTTCACCGGCTAAATAAGGTTTAGCGAGGAAGAGGACCATTGAAACGGGGATGGCATCAAAGATTGATTTGCCAGCAGGCGGCATGGGCCTGGAATCAGATGGCGGTGCTTGCATTGTTTGGCTCTTTGTTCTCGATGTGGTCGAAGTACTAGTCTTTTCTGCCATTTACTTTCTATTCCTTGCAAGTACTAAACAAGAGGACAAAAAATTATATGGCCAGACATATAACTAAGTATGTAGTAGTTTCAGCTTAGTGCCCACCCTCAGATTGAGAAGGGCGTCTTGTGGGCTTTACGCTCGATTTAATTTCTTATCAGAAAACTAGCCAAAAGACTAGCCAGAAAACTAGCCAGAAAACTATCACCATAAGACTAACGCAATAAAGTTAGCGATCATCAGGGCGAGCACTACGGTTTGCTCTATCGCCCTTTTCACCTAGACCGTTAAGCAAGAAGCTAAGCACGTTTGTGTTGTGCGCTTCTTCCTTTAATTGTTCAGCCAGCGAGCCTGGCAGTCTGCTGACGACTATTACAGTAGAGACACTGCCGTCATTTTCGCGCTGCTTAAAGCAGAGACCGCGGAAGCTCTGACCGTTAGCCACCATAAATTCGATGCGACCACTGGGGCTGACCGATGTATCGACATAGCGCACCGAGTGTTCGATTGGGTTGAGTTTTTCGCCTTTGAACTTACCTGCCAGGGCTTTGATAGCCTGACTGACTTGGCTGTCGCTGAGATTGTCTTGCTGCAAAACGGCGATAACAGTATCGGCTTTGCCTGTGCGTCCTTTCGAACCGGCATAAAAGCGCAGAGCCGGTTGGCGTCTATAGTTGGCCCAGATCCAGTTCTTGTCTTTCAGGTCGGTTTCTACCGGCATGCCGATTGTTTTTTCAAACAAATAAAAGTCGTCGGCAAGACCGGCATAACTGCTGCGAATGAGCAGTTCGAAGGGGCTTGTGATTTCTTGCGGCTTAAGACTGCTGCCCATGCTGCCGGCCACAGCCATGAGCGGCTCAGCCTTGGCCTCGGCTTTGGAATCAGGTCTATTGTCAGATCTGGTGTCAGGTCTGGAGTCGGGGCGACCGTCAGCTGTTTGTGCACTACCTTTGGTGGCGCCACCGCTTGCTGTTTTGGTTTGGCTTGGAGCGGCTTTTGCCTGTTGCTGTTGCTTCTCTTGGTCTTTTTTCTTTTGCGCTTCCATCTTGGCTTTGGCCAGTCTGGTGCGACCCAATAAAAAGTTGAGCTGACTTCTGGCGTCGTCGTCGGTCATCGCCACTGGCTGCACCCTGGCTACAAGGAGGTTTTGGCTGGGCGAGCCGTCGGGCAGTTTACAGAGGATTTTGCATTCGATTAGGGGCCATTGGCTTTGGTCCATCGGCAATTCGAAAGGTCTTTTGCCGTGGGCTTCTGTGTTGACCAGTTGCTGTCCGCCGCTGGTGTCGAAATAAGTCTGCCAGTTATAGACATTGAGTATGCCTTCAGACAAAACTCTAAAATGAGCTTGTAGCTGAATTGCTGTGCCTAAAAGGCTTTTGCCGGTATTGTTTTCTATGGTGAAGGCGATGGATGGATGATAGCCGAGGGCATCATGCGACCAATAGGTAACAAAGGCAGGAATGAAGAGTTTGTTTGAAGGCTTGCTCGGATTATCGTCGTTAGAACGTCCGCTATTGTCGGCATTGCCGCCGTCGTCATAGGTCGACTGCCGTCTTCGGCGCGGTTGATAGTCGTCGTCATCGTCGTCATAGCCTTGGGCGAGGCTGACCACGGGCAAAGCCGCCGCTGTCAGCGCAAAAAGAAAAGCCAGAGCCAGGGCTTTACTATGTTTTGGCGAGGTCTTTGGGAAAAGTGACAAGGGCTGGCTCAATTCAAATGGCTGAAGGGCAAACTAATTTAGACTGGAATATATATTATCTCAGAGTTCGGTAGCCCGCCATAGATACCAACTGGCACATGTTCGATAGGGCTGCCAGCGCTCAGCTCGGCTGAGCACACTTTGGGGGGTTGCCAAACCGTCTTTAGCTTTCTTCCCGTGCCGGGGAAAAGTGCGGGTAAAGCCTTTGCGAATGCCATAGTCGGTATGGGGCATAACATTTTCTCTTCCCAAGCGAAAGATAAGCAGCATCTGTACAGTCCAGGGACCGATACCACGGATGGTGACAAGTGAATCGATGATCTCTTGGTCTTCCAGCGCGGCCAGCTCATCTCCTTCCGGCAGTTGCCCGGAAAGCGAATGCCTGGCCAAGTCTTGCAGCGAAAGCGCCTTGCTTTGAGAAAGCCCGCAACTGCGCAAGGTTTGCAGATCGGCCTCTAAAATCTTTTGCGGGGAGGGAAAGCTCAAGATGCCGTCTTTTCCCTTTTCGCCTAGACCGGCAATGACTTTGTTATGAATGCTGGCGGCTGCTTTGCCTGTAATTTGTTGATAAATTATCGATTCAGCCAGAGCTTCATATGTAGACTGCAACTCGTTGACCGGCAGTTTATAAGCACCAACTTCTTCTATAAGCTCGCCCAGTTTGGCGTCGGCATCTTTTAAAAACTTAAGAGCCTTGGTGGCTTTGGTTGTGCTTGTGCGATTAGATCTGCTCATAAGATTTGCCCATCAGATTTGCTCATCAGAAATTTAGTTGAGTGAGGGCCAAAGATCTAGATTGCTCATAGATTGCTCAGACTTACAGGGTAAGTAGGTGAAATCTTTGCCGGTCTTTTTGCGATAGGCTCGCGGCGCCAGAGAATAAAGAGCAGCAAAGCCAAGGTCTTTAGGCATCAAGGCTGGCTCTTCCACAATTTCTTCGTAAAAGACCTGACCATTGGCTACAGCGCAACAGCGAGCTGCTAAAAACCATTCGCGCGAGAAATATTTATCTTGTCCTTGAAAAGAGTCTTTGCCTATTTCTCTGGCAAAAGCCTCACCATCAATTTCATAGAGTTTATTAGTCAAAATTTCTTGGAAGGCGCAAATTTGCTTTTCGCTCTTGAGCGATAGAAAGTTGACCGCCGGCTCCATTACAGCATCGTCATTGCCTTCTTCGTCCCAGTTTAAGAGGTCGATGATGTCCCAAAATTCCACTTCGCTCAGTTCTTTAGTGGGATTCTGCAAGGTGGGCAGTGCCTTGCTTTCAGAAGCAGAACTTTCTGTAGGGTCCTTTTTCTCTTCGGCGACCGAAAGGTCTACCCAGTCTGCCAGGGTGAATTCGGGTCGGCTTGGGCCCTGCCTCTTCCATTTGACGCGCAGTTGCGGATTGGCTTTGCGCAAAGAGTCGATGGCTTGTTCGGAGACATCTGTATTGAATAGGTAGAGACGAATGAGATTTTTTAGACCGGCGAGTTTTTGCAGACCTTTGTCGGTGATACTGGTGCCTGAAAGCCCAAGCAGCATAAGCTCGCTGAAGCCGAGAAGGCTTTCGACGGCATCATCGCCGCAATCTGTGCCGTTTAGCCAAAGCTCTTTTAGTTCGGTGAGGGGGGCCAAATAGGTGAGACCGTCTGAGGTGATATTGGTGGCGGTCAGACCCAACGATTCTAAGTCTTTGAGACGGGCGATGAAGCCTAGACCAGCGTCGGTAATGGGGGTATAGGCTAGTTCCAGAACGCGCACAGATTGCAGGTGCGAAATATGGGTCAAACCTAGATCCATCACTTGAGAACGACTCATGTCAAGCACATGCAGGCTGTCGGCCTGCAGATTTTCAAGGGGGCTCAGTGAACCGGCGGCCGATGGTGAAACTTTAAGTTGCAGTTTGTTTGCTTCGGGTTCTTCGATCATGATGTCGCCCGAGGCTTCATCCAGCCATTGCCAGTTGATTGGCTGATTGTCCGGGTTGACAATAAGACCTTGGGGCTTGGTCAAAAGCTCCCATGTTTCTGGCTGACTTTTGGGGGCAATATAGAGCCCGCCCATTGAGAATCGCTTGGGGAATCGAAGCAGTTTCACTTTTGCATCCGTTTTATTGGGGAACTAAGAGGCCGGTTGTAATTATGTACTGGCTTTTGTAGGCAGTAACATTATCCGATTACTGCCATAATGTCTTGTGGTGTTATGCTTTTCTTTCGACTGACAATAGATAAATAAGGAATAGCCAGGAATGGATGAAATCGACGCACAGGGACGGCAGCTTTTAGTTGATAGACCTTTGCTCACTCGCGGTCGTTTGTCTGTTTATCGTGAGATAGGAGCAGTTGGTGTAGACGACTGGTTTCCGAGGCTCAATGTTACTTTGAAGAAATCGGGCTCGGATGCTGTTCTTTGGCAGTGGACCACCCACAGTTTGCCTATAGATTTTGAAGAACCGCCGCCCTATGGCGAAGACCTTTTGTTTGAAAAATACTTTGAACTGGAGACACCGGTGCGTTCGCCCCGCGGCTTAGAAGTAGTATTCGAGCTTGGACGAGGCGCCAGCGAGCGTGGCACAGTTGATCAGTTCTCGGCTTCGCTCTATCTCTATCCGGCTTCTTTTGAAGATCGCGGCGTGCAAATTGGCGTCCTCGACTTCAGACAAGGTCTCAATGCTTCTTCGACGCCAATGTTCGCAAGATTCAACTTTCCTTGGTAGTTGCAGGAAACTTATATAGATCCGCAAGATTCAATTTTCCTTGGTAGTCGCAGGAAACTTATATAAATCCGCAAGATTCAATTATAAATCCGCAAGATTTAAAAGAAGAGCTCTATCTGGGCTCTTCTTTCAAATCTTGCAATAGATAAAGCAAAAGAGAGGTGTTAGAAAACACCTCTCTAAAAATTTGCGCCCGGTGCGACTCGAACGCACGACCAATCGGTTAAAAGCCGAGTGCTCTACCGGCTGAGCTACAGGCGCTTAGCGGCAACGAATAATCATCCTAACAGCCGCCTAGGGTTGCGTCAACCTAATTGTAAATTAGGTGAATAACTTGCTTCGCCAAATGCCCATGGGGCTCATTAACTTTCTCTTCCTTCTTTCGAGCCCCAAGCGAACGGGCTTTTTCTTTGGCGATAGGGCTTACTGTTTTGATACTAAATACAGTGCTTCTCTTCTTTGCAGGGTGCTGAGGCTCTTCTAAAGAGAGGGAGAATTATAAGAAAGCATTTATTAAGAGATATTGACTATATAAAAGATACATTAGTACCATTTGATTTTATAAAATGGGTATCTATTTTTCGGCTTTAGCAGGGGCATTTCGGTGCCTTTGTTTTGTCTTGCTTATGCAGGACTGCCGCTCTAGAGCCCATGATTGCTTATTTGCCCTCGGGCAAGGAGGAAGAAGTGTCCAGTCCCATGAATCGCGAAGAGCTAAAAAAGAAGCGGGAAAAGTACATAGTGCCGGGCGTCAAGCAGATGTATGCCGAGCCTCCCCACTTCGTAAAGGGCAAGGGGCAATATCTTTATGACGAAACCGGGCGCGAATACCTAGATATGTTCGCCGGCATCGTCACCGTCTCGGTTGGACACTGTCATCCCAAAGTAACTCAGCGCACTGTCGAGCAAGTGCAGACTTTGCAGCATACATCGACCATCTTTATGACCCAACCCATGGTTGAACTAGCCGAAAAGCTGGCTGAAATTACACCCGGAGATTTGAGCAAGACTTTTGTAACCAATTCGGGAACAGAGGCAAACGAAGCGGCGATTCGCTTCGCCCGCCTGGCAACCGGTCGCAATGAGGTGATTGCTCTTGAGCATTCTTATCATGGTGAATCGCATCTGGCCTCAACCATAACCGGCAATCACAACTGGCGCCCTGACACCATGCCGGCTGCCGGTGTTGCTTATGCAGCCAATGCTTACTGTTATCGTTGTCCTTTCAAAAAGACACCCGATAACTGCTCGCTTGAATGTGCCAAAGATGTTGAGCGTGTGATTCAGACTCAGACCAGCGGCAAGCCGGCTGTCATGATTGCTGAGCCGATTCAGGGTGTGGGTGGTGCCATTACCCCGCCGGACGACTACTTTAAAGAAGTGAAGAGCATCCTCGAAAAATACGGCGCGCTCTTTATTGCAGACGAAGTGCAGACCGGTGTTGGTCGCACAGGCAAGCACTGGTTCGGAATCAGTAACTGGGGTGTCGTGCCTGATTTGATGACCATGGCCAAAGGTCTGGCCAACGGTCTACCTATCGGTGCTGTGGTAGCCTCTCCCAAAGTTGTCGATGGTCTTGTTAAACAGCAGATCAACACTTTTGGCGGCAATCCGGTATCAACCGCAACCGCTTGTGCTGTGCTAGAGACAATCGAAGAAGAGAAGTTGATGGAAAATGCCCGCGTTGTCGGCGACTATCTCATGGATGGTCTGCGTGACTTGCAGAAACAATTCCCCGACATGGTAGGCGATGTGCGCGGCAAAGGCTTGATGGTCGGCATGGAGTTGGCTGATAAGAACAAGACTCCGCTCACTCAAGAAACAGCCAGAATTGTAGAAATGGCTAAGGATGATGGTGTTGTAATCGGTAAGGGCGGGCTATACGGCAATACCATTCGCATCAAGCCGCCACTGACAATCACTAAAGAAAACGTAGATACCATGCTGAAAGTGGTTCGCAAAGCAATGGAAGCCACTGTCAAAGTCGGCGCCAAATAAGGCAAGAGGAGAACTTAGATGAGTAATGTCGTGCGTTGTGGTTTGATTCAGACCAAGAACGAAGTAGTTTCGCCCGCCGGCGGAACCGATAAGAAAATGCTTGAACAGATCAAAGAGAAGATGCTCAACAAGCATCTCGAATACACAAAACAGGCTCACGAGAAAGGCGTGAAGATTCTCTGCTATCAAGAAATCTTCAATGGTCCCTATTTCTGTGCTGAGCAGCAGACTTGCTGGTATGAAACAGCGGAAGAGATTCCCAATGGTCCGACAATTAAACTAATGCAAGAAACTGCCAAGAAGTACGGCATGGTTTTGATTGTACCTATATATGAGAAAGAGCAGACCGGCGTCTACTACAATTCAGCCGCCGTCATCGATGCCGATGGCAGCTATCTAGGTAAATACCGCAAGAATCATATCCCCCATGTCGCTCCCGGCTTCTGGGAAAAGTTCTACTTCCGTCCAGGTAATCTCGGCTACCCGGTCTTCCAGACACAGTTTGCCACAATCGGCGTCTATATCTGCTATGACCGTCACTTCCCCGAAGGCGCACGCGCTCTCGGTCTAGCTGGAGCTGAGATTGTCTTCAATCCTTCGGCAACCGTTGCTGGTCTTTCCGAATATCTTTGGAAGTTGGAGCAACCGGCTCATGCTGCCGCCAACGGCTATTTTGTCGGCGCCATCAATCGGGTAGGTACCGAAGCTCCCTGGAATATTGGCGAGTTCTATGGCTCTAGTTATTTCTGTAATCCACGCGGTCAGATTATTTATCAGGCCAGCCGCGACCAGGAAGAACTTTTGGTGGGCGATCTCAATCTCGATGAGATTAAGGAAGTACGCCATACTTGGCAGTTCTTCAGAGATAGAAGACCGGAAACCTACGAGCAATTGGTCAAACTCTAAGGTTTTTGCTGAGCGCCCCTTTTGCTCTTTTGCAAACAGGGGCGCGCTTTCTTTTTTAAACAGTGTTGGTTCTCTTTCTAAGCTAGTTGAGGTTGCAGATGGCAGAGCATTACAAACCGCAGAAATATAAAGCCTGGGAGATGACCCTGGAAGAGCGCTTTCAGGAAGTCTATCCACCCTTTTCAGAGCGGGAAGCAACCTTGGAAGCGAATCGCTGTCTCTACTGCCACGATGCACCATGTATGGTGGCATGCCCGACTCATATAGACATACCGACTTTCATTAGAAAGATTGCCACCGGCAACGTCAAGGGTTCGGCTCGCACCATTCTCGAATCAAATTTGATGGGTGCCACCTGCGCCAGGGTCTGCCCTGTCGACGTGCTTTGCGAGGGTGACTGCGTGCTTGGGGCTGATCACAAGCCGATTGCCATCGGTCGTCTGCAACGTTATGCCACCGACTATGCCAGCGAGCGCAATATCAAATTCTTTCAGAAAGGCAAACCTAACGGTAAGAAAGTAGCAGTGGTTGGCTCTGGCCCTGCCGGTCTTTCTTGCGCCGGTGAGTTGGCTAAAGCCGGCTTTGAAGTGACTGTATACGAGAAGAAAGAAATGGCTGGTGGTCTTTCCACTTATGGCATCGTCGTCTTTAGAGAACCGGTAGAAGTCAGCCTCAAAGAAGTGAAAATGATTGAGGAAATGGGCGTCACCGTGAAGACCGGCGTCACAGTCGGTAAAGACCTTAAGTTTGAAGACCTGGTCAACGATAATGACGCAGTCTTTATCAGTATTGGTCTTGGACAAGTGCCCGAGATGGAAATTGCCGGTGAAGATTTGAGCGGTGTTTTGGATGGCTTGGATTTTATTGAAAAGACCAAAGTACAAGCTTTAGATAGCATTTCTTACGGCAATCGTATCTGTGTGATTGGCGCCGGCAACACTGCCATAGACTGTGCCACCATCGCCAGAAGACTTGGCGCCGAGCGTGTCACCATGATCTATCGCCGCTCTGAAGCTGAGATGCCTGCCTATCATTTTGAGTATGAGTTTGCCCTGAAAGAAGGCGTGAGCTTTATGTTCCTCACTCAGCCTGTGGAAGTTCTGGGTAAGGACGGCAAAGTAGATGGTTTGAAGTGTATGCGCATGGATCTCGGTGAGCCTGATGCTTCGGGACGCAGAAGCCCAGTGCCGGTTGAGGGCTCGGAATTTATCGTGCCCTGCGATATGGTGGTGAAAGCCATCGGTCAAGTCAAACCTGCCCATTTTCTCAAGATGCTTGAACCCTTTGGGGTCGAGTCGGTGAAAGGCTATATCAAGGTCGATTCGGACAATCGCACCGCCCATAGAAAAATCTATGCCGGTGGTGACTGCGTGCGCAGCCATGGTGAAGCTTCGACAGTGATGGCTGTGCAGGACGGAAAAATCGCCGCCAAAGCCATTACCCGGGCACTCGTGGATGAAGCCGCTTTGGCTAAAAATTAGTTTTGATATTGCAGCATAATTTTAAGGACTTGAATAATGGCGGATCTATCTATCAACTTTGCCGGAATTAAATCACCCAACCCTTTTTGGTTGGCTTCGGCTCCTCCTTCCAATTCGGCCTATCAGGTGCAGAAAGCCTTTGAAGAAGGCTGGGGTGGTGCTGTTTGGAAAACAATCGGTGCTCCGGTCCTTAATGTCTGCAATCGCTACGGCACAATCGATTACAAGGGCAGCAAAATAATTGGTCTCAATAACGTAGAACTAATTTCAGACCGACCTATCGATATCAACTTGAAAGAAATGCGCGAGGTGAAGCGTAACTTCCCTGGTCATGCGGTAATTGCCTCTGTCATGGTGGAATCAAAGAAAGAAGCCTGGCAAGAGATTATCAAAAGAACCGAAGACACCGGTATTGATGGCTTCGAACTCAATTTTGGCTGCCCTCACGGTATGTCTGAGCGTGGCATGGGTTCGGCGATGGGGCAAGTCCCCGAATATACTTGCATGGTCACCGAATGGGTGATGGAAGTGGCTACCAAGCCGGTTATCGTCAAGCTGACACCGAATATCACCGACATTGTTCATCCGGCTCGTGCGGCGGTGCGCGGCAAAGCCAGCGCCCTTTCGCTTATCAATACAATTAATAGCATTACCGGTGTCAATCTCGATACTTTTGAGATTAAACCTAATGTCGGCGGCAAAGGCGGTCACGGCGGTTATGCCGGCCCGGCAGTCAAGCCCATTGCCTTGCATTTGCTTTCAGCCGTCGGTTCAGATGCTGAAGTAATTAAATCGGGAGTGCCCATCTCGGGTATGGGTGGTATCGAAACTTGGCGCGATGCAGTTGAGTTTATGCTGCTTGGTGCTACTTCGGTGCAGGTTTGCACTGCCGTTATGCACTGGGGTTTCCGCATAGTCGAAGACATGATTGACGGTATGTCTAATTGGATGGACGAGAAAGGCTTCACCAGCTGCGATCAGTTCATTGGCAAAGCACTGCCGCGTATTTCCAATTTTGGTGATTTCGATCTCGGCTTCCAATCGGTGGCTCGCATCAATCATGATAAGTGCATACAGTGCAATCTTTGCTATATCGCTTGCAATGATGCTGCCCACCAGTGTATAGACTTGAAAGAATTGAAACTAACCGGCGAAGCCCGCGAAAGACTTTGGCCGGTGGTGCGCGAAGAAGATTGTGTCGGCTGTGATCTTTGTTCGAAAGTATGTCCGGTGGATGATTGCATTGAAATGGTGGAAATCGAAACCGGTCGCCCCCACATCACTTGGAATCAGCTTGTAACTTCTAAACCGGAAGTTCTTGAATGGGATAAGATGGAAGAATATCGGAAGACAGCCAACATTCACATTCACTGATGAGCTTTGCCAAAAAACTATTCATTGCCCTGGCTTTTATTCTTGGTGCGCAGATTTCGTTATTGGCAGGGTTTTGCTTCTATTACGCCAAGAATGAAAGTCTCTGCCGTTGGGTTATACGCGATTTCTTTGAGAGATTAGGGGCTGGTGAGTCTTATGAGAGCCCTAAGGAAGTGGTTGAGGAAACCAGTGCCGCACTCAAGGTTAATAAGGACGACACCTATGCCTTGCGCAGCCGCGCTGCCGCTTACGCCGACTTGCTCGACTATCAGAATTCCTTGGCTGACTATGACCATCTGATCAGGCTTGAGCCCAATCGCTCTGAGTGGTACCAAGCGCGCTCGCAGGTTTACTTTCAGTCTGATGACTTTGAAAAGGCTCTTAAAGATGTCGAAAAAGCGATAGCTCTCTCTGGTCTTGATAGCGAGCGCTTATTGCTCAGGGGAAAATCTCTTCTTTCACTGAAGCGAAAGACTGAAGCCAAGAAAGATTTCGACAAAATTTTGCAAGATTATAAAGGCGACCAAGTTGAACTGAGTACTTATCTAGACTTGTGCGATCGCTATCTTGATATGCTTGACGGCGATAGCGCCGCCCGCACTTTAGAGCTTGCGGCCGCTAAGAAAGATACTGATGAATACGAATTTCATGAGAAACAACGTAGTTTGGCCGACTTTTATTTGAAAAGGTTGGATTATGATCGCGCAGCGAAGGTTTATCAGGAACTAGTAGCCCTGCCACATGAGTACTTGAATTACTCAGACTTTCTAAAATATGTCAATTTGCTTGCCGTTAAAGGTGATACCGCGGGCAGTGCCAGAGTCAAGGCCAGGGCTGTTGAGCAGATGACCAAGAGTTTGGAGTCGGATAGATACGGTACCGACTTTGTAGATATGTGTGAAGCCGCTGCTTTGCTTAAAAATCTTAAGCTGGACGGGCGGCAGTCTGAGTATGAGAGCATTGTGACGCTTGTTATGCCGAAAGCCAAGAAGATGTTCAAAGATTATGAATCGGCCGTCGATTATCGATATGCTCTCTTGTATCTTTTGCCTGAATTACCAAAGCCTAAGGCTAAAGAGTTGGCTGCAAGCTTTATGGAATTGGTTATTGCCAAAGAGTCTGAGCAAGATATTGCCGATGAGATGAAAGAAAGTCTTGCCGAGTATTTAGCTGAAGATACCACTAAAGTAGCCAAGGTCGGCGCAGATAAGGCGAGTGCCACAGATGAATTGGAATCAGAACCAGTAGAGTCGGAGACAGAAGAAGCCGCTGAGCCTGGGTCTAGTGAGGCTGCAGCAGGCGAGAAAGCTGAAGTCGGATCAATAGAGGGGCAGAGTAAGTTAGATTCTCATTCTCTACATCAAGAGGCAGAGGAAGCTCTTGAGAGGGGCGAGAAAACTAAGGCTCTTAAGCTAGCGCAGCAGTCTTTTGCTATGGCACCCGATCAAAGTTGTTCTGCCGATACACTTGCCACTGTGGCCTGGAGCTGTCATGATAATGCCTCGGCAAGAAGGGCATTGGAAGCACTTTTGCGGCATTCTCAGATTGATGGTGACCAGGCCTTACTGTACTATAAGTTGGCGACCGAAGAGAAGAAAGCTGCTGAGGCTGAAAAATATCTTTCGCTGGCAATGATTTTAGGGAATGATGAAGCCTTGACTTTGTTTAGAAAAAAGCACAACAGTTTGGGAGTGGCGCTGCGATAAATGATATTGAATGTGGTGAACGAGATAGCAGCAAATGGTGTTTTGGGTGGAGTGGTATACGCTCAGGCTGTCGCTGTCAAGGAAACAGGACCTGATTTGAAATCGGCACTGGATGCCCTTGTCGGCGACAAGGCGCAAACTGAATTTGCCGCAGAGACTAAAGAGGCGGTGCGCAGTCTTCTTAAGACCGGCGGCTTTAAGCCGAGTGGTCGCAACAAGCCCGCCAGCGAATACTTGGCTCAAGCCGCTAGAGAGGGACGTTTCCCTTATATCAATAACTTGGTCGACATCAATAATTTGATTTCGCTAGAGACCGGCTTGCCCATAAGCCTGCTTGATGCCTCTGCCATCGGTGGCACCCTAAAGATTCGCTATGGGCGCCCCGGTGAGCGTTATGTTTTTAACGCTTCTGGTCAAGATATCGACCTCGCCGGTCTTGTTTGTGCTTGCAGTGGCGAAAGAGATGAGCCATTGGGTAATCCGGTGAAAGATTCGATGGCCGGCAAGATCAAAGACAAGACTACCAGTGTGGTTGGCGTTATTTATTCGCCGGCGGATGCGCATTGGCGGTCGGTGACAGAGCGTGCCGTCGCCCAATTTGCCCATTGGCTTAAGTTAGAAGGCGGCGCCACGCAAGTGGATAGCTTTGTGGTTTAGTAACGTTTTTGGCTTTTATTTGATCCTTGATTTGGTTCAAGAATTATGGTCGGCCTTACATCTAGAATGACAGTCAGATCTGGATTGAGCTTTTTCAGTTTATTCAATTCGTCAATTTGTTTGCCTTTGAGTGGAATTGCCAAAGTCAATTTCAATGTTTCTAGAGAGGGTAGTGGTCCAAGTCTGCTTAGACTGCCTGGTGGAACCGCAATTGTTCTTGTGTCCCAAGTGAATTTGCGAATGGTCGTTTTTGCAAGAATATCAGGAATCGCGCTATGAGAACCGAGATTACAGTCTGCAAGTTCTAGATTTCGCAGTCTCGGTAAGTCGCGAATCATTTCCATATCTTTTGCTGAGATTGAACATCTATGCAATCGTAAAGATTCTGGTGACTTAGAGGAAGAGGAGCTGTTGAGAAGCTTGTTGAGACTGCCTCGACAGTAATTTATGATCAATGTTCTTAGCTTGAAATTTGCAAATGGCTCTTCTTCTAGTTTGTCGAAGTCACAATTGTCTAAAAGGACTACTTCTGGTTTGAAGTCGGTGATTATTTTGCTGCAAGCAAGAAGTTGCTCGTTTCCGGATAGAGTTAAACCCTGAATTTTTTGGAAGGCTGAGGGAACAAGGCTTAATACTTGTTTGGGTGAAGCAGTAAGGGTATGAAGACTGAGGGCATCGACGCTCTCCGGTCCGAATCCTAGAAGTAGCGATTCATTTCCGATAATCGGATCTAGTGGTAGTAAGGTGACTAAACGGTTGCTTTCAAATGAGACATCGCCAAAACCACCGTATATGGTGATTTGTCCTTCATCGTCAAGCTTTATTAGATTCTTTATGCCAATATTCTGACTATATGTTTTGGGCAGGCAAATGTTAACATTTCCCACGTCCACAAAGAATAGGTATCTTAAAAACACTTCCTGAAAATCAAGCCTACGGTCAAAAGTTAACAGTGCAAATGGCACGCCTTCTCCCTTTAGCGGAGGAAAAGAAAAATTCCTGTAGCGTTTTCCCTTCGAACTAATTGTGTTGGGGTGCTCAAAAGCTCTGTAATACTTTACAGAAGGAATTTTTTTGCTCTCTGTAATTGGATAATCTTGAGCTATTGGATTCTCTAATCTAGAAAGGGCAGCAATCTCTGAACTCGAGGTTTTCCTAATCTTATTTTTGGTTGGGGTCCGCAAGAATAATCCCATCAGAGAGACAAAGCAAATAGCTGTTAGCACTCCTAGAATGAGAAAAGTTCGCGGTTTTATGGCGCTTGCTGAGTTTTTATTTTCGCTTTGATCTTCCAGAAACTTCAACTCGGCTGCCGCATGTTGAAGGGCTTTGTCCTCCATGATGCGCTTTAGGTCGATAATCAGTTCACTGGCATTTTGATAGCGGCGGTCTGCTTCTTTGTGCATACACTTTTGTACGACGGCATCGATTTCGATGGGCATATCGATATCGGTACGATCGGCGAGCAAGGGTGTATCATCATCAAGATGCATTGCTACTGTTGTGTCGTAATCGTCGGCGACGAAGGGCGGCTCGCCGCAGAGCGTTTCAAAAATAGAGCAGCCCAGGCTGTAGATGTCTGATCTGGCATCGAGGGGCTCGCCCCTGATTTGTTCGGGGCTCATATAGGGGGCGCTGCCCACGACCAGGTCTTGTTTTTCTTGCTTACTATTTTTGTCGTTTAACTGAGAAATGCCAAAGTCGAGAATTTTGACCAAGATATCGCCTTCGTCAGTTTTTTCAACCATGATATTGGCTGGCTTGATATCTTTGTGCACAACACCCTTGCGGTGGGCATAGCTTAGACCTTCGGCGGCTTTGATAAAGACTTCCAGGGTGGCGCCGATACTAAGAGAACCAACCTGCAAGATAATCTCTTCGAGGGTGAGACCGTCCACATAGTCCATGGCATAGAAAGGTAAGACGCCTTGGTGCAGACCGAGGTCATAGATTTGACAGATGGTCGGGTGGGTGAGAATGCTGTTGAGCTTAGCCTCTTGTTTGAACTGAGACCAGCTTTCTTGCGAAACCATCGAGGGCAAGAGAAACTTTAGGGCGACAGTGCGAGCCAGTCTTTCATGTCTGGCTCGGTAAACAAGTCCCATACCGCCTTGACCGGCTTGTTCAATGAGCACAAAGTCACCGCCGATGCGGTCGCCGGGTTTGAGTTCGATTAGGGCGGTATCGGCTTTAGTAAGAGTGACGCCGCGGGTGCGCATGCGAGTGGCGTTGTCGCGCCGGCGCTTGGTAAGAGAAGCTGGCGGCTTAAAGCGGGTCTGCATATCGAAGCGCGGAGTCTTGGGTTTAGGATTGGCACAACTGCAGCGCAAATCGACCAAGAGCATGCTGGTGAGGCTGCCGGCGCGTTTGGCTTTGGCGATGACTTTGCCGCAGTTGGCGCAAGACTGAGATTCTACTTTGGCTTTACTGGCTTTGCGGGCGCCAGCCGTGGCGGTGTCTTGAGCAAGATGGCACTGACAGTGCATATCGATAAAGACAAAAGAAGTGAACGAACCACGCCTTTCTTTCGATAGAAAAGGCAGGTGGCAGTTTTTGCAGACTTCTTGGTTTGGCATATCTCTTGTTTTTGCCTTCAGAATTCCGCTAGATTATAGCCTGATTTAAATCTTCATTGCTTTGCAAAGAAGGAGAACCTTCGTTTCGGTTCTCCTTCCTTCTTCCCATCTATTTCGGCTTTAGGCGAGTTTGACGCCGTTGAAATAGATGTCCTGCCAGACGTCGTTATAAGCGTACATCTGCCAGGCTCCGACCGAGCGATCGCCATTGACGATATTGTTGTTGGCGCGGTGATTTCTGCCGCCCAAAAGACCTGGTGGCACATTATTGCCGACTGGATAGTTGATCACATTGTTTGAGACTTCGATATTGTAGGCGGAGTTTCCTTCTACCATCAAGGGGGCAGAAGACCACTCATCTATAGTGATATCTATATTGTTGCCGGTGCAAACAAGATTTTGGCTTTCGTACATACTGACTGAATCACTCTTGAATAGTCCGTTGATGCGATTGCCTTCGATGCGTCCGCCGTTGACATGATCGAATTCCACTGCGGTGGTATCAAACTTTTCTCTCCAATCAAAGTCGTGCAACCAGTTGTTTTTTACGGTTATATTGCTCGATCTGTCGGCGAGAATGCCGCGACTACCGCCGGTTATTTCAGAGTCTTCTATGGTGACGTTGTCGGCTCCATTAATTGATACTGCCGGTCCTTGATCGCCCTTGATGCGGGCATTGCGAATCACCACATTGTCGCTGGTGATTGAAAGTGGTGGAATCTCGTTGCCTTTGGCATCGATGACCAACATGCCTCCTTCGTATCTGGCATATTCTCTCAGCCCTTCCGGTAATGACTCTGGACGCGATCCTCTGCCGATTTCCACTCGCGCTCTGCCTCCTTCCAAACCGGGGCGTGGCTGAAAGTCGATAGTGTCGCCAACGGTGTCACCGCCGGTGTCGGAAACGGGGGGCTCTTCCGGTCTGATTGTTGGGGTGTCGACCGGCGGAGCAATAGGTGTCGTTTCTGGTGGATTCGGGGGTGGCGATATTGTACAGTCGCCATCAGGAATGCATGAATCTATAGGTGGGCATTGGTCGTCGGTCTCTGTCGGCTGTGGCGGCAAAATAGTGCAATCGTATTCAGTTTGTTCAATGGGAGTGCATTCACCGTCGGGCGTACATGACTCCATAGGTGGGCAATAAGTGGTCTCGTCTGTCGGCTGTGGCGGTAAGATAGTGCAGTCGTATTCAGCTTGTTCAATAGGAGTACATTCACCGTCGGGCGTGCATGACTCCAGGGGTGGGCAATAAGTCGTCGTATCTGCATGTTGATTTTGACTAGGCGTGCTTGCGCAATTGTCGTCACCAAAATCGATGACACAGTCAGGCAGAACGCCGCAGTGCACCAGTGCTTCGCTGTTGCCTCGGTTGTCGCTTAGGCAGCTGCTTTCTTGCCAGTCGTTTATGCAGTTGCTTGATAAGTTGCTTTCTTGGGCTTCGGTAGGTTTTATGGGCGAGTCAAATTGCGCTTCTGCGCAGGAATTTTGGCGCATGAGAATACTCCTGAAAGAGGGGATGGGGCAGGAGGCTTTTAGTAAGCTTAGGTTTTAAGGTTTCCGCCGTTCAATGGCATGATGCATTATGCCGATTGATTTTGGCATTATTGTGACTATGAATCAGTAGACAGCGATGCCGCTTGCCAGTGCTGATGGACAGTAATCTTCCAGACTAATAGTTATGTTCTTGAACTGTACTTTTCCTTTAGTCTTGGCTTTATAAAAGTCTCTCATTAGAGGCTCATGCGCTTTCAGTGTAAGCTCGATTTTTTCTAGGCTAGGTCTGTCTTTGCTGGCAGCATCATTAAGTAGAACCGGCACGGCAAAGTCGAACCGGTATGAGTGCTTGTCTAATTCTTTCACTCTGTGGGGGTAGAGCGGCGCGCCCAAGGAGCGTGTCGCACCGCCGCAGTCATAGGTGAGAGTGACGTCCATACCCGGCTCTATGGCTGAGCTTGCGCTCTGAATTTGAGTTTGGCTGCCGGCAATTTCGCCCTTGATTCGCAGTATAGATTGACCAAATAGTGACTCTTGTGCTGATTTGTCTAAGGGAGCAGCAATGGTTTCTGGCTTGTCGGCAGATACCTCTAGACTTATTGAATCTTTTAAAATGATTTGTCTTGACGGATGCGGCACTGCCGGTAGTGCCACAATTCTCGCCATTGGTTGTTTCTCTATGACAGTACCGCTGCCTTTTTCCAGCTTGTGGCTATATTCCAGTCGGCAGTCGGAAAAGCCGAGGCTGTTTTCAACACCATAGAACATTTTGTCCCATGAGTAATATCGGGGATCGAACATTTGCAGTCGGTCTTTTGCCGCTCTCGCCGCCGGTAGCTCTGTCCCTTCACTACTGGTTGGCGATAAGACCAAGCTTTCGATTTCTTTTTTGTCGCGGCAAGGCAGCTTAATGAGGAAGTATTGATTGGCTTCGATGAGGTTTAAGTCGGCGGCTGTGCAAAGACTTGAAAATATATATTGGTAAGGCATGATTAAGTGATCATTGCCAATGGGGGCGAGTGTTTTTTGATCATCAAGTAAAGCTATCGTGCTTATCGCGGGTGCAGAAAGTGCTTCGCCGTTGTATTTGATTTTGAACCTGTTGAAAAGATTTTGATATGGTCCAGGCGCGATTAGCAAATAGAGTTCTTTGCCCTGCAAGCTTGCATCGCTAGTTTGTTCTAGATTTTGCAGCGAAATTGCATAATCATTTTTTAGAGAATAGCTATCATAGATGCGTCCGTTGGCTGCCAATGGCAGACTGTTTATAGCTGTTAACACAACAATCGGGACGCCGAAAAGCCAATATTGAAGCGATTTTTCCTCTCTTGGTCTTATGGCGATAAGAGAGATGATGGCGCCGCTTGCCGCCAATAAAGTATTGAGCCAGCCGGCATGCAGCCGGAGAGAAAGCAGGCAAAGCAAGGTGGCTACTGCCAGTGGCATTACCAGGGCTTTGTTTTCGCTGCGGCAAAGGGCGGCGATTGCTCGGGCAGCCAGCATGATAAGCACCGGCATGGCTGTGACGAAATAACGAGGCATGGCTACAAAAGGAATATAGACAAAATGCAGGGCATTTATTGCCAATGCTACCTTTAGCGAGATATGGCGGCGTTCGTCTTTGGCGGCGGCGGCGAGGAGAATGCCGATGGCCGCCAGCGCCAAGATAAGTTGATGATAAAGCGTCTGATTGGCATAGCTAAATGCACCGATGGCGGTGCGGAAGTCGTTCCATGGCGCCTTGATTAGGCGAGGGATTTTCCCTAATGTCAGCTCAAGCCATTTGCGGGTACTTGTTTTGATGCTCAACTTGAGGATAGACAAGGGTTTTTCATTGACTAGCCCGGCATAAATTGGGTAGGGGGCTCGGGTCCAGCCATCACTCTCGGTATCATTGCCTACTGCCACATTAAGGTTGCCAGCTCGGTCTGGGCAAAGAGAGAGGGGTGCTTTGACGGCGCATTCGAAAAGCAGCCAGGGGCTTATTGATAGCGATGCCGCCATGAGAAATAGAGCGGCTTTTTTCTTTTCTTTCTCGGCAATTAAGATAATCAAGGTGGCTAAGCCAAATAGTAATGATAGCGGCAGCAAGGCCGAGCGCAATAATTGCAATAAAATGAGTGATATTGCTAGTAGTATCAGGCTCGACAGGCTTCTTTTGCGCTCTTTGCTTACTCTCAAAAAGGCAAAGAGGGCGAGGGTAACTAGAAAAATAGCTAGGCTTTCGGTGGTCAGTCTGTGGCAGTTGATGATAAAGCCCGGATAGAGAGAGGCTAGCAGAGCTGCTATCTTGCCTGTGCCTTTGTAGAGTTTTTCGCTGCAGGCGCCAAGCAAAGCCACCGTGGCCGATGATACAAAGATTTGGATGAGCAAAGGGGCTGTCTGAATGGGCAGAAACTGCTGGAAAGTTTGCAGCCAATGACCTATGGCGAGGCCGAAAGCGAGATAAAGAGGAAAGACCGGACCGGCCATTAGCAATCCACTCACCAGGTTCTTGGTGTTGTCTATAACTGTATGGCTATCTAGACCTACAGAGCCATTTAAGGCGATTTGATATAGTTTTTCTGCAAGCTCTTTGTACTCGTAGGCATCACCTACCAAGCTGAGGTCGGGGTGCAGGCCGCAGATATCGAGCCAGTTGAAAACAAAGGCGCCGCGAATAGCAAAAGCCAAGGCAAACCAGGTTATGGACACTGTCATAATTGACCGGTTGCTGACAGCCGGGTTGTCTTTATTTTCCTTCATCTTTGCTCATGCGCCGAGGCAGCTTAGGATTATAGACGAACTAATTTGCCGTTGTCGCTTGCTTCTACATATATAATTGAAGCAATGAAAGTTCTGCTCAACTTAATGGAAACCCTTAGCCGCTATTTGCCTTTACTGGCAAGCATGCTGGTGCTTTGCTCGGCACCGGCTAGGGCATCAGATGTAAGCGAGAACATCGCCGAGGTGAAGATGCCCTTGCGACCGGCTCGTTTGCTCAAGTTTCCGGTGCAATCGGTTGGTGGGCTGGCAATTTATAAGTACCATAAAGATCACAGTCAGCCTCTCAAGTTAGAAGGCAATGTCAAAGCCAGCGGCATGGTCAAGGTGCCGGAAGGTCGCTATGTGGTTTATTTCCCCAACCACTTTTTCTTTGCTAACCCCTCGTGCATCAGTAATCTAGCCCCCGATAGTTTGGATTTTGTGGTAGTGCGTTATGCTTCTTTGCAGGACTCTGAAGAAGGTCGCTCCGACCCTGCCGTTGCCAGCTTGGCTCGCTTTACCGGCCTTACCGGCTTAGATTTAGAGCAGTCCGAGCTTACCGACAAAGGTATTATCCCTTTGAAGTCTTTGAAAGATTTGCAAGTTCTCTATCTTTTCGGCAATATGGTAGAGGGCGATTTTTTCAAAGATTTTGCCGCCTTGAAGAAACTAAGAATATTGGGATTGCAAGGCAATACGATTGCACCGCGCAACATGCCTTATTTGGCTGGTTTGCAAAGCTTGGAAGTGCTTGCCATTTCGCGGGCGCATTTGACTGCAGCCAGTGCCGCCCCCATAGGCAAGCTAAGCAATTTGCAGAGCTTGCATCTTGCCGGCAATACAAAATTGTCTGATGATTTTCTTCCCACCCTGAAAGCTCTTAAGAAGCTTAGTTCGCTTAATGTTGATGGCTGTGGATTTACTAAAGAAGGTTTCAAAAAAATTGAAGCTTTGCCGATCGCCAAGATCATACCGTCGACCAAGCATGCCAATGCCCGCGCCGAAAAGGAAAAGGCTGCTGCTGCAAAGTCTGAAAGCTACGGCAAGAAATTGCAGAGTAACGAGTATATTTTTAGCCCGATAAGCCGAGATAAAGGGCTTTAGACTATTTTGCTGTAAAGGGTTTGATAGCTTCTGTTTTGTCTAGAAAATAGAGCAGTCGGCAATGGGCAAGAGTGAGTATTGCCACCAAGATTATTGGACCAAAGTTGCCCACCGAGCCAAAAAGATAAAGGGTTGTATAGAGCGACGTAAACAGCAAAACAGCGATTGCATGCATACGTAAGTTGAGATCGGTGTTTTGAAAATGGTGTCCGAAGATGAGCATGCCGGCAATGGTCATGATGCAGAGGTCATAAAAAAGAAAATGAGGCAAGACTAAGGGCAGCACCGAACAGCCGAGCATAATCACCGCCGGTAGTGCTTGTTCTTTAAAGCGGTTTTGATACTGCAAAGCTTTATATAATGCATGCAAGCCGAACAAACCGCCTAAGCCATAGGTTATTAATTTGGCGGTCTGTCTCATTTCCACCGGCACTGCTTGCACCACCACCCCTGGCAGAGAAGAAACTAGATAATGCGGATAGTTGTAACGCGGGTCCGAGAATATAGTGTCGCTGAGTCGAAAAGATGAGAGCCAGGCCTTAATGATATCGATGCCGAATACTCCTATAGTTAAAGCGACAAGAGCAAGCAGTCCTGCTATTAGACCGACTAAGCTTTTGTAGCGCCCTTTTAGGCAGTCTGCACCGCTTGCCAGCATGGCGATAGGCAGAAATTGTGGTTTTAAAATAAAAAGCGAATAGCAGAGACCGGCAAGGAAAGGTCTTTGCTTTTGGGCGGCATAATAGGCGAGAGCTAAAGGTAGTATGCCCAAGACGATGCCTAGATGCCCAATCAGCAAGGTGGCAAAGACAGGCAAGAAATAGACCGAAGCAAAAAAGTACATTGCCGCACTGCGGCCGGTGGCACTCTTAATAAGAAAGGCGGAGAGCGCCAGGCAGATTATTGAAAAAATTTGCCAGGCAAAGAGGGCATAGCGAGTGTCGAAAAAAGCAAAGGGCACCATCAAGAGGGCATTGAGCGGGCTGTACATGTAAATAGCCGTAAAGCCCTGCCCTAGTGCATCTAGGGTCTGATGCGCAAACTGATTGAAAGGTGTATTGAAAAGGTCTTGAGCGCTTACTGGTGGATAGAGCTGTGCAAATTTGCCCTGGGCGGTAAGTTTGCCGGCTAGATAGAAAGTCATCAGAAAATCTGAGGCTTGCATCAGCTTTGGTTGTGACAAGGCAGCGGTTAGGGGCACAACAAAAAGAAAGATTGCGAAGATTCTCTTGTAGAGAAGTCCGGTGGGCGGCATTTTCTTTTGGCTGGACTCTTCCGGGGCGCTGGTCATGTTTGGTAAGGCTTCTTAAGGTGTAAGAAAATGTTAGCATGTGCCCCTATGGTCTAAAGTAGCCAATCAAAAGGATGCGATGGAGCCCCGGATTACACTAATTCTGCCGGCATATAACGAAGAGAAGCGGATTGGTCCCACCGTTCTGGCTCTTGCAAAGTACCTTGCTTCTAGGCAGTCGGCTTATTCTGCCGAACTCATGGTCGTTTGCGATGGTTGTAAGGACCGGACAGCCGATGTCGCTCGCGAAAATTTTGCGGAAGCGGCTGTGGGCGATTCGGTCAAGTTTGCAGTACTTGATCTAAAGCCCAATCAAGGCAAGGGTAACGCTGTTAAAGAAGGCATGCTGGCTGCATCTGGCGACTATATCTTTTTTACCGACGCCGATCTTTCTTTTGCCCCAGAGGTTCTGGAAGATTTTCTGGGCGGCTTGATGGCAGGGGCTGATGTTTGCATAGCCCAGCGTAAGCGCGAAACCCAGTATCCTAGTTTAGCCAGGCGCTTAGTGGCTCTTGGCTCTCGTTGGCTTATCGGGAATATCATCTTGCCCGGTATCAGAGATACACAGGCTGGTTTTAAGGGTTTCAAGCGAGAATGCGCCAGAACACTCTTTTCGCTGACCAAGATCAAGCGTTTTCTCTTTGACCTAGAAGTTTTGCTTTTAGCTCGCACCAAAGGCTATCGTATCGAGAAAGTCTATGTCGACTGGGTCGACCGCGAGGGCTCGACCGTCAACATCGCACTCGACACTTCGCGTTCTCTTAGAGACCTTTTCCTTATCCTCTTTTGGCTATATACCGGTCAATATAAGTAGCATTGAGAACCTAGGTCGGCTGCTCTTTATAGTGAGTTGAGGAAGGCCAGCAGAGCATCTTGGTCTGCTTTAGGCAAAGCAGCATAGGCTTGTTTAGACTTTTCTGCTTGTCCGCCATGGTACATGATGGCATCGTGCACCACTTGAGTGCGTCCATCATGCAAGAGGAACTTCTTGAAGCGCAGACCCCAAAGCGGGGTGGTTCTCCATTCGCCGCCCTTGGCACCTTCTTGTGGGAAGCCGTCAGCCAGCTCTTTGCCCATTTGATGCACAAGGAAGTCTGAATAAGGATAGAACTTCTTGTTGGAAAGGGCGTCTACTTTCATATAGTTTAGTTTAGGCAGTGGACTGTCGGGGTCTATGACATAGCCGACGGGGGTGGTGTTCATAGAGGGTTGATGACAGACGGCACAGTTTGTCTGGGCAAAGAGCTTTTCGCCGCGCTTCACTTCTTCGGTGATTTCGCCACGCTTGGGCGGTGCCAAAAGCGCTTGGAAGTAATTGAGTTTGACAAGTATGTCACCCTTGTCGTTTGGTCCCGGTGGTATCACCTGATAGACCTCTTTAGGGAAGATGCCGAATGACTTTGATGAGTTTTCGGTGGAATTGAGATAAGTGGTCAGACCCAGCTCAATATTCATCGCTCCGGTGGTGAAGTTGAAGAGATTGACGTTTTGGTTCTTCCAACCGAAGCGACCGACTCTTGGTGCTTCTGTATAACGGTCGACGGCAGAAATGGGGCGACCGGCCATTTCTGGATGCTCAATATTTTGTTTGATTGAGTTGGCGATAATATCGGCGTCGGCGATATTGTCTATGAGACCGTCGCCAAAAATCGGCGGCGAGTGTCTTGGTGAGATGATGTCGGCATTGGCTGGAATCATGTCGGCATCAACTTGAATGTGGAAGGGCAAAAGGTCTGGATCTTCAGTTGTAATGGAACGCTTCTGCTGCGATGGTCCGCCCTTTTCAAGAAAGAAATCAACATCTCTTTTGCCGATAGACTCAGCCACTTCGGCGAAGGGTTTCTTAGATTTGGGCGATGACGGTAGTCTTCTTGCGAAATTGACTATGGAGGTGCTGGAATTATCGCGACCTTCACCACCGACGGCATAGCCTGGCTGACCGTGACATTCAAAGCAACTTTCGCCGTTGAAGAGCGGTCCAAGACCTTCTTTCACTGTAAACTTTTTTTTGAAAAGAACTTTGCCTTCCTCGAAAGCTTTCAGTTGTCTGGCGCTTAGACCTTCCACCGGCTCGCCGCGGTTGTCGGTTGGATCTTTTCTGTCTTTGTTCTGAGCATTTGTAGGCGAGAAACTAAAATAATTGACCGGCACATCTTTATAGGTTGTCCAGACAATCTGCGCCACCACTATTACTGCCAGCACTATGAAGAGCTGGGTGAACTTCCTATTTAAGAAAGATAGAACTGGTTTCTTGCTCAAGTTTTTACCTGCGGTTCGTTTTGACCTTGTTCTTACTTTATCATGGGGGAATTCCACCCTTTAGAAAGCGGCTCTTTCGGGTAAAGTAAGTATGTTCGGCTTACACTTCAGTTTTAGTACTTTTCAATGCATAGGGCAAGCAAAATTTCATCTAGAGACAAAAACAAAAAAGGAGGCGTGCTCGCCGAGAGCCCGTTGGCTTTCTTTGTCATGTCCCTCGTGATCTTCTTCATGATTTCAATGTTCTCGCTCTTGTGCGGCTACGCTACGCTCAACTTTGCCTGCTCGGCTGCCGCTCGCGAGGCAGGGGCTTCTCAGACTAAGACCGGTGCTCGAGCTGCTATGCAGAGAGTTGGTGCCGCTATCTTGACGGGACCATTGGGCGCTTTTGGTGGCATCACCCCCCGCAATCCCTCAGGCTTAGCCCTGCGGACTTTTCGGGTGCCCGACGGTGGCAGCCCCGAGCCTTATGATCTCGGTGTGGGCGCCAACGTGCAGGTAGACCAGAAAATTTATTCATACACTTATGTCGTCGATGCTACTTATTCTATTCAGCCGATACTTTTCCCCTTCAGTTTCCAGGCTAAGGCTCAAAGTACCTGTGCTGTAGAGCATCCGGAGGGAATTGGTCTATAGAAGAAAAAGGTCTATGGTCTATAAAGGAATAGGTCAGTGATATTTAGCAAGAGGCACTTATCAAAAAGGACAGGAAGAAGAAGCGGTCAGCAACTGGTGGAACTGGCTGCTGGTCTCTTGGTTCTCATTCCGATATTTCTATTGATAATCGATGTGGTGGTCTTTTATCTTGCTGCCACCCTCAACGATAATGCTTGCCGTGATGCTGCCCGTGCCGCATCAGTCATTGAGCCTGTTGCCTCCGATTCATCCGGCAACTTGTCCGGCTCCAGCCCCATTAGGCAGCGTGCCGCATCGGTGGTGACAAAGATGCAGCACCTAGACGGCTATATCATTGGTCCGCGCCTGCAAACAGTAAGTCTCTCTTCCGACTTTAAGCGCCCTACAAACGCCATTATGGGTGGCAACTTTGAAGGCAGTGTCGAGGTCACGACCCAAGTCGATTACAGACTGCCAGCAACTATTCCTGGTATCTTGCCCGCCCAGGTCACTCTTACTTCAAGGCAGTCATTTCCACTGACAGCAGTACTTGCGCCACAGGTCGTTCCGCTCTAGCATCTCTATATTCCTACGGAAAGGTTCAAAATGACTGATAATGCAAATGAAACCCCGGTAGAGGCATCCGAAAAGCCCGAAGAAGGCAAGCGTATATCTAACTGGGCTGCTTTTGTCGAGTCTTGGAATTATGTCGGCAAAGCTATGAAGGACCCTTCCATTCAAATAAGATCTGGCGACAAAGCCAGTGCTGCTCTATTGAAAGGGGCAATCTTTGGAGCTTTCTTGTTCTTAGCAGTGCCATGCTTTGGTCCTAAGAGTTCTGCTATCTGGTGCTATCTCTTGGCCGACGTCTTATTTTTTGCCGCTGCTTTCTTGTTTGTGGTCAGTCGTTTTGGCGTACTGAGAGTCATGTCTCTGCGTCATGCCTTGGTGTGCTGGCAGCTCATGATCGGCACCAGTCTGCTTTCGGTGGCGATGGCAGTGAACCTGGTCTTCATAATAGTTGTCTTGGTGGCCGGTCGATATATCGCTCAGCTGACGCCGCAGTAGGGGCTCTGGCAAGAATAAGTTAATCTCAAAAGCGCCTGCATTGGCAAAATCACCATTGAAAAATGGCAGCTTTTCCATTATTGTTAAAATTGTTTCACGTACTAAGCTGGGCGATCCAACTTGCCGATCGGCGGGTTTCGATTTCCTTGGAGAAGGTCAATCCTATGATGAGAGTCAAAAGGGGAAGCACCTTGATATACGGGTTGGCAGCGTTTTTAGCTGTCGCTCTTATCTTTGGCTTCATAACCCTCAATTATCAACAGTTATTTGGATTCCAAAAGCAGGCTCAAAATGCTGTCGATGCTGCAGCTATCGCGGTCGCTAAGGATGTTCAGCGCGTTACTATTCTCGACCCTAGGCTGGGGCGAGTCGGTGTAGTCGACCAATACGGCACAGGCGGTCTCGAACAAAGACCGATTCTATCTATAAATACCGTATTAGCTACTGCTCGCCTCGATGGTCTTGTGGCCAGCCAGCTCAATAACACGACGATGATTGCTGCTGCCGGTCAAGATTTGAACAATGCCAAAGCGGCGGCACGCAACTTGGCTCGTTCGATGAACGATTACATCGGCGGCGGCAGTGCTCAAGATGTAGACGGCAAGTCAATCAACGGCGGCAATCTCCTCAATATTGCTGCAAATGCTTATAACGCCAACAACCGCCGTTCATCTAGAGGCTATAAAGACCTCAGCCCTTCCGACTTTTCAGTTGAGATAGGCGATCTGCGCTCTACTTTCGGCAGCCAGGGTGTAACCAACACACCTTGTCCCAGCCCTGAGAGCATGGATGGTCTGGGCGGCAACCAGGCTTATTTCGCCCGGGTAAACGGCACTCGTTTCTACCGCGCCAAAGTTGATATTCCAAGCCCTATCGGTTCAATCATGCTCTCCAACTTGGCTGAGCAAGTACGCTTAGTTGATAAAGGGCTCTTCGAAGGCTTAGATGCCAATGCCGGCGTTATCCCCGCTGTAATCAAGCTCACTGCCCGTGAGAAAGCTGTCGCTTCGGCGCCTCAACAAGGCACTGGTGCTCTGCCTTCCGGCACAGTACATTCAGTAGCTTGTGCTCAGATGGGTGGACCGAGATTGCCTGCCACATCCGGTGTGCTGCGCATCGAGTTCCCTCAGGGCATGCCTCCTGTCGGCGCTCCCGCTCCCTTTGCAAATAATGTGGTCACACCTCTGACCATCATGAATGCTTCGCAAATAACTTCCATTGGACAGAACGGCAATGCCGCCCCCTGGTCGGGTAACGGTCGCTACTTCACCGCCAATGGCGGTGCCTTCCCAGGTTCTGGTTCGATTGCTCCTTCCAACTTTATGGGACGCAACCAGGACAACCCCTCGATCTCACTCAGTCTCTTTGTTTATGACTGGTTGCGCAACGAAGGCATCAAGCCCAATGTCGATTCGGTTGTCAGAGCCTTGCGCAACGTTGATTTGCGCAACACTCCAGTCGGACAGACTGTGGCTGTGGTGCCCAGCGATACAGTCAATACCGAGCGCGACATTCTTACAGCCTTCTTGGCTCCCGATGCCCGCGCTCAGAGACCGCCCGTTGGTGATCCAAACAACGTCTACGGCGCCATCTTCCGCTTGGTCGATGCCAATGCCGCTATGACTCCCGGTCAAGACGACCGTTCATTGGTGAACTTCAATGGCGCCAATGCCCAGCGTTATGTAGACCAGGCTTATACATTCAGAATGCAAGCCAGTGTGCCCCAGCAACTTGCTTGGGCTCAGCAGAGTTCTACTCTAGCAACCGGTATGGACAAAGACGGTAATGCCACCACCACTGATGGTAACCCCGTCACCGATCTATATGATCTTGAGCGTGAACTGCTTGATACCAAGCAGATTGCCAACAATACCGACCTGGCTGCTCAGAGAGTGCTGGCTAAGTACAGACCGCTATTGGCTGCTGCCCAAGCTAGGCTGGCTGCCGCTCAAGCGGCATACACCAGAGCCCTGCAGGCGGCAAACAATGACGAGAATGACTCTACTGTCATTGCCGCCAAGCAAGAAGTTGACGCTGCTCAAGCACTGGTCAACAAATATCAGGCTGTGGTTGACCGGGCAACCAATGCTGCCAATAACGGCAAGATGGGTGTGCGTGTCGTAGACACTGTCATCAATAACCTGCTGGCTGTGACAGCCATGGGCACCAAGAAGATCAAAGCCGGTGACTTTATGCTCGCCCGCAGCATTCCTTTCTTTGCGCCCAAGACAGCTGCCACCGATGCTGCCATCGAAGGCACCGACCCGGTTCCCACCGGTCAGGTCAGCAATGCTCGCGGCTCCAAGAACTGGGTCGATAACGGCATGTATATCATGGGTGGTACCGTTCCTCCCAATATCAACATCGCCATGTCTGATGTAACCGGTGTATTCCAGCCGGTCTTCGCTCAGAGTGTCGTACCCTCTTCTCTCACCCGCAACTTCCGCATGATTGTCCGCGGCGATGCCACTGCCGGTGATGGTAGTGTACTGGTCAGCGTAGCCAATAACGGCCCCAGCGCCACCAGCAATCCGCAGTCGATCTTGCGTGGACAGCTCAACTATCAGGCTTTGAACGTCTATACTGAGCCGCCCACCAGAACCAATCCTTGCACAATCAACTGGTCGATTATGGCGCGTAACAATGCCTATTCCACCCAGGCAGATTGCCGCAAGCCTCCCAAGCCCGGTGACCCCGAGTCGGAAGGCAATGTGCTCGATTGTTCAAGAGCACAGGGCCAGACCAACCCTGATGGTTCAGCTAAGGCCTGTGACTCGGAAGTGGCTCAGTGGCAATTCACATCACCTTTGCCTAACTGCCCGCCTCCTCCGATTCCGCCAGGCGGACCGCCCGGTGAGTCGCACTAAAGCAAGTGATAACCAGAAAGAGAGCCGAAGTTATTCGGCTCTCTTTTCTTTTGGGTGATTTACCGGCTCAGCTTCAATGTCGCAACCATGGGTCTGTGGTCCGAACCACTTTCTGAACCAAAAGCAAAATTTTCAACAGTGAAGTGTTTTGAGACAAAGATATGGTCGAGAGGCAGTCTGAAAGGTGGCGGCAGTTTGACGTGCCAACTCTGCGGGGCGTATTTAGGCAGAGCGGTGACCTCCTTTAACTGGGCAGCGAAAATTGGTTTCATATGCGGTGACCATGAGGCGCAATTGAAATCGCCCAAGACCAAAACCGGGTCTTTAGATTTTGCGGCCCCGGCAGCTAGTTGCGCTATTTCATTGTTTCTACATCTAAAATAGTCATCTAGAACAGGTGGTAGAGTGTGTACAGAAAATACTTTGATGGACTGTCCATCCTTCACCACTGTGGCTTCTATAGATACGGTCTCTTGCTCGGTCTTGTGCATCTGGCAATCTTTAAGTGGATAGCGGCTCAATATATTTGGATAAGCTCCCATCATTTCCTTTTGAGAAAGAAGGTCATTGGTGAATGGTGCAATCTCTTGCAAGCACAGAATATCTGCACCGCAATTAAGTGTTGATATTATCTTGTCTTTGGCATAATTGAGATTGTTGATATTGCACTGCATTACCTTGATTTGGCCGCCGGCTTTATCACTTGACGCAGCCTCTTTTGAAATGGTTTGCACTGCTTGTAATTGCCAAAGGTTGACTAGCAGGGCTAAACCGTTGGCTAGAGCAATAAACTTGTTTGTGCGGCCGCTTGCTCTAATTGTCTTGCTTAGACCAAGTAAGAGAATGAAGGCGCTGACCAAGATTAGTTGATAGACAAACTGGCAGCATAAATCGCACCAAAAACTTGTTTGGGCAAATAAGCCAATTAGGGTGGCGCTGATGCAGCCTATGCCAAACAGCCTGTAAAAGGCAAATAAGTAAAGCTTTGCTTGCAAGAGAAGCACCTCTATTTGGTAGACCTTAAGCTGAGTTTGGCCAAAATCGGCAGATGATCTGAGCCGGTTTGAGCCCCAGTTTCTACTGAGTGAACAGCAAAGTCTTTTGAAACAAAAATATGGTCTATCGGTATTTGCGCAGGCATCGGCAGCATGGTGCACCATGTCGGCAACGGTAAAGAGTGGGGCGGGCTTGCTTCTTTCAAGCCGCTTAAAAAGATTGGTTTTATATGTGGTGACCAAGGCACACAGTTGAAATCACCAGCGATAATTAGGGGTGTTTTAGTCTGGGCTTGAATAGCCAGGTTCTTTATGTCGCTATTACATGAGCGGTACATACTGCCACTGAGGGGCGGCAAGGTATGCACGGCGCGCACAGTGAGCTTTGTAGTGCCCAGTGAGAGCAAACACTCTATTGATGGAATACTCTCTGCATTTTCGATTATCTTAGAGCTTTCAATAGGCAATTTACTAAGAATGCCTATGCCGAAATTGTCTGCCCTGGGCCTGATGATCTTGTAGGGATAGGCTTTTGCTACCGGCCCATCTTTGTTGTTTATTGCTTCGGCTAGTTTTGGTGAGATCTCTTCTAGAAAGATGATATCGGCATTTTGACTAGCCTTGAGCATCTTTTCTGGATCGCAGTTGGATGAGTTTATGTTGCATTGCATAACCGTTAGCGAGGCAGCGCCTGGCGCCTTTAAATCGGCTTTTTCTGTCTGAATGCAAAACAGTACAGCCAAAACATTTAGGGCAAGAGCAAGCAGGCAAGCGCCGGCCGTAAGTAAGATCTGTTGCTTGCTTAATGAAGCTCTGAACTTTCTCACCAAAAGAGGCAGCAGCAAAATTATTGCCGTTAAACTAAGTTGATATCGGAATTGACAAAAAAGGTCGAATACTAGGTCGAAGTCTGCCAGGTAACACCAGAGGCTGAAGAGCAGAACCAGAGAAACGGCAGCCAGATATTTGGCTGTCTTCTTGACTCTGCCCTGGTTTTTGTAGGGTTCCGGCGGGGTATTCATATGGTATGGGCTGACTGCATTTCCACTGAGGGTGAGGGCTTACAATTGTTCCCTGTTTCAGATGAGAATCCAACTCACACCTACCCGGTTGTAAATCATCTGCTTATCTTTGCCAATATTGTCGCTTTTATTGCCCAGTTTCTTTTTTTGCAAGGTGCCGCCGGTGAAGTACTAGAGCGGCAGCTGATGGTGGTTCCGGCTAGGTTTCTCAATCATTTTTCTCTCACCGAATTTGGCACCATCTTGAGCTCTATGTTCATGCATGGTGGACTGTCGCACCTCTTTGGCAATCTCTGGTATCTCTATATTTTTGGCGACAATGTAGAAGACCGCGTCGGTCATACCAACTATTTGCTCTTTTATCTTTGTTGCGGCATACTCGCTGACTTGGCGCATATCATTTCTGATCCTTCTTCCACAATTGGTTCTTTAGGGGCAAGCGGTGCTATTTCTGGTGTACTAGGTGCCTATCTGGTGCTTTATCCCGGCGTTAAGGTCAATACCTGGATATCTTGGTATTTCAGACCAAAGTTGGATGCCTGGGTCTTGATTGGCTTCTGGTTTGTTTTGCAGGTGGCCTCATCGGCATTCTCAGATTTGAGCGGCGGGGGGACGGCCTGGTTTGCCCATATAGGCGGATTTGTCGGGGGCATCATCTTGCTCAAATTTGTTTTGAAAGATAACGAGCGGCGCACCGGCTCGCCCTATAGTTATGCAAATGTTGAGAAATTGCCTCTGCCGCCTTTTATTGCGGCTTTCTTGGTGCTTTATGGGCTTGCCGCTATCGGCTTTTCTGCCTATCAGCATCATGCCTTTCGCTTTCAGTTGCAAAATATTGCGCCAGCGGTGCAGCCTCCTTCCAAGGCGCTGCCTCAGCAGGCGCCACACCCTGACTATTCAGCGGCGCCATCTAAAAATAAGACTGCGGGCAAGCATAGTCACAAAGTTAAAAGTGCCGCCAGCAAAAGTGTTAAGTAATTAGGTAAGCGGTGCCGCCCAGTAGGTTGATCTGCTTGGTCCGTAGATGTTGATGATTGGGCAAGTCTTGCGATTTTTTGGTAATATCGAAGCATTGAGCCGTTCGCCGGTTCTTGTGCGACTTTAATAGTTTCGAGTTCGTTAGCTAAGGTGTTGCAAAGAATACTGTCGAATATTCGCTTTCCCGGCCCTCTGAGATCCGGGCTAGTTTCTGTGTCTATATTTACTCTCCTTCTTGGTACAGGCTGGATTGCCGCAGAGGGGCAGCCCCGTGCCGGGGGATTTACTGGTGATCTTGGTGGAGATTCTGGCGGGGCTCGCTCTACAAGTGCAGGTGGCATTTTTGACCGGCTCTTATTTAGAAAGAGGGCGGCGGCTAAGCGCGGTCGTCTCTTTATTGCCAGCGACCGGGCTACCTTAAGGCTTTCCACCGGTAGGGAGACTTTTGTCTTGCCCTCTAAGGCAAGCGACCACCTCGGTACAGTCAGTGAAGATGAGGAAGAAGGAAAGCTTTCGCGAGAAGGTGAGAAGCGTATTGAGAACAATACGATGACACCCTTGAACAATGCTCTTCCCTCTAAAGAGGGCGGTAAGTTAAGCTCGGCATTTTTCACAGACAGCGGGCAAGACAGTTTGACTTGGCTGTCGACCGAAGACGGTGTCAATTTTGCTGAAGAGAGCGGTAGTTCCTTTTTGAACAGCTGTCGCGGCAAGAAAGTTGTTTTGTTTGTGCATGGCTGTTGTGTCAGCTTCAAAGAGATGGAAGGTCAGGCTCGCGATATGGAAGCCGGTCTGCGGCAGTCTATGGGCGATGATGTGGTTTTGTTGGCTTACGACTGGGCTACGCCGGCCTGGCTTTATCCTGGTTCGCTGAAAAATATGGAAACTACCCAAATAAGATTCGTGCATTTTATGGAAACACTGAGAAGGCGCCTTGCCCCTGGTCAGTTGTCTGTGGTTATGCACAGTCTGGGCGGCAATCTCATGGTTCGATATCTTACCGGCCCGCAGTTTAAGACAACTTATGAAGGCGGCAAAGTTTTCGACACTTTGATTTTCAGCCGACCTGATATGTCTATGGAAAGTTTCAGACCCCACCTGGCCGAGGTTGCCGCCACAGCCGAGCGCTCAATTGTGCTTGCCGCCGAGAACGATGTCAACATTAATCTTTCCGGTTTTGTGCGCAGTTTGGGCGGTATGACCAAGGGCTCTTATCGCCTTGGGCAAATGCACAATGCCCGTGAGCTTTCCCCCCAGCTCAGCGTTATCGATGTGGGTGCTCTCAACCTTGGTCATAAGATTCCGTACACACTTGTTGGAAACCTGATAGGCAAGCATTAGCAACTGCTATAATTTAGTGACCGGCGAGTCATTAAAGCCCGGTCATTATTGGGGTTAAAAGCATACGCCTATGACCTACATGCACAACGATTCAACGATAACAGGCGGGCGCAGACCGCCAGGGCGCCCCAAAGACATGGCGCATCTACATCGGCGCCGTGAAGATATTTTGGAATGTGCCACTAAATTATTTGCCAGCCGCGGCTTTCGCAACACCGATCTAAAGTCGGTGGCCGATCAGTTGGGTGTGGCAAAAGGCACAATTTATAACTATTTCGACACCAAAAACGATTTGTTCTTTGCTTGTTTGGCTTATGGCATGCAGAGAATGCGAGCTTCGATAGACCAAGAGACTGCAGACGCCACTTCTACTTTTCAGCTTTTGGAAAGAGGAATGCATGCCTACTTTGCTTTCTTTGATGCTAATCCCGACTTGGTTGAGCTTTTGGTGCAAGAACGCGCCGAATTCAAAACCCGCGAGACATCCACTTATTTTCAGCATGTTGAACAGCGCAAAGCTCGCTGGGTGGATCTTTACGAAACACTGCGGCGTGACGGCATCTTTAGAGATATTCCAGGCGAGAAGATTTTTGAATTTGTCAACCATCAGGTCTATGGTGCCTTGTTTGCAAATTATTTTTCAGGCAGAAAGCAATCATTGCAGGAACTTACCGCACCAATTCTCGACATCTTTTATAGAGGCGTATTGAGCGAGAAAGAACAAATACAGGGAACCTGATGGAAGTACTGAACGATAAAGAGAAACTGGAAATAAAGACGAGTCCAGTGCGCAAACGACCAGGCCTATGGTACGGCGTTCTGGCTGTTGTTTTGATTGCCGCCATCGTGCTGGCAGTTGGCTATTTCCGCTCTGAGAAAAAGCCGGTCGCCGGTGCCGATGGGGCAGCCGCTAAGCCCGATGCTGGCAGCGAAAAGGCTGTTATTTCAGTGCGTCTTTTGCCTGTGCAGGTGCGCCCTGTCAATATGAAGCTTTTGGTGAGCGGCACAGTATGGTCTTGGGATCACCTCACACTTGGTTCAGAAGTGGGCGGTTTGAAGGTCGACGGTATTTTTGTAGAAGAAGGCGACAGGGTGAGAAAGGGTCAGGTTCTGGCTACTTTACAGTCTTCTATTCTCAAAGCCCAGCTTGAACGAGAGAAAGCAAGGGCGCTTGCTGCTTCGGCTTCTTTGGCTAAGTCTATACAACCAAACCGACCGGAAGACCTGACTGCGCTTAAGGCTGCCTATGCCCAAGCCCAGGCAGCGGTGGCTCAGGAAGAGGCTAATTTAGTGCGAGCCAAAGCCAACTTGCAGGAAGCGGCGGAGAATGCCAGGCGCTACCGCTGGCTGGTGGCCCAGGGGGCGGTGAGCGCTCAGGAAGCTGATGCCAGAGAGACCCAGTCTAAGGTTGCCGCCGCCGATGTGCGCAATATGGAAGAGCGGGTGAAGGCGTCGCGCTTTTCGGCAGAGCAGTCGCAGCAGAGACTTTCGATGGGCTTAACTGGTGGGCGCAGCGAAGACATTGCTATTGCCAAGGCTCAGAAGCTCGAAATTGAGGCGACAATAAAGCAGCTGCAATCTCAAATTGATCAGACAGTAATCAAAGCCCCTTGCGACGGCATTGTTATGAAAAGGCATGTGCACTTGGGTGAGATTGCTTTGAACAATAAGACTATGTTTGAGATAGTGCGCGACGGTCGCCTAGAGCTGAAAGCGCAGGTGCCTGAAAAAGACCTGCTTTATGTCAAAGAAGGACAGCCGGTTGAGATGACTGGCGACAGCGGCAAGATTTTTAAGGGATGCGTACGCGAAATAAGCCCGCTTGTGGAGCAAGAGACCAGACTGGGCACTGTGCGTATCGATATTGATTCTTGCCCAGACCTCAAGCCCGGCAATTTCTTGCGCGGTGAAATACTCATAGGTAAGGAAAATGTCGCTACCCTGCCTACTTCCTGTGTTACTTACAAGGGCAACCGACCCCTGGTCTATCAAGTAGAAGAGAGTCAAGGCGGCAGTCGCGCCCGCATGCTCTATGTGCAGTTGGGCGCTCGCGACGGGGCTTTTGTGCAAGTCTTGAATGGTCTCAAAGCAGGAGACATGGTGGTTGAGCGCGGCGGCGGCTTCTTGAAGGATGGAGACCCTGTCAGGGTTCTCACCGGGAATGCCCAGAGTCAGCCATGAGCTTTAATCTTTCCACCTGGTCGATCAAGAATCCAGTTCCTACCCTGGTTCTCTTTCTTGTGCTGACCATCATGGGTTCTATTTCTTTTATCAAATTAGGCATTGATGAGAGTCCCAACATCGATGTGCCTGTGGTATCGGTGTCGGTGGCACAGTTAGGCGCCGCTCCCACCGAACTAGAAACTCAGGTCACCCGCAAAATTGAAGATGCCATAGCCGGCATAGGCAATATCAAGCACATCACCAGTACTGTCACAGACGGTGCTTCAATGACCAGTATCGAATTTGCCCTCGGGACAAATACAGACCGAGCCGTGAACGATGTCCGCGATGCGGTTTCAAAAATTAGGCAGGACCTGCCCGAGGGGATAGAAGAGCCAATAATTCAACGTATCGATTTTGTCGGCGGACCTTTTGTTACTTATACAGTGCATTCCGACCGTCTTCCTCCAGCCGAACTTTCTTGGGTGGTCGACAATGATATCGCCCGCGCTCTGCTTTCGGTGCCCGGTGTCGGTCAGGTGCAGCGAGCCGGCGGCGTCGACCGCGAGATTCGCATTAATCTAGACCCTACCAGGCTGGAAGCTTTGGGCATTACTGCCGACACTGTCAATAGCCAAATTCGTGCCTTAAATATCAATTTGCCCGGCGGTCGCGGTCAAATCGGCGCTGGTGAACAGTCGATTCGGTTTTTAGGCAGTGCTTTGTCTGTGGAAGATTTGGCCCGTGAAGAGATTGTTTTGCCCAATGGCAGCCATGCCAGGTTGGATACTTTGGGCACCATCACCGATGGCACCACCGAACTGAGACAGATGGCTTTGCTCAACAATAAGCCGGTAGTAGCCTTTAGTGTCATTCGCAGCACCGGCTCCAACCTTGTCGATGTCGAAAAAGGGGTAGACCAAAAGCTGGCAGAGTTGTCTAAAAATCTGCCTGGTCAGGTCAAAATTGAAAAGCTGAGAACCAATAGCCGCTATATCAAAGAGTCTTACGATGCTTCGCTGGAGTCGCTTATCATCGGCGCCTTGCTAGCTGTATTTGTGGTTTGGGTGTTCCTGAAAGATTTGCGTGCCACATTGCTTACCGCAATTGCAATTCCACTTTCGGTCATTCCTACTTTTGCCGTTATGCAATGGGCCGGCTTTACACTGAACAGCATGTCTTTGCTTGGTTTGGCACTGGTTATAGGCATCTTGGTCGACGACGCCATTGTTGAAATCGAAAATATAGTGCGACACCTGCGTATGGGTAAGGCACCTTTACCGGCGGCTATTGAAGCAGCTGAAGAAATTGGTTTGGCTGTAATTGCCACCACTATGACCATCGTTGTGGTCTTTGTGCCTGTGGCGGCTATGGGCGGCATTCCTGGGCAGTTTTTCAAGCAGTTTGGCTTGACTGTGACAGTGGCGGTTCTCTTTTCACTTTTGGTCGCCCGTATGATCACTCCTATGCTGGCTGCATATCTCATGAAGCGTTTGCCCCCTGAGGCCGAGACGGTGACGCATAAACCTCGGGGTTTGATGCGCCTCTATTTCCCTCTCTTAGAGCAGGCGATGAAGCACCGCCTTTTGACAGTGATTCTCTCCGTCATTCTCTTTGCCGCCAGTATTGCTCTATTTAAGGCCATGCCCACATCGCTCATGGCTAACGTAGACCGCGGCGAAGTACTTTTAAATGTCGAGTTGCCTCCGGGGACTGAGCTTACTGAGACCGAGAAAGTAGTGCGCAAGGTCACCGAGATCATCAGACCTCAGCCCGAGGTGGTCGATGTGGTTGGTTTTGTCGGCACACCGACTTCATCGAAGCGCAATTCTGCCGGAAATCAGGGCGATGTTACCCGCGCCACAGTCTATATATCTCTCAAGCCACGTCACGAACGCAAGCGCACCCAGCAGCAGTTTGAAGAAGCTGTAAGACCCTTACTTAATGCCGTATCCGGGGCGAGATTGAGTTTCTCGCGCTCTTCGGGGCTGTCGGGTAAGCCACTGCGTTTGGTGCTTACTTCGGCCGATTCAGAGCTCTTAGAGCGCACAGCCGAAGAGATAAAGGACCAAATGCGCTCTATCGATGGACTCTATGATGTTACTTCTAGTGCTGCTTTGCTGAGACCAGAGATATTAGTGACGCCCGACTTTGATAAGGCAGCCAGGCAGGGAGTTTCTGTGGCTTCCATCGCTCGTACCGCCCTGATTGCCACCCTGGGAGATTCTGAAGCCAATCTAGCCAAGTTCAACCTTGAAGACCGGCAGGTCAATATCAGAGTGCAGTTAGCCCCGGCTTACAGACAAGACCTACGGGTTATCGAGAATCTCAAAGTGCGCACAAACTCGGGTCGTTTGGTGCCTTTGTCTTCGGTGGCTAAAGTGGAATTTGGCTGCGGACCCTTTCAAATAGACCGTTTTGATAGACAGAGACAGGTTACTTTAGAGTCCGGCATGGAAGCAAAGATTACGCTTGGGCAAGCTCTCAAGAAAGTGCATGATCTGCCTGGTTTTAAGAACATGCCTAGTACGATAGTCGAGTTGCCCTTGGGTGATGCCGAAATTCAAAGGGACATATTCAGCGGTTTCGGCACCGCCATTGCCAGTGCCGTCATGCTTATTTATGCTGTTCTGGTCATCTTGTTCGGCGGCTTTCTTTATCCGCTCACGATTATGGTTTCTTTGCCGCTCAGTCTCTGCGGTGCTTTGCTTGGACTGGTACTTTGGAAGCAATCAATTGGGCTTTATGCTCTCATCGGCATAACTATGCTTATGGGACTGGTGACAAAGAATGCCATCTTGCTAGTGGAGTATGCCCTCTTACAAATGAGGGAAGGAGCTAGTCAGAGGGATGCCATCACCAGAGCCGGTGAAACCAGGATGCAGCCTATCTTGATGACCACAATTGCCATGATTGCCGGTATGCTGCCGATTGCCATGGGTATCGGCGCCGGGTCGGAAGCTCGAGCACCAATGGCGATATCAGTCATCGGCGGGCTTATCACTTCGACTCTCTTTACTTTGGTGGTTGTGCCGGTGGTTTTTACCTATATAGACGACTTTCAGAGCTTTCTCAAGCGCAAATTTTGGAAAGGGAATGACCCGGATGGAAACTCTTCATCTCTTGCTAAACTTGACCAGATTGATCCACTTAGCAAAGATCGACCGGCCATGCGCAACTAAATTTATGCAGCCTAACAATCTTCTCTACATTTTGCCGATTTTCTTTGTTTTGGCGACTATGGCTGCAGGTTTGCAGGCAGAGGCTAAATCTGCTAAAGCTCAAGTGCAAGCTCAGCTGCAAGCAGCAAAAATGAACGGCACTGCCGATGTGATTGTGCAAAAAATGCATAATCTCGGCAAGATAAAGTGGACTCTCTTGCCCGATGTGATGAAGATTGAATTGCCCATAGCCAATCTGGTATATGACGGCAATCTCAAGAGAGCTTCGCTCTATAGTTTTAAGACAAATCGCTACTTTATCACCGATGCTGAAACTTGTATTAGTCAGATGAATACAATGCGCAATCGCCGCCGCGAAGTAATGAGTGAATGGCGTAAGGTCGGCGATTCAGTCTTGGAGGGGCGTAAAGTAATAGTGCTGGAGCGCACCATGTTGAAAGGCTCAAGGCCGATTCCATCTTATATAACCGTCAAAGAATCTATATTTATTGATCGAGATCTGAAATTTGATAAGAAGTTTGTGGGCGTAGTCGGGGCTGTCACTGGTGAAGAGTATTCTTTGGGCTTGCCCCTTCGCATAGAAAGACGTTCTTACTCAAAGTATAATAAAGAAATGCACAAGACACCGTATGTAGTGCTGGAGACTCTCTCTCTGGGTAAGCATAAGACTAGTGAAGCAGATTTTGCCATCCCAAAAGATTTTGCTGTTGCTACATCAGTGGAGAGCATGATGCTGGAAGATTCGGGCTTGGGCTTGCCTTGATTTTTTGTGTTTTGTCTTTAGTTAACCCTGCTTGAGTCGATTCAGACCAATCTCAATGAAATGCCTGGCTGATTGAAAAATTGCTCCGTTTTCCCTCAATGCCTCAGCATAGCCCGAGGCAAAGTCTTGCCTAGTCTTGGCTAGAATGGTATTTTCGCGATTGGCTTTGAGATATTCGGTCAATTTTTGGTAGGTCTTTTCGGCATCGTCCAACTGTTTGTTTTTCACTTGGGCGATAGCTAGTTTGTATAAAACTAGGGCGCGGTTATAGGCTACTTGCGGCGAAGTTACGCTCTGCCAGCTCTTTTGCGCTTGTTCATAGTAACGAATAGCCTCGGCATAAGATTTTTCGCCAAAGGCTAGATCGCCGCTTATGCTAAAGCAGAAGGCATAAAGTTCCGATTCCCAACCTTCCATTTTTTCGCCGTTTTTGTCACCTCTAAGATAAAATTCGCGGGCGTCTTTCAATGCCAGAGCGGCATTCTGATAGTTCTTTGCCTTATAAAAACAATCTCCAGCCAAGGTGCAGAGCATGCCGGTCGATATCTGCTTTTGCCGCGACATGGTCAAACGATAGGTGCGCAATATCTGCTCAAAGCAGGCCACGGCGCGGTCATAGTCGGCAGCGCTGTAGAGGGCTTGGGCATAGATGACATTGGCTTCTATGGTGGGATAACTGAATTCGCCGTTCTCTGCCAGGCTTAGCTTCATGCAGTTTTCGGCCAGGTCGGCGGCATCTTTGCTGAGCCCTAGGCGCATCAGCCGTCTGGCCATACCTAAACCTTCTTGAATGAGGGGATTATTGCCTGTGTCTGCAACCGAGGTTTTGTGCTTCTCTATATCTTCTAGCTTTCCTTTTAGGGTGTCGATTAGGCGGCTTTTGTGCAGTTTTTCGACCAGATCTTGGGCTGGTCTTTCCATATCTTGCGACTGGAAGCTGAGTTTCCAACTCGGCAAGGTTTCTTGGCTCAGGGCCTGGCTGCCCATCACGTAAAGTGTGCCTGCGGCCAGGCTTGATACTGCGAAAATCGAGCAGGCGAAGACTAATAAAGCGGCTGCTGCTTTTTCTGTCTTTGAAATGCGTTTTCTGCGGCTTTTATAGATACTTAAATTAGTTAGCAATCTCTCAAGCAGACTGCCCCCTTCATTTTGACAGCTATAGAGGCTTTGGCTCAGTTCTTCCATTGACTGGAAGCGGTCGCGTGGATCTTTGGCCAGACATTTGAAGACCACTGATTCTAGTCTTTTGGGAATAGAAACGCCGTGATTTTTTATGGGTGTCGGCATTTCATTCATATGCCGATAGAGTATCTCGAGCATGTTGGCGCCGTTTATCGGCGTCTTGCCGGTCAAAGTTTCGTACATCAGACAACCCATCGAATAAATATCGCTGCGATTGTCGAGCGGCTCTCCTTTGCATTGCTCGGGGCTCATATAGAGCGGGCTGCCAAAAACTTCTCCAGTCTGGGTAAGGGCCACGGCATCGGTGCCCTCATGGGGCATTAGTTTAGCGATGCCAAAGTCGAGAATTTTTACCTCTTTGGGCAAGTTGACGATGATATTGCTGGGCTTGAGATCGCGGTGAATAATGCCGCATTGATGGGTATAGGCCAGGGCTTCGGCTATCTTTTGAAAAATCGATACGGCTGTATCGGTATCAAGCTGCTGTCCTAGACTGGTTTGCTCTTTGATGACGTCGCTCAAGGAGCGCCCCGATAAATAGTCCATGACTATAAAAGGGCGATTTCCCTCTAAGATGCCGAAGTCATGAATGCGTACCACGCCGACATGGTCGAGTTGGCTGACCGATTGAGCTTCTTGCTTGAATCTTTCGAGGTTTCTTTTGCTTGAGACCAGGTGTCGATGTAAAAGCTTAATTGCCACTGCGCGCTGCAAATGTTTATGTTTGGCACGATAAACCACTGACATGCCGCCTTCGCCGATGCAGTCAATTATTTGATAGTTGCCGGCGACAGTTTTACCAATCAGAGCTTCTATTTCTTCATCTCTGATTAGTCTGTCTGAGCCGAAAGCCGGACGAAAGTCGAGCGGGTCGTGGCTTGAACTGGTCTCAGGTGGGGATTTGTCAGGTGGCTCGGGCATTATTGGGCTCGTTATTAACAGTGATAATTTTAATTTGCCCAGTCCAAACCAAAGAGAGTCGCCTTCTGGCATACTCTAATGAAATGGAACAATTACTAATTTCCACCTATGAAAGCTTGGTAAGACCGGCTCTGTTTCGCATGGATGCAGAAGAAGCGCATCATTTAGGGCAGGGTCTCTTGAAAAGTATGGGTTGGCTCTTCGACCTTTCGGGGGCAATTTTAGGAGTCTCAGGGCTCTGTGGCAGCGGTGCCTCATCTTGCGCCACCTTTGGTCTAGCTGGGGCAAGTTTGAAAAATCCGGTCGGTCTGGCTGCCGGCTTTGATAAGAATGGCACCCTGGTTGATAGTTTAGCCTCATTAGGTTTTGGCTTTGTCGAGATCGGTTCGGTTACCGCCAGACCGTCCGCGGGTAATGCCAAACCCCGTCTCTTTCGCCTGCCTCAAGACCAGGCTCTCATCAACCGCTTGGGCTTGAACGGTGACGGCGCCGAGGCTGTGGCCGATAGGCTGCAAGCCTGCCAGTTTCCTATTCCGGTTGGTTTGAACATCGCTAAAACCAACCTGCCCGATCTTTCAATGGAAAAAGCTGCCGAAGATATCGCCTTTAGTTTCAAGACCTTGATGCACTTGCCCTTTGCCTATGTCGTCATCAATACCTCTTGTCCCAACACCCATGAAGGGGCTTTGTTTGCCGGTGAAGAATTGGAGTTGATACTAAAGGCGGTATCAGAATTGAACCAGGGGCGGCTACCGGTTTTCTTGAAGATTTCGCCTGATTCGCCTCAGTCTTTTTTAGAGGCGCTAGGCAAGCTCTCTTTGCGCTATGAAATTAGAGGCTTTGTCATAGGCAACACAACCGTCTCTAGACAGTCACTCAAGACAAGCCCTAAGGTTTTGGAAACAATCGGAAACGGCGGTTTATCTGGTGCGCCACTTTATGCAAATACTTGCCGTCTGGTTAAGCATTTCGCTTCATCAAAAGCCGGCTATCAAGAAATTATTGCTTGTGGCGGCATAGACAGCGCTGCTTCTGTGAAAGAAATGCTTGCCCTCGGAGCTAGCGCTGTAGAGCTTTACAGTGCTCTGGTATATAAAGGGCCTTTCTTGATTTACAGCATCTTGCAAGAATTGAAAAAGGAAGGTTTTTTCAATAATCAGGGCGCAAAATAACCTTTAGTTTTGTTCCTGAATTTTTTTGAGATAAAGTTCTTCAGCCAGATAGAGCAGGGCTGTGGCCAAAGGTACGGCAATAAGCGCTCCGGAAAGCCCCATGAGACTGCCGCCGATAACAACGGCGAAAAGAACCACCAGCGGGTGCAAGTCGACTTGTTTCCCGAGTAGATGAGGCACAATAAAGTTACTTTCCAACCACTGCTCGACAACGAAAACACCGAGCACTAGAAGCGCCTTGGTCAGTCCGCCGCTATTGAAGCCGACCAAGATAGAAAAAACAGCAGTGAGAAGAGAGCCCACAAAGGGGACCAGATTTAAGAGACCCGATACCACCCCTAGTGTCAGGGCTTCTTCGATGCCGACCAGGGCCAAGCCGCAAAAAATAATCGTAGAGACTGCCAGACTGACTAGAATTTGCCCTCTCACATAGCCGCCCAGCCTGGTTTCCAACCCCGGCAAGAGATCTTTGACTGTCTGCCTCTTATTGGGCGGCAGCCATTTCAAGAGACCTTCAGTCAAGCCTTTGGCCTCTATGACAAAGTAAGCAGTAAGAAAAAGAACAAAGATTATATTGACCAAAAAGCCAAGAATATTGCCGGTTAGTTTGAGGGCGCTTGCCGCTACGGTGCCGGCTTTGCCCATAAGTTTGCCCTTTAGTTCGTCGGTGACCAGATTGCCGCTTGCGGCATCGGGGAAGAGCGAGGGAAAGAATTCGTGTCCGCGCTCTAATAGAAAGGGCAGGATGCTGTCGCGGGTGGTTATGAAAAGACGACCGGCTTGTTCTTTAATAGGTCCGGCAAGATTGACGCCGACAATGTAATAAAGTGCGGCCACCAAGGCGTAAACAGTCAAGACAGTAACAGCCCGAGGAATTTTGCGCGCTTCCAGTAGACGGGCCAGTGGCGCTAGCGAAGCTGAAAGGGTAAGGGCGGCCACCAGACAGATAAGCATCATGCTTAGCTCTTTCACAAAGAAATAGCCGCAGACGGCGACAACCAGCCAGAAAATTGGATAGGCAGCTCTTATAAAATCGCGATTTTCGGTCATTTATTTATCAGTCGCTTGAGCAGGATCTTTTCAATAATTGTGTTGCCTGGCTCTAGATATACCCCTAGTCTTCCCTTTTGCATCGCCGGAGCGGCCAGCGCCTTAATTGCGCTGAGCGAGACCTCGTTTGTTTGGGGCAGCCGCGCAGCAAGCTCTCCTTTTTCGTCAATTAATACCACCTGCGGTGTTATGCTCTTGCCGTCTTTTTGGGCTTTCAGTTCTAAGACAAGGTCAATTTCTGGGCTGTCCAAGAGTGAGGGCAGGGGCAGATCCAAGGTCAGTATATATGGCTTTTCCGCCACCGCCACTTCGAGACTTTCGCCGCCATCGGGGCTGACTACTTTTGTCAGCGTGGTTGCCCCTTTATCGACCACCATCCAGTCTTTCTCGTTTGTATTGGCTTGCGCTTGCAAGACGTCCTTCAGGCAATCATAGCCGTTTTCTGATTTGTTTTCAGATTCTTCTTTAGATTCTCTTTGCTTTAGCCAATTTTGCAGAGAAAGAAGCGGTGCTTTATAGAAATAGAAGTTTTCGGTATTGTTGTCGAAATATACTAGGGGTGCCCCTTTGCTAAGTTCTTTTACTATTTCCTTCCACTCTTTTTGATCGAAATATTCGCCGGGTTTTTCTGCCGTCAAAAGACGTTCGCTCAAAGATCTATCTTTTAGAGGCGGCGAGACTAGAATATCTAGATAGAGCCGTCTGCCGATCATACCTGCGCCTTTGTAATCTTGGGGCAGATTGGCCAGCGCCACTTTGGCATTGGTCATGGCTAATTTGGTGATTTGTTCGTCAAATTTTTCCATGCGGCTTGAGGCATGGTGCCAGGCTTGCAAATTTATCTGCAGCAGATGGCACCAAATTAGATAAAGCGATGAAAGAGCCAGGCAGCCGCTCATAAGCCAGATGGTCATTTTCTTTTTGTCGACAGCGATATGCCCCGGTAGGGCTTTCATGGTCAAGACCAGGCAAAGAGGCACACTAGAGAGGAAGAAAAGTCGACTGCCGACTAAATTTGGATATATGTGCCAGATTTGAAAAGCCGGCAAGAGGGCGACAAAGCACCAGACCATGAGAAGCGGAATGCTGAGTAGAATTTTGAGTTTGCCGGGTGCCCCGTGCAGAAGCGATCTGACCACGGCCAAGAGAGTTATGAGCGCCACTGGTAAGACAGCTGGTTTGATGGCTTTGCTTAGATAATGATACTCTTCTGAAACCGGCACGATAATTTTTATCAGAGAATCTCGGTTGAGAAAATTGCCTAGAGACTGCCAGATATCAGCCCTGCCGTAGCCACCAATAGTGGTGCCTAAGATTAGTTGTCTGACCAAGGCAAAGGCTAAAAGCAACCCAAGATAGGGTAGGCTGGCCTTGATGGCGTTCTTTGCCGCTGTTAGCGGTTTGTTCTGGGGCAGGTCTAAAATAAAGGTGACGATGAAAACAGCAAAAGGCAAGCTGACGGCAATTTCTTTACTGGTGAGGGCAAGCAGGAAAGAAAGCAGTGATAGTCGGCGAAAGTCTTTGGAACCGTGGGTGCGTGCACGCAGAAAGAGCAGCAAGGACGCGAGATAGAACAAGGTGGCCAGGCTATCTACTCTGCCGATAATCCAGGCTACGGTCTCGGCGTGCAAGGGATAGGCCGCAAAGAGTAGACCACCAAAAAGAGCGGCGGCGCCGCAAAGTCGCGGCGCCAGGCGCTGGGTGATCACCAGCGAAAGCGAAGCGGCAAGGGCTGTGCAAGCGGCGAAGATGACGAGATTGGTGAAATGATAGCCCCAGGGATTGGTGCGATAGAGCAAGTAGTCGAATAATATAGATAGAGAGACCACCGGGCGATAACTGAGCATCAAGTCTGAGCCGCCCCAGTTGCCGGTGAAATTCATCAGAAAGGGCTGCCAGTCGCCGGCAAGAGCGCGGGCGCAATAATTGAGATGGAGAAAGTCATCTAAGAGAAAGCCGTCTTTGAGCGTACCGGCATAGTTTATGAAGGCGGCAAAAACGCAGATGACGATAGCTGTAAACAATTGGGTGCGGATTGAACCCAAGTCTATGCCTGCTTTTTGCAGTCGTCTTTGCATTATGTTTCTTACTTCCCTTTCTGCTTTTGCCAAATTAGAGCTGAATTGATAATGGTTCGGAAAAATAGCCCAGCGGCACTTTGTCTTTGTCCACGGCAATAACTCTTACTTCATAAAAACCATGGGCATTTGCACCTATGCCGACGGCTGAAATCGGAATCAGACTGCCTTTTGTTTTGGTGAAATAGCCCTTTACTGCCGCTTCTTTTGAAAATTGATTTTCATGGAAAGTGCCGCTGTAGTGCTCGAACCAAGAGTCTTGCTTGCTCACTTCGTAGGCGGCGCCGCTGGCACCATCTATAGTGCTGACATCATAGCTGAAGGTCGTTCTCTTGCCTCGCGGGCGGGCGATGCCGTCGTTGTCGAGCACCAGCTGACCATCGGCTTTGACTTCAGGCTTGTTAGGCAAATTAAGCAGGCGAATGTCTTTTATTTTCAGTGGTTTGTGCTCTGCTTTCAGGCTTATGCGTGCCAGTTTCTCAAGGCATAGATAGCTTTTGTGTTCGCTCAAATTAAAGAAAGCCTTACCGTCTTTGAGGGCGGCGCTCTTTTGAAAGACTCTGCCGCTTTCGCCGATTAGTTTGAGGTCGACTGTTTCTCCCTCGCCCTCGACTTCGATGGCATCGATAGCCAGGACTGGAAGATCTAAACGCCTAGATAAAAGAATTTGATTTTCGGAAAGTGTAGTTGCCTCTTTGAGATTGAGGCTGACTGCTGATCTTGTCTCTCTCTGCTCTTTTTGCAAGTGCAGGGGCACAAGTTGGTAATTGCTTCTATCGAAGTAAAAGAAAGGCTCACCGGCGCCGACCAGACTGCGTACGCGCCCCGGCGAGATTAAGTCGCTTTGACCATAGGTGGCCGGTTCGAAGGTGAGCAGGCGACCGCGCTGATCGTCTTTAGAGAGAGGCGGCTTGAAGAGCACCGACATTGTGGCGGCGTTATAGAGCATATGGGCGCCCATATAGTTATCGGGAATGTTTAGCAGGGCTAATCTTTGCCCCGGCGGCAGTTTACTGAGGGCTTCATCGACTCGGCGCTTAAAGGTCTTGAGCTCGCTCTGGGCTTTGATCCAGATATTGTTGTTGACTTTGCTTAGTTGCCAGAAACTAGAAAATAGTACAAGTAGCAAGCCCAGGCTGAGCAGCTTTTGCAGTTTGAGCAAGGGCTTAAAAGTAATAGTCGAGCCCTTTTCTAGGGCAATTAGAGGCAAGCTGAAGAGCAGTGCCAACAAAAATGAAACTGGGGCGCTGGCAAAGTAAAGAAAGCGTCCACCTTGCAGGTTGGCGGTAAGGTTCCAGACGCCGTAGGTGGGAGCGAGGAAGAGGATGGTCCAACCTATGGCGAAAAGAAAGAGAAGGGTGAAATTTTTGAGAAGAGTAGAATTTTCCTTTTTGTAATTGATGGCTATGAGCACCGCGGCATTGAGCAGACCAAGCTGGTAGACCAGTTTGAGAGTATTTGAGAGGGCGGAGCGCAAACCGAAGATTTCTATATGAAAGGGGAGGAAGATGCGCAGGATTGAGCCGTCGGTCCAGCGGCGCAGTAAGCTGTTCTTGAGCCCCTCGCCGATGGAACCTTCATAGCCACCAAAAACGGTGCCCAAGACCAAGAGGCGAAAGAGCAGATAAGCGCCGAGCACAATAAAATAGGGCAGCGCTGCTTTAGTTGCCCGAGTGAGCGCCAGTTTGATAGATGCCTGACTTATATAAGGCTGACCTATAGATGCCTGACTGAGACCTTGCAAAAAGAGAAAGAAAAAGAGCAAGGGCGGCAAAGTGATAGCCATTTCTTTGCTCATTAAGGCAAGTACAAAACTGAGGATTGATGCGGTCTTTAGCCAGCCTTTCTTTTCGCTGTCTTCTACCGCCAAGAGAAAGAAATAGAAAGAAGCCAGTGTCAATACAAGTGCGACGCTGTCTACGCGGGCGATTATCCAGTTCACCACTTCGCTGTGTAAGGGGTAGAAAGTGAAAATTAAGGCGGACAGGGCGCCGAACCAGTCTTTTGCCTTTAGACAAAAAGCTTTGCCTATTTCTCTAGAGACCAAATAGAGCAGCACTGCTGAGAAGGTGTGATAGCAAAGATTGCTTAAGTGGAAAAGAAAAGGTCGCGCTTGACCGATTAGATAATCGCTTGCCAGGGTGAGAGTAATAAGGGGCCTGTAGAAGGTCGTCCCTTGCGCTTGCATCCAGTTGCCTGTGAAATTTTGCAACAACGCCCCGTAATTTCCCTGCATGACTTTGTGTAGATAATCAATATGAACGAAGTCATCGGCGAGATAAAAGCCGCCCAGAGAACGAGAGAAGAGTAGAATATTGCAAATGATGATAGAAAAAGAGATCAAGCAGATAATCAGAGACGACCGTTTCTTTGCCGGTGCACAATCTGTGTTACCGTCTGTGTTGCCTTCTGTGTTTCCGCTTCGGATAGGCTCAGCGGGCTCTGTATTTGTGCTGGCAAGGTTCATCGGCTCTATTATATAAAGAGTGTGGAGGGTGTTTGAGGCTATTACCATATGAATAGCGATAAGAATGACAAAATTCTCAAATTCCCCGAGGGTTTTCTCTGGGGGGCTGCGACTTCGCATTTTCAGGTAGAAGGGCATCCTAAGGAGATCGGCGGCTCTCTTTCTGATTGGAGCCAGTGGACCAAGGTGGAAGGCAAGATCTTCGATAAGTCTCATGCCGACGATGCTTGCCAGTTTTATCATCGCTTTGAAGAAGATTTGTCACTTATAAAAGACTTAAACCTCTCAGCTTTTCGTATTTCGCTCAATTGGCCGGCTTTAGTGAAAGAAGATGGCAGCCTGGACGAAGGCGAAGTCGATTATTACAAGAGAGTGCTCACCGGTCTCAAAGAGAACGGTATTAAGACTTTTGTCACACTCTTTCACTTTTGCCTGCCCGAGAAGCTCTCAATGAGCGGGGGCTGGCAAAACGAAGAAACAGCAGTGAGTTTTGGTAAGTTTAGCGGCATTGTGGCCAAGCGCCTTGAAGGTCTAGTCGATTATTGGCTAACTATCAACGAGCCTCTGGCTTATGTCTATCAGGGCTTTATATCAGGTCATTGGCCACCCGGTGGTAACCGCGACTATGTCGCCGCTTTTACAGCTTTGCGCAATTTCCTGGTGGGCCATAGTCTTTCCTATGATGCCATCAAAGAACACAGCAACAAGCCGGTTTCCTATACTTTGCATTGGCGACCTTTCTATCCCAAGAACCGCTTCAGTCCTCTAGACCATATGGTGCGCTATTACCGCGACCAGATTTTCAACCATCTCTTTCCTCGTTCAGTTGAGTCGGGCATACTCAAGTTTCCTTGGCCCGTGAGTAGTGGCGTAATCAAAAGTATTGAAGGTGAAATCAAGGGGCTGAAGGGTAAATGCGATTACCTGGCAATCAACTATTACACCCGCGAATTATCTCGATTCAAGCCGGCCTGGCCCCTTGATTTGTTCGGCGAGAGTTCTCCCGAGAACGAATTGGCTGTTTCGGACATGGGTTGGGAAATCTATCCTGAAGGTCTTTATGATTTGCTGGTGCGGCAAACTCTGCCTTATCAGACCACCCCTTCCGGTGCTAAAAGACCGGTGGTAATCACCGAGAACGGTTTTGCCAATATGTATCCGCCCGAACTGAGCGAGGGCGACTGGTCTTTGAAGGACGAGCAGCGGGTGAATTATCTGATTAGACACCTTGAACAGCTATACCGGGCTATCCGGGGCGGAGTGGATGTGCGGGGTTACCTTTACTGGTCCCTGCTTGATAACTTCGAATGGGCCGAGGGGTTATCGGCCAGATTTGGCCTGGTGCGGGTCAGTTACCCCACTCAGGAAAGGCTTTTACGGGCAAGCGCCCGTGTTTATCAAGAAATAGCGAGGAATAACGCTATTCAGCTATGATGTTCTCTTGTTGGAGCTAAAGGGAGCAACAAAGCTTATGTTTCAATGGAAGAAGCGCCGGTTTTATCTGGCTTTTGCTTTCTTCTCTTTTCTGATTTTGTGCCAGAGCGGCTTTGGTGCAAGACTTGTTGAATCGATTGCCTTGGTGCAACCGGCTCTAGCCGAGCCGCTTGCCCAAGATACAGCTGAAAAGAAGAATGCGCCTGTAAAGGCCAGATTGGTTTGCCAAAAAACTGCTCTGGTGCCGGGCCGTAAGGTGAAAGTTGCCCTGGAATTGACCCAGGAGCCTGGTTGGCATACTTATTACAAAGAGGCAGGCGATGCTGGTATGCCAACCTCGATTAAGTGGGAGCTGCCCGAAGGTTTTAGTGCTGGACCAATTCAGTGGCCGGCGCCGACTAAGTTTGAAGAGAGCGGTTTGACCACTTATGGCTATCTCAATAAAGTGGTTTTGCTGAGCGAGATTAGTGTGCCGGCTGCACTGCCGGTCGGTGGCAAGGCTCAGATTATCGCCAATGTCAAATGGCTTTCATGCAAAGATGTATGCTTGCCGGGAAAAGCTAGACTGAGTCTGGAATTGCCGGTTTTGAACCAAGCTAATGATAACGAACCTGGCTTATTTGATGCAGGCAGCGGCGCTGGTGGCGACCAAGCTAAGTCAGGCTCGGTTTTAGACCTTAAGTTCACCACAGTCGCTGATACCGCCGGTAGTTCGCTTCCCTTTATATTGTTCTCTGCTTTTCTTGGCGGCATGATACTGAATGTGATGCCATGCGTGCTGCCTGTCATTGCCATCAAGGTGATGAGCTTTCTAGAACAAGCGGGTGAGGCGCCAGGGCGGGTCAAGGCTCTTGGTCTGGTCTTTTCTGCCGGTATCTTAGCCAGCTTTCTTTCTTTAGCTCTCTTGGTTTTGGCTGTGAAAGCAGCCGGCCAAAGTGTTGGTTGGGGCTTTCTTTTTCAGTACCCGCTTTTCGTCATGGCTATGGCTGCCGTCGTGCTTCTCTTTTCACTCTCGCTATTCGGCTTATTCTATTTCAACTTCAATCTTGGCCAAGACGGGCTAAACAAACTTTCTTCTTCCGAGGGCTTTGTCGGAACTTTTTTCAAGGGTGTTCTAGCCACTGTTTTATCTACTCCCTGCACCGCCCCTTTTCTAGGCACTGCTCTAGGTTTTGCTTTCTCTCAGTCTGATCTGACCGTGGTGGGCATTTTTCTAGTGGCCGGGCTCGGTATGGCCTTTCCTTATTTGCTGCTTACCATCAACCCGGCTTGGCTTAAGTTCTTACCAAAACCCGGCGCTTGGATGGATAAGTTCAAGCAGAGCCTGGGCTTCATCTTGCTTGGCACGGTCGTTTGGCTCGATTTTGTTTTGGCAAGTCAGGTTGGCGATCTGGCTTTGATGTGGATTAATTATTGGCTCTTGGGACTGGCTTTCTGTGCTTGGATTGTATCTGCCAATCTAGACCTTACTTCTGAGCGAGCTAAGAAGATCAAAGTATGGAGCTCGGCTATATTGGTTTTTTTGTCGATCAGTGCCGTGACCATTTTTATGCAACCGCAGGTAATGGCAGCACTAGCCGGGCAGGGCAAAGCTACTGCCACTGAAGAGAAGAACTCGATTTGGCAGCCATATAGTGTAGATTCTCTAGACAAGGCGATCTCGCAAGGCAAGACAGTCTTTTTAGACTTTACTGCCAACTGGTGTTTGACCTGCAAGGTGAATGAAACAACTGTGATTAGTACACCGGAAGTACTGAGTAAGTTTAAAGAGCTGAAGGTTGTGACTATGAAGGCTGATTGGACCAAGCAAGATGCTGAAGTGACTCAACTGCTTAAGAAGTTTGGACGTTCCGGCGTGCCCCTCTATGTTGTTTTTCCGGGTGGCAGAGCCAGCGAACCAATTGTCTTGCCTGAGGTAATTACAAAAGAATTGGTCTTACAAGCTCTAGAGAAAGCCGGTGCTTCTAAACAATAGAGTCTTGATACACTAAGTTTTAGAGAGTCTTGAGCAAATCGTAGAGCTTTTCATGGTCGGGCATGCCGGTGACCACATGCTTGATTATGCCCTCTTTGTCGATGAGGAAGAGCACACGAGAAGCAGTGGATTTGCCATCATCAACGGTGCCATAGGCTCTGCCGACTTTGCCGTTGTCGTCGGCGAGTAAGGCTTGCTTGAGTGAGTACTTGCCGGCGAACTTCTCGTGTCTTTCCATCTTGTCGCAAGAGATACCGAGAATTTCAGCGTCTAAAGCTTGAAACTTTTGCAGTTCTTCAGAGAAGCCGCACATTTCGCGGGTGCAGCCTGGAGTGTCGTCTTTGGGATAGAAAGCCAAAATGACATTCTTTTGCCCATGAAAATCAGAGAGGCTGATTTGGCATTTCTCGCCATCTTTATAAGCGCTCAGAGTAAAGTCGGGAGCTTTCTCTCCGGCTTTGAGCGGTATGGTTGGTTGCGGTGAGGTCATTTAGCCTCCATGAATGGTTTTTTGAATTGTTTCAAGCAGCCCGTCTATTTTGTCTAGGTCTACCTTCTCGAGGAAGACTGCCAGGATACCGACTTCAACATCGGTGAGAATAGTGGTGCGCTTATCGCCTGGGCTCACTTCAGTGAGCATGACCATCTGTCTCAATTTACCGATTTCAAGCTTTTTGGTAGCCAGGTTTGATGTGGAGAGAAGGGCTGTAGAAAGAGCCCCGAGCATGTCTTTGTCCCAGCCCTGACCTACAGTCGAGGCGATAACCAAGCCGTCGTGACCGACTATCAAGCTGCCAGCAACGCCTTCGTAAGTGTCGATGGCGGTGAGAATGGCCTTGATACCTTCGCCGCGGGCGGCGCTGATCACTTTGGCGGTGCTCAAGCCGCTGCCGATTTTCTTTGTTTCGCCAGCTTTGATGATGTTTTCAACTGCCGATACATCAAGCAATAGCTTGCCGATCGTCTTCATCGTGCCGACATTTTCACCAGATGTCTTAGGCTGACTGGCTGAGCGTCCCGAAAGACGACCGAACTCTTTTACTTCTTTATATTTTGGTACGGCTGTTTCGTCTTTAGCAGCTTCTTTAGGAGCTGCAGTCTCTTTAACAGCTTCTTTCGCCGCTTCTTGGGGGGCTTCTTTTGGAGCTTCTTTTACTTCTTTTACAGATTCAGATTTACTCTCGCTTTCTTCCGCCTGCTTCACTTTGGCGAGAGTCTCGGCGCTCACCTCTTTCTGCTCGGTTTCGGTGAGGGCTGAGAATAAGTTATCGAGGTCTTCGCCGAGGGAAGCATCGAAAAGACCTTCGCTTTCTTTTTCTTCTTCGCTGTCGGTGGCTATGACATCGATTTTTTCTTTTGCTTTAGGCAGAACATCCTTAACTTCTCTTTGTACCTCAGGTGGAGCCAGAGTAGAGAAGATATTGTCTATGTCTGCATCCACGCCGCCGGCAAAGAGCGGTTCGCTGTCCTCAGCCTCGGCTTCTGCTGCTTCTTCTTTGCTCTCTGAATCGCCCTTCTTCTTGAGGAGGTCTTTTACCTCAAGCTGTGCTTCAGCCGGAGCCAAGCTTGAGAAAATATTGTCTATATCGGAATCGACGCCGCCTTCGAATAGCGCTCCGGAAGATTCTACTTCTTCTTCAGTGGTATCACCTTCCGAAACCGGTGTTTCTGAGTCGGCGGTACTGTCGGCTCGGGCACTCACTTCTTGCTGGGCTTCCGGTGGGGCAAGAGTGGTGAAAATGTTGTCTATGTCTTCGTCGACGCCGCCGGCGAAGAGCGGTTCACTAGCTTCTTCTTCTTCTTCTTCAAGTTCTGCTTGAGATTCTACTTCAGATTCTGCTTGAACCTCTTCTTCGGCTGCTACTAGAGTTCCGCCTTCGTCTGCTAGTGAAACTGTCTCAGTTACTGTCTCTGTAGCTGCTTCTATTACTGTTTCTGCGCTAATAGATTGGGCTTTCTCAGCTTCGGCCTGCAGGCGCTCTGAGACCGAAGTGCGAGTTTTCTCTTCAGTAACTTCTTTACCTTTGAAGAGAAAGTCGAACTCGAATTCAACGGCTTCGGCAATGGGTTCTTTGACCGGCTCTGCTTTGCTTTCGACCGGAGCTTCGGCTTTGTCATCGTCCAGTCTGTCAAGCAGGCTCTTGAGACTGTCGCTTTCGGTCTCAACTGGAGTCTCTTGCGGTGTCGGCATCAAAGTGCCGCTAGCTGAAAGCGATTGCAGTTTGGTAAAGGTACTGGTGTTGCGACGTTTCATCGCTTGCATGCGAGCCGCCATGCCGCCTCCGGCGCTTTCTTCCGCCGGCGCCTCGGCTGCCACTTCTGTTTTCGGCTCAGGCTTAGGCTCTGGTTTGGGTTCGGGCTTAGGCTCGGGCTTTATTTCTGGTTTGACAGCATCTTTGCTGACCACAGCTGGTTCGGGATCTGGCTCTCGCTTGGCTGTTTGGGAGGTTAGTTTGAAATTGCCGGATGGCTGCGAGGCTTTCGGGGAAGTATTGGCCGGCACCGGTGTGGTGTCAACTTTGGCTTCTGCAACAGGCTCTGCCGGTGCAGAGTCTTTGCCTGAATCTGTCTCGTCGTCTTCTCTGTCGAGAAATTTGGATAGGAAAGAATCGGCTGGAATGTCATCAGCCTTAGGCACAAAATCTTCAGAGCGAACTATGGCGTTTTCGCCCTGAGCAGCTGTACCCAATTCCAGCGAATCTAGTGACTCTTCTGCAAGTTGATTCTCTACCTGCAGTGATTCTAGAGATGGCGCCGGTTCTTCGTCGATTCGATCGAGTAGGCTGGCTAGACCGCCTTCTGCAATTTTCGGCTCGGCTTTAGTCTCTTTAGGCTTCTTGGTTTCAGCCGGGGCCGAGGGGCGCAATTCTTGACTGGGGTCGGAAAGACTGATCGCCTTGAGATTGGTCATGGTAGAACGCAGGCTGCGTCCTTCCTGATGGCTCTTTTCGGCAGTCGAGGCGGCTTTCTCCCATTTGGCTTGGGTCTCAGGGTCGACTTTGGCTGCTTTCAATCGACCCAGTTGGGCTTCTGCCACTTTAGAGTCGGCAAAACTGCTCATCTGCTCGACAATCATGATTCGATTGGCGGCGATAATTGCTGTCAGGAACATAATTCCCAGAGCAATATAGTTGAAGTGCAAGAGCATGCCTTCTTGCACGAACATAATTTGGCTGGTTGTTAGGTTGCCGACCGCTCCCAAAAGCCCCACAAAGGCTAATGTGACTAGGAAGGCGCTTACTTGCTGGATGAAAGGTACAGCGCGGTAGTGGACGAAAGCAAAAAGCAGCGGTACCAAGATCAGGGACGGGGCGATATATAGCGCTGGCAGGTCTTGTAGGAAGTCTTTGCCTGAGAAAACTGGATTCATCTGCATTGAACCGATCAGACCGGCTCCCACGACCAGAGCCCCAATTCCTACGAAATTGCTTCGGAATTTCATTCTGAACATGAAATGCGCTTATCCCTTCCTACAAATAGATTGATTTTTGGTGTTTCTTTTATACCCACCAATCGGCCCTAAATTTGCCCTAAACCGAAAGCAATTTGGCAATGGTCGCTTTGCAACCCCCGTCATCGTCGCCAGAAGGCAAATACACAATCAAAGTCTAAATGATCGCGCTTCAAATTTCTTACAAGATTTATTTTGGTTGACGTCAAGCGCGGAAGCTTGCATTCAATTGTTTAGTCAGTTGGCTCTTAACTTCTTTCACCAAGTTGTCTACTTCTTCGCCGGTCAGGGTTTCGGAAGGATTCTGGAAAGTGAGCCTGTAAGTATGAGCGGCGCCCTCTGACTGATAAACACTGACAAGTTGAACGTCGACAAGATTTTTGGAGCCGGAGCGCATAATCAGTCGCACTATATTTTGATGATTAATGTCGTTCTGCTTTTCAAGCACTTCTTTGCTGAAGTCAATTGTCAGGTCTCGCACCATGCTTGGGGTGTTGGCAATTTCAGAGAATTTTGCCGCTTTTCTTTCGGCTCCGATGCGATCCAGGTCGATTTCAAAGACAAAGGCTTCTTCTTTGATGCCCATGGCATGAGCGTAGCTTGGATGGATCTGACCGACATAGCCCAAAACCATAGGATTGCCAAAGATTCCCACTTTGTCGCTGTGGTCGCTGCCTTTCTTGGGCGGGCGATTGAGTGCCAGGGCGGCGCATCTGAAAGGATGCAAACCCGGTACCGAAGCAGCTTGCCAATTTACTTTATCGGCGGCCAGGCTAATGGCCAGACCCGACAAAAGGTTTTCCAAAACACCTTTCATCGTATAGAAATCAGCTTTTTCGCTGCTCTGTTTATCAGCCTGACAAATGATGGCTGCCAGGCGATTAATTTCTTTGGCAAAGAGTTTGGCGCTGCGCTCCTGTCTATTATCAGATTTATTATCAGGCGCCGGCTCTTCCCAGTCTTTGAAATAGACACGACCACTTTCAAAGAGAGCGACTTTCTTTTGCCCTCTATCAAGGTTATGGGCTAGGGCATGCACCAGCCCAGGCACTAGACTCTGGCGCAAATATTGGTGATCTTTCGAGAGGGGGTTGAGCACCTGCACTAAATAATCTTCGTTGATGCCGTTTTCGCTGGCCGGCACCAGGCTGGAACACCAAGCCTCGCTCAGACCCATGCCGACAAGCGCGCCTTGCGCCTTTACAAGGGTATCGTCTTTGGCCTGGCGGCATACAATTCCTTTTGGCATGGTGGCTGCAATTGCGTCATAACCGTTCAATCGACAGATTTCTTCGATGAGGTCGATTTCGCGAGTGACATCGGCTTGTCTAAAGCTCGGCACCGCTATCTTGAGTTGTCCGCTTTCGCCGGCTTCAACCTTAAAGCCCAGCGGACTCAAAAGTTCTCTCACTCTTTCGGCAGTCACCTCTATATCAAGCAGTCTCTTTACTGCTGAAAGTCGCAGAGTGAGGAACACATCGCTTACTTTGTCCGAGCCGGCCATCATTGCTTTGCCCACCTGCGCCGGCCCAGAGGCGCCGCAGTAGTGAGCGATGAGGTATGCGGCGCGGCGGGCGGCGTGGAAGACCGAGGCCACATCGACCCGTCTTTCGAAGCGCAAGCTGGCGTCTGATGACAGTCCAAGCAGTCTGGAACCGCGGCGCACCACCGCCTGGCTGAAGCAGGCTGCTTCTAAATAGATGTCTGTGGTGCTGTCCGATATTTCGGAATCTTTGCCGCCCATTATGCCGGCCACACCGATGGCGGTGTCATCATCAACGATCAGCATCACTTCTGGTGTCAATTCCCTCACCTTCTCATCGAGGGTAGTTAGCTTTTCACCGGCGCGGGCTCTTCTTACACCCATGCTGCTGCCGCTCAGCTTGGCTGCGTCGTAAGCATGCAGGGGCTGTCCCAGTTCGTGCATGACATAGTTGGTGATGTCGACTACATTGTTTACCGGCCTTACACCGATGGCTTCAAGTCTTTTGCTGATTTCAGGAATTGAGGGACCAACCTTGACGCCCTTGATGGGAATCAAGCTGAAGAAGGGGCAGTCTTCTTCGTTTTCGAGTTTGACACTATAGATGGTGCCAACTTTCGCCTCTTTGTTCTCATATTGTTCGAGGTTCCAGGTCGGCTGTTTCAGCGGTCTATTGAAGAGCGCGGCAATTTCGCGGGCCAGACCGGCAACGCAGAGGGCGTCGCCTCTATTTGAGCGGGGTTCTACATGCATTATATGGTCAGGCTTGATCTGCAAAAGTTCTCTGGCATCGGCGCCCAGGGTAAAGCCTGACTTCTTGGGGGAGTCTTTGTCGGCCAAGACCAATATGCCTTCCCCGAACTTGTCATCGCAGGCGATACCAAGCTCGGCTGCCGAACAAAGCATGCCGTTCGATTTCACCCCTCTAATTGCCGAAGCCTTGATGGGCAATGGACTGCCGTCGTGTCGATTGACCACTTTGGCGCCGGGCAGGGCTACTGGAATTATTTGACCGACTTCGATATTTTGCGCACCGCAGACAATATCGAGCGGCTCGTCTCCAGCCTTGACTCTGGTGCGGGTTAGTCTGATTTTGTCGGCATTGGGATGCTGATGAATTTCCAGAATCTCGCCCACTACCACGGGACCTTCCAGATCGCTGCCGTGTACGGTCACTTCTTCGACTTCGAAGGCACCCATGGTCAGTTTTTCGGCAACTTGCTCATGGCTTAGATCGCTTAGATCTACATAGTCGCTATTTAGCCAATCGAGGCTTACTTTCATTGCTTGTCTCCCGTTAGAACTGCTCTAGAAAACGCAGGTCGTTGGTGTAAAAGTGTCTTATGTCGTTAACGCCGTATTTCAGCATGGCCAGGCGCTCTAGTCCCATGCCGAAGGCAAAGCCCGACCATTCTTCCGGATCTATGCCGGCGCCTTTGAGAACATTGGGGTCGACCATGCCGCAGCCGAGAAGCTCCAGCCAACCGCGGCCTCCGCAGGTCTTGCAGCCTTTGCCGTTGCAGAAAGGACATTGGCTATCCAATTCGGCGCTGGGCTCGGTGAAGGGAAAGAAATCGGGGCGAAAGCGGGTCTTGAGAGGCTTTTTGAAAAGAGCCTGAATAAAAGCGGTGAGTGTGCCTTTCAACTGCCCGAAAGTAACAGCTTTATCGATCAAAAGTCCCTCTACCTGGTGGAAGAGAGGATATTTGCGGGCATTCACCTCTTCATTGCGATAGACCCGGCCAGGGGCGACAATGCGCAAAGGCGGCGGGTTCTTTTCCATGACTCTGATTTGCACTGTAGAAGTCTGACTGCGCAAGAGCACGTTGGCGCCCAAATTTGTATAGAAGGTATCTTGCTCGTCGCGAGCCGGGTGCGATGCCGGTGTGTTGAGGGCGTCAAAGTTGTAATAGTCTGACTCGATTTCGGGACCGTCAGCCACTTCGAAGCCCATGCTGTAGAAGACACTGAGAATTTCTTCTCTAATTTGGCTGAGTGGGTGCACATGACCAAGGGCTCTGATTCTGCCCGGGGCGGTCACATCAAGGGCTTCAGCCTTTAGTTTGGAGTCGATATGGCTCTGAAACAAGGCTTCTTTGCGGGCTTCGTGCGCCTCTTCAATTTTGACCTTGACCACATTAGCTAATTGACCGATGCGCGGTCTTTCACTCTTGTCGAGAGCGGAGAGTCCTCTCAAAATGCCGGTCAGTTCACCTTTCTGTCCCAATAGATTGAGTCTAACCTGCTCAAGGTTCTCAAGTGAATCTGCTTTTGCAATTGCTGAAAGTGCCGAAGATTCCAAATCGGCGATATTCTTTTCGAGGTCCTGCGTAGACATTTACTTACTCGCTTAATCGCTGAAACTACCTGACTAAAGATATCAGAGCCAACCCGGACCGAACCGGCAATAGCAGGCAGGGTTTAGATACCTAAACATATTTGCCTGCTTGTACACATTTGCTTGCCTGTATAGATTTTGGTTCTGTTTCTAGCGTGCTTATTTCAAACTTGACTCTGGCTCAGGTCCTTCGAAACTTGCATTTTTGCCGCCCCGAGACCTGAATTTCTGTACTCTTGATGTCTGCTTGAAGTCTGCTTGAGTTCAGATATGTCTTCCGTCGTCCATTAGGCTATTTCTTGCGGGGGCGTGAGCGCTGCCTAAATATATATTTATTTATGGGCAAAATTGTCTTAGAATATCTACGAGTTGTTTCAGTAAACGGTGACTAGTAAATAGCAACTAGTAAATAGAAAACAGTTTGCCAATAACTCGCGGTCTCCACTGGTTAGACCAAGTAAATTCCCCAGCAGACACAGAAATTAGCGTTTTGCCAAGAACGAGATTCAAGAAAAAGCCGATTCAGACCATACCAACCACCAGGGTTTCGGTAATAGTCACTACTGCCGACCAAAAGATCCTTTTGGTCAAACATCGCAAGGGAAATAGGCAATACTGGGTTCTTCCCGGTGGTCGACTGGAATACGGCGAAACTTTTTTTGAATGTGCTGTACGCGAAATCCAGGAAGAGACTGGCTTAGATATCGAAGTCGACGATCTGGTTTTCCTTTCTGAAGCGATTGCCCCGGATCGATCAAGGCATATAGTCAATGTTTACCTCACTGCTCATGTGGTCGGCGGCGTGCTGCGCGTTGGTGACGAGCCTGTTCTAGCAGGCGTCGAGTACATGCCCTTGGACGAACTAGACAAGATCACTCTCTTTCCGCCGGTCGGGCGCATAGTTATCGATTCGCTGCCCAAAGCCACCCGCGGTTCAATAAAGTACCTAGGCAATCTCTGGGTTTGAGCTCTTTTTGACTGAGCTTTGATTGAGCTGTCGTTCAGCTTTGATTTGGCTTTCACTCGGCTTTGATTCGGCTTTGATTTTGCTTTGATTCAGCTTTGATTTGGCTTTCACTCAGCTTTGGTTCAGCTTTGACCTTAAGCGGCTGAGTAAAGCTCCCTTATCAAAATGTTGATGGCGGCCGTCAGCCTTCAACCTATCTGGTAATATGGAGCGCTCATCTGATGAAATTATTGCACTGGAGGATACAGTCATGGCCCAGCAGAAGGGTATGAAGAGAGCTGCCAAGGTAGTCAAGAGAAAAGAGCGCAAGGCTGCTCAAAAAGTCAAAGCTGACTTCAAAAAGCTCGAAAAAGAAATAGCTGAAGCTGTCAAAGCTAAATAGCCAAAAGTCTCGGCTTGCTGGCTGCTGCTTAATCTGATGCTTGCAGGCTGACTCGGGTGTTCTGATGCTTGCAAGCTGATTTTTGCAAGCCGATTCTTGCAAGGCGCTTCTGGCGACCTGATTCTAGTAAGCTGCTTCTGGCTAGCTGACTAAAGCTGGTCTGGCTCTGGAAAATGATTCTGGGAAGTCTGATTCTAGGAACTCTGATTCTAGATAAGCTGTAATTTTAGAAGAGGCGATAAAAGTCGCCTCTTCTTTTTCTTAGTCAACCGCTGCAAGTTAGTTCAGACCTTCACCGTAGGTGAAGCTAAAGCCGTTTATAACTACTTCGGCGCCGGGTGTAACCCCTTCGTTTATAAGTGCATCGATCACACCCATTGCCCTCAGTCTTTGGAACAAACTAAAGAGAGAGTCTGGATCTTTCATATCGGTAACTTGCACCAGACGCCCAGCCCGGTCTCCTTCCACGACAAAGACACCGCTTTTGCGATAGACGGCAAAAGAGCTGTCTCCATGGTCATAAGCCTTTTCATCGACGAAGATGCGCTTTGGTTGCTTGTCTTGTTTTTCAGCTTCCTTAATCTGTTCAATCATATCGGCTATGGTTTTGGCCAGAGGAGCAAGTCCTATGCGGCTATAAGCCGAAATACAAAAGATGTTTGCCTCGGAGGAAACTCCACTGTCGGCTTGTTTTCCTTTAGTTTCTAAGTAAGCAGTCACTTTGGACTTGAGCTCGTCAACTGTCTCGGGAGGCAACATATCGCATTTGTTTATCGCCACCAGCTGAGGCAATTTGGCTAAATCAGGGCTGTAAAGCATTAATTCGCGGTCTATTGTGGCAAGGTCTCTCTCTAGGTCTTCACTTTGTCCGTCAACCATGTGGACGAGCAATCTTGTTCTTTCGATGTGCCTGAGGAAGTTGTGCCCCAAGCCTACACCCTGCGAGGCACCTTCGATTAATCCAGGTATGTCGGCCAGGACGAAGCCATCGCCGCTTTCGGTGCGCGCCACGCCTAGATTTGGTTCCAAGGTCGAGAAAGGATAGTCGGCAATTTTGGGCTTGGCTCTGGTCAATGCCGATAGAAGTGTCGACTTGCCGGCATTGGGTAGTCCGATTATGCCGACATCGGCAAGCAATTTCAAAGTCAACTGCAGGCGCCTCTGCACTCCGGGTTGTCCCGGCTCGCAGAAATGCGGCGCCCTTCTGGTTGAGGAGGCTAGCTCGGTGTTGCCTCTTCCTCCCATGCCGCCCTCGGCCACCAACACTTTTTCACCAGCTTCTGTGAGGTCGGCTATTTCTTTGTCTAGGTCGACATCTCTAACTTGTGTGCCCACCGGTACGCGGATAATTACGTCGGGACCGGCTTTGCCATGGCGGTTTTTGGGACCGCCCTTCTGCCCTGGCTCAGCGAGAAATTTGTTCTTGAAACGAAAATCTAATAGGGTGTTGAGATCTGACGTGGCTTCGATGTAGACGCTGCCGCCTCGCCCACCGTTGCCGCCGGCCGGTCCTCCCATCGGTTCATACTTTTCTCTGCGCCAGTTGATAGAGCCATTGCCGCCGTCGCCTGACTGAATTTCAATTTCTACCTGGTCTATGAACTGTGCCACTTGTACCTGAATTGACCGATAAGCCTAAATCGCCAGAAATATCAGCCTTGTTTGCGACGCCTAATGAGGGCTTAGACCTCGTTCTTGCTAATTGGGAAGTGTTTTGCTTCCCTCCCCGACCAAGCCTTGTTCAGTGACCGCCGAGGGGTGTCTAGCAGCCCCTTAGGAGTTTACTGTATATCGGTCAGTGGGGCTATCAGGTGGCTGATAAATGTGTCTCTCTTTAATACATTCTTTTTTTATTCAAGAATTTAACTATACTTCTTATTAGATCTGTTGGATTTTTACTACATCGTGGCATCTGTATATCCGGGACCTATTATTTTCGATCGGAGGAGCAAGCCTTGGAAGAAAGAATTACTATTCACGAGAAAGCCCGCGGTGAGACCATAAACGTCTATATCGGCGAATATCGTGGAACCAAGTATCTTCATATCCGCGAGTGGTATGTCGATAAAGATCAGGATGAGAAGCCAACCAAAAAAGGCATCGCACTTCCCATCGACAAAATCGAAGCCTTAAAAGAAGCGATTGATCGCCTGGTGCCAAACTCCGGTAAGTAAACCAGAGCGGGCGTGCCCTCTTTGATAGGAACCTGCAATTAATGTCCGTCCGAACCATAAGCTCTGGGTTCGGGCGGCTTATTTGGCTAATGGTTTGCGGTCTTGGTTTGCGGTCTTGGTTTTTTTGTCTTGGTTGGCGGTCTTGATTCGGGCCGATGCTCTCAAGTCCTGGCTTAGGTCTCGAATTGAGATTCTGTGCTAAGTCTTGAATTGATATTCTGGATTAAGTCTTGAATTAAGTTTCTGCCTTAAGTTCTCACGTTAAGTTCTCGCCTGAAGCCTTAAATTCGCGCTTGTGATGTTTTGATTTTGAGACCGTGCGAGTAGTAGTCAAAGACTGTTCAAATGCTGCCAGCCTCGCTCAGTTTTTGGACTGCCATAATTCGAAGAAGCTAGTACAATTTGATTGTTATGGACTCTAGCTTCTAGTTTTAGCCTTTAGTTTTTATTTTCTAGTCTTTATTTTCTAGGTTCTATTCTCTAGTTTGGTAATTCTAGACTGCAGATTCCAGATTTCAGTCACATCTGGCTTGGGCCGCAGGGTTATTCAAATTGGTTTCATTTGCACACACTTTCAAGATGGTTCGTTTTGTAACTTCACTTAGGCTCTTGGATGGGCGCCAGTTGAAGGCGGCGCTTCTCATTGCCCTCGCATCTTCATGGCAGTTTGTTGCTCCCTTGACCAGTGAGGCCAAAGGAATCAAGTCTGGTTCTGCGCCTCAATATTTCGCTCAGAATGAAGGCGTTGCCCAAGAGGGTGAAAGTAGCTCGACTAGTCAGGCAACATTTAAGTTATCTAGTAGCAAAGTCAAGCAAGGGGAGGTAGTTGAAGCAATCTACCAAGGACCGGCCTTGACACTACCAGTGGTGGAATTCAATTCTCAGAAATATCCACTTTTTGCAGAAGCTGATACAGCAAGTGAGATACGCAGCTATAGAGGGCTAATCTCGGTGCCGGTGGTGCTTAAGACCGGGACTAAGCAGGTCAAGTTATCTGGTACTGAATTTTCTGCGCCATTAACTGTAGTCGACGCAAAGTATCCCGTACAAAGAATGACCCTCCCTCCTTCAAAGAATAATTTCAATACTGCGCCTGGTGAAGAAGAGGCAGTCGATAGGGCAAAAAAGACTGCTTCTGAGAAGCGCTATTGGTCAGGTAACTTTACTGCTCCTTCAAGCGCAAGAGTTTCAGCCGGTTTTGGACTTCGGCGCATTGTTAATGGAAAGCTCTTAGATGATTATTTCCACAGCGGTCTAGACTACGCAGGCTGGTTGGGTTCTCCGGTCAAGGCTTGCGCCCCTGGCAAGATTGTTTTAGCTGTTTCCAAAGGATTCAAGTTGCACGGCAATACCGTAGCTATCGACCACGGACAAGGCGTTGTCTCTTTCTACATTCATCTCAACAAAGTTTTGGTCAAGGAAGGGCAGCTTGTCAAAGCCGGTGAGCAGATCGGCGCCATCGGACAGACCGGACGCGCTAACGGACCGCATCTACATTTCAGCATCTATGTTAACGGTAACGCCTCTTCACCTTGGCAGTGGTTCACTAGAGCATTTTGAAACTATAGAAACTCTGCGCAGTATAGGCAATCTACACCAGCAAACGATTTCCAGGCTTCATGTATTGTTTCGCTTGATTTGCTTTCTTGAGTTGTGGCGCATCAACCAGAATCAATAGGGCTTCAGTAGGCATAGGCGGAAGCATTTCTGTCAGCCATTGAGGAATGTATTTCTTGTAAGCGGCTACGCATGCTCTTTCAGCTCTAGTTAGCGAGTTCCAGAATTCCATCACGTGCTCCCTCTGGCAGAAATTTTTTTTCATTAGCCACAGGTCTCTGAGCTTTTGTCCAACCTTTGTTTCTCCAAGAATCATCTTTCTATTGCCAATTGCTCTCATTTTCGACCTGGCAACGCGAAGGCGAGGTCCACTGTTTTGAGTCGCCCAAAGAATCTGTTTGATTTTGAAGTTTGAGCCGCCTGCAAGGCTCAGCAAATAGATTCTTCTTCGCTTCTTGAAGTCTCTGTTCGCTCGTGTGTATGCAATATCTTCTCCTAGCGCTTTTCTTGAGTTTTCTGTGCTTGCTAGTTTTCCAGCGAACGCTTTTCTTTTCAGTCCGGCGATTCTTTCCTCTGAGACCATTTTGTTTCTGCGGCTATTTTTACGAAATACGCCCCAAGCCAACCTTTCAAGGTTGCCGGATTTTACTTCTCTACTCAAGAAAGAATCTAGTGATGCTCTGAATTGAACGAGCGGTAGCAGGTCTCGAGTCGTGAAAATACATTCTTTTGGAAGTTTGGCTAAATATCGGTGAACCAGGGAGAGAGCCGTGCCATTGCGCTTTTTTCTTGTCCCATTTCCATTATTTTGAGATTTTTCTATCATCTTATTGCACCTCGTCAATTGTGCAAGAAATTTTCGAAAATTTCTTGCAACTAAGTTTGTGGATACAAATACATAGACGTAATTTTTGAAGAAAAAGTTCAATTTCTTCTTGGCAACCGGACTGTTGTCGCTCTCTATATAACAAGGAGAAGAGCGAGACTGATTTTCTCTTCTCCTTTGTAAATTCTTCAAATAAAAAGGGAGGTCTTCCAAGAAGACCTCCCTTTTCTACAACTATCAACGCTGGGCGTTAGATTGGCTGTGCCTTATTCCAGAAAGCTTCTTTGATAGCTTTTGAGGAGTTTGACTCAGAGCTTATTGTTACGCTAGCGGGTGCAAATAGGAAGACGCCGTCGCCGATTCTCTGCTGGTGTCCATCAATAGCCCAGCAGGCGCCGGAAAGGAAGTCTACTATTCGTTGCGATTGCTCATTATCCAGCATGTGAAGGTTCAGGAGTACGGATTTCCGTCCCCTTAGGTGCTCGACAATGTCAACTGATTCTTCGAACTGTCTGGGTTCAATTACCAGAACTTCACTCATGGGTTGGGCATTTGGATGCTCCAAAACTTTAGCACCGCTTCCGATGCTTGGTCCCATGCTCACTTGCGGCTGTCTGGTCGGCATTACTGTTTCTGCCGGCGCCGCGTCGAGAGCGAGCTGACCATTTGTTGCATAAACATCGTCGGAAGTTTCGAAAAGATCTTCGAAATCTTCGCGCTCGTAATTGTCTGCCGGTCCAAACCAAAAGCTCTTGAACTTTTGTACTATGCTCACTGCCTTCCTCCTTACCCTGCGGTCCTAAATATAAATGTCTCTACCTAATCCCTACTCTTATTTTGTCTGATAAAACTTTTTGCTAATTTCCGAAGATTGCTCTTCCTAATCGAATCATTGTGGAACCGTATTTGATGGCATCACGCCAGTCGTCGCTCATGCCCATAGATAGCTCCTGCAATTCGATTTTGAATTTCAGAGCAAGTTCATCGCGGAGTTGCTTGAGTCCGATGAAGCTTTTGCACCAAATTGTTGCATCGTCACTAAGGGGAGAAATAGTCATCAGCCCTTGAATTTGCAGTCCCTTAAGGGAAAGGAGTTCGGGCATGCAGTCCTTTAGTTCTGCCGGTGAGAAGCCACCTTTGTTCTCGTCTTCCTGCATCTTTACTTGCAAGAGGATGGCTTGCACCGAATTCTTGCCCTCGGCAATACGAGAAACTTCTTTGGCTAGTCTCAAGGAGTCGATTGAATGAATGAGAGCAAAGTTGCCGACGGCTTGTTTTGCCTTATTCGTTTGCAAATGTCCGATAAAGTGCCAGCGAATGTTTTCGATAAGTTCAGGCGAAAGTTGAGCTCTCTTCTTCAGGGCGTCCTGAATTTTGCTTTCACCGAAGTCACGCACTCCCAGTCTGTGTGCTTCTTCCAATTGATTAATTGAGGCGTGCTTAGTTACGGCGATCAGCTTGACCGGGCTAACTCCGTTCAAGTTGATAACATCGTTCACTTTTGCCAGATTGGCAGCCACGTCGCTCGAATATCCTTGATATGGGGAAGGGTTCATTTGCGCATATTTAGCAGAGCCCCGCTGGTCTCTTTATCTTTAATACAGACCTAAGCTGGGCAGTCGAAAAGGTGCTTTCCGAACTGGTTTTGGTTTCGGTTCGTTGAAGGCAGGCATCAAATACGATGCCAAATCTTAACGCCTACTATTAACTCTCGCACAGGATCTGTTTGTCAAGTCTCTACAGAAAATTTTTCTCAGCGGTACTGCCTTTGGTGTCATTTGTCAGTGGGCGGGTTGTATATAGAAAACTACGACATGCCTATGTCGAAATTTGTTCCTGGTATCTATAAAAAATATTTGTCGGGCACAGGTGGCGTGATATTGAAAATGGTGCCCGCAAAAACCTTAGTATTTGCTCATTTTTGTCAGTGTTTGGGCGGCCGTGGCTATCGCGACGATCGCCGCGGTTTCAGCTCTCAAGATATTTTGTCCCAGACTCACAGGCGAGAAACCGCTCATTTCTAAGAGCGCGACTTCGCTTGAATCCAGCCCACCTTCCGGTCCTAGTGCGACCACCAAAGTTGCGCTCTTGCATGTTTTTGAGTTGCAAAGCGCTGATAATGCTGTAACCATATCTGGTGCGTTACTTCTTTCACTCAAATGCAATAGTAGAAGCTGATCGAGGCTGTTTGACTCGCTTTCATCCTTGATGGCTTGCGTCATTTTTTTTATCGGACGCAGTATGGGCAATCTGTTTCTTTCGCACTGTTCGGCGGCTTCTTTGATAATCGAATGCCAGCGAAGAAATTTTGATTCGTTGTCTGCTTTATTGAAATCTTGATGAACACTCCGATTGCAAATGGTTGGTTGCACGATATCGACACCTACTTCGGTAAGTTTCTCGAGCGCCCATTCGAATCTTGCCGGCTTGATCACTGGAAGCAATATCAAAACTTTTGGTCTACTAAGGTCAGTTTTTTCTGCAAGCCGACCTTCGGCCTTGCAGTCGTCCTTGACTGAGGCAATACGAAAGCGAAGCGGTTCTGGTTGACCGGCTCTGTTGGCACCTTCCACCTGCTTGCGGACTGGCTTGGCGCCAGCCTGCTTTCTTTGCAAAGAAGCTCTTTGCGGTAAGCTCTCGATTATGCAATGGCAAGCGCGACCGCTGTTGTCCAAAAGCGTCACTTGGTCTCCGGCTTGCAATCTGAGCACCTTGCTTAGCTGGTGAGCCAAGTCGGGGTCGTGTAAAGCCAAGATTGAGCCTGGCTCAGCTTCATTGAGGCTGCCTTCTTCGATAAAGAAACGATATTGGCGCAAAGTCTTCGGTGAATCCTTACTTATGTTTGGTTTCAATATTAAGGTATAATTCCATGCTGCATACCTCTTGTTTCGTAAAGCCAAAAGAGTGCGCGGCTAGGTTCGGCGTTTGCTGCTTAGCCACCTCCCCAATAAGGCAGGAAGTTAATTATGGACCTCAAAGAATGGTTTGCCAGCCGCCAGAAGCGCAAAGAGCTTCAAGAGAATATCAAGCTACCTTTGACAACTGAAGATTACTGTGCGCTATGGACCCAGTGTTTTCAGTGCCGGGAGCTTCTTTATACTAAAGACTTAAGGGCCAACCTGCAGGTCTGTCCTAAATGTCAATATCATTTCAGAGTGGGCGCCCTTGACCGCATCGATCAGATTGCCGACCCGGGCAGCTTTGTCGAACTCGATGCCGAGATGACCTCGGCCGACCCTCTCAATTTCTTCGACACTGAAGCTTATGCCAAGAGGCAGAAGGAAGCCTGTCGCAAATCGGGACTGAAAGAAGCCGTACTGACAGGCATTTGTGCCATCGATAGTCAGCCTGTTGCTCTCGGAGCTATGGACTTCGGTCACTTTGGCGGCTCGATGGGTTCGGTGGTAGGCGAGAAAGTTACTAGACTGGCTGAAGAAGCTACCAACAACAAGATTCCTTTGATTGTGGTGTCCAGTTCCGGCGGCGCCAGGATGCAGGAAGGTATTCTCAGCTTGATGCAGATGGCTAAGACCAGCTCTGCTTTGAAGTCGTATCATGAAGCCGGTGGGCTCTACATATCTATCCTGGCCGAACCAACATTCGGTGGTGTCACTGCCAGTTTTGCCATGCTCGGCGACTTGGTGATTGCCGAACCGGGCGCCCGCATCGGCTTCGCCGGTAGGCGAGTTATTGAGCAGACCATCAGGCAGAAACTGCCTGCCGACTTCCAAACAGCTGAGTATCTGCTCAAGCATGGTCAGGTCGACATGGTTGTTGAGCGTGCCCGTCTGAAAGAAGTACTTTCGCGCTTGGTCTCATTTCACGATGTAAATCAAGCCGGCAAGAATGCAGCCGATGCAAATGGTGCAGGCGAAAACAATAGAAACGGCGCCGTCAAAAGTGAACAGTTGGCAAAGTGAGTAACTGGCAACTTGAATAGCTGGCAAAGTAAACAGCTGGCAAAGTAAATAGCTGGCAAAGTAAACAGCCGGCAAAGTGAGTAACTGGCAAAGTGAGTGATGAGTGATGGCTAGTACAGAGAAAAAGATTGTTCCCCTAGAGTTTGAGCAACCGCTGGCGGTGCTGGCTCAACAAATCGAAGCACTGGAGCGCCAGCTCGGTGACAATCCAGATCTAGAGGGCGATATCGACAGACTGCAAGAGCAATACAACTTGCTCAAAAAGTCTCTTTACGTTAACTTGCGTCCTATCGATCATTTGGCTATCGCGCGGCACAGTCAGAGACCTTATAGCCGTGATTATTTTTCTCTTTGGGATCCGCAGTTTATGGAACTGCATGGTGATCGTAAAGGTGCAGACGATGCCGCTATGGTTGGTGGTTTGCTCAACCTGGGTGGTATCAATATGGTGGCGGTCGGCACCCAGAAAGGTCGATCAATTAAAGAGAAGCAAGCTTGCAACTTTGGTATGCCTCAGCCCGAGGGGTACAGAAAAGCTTTGCGTCTTTTCAAACATGCCGACAAATACGGTCTGCCTATACTTACCTTGATAGATACACCTGGTGCCTATCCGGGTCTGTCTGCCGAGGAGCACAATCAAGCGCAAGCCATCGCTGAGAATCTCTTTGAACTTGCTGGTCTGAGGGTGCCTGTGGTTGCCGTCGTTACCGGCGAGGGTGGCTCCGGCGGCGCCCTTGCTATTGGTGTCGCTAATCGTATCTTGATGCTTGAGCATTCGGTTTATTCGGTGATTTCGCCCGAAGGCTGTGCCTCAATTCTATGGCGTTCCAACGACAAGGTGCCCGATGCCTGTCAGGCTATGAAAATGACTGCTCGCGAGATTTTGCAATTGGGCGTCATCGACGAGGTTATTGATGAGCCCTTGGGCGGTGCCCATCATGACCATCAGTTGGCTGCCAGAAATCTCGGCGAAGCCATAGTCAGACAAATGAAGTCTCTGCTGAAGATGAGCAAAGACGAGATTCGCATAGACAGGCAAAGCAAGTTCCGTGCTTTCGGAGCTTTTGCTGAGAACTAGATTGATGGCGTCTTCTAGAGACTAAAGCCCAAAGCCAAAAGCCTAAAGCCCAAAGCCTGAAGCCCAAAGCCAAAAGCCTGAAGCCCAAAGCCAAAAGCCCAAAGCCTGAAGCCCAAAGCCAAAAGCCTAAAGCCCAAAGCCCAAAGCCAAAAGCCTAAAGCCCAAAGCCTAAAGCCCAAAGCCAAAAGCCTAAAGCCCAAAGCCACAGTGCAGAGCCGATGCTTGCCGCCCTAGCTACTTGGATTGTCCGCGCTTGGCTTTCTTGAGCAGATCTTTTGCTTGCTTGCTGTAAGTAGATTTGCTGGAAACTTCTTTCAGTAAGCTGATGGCATCGTTGAACTTTTTGTCTTTCATGTGCTGTTTTGCTACAGATAGACAACATAGTTCGTATTGACCGAGCTCTTCTTCGCTTAGCGTGCCGTCTTGTTTGTCTTGCTTAAGTAGGGTCAAGGCTTTCGAAAACTTGCCGGTTTTGATCAGTTGCTCAACGTCTTCTTCGTCTTCTTTGGTGGCGGATTTGGTGCTGTCAGCGGGCTTGCCTGAGAGCAAACCTTGTACATTGCCGGCATTGGTGGCAAACATAATGACGGCACCAAGCAATATCAAGCTTGCTACTATAGGTAGTGCTACCAAGGCTTTTCTAGCCATGCCGCCGTCGCCACTGCCGGTGCGTCCGGCCGAGAAGGTTACGCCCGGTTGGCTGGAATGTTCAGCGTGTCTTTGCGCTTCACGATAAGCTTGCACTTGCTCTGCATAATTGCTGGCTTGGGTGCGCACCGGCTGCGGTGGTACTGCTTCCTGTGGACCGGTCGTACTCATTGCTTCATAGCCCAGCCCGCCACCGGTCATTTCTCTCGTGTTGGGCCGAGCGCCCAGCATATCCCTTGATTCTTTTCGAGGATGCAAGGTGTCGTCTTGGGCGAGCGGACCGGGAATGATGGTATCTCTCATCGCTTCCCTTTGCACGGTCGGAGTTGGTTTCTCGGGTTCGAGCGAGATTTTTTCTAGGGCTTCTATTAGTTCGTCCATGGTCTGATAACGATCAGCTGGACTCTTTGAGAGAGTCTTATTGACCAGAGCCACCAGATCTGGAGGGAAAGGAAGGTCGGGACGCATCTCGTCTATTGGTTTGGGTGCGTCGGACAACTGCATGGCCATTACTCGCACCAGTTCTTCGTGCTGGAAAGGTACTTCGCCTGTGAGGGTTTCGTACATGACGATGCCGAAAGAATAGATATCGCTGCGATGATCGACCTTACTCGAGGTGCACTGCTCGGGGCTCATATATGTAGGGCTGCCGCATACGGTACCGGTGCGGGTGATCTTGGCTTGGTCCGATTCTTCTTGCACCAAGCGGGCGATACCAAAGTCGACCACGATAGGAAAATTCTTCTGACCGCCCCGCTCCACTAAGACAATATTTTCGGGCTTGATGTCTCGGTGCACGACCCCTTGTCGATGCGCTTCTCCTAGAGCAGCGCAGACCTGGGTAAAGACCGGAATGGAATCTTCCACCGAAAGGTGATTGATTTCTGAAATGACGTCGGAAAGAGGAATACCGTTCAGTAAGTCCATGGCGATGTATGGTCTTCCGCCGCCTTGGGGGATTACTCCGAAGTCGTAAATAGTAATGATGTTTGGATGGTTCAGGCGAGACGATGCCTTGGCTTCTTGTTTGAATCGCTTGATGAATTCATCGTCAGAGACGAGGTAGTCGTGCAGCACCTTGACTGCTACTTCACGTCCGATAAGTTCTTGCACCGCTCTATAGACGGTACCGGCCGAGCCCTGGCCGATTACAGATTGAATTTTGTAGCGACCTTCAACCACCATCCCGAGAAGGGGATCGTCACCGACGGTGACCATGGAGGAACCGTCTCTGGGACAGATATCCTGGTCTCCGGCAGTCTGAAAGTTACATATCAGACAGAGTTTCATGTGTTTTGCCCAGCTTTAAGCCAGTCTTTCTAGTAAGTCACGCCAACGCAGTTAACAAAAGATTCCCGACGCCTTTATATTACTTTTAATTACCCTCGGTTTGGAATACCAAACCTGCATATCGGTGCAAGCTTAATATCACTACAAACTGTAACACTCGGTCATAGGGTCCTAGATGCTAAGGTGGATAATTTAGTTCGGCTAAGACTATCCGACGAGTAAGGCAAATAAGTGGAAGTGAAAGAGAAAAGCAGCAAATCGGCCCTGTTCCTCATATTCCTGACGGTCTTTATCGACCTGGTGGGTTTCGGGCTTGTCATACCCATTTTGCCTACCTATGCCCGTGAACTAAAGGCTAGCGAAAGCACGGTCGGCTGGTTAATCGCCAGCTATTCGATCATGCAGTTCTTGTTTACTCCCTTCTGGGGACGTCTGTCTGATAAAGTCGGCCGTCGCCCGGTTCTGCTCCTCAGTTTGGCGGCTTCTTTCTTTGGCTATCTCATTTGGGGTTTTGCTCATTCATTAGTTTGGCTTTTTGTCAGCCGCATTGTCGCAGGCTTTGGCAATGCCAATATTGCTGTTGCTCAAGCCTATATTTCTGATGTCACCACTGAAGAAAACCGAGCCAAAGGCATGGGTCTGGTTGGTGCGGCTTTCGGTTTGGGCTTTGTGCTCGGACCGGCGCTTGGTCTTGGGGTTTGCTATCTCTCCAATGACTTGCACACGGTTGGTCTGGTGGCTGCAGGCTTTAGTCTTATCGACTTGATTTTGACCGCCATGCTCTTGCCTGAGCCTAAAGATCGCGGCGACTTCGGCAAAGATCGCTTTGGTCTATCGCCTGAGTTCATCTTCAAAACCCTGAATAGCGACAAGCTGAGAGTTTCATTCTTGATATTCTTCGTTTCCACTTTTGCCTTCGCCAATATGGAAGCGACCTTGGTTCTTTTGACGATGAAGCAGTTTCAGTGGGGACCGCGTGAGAACATGTGGATGTTTCTCTACATCGGTTTCTGGATAATCGTGGTGCAGGGCGGCTTGATTCGCCGCTTGACCAAGAAGAACAACGAAAAGGGTTTGATTTCAGTAGGCACCCTGCTTACTGCACTTGGTTTAGCAATTGTTGCCTTTTCAGGCAATCCCACTATGCTTTATGTGGCTCTCGGCGTGCTTTCAATTGGGTCAAGCATAAACAACCCTTGCAATCAAAGTATGATTTCAAAGTTGGCTGAACATCAATATGTCGGTGGTGTCTTGGGACTCGGTCAATCTCTTTCCACCCTCGGTCGCATACTCGGACCAATTGTCGGCTGCTTCCTCTTCGAGAAAGTAGGCAGTGCCAGTCCCTATTATGCCGGTGCCGCTTTCATGCTCCTTGCCTGTCTATTGAGCTTTGCCTTGCCTAAGCTTGGCCAAGAGAGTCAGCCCGCCCAGACCTAGCGCGAACCGATAGCTCTTATCTTTCACTTGTTTGGGTTTTCTCTTGGCAAGGCTGGCTTTTTATGAGCCTCTTGTATGACTTATGTGATATATTATTTTTGACTCAGCTTGAGTTTTCTATGTGAAGTCTTGAGGGGAGCAATTTTCAAGTTGACCTGTGGGTTTGCTTGTCAATTGACTGAATGGAACAAATGCCATAGGTCCGGCGTCTCTTTTAAAATCCTTCAAATAAAAAACAAAGAAAAGCGAATTATGAGTAAGAAAAAGAACGATAAAAACCAAAAGAAGAGGCTGAACGAAGCTAGCCTCAAGCCTAACTGTCTAGTTTCGCAAGATGTGCAAAAGCGCTATCAGCAGGAACTAAGTCGTTATCAACTCCAGATCAAGAAAAAGTTGGAGTTGGACTCTTTCAAAGCGGCCTGATAGGACGATATGACCGGCATCAGCGATAAGACAGAGAAAACCGGCAAGCGCGCTCTCGATCTTTATTATGGTATCTCTAGTAGTGGCGGCCAAATAGCGGCTCCCCTCATCGATACTCATTTGCCGAGGCTTCCCGAGAATGTCCATCAGATTCGGCGCTTCTGGTTGACTCCAGAAGTGGAAGAAGCTCTGCGCGATCACAGCCTGGTTTCATCCATCGCCCATGTGCGTATGTTGGGCGCCACCGGCATTGTCCCTAAAGAAGTGGCTACCAAGGTGGAAGAAGGTCTTTTGACCATCATGGAAGAATGCCGCGGCGGCATCTGTCTGCTCACCGCTCTCGATACCGATATCAATCAGTCGATCAGCCGGCGGCTTTATGAACTGGTAGGCGAACTGGCTGCTGTTATTGATCTGGCGCGTTCGCCGAATGACTCGCTAGCTGTCAATATTAGACTCTATTTGAGACAGGCTGTCGTAGAAATTTTTGCCAAGCTTCTGAGGGTGCGAGAGATTTTGCTCAAGCTGGCCGAGCGTGATATGGACGCGCCCATGCCTGGTCATACTCATATGCAACCGGCTTGCGCCATTTTGCTTTCGCATTTTTGGTTGGCTAACGAGGCTCGCTTTGCCCGTGATTTCGATAGACTGACCGACCTTTATAAAAGGCTCAATCTTTCTCCTCTCGGCGCTGCCTCATTAGCCGGCACCAGCAAGCCGATCGACCGAGAAATGGTGGCTTTTGAGCTTGGTTTTGATGGTTTGGTGGAAAACAGCATTGATGCTGTTTCAGATCGCGACTTTGTGGTTGAGTTTGCCAGTTTCGCAGCTATCTGCGGCATTCATTACAGTCAGTTAGCCAGTGAGCTATTGCTCTGGTCTACTCAAGAGTTTGACTTTGTTCGTCTACCCAGGGCTCTGACAATCAAGAGCCCCAATATGCCCCACAAGCGAAACCCCGAGCTGCTCGAACTTTTGCGCGCCCGTACCGCCTTATTCAGCGGCCGTCTCAGCGAATTTATCTGTGAGCTTAAGGGGTTGCCTGTCAGCTATTCCGGTGATTTGAAAGAGTGTTTGCCTGGTCTGGTTGATGTGGTGGAGAATTTGCGCTTTGTCACCGAAGTGGCCGCCACAGTTTTGCCGGCCTTTAAGTTTAATTTGGCTCGCATGCAGGCTCAGGCTCATTCTGATTTGACTAATGCCTCGATGGCTGTCGATTATCTTATTGAAAGAGCTACGCCTCAAGAGAAGGCGCGCGAAGTCGTGGAAAACCTAGGCGACTATTGCAAGAAACGGCACCGCCAATTGACCGACCTCACTCTTTCGGAATGGCAGCAGTTTTCTCCTGCCTTCGAAGACGATATATACGGCTATTTGCAGTTGGAAGTTTCGGTGGAGTCGCTCACTTCCAGAGGGGGCACCGCCACACCGCGGGTGATGGAAGGGCTTTCAAGAGCTGCTTCGCTCTTTAGTCAAGATAGTGAGCGTTTGCCGCCCTTAGTGAAAGAGTTGCTCGCCGCAAAATAGGCTGGTTTTCTTGTTTTGCCACTTTTCAACCTTCTTAAATTAGTCAAAGCTTTACCGGCATTTACTATTTACAAGGGTGTCGGATGTTAACTTTATAACAGTGTTCTTTTGGACTGTGTTTTCGCGGAGACTTTTTGATGAAGGCAATGGTGCTGGCGGCCGGTGTCGGTTCGCGTCTTGACCCTCTTACCACCCAATTACCAAAGCCGCTTGTGCCGGTAGCCAACATTCCTGTAATGGAGCACATTCTCACTCTACTCAAGCATCACGGCATAAGAGATGTTGTGGCTAATTTGCATTATCTTCCTGAGAAATTGGTTGAGTATTTTGGTGACGGCTCGCGTTTTGATATGAATATCGAAATGCGCCAAGAAGAAAAGCTCTCAGGTGATGCCGGCGGCGTTAGATTTTGCCGAGATTTTCTCAGCGACGGAACCTTTGTGGTCTTGATGGGCGACTTGCTCACCGATGCCGATCTCGGCTATGTCATTGCCGAGCATAAGCGCAAAGGGGCGCTTGCCAGCATTGGTCTAAAGCGCGTGCACGATGTCACCCGCTTTGGTGTGGCTGTTCTGGACGAAGATGGTTTTATCACCGGCTTCCAAGAAAAGCCTAAGCGCGAGGAAGCTCTCTCTGATCTGGCATCCACCGGCATTTATGTCCTTGAGCCGGAAGTTTTCCAGTATATGCCGGCTACCGGTGAATTTGGCTTTGGTCGCCAGCTCTTCCCCATGCTTGTCAAAGAGGGCAAGAAAGTTTTGGGTGTAGAGATTGAAGCTTATTGGTCGGATGTAGGCACAATTGAGCAGTACTGGCTTTCAAATTTTGATGTGCTCAAGGGCCGTCTCAAATCTGAGTTGCAAGACTATAAGAAAATAGTTTATGGCTTTTTCAATGTCTATCTTGCACCATCGGCGGTGGTAGCACCCGGTGTAGAGATTATGGCCAACGTCATCATTGGACCAAACTGTCTTTTGGAAGACAATGTTGTACTGAAGGGCAATGTAGTCTTGGGCGAAGGCACTATTGTCGGCGCCGGTGCTCAGTTGGAAGATGTCATTCTTTGGCCCGGTTCGCGGGTTGAGGCCGGTGCTCGCTTGAAGCGTTGCATCGTCACTGCCGCAGGCATCACCGAAGTACCCCATCATGAATTGAGCGGCGGTCAAAGACCTTTTTTCGCCCCAATTAATGCCAGTTACCGAAGTAGTACTCTTGTGGGTTCGGGCCTAAGTTCTGGTGCCGCTTCTCTCAGAATGTAAGAGAGCGGTAGTAGGTGTAAGACTAAAAAGAAAAGGAGGAAGATTCACTTCCTCCTTTTCTCAAACAACACCAGCCTAGAGAGTTAGAGATCGCTACTTCGTTGCGACTGCAGCACTTCGGTCTTGCGGAGGCGGGTCGATATTTGTTGCTTCGCTATTCTCTTCAGATAGCTGAGCCGCCTTCCAGATTTCCATCCATAACCAATAGTGGAATGGATTGATACTGGCGGCGTCGACTCTCTCTGTCGGTTCCAGTAGTGCAAGCCAAGTATGTGGATTCGGAAATCTCTTCGCCAGGCTGTAACAGTCTGCCATCCAGAGAACTTGATCCGTCGATTGTTTCGTGGCCATTGTCCTATCCCCATCTGCTTGATTATTTAATACCCAAATCAAGCGCCGATAAAACAACATGCTTTTGCTTAAATGCTGAAGTTTTATTGCTGTATATCTATTTGTACACTTGGACAGTTAGCCCGGCGGCCAAAGCATTTGCCGACCACCCAATATATGGATGTGTAAATGCCCGACAGATTGCCCGCCTTCATCGCCTGTGTTGACCACCAGTCTGAAGCCTTTCTCGTGCACATTCTCTTTTTTTGCAACCTGACTGGCCTTTTGAAAGAGATGACCGAGAAGTTCTTTCTCTTCTACCAGCGTTATATTTTGTCTGTGTTTCCGTGGAATAACTAGGATGTGCGTTGGCGCCTGCGGGCTTATGTCTCTAATGGCGAAGAAATGCTCATCCTGGTCGACCAAGGCAGCATTAATGTCGCCTTTGCCGATTTTGCAAAAGAGACAGCCAGGATCAAAATCGTTTTCGTTTGTGTTCATTTATAGGTATAGGTCCGTAACTGGATAATTGTCATCAGAATAATGGTTAGTTAAAGGATACAAGTTTACTAAAGGCAAATATGTTTAACTAATTAGGCGTAAAGCTTTATCTGATTTGTTGGCTTGAGGGGGACTGCATGACAGGCGAATCGAACATACTGCCAAGGCTTTTGCAACTTCAAAAGAGTCTTTTCTCTTCTTTGAAGTTGAAAGAAGTACTCGATAACGCAGTCACACTCTTTACTGAACTAGCTGCCGGGGCTAAGGTGGCGGTTTTCCTTTGCGACAATGAAAGCACTACTTTTAAGCTCATGGCCGCCAAGGGCTATAGTGATTCTTCTCTCGACCAGCTAAAAGTAGTGCCCTTTGCCATTGATAGCTTGCTCAAGGTGGCTTATCAAAAACGGGCACCGCAAGCTTGCGCCGACCCGGCTCAGGCACCTGACTTTTCTGCCATGATCATGCGCAAAGAAGCCTCCAGTGGTCAAATCGCCCTACCCCTGGTAAGCAATAACCTGCTTGTCGGAGCTGTTTTGCTTGATGTGAGCAATCCGCAATTGCTTGGCTTCCTCGATTTCTTGAAAGAAGTTGCCGATCTTGTCGCTACGGCTATCTCAAATTCGATTTTGTTTGGCCGTTCTGAATATGAAAGAGAGCGGTTGAACACGCTCTACAAGACTTCCTGCGCCCTGAGCAGCAAAGCCTTGGAAGTGGGACCGGTTTTGAAAATTGCCGCCGATACTGCCTTGGTGCTGGGTAATACCCCCACCTGTGCCATTCTTTTGCTTGACGAAAGTGGTGATAAGTTCCAGCTGGCCGCCTTTAAGGGGCTTGATGGACCGAGTTTGAGTGATTTTGATATGTCGGCCAACCGCTCGATTGCGGCAAGCTGTCTTAAGGCCGGACAGACTGAAATATATGGCGATGGTCAAAGAGAGCCCCACGGTATGCCCAGAGCCATGAGTGGGCGTCCTTTCGCATCGGTCTTGGCTATTCCGCTTAGAGCCGGAGAGCGCAACATCGGAGTTCTAGAGGTCTTCTCCACCGAGTCACGCGCTTTCCACCGTGAGCATCAAGACTTGTTAGAGTCGCTGGCTGAGCAGGTTTCCAGCGCACTCAATATTGCTCTTTCGCATACTCCCGGGGGCGGCGGCTCTATACTTGACGCCCACACCGGTCTTGTCAATCGTGTGCATTTCGAGTCTTGTCTGGTCAAAGAGCTGGAACGCTCGCAAAGACACAGTCACAATCTTTCGGTCATGCTTGTCGATATCGACCATCTTTCGCAGATTAACGACATGCTTGGTCAGATGAAAGGTGATGATGCCATCAAGCATGTGGCCACGACAATTAAGAGTGGTTTGCGCGATATCGATATTCCCTCGCGCTTTGGGGGCGAGGAATTTGCCGTCATATTGCCTGAAACCTCGCAGGAGAACGCCCTGGAAGTTGCCGATAGGCTGAGGCAGAAGCTAAGGCAGTCGCCGGCTCCGGGTATCGGACTGATTACTGTTTCGGTTGGTATCGCTTCTTTCCCCGGTAATGCCGAGAGTTTTGAGAATTTGATGCGTGATGCCGAACATGCCCTCAACATTGCCAAGTACGAAGGCCGTGACCGGGTGAAGTCGGCCCTTACCGGTGCCTATAAAGACAAGGGCGGCTTAAACTGGGACGAACTGGCCAAACAAGCTCGTATGTCGGTTATTTCTGAGCGGCAGTCCAGACTGCAGAGCCGCCTTACTGCCACACCCGAGTATGCCACCTGGCTAGCCAAGCCCGGCTCGCTCGTCGGCAAGAAAAAGGGTCTGTAAGCCATTGATTACCTGAATTCTTAAAAAAATAGCAAAAGCTAGAGCAGACCGGCTTTTGCTCTATACACTGAACCATGTGCAAAGAAGTGCGGCGATAGACGCCCTCTTTGCTTTAAATAGTTTGTCTTACACATTTTTGCGAACAGAGATTCGTAAACTAGGAGGATAGAACCTTGGCTACTGCATCTGCATCTAAGCTTCAACTCAAACCGCTGGCCGACCGGGTTGTTGTCAAGAAACTCGAAGCCGAAGAGAAAACAGCGGGTGGCATCGTCCTTCCCGACACCGCCAAAGAGAAGCCGCAGCAGGGCGAAATCCTGGCTGTAGGCGCCGGCCGCCTGGATGAGAAAGGCAACCGTCAGCCCCTCGAAGTCAAAGTGGGTGACAAAGTTCTTTTCGCCAAATACTCCGGAACCGAAGTAAAAATCGACGGTCACGAATATCTCATTCTTGCTGAAAGAGACATTCTTGCTGTTATCGGCTAATTCTTAAGAACACCAAATACAACTTCAATTTCAGGAGAAATCGAACAGTATGGCTAAACAGATTGTATACAGCGAACAGGCTCGCAGATCCCTCGAGCGTGGTCTTGATCAAGTCGCTAACACCGTCAAACTGACCCTCGGACCGGCCGGCAGAAACGTCGTTCTCGAGAAGAAGTTCGGCGCTCCCCAGATCATCAACGATGGCGTTTCCATCGCTAAAGAAATCGAACTGGAAGATCACCTCGAAAACGCTGGCGCTCAGCTCATCCGCGAAGTATGCTCCAGAACCAATGACAATGCCGGCGACGGTACCACCACCGCTGCTGTATTGGCTCAAGCCATGGTCAAAGAAGGTCTTCGCAACGTAGCTGCTGGTGCCAACCCGATGGTTCTCCGTCGTGGTATCCACAAAGCCGCCGAAATGGCTGTTGCCGAAATCAAGAAACTGGCTAAGCCGGTTGAAGGCAAAATGGAAATCACTCAAGTTGCCACCATCTCTGCCGGCAACGACGAAGAAACCGGCAAGATCATTGCCGATGCCATGGAGAAAGTTGGCAAAGACGGCGTCATCACCGTTGAAGAATCCAAGTCTCTCAGCACCGAATTGGAAGTTGTCGAAGGCATGCAGTTCGACAAAGGTTTCGTCTCTGCTTACTTCGTTACCGATTCCGAGAAGATGGAAGCCGTTCTCGACGAGCCTTACATCCTCTGCATCGACAAGAAAGTAAACTTGCTCGCCGACCTCGTACCGGTCCTCGAGAAAGTAGCCAGAGCCGGACGTCCTTTCATGCTCATCGCTGAAGACGTAGAAGGTGAAGCTCTCGCCACCCTCGTGGTCAACCACCTCCGCAAAGTACTTCCCTGCTGCGCTGTCAAAGCTCCTGGCTTCGGCGATCGCAGAAAAGAAATGCTCAAAGATATCGCCATCCTCACCGGTGGTCAGGTTGTCTCTGAAGAAGCCGGCACCAAGCTCGAAAACGTCACCGTTGAAATGCTCGGTAAAGCTCGTCAGGTTCGTGTCAACAAAGACAAAACCACCATCGTTGCCGGTAACGAAACCAAAGCTGAAGTTGAGAAGCGCGTAGCCGTTATCAAACGTCAGATTGAAGAATCGGACAGCGAGTTCGACAAAGAAAAACTGCAAGAGCGCTTGGCCAAATTGGCTGGTGGTGTTGCCGTAATCAAAGTCGGCGCTGCTACCGAAACCGAATTGAAAGACCGCAAACTGCGCATGGAAGATGCTCTCAACGCTACCCGCGCTGCTGTTGAAGAAGGTTATGTACCCGGCGGCGGTACCGCTCTTCTCAACATCTCTAAGAAGCTCGAGAAAGAAAGAGAGAAGCTCTCCGGCGACGAGCGCACTGGTTTCGAAATCGTAGTTAAAGCTTTCGAAGCTCCTGTTCGTCAAATCGCCGACAACGCCGGTCTTCCCGGTGAAGTAGTGGTCGAGCGTGTGAAAGAGCAGAAAGAAGGCATCGGCTTCAACGCCATGACTTTCGAATACGTCGACATGGCTAAAGTCGGTATCATCGACCCCGCCAAAGTTGAGCGTTGCGCTATTCAGAACGCTTCTTCCATCGCTGCTATGTTCCTCACCACAGAGGCCCTCGTGGTGGACGTACCGGACGAGAAGAAAAATGCTGGAATGCCCGCCGGCGCCGGCATGGGTGATTTCTAAATCTAAGCATTTAGAGTCAGATTAAAGAAAAGGGCGGAGTTTACTCCGCCCTTTTCTCTGTTATGTATAGAGAGGGGGCGGATGAATATCCGCCCTTTTCTCCGTTATCTATCTAGAGAGGGCGGAGTTTGCTCCGCCCTCTCTAGATTTCATACGATCTAGTTACCGTATCGACAGGACTCTATCTCAAGCAAACAACCGCTGTCACATTTTGATAGTGCGGATCGCCGCTTATGCCGTAGTGGATTTTTCGCTCGTTCGTCTCTGTCAATACTTCTATGTTAGCTCGGCTTTCCGATTTGCCTATTAGGACTAGCCTGTAATTTTTTAAGAGCTTTCCTGTATTCTGTAATTTAATAGGGCAATAGCGGTAGGTCATTTGGCTAAGAAAATAGCTTTACTAGCAATGGCATTTTGCATGGGCTGCCAGTCTGCCTATGCTGATGACCTCTTTAGTGTGGGCGGCGGCTCGCTTTTTAAGAAGCCGCTCTTTTCGGGCGACAGTCTCTTCAACAATAACGAAAGCCAAAAGAGCGGCAGTTCTGCCGCCGATACCGCCCGTCGTACCGAAGCAGAATTGCATGAATATGAGCAAAAAAAGGCAAGAGAAGATGCTATCCGCGAGCAAAAGATTGCTCGCAAAGAAATGCTCATGACCATCGACAATGAAATGTTCCGTCAGATGAAAGCTGTTGCTGATTGGCTCAACAACTTTGTCGTGATGAATCATCGCTTCCCTGAGCAGTCTATCGGGGGCGAAGACCCATACAACCTTACGTTCGGTCAGAGTGATGAACTCAATATCGCCCTGCGTCAGATGAACATACTGATTCCCAACAATCCTTACATGAATGCTGGAATTTATATGGTGCCCGGTGCAGATGTTGATCCTAATTTGCAGATATCAAATGAGAATCCGATGACCGTTTTTCCTGATGATTCCAAATACAATCGCAATCGGGTGAAAGTAATTTACGACCGTTCGCTCAACCCGCAAGCTGTGGCCGATCTGGCTATCCATCCGCCTTATGACTGGCAGGGTTCGCCCGGTACGGTTGGTGTGGTTACCGATGGACTTTACTATTTCGTCGTTTGGGGCGCCGGCATTGACGGAAAACCAATTAAAGATCCGATATCGGGAAACGTGCGCTTAGTGCTCGGCAGCTACCAAACTTGGGACCAGCCACCTCTGCAACCATAAGATTAATAACTGCTTATGGTTAACATTCAATATAACTTATATAAGTGCTAGTTCCTATAAGCCCTTAGAGGGATGGCCGCGCGCTTCAAATTCGGTAACCTATTGTCATTCTAGTATGGAGGCGCCCAGTAAATGGGAAAGGAGCTTCGAGTGGAGATGGTCAGTGCCAAGCCTGGAAGTCAGATGATGAGTCAAAGTCAAGTTCGTGAAATCGGATATGAAGTAAAGAATGCAGCCGTGAAGGCATTTGTAGCTGAAGTGGCTCAAATGTGCGAACCAGATCGGATTGTTTATTGCGATGGTTCAGAAGCCGAACGCGAACGCCTCCTGGCTGAAATGGTAGCTGAAGGCAAGCTAATCAAACTTAATCCGGAACTACGCCCCGGAAGTTATCTCGCCCGCTCGGACGAGTCTGATGTCGCCAGGGTCGAGGACCGCACCTTTATTTGTTCTGAAAAAGAAGAAGATGCTGGTCCGACCAATAACTGGATGGCCCCGGCCGATGCTAGAGCCAAGCTCACTGCTCATTTTAAAGGCTGCATGCGTGGTCGCACCATGTATGTTATGCCTTTTTCGATGGGACCAATTGGTTCGCCCCTAGCTCAAGTGGGTGTGCAGGTAACCGACTCGGCTTATGTCGTAGTCAGCATGGGTGTCATGACCCGCATGGGTAAAGCAGTTCTCGATAGACTAGGCGACAGCAATCATTTTGTCCGCTGTCTGCATTCAGTCGGGGCGCCGCTTGCTCCCGGCGAGGCTGATTCCACCTGGCCTTCCAACAAAGACACCAAGTACATCGTACATTTCCCTGAGACCAGAGAAATTTGGTCCTATGGTTCCGGCTACGGCGGTAACGCACTACTCGGTAAGAAATGCTTCGCCTTGCGCATCGCTTCTTCCATGGGTCTAAAAGACGGCTGGCTGGCAGAACATATGCTCATCCTCGGCATTGAATCGCCCAAAGGCGAGAAGAGCTACGTGGCTGCCGCCTTCCCCAGCGCCTGCGGCAAGACCAATCTAGCCATGCTGATTCCGCCTGCTTCTATGCCCGGTTGGAAAGTCACCACGGTTGGTGACGACATCGCCTGGATCAAGCCCGGTGCCGACGGCAGACTCTATGCCATCAATCCTGAAGCTGGATTCTTTGGTGTTGCTCCCGGTACTTCTTTGAAGACCAATCCCAATGCCATAAAGACCATCGAGAAAAATTGTGTCTTCACCAATGTGGCTCTTACTGCCGATGGTGATGTCTGGTGGGAAGGTCTCACTGATGAGCCGCCGGCCAACTTGATTGATTGGCAAGGACAGCCTTGGACCCCTGGTTGCGGACGCAAGGCGGCGCATCCTAATGCTCGCTTCACCGCACCGGTAAGTCAATGTCCCGCCCTCGATGAGAACTTCGACAAGCCTGAAGGCGTGCCGATTGATGCCTTCATATTTGGTGGCAGACGCTGCACCACAATGCCGCTTGTCTTTGAAGCAGCAACCTGGGCCGACGGCGTCTATATGGCTGCCACAATGGGTTCTGAAACCACCGCTGCCGCCATCGGCAAGGTCGGCGAAGTACGTCGTGATCCTTTTGCCATGTTGCCTTTCATGGGCTATCACATGGGTACTTACTTCCAGCACTGGCTCGACATGGGCGAGAAAGTGCCGGTTGCATCCCGCCCGCGCATTTACGGGGTCAACTGGTTCTTGCAGGGTGAGAAAGGCGAGTTCCTCTGGCCAGGCTTTGGCGAAAACATGCGGGTTCTCAAATGGATCTTCAACCGCGTTCGCGGTCAAGTTTCTGCCCAAGAAACTGAAATCGGCTTGATGCCTGCTTTTGAAGATATGGACTTCAATGGTCTAGATGAGATCACGCCCCAAGCCTTTGAGAAAATAACCAAGCTCGATAAAGAACTCTGGGCTCAGGAACTGGAATTGCACCAGGAATTGTTTGAAAAGTTGGCAGCTAGACTGCCTTCTGAATTCAACAAAAAGAGAGAGACTCTTCTGGCTAAGTTCAAGAACTAAGTTCTGTTTTTCACTACTTAAAAAGAGAAAGCCCGCTCACCGAGCGGGTTTTCTCTTTGTGAACTATCTATGTTCTTTCGGTGTTCTTTTGCTACTTACTCTTCAGTTTTTTTGACTTTAGAGATAATTTTTCCCGAGGCTTCGGTCTGGGCTTCAATGCCCAAGACATTTTTCATATAACGGGCATTTGTTTCCCAGGCTTTAGGCGCCCTACCGACCAGATTTTTGAGATGCTGTCTGGCTGTTATGTAATGCTCGTCATCTTTATAGAGGTGGTCGAATATACCACCCATGCCCTTGTAATTGGTTCCCGCTTCTTCGCCTGTACCGGCTCTCAAGACGACCAGCCAGTGTCTGACGCATTCACCCATCATCTTGGGGTCTTTCTCGGTCTGGGTGCTTAGTTTCTTTTCTAAAACCTGGGCGATGATCAGATGCGCTTCTATCTCGTCTTCATCTAGACTGAGTGTCTTGCGCGCCAAAGTTAAGGCTTTGGAATAGGACTGATTTCTGAAAGCCGCCTGGGCTCGGGCTAGATAAGTGTGGGCGCTGACCTGACCCATACCGACAATCTCATCGTATTGAATGGTGGGCCTATCGGTTAAGTCATCTTTTTCTACCTGGGTGTTATTGTATGCAAGCACTATTGGAATTATTGAAAGCCAGGTTAGTATTTTCATGGTGTTTCCTTTTTGACTAACAAATTTTTGACTGCCCATTTTTTGAAAATCTTGAACTCAAGTCTAAAATTGTATCGTGGTATAATTGCAAATAATGTCAGAGAAGTCAATTACAATAGGTAGGCGTGAGCGCAAAAGGCTTGAAACCAGGCAGCAGATACTGACTGCGGCGGCTTCACTATTTGCCACAAGGGGCTATGAAAATACATCTATAGATGACATTGCCGCATTGGCCGATATTGCCAGAGGCACGATTTTTTATAACTTCGAATCGAAAGAGTCCATCGTCTTTGAATTAAGAGTGCAAGCTTGGGGGCAATTTGCTGCCGCCGCCCTAGAAAAGCAGCAGTCGGGGTTGAAAGCCATCGATTGCATCAGCCAGATGATTTTGCACTGTGTCAAATGGTGCGAAGACAATCCTGAACTGGCTAAGGTTTTCTTTATTCCAAAAGGACCCTTACCCGAGGCCTTGATTCCCTCACCGCTGATTGAGGCGGCCCAGCATGAAGGCAGTCTCAGAGCCGATCTTGATCCTGAATGGCTTGGTCATCTCTTCACTTTTTTGATCTTGCACGGGCAAGGGCTTTCCACCAGCGGCAGTTTTGGCCAATCGGGCAGTGAGCCGCATATCAACAAATGGACTCAGTCTTTGCTATCGGGCATAGCGCCCTGACAGATAAGCACCACAGCCTGGCAAACAACTGCATGTTCTTGACCAGCGGCATCTTGCTTTTCGTTTGTCTTGGCTTTGACCGAAACGGCGTCTAGAGCAAGACCTAGATTATCTGCAATTGAACGGCGTATCGGCTCTATATGAGGTCTCAGCTTTGGCTTTTCTAAAATTATCGTCGTATCGATATTGATAATCTCATAGCCCTGACTCTTCAGCAGGCTGTGGGTTTCGCCCAGCAGCTTGAGGCTTTCGATATCTTTATAGCGATTGTCGCTGGGTGGAAAATGCTTACCGATATCCCCCAGGGCCGCAGCACCGAGAAGGGCATCGATAATGGCATGTAAGAGGGCGTCGCCGTCTGAGTGTCCAAGCGAGCCTTTGGCTGAATCTATTTTGAGACCGCCGAGCATGAGGTTGCGACCTTCTACCAGTTGGTGAATGTCGTAACCCTGACCAATTCTGAGCTTCAAATCTACCAGCCTTATTTTGCGAGGACGAAAAGCAGGGTGCCGTTATCCACTGTCTGACCGGCTTTTACTTTGATTTCCTGCACGGCACCATCGATATCGGCCACTATATCCGATTCCATTTTCATGGCTTCGAATATCGCTAGTCTTTGCCCTTTCTTCACCCGCGTACCGGTTTCCACTTCAATTTGCTTGACCAGTCCATGCATTGTCGCTTCGATTTTTCCGGTTTCGTGGCTGTGAATATGCTCACTCTTCTTAGCCGGTTTGGTCGCCACTTTGCTCGTGGTCTTTTCTTCAAGCAATTCAGTCACTTGCACTTTGAAGACTTTTTGATTGACGTCTACTTCAAAGTTGCGGGCTTCACCGCGCACTGGTGCTTTGTTTTCGCCTGTCGGTGAGACGGCGGCGGCTGTCTGCGGTGCAGGCGCTGCTGTCGCCTTGAACGAGCGCTTCATAAAGTCTTGCTCGACATAGGTGGTATAGACCTTGCCTTCGATAAAGCCTTGGTCTTCCAGCATTGCCAGATGGAAAGGAATAGTGGTGGCCACTCCTTCTATTTTGAAGTGCTTCAAGGCGCAGAGGGTTCTTTCAATGGCTTCGGCTCTGGTTCTTCCCCAGACCACTAATTTGGCAAGCAATGAGTCATAAAAGGGCAAAACCTGATAACCCTGGTAGCAGGCTGTGTCTACTCTCACCCAAGGATGATGGGGCAGTTCGAAGCGCGTTAAGGTACCTGGGCTGGGCATAAAATTGCGAGAGGGATCTTCGGCATTGATTCGGCATTCTATGGCATGCCCGTGTTGGCTCACTTCCTCCTGGCTGAAGGAAAGCGGTGCCCCCGCTGCTAATTTGATCTGTTCTTTGACGATGTCTATGCCGGTTATGGCTTCAGTAATGGGGTGTTCCACCTGAATGCGTGTGTTTACTTCCAAGAAGTAGAAATCTTCACCCGAGACCATACACTCTACAGTACCGGCTGAGGTATAACCAAGGGCGGTGGCACCCTTGACGGCTGCTTCGGTCAGTCTTCTGCGCAAGTCTTGGCTTAGATGCGGGGCCGGTGTCTCTTCCAAAAGCTTCTGGTGTCTTCTCTGGCTAGAACAGTCTCTCTCATAGAGGTGCAAGACCTTACCGCTTTCGTCGGCGAGAATCTGCACTTCTATGTGGCGGGGATGATCAAGATATTTTTCCACATAGACTTCGCCTGAACCAAAATAGCTGGCTCCTTCTCTCTGGGCGCCGGCCAGCGCTTGTTCTACATCTTCGGCTTTCCTGACCACCCGCAGTCCGCGTCCGCCACCGCCGGCACTGGCTTTGATGGCGATGGGATAACCATATTTCTCGCCTAGGGCTATTACTTCTGCGGCGGTGGAAACCGGATCGGTCGTACCTGGAACCACCGGCACACCGGCTTGTTCCATCACTCTTCTCGACTCGATTTTGGAGCCCATTTTGTGAATTACTTCTGGTTTTGGTCCGATGAATTTTATGCCTGCTTCGCCGCAAAGTTTGGCAAATTCGGCATTCTCAGAAAGAAAACCATAGCCTGGATGAATTGCATCGGCGCCCGCTCTTTTGGCTATATCGATAATCTGGGCGCCGTCAAGATAGACCCTGGCCGGCTGACCGTTCAACTGCCAGGTCTCGTCTGCCATTTTGACGTGTTTCGACTCGCGGTCCGGCTCAGAGAAGATCGCTACAGTTTTTATGCCTAGTTCTCGGCAAGCCTGAATGACTCGCACTGCTATTTCGGAGCGGTTGGCGATAAGAACTTTCTGGAACATGCTCTTCTCCTTTTTAGGCCGTAAGAAAGTATGTAAAGTATATTCGCTGGCGCCCGGCTCATCGTGCCCAGTTTTATTATAGAAAGTTGATCATTTTTCTATATCAATTTAGGGGGCGCGCCAGTTGACCTTCCTGCCTTCGGCTAAGCTTCTGAACAGTTGTCATAGTGTTGCTTGCTAAGGCAGCCTAGGTTTTGGGGTGGTACGATAGCCCTGTCAGTGTGTTCTGTCTGTCTATAAGGAGTATCCAGTGGCAGGCTCTTGTAGTTTCCCCTCGGTTTTTATTGCCGGTAGCGGGTTCATGGGTTCGGCGATTGCCTTCCTCATTGCATCTAAAACCAGTGCTCGCGTTAATGTCTATGATATTTCGGAAGAGCAGTTGGCTAAAGCCGTACAGACAGTGGAAAAGTTCGGCAAATCTTCGGTTGACAAAGGTTTCTTGACCGTTGAGCAATTCCAAGATCTAAAGGGGCGTATTCACACAACCTCTTCCGAGCAGCTGGCTGCGCATAGCGACCTAGTCATCGAAGCAATCGCCGAGAACTTAGAGATAAAGAGAGATCTCTTCAAAAGGTTAGATCGCATTTGCAAGCCCGAGACGATTTTTGCTTCCAATACTTCCAGCTTGCCCATAACCGCCCTGGCTGCCGTCACCAAAAGATCTAAACAGTTCATCGGCATGCACTTTTTCTCTCCCGCTCATATCATGAAGCTGGTTGAGCTGATTAGCGGTCTCGATACTTCAGAAGAAACAACCGCTAAAGTACGTGCTTTTGGTGAAGAGCTGGGCAAAACCATCATCCATTCAAAGGATTTTCCCGGCTTCATTACCACCCGCCTTGGTCTAGTCCTCATCAATGAAGCGGCCTTCGCCCTCATGGAAGGACTTTCCACCGCCAAAGAGATAGATACAGGTATGACCCTTGGTTATAACCATCCGATGGGTCCGCTTGCTCTGGCTGATTTTATTGGTCTAGATATATGTTTGCATATCCTCGAAACACTCTACGAGGGCTTTGGTGATACAAAGTATCGCCCCTGTCCTTTGATCAGGCAGTTGGTCACCGCCGGGCATCTCGGCAAGAAGACCGGCCGGGGCTTTTACGAGTATAACTAAGGCGGGCAAGCTCTATGCTTCTATGTTTGATGCTCTTCAATACCCTCTTCATCATTGCTCTTTACGGGCTCACCTTGGCTTTTTATCTCAAGCTCAAGCCGGTTGAGAGCTGTCAATCTTTAGGGCGAGATGCTTCAGGCCAAGACTATCCGCTTGTTTCGGTGATTGTGCCGGCCCGCAACGAAGAAGGCAAAATTGGTCGCTGTATCGAGTCCTTGCTCAATCAGAACTATCCCAATTTTGAGCTTGTCGTAATAGACGATCGTTCCACTGACTCCACCGGTGATATCATCGCCTCTTATGCCGCCCGTGACAGCCGCATCAAGTTCGTCAAAGGTAAAGACGCTCCCAGTGGCTGGATAGGCAAATGTAATGCCCTCGCCCATGCCGTCGGCTATGCCTCCGGCGACTGGTTCGTCTTTACAGACGCCGATACCTGTCATCATCCAAATTCGGTTGCCGACGCCGTCGCTTACGGCATCAAGAACAAGATCGATCTCATTTCTTTCTTGCCCATGCAAGAGTTGGGCAGCTTCCCCGAGCGCTTGATTATGCCGGTTCTACTTAGCGCCTTCCTCATCGGCGACCCCTTCCATGCCGTCAACAATCCGCGTGATTCCAGAGCCTATGCCCATGGGCAATATATTCTTTGCCGTCGCAGTTCCTACCTGGCTGTGGGCGGACACCGCAGTGTGCGTGATGAAATCGTTGAAGACCATGCTTTGGCTCGGGTCTTTAAAGAGAAAGGCTATAAAATTGAAGTCGCCGACGGCAAGACGCTCTATTCGGTGCGTATGTACACCGATCTAGTCAGTCTCTGGCATGGTTGGACCAAAAATCTTTATAGCTTTATCGACAGTAAGCCCAGCAATTTGCTTGTCATTTTGCTCATGATCAATACAGTGGTGGTGGCGCCCTGGTTGTGGCTCGGCTATGTGGGCTGGCAGTGGATAACCGGCGAGTTCACCAATCTTGTCATTCAGCTGTCTCTGCTTCTTATCGTTCAATTCGGCACCCTCATGCTCTGGCTGAGACGCACATCGTGTCACCACGACGGCATCAAGTGGTATCACTTCTTCTTGACGCCATATGGTTGTTTGGCGGTTTCCGCCCTTTATCTGCATGCCGCTTATTTGGTGCATAGCGGCGGTCAAGTCAATTGGAAAGGTCGCCGTTATGTGGTCAACACCAGGCAGACCATCGAACCGACTGATGGCGCCGAGTCTATCGAAGCTAAGTTGATATCGCGAGATGCTGCCGACTAATGTCGAGCGAGAATAAAACACCTTCTTTAGTGGAAGTGCAGCGGTTGATAAGAGAGAAAACCGTTGTCGAAGTCCTGACGCTTGATGCCAAAAGCAGTCGTTTTGCCGGTACCATCAAGTGGTTCGACGGAGACGCTTTTCATCTCAAGCTTGAAGATGGTTCCGAAATAACGATCTTGCGACATGCAGTGCTAGGAATTCGCGCCAAGAAAGCCAAATAGTGTTAGACTAAGGCGTGATGCGGCATTTAAGGTCAATCAGGTCTCCATCAGCTTTCTAAAAGTATGACTTTGGATATCCTGCTTACCTACGGGAGTTAGTCAGTGGCTTTCTTCAAGAATATTTTTTGGCACGGAATCGGTATCGACCTGGGTACCGCCAATACCCTTATATATGTACACGACAAAGGTGTGGTTCTGCGTGAACCGTCGGTTGTGGCGGTTGATGAGAATACTAATATGGTCAGATGGGTGGGTGAAGAAGCCCGCGCCATGATCGGCAGGACCCCACAAGGTATCAAAGCCATACGTCCTCTTAAGGACGGAGTCATTGCCGACCTTGAACATGCCAAGGTCATGCTGCGTAAGTTTGTTGAAAGGGTGACCGGAGCCGGTGGCATCAAAAACCCCGATATGGCCATTGGCGTGCCCAGTGGTGTCACCTCGGTAGAGAAAATTGCCATCAAGTCGGCTGCTGAAAATGCCCGCGCCTCGCAGATTTATTTGCCGGAAGAGCCGATGGCTGCCGCTATTGGAGCCTCTTTGCCGGTGGTCGAACCGACCGGTTCGATGATCGTCGATATCGGCGGCGGTACAACCGAAGTGGCTGTCATCAGTCTTTCGGGCATTGTTGTGAACGAGTCGATTCGCATAGCCGGTGATGAACTGACCGAAGCGATTATTTCTTATCTCAAGAAAGTGCACAGTTTAGCCGTGGGTGAGCGCACCGCCGAAGAAATCAAATTCAGACTCGGTTCGGCCTTTAGAACCGCTGAAAATGATCGTCTCGATGTAAGAGGCTTGAGCCTTCTCAATCATGTGCCTTGCACCATAACCATCAGCCGGGGTGAAGTGCGCGAAGCCATGCAAGAACCTCTCAAAGCCATTGTCGAGTCGGTGAAACGTACCTTGGAACGCACCCCTCCAGAGCTAGCCGCTGATATTTTCAATCGCGGCATCTTTCTCACCGGCGGTGGTGCTCTGCTCAGCGGTCTCGATGAGCTTATCTCGCATGAAACCGAAGTGCCTGTTTTTGTGGCTGAAGATCCTCTTTCTTCTGTGGCGATCGGCACCGGTAAGATGCTCACCGACCCTACATATCGCAGGGTCTTAGAGCAATGTTTGTTCCGCAAGTCTTAGTCAGCCTTTGATGAGGTAGCGTGCAAAACGAGAGTTTTGAGAGCCAGTCTCAGTCTTTGACCGAGTATTTAGTTCTGGGCATGCTGGTCCTCATGGTTGCCGTGCCTGTTTCTGGTTTTGTGCTTTCGGCCGAAGCCTGGACCTCTGCTTTGTTTGCTAAAGGCGCCTATCAAGTAGAGTCGACTAAAAATTTAGCCGAGCAGCTCTTTGATGCTTCGGCCAAGATTAGGGCTCTAGAGCGAAAACTAGCTCAAAATGAACTGGAGATGACGAGGCTAAAGCAGGAAGCTCGCGATACAAGTCGTTTGCGCAGTCTGCTTGAACTAAAGCAAAAATCCAAGCGGCAAACCATTGCCGCCGAAGTCGTTTCGCGCAACGCAGATAACTGGTTTGAGCAAGTGGTTATCGATAAAGGTTCGGCCGACCATATCACCGTCGGCTCGGCTGTTATCTCGATATCAGGTGTGGTCGGGCAGGTGGTAAAGGTGGACAGTCATGGGGCTGTGGTCAGATTAATCACCGATCCTGATCAAAAATTGGGTGTTTTGATACCACGTCTTGGTTTGACCGGCATTCTTGTAGGCAATAGTCAAAATCTCGCCCGCATTGATTTTGTGCCGGTGGGCACCAATGTCAATGTCGGCGACAAAGTGGTTACACTCGGCAAAGCCGGGACCTTCCCTGAGAATCATCCGGTGGGCAGTGTCGTGGCTGTAAGGCGTGATGCCGAGGGGGCTTCGATGGAAATCGACGTCAAGTTGACCGAGAATTGCTACGACCTATCTCATGTGCTTGTCTTGCCGCCGCTTGAGGGCTAAAGCATGTATCTTGTTTCCAACCGCACAAGAAGACGATTGTCCGAAGTAGTGGTCGCTATTTTTGTCGTTTATTTGGCTTGGATTATTCAGCTTGCTTTGCTCTCTCAATTTCGCTTTGTTGATATTTGCGCCAATCTGCCTATGGCCATGACTATTGTCTGGGGGCTGACTTTCGGCTCGCGTATGGAAAAGGCCACCAATGACGAATTGCGGGTCTCAAGTCTCTCTGCTGTATTCATTCGCCAGCTCCTTTCCGGCTCGCCTTCCGGTCTTTTGATTGGTGCTTATTTTGCCGCCCTGGCTGCCTCGGTCATGCCCGTCTATCCTGTTTGCTATCCGCTTATTGGCTGGATAGCCGGCTATTTTTCTTTGCGCAATTTCAACCAAGCGGCTTTTCTTTGCATACCTCTGACTGTCTTGCTCAATTTTCTGGCTGAGATGATCATGGCTCTGCAGCTCAATCTTGTCGGTCGTCCCGATGTCTTTAGCCATATGATGCAGATTAGTTTCCCCGAGGCTTTCCTCAGCGGCATCATCGCTCCCGTGCTCTTTATTCCGATGCGAGGCTGGTTCCAGTATTCGCTTTATCTCGATAGGTGAAGATAATGTTTACCCGCGAGAGCCGAAGCACAACCTCGACTATCTCATTTGGAGAGAGAGACTTCCGCCCTAAAGTGGTGATTCTCACTGTCGTCATTGGCCTGGCCATGCTTGCTCTTCTTGCTCGTCTTGTCTGGTTGCAGATCGTCCAGAATCCTTATTACAAGGGGCAGGCGGTAGAGAACTCCACCCGTGTTACCTTTTTGCGGGCGCCGCGGGGTAATATTTATGACCGACACGGCACCCTGATTGCCACCAATAAGCAGTCTCTATCGATGGTGGCAATACCGGCCCAGTTGGACAATGTCCAAGACCTCAGTCGGCGGCTGGCGCCAATTTTGAGCAGTCCCGAGCCTAAGATACTGGCTTCCCTTCTTAAGGCTAAAGCTTCTGCCTCGGTACTGCCGGTGGTGATTGAGCGAGATCTCGATATGGAGATCGTCAGTAAGTTTTATGAGAAGAAAATCTTTCTCAAAGGCATCGATATCTTGCAGGATGTCAGCCGCAGCTATCCCCATGGCGAAGTGACTGCCCATGTGCTCGGTTATTGCGGCGAGATTACCCAGTCGCAGCTGAAGCGCCGCAAAGGGCGCAAAATGGGTGACGTTATTGGTCAAGACGGAGTAGAGCGTCTTTACGATGATCAGCTCAGAGGCATAGACGGTGAACAGAGGGTGCGGGTCAATGCCATGGGGCAGTCGCTCTCGGCTGAAACGGCTCGTCCGCAAATAACTCGCAAATCTACTGCCGGTAAGCCGGTGGTGCTTTCTTTAGATCTGGAATTGCAGAAAGCCGCCTATGAAGCTTTGGGTGAGCGCTCTGGTGCTATCGTGGCTATCGACCCGCGCACCGGCGAAATTCTCACCATGGTTTCGCGCCCTAGTTTTGATCCCAATGTCTTTACCAAGCGCATCACACCCGATGTTTGGAAGCGCATCAATGCCCCCGACCATCCTCTCTTTAACCGCGCTCTATCAGGCTATCCACCGGGTTCTATTTGGAAAGCCTTTACACTTTTGGCGGCACTTGAGAGCAAGGCGGTCAAGCCTGATACCAAATTGCATGTTTCAGGCGGTATCTCTCTTGGTGGCTTCTTCTTTGGTGACTGGACCGGCACCACCGGTTTGTTTGACCTGGTTAAGTGTTTGGCTTGGTCTAGAGACTCGGCTTTCTACCAGATGGCGCTCAAGATGACGCCCGAGCAAATTAAGGAATGGGCGATGAAATTTGGTGCCGGGCGTCCCACCGGTGTCGAACTTCGGCATGAAAGCAAAGGTTTGGTGCCCGACTCGGAATGGAAGCTCAGGGTCTATAAAGAGAAGTGGTATCCAGGTAATACCTTGCACATGTCCATCGGTCAGACCTATGTGCAGGTGACACCTGTACAAGCGGCTCGTATGTTCGCCGGTTTAGGTATGAAAGGGCAGGTGCCCAATCTGCATCTGGTCATTAAGATAGGCGATCGTCTTATCCCGCCGCCCAAGCCCGAAATAGTCAAAACCAATCCAGTCTATTTGAAAGTGGTTCTCGATGGCCTCAAGGCGGTTGTGGCCAGTGGCACCGGCGGCGCCACCAGGCTTGGCAATGTGGAAGTGGCCGGTAAGACCGGTTCGGCGGAAGCCCCTCCAGCCGGCAGCAAGACCCATGCTTGGTTTGCTTGCTATGCACCGGCCGACAATCCGCGCATTGCTGTGGCTTGCTTTGTCGAGCACGGCGGTCACGGTGGTTCGACGGCGGCACCGCTGGCTAGAGTAGTCTTAGAAAAATTCTTTGCGGTCGGGCAAGACGATACCACTGCCGGTGCGACCCAGAATGCAGCCGCCGCGGGCAAGAAGAACAAACCACACTAAATTTGTATATGCTTGGCATATAAAGTAGTTGGAATGGACAAAGGCGGCGCTTTTGGCGATAATCTTTATCTATTATTCAAATGCTTCAGGAGCGCGCCAATGATTCAGCCCCAGTCTCTAGAAGATGGACCCCAGGCTAATTTACCGCCTACCAATCTGGATGATTATCAGGGACTACTCAACGATGGTGGCAGCGATTTCATCATGGACGCCTTCATTGATCAAGCCGTGGAAGAGTCGATGTTCTCTGCCGAGGAGGTGATGATTGCCATCGCGGAAGAACAGGCCAAATTTGCCGACGAAGTTGGGACCGAAAGTGGTGCATCTTTCGACGCCAGTCCTGATGCTGAACTTTGTCAGACCACCGATGTTACCGAAAATTTGAAGCAGTTGCCTGCCAATACTATGGTTGGTGCCAGTGATAAAGTTTCGCGCAAGGCTCTGGTCAATTTGCTCGAAGGTTTTGTCGACGTGCTCAAATCTGAATCTGAGCCCGATGAAGAAGGTCGGCAGTATAGGGTTGAATTGGTCTCAAGCGTCAAGCCTATAGAAGCCCATGTGGATGATCGCACTCAAGAAATTGAGAATCTTAGAAGTCTGGTTATCGAAGCCCAAGACACCATCATCAAACTATTGACCGATAGAGTGGAAGATCGAGCCAAGATTGCCACACTCGAGACCCAGGTGGCTTTACTGCCCGACTTGCAGGCCCAAGCCGACCGCGCCATGGCTGCAGCCGTCAAGACCGAAGAGTATAGAACTGAGCTGACCAAGATCAAATTTGAAGTAGATCGCTTCAAGCTCTTCCGGGTGCGCAGTGAAGAGGGCTCGCTTTGGGCGCGTATCAAGCGTTGGTTCGTCAAGCCTAGTAGCAATCAGTAATATAAGCAGTCTTAGCTAAAGACGGCACAGTCTTTTAACTTGCTTCTCAGTCTAGCGGCGCCGATTTCGGTGATTCTTGTGTCGCGCAATTCAAGATGTTCCAGGGTTGTGAGATTTTCCAGGTGGTTGAGACCTTTGTCTGTGATCAACGTGCCGTTCAAAAAGAGAACCTTGAGTGTTTTTGATTGCGAAAGTTCGCTGAGGGCATCATCGCCGATTTCGGTGTCGTTCAGATAAAGAGTTTCCATGCCCAACTGGGCCAGGTGCGGGGCGCAGCAATTGCTGATTTTGCTGTAGGAAAGGTCTAGTTCGTTGATGCGGCTGCGTCCCTCGCTCAGATAGGCTGGACCGCTGTCGTCGATGGATGCCGGTAGGTGCAGGCGCTTCAGGCTCTCAAAGCCCTTGCATAGATTGGCTAAGGCGTGGCTGGTCAAAGAAGTGCTCTTCAAAGTAAGGGAGGTCAATGAGGGCAGGTCCTTTATTAAAAGGAGCTGTTCGTCTCTCACCGAGGCTCCTGTCAGCCAGATTGTTTCCAGACTTTGGATCTTGCCTATTACTTCCAGGTCTTTGCCCGATATGGCGGCAAAATCGAGACGCAGCTCCACCAGTTTGCTCTCTGCTAGTCCGGATAAGACGCCGCTCGAAAATGTACACATGGAAAAGTCGGCAGACTCTAGCTGCTTCAGACTTTCTGCTACTTTTGGCAGTTCTTTGTCGTTGAAATCGTAGGAAAAGGCCAGTCCCAGGAGGCTATCGTCCTTTATCTCTAGGGCCACCTGATTTTGTGCCTGGCCAACCCAGGTTTTTGAATGGGGGAAAGCTCTCTGCGCTAGATAGAGATTGCCTGCGGACCGTGCTAGGGGGAAGTGGAGTTTAACTGCCTGCATAAATTTCCAGTGGTTTGCTTTGTGAAACAGATAGGACGGACCAGAGAGCACAGATAAGAAAGGTTCATTAATTGGTCGACCATGGGAGAAACCGTGTCGTCGATTTCCAGCTATTAGATTAACCTGTTGAAATCTTATACCCCCCTCTCCCTTGAAAATATAAATCCTATGACTGATTTCTTTCCTTACGACCGCAATGGCCGGTCAGTTGACGGTTCATATAATCCCGAATTCGATTATGAAGATCGGACTCTGCGTCAGTTCGTCAATGACCAGATGATGGGTCAGATGAGCAGGGGCTATTACAGCGGTCCGCCCGAGAATCTTGCCTATCAGCAAGATTATCGCCAAGATTATCGCCAAGATGCTGTCTACAGACCGCAGGGCAATCCCGATTCTTTATATATGCAGGATCCCTATTCAGATTATGCCGATGAGCGCTCCGGCTATCGCAGACAAATGCCCCCTGAAATGCAGTCTGACATGCAGTCTGAAATGCAACCAGTTCAATACGCTCAGTATCGTCCCGAAGGGGGCGAGCGCGGCAACAGCCGCGACAGTCGCCGCCATAGCTGGACCGAGGGCGAAATTCGCGATTTTTATCGTCTAGATGACACAGTCTCTGGTCTGAACGGGCAGTCTATCAATAGATTCTTCCCAAATATGGACCCTGACGTTGCCTGCGCCAAAGCGGTCAGTCTGGCCATCAAGAAAGCCTGGGGCTACAATGTCGATGAAGTCAATGTCAACCGTCTGGAACAGAGGCTGCGCGGCTTCGGCTTCACCCAGGTGAGTTCTCCCCGCGATGTTAAACCGGGTGATGTAATCCTGGCTTATCGCGAACAGGGCGATTATTCCCATTCGGCAATCTATATGGGAAATGACCGTATCTTCAATAATGACAGCAAAACAGGGCTGATGAGAATGGAGTCGATAACCAAGTTTAACGAAGCTCAGTTCAAGCGCTTTGTCATCTTGCGTAAGCCTTCTGCTTAAGAGTTCAGATTTGCTTTATCAGACTCTGCGATAAGCTCTTGCGCTTTCGTGGCATAAAAGCTGGGTCTGACTTTGCGGATCTGCTCATGGAATTTGATATCAGGCTGGTGGCGCCTCTTGCCACTACAATTGGTATCATGGTCAGTATCTACCTTTGGATACTGAACCAGAAAAAGAAGCGCTTGAGCTTCAAGGTACTCTCTTGCGAACCAATACTGAAGCTCTCAGGCTATGCCCGCCGTCATTTACAGGTGCGCTTTGACGGGCAGATAGTAGACGACGCATCAGTTGTGCTTTTGCGCCTGACCAATAGTGGTCATCTGCCCATCAATGTTTCAGATTACATAAGCGAAATTTCGATTTGCTTCAATCCCGGCGCCCTGGTTTTAATGGCCGACGTAAGAGCCACTGCTCCCGCCGATCTCGATGAGCGTACCGAGGCCAGGGGTTCACTTGGCCTAATCAAGACACTCGAAGACCGCCGCGTTGTTTTAGAGCGTGTCTTACTCAATGATGGTGATTCTATGACTTTGCAGGTTGTGGTGCGCAATCATAGCGGCCGTCTGCAAGTGAAAGGACATATCAACGGTATTTCCAAAATCGAAGAAGAGAAGAAATATCTTCTCACTCCTCGCCTGCTCACCAGTGGCGGTGTGACCATTATGATCGCCAGCATGTTCCTTTGCGAGCCAAGCTCTTTCTTTTATTGGGGTTTCGAAGATATCTTGCCCTATGTGCAGCTCTTTGCCATGGGGTTGCTCTTGCTTTTGGTTGGTTGGCGTTGGCCCAGACCCATAGATTTGGTTTAGAGACTTAGAAAAGACACAGATATAGATAGTTTTTCTGGAGGACGCAGGTGAAGATCAGATCGCAGTTGAAGGTTGTCTCTATCGCCAACGCCCTCTTCGTTCTGATTTTGGGCGGCTCCGCTCTCTTTGGCGTGCTCAAACTTACCGAGGCTCATAAAAGTGTCTCGCATTCGCATAGAGTTTTGGCTGAGATCAATATGCTGCTTTTCAATCTTGCCGATACCACGGCTAACGAAAGAGCTTATCTCATTACCGAGCAGGAAAGCTATTTCCAGCGCTATAAATTTTCCATGGAAAAGACGGAGAAGTCTCTCGGTGATCTTCCCGCCTTGCTTACCGACAACCAAGAGCAGTCGGCTCGCATCAAAGAAGTAGACCGGGTGATCATGGAGCGTCTCAAGTCTTTCGAAGTGACCACCGAACTCTATCGCAAAGGTGATAAAGAAGGGGCTCTCAACCGTGTGCGCCTCGGCAAGGGGCAGCAGTACATGCTGCAGATCAGCCGTATGATCGAAGAAGTGAAGCAGACCGAGCTCTCTTTGCTCGAGCATCGTCTGCAAGATCTCAGTCGCAACATCGAGTCTCTGGAGCGCACAATTATCTTTGGTACACTATCGGCCATCGCCTGTGTTTCGCTCTTCAATGCCGCCCTTGGCCGCAATGTCGTTTCTTGGGTGGAGCTTTTGCGCCATGCCGCCGACAATATCGAAAGAGGGCGCTTCGATACCCGTGTACCCACCGAGACCGCCGATGAATTTGCCGAGATAGCGGAAGCCTTCAATAGACTGGGCCAATCGCTCGAGGTTGCCTTGGATATTCAACCTTCTGAGTTGGAGGATGCCCGCGACAGTCTCTCACGTGTGGCTCAAACCGCTTACCATGTAGAAGAGTGGTCGCATACAGCTAGAGACAGCGCCCGCCTGGCTCAGTCGGCTATCAATTCGGCTTTGAACGGGGCGGGTGAGATGTCTTTGACCGCGCCGGTTCTGATGAATCGCTCTATGTCATCTTATGAATCGGTGCGTCTAATCAACGACACATTGAGCGACTTGCAAGAGCGCTTCGCCGGTCTCACCGATGTCTCCAACGAACTCATGGTTTTGTGTTTAAATGCCGAAACTCAAGATCAAGAAACTCTCACCGCCGCTAGTATCAAGCTCTGGCAGTCGAAGCTGAAGGAAGTTTCGCTCAAGCTGCGAGAAGAAAGCAATCAATCTCATAGACTTTTACGCAAACTGGAATCGGAAGGCATTAGACTTTTAGGCGAAGAGCGCGACGAACATTCGTCGGCTCAAAAGATCTCTTTGGCTGTAGAGCAACTTATGCTCAGTTTACGTAGCTGCGCCGAGTCAATCAATTCGGCCCAAAATTCCATCAATAGCATGTCTGAACTAACCAGTAAGAACAGCACCACGGTTGCTCTGGGCCGAGGCAGTCTAGATAGGCTGTTCAACGATCTTGAACGGCGCAAAGCAAAGATTAGACCGGTCGAGGCTTTAGCCACCAGTGCCCTTGCCACCATAAGCGATGCCAAGCCCGATGCTGCAAGCTGATTTTCTTTAGCTCTTTACTGCTTCTTCTAATCTCATAAATATCGGTCCGGTGTTGCGCACTTTTTGACCAACCGGAATCATATCGAAGAAACCATCCGGTCTATCTGAGTCGCCCAAGACTTCGATATTATCGTCGTGTCCCAGCTGCCACCAGATATCGGAAGCCAATTTTGGCGTGAAGGGATAAATTTGAAAAGCCACTCTTCTGAGCATTTCCACCGAGGTGTAAAGTACTTCCGAGGCTTCTTTCACCTTGCCTTCTTTGAAAAGGGTCCAGGGTTTTTCGTCGTTTATGTATTTATTGGTCTGGTCTAGAATGGCCATAATAGCTTCCACTGCCTTGGCAAATTCCAGCTTTTCCATGCAGCTATCAAAGACCGCATGCAAAGTATTGGCCTTCTCTCTCAAATCGTGCTCCGGCTTGGCATCTGGTATCTTGCCGTCTAGGTTGTTTTCAATTAGTTTGAGAGTACGGTTCAGTAAATTGCCCAGGTTATTTGCCAGTTCGGCATTCACCTTACGGACAAATTCGTGTCTGGAAAAATCGCCGTCTTGATCAAAAGAGGTGCCGCTCATGAGGAAGAAGCGCACGGCATCGGCTCCGAATTCTTCCACCAATTTATTTGGATCGATGACATTGCCCAAACTCTTACTGATTTTCTGCCCTTCCACAGTGATGAAGCCATGGGCATAAATCTGCTTGGGCAGCGGAATTCCGGCCGCCATCAAGAAGGCTATCCAGTAGATTGAGTGGAACTTGGTGATGTCTTTGCCGATGAGATGGAGGTCTGCCGGCCAGTACTTTTGGAAGTGCTCGTCGTCGGTGAGATAACCCGCCCCGGTGATGTAATTGGTGAGGGCGTCCATCCAAACATAAATGACTTGGTCGTGATCGCCTGGAATATCGATGCCCCAATTAAGCGATTTGCGCGAACGCGAGACTGAAAAATCGGTTAACTCGGGGTCGTTCAACTGATTCAAGACTTCTTTGCGGCGACCATCGGGGCGCACAGATTCTGGGTTTTCTTCCAGCCAAGCTTTGATTAGTGGTTTGTATTTTGAGAGTTTGAAGAAATAGTTTTCTTCGGCAATTTTGCGCGGCGGCTTTTTATGGTTGGGGCAGTTGCCGCTTTCGTCCAGATCGCGCTCTCTGAGAAAGTCTTCACAGCCTTCGCAATAGAGACCTTCGTAGGTGGACTTATAGATGTCACCCTGTTCTTTCAGTTTGGTAAAGAGACTTTGCACCACTTTGGCATGACGCTCTTCGGTGGTTCTGATGAAATAGTCGAAGGACAAGCCCAAGTTGAGCCAAGATTTTTTGAAGGTCTCAGCGATTTCATCGCAAAAGGCTATAGGGGTTTTGCCCGCAGCCAGAGCCGATTTTTCTACTTTTGAACCATGCTCGTCGGTGCCGGTAAGAAAGAACACATCATAACCACGCATGCGATAGTAGCGAGCAATGACGTCGGCGGCGATTTTTTCATAGGCATGCCCGATGTGAGGGGCTGCGTTGACGTAGTCAATCGCCGTGGTGACATAGAACTTTTTCATGGATGACGTGTAACCTATTAAGCACTACAATAACTATGTCGAACCATAATAATACATATCTGGTGTCCGCAAGACTCTGGTATTCAAAAGGCGGCGGCTGTCAAGCGGCAGTGCCGGTTCAGACCGTTTTAGAACGGTCAAAAGCAAGCAAGCAAGCAAGCAAGTAGGTTGGGTAAGAGCTTGGGCTTGCGACGGGGCATCAAACTAGTAGGAAATTTGAGGGCAAGCGAGGTTTGCAAGTATGAAGAAGGGCAGCAAAAAAAGGGCAAGCAATATTGAATCGTTTAGCCCCCTTGAAAACAAAACCATTTTGCTTGGCATCACCGGTGGTATAGCTGCCTACAAAGCTTGCGACATCGCTTCTCTATTGCGCCGCTCCGGCGCCGATGTGCACGCCGTTCTCACCCCTAATGCCAAAGAGTTCATCACGCCGCTCTCGCTCACCACGATCACCCGCAACCAAGCCCATTGCGAACAGTATGGTCCGACTGTCAATTGGCGCCCCGAGCACATAGATCTGGCTAAAAAATGCGACCTCATCTTGATAGCTCCCGCCACCGCCGATATCATCGCCAAGCTCGCCAATGGCATTTGCGACGATCTTCTCACCACCATGGTTTTAGCCTCGCAGGCCAAGGTCATGTTGGCTCCGGCTATGAATCCGGTCATGCTGGCGCATCCGGCTACACAACACAATCTTTCCATTCTAGAAAATCGCTACCGTTACGACATAATTTCTCCTGAATTTGGCGAAGTGGCTTGCGGCGATGTCGGTCTCGGCAAGATGGCGGCGGTAGAGTCCATCATCGCTGCAGTGGCAGCGCGCCTCCTTGCCAATCAGACGCTTTCCACCAAACGAGTTTTGGTCACAGCCGGGGGCACGCGCGAACCCATCGATCCGGTGCGCTTCATCGGCAACCGGTCTTCAGGCAAGATGGGCATAGCCATGGCTGATGCTGCTTTTGCTCGCGGTGCCGATGTCACCTTGATTTCAACAGTAGATGTTGAAAGAGCTTATCCTGTGGTGGTGGTGGAGACCGCCCAAGAGATGCAAGATGCTGTCGAATCTGAATTCGACGGCTGTGACGCTCTAGTTATGACCGCAGCTGTGGCTGATTTCAGACCTCTAGCTGTCTCCAGTCAGAAAATCAAGAAGACCGAATCGGAAGACCTGGTTTTGGAGCTGACCAAGAACCCTGACATTATCGACCTGCTTGGCCGAGTTAAGCGCAAAGATCAAGTAATTATCGGCTTTGCCGCCGAGTCTGAAGCCTTGCTCTCTAATGCCGCTCAGAAGCTGAAACGCAAAAATCTCGACATGATTATTGGCAACGATATTTCAGTTCCTGATATCGGCTTTGGATCAGATGACAACGCCGTTGTCATACTTTCCGCCGAAGGCACCCGCGAAAGCCTGCCGCGCATGCCGAAGCGGGCTATCGCTGACCACATCTGCGATTTACTCGCTGACCGTTTTCAGGTGATTGAGAAAGAATACGTAGGTTAGGCTTCTTATTTGGGTCTAGCCCTTAGTTTGGTGCTATACTGCAGTGTCCACATCGTGTCGGAGATTTGTTCATGGGCAGAGCCGAGAACTATAGCGTTGAGATTTCTTCCGCCGAGTCAGAGCGGAATCCCGGTTGGGGCGCCTGGTTGGCTGGATTACTTATCGGAGCAGCCGGCGGTGCAGCCATCGCCTTGTTGACCGCTCCTAAATCTGGCAATGAGCTGCGCGGCAATCTAGAGAGAACCGCCAGGCACGTGCCGGATCGTCTTGGAGAAGTCGTAGATGATTCCCTCGATCTTTACGCTTCTTTCCTCAATTATTGCCAGCTCACTCTCGAAGAGCAAACACTGCGTTTCAAGCGTGCTGTGGCTGCCGGTAAGTTAGCTGCCGCCAAGAAGAGAGAAGAAATCGAACTGGGCGGCGGTCAGATGCCTTTCCAGCATCGCTAGAAACGAGGAGTTTTACGTGGAGCAAATTTCCGGAAGCCTGAACATACTGGTGGCGGTGGCTTTGATTTTTTTGGCTGTCTCACTGATGCTTATCAGTCTGCCCCTCATGTCTATGGTTAAACAGTCAGAGCGCACGCTGTCCGCCCTCGAAAGACTTCTTGGAACGGTGGACAAAGAGCTTGGACCGACCCTCAAACAAGTCGACACCCTCTTGGGTGCGGTAATTGAGCTGAAAGGTAGAGCTGAACGCTCTATCGGCGATGTGGGCAGCAAGGTCGGTGATGTTAAGGGCGGCATTACAAAGGCTGCCGATGAAGCTAAGAAAAACTCATCAGTATTTGGTGCCGGTTTTATGGCAGGTATAAGAGCCTATCTGGAACCAAAGGGTAACAAGGAAGAAAAAGAGCGCATTCGGGAAGCGAGATCGCTTTCTGAAGTGGGCAAGTAAAAGAGTGAAAGCTCTAAGCAAACTTAACTAGATTGTGAGGTAAAACACAGATCATGAGCAGATTTTGGGAAGGTCTCGTAGTAGGCGGCGCTGTTGGTTACATAATCGGTCTCTTGTCGGCTCCCAAGTCGGGCGCCGAATTGCGTCGTCAGATTGCTGACGGTTCTGAAGACCTCTACAAGCAAGCGTCTGACTCTCTTTGCGAAATCAAAGAGAAAACCGGTACAACAATTACCGACTTGCAAAGCAGAAGCAATGAAGTTTTGAAGAAAGCCAGCGACTCTGTGGCCGGCACCAAAGATCAGATTGCTCAGAAGTTGCAAGAACTGGCCGGACAATCGAAAGTCATGGTGGATGACGTAGAAAGCGCCACATCGGGAGGCTAGGGCTAGTTTGCCCGAGTCGAATGAGCGGTCGTGATAAGCAAGAATCTTCGCGCAAGAAAAACAGCGAAATTTCTTGCAGCCAATCTGAAAAGCAGCCGGAGAAGCAGCCAGAGAAGCAGCCGGAGAAGCAGCCAGAACGGTTCCGTCTCAACCGAGCTGTGGCTCTCACTGGTCTAGCCAGCAGGCGCAAAGCTGACGAGCTCATTGCCCAAGGGCAAGTGAAGGTGAATGGAGTGGTCGTGAAAGATTTTTCTTTCATGGTTTCTCTTCAAGACAAAATTGAAGTGGGACGCGACAGCGCCCCACTTCTTTCTTTTGAATACATCGCCCTTAATAAGCCAAAAGGCATTGTCTCTACCTGCGAAGACGAACGGGGGCGCAGATGTCTCATCGACCTTTTGCCTGAAGAACTGAAGCATCTCAAGCCGGTCGGGCGCTTGGATCGCGATTCGGAAGGTTTGATTCTTTTGACTAATGACGGCGAATTCACCAAAATTCTCACTCATCCATCCCATGACATTCCTAAAATTTACCGAGTGACTGTCAAGGGGAAGCTGGAGCAATCTCATTTGCGTCAGCTCGCCTCTGGTGTTAAGTTGTCGGATGGTATGACTAGAGCGGCTAAGGTTCGCAAAATTTCTGCAAATTATGACTCGACAACTTTTGAAATTGCCATCAAAGAGGGGCGAAATCGGCAAATCAGGCGCATGTGCGCTACACTCGGCTATGATGTAACTCGTTTAGTCAGGGTTGCCATAGGTGGGTTACAATTGAGTCAGTTGCCGTCTGGAAAATGGCGTCGGCTCACCGATAGAGAGATATCGCAAGAGATATTCGATAGATAGCCGGTTTCGCTTCAGCAAATTTTAGGCAAGTAAGCACAATAGACACCAAAACAAAACAAATTCAGGTTGGGGAATAGCGGTGACTGCCACAATGTCGTTAGAACAAGTAGGACAAAAACTAAAATCGGCAAGGGAAGCCCAGAATCTGACCCTCGGTCAGGTATATGATCGTATCCGTATTTCCACTTCTAATCTCGAAGCAATCGAAGAAGGACGACTGGAAGATCTGCCCGAACCGGTGTACGTAGCTGGTTTTATCAAACGTTACGGCGACATGCTTGGTCTATCGGGTCAGACCTTGGTGGAAGAATACAAAAGAACCATGACCGGCGAGAATGGCAAGGGCAATGGACTTTTCGGCATAGTCAAGAACAGTCAGCCGATAGCCGCTCCCACAGTCAGTTATGTCGCACCGCCGCGTCTTGTTTCCGATGCTCCTAGTTTCACTAAAACATTTTTCTATCCCAGTCTGCTTTTGGTAGCCGTTGTAGCCAGCGTCAGCGGATTGCTTTGGTGGCAACAACAGCAACTGGCTCAACAGCAAGATCCTTCAGTACTGGCTCTGCGTGATTCAACCTCGCGTTTCAATGCCGCCGGCATGCAGGTTGCAGCCGGCACAAGCCAGATGCCTACCGCGCAAGTTCCGAGTGTTTTGCCGGCCAGCACAGGCAAGATCACACTTGCTGCAAGCCAATATGTCTGGGTCGAAGTCAAGTCAATGGCTACTGGTGCCCCCTTGTTCACCGGCTATCTTGAAGCCGGAGACAAGCGTGACTTTCAGGACCCGCAAGGATTGACAGTGCGAGCCGGTAACGGCGGCTCTTTGTCGGTTACCGATTTTACCGGCAAGACAGAGGTTATGGGCGCTCCCGGCAAGGTCAAGGAAATCACCTATACACCTCCGGCTCAGACTCAGCCTGGTGCAGCCGGCACGCAAGTTGCCGATCAGAGTAGCGGTGCCTCAAGTGCAAGCGCTGGAGCCGTCAAGCCTGTAACAAATGTAAAGAGGCCGATTTCATACAAGCGCTCGGTCTCGGATGCCGCTGGCACGGGCGAAAGACGCCCTCGCCGGCTTGATGATGGCGGCACCAGAGACATACCGGGCATATCGTCCGGAGGCGGGATTAGATCAATCGAAACCCCTTACCGTTACAATGATGGTCGTCTTGATAACGAATAGGTCGGTTATCTAGCTTTCGATTCGGTGAGGAAAATCTGATGCGCAACCCCAAGATCGGGGTGGTTTCACTTGGCTGTCCAAAGAATGCCACTGACACCGAGGTTATGCTCGGTTTATTGAATAGAGCTGGTTTTGAAGTCACTTTTGACAATGACGAAGCACAGATGTGCTTAGTGAATACCTGTTCTTTTATCGGTGATGCCCGCAAAGAATCGGTGCGCACCTTGGTGGAACTGGCAGATCAAGGTAAAGAGCTGATTATCGCCGGTTGTCTGGCGCAGCATTTCAAAGAAGAACTCCTCGAAGAAATTCCTGAGGCTCGCGCTTTGGTTGGAACCGGTGACATCACCAAGATTGTCGATGTAATCAAATCAATTGCCCAAGACTCATCGCTTCGCGTGGTCGAAGTATCCGATGTACCAAATAACTATGACGATGAAGTCTTGCCTCGTATGGCTACTGGAGTCGGTGCTTCTGCTTATCTCAAGATAGCCGAAGGCTGCGACCATAGCTGCTCGTTCTGCATCATTCCACAATTGCGCGGTAAGTTCCGCTCCCGCACCATCGAGTCTTTGGTAAAAGAAGCGCGCATGCTGGTCATGGGCGGTGTGAAAGAAATCATACTTGTCTCACAAGATTCCAGCTATTACGGTCTAGATATCTATAACCGTATGGCGCTGCCTGAGCTTTTGGAAGCCTTGCATGAGATAGAAGAACTAGATTGGATCAGGGTGATGTATTGTTACCCGACCGAAACCAATAAGGCCTTGCTCACCACCATGGCTCGTCTGCCCAAGGTGGTCAAGTATGTCGATATTCCGCTGCAGCATTCTCATCCTGATGTTTTGGCCGCTATGGCCAGACCCAAGCATCCAGAAAAGGTCATGGACCTAATTCGCGAAAACCTGCCCGGGGTCAAAATTCGCTCTACCTTTATAGTGGGCTTCCCGGGTGAAACCGAAGAACATTTTGAGCATCTCTATAATTTTATAGACCGATATCGGTTCGATAGATTAGGTGTCTTCACTTACAGCCGTCAAATGGAAGTACCTAGCGGCCATATGGAAGACCAGATACCCGAGAAAGTCAAGAAGAACCGTCAGAAGCGTATAATGCAGTTGCAGCATGGTATTTCGCTATCACTCAATGAAGCCATGGTGGGCAGTCGCATACCGGTCTTGGTGGAAAGCTATGATGAGTCTAAAAAGCTCTATATCGGCCGCTCGCAATGGGATGCCCCCGGCATAGACAACCAGGTCTACATTAGAGAAAGTGACGAGACTGTCTATATGGCTGAGGTCAATAATGTCTTGGTGGAAAGTGCCAAGCCCTATGACCTATATGGCGTAGCTTGTGGCGAAGACAGTCTTTCAGAGCTGGTTTCAGTCGTTTCGACAAAAAATAAGAAGGCTTAAAGCTTTCCGTGCTATATTGTCAACAGGGAGTGTCCGCACTTTCTCGAGGCAAAAGCTGTGATCGGCAAGCGGAACAAGTCGGCTAATCTATATATAGGTGACGATGCAGCCTATGTAACCAGTCTGGCATTTGATGACCAAGGCTTTTATGTCAGTCTCAATAATAGACAGCGTCTCGCTGATGCTCTTGCTTGTTGCCTAGAAAGCGAGATACAGCCTCTTACAATTGCTGATTCGATTAGACGGCGCATTGCAGTTGAAGAACGAGTGAAAGAGTGTATTCCGGCTGCGCAGTTACCTGGTTTGCACGAGTTGTTCATAGAAGTCGAGGGTGATTTCTTTGTCATCCATCTCTTTTGCGATGGTTATAAACAAAGCACCGTTTTGGCGCGTGTCTTGATCGAGCGCGGCTATTTCGCCCTCGCCAACGAAATAGTGGCTCACTGCCAGTCGTCTGGCGGGGGACCCAGTTTAGCCGGTTTATTCCCTTTATTCCCTCGACTGTTCCCCATTTTCTGGGGTTGGTTGGTAAAGAACTTGGGCAATCTCAAGGTCTGAGTTCTTTCGCTTTCTTTTCAGACCTTGTGCTTGCTGTGATATCGTCGGTAGTGGCGCCATTTTCTGTTTTGTAAATACAATTGAGCCTGCTTCAAGAGCGCTAGCTCCTGCTCTCAAGCGCTGCTTTACTTACTTACTTACTTACTTACTCTCAAGTGCGGTGATCATGCGCTGCAGAAAGTCCTTCATAAAATCTATATCGCTTGGTTTTAGCCCCTTTGTGACCTCGCCTGTGGTGGCAAGGGCAAGGGGCGGCAAGACTTGATAAAGCTCTTTGCCTCTTGCTGTGAGAAAGACTAATATTCTTCTTTTGTCTTGTTCGTCTACCCGTCTAGAAACCAGTCCTCTTTCTTCCATGCGGTCAAGCAGCCCAGTGAGAGTTCCCCCCACCATATCAACATGGCTGCCTATCTCCATGGTGGTGATGCCCTCTTGCCGCCATAGTCGGCACAGGGCTACCCATTGCACAGTGGTCACTTCATAGGGTGAAAGCACTTCAGAAAAGCGACGACTGAGTGCCAGGGTCAGCACTTTCATGCGATAACCAAGTGATTTAGGCGGTAAGATGCGGCTCAGCTCGGGGGGCAATTCATTGCTGCATTCGGGCAGAGAGCAACTATATTCCGGTATGAGATTTTTTAGGCAATGATCGATAAGTTGAGAGAATCGCTCTTTCTCGTCTTTGCTTATTTGTTCTAGAGCTTGATCCCATATTTGCCTAACCAGTCGGGGCAGTTCGTTCAAGAGCTGGCTGCCTTTCTCGGTCAAGAAGACTCGCCAAATACGGCGGTCTTGCTTGTCTCTGCGACGCACCACCAGTTTTCTCTTTTCCATGCGGTCCAGCACTCCGGTAAGGGTGCCGCCGATTTGTTGAATTTGACGAGCTATATAAGTGACCGGCTGTCCGTCACTTCGCCACAAACAAGAGAGAACTATCCAGTGATTGGCGGTCAGTTGGAAGGGCGCCAGCTGATTGGTCAGCTTCAGCGTCAAGAGATTGGAGGCACGCTTGGTAAGCGAACCTAAGGAAGTTCGATCGAGAAACTGTTTGTACTCTTCGATTTGTGTTGAGTTGTTAAGAGAACTTCGCTCCATTATTCGTCGCTTTCCATACTCTGGCGCCAAATCCAAGACCAAATTAGCAGATTTTGCCGAACGCTACTTCTAATGCCCAAAGGCAACAGATTAAATAAGTGTTGCAAATGCGAATATTTCGTATAACCTATAATTATAGAGCAGGATATTGGAAACCATGTGGATAGTCGAACTAGCCCTGAGAAGACCGTACACCTTTGTGGTTACGTCGCTTTTGCTTGCTATTTTGGGCATCTTTAGCGCTTTGCGCATGCCCACCGACATCTTTCCTTTCGTCAATATGCCGGTTGTGAGCGTCATTTGGAGCTATAACAATCTGCCTGCCGAAGAGATGGAGAATCGCATCACCACCATCTGTGAGCGCGCCATCACCACGGTAACCAGTGGCATCGACTTTATTGAGTCGCAGTCTATGAACGGCATTTCGGTTATTAAGGTGCATATGCACCAAGGGGCTGACCTAGGTAAGGCCGTGGGCACCATCGCTTCCTTATGCCAGACCTTGCTCAGGGTTTATCCAACAGGCACCACTCCGCCATTAATTACTAGCTTTTCTGCCTCCGACGTGCCTATCTTGCAATTGGGTGTAGGAAGTGAAAGTCTCTCTGAGTCGGAACTGTTCGACTATGGTTTGAATTTCATCCGCACTGGTCTATCGGGTGTCCCCGGGGCTTCGATACCCTTGCCTTACGGTGGCAAACAGCGCCAGGTCATGGTCGATCTCGATCAGAATGCTCTCACCGCTAAAGGGCTCTCGGCCCAAGAAGTGGCAAATGCAGTGGGCAATCAGAACATCATCATTCCATCCGGCTCAGCCAAGATTGGTGAGACCGAATATGCCGTAAAGCTCAATTCCACCCCGCAAATAATCGATGATTTCAACGAATTGCCCATCAAGCAGATTAACGGCGCCACTGTTTATCTCAAAGATGTCGCTCAAGTGCATGACGGCTATGCCGTGCAGACCAATATAGTGCGCCAAAATGGGCGGCGCTCCACCCTGCTCAATGTTCTCAAAAACGGTAATGCTTCCACCATCAAAGTCGTGGAAGACATCAAAAAGGCTCTGCCTCGCATCCTTGCCACCTGTCCACCTGAGCTCAAGGTGGCTCTTATGTCCGACCAGTCGGTTTTCGTCAAAGCAGCCGTCGAAGGTGTGGTGAAAGAAGCTCTTACTGCTGCCTGTCTCACTGCTCTCTTTATGTTTTTGGTCTTGGCCAGTTGGCGCAGTACTTTGATTGTCGCTGTTTCAATACCGCTTTCGATTCTTGCCTCGATAGTCTGTCTTCACGCTTGCGGGCAGACTCTCAACACCATGACTCTGGGCGGTTTGGCTTTAGCGGTGGGCATGCTGGTCGACGATGCCACTGTCGAAGTAGAGAATATTCACCGCAATCTCAGTCTCGGTAAGGCAATCGAAAGGGCAATTCTCGATGGAGCGCAGCAAGTGGCTGCCCCTGCTTTTGTTTCTACCACCGCCATTTGTATTGTCTTTGTGCCGGTCTTTTTGCTGACAGAGCCGGCTCGCTCACTTTTTGTGCCTTTGGCTTTGGCAGTTGTCTTTGCCATGATGTTTTCTTATTTCCTCTCTCGCACATTAGTGCCGGTTATGGCTCGGGCTCTGCTCAAAAATGAAAGCCATGATCAAGCAAAACCTTCTCTATTCAGCCCTCTCTTTCAACTGAGTGAAAACTTTATCGAGGGCTTACGCAGTCATTATCGCGACCTTCTTTCTTATCTGCTTTCGGCTCGACTCTTTTGTTTTGCCGCATTCACAGTTGTCTTTCTCGCTTCATTTTCCGTTGTGCCATTTATTGGGCAAGACTATTTTCCAAAGGTCGACGGTGGGCAACTTAGGCTGCACTTGCGCCTGCCGGTCGGCACCCGCATAGAAGAGTCTGAGCGTATTTTTGCCGCCGTCGAAGATGAAGTGAAGCAAGTGATCGGCAAGGGCGAGATTGAAGATATAGTCGACAATATCGGCTTGCCCACCAGCGGTATAAATCTAGCTTACGGCGACAATATCACCATTTCCAATTTTGACGGTGAGGTGCTCATCTCGCTAAAAGAAGGGCACAAGAAATCTACCTTTCAGTATGCCAAAGAGATCAGGTCCAGACTGAAGACAAAGTTTCCAGATGTTCAGCTCTTCTTTCAACCCGCCGATATCGTTTCGCAGATACTCAATGCCGGTTTGCCGGCACCCATAGACATTCAGGTGACAGGGCGAGACAAGGCTCTCAATTTCAAAATTGCTCTACAGGTGAAGGAGGCTGTCAGCAAAGTAAAAGGTGCCGTAGACGTCACCTTGCTTCAAATTGTTGATGCCCCGCAGCTCAACTTCAATATCGACCGAGTCAGAGCCAATCAAATGGGTTTCACTCAGAAAGATATAGCTGCCAATGTCCTGATTAGTTTGAGCTCGTCTTTCCAAACGGCACCGAGCTTCTGGGTCAATCCCGCCAACGGAGTGAACTACAACGTGGCCATAATGACTCCGCCTACAAAGATGCGCAAGATAGACGACATACTTTCGATGCCGCTCACTCCTTCTTCTTCTTCCTCTATAGAAGGGCGCAAGCAGCTCTTAAGCAATCTTGCTTCGGTTGGCAGATCAGTAACACCGTCGGTGGCAAGTCATTACAAGATTCAGAATGTCTACAACGTTTTTGTCAATGTACAAGATCGCGACCTGAACGGGGTGGCGAGCGATATCAAAAAGGCAATCGCCCCAATCGAGAAAAATCTACCCAGGGGCACTTTCATCAATATCAGAGGGCAGGCAGAAAGTATGAATGCTGCTTTCAGTGCTTTGTTTGGTGGTCTCGTATTTGCCCTCTTACTCATCTATCTTCTTCTTGTTGTCAATTTCCATTCTTGGATAGATCCCCTGATTGTTTTGGGCGCCCTGCCCGGCGCTTTTGCCGGCATTATTTTGGCACTCTTTGCCAGCAATACGCCCTTTAGCGTGCCGGCTCTGATGGGCGCGATCATGAGTATAGGTGTGGCATCTGCCAATAGCATTCTCTTGGTCACTTTTGCCAATGAAAGATTGCATATGGGCGATACCCCCACCGCTGCCGCCCTGATGTCTGGTTATACGAGAATTAGACCGGTCTTGATGACTGCTACGGCTATGATCCTCGGTATGTTGCCTATGGCTCTAGGTCTTGGTGAGGGCGGCTCGCAGAACGCTCCTCTTGGGCGTGCTGTAATTGGTGGTTTGATACTAGCCACGGTGACAACTCTTTTGCTTGTACCTTGTCTATATAGCTTGGTGAAGCGCCGGCGAGACGACCATTTTAATGGTGCCGCTCAGGAAGATTATGCTGAAAACAACATGCGAAATAGAAGTAGTGATCACGATTTCGCCACTCTTCTATTCGATAATGAAAACAAAGAAAATAGAATGGAAGCAAGATGATGTCAGAAACTCTATGCCAAGCAAAACTAGATAGCGAAATGAAAGCCGAACAAGAAAGTCTGGAACCGCCGGTTTCTCTCAATCGTTCATCAGGCGCTCGCCCTCCCAAGATACTCTATGTCGCTATTGCGGCGGGTTTACTTACTTTTGCTCTGCTCTTGCTTGCCGGTCTTTTGCCCCGCCTAAGCACAGAAGCCGAATTGAACCAAGCACACGGCGCCGAAACAATGAGTATTAGAAAAGTCGCTTTTACCCAGGTGCAGCCACCTGTCGGCGAGACCTCACTCACTCTGCCGGCTTCGCTTGAACCGATTCAAGAGATTCCAATTTTTGCCCGCTGTGATGGTTATCTGGTGCAGCGCTTTGTTGATATTGGCGACCGGGTGAAAGCCGGTCAGCTCTTAGCGACAATAGATGCTCCTGAGCTGGACCGCCAAGTTGAGCAAGCCGAGGCAGACTTGCATCAATCTCAAGCCCAGGTCAAGGCTGCCGAGGCAGAGTTGGCCAGGGCTCGGGCTGTGGTTGCCACCAGTGAAGCGGCGGTTCGCAAACTGCAAGCCAATCTTACTTTTTCTAGGCAGCAGTTGGCTAGATATAGTGAGCTTGTGCAAGAAGGGGCGATCAGTCGCGAAATGAAAGATGAGAAACAGCGCGACCTCGATAGCGATCTTGCCGGTCTTGAGGCGGCCCAGGCAGAAGTGGCCGCCAACCAGGCACAGGTAGCCTCTCTCGCTGAAAAGGTGGCGGTCAGCAAAGCTGCCGTTGGTTCATATCGAGCTGCCCTTGGTCGAGCCCTAAGCCAGCAGTCTTTCAAAACAGTCAAGGCTCCCGCCGACGGTGTCATCGTCTCTCGCAATATCGATGCCGGTTCTCTCGTCTCGGAAGGCAGCGACAATGCCAAGAAAGAGCTTATGCGTCTAGCCAAGACAGATCCACTTAGGGTGATGGTGGCAGTGCCGCAGAGTTTCTATCGCCATATCAAGGTCGGCTCCAAAGTGCAACTCAATATCAATGAATTGTCCGGCAAGAAATTGCAAGCTGTGGTGGCAAAGGTGGCGGGCGGTCTTGATGCCGCTTCCCGCACCATGCTCACTGAGGTGCATGTCGCAAATGATGGCGGTATTCTCAAACCCGGTATGTATGCAACCGTGAAATTTGAAGCCGGTGTGGATAGACCTAGGACAAAGAATGCTCCAAATCTTGCTTCTAACGAGAATAAACCTTTCAGAATTCCAGCTAGTTCGCTTGTCGTCAAGCCGGAAGGATTGTTCGTGGCCAAGTTGAATGACGGCGACAAAGTGCATTTTGAGAAAGTGGTTTTGGGTCGCGATTTCGGCAGACAGATTGAGATATTAGATGGTATCACCAGCGGTGAAAGGCTGGTCTTGGACCCCGATGTCGATTTGAAAGAAGGTCAGAAAGTTGAGGCTTTCAGCAAATAAGGCGGAATTTAGTTTATTGAAAGCAAGAGCTGCCGGTAAAAGTTGCTGGTAAAAGTTGTCGGGAAAAGATGCCGACAATATAATTAGGTAATGAAATGCATCAGCCAACTTCTTATACCGCAGCTCAGGCAGAGTCTTTGGGCGAGACTTCTCTATTTTCAGGGAAGTGTTATTTTTGGCTTTTCATTGCTTTTGACAGCAATATTTTCCCTAGCTATATTTTGCTTGGCTGCTCAAACACTCGCCGCCGAGGGCGATAAGCCCACTGTCAAGGCTTTGAAACTCAGTCAGATTCATTACTATTTTGGCGACTGCGACACAGTTATTGCCAGTAATGGTCTGCGCATCAACAATCGTGGCAGTATGAAATTCTGCTTGGTGACAAAAGCGCCTAAGTGGGATTTCTGTGTTTTTCGTGACGACGATAAAACTTGCTTTCCTCAGTCTCTTAAATGGCTGAGTGAAAACGGCATAGTCAATGACTTTATCGTCATGAATCGAGAGATAGATGTTAAGGGTGAGAAGGCAAAAGACGTCAAGATTTGCAATACAACAGTCAAGCACATCGAGAAGGGCAAGCTGAAGCTGGATATATTGCCCCTGCCGGCTGGCTTCTCGCCGCAGCTGCCCACTATTTTGCATTACATATATAAGATTCCCAATAATGGGGCGCTGGCCATTCGCTACAGCAAGCCCGCCGTCAAGAGAGATTGGCTGAGCGGTGAAGATCATACCGGTCGCCAGAAAATTCTCTTTGATACGGTCAAGATAGAAGCAGTGCTTGTGCCCAAGAATTATTTCGACGCCCCGCTCAATTATCGTAAGCTTCGCTCTATTCAAGAGGTGCTGGTTAGCAAAGAGCGAAGAGACGCCACCGCCGACCTAGACGAGATTTTTCAAATCAAAAAGAAATAGAAGGTGTACTCTCAAGCTTGCTTGTGGTATCGTCTGCGGTGCTAAGGTCGGCTTGCTTGGTCTTGACCTAGATATTTCTAAAGGATTTTGCTGAAGAGATTTCTGAAGAGATTTTTGAAAGATATTTCTGAGGATATTTCTGAAAGATTTTTCTGAGGAGATTTTTGAAAAATCTTCTGAAAGAATTTTCTGAAGATAATTCTGGGAGATTTTATGGCAGCTAGATTTGCGCCCCTAATTTGGCTAAGCTACCAGCTTTGACTAGATGTTCGGCAGCTATCTTGAATAAATTGTCGGCCATGGCTAAATGATCGTAATCGTAATTGCCAAGAAAATATCTCAGTTCATCCAGTCCATCTGAAGCTTGCGCTATGGCATGGCGCATCCACTGCACAGCCGGTATCAAGGTCATAGGCGGCGGATTGTCGGTAAATTCGCGGGAGGCTTTGAGAAGCGTTCTTTCTATTTCTTCGACGTATTGTTCAAAATCTTCGAGCAAATCTTCGGCATATATGTCTTGCGCAAGTATTTGCAATTTCGCTTTGTATTTTTTGAGCACTGTGGCGATTGAGCGCTTGAGCGGATTGAATACAGCCCGCAAAAACCGTTCTCTTGCCCTCTCTTCATCAAGCGAGTCTTGGGCATGTTTGGGAATAGTGGGGGTTCTATGACTGAAAATGGTAAGGTCATAGTCAGCCCTTTTGTCAACGTCTATCAAGACACTGTAGGCTTCATTGACCGACATCATAAATTCGGTCTCGCTTACCACCTGATTGTCGCTTTTGTCGGTATACGAGAGGTCGGGGTGCTTTGATTTAACCAGACTGCGATAAGCTTGCTTGATCTCGTCTGCCGAGACTGTCGGCAGAACCCCGAGAATTTCATAGTGGGTAACCTTGCTTCGCTTCATAAATCAATTATGCCCTGCCTTAGCCCATTGAGCACGGCTCTTCAGCGCAACTTCCAATATTTTCATTTAGCCCCTATCTTTCATCCTCTATAATCAAATCAGTATGTTTTGCCCTTTTTGCAATCACCGAGAAAGCAGAGTGCTTGAATCTCGCCTGACCAACGATAATTCGGTCCGGCGCAGACGCGAGTGCGAATCTTGCGGTAAGCGCTTTACCACCTATGAAAAGCTGGAAGTGATTCAGTTTCTCGTGGTGAAGCGCTCCGGCACGCGCGATACCTATTCTAGAGAGAAGCTGAGAGCTGGTATTTCTAGAGCCTGTGTCAAAACCAATGTCAGCGCCGAGCAAATCGACAACCTAGTCGACTCTGTTGAGAACGAGCTGATTGCCGCCGGGCGGCGCGAGATTTCTTCTTCTTTGTTGGGTGAATTGGTACTTTCCAAATTGAGCGGGCTCGACCAAGTGGCTTATGTGCGCTTCGCCTCGGTCTATAGGGCTTTTCAGTCGGTGGATGATTTTATCGCCGAACTCAATCAATTGAAAGATTCATTGAAAGACTCCGAAACTCGCTCAAAACAAATATTAGAGAGGGCTGAGCTCGAAGAGCGCATGTCGAAGAATGCTACTATGGGCGGTGGCAAGTCCCGCTAAGTCCATCTAAGTCCATCTAAGTCCCGCTAATTCCCGCTAATTCCCTCTAAGTGCCTCTATGTGCCTCTAGGTGCTGCTAAGTCCCGCTAAGTGGCACCTTCCTGTCGGCTTTTCGTCTTTTTACTGTATCTGTATCTGTATAAAGATTAGACAAATTCAATCCAGAAACGGTAAAGCCTCGTTTACCAGGCAGCCCTATCCCCTTCTCGGATATCTATCGGGTGCTACAATCTTAAATCGCTTTTCTATATCTTCGAAGACCAAAAATAAGTGAGTCATGAACAGCATCATCAAAGAAATTGAAGCCCCGCTCATCAAGAGCAACCTGCCCACATTCGACGTCGGCGACACCGTCAAGGTCTTCGTCAAAATCGTCGAAGGCGGCAAAGAGCGCACTCAGGGCTATGAAGGCGTGATTATCAAGCACTCCGGTCACGGTGTGAACGAGACAATCACCGTTCGTCGCGTATTCCAGGGTATCGGCATCGAGCGCGTTTTCCTCGTCCACTCGCCCCGCGTTGAGAAAATCACCGTGCAGCGCCGTGGTCAGGTCCGTCGCGCCAAGCTCTACTATCTTAGAAACCGTACCGGTAAAGCTACTCGTATTAAAGAGAAGACCGGTACCAGAAAAGAAGCCACTGCTGCCAAAGCCTAATCATGGGCGCCTTCATTGCCTAAGCCTAAGCCAAATAAAGACGGCAAAGGCGGTATGAAACCGCAGCCGAAATCAAGTACGGGGGTCAAAAAAAGACCCCCGTCTACTGCTTTTCAAAGATTGACCGAGATAGTCAAGTGGGTCGATCTAGTCATCGAAGTTTTGGACGGACGCTTGCCGGTCAGCACCAGGCATCCTAAGTCGAATGAGATATTTGGCTCAAAGCCGCGTCTGATTATCTATTCAAAGCTGGATATGTCCGACTCGCGTCGACTTAAGGCTTATGTCAAGAGCGTTAATGAAGAGTTTGCCCTCTCTGCTGAGAAGGGCGGAGTCCAGCAGCAGGCGGTCGCCCTTTGTCTCAAGGGACTGAGCAGCAAGGCAAGCTTTGTCGAAGCCTGTTTGGCCCTTACCAAAGCCAAGCGCGAGAGTTTGAACAAGAAAGGGCTTTTGCCAAGACCAATGCGGGCTTGTGTTGTGGGCATACCTAATGTGGGTAAGTCTTCGCTTATTAACTGGTTCATTGGTAAGAAGCATGCCCGAACAGGCGATATGCCCGGGGTGACCAAGGGGACACAGTGGATTAGAGTGCATCCGCAACTGGAGTTGCTCGATACCCCTGGTATTCTGCCGCCGACCTTCTTTCAGAAAGAGACCATGTCAAGGTTGTCTGTCTTGAACCTGGTTCCCCCTGATACATATGAAAATCTTGAATGTGCGCGGGAAGCGCTTCAGCTATTTAAACAGTATTATCCTGAAGCCCTTGATAAGTATCTTGAGGGGTTGGCGGAGAGTGGCGACGGTCTCAATTTACTCGCCGAGAAACGTAACTTTCTTACCCATGGGGGTAAGCTCGATGATTATCGCGCCGCCAATATTCTGCTTAGAGACATTCGCGAAGGCAAGCTGGGCGGCATAACGCTCGATGAGCTATGAGTGGTAACTTCAAGGGTCTGCGGCAGTTCGATTTGTCTTTATATCGAACCGAATTTGCGCGCTTCGAATTAGAGCCTTTGGTTGTAAGCAGAGGACAGAGAGTCAATCTCAACTGTCGCCAGCTCAAACTACCTTTAGATGCGAAAGCTGATCGTGCTTCTCTTAATGAATCAGAGAAAGAAGCTGGGAAAGAAGCTGCGAAAGATTCGGGTAGCCGCTTAGCCTCCAGTACGGCCGGCGCTTTTTTGATTGGGGTGGACGAAGTCGGGCGTGGCTGCCTGGCTGGACCGGTGGTATCGGCGGCGGTGGCGCTACCCTTCGCCGATCTTGATGCTGCCACAATTGGTTCTTTGGCTGCACTCGATGACAGTAAGAAACTCGATGCCTCGGTGCGAGAGGACCTCTCTGCCAAAATTCGCAAGATTGCGCCTTTTGCTATCGGTCAGGCTTCGCCGCAGGAAATTGACGAGATCAATATTCTCAATGCCTCCTTGCTTTCAATGCAGCGCGCCTGTGATGAACTAATGCGTCAGCTCAATCTTGAGCCTGCGCAGGTGCTCATTTTGGTGGATGGCAATAAGAAAATTAAAGTCGATCGCTATAAGCAAGTAACCGTTATCAAAGGCGATAGCAAGTCGGCATCAATCGCTGCAGCCAGTGTGATCGCTAAAGTGCACCGTGATGCCTTGATGGTGGCGCTCGATAAAGTCTATCCGGCTTACGGCTTTGCTTCCAACAAGGGCTATCCGGCGGTTAGCCACCGCCAGGCCATCGCCAGCATTGGTGCCTGCCCCGAGCATCGCTTAAGTTTTAGACTTTTGCCAGATGCGAAAGAATCGAAAGAAGCGCACGAGACGAAAGCACAGAAAGAATCTAAAGGGAAGAAAGCGCAGAAAGAATCAAAAACACAAAAAGAATCTAAAACGCGGAAAGAATCTAAAGCACAGAAAGCACAGAAATCACAGAAAGCACAGAAAGTACAGAAAGCACAGAAAGAGTCTAAAGCACAGAAAGAACCTAATGAGGAAACAGCCTAAAGGTCTAAGGGGAAGAACTAGCTGTTAGTCCTTCCCCTTATTATTTTTTTTATGGGCTTCATGAGCTAAGCAAGAAGCTTCTTGCTGCTGTCAGCTTTTGCTTATGTTCGAGCCGGCAGGTTAGGGCTTGAGCCAGCGGCGCCATCGTTGATTTTGGCTTTACGCATTTTCTTCTCAGCATCGCTGCCGCCGTCGAGAATTTGGGTCTGCGACAGCTGCTCAACCAGATAGTCAACGCCCTTTACCGAAATCATGAATAGGCGTTCGCCCATTTCGATTAGACCTTTTTCCCGCAGATACCAAAGGGCGAATTCCATTTCAGCCATGTCATTGGTGCCGAGAATATCCATCATCATTTTGGCTGATGCACCGCCGGTCTGTACTTTTTTCTTTCTCTGACCGAGCAAGATCTGCAGAATCGCCAGACGAAATTCAATTTCGTTCCAGGAAGTTCCTGTTTGCACTTTCAGGGCATCGCGGTTGAATGAATGCATGCCTGAGCTGGCACTGGCACCGGGGGCGGTGCCAGGTGCGGCGCTCTGCGGCGCCGTTTGGGCTTCTTTGGCGCCGAGCGACATGTCGTAGGCGGCGCGTTTGCCTTCGTCTGAGAGCGTACGCCAGGCATCAGTAATTACGCGAAATTTCTCGGCGTCACCGGTCTCTGTATTATCAGGGTGGTACATAGCGGCAAGAAATCGATAAGCGTATCGAATAATGGTCGAGTGCGCATCGCGGTTAACTTGCAGCAAGTCATAGTAGTTGATCGGTCTGGGAGCGCCAGCTGGTGCTCCGGCGTTACCTGGGTGTCCGCCGCCCGGGTTACCGCCCGGATTACCACCGGGATTGCCGCCGGGCATGCCTGGTCTGGGTGGGGGAGGGGGTGGTTGCCACGACATAATTTAGAGTCCCTTCAATACGTTTTGTGCTATTACCAGTCTCTGGACTTCAGAAGTCCCTTCATATATCTCAGTTATTTTGGCGTCGCGCATGTAGCGCTCAACAGGATAGTCGGTGACATAGCCGTAGCCACCAAAAATCTGCACACACTTGGTGGTCGAGCGCATAGCAACTTCCGCTGCGTAGAGTTTGGCATGCGCTGCTTCTTTTGTGAACTTCACCCCCAGATCTTGCCCGCGTGCTGCGTGCCATGTCAGCAGTCTGGCGGCATCAATCTCGGTTTGCATTTCAGCCAGCATAAATTGAATCGCTTGGAATTTATTGATCGTTTGGTTGAAAGCCACGCGCTCTTTGCTGTATTTGAAGGCGTGGTCCCAGGCGCCTTGGGCTATGCCTACCGCTTGGGCGGCGATACCGATTCTGCCACCATCAAGGGTGACCATCGAAACCTTAAATCCGTCCTGCGGACCGGCCAGCATATTCTCGACCGGTATGGGGCTATCTTCAAAGTTAATCTGGCAAGTGGACGATCCCTTGATACCGAGTTTGTCTTCAAGCTTGCCGAAGGTAAAACCGGGGGTGCCTTTCTCAACCAGCAGGGCAATCAGTCCCTTGTGTTTGAGGCTTGAATCGGTTTGAGCTATGACTAGATAGGTATCAGCTTCGATTCCGTTTGTAATCCAGTTTTTGGAACCATTCAATATAAAGTGGTCGCCTTTTCTAACGGCGGTGCATTTAGCCGCCGCGGCGTCAGAACCCGAGCCTGGCTCCGAAAGAGCAAAGGCTCCGAGCTTCTCGCCCTTACACAGAGGTGTGAGGAATTTCTTCTTTTGCTCTTCGGTGCCGAAGATATAGATCGGTTTGGCGCAAAGAGAGACATGGGCTGAATAAATCACTGACGTGGTGGCACAGGCTTTAGCCAGTTCTTCTACAACGATGGCATAAGAAACGTTGTCCATACCAGCACCGCCGTATTCCTCTGGAAAAGGCAGCCCGCAGAGGTCGGAACTGGCAATAAGCTCGAAATTCTCTCTGGGAAAGCGGTGCTTCTGGTCGACTTCGGCGGCTTTCGGCGCGAACTCGGCCTGAGCGATTTCATTTACTGTTTCCTTAATCAGTCTTTGCTCTTCTGTAAGAGCGAATGACATTGGTGCATCTGATTGTGTGGCTGCGGTCAACATGATTTACCTGATTGCTTTGGAAGGAAGGAGAAAGAAATTTTGTCAGTAATTTTTGAAATTTTCTTTCAAACTAAAGAATGGGATTTCCGACCAGCCTGGGTCCAATTGACACTGTTGTCAACCGTTACGCCCGTCCATAGGCTGAAGACAGGCCTTTGCGACCCAGTATTGGATAGTGCAAATTTTAGCACTTTCTGCTCTCTTGGTAGCTTTCAAGTGCGCCTTGATCAGGTTTTCAAGCCTTTATATTTAGAAGGGACTGCATTAAGGAAGCGCGCCGATGGCCGACATCAAAGTTTTATACGTCGAGGACGCAAAGAGCTCCGGTGGAACTCTTCGCCAGGCTTTGAAAGACGCCCAGGTAAACCTAGTCCTGCTGGGTGGCGGCTTTGACGCCCTGGATGAGTTGATAGACAGTGGCGCCGATGCCATAGTTTCCTGTCTCGACCTTTCCGACTTGCCAGGCTACCAACTCAGTCAACTAATCAAATCGAGCGCGGGCGCAAGCAAGATGCCCGTAGTTCTTTTCGGCACTGTCAGTATGGGGGCTCGCATAGATCCCCTTTGGATCAAAGGGTCGCAGTGCGATCTCTACGTAGCCGACCGCGATATCGGTAATGGAACCGATGTGGTCAAGCAGTTGCTTGAATTGGTCGAGAAATCTCGCAGTGCCGGTTTCAACCGAAGCCAAGCCAGTTCTATGCTGAAATGCCGCTTTAATTTCTCCTCTTCAAAAGTTCTAGAGAGTAGTCAGAAGCTGCTGGACGAACTTCTCATATCTAGAAACGCGACCACCCTTGTATCTGATATGTTCAAAGAGGCTGGAAATCGCAAAGCTCTTTTGGACGTCTTTTATAGAGGCGCCGCTGCCTTTATCGAAGCTGATTTGGTTGGCTTAGTTGTAATTGGTGAGGCTCCCTGGGCTTCATTTTCAGCTGACGGTGTGGTTAGCGGAAGCTACAAGAAACTTGTCGACAGACTAACAAACGAACTAGAGCTGCGCTCTGCACTTGAAATCGATTTGAGAGGAGAGTTGGTTGAGGGCACAGCTAAGGATTTAGGCTCAGTTCAGATTGTGCCTGTTGTTGCGCAGTCTAGGGCCGTTGGCGCTCTTGTGGTAGCAAGTAAAGACCGCAATAGCTTTTCGGACCAAGCTATTGCCTTCGGCGAGCAATTGGGAATGGCGCTAGGTCCTCTATTTGAGTTGGTTTTAGCCAAGGAAGCTATTGCAAATCTCGAGTCCGCCGCGGCATACAACGCTTCAATAGATAGTCTCACTGGACTCTACAATCTCGAATTCTTTGTTGGTTTCTTGCAGCAGCAGCTACTCTTTTCTTTCAGGCAGCGTCTCCCCGTTGCAGTTGCGATCATTGATATAGATAACTTCGAGAAGATAAATGAGCAGTATGGCGTCGAGTTTGGTGACGGCGCCTTGATGACGATAGCAAGCAGACTACTTAACATTACACGTTCTTCCGATTTGATCGCTCGCTACGGAAGTGACCAGTTTGCCGTAGTACTGCCAAATACTGATGTGGCTGGTGCCAAAGTGCTGGGTGAGAAGGTTCGTTCTGAAGTAGAATCGATTGATTTCAGCGGGACTTCTTCCATTAGTTCTGGTCCTGTTCGCATTACAGTTTCTGTTGGCTGTGCAAGTTTCAACATGGAAGATCTTAATCCCGAGACAATACTTAGAGATGCTAAGGTTGCTCTTCGCAAGGCTAAAGATGAAGGTCGAAACAGAGTAATTCTAGGATAAAGCTTAGAGTAAATAAGTTGAGTTCTCTTAGTTGCTTCCAGGCTGGGGCTGCTGTGGCGATTTGTGGCTCCACTCATTTGAGCGATTTCGCAAATTGACCTCGTTTTTTTTATGGACCGATATCGGTCTGTATGCAACTGTCACATCGTTCAAAAAAGTTTCGAGAAATTTGAACTTTTTTGTTCCAAATTACGTCTATATAACTACGACCTTCAAAGGGGGTAGCTTTATGGATTTGAACAATCTAGATGCCGCTGCGCGTCTCAAGATATTTCTTACTGATGAGTACATCACTCGCAGGCAAGAACTCCTTGAGTCGTTCAATTTGGAGTACCCGGACGATGAAAGCTGTTGGCGGTCGATTCTCTTTGAAATGAAGCGAAGTGGCTCACTTCGTTGTAGGAAGTGTGGTTCAGAGGACGTATCTATTTCGGCGGACTTTAGGGTGCTGTCGTGTTCTTTTTGTAATCGCGATAGCAGAGCAACCGCAGGTACATTCTTTCATGGAGTAAAGAAAATACGTGCTTGGCTTTTTGCAATTTGGATAGTGGATAACGGTTTCTATGTTAGTTCAAAATGGTTTGCTTCGGCCGTTTCCGTGGCGCAGTCTTCGGCTCTACATATAATTAAGTCTGCACTGGTGGTGGTTGGAAAAAGTCATGTTCCTAGTGAGTTTTTAGGATTGGAGCTTTCGCTATTCTGGCGATTCTTTGACAAGAGAACTATATTGACGCAAGCACTGCGAAGTCCAAAAGACGAGCTGGATATTGACTCTTGTGACTCAACTAACGCAAATGATAAAGAAGAGTCTGACGATTCTAGTCGGTCAAATACCTATACAACAACAGATTGTAATGAAGCTGCTGAGCAAGATACCGGACCAGAAGCCGTTTCGAATTTTGCCGCTGAGCAAAAATCTGAATCTGATTTTGTAGAGTTCCACAGTGAAGAATACCAGAAACCAGCTGAGTCGGAGCTGTTTGGACGCATCCTTTCTCTATTAGAGGAGGCGCCTAGAAATGTCGATACATTGGTTGAATTGTTAGGTGGCAATAGCCAGGAGATTCTTTCTTTGCTAACGGAACTTGAGTTTGCCGGGCAGGTGAAGTCATGTGCTGGTGGATTCTTTGAAAGAGTCTATTCAAGCGCTCTTCGGACCACTGAAGCTAAAGTGGATCTGCTTGAAGTGTTAGAACAAGCTGATGAGAACAAGCAGGAAGATGATCCCATTAAGAGATTTCAAATGGCCGCTCGATGTTTCTTTAGGGTATCAAAGTCTCTCGCAAAAGGCATCGGCAGAAAGTATCTGTCGCTCTATATGACTTGTGCAAACGAGATCATTCTAGGTCTTTCAACTGGGCGTTTCCTTGGGAATTGTGTCTTGTCTGGCTACGTCGGATCGCGGTTTCTTCGAGGCTACTGTTCGGCTCTGCAAGTTGGTCTAGCTCCATGCGATGAAGTTATGTAGTCAGCTAGCATTAGTCAAAGGAGATTAGAGGCGCGAAGTGGGCATTGAGATATTTCAGTCTTTAAGTCTTGCTCTAATTCTTGCGCACGTCCTTGATACCTCATCTGATACCGTGCTCCATAAATTTGTTTATACTGCCTGCGCTGCCATATCTGGAATTGCTTCTTTATCGAGCTGTCGTGCTGGGGTCTTGTAGTGATTCATTGACCAGGTGATAAGGCCACGGTTAGTGATCCATAGGTCTTGTCTATCTCTTCCAGCAGTTCTTCGCCAGAGATTTTTGCCAGTGTGTAAGCCATAAGGCAGGCGGCGCCAGCACCCACTCCTTCCTTGACGTGTCCTTGTTCGTACGCGCGCAATCCTTGATGCACAGAGTTCTTTAAATGAGGGTCAACACTAACTAAAGGCGCTTTGTTTTTTGCTGCAAGATCTTTTACCTTTGCTTCTTTGTCTAGCGCTACATATTTGGTCGTGGCAATTAGACTGTTTGTGGCTAATAGCTCTGGCTTTGTTAGTAATGAGGCGATCCTATAGACTGCTATCATTTGGCTTCCACCGGCAAGTATTGTTGTTTGACCTTTGGATGCTCTACCCAACAGATAGCCGGCAGCATAGGCTTGCATAGTATCTCCAGCAAGGCTGATGGCTTCAAGAGGATCTCTCAGGCATTGAGAGACTAGTTCTGGTAATGCTTTCCCGCGACTTGTCTCAAGGAAGTCTAGTTGTTCTCTAATAAAGGAAATCTTCTGGGATTTGGCTCCGAGAAGACTTGATGAACAGTAGCTGGCAAGTTTTTCTGGGGGCATTCGAATGCTTGAATCGCTTTCTAAATTTGTGAGTGCCAGTACTAAGGCTGCTGAAGTTGTTCCTCCAGGAACGCATTCGGCAATTAGCTCGAGTTCTTCTCCGTTTCTTGAGTCGTTCAGTCCTTGCTCGAAGAGGTCAGTAACAAGCTTTCTGTCAAGGGCTCGACCTAAATCTGATTGCGTTGGATATTTTGCAACTTCATCATTTATTCTTCTATGCATGACTGCTGGTTGCTTGAAGGAACCTGCATCCACTATTTCGAGTTTTGGTTCTAAGAAAGTCAGTGCTGCCTTGGTAAGTACTACTGGCGATGTAACACCTGCTGGTGATACCGGAAGGCTTACGGGAAGATTTTCGAGGGAGTGGCAAAGTGCTTCCGCATCTAGCGCTGGAGTAAGTCGCCGGCTTTCGGAATCTTTGCCAGCGGCGGAAATGTTATCTAGATCGCTTAGTGTGGTGGATGCGAGAACCAAATTGAACTTCAACTGGTTTCGGGTGTCTCTTCTTTGGGTTAGGAATTTGAGCACTTGCTCCGTACCTTCCTCCTCGTGAACAGTCAGAAAATCGTGTTCTTTCTGATTAGCTGGCGCTGAAACCATTTTCGCTTCTTTCTTAATTCAGTGGATATGTAAGGTCGATCTAGTTATTCAAATGATTGGAGGGCTTTCGTCTCTAGTGCGTTGCTCGTCTCGGTTGTCTTTATGTAGAGCTGAATGTCCTTGATTTTAATCCGGAGTTGCAGGTGGATTAAAATCATCCGATATCGGTTCAATAAACTGGTCTGAATTCTCCATTTCTGACAAAAGAGTTTTATTTTCGGGAACCGATATCGGTTCGTTCGGCGTCCCCGAATCTGGCAAAGTTTTTGATGAAACAGTTTCATCAAGAACCGATATCGGTTCGTTTTCATGTTCTGTATCGTCGGAAATTTCAAATTCAGTAGCTGAAGCCGACTTTTCGTTCGACTCTTCACCCTCTTGGCTATTCGGCGTGGACTTTTCTCCAATCACCTCGCCTGAAGCTTCTTTATTCTCAATTGCTTCGTTTAATGATTGCGTAGCGGAGAAATCTTTGCCTTCTGTTCTTTGCTCAGGCGTCAGTGCCGGGTCGAAAACAATTACATCATTTGAAACTGCCGCTTCTGCTAGCCCACCAGCCAGGGCTCTTTCCCTGATGGTCTCAAGCAGAACTCCAATACTAATCGGCCAAAGAAAAACATCTACAGCTGCTTTCCAAATTGTCCTTCCAAAAAGAATCCACACGGGCTCCGAATAACCGGGAATTTTTTGATGATTCAGAGCAAGATTTATGATGTCTGGTGTTTCAATGAATGTTCCCGCTATGAATACAAGTAGAGCAATAAATGTCATCAGCGGCAAGCTTTGAAAAGTAAGCAGTAGCGAGTGCCAAAGTACTTTCCAGTTCGGACGATCCAGCAGAACGCTTAAGGCAATTCCACAGATGGTGAAATTGTTCAGGAACATTCCAGAGGCTGCGGCGACCAGTATCGCTGTGGGAATTTGCTTTTCGAGTAGTACTACTATTTCTTGAGCAATTGCAACGCCGCTATGCTGTTCTATTAGGGTGTGAAATTGAGCAAATAGAAAAAGAACCGTACTGCCAATGAAAATCAGTAGGGCTGGAATTTGCAAAAGTGAGATCTCGAGCAAGAGCAGACAAAGCCTGCCTTTCTTCTTATCCAGTGTGGCTCTGGCCTCTCCCAGGTTGTTGCCTAAGGACAACGCTGAATCACCTGGGCGCGAGTTTAGATATGCTCGAAAAATTACTGCTACCCGCCATAGACCGAGGATCATTCCGATTAGCAGCAGGATGCCGCAAAGAATCATTAGGCTCGACATAAGCAAAAGCAAAAGCAACGTATCGGTGCCGTTCTTGACAGGCAGCTTCATTGCCGGACCGATTATTGAATCTTGCATGTTCAAACAAAGCTGGGCACAAGCCAAAAGGACTACTGGCGTGAGCAAATAGCCTTTTGTCGCCCAAGCAAAACGAAGCAGATGAACTGCGAAATCGATTGTGAATATTCGCTTTATCGGCATGGTTTTCATGTCTGAATATGAGAGTCTGAAGTTATTGTCGGATACGTGAACCGCTGGTTGCAAAGGCGGTGTTGAGTTTCGGGCTTTCCAAGTGTAGGGATTGTGTAAAGATGATTAAACAGTATTTAGCCGACCTCTTCCAGTGGGCTAAAGAGGTTGATTAGACCATCCTTGCAGCTTCTTCGGGGATTTTCTTCGATTTTGCCAGAAAACTTAAACGGTCTGAAGCTAAGTCTAAGGCTCACCTTGACAAAATGTGCGAAGATTTGGCTTGAGAATGGACCTGGTTGTTTATTGGTAGGTTCGCTCGTTCACAGGTTAGGACTGAAAAGTGATTCTTTCATTTCAAAAGGCGGCATCAGATGAGTGCTTGAGCAAAGCACTGAAGCGCCTTTCTGAAAACGGTCTGGCGGCGCAGATAGTTGAAAGTGCCAGCAGGCGGCTGATTGTCATTAGCAGTGAATGTGACTCGATGCCCGGTCATTTTTTTAGCCAGTTAGAGGGTGTCGAGAAAGTCGTTAAGCTTACCGCTCGCAGTCCATTAGCTGAAGATTCGGGATGCGCCACGGTGGCCATTGGTTCGGAAGAGCGAAGGGGTCGGCTCTTCATCGGTCAGGGGCGCAAGCCGGTGGTCATCGGTGGACCCTGTTCTGTGGAAAGCCGAGAGCAGATCTTCGAGATCGCCCATGCAGTTAAGCTTGCCGGTGCTGGCGCTCTGCGCGGCGGTGCTTTCAAACCGAGGTCTAATCCGTATGATTTCCAGGGGCTTGGACTAGACGGCCTTAAGTTCATGTCCGAGGCGGCTGAGTCGGCGCGCCTGCCTGTTATTTCAGAAGTTATGTCTCCCCGAGATGTGGAAACTTGCGAGCCTTATTTGGATGTTTTCCAAGTAGGTGCGCGCAACATGTACAACTACGATTTGCTGCGCGAGCTTGGTCGCCAGACTAAGCCGGTCTTGCTCAAGCGGGGGTTGTCCGCCACTATTGATGAGCTTCTGCAAGCGGCTGAATATGTTCTAGCTTCTGGCAATTTGCAGGTCATTTTGTGCGAGCGCGGCATCCGCACCTATGAAACAAGGTTGCGCAATACTCTTGATCTTTCAGCTGTGGCTTTGCTCAAGTCTCTAACAAGCTTGCCTGTGCTTGTTGATCCGTCCCATGCCACAGGTAAGCGCGAGTTGATCAGACCCCTCAGCCGAGCTGCCATTGCCTGTGGTGCTGATGGTGTGATTATCGAGGCTCATTGCCAGCCTGAAAAGTCTATCTCGGATGCCGCTCAAGCCATCAGTCCAACTGTGCTAGCCGACATCGTTAAAGATGTTGATTTGATTGCCGAAACGCTCAGGCAGATTGACAAAACCTCGGAGCCCGATTCGAGCCCCGAGGAATGCATACTCAGATAGACCTGGGATAGTTCGCGGGGTTGACCCGGGATAGACTCAGAATTCCTAGATCTAATGATTCGGTTTGAAACGACGCAGGATGAAGAGGAAGTCCACGCCCGGCTTGATGCTTTCCGGCATTTCTCCGATTGTGTCCACCACGGTCTTTCTGTATACGGGCTTGCTGCCTGGTTTGCCAGGAACTTCTAGCGGTTTGCCGTGCTCGTCATAGATTGGACGCATGATCACCGCGCCGCAGATGTCCTCCAGATCTTGCATGAAGCGATTGAAGCCCCCGCCGTCTGCAGAGACGCCGCCGGTGCGCAGTCTCGATACTTCGATGAAATGAGGGGACATGCTGCCTCTAGGCGCCATGTAGTGACCCTTCTTGCTCATGATGATTAGTGTGCCGTCCGATGGCAGTTCTTCGCTTTCGAGGCGCTCGATTATCGCCTTCAAAATCGGATGAGTTTCCGCCATCGAGTGCAGATTTTGATTTCTGGTTTCGTCCAGCATCCGGGCTCTTTCGTCCAGGTGCCGACGCAGTTCAGTGAGGCGGCGAGCCGCGCTCATGCCTTCAGGGGTTCTCTCGGGGAGAAAGTTGGTTTTGCCCTTGAATGAATGAGGCAGCCTGTCCATCATCGATTCGGTCTGGCAAACTGCCATTTGCGCAACGGCGTGATGCTCGCTCGAACTGCCTATGTGCTTGAGTCTTTGCTCTTCCAGCGAGGCATAGCGCGAGACCAGCTTGATAGCTTTGGTGTAAGACGCCGGCTTATCTGTCCCTAGTTTGAGGCGGGCGATTTCCATGCGCTTGAGATGCTGCTCGCGTTCCGGTGCATCGGCAGGTAGGGTTTCGAGAATTTTCTTGCAGGCATGAATTTCGCGAGCCAGCTCGTTTTCCTCAATGGCAAGCAAAGCGTCCTGCTTCGCTTCCGACACTTCTTTCACCCTTCTTGCGGTGTCTAAAGTGAGCGCGGTCATTGAGCTTGTGCTCGCCCAGCGATCGTTCACCGACTTCAGTCGGCGGGCACCGAAGGCAACGCCGCTGCCAGTTGCGACGAACTCATCTTTTGTGGTGCTTAGATTATGTGATGAATTGAATGATTGCATGATGACTTTGGTCGCGCTTTGCGGGCGACCGACGCTAAGGGGTGTATAAAAACGTGATCTGGAGAAGAAGTCGACTTTGTCGACTGCGCTGTCGTTTAACTATTTAGAATTATTCATTTTTGTGGGTGGAGAGTCGATTGGGGAAAATCCCCATGGTCTCGTAATTCCCCCACCGGATTTTTCGCCGAGGCATTAAACGTATAATTGCTTCAGTCCAAAACGGAAGCTCTATGGATATAGACCCTGAAATGCCCGAGTCCGAACCAGCGCCCGAAACCGAACCCGCGCCCGAGTCCGAACCAGCGCCCGAAACCGGCTCAGCCCAGCCCGAGTCCGAGCCATTGCCCGAAACCGGCTCAGCCCAGCCCGAGTCCGAGCCATTGCCCGAAACCGGCTCAGCCCAGCCCGAGTCCGGCTCAGCCCAGCCCGAAACCGAAGCCTCAGACAATCTGCGCCAGGCTGGGGTCTACAGCGTTTTCTTGCGCTCCCAAGAAGATGGACGCCACCGCTATTTCCTCACCAAGATCGTCCATCTAGACGAAAATATCGTCCATTTGGTGGTGCTCAGCCCCGACTTTGCCTATCGTCCCAACAGCCTGCAGGCAGAACAAAGCAAAGCCACTCTGCCCGGCGACATTGAGGAAGCCCGCAGCCGGCACATGAGCGTTTCGCGGCGTCTTTTCAGTTTAATGTTGCCCGTCTATTGCTATGAAGAGGCTGTCAACGACCTCGAATTGAATGGTTACCGCCGCTGGAAGATTCTAGATACTAGGGAGGTAGCCGATGCGCCCTCGCAGTTGCCCGGCTTTGACGGTAAAAGCGCCGCCTGGCGCATCTTTCTCTTCTCGGGGGTGCCCTTTGGGCTTCTCCAGGCTGCCTGGCACTACTATATAGATGGTCTCACCGTGGCTCTTCTGGTCTTGCCGCTCTCAACCATCATATTTGGCGGCGGTATGGTCCTCACCCAGCGCTATTTCGTCAAGCGACGCCTACAGAAAAGCGGAACCCTCGCTAAAGGCTGGGAAGATAGCGCCATGTCCGCCTATCAGATGGCTGAAACCCAGCTGGCATTGCCCTTCTCGGCGGCGTTCGCTCGGGCGCTTGGCGCTCTTTCTCGGCTGAAGGGCAGCCGAATCATTCTAAAAGATCAGGCCGGCACAATCGAAGCCGAAGTGAAAGAGGGGTTCTCCTCAGAGGGGCAGTCGGTTTCCATATCTATATACTCAGTTGGACTGGACCGCGCCGGCGTGGTGGTGCGCAGTGTGCCTAGAAAGGGCGGCGAGCTTGATCTAGGCAAAAATCATGAGAATGTTCAGTCGATTTTGAACTTCCTAAAAGAGGGTGTTTAACACCGCTCTTGGTGTATATACTTTGGGCTTGTTTTTGTGCCATGTCTTATACGAGTAAGATGCTAGGCAAAAATACAAGGCAAAAATACAAGACTAAATTGCAAGTAAAATGCAAGGCAAAAATACAACTAAGATGCAAGGCGAAAATACAAGTAAATTCCACGGAAATTGTCGAGCGCCTTTTCGTGGTCGAATATTTGGTAAACTGACCAGGTTATGCTAACTGGATTGCTTTGCCTGGCAGTGTTTTTTGTAATGGCCCTCGCTATGTACGGGCGGCGCATTTCGGCTTTGCTTGCTTTGCCCCTCATGGCTATCGCCATTGCCCTCATCGGTGGTGTCGAGGGTAAGGTCATCGTAAAAGATGTGTTGAGCGGCGGTGCCGTGAAGTTGCACAATGCCTACACTGCCACCATGTTTGGTGCGATGCTTGCCGAGTTGGTCAACAAGCACGGCATGGCTCGTTCGCTGGTGCGCTTCGTGGCTGAGTTTGCCGGTGATAATCCCTACTTGCTAGGCGTCTTTCTTACCCTGGTTACCGCCCTGCTCTTCTCGACACTGGGTGGTCTTGGCGCCGTGATTATGGTCGGCACCATTATCTTGCCGGTCATGCTCTCACTTGGTATTCCTGCCCTATGTGCCGCCGGTCTCTTCCTCTTTGGCATTTCACTGGGTGGCATGTTCAACTTGACCAATTGGCAGCTTTATACCGATGTACTCAAAATAGACCAACCTACGATTATTTCTTTTGTGGTGCCCTTCTCGCTCATCTTGGGCTTGGTTATTTTGCTGTTTTTGCTAATCGAGCTTAAAAAGAAAGGCAATCTACTTTATTTCTTGGGCGGGCTGCTCTGTCTTTCAGCGCTCTATGTGCCTCTCAGCGGCTACAATCCGGTCTCTCCTCAATCTTCCAGCGCAGGCTCAGGCGCAACTGCAACTGCCGGCGCCAGTGCTTCTGCCAATGCCTCTGCTGCCGGTGCCGACATCTACACTTACGCTCTCTATTTTGTCTTGGCGCTAATTGCTTATGCATTCTATCGAGCCTTCTCAAAGAAAGAAAGCATGCCCGCCATCAGCCTGCTTACACCGGTCATTCCGCTTGTGTTCGTTTTGTTCTTGCACTGGGACATAATTCCAGCCTTTATGATGGGCATCACATATGGTGTGCTCACCACCTGGAAAAAAGACTCGGTCAACATACTGACTCGTGCCATCATAGATGGTACCGCCAATGTGATTCCGGCTGTACTTCTGATGATGGGCATCGGCATGCTCATCACTGCCGTTATGGACAAAGGCGTCTCCGAAGCGATTGCTCCCCTGATCAAGGCGGTGGTGCCAAGCACGCCCCTAATGTACATTCTTGGCTTTACGATGCTCGCCCCTTTTGCCCTCTATCGCGGTCCTCTCAGTTTGTGGGGCATGGGCAGCGGTTTGGTCACCTTGGTGGTCAATCTCACTACACTCTCGGCGCAATCTGTGATGAGCATGCTCATGTCGGTCGGTCAGGTGCAGGGCGTTTGCGACCCCACCAACACCCAGAATATTTGGATAGCCACTTATCTTGGTGTCGATACTCAGGTCATTCTCAAGAAAACATTACCCTATGCCATGCTCGCTGCTTCGCTCGGTCTTAGCCTGGCTGTCTTGAAAGGGTTTGTGCATTAATGGCTGAGCGCAACATCAGAATCGGCATCGATGTGGGTGGCACTTTCACCCATGCCGTGGCTGTCGACGGTAATTCTTCCACCTTGGTGGGTAAGGCGAAAGTGCCGACCAGTCACTCAGCGCCTGAAGGCGTCGCCCGCGGTATAGTCGATGCCCTCGCTCTCTTGTTGAAGACATGCGGCATAGCTCCCGAGAATGTTTCTTTCATCGCCCATAGTACCACTCAAGCCACCAACGCTCTGCTCGAAGGCGATGTCGTCAAAGTGGGCGTGCTCGGAATGAGCGGCAAGGGGCTCGCCTGGTTAGCCTCGCCTTCCACGGCACTTGGTCGCATACCGCTTGCCGCCGGCGTCTTTATGGAAACCAGCCATCGCTTTATCGCAGTTGATGAAAGCATCTCTGAAAGCGCATTTGAAGGCGAAATCGAGAAACATTTGCTCTCCATGAAAGATGAGGGCTGTCAGGCTTTCGCTATTTCAGACGCATACAGCGTCGATGATGCTTCGCGGGAAGAAACAGCTATGGCAGTGGCTGCACGCCTCGGTTTGCTTGCCACCTCTGGCTCTGAGGTCTCTAGGCTCTACGGGCTGAAAGTGCGCACCCGCACCGCCGCTATTAATGCCGGCATCTTGCCCAAGATGATCGAATCGGCAAATATGACAGAAACCTCGGTGCGCCAAGCCGGAATCACCGCCCCGATTATGATCATGCGCAGCGACGGCGGCGTCATGGACCTGGCTTCGATGCGCAAACGTCCCATTCTTTCCATACTATCCGGTCCGGCTGCCGGAGTCGCCGCCGCCATGATGTTTCTGCGCATCTCAGATGGTGTCTTTTTAGAAGTCGGCGGCACCTCTACCGATATCTCGGCTATTGCCAGCGGACGAGCCATGGTGCGCTCAGCTGAGATTGGCGGACACAAGGTCTATATGCGCACCCTCGATGTGCGCACAATCGGGGTTGCCGGTGGTTCGCTTTTGCGGCTCTCTAAAGACGACATCATCGACGTCGGTCCAAGAAGCGCTCACATAGCCGGTCTTAAATATGCAGCCTTCCCCGCAGAAAATAGCGACAGCAAAAGCTATAAGGTAAAGTTGGTCAAGCCACTGCCGAAAGATAGCGATGACTATTTGGCTCTTGATACCACCGGTGGTGTGGCTCATACTCTTACACCAACATGTGCTTCTAATCTGCTCGGGCTTGTTCCCCAAGGCGATTGTGCCGTCGGCGACATCGAGAGCATCAAGAGCGGCTTCAGTGCCTTGAGCAGCTACTTAAGCAAATACGGGCAAGGGGAAGAGGCTTCCAAACAGTTGGCTTCTCGTTTGCTTGATATTGCCGCCCATAAATGCATACCCACAGTCAAGGCGCTCATTGCCGAAAACAAGCTCGACCCCGATCTTACTCTCTTGGTGGGCGGCGGCGGTGGTGCGGCTGCCATTGTGCCCTATCTCGCTAAAGTGATGAAGCTTGATCACACTATCGCCCAAGACGCCGATGTGATTTCCGCCATCGGTGTGGCGATGGCGCTCATCCGCGAGACAATCGAAAAGCAAGTGGCGGACACTTCGGCTCAAGACGCCATTCTTGCCTTGCGGGCCGAAGCCGTGCGTTCGGTGGAAGCCATGGGGGCCGACCCTGCCACAGTAGAAGTGCATATTGAAATAGACAGCAAGACCAGTATTGTGCGTGCCACTGCTTGCGGTGCGGCTAAAGCGGGCGGTGCAAACGAACAAAGTGCCCTAGATGATGAAGGGCGTAAATCGAAAGCGGCGCAGTCTATGAGAGTGGAACCGCAGCATACCCAAGAAGTCTGTCGCTCTCATTTCTTCACCATATACGGTGCTAATGTCAGTCGCTCGGGCAGTTTCTTTTCTATGCCGATGCCCTTTTTGCGTTCAACCAGCTTTGCCTTGCGTGTGGTTGATCGCGAAGGCGTGATCAGGCTCTCAGCCAGAGCCGGAGCCGCTCGGGCTTGTACTCGCGACGGTGCCGAATCGGCCATTCGCGAGCTAATCGAAGCTCATGCCACCTGGGGCGATGCCGGTAAAGTAATTCCCGACATCTTGCTTTTGGTGGGTGCCAGGGTGGTAGATTTATCTGGCTTGCTAAACGACGAACAAGTCTTGGCTTTAGCCCGCTCTGAACTTGCCAGCCAACCGCCGCAAGCCGAAGTGCTGGTCGTAGCGAAGTTCTGACATAATTGAAGCGAAGCTTTGACTTATCTGAAGCCAAGTTCTTACCTAATTAGAACCAAGTCCTGACCCAATTAGAACCAAGTCCTGACCCAATTAGAACCAAGTTCTGATTTAATTGAAAATGATTGAAGTACAGCCAAACTCTCAAGAACACGCCGCTCTTTTTGCCCTCGGCTTGAAGCAGTTCAGTGAAGGGCAATATTTTGAATGTCATGAAACCTGGGAAGCCTATTGGAAGCCCCTGGAAGCTGGAGTGGAGAAAAATCTCGTGCAGGGCTTGATTCAGGTCTCGGTGGCTTATCATCACTGGCACAACGGCAATGTCAAGGGTGCCCTGCGGCTTGTCGAGCGGGCGCTGCCTCGCATCACCGAAGCCTTGCCGGTTTCCATGGGGCTCGATTTGACGAGTTATTTCGACAAGCTGCTGAAAGAACACGCCAAACTGCAGGCGCTGCAAAGCTCTAAGCTTGAGGACGGTGCCACTGGTGAAAGCGGCGAATTAGCAGATCTGCGACCAGATGCGCCTCGACTTATCCAGCTTGAAAAGTAGTTGGCGCTGCTACGTAAATTTAGGCGACGCAAGGCGTTGTAAATATGGCTTCAATATTGTCCAATGCTCTTAAACAGGCTATCATCATTATCCAATTGGAATTCCTCATTTACTAAAGAGCGGTCAAGTGAAGCCTGCCAACACAATACTCGTTGTTGACGACGAACAAGTTAACACCACACTATTGAGTGAGGTCTTGAAGAAAGCCGGGTATTCGGTAAACTCGGCCAATGACGGTTTCAAAGCCATTGCTGCTTGCAAAGTGCGCACGCCCGATGTGATTGTGCTCGACTTGCACATGCCCCTCATGGGTGGCATGGAAGTCTACAACCGCCTGCGCGCCGAAGAGAAAACCCAATCAATTCCGATAATTTTTCTAGCCGCCCGCGACAAGACCCTGCCCTCCTTTTCGGGCGATGATGCCAGCAACGAAGACATAATCTTTAAGCCGGTAGAGCCTAATGAGCTGCTTTCGCGGGTTAAGAGTGTTCTCAAAGAGAAAGCCCTGAAAGACGAGCTGCGTCGCAAAGAGGCTCAAATCAAAGAGCTCAGCCTCACCGATAGTCTGACTGCACTCAAGACAACGCGCTATTTGGAAGAGTTTATGCAGATTGGCATCAGGCAAGCCAAGCGCTATTCGGTGCCAATGTCGGTCGTGGTTTTGGAACTGGATAAACACGCCGAGATGGCAAAAGCGCTCGCGCAGTCTTCTTTCGATGCCATTGTTTCGCAAACAGCCCAGTTGGTTGCCAAGCAAATGCGCGACTCAGATATCGTGGTGCGCACCGGCACCGCCGAGTTTACAGTCGTGCTCACCTGCACATCCCGCGAAGGCGCCATCGAAGTAGCCGAGAGATTGCGCACCTCGGTAGCTGCTTCAACTTTTGCCGTGGGTTCCGAGTCTAAGCAACTCACCGTTTCTGTTGGCATCTGCCAATATGCCAAGCATATGGACGACGACGGCTCGGTCTTGCTCTCTCACGCCCGGGCTGCGGTCAATCACGCCCACAACAGTGGCGGCAACATGACCCTCATGGCTGAATAAGCCAGGCAATTAGCCAAAGCAAGTGCTAGCCGAACAAGTACTAGCCAAAGCAAGTCTAGTTAAGTAGTTATCCTGATAGCTATCCAAATGTCCTGATAGCCACCCAAAGACCCGGCCCAAGCGCTGCTAGACCGACCATTGCAATAATGGCTGTAAAGCCTTTAACAAAACCTGGCAAGAGCCGAGACTTCTGTTAAAATAACCCCATCGGGGCGTAGCGCAGCTTGGTAGCGCGTCCGTTTCGGGTGCGGAAGGCCGGAGGTTCAAATCCTCTCGCCCCGATATTTTCAGAGCGCTCAACTTTATTTTGCGGTTGGGCGTTTCTTTTTAGGTGCTGGGGTATAAGCAATGCTAGCCTATCTCAAGGGCGAAATCATCGCCAAAGAAATGAGCGGTGGACCGGTGGACCGGTTGGTCATAGATGTCGGCGGTGTCGGCTTTGAAGTGGCTGTCGCCCACAGCACTTTGATGACCGTCGGGCAGCCGGGCGACCAGGCGACGGTGCATGTTTCTGTGGCAATAAGAGAGACCGAATGGACCATCTTTGGCTTTGCCCGTCATGACGAACGCCAGATGTTTACGCTCTTGCAATCGGTGACAGGCATCGGACCTCGCTTAGCTCTGGCTCTGGTGGGCACCCTCGGTGTCGATACCTTGGTCGAGGCTGTCACATCTGAAAATCAAAAGATGATTTCGCAGGCTCCAGGTGTCGGTGCTAAAGTGGCGCAGCGCATCATTTTAGAATTGAAGACCAAGATGGAAGACTTTGCCGCCGCCCGCGGCAAGACAATTGCTAACCCGGCTCAGACCAAGGGGCAGCATGCAGTCATAGAGGAAGTGACCGACATATTGAGTCACTACGGCTATACGCCAACCGAAATTCAAAGTGCCTTGAAAGAAGCCGAGAAAGCCGGTGTGCCCCGCGATACAGCTGAAGAACTGCTGCGTTTTACACTCAAACTTTTAGGGGCAGGCGCCTTGAAATAGATGAAACTGCCGACCCTCAAGTTCAGCTTTATCATTCCAAACATCTTTGCCTATTTGTCTTTGCTGATACTGCTGGTGGTGGTATGGTTGGTTTTGCCCATATACGCTGTAGCCAAACCGATGCGGCATGATTTTCTTAATGTCTTCGACTACTGCGCCTATGCTTTAATTTTTCTAGTTTTCGTCAATAAGGCTCTAGCTAAAGGTCGGCGCTTTATCGGCAAGCCCTTAGATAGTGCACTGCTCTTTGCTTATCTTGGCTATGGCAGTTATCTTTCGCTCTTTATAATGAGTTCGATTCTTTGTCGCCGTTTAAATTTTTGTTTGCTTAAGGGTGTCAGCTTGCCCTATGCATTTTTAGTCTTTCTGGCACTGTCTTTGGTGCTAATCGTCAAAGGTCGCAGTTCGCGTTTGAGTCAGTTGGTTGCCTATCCCGCTTGTCTGGGTTTATTGCTTGCTATGGCTGCACTGCCTCTTTTGCAAGGGGCTTGGTTGCCTCTTTTGGCACTGCCGGGTGTGTTTATAGTAATGACCTGGTTGGTGAAAAAGAACGAACGCGAAGAAGCCTTGCGTTTAGCAATGGAAGATCTGCCCGAGACTCTTGAGGGCACCCAAATAGAAGTAGTGCAAGATGAAGGCGAAAAACTTGAGCCGGTGCAAGTGGTTGAGGCCAAGTTTAAGATCTTGCCTTATTTGTACTAGAGTTTTTGTTTTGTCTAGTGTTTGGTTTGTTTAGGTTTGGGTTTGTTTAGGGTTCGTCTGCATATTTTGCCAGCACAATCTGCGGGTCCCAGCCCACTATAGCCCTGACAGGCTTTAAGAGCCAGTGATTGCTGACACAACGGCTGAAAAATAGTTCGTGCTCGGCTTCGGTTTTTGACATTTCGTGCAGTGCCGGCAGCAGATGGTCTAGCCCGAGAGCATGGGCATGCGCAGCGGCGACATCGTATTCTTTGACATTGTCGTTTTCAAGTTTACCGGCAAAATACATAGGCAAAAACCAGCCGGTAAAGAAACAGCCGACATAGGCGCAGTTGCCGATGAAGTTCATCAAGATCTCGCGCCACAGTGCTGGTTTGGCATTTAGCTCGTGCAGCATCTTGCCGACCGTCTGACGGTGTTCTACTTCTTCTTTCTCTATGCGGGCGATGGTTTCGCGCTCGTAGCCCGGCGGCAAAGAGCGCCAATGACCGGCATAGGCACGGGCTGCCGCCCGCTCGCCGCTATAGGCCAACTGCAAGATAGTAATGAAGGCTTTCTTGTGATAAGCAGAATCACCCTCTCTAATCTGAATGGGTTTTTGCTGCTTTGCCAACGCCGCCTCTTTTGCTGTTTGCTATGTTCGCTTGCTATGTCGCTAAAGTACTATTTGAGCTTTTATAGTTCTCTAGAGCTTTTGCCAAGGTGCTCTGCATTTTGTCTCTTAAATCTGATGGCGCCAAAACCTCAGCCTCTGCGCCATAGCTTAAGACCCAGCGGGCTACTTCGTCAAGGCTGGGGCTTTGCAGTGAGAGTGTGCATGTACCGTCTGGGTGTTCTTCTATGGTTTGGCTGTTATGCCAGATTCTTTCTCTAATATAATTGGCTGCCCGTGCGGCAAACTTTATTTTTACGAGTTGCTCAGATTCTCTATGTTCAATCATAAAGGCACCGGCAAGCCATCTATCGATTTCTTGATCTGGAATTGGCTCAAAGCGAGCATCAAGCAGATGGTAGTGCTGAATGCGGTGCAAGGCAAATTTACGCAAGTCATTGCGCAATGTGCAATATCCGATGACATACCAAAGCCCTTGATGCTCGACCAGTCTGTGTGGGTAGATAGTTCTTTCGGTTACTTCATCAGTGCTTGGTGCATAGTATTTCAATTCGGTAGGAAGATTCTTCTCGCAAGCGCGATTGAGATCTAGAAATGCTTTGCGATTTACAGGCGTGAGTGGATTGGGCTTGAATCTGATCATTGATCGCAGCTCTTCAATATTTACTTCTACCTTGCCCGGTAAGCGCTGGTAGATTTTCTCAAGAGCGCTCTTTAAGATTGGTTCAAAAGAAGTGCCTGTATAAGCCGATAACATGTCTTTGCCAATGGTCAGGGCAAAGACTTCAGCATTGGTCAGCTCAAATGATGGTAGAGTCTTTTCGGGGCTCTTGTTGAAATAGCCTGCTTTGCTGCGGTCAAATTCTATGTCTAGACCCATGCGGTCTCGCAGAAAGCGAATATCATCATATAGAGTGCGCTCTTGCACCTCAAACATATCGCAGAGCTTCTTGACACTGGGGTAAGTCCCTCTGCGTATTTCTGCATCAATTCTACAGACTCGTTCGAGGCGGTTGCTCAAGATACGGGGCTCCGGTGGGGGGGGGCGATTTGAGTGATTATTTAACTGGTAAATTTGCTAGGCAAAGACTCAGTGGGCGGTGGCTTCAATGAAAAATGGTTGTTGAGAAATTGATTTGAGATTTAGTCTTTTTGACTAATTCAGCTTTCGCCAATCTTACTATCAGTCGCTGCAATATTTCTGCAGTGATGGTCTAAATTATCGAGCTGTTTCTCGATTTTAAACTTTGACTTTAGCCATTTAACAGAGGTGCTAGTCTTTCCGCAATTCTTGTGGCTATGCTTTCAATTTGTTGATCTGTAATGACGGCAGCTTTTTCTACCGAGGCTCGGTGGTAGGCTACTATTGCCTCGTTTATCCAACTGCTGCGCCTGCGTCCTTCGATTTTTTCGAGCATTAACTGGACTTCTTCTGTTGGATAAAATTCGACTCTAGTGGTTCTTGTTTTCTCGGGCATTGTTTGCTCCTGTCTTGTTCTATCGGTATGAGGCTATTGCCAGCGCTGCGTCGCTATGTCGGATAATTCTTTGATTTAGCGATTCTACATCATTTGCCGCTTGGCTTCTTGGTTCAATCATAGCTTTTAACTTTCTTTCTCCTGGTTTTCTTAGTTAACTGTGTAACCGTGTGTTGGTTAACATATGTCGGACTATTTTGTTTTGTAGCGATATCTATTTGGCGGTATGGAAGCTGCGGGTTTCACTTCGCTTTTTTTGAACTGCCTGTGCGGCAGTGACCAGAGTCTTTGGGAGGGACTAGCGATATACGTTTCTGAGCTGCCTGTGCGGCAGTGAACTTGCGATATGTAGTCAGCCCAAGGCGCCGACTTTTCTGAGCTGCCTGTGCGGCAGTGAACGCCAGTACATCAGCCGTTCTCACGCGCCTAAATTTCTGAGCTGCCTGTGCGGCAGTGAACTTACTGCCGATAGCGCCACTGCTGGCACTCGTTTTCTGAGCTGCCTGTGCGGCAGTGAACGCAATTCAGGCTGAGGGTGAAAGCCAGACAGATTTCTGAGCTGCCTGTGCGGCAGTGAACAATAGAGTGAACCATGACTAGTGATGACCATGTTTCTGAGCTGCCTGTGCGGCAGTGAACCTGACGAGCCTATCAACACCAGTGAGCCTCATTTTCTGAGCTGCCTGTGCGGCAGTGAACTAAGCCAATTTACTTCCTCTACCGAGACGCTTTTTCTGAGCTGCCTGTGCGGCAGTGAACAGTTTGTTAAACGTTTGTTAAGCGGGGACTTTTTTCTGAGCTGCCTGTGCGGCAGTGAACCAGCAGACAAAGCCATTGCCTTGGCTTCGCAATTTCTGAGCTGCCTGTGCGGCAGTGAACTTGTGCCGTCACTTGCGATGTTAACGAGATATTTTCTGAGCTGCCTGTGCGGCAGTGAACAGATACGAAACACGGTATCAAAAGCGGTGGACTTTCTGAGCTGCCTGTGCGGCAGTGAACTTCAGCGCTTATGCGTGGTTTGTGATGTTCGTTTTCTGAGCTGCCTGTGCGGCAGTGAACTAAGTAATCGTTTTGCATATTGCCTCTGTTTTTTTCTGAGCTGCCTGTGCGGCAGTGAACTTCCACGCAATCCAAATCTTCCCAGGCTTTTCTTTCTGAGCTGCCTGTGCGGCAGTGAACGTACAGCCTTAAGGCTCATCCGGTCATCTACGTTTCTGAGCTGCCTGTGCGGCAGTGAACTTATACTTGTCTTAGCGGTCTCTCCGCTGTCATTTCTGAGCTGCCTGTGCGGCAGTGAACTCGATGGGTGGGCACCTGCAGCCGAAACAGAATTTCTGAGCTGCCTGTGCGGCAGTGAACATCGTGACTTCGGTTTTTCCACCGCGAGCCCATTTCTGAGCTGCCTGTGCGGCAGTGAACTAACCGCTCGTCAACTTGCCCGTCTTTATCAGTTTCTGAGCTGCCTGTGCGGCAGTGAACCAGGGATGCAGACGGGTGGCTCAAACCCACAATTTCTGAGCTGCCTGTGCGGCAGTGAACGTAGTTCGATTATTCTCTGCATAATACCCCCTTTTCTGAGCTGCCTGTGCGGCAGTGAACTGAAAGATCTTGATCTGGTTGCATCTTTTATATTTCTGAGCTGCCTGTGCGGCAGTGAACCATTTTCAAAAAATCTTGAATTATTTCTGCGCTTTCTGAGCTGCCTGTGCGGCAGTGAACGCGACCCTGTTTCGTCAAGCCCGCAAGATTCGATTTCTGAGCTGCCTGTGCGGCAGTGAACGGACGAAGCCGACAACATAAAACCCGATAAACTTTCTGAGCTGCCTGTGCGGCAGTGAACTTACTTGTTACGCCGTAAGCGCTGTGTAGTGTTTTCTGATCTGCCTGTGCGGCAGTGAACCTAGAAAAACACCGACAACGATCAAGCCAGCGTTTCTGAGCTGCCTGTGCGGCAGTGAACGTTTACCTGACCTTGAGCTTATGCCAGATTGATTTCTGAGCTGCCTGTGCGGCAGTGAACTGTCACATAAAGACCACTTTGCCGGGGGTCGTTTTCTGAGCTGCCTGTGCGGCAGTGAACTAATATATGGATTGTAGGCTTGACAGCCTGAATTTCTGAGCTGCCTGTGCGGCAGTGAACTGAAAGATTTACTCAAGATCTATCTGCAGCAATTTCTGAGCTGCCTGTGCGGCAGTGAACAGTCAATATCGCAAAGGAGCTTGATCAAGAAATTTCTGAGCTGCCTGTGCGGCAGTGAACACGAAAGCGACGTCGAGACTATTCGCCGAGACTTTCTGAGCTGCCTGTGCGGCAGTGAACAGTGACTCTAATTCTTTCAGACGGGAGAAGATTTTCTGAGCTGCCTGTGCGGCAGTGAACCTTTTGACCTGGGTATTGAGATTGACTGCTATTTTCTGAGCTGCCTGTGCGGCAGTGAACCGCTTTTTGAATTGATTCCAGACGTAATTATCTTTCTGAGCTGCCTGTGCGGCAGTGAACGCTGACCGATTTGCATCCAGTAGTGTTGCAAATTTCTGAGCTGCCTGTGCGGCAGTGAACAATATGGCAAGAAGTTAGGCATTGACCTAGTATTTCTGAGCTGCCTGTGCGGCAGTGAACGTAGCACTATTCGCAATCCTGCTACTATGCAATTTCTGAGCTGCCTGTGCGGCAGTGAACACCGTAAAGACGACAATATGAACTATGCAATATTTCTGAGCTGCCTGTGCGGCAGTGAACAGCAGCGTGTGTGCAGTGTTCGGGGTCAATGTTTTCTGAGCTGCCTGTGCGGCAGTGAACGCCTGGTTATCTTGCTGATAGCGTCATCGAATTTTCTGAGCTGCCTGTGCGGCAGTGAACGCCATTTGACCGTGCAGTCATAAAGAAAAGAGTTTTCTGAGCTGCCTGTGCGGCAGTGAACGCAAAAACAGAAATCTTCTTCAAAGAGGTAAATTTCTGAGCTGCCTGTGCGGCAGTGAACCTTCAGTCGAGCGAATAATTTTTGTCAGGTCTTTTCTGAGCTGCCTGTGCGGCAGTGAACAATTTGACCGTCGATTGAAGTTAACCTATTTTTTTCTGAGCTGCCTGTGCGGCAGTGAACTCCTGCTTAGCGACAACTGCCCGTCATGCGCATTTCTGAGCTGCCTGTGCGGCAATGAACGTTAACTAAATCTTATTTGCTACCCAGTCAGGTTTCTGAGCTGCCTGTGCGGCAGTGAACGATGGTAAGTGCCTGAGCCTGGAAAGCGCAAATTTCTGAGCTGCCTGTGCGGCAGTGAACAGCACCATTTTTCTATAGCCGCCCTTTGGACCTTTCTGAGCTGCCTGTGCGGCAGTGAACAGTGAAAGTCAGTTCTATCAGCCATCCCGTCATTTCTGAGCTGCCTGTGCGGCAGTGAACAGTAAGTGATGGGCTCGCCGCACTTGCGGCAGTTTCTGAGCTGCCTGTGCGGCAGTGAACAGTAACCGGCGCGGTCACCTGGTCGTGCAAATTTTCTGAGCTGCCTGTGCGGCAGTGAACTACCAGAGTCAGTGTGGTGCTCTCTTCTTTCGTTTCTGAGCTGCCTGTGCGGCAGTGAACTCAGGGCAATCAAGCGGTTTACCTGGTTTGACTTTCTGAGCTGCCTGTGCGGCAGTGAACGGGTAATCTGCACATGTCGTTGCACATGTGCATTTCTGAGCTGCCTGTGCGGCAGTGAACACAACGCACCCGCTCTTGTAGGCGTAGGCGCTTTTCTGAGCTGCCTGTGCGGCAGTGAACCCCTGAGAAAAGTAGGTACGTTATCAGTACGGTTTCTGAGCTGCCTGTGCGGCAGTGAACACGGGGCGAGACAGAGAGAGTCTATGAAGCTTTTTCTGAGCTGCCTGTGCGGCAGTGAACAAAGAAAAGATGAAAGCGCATAAATCACTTTATTTCTGAGCTGCCTGTGCGGCAGTGAACCAGATTAGACTTGCTATGTTCGTAATGCTAATTTTCTGAGCTGCCTGTGCGGCAGTGAACCCATTGTTGCACCTCCGCTACTTTCCCTGTTATTTCTGAGCTGCCTGTGCGGCAGTGAACACCAGATACAAGCAGAAACAGCCGCCACAGATTTTCTGAGCTGCCTGTGCGGCAGTGAACGTTACCAGTGGTGTCAGCGAGGAGACCCCACTTTTCTGAGCTGCCTGTGCGGCAGTGAACAAGAGGTTATCCGGGTGAACGGCAGTGCCGGATTTCTGAGCTGCCTGTGCGGCAGTGAACGTTCACTCTTCGGTTGCGGTCTTCGTCTTTATTTTTCTGAGCTGCCTGTGCGGCAGTGAACAGCCGTTTTCGCTATAATCATCTCGATGATTGTTTTCTGAGCTGCCTGTGCGGCAGTGAACAACCCGCTGCCGTATGTGCGAAACACCAGAGCTTTCTGAGCTGCCTGTGCGGCAGTGAACAACATGACGACTGTCAGAGCGCATCTTAGAGATTTCTGAGCTGCCTGTGCGGCAGTGAACTGTAGGGCTTTTTGTTTTCGTGGACCTCGTCTTTTCTGAGCTGCCTGTGCGGCAGTGAACGAGTAGCTGTTACTCCGAGTTTGCGAGCTTTCTTTCTGAGCTGCCTGTGCGGCAGTGAACTTGTTGAGAATGTCTCTGCTCTCGCAGTTAGATTTCTGAGCTGCCTGTGCGGCAGTGAACTGTGGCTTCAAGAAGTTATAGAGATGCTTAGTTTTCTGAGCTGCCTGTGCGGCAGTGAACGCGGTGGAAAAACCGAAGTCACGATAGCAGACTTTCTGAGCTGCCTGTGCGGCAGTGAACGTGCGCGAGGTGCTGCAAGTCACGCGCTTAAATTTCTGAGCTGCCTGTGCGGCAGTGAACCATAAATGCGAGCTGCTCACTGCCGCACTAAATTTCTGAGCTGCCTGTGCGGCAGTGAACTGTGGTGCGCGCCCTTCTGGTCGCTCGCTTACTTTCTGAGCTGCCTGTGCGGCAGTGAACGCTTTCTTGAGCGCCGCTATCCTGTTATCTAATTTCTGAGCTGCCTGTGCGGCAGTGAACTGCGGAAGCTTGTATCCCTTACCCCTTCATATTTTCTGAGCTGCCTGTGCGGCAGTGAACTTTTCGTCACCGATTACGCCTTTTCTTACAGCTTTCTGAGCTGCCTGTGCGGCAGTGAACCAGAGCTGAGAAAGAGACTGGAAGCGCTCAAATTTCTGAGCTGCCTGTGCGGCAGTGAACTTCAGCTCTCTGACATAAGCCCAGGCTTCAAATTTCTGAGCTGCCTGTGCGGCAGTGAACACAGCCGCACCTTTACCGCGAATTCTTCCCATTTTCTGAGCTGCCTGTGCGGCAGTGAACCAAATTCAGCCATCGCATTTTTCGGCATATTTTTTCTGAGCTGCCTGTGCGGCAGTGAACGTGCCAGAATGGAAAGCTTTCACCGGATTCATTTTCTGAGCTGCCTGTGCGGCAGTGAACTCTGCTCGCGCCAAGTCGTGACTATCGCGCAGTTTCTGAGCTGCCTGTGCGGCAGTGAACATTAAACCGGGGCTTCTTGCTCTCTCTCAACGTTTCTGAGCTGCCTGTGCGGCAGTGAACGTTAAAAGCGAGGTCGTGGAATAGTGTGTACTTTTCTGAGCTGCCTGTGCGGCAGTGAACGACGGCAAGTGCCAGAGCTTGGAGAACGCAAATTTCTGAGCTGCCTGTGCGGCAGTGAACCGTGGACCATATGATCGAAGCGAAGCGCCAGATTTCTGAGCTGCCTGTGCGGCAGTGAACACGTGTGTGATAGATGCAAGAGCGCTTTTCGTTTTCTGAGCTGCCTGTGCGGCAGTGAACTACTCGCTTCATGCCAGTCGTTTTATGTACGTTTTCTGAGCTGCCTGTGCGGCAGTGAACTGATTTGGGACGAAAACTGCCGACACTACCAATTTCTGAGCTGCCTGTGCGGCAGTGAACGGCAAGATAAGAGACTGGGCGGTTGGCTCTCATTTCTGAGCTGCCTGTGCGGCAGTGAACATGAAGATACATGAATCAAATATCTGAGAACGTTTCTGAGCTGCCTGTGCGGCAGTGAACCGTTGGAGCGCGAATACAACAGCTTTTCCGATTTTCTGAGCTGCCTGTGCGGCAGTGAACTAATGCGTAGGCACAAGGTCGAAACATTAAAATTTCTGAGCTGCCTGTGCGGCAGTGAACCTTGGAAGCGCAGGGCTTAGGTAGAACTTATTTTTCTGAGCTGCCTGTGCGGCAGTGAACCGTTTCTGCAATTAAATCGCAGCGTGTTGCCCTTTCTGAGCTGCCTGTGCGGCAGTGAACAGACCACACCTCTAAAGATAACTATGTTTGGTTTTCTGAGCTGCCTGTGCGGCAGTGAACTATAAGTACGCCAAGGCGCTTGGATACGGCGTTTTCTGAGCTGCCTGTGCGGCAGTGAACGCTTGTTCACACGACCAGGGCGCCGCGGTCCTTTTCTGAGCTGCCTGTGCGGCAGTGAACGGCAACCTGAAGCGCAAAATCAAGATCGTCAATTTCTGAGCTGCCTGTGCGGCAGTGAACAGTATCTGATTGGCGCAAGCGTGGAAGCTAGATTTCTGAGCTGCCTGTGCGGCAGTGAACAAGCTAGAAAGGGAAGCGGCTAGTCAGGTGGTTTTCTGAGCTGCCTGTGCGGCAGTGAACAGTTCTAGCCACGTTTGAAAAAGTCTGGAATCTTTCTGAGCTGCCTGTGCGGCAGTGAACTTGCTGGAGTAGAAGCTAAGCTAGCTTCTCCCTTTCTGAGCTGCCTGTGCGGCAGTGAACCTTTATATTCTGATAGACAAACGGCTTGCCAATTTCTGAGCTGCCTGTGCGGCAGTGAACGCAAAAGCTAAAAATCTCACCTCCTTGATTAATTTCTGAGCTGCCTGTGCGGCAGTGAACCCTAGCAGGCCCTTTTGGTTGGTGTCGTATGTTTTCTGAGCTGCCTGTGCGGCAGTGAACGGTTGTGCTTAAGTGTAATGTTTGAGCTGCCTTTTCTGAGCTGCCTGTGCGGCAGTGAACGGTATTGCAGTTCACAACTGCCTATCACTCATTTTCTGAGCTGCCTGTGCGGCAGTGAACTAAGAAGTCGTACCCGTCGCCATAGTCTTCGTTTTCTGAGCTGCCTGTGCGGCAGTGAACCGATCAAGTTTATGAAAACGCTTTTTCTAAATTTTCTGAGCTGCCTGTGCGGCAGTGAACAAAAGGTCTCAGATCGCGTCATAGACGTGATTTTTCTGAGCTGCCTGTGCGGCAGTGAACATTGTATTTTTGAGATAATCACCAGCCGTAGATTTCTGAGCTGCCTGTGCGGCAGTGAACGCTTCAATTGTCTAACTGGTAGTTCTACTCTTATTTCTGAGCTGCCTGTGCGGCAGTGAACAAGGCGCCACGCGGCGCCACAGAGAGGGCGCATTTCTGAGCTGCCTGTGCGGCAGTGAACTTGACGAGTATCTAGAGCAGCTAGACGCTTTTTTTCTGAGCTGCCTGTGCGGCAGTGAACTGCAGCGATAATAAAGATGGTATCCCGGTCTTTTTCTGAGCTGCCTGTGCGGCAGTGAACTGTAGGGCTTTTTGTTTTCGTGGACCTCGTCTTTTCTGAGCTGCCTGTGCGGCAGTGAACCGCAAAGGGTTGCGCTATCCATCGCTTTGGGCTTTCTGAGCTGCCTGTGCGGCAGTGAACTTCTGGGTCTTGAGTATCGACGAAGCGTTCAATTTCTGAGCTGCCTGTGCGGCAGTGAACGATGAAGTGGCTGAGGAGAGAGCGGCAATTCATTTCTGAGCTGCCTGTGCGGCAGTGAACACCAGACCCTCTGGCTTACTATCAAAGCTTTTTTTCTGAGCTGCCTGTGCGGCAGTGAACGACCTTTGCTTTGTGTTCAGCGTCAAGCTCAATTTCTGAGCTGCCTGTGCGGCAGTGAACAAATATTTTGGGCGAGAGCTTTGTCGGCAACCTTTCTGAGCTGCCTGTGCGGCAGTGAACTTTTACGAAATAGCACAGTAGAACACTGTGCATTTCTGAGCTGCCTGTGCGGCAGTGAACAGTGTACTTCTTGATAGATTCAGGGTTCTGTATTTCTGAGCTGCCTGTGCGGCAGTGAACTTTCTGCCTCGAAAAAATGGCAAATCCTTGCTTTTCTGAGCTGCCTGTGCGGCAGTGAACGGGTAAAGAACAGGCGCATAGGTTGGCGGATATTTCTGAGCTGCCTGTGCGGCAGTGAACATCCCAAGGATTGATTGAGAAGCCGACAACCTTTTCTGAGCTGCCTGTGCGGCAGTGAACCAAGAGGGATTTCTCGCCAGGCACAGCGAGAATTTCTGAGCTGCCTGTGCGGCAGTGAACAGCCACCTTAAATTTGCCCCGTACGCCCGTATTTTCTGAGCTGCCTGTGCGGCAGTGAACTCTGACTCGTGGGCATACGAGAACGCCCACCTTTTCTGAGCTGCCTGTGCGGCAGTGAACATACGGTATCACCCAGGCGACTTTATCGCGCTTTTCTGAGCTGCCTGTGCGGCAGTGAACAAAGGTCAGCTACACGGGCGAGTTAGAGCAAATTTCTGAGCTGCCTGTGCGGCAGTGAACACTGGAATGATTGGCCGGCGGTTCGACCATAATTTCTGAGCTGCCTGTGCGGCAGTGAACCATAAAAAAGATTTTGTGAGCCAAGCCGAGATTTTCTGAGCTGCCTGTGCGGCAGTGAACCTTGCAAGGCTTATGCTCCTCCTGTCACTCGATTTCTGAGCTGCCTGTGCGGCAGTGAACTAAGTCGTCAATATTTTGCTTGAGCGCGGTAATTTCTGAGCTGCCTGTGCGGCAGTGAACTCTATTCATAACTTGTACGGCAAGGACTGGGTTTTCTGAGCTGCCTGTGCGGCAGTGAACTCCAGAAAACTAGGGGGAGCGATACCGTCAATTTTCTGAGCTGCCTGTGCGGCAGTGAACTCTTGCTTGACCAGAAAGCTAATAGTCTACTTTTTCTGAGCTGCCTGTGCGGCAGTGAACACCATCTGGACCTTGCACATATGACGGCATTATTTCTGAGCTGCCTGTGCGGCAGTGAACCCATACTTTAGCCGTCTCGACTCCGTCTAGAATTTCTGAGCTGCCTGTGCGGCAGTGAACGTAGCACCAGCCCAGAGACGGTACGCTCCTAATTTCTGAGCTGCCTGTGCGGCAGTGAACCTGACAAGCTAGATGCAAGTGGTATTCTACAATTTCTGAGCTGCCTGTGCGGCAGTGAACTAAGCATTTCCATTTTTTGAGGATGATTAGGATTTCTGAGCTGCCTGTGCGGCAGTGAACGCTCACCCGTCTCTTCTCCCCACTGTGATCGTTTTCTGAGCTGCCTGTGCGGCAGTGAACCGCTCGGTTATGATCCCTGTTCTTTTTTTTAATTTCTGAGCTGCCTGTGCGGCAGTGAACAAGGCACCGGGAGAGGTAAACGCACCGAGCCTTTTCTGAGCTGCCTGTGCGGCAGTGAACGTCTCGCTGGCTCTTGCTCTGGTGTCTCGACTTTTCTGAGCTGCCTGTGCGGCAGTGAACAGCAGGTTGTCTCAGTCGAGAAAGAACTTCTCTTTCTGAGCTGCCTGTGCGGCAGTGAACGGTATCGGCTAAAAATTCCTCGGTTTGGTTTGTTTCTGAGCTGCCTGTGCGGCAGTGAACAGCTGAAAAGGCGCATGGCAAGGAGCGCGAATTTTCTGAGCTGCCTGTGCGGCAGTGAACCTCTCTTTGGGGTATCCCCGCCTGCTCTCTTATTTCTGAGCTGCCTGTGCGGCAGTGAACGTTGGTGGACAGACGAGAACCATGGCAAGGAATTTCTGAGCTGCCTGTGCGGCAGTGAACTTCAATCGCAGGCAACAGAAACGGAGGCTAATTTTCTGAGCTGCCTGTGCGGCAGTGAACTCATCTTTTGCTGGTATGGGTATGGCTTTAGCTTTCTGAGCTGCCTGTGCGGCAGTGAACGAAGTAACTGACATGAGTCAAAACAGTGCAAATTTCTGAGCTGCCTGTGCGGCAGTGAACAGGCAAACAGAATATGAGTCAGTTCAATCGCATTTCTGAGCTGCCTGTGCGGCAGTGAACTTGCCGCCCATGTAGTAGACGGGCGTCGTTACTTTCTGAGCTGCCTGTGCGGCAGTGAACAAAAGCGATAGCGGTGCCCCATCTGTTGATAATTTCTGAGCTGCCTGTGCGGCAGTGAACGATTTGTTCCTTCTGATTAGTTGTTAGTTGTTTTTCTGAGCTGCCTGTGCGGCAGTGAACGATGCGCAGTGGTAACCACGATTCAAGCTTTTTTTCTGAGCTGCCTGTGCGGCAGTGAACTTATGCCAATCATCACCGCTGGCACATTTATCTTTCTGAGCTGCCTGTGCGGCAGTGAACCAGTTTTATGTGCAGGACGAGACCACCGGCGATTTCTGAGCTGCCTGTGCGGCAGTGAACCGGACGAGCCCATCAACACCGCAGAGCCACATTTTCTGAGCTGCCTGTGCGGCAGTGAACGGGGCGATTTTTGGTGGGTGAAACAACAACTATTTCTGAGCTGCCTGTGCGGCAGTGAACTCGAGGAAGGCGAGAGCGGAAAGTCAGTCAGTTTTCTGAGCTGCCTGTGCGGCAGTGAACAAAGACCAAGCAGCTATCACTCAAACTGAAATATTTCTGAGCTGCCTGTGCGGCAGTGAACCTAAGGAGCTTCTGCGAAGAGGAGCATCAACCTTTCTGAGCTGCCTGTGCGGCAGTGAACAAGGCTTTACAGCTGCTGATGTTGAAGATCTTTTTCTGAGCTGCCTGTGCGGCAGTGAACGTTTGTCGTTTCTAGTGCGATATCAAAGTCTTTTTCTGAGCTGCCTGTGCGGCAGTGAACTGCGGTTGCGCATGTTAGGCGGCAGTGTTTAATTTCTGAGCTGCCTGTGCGGCAGTGAACCCAATAATGCCAAAGAGTTGATTCCAATACCTTTTCTGAGCTGCCTGTGCGGCAGTGAACTCGGATCTTTTGGAGTATTCAGAGACCTTAGATTTCTGAGCTGCCTGTGCGGCAGTGAACGCCAAAAGACCAGCAAACATAAAGCCCCGCTATTTCTGAGCTGCCTGTGCGGC
>MOYA01000001.1:449730-452630 GCA_001899315.1 Candidatus Obscuribacter phosphatis
AGCTGCCTGTGCGGCAGTGAACGCTGTGTGCTCAGTGTTGCAGCTTGTAAGCTTTTTCTGAGCTGCCTGTGCGGCAGTGAACGTAAATGACTTCATTTGTTACCTTGCTTGCATTTTCTGAGCTGCCTGTGCGGCAGTGAACTTGTATTGCCTCGTTTTAGCTTCACTGGCGATTTTCTGAGCTGCCTGTGCGGCAGTGAACTATACTTAATCGACAAAGACCCGATTATATGCTTTCTGAGCTGCCTGTGCGGCAGTGAACAGTGAGACACTATTCTGAAAGCCTGATTGAAATTTCTGAGCTGCCTGTGCGGCAGTGAACTTTCTTGTAGCCGTACCGGGGCACCGAGGTCATTTCTGAGCTGCCTGTGCGGCAGTGAACGGGCAGCGCATAGGTGGACAGAAGGGCGGCAATTTCTGAGCTGCCTGTGCGGCAGTGAACCTTTATGGGCATGAACTAGTTGACGTGCTCGATTTCTGAGCTGCCTGTGCGGCAGTGAACGCAAACGGCAGGAAGGGCGGCAGACCGAAGAATTTCTGAGCTGCCTGTGCGGCAGTGAACAGTTTCCACTGTGTTGGAGAAACAGAGGATCATTTCTGAGCTGCCTGTGCGGCAGTGAACGGCGCTCTCGTGCAAAAGAGCGCCCACATTTAATTTCTGAGCTGCCTGTGCGGCAGTGAACTCACACTCTCAATACTCGATACGCACACGATATTTCTGAGCTGCCTGTGCGGCAGTGAACGTCTTTCTCTCATTGTTTTGCTTCTCCTTGTATTTCTGAGCTGCCTGTGCGGCAGTGAACAAAGCGAGACTGTAATCACAGGAGCCGCTGAATTTCTGAGCTGCCTGTGCGGCAGTGAACAGATTCTTGAGCTTTACTGGCTTATTGTTGATTTTCTGAGCTGCCTGTGCGGCAGTGAACTCTATGCGCGAGTATTGGCGAATAACCGCATGTTTCTGAGCTGCCTGTGCGGCAGTGAACTCGTCCAGTGCTATGGTTCACTCCGGCTGCGTTTTCTGAGCTGCCTGTGCGGCAGTGAACAATCCGTTTAGGGTCGGGGCTGATCTCACTAGTTTCTGAGCTGCCTGTGCGGCAGTGAACAGTGTCCTTCGGTTCCTCGTCCCCCGGCTTCGTTTCTGAGCTGCCTGTGCGGCAGTGAACATTTGCCGCCGCTGCATTAATGCCGCATATTCTTTCTGAGCTGCCTGTGCGGCAGTGAACTTTAGTGGTGGTCGCCTTTCCTGGTTCACTCTTTTCTGAGCTGCCTGTGCGGCAGTGAACGGCAATTGGTTGTCACTCGCTTGACGCTATGTTTTCTGAGCTGCCTGTGCGGCAGTGAACTATCAGTCTGTATTAATAGAGTAACAAGCCCATTTCTGAGCTGCCTGTGCGGCAGTGAACATGGAAGGTAACGCCGTTCCTGTTGAGGCTGCTTTTCTGAGCTGCCTGTGCGGCAGTGAACTCTTGTTTTGACAAGATAGCCATGGCTCTGGATTTCTGAGCTGCCTGTGCGGCAGTGAACTCTATTCAAGATGAGTCCCGGTTCAACTTTTTTTTCTGAGCTGCCTGTGCGGCAGTGAACATTATACGTATCTTGCAAGTTGGTGTAACAGCATTTCTGAGCTGCCTGTGCGGCAGTGAACCGGACTTGACGCAGCAAGGTCAGGGCTGTGGTTTTCTGAGCTGCCTGTGCGGCAGTGAACATATCGCACATTTGTTAAAAAATATAAGCGGAATTTCTGAGCTGCCTGTGCGGCAGTGAACCAAAAGAGCGCCCACATTTTGGGCAGTCTAGCTTTCTGAGCTGCCTGTGCGGCAGTGAACGCGTATGTTTTTGCGATTGCACGCTCTAATGTTTTCTGAGCTGCCTGTGCGGCAGTGAACCTGTAACCGGTGGGGCAGCCGGTACTGGTGGTTTTCTGAGCTGCCTGTGCGGCAGTGAACATCCTCTATTAAGCTGAGCCAGCGCGACTATTTTTCTGAGCTGCCTGTGCGGCAGTGAACCTGATAGCTCTGACCAGCCCCTCACCTTGTCTTTTCTGAGCTGCCTGTGCGGCAGTGAACAAAGTTCCTTACCTACGATGATCAATGGCTTTTTTCTGAGCTGCCTGTGCGGCAGTGAACGATTTCAATCCCAACAGTAAATACTGCACTCATTTCTGAGCTGCCTGTGCGGCAGTGAACAGATCACTCTAGTTGCCGGGCTCAACGGTCAATTTCTGAGCTGCCTGTGCGGCAGTGAACGCGCACAATATGGCAGAGGTCGAGCAAAGAAAGTTTCTGAGCTGCCTGTGCGGCAGTGAACCTGAAACATTAGCTGACCATCATCGCTATGAATTTCTGAGCTGCCTGTGCGGCAGTGAACGCCTGGCTCCAATATTTGACTTTGACTCGCCTTTTCTGAGCTGCCTGTGCGGCAGTGAACTATACACTATCTGTCAAGTAACTATACTAAATTTTCTGAGCTGCCTGTGCGGCAGTGAACTGCTCGATGCCATTAGTCAGTTTCACAGTTCATTTCTGAGCTGCCTGTGCGGCAGTGAACGCAGCCTGTATCTCTGACTCTTCTTCCTGTATTTTCTGAGCTGCCTGTGCGGCAGTGAACGTAGGCCACAAGCCAAATTCTTTTCCGTTGGTTTTCTGAGCTGCCTGTGCGGCAGTGAACGTTTGAAAGCGCAGAGTATCGCGCCCTGTGCATTTCTGAGCTGCCTGTGCGGCAGTGAACCCTGTCTATGAAACCTACTTGGGTTGTCTCTATTTCTGAGCTGCCTGTGCGGCAGTGAACAAAAACTCCACTACTTAACTCCTTTACCAACATTTCTGAGCTGCCTGTGCGGCAGTGAACACTAAAGTTGGCGTAGACGAAGCTCGCTTCTTTTTCTGAGCTGCCTGTGCGGC
>MOYA01000001.1:452787-478780 GCA_001899315.1 Candidatus Obscuribacter phosphatis
AGCTGCCTGTGCGGCAGTGAACAAGACGCATTTTGCTTCAGATATGGTTATATCCTCGCGCAACGACTCTTGACTATTATAAACCCTTTTCCCAAATAAAAAAACGCCCGTCACGGGACGGGCGTTTCACAATGGTTCTCAAAAAAGGGTTAGAACCAAGGAATTGTCGTTTTGGCGCTAAGACCGTATGAATTAAAGTTCCCTTCCTGTCTCGTTTTCCCTAAGGGACCATGTCTTATGAACATAGGGAATTGTTGCTTAGTGCTATCGCTACGCATTTTTAGGTGAGGCAGTGACAGCACTTCTTGACAGGAGTCTGGAATTTTTTCGGTTGCTTGAGCGAGGGTAAGCTGATGACGCTTCATTGCTCGTCTTCGCAGTCTTGCAGGATTGCTCTTTGCTTGAACTCTGAAGACACTCCTATATTGGCTGCCAGATGGAACCATTTTCACTTCAGTTACATCTAAATAGTCAGAATATTGGCTGAACCACCTTAAACCCAATAGTTTAGTTAAGTTATCTTCCGACCCGTGCAGCCTAATTGTATCGCCTAGGTTGTTTTCCGTGTGTTTAGGAAAGCTAACTCCAATGCTTTCACAGCTACTTTGCACTAGAATTTGATGGAGTTTGCTGTAAACACTACTCAGAATGGTTTCTTTCGAGAGTTCTGGATTCGGAATAACCCTAATTTCTAAGTAACTATCCATTAGAATCTTTCCTCACTTTTAACCGAATACTCCGCCACGAATAATCATTGCCACCACATAATGCTGGTTTTCTAGAGATGGAGCTTTGTCTTTGATAATCCAATTGTCTAGCAAGCTATAAAAGTCTACTTTGTCCTTGGGTTGCCTAAACGCGCTACCTTGACTAGTCACAGAACCGTATGGCTCTACGGCAATTGGTCCGTTTTCTTTCGCACTCGGATACCAAGTGTCTATCGTTCGTAGTGCATTTCCAATCTTCTGTGAGTGCATTGCGGCGATGTCACTAACGTTATACAGTGTTTTACTCTTTTCTCTCTCTTTCCCTTTGCTTTTATCAAGCAGAATTAGTTCCTGAGATGGAAATACTTCGAGTCCTTTTCCCATTTGTACAAATGCTGAAATACTCAAGAGAATGCTCTCTTTACCCAGGAGCCCTGCTTCAATCAACTTGGATAACTCTGAAAGTTCTTTGATGGAAATGTTATCGAATGACTTCATGCTTAGGCTGTAGGCATCGAATGATAGGTGGCAGTCGGTGTTTCCTCTAGATCTTGCTGTGATATTTATCTCTATGTTTTCAGCGCCTAGGCGATTTCTCCAGAGAAATCTTCCATTGGCCAAATTGGTGGCATATCTGCTTGCCAATTCGCTAAGCCCGTTTTGTTTAATATAGTCCGATATTATCTCGGCTACTCTAGCCTGATAATCACTGTCATTGCAAGCTGATGGAGTTCCCACCCCAGGCAAGACACGCAGGGAGAATTGAACATTTAGGGTATCTGCATTCGGACCAAGCGATGCAATATCAACTGTTTGCAAGTTCGCATTTTGGATCTTCGCATCTATTTTTGCAGGATCAGATTCTTTTGCGCTAAGTCGATTTGAGATAGTTCCTCTAACTGACTTTTCCCTTATTTTAATAGGCTCCCAATTACTCAATTCTTTCCTATTGTTCCATTGCCCGCCAAGAAAGATTCCATCTGAAGGATCTAGTTTCCTTTCAAATGCTAGTACGGAAGCGGGTTCTAGTGCGGTTTTCAATTTGGGTTCCTCCAGATTATGTTTCGGCTTCTAAATTAGCGTAGTCATTGATGCATAGGTATGTACCGCCTTTGGTGTCGGTTCTTGCATACCAAAGGAGTTGATTGAATTGATTTAATCGGTGTGGGCTTATCCATTGCCCAACACCATAAACGCTCTCGACAAATCTAAATGGCGTCTTATTGTCTCTGGCTTCGGCTGCCTTACCAGCTTCATGCAATTCAGATAGCGCCGCAAATCCGATAGGAATTGGAACCAACCAACCAGCTTTGCGTTCTGCTTTCCACTCAACCTTAGAATCCCTTTCGGAATCCTCGCCTGACTCGCTCTGAACTGTCGATATCTTCAATCTGGCAACATCAAGCCAGGTCTCTAGCCGATTAGAGCTTGAGCTGTTCTGGTATGCTTCCTCAATTGTATCTTGCCTTAGAACAAGGCTAGAGCCGGGCAAGAGGCTGTATTTTATCTTTTTGAACTGTGCTTGTCGTCCTTCCCAAGTGCCATCAATCTGAATGAATTTGGGCGCATACCTGCCTTTTGGTTTAGGCAGGATAGTGCCACCTGCGACTCTCATGGCGGCAAGGATTTCTTGAATTTCGTTTGCGATATTCTGTCTCTCAATTTCTGATAGTTGTGCGGCACTGCCAGTGACACCAATAATTATTGAAATTTCTAGGTGTGCTCTTCCCTCTTCCGCAATTGACTTTGTTGCTCCCTTTGAATCGAGTGGATTTCGTGTCAGATGGAATGTCAAACCATAGCCGCCAGCTCGTGAAATCTGAGCCTGAAAATTATGGCAGACAACTCCAATCGCCTCAAAATTTATAGTTTCACCAATGTGACTAGGTAGCTTACGCTTCAGTGCCCACATAAGCCCCATAAAGGCAGTGATTGAGGGGAATCCCCAGGTCAGTGGTGAGGAAATAGTATTGGCGTTTTGAACCTTTAGTCTTGGAAAGATAAGCACGCCTTCTAGGTTATCCAATTTATTCATATTCATTACTCGTCAATTCAAGGGTTTCAAGGGTTAATCAATTTCAGCGTCAAGGAACATGTCTGACCAGAATTCGTATTCCACATCACTAAAGTCAAGCTTCTGTGATAACTCTGAGTTCAACCATGCGGCAAAACTATTCGAAACTCTTTGTTTCCAGTCTGAGACCTTTCTTGCTGAGGCGAAACGTTCGTCTATAGCTGCTCTTCCCGCATCAAGCCAGAGCATTTGAGACTGTTGAAGTTTGCATCTCTTGTCTGTGGTCCATCCGGGCTCAAGTTCGGTAAGAGAAATAGCGAAGAATCTAAAGTAGTCGATAATATCGAAAACAAGCCTCTCTCTCTCATTCCTTGTCCTTAGATTCTTCGGTGGATTCGATTCCAGAAAGTGTCTTAGCTCTGTGACTGTGGCCTTAAGAGCTTTTCGCTTAGCAAGCATTTCAAATATGGATTCAACATAAAATGGTGGTCTGGTCTGAGCTGAATGCCAGATGGGAGGTACTGAGGCTAGGAGATTATTTCTACCACCCCTCTCTGCATTAAGCTTTGAAATGTTTATTGGATTGCTTCCACCCAGTTTCTGAATAGCTAGCTCAGGATAAGAAGCAATTGTTATCGTCGCGTGCTCATTTGGAGTTTTGTTTTTTTTAGCTTCGTCCTCTGCCCTTCTGTTTCTTTGAATAACGCTGTGAATCTCATTAGCCAGTGCAAGTGAATATAGTGGTGCAAGAATTTGATACTGACTATCGTCACCTGGGTCGTCGCCGTCAAGCCAATATAACTGCTTTGCTAAACTGTGAGTTCTCGGAATTGCATCCTGCGACTTTAGCTTTTTAAACGCAGTAATTCTCTCTTCCGCATCTGAGCGCTCTTTTGCTAGCAGACAAAGCATATCGGGATCTCTGCTTTCAATTAATTCAAAGAAAGTTTTTCCCTCGAATTTGAGCATGAGAAACGCGTAGACGTCCATATGAGCAGCGTTGCCAGTGCAATCGATTGTCAAGGCTTTAAGGTCCTTGGTGCTCAGGAAATCGCCTTTTGGAAGAGTCTCAGGTTCACAAAGTAGCACCGAGCCTTTTGCGTCACCATTCGCGTGCTTAAGTGTATGAGTTGCAAATTTCAGTTGGTTGGCTCTTTGAGCTGCATTGCCGATCCATGTTTCAGATGAATATTGCTTGATCCGTTTGGACTTGTCCGCTTCAAGCTGCAAATTGCTATCCTTAGATGCAGCTTTCTCAAGTTCCTCCAGTTTGGGACGGAGTCGACTTTGAAGAAAGTCATCTAGGACCTTCTTTAGTTCATCTTTTCTTGAGAACGTCGAGTTTGTCATTCTTCTTTACCTCTTCTCGGTTATGCAAACTACGCTGTAGTGCTTGTTAAGAAAACAGATTGGCAAGGCGTTAGCAAATAGCTGTATCGAAATGATTCTTGGATAAATATACTGCCGAACGTGTAGCCTAAAATAACTTCTCCTTATACCTGCTGAATCCGAGAGCACCCTCATATAACCATCCATCCTTGCAATCTCTGTCTTCTCTTAGTGAAACTACTGCAAATCTCTCAGCGCATTCTTCTAGAGTCATATCTAGGTCGTTCGATAAATCTTCAAGAATCACCATAAGAGAACGTGTTGCCCAGACCCTAAAGCTGTTGTTTGCCTGTCCGTTTTGTTCCGGCTCCTTAATTAGCTTGTCTTTCAAGATTTTTCTACTCTTTTGATTTTTCTCTCGCTTGATTTGATATAGGTCAAGTTTTTGTTCGTCTTCATCAGGCAGAAATACTAGTTCCATTTCTTCGCCCGTACTTTCTCTAAATCTTTGTTTGACTTGCAGCACTCCTCCTAACTTGGAATTTGGTATCGTCCACCAGGAATGTCCATAGATGGTTGGAGATTTTTTCACTTTCGGTGCATTCGCTGGTTCGAGGCATTCATCAGAATTTACCAACAAGTTTCTGATACGGGTGTGCTCAAGGTCTACAAGATAGCTTCTAGGCTTAAGTTCCGTTGGTTCTATGATTCTTGGTTTTGAGGAAACTGCTGGTAGATCCTCAGGTCGAAGTAAATCAACCAATTGCTTGCTTCGCAATTTGTACTCTTCTGTTTCAAACCCCGGTCTGTAATAGGCAATCTCATTTTTGAGGATTCCTCTTATATTGGTGCTAAAGATCGCCATGTTTGGACTCGTGCAAGTTTCTTTCCTGTGCCGCTTAACCCTGCCTGCTATCTGGATGATTGAGCGCATTGAAGAAGGTTCAATAATTGCCCAATCATAATCATGATCTCTGCCAACCTCTGCTATAGGGGAACTCAGTACAATGAATACATGGTGGGTGGTAGTCGTTTGCTCTATTTCATGCCTTACGTATTCGAGAGCTTTTGCGGGATTCTTTCTGTTGAGAGTCTTATCTAGGATGCTTTCAATCTCTGACCTCGTACAAAGCGGGTGCTGAGAATGATAGACGCATAAATGGAATGTAAAGTCAGTCGGAGTTTCCATCTTTCGCAGCTCTAGTGCTGTTTCAAAAAGTGGCGAGATGTTTGCCAGTCTCACCAATCCAAAAGAGACCTGCTTGCCCGATACAGAGTCTTTTTGTGAATGTCTTTCATGAAGAGAGATGGATGTGTGGAGAATTGTTTTTGCCAGCTCTTTAGATATGTCTTTGTCTGAAACTCCCATTGGCGCAATCTCAGTAATTTGAGCCAGTCGCCTCGGTTGCAGTTTTGAGAGAGCTTGTGCTCGTTTGCCGACAAAGTCGTTGTGTGTTTTCATGAAATCTGCCGTGGTACTGCATTTGATGCTTCTTGAATCGAATTCATCAACCCATACTGCACAAACCTCTTCGAATGCGGCTGGGTCGCTGCACCTGTTCTTTAAGAAAATTTTGCGTCCATCTAAGTAAGCGTCAAAGATACCTTGCACTAGTGATGGTGGCAGAGTCGCTGATGAGATCAATACCTTGCATCCTAGCATTCCCGCCCAATTTACTAGTCTGGCGACGGCTGCAAGATCCTTTACGTCATAGTCATCCAGTTCGTCTAAAACTAGATCGCTACTAAGTAGTCTTAACATGGGAAGAATTTGCTTGCCACCTTTGAGACTTTCAGTGGCTGGAACGATGTGATCAATAGTACAGGTCAGTATCGGCGCAGAGATAAGTTTCTTTGCACTTCTCTCGTTCATTACGTTAGCGAAGATTGGTTCATCACTAACGGCACCGTCATAAATTACGTAATCTGTTTCAGGTGAAATCTCCTGCAGCGATTCTGAGCCCAGTTCGGCCGCCTTCTCTTCCAGATACTCGGACAATTCTTGACTAGCTGCGCCTCCAGTAAGAATTGCCACTTCGTCTTCAGCTAGACCAAGCCTTGTCATGTATTCCTTGCCGGTTTGTCTGGTTAGAGTTCTGAGACCGAGCGCAAACGCGCATCTCATACCTTTGTTTGGATTTGATAGTGCATACATGATTTTTGCGTTTGCTATAGTCTTTCCGCAGCCAGTGGATGCGAGATTGACTATAAAGGCACCATGGTTTTCTGCCGAGTCTTGGATAGATTCTGCTAATTCTGTTGCGAGATTCTGCCACCTAAAGTTTTCGTTTGTTGAGCGTTCTCGCAGTTTCTTATTTCTGGCAATGCGCGGCAACTCTTCGGCTATAGCCGGCAGAGCAAAGACAACTTTTCTGGAATATTCTTCTACACCAAGAAGATGTTCGTCTAATGGTTGATTTGGCTCGTAGGCCGGCATATCTTGATCTTTGCCTAGAGAATCTCTGAGCGTCTTTCTAGTATTTGCAAATAATGGATAATTCGCTTCCCCCTTTACTCTACCCTCGCCAGTAAGCGACGAATAATAGTGATCGGCTATCATTAAGCTCATACGGGCTAAATGCATGACGTAAGGGTCTGAAATTGGCTTCTTTATAGCGTAGTCTGCTAATCGTGATATAAGTTTCTTGGCAAGTTTTGAGCTTCTTTGAATCCAGCGTTCGGTGGTGACAGGCAGACCCATGGGAAATGTCCAATAGTCCTTAGCGTCGCTTGCAGAACTGTCAGGCGGTGCTTCGTTCCATGTTGCGGTTATATTCTGTGGCAATTGATTTAAGGTTTCGTATTGAACAGTTAGACTTTTTTCTGCTCTGTTATAGGGCAACCGATGATGCGTCAGAATGAGCCAGCCAACAGCTTGGGCGAGTGGTGGCATTCCATCAAATGGTCTAAAGGTCATTAAGCTTTCATTTGATAGTTCTAAAGTTGGAATCCAGGAACTGAGTTCGCTGCATTTGAGATTGGCTAGTCGATTCAGCCAGCCTTCATCACTGTCTTTTCCGACGAATTGACCGAAAATGCATAAAGAAACCCATTCATGACGGTATAGGTTTCGTTCTTTGAGTCCTGGTTTTTTTAGTCTTTCTTGAAATGATAAACTGGCTTTTCCTAGGTCATGCATTAGAGCCGAGAGACCGGTAAGAAGATATAGATCTCTTTGGCTCTGCCACCCGTTTTCGCTCTTTGCTCTAAGTAATTTCCTAGATGTTGAGTTTGTCGGAACCGCGCCTTTGCTGTTGAACTTGCTTAGTTTTCCGACGATCCAAACCAATTCAGTGTTGTCAATTCCTCTGATCCAATGACATGCCACTGCAGTATTCTTTCGCGCCGTTTTGCGAAGAAGTTTTCTGACCGTATCAAGTCCATCTTTAGTTATAGCTGTTTGCCAAGTGCGTTCTCCTCGCCTCTCTGCGAACTGGTCTAATACCCGCCGAGTTTCCTTGAGAGCATTTCCTTCGCACTCACTTATAAACAAGACATTCATTTTGAGTCTCTCGCGCTATGAAAGGCTATTTCTTTGATGGTTTCAATCATCGTATCTAGAGCTTCTGTTCGCGTTAGCAAGTCTATACAACTCTGCCTAAATTCTTGCCCTTCATCGCCCCGTTTAGCTGAGATAAACGCTTGAGGCAGTATGACAGCGTCTTTGACAATGTCGGCTACGTCAAAAACTAGCCCTCCTCTTCGGGTCTTTCCATGTAGGATGGATAGTCCGTGAGGGATTCCCAGTACCCATGTTGCAGTAGCCGCAAGACCGTAAGCAAGGTAGTTGCCGTGATCTAAAAACCTGTTTGCAGGGTCTGTACCAGAACCCCTTTTCTGTCGGGTGAATTCGCCGTAGCTGACGGCATTGGAGGCCAGCCTGAAGAGATGCTTTGTTAGTCGAGCTTCTTCTATAAGCAGGTTCGAGTTACTATTGATTGCTTGTAGATTTTGAAGTGAGAGATTTATTGCGCTTTCTAAGCTGGCTAAATCAGGCAAGAAGTTATTGTCTTTGAGGATTCGGTTTCCAGACCATGTTTTCTGAATTAGCGCTAGTCTCTTCTGTTGAAGTAGTTTCGCTGCATTCAGTCGTTGCTCTTCATCGAGCCAGAGTCGTATCCAACCTTGAAGGTACTCAGTCGGTCTGTATTCGCTTTGAGGGAGAAGCCATGCTGCTTCGATAGGCGGTTCCGTTCCTGCAAATAGCGGTGTCCCACCACCTCCGCAGAATCCGACAATCACCCCAGCTTTCGTAAGTTCTCGCATGGCGGCTTGGGTAAGTGATGTACCAGTTCCCAAAAGAATTGTCGTGGTGTTTGCAATCGGAATATTCCAATAAAGTGAGCGCTTATCGTCTTCCGTTAAATACTCAACCCGTCCGCCATTTACCAAAACTCGGCAATGTTCCAAATAATATATATTGGCCCGCCTTGAATGGATAACTGACTTTAAGCTTGAAGGTGTGAAATCTTCCAAGTAAGCACGCGCTCCTAGATAGAAAGCCGAGGCATTCCATAGCTTTCTCTTAAGTAGATGTTGATACCTTCAAGGACAACCGCAAAAGGTGCCTTGAAATTGGATTTAGAATCCGCGCTTATGCCAGCGCCTTCTTTGCCAAGGCATTGACTCTCACGATGTTTTATAGATTAATACTTTTCGCTGCAATTAGTATGCAGTTCTAGGAAATTAATGACGCCTTTTATATTAAATCCGCCGTGATCGCAATTCTGCTTGCCAAGCATGCTAGCCTGCCAAGAGTCAAGGGATCACTTCCCCTTCCCCGCCTTAGTCACGCCCTCAAGCGCGTTCGTCATCACACTCGATAAATAGTTGATGCCAAAGTAAAGGGCGATACTACCGAGAGTGGCAAGCAGAACCGTCATCTTAAGCATGCGGTTCATATAAGCGTGTTTTCTATCATCTATAGACAAAGACAAATAGGCTCCATGGTTGTTTAACCATGATAGCCTATTTGCCTGCTTCGCGAAACGCTACTGGTTTCCTCGAGCCCTCCAGCTTTCCCTCCAGTGCTCGCGAATATAACTAAGCCCACGCCTCGCCCGCAGGGTGGGCTACTTTCCTCCTGATTCGGTTACAACCACAGCCAGCGAAAAGGTTTTGGTTTTGTTGCCCAGCTTGGTTTGCTCGGGTCGAGCAGTTGGGCATAGACCGAGATGTCCTCTTCCGATATGCCTAACTTTTCTTCGTCGACTACCCAATAACCGTCATCGTGTGCCCGGCATATCTGGGGGTAGCGTGCGATTATCTGCTTCAGCACATAGGCGTCGACAATTTTGCCGTTTGCTTTTGCCTTTTCATAGGCGAACACCAGTTCGTCCATGGTCAGGCGTCCATCTGGAAAACCCGATTCTTGCTCGGGCAGATCAATTTCAAGCCAGTTTTCCCGCAGATAGGGAATGATCGCTTGTTTGACCACTGAGAATTCTAGTTCGGCATTATTTACAGTCATTTTGTCAAACCTCAATTCAAAGGAAATAGTCTATTGGCACTGTTATCCAGGTCCAGGACAATGCGATCTGGACCTTTTATCGCTTCTCTTGCTAAGGCAAATAGAGTGCGCTGAGCGCGGTGTGCCACGTAGGGGTTGTTATCTCTACTCAATCTGCGCAATATCGATATTGCCGTGCCCGGGTCTTCTGCAATCGCATATCTGACATCGGCACAATCGTCGAGGCAGAGCACCACTTGTAGTTGCATAGATAAGTTGCCGCGCTCTGCTACTGCTGTTCTTACCTCACTATCGCTATCGTCAGCAAGTTCTATCAAGAGCTCTTTCGAAATGATGGCTGCTTGAGCCATCCTGATTTTGTCTTGCTTTGAAACAACTTTCCACTGGTTTTCTCTGTATGGCTGTCTTCTCTTTTTTGTTCTAACTAGAGAAAGAGTTGAACCTTCATTATCTCTTTTGCTGTTCATGTATGACTTGCTCAGTTCGTACATAGTTCATCCCTCGCCCCGTCGACTCACTCTATTAGTTAATCGCATCGATGGGCGTGAGTCATCACTCTCTGGTGCATATTTTGACTACACTAGGGGGTGAACTTTTGCTCCTAACTAAAGAGAGACAAGACCTTCGCGCAGGGCTTTCAGGGCTGCCTGGGTGCGGTCTGCCACCGCCAGCTTGTCCATGATTTTGCTCATATGCGATTTGACTGTGTCAAGAGAAATGCATAGCGTTTCAGCAATATCTGTGTTTTTCTGACCAGCCACCAGCAGCTTCAATACTTCCATCTCTCTTTCGGAAAGGTCGTGACCTGAGGTCGTCCTTGCTTTCTGTCCCAACACTTTTGCTTGAGCAAGGGCGGCAATTGGCTCGCTCTCTTCAATATGAGCGCCTTGGTTAGCGTTTAAGTTGGTAAATACAGTTTTGGCTATGTCGGGGTCTAGCCAGCAGTCGCCATTGCTCACGGCGCGCAGGGCAATTTCAAGGCGCTTAATCGACACTTCCTTCAGGCAATAACCTTGGGCTCCGGCAGACATGGCGGCAAAAACTTGGTTAGCCTCTCTGTGCGAGGTCAAAATCAAAAACTTGGTCTGGGGGGCTTGTTCTCTAATTTTCGCGGTGGCATCGATGCCATTCATTACAGGCAAGCCGATGTCCATAATTACCACATCGGGCTTGGCATCGAGGGTCATTTTTACTGCTTTTTCGCCGTCGCTGGCGATGCCTACTACTTCTATATCGGGCTGTTTTGAAAGCAATGACTTCAGACCCATGCTTGTCAGCTCTTGGTCTTCTGCGATCAATACTTTGATTTTCGTCTCCATTGCTTCACTTTACTTTCAGCTTATGTGTTTTCTATCAATCTTTGTACCCTTATGCCCTTACGTCTCTTGTTTTGATATTTGGGCAATTCCATTATTATGAACGACATCGGCGGCTCTTGCGAAGTCTTCAGTGCAAAGACGCCCCCGTGTGCTTCAACGACACGACGGGCGACTAGGGCACCAAAGCCATTGGTGCTGGCCAATTCCATGCCGTTTGCTGCTCTGAGTTGTTCAGACATCAAACCTAATTTTTCTGCTTCGCTGAGACATTTGCCGGGGCAGATTATCTTTAGCTGAAAGCTTTCATTGTTGCATTCTGTCAGTTCCATCTCTAGCGTGTCGCAGTGGCTGAAAACCGAAACGGCGCCGGCGATGGCGCGTTCAAAAGCTGTAGGGTCTAATTCGACAAACATATCTTGGCGGCACTGGTTGAAGGTGATGTTGAGATTTTTTTCTAGCATCAGTTTTATTGCAATAGAACTGATCAAACTTGCCGGTTTGACTGAGAAAAACGACAGCCCATCGTGTATTTCACCCTCGCCATAGAGCAGCAAGACATTTTCTATAAAGTCAATTAGTTCTACAGTCGTGCGCCTTGAAACAGCAAGCAGTTGAGGCATAACTTCGTCATGTTCAGATAACTGTTTCGCTTCAAGCAAGTCTAGTGCTCTTTTAAGGGCAATAATTCTTGTCTCGATGTCGTGCTTCAATAGCGAAATTAGCTCATTCTGTCGGTGTAGGGCTGTGCTCACCTGGCTTATCTCTTCGCAGGCAGGCAGAGAAACAGCAGTTAAACCGGTTACTTCGCCTTCTTCATTTTCTATGGGAGCAAGATTAAGAGCAACTTCCACCGGTGCACCCGATTTGGTGCGGCGCATACTGCGATATCCGATGAACTTTTCACCGCCCTTGACCCGGTTCAAAATATATTTGTACTCTTCAAATTCTTCCGGCTCATAGAGTATGCTCACCGGCCTACCCAGAACCTCTTCTTTTGTATAGCCGTAGATTTTTTCCGCTTCGTTGTTCCAATAAATCATGCGGAACGACAAATCTTTGGCATCAACCGCTGCCGGCAGCTGGTCAAGCATCAAGCTGAGTTTGCTTAGTTGCTTTTGTCCCACTTTTGCACCACTCTAGTAGCCCGTATTTATCTATCAGGTCAGTTGCCGTTCGCCTACCGATAAAGACTGATGATTTAGTGTGACTGATATTGCAGTCTCGATTGGCTTAGTCTATTTCGGCATTCTTTCATGATTTTAGGGTAGCTTTCTCTAGTATTTTCGGCTACCCACTAAAGTATGATTCGGATCATCCTTTCTTACTAATTGTCGGCAAATTTAGCCGGTTTTGTCACACCTGGGGGCGATTTTTCTCTTTCAGCAGATTAAATAGCTGTTTTTCGCCTCTGCACTCGCTATATTGGTTAAGACTAGCGGTGGCAAACGAGTTTTGAAATGACCACTAAAACCACTAAATCCAATAAATGGCTCCCGGCAAAAGCATCGATTGGCTTTTACTGCCTGGCTCTTTTGTCAGTGGTTTCGCTTTCTATTTGGTCGGTTTATAACACCAGTCGAGCTTTCAATCAGTTTGCCGAGCATATTGAAAAGCTTGAGTTAGAGTTAGATAAGTTGCACAGCAAGGAAGCATCTGCAACTGCCGCAGCCACTAACATAGAAGATTTTAGGGTCTTGAAGCTGGCTGAGCTTAGGCGTGAGACCGCCAAGGTAGCGCAGGTCTGTGCCGAATTTCAATATGAAGGAATAGCCACTGTACTTTTGCTTATTGGCTTTTCGGCATTTTTGCTTTATCACAACAAAAGATTTGTCAGTGAGTCTGAGGCTCATGTCGAGACCACTCGCAAGCTGGCTTTACTGGTTGAGACCAGTTTTGACGGCATCTTTTCGGTTGATGGACAGTTGATCATTCAGTCTTGGAGCCCGGCATGCCAAAGAATATTTGGCTTTTCTAGAGAAGAAGTGGTGGGTTCGACTTTATCACTTCTCTGGCCGCCTGCGTTGGGTCATGAGTTGCAAGTTTATAAAAAAGCGCTTGCAGAGGGCGTGGCTATCTCGCCATACGAGAGTCGAGCCTTGACCAAAAGCGGTAAAGAGATTTCGGTTTCAATTTCTGCCAGTCCTGTTCTGGCTGACTATGACCGTGTCGATGGCATGACCATAGTGGTCCGAGACGTGTCATTTGAGACGACTATGCGTCAGCAGAAAGAAGACCTAATTGCCGCGCTTGCCCACGATCTCAAAAATCCGCTTATCGGCAGCAATCTTTTGCTTGAAATTATCCGCGAAGATTTTGCCACTATGGGGGCGGAATCGGTGAGAGATATGACCTCTCGTCTATCTGCCACCAATAGTCGCATGATTGAGACAATCAATGAAATGCTCGATGTCTACAGGCTTGAGAGCGGCGCCATCGAGATTGTCTCTAAGCCGACCGACCTGAGCGGTCTTTGTCATGAGCTTGAGAAAGAATTTGCCTTTGCCTTTGAGCGCAAAAAAATCGCTTTCAAAAGCGAAATTGCTGCCGATTTATCTGTGCTTTCTGATCCCAATCTCTTGAGACGAATAATCTATAATCTGTTGGACAATGCTCTCAAGTATTGCACCGAAGGTAATACCGTTATCTTCAGCGCTTCGTTGACTGAAGGCGGTTCAACAGAAATTGCTGTCGATGATGATGGTCCTGGCTTGGATGACAACGAGAGGCGTCGCGTTTTTCAGCGGCTATTTCGCCGCCCTGTCAGTGCCACCGGATCTGAAGGCAGCGGTTTGGGATTGTATGCGGCAAGGCTTATGTCTGATTTGATTAAGGCCCGCATCGAATGTCAGTCTAAGAGCAATGCTGGTACAAGATTCAAAATAATTCTCTGATAGATTAAGCTCTTTTGTCCTTTAGTTAGTCTGTTATTTGGTCAGTTTGTTAGCTAGTTAGTTACTTGGTTAGTTGATTCGTCTGTTTATATTATGGAAGGAGAAACAGTATGGCTAAGAAAAAATTGCAGAAAATGGTAAGCAAAATTGCCAGAGATGAAAAAATTGACGGAAAGGAAGCGAAACTGCTCACCGAGCAGATTTATGCTGACGGCTTTGTCAGCCGAACCGAGCGCAGACTCGTTGGTAAATTGCTCAATTCTGACCTGTGCGATGAAAGTGTCAAGACTCAGCTAAGCGAAATTGTCGCGCATTAAGATTGAGTGCAAGTTGAATATCATTGAGCACCAGATAAATAAGATTGAGTGCTCATAGAAAAATGAGTACTCATAGAGAAAATCAGTGCCTGATTTTCATTCGGCGGCGCCTGCGCTATTGCGGCGCCGCCTTTACTAATTTACTCATTGCACATCAATTTGAACCGGCGCAAGACCGTCCTTAAACTCTAGATTGGCATTGAATTTTGGTTCGATTTTCAGATTGCCGGTTTTGTCTATATAACCCCATTTGCCGTTCAATTTTACTGCCGCCAGCCCTTCCGAAAATGGATCTGCTGCATCAAATTGAGGCTTGATTAGTGTCTTGCCAGATGTACTTATATAGCCCCATTTACCAGGCTGGAAGATTTGGACACCCTTGCCTAGATTGAGCCATTTTCCCATTTGCACAGCGATTGTTTTTTCGCCTGCTATTTGAGCGTTGGCAAATTTCGGCGCTATGACAAATTTGCCTTTGTCGCTGATGAAGCCCCAGCGGTCCGGTCTATTTGAGCCGCTATTAGCACCAGTAGCCACTGGCGCCACCCCGTCTTTGAAATCTCCGCAGTCATTTACTTGGTAAGGTAAGACTTCTTGCCCTTTTGTGTCTATATAACGCCAACTGGCGCCGCTGGCAAAGTGTACATTGCCTCTAGAAGAGTAGCTGATTATGCCTGAAGCATAGTTTGAGACTAGAGCTTTGCCCTCAGAAAATGAGCAAGCGACGTCAAATTGGGGATTAATCTGCCAGCGCCCTTCTTTGTCGACATAGCCATATTTGCTGTCGTCTTTGGCGCAGGCAAGACCGTCGCTGAGTGGCGAAAGGGCGGCAAATGCGGGCTTGACTACAAATTTGCCTGACTTATCTATAAAGCCCCAAAGTTTAGATTGGCTGTCTTGGGCCGGCGCTAGACCGCCGTTAAATGAGCCTGCTGCCTCGAAGCTTGCTTCGATTGTAACTTTGCCTTCTTTATCTATATAACCCCAGAGCGATTTGCCTGAAGGTTTTACGGCTGCCAGCCCCTCGCTAAAGGCTAATCCTTCGTCATAATCTGCTTTGATGGCAAAGTTTCCGTCTGAGTTAATATAGCCCCATTTCTCAGCCGCCTTTGCGTTTTGAAAGGCCGACATAGATAATGTCAGGGCGCCCAGAATAATCCCTAGCTTTCTTTGGATTTTCATTTTGCTCATAGTAATTTGCCTTAGAGAAATAACTTAGATAAATAGTCTAAAAAGAAATAGCCACAGAGGCAGCAAATACAATTGGCATTTGCCGATATTGTCTTTAGCTTGCCAAATCACTTTTGGCTTATGCAAATTAGGAGTGTCTTTTCTAAGTTAAATCTCTTGACGCTATTGCCCGCTAAACTTTGGCGGTCTCTTTTCTAGAAAAGCCTTGATGCCCTCGGCATAATCTTGACTGAAATAGACTTTGCGGCGCAAGCCCTGAATACGCTCAAAGGTCTCGGGCGAGACCGGATGGGCATTAGACAAAAGCCTGAACTGTTCCTTTATTACCGCCATGCTGAGGGCTGAGTGCGAGGTGATTTTCTCTGCGAGGGCGAGGGTGAATTCTTCCAATTGGTCGGCTGCCACCAGGTGGTTTAGAATGCCCAGTTCTTTGGCTCTTTCAGCGGCTACTGGTTCGGCTGTAAAGAACATCTCTTTGGCGATATTCACGCCAAGGCGATTCATAAAATGCAATATGCCCGAGGCATTGTAGGGCAGACCCAGTTTGACCGGGGTGATGGCAAAGGTGCAAGTGGGGTCGCCGATGACTATGTCGGCGGTCATAATCAGATCGCAGGCACCGCCCCAGACACCACCTTGAATCATGCAGATAACCGCCCCTGGAAACTGCTGAATCTTGCGCAGTGTTTCTTCTAGAGGGTCGTAGTAGCCGAGGGGGTCGGCATGCGTGGGCAGTTCTTTGATGTCGTGCCCGGCCGACCAGACTTTGCTGTTTGGCTTTGCTCTCAAGATTACCGCCGAAATGCAGTTTTTCTCAAACTCGTCCAAAGCATTATTGATTTCATCAAGCAAGCCTTCGCTCAAGGCGTTTCGCTTGCCATCATTGCTCATCGTGATGATGCCTATCTTGCCCCGCGTTTCGGTGCTTGTAAAGTTGGCTTGAACTGCGGTCATATCAGTGTGGTTTCCTTTGCCTTGGCGATAAGTTCTTCTCTAAATTTGGGGTGAGCCAGTTCAATCAGAGCGAGGGCTCTTTCTTTTGTTGACTTACCCTTGAGATTGGTGACACCGTATTCGGTGACGACATAGTGGGTGTCCATACGAGGGTCGGTGACATTGTTTTCTAAGCGCGGCACTATGCGTGAAATTGCCCCTTGTTTGGCGGTTGAATAAAGAGCCAAGATAGACTTGCCGCCCTTTGAATCAAAAGCCCCGCGCATAAAGTCTAGAGCACCGCCGGTGCCGCTAAATTCGTGATGGTTGATACTTTCGGCGTTGACTTGACCGTATAGGTCAATTTCTATGGCTGAGTTTACCGAAATCATATTGTCGTTTGCTGCTATCACCGAAGGCAAGTTGCAATAGTCAGAGGGATAACTTTCCATTGATGGATTATCGTTGATAAAGTCATAGAGAGCCTGACTGCCGAGGGCCAGGGTGAAGACAGTCTTGAATCTGTGAAGGTTTTTCTTGCGACCATTCACGACACCTTTTTTAATCAGGTCGATCATACCGTCGCATAAGAGTTCGGTGTGAATGCCGAGATCTTTGCGGTCCGCCAGATATCGCGCCACCGCATTTGGTATACCTCCGATACCCATCTGAATTGTTGCACCGTCCGGTATCATATCAGAGACCATCTTGCCGATGGCATCGTCTTCTGGTTGAGCCCCATGCTGAGCCAGTTCAAGCAGCGGTGCATCGTTTTCCACAATGGCGTCGATTTCTGAGACATGCACAAGCGATTGACCAAAGACACGCGGCATGTTTTTGTTTACTTCTACGACCTTCCAGCGGGCGCTTCTAAGCACTGTCGAACTATAGTCATTATTGGTGCCGAGGCTGAAATAGCCTGCTTTATCCATCGGTGAAACAGTGATGACAAAGCTGTCCATCTGGTTGAATTCGGTAAGAAAGCGCGGTATCTGATAGAAATATGCCGGTACATAACTAAGTATTTTGCGGTCTTTGCCTTGCTGTGCCTTAATAATCTGTCTATCAAAGGCGCTTAAAAAGAGCGGACATAGCTCGACTGCATGCAGTACATCTTCTGCCATGATGGTTTTTGCGGCATGTTCCATGGCAATTTTGTAATAGACCTTGAGGTCTTTAAGGTCGCCGGCGCGCAATCTATCTGCGACAGCCTGCAATAAGGCGGGCGGCTGACCAGCGCCCATGCCAAAGCAGAAATTGCTGCACGATTTGACTTGCTCGACGGCTTTTGCGGCGGTGGTTAATCGTTTCCTGTATTCACTAAGATATTGATTCGTAACATGTGCCTGTGTTGCTTCCGCCATTTTTTGGGTTCCTATTTTCTTTGGTTATTGGTGTTCTAAACTATTTTGTATGTTCCTATTTCCTGTCTTCCAGGTCTCCAACTTTTAAATAGCAGGTTGTGCAGTCTCTTTGATGCATTCCTTTGTTGCATTCAGATTCTTCTGTTTTACCCAGCCCGAGATTTCACTCTGCCTCTAAATAGTTAAGATGCCTGAAAGTGATATGGATAGAGTTGAACCCCCAACTAAGTTGCTTCTGGCTTCGGTGCTGTCATTTCGAACGAAAAAGGAGCTGTCTTCTCTTAAAGCACCAACTGTCTTTGAAAAGCCACGTCTTCTTCCAGCAGGTTCACTGGTCTATAGAGAGCAGTGTTTTTGTTTTGCCTTGATAGTGAGCCAAGTAAGTCTGAGCTCGCATAGAGGATAGCAGTTGGTATGAATTCGCACTCGATAGTATCTAAAGATTGATATCTGGCTGCTTAGATCGAATTGGCAAGCCGCTTAACTTTCTTTAGATTTGCTTGATTTGAAAGTAACTAACTATTGGTGAACCTCTTGTGCTTTGGCTTTTTTCTCGCTAATTGACCGTAAGGATTTAGTTATGATAGGCAAGAACGCGAAATAGGCAAGAACGCTTTCAACCGTGCAGATTACAATCAAACCGGCAGCCGCGATGAGAATAATTGATCGCTTTGGTCTTCCATTCATTTCTTGCGCTTTTTCCATAGTGGCTCTTGTTTGAGATGGTCAATACTTCCCGAGCCGATTTCTAAAGAGCCAGAGTCTTAAGAAATGAGCTTGGCCCCTAATTGCTTATGTGCCACGTTAGAGGAAGTTGATACCACTACCACTTGCAGTTGACTTCTATTCAGTTGTCAGTCGATTTATTTTTGTTACTGCGCTCTCATAAACCTATTGGCTCTTGAGGTCGGCTCTTTATGTGCATTTCTTTAGGTTTTAAACAGATGTCAAGTGTTGCTTCCTCTTGGGAAGTAATTAGAATGCTGTTTAGGACGAGCCTGTGCTGCCTTTCCCCAGCTCCCTCAATTGTGGAGTATTGCTCAAGGGAATTGCCCGTTTTTCTAGCGGATTTTGTGCGGGTCTTGGAAGATTCGGTGGTGAACATGCGCTTCACCGTTTGCCGATTCGCCTCTCTAATGATGTCTCAAGGAGAGCATATGATGAACGACGCACCCCTAACAGCCGATGAAAGACGAACCCTGCGAATGTGGTTCAGGCAGGCAATTGCTAAGCTAGAACTGGAAGAAGTCACCCAGGCGATGCTTAAAGAGTATCCGGTCGAACCGGAAGCCCCAGCTCAGCGTAGCTATCAAGCTCGCCGTCGAGCTGCCAGAGGCAGGGTCGGAAGCCAGAATAAGCAACTGGTCTAAAGCTAAGCGTTCTCTAACAAGAGCTAAAAGATTGTATGGGGCAGGTTTTCGAATCTGCCTCTCTTTTTGTCTTTGGCTGCACTTTTGTTATTTCTTTAGTCATAGATTGTAGTCACAGATTGCAGAAGGCGGTCCTTCCGGGCCACTGCCATTTGTTGTGCCTTTTGGATATTGGGTCGATATATTCACCTTAATTCTCTCGCCTTAATTGAACTTTTTTCTTTGATTTAGCGTCTTAAATAATGGGAACTATGTAGGCAGGATATTATGGATATCCATATATAGATTCGAGATATCGATTTAAGCAGGAGAGGCTTGATGAGTCCGCGTCCTTACGTACCGCTTCATTTGCATACTGAGTACAGCTTGCTGGACGGCGCCACTATGATCAAAGACTTGGTCAAAAAGGCGAAGGCTCAGAATATGCCTGCCGTGGCCATCACCGACCATGGTGTGATGTATGGCGCCATCGAACTGACCAAGAAATGCCACGAAGTTGGCGGTATCAAGCCGATTATCGGTTGTGAAGTCTATATCATCGACGGCGATATCACTGACAAAACCACCAAGCAGCCGCTTTATCACCTCACTATGATTGCCCGCAACAAAGAGGGCTACAAAAATCTGGTCAGGCTAAACTCAAGGGCTCATATACAAGGCTATTACTATAAGCCCCGCATCAACAAAGAGATGCTTGCCGCCCATAGCGAGGGCTTGATTGTCTTGTCGGGCTGTCTTGGCGCCGAGCTTTCGCAGCACTTGCTCAAAGATAACTATGAAAAGGCTCGCGACGCGGCAGCCTGGTACAAAGACGTTTTCAAAGAAAACTACTATATCGAGATTCAAGACCATGGCTATCCCGAAGACCGCCGGGTAAACAAGCATCTTATTAGCATTGCTAAAGAATTGAATATCAAGCTTTGCGCCACAAATGACAGCCATTTCACCAATAAAGCCGATGCCAAAGCTCATGACTGCTTGCTCTGTATTCAGATGGGTAAGAATGTCACCGATGCCAATCGCATGAAGTTCAGCGGCTGGGAGTACATCAAAAACGGCGACGAGATGGCTTGCTTATTTCGAGATCACCTCGATACCGAATATATCGAAGAATCGATTTTGAGTACCCTCGAAATCGCCGATAAAGTCGAGCCTGTAAAACTGGCTTCTGATCCGCGTTTGCCTGTTTTTGAAGTGCCGGTCGGTCATACTGCCGAGAGCTTTTTGCACCATCTAGTAATGGAAGGACTGAAGAGCAAGTTCGGCGAGATAACGCAGGCTGTCGAGGACCGAGCTTTTCGCGAGCTCAAAGTTATCGAAGACATGAACTTCGCTTCTTACTTCCTTATCGTTTCCGACTTCATCAACTATGCGCGAGCCAAGGGCATTCCAGTGGGCCCTGGGCGCGGTTCAGCTGCCGGTTCAATTGTCGCTTATGGACTTGGTATTACAAATATCGATCCGCTTAAGTACAACTTGCTGTTTGAGCGCTTCTTGAACCCAGAGCGTAAGTCGATGCCCGATATCGATACTGACTTTTGTATCGAACGCCGCGGCGAGGTAATCAAATATTGTTCCGAGAAATACGGCGAAGATAAGGTGGCGCAGATCATCACATTCAACCGCATGACTAGTAAGGCGGTGATTAAAGATGTGGCTCGCGTACTGGAATTTCCTTTTGGCGAAGCCAACAAACTAGCTAAGATGGTGCCTGTAGTCAGGGGTAAGCCGACACCTCTCGATGAGATGGTGGAAGACCACCCCGAGTTCAAGAAGATCTATCAGACCAGCGACGAAGCCAGGCAGGTTATCGATCTGGCTAGAAAACTCGAGGGCGTCAACAAAACCTTTGGTATGCACGCCGCCGGTGTGGTTATTTCTGACGTGCCGCTTGAAGAGATCGTGCCGGTGCAGCGCAACAACGACGGTACTGTGATCTGTCAGTACTACATGGAAGACGTTGCCTATGCCGGTTTGGTCAAGATGGACTTCCTCGGTCTGCGCAACTTGACCATGATCGACAAGGCGGTCAAGATTCTCAAAGAAACTCGCAATATCATAATCGATGTCGATTTGATACCGATGGACGATGAGAAAACCTATCAGACTATTTCAAACGGTGATCTCGCCGGTATATTCCAGTTAGAAACTTCTTCCGGTATGAAGCAGGTGGCGCGCGATATGCGCCCCTCCAACATGGAAGACATTTCAGCGCTTATCGCTCTTTATCGACCGGGTCCGCTTGATACCGGTATGATCGATAAGTTTATCGATTGTAAGCACGGCAAGACCAAGATTACTTATTTGACGCCGCTTTTGGAAGGTATCTTGAAAGATACCTATGGACAGATAGTCTATCAAGAGCAGGTTATGCAAATTGCCCAGGTCTTGGGCGGCTACAGCCTTGGACAAGCCGACCTCTTGCGCCGCGCCATGGGTAAGAAAAAGCCCGAAGAGATGGAGAAGCAGCGTGAACTCTTCGTCGGTGGCTGTGCCAAGAATGCCGTAGATAAAGCCATTGCCGACCAGCTCTTCGACATGATGGTGCAATTCGCCGAATACTGCTTCAACAAGTCGCATAGTGCCGCATATGGTGTCTTGACCTATCAGACTGCCTATCTCAAGACCCATTATCCGGTCGAGTATATGACGGCGCTGCTTTCATCGGTTTCTGGTGAACAAGATAAAGTGCAGGGTTATATCGCCGAATGTCAGGCGATGAATATCGAAATCTTGCCTCCCGATGTAAACGGCTCTGGTAGCGACTTTACCGCCAGCGGTAATACTATTCGTTTCGGACTGTCAGCCATCAAGGGGCTAGGCGACGGCGCTGTGCAAGCCATTGTTCAGGGAAGAGAGAAAGACGGTCCCTATGAGTCTATTCAGAACTTCCTCTCTCGACTTGATTTGCGCGTGGTAAACAAGAAGGCTCTTGAATCTTTGATCAAGTCGGGCGCCGTGCTCTCTCTTGGCATTACCCGCAAGAAAGCGCTGAGCAACCTAGACTCTTTGGTTGAATCAGCCATTCGCAAGCAGAACCAAGATGCCACCGGTCAGATAAGCCTTTTCAGCCTCGGCGCTCAGCAAGGTATGAATATGGAAACCCCGCTCATCGGTGACGACAGCGAATACAGCGAAGCCGAGATGCAACACATGGAGCACGAGCTGCTCGGCTTTTATGTCACCAGCCACCCCCTCAAGCGCGTGGCCAATCGATTGAAATATTTGACCACTCATTCGATCAAAGAGATGAAGGAAGCATCTGATGGCACGACTGTGATCATCGGCGGCTTGGCTAATTCTATAGAGAAGAAGCTGACCAAGCAGAACAAGCTCTTGTGCATTGTGCACCTAGAAGACTTGAGCGGCAAAGCTGAAGTGGTTCTCTACAGCGAAGCGCTGGAGAAAGTCTCTTCCGACGTGCTCACACCTCAATCACTCTTGCTTATTAAAGGTAAGGTGAAGAAGAACGAAGAACAGACATCTGTCATGGGTTCATCTGTGCGCCGCATAGCCGATGCTTCGATGGTCGACGTTGTCTTTACGCAGACTCAGTCATTCTCAGACTTACATAGACTGAAAGATCTGCTTATCTTGCACAAAGGCGAAGATCCAGTCATGCTGCACTTCCCGCAGGGTCCTCGCAGCAAAGCTATTCTGGTTGGGGCGCAGTTCTGGGTGGACGCTTCATCGAGCTTGCCGGCGGCGATAAAGACAAACTTCCAAGAGGCGATCAAGGTGAGAGTAAATAAGGTCAAGGTATAGAAGCATGAAAGTATAAAGGGCAAGAGTTCTAACGGACTAAAGGTCTAACGGTCCAAAGGTCTAACGGTCCAAAGGGCTAGAGTTCTAAAGTTCTGAAGTTCTAGAGTTCTGAAGTTCTAGAGTTCTAAAGTTCTTGTTTGGCAGGCAACAGCGTTAGTCGGAGTAAAAGTGAAGCAACATCTATATCCTAGAGATTTGGCTCATTACATTTTCAACAATTGCGAGCGCTTCGCAAAAGACTTGGTCTTCCCCGAAGACGAGTCACTCATTGCTGCCGAGTTGGGTCTGCCCGATATCGATGCTATGGAGAGCCTGCTCTCGACCTGTTACCAAGCTAGTCTCATGACCCACGAAGGGTTGAATGTTTCATTCCGCCTCATCCTTGCTGATCCAGAAGCCTTCGACGGACTCGATGGGTCGCCCGACGGTGTGCAAAAGCTTGAGTTCGCTGAGTATATGCCCCTGAGCGCGTCTTCTCTAAGACGGATCAGTCCTGCTGCCAGCTTTGCCCGTTCTATAATCGCTGCCCGTTACGATCCCGAGATCGGACCTGAAATTTGGGGAATTATTCATACTGGTCCGCGCTGGTTGCACACCAGTCATGGTGGCAGAGGTTCCGCCCCCAAACTACCCGACGCCTTAGTGGTGAAAGTCATGGGTCCGGGTGTTTTAGAAGTTTCCCTGGGCGGCAAGACCCTAGTCAGTTTGTCGGAGGGTAAGGTTCACGGACAGTCGCTCAACGTTTTCCGGGCGGGGTGGCTGCAAGATTTCTTCGCGCCAATTAGGCAGGAAAGGCATGAGATTCATAAAGAAGCCATGCAAGGCGCCGAGGAAGATTGGCAAGAATTAGATTCGGAGTTGACCAAGATCATCGACCAACAGATGATGAAACGAGTGATCGCTGCCATGCGAGCTTTTCGTCACGGCGGTACTCTACTTTTCGTGCCGCCCGATCGCGCCGCTGAGTTGATGCAGGTCAATCCTTATTTGACTATGAAGTATAAGTTTGCCGAGAGCGAAGGGCGCGGACGTTTTCGCACCTTGATTGTCGACATCATGAACACGCTTGCCAGCTTGCCTTCCGACGATAGTCACAGAGTAGGCTGGTTGGAATATCAGCAGACCAGCGATCCGCGCATAACGGCGCTCGATGAAGCGATCTTCGAAACATCGCATCTGATTTCGAGTTTGTCTGTGGCTGACGGCGCGGTTGTGCTCACTAAGCGCTTTGAGATTTTAGGATTTTCGGCAGAGATTCATTGTGAGACGTCGGAAGTCTCTCAAATTGCTAAGGCTCTCGATCTGGAAGCTAACAAGTGTCGATTCGAATCTGTAATCGGCGTGGGTACAAGACATAGCTCTGCCTACAGAATTTGTCGCGAGCTGAAAGATGCCCTCGCCATCGTTGTTTCGCAAGAGGGCAATGTGCAGTTTGTGCGCTGGATGAACGACAAGCTTGTTTTCTGGGAGCACCAAGGCTCTTTCGATTTTTCGAATCTAAATTAGTCGGTTTGGTAAGAACTAGAAGAAGCAGGAATTCTAGAAAAACGAGAAGAACCAGAAGAGCCGGAGAAACTCGAATAACGAGAAGAACCAGAAGAGCCGGAAAAACTTGGAAATCCAGAAGGTTCAGAAGAACTCGAATATCCAGAAGATCTTGAAGATCCAGAAGAACTAGCAGCGCTAGAGAGGCTGAGTGCAGGCCCTACAACGAATCGCTTCCGCCGGCACTGTTTCCAAGCAAGAACCGCAGGCTTTGGTAGCGGGAGCCGGAGCTTCTTTCGGCAGAATCAGTTTGGTGATCATAAACACCACAAAGGCGATGATGGCAAAGTCGACTAAAGCGCCGATGAAGTCACCATATTTGATAGCATTTACCGTTACTTGTCCTGTCGCATCAGTGCTTTTCGACAAGACAAACTGAGCTTGTCTCCAGTCTCCGGCGGGCATCACCATCCCGATAACCGGCATGAGCAAGTCATTGACAATCGCTGTCACTACTTTTCCGGTGGCGCCGCCGATTATGACGCCTATCGCCAAAGCCAGCGCGTTTTGCTTTTGCAGAAAGTTAGTGAATTCTTTTATCATCTTTATGTCGACTCGTGTTTGTTTTCTTAGTTCTCTGAGGTGTCTCTGGGCTTTTCAAGTGTTGCCGTCTGTTCTTGAAGCATCTTTCTTATGGTGTTCAATGCTCGGTTCAATCTGTTGGCTTGCCCCGGATTCTTAAAGCTTGTCTTGTCTGATTCTTGAGCTTTCAAGTGCTTATCCACAACGCGAGCAACTTCTTCCCAATCTTCTTTATTCATGGCTACTCTGATGAGCATCTGTTTCCCCTCGCAGGAATCTTTGTCTATTTTTTACAAGCTTTTCTGACAGAGCGAAGCGGGATTCCAGGGAAGTCTGCCAGATTGCCTAGTATATTGCTTCTACTTAGGTTTCTAGTTGTCGCTGAACTGCATTTTAATTTCAATTTTGGGGGCTTCTTTGCCCGGTTTGAGAGGACGCTCCAGATATTCTTGTTTACCGACGTTAACACCGACTCGGCGGGGGTTTACAGCCGGAACAATTGCTGTACAATACGTCATTCGATAATGCTTTCAATTTGGAGGTTGACTCGCACTCACACAACGCCCAACTCCCAGGCAGGTAGGTTTCGAATCCGAATCTGGTGTTAAGTAAGCGTTTCGTGTACCCCACAGGAAAAATGAAGGAAAAGCCAAGGCTTCCCAATTCTCTTTCCTGGACCAATCGGTAGCCCAATCATCTTCCGTCTGCTACACCCAGACGGTACAAGGGGGAAGAAACAATGTTCGGACCACACTTAATTCTTGAGGCTTATGGCTGTCCAAAGGAAACTCTGGCAGACATGAACGCCCTTAGTTCCATTCTTGATGCCTATCCGGCTCAGCTGGATATGACTAAGATCATGCCGCCCTACGTTTTCACTTACCACGGTACAGTGGAAGACGATTGGGGAGTTAGCGGTATCGTGCTCATCGCCGAGTCGCACATCTCCATCCACACTTTCCCGGAAAAGGGATTTGTCACTCTAGACATCTTCTCTTGCCGTGACTTTGATGTGGATGCAGCGGTTGATTACTTCTGCAAAGTATTCAAACCAGAGAGCTACGACAAGGAAATTCTCATGCGTGGTCGCGAGTTCCCTCGCAGCATGCCGAAGGCTCAGCAGATTGTTGCCGGCGAGCGTCGTCGCCTGGCTGCAGTTTAGTCGAGAGCGAGCAGATACGAGAGCGCCCCGGAAACGGGGCGCTTTTATTTTGGGCTGATGTACATGGTAAACAGACCGATATCGGTTGGTTGAA
>MOYA01000001.1:478858-559070 GCA_001899315.1 Candidatus Obscuribacter phosphatis
CAGACCGATATCGGTTGGTTGAAATCGGGGGCTGTAAAAACAGACCGATATCGGTTGGTTGAAATCTGGGGCTGTGAAAACAGACCGATATCGGTTGGTTGAAATCGGGGGCTGTAAAAACAGACCGATATCGGTTCAAGAATACTGGTACCAAGTGCTCGTTTTCGGGTACATCTTGAAAGAGCAGGCGGCAATTTTGAACACATGGTAACTACTATTCCCGGTGAACGATTCGTTGAATTCCCCAGTGACCGGTCACTGGGCGAGCTTTACCTTGTTGGCAAGGAAGGAGCCGCGAGCCTCCTCGGCGAAGCAAAGGGGGTTGTCAATGTTCCGGGTGGATTTAGCTTATCTCTAAGCTATAGCTTTGATCCAACTTACGGCTTAGCCGATCTTGCTCGATTGCAAAAGGACGCCTTGTTCGGTCTTTCTCTTCTTGGTTCCGACGTTGCCTCTTCCGAATTGCAGTTTTTACTTAGTCTTTCCGAACTGAAAGAGTTGGACCTAAGTTGCACCCGTATTGGTGATGAAGCACTTCAGTTCGTCTCCGAATTAAGGCAGCTTCGCAGGCTCTCCCTAGCTTCCACTTCAGTTTCAGATAGTGGTCTGAAACTGCTTAGTCAGATAGCAGGGTTGGAAGAAATCTTGTTAGATGGCTCTCTAGTTACAGACCAAGGGCTTGATGCGCTTTCTTCTTTGAGTAGATTGAAGGTTTTGTCCCTGTCCTATACCAAGGTTTCTGGTAAAGGGCTCTCTCGCTTGCGCGGTCTGACAACTCTTGAGGTCTTGCGTCTTAATTCGACGCTTGTTGATGACAACGGTGTGCAGCATGTTCAGCGGCTTTCAAATCTACGCGAGCTTTGGTTGCAGGGTAACGAGATCAGCCGGCCCGCCTTGGTCGAGCTTACGAAATGGCTCAGTGATTGTCAGATCATGCGTTGATTTTTAGGTCTGTTGTTTCGAAAGCCAACTTCCCTAAATTCAACTTCTCGAGATTCGACTTTCCTAAATTCAACTTCCCGAAAGCCAAGCTTCCGCAAGTCAACTGTTTCGCTAGTTTGCCTGCTCGGTTTCGATGATGCGGCAGTAGACAGTCGGGTCTACGTTTCCGCCGCTCAAAACCAAGAGCACCGGTTTGTCCGACTGAAAGTGCTCGCGGTTCTGAATTAAGGCAGCCAGCGGCAGCGCACCGGTTGGCTCCACCTTAAGATTGGCATATTTGAAGAGCAGAAAAACTGCCTTCCTGATATTTTCTTCACTGGCTTCCAAAATTGATTTGACAGATTCTTTGATGATTTTGAAGTTGCGTTGTCCCAGGCTGAGAGTGCGTGCACCGTCTGCGAGCGTGGGCGGCTCGCTATCGTTTGCCACCAAGGCGCCGCACTTTAGAGAGCGGCAGGCGTCATTCGCCATCGCAGGCTCTGCCCCGTAAATGGTGCCTTTGTGGCCGGCTTTGGCAAGCCCAAGCGAGATGCCGCTGATTAGTCCGCCACCACCGACGGGGACAATTATTTTTTCAAAGTCTAGTTGGGCTAACTCTTTGCCTAGACTAGAGTTGCCTGCTATTACTCTATCATCGTCATAGGCACTGATTGTCTCGATATCAGGGTTGGCTGCGGCGATCTTGCTCAAAGCTTGGGCGCGCGTTTCTTTTGTGGTATCGACGAGAACAAGGTTGGCGCCAAACGATTTGACTGCTTCCATCTTGATTCGAGATGCCTGTTCGGGCATGACTATAGTGCAAGGTTTTCCTACTATTTGTGCGGCTTTTGCCAGAGCCTGACCAAAGTTGCCTGAAGAAGCCGCCAGAAGTTCTTTGCCCTGGCTGTTAAGCGCCGCGCAAATTGCGGCTCTGAATTTGAAGGAGCCGGTGTGTTGGAAAGTTTCGCTGGCAAGCAAAATATCTAATGATAGATAATCGCAGAGCTGCAAAGGCTTGATTAAAGTGGTTTTGCGGCAATAACGCTCTACTTCATCAATATCTAGTGAAGTTTGATCGTTACTGCCGCAATTTTTAGATATCAAGTCAGCTGAGCTTGCAGGTTAAAGCGGGTTGTTAACCTTTTTGCTGGCTGTCTGCTTGTTCTTGAAGCCCCAGATTTTGAATTTAGAAAGACCGGAGGGTCCGCTCTGTGCGCCAATCGGTGTGTTGGCGATAGGCGAGGGGGTGAGCTGATTTTCTTTCTTGGTGATGAGCGGAGCTGCGCTGCCCGAGGTAGAAAGATCAGCTGTTTGGGTGTTCATGCCAGCGGTCTTCTGCATGGGGCTCTTCTTGCCTATACCAGCCAGTTTTCCGAAAGTTGTCTGGGTCCCGTCTTTTACAGCCGAGCCCGTGCTCATGAGCTTTTCGCCGACAACGCCTGTGCCGGTCTTGAGGGCGTCACCGGTGCTCTTCATTCCTTTAGCAAGGAAGGAACCTGAAGCTTTAGCACCACCAGCGATGCCGGAGCCGACTTTCATTGTGCCGGAGACCACGCCGGATGTTGCTGCTTTGAAGGTTTTGCCGCAGCCGGTTGAGATGGTCTTTAGTCCGTCCATCATGCCGCCGCCGCCTCCGGCTTCACCGATTTTCTCTTTGGTGGTCTCGGAAACTTTGGTTGATGGTTCGGGGGCTAGTTCTGCTACTTCGCTATGTTTGATTGTTTTGGACTTAGCGCCCGGTGTGGAAACAATGGTCTGAGTCGAATTTAGATCATTGTTCTGTGGGGCTGGTTTTTTGGTTTCTACCGGCTTTTTCTTGCCCAGCGAAACCAGAGGAAGTCCAAATTTTTTCTGTGCCTTCTTAGCCTTGGCGGCTGCCTGCGATTCGGCTGTGGGAGCCTGCACGCTGGCATATGGGTCCAGAGCGGACTGCGGGTTGGCGAAGGCTGCACCGAGGCTCAATGTATATGCTGCAACGGTGGTGACAATTATTGTCTTTTTCGCGCTGACTGCAATAACCATATTTAGGCTATCTCCCTTTAACTGGTGTTGTCTGAATGACAAAAGCCATTTATAGCACATTCTGGATAAGTAGTAAGGAGCCGTAAAAGGGCAACCATTCATCGAATGAGGCAAATTACAAGGGGACAGGCTTTTCTTAGAATGCTCATAACTTTCTCACAACTTTGCAATCTCTCCCTGGGGGAGCCGAAATACCCTAAGTACCCCAGATACTCTAAATGCCCTAGATGCCCAAAGTGCCCCGAGCGCCCTAAATGCCATAAATCCCATAAATCCCATAAATCCCATAAATCCCATAAATCCCATAAATGCCCTATGTGCTCTAAGCGCCCGCAACGCCAAAGCTCACCTCTGTGCCATGCCGACTGTCAGCCAATTTAGCTTTGGCTTGAGCTAAGGCTTGAGTGATTGCAAAATCAGAGACATATTTCAGAGACATATTAAAGAACAGTTGCTAAAGAGGGTCTGGTTTCCCGTCCAAACCTTGTCCATTTTGAGAAGACCAGCGCCAGTGCCTGCTTTGAGGCTTTCCCAAGATGTTAGTAACAGATGCTACGAAGAGCCCGGCTTCGGCGTATATCTTTTGATGTCCCTCAAGAGATCCTTCTAAGATTGCCTGGGGCGATGGGAAATTAAATAAGACCAATCTAGTTTGGTGTATATTAAAAGAGTCGATTTTTTTAGTGTCTATGTCTTGTTGACAACCGGGAGTGATTCTACAGTTTATGGAAGCGACTTTTGAAACTAAACCAGAGTTATTCGTAGCCATTGTTCTCGGGGTGAGTCTACTTGTGTTCCTGGGATTGGGCGCCAAGAAAGCTTTCTTCGAGCCCTACAGCGGACCCGATGAGTCCTGATATCCTGATAGTCGCGTGGCTCAAATCACAGTTTGATCTGGGTCTTAAGAGCTAATCCTCTTTTGACTTTCTGTATTTCGCTCTTATCAGACCGCCTAGCCCCAGCATGGCTAAAATGCCGAGCAGGCGATTGCCGATGCGTGGCAAGGGTCCCAAGTCGGGAATTAAGGCAAGTAAGCTCAAAAGAGTAATTGTAATTGTCAGCGCAAAGAGCTCTGCTTTGCGGCTTGTTTTGCCGATCTTTTCGATTAGGCTGAGAGACAGTGCATTAGCACCCACTGCTATGCCGACCAGATAGGCAAGTTGCGTAAAGCCGGTCAACATCAGCCCCAATGGCGATAAGGCATCGCTATAAAATGCTGCTTTGGTCAGAGTCATCACTATGGCAGTAAATACGAAAGCGGCAGTGAGGCTGAGAAAGATACCCTCGCGACATTTTTCTGTTGCTTCCTTGAGGCTCTTGGGCGCGAAAAACCGCAGTACCAAGGTCATGAACATGATGATGGCAAAGACAAAGCCCGGTCGCCAGGTTAAGTTCAGGGCTTTTCTCGAATAGATGAAGGGATACCTGATTTCTTTCGGAAAAGTGACGTCATTAGCTTGGGTCAGCCTTTGCCAGGCTCTTTGTTGCAGCATTGCTTCCAGTCCAGCGGGCTTCACCTGCTGCCCGGGCTTATTTAGTGCCTGTCCAGAATATGCCTGTCCAGAATGTGCCTGTCCGGAATTTGTTAGCCCAGGTTCTGCCTGCCCATTCTGTGCCTGTCCAGAATGTGCCTGTCCGGAATTTGCTAGCCCAGGTTCTGCCTGTCCAAGTTCTGTCTTTTCAGCGTGTGTGTTTTCAGTATGCGCCTGTTCGAGTTTTGCCTGTTCGGGTTGTGTCTGCCCTGGTGCCATAAACAAGCCAATTTGCAAAAGCAGAAAGACCAGCAAGCCGACCAAAACTTGCGGCAGACGTATTTTATTTGATATCGATTGATCAGGCGCCGGCATAGGGATATCTGTTTTGCTGCTTTTCTAGAAGAGGTTTGAACGATAATACTACCAATAGTGCAATGCACCAAGAAACAATACTCCAGTCCACCATGCCGTCGTCGAGGCAAAGCAGGGCCGTTAAGCCAATAAATGAGAGAGCCATGGCAAGGGGCGGGCTTAGTCTTGCGGCTGTTTCTTTAGCTGTGCTTTCAATTTGTCCTTTTGCACTTGCTCCCAGAGCGGCAAAATCAGCTTCCAGCGACTGCATTATCGACAAAGTCAGTTGCTCGTCTTGAGGCGCCGGCAGTTCAGCTGCTGCTTCAATAAGGGCACTGTTTTCCAGTTTATAGTTCAAGCATTCGTCGCAGTCGTTGATGTGTTCTTGCGCCCGTCCTGAAATAGCTAGGGACGGCTTTCCTTTGGCGTCTGACTGGCGGCGTCTGTCCACCAACGCCTCCATATATTCGTCAAGCTCAAGGCGAATCTCGTCGCATTTTGAAGCTGAATTTTCTTGATTTGATTCCAGATTCATGTTGTCACCTTGTCCTTACTAATTTCTTCGCTTCTTCCTGTCTTCAGATCTTCGTTTTTTAGAACTCAGTTTATTCTCATCGTTGCATCTTTGCTAATTTACTGTTTGCTTGACTCGCGGTCGCCGCTGATTAGTTTGCGCAGGCGCTCTTTGGCTCGAAAGAGTAGGGTGCGCACATTGTTGTCGCTTTCTTTCATGACAGTGGCTATGTCCTCGTAAGATAAGTCGAATTGATAGCGCAAAATAAAAGCTTGACGATAGCGTAGTGGTATCAAAGACAGTGCCCAACTGAGCTTCCCTAGAAAGAGACTTAGCTCTGCCTCCTTTTCGGTTGAAAGTGGTCCGACCGGCTCCAGATGCGGTTCTTCTTCTAGGATTGCATCTAAAGAGCGATTGCGTGCGACATTGGCAGAACGCAGATGGTCTAGGGCGCAATTGTTGGCGATTGTCAAAAGCCAGGTTTTGAAGGAACGTTTGCCGTCATAGCTTGCCAGAGCGCGAAAGGCTTTGACAAAGGTATCTTGGGTCAGATCGCGGCTGGCCTCTTGATCTTCAACGGCTCTGTATATCACTGTTGAAACTAAAGGTTGATAGAGCCGCACTAGGGTCTCAAAAGCTTTTCTATCGCCTTTGAGACTCTGTACGACCAGTTCTTGGTCTCTAGCTAGTTCAGATTCTGGCATTTTTTCTGATATCAATTGCCTTTTAGCATTTAGAGGCGAATCTTTAGAGTATAGCCTTTATTCTTTTGCCCAATTTTGCTTTTTGCTCGTCATCAAGCAGGGCTCTAATAGAAAGCATGGTTTCCAGCCGATCATCCATTAGACTTTCGCGCAGTTTTCTCAGTGCCAGCGCCTTATCTCTGATTGCCTGCTCGTTTGTGCCAGGGCTTGATATCAGGGTGGCAAAGCTTTCTAGACCCTTGCGTAACTCTTCTCTTTTGCCTTGGTTGGCTTCTACTTTCTTATCGATCAGGGCGCCGATTTTTTCCTTTTGTTCTTCAGTGGCCCCGATTCTCTTGAAGAAGCGCTTTTGCATATGCTTAATCAGGGCTTGGCGAAATTCTGGATCGCCTTGCCCCGGCGCGCCCTCCGCGCCCTCCGCGCCCTCCGCCCCTGCAATCTCTTCATCTGTGGCGGCGTAGAGCTTTTCTTTTGCCTCCGATTCTGCGGGCATAAAGAGGTAACCCATGGTCAGAGCCAAAACTAGAGCTCCTGCGATTTTTCCTTTGCTATTTCTCAATTGGGCGAGCATTTCAGTCCTCCTTGTGAAGTATGTTGCTTGGCGCTCACACCAATCCATACGAAACAGGCGGCGAAAAGTTGCATCTTTCCGGAGGAGGCAAGATTAAATTGTCTGTAGAATTCTGGAATCCAGTATCTAATCTTGAAGTCTAATTTAGCTCAAACCAATTTAGCCAGTTCGGTGACCGGGTAGCTGCTTTCAAAATCGACCACACCCAGCTTAGTCTGCGGCACCACTAGTTTGACTTTATCGCCCGAGCGCTTCTTGTCTGAATTCATTTGGGCTACCAGTCTCTCTTTGGTCAAGCCTTTGGGCAGATCGGTGGGCAGTTCGGCTCGCATCAAAATTTCTTTGACGCGCTCTAGAGCATCTTTATCGAGTTTTTTCTGACTGACACTATATTTGGTTATGTGGTGCAAGCCTATGGCCACTGCTTCGCCGTGACTCAATTCAAATTCGCTTTGGGCTTCGATGGCATGTCCGAGGGTGTGCCCCAAGTTGAGGCAGCGTCTCACCCCTGTTTCGTGGGGGTCGCGGTGGACAACATAAAGCTTCATTTTGATGCAGTTAGTTATTAGTCCAGCCAGGGTGGGATCATCCCATTCCACCGATTCTTTCACCATCTCTTCGATTAGCTCAAATAGCGGCTTGGGACCTTTTTCATAGTCGGTTGCTTTAGCCACAGTCTCTTCGATCATGGCGTATTTGATTATCTCGGCTAAGCCCGAGGTAATTTGCTTTTCGGGCAATGTGCTCAGTACTTCCTGGTCGGCCAGCACGGCACGGGGAAAGAAGAAAGTGCCGGCGAGATTTTTGCCGGTAGGCAAGTTGATGGCGTTTTTGCCGCCAATCGAGGCGTCTACCTGGGCCAAAAGCGAGGTGGGAATCAAGACTAGATTGAGTCCACGCAGATAAGTCGAGCAGGCAAAGCCGGCTAGATCGAGAACCGCACCGCCGCCAAGGGCGACTATGGTGTCTTGGCGGTCGAAACCACGGCCTTCAAGGTGTTCCCAAATTCGCAAAAGCCATTCGGTGGTCTTGCACTGTTCGCCGTCCGGTACTTCCAGGGTGGTGACTTGGAAGTCTTCGCCCGGCAAAGTATCGAGAATGTCTCTTAGCCAATGCACGGCGGTGGAAGGTTGGCAGACAATCAGCACCCGCTTGCCGGCTCCCAACTGGGCCAAAATCGAGGAAAGTTTCTGCCTGGCGCCTGCCCCTACCGCTACCCTGGTTTTCACATCCAGGGTGGTGTTCCAGTTCATGGTGATGACTGGTCCTTTATGTCTGGCTTTGTGGCGCATCCGCGTCTCCTTTGGTAAGGTCGAAAACATACTTTCTATATGCTTCCACCGAGTTTATTAGATCAACCATACTGTCGCAAGCAAATTTGTCAATAAAGGCATTGGCTAGGGTCAAGGATACCATCGCCGCCGCTACCACAGAAGCGGCCGGAACGGCACAGGCGTCTGACCTTTCATAGTGAGCATAGTCTTCCTGAAAGCCTGGAAAGCTCAAAGAAGGCAAGCCTTTCTTCATAGTGGGAATGGGCTTGAAATAGACCCGAACCAAAAGTCTCTCGCCATTGGTCATGCCGCCTTCCAAGCCGCCGGCACGGTTAGTCTCGCGTCTGACGTGATAGCAGGGGCTTGTTCCGCTTTCGTCCCGGCGCATACTGTCGTGCACCATTGAGCCCGGCAGGGCGGCATTCTCTACCCCCTCACCAATTTCTACTGCTTTGGCCGACTGCACACTCATGAGGGCCTGGGCCAAAAGTCCGTCCAGTTTTCGGTCCCATTGTCCAGCCGAGCCTAGCCCCGGCGGCAAACCGTCCACCAGTACTTGCACTACGCCACCCAGGCTGTCGCCGTCTTTGATGGCATCCCTTATATGTTCTTCAATTTCTAGGCTGAGTTTGGGGTCGGGGCAGTAAACCTGACTTTCGCGGGCCATCTCTTTGATTTTGCTTGCCGGCAGTTCTTTCAGGCTTTGTAAGAATTCTTGGCTGAGGCTATGCTTGCCGATTGCCACCACATGAGAGGCTACTTCCACCCCCAATTGGCGCAAAAGCAATTGGCAAAGGGCGCCTGCCCCAACCCGGGCGGCTGTTTCGCGAGCGCTCGACCTTTCTAGGGTGTCGCGCACGTCCTTCAATTTATATTTGACAGTACCGGCAAAGTCGGCGTGCCCGGGTCGCAATCTGTTAATTGTTTTGTCTTTGATTTGCTTGAGGGCTGCTTCGTCCAGTTTTTCAGAAAGGGGCGTGGTTGACATGACTGTCAGCCAATTAAGATGTTCTTTGTTATTGATTTCAAAGCTAAGCGGCGCACCGGTGGTGGCGCCGTGTCTGACACCGCCTGTGATATCAATTGCGTCTTGTTCGAGCTTTTGTCTGCCGCTGCGCCCAAAGCCGCCCTGTCTGGCTTTTAGTTCGGCTTTGATAAAGTCAAAGTCTAGGTTCAGCCCGGCGGGCATACCGTCTACGATAACGGTCAATTTGGGACCGTGTGATTCGCCTGCCGTTAGTAGTCTGAGCATTGTTACCTGCGATAATATTCGGAGTATGCGTTTGATTATAAAGGGTTATCCCGAAAGGCAGAGAAATTTGTATGCCGTTTCTAAGAGGTGAGATCAGTCCGCCTGGCGACAAATCAATTACCCACAGAGCCCTGCTCTTCTCGAGTCTGGTGAAAGGGCGGGTGCATATTGAACATGCCTTGCTCTCTGGTGATACTCGCTCTACCGCCAAAGCCTTGGCTAAGCTGGGGCTATCTCTTAACATCGACGACCAGGGCGCAGCGGCGACAATCGATGTTGTTTCGCCCGGGATAGAGAAATTGAGAGAATCTATTCTGAATGAGTCTGAGATGCTTCAATCGACACCTATCAATTTTGATTGCGGTAACTCGGGCACTACAACCCGACTGCTTGCGGGATTATGTGCTGGTCTCAGTGGTGGCGTCTTTCGCTTCGATGGCGATGCTTCTCTGCGAAGCCGCGATATGAGTCGGATTCTCTCACCTCTTCAGTCTATGGGTTGCGAGGTCGAGTATCTGGGAGCTCAAGGCTATGCCCCTTTTCAAATTAAGGCTAAGGATCTTCATTCGAAGGACATTGATTTGAAAATTAGTTCATCGCAAGTGTCTTCAGCACTGCTTCTCGCCGGTCTTGTCGGTGTTGCGCAGGGGGGGGGGCGAAACTGTATGACTGTTTCGACTCCATTTACTGTGCGGGACCATACCTTTAGACTGCTAAAGTTTATGGGTGCCAATATTGAAGAGTGCGGGGTTAATTCATACAAGGTCTTTTCCCTTGCATCTGATCTGGCGCCGTGTCGAATTGTCGTGCCCGGCGATATTTCATCTTGCGCATTCTTTTTGTCCGGGGCTGCTGTTATGCCGGGTAGCAGCCTCTTACTTAAGGGGGTTGGAGTTAATCCAGGAAGGATTCTGGTTATGGATACCCTTGCTCGTATGGGTGTTTCTATACTAAAGGAGAATAGCCGTCTTGTCTGCGGAGAGCCTGTTTGCGATTTGCATGTTCAATCAACTCTAGGTGTTCGTCTTCGTCCTTGCAATATTGAAGCTGCGTCTATACCCAGTGGAATAGATGAGATTCCAGCTATAGCTCTGGCCTTTGCTTTTGCAGATGGGCGAAGTGTTGTTAGCGGAGCCGAGGAGTTGAAGCACAAAGAGTCAAATCGTTTGCGTTTGATAATCGAAAACTTTGCCAATGCGGGAGTTCGAATTGAAGAGACTTCTGACGGTTTTTTTATAGAAGGCAGTAGAACTATTGCTGGGGGAAGTTTCTGGCGAACTAATTCTGATCACCGTTTGGCTATGCTTGGCATGGTGGCATCTCTGGCCTTTGAACGTCCGCTGATTATTGAAGAGGTTGATTCTGCTGCCGTCTCGTATCCGGGATTCTCCCGAGACCTAGCTGTCCTCGTAAACATCTAGCTGGCGAAAAATTGTTTTGATCAACTGGCACCGGCCCCTTCGATTGTTTCGTGCAACGTGAGAAACGACTTCCCATCGAAAATACTATGGTCTGTCGGTCTGCTGTGCGATTTCTTAAAGGCTTCGCTACTGGTCCAGTTTTTGAAATCTTCTTTTGAAAGCCATCTTGTAAGAACCTGATACTCGTTCGAATCGGCTGTCGGTTTCAAAATATCGAGGCTGACAAACCCGAGTTGCTTTTCTACTAATCGATCTCTTTCTCGAAAGAGTTTCTCAAAGTCGGATTCTCTGCCTTTCTTAACCAGGATGTGATTTATTGAGATAAACATAACTTGGATTCCTTTCTTTTCTTTGATTGAGCCCAGTATAGCCGTCCGGCACGTCGCTAGTCATGGCTAGCACCTTTTTGCGCAAGTCTCTCTGAGTTCATTACATAGAGGCACAGAAGTGCTTGGTGTTTCTATAAGAGAGGCAAGGGTTGCCTTGGCAAGTACTGCTTCTGCATTTTCCATAACCATATCCAGCTCTTTGTGAAGAGGGCAAAGATTGACTCCATGTGTATCTAACTTGAGAGGGCAAGTTTTGATTCTCTTGATGGGATCAACTGCGTTGATAACCTGCAGAATGTTCAGCTCATTTGGATCGATTGCCAAAGCGAAACCGCCACCTAAGCCTCTTTGTGATGTGACTATGCCAGCCCGGCTCAGCGCCTGTAGAACCTTAGCAAGATAAGCGCCTGGCACTTTAGTCGTCTCTGAAATGTCCTGACTTGTGTATGCAGTACCTTCAGCTTTATTGATGGCAAGGAAGACTACAGCTCTTAAGGCGTATTCGGTTGTAACTGAAAAGAACAAGCGCCCTCCTAAAGCTGAAGTTGTCAGTCCAATTATAGAACTCTGTAGTTAGAGGCGAATCATTCGCTACGCTTAGTTTTCCTCAGAGTGGACTCGTTTTTCGTGATTTTGCATGGTTTGCGCCGCCTGGTTGTCATCCTTTCGGCTGAATCGCCAAAGTCCTAGCCCGGTCAATAATTCTTAAGGAGTAAAAGATCCGGATATCCAGAATTGATTCCGGATAAGTTTGTCCTTTTGTTTGAGGCGTCTTCTTTGTTATTAAATAGGATATGTGGATCCTTATATCCGTTCAACTTTGGCGGAAAAGAAAGTATCGTTTTTTCCGCTGTCACCCGTCTCCGGTTTAGGTGAATTGGGTTGATTCTTACCAATATGACGTTGCTTCATCCTTCGGAGCGATAGGAATAAAGGACATTTGGGTCCAGAATCTTAAGCACAGTATGAGATTCGACGGGTACATCGCAGTTAGGCATATGAGAACTTCTGAGAAGAGAAGAAGTCGACTAACGACTTCATTATTTTGTCTGCTTACCGCTTGTGTCTGGCTTCCAAAGGCGGAGGCGCTGGACAAAGTTAGTGCAGTCAATTTATATAACGATAAGTGTTCAGGCTGTCATACCGTCGGTGGTGGCGCTCTTGTAGGTCCTGATTTGAAGCCTTCTACCGCTTGGGGCGAGACCGACCTGACGGCTGCGGTCAAGCGTATGGAGAAGAATGTTGGAACCCTTTCAAACGATGAAGTTCAGTCCCTAGTAAAGCTCTTGAAAGAGCCGCAGCTGGAGAAAATACTTAAGGCTGAAAGCGAGAAGGCTATCGCAGCGCAAGAGAAGTCGGCAGTTTCAGACGAGCCGGCCTCTTCCGTCAGCGGTGCCTCATTATTTTACGGGCGACAACCGCTTCTTAATGGTGGAATGGCTTGCGCTGCTTGCCACTCTTATGCAGGGCAAGGCGGAAACCTGGCCCCAGATCTTACTGCAATTTCAGAGAAACTGAGTGAACCAGCTTTGGTATCGGCTTGCCAAAATACCAGCTTTAAATTGATGAAGCCTGCTTATGCCGATCATCCTGTCACTAGGCAGGAAGCACTGCACTTAGCCAGGTTTCTCAGGGACGAAAGTGCCAAGTCCGCGACCGGTCAATCTTTCAATAGTTATAGAGCCATGCAGTACGGCGCTATTTTTGCAGTTCTCTTCTTTATGCTGATCGCCTTTGGATATAGAGGACGAAATCACGGCGTTAGAGAAAAGCTTTCGAGGAGGAAATGAAATGACTTGGATACGTGACACTTTCGCTCCTGAGAAACGCACATGGGAAGACCTTTATAGGAATCGCTGGCAGTACGACAAGATCATTAGATCCACTCATGGTGTCAATTGTACTGGTTCCTGCAGTTGGAACGTCTATGTCAAAAATGGCATCGTTACCTGGGAATTGCAGGCTTTAGATTATCCAACGATTAGCAAAGAGATCCCGCCGCATGAGCCGCGCGGCTGTCAGCGCGGCATTTCCTGCTCTTGGTATCTTTATAGTCCAATCCGAGTCAAGTATCCATATATCAGAGGTGTCCTGCTTGACCTTTGGCGTGAGGCTCAAGAATTACATCCTGGCGATCCAATTGCTGCCTGGTCCTCAATAGTTTCTGATGATGAGAAAAGAAAACGTTTCCAGAAGGCGCGTGGAAAGGGTGGGTTGCGCCGCACCGATTGGTCTGTTGTGAATGAGTTGATGGCTGCAGCTAATTTATTCACAGTACAGAAATATGGGCCGGACCGGTTGGTGGGATTTTCCCCGATTCCTGCCATGTCTATGGTCAGTTATGCATCAGGTGCTCGTTTCTTACAACTTATGGGTGGTGTCTGTCTTTCATTCTATGACTGGTATTGCGACTTGCCACCTGCTTCTCCCGAGATTTGGGGTGAACAAACGGATGTGGCCGAATCTGCTGATTGGTTCCACTCTCGCTATGTGGCAGTTGTTGGCTCCAATGTCCTGATGACTAGAACTCCGGATGCTCACTTTCTGGTAGAAGCAAGGCATCGGGGCTCCAAAGTTGTCGTTTTCTCGCCTGATTTCTCTCAGTCATCGAAGATAGCGGATGAATGGGTTCCAATCAATCAAGGGCAGGATGCTGCTTTTTGGCTGGCTGTCGGTCACGTTATCTTGAAGGAGTTTTACGTTGACAGGAATGTCCCTTATTTCGCTGACTATCTTAAGAAGTATGCTGATGCACCCTTCTTAGTCAAACTGGAGAAAGGTTCGAACGAAACCTACCGCCCTGGCAAATTACTTAGGGCTTCTGATCTGGGGGAATATCAGCGCTTAGAAAATTCTGAATGGAAGACTCTTGTATTCGACCTCAAGACCAAAAGACCGGTTGTTCCTGGAGGAACAATCGGACACCGCTGGCAGAAAGAGAAAGGTGCTTGGAATCTAAGGTTGAAGGATTCTGTCACCGGCGATGAAATTGATCCTGCTTTGTTTTTCAGTAAAGAGAAAGGAGTTGATAACGATGCATCTGTGACCGTCACGATTGATGATTATTCTGAGTCTTTTGATCAGCAGATTCTTCGCAAAGTTCCGATTCGTTATATAGACTCTGCTTCTGGTGAAAGACTTATCTGCACAACAGTTTTCGAGCTTCTGCTCGCTCAGTATGGTGTCGATAGGGGCTTTGGTGGAAACATACCTTCAGGATATGAAGACGAGTCTTCTGTATTTACTCCGGCTTGGCAGGAACGGTTTACAGGCGTTAAATCCAGCGTTGTAGTTAATTTCGCCAGAGAATGGGCAAAAACCGCAGAGAAGAGCAAGGGAAAGTGCTCGGTAATTATAGGCGCAGGAGCCAATCATTGGTATCACAATAATCTAATCTACCGGGCAGTAATTATGCCCTTGATTATGTGCGGCTGTGTTGGCGTAAACGGCGGTGGTCTCAATCACTATGTTGGGCAGGAGAAGTTGGCCCCCCAAGCTTCTTGGGCTCCTATTGCCTTCGGTGGCGATTGGGGCGGTCCTCCTCGCTTGCAGAATGCTCCTTCTTTTCACTACGTTCATTCGGATCAATGGCGTTATGACCGACCGTTCAGTGAAATCTGTTCGGTTAATGACCGTGAGCATACAATGGCTGCTGGTCATACTATAGATAAACAAGCGCTTGCTATTAGAAATGGCTGGCTGCCTTGTTATCCTCAATTCAATGAACCCAATAGTCGAGTAATTGCTGAGGCGATTTCACAAGGGGCTAAAAGTGAGTCTGAGATTATTGCTCACGCTGTAAGCCGACTTAAGCGTCGAGACCTGCGTTTCTCTATGGAAGATCCCAATAACCCTGACTCTTATCCGCGGGTTTGGTATATCTGGCGCGGCAACGCCATTATGTCTTCTGCAAAGGGGCATGAATATTTCCTCAAGCATTATCTTGGTACTCATCATAACCAAATTGCTGAAGAGACTGCCGGGGATACAGTCAAGGAGGTAATTTGGCACGATAAGGTTGAGACCGGCAAAATGGATCTTATTGTCGATCTCAATTTTCGGATGGATACATCCGCTCTATATAGCGACATCGTCTTGCCTGCTGCCACCCACTACGAAAAATTTGATATCGCAACTACTGACATGCACTCATTTATACATCCGCTGCAACCTGCAGTACCTCCGTGCTGGGAATCAATGTCTGATTGGGACATATTTAAGGGCATTGCTCAGAGCACGCAGAAGCTAGCTGTTAAGTACGATCTAAAGCCCATAGAAGATCTTGTTTCTTCTCCCCTTTTGCACGATACTCCTGCGGAAATAGCGCAGCCCACGGTCAAGGATTGGCTGAAGGGCGAATGTGATGCAATTCCAGGTCAGTCGATGCCCAACTTTAAGTTGGTTAGCCGTGACTATAAGACAGTCTATGAGCGCTTTATAAGGCTAGGTCCTAATTTCAGAAACAATGGGCTCTCGGTGCATGGTACCCACTATGACGTGGATGACGTATACGATGAGTACGCCAAGCAGGGGCCAAGTCTCAAATTTGGCGAGACTTTGTTTCCTTCTTTGGAATCTGACCGCGATGTCTGTAATGCCATTCTTCATTTTGCCGCTGAGACAAATGGCGAGATGGCTTTTAGAGCTTTTCAGGCTGAGTCGCTAAAGACAGGAATTGATCATACTCATTTGGCTAGTGCCAGCCGCTCCGTGCGGATGAATATAGATGATTTGAAGGCTCAACCTAGGCGTGTTCTGACCACACCGTACTGGACCGGCATTACGAACGACGAGCGGACCTACTCGGCTTATTGCCAGAATATTGAGGAAGAGATTCCTTGGCGCACGCTCACAGGCAGACAGCACATGTATCTCGACCATGAAACTTACTTGGCTTATGGAGAGTCATTGCCGACCTATAAGCCGAGACCTGATGTACATGTGACAAGGGACCTAGAGAAGACACCGAGAGACGGAGGTTCTTTGGTTTTGAACTATCTGACTCCGCACGGTAAGTGGCATATACATTCGACCTTCGGCGATACACTTCGCATGAAGACTCTATCGCGTGGAATTGAGCCGGTATGGTTGAATGAGAAGGATGCCGACATGATCGGCGTCGAAGATAACGACTGGGTTGAAGTCTTGAACGACCATGGCGTGGTCGTGACACGCGCCTGTGTCAGCGCGCGTATTCCCAGAGGACTGGCATATATCTATCACTCGCCGGAGCGAACCGCCACGACTCCCAAGTCGAAGGCGCGCAAGAATCGTCGAGCTGGCGGTCACAACAGCTTGACCAGAACAAGATTAAAGCCGCTTTTTATGGTTGGAGGCTATGCTCAGTTCACTTACGCATTCAATTATTGGGGTCCTCAGGGCGTCAATCGCGACACTTATGTAGTCGTCAAGAAAGTAGAAGATCCCGAATTTTAATCGGTTTTGTTGAGGAAGTAACATGGATGTCAGAGCGCAAGTTTCAATGGTGTTTCATCTCGATAAATGTATCGGCTGTCACACTTGTTCCATCGCCTGTAAGAATGTCTGGACTGATCGAGCCGGCGCTGAGTATATGTGGTGGAATAACGTTGAGACCAAGCCGGGCACGGGATTTCCAACTCTTTGGGAGAATCAGGACCACTATAAAGGAGGCTGGAAGTGGAATGGAAACGGCAAGCTTAGCCTGAGGAGTCAGAATAAGTGGGATGCCTTCATCAAGCTTTTCTACAATCCCAATCAACCTGGATTGGAAGACTACTACGAACCATGGACTTATAAATATCAAGACTTATTTGATGCAGCGGAAGGCGACGATCAGCCTACTGCAGTTCCTATATCTCAAATAACAGGAGAGGAAATCGAGATAAACGCCGGTCCAAATTGGGATGATGATCTATCCGGTTCTCCTCTCTATGCGGAAAACGATTTGAACTTGGATGCTCTATCGGAGGAAGAGCGGGAACAACTGTTCGAGATTGAGCGGCTTTCTATGATGTATTTGCCGCGTATTTGCAATCACTGTGCAAACCCAAGCTGTGTGGCTTCCTGCCCTAGCGGTGCTCTTTATAAAAGAGGCGAGGATGGAATCGTCTTGATAGATCAGGAAATCTGCCGAGGTTGGCGAGCCTGCGTGGCAGCATGTCCTTATAAGAAAATCTATTACAACTGGAAAACCGGTAAGTCCGAAAAGTGCATTCTTTGTTATCCCAAGTTGGAGACTGGACAGATTCCAAACTGTTTTCACTCCTGCGTTGGGCGAATTAGGTATCTTGGCGTGCTTCTCTATGACGCCGATAGAATTGATAAAGCAATGTTGGTGCCGGATCACGCTCTTGTGGAGTCGCAGCGCAGTGTATTGCTTGATCCCTTTGATTCTGAGGTGATTGCCGCAGCTAGAGCTAACGGTATCAGCAGTGAGTTTTTGTTTGCGGCACAGCACTCGCCTGTCTATAAGTACGTGAAGGAATGGAAAGTGGCTCTGCCTCTGCATATCGAGTATCGAACCATGCCCATGCTCTTTTATGTGCCGCCGCTCTTGCCGGTCATGGGTAAGCTTGAGAACGGCATATACGAGCACAAAAGCGATAGTTTCTTTGCCACCCTCGAAAAGTCTAGACTGCCAGTGAAGTTTCTAGCCAGGCTATTCTCCGCGGGTAACGAGGAGATTGTAGAAGCTGCTATTCGCAAACTTATGGCCGTCCGTTATTACAGACGCTCCGTCGATCTGGACGATATCGACGTTGTCGAGATTTCTAAGGTTATGAGAGAGGGACGCACCACTCCGGAAGAGGCAGAGGCGATTTATGCTTTGACTGCTATTCCAACAATAGATCAGCGATTCGTTCTTCCTCCTATACAGAGAGAGGAGGCAATTTCAGCAACATGCAGTCCGGAGGCATGTAAAGGTTGTACAGGTCTTGGTACCTCCGTCTCTATCGAAAGGGGACCTTGAGAAATGAGTTCGCCGAAAGTCAACGAAGAGATAGTGCCTTTACTTGAGGACTTAGCTGTGATTGGTCGATTGTTTCAATATCCTCGTCGGAGTTTTTCTCAACTGCAGGAACTTAATTCACTCTTTTTGTCTTCTCGGGCCAGGCGCCTTTTAAGAGAAAGATCTGAGTCGATTGTCGAAGCTTTTTCTTGCCTAAGTCTTGCTCAGCTTGAGGAAAGCTATACGCGCGCTTTCGACCTAGCACCGCTGGCTGCGCCCTATTTGAGCGCATACATATATGGTGATGAGAATTTTGATCGCGGTTCTTTCCTTGCCGCGCTGACTGAGCGGTTCCGAGTCGCTGGGTATGAATTCGGTCAAGAATTGCCCGATCATCTTGCAGTGGTGCTAATAGGATTGAGATTCCTAGAGCTAGATGAAGTGCGTGATCTCATTGATTTTCTTATTCTCCCGGCTGTGCGGGAAATCAATCAGCGCCTCGACAGCAGCGAGGGTCCTTATAAACACCTAACAGCCTACTTGTTGCAACTTATAGACTTCGACCAGTTTGAGCAGTTTCCCGGGGTATGAGAGATGGCGTCTTTTGATAACTTCATTTTTGTTGCATTGCCGTATTTGGCAGTAGTTGTCTGTTTGGTGGGCTCGATTTATAGAGTGAAATTTATGCCCACTACTTATTCCTCGCTTTCCTCGCAGTTTCTTGAAAGTCGTGGTTTGATGTGGGGCAGTCTTCCCTGGCACATCGGCATAATTGCCATAGTACTCGGACATTTTCTTGCCTTTCTATTTCCTGGCTTTTGGCAGCTTTTGGTGGCCCATAAGCCCCTTCTCCTAGTGATCGAAACCCTTGGTCTTGGCTTTTCTCTGCTCTGTCTCGCCGGAATTCTTGTTCTATTTGTTAGACGCACAACCAGCAGCCGAGTGCAGAGTGTCACTTCCAATATGGACCTGGTAGTTCTTGTTTTGCTTTTGGTTCAGGTAGGTCTGGGAATATATACAGCCGTTTCGCATTCGTGGGGCAGTGCTTGGTCGTTAGGTACCACATGCCCTTATCTCCTTAGTCTGTGTGCTTTCTCACCCCAGATTGATCTGGTTCAAGATCTACCGCATGCCGTCAAAGCTCATATGGTACTGGCTTGGATTCTAATCGGCTTGATCCCTTTCTCTCGGCTGATTCATATGTTTGCTGTACCAATTGAGTACTTAACTCGACCTTGGCAGAATGTAGTTTGGTTAAGCGGTCGTCGCACAGAAAGTAATCCCCAAGTCTTTCAGGAAAATGCAGCTAGACGCCATTTTATCCTAGGTGGATTGGCTTCCCTGTTTGGTATTTCTCTGCTTTCGGTAGGTGTTTTTGACAAAATTTTTCGCTTCTTTTTTGGTCCAAGACTTTCAGCCAAAGAAGAGTCTGATCTAATGTCCGTAAGGCTTGCTCGACTTGAGTCGACCACCTCACAGCGAAAACTGGAGCTTGAAAGGCAAGAGAATGAGTACATACTCATTGGTAGTCTAGCTGAATTGTCGATCGACAAAGGCAAGTATTTCATCGACTATCAGATGATGCCTGCTCTTGCTTTTCTAGGCAAGAACGACCTGCCACTCCTTATATCGGCTAAGTGTACACATCTAGGTTGTACTGTTTCTTCGGAGGCAAAAGATGGAAAGGTTCTCTGTCCTTGCCATATTAGTTACTTTGATATTGAGACCGGAGCTCCGAACGCCGATTCTCCTGCCAAAGCGCCGCTTCCTCATCTGCCTTGGGTGGTAATGGATACTCGAGGCAGAGAACTTGCCTCCTTCGATGGAAAGAGTTTGAGAGGCTCTATCGACAGTAATAAGCGGCTCAGTGCCAGGGTCTATATTCCTAAGGAGAATAAAGTATGACCGTTTCAGATCGCTCCAAGCAGTCGCGTAAGATTGATTTCTTCGGCTTCTTAGTCGAAAGGTTTCCCTTAGATAAGATGAACATCAAGCATATGCTTGAGCACAAGGAAGTGCCTGTGCACAAGATGAGCTGGGGCTATTATACCGGCGGTTTGACTATGTTCTTTTTCATGATTCAGGTGGTTACTGGACTATTTTTACTCTTCTACTATCAGCCGACAGTATCAGATGCTAATTTGTCAGTCGAGTACATAACCAAATATGTCAGTGCTGGTGCTTTGATTCGCAATATGCATGCCTGGTCTGCTTCAGGCATGATTCTCTCTGCTGTGGTTCATCTGATAACTGCATTTGCCATGAAGAGTTTTGAGAAGCCTCGAGAATTGACGTGGATCCTGGGAGTGGTTCTGCTTGTGATAACCTTCACATTCGGTTTTACTGGTTACCTTCTGCCTTGGAATCAGATTGCCGTAAATGCCACCAAGGTCGGTCTGCAGAGTGTGGAAGATGTCGGACAGTACTTACCTGGTTTATTGCACGATGTACCTCGCATTTTGCGCGAAACATTTCAAGGTGAGGCGAGTGTCGGGCAGTCTACATTAGGTCGCTTTTATGCGCTGCATGTAGTGCTTTTGCCTCTTGCTCTTGTTCTGTTGCTGGCAGGGCACTTATTGCAGGTACAGTTGCACGGTATGAGCGAAGGTGTAGATATGAAAGCTGCTAAAACTGAGAGATTCTTTCCTGTTTTTCTATTTAAGGATCTGACACTCTGGGGAGTCTTTTTCTTCATCTTGTTCACGCTTTCAATCTGTATTCCATTTGAGTCTTTTTTGCCCTATCCTCTTTTGGCGCCATATGATGCCTTAGGTGCGACCCCAGCTGGAATCAAGCCCGAATGGTACTTCTTCTTTGTCTACTATCCTCTTGAGCTATTGCCGTTTTGGGTAATCATCTTGCTTTCCGGAATGGTCGGTGCCATTTTGGTCCTTACTCCCTGGATATTCGCCGGGACAAGCCGAAAAGTTCTCGGCTTCATAGCCTCTTTAGTTAGTGTATATCTGATTGTTATGACTGTCTTCGGTGAGCAGATTTATCATTTGCTCAAACATTAAGAAGTGATTGAAAATATGAGAACTATAAATAATCGTGCAATTCAAATAGATCTTCTGAAATCTAGACTCTCGAAGCATTTTTGGTTTGGGTCAATTTCGTCGATTTTTCTACTTTCTTGCTTTGTTTCGAAAGCCGACTCTTACCCTCAGTTCCAGGAATTCTCAGAGAAGAACTCTGGAAGAAGTGTCAATTGTGCCATGTGTCATACTTCAGGAGACGGTCCGACCGGCGAGGGACCTGGTCAAATAGGTTCCTTGAAAGCTGAAGAGATTGCTAGGTTAAATAGTGCGCGGGCTGCGTTGGAACCGGGGTCTCAAGTAGAAAGCCCGATTCTGAATGATTTCGGCAATCTCATTATCAAATCTCTGGGTAAGAGAAAAGTTCTTGCTCTGCGAGACGAACCGGCTCAGTTGTCCATAGCTCTTGGTAATCGATCCGACCTCGACAAGGATGGTATCTGCGATGGGCAGGAGTACTTGGATGGCACAGACCCTTTGAACGCCGAGCATGGTGATCCGCTGAAGCTTTTTAGAATCAATCTCTCGAAGTATAAGTTGCATATCTGTTTGGCACTGCTGGCGGTGGCTTCAATTAGCTTTGGCATTGTGCGCCTGCTTAAGGCTATTGAAATTTTGGCTGCAGTGAGAAGGAGTTAGATAAATGACTGTTGGTGGTGCCTCTATGGAGTCGCAGATAGTGTTAGTAGACAAGCCTGATCTTACCGGCTTCAATCCGGAAGACGAGGTGCAATGGTCTGCATGCGGTAAGAAACTGGCTGATCGAAATCTATTGATATCCATTCCCTGCCTTCTCTGCGGTTTCGCCGTTTGGATGTATTGGGGGGTGATAACTGTCCAAATGCTCAACTTGGACTTCCCTTATACGAAGGCCCAATTATTTACGCTTACTTCAATTGCTGGACTATCCGGCGCTACACTTAGAATTCCCAGCACATTTTTTATAAGAATAGCTGGTGGGCGAAACACGGTCTTCTTTACGACCATGCTTCTTATACTGCCGGCGGTTTTGACAGGCTATTTTCTTGCCGACAAGGCAACTCCCCTGTGGGTATTCCAAGTTTTGGCCTTGTTATGCGGCTTGGGTGGTGGAAACTTTGCTTCTTCAATGTCCAATATAAGCTTCTTCTATCCGAAGAAAGTGCAGGGACTCTCTTTGGGCCTCAACGCTGGCTTGGGGAACTTCGGTGTAACAGCCATGCAGATTCTGGTGCCGTTATCGATGACCTTCGGGTTACCCGGACAGGCCAGTATGGTTTTGAAAAGCGCTAGTGGAACAATGTTCGGCAAGATAGCAGCAGGAAGTACTGCTTATATACAAAATGCCGGTTATGTTTGGTTGGTTCTGCTCATTCCATTTACCCTCCTTGCCTTGCTTAAGATGAATAATATTAAGGATGAGAACGTTTCGCCGGAGCCGGGTTCAATCTTGATAGCCTGTTCTAAGCTTGCCGGCATGCTATTAATCGGTCTATTAACCGCGTCAGTTGGGGTTTGGCTTATGCTTCCTGCTGCATCGGGTGGTCAGGGCTCCGAGTTTTCAATGTGGTTGGTAATACCAGGTGTCATCGCGGCAACAGTACTTCTGCTCAAGGCGATTCCAGGCAAAATTCGCTCAAGCCTCGACAGGCAATACAAGATCTTCGGCAATGTGCACACTTGGGTTATGACAGTTATTTACACTATGACATTTGGGTCTTTTATCGGTTATGCGGCCGCTTTGCCACTATCAATTCAGGTGATCTTCGGCTTTAGTCATGTGGCTCAATCCGATGGCTCGTTCTTGCATAATGCCGTTAATCCTAATGCTCCAAGTGCATTAACTTATGCCTGGACAGGGGCATTCATTGGGGCGCTAATGCGACCCTTTGGCGGCTGGCTTGCAGACCGTATTGGAGGCGCCCTTGTAACTCAGTTGGTATCCGTAGTGATGATTGGCGGTGCCTTTGGGGTCTCACACTTTTTGAAGCTGGCATACAAGAGCAGCACGCCTGAAGAATTCTTTTGGCCGACTTTTGCTGTCTTTCTAGTCTTGTTTGCTGCCTCTGGTATCGGTAATGGTTCTACATTCCGTACCATTGCTAATGTCTTTAACAAGGAACAAACCGGCCCTGTCTTGGGTTGGACATCGGCACTGGCTGCCTATGGAGCATTCATCATCCCTATGGTGATCGGTTCGCAGGTTCAGAACGGCACTCCAGAGCTTGCCTTTTACGGTTTTGCCGTATTCTACGTTCTTTGTTTAGTCTTGAACTGGACATTTTATTTGCGACCTGGTGGTTCTCTGCGAAATCCCTAGAGCCTAGAGTTTGGAGCTGATGGCAAAGATCAGTCTTCTGGATTCAAAATATCGTCCAAAAGAAGATAAAAAGATCTAGATGTCTCTGTAATCTAGAGCAGTCAAATTGAGAGGCAGGTGTCCTATGTCTTTAGAAAAAGCTACGGTAAGATTTTTTTGTTCTTTCTTGGTCGTTTGGATTGCTGCTGCCAGTTCGGTAAGTGCGCAAGTGCTTAGTTCTGATCCGTCTAGAACTGAAACGGAAACAGATAGTTTGCAAGACTTTCCTTCTCCATCTCCCTTGCAGATTCAGTCTCCTGCGTCACTTGACCAGAATGAGCCGCTTCTGCGCTCGCAGACAGTCTCTGAACCTGTACTTGATAGTGTTTTCTTAGCGCAGAATGCGTCTCCTTCATTACGCGGACTAGGTAGCGAGTCGAATAATTCTTTCCTGTTAAATGCCTCAATGAGCGATCTAGAAGAAGTGACAGTGCTTGCCGCTAAGAAAGAGCTGGAACTAATTGGTCTTAATGCCAAATATAGAGTCGAGTCGACCAAGGTCGATAGGTATAAGACTTGGCGTAGCTTTGCCTTTAACATGGGGCAGTATGTCTTTAGTAATATTGGCATAGATCACGTCGCTTATGCTCGCTGGCGCACCTGGCAGCGCCCCAGTACGGCAGGAAAGTCTTTCCTCACCTTTGGTCCTTCCTTTCTTATCGTCGGCCATTCCATAGGTACAGCTGGTGCTCTCACCGAGCTTACGATTGACGCCTGGCGCGCTCGCCAGTTAAGAAAGATGAAGATGGATGAGAAGTCTTATCGACAGAAAGTGAATGAGCTAAAGTCGGAAATTGACCGACTTCTCTTGAGAAGGCAGACCTTAATTGAGAGTAAGCAGTTTAGCGAGGAAGCTGCAAAGTTTGCCTCTAGAGAAGGTGCTCTTCTGAAAAATATGAGAGATGCCGCTCTCATCGAGTACAGGAATTTTTGCGTGAGAGGAAAAGCCTTTCGGACAGGCAGAGATGTTGCCAATCTTATGAGCTTGGGGGGCGCCACTACCGGTGGTTACCTTGGCGCTCTCTGTGGTCTGCTGGCTATCACCAATAGAAAACCAAATATCGCTGGGCCGGCCGGAATAGGATTTATTGTTTCTGGTGGATTCATCGTGCTAGGTCCGGTGGTTTCCAAGGTTAGTTCCATTGCGGCTTCACGCCGGTTGACCAGATCTCTCGATAAAGAGCTGGGGCAGTTAGACCTTGAGTCGGTTAAGAATCTAGAGAGTGGTTCAATTGAACTTAGCCGGCTTGCTGATAATGTTGATTTGTCCTCTGCAGAAGGCATGAAAATTCGTCTCAAGCTGTATCAAGCCGGGGCGGCCGCTTTCCACAAGGACTCAGCAATGGCTCTGGCCGAGAAGCTGAACGCTTCCCGGGAGTTTAAAGAAAGGGTTTTGGCAAACACCTTGATAGGTGGTACGAAAATTGGTTGGGGTGTGCAGTTGGCACGGGCTGGTTTCGGTTTTCATCAGGCCCCGGCGCCGCGAACGCAGGTAATCAGTGTCAACGTTGATGGAAAGAACCTTCCAATCTACAGCTACAGACCGAAGACACCTGGCTCGGTTTTTTCGCATCGGGTAGCCATGGGTGCCACCACCTTTATCCCAGGCACCGCCATAGGCATACTCGATACTATGCAAAACCGCGCCAGGGGACAAATTAAAACAAATAAGCTGAAGAAGGAGGGCAAACTGCCAGCGATGGTGATTGCACAGAGATTGTCTGCTCTAGAGAATCTTGATAGACAGTTGGAGGAAGAGTTGCAGCGATTGCAATCTAATAGGTAATTAGTCCTCTTTATGTGAGTTGAGAATGTCATCCATCCAGGAGAGTATAGCCATCATGTTAGGAAACCCTAGAGTTGTTACAGAGAGCAGCGCCACATGTCTTATCTCTTCAGGGTCTAAACCGGCTTCTAAAGCTCTGCGTGTATGCGAATGTAGAGCTCCTTCCATCTTGGCACCGCTGGCGATGGCAAGTTTAACTAGCGCAATTTCGCGAGGGCTCAACGGTCCACCTGCTACGGCAGCCTTGCCAAGTTCTTCGTATGCCTTGAATACCTGCGGATGGGATTTTTGAAATGCTGTGAATCTTCCAGGTAGTTTTGCCATATTCGCCTCCAGTCAGTCGCCTCTTGAATGTAGAGATTTTAACAAATTTCAATGGAGATTTTATGCCTGAAAAGTATAAGTCGATATCGGTATTGACCGTAAGCACAGCTTCTTTTGTTGTCTGTTTTGCTTGTTGGGTATTGTACGGAGTGCTGGTCGCTTTTCTTGTCGACAATGGAGTTTACTCATTCGACGCCGGTCAGGTTGGTTGGCTTTTAGGTGTACCAATCTTGACCGGTTCTTTATTGAGGTTGCCTGCCGGAGTCTTAACAGATCGCTATGGCGGTCGGGTCGTCTTCGTGACAATTATGTTGATTTCTGCGGGATTTATGTACTTAGTCAGTTACTGCACTGACTTTTGGCAATTTTTTCTCGCCGGTCTAGGTTTTGGTATTTCTGGAGCTTCCTTTGCCGTGGGTATTGCCTATACTTCTCTTTGGTTTCCCAGAGAGAAGCAAGGTACTGCTCTGGGTATCTTTGGTGCAGGAAATGCCGGTGCATCTCTTACGAGCATGGGGGCTCCACATCTTCTCAATTTTTGCACCGACAATCTGCATTTCCTGGAGGGCTGGCGTCAAGTTCCTCGGATATATGCCGCAATTCTGGTAGTGGTCTCCCTCTTATTCTGGTTCTGTTCATTCCCTCGTAAGGTCGAGAAGAAAGGCATCTCTATTCTGCAGCAACTAGCCCCTTTGAGAGAGGTTAGGGTTTGGCGATTTGGACTTTATTACTTCTTTGTCTTTGGAGGGTTTGTTGCACTTTCTCAGTGGCTGATTTCCTACTATCTCAACGTATATGCCATGTCTCTGGCAATGGCAGGCTTGATGGCCAGTATTTTTAGCTTACCTTCAGGAGTGATACGAGCAATCGGTGGTTGGTTGTCGGATAAGTTTGGGGCGCGTTCTGTAATGTATTCGGTTCTGGTTTCATGTTTGATTGCTTCCTTAGCTCTCTGTGTGCCTCGTATGGATGTCGAAACACCCGGACAAGGAGTTATGTGCACCAAGAAGGGGATAGTGGAAAGCGTTACTGCAAGTGAGATTGTTGTCGCTGGGAAATGCTATAAGCTTCGAGCGAAGCAGCAGGATGATCTACTTACGATATTTGAGGATAGAAAAGAGTTGTTGGTTTGGCCGACAACTGTATTTTGGCAAGAGCCTCTTGTTAAAGTGGGCGACAGTGTTTTGAAGAAGCAGATCTTAGCCCAAGGTGTGACTCATATTTTCTTTCAAGCCAATGTTTGGATATTTACTTTCTTTGTGCTTGTGTTAGGGGTGATGACCGGCATAGGAAAAGCTGCGGTGTATCGCCATATACCGGACTACTTCCCCCATGATGTTGGCGTTGTTGGTGGAATAGTGGGGGTTATCGGAGGTCTTGGAGGATTTGTCGGGCCAATTGTTTTCGGCTATCTTTTGCAGGCAACGGGGATTTGGACCACTTGTTGGATGCTTTTCGCCATGCTTAGTGCCGTTTGTCTCTGGTGGATGCATGTCACAATAACTAGAATGCTCAGGCAAGAGGCTCCGCATCTCACTGAGAACATTGAGCCGTTTCCGCGTCCGACCTAGACTTAGATTGCGTATATATTAAGTAACTGATATATCAAATGAATCAGTAATTAGATTGATACGGGCTTGTTCTGCAAGAGCTAGGCTCAAGATGGGATCTCAAGAAGTTGCTTTCTTTTCGCGCGAGGACACGGCTATGGACGGTTCTTCTATTCTGCTGCCTATTGACGGTTCAATAGAATCTCTTTGGGCTGCAAACTTTGCTTGGCGTTTGGCAAAACGGACTGATTCTTCTGTGACTGCTCAACATGTTATAGATACTGATGCCGTGTGGCAGATGTTAGCATACGATCAGCCCGGGTTAATCGGAAGTGGAATCTATTTGGAGGCGAGGGAGAAGATTCTGGAAGCTTTGCGCTGTGCGGGCGAAGCTTTGATGGTCTCATACCAGGCAAGAGCCGGAGCGTTGGATATAGAGTCACGCTTCTTTCTAGATGAGGGCTCTCCTCTTTTTGAGATTGCTGATCGAGCCTCTAATCATGATTTGATTGTAATGGGTTTCAACAATGCTACTAAGCGAAAAGGACGCAGACGTTTTTTTGAACTGTTGGCTGCTGTGGCTCCTGTGCCAGTAATGGTTTTGCGAGATATTGCAGAGGATTGGACCTGCCTGAGGATATTGGTGACTAACAGTCGGTTTACAGCGGCTGATATGGACGGAATATATGGTTTGAGTTCTAAACTTGGTTTGTCTGTAGAAATTGTCGTTAATTCCGGTGTTGTCTCAATCGATAATGAATGTCTCAATCTTGATGGTTGGTCCAAATCTACGGGCGTCACCAAGATTAGAGAGGCGAATATTTCTGAAACTCTTTTACATGCGAATGAGTCTGAGATCGTAGTCTTAGATGCCGATATGGTTAGGGAAAACTGCAGCTTGTCTTCGCCTATTGAGGACTACATGAATTCTTCTTCAAAGCACGCTGTGATTCTTTGGCAACACTCTTCCTTAGTTACCGACAGATGCCGTAAGCAAAATTGCGGTGAAGATGGCAAAAACGGCTGCCGTTTTCCCCATCTCTCTAAAGCTATCTAGTTTAGAGAGAAAGTGAATCTGTCCAACTGTCAGCAGTTGTATAATAATGAAATTAGCGTAGAAGCCTGAGTCTCGGCAACAGCTGAAGCAGATAAGCCACAGTAGAATACCTAGTGCGAAGAGAAGGCTGTTAGTTTGTGGAGACTCATGCTTGTAATTTCTTTGAATGGAAAGTTTGATTGCCAACACTCCGAATATTTCGGTGCTGGCTAAGGCTGCAATACAATAGACTTTGTTGACAAGAGTGAGACCATCGCAGCATAAGATTGGGGTTGCACATGCTCCTACAATTGCCATTATCTCAAGCAGTGTTCTCTTGCTCTTCGGTAGCAATTCCAGTGTCTTCGTTCCGGCGTAGAAGAAGAGAGCGGGTAGACAGGTTGCAATTGCCGAATCGATGGAGCCGCTTAGGCTACAGAGAACCGCAAGACTGAAAAGGGTTGAGAACGCAAGAGCCTTTTGTTTTTGTAAGCTGAGAAACTGCAAGAAAAGAAGGAGCAGTTTCATTGGAACTAGTAGCTGCTGAGCTGATAGCAACAAGGCTGTCAGGCAGGAGACAGTGAATGCTACCGTAATTCCATGTTCTTTTGGAAAGGCGAGAAGACCTGAGATTCTATAGCCTGGTGCTGTTGTGCTTGCCATGTTTTATCCTCTGGCACCATAGTAATCAATCTCTAAGAGCCAATGAATCGTAAAAAAGGATGATTGTGTCCGATTTTGTAAGCGGTCAACTAGCTTACTTCTTTGGGAGGATTCCGTCTTTTGATTGGAAATGGAAAATTCTTATTGTGAACAAATCATTTTTCACCAGTATCTATGTCAGCTTTGATAAGAGTCAAATTGTGAAGGGGGAATTCAACTCTTGTCTATCTATATCGAACTAGCAGGAACAGAATTAGTTATGAATAGAGAAGATACTCCACCACAAGGAATCTCACTTTCATCGACCATCGACGAAATCATTGATAAACATAACGCCTTTTTGAAAGAGCACCTTACCGTCATTCATAAGTTGGCTATAAGAGTGGCAGCGGTGCATGGTATTGAGAATCCATCCCTAGAGAAAATGGCTTCATCAATTGGAGTGTTGAAGGCCGAACTGGAGCAGCATATGCATAAAGAAGAGAAAGTACTTTTCCCGATGATTAGAGACTTAGATAGAGGTGTGCTGCCGTTATCTTCGGTCAGAGGACCAATCAATGTGATGTTTCTTGAGCATGAGGAATTTACTGAGAATCTTGCAAACATTAGAATATTGAATGACCCCATGAAAGAAGCTCTCTACAGCTGTGAGGACTACCTTTTGCTAGTAGATGAGTTGACTGTCTTGGAGAAGAACCTGGGCGAACATATTGCTAAAGAAAATCAATTCTTGTTTCCATCGTCAATTGAAAGACAGAACCAAATCACAGAAGGGATCGAAATGGCTAGATTAGCTTCTGGCCAATCCGAATTTCAAGAAACCGAAGGTTAGTAAGGCTTCTTCCCGATTTAGTTTTTTGGTCTGCAAAAGTTGATAAAGCACAGTGGCCGATTTTATCAGTTCAGTATCTTCGCGGTAGCGGCTCAATAGCGCTTCGGTAAGACGGGCAGGGTCTTTCAGTTCAGTCTCTTCCAATTCATCAAAGAGTTGCCGACAGCGCTTGGCGTCTAAGAGCCCGGTCTGTCTGAGGAAGTCTAGCAGGCTGTTGTCTGGGCTTTCTTGGGCCGAGCCGTCCGTATATTTGTCTATATATTTGAGCAGCTTGGCTGCTTCTTTCATACTGATCAGTCCCTCTTGCACCAACGAAATGAGCTTGACCGAAGCAATGATTGTTTTGCGGTCGAGGCTATGCAATCTGGTCAGCGAGTCTATCGAACGCACATCACCATCTTTGCGGGTGGATGGTTCGGTGGCAGCGGAAAGTTCGGCGGCTTCGAGCAGTTGTTCTAATTTGGCGCCGGAGCGGTCGATGCGAGTTTTGGACTGATGCAATTCTCTGATGCGATTGAGTGTTTCTTTGCGATCCAACTGCCCCAATCGCAGCTGCTTTTGCCAGTCGAGTGACTTTGTAATCAAGGCTTCGTCAACTGTATCGAATATCGTCAGAGTCTTTCCTAGTGGATAACCGACAAAAGTGGCCGAATTGAGACAGATTTCTAATTGGCGGTCGTCCACTATACCGGCATCGAGAAAAAGTTCGCCCAGCCGTGAGCGTCTGGCAGTGAAAGCTTCAGCATCGATAGCCATAAGCGAATCGGTAAGATTCCAACCTCTTCTTCTCACTGTTTGCATGGCCCGGCAGGCGCAGTCATGACTTATCAGTCCGTCGTCAATCATATGACGGGCTTCTAAGGCTGCTTCCAGTTCATTCAATGAGATTGAATCAAGCGAAATGAGCGATTTACCAAGGGATAGACCGCTCAGCCTGGCTAGTTTTTCTGCTCTAACTAGGGTTGCTGCTCCGACAATTGACGAGTCTTCCAGCAGTTGACGCAAATCTGTAGGCATATTTGAAACTTACCAAAAGGAAATTGTAGCGCCAGGCTTTAATTTGCGAAGTTAAAGAAGCCAGTAACTAATAAAAATACCTCGATCTGCAGAGTTTTAAACCTCTGGGGAAAGAGAGCAAAGTTTTGTTTACATAAAGTGTCTGATTTGCCCTTGCCAAACGGTCTATATGGGCTCGAAATTTGCTCTCAAGCAAGCATCTCAAGCAAGCATAAAAACTAGGAAGAGCGATGCCACTAATATGCCTAGGCCAGTCAGCCAAGCTAGCTTTGCCAGGCTTCTTTGTCCAATTCGACTTGTCCGATGCATGGCACCAAATACGGCGCCGGTAAGTTTGATTTCCTTGGTCCTTGGTGTGGTATTGCTGGTGGTGCAGGCTGGGTCCTCCTGGCGCTCTCTTGCTTGAGCCACTTTAGTCCCCTATTTGTCGCCGTGTGCTGAAAAGAATTCACCGGCAACTGCGTTTGATACTATATGGGGTGTCTGATTTTATTTTGGCTTGCGCTTTTTGTCTGTCTTTAACGATTTGTCTGCAGCACTAGATTTTGTCGACTGCTTCGACTGGCTTTGTTTTTTGCTTGCTGTAGCGCCAGTCTCTTTTGCAGAGACTTTGCCCGAATTTTTGGCGACTTTGTTCTTTTCGATCAAGACCATTCCGGGCAGACCTTTTCTGGCGGCATGGGTGAGTAACTTCATTTTCTGCTTGGGACCTTCGGCATGCAGCTTGCCGAAATCTTCTGCCTTTACTTCCACTATGTCTATTGGTTCTTTGCAATAGACCGAGAAATGGCAAGACGCCTCTAGGGCTAGGCGGGTGATCGTCACCCCGTCATCCACCAGGTCGAAGATGCCGTAGAGGCAACCTTTGGCAAAGTCTGAACCTGAGCCGCGGGCGGCGAAGCGATCGTATTCATTGACAGAGAGGTTTTGCGAAATTGAAAAAATGCTGTACGGGGTCGCGACTAGAAAAACGTTGTAAATCGCTGCAAAGGTATCTTTGCCTGTGTCTACCAGAGTGTAGTTTTTCTTTAATTCGGTGTAGAGGTCGAGAAAGAATTGAAAGACTTCGTTCCTGTTCTTGAAGGTGTTCTCCATCATCGGATGTTTAGTGCGGTAGAGATGCTCGATACAATTGTCTAGTAGGGTATAACCGCTTGTGGCAATATAGGCATGTTTCAGTTTGATTATTTTGGAGCCGTTCACCACATCGACGGCGTACTCACTGCCGGTGGTCATCATGCGGTCTGCTCCCAGAAAAACTCTGCCGTTCTTTTTTACCGCCACAAGTATGGTCATTTGGGCTCCTTTCGATAATTATGCGCTTCTATATTGCTATGCCCCAATCAAGTGCAAACAGATACGATTATTTTTTCTTTTTTGGGAAAGAATATAGAATAGTCCTTGTCCGGAGGTAGCGATGCAGGGGAGTGCCATGAAAAATTCGCTTTTGCTCTTGTCTTTGGCGCTGTTGCTTCAATGCCCAGCCCAGAGTCAGCCGCAATATCAAAATTATCAGCCGCAAGGCGGGGCACCAGCCGGTGGCGAGCAATTCTCCAATGCCCAAAGACCGGCCACAGACCCGGCGATGATCAAACGTTGGTTCGCCTCTTATGATCAGGTACGCAGGCAGGCGCAGATGACTCCCTCTGAAAGGCAGCAGGCTGATGGTCTTATGTCTCGCGGACTTTCGATGTTTGTGCCCGGGGAAGAGAAACTTGCCGGACAGAAGCTGCTCAATTCACTTGTGGCCAAATATAGCCTTGCCATAGATCAGATGAAGCAGTTGCCGCTCTTGCCTGAAACAGAGCAGTTGCACCGCGGGTACTACCAATATTTCAGCGATGCCCGTGCTCTTTTTTCAGACTATTTGAAAGTGCAGAACGACCCTTTGGCGAAGGACCCAAATACCGGCGAACGTTTGCTTGGTAAGGTCTTGCAGCGCAAAGTCGCTCTCACCGAACTGGAAGGCAATGTCAAAAATCTAGACAGTGAATTGCGCAATCGTCTTGGTGTGGCGCCTTATCGCTACTGATCAGACTGGTTTAATGCGGCTTTAGAAGGCTTTAGAGGGGCACATCTACTTTGCGTTGGTAAAGTCTTTCCAGTGTGTTCAAGTCTCGTTGGCTCAGTCTTGAATGTTCGTCGGTGATGCTAAACATTAGATCGCCGCGCTCGGGGCTGTGGCCAAGCAAGCCCATGGCATGTCCCAGTTCATGGGCGATTATATTTTTGGTCAGCAAATATCTGGCTTCCGGTACCTTTGAATAGATAAGGTCGAGGTTCACCTCAATTACTTGGGGCGGCACCGTATACTTTGGTCCCAGGTTGGGAATGTAGATGGGCACAGGAATAGCGCTGATTGACATGACAGCCAGTTTGCCCGAGGGATGCTTGGTCCATTTGGTTATAGTATGGGCGCCCAGAGTGCAGTCGTTCTTGTCCGAACTGACTCCCAGCCGGCTCCAAATAACCTTGATGCGCGCCGATTGAGCATTGGTTTCGACAAATTTGACTTTAGCGCCCCGGCTCTCCCAGTCGAAGAAGCCTTCTCTAACGGCTTTCATCAGGGACTGGTCTTGTATGGGGGTGATATAGACAGTGATGGGCATTGAGGCAAAGCGAAAAGTGCGGTTCTTGCTTGCCGCCATCACTTGTTCTAGATAATCGCTTGTCTCTTTGGTCACTTCACCGCCTTTACTGATGCGAAAGAAGTGCGGCGGCGTGGTGTTCTCTGCCGGCAAGATAGATTCGATATGGGCGTTTGCCAGCATTTCTCTTACTTTTGCTAGTTTTTCACTGCTCAGCTTTTCAGCCGGTAAATTTTCTTGGTCGAAGGCTTCTCTTGGGCTCTCTTGGGGCTTGTTGCCGCTCTTGAGTAAGTCTGTGAGCCCATTGATGCGAGTAATGATTGAACCTGGCTGGGGGCAGCCAAAAACTGTTTTTTCTAGTCTTTCAGTGCGCACCAAAAGCGGCAGGTTGGGTTCAATTGCAAGCCCGGCTTTGACTTCCAGCTCTTGCAAAATCTCAGGGAAAGACTTTTCGCTTGCCTGAGCTAGAACTGCTGTGCAATCTGATTGCAAAAGGCAGGGCAAGACACCAAACGACAAGACAAAAAATGGCAATACTAAAAATGGCAACACAGTAAGCGGCAACACAGAGAACGGCATAAATAGGGCTAGAGAGATAGGCAGTTTTTTCATTGATGCAAGTTTCTGAATTTGCGGCTTTCGATGCCGATTTTCTATGCTAACTTTTTAAGTCAAATTTCACTAGGTAAATTATTCTGGCCCGATTTTCTAGACAGACTTTCTAAACAGATACTCTAGCCAAGTTCTTGCATGGCTTCGTCTATAAACTGGCAAAGCTTGATGCGCACTGCTTCGGCTATACGGCTTAGTTCGCGGGCAAAGCAGTAAAACTCGGCGCCGGTTTCAAGGTCATGACTCATCGAAAAGAGGGCGCCTTCTTGGTCTTCCATCTCTTGCAGTTGGGCTTCCAACTGCTGCAGACCAATATTGCAAAAAATACTCTTTTCTAAGAGCTGTGGGGCTGCGACCGTGGTTATGCCGCCGCTTTCATTGAGCTTACCCCAGGTACCCTGCAAATAACGATAGCGGGGCGAGGTTAGTTTCTCTTCTTCGTGCTGTTTGCGGGCTGGCGACCAGAGCATGACTATGCGAGGGAAGACATTTTTCTTTGGCTCAGGTGGCGAGAACTCTTCCAAGTCTTCCGGTCGATAACCCAAAAGTTCGCGATTGAGCCAGAGAAGGCGGCTTTCGGGTAGATGCCCGCGCAGGGCTCTCAAAGTAAGCAGTAGTCCGTCCGATACTGTCAGCTCTTTTGTAGAAAGCTGAGACTTTATGCGGAACAATTGCTCAGTAGGCATAAAAACTGATGTCCTGAATATTTTGCTTTGTTCACTATAGCCGACTTTTAGTGGCTTTTGCCTTAATTCTCTTCCCAACCTTCAAAAATGGCTGTTTTATGATAGTTTTGAAGAATACCCTGGCAGTTTGCTTTAAGCCGAGATTGAGTCTGACTGAGATTGCTTCCTGATGGATGATCGATTACGAGAATTGGCCGAGTCCCGATACGGACAAACAGAGTATTTGAGAGTACTCTTCGAACTTGCTCTAGAAGACAATTGGTTCGACCTGCAGCATATGATTCAGCATGACATGGCTAAGGCCATTCTGGCCGATTATTCCTATGAAAAAGGTCTGGGTTATCTCAACCAAGAAATATTCTTCGATTTTTGGGAAGAAGTAATCGAGATCGGCTGGTCTATATTCTGCAGACATACTGGTCTCGGCCGCGAAAGAGTAGACAGCGCTCTGGCGGCTTTACGGCAATAAGTTAATAGGTCAACAAGTTAATAGGCTCGGTTTTAGCCTATTTCAGAAAGAATTTTAGGCTGGGTACTTCATTGAAGAGGGGCATTTCGACATTCTTGCCCGAGCGTCCCCGCCCGTTTATTTGGTCCAGTCTTTCCATGCGCACGTCCATGACGTCTTGCAGATAGCCCTGTCTCAAATCATGAGCCAATTCCATTATGTAAGCCTGGTCGGCACTGTCATGATGGCAGTCCTGGTTGTCTTTGTCATTTTGGCGAGCATCAGAACGATTTTTCAAAACATTCAATAGACTGCCGTAAGAAACAGCCTCGGGTATTCTCGGCTGGTTTGCTCCCGGTTTGGTGCTACCTAAGTCATCAAAATCGTTGGAATAATTCATCTATGCTCGCCCTCGCTTCACTACTTCAAGTAAAAGGGGCTTGAGCTTTAGAGGGAAGAGTTTCTTTCTAATGTTAAGGTCAGATGGCAGATAATTTATTAAGTAGGGCGTTCTTGAGCCAGTTATCTTTTCTAGATATCTATTGAACCTTGTACTTAAAGACCACCGCTAAACCGCTGGGGAAGTTTCCTTCTTTATCGCTCACCTGGTTGGGGCGGTCGGAAGCAAGCGACCAAACACCGGGGTTATCGGCCAATATATCGACAACCACCCGGTCGGATGGATTGAGATTGACAGTGTCTCTGATAACATGCGGCTCCAGAGGGTCTGAGCCATTGCTCGCCACGACTTCTAGGCGGTGACCGCTTAGATGTAAGGGCACCGCTTGGTCGCTCAAGTTGAAAATGTGCAGCCTTAGCCTTTTGCCCGGGCTGGTTTCTATGGCTGGTATATGCGGTGCCGTCTTGCCGTTGATCACCAGCACATCTTGGGCTTTTTGCCCGCTTTCTTTGCCGGCAGCCACAGTAACTTTATTGATAAACAAAGACAGTTCTTGGTCGGGCGAGCGGCTGTTCAAGCGCGGATGGACAATAATTGCGCCATATAGCCCCAGATCGCGTTGTTTGAGATGCATCACCTGGGGATGATAATAGCCCGAAGCTTGCACCGTCGGAATAAATTGATAGGCATAGATTTCACCCGGGCGCAGATAGCGTTCCGATTTGGGCTGGCTATCTTTAGTTGCCGCTGTGCCGGCCCTTGGTAGTCCGTCCACTGTGTGAGGCAAAACCAAACCATGGAAGTGTAGGCTGGTCGGCACTGTCAGTTCGTTGTGTAGGACAATTCTAGTCGGCTCGCCTTCTTTTAGATGTAGTTCGGGTCCGGGTACCTGTCCGTTATAGGTGAGACAATGGGCTTTCTTGCCCCCGCCCAGGTCGATGTCTTTCTCTTTGGCAAAGAGATGCACTTCATGAACCGGCTGTCCGGCACCAGCCATGGGGCGCTCTTGCATCGTCTGGGTCAGTTCGCTCATCGAGCGCATAGCATCGTTGACTTCGCCCTTGATAGAGCGCAGTTCCTGCTTCATCTTTTCTAGTTCTTGTTTTTCTTTGGCTTGTTCTGCCGCTAAATCATCTACTTCATTAAACTGAGCCATAGCCGGGCTGCCGCCAAGCAAAATCAATAAAGAAAGCAGACCTACCAGTGCGCGGGCCACTGTTTTTGCTTGACCGAGCTTTTGCTCTTGGGACATGGTTAATGCCGTGCCACCACTGTCGATACCGGTGCCTGCGATACCACCCGCTCACAAATATGTCCCATGAGGAAGTGCTTGATTGCTCCGCCGCCCTGGGCGCCAATAACAATCAAGTCGCTCGACTTTTCGTGGGCTAACTTTAGAATCTCGGCATCTGGGCGACCCGCCTTGAGATTGAGAGTGATTTTCTTGAAACCGGCATCGCCTAAATGTTTCTGGGCCGAGGCGAGATAAACTTCGCCTTCCATCATGAGATTTTCCTGCATGGCCGTGACAAAAGAAAAGGGCGTCACCGAGGCGATGATTTTGGAAACGTTCACCACATAGGTGAGGTGTAGCTGTGCTTTTTCTCGGTCGAGGGCAAGTAAGTCTAAAGTTTTGCCGATGCTCTCAAGACATTGATTGGAGCCGTCTAGACCGATGGTGACTGAGCGCTCGCTTGTGGCGAAGGCCGCTTCTTTGCCCGGGCGCAAAAGCAAGACCGAGACTGGGCTGTGTCTAGCCACATGATGGCTGACCCGGCTCAGGAAAAGACTATCGTGATGTTTGCTCTGGGCTAAGACCACCACTTGTGCCTGGTTGTCTTTGCCGACTGTTTCTATCATCTGTGCCGGCGGTCCCGAGACTATTTCACACTTGACCGTGGCGCCGAATTTTTCAAAATTTTTCTTGACGGCATCGAGAATTTTCGCTGCTCTTCTTTCCACCACATGGGAAAGATCTTCTGGAAAATCGGCTTGCGCCTTCAGGACCTGCTCAAAGGAAGGCAATTCTTCCTTGACGTAAAGTAAGGTAACCTGGCTTTGATCGAGGGGCAGGAGGGCGGCGACCTTCTCTACTTCCACAAGCTCTTTAGCGGCCTTCGCTTCATCTTTGTTGGTCGATTGGGCCACATCGATTGCTACCAAAATATTCATTGTCAACTTCCGAGTCAGTTTTAGTTTTCGCCTGCAAATAACGGGCAGATTTTACAGGACTACTGGCATCTATATACGGTCATTAAATTAATTCATTTCTTTGCGAATTTTCTTGACGAGAGCACCCGCTTGAAAGCGTCACTTGAGAAAATATTCTTTCACTGATAAGGAATTCATAGGGTGATAGAACGTTACACTCGCGCCGAGATGGGCGCTATTTGGTCTCTTGAAAGCAAGTTTCAGACCTTTTTAGATGTCGAGCTGGCTGTAATGGAAGCGCAGTGCGAAATGGGGCTTGTTCCAGCTGAGGCGCTGGCTGAAGTCAAGGCCAAGGCTCGCTTTGATGTCAAAAGGATCGATGAGATCGAAGCCGAGGTCAGGCATGATGTCATTGCTTTTCTAACCAATATATCCGAGAACGTCGGTGAGGCGGCTCGCTTCGTCCATATGGGTTTGACCAGCTCGGATGTCATTGACACGGCGCTGGCTTTGCAACTTTTGCGTGCCTCCCAAATTTTGCTGCGTGAGCTTGATAGATTGACCGAAGCCGTCATCGGTCAGGCGCGCAAACATAAGCACACTGTCATGGTCGGACGCTCTCACGGCATCCATGCCGAGCCAATCACTTTCGGCTTCAAGATGGCGGTCTGGGTGGAAGAATTACGTCGTCATAAAGTACGCCTGGAACAGGCTATCGAAATGATATCTGTCGGGCAGATGAGTGGTCCGGTCGGTACCTTTTCCAATATTTCACCGGAAGTAGAAGAGCGGGCTTTGAAGCATCTTGGCTTGAAGCCGGCCAAAGTTTCTACTCAGATTATTCAAAGAGACAGGCATGGCCAGTTTATGAATACTTTGGCCTTGATTGCCTCCTCGCTTGAGAAGTTTTCAGTAGAGATAAGACATCTGCAGCGCACCGATGTATTGGAAGCCGAAGAGCCTTTCCATGCCGGGCAAAAAGGTTCTTCCGCCATGCCGCATAAGCGCAATCCGGTGGCCACCGAAAATATCAGCGGCTTGGCCAGGGTGGTGCGCGCCAATGCTCTGGCGGCAATGGAAAATGTCGCCCTCTGGCATGAGCGAGACATTTCGCACAGTTCGGTAGAGCGCATAATTTTGCCTGATTCGACTATCTTGCTTGACTATATGATGGCTCGTCTAGCTGGAGTGATCGAAGGCTTGGTGGTCTATCCCGAAAATATGCTGCGCAATATGGATGTTTTCGGCGGGGTTATTTTCTCGCAGGCGGTGCTCTTGAAGCTAGTCGATAAGGGGCTCAGCCGTGAAGATTCTTATAAGCTTGTGCAGGAAAATGCGATGAAGGCTTGGAATAAAGCCGGCGGCAATTTTAGAGATAATCTCAAAAGCGACGAGCGCGTGGTCAAGCATCTAAGCACAAGCGAGATAGAAAGCTGTTTTGACCCAGCTGCCTATTTGAAAAATATCGATTATGTTTTTGAAAGGGCGGCGATTTGAGCAAGAATACCAAGTTTCGGGTGCAGCAAATCAACCTAGATAAGAAGCTGGCTGGTCTTTTGATTCCGGTTTTTGCCATGCGCAGCGATGAGAAAGATTACGGCATCGGTGATACCGCCTGCGTCATGCAAGCGCTAGATTTTCTCGCTTCTCTAAATATGTCGGTCTTGCAGCTTTTGCCGATAAACGAGACCGGTGCAGATAACTCTCCCTATAACGCTCTCAGTGCCAACGCCCTTGACCCGGTCTATCTGACCATGACACCAGAAATGGTGCCGGGATTGAGCCCCGCAATGTTGCATGAGCTGGCACCAGATTCGGTGCTTGAGCCGCTCAGGCAAGGCGCGGTCAATTATGAACCGGTTAAGAAGCTGAAATTGGCGCTTTTGCGTGCCGCTTATCAGGCTTATAAGGAAAAACCAGTAGAACCGGAAGAACTGGCTGCATTTAAGAAAGAGCGTGCCTGGCTGGAGGGCTACAGCCTCTTTCGCGCCTTTATGGATGAAAACGGCGGCAGTGCTGTTTGGACCGAGTGGCGGAGCGAGCACAGAAGTGCCGAAAAATGTCGCGCGCTGGCGGAAGCCCCGGCCATAAGCGAGCGTCGCCGCTTTTATGAATGGGTGCAATGGGTGGCCTATCGACAGTGGCGCCAAGTGCGGGCCTATGCCGATAAGTTGAACCTAGAGCTCATGGGTGATATTCCCTTTGGTGTCAGTCGCTACAGCGCCGATGTCTTTTGCCAGCCCCAGTTTTTTGATCTGGAAAGCTCTGGTGGTGCGCCGCCTGAGACATTCTTCCAGGGTGATAAATTTACCGAGGTTTGGGGGCAAAATTGGGGTATTCCGCTTTATGATTGGCAAACCCTCAAAAAGCATGACTATTCGTTTTGGCGTCAGCGGGTAAGATCTACTGCCGAAATTTTCCATTATTTTCGTATCGATCATGTCCTCGGCTTCTTTCGCGTCTATGCTTTTCCCTGGATTCCAGAGCGCAACGGCGAGTTTGTCGACCTGACCTTGGCCCAAGCCAAGCTGAAGACCGGCGGCAGACTGCCTGGTTTTTCACCGCGCTCAGACGAAGAGCCTGAAGATGCTGCTGCTAATTGCGAGGACGGCACGGTCTTGCTGAGCATGATTCTTGATGCCGCCGGTGATACCAAGGTCGTGGCTGAAGATCTCGGCATGGTACCCGATTATGTGCGGCCGCGCCTGCAGGAAATGGGGATTCCAGGCTTTATCATCCCCATCTTTGAGCGAGATGAAGATGACCCCGAGCGTAATTTCAGAAAACCCGAGACCTATGAGCCCCTCAGTCTGTCTACCTTGGGCACACACGACCATCAACCTCTCAAGACTTATTATGAAGAGCTGAGCAAGTGGTGGCACGGTCCAGACGGACATGAGGGTTGGTTGGAAGTTTCGCGCTTGATGCGTTTCCTCGGTTTAGAGCCGGAGGAGGCTCCGGAGCATTTCGACAGTGCTTTGCAAAAGCGTATATTCAAGGTGCTGTTTTCTTCGCCTTCTTGGTTGACTGTGCTCATGATAAGCGACCTGTTTGCAAGTGCAAAGCGCTTCAATGAGCCGGGGCTTGCCGAAGATTCCAACTGGAGCCAGCGACTCTCTAAGCCTTTTGCCGCTTATAGGCAAGATGAGAAAGGCGAGATTCTCTCTTATGTTGCAGACCTAGTGGTCTCCAGCGGGCGTGGGCGCAGAACTGAAGGGATCTGTCTAAGCCGGACTAATCCGGACTAATCGGGACTAAGACCGACTAAGCCAGACTAATCGGGACTAAGCCAGACTAAGTCCGACTAAGTCCGACTAATCGAGTTCCGCCTGATTCAATAATGTATAATCCTAACCAACCTGTTGATCGTGAAAAGGGTTTTAGTGCATGCTACCAGCATATTTATTTCGAGTAGGCATTGACTGGGTGCGACACCAGAAAGAGTTTGCCAATTCGAATCCCTATGCTCGTTGCGAGCACACCATCAAGGTTTTGGAGCGTCTATTCGAAGAAAATCTCTGTGGCGCCGATAGTAAGCATTTGGAAGTGGCTTCTGTCTGTGCCTATTGGGAAGAGTTCTTTCATTTGGAAGACCCTCTGCAAGATGAGAAAGAATGGAAAGAAGGTCTGACCAAGCGCTCTTCGCAATACGATAATTTTGAAAAATGGCAGGAATGGTTTAAGACCAGTTATGCCAAAGTCTTTTCTGAGAACAACATTTGGACCTCTCTGCTCATGACATCGTGGGCGACCACACACCAATATCAACTTGTCTACACCGAAGACTCTTGGGACTTTGTGCCTTCGCGCTCTTATTTGCCGACTTCGCAGATGTGGCGCTTGAGCCGTCATCTTGATACAGTCACCGAGGTTCTGCGCGAATTTTGGATCGAAGAAAGTCGGCGCTGGGAAGAGAGCGGTTTTCTCGTGCAGGACGAGAGCAGCCATTATTTGGGGCGGGTGGAATGTTTGGGTTTTGATACCCGCCAATATACGGTCACCTGGCCGTCTCGCTCTCATATTGCCAAGAATGGCGGCATTCACAAGCAGGTGCTTGATCTCGGTTCTTTAGTGGCTGATATTGTTGCCCCGGTGGGCGATAACTGGTATAGAAGACCTGATTCGGTCATCTTTGCCCATGACCATATCGATGTCACCAGCCTGATCAACCGGGCTACCTATGTGTTCGGCAGTAAGCGCCGTGTCTTTGAATTGGCTCTCGAAGACGACTTTGACAAGGCTAGACTGCAGGCTCAGGCTGAAGGTTGGCTGGTGGAAGAATTAGAACTGGCCGAATGAGAACTAGAACTGGCCTGATAAAAATTAGCGAAGTGCCCTGAGAAGGCGCACCTATATCAAGCCCCGGCTTGCTCAGTCGCCGATTATTTTCTTCCAGGCTCTTGGATAATCGCTTTTGAGGGCGCCCACTTTGCGATAGTCTAGAATGACGCTTTCGGCGATAGTGTCCAGGTGCTCAAGACTTATTCGTCCAACTTGTTCAAGCTTTAATTCAGTCAAGAGCAAGGCTGCTTCCCTGCTTTCTTCCTCTTCTTTGGCTTTTGTCTTTTGGGCTAGATAATGCCCGTCAAGCTTGAGAAAAGGCGAGACCAGCTCGGCTGTCATGCGCAATGAAGCGACTGCACGGGCGGTGGCAAAATCGAATTGTTCTCTGAACCGAACTTGGTGCCCCATTTCTTCCGCTCTGCCGGTTATCACTGATATTTTGTTCTGGTCCAGACCCAGGTGCTGCGCTGCTTCTTCCAAGAACTTGCACTTTTTGCCGATGGCGTCCACCAAGGTCACTTTTAGCCAGGGCAGGCTCAAGGCCAAAATCATGCCGGGCAGACCGCCGCCCGAACCGATATCGATAAGGGTGCCGCCGCCAAGCGCAGCCTCTTTATTGATTTTGATGGTCTTGATTGCTTTGGCTACAGTAAAGCCGTCCAAAAAGTGTCTTTGCACCAGGGATAGTAGGTCTTTCGAGCCGACCAAGTTTACTTTCTGATTGTATTCGAAGAGAAAAGCAGCAAATTGCTCAAGAGCCGCTATCATGTCTTGCGTGAGTTCCAGTTCGGCAAGAGTGGCCATTTCGGCAATTGCGCTTGATAACTGGGAGGCTTCTAGGGATTTTAGGTTTGCCATGCTTTTGATTAGAGGTCTTGCTTTGGTGGAAAATAAGGGTACAGGCCAAGGCCTTAAATATATGAGAATCTAATGGAGTACGAACATAAGAATTACATTTTAGGCGTTACCGCCGCCCTTTCGGGCGGAACATTAACTTACCAGGCTTAAGAATGATACAGGTAATTGACAGGTGGTAGAGGTAGATCCGGCTTCTAGAGAGCGACTGGAACTCGAAACCCGCGTTCTGGCTGCTGCCTTGCGCCAAAGCTTGCAGCTCGGCGACATGGAAGGGTCGAACCTCGCCCACGAACAGATTTTTATATTGCTCAAGGCGCGCCAGGAACTGATGAACGGTCCCAGCGCCGTCGAACTGAGCCGCGCTCTCAGAGCCAGTGAAGCCGGCTTGGGCAATGCCAATGGGCAAGCTTTGCCGGAAAAGACAAGACGGATCCCGGATATCGAATGGTTCGAGGAAGGGGATAAAGCCCAGAAGCCCGCCACTGAAATGCAGTCCGTCACCGCAGACCCGGCTAAATCTAGGCAAGAAGAAATTAGCCAAAACGAAATTAGAGAAGACGAAATTAGACAAGACGAATCTGATTTTGAGGAAAGTGCCCAAGAGAATTTGGCTTTGCCAGCTTCAGAGACCGATAAATCTCAACTTGCCGCAGTTGAGCGGGTAGAACAAGAATTGAAAGCCGGCGCATCACAAGAGGCAGCCGAGCCCAATTTTTATCAATTTTTCGGTCTAGAGCAAGGGGCGGATCGTCAGGATATACACCGCTCTTTTTTGGTAAGGGTGCGCTCGATTCTTAGAGGTATAAAGCAACGCAGCGAACCTTTGCGTGGTTTTGAACGGCAAGAAGTGCTTAAGGGTCTCCAGAAGGTCTGGATTAATCACGACATTTTGCAGGATGCCTCCACCCGCGGTGACTACGATCAGCGCTTGAGTGGTCATGCCGTTGCGGACGAAGCGCCCCAAGAGAGCAAAACCGGACCAACTGTGCGTATTGGTGAGTTGTTGCAGTCAAGCGGCTTACTTGAAAAAACCGAATTAGAAATCGCTGCCGACATGCACAAGGCTATGCCCGAATTGATGTTTGGATCTTTCTTGGTCAAGCAAGGATTTGTGGAGGAGCGCGACCTTGAATGTGTTCTCATCAGTCAGCAACTAATCAAAACCGGACAGATTTCGCTTGAACAGTTTCAAGAGTTGATGCCTGAAAGGGGCGATACCGGCACTATGTTCAATTTGTTGCTTGAAAGAGGGCTGGTGACCCGCGAAGAATTAGATAAGGCTATCTCTTCTCTGCCCTCCGAAGAAGCTGGTATCGTGGCGCGCGCTCTCGCCCAGGAAACGCAAGCAGCTGCGCCTGAAGCAGAGCCAATTCAAGAAGTAAAAGAAGTAAAAGAAATACAAGAAGTTCAAGAAGCACCGGTGAAGCTGACACCTAATAATGCCGTGCCTTCTTGGAAGGATCAGCTCGATTGGTCTGAGCCGGAATCTGAAGCTGAAGCTGAAGCAGCGGCTCCGTCTAAGGTAGAGCAAGAAGTTATTGATACTGATGGCGCTAAGGAAGAGGAAGAACTGCTAAGCTTTAGCCCCGATGAAGGCGGGTCTGAGCAGAAAGTGGCAGAGCCGGTCGGAGGTGTTTTCGGTCGGGTCGTTGGTTCAGAAATAGCCAAGCCGAATCCTGGAAAAGAGTCTGCATCAATAATTGATTTGGCTCCTGAAGCAAAAATAGATAAAGAAACGGGACAAAACTCTCAAGAGCGCGTGCGTAAACGGTCGCTGATTGATCTGATGTTCGATCTTAATCCCCAAGAGAGCTTGAAAGAGAGCACTAAAGATAGCAACGCAGATAGCAATGCAGATAGCACATCTGAAAGGGCTGCTGAAGAAATAAATAGTATCCAGTCTGCTGAGCCTACCTCAGTTGGGGCCGCACCAGAGAGCCAGATATGCGAGCCTGCCCTTGAGGCTGATCTTGCCCTGGAAAGCAGCGCTGACAGTGCTTCTGCCGGCTCGGTTCAAGCGTCCCCTAAAGATCATAGTCTTGATGATGATAACTTTGATGGGCAGGCAGAGGCAACTGCTAAAGAGGTCAAGCGCCCCAGTCTGGATGACGTTCTTTTCGGCGGTTCTTTCAAGGCCGATGCCAGTGAAGCCGATGGCAAAAACAACAATGCCATTATTGGTGATGCGATTTTTGCCAGTGCCGATACTATCTCTCATTCTGCTGAGACTGATGGCGGTCTTGCTGTCGAGAATAGTTTGCCAGATGATTTGCTGGAAGAAGCAAACGAAACTTTAGAAAGCGAGACTCATCAAATTAAAAATGATTCTGAAGAGCAATCGAAAGAACAATCTAAAGAACTTGCTTCTTCCCTCGATCTGTCTGAACTAGAGCCGGAACTGGACATCGAGAAGGAACTCAATGATCTGGAACGTCTGGAAGCGCTGGATGGTTTCGATGAAGATGGGGACGATCTTGAATCTGATACTTCCACTGAATTGCCGGCCTTGGAGAATGTGGAAAAAGGCAAGGCTGCCGCTAAGGACAACTGGTCTATAGTGTCGAAACCGGCTTCTTATTTAGCTTCTTTCTTGATGGATGAAATGCCTGCTCGTAAAGATAAGGGCAACACTGGTAACACTGGTAAAAAAGACGATGACGGCGGTCGGCGAGGCTTCAAGCGCAAGAAGCGCAACTAGTGAAACTAGCCTTTCTTGCTCTTGCCTGCATCTAGGTCGAGCATTCTCAGAACCGGCGAGAGTTGCTCGCCTATCAAACGAACTACCTTTTGGTCGCCGGCTTTCAAGATCTGACTGACCGGCGGAATCACCACCAAAAGACCTAGTCGGTGCCCTTTGATATCGATTGTTTGACACATGGCATTGTCTGGCACATGGTGGGCATGTTTGCTTTGTTGTTCGTCGTGACTGCGACTCAAGGGCGGCAAGCCAAGCTGGGCTGACAATCTGGCTATGTAAGCCGTGAGGGCTTCTTCATCTAAGCCTTCAGCTGCGTCTGTCTTTAAACTTGACTGTTTACCTTGGTTGACCACCAGACCGACAGCCTGGTAGTCGAGTATTGATGAAAGTAGCTCAAAGAGGCGCTTAGAGACTGTCTCTAGATTAAGCTCATCCTCCGCAATCTTCCGTACTTCTTCGGCGATGGTAGCCTCAAAGAGCAACCTTTCCAAAAGTTGATTGAGACGATTGTTGATATCTTCAGAACTAAGTGGGCGTGTAGGCTCGTTCAAAAGACGTAAACGTGGCTTTGTAGCCGGGTCTTCTAGAATTTCTTGAATCGATTTGATCAAACTGCGAAAGCCTGGCTCTTTGGGAATATAGCGCTCTGCGCCAGATTGATAACCCCAGAAGCGATCGACAGAACCGTCCAGCTTAGTCAGCAAGATAACCGGTATTGAAGCCAGATCAGGATCGTTCTTGACCAGTCGACATAATTGATAACCGTTGATGCCGGTCATCACTACATCTGAAATGATCAAATCCGGTGCTTCATGATAGGCTCGTGCCAGTCCCTCTGCTCCGTTTCTCGCTTCGATGACTGTATAGCCTTCTGCTTGCAGTGTTTTTGCGATGGTTAGTAGCTGGGTGGGACTATCTTCAATTAGCAATAGTCGAAAAGACAAACTCTAAATCCTTATTCCAAATCCATATCAAGATAGATTCCGGATTCCTTCCTCAAGAGAGGATTTTGTATTATGCCATTATTCTTTCAGATTGGAAGAGGGCAATTGATCATTTACTTGAAGGTTAATGATTTGAGCATTTCGATTTGCCGCCTCGGTGGCTTTTGAATCAGGTCGCAAAAGAGAGCGATGTTGCAAAGACAGATTGTCGTCAAGTACGTCTTGACCTTTAAGGGTATAGCCCAATTTAGCCCCCAAGCCTGCCGCCTTATGCAAGCATGCCGATAGTTCATCAAGGCTAAGATTCTCTCTTTTAAGCAGGGGCTCCAGCCGACTCAATTTCTTTTGCAAAGTAATTTGGTTCAATGCCCTTGACTGTTTGGCACCGACCAAGATTATCTCGCTGGCACCCCTGCCTCTATAAATATAAGACCCGGGAAAAACCGCTTCAAAAGTTTTGACATAGTCGACTAGAGCTTGCGGCTCCAATCCATAAAGTTGTAGCCACTGGCAGAAAATGCCGTCGCCAGTAAGCCTTAGGCGGGCGGTTTCTAGAAACTCACGAGTAAATAAAGAAGCCGAGCCGCTTACCCAGGGTTCGGAGGGCTGACAAATGACAAGGTCGTATTCATCTTTGTGTAAGGAGAGATAGAGCCTGCCGTCGCCCCTTTTAATAGAACTCGATAACCCCTCTATAGGAGCATTTTCTTTATCTACAGCGGCGATTTTCGCCGCTTGTGCTGCCGCCTCGATTGCTTCTGGTTCCAATTCGATAGTTTGGCAATTACCGGCGGTAAGCACTGCTTTCGCAATATCGCCGGTGGTGGCAAGCCCGAGACCAATAATCAGTACTTGCTTTGGCTCGCTTTCGTGCAACAAGTATGGCAAAAGAAAGAGTAGTTTGTGTGTCGGTTCTGCTGAAATTATCTTCTGACCAGGCGCGGCTAGATCGCGCTTTATGGTCTTGGTTGCTTCGATATTGCCGTTTGCTTTGAGCACTAAGAGACTGGCGTCATTGCTTTTTTCTAGAGCAATTGTAGAGTAAAAGCCGTCTTCTCTGTAGATAGTCTTTAGTCCTTTTTCGCTTTGCAAAAGCTTTTCAGCTGCCGGCAAATAAAAAGGCAAATTGATTCTGCCTTCTGTTAGTCCGGCGTCACTAACAGGCAGCAAAATCGAAAGCAGCAGCATCAAGAATAGTGTTACTCGTCCCCTCAATTTGCTTATATTGGGAGCGAGGGCCAGATGAGCGATGAAGACAGCAATTAGCAGTAAGAAATGCATGGCTATTTGCAGCCGATGTAGCCCAAGAAAAATTCCTAAATTAGGAATTGAGAAAAGACCTAGAAAAATAAGTGGGGCTAGAACTGCACCGGCGGTGTTAAAAGCCATAGTTTTTCTGAAGCCTTCAGCTTGTCCCCTAAATTCGCCATAGATGCTAGTCACCAAGAGACCGGATGCAAAAGCCGGTAGAGCGCTTATGGTCATAGACAAGAAGATGAAAACAAAATCGAGATTGCTGCTTAGGTGTAAATAAAAACCGCAAATCTTGCTGAATTGGTCTAGGAAAAGCGATTCTCCAACTAGGCAGGCTAAATAGACACAGGCCGCCTTTGCTAAAAAGCTTTTTCCGCTTGCCACCGAGACAATGTAACCGCAAAGATTGCCCAGCGACATGAAAGTTATATAGCCCGAAGTGGTAAGGGCTAAGGCAGTAACAGCCGAGCCGGTTAGGCAGGCGCTGGTGCGCAAGATAATCAGCTGGGACAAAAGTCCAGCTAAACCAGAAAGAAAAATGAGAAGACTTGGGGGCTGCCAAGAGGCGGCTGCTTTTTTAACGGCTGATTTTGAGTCAGCTGTGTGGTCTGAAAAATCAACCGATATCGGTTCATTTTCATTTGGCGAAACCGGCTCATTTTCATTTTCCCGCCTCAAGTTCAGCCTATTGACAAGCTGAGCGCCGAAAAGCAAAGCAATGCCAACGCCCAAGGTTGTTTTCAGACCAAAGCCAAGCAGATAGATGACGCCATAGCCGCCGAGGGCGGCGCCGGCGTTATAGCAGAGATAATGTCTGTAGTCGAAATTGGAATTTGGTCTTTGGCTACTCAATTTGGCCAGCTGGGCGCCGCTAAGATAAGCCAGGCAATAGATAGATACCGAAGCCAAAACTGTAAGCAAGGCGCTATTGAAGGTTCCGGGCAGATGCTCGGCGATCCGGCAGAGCGTTTGAGGTGCGTTTATCGAGGCTATGCCAAAGAGTGATATTGTCAAGGCGAGGGTTGCCAGTATTAGCCCATTAAGACTTTCATTTGGGGTTTTGAAGAAGGGTCTGGCAAAACCGAGCATATAAAAGGAAAGTGTAAGTGTTGCCGCCAGATGTTCTCCGGTGAAGCGTCCGACCAGACGGGAAGCGGCTACCTCAAGTATGATAGAGGTTGCTCCGAGAAGCAAAAGCAAGATGAGCTGTAAAAGTCGTGCCGGCATGGCTATTAGTATAAGAAGCGAGAAGCAATAGAGTGATTCTAAACCTGGTGCAGCTGCATAATTTCATGAGCTATGCCGATGCTACTTTGGATCTTAGCGGAATACCAGTTGCCTGTTTGACCGGTCAGAACGGCGCCGGCAAATCGGCCCTCTTGGATGCAGTTACCTGGGCTATCTTTGAGGAAGCGAGGGCTTCTTCCGATGAACTAATTAGACTTGGCGAAAGTCAGATGTGGGTGGATCTTGTTTTTGCCCATGAGGGGCGGCTCTACCGGGTGCGGCGCTCCCGTCAGCGCAGTGGCAAAGCTGGAAGCCGCGGTCAAACCAAGGGAAATCTCGAGTTCATGGTGGCCGATGGCATCACCGGGGTCGATGATATTGGCAAAGAGCGCTTGGCTTCTGTTAAGTGGAACAGTTTGACCGCTGCTTCTACCAGAGAAACCGGTCGGCTTATTTTGAACCTCTTGCGTATGGACTATGACACTTTCATCAATAGCGCCTATCTCAAGCAAGGGCGCTCTGATGAGTTTACTCTCAAGCCTCCTTCAGAGCGAAAGCAGGTTTTGGGCGAGATTCTTGGACTTTCTTACTTTGACCGTTTGCGTGACGAGGCACGCGACTTGACTAAATTGACCAAAGGCAAGCTTGATTTTCTTTCGGGTTCGGTGAGCAATCTCGATAGTCTGAAAGACCTAGAGGTAGAGATAAAAGAAAAACTGGTCGTCGAAAAAAACGAACTGAAAAATGCTGAAGGTGCCTTTCTCGATATTGAATGTCGGGTTAATGAGCTGACCGAGAAAGTACAAAACCTCAAGATGGTCAAAGTACAAATTGATTCGAACGATAAGCGTCTTACCGATGCTTGTATTCAACTGACCAGGCTGATTCAGGAACGCGGCGAATTGATTGAGAAAGTGGGCGAATTGAAAGTCTTGCTGGCTGAAGGCGCACATTTAGAAAAGGAACTGCAAGAATTTGAGGCTACTCGCGCAAGGGTTGAGATGCTCGATACTTTGCAGTTGTCTATGCAAGAGCTGAGCGAACGCAAAATAGCGCTATCAGGCGAGCTTTCTTTTATCAGATCTAAATTAGAGATGAATTTAGAACAGCTCGAGAAAGAAGCGGAGCAACTTGAGAAACGTCGGCAGGAATTGCTGCTCGATGTTGATGGTGCCGAGAAAATCGAAGCCCAATATCTCGAGTATAAGAAAATGGTAGAACAGGAGACGTCACTAGCTCGCAAACAAGAAGCCTTTACTCAACTCACTAGAAGGGCGCAAGAGTTGAGCGCCTTGATTCAAGAATCGCGCATCAGATTGGAAGCCGAGGTCGGTCAGAAAGAAAATGTTGTGAAGGACCTGGAGTCGGTGAGCGGTTCTTCGCAAAATCTCAATCAAGAAGGCGAAGATCTTGATGAAGAAGCAAAAGAGCTGGATAAGCTGGAAGTGCAATTTGATCTTTGCGAGAAGCGAGGTTTGAGCATTAAGTCGCAGTTGGAGAGTTTCGACTTGAAGATTGAAGATTTGAAGCTCAGGCAGCGCGAAAATCTTGAGAAGATTCGTGAACTCAATGAACATGCCAATAGCCCGCTCTGTCCTCTTTGTTCTCATCCAATCTTAGATAGGGCTGCCGTCTGCGATCGATATTTGCAGCAGAACAAAGAGATGCATGACGAAATTGGTCGTATTGAAGTAGAGAAAGAGAGACTGGCTTTTGACCGCGACGAATTGCGCAAAGAATACACCGAATTGAAGCGTCGCCTTTTGGGGCGAAAAGAGCTAGACAAGCGCATAGGGCAGTTCAATGAGCGTTTGAGTGCGGTTAGTCGTGCACAGGACAATCTTGCTAAACAGAAAGCCGAACTTGCCCTTTTGACTGAAAAGCTCAATGCCGAGAATTTTGCGCAACTTGAACGAGAGTCGCTGCTCAAGGTGAAGGAGCAGTTGGCGGAAATTGATTTTGACCCGGTTGTCTATAATTCGCTCTCGGCTCAAATTAGACTGAAGAGGCACATCGAAGCCCGGAAGGAGCAGTTAGAGCGAGACCAGCAGGAACTTTCTGCGCTTGAGAAGAAAAGACCGGAATTGCTCGAGTCTTTGAAGAACTTGAAAGCCGAAATAAGTTCGGAGTCTTATGGCATTGAGGTTCGGCAGGAACTAGGACGCATACAAGAGAGTCTGAGTTTGTCTTCTTATAGCCGTGATGAGCATGCTCGTCTCAAGCAAAGGCTATCTGAGTTGATGCATTTTGCCCAGAAGGCACGCGACGTTAAGCGTGCTGCCGAGGAACTGCCTCTTTTGAGTGGAAAGTTACAAAGTCTAGAGCAGGAAGAAAACCGCAATAGAGAAATTGTTGAAGGCTTGGAGAATGAGCAAATTGATCTGAAGAGCGCCTATCAGGAGATGGATAGAGAGAAGGCTGCCCTTGATGGACTTCTGCCAATGCTCGCCGAACTGAGAGATAAGCGGGATGAAAGTTCGCGCAAAGTGGCGGTTTTGCTTGATAAAGAAGAAGCAGTTGGGCGAGAGCTTAGAGCAATTGAAGACCGGCTTAAAGAAATAGAGACGCTCAAAGAAGAATTGAGTGACTATGAGTTTTTGTCCGAAGCCCTCGGCAAGAAAGGCATTCAGGCAGTAATTATTGAAAATGCCATACCTGAGATAGAGAGCGAAGCTAATCGTATCTTGTCTCGTCTGACCGAGAATAAGATGCACGTCGCTCTCATTACCCAAGCCCGCACCAAAGCCGGTGGCATGTCCGAGACTCTTGATTTGGTCATAGGCGATGAACTAGGAACCAGGGCCTACGAACTTTATTCGGGAGGAGAGGCCTTCAAAGTCAACTTCGCTTTGCGCATCGCCCTTTCGCGTTTGCTTGCCAGACGAGCTGGTTCTAAATTGGAAACTCTCATTATCGATGAGGGCTTCGGCTCGCAGGACGACAGCAGTCGCGAGCGGCTGGTCAAAGCCATCAAGCTCATTCAACAAGAGTTTTCGCGGGTGCTTATCATCACCCATATAAGCGATGTCAAAGAAATGTTTCCGGTGCAGATACAGGTCACTAAGCGGGGCGGCATCTCAAAATTGAATTTTATCGCCTGAAAATTTATGTCTAAATTTATGTCTGAACTTTATCGCCTGACTGCATAACCGATTAGACCGTGGCTGGTTAGTCTGGCGGCGGCATGCCAGACCATGGCGGTCGGGGCATAAGACAGGGCCCCGAAAATAGCTTCCAAGCCAAATCTTCCATCGGCCATTCGCATTATTTCCTTGAGCAGATGCTGTTCTCTTTGCCCTGGCTCTTCGTGCCTGAAGAGCTCTTGCCAGGCTGCGTCGGAATATTGAGCGATGATGGGAGTTCTCAGATCTTTGATGATTTGTCTGGCTGCAGTCAGATTGTCTGTGGCTAGGGCTGAATCCATAAGACAGTTCATGATTGAGGGCATGGGCATTCTTTTGATCTGGAGAGCTTCTTTGTCGAGGCTCGGCTTTTCAGAAAAAACGAAAGTACCGGTTTCGAAGGTCGATACAAATTCCATGAGAGCATCCATGCCTTGCATTTTGCCTAGTTCAGCCCCAATGGCTTTGCCGTCTTCGACAAGCAGGGTGAATTGGCGATTGGTGACCGGGTCTTCGACAGTGAGCACGCCGGTGCGTCCGCCGCTGGCCATCGACTGAATCACTTCGGCACCGTCCATGACACCAAGCTCGCCCTTGACGGCTGTGTACTTGCGCAAGGGCTTGAAATTAGATGGTACGTTGCGGGCTTTGGCCAGGGACAAAGTCACCCTATAGCCATTTGGTGGAACGGGATTATTCTCAGGTTTGGCTAGATTTTCAGCCAGTACCATGGCTAGTTTTGCTCTAGCCAGCACATCGTCGCCTTTCATCGCGTCAAAAGGAAACACTGCCAAACCAAGGCTGACCACTAGATTGTGCGCCACTGTTCTTTCGGCGCGCAAGCCGGTCTCGAGGAGTCGGCCGAGCTCTAAGCAGCACTGCTCATAAAAGGTCTCGTTTTCACCTCTGATGATTATGGCAAACTCAAGTGGCTGGGCTCTCACTAAATCTAGTTTGCTCAGGTCGCCAAGCTTGCCGAGGTGCTTCGTTTCTTTTAGGTGCTTCATGGCTTTCGCCACTGAAAGGGCGTAATTATCTAGATTGTTGTCGCAACTGCCGCTTTCAGAGTTGAGACTAAAATAGACTATGGCATAGGTCTGCCCGCTGGTAATACCCATCGAATTATTCAGATCTGAGACCGACTCTTGCAAGTAGGCTTTGTTGCGCAATTCAGTGAGTGGGTCGTTCCAGATTTGCTCTTCTTTTTCTTCGCGCTGCAAAAGGCTGTTATAGAGACCTGCGGTTTGGTCCAGCAGTCTTTCCAACCCTCTTATCTGGTCGGGGCCAAGGGCTTCTTTTGTCAACACTAAAAGAAAACCGAGATAGCGTCGGCGGTGTCTAATCGGGGCCATGACTATATGTTGGGCGTTCAATCTGACCATAACAGAGTCAAGACCGGTGCGCTTCATCGACATCGGACCAAGATTGATGGCTTTACCGGCGGTGCGCGCTTGTTCAAAGAGGGGCTGTAAATTAAGCGCCGCCAACTCCAAAAGTTGTCCTTCTTTTAGACCGGCAGACTTGACGATGCTCTCGGTGGTGGCTTTCCCCGCCAGCACTTCGCCCTTCATAAAGACCACCCCGGTGACCAGACCCGGGAATCTTTCAATTACTCCTTCGGTGATGTTTTCTCCGAAGGCTTCTTCGGTCTGTTTTAGGGCTTTGAGGGCGTGCACGGTAGCTTTGTGACCGGTTGATTTGACTTTTGGTAGGCTTTGATTGCTTACTTCTTGCAGTTCCTTCTCAGAAGGTTTGAGCCAGGGACCGGCTTCGCCTCCTTGTTTCTGTAAGGCTTCCCTCGCTTCTTTCTCTTTCTCGCTCAGCGCCGCTATAAAGTCATGCAGGGCTCCTTTGAGATTCCATAATTCGCTGGAAGCCATTGGTGAGAGTTGGATTTTATCGAATGCCACCGTGCTCGGTGCGGGCGATTCGGCTAGATTTTTGATTTCTTTAGAAAATTTCGCCAGAGGTTCTAGGAAAATGCGGGCCAGGACAAGGAAGTTAAGGACCGCCGAGATGAGAAAGATAGCGATCATAGAGCCGCCTCGGAAAGGCATATTCCAGAAGAAGAGCAAGTCTTCCGGTGCCGAAAGGGGCAGCCCTGGAAAGGTGGCGTCTATGCCCACATGAATGAGATAACCGGACTGCAAGCTGCTTACCGCTTCATAATAGTTGGTTTCTCTAAGCTTGATATAACCGCTGCGCATCGGATAATCGCTTAGATAGGGGGCAAACCGAGCCGACTCAGCCGATGGTTTGGCACTGCCGTCTGTGATATAGAGCCAGGAGAGATTGTAACGCTCCAAGAGTCTGGTGATTTCCAGGGAATTTAAATCGTGCTCGCGCCCCGATCTGTTGATGAACTGCTTGACGCCGATGGCGGCGGTTTCTGCTTGCAGTGGTACCACCGCCGGTGTGACGAGGGCGACCACGGCAACCGCCAAAGGAAAGGAAAGCAAGACTGAAATGCTGTAGACAAAGATCGTCGATCTCATCCATCTTGTCAGTTTGGCATTTAGCGGCTCTTTCATAGTCATTTGCTTTCTCAATCGCTCAACCGCTCAATAGGTCCGACCGGCTGTCAAACCGTAGCGCGAAAGCAGATAGAAAAAGCATCCTATTGCACAGGCGGCATTGAAAATTATTAGAGAGGGGAGAAATAGTTTCTTCCATATGCCTAAGGTGTTACCCGTGAGACCCGTAATGCTTTGGTCGATAAGGCTCGGCAAACCGTTAACCATAATGCAAATAATAGGGATTTCGGATGGAAAAAGATAGCGCCCCTGTCCTCCCCCGAGATTGGTGGAGGAAGCATATACCATGGCCAGTAAGTTGGCTATAAGAGTAGCTGAAAGTACGGCCCAAATTTGTTTGAGCCTGTCCGGCAACGGTTTCTTCCACTGTCTCAAGGCAAGGCTTAGGCTGCCTGTAAGACCAAGCAGCATGTAAGAGAAATAAGTCCAATAGACCCAGCGCCACATATAAATGTCCATGTAACCGAAGAGTCCCCAAAAGGAAAAGAGTATGGAGCGCCACCAGCGGTGCTCTTTCACCACTTGCCAAAAGCTCATATGAAAATTGAGATCGCGGTGATAGGTCACCGCCCAGGTATGGAACATGGTGCGAGTGCCCAGGGCATCACCGGGGTAGAGGCTCAAATTGCGCAGAAACCAAGGTAGGCAAAGGGCGGTGCTGCCGCCCAGCAGAGCTAGATGGGCGAGCGCTTTGGCGATTGGGGTTTTGAAACTGAAAAAGGCTAGTAAAAAAGCTAGAGCCACAGCCGGAAAGAGCGCGTAGGCCGAATATTTGGTCAGGGCTAAGAAAGCCAGGCAGAGACCAAGGGTTAGGGTGATTTTGTACTTCGGTCCATTTTTCAGGGTGCAGACCAAAAGGGCCAGCACTATGCCCGAAAGAGTGATGGCGGTGCTGTCGTTATTGATATAGGCATGCACCAAAATAAGCTGCGGATGAAAGACAACCAGCCATGGTACTGCTTCTGCCTTGATCTTTTCTCTACTAAAGACCACTCTACCGATATAACGGGCTGCAAAAACCAGAGGCAGACCGATAAGCAAACTGCCAAATCGTCCGGTGCGCGAGGGATCATTTAGATTGAAAGGGAAAGAAAGCAGTTTGGCGGCCGCCACATGGGGCAGATAGCCTAGCTGGGGAAGCGAGCCGTAGACTGCCGAGGGTCCACCCTTTGCCACTTCTGCTGCGTCAGGCAGATGCATGTTTTCCAGCATAAATTTGAAGACCCAGAAATGGGAGAATTCATCGGGCGCCCCTTGCATCGGCACCATAAAAATCCAGGGCAGTCTGGTGAGAAAGTAGGCAAAAACAAGCGCCGCTACCGGCAATAGTGGCTTCAGAGCAAGACTTTCTTTCTTAGAGGTTTCCATAGATTTTTAGAGAGAGAAACTGCCGTGCATTTCTTCTCCCATCAAGACTAGATCGGCTAGTTCGCGCATTGGCTCGACATAGCGGCTATATGATTCTTCCACCTGCAGGCTGTGTCTGATTGTATCGAGGGTGGAGCGCCCTCTCTCGACGTCGCGTCTGAGACGGCGGGCCATGCGCTGGTCTATCGGGGTATCGATGAAAATTTTCAGTGTGGCCAGCTCTCTTAAGGGTGAATGAAAGGCAAATATTCCTTCCACTACCACAATTGAACGATCCGGCGGTGGTACTATGCGCTCGCCCACTCTTTTGCAAGAACGCATGTCATAAACCGGTATGTTCACTGCCGCACCCTTAGAGAGCGCCAGACAGGCTCTGGCGCATTCTTCCAGGTCGACAGTGGAGGGATGGTCAAAATCTATGGTGCCGTCTTCCTTGGGCACTAAATCGGAAAGGTCTTTGTAAAAATGGTCGGTGGAAAGTATCGAGGCGCCGATGAATTTTTTAGCCAAGGTAGACTTTCCCGAGCCTGAGCCGCCGCATATGGCGATAATTTGACTGATTCGTTTGCCGGCAGCCATGGTTGAGCTTACGACCTCTGCAGTTACCATCTATACTTATGAAAGTGAGAGCATTGTACTCCTTTCAAATCAGGAATTTCCTTGACCGAAAATTTAAGTGAAATGAAAGACCGGGGCGTGGGCGGCTATACCGAACATGTCGAACTGGTCTTTCAAGAGCTGATTAATTCGGTTGAAGCCATTATTTGGGAAGCTGATTTCAAGACCTCCCGCATAACTTATGTCTCGCAATATGTGCAAGACCTTCTTGGCTACCCGGCGGAACGTTGGTATAACGATCCAGGCTTATTTCCATCCATAGTGCATCCCGATGATTTGGAGCTGATTTCAAGAGCTAAAGCTTCTGTCACTCCGCACAATTCCAGATATCACGTTTCTTACCGGGTCTTCAAAGCTAGCGGCGAAGTGGTGTATCTCTTGGATCGCGTTTCGGTGCAGTTTCAGGGTGATGAGCCGGTTGTTTTGCGGGGTATTAGTACCGATGTCAGCGAAAGAGTAAGAGTCGAAGAAGCTCTGGCTTTGTCTGTTGAGGTCACCAGAGCCGCCTCTGAAATGGACAGTGCCTTGGCCATTGCTCAGAGTTGTTTGACAAGAATATACGACCTGCTCAAGCTTGATTATGGTAGGGTCTGGTTCGTAGACAAAGAAAAGTCCAGTCTCGAAAATGGTCTTAAGCCTGTTTCTCATTTCAGCAGGTTGGCTGGTCAGGGCGCCGAAGATCCCGATGCCCGTTCGGTCAATCTCGTCGACAGTGCCGCTCGTTCGGGGGCGGCTGTCTTTACCAAGCTAGAAGGCCGCTTCAAATCCGGCTTTGCTTTTCCGGTCTGTATTTCAGGCGAACTCTTTTGTGTCTTCGAGTTTCTCAGTTGCTATCTCTTTTTGCCCAATCAGTTTTTGCTTAAGGCATTGGAAGAAATCTCCGCCCATCTGGCTGTGGTTTTTGCCAAAAGAGCCGGTCAAGAACAGTTGCGTATTCAGAAAGAACACGAAAAAATTATTCTCGACTCTATGCCGGTTATGGTCTGGTTTAAAGATGCCCATGGTCGAATTTTGCGGGTCAATAAGTCGGGTGCCGCCATCAGAGGTATGGAACCACACCAGATGGCGGGCAAAACCGATTGGGAACTTTATCCGGATGAAGCCGATGAATATTATGCCGACGACCTGGAAGTGATTAGTTCTGGACGTCCTAAATTAGGCATTGTCGAACAGCATCTGCGCGGGGACGGCACAAAAACTTGGGTGTCGACCGATAAGATTCCTTACCGAGATCACACCGGTGAGGTGCGCGGCGTAATTGTTTTTGCCAGCGATATCTCAAAGCTAAAGGAAGCGGAAGAGGAATTGCTGGCCATTAGGCAAGACCTGGAAAGCAAGGTGGCTGAGCGCACCAAGGAACTGGAAGAAGCCAATATTTATTTTGCCCTCAGTCGTGACCTGCTCTGTATTGCCACCAAGGATGGTTACTTTCGCAGGCTTAATCCTTCTTGGCAGCAAAAGCTCGGCTATAGTTTGGAAGACTTGATGGAAAGACCGTTTCTTTCTTTAGTGCATCCCGACGACCGCGAAAGTAGTCGGGCCGCCCTGGCTCATTTGCAAGAAGGCGGCTATATTCGTAATTTCGAGAATCGTTATTTGCGCAAAGACGGTTCGATATGCTGGTTTTTGTGGAGTGCCAGTGCCCCTGCCGACAGCGAGCTTATTTATGCTGTCGCCTATGACATAACAGATCGCAAAGAAGCAGAAAGAGAACTGCATGAGATCAGCGTCGCTCTCAAGAACGCTGTTGAAGGTATTGCCAAGATCGATGTCGAAGATTGCATGGTTAGCGTCAATGAAGCCTATGGCGCCTTGCATGATGTTGATTCAACTAGTTTAATCGGTCGTTGCATCACCGAATTCATAGCCCCTGACTGTCTTGAGAAATGGGCTAATTGCCGTGCTTCGATGTTGCAATCGGGAAAATCTGTGGTCGAGTTGACCGGCTTGAAAGAAGGTGGTGAAACCTTCCATCAGGAAGTCACTCTGGTCAGGGTCGATTCAGATAGCGGCCAGTTTTGCGGCTATTATGTCTTCAACAAAGACATCACTGCGCGAACCGATGCCGAGCTGTCCTTGCGTCAGAGCGAAGCGCGCTTTCACCATTTGGCCAGTCATGTGCCGGGCGGCATCTATCAGTATGTCAGGCGTGAAGACGGCAGTTTCTACTTTCCCTATGTCAGTCCGGGTTGCGGTGCCATCATCGGCCGCGATCCAGCAGAGTTGATGAAGAATCCGGATCTGCTTTTTTCGATCTTGCATCCCGAAGATGTGCCACTACTCAATCAAGCCATAGTCGGTACTCTCTCTTCTAATCGCAGCGTCACCTTTGAAGGGCGTATTATTAATGGTCGTGAACTGCGTTGGGTACATTGTGAGTCTACGCCTGAGACTCTGGCAAACGGCGATATTATTTTCAATGGACTAATTACCGATATTACAGATAAGAAGCTTTCAGAAGAGAAGATTCGCAAACTAAACGAAGATCTCTCTGAGCGGGTGAACCGTTTGGCGGCAGTCAATAAAGAATTAGAATCCCTGACTCGCAAACTTGAATTGGCTTATGACGCAGCTATGGAAGCTTCTAAAGTGAAGTCTGAGTTTGTCGCCAATATTTCGCACGAAATTCGCACACCTATTTCTGCCGTTATTGGTATGTCCGAGCTTTTGCTCGATTCCAGTCTCAGTGATGAACAAAGGCAATACGGCATAATGGTCCGTGATTCGGCGCAGTCGCTGCTCACCATCATCAACGATATCCTTGATTTCTCTAAGATGGAAGCCGGCCATCTGGAGTTGGAAGTGAATGAGATCAATCTGCTTAGTCTGGTGGAAGACAGTGTCGAATTGCTTGCTCATGCCGCCAGGAAGAAAGGTCTTTCGTTGACAACTATTGTCTCTCCCGACCTGCCTGGTTTGGTGCTGGGTGATGCCGTTAGAATCAGGCAGATCTTGCTTAACCTGACCAGTAATGCCGTCAAGTTTACAGCCAGCGGTAGAGTGCTCATCAGTGTTTCTAGTTCTCCCGAAAATCAAGACTTAATTCGTTTCACCGTATCTGATACCGGAATTGGTTTATCGGCAGCGACGCGCTATAAACTCTTCAATCCCTTCTTTCAGGCCGATGGTTCCACAACCCGCAACTATGGCGGCACGGGCTTGGGTCTATCTATTTGCAAACTCTTGGTTGAACTGATGGGCGGCAGCATCGATTTTTACAGTGAAGAAGATAAAGGCACTAAGTTTTGGTTCGATTTGCCTTTGCCGATTTGTGCCGGTTCAGATTCAGTAGGCGAACTATTGGCTTGCGCCGTCAAAGAGCGCGGCATTCTTTTGCAAGACAAAGCCGCTCACTCGTCGAGCGTTCTATTGGCTGGATATTTCGCTGAAACACTTTTGAGTCTGAGCGACAATCTCAAAGTAATTGCGCCGTCGCTTCAAACTGTCGAGTGTTTGCTTGATGATGCGGCCGGCATTGCGGAACAAGAAATCGCCGGCGTCGAGACTTTGATTTTGGATGTTTCCTCTAGGCGAGATAATGCCGCCGCCTCTATTGCCAATACTGAGCGCGGTGCCCTAAAAGAGGTTGTCGGTGAAGCGATTTTGGAAGAGTTTTGTGCTTCGCTTGAGCAAAACTGCAAAGGCGTCTTCAGCAAGCTCAAGCAAGTCTTCCTTTTGCTTCCTTTAGAGTTACAGGTAGAATTGCAAGTAGAGGCGCAAGGTGCCGGGCCGATTGAGAAAAGAATGAGGCAGGCGGTGCGCAATTGTCTCAGCTCTTCGGCAGAAGAGAAACTGCCGACCTTTCATTTGCTTTCTAAGCCGACCAGGCTTTTTGACTTTTCTGAGTCTTTACTGACTGTTCTAAACAGACAGGGGGTTGGTGCAGCGCCTGCGGGCGAGGGCGAAGTTTTCGATAGTGACAGTGGCTCTGACAGAGCCTCTAACAGCCTGAAAGGGCAAGCCATTGCCGCTAGCCCATTGGCAAAGCCGGTTTTGCTTGGCTCTGCTCAAAATAACGCCCAAGAAAATAAGCCTCAGTTATTGGCGACAAAAGAAGAATTAGTGCTTATCGCCGAAGATAATCCGGTCATGCAGGAGCTTGCCCTCAGGCAGCTTATGCGTCTTGGTTATCGCGCCGATCTGGTCAAAAATGGTAGACAGGCTGTGGAGGCGCTTTCACAAAGGCAATATGCCCTTGTTCTTATGGATTGTCAGATGCCCGAAATGGACGGCTACGAAGCCACTCTTTTGATTCGGCGGCAAGAAAAAGGGGAACGGCATGTGCCGATTGTAGCTATGACTGCCTCGGCCATGAAAGGCGACAGGGAGAACTGTCTTGCTTCCGGTATGGACGACTATCTTTCTAAGCCGGTTTCACAGAATGACTTGATCAGAGTCTTGAACAAATGGGTGAATAAATCCGATGCTGAAAGTGAAGGATCTGGTTTGCTTAGCCCCAGTTCTGAGAAAGAAGCCAGCTTAGGACCTGGTCTAGCTCAATATAAAAAAGAGCCTCAGGCTACAGCAGAGCAACAAGCTAAGCTTTTGTCAGCCGCCCCTCAATCTGTGTCGGATATGCCTTTGGACGTCAAAGAGCTATCTGTTCTCTACGGCGAAGAGGACATGCCTAGATTAGTGAAGAGTTTTTTAGAAGAGTGCGAGACTTTGCTCAGAGACTTGGGAGAAGCCATCGCTCGGGTCAATTCGGAAGAAATCAGCAGGCAGGCGCATCAGCTAAAGGGCCTGGCGGTTGTCATGACAGCCTTTGATCTTTCGCAAGCTGCTTTGGCGCTGGAGCGCTCTGCCGGCAAGCACAGCGAAGAAATCTTGCCACTCTTTCGCTGCTTGCAAGAAGAGTTTGTCAGGGTGAAAGACTATCTCTTTCAAGGTAGTGTCGAGGGCTTATAGCTTATAATCGAGTCTGTCGAATTTTCTGGAAAGTCCCTTTGTTTAGACTCATCTCACTTTTCCTCGTCGTTGTCTTGTTATTGCCGGTCGGGCTTTTGCTTTTAGCCCAGACTCGTCTGCCCATAATGGATGGAGTGCTCAATCTCTCCGAACTCTCGCGGGGGGCTGCAGTCAAGTTTGATGACCACCAGGTGCCCTATATTGAGGCTGCCAACGAGCTTGATTTGTACCGGGTGCAAGGCTATGTCACCGCTGCCCAACGTCTATTTCAAATGGATATGTCGAGGCGCACCGCCCTTGGTGAGCTATCTGAAATCTACGGCGCTCAAACTCTGGTGCAAGACAAGCTCATGCGCACTATCGGCTTGAACCGAGCTTGTGCGGCCGAACTAAAGGGTCTACCGAAAGATACTCTCACTGCCTTGGAAAGTTATGCTCAGGGTGTCAATGCCTTCATCGAAGGCAATAAAGACAAGCTGCCCATGGAATATTTTCTACTCGGCGTCAGTCCTCGTCCCTGGACGCCCCTCGATACATTGGCGATTCTCAAATATTCGCAGTATGAACAAGATGAGTCTTGGCGTCTAGATGACTTGCGGCAAAGGGTGCTCGACAAAGGCGGCAACGCGCTGGCTTCCAAAATGTTCGAGCGACCTTTTTCTGCACCGCCGGCGGTGGGCTTCCAGCTTGACTCTTCCGCCAAGCTCAATCTGCTTTCTTGCGGAAGTGCTGCTGCGACAAGCACAGGCAGCAGCGGTTGGATTGTCTCTAAAGACCTCTCCGACACCCGAGGCGGCTTGCTTGTTCTAGACAAGCACCATCGATTTTCCGCGCCTTGCGACTATTTTCTAATTAGCCTCCGTTCGCCATCTTCGCATCTAGCCGGGGCAAGTATTCCCGGTGTACCTGGCGTCATGCACGGGCGCAATGAAAAGGTCGGCTTTGGTCTCTTAGCCTATAAAGTCGATGTGCAAGATCTTTTTCTAGAGCAGTTCTCCAATCAATTTCCCGGTAAGTATAAAACCCCTACCGGCTGGGACACCGCCCAGGAGATTGTGGAAGAAATTCCGGTTCGTTTTTCCGATAAGCTTTTCTTCTCTTCTAAACTCTTACACAAGGTGAATGTCACCAGACATGGTCCGCTGCTTTATCAAAGTGAAGACTCAGGGGTCAGTCTGGCTTGGGTCGGCTTAAATCAAGCTCAAAGTCAAGTTCAAAATCAAGCTCAGAGTCAAGTTCAAAGTCAAGCGCAGGGCACCCAGAGAGATAAGGCTAAAGGTGACTCTGACAAGAAAAACAAAGAAGGGCAAGGCAAAGAGACTAAACAAATTGCCGGTAAGACTTATATAGAGGCAGTTCTAGACCTCAATAAAGCCGTTGATTTCAAGTCGGCGGAAGAAGCCATCTCTACTTATTATGGTTCTCCCTTTAGTGTTTTGTTGGTTGATAAGTCAGGCAATTGCGCTTATCAGCAAGCTGGAACCATTCCACTGCGGGCCAAAGATGCTGCTTTCGGCGCCCATGAAGGCTGCTTGCTCGCCCCCGGTTGGACCGGCGGGGCCGATTGGACCTCTTATATGAACTTCAAAGACTTGATGAAAGTAATGAATCCCGCCGGTGGATATTTCGTCGCTAATTTCCAAGACTTTAAGCCCGAGATGCCGCTCAATACCAATCTCTACAGAGGGCAGAGAATCGCTTCTATTTTGCAGGCTTTCAAAGGCGGTGTCGCCAACCGACCGGGTTTGCCTGAAATGGCTGTTTTGCAGGGTGATTGCCAGGCGCCTCTGGTCACTTTGGTGCGCTCTACTATTCATGAGGCAATGGATAAATCTGAGCTTATCGATACTTATCAGATTGCTGCTTTGTCTGCTCTAGATAAATGGGACGGTTCACTTTCGGAAAATAGCGCCGGTGCTGCTGTTTATGAATGCTTCTTGCGCACTGTTCTGCGCCGCGTCTTGGTACCTCGTCTGGGCAATATGACCTTCGAATATATTGAGCGTTATCCGAGCTGGACTAAGTTTGTTGAGTCGGTCTTGAAAGAAAAGTCGACTGCCTGGTTGCCGTCTGAAGAGCGAACTTTCAAAAATTTCGTCATTACTTCTTTTGGTCAGGCTGTGAAAGAATTGCGTTTGAGCAGCGGCTCAGATGAGGCTTCTCGCTGGAAGTGGGGCGATTTGCATAAGGGCGACTTCCCGCATTTTGTGCAGACTGTTTATCCGGGCGTAAGCGATTTCTTAGCGCCGCTTCTTTCGATAAGCGCAGTCAAGTTAGCCGGTGACCAAGATACAGTTAATACTACTGATGGTGCGGCAGCTTCTATTGCCACTGCCAAGCGCTCGCAGTTCGTCTCTGATAGTGGTTCTACAATGCGCATGCTCATCGACATGAGTGACGATGAGAAGTTCTACCAAACCCTTATTCTCGGGCAGGGCGGCCAGATGACTTCCAATCATCGCTTTGATTTGCTGCCGATCTGGCTCTCATTGAGACCCTACCCTCTAGCCTTCTCACCGGCTTCCGAGTCTAAAATATGTCAGCACCGCCTCCTTTTCACAGATCGCTAAGGGTCTCTCTTGCCCTTTCGCTCATTGCCATGGTGGGCGGCATAACTGAGGCATGGGCCCAGGCTGCCGTGGAATCGCCGATGCGGGGCTTGGGTGATTCGGGTAATAGCTATCGCACCATGAGCACGATCAAGCTCAATGAAGAAGCCAGTCGCAATATAAATGCGCCTGGACCGGGCGGCACTTTTCCCACTTTCAATCTTAACCTAACGGCTCTGCAGCCCCTTTCGCTTGCTTTGAAGGTGACCGGTCTTACTGCCGAGCAGGTCAAGCTTTTGTCTTATTACCATATGCTCTGCTTAAGCGGCTGCCAGAGCGAGACTGGTGTATTGAGCGATAGGTTCTATCAAGTCTATAAAAGAAATCGTCTGAGCGGCAAAAGCAATTTTGTCACTGCCGATGTGATTTTGCATGGCTATTTTACCTATATAAACACCCTCACACTCAAGGTTGTGGAAGATCAACTTGCGGCAGAGCTGTTGCAGTTTTTGCGCGACCTGAAAGATGCCTGTGTCAGTGATTATCGAATTTGCGACATAGCCGATATAAAAGACGATATTCAACGCAACCTGGCCTACATATTAGTGGCAATCAAGCTAATCAGTCCGGCAGAAAATCTTCCCGATTATGGCGGCGCCAGTGACCTTATGGAAGCCGAACTGATTTTGATCAAGAAAGAAGAGAAAGGGCGTTCGCCTATTTTTAACCGCGAACTCGACTATTCTCTCTTTAAGCCCTTGGGCTTTTACAATCAGTCGGGGCGTGCCCGCGCCTTTTATAGTGCTTATGCTTGGCTTTCTAAGCAGAGTTTTTCGCTTTCAGATCTGACGCTCAATACCCAGGGCGGTGGCGGCAATTCATTTCGCCGGGCGGTCCTGCTCTTTCGCGCTTTGGAAGTATACAAAGACAAAAGCGGCAATGCTCTCACGGTCAGATGGAAGCGCATAAACGATTTAGTTGGTGCAGTAAGTCAGGGACAGCTCAGCCGCGAGCCGACGATTTATCCAGATAATATGCGCGGGCTTTATGATGGTGGCAAAGTAGAGTTCAAAGAACTCTTCAACAGTCTTGCTCAGCCCTTGTCTCGGGCGCGTCTGCTTATTGCGGTGAAGAAACTGAAGCCGCAAGGCTTGGATAATATTTCAATTTTCAATATGAATCAGCCTAAGAAAGACGAGGATAACTCGCCTGTATTTCGGCTATTCTCGCAGTTAAGCCCGGTGGAGCTGGATTTCCTCAGTGAGATGGCGCCTTTCTTTCAGGAAGAAGGTCAAGGCAAGGCAGTGACGCCGCTTGGTCTTCTCTTGCTTTTCGCCATGGGTAGCCCCCAGGCAAGTAACACACTTTCTGCCATGGCTGAGCAAATAGATAGTCGCACCCTGGCAGTTATGCCCGAGTTTGTGAAAGTGATGGGGCGGCGCACTTTAGCCTTGGATGCAAGCGGCAAAGAACCAGCTTTCCAAACCGAGAAGCGATGGGTCTTGTTGAGCGATTATTTCAAGGTGCACAAGAAAGGCAGTCAAGCCTGTCTGCTTAGCCCAAGCTATATGCTGCAGAGACAGCTTAGTGCTTGCGGCGCCTTTGTCGATTCGCTCTCTACATATGAGAGCGTCAATACTAATGTAAGTGTCGCAGGCGCTGCGGTAAGTGAAGCTTCCGCTAACAGTTCTAATGCTAAATCTAATGCCGGATCTGGTGCTAATTCTGGTATCAGTGTTTCTGCTAATTCAAGTTCTAATTCAAGTTCTGTTTCAGCTTCTAATTCTAACTCTGGCGCAGTAGGCGCACCTACTCAAGCCCGTCCGCCGGCTTCGCCGCCCCGACCGATCAAGGTTTCCAATTTCCATTATTTAGAGCCATCTCCTGCACTTTACGGTCATATCTCAACTTATATAGACGAGACTCTCAGGGAATTGAAAAGACTCTCGGCTTTGCCCCAAGATTTTGAAGTGAAAGGCGAAGATTTCAAAAGACTGTGCGAGCGTTTTGTCAAAATCAGCGAGAAAGAGCTGGCTTCCGAACCTCTGCCTGTATCAGACTTTCGCTTGTTGGCGGCCATCGACCAGGTGCTTCCCGCTATTTGTGGACCGACACGAGCTTCCATTACTCTAAGAGGGGGTGGTAATGCCACTATTGGTGTCGGCGATCCGGCCAATTTATATGTTTTGTTCAATACCGACCAAGGTCCTTTTCTTAGTATAGGCGGGCTTTACACCTACTATGAAATTGGTGGAGGACCCTTCAAGAGCGAGCACTGGGCGCGCAAGTTGAGCTTCGGCTTCTTGCGTCCACCGGCTTTTTGTCAAAGTTTCAATGTTATGGAAGAGCGAGGCAAGACTGAATGAACAGGAAATTTTTGTTTATAGCGATTGCCTTCACTGCTTCTCTAGTTGTCACCTTGCCTGAAGAAGCCGCCTCCACACCGTTGGGAGGTCTTTCTATCAATGATGAGATTAAGGCGACAGGCCAAGGCGAGGATAGAGAGAAGAGCCTTTACAAGATTCTTAGAGATGTGCACGAGGTCTTGCGCCGAATGAAGCTCGATCTGGTCGATCTCAGACATGAAGCGAACCGGCGTGAATATGTGGTCGGCAGTGATGTGGACAGTGATATGCAGGTTATCGATCCCTGGTCTTATGAAACACCAGGTCTTTTGCCTATAGCCACACAGAGTGAGAAAGAAGGTCAGTACCTGCCTCCTCGTCCAAAGTATCTCGATCGGTCAATCAGTTCTTTGACCGAATTGCTCTCTGAACTGAATGACCTTTTGCCGCATCTGTTCAAAGAGGAGGAACTTCAGAATATAGTTCTTGACTCCCAAGATGAGGAGCGTCATCGGTCTATTCTAAATCTCTTAGATCAGCTTAGGTCTAGTTTAGCGGGTCTCAAGGCGATCCTGCCCAACCCGGCTAATTTGTCATTGCGTGATTCTTCCGCCTCTTTCGAAATTAAATGCCATGACCTCGATGCTCTTTGCCAGACCGAGTGGTCTAAACTCAAGCTTTCCAAGATGACAGGTAAATAATTTTGTTTTATTAACGGCGCTTTCCTTTTGGAAGTGTCCATTGGGCGGGCTTCTTCAGTTGGTATTCGCTTCCTATATCAAGGTTCTATCTTGTCAAAGGGAAAAAGAGAAACTACGATTGCCCAAGCTCTTAAGAGTGCCTATTTTGGAATGCCGATTTTTATGGAATCTTTAAAACAACTGGACTTTGCTCATGCCGCTCTAGCGCGCACCTATATAAGTGAAGGTCGCCTCGAGGAAGCTGAAAAACTTTATCAGACCGCTTTAGCCGTAGCCGAGCAGGTGCATGGGGCGCAAAGCCAGGAAGCGATTCCACCTCTATCCAATCTGGCTAATTTCTATTTTGAACGTGCCGACTTCGCCAAAGCCAGGGTTTATCTAGAGCGACTTTTCAACCTTCTTAGTGCCCAAGACTGGCTTGCTTATGCCCGCACAGGCGGACAGCTTGCCTCTTGCTTGGAATGGTGCGCTGAGAACGATCAGGCTGAGAAAGTCTTGCTTGCCACTATCCGCAGTGCTGAGAAAGGTCTAGGCTGCGAGCATGAGGTTACCCAGACATTGTTGCTTGAACTCGGTAATCATTATGTGAGAGTCGGAGTCTATGTGGCAGCCCGCGCTGTTTTTGAAGAATTGGTAGAGCTTTTCACCAGTCTCTGCGCAGAGTCCGTCGCCCTCATTGATGTCTATGCCAAGTTGGCCGATGTCTATGACAAAATGAGCCTTTATGAAGATCGCATCGCCATATTAGAGAAACAACTAGCGCTGCAGGAAAAGAGCGAGCAGAGGGCTATATCTCTAGCTTCTACCCTGGTATCTCTCGGGGACGCCTATGGTGCCGCCGCCAGTTATTTCCGCGACCGCGCCATGGCTCAAAAGGCTCTGCAAAGCTTTGAGCGTGCCCTTTCAATTTATGAAAATCAAGGCAACCTGCCGTCTGCTCAGATTTTAAAACAGCGCATGCAAAGACTCACAGCTTAAGGCTTTTAGTTTAAGGCTTATCGGGTAAGGCCTTTTAGATAGAGCTAGCTCTAAGGCGTAAAGTTAGTATCGTCTTTGACGGTCTCTTTTTCTTTCTCTTTCTCGCCCTGTTGCTGGGGCTGAGGAGCTGTCTCGATTAAGGGACCCTTGGTGTAATTGACTGTTTTCTTGGGTGCCGGTTTGTGCATGTGCATAGGGCGAGCCGCCGACATGGCATGATAGCCGGGCATAAAGTCGAGTCGCAACTTGCCGTCTGAATCTTGATAATACTGCTGCAAAATCTGATCGAAGCGCCAGCCGCCTTTGGCTAATTTGTTTGCCCCGTGCTGACTCAAACCCCTAGAGCCGTTACCTGGGCCTCTGCAGGTAAAGACCCAGTTGTTGCCTTCTTCGTGGACATCAAGAATGCCCGGGGTGGAAAAGTTGAGCATCTTGGCCAGGGCGATACCGTCTACTTCGCGTCCGCCCTTGGTACCCATCACAGCCACTCTTACGGCATTGCCGATGCCGTCCCATTGTCTGACCGTGACGCCGACTATATCTTTGACACCGGTGATTTTTTCCATGGTCGACTGCGAAACCACAGACTTTCTTATATTGAGGTTCTCAAATTCACTGTCGCCCACAGTGGCTCGGTAAAAGCCAGGCTTGACCTGTCCAGAATCTTTTAGGACCAAACCGCGGGTGGCATGCACCGCCACAAAGGTCGATTGGGCTTCAGCAGCCAGACCCTTATAGGCTTGGTCTCTGACATCGGGCACCAGGTCGAAGCCTTCGCTTTTCCATTTACTGCCCGAGCCCATATGGGCGTAGGCATAGCTGCGCGCCGCCACCGCTTGTGATTTCAGAGCCTCTAAGTGCCATGAAGAGGGCATTTCGGATGGTACGACCCCAAGCAGATATTCTTCTAGGTCAAGCAGATTGACCGCCGTCACATAGCTTGGCATATTGATTATCTCGAGGCAGCCTCTGTACCAGCGGTTGGCTGTCCAGACTCGAAAGTCGGGGGCTGACACAACTGTGCGTCGGTCATAGGGAATAGCGACAGCGGTGCCGGTGGCCAGTTCAGTTATCTTGCCGGGGGTGATGGCATAGACCAAGCCGGGCTTGAGCACAAAAATGGGGCGACCGTCTACAAAGACAGCCCCTTGCTGCCAGACAGCCACACGAGCCATGGGCGAACGCACAGTTAGACCGATGCGTATTGGATGCACCATCATCGGATATGGATTGAAAGCCATCATCGTTGTCGAATGCAAAGGCGCTGGGCTCTTGGCTTTTGCCTTAACCGGCAATAGACCCGATGTAATGAGCAAAATCAAAGTGGCAAGCAGCCCTAGAGCTAAATAAGAAGCCGGGCTGGACAGCCACTTTGATGCTGGGCTTGGTTGCGGCAAGAAAATTCTCTTTGTTTATCTGTTTAGAGGTACTAGCGGTTATGTTAGCAAACTAGAAAGTTAGTAGCATTAAGAGGATGGCATCAAAACTCCATAGAGCCACTAGCCGGCAACTAATCTAGCGATTTAAGAGATTTATCTGAGCCGGGCTTTTATAGCCGAAATCTTTGGCTGTTTGCATTGCTTTCTGCGCTTCTTGCTTGCGACCGAGCTTATCGTAAGCCTGGGCTTTGAGATATTCGAGGCGGGCAGTGATATGGTTATTTACCGAGCCATTTAGGTCTTCGGCTTGGCTTAATTCTTCAATTGCCCGGCTATAGTCGCCTTCTTGCAGGCTGACGCGGGCGCAGTCGGCAAGGGCATAGCAATCTTGACCGGCAAAATAGGCAATATCGGCAAGCAGTCTCAGGCGTTCTCTACTGTCGGGGGGCAAAAGCAAAGCGCCGGCAGTGGGATTGAGGCTGGCTTTGCCCGATTCCAAAGCTTCTAGAACAGTCTCAAGTTTGGCTGCGAAAAACTCTCGCACTGCTATCTGTTCATCGGCATCAAGGCTGACCAGGCTGTCCTTGCTTTTTAGACGAGCAAGTTTGTTTTGTCCATATACATAAAGGGTCTGAAAAACCGGGTCTTGGCGCCGTTTCTGTATTTCTTGCATACGAGCCACCAGGGCTTGAAAATCACCCTTTCTGGCTAAAATTAGCCCTTCATCGTAGAAAGCATAAAGGTCTAGATCGTCTGGACTTGTTTGCAGCGCATCCCAAGCGGCTTTCTCTGCCTTCTTGATGGCAATCAGGGCCTCATCCAATCTGCCCAGTGCCTCAAGGGTCTGGGCGCGATAGCGATGCAAATTGCGCCTGGTCTCAGCTTTGCTTGGTTCACCCTGGGCAAGGGCAGCATCAAAGTCTTGCAAGGCTTCTTGAAAGCGGCCAAGTTCATATCTGGCAACTGCCCTATTAAAGAAATACTTGACTTGGGGGGAGATCTTGATGGCTAAAGTCTCTAGGAACTCACCGTCTTCATAGTCTTCCATGGTCAGGGCTTGATAGGCTCTTTCATGAATACTGAGGGCGCAGTCAGGGTCCAGCTCGCTTGCTTTCCTAAGATCGGTTTCGCCTTCATTTATTTGCCCTAGGCGAATTTTGCATTCGCCAAGACCGGCATAGGCTCTGGCTTTTTCTTTGTTTCCCAGACTTCTTTTCTCTGCCTGTTGCAGCACCATCTCAAAGCGTTGCATTATTTGCTTGGGGCGTGGTTCTGCTTGCTCGTTGTTAACCTGTTTATCTTGTGTTTTATCTAAAGGCAATTCGGCTAATTCTAGTTCGGCCAATTCTAGTTCGGATTTCACAGGCGATAGCAGATGACTCGGCAAAAACTTGGTTTGCAAGAGCAAGATTGGCTTTTTCAGATTGCTTGTTAGGTCAATGCCAAAACCAAATCTCAATCCAAATAAGATCCCGGCCACCAGACAGAGGCAAAGACAGCCGACCAGCGCGGTCATCAAGAAAATTTGAGATTTATCAAATGCCTTCAATTTACAGGTTCAATTTACCAATAGTTAGAGGAAATCTTCCCTCATTTTAAACCTCGCCTTCCCGGGCTTTACGGGAAGCCCTCACTCAAGTGCTACTATTTAGACACGCAAGGTGAGACTAGATGAAAAAACTATTGATTGTCGATGACGAAGTGGATATCGTCGCCAGCATACAGTATGTACTAAACGGTGAAGGCTTTTCCACATTAATAGCCCACGATGGTCTAAAAGCCATGCAACTTTATGAAAGCGAGCGCCCCGACCTGGTCATACTTGACCTGATGATGCCGGGTATCGACGGTCTAGAGGTTTGCCGCCGCATTCGCTCGGCAGACAAACGCACACCTATTTTGATGCTCACCGCCCGTACCTCTGAAATTGATACTGTGGTTGGTTTAGAGCTTGGTGCCAATGACTATATCGCCAAACCGGTGCGCCTCAGAGAACTGGTGGCCAGGGTCAAGGCTCATCTCAGAGAAACCCCGCAGGTGCAAGACACCAACACCAAAGGCATAAAGCTGGGCGATCTCTTTATTGATCTAGAGAGCCGTACTGTTTCAGTGGCTGAAAAAGCGGTTGACCTTACATTTAAAGAGTTTGAGCTTCTTTTAGCCATGGCCAGGCAGCCAAACCGGGTCTTTAGCCGCGACCAGCTTTTTGCCCAGGTATGGGGCTCCGACTTTCTGGGCGAAAGTCGCACAGTCGATGTGCATATTCGTTATTTGCGCGAGAAACTAGAAGCCAATCCCAGCCAGCCTAAGCATATTTTGACTGTGCGTGGTGTCGGTTATCGCCTGGTCTGGGACTGATTTCTAGCCAGACCAATGAGCCGAGAGACTCTCACCTTACGCCAGGCTGTCAAGCGGGGTGCGCTTTTGGCTTGTAGATTAAGCCTGGCTAAAAGGCGATTTTGCTCCGACCTTATGCGTATTCTTCCCAGTGACATATTCCCCTGCCGAGCCTAAACTGACTTCATATTCTTGGCGAGCGGGTAGCAAACAACAGATGAAATACAAAGCAATTCTTCTCGGAGTGAATGTAGCGGCTTCTCTGCCCGTTGTCATTTCGCAGTCGGCTGAAGCTCAGAATGCCACAGCCAAGAGCACAGAAGATTTCATTCGCGCCGGTATGAGCCGCCAGGTTAGCCAACCGGCACCTAAGCTTGTGGCTATGAAGCCATCTTTTATTTTGCAGTCGGCAAGCCAAGTCGGTGGCGCCACTGAGAAGTTTTCGTCGGCAAAGGCCGTGCACACTAGGCAGTCTCTCGGTAGCGAGAGTGTGAAACTTAGACCCTTTGTACCTGGGCGCAAACTACCCAGTCGTTCTGAGCTGGAAGCCGCCAGAATGGGACATCCGAGTTTGGATGAGTCTCAAAGTCGCCTGGCTGGAACCGTGGAAATGGGCTATGGTGCCGCTGCTTCCGATACATACAACAGTCAGGGCTACGGCAGCTATAGTCAGATGGACGTGGCTCGCAGCGCCATGCGCGGCAAATTGCAGAAAGCCGCTCAGTTTGCCGGACAGTTCGAGTCTAAAGTGCGTTCTCGGGTTTTGCCCGGTCAAAAGCTAGTTAGCCCCGGTCAGGTCAATCAGGCTGTGGCGCCCACTGGTTCGCCTTTGCCCCCTGGTCCCAGCGAAGACGAATGGACCGAAATGGCCAAATCTGTTGGGCAGAAGCAAGGTGTAGAAAGTTCGGGGGATTCTTCCGAGTTTGCCGAGTTGGCAAGACAGATGAAAGAGATGCATGGTGAGAAAGCCGGTGCCGGTAATCCGAGCTTTGCTGCTGGACCGCCGCCTTTTCCTCTTAGTTTAATTCCCGAGGCTTCTCTAAAACAGTTTATTGGTGGTAAAGGCGGTCATGCTGCGCCAAGTGCTGCTGTAGCTGCGGCACCCATGGCTTCGTCCTCGAGACCTCCAGCCAGCCATTTCGGTTCTTGGCACGGTCAAAGTGCTACGCCTTCTGCGCATCACTCTAATTTGCAACCTTCCGGTTTTCATACCTATTTGACAGCCGCCAACAGTTCGCGAACATCTAGTGCTTTCAAGCAGTATGCTCCGGCTCAGATGCGTTCGGGTAAGCGTCAAGCGCCGCGCCTGGGAAGCAAAGATAAGGCTGTCCAATATCAAGGACAAGCAGCTGCGCCCAAGCCTGCCACCATGGCTGTATACGGCGAATATTCCTCTAGTCTCTAAATATTTGCTGTCCAGAATTTATCTGAAGTGGATAGATATAAAATAAGTGCAAGCACTTGTTCACTTCAGGGGTTTAAATGGGCGAAGAAAGTCTAGAACAGAAACTGAGACAGATTGAGTCGCTCGGTGAAAGTGCTTTTGAAAAGCTCAGAGCCAACGAGCCACAGCAAGCTGTAAGTGATCTCGAGCAGGCTATCGGTCTGACCGAAGCACTTGGTATCGAGCGCCTGCAGATAGTGCTCAAGACTTACCTGGCTCAAGCTGAAAAGATGCTTGGTCATGATGAAGTGGCTTTTCGTCGCTTTGAAGAGATAATTGCCTTAACTTCTAGGCAAGAAGGTTTTGCTGATTTAGAAATTATTGCCCGCGTTTTTCTGGCTGAGCTGCTCAAAGACAAAGGCGAATTCAACAAGGCTTTGAAACATTTTGAATTCGCCTACAACCTTGCTTCCTTTATCAAAGATACTGCCTCAATGGAACTTTCGGCCGGCAACCTTGGTTCGGTCACCTTTAGTTTGGGCAATCTTGAAGCCGCTTGCGATTGGTTTAAGACCGCCCTCGATCTTTCTTCCGACAAAACAGACAACCTGTCTTTGTGGCTTGGCAGCCTTGGCTTAACCATGAGCGAACTAGGCCAGTTCGATAAAGCTCGGCAGTACTACCAAGACTCTTATGAATTAGCCAAAAAGAATGGCGATTATTTGACCATGAGTATTTGCCGGGGCTCGATAGGTAATATCGACTTTGAAGCCGGCAGTTATGAAGCATCAAGCCAGGCTTATGAAGAAGCGCGAAATTTGGCTAAACAAGCCGGTGATGAGCGTCGCGAAGGTATCTGGCTGGGCAATGTCGGCATCGCCGCCAGCCGTTGCGGCGACCAAGACAAAGCTTTGCTTAGTTTGCAGGAAGCGCTCGCGCTCGCCACCACCATTGGTGACAAGCAGTCGATGGCTGCGCATCTAGACAGCTTGGGCGACTGTTTTAAAGCCAAGGGCGATCCGGCTAAGTCATCAGAGTATTATTTGCAAGCCGTCGAACTCTCTCGCCAAATAGAAGATCGCATGGGTGAACGCATTTATCTGGCAAACCTGGCTCGCCTCAAGAAAGAGCAAGGTGAACTCAACCCGGCTTATGAATATTTTGTTCAAGCTTCTGAACTTTTCGACGAGCAGCGCGGACAGATCAAAGCCGATGACCTCAAGACCAGCTTTGCCGATCGAGGGCAGACTCTCTATCGCGACCTGATTGCCACCTGTTTGTCGATGGGCAAGCGTGTTGAAGCTCTAGAGTTTGTCGGCCGGGCAAAATCAAGAGCCTTGCTCGATCTTTTGAGTAATTCTCCGATAGATATATCTGCCATCGCTAGCACTACTGGTGGTGCAGACCAAGCGATCAGAACCTTGATTGCCCGCGAGGCCGATCTGCGTGCCCAGATTGCTCAGTTGGAAAGACTGTATTGGAAAGGCGATGGCGGCCCATCTTTTAGTCAGTACCGCGGTGCTCAGCCCAGCCAAGAAGATACACGCGCCCTTTACGGGCAATGGCGGGAAGTGCTCAATCAGCTTAAGCGCAGGCATCCCAATTATGCCGGTTTGGTTTCTTCCACCACCTTGCGTTATGAAGAGATTAAGTCGCTTTGGATAGATGGGCTGCTTAAAGACGACACGGCTATCGTCGAATTCTTCCTCACCGAAGAATATATGTTGGCGGCGCTTGCCACCAGTGAGCAGTCAGAGAGCCCGCCCACTCACATGATTTTCGACCAAGCCGAGATCGCCAAGCTCAAGAGCGATGTTTCTACATTTTTAGAAATGAGTTCGACCGAGGGCTGGGAAGTGCCGGTCAGTTTGTGTAAGCGCCTCTATAGTCGCTTGCTTGGCGATTTACTTGAGAAAGTGCCGGCATCGGTTAAGCGCTTGGTTCTTGTCCCGCATGGTGTGCTCTATCATTTACCCTTGGCCGCCTTGCATGACGGCAAAGGCTATCTCTGCCAGCGCTATTCCACATCTTATGTGCCCTCAGTCTCTGTGATTCCGCTTCTGGCGCGCAATTTGTCCCGGCGTCTTTCGGGACGTATAGGCAAACTCGGTAAGGATAAGGATGGTGGCGCATCGTATTTGGTATCAGCGATAAGCGATTATTCCAAGACAAGAGAGAGCGGTATGGTCTTTAGCTCTCGCTTGCGTTCTTCCTCTGGGTTGGAAGATCTAGCCTATACCATGGAAGAAGCCAAGTCTATCGCCGATCTTGGTAAGTCTTTGGCCCAGGCTGATACAGAAGTCGAAGCCAGACTGATTACAAACGAAGAAGTGAAGCAGGCGCTGCCTACTATGTTCGGTCAATATGAAGTGGTGCACTTTGCCGGACATGCCGTCTTTAACCATGAAGAGCCGCTTGCATCCGGCTTGGTGCTTTCAGACGGCAGCATACTTTCAGCTGCTTCTATTCTCGAAGGCAATTCTTTGCGCACCGAGAAGGGTTTTCTTTTGGTGCTTTCAGCTTGCCAGACCGGGGTGAGTGTGGTCACCGAGGGTGGTGAAATTCTCGGTCTGACCAGAGCTTTGATGTATGCCGGCATGCCCAATTTGGTGCTCTCTCTCTGGGAGGTTGCCGACCGCTCCACTTCCGACCTTATGCAAGATTTTCATATGAGTCTGGCTGGTCGTTCAATTAAAGAAGACTTGGCTGCTTCGGTGGATTCCATAGCCGGTGCCTTGCGTACGGCGCAGATGAAAGCCATAGAAGAGAAGCAGCCGATTCATGCCTGGGCTCCTTTCATCCATTTCGGCATAGATTAAGCAGCCTCCGGCAAGCTTTGTTATACTGAAGAGCCTGTTAGGTTTTTCGGAGTTTCATATGTCCGGTCTTGATTTCGCTCGCCTTGGCAAAATGCCAAATGCTGTCATGCTCTGCGCTTCTTCCCTGGCTTTTGCCTCAGGTCTGATTTTGGTCAGTGGTTTCATAAGCTCAGAGGCTGGAGCCCGAAACAGCGATGAGTTCTATTCAGATGGTGGTCTCAAGCCGATCAAGTCCAGCCCTATTTTGCCATCCGGGACTATTTTGCCTAATACTGTTTCACCAAATAATGGTCTACCTAGTACTGTCTTGCCGGCTGGAGCCGGGGTGGGCCTATCTGACATTGAGAGAGACCTTGCCGGAGTTGGCGATAGTGGACATAAAAGTTCTTCTAAGGCTGCTAATGCCGAGGCTCACCGTGTGCCAGCCGGTTCCGAAATGGTCAAGCGTGACCCGCTCAAAATTTATAGAGAGAGCGGCATCGACTCTGAACAGGAGCAAAAGATAAGAAGGCTGGCTAAAGAGTTTGAAGACCAGCAGCGGGTGCGTCTCAGACTGCTTGGTAATATGCTTAAAGATATGCGCAGTTTGGAGCTGGAGCCAGCGCCCGATGAAGATAAAGTGATGTCGAAGCAGGGCGAAATCAACAAAGTGCAGAACGAAATCAATAACGAGCGCATCAAGCTCTTGCTGGCTATTCGCAATGTGCTGACAGTTGAGCAAAAGCAGCGTCTAGTCTCTAATATTCAAAGACTGAGCGGGCAATAGAGACTGAGCGGGCAATAGACTGCTCAGCTGTCTCTGTCTAGTCAGGCAAAGAGAAAAGAATAAAACTTAGGCTCTGCTTGCTGTAAATTGCACTGTGGCAAAGCTTGGGCTGAAGTCTATGCGGGTGATTGAACCGGTCGGTATATTAAAACGCCAGAAATTGGCGATAGGCATCTCAAGGGCATAGACGAGACTAGAGCGAATAATGCCCGAATGCGTCACCATACAGAGGGTCTTACCGGCATAGTCTTTATTGCGGGTGAGTTTGTCAATAGCTTGCCCGATACGGGCTGCCAGTGCGCTGATAGATTCACCACCGGGAGGGGCATTTCCGATTGGATCTTTGCACCAGGCTTGATACTGTTCCGGACTATTTTTCTTTATGTCTAGATAGGTGCGCCCTTCCCAATCACCTACCTGCCATTCTTCAAAACCTTCTACTTCTTCAGTCTTTAAGTTGAATTTTGCCACCAGTGGTTCGGCTGACTGTTTGACCCTCAAGGCTGTGCCTCTGAGAATTTTGTCGGGGTTGCGACCTTTGAGCAAGCTCTCTAGATGCCCAGCCGCCGATTGTGCTTGCTCTGCCCCTTTTTCAGTAAGAGGCAAATCTGGATTGCTGTATAAAAGTCCCATCTCGGTGGCCATTGTGTGACCATGTCTGAGAAAGTATATGGTGGTAACTTCTTCAAGAGGATGCAGTTCTTCGCTCATTTTTTTAGTCCTAAAAGTTTTTCTGCAAGTTTTTTCTGCAAGTTTTTCTGCAGTTTTTGTGCAAGTTTTTTGCGAATATTTTCAGCGATCTTATTCGTACTTGGTTTGATTTGGCGACTACGCCGATTTGCTTATTTCCCTGACTTAACCGAAGATTGTGGCGGTTTCATGCCATAAACTGAGCAAATAGAAAAGAGTTTTTGTACTTGCTCTTCGCTTAGCGCTTCGACTTTACCGAGTTGTCTGGAAATTAGCAAGGTTTGTGCATAATGTTCCAAAGTTTCAAGCAAATAAAAGGCATCAAATATAGTTCTACCGACTGTAAGTGAACCGTGGTTTTTGAGCAGTAGGCAGTCTGAAGTTTTTACTAGCTCTCTAATGCTTTCAGAAACTTCGCTGGTGCTTGGTGTTGCATATGGTGCGACTGGTACGGCGCCCAGAGCCAGCACTGCTTCCGGCAAAATAGGGGCATCGAGAGCTATGCCTGCCACTGTAAAGGCCACGGCTGTTTCGGGATGGGCATGCACAACCGCTCTGATATCAGGTCTTTCGGCATAAACTGTCAGGTGCATCGCCAGTTCGGTAGAGGGCTTTTTGCTTTGCTTGATGCTTTCTCCGATTAGGTCTCCATCAAGATTTGTAACCAGAAAATCAGACACACTTAATCTGGCTTTGCAGACTCCTCTTGGGGTTGTCAGTACCCTTCGCTCATCTAATCTTATGCTGAAGTTACCTTCAGTTCCGCAAAGATAGCCTCTTTCATAAGCTAGCTTGGAAACTGCCAGCATTTCGCTACGCGCCTTAAACTCGTTTAATGGATTCATCTGACTCACTATAAACTGATCTTTAATCTGAACTTAAATCCGATCAACCTTCAAAATCGGCTATTCATGAGTATTATATACAGTCGCTCGGTCTCCAAGCGGAAGGAGCGGACATCCCAGTCTTCAATTTTGGACTAGGGATTTCTAAAGACAATAGGCTCGACTATGCGCTGTCCCGAATGTTCAACTCGCAATTCTGTAGCTGCACTGAAGTGCACGCAGTGCGGCTCGCGCTTTAAACGCAGACCTCTACCTATTGGTTTGTTGGCCGGCATAGCTGGAGCCGTCGTTCTCTTTGTCTCCATTATGGGTGCTGTAGCCATTGTTCCGGGGATGTTCAACCCCGAATCAAGCTTGCAGAAGATCGCCAAGCAAGTAGCTCGCGGACCGAAAAACGCCAGAGATGCCGAGCGCATGAAGGCTGAGTTGGAAGATGCCGTAAAGCGCTATTTAGAGAAACATACCGACCTCAGCGCTGAGGAGCTTGGTGCCAAACTGCGGGCCATGTTCCCAAGTTCGGTCTATGAAATCAGCGCCTTCGATTTGCCTCGCAACATCAAACTTATAGAGATAGACACGCTGCTTCAGTCATCTAACTATCTCATTAGTAAGAACCATGTTTTTGTGCTCAGAGGTTTTGAAGTTTTTGATGCCGCTAGAGCCTTTGATGATTCGACCGGCCCGGTTTTGGCTATGGTTGGCCATCGCAATGCGCAGAGCGGCAGGCACCCACAAGTGAGACTGCTGGCTCTTTTACCCGACGGCTTCAAAGCCCGCCCGGAAGACAGTGTGCCTCATTTTACCGGCGATGGCTCTGCTGCATTCAATGCCAACGGCAAAGATATTGACCTCGATCTTTCTTTGATTTCGAGAGCCGTGCAAGAGGGGCTCTTTGATATGCAAAGCTTGCAGACAAGTGGCTTGCGAGATGAAAATCTCAAGATGAAGTTGACCTTTGTCGATGGCAAGTACAAACTATCTGATACTAACGGGTCTTCCGCCCTTGCTGCACTGCGAGCAGCTGCCTTTGTGCTTTCTGATGCCAGTGCCAAAGGGCGCTTTCAAGAGTTCTTCAGCCCGCAGGCTGCCGCTGCTATAGATAGAATCGGCAAGCTCAAGACTTGTCCGCCCGAGTTCGAGGTGAAGCGCTTAGGCTCTGCTGTCACAACTACGACTACAACTGCCTCTGCCAGCTCATCTAATCAGGACGGTTCAGATAATCGTCGCCGTAGTCGCAGGCATCGCCGGCGCCACCAGTCAAACAATGCACCGACGATCGTCACCTCCAAAGTTTCAGGTTTCAGGTATTTGTTGGCTAACCCTGATGATGCCTTAGAAATCACTCTGAGTCAGGGAAAAGACCGCTTTCAGATTGCCGAAATTAAACGCTCAAATATGCGTCTTGCCACCGCTGCAACCAGCGCCTCGATAGACCCTGGGCAAGAGGTGCCTTATGAAGATAAGACCTCTAATCTTGTCGACAAGCTTTTGGCTTCGCCCGACCCTGTACTGCCGGCTAGTGAACGCCTCAGTGCCACTTCGGTAATGCCAAGCACTTCCGCCGGGGTGACGACCAATCAGCCTGAAGTCTCAAAAGTAGTGGAGAAACAGATTGTCGGCGAAGCGGCCTTTATCGATGCCACCAGCCCCACCGTCAAAGTGCGTAAGGGTCCAAGTACAGGCTATCAGCCCATTTCTGAGGCTGCAAAAGGCACCCAGCTTGAAGTAATCGGCAAACAAGACGGTTGGTATAAAGTGCGAGTAAACGGCAAAGAAGGCTTTATCTATGGCGCTTTTGTTAATTGCAAAACTGCTGATGCTTATACAACCGGCACCCTTACCCGCAGTAAGTCAATCAAAGATGCCAATAACCGCACCATCACGCGGGCTCAAAACGGCGACCGACTGGTGGTTCTAACCGGCTCTACCAGCGATAGATACAAAGTGCAGCTTTCCGACGGTCGCATTGGCTTTATCGACAAAGATGCGCTCAGTCTGGCCGGTGCGCCGCCGGTTGGTGTTGCTCCGGCTGCTAATTCTACTCCGGCTCCTCAACCAGCTCCAGTCGTGATCAATGCCGCCAGCAAACCGGCTCCGCAGCCGGCCGCTCAAGTGTCTCCGGCGCCTACCAAGCCAAGTACTTCTTCTCATTCGGAAAGACGACGCAGCCGCCGCTCTCGCTCGCACAATAGCGAACAGAGCAAGCCGGAAGAAATGCCTCAGTTTGTGCCCTAGGTCGCTTTCCTCAAGTATTAAGAGCGGCAATACTTTGCCTGGTTGACTTCTGGAGGAGCGACCCTTTTGTGGTATATTAGGCATCTAACGGGACGTAGCGCAGCTTGGTAGCGCGGCTGCTTTGGGAGCAGTAGGTCG
>MOYA01000001.1:559104-1067464 GCA_001899315.1 Candidatus Obscuribacter phosphatis
CTGCTTTGGGAGCAGTAGGTCGCAGGTTCAAATCCTGTCGTCCCGATACTTTCAGTTTGTGCTAAGTGCTTGGTATCAATTCTAGTCAGAAAAGATTTGCTGCTGACTTTTGGTTCCGTTTATGTAAGCTCGCCACTTCCCGAGTATTTAACCAGTAGAGCCGATTAGAATTCCAGGTTATTTTCAAGACCTAGACTTCTTAGGCGCTCCTTTCTATTTTGTGAGACCGACTCGAGCAGCGACTTGTCATTATTGCCAAGATAGTACTGTCTAACCTTTAAGTAGGCTTGGTCAGATTTATTCAAAAGGCGGTCTGCTTCCTCTTTCTTTCCTTGTTTATGTAAGCTTGCCGCTTCTTCCATCTCGCCTAACATTAGGTCTTGCAGCACACATAATTCTGCGTAAGTTCCTGGCTCTTGTGCTTGCCTGAACAGTTCTAACAGTGCTTCGGCTTTAGACCACTGCCCACGTTCTTCATACTTTGTCTTCAATTGCCGATAAGAATCTGGTAGATAACAGAACTCTGTTCTTTTGAATTGATTGCATTTGATTTTGGCTATCGCTCTTAAGAACTCATCTGCTTTTTCAATCTCGTTGCGTTCTAAATATGCTTCAGAGATTAGATATAGTCTATCGAGAATACAGTTTCCTTCTTCTGCCGCGGCTAGCTTAAGCGCTTGCTCTGCCAGTTTATCCCCTTTCGACCGATCATCATATCTTATGTAGAAACCACTCAAATGAGCCATTGGTTCAATCAAGATCGCTCGGTCTTCTGCATGGTGCTTTTTGGCTGCATCAAGCACTTTTATCCAGGCTTGCTCGACTTCCTTTATTCGCTTCGCAGCTGCAGGCATCCTATTCAGACTATTGATTCTCTCAAACTCATAACTGGCGGCACATAAGTTTTCGTTGTCGGCTGGTTTGTTCTTTAGGATCATTGCAAGCACGCAATCTAATAAGTCAATCGCGTTCATTCTTCGTCCACTACCGACAAAATACTCGGCTACTCTGGATGCGCCAGAAACATAGGGCACGGCGCCCGGTCTGTCCGAAGCCTTCAATATTCTGTGGATGGCTTCCCTTTCCTCGCTCTCGCGAACTGTAGTCTTTAGATAGTTGAGTAGTAATTGCCAGAGTGGGCCTTCAGTATTTTGGCTGTCTGCTCTGCCTGCGCTGTCAGTACTTTGGAATTGCTTTAGAGACCTTACTGCTTCTTTGTAGAGACTATAGGCAGAGTATGTATCTCCGCATGCTAGGTATAGATTGCCGCGATTTGCCGCTTCTTGAATAAAGGTAACCGGATCTAAATCTCTTCTTCGCCAGGTTTCAAGAAACGATTTGGAATCAAGTTTCAATAGTTCCTTTATTCGTGCAACATTCTCTTCTTCAAGTTTCTTTTGATGTGCTCTCTGCAGTAACTTGATTTCATAGTAATTTTGTTGAGGATTGGCTTTTGAGTGCTGCGTATTTTGGCTCGGTTTCTGCGCATCTTGGCTCGGTTTCTGCGCATCTTGGCTCGATTGCGCTAGTGCTGACGGTACGGCAAGCAGCAGTAGCTCTGCCAAATTTTGCACTGCAAGTTTTGGGGCTTTCAACTTCGAGACAGCTATTGTTGAGACAGCTGTTTTAAAGACAGCTGCGGTCTCAGACTCATCTGTTTCGCTAATGAAGCATACGTGGTGGCTCTGCCAAGACAAGAGCAAGGCAAAGCTCACAAATAGAGCTTCGGGAAGTTTGCTCTTCAACTTCTTAGTCAAGGTGACACCAAAATCACTTGCTGCTTATGACACTATCTAACCGGTCATTACTTCAATTAGCCCCTCTCTCACCGCCTCGACAAGCCTTGTATGATCTTCTTTATTCTGTTCGGCGTATTTCACCGAAAACTCTCCGATTGCCTCGGCGAAGACGTCTCCCTTGCCTATATAGCCGGCAATAATCGAAGCATCGCCTGAACGGGCATGGGCCCGGGCTAGCGCCCATCCGCAATTGCGTGCATAGCCAAGCATGTTTTCTGGAGTAAAGATCTCGACCAAGGGTTTCACTTTGACATCGCGTAGCTGTCTTACATAGTAGTGCTTTTCGGTGACGCTGACATAGTGACCAAGGAACATGTCGCTAGCCGCCTGCATTAGCCGTTGCCCGGTGACTACTCTCTGACCGTTTGTTGTTTCGTTTTTGAAGTGTGAGTATCTCTCAAGCACAGACTTTCTGGCTTCTTTTACTTGCAAAAACAACGGATCATCTTCTGCTGCAAATAAGAGTGCGATTCCGCAGACTGTGCCGACCGAGCCTACGCCGACAACTTTGATGGCGTTATCAACCATTTCATAGCGGTCAAACAACACTCGTTTATCCATCGAAAGTGATTCACGATAACGGGCAATTGATTCTTCAATACGTTCTACTTGGGCTGCCGATCCATAGTCTTCAACGTGAAAAATCAACGGCGGCTGATCTTTGATACGAGGCTTGCCGTCTACCACATGACCAAGTTTGACGAACTCTTCAAAAGAATCCCTCTTTAGAGCTTTCTCCAAGACCTTTTTCCTCAGCTTCTTAAGTTGCTTGTCAGAGGTGAGTTCAATAAGGTCTTTATAGTCTAGATAGGAATACCATGCATCAAGTGTGCTTAATTCCGATAGTTCCTTCATTCTGTCTCGATAACACTGAACGACTCGCATAGCCGCTTTTCGTCCGTCCGAAAGCTTGTGTCCATTATTGAGAGAGGCAATGACAAAGCTTGCTGTTAACCTCTTCAGGTCCCATTCCCATGATGCCGGAAATGTTTCGTCAAAGTCATTTATATCGAAAATGATATTTCGCTCTGGTGTCGCAAAGGCGCCAAAGTTCATCAAATGACAGTCACCGCAAGATTGCACTGCATAGTCGGTAGCGGCGGTATCAGCTAAGTCTGAAGCCATTATGTTGGCAGCGCCCCGGAAAAAGGCAAAGGGAGAGGTGAGCATTCGTCCATATCGAATCGGTACGAGATGTTCCAACCGTCCTTCGCTCGATTCGACCAAGAGTTCTACTGGATTTTCTCGCCCGGATTTGTTTACAGTAAATTCGGCGTGAGCCTCTCTAGAGCATTTTAGTCTCATGGCCCGACCAAACTCATAGCGCTCTTTTCTGGTCTGCATATGGGTCGGTTTATTCAGATACTCGGCTTCAATGGGCTCTGGTCTGAACTTCGGCACTACTGACTTGGCTTCTTGCGGGGAAACATGCTCAGCTAGATGCGGCGCTTGGGTATTTTGAGTTTCAGCCTTTTGAGTTTCAACCTTTTGAGTTTCAACCTGAGGTCTCTCGGTCAACTCTTGTACGGCCGCTCTAGCCTTGTCTTTCTTATTTCCCATTGCCAACTCCATATGGTCGCCCGTACCTAAAGAGGTCTTACCCACATAGAGGTGTCTAATAAATCTGTTTGAGCCTTTAGATTCTAAAACTAATGATGTCACTGAAAGCAGGGAGTTGCTGTTCTGATCTTCAAGTCTAAGATTAAGGAGGGTGGTTTTGATTAATGTTGATTTGTGAATATACGGGGCTTTTAAAAATTTACCGTCAGCCCCAAATGTATCAAACGCTCATTCCGTCACTCAAAAAATTAAGCGACATACAGTCTATCCAAATGTCACTTAAAACCTCAAAGCGGCTCGGGCTCACCTTGTTCTCTTGGCATTGTGTTGATTTCCAAGACCACGCGGGTGCCTTTCTGTGGTTTGGAATCGAACCAAACTTTGGCGGGAAAAATTCTATCAATTAGTTCGGTTCTCTCTCTGATGATGCCTGTGCCGCTGCCACCAGCTGTGGTGCGTCCGCCGCGATTTTGACTGCTTTCACTTAAGCTAAAGCCTTTGCCGTCATCGCTTATACTCATGATGAAAAGATTGTGGTCTACACCAATAATCACATTTGTCATTGATGCATCGGCGTGTTTCGCCACGTTGTTTAGGCATTCCTGAGCGATTCTGTATATATGCAGTTCAACCTCGCTGGGGAATGTTGGCAGTTCTTCAGGGCATTCGAATTGACATGGGCAGCCTAAATGTTTCGAAGCAGAGTTGCAAAGTTCGGAGAGTAGGGGGCGCAGACCGCAGTCTCTGAGGTCTCTCGGATAAAGGTCTTGGCAGATTTCTCGCAGCTTGACTGAGATTTCGTCCACGAGGTCATGCAGTTCTTCGTTGCTATTTTTAGCCGATAAAGAACGTTTCAAAAGCATGACATTGCCGAGCACAACATCGTGAATCTCGCGAGCCAGCGAGCTTAAGATTACTTCTTGCTGGTCGACAATTTTTTGCACCAGGGCGTGCTTCTCGTCTACAAGCGCTCTGACCACTCCGGCAAAGCTATAACCGGCGGCGATAAGTCTTAGCGGCTCGGGCATGCCGTCTATGTCACTGCGAGTGCGGCTGACTACGTCTTTAAACAGACCGCGCATAAGGGCATTCATTTCGTCGCCTGTGACTACGACATCGCTTACGGTCCAGGCGCCGAGATCGCGGTCGTGCACTTTAAGAGTTAGTTTGTTGCGAGAGGGCAGCTCGCTATCTGGCAGGGTCATTATTTCGGTGGCGGGAATGATGAAGCAGTCGACGCTTTCTTCTCTTCCTCTGACGGTAATAGCCCACTGCGAAGTGGCGACGATTAGACGTTTGTCGCCGTTTGGGTGGGTCGTCTTTTGCACCGACATGTGCAGCAATTCGTCTTCAACTGTCGAGTTATAGCGCCGCACTAAAAGAGTAAAGAACTCTTCCAACGAAAGCAAGAGAGCTTCAAAAGGTTGCTCTCGCTCTTTGCCTTCTTCTAGTTGCTGGTTGACTTTCATCAGTCTGACTCTAGCTTGCCAAAACCGCTATCGACCGCCCAGGCAATCAGCGACTCGCGCCCGTCTAATTTGAGCTTGTCTATAAGGGCTTCAACTTGCTTTCTCACGGTTTCAGGTGATGTTTGTCTCTGGGCGCCGATGTCTTGATACTTAAGCCCCCTGGCTAAAAGGGTGAGCAGATGTCTTTCGGCGCTGGTCAAATGAGGTTGGTTTTGTCGAGTTAGATCGGCTGAAATTACCGGCGTTCTGCCGTGATGAACATCTCTTATAGCCTCGGCTATTTTGGCGAGCGGCTCTGATTTGAGCAAAAAGCCATCGACGCCGGCTTGCATGACAATTTGCATAATTGCCGGTCGAGTCTCTCCTGAAAATACCAATACTCTAGATGACTTCAAGCTGCAAAAGGTCTCACTAAGAGTCTTGGGTCCGCTCGAGTCAGGAAGATGCAGGTCGAGCAGTATCACATGTGGTGCGTGTTCTTGGGCTAGTTTAAGGGCCGCGCTCTTACTAGTTGCGGTGCCAACTACTTCCAGGTCGGGCTCTTCAGTCAACTGCATCTTCAGACCCTTGAGAGTGGCCTCGTGGTCTTCCACCAGCAGCACTTTTATTTTTTCCGCTTTCTTATCTGTACTGATGACCGTCCCTGCCTTAATCAATCGCCCAATTATTTCTCAGCTGTGACCTGGGGCATGCTTACTGTGGCTTTGCCGGGCACGTCTTTCTTTGATACTAGTTTGGCTGAGAGTATGGTGACATTATCTGGAGCATTGCGACTCAAAACCATCTCAAGCAATGTAGCGCAGGCTTCTTCCGGGCACTCGAACTTTTCCACGGTTTCTTTGATTTCTTCTTCTTGCACGACTTCAGATAGCCCGTCGCTGGCTAGCACCAGCCAGTCGCCGAAGTTCATTACCTTCAAGCAATAGTCGGCAGAGACGTTCTCGTCGTGACCGAGGCATCGGGTGATTATGCTGCGAAAGGGACTGACTCGGCATTGCTCTTTGGTGAGCTGGCCGCGTCTAAACATTTCCATAACCACCGAATGATCTGAAGTGAGACCTTCCACCGAACTGGCTACTGTACTTATATATGTGGCGCGGCTGTCGCCTACGTGACCGATATGGGCATGACCGTTCTCAGACAGAACTGCCATAACAAGGGTGGTTCCCATATTTGGCGAGTCCCGACTTTCAAGGGCGGCGGTGCGCACCGAGGTATTGGCCGCGGCAACAGCGTTTTGAATCCAGGCTTCGACCGACTTGGCATTATTGATATCGGGCTTGTCTTCTTCCCACAGTCTTTCAATAGTTTCCACCGCTAGCTTGCTTGCTCGTTCGCCACCGCTGGCGCCGCCCATACCATCTGCCACCACCAAAAGCGCTCTATCTTGGCTAATAAAGAAATTGTCTTGGTTATCTTTCCTTTTTAGACCCCGGTCGGTGAGACCAGCGGTCACCCAGGTTAGGTTTTGCATGGTGGTGCTCCAGATTCTTGCCAGTTAGCGGTCACTACTTTGCAGCGATGCCTTTATTAAGTGCTTCCCTTATCCCATAATAGGGGCTCATTAAGTCAGACGTAATTCCCGATTCCGGGTATTTGCGTATATGAGGTGAGACGGCTTGAGCCTGAGAAAGTTGCAAAGCTTGGTTTCCAGACCAATTTTACTCAAAATTGCTTACTTGTTCTTTACATATATCTACCTGGTTCTCCTTATTGCTGGTTCGGTCTTGGCTGCTCCCCCGACAGACTTTGACTCCAAAGGACCATTTCAGGCTGAAATGGTCGATGGTGCAGGGCTTATAGAGAAAATGGTGAAAGAAGCCGACTCTTTGAAAGACTATTCTTTGGTTTTCGAGACTATTACTTTCAAAGGGAAAGAGACAATAAATGAAAGGGGCAAGCTTTCGTTCAAGAAGCCTAAGCTTATGCGTCTAGAAGAGATTGGTGACTATAAAAAAGGTTCTCTGGCTGTTCTCTGCAAAGATGGCATGGTGCGCGCCCATGCCGGTGGTCTGATAAAGTTTGTCACCCTGACAATGCGTCCCGATGACAAACAGCTTGATGCTGCCAATGGCGATAAAATGGAAGACTCTGACTTGGCATCTCTGGCCAATTTGCTCGCCCGTAGAATCAAGGAAGGAATTCTCTCCCGTGCCACTGCCAAGCCGGTCCCCTGCAATCTTGGTAACGGAACTGCCTATGTGCTTGAACTATTTCATAAGAGCAATCCGACAGTTTGTCTCAAGAGAGTATATGTAGATCCCGTAAGCCACTTGCCGCTGCGCTGGGATGACTATGATTACAAGACCCCCTGCACCAGCAAATGGTTTGATATTCGCACCAATATAGGACTTTCCGATGACTTGTTCAAAATCTAGACAGAGTTTTTCTTTTGCAGTAGCTGTTCAGGCGGCGATTGCCCTCTCTTGCTTGACAGTAAATGCGGCGCAGGCCCAAAAGCCGGTTAAGTTTTCTGATGCCATTCCCGAATTAAGTAAGCTGCGTAAAGATGCTTTTCGTACTCCTGATGCCAAACCAGGTATGCGAGTGCTCAAGCCCTATTCAGAGGCTAGCTTGAGCAAAATCTTGAACGAGCGGGTGGAAACAATTGAAGGTGTCGATCGCCTCAGCTTTGATGCTTTTGCCGACAAAGTTTTAGCCGGCACTTCAGCTGATCTTTCAGCTGGAATTTATATGACCACGAATAACGCCGAGATCAAAAGGCATATTCTCTTTCCGGCCTATCCAAAGAAGTATTGGCCGACCGTAAAGGAATATCTTGATCTGATCGCTTTGCAGTGCGGCGCTCGCTGGTCTTACGATCGCAATAATCAGTATGTGCCTGATAATCAGGCTTTTAGACAACTAGCCGATCAGTATGCGCGCTTCGACTTTGTGCCTGGTGCGGCGGCGCCGTCTTACACCATAACTTTGCCCAGCGGCTGGTTAGCCGCCCCGAAAAGCTATGGTATTAGCTATGGTGGCAAAGACTATATGCAGGCTTTGGAAATATACGAACTAGGTGCTATGTCGCCTGAGAATGCTAAAGATGCCGCCTATGTAAAAGGAGACTTTGCCAAAGACGTCCTTGCTCTCTGGACTGAAGGGCTGAAGCCTCTCTCTGTAGTGAAACGCGTGAGAGTCGGCGCTTATGACGGCTATGTTTTTGAAACAATCATAGATGCGCGTTCCGGCAAGGTGTATTACAAGCAGTGGCTGTTCGTCGCCGGCAATAAGGCCTATACAGCCATTTCGCGCATGCCTGAGGCGAGCAAAGCGGCAGTTTTGCCGGGGGCTGAAAGAGCTTTGTCGAGCTTCAAACTAAAGTAAGCAAGCTGATTTGACAATGATGATAATGAGAGCAGTTAAGCAGAGCAATTGAGCAGAGCAGTTAAGCAGAGCAATTAAGCAGGTTAGCTAAATAAGCCTAGCTGACCATTCGCTCTCAAATTCACTCTCACTTTCACTCCCACTGAAAGATCGGCCTGGCTCTATACAGCCAAGGCGCTCTGGGCGCCGACCTTGCTTAGTTCGACAGAGGGGTTCAATTCCTGAAATCTGGATATGTCCCACTTGGTTTTGAATAAGAGTACCGGTTCTTCAAATTTATCGGTGGCTACATTCAGTCTGCTTGTATTTTCTAGAGCCTTCAGAACCGGCCAGCCTCCCACCACCCAGAGTGCTGCTTGTATGTCGTAGTTGTTGAGCAAGGTGGTGACACCGTACTCCGACTGCAGTCTAAACTGCACCACTTCAAATTGCAGCGGACCGACCGCTGCCAAAAGCGGAGTGCGGGTGTCTCGCTGGGTCATCCAGAAAATTTGGATGGCGCCTTCATCTTGCAGGGCGGTGATGCCTTTATGAAACTGCTTGTATTTGCTTGGCTCACGATTTTCTAAGAAGGCAAAGAGCTCGGGGGCAAAAGTGGGGATGCCCGGATACTTGAGGGGCTTGCCACTAGTGATGGTGTCACCTATGGCAAAGCCGCCTGGGTTGGTGAAGCCGACTATATCGCCTGGAAAGGCTTTATCGATAGTCTGTCTTTCTTGGGCGAAAAGCCGTTTCGGTTGACTGAGTTGGATTGGTTTATTGGTGCGACAATTGGTCACAGTCATGTCTTTTTCGAAGGCGCCTGAGCAGATGCGCACAAAGGCGATACGGTCTCTGTGGCGTGGGTCCATATTGGCTTGCAGCTTAAAGACAAAGCCTGTGAAGTCTGGATATGTAGGCGCTATTTCGCCAACCGATGATGTGAAAGAACCGGGCGAGAGGGCTAGCTTGATGAAGGAGCGCAGGAATAGCTCTACCCCGAAGTTGTTCATGGCGCTGCCGAAATAAATCGGGCTCAGCTCTCCGCAGTCGATAAGCTCAGGGTCAAGCGGTGCCGAGATGGCATCTAATATTTCCAGCTCTTCGTGCAATTCTTTGAGCAGACGGTCCGGGATCAGTTCTTTTAGTTTTTCGTCGTCTAGCTTGTAAGAGCTGACCGCTCCAATTGACCGGCCGCCGATGGTGCGTTCAAAGAGATGAACTGTGCCGGTGGCTCTTTCTACTACGCCTTTGAATTCGTCGCCGGTGCCGATTGGCCAATTGACCGGGTGCACAGCCAAGCCCAGTTCTTTCTCGATTTCGTCGATAAGTTCGAGCGGAGTGCGGCTGGGGCGGTCTAATTTGTTGACAAAGGTGAATAGGGGCAGATGTCTCATGCGGCAGACTTCAAAGAGCCTTCTGGTTTGCGGCTCTAGACCTTTGGCGGCGTCAATGAGCATGACTGCATTGTCGGCCGCGGCTAAGGTGCGATATGTGTCTTCACTAAAGTCTTGGTGACCCGGTGTGTCGAGCAGATTGAGACAGCTGTCTTCGTATTCGAACTGCAAGACTGTGGAGCTAATTGAGATGCCGCGCTGCTTCTCCAATTCCATCCAGTCTGAAGTGGCTTGCCTTTGCGCTTTTCTTGCTTGGACCGAACCAGCCTCGGCAATGGCACCCCCAAAGAGCAGCAGTTTTTCGGTGAGAGTTGTCTTACCGGCATCGGGGTGCGAAATAATGGCAAAGGTGCGACGTCTTGCTGCTTCTTGCGCAACCGGGCTTTTTTCTTCCAGGCTCGGCTCAAGTTTCAATTCGCTGCTTTCAGCGGTCATCATAGGGTCCTATAGTGTTGTCTTAGGGCTTCGGGAAATGCACCGAAAGGCTTGATTTTACCGTAAATAGCCTCTGTCGGGCTGCACCGGCGGCACTTCCTAGATATCTTCTTAATAATGGCTTCTTGAGTGCCGGCATTTCCTCCCAAATAGGGGCCGGTTTGTGATTAAATTCTGATATGAAAAAATTGAAGTTTTTTACTGGTTCTTTGTTGACCACCCTATCGGCTCTCAGTTTCAGTGCCGTCGCTTATGCTGACGAAAATCCCGACTGGCAAAAACTAGAAGAGGAAGCCGAGCAGAGCTTTCTTTCTGGCGAAAAAGTGAAGAGTGAGCGGCTTTTTCAAGAGGCGCTTGCTTTGACCCGGGGCACGTCGACGTCGAGTCAGTCTGGCAGCCCAGCCGCGAACCAGAGTGCCAATCAAGGTGCTAACGAGCTTGCAGAGGCTGAGATTCTTAACCAGATGACCCATCTTTATTTGAGCGAGAAGCGCTACAGCGAAGCGCGGCAAGCTTTGGACAAGGCTCTCAAAATAAGAAGAGAGAAGTTGGGGGCACAGTCTGAGAAAGTGGCAGAAAGCCTGGGCAATCTGGCTTTGATTGAACACCGCGATGGCAAGGATGCCTTGGCTGAAAAATACTATAAAGAAGCAATTGCTATCAAAACTGCCGCCAAATCAAGCTCTTTAGCGGTGACTTTGACCAATCTAGCCAATTTGTACAGCGACAAAAAACGCTTTGATGAGGCTAAGCCCCTCTATGAGCAGGCTCTCGCTCTCGATAAGAAAGAGTTTGGCGAAAATCATATCGAGGTGGCAAGAGACCTCTTTAATTTAGGCGGTATGTACTATCACCACAATTATTTTAAAGAGGCTCTCGCTTATTTTGAGCAGGCTTTATCGGCATATAAAAAGCTAGACAATGTCGGTGGTCAGGTGAAGTGCCATCATTACATTGGGCTTTGTTTATTCGCCGACAATCAGCACGAAAAGGCCGGGCAGTCTTATGCCGAAGCTCTCGGCTTACAAGAATCGCAGAAAGGCAAGAACCATCCAGATACTTTTGTGCACAAGCTCAATATGGCTAAATCTTTCGATTTTGCCGGCAAGTCTGACCGAGCCGAAGAGATCTATCGCCAGTCTCTGCAATCTGCCGGTGAAGTACAGAAAGAGGCGAAACTCAAATTTGTCGAGTGTTCTATTGAGTATGCGCATTTTTTGAGACGTCATAACCGCCCTAATGAGGCAGAGAAAATACTGGAGGCGGCTCTCACCAGTTATGAAACCTTGAATAGCGAAGAGCGCCGCAAACTCTACGAATTGCCTAGAGTTTACAGCGACCTGCTTCGAGAACTTAAGAAAGACGAAGCGGCTCATGAGATGGCACATCGACATTTGCATGTTTATGGGCAGTCTCATAAGAAGACCGCCCCAGCTGCCAACAAAACGAGCACCTCTAAGTCAGATAGGAAGGTGCCTTAGTTATGCAATTACAAGCTGAAGTAAAGTATGACGGCTATGACGATCTGCCCAAGCAGCAGGAAGTAAAATATGCTGATTCAAATGCTTCTTATTTGAAAGCTGATGTTTCGACCGGAAAGCACTATTACGATCTCAATGCTGCTTCCAAGACCTATAGCGGCCCTTGGTTGTTTGGCAAGCAGAAAGTAGAAGTGAATTTGCGCGGTATGCGCGGTCAGTGGATTCAGTGGTGCCCGGTGCCGGCCGATGTCAAAGACGGCGTCCTATTGCGGGGCAATGTCATTTACCAAAACGGTGACGGTAGCTATAGACTCAGCCCCGATGTTTATGAGGGTGTGATTGAGTCTGAACATGGCTTTGAAGGCGGGCGCTATTTTGTCGGGCGCACCCAGCATACTTTTGTTTCCAACAATCTGCCAGGCGGGCAACTGCGGGTGGTGGCAAATCTACGTATTCATTTAGATCAGCGACTTGCCTATAACCCGATGACCGGTGCCGGTAATAATAGTGGCGGCGGGCAAAATTATCAGAACAGTCAGAACAATCAGAACAGTAATTACAACAAGTACCAAGAGCCGAACAATACTCAGCCGGCAGCCAATAGTTATGATTCTTCTTCTCTTCAAAGTCCTGAAGGGGCAGCAGTGACCCCCTCTTTCTCGCAGAGTGCCTCTGAAAGTGATAGCGGATTTTAGATTGTTTCTTGATAGAAGTGCCAGGGGCTTGTTGCTTGCTTTGGCTTTTGTATTGGCTTTGGGCGGCGCTTTACCGCCTGTCTACTGCGCCGAAGCTGAATTGACCGACCGTGCCAGTATTGATCTAGCCCGTTCATATCAAATGGCTTTGACCGTCTATACAATGCACCGCCGGCTCTATCAGCGCAATTTGGCTCAGGCTGCTGCGGCAAGCGGCTCAAGCGGTTATTCTCTGGCTGATTCTTTGTTGCGTTTGCAGGACGAGCCGCGCCCCGATTTGAAGATGCCGCCCATTCAGGTAGCCGATGACAGTCCCTTTATCGAGGCAGCGCAACGTGATTTTGAGATTACCCGCATGCAGGTTTCGCTCAAGCAGCTCTTGCCCGCACTTTTAGCCATACGTTTCAAAATTTCGCGATCTGAGTATGAAGCTACCTGGAAAGATTTAATGGATAGAGTTCTTAAGGTAGAGCAAGCTGTAATTGACCAGGACCACAGACTGTCGTCTTTGCATGCCAGCACCAATAGTAGTATCACAGATATGATTCATGCCGCCGAAAGAGATTGCGATCAAAAAGAGTATCTCTCTACTTACCGAACTTTTAAAGAGACTGGCGGCATCAGTAATCTGCTCTTTGCTCATGCCGATAAGCATGCCAAGCTCACCCTCGATTTGAAGAATACTTTGCTGGCTAATCCGCCCGATGGCATGGACGCTAGAACCGCCTTGATGTCTGTGCTAACGCCTGGTCTTTTGCCTGCCATGAGCAGACCTCCTAAAGATGGTCCTAATATGGCTGATCCGCCTGATGATCCTTCATTTAGCGAAAAGTCTTTACCCGAGCAAGAAAAACAACTTGATCGCGAATATCAAATGGTCAATAGTCTGTTTCTAAGGCTTAAGTAAGCCGTCGAAAGTGACTGTATTGCCTGGGCTGGCTGCGGCATAGCGCAGTTGTCTCGATTCTAAGACATCGGCATAGTTGAAAACCGGCATTTCGATGAGAAAGAAGCGAGAGAGGGCTGCCACTCCGGCAAAGTAGCGCTGTCTATAGCCGGCAAAGCGCAAAGCTGCCGCCTGAGCATTAGTGGCTCCGAGATTTTCAAATATCGGCACAAAAGTTTCGGGTGCTTGAATGAGGTCGTCTGCCGCTCTCGACAAAGAAAGATACTGGCAAAAGACATCTACGGCTCTGACGCCGTTTTCGTAAATAGAAGCAAAGACTGAGGCGCATTCAGATTTTTGCATGGCCATGGCGCAGGCGGTGGCATCTAGAACCACGAGCAGCTGTATGAGCCAAGAGGCCCTCGAACTGCGGGAGCGGAAGTAGAGCAAGATTGGATAGGCTGAATGGCTTTGATATATGTCGGTAAGCCAGTGTTCGCAGAGTTCAAGGGTGCTCATGGCGTTTTCGTCGCGCAAGAGGCGCATATAGAGCACGCAGCCGTTTTTGCTGTGACCATGCCTGGAAGAAATTATCTGGGCTGAGACTTCACGATTGTGAAAGTGCGACTGCACGGCAAACATAAAGGCAACAGTGATGGCAAGCAAAACCAGACCCGAGAGAGCCGCCGCAATTACAGTAACGCGCGAAACCGGCGAACAGGCGATGACATCGCCATAACCTACGGTCAAAACCGAAGTGGCAGCAAAATAGAGAGCTTCGCCAAAGTTATTGAGCGGCGGTTTAACACTGCTTCTTTCCGCCCAGAGAATCATGGCATAGCCTGAAGTAAGCAAAGCCAACCAAAAAGTTAGCATTGAAACAATGGCTGCCGGGGCAAAGAGACTGAGATCTTGTTCGGTGTGTCTGCTGCGTCTGATGAGATGGCCGCGCAAGGGCTGCCAGAGCAGTTTAGAAATGAAGAGCGGCGACAGTCTCGAACCTTGCGGACGGTAGTGCGGCACGATTATTGACTGAAAGACGTCGGACAGGACCAGGGCGATAATCACCAGCCCCACCGATAATGAAATAAGGTCTGTTTCGCTGAAACTCACTCTGTCATCCTCGAACCTCGGTTTATGTTACCAAGAGATCGGTCTTTAGGCATTATTGGCATTAAAGAATCAAAGCTTTTGGTAAATAATCGAAAAGACTAGAGCCAATTAAGCTGGTTTAAAGGCTAATTGCGCCAGGCTTTGCCACAATCTGATTTAGGTGTGGCAGTACTAACTATAATGAGCGCGTTTTTATGAAAGATGCATACATGGTTTTCGTTCTAGTAGTGGTGGTGATGACGCCCTTTTTGCCACTGCTTTGGAAAAATAAGTGCCCTGCCTGCAACAAACGCAAGTTGGTGGGTGTGGAGCGGACACCTGCACCTGAAGACGAAGGTCGTTATCTCACTTATTTTGCTTGTCAAAATTGTCAGACTGAGTTTACCCGTGAAAAGAGCGGACCACTCTTTAGGAGTGATGCCAACTCCCCCTCCCAGTTACTCTGAGGCTTGCTCCGGCGGCATTTTTGAGGCCGGCGAATTCGTCTTCAATATGATCTGGACTTTCTGGATTGATAAGCTTGATTGTGGTTATGGTTTTAGAACTTGCCAGAGTTCTCACCACTTGGTCGTCTAATTTGAAACCACTGATACGCAGTTCGGTAACCGCCGACTGCTTAGCAAAGCCTTTTGCGTCTTCGATATTCCAGGTATGCAGACCGACTGAAAGCCTTCTGATAGATTTGTTGCCGGCTAGCTTTTGTAATGCTGCTGAAGAGACTGCACAGTCGTCCAGGTCTAGCCTCGAAAGACTAGCATTATCTTTGAGCACCTCAACTATCGGGTCGGCATTTATTGGAATCGGATTGGCTTCGGTTGATTTTGCATCCATCAAACCCTTTATGCAGATATTGCTGGCAGTCTTTAAGTTTGGCAAGGCCGCCACATCTTCCACTTTCACATTCATGTCTTCCAGTGCCAGTCCTTGCAGATGCTCTAGACCTTTAACTTCGCGCAGGGCAGAGCTTGAGGTCTTGAGCCCTGAAAGAGTCAAGGCGATGAATTTACTATTTGCTCCAAATTTTTGACATATAAACGCTAACTGCGACTTGTCTTTGATGTTAAAGACTTTGATGCTGTCTATATCGCCGTCCCTAAAATACTTTAGGAAATGCGGGTCTGTCTTACAAGCGTCAAACCTCGCTGATATTGGTCTATCAAGCTCGACTATTCCACTGCTGTCAGGCATTGCGTGCTTGCCCTTGCTATCGCCGAATTCCACCTGGCGAAAACCCGGCGCCAGGCTTATTCTGATTTTGCTGCCGCCGAGATCTGTGGTTTGCACCGGATCTCTTTGCGAACTATCGACTTTCTGTTTTTCGGTAAGGCTGCGGTCATAGTTATAGCCATCATTGATTGCGGCAATTGATGCTGACTTGGCGGTGAAATCATTGAGATAGTCTTTCTTGGTTGGAGCAAGCAAAGTCAAGGCTTCCAAACCCACAGTGAGCAAAAGAGCCAAGATAACAAAGGACCACAATAGAACACCTTTTTTCTTACCGGCAGAAACTTGCTCATACTCGACAAGCTCATCATCATAATCTTCTGCTTGTATGCAGCTTTCTGCATCGTAGTCATATTCATAGCCGCGACCGACCGGTTTTCCATCTAAAATGCGCTCTAGGTCGTGCTTGAAGCTGTCTATCGATGGATAGCGCTCTCTGGTATTTTTGGCCAGGCTGCGACCAATGCAATAGTCTAGTTCTTCTGGAAAGGACAGCTTGCACTTATCGCTCAGCTTGGGAATGGGCGCACCTAAATGCATTTGAAAGGTCTGGACGGCTGTTTCTCCGGCAAAAGGCACTGTGCCGGTCAAGCATTGAAAAAGCGTGCAGCCAAGGGCATAAATGTCGCATGATTGACTGACTTCGCCGCGGCATTGTTCAGGGCTCATATAATAGGGCGAGCCGAAAACTGTGCCCTTTTCAGTCATTTGTTGTTTGACCAGCTTTTCGTTGCGACTATCTAAGAGCCGCTCTGCCTCTACCGATTTGGCTAGTCCGAAATCTACCAGCTTTACCACGGCATCTTCTGCTATGACAATATTAGCCGGTTTTATATCTCTATGGACGATGCCTTGGCGATGCGCTTTGGCAAGAGCGTCGGCTACGGCAATGGTTATCTTGAGGCTGTCTTGCCAGACAATTGGTCCGCTACCTGTAATTACTTCATCTAAGGAAGAACCGTTCAAAAGTTCCATAACATAGTAAGGGTTGCCGTTTTTGTCTAAACCCATGTTAAAGACTTGGACGATATTTGGATGATTGAGAGTCGCTAAGATTCTCGCTTCTCTCTGAAAGCGCAGCCAGGTTTCTTCATTGATTAAACTGGCTTTGATTACCTTGAGGGCATAAACTTGTCCGATAAAGCGATGCTTGGCTCTATAGACCTGACCCATGCCGCCCTCACCGAGAAAGCTCTCGATGATATAGTCTTTGTCAATGGTATCGCCGGCGGTGTAAAGTTGGCTCACTTAGTCATTTGACTTAAAGATTCGGGTTGACTTAAATTTTCGGTTCGTCCTAAAGATTCAATTTGTGTTGAGCGATCACTTGCTCTAGATATTGAGCCGATTTTTGATCTAATTTCAGATCGTTGGCCTTAAGAGTCTTGATCAGCTCTTCTGCCTTATCTTTCTTACCACTGCTCAAATAAATTCTCACCAGAGCCAGACGTGCTCTTTCGCCCAAAACACAGCTATCTAGGCTGGCTGCCTTTTCATAAAATTTGTAAGCATTTGATTTGCCCATTTTTTCAGCACATTGACCTCTCAAATAGGCTAGCTGTGCCAGCAGAACAGGGGCGAATTGACCCTTGTCGGGGCGGGCATTGATATAGCTTTCTAGCCGCTTCAGCACTCTGGCGGCAGCGTGAGGCTGGTTTCTCTTCAATCGCTTGTGGCAATAGCCCATGGTGTCGAGCAGCCAGGCTTGGTCATCAGAAAATTCGCTGACAGCCAAAAGTTTAGCTTGGTTGCCCGAGCCCATGCTTCCGTGCAAATAAAGCCAGACACCCTGGCAGTAAAGCTCCTTCCTGAACTTAAGTTCTCTCACAGTCTCTTTCGGCATCGCCGACCTAAATAGAATGAAAGAGCTAAGCAGAGCTAGAAAAGCGGCAGACAGCCGTGGTTTGTACCACTCTACATTGGCGTGCATAGTCTAGCCCTCATCTTATATTGATCTTTATAGGGGTCTTTATATGGACCTTTATATGGGTCTTTATATCGAACAAGGTAGCATTGTTTCGCCCTGCTTAAAAGAAGCTAGGCAACACTTTTGCTAAGAATAGGTTGCCTGCTCTTTAAATTAGTTTCGCATCTCGATGAGATTGCCCGATTGGTACGATCTCAATCCAAAGTTGAAAATGCCTATGCCGGCTGCCAATATGGCCAGAGCCCCCAAAAAGGATAGCCCGATAAGATCGGCTCTCAACTCTTTCATGCCCAAAGCCTCAACCGGCAGACCCGAGACCAGACCGGCGGGAATGAGTGTAAAGAGAATGAGCTTGACCAAGCCTTCGAAAAGGCAGCTCGGATAGGTGGAGAAAGTGATCATGGCGAAGAACCACTGCTCTGATATAGCTTCAGCCTGGGCAAAGTAGAAGCCGAGACTGCCTCGCATCAAGTTGAAGCCGATAAAGACCAGAGCAATGTTTATTGTCAGGACTATAAAGGCAAGCAGGTGTGCGGCATCGGGCCTTACCAAGGCCAGATAGACTATATAACCAAAGCAGAGATCACCTAGGGCGGTCGGGCTCATCTTGGCCAAAGCCAGGTGCGCGACGGCATTTCTGGGATAGGTGAGCCAGACATCCAACTCTCCTCTGGCAATCAAGAGTGCCAGATTGTGCAGGTTGTAGAAGCATGCTGTCGACAGACCGAAACCTGCCGAGGTGAGGCTCCACAAGGTGAGAATGTCTTGCCTGCCCCAGCCTTTGATGATTGGAAATCTTTCGAAGAAGATTAGCCAGAAGGCTAGCCAGGTGCAGTTATTCAAGACCATGGCCAGAAACTGCCAGGCAAATGCTGCTTTGTATTGGCTGTGAATACCGACATTGAGCTTGAAATAGGCTAGAGCCAGCTTCAAATAACTGAATAGTTTCATCTCAACCTCCATTGGTCGAAATCTTACTGAGGGCATGTCTATAGACAAGTGCCACTAGAGTGGTGAGAACGATAGCCGACAAGCTTTGTCCGCCCAGCACTTTGAGATATTCCTGCCAGTCTGGTCTGGCAAAGAGCTTGACCGGTTCGTACATCATGTAAGGAAAGGGCAGAAACTTGACCAAGCTTCTCAGCCAATCCGGAAAGAGTTCGATCGGTATGAGCATACCGCCCAAGATCATCGTCAGCCTTGTGTAAATCAAGGTAAGACCGGAAGTATCTTGAAAGTAGATAGCCGTAAGCCCGATAAGAATGTGTGCCAGCCCATCTAGAATGAAAGCAGCCAGGATGGCTGTGCCAGTCATGATGGCGCCCTCTGCGCACAGCTTGACCGGACCAACCAAAAGCAAAGCCAGGCTGAAGCTGATCAGCAGATTGAAGAGAAAGCGTGTGCTTCGCTCACCTAAGTTGCTCATCAAGCAATAAAGCGGATAAGCCATGGGTCTGAGCAGCAAAACCGAAAGATTGCCGGAGCGCACGTCTTGGTCGATTTGTTGAGATAGACGCGGCGCCGACATCCACATTGCTTCGGTGATGCTCAAGTACCAGATCATATCGGGCAGACTGAGACCAGCTAGTTTGTCGCTGCCGCTTTGTTCGTAGGTGGTTTGCCAGAGCCTCAAGAAAATATAGAGTATGACGGCAAGAAAGCCGGCTCTACCTAATACTTCCAAGGGATAGGCTAAATTGGCCCGGGCTGCCACCCAGGCAACCGCCAGGGTCTGACGCCTGAGGCATCCTAGATTACTGTCCATAATAGTCAGTTCCTTATGATTTCTCGAAATATCCAAAAGGCTCTTCAGCCGAAGAGTTTACAGATTGTGCTCTCTAGACCGTCAGCCTGACCATGCGCTGCTCTTAGTCCGTCGATGGTATCGTCGACGGTGATACGTCCATGGTTTATCATGATCAGTCGTGAAGCTACACTCTCTATGTCGCCGGTATCGTGGCTGGTGAGAAAGATAGTCATTCCTTCTTCTTTGTGCCATTTGCTGATGAGCTCGCGCAGGCGCATGCGGGCAACCACATCTACACCGATAGTGGGCTCATCCAAAAGCAAAAGCCTGGGCTTATGCAATAGACTGGCCGCTATTTCGGCTCTCATCCTCTCTCCAAGCGAAAGTTTGCGAACCGGCGTATCAAAGAAAGCATGCAAGTCGAAGCAGTCGACGAGCATATCTCTTTGCTTTTTGAAGTCGGCTTTGTTGAGGTCATAGATCTCGCCCAGGAGGTCAAAGCTGGCTCTGGCAGGCAGATGCAACCAGAGCTGTGATCTCTGTCCGAAAACAGCGCCTATCTGGCGAACCAGCTTGGCCCTTTCTCTGAAGGGATCTAAACCTAGAACCCGGGCTTTACCGCTGCTTGGTTTGAGTATGCCGGTCAACATCTTGATCGTGGTCGACTTACCCGCACCATTTGGTCCGATGAACGCAACTGCCTCACCTTCTTTGATGTGCAGGTCGATGTCGCATACGGCTCTCACCAAACGTGACTTTTGAAATAATCCACTAGAGACTAAAAAGTCTTTTCTTAGTTTTTCAGCTTGAACAGCAAACATAAAATCTCCTAGCGCCCCTTTAGAGAGGGACGAAAAAAATAGAGCGACTCTTTGGAGCCGCTCTCAGACATCTAATTTGTTTCGCCTCTTATCGAGGTCGAGCACCATAATTGTCTTGAGTGAGGCTATCTGTCACGACATAAACAGGCTTTTGCACCATAGCTTGAGGCTGGAAGAATTCTCTTGCCGCTTGCACTGCCGCTTGTACTGTCACTGCCACTTGTACTGTCACTGGCACTGGCTTTGCTACTTGCTCTGCTAATTGCTTTGCTACTTGCTCTGCGTTAGTTCCGCAAATGAGCATGGCGGTATATTCCTGCATTTTCTGCAAAGAAGAGATGACTAGTTGGAAGAGCTTGTGCATTTTTTTTGTTTCCAGTAAATCACTGCGCCTTAATAATTCCATTATGTTGATATATGGACCAAGGTCAATGAATTGTAAATTAATCTGCAGAGCTTTTCTTGGCTCCGCAATTTTAGAGTCAAGATTTCTGGTGCCGAAACTGCAAGAGCTTATAAATTCGCCTAGCCGACCGGTGCCGCCGCTCTTCTGCGCCGACCGCTCAGTAAGTAAATTGCCGCTCTAAGCTCAAAGAGCGGGTCGTCTGAGGCTTCCAGTCCATCGATGCGCGGAATAGGATCAAAGATAATCTGCTGCTGTTTGGCGGAATTGTCTTCCACCGGCTCGGTCAGTTCAATGGCGCCGAGCTCAACTAGGGGGCGGTCTTCGGGCCAGCGCACTGTGGCATCGTTGGTGATATCACCTTCTTGAGCCAGCTGCACCATCAGTTTGAAGCGAACCGGTTTGTCTTTAAGCCTTTCCAGTATTTCAGCAAGCAAGAAATCTTGATCTTTCTTCGCCGCTTCTTCCTGGCTGAGATACTCTTCGCTTTCGGGCAAGATGCGAAAACGTCCATATTGTTCTGCGCCTTGAGCGTTGATAAATTTGAATGCCAGAACAGCAAAGTACTTTTCGGTGGCAAAACTTGCCGGGGTAGGTTTTGGCGCCTTGATAAAGCTTTCAGTGGCCGGATGGGCAGCGATGAATTTGTCTAAAGCCCCTGACTGGCTATCTATAGATGCTTTGAGAAAGTCTAAGAACTCAGCACCGTCTCGATTTGGAAAGGAATCGATTGAATGCCCAACTATATCGGTGTGACGATGTTCGGCCAGGAAAAAGCGCAGGGCAAAGCCGCGTGGATTGGCGGCAGGATCGTTGTCAGGCAATTGTGGTAAGCCCGTGGAATTGGAAAAGCGCACGAAAACTGGAAGTTCTCTGCTGAAGTGTTCGGCACGACTGAGTTTTACCGCTTGGGGGCTAGGTTTAAAGGTGCCCTTGAGCATGATTCCTTTGGCATGCGCGGCTCGATAACCTGGATGCAGTCCAAAGATCTGGTCGAATATAGCCAGCAGGTCGTTGGCTAAGGCAACTACTTTGGCATCGTCGGGAAGAGGCATGATGGGACCTTTTTTGAGAAGAAGTCGGAAAATCCCATTAATTTAGCACATCCAAATTAAGTAGCCCGTATTGACGCGCCTCAATACGCCCGTCAAGAAGCTCCTTGGGCGACACTCTAATTTGCGCATAAGTAAGTAAGAATGCGCAAGTCCGGCAAGCAGTGAACTCACTCAACCAGCTCTTTGTAAATCGAAAAGGCGTTCTTTGTTTCGGTATAGGTAGTTATTTTGGTGGGTGAAAGTTTAGCTTTTAGTTCTGCGCCGACTTTGCCTTCGGCTAGACTGGGATCGATTTTGACATAAATAAGTTTGAGTGGCTTCAAGGAAAGCACCCCGTCTTTGGTAAATTTGGTGCCATGCAGGCGCAGTTCTTTCAGATTGGGCATTGCTCTTAGATAGGGCGCGCTGCGGTCGGTTATAGACTGGTTGTCGCTGATAAAAAGAGTGCGGATTGATTTGGCATTTGCTAGTTCTTTCACGTGTTCATCAGTGAGCTTGCACTTTTCAATTTCAAGGGTGATTAGTTGTGGGCACTTGGCTATTTCTGCAATAAACTGCGGCTTCAGTTGATTGCCGTCCAGGCGCAGACCTTTGAGATTCTTCAGTGTCTTCAAATAGGGCAGACAAGAGCCATCAATCTCTGTATGACCAAGGGCCAGCCATTCTAAGTTGGGCATGGCCTTTATAAAGCGAGCCACACTTTTGTCAGTTAGATCTGTCCCTTCAACTGAAAGCCGCCTGAGATTTTTGAAGTCGGCAATAATATCAGCATTGCTGTCGTCTATGGTTGCTCCGTCCACTGTCAGAGATGAAATTCTTTCGTGAGGCAAGAGTTTCAGAGCGGAAATGTCAGGCAGGAAATCTGAAGTCTTGACACAATAGCAGACATTGTTTTGAAAGGTGACGAGTCCCTTCAGTTCTGCCGATTTGATGCCTGGCGCTTGCTTTTCATAGTATTTGCTGTCTGGCAGACAGAGAAAAACAGTGCCTTGCGAAATTGGATATTTAAAGTCTATTTGTATTCTCTCTTTTGCTTGGGCTAGAACAGGCGCGCAAGGCAAGTATGCTCCTAAACAGATAAAACAGAAAAAGCAGATAAGTAAGTAAGAAAAAAGAAAAGATAGAAGTGAACATCTCGGCTTATTAACTTTGGCTTTCAAGTTCTTAACTTTCAAGTTCTTAACTTTCATGCTCTTGCTTCGCCTCTAATTTGTCGAAGCCGAAGCTCGATAAATCTATTTTACTCTCGCCGCACAAAGCTATCTGCCCCAGTGCTTCTCCGACAGCGAAGGAATGCTTAAAGCCATGTCCAGAGCAGGCGGAAGCATAGATTATTGCATCGCTTTCCCCCTCCAGGCTGCCTATGCCGAAGCGCGAGTGGCGAGCATCGGTGTAAAGGCAAACCGCCGACTTGAGGCACCTGCCACCAATGCCCTTAAAAAAGGGCTTGACCTGCTCTTGGTACATTTGCTCGCTTTCCTTGGCGCTCACAGTTCTGTCGACCGTCTCGGCTGTGGTCTCTGGGTCATAGCGAGGGCTGGCAATCTTTATGCCGCCGTCTCTTCCGTCTAGAGCCGGAAAACCATAACGTGATTCTAGACTGGGGCGACCGTCCCAAATAAAAATGGGGAATTTATCTGGCAGATAAGCTTGGTAGTGATCTTCGATTTCAAACCAATAAAGTACTTGCCTCAAGACCGAAAAATACTTGGCAAAATCTGGTCTGAGATTGAGAAGCCAGGGACCGGCTGTGACTAGCACTTTAGCAGCCAAATAGGTCTTTGCCGCTGTTTCCACTTTCACTTTGCCGTTATCTAGGGCTTGCAGACTTTTGACAGTGGTATTGCGGGCGATGGCGGCGCCGTATTCTTCAGCTAAGTCTAATTGTACTGAGATGGCAATTTCAGGTTTGATTATGCCGGCATCAGTTTCGAAATAGGCATACTCGTCGTCGGCAATATTTAAGGTGGGAAAGCGCTTTCTAATATCGGCGGCGTCTAGTAGTTGATAATCGATATTGTAAGTTTGAGCAGCCTCTATAGTTGTTTTGAAAAAGTTTTCAACATGATGTATTGCGATTGAGTTCTCATTTGAGATCATAAGACCGCCAGTCTTTTGGTAAATCATGCGGCCGCTTAATTTCTCTAGTTCATCGACTATTTCGAAAGAGCGCAAGACTAAGGGCGTGTATTCACCGCCCTCGCCGATGGCTTTGCGTGTAATGCGACTTTCGCCGTGGCTGGAGCCCATTTTGTGCGGCGGCGAAAAACTGTCGATGCCAAGCACCTTTGCACCAGAGCGGGCAAGTTGGTAAAGGGCGGCGCTGCCGGCGGCCCCTAGACCCACTATGATTGTGTCGAAAGACTGCATGGACGCTATTATAACCCAGTTAAATTGGCAAATTGTGCAACCGGCTATGAGCGACTCAGGTCCAGATCAACATAAAGACCCGCAAGAAAGTCTTCGCAAGAAATTCTTCGTCTGAAAATTCTTCGTCTGAAATTTCTTTATGACAGGCTCTAGAAGAATTATTTGTTGCCAAAGCCCTTTCCGAGGTCGTCCACAATGTCATTGATTAAATCGTTGCCGAGCATGACCTGGTCTTCGCTTTTTACTGCTTGTAAGCCGGGGGGCGGATCAAATACCGAAATAGGTAGTTCCAGCTTTTCCACTTTGACAGTTTCAATTTTGGTCTTTTGACGGCCGGCATAATCCCAGGTGACTATGCGCAAACTCTGTCTTTTGCAGAGCTCTGGTGTCCAGGTCTGTCCGAAATAATCGGTCATTTGGGGTGCCATCGGAATTTCATCCGATATGTAAAAAGCCGAGCGTTCTACATCAGTTTTCTGTTGTGTCTTTCCAATATTCTTGTCGGCGACGCAAAAAATGCTGCTGCACTTTTGTCCGGCTATGGTTTGCTTAGGACCATCTTCTAAGTGATATTTGGCTGGAAAAAAAGATTCTTTGGCAAAACGAGAGCGCAGTCCGAAGTTTTTCTTTGATTGGGCGATGGTGGTGCTATAGATGGTTTTACGGGTGGTGTTGTAAAAGGTTATTTTCCATTCTGGCGTTCTTGATGTTATTGTGTATTTTGCCTTGGTATAGACTGCCATATAGCCGTCTTTGCTGACATATAATTCGCGATCGCCCATGAAGTCGCCCTTTTGATAGAGCTTCCAAACTGTGGTCGTCTTTTCTTTTTTGGGTAATTCAGTTTTGCCTAATTGACCCTGCTTGCTATTTTCTAGTTTGCGAGCTTCTATTTTGCTTGCTGAACTGGACGAGGGCGAGAGCAACGCAGTGAAAACTGCAAGAATTGTGGCAAGCGAAAGAATGTGGAAAGAGTAGCTGTTTGCGCCGGGAAAATTCAAACCATGGTTTTTATCGAATTTTCTTGCTTCTTTTTGGGAGAACTGGGCGAGTTCACTATTTGTGGTTTCTATCCTTTCTATAGCTTCGATCGCTTTCATCGCTGCCCAACCTCTTACCTAAGTCTCCGATTATGTCATTTATTATGCCATCTCCGATAAGCACTTCTTCCTCACTCTGTGTTTTTTTATAGCCGGAAGGAGGCTCGAAGAACTTGCGGGGCAAGAGTTCAAGAACAATACTTTTAGTATCGAGTTTATTCGACCTTCTACCATCGCCCAGTTCAAGATCGATTCGCAAGGGTTGGTTCTTGCACATCGCCGCTCCCCAGCTTGGTTTGAAGAATTCTTGCATACGCGGCGGCAGGGCGATTCTCTCCGCTAAATAGAAATCACTTCTTTTTACTGCGTCTTTATTGGCAGGCTCTGTGCTCTGGCAGGTCAAGCAATAGGTTTTCTCGCCGGCAATGAGCTTTGGCTTGCCCGGCACAATTTTGTACTTGTAGGGGTAGAAAGACTGAGCATTGGCTCTAGCCCTCAGAGAAAGCCTTTTGTTGAAGCTTTCTATGGTGGTGCTAAATATGGTCCGTCGGTCTATGTTGTAAAAGTGAATCTTCCAGTCCGGAGCCGATGCTGATATGGCATAGTGGGCTTTAGGATAAAAGGCTTTGAAAGAATCGGCACTAATATAAAGAAAGCGTTCACCTAAAACATCGCCGCTTTGATGAACTTTCCAAACTTTGACTTTGGCTTCATCTTCTTTTCTCTCTTGTTCTTTTTTCTCTTGCTCTTTTTTTTCTTGTTCTTTTTTTCTTTGCTCTTGCTTTTCTTGCTCTTGCTTGTTCGGTTCCTTGCTTTTGCTAATTGCCGGCTTTTCAGCCTGGGCCGGCGATTGACAAAATATGGCGAGAGAAGTCGGCAGCAAAATATAGCTTGCAAGCAAAGCAAGAACTGACATAGGCCGACTAGAAACAGCAGAAATTTTCTTTGTCTTTCTCAAGACAAAGTCGGCTCGCTTCAATTCGAGATCGGCTCTAGCAGCAGCGCATGGGGGCATTAAAGCTCTCCATATTTGAGGTTTTCAATTCTTGGCTTTGTAGATTGCACGCATCTGTATCTGTATTTACTGCCCTTTGACCTGGCGGACGGAACCAGCTGCGCACTGCTTCAAAGACTATGACCAAGACTAGTGTGATGAATAGTCCGCCTAGGGCGGCATCGAGATAATCATTGAAGATCAAGACCGGCGCAGATGATGCTTCGCTCTCTGGCATTGACCCGGCTGCCAGCTTGGCTTGCAGCATATGGGCATGGGCGAGAAAACCCAGTTTCGGGTCGGCGGCAAAAATTTTGAGATACCCAGCGCTGAGAGTGACTGTCAAAAGCCAGGCTAGCGGTGCCAGTGTGATAAAGGCGTACTTGCCTTTGCCTGAGCTGATTATGCAAGAAGTGCCGACACAAAGAGCGACCACGGCCAAGAGTTGATTGGAGATACCGAAGAGAGGCCAGAGGCTGTTGATGCCTCCCAAGGGATCGACTACGCCTTGATAGAGAAAATAACCCCAACCTGCCACCACCATTAGTGAACTGAGGCAGACCGCCGGATACCAGTCGGTTCTGCCCAAGGGTTTCCAGGCAAGACCAAGGAAGTCTTGCAAGAGGAAGCGTCCCACCCGGGTGCCGGCATCAAGACAAGTGAGAATGAAGAGGGCTTCAAACATAATGGCAAAGTGATACCAAAATGAAATGGTGGCATCAGATAGACCTGGCACAGGCAAATTGGCTAAAACCTGCGAAAAGATATGAGCCATACCAACCGCCAAGGTTGGTCCGCCGCCGGTTCTTCCCCAGAGGCTCTCTTCGCCGACATTGGCGGCCAGTGTGCTCATGTCCCCGGCTGTCACGGCGTAGCCCCAAGATGTAATCATGGCTGCAGCTTGGGCTGGGTCTGCGCCCACTAGTCCTTTGGGGCTGTTTATGGCGAAATAAGTGCCCGGTGCAAGCACACAGGCCGAGATAATGGCCATGATTGCCACCGCCGCCTCACAGAGCATGCTGGCATAACCAATTGGGCGAGCATGGGTTTCGCGCCAGATCATCTTAGGTGTGGTGCCGGAAGAAACCAGGGCATGGAAGCCGGAAATAGCACCACAAGCAATAGTGATAAAGCAGAATGGAAAGATATTGCCGGTGAAGAGCGGCCCCTTGCCATTAACAAAACAAGTGAGGGCGGGCATTTCTAAAGATGGGTTGAGAAAGACTATGCCGAGGGCAAGTAAGGCGATTATGCCTATCTTGAGAAAGGCCGAGAGATAGTCGCGGGGGGCAAGCAAAAGCCAGACCGGTAGAACCGAGGCGACAAAACCATAGATCATCACCGAAATAGCCAGTTGGGTGCCATTTAAGGTAAATATCGGTGCCAGGGTAGGGTCTTGTCCCACCCATTTGCCTGCCACTACTGCCAGTATCGTGAGAATGACGCCGATGATCGAGCCTTCCATCACTTTATGCGGACGTATGGCTTTCATATAGATGCCGACAAGCATGGCTATTGGGATAGTGGCTGCCAAAGTAAAGGTGCCCCAGGGACTGGCTTGCAAAGCTTTTACTATGACCAGAGCCAGTACCGCCATTAGTATCATCATGATAAGCAGAATAGCAATCAAGGCTACGATGCCTGCCAGGGGGCTGATTTCATCTTTGGCCATTTGGCCAAGCGACTTGCCGCCGCGGCGCATCGAGGCGCACAGTATGACAAAGTCTTGCACAGCACCGGCCAAGACGACACCGATAATTATCCAGAGCGTGCCCGGCAGGTAGCCGAATTGTGAGGCGAGAATCGGCCCTACCAAAGGTCCGGCACCTGCTATGGCAGCAAAGTGGTGCCCAAAAAGCACCCATTTATGGGTGGGAACGAAATCTTTGCCGTCGTCGATTTTCTCAGCGGGGGTTTGTGCTTGGTCCGAAAGTTCGAATACTTTCTCGGCAATGAACTTGCTATAGACTCGGTAGGCAGTAGTGAAGGTGCAAAAGGCGGCGACAATCAGCCAGGCGGCATTTATCTTTTCACCGTGATTGAAGGCGATGGTGATAAGCGCATAGAGTCCGATTAGACCGAGAACAACCGTTACGGCTAAGGTGGTGAGTTCGTTTCTCTTCTTTTCTGGTGCTTTGGGTGCCATCTGTGCGCTCTGCAAAGTCCTCTCCTATTTATAGTTGATTGAGTATGCCGGCTAAGCAAGCCGATAGATAACTGGCCATGGTGCCGCAGATAAGTGCCTTAACGCCCAAGCGGGCTAAGTCTTCGCGGCGGGTGGGGGCGATTTCGCCGATGCCGCCAATTTGCATGGCGATAGAGCTGAGATTAGCAAATCCGCATAGCGCAAAGGTAACAATTGTCTCGGCTTGGGCAGAAAGAGTGCCCGGATTTTTCAAAATAGCTGAAAGATCTGTATAGGCGACAAATTCGTTTATGACAAATTTTTCGCCCATCAGTTGACCGACGCTGTGGGCGTCCGCCCATGGCACTCCCAGAACGAAGGCTATGGGAGCAAATATTGTGCCGAAGATATCTTTGAGGCTAAGGTGAGCTAGGTCAAGGCCAAGTCCGTCTAGGCGCACACCAAAAGCGTACAACTTTGTGCCAAGGAAGCCCAGGGCGGCGTCGCAGAGAGCAATAAGGGCGATGAAGGCGATTAACATGGCCAGGACATTCATGCCTATGCGCATACCGTCTGAAGCGCCGTGGGCTGCTGCATCAATGATGTTAGCCTGGGTGCGTTCAACGGCGATGCTTACTTTACCGCGAGTGGTTGATTCTTCTGTTTCAGGATAGACTATCTTGCTTATTACAAGTGCCGCTGGGGCTGCCATTATACTGGCAGTAAGCAGATAAGAAGCTTTGATACCGATACCTATATAAACTGCAAGTACTCCTCCGGCTACACAAGCCATGCTGCCCGCCATCGAAGCCAGTAGCTCAGAACGTGTCATCGTAGGCACATAGGGTTTGATCAAGAGCTGCGCTTCCACTTGTCCAACAAAGACTGAGGCAGCATTCGATAGAGCTTCGGCTCCGCTGGCACCCATTACTACTGACACCACCCGCGCTACTATCTGTACCACTTTTTGCATGATACCTAAGTAGTAAGAAATACTGACCAAGCTGGACACAAATATGATTGTCGGTACTACTCTAAAGGCAAAAATAAAGTCGGCGCCCGGTCCAAAAACTTCAACCAGCTTCTTTTGTTGCGTGACGAGGGGACCGAAGACCATTCCTGCCCCTTCATCACTAAAGTGCAGAAGCTCGGTAATAAAGGCGCCGACATTTTTGAACAGTTCTTGTCCGAAGGGTACTTTTAAGACAAAAATTGCCAGTCCAAGCTGGAGAATCAGACCGGAGACCACCAGCCGGTAGTTGATCGCCTTTTTATTGTTAGACATGAGAAAGGCCGTGCCAAGTATGAGCACAAAGCCCAGAAGTCCCATCCAGTTGGACGATGTGGGCACAAGACCTTCCCCGTTATACATCTACCAGGTCAAAATATCACAAGCCGGGGGAGACTGGGTAAGGAATGAGGCAGGGCTTAGGTCGGCGCGCCTAAATTGTCGTTAATATGGACGTCAGCCCGGCAGAGCCGCAAAATAGGTCTTCAAATCATCAATTGAAATACCGATTTCGCCGTTCAGGACCTCGGAGTCATCCTGCACTGTTTCGGCAATTTCATTCATGCGCACCAATATAAACTGCAAAAAGGCGGCTTCTTTGATGGTCCTCTCGGGGGCTTGCAGGGCTCGCTCTATCTCGAAACGAGTCAGGAAGCCATCTTGGTTTAGGTCGAAACTATTGAAGGAAGCAAGAACGAAGTCTAGAAGCTGTTTGAGCACCTGGCCCGCACTCTGAGATGCGGCACTTTCTTGAAAAGGGTCATCTAGTTCTTGCATAGGTCTTTCCTGTTTCTGCCTGGTCTTTGAATTATAATCTACTGCGTTGGTTAACGGGATGGAAGATATTCGCTATGCCTTTGCAAAGTACGCCCAGACCCAGTCCCTACAGGGCTCTCGACTTCCTTTCTCGGGTGCCGGCTCTAGCCGACATTGAGCGCTTGCAGATGGAAGCCCTGACAACTCCAGCTCAGAATGTTCAGCTACCCTGGATAGTTGGTGAACCACCCTGTGGCTATTTTATGATTGCTTCTTATGGCGGCACGACGGGGCAGGCGCCCAAGTGGGCTCTATACAAAGATAACGGCAAAGTGCGCGAAATGCTCTGGGTTTACCAAACTCACGACACCGCCCTGATTCATAACATGCTGCTTTGCGCATTCGCCGATCAGAATCTTTCGCCCGAATCGCATAACACCTATGCCTATTTCTCCGGGCAAAATCGCAGTGAAGGGGGCGCTCCCTCACCTAATTATTCAGGCAGTGCTGGTGGGACCGGAGCGGGAAGTGCTGGTGGGACCGGCGATGGAAGTGCAGGTGGGACCGGAGCGGGAAGTGCTGGTGGGACCGGAGCGGGAAGTTATGCTGGGACCGGCGATGGAAGTGCTGGTGGGACCGGAGCGGGAAGTGCAGGTGCCGAATCGAGACTAGCTGTCTATCAGAGACACTTGCGTCAGATTGGTGTAGATGAGCGCACAGTGCTGCAGATCGTGCCGCTCACTGCTCAGGAATATGTGCTTGCTACGCAGGATGCAATTGAAGTGGATGTAGCCACTCAGTTTCAAATGGGCAAACTGATGGACGGTGTAAATACGCTTCAAGAAATAGTTACCGCACTTAAGCTAGCGCCAGAGGTTTGGATTCCAATTGTCTATAATGTCTTGCGTTGCGGCATGGCTCAGCGAATTCTGTCCGATGACTCAGGCAAAGCCGCCTCCGCCGGTGGTGCAGAACCTGCCCTCGCCAGCTCTGGCACAAGCACTAACCCCTCGTCACCGGGCGCCGCTTTTTCTAAAGCTTCCGAAGGCAGTGCCATTAGTCCGAGGAACATTCGAAGCGACGACACAGAAGCAAAAACAATCGAGTCTCTCAAGCGAGCTATTTATAGCAGAGCTACCGGTCTTCTTACTTATCCAGCTTTTCAGATGTTTCTTAATAAGGAATTTCAGCGGTTCGAGAGCCATCGCCGACCTTTCTCACTAATTCTTTTGCGCTATGTTGACGAGAGCATCGAACTGGCTAGAGACGGCGGACCTCTTGTAACTTGCTTGCAGTCAATCATCAAACATTTGACCCGAGCCGATTACCTCTGTCACTGGGGTAAAAGCGGCTTGGCAATTTTGTTGCCCGAAGTTGAGAAAGAAGACGCCAAGCAGCTTACTCTTACATTGCTGAATTCCATTAGCCAGTTCTATCTTGCTTCTTTGAAGGGACAGTCGGTACCTCCGCCGAAGTACAAGATCAAGATTGGCTCTGCCTCGGTGCCGGATGATGGCTTTTCCGCTAGTACGATTCTTTTGTCAGCAATGGAAAACGATGCAGTTGTGCTTGAGTTGGGCTAGTCAAATGAGTAGAAATTGTCTTGCTAAAAGATTGCCACTTCTGGCACTGCTATTCACATTCGCTGCCTCAGCTTTGCTTCCTGCCTTCAGTAAGGACGATTCTAATCTGCTGAATTTAAATATGAAGAGAATAGTAGTTAAGTGCTATTCCGACTCAGATATAGCTGGCAAAGAGCAGATTATTTATCGATGCGGACAAACACTTGGACGTGTCGAGTTCACTCGTCCGACAAAGGGTTCTGCTTCTAATTCTGAATGCGAAGTCGAGCGTTTAATCGTCATATCTTGCCCCGATTTGTGGATCTGTTCGATGTCAGATGGACTGGCTGAACATATGCTCGATAAGGATACAGACTCACGCTTGCGCTTGCCGATCATGTCAATAAAGCAGAGAGAATTTATCGATCTGGAATTTGGCCGAGAAGTTGAGTTTTTCAAGACAAAAAAGGCCAAGCAGACAGAGAATCAAGAAAAGGAGGGCACGCAAACGCGCTCATACAACTTCGTTTCCGGTCCTGTGCAGTTTGACCTCGTCACTAGAGCGGCCGACGATATCCCGCTCAAACTCACAATAAATACTCCGCAAGGAAAAAGAAGTTTTGAATATAAGTCATATGAAATTCAGCCTTGCAATAGTGCCCTCTTCAAGATACCGACTAATCTAAAGGTCGTTGAAGCTAAAAATCGCTCCAGCCGTAAACACTACAGCAAGCAAGGTATCGCTACCCACGAGCCGACCGCCCCTGTAGCCGAAATAAAGAACGATACCGACTGGCAACTTTGGCAGACCTACTACTATCTTTTCCCAGCCAACCCAGACCTTATAGTTGCATCTCTCAAGCGAGCGGAGGATAGCGGCTCTCTAGACAGCATTGGTTCTATACCTCCCATAGCCGCTTTCACGAGCCGCATTTTTGCTCAGAATCCTCAGAAAATAAGTTATTGGGTTGAAGCCCTTGGAAGTCTATCTGCTACTCACAAGAACCAGGTTCTTTCAAGCGCGTTGGTCTGGTCCGGTGTCCCTGCCGCCAAAGATTTGGCGCAAACAATCAGCAAATCTGAGAATGTGATTCTAAAGGAACTCGGCGACACACCGCTAGACCCAGCAAATCTCGAAACTTTGAAGATAACTTCTCCTAGTCATTTGGATATGATGTGGGGTTGCTTTATGGCAACTGGTGATAAGCGCTATATTCAGAAGATAATCTCGGTTCTTGCCTGGTTTGACCGTAAGTCCTTACAACTTTCAGAGATACTAATTGCCGGGGCTGCCGAATGGTCTCTTTCTTCAAACTGCGTTCAACATAAGCTTGTCAGACAGATAGTGGAAGAAGAGAGCAAAACAAATCCTGAGGCGAAAGAAGCCTTGCTGAGAATTCTCAAAACGGCGGATAGCGATTCTGAGTAATACTTGTTGCGATGCTATTGACGAGTCTTCTCTATAAGCACTTACTTGAGATCGCAAACTCAAGTAAGTCTGGTGAAACATAGTTTCTCAGTGTCTTATAGCCTACATATCCAGCAGAGAGGCATCTTTGAAGAAAGCTACCTCTTTTTGCTCCAAGGACAATTTCATTGGCGCAGGAAACAAATAGAGAAAGATACTTTCTACTTACTCCTTTCGCCAGATCCATTGTGATTCTCATGAAGATTTTCGCGGCGTCTTGGATGTCTTCGAGACCATTTAACGCTTCTCCAGAGTGGTTATTCATGCGGTGAAATTCTTTTGGATTGAAGTTCTCCTTTTCAGTTTTGACTAATTTAGAGTTCCTTGCAGCGGGAAGTTGGAATTTGCCTCCCTGCAGAGGCTCAAGAAGACCGTCGAATTCAAGATCCGTTATCGCAACCAAGATCTCTTTGCTATTTCGCTTTGATTTACCCAAAATCTCATCGAGAGTCATGGGTCCATTTGCTAGTCTTTTGAGTATGTATTCCTCGCTTGTCGAGGTCTTTCTCTGAATGGCAGAGTCGCTTTTGTCACTTTTCGGTTTTCCTTCTTTGGCAGTCTTTCTTCGTTGCTCCGTCTCATTTTCTTTTGGATAAGGTTCATTAGTTTTCTCCTCGCAATCTGCTACCTCGTCAACTGGTTTCTTTAGCGCTGGAGTGAGAATCGATCTTTTGGAAAAAAATAGCCGAAATCTAAATGTCTCAAGCGCAATTGCAGAGCTTTCGAACCTTTCTTTTTCTAGAATTAGCAAAGTCGACTTTATTATCTGTAGCGCAGAGGACTGTGCCACTCCAACTGCTTCGCCAAGCCATTTTGAACTGACGTAGAAGCTGTTTTCTATGATCCAAATAGCCAACAACCAGGCTCTTACTTTTTTGACGCCATGAAATATGGTTCCGGCTGTAACCTGTCTTTTCTTTCTGCAAGAGTTACAAACCAGCTTTCGACCCGACTGAACTTCAGTTTCATCAGAGTTACACCTGCTACAGCGAAGATGACCAGCGATGCGCATTTCTGAAAAGATGAAAGTCCAACAGCTGGGCTCATCAGGGAATGTGGAATTGAATTCTTGCAGTAATTTGCTTCTTTGCTGGCAATAGATTGAAGAGGTGAATTCTTCAAGTCGTTCTTTATGAGTTCTTTCTGCCACTTTCATAGAAATCTGCCTCTTAGAGGTGTCTATTTACTTAGACGTAATTTCTTATGAAAAAGTTCAATTCAATTGCCAAAAAAATTTGCGGTTTAATCTCCGATTGAAAATTTGCCGATATCGGTTCGATTACGATCTTGAAATCGGCAAATTTTTTGCTGCAAACTGTCGCTGGCGGCTATTATGGCTCAGCGCCTGCATCTTTCTTGTCAAGCCTGTGATTCCTAATTCTCGCTAACACCTAAACTTCTAGCGGAGGCTTAACTGGTTCTCTCGGCGTAGCCATTATCTTGGAAACATTAGCTTTCCAAACTTCTTCACCTTCCTGCTTTACTCTAAACGATTCCCCAATTCTGCCCGATTGTTGCAATGCTTGGGCGTAGACAAGACGACTTGCGGATTGTTCCATCGCCGCCTTAAGCAGGGGCTCTTGAGCCTTTGTCAGGCTCTCCTCTGCGCTCTTGCGGCGCTCTTGAAGTTTTGCTGCTGAGTCAGCAAGTGACAAAAGTTGCGGCTGATCTGCTAGCTTTTCCCGAAGACTAGATTTCGTTTTATCATCTATCTTTTCATCGGCTAGCAAGGTCATAACTGCCATCGCTCTTGCTCTGTCTTCTGGCGGCATTTGCCTGAGAATTTCGCCAGCTTGTGCGGTCGCCCCCATTAGTTGGGAATTGATCATGCCCAGATCTCGTCTGGCGACTAAAACATTCGACCAGTTTTCACCCATTGATTTGCCGAAATCTTTGTCTGATTGATTGATCGCTCCCTCGAAACGGGGTTGCAGCTTTTGCATAGCCTGTTCTTTATCAGAATTGGACAGAAATGCTTCAGCTGCAGCTCTTGTCTCCTTCAGTCCCAGTCCGAGTTTATCGGGCGGAACTGAAATAATTCCCTGCAGAATATTCTTGTCTTTCGGTTCGGGTTGAGCGTCTGATCCCTTTTGTTGAATGAGATCAACTTTTGCTTCTATCTGAGTAGCGTTACCTTCGCCCTCTTTTGGCTTGTCTTTAAAATGGTCTGGTCTATTTGACATTAGGTCGTTCACCCAAGTCAAATTACTCTCTTTCGTTACCGCAGGAGATTCGGCTTTTTCCCACATCTTGCCTTCCGCCTTATTTTCAATATGAGTGTTGTCAATATTGCTGCTTGCCGAATTATTATTTGGGGACGGCGAAAATGCTATGGTGAAATTCCCATTCAATCATAGACAAAGAGCCCTCTTGGACTGCAAGAGGGCTCTTTCTGCTCAATCTAAATTCCTGTGCTTTTAATCGTCCCTTATTAGGTTCTCCAGCGAAGAATAGATTCCTTTATAGGATTCTTGAAGGGACGTTTCTCTGCCTGGGATGAGTTCCATTCTCTTTTCAGCAAGAAATACCAGTGCCCGGGAGTTCCTGCGTCTTTAATCGTCATAATCAGCCGGGGTTTGTATTTATTGATGATGTTCTCTTGCATCAAGGCAAGACTTTGGTCTTGTTTGAGGAAGGTCGTGACGAAGTAATTCAAGACAGGATCGGCGATGAACTTGGGAATGGGCAAGGTCCAATATGTTGTGTGATTTAGTTCAGTATGAGTTTCGTCGACTGGTGTCAGGGTTGTGATGCCTGAAAGGAAGGTTCGTCCATTGAAAGTGAGGTATTCTCGTCTGCAGCCCGGCAGCCGGAAGCTGATTTCAGTTTCAATGAATTGGCCAATTAGCTTGAACGCAATTGAATGTTTAGAAGGTTGATGCTTGACCATTGTCCAGCCTGTGCCGGATGGAATGTACTTCTTGTTCTTTTCTTTCAAGGCTTTAGCAGAACGCCACCACCATGATTTGTGAACATAGGGAACATGGGCTGTGTCAATCAGTGCCGCTACGGCATAGTCGATATGGGTGGGCAGCTGCAGAGTTACCGTATTCTTGGCGAATTTCAGACCGTCTAGACCAGGTGCATGCGGGACTTCGGGTAGGTCTTGCGAATTGTCTCCGAAGTAGACCCAAATACTTCCCAAAACTTCGGTGACTGGGTAGTTTGCTGTCTTGATCTTGCACAGATTCATTTTTTGATCCGAGCAGAGCGAAGGTATATCTGTGCAGACTCCAGATGTATCGAACTTCCAGCCATGGAACGGGCACATAAGTTCTTTGCCGTCGAAGGGACCGGCTGAAAGTGGTATCGCCTGGTGCGGACAAATATCGCGCAAGGCGAATAGCTTGCCTTCGTTGTCTCTTCCGATGACGACAGGTTCGCCCAGCATCACCTTTGATTCTATGTCGCCCTTCTTGAGCTTCTCGGAAGGCAGAGCGTAATACCACATGTTGCGGGTATAGGTTTTGCCGTAAGGCTGCTGACCGCTTTCGCTGGCTTCTGTTTCTATACTGCCGGCTAGACCGTTATCCAGACCTGTTTCGGACGGCGTCCACTCTGAAGATTTGGTATTCCGGTTTTCGTCGGCTTTTCCAGAGTCGGTTTTCGGTAGGGTTGTTTGCATGCTCATAAGTCCCGAAGTTTCGTCTTCAGCTTACTACGCTAGCGCCTGGAAAGATATCAAGTGTTGCTAATTTGAACAAATTATTAGAGGCCGTTACTGCCTTCAAGCGGTTCGAGATTGACGCCCAAATAGTCTTGACCGTTGAATTCGAGCACCCTAGAAAGGGTCTTGAAGCCCGGCTTTCGTACTTCCAGATTGTGTGAACCGTTCTTTAGGTGGCAGGAAAAGGTGCCGCCTGAAAGTCCTGAATTGTTCGCTATATTGATTCTGCCGATATGGGTGCCATTGAGAAAAATCTCGGCGCCGACCGAATCGGAATCGCCATTTACAAAGAAGTTGGTATTGCGCCTTCCTGTACCCCTAGTTTCTACGAAGAGAATCATAAGGACCGTGAGTACGATGCTGAACCAAATGGCTGGGGCATTGTTTTTCTTTGGTTGGAGCATCTTTACCTGGCTGGAGTGTGCGGACTGGCTTGATTGCATGGTTACAATCTCATTACCTGGCTGGAGTGTTCGGACTGGCTTGATTGTATGGATACAATCTCATTACCTGGCTGGAGTGTACGGACTGGCTTGATTGTATGGATACAATCTCATCACTGTGTCCGGGTTGTGGGTCTGAGGACCTTTGCCTTCATTAGGGGAAGGTGCTGGCTTGGGTTCGCTTTCTTGTGGTGCTGCCGGCGGTGCTAGCGGCGGCATATTTGTTTGGCTGCCCGCACCACCAGAAGCACTAGAACCATTTGAATTAGACGATCCTGCCGAGCCGGATGCACTGGAAGAACTAGAGCTGCCGCCGGAGCTGTTGCCAATGCCAGAACCGCCGCCGTTGCTGCCTGGCAGTGGTGCCTTGCCGCTGTCGCCTTCTGTGCCCGCGCCCGAAGCTTCACCGGGCTTGCTTCCCGGCAAGCTCAGTGCTGAAGCGCTATCTCCATTGCTCTTGTCCGATTCGCCATTAGCGGAATTGCCGCCTTCGCCGTTTTGAGCAGTGTTATCGCCTTCGGCTCCTTGCTCACCCTTAGCCACTTGTTCGCCTGCAGGCTTGTTCTCGTCAGGGCTGATGGGCGACGGCACCATAAAATTGCCCGGAGGAGTCGGTCTGGCTTTGTAGTAAGCTTCGTTATAGTCGTGCCATATCTTGGCCATGATGACGCCGCCTGTAACGTTTTTGCCTTCAATCGGCTTGTTTTCGTCGTTGCCGCCCCAGACTGCCGTGACCATGTCGGGGGTGAAGCCGATAAACCAGATGTCTCTGCCTTCATCGGCGGTGCCGGTTTTACCGGCAACCGGTCGGTCGGCAAGTTTTGCTTGGGTGCCGGTGCCCCATTTCACTACGTCCTGCATGCAGTCGACTAGTCTGGCTATGGGCTCTACTTGGAAGGCGCGGTCCACTTTGGGGTCAAAGACTTCTATCACCCGACCGCGGTTATCTTCTATTTTTCGAATTACTTGCGGCTTGATCGTCACCCCAAAACGGGCAAAAGTTGAGTAGGCGCCGGCCATTTCTAGGGGAGACGCCGCCGAGCTGCCTAGAGCAAGCGAAAGGTTGGGATCGAGTTTGGCGGTCAGACCAGCCAGTCTGGCGGTCTCAATCACGCTGTCCATACCCACTTGCTGCCCGACTTTCACCGCCGGTACGTTTCGGGAAAGGGCGAGCGCCCTTCTTATGGTGATGCGTCCATAAAACTTGCGATCGAAGTTCTTCGGGGCATAATCGGGCAAACCCCAGGGTTGATGTATGACTAGGGGCGAGTCGTCGATCATACTGTCGGGGCTGAAGGCGTTCTTGTTGAAGGCGGTCAGATAGACAAAAGGTTTGAAAGATGAGCCGACCGTATGTGGGTTTGTCGCCCGGTTAAACTGGTTTTTCCAGAAGTCACCGACTCCGCCCACCATTGCCACCACGGCTCCGTCGCTCACCCGCACCGAAACCAGGGCTCCTTGCGAAACTCCTTTGGGTGCTTTCTTGATGCCGGCGTTGAGAGCGTTCTCGGCAAGTTCTTGGGCTGTGGTATCGAGATTGGTGTAGACCCGCAAGCCCTGACGGCGCATTTCGGCTTGCGAAAAGCGCTCCCGCAGGCATTCGAGCACATAGCTTATGTAATAGGGGTACTTTTGTAATGGGTTGACACCCTTTTTAAAGGAGAGCTTTTGATTTTTGGCTTCTTCGGCTTGCTTTTGGGTGATATAGCCGTATTCGACCATCTTGTCGATGATGTCGCGTTGTCTAGAGGTAGCTTGACTGCGTCCTTTTACCGTTCCTAGTTCGGAGGGCGCCTTGACCAAGCCAGCCAAGAAGGCTGATTCGGCGATGCTCAGTCGCGTAGCCGGCTTGTCGAAATAGCGCGAGGCGGCGCGCTCGATGCCATAAGCATTGTTGCCGAAATAGACCTGGTTGAGATACATATTCAAGATGCGCTCTTTCGAATAGCGTCTCTCTAATTCCCAGGCCACATAGGCTTCTTTCACCTTGCGGTCGACTGTGCGTCCCGAGTCTGAAAAGAAAAGATTTTTGGCGAGCTGCTGGGTAATGGTCGAGCCGCCTTCGACAACGTGTCCAGCTTGCATGTTGGCTAAGAAGGCGCGAATAATCGAAAAGAAGTTGATGCCGTTATGCTCGAAGAAATGGTGGTCTTCCGCCGCCAAAATCGCCTGTTGCATATGGTTTGAAATTTGGTTGAGCGGCACGACGCGCCTGTCTTCGTCGCCTTCTACAGTACAAATGAGGCGGTCCTGACCGTCGTACAACTGAATTGCTTCGATTGGTTCGAAGCGTTCAACCATTGTCACATCGGGAAAGTCTTGCAGCTGTTTCCAAACTTTAGCGCCGATATAGCCCAAACCAAGACAACCAATCACCAGGCCAAGAAAGAAAATCTTCTTTGCCGGTCCTGCCAGGTTGCCGAAGAAACCTTTGTTCTTTTTTCTTGCTTGAGAGCGTCTTCTAGCCATAAGTTCGATTATATCGGGCCTTTGAGCTTGCTCTGTTAGCGCTGCCTCATAGAATTGCCAGGTCTAAGTAAAAATCAGGCTAAGATTCGGGACAAAATTAGAAATGAGTACAAAACCGGTCCAGCACATGAGTATAGATTTCAGTCCAATTTCAGTCCAAATTTTGCCCTGTTTTGCCCATAGCTGCCCAATTTTGCCCATAGCTGCCCAATTTTGCTCATAGCTGCCCAATTTCGCTCATAGCTGCCCATAACCGACCGTTAATACCCATAACAAAGAAAGAGGCAGCTCGGGGAGCCACCTCTTTTCTCTATCTATTTTATTAGCGTTATCTCAGGCTCTGGGGTGAGTGTTCATATAAACACGCCGCAATCTTTCCAGGCTTACATGGGTGTAAATCTGGGTGGTATTGATGGTTGTGTGTCCCAGCAAATCTTGCACCACTCTCAGGTCGGCGCCGCCTTCCAAAAGGTGGGTGGCAAAGGTGTGCCTGAGTGTATGGGGCGTGATTGTTTTGTTGATGCCGGCTTTCAGGGCGTGCTTCATAACAATTCTGTGCACCGAGCGGGACGACAATCTGGTCGCTTGCCTGCTCACAAAGAGGGGCAGTTCGGCTTGGGGCAGTCTGCCTTCGGCAAGTTTGGACCAATATTCGTTGAGATATTTTTTCAGCCAGCCTTGGGCGCTCTGGTTGAGCAGTACAACTCTTTCCTTACCGCCTTTGCCCAGCACACGCATTTCCATGGCTTCTTGATTGTAATCTTGCACTCTCAGTCCGCAAAGTTCACTGACCCGCATACCGGTTGCATAGAGAACTTCCATCAAGGCCCGGTCTCTGACACCAAGTATGGTGTTGGTATCGGGGGTCATAAGCAGTCTCACTACTTCTTCTTTATCGAGGCAAGCAGGCAGTCTTCTCGTTAGCTTAGGACCACGCACCTGTTTAGAAGGGTCTTCTTCAATCAATTGTTCTCTGCGCAAGTAGCGATAGAAACTTCTGATCGCCGAAATTTTTCTTGCCACAGTCGGTCTTGAATACTGCTCTTGAATTTGTCTGATGTAGGCTCTCAGTCCCTCGGCTTCCAGCCAGCCACTACCTGGGGTCATAGTGGTACCGCTTACCGACTGCTCTGTGGTCGGCATATTCTGAGGCGGAACACCTTCTATAGTGGCGCTTTGATTTTCGTTGGGCAGATCGCAACCGATCAGCTGTCGCAGATCATTCATATAAGCCCGAATTGTGTGTGATGAATAGTTTCGCTCTACCTCAAGGTAGCCTGCGAACTGGTCCAGCCAGATCTGATGACTGTTTGATGCGCCACTATTGATGGCGCCACTCATAGAACCACTTATAGTTCCGTGGGTGGTTTCATTCATAGTTCCATCGATTGCGTTGTGCGATTGCGAATTCACTTTTTACCGACCTTTTAGTAATGGGGAAGTGCGCGCCGATAACTCTTAATTATGAGAAGTTTGCAAGCTTTGTAAAGCCCCCTCCCCGCCTAAAAAAGGAAGTCAGTAGGGTGATAAAGGAATATTATCGGCCGCTCGGGTCTGCCATCTCGGGTGGTGTCAGATCGTGGTAACACCGGTGGTGGCACGATCTTGATCGATTCGCAGACGCGATTTTTGGCCGACCCGGTTTATGCGCCGTCCAGATAAAAAGGTCAAATAATTAATGAGTCGGGGATGCGTGGGAATCGAACCCACCCGGGACTGGATCAGCCAGCCCCACAACGGTTTTGAAGACCGTGCACCACACCAGCAGTGCTCCATCCCCATCAGTGGCGGTATCAGCAGTGGTGTCGCATCAAGACAAGATTGAATTATCGACTTGCAGGCGAGTCACCACCGGCGATGTCATCCCCGATCCTGCGGACTTTTTCGAGTTTTGCGCCAGCTTCTCGGGCGCTTCACTCAAGCTCGTTTTGGACGGGGAGACAACGACAAATCTAAGTGTAGTCTCTCTTTGGGCTGTATATCCGAGAGGTATGCAAAACCTATGTAAAAGATTTGGATGCTTTGCTCTCGGGCGCGGGTTCCATTAAATTTTTCACCTTAGCCAGGTCTAAGAATGTTGCGCCAAAATTAGCAGAGTTTTATCGAGTTGTGCAAAAAGCTTGAAACGATACGCTAGTAAAAGAGTTCGGGTCTTTGAGAAAAGTTTAAGAAAAATTTGGGGGCTTGACGGCGCGTCATGATTCCCAACATTTTCGTTGACAATACTTTAGATATCTACGTATATTTGACCCCCTGTGTCTGCGGTTGCCTGGGCAACTGCGTCACTTTTTGCATCCACAGCCATAAATTTCGAGGTAACCGATGGCTTTAGAGTTGTCTGAGCGCGTACGAACCTTCGGGGCCGGCAGTACGCGCATTGCCGATCTGCCCGATCTAGCCGAGATCCAAAAAAGTTCATTCAAATGGTTTATCGAGGAAGGGCTCGCAGAAGAACTGCGTGCCTTTAGTCCTATTAAGGACTTCACCGGTAGACTGGAACTGCACTTCCTGACTAATTACAGCTTCGAGGATCATACCGAGCCTAACAAGCCGAAGACCCCCGAAGAAGCTCGTTCTCTCGATGCCAGCTTCACCAAGAAGCTGCGTATTCAAATGCGTCTTGTCAACAGAGAAATGGGCGAGATCAAAGAGCAGGAAATCTATGTCGGCGATATTCCGATGATGACCGACCGCGGTACCTTCATTATTAATGGAGCCGAGCGCGTTATCGTTTCGCAGATCGTCAGAAGCCCTGGCATCTACTTCAAAAGAGAAGTCGATTCCAACGGTAAACGTACCTTCTCTGCCACGATGATCCCCAACCGCGGTGCCTGGCTCAAGTTCGAGACCGACGTCAATGACATTATTTATGTCAAAATCGACAAGAACCGTAAGCTGCCCGCCACTACCTTGCTTCGCGCTCTCGGCTATACCGATTCCGAGATGGAAAGCTTGTTCAGGCACAAAGAGTTCCTGAAGAAAACCCTCGATAAAGATTCCAACAAAACTCGCGAAGATTCCCTTATAGAGGTATACCGCAAACTGAGACCGGGCGACCCGCCCTCAGTGGCCGGTGGTCAGAGCATCCTCGATAGCCGCTTCTTTGATGACAAGCGCTACGACCTCGGTCGTGTCGGCCGCTATAAATTGAATAAGAAACTCAGCCTCTCGGTGCCTGAAACCCAGAGAACCCTGACCCGCGAAGATATCGTTGCTTCCATCGACTATCTCATCGGTTTGCACTACGACGAAGGTCATGTGGACGATATCGACCACCTCGGCAACCGTCGTATCCGTTCGGTCGGTGAACTCTTGCAGAACCAGTTCCGCATCGGTCTCACCCGTCTTGAAAGAATCGTGCGCGAGCGCATGACTTTGCAAGACGCCGATACCCTCACTCCGGCCAACCTGCTCAACACCAAGCCCTTGGTTGCTGCTATTCGTGAATTCTTCGGCTCATCGCAGTTGTCGCAGTTCATGGACCAGACCAACCCACTGGCTGAACTGACCCACAAGCGCAGACTGTCTGCTCTTGGACCCGGCGGTTTGTCCAGAGAGAGAGCCGGCTTCGCCGTTCGCGACATTCACCCCAGCCATTATGGTCGTATCTGTCCGGTAGAGACCCCTGAAGGTCCCAACGCCGGTCTGATTGGTTCATTGGCTACCCATGCCCGTGTGAACGCCTATGGCTTCATCGAAACACCTTATAGAGAAGTGCTGAACGGCAGAGTTACCGATGCCATCCACTATCTCACCGCCGATGAAGAAGACCGCTTCCGCGTTGCTCCCGGTGATGTGCCAATCAATGATGACGGCAGCTTCGTGAAAGAGCTCGTACCGGTGCGCTACAAAGCCGAGTTTATCGAGACTGGACCCGAGCAAGTCGACTATGTCGGCGTCAGCCCCATCCAGATCGTATCGGTCGGAACGGCGCTCATCCCCTTCCTCGAGCACGACGACGCCAACCGCGCCCTTATGGGTTCGAACATGCAACGTCAGTCTGTGCCGCTCGTCAAGACTGAAAGACCTCTCGTCACCACCGGTATCGAAAGACAGGCCGCCCGCGACTCGGGTATGGTCATCGTCGCCGATGTCGAAGGTAAGGTCGAATATGTCAGTGCTACATCTATACATGTGCGCACTAAAGACAAGCGTCTAGTTAAATACCGTCTCTCTAAGTTCCAGCGCTCCAACCAGGATACCTGCTTGAACCAGAAGCCGGTGGTTCGCGTGGGCGACAACGTCAAGCCCGGTGAAGTCATCGCCGATGGTGCCGCCACCAATACCGGCGAACTTTCAGTAGGACGTAACCTGCTCGTGGCTTTCATGCCTTGGGAAGGCTACAACTTTGAAGACGCCATCTTGATCAGCCAGCGTCTAGTTTTCGACGATGTGCTTACTTCAATCCACATCGAAAAACTGGAAATCGACGCTCGCTCCACCAAGCTCGGACCGGAAGAAATCACCAGAGAAGTGCCCAACGTTTCGGAAGAATCGCTGCGCCACCTCGATGAAACCGGTATCGTCCGCATTGGTTCCCGTGTTTATCCCGACGATATTCTAGTCGGCAAGATCACTCCTAAAGGTGAATCAGAGCATCCGCCCGAAGAGAAACTGCTCAGAGCAATCTTCGGTGAGAAAGCTCGCGACGTGCGCGATAACTCACTAAGAGTGCCTCACGGTGAAGGTGGTCGTGTTGTTGACGTTAAGGTCTTCGACCGCGAGAAAGGCGACGAACTGCCTCCTGTAGCCAACAAAGTCGTCCGTGTCTATATTGCTCAGAAGCGTAAGGTTTCAGTGGGCGATAAAGTAGCGGGACGTCACGGCAACAAAGGTATCGTAGCCAAGATTCTTCCCACCGAAGATATGCCCTTCTTGCCCGACGGTACACCGGTAGACATCGTGCTCAACCCGCTCGGTGTGCCTAGCCGTATGAACGTCGGACAAACCTTCGAAACCTTGCTTGGTCTGGCCGCTTATCTGACCGGACAGCGCTATGAAGTACCTCCTTTCGACGAGATGTTCGAATCGGAAGCTTCATCAGTGACCGTGCACAACGAAATCAAGAAAGGCAAGAAAATCTCTGGCTTTGAATGGGTCGGCGACGACGGTAAAGTGACCCTCTACGATGGTCGCACCGGCGATGCTTTCGATAACCCAGTCACAGTCGGCAAGATCTATATGATGAAACTCGTTCACCTTGTGGACGATAAGATTCACGCCCGTTCAACCGGACCCTACTCGCTCGTCACCCAGCAGCCGCTCGGTGGTAAAGCGCAGTTCGGCGGTCAGCGTTTGGGAGAGATGGAATGCTGGGCTCTCGAAGCCTTCGGCGCCGGCTACTCTCTGCAAGAGATGCTCACCATCAAGTCGGACGATGTGAATGGTAGGTCTAAAGCCTACGAATCGATAGTCAAAGGTGAAAACCTGAGACGTCCCGGTATTCCTGAATCATTCAAAGTGCTCGTACGCGAACTGCAGTCTATCGGTCTCGATGTCTCGGTCGCCAAACGTACTCGTGAAGGTCAGGAAGTGGAAGTTGACCTCATGACCGAAGTGGAAGATGTGCGTCCTCGTGGACTGAGACGTCTTTCACCCTTCGGCGAGATCGGACTCGAGTCGGAGTTGGCCGAGCTATCGCGTCAAGCTCAGATGCCCGGAGGAGCAGTGGCTGTGGCCGGCTCTGAAGAGGAAGGCGAAGAGCTTATCGGTGGCGGCGGTTTCAACGAAGTAACCGAAGAAACTGAAGTGGCAGTGCCGGCGGGCACCACTGAAGCTTTTGATTCGGACTTCGCCGACGATGAAGAAGAGGCTTAAGAAGTCAAAAGTATCGTGGCTCAGGCCACATCCCACTAGGTTAGCCGCATAGCGGCAATGGAGGACTGTCAGGTACCATGCCTACAAGTATTGACCGATTTGACTACATCAAAATTGGAATCGCGTCACCGGAGCGTATTCTCAGTTGGTCTCACGGCGAAGTAACCAAGCCCGAGACAATCAACTATAGAACGCTCAAACCGGAGAAAGACGGACTTTTCTGCGAGCGCATCTTTGGACCTTCTAAGGACTGGGAATGCTATTGCGGTAAGTACAAGCGCGTTCGTCACCGCGGTATCACTTGCGAACGCTGCGGCGTCGAAGTGACCGATTCAAAAGTACGCCGTCACAGAATGGGTCATATCAAACTGGCTTCGCCGGTAACCCATATCTGGTTCCTCAAGGGCATCCCGAGCTATATTGGTCTTTTGCTCGACCTGCCCTTGCGTGATTTGGAACAGGTTGTCTATTTCAACGCTTATGTCGTAACCAACGCCGGTAACGCGCCTGATTTGCATAAAAATCAGTTGCTCGCCGAAGACGAGTACGAAAAGCTTCTCGAAGATCCCAACCTGCAGTTCGACGTCGGTATCGGTGCCGAAGCCATCAAGCAACTCTTGCACGATTTGGCCAAGCCCGTCTACGAGCGTCCGGACAACAAAGACGACCGTGGTCGCCTCATTGAACTGCCCGGTTTGAGAGAAATCTCGGTTGCTCTCCGTGAAGAACTCGCCGGCTCCGGTGGTTCACAGCAGAAGCGGGCCAAGATCATCAAGAGACTGAGACTGGTGGAAGCTCTGCTTTCATCACATACCGACCCCACCTGGGTCATTCTCGATAATCTCCCGGTCACCCCGCCCGACCTGCGCCCCATGGTGCAGCTCGATGGTGGACGCTTCGCCACTTCCGACTTGAACGATCTCTATCGTCGCGTGATCAACAGAAACAATCGTCTGGCCAGGTTGCTCGAAATGGGCGCTCCTGAAATCATCGTCAGAAACGAAAAGCGTATGTTGCAAGAAGCTGTCGATGCTCTCATCGACAACGGCAGAAGAGGTCGTGTGGTGGTCGGTCCCAACAACCGTCCGCTCAAATCGCTCTCCAACATCATCGAAGGTAAGCAAGGTCGTTTCCGTCAGAACCTGCTCGGTAAGCGCGTCGACTACTCAGGTCGTTCGGTTATCGTGGTTGGTCCGACACTCAAACTGCACCAGTGCGGTTTGCCCAGAGAAATGGCTCTTGAACTCTTCAAGCCCTTCGTGATCAATAAGCTCATCGAGCGCCAGATTGTTCAGAACATCAAATCAGCCAAGAAACAAATCGAGAAAGGCTCAGCCATCGTCTGGGAAATTCTGGAAGAAGTCATTCAAGGCCACCCGGTACTCCTGAACCGCGCCCCTACGCTCCACCGACTCGGTATTCAGGCTTTCGAGCCGGTACTGGTGGAAGGTCGCGCTATCCAACTGCACCCACTTGTTTGCTCAGCCTTCAACGCTGACTTCGACGGTGACCAGATGGCCGTTCACGTACCTCTATCGGTAGAAGCTCAGGCTGAAGCCCACATGCTCATGTTGGCTTCCAACAACACCCTGCTTCCCGCCACTGGACGCCCCACCATCACTCCTACCCAGGACATGGTGCTCGGCATCTATTACTTGACCATCGAAAAACCGGGCAACGACGATCCTTCCATCTGTCGCGGTGCCGGTATGCGTTTCGTTAGCCTCGCCGATGCTCGCTCAGCTTTTGAAGCCGGCATTCTCGATCTGCACGCCAAAATCAAAGTTCGTGACTTTGACGGTCAGATGATTGAGACCACTCCTGGTCGCATCATCTTCAACCAGGTCGTGCGCGAAGCGATCGCTACGGTCAACTAAGCAGTGGATCGAAATTAGCTTTTACTGTCGATGCCATAAAAGACGAGGGACAAATGGTCACAGGCGATAAGAAAGAAACAATTGAATTCATCAACACCACAGTTGATAAAAAGAAGCTAGGTGCGCTTCTTTCCGATGTATACGAGCGCTTTGGTACAGCCCGCACAGCTGAGCTGGCCAACGCTCTTAAAAACCTCGGTTTTAAATATGCCACCAAGGCCGGCGTCACAATCTCTATTGACGACTTAGATGTACCCGAAGCCAAAAAGGGTCTCATCTCAGCCGCCGAGAAAGAAATCGAAGCCGCTCAGAAGCGTTATGAACGCGGTGATATCACCGAAGTTGAACGCTACAACAAAGTAATCGATACCTGGTCTGCTACAACCGACCAGCTCACAAAAGAAGTAGTCGATAACTTCGATAGACTGAACCCGGTTTACATGATGGCGTTCTCCGGCGCTAGAGGTAACATCTCTCAGGTTCGTCAGCTTGTCGGTATGAGGGGCTTGATGGCTGACTCTCAAGGTCAGATTATCGACTTGCCCATCAAAGCCAACTTCCGTGAAGGTCTGAACGTTACCGAGTACATTATCTCCAGCTACGGCGCCAGAAAAGGTCTCGTAGATACAGCGCTCAAGACAGCCGACTCTGGTTATCTGACCAGACGTCTCGTCGACGTTGCTCAGGACGTAATCGTGCGTGAGCCCGACTGCGGCACCAAGCGTGGTATTGCCATGCAGCCGATCTCGGAAGGCGACAAAGACATGGTCAAGCTTGCTGAGCGTATCTACGGTCGCACACTGGCTGAAGATGTAGTCGATCCTGAAACTGGTGAAGTAATCGCCAGACTGGGCGAACTTGTCACCCGTAAGCTCTCCACCACTATCGACGGCGCACTCAAGAAGCCCAAGAAAGTGAAGGTAAGGTCACCGCTCACTTGCGAAAGCCAGTACGGTGTCTGCCAGAAGTGCTACGGCTGGTCTCTCACCAACAACAGATTGGTCGATCAGGGTGAAGCAATCGGTATCATCGCTGCTCAGTCAATCGGTGAACCTGGTACACAGCTGACCATGAGAACATTCCACACCGGTGGTGCGGTCTCAGGCGGCAGCAGCCGTAACCAGGTTAAATCTCCCGCTAAGGGCACAGTCTCCTTCAAGCTGCAGAGCCGTTCCATTCGTACCGCTTATGGCGATGTTATGGAACAGACCACCAGAGATGGTGTCATGAAAGTAGTTGCCGGAGAGAAAGAACATTCGGTCAATATCCCTATTGGTTCTTTCTTGCACGTCAGCAGCGGCGCCGAAGTGACAGCCGGACAGGTGCTCTGTGAGTACGATCCGCCGGGTCAGAAAAAGAACTTGACTGAGCGCGCCACCAAAGATATCACTGCCGATATCTCCGGTCGTATCATGTTCCAAGGCTTCCAAGCCGACGAAAAACGCGACCGTCAGGGCAACATCTCTAGAACAGCCAACCGCGCCGGTATCATCTGGGTACTGGAAGGCGACGTTTACAACTTGCCTTCGGGCGCCCATGTGGTCGTCAAAGACGGTCAAGAAGTGAACGCTCTCGATGTTCTAGCCGAAATTCAAATCACTTCCGAGCATGGTGGTGAAGTGAGATTTGGTCCTGAAATCGAGACCGAAGTGGTAAAAGTTGGTCGCAGCAAAACCCAAACCAGATTGGTCAAGGGTAAAGAAATCAACGTCATCATCGCCTCGGTCGGTGCAAGCAACGCCAAGCTCGAACCCGGTCAGAAAGGTCATGTTTGGAAAGTAGCCAAACAGAAAGAATCTTTCGCCATCAAAGTGGTAAACGATGAAGTGGTCGAGAACGGCAAAATCATCGCTGAGCTTGTTGACGATGGTACAAACGTAGTCAGCTGCGGCGGCGAGATCATCTATGATGGCGTCGAAATCGACGACAGAAGAGTTGTCACCAAGGCCGGTAAAGTGCTCTTCGTTCCCGAAGAAGTACACTTTATCTCGAAAGACAGCTCGCTCAAGATGTCTGAAACCGGCGAAACAGTAACAGCCGGTCAAGAAGTGGTCAAAGATGTATTTGCCCATATGGAAGGTGTTATCGAGATCATCGCTGATAACGACATCATCCACGAAGTAATCATCAGACCCGGCGAACTGGTGCCGATCAACGATCCTTCCGACCTGCGCGTTCCCGAAGGTCAGATTGTCGAGCCCGGTACCGAGATTATCGATGGTCTTACCTATAAAGAGCGCAAGCTGGTAAGTTTCTTCGAGAAAGAAGACGGTTCCTGCTATGCCCTGGTTAGACCGGTGGAAGAGTATTGGATCGAGCCCAGAGAGACCAAGTTCAAGCACAGAGCAACCGACGAGAAAATCTCGCTCCGCTCCGTCACCCAGTTGCTTTTCCGCGATCGCGAAAAAGTGCGTAACCTGCAAGGCGCCCAGCTGACCAGAACCTCACTGGTTCTGCAGATGCAAGGTCACCTGCAAGGTCTCAAGGGTATTGTCGAAATGGGCGAAGAGTTGCTCATTGTCGTCCAAGAGAACATTCTCTTGCGCCGTGAGCAAGACCTCAACGTCACCCTGCTCGCCGTCGAACATGGTCAGGTAATCGAAGCGAAAGAGCCGGTAGCCACCACCCAGGTGCTCACCCGCACTTCCGCCCGCGTACAGCTGTCCAAGAACGACGAGCGCCGTATTCTTCTAATCACCGAAGAACAGCAGACACATCAGAAAATCAAAGGCACTGCCTCCGTCAAAGACGGTGATTTGATCCGTCTCGGCGATAACCTATCCAAGTCTTCCACAGCCGGAGTCTCCGGTCAGGTCGTCTCGGTGGACGGTGCCGATGTCGTGATCAGAAAAGGCAGACCTTATCTGATCTCGGTCAACACCCAATTGCAGTCTGAAGACGGCGCCCTGGTGCAAAGAGGCGACTTGCTCGCTACTCTCATCTTCGAAAGACAGAAAACCGGGGACATCGTTCAGGGTCTTCCTCGTGTAGAAGAGCTTCTTGAAGCCAGAAAGCCGAAAGAGAACGCCATTCTCGCTGAGAAAGAAGGACGCGCCCGCATCCTTACCGAAGACGACGTAACCAGGCTCTTCTTGGTCTTCGGCGACGGTACCGAAGAAGAAGTGGTGATTCCTCAGGGTCTCAACGTTATCGTTGAAGACGCTGAACAAATCACCCTCGGCACCGCCCTCACCGACGGACCGCCCAACCCTCACGACATTGTCAGACTGCGCGGCATCGCTGCTGCTCAGAAATATCTGGTCGATGAAGTGCAGTCCGTTTACCGCTCTCAGGGTGTAGACATCGCCGACAAACACATCGAAGTGATTGTTCGTCAGATGACCCGTAAAGTGCGCGTAGATGAACCGAAGGACACCATCTTGCTCCCCGGTGAGCTGATGGAGCGTTACATCATCGATCAAGAAAATGACAAGATGGGTCAGCAAGGTCTCGAGGGTGCCACCTACACCGACGTACTGCTCGGTATCACCAAGGCTTCACTCAATACCGAGAGCTTCATCTCAGCCGCTTCCTTCCAGGAAACCACAAGAATCCTCACCGAAGCTGCTGTTGAAGGTAAGAAAGACTGGCTGCGCGGTCTCAAAGAGAACGTCATCATCGGTCGTCTTATTCCTGCCGGTACTGGCTTCCAGGGTCATTCACAGCCCCAGGAAGAAGAGGAAGAAGAGGAAGATATCTATCCGCCCATCGGTGAAGGCAGCTTCAACGTTCCGGCCTGATCAGTATCTAACTCAATTGAGTAAGAACGCATGAAAAGAAAGCTTCCCCTTAGGGGAAGCTTTCTTTCAATTAGGGGTGGCTGAAGGGCACTGGCTAAAGACTGAGCTTTAATCAGTGCTTGTGTCTTGAGTAGTCGGAACAAAGTATCTCGTTGGCGTTGAAACGCTTAGAAATACGATGGGCTAGAAAATATGTGCCGGCCTTGCGCGACGGGTTGCAGCGCTGGTCGAGTAGAAGATGGGTGAGTATAGAAACAGTAATGCCGACTCTATATGGTTGGCGGGTTGGTCCTTTGAAGAAAAGAAAGAAAAGAGCGAGAAGCTCATAGGAATGAAGAGGCAAGTAAAGCTTACCTGAGTATTTCTCGTGTGCTGCCTCTGAGAACCTTCCCCAGTCCAGTTTCCAGCCATGGGCCCGGACATAATCTACGATATGGTCTAAATCAATAAGGAAGCCGGCCAAAAAGCTCGCCACAGCTGCTTTTCTAGATTTGTACACCAGATAGCTGGCGGCTCCGACTCCGGCTGATGTGATAATGTGTCCAACGGTTCTCATAGAGCTTCCTGTTTAAGATCTTATATAGTGCCTGCAATAAGCCTTTTTGGCTTTCCGCGCCTTATTTTGCGGTTCTCTCTGATAAAATCCTCTAGATATCGGTAGGGTTCGCGTTCAAATCTGTCTATTTGTTGTACCCAAGACCGCTACATTTTATGCAGGGTTTCAATTAACCAGTTAAGGGGTTTGCTAATGTCCAGAAAGTTTTCAGCCGGAAACTGCATCTCTTTCACAGCTAGAAAGATGCTTAAGCTGAGCTGTCTCATTGCCGGTACTGTGATTATTGCGCTGCCCTCAGCCCACGGACAAAATCAGAACCTGCCCCAGGGCGCCGCCGGTCAACAGAATCATCAGGCGGTGGGCATGTACAACCTCGGACTGCAGGCCTATCAGCAAGGTTCTTTGGAGTCGGCGATTATCTTCTTTAGAAGAGCCACTGATCTCGATCCCAATTTGGCTGATGCCCAATACAACCTCGGTGTACTTTATCAAAGCCAGCGCCGGGCTAAAGAGGCCATTCCGCGCTTTCAAGAAGTGCTGCGGGTGAAGCCTTCCGACCCCGATGCCCACTATCAACTTGGTCTTGCCCTGATGGAAATGGGCAGAGCGGCTGAGGCTAAGACCCATTTCGCTTCGATTGCGCCCAATTCCACACATTTTAACGACGCTCAGAAGCGCAGCCAGATGTGCGATGCGCAACTTTCAGGCGCCACCATCGCCACCCCGAGCTATAGTCCTAATCCGCAGCCTCAGCTCAACATGAATAGTCAGTCGCTGAGCACGCCTCAGGCTCCGATTCAACAGAGCCAGATGCAACAGGCTTCAATGCAGCAGCCGATGCAACAACCGATACAACAGACCATGCAGCAGACGATACAGCAACCCCAGCCGACCCCACAGACTATGACTGCAAGCTATAGAGAGGCTTATCCTAGTCAAGCTTCAATGGCCCAGACCTCTATCAGTCAGCCGGTCCAGGCTGCTCAAGTCGCCCAGGCCCCTGTGCCGGCTAAAGCCAGTAATCCGACCGCGGTGATGGCCAACACTTCAGTAAGAGTTATCGCCACTGGTTTCTCCGCCCCATCCGGCTTGACTTTTGACCGTTCCGGCAATCTTTATGTGGCTAATTATGAAACAAATAGTGTTGATCGCATTTCAGCCGACGGCACCCGCAGCCAGTTTAGTTCCGGTGCCCATTTGAAAGGACCGATCGGTCTTGTGGCCGATGAGACCGGCAATATCTATGTGGCCAACTATGAATCGAACACTGTGGCGCGCATCACCCCTGCCGGCATTTCAACCATTATCGGCACTGGTTTCAAGCGTCCCTATTATCTGGCTCTAGATAAAGAGGGTAATCTCTTTGTCAGTCAGCAACAAGACAATTCAATCGTGCGCATAACTTTGCCGCGCACTGTAGTGACCCGATAGGAGCCCTTAATGCCCACTGCCCATGACTTGGTCAGGCTCGATTCCGATTATTTTGACGAAAAGAGGATCGAGGCCCAAGGCTTTGCTGGAAAATGCTTTGAAATCTATCACCGCATCTTCACTAGAATAAAGATAGAAGGGCGAGAGAACCTGCCTGCCGATGGACCTCTGGTAATCGTTGGTAATCACCGCTCCTTTTACGATCCGCCTCTTTTTACAGTCTCCACCCAGATGAAGATTGTTTATTTCGCCAAGCAGGAGCTTTGGGATACTTACTGGCTGGGCCGTTTTCTCACCTGGGTGGGGGCTGTACCGGTGAACAGAAAGCGCCCGGAGATATCGCGCATCAAGTTTTTGCGCATGATGATGAAGCGAGGCTGGTCGATTGGCATGTTTATTGAGGGCACCCGCTGCAAGATACCGGGCAAGCTCGGCAAACCAAATGTTGGACCGGCTTATTTTGCCAAAGTGACTGGGGCGCCCATATTGCCTATAGGATTTATCAATACAGATAAGCGTTTTGGTCCGGTCACCGTGCGCATCGGCAAGGTCATGCAAGGCTCAGACGACTTGGAAGAGACGACCTGGCGCATTATGGAAGCTCTTTCTCAATTGACCGGTTATGAAATTTCAGAGCGAAAATTGGCAAAAGAAGACGAATAATACGAATTAATCTTTTTTTGCTGTCCAAAATTGAACTTTTTGCTCATGATGATCGTTATAGAGATATGGACATTTCTCTAAACGAGGTCGGCTTATGTATCAATTTAGATTTCCCAAACGGCTATTAGCTTTAGCTATGCTGGCCGCCTGCACCTTAACCTTGCCGGCCCAAGCTGGTCCCAAGCTTATAACCGGCACCGAACAGTGGGAGAATGTCAATTATCTATTGACCGAGATTCCCTGGTATCAGAGTCTTTCGCAGGCCCAAGAAGCGGCTCGCCAGAAAGGCAAGATGGTCTTTTATATGCACATATTGGGCAAACTGAACGGGGCCACTTGAAGCGCCGGAAATAGTTTGAGAGCCGTGTCGCTCTCTTCGCCTCAAGTAGTAAGTGTTCTCAAAGATAATTTTGAATGTGCCACCCGAGATATAACTGGGTCGGAGTATTCGGGTGTTTCCGGCAAGCATGAAGTGACCGGCAAGGCGGTTCGCACTACAAACGGTGCCGGCCCGCACAATATTCAGATGTTCATGCTGGCCTCAGACGGCACTGTATTGCATTGCCTGCCGGGCTATTGGGCTCCTGCCGATTTAGTCCATGAAGTAGATCTGGCTAAAAAGCTCAATACCGTGTGGACAAGCAATATGAGCTATGACCAGAAACGCCGTGAGTTCTACCGGCTGCATTTAGCTCATGCCTATGCCCATTCAGACGCCACCAAGATGCGCAGCAAAATGCAGGGTTTCGACCAGAAATACGAGGCAAAGCATAGACTTTCCACCTCGGATACAATCTTGAACCCCACCCTGGCTGCGCAGATACTTGAGCCGGGTGGCAAGGCTCCCCCTGGAGCCTTCAAGACCACTGACCTAATCATGCATGAAAGAATGGCAGTACGTCCTTTCCTTCCCTATAATCAGTTCGATGTTGCGGCATACAGCGATTATGGCCGCCCGCTTTATGACAAGAACGAAGACTATCGCACTGCTTCGGGTGAAGTCGATAAAGATGCCGCCAAGCATGCGCCGCGCATAGGTAATGTCGATGCCATGAAGCAAGCAAAGATGAAAGGCGGCGGCGTTTCTAACGCTTCCGGTTCCGGCTCCGGCTCCGGCTCGGGCTCTTCTCGTATGGCATCTTATTTGACTAGACGTGGGGTTCGCACCTTTACCCGCATGGGGGTAAGAGCCCTCACCAACTAACAGGTCAATGGTCTACAGTCCGGCACTATTTCAAGTGCTGCAATTTGATAAAATCATGCACTGAGTCTTAACTCAGTGCATATTTTTTAGCCGCGAGCCAAGCCATGAAAGTTCTTCTGGTAGATGATGATTCAAACATACGAACAATCGCCTCCATAGGGCTGGAAGACGAGCCCGACTGGGAAATTGTGGAAGCTTCATCAGGTGATGAAGCTCTCGGTTTGGTCTCTGGTTTTTCGCCCGACGTAATCTTGCTCGACATGATGATGCCTGGTCTCGATGGTTTGGGAACCTTTGAGCTTTTGCGGCAAAAGAGCAATATGCAGGCAACTCCGATAATCTTTATGACAGCCAAAGTACAGCCGGAAGAGGTGGAACGGTACATTACCCTTGGTGCTGCCGGTGTGATTATCAAGCCTTTTGACCCAATCACTCTAGCCTCCGAGATTCAGGGCATACTCAAGCAGGCTGTTTGAATTGATATCACTGAAGGTCCGATTCTTAGCTTCCTGGGTGGTTACAGCCTTTTCAGTGATTATGGCTGCAGGTTTCATCCTCAATCATAACCAAAGAGTAATCGCTGAAAAAACCTGGCTCAATCAAAGGCAGGTTATCTTTCATAATTTGGACGAGGTAGCTTCACTTAATCTAAAAGCAGAGAGTGTTTCACGCTCTTATTTGTTGACAGGCGACAAATACTATCTCAAGCTGCGTGCTACTTATATTGGTGCTTTGCGCAACAGGCTTATCGCCTTGAGAGAACAACTCAAGAAAGAAGAGCAGGTGGCAAAGCTCACCGAGAAACTCGGTAGGGCTATATCTGCTCGCATAGACCTTTCTGACCGCTGTATCGCGGCTAGAAATGAGCTTGACAAGCAAGACGCCATGCTCTTGGTTAAACATGGCGCCACTTTAGACGAAGAAATTGAAGACACTCTTGCTGCATTGGAAGAATGGCAGTCTGAGCTGGTCTCAAAGCGAGAAGCTGCTTTTCTCAAGATGATTCTCGACACAAATCAATTTGAGTCATTACTGGGCCTGCTCTGTTTGAGTGCTCTGACAATTTCTATTTCGCTCACTTATCGCTATATGTCGGCTAAGCGCATGTCTGACCTGCGCTTTCATGCCATATTCGACCAGACATACCAGCTTATCGGTTTGCTCTCTAGCGACGGCAAAATAGTTGAAGCCAATCGTACTGCCCTAGATATGGTCGGCAAGAAAGCAGAGGAAGTGCGTGGGCTCTTCTTCTGGGAAAGTCCCTGGTGGGAACATTCGAATGTTGAGCAAGAGAAACTCAAGGACGCCATCAGAAAAGCAGCCGATGGACAGTTTGTTCGCTTTCAAACCGTCCATCGCTCTCTCAACGGCAATGATTTAGCTATCGATTTTTCAATCAAGCCAGTGTTTGATGATACAGGTAAGGTGCTTTATCTGTTGCCGGAAGGGCGCGATATGACCGAACAACGGCGCCTGCAAGAGATGACCAAGGCTAGCGAAGAGCATCTCAAGTCGGTTCTGACCTGCCTGGCTGAAGGGGTTATTCATCTAGATCTCGACGGTACCCTCGTCTATATGAACGGGGCGGCGGAAAGGCTCTTGCAATATGAAGAGTCTGAACTAAAGGGGCGGCAGGTCTACGATGTCTTGGGTGTGCAAGACCTGGGCAAAAGGCTGAGCGCTAGAGCGGAGTTGTTTAAACGCAAAGACGGCACCACTTTTCCTGTCGACTATGTGGCATCGCCCTTGGTGCAAGAAGGTGAAACAATTGGTTCGGTGGTTGCCTTTCAAGACATTACTTTGCGCAAGGAAGCCGAAAAGAGAGTAAGCGAATTCTATTCTACTGTTTCGCATGAGCTGCGCACTCCGTTGACTTCAATTCGCGGCGCTCTCAGACTTTTGGAAGCAGGCAAGGGCGGCGGCAACAATCTCAATGATCGCGGCAAACATTTGGTGGCGATGGGTTTACTTGAATGCGACCGTCTAATTAGACTAATCAACGATATGCTCGACCTGCGCAAAATTGAAGCAGGCAAAATGGCTCTTCGCTATGAAGAACTTGACTCTAGGGAAGAAAATAAGAAAGTGGCATTGGCTTTGCAGGCTTATGCCGATGAATGCAAAGTGCACCTTGAGACTGCATCTGAGCAGTCATATAAATTTATGGCCGACCCGGATAGGTTTGCACAAATATTGACCAATCTAATCTCAAACGCCATTAAGTTTAGCCCCGCCGGTGGTACTGTTAAGGTTTCTGTTCAGCCGGTTTTTGATGAAAACTGCAAGGAAGAGTTTCTCAAGTTCTCGGTCAGCGACAGCGGTCCCGGTATTGATCAGCAAAGCCAGCGTAAGCTCTTCAAGATATTCCAACAGCTCGATTCAACCGATACTAGAGGAAAAGGCGGCACTGGTCTAGGGCTGGCAATCAGCAAGTCTCTGGTGGAGCAGCATGGCGGCGCCATTGGGCTGGAAAGTGAAGCCGGTAAGGGTGCCACCTTTTGGTTCTCATTACCCTTAGGTCGGCGTCAGATAATGGCGGCTGGTCAGCTAAGCTCAGGTGTGCAGCCGCGACTGGAGCAGGCGGCGAGCCAGCCGGGTCACTTAACCAAGGGTAAGGCTGCTGCGAGCGAGAACCTTTACGCCATAGTAGTGGAAGATGACCGATTTACTCGCAATCTACTTGAAATGGAATTGCGACGACTTGGACTAGAAGTCATTTGTACTGAAACAGGCAAGGGTTGTCTTGGTTATTTTGAGCACCCCGATTCTTTTCAAATAGAGCTTTTGGTGCTGGACATGGGTTTGCCCGATATGGACGGGCAAGACCTAATTGATGAGCTATTGCGCCGAGGCAAGAATGACCTGCCGCTAATTGTTTACACCGCCCGCGATCTCAGTGATGAAGCTAGAGCCCGCGCTACTTTGGGCAGCACTATTCATTTGACCAAGTCTATAGATAAGGAAGAAAAAATTGGAGAAGCGGTAAAATCGGTATTGGGTGAGCGCGCAGTCAAATTACCGGACCGCGGCGCCACTACCGATAATCGCTTACCATCGCTTTCGCAAGAGGAAGCTTCACGCCTGCTTGGCAAGGATGCAAACTCGGAAAACAGCCCTAAAGGAGCCGTTAATGACGCGGGATAAATGTTCAATACTCGTGGTGGATGATGATCCGGCCTTTCGAGCCTTGGTTGCCACCATTCTCAAGTCTAGAGGATATCGAGTGCGGGAAGCCGGCAGCGCCGATGAGGCTTCGAGCCTCTTTTCTGATCAAGAAACAAAGCTCGCCATCGTCGACTACAAAATGCCCGGTAAAGACGGACTTTCATGGATAGAGAAACTGCGAGACTCCGGCCGAGCGATTCCAGTAGTATTTGTCTCAGGCAATTGGTGCGATCCTAAAACTTTCAACCGACTGCGCAACTTGCTCAAGGTTTCGCTTATCGTCAAAAAGCCGATTGTGCCGGCCGTGTTTCTAGAGCAGGTGGAGAGTCTGCTTAATGCGGAAACCAGGCTTTCTCTGCAAGACGACGGTATCGCGGGCTTGACCGACGATATCAATCTCTCTGTGCAAGAGGGCTCTGAGAAGAGCGAGAACATCAGGCAGTTGATGCAGATGCGCTCAAAGCTGGAACTAAAGTCTGCTTTGAAAGTGGCGCAGGCAAGCTATGTGCAAGACCTCTCGCGCCTTTGGTCAGACCTTGTCAGAACCTGCAATGAGGTCAAGCAATTTCCCGAAAGAGTTGATTTGCAAAGTCATGCCATAAACGAAGCGCATAAAATCAAGGGTACGGCGGGTTCCCTCAATCTGGTCAAAGTTAGTGAAATAGGCGCCAAAGTCGAGCATCTTATGAAAGTGCTCGACCCTCGCGAGTCGACCGAGATGGAAGTTATTTGGTCTGAGATAAACCGGGCCCTAGCTCTTGGTGAAACCGAGGTGCGTAAAGCAATCGAGGAATGTTCCAGTCTCACAGAAGAAGCGCAGGCGGCGGTGCGCATCTTGGTCTTGGGCGACAGTTTTGAAGATTTCGTATCGGAAGACGAAAAGATAACTGTAAGCCATTCTAGAACGGCTTCCAACGCCCAGAGTCGACTAAAGAAACATCGCTTCGAAGCCTGTGTTTTCGATGTGGTGCAAACCGGGCGTCACGAGCTATTTGAGTTGGCGCGGCAGGCTCGGCTGCCGGTTGAAGGCACCGTCCCCTTGGCTCTTGTTAAACCAGACGACGAAGCGCATCTGCTCAGTCACAGCGATGAACTTTTTATCGGCGCCTCGGTTTCTTTGCCCTTTACTGAAGCCCGTGAAAACTTTGCCGGCCTACTTACCCATTTGTTGCAACTGAGGCAGGCTCAAAAGACTCGCATAATGGTCGTCGATGACGACCCCGTGCTGTTGCATTTTGTTGATACAGTGCTCACAGCCCATGGCTACAATGTACGCACCTTGAATAATCCTCTCAACACCAGTGCTGTTCTTGATCTGTTTAAGCCGGATCTTTTGATTTTGGACGCTATGATGCCGGGCCTCACCGGTTATGAAGTTTGTCGCATGGTCAGAGAAGATCCCCATTGGACCAAACTGCCTATCTTGTTTTTGACAGGCAAGACTTCTCCCGAGTCACGCGCTGCCGCTTTCCAAGCCGGGGGCGATGATTTCTTGGCTAAGCCGGTTTTGGTTGATGAATTGCTCACTAGAGTCGGCGGACAAATAGCTAAGGTGGGTGGCGGTCGTAGTGCTGATTTTGATGCAGGCAGCGGCTTGCTCAAAGAAGACTCGTTTGTCAGGTTGGCGGCTAAGGTAATTGATGAAAATAGCGCTGAAGGAGGGCTCTTCAGTATCGCTTTGCTGGCCTGCGATGATGTCGAAGGCATTAGACTGGTGCATGGTATCGAGCCGCTTAGACGTGCCTTGATCGACTTTGGGCAAGAAGTGCGCCTACGCTTCAAAGCTGAAGACTTAAGAGGCAAGATAGGCTACGATGCCGTGGCTCTTCTTGTTTCTGGTGAAGAACGCGCCACTGTGGCCGGTGCCATTGCTCTTTTGCAGGAGGAGTTTGTCAGTCGGACTTTCAAGGGTGATCGCGGCAATTTCGGCATGACTTTTTCTGCCGGTATTGCAGACTCTGCCGAGGGTTTGAAAGGGCTCAAGCCTTTATTGAAAAAGGCCTATGAGCGAATGCTAACCGCTCGCCAGACCGGCGTAGGCAGTATCAATTGTGGGGAGATGCTGAAAGATGGAGCAATTTCTTGATGCCAATGCTTGATCGGCATCGCTTCTTTCTGTTTGCTCTGGCTTTGTGTATTTATTGCTGGTTGTTTTCAAGCACCGAGGCTTTCACCGCGGAAGTCGACAAAGAGACCAAAAGAGTACAGGCTTTTGCCTCGCTGATATCTGCCAAAGCCGGTAAAATGGACAGTCGCCAGATTTGGTCGATGATAGATGATTATAAGAGAGGCGGAACGCCCTCTGAGTATTTTTATGTGGAAGTCGCAAGCCGTCTTTTCAGTCTCAAAAACACAAGCGATGCCTTGAAACTTTGCGATCTGGGCATGAAAGAGATGCCGAACAGTTATCAGGTTCTCAGTCTCAGAGGGCAGATATGGACGTCTGTGGATGAACTGGACAGAGCCGCAGCAGATCTTAAGAAGGCGGCTCAAATGGGTCAGAAATTTGCCCCCACGTATTATCGACTGGCAAATTATTACTTGGCTTCGGAAGACCCCAAAGCAGCCCTCTCTGCTATCGATAAAGCGATTGCCTTAGACGATGAAAGAGGCGGAACATACCATCGCTTTAGAGCTGCCATTTTGGCTCAATTGAAGCGTTTTGATGAAGCTGCTGCTGAGCAGCGTTTAGCAATTAAGATGAGTATCTATGACTATGAACGAGTCTTATTGGTGCATGAGTTGGCCAGGTACCAGTTTGGCGCTGAGAAGTATAACGACTGTATTGCTACTCTATTGTCGCTCGGTGAATCTTCCAAGCTGGCTCGCAAGAGCCTTGATAATCGAAGTCTCTTGTTAGCGCGCTGTTATGAGCGCCTTGGTAAGAACGTCCAGGCTCAAGCCGCTCTGAAGGGTATTTCGATGAGTTCGGAGCATTATCCAATCGCTCAGAAAATGCTGCTTGAGTCATACAAGAAGTGCGGACAGAAGAAAGAGTATCTTGAGCAAGAGCGAAAGAATCGAGACTTATTCAAGGAGATTAAACCGCTGTGAGGCGTTTCTAGATAACCGCGATTCTAGAATCATCTGTCTTCTTTGACCGGCATTCCTTTGGCTAGTCTGTCTTTCAGATCGGGCATTTTCTCTAAATAGCCGACCAATAGATTGAAAAACTTCTTTCCTCCCGCTGCATTTAGATGCACCGAGTCGACAAAGTCTTCTTGCGAGAAGCGCTTATCTGTTAGTAGGTCAAGCAGTGGAACCTTGTTTTCAATACAAGTTGAGTTAAGCTTGTTCTCAAACCGGTTGATAAATTCGGGCGGCAAAAGTTGCAAATTCTCAGTCGTTATCGGCATGTTGATCACTGCTACTTTGATATCTTTCTCTTTTGCAATGTCGAAAATAGCTTTCAACGCATTTAGTTCGAGATTGAGGCGGGCTTCATCGATTGGCAGATAACGTGCTTTGTACGATTCTAGGTCTTTGATCAAGACTTCAGCTGTGCACGGTTTTTCAACGACTGGTTGCGGCTTTTCAAAATTGAGAAGTCTTATGCCAGAGGGGACATACTTCTTCTGCGTTTGAGCGAGACTAGGCGCTCTGCCAAAATAATCGCATACTAAGGCGGTTGCTACTCTGTTATAGTCGCCTCTCAACCGGTAATAGGTCCAGACTCTCTCCAAAAGAGTTTGTGAGTCTTGACCAAAGTTACCGCTCAATCTGACCCCGCCGAGATTTCCAGATTGGCTAAAATACTGGTAGACTCTAGAACTCTTGCCATATAGAGAGTGATGGTCAATGAATTCGCGTGGTGCTACAAATAGCAAAAGTACACGAGGATGTCTTCCTGATTCGAGCGATTTTTCAAGCAAAAGCTTTGCTTCTGAAACCATCAAGCCTGCCAGCGCCAAGTTATAACTATTAACTGGGGTATTGAAGCGTCCTTGCAAGAGTTGATCAAAGTACCGTGCCTGTGAGTACCAATTTAGGTCTACTTTCGTAAGTTGCAATTTCCAGATTTGACTGTCTACTCTTGCTGCTGGATGCAAGATTAGAGAGGATCCTAGAATCAATATTTCGGGTGTCTTAAGCTGGTTGATGTAGTCTGTAAATTTCGCACCGGTAGCTTGTTGGTCTGTAAGCACAATACCTGGAATCTGCACCAGGAAAAGAGGTCTGAACTTAAGCACGAAGGCGTCAAGACACATGATAAGTATGATGATCAGTATAGAAGTGCTTCCAAGTATTGTCTGAAAAAACTTAGTCGCACTAGAACGGACTCTCGCTTTTGAGTCTTGGGTATCACTTTGTTTGGATGCCAACATAGTAGCCGACTCTTTGCTTGCTAGCGTCAGTATGCTTTTGAGAGAGGGTTACCGATAGTTCTGTTGATTCAATCAGGCACTATCAAAACGAACTTCTTTTCGCCTTTGTAAGTCTGCTCGATAGGCTGTGAGCCTAAATTTATAGAGCTTTTGCTTGGCTTATGGTTAGAAGTATCGCGCTTAGGTTACGCCTTCAGATGTTACCCTTTTTAGGGCCTCTTTTAGGCGCTCGATTAGGGTCTTTAAATAGGTTTGATCAATTTCTAACTCGATTGAATGTGGCATAAGAAATGACTTAATCCAAAAGTTGCCTTGCACAGCTAGGCTGCCCAGACTAGTTACCGAAAGTGTAAAGATGGCGCAGGTTGAGTTGCCTAGCTTAATCTCGCAGTTTCCCTGGAGCTTGCAATAGATTGCTTCTAGGTCATTTAGCCATTTTCTAATCTCTTCTGGATTTAGCTCGCCGCAGATTCGAATTTTGTCTGCATCGCTTCCTCCTTCGCTGCTTACCTCGAAGTGTAGATTGTTGCTATTAGATGCTTTTCCGACTTTGAAGAGCAGGCTGGCGTCTTGAAATTGAAAGCTTTGTGTTAGGTTTTCGCCATCAAATGAATTGAGTTTGCACAAATCTTTGTAATGTTCTGTTAGCTCGAACTTGTCGTGTATTTCTCTTAACTTCTCGTCTAAGACTAGGTCTCCTGTATAAAGGCCAAATGCCGTGGCACTCGCTAAAGCGGTTCTGAGACCGTCTTTATCAATGATGTCTTGCTCTAGAGCCGGCATTACAAGCGCTGCCGATGCTTCCAACAGACGTTTCAGCGGGCCGGCGCCGACCGCCGAAGCAACTAGTTTTGAAGGCGACTCGGTGATCTTCAGAATGCAACTATAGGCGTTGAGGGGCGCCTCTTCGCAAAGTGACTCCAGTTTAGACCAACCCCAACTGTAGGCACTAAGCTTGTTCTCAACATAGAGCGTAAAGGCTTCTGCTATTGCTGCTTCGATTTTGTCTTGGTCTGTCATGGCGGAGAAGATCTTGTACACTTGCACCGGAGCGACGCAAAATTGCGTATGGTGTTCTTTCAGAATGGAAGGATAGAGATCCAATTTCTTCGTTCAGCAGTTGGATAGTAACACAGCGCGCAAGGTCTTATCTCTTTTGGGGCTCAGGTATTGAGGATACACCATCTATCTGTGCAAGACTTGATGCAAAGCCTGCATACTGCAGAAGCCGGACTAGCCAGCGCAGAAGCAGGGCGTCGCCAGTCGGAGTTTGGACCCAATCTAATCAAGCAAGTAAAGCAGAAGTCTCTCTTCACACGTTTCCTGCAAGGGTTTACTCATTTTTTCGCTTTGATACTTTGGTGTGGTGCGCTACTGGCCCTTTTCGCCGAATGGAAGGAGCCTGGCGGCGGTATGGGCTTACTGGGTTTTGCCATCCTAGGGGTGATTTTAGTAAATGGGTTTTTTTCCTTTTGGCAGGAGTACCGAGCCGAGGAGTCAATTGCCGCTCTAAAGCTTATGATTCCGGTAATGGTGAAGGTATATCGTGACGGCGAGTTATGTGAGCTAGAAGCAACCAGTTTGGTGCCTGGTGATTTGATCCTCCTAGAAGAAGGAGACTCTGTACCTGCTGATTGTCGCCTGATTGAAGCGGTCGGCATTCGAGTCAACAATTCCGCCTTGACTGGAGAGTCGACCGCAGTCTCTAGACGTGCGGAAGATTCTAGGGAGGAAGATATTCTTCAGAGCGGGAACGTATTGCTCGCCGGTACATCATTATTTGCCGGTCATGGCAAGGCTTTTGTATTTGCGACTGGTATGGAAACCGAGTTTGGCAAGATCGCCGCTTTGACGTCATCTTCCCCTGAATCATTGTCGCCCCTGCAACTGGAGATTATTCGCCTAAGTCGGATAATCGCCTGCATTGCCGTCAGTGTCGGCTTACTTTTCTTCCTTATGGCTCAGTCGTTGGGAATGGCGTTTTGGACGAATATAGTCTTTGCCGTGGGAATAATTGTTGCTCTTGTACCAGAAGGACTATTGCCGGAAGTGACGCTGGCACTGGCTAGCTGTTCGCGACGTATGGCGAAGAGAAATGCTTTGTTGAGGAATCTTCCCTCTATCGAGACTTTAGGTTGTGCCTCTGTGATTTGTACTGACAAGACCGGGACTCTCACGGAAGGGAAGATGACCGTAAGTCAGGTTTATTTATGTGGTCAAAGTTTTGAGAAAGCGCAGATTGTTAGTGCCACTGAATTTGAAACAGCATTTAGAGAATTCTGTTTGATCTCGCTTAACTGTGAAAATACGAGACAGGGCAAAAGAGCCGGTTCCAAGCAACTATTGGGCGATCCTATGGAACTGGCCTTGGTAGACTTTGCCAGGGCCAATTATCCGACTTTGTCTTCGTTAGAGCGGGTTGATGAGATTCCTTTCGATTCAGAACGCAAGCGGCTTACCACAGTTCATCTTCTTGAAGAAGGGCGAATAGTTCTCTACAGCAAAGGCGCACTGGAGACTTTGCTTCCTTTATGTGATTCGCTGTTTTTGAGCACTGGTGTTGCTGAGCTGACCGAGCAATACCGGCAAGATATCTTGAAGGAAGAGAGAACTCTTGCCGACAAAGGACTGAGAGTATTGTCTTTATGTAGGCGTAGTTTGCCTCATACCTATGAAAAGGAGGACCTAGAAGCTCAGTTGACTTTAGTTGGTTTGGTGGCTATGGAAGATCCACCACGTTCTGAAGTTCCTCATGCAATCGATCGCTGCCGCAAGGCCGGCATCAGAGTTATTATGTTGACTGGCGATCATCCCAGTACTGCACTAGCTATCGGCAAAGAGATCGGCTTAGTGCAAACTGATTCGCCTGTGGTTGTTTCTGGTCCAGAGTTGAAAAGGCTAACGGAAGCACAACTAAAGCTTATGCTTGGTCGGCAGGAAGTCATATTTGCAAGAATTGATGCTGATCAGAAAATGCAAATTGTACAGGCTTTAAAGAGAATGGGTCATATCGTGGCTGTCACCGGTGACGGAGTCAATGATGCTCCGGCTCTTAAATCGGCAGATATTGGCATCGCCATGGGCCTGAGTGGTACTGACGTAGCGCGAGAGTCTGCCGATATGGTTCTTGCTGATGACAATTTCGCCAGTATCGTCAATGCTGTTGAAGAAGGAAGATCCGTCTTCTCCAATATTCGCAAGTTCCTAACTTACGTTCTTTCATCCAATATTGCTGAGTTGGTTCCGTGTTTAGCCTACGTTCTATTAAAGGTCCCGCTACCTCTGACGATTATCCAGATACTTAGTGTTGATCTGGGTACTGATTTACTTCCAGCCCTTGCCTTGGGCACCGAGCAGCCAGACCCGGCTGTAATGGAAAGACCCCCACGCTCGCGCTCCGAGGGGTTGTTCGATTCTTACTTATTGCTAAAGGCTTATCTATATCTTGGTGCCATGGTATCTGCCGCCTCACTGATCGGCTACTATTTTGTTTTTACTCTGGGAGGATGGCGATACGGGCAGTCTCCGCCGGCTTCGGACCCTGCCTATAGAGCGGCTACCACGGCATGCTTGATGGGCATAATGTGCATGCAGATAGTGAATTCTTCAATTTGTCGAAGTGAGCGAAAGTCTATATTTGCTATCGGAGTATTCAGCAATAAGCTGTTGAATATCGGCGTCGCAGTTCAGATACTTTTGATGTTGCTTTTGACCTATACAGATACCGGGCATAGGGTCTTCGGCACGGCGCCCTTGCCTTGGCAGTTCTGGCTTCTGATGCTTCCACTGATGATAAGCATGCTTGCCGCAGAGGAGTTTCGCAAGCTGATTATGAGAACTAAGTTGAGATAGACAAGATGTTGATTCTCATAGGCTAAGCCGATCTAATTATTTGTTTTCCTTTCTTTTCGTTAGCTTCCCTGTCTTGCCGTGAGTACACTTTCGTAATGTCTTTGCACCGCCTGCTCATTCGACAACCCAAGTCGTTCCTGCGGGGTCAGACCAACAAAAGTGCTATACCTCCAGGCTGTCCATTCCGGCATTCCTGCCGCCTTGAGCAGAGACCTGGCGTTGTATTCGGCCCACCACCTAGATCTGTTAACAACAATATGGGAGACGTCTCCATCTCTACTGCTTGCATCGCGGCGGGCTACAGCTCCACCATTTTCAGTATGTCTGTTGGTTCTGAAGATGAGTTTAGGCAGATCTTCTAAATCTTGCACTCTTCTGCGATGCTCTCTAGGATCGGCGAGCAAGCGCGGAAAAGTACTGCCATCGGTAGACATAAGATAGCCACCTATGGTGGGATCGAATTTCTTAATTGCCTTAATGATGCTGCCACTGAAACCGGTATCAACAACAGCGGCACCTGGAGGTATTTCTTTCAGCCATTGCCTTTTGGTTGACTCATCATCATACTGAAGACGGCTGAATAGAAAATACATAGCATTTCTGCCTCGCTCCTTCAGTATTGGTAGAAGCGGCCAGGCATCACGGCCAAGCAAAACTATAGGCTGATGGCTTGGAATCAAGCGTTCAATGCCATCGGCTGCATCCAAAAAAGTATCGGCAGCTTTTAGAAAATTGCGTGGCTGCGGCAAAGTCGCTTCTGTTTGGAAACTATACCCAACCTGTTTGGCTTCTCTTTGAAGTCTCATTAGCTCGGTGCGATTTAGTTGAAAGCCCTGGGCAAGGTGGTCGGTTAGAAGGGCATGAAAATTCTTACCGGTACCATAATCGCGCAAGCCTGCAAGCACTTGCTGAAGCCTATATTTGCCGCTCCACGAGCCCCTGGCGATAGCTAAAGATAGCGGCGCTGGAAATGCAGATAGGCGCATAACGTCCTTAAGTTGCGCAGTGGTTGCGTTCTCCGCCAAAAGATCTTTGAGGAGTTGTGGATGCTCTCTATCAAGTTTGCTGTATAGCGATACTTGCACCATAGATAGTCCACTGTCAGCCAGTTGACCAAGTTTTGCCAACTCACTCGGCTCATAGCCATCAAGTTGGGAAACATAAGTTCTATCAGCCAGTATATTTGGCTCTATATCTCTTGCTCTTGGTCGCTCATTAAGTTTGGCTTTGAGATATTCCTTTGCCGCCGACTGCTCGGAAGCTAAAAGATGGATATCTTGAAGTTTCTCTTCAGATGGAGCCAGAGCAATAAGGTTGTCTATTTGTCGATTGTTCAACTTTGCGTCTGCCGCAAGTCGCACTAGGCTGCAGATGCGTGACACGTCTGGAGCTTGGTCGAGCCAACCTTTCATGATCGCTCTAGCTGCGATTTCTTGACTTTGCTTCGGTTCTGCTGCGAGTTTGCGCCCCAGGTCGTACTTATGCCAGTTTGTTAGCCCTAATGAATCAATTTTCGTCAAGATATCGGGACGGTCAGAGTAGAGGGACTGCAAATAAACATGCGCCATAATCGCCTCAGGAATGAAATCTCTTGCAGAACCCTTCTGATTGGCTAGCTCGTTCATTCGATTGATGCTCTTTTGGCGAATTGCGGCGTTTTCGCTGCAGTCACCGGTAGCAAGAGCGAAATAGATAGACTTCATAAGTTTTCTGCCAGGCAGATCTTTGTCAGTAAGAGCGAGTATATAGTTAAGCGTGTCTTGCTTGATTCCCAGTTTGGATAGCTCTTGTCCATAGGTTTTGAGCGTTGTTTTGTCGCAAAGTTCATCAAACGACAGTTTCTTTTCTGACTCTGTTAGACTCTTCCATGCGCTAAACATAATCAGTTTGGTTTGCCAGCTTTCATTTGAAAGACTAACTAGATTCTCCTTCACCCATTGGCGAAGATCGGCATGTCTGAAGAGATGCGCAGTTTCTAGCGAATTAGCTAGTCCGAGCTTACCTATACTATTGGCTAAGTCAGCGGCTTCCTTTGCCGGTATCGATTCCCAGTCTTTCTTGTCGGCTATACTCCAGACTGCTATAACATTGTTCATTTCCTTGCCTTCAAGGCGCTTATAGTCTGGCGGAAGTTTATCCCACATACTGCCCAGCAAGGCATCTACGCTTACCTCACTGATAGTTTGAGACTGTGCAAGGTAGCGCCTTAGGTCTGGTCTATCAGCGACTTCGTTGAAGCCTTCACTTTTCAAGGAGTAGCGTTCATTGACAGCGAAAAGATTTGCTAGGTCGAACTCGCTGAGCTTTCTCCACTGTTCTCGACTTAGTCTATGCCAATTGACTCTAATATTTTCCAGCAGATTATCATTAAGGTGGGTTTGTTCGGCGCTTAGACCTTTCCATATATGCGCAAATTTACTGCGCTTTGTATCATTCGTTCCGGCGAAGTCATCAAGTGATCTTTTGATTGCAACACTGTCGTTTATCGTTGAGAGAGAATTTTTGTCTAAATAAAGTTTGAAAGCTCGCTCCTTGTCACTGGCACTTTCGGTCTTCAGCAGATTCATATCCATAAGGACATAGAGTGAACCCGGGTCTTGCTTGGCCATAGTTATGGCAGCTTGCCTATATTCAGGTGCGAGCGATGGTATCGCCCGTGTTGCCAGGGGTCTTGCTTCTCCAAATGCAAAGGCAGTCTCAAATGCTCTATAGCGTTCATGCGGTGGTAGCTTGTCAATCGACTTCGCGGCTTCAAGCCTTGACTCTGGATTTGCAATAGCTTGGTAGAACCTTTCTGTAATGAAGGGCGTACCTTTCAATCGGTCCAGTTCGAAAGCCGCTCTTCCTGCCGCTCCAGTTTTTTCCAGAGATTTTTCCAAAATTTCGTTCACAGCTTTTGCGTCGGTTAATAGACGAACTGCAGTTCTGGGCACTTGTCCGTTGTTGTCTGAATGCTCTAGTGCCAGCGCCAGAGCCGTCTTTATAGCATCCTGGCTCGGCAAACTGTCTACCTTTCGGCCTGCCACTAGGGAACCTTCAGGGCTTTGCAGAAGCTGCTCAAATTTAGCCAGGGTGGTAGGCGACTTCAGGTTCTTCGGTTCTATTCCGCCCAAGTCCCAGACTACATTGCCCGGTCCTCGGTTTGCTGACCAGTCATCGCCAAGCTTTAGTGTATAGCGATCAAGCACTGCTTCAATAGGCTCTCCCTCGCGATGCTTAGCTCTGTCAACAAACTCAGTCAACATCCATCCGCTTTTGCCAACGTTGGCAGCATGGAAATCGATTAGATTGCTGACTTTGTGTTTAGAAAGTAGGGCAAAGGCCGCAGTCTCCGCTGCACTACCGTGAATGTCGTGGCGAGCAGGATCGGTTGGAACCTTAAATGCATAATCCTCATGACCCAGACTTAATTTGTAGACATGGGCCACCTCTCCAATAGCAATCTTTTCTACTTTTATTAGCTTGTCGCCAAATTGCACCTCAGTAGCAGGTAGGTCAATCTGCAGAGAGCCCAGTCCCGATTTCTTCTGCGGAGGGAAAGTACCGTCAATTTGACGAAGCGCCTCCGCTAGATCGTTTAGTTTGTAGTAGGCCAGTTCTTCGGGGCAACGCTCTGAAATGAAGGCTTTAGGCAGGTTTCCCACCATTCTGCTACCTACAAAGTTTTGAAACGCTCCGGCGGTAGGCAGACCGTCAAAGTGGCTTCCTGCCTCTTTTAATGAGATTGAGAAAGGTGGGGCTTCGATCGAACGCATATTGCCAGCCAATTCGTATGAAGATTTAGTTGATATTTCAGGTTGATCTGTGAATATAAACATTTGCTTTGTTGATGCATACTTACCAAAGTCGTGATTCCCTAGTTCATATACCGAAAATTCTTCATATTGTTTGTCGGCTTTGTAGTTGACTTTATGCAGTTCGCTCGGAGCCTCGCTCGGAAGTGATTGTTTTTCCGAGGCACTCTTCAATTGAGTTGCCGATTCGCCTGCTTCAACTATTTGTTTTGTTTCCGGTTGGAGCCTTTTGACCGATGGGTGAAACGAAGCCAGGGCCGAACCGGCTACAGCAAATGAATAGGCGCTTTGAATGAAATTATCCTGGCTAATCTTCGATTCTCCGCCGGATAAGGCGTAATGCGTGCCCAACTCTGCCGCCGCCGCCGGTATGCCGCTAAGTGCGCCAGAGGTCATAGCCACCGTTTTTGGTACCAGTTGTCCTGCCAGTTCGCTTCTTTCGGCTAATGGCGCCAAGCTTTTGCTTAATGCACCTGAAATACCCAAGGTGGAAGCTGTCAGTGTGCCGAATGTGGCAAAATCTTGCACCATAGCTCCAGACTTCGCTTTCCAATAGTTTTGTTCCCCTCCTTGATATTCGACCGACTTAAATGCTCCAGCATATACTGCTCCGGTTATTCCGCCCTCAAGCGATAGTTTTGCTCCTGTCGAAGAGAACATCTTGGCGCCGGCAGCTTCGTCCACACCCACCACTAGAGACTTTGTTAGGGCAGTTTTCTCTGCCAGTCCCCTGACTGCTCCTCTGCAGGCCATAAACCATGGAATCACGCCGATTGCACCACCAATAGTTTGTCCGTGCCATTCGGCGCTACCAAAGTTGGTCGCTTGCGGAGCACTGACAAGTAAGTCTTTGCTCTTTTCGTATAGCTTGGTGCCAAAAGGCTTGCCCAAAGTATGATCAAATGTCTGCGCCATGCCTTCTACTGGTGCTTGCACCGCCGAATAGAGCGCGGAGTGGCCTAGCTCATAAGCAAATCCATTATGTTTTCCGTCGTCCTTAGGCTTGCTGCTTTCATTCTCTTCTTTACTTTTCTCTACTGGCTTTGAAGCGTTGCTTTCTGTGCTGTGATCGCTCTTCCCCTTCGCAATTTCTGCGTGCAGGCTGTCATTGATGAGAGTTTCTGAGGGCTTTGCTTTTTTGAAATCTGAGATGCTGTCCATAGATAGTAGAAAACCTCTAAGGCGGGGTATTTGCCATCCCTAATAAGAAACAGGGGAGAGTGCTGGAATACTATCTGCCAGGCTGTCAAATCTGAATAAAATGGGGCAAGTCCATTCGGTAGACAGATAGCAGAGCTGTCTTCAGGCTAGGGTCCGCAAGGACACCGTATATTGTTGGTTATCAGACCACGACGCTCAGCAGACAATCGGTCAATTGGAAGCAGAAATTGAAGCCTACGACCATGAAGTAGAAAGAATGTCAACCAAGCCTAATATTTGTTGGTCATTATGTTTAGATCGACCAGCTTCAGAAACTTGTGGAAAATCTATAGAAGAAGAACGCTAACGACAGGATGCTGCAAACGCCTCGGAGATGAAGGGTACTCTAGAGATCTTGCGGGTAAAGAAACACAAGGTGATGGAGTGCCTTAATAACTTGAGATGAAGTTAAAAGCAGATTTCCCAGGCTTTAATGTAAGGAGAGTTTCAATATGTTCGAACTGAAGCCAGTACTTGATTCGCTTCGTAGAATTGAGTCCATTTTCAACTCGTTTCCTGCAAGCCTAATTGTGATTGATGGATGTTCAGGAAGGGTTCTAGGAATCGATGATAGAGAGAATGCATTTGTTAACCGTAGCAATGCTCCCGTAACAAAAGAACCCCTTAATATAACTGATTTAATCGTCACGAAAAGGACTGCTGCGGAGCTATGCAGCTACCTCCGCAGCAATCAAGACACTGTTGCTTTTCGCGTGTCAATTAACAGAAGGGATGGTTCAGTCCATCAAGGAACGCTCGCATTTTCCGAGCTTGGTCTATCCAATAAGGAGCTGAACTCTCCTACCAGCTTACTTTTAGTGATCTTTGGTGATACAAGTGGCATAGGTACGCTTTAGTCTCACTTAGGATAGCGATCCCAATAGTCATTGAACGGCTCCAGAAACCGATCCAGTAAAGATGGAGGCAAACCTGAATCAACTGGAGTACCTGAAAGAGTGGTTGCAGTCTTGCCCGGAGGAGTGGTCGGTGGCTCTTCCGGAAGAGGATTTGGACGAGGGTCAATGGGAGTTGCTCGCTGGAAATGAAATGAATGATGATATTTTAGTGTCTTGAAGTGGGCTTCGGAGAGTGGGTTGTCGTCACTGATGTAGGGGCGCCCGACCGACTTTGTTACACCGAGATCTGACAGTAAGTGTGCTACCGCTTTTGATACCATCGCCGCTCCTCGATCCGAGTGAATGGTAAGAGTTTTTGTGTCAACTCCCTGCCTGGCGCAGGTTTCAGCAATCGGCGCTTTAGCAAGCGTTGCTGATTCTTCCGTGGCAACAATCCAACCGACAATGTACCGGCTGTATATGTCGATTATGACTTGGAGATAGTAACAGCTCCATTTGACAAGTCCCCTTGGTTTTGTGATGTCCCGGCTCCAGACCAGCATGAACCAAAGGCGGTGACAGCGCAAGATGTATAACATTCATTTCTATCCATCGCATTTTTGACTGGATTTGCAAGCCCTAGCTGTTTTGTTCCAGGGCTACAGTAAACTTTTCCCCGGATCTGTCTAATACATCATATTCACAGAGGGGAACGCGTGCATCGCTCGATTGGGCAGAATATCGAGTATTTAGACAATGAGATTGAGACTTTGGAGAAGGAGATATTAGAGTTGATCCACCGCTATCCAAAGCTTCGTCGAGACTATGATCTCTTAATCTCGATAATCGGTGTAGGGCAAACCGCTGCAGTGACATTCTTGGGTGAATTGTCAGCCGCCAGTAACTTTGCCAGCAGCCGAGAATTGGAAGTAATCTGCGGAATAACTCCCCGCCTATTCGAGTCCGGCTCATCAGTCAGAGGAAGACCCCGAATGTCTAAAGTCGGGAATGCGCGGATACGGAAGGCCCTATACATGCCGGCACTCTGCGCTTTCCGAACAAATCCAGTCTTGCGCGACTTTGCCGATTGACTGAGGGCTGCAGGAAAACCAGGTAAGGTAGTTGTTGGCGCAGTCATGCGAAAGCTCCTAAGGATCATGTTCGCCGTGGTCAAGACCGGCAAACACTTAGAGATCGACTTCAAGTCCAGACGGCCGCTGTCGGCTCCAGCAGTAGCCTTGACGGCAATCGTAACTGAATAGAGAGCACTTAGAACGACAAAAGACCTACAGCCAGACAGCAAAAACCGTTTCCTGGTATATGCTGTTCGAGCGCAAAGCAGAAGTGTAGTCAACCCATTGCAGCTGGGGGTGACGATGCTTCTGATTGCGATAAAATTTGCATCTAAAGGGAATGGTCTGGGCGAAAACTAACTTGACGCCGACCACACTATCTAACGATCGATATCGGATCAATTAGAAGCACGTGCAATTAAGCCGCAACTGCAGAAGTTGTTGAACAAACCTAGCAACGCTAAACTAAACTTCCGCATCAACCAACAACGTATTCATCAATTTGTCCGGAGTTGGAACAGTGAATTTCTGAGTATTGTTGTTGTTCGGATTCATAGCCTGGTAGCAACACCCACGCGTCCTCGTAAGTGTCAGAAACTCCAGAGATTGTCAGAATTAACCCATTGGAGAACGTCAGTAAAAGGTCTCCGCTTGACTCCAACCTCGAAGAATTAAGTTCAGCGCCGATTGCAAGTGCAATCAAAGCGGAGGAATTAGCCCTTGCAATAACTTCCGATGGCAAGCCGAGGTCCAAAACAGCTTTAGGAGGCTGAAAGTCTTGGATTGTCACAGCAGAGTAAATCCTAAGCTCAGAAACTGAAACATCAGGGTTGGCCGATGCATTTGGAAAAAACATCATGTTGCAGACGGTTGAGAAAATCAAAGCCTGGTCAAGAGATCGACCTTCGAGCATTAAACTTACTTTCTCAGACAGAACTGACATCGTCATGGTTAACTCCTGTGGTTAATCTTGAGGGTAGTGCCCTGACCCTTTTGACGGATTGTTTTTAAAAGGACTTCCATCAGCTCGAACATAGTTACCAGAATTTTGGAAGGAGGTCCTTTTACCATGGACTTGCCCGTCCATAGCACGAACGGTAAGGGTCGCCCCTTTGTTCCCATTCGCAATAGCGGTAGCATTAGGAATCTGGTATTTAGTGCCTGTCTCAACTCCACTTTTGTTGGTGATTGGCTCGCCCTTAAGGCCTGCATTTGCGAACTCTTCCTTCATTTTAGCTTAATTCCCACGTGTCACTTTGCACGCTATTTGCGACAGTTTTTTGCACGATATTTGCATCACTTGACTGGTCAGATCACCCTGAAAGTCGAATCACCTCTAGCGGACTTCTAAGCAGAAGTCCCACTGTTACTGAGTCTATGCAATAGTGCCATACATACGGAGGCTGTGCAAATATCGCGCAATGTCACATTTATCTTGCAAAAATCTATAGCGTTTTTCGTGCAACGTGACATTCGTTCCGGTAGAGCTAGAATATGAACTGTAGACCGGAGCCATCCGCATGGGTAGACCAATTTATCGAAGATTCCCCTTAACGCTTTCACTTGCCCTCCTCTTGGGGCTTTGCATGACACTGTGTCTCGCGCAGAATGGACAACTCCGACAGGCAGAAGATGCCCTGCACGCCAAGCGCTACACCGAAGCACAGAAAATACTAGAACGGTTGACCAACAGTGGCAATGCGAGAGCAGCGTCGATGTTAGGAGACATCCATTTTAGAGGATTAGGTGTGCCGCGAAATTTCAGCAAGGCGAAAGAGTTGTGGGAAAAGTCAGCAGCTGGAGGTGATCCGAACGGGATGTGCAACCTGGCTCAACTACTCGGTGTTGGCATCACTGGTCCAGTCGATTCCAAAAAGGTTGTGAACCTTTTTGAACGGGCGGCGCGGCTGGGCTCTGCTAAGGCACAATATGGTATGGGTCTGTTGCACCTTGAAGGATTTGCGACTAAACCAGATTACTCCCGTGCGGCTAAATACTTCGCCTTGAGCGCCAAACGCGGTAACGGGGATGCAGAATGCCTACTGGCACATTTGTACGAACACGGTTTGGGCGTTTCAAAGGATCCCAAAAGAGCCGCGGCTCTGATGAAGTCAGCCATTAGCCACGGTTGTCCACGTGGAGAGTCAGAGATCGGAAGAATGTATTGCTACGGAATAGTAATGCCAAAAGATTATGGCAAAGCCTACTATTGGCTCAGCAAAGCTGCGGCCGATGGCAACGGGAGCGCAATGGCCGACCTAGGCGGAATGTACGCGGACGGAAAAGGCGTCAAGGTAAATACAGAGAGGGCATTGGATTTGTATGTTGAAGCAGACAAGAATGGCTGCCCGTCTGCAACATTTTGGCTGGCAGAAAGATATAGAGAAGGGAAGGGATTCCCTAAGGATCTGAAGAAAGCAAGGACTCTATTTGAGGAATCGGTGAAACGTGGGGACAAAGGGTCGGCGGATAAGCTGAAACTAATTACTACAGAGTAGCTGACGAACCTGATCAACAAGCTCAAATTACGTTACGTGCTTCAGTCAGTAAGCTACTCAAGCATCGATTTTTCTCTTCGATTTTAGAACATGGTTTGACCTGTCTCAAGTTTAGTAGACAACCAGAAAATTACGAAGTTGCTTTAACTGACCAGTACTCATCGTCAAATTCCTCAGCTGTTTTATAGCCAAGCGAGCTGTAAAGTCTTCGCCTGTTGTAGAAGACTTCAATGTACGCAATGATCTCATCCTTTAGGGTGGCTGAAGGTCTCAGACAGTAGATATCTAGCTGCTGCTTAAGTGTGCCGAAGAATGATTCAGTAGAAGCGTTGTCCCAGCAATCGCCTTTACGACTGTCATCACATATGGAGGCTTCGTACAAATCTAGGTGTCAACTTTTCTTGGGACAGGTCAGTAACAAACTGAGTACACCCCAAAAGGAGTGTCATTTTATCCTAGCTAGCATTTAATAATGAAAGAGCTCCGCTCGTGTTGATTTATAAAGACTCTTGCTCAATACCAAAGTTGGAATACTGGTAAAAGTGAATTACTATTTTTACCTTTGCATTGGTAGGCGCGGAAAAATGACAGTTCTTAAGGCTATTTTGTAGAAACGCAATCCCTCTGTCTTTTACTGCGGCATCAACTCCGTTAATATTGTCAACCGGAAGAAACTCAGTCAATTTGCCGTTCTTATCTAACAAACAGGAAAACGACACATTTGATAAACCTTGCTTAGGATGACGATCAAATTCTTGAACACTATATTCTAAAACCTTCTCAATTTCTCTGATCCAGGGAGAGTTCCTGTATTCAGCCTCCGATAAAAGGCTTCGCGCATGACCAGGTTTTCTGCTTATCGTATCTGTGGGCTTAAACACAAACCGCTTCATACGGTCCGAGCCATTGGCAGTTCGAGCAGAAAAAGCTGCCACAGCTAGTATTAGTATCACAAGAATGCAAAATCTATTCATACGAATCACCTCTTGCTTGAATATATCAAAAGAGGAGAGCGAAAGCTCTCCTCTTTCTCTACAGCAGTTAAGGACGCTCTTTTGCAAAAAGCTTTTTCAAAATAGGCAGCGAGATAAGAGCAAGTAACTCCTTTACCAATCTCCGTGTTCATGCAGCTTCAAGTTCAGCATTGAGAGATTTCAGAACTCTTCGTAGAGAGAATGATTTTCAATTCCGAAGATTCCCTCAATTAGATACACTACGCCCTTGAAGCCTGGCAAGAGTTGCCATGGACACATTTGACCTTTCCGTTTTGGCAGTAATTCACTTGGGGTTTCTAGCTGCATTTCGCTCAATTTCCTCCAATACTGAGTATTCAGATATCAACGAGCCCTTCCTTGACAAGAAATTCTTTGTAATTAGGCCAGGAAAGGCAACTTTCGTCGACGCAGCGACTTAGCCAATTCGAGAATTGAGCGTCCACTAACTCTGGTTGATAAGATGACTGCTGAAAGCGATAAACGGGTGGATCATCACCATCTTTCGTATCAAAGAAAATAAACTGGTAGCCTTGATGGGAATAGAACACAAAGGCTGTAGGAGCCAACTTATAGCCAGAATCAGAAGTTTGAATTACTTCTTTAGCAGTGTTCTTGCAATTCAAAACATCCGGAAAATAGATATCACTTCCTTGGAACAGCCATCCTGCACCGTTTCCCATTACATCCAAAAATTCCAAGTATGCCCGCGGCATGGGGCCGGAAATGGACGACTGCACTTGAGCAATTTCAAGTTCAGAACAACCCGCTAGGGTTTGTGTAGTGGCCACGCCTACAGACAATAGCTTGTCAACAAGGTCTTGGTACTGATTCACTTTCTAAATCCCTTAGGCAATCTCAGAGGCAGCTTACTATAAGTGACATTTAGTGTCACAAGCGGAAAGTCTTCGCGAAATTTTTCTATCATAGGCGCGCATGAATCGCAAGGTAGCATTTCAGTGTAGAGATTTACAACTCTGGTGCTTTCCTTGGTCAAGCCCCTGGCCAGCTGCTCCACCCGACTGTATTTCTTTCTCTTGTTCGCCATTGTCGATCCACCTTGCAAGTGTCATCACATATGGCGGCTTCGTACAAATCTAGGTGTCAACTTTTCTTGGAACAGGTCACGCCAATTAATTCGCAACATCATGCATTAACCGTGCAAGTCTTTATGAAATTTATCGAGAAAATTCGCAGTGGCTAATACGTGAAGTTCTGATAACACCCAAAGTGTTTCATTCGAAAGAGCCCCATGGCAGCGGCTCTTTCTCATTTTTGAGCTGCGACTTTCCTTACAAAATCAGGATGAATTTCTTCCTTTACCCCACCACCAAAGTCTATGTACAAACAAGTCCCAATTGAATCGTAGCACCAGATACGCAGGATTTTACCTACGCCTAATTCTGGGTACTCCACCGAGTCACCTACCTGCAAAACGGTTCCATCTTGCAGTCTCACAGGATCTTCTAGAATCGTTGGCAGTGTGATTTCCATCTCAAATTGTGGAACGACTGCCTCTTGGTCGTCTGTCATTCGTAGCACCTCTATGGCTTCTCTGGCAATTTCAAATACAATCTTGGCTGTGACCCCACCCATTTTCTTGTACCACGTCAAGCAGACAATTTCTGTTCTCGAAAGTGCTGAGCGAATTGCGATGGTGCAATTCGTCTCAGCGATCCGTGCGGTCTGACTGTGTTGTAGTCTTGCCTCCATTCCCATGTGATTATGCTGGCTTCATCGATTGAACGAAACCACACTTCGTTCAGACATTCATCTCGAAATCGCCCGTTAAACGATTCGCAAATCCCGTTTTCCATCGGCTTGCCAGGACGAATGAAATCGAGGTCGACGTTGTGGGTTTTCGACCAATTAAAGAGCGCTTTGCCGGTGAATTCTGGACCGTTATCGAGGACAAGGCTTCCGGGCTTGCCGTAGCACCAGACAAGACGTTCTAGCACCCGAGCAACGCGCTCTCCAGGGAGGCTAAAATCGACCTCAATGGCCAGGCACTCGCGAGTAAATTCATCAATGACATTCAATGTTCTAAATCTCCTGCCGGTAGACAGACTGTCGCTAACAAAATCGAGCGACCAGCGTTGACATGGATACGTAGCTGGTTCAAGCGGTTTTCGCAGGCGTCTTTCTCTTTTGCGGCAACGTTTACGCACCTGCAGTCCCTCTTGTTTGTAAATCCGATAGACACGCTTCTTATTGATCCGCAGTCCATCTCGTTGCAGCAGCCAGGTAATTCGTTCGTAACCGAATCTCTTTCTGTCATGCGCAATATCTATTATTTGCTTCCGAAGTGCAGACTCATCCTTTTTGCTGCTCTTGTGTCGTTGCGTCGCCCTGGGCAGACCCACAGCGAGGCAAGCTTTGCGCTCACTCAATCCCACCTCCTCAAAGGCCGCTACAGCGGCTCTCTTCTGAGAGGTGGTCAGTACTTTTTTGAGAGTGCGTTCTTGTATCCGTCAATGAGCAAAGTCTGTTCGCCAAGCAGCTTCTTTAGCTGTATGTTCTCATCCTCTAACTGTCTCAGGCGTTTAACATCCGCGGACTGCATGCCGCCACATTTGGCTCGCCAGTTGTACAGTGTTTCGTTCGAGATTCCGTGCTTGCAACAGAGCTCAGCGTTTGTAGTGCCTGCTTCTGACTCTCTGAGAATAGCGACGATCTGTTCATCCGTGTATCGACTCTTTTTCATTTTTACCTTCTCCCGACTGATTGAAACTATGACTTAAATTTGTTCAATCGTCTACTTGGCCTGGTTCAAGTTCTCGGGGTGGGGTCAGATGAGCTCCAGGGCGCCGGCTTAGAGACATATGATTAGCAATAGACCAAACAACTTCTTTCTCTTGTTCACCATTGTCGATCCCCCTTGCAAGTGTCATCATATATGGAGGCTTCGTACAAATCTTGGTGTCAACTTTTCTTGGGACAGGTCAAAGACAGGGGTTCAACAATGGGATACGATTTACACGTCACACGCAAAGAATTCTGGGCTGATGAAGATGGACCACAAATACTATTTGAAGAGTGGTCTAAATTGGTAGAGTTGGATCCGGACTTGGAACTAGATAGCCAAAATGATGGAAGCTATTTTATTTTTCATCATCCGACGGAAAATGTTCTATTTGCATGGTGCGACACAGGTGAGATTACCTCCAAAAATCCAGATAAAATGACATTAGCGAAGCTTCTCCAAATTGCAACAAAACTCAAAGCACAGGTTCAAGGAGATGATGGGGAAATCTACTCTAGGCTTGAAGATATGCCAGACTAAAGAGAGCAGTAGGCACAACTCCAGTTGTGCCTACTGCTTCAGAATGTCATTAATCTAGTGAATCCGGTGCACTTTTATAGTAACGTTTGAAGGCACGTTACGAAACTAGATTGTCTCAATCAGCATAGATACATAGGGGTTGTGACAAATAATGCCGCAATTATCACGACATTCAACTCCGTCAGTGACACCCGCTCGAGAATCTATTGAGTTAGGTGCGCTTACACGTGCTGTCTAAAATCCTAGTGAGCGCAAAAAGTCGGCATTACTTAATCTAAACTCTTCGACAGTTGATATCCTATTTAGAAAGGCGAACTCAAAAGTCGTGCTAGCTTCAAATGGAACACTCTCGCCAGCTGCCATTCGGTCTTTAAGTAGACTAGCATTGTCAATTCCCAACACGGGTGATGTGACAGCTTGAATACGTTCAGGAGAAAATATCGAGAAATTGTACTTGACTGATCTTTGGATAAAGATACCCAATCTTTCATCAAGTAGCAACTCTTCACTATTGCCTTTCTGGTCTATACTCGAAAAATGTGAGTAACCATCTACCTTTCTATCAATTTTGAAATCCTTCTTCGCCAAACTCCAATGACCAAGATGAAAGAGTAAATCTGAGATAAATAGCGAATGTCCGAAGGTAATAGCAGCGCCGCTATAAAACGCAGCATCCAAGTTTGGCATAGGCATCCATTTCGTTCGGTAAAAATGAACTTCCCCGTCAATCATTCCGATAGCGCAGTGGTCTTTTCCCTTGCCGGAAGAGTCAAGTATTTCACACTCAAACAAGAAATTTTCGGGACGTAGCAAAGAAGTTCTGAACTTAAATGCTCTTTGATTGAAGGAAACGAGGCCAGCATCCTCATAGGAGCTGGCTTCGCCGTAAGTTTTTAAAATTGGCTGCAATAAGTGTTCCATACATGCATCTTAGTGACGCTGCCCCATTTCTTGGGCCACCTTTAAGAGACAGCTGCTAGTATTATATTCCCAGTTGAATCCTGTTTTTTCTCCTTTAGAGGTCGGTTTGACCTGTCTCAAGTTTAGTAGACAACCAGAAAATTACGAAGCTGCTTTAACTGACCAGTACTCATCGTCAAATTCCTCAGCTGTTTTATAGCCAAGCGAGCTGTAAAGTCTTCGCCTGTTGTAGAAGACTTCAATGTACGCAAAGATCTCATCCTTTAGGGTGGCTGAAGGTCTCAGACAGTAGATATCTAGCTGCTGCTTAAGTGTGCCGAAGAATGATTCAGTAGAAGCGTTGTCCCAGCAATCGCCTTTACGACTCATGCTCTGTCGCAGCCGGTGACGCCAGAGAATAGTGCGGAATTCAGTGCTCGCATACTGAGAGCCGCGATCAGTATGAACTAGAGGATGAGCTCCAGGGCGCCGGCTTAGAGACATATGATTAGCAATAGACCAAACAACTTCTTTCTCTTGTTCGCCATTGTCGATCCCCCTTGCAAGTGTCATCATATATGGAGGCTTCGTACAAATCTTGGTGTCAACTTTTCTTGGGACAGGTCACTAATCGAAACCTGCTCAAATTAGGATTGCCGTTTGCCAGAAATCTGCGCAGTTTTAGTTTGCCAAAATCACTTGGAAGTAGTGTTTAAGGGCAAATACTTCCGATAACTGCCATTATGTAGCACAGGAAGAGCCTCCACCGGGGCTCTTCTCGCTTGAATGTACTTTCTTGACCACATCTAAGCAAAGCATTTTATGAAAATTATTGGGAAACTCGACGCACAAAAGAGTCCCTAAATGGTCATGGTATGTAGCGATACGGTAAATCAATCCAACGCCAAATTTTCTATGTTCTATACTGTCGCCGATTGAAACCACGTCACCATAAGGTAGTGTCACGGAACCATCAAGATGTTCCGGCATTTCAACATCGATCTCAAAATATGGAATTTGCTCACTCACAGCCTCTATCCTCACTTTCCTAATTTGAAATCAAAGCTGGGAATTACTGAATCGTCTGAAAACCGAGGTAGATTTCTAAACCATCCTCGTTCTTGCTGTGCTGATGGCACCGCCTCCAGTGTCTTAAGGCACATGGTTGTAAACGGCTTATCGTGAGGCCCAATGGCAATATCAACCCTAGAAGAACCAAGCCTGCCCCAAGGTACTGGCGAACCCTTTTTGTAACTTGCTTCAGTATGGATCAAGTCATCAGAGCTAAGTTTTTCCCTCAATAATTCGTGCAGCTTGGAGCCGTAAAGCCTTTCTGAACATGGACCCGTGCTATCGTTCAGATTTTGCACTGGAAGGGTTGGTCTCAGGCGCTCACGTGAAGGCGCTCGCTCTTCGTTTGGGGCTACTGGAGCATGCTCGACAAATGCCAGACCTTCTGAAAATGGGTAGGCGGCTTTGTATTTCGGCTCAATTACAAATTGTCCAGTTTTATTGATGTAGCCCCATTTTTGGTTTTCAGTTTGAACTGGTGCTAAGCCATCATTGAAATTGCCTGCTTCATAGAAAGAAGGAGAGATTACGACCTTGCCGCTGCGGTCAATATAGCCATATTTGCCATCATCAATGATAACGGCTAGTCCTTCTGAGAAGGGAAAAGCAAAATCATATTGCGGCGGGATAATAAAGGTGCCAGTTTTATCTATGTAGCCAAATCTTTTGTCTTTCACAAGCGGAGCCAGCCCTTCTCTAAACAGTGAAGGGCTCATATATTTATGCTCGTACTTTGAGAAAAAACTATCTGCCGCGCCTTCTTCATCCAACTGTAGTCTTCCAAAGTTGATATTCGTGCGAGCAAAGACAGACTGATTGGGCACCATGTCCAGACTAATTGCAGTATTGCCTTCCTTATCAATGAAGCACAGTCTTTTGCGATTCTCCCAGACTAGTGCTAATCCTTCAGAGAATCCAGTCGTGAAATTAAATTGAGGTTGAACTAGCCATTTGCCATTTTTGTCTATAAAGCCTAATCTCTCATTTATCAACACAGCCGCGACCCCTTCGGAATAAGCGGCTGCACCATCAAAAAGAAGACCGCTTGCAAAACTTCCACTGCAATCAATGAAGGCAAGTTTTTTGTCAACGTTAGAGCTTAAACTCTCGCGTTTTTGTTTGATTATCGGCTTAACCTTGGCTCGACCTTCTCTGAATGAATACGCCCACTTGAATTGTGGCTTGATGACAAAGCGGCCTGACTTATCGATATAGCCAAATTTTCCATTCTTTTCTGCTACTGCTAGACCTTCTGAAAAGGGATAGACATGGTTAGAGGAAAACTGCAGTCGTTTGCCTTCTTTGTTGATAAAACCCTCTCTTTCACCTCTTATCACCGCAAGACCATTAGAGAATCTCTTATTGCCTTGTGGAGAAACACCTTTTGGCAGGTTGAAAACTGATTCGCCGGAAGGGGAGATGCATGAGTATTCTTGAGTTTTCGCTGCTGGCATCACTGTCAAGAATAGAGCACCGATAGCTACTAGCAGACGTTCTGTCTTCATCTAGACAATGTCTATACTCAAGCTCTCTGTCTTCTACAAAAGAGCAAGTTGCCTCGTTCCGACTCTTCCAGCTGTTGTTTCAGCCAGCTGTGCCTTTGTTGATGGCATGAGAATAGTATGACCTGGTGTTCTTTCGCCAGTGACGATATGAGGAAGCGCATCATTTTGACAAAGCGGTCGTCGTCGGCTTCAGAGAATGGTTCATCCATAATAATCGGCAAAGATAGCGAGCGTGAAAGATAGCGCGCCACCACCATACGAGCCAGCCAGTGCAGCTGTTCTTTTGTGCCTGTCGAAAGCTGACTCATAATCTGGGCCGAGCTTATCTGATCTCCGTCGGCTTTGCGTCTTGCCACCAATCTAAGTTCGTTATCGAAGCGAATCTCGTCATAGCCCATACCGATGCGTTGCAACATCTCTGAGGCGATTGTATTGAGGTGCTGCGACCAGTCGATATAGTTCTCACCAGAAAGTTTGCGCAAGGTATTGCGAGCAAGCTCTAGGGCTAGTTTGGCACGCTTGGCGCCTTGCAGCTTAAACTCGGTCAGATCTAAATCTTCCATGGCTGTAAGGTATTGCTCATCGCACGTGTTCGAAAGAGATCTGATTCTGACAAGCAGGTCTTCTCGCTCTAGCTTTAGACCTTCCAGCTCTTTCATATCCTTTGGACCGTCATCTTCGGCGGCCAGCTCTTCTTCGGTCAAGGGCGCAATATTTTCAATGCCCGGATAGAGTTGTTTGACTGTTTCGATTTGCTGCGAAACACGGGCGAGAAAGTCTTCGGCATTCTTTATTAGAGCGGGCAGTTCGCTGAAGGGCGAGTTTATCTCGCTCTCAAAGGCGGCAAACTCGCTTTCCAGCTTATGGCAGGCATGAAAGATATTCATACGAGCACGGGCTTCTTCCAGGGCTTCTTGCTCGGTCGGAGCAAGTTCTATGCCGTTTTTCTGGCAGAGGTGCATGATCGCTTTTTCGCTGTCGATGATTTCTTCTTCGATTGCGGCAAGTTTTCTATTGGCGCTCGCCGCTTCTTGATGGGCTTCGGCCAACTGCTTCGATTCTTCCATATACTGTGAAAGAGCGGTCGATAGTTCATGAGCGGCCTGAGCGCTGGGTTCGTCTTTGCGCATAGCCTTTTCTAGAAAGCGTTTTAAATCAAGCTTGTAGCGCTTCACTACTTGCTCTTTCTGTTCGACCAGTTGATCAAGCAGATTTAGTTCTTTGATTCTAGTGGCTTGCTGGCTGTATTCTTCCAGCTTTTGAGCCAGTTGGTTGCGGTTGTCTAGACCGACCTTGCGAGCCAGTGTGTCTAGTTTTATCTCTAGGGCGCCGACTTTATTTTGTTTGTCTTGCATGTCGGTGGTGATGCGCGCAATGTCTGCTTCCACAGCCGAAAACTCAGCTTTGAGAATCATTTCGGGCTTAAAGACAGGCGTCATCATAAAGCCTGAGACGGCAAGCAAGATTGCACCCAGAACAATAAGAGCAATGGCCACTGGCGCCAGCGCTTTGAAGGCGACCAACAAGACTATCGAAGCCACTATTGCTAAGACGCCGGCAAAACCTATCAGTAAACTAGTCAGCTGCTTCTTCTTGCGCTCTTCCACACGTTTCGACAAAAGCTCGGTTTTGCGAGCCCGACTTTGGTGCAAGCTTTTCTCAGAGTCTTGCAATTGTTCTTGGAAGGCGACGATAAGTGAATTATAGGAGCGGGCGCTATCGACGCCTTCGGCTTCCAGGGAAGCAATCGATTCTTTGATGGCGTCGAGGTCGCCGGCGCCCGAGTCTTTCTGAAACTTATCGGCTTCACCATCTCGTCTTTTGCTGAGGCTGGCCAGTTCATCCTCGGCGCTTTTCATACTGCCGGCAAGCGAGGCCACCATGTGGGCTTCTTCTTGAGAAAAGCTTGAGAGATGTCCTAGTCGGCTGGTGATTTCTTCTTGCTTTTCTTTGAATAGACGCTCGTGGGGCGAGAGTTCAAGCTTCAGCTTCTCCAACTCGGCTTCTCTCGATTTTCTTCTTTCCCAAATATCTATGAGAGGTCGCTTTAGTTCATCAGGAAAGGGCGCGATTGGCGGCAAGTCTTCTATTTCAGCTTCGATTTCTTGCATGCGCTTGCGCACTTCCCGCAGCCTGGCAATTCTGGCTTGGGCGTCTGAGAGCTGATATTTGAGGTTTTGGTATTCGGTGGCTTTGTATCTGTTATTGTCGCCCGAAAGCACCCGGTTGATGATCATCAACCTGTCGAAGGAAGCGGCCACGTCGCGGCGATCTCGTTCGTAGGCTTTGAGCCTAGAGAGAAGATCTTGCCTGACTACTTCTAAGTCTCTCACCAGGTTGTCGACGCAGGCTGAGCGGTCGCCGTTTAGATTGTCTTCTACTGCATCGCTCAAGACTTTGATGGCGCCGGCGCAATTGCCTGTTGGGCTGGCCGAGTCGGCGATGCCTTGCACCAGTGATGCCATGTCATCGTTGCCGAAGGCGTGTTCATCGAGTTCGCGCTGACCGACAAAGCAAGTGCTTTTGAACAGTTCGCGGGTCATGCCGGTGAGTTTCAAGCCCACTTCGTCTTCGCCGTTTTCACCCTTAAACTCATCGGTTATATCTTTGTTGTGGTCGCGGTCCATGACTCTATAAAAGCCGGTTTCGAAGTCTCTTTCCACCGCCAGTCTTCTGTCTTCGGTACAGATTTCGATGCGCGCTTTATAGGCATCGCCTGCTTTGGGGCGACGAGCTTCTTTATCGGTTAGTCGTTCGGCGCGGCCGTCAACCGATTGATTGATATCAAAGTCGAAGAGTATCGACCAGATGGCGGTTGCCATAGTGGTTTTGCCGTATTCGTTGGGCTCGACGACAAGATTGACTTTGTCTTTACTGAAGATGATCGACTCTCCAGCAATGCCGCCATAACTTGTTAGTTCGATCTTCTCAACCCACATTTCTAATTGTCACCCGTTTCTGTCTTAAGGCATCCAGTCCATAATAGAGAGCGTCTTCCACTGTTTTACCCGATAGGTCGGCACCGGGTATGCCGGAAAGGCTGTCGCCCGGCAGGTTTGTATCGTTCAGTTTGACGTTGACGCGTTCTGCTTTTGTCTTCATGTCGAGCATTGCTTGAATGTACTTCCATTCGGTGGTGCGCTCGTCGAATCTTTCGGCTAGATAGTCTGGTCTTGTGTTGTCGATGACCAAGAGACAGTGAAAGTTTGCTGTCAGACTCTCCGCCACTCTGCCGGGGTTGGCTCCCGGCTTGCTGCTGCCTTCCAGCGAGAGGGCCACAACATCGGTATCGAAGCGTATGCCGGCATCTTCCAGACCGACCATTATTTCTTCTTTGATGTCGTTATCGCCCAGTCCAGATACATCAAGAGCCACTACCATCATGCGGCGCTGATCTACTTCAATCGGGTTTAGTTCTATATTTACAGTCGTTCCGTCTTGCGCAATTTCACCCAAGAGGGCATAACGTGGTCCAGGTTTTGCGAAAGTGCCGCTAGCCAGGCAGCCGGCGTAAGCACCGAGGGTGGTGCCGTCATCTTCTTCCACTTTGAAGGCATTGTCGGCTAAGCCTAGGGCAAAATAAGACATGCCCATGGCTTTCATTTCAGAAATATTGAAAGGGTAGATAAGACTTTTCGGCTCTCTGCCTTCCATTTCGGGATGGGTTTCAAGGGAGCCGACCAGCATCGCGATGTTAATGGTGCTGCCTGCTCCCTTGGGCAGTTTCCCCGAAAGTACTCTTTCTGTTTTTCTTACACCTTTGGTGATCGCTCTGCCGGTGATGCTCACTTCCGGTTTGCCTGGGACCGGCACAGATTGGAAGTGTTCAGACTGAAATATGTGAACATTTTTGGGCCAGGCTTTGAGACCGCGGGCTTGCAGCATATCTGAGGCATAGAGCGAACTGCGGGCGTAAAGGTCGCAGAGTCCGGGGCTGATAAAGACTGGAATGTGTTCGATCGTGGCTAGTGATTCGATTAGTGTATTAATCGTATATCCGCTTACCGTGGTGGCTTCAAATAAACCACCGGGAATGAGCACGGCATCAACATTCTCTTGGGCGGCTAGAGCAAAGGCATTGATAGTCGTTTCGAGAAGTTCGGAGGCGCGTTCCTGCCTTTCCGCCTTGGGTAGCGAATAGCCGCAGTTGAGAGAAGTGCCGCCGCCACCCAGGGTAAGTTTGCTGTCTAGAGCGATGTCTGAGAACTGCAGGAATCTAAATGTATTTTCGCTCATCCTAATTTCCTCAATTTCCTCACTCTTCCTTAGTTTAGGTTAGTCTCTGGCGATGACTGTGGCGATACCTTGGCCGACACCGATACACATGGTGGCTAAGCCGGTTGAAACTTTTCGTCTGCCCATCTCATGTACCAAGGTGGTCAGTATTCTGGCACCGCTCGCTCCGAGCGGGTGGCCCAAAGCAATGGAGCCGCCCAAGACGTTCAGCTTGCTGATGTCCATACCCAGTTGACCGGCGCAAGCGAGAACCTGAACGGCAAAAGCTTCGTTCAGCTCAATCAAGTCTAATTCGCTTATCTTGAGACCAGCTCTTTCAAGAGCTTTGCGGGTGGCCGGTACCGGTCCTATGCCCATAATGGCAGGGTCAACACCGGCGACAGCTTGACTAACGAAACGTGCCATCGGCTTCAAACCCAGAGCTTTGGCCTTTTCTGCCGACATAATCAGCAAGGCTGAGGCGCCGTCGTTTATGCCCGAGGCATTACCGGCGGTGACCGAACCGCCTTCTCTAAAGGCCGGCTTCAATTTGGCCAGTTCTTCGATTGTGGTTTCCGGTCTTGGATGCTCGTCTTCGCTGACAATTGTCGGGTCGCCTTTCTTTTTGGCAATGCTCACCGGCAAAATCTCATCTTTGAAAAGACCTTTGTTTTTCGCTTCTCTATATTTGTGTTGACTGCTTAGAGCAAAGGCGTCTTGTTCTTCTCTGCTGATTTGAAATTTCTCGGCGACATTTTCAGCGGTCTCACCCATCGAATAAGGATGATGCATATCAGAGAGCTTTTTGTTGACGAAGCGCCAGCCTAAGGTTGTATCGATAAGCTTCATGTCGCCTCTGGGAAAGGCTGCTTCCGGCTTGCCCATGACGAAGGGCGATCGGGTCATCGATTCGACGCCGCCGGCGATGAAAATATCACCCGCACCGCATTTGATGGCGTTGACGGCTTCGTTGACGGCCATCAGACCCGAGCCGCATAGTCTGTTGACCGTGCCGCCCGGCACAGAGACCGGTAGACCGGCTAAGAGCGCGGCCATCCGGGCGACGTTGCGATTGTCTTCACCGGCTTGGTTGGCGCAACCAAGCAAGACGTCTTCAATTTCTTCCGGTTTAACGGCTGGATTTCTTTCCAAAAGACCTTTGATGACGTGAGCGGCCAAGTCATCAGGACGCACGTCTTTCAGGGCTCCGCCGTAGCGACCGATGGGAGTGCGGACAGCGTCGACAATTACAACTTCTTTTACCATTGTTCCTTCTTTACAGTGCTTTCGATAATTAGCGGGTGAGCCAGATTGTGTCGTCGTTAGCCAGTACGGTCAAAACTTCTTGGGGGGTGTTTGGATTGCTGGCCAGGGCTCTTCTTACTTCAGGGCTCTTATCTTGAGTGAGCAGCTTGAGCACATCAGCGTTGCTATGAGGATTGGCTGCTACTCGTGAGCGCACCAGCGGCTCGGAGTCGGCTGCCAGGTCTTTCAAGAGTGCGAAGCTGGCAGCCGGATTGGAGGCGCAGGCGGCTCGCACATATTGGCTCTTGTCTTTGGACAATTTGTCTAAAGTGGCGGGGGTGGTGGCTGGGTGTACTGCCACTTGGGTGCGCAGCGAAGTGTCGCTGTCGCTAGCCAGCGAATTGAGAACCTGGGCGTCGGTCTGTGCCCTTGTCGCCAGCACAAATTTTACTTCTTCGGCGGCGGTCAGCTTGGTGAGCGCGTCTTTGGGCAAATCTTTACGACTGAGCAGAGCATTGCGCACTGAATTGTAATCGCTATTGGCCAGACGCAATAAAATTGCCGAGTCTATCGCCGGGTTTTTAGCCAGGGCGGTTTGCACATTGATCGAGTCGTCTTGTGAAAGAGCTGTTAATGCATCTTTGGGCACATTCTTATTGACCGCCAGAGCTTCTCTGACAAGAGCATCATTGTCTTTGGCCAAACTTATAAAGAGCGGGTCGAGATTGTCTTTATCGGCTGCTTTCTCGTTGCGGGCTAGTGCGGCGCGCACTCTGGCATCGTTGTCTTTGCTCAAGAGTCGGGCGGCTTCTTCGCAACCGGCTATGAGCTCGTTGGCTGCCAGATTCATTCTCACCAGGGCGCTTGTATGGGAGGCGAGTTTAAGGCAATTGCCCGGGCTCAGGTTGGAACAGATAGCTAAGACCTGACCGACTGCGATTGCTTTATCGTCGGTGAGTTTATCTTGCACAGTCTGCGGGGTGGAAAGATTGAGGGCAACGGCGGCTCGCACCGAGGGGTCGCTATCGTTACCCAGATTGGTCAAGGTATCTTTGTCGGCGCTTGGATTGCCGGCTACTGTCGCTCTCACCGCCGCATCTTGGTCTTTGGCCAGCTTTGCCAAAGTAGCAGCATCAGTGCCGCCATTGGCAGCGACATTGAGTCGCACTTCTTGCCTGTCATCGCCTGCCAATTTAGTCAAAATCTCTTTGGGCGCCGACGGGTTCTGGGCCACTGATTCGCGCACTGTGGCGTGGCTGTCACGGCTTAGGTCGCCGAGAGTACCTGCCGGACAAAGGGGATTTGTGGCAAGCATCGACTTGACGCCCAGATCGCCGTCATTGGCCAGTTGGGCAAAGGCTTGGGGCGAAAGTCTAGGGCTTTTAGCCAGGAAAGTCCGCACTAACCTATCGCCGATGCGGGTTAGGTGCAGCATCACTTCCGGCGGCGTCTTGGGATTTCTAGCCAAGGAAAGTAAGAGATACTCGGTAAACTGCGGACCTTGCGATAGTTTATTGAGCACCGCCGCAGGACAAGCCGGGTGACCGGCCAGGGTCTCTTTCAACTTGGGCTGTCCGCGCTCGACTATCTTTAGAAGTACGGCTTCGCTGGGAAGTTGGCTATTGCGCAAAAGCGATTCAACCACTGCCGCTGCCTTGTCGTCGGCTAGTTTGTTCTTCACCTTTTCGCCGATGCTGGGATTGCCTGCTAGAGCCCGGCGTACCAGCGGGTCGGTGCTATCGCTAAGACTTTCCAGCACCGCCGGCGGTGTCTGCGGATTGGCGGCGGCAGCCATTTTTACCGCTTGCATCGGGTAACTATCAAGTTCTACTCTTTTAGGCTGCTGGGCTAGTGCAGGGTTGGCAAGCAAAAATATTGGCAGCGAGAGAATTGGCAGCGAAAGTAATGGCAGCGAGAATTTTGGCAGCGATAAAATTTGAGAAGTACTGAATCGGGCTGTTCTTAGTAATGGTGTCGCTTTCTTAGTCTTCATTTTCCGCCGGTTCGCTTTCCTTTTGTTTCTTTATTGTTATTGGTTTTTCTTTATTGGCTCTTCTTTATAGGCTTATCTGTTCGAGTCGCCTGATCAAATTAAGCGTTATGCACTTCTTTGATGATGCCCAGTAAGACTTTGCGGTCCAGCTCTTGCGTGGCATATTCGATATATTTGACTTGCCAGTCTTCTAAGTCTTGCAAGACCACCGACAAAGAAGTGCCGGCTGTGCGAGCGGCTGCCATATCGACGCCGACATCGCCCTGTCTCGACAAGATAAATACTCTGGCTCTGCCCGAATAACCAAGGGTGTCCCTCAGGCTGAGGCGCAAGAAAGCTTCCGAGCGTTCCACTCCGATTGTTTCGGTAATGCGCTTGACCAATTGCTGAAACTTGCCCATCGGACCATTCAGGTCTACCTGCGGCACCGAAACTAGACCGTAAGACATTAGTCTGTCAATGGCGGCGGCGGCATCGGCAGTGGTGACATTTTGCAGGTTGCGTATGACAAGCGAAAGAGAATGCAAGCCGTCGAGTGCATTCCAGAGTTTGCGCATCATATTTTTTTCGTGGGTGGAAAGCTCGAATTTTTCTTTTGGATCTATGAGCTTCTCATTTTCCAAATGCTTGTCTTTATCGGGCAGCTTTTCCAGCACCGAGTCCGCGCCTTTAGGCAGTTTCTTCCAGGTGACCTCGGTATTGTCGGCAGCCAGGGCGGCATCGAGCAGCAATTTATCTAGGGCTTTTGTTACTTTACAGTTGTCTTGAGCCAAGTCGGCAGGCGGGGTGCGCTGAATAAAGACGAAAATTCCCTGTTTCCACACCGAGGCAAATTCTATAACGGCTGGATTGCCGAAAAGTTTGCCTAATTTGGCATGGGTGATTTTTCCGGTTTCAAAAAGGGCTCTAAACTGCATGTCTCTGAATTCTACCGAGAGCACGCCGCTTTCTCTGTTGGTGGCAAGGTTTTGCAAAAGGTTGGAAGGGTCGGTGGAGCCAAGATGACCGACTAGAGATTGTACTTTTTCTTCTTCTTGACCGACGCTGCCTAGCTTTTCCTTTTCAGATTCTTCCGATTGCCCATAGAAAGCTTGGTCTTGAATGGCAATCTCTAGCTGTCGGCTGTTGATCATGCCTTTCTTGACGGCCAGTGCCCCCAGCGAAAGTCGCTGTTTCATGGGCATGCTGTTTTGTTCCATGATCAAGTCGTCCAACTGCAGGCGCGAGAGCATGCTACTGGCGACGAGATACTCTTTCAATGAAAAGGCGGTTTGGGTCTTGAAACAGTTCACCAGAAAAGGGATTTTGTTGAAAATTGGAAAGATTGCTTTCTCAGCTTCCAAATCTTTCAACCTGGTAAAAAATTCTTCTTGGCTGATTCTGCCTGTGGCAGTGAGACGATTGCAGAGAGTAACCACCGGGGTGTAATTGTCGATTGCCGCCAGCAAGAGGTTTCTTTTGTGGTGAGCTTCCATGTTCAGCTTCCAGTTTAGACCCTGGTTGGTTAGGACCGGCACCGACGACATCAAGACTTGGTGTGAGAGGTCGGTGCTTTCTTCCACAAAGGTGGTGGCGTCGCCCAGGGCTGTCTGAATAAATTTGGTGAGAGAGGGCGAATAGTCGAACAATTCGGCATGGTTGTCGAAAACATGGAAAGTCATCATGCCCGACAGCGATTCTCTAATGATTGCAGTGGCTTTGTCTGTCTTGAGAAAGATAAGGGCGCCGGAGAGTTCCAGCAGAGAGCCGCCCAAGCGAGCCGCCTCGATAAGAGTTTCGGCCGGGAAAAGATAGCCTGAAAGGGTGGCGTCTATGATGATCGCGTCATAAAGACGCTTAGTTTTTGCTAAGGCTGCAATCTCATTGAGAATCTCAGGACCGTACTTCAGAACAATAATGTTCTGAGCTGCCTTTCCCTGCTCTTTCTTGCCCTGATTCAATCTAGCGTCGCTTGAATCTACCGCCATTTCAGTCTCGTTATCTTTCTCTCTTGGAAAGCTATGGGCAACCCCGCCATTCAATACCTTACCAGATCTAAATCACTATAATGATATCTTGACCCGATTAAGGTATCTTCTATCAGTTGTTAGCGGTAGCTAAGTGGCAAAGAAATGAGGGTCAGAGCTTGAAATTACGCAGTCTGAGAGGGATTCTGACTTTTGCACTGTCTTGTCAGCTTTTGTTGACCGGCGGGGGCTTCGGCTTTTATTGTTCGGCGCAAGGGCAGCTAGATGATAATGAAAGAGCAAGTGGTCAAAGCCGCCAGGCAAGCAGCGGCGAAGCCAGCCCAGCTTATTCTCGGACCAATGCCCAGGCGGGTGCCGGCGGCTTCGCCCAAGCTTCAGGACAGAGCCAAGCTTCGGGACAGAGCCAAGCTTCAGGACAAAACCAAGCTTCAGGACAGAACCAAGCTTCAGGACAGAACCAAGCTTCGGGACAGAACCAAGCTTCAGGACAGAGCCAAGCTTCAGGACAGAGCCAAAGTTCAGGACAGAGCCAAAGTTCAGGACAAAATCAAGCCTCAGGGCTGACCCTTAAGGGTGAGGTCAGCTATTGTGTGCCTCGCGGCACTGGCATCAAGCTCAAATTGGCATCGGTGCCCACCAATGGTATGAGGCTCTTGGACCGCGACCTAGACGGTAATTTGCTGCCGGCCCATGTCGGCGACGTAATTACAGCCCGAACCACAGAAGATATCTATGTGGAAGACAGCAAGGTTATTCCCGCCGGTACCGTCTTTAAGGGGAAGGTATCTAATGTAAATCCACCCCGTCGTCTGCAGAGACCGGGCTGGCTCGAGGTTTCTTTCAACCAGCTGGAATTGCCCTCTGGCGCTAAGTTTGCCTTTAGAGCCGAAGCCAATAACTATAAACCTTCCACCATGAAGTCGAAGGCGCGTGCACTAGGTAAGTTTACCGCCCACGCCGCCGGCGGTGCCATCGTCGGCGCCTTGGTGGCCTATAAGGTCTTTGGGGCGCAGAATACCGCCGCCATGCACGGCTATAATATCGCCGGTGGTGCTGCCGCCGGTGCCTTGATCGCCGCCGGTTATGCCATGGCTAAAAAGGGCACCCATGCTTCACTCGAACCTGGCGATGATCTCAATCTTTCCATAGATACAGACTTGCTGATGCCGGCCTTGACCGAACCCACCAAGAAAGTGGCTTCCAACAATCTTGAAGGCTTGTCCATCGAAGTGGAAAAACGTAAAGTAGTCAAAGACGGCTTGGGCGGCAGCTTTCTGCGCTTAGACGTGAATATACAGAACCATTCAGAGAAAAGACTGAACGCCATCGACCTTTTTGCCAGGGACGCTAACGGCAATAAGTACCCCACTTCTATGGGACCCGAGGAAGATTCAGGCTTTGATTTCATTATGGAGCCGTATTCTGGTCTGAGAACCAGGCTTTACTTCAATACTGAATATCCCAAACTGCCCCACGAGCTTATTTGGTTAGACCATAAGACCAGAAAGATCTGCTTTAGACAGAAGGTCGAATAAAGGCTGATTTCTAATAGCTGGTCGTATATAGAAAGCCGTTTTGAGCGCGGAATGTTAAAAATTTAAATAGTGACTGCGTGATTATACGTAGAGAGCCGTTGACACACCCACTCTCTTTGAAACTATAATGCCCTGTACTTATCTTGTTTTTACCAGGTAGCTCTACACTCCCTAAATGCCTCAAGCATTTGCCCCGGCCATATAAATATGTCTACCTTTACTACACCTCAAACATTCAGCCCTGCTTTAGTACCAGGTGGACGCTCGCAAGAAGCCGCCAGTCAGGCTAACTCTTTTCAGACCACCAGCATTGACGAAGCTCTGATCATCGAACTTATCGACAATAGCGACATCGTTAGCCGCGAAACCCTAGAAGAAGTGCTGGTACTCTCTAAGTTGAACGGTAAGAGCAGTCTCAATGTTTTATTCGAGAGTGGCTTCATTGCTGCCGCAGACTACAAAGCTTTTATCGGTTGCCACAATATTGTCTTGACCGGAGTGCTCCACAAACCTTGGGCTATTGCCTGTTTGCAGCGCAGTATCAACGAATTCGTGCCCTTCGAGTCGATGCTGGAAAGTATGGAACTGCACCCATTGACGGCATTTTCAGATAGCAAGCTTGGCCGTCTAGCCATCGCTACTCAGTTAGTCACCGCTATGGAGTTCGAACAGGCCCGCCGCTTCAGTCTCAAGAACGGCTTTACCATCGGACAAAGCTTTGTCAATCTGGGCTTTCTCTGCAGCACATCTTATAAACTGCTCTTACAATGTTTCAGCCTGCAATGCCTAGGTCAAGACGTCAGTGTCTTGCGTGATCTGGTGAAGAGCGCCGGTTTCGACTTTATGCGACGGGGCATCAATGGCAGTAAGCAGCACAATGTTTCCCTTACTAATAGTCTTTCCGCCTATGAAAAGGCCTTGGGAGAGAATGGTCTAAACAAAGGGCTGGAGCTGATTTTGAGCGCCGGCGTCATGGATGAATTTTCGGTGCTTAGCATGATCGAAGATTCTCTCGAACAGAATCTTGCTTTTCGCACTGTTTTTGCTGAGAGTTTTGGATCAAACTACATTCTTGAAAGTGCCGTCAAGTTAGCCAATCTTGTTGAATCGGGCGAGTTTGCTAGAGAGATGGCAGTGCGCATGCTTCAAGATGCCTTTCTGCAATTCAATCCGCAATCAGCATAATCAAAAGCAGAACCTAAAGCAGAAGCAGAAGCATAAGCAGAAGCAGAAGTACAAGCAGAAGCAGAAGTACAAGCACAAGCAGAAGTAGAAGCACAAGCAGAAGTAGAAGCACAAGCAGAAGCAGAAGCAAATGCGTATGCAAAGCAAAAGCATAAGCAAAACAAAAAACGGCATTGATTGGTCATAATGCCGTTTCAGTTCTTTTGATTCTGGTTAGGTATGGTGGATTAGGTTTGCTGAGATTAGCTTTTGTTGGCTAGCTTTTGGCGCAAGCTTTTGGCTTTCTCCGACTACGCTTTTGACAAGCTCTTAGGGACTTGCCTTTGGACTAGTTTGTGATGGCTAGCTTTTGGGACTTGGGACTGCGCTTCTAAAGCAAGCTTTCTGGCTGCAGTTAGGCAGCGACCAAGTTGACGTTATAGCTCAGTCTGACAAAGTCATATTCAACTCTTATAGAGACAGTGTTTTCAGTGGCGAATTCCAGTCGCACGCGTCCTAGGTTGCTGGCTGAATATTCAGACCAGTGTTCTGGTACCGATACGATGACATTCTCCGGACCCCACTCTTCTACATAAGCTTTGAGTACCTGGCAAAGTTTTTCTTCATCGGAGGGGTGATTGAACATGCTCATTTTCTTGGTGCCTCTTAGCGCCGGAACTAATCTGAGCAATACTTTAGTGGGCTAGCGGGTTGTCAACAATCGGGGGAATCCCCCACTGCTTCGTAAGATTCCCCTCTGATAATTGCGGCGATATCTTGCGATGGATTGGAGATAGATTGGAGATGGATTTAGAGCCGGATTGGAGAAGGTTTGGATAAATTTGGCGACTAATATGGCGACAAACTTAGCGATGAATTCGGCAATAGAAATTGGCTAGGAAAATTGCGCTTAGTTCGGGTTATTCGGACTGTTCATATTGTTCGGACTGTTCATATTGTTTGGGCTATACGCATTGTTTGGACTAGTCATATTACTCGGACTATTCATATTGTTTGCGTTGCGGCTGTAGAGCAGCTGCACCGAACGGGTGTCTCTTTGCCCCAAATGAGGCTCGCGGTCGGCAAAGCGCACGGTGAAGAACATTATGTCGGCAGGATTATTTGTATGACCACCAAAGCCCAAGGCGTGCCCAATCTCGTGCAGGCAGGTCTGCTTGAGAAAGTTGTCGGTGACAGGCAGGGCCTGCACGAGAGGCACAGTGGACATGACTATAGTGCCTTCGATCAGTCCCTTAGAGTCTGCCTTTAGGTTGGTCTCGCCAGCTTCGGCGCGGTTGCGAAACGAAGCCGGGTTGTCGCTCCAGCTGCAAGTAATATTGGCTTCTTTCGGGCTGGGTACAAATTGAAAGCTGACTAAACCAGCACTGGCAGCCGCCCATTCATCAAAACTGCGACGCAAAATCTGGTCGAAACTAGGACGAAAACCGTTGAGATTATTGCCTGGGGCTATATAGACTTTGATGGGCATGCGCTCTTTTGGCCAGGTCATGAGCGAACCTTTCAGTTCGGTAAGATAATTGTCGGCTGGGGCGGCAGTGCTTTCTACCGCCAGTGTGCCTTCAGCAATTTCTTTGCGCATACCGGCCACTATAGCCTTTACCTTCGACACATCGGGATGGTTGGGAAAGCGCCGGGCGAATTCGCTATAGGTGTCTATCGCCATTTGAATTTTGCCCTGGGTTTGATAGATGCCGCCTAGAGACATTAGGGCCACAGCCAGCTCGGGCTTGAGTCTCACCGCCTGCTCTAATTCGGCCTGGGCTTCGTCGGTACGTCCCAGTTTGGCTAAACCAAGCCCCAAATTGTTGTGTACTTCAGCTAGATTGGGCGCCAGTCGAGCTGCTTCGCTTAGTTTGGCTACGGCTTCTTCGTTGCGATTGCTCTGCAAGAGCGGCAAAGACTCTTGCAGCAGCTTGTAGGCAGTAACCGTTTCACCGGTTATGACTTTGCCGTCGGAGGTGAAATATTGCATCTGCTGCTGCTGAGCCTGCGCTTCAGTCGATGCGTTTCGACCAAAGAGACCGGGGCTCAAACTCAATGCAGCAAGAAGCATGAAAGCCGCTGCCGACTTTGGCAGTGACAAAACATGGAGCTCTGAAAGCATTACTTTTCCGGTCTTTCTGATTGCACTCATATTGAACTCCCAGAGCAGATTCTATTCCCAGTCTCTAAGTAGCCTCGCGGCTCCATGTTTTGTCTACTTTCGATTTTCGCTTTGCTTTTGGCAGTGGCTTTGCCTTTGCTTTTGGCTTTGGCTCTGCTTTTGGCTTTGCCTTTGCCTTTGCTTCTGGCTCTCGCTCTGCCTCTCGCGTATTTAGTGGCTCAATGCCGCTTCTTTTTCTTCCAGGCAGGCTATACCCGGCAGCGGGATACCTTCTAGATACTCAAGCGAGGCGCCTCCGCCGGTGCCCACATGGGTCACCTTCGAATCTTCCACGCCTTTCTGTTTCAGAGCCGAGACCGAGTCTCCGCCGCCGACGATGGTGCGAGCACCACCGGCAGTCAGTTCTATTAGATTGTCTATGAGGGCATATGTTCCCTTCTCGAAGCCCGCTACCTCAAATACACCAAGGGGTCCGTTCCAAAGCACAGTCTTGGCGTCTTTGAGAGCTTCGGTTATAGCCTTAATGGTCTTGGGACCAACATCGAGTCCCATTTTGTCTGATGGTATCTTGTCGGCGTCGACTATTTCGGTCTGCACACCTTCTTTGATTTCAGCTGCTACCACCACATCGAGAGGCAGTACCAGCTTGACGCCTTTCGCTTTAGCCTTTTCGATAAGCTCGCGGCAGTAATCTAATTTATCGTCTTCTACGAGTGATTTGCCGGTATTCAAGCCTTGAGCCTTCAAGAATGAGAAAGCCATGGCGCCGCCGATGATCAAGACATCTACTTTGGAAAGTAAATTTTCTAGAACGCCAATTTTGCTCGATACTTTAGCGCCACCAATGATAGTGGCAAAGGGATGCACGCAGGTAGCTTCATCGAGAGCGGATGAGAGCATTTCGATTTCTTTGGCGACTAGGTCGCCCGCCAAAGCCGGCTTGATGAAGCGCGTCACGCCTTCGGTTGAGGCATGGGCTCTGTGAGCGGTGCCGAAGGCATCGTTAACGTAAATCTCTGCTAGTTTCGCCAACTTCTTGGCGAAGTCTTCGGCGTTCTTTTCTTCTTCTTCATAGAAGCGTACATTCTCAAGAAGGGCTACTTCGCCGGCTTTCATAGCCTTGACGGCGCTTTCGGCTTTCTCGCCGACGCAGTCTTCGACAAAGTGCACCACTTTATGTCCCATACCGGCAAGCAGCCCTTTGAGGTGCTCAGCCACCGGTTTGAGCGAATACTTGGGCGCCGGTTTGCCCTTGGGGCGACCGAGATGCGAGACCAAGACCACTTTTGCACCCGCAGATGCCAGGTAGTCAATCGTAGAAAGGGCGCCTTTGATGCGGGAATCGTCGCTGACCGTGCCGTCTTCTTTCTGGGGCACATTGAAGTCGACCCGCACCAAAACAGTTTTGTCTTTGAAGGCGTCTTTGCCTAGATCTCGGATAGTTTTCTTAGAGCTTTTTGTCATTTTTATAGCCTCATTAGTTGAGCTGTTGCTGAGCTTGGTTCGAGTCTTTAGTTTGATGCGCTTGTACCGCCAGAAGATATGAAGAGCCCCCGGTTTCTCACTCGGGGGCTCACCTTTCTTACTTCTTAGCTGATACGGGCAGCTTTTTTGCTACTAGTGTAGCCAGTTCTACGAGGCGGTTGCTGTAGCCCCACTCATTATCGTACCAAGCCAATACCTTAACCATGCGCTCACCAACAATCATGGTCAGGTCGGCATCGACGATCGATGAAACTTTGTTGCCACAGAAGTCAACCGATACCAGAGGCTTATCGCTGTATGCGAGATAGCCTTTGAGATTGCCTTCTGAAGCGCCTTTGAGCACTTTGTTTACTTCATCGACGGTGACTTCTTTCTTGAGAGTAGCCACGAGGTCGACCACTGAAACGTTCGGAGTCGGCACGCGCATGGCGAAGCCGTTCAACTTGCCTTTCAGGTGGGGCATTACCAAGCCGATGGCTTTGGCGGCGCCGGTGCTGGAGGGGATCATCGAAACAGCGGCGGCTCTAGCTCTTCTGAGGTCGCTGTGAGCAGCATCAAGCAGTTTCTGGTCGAGGGTATAGCTGTGGATGGTTGTCATTAAGCCGTGCTCGATACCGAAAGCATCGTCAAGAGCTTTGGCGAGAGGCGCCAAGCAGTTGGTTGTGCAGCTGGCGTTTGAGATGATGTTGTGTTTCTCGGGGTCATAAGATTCGTGGTTGACACCCAGAACGATGGTGATGTCTTCGTTCTTGGCTGGGGCCGAAATAAGAACTTTCTTGGCGCCGGCTGTGATGTGTGCTTTAGCTTTCTCGGCATCGGTGAAGGCGCCGGAGCATTCCAGAACCATGTCGATGTTCAATTTGCCCCAGGGGCAGTTCGCCGGATCTTTCTCGGCGGTGAAGTGAATGTTCTTGCCGTTTACAACAAGGGCGTCTGCAGTATGACCAACTTCATGTTTGAGTTCGCCAAGCACTGAATCGTATTGAAGAAGGTGTGCGGACTGTTCAAGATTCTGGAAGGGATCGTTGATTGCTACGATTTCCCAGTCTTTGGGAGCGGATTCCAAATATGCTCTAAAAACGTTGCGGCCGATACGACCAAAGCCATTGATTGCTACTCTTGCCATCTGTTGCTAACTCCTCATTGGATAAGACGGGCTCTCAAGCTTTCGCTTTAGCCCTGGTTGGCGCAAGATTAGAGGATAAGCCCAAATGGTCCAAAACCCCCTGTTTTTTATTAGTCCTTAAGGCTTTGCTACCCTATATCCTTAACATCAAGGAAAATTTTTGCCCAGACCTCTTGTTGACCCTGTAGAATGTCCCTGGTCGGCGGGTGCGCCCGGCACCGACATCAGATTAGTAAATAACAAAGCTATTCTGGCAAAAACATTCTGGCAAGACCATATCAGAATCATTGAATTACAGCCATAAACGTGGATACGAGGAAAAACCGATGAAGGAACAAGTAGAAGCAATTCTAGAGAAAATTCGCCCAATGCTAATGATGGATGGCGGCAACATCGAGCTCGTCGACGTCAAAGACGGCGAAGTTTTCGTACATCTCGTCGGCGCCTGCGGCATGTGTCCTAGCTCTACCATGACTCTTAAGATGGGCGTCGAGCGTGCCATCAAAGAAGAAATTCCTGAAATCAAAAGAGTCGTGCAAGTCTAGAACCGAAGAGAGTCTTCTAAGCATCACTTCGCTGCTCTGGCAAGCCGCCGATTAACTTAAAAAGAAAAGCACAGTTCAACTAATTGCAGCTGTGCTTTTTTTGCGTTAGGCTCTTTCATTTAAGTAGAAAGGTGTCAAAAGCGGCGTCACGTAGCCACTTGTACAATCCGCCAAAGTCCCACTTCTACCCATTTGCAGACACCTATAGAAAAGACTCGTTCTCTCGTTCTGAACATTTGAGTCGTTTCTAAATTTCTGTAGAACCAGATAGAGCCCACTAAATCGTCTGCTGAAGCCTTGATACACTTCTCTTATGAATAGACAGAAATCTGCTATCTGTGCTCGGATATCATTTGAATCTGAATCTGTATTTATTTCTATATCTAGTTCTGTACTTGTTTCTGTATTTGTTTCTGTAACTGCTTTTGTAGGTGCTTTTGTATCTGCACAGAGCGCGCAGTTCGCTCCGGCGCAGCTTTCGCCTGACAAATGCCAGTAAGTGCCGGTCCCGAGATTTCTGTTTCTTTGCAGTCTCTCGACTGCAGGAATGACTCTGAAACGTCCTCCGCTCTGCTCTTCTATCAGACCTTCCATTTCTAAATCTGTGATTGCGGCATTGAGCAAAGATAATTCGATACCGAGATTTTCAAAGAGCTGGTCAATTGTTTGACTTCCATTTAGAACTTCGGAGAATACCTTTTGAGCTTCTTCAGACAATTCATTCAACGGATTCTTCTGAAAGAAGCTCGAACTTGGTTCATCTGTCGGTTGAATTGGCTGAGGTTGTTGAACTAGTTGAGATGATGAATCCGGCTCTTCAGCTTGCTTTGCAAAGTCGCTATTTCCCGTTTCCTTTTTCTCGAAATCTTCCTTCATGCGGTTCTGCATTGCTTCCTCTTCCTTGCTTGCATGCTGGAAGGACACAGATGCGTAACTTCTTTTGTTGAATAGTTTTATAAAGTGCCAGCTACTGACCAAGCATTCATTCTCTTCAATTGCAGAGTGTTCTGCTGCAAGAACTGAGCGGAAAATATGTTGAGCTGTGGAAGCTTTGATATTCAATATTTCCGCAAACCAGGCTGCGCTAATGAATGCCTTTTCTTGAAAGAAAAAAATAGCAGCGAGCCACGGCCTGAGTTTCTTGATGCCATGCCAAAAGGTTCCGGCGGTAACAGAAGAGTCAGTCTTGCAACTCTTGCAGTAGACATATCTGGAACCACTGGTTTTAATAAGATCTGTTCCAGAGCATCTAAGGCATCTAAGCTGTTCGGCTTCTTCGAGGTTGCTTAAGAAAAGCGACCAAGAACTCTTTTCTGCCGGGCAGTATTCGCAGAACTTCACCCATGTAAGCGCAATAAGCTTTCGTCTTTCCGCAGATACGCTCTTGTGGCTCAGAACCTTGAATAGGGAGTATAGGTTGTCTTCCATATTGAACACTCCGCCTGCTCAATATATAGACGTCGGTTTTAATCAAAAAGTTCAAAGCGATGGCGAAATTTTATAAAAGACGCTGACGGTAAATTTTTCAAACTCCCATGGCGTGCCGTTTCAAACATTAAATGGAAATCGCCTCTTTACAGCCTCTAGCTTTCGCTAGTTTCCTCCTTAATTGGTGCCTTTGAGAAAATATAGGTATAGAAACCGTTAAGCCAACCTTTCTCAATTAGGAAGGTGCTGATGGCAACCAGAACTATACTGAAAAGGATTACTCCGAAGGCAAGTTCTCTAATAAGACCTGCTGCAGGCAAACCCGAGTCCATTACCATAGAAGCAAGTACAGCTGCTGCAAGTCCCTTTGGAACCATTGTGGATACAATTGAAGCATCGTAAGTAGAAAGGTCTTTGGAAATGGTGAATCTGGTGACAAGGAGGCGAACAAGCATCGTCCAAATTGTGAGCAGAAGGCTGGCGGCCAAAAGGCTGGCAGAAGAGAATCTCATTGAAATTCCAACATAGACAAAGAAAAGCGATTTGAGGAGAAACACGAGTGCTCGGAAGAATGTCTTTTCCATGTGACTAACTGCGAGTGCTTCACCTGGCAATCTTGTGAATTTGCTCAGGCTTTTTACTTCTGAAACATTTCCGAGGACCAAGCCAAAGACAAGTGCTGCTACTGGTCCGCTATAACCGAAAAGTTCTGCGGTTCCGAATAGAATGCAGACAAAAGCTGGTGTGCAGAAGATATTGTTTTCTACTCCTCTGACAAATTTTAGAACTTTTGCCCAGGCTACACCTGCGACTGCACCCATTATTGCGGCGAGAACAAAAGAGGCAATTATTTGACCGATTACTACTGTGGGATTAACTGAATTGTTCTGGGCGAAGTTGAGAAAAGCTAGGGTTGACACTATACCTAAGACTTCGCAGATTGTTGTCTCCAGAATGAGAGTGGTTCTAGTTTCTTCTGTTACTTTTAGTTTTGCCAGCATCGGCACCACTACGGGCGGTGAGCAGGCTGCAACAATCGAGCCGAGAATACAGCCTTCAGGAATGGTTAGACCGACTAAGCGGTGTGCCAAGATTACAGTTGTGATGACGGTTAGCGAAAAATTGATTACGCCGAGCTTTACTGATTTGAGTAGACTCTTGGCTAAAAGTTGCAAATCAATATCTAGTCCGCAGTCAAAGAGAATGATGACTAGGGCGACCGTTGTAAAAACGTGACCAACATCGCCGAAAGATTCTTTGTGAACGAAACCGCTCACCGGTCCGAGCAAGAGTCCTAAAATTACCAACGGCAGAACATCGGGTATGCGTGTCTTTTCGAAAATGGCCCCGAAAAGATGAGCAAGGAAGATTATCAGTCCTACTGAGATTATCGGTATTGGTGAGTCCATAGTTGATTCTTGATTTTTAGATTGTGATGCCTAGTTTGCTCAGTCTTTCTTTGAATTCGGATGAGACATAACTGTTCTTGATGACCTCTAGTTGCTGGCGTACCGTCTCGCTTTCGCTCTTGAGGCGGTGTCTTCTCAGACTGCGTTTGCATTCTAGAATTGTATTCGGCGAATTCTCCGCTATTTGCAGGGCGACTTGTTCGCAGTATTCGTCTAAGCTTTCCGGGGCAATAGCTTCGTTTACTAGTCCTATTTTTTCGGCTTTGCTGCCGTCAATTGTGCAGGCTGAGAAAATGAGCTGCTTTGTCCATGCCGGACCGATGAGTTCGCGCAGGCGGTCGAGGCAGCCGTCGTCTAGAACTATACCCAAGCGAGCCACAGGAATAGCGAAGCGGGCGTCCACTGCGGCAATTCTCAGGTCGCAAGCTGTGGCGAGCAGGCAAGAACCACCCAGGCATGAGCCCCTTACCTTTGCAATGACAGGCAGGGGCGCAAAATATATTGATTCGAGGGCCGATACGATTGCGTGCCAGAGCCGTCCCGCATCTTCGGCTGACTTTAGCTCTTTCATTTGACTGAGGTCGGCGCCGGCTCCGAAATTGCCGTTGCCTCCTTCCAGAATAATTACTTTGGTGGCGTTTAGCGCTTCTTCCTGAATAAACTGCGGTATGGCGTTCCACATGTCTTCAGAGAGGGCATTATGGGCTTCTGGTCTATTGATTTGAAAAGTAACGATGCCACTGCTTTTGGCATGCTGAAGACGCTGAAACTTCATTTGGAAAAGTCGAAAGTGACGGTATCGCCTTCTTTTACGCCATGACGCTTGCAGTAACCGCCCGCCACTTCGATAACTTCAGAGACTTCTACGGTGCCTCCGCTGGGATAGCGTGGGCATTCGTCCGGATTGGTCGATTTGCAGGGCGGCACGTTATGGCTGATTTTGACGATTTTGCCGTCTTTAACAAAGAGCATGTCTAGGTTGATAAAGCAGTTGTACATCCAAAATGCCACCGGTCTTGGTGGCTTGAAGAGAAAAACCATGCCTTGTGTTTCGGGCAACGAAGTGCGGAACATCAAGCCCTGTTGAATTTCTTTATCTGTTTGTGCCACTTCCAGTTTTACGTCTTGGTCGCCAAGTTTTACTGTAGGCATCATTGCCAATCCTTGATAAGAGCTTGATGAAATTAGCGCCGCCGCTAGGGCGAGGAAGAATGTTAGAGGACCGAGCTTATTATGACCGAGCTTCTTTTGACTGAGCTTTTGGTGACCGAGCTTTTCGTGACCGCGCATTTTCTTGATAAATCTCCTGCTCACAGTTGGTCTATTCTAGCTCCAGGCGAGGGGCAAGCCAGCTAGAGTCTCTTCCTTACAACCAGCGCATCCGACAGAATGGGGTTTTAGAATAGATGAATTGTACAGTGTCTAACAGTATCCCGCGCTTCAGTCCGTATGATTTGCTCAAAAGCACGCCGGTGGGGGCTATTACCGATGAGATGCCGGTATTGGTGCAGAGTATTAGATAGCGCTTGTTCTCTACGGCGCGGAAGGTTGCGCAAGCAAGAAATTGCTTGCCAAGGGAAGAGTTGTGGAACCAGCCGAGGTTGGCTAGGCAGACAATTAGAGAGGCGCCTTTTCTCACTTCGTCGCTAACCAGGCTCGGATAAACAATCTCGTTACAGATTGCTATACCGACTTTGCCGTAGCCGCTATTGAGCAGCCGAGCACTTTTGTCTTCAATAAATCTTTCTTTGGAAGCCGGGATCTTCTCGCGCAATTCTTCAGGAATGCGCTGATAGACCAAATTGATGGGAATTGATTCGCCGAAGGGCACAAGCTTTTGCTTTATATAGCTGTCGTTCTTCAAATTGTACGGCGAGATAATCTTGGCTTGGTTGGCATAGCCTTCTTTGAGCGGTTCGACCGCGCCATAGATAATCTCTTTCTTTTCGCTTTGCACGATTTTCTTGAGTGCATCTCTTAGACCGGCTTGGTCTTGTTCGGCTGTCACTACCCCTTCGGGCAATACCAAGAGGGCTGCTCCCAGCGCCGTGCTCAATTCTTGATAGCGGCTTTTGAACTCTTCCTTAGATATAGTCTTGAAACGTTCTTCTTCTATCGAGACATTGCCCTGGACAATCGCCACCGGCACCGGCGGTGACTCGGGATTCTGCTTGATTGCTTTTTCTGGTTTCTGAGCCTCATTGAGTGCCATGAGGCGGTACTCGCCCCAGCCTGATACCGCCGCAATCACAAGCATCGAGATCACTAGGTCGCTAATCATGCCGGCTTTCGGATTGAGCTGGTCAGCTCTTTCCGAGAGCTTTTTCACCAGCGGCGTTGTTTCAATGATGATCGAGGCGATGGCGCAGTTGACCATGACCAAAAGAAAATCCACGGCGGCGCTGCCGCCCAGCGCCGCAATTTGAATCAGGTCGAGATTGCGCGCCTGGCTATAGGCCAGTTGGCAGATGGGAATGCTCATGAAGATTGGCGAGGGGCTGACCACCCACATGATGAAGACCCAGATAACCGGTAAAGTAAGAATATATGGATAATAAGGTCGTCTGAAATGCGGCAGAAAGCCCGGTCTCACCGGCAGGTGATAGACGAAAAAGGAGAACAAGGCGATAAGAAGGGCTTGGTGAGCCGCTTCTAAAAGCCACGATAGGAAAATCAATTGATAGCCGAGAATGTCTGGAATTTGCATCCATCTGAGCGGATTTAGACCGGCAAAGAAGCTGAGAGCAACGGCGTAATAGCCAAAACCAAAAGTGAAACCGGTGCAGACCGCCTCGAAGGTGTTGCGGGCACCCCGCAATAGCACCAGAAGCGGTACCAGTCCCAGCCAGGCTAGAAAGGCTTGGTCGAAGCCCGGAGTGGAAAGCCCGAGCAAGGCGCCCCCCAAAAAGGCAAAAGGCAACTTCAGCCCCGGACGCGTGGTTTCCAGCAGACCCGGCTGTGGCGTGAGGCTTGTGGGAGTGAATTGCATTTCTTTGCTGAACATCAAGTGCAAATGTTACACTAAACTGAGCTATTAAGGGTGCCCAAGACGAGAGGGTAGAGGCAATTAACAAAAATGTGCGACGCATATTGGGCATCGATCCCGGCACAGCCACGGTTGGCTTCGGGGTGGTGGAATTTCACTTCCCGAACTCATTTACATATGTAGCCTCAGGTGTCATTTCAACGCCCAAAACAATGACCACCGGCGAGCGTTTGAAGATGATTCGAGAAGATATCCTAGCGATCATCGATGAATATAGCCCTGATGAGACAGCTGTTGAAGCCCTATTTTTCTTTAAGAATGCTAAGACTCTAGTGCCGGTGGCGCAGGCTCGGGGTGTGATCTTGGAAGCATTAGCCTGTCGCAGTCATATACCGGGTGAATATACGCCGATGCAGGTCAAATTACAGATCTCGGGTTATGGCAAGGCCGAGAAGGCTGATGTGCAGTGGTCTGTAGCCCAGCTGCTCGGATTGAATCGCATTGTCAAACCCGATGATGCTTCCGACGCTCTGGCTATCGCCGTTTGCCATGCCCGAATGCATATCGATGCGGGGCTTAAGCATTCAGGCGTGCTCAAAGCCGCCAGTCTAAAATCCGGTGTTAAATCCGATGTTAAATCCGGTGTTAAATCCGATGCAAAGTCCGATGCAATATCCGGTGCAAAATCTGATGCAAAATCCGGGGTAAAAACAGATTTTAAATCCGGTTTAAAAGCAGATGAAAAAGCCGGCGCAAAATCAGACGCCGACGCAAACGTCAAAAATGCAATTCAACCCCCGCCAAAGCACAGTTTAACCAGGGTCTGAATTGTTCTTCCGGCAAATAAAAGTGTCAAAGTGAGCACTGCTCGCCTCATGACAGCGCTAGTGTCTTCGGCTTTATCGGATTTGTCTTGAGATTCGCTAGCAGTTGCTTCGCTAATTTTTGCTTCTTTTATGTTTGCTTCGTTTATATTTGCTTCTGTAATATTTGCTTTGTTTATATTTGCTTCGCTGGCTAAGGCAAGGGCCAGCATTGCCACCGCACCTGATACCATTAGCGGTTCTGGTCCGGCTAAGCCGCAGACGAGGAAGAGATACCAAAGGCGCTTTTGGCAAAGCTCGTAGAGCGAGATTATAAGCGGGATTTGCGCCGCCACAATCAGTGTGCGCCCAATTAGAGCCGCCGGCTGAAACAGTTTTTCTAGGTTTGAGATTGTCAGAGGCGGGCTGGTTTCTGCTTTGTATATAAGAAAGGCGGCAGCCGAAGCCAGGATAAAGACCAAGGCGAAGTGTGCTTTAGAGAGCTTGCCCTTTAGTATGGTGACGCCGCTGTTTTGTTTGGTCTTGGCAAAATAAAGAGCGACAAAGACGCTGTAAATCAGGGGTGAAAACGTCGGCTTGCTTTCGAACAAGGGCAGAAAGGGCAGCAGTCCCGATGCTAGTAAAAGCTGGTCTTTTCTAGTCACAGTTTTAGCCAGGCATCTTTGTATTTGAAGCCGCTGCCGCCTGCAAACAATTGAGGGTGAAAGATCTCGGCCAGCATCTCTAGTGAATCGACCAGGCGCGGTCCAGGTCTATTAAAGTATTGATTGCCGTCAGCTACGTATAGTCGCCCGTTTTGCACGGCGCGCAATTTTTGGAAGCGGGGATTATTGAGTAAGACCGGCATTTCTTCAAGAGTCTTTTTGTTGTCGAAGCCGCAAGGCGTGACCACGATTATGTCGGCGTCTCTTGCCACCAAATCATCTAACGACATCCAAGGCGAGTGCTTGCCGCTCTCTCCAAACAAGTTGATGCCCCCGGCCATTTCAACCAGTTCAGGCATCCAGTTGCCTGCCGCCATAAGCGGTTCTATCCATTCAATCACCGCTACAGTCGGCTTGCTATCTTGGGGCAGGGCGCGCTCGGTCAGCTCTCTGACGGCATCTATTCGTTTGCGCGCCGCCTTTTCCAAGGCTTCTCCTTCTGATACCGCATTTAGTGCGGCAGCGACACGCCGCAAGTCGCTAAAATAGTCCTCAAGGCAATTGGGCTCTAGGGCAATAATCTGCGGGCGGCTGGCAATGAGGGCGCAGGCCGCTTCTTCTACATCCCTCAGGCTGACGGCACAGACTTCGCACTGGGCTTGGGTAATGATATGACTGGGGGCTAGTTCGTCCAGTTTTTCCGCGTCCACTAAATAGACGCTCAGCGATTTAGCCAAGATCTCCTTGACCCGGTCATCTATTTCTTTACTGCTGCCCTCGACGTTGAATTTTGGTGCGGTACAAACTGGAAGCTCTTTCACACTTTGAGGAAAGTCGCATTCATGCGATCTGCCCACCATGAAGTGTCCTAGACCAAGGGCATGCACCAATTCGGTGGAACTGGCTATGAGCGAGACAATACGTAAATCTTTTTGAGCCATGCCGTACCTAAGTTGACTTATTGCGTTTATCTATCCCAAGAACTTATCTCAAGAACTTATCCCAAGAACTTGTCCCAACAACTTATCTCAAGAACTCATCTCCAAGAACTTATCTGAATGCAGCCTAGTTTAGCGGTTGACCTACAGAAAAAAGCTAGCCAAAAGCTGCTTACATTTGTTTTGAAAGTCTATTCTGAAATTCTATTTTGAAAATCTATTCTGAAAGTCTATTTTAAAAGTCTAGCTTGAAAGTCGAGGGCAGAGGCTAGAAGCATTCTGAACTTGAAAAGATTAGATGATGTCAATCTTATTGAGGGCATTTATCAAGAATTCTCATGCGAAAGAGACAATGTAAAGTGCTATAGTTAAATGGTTCACAGCTCATCATTTTTCGGGGTGTCCATGCTCCCGTATACTCTTGCAATTGCTTCGTCACTTCTTGTATACGGTGCCTGCCAATTATTGGTGGTCTGGCTCTATGGCGCCAGTGACCGACTGGCGGCGATGTTCCCCGGCAAAAATAATGTTCTTTATCTAACTGCTTTTCTGGTTTCGCTCTGCAATTGTCTTGCCTGCGCCGGTGCGGTCTTGACTGCTTCTTCGGCGCAGCCGCGGCTGCGTCTGCGCAACAATGTCTTGGTCACAGCCCTTGTTGCCTTCCTCATTGGCTGTCTGCAGTTGGCTTCGCTTGTCTTGCTTTTCGACAATGGTGCCAAGGTTGGGCTCGGCTCTGAGTTGATGGTTATTTCAGTGGTCTACTATGGCGGGCTGCTCACCACCGGAGCTGTGGCTTGTTTTATATATGAACGAATCAATTCGGTCTTTCTCATCCAGAAGAGAGAAGCTTTCGAAGTACTGGCTGAGCCCAGTCCTTACAACCAGGCCCTGGCTCGTCTAGAGCTTCGCCCTGATGCCAAGCCTTTCGCGCAGTTGTTTGAAAAGTCGCCCCAGGGTGGCAACCTTGTCGATGATGTGGAAAGAACGGTGATTACTTCTGCCATTTCGGCAGGCAACCTGCACGTGGAAGAAGCCATAACTTTCTTCGACTACGATTTGATTTTGTTGGAAGACGAGCTATTGCGCATGCGCCCCGATCCCGAGGCTTATATCTCAGCCATGCGGCTTGGCATAGCCATCGAGAAAGATCAAGGTTATGCCAATTGTCGAGCCCGCAACTATACCTTCAGCCAGCTGATGAAAGACCTGTCCATGCGCCTGGCTGTGTCCGAGGTGGGCGGCATACAGTGGTCCGAATTGGCTGACGATATGGCTGGTTACGGCAGAGTTTCCTTCGAGCAGAGGCATGTTCTCGTGCAAGAGCTCGAATTACAGTTACTCGATGCCCTTGCCCGCCTAAAGAAGCCCGGTCAAAAAGTTCGCGAACCTCTCCTTGTGCCGGTCTAGCAAGAAGCTAGCCAGTTTTACTCTTTACCGAGCTTCAGCTGCCGGCGGCGCTGGTCTCTGATACCTTGTCAAGAATGGCTATAAATTCGTTGCGGAAAGTGGCGATAATGCGCCTCAGTTCAGACTTCTGGCATTCACAGATGACCCCGCCGCCGCCTGCGCCCATAAAGGCTGTCAGTTCAGGCACTTCCACCAGCGACATGTCGCCTGGATAGGTGGCAAATTCTTCCAGCCAGGAAATCGGTGAACTGAGGAAGATATGCGATTTCTTGGCATAGGGGTGCTTCAGTTCGGTGATTTGTCCATCGGGGGTCATATAGCGCAAAGCGCCTGCCACAATGCGGTACTGGGGCAAGCCATGGTCATCGCTCTGGTAATAAGAAACAGCTCCTTCATAGCCGGACAATTCGCTTGCCAGCCAGAGCAGTTTATCGTCGCCAATCTTCCCTCTAAGCTCCGGAAGGGCTCTGGGCAGGGCTTCGTTGAAGCTTATCTGACCTGATAAGAGTTGATTTTTGAGTTGCTGAAACACAATGCACCTCGTCGGTCGCGCGCCAAGCTAAGACTGTAGTAAGCGGGAAAACAAAAGCGCGCTAATGTTACCCAGTATTTTGTTCCACGACTATATCAGTTTGTACCTGCCTTTTACTGCTAAAAGTGCAAAGATTTGCTTGCATGAGACAACTGCACGGGAAGATCCGGCTCTAAGCTGCAATAATCTCTCATGAACAGCAAGGGAGGCGTGCATGACCACCGCTGATGCCGGACAGAGAAGCTCGGATCTAGCTTCCGATAAAAGCAACGAAATCGACAAAGCCGCCCAAGGCGCGCAGCCGGTTTTGCCTGGCAATTTAGAGCCGAAACTAGATATGACCGCCATAATCGAGCCGGTTGCCCATGAAATGAAATTGGTTGAAGAGTGGCTCACCACCAATTTGATTGACGACAGCGCCTTTGTCGGTGACCTTCTCAAGCAACTCTTTATGTCAGGCGGCAAGCGTATACGCCCGCTGGTTTCACTTTTAGCTTCAAAAGCCTCTCTGCAGGACGAAACAGTCGACCCGCATCACTGCCAAATGTCTCGTCTGCACATCATTCTTGCAGTTTTGACCGAACTGATTCATTCAGCCAGTCTCGTTCACGATGATGTCATAGACAAGGCCGATACCAGACGCGGCAAGACCACCGTCAATAAGCGCTTCAATGACAAGATGGCCGTGCTCTTGGGCGATTTGCTCTTTGCTCAAGCCTCTATTTGTTTGGCTCGCATCATGAATCCCAACATCGTCGGGGTTTATGGTCAAGTTCTCGGTGACCTCTGCAGCGGCGAGATAAGCCAAATGCGGCAGCAGTTTTCACTCAAGGTCGATTTTGACGCTTATATTCAAAAATCTATCGGTAAGACCGCCTCTTTGATCGCCGCCGGTGCCCATTGCGGGGCAATTCTCAACGCCCGTGATAATTCAGTGGTACAAAGTCTGAAAGACTATGGTCTCAACTTGGGTATTTGTTTCCAGATCGTTGACGACCTGCTTGATGTCACCGGTTCGGCTGCCAGCACAGGTAAACCGGTCGGTGGAGATTTGAAGAACGGTCTCATCACCGCCCCTGGACTTTATATTTTGGAAAGACAAGATGATGTTTCCTCGCGCTTTGCCGAGCTTATACAGAAAGGCAAAATTGAGGAAGAAGAAGGCTTGCAAGAAGCGATAGCGATTATGAAAGACTATGGCGGTGTGGAGAAAGCCGAAAGGCTGGCTCAGTCGTATGGCGAGAAAGCCAGACAATCTCTTGCCGTATTGGCTGATTCACCGTCAAGGCAATCACTTTCGGACATCATAGACTATGTGCTTTTGCGCAAGAGTTGAGGTCTAGAGGAGCGCCACCGTGTCCAACCCCGGCGAAAGTCGCAATTCAGTGCTGAATCGAGGGCAGTTCCTACCAATAGGGCTCTATTGCGGCGGCAAAGAGGTGCTTGTTCTCGGCGCCGGTAAGGGCGCTTTTCCGGAGATCGTCAAACTTCTGGACGGTGGTGCCTCGGTGACTGTGGTAGCTCCCCATGCCAGTGCCGACCTGCAGTCGGCTCTTCTCACCCATGGTGAGCGCTTGCGCTTCCTCAAGAAAGCGCCGCGTCAGGTGATGCAATTGCTTGACGGCGAGTTGAAGGCACCATCGATGGTATTGATTTTTGGGCAAGCCCTCGGCAGTGAAGAAAATGAAGATAAGGAAGTAAATGAAGAAGAAGAGCTTGTGGCTTTCTTCCGCAAAAGGAATATACCAGTATCTGTACAACTGAGACCCTGGCTCTCCGACTTTAGCTTGCCGACTTATCTTAAGCGCGGGCATCTCAAAATTGCCGTGCACAGCGATCAGGTTTTACCCGGGTTTGAAAAGGTCTTGCTCAGTAGATTGGAAGCTTCTTTGCAGTCGCAACTCGATCGTATGTCAATCTTTATTGGACAATTGGAAGAACTGCTCGAAACTCATTTGAGCGGCAAAGAAAGCATGAGAAGCCGCCTGGTGGATTCTTTGCAGAATTCAGAAACCTTTCTAGGGGCTTTGTCCCGCTCTAGTTATGATGAAGCTTTGCGTCTTGCCCAAGAACACTGCACAAAGTTTTTCGGCGTGCAGTCATTCATAGAGGAAGAGCAAGTATTAGACCAAGAATTAGTTGAGGGACGGTGAAATCTCATGTCTGCCTCTTCTAACGAAATGCAAATGAAAGAGACTGCCAATCAGGCGGTTGCCGCGCCAAGAAAGATTTCGCCCTTGGCTTCGGTGCAGTTATCTGTTTGTCTAATGAGCTTGATGGCTGCCACGGTCTTGCTCGGTGCCTGGTGCCCGCAAGAAGCCCAGGTCGGTCAAGAGAAAGTCTTTGAGGCTTTTGACAGACAGACGGCTGAATTTCTCATCCGAAGCGGTATCAGTGATATCTTCCATTCGCCGTGGTTTCTTACCTTAACTGCTCTCATGACCTTAAACATGATTGTGGTCAGCTTTCAGCGGGTCTTTCCCAAGCTCAAGACCTACAAGCGCGATATGCCCTTCTTTGGCGCCAAAGAAATTGAAAAACTAGCCATTCATCGCAAAGCCGAGCTGAAAGACGGTAGTGATGCGGCTGCGCTTGGTCGTATTGCCAGTTCTTTGACTCGCCTTGGCTATAAGGTGCAGTTTGGCCAGGGTGAGCATGAAAAGGCGCTCAAGGCTGAAAGCGGCAGATACGGCAGATTGGCTGCCACCATTACTCATATCGGTTTGCTTAGCATGCTTGCCGGTATAACCATTACCAATTGGACCGGTTTCAACGGCTTCACCCCAGTTCTAGTGGGCGAAAGTCTAAGCTTCAAAGACGCCAAGCATGCATCGCTCTGGGTTGGTAAGCTGCCGGAATGGAGAGCCGAAGTGGAAGAGAGTCGGCGCGAGAATTACCCCAGCGGTGAAGCCAAGCAATGGTATTCCAAGCTGAAAGTGGTTGATGCCTCAGGTAAAGTGCTGAAGACCGGCGAGATTTCAGTCAATAATCCGCTCAGCTTTGACGGTGTAGACATTTATCAGAGCAGCTGGGGGCTCGATCAAATTGAAGTTTCTTTCAACGGTCAAAAACGCCGACTTTCGCTTAATGCCATGGGTCAGAAATTCGCTGCTTTCTTGCCATTAGATCAAGATACTGTGCTGATTATGTCTACCGGTTCGGAAGGCAATGAACTGCGGGTCTTCGCTAAGCGCAAAGAATGGGAAGCGCCTAAGATGCTTGGAACCGTGGGCCTTGGCAAAGCGCTCAAGCTGGGCGGTGTCGATATGGTCTTTGAAAAGGCTCTGGCTGTTACCGGACTGCAATATAAATGCGATCCTGGTTTGCCTATTACCTATGTTGCTTTCATGATCATAATGGTAGGTGTATTTTTAGCGGCTGTACCCCATCGCCATCTTTGGTGCATCATCAAAAATGAAGAGGGCAAGAATAATCTTTATATCGGCGGCACTTCCCGCAAGGCTAAAGTTGGTTTTGAGAGGTCTTTGGACAAGATTGTCGATGTTGATTTACAGAATGAGTTAAGTGAGTTGAGTAAAGAGAGTTGAGGAGAGGGAGTTTGTCGTGACTGACTTACAGATGACTTTGACCAATACTGCCGGAGTTTCTTCGGTAATGTCACTCTGGGTCTTTATAGTCTCCAATCTATCTAAGCGTTTCCATGATCGCTCGGTCAAGATTGGCAACTGGGTGATGATTCTGGGTTTTGTCTGTCTTACCGCCGCCATCATCACCCGTGGCATCGAAGCAGAAAGATTCCCTTTGGCCAATCTCTATGAGTCACTACTGTGGTTCGCCTGGGCCACCATGGGTGGTTTCATATTTGTTTCCCGCGCTTACGGTATCTATCAGCTTGGGTGGTTGGCTTCACTCACTGCTCTTGTCTTTTTCTTTTATGGCAGCTGCCTGCCCCAAAGTCAGCACGACATTACACCTTTGGTGCCGGCACTGGTCAGTTATTGGCGCTGGATTCATGTGCCCCCATTGATTGTTTCTTATGCCATGTTCTTTCTGGCTGGTTTGTCTGGTCTTCTCAATCTTTGGAAGAGCGAAAAGAAAGTCACCCTCTCTATTTTGGTAGCCACTATAGTTTTGGCTGCCACTGCTATTGGGCTTGGTACTTTCAATGACAAAGTGGAAGTCTATGTATTGCAATTGCTTTTTGTCGGAAGCTCACTAATTGGCACCGTCCTAGGCTTTCTCACCCTGGGCAAAGGCAGCTCGGCTAAGGCGCTCAGCCCTGAAAAAGCTAAAGCAGCAGCCGTGTTCGACGATGTCGGCTACCGCTGTGTGGCCGTCGGTTTTCCACTTTTGACTTTCGGCATTATCACCGGCGGACTTTGGGCAAACCATGCCTGGGGCAGCTATTGGTCCTGGGACCCCAAAGAAGACATGGCTCTGGTCACTTGGCTTTCATATGCAGCCTATATTCATCTGCGCATACAAAGAGAGCTTAGCGCTGAGAAACTATCGGTGGTGGCAGTACTTGGTCTACTTCTCACCCTTCTTACCTATTTGGGTTTTAACTCGCTAGGTTTTGGCGGTTTGCACTCATACGGCAAAATCAAATAACGATAGGCTAGATTCTAGGTGTCAGGCTCTAGATCAGTGCTAATTAGCTGAAGGACAGCGTCTTTTCCTGCTCTTTTCACCATCACAGCCTTGAGGCTGGCGATCTCGTTTGGCTCCATTTGGTTGCGCACTTGTATATGAAGACCTTCCAAACTAGGCAGTTTTTCCAGCGTCTTTTCTAGTCCTTGGCGATAAATAAGTCCTACAACGATAAGTTTTTTGAGACCTTTGATCTTCGCTATATTGCGCACATCATCGTCGTTTAGTTGAAGGTTTCGCAGAGTGAGGGTGTTTACAGATACCGATTGCGCCAGTGTTTGCAAGTCATTAACTGTAAGTGGAACAAAGAGTCCTAATAGTTTTCTTCCTTTGAAGGCTGCAATTGGCGGAGCAAATGCCGCTACAGGGCAATCTTCGTAGTAGCCGAAGTGATTGATATCGGCAGGCAGATCGGTGCTCTTTAGTTTGCTTAGATCTATTCTGCTGGTTTTGAATTCGAGACTGCGTAGGTCTTTGAACTCTTTCAGAGCTTTTGCCACTTCCCCTCCATCGTCAGGGCAATCTGAGAAAACGATTCTCTTTATGCCCTTTACTGAGGCGAGAAAGCCGAGGTTTTTCGGTTCCATGGCCTGGGGGCTCTCATTGACGCATAGTTGGGCAAAGTCACCGCTCTTGAAACCGCTGTAGAGCTTTTTGTATTTGAAAACTATGTCATCAGGTTTATAGATGATGTTATCGTCGCGCTTTAGTTTGACCGTGCCGTTAGCAGGAATAGAGTGGCTAACAGCGTTGACTCCTGGCTTGAGAACACATATATCGCCGAGGGTAAAGTCTTTCGGAAAGACAAAAACCCTGTCGCCGTCTTCGCCATCGTTTTGTCTATAGGGCTTTATTTCCTGCTTGCAAAATTCTTCAGCTAGTTTCTCCACGCCACTAGGATTGCCGAACATAAATTTTGAAGCTTCGCTGGCTAGAGGCGAATGAGTAATATGCCTTTCAAGAGCGTTTGTGGTCTTGAAAGTTGTTTTCTTTTCTGCATTGTTATGACTAAGATTGAGCAGATAGAAAAGCGCGACCGGTGCAATAAAGAGTACTAAGGCAGAGGCAAAGACTAGGGGTAGAGACTTCTTTGTAATGCCTGTTTCTGCTGGAGATTCGGGCTGATTGCCGACGCCACGCGGCGCTCTGGCAAATTGCAGGGCTTTGCCCTCAAGTACGCGGCGCAAATCAATGGCTAGTTCACTTGCATTTTGATATCTATCTGCTGGCGACTTCTTTAGACACTTAGCCACAATCGCTTCCACTTGGCTGGGGAAGTCTAGACCGGTGCGTTCGCTCATGGTCTCAGGGTCTTCGTTTAGGTGCGCCTCTTCCAGACTTTCATAGTCGTAGTAATCGAAGGGTGGTGTACCGGTTAGAGTTTCGTATATTGAGGCGCCGATACTGTAGATGTCGGTGCGTTTGTCTAACTTCTCTCCTTTAAACTGTTCGGGACTCATATAGGCAGCGCTGCCTGAAACTTCGTTTACTGTTTCACCACTTTCTTTATTCTCTTGATTTTCGCGATTTTCTCGATCTGAGAACTCTGCGATGCCGAAGTCTAGAATCTTCACCCCCATCTTGCCGTTAGTCTCATGAAAGAGCATAAAGTTGGCCGGTTTAAGATCTTTATGGATTATGCTGCGACGGTGGGCGTAAGCTAGAGCCTCGCAGATTTCGGCATAGAGTTCGAGGGCGGCGCCGCTTGAGAGCGGTCCATGACGGTGAACTACCTCTTCTAAATTAGACCCTTTGATAAAGTCCATGGCATAGTAGGGCAAGATGCCTTGATGCAGACCAAGGTCATAGATTGTACAGATAGAAGGATGATTGAGAGACGCCGAAATTCTTGCTTCTTCCTGAAAGCGTTCCAAACTATCGCGTGAAAGCAGCCCTGGGTTGAGAAACTTGACGGCGCAAGTGCGCCCTAGAGCAATATGCTTAGCTTTATAGATGCTGCCCATGCCGCCTTCGCCGATTTTTTCAAGGAGCTTATAGGTGCCTGCGACTACTTGTCCTTCTTCAATAGTTTCAGCCAGCTGTTTTCTAGAACCGGCAACTCTGGTTAACTTGGCCGCTCTAAAGATTCTTCTCTTTTCTAAATTGCTATCACCCTTAAAGCGCGCGGTCAGCTGTCTACCAGCATCTTTAGCCGGCTGCGGTACTTTGCAATGACAGCGGTTTGACTGAAAAAGGAAGTTAGTGAGACTGCCTTGCTTGCTCACCTTAACTATAAGTTTGTTGCACTTGAGGCATAGACTGTTCTGGCTGCTTTGGCGAGGCAAAAGTGCCTTATGTAAGTCAACTCCCTGACTGAGCGAATTACATTGGCAGGAGAGATCGAGCAAGACAAAGGAAGTGAGCGAACCTAGCCTTTCCGGGTCTATGATGCGAAGCTTGCATTTTGGACATAATCGAGAGTCTGGCATAGAACCATCTTAGCCCAGCAGCCTTGGTTTGAGGGCAAAGGGCGGAACTTTGCTAATTTATCAGTTAAGGGGCAAGTTTCGAATTTCGCTATAGTCGTCTTTGCCGTCGTCTTTAGGATGAAACTCGACATTGTGCAGCTTGGCCATAAGCCAGAGTTCGTCTTCCACTTGTTCTGTTTTGCCTGTATTGACTGCCAGATACTGCAATTCGTGCATTCTATCGACAATAATGTCTGCACCAGGTGAAAGCTTTGCCTCGCCCAAGTGCAAGCGCTTTAGGTGCTTTATCTTAGCGATTAGTGCGAGTTTTTTGTTGTCGATATCGCAGTTTCGCACTTCCAAGGTCTTAAGATTTTCGAGTTTGGCAAGCTCGGTGAGAGTGCTATCTTTGAGCTTGCAGTCATCAAGCCTGAGCGAAAAGACTTCACTTTTCCATTTGATTGCCTTGATTGCCTGGTCAATTTCATCTGCACTTAAGCCATCAAAGGCAAAACGGTAAGACTTAAGTTTTTGGGTAAAGTCTGCAGCCTTGCATCGACTTAGCTTTGAATGTCCTATGTCGATGTTGTAGAGCTTCGGTGATGCATAATTGGGTACCTCTCCGGCACTTTCTATTTTGCGCATGACGATGCTATGCGTATGTTCTGGAGTGGTGTCCAGAATCATTCTGAATGCATCGGCCTCAATTGCGCAGTTCTCCGGCAGGCGAATTTCCCAAAAGGGCATTTGGTCTATGTTGAACCAAGAGGCTCGGTCTTTTATAAAAGCTTGGTTGGGCAGGAAAACAAGTTTGGCATTGTTTGGTAAGGCGATTGAGCCTTTATCGGCTGGCAGCGGTCCATCAATAGTTCTCAATGTGCCATAACCGAATTTATCTAGGTCTATAACCACTTCATTAGGCGATCTTGAAACGGCCCAGTTTCCATCTAATAGCCGTCCCGACTGCTCAAGCAACTGAGGCGAACTAGGGTCCTGATTGAGTCTTGCAGTAACTTCGCGGTCTATCTTTTGCAGATTTAAGAAGGCATAAGTGACGGCGCCAATCAAGATTAAGGCGGCAAATAAGGCAAGAGAGACTCTCAAGAAACCTCGTCCCCGATAACCTTCTTTTTTGCTGCCTTCGGTCTTTGTATTTCGGTTTTGCTCGAAAACAAGCTCATCATCGGCAAACTGAAGAGGTTTGCTTTCTATCGCTCTTTTTAGATCTATAGCTAATTCGCTGGCACTTTGATAGCGACGCTCTTTTTGCTTTTCCAGGCATTTAGAGATGATTGCTTCCAATTGCGCTGAAAATTCCAGACCAGTCTTATCACTTAGTGTGGGTGGGCTAAGGTCTTGATGGGCATTCTGGTAGGCATCGAAACTTTCGCAGACATAGGGTGGTTCGCCTGTTAAGGTCTCGAACATAGAGATACCGAGGCTGTAGATATCGCTGCGCTTATCGATTGCCCCGACTCTGAACTGCTCTGGGCTCATATAGGCGGCACTACCTACTATCTCGCTGTCTTGCCAGCGGTTGAATTCCAGTTCTGAAATGCCAAAGTCGAGAATTTTCAGACCAAGACTGTCGTCCTCTTCATAGAAGAGCATAAAATTTGCGGGCTTGAGGTCTTTATGAATGATGCCTTTGCGATGGGCATAGGCTAGTCCCTCGCAAATCTCAATAAAGATCTCAAGTGTGGCGCCAACCGATAACGGTCCGTTTTCAGCAATGAGCTCTTGCAGATTGGCGCCATCAACATAGTCCATGGCATAGTAGGGCAAGACCTCTTGCTCGACACCGGTGTCTATACCCAGGTCGTAAATATGGCAAATGCTTGGGTGGTTAAGTGAGGCAGCTATTTTTGCTTCGTCTCTGAATCTTTTGAAGCTCTCTTGCGAAATCAGTTCAGGCGCCAAAAGCTTGATGGCGCAGGTGCGACCGGTGGCTAAATGCTTGGCTTTGTAGACGCTACCCATGCCGCCTTCGCCCACCAAGACGAGGAGTTTGAAAGCATTGCCAATTACAGTACCAGGCTTGATATATTGCTTGAGCTGAGAACTCTGGCGTGCAAAGCCAGTCTTAAAGCCATAATTTGCGGTTCTGTTTCTTTTGGTTCTAAATCTTGTATGCAGATGTTCACTATCGGTAAGTAAGGGCTTTTGGCACTGACAGCGCTGCGCCTTAAAGAAAAAGCCGGTTAGACTGCCGACGGCGCTTTGTTCGGCGACTAACTTATGGCAGCGGCGACATAATCTTGAAGGCGATTTCTTGCCGCTCAGTATCTCTCTCGGCGCTGCCGCACCGATATCGCAACGGCAACTGAGGTCGATAAGAACAAAAGATGTAATCGAGCCGAGTCGACTTTGATCGACCCGGCGCAGCTTGCACTTTGGGCAGATATTTGAATTGTTTGAATGATTGGAAGCTTTATCTAATTCCATGATAAGAGCTTCAAGTTCTTTCTATCACTCACTTTTGCCTCTAAGGCTCCTATGATAGTCGTTTCTATTTCCTTCTTGGTACCCCGTCTCAGCTGAATTTGAACCTCCTCTAGCTTGGGTAACTGAGAAATAGCAGCCACTATTTCGCTGGTTTCAGCTTTGCCAATGGGCATGTTTTGAATGTTGCAATCAAGCCATGTGAGTTTTTTTAGACCGGCTATTTGAGCCACTGCCCTAATGTCCTGCGGCTTAAGGCTAGCCTCGTGCAAGACCAAGGTCCCCACTGACTTAAGCTGCGAGAGGTTTTGATAATCCCCTGCTTTCACCTTTGTCTCTAGGTGCTCCAGTCTCATACCGGCAAAGGCAGAAAGTGATGGTAACTTTGCTTCTTGGGTTTTGCCAAAGTGAGTGAAATTCTTTAGCCTCGCCGGTAAATCGGCTCTGCTTAGACGGCTAAAGTCTAGACTGACTGTTTGAACATAGATGCGTTCCAACTCTGGGTAGAGGCATAGATTTCGCTGAACAGTGCCTGCTTCACTTTCTATGCTCTCTATCAAACAGAGGTCTTTTATGCCGTTTAGGCGAGAGAAGTCTTTCAATATCTTTGCCGTGAGCACCTCGTCGCCGGTAAAGATGAGCATGTTTATGTCGCCCCTTTTAAATCCGTTCAGAAGTTGAGGATATAGATAAAGGGCTTTATCGGGCGTGAGCGCACAGATTGTATCTATTGGAACGTCGGCAATATTTTGGGCAATGATGTTGAAGAGAAGAGCTTTACTGTCTTTGTTGTATACCGATATACCGCCCAGCGAAAATTTAGCTGGGAAGGTGAAACGGTATAACCTTTTGCCTTCACGTTCATATTGGGAACGGTAAGGCTCGACTGGTTTCTTGCAATAGTCTTCCACCGCAGCTGTATCGAGATTGTATAGGTTGGAAAACTGACTTTCTAATTGACCTGCTTCAGTAAGAGAATCGACTTTCTCAAAGGGGCTGTCCTCTTTCGGAAGGGCACTACGCAGATCTTTATTGACTTCTACCGCTGCTTTTTTCTCTTCTTTTGCAAAGTTTGGTTTTGAAAAGTTAGGTTTTGCAGAGTTTGCCAGCCTAGTTTTATTGAAAACATCTTTGCTCAAGGTTAGGGTATATGCCGTAAGACCCGTGACCACCAGGCTCGTCAAAACAATAGGCAAGACTAGATTGGTTCGTTTTTTTTCGTTTTCCTGACCGGGCAGAAGGCTGTCTGCAAACTGAGGTTCTTTATCATCTAGAACTCTCTGCAAATCAATGGCAAGTTCGCTGGCACTTTGATAACGGCGGTCCGGGTCTTTTTCAAGACATTTGGCAACGATGGCTTCAATAGCAGCAGGAAACGGCTGATCTGTCTTATCTTGCAGGCTGGGTGCCGGAATTGTTCTGTGCGCTCTTTCCAACTCTTCCAAACTTGAGCCTTCAAAGGGAGTAACGCCGGTGAGAGTCTGGAACATTGAAACGCCGAGGCTGTAGATATCGGTTCTCTTATCGACTCCAATGTTGCCAAACTGTTCGGGGCTCATATAGGCGGCGCTACCCACCACTTCTGAGTTGGCTCGGCTTCTTTTTTGCTGGGCTAATTCAGAAATGCCAAAATCCAAGATCTTTACGCCGATGCTGTCTTCTTCTCCATAAAAGAGCATGAAGTTGGCTGGCTTCAAGTCTTTATGGATGACGCCTTTGCGGTGGGCATAGGCTAGACCGTCGCAAATTTCAAGGAAGATTTCAAGCGTTGAACCAACCGATATCGGTCCGTTAAACGAGATCACTTCTTCCAAATTGCCGCCATCGATATAGTCCATGGCGTAGTAAGGCAAAACACCCTTGTGTATGCCCATGTCATAAATGTGGCAGATGCTTTTATGATTTAGTGCCGCTGATATCAAGGCTTCGTCTCTAAAGCGCTGAAAGTTTTCGCTTGAAACAAGGGAGGGGGCAAGGAACTTAATGGCACAGATGCGATTTAGGGCTGTCTGTCTAGCCTTGTAAACACTAGCCATGCCCCCTTCACCCAAGAGTTCGATAATTTGAAAGGCATTGGCTACCAATTCACCTTCTTTAATCGACAACCTAAGCTTCTCATCGTCGCCGGCAAAGCCGGTGCGAGTGCCAAAAGGCAAAGCCGCGGGCATGGCAGAACGTGCCGCTTTGATTTTGGCGTCTACTAGGGGCACTTTGCATTGACAGCGCTGCTCTTGAAAGAAGAAAGACGTCATGCTGCCCACTCGACTGTTCTTGGTCACCAGTTTGTTGCAGCGGCGGCAAAGCTTTGAGGACGATGGCTTTTTGGGGGAACCGGTATTTTTCTGGTTCTCTGCTGACCCGTCTAAGTGGCAGCGGCAAAGACTTAAGTCAGATAGCACAAATGATGTCATTGAGCCCAACCTGGAAGGATCGAGCTTGCGGAGCTTGCACTTGGGACAGATCTGTCGGCTCTCGTTCATGTGACGATCATAACTGAAAGCCCGATATTCTCAAATTTAAGTATTTGGTGAAATAGCTTGCGCCATCTAAAAAGGGGGAAGCTTGCGCAATTTAATTAGAAGGGGGAAGCTTGCGCCATCTAACAAGAAGGGGGAAGCTTGCGCAATTTTTAATAAGAAGGGGGAAGCTTGCGCTTCCCCCCGCCCTGGGCTATCCTGTCATTTCGAATTGGTGATTATCTAGTTTCACTAAGATTCTAGATAGTCTTTCAGCTGTGCTCCGGCGTCAGACTGTCGCAGAAAGCGCAAGGCCTTAATTTCAATCTGTCTGGTTCTTTCTCTGGTAATACCAACCAGCTTGCCCACTTGTTCCAATGTGCGCGGCTTACCATCGTTTAGTCCAAAGCGCAGAATGATAATCTCGCGCTCGCGCGGGGTCAGCATCGAGAGTACACCTCTGATGTCTTGCGACATGAGGTTTTTGGAAGTCGAGTTTTCCGGTCCTCGCTCCTGCTGATCTTCCACCACCTCCGCCAGTGAATTATCTTCTTCTTCTCCATAAGGAGTATCTAGAGAGAGCGGCGAACGATTGGCAGCAAGAATGTCTCTCACCTTCTCGATATTTGTGCCCATTGCTTTGGCCAGTTCTTCGATGGTCGGGCGACGATCGAGTTCTTGCGAAAGCTTACGAGTCACCTTGCGCAAATTGTTGATTGTTTCAACCATATGCACTGGCACTCTGATGGTGCGAGATTTGTCGGCGATAGCTCTGGTTATGCCCTGTCTTACCCACCAGGTGGCATAGGTGGAAAACTTATAGCCTCTTTCGGCATCAAACTTTTCGGCTGCTCTAATCAGACCTAGATTGCCTTCTTGAATGAGATCGAGCAAGGGCAAGCCTCGATTTTGATATTTCTTGGCGATGCTGACCACCAGGCGCAGGTTGGCCTGCACCAATTTGTGCTTAGCCAGGGCGTCACCCAGTTGGATGCGTCTGGCCAGCTCGATTTCCTCTCTGGCAGTGAGCAGTGAGATACGACCGATGGACCGTAGATAAAATTGCACCGGATCTTCACCCTGTGTGCTTATCAGGCGTCCCTTTTCAGTTTCATGACCAACTCTCTCTTCAAAGTCTTCTTCAAAACTTGAGTCTTCAAAAGCGAAGGAATCCTCTTCCAAAGGATCTCTGTAAGAGTCTTCGAAAGCTGTATCTTCATATCCGATTTTCTTTTGTGCTGCTTTTCTTGCCATTTTTGTGGCGGCCTTTGCCGCTGGTTGGGGTTACCTGTGTTGAGGTTTCCAGGGAGGCGTGCCAAAGCCGCCCCTAGTAAGGAGGAGTTTTTTGGGAAAATTGTTTTGGTCTGGTCAGCTTGTGCTCACCGATGCAGGTGACGCCCCTAACAATTAAAATGTTCCAACATATCACTTGGAAACCGGGTAAACCCTAGATTAGTTTTGGGTTAAGCAAGTAAAGTGCCGCCTTAATGTGCGCTGGGGCGCCAGTTCTGGCACTTCAGCCCCTGCTCCCAGGCGGGAGTCGATTTATCTTGCCCTTTACAAAAGAGAAGCGCTGGCTTTGCCCGCGCTTCTCTTTACTAGATATAGTTTCTGATCTTGATTTAGATACGGATTTCTTGAATGATGCCGTCCTTGACCAGAATCTCGCCACCTTCCAGTCTTTGGAAGATGTTTTCGCCGATGCGCACTTCTACCGGGTTCTCAACTGTGAACTGGGTGACAACCGAACCGACCGGCAATTCGTTCAGTGCCTGGTTCTGCCCTTGCATCTCTTCTTTCAGTTGCATGAGACGCATTTTTTCAGCTTCCACCTGAGATCTAATGGTTTCTATTTGAACCCTGGCATCGGTTGAGACGGCTCCGCCGGCTCTCTTTTCGATGTCAGATATGGCTCTCTTTCCCTTGAATTCCAACTGCTGTAGCTCAGCGTCTATCTGCTGGATATTGCGTGAAATTTCATTGGCTACCTGACTTTTGAAATTTTCCGTGACGATGGCGCGTACGGCAATTTGACGAATCAGGCTAATCGACTCAGCCATTTAACCTCCTAAGCTAATTGAAGCGTTCAAAGTTTAGCAGCATGACAACCGGTTAGAACTTCTCCGATACCGATTTAGCTTGGGTGAAAAGTAAGAGATAATCTCTGCCGCCGGCCTTCGAATCTGTACCGCTCATATTGAAGCCGCCGAAGGGGTGGACTCCCACCAAGGCGCCCGTGCATTTGCGGTTGATATAAAGGTTGCCGCAGTAAAACTCGCGGCGTGCTTTTTCCAAGAGGGAACGGTTTCTGCTGTATACAGCTCCGGTCAAACCGAACTCGGTGTTGTTTGCAATCTTGAGAGCATCATCAAAACTGTCAGCCTTGATAAAGGCAAGCACTGGTCCAAAAATTTCTTCTTGCGAAATGCGTGCCATCGGATCTATGCCCGAGAAGATAGTGGGCTCGATGTAGAAGCCACCATCTGCAGTGTCAATCTTCTTGCCGCCGCATTCTAGCTTGCCTTCTTTTTTGCCGATTTCAATATATTCAAGAATGCTTTCATAGGCTGATTTTGAGCTGACCGGACCAAAATAATTGGCTGGGTCTTCCGGTGTGCCTATGGTCAATTTCTTGGTTCTTTCCACCACTTTGGCCAAAACTTCATCGTAGACATCTTTGTGGATGATGGCTCTTGAGCAGGCAGAGCATTTCTGACCTTGAAAGCCGAAAGCGCTGGCTGTAATTCCTTCAGCTGCCAGTTCCAGGTCGGCGTCTTTATCTACGACTATCGAATCTTTGCCGCCCATTTCAGCGATCACTCTTTTGATCCAGAGTTGACCTTTCTGGGTCTTGGCTGCCATTTCATTGATTCGCAGACCGACTTCTTTTGAACCGGTAAAGGCGATAAATCTGGTCTTGGGATGAGCTACCAGCATGTCTCCCACCGATGCTCCCGGACCTGGTACAAAGTTCAGTACACCTTTTGGCAGACCGGCTTCTTCCATAATCTTGACGAATTGATAGGCGATGGCCGGTGTTTCGGAAGAAGGCTTGAGCAGAACCGTATTGCCGGCAACGATGGCGGCTGAAGTCATGCCCACAAGAATAGCCAGGGGGAAATTCCATGGCGGAACGATAAGACCAACCCCGAGGGCGACATAATAAAGTTCGTTTTCTTCACCAGGGTAGGGCACTACAGGCTGCGGTCCACCTAGTCTGATCATCTCTCTGCCATAGAATTCCAGAAAATCTATAGCTTCAGCCACGTCTCCATCAGCCTCGGCATGGCTTTTGCCGATTTCAAGAATTAGCCAGGCTGTTAACTCGGCTTTCTTGCGGCGCATGATCGCTGCTGCCTTGAGCAGATAACGAGCGCGCTCCATCGGACAAACATGCTTCCAGCTTTCGAAGGCGTTCAGCGCCGCTTGCATGGCTTTTTCAGCCAGGTCTTTATCAGCCTTTGAAAAAGTGCCGATTATTTCTTTAGGCTTACCGGGGTTTGTAGAAGTCAGAAGGTCCGAGGTTTCGATATATTCGCCGTTAATGACAAGCGGATACTTTTTCCCGAGTTCAGCCCGCACTTTGGCTATGGCGTTCTTCAGAACTTCTTTGTTGCCGGCCTGACTGAAATCTGTGAAGGGTTCATTGCGAAACTCAGGGATCATCTTAAAAACTCCAGTGAAGTAACAGTGGAAATTAGTTGATACTTAACGTTTTTTACTGTCTAAAAATTTTTGCTAACTAAAGATTATTGCCTACCCAAACCTCAACCTCGTTAGATTTAGTCTTTGGCTTATACTTATCTTGTTGCCTCAAAGTCGCGCATATTTGGTGGATATCCATGAAGCAGTATCATGATCTGGTTAAACTTGTCTTGGAAAATGGCGAGCGAAAAACCGACCGGACCGGCACCGGCACCATTTCAATGTTCGGTTTGCAAACAAAGTATGACTTGCGGGAAGGCTTTCCCCTTCTGACAACAAAGAAAGTCAATTTCCCGGCAGTGGTCTGGGAATTACTTTGGTTTCTGCGTGGTTCAACCAATATCAATGATGATTTGACCGAGCATACTTCTATTTGGGATGCCTGGGCTCGTGAAGGCGGCGAACTGGGACCAATTTACGGCTATCAATGGCGCAGTTGGCCGGTTTATCGTGAGACTGAGAACGGTCTCTATCGCAAAGAGCATATAGATCAAATCAGCAATGTCATCCATGAAATCAAGACCAATCCAGACAGCAGACGTCTTATTGTCACGGCCTGGAATGTTTCTGATATCGACAAAATGGCATTGCCGCCCTGTCATATGATGTTTCAGTTTTATGTAGTGAACGGAAGGCTCGATATTCAGCTTTATCAAAGATCAGCCGATATTGCTGTCGGTGTGCCCTTCAATATAGCCAGTTATGCCTTGCTCAATATTATGATTGCCCAAGAGTGCGGTCTGACACCGGGCATCATGACCCACACTTTTGGCGATGCCCACATTTATTTAGATCATCTAGACGGCCTAAAGAAACAAATGGAGCGTACACCTGGACCATTGCCCAGAGTGGAAGTGGCGCCCAAGCCGGTACTTGAAATCAAGTTCGATGATATCAAGCTCTATGATTATGTGCATCAGGGTTTTATAAAGTTCCCAGTGGCGGTCTAACAGAGGTTCGAGGTTCTTTTGAGGGAAAAGTTCGACATTGTGGTCGCCTGTGATCAAGGGCGAGGCATAGGCCGTGATAATACTCTCCCTTGGCGAATATCCACCGATTTGAAGTATTTCAAAGAGCTTACATCCACCAGCCCTTATGCGGCGGAAGGTCGTAAGAATGCCGTAATCATGGGTCGCAAAACCTGGGAGTCCATACCTTCTGGATTTAGACCTCTGAAAGACAGATATAACCTGGTTCTCACTCGCAATCCTCAGTATGCTCTGCCTCAAGGCGTATTGAAAGCGCCCTCTTTAGATGAAGCGCTCAAGCTCTTAGCTAGAGGACCGGTTGACCGAGTCTTTATCATAGGCGGTGCTGAAATTTATAGACAGGCACTTATTCACGAGAAATGCGGCTTGCTCTATCTGACCGAAGTACGCGCCCGCTTTGATTGTGATACTTTCTTCCCCCTCAATGCGGAACAATTCAAGGGCTTTTACCGACTCTTGTCTTGTTCGGAAGTGATGCAGGAAAACGGTCTGGATTTTTGTTTCAAAGTCTATGAGTTCAATTATCCTGAGTTTCTTGTTTTTGAATCGACTGAGCCGGCGGAAGAGGTGCCCAATAGTTGAATCAAAGTAAAGCGAAGCAGAGAATATGCCCCTTGCCCAGGTTGAGAGTTTTTAGAGCCGCCGCTCTTTTGCTCGTTTCGCTTTCTTTTTTTGCCAACGGCTTTTCTGCCCAGGGCAAAGGTGAGAAAGCCGAAAGAACTGACAAGTCTGAAAAAAATGAGCGAGGCGAAAAAGGCGATGTCGACAAAGCCAAACTTGCTTTTATTCAGGCTACTTGTTGGAGCTGTCATCCGCGCGGCGAGAACTCAATCAATGGGGATAGGCCTCTCAAGGGTCCGGGTTTTCTGAGGCGTTATCCTGATGATGAGAGTCTGGCTGAGTTTATTCGTAAAGGGGCTGAAGATAAAGGAATGCCGTCTTTCCCAGCCGATAGGCTCTCCGACCGCAATCTCAGTCTCGTGATAAGCTATATTCGCAGCCTGACACCGCCTGCACGCTAATGCGCAGTTGGTCTTATGCGGAGGCTTGTGGGGGCTTATTTGTGGTCCTATTTAGTGGTCTTATAGCTGGTGTCATATATGGTGGCGTTGCCTGCATGGCGAGGACGATGATAAATAGCATTTTCTTCTTCTTTTTCTTCTCTTCTCTTGGGCTTTTGTCCGCCCGTTCAAGACAGTGCTTTAGGTCTAGGGTTAGTCGATGAATAGAAATGCCGAGCCGCCTCCCTTTAGCAAAGAGCTTGTCATAAGCGCTTATTGCCAAGGTATTTTTCCGATGGGTGACGATGACGGCACAATTTCCTGGTATTCACCAGATCCGCGTTGTATCTTCGATTTCGATCTTTTCCATGTTTCTTCGAGGCTAAAGCGCACTATTAGACAAGGTATCTATGATGTCCGCATCAATACTTGCTTTGAAGAAGTGATGTGGGCTTGCGCCGACAGAGAATCGACCTGGATCAATGAAGAAATTGTGCGAGTCTATGTCGAACTGCATGAGCTGGGTTTGGCTCATAGTGTTGAGACATTTTTTGAAGAGAAACTGGTGGGTGGTCTTTATGGTGTCAGTCTGGGTGGTGCCTTTATGGGCGAGTCGATGTTTTTTCGGCGCACCGATGCCTCGAAAGTAGCTCTGGTTTACTTGGTAGAAAGATTGAAAGAACGCGGTTTTATCTTGCTTGATACCCAGTACCAAAATAAACACCTGGCCAGTTTCAACTCTCAGCTTATTGCGCGTAAAGAGTATCTGGCCAGGTTGTCTAGAGCTTTAGAGCTGGATTGTCGGTTCGACTGATTATTTGCCGACCAGCTTTTTCATGCCGCTGCCGATAGCTTTGCAGCCTTTGCCAATGCCGCTGCAAATTTTCTTGGGAGCCCACATGATGCCACGGCCCACTGCTTTGGCGCCGTCTACTACTTTATTGTCGGCAAGCGCTGCTTGGCTTGTGCACACACTGATTAGTGAAACTGCAAGTAGAGACAGTACTAATTTTGCTTTCATTTTTTGCTTCCTCAAACTGATGGTGTCGTTATTTTCCAATAAATGGCTCATTTATAAAATAGAAGAGTCTTTATAACTACCCCAATCGAAAGACAATTGGGGTCGATGGCGCTGCCTAGAGTCTTGCCTAGGTCCATGAAATCTCCGTTTTGGGCATCGATACCATCGATGGTGAGTATTATCTTATCTCTTAGCATACCTTTTAAAATTTGGCTCAGGCTCATTGCTATATCTTCTTTCAATACAATTACCAGAGCATTTTTTACTGCAACTTTCGGCAATCTTTCAAGCAAATTGCTAATTTCGGCGGCTAAGTTTTTGATGCCACGATAGCTGATATCGTCTCGACTGAGATCGTTTATATACAAGGCGAGGGGCTCGCTGCCGTCTAACTGATCTAGAAAGTTCAATTGTTTTGTCACCTGCGCCGTCAGATAACCTTTGTTGTTTTGTTCTGCACTTATCTTCAAAATGCGGACATTTCTTAGGGGCAAAATAGATTGAGAGGACTGAATACCTATTGTTGATCCCGAAACTTGCATGGTGTGCAAGCCGGCTCCAATGACAGTGGCATAGATTCCCGACGCGTCAAATCTTGCTCTTTTTCTATCAAGCAAATCTAGAAGCGCCCGGGCAAGCATCTGTCCTAGATCGCCGAAGGGCACCGCTGAACTTTTCTCCGACTTAGTATCTTTTCTCTCTTGGCTCTTCATCAGGGTGCCGACACCACCTGTGAACCAGTATTCATCAACCTTTTCAAGCCAAGCTAAAGAGGGCACATCGGTCTCGCTTAAGCTTTCCAAAAGGCTTGTCTCTTCACCTGACTTTATGCTTATGCGGCAGTACTCGGCAATGAGGGCGGCGGCTTTAGAGGCTAATTTGCTCAGATCTGTTTTGGACAGCGGCGCCGAAGAAGAGAGCCCCAGCGACTGCAAAAGCATTCTGCCGCTTCTATTGCACTGTACTGTCTTAAATTGCTCCGCATTAAAAAGATCAGGCTGGCATTCTTCCACTTGAATCAGTCGACCGCCTAGGTTTAGACAAGCGGTTTCGACTATGCGACCTTTCTCGATAAAGGCCAAATTGCTTGTGCCTCCACCGATATCGACATTGCAAATAGTTTTGCCTGTACGGTAGCTTTCTTCGACTGCACCACTGCCTCGGGCTGCTAATATTCCTTCCAGCTTTGGTCCTGCTGTTTCTACTACAAAATTTCCGGCAGCCTGAGCCAAGGCTTGCGCTACCTTTTGGGCATTATCTGTGCGGGCTGAGTCGCCTGTGACAATCAGGGCACCGCTTTCGATTTCATTCTTGTCTATTTTGGCTTGTTTATAAAAGTCTTCCAGGACAAGGCTTATCTTTTCAAAGTCTATAAGTCTATTTTCGCCCTCATAAACAATTGGTGTAAATGTGATTGGACTTTGATAGACGATTTCTCTTGCTGCAATTGAATTTTCAGGCAGTCTATTGAAGATTGAGATAGTGTCGATACTGAGCCGAGAAAGCACCATATGAGTAGTAGTGGTGCCTATGTCGATACCGACTGAAAGAATAGATTCAGACATCTTGTATGCTTTGCCGCTTAGCTCAGAGCCTGCAATCTGACACCCGATACTTTGAGATCGAGAATTCGCTTCACTGTCCTGACAATAAAGGCACCGGCTTCAACGGGAGGGGTTCCCTCTTGGTGAATATTGGAGACAACGGTGCGATCTGAGCTGATTGTAGACGGCGAAGGATTATAGGTTATGTAAGCTGATAGGCTTTTGGCTGTGCTCAAGCCTGGTCTTTCACCAATTAGGTTGATAGCGATTTTGGCACCGCTTAGATAACCTATCTGGTCGGCAATGGCCACTCGTCCTTGTAAGGCAATGACAGCTCTACCCATGGTAATGCCTTCTTGTCTAAAGCCGTCCAATAACATCGGATAGAGATCAGGCAAGTTCTCTTCGAGAGCTAATGCCGATAGACCATCACTCATTACTATCTGTACATCTGGACTGGTTCGCCCAAGCTTGGCGCTCAGATCTGCGACTTCACTTTCTTTCAGTCTTTTTCCCGATGGCGGATTGAGGACAAAGTTCTTTCGATCACCGGCTTGCGATTCAACCAAAAGCAAATCGTAGGTTTGGGCAAATTCTTTGATGAAAGAGGCTTTTAGATCACCGAGCACAGCATCTCTAGCCAGGGCATGATCTTTTCGAAAGCTCAACCAGGTGTCAAAGCGAGGACGGCTGCCCGCCCTACCAACCGCCAGTCTTGCTGGTGTCAGTCTGGTGAGGTAATCGAGATTGGCAGTTGTGATATTCTTGCTCTTTTCCAACATCTCTAAATTGTAACCACTTATCAATTCTGTATGAAACTATCTGCGACTGTAGGCGGCGAGAATTTCCATTTTTCATCTATTAAGGATGTCCTTGCCAAGGCCAATGAAGAGAAGTCAGGTGATCGTCTGGCTGGTATAGCAGCCGGCACAGAGTTGGAGAGAGTGGCAGCCAAGGCTTGTCTTGCCGAGCTTACATTGAGAGAGCTGAGAGAAAATCCGGTCTTGCCTTTTGGTGATGAGATAAGCGACAAGGTTGAAGCTTCGATTGATGAAGCGACCTTTTCTCTGATCGGTTCTATGACGGTTGGTCAATTTCGCGATTGGCTGCTTTCTCATACGACGACTTTGTCCGACATTGAAAAGATTCGACCGGCACTCACCGGTGAGATCGCTGCCGCCGTTACTAAGCTCATGTCCAATCTCGATCTTGCCTTGGCTGCAAAGAAATGCGCCGTTGTGGTCAAGGCTAGAACCACCCTCGGCTTACCTGGTCGGTTGGCTGCAAGGCTTCAGCCGAACCATCCGGGTGACAATGTTGAGGGTATCAAGGCTAGTATTTTTGAGGGGCTTTCCTATGGCGTAGGGGATGCTGTAATAGGCATAAATCCTGTTTTTGACAGTCCTGATACAGTAGCTCGTCTGCTTGATGAAACAGCCGACTTGATCGACAAGCTGGCCTTGCCTACCCAAAACTGTGTGCTTTCTCATATCACAACACAAATGAAAGCTGTGGAGCGTGGGGCTCGCGCCGGTCTTATCTTTCAGAGTATTGCCGGCAGCGCGGCCGGCAATAAGGCCTTTGGTCTTGATTATGATTTGGTGGCCGAAGCTTTTGAGCTTGCTAAAAGCAAAGGTGCCCCTGAGAGATTTATGTATTTTGAAACCGGTCAAGGTTCTGAACTTTCATCTAATACCCATGCCGGAGCCGATCAGCTGACACTGGAGGCCCGTTGCTACAGCTTTTGTCGTCTATTTGAACCATTTTTGGTCAATGACGTGGTTGGCTTTATTGGTCCCGAGTATTTGGCATCAGGCAAGCAGATGATAAGAGCCGGCTTGGAAGATCATTTTATGGGCAAATTGATGGGCTTACCGATGGGTGTTGATGTTTGCTACACCAACCATATGGATGCAGATCAGAATGATTTGGAAACACTGGCTATGCTTTTGACCAGTGCTGGTGTCAATTATTTTATGGGTGTGCCGATGGGTGACGACGTCATGTTGTCATATCAATCTTCCAGCTTCCACGACATTGCCAGTCTGCGCGAACTGAATTCGCTGCGTCCTGCCCCTGAATTTGAAGCATGGTTGATCGAAAGAGAGATCATGGATGAGAACGGACGCCTGACTGAGAAAGCCGGCGATGCCTTTTATATTTCAGACATGCTCGACTCAAAAGCCGCTCTCTCCACTTGAGCCACCCGATCCCTGTTCGGTGCTGCCTGTGTTTTGAGAACTTTTTTGATTGCTTCCTTCATCTGAACTTTGTGAACTATTTTGCGATTGTTCATTATTTCGATGATTTTCATTGTTTGCTATCTGGGCTGAAATGATCTGGTCTCCGATGCCAATGCGGTAGACATTTTGCAAACCGCCTACCACCATGCCAAAGACAGCATACTGTCCATTGAGCTGGGGCATTCCCTTTTTGAGAATATAGAATTGACAGCTGGCCGAATTTGGATTTGCCGATCTCGCCATAGCTACCATGCCCGCTTGACCATGACCTAGATTGCGATTTATTTCCAAAGGAACATAGCGAACTTGTCCGGTATCAGGATCGACAAAGTTGCCCTGCCCATTGCCGAATGGACAGCCACCTTGAATGAGCCAGTTTTCAACGCGGTGAAAAATCTTGCCGTTGTAATACCCTCGATTGACCAGGTCGAGAAAATTGTTGGCGGTTCGAGGCACCATACCGGCAAAGACTCGAATGGCAATTGTGCCTTTGGTGGTCGACATAAGCACTACCGGATCTTGGCCGGCATAGGCCGGGGCCGGATTGGCCTGAGCAAACATAACAATAAGAAGGGGAAGTAACAACTTTGCTGAGCAGAGCTTTTTGGTCTGGAGTCTTTTAGTCCAAGTTCTGATGGTTATAAGGCTGGGCAGGTTCATTTTTGAGCAATCTCTTTATTTTTCACCTATTTCCAGAATTATTAATCCACCCCGCTTTGCGTTTCTAAACCCTGTAATGCGGGAACATGTTTGCCAGGGTAAAGAACCGGAAGGGAACTCAAATCAGGAAAGGCGGCCATAATGACACTTTATGCGGATCTTCACAGACATCTAGGTGGAGCACTGCACCCTCGTATTATCTACAAGTTTCTGCAGAGGCAGGATCACAAAGTCTTGAGTTATTTTCCCGATTATGACGGCTTTTATAACTGGTTCACCAGACCTTGCCGTACTCTGGAGGAATTCGTCAAGATTCACTCTCTAGTGGAAGAGTTGCAGAGTCTGGAACATCTGCCCTATTTCTGCTTGCGCTTGTGCCGCGGGGCATATACTTTCGAGAATTTGCAGTATCTAGAACTTCGTTACAATCCCTTCTTTCGTACCGATCATGACTTGCCCACTCCGAAACGATTGGGGCAGATGAATTTGATTGTTGAAGTAATTACAGCCAATCTGAGACCGGCTGAATATCCCATCACGGTCAAGCAAATTCTCTGCTTTGATAGACGTTTGCCTAAGAACATAAATGAAGCCATTCTCAAAGTTGCGCAGGATAATCTTGGACCAGTTGTCGGGGTCGATCTAGCCGGTCCCGAGATCAATACAGAAAAGACCGAAGAATGGATCAAGCTAATGGCCAGGGCAAGGGCCAGTGGACTGAAGACCACTTGCCACCTTGGTGAAACCAGTGTCGACAACGTTGATCCGCGTTTCTTTTCTATACTCGATCGCATCGGTCATGGTATCCATATTCCGCTTGCAAAACCCGAGTACTTGAAAGAGTTAGCTAAACGTCAGATCACACTTGAAGTTTGTCCGACTTCTTATAGGCAGACCGGTGTGCTCAAAGATTTCTCAGATTTACGTACAGTCTTCGCTCGCTGTAAGGATGCAGGCGTGGCTGTGGCAGTGTGTACGGATAACCCCGGTCGTAACCCGGCCCCTTGCACTTTGCCTGGCGAGTACGAACGATTGATCGATCATGACGTGATTGATTTTGGTGACTTGAAGGAAATCCAGAATGAAGGATTTAGATCAGCATTCGGATTTGTCGGCAGTGCCAGGCACTAGAAGGCGCACTAGCACTCGGTTTCATTTAGTCACCCCAAGCTTTTTCTTGGAACTTTTCGAAAAAGCAGCTTAGGGGCAAACCCGATAGAAGGAAAAGATTTTGAACTCGAATTATGATTTGTGATCCCAAAAGGAAAAATCTCGTAGCATTTTGAAAAATTTTTTTCGGTCGATAAGGTCCTTTTTTTGACTCTGATTTTTCTTGATGGTGCATGCTAAAAGTGGCTTGTAGAGCTGGTTGTGCTAAGCCACTGTAAATGGTGATACTAAGCTCGTAACTGAATTTGGATCGTCTCGCCAAAATTCAGTTCAATAATTTCTATTGCAATTTATTGAATTCGAGGTTACTCTATGCTGCGTGTGGTGTGACAAAAAAGAGTAATTACAAAAAAGCTGATTGCTCTTTTCAAAACGGTGGTGAAACTAAAGCAAAGAATTGAACCGACCTGAAGCCGTTCCCAGATCATATTTATCAAGATCGTGTTTTGAAAATCGCATTTGAATTCGCATCGAAATAGATATAAGAAAGGCGGCTAAGGCATATGTCGCATTGCAAGAGCCCAAGCAAATAGTAAAAGCGAATGCTGTATCGACATTTATATGCCGATAATTTCTGAAAAATTATGAGTCGGTTGTAACCTCTTTGATCCTTATATATCGATCCTTATATAAGGAAGTTTCCCTCTGTGTTTATTACAAGGGAGGAATAATAATGGCAACCAAGCCAACCAAGAAGAAGACTGCAAGTAAGAGAGCTAATCCTGCTGCAGCCGTCGAAGAAACTACAGCAGCTGCTAAGCCTAAGAAAGCTGCCAAGAAAACTACTGCTAAAAAAGCTGTAGCTAAAAAGACCACAGCTAAAAAAGCTGTAGCTAAGAAAGCTGCCCCCAAAAAAGCTGCTGCCAAAAAGACCGTAGCCAAGAAAGCTGCTCCTAAAAAAGCTGCTGCCAAAAAGACCACAGCCAAAAAAGCTGTAGCCAAAAAGACCACAGCTAAGAAAGCTGCTCCTAAAAAAGCTGCCGCCAAAAAGACTGTAGCTAAGAAAGCTGCTCCTAAGAAAGCCGCTGCCAAGAAAGCTGCTCCTAAGAAAGCTGCCGCCAAAAAGACCACAGCCAAAAAAGCTGTAGCTAAGAAAGCTGCTCCTAAGAAAGCTGCTGCCAAAAAAGCCGCTCCTAAGAAAGCCACTGCCAAAAAAGCTGCCGCTAAAAAGACTGTAGCTAAGAAAGCTGCTCCTAAGAAAGCCGCAGGCAAGAAAGTAGCCGCCAAGAAGAAGCCCGCTGCTAAGCGCTCTACCAAGCGTAGCAAAGCCTCTTCCGATGCTCCTTCTTCCGCTCCTTCCGAAGGCGAAGCTTCCTAAGAGTAATCCTCTTAAGAGAGTTGAATAAAAGTCCGCAAGCATTTGCGGACTTTTTCTTTTCCTGAATTCTTTTCCTAATTACTCTTGCCTAGTTCACTCAATCGAGCAGCAAGGGCTCTACTGTTTGCCAGATAAAGGGCAAGCTTTCTATAAGTTCGTGCCCATCCCTTAGTTTATAGAGCTCTGACCTGCCGTTATTCGATTGGGCAACTTTTTCACTCATGATACAGGGTACAGTCTCGTCAAGTTGACCATGAAAAATGAAGGTGCGTGCCGGTAAGTGAATTGCTTCAGTGAGCGGATCTTGCACCGCCAACTGGTGGTTCGCAAAGTCTCTGACAAATTCAAAGCTCAAGGCTTCATCTTTGCCTGTGGCATGGTGTGGGAAGCGTCTGGAATTTTCTCTTTTCCATTTTTCCATTTCTTCTTTGCCTAGCCATGACGTCCATCTTTGTGTGATACCAAATCCGGGGGCCAAAAGAACATAAGTAGCCTGCGGTATTTCTGCCTGCAAGATAGAGGCGAGCAAACCTCCTAAACTTGAGCCGAAAATAAAGAGTTTGTCGTTCTGATCAGCCCTTAGTTGCAGAAGTGCTTCTCTGCAAACCTCTAGTTGGCTTGATAGCGTCATCTTGAAAAAATTAGGCACATTGAGATCTGGTGCCATGAAAGTCATATTTTTTTCTTTAAAGCGCTGACTAAAATAGGCTGCTTTTTTAGAACTTGGACCAGAGGCAAATCCGTGTAGATAGAGAACTTTGATTGACACTTCGTTTGTCTTTTGCTTTGTTCTCAGACAGGGCTCAGTGAAGTGGATGAAGCTGTGCTGATAAAGCCGTACCATGGATTGGAATTGATCAGCGATGTGAGCTGTAATTCTAGTGATGCTTTATCTGTGGCATCAGCCTTTGTGATCAAGAGCTTGCCTGGGGCAGTATAGAAGCCAAAAACCCAAACTTTATTTCCGGCTTCCATACAACAAATCCATTGATGAAATTCCGGAGGTTGAATCAAGTAGTAGACGAAGGCCGATATCTCGCCTTGGCTCAAAAACTGTTCCAGTGTTTTTGACCAGTCCGGCTTGTCCATAAGATAGAGGGTCTGACGCGGCAAGCCGCCGCTTAGCACCTGGGTGGCATTGTCAAGTTTGTTTAACTGTGCCCAGGTGGTCGGCAGATATATATATAAAGTACCGCCCAAGTCTGATCCGAAATCAAGGGGGCGCAAACTCCATTCAGGTGTTTGGCTGGAATGGATGTAGTTATCAAAAGTAAAACTCTCGGTGGTTGCTCCCATCTTTGTCGCCAAGGACGGTGAACAGGCCTCTACCGTGGTCTCCGGAAATTTGCCGTTGACTACCCAGTCTCTTAGAATCTGCTGAAAGTAGTTGCCTACAGTATTTTGAGAGCTAAAACTTGGAGACATAAATCTTGGTTTCCCTTCAGTTTTTTTGTTAGCTTACCCCATGCCCTCAGGCAACACAACACTTTATACCCGTTTAGCCAAGACATATTTATACTTGCTAAAGCGGTTAATGATACTGCCATTGGTGGCACTTTTCAGCCTTTTGGATTTTTACATAATGGGTAGATTGCATAGGAGAGCGTTCTTGTGCGAGCGTTCTTTATATATATAGGTGTGCGAAATAGTAACTTGGAGGTTGCAAATGGCGAAACCTGGAAAACTTGACACAATTGCCCTTTTGACCGTACTGGGACTTTCTTACGGTGTCAGTCAGATGCCTGCCGGCGCAGAGGACAAGAAGTCGGAAGGCAAGATGGAAGCCAAGGAAAGCAAGAAGAGCGAAAAGCAGGGCAAGGATTCATCTTGCGGTGAAGGTAGCTGTGGTACCGACAAGAAAGGCGCCGCCGCTGCCAAGTCTAAACATAAAGCCGACGAAGCCAAAGGCAAAGAAGTGAAAAAGGCTGAAAAGCAAGGCAAGGACTCGTCTTGCGGCGAAGGTAGCTGTGGCAAAGACAAGAAAGGGGCGGAAGCGGCAAAAGAAAAACACAAAGCAAAATAAGGAATTGTTAAGTTTGTTTGCCGGGTTTATTTCGGGTATAGGTGCGCGGTTGGCAGATTTAACACAGCCATAACCAAGATTTGGACTTTTTTTAATAAGCCTGGCCTAGCATGATGCTCATGTCACCCGGGATGTAAAGCGTGGAACTTTTCCATCAACAATTCATTCAAAGGTGATTGGTTACTCAAAATAGTTTGTGTTCACGGAGGTCGAAATGCAAAAGACTCAATTGGCAGCTGCCCTCGTTGCAGTTCTCGGACTTTCTTTCAACGGAATTGCCCGTGCCGCTGATGCTGAAGGCGACGCCAAAGCCGACAAGAAAGTAGAAAGCAAAGAGTGCAAGAAAGAGTGCAAGAAAGCCAAAAAAGGCAAAGAAGCCTCTTGCAAAGGCGCTGAAAAAGGCAAAGAAGGCTCCTGCAAAGGCGCTGAAAAAGGCAAAGAAGGCTCCTGCAAAGGCGCCGAAAAAGGCAAAGAAGGCTCCTGCAAAGGTGCCGAGAAAGGCAAAGAAGGTTCCTGCAAAGGCGCCGAAAAATAACTAGCTTGCTTTGATAGCGGCGGTGCGATGTGACTGACTTTTTGACAAACAAAGCTAAGCTTCCCGATCTTGGTATCGGGCTGGGCTTACGCCGCGAACTTGCTGAAGAGACTTTGGCTTCGTCCGCCGCTATCGACTGGCTGGAATTGGTACCCGAGAACTATATGGCTATAGGCGGTAGAGCTCGAGCCCGCCTTGACGAGGCCAAAGCAAAGTTTCCCCTTGTCACCCATGGCGTCAATCTTTCCATCGGGGCAAGCGATCCACTCAACCGAGATTATCTAAAAGATCTTGAGCGTCTGCTCTCTTTTATCGATGCCCCTTGGTGGAGCGACCATTTTTGCTATACGACAGCCGGTGGTGCATACATGCACGATCTGCTGCCTGTTCCGCTCAATATGGAAGCAGCCAAGAATATGGCCAAGCGCGCCAAAAGCGCTCAAAGTTTTATTGGTAGGCCCATGCTCTTGGAGAATATTTCCTATTACATGACCATGCCCGGCTCTAATATGGACGAGGCTGATTTTTTGGCTGAGGTTATGGAACGAGCCGATATCGGTTTGCTTTTAGACGTAAACAATGTCTATGTCAATTCAATCAATCATAACTTTGACCCTTACGCTTATTTAGACCGGTTGCCTCTGGAGCGCGTGGTCCAGATTCATATAGCCGGTCATAGTCGCACTGACGAGATGATTATCGATACCCATGGTGCAGCTATTATTGAACCGGTTTTCGAACTGCTCGACTATGTGCTCAAACGCACTGAGGTCAAAGCAATCTTGCTTGAGCGAGACCAGAATTATCCGGAGTTTTCGGAGATTCTAGCCGAACTGAAACAAATTAGAAGCATAGCCGATAAGAACAGAGTCTTGCCGTCTGGTAACAGCAAGAGGGTGAAATCAGTCAGTGCCTGAAGTAAATGCCAAGGCAAATCTAGCCGAGATTCAAGACTTCTATTACAAGCTCTGGACCCGCCGAGACTTCAGAGAAGATGTCTTTTCTCAGAGTTTGCCAATCAATAAAAGTGGCGTCAATCTCTATGCTTCTTTGATTGAGATAGGCCGTCTCGACCTAATGGCTTCGGTCTATCCGTGCATAAAGGCCTTGCTCGGCAAGAAGTTCAGAGATTTAGTCTTGGCTTATTACGAGACTCTGCCCCCCGATCATTACAATCTCAACCGCTCGGCTAATCGTTTTGCCGGCTATTTAGAGCAGTATGAGTCTACTTTGGTCAGTCGTCATCCCTTTATTGTGGAGTTGGCTCATTTTGAGTGGATTGAATTGGAAGTAATGGAAGCTGAAAGTGCAAACTTAATTGCACTGGGCAGTGCCCATGCCAGTAAACGTGGGCGCGGTGGCAAGCCGAATGCCGAGACGAATTTGGAAAGTGAGGCACAAGACTTTGTCAGTACCTCTCCCCGTTTGGCCGATGTGGTGGTTCTGCATAAATATCAGTATCCGGTTATGACTATTTCAAAGACTTTGTTGGATGGCGAGAAACTGCCGCGACGGGTCAAGAAAGAGACAACCAATATGGCTATTTATCGCGACAATAAATCTCATCAATGCCGCTTTCTTGAGCTTGGTGCAATGGCCTATGAAGCTTTGCAAATGGTGAAAGCTCAACCCGGCATCACCTATGGTGAACTACTCAAATCTGTTTGTCAGTCTTCCAGTGATGGGCCCGCCGAGACAGTGGAAGCCTTTTTGGAATTATTGGAAGAACTGAAAGCCTGCAATCTTATTGTCAACTAAATCTAGGGAGGAAATTATGCAAAGAACAGGAACTCTACAGGGTGAGACCGTAAGCAATTGCTCGCGCTCGTTGCGATTGGCTATGGGACTTGCTTTGGGACTGGTTTTTACTGCCAATGCTGCTTTTGCCGGTACTGCCAATTTTGTGGTTGACGATCCCAAGAAACGAGACACTGTCAGTTTTACCTCTGATGCCCCGGTAGAGCTTATCGTCGGCAATACCAATAAGATCACGGGCAGCATCTCAATGGATGATAGTCTTGATTTTAGTAAACAGCCCTTCTCGGCTGTTTTCGATGTCGATCTAGCATCAATCGACACCGGCATAGCCCTGCGCAACGAACATATGCGCGACAATTTCCTCGAGACAAAGAAGTTTCCCAAAGCTACTTTTAGAGTGAAAAGTGTGAGCGCTGCCACTACCCAGCTAAAGCCCGGCAAGAAGGTAACAGTCCAGGCTGTCGGTGACTTTACCGTGCATGGAAAAACAGTAAGCAAGACAGTGCCGGTGGATGTGACCTATTTCGAGCCTTGCAAGCAAGAGGGTGTGAAATTTCCTGATTGCGCCATGTTGCAGATAAGAGCCGAATTGCCTGTGGCTTTCAAAGATCACGATATCAAAAGACCCGAGATCGTCTTCCAAAAGTTAGCCGACACCGTCTTCGTCAAGATATCTGCCACAGCCAGAGCTGTGAAAGAAGAGGCTAAGGGCGATAAGAAAGCTGACAAGAAAGCTGATAAGAACGCTGATAAGAACGCCAAGAAAAACAAATAGAGTCTAGTTAGACTGAGGGCAGCTAAGAGTCAGTCTCTTTTATTGAGGTGGTTGAAGGCTTCTTCGACCACCTCTTTTGCTGCTTTAGAAAATTCAGGCTTAAATTTAGATTCTAAATCGGTCTCTGCTTTGGTTGCTTCTAACCTCTTATCTCCGGTTAGGTAAAGCAAGTACTCTATATTTCCTGAAGGACCCTTGATAGGCGAATAGGTTAAACCTGCAATGTCTAGACCAAGGTTACAAGAGAGCTTCAGGGTGTTCTCCAGTAATTCGACATGGGTCTCTCTGTTGCGCACCACGCCGCCTTTTTCTACTTTGCTTCGGCCGGCTTCAAATTGTGGTTTGACAAGAATGACTAGTTCAATCAACCCCTCTTTCATAAGATTGATAGTGTTTGGCAAGGTTTTGTCTACTGATATAAAAGAGACGTCCATGACCGCTAGCTCTGGTGCCTGTCCGGGACTGTCTGCCAATAAAGTTTCGCTGTCAAGATTTCTGATATTGGTGCGCTCCAATACTTTTACTTTCTCGCTGGTGCGCAGGCTCCAATCTATCTGACCATAGCCCACGTCTACGGCATAGACAAAGGCGGCACCGTGCTTCAGCAGGCAATCGGTGAAGCCTCCGGTGGAGGCGCCGACATCGATACCAATCTTGTCACGGCAATCGACAGCAAAGGTTTTCAAGGCTTTTTCCAGTTTCAGACCTCCCCTACTGACATAAGGTTTCTCTTTATAGGCGCTGAGAATCTCAATTTTGCTGCCCGGTTTAATTGCCGTACCGGCTTTGGTAACTTTGTTGCCATTGACGAGAATGCCACCATCCATGATGGCAGTACGGGCAGCCTCGCGGCTGGCAAAATGGCCTTCTTCCACTAGAAGTAAATCCAGCCTCTGAGATTTCTCTTGCTTCTGTGACATCTTGGTTACTCTTTTAGCGCATTTAATTAGTTAGAATAACAAAGTAGGATATAAATGTATCTGTGGAGCAGACCTGGCTGGATGAAGACACCGCCTTGAAAGCGGCTGCCTCGAAAGGGGTTGGGGGTTCGAGTCCCTCCTGCTCCGGATTTTTGAAACCGGTGAAATGCAAGTCTGGGTTGGCCTGACAACTAGCGATCTGACCGGACTGGAACATAGCCCGGGCCTTTCTTTTAGAGCCCAAAGCGGCACTATGCAGGTTTGTCAGGGCGGGCGGGTCCTCTTTGATACTGCCTCTTTGCGAGTACACAGCGCTGACCAAGTCTTAAGCGCTGAGGGCAAGAAGGTCAGTTTGCGGGAGCCGGTTATATTAAAGACTGCCGGCAGAACTTCCGCTTTCTATATTGATAACTTAAAGCGAGCCGGCATCAAGGGGGCTCCCTTTTATCGCGGCGATATTCGCATAGCTAAAAGCGGCAACAAAGTTAGAGTTTCTCTATTTCTAGATCTAGATAGCTATCTGGCCGGAGTATTAGCGGCGGAAATGCCGGCCAGCTATCATATCGAGGCTCTCAAAGGACAAGCCCTTTGTGCTCGTACCTATGCTCTGCACCCTCGCTTACCGCATGACCTAGACAAGGTAAATGTCTGCGATTCTTTTCTTTGTTGTCAATATTTTGCAGGGCACAGTGCCGCCCTCGATGCCCGCATAGACAAAGCCATAAGCGCAACTGCTTCGGAAGTTTTGGTTTTTGATGATAAGCCCATTTTGGCACTTTTTAGTAGTAATGCCGGTGGGCACACTGAAAATTATGAAAATTGTTTTTCAGACCCGCTAACTGGGGCTTTCCCGCCGCCGCCGCTGCCTTACCTCAAGGGGGTAGCAGAAGGCCGCTTTGCCGTGGCAGCTGGAGGCGAAGATTTTCTGCGCTATCTCTGGGGCAATAGACAGAACAAAACTTTTAGTGCCGATGCCTGGTCTGGTAAGTTTCATTTCTTGCATAGCTTTAGCTCTGAGAGCCTGGAAGCGCACATGCATCATGTGGCCGAGAAATTAGCCGGTGATAGAGAGTCGGCACCATTTGTAGTACCGGCGTCTTCTGGTTTTGGCCGCATACTTGGCCTGAGAGTCTTGAAGCGTGGCGTCTCTGGTGTGGCAATAGAACTGTCAGTTGATACAGACAAAGGTAATTGGATCTTCAAGAAAGAGCTAGTCATTAGAAAGCTTTTTGAAAATGCCGATCTGAAGCTGAAGAGGCTAAATAGCGCTCGTATATTTTTCGATCAAGATTTTCAGGCAGCGCCAAGGGGCGCAAAAGTAAAGACTCTCAGGAGTCTTACAGTTTATGGTCTTGGTTATGGACATGGAGTCGGCTTTCAGCAACAAGGCGCCCAGGGTCATGCTCTTAAGGGGCTTGATTATAGGGCCATACTTTCTCATTATTTCAATGGTGTAAATATAGAAAAGGTCTGAGTGACAGTCGGTCTTTCGGCTGTGCCTAAAGAGAGAAAGAGACCTGCTCCTCCGGCGCAGGTCTCTTTCTTTCTTTCTTTGTTAGTTGAAGAGAGCCGAGTCGCGAGCGGTCTGAATGAACCAGGTAACAATAGAGGGTATAGACAAACCGATGGCGACAATGGCTATACCAGTAGCTGTGCGCCCGCGTAGAAGACCACTCGGGGTCATTCCGGCTTTGGCGCCCTGCAATATTTTGAAGGCTCCGAAGAGTACGCTCAAGATTTGCAGCATAATGGCGGATATATTCATGACAGCTTCGACATTAGCTAGATTGTTTACCCTTACTGTGCCGGCTGTGTTTACTCCTTGTACTATGGTGTATTCTGCCTGAGGGCTGATAGTGCCCAAGGTAGCTCCTTGTAAGATAGGCTTGTTTACTGAATTGGCTAAAGCATCTCCACCTGTTAAGGTGCCGATAGCAACCTGCCCGGTGCTCGTTCCTACGACAATTTGTCCGCGAGCTTGTTCGACATTGCCAAAACCCGAGAGCGAATCGGTGCTAGCTAATTTGCTTGCCTCTTGGTTGGGGTTTTGTTGTTTGAGTGGGCTATTTTGTCTGATACCCCAGCGCAGATAATCGTCTTGATTTTCCAGTATGACGCCCGAGGTGAGCGGTGTAACTAGGTGGTAGCGCAGGGCTTTTTCTATGGCTTCGGTTGATTTATTGCTGGCAATTAAATGTTTGCAGTTTTGCGCCGCCACCAAAGTGGAGAGATTAAGCGCGTCCTGACCTTCAATAATTGCACAACTCGGCTTTACGTCGGTGTGGTAAAGACGAACCGAATAGTGATAGCCACCTGGTTTCCACTGATCAATAAAACGATTCATATCGTCTTCCAGTTTGCCGCTGCGCATAACTGGTGTCATCGGTCCAATATCCTGGTGATTTTTCAGGAATTGGCTGGTATTGGTCCAAACATCATCGAGAGCCAGCTCATAGTAAGTAGGCTTAGTAATGCCGGGTGTAGTGATATAGATCTCATCGTTAAAAGCCGGTTGCGGTCCATGCACCCAGAGAACTGCCGATTGATCTAGATCTGATGCCAGTTGAGAAGCCTTGACCACGGCGGGCAGATTGTCATGACCGCCTAGGTAGGTGGCATTTTCCATAGCCTTGATTGCTTCTTCTACGGTCATTACTTCAGGCTCTTCACCCTTATGGTTGTCGGCAAGCAAAACCTTGGTCGGAACCAACTTCGAAACTTTTTTGAGCATTTTAGTAAGATCGTCTTTGTAGTTCTTCACTTGGCTCGAACCGTCTACGACAACTACTAAGTTTTGGGGCGTCGCGTTAGGCTCTGCTTTCACAGTTTCAACGGCATAGCCGCCGGTCACCTGGTCTTGGGCGGCAAAGGCACCTAAGCTATGTTCTCTTTCGGCTTGCAGTGAAATGCCTGCGTTCTTAACCTCCTGTTCGTTTATCTCTCCTGAATAAGTATGGTTGCCTGCGCTATTTGAGATCTCATGCAGACCGGCAGTGGCCAAATTTAGCTTGCTTTGCGAGTTTAGTCTGACTGCGTGCGTTTTGGCTGCCTTGAAATTGGTCGAGACCAGGCGCGGCATCGCCATTGAGGCATGGCTGGCCGAATCAAGCTTGAGTGGCACTGTCATTGATAGACTGACTTTGGTTTCTTTATTAACCTGCACTGGAAAACACTGCAAAAGTACCCGACCTTTGCCCAGATAGGTGACAAGTGCCGGATCTCTTCTACCTGTCACTACTTCGCTGTAGGCGCCCCGTGCTTGTGTGGTACTAGTTATAGTGGCATCAGTGGGCTTGCCGTCCATCCACAAGGTCATATTGGATACCACGGCACCTGGCGGCAGAGCTAGTTCGGCTCTGGCTTCCTGGGCGGAGGTGCTGGTGTTTTTTAAGACGAAGGTCCAGTTCAGATTTGCTGTGAGGTGGTCGGCATTGACCGAGCCGCCAATCTGAGATCTTTTCAGGCTCAGTCCCTTAATTTGCTCTCCTACAACTTGTCTGGCTAGATAATTGTCATAGGCGCTCGATGTGGTGTAGTCGCCGGACTGGTCGCCGGCTGCCAGTTCTGATACTGCTTCATAGGGCTGGGAGGTGAGAGCAAAAAAGACCTTGCGGGCGCTTGTTTCGTTCAGCCCCAAGAATAGACCTGAGAGTCCGCCGGTATCCGGCGCGGCAATATCCCTCTTTATTTCGGTTTCGCTGTCTAGAAAGGGTAAACGGAGCCTTTCTAGAGCTTCGCTGCTCTCTTTTAAGTCTTCTGAGAGAGCCGCTTTTTCGTTGACCTTTATGAAAGTCTGGCGGGCTTCCGAAAGTCCTGTGGTCATAAATGACAGCAAGACGCCGGCGATGCTATAAATCTTCTGGCAGAAGCGGGCATTGTCGGTCTCCCAAGCCTGGCTCAGTTTTTTCATCAGATGCAGGCTTGTGATTAATGAGGCGAGAGCGGCACAAGCGCCGATTATCGCATCGCCTGCATGGCTGTTGTAGTAATTGTAGAGTAGCGGTGTACCAAGATATAAGGCTGCCGCACAAGCGATAAAAACCAGGGCTGAGCCTCCGATGGCTGCACCGTTATAGAGCCCTAGCCGGCGGCTATTGCCTAGTTTGTTTCGAAAGAGACGATCCCAAACTAGATAGTTACCGAGCGGTATCATCGTTAGTAGGCCATATTGCAAGAGTGTTTCGACTGGGTGTCTCATGACCAGTTCGACTGCTGTGACGAGATTAGAGAGCGCCGCAAAGATTAGTAAGGCCGCCGGTAAGGCTGTGCCGGCGGTGATTATAGTCATGTCTTGAAAGGAGAGCGGCTTCTTCATGTAGCTTGATCCGCCTTCTTGTGCATTATGCAGATCACTCTCTTCAAAGGTCGGGTTCTCTAAGGTTGCGGTGCCGCAAGTCTTTTCGCGTAGTTCTTTTAAGGTATTATTCATGGTCTTTCTCCTTAGTAAAAGCAAGCCAAGCTGTAATACCGCAGGTGGTGCTAACCGGGCAGGCTATCGGCTCGCGCCTAGACACTTATTCATGCCGTTAAAATGGCATGAATAGTCATCTCGATAGCCGGCTTTCGGTCGGCAGTCTGAGGTATTAAGCTCATTCAGCCCCTTGCAAAGACTGGCAGTCGATTTTCGACTGACGCGTGCTTGAAAGAGCGGGCTGAAATTTGCTCGCTGCTTGTTCCGCCTGGCATAGCATGAGATTAGTCACGCCCCAAGCTAAGACCTTGATTCAGGCTGAAGCGGAAAGCTCAAGTCTGAGGCAAAGCTAATGCCTAGCGGTTTTGTTTGTAGTGGTAAGTTGCTAACAGCCTAAAGTGGCTAAAGCAGACTGTACAACTTTTTGCCGGTTTGTCAAGGGGGGGGGTGATCGCAAATAGTCTTCAAATACTGATCATCGTCGGTACCGCGGACGGTATCAAAGTGAAGAAGGACTGAGCTGCCAGTCCTTCTTCACTCTATTGACTTTGCTTAGAGCGTGGTTGCCGCCGTGGCCTTTTCCAATTTGATCTTATTGCCGCTTAGTTTGACGATAAATTTCAAAACCGGCTCTTTGAAGTTCGGCACAAATTTGAAAGGTGACGACTTGGTGATAGCACTCTGCAGAGCGCCTTCTAGGAGCTTCTGCTCTTCATCACCTTCATCGGCATCCAATTTTTCAAGGGCTTTGACATTACCCTCGTTGTCTATGCCAATCTTCAGTTTGGTCTTTATCTTACGACGTTCGGCTTTGTCCTTCTTCAGTTCTTCCTTGGCCCAGTCTGGCAGGCTGAGGTTTTCTTGAATTGTCTCTTTGGCCGAATTCATAAATTTGACGATGTCTTCTTCTGTAGCCAGATCTTTCTTTTCGTCTTCGACTTCGTCTTCATCTACTTCATTAGGTTTGATGCCGTCTCGCTTAGCCTGGTTTGCTTTCTGGGTGCGGTCGGCGGCCAGGTTTTCTATAACCGAAAGAGCATTATTTGGAATATAGGTCTGACCATCTTTTGCATAAGCTTGTCCGGTCACCAAGAAACATTTGCTGCTTTCTACAGCAGGGAAAGCGCCAAGCAGAATTTTCAGCTTATTGCCTTTGGCATCGCTGCCGCTCAAGATAAACCATTTGAGCGTGCTGTCTCCCAAAACCTGTTCACCGGTTTCACTCGGTACCCCTTCGTCAAAGAAGAAATCTTGCACAAAAGGAGGTCTTTTCTCGAAGGCCTTGAGGTTATTGTAAGGCGACATATCTTGGTGCAACATAAAGGTGAGCTTTTGGTTTGTTCTCTCTGAAAACACGCCAAATGAGGGATTGGGCTTGGTTTGCTCACTTGTATCTTCGTACCAGTAGTCTTCTTCCGGTTTTAATTTAAAACCAGCTTTTTCCACTGCCATCTTTCTTGCTGCTTCATTTGAATCATGATGGGCAATTTCACCGGGCAGCTTGACCTGATCTGACGGAGTCGGCTGGGCCGGAGGTTTGAGCATGCTCATGATGGTGATGAGAAAGAGCGGGACCAAAATTACAGCGGCAATGGCCGCTTGTTTGTTGGTGAAGCCTGTCTTCTTTTGCAGTTTCTTGACGGCTTTGCCGGCTTTATCCTTGACTGTTTTGGCTTCTGGTTCTTCCGGTGGTGCTTCGATAATATGACCGCAGTTGCTGCAGGCCCCGTAAGCATGATTGGAAGAGAAGCAGACCGGGCAAACAATGCGGTCTTCAGCCGCCGGTGCCTGGGATGGTTCAACATCGAGACGGCTCTTGAGACTGGTTACTCCGCCTTCATCGCTGTCTCCACCAAACTTGGCTTTCTTACTGCTTACATCAAGTAATGCTCCCATCCACATAAACTGCGAGCACTTCATGGGAGGCGCCGTGACCCCGCCGCGAAGAGCCTGCGGACCGTTATGCAATCCTATCAGTTTGTAGTCTTTGCAAATCAGAGCGCCTGAAACTTCGGGTGGGACAGGAATGGTGTGCAACATGTTTTTAGGCTGCACCGCGCTTGCCGAGCCGAAATAATTGCCTTGCACCCAGCAGGGTTTGCCCGAGAGGGGATCTAGATAGAAAGCTTGCAGGTTGTCCCAGTTATGTACTTCGAAGTCAGTATGCGAAATCAAGGGCGGGCCGACTGTGCCATTACCATGGAAGGGCGAAGAGCGGTTGATTTGAGAGGCCACACCGCGGTTGACTAGTTCGCGCACAGCCACCAGACTTGTGTAAGTATCGGCGCCTACCCTGGTGGAAAGGTTGTCGAGGGTAATGAAGCCGTCAAGTGTTTCCCAGAGATTGCCGACCATCCACCTGATTTCTTCTGATGATGAGGTGGGGTCATAGGACTGCACAACCTTTTGATAGCGACCATTGATGCCGCCCAGACCAGCAAACAGCCCTTCCAGTTCATTGGCTCTGCGCATCGCTTCCCAGATTAGACGATCTGCCGGTGCGTTAATTGGAGTCATATCAGGCCAGGCAAATTCGCCCTGGGGTTCGAAGGCAAAACCAAGAGCCGGCTGTCTTATAGCCAGTTCGAAAAAGGTATATGCCGGCGGCATATTATAAAGTGACGAATAAACCAGGGGAATGCTGTTTTGCGCCAGGAGCAGGCGCGCAATTGGAATATTGTGAATGTCGAAGAGAGTGAGAAGACCCTGTTTGCCTTGGGCTAGCAAGTTGTTGATTACTTGCAGATACTCATGACCTTTCACCGGTCCGGAAGTTTCCACACCACGGTTGTTGAATGGAAGAGACATCGCCCTGACCAACTCGCCCACTCTTTCGGGCATTAGTTCAATAGGATCGGGGTCGACTATGAGCATGGCCATGTCATTGGGCAAGATGGGCAGTGTTTCACCAGGTCTGCCTGTCTGAGCGAGATAGTCGTTGCGGGCAAGCGGCTTATCGAAATCGGGGTGGATACTAACCGATTTCACACCCATACGAATTTCTGGATGCACAAAATAAAGTTCCAGAGCCCAAGGAGCATCGGTGTAGTGGAAGACTTTACCGGCACAACAAACGAATCTGCTTTTCGAGACCAGGAAACCCTGTCCCAGCAAGGCTGGCGGGTCTACGCTGCGGTCGAAGACGAAGCCAATGGCATTGGCCATGTCCTGTTCCAGTGATTGAAAACTCATTTAGTTAGATAGCCCTTAATAACTGTTCTCTAGTCGTTTATACCACATACCAAATCGAAGATTTAAGGCGTTTCAGATTGTGTATTGGAATATAAATGCCCTGCTCCGTTGACAATTCGGCAGTGCACTCTCATTTCATAACGGGGCAGGCAGAAGCGGCAGGGCTGCATGCCTTCGCTCAATCCAGTCTCAAGATGGCTGAAATATTTCCGCTTGGCAAAGGCCATGATTGAGGCGTAGGGGCAATCTTTTCGATGCAGCTTGAGAGTGATGATGTTGCCGATAAAGTTGTTATTTTCACTGCCTGAACTGTTCGCTCTTTCTGTTTTTTTGTATGTCTCTGGTTCTGTCTCTGGGTCTGTCTTTTGACCTGTATTTTGACCCGGCTCTTGACCTGGCTCACCAAGTTCCGCAGACTGGCTCAAGAAATTATCTTGAGAAAGGGCCGGAATAGCTCGCAGTGCCATCGAGCCAGCTAGCAATATGCTGAGCAAAGCGCTAAAGGCAAATCGATATCTCGCTCGATATCCAAATCGATACCCAAAGATAAGCAGGGACTTTTGATGAGAGATCACGTTTTTACTCGTAAAATAAACCAGCCTGATAGTAAGACGTCAAAATCGGTCTTAAAGTTCAAAATTTTGGGCTCAGAAAAAATAAAATTTGCAGCCAAAGCAACTGCAGTAATCTAAAAGGAAGGATGTCTATGGAAACCGGTGCCAGACCAAGCGATATATACAGACCGGGGCTTGCCACCTTGACCGACCTTTACCAGTTGACCATGGCTTACGGCTATTATCAAAATGCTGAGGCTGATAAACAGAGAGAGGCTGTCTTTCATCTCAGCTTCCGCAATAATCCTTTTCAGGGCGGATATTCGGTGGCTTGCGGCTTAGAATCGCTGGTCGATCTGGTGGAGAATTTTCATTTCTTTCAAGAAGATCTCGATTATTTAGCCTCGCTTTGTGGAGGTGATGGCAAGCCGATTTTTTCTCAGTCTTTTCTGGCTTACTTGAAGCAGTTGAAGTTGCATGTCGACATAGATGCTGTGCCCGAAGGTGAGATTGTATTTGCCCATGAGCCACTGGTGCGGGTGAAGGGACCAATAATTGAGTGCCAGCTGCTCGAGACTGCCTTGCTCAATTTTTTCAATTTTCAAACCTTAATTGCTACCAAAGCGGCTCGGGTTGTCTATGCCAGTCGAGGTCGTTCGGTTTTGGAGTTCGGCTTGCGCCGCGCGCAAGGGGTGGACGGCGCCCTTACGGCCAGTCGGGCCGCCTATCTGGGTGGCTGTGATGCTACTTCCAATGTCTTGGCTGGTCGGCTTTTCGGCATACCGGTCAAGGGTACCCATGCTCATAGCTGGGTTATGTCTTATGACAGCGAAGCTCAGTCTTTTGCTGCTTATGCAAATGCTATGCCCAATAACTGTGTTTTCTTGGTGGATACTTATGACACTCTCAGCGGTGTCAAGCATGCCATCGAGGCCGGTCGCAATTTGCGGGCCCAAGGTCATGAACTGCTTGGTATAAGGCTAGATTCGGGGGACCTGGCTTATCTTAGTTCGGAAGCTCGCAGAATGCTCGACGAAGCCGGCTTTCATGACACCAAGATCATTGCCTCGAATGATCTCGACGAAGACGTAATCGAGTCTCTTATCGACCAGGGTGCGGCAGTGGATATCTGGGGTGTGGGCACCAAGTTGATCACCGCTGCCGATCAGCCGGCTCTCGGTGGTGTCTATAAGCTTGCCTGTGTGCGTGATGTCGATAAAGCTGGTAATGGACCCTGGCAGTACCGCATAAAACTCTCAGAGCAGGTGATCAAGATTTCTACGCCCGGTGTGCAACAAGTGCGGCGTTTTTATACTGAAGAGAGAGGTGTTCGGACTTATTTGGCCGATATGGTCTATGACGAAGAGAGCACTTGTCCGCCTGAAAATATGGTAGTTGACCCCCTCGACTTTACCCGCCGCAAAGCCATTGCTAAAGGAACTAAGTACGAGGAACTTTTGAAGCCTATATTTAGAGGGGGGCAGTTAGTCTATAAGTCCCCTGGTTTGGAGGCAGCGAGGAAGTACCGTGAAGATAGGCTGAAAGGCTTTCACAAAGGTATTCTCAGACTGCTAAATCCTCACCAGTATCCGGTGGGAATCGAAGCAGGCTTGAGCAAAGCCAAGTTGGCTTTGATTATGAAAGAGCGAGGTTTTGAAAAAGATTGAGTGGTTGTTTCACCACTTAGACAGGCTTAGCTTGGCTCTAGCGAAGACGGCTGAGAATTGAGACGACTCGCTTTTCCCCGGCCAGTTCATCTACTTGTTTGACCGTCATTCTCTCTTCTATGCCGCTCATCCAGTCTTTCAATAGTTCAAGATGGTTGAGCCCGCGCTCGCCGAGTTTGTCTTGGTTGGCCTTGAGTTGGCGATAATACTTGATCAAGGTGGTGAACAGTCTGAAGGATGCTTCCGAATCGGTCAGCCCGAAACTGCTCAGCCCGAGTTCAGGAACATAGGCTATATAACGAGTCTGGCTGGGAAGAGTTTTGCTTTGAGAACTCTTTGCACTCTGGGGAGTTTCTGTGCGCCAAAGTTTTGCCGAGAGCAGTCCATTACTGAAAGGCAGAGGGACTTCTCGGATATTTCCGATGTTTTTTGTGAACATTTGCAGATGCTTACCATTGAGGTGCTCTTTTAGTATAGCTCTTATTGGGTTTACGTCTAGCCTTGAATATGTTGCTAGGCTACTTTTATGCCCTAGTACTCTGCAAGATTTCTCTCATACTTTCCGAAAGTCGCTCTGCTTCAGTGCTTTCGTCAATAAAAAAAGTCAGCCTTTTTTGCTCCAGCGATTTGGGTGATTTTCTGAACCACATGATTTGTCGCCGAGCCAGTTGGTAATTGTGTTTTACTGCTTCTTCCCGGGCTTGTTCTAGGCTCATTGTGCCGTCGAGGTAAGCGAGATATTCTTTATATGGAACCGAGTTGAGCAAAGCTCGCGTAAGACCAAAACGCTGACTGAGAGCCTTAGTTTCTTCAATGACGCCATCTGCTTCCTGAACGAGTAGACGTTTGACGATTGCTTCTCTCAAGATTTCACGATTGTGCACATTGAGGAAGAGCCAGAGTACGTCAAAATCTGGTCTCTGCATGGTGGCCATTTGTGAAAATGGACCTAGCTTTTGCGAGACTTCGATTGCCCTGACTAAACGGAAAACGTCACCCTTTTCGATACGCGTAAGCGAAGGGGGATCAAGCTTTTCTAGAATTTCTTCCAGAGCTTCGACTCCCTTTTCTTTGACAAGTTCAGCAAGCTCTTTGCGCAGAGTTTCGTCAGGCTCCACCTCTGGAATATTCAAGCCTTCTAGCAAAACTCGGCTATATAGACCGGTACCACCGCAGACGATGGGCAATTTCTCTCTAGTGAAAAGATCTTCTATAACTGCCGCAGCATCTTTTTTAAAGTTAGCCGCCGTATAGACCTGGTCGGGGTCGACTACATCTAAGAGGTGATGCTCGATTCCTTTCCTTTCTTGCATGCTTGGCTTTGCCGTGCCGATATTCATATGTCTATAGACAGTGCGACTATCGCAGGCAATCACTTCGCCATCGAGGGCGGCAGCCAGTTCTATTGCTAATTTGGTTTTGCCTGAAGCAGTGGGGCCTACCACTGCAACCACAAGTCTTTTAGATTGGGCGTGCATTGCTTTAGCGACTGAGAAGTTGTATGGCTGTTAGTCCGAATGCCAGAAATAGCCAGAAAGTGTAGACACCGAAAAGTAGAGGCGGCAGCACTATCAAGATCAGTGAAAGTTTGAAAGTGGTGGTGCGCAGTGCCGACTGAAAAGTGATGAATAGAAGGATCAGGAACCACGTGGCTGGGAAGCTAGCCAGTAATGGAAAGGCTGCCCCAAGCGCTTTTTTAAAACAAAGGACGGGAGGAAAGAAAAGAAAGGGCAGGAAGGCCCAGGCGCAAGCGATGAGGGCATTGGCAAACTTGAGTTTACCTCTGAGAAAGATATTGAGGTAGTAGAGAACTACTGAAATTGAAATCCAGTTCAATAGCCCTGAGATTGTGAAGGTCAGACCAGCACCGGCTGAAGCTAGAGCAGCTTGCGGTTTGAAACGTAACCAGGCGGTCATGGAAAGAGCCAGGGTGACAAAGAAAATCGCCATTGACATATTGATTGCGCTGGGCGGGAATTTTCTTTGATCGCTCAGGATGAGCATTGTTTGTCTGGGCGCCACCAGCACTCCATAAAATATGTCGGCAAAGAGATTGAAGCTATTTGAATAGTCTCTGCTTGCTTCTGTTTTTGCTTTATTGCTCTCTGGTTCTTCCTCTGTATTCTTAATTACCTGACGAAAAGCTTGTTCTAATTCGAATGGCTCCGACTCTGCCAAAGTCTTTTCACCAAATTCAGCCTCGCCTGCTTCTGTTTGAGCCGGCTGCTTTTCTTCTTTTGCTTCTTCAAAATCGGGGGGTTGCTTTTCCATCTTTATTAATCCGCGATTTTGTATCAGCGATAGAGCCACAGTGGCTGTTTAGTCAGGGCGGGGGTGAGATCTACAGGTACAAGTTCGGTCAAGTCTGGCTTGCCTTGCAGCGGTACAAGACTATTAGATTCAAGAAGCGAGGAGAGAAAGTTATCACTACCGGCATCTTCCACCGCTAGATCGTTTTTGAGGTGGTACTTTTCTCGGCAAGTCTTTTGTAGGCTATTGAGGGCATCGCTGTAAGTCCCTAATTCGTCGACCAGCTTGAGCTTTAAGGCTTGTCTGCCGCTATAGACCCTGCCGTCGGCGATTCTTTTCACTTCTTCAATAGGCAGTTTTCTTCCTTCCGAAACAGCCTGGGTGAATTGATCATAAGAATCCATTATCAAGTCGGTGAGAATCTGCCTTTCGTCTTTAGTCATTCGGTGATAAGGCGAGGCAATGTCTTTGTAGAGACCAGATTTAACTACATCTGGTTCAACCCCAATCTTATCGGCCAGGGTCTTGAAGTTCATCAAGTTCATGATTACGCCGATGCTGCCAGTCAATGTACCAGGGTTGGCATAAATCTTGTCGGCGGCGCAGGCAATGTAATAACCGCCTGAGGCGGCCATGTCGCCCATCGAAACCACTACCGGCTTGCCTTTCTTGCGCAGTTCCTTGACTGCTTCATAGATTTCTTGCGAAGTCGGTACTGTGCCACCCGGTGAATTGATACGCAGCAGAACCGCTTTTACTTTGTCGTTCTTGGCTGCTTTGCGCAAGTCTTTCAGAGTGGAAGTGGCAGAACCGGTTGAACTAGAGAGCAGTCCAGAATCAGCTTTTTCGATGATCATGCCGGATAGCTTGATCACTTCAATGCGGTCTTTGTACTTGGTCAAGAAAGAGCCATCTGAAGCCGACTCTTTAGCCGTGCCGCTCGCCTGTCCTAGGTTTTGGGTCAGGACACCCACCGGTATAGATAACAAGCAGATTGTCAGAATTATCCAGACAAACCAGCGTTGATTTAAGCGCATTGAAAACCTCAGATTGCGGTATGCAACCTGTATATAGTATCGGTAAACAGTCTCTAAGAGGCTATCCGATTATTTAACGCTTTCACATATTAGGTTTTGACTTTAGCGAGGGGGCAATCTGAGTGTTTTCAAGCTTTTGCATCTCGTCGTTCATGAGATTATCCAACTTGTCCACAGCCTCTCGTCCTGCCAGGTCGATAAGATTTTGTCTGTAGCGGTGCACGTCATCCACCAAGCTGTCTACATCGCGCTGGGCTTTGCGCAGTGTGTATTGCATTTCTAGTTCTTGTGACGGTGTTTTAGCCGCCAGACCGGCCATGTTGCGCAGTTCTTCCAGGTCGGTTGTGGCTCTCGACATATGTTGCACGTTCTTTTTATAAGAACGATAGTTGTCCACCACGTTTTGGGCTGTATTGGTGACCATTTCGTAGAGCATGATCAGTTCAGCCTGATTGAGCGACATCCGTTCAAGTGCTTTTTTGTCTAGCGAACCATTCAATTGTCCAAGCAGGCTGGCGGCAAAATTCTGAGCCATATAGGTGCCCTGGTTGGGAGCAATCATGCCCATTGAGCCAATCGCACCAAACAAGAGCGAACTCATTGACTTCATCATGATATGAGTGGCATGACCCTTCTCAGATGTCGGCACAAGCTTTTGCACGACGAATTGAATTTTTGGATTGCGCTCCAGCGTACTTTCCCATAGACCGGCAATCTGCTGTCTTTCAGAGTCTTCCAAAAGCTTAGCCTTGTCTTGCACTTCTTCTGGGCTTTCCATAAGAGCGACCGGTTGCAGGTTGAGAGCTTTGGCCTGGTCTTGCACTGTGCCTTTAGTTAGGTCAGATACTTTGTCTTTTTTGCCTTTGCGAAAGCCGCGTCCAGCTTTCTCATCTTTAGCCGCGGCGCTGTCTTTTAAGTCTAACTTAGGTAAGTCACCGCCAGCGGTGCCGCCTTCATTTTCCTTGGGAACAAACTGATTGATCGTGGCGCCTACTTTTAAGGTGCTATCTTCGCCAGCTTTTTCTCCACTGCCTTTATCTCCACCGGCTTTTTCTCCGGCATTCGGGGCTTCATCCGCTTGGGTGGCATCTTTTAACTTTAAGGGGGCTAGATTGATTGATTTAAGATCGGCGTTATCGGCAGCACCGTCTTTTTTGCTGTCTTCCACTGGAAGCTCTTCATCAATAATGTCATTGGCGGGCAGGTCGAAACTAGGTTTCCGGCTGGAAAGCGCTGCACCATTAACAGGTACCGACACAAGCCCGACCTGGGCAAGCAGTAGGCTGAAAGAAAGCATCAAGGCTCTTATTCTTGCTTTGTTTTGACCACATGAAGACTTCTTCAAGACGGCTTCCTTTGAGATTTTTTCTGGCAAGTGACTGGTGGATTCCATAGTTGCCTGCGTATCTAGTTAATTAGAAAGAGAAGGCAAGACAAATGTTCCATCAAAAACTACCAGTTGTTGTGTTATTAGACACGTTTCATCCTGGGCTTTTACCGTAGTCAATATACCATGACCCAATCTCTTTGAAAGTTACCTTTTCTCAATATGGGTCAGTCTTTACAAGATTACATGGGGCGATTGATTTTGGAGGCCATCATTATTGTTGCCACAAGTGCTGCTGCCGTTGTGAGCTGGTCGGCAATAGTGGCAATACCAAGCATGCTGTCTTGTTTTAGATAAGAAAAGATGAACCAGGCTTTAGCTATGAGGGCTAAGCCCACGAGTGCCATTACTACTGGTGCCATGCCGGCGGCACCACCGGTGGAGTTCTGCCTCATGGTCGAGAAACTTTCCACTTCTTCGGCGGCAAAGCTGTCACTCTTTCTTCTTGAGCCGGTGCCGCGTCTGTCGCCCATGAGGCGGCGGTCGTTTGCACCGGAATAATCTTGGTCGTCGGCATCGCTATCGGCATCAGATGCCAGTAAACGCGAGCGCAGTTTTTCTTGAGGTCTGGTGTCTACCTTATTATTAATGGCTGGATTATTAACTGCTGGCTCTTTTGGACTTATTTCTGGAGCTATAGCCGGCTGAGCTAAAGCCGGCTGGTTTAGAGTCTCTTGGTTTAGAGCTGGCTGGGATTGGCTGGGCAAGGGCTCAAGCTGAACCAGGGTCTGCTCGGGCATGCGATAGTTGCTGTTGGTTGGTTTAGGTGCTGGTTGGGGTTGATAACGGGGCGGAGTCTGGGGCATTTGCGGCAGTTGGGTCTGCGAAGCGGCGGGATTCTGATAATTTTGCGGCGGGTATGCCTGGCCGGCATTGGGCATTACGCCTGCATTAGGCGCCATCGCTGGATTTTGAGCCGGGCTGGAACTGAATTGCGGTTGATTGGCCGCCACAAAAGGGGTTTGTGCCTGTGGCGCCGCCCCGCTACTCGGCGCCTGGCTGGGATTATCAGTTCGAGGTTTAGGCTTTTTGCTGGGAGAACGGGCTGCTAAAAGCGGAGACCTGAGTACTGTTTCATCTTCATCGTCGTATTCGTCGTCGTCTTCATCATCGTATTGATCATAATCATCGAAATCATCAGTATCGGCTCCACCCAAAATAGGAGAGCGCAATTTACGTCCGGAAGGTTGGTGGTGAGGCTCTCCGGCATGGCTACCAGGGGCTTTTCTCCTGGTAGGCTCGGGCATCTCTTCGAAATCACCGTCATCACCGCCTAGAAGTGGTGAGCGCAGACCCTTTGGTCTTGTATTGAGATGCGGTTCATTATCTTCTTCACTATGGCTGCGATGCGGGAATTCGATGTGGTCCTTTTGCTCTCTTGGTTCTCTTCCACCGCCGCCCAATATGGAAGATTTGCGCTTTGCCTTGGCAGGAGGCTCGCCCCCGCCCAAAATAGGCGAGCGTAAACCGCCTTTTCCTACCGGAGCCGGTGTTTCGGAATAATCATCGTCGTCATCATCCAAGTCATTAGCCCCGCCAAGCATGGGCGAGCGCAAACCCCCTTTGGCTCGGCTCTGCTTAGCTTTAGGAGTTTCTTCAAAATCATCATCGTCATCATCATAGGCTGGTCTGCCCGGTCCGCCCGCGCCTCCAAGCATGGGCGATCTCAAGCCGCCTTTGCCTCTCGGACGGGGTTTCTCATCTGGCTCATCGTTTTCATAATCGTCGGCGCCGCCCAATATAGGAGAACGCAGACCTTTTCTCTTTCTGGGCGCCGGTGCAGAACCATGACCCATATCTGAAGAGTCATCTTGATAATCTTCTTGATAATCGTTGTCATCTTCACTGCTGCCCAAGATTGGCGACTTCAAGCGGGGGCGCGGTTTCTTGATCGGTTCAGCCGGCTGCTCGATCTGCATAACAGAACCCGGTGAGGCACTGGCCTGCGGTCTGACCGGCAGTCTGCCGCCGCATTCTTTGCAAAATTGAGCCATTTCATCGTTGACGACCTGGCAAATGTCACACTGAACCACGGCGAGCTCCTTTTACGAGTAAGTCTTTCGATTTTATATATATTGAAGGCTTAGTGCAAATTTATTATTGCGAGGTTTGAATCTTTCACTAGTTTTGAATGTGCTAATCAGCTTTACTTTCTGCCCATCTTTGGGGCAGGCAATGTTAGACTTCCAAATGGTTTACCGCTTGACTGCTTTAGGTTAACCTGCCTTAAGCCGGGAACGCGTACCAGTGAGCCACGTCTCAAATATAAGCTTAGTAATTCAGAGGAACGTCTTGATGTTGGAAGGCAGAAGAAAAAGCAATGGCGTGAGAACGTCAAAATCTATTTCGCTATGCGCTGGATTGATGGTGGCACTGGTTGGACAATTGGCAATAGCGCCTGTAATGGCTGCTGAATCCTCAGTCAATTTCAAAATTTACAGTCCTCAAGAACCGCCCCAAAGCAGTTCCAGTTCTGCCTCTTCAGAGTCTTCCCCTTCCAGTTCTTCTTCTTCCGGTTCAAGCGCTAGTGTTGGCGGCTCCGATTCTATTTTTGAATCTGAAGCGCCTAAACTAGATGATGCAACCTCAAGCGAAAGCAAAACTACATCTAGTTCTAGCGAAAGCAAGGTCGGCTCCACTGAGAGTACCGCCGAAACCAGCAGCGCAACTGCCTCTGAGTCATCTTCGTCAAGCACAGAGTCAAGTACCACTTCATCTACTAGTAGTAGTGGCAGTAGCGGCAGCAGCGAGAAAGTGCTGCAAGGTTATATAAGAGTTGTGCCTACCGGCACCAAGATTCCAATTATCATGGACACTGCTGTTGATTCCGACACCAGTCAGGAAGGCGATGAATTCTCGGCTCGTACCGCTGAGGATCTCACCATAGATGGTTCTACCGTGGTACCGGCCGGTTCCATAATCAAGGGGCGTATTGCCCAGATGAATGGACCTCGTGCTCTCAATCGCAGTGGTTCGGTGGCCCTCAAATTCGATACCATCACCACTCCCGACAATAGACAGATACCTTTGGTGGCTAATATCGTTGCCCGGGGTGGAGTGGTACATGCCAGACGCGGTATGAAAGATGTCGCCCTCGACTGCGGGACAGTTTCGCTACCCACCTTGGCTGGTTTGGGTATCGGAGTTCTAGCCGGAGGCAGTTCTTCCTCTTCTTCTTCTAGCTCGTCTTCTGGAGTCGGTCGCGCCGGTGGCGCCATGATTGGTGCGGGTATTGGTCTGGCAGTCGGGGTGGCTGTGCTGCTTGCCAAGAAAGGCAAGAAAGTAGAAGTCAGACCCGGAGATGAACTAAAGATCGAGCTTGCCGAAGAATTGCGCATGCCGACAATGTAGCTAGCTAAAATAGCTAGATAAAATAGCTAAATAATCTAGATAGAAGAATCAGTGATAACCCTGGGAATTCTCAGGGTTATTTCACATATTGGGGACTTTCTTTCTTGCCTACGATAGGAAGACTTGTCGGCCCAGGTGATTTTATGTCTATTAGAAATGAGAACAACTTGTCTCCCTCGCAGGTCTCAGGCTTGTCTTTGTTAATACCGGGGCTTGGTCAGCTATACAACGGACAGTTCAGAAAAGGTCTTATATTCCAGCTTGTGGCCTTCACTAGCTATATTCTCTTTGCTCTAATGATCTTTGTTTCTTCGATAACAGCACTTCTCGTCAAGGTGAGTTCAGATTCTAAGCTTAAGGTCAATGAAGAACTTGCCAGCGTATTTGGTGCTTTGCATGAAAGCGGTCTCTCGCCCTTCTTTTTGGTCTTCTCTTTGATTATCCTCGGTTTTGTTGCTTTCAGTGCCCGTGACGCCTTTCAGACAGCGGTCAAGACGCGCAAGAAACCCATCTATAGAGATTTTTATATCGAAATGTCGGAAGCTTGCGGCAGTTCTTATTTAGCCCATGTTTTTGCCATTCTGGCTTGTTTTGTCCTTGCCTTTTTCGTCTTGGTTCCGGCTCCGCCTAAACAGGTTGTCACCGAGTTCGTCTTTTACGATACGCCTGAGGAAGAGGCGGTTAAGCCCCCGGTTGTGCACAATCATGTGACTTCTCACAATCGCATTGCTTCCGCCACCGCCGATCAGTCCAGGTCTCCGGCTTTGGCAAAGCTGACGGCTCAAACTCCGGCTCAGGCTCAATCTAAGTCTCAATCTAAGTCTCAGGCTCAGGCTCAATCAAGAGGCCCGGTACCGAACCTGGTGCCGGTGCATAGAAACTCTTTGCTTATACCAGTGCCGCAGCCAACTGCAGTCCAACCTCGAAATATGGTATTGGCTTCGGCGCTGCCTTCTCTGACACCTCAGGCGAAGTCTGCAGTTTCTGCGCCAATGTCAACTGCATCAATGTCAAGCAAACCGATGTCTTTGGTGCCGGTGCCGACTGCGGTTGCCGCTGCCCAGAACCTGCCCAGTCCTCTTCCTCTAAAGGCAATGACTGGTTTTGCTGTGGTAGAGCCTGTCATGCCTAGAGCCGTCAGCGGACAGGCTGCGCGCTTTGGTACCGCTGGTGGTGCGGCTGCACCGCAGCCCGTTTCTATTTCTCCGACCTCGGGCTTTGAGCCTAGTCCGGTTGCTGTTGGTACAGCGGCAGATCCATCGGGATCGGGTTCCTATTCAGGGCCGGCTCCCTCCCCGGTGCGTAACACTGCCTCTAATGCCGGTCGTTCAGGCATCTCCGGACTATCAGGCAAAGGTCCGGTTGTTACAGCCGTGGTTAGACCGGCTGCCGGATCTGGTGCTCGGGGCGGTCAAGACGATCACACCGCCAGCGAAGAAGGCAAAGGTAAATCTCCGGTGACTTCTGCCAGAGAGCCGGATTTCTCACTCTATATGAGCCGGCTGCAATCCCTCATCAAGAAACGCTGGTTTCCACCGCGTCATCCCATGGCTAATCATGTCAAGGCTGTTTTTGATGTATCTAGGGACGGCACCATGTCTGGTTTGAGACTTGTCCGCTCCAGCGGCATCACCATTATCGACCGAGCTGCGCTCGAAGCAATCAATAGTGCTGCTCCTTTTCCGCCTCTTCCAGAGTATTCTCCGCCCTCGGTAACGATTGAATTTTCCTTCGACTACAACGTATTTTCAAAATCTGGGGTAAACCCCTGATAACCTTCAGTGTGACAGACGGCATAATGGCGAGAGAGGGATGATAATTTGTCTTTGTGACATGAGAGTAGCCAAGTATGTTTTTCATAGAACTATGAACTATGATAGACTCTCGGAATTACTATTTAGCACTCTTTTGCCCATCCCACTTTTTTGAGTTATTTCAAAGATTCGGTAGGTATTTTGAATAGATGAGCGGTAATCGCAAAAACTCAGGTGGCGGCAGACCCCAACGTGACCCCAATATGGCGGGCGGTTTGTCTTTTGTATTGCCGGGGCTCGGGCAGTTCTACAACGGCGAGAGCCGCAAGGGGATGTTCTTTGCCGTAGTCGGCATCCTCAACTATATAGTGCTGGCTTTCCTTGTATTCTCCGGTTCGATTCTAGAATCGCTGCAAGCCTTTGGTCTGGCCAACAACATGAAGCTCAATGCCGAGCTTTATATGTCGCTTCAGACTCTACACTTTGGCTCACCTGCCTCGCTTTTCATCATGGTTTTGTTCTTGTCCTACGCCGCTTACTGCGCGCGTGATGCCTACGACCATGCTGCCAAGCTTCAACGCAAGAGCCTTTACAGCGATTATGCCATTGAGATGACCGAGGCTACTTCGGGTTCATATATATTCCATATCTCAATCCTTATCAGTAGTTTCATCCTCGCTTTCTTCTTCTTGGTTCCGCCTCCGCCTCGTTCGCAAGTCACCGACATCGAATTTGTCCAGAACGAAGAAAATACCAAGACCCCTCCCCAGACTAAGCGCAGGGCGCAGCATAACTCCAAGGCTGCAGGTAAGCACGATCCAACCAAACCTAGCGCCATGCCGTCGGCAGCGCCCAAGGCGCCCAGTAAGGCTTCCGAGCCTGCCAAGCCGCAGCAGCAACAACAGCAACAACAACAACAACAGAAACCGGCTCAGCGACCGACTCCCAGCCCTTCGCCTTCGCCCTCGCCGACTCCCTCACCCAGGCCTACACCGAGACCGAGCCCGACACCCAGTCCTTCTCCGTCTCCGTCTCCTTCACCTTCGCCTAGACCATCGCCATCTCCTTCGCCCTCACCTTCACCTTCGCTTTTGCCGAAGATCCCAACACCATTCTTTGCCCCTTCAGCGGCGCCCTCACCCAGCCCATCGCCAGTGGCTGCGCCGGTGGCTATGCCTAAAATTGGCGGACCAACCTTGGCACCCACACCTAGAGCCGGCGTCGGCTCCGGTAGTGCCGCCGCTCCTGGTCCAGCTCCTGCTCCTATCTCTATTGCTTCTGCCGGCGGCGGTGCCGCAGGTGGTGGCGGACCGCCCACACCTGTGCCAGTCGGCGGTGGTGCCTCTTCGCGAGGCGGTGGTACTGGCCCTGGACCAGCCCCAGCTCCCACCCGTGCCGGTCGCGGCAGTGGCGGCGGCGGTGGTGGTTCAGCCGGTGGCGGCCCTGGCATAGCGGTTGCTCCTTCAGTTGGACGTGCCCCCGGTAGTGGCGGCAGCGGTGGCGGTGGCGGCAACGGTGAAGCCGGTAACCCCGATGATGGTCCTGGCCGCGATCGTTCGATTGCCGCTCGTAAAGATGTGGATTTCGGACCTTATATGGCCGACCTACAAAGACGTATCAAAAGAGCCTGGTTCCCACCCAAAGGTAACGAATCCAAGAGGGTGAAGGTTGTATTCAAGGTGCACAGAGACGGTCAGATGACTAATTTGCGTATGCTTGTATCTTCCGGCTTAACAATCGCCGACCAGGCTGCCCTCAAAGCTGTTGAAAACGCAGCTCCCTTCCGTCCCTTGCCCGATGGCGCCCCTGACGACGTAGACATCGAATTCACCTTCGACTATAACGTTTTCAACGGCGGAGGTCGTGGCGTCTTCCGTCAATTCTGATAGACTCAGATATCACCAGTTAGGTTCAGTTAACAGGAGAAGTCGATAGACATCTATGGAGAGCAAATTCCTCAATTACTTTCTCGAGTTCATGGTGCATGACTGGTTTGCGTCCATCCCGATTACCATATGCTCGATCTTGACCGTGGCCGTCATGGTTGAGCGTTACATGTATTACCAACAAAATCGTCGCGATGTGACCAGCTTCATTCACCAGTTGCAGCGTGATTTGGAAAGTAATAATCTCCAGAAAGCTCAGCAGACCTGCAGCCGCCTCGGTGGTGTAGTTGGTGAAGTGGCTGAAGAAGGCGTCCGTTTGATGGCTGACCAGAAGGAAGACTTCTCGAAAGCTTTCGACATCACCGTCGGTCTAGTTACCCGTAAGCTCGAGAAACACCTGGCTGTGCTCGGTACAATTGGTGCCACCTGCCCCTTCCTCGGCTTGTTCGGAACTGTGGTTGGGGTTGTATTCACCCTAGACCAGCTCGGCGCCCAAGGAGGCGGCACCCCTGTGGTTGTTACCGGTGTGGCTAAGGCTCTCATCGCTACAGGTTATGGTTTGATCGTCGCCATTTTGGCGGTTATCTTCAACAATACCTATACTAATACTGTGAAGCGTTTCAACGACGACTTCCTACTTCTCAAGCTTCTCTTCTTGAGCTTTGTAGGCGGCGGCGGCGAGTCAGCTCACTAAACTTAATTGATCTAGGTCTGGAGGAAGTCGGCAAATGGCAATGGGGGCGGTCGGTGATCAGTTCACCGATATTAACGTTACACCTCTAACCGATGTGTTCCTTGTTTTGCTCGTCATCATGATCTTGATTGCTCCCTTGATCGACAAATCAGACCTCAAGATCAAACCGCCGGAAACAAAGAACGCTAAGAAAGACGAAGCGACAAAAGGCATTAGTATCGATATCGATAAAGATGGACAGCTGGCTATAAATGGTAAGTATGTTCGCGATCACAATATCGAAACCATTAAGGCTATGATCGTCGAGTTGAAAAACGCTGCTCCGCCAAATACAGACTTGCACCTCACCCTTAACGCCGATGGCGACGCCAAGCAAAAAGATGTGGTGGAAGTGATGAGTGCCGCTGCTGCCGCCGGCATCAAGAAAATGCGCGTAGCTACACAGCAGCAGACCAACTACTAGAGTTATTTTTCTATAGATAAAAGCAGGTCTTATGTCTACCTTTTATAGACTTGGCCTGATTGGTTATCCCCTAGGGCATTCTAATTCGCCGGCTATCCATGCTGCTTTTCTTGGGCAGTTCAATTTGCCCGGCCAATATAAGTTATATGCCGATGCCGATTTGCAGAGGTTGCTGGCTGCTGCTACTACTGGTGGTGCCACTATGGAAGCCCTAGATGGTTTGAATGTCACCATTCCTCATAAAGTGTCTTGTGCGCCATATATGCATCAGTTGTCCGATGCGGCTCGTTTAGCCGGTGCGGTCAACACCATTGTCATTGATAGAGAAGAAGGTCTTGTTCTTAGCGGTCATAATACTGATATAGCTGGTATCAAGCACACCTTGCGCGTAACCGGCAAGATAAGTCCGCTTAGTGAGCAAGACGAATTGACTGGTCCGGCTGTATTGCTTGGCTGCGGCGGGGCTGCCCGAGCCGCTCTTGTCGCTTTGGCCGACTATGGCTTTACTTCTTTTGTTCTTTTGGTTCGTAGTTTTGATTCGGCTTATGCCATGCTGCGTGATCTTGATAAAGCCGGCTTTGACCCCAGGCTTTTGCAACGCATTACTGTCATTTCTACAAATGAGTCAGATAGGCTTATGAAAGAGATGCAACTGCTTGGTCAAGCTTCGGTCTTTATCAATGCCACTCCGCTTGGACAAAGGGCGGGAGACTCTGTTTTGCCCGATTGGTTTAGACCGCTTTTGCACGGCTTTGTTAGAGAAACCCTGGTTTTTGATATGGTCTATGCCAGAGAGGGACTGACTCCAATAACAAGACTGGCTTACGAACTGGGTTTCTGCAAAGTAGCCGATGGAAGAGAAATGCTTGTCGAGCAAGCTCGACAAGCATTCAAACTGTGGACTGGTTTGTTGCCGTCTTTTCAAATCGGCTTGAAAGCCCTCGACGAGGCGCTTTCTGCATAGATGAAGTTTCGTTCTTAGCCTTCAAAAAAGATAGGCACTAATTTCATCGCTTGTCCGAGGTCGCCCTCTACAGAGAGTACTCCCGATAGAGCGGCTGTCATTGCCGACATCCGTCCTTCTATAATCATAGCCATATCTTCGGCATTGATTGAGAGCTTGCAGTTGTAAGCCTCTCCTTCTTGGTACTCGGTGACGTTGAGTTCGCCGTTATTGATGCTTAGCAGCCAGGCACCGCCTTTCTCGCCCTTGATATTGATCAAGTAGGCGGCGGTTATGTCTTTAGCTGCCTGCGGTTTGAAGCGTTTCTTCAACTCATTGATTATTGTTTCTTGCGCTAGCACTGTATTTACCTCTAAGATAGGCTCAGATTATAACCTCTTATGATCTTTTATATGGATATCTCAAGGGGATTCATACATGTCTTCCTCTAAGAATGGCGTAAGCAATGGGGCGCCCGATGCCGGCGGCCCTAAGGCAAATAAACCACGCACAAATTTTAGACGTTCGCAGATGACCGGAGTCTCTAATCTTTTGCCGAAAGTGGTGCGGGCACTGGGCATAGACCGTAGACTGAAAGAACATACATTGATGAATCTTTGGCCCCATATTGTGCCTGAGCCCTTTGCCAGCCGGGCTCGACCGCTATTTATAGATGCCGATGGCAACTTGGTTGTGGCTGTGCAAGATGCTGCCATTGGGCAAGAGTTTGGCTTTAGACGGGGTGAGATACTGAAGCTTGTCGGTGCGGCGGCCAGGGGCGTGGGGCTCAACCTGAACGGTTTACGCTTTGATATGAAGCGATTTTTTGAAGGCAAGCTGGAGCGTGAAGCCGAAATGCGTGAGCGCGCTGCCGTATTGCCAGCACCGACTGCAGCCGATCTTGCTGCCATTCAACTAAGTGAAGATGATTTGGCCGATTTTAGATTTCTTGGTGAGGGCGATATTGAAGATGACGCCCTCAAGGGTCGCATGCGCGCCCTCTATGAAAAAGAACTAAGGCTAAAGCGTTGGCGTGAAGCAAATGGCTATCCACGCTGTGGTCGCTGTGGCGATGTGGCGCCTCGCTTACATGGGACAGATCTTATCTGTGCCTATTGCTTCGCCTCTGGTATGTCCAAAGATGCAAGCGAAAAAGAGCTTAACGACTGAGTGTGTCTATGCGATGCATATAAGTCTCTCTGGTTGGCTCTTTGGGGCAGCGACAGGGTCTTCTTTGGTTAATCTATACTAGGCTTACTAAACCCTTAGATTTGCCTCGTGACTACTGTGTTATCATGAGGTCCCAGTGGAGACCAGGTAAGCATATCGATATGATTCGTCTGCAGAATGTTTGCAAAAACTATGGCGGCACCCCCGCTCTCTCCAATGTGAATTTACACATCGGCCTTGGTGAGTTTGCCTTCTTGGTCGGACCAAGCGGTGCTGGTAAGTCTACTTTGATGCGCCTTCTCTATCGGGAAGAAGTACCGACGTCAGGCAATGTATTGATTTCGGGCGTCAACCTCAATCGTCTTTCCAAAGGGCAGATTCCGCTCTTGCGCAGAAGGCTCGGTATTATTTTTCAAGACTTCAAACTCTTGAACAGCCAGACTGTTTTCAACAATGTCGCTTATGTTTTGCGCGCCCTCGGTGTCGATGAGCGCGAAGTCGGCAAGCGTGTGGGCAGTGCCTTGGCTGTTGTCGGTCTTGAACACAAGAGAGATTCTTATCCCACCGAATTATCAGGTGGAGAGCAGCAACGAGTCGGCATTGCCCGTGCCATCGTCAATGGTCCGCCTGTTCTATTGGCTGATGAACCGACCGGTAACCTAGACCCGGCGACCTCTCTAGAGATTGTGCAGTTACTTGAGCGAATCAGTCAACGCGGCACCACTGTTTTGATTTCAACCCACGACCAGCCCATCGTCAATGCCATGCGCAGACGAGTAATTGCCCTCAAAAAGGGTGAAGTGGTGGCGGATGTCGACAACGGCTATTATGAGCTGGAGATGGCCTAAAGATGCTTAGAGCAATTAGAATATTCAATCGCGTTTGTGTGGAAACCTTGCTTGGACTCAGAGCTAGTGGTTGGTCCAACTGGCTGGTAGTGAGCATTTTAGCTATTGCACTGACTATTTTCGGCTGTGTACTACAAGTCACTATGACTTTGAAAAATCTAGTCAATGCTTGGGGTAATCAAATTCAAATTTCGGCTTATTTGGCTGAGGGGGCTGATCCTAAGAAAGTCGCCCATGAAATTTCGCGCTTTCCTGAAGTGAAGCAGGTTGAGATTGTCACCAAAGATGTGGCTTGGAACGAGATGCAGCATACTTTCAAAGTAGCATCAATCGAGAACCCTCTGCCAAATACTCTTCATGTCAAACTATCCAGCCCCGATCAAGTTGAAGTCTTGGCTCCCAAGCTGAGACTGATGTCGGCTATAGAAAACGTGCGCTATCCCCTTAAGGTAGCTAAGAAAATAAACGATGTCAGACATTTTCTAGAACTGGCCGGTCTCTTTGTCACCACGGCTCTTTCGGCGGCAACGCTTGTGGTTATCGGTAATACAATTCACTTGGTGATCAAGGCCAGACATAAAGAAATAGAGATTCTCAGCCTTATGGGCGTGGGTCATTTGTATATCAAGTGTCCCTTTGTCTTTCAGGGGGCCGTCTACGGAGCCTGTGCCGCCATCATGGCTTCTGTGGTTCTTGTTGGTCTGCATCTCTATATAGACCCTTATGTCAAAGACCAGTTGCTTAGTCTGGCACCGGCTCTCACCCAGAATCTCGAATATTCGATGGGTCAGACCGCGGTGCTTATGGCTATTCTCGGCGTAGTGGTCGGTGCCGGTGGCAGTCTCTGGACTTCAGGACGTTATATCAAGATCTAGCGGTTAGCTATACTGCAAAGCAAAATAAAGAGGGACCGGTTTTCTTGGTCCCTCTCTCTTTTTCTTTGACTATCTAGATCTAGATTGAGATTTAGATTGCTGCCGGGGTGGTTACCGACACTTTAGTCATTTTGTCGGAGACGCGAATCGCATCCACCACATCTTGTCCTTCCAGCACTTTGCCGAAAACAGCATAGTTCATATCGAGGAAATGAGCCGGTTCGATAGTGATATAGAACTGGCAGCTGGCCGAATTAGGATCATTTGATCTAGCCATGGCTAAAGCGCCTTTGTGGTGCTTCAGGTGCGGCTTTACTTCCAGGGGAATACGGCGGGTTTGATTGGTGGCCGGGTCTACATAGTTACCGGTGCCTGTGCCGCGGGGGCAGCCGCCCTGAATTACAAAGCCAGGCTCTACGCGGTGGAAAGTAAGGCCGTTGTAGAAACCTTTGTTTACCAGGTCGAGGAAGTTATTTGCCGTGGTCGGCACTTCCGATACGAAGACCTGCACTTTGATAGTGCCTTTGTTTGTTTCAATTGAGACGATTGGATCTGACATTCACAAATATTGAAAGCTTGAGCTTCCAACCTCCTTAAAATTAAACCGTAGATTTTAGCACTTGCGCCGAATTATTTGCCTTCGGAAACAACGCTGACCTTGGTCATCTTGTCGCCCATACGAATGGAATCGACTACATTTTGACCTTCCAGGACTTTACCAAAGACAGCGTACTTGCCATCAAGAGCCGGTTGGGCGTCGAGGGTGATATAGAACTGGCAGCTGGCCGAATTGGGATCGTTAGCCCGGGCCATAGCCAAGGCGCCTTTATCGTGAAAAAGATTGGGACTTGTTTCTAGTCTCAAGTAGCGGGTGGCGCCGGTTTTAGGATCGACATAGTTGCCGGTACCGTTACCGAGCGGGTCGCCGCCCTGGATGACAAAGCCGGGTACGACGCGGTGGAAGCTGAGACCGTTATAGAAGCCTTTGTTGACCAGGTCAAGAAAATTCTCGGAAGTGGCGGGGGCGTCTTTCTTGAAGACTTCAACCTTGATTGATCCTTTACTGGTTTCGATGAGAACGACAGGATCGCTTGCTACCCGCTTGGCGCCTGCTTTGGCTTGCGGTGCAGCAGATGCGGCTGGAGTGGTGAAGAGGGCTGAGCCTGCCACCATGACTAGTGTCATTGCTGCGGCGCCGCCCATGACCAACGACCTGAAAGAGCCCTTTTGCAATTGCATTCTATTTCTCCTTGCTTATTTTGTTTGGCTTTGCTGTATTTGATTAGACTTGAGTTGACCCGAGACCGGTATAGTGACCATGCCGCCTTGATTGGCAGGGAAGGGCGGTAACAAAAGAGGCAGAGTGATGCTTTCAATTGAAGCGCCGTCCGGCAATTCAAAAGCTACCCAGCCTTCTGTGGCATCTTGGGGCAGAACGACTCGACGGTTGAAACGACCGGCTTCTATTTCGTGACGTCCGGCATCTCTACCGATAGCTGTGCCCAGACCTCTCTTTGCGTTTTCTTGCGGGGTGAGCATTTCATAAAAAATCGGTCCCGCCAGCCCCAGAGTGGCGGCACTCACCGCAGCTACTGCCGCTTTACCAGCCGGCGACAAGATTGAATTATCTAGCTTGATCACTCTATCGGCTGAGACCGCTGCTATCTCTCCTGCGCTGGTTTTGCCCTTGATGGTATCGCCCAACAAAACCACAGGATCGTTTGATTTGTTGGTGAGTTTGAGATTGATAATAGCCAGTCTTGGACCGCGGTAGCGGGTCATTGGATTGGCATCGAGCAGACGTGCCGAGCCTAGCAGATTGCTTTTCTCAATCACTGCTTTCAGCTTCTCTGTCTGACTATTGGCTGCCTGATTAGTACCAAGCTGATTCTTATTTATTTGCTCCGGAGTCAAGGGCAGGCTGGTTTCCGGGTCGGCGATTACATCTCCGCCCTTTATATTTATTGCCGGACGCAACTCCAGCTTTTGCTCGCCGTCTGCATAGGGTTGAGCTAAAACAATTTCTGCGCTTTGAATACCATACATAGTTAGCGCCAGAAAAACCAATCGAATTGTTCTGCGCTTCAATAAAAACTGAACCATGATGCCTTTAAGTTTGTGCCTTTCGGTCTCTGCCTTTTGGTCTCTGCTGTTCTCTATTGTCTCTGACCCATCAGCTGATAAGTCACTTTAGCTCTGGGTTGGGGCTCGCCTTCTTTGACTATCGAGATGCGCTCAAGCCCTTCGAAAGTCATGCCGCCGTCGCCCAGCTGCAGGACAATGGCTTCTTGCGCCATCGTTTTGGAAATTGGATGCTGATAGCGAATGAAAGCCTGGTTGCCCACTACCTTTTGCACGTAAAGCTGGGTGGTCACGCCCTGATCGGTGGAGAGTGTGTAGTTGCCTGCATTGCCGCCGATATTCCAGACGTTTTGAGTGCGTTGCTGGAAGATTTGACCGATACCGTTTTGATATTGAGGTTGGGCGTCGACTGTGGTGCGGTTACCCATGACCCGCCAGGCACCCATAAAGCCTTTAGGCAAGACTGCCTGCTTTTGTACACCCGCTTGAATGGTTGGGGTTTGTCTTGGCTGTTGGGGCTGTTGTCTGGTGGCGCCAGCATTCAGCCTGGGGGTTGTAGGCACAGCTTGCGGGGCGGGATAGCCGTATGAACCAGAGAAACTACCGGGGTTTGAATCCATAAACTGCTGCTGTTCTACGCCCAGCTGGAAGGGATCGGCGGCCGCTCCTGGCCCTGCCGATAAGCCGGTCAAAGCTGCAAGTGTCAGTATGGTTGCAAATAACCTGGCTTGTCTCATCTTATCCCTCGATTTCTTCTTTCCGGCGATTTAGCTTTGTCTTTCGACACTGGCTTTATTTTATTACCTTATTTATCTTTTCGCAGGATTTATGTTTTCGCAGGATTTGGGTTTGTGCTGGATTTAGTTTTTTCTGGATTTAGGTTTTTGCTGGAGAAAAACGCCAGCCTGGATTTACTATTTTGCCGGTTTTGCTGTTTCCAATCCGGATATCTGCTTGTCTTCGCCGACATCGCGGCTAAAGCCCAGTTCAGTGAGCTTTTTATAGGCAGCCTGGCCGGTTTGGGAACGTGGGTCATTCACCACGATGTCCACAAGGGGGGAGAGTGCTTCCGGTCCCCTGCCTTGCTTGATAAGCAAGTCTGCTTTGAGAAGCTGGGCTTCTCTCTTGAGCTGCGAGAAGGACTGATTTAACTGCTTTTCGCTGGCAGCTTGGTTTTTGGTCAGCTCGCTCTTGGCAAAGGCTTGATACATGCGGTAGTGAGCGTCTGCTGCATCAGTGAGCCATTCGCCCAGTTCTAAAACCCGCTCTTGCAGCTCGCGAGCGGGCGTGCCCATTTCAAGAGCGCTTCGCAATTCTTCCAATCTAATCTTGGCGTCGGCTGCGGTGATTGGCAGGCTTTTATAGCGGCTGCGCATCGTTTCTTCCGCACTCATGGGTTTGTTAAAGCCGCTCGCGCCCGGCACCGGCGCCGAACTCGCGGGTTTGTAGTTGGCCGAGCCGGGCAGTGGGGAACCCTGGGCCAAGGCAGGCTGAATCAGGCAAGCAGTTCCTAGAACGTTGATAGAGAGCGAGCCGAAGCTGACCATGGCAAGCGTTGTCAATCCGCCATGCCGACGAAGGCAGTTATTGGGCTCTAGCGGGGGCTTTTCTTGTCGTAAATTTAAGGTGAGAGGGCGAACTTGCAACTTCGAAACTTGTAACTTCGCCAGGCTATCGTAGATACTCTCGCAGTAAGCATTTCTTTCAGATTTACCGCTCATCCGGTCTGCCCCTTTCCAATGTGTTAATCTGTTTGCCCGTCGCCTTTTAGAAGTGCTAATTATGCACAATTTGGATTCAATGTTTTCTCCTTCTTTTAGAAAATCCAGTTTTTTTCTGCTTCATTCTGCAATCACTGCTGTGTTTCTTACCAACACAGTTGGCTTCAGTTTAGCGGCTGCGGCTGCGGCTGCTTCCGATAACAAGAATTCTCATTACAACCCACTGGATCGCAGCTTTATAGAGCGCTATTTGAAGCCTTCGGAGTACATGCCGGTGGATGAAATCAAGCCCGGTATGGAAGGTTACGGACTTACGGTGTTTCAAGGCACCAAGGTGGAGCGTTTTCAGGTCAAAGTTATCGGCGTAGTAAAGCAGGCTTTGAGCGGCAGAGACGCCATTTTGGTGCGACTGAGCGGCCCTCATATGGGCAAGAACAATATTATCAAGGGTATGTCCGGTTCGCCCATTTACATTAATAACCGGCTTATAGGCGCCCTTTCCTATGGTTTTGATTTTTCCAAAGAACCGATTGTTGGCATCACACCTATTGTTGACATGCTTGATGCTCTCTCGTTCGACAATCGTTCTGACAAGCCACGGCACATCTCGCAGATCAATTTGAAAGAAAGAGGCTTTCCCCTTCCTCCTCAGTTCTCGCCCAAGACCAGTTTTTCTTCTTCTTCTTCTTCTTCTGGCGCTGGTGCTTGGTCTCGCTCGGGCTTTGGTTCGGGCTTTGACTCTGGCTTTAGTTCCGGCTCCGCACCGCGCATGGTGCCTTTGCTCGCTCCGGTGGTTCTGGCAGGTTTTTCCAATCGAGCTCAGGCTTATCTGCAAAAAGAGTTTGCCGAGAACCTTGGTCTCGGCCTGACCCTCGGTGGCGCCGCCGGTGGTATCAACCCTAAACTGGCTGCCGAAGGTGCTGTCCATGGAGGCGGCGATCACACCGGTGACAATTCTAGTTCTAACTCCTTTAGTTCTAGTTCTAATTCTGCTTCTAGCTTTAGCTCTAAGCCTCATTCGAGTACCGAAAAGCCGGTGGCGCCCGGCAGTGCAGTTGCCGTAATGCTTTCTACCGGAGACTTTTCAGCTGCCGGCACTGGAACTGCCACCTGTAGCTTTGGCAAGAAATTTGTTGCCTTCGGGCATAGTTTCTTGGAAGCGGGCGGTGTTTCTTTTCCACTGGCTTCGGCTTATATTCATGATATTTTGCCGAGCTTAGCAGTTTCTTTCAAACTCGCTTCACCAATAGAAGTCATCGGTACAATTTTTGCCGATCGCCCTTGGTCAATAGGTGGAGAGGTCGGACGTCAGGCTGAACTGGTGCCGCTCAACTTGACTGTAAGCGATGAAGTGAGAAAAGTATCGAAAAAATATCATAGCAAGATAGTCGAACATCCTGACCTGACTGCCAGCCTCACTACTGCCATAGTTATGTCGGCTCTCGACGCTACTTATCAGTCTCAGTCACCGTATGTGGTGAAGGTCAAGACTGTAGTTGATATGGTCGAGCGAGGCAAACTTGAGCGGGTCGATCGCTTTGCCGTCAATTTTCCAGCTCATCCGTCTACAGATATACTTGGACGTTTGAAGATCTTGCGCGAACCAGTCAGCGGCTATGTCGGTACTCTTGTCGATCGCATCGTCGACAACGATTACGAAAGAACGCGCATCAGAAATGTCGATGTCGATATAACAATTGAAGACGGACGCAATGTTTCACGCATTGAGAAAATCTATTTGGACCGCGGCAGTGCAGCGCCCGGTGAAACCGTCTCTGTTTACTGTCGCCTCAAGCCTTACGATGGTGCAGCCGTGGTCGAGAAGCTCAGCTTCACTCTGCCTCGCGATCTGCCTGATGGTGATATCGCCATTGGTGTCTGCGGCGGTGATGAGTTAGAAGCCTTGCGCAAGCGCATGGGCGTGGCAGACCCTTCGCCGGAGAACTTCTCTCAGATTCTTGCCAGAATCAAAAGGAAGGAACGGTCGGATAGACTCTGTGGACTCATCGCTTTACCGCGTCAGTCTATGATTCTTTCTGGAGAAGTTTTACGAAACCCTCCAGCCCATTGGATTAAGCCTTACTTTAGCGATCGTGCTACCCATCCGCCTGCGCTGGTCAGAGGCGAAGAGAAGGTCTCACGCCTCCTCGACAGCATAATCGATGGCTCGCATGTGGTCGCTTTGACCGTGAAAAGGACTGATAAGGTTTTCACCAAGCCCTTACCTTTCTTCTTTACACCGCCTAGTGCCTCTGCTACCGATTCAATAATGATGACCGAGCAAGCAAGAAAAGCTCTGGATCAAAAGTCGAAAGATGCCGGCAGTGCCTCTGGCGCTTCCCAAAGTTCAACCTCACAGGGAAGCCAGTCTTCAAGCGGATCTTCCGCTAGTTCGAGTCAGACCACCTCTACGTCCTCTGCCAGCGCCAAGCCTCCAACTCTCTGGTCTCAGGCTCGTGCCTTTCCTCATTTGAGGGGCGTAAGCAGCTTCTATCAGCATGACGAAAGCGAACTGCGTAACGGCAAATGTGAAGGCGTAGTGGTCGATAGTCTCGGTCGTCTCTATCCTGGTTTCAAGGAACGAAGAGTGTTCGAACTGGGCGGCGAGACCCGACCGGTGGCATCCGCCTATTTCAATGGGGTTCTCTATTACCTGAGCGAGAACAAGCTCTTTGCGCTGGATAAGGCGGCTGAGAAAGATGGCGCTGCCCGTGATGATAACGCTAAGACGCCGCTTTTGATTGCCGAACTGCCGGCTTTGCTTGCCACTTCAATGGTGGTAAAGAGCGATGGTACTGCCTTTATTGGCACAGCCCAGAGTAATGGCGCCAAAGGACAAGTCTTGAGTCTGAAGTTAAATGGCGCGCCCACTAAGCCAACAGTTTTTGCTCGAGTTGAGGAAGAGATAATCACGTCTCTTGCTCTGGACGACAAAGGGCTACTCTATATCGGTACGGCGGGCAGCGGGCGTCTTTATCGAATGGAAGCCGAGCCGATTTTGTTCTATGACTGCAAGCAAGCGCATGTCAGCGCTCTTGGTTATTCGACTTACGACAAACGCATCTATGTTGGCACGGCGGAGAGAGGACTGGTAGTTTCTCTATCTACTGAAGGCGATAGAGCGCCGCGTACCGAATTTGAAAGCGGCGAGCATTTAGTTACCGGTCTGGCACGCGATAAAGCCGGTAACCTTTATGTGGCAACAGCTGGTCAAGGCAAGCTCTTTAGAATATCTAAGGACGGCGAAGTCGAGACCGTTGCATTGAGCGAAGCCTTTTATACCCTCTATTATGATAGTGTCGAGGACAGAATCTACACGGGCGATGCAGAAGGTGATGTCACGCGTGTAGCCTATGACGGCATTCAAAGACAAGCTTTTTTCTTTCCTGTCTGCCATACCGAACAAGAAGCCGTGCAGTCTCTTGCTGGCGATGGTGCTGGGCACATTTTCGTCTTGACCAGCAATGTCGGACTTTTGAAGGTCGTCGATGTTTCGCCCTCTGGAACCTGTGCTTACACTTCGACAGTTCTAGATGCTACAAAGAAGAGTATTTTTTCACGTCTTCGTCTTTATAATGCCGATGGTGTAAGTGATAGCAAGGATACGCGGCTCTTTCAGGTGGAAACCAGAAGTGGTGATTCTTCTCAGCCAGACCAAACCTGGAGCGATTGGCGGCTTTGTCAGATTGATCCGGAAAGTGAGACTCTCGGTGCTGTCTGGTTGGTTCCTTCTCCAGCCGCGAAGTATATCCAATACCGCTTGACTTGGAAGCCGGAACTACTTGCTGAAAAAATTCTGCGCAAACGGGCTGTAGGCGGTATCGAGGTTACCTACCAGCCAAGCAATTCTGCTCCTTCTTTTGGCTCTGTCTCTTTATCGGCTGGTGATGCCCTTTCGGGCAGTGAGACTATAACGGTTACCGGCAGTGATAGTGATATGGATAATCTTTTGCTGGCTGTCGAGATTTCTGATGATGGGGGCAAGACCTGGACTGTTTTGAACGGCGATATTCGCTCCCGTAAATCCGGAGAGAAGGGCAAGAAGAAGAAATCTGAGACCGCTAAGGTAAATGATGCTGATGGTTCAGCGAAAGCAGGTGGGGCTGAAACTGCTAAAGGGTCTGACAAAGAACGTCCTAAAGAAGGACGTAAGGACGACGGCCGGAAAGGAAATTCATCATCTTCGTCTTCATCTTCTGGGGAAAAAGAACAGCGCAAGAAAAACAGCGAAATTTCTGGCAAGAAAGTAGATAAGCAGAAAGAAAAGGATGCAAATTCCGAATCGGAAGATGGCAAGCGCAAGAAAAACGGCGAAATTTCTGGCAAAGATGCAGACAAGCGGAGAGACAAGGATGTAAATTCCGAATCGGAAGATGACAAGCGCAAGAAAAACGGCGAAATTTCTGGCAAAGAAACTGAACGTTCTCCCGACAAGGATTCAAAGCCTGAAATAGACGAGCAAAAGCAGAATAAGAACAGCAAAACTTCAGTTGTTTTCAACTTACCGCACTTTTCTCTCGAGCCTCGCCGATTCAGACTCGACCAGCGTCTGGAAGAAAGTCCGAAGGAGGAGGCTCCGAAGTTTAGCGAGCGAGAAGTCGAGAAAGAAGGCGAAGGCAAGCCTGCCTCGACCGCTGACGCTGCAGAGAGCAATGAAGCCAAGGGTGGAAAGGCGCAGGCAAGCGAGCCAATAGAGATCGCCGGTGAGAAGCAGAGCGAGGGCTTCAACGCAAGCGAGAAGTTTACTTATCAGTTTGAGACGAAGAAGCAGAAGGATGGTCGCTACTTGATGCGCCTTACACTTAGTGACAGACCTTCAAATGCTGATAAGCCTGGGCTGGCATTTGCCTTACGTGATGTGATCATCGATAACAGTCCGCCTTACATAGTTTCCGGACCTACATTCGAAAAGGTGGGAGACGACCGATTGAACATCTCGCTGAAGGTATCCGACAAAACATCTGAGATTTCTGATGTTACCTATCGAATTGATGGATATGAACCCTTTAGTTTCTCTGTGGTGGATGGCCTTGCTGATGGCAAGTCCTTGAGCCTTTATGCTCCTAGGGTATTTGCTCCTAGTAGTTCGAGTCGGGGTATGAAGGAGGCGCACAAGGTGACTATTGAAATTTTCGACCGCGCTGGAAATTCTCACAAAAGCACTCATTCTCTACCATGAGCTAAAAGAGGACCGCAATGGATTTAGTCAAACAAGCTTTTCTGAGACGGAAGTCTCCGCAACTATTGCTTTCTGAAGCTGAAGGCGGAGAACATGGACCGATGCACAAGCATCTTTCTGCTTTTGATCTCATTGCCTTTGGGGTGGGTGCCACTATTGGTTCAGGTATTTTCGCCTTGACGGGCACGGCCGCTGCTGGTCAAGCTGTAGCCGAGCAAAGCATCATGTCAACGCCCTTATTGAATTTCATAATGGGTTCGACCCTAGGCCGGGAGGGCGCCGGCCCCGCCATTGTTGTGTCTTTTATTATTGCTGCAATCGCCTGCGGTCTTGCTGCTCTCTGTTATGCTGAATTGGCAAGCATGATACCTGTTTCCGGCTCGGCCTATACGTTTGCGTATGCCAGTCTTGGTGAGGGCATTGCCTGGATAATCGGCTGGGATTTGATATTAGAATATGCGGTCGGTAACGTTGCTGTGGCGGTTAGCTGGAGCGATCATTTCTTGCACTTGTATCATGGTCTGACTGGTCAAGGTTTGCCTCTATGGCTTACGAGCGACCTAGCGACGGCGCTCAAGCGTAAAGCTGAGATGGCTAGTTCTGCCCAGTCGGTGCTTTATTCTAATTTTGATTTACCGACTCTGTGGGGGCAGCCGATTGCAATAAATCTGCCTGCTTTACTTATTGTTGCTCTTGTTACTTATGTTCTGGTGGTCGGCATCAAAGAGTCCGCCAGAGCCAATAGCATAGCGGTTGCGATCAAGGTCTTGGTTGTACTTTTCTTCATCGGTTATGGTGCCTTTTTGGTAAAACCTGAAAATTGGGTGCCTTTCGCGCCCAACGGCTTGGTTGGCATCATGGGCGGGGCGGCCATTGTTTTCTTTTCCTTCATTGGATTCGATGCTGTTTCTTCTACCGCTGAAGAGACCAAGAACCCCCAGCGCGACATGCCAATCGGCATGATCGGCTCTCTCATTATCTGTACATTGCTCTATGCCGGCGTTTCTTTGGTTCTGACAGGCATAATGCCGTACAAGTCCTATGCCAATGATGCAGCACCGGTTGCCACTGCCCTCGCACACGGAGGCAGTGCTTGGGCTCATTTGGTTGTTGCAGTTGGTGCACTGGCTGGGATGACTTCAGTGCTTCTTGTCTTTCAATTAGGGCAGCCTCGCATCTTTATGGCGATGGCTAGAGACCGGTTACTGCCTGATTTCTTCGCTCGTTTGCACCCCCGCTATCGAACTCCTTTCATTCCCACGATTTTGACCGGACTGCTTGTTGGTGTCTCTTCTTTGTTGATTGACATTGGGCAGGCTGCCGAGCTCACTAATATCGGAACTCTTGCTGCTTTCATCATCGTCTGCGGCGGTGTAATGGTATTGCGCAAGACCGAACCGGATCATCCTAGAGCTTTCAAGTGTCCCTTGGTGCCGGCTGTTCCTTTGGCTGGAATAGTAGCTTGTTTGATTCTCATGCTTTCTTTGCCGCTTATTACCTGGGTTCGATTTATCGGCTGGATGGCGCTTGGTTTTGCCATTTACTTTATGTATGGACTGCGACGCACTTCGAGATTAGCCTACTCCAGAAGTCTGGCAGGCGGCGAGCCTGACTCGAGAGACTCTAAAGACTCGAAAGACTCTAAAGACTCGAAAGACTCAAGAGACTCAAGAGACTCGAAGGAAAAAGCGCCGGAACCGTAGAGGGTGGCTAAGTAGAACCGCAGGACTCTTAGGACTCTTAGGACTCTTAGGACTCTTAGGACTCTTAGGACTCTAAGGAATAAGCGCCGGAATTCAATTCTAGCGGCTGGCTAATATTATCCCTTTCGTGGCTAAAGGGGCCACTTCCAGTTTGCGAACTCGGGCTTATCGATGCCGTGTTCATGGGCATAGTTACGGCAATCTATCTGCATATCCATGAACTTCGATTTGGCGTGAGCGCCCTTAGTCTGCAAGGCTGGTACTCTATCTATGACGTCCATCGCAATGCTGAAGCGATCCACTTGATTGTTTATAGCAAGCTCAAGTGGCGTGTTGATATTCCCTTTCTCTTTGTAGCCTCTGACGTGTAGGTTGCCGTGATTGGTGCGGTTATAAGTCAATCTGTGTATGAGCCAGGGATAGCCATGGAAATTGAAAATAATCGGCTTATTGGTGGTGAAAAGCACGTCGAAGTCTTGATGAGTCATTCCGTGCGGATGTTCGTTCGAGCACTGCAACCTGAGCAGATCAACTACGTTGATAAAGCGCAGCTTGAGGTCTGGGAACTCTTCTCTGAGAAGAATACTTGCGGCAAGAGCTTCTTGAGTTGGTATGTCGCCTGCGCAGGCTAGCACCACATCTGGTTCTGCACCTTGATCGGTGCTGGCGAAAGGCCAAATGCCGATGCCTTTGGTGCAGTGCTTGACGGCAAAGTCCATATCCATGTATTGAAGATGCTTTTGCTTATCGCTGACAATGACATTTATGTAGTTGGTTGAGCGCAAACAGTGATCTGCGCATGATAGCAAAGAGTTGGCATCGGGCGGCATGTAGATTCTTACTACTCTCGGACTCTTGTTCACCACCAAGTCGAGGAAGCCTGGATCTTGGTGTGTGAAACCGTTGTGGTCTTGTCTCCAGACTGTAGAAGTGATGAGAAGATTGAGCGACGCGATATTAGCTCTCCATCCCAGTTTGTTGCAACTCTCAAGCCATTTCGCATGTTGATTGAACATAGAGTCGATGACATGCACGAAGGCTTCGTAAGTGGAGAAGAAGCCGTGGCGTCCAGTCAATAGATAACCTTCCAGCCAGCCTTCCAATGTGTGTTCGCTGAGCATTTCCATTACCCGACCATCGGTGGACAGCTCACCTTCGTCGTCGTCTTCGGGCAGACGATTCTCTATCCAGAATTTCTTAGAGGCTTCGTAGATGTCGTCGAGTTTATTTGAAGTGGTTTCATCAGGTCCGAAAACCCTGAATTCATTAGGATTGGCGAACATTATATCTCGCAGGAAGCGTCCCAGTGGTCTGGTGTTTTCCACTTCCAGCACCCCGGGGCGTTCCACTGGTACAGCGTAGTCTTTGAATTCGGGCATCTTCAGTGACTTGTGGAGGATGCCGCCGTTTGCATGTGGATTGGCGCTCATGCGACGATTTCCCACCGGCGCTAGTTCTCTCAGTTCCTTGCAGAGAGTGCCATTCTCGTCGAAGAGTTTCTCTGGATGATAGCCTTTTAGCCAGTCCTCTAATTGCTGAAGATGTTCTGGCTTCTTCTCCAGCTGAGCCAATGGTACCTGGTGCGCTCTCCAGGTGCCTTCAACTTTATGTCCGTCAACAAGTTTGGGACCGGTCCAGCCTTTAGGCGTTCTAAGTATAATCATGGGCCAGGGCGCGCGCTTGAGGTCGTTTTTTTGTCTGGCTCTTTCTTGAATTAGCCTGATATCTTCAAAACACTGATCTAAGGTAGCAGCCATGGCTTGATGCATTGATTCTGCTTCGCTGCCTTCAACAAAATAGGGTCGGTAGCCGAGACCTTGGAAGAGTTTTTCGATCTCATCATGATCAAGTCTAGCTAGAATAGTCGGATTGTTTATCTTATAGCCATTCAGATGCAGTATAGGAAGCACGGCGCCATCGCGCTTTGGATTAATAAACTTGTTGGAATGCCAGGCTGTTGCCAACGGTCCGGTTTCCGATTCGCCATCCCCAACTACAACTGCTGCTATTAACTCGGGATTGTCAAATACGGCTCCGTAGGCGTGAGAAAGGCTGTATCCTAATTCTCCACCTTCATGGATGGACCCAGGAGTCTCCGGCGTGCAATGGCTTCCAATACCGCCAGGAAAAGAGAACTGTTTGAAGAAAGCCTGCATTCCTCTTTCATCTGTACTTTTATCTGGATAGATCTCTGAGTAGGTCCCCTCTAGATATACTGGAGCTAGAACGCCCGGTGCGCCATGCCCAGGACCTGCTAGAAAGATCATATCGAGGTCTTGCTTCTTGATTAGACGATTGAGATGAATATAGGCGAAACTTAGTCCAGGGCTGGCACCCCAGTGTCCGAGCAGTCTTTTCTTGATATGCGAAAGAGACAACTTCTCTTTCAGCAGCGGATTTTCTCTTAGATAGATCATTCCGGCAGCTAGATAGCAGCATGCCTTCCAATATCTATCGATGTTCTGGAGTTCGGTTTGGTTAAGTGGACGACCTTTGACTGTAGATCTGGCTGGTCCAAATGCTGTGATATCGTTCTCTTTAGTCGTTTCGCTGGCGGCAACCATTGCCTAATCTCCTATAATCTCTACCTTATTCTAGGTTCTACTTTTGCTAGTCTAGACCTAGATTTTATGCTCGTACTTGATACTCAGCTTTGACATTGCATTCAAATTTGAAGCAATTTACTTGAGAGTCGAGCTGTAAGTTAGCATTTTTGCATAGATAGCCATTAATGTTCTCGGCCTTTCGGTCTACCTGCGACTGCTACCTAAGGCTTACTTTTAAGATATCGAAAGATTTAGCGGAAGTTCAAAGCCCCTTGATTTTATCAACGAGAGGTTGCGCCGGCCTAAAGATTATTCTCTCGCTCAGCCATTGCGGCAGAATTTTCCTGTAATCAGTTAGTTTGAGTAATTCTCTATAATTGAATTGCAAGAGAAAGCACTCTAAAACCTTTCTGGTGCATTTCTTTCGACCGGCTTTCCAGATGGCCAGCAGCCCTCTGCCGAGAGCGCAACCTCCGAGAGCAAATTTTCTTCTGGCTATGCCACTGAGTTTTACCTCTTGTTTTGTTCTTTCAATAACCAAGGCACTTGTTCTGCCATCTGTGTAAATCGTTTGGTCTGGTCCTTTTCTATGTGTCCGAAGATGGTCTGCATTTTCGCAGTAATGAGGTCTCGGTGGAGTTTGCAGGAGGCTGGCTCCAGCAAAACCAGCTCTTTTGATCTGTACGATTGCTTCGTCAGGCAACGGGGGAAGAACTCGATTCAAAGGAAGTTTTCTGAATACGCCCCTTGTTAGTCTCTCGATATATCCGGACTTCACTGACCTTGATGTGAACGAGTCAACAGCAGTTCTTGAGGCAAAAGGTAAAAGATCTCTGCTTGTGAAGATTGCGTCATCCGGCATTCGTTGCACATAAGTGCGCATCAATCCAGAAATTTCTGAGTAATTGAGAGATTCGCCAAATTCTATGCCGACTTCATCGTCGTCATCTAAATCTTCAAAGTCTTTTTGTCCTTGTGGATCTTCTTCAATATCTTCGCAGCAGGTGAGCTTGTGAGTACTAGTAGACCTATCAATCTTGTAGTCTGGAAACCTGTTCCTTGGCGCCTTTTCTATTTGTGCTCTTAGTCTTTCCATTTGTGAGACCTCGTCTTGCTTTGAGATTTCAATTGCGCAAGAAAAACCTCTGTTTTTCTTGCGCTCTACTATTCTTAAAAACGAAAAATCAATGCAAAGAGTTCAATAATTACTCAAGAATTTATATTAATTGCGCCGTTACTATTCCCTCGCAAGAAATTTCGCTGTTTTTCTTGCACGGTCTTTCCCAAAAAAAGAGAAAGCCACAAAACTGTGACTTTCTCTTTCCTGCTGAAGTTTGCTTGAGAATCTAGAACTTATTGCTAATTAATCTGATTCCCAATCAAGTAGTGCGTTTACTTGACCAGAACTTCCTTCGCTGAGCGAATCTCGGTTTTGTGGGCACGATTCTTATAGGTCATGCTTGCATCGATAGTTCCAGCCGATACAGGGATTCTCAGAGCTGTTTCTGCTTTGGGAACGCTTACGAAGAGCAGTCCGCGGTCCAAGCGAGCTTCAATTTGCTCGGGCAGAATATCTGTGTGAAATTCGAACTCGCGAATCATGTAAGTTGTTGGTAGTTCTTTCATGAGGTAGGTAGCGCGCTCTTGGAACATTGTCGGTGTGCGTTTGGCAAGCACGGTGAGATAGTTGTATTCTACTTTTACTTCGATATCGTCGAGCACAACGCCTGGCAGAGCAAGTTCGAGAATGAATTGATCGTCTAGCTCCAGAACGTCTGCGCATGGCACTTCCCAGTCTCTCTGGTGGGAATTGAGGTGGTTTTGGTGACCGAATTCTTGATGCGCAGGAAGCTCGCTTCTCCATTCATAGTTGTGAGCCTTGAGTGTGCGGTTGTAAAACATTGAAAAATCTCCAATTGGTATTTTCGTGTTGAGTTCGACGGAAGGATTCAATCTGATTTTCAATTTTTAGGCAATGACAAGTGCACTGCTGGTGATGGCAGTGATTGTGTGCTGATGCAGCTGAGGGAGATCATCGGCATCAGCTATTGAACTAGTTGTGTGAAAAAGATGTTTGCGTTCCGTGCTGTTAATCGTAGCCCACTTTTCTAAGATCATTGCAAGATTTTAGGTGGCGACCGCAGCCATCTTGTGAACTTCGGAGGTATGGCTGTTTAGCGTTCTTCAGGTTTAATATAAGAGTCAGTCTCCCGACACCCGCATCCTGGCAGGCGATTCAATAATGGGTGAGCCTCGTTTCGACTGATCGAACCTATTTGTCCAGCTCTTCGGCGGCCTCAAGTTTGGCACTTAATGTATTAATTTTCGCGTTGCGGCTTTTGTCGGAGGTGCGAGGCGTTGCTTTATTCGATCAAGAAGACTTTTCAGTTCCTTTGTTTTTGAATCCAGTCTTTCAACCTCTCCAGCAAATTCGCTGGCTTCTGCTTCAGCAGTTTCCATTTCTCTTCTCGATACCACGCCCTCTTTATAGAGCTCCTTGAAATTTTCTGCTCGCTCTTGCCGTTCGTTATGCTTTTTTCTCTTCGCTTCTAGTTCTGCAGAAGCATCCTTGAACTGCACAGAAATTTCCTTTTCTCTATCTTTCAAGGCTTCCCTGCTTAAAGAATCAATCGGCATGGAGAGTCCATAAAGGCTTACCATAGAAGGATCCACAAGGAAGGACGGAGTGGTCGGAGGAGGAGGCGGGACCAGCCTTGAATTTGCTGGCGGACTCTTTATAACTCGGTAAATTTTCTGTTCTTTCGAGAGTTGACCCGACTTAGGAACTTGTCCCGACATAGAAACTTGCCCAGACTTAGAAACTTGGTCTGGCTTAATCGTTTGTGACTGCTTTGCCGGCTGTCCTGACTTCGCTCCTGCATCGCTCTTGTTTTTCTGAACCGGTTCATTCGCTTCATGTGCTTGCTGCACTTTAGGCTGTGAAGTAGAAACCTGACTTTTTTGTGTCGGCACTTTCGAAGCAGAGTCAGCTGCTTTCGAACCCAAGTCAGAAGCCTTCAAGACCGAAGCCGGAGTACTTAATTTAGCTTCTCGTTTTGGCACAGAACTAATATTGTCAGCGTATGCCGCCAAAGCCAAAGCCAAAGCCAGAGCCAGAGCCGAAGCCGAAGCCAGCACCAAAGAACCGCTAGGTGCTGCAGCCAGCCAAAACGGCGACATAGCTCTGCCGTCCATAAGTCTTGGTCGATTGATGTATTCTTGCTCAATTGATGGCAGGAAGCAGCGCTTTGGAATTGGCTGAGTCTTTGTTTCTCTCTTTATCATATGTTGACTTCTCTGGATACCGGAGCTTCAGACTTTGCTAGGTAAACTATGTGTTTTCTATTGAATCTTAGCTTCCTACTCGGTGAGCTTATGCAGTAAGCTTTTAATATGTCTGAATTACAGTCTAGCTCATCTGTCTCAATTCTTTTTCTTGGGGATGTGATCGGCAAGCCGGGGCGGCTTGTTGTTCGCAATCTTTTGGCTAGTCTCAAGGATGAAGCGGCAAGAGGAGAGCGCCTTTTGCCGGATCTCGTTGTGGCTAATGTGGAAAATTCCAGTCATGGCTTCGGAGTCTCGCGCGACAATGTGACTGAATTCAAGGAAATGGGCGTGGACGTGCTTTCCGGCGGAAATCATACTTTTGATCGTAAAGATGTCTTCGATTTTATCGATACTGAGACTACTATGTTGCGTCCGGCTAATTATCCAGAAGGGACACCGGGACGGGGCTTTACAGTGGTTGAGAAGAACGGGCTCAAGTTTGCTGTTATTAATTTAATGGGCCGTATCTTTATGGAACCGCTGCAATCTCCATTTGCGGTTGTTGATTCGATTTTGGAGAAGCTCAAAGAGCAAGCACCGGATGTGATACTTGTGGATGTGCACGCCGAGGCGACCGCTGAGAAAATGGCGCTTGGCTGGTATCTCGATGGGCGAGTTTCGGCGGTAGTGGGCAGTCATACCCATGTTCAGACTGCCGATGAGAGATTGCTCCATAAGGGCACTGCCTACATCTCTGATGCCGGGGCCTGCGGTCCTCGAGACGGTGTAATTGGCATGGCGCTGGACGGAGTCTTTCGACGCATGGTAAAGCAGCTGCCTTCTCGTTTTGAGATTGCTGAAGGTCCTGCCACTGCCTGTGGTGTGCTCATAGAAGTAGAAAGGAAGACAGGTCGCGCCCTTTCTATTGAAAGAATTCGATTCGAAGGTGATTCTTGAGCACGATTGCAGATGAAAATGCGGCGTCAAGCCGGACTTCTGCCGCTCTTGCCGACCTGCATTTGCATAGCCACTTTTCTGATGGAACTTGGTCGCCTACTGCCTTAGTCGAGCATGCTGTATCGAAAGGGATGCGCTACATCGCTCTTTCTGATCATGATACTGTGGAAGGTTTGGCCGAGGCAGAAGCCTGTCTTGCCCAATTCAATCGGCAAAAACCCGGGTCTCTCGGCAATTCTCCAGAGGCATTCAGCAACTCCCCAGATCTCAGTAAGTCCCCAGCTTCCATCAGTAATTCTCCAGAGGCATTCAGCAACTCCCCAGATCTCTGTAAGTCCCCAGCTTCCATCAGTAATTCCCAAGATTCTCTCAATAACTCTCCAGAGGCTCTCGGTAAGTCCCCGGTTTCTATACTTGCATCAGGCTCGTTGAGCGCAGCTAGTGGTCGCGTCCTGCCAAAGCTTATACCTGCTGTGGAAGTCAATACTGTCTATATAGATAAGCAAGGGCGGCGCCAAGATGTCCACATTCTGGGCTATTTCCCAGATTTACATAGTTCAGCTCTCCATGAGCTTTTGGAGCGACAAAAGGCGGCTCGCTTTAGGCAATTGGAAGAGACCATCGCTTTGATAAACGCCAGCTTGAGGAACTCGGGGTGTGGTCTTGCGCCCCATAGAGCCGTGGGTTTGCAAGATGTCCTGGCTGTATCTGGTCCGGCGGCGCCGGGAAAGGCCCATTTGACCGAGGCGCTAGTGCGCTTGGGGCTAGCTAAAGACTTGATGGATGCCTATGAGCGATTTACTTCCTCCAAGTCTCCCTGCTATGTCTATCGGCAGAGCGTCAGTCCTTTTGAGGCCTTGGAAGCCTTGCAGAAAGCAGGAGCCCTCACTTCTATTGCCCACCCAGGTCAAGGCGCCTATATGAAAGAACTCTTGCCCGAGCTTGTTGCCGCCGGCTTGTCCGGCATAGAAGCCTACCACCGGGTTCATGACGAGCCGCTGGTGCATTACTATGAGAATTATGCCGACGCCCAAGGACTGCTAGTCACAGGCGGTTCAGATTGTCATGGGCCCTATCTCGATAAAGAGAACGGCACTTTCTATCCATCTACTATGGGAGCGATCAAGCTACCAGAGGAGAGACTGAAGAGATTCTTGGCTAGTAGTCCAATTGGCTACTGCGAGACTTTATCTATTTGATTTGAGAGTGTACCGGTCTCGACTTCTCCGATTTGGCTCCAGGCTACTTTGCCAGCTTTATCGAGAATAACCTGGAACGGTATATAGCCTTTGTAGTGGTTCTTGATGAGAGCCTTGGCTGCCGAACCGGAAGGATGATCAACGTCTATCAATATAAACTTGACTGGCTTACCGGCTTGCGAAGTCTGTTTGTAAAGGTCGACTACTCGCTTGGCTTGCCGATTGACATTGAGGTCACCGGACGCGCCGAAGAAAATCAGGGCTGGCTTGCCCGGCTCTACGTCGACATCTTCCATTTTGCTTGCTTCGATTGGGAAGCCGCTATCGGTGTCCTGGCTAAACGAAATACCTTTCTTCAGCTTGAGTTCTTCTGCCGCTTGTGAAAGAGTCGGCAAGCCCATAGCGATGGTCAAGGCGGCTAAGAATGCCAGATTGCGTTTAGTAGTCATGGCTAGCTAGTTTTCATCCTCCTGTCACTGCACATGCTGTAATTGACTGCTTGCTGCTCAATTTGTTCCGCATTATGAGCTCTTTAGTGAAAGTCGCTCGCCTTGAGATTATGCACGAATTTCGACCAGCGGTGTTGTTCATAACTATGGCTATATTCAACCAAGCTTGACAAAAGTCTTTTGCCCGATTCGGAGGCGCCGGTGAAAACCAAGGTAAATCGGTCTTTTTCTTTGGCGGTGGTTATGCCATAGGTCTTGTGGAAGGTTTCTATAGCTTCACTAGGCAAAAATACCAAGTCTCGATTGCTCAATTGCTCTGGTTTTCTGCCAATTGCAATTTCTAATTGGATAACTTGATCGACCGGCTTGGCCGGTTCGGCGTTCAGTCTATCCCAGAGCCATGCCGACAAAGCCTGACCAGCTGGCAGGCTTGGGTTGTTGTGCAGATACTGGGCAAAGGCTTCTAAAATCAAGGGGCTTCCTCCTGAAGCGAATATATCATAGTAGTCAGGAGGACGTGCCCGCTTGGCTAGCGGCGGTTGTGTGAAGAATTAAAAATGAGCAAGAAGTCCGAAATTTCATCGCTTTCAAAGCCGATTTTCCGGGCGGTGCTTTGCAATCGGGTTCTAGCTGCTTGCCCTTTCTCGACCGGTCAGACTTAGACACTCCGACTTACATATAAAGATGTCAGTACTTGATTAGCGAAATACTTCAGTAATTTTAAGTTCAGATTTCTATATATAGGTTCAAGAGGCTATATAATTGGAGCACTTGAGGACGCATTTTGCTCAAGACCCCTTTACTTTATTAAAGTAGTTTGAGTCGCACCAGCGCGAGCTTTGCAGTGCTGGATCAGAGTCCTCAGTCGTTGAAAAAATTTTGACCGCCGCTGCGGTTGGGAGTGTAGTCATAGTTAGCACTGAAGCCTTGCTTAGAAGTTCGGGCTCTAAACATACAGAAAGCAACTCTGCCGAGTCGATTGCAAGACGACTCAGAGAGGATTTTTTGCCCCGGGTGAATAAACCAGGGCAGTACCTCGGTAATGAATGGGGCGCGCGCAGGAAGAGTTTTTCAAGTAGCCGGGTAAGAATGGCTCTTGCTTTTCCAGACCTGTATGAGCTTGGTATGTCCAATTTTGGGCTGAAGATACTCTATCAACTGATAAACGATATAGACGGCTATATGGTTGATAGAACTTATGCACCGGCTGGTGATATGGAAGCCTTGATGCGAGCCGAGCACTTGCCGCTTTTTGCTTTTGAATCAAAAGAGCCGGTGCAGCATTTCGATTTGATCGGTTTTTCCCTGCAATATGAGCTCACCTATACCAATGTCCTTAACATGCTTGAGCTGGCTGAACTGCCTCTGAGAGCTTGTGAGCGCAAGACTATTTTCCCCTTGGTTTTCGGAGGCGGGCCCTCTGCCGTTAATCCCGAACCGATGGCGCCATTTCTTGATTTCTTTGTAATTGGCGATGGTGAAGAAGCCTTGCCTGCAGTAATGCGCCAAATCGACCAGTTTAAGCAAGAGGTTTATCCGACTCTAGACTTAGACAAAATGTCTTTTGCTGCTGTGCAAGCAGTTCGCAATTTACTTTTGGCTCGTCTGGCTTGCACCGTATCTGGTGTTTATGCGCCGCAGCTCTATACCTTCAATCCCACTGAGCACCCGGTTAAACCAAGAGCTCTAGCCGAACTGCGTCAGATTGCTCAAAATGAATTGACTGCTTGCGGTATTGATGCCCAAGCTCTTTTGGCTCTTCCTTATTTTGATCTCTTTGAACCAGGCAAAGAAGCTCAGTTGCCGGAAAGAGTAATGCGTCAAGTAGCTCCTCTTTTGCCCAGTAACCAACCGACCCGTAATCTAGTTCCTTATTTGGCACTGGTGCACGATCGCGAAGTGTTGGAAGTGAGACGCGGCTGCGACCGGGGCTGTCGTTTTTGTCAGCCTGGCTATACTTTTTTGCCTGTGCGTGAGCGCTCGGCTGAAGAGCTGGTGGAGCTCTCCAAGCAGGCTTTGAAGAATTCGGGACACGAAGAGTATTCTATGCTTTCACTTTGTGTGTCCGACTATACTAGTCTTTATGACAGCGTGCGAGCACTCAACAGAGAGCACGCTCATAAGCGTACTTCGCTCTCTTTCCCGTCGCAGAGAGCCGACCGCATGAACTTGGATGTGGCGGAAGAACTGAAGACAGTTCGCAAAAGTGGTATTACACTGGCGCCTGAAGCCGGTAGTGAAAAACTAAGAGCTGTTATCAACAAAGGGCTCAAGCACGAACAAATTATCAATGCCATAGACTCGGCATATGAAGCCGGTTGGCAGTCGGTCAAGCTCTATTTTATGTGTGGTCTGCCTTTCGAAGATGATGATGACCTTGCCGGCATCATTGCTATTTTGAAAGAAGCTACAGTGCATGCCCGTCTCAAACGTAAGGCTGAGCCGGCAAAGTATAGAAGAGATCTGGAATTGACTTGCACCATTTCTAATTTCGTACCTAAGCCGTTTACGCCGTTTCAGTGGTTCCCTCAAGTTTCCCCGGAAGAATTCGCCAGAAAACATAGTGTTCTGAGGGCGAAGTTGAAAGAGTCTGGTCTGCGCAATGTACAGCTCAATGTCACAGGCCCGCAAATAAGTCTGCTTGAGGCTGTGATTTCGCGCGGTGACAGACAGACCGGCGAGATGATCTTGGAAGCTTTCAAACGTGGTTGTGTTTTTGATGCTTGGGATGAGCATCTCAAGCCCGAGATTTGGCATCAGGTGGCAGAGCATTTTGGTACCACTCTCTTGGCTGAAGCTGCTAAAGATAGACCGGTAGGCAGTATGCAGGCTTACGATATCGTGCATATTGGTCTCCATCACTGGTGGCTTGTGCGTGAATGGGAAAAGGCCGTCAAGGAAGTTGAAACCGCTGCTTGCACAGAGAATACCTGCCATGCCTGCGGTATCTGTACCGAGCTTGATACCAATCATGTCTTAGCTAATCCCAGTCCGGTCACACTCAAGAAGAATCCTTTTGTCAAAGAATTGAATGCCAACAAGAGTGATGAAGACTCACATCCTTCGCTCTTTTTCTTGGCGCCCGCCACAAACTCTCAGAGCCAAAGAGATGAAAACTCTCAAGACTCTGAACAGTCTGAACAATCTAGAAATACAGGCAATGTCAAAATCAGAGCTGTGTTCAAGAAGGTCGACGACTTGCGTTTCATCGGTCACTTAGATCTGCAAAATCTATTTATCAGAGCGCTGCGCCGAGCCGAAATTAAAATGAGCTATACCCAGGGCTTCAATCCTTCGCCCAAGCTCTCTGTGGCTGCACCGTTGCCGCTTTTCCAAGAAGGTTTGGGCGAACTTATAGATGTTGAGGTGGCGGAGGCTATCACTGCCGACCAGTTTATGGAGCGCCTCAATCGTGAATTACCGCCGGAGGTGCAAATACTTTCGGCTTTCCAAATCGGCAAAGATCTTGCCGAAAATAAGAAGTCTCTGCCTTCCCTTGTGGGCAGGGCCAGATATAGGGTCGACTTGGTTCGACCGGCTGAAATTGAACAAGACAAGCTTTCGAGGCTCAGTGCCCGAATAGAAGAGATATTGGGTTTGGGTGAGCTCAATATTGATGGAAAGAAAAATTTGAGACCTTTGATTCACCTGATCAAACTACATGATTTAGCCACGCCGACTCCCTGGTTGGAGCTTGAGCTGGCGACCGGCTCGTCGGGACACTTAAAGCCTCAAGATCTTTTGGCTTTGCTTAGTTCCGAACTCACTTTTCATGTGACCAGACTAGAGATGCTTTCTCTAGATGGTGAGCCCCTGGTTCCGCAAAAATAACGTGTTTAGAGGAAACGTATGAGAAAGTCAATCGTAATTTCAGAGCAGGACAATATTGCTGCCTTGCTCGAGAATGACCGGGTTGTCGAGTTTTTCGTCAATAGAGGCGAACTCTTGCTCGGTGATATCTATACCGCCACAGTAGAGAATATTCTGCCTGGTATTGATGCTGCTTTCGTCAATCTCGGCAAAGACAAGATGGGCTTCTTGCATGCCAATGATGTGCCGGGGCAAGGACCGCTTAAAGAGCGCCTAGTGCCCAAGCAGAAACTCTTGGTGCAGATAACCAAAGAACCTACTGGTCACAAAGGACCGCGAGTTTCTACCGCAATCAGTTTGCCCGGTCGTTTTCTGGTCTTGGTGCCGGAAGAGCGTGGCGTCAGTATTTCAAGAAGAATTTCGGAAGCTAGAGAGAGAGCCCGTCTGAAAGCCGTGGTCAATCTCATGAAACCTCCCGGCGTTGGTCTCATTATTCGTACAGAAGCTAAGGGTCAGGGAGATCAAGAGCTATACGAAGATTTTGAACAACTTTGGGATCGTTGGCAGACAATAGTTTCGGAAGCTGAAGCTTCAATTGGGCCAACTCTTATATATAGAGATCAAGATTTGTTGTTCCGGGTCATTCGTGATGCTTATTCACATGAAGTGACCGAGATCATTACCGATAGTCCAGAAGGGCAAAGACGCGCTCAAGAGTATCTGGCAGGTTGGGCTCACAAGCAGACCAAGGTGATTTTCCATACAGCCGAAGAAAATCTATTGCTTTCCAAAGGCATAGACAAAGAAATCGAAGCAGCCCTCTCCAATAGAGCAGAGTTGCCCTCCGGCGGACACCTAGTCATTCAGCCCACCGAGGCTCTCACCGTTATCGACGTTAACTCTGGTCGTTTCACCAGTTCGCGCACCCAGGCCGAGACCGTACGCCGTACCAACCTGGAAGCGGCTCAAGAGATTCCGCGTCAGCTGAGATTGCGAAACATCGGCGGTATGGTCATAGTCGATTTCATCGATATGGATAGCCGCAAAGACCAGCAGCAAGTTTTGGAAGCTTTCCAGCGCGCCCTCGAAGAAGATCGAGCCAAGCCCCAAGTTGGTCAGCTATCAGATCTCGGTCTAGTGGAATTGACTAGACGTAGACAAGGGCAGAGCCTGCGCGAATTGTTCACCAGACCTTGCACAAGCTGTCTCTCTCATGGCGTAGTGCCGGCGCTGGAACTTGGCCCGCCCGAAGATAGAAGGGTAATCACCTTCAAGAGTAAGGAAGACGAGCCGGTCAGCCGCAAGAATCGCAATAAGAACCGCTTGCAGCAGCCGCTTAAATCTGCCACTGCCTATGGTGGAAGAATCATGCCCGCTCCTCTAGATGAAGAAGAGCTGGAAGCTGAAGCAGCCCTTGAGTTAGATGATGTGCCGGAAGAAATTTTGGAAATGATGCCGGAAGATCTTCTCGATGCCAGAGCACAGGGGAAGCCACACTCTAAGCCGGTAAGCTTTGAAGATGATGAAGAGAATGGCGAAGCTGAAGAAGTGACTATCGAGTTGAAAGCCGATGTATTTCAACCCAAGAAAGCACTTTATGAAGATGGCTTGACCGAAGATGCAGATGAGGAACCAGCTTCCGATTTGGCTTCAGACCTGGCTAAGAGCGTTTCTGCTGTAGAGAGCGTCTATCAGGAGCTGGATCTTGATAGTGAAGGTTTGACCGCCACTATCGAGGCTGAAGTAGCCGACGAAGAGCATGAAATCGCTTCTCAGGCAGGCAGCCAAGCTGAGCCTGCTATCCAATACGAAGTAGAAAGCCCTTATTCGGCTGAAGTAGACCCTGTTACAGGTGTCTATCGCTTGAAGACTAAGAGCGATGATATCGAATCTGGTGCCGGCGATTCTAATTCTAAAGCCATGTCGGCTGAAGAACCGGTTTCGGTGGCAGTGCAGTCTGAAGCTCTCAGCGACTATACACCTAATTTCACTCTGCAAAGGGAAGAAGTGAGCCAGCTCACCTTGCCTGCTTTCCAGGCTGACACTCAAAGCGAGTCTCAGGAAGAAGGTCAAGAGTAAGGAGAGAGCTCGGTTTAGAAATATCCCGAGCAATCGAAAGAGTCGTCTGAAAAATGGCTCAAGTCAAAGAGCTTGTCTGATGGAAAAAGCCCGGTGTTCTTAAAACACCGGGCTTTTTCCGTAGCCATAAATGAATGAATAACTTAATGCCAATAAAAACTAATTGCGCTTTTGCTTGGCCATCGAAAGGCTATAACCAAAACGGGCTCCCGGTGCAGTCATTTCTGGTTGCAATAGACTTGCTTCTACCCGGGCTTGCGGATCGACCTGGAATAGTTTGTAGATGTCGTTGGGATCTTGGGTAAAGATCTGCTCTTCGACAAAGAAACATCCACCAAACCTACCTCTATGCACAAAGACCAGATAGGTCGATTTTGTGCTCGGTAGTGTTATAGCTAAACAAGCGGTGCTGCCATTTTGAGTGAAATAGGTCATGAAGAAATCAAACTGGCTTTTGGCATCCATTCCTTCTGTGCGCTCCACCGGGAAGCCCAAGAAGAGAGCAGACATAGCCACGGTAACATCTTCAGGCAGGTCGTAGACACTGACTACAGCATCAGTTGCTTCTAGGTCATTGAGCATACTGGTTAATGACTCTTCGGTCGGTCTTGCTTCGGGTGAAGACTTGCAGCCATAAATGCAACCTACTGCCTTACCCTTGTATAGCAAAACAGCAGAGCGGGATAACTGCTGCTCTGAGGTGCATTTCATACAACCTGTGCGCATCCCGCCTTCTAGGTCGGTGATCAGCCATTCCAGGTCATAATCTTTCATCTGATAAACACTGAGCGACTCTTGATCTACTGGCGGCATAACCAGGTCGATAGCCCGTCTTAGTCTAAATCTTTTCGTGGGAGTCTGTTCTACCGGTGCCTGCCATTGGCTTTCGGCAAAGGCGCTGTGTCCACCCTGGGCATAGTCGGTACTTTCTTGCTGATAATTTTGATAAGCTTCGGCAGGAGCCTGAGTGTATTCGGTGCCCATTTGATATTGCTGATAAGCCTGCATGTCTTGCTGAGCATCACTGGGCATCTGATTTTCGGCATAACTATTAGAGCCATTAGCGCCGTAACTGTTAGATCCATAAGCTTCGTTGGCATCAGGGGAGGGCGGCGCAAAGGGCGATTGAGTCTGGCCCATGGCTTCTTCCTGATAATTTCCCTGAAAGCCACCTTGCGAGGTTGCTTGCTGATCGGGGTTTTCCAGCTCTTCCAGCCAGTTCTTAGAGGATTTGACCGGCAGCGATGCGCCTTTTCCTATGGTTCCAGAAAACAAGGGAGAAAGAAGGATGCGGTTATTGTGAACACATACGAACTGAGCCAGAACTTCTTCCCCTGGCTGATGATTCGCCGCAGTCTGTATAAATCCGGGCAGGTTGTCTTTAGGAATCAAGACGGCATAGCCGCCCGATTCGGCCTTCATGACCTTACAAACTACGTTTTGACCAGCTTTGTACCCTGTTACTTTCCAGGGATTTATTGGTCTTGACATTCTGGTTCCCTTGAGTGCGCAGATGCGCCTAAGCCATAAATAGATAGACTTCTATTTTATTCCCCGGCAGGGTCAAATCCAAGCGTTTTTTTGGGCTTCTCATTGATTATCACAACGATTTTTAAACTTGGCAGCTCTTTCTTGCAAATCAGTCTCTTGCGAGCATGATTTGCCATTGAAAATAACCTTCAAACTATTGAATATATTAAAGCTATTCTTTGCGACTGTGCTTTGACCGCAACTTTTGCCTGACTGGCAGCTATTACAACCGCTCTTGAGCACTTCGCTTGAAAATTCACTCCAATTGCCGCAACGCTGACAATGCAAAAGCTGACCTACTGCTCCGCTTGCATCAAGAGGCATAGAGCAAGTTTGACAATGTAATTGGCTGGACATAATTTAGCCGACTTCTGAGACGTCGATTTGAAAGGCAACATCACGGCCGACGGCTAATTCCATTTCATTGAGGGCGATTATCACCGGACCCCCCTTAATGTTCTTGGCAATACCGATGCGAGCGCCTTCACCAATGCCAAATCTCACCGCCTGCATGGTTACTTCGTCAGAGCGAGTGGCGGTGACTATAAAATGCTTGCCTTCTTTTGCTTCAGCCAGTGTCATTTTTTATTCCTCTGCCTTTATTTTAGCGCCCTTTGCTGGACTTGCCAGTCTTGCAATTGGGACACAGTCCAAAAATCTTGAACTGGGCGTCGATTACTTCGAAATTGTACCTGGCTCCAATCTTTTGCCCGGCTTCTTCGAGAAAGTGGTCTTCAAACTCGAGGGTTGTGTTGCAGCCTGTGCAAATGATGTGTTGGTGCGGCAAAGTGTCTTGTTTCAGTTCGTAGTGCTTATGACCTTCAGCAAAATCCAATTCGCGCAATAAGCCGAGAGATGAAAGCAATTTGAGTGTTCTATAGGCTGTAGCCAGCGAAACATTGCCTCCCCTCTCCAACAATTTGGCATGCAGTTCTTCGGCCGAGAGGTGATGACCGCTCTCTTGTTCTTTGAAAATCTGCAAAATCGTCTCGCGCTGCGCCGTTATTCTATGTCCACGTTTTCGTAGACTGTCGAACAGCGGGTCAGTACCTGTTTCTGGGATATCTTCCATTGTCTCGCGCATGGTCTATAGATATGGGCATGGCAGTTGCTAGCCAGCACTCCTTTAGGTCATGATCATACCCCAAATAGATCAAGATTTAGCCAGGCAGTGTTTTAGGTGGGCTTCCAGGTACTGGCCTGTATGGCTGAAAGATTTGGCCTTGATTATTGTTTCAGGCGTGCCTGCTTTAACCAGATTGCCGCCCTTGTCGCCGCCTTCCGGGCCAAGGTCGATGATCCAGTCGGCCTGCTTAATGACATCTAGGTTGTGTTCAATGATAAGAACTGTGTTGCCCCCATCCACCAGGCGATTGAGCACATGCAAAAGCTTGTCCACATCTTGGAAAGACAGACCGGTTGTCGGTTCGTCCAAAATATAGATTGTTTTGCCGGTGGACCTTCGGCTCAGCTGTTCCGCCAGTTTCACTCTCTGGGCTTCACCGCCCGATAATGTGGTGGCCGGTTGACCGAGTTTGACATAGTCGAGCCCGACCTCTTGCAAGGTTTCCAACTTGCTCAGCGCTTTCGGTATCGAAGAAAAGAAACCCAGGGCTTCTTCTACGGTCATCTCAAGCACATCTGAAATCGATTTGCCTTTGAATTTTACTTCTAAAGTTTCGCGGTTATATCTGGCGCCTTTGCAAACATCGCAGGTGACAAACACCGAGGGCAGAAAGTTCATTTCGATTTCATTCATACCTTCGCCGTGACAGGCTTCGCAGCGTCCGCCTTTGACGTTGAAACTAAAGCGTCCGGGCAGATAGCCTCTCGCTTTTGCTTCGGTGGTCATAGAAAAGACTTCTCGAATGACGTCAAACAAGCCGGTATAAGTGGCGGGATTTGACCTTGGGGTTCTGCCTATGGGGGATTGATCGATATCAATTACTTTGTCTATCTGCTCTAGTCCGGTTACTCTGTCGACCCCACGGGGGGCTGGCACAGTGCCGCTCACATGGTGCTTGAGATACTGATAAAGCAAATCATTCACCAAGGTCGACTTGCCCGAACCAGATACGCCGGTAACAGCTACAAAACAACCGAGCGGAATTTCGACACTGAGATCTTTTAGATTGTTGAGGCAAGCGCCTTCCACTTTGATAGAGAGACCATTGCCGCCTCTTCTTTTCTTTGGCACCGGAATTTGCTTGCGACCGCTCAGATAGGCTCCGGTCGATGAACGCGGTGCTTTCATGATATCTTCTATGGTGCCTTCCGCCACCACTTCGCCGCCGTGCACGCCGGCGCCCGGACCTATATCAATCAGCCAATCGGCTTCGCGCATCGTGTCTTCATCATGTTCTACGACCAAGAGCGTATTACCTAGATCGCGCAGATGTTTGAGGGTGCTTATCAGTTTATTGTTATCTCTCTGATGCAGACCAATAGAAGGTTCGTCCAGTACATATAAAACGCCTGATAAGCCCGAACCTATCTGGGTAGCCAGTCTGATACGCTGAGCTTCACCGCCTGAAAGGGTGCCGGCTTGTCGATCCAAGGTGAGATAAGTTAGCCCGACATCGCTGAGGAACTTCAATCTGGCATTGATTTCAATCAAGACTTGGTGGGCGATGGTGCGCTGCTTTGCCGTCAAGTTAGCTGGTACTTCGGCAAAATAACCAATAGCTTTCTCAACCGAAAGAGCACTCACCTCTGCTATGGAACGGCTATGCACTTTTACAGCCAAACTCTCAGGCTTTAGACGTGAGCCCCGACAAGTTTCACAAGGCATCTGAGTCATATAGTTTTCGATGTCTTGTTTGATGCGGTCCGAGTTCGATTCTTCATAACGGCGCTTGAGGTTGCTTATCACCCCTTCGAAAGATTTTTTGTATTCCCAAAATTCTCTACCGTCGAATGAATCGTGTCCAAGTTTGATACGTTCCGGTCCTGAGCCATAAAGGATCACACCTTGCTGAGCTTTTGTCAGCTCTTCAAAAGGGGTGCGGGTGGAAAATTTATAGTGCTTAGCCACCGAGGCGAGCAACTGATCATAGTAGGGATTATTGGTTTTAGACCAGGGATAGATTGCACCTTGGGCCAGTGATTTTTTTGGATCTGGTACAACCAATTTGGGATCTACTTCAAAGGTGCAGCCCAAGCCATGGCATTCATCGCAAGCTCCATAGGGGCTATTGAAAGAAAAAATGCGGGGCGATAGTTCGGCGAAACTGATACCACAGGCGGCGCAGGCAAAATTCTCAGAAAAGAGCATGTCCCCTTTTTTGATATTTTCTTTCTGGCTTTCTTTGCTGCTTTCGCTTACTGCCAGCACATCGACCAGGACATTCTGTTTTCCCCACTTTAGACCAAGTGAAAGACTGTCGGCTAGTCTCGATTGAATGCCTTTTTTGATCACCAGACGATCAACCACGAGGTCGATATTATGTTTCTTATTCTTGTCCAGTTTGATCTCGTCTTCCAACTCGACCACTGTTCCGTCTATGCGGCAGCGCACAAAGCCTTCTTTACGAAGGTCTTGAAATAAACTTTGGTATTCGCCTTTTTTGCCGCTCACAAGCGGCGCCAATATTTGTATTTTGGTGCCGTCCGGCAGGTCTAAAACTTGGTCGACTATTTGATCTATGGTCTGCGGGTTGATAAGTCTGTCGCAGCTGGGGCAATGGGGGGTACCGACCCGGGCATAGAGCAGACGCAGGTAATCATAGATTTCGGTGACTGTACCGACCGTAGAACGAGGGTTATGACTGGTTGATTTTTGGTCAATTGAAATAGCTGGAGATAAGCCGTCTATACCGTCAACATCAGGTTTGTCTAATTGGCCGAGGAACTGTCTAGCATAGGCTGAGAGTGATTCGACATAGCGTCTTTGCCCTTCGGCAAATATAGTATCGAAGGCCAGCGACGATTTGCCTGAGCCTGAGACCCCTGTGACCACGACAAGATTGCCACGCGGAATCTTTATATCGATATTTTTGAGATTGTGCTGCCTCGCCCCCCTGACGACAATATGTTCGTCAAAGTGGGGGTCATGTCTTTTTGCCATTCAAAGGCTCCTTAACTCCCAGATAAATATTAGCAACTCAAGCGGGGCTTTTACCCCTGGCAAGCTGCTTTTCAACTTTAGATATGGTTATAGGTCAGGCTTAGGCGGGTAGATTCAATTTAATTGGGCTTTAAGTTAGGTTCGGAGACTTACATATGTGGCCAGGTAAGGGTAAGGGGAAGGACGACAATAAGAAGGCCCGTGCCACTAAAGCTCGACTGAAGGCTATGACTCAAGAGACCGCCGAAGCCATGGCGGAAGAAGCGGCTCGGGCTCAGGAACAGCAAGGTAACTTCGCTGAGTCCGAAATGGACGAGCCGGGCTCATCTTCCGATTCGGGACAGATTGGGCTGAGCTACCACTTAGATAGTCAAGCCAGAGAAAGCCAGGCTGCCGATAGTCAGAATAACTTTATTAGATTGCCCGCCTCAGCCGGTGAGAGCAATGAAGACAAAATTTCCGGGGTTTGGAAGAGTCGTATGCTAGGTGCGGCGCGCCCGAGCGGCTCTGTAGAGAACACTCCTTTTGGTCAAAGGCAGGTGCAAAGCCATTCGGAGCGAATGAGACAGGAAGCTCAACATGAATCAATGGTCAATCTTGTCGACCACATGTTCGATTATTTCCAAAATCTAGCTTATGACTTTAATCAAGTAAATCCTGTACCTGAATTAGAGCTGAGCTGGATCAGACCGAGTATTTCGAAAGAGAATATATCGAGTTGGCACCAAAGTGCCAACTTTATTTCGGTATTCAGCGGGCGAATCTCTACTAGATACTGGACTCTCGTTGTCAGAGGTACTTTCGAAGGGATTCATTCCTACATAATTCCTGCCGATAAGCTGCTCTCATTCAGCACCCAGCCCTCAAGCTATGTCTGTGCTCTTGCTCTTTTGCCGGCTTTTGACGGCAGTCAGGTGCGCTATTCTTCCCAAGACTATATGCTCGACAACGATTCTCTCGATAACTGTTTTCGGGCTCTTTTAGAATCTTTAATTGATGTGGCTCAGTCAAACGAGGCTCCGCGCAGTCATCTTGACCTGGTCTCTTTAGGAGTGGCCGCCCAAGGTGACGCCTACTACGACGGGGTTTATCGAGGGCAGGGCTATCTCTACGGTGCTGCTGCCGAGCAAGAAATAGACTATTCGGCCCGCTACAAGCAGCAGATGGCGCAAGGCAGCAACAACAGCGGTCAGTTCAATAGTCCAAATATTGCCGCTCCGCAAGTAGCCGCTTCGTCGACCTTTTCGTCTCCGTCATCATCATCATCATCTTCTTCTTCTTCTTCAGAATCAGACGACGATTGGAAGCCGGTTTCGCGTGCAGGACGGAGCAGTTCGCAATCTTTGCCTAATTCGCTGAACGCGATGCCTAATTCGCTGAACTCGATGCCTAATTCCTCCGCTGGTTTGCCCCCGAGTAATCCGAAGGGCTTTTCCGCCGAAGCCTTGTTCCAGAGCCAAGCTACTGGACCATCAATCATTCAACAGCAGGCTCAAGAAAATAGGCAGTCTCAGGACAATAGTAAATGGAACGCCGTTGAACCGAGCGGCAAGCCAAATAGTCCTTCCCAGACCAATACCAACGTGCAGCAACAGCAGTGGCAAATGGCCTTCAAGCAAGAGTCTGCCTTCAAACAAGATTCAAGCTTCAAACTCGATTCTTTTCAGTCTGGTTCACATCAAGCTCAGACTGGATCACATCAGGCTCAGTCTGGCTCACATCAGACTCAGTCCGGGTTAAATCAGGCTGCGCCTATGTCAAATCAAGCTTCTCCAGCGCCCAATATTCCGCAGACATCTAGTTCTCCACAGTCCCCGGTTCTGCCAAGTGGTGCTCCGCAGTTTATGCCGCCCAGTCCGCCTTCTAGTTATGAGTCCCAAAGCCAGCCCCAACTAAATCGGCCCGATTTCGAATTTCTCAAGCCCGAGCCTCCTGCTGCTCCCGCCAATTTCGCCAAGCCGGAAGAGCCTCTAGCTAAGCCTGAGTTGCTCTCTCAAAAGTCGCAAGAGATCTCGACCAAACAAGAAGAGATTTCAACTAAACAAGAAGAGAGCCAGGGCAAGCCCAGTTTCGCCCAATCATTAGCGCGCTCCCTTTCAGCCAATAAAGCGCCCGAGGCGGATGCTGCCGTTGAAAAATTGTCTGCAGATAAAGCTTCTTTAGAGGAAGCGGCCAGTGTTTCTTCAGAAATTTCATCACCTTTAGCCGCACCGCCTCCCGCTCTTTCTGGTGCAGAAGTCTCAGCCAAGCCATTTTCATTTAAAGCAGAAGTAACCAGTTTGCTTGAATCTTTTGACAAAGAGATGGAAGCGATAGCGGCTCGTGGCTCAGAAGCATTTGCCAAGCGCGATCTAAAAGGGGCTGAGTCGATGATCAAGTTGGCTGAAGAAATTAGTCAGATGAAAGAATTGATTGCGTCTTTTCTAGAAGACAATAAAGAGAACTTTTCCTGAATTTTCTTTGTTTCGTCTAGTTTCCCTTTAGTAATGGCTTTCTTCGGTTGCTCCCTTGAGCAGAAAGCGCGCCGCCTCACCCAAGATTTTGGTCAAGCTTTGCATATTATTGATGGCAAAAATAATTGCACCTGAAAGAAATATAGAAGTACAGACAACCAGAATCATAGGCTTGAGTCTTACGCCTTTTGCTGCCGCTTTCTTTCTGCTGCTTTTCACTTGTCTAACCGACTTGAGAGCTGGCTTAGCCGAGGTTGTGGAGGTTCTGCTTTTGCTGCGTGTTTTTGCACCTGGGCGGCGCACCGGCTTCTCTTCCTCAAGATCGAAATCTATTTCGCTTTCTTGAGGTCGATACTCCTGTCTTTTTAGCTCTAGCTTTTGTTTTTCATTTTTTCTATCTGGCAGTCTTTCTTGAGAAGTTGTCTTATGCTTGGTGCCGGTTGTTCGCCCGGGCCCGCCGCTATCTTGCTTGAACGATAAGGCTGACTCAAGTTCTTTGCGCATAGTGGTGAGCGTTTGATAGCGTTCATCGGGCAGCTTGGCCAGCGCTTTCATAACAATTTTCTCCAGGCTGGCTGGTATCTCCAGGTCTGGTCTGACTTCTTTCATGGGCGGAGGCGGTTCGGAAATTTGCTTGCCCATGGTATCACCGTAGTTTTTGCCTAGAAAGGGAACACGGCCGGTGAGACTTTCGTACATAACCACGCCCAGCGAATAGATGTCTGATCTCAAATCGACCGTGGCGCCCATACACTGCTCCGGACTCATATAAATTGGCGAACCCCAGACTTCGCCCATGCGGGTCAATCTTTGGGCCTCTTCGCTAATCATGGCGATGCCGAAATCGACTATCTTTACGTAGTCTCTAGTTTGCCCTTGTCGGGTAAGCATGATATTGCCCGGTTTGATATCACGGTGAATAGCATTGTGTTTGTGGGCATGTTCAATGGCGGCACAAACTTGCACAAAAATATCTTGAAAGCGCTCAGGCGGCAGATGATCAATCTTCTTTAGTAATTCGGTCAAGTTTTGACCGACCAGATAGTCCATGACAAAGTAGGGCTGGCCCCTCGAACTGGTCCCATAGGCATGCAGATTGACTATGCGGGGATGATTGAGGCGGCTCAAGAGTTCGGCTTCTCTTTGAAAGCGCTTGACCAGCATTTCATCTGTTAGCCCTTGGGTGCGCAAGGTTTTCACTGCTACGGTTTTGCCTGTGCCTTTTGTCTTGGCCTTATAGACCACGCTCATGCCGCCTTTTCCGATAGACGACAGCACCCAATACTTGCTGCCCAGGGTGCAGCCAATCAGGCAATCTTTAAAATTGGGAGAGACTCTGATGCGATAAAGAGGATAGCGACCAGCGCCGGCTAGTGGTACTAACCGCGGTGCTGGGCTTCTAACAATTCTCTTCATCTAACTTTCTCAGGAAGTAACTTACTTAGGGGGCAATGGCATTAACCACAATCTGAAAGAATCCTAGTCCAAGACCGATGAAGCCTCCGAACCATTCCAGAGCTTGCAACTCTTGTTTACAGATTTTTTTGATTAGGTTTTCCAGTTGCTGAGCCGAAAACAAATCTATCTTCTGGGCAATCACATTGTACATACCCAATTTTGGTATGGCTTGTTCCAGCAATTCGCCCAGTTCTCTTTTCAGATAGCTCAACAAGAACTGAGAGAGGTCTTGCTTGGCGCGCTCCAACCAGGCTTCTGGTATATCTTCAGGGTTGAAGCCGACTATGGCTTGGCGCACCGAACTCATGGCTTCACCTTCGATCTTGCGAACCGCTGCCACAATGTCGTCTTTATGCTCAACTAAGAAAGTTTCTACGAACATGACCATATTGGCTTTGAATTTATTCACTGTTTGCAAGGGCAAAGATCTCAGTTCAAAATTGGCAATTTGCAAGGCCAGCTGATCTTTGATGCCAAAGCGCTTGGTCATGTCGGCAATGATTTTGTCTGCTTCTTCAGGCTCTTTCTCTAGGAAGTTACGCCATTCATAGCAAACTCTCTTAACCCCGATTATTTTGGCTAATAACTTATATGGGCCGCTGGCATGGGCTGAGATAGACTCTTCTAGTGAGCTTATATTGCTGGGGCTCAAAATAGAAATCATGGCGGCGCGCACCTTGGGTGGTGTCGCAAAAGCCTCTAATATACGCGAAGCGAACTCATTGGCTTGCTCAAGCGAAATGCGCGTGGTGAGCACTACCTGGTCGAAAACCTTTTCACAGACTGTCGCTACTTTCTTGTCTGTACCGGCCTGCAAAGACTCAATTGAAGATGTGACGAAGTGTTCTAATAAAGTCGGGCTCAGTTCGGCTATGTCTGAAGCAAGACGGTGCAGTTTGGTCGTATCTCTGAATTCTTTCAATACCGAGTCGACCAACAAACCGATTGTTAGGCGAATATTATCTTCGGTCAAGAGGTTTTCAACTTGAGCTTTTATGTCATGCGGAGTGAGCAAAGTATCTGTGACTGTGCCGGCTACCGCCTGGGCAAGTTTGGCTCGGCGCTTGGGAAAGATGCCCGGAGTGAGGGGGATTTGGATCTTGGTGCCGGGAATGAAATAAGCGTTATATGGTCGGAAAAGGGCTGCTACAGCCATCCAAGTCGCTAGATAGCCGTGGGCGAAGTACAAAATGGGCGGCACGACCACCTTCCAGAGGATGGCTTCCTGACTTTGAAAGAGTGCAGCCCAATGAAATTCCATACGTTAGCTTCCGAATTTAAGACAAGACTTATTCTATAAGCAGAAGCGTCTGCTTGACCTCCTCTTATAATTAGTGACGTCATATCCAGCTTAATCATTTTGACAAATGAGGCATTCTTGCGCAATTTAGCAAAATTCGGCTTTAAATCTCGGGGCAAGAGCAGTTATCTGTTGCTTAACGCTGTTTTGCTAAGCGGCTTCTTTACAACGCCTGCCTTTTCTTTTGGTCTTGATATCAAAGTGCCACGTCTAGGTTTGGGTCGTGAGAGTGCGCCACGAACCACAGAAATAGAAGAGCAAGCCAAGACCTTAATTGAAAGCAATAAGCCTGAGAACATCGCCCAGGCGCTTCAATTTATTGAGCTTGCCCAACAAAAGCAGATTGACAGCGCCAGATTGCATTTTCTGCAGGGGCTGGCCTATACAAAGTTAGGCATAAGCGGCAGAGATGACAAAGCCATACTTGCCTTTGTGGAAGCTCTTGTCTTGACCCAGGGACGAGCGGAAGATGCCGCAGTTGCAGCCGAGAGCCGGGCTGAGCTAGCCACAATCTATATGAGACAGGGGAATTATGATGAGGCCGGCGGGCAACTAAAGCGCATCCTCGAGACGCGACCGCTCGATTGCAAAACTCGAGGAAATCTCGGTATATGTTATTTGCAGCTGGGTTTTGGCGAAGCGGCTCTGAACGAATTTAAACAAGTTCTCGCGCAAGAGCCCGATAACTTTATAGCCCTTTATAACAGCGGTTTAGCATACACACTGACCGCACAGACCGAAAAGGCAGCTTCTGCATTTGAGAAGGCTATAGCCAGTGGTCAGAAAAACAAAGAAGCCTTGTTGCCTATGGCTTATTTGGGTTTGGCCAGGGTTTATTGTCAGAATGGGCGTTTCGACTTTGCCTTAAAACTGACTGAGCGGGCTGAGAGCTTGAGCCCGAAAAGCAGCTATGTATTTTTGACCAGATCTGAGATTTATGAAGCCCGCAAAGAGACTGGGAAGGCAATCGAATGCGTGCGCAAGGCTTTGGAGGCTAATCCCGGCGACAAGAGTGCGCAGTCGGCATTGGCGCGCATCTTAAATCGCCAAAAAGAATTGATAGGACAGACACAGACACTGAAAGTACAGTAAAAATGGGGATAGAAAAATGTTAGGTAAAAAGGAAATATTGACAGTTGCACTGGGCGTCCTGGCTCTTTCATTTTCTCAGCCGGTTCTAGCCGCCGAGGACAAAGACAGCGAAGATATCTCGGCCTCCATATTTAGATACAAAGCCGCATTGGAACAAAATCCCCATAGTGCCACCAATCATCTCAAGCTGGCTAAGTCATACTTGATGGGTGGTGAGCTGGATAATGCCATCAATGAGTTCAGAGCCACTTTGAAGATCAATCCGGAAGATGCCGAAGCCTTTATGGGGCTTTCCAGAGCCTACTCAAGAAAGGGCGATATCAAGCAGGCTTGCGACAACATCAAAGAATCGGTGCGTTTGCAACCCAATGAAAGTCAGTATCACCTTAAATATGCTCAGCTACTCTCTCGTGACAACAAACTCGATCAAGCCGTGACCGAGTTTAAGACTGCCATCAAACTCAATGGCAAAGATGCCAATGCTCACCGTGACTATGGTGCTTGCCTGGGACTCAAAGGTGATGTCGATGGGCAGATTGCTGAAGAAAAGAAAGCCCTCGCTATCGATGACAAGAATGCCGATGCTTACTTCTACCTTGGTTCTGCTTATGCCCAGAAAGTAAACAAGAAAGAAGCGATTGCCGCACTAAAGAAGTGCACCGAGCACGACAAGAAGAATGCCGATGCTCTGCGCTTGCTGGCCAGTATTTATGCCTCGGAAGGACAGTTTAAGGAAGCTGTGCAACTGGCTGAACAGGCTGTCAGCATCAATCCTGACAATGCCCGTTATGTGCAAACCCGTGACAAGATTCTGGCCGCCAAAAAGAAGGCTGATTCAGGTAATCGCTAGAAATAGCAAAATTTTATCTGACGCTGAATTGGCTTCGGCGTTAATTTTGGGGTAGTTGAAAAGAGTACGCTTAATCTATTGGCAACCCTTTTGCTTTGCCATGCATCGGCATATGTAATGTAAAAAGGTTAACGACATACGACGGCTAGCAACTTGCAAATAGACTAGATAGGTTCTACCATACCTTAATAGTTAATCGATACTGGAAAGGCAGATGGCATGAGCTGTTATTGTCGGTCCAGCTAGAACGATTCATTTCCAAAGTCAACTAGATAGCGTGAGGTCCTGAAGCTGTGCTTGAGCGAGCGGATAAACAAGAGAAACCTGCCAAAAACTTCGAGATGAAGGCCAACATCAAGGTTGTTGGTTGCGGCGGAGCCGGTTCTAATGCCGTTAACCGTATGATTGCGGCTGGTTTGAACGGAGTCGAGTTCTGGTCCTGCAATACCGATGCCCAGGCTCTTGACCTGTCGGCAGCAAAGAACCGTCTTCAAATCGGCTCCAAGTTGACTCGCGGTTTAGGTGCGGGTGGTAACCCCAACATCGGGCAGAAAGCTGCCGAAGAAAGTCGCGAAGAAATCGCCCAGGCTCTTCAAGGTGCCGACATGGTCTTTATCGCCGCCGGCATGGGTGGCGGCACCGGCACTGGTGCGGCTCCGATTGTTGCCGAAGTAGCTAAAGAGCAAGGTGCTCTTACAGTTGGTGTCGTTTCCCGTCCTTTCCTCTTCGAAGGAAAGCGCAGAAGCAACCAAGCCGATTCCGGCATAAACGAGATTCGTTCTCGTGTTGATACGCTCATTGTTATTCCCAACCAGCGTCTATTAGAGGTTGTCGATCACCGAGCCTCTATGCAAGAAGCCTTTGTTGAAGCCGACAAAGTGCTCATGCAAGGTGTGCAGGGTATCTCCGACATCATCACCGTTCCTGGTCTTATCAACGTAGACTTTGCCGACGTCAAAGCCGTCATGCAAACTGCCGGTTCCGCCCTCATGGGCGTCGGTAGAGCCACCGGCGAAGGTCGTGCTGTCGAAGCGGCTCGCAATGCCATCAATAGCCCCTTGCTTGAGACCACCATTGATGGTGCTTCCGGCGTCATCTTCAACGTCACCGGCGGACCAGACCTCACCTTGCACGAAGTGCAGGAAGCTGCCAACGTTATCTACTCCGCTGTTTCGGACGAAGCCAATATCATATTTGGTGCTGTTCTCGATGACAGATTGCACGGTGAAGTGCTCATCACTGTTATCGCCACCGGTTTTGATATGCTCGTGCAATCGCAGCCCCGTGCGCATAAAGCGCAACAGCCGCAACCGGCGCCTCGTCGTGAAGTCCAACCTCAACCGCAGGCTCAGCCGGCCAATGAGGTCAAGAAAGTGGCTTCAGACATACTGGATATTCCAGAGTTTCTCAAAGCAAGAAATGGTCAGGGTCGCTAAGCAAAATCTCTAGGCAAGTCCCAAAGTAAAGACCCTTAGAGACCGTAAATTCCAAAGAGTAAAAGAGCCCTCGTCAAAGCGGGGGCTCTAACTTTTTAGTGCACTTTTCTAGACTCAATTGAAAAGCAAGGTCACTTCAAAGTCACCGGCATCGTTGGCTGATCTCGGATAGTTCTGCCAAAGTTTCACCACAGCCTTTGCCGGTAAAGACTTGATACCGAGGTCGAAGAGTTTGTCATTGTAAGGGCTCATATTGTTGCATCCGCCTGGATAGCCGCAGGTATCACCGCAATGTATATACTGATCGATTTTTACGATCGAACCGCTCTTTTCAATATTCTGACTTTCATAGTTGGAAACAGCCAGATAGTTATAGCCCATATCTCTGGCGTTATAGACCACTAGGTCAAACTCTAAGGCATCTAAGCCGGTCTTGACCCGGCTGGCGTTTTCGCATTGTCTAAGAAAGTCAGAGACATTGTAGGTAAGTTCTTCTTTCTTCACCCGCGGATAAATAGTGGCTGATTGCGGCGGGCAGTCTAGAGGCATGGCCGATGCCGCTAGATCTTCGCGGCTGGCATAAAAACCCTCGTCCCAAGAGACTTTCTTGAGAAAGAGATTGGCCTGGGCAAGCAAAAATGGGTTGTATAAGAAGCGACTTTCTTCGGCATCGCCTTCGATGGAGCGATTGCCGGGACCAAAAAAGAGCTGCCCCTTTAATCCCCACCATGGTTTTTGTTCTTCCATCGAGTCAAATATGGCGCCGGTCGGCACATACTGATACATGAGCAATTCTGGATGACGATAAAGATAAGAACGTCTTCTCTCCAAAATCTCTTGTCGACTGAGAAAGTTTAGATTGGCTTGCGGATTTATTTCTAATCGCACTGTTTCGGCTTTTGCTCTATCTCCAGCCGCCAGTCTATTGACCGCTTGCGCTTGCACTTTCATATAGGCCAGGCGCCCTAAAACAAATAACCCAATAGCAACAGCAGCTAGTTGCAGGTAAATATAGTTTGGCTTGTCTTTTCTTCTCATGAAATCTATTATTTCAGCAATTGTGATTGATAAGGAAGTTAATTATGGAGAAAGCCGGACTCTTGCCTCTTCGCTTCCTTGAAGAGAGCGGCACTCTCTTGCTTGTCGACCAAAGGAAATTGCCCTTTGAAGAGGAGTGGTTCGATGCCACCGCCTTTGATGATCTACTCTTTTCTATTAAAGAAATGGTTGTGCGCGGCGCCCCTTCAATAGGAGTGGTGGCAGGCTATGGTCATGCCCTCAATATTGCCAGGCGCATGCGGCAAGGGGCTTCGCTGCCTGTTATTGAAGCCGACTTGGAGCGCTTGCTTGCCACCCGTCCTACTGCCGTCAATCTTCAGTATGGCGCCAGGCAAGTACACAAGGCATTTATGCAAGCACTGTCTGAGCATTCAAATAGTAATGCCAATACTAATGCCAATACTAATGCCAATACTAATGCCAATACTAATGCAGACCCGGCTGAAGCGGCGCTTAAGGAAGCCCATCGCCTTTATCAGGAAGTGCTGGATGCCAACTATCAGTTAAGCAACCATGGTCTCTCTGTGATATCGAAAGGGGCTTCGATATTGACTCACTGCAATGCCGGACCACTTGCTGCTTGTGGTTATGGAACGGCACTGGGGGTGATTAGGGCGGCTCATTATGCCGGTCTTCAACCCCAGGTCTTTGCCGATGAAACTAGACCGCGCAATCAAGGTCGCTTGACCGCCTTTGAATTGCAGAGAGAAGAGATACCGGTCACTCTTGTTTGTGAATCGATGAGTGGTTTTCTCATGAAGTGCGGCAAAATTGATTTGGTCATTACCGGCGCCGACCGTATAGCCCTCAATGGCGATACAGCCAATAAGATTGGCACATATAACTTGGCTGTGCTTGCTTCATTTCATAAGATTCCTTTTTTCATAGCCGCACCGCTTTCCACTTTCGATAGAGTCACCACTGATGGTGACTCTATTCCAATCGAGTTTAGAGCTGAGGAAGAAGTACTCACCTTTGACGGGGCACGACACGCCCCGCCTGGAGTGAAGGCGATAAATCCTTCTTTTGATGTTACACCCTCTCAACTAATCAGCGGCATCATCACTGAAAAGGGCATTTTGCGAGCCCCGTTCCAAGAGAGTATAGCCGCTGCCCTTTCTTCCTAATGATGAAAGAGCCAGTATGCCACGGCATAGAGTATGGCCATCAAGCTGCTCAAGGTGGCGCTTCCTAAAAAGCGATAGGTAATAGGCAGTCTTTGCTGAATGATGTAATTGCCCAAAAAAGATATCGGTAGATTGATCAAAAAAGAATTGCCGCCCACCGCTAGAAAGTGACCGACGGCTGCCAGTGGTGTCATATTTGATGGCATGAACTGATGATTGGTACTGATGAAGATTACATAAATATGTCTTGAGATCCAGAGCGGATTGAAATAGAGCATAGCTCCCAGAGTCCTTCCCAGCCAGTTAAGTATTTGTTTGTGGGCAGTCTCGGCTGGATTTTCTCTGGTAAGTAATTTGAGTAGTTGAAACTTTTCGATTGTTTCGTCGTCGAACTTTATACTATCTAAGGTCTTGAACCAACGAGGAATTTCGAAGCGGTAGACAAGCCCGCCCATCAAGGTGATAGCCAGTAGTCTTTCGATTGAAATGTGGCTTGGGTGCAGGATTAATTGACCTAGAAAATCGCCGGTCGGGTAAAGAAGCCAGCCTACTGCTAAATTTAGATTTTTTTGGAAACTATCTTGGTTATTCATTTGCTATAAATATATACAGCTTTTCTGGAGAAAGTAGAAAATGGTGGCAGAAATGGTCTCAAATATATTTGGGTATAGCGCGATAAATCTGAAACCGGTAAGCAAGGCGTTGAGCATTTTAGCAATATCTTCTCTTCTCTCGGTTTCGGGTTGGGCTGATATGGCGGCTGCCAAAGAAGCATCTAAAGAAGTCTTGACTCGCTATGACTTTAGATTGGAGCAGATTAGCTGTGCTAAGTGTTTGCTCAATATCAGGCAGGCGCTGCGAAAGACTGCCGGGGTAGTTAAGTGCGAAGTGGCTTTGCGCAAGCCCTATGGTGCTGTAATCATTGCCGATGCAAAGGCCAATGAAGCTAAAATCAAAGACGTTGTCGCCAGTGCCGACCCAGGCACCCATCCGCGGGCCGTTGACTTTATTGCCGAGCCGGTCAAAGAAGTACCCGCCGTGCTTTTGCCAAAACACAACGGGCTCAAAAAAGACTAGATTTTGGGTTTTGGATTTGCTGATCAAACCCTTAGGGCGGCATAATTGCTACTACAGGCTCAATGGCATCGGCTCTGAATTGCATGCTTGATGGTCCAAACGGTATCGGCACAGGAAAATTGCAGGTGACTGTCGACTGCACATAAGCTTGGGCATTGGCGAAGTAACCAGCATCAAGAGTAGCCCCATTAGAAACACAAATTTTGGAGCCGCCGTTGGAGGCGTTGAATTCGTCCACAACTTTTTGTTTAGCAGCGTTGGCTAGTGCGTAGTCGTCTTTATTAGCCGCAGCTCTGGCACAATGCTTGGCCAGGGCATCGTTCTGGGTCTGGCAGATGACTATGGCTGCAACATCTACTAGAAAGAGAGCCACTATAACGAGAATGATGCACCCGCAAACAGTCTCTACCATATTGCCGGAGTTATTTCTTCTCAGTCTTTTTTTCATTTCTAATTGAGCCCTTACTAGAGTTCGCTGACGGAAAGTTCTTCACGGGGGCGCTTATCGACATATCTAAAGGTGACCGGTTTGGTCAGCCCGTCGATGCTAAGCGCATTGAGAAAGGGGACAGAAGCCAGTGAGATGAAGGGATTGATACGAACTTCGGTATTTACCTGCACAAACTTATCGTATTTGTCGCCGCCGCTGAGAGTACCTCCCGTGGCGTTGGATGAGCCGTTAGACACGACCGAGGCACCTGTGAAATTGGCCAGTGAGCTGCCCTGCCAAGCTGTGGTCATGCGGCTCGCTGCGGTTGGCCAATCTGTCGGCTCGGTTGTGGCCAGGGCGCGGGCTGTCATCTGATTGAGATACCAGCCGCCTGCATAGCCGATGCCGAGATACATAATATCGAGCATCGGAAAGAGAACAACTAACAACAGAATCACCAAAGATGGAGCAAGTTCGGCAATTTGCGAGCCTCTACGCTTCCGTTTTACTCTCATGCTTCAATCCCCCAGCTTCTAGCTGCTACAGAAAACGCCAAACCAAATATATATATTGGTCTGTGCAGATTATTCCCAGAGCAATGCGGTTGTTAATCGTCGCCGCGCCCTGTCTGTGAAGGTATGAAAATATTTTAATGCTACAAAATCCCCTTCCTCTGTGATCCCTGTAGAATTCCATTTGGTAAGCATTTTGTATGTTCAATCGAGAAAGGTGTAACCGCAGTGTTGGCAAGAACCTCTTTACAATTGGCGACTTCGCTGGCCCTGACTTTGGGTACGTTCAGTTTGCTCTCTCCGGTCTGGGCGCTCGATGCCGCTTTAACTGAAAAGCTCAATGACTATCAGCAGAAAATCGAAAGCCGCAGTCTTTCAGAAGCACAATTGACTGAATTGGCCGGCCTCACCCAGAAGTTTCCCGGCGAGGCTAAAGTTCACCTCGTGTATGGTCTTGCCCTCGACCTAGTGGGTTTGAATGATCAGGCTCTGGAACAGTTCCAGGCTGCCGATAAACTTGGACCGCAAGATTCAAATGCAGTTGTCGGTATCATTCACCACCTCGTCTCCAAAGGTGACAAGCAAGCGGCCCGAGCTTTGCTCGACCAAGCTTTGAAGCGCTTTCCGGAAGATGCAAATGTTCTCTTTATGCTGGGCAAGACTCTCAAGCAGGATAGAGATTTCGACTCAGCTGAAAAAACTTTATGGCGGGCGCATAACTTGCCCAACCGCCCCATCGGGCTAGCCACCGAACTGGCTGAGTTATATTCAGCTACCAATCCGGAATTGGCAGTAAATCTAGCTTCTGAAGACATCGAAAGGCAATCCAACTATGCTCCGGCTCTGGCTGTACTGGCAGAGGCCTTTTATAACCAGGGGCAGTATCGCCGAGCTATCTATCCCTGCGAGATTTTGGTCAAGCAGTCCATCAGCTGGCGCAATATTTCGGACATTTATGCTCGCTGTCTCTTTTGGGATGGGCGCTACAAAGAAGCAGTTCTACCCATGTTGGTAACCCTGGCTAAGTCAGCCACCTACCTGGGGGGACGCATGCCTGGTGCCGAGATGATTGCGCAGACCGTACCGCATATTTCAGGCAAGAAATTGAGTGCCATACTCGATAACTTTTATGCCAGCAATAGCAAAGAATTGGTGCGCAATCCCTTCCACTTTTATCTGGCTTCGGCCTTAGAAAAAGGCGGACGCTATGAGCTCGCATACAAAGAGATCAATACTTTTTTGTCAGCCGACCCTAAGAATGTGGACGCCCTTATATTTAAGGGCAAACTGCAAGAAACTTATCTCGGCGACTATGATGGAGCCTTGCAATCATACAAAACCGCCCATGCTCTTTTGCCCTACAACGGACCCTGCAATCAAGCTTTGATGCGCTTAGAGGACCGTCTGCGCGAAAGAGACGGCGATTTGGCCTGGAAGCTGCGGGATGGATTGCGAAGCTTCTTCCATCTTCCACCCATTTAATCATATTCCAGGTTGGGGCATTTTTAAGGCAATGTTCGAGTATTTGCCAGCTGCTAAATTAGTTGCAACCGACCACATAATGGTAGATGGCGCACCAAACTCTGCATCTGTCTTGACTCTATCTCATTGGCGCGGTAACAACACGCCGGCAGTGCTCAAGCATGACCTCTCTTGTGGTATCGCATTTAATGCTCTGCGAGCCATAAAAGAAGGCAGTTTGTCTGTTACTTGTCCTTATGTCACCAATAACCATTTTGATGAAGATGGCTTGGTCTCTCTATTTACCTTGACCAATAGTGAAGAAGCCATCGAATTGGAAGATAAACTGATGGATATTGCTTCGGCTGGGGACTTTGGGGTTTACAGCGATCGCGATATGGCGCGGGTTTCCTTTATGCTCAATGCTTGGGCTTGCCCCGAGCTTTCCCCGCTTAGTGACGATGTCTTTGCCTTGCCTCGTCCAGAAATTGAAGCCATCTTGTATGAAGAATTGCTTTTGCGCCTGCCCAAGATCATCGCCAAAATAAGCTCATTCAGCCGCTTCTGGCAGGAAGAAGATGATTTTTTGAGCGAGACCGAGAAATGGTATGAAAAAGGGCTGATTACTTTTGAAGAACGTCCCGAGCTCGACTTGCTCATAGTCAATATAGACGAGAAGGTACCGCAACGCGCCGATAAAGAACGAGCCTCCAGTTGGATCTCGTCGGTATTGCATCCTATGTTCATACACAATAAGAGCCGCATGATGAGAGTTGCCGTGCTAAAGGGCAGGCGGCGTGAAGTTTATTTTCGTTATGAGACTTGGGTCGATTATCAAAGTCGTACTTTATTGCCTCGTCTTGATTTAAGTGCCCTGGCCAAGCAGTTTAACCGCCTAGACCGTAAAGGACGCTGGCAATTCAATTCTACCGACGATATAATAGCCCGGCTCTATATGCAGGAAAAAGACTCGGTACTTACCGAAGATGACTTTCTTAAGCTTTTAGTGGAGGCTCTCTCTAGTGAGCAATCATAAGCGTAGTCTTCTTGCCCGTAGTCTTATGAAGATGCCCTTTGCCTCTTTCTTTGCTAAGGGTTTGTTTGAGCCTAGGGTAGATTTCTTCGCCTTGCTGGAAGCCCAAGCCGCCACCACGGTTAAGGGGATCGAAGCCTTAGAAGTTTGGCTCAGTGGTGGTGCTTATGATCGCTGCCAGCAGGTGCGCGACTTTGAGCATCAGGCCGATGAACAGAAGCTTGTTTTGCAAAAGAAGTTAGTCGAGTCTTTTGTCACGCCCCTAGATAGAGAAGATCTCTATGACCTCTCGGTTCGGCTTGATGAAGTGATAAATGCAGCCAAGAATGCTGCTCGCGAGGTGGAGGCTCTCAATTATTGCCCTCGTGATGAAACCTTACCCGAAATGGCTCGCACCCTAAAAGAAGGGGCGCGCTGTCTCTTCAACTCTTTTGCCAATCTCAAGAATAACCAAGAAGAAGCTGCTGCGCAGGCGGCTTTGGCCCGTAAGGCCGAGAATCGCTTTGAGAAGATTTATCGTCAGGGCATGCGAGATCTCTTTGAGACGAACGATTTCAAAACCATCTTGCGCACCGTCGAAGTCTATCGCACCCTTGTCACTGCGGCGCAGCGCATCGACTCGGTGGCGGAGAAATTGCATCATGTCATAGTCAAGATGGGCTGAAATTTGGACCACAATACCATCATCATCTTGATCGTTTTGTTTGGCTGTTTGTTCTCTTATACAAACGGCTTTCAAGACGGCAGTTCGGTGGCGGCATCTCCCATCGCCTCTCGCTCTATACCGCCTGCCTGGGCTGCTTTGCTCTCGGGGATATTCGAGTTTTTAGGTGCTCTCTTAGGCGGACAGGCTGTTGCTGGTTCGATAGTTGGTATCACCAGATATGGTGGAACTAAATTAGACGAGAGATTCTTGCCCATTCTTTTGACAGCTTTAGTGGCAGCCATTTCATGGAATTTTTTTACTCGCGCTATAAAAGTGCCAAGTTCATCGACGCACGCCCTGGTGGGTGGGTTGATTGGCGCTCTTTACGCCGCCAGCGGTAATTTTGATTATATTGTCGTGGGCGAATTGGGATATCTTTTGCATCCCACCGGCGTCACTAAAGTGATTGTCACTCTTTTTCTCTCGCCTCTTATAGGCTTTCTTGCCGGCTTTATCTTGCTCAAGCTGGTTTATATCTTTGGTGTTTTCTTCACTGCCTCGCTCACTCGTCTATTCAAGCGCTTACAGTGGCTGGCATTGCCGCTTTTGGCTTTCGGCCACGGCGCCAACGACTCGCAAAAGGTAATGGGTTTAATCGCTTTCAGTTTGCTTGGCAATATTTCCACTATTCCCATTGAAATTAGACTCTTGATAGCTATAGCTCTAACTACTGGAGTTTTGGCCATGGCACCCGGTATTGTCAAAAGGGTGGGTACCGGCATTTATCGCTTGCGACCGACACCGGCTTTTGTCGCTCAGCTGGCCTCGGCGGTGGTGGTCACAATGGGCTCACTCACCGGCGGACCTCTTTCCGCTTCTCAGGTGATTGCCTCAACAGTTATGGGGGTTGGTTGTGCTGAAAGAAGAAAAGGCGTGCACTGGCTTGTGGCGCGAGACATGCTAATGGCTTGGGTTTTGACCATACCATCTTCTGCCTTTCTGGCATACTGGCTCTATCGCTTATTTTGAGCTATCGCGTATTTTGAGCTAGCGCGCAGGGTAAACCCAGGGTGCGTCATAATTTGAGTGACTTTGACTGCTGTAGAGCCAGGTATTGCTTGTCGCCGCTAGCAGTCCAAAGATGACAGCCAGGAAGACTCGCTTGACTGTGTCGTCTTCTTTTGTTGCAACTGCTACTTTTACCTTTTCCTGATCTCTGAGCATTATCCATACCTGATATACTGCAAGTCTTACGCTTGTTAATGTGCCCGCCTGCAGGCGCCTCTAAACAGAGCAAAAGAAAGGAATGTTTGAGGGTGATATGACTTCCGATATTAATTCTTCCAATTCAGAGCAGATAAATGAGAGTGCTGAATTTGACAGACATTGGTTGCGCAGCGAAACAAGCGCCGAACCGGTTTATCAAGACATAAAACAGATTAGGGACTATGCCAGATTGGCTTTTGACCGTCTTGATTTAGACAAGAACGGCTTTATCGAGCGCAGCGAACTTTTTACCTTTTTGCAGAGCGATAAAGTATCCAGCCGCGAGAAGTCTTTCATCACCTTTTTGCTCAATAATCAAGAAGCAATTGCCGAAATGGTCTCGGAAGAGAAATCTGGACCAGAAAGCGGCATATCAAGAGATGATTTGGAAAGCTATTTTGCTCTGGTCATCAATTTAATAGGCGCTTAGAGCCGATCATCCTCTTTGTCGATGGGCTAAAATAGGCGCTATCGAAAGTTTCAGAGGAGATCTTGCATGAAAGTCAAGGCAAGGCTTGCGGCTACATTGGCCCTGGTCTCGGTTCTAATGTCGGGCGCGACTGCTCAGGCACAACTTGGTGGTATCGACCTATCTCAAATTCCAGCTCTATTGGATGTCGAGGGTAGAAGAACCCAGCTGGAGAAAGCAGTTAATGATGCTGTGTTGGCTGGTCGTCTTTCTTCTGCCGACGCCGACAGTTTCAAGAAAGAATTGAATCGCATCAAGGATCTTGAGCTCGGTTATAAAGCTTCCGGTAAGTTTTCAATTTGGCAGAAGACCAGGCTCGGCTTAGAGTTGGATGTGATTTCTTCCAACCTTGAAAAATCTCTGGGCGAAAGAAAAGAAATCGGACTCACCGATATTGCCGGAAAACAGGCCGATCTTACTGCTCGGCTCAATGCGGCCCAGACAGCCGGCAGACTAAGCACCTTTGAAGTAAACGCGCTGCTTGCAGATCTGAATGCTTTAAAAACCAAAGAGTCTACATTTAAGGCTGCTTCTGGCGGGGCTTTATCTAACGCCCAGACTCTTGAATTGGCTCTTGATCTAGATAAGCTATCTAGTAAGTTAGAGTCGCAGCTGAAAGCCAGGAGCGGAGCCGATGTTGATTATGCCGCTCGCCGCACTGAGTTGCGTACTCGTCTGAAAGACTTGGTCACCACTGGGCGTATGAGCCAAAGCGAAGCCGATACTTATACCCAAGAATTGAATCGTATTGAAAGTCGCGAGACATCTCTCAAGGCTACCGGTGCGCCGCTTACCGTGGCCGATCAGTTGTCTTTGGCTCTTGATCTAGAGCGGGTCAATTCCGCCCTTGAGCGTTATACCGGTGCCACTGCCACTGGTATGCCCGGCATCGATGCCATGCAACAGGCTATTGAAAAGAAAATTGCAGACAATCAAGCTGCCGGTAAGTTCGCCCTCAATCAATATGCCGAGCTCAAGCAAGAGTTCGACCGTATCAATCAAGTGGAGAGCAATTATCGAGCAGACGGCTCTCTTTCAGACAGTGAAACACTAACCCTTTCCAATCAGTTGGAAGCGCTCGATAAGCGCATCGATACAGTTCTAAGCAGTAATGCTCCCACTCCCGGCGGCGGACTTTCAGCCAAGCAGAGTGAGCTGGTCAAAAAACTAGACTCGGCTAAAGCAGCTCAGCGTTTGACTGATGCCCAATATCAAGACTTCAAAAACAAGCTTGATCAAAATAGCGCTAGAGAAAGACTTTTCCGCGCCGACGGCGTCTTGAGTGATTACGAAACACTTTCATTGGCTAATGAGCTGGACACACTTTCAGCTCAGATTACATCATCGCTGACGGCTCTGCCCGATCTTAGCACCACCCGCAGTGCGCTGGAGAAGAAGCTGCAAGATGGTTTGGCAAGCGGTCGCCTCAGCCCCTCTGCCGAGCCTGATGTGCGTGCCGATCTCAGCCGCGTTTCGCAGTTGGAGTCTGCATTCAAAAGTGGTTCTGGTAATTTAGCCTTAAATGATGAACAGATTGCCCATTTGTCTAGAGAGTATGCCGCCATTGGCGCCAGACTGGACAAGTCGATGGCTGCTCTGCCTGATGTCGCGGCCAAGAAAACCGAAGTGACTAAGCAGATTACCGAAGGCGAGGCCTCTGGTGTCTTGACTGCCGCCCAGGTGCAGGATATGCGCAAGGAACTCGATCGCATCGCCACTGTGGAAGCTAGTTTCCGTGCTTCGGATAATGCCTTTACCGATTGGGAAGTGATGACCGTCAATAGAGATCTCGATAGACTCAATAACGACATTGTTAGATTGAAGGCCGCCCATCCGGTGGCGCCGGTTCAGACTGCCAATGCGCCTTTCGATACAAAGGGACATTGGGCCGAGTCCTATGTCGGGCAGCTAACACAGCGCTCGATTATCGGTGGTTTCCCAGATGGTTCATTCAAGCCGGATGATGGTATCACCCGTGCACAGTTTGCCGCCATTGCCATGAAGGCTCTCAATGTGCCGCCGGCTGCCGGTGCCGCTCAGTTCAAAGATGTCTCGCCTACCTATTGGGCTTCCAAAGCGATTGCGGCGGTAAGCCAGGCTGGTTTGGTGACCGGATTCCCTGACGGTACATTCAAGCCCGAAGATAAGATTACAAGAGCCCAAGCTCTGGTGATTTTAGCCAAGGCTCTACCTTCCGGTCTCGCCGATGTCTCTATTTTGAATAGCTATCAAGATGGTTCTTCGGTGCCTTCTTGGGCTGCTCCTTCTGTGGCTAAAGCTGCAAAAGCAAGAATCATAGTGAGCTATCCAGACCCGAGCCAGATTAGGCCCAATCTCAACGCCTCTAGAGCTGACGTGGCCGCGCTCACCTATCAAACCTTGGTCAATTTAGGTCAGAAACTACCCGTGATCAAAGTTGGTTTAGAGAAATAGGTTGACTATATAAAAGTGCAAAAAAAGGAGGGGTAACCTCCTTTTTTTGTGCGCCTAATTTTTGATTTTATTGAAACTCTTTTTGAAAGACTTTGGCATTATTGTCGTCAATCAAGACCGACTTGATATCCATCTGGTAGGCATGGTTGCGAACCACTGCCAACATACGACCATAAATTTCTGCCGGGCTAGGACTGACACATGCGGGGGCAAAGCCGTTGCGCTTAATTTCTATTGTTTCGTTTTCGTTATCGCAGGCAGCAGCTAGATAGCCGCTTAGCTTGCCGTCTAATTCATAGACCAGAAAAATACCGCCGGGACCAATATATTTCCCTTCGATGTTGCGCAGGTCATTGTCTTGCTCTTCTAATGAGAAAGTCTGCCCCGATGCCTGGTAGAGGCTTTCAGTCAGCTCTCTGATTTCTTTCTCGTCTTGTCTATTGGCTAGTCTAATTTGGTCGCTCATGCTGATGATGATAGCAGAGCAAAAAAAATAACCGGCACCTGGCCGGTTATTTTTCCGCTAACTATTTGTTTTGCTTTGCCTATTCGGTCTTTATTTGACCAAGAAAGCAACCAAAAGAAGGGCAACGATGTTCAAGATTTTGATCATCGGGTTGATAGCCGGACCAGCGGTATCTTTGTAGGGGTCGCCTACAGTATCGCCGGTGACGGCAGCTTTGTGAGCTTCTGAGCCCTTGCCGCCGTGGTGACCTTCTTCGATATATTTCTTGGCGTTATCCCAGGCTCCGCCGCCGGAGGTCATAGAGATAGCCACGAATAGACCGGTGATTATTGAACCTACCAGTACGCCGCCCAGAATCTTGGCTGCTGCATATTCGCCGGGCAGAGCATTGTTCAGCCAGAAGGCGCCGAGCATGGCGATAACGACCGGGGTGCCGACTGGGAAGAGAGCCGGTACAACCATTTTCTTGAGGGCTGCCGAGGTAACGATGTCTACGCACTTAGCATAGTCAGGTTTGGCTGTGCCTTCCATGATGCCGGGGATTTCTCTGAATTGGCGTCTCACTTCTTCGACGACCATACCGCCGGCGGCACCTACCGATTCCATAGCCAGAGCTGCGAAAACGAAAGGAATGAGACCGCCGATGAAGAGACCAGCCAGCACATAGGGGCTGGAGAGATCGAAGGTGATATGACCTTGGGCACCGGCTTTGGCCATGGCTAGGTTCAGTTCTTCGGTATAAGAGCTGAAGAGCACGATGGCGGCAAGTCCGGCAGAACCGATGGCATAGCCTTTGGTCACAGCCTTGGTGGTGTTGCCTACGGCATCGAGGGGGTCGGTGACATTTCTTACTTCTTTGGGCAATTCAGACATTTCGGCAATACCGCCGGCGTTGTCTGTAATTGGTCCATATGAGTCGATAGCGACGATGATGCCGGCCATCGAGAGCATAGACATGGCTGCCAGAGCCACACCGAATACTCCGCAGAGTGAATAAGAAATGAGGATACCGGCGACAATGACGATAACAGGGTAGGCTGTGGACTTCATCGATACGGCTAGTCCGGCGATGATGTTGGTGGCGTGACCTGTTTCGGATGCTTTGGCGATGTACTTCACCGGTGCATAGTCAGTTGAGGTGTAATACTCGGTGATGAAAACCAGAAGCCCGGTGACAACCAGGCCGACCATGGCAGCCAGGAAGAAAGCCATCGTGGTGACAGGTTTATCGCCGATGGTCAGACCTTGCATCATCTTGTCGGTGATTACCCAGAAGGAAACGCCGGCAAGAACACCGGCGACGATCAGACCCTTATAGAGAGCGCCCATGATATTGGTGCTCTTACCGAGCTTGACGCAAAGAGCGCCTATCACAGAAGTGACAATCGAGGCGGCACCCAATACCAGAGGATAAACAATGACATTAGGGGCGGTGCCGGCTTCTATCTGGGCGTGAAAGATTTGATGAGCGAGCAGCATTGTCGCTACGGCGGTTACGGCATAAGTTTCGAAAAGGTCGGCTGCCATACCGGCGCAGTCGCCGACATTGTCGCCGACGTTATCGGCAATTACAGCGGGGTTTCTTGGATCATCTTCAGGAATACCGGCTTCCACTTTACCGACCAAGTCGGCGCCGACGTCGGCTGCTTTGGTGTAGATGCCGCCACCCAGTCTGGCGAATACTGAAATCAAGCTGGCTCCGAAGCCGAGACCAACTAGAGCATTCACGTCTTTGGTGACCATGTAAAATCCAGCCACGCCCAAAAGACCGAGACCGACAACCAGAAGACCGGTTACCGAGCCGCCTTTGAAGGCTACCGAAAGAGCTGCTTCCAGCCCGTTTTTGGCGGCTTCAGCGGTGCGCACGTTGGCTCGTACCGAGACATACATGCCGACAAAGCCGGAAAGAGCGGAAAGAACGGCACCGACCAGGAAGCCTGCCGCGGTGGTCCAGTTCAGAGTGAGACCGATGATGAGGAAAAGCACAGCACCGACACCAGCTATGGTGGTGTACTGTCTGTTCATATAAGCACTGGCGCCTTCCTGAATGGCCGATGCAATTTGTTGCATGCGCTCATTCCCGGCGCTTAAGTTGAGAACGCTGGTGCCAGCCCAGCCGCCATATGCGAGTGCGACTGCACCGCAGCCCAGCACACCCATCAGAGTCGTGTCCATTATTTACTCCCTAAAATCGCTTAACGAATCAACGGTTGTCCGCATTCGGAATATTTCAGTTGTTTTGAGAGTCAGATTACCAGGTGGTGGGTGTTTTAGCCGGAACTCAATTTAATTTAGGCAGATAGTTCAAATGCTTAACAAATTTGAGCATGTGTTATGATTTTCCCTCTTTAGATCTATATAAGTTAAATCAATTAAATCTATCGAGAGCCGGGCACTTTCCGGGCATTTGCAGGGTCATTTAGAGGGGCATTTACAGGGTCATTTACAGGGAATTTAGACTCTGCCTAAGCTCTCCACTGCAGCATCAAAGACGGTATCTATCTAGAAAAGCGAAAGCACTTGAATAGGGTCTCCAAGTTCGAAAGCAAAAGCAGTGGTGCTACCTATTTCAAGGTGGCGACTTTGAAGGTGGCGGCGGCTCTTTTCTGCATTTTGACGACCTCAGCCCTGGCTCCGTTTCGGTCTGCCGCGGTCTTGGCCCAGTCTTATTCGCAATACAAGTCTATTTCAGGCCCTGGTTTGAAAGTTGTTTCTGTCCAGGAAGAACTTGATAAACGCACAATCTATCTGCATTTAGCCGAGGCGGTTACTGTCGGTCGACCGCACTTCAATTACTTGCCGGGCGAGCGAGGTGAGACAGTTCTCATTGCCGATTTCGATGGGCTCACTCTCAATCAAACACAGTCGCGAAACATTAGTTTGGTGGAGCGCTCAAGCAGTCAGGTAAGAGGCAATTCATCTGATAATCGTTTTAGAAATCCTTCTTATACTAAATTTCCCGGCATCAAGTCGGTGCATATCGCTCTCGCTCAAGTCAGTCCTCCCAAGTTACGCATTTCATTTACCGCCGATGATCCGGCTGTCTTGAAGACTGTATCGGTGGGTGCCGCCCCTTCCGTCCTTAAGGTCAGCTGGGGGGAAGTTTCAGGGTCTAAATACGGCTCTAGTTCAAACTCTGGTTCTAGCTCTAGTTCTAGTCTTGTTTCAAAATCTGCCCAAGCCGCACCAATCTTAGCGTCGGCGTCGGCGTCGGCGTCGGCGCCTACTCCGGCTCCGGCTGCAAAAATAAGCAGCAAAAGCGCTGCTTCTGAAGCCGAGCCACCTTTGGCACCGCCGATCTATAAAAAAGACAAAAGCGCAACTAAAGAAAAAGACGCTAAAAAAGTCGCCAAAGCCAAAGCCGATAGTAATGAAGTTAGCGAAAAGCCCAGCCGGGGTTGGTTTTCGCGCCTGAAAGAACGCACTTTAGATATTATTGGTCTTTCGGAAGAAAGATCGCAGATTGAATCTGAGCCGGATGACAAAATGAAGGAGTCGTCTGAAGCAGGACAGGTGCAGCCGAAGCAACCGGAAAAGGACAATGTGGGCGCTGCCCCGGTTGAGCGGGTGCTGCCGGAGCGGGTCGAGGATTTAGGACCGCCGCCCCTAATCACATTAGATAAGGTCGACGATGCCGGTAAAGGCGCTCTCGAGATATTCAGAGTGGAATTGCCTAATCGAAAAGATCTTGAATACAAGTCATTTAGGCTGCAAGCTCCAGACCGTTATGTCATGGATATCAAAGATATGCGGTCGATAGTTAATGCCGCCTTGCCTGATGCTGCCGCATCACCGCTGGTGCGCTCCATTCGTGTAGGCGTGCCTAATGCTGAAGTCTCTACAGGGCGTTTAGTACTTGAACTTGAAGAGGGGGTCACTGTCGACGAACTTTTCAATCAAGGTTCTTCATATATGACTATCACCCTGAGCAAGGGACTTTCGCAGAAAAATTCCAGTCTTTCTATCAGTCAGGCTATTGTCGTACCGCGTGCTCCCAGTGAAACTGTAATTGTTCTTGATGCCGGCCATGGTGGCAGTGATCCTGGTGCGCAAAGGTCTGATGTAAACGAGAAAGATGTCACTTTGGCCATAACCGCCAAGCTGAAGAAGGTCCTGGAGACTAAAGGGGCTCGAATCGTCATGACTCGCAGCGACGATACTTTTGTTTCACTGGAAGATCGGGTGAAGATAACCAATCAAGTCAATCCCAATCTATTTTTGTCTGTTCACATTAACTCGTTGCAGAGTACTTCCGATATCCATGGCATAGAAACTTATTATCAAACAGACCGCAGTTTACCCTTAGCCAGAAGAGTACATGAATCGCTTGTCGCCGGCTTGGCTGCGCCTGATCGTTCAGTCAGGCGGGCTCGTTTTTATGTCATCAACCACACTCCAGTACCGGCGATTTTGGCCGAAGTTGGTTATATAACTAACAAAACAGAAAGAGATAGGTTAATCTCTTCTGATTACCAAAATAAGATTGCCAATGCTCTGGCTCGTGGTGTTATGCTCTACCTGCAGGATGTAAACAAAGGCAGTGAAGAACTGGCCGGAAAACAGACCTCCCAGATAGCAGCTTCAGGCAACTCCAAATCGGCGAAATAGCTTAATTGGCTGAGAATTCAGACTTGACGAAGTTTCAAAATGCGCCCCTGTCGACGGGCGTTTCTAAACAGCAATTGACTATTGGTCTGTTTGATTCAGGCGTAGGTGGCTTGTCTGTTCTTTCCCGTCTGGCTGCTTGTGCCGTGCCGGCTCGCTATATCTACTTCGCCGACACCGGGCGTTGCCCTTACGGCAATCGTGACGCTGCCGAGATAGGACAGTTCGTAGAAGAGATTGTCGGGTTTCTGAGCGATTTTAAAATTGATGCACTTGTGATGGCTTGCAATACTTCGGCGGCACTGGCTCGCGGCCATGCCGAAGCTGCCGTTGGCAGTTCAGTGAAGCTTTACGACTTGATTGCTCCGACATGCAAAAGTCTCAGCCGCAGCCGCTTCTCATCGATAGGTGTGATGGCTACTTTCGGCACAGTCAATTCTCAGGCTTTTAGCAAGGGCTTGCGTGGCTTTGGATATGAAGGAGATATAAGGGAAGTCGCCTGTCCTCGCTTGGTGCCAATTATCGAATCGGGTAAATTGCCCGAGCACAACGCTATGTGTGATCTCGAAGGGGCCTTGCGCGAATATCTCACCAAGCTTGCCGGTATGGAAGCAATTGTACTTGGCTGTACTCACTTTCCTTTTGTGGCGCCTCAAATTGAAAGGCTAATCAGTGAAGATGCGCAGATGGCAAAACTTTTTCCTGCCGGTTTGACTCTTATTGATCCTGCCACTTGTTTGGTAGACGACATTTTTCCTGGTTTGAATGAAATGGCAAAATCACAACCAGTCGACCTGAGCTTGCCGGCCTTCAAATATTTCACCACCGGAACAGTTCGCGACTTCGAGCGCACCGCTGTTTCTTGCGTAGGCAGAATTGGTGGCTGCCGCGAAGTATCTATAGCTGATATCAGCAATTATCATCTCAAGCCTTTAGACCGGTTCAGCGCTTTTTCAGTTGTTCTTTAGAGCGACCCTATGCAAAATTCGTGGGAAAGTTTGGAGCAGGTGGAAGAAGCGGCAAAACTTTGCCATGACTGTAAGCTTTGTGAAACTCGCAGCAATGTCGTTTTTTCGCGGGGCAATAGTAAGGCTAAGCTGATGATCATCGGTGAAGGTCCCGGTCAGAAAGAGGACGAGACCGGTTTACCCTTTGTCGGTAAAGCTGGTCAGTTGCTCGATAAAATTCTTGAAGCCGGACAGATATCTAAAGATGAGGAAGTTTATATCTGCAACGTCGTAAAATGTCGTCCGCCGCAAAACCGCGTCCCCACTCAAGATGAGGCTGATGCTTGTCGAAAGTATTTGCTCGCTCAAATAGATTTTCTTAAACCAAAGCTCATTTTACTGGCAGGATCCACAGCAGTTCAGCATATTCTCAAGGTAAAGGATCCTATAAGCAGAATCAGAGGAAAGTGGTTTAACTACTCAAGCGGTGCTAAAGTAATGCCCATATTCCACCCCTCATATTTGCTAAGGAATGAATCGCGAGAGCCCGGCTCTCCAAAATGGCACATGTGGCAGGACATCAAAGAAGTTCGTAAGACTCTCAGTAGTTTGGATGCATAACTCGGGGATTAAAATGGCGACTAAAGCAGAAAGTTTCTATGCAGACCTGTTGACCGCTCAGATTGCCGATGCCGTCACCAATGATTTCGGCAAGGCAATTCTACGCCTGCCAAATCAAGGGCGAGGTTCAGTTCATGACGATGTCGATGTCTATTTTTCGGCAATCGCGATGGAACAAGTTAACGCCATTGCCGCCAAGCACGGCATCAATGATCCGGCTTGTTTGAATGAGATCTTTCAACTAACTAGACATAATCTCATCCAAGGTTTTCGCATCGGTCAAAATATGAAAGGCAAATATCAGCCCAGCTGATTTCGCCTTTAAGACTTAGTCAGTCTGCGCACTTCTTCCAACTGATTCAGTTCTTGCAAGAGCTGGGCCATGGCGCCTTGCGAATCTATAACCAGCCGTGAAGCATATTCGTCCACTTCCGACCAAGATGGCTTATAGAAGCGGCAGGCTTTAAATTTAGCCTGATTTTCTTCAGTCTCTATCGGCAACTGCTTTTCTTTCGAGTTTTCTTCCTTTGTCAGTTTAGGCAAGGCAAGAGCCTCAAAGTTTTCTGCTTCCAATATAAGTAGGTCGCAAAATCTCAAACATTTAGCCAGGCTCTCTATAGCTAGTTCACCAGTCAGTTTCTTTGTGTATAGATAGGCTGCATCTAATATTGTCAGCTTACGATAAAACTCAAAAATAGCCTCTTTCTGCACTGCCGCTGCACTGTCTTGGGCCAGGGAGCGGCCTAGATAGTCACTGCGGTCGCCTAGCTCGGTGGCCAGCAAGTAGAGTTTTGCCATGCGTTCATCAAGAGAGAGGGCAAGTCTTTTGTTGACTTGTTTGCGGCGACCGGAAGCCAGCACCACTATTAGTGTCAAGAGCATGCTCATGATCAGCATAACAAGGTAGAAGGCTGGACCGGCAATGAGCGAATGGGAGGCGCAATATGGCTCCACCAGTGGTGTGTCTTTCGTCTGAGAAGAATATGGCATATAGAAGAACTTTCTGCCTTCATTTTCTTGAGCAGCTATACTTATTTCTTTATGGCTTGCACTATGCCTTTCATGGCATTGATGAAACTCGGATTATTGAGAGCGTTATAGAAAGAAAGACCAATTACAAGGAGCAGAATAACGATAAGCCAAGTCTGTATGGTTGGATAGGTGCGGCTGCTCATTGCGTCTTTAGCGCGATTGCTGAAGCCTACTCTTTGATGCCTGCCGGTGTTTACTTGAGCGGAGGCTACTGCCAGGCGACCGCCGCCGCGCACTCGCATGCGGGCATATTCAGCCGCTGAAGGCAGTTGTCTCTGGCAAGAGATGCAAAACTTGATCAGTGCCCGCACCGGTGCTCCGCAGTAGGGGCAATTGGTATAGGGTAAGGCGGCATTGTCCGGTTCGTCGAAATCGGCAGGTTCGTTCTCTTTGTCTCTATGACCAAAGACCGCGCTCATGACTTTTGAGACCCAAGACCTGCTTGCGCCCTCGGCGCCATCTCCATTGTTGGCTGTTTTGTTATTGTTGGTTTTATTGTATTGCCCTGTGGCCATGCTTTGTCCGGCTATCGGTTGACCGGGATGGGCACTGATATCGTGGCTGGTGGCAATTTCTTGTAGGTTCATTGCCTGCTGTCCTGCCAACTCTATGGCTCGGACACTGGCTAGGTTACTGCGCTGTCCGTCTGCTCCGAGGGTGGGATAAGTGCCGGACATCAGGGCCTCGGCTTCGCTTTCCATATCTTTGAAGGAAGCCTTCTCCATGCGATGCTTGTAGCTCTTCAGCTTGATACTGTCTCTTCGCAAGCAAGTCTTCAGATCTTCGCCAAATTCGATGATATTGGCATGTCTAGCTTCAGGCTCTTTCTGCAGGGCCTTAACAAAGAAATTGCTTAACTCGCTGCACACTTTCATGTCTTGGGTGGACTGGTTAAACGGTATGGGCGTGCCGTAAAGGTGGCAGTCCATCATTTCAATGGCCGACTTGGCTGTGTAGGGCAGGGTACCGGAAAGACATTCATAAACCACTACAGCTAGGGAGTAGATGTCTGAACGGGGATCAACCGCCGAGGCTGCCAGACATTGTTCTGGGCTCATATAGGGCGGGCTGCCGCAAACATCGCCGGTTTTTGTGATTGTATAAGCATCTTGAGTTTTCGGCTCTTTCAATTTGGAAAGACCAAAGTCAACCAGGGTGACCCAGTCGGTGCTTTGGTTCTGTTGCGAGAGTAGGATGTTTTCAGGCTTCAAATCACGGTGCACCACATCGAGGGCATGGGCTGAAGCGAGGGCGTCGACAACCTGTCCAAAAATCTTTTCGGCTCGCTCAAAACTTAGCGGGCCGTTATTTTTTAGTTCGTCTTTGAGGCTGACACCTTCCAGAAAGTCCATGACCAAGAAGGGCTGACCCTGCGAACTCATGCCAAAGTCATAGAGTGTGACTATGTGGTGGTGCCTGACCTGGGATACAGTTTTAGCTTCTCGATAGAAGCGCTTTACCGCTTCCGAGTCTGAAACCATATGCGAATGCAGCATCTTAATAGCCATAAGCTTGTCCATTTGCTCTTGTCTGGCTTTGTAGACAATACCCATTCCGCCCCTGCCGACGACCGAAACTATCTCGTAACGATCGCCCAGCCTGGTTCCCACCAGAGGATCCATCTCCACCGACTTCAGAGGTGAGTTATCGGCAGGACAGACTTTGGTGTCGTCATCATATTCTGAGTAGCACTCAGGGCAAGTTTTCAATTTGGTCTTGGCTTAGAAAGGGGAGTTTAAATATATCGAGGCGGGGAGGACTTTATGAAGGGGATGGCGGGAAAGCTCGACTGGAGAGTCATCTGGTGAGGCAGAAAGTGCTAGATGCAGTAAGTGCTAAATGCAGAAAGTGCTCAATGCAGTAAATGCTAAATTCAGCATACCCAGCCCAGAGCTATTTATGTATGTCTTATCCTTGAGCTTTTCCTTGAGCTTTTCCTTGAGCTTTTCCTCAGATCAAGGCTCCAATAATCGAATTCATTACTGGCAAGCCTTTTCGGGTGATTCGCAGAAATTTGGTCGGTTTTTCGGTGTCCGATAATCCTTGCTCGTCTGCTGGTCTAGAAAGCTCTTTTTTGCCGGCTTTACTAATTCTTTCAAGCAGACCGGCGCTTTCTAAGTCCTTAATTGGCGCCGCTTTCGCTTCTTCAAGGTCAATTCCGTAACGCTTCTTAAAGTCGTCTAGGTCTAAGCCCTGACGCAAACGTAAAGCAAGCATCAGACCCTCCACCCAGACATCCTGGGGTGAGATTTCTTCTATTTTTTCGCTCTCTCTATAATTGCGTACATAGGCATTGAAAGACTTACTATTGGCGCTTCTTATACGGTCCACATAACGATGTGCGCCGACTCCGAAAGCAAAATACGGCTGGTTGCGCCAGTATGTCAGGTTATGCCTGCTTTCAAAGCCAGGTTTGGCAAAGTTGGAGACCTCGTATTGCATAAAGCCGGCGTCTTCCATGATTTGGCAAAGGTCATCGAACATCTGCACAAAAGTTTCTTCATCGGGATAACTGGGGCATTCTCTCGGATAGCGCAGCAAAAGAGGGGAATTGATCGCTATTTCAAGCCCATAGGCTGAGATATGCTTGATTGGAAACTGTTTGGAGAGACTGACCGCTTCCAGAAGAGTCGCCTGGAAAGAGGCGCGTGTCTGCTCGGGTAAGCCATACATGAAATCCAGACAAATATTGTCGATGCCTGCCAGGCTGGCTGTTTCTATGCCCAAAAGGGCCTCTGCCCGGCTGTGGTCACGCCCCATGGCTTTTAGCTCGAAGTCATGCAATGACTCCACCCCAATGGAAAGGCGGTTGATGCCTATTTCTCGCCAGCCGCGAGCCTTTTCTGCGGTGATGGCGTGCGGAGTCGTCTCTAGGCTGAACTCTAAATCTGTTGAAAAACGAAAGTAACGGCTCAAAGACTCGGTTATTGACTGTAGGTGCTCGAGGGGAGACAAGCCGGGCGTACCACCGCCGATGAAGATTGTTTCTAAGACCGGTTTGTCTGCAAAAGCCTCTCGCCCTTTGCCTGGGTCTTGAGCGGAGTCGTCTTTTGGGCCGTCCGATTTCTGAAAATATTCAGTCAATCTTTCATCAATCTCAGCCAGCAGACTATTGAGATATTCCTCTTGCCGGCTTTCCAGCCCAGCAAAAGCGGCAAAGTCGCAAAAATGGCATTTGTGCGAACAGAAAGGGATGTGTATATAGACACTTTTGGGTGCAGTCATTGCAGAATTATATGCTAGCCTCTTGCAGTATCCGAATTGGAATGAGACGACGTTGACTAAATCTTCATCCCTGAAAAAGTCTGTTGTATATCTTTTATCGACCTTGATTTGCTGCGCATCTGCCTTGGGTGGGACGGGCGGGGCGGGCAGCGCCCTGGCATTGACCGGTACGCAGAAGTCTCTGATTAAGCTGCTCAACTCAAACCCAGTCACCACCGACCTGCGTTCGGTAAGCGATGTCATAGTGCTCTTGCGAAGAAAAGTGACAGATAATCCCCAAGACGGTAACCTGAGGCTGCGTTTGGGCACCTATCTCTATTTAGCTGGAGACCTGTCGGGCTCAGCTACTGAGATGAAGCGAGCCGTCTCAATCAATCCAGAAGATTATCTCGCTCATATTATTTTGGCTCGGGTCCTCGACCTTTCCGGTGAAGAAGCGGCAGCGGAACTGGAGTTCAAACGGGCTTTGCAGATTAAGCCCGATGTTGCCGAAGCCCATTATTATTACGGCGAAAGTTTATATCGTCGCGGCGAAATCTCGGAAGCCGTGGACGAATACAGGCAGGCTGCCAAGCTGAATGCCAATGACCTCAATCTAGCCGGGCTCAGCCAAGCTCTGCTTTCGGCCCGTGATTTACACGGCGCAATTAAGGCCGGGCGGCAAGCTGTCTCCGCCGATCCATCATCGGCTATAGCCCACGCGGTCTTGACCAAAGCCCTGCTAATGTCAGGCGATTATCACTGCGCCAGGCGCACGGCGAGACAAGCAGTTCTGCTTGATCCCACTTCCGCCGAGGGGCATATGGCTCTTGGTCGGGCGCTATATGCCACAAAAGAAGTCAATGCTGCGGTAGATGAATTTCGCTGCGCCGTCGCTCTCGATCCGCTCAATGCTCAAGCCCGCAATGATTTGGGCTTTGCCCTTTATGGGCGGGGCGATCTTTCCTCTTCAGTCAGTGAGTTACGCCTGGCTTTGCGTCTCAACCCGCATTTGGCCGAAGCTCGCAACAATTTAGAGATAGCTTTGGGCGGTCTGACCGGGTTAAAGAAGTTGCCTGCCAGTAATTAACCAGTTCTAATAACAGCTCTAGTTAAGGGAAAAGAGGAAGTTAAGCGGTAAAATTTCCTCTGCATATTGAGGACCCTGAGGATTCTAATTTCTTTAGAGGTTTGGGTTTTGGGTTCTGCTTTGGGGGCATTTCCTCGTTTGTTTTCTGGTTTGGTTTCTAGTTTGAATTTAGGGCTAGTTTCAGAATCAGGTTTAGTTCAGAGTCAAGTTTAGTTCAGAATCAGGTTTAGTTTACAGTTCGAGTTCGTTCAAGAGTCAGGTTTAGTTTCGGTTTTTGGTCTAGGGGTTTTCTTTTGAAGAAGACAAACTTATTTCTACCAGCTTCAGTCGCTTTGCTAATAGTGCTTCTGTCGGCAAGTCAGGCTTTAGCTGCTAAATCCGATTCAGATCTGATCTTCGACCCTGGTGTTGCAGACCCGAGTGTCGGTTCATCCAGTAAAGGACCTGATTCTAAAATATCTGCTTCTAAAGGCTCCGCTTCAGCCGCCTCTTCCTCTTCCTCTTCCTCTTCCTCTGACTCCGCAAATAAATCCGGCAACGCCCCTTCTTCCAACGCCGTTGATGCTTCCAGTTCTGCTTTCGGCGTCAGTCCAGGTAAGCCTGATGCCGAAGAGCAAAAAGGCAGCGACAATCTTACTTCGTCAAATTCAAGCTCTGAGCCGGAGCCGCGAGCGATAGCTCAAGGAACGATGCGTCCTCAGAGTCGCAAGAGTCTGCCTGGCGTGACCGGCACTGTTAAAATTCGGCGACCTTTCAAGCTTTTCGCTCAAGAATCTCTAATTCATAATTTGAGTTTTCGCGACACTCCAGTTCGTGAAGTGATAAGCGAAATCGCTCGGCGCGGCAATTTGAACATAATTATCGATAAGTCTTGCGCCGGCAAGATCACTGGTGAATTGCGCGATGTTACTCTCAACGAGGCTATGGACAGCGTGCTTGCCGCTGCTGGTCTGACCAGCCGCACTCTCGATAGTTCGACAGTGGTTGTTGCCTCTACCCAGGCGATGGTGCAGTTAGGTCTAAACAGACCTGTAGCCAAAGCTTTCAAACTCAGCTACGCTCACCCGTATGACGTGGCTGCACTGCTTGCTGCCTCGGTCTTTAACAAAGGTTATTTGCCCGATTTTAAGACACAGACAAAGCGTCGCACACAAAACGAAGTTTCAGAAGAGACCGCCAGCGAAAAAGAAGGGCAGTCGCAAGGCGCAGATTTGCGCGGTCCTACCGCTGAGAAATCTGGAACCAAGAATACAGACAAGGACGGCCAGTCGGTCGAAACTGATAACACCCAGACTTATCAACTCGAGACTCAGCCTCGCACTCTGCGTGGTATCACCCGAGCCCAGACCCAAGAGGGCGTCGGCTTTAACAACGCTGCCGTAGACCCTGGTACTCAGCAGATCAGGGCTCATTTAGAGGTCAATGCCGATTTTCAGGTTGACCCCAATGGTGGTGGCGCCATCATTTTGCCCGACGTCAAGAATAGACAAGTTTTGGTAGTCGGCACCCAGGAAGACGTCAACTTAGCGGAAGAGTCGATCAGGCTTCTGGACCGCAGACCGAAACAAGTGCACATCCAAGCCAGCCTTGTCGAGCTGAACAACCAAGGCATTAGGCAGTTGGGCGCCACTCTCAACATGCAGGGTGATGGACTCTCCACCTCGATTATGGGTAATTCGCAGGCGCCGCTCAAGTCGTTCTTGCCCGGTTTGGGTTCACCGGCTAGTTCTATCGCCAACCCGAATATTCCTGCTATTCCTTTCACCGGTAACAACACCACAGGTTCTGCGGTCAACACTTTTGGTACCGGTTATAACGGCTTGGTCGGTTCGCTCTTGCCCCTCAATCCTCCTACTATTGCTAACGTAACTGCTCTGCCGACAGCTCAGTCTGCCTTCAACTTCATTACTGCCGACCGCCTAGCTGGAGGCCGGGCCAACATTGCTACAGTGCCAACGGTCGTAAATTTGTCGGTAAACATGATGCTGCAGACCAACAAAGCTAAGTTGGTCGCCAACCCTTCAGTTGTGGTTGTAGACAATACCGAGGCTCTAATTACGATTGCCCAGGAAGTCGTGCACAAAGTTACAGCCACGGTCAGCCTTGGTGTTGTTACAACTAACGTGGAGTTGACCAAGGCGGGAATATTCCTCAACGTCTTACCGCGTGTCACCGAGGATGGTTTCATTTCCATGCGCTTGCGTCCCCAAGTGTCGACACCACTTGGACCGCCGCAGGCTTTCGGCACCACTGTGGTCACACTCTTGAACGTGCGCGACATCATGTCCCAGGAAGTGCGCATTAAGGATGGGCAGACCTTGGTGTTAGGTGGTCTTTTCACCGAAACAGAAGCTTCCCAGATGGCCAAGGTTCCTTATATGGCAGAGGCTCCCGTACTTGGTGCATTCTTCCGAAATACTTTGAAAGGACGCAATCGTTCTGAACTAATGCTTCTGATTACGCCCAAGATCGTCGAAGAAGAGCCAAACGCCGCCCTCACCGAAGGTCGCGGTTCGGTAAGCATGTAAGCACTAGTAAGTGTGTAAGAGCTTGTAAGTGTGTAAGAGCTTGTAAGTGTGTAAGAACTAGCGAGCATGTAAGAGCTAGCGAGCGTGTAAGAGCTAGTAAGTGTGTAAGAGCTTGTAAGTGTGTAAGAACTAGCGAGCATGTAAGAGTAAGTAAGCCTTTGAGAACAGCAAGCGTGTCTGAATTTGTAAGCGTTTTTGGATAGAGTCAGTCTCAGGGATGATTACCTTTTCGTGTTCGCGGGAGTTTCTTTTGGCTGTTCTCCTCCAGAGCTGTTCTTTTTGTGACGCCCAATTTCGCTTTCTGTTTCTGATGTTTTGCCGGGCAGTTTCTTGAAATAGTGCAATCGAGAGTTGTCACAAAATTGGACAAACAAGTCTTGTTTTTGTCTCTGAAGGCTGGCTGGTCCTCGGTTTCTGCTTAGTAACCAGGCCGAAGTCAAGAGAGGTTTGTTGGGCGCGCATTCACTTAGCGGAATCTTCGCCATCCATCTGGGGGCGGAAGATCTGCAGAGGGAAATTTAGGACACTGTCTTTGCTTTTCTAAAAGCTGTTTTTGCAGTTATATGGTGGTGTCTATGGCGGTTTCTCAATTTACTAGACGGGCGGCAGCGCTCACTCTTTCCCTGGCAATAACCCTGCTTAATGCTCCTTTGGCAGCGCTGGCTGATCAGTCCTTTGCGGAAGCGGCAGATTCAACCAAGGCGAATGAAACTCTGGCGCTGCAATTGAATCCGCTCAATCCTGGCACTGCAGTGGCAACCTACGAAAGCGATAGTGAAATCGATAATTTGAATAGGCAGATTTCGGCAAAGGAGATTGAATTACTAAGGTTGAATTCTGAATTCAGAACACACTACACTGCCCGAGACAAGAATAAACAGCGCCGCATGAAGCTTTATGATTTCGCTGCCGGCGCCGTGGCCAATGCCGGCGACATTGCTTTGTTGACCAACTTTTGGAAGTATCAACGTAAACCGGGAGAAGGGCTGGCTAAGCGCGGACGTCTTGAATCTGGAGTAATAACTGTCTTTGTCGCATACTGTATTTTGGGTGGTCTTTATTCCCTCGAAGGGGCTTCAGATCTTATTGCCGACTATAAGGGAAAGCGCAAGCACTTCGACGCAAAGTCAATCAGAGAAAGAGTGAACAGCATAAAGGAAGAAATTGATTCTCTGTTGGCAAAGCGTGCCACAATTGTGGCGAATTTAGATGGAGCCCAGAAGCAATACTTTATCGACGAAGAAGCCGTCTTGCGTGATTTGCGTGACTTGTCCATCTTAGAATTCAGCAAGCTTTACATAGACTCCCGCAAGAAACACACCGCCAGAGATATCACTACTATCGGTACCTTGGCAGTTTGTGCCACCGGTGCTTTTCCGGGTGCCTTAAACGTTCTTAGAGGTATAAGAGAAACGCGAATTAATACTATCGGTGGTGGCGGTATCGGATTCTTGATATCTGGTGCGACCCTGACTGCCGCCCCCGTGCTAATTCATGGTGGTGCCGCAGTCACCGCTAAGGTTGCTGGTTCTCGCCTCTCTAAACTACTTGGTGAGGCTCAGTGTAAAACAACAGAAAAGCTTAGAACTGATCTTAATAAACTTATGGGTGGCAACAATACTGAAACCTATTCGGTTATGGCTAAGCTTCTCGAAGATAGGGAGGTTTTCCTCAAGGCTGATAGCAAGACTCAAAAGCAGGACATGATCGAGAGCTTCATTTCCTATGCGGCCCGGGGCGGTCCTCAGATTGCTTTCGGCATAAACGTTGCAAGGGCTGGATATAGATACGACAGAAACCCCTATAAAGTCTTTAAGGGTGTAGCACAAGGTGCAACTGTCAATGAAGTATCTTGGGCTTTATGGATGTTAGATGTGGTGCAAAAGCAAACGCGCAACGAAATCCGAAACGCCAAGGAATCCCATGCTGGTCCAAACGCATTTTCCGCTGAATACGGAGAATTGAAAAAGCTGAAATAGATGGAAAGGCGGTATCGCCAGGAGTGGCAAGTAAGGCTTGCCGCTCCGCTGGTTTTGGACCTTGTCAGTTTTACTCTTTCTGAAATGCTATGGATGTATAGAGCTTAGCTATGCAAAGATCCTGCTACCGGGTTTGCAGTACTGCTTGATTGAGCCTTTCTTTCGCAGTTCTCTTTTATTCACCAGTAGTGATAGGGTTAGGTTGTCATTGCTCGGAATCCGATCGCTTATCCATTGGGGAAGATATTGTTTCAGGCTAAGTAGCTCTTCTCTCGCTGATTTACTTAGCGAAAAGTAGGCGTTTTCCACGATCTCGTCAGTGCATTTTTTGATACCTTGTCGCCATATTTCTCTGAAGCACTGTCCAGCTTGTGATTCGCCTAACTTGGCTTTTCTATTGCCTACCGCCTTCATATCTACTCTCGATTCTCTGAATGACCAAGTCCTATTTTTGTTGGCCTGTACTAGTTGCTCGATTTTGAAATTACTTTTTGTACCTTGACTGAGATATAGAGGATTCCTTTCATTTGCTAGTTCCAGCTGATCAATGAAGGCCCGCTTCTCAATATGAAGAGAGTCTCTAGATTCTGTGGTGGTTAGGCACCTACCGGCAAAGGATTGCCGCTTGATTCCTGCGATAGCTTCTTCCGTCAGAACTCTATTGAATTTGTGCCTTCTCCTGAATACCCCTCTTGCGAGTCTTTCAAGATAGCCAGATGCCACTTGTTTGGAAAGGAAAACATCAAGGGGCGCTCTCTTTGGTACCAAAGGCAATAATTCTCTAGTGGTGAATACTTCCCAGTGCGCCAGCTTTGCTATGAATCTGACAGCGAATTTGAGTTGGTCTTTGATGTAGTTGCGTTTTCTTTTGCTTGAATTTTCTTGTTTCATTTTCTGATACTCCAAAAAAAAAAGAAATTTTCGGGAATTTCTAAAAGTAGCTTTCAATCCTTTAAACGAAAATCAGAGCAGAAAAGTTCAAAGGCAAAATCAGATTTAATCTCTTGACTACCGGACGCAAAAAAAAGAGAAAGTAACTTGGAATGGTTACTTTCTCTTTTTTACTTACTTGGTGCTATTTGAACCTATTGTCTATTCGACAGTTACAGATTTAGCAAGGTTTCTGGGCTGATCAACGTCTTTACCTAGATAGTCTGCAATAAAGTAAGAAAGTAACTGTAATGGAACTACTGACGTCATTGGCGAAAAGAGTTCGTCAACAGGTGGAATAGCTAGAACCGCGTCAAATGTTTTGGTTGCTTGCTCGTCTCCGTCTACTGCCACGCAGATCATTTTCGCCTTTCTTGCTCTTGCCTCTTGTGCATTCGACAATGTCTTTTCGTAAACAGCTCCGGGAACCAGCACTGTAATGACCGGTACGTTTTGGTCTAGCACCGCTATAGGACCGTGTTTGAGTTCGCCGGCGGCATAGCCGGAAGCGTGTATGTAGCTTAACTCTTTCAGCTTCAAAGCCCCTTCCAGAGCGGTAGGGAAGTTTAGACCACGTCCGATGAAAACTACATCGTGCGCTTCAGCGTATTTCACTGATACGTCACGAATCTGTTCTTCTCTTGCCAGGATCTGTTCAATCATAGTTGGCACGAGATTTAGCTGCACTTTTAGTTCTTTTGCTCTCTCCTTGCTGATGGTGCCGCGTTTTTCTGCAAGATAAATAGCGAGCAGATAAAAACTAGCAAGCTGGGCGAGGTAGGTCTTTGTAGCAGCGACCGATACTTCGATACCGCATTCGGTGACCATCAAGTTCTGGGTTAAGTGGGCTAAGTGGGAGTCGGCACGATTGGTTATGCCGAGCGTGTAGGCTCCTTTTGACTTTGCTTCTTTCAGCGCGGCTAAGGTATCAGCGGTTTCACCGGACTGGCTTACGGCAATGGCTAAAGTTGACTCGTTGACGAGTACTTTTCGTCCTCTAATCTCTGAGGCAATCTCTACCTCGCAAGGAATGCCGACCAGTTCTTCTAAAAGTAATTTGCCGACCATAGAAGCATGATAGGCGGTGCCGCAAGCAAAAACTGAAATTCTGTCCAGTCCCTTGATCTCTTCTTCGGTAAGATGGACCCCGTATGCAGTTTCTCCAGAGCCGGTGGAGAGATGATCTATGTTTAGATCGATTGGATGATTGGGATGTCTGAGATATTTGGAGAGCGTCTGGCGCAGTACCAGCGGTTGCTCATGAATTTCTTTCAAGAGGAAGTGCTTGTAGCCGCATTTATCAATGACATAGGGGCTTGTATCTAAAGCGATAGGGCTGCGTTTTACCTCTTTGCCGTCAAAAGTGAACAGCCTTACCCCGGTTGTCGTGATCTCGGCCAGTTCGCTCTGGTCTAATTTGATAACTCTATTTGTGTACTGCCTGACAGCCATTGAGTCTGAGGCAAGAAAGTTCTCGTTATCGCCCAGACCGACCGAAAGAGAGTAGTGGTGATTAACCGCATAGATGCGGTCTGGATGCTTTTGGCTAACGATGCCGAGGGCGAAGATGCCGCTTAGTCTTTTGACGGCGCGTAAAATTGATTGCAGCAGATCTTGGTCTTTGGCATATTCGTGCGAGACCAAGTGAACGATTACTTCTGTGTCAGTTTCAGAGGCAAACTCGTAACCGAGTGACTTCAGCTCGTCTCTCAGTTCTTCGTGGTTCTCGATGATGCCGTTGTGAACAACCGCGACAGTGCCTGATTTGTCTGTGTGGGGGTGGGCGTTCTGGTCGTTGGGTATGCCGTGGGTCGCCCATCTTGTATGCCCGATGCCTACGCTGGCTTTTGGTCTTTTGCTTTCTAGCAGGGCTTCCAGATTAGAGAGTTTGCCTGCGGCTTTCAGTACGCAAAGCCGTCCCTCTTCGATGACGGCAACCCCAGCCGAGTCATAGCCTCGATATTCAAGACATTTGAGCTCATTGAGCAAAACCGGAAACGCCTGGGACGGGCCTAGATAGCCAACGATACCGCACATATTTATAGCCTCTTGCTTGGTTCTAACTGAGTGATGAACTGAAGTTGCGAGCTTAATCTCAATCTGAATTTCTATCTAAATCTCAATCTGATTCTCGATCTAAATCTAAATCTCGATTTAAATCTGAATTGCAACCTAAATCTCAATCCAGATTTGAATTTAGATCTTTGACCTAGACCCAGATCTTGACCTAAATTTCCATTAGCTCTTCTTCTTTGTCTTTTAGGGTTTTGTCGATGTCTTTGATGTATTTGTCTGTCAGCTTCTGCAGAGAATCTCCGTGTTTTTTGATTTCGTCTTCAGAAATTGTGCCCTTCAGCTTTTTCATGTTCTGGTCGCAGTCACGGCGCGCGTTGCGAACGGTCACTCTATATTCTTCAGCGAGTTTGCCGACCATTTTGACTAGTTCCTTGCGGCGGTCTTCGGTGAGGGGCGGGAAGCTCAGTCGGATGACGCTGCCGTCGTTGTTAGGGTTCACACCCAGGTCTGATTTTTGAATAGCTTGTTCGATCGCTTTCAGAGAGCCTTTGTCGTAAGGCTGAATCATGATGGTTCGACCGTCTTGGATGGAAATATTGCCGAGGCCCTTGATTGGGTTCATGGTGCCGTAATAGTCCACTTCAATCTTGTCCAGAACATGTGGACTCGGGCGTCCGGTTCTTATGGTCTGGAACTCTTTATGAAGACGCTCTACCGCCTTTTGCATGTGATCTTCTGCGGACTTCAGTAATTCCTGAGCGCTCATTGCTATTTACTTACTCCTGTTGCCTGTTGTGCTGTGCCGATGAGAGTACCGATTTTTTCGCCCATGACTATCTTTTCGATAGAGCCGGAACGAGCAAAATCGAACACGACTAGGGGGATGGAATTTTGTTGGCAGATGGATACCGCAGCTGGGTCCATAACCTTGAGTTGTCTAGATAGCATTTCTTCGAAGGTGATGCTGTCGATATGTTTGGCATTCGGGTTTTTCTTGGGATCATCTTCGTAGACACCGTCAACATGGTTCTTAGCCATGAGGATGGCATCGGCTTTCATTTCGGCGGCTCGCAGGGCAGCGGCAGTATCGGTGGTGACGTGCGGATTGCCGGTGCCGCCTCCGAAAATAACTACCCTTCCCTTTTCGAGATGGCGAATGGCGCGCAATCTAATAAATGGTTCGGCTACTGCCGGCATGGCTATGGCAGTCTGCACTCTGGTGGGAACGCCCTTGCGGGTTAAGACCTCTTGCAGAATGAGACAGTTCATAATTGTCGCCAGCATACCGACATAGTCCGCTGCTGCCTTGTCCATCCCCCAAGAAGACCCTTGCACGCCTCTGAAGATGTTTCCACCGCCCACTACGATGGCTATTTGTATGCCAAGTGAATAAGCGTTGGATATCTCGTCGGCTATGCCGCTGATTATCTCTGGATCGATACCGAAGCCTTGAGCCCCAGTCAGGGCTTCGCCGCTGAGCTTCAGTAAGATCCGTTTGTAGCGCACTTCCGACATTATTAACTCCGAGTTTCCGTATTGAGAGGGGCATTCTGTGCGAAAGCCGGGTAGATCATAACTCTTACCCGGCTCTCAGTTCTATAGTGCTGCTTCTAAGGTGAATTAGGCTTCAGCCTGTTGCGGTGCATCGCCTTCTCCAAGAATGAAGAGAGCGAAGCGCACGGGCTTGATGGTGATGCCCAATTCTTTGCCTTTGGCGGCCAGGTACTTGCCTACCGAAGTAGACTGCTCCTTAACAAAGGGCTGCTCGGTCAAGCAACGCTCAGCCAAGATCTTATCTACGCGTCCAGCTACGATTTTGTCGCGCATTTCGGGCTTCTTGTCAGCCAGGTCGGCTTTGCCCGATTCAATGCGGCGCTCATTTTCGATCATTTCAGCAGGAACTGCTTCACGATCTAGATAAGTTGGTTTAGCCGAAACGACATGCATGGCTACTTCTCTAGCCAAGGCTTTGGTGTCGGCGCAGCCGTTTACACACTTGTCGGTGGAAAGTTCGACGATGGCGCCCATCTTGCCGCCGAGGGTGTGGATGTAAAGACCGGTCGAGCCAGTGCCTTCTTTCAAATCAAAAACTTCCAGTCGCTTGACTTGGATGTTTTCTCCAGTTTTAGCGATGGCTTCGGTGATGAGCTCCTTAACAGTGCCTTTGCTGGAGGGTTTCTCAAGCAGAGCTTCCACTGTTGCGGGCTTCTCTTTCAAGGCGATAGCGGCGAGTTCTTTACCCAAGGCTTGGAACTCTTCGTTGCGGGCAACAAAGTCTGTTTCGCAATTGACTTCGACCAGGGCGCAGGCTTTGCCGCACTCTGATACTTGTCCGACCACGAGACCTTCTGATGTGATGCGGGAGGCTTTCTTGCCAGCCGCAGCAGCACCTTTCTGTCTCAAGATTTCGAAGGCTTTCTCAAAATCGCCGCCGGCTTCCACCAGGGCTTTCTTGCAGTCCATCATGGCTGCGCCTGACTTTTCGCGCAGATCTTTGACCATGGATGCTGATATCTCAACCACTGTACTCATCTCCTTCCTGTGACCTCGTTTGTTCTGGAGTGATATTGAAAATTAGGCTTTTGCTTCTTCGTCGCCGAAAGCGTCTGGAGCATCAGCATGTTCACCGGCGGCGGCGCCTACCGAAGCCATCTGAGGCTCGGGCTCTTTCCAGGCTTTCTCTTCAGCCGGTGAGCTGTAAGCTTGACCTTGCTTGCCTTCCAGGATGGAATCGGCGATCTTGCTCGTAATTAGTTTGATTGAGCGGATAGAGTCGTCGTTGCCGGGGATGACATAGTCAATGCCGTCGGGATCGCAGTTGGTGTCGATGATGCCGACTGTGGCGATGCCGATTTTCTTGGCTTCTGAAACAGCGATGAGTTCGCGTTTCTGGTCGATGATGAAAAGTAGATCGGGCTTGCCGCGCATTGTTTTAATGCCGCCGAGCGATTTTTCAAGCTTGGTCAGCTCACGGTTGAGCATAGACTGCTCTTTCTTGCCGCGGCGATAGAAATCACCTGTATCTCTCATTTCTTCGAGTTCTTTGAGGCGATTGATGCGCAGTCTGATTGTTTCGAAGTTGGTGAGCATACCGCCCAACCAGCGACGATTGACAAAGTGGGCACCGCAGCGCTTCGCTTCTTCTTCGACGATTTCGGCTGCTTGTTTCTTAGTGCCGACAAAAATAATGTTTTTCTTTTCAGAAGCGGCTTTTCTGACGAATTCACAGGCCCGGTCGAGAGCGCGGGTGGTCTGTTCCAAGTCAATGATGTAAATGCCGTTACGCTCCCCGTAGATGTAAGGTCTCATCTTGGGATTCCAGCGACGGGTCTGGTGACCGAAGTGCACGCCCGCTTCCAAAAGTTGTCTCATCGATGCTACTGGCAAGGCTTAATACTCCTTTGATATTGATGTGTGAGCCGGTAGGTATGACGGAAGCCGATACAAAACCAAGAAAAAACCAAATAATAGGTTTGCTCCTGGGTCTTCCTTGCCCCAGTCGCGCTTGGTAAGTAGACCAAAGTAGCACTAAATACTGCTCAAAGGCAATTGCCATAGAGTCTGGATTACGCGCTGCTTAACACTTGTCTCTGGCTGAAAGTACTCTAGGGCAATGTCAGCTCGGCAAATCTCGCCCAGAGGCGCACTGTTGCCTGTTTTATATGCAAACGATAAGAAAACTACAACTTCCACGCCCACCGTTGATATGGAGTCTGAAAATCGCCTATTTCTGGACATCTTGACCATTAGTCGTTATAATATTACAACGTAAACTTTTACTAATAAATAAAGGTGGGAACGTGTCTAAGGTACTGGTACTGAACGCATCATATGAGCCTCTCAATATCTGTACCTGGCGCCGTGCCGTGGTTCTGCTCATGAAGGGCAAAGCTGAACCGATTGAAGACAATGGCAACTTCATCTATACCGACACGCCCTTGCCCACAGTGATTAGGCTGCGTTCCTACGTCAAGATTCCCTACAAAGAGATCAGTTTATCCAGGCGCAATATTTTGCACCGAGATAATTACACTTGCCAATACTGCGGCGACAAAAGGCACGATCTGACGATTGACCACATTATTCCGCGCTCCCGCGGCGGTCTTGATGCCTGGGATAACGTTGTGGCGGCTTGTTTGCGCTGTAATGTCAAGAAAGGCGATCGCACACCTAAAGAAGCATCCATGCCTTTGATGTCCACGCCCAGGCGACCTGTTTCGCATGTTCTCTTTGAAATATCGAAGCACACTCATCCAAATGTTTCAGGCTATAACTGGAAGAAATATGTGATCGGTGCCTGATAATTAGGGAATGGTCGAAACCGAATTAGGTCTTCAGAGCGTTAACCCGCAAACGCGTCTTTATTCTCAGATTCTGCTTGATATACAAGTGCAGGATTTGAAAGATCGTTTGTTCACTTACCGTGTGCCCGAATCGCTTCATGACGAAGTTTTTGTCGGCGCTCAGGTCCTGGTTCCTTTTGGTTCGCAAATGGTGGCGGGCTATGTCATTAGTCTGCTCACCGACTTTGACGAAGAGCGCGAATCCTTCAAAGTAAAAGAAATATTGGAAGTAGTAGATCCGCTTCCTTTGTTTGACGAAAGTTATATCGATTTTCTTGCTTTCATCGCCGCCAAATATTGCGCCAGCATGCAGGATGTCGTCAGTGCCGCCGTTCCTAGTTGTCTGGTTAGTAAGGTGAAAAGGCATGTGCGTCTTGTCGATCGCACGCTTTCAGGAGCGGAAATTTTACTTTCACCTGCTGCTTATCTTGTTTTTACCCTTCTTCAGGGCAGTGCTAAAGGCATACTGAGCTTGTCTGCCTTGCGCAGACGTTTTGAAAGTGAGGGCAAAAGACGCAAACCTAAGTTGACCGTGCAAGACTTTTTGCAGTCGATGAGACATTTGAGTCGGCTTGGTTATATCACTATCGACGAAGTGGAAGAAAGCGGTAGTTCTATGAAGACCGAGCTTTGGCTGAGAGCTTCAGGGCTTCCACCCCGCACCGCCAAGCAAAAGCAAGTGCTGGCAGCCTTCAAAGAAAAGGAAAGCTCCGGCTTAGCAGAAAATCCTGCTGCAAATCCTGATTTAAATCCTGACGCAAGTCCTGATCTAAATCTTGACGAAAGTTCTGATCTAAATCTTGATGCAAGTTCTGATCTAAATCTTGATGCAAGTCCTGATTCAAATATTGACGCCGCTCTCAGCCTGGCTAACCTGCTGCAAAAATCGGGAGTTTCAAGAGCGACTATTGACAAGATGGTCAAGGAAGGCATGCTCGAGAGCTTTGAGAAAGAGGTGGTGCGCGACGCCCTTGGTCGCTTGCCCGGGGCTCTTGTCGATAACTATAGTGCCTTGCCTGAGCTGACTGAAGAACAAAAAGCTGTTTACGGTATTCTTTTGCCGGCTTTGGAAGAATGTTTATCTCTAAAAGATCAGTCGCAAAAGTTCTATGAACCCTGGCTTCTGCACGGTGTCACCGGTTCGGGTAAGACCGAAATTTATTTGAGATTAATTGCCCGCTGTCTAGAATTGGGCCGCACAGCCCTATTTCTTGTCCCGGAAATCGCCTTGACGCCGCAACTGTCTGGGCGCCTAAAGGCGCGCTTCGGCGCTCTTGTCGCCGTCTGGCATAGTGGTATCAGTGCCGGTGAGCGTTATGATGCTTGGCGGCGCTTGCGCTCGGGCGAAGTGAGGGTCTTACTTGGTGCTAGATCGGCTATCCTAGCCAATATTCCTGATCTGGGTTTGATTGTGCTTGATGAAGAGCATGATGGCAGCTATAAGCAGTCAACCCCGTCCCCCCGTTATAACGCGCGTGATTTGGCCGTCGAGAAAGCCAGGCGCTGCGGGGCTCTGGTTTTGTTCGGCTCTGCCACTCCCGATCTTGCCAGTTTTGAGAGAGCCAGACAAAATGATCGCATTCTTTCCATGAAAAATAGAGTGCATCAGCCTGTTATGCCTCGCGTCGAGATTGTGGACATGCGACAGGGTAAGGGCGCCATGCTTGCAGGTAGTGAAATATTTTCAAGAAGACTGGCTGATGCTCTCAAAGACCGCTTAGAGAAAGGCGAGCAATCAGTGCTTTTGATCAATCGCCGCGGTTATGCCAGTCATATTTTTTGTCAGGCTTGCGGCACTCCGCAGACTTGCAAAAATTGCAGCGTCTCTCTGGTTCTACATTCCAATCTCAGACACAAAGTCAATCTTGAAGAGGCCGCCGACCAATCTTTGTTTTCCGCCGGTGGTTATCTGGCCTGTCATCATTGCGGCTTTAGGCAGCCTCTCAAAGAAGAATGCTCTAGTTGCCATGGCCCTTTTCTCAAGATCGCCGGCGTTGGTACTCAGAAAGTAGAAAAAGAGGTGAGCAAGTTCTTGCCGGCTGCTCGCATCGTCCGTCTCGATTCTGATGTAGTGCGCAGAAAGGGTGCTTTTGAAGAAGTGCTGGCCAAGTTTACCGAGGGCGAAGCCGATATTTTGATTGGCACGCAGATGGTGGCTAAAGGACTAGATATAGCAAAAGTAACCCTGGTTGGTGTTTTGCTTGCCGACTCGGCTTTCAATCTGCCCGATTACCGTTCTTCCGAACGGGGCTTTCAATTGCTCACCCAGGTGGCGGGGCGGGCCGGCCGCGGTGAAACCCCTGGTTCTGTTATTTTGCAGACTTACACGCCTGAGTTGCCTGTGCTCAATTTAGCCAGCCGGCACGATTACGCCGGCTTTTTCGCCCCCGAGATAGAAAGTCGGCGTTATCTAGACTATCCGCCATTTGCCCGCTTGACCAGAGTTTTGCTCTCGGGTGAAGACGAAATGCTGGTGCAGTCTGTCTCTGAGATTGTCGCTGAAGAAATAAGTTATTTGATGGAAGATGAAGCTGATGAAGATGAGCTGAAAATCTTGGGACCAGCGCCCTGTCTTATTGAGAGAATCAAGGGACGCTACCGCTATCACTTAATTATCAAAAATAAAGGCGGCGAGAGACTGCAACGGTTATTGGTCGACTATCTCAGGGGGCGGCGTTTTGGTCCTGCCGTTAGCTTAGCGGTCGATGTGGATGCTATCGACCTTATATAGATGGGCGAATGTAGTAAAATCTGGGTGAAGGCAAATTTAGAACCAGAAACATGTCCAGCGCACAAGTTTTCTGACTCAGCGACCAAGACAATAAAATAGTAAATCAAACAGAGTTCCCCATGGTAAACGCCAGAACATTGCGCCGAATCAATAAAAAGACTGATCCGCTTTTCGGATTTACCATCAATGGTTACTATTTTTTATTTGCTCTGCTTCTTATTATTGTGGCGCCGCTTCTGCTTTTCAAAAAGAAAGCCAGAGCTGGTTTTCGGCAGAAGCTCGGCGGAGTGCAGGAGGCGATTAAGGCAAAAAAGGCGAAACTAGCCGGTTGTCTTTGGTTTCATGCTGTTTCAGTGGGTGAGTTCAACGCCGTCTTGCCGCTTTTGAAAGCTTATCATCGTAAGCATCCTTCTGAACCTCTGGTGGTATCTACAACTACTGCCACCGGGCAGGCTCTCGCCCAAGAAAAATGTCAGGGTATGGCCGATGTTTTTTACTTCCCTTATGACTTGCCTTTTGCCACTCGTCCTTGGCTTGATGTCCTAAAGCCTTCTTTGGTTGCCATTGCTGAGACCGAAATTTGGCCTGGTTTTACCTATGAATGTAAGAAGCGAAATATACCCATGGTGGTGGTCAACGGTCGTATTTCGCCGCGTTCTTTCAAGGGCTATCATCGCTTTAGAGCATTCTTTGGACCGGTTTTGCGCCGTATGCATACTATCGGTGTACAGACCGAAGAAGAAGCAAACCGTTATCGGGCAATAGCCGGGTCCGACCTGAACGTAAAGGTACTCGGTAATCTCAAGTTCGACGGCTTGGTACCAATCTCTTCTGAGCGTCGGCAGGAATTGCAGAAACTCATCAGTACCGGTAGTAGTGGTAGTACTGGTAAGGACGATACTGCTGATACTAAAAGTAGTATCACTATTGTAGCCGGCTCCACCCATGAAGGAGAAGAGAGTGCCATGCTCGCTTTTCTTGATCGAGTTTGGAGTTTGGATGCAAGCTTAGCTGCGCGCATAAAACTTATCATTGTGCCGCGGCACCCTGAGCGCTTTGAGCATGTGGCGTCTTTGATTAAGTCGCAAGGCTATACAGTGCGCCGTTATTCTCGCTCAGAGTCTTTTTCAGAGATGCCAAAGGAAGTTTACTTGCTTGATGCTATCGGCAAGCTTTTTGAATTTTACAGCCTTTGCGATCTCGCCTTCGTGGGCGGCACGCTGGCACCAATCGGCGGGCACAATATTATGGAGCCTTACGCTTATGCAGTGCCTGTCCTGGTTGGTCCGCACATAGAAAAGACTCGCGACACCGCTAACAGTCTACTTGAAGCCTCGGCACTGACAATCTGCCAAGATGCTTCTGCCCTAGGCGATAATCTAATCAAGCTTATTCGAGATTTAGAGCATTCTCGGCAATTGGGTATGCGCGGGCAGGCTGTCTTGACCGCCAGCCAAGGGGCTGTTCAACATGCTGTTGGTTTGCTGGAATCGGTTCTTGAGCCGGGGCTCGATCCTGTACTCGATGCAGTACTTGAGCGATGAAGATTACTGATCAAAATTGCCAAATTAATATTGATACACTTTTGGAGAACCAGATCTTTAGGAACTGTCTTGCTCCCTTCAATTGTTTTTATGGTGCCGGTGCCTACCTGCATCTGCTCTCTTATCAAAGCGGTCTCAAGAAACGCCATAGCAGCCCTGCTTTTGTGGTAAGCGTCGGCAATCTTAGTGTGGGTGGCACCGGCAAAACACCCATAGTCATGGAGCTAGGTCGTCGTTATATCGAGAAAGGCTTGCGCACTGCCGTGCTCAGCCGCGGCTATGGGCGCCGCAGTAAAGGAAATGTCATTGTCAGTCGCGGGCAAGGTCCTCTTGCCACGGTTCAGGACAGTGGTGATGAGCCCTTCTTGATCGCTAGCCTGGTTGATGGGCTGGCTGTCTTGGTGGGCAGCCGTCGGGTGGAGCTGGCCCAGCTTGCCTGTCGCGAACTGGCTGCGCAAGTGCTTATTCTTGATGATGGCTTTCAGCATCTGCCCTTAGAAAGAAATCTCGATATTGTGCTTTGGGATGCCAATGATGATCCTGAGAGACAGTCTCTCTTGCCCGGCGGTCGCTTACGTGAACCGCTCTCGGCTTTGGGCCGGGCCGATCATGTCATTATTACCAAGGTGGACAGCCTTAGCCGCTTTGATAATCTCAAGAGCAAGCTGGCTAAATATAGTGATAAAGCCGATTTCAGTGCTTGTCGATTTCGTCCAGGCAGACTGCGTAATGCTAGTGATCAGTTTGTTGAACTTGCTTCCGCCCCGGTTGTATCTTTGTGTGCCATTGCTCGTCCTGAGAGTTTTGCTGCTTCTCTGCGGTCCCTCGACTTGAATCTCATACAGAGTCATGCTTATCCCGATCATCACTGGTTTAGCGAAAAGGAGTTAAGGCAGATCTTTGCCTCTGCCGAAGAGAATTCGGCTTATGTGGTTACCACTGCCAAAGATATGGTGCGCATTAAGGAGTATGCAAACGCTACTGGGCTCTCTCCATTTTTGGCTTCAGGTAAGCTTCTCTATCTGACTCAGGATGTGGAATGGTTAACTGATTTGCCCAGTTTCTTGTTTAGTGAGTTACCTGAATGAAACCCCATGGCGAGCGCATTTTGGTGATTCGCTATCGCTTTATAGGCGATACTATTTTGACCGTGCCCTTCCTGCGCAATTTGAGGGCAAATTATCCAGAAGCGCGAATCGATGTTTTAGTTGGCCCCAAGAGCGGAGAGGTGCTCAAGGGCTGTCCTTATGTCGACGAGTTAATCGCATTTGATACCACTCGCTTTCATAAGTATGACTCGGGCGAGGGAAAACCGCGCAACTGGTTCAGTTATGCCCTTGAGCTGCGCAAGCGCCGCTACGATCTGGCTTTTGTTCTGAAGCGGTCTTTTTCCAGCGCCGCTCTTTCTTTAGTTTGTGGTGCCAAAAGAAGGGTTGGCTATCAGGGGGATGGACACTTTTTGCTCACTGATAAAGTGCCTTTTCGCACTGATATTCATGAAGTAGACTCGGTCTTGTCGGTCCTGGAAGGTTGCGGCTTGACCGTCGGCGATCGTCATCTTGAGAGCTTTACTACTGAGGATGAGTTGGCGGCAGTTTTGGCTATCGAACCACGCCTTAAGGAAGGGCGCTATGTGCTTATCCACGCTGCCGCCGCCCATCCGGACAAGACCTATCCACTTGAGAGCTTTGCTCAAGTGATAAAGTTGCTTTACTCTGATGGCTTTATCCCTGTTTTCAGCGGCGATAAACAGGACATTGGTTTATATGCAGAGTTGGCGGCTCTTTTGCCTAAAGACATGCCCTTTATAGACATGAGCGGTCGGCTGCAATTACGTGAAAGTATGGCTCTTTATTCTTTGATGAAGCTTGCTGTTTGTGTGGACAGCGGCCCTTCACATTTAGCAGCCAGCGCCGGGGTGCCGGTTGTTACGCTCTTTGGTCCGACCGATCCGGTGCGTTGGGGTCCTTACGGCGGTCGCGCCGTTTTTGATGCCTCTCTCAGTTGTCGTCCCTGTCATTACAAAAAGACCTGTGATAACCGACCTTGTCTTACTGAACTTTCAGCCGATTTAGTCTATGAGGCTTGCGCCGCCATGCTAAATGGTCGAGATGGTGCTTAAATATAAGATTTAGAGATAAGGTGTCTGGTAGTGAGGTGTAAGTTGAGAGTCGCTTTAGTTTCTGTAAGCCTTGGATTGAGTTTAGTTCTCGCCGGTGGTTTGTCTTGCCGGGCTAAAGATAAAGGCGATTTTGAAAGAACAGGCGGTAAACATTATCCCGGAAAGAGTATTGAATATCTTTCCAGCCTCAAACCAAAGCAAAGAAAGAAAATCACTTTCCCACCTTATGACCAGGGTGGCGGATACTACTATGCCCATGGTGATTATGAAAAGGCCAGGCAATATTGGATGACCGCCTTACAGATTGCCGAAAGAGAAGTGCCGGCTGAGCGCGCCGGTGGTTTGTCCAGCGAAACAGAGCAAGCCACTTGCAGTCTAATCAACCACCTGATGTACTTTCTCAAAGACTCGCATTATAAGCCGCCATATTTTGCCAGCCAAGGGGCCACGCCGCAGTTCACACCAAAAGGGCTACAACCTTTGCGTGATCCTGATTTGCGCAAAGTTTATCTTTATAACTTGAAGGGACAGATGCGCGACTTCGAAGAAGACTTGCGCTTCTGGGACCGGCTGAAGAACTTTGCCAGGCGGTCTCTGGGCGAAGGGCACAATTGTATGCGCGTGCCAATAAACAATATCGAGGTGGAATTCAATCGCAAGATCATGAATACACGCGAGATGATTGCTCGTCTAGAGCGTGAGTTGGGTGTTAGTTCAAGTGATTCGAAGCAGACTCCCTGGGGCGGCGGCTTCGTCAATCCTACCGGTAAGAATGACAATAATCCCAACCAGGGTCAGGTAGAAAATCCCTGGCCTTAGGGCTTTTCTTTATCTTTAAACAAAAAGGGACTTTCGACCAGTACGGGTAGACCCCTAACCAGGCAAAAGAATACCGATGTATAAACCAAAACATCGGCGCTGTTGTGCAAAGGCACCTGGAAATCGCTTTTAATTTGAGCGGCGATAACCGCACAAAAGGCTAAAGCTTTCACCACCGCATAGGTAAAGCGACTGAAGTTAGAGGTGACCAGGAATTTACCCAAAGGGCTTTGCATCATGGTGCTGGTACCAAAGGCGGTGTAACCTTGTTCGGAGGCAAGGGAGCGTATTGCATCAACAAAGGTGCCCCTGATCAAGTAAACCAGGGGCACAAAAACGGGAATCCAACCGAGGGTGGAGAAGACTATCCAATAAGCCATTTCAACGGCACGGTCGCCGGCTATATCAAGGACTGCTCCTAGTTTGGAAGTCTGGTTTAGTTTTCTAGCAAAGTAACCATCGAGCCCATCGGCCCAAATAACGAATATCGTCAGGAAAAAGGCTATCCATCTAAAGCTGTCTTCTTGGAAGAAAAGCAGAGTCAGAGTAATGAGAGCCAGAAAAACCCTAGATACAGTGATTATATTGGCTACATTGACCATCTAGATGTCTAGGTTGCTCTTGTGAGCATTTTCCTCGATGTATTGCCGGCGCGGTCCGACCACTTCGCCCATGAGCAGGTCGAACCAGTGATCGGCTTCAGAAGCATCTGCCACAGTGACTTTCTTAAGGGTGCGGGTGGCCGGGTTCATAGTGGTGTCCCAAAGCTGTTGGGGCATCATTTCACCAAGACCCTTAAAGCGCTGAACCGATGCCTTTTCGCCCATTTCAGCCAGTAAGGCTTCCAACTTGTGTTCGTTGTAGCAGTACTCTACCCGCTTGCCTTTCTCGACTTTATATAGAGGTGGTTGGGCGATATACACATAACCACGCTCGACCAATTGTCTAGCATATCTAAAGAAGAAGGTGAGGAGCAAGGTGCGGATATGGCTGCCGTCCACGTCGGCGTCGGTCATGATGATGATTTTGTGATAACGCAGTTTGCTCAGGTCTAGATTTTCGGCATTGGGTTTAAGCAAACCAGCTGTCTTGCTGCCGTCTTCGTCATTTTCTTTGACTACAAGACCAATGGCTTGAATCATTGCCTGTACTTCAGCGTTGTCATAGATGCGGCTTGGCTGCACTCTTTCTACGTTGAGGATTTTTCCCCGTAGGGGCAAAATCGCCTGGAAAGAACGGTCTCTACCTTGTTTTGCCGAACCACCGGCTGAATCACCTTCTACTAGGTAGACTTCACATCTTTCAGGATCTTTGTCGGAACAGTCTGCCAGTTTGCCGGGCAGTCCTCCGCCTGAAAGAGCCGATTGACGTCTAACTGTTTGTTTTGCTTTTTGAGCAGCTTCACGAGCAGCTTTCGACTGCACGACCTTGTTGATTATCTCTTTAGACAACTTAGGGTTTAGTTCCAACCAATCTGAGAGACGTTCAGCAGTTATGCTCTGCACAACGCCTTGCACTTCTCTGTTGCCCAGTCTCTCTTTTGTCTGTCCTTCAAACTGAGGGTCTGGTACTTTCACCGAGACTATAGCGGTCAGACCTTCTCTGACGTCATCACCGGTAAAGTTTGAGTCGTTTTCTTTGAGTAGGTTGTTCTTTCTGGCATAGTCATTGACTATGCGTGTAAGAGCGTTTCTAAAGCCGGTCTCGTGGGTGCCGCCGTCATGCGTATTGATATTGTTGACGAAGCTATAGATAGATTCAGAATACTGCGCAGTCCATTGCAACGAGCATTCAACCGTTACTTCTTCGGTCTTTTGTTCAAAGTAAATCGGCGGCTTGTGCAATACATCGCGAGTTTCGTTGAGATATTCCACATAGCTGGATATACCGCCTTCATAGTGGTAGGTTTCGGTCTTGCCGTCGCCTTTACCAGGTCTATTGTCGGTGAGAATAATTGCTAGACCTTTATTGAGGAAGGCCATCTCACGCAGGCGTGTAGCCAGTACGTCCCATTCAAAGAAAATCCTGATTCTTTCGTTGTCTTCGTTGAAGTCGTGGAAGATCTGGTCGTCTGGCCAGAAGGTAACTTTAGTACCGCGGTAATCTGTCTCACCGAGGACTTGCAGGTCACCATCGGCGACACCACGCAAATAAACTTGTTTGTGTACTCTACCGTTTCTAGAGACCTCTACTTCTAATTTTTCCGAAAGGGCGTTTACGACCGAAGCGCCTACGCCGTGAAGACCGCCTGAAACTTTATAGCCGCCGCCGCCAAATTTGCCGCCGGCGTGCAGCACGGTAAATACAGTTTCAACGGCGCTTTTGCCGGTCTTTTCCACTACATCGGTGGGGATGCCGCGGCCATTATCGAGTACGGTGCAAGATTCATCGGCATTAATGGTCACTTCGATGCGGCTGCAATGGCCGGCTAGTGATTCATCTACGGCATTGTCTACAATTTCCCAGACCATATGGTGCAAGCCACGCGGACCGGTTGTACCGATATACATACCAGGTCTAACTCTGACTGCTTCCAAGCCTTCCAAGACATCAATGGCGGAAGCGTCATAGTCGCCTTGCACTTTATTGTCTACTTCGGCAACGACGCCGGTGGATTTGCTTGTTTCTTCGTTGTTTTCTTGCTCTGTCAAAGATGCCACTGTCCCCTGCTCTTTTTTCGCCATTATCGAGATCCCGTATATTCTAATATCAAGGCCTAATATCTAGGCAATTGCTCGCCGCAAGCTGATATCGTCTCGATATATCAGAGAGTGCGGCTTCTTTGCTCAGTGCGATCGGTTGCCCGAATCGACTAAGAAATTTTAGCATAGATGCCTATCTCATGCCCTTTTTAACCCGATATTGCCAACTTGCGTTATGATCAACACTTGCAACCAAAGTATTGACAGGATAGCTTTTCAGGGGAGTAGTTTTGGAAGTCTTTTACGAGCCCAAACCCAGTCTGGTAGACCGTTCGGCTATAGCTCTCGGTTTCTTTGACGGGGTGCATCCCGGTCATCAGGTTGTAATCAAGAAGGCCGTGGATGAAGCCCGTCGTCTCGACGGCCTTGCTGGTGTCGTCACCTTTAGAGACCATCCCCGTGGTTTGACCAGAGGTCAGGCGCCTCTTTTGCTATCCGTTATCGAAGAGAGATTGGAGCTTTTTCAGAATCTTGGGGTGGAGTTTGCCCTTGTCTTGACTTTCTCGGAAGAGCTTTGTCGTCTTTCACCCAGGCAGTATGTGGAAACAATGCTGCTTGACTGTCTTGGGGCTAAGTCTATATCGGTGGGTCATAACCATCATTTTGGTCGAGACCGCGAGGGCGATGCCGATATGCTCAGATCTATCGGTTCGGAGCGTGATTTTGTCGTGCATGCTGCCGATATGGTTTATGTAGATGGGCTGGAAGTTTCAAGTAGTCGAATCAGAGATCTGGTGATTGGCAAGAATCTAGATTTGGCCAGCCGTTTGCTTTCTCGTCCCTTTAGTTTGCGTGGCACCATTGTCAAAGGGGATCAGCGCGGCAGAACGCTTGGCTTCCCCACCGCCAATGTGCGCCCGGCCTTTAATCAGCTTGTGCCGCCGCCCGGAGTTTATGCCGGCTTTGCCGAAGTGGTCGGTGGCACAGATCATGAGAAAAGACTCTGTGTAATCAATATTGGTGTTCGTCCTACTTTCAAGAATCCTGAGCTTTCACCTGGGGCTCTGGAGCCGAACTTTACAGTGGAAGCCCATTTGCTTGATTTTGATGGAGACATTTACGACCGAGTCTTAAAGGTGGAGTTTCATAAACATCTACGTGATGAAAGAAAATTTGACGGGCTCGATGCCTTGAAAGAGCAGATTGCCCGTGATTGTCAGCTGGCTAGACACAGTCTGCCTTGTTTGATCTAAAGTGCAGGTCAAGCGTCTTGTTGTCAAAAACTTTCGCAATTACAGAGATACAACTCTCTGTCTTTATCCTCAGCGCAATATCTTAATTGGCGAGAATGCCCAAGGTAAGACCAATTTATTAGAAGCAATCGAGGTGATGGCCGGATTTCGTAGTCGGCGCACCGCTTCAGACCGGGACTTGGTTTTGAAGGGGGAAAGTCAGACCTATTTGGAAGTGACTTATCGCAGTCAAGGCGTAGAAGAAACTGTTAGTTTGCTGCTCAATACCCAGCCGCGCTTGTCTCGAACTATTAAAATTAACGGCATGAAAGTGCCTCGTTCTGAGACTAGAGGCATGACCCGTCTCACTGCTGTTTCCTTTAGCTCTTCAGATCTCAGTTTACTTAGAGGCGGACCAAAAGAAAGGCGTGATTGGCTCGATGACGTTGTCTTGCAGTTGCGCCCAGGGCTTAGTGAGATTTTTGCACGCTATGACAAAGTAGTTAGTCAGCGCAACCGCCTCTTCAAAAGTTGGTTTGAAAGATCACTTGCCCCGGATGAAGAAGAACTCAAGGTCTGGGATGTGCAACTGGCTAAGCTCGGGGCTCGTCTGGTCAAAGCCCGCAGCGAGGTTCTCTTGGGCCTTTTGCCCGTGGCGGAGGCTAATCTAGCTAGAATTTCGGGACATCGGGAAAAACTGGAAGCAGGTTATCTCTTCAAAGAAGAGAGTGGTGATTCGGAAGCTAATCTGGTGGTGAACTTGGCTGAGTTTGCCCAAAACAAGGAAGAAGAACTGGCCAAAAGAATTTATCTAGCCCTAAAGGCGCGCCGTGCCGAAGAACTGGCTAGAAAGCAGACCCTGGCAGGTCCCCACCGCGATGATATGAGTTTTGTCATCAACGACATGCCGGCTCATATATTCGGTAGTCAGGGGCAGCAAAGGTCGCTTGTTTTAGCCCTCAAACTGGCCGAACTAAAGCTTGTGGAAGATGCTCTCAGTGAGCCTCCCTTGCTTTTGCTCGATGATGTACTGGCTGAGCTTGATCTAGGCAGGCAAGGCATGCTCATGGAGTTGGTCAAGAGCGACATGCAGACGATAATTACCACCACTCATCTGGATGGATTTAAGGAAGAATGGTTGGCTGGTGCTCAGATAGTCAAGGTTGTAAATGGGCAACTGACTGAATAAAAGCTCACTTCTGGGTTAGATTTGCAACGGGCAGGGTACATTAGCATATGTTAAGGTGTCTGTAATGCCATCTTCACTTTAGTTGATGACTTTCTCTCTTTACACCCCCTCAACTCTAATCAGGACAAAAGTGCACGCTGGAAACATACATGACGGGCTAGATCAGAAAATCTGTCTTGAGTGCAACAGACAGTTCACCGGTATAGTCAGAGCCTGTCCCCATGATGGGGCGGCTCTCGTTCCGCTTGCTCGCGACCCAATGATTGGCACTTGTCTGATGGGCAAGTACGACATCATCGATGTTATCGGTCATGGCGGTATGGGGGTAGTCTATAAGGGGCGACAAGTGCTTATGGAGCGCACTGTCGCCATCAAGATGTTGCAGTCGCAACACATAGCCGATAGCCAGTCGGTGCAGCGCTTCTTGCGAGAGGGTAAAGCCTCTTGCCGTATGAATCATCCCAACATAATCACGGTCTATGACTTCGGGATCACCCCCCAGAGCGGGCAACCGTTTATTGTTATGGATTATTTGCAGGGCATTTCGCTCTCTGACATGATTAAGCAAGATGGTCAGGTTTCAGTCGAGCGCTCAATCAAGATATTGACTCAAGCCACCGACGCTCTAGATCATGCTCACCGTGCCGGTGTTATTCACCGTGATCTTAAGCCCAGCAATATCATGCTCATCGAGTATGAAGACGAAAAAGATTTTGTCAAAATAGTAGATTTTGGTGTCGCCCAGTTGATTGGCGCCGGCGGTGAACAACAGCGCCTCACCCAGATGGGAGAAGTTTGCGGCAGCCCGGTCTATATGAGTCCCGAGCAGTGTCAGGGCTTGGAGCTTGATGTTAGATCTGATATTTATTCCATGGGTATCGTCATTTTTGAGACCTTGACCGGTCGACTACCTCTCATTGGTAAGACTATGGTCGAAACCATGAGTAAGCATATTTCTGAAATGCCGCCGCGCTTTAGCGAGATTCGCCCCAACCTTTATATTCCTGAAAGGTTGGAAGCGGTTATTTGGAAGGCGATGGCTAAAGATCCCGCTAGCCGTCACCAGAGTATGGCTGAACTTTGTCGAGATCTGGAAACTGCGATTCCTAAGCCTGGAAAGAGTCAAGTTCTACGTACTGATTTCCCCACCATGCCTGGTTCTGAGCCTGAAACAAAGGCTAAGAAGATTTCGCCTGTCGTGCTTGGTATAGCGGCAGTCTTCCTTCTGGTTTTGGGTGTTGCCGGCTTCTTTATGATGAACGGCAAAAAAGATAATGCCGCAGTCATTCCGGTTAAGACTGTTCCTAATAATAGCCCCCAAGCGGTCGCACCACCGGCAGTGGCGCCGCAGTCTGTTGCACCGCCGCAATCTGTTTCACCGGCGCAGTCTGCCTCTAAGCCAAGTCTTGATAGTAAGCCTGAGAACGGCAGCAAATCTGAAGATGATTCTCAGTCGGTTGTGAAGAAAGCTGCCGTGAGCGGCAAACCTACAGCAAGTCAGGTGGAGCGGCCGGTGGTCAAGAAAGTAAAAAAAGTACGCCCGGCTGTAACGGCGGCGGCACCAGCGCCAAGACCGGCTGCTGCTGCACCGGCTGTATCGTCGGATCCCTTCAAGTCTTTGGCGCGGCGCAAGAGCTTCTAATTGCGTCTTTGTACTTTTCGACTTTCCATACTCTTGAGAGTGTCTTCGTAGGCTTGTATTCTTTCTTGATACTGCCTGATAATCTGCGCGGTTTCTTCTTCGTGGGCTTTCTTTATAGCCTCTCTGCGCGCGTCATAGTCTTTCTTGACCGCATCTTTAGCTTCTTGGTTGACATAGGTGCCGCCAAAGCGTCGCCGCACCGGCAGGAAATTTCTTAAGGCTTGCTCTTCTTGCAGATTCATTTCATGAATTTTATTTTCCATCACTCTTTTCTTGACGGCAATTTTGTCTTCTGCTTCCTTATTCAGTCGTGCCCTCTCTTCTTTCAGTCTTTCTTTTTCGATTGGCTCGGTTGGGATACTAGACAGCTTTGCCTCATTGCCTTGGTTTGGTGAGTTTGTTTGCAGGTTTTGCAGTCCTCTTAGCGCCTCAGCGCTTAACTTGCCTGCGGCGCTTTGCGGTTGCAGTTTTTGGCAATACTCAAAGCGTGCCCTTGCTAGGTCGGGGCAGTTCTGTTTGAGCAAAATACAACCCATCAGATAATTGGCTGATTGATCCAGAGGTTTCTTCCTTAAGTACAACTCTAGACTGTTGCGAGCGCGGCTGTACATGCCTCTCTTATAGCAAGTGAGAGCATCATTTAGGAGGTCTTCTGCCGCTTGTGCTGCACAGCCTAGGCATACAAATAGACCGAGGTAAATTGCTAGAACTTTCTTGCTGCAGAATTTATTGCAAACTTGCCTAAATCTAGAATTATCGCAGCCAGTTATATATAAGCCTTTCATATATAAGCCTTCACATATAAGCCAGTTATGCCTCTTAAACTCATTTACCTAGAAAGCAAGCTTGCTTTCAGCTTTTTGACACGTTCAAGATCTACCGGTTCTTGCCAGTTGCCGTTTTTCTTGGCATATGTGCCGACAATATAACCGGCGGCACCGTCTTTGTATTTGTCTAGATTTTCCGGGGTGATGCCTGAACCAATCAATACTGGAATCTTGACTGCACCAGCGGTGGCGTGCACTAAATGTGGTGCAGGGGCGTCGGCGGTGCGCAGCCCGGTGACGATCACACCGTCGGCTTTGAAAAACTCAGCAGCATGAGCTGTTTCTTCTAGACTGAGGTCTTCGGTGATGGCATGAGCAGAGTGCTTTTTCTTTATATCGGCGTAAATTTTTATATGCTGAGCGCCGAGAGCCGCGCGCAATCTAATCAGTTCTGGCGCACAAGACTGATGTAGTCCTTCGTCGCCTATATGAGCAAAGACAAAGCCCTCTACCCTCAAGAAATCTAGTTCGGCGGCAATAGCAACGGCAAGCGCCTCTCTATTGGCTGCCGCCAAAAGCTGTACGCCTATGGGACAGGTAAATCTTTGTCTGATAGCTACCGCCACTCTGGTCATGGCGGCTGTTGTCTCAGGCTCAACCCTTCCTCTTAAATATGGCAAGTCATGCATATTCTCAAGGATGATGCCATCGGCGCCCCCATCTAAATAGGTTTCAGCATCTTGTAGTGCTTCATCGACAATTTGATCGATGCTCTTCGCCCCTCTGAAGTCGGCTGCACCCGGCAGCGGTTTGACATGCACGGCGCCAATCAGAGCCGGATGTTTTTTGTTGAAATTGTCTAGCATTTTTAATCTCCGGCAGAAATAGACAAATCTAGTTTAGCTTAGGCTAAGTTTAGGCAAGCAAGACAGCTCGCAGAGGCGAGGCTTCCAGTTCTTCCATCTTGAGAGGCAGGGCAATTAGTTGATAAACACCCTCTTCCACCTCACTTAAATCTAGATTCTCCAGCCAGACCATACCGGCTTCTTCTAATATGTGGTGGGTGGCCAATACTTTGGCATTAATATGATCGACTGAAGGGGTGTCAAGTCCGACTAACTTGGTTTTCTCCTGAGCAAGATATTTGGCTGTCTCAGTGCCGATATAGGCATAGCTCGCTTCAAACTGCTCCGGTGCCACCTTGGTTAGGGTTTTGAACAAGACTCTTTCAGGCATCTGCAAGTCAAACTGCTTTAGCAAAGAGGCAATTTTAGCCTTGATTTCGCCGAGGTGCTCCCCGCCAATTTCTTCTCGCCAGTCTTGGGCTTTATTTTCAGAATCTTCAACTTGGTTTGCCAATCTGGTCAAGTCAATCACCAAAACAGTACCGAGGAAGGCTGAGAGCTTCATAGCCGCCGCCCCGAGGCTCTGATCGCTCAAGTCGCCTTTGATATGCACCGGGGCATCGGCATGACTGCCCACATGCGGGCTCATGGTGAAAGCCGTGAGATTGATGACGCCGCTTTCTTGATAAGACAAGGTGACTCGCTTAGAAAACGGCACATCGCCAGGAAAACAGGCGGTGCGGCTGCTTACCGCTTGCGAAATATCAATGATGCGATTGAAGCTCAGGCTGCTTTTCTTCACTGAAAGCTCCTTGCACTTGGAAGTGAAAATGGGTTTTTATGTGGTCGACTTTGATACCGCCGGCGGCATCGGTTTTTGTCTCTCCTTTAGGAGGCAACAAATGCAGCTGTCGGAGCAGTTCCTTCAAGATAATTTCCATATGTTTGTTTTCAAAGCCGGAGCTTAGTTTGATGCAAATAGCCAAACCATTTGGATATTGATCGCTGACAATGGAGACGCCGAGTAAGCCGTCTGCCCCTTCTTTAGCGGCGGCAGTAAAAGTTTGACCGGGGAACAGTTCACCGGTCATGACTTTGTAATCGACACGGCCTAGACCGGAAAGATGCCGGGGATAGTGATTCATGATGGAACCAAGTTCTCCCCAAGCCTGCCACTGGCTGGGCAGACTTTCTTTATATCGGCGAAAGCCGAAGAGACTTTCATAAATGCAGGCGATTTCAAAGGTGCTTAAAGCATAATTAGGTAGTTGGCAACCATCGGTGGTGGCAACAAAACTTTCTTTGCTGCGCCCGGTAAAGGTCGACAAAATATTGATCAAGTCGTTGTGGTGTTGATGATTACTCTTGATGTAGTTGCCGTATGCTTCTGGATCGACGGCTTTGAGCGCGGCAAGATAACCCGCATGTTTGCCGCTGCAATTGTGGTATCGCCGGCGAGGCTTTTCCGCGCGTTCTTTCATCAAGGCTTTGCTTTCGCTAGAGACCGGTGTGGCTGGGGGGCAAGCCAGCATTGATTCTTCTATACCGGTAATCTTGATTATTTCTTCAAGGGCCTCTATGTGCATTGGTTCGCCCGAATGCGAAGCCATGAAAAGGGCATAATGTTCTTCTTTGAGCGCCGGGTAGGCCGCTTTCAATATTTCAATGTGAGAGAGTAATTGCCAGGGCTTAAGCAGAGATCTGGTCCAGAGGGTGAAATTATCATCACCGACACCGACCAGCTTTTGGTAGCGGTCTTCAAGCGGAAGGGCGAAAGGCTCGCCCAAGGAAGCTCGCTCCTGTTCTTTATTGGTTCGGGCTTTTCTCACCACTACGCTAATAATGCCGTATACGGTTACTTCGGTCTTTTCTCCCCTTTCAATGGTGTAGAGGGGGCGCCATGGCAGCAGGGCGGGATTAGCCTTATCTTCGGCACAGAGTGTCATAATTATTCTCTAAAGATCTAATGCACGTAAGCCAGTTTAAATTAACTGCTTAAAGAGTTTCAAGCGGAGCGGTCTCATGGGAAAACAAGCCATCAATCCGGGGCAGTCGGCACCCGGACCTTTGGGTGCTTATTCGCACGCCATTAGAGTAGGTGATCTGCTTTTCATCAGCGGTCAGGGTTGCCGCGATGCCAAAACAGGCGTGGAGCGCGGTCTTACTTTAGATGAAAGCGGTAAAGTTTTGGCTTATGACATCGAAGCCCAGACCAGGGGTGTACTCGATAATCTAGGCGTTGTTCTCAAGCATGCCGGCCTCGACTATAGCGATGTTGTCGACATTACTGTCTTTTTGCACGACATGAACGATTTTGAAAGATACAACAAGGTGTATGCCACTTATTTTTCGCACTTACCGGTACCGCCCTGTCGAACTACTGTGCAGGTGGCGCGTCTGCCCGGGCGTAACTATATCGAGATGAAAGCCATAGCCAGTTTCGCTAAAGAAATCTAGTTTTTAGGGAGTTAAAAATGTCTTCAGCCCTGACCAAGATCGATCATTTTATCGATGGTGATTACACTCAGTCGGCGAGTGCTGCCACTTTTGAGAGTATCAACCCCTCCACCGGCGCCCCTCATGCCTTGGTGGCCAGTGGTGATGCTGCCGATATCGATAGGGCGGTCACTGCCGCCCGTCGCGCTTTCGAGAAAGGCGACTGGTCGGGTCTATCTGTGGCTGAGCGCTGTCAGTATTTGAAGCGCATCGGTGATCTGATTATGGAGCGGCGCAAAGAATTGGCTGTGGCTGAATCAACCGATAACGGCAAACCTATCAGTGAAAGTTTTGATGGCGACATATTGCGCTCAGCTTCCAATTTTCATTTTTTCAGCCAGTTTGCCGCCAGTCATGCTGATGAGGCCTATAGCGGCGGCTTGGATGAAAGACACGTGGCAATTAGAGAACCGCTTGGTGTCTGTGGTCTGATTACACCTTGGAATCTGCCGCTCTATCTGGCTACCTGGAAAATTGCACCGGCACTGGCCATGGGCAATACGATTGTTTTGAAACCGGCAGAATGGACGCCCTATACTGCCTATCTATTTGCCGACATCACTAGAGCTGCCGGTTTACCGCCTGGTGTATTCAATATAGTAAACGGCTTTGGCGCTAAGTCGGCTGGCGAGGCTCTCACTCTCCATCCAGATGTCAGGTCGATTTCTTTTACCGGTGAGACTTCCACCGGCAAAGCCATCATGCGTGCTTCTTCCGATACGCTCAAGAAACTCTCTTTTGAACTGGGCGGCAAGGGGGCCAATATCATCTTTGATGATGCCAATCTTGATGAGGCGATACCCACGGCTGTGCGTGCCGCTTTCCGCAATCAGGGGCAGATTTGTCTGGCCGGTTCGCGCTTGTTTGTACACCAAAAGGTCTACGACCAAGTGGTGGAAAGGCTCGTGCAAAGAGTAAAAACTATCAAAGTAGGAGATCCGCTCGATCCCAATACACAGATGGGCGCCCTAGTCTCGCGCGAGCATCTCGATAAGGTGCTCTCTTATATTGAAATCGGTAAGAAAGAAGGGCAACTTCTCACTGGGGGCGAGCCTATCGGCGCCCAACTAGGCTCTCAGTTCAAGAACGGCTATTTCCTTAGTCCGTCTGTTTTTGCCGGGCTCAAGAGCGATTCGCGTTTCTTGCAGGAAGAGATCTTTGGTCCGACCCTACCGGTGGTGGCATTCCAAGATGAAGAGGAAGCGATCGCTCTAGCTAATAATTCACCTTATGGATTATCTGCTTCAATTTGGAGCCAAGATGTCGATAGACTGCATAGACTATCGACGCGCATTAAGGCCGGCATGATTTGGATCAACACCTGGTTCTTGCGCGATTTACGCACACCCTTCGGCGGGCAAAAGTCATCAGGTATCGGCCGTGAAGGCGGGCGCTACAGTCTGGAATTTTTCTCTGAAGCTAAATGCATCTCTTATAAATATCGTTAGTGGAGTAAAGCTAAATCATGGATCTGTTCATCAAGGGTAAGAAAGCTCTGGTTACCGGGGGTACAAAGGGCATCGGCCGTGCCATCGCCCAGACCCTGGCCGCCGAGGGGGCGCAAGTCTTATCTTCGGCTCGCGAGAAAGCAGATCTCGGTTCCGGTATAGAAGTTTTTCCTTGTGATCTCACCGAGGTGGAAAGTCGCAAGGCACTAATTGAGCAGACGAAGAAAGTTTTGGGTACAGTCGATATTCTTGTGCATAATGTCGGTGGTCCAGCTCCTTCAGATGTTCTTTCTACTTCGGCTGAGGCTTGGCAAAGTGGTTTTGAGAGGCTATTTCAATCGGTCAGTCATTTGAACGAAGCCTTTATTCCGGGTATGCGCGAAAGAAAGTTTGGAAGAGTAATCTGTGTGACATCGCTATCGGTGGTCGAGCCCATCGCCGGACTGGCGGTCTCAAATGCGTTGCGTTCGGCTGTTACAGCCATGCTTAAGACCCTTGCCGATGAAGTAGCGGCAGATGGCATTACAGTAAACTGTGTCGCCCCTGGAGCAATCGATACTGAAAGACTAAAGTCTCTCATGCAGGCGCGTATAGCCCGCACCGGGCAAAGTGCGGCAGAGTACGAAAAACAGTACCTTTCGGCAATTCCGGCCGGACGTCTCGGTACACCGGAAGAATTTGCCAGTTGTGTTGCTTATCTTGCATCTAAGCAGGCTGCCTATATTACCGGGTCGACCATTGCCATTGACGGCGGCAAGCGCAGAAGTACCTATTAAATTTAGCCATATTTGAGGTGTAGAGATGAAATTTTTAGTGCTTGGGGCCGGCAAAATGGGCTATGCCGTAGCCTATGATTTAATTCGCTCACCTAAGGTCGAAAAAGTTGTTCTCACCGACCGTTCTGAAGCGATTCTCAAAAGCACCGCCGACCGTTTGAAAGATCCTAAACTGGTACCAGCCCTGGTGGATGTCACCAATGAGCGCGAACTGGGTCAGCTTATGGAAGAAGTCGATGTAGCCATCAGTTGCGTCACCTATGAGCATAACTATGAGCTCACTAAATTGGCACTTTCCACCCGCACGCATTTTGTCGACTTGGGCGGCAATGAAGAGCTTGTGCGCAGACAGTTCTTGCTTGATGAATTGGCAAAAGAAAGAGGTGTATCGATAATACCCGATGCCGGTTTGGCTCCGGGTATGGTATCGCTTTTGGCTGCTTCTGCCGCCGAAAGTCTCGATGAAGTCTATGATATGCGCATTCGTGTCGGTGGGGTGCCTATTGACCGCGAGATCAATACCCTCGGTTATGCCCAGGTCTTTTCGGTAGAGGGTCTGATCAACGAATATAGTGAAGACTGCACTCTCATTCGCGATGGTAAGCTGCTTCAATTGCCGGCTCTGTCTGAGCTGGAAGAAGTCGAATTCCCGCCGCCTTTTGGCCGCATGGAGGCGTTCAATACTTCAGGTGGTATTTCTACTTTGCCTCAGTCTTATCTGAACCGCATTCAACATTTAGACTATAAAACGGTGCGCTATATCGGGCACTGTCAAGCAATCAGAGCTATGCAAGAATTAGGATTTTTCAGCCCCGAGAAATTTAACGGCAGCGAGCTTAGCCCCAGGGCGGTTTTGGCGGGTCAATTGGCTAAACATTTGCCAGTGGGCGAGCCCGATGCCGTTCTGTTACGAGTCTCTGTTTCAGGCAATAAGAGCGGCAAACCTTCTCAATTGGTCTTTGACTGTGTGGACTATGCCGACCAGGCTGTGGGGCTGTCGGCTATGATGCGCATGACCGCCTTCCCGGCTTCTATTTTGGGTCAAATGCTCGCTCGTGGCGACATAAACAAAAGGGGTGTACTCAGGCAGGAAGAGTCTGTACCCACCCGTTTATTCCTGACTGAACTTTCAGGGCGGGGTATTGCTATAAAGATGACCGAGCGAATCAATACTTAACTTAAACGAATAGGCAAATTTAATGTCCAGTTTGCCTAACCTGCGCATAGAACTCTTCACTTGGCGAAAGAGGAGTTGACGATGATTGACCGACCGGTTGCATTCAGTGACGCAGTGAGCAAGAAGAATGAGAACAGCGAAGTAGCCAATCTGATCAATCCTTACCGGCTGCCTGAAGCCTTCAATAGAGGGGATAGTAAAGGGGATAGAACTCCCATCCAGTGGTCTGAGAGTATTGAAGACAAGGTGCGCGAGGCTCGCGAGAATGGTAAGCCACTGGTGGTCTATTTCACCATTGAAGGCAGCAAGGAATGCGACTGGTGCCGGGCTATGGATACATCTTTCAAAGACCCTAGCATAGGCGCCCTAGCCGGGAAAGCTAATTTCCTCAAGGTCGCCTTGCGCGACGGCGTCGAGAACGATTCGATGAAGCTTGCCAGGGCTTTAGACATAAAGGCTTTCCCCACTGTTTCGGTGCTCAATATTGAGAAGAACGGACAAGTGAAAGAAGAGGCTCGCATAATTGGCTATCAGTCGGGTACCACCCTGAAAGCTAATTTGGATAAGGCGATCAATCAAGGCAATAAGCCCGAGCAACTTGGTGATAAGGCTCTAGTGGCATAGAACCTATATAATTTAGAGCGACAGTCTAGAGTCGTCTAAATTAAAAGAGGGAAACAGTGACCTTGAATATTGAAGAAGCCAACAGTCAGAAAGAGTCTGTTTTGTCATATGCCGACAAGCAACGCAGTAGTTTCGAGGCTAAACTTAAAAAAATAGTCGACATGGCCTCTGTCAGTATGGAACCGGAGCGTCGTCCTGAGATTGATGGCACTGCCGAATTGGCCCTTGCTTACCTGCGCGAGATGGGTGCCAAGGGCGAGATCGTCAAGACAAAAGGCTATCCGGTTGTGATTGGCGAGTTCCATCATAGTGCCAAAGCTCCGACCGTGACTGTCTATAACCATCTCGATGTGCAGCCTGCCTTGGCCAGTGAATGGCTTACCGAGCCCTTCGATATGCAAATCGATGGAGAGGTTTACCGCGGACGCGGCACAACCGATGATAAAGGACCGGCCCTGACTGTACTTTCGGCGGCTTATTTTGCCCATCAAGCCGGTATACCAATCAATATCAAGTTTATCTGGGAACTGGAAGAAGAAATAGGATCGCCATCTTTCGAGTCTTTCTTGACAGAAAATCTAGCCAAACTGAAGACCGATTCGGTTGTGGTTTCAGATACGATCTGGGTGTCGAGAGAGCGCCCGGCCATACCTTATGGACTGAGAGGTCTGCAGGCTTTTCTGATCAAGCTCAAGACCGGCACCAAAGATGTACATAGCGGCACCACCGGCGGTCTAGCCCGCAATCCCATCGGCGAAATGGCCGGTCTCATTGCTGCAATTTACGATCCTTGCACTGGTGAGGTAAGAATTCCAGGCTTTTATGACGCTGTTCGCCCGGTCGATGAGAGCGAGTTGGATAATTTCGTTGCTTCCGGCTTTACTGTAGAGAATTTCAAGCGAGCCCATGAGCTGGGCAGCACGCGTACCATGGATGCCGCCCAAGGGGCAAAGAGAATTTGGGCGCATCCTACTTTCGAGGTGCATGGTATCACCGGTGGTTATGCTGGTCCCGGGGTGAAGACAATTGTGCCTTATCAAAGCGAAGCCAAACTTTCGACTAGATTGGTTCCAGATCAAGATCCAGAGAAAATATTTGAATTAATCAAAGCTTTTGTGCAGTCTTATAACCCAGATTTTGAGGTGCTCAAAGAAGGTTCACTCAAGCCTTTCTTGGGTGAATTTGTCGGACCCTTTGCCGAAGCAGCCAAAGGTGCCATGCAGACTGCTTTCGGTGTGGAACCAGCCTTTACTCGCGAGGGCGGATCGATCGGGGCTGTGGTCAGTATGCAGGAAAAATTAAATGTGCCCATTACCTTTATGGGTTTGAGCCTGCCCGAACACGGCTATCATGCCATTAATGAAAACTTTGACTGGCAGCAAGCCAGAGGCGGGCAGGTCATGTTTGTGGATTATTTCCAGAGATTGTCTAAGTTGATCTAGACTGGATTGCATGGGAAGAGACAAGAGTGGCAAGAGCAAGAGTCCGGGTCCAATTGGATCTTTACTTGCCGTTTTCTTGTTTTGCTTTTTCGCTGCCCAGAGCCCTGCTCTGGCTTATTCTCAGCAACTGAAAGAAGCCCTCTGTTTGTACGAAGCCGGCAATTATAGATTGGCTTATGGCAAATTTAGAGAGGCTGCGGTAATCGATCCCTATAACGCCCGCCTTCGTTATCATTTAGGCAATTGCCTAATTAAACTGGGTTGTCTAGATGATGCGGTGGCATCTTTTCGCGCTTGTCTTAGTCTCAATCCCGACCTAGAGGTTTCGAGCAAGGCATGGAATGCTCTCGAGCAGATTCATTCGGCCAGGCAATCTAAAAGTTTTCGCGAAAGCCCGCCGACTATAAGTCTTGCTAAGCCTGCTCCTAATTTCATGAGTACAGAACCACCGCCTGCACTGAGCAGGCAGTTGCAGGAGGCGCTCGAACGGTTGCGTCTTTCTAGAACATCGAGGATCAAAGATATAAATGATACTTACCTCGGTCAGCGCAGCATTATTGAGAGAAATCTCTCCAAAGATATTGCTCAAGTGCCAAGATATATCTACTTTGCTGGAGAACGTATTCAGAATCCTGATAGAGAGGTGATTATTGCCGAATTAAAGGCTCAGAGTGCAGCTCGCCTTCAGAAACTAAGCGAAGAGAATGCCAAAGATTTGGCCCGTGAGAAAACCTATTTTGATGGTGAAGAAACTAAGCTGAAGGAAAGCGGGGAAAACCTTCGTAGTCAATACGCCTCTAAGGGCGGTGAGAATAAGGCGGTTTCCTTAGGTTCCGGGCTGTTTGTGCGCAATTATGTTAACTTCGGCGGCGCCTTTGAAGATTCTATGCCTAATTCAGCTGGAGCCGCTGCTCCTCCACTACCCCTGGAGTTATCGGCAAAGACTGGACGCTTGATGATTAAGAACAAAGTTGATGCGAGTAAGGGAGCGAAGAAACATTGAAGTTTTCTAGAGTGAATGTTCGCTTGGCACTCTTTTGCTTGGTGTATTTCTGCTTTTCTTCTGCGATTGTTTATTGCCAGCCTCAGAGTCAGACTTTGAAGCTGAAAGGAAGAGTGGATGAACTGGCCATGTTTGCTTCTATGGCCGGCATGAAACTTTCGTCCAGTCAATTTGAACCTGGTAAGACCAAGGTGGAGGCTGTCCGCAACGGCTCAAGCGCTTATTATTGTGGTATTCAAAGCGGCGATTTGCTAAGTAATATTCAGGCTTCAGAAGACTTTCTCAAAATTGAATTTAAACGCGCTGGAAAGACCTATTCCTCTATGGTGCCAATCAAGCTCAGTGTTTACAGACGCAAGCTGAAAGAAGGAATAAGCGATCCCCAGCCAGGCCCTGTCAATAAGAGCATCAAAAGCGGCTTGAACTTTAACGATACTATGCTGAAAGCTCTGGCGGCAAAATTGAGCCACTATCGCATTGTCTTTTTGATTGATCGATCTGATTCTATGGATGGCGGTCTTCGCTATGGCAGAAGTGATATTTCCAGGTTTACTTACTTGCGGCAAGAGTTGCAAGATTTTTCGGGCAGTGTTTTGCCCTTGCTGGGCGACAAGAAAAATGTCTCAGTGATTACTTTCAATGAAGATTTTGAAGAAAAAGAGATTGCCGATAGCGCTGGTCTCACTGCTATTTTTGATGGCTTGACGCCTGAGGGGGCGACTAACTTTAGCAAGCCCTTTTCTTATGTCTTTGAAAAGTATAAGTCTCAGCCTTTGTTAGTGATCTTGTTTAGCGACGGCTTTGCCAATCGTGGAGAAAGTGTAGCCCAGCTCATTGCCAGAGCTTCCAAGGAAATTGATCTTTCTATTTGTATTTTTCAAATTGGCAAAGATGAAGATGGCGAGAAGATCATCAAGCGACTCGATTCGTCGCTTGAGAGTTTAGGTGCCGAAAGAGATGTGGTCAGCGTTAAAGACTTTAGTTATCTGTTCGACCACGGGCTGAAAGCAGCTCTCTATGAGCTTTTGCGTGCGGCAAATTGATAGCCCCTTTAGTTAAATAAAGCGGACAGATCGGTCAACTCAATTGTTTTTTGTCTACCTTGCCTGAAAAGGTCTTAGCAAAGACATGACTGGCTGGATAGAAAACCCATTCCATCGGTCTCAGCTCTCTCTTTAGGTTTTCTTGACAGTAAGATCGTAATTGTTCTTTTGCTTTGGCAGAGGCTTCTTTCTTTGTCTCTTCTGCCGTCAGTGCAGCGGACAATTCTTCATCACCTAAGATGATGTGAGCTTTGACTATTTGACCTAAGCGAGAATGGGCTACGCCGATTATAGCTACGTCTTTCACTAGCGGGCATTTGCGCAGGACACTTTCCACTTCGGCTGGAAAAACTTTGTTGCCGGCCACAATGATCATTTCTTTGTTGCGACCCATGACATAGAGATAACCATCTTGCATATAACCAATGTCGCCGGTGCGGTAGCCGCCGTCTCTCATCACCGCCGCCGTCGCCTCCGCTTGACCGATATAGCCGAGCATCAAGGTCGGTCCACAAATGACAATTTCGCCTGTTTCGCCTTCACTTAAGGGCTTGTTGTTTGCTTCTTCGCCTATGGGCAGTATTTCTATGCGACAGCTAGGCACAACTTTCCCCACTGATTGTCTTGGCCCCTCTAGGTTGACGGCGATGATCTTTGATTCAGTAGAGCCATAACCATTATTGAGGCGCTTAGCAAATTTTTTCTCGAACTCTTCGGCTAAAGATAGGGGTAAAGGGGCGCCGCCGCAAAGCAAAACTTCGGCTTTGCTTAAGTCAATAAGCTCTTTGGGGAGGGTCAATATAGCACCATATATGGTGGGGACTCCCACTAAAAATTCCGGTTGATGCAAATTATTGGCTTTAATTATGCCTTCGACGCTCATCTCGGCGATGATCACGCAGCCATTACCTAGAAGGGCTGCCATGGTCACCTCCAACCCCAGCACATGGCTGAGTGGAACCGGCAGGACCAGTTTCTTGCCGTCGGTGAGGGCAGCCATTTCAGCCAGCTCTTTGATATTGTGCACCAGTGAATGCAGGTCGTGCAGCGCCCCTTTGGGCATGCCTGTTGTGCCCGAGGTCAAAATCAAGAAAGCCGGATCAGTAAGTTGCCTGTGATCCGTTACTTTCTCTCTTTCTTTCACCGATTGAGAGGGCACCTCATTTTCAATCGTTTCTATTGCCGTCAATGTATGTCCATTGGCAAAAGCGCTGAAATCATCTTTTAGTTGTTGAAGCACCGAGTTTGTGGAAAGGAGATGCTTGACTGCCAGTTTTTCGGCGATATTGGTCAATTCAGGCAGGGTCATGCGAAAGTCGACAGGCACAGCCAAGGCTCCCAGGCGAAAGGCGGCAAGCAAGGCGGCCACTACTTCGGGACTATTGGGCGCTAAAATCAAGAGTTTCTCGCCGGCTTTCAGACCGCAACTTTGAAGACGGCTCTCGGCTTTATCAATTAAGGCGCGTAGGTCCCTATATGAAAGCTTTCTTTCACCGTCGGCGGTAATTTGAATGAGAGCCGGGGCATCCGGCGACGCCGCTGCCAGATCAGGCATTACCAGTTTCTGGATGAGATTAATGGTTTCCAAGTTGTTTTCTTGTGTCAGCACCATTTCTGCCGCTCCTTACTCTAAAGTTTTAATGGCTCTATTTTTAATCTGCTCTTGATCTTAACTTCTTGAAGATAGAATTGTTACCGGCAACCAACACTTAAGGAAGCAATGGCATTCACTCCGGTTAGTTTTGAAGATTTCGACCCGGCTCACCTCTATTGCATGCCGCTTGGCGGGCAGAACGAACTGGGTCTGGTTTCTTGGGCCTTTGTTCATCAGTCGAAAATTTTGCTTGTCGATGCCGGGGCGGCTTATCCGGCCTTCGATTTGCCTGGTGTAGACCTTTTGTTGCCTAATACAGCCTTTCTAGAAGCTAATCAAGACAAGATTGTCGGGCTGGCTCTCACTAATGGGCATGAGGAGCACTTAGGTGCCTTTGCTTATTTTATGAAGCATCTTTCTATACCCCGCATAATGGGACCTCGTTTTGTCGGGCATCTGATTAGACAGGAAATTTTTGATCTCTATGGTCAAGGGCATTTAGACCAGAGCCAATTGTCTTTCGAAGAAGTAAATGGGCAAACCCTCAAGGTTGGTCCGTTCTTGCTGGAATGGATCGCCGGCAATAACTCTATATATGATGCCTATTGTCTAAAGATAAGTACCCAGGCCGGCACCGTTCTCTATACATCCGGCTTCAAACTAGAGCAAACCCCCCTTGATGGTGTCATGCTCGATATCGGTCGTCTGGCTGCTTGCGGTGATGAAGGTGTGATGCTTCTTATCTCGTCTTCAGTTAACGTCGAGGAAGGCGGTTATTCGGCATCTGAGAAAACTGTCTTGCGCAGTATAGAAAAGATCTCGCAGAGCGCCGAAGGTCGATTGATTGTGGTGATGCCGGCCACCAATACTCATAGACTCAAGGTTTTATTTGAAGTAGCTAAGCGTACAGGGCGCAAGGTCTTTTTGCAGAGTCCGACCTTACACAAAGTGGCGGTCAGTGCCGCTATTTCCGGCTATCTTACCTATGATCGCAATATCGAAGGCGAAGCGGACAAATTGGATACGACCGAAGATCGGCAGGTTCTTATTCTAGAGAGCAGTAAAGAAGCTGATCCTATTGATGTGCTGCAAGCCATCAGTCGTTTCGAACATCCTACAACCAGGCTTAAAGTTGGCGATACCATCGTATTTTCTTCTGATGTGGTGCCTGGTCAAGTTCGCCGGATGGCGCATATTCTCGACGAACTCCTCGCCTTATCAGTGCCTTGCTATTACGGTAATCGGCAGGGTGTCAATGTCTCCAGATATGGTGCCAGGGAAGAACTAAAGCTGATGCTTTCCATAACCAAGCCGAGATATTTTGCGCCTGCTATGGGTGAGTCAAGGCATATAGTGCAGCACGGCAATTTAGGCGAATTTTTCAACCTGGGTGCCGATGAGATTTTCAACTTGCAGAATGGCGATGTTCTAGAGATGAAGAACGGCTATGTCAGACCTTTTGGACGTATTGAAGCAGAGCCTGTTCTCTTTAACTGCGATCAAGGTGAGAGGGTGACTACTGCCTCGATCAAAGAAAGACAGGCTCTGTCGGTGGAAGGCTTTATGACTCTGGGCTTGACCTTGGGGCTTGATGGTAAGTTGCTTTCTGGTCCCAATCTCAGCTGTGGTGCCTCTGGCTTTTTGTTGAGTGATGAATGGCCCGATGTGCGGCAAGAGATAGAAATTGCTGCCCGTGCGGCTGTCACTAAAGTGGTGCAGGAGCGCATCAATGACGAACGAGATTCGGGACCTTATATGCGCTCGGCTGTGCGTGAGGCGGTGGTGAAAGTTTTGCGCAATCGTATGGGCGCCAAGACCACTGTCCAGGTTCAGATACACCAAGTGGGCAACTAAGCAAAGAGAATTTCTAGATCTCTAAATTTTTCTATTTTTGATTCTCTAAAATTCGCTTTTTTAAATTCTCAAAAGTTCTCTATTTTTGAGTATCTAAAATTCGCTGTTTTAAATTCTCTAAAATTCTTACCAGCCGCCTTGAATCAAGATGGCATTGCTATCGTCCATGGTTAATTGCAATACTTCGCCGGCTTTTACTTTCACCGGTTCCTGCCAGTAATAGATAAGACCCGCTACTTTATGTTCGCCGGTAACCCACCACTCGCCTTCACCTAGCTCGCATTGCGATTCGAAAGCAAAAATCTTGTTGTCTTTGGTGAGCGCTCTGAGCTTTAGCGGTACCGGTTCCAGACCGTGTTTGAGAGCTTCCATCTCTTCATCTTTATGGTTGTCCTCATAGTCTTGAACAGCCTTCATATATTTAAGCTTGCGTTTTGCTTCGATTTCATTGAGCCGCAAGATTTCGGGTTTGATGTATTTGACCATATCCTTACTAAAGGAATAGGCGCCCATCATGAGCTTGGGCGTGCTTAGTCCGGAGCGTTTGAGGGCATTACGATAGGCATACTGCCAACGCCAACCGCCTGGCGGATAAGGTTTTTCCAGTGAAACTCGGTTGGAATAACCTGTGCCAAGAAGCATACTCTTGATCACAACATCTTTTTCTGGAAGGGGTTCTATCTGGGTGATTAGCTTGGGTGGTTTGACCATGTAGGGAAAGATGGTGAACCTAGTGCGCGGCTCTTTCATCTGCGGCACTATTACTTTGACTTTCACCTTAGCTTTCGCTTTAGGCTGGTCCTCCTCCGGCGGCAGGGCTTCCGGTGAAGCCTGCGCATTTGTTTCCGGGCTGTCGGCAGCCTTAGCACTGAGGCAAGTAACGAGCAAGAGAGACAGAAATACTAGAGTCATGCCTCTTAGTAGTTCTCTAATTTGAATACTGGTCATTTCTTTTGCAGTGTTCCTCAGTCGAGCGCCTTATAGTTTTCAGGCAAGCCGAAATTATAGAGGCGATCGAAAGTCTCACGGGCGCCTTCCTCGCCCCGCTTGGGTTTAGAGCCTGCTACCAACTCTACCAACCTTTGCCAGCTCACATTCTTAAACACGCTCAGGTCTTCGTTGGCTTTGCGATCTCTTTCAGATTCCATCACCGAAAGAACTGCTTCGCAGGGCAGACGGTTGAACATATCGACGCAACGACTGTCGAAATGGTTTCCTTTACCCGAATCAAGTATTTCAGAAACTTTCACTATGGGCATGCGGTTGCGGTAGTGACGCACCGAGGTCAAAGCATCAAACACATCGGCAACGGCGATGATTCTCGACAGAAAAGGAATTTCCTCGCCCTTGAGACCACGATAATAGCCCGTGCCATCAAGCTTTTCATGGTGACAGCTGGCTACATAAGGTACTGCCGCCAGGCGTTTGGTGAAGGGTAGATTGATAAGCAATTCATAAGTGATGCTGGCGTGCTTTTGTACTGTGGCATACTCTTCCGGCGACAGACGACCGTCTTTCCAGAGAATTTGCTCTGGCACGCCGATTTTGCCATAGTCGTGCATCATGGCCGAATATCGCAGCACATCTAATTCTTGCGAAACTACATCGAGTGAATTGCCCAGCAAGAGACTGTAGTTGGTTACCCGCACCGAATGTCCAGCTGTGAGCGGATCTCTTTTATCGATTGTCTGGGCCAGTACTTCTAAAGTCTTGTCGACAAAGCGCTCGATCTCGGCATAGGCTTGTGCTTGTTCTATCAAGCCCGAGGCTACGGCAGTGAGAGCTTCGAGCCAGTCTTCGTCTTCAGAGGTGAAAGGACCGGCCAGTTTATTCAAGACCTGGAAGACACCAATCACGGCACCTTCACGGTTGCGCATCGGTACACAAAGAACGCTTCTTGTTTTATAGCCGGTTTGCTTGTCTACGGCTGGGTCGAAGCGTTCATCTTTGTAGGCATCGGGAATATTGATGATTTTGCCGCTGCGGGCGCAATGGCTGACGATGGCAGTACTCGATAGGGGAATGCGGATTGTGCGCACTCCGACAAGACCTTGCGCTACCTGGGTCCATAGTTCAGCTTTATCGGCATCGAGAACAAAAACCGAGCAACGGTCGCATTTGACAATGGCTTGGGTTTCGCGCGTGATTGTCTCCAATAGAGAATCAAGCTTGCGCTCGGTGGCCATAGCCTTGACCACTCGATAAAGACCGCTCAAGGGTCTGAGGCGGTCCAGCTCTTCTTGGATGCGCAAAGACTTGATTTCGCGCTCGATAAGATTGATTTCGCGTTTGTTCAGATCTTCTTCAAATTGCTTGAGGTCGATAAGGGCCCGCCCTTGCGGCTTGGCGTCGCAATCGCCGGAGCCGCCATGGCTATGTCCATGACTGTGTCCACTCTGGGATTGTCCACCCGGGGTCCCTTTCACCATATTTCTTGCTCCGCCAAAAATGCCAGTTCTCTAAGCCAGTCTCTAAGATTGTAACAGTAGCCAGCTTTTGGCTGTGTTGTCCAGCTAACTTAGCTGCCTATTCTTGCGCTTGCAAGGACGCAGGATACTTGGGTGCCTCGAGGCGGCGCCAAATCAGAAGGTAAGCCCGGCCAATCACCCTTCTTTGGTCTAGGAAACCCCAAACATGACTGTCTTCAGAGTTGTTGCGGTTGTCGCCCATCATAAAGAGATGACCGGCCGGAACAATAATCGGGTCCATCTGTTTTTTTGGGTCTGCCTCCGCCATGATTAGCTGATGTTGGGCATTGGCCCCTCTAATGTCGCCCATAACAGTCAAGTTATAGGCGGGCGGCTCTTTGACATAAGCTGACTCATCAAGCAATTGTTGGTTGATATAAACCCCTTGGCCGGCTTGCACTCTGATCTGATCACCCGGTATGCCAATAACCCGCTTGATGAAGGCCGGATCATTAGGAAAGCAAGGCAGACCTGTCAGTCTGCCCATAATGTGCAGGGGATCATTGGACAAATCTTGTCCGCCCATCTCTTCCTTCGGAGGATAGAAGACTAGAATGTCGCCGCGCTCAATTTTCTTGCCCAAGTGCCCTGAAATCTTTTCGACAATCAAGCGGTCGTTAATCTGCAGGGTAGGCTCCATCGAACTGGATGGTATATAGCGGGCTTCAGCTATGCCCCAGCGTATGGCTATCAGCAAAGCCAGAGTAACAACTACCAGTTCTACTGCTTCTTTGATAAAGCCGACGACAGCATTGCCGGATGCTGGCTTTTCGGTCTGAGGGGGCGCTTGCGAGGTCAATTTCTGTCCTTCTTGGTTGGTCGTGGAGTTAGTTAAACAGTCAAAACTTTTTGTCTAGCAGCGACGCTTTCTTTCATGGCTTTGGCCAAGGTGTCGGCAAAGGCATCAAGTTCACTCTGCTCATTCATCTCGGTAACTGCTATTAAGACACAGTCTTTCAGTTCTTGCTCTGAATAGAATTTGCTAACCGCTATACCTGCGAGAATGCCGCGTTCTTGCAATTTATTCAGAACGCTTTCGCTGTTTTCAATTTTGACCAAGAATTCGTTGAAGAACGGTTTGTTGAAAACAGCGCTAACACCGTCAATCTGACAAAGTTTCTCTTGCAGATAGTGGGCGCGGGTGACGCTAATCTCGCAAAGTTCGCTCAGCCCTTTAGGACCCATACAGCTTAGATAGACCAGCATAGCCAGAGCGTTTAGGGCTTGGTTGGTACAAATATTTGAGGTGGCTTTGGCGCGACGAATGTGCTGTTCACGGGTTTGCAGGGTGAGCGTGAAAGCTCTCTGTCCGCGGTTGTCGGTGGTCACACCGGCAAGACGACCGGGCAGTTGTCTAATATAGTCGTTGCGGCAAGCCATATAGCCGGCCGAAGGTCCGCCGAAACTAAGGAAATTACCGCAGCTTTGCGCGTCGCCGACAACTATATCAGCGCCAAGATCGCCTGGCGCCTTAAGCACTCCCAGGCTTATCGGATCGGTAACCACCAAAAGCAAGGCGCCTATCTCTTTGCAAGCTTTGCTGAGAGCTTCGAGGTCTTCGATGACGCCGAAATAGTTGGTGTATTGCACCGCTACGCAGGCTATGTCTTGACCTTTGAGGGCTTTGATTTCGTCGATGCTGGTTGTTCCAGCGGCGGCGCCGCTGAGAGTGTTTTTCAGTTCGATATAGTGTAGGTCACAAGAGTCGGCATAGGTCTTGCAAACCATCTTGTACTCGGGGTTGACCAGGGGCGAGAGGACAACCATCTTTTTATTGGAGAGTCTCACCGCCATATAGGCTGCCTCAGCCAGAGCTGTCGGTCCGTCGTACATAGAGGCATTGGCTACTTCCATACCGGTAAGTAGGCAGATGGCGGTTTGAAATTCGTAGATGGCCTGCAAACTGCCCTGGGATACTTCCGGTTGATAAGGGGTGTAGGCTGTGGCGAATTCAGAGCGTGAAACGATGGCTGAGACTGCGGCGGGGACAAAACGGCGATAACTGCCGCCACCCAAGAATGATATTTGTTCCGATATCGGTTTGTTTTTGGCAGAGAGCTGCTTGACTTTTCTAGTCAGCTCCAGCTCAGAAAGACCATTCTCAAGAGCCAGTGGGTTTGCCCGTACATTGTCAGGAATATGGCTGAGAAGTTCTTCGAAAGTTCTCACGCCGATTTCCTTGAGCATTTCCTCTCTATCTTGAGGTGTGGCTGGCAGATAAGCAAAGTTCAATCTAGGTTCGCTGGCAGGCATTTCTATTCCTCTGACAATCTATGGCTATAAGTTTAGCGGCAATGACCCGAGTTTTCTTTCTATTCTGTTAAGCTTGCCCCATGAGTGAGAATTTGCGCTTTGTTTTCGGGCTTGGCAATCCCGGTCAACAATATGAAAGAACTCGCCACAATGCTGGCTTTTTATTTATAGATCGCCTGGGCACTACACTCGGTGCTGAGTTTCGCGATTCGAAAGATTTGGAATGTCAGTACGCCAGAAAGAAGATTGTGAGGGGCGGTCGCAGTCTTGACCTGGTTTTGGTTAAGCCGCTCACCTATATGAATCTTTCCGGAATCTGTTTTCAAAAGGTGGTGCGCTTTTTCAAGGGCAAGCCTGAAAACTGCATTGTCGTTCATGACGACGTTAGTTTGCCCCTCGGCAAACTGCGCTTTCAATCGGCGGGTGGCGCCGGCGGACAGCATGGCATCGAATCGATAATTGCTGCCTTGGGCGGCAATAAAGGTTTCGATCGCCTTAAAATCGGCGTTGGACCAGATCCAGGCGGTGATAAGCGGGCTGCTTTTGTGCTTGCCAGACTCTCGGACAGCGAAATTGAGCTTCTTTCGCGGGTGCTTGCTGCGGGTGAAGAAGGTCTCATGTTGTGGTTAGATAGTGGAATCTTAAAAGCTGCCAATGATCTAAATGGTTTGTCATTTTAGAAGCTGGTTTTTTTGCCTTTAGTATCGAGAGTGGTGCTTGGCAACGGCGAGCAGGCTCAAAAATAATTAATCTGGTTGCCAAATTGGTTTCAAAATCGACCCCGATAACAGTCTGAAATCAGCATCCTGACAAGTGATATTTACTTTGCTGGCTGAAGAGCTAGGTCACTCTTCTATGCAGTAGCTATGCAATTGCTCTCCAATCGGTAAGTCGCCCCGTTAACGTTTGTATCAAAGAGGTGAGTATCCGCGGGAACCCGCCCAGCCACTGAAATAATTTTTGAGTGAAAACTCATGACCCTAGGGTGGGGAATGGGTGATGTCAGTAGCCTAGAATCTCTTCTGAGTTCTAGTTTTAAGCCTCAACTTTGAATCACTTTCAAGTTTGCTTCAAATTTGGTTCGAATTCGGTTCTCAGAAATGGCTTGAATCCCTCTAAAAGGAAATTCGTTAAGTGAGCAGTTTGGCACAAACCAGTTTGCTGGATCGGTTCTTTAGCCCGAAGGAAGGTAGCGCTAGCCGCAATTTCTTCCTTTCTGCGCTGTGGTGGTCGCTTCTCGGTATGGGAGCGGGAATGCTGGCGGCATCGGAATTTTCCATGCCCGACCTGATTCGCAACGTACCGCAGTTGTCGATGCCTCACCTGCGTATGTGGCACGTCAATGCAGTTGCGGTTGGATGGCTGTCGATGGGTTATGTCGGCTCCATGTTCCACATGATTCCGACGCTTTGCAAAAACAAGCTTTACAGCGAGCGTCTGGGCAATTTCACCATGTGGGCTTGGAACCTGGTCATGACCGGTGCCTTCTGTACCTTGCTCAACGGCAATACAGAAGGTCGTGAATATGCCGAGCTCGGTGCCATTCTCGATACTCTCGTTGTTGTGGGACTGGTGCTCACAGCTTTCAACCTATATATGACCATCGTCAACCGTAAAGTGAAGAAGCTCTATGTGAGCCTTTGGTACTTCCTCGGTTCGCTCTTCTGGTTCCCTCTGGTCTGGGTTATCGGTCAACGTACCTTCGTTTCGCTACCCGGTCTTAATGACGCCATCATCGGTTGGTTCTACGGACACAATATTCTCGGTATGTGGTTCACCACCGTCGGTGTCGGTATGATGTATTACCTAATTCCGCGATACACCAAAGCCCCTCTATATAGTCATGGTCTTTCCATGTTGGGCTTCTGGGGTATCGCTCTTTTCTATGCCCCTACCGGCACTCACCACATCACTCAGTCGCCGGTACCGGAGTGGCTGAAGGCTATTGCCATCATTTCGTCAATCTTCCTTCTCGTTCCTGTGTTCACCGTTCTCACCAACTTCTTCATGTCGATGAAAGGTAAGTGGGGTCAGGTGGTCACTGATATGCCCTTGCGCTTCGCCGTTACATCTTGCATGTTCTACTTGGTCACTTGCACCCAGGGACCCTTCCAAGCTACTCGTTGGGTTAACTGGTATCTGCACTTCACCCAGTGGGTTGTCGGACACGCTCACTTGGCACTGCTCGGTACTTTCTCCTTCATCCTCACCTCGGCTTTCTATTACAGTATGCCGAGATTGACCGGCAAGCAATGGCACTCCGAAGGCTTGATTCGCGCTCACTACTGGCTCAAGTTCTTGGGCTTCTTGCTGATGATGACTTCACTGACTACCGCCGGCTTGATTCAGTCTGCCGGTTGGGCGATGGGTATGCCTGTCGACCAGTGGGGCTTGCAGATCAGACCTTACTGGTATCTGCGTACAGTGAGCGGCATCATGATCGTTCTGGGTCAAGCACTTTTTGCCTACAACGTCTACAAAACGCTATACACAAAGCCCAGTCTGGCTGATAGAAAAGCCAAGGCGGCTCGGGAGGTCAAAGTCTAATGTACGGTTACAGGCTTGGTGCAATAGGTATTGTCACCACCTTCTTCATCATCATTTTCTCGACAGTGCTTATGCCGATGGTACTTTTCCAACCTAAGGCGAGCGGTCGTGGAAACGACTACAAGGCTATCGACCCTAAAATCGCCGATGCTGAACGCGGTCGCAAAATCTATGTAAGAGAAGGTTGCTTCTATTGCCATACACAGTTCACTCGTATCCAAGACAGAGGCTATGGTCCTCTTGTTAAAGAAGGCGACTATGTGTTTGAGACTCCGCACCAGTTGGGCACTGCCCGTACTGGTCCCGACCTCACCAACGAAGGTGGAAGATTCCCCTCCGAATGGCAAAAAGCACACTTGATTGCACCCCGTGTGGTCAAGCCCGGCTCAATCATGCCCAGCTTCAGCTATCTATCTGAAGAAGATATGAATGACTTGGTCGCTTACATTCAGACCTTGGGTAACAAGCGTACAGTCACTACCTTTGTGCAAGCTCCCGACGAGTATCTGCTCACCACCCCACAAGGTCGTGGTCTAGCCGCTCGTAAGAGTGTCGATACCAATTCTGATGCAGCCGCCAACGCCGGTCGCGGTATTTATACTCAGAACTGCGCTGCCTGCCACGGTCTCGAAGGTCGCGGCAATGGTCCTAACGCAATCACTCTTGAGAAAAAGCCGCCGAACCTCACCCGCGACTACTACAAACAATATCCTGATGAGTTCTGGTACTACCGAATTTCTGAAGGTGTAGTCGGTACCCGCATGCCCCGCTTCCAAGAAATTCTTTCTGAAGAGCAGCGCTGGTATCTGGTTGCCTACCTCAAGACTCTTCCCAAAGAGCACGAAGAGACCGTGGATAGTCTCGATGACCTGAACGTTGCCGAGCCCATCCATCTGCCTAGACTGACTAGACAGCAATGGGAACCGCACCACGGTAAGGAATAGATAGAAGTTCTAATCGTCTGATTCAGAAATTCAAACTAAATGGAGTCATAACCATGTGCCCAAACTGCGTACTCAATCAAGCCGCCCTCGGAACCGGAATCTATATTGCTTTCGGCATCTGCGGAGTCTTCTTTCTGATTGCCATGGTGGGCATATGGTGGGCTTTCCGTAATGGTGAGTTTGAAGACCTCGAATCGGTCAAGTTCGATATGCTTGACGACGGTGAAGATGAACTTTTGAGCAGAAAGGCTCGTGAAGCGGTGGAAAGACACCGCGCCATGCAAGCTTCGGGTGAAGCCTAAGCTATCGAATTAAGAGCTACGAAAGAGAATAGGTGAAAGCAAATGGCTGAAGAAGTCAAAAACACAGAAGAAGAGCACTACGAAGTAGTCTCCGAGTATCGAATCGGAGAAGGAGCGCCGCCGCCCTTCCTGGTCATCAGTTTCATTCTTATCTTTATATACGCAGCAGTATCCTGGATTCCCTTCTTTGGTTATTAATAGGCAGATGGCACTTACTAAGGAAAATAAGTTGATTTCTCGACTCACATCGCCACAGGCGGTCAAAAGGGCACTGACCCTGGTTCTCTCGCTTTCGCTCTTTCCGGTTGTCAGCGCTCTATCTGGATGCTCGGACAGTCAGGTTAATGTAAAAGCCGATAGCGCCTTGGTTTCGACCAAAGCCACCGAAGGCAGTCACGAGCCAATCTGGCCAAACGATGACCCCTCTATTCCAGACGGCAAAGGTATCTATGAGAAGCAAAATTGCGCCTCATGCCACGGTGCCGATGGCAAGCCTGTGGAAGGCAAGAGCAAGATAGATTTCTCCGACAAAGCTTGGGCTCGCAAGCAGAAGCCGGTTGAGCAGTATGACTTCATCACTTTCGGTAAGAAAGCCGGTGAGACGGTTGAGCACCCTGTGGTGCGCGACAAGCTTCGCCCGAGCGAAATCTGGAACTTGGTCTTTTATGTGCGTTCGCTCTCGACACCTCCCTTGACTGATGCCGAGATAGCCGAACTAGACCCGGTCTTTGGTGCAAACTGTGCTGTTTGCCACGGCAAGAAGGGCTACGGTAATGGTCCTCTTATGAAAGCCAATACCCTGCAACCTTTGCCTGCCAACTTCCAATCTTTCCCTCGCTTCTATGACCGCGACGATGAGACCCTCTGGGACCACATCGCCAACGGTATCAAGTGGGAAGGCATGCCTAATTTCTTAGGCAAAGAAGACAGACGTAACAAGGCTAAATTTGATGAGCCTTATATCTGGCGCATGGTCGGTTATATTCGCCACTTCCATGAAAGCAACAAAACCGAGATAGCCACTCGTGAAGCAGCTAAGAAAGAAGCGGCAGAAGAAGCAAAATCTCACTAGAATATTGAAGAACAAAAGCTAAAGGGACAAATACAGGTAGAGAAAAATGACAGACGGCGTCAAACGAAGAGCCTTACTGAAGACGGTGGCAGCACTGCCCTTAGCCCTTACATTCGGGCTTTTGGCATCGCCTTTCTTGCGCATACTTTTGCCGACAAGAAGACCTCTCGATGTGCTCGGTGAATCAGATCAGCCCCTGGCTGAGCCCCCGATTCCTACATTTACCGACAAAGACTTCCCCAAAGATTGGACATGCTTGCCATTCATGTTTAACCAGAAGTATCTGGAATATAACCCTGAAGGCAAGGAAGTTCGCAAAATCCCCGGCTTCATCGTCAAATTGCCGAATGGCGATGTTGTTGCCTACAGCCGCATTTGTCCTCACCTTGGCTGTATCTTCAACTTCGTCGAAGATCCGGATGAATGCGCTAAGGGTTACAACTTCAAACCCAATGGTCCGGTGTTTGCCTGCCCGTGCCATTTGAGCGTTTACGACATTGCCCAGGCTGGAAAAGTGGTGAGCGGTCCCGCTCCTCGTCCTCCGAGAAAATTCGAAGTGAAGAAAGAAGGGGACAGCTACAAGGTGGTCGCATTGGAGGCTGGTTCAATTGCCTAGTACAACTAACGACAGAAGTCTTGAAGGCGTCCTCACTTCGGTTGGGGACTGGCTTAAGATACGCATAAAGAACATCGATATCTTCGATGAGCATCACCAGGAAGAAGCAAAGACGAATCCCTTTTATGCTCTGGGACCGATCTTTTATCTAGTCTGGTTTACGGTCATGGCAACCGGTTTGCTTTTGATCATGTGGTATGTGCCCACAAAGTCTGCCGCCTTTGATTCCATCCTTAATATTCAGAATGGTATTCCGATGGGCGCCCTAATCAGGGGGATGCACAAATACGGTGCAGACGCCATGATTATCGCTGCCACAATGCGTCTCTATCGCATGTTTATTATGGCGGACTTCAAGCCTTCCAAAGAATTCAACATCATCATCGCCCTTATTACTCTGCTTCTAGCAATGTACTCCGGTCTGACCGGCTACCTCCTGATCTGGAACCAGAGGGCATTCTGGGCGACAAAGGTGTTCGCTACCTTCCCGACCTATATGGACCAATTTGCTGTGATGGGCGATTACTATTTGCCCCTCTACAAATCACTGCACTTAGGTTGGAACACAGCCGAAGTGCTACTCGGCGGTGGTGCCGCCATCACGCAGAATACAATCACCCGATTCTTCTCTCTGCACTTGGCTTTCTCTCTTATCCCGCTCATTCTTGTCGAACTCTACTTCTACAAGAATGCTTATAAGAGAATCCCGCTTAACTGGATCAAACGCAGCATCATTCTATTGATGCTCGCCTTCGTTGCCATCGCTCTGCCGGCGGCTCAAGGCTCTCGGTCTGATCCGGATGTCACCCCTCTGCCGATTTTGTCCGACTGGTACTTCCTTGGCTTGTATCAGATGTACAAATATCTAGAGCCGGTTGTTGCCACCTACATAACCCTAGTCATTCCGCTATCAGTGTTTGCTTTGCCTTTCATGGACAGCTATATCACTGGTCCCGAGAAAGACATAATGAAGCGTCCTTTCATGCTGATGATGACCTTCATGGGTTTTGTTTGCTGGATAGTGTTCTCGGTATTGATTATCGTCAACATCGCCAACATTCACACCGACCCGCCCTATTGGAGATCTTTCCTCTATCTGACAATTGACATCGGCATCATCTGGCAGCTCTATCTCATCTCTACAAACAAAGATTTGAAATGGAAAGCTAAACAGACCGTTGCCTGCGCCATCATGTTAGGTCTGGCTCTGGTTCAGTGTTTTTGGTCATGGGTCTATGACTACATGGCTAAGACCGAAATGTTCATCGACCCGCTTGGCCATGCTGCTCTATATAGTCTTGGTCGCGGAGCGATGGGTGATTCGGCTGAGCAAGTGGAAACACTGGTGCGTAAGATGCACCCGCCATCTGGCGAGAAGCCTGTCAACCAAGAATACTGGAACCTGCATGTGCTACTCGACCCGGGCTATATGGCACGCATCGGCAGCCCTGCCGGCAAGGAAGATCTAGAAGCGCTGAAGAAACTTTGCGTCGAAACCAAGACACCTCTCGATTTCGTAGTCAAAGCCATTCCCACCTTCGAAACTCCAATGGGTCAAAATGGTGCCTTCCTTATCAATGAGAACGGCAAGAAAGTAAGCATGCTCTCTGATAAAGAGAAGGGTGCCCACCCGACCTATCACGGTCTTGTCGACTTCATGGTCAACAACCGTTGGTGCTGGGACTATTGCACTCTCGTCGACAGAATGAAGGGTGGAGTAGTGAAAGGCTATCCGATGAGTGTGCCTGACGTTGATTGGTACTGGATCATTGGTGGCATTGTCTCTGCAGTTTATGCTGCCTTCGTTATGGTGCAGTGCAAACAAGCGCAGTCTCAAGCCGAGCCGCCCAAGCCGCAGCCCGAGCCAAAACCGGCGCCAGCCTCTGGTAGCTAGTCGTGACCTCAGAGAACGAAAGCAATCTGGATAACGAAAGTAGTAAGGAAAAGAACAAGAAGAAAATGAATTTGAGCGCGGTTCTGAAAGGAAGAAATGCCAACACCGATAAAGTCGGTGCCGGCACCGCGCCCAAATTCAAAGTTCGCTTCTCTATCAAGTTGTCTGTTTTTGTTCTCGCCACATTAGCTCTTTCCTGGTTTTTCGAAGGATTCAGACAGGTTAATGAAGCTCCTACCGCCTGGGGACTAGCTCTCCTTTTCGGTGGCACCACCCTGACCATCATTCTGGTTGGTGTCTACGGCTTCTTTATCTATGCTGAGGAGAGAGCCAAGGGGTCGCCGATTCGCAATATTCCGCTATTTGATCGTTGGTATAGACATTTCACTGAAAAGGGAGATAAGTAAAGTCGTGGGTAAGGGAATAAACAGCATCCTCGCCATCGTCGGCGGTGTCCTGTGTGTATTAATCACCCTGGCTATGCCTTGGGCTGAGCTTGGTATGGATGCCTCTTTTCAGAATTGGCCCGAGTGGTTGAAATGGCTTTCCATCAACCTTAATGTGCCGCTTCCTGATTATGCTCATATGTCCAACTATGCCTCGGAGTGGACAGCGCATCTCAAGAAAGCCGGTGCTGAGAGCCGTTATGGCGACTATGCCTATGCCTTATTGATGGGCTTAGCCATGTTCGCATCCGCCATTGGTATCGCTGCTGTAGGCAGAGAAGAAGGCGAAGAAAAAACTGTATTGCCGGTGAAGAAGTAATTAGTAAAGTTGGGAGATCCTCAAGATGTACTCGTCGATACCGAAGGGCATGACCGATCTGACTCTAGCAATAGAGAAAGCGGTAAACGCCGTTCTAACCAATAAGTACAACCCCTTTTATTACCACGGTGCTCTACCGCAGTTTTATTTGTGGGTTTTGTTTCTGTCTGGTTTGTTGCTATTTGCCTATTACATTCCGACAATCGACAATGCTTACTTCTCTGAGAACCTGGTCAACGCCTGGACCTCAGTAGACTACATCACTGACACTCTGCCTTATGGTGCCGTGGTCAGGGCTATACACCGCTATGCCGGCGATGCCATGGTTATCACCATCGTCTTGCACGCCTTGCGTGTTTGGATTACCGACCGCTATCGTCAGTACCGCTGGTTCCAGTGGGTGAGCGGCATCGTTCTTTTCCTTATGGTCATGTTCATCGGTCAGACCGGTTATTATCTGGTTTGGGACGAGCGCTCCCTCATCCTCACCCGTATGACTTCGACCGCTCTAGAAGCTATTCCCTTTATCGGACCCGGGCTCAAGACCTGGTTCTTGAACGGTGGAGCGATAACCAACCTGACACTCTCCAACTTCCTTTTCATTCATATTGGTTTTTCCTTCTCTCTACTTTTCGGTCTCTGGTTGCACTATGTGCGCATGACCAGACCGGTAATTACACCTCCGCCTGCCATCAACTATATGCTTGTGGCTGTGCTCTTGGTCTTTGTCTTCTTGGTTCCGGTCACTTCCGGCAAGATGGCTGACATCAACACCCAACCGACAAGCTTTGAGATCGACTGGTTCTTCCTCTGGCCCTATTACCTGCTCGCCCACGTGGACATCACCACCTATTGGGTCTTGATTATTGGTGGTTCAGTGGCTCTCTGCTTGATTCCTTTGCCCAGTCTCTACAAGGCTGCACATCCGGTCGAGCCTGCCGAAGTGGTGCTCAATAAGTGCACCGGATGTTCGATGTGTGCCGCAGACTGTCCTTATCAGGCTATTGAAATGGTACCGGCTCCCTCCGGTTCACGCTTCAAGAAACTGGCTACAGTCAAGGCTTATCGTTGCTCCGGCTGCGGAGTCTGTGTGGGGGCTTGTGCCTTCGACGCCATCGACCTGCCTAACTTGCTCGATACCGATGTGACCGCCAAGATCAAGGCGCTCGCTGAAGCCCAGTAATGCACTCAACTTAGTCAACTTTTAAAAGGTTATAGCAATGTCCGAAAAGAAGGTAATAACGCTAATTTGTGAAAGGGCTGCCGATCTAGATTCGGCATGCAGCGCCAGCGGCGAAGTTAAAGACGTCGAAGGCCTGCACGTGGTCAAACTACCATGCAGTGGAATGATTCAGCCCCTCATGATTGAAGCCGCGCTGAAAGCCGGAGCCGCTGGAGTGATTGTCACCGGCTGTCAGATTGGCGATTGCTATTACCGCGAAGGTAATCGCATGATTAGAGAAAGACTGCTCGGTGAGCGTACACCTGGCTTGAAGAAGAATGTCGACAGAAGACGCATTCTTGCTTTGTGGCTTTCTCGCCCACAGAAAGAAAGATTCTTGTCTGAGGCGAAAGAGTTCGTCAACTATGTGCGTAAGCTCACAGACTAAGGGAGTTATTGGAAATGGCCGAGAAATCAAACAAGATCTCAGAGATTGACGTCATCTATAGATGGGCGTGGTTCTTTGTTTTCTACTTTGTCTGTATTCTTCTTATCGCTTGCTTTGGCCTTGTCGCCGAATTCTAAGCTAGTTTAGATAAGCTCTCAGTTCCGAAAGGCTGCCCGTTTCATTGAGATGGCGCAGCTTTTTGATTGCCTTGTGTTCAAGCTGCCTCACCCTCTCTTCTGAGATATGCAGAATCTTTCCTGCTTCCTGAGCCGAAAGCGGTCTTTCGTAGTTGATACCAAAGCGCAGCTTTAGAACTTCTCTTTCTCTTGGGTGCAGCTTAAGTAAGGCAGTATTCACATCCATCTTGCATAGCGAGATAACTGCTCTCTCTTCCGGGCCGGGTGTGTTTTCGTCAGCTAAAGAAGATGCCAGATCGAATTCTTCTACTCCTCCGACAGTCTGCGAATCAAGAGAGAGCGGTTCGTTTAGGCTTGCCAAAACCCGCTTCACTTTTTCTTCTTCGATATTTAGTTCTTTGCTTATCTCAAAAGATGTCGGTCTACGACCTTCCAAAAGCAAATATTCTCTGGTGATTCGAGCTATCTTTGTGGCAAGCTCACTCATATGCACCGGCACTCTGATCAATTGTCCTTTATCTTGAATGGCTCTTTGCACCGCCTGGCGAATCCACCAGGTGGCATATGTTGAGAAGCGAAAGCCTTTCTCGGGATCGAATTTTTCGACAGCCTTGATTAGTCCCAAGTTGCCCTCCTGAATCAGGTCTTGCAACGGTAGACCCTTACTAGCAAAGCGTTTAGCAATATTGACCACAAGGCGCAGATTGCTTTGAATGAGGCGTTTCCTGGCTAGCTCCGAGCCTTGTTTTATTTGTCTGGCCAGTTGACGTTCTTCTTCTGCATTCAAGAGATTAAAGCGGCCAAGACTCTTGAGATATTCACTGAGAGCGTCATCGCCATGCTGAGAGGCGACTTCGACGTTCTCGCTACGTTCCATATTCTCGACACTATCTGCGATATCAGCTGAGTCAAGAAAATCTATCTGATTAAGGGGCATGGTTTTCATAAGTCCTCCTTATAGAGGTGACAAGCTGCACCGCCACTGGCGGCACTTAGTACGTTGAGACTGAAAAGTATTTGGAGTGGAAAGTTTCTGCTCGAGCCTATTTCCATTTAAGCAGTTACAAGTAGACCACCCGGTCTAGATAAGCTTGTCTTAATAATCGAAAATTGACTGGTTCTTTATTTCTCAGTGCGGGACGGCAGAAGCTCTCAAAAGACAGTTCTGGGCGCTATAAAGGCTGCAAAACAAAAGAGGCTGCATAGCAGGCTACAAAACAAAAGAGGCTGCATAGCAGCCTCTTTGAGTTTTTGATGACATTACTGTCTTAATGGGGTTGCCGCCGTAAGGTGGTTAATCTTTCCCTGGCTTATTCAGAGGACGGCGGCCTCAATTACCAGGATAGTTATTGACAAGCCTTGTGAACATAGGGTTTACCCTGTGTCTTTCGGGTTGTCAATTATTGCGGCTTGGCGTACTGATAGCGAATCGAGTAACTACCGTTGTCACCCTTCACATCGTAACCGGCTACCGGACCGCTTACTTGCAAGATGCACATATTGCCGCTTTTCTTGTTTGTGGCGTTAATTGAGTCTTTATCTTGATAGTCTATTTTCCAGCCGTACATCTGGAAGACGCTTCTGTACCAATCAATCACTTGGTTGCTTGTTTCTTTGGTGTTGAAGTTCATCACATAGCAAGGACCGAGCTTGCCGACATGGTCATAAATAAGACCATTGAGAAACTTGGCTTTACCTGTATATTCAGGCACATCGGGCAAGCTGACTTTTTCTTTCAAGCCTTCTGGTACTTTGGCTAGAGCTTCACCAGTTTTCAACCAAGCCGGCTTTTTGTTTACTTTGTTTGGATCAATTTGACCTTTGCTCGAGGCATTCTGCTGTTGACTGGGATACTGGCAATTCCCCTTTTCGATTGACAAAGTCAGTCCGGCTGCCAGTCCCGCCAGTACAAAAGTGAGACGCCATGCTTTCAAACTGGCTTTAGACCCGTGCATCAGTAAATCCTCCCGGTATTGACTGCAATTGTTCTATTGATCAAGATACCCAGATTGATCATAACCTAATGTAGTTCAAAACAGTATTTTGGAACTAGAAAAGAAGCTGGGTCATATGTCAGCTTCGATTTATTTTGGAATTAGAAAAGAAGCTGGGTTTTTGACCCAGCTTCTTTTCTATCTATCGGATTTAAGCTTGTGCTTAGTGAAGATCTCCTTCTTAGTTAGGTTTGGAGTAGGTATCACCGGTAGCAGTCTGTTCGAATCTCAGTTCTCCGAGGAAGTTGTTGTAACCGGAGCTGGGAGTCCAGATAGCCTGGTCATTACCCACCGAGGTGCCGTTGTATCTGGTGAAAGGTACTTCGTGGTAGCCTGCGTCACCAATCGATGCACCACCCACACCTTTGCGAGTATTGACTGTCCAGCCACTCAAGGGGTAGTTGCCAGTGTTGCAGTTGCTGGCTCCAGTACCGCTGGCACCGTCAGGAGTGAGCGAATCAGCCTTGGCTTTGGTCACGTAGCCGGAGGCGGCGGTGAAGCTCTCGGTCATGTACACACTGGAACCATCGGCGTAGATGTAGAAGGATTTGCCGAGGGGCAGGGTGCTGGAAGAGAGTGCATCTCTGACGTGCTGAGCAAGGTTGCCGTCTTCGGGGTTGACTTGGCGCATTCTGTCGACGATCTTATCGATGGTCGATGTCGATGCACAGCCGCCAATCTCGTTCAGGAGTTCCATGGGTGAGCCTGCTGCCAGGTAGTTGATCTTGCCGCCAAGGAAGGGCTTGGCGCTGCCATTGGCTGGCGGACGGAGTACAGTGCCACCGCTTCTTCCCCACAGTTTGAGACCGGAAGGATTGGGAGCATTGGTGGTAGCAGATCTGTAACCGTGAGCTCTCTGGGCTAGAAGGTCGGCTTTCATGAATTCTACGTTGGTGAAACCAGCGGAGGTATCAATGTGGTCCGAGGCAGTTCCAGCGGCTCTGTTGTAGTTGCCCATCCACATGGCTGTGTTAGCGTTGGAGCAATGCGGGTTGGTGCTCGGGTCGGCATCGTACATGGTGTAGATGCAGTTCATGACGTTGGGATTAGCGCTTATCCCATCAAGTTCAGCCTGGGTGGCGAAATGATCTTGGGCAGATGTAGACCTAAGGTCATAAGCTGCAGGGTTGTTGTAGGCATCTTCAGCCAAACCGGTCCACAGTGCAGGATCGCCGCCGCCGACGTTGCCGACCATGGGGTCAAACGGGAAGTTGCCGCGGGTGGCATTGTAGGCGCCGATGGCCTGCATGGCTGCTGGTCCACTTGGGCTATGCGAGAAGATGTTGGTGTTCTGATCCATGTTGATACCGGGGGCATGGAACAGCTCGTTGTTGAAGATATCGTTGGAGCCGTCATTGACCACGGTGGATAGAGGGAACACAGAAGTGTTTACAGTATTGGCGCTAGGTCCGTTGCTTACTCTGACAAAGCCTTTCGGGATGCGAGCGGCGAAGTTCCTGTCGATACAACCTACGATTGCGCATGCCATCGAGCCGCCGAACACACCAGTCTTGCCTTCCAGGGCTCTGGAATTAGTCTGGAACGAGTTGGGCAGAGCCGGAGCGGCAGTTATGCCAGCCGGAGCGGCATTAGAGAAATTGCCTCTGTCGACAAGGTGAGGTCTGGTTTCAGGGAACAAGGGAACGAAGGCAAACTGGTGTCCGCCGACGGTTACCGCGTTATAACCAGCAGAGTAGGGGTCGCCTGAAGGGGCGTTTTGACCGGCAGTGTTTGTTGGAGGCTGCCAGTTACCGAGAGAGCCTCTGGTAGCAGAGTGGAAGTAGACGTTGGCAGAGCTGCCGACTTTCATATAGCCGGGAACAATGTCGCTTGCCAGTTGAACTGGGCTGCCGTTCCACATTTTGGTATTGCTGTTGGTAGAGATCGCGTGGAAATCACTGGCCAATGCACCACCGGGAGTGGCACAAGCAGCAGCGATTTGAGCTTTCAATGTGTTACCCAGGGTGTTGACCTGGTTGTGCATGATACCGGCATTGGCAAGAGCAGTTGCTGTATTTTGATCAGCTGCGTTCTTGGCTACGATCATGGCTTTGGCGACGATGCGGTTGTAGCTAAGAAGATCTAATCTGTTTGGCGTTTCGCAAAGTGCTCCGAACTCTTCCTGGTCAGCAGCAGATGTCAGATTGACCGCGCCTCTTCTAATCGCTTGTTTGGCGACGTTGAGGGCACCGGCGTCAGTCGCGTTAGCAACCTCTCTGCCACCACCGATGATTTTGGATAGGAAGAAGAAGCCGACGCCTATTACTATTACGACGAGCACACAAGCAGCTGCTAAGCCTAGTGTTGCTCCTCTCTGTCGTCGTACTGTCATATGTTTATTCCTCCACTGCCGACTGTCCGGCTTTGCTTTGTAATTGGTGCTCCGGCTCTCCGAAGGCTTAAATATACTGAACCCGATTAGTAAAGTGAAACTCTGTTAATTATCATCCTCTAATCTTCCCCCGTCGTCAAGGGTGGTCAGTTTAAACTTGGATCCCTTGTAAACCCCGTAGAGTCGAGAAAACCCTGGATTACATGCTTCTAATATTCCACGCTTTCTGAGAAATATAGATTAAATTAGTCTGGATTAATCTTTCTTGCGTCTAATTTTATCTATTTCAGTACTGCTTAATGCAGAAATTGCAGCAACCACGAACCAGAAAATGAAATGCACTTGGGGGCGATAGAAAACCGTATCGACCAGCCCTTGAATCATTAAGGCAACAAGAGCCGCCGCCAGACCAAGGGCCAGGTATCTATAAGAACTATCGCTATAAAAGATTAAATGGGCTCGGCTCAAGCACATCAATATGATGGCGCCGGCACTGAATAAACCAAAGAGACCGGTTTCCACCCCCACTTCCAGGGGGACACAATAAGTACCGAGCGCATCGAAGCCACTTTTCATATAGAGCCCATAGGCAAGGCGAAATGCAGTGTTGCCCGGCCCTACCCCCAGCCACCAGTTATCCTGGAACATGGCTAGCGAGGCTCTCCAGACATGCATGCGGTAGGCATTGCTCGAATGTTCCGAACCGGCAAAAATCGAGAGTATTCTAGTCTCGAGGCTAGGGGCCAGGAAATGCACTGCTAACCCCCCCGCGGCAAGCATTAGGCCAAGACATATTAATGTCGGGAAGATTAGTTTTGGTTTGCGACTGAGAAAATAAAAAGACAAAGCCAGAAGTACAAATGCGGCCGTCCCCCCTATAGATAGATAGCCGCCCCGGCTGCCGGTCAAAACAATAGCTAAGCCCAGTAAGGCTGTGACAGCAAATGACATGGGCAAGCTGAGATTTCTCACAAGACCTTGCCACCTACCTATATATGTAGACCAAATTGTAGTTCCTAAGGCAAGTGCCAGAGGCGCCAGAGGCAATAGGTAGCCGGCCAGCAAGTTCGGATTGCCCAAAGTGGAATAAATGCGAGTGCCCTTATTTTCCACACTGGGGTCTTCCCAGGTAGCCAGAGGCGCCACTCCGATCTTGTACTGATAAAGTCCGTAAAGACTAACTGCTATGCCGCTCAATAAGGCAAAAGCGATGAGCCAGGGTAATCTCTCTTTGCGCTGCACAAGAGCATTCTTGATAGTGAAGTAAGTGATTATATAGACCACTACTTTAGATAGACCTTTGACGCTGGGCACCATATAGTGCGAAGCAAAGGTCGAGATGATATTGGCGGTGAAGTAGGCGCCCACTGCCAGGTCTAAAAGGTTGAAACCGGCTTTCTCTTCAGTTTTGGCTTGCCAGAGCCGGCTCATTAAGTACAAAGCCGAGGCGGCAAGCGATATCAGAGCCAAGCCTTCCTTGCCCTCGGCAAACTGCGGCAGCCCAAGCCCTGCCAGCAAAAACAAGAGACAGAAAAAGGACAACTTAGCAAAGATATCGCCCAACAAAACCAGTTTGCCGCCCGTCAGTCGACTAAGTGATTCTCTGCTTTTCTCAAATACCGATAGCAGCCCGCCCACAAGCATCGATTCTTTTACCATGAGGGCAAACGAATCATCCATCTTTATCAGGGCTGCTTTCTTTACAAGCTCTAGAACAAAACTCAATTTTTCAGCCTGTCCGCTTAGTTAGCCTGATAAATATCTACAACCACGCCTTGTACGCGGTATTTAAAGGCTTCCAGTTCAATCTGATTGCCAACCTTTATTTTATTGCCGCGAATGACATAGCCGTCTTCGGTTTTTTCTGAATCGTCTTGCACAGTAACCAAAAAGTCATGGGCTATTGAATTGGCTGGATCTGGGAAGGCTACTGCCTTTTTGCCATCTGGAGCCAAGAAAGAAATCTGCTTTTGCCAATGATCGCATTTGACTATGGTCATGGGGGGGTGCACTGGTTGGTTTCTAATGGTGATTGAGGCTTTCTCACCAGGCTTGAAGAGCGATGGATCTTTGGTCTTAAGCCCAGTGATAAAGACTTCTATATTGACCTTGGGCGTGCCTTGAATCTTTTGGTCTACGCCGGCATAGCCAGCTTTGGCCAAACCGAGACCGAGAGCTGCCACCATGCAGGAAGCCAATATCGAGTAGTCGATGATATTCAGTTTTAGATATTTTCGCTCAGCCAATTTCTTTACCTACTCTTTTGCCTTTTTCTTAGCCGTGGGTTCGGTCTCTTTCTCAAAAAATATTGAAACCGCTCCTGTCACCCTTCTCACTAATCTGACTTTCTCATGTTCTACTTCCTGTCCATACTCTAGTTCTTCTGCCCCTTTCAAACGCAGCAAGTCTAAAAGTCTGTCCTTCTCTTCTTGGCTTAAGGTCAGTCTGCCTGTATGGAATTCGTTGGCTACTTGCAGTAGCTCCATAGCGCTCATGTTGGAAGAAATTTCAGTCATCTTACCGAAGCAGTGCCAAATACATGCACAGTTTAGCAGCTTGAATAGAGGCGGTTTTTACAGATGGTTCAGACAGTGAAGTTGACAACATAATTTGTTTGCGGTTTTTACGTAGGGCGCTGTCGAAGAATTCTCTAAGGTCGGTAAATCCATACACAAGGTGAGAAACCTCGGTTAGAGAACTGAAAATGGAACTGAGAAGGAATTTTAAAAATGGCGAATTTTAACAACGAAAGAATTGAAAACAGCAGAATCGAGAGCCGCTCTGATGGACATGGTCATGAAAACGACCACAAACATGAAATGGTCAGAGAAGCTTGGGATAATCAGAATTTTGCCGGCGACAACATGAAAGAAGTAAGCCGCAGTCAGGAAATCGCCCAAGCCGTTGAAATCCAGGCTGCCAGAATTGTTGCCAGCGTGATGAAGAGCTTCGATCGTCTGCCTCTTGAGAGCCAGATGGAACTGGTTCGCGGTCTCAGACCCGAAAATTACGGCACAGAAGATGTTGTCTACAACACCTTCCTCAAGAATATTGAAGCCCGCAACTTCAATCAGACTATGACTGCCTGAAAATAGTTACCAGACCGATTCTGGTTAGCTAAGCTAAGTAGCTATCAGTCGGGTAGATTCAATTTGTCCAGGTGTTCCAACATCTCTCTCTGGCTTGTGACCGCAGTTCCAGGTTTTCTCACCACTATGGACGCAGCCAGATTTCCCAGAGCCATCGCTTCTTCCATGGTGGCTCCGGTGGTGAGAGCCAGTGCCATGGTGGCTACAACAGTGTCGCCGGCGCCGGTAACGTCAAAAACATCGGAGCGATTGAAAGCAGGCAGCTCAAACATGGGCTTTCCTTTCTGGAAAAGTACCATGCCCTCGCCCCCTCTAGTGACAAGGAGGTTTTTAACCCCAGATTTGGCAAGCAAGATTTCGCCAAGTTTAGCCAAAGAAGTATTGTCGGCAATCGATACTCGGGCGTAAGCCTCGGCATCAGGTTGATTGGGAGTCATCAGTGTGCAGTCTTGAAAGCGCTGAAAATCGCCTTGAGCGTCCACTATGACAAGCAGATTATGAGTTTTCGCCAGATTCTTAACTGCTTCAATGACACCATCGGTGATGACACCGGCTTTATAGTCTGACAGAACAAGAGCGTGATTCTCTTTGGGTGAGAGGGCGTTGACCTTATCAATCAACTGCTTTTCCACTTCTTTTGAAATCGGCTCATGGCTGATGCGGTCAATGCGCAATAGCTGCTGCATGAGACTGTGAGATTTGCTGATGATGCGGGTCTTGACCGTAGTCGGTCTACTCTCGTCTTGCACCAAGTCATGGGTGATGCCGTAATTTTCAAGGCACTCGCCCAGCTTCTCAGTAAACTCGTCTTTGCCGCAGATGCCTATGGCATGACACTTACCGCCTATAGCAGTAACGTTGTGTGCTGTATTGGCTGCGCCACCTGGTATGTGCTCGGTGGATACATGCTCCAAAATCAAGACCGGTGCTTCTCTTGAGATTCGCTCCGGCTTGCCTTCCAGCAGGCGATCGATTAAAAGGTCGCCTATGACGGTGACTGAGCCGCCGCTTAAATTGATTATGCGAGTCTTTAATTTCTCTTTCGAGATTGGGTTGAATGTCGCCAAGGCGGCGGTTGTTCCAAGGTCAGTCGGGTGCACTCTTTCCAGTTCCTTAAAAAGCTGTTTGCCCAGATGGTTGTCAGGGTCTATTCCCAGGGCAAAGCTAGTGGCCTTCTTTGCTTCCTCAATATAGCGTAAATGTTGCAGCAAACGGGCTAGATGAAGCGCATTTGAGAGAGCTTCGCCGAGGTTCCGAGTCTGGCTGAGGTTCTTCTGCACCTGGAATAGTGCTGCTTTTTCCCCGGCCGTCAGCCTTGCATCGTCTCCTATATACGTTTGCAATATGAGTTCGTCGAGGTGCGACTTCAAAATCTTTAAATCTTGCTCGTTAAGAAGGCTGTCTTTCCCTGTGTCTGCTTTTCTAAGCTGAAAATGCTGTCTAAGGCCGATGGGGAAAAATAGACCAGCATTGGCAGAAGCATCGAGTTTGTCTTTACCGCCTTCTTTACCTCCTTCTTTGACTCCCTTGGCACTTACTGTAAACTCTCGACTCTTCTTCTCATCGGCATCACTATCTAGGTCTAGACTAGTCTTGATGCCGGTCTCAACCTTTTCAGTAAGAAATGAGAGCTTCTCGCGGGTCACCCGCGGATCATCGAGGGAGGGCGCCACTTGGTTGAATTCGTTTTGGCGAAGCTCAGCCTGGGCTTGAGCTTGAATTTGAGCTTGGATTTGCGCTTGAATTTGGGCCTCAAGCTGGACCGCATTCTGGTCCTGATTTTGCCCTAAAGCGCTCTCGCCGTGCAATTCGCCGGCCGGTCGCTTTGTCTTATCGACTGGGGCTGAATCGCCTAAATTGTCCTCAGGGTCAGAATTACTCATGCTTTTGAATTACCCAGATTCTTGAATTACTCATATTCTTGAATTTATCTCGACTATTCAGGCTCTTGAATGGCTCAATTATTGCCATTGCCAATCTCTTGTCAATCGCTCCTGACTATGATGCTAGAATACAGCCATGTTCGACAAAGCTGTTCATATCAAGTGCATAGTTTATTTTTCGACGGTACTGGTGCTGACCGCCTCGGTCTCTTTGTTGCTGTCGGCATCGGCTTCGGCACAAAATAGTGCAAGCGATGAGCCGCCGGCGCAACCACAGCTCAAGCCTGCAATCAAGAATGGCTCAGGCACTGTCTATTCACCATCTCATTTGCGAAAAGATGTCGGCGCCTGCAAGAAATTAGCCTCTTTGCGCTGGTTCGATCGTGTCGCCTTGGCTCAACCTGAAGTGGTTGCATCGATTACCTCTTATTCTTCTTCAGCCACTATTTTGGCTCAACACCCACATATAGATAAAATAGCCGAAGCCGATCCCTATCTTTGTCGGCGTCTGACAAAATGGCGCTCTGCCGGGCGGGCATTGGCCCGCAATTCTAGGGCCTATAAAGTAATCGCACGAGACCCGGAAGGAATTTACAGAGCAATCAAGAATGACCGGTCTTATGCCAAACTGCTCTCAAAAAATCCATACTTCAATCAAATGGTGGTCGAGAATCCTGAGCTTGGCAAAGTACTCTCTCGTTATCTTTAGAAAGCATCTTCTTAGATGATTCAATTGCTTGCTTCTTGCTTGATTGGGCTAGGCACCGGTTTGATGGCTGGTACTTTTGGTGTCGGCGGCGGTATCGTAGCCACACCCCTTTTGAAAGTCTTTATGGGCTTTTCAGCCCAGGTGGCGATTGGCACAACCTTAGCTTTGATTTTGCCTACATCTTTGACCGGTGCCATCAATTATTATCGTCAAAATCTTATCGACTACAAATTAGCCCTTAAGTTAGCCCTACCCTCAGTGCTGGCGGCCACCGGCGGCGCTGCCTTGACCGGATCGGTCAGCGCCAAACTGCTTATGCTTTCCTTTTCCGGTTTGATTATTCTGGCGGCATTAGATCTTTTATTTGGCTATAGCGATGGTCTTAAAGCCAGAAGAGCCAAGAAGGCTGTATCTCTCACAAACGAAAGCTCTCAAGCAGAGAGCGAGAGCAGGAGCGACAGCAGTAGCGAGAGCCGGAGCGACAGTGAAATCTATATTAGCCCAACTCTTTCCAGGGCTTTACCGGTTGGTCTCTTAGCGGGCTTTCTCTCAGGCTTTTTTGGTGTCGGCGGCGGCTTCATCATGATTCCAATCTTTCTGGCATTATTCAATATGCCCCTCAAGATGGCTCTTGGCACCTCGCTTTTGACTGTTTCTTTGATTTCGATACCGGGCATAATTACTCACGCCTGGCTTGGTCATGTGCGATTTGACACTGTTGCCATGCTAGTCTGCGGTGCTGTGCCGGGTTCTTATCTGGGCAGCAAGATCGCTATAATGGTCAAAGATAAGCTTCTCAAGAAAGGCTTTGGTCTATTGATGCTTTTCATGGCGGGGCAGATGATCTACAGCGAACTGCAGATGTAATATTGGCTATCGAGTCAATTGTTTGCTTCTCAATCAGAGTCCGCTATAAATGGCTGTCATTGAGGGCTTCGGTCGGTAAATCAAAAAGGAAAGTGGGCCTTGCTCAGGATTCGGTTAGTTGAAATGGAAGCTGAAAAGCTGGCTCGCGATGAAGCGCAGAAGGCTCTAATAAGCAAGAATTTGCCGCCTGAAGCTGAGATTTTAAAAGGTCATATCGAGCATGAAGTGGGCTTGAAGCTTGGTCAAGTCTGTCCACCTGAGTTCAAAGGATGGCTTACTTATCGCAGGCTCTCCGGCGACCTGGTTGTCATTCGCGGGCGCGCCTTCAAAGAACCATCTTTGCTGGGAATGGGAAAATGGCGAGCCGGCTTGGATGTTCCTTTTGGTTTAGACACGGCCACCGAGATGCTTCGAGGTTTTGATGTGACTCCACCTCAGTCGCTCGATCACCTTATGGTCAATTTTGGCTGCGGCAAGACTGCCAGAGTCTTTCTCTGGTATGGAGAAAATATAGCGCCCTATAGGCTCATATTTGAAGAAGAACTAGAAGATGCCGATGAGCATCAAGAGGTGCCTCAAAGCAACTTGATTCAGGCACTAGAAGAAGGTATGGGTTGGGTTTTGAATAAACCCAAGCATCTCACTCTGCCTGAGTTCTTCAAAAATCAATCGCCGGGCTAGTGATAAATCCGGAAAAAATCCGGTGATAGATCTAAGTCTAGGGTGCTTCTTCTTTCTGCTTTTCTTTGATTTTTATTTTCTCGCCCTTATCTTCTTGAAATAGCTTAGCGGCGCCGCGAGCCATGTCCATGAATTCGATTGGAATAGGGAAGATAAGTGTGGAATTCTTTTCAGCTGAGACCTCTACCATGGTTTGCAACTGTCTTAGTTGCATGGCGCCAGGGGTGGCTGAGATGACTTCGGCAGCCTGAGCCAGCTTTTCAGCGGCTTGCATTTCGCCTTCTGCCGCTACAATCTTGGCTCTTCTTTCTCTTTCGGCTTCGGCTTGTTTAGCCATAGCTCTTTGCATAGATTGTGGAATTTCCACATCTTTGACTTCTACCGCCATAACCTTGATGCCCCAGCCCTCTGTTTGTCTATCAATAACTGCAGAGAGCTTGGCATTGATGGCATCGCGTTCGGTCAATAGTTCGTCTAGTTCGTGTTGACCAAGAATACTTCTCAAAGTTGTCTGAGCAATTTGCATGGTCGCCGCCAAAGGGTCTTCTATTTTTGTCACCGCTTTGAAAGCATCATCTACTTGAAAGAAACATACTGCTGCTGTCTTGACCGAGACGTTGTCTTTGGTGATTGCTTCTTGCATAGGAATCGGCATGGTCAGAACACGCAGGTCTACTTTCTTGGACTGTTGCAAGAGCGGAAAGACAAGTTGAAGACCCGGACCTCTTACACCATCGGCGCGACCGAGAGTAAAGACTACGATTTTTTCGTACTCCTTAATTACTCGAATTGAACTGAGTGTGTACCCGAAGAGGAAGAAGAGGAAAACCAGCAAAAGTTCCATAGATTAAGCCTCTGACGGTAGCTTGGGCATTATACTCCCTTTTGCTTCAAGACTTCTTGACCAGGCGAGCTATATAAAAGCCAGCGCTGCCATTGGCTGGCGGTAAGAACATGACTGAGCCTTGGGCGGCGGCTTTGGTCATGTTCCACTTTTCAAGAAGTCCTTCTGGGAAAAATGAACCGATATCGGTTCGTTCGAAATTCGAATGTTTTTCAAGAAAACTTTCCACGATCTCGGGACCCTCTTCCGGCTCTATGGAGCAGGTGGAATAAACCAGCACGCCCCCCGGTCTGAGCATTTCGGCAGCATTTTCCAAGAGGGCTGTTTGAATATAAGAGAGGGTCTTGATATCTTCTTCTTGGCGATTGAAGCGAAGGTCGGAACGTTTAGCGATGACGCCGGTGCCTGAGCAGGGTGCATCCACCAGGACTCTGTCCACGTTGAAGCCTGGTTTGAATTTTTTACCGTCGGCGCTTTTGCTCTCTATATTTCTCAAGTCCATACGCAGTCTCGATTCTTTCAAAAGATTGAGACGGCTTTCGCTGATGTCAACAGCCACGACTCTGCCCTTACCTTCCATCAATTCAGCCATATGAAGGGTTTTGCCGCCGGGAGCGGCGCAGAGGTCCACAACTGTTTCGCCTGCTTTTGGATCTACTACTTTCGAGACAAAGGCGGCTGCCTCATCTTGCACAGCAAAGAGACCTTCGGCAAAACCGGGCAATTTATCGGGGCGCGCCCCTTTCTTAAGAACTAAACATTCGGGTACCAATTCACCAAAGTCACTTTCTATGCCGGCTTTTTCTAGAATTTCTTTATAGGCGGCAGTTTCAATAGCCAAGCTCGAGACTCTCAAAGTAAGTCGCGGTGCCTTTTGGCAGTGTTTGATGATTTCTAGAGCCTGAGCGCCGTAGTTTTTTAGCCAACTGCGCACAATAAATTCAGGCAGCGAATTTTCGAGAGCTAGCTTTTCGGCTTGGTCTAAAGATATATTTGTGCTTGGCTCGGCAGGCTGAGCAAGCCCGCCGTCTATGCTTCTCTGGTGCGACCGCAAGATACCCGCTACAAATTTCACCACCCCTTCATGAGCAATCAGTCTGGCGATATCGCAGGCGGTGTCAAGTACGGCACTTTGGGGAATGTCAGGCATTTCGTTGAGCTGAAAAATCGCCACGCGCAAGAGATTGAGCACAGGCGCCTTGATCTGGTCGATTGGTTTGGTCGAGAGTTTTTGCAAGGTTGCATCGATAGACTGTCTATTGCGCAAGGCTCCTAGCACAAGGGCTGTTGTGAAAGAGCGGTCGCGCTCTTCCATATCGCTTTTTTCGAGAGCTTTATCGAGAGCTATATTGGCATAGGCACCGCTCAAATCAACTTTGGTGAGAGTTTCTACGGCTATTTTGCGGGCTTTCAATCCCTTCTTCTTTCTTAGATCTTCTTTGGAAAACCTTCTTTTCTGTTTTGTCTTATCCAAGTCTGTCTTCCTCGGTGAGATGAGCGCCGGTTAAAAAAGCCTGGGCGGTTTGAGCCGCCCGCGATTCTGGCTGCAGGCTCAAGATCTCTAGAGCCTCGCCTGCACAAACTACATAGAGGCGCTTGTCTGAAACAAATAGGCTGCCGTCGGCTTTTCCTTTAGTTTGAGGCAAGCATGTTTCTTTCGGGCAAAGCTTTGTTTGAAGAATCTTTAGACCCTTGCCCCTGAAGCTTGTGTAAGTTCCAGGCCAGGGCTTGAGACCGCGCACTAGATTATGAATGGTTTCTGCACTTTTTGAAAAATCCAGTTTACCCATTTCTTTTGAAAGAATAGGCGCAAAGGTAACTGCTGCATCATCTTGTTTATGGGCAACCAGGGTACCGGCTTGCAACTCTCTTAGAGTGGCTATCAGGGTTTTGGCTCCCACCTTCGACATTTCCTGTGAGAGTTCTTCGGCTGTCATGTCGGGGCTGATTTCAATTTCAGCCTTGAGTAGCATCGGTCCGGTGTCTACTCCGAGTTCGGTGAACATGGTTGTGACACCGGTGGTGGTATCGCCATTGATAATGGACCAGTTTATCGGGGCTGCTCCCCTCAATTTTGGTAAGAGTGAGCCATGTACGTTTATTACCCCATGGGGCGCCAAGTCCAAAACCTCTTGCTTCAGTATTTGACCGAAGGCGACCATCACCAAAAGGTCGGGCTTGAGGTCGCGCATGGCTTGCACTATCTCGGGGGCTTTGGCTAGTTTCTCCGGTTGAAAGACCGGAATGCCGTGCGCTTCTGCCAAGACCTTGGTGGGAGGGGCGGTTAGTTTATTGCCTCGACCCTTGGGGCGGTCCGGTTGGGCGACAACCGCCAACACTTCATAACTGTCTTTATCTTCAAGCAGCGCCTGAAGGCAAGGAACGGCGAATTCGGGGGTACCGAGATAGATTATTTTAAGCATTGTGTTCCTAAAGATTACCAGAGTAATTATAATTCTTTGGTTGCTTCTACCTGGCTGTGGTGTACTTTGTTTTCCACAAAAACGGCAAGATCTCTGCCACTGCTCATCGCGCCTGCCTTTCTGGTTTTGGCGGTGATGGTAGTTCTGCCAATTCTCATACTCTTTGTCTATAGCCTCGGTTTGAGAGACGATTTGGGTCGAGTGGTGCTTTCATTTCATCCCGACAACTATTTGAGGTTCTTCTGCGGACCCTATCTGGCTTGTCTATGGCGTTCTTTAGCGCTCAGTTTTATCACCATGTTTACCACCTTGGTGCTTGGTTATCTTCTTGCCTTTTATCTGGCTTTCCAAGCTTCGCCGCGCTATAGAAATCTATTAGCCTTGCTTGTCGTCTTGCCTCTATGGACTTCTTCTCTTTTGCGCACTTATGCCTGGATTACTATTTTGCATCCGACCGGGCTCTTGCCAAGCTGGCTTGCTTTGCTGAATATTGAGGCGCCGCCCCTGCTTTATACACCTTTTGCCGTTTGGTTGGGCATGGTCTATAACTATTTGCCTTATATGGTCTTGCCTCTCTATACTTCTCTAGAGAGGCTTGATGTCAGGCTTTTGGAAGCTTCATCCGACCTTGGCGCCAAGCCGATTACCACCATATTCAAAGTGCTTTTGCCCCTCACCTCGGGTGGTATCATTGCCGGTTCCATCATGGTCTTTGTGCCATCCTTGGGTGACTATGTCACACCCGACCTCATGGGCGGAGCAAAAACGATGTTTATCGGCAATCTCATTCAGAATCAATTTTTAGCTGTCAGAGACTGGGTATTCGGCTCGGCTGTGTCGACAATTTTGATTTTCTTGGTAAGTTTCGCCGTAGTTCTCTATCTACGTTATGCTTCCAAAGACATGTAAATTGGATTCGGCTTGATCTTTCTAACCACGCTCACCATGCGTTCGTAGTCGCTTCTAAGAAGCTGGCAAAGAGCTTGCCCTGCCTCTACCAAATAAGCTTCTCTCTCTGTCTGGGGGCGGTTCAGGGCGGCTTGTCTCACTGTCGCCGCCAAGATTTCGTCTTTCGGTAAGTCACCTGAAAAATTGAAGAGTAGCCGCAAATACTCAAAATCATCGGTTAGGGCGATGACTGCTCTCTTGCCTGCTTTATAAACAAAGTCGTGCACCAAGGGTGAGCGAGGCGGCAAGTGATTGTAGACCCTACCATTTTCTATGTAGCCTAGAATAGCGGCCTTGATTTCGGTCTTGAGCAAGGCGAAGATATGAGGCTGTTCTTTTTTAAGTTCTCTGCGACTTAGACCGAGAGCCGATGGTTTGTGAATAGAGTCGGGCGGACAGGTCACCACATCTAATACCACAGCCAGAATGGAAAGCGGCGTTTCTCCCTCTTCGTCCAGTACCGAGGTGATGAAGCTGCCAAAATCTGGTCTAGGTGCACCTTCCCTCAGGTCTGCCGTAAATGAAACAAGATTGCCGCTCATTACCTCTGCTAGAGGCTTGGCGGCAATATCTTCCATTTCATTTGCGGGCTGGTGCTTCTTAGTCAGTGGGAGTAACCTCTTTATTGGGCTTGTAGTTTTCGATACTTTCTTCGTCCGGTATGGCTCCGCTGGAGGCGCTCTTGCTGACTATAATATTGGTGCTACCGGAGTCGTCGACCATGGTGACGCTAATTTCCGATTCTTTCATGCGTCCTTCCAGGCTTATGGTCTTAGACATCTGTTCATTCTTTTCGATGTTCCAGCCTTCGTTTTTGAGGGTTTGTTCGTACCATTGAGCTACTTTCTCGACTGAATCGGTTGAGACCAGCTGCATATATTTGCTGTAGTCGGCTGAGTCTTTGCCTTCTTCTTGCGCAGTCTGCACACCACTGGTGGTGGCGCCGGGATAAATCAAAGTTTTCAGGTCTTCCGGCACACCGGCTTCCTTAACCGATGAAGTATGCTTCATATTGCCTGATGAATAACTTACTTCACCGCTTTTGCAGCCAAACATAACCAGAGGTAGGGTCGAAAGGGCTATTAGGCAAAATATTAGTCTTCTTTCGCTTCGCATCAAGCTTTACCTTTCAGTGAGTGATCGCATAATTCACTTGTCTGAAAGAATTTTAGCAGCCGCTATTTTTAGATACAGCAATGCTGTCTGAAATGAGATTTATAGAAAGCACGGTGAAAGCAATAAGAAGCCCGGGAATGATGGCTGCGTGGGCATTCCCGCAGAAAAGACCGATTTGCCCTTCTCTCAACATACTGCCCCAACTGGGTGTGCCTGAGCCAAGACCTAGACCTAGATAACTCAGTCCCGATTCCAAAATTATGGCGTCGGCGGTGAGCAAGGTGGCTTCTAAGGCGGCGAGTCCGGCTAGGGCCGGCAGTAAGTGGCGAACTAGTATCTCTAGATTGCTGGCTCCCATGGCTCTGGCGGACAATACATAGTCTTCGCCCTTTAGCTTCAAAGTCATACCCCTGGCTACCCTGGCTGCTTCCAGCCATGAGGTAGAGGCTATGGCGAAAACGACACTGATTATGGGGAGGTAGCCAAGTGAATGTTCGCTCACCTTGAGCAGGGTCTGTACTGTCTGCGGCATGGCATGGGTCAGCTCGGGAGCCGAAATGAGAGAGCTGATGGTAAGCAAAAGAACTATTGTAGGAATGGAAAGCAGACCATCCACAATTGCTGTACTGATATTGTCGATGGTGCCGCCTGAGAGCGCGCCCGCTGAGCCCCAGATAAAGCCTGCCAGGCTGGCAAGCATTGCCGAAGCCAGTCCGACTGAGAGCGTGCCCACTCCGCCTTTCATGGCTGAAAGCAAAAGATCGCGCCCCAGTCCGTCGGTACCTAGCGGATACTGCCAATTTTGGAAGGGAGCGATATCGGCTTTGTCTAATTGGCAGAGGCTATCAGGTGCAAAGAGACCGGATAGTGAAAAGAGCAGGACAGAGAGCAAAATTGCGCTGCCGATGACTTTGCCCTCAATCTTCATTGATGGTCAACCTCCGGCTGAAGAGGTCGCTCAAGAAGGAAGCCAGCACTACTGCGCTACCGTAGAGCATGGTCAGCCCCATCATGACAGGATAGTTGCGACTGAGGGCTGATTCGACCGAGAGTCTGCCTAGTCCAGGTATACAGAAAATTGTTTCGATAAGCACCGAACCGCCTATTAGAGCTGGAATCTGAACACTGAGGAGACCGGCTAGGGGCAATTTGCAGTTGGCCAGCACATGCTTGAAGATTCGAGAAAAGGAGAGTCCTCGTGCTTTTGCAGCGATGACATAGGCTTTGTTTAGTTCGGCGATAAGCAGGCTGCGAGTATAGAAGGCTGCTTTTATCAGTCGCCTTAGGCTGAGAATGAAGGCGGGAGCGATGAGGTAGAGCCATTCACCCTGGTTGCCGCCGAAGATTGTCAAACTTGGTGGCGGATAGAGCCAGGGAAGAGTGGCGCACAATGCTAAAAAGAGAAAGGCTAAAAAGAAATTGGGCAGTGCATAAAGAAAGGCCATGGTCGTTTGTAATGAGGCTGCTAGGGCTCTAATTCCAGACCTGTCTTTATCTAGTTTTTTTTCTTGTTCAAGGAAGGCGAGAAAGCCGCCTAAAGGAATACCAACAGTAAAAGAGATAAGGAGCGAAAAACCCACCAGGGCAACTGTGGCTGGAATCCTTTCCATGATTACTTCTTTGACGTTTCTGCCGTCTTTATAGGAGAGACCCATAGCCAAATTGCTCTTAGCCTGGCTGCTGTCGACAAAGGACAATAACCAGCGGCCATACTGCTCTACTGGGCGATCTAGAGCTAGTTCATCTTTTACTTTTTGTAGGTCTGCTTCACTGAGATCTTTCTGGGCTGAGCCCAGCATAACGTCTATGGGGCTTGCCGGTAATGAGCGCATCAGTGCAAAACTGACCAGCGAGACGACGAGCAGGGTCACTAAGGCATAGATTGTTCTTTTCAGCAAAAAGCTCATTGATATTTAGGTAATTCTCGTCATCGACATTTTGGTAAATGTATTGACTATGATAAACAATTTGGCGCAAGAGCTTTGTATTCAGTCTGGCTATGGTACATTCTTAGAAAGGACTTGCGAGTAGTCTACGGCGGCATAGCCAAGTGGTAAGGCAGAGGTCTGCAAAACCTTTATCCCCCAGTTCGAATCTGGGTGCCGCCTCCATTTCCTTCGCGGTGACAATCTTAAAAGAGATTGAAAGCCGTGATCAGCTTTCGAGAATTCGCTACAATAGTGACCGAAAGCTCACGGACGGTTGGCGCAGTTGGTAGCGCATCACTTTGACATAGTGGGGGCCACTGGTTCGAGTCCAGTACCGTCCAAATATTGAACCCAAAAACGGAGCCGAAAGGCTCCGTTTTTTCACATACATAAATCCGGAGCCGCAAGGCTCGGCTCTTTCTAGATACATAAATCCGGAGCCGCAAGGCTCGGCTCTTTTTACCTAGTTAAATGCCAAAGCTATGGGTCGGTGGGGCTGCCTTCCAGCATGGCGAAGAACTTTCGTTCAAAGTCCCAAATATTATCGTCTTTCCAATTACTCAAACTGAGTTTGGCACTGTAGCCGCCTTCTCTGGGCAGCTTGCAGTCCACCTTCAAAATATAGTGACCCTTGTAGATGTCATTTGGATCATTGGCATGGAAGTCTTTGGTGAAGATGACCTTGCCATCCGGGTCTTCAATAGTAACGATACCTTTGTATTGCCGTCTTTCATACGGTGTGCCGAAGCCAAGTACGCAGGTGCAATTCATCTGGTAAGGAAATTGCGGTACGACAAAAAGGTCGAATAGACCCAGCGCGTCCACTTCGCCATTCTCACCGTGCTGGGCTTCTCTGCAAAAAAGTATGTAGCCGTTGTGTAGATATTTCATGACGTAATATCTTAACAGCAGAAAGCCCGGGAGACCCGGGCCTTCTTAGAGCTATTTTCACTGTTTGAGGCAGTGCTTATTTCTCTTTTCTCGAGCTGATTACAGTCTCGGCGATGTTGGAAGGCACTTCTTCATACTGGGCAAATTCCATGGTGAAGGTACCTTGACCGCGGGTTTTGTTTCTGATGTCGGTTGCATAACCGAACATTTCAGAAAGCGGAACCTGCGCTCTTACTTTAGAGAGTCCGGAGATGGTTTCCATACCTTCTACGCGGCCTCTACGGCTGGAGATATCACCGATGACATCGCCCATGAACTCTTCCGGTACTTCCACTTCTACTTTCATAACTGGTTCGAGCAGAGTGGGTTGAGCCTTCATGAAGCCTTCTTTGAAGCCCATGGAAGCAGCTGTACGGAAAGCCATTTCGTTTGAGTCGACATCGTGGTAGGAGCCGAATACCAATGAAACTTTCACGTCGATAACTGGGTAGCCGGCCATTACACCGCCCACGAGAGTATCTCTGACACCGGTTTCGCAAGCAGGGATGTATTCTTTCGGAATGACACCGCCGACGATTTTGTTGACCCACTCAAAGCCACCGCCCGGGGGAAGAGGCTCGATTTCCAGGACGCAGTGTCCGTACTGACCACGACCACCAGACTGTCTGATGAACTTACCTTCGGCTTTGACAGCCTTTTTGCAAGTTTCGCGGTAAGCAACCTGCGGTTTACCGACGTTGGCTTCTACTTTGAATTCGCGAAGCAGACGGTCAACGATAATTTCAAGGTGCAATTCGCCCATACCAGAGATGATGGTCTGACCGGTTTCATGGTCGACACGCACTTTGAAAGTGGGATCTTCTTCAGCCAGACGGCCAAGAGAGACGCCCAGTTTATCGGCATCGCCCTTGGTTTTGGGTTCGATGGCTACCGAGATAACAGGGTCGGGGAAGTTCATCGATTCAAGAATAATCGGTGAGTTTTCTGCCGAGAGTGTGTCACCGGTGGTGGTGTCTTTCAAACCAACTGCAGCAACGATGTCGCCGGCAAAGGCTTCTTCAACGTCGGTGCGGTTATCGGCTTGCAACTGCACCAGACGGCTGATGCGCTCGCGCTTGCCTTTGGTGCTGTTCAAGACATAAGAACCAGCCGAGAGTTTTCCGGAATAAACGCGGATGAAGGTCAGTTTGCCGACGAAAGGATCGTTCATGACTTTGAAGGCGAGAGCCGAGAAGGGCTCGTTTTCGTCAGATTTTCTCTCTGTTTCGCTGCCGTCGGGCAAGGTGCCTCTGATGGCGGCAACGTCATCGGGAGAAGGAAGCAGTTCGACTACTGCGTCGAGAAGCTGCTGGACGCCTTTGTTTTTGAAAGCTGAACCGCAAAGAATCGGGATCAGTTTGTTGTTGCAAACTGCTCTACGCAAAGCATCTTTCAGAGACTCTGTGTTTATTTCTTCGCCTTCGAGATATTTGCCCATGAGTTCATCATCGGTTTCGACAATGGCTTCCACCAGCTGGTGACGCCACATGTCTGTCTCTTCTTTCATGTCAGCGGGAATGTCGACGATATTGAATTTCTGACCCATCGGATCTTTTTCATCATAGACATGGGCTTTCATTTCGACCAAGTCGATGAGTCCTTTGAAATCGCCTTCAGCGCCAATCGGAATCTGGATGGGATGAGCATTAGCCCAAGTGGTAGTCATGCCGGGCAGCTGCTCTTTAATTTGTTTGACTACTTTGAAGAAGTCCGCACCGGTGCGGTCCATTTTGTTGACCAAGATCATGCGGGGTACTTCGTAGCGGTTGGCTTGCTTCCAAACTGTGTTGGTTTGGGGCTGCACGCCGCCGACGGCGCAAAGTACGATGACGACACCGTCAAGAACGCGCATCGAGCGCTCAACTTCAACTGTGAAGTCGACGTGTCCGGGGGTGTCGATTAGGTTGATGCGCTTGCCTTTCCACTGACTGGTGATGGCGGCGGCGGTGATTGTGATACCGCGCTCTTTTTCCTGTTCCATCCAGTCGGTGAAGCTTGTGCCTTCGTGCACTTCGCCCATTCTGTGAATCAGACCCGAATAGAAGAGGATGCGCTCTGTGGTTGTGGTTTTGCCGGCATCGATGTGGGCGGCAATACCCATGTTACGTATATTTTTGAGTTCTACTGTCCTTCCTGACACGGGTTCTGTTTTCCTTTCTTTGACGCTATCCATACATGACCTGCTTGAAGTGAGCTTCTTATTTGTAACCGGTTTGTTGAGGTTATCACTGAGGTGGTCAGCCCCTTTGATTCTTCATAAAGTTTCCAAGTTTGGCTATTTTATTTGTTACAGAAGCGGCTTCACATTTTTAAAGGCAAACGCCCCGGCTCATGCCGAAGCGTTTCTAAAGCCTGTTCAATCGCCCTGTCTTGAGCCCTGCTTAGACTTAATAGCGATAGTGAGCGAAAGCTTTGTTGGCTTCAGCCATCTTGTGGGTTTCGTCTTTCTTCTTGACGGAAGCTCCAGTGCCGTTGGCGGCATCGAAGAGTTCAGAGGAAAGTCTTTCAGCAAAAGTGCGGCCCGGACGCTTTCTGGAGTTGTTGATGATCCATTGGGTAGCGAGGGCGAAGCCACGAGTTTGCTTCACTTCAACCGGCACTTGGTAGGTCGAACCGCCAACCCTTCTGGCTTTTACTTCAACCAAGGGGGTGACGTTTTTCACTGCTTTGTTGAAAACATCCAAGGGCTCTTGCTTGGTTCTGTCTTTAAGAATTTGCAGAGCTTCGTAGAAGAGACTCTGGGCGGTGCTGCGCTTACCGCGCTGCATCATGCGGTTGACGAAACGTGAGACCAGTTGGCTGTTGTAAACGGGATCAGCCTTCGGAATTCTCTTGTCGGCTACTTTTCTGCGGGACATTTCAATCTTCTTCCTATATTGAACTTCTTAACTGCTTATTTTTTCTTGCCGCCGGCAGCTGCTGCCTGACCCGGCTTAGGACGTTTGGCGCCATACTTGGAGCGTCCCTGCATGCGGTCTTTGACACCAGCTGTATCGAGGGCGCCTCTGACGATGTGATAGCGAACACCCGGAAGATCTTTGACCCTGCCGCCGCGAATGAGCACAACCGAGTGCTCTTGCAAGTTATGGCCGACACCGGGGATATAGGCGGTAACTTCAATACCGTTTGTCAGTCTTACCCTGGCGATTTTGCGAAGAGCCGAGTTCGGTTTTTTCGGGGTGGTTGTCTTTACCTGGGTGCAAACGCCGCGTCTTTGCGGGCAAGATTTCAAGGCCGGGGACTTAGTCTTGTAAGTCACTTTGGCACGTTCGCGTCTGATCAACTGGTTTATGGTAGGCACCACTTAACTCCTAAAAACACAAGCTAAAAACAGGTATCCCCAACAGATACCGCGAACGTTCAGATTATCAGAAGAGCGACTGGATATATAAGAACTTCGCAAATCATTTACAATGCTAAGCCAAGATTATCGAATTATTAGCTGTGAAGCCCTATATGGGGCGGCTTCTTAGCAGCGCTTAATTAAGCGAACCCGGCCAGATGTCGGTCATTTCTCTATTAATATTGATGGCTGGATTGCCAAGTGCCGGTAAGTTGACTGAGGTCTCTAGAGAAAGTTTGCGCGGCTTCTTCGCTCTCATCCAGTAGTCTCTGGTGAGCAACGAGAAGTCTCCCAGTCTTTCCAGCCCAGCCGCCTCAAGTGCCTCCACCACCGACTTTTGGAAGTCATAAGCTTTTACGACTACCATGCCTTTCATACCGGCTCGGCGCATTATCGAAAGCACAAAGTTGATCATGTCGGGGGCTGTATGGGCAAAGCCCGGGTGCACGGCAAACTCTAAATGATAGTCGCCTTCGCGGTGGGCGGTTACCCGGCAGGCTGATGTAATCACTTTTCGCTCCTGGTCTTGCGAAACCCAGAACCAACTACGACGGCGCAGCAACCTTCTTGCTAGAGTGTCCAGACTTTCGACTTTAATTGGAAAGACTCTAAAATCAAGCGGAGTGTGTTGGAAAGTAAGGCGGATATCGGCCGGCAGAATATCTTCGTGCAACTGGTAAAGTCCGATTTGATCTTCGGGCAGCGCCAGGCGGAAGGCTTCTGAATTGATTTCAGCAGCCTGCAGCTTGAGGTCGCTTGGTACTTGATAATGCGTGATGCGGGCTGATCTTCTAAAGCCACAACTACCGAGCAGCGATAGGGCGGCTGGATTGCGATCCGACACTTCCGCTATGAAATGGCTGATTCCCTGACTACCAAAGAGAGCACAGGCAAAGCGCAGAAGTTCTTGGGCAATACCTCGACCGCGATGGTTGGGATGGACCACCAAGTGATCTACCTGCCAACAAGACTTTGATCTGCCAATTGGATGCAGTGAAATCAGCCCCAGAATGAGACCGTCCTCTTTGGCTATATATACAGATGGGGAAACATGCAGGTGGCAGGGCAGCCAATGCTGCCAGAAAGCCAGTCCTGTGATTAAGTAACGTTCTTCGGCACAAAAGCTCTCATAAGGCACAGGTTCTTCCTGGTAACGCAAAAGTGCCCTTACCTGGGTCGAATCGGTGGCAAATAGAGGCTGGATCTTAATCATATGAAAATAATACCACTTACAGAATGGCTGCCAAGTGAGCCGCTCTCAAGCTCTACTTCTTATTTACCGCTAGAATACTTCGCATGACTAAGCAAGGCAAAGCTCAAAACGAGAAAAAGAAAGACGGGGACAAACCGGTTTATCGCACTGTCGCCGATAATCGCCGGGCTCGGCACGACTTTGAGATATTAGAGACCCATGAGGCGGGCATCAGTCTGCTTGGTACCGAAGTTAAGGCGATTCGCGCCGGAAAGGCTAATTTGCAAGACAGTCATATCCGCATAGAGGACGGCGATCTCTGGCTCTATAACTGCCATATATCTCCCTACGATTATGGCAATAGATTCAATCATGAGCCAACCAGAAAACGTCGCTTGCTCATGCATTCTAGGCAGATTCTCAAGTTAAAGGCTACAACCCAGGAAAAGGGTCTGACCTTGATACCGCTTAAGCTCTACTTCAAAGGAAACTTGGTAAAAGTAGATCTGGCGGTGGTGCGAGGTAAAAAATTGCATGATAAGAGAGACACGATTGCCAAGCGCGAAACCAAGCGCCAACTCGATAGAATTACTAAAACAAGCCGCTATTAAGAAGTAACAGGAGATAGAGCGAAGGTGAAGAAAGTGGGTGTTGTCAGCACGGTTGTTTTGTTCTCGCTTTCCTTTGTGCTTAGTTTACTGGTCAATCTCTGGTCGGCCACTGCAGCTTATGCCGCTTCTCCTGTCGCTGTGCTGAAAAGTGCGCGAAATGCGGCTGTTTATCAAGATCAACATATAGGCACATTCGAAGATGATTTCAAAGTCTTCAAGTCGACCATGGACGGAGCCAACGTTCGTTTTGACGAGTTGAGCGATGCCGATATTGAAGCCGGGCAGAGTAAACTTTCCGGTTATAAGCTTATCGTTGTGCCGCTCTTGGTCGATATTCCTGCCACTGAAGTAGCCGCCTTGAACGCTTATCAATCAGCCGGCGGTAAATTGCTCATCACCGATGGTGCTGGTGTCGCCGGCAGTGGCGCCTTGCAACTCATGGCTTTGGCTGGTGTACAAGCTTTAAATAGGGTGACTCTAAAAGAAGTAGGCAATCTCAACTGGCCCCGCGAACCCTTGCCTTTGTCGGCTGAGTTTGCCATCGCTTCGGTGGTCAGTGAGCTGACTCCCACGGCTTCAGCTAAAGCGCTTGCTTCATGGCAGAATTCGCAAGCCGTAATCACCCGCAGTGGTAATTGTGCTTTCCTTGGTTGGGCACCGGGCTTGCAAGGTGAAATTTCTTCCAATAGTCAGCTAATCGCCCAGATTCTTGATGAACTGGCGCCTGGCATTACCCAGCAAGCAGCTGTGCAGATAAGTTATGCCGAGTATCAGACTCTATCAAGCGAATTGGATTATTTGGCCAAGCGCACAGATGAAGCTGTGAAGACAGCCAAGCAGGCTGACTTTAGCGTTCCACTTAAGACCATTCAAAGCTTTTATGATTCAGGGCTGGAACATGTCAAAGCCTTTAACGAGGCCTATAGAGACCGTCGTTTCTTGGAAGCCGACGAGAGATTGCAAAAAGCTAGACAAGATTTCGCCATGGCATTTGCTCAAGCCATGCCGGTTAGACCCGTCGAAGCCCGTTGTATCTGGTTGGACCGCGGCACTATTGTTGCCACCAAGAGTCCTAAAGGCATGGCTGATCTATTTGATAAGTTGAAGTCAGCCGGTATCAACGTCGTCTATTTCGAGACCAATAATGCCGGCTTCACCATGTATCCATCTAAGATGGCCAGTCAAAATCCCGAGACTTTGGGCTGGGACCCTTTCGGTACCGCCCTTGCCGAAGCGCGCAAGCGCAAGATGGAGTTTCATGCTTGGTTCTGGATCTTCAACGTGGGAAATGCAAAGCACAATCCGATTATCGGAAAAGAAGCCGATTATCCTGGACCGGTTCTCACCAGCCACGATTTTACTTGGGCTCTGACATCGAGTACTGGTTCGCTTTTGCCGCCTAAACAGTTCGAGTACTGGTTGGACCCGTCCAACCCTGACTGCCGCAGATATTGCAAAGACTTGATTGTTGAAGTGATGAATACTTACAAAGTCGACGGTATTCAGCTCGATTATATTCGCTATCCTTTCAACAACAAGGGCTCAGAAATGGGCTTCAACTGGCTTGCCCGTCAGAAATTTGAAAGGGAGACAGGTCTCTCTCTAGATAGAATGGATGATGAGACCAGGCAGATGTGGGTGCACTGGAAAGCTGCGCAGATCACTAGTTTTGTCAAAGAAGTTTCTGATTTGATTAGACCGATGCAGCCGGGAATCCGCATTTCGGCTGCGGTCTATGCTTTCCCCAGGCGTATGCGCGTCAACGCCATTCAGCAGGAATGGGAGACCTGGGTGGCCAATGGTTGGGTCGATACCATCAATCCGATGACTTATGTGGCCGTGCCCAAAGAATTCACTGAACAAGCTTCTTTTGTGAGAGAGTCCACCCAGGACAAAGGTCTGGCTTATCCCGGTCTTTCTATTAGACAGCTTGATACTGCCGGTCTAATTGAATTGCTCGATTCTTCTCGTGTGACCGGTACTCTTGGTACAACCATGTTTGCGGCTGCTCACCTTGATGATAAGAAAGTCAATGTTCTAAAGGTCGGACCCTATAGAAGAGCAACTATATTGACACCACAGGCGGAGCCACTAAAGGCCAGTCGGGTTTTGTTCGATGATTTTGCCGCAATGGTCAATCGCTATTTGCAAGATCCCAAGAAACGCATTATGTCTGATACCGCCAGCACTAATGATGTGGTCAATCAGATTGATACAGTGCAGAGATCGATGCACAATCTAAGTGGCCGAGCCAGCGCCGATGAAATTGATAACCTCCTCAAAGATGTAACCGGTCTGCATTCGACCTTGAAAGAATGGCTCAGGCTGGAAGCCTTCATTCAGAGAGGTTTTAGAGCACAATATATCGCCAACTATCTCTCGCAAGTGGAAGCTATATTGCAATATGCCGGTACCCGCAGTCGCGCCCAAGAGAAATCGAATGATGTGGCCGGCGGCAAGTCTGGCTCTGAAAGCTGATGCCATTTGTAAGGACGTTTGCTCTAGTCGTGATTTGGTTTGACTGATGCCCGAGAGCTGGGAACTATTCAAGATCTTTTCTGACAACGCTGCTCAAAACGGCGACCTTAAGACTGCCGAAGAGTATCTCTGGAAAGCCATAGATGCTGCCGCTGAGACTAATTCACCACTTAAGCTGATATTGTGTATGGACTCACTCGGTGATTTCTATTACCGATTGAAGCGCTTTAGTGAGGCACAGTCTATCTATAGTGATAACCTCGAAAAGCAGATCTCTGGTCTCGGTCTAGACCACCCTGAAGTAGCAAATACTCTCATCAAACTCGGTTCTTGTCAGAACTTTCAAAACAGAATGAAAGAAGCCGAAGATAGTTATAAGCAAGCCTTGCTCATTACTATCATTCGCTTTGGTCTGGAAAGTGCGCAAGCTGCAAACATAGTCAGGCAGCTTAGTGCCGTTTATCAGCGGCAGGGAAAAGTTTTTGATATTAGAGAAGTAACCGGCGGTGCGCCCCCGCCCCCGCCACCTGAACCAATCGAAGCGCAGACAATTTGTCGGACCTGTCATCGCCCTTATAAAGGCGCGCAGTGTCCGACTTGTACGCAGTTCAGAATGACTGCCATGAAGCTCGACGAACAAGAGCGTCTGCAAGTGGTTATCGCCACAAGAGATATCAGACCTGGGACAGTGATCACAATTAGTTCGGTGGCTCTCGATTTTCGCATGGCTTCAAAGTTTGACGCTTACTTTGATGTGCGCCATGTCGTAGGCAAGACGGCAGTCAATCTGGTACCGCAGGGTGCGGCTCTCAAGCTCAACGATATTGATTTGAGAAGTTAGTCTCTAAGCAAATTGATCTGTCCTGAATAATTTCAAAATGGATTTATAGAACCTCAAAAGGATCTATATAACCTCTAAAGGCTCCTTCTATCGAAGGGGATCAAAACCTCAAAAGGCTCCTTCTAGCGAAGGAGCCTTTGTTTGAAAAAGGAGGAAGAATTAGATTAAATGCCGTGAGGCTATCTAATTATTCTTAGTTGTTGTTGTTGGACCAGTCGGTAACCGGGGTCACAGGAGTGATTACCGGTTGGGCGTAGGTCACTTCGACCACCGGTTGAGCCGGAGGAGCGAAGTTGGTCTGGGGCTGAGCAGGAGCAGCTGCTTGGGCAGCGGCTTGTTGCTGAGCGTAGGTCTTGAAGGTTTCTTCGATAAGACCGGATTTTTCGCGGAGCAAATACTCTATATAGTCGCCGCGGCTCATGCGGGAGGCGGCTACTTGCTCATCGAGGAGTCTGTGGGCCATGGGAGTTACGCAAACGGCAGTGGTGGTGCCTCTGTTCTTTCCGAAGAAGAAAGACTTGGCGCCGCCTTTGGGGCCGGTTTGTTTGGCTTGGGGGGGCAGTCTCAATGGGGGCATGCCGGCACGCTCGCGAATAAGCATTTCAACGTAATCACCGTTGGAAACGCCTGCGGCAGCGGCTTGCTCTTTCAAGAGCTGGCGGCCGAGAGCCGTCAGGTTGAAGGAGACCGAACCCGACTCTTTGCCCGGGAAGCGTGAACGTCTCGGGGAAGAGGCTTTGGCTGGAGCTGGTGTTGTCTGGACCGTTGTATTCATCTAACTTTCGGCAGTGCTACCGGAGTGGTTTCCCCCGCTCGCTGGTATTTACTCTGCCTTTCCTCCTTTTCTCAGAAAACGGAACCCTACTGGTACGAAATCAAGACTCTGTCTTGTAAATTGCGACGGCTAAAGCCATCAAGTTTCCAACGCACATCTTTCAGTCGATTAGCAAAAGCTAGTCGACCCGACGACCTGTGTCGTCCTGTTCTTGGAAAGTATACCGTATCTCTCGACTTATCTCTTGGCTTTTAGCTTATGAGTTATTTAGACAAGTACTCTTTGAAATCGTTTTTTACTTCGCTCTCAAGAGTATGGCAACCCTTTCCAAGACCTTGATTATAGAGCAAAGTTACAAGAATGATGCAGTAGTCATGTATTACGATCTTTTCATAACTCTCTAAGCGAGAGCTTCATGACAACCGCTTAATTCACGTGCCAGTGCTGACTTATAGCCAAATTATTGAAGCCAAGAGCAATGAGAGATCCAAGAGTTGCTCCAACAAATACTTCTACAGGTGTATGTCCTAGAAATTCTTTAATACGCTCATGAGATAGCTTTGGGTGATCTGAAAACAATTCGATCATCATCTTATTGAGCACCTTGGCTTGCAGTCCGACCGTTCTTCTTACGCCGGCTGCATCGTACATAACAATGAAGGCAAGACAAAGGGCAATGGCAAATGAGACCGAGTTAAAGCCCTCAATTAGACCGACTGAGACAGCCATGCCCATGGTGCAGCTGGAGTGCGATGAAGGCATACCACCGGTGGTTGCCACCATGCGCATGTCAAGCTTGCCTGTTGTCAGTAGTTTGATGATTACTTTCAAGACTTGCGCTATAGAACTGCTCATCAAAGTGACAAGAATTACCTGCCAGCCTCTGCCGTCCAATGAGGGCGTAGCCACATCGGCAAAGATAGGGTCGGCAAAGATAGAAAAGGAAAGGCTTTGGTAAAGGTAGTCCATACTAAACTCGTTTATTTTTCTCTATTTATAGAATAGGAAAGCAAAGATTGCAGCGCTGGGTAAGAAGGGTTGTCAAGCGAGGATTCTTTGATCAGTTCCTTTCCTTCCTTTTCCATTTCTTTCAACTTGGCTTTTGCCCCTTCTACTCCAAAGATACTGACCCAGGTGGCTTTATTGCTGGCTTGGTCTTTACCCGGAGTTTTGCCGAGGCTTTCGGCACTGCCGGTGACATCAAGCAAATCATCGGTAATTTGAAAGGCTAAACCAATAATTTCACCCAGTCGGGCTAATGATTGTAGCTGTCTCTCAGGGGCTTGCAGCAAGGCCCCGCCCGCCCAGAGTGAGAATTTTATAAGGGCACCGGTCTTACGGGCATGAATGTTGCGCACAACTTCTTCAGAAACGCTTTGCCCGGTAAATTCCATATCGAGAACTTGGCCGCCGACCATGCCACTCGGGCCGGTGGCACGACAAAGTTCGAGGCTGACTGAAAGTAAGGCACCTTTATCAATTTTCTCGTGGCAATAGCTGAGCAGCACTTCCTGGGCCATGACTAGTAGGCCGTCGCCGGCCAGAAGTGCCATGGCTTCGCCGAAGACTTTATGATTGGTGGGCTTACCCCTTCTCAGATCGTCATTGTCTAGACAGGGCAGATCGTCATGAATCAGACTCATGGCGTGGATCATTTCAATGGCGGCACAGAGAGGCAGAACCAATTCGACCGGGTCCAAGTCTTTAAGCTGCGGGGCTCTCTCCACTGCTTCGGCTCCTGCAATCGTTAGAGCCGCTCTAAGTCTCTTGCCTCCGGACAAAGCCGAATAGCGCATTGCTTCATATAAGGTAGAAGGCTTCCAATTATTTTTTTCAAGACTCTCACGACTTTCACTTCTCTCGCTCAAGTAAAAGTCCAGAGCCTTTTCCAATCTCGCTCTTCTCACATCTAAATAAGAAGTGAAATCAAAAATGGCTTCCTTATTGGTTTGCTGCATTGCTTACTTCAGAATTTTTTTCAAGGCTTGAATAAACTTCAAACCTTCAACACCTAGAGTGACGAGGCTTCTTTCCTTGGCATTCCACAAAGAAAGTAAGGGACCAATTTTCTTAGCCACGTCGATATAGTCGAGGGGGCTAGGGGAGTGACTTTCTTTTGGCATGGTAAGCCTTTCAGTCAGATCTTCGAGATTATAGCGAGTCGCTTGAATTTGCAGAAAAGCGCGGTCACGTAGAGTGTCGATGAGAGTCTCAGCTTCGGCCAGTTGGGCTTGCAATTTTTTATGGTTTAGACCAATGACCAGACAACCGAGGGCGAGAACCAAGGCTATACCAGAGATACCGAGCTGAGCCACCCACATCAAAATAGGGCTGCTTTTGTTTATCATCCAGTAGGCATTTGGCGCAAGCAAGATCAAGGCTAGAGCGGCAAGCAGAAAACCTAATGCTGAATAGAAAAAGCCCACCAAGAGAATCGTGGTACGAACTTTGTCCATGACCATAAGCAAAGCCTGGCTCGGCAAGACTACAGCCGGAGCGGCCGCTGCTTGAGGCACCGTTGGCGACATCAGATAAGTTGATTTAGTTTCAGGTTCAGGTTCAAGTAAATCTGGCATGTTTTTCTCGCTTATTTGAGCAAGTCTCTGGCGATGAGCATACGCTGAATTTGGTTTGTACCCTCATAGATTTGACCGGCTTTGGCATCCCGAAAAATTCTTTCGATAAGAAGATTTGGTTTCAAACCTTCGATACCGATAAGAGACATGGCTTGGGTGGAGACCTGCATGGCCACGTCGGTGGCCTGGGTCTTGGCCATGGCGGCAATGGTTACCGATGGCTCTCCGGCATCTATTAGACGGGCGGCTTGGTAGGTCAAAACTCTGGCTGATTCGGTGAGAACAGCCAAGTTTCCGAGGGCCAGGGCTTGACCGTTCAGGTCGGCGCCGCAGTGACCGTCAAGGTAGGCTCTTCTAAGAGTTTCGGTGCAGGCATCCAAAGCACCCTGCGCCCAGCCTATCGACTGCGCCGCAATTGTCACTCTTCCTTTAGCCAGGCTGGAAAGAGCCACTTTCCGACCTTCACCATGGGCGCCCAAAAGGTTTGCCTTCGGCACTTTGCAGTCGTCGAAAACTATTTCGCAAGTGGAATAGCCGCGCATGCCCAGCATGTCGAATTTTTGACCAATAGAAAAGCCTGGGAAATCTCTTTCGACAATGAAGGAGGTAATCTGGGCTTTTTCGCCACCCAAGAGCTTGGCCATGACTATATAGAAATCGGCTGAAGCCCCTGATGTGATAAAGGTTTTAGTGCCATTGAGCAGATAATGATCGTCCATCTCTCGGGCAGTGGTTTCTATAGCCGCAGTATCGGAGCCGGCATTGGGTTCGGTCAAACCGAAGGCGCCGAGATATTCGCCGGTTGAGGCTTTTGTTAGATATTTCTGCTTTTGCTCGGCTGTGCCAAAGCGATAAATCGGCTCCTGACAAAGCACATGCACGCCTAGTGAACTCATAATTGGTACGCAGGTGCGACCAAACTCTTCATTTACCAAGCTAAATGATAAATAGTCGCCGCCGGCACCGCCATATTCGCCAGGGAAAGGCAGGGCGCCCAGTCCTTCTTTGCAGGCTGCTTGGAAAAGGTCTTTTCTGAACACATTTTCGCTGTCGCTGGCCATCACCTCGGCCAAAGGAATTCTCTTGGCAAAGGCTTTGGCTTTTTCGAGCCATTTCAACTGGTCCGGCGTGAACTTGCCAGTCTTTGTGCTGGTTTCGGTGCAAAGACCGGATTGATTTAGTAGCGCCTCTTTATCTAGAGCGTCTTTGTTTATCATGTTCTTGGCCTTGTTTTTGCCTCTAGTTCAAACAATAGATCATAGCATTTCTTATTGCCCCAAAAGCTCAATGCTTATATCTTGAGGCTTACAGTGAGGGCGATTCTGTTTTACAATTAATCTGTGTCAGAGATAGTCAAGCCTAAAGTTTTGAAGCCGGGCGATACCATCGGGGTGATTGCCCCATCTTCGCCTACTTTCGAGCCGGGCTATCTAGAATCGACCTTGGCTTGGCTTGGCAAGCTCGGTCTCAAATATAAGCTTGGCAAGAACACCTTTCGCTCTTACAGCAGTTATGCCGGCTCCGACGAAGCTCGTTTGGCCGATTTGCATGAGGCTTTCGCCGACCAAGCTGTCAGTGCCGTTCTGCCTTTGCGGGGCGGCGCCGGTGCCAGTCGGCTTCTGCTAAAGCTCGACTATGGTCTTTTGGCTGCCAATCCCAAAATTATTTGTGGATTTAGCGATATCACCGCCTTACTCTTGGCTGTTCATCAAAAGACAGGGCTTGTTACCTTTCATGGACCAACTCTCAATCTCATGTATGAAAGTGCCTACACCCATGCTTATTGGCAGAAAGCCTTGATGAAAACTCAGCCAATCGGCCTGATCACCGAACCAGAGGAAAATGACAAGGAGCAAGGTGATGCCTGGGGGGCTAGTTATCCCTCGCGCATGGTGATAAACCCTGGGCGCGCCTCTGGAAGATTGACCGGCGGCTGTCTGACTCTAATTCGGGGGTTGATGGGTACACCTTTTGAAATAGAAACCAAAGACAGATTAGTCTTTATCGAAGATGTTGATGAAGAACCGCATGCCATGGATAGAATGCTCACCCAGCTGGTTTTGGCCGGCAAGTTCAAAGAGGCGCGCGGCATTATTATTGGCGACTGTTCCGGTTGCAGACCGGGCGGCAGCAAAAGAAACAGTCTCACCCTCAATCATGCTCTCGAAGAGGTCTTGCGAGAGCGACTTTCTAAGCTCGATATTCCTGTGGTCTATGGCTTTAAAATAGGTCATACAGCCGACAAGATTACCTTGCCCATCGGGGTGGAAGCCAGTCTTTATGCCAGTGACCAAGCCGGTCTACCCTATCTAAATAGATATAAAAGCGGTCAGTCGGCGGTGCGTTTGAAAATAGAAGAAGGAGCTTTGTGTGATAAAGCCACCCCATCTAAAAAATAAAGATCTGGTGGCTATCGTCGCCCCTTCTTCGCGTCCGGCTCGTCCTTCCGACTTAAGGCGCGCCGTGGCTATTATAGAGTCAATGGGTCTGCGGGCTAGACCGGGCAAGAATATCTTCAAGACACATGGCTTTAGCGCCGGTACCGACCAAGAGCGGCTTTCTGATTTAGTCGAAGCCTTTACTGATGACGAAGTCAGGGCTGTCTGGAGCATCACCGGCGGTTATGGTGCTCTGCCTCTTTTGCCTCATCTGCCATATGAGTCAATCAAGAAAAATCCCAAGCTGGTTATAGGCTTTGATGACTTCAGTCATCTCAGTTTGGCTGTTCACGTCAAGACCGGGTTAGTCACCCTCCACGGTCCCAATTTAGATAAAGTGAATAATAAAGAGACTTTTGAGCGGGTGAAGCGCAGCCTGACGCATTCTGAGTATGAGCCCTTGCAGACTACCGATGCCGTGCTTGGTGATTTTGGCTTTCCAGCGGTTGAGGGTTTGGGCAAAGGCAAGCTGATAGCCGCCAATCTCACTGCCTTGGTGTCGCTTTTCGGCACCGAGTTCGAGCCAGATCTTGGCGGTGCGGTGCTGGTCTTGGATGATTACAAAGAAAGAAATGATATTCTCGATCGTTGGTTCAATACCCTTTATCTTTCAGGGAAAATGTCCAGTTTAGCCGCTCTTGCCCTTGGCTGTTTTGATGCTTGCGATAGCCGCGGTGCTTTCAATATGCTTTCTTTCGAAGAGCTGGCTATGGATAGATTGATAGAAATGGGCTTGCCTTCTTGTTTCAATTTGCCCTCGGGAAATGGAGCCGGCACCGTGCTCGCCCTTGGGGTGGAAGTATCTTTAGACAGCCTAGCTGGCAGGCTGACTTATTTGGAGTCTGTGCTTAGCAAGTAACCAAGACTGGCAGCTCTGCTTTTGTCTTTCTGGGCCTGACCATTGAGACCGAGGGCGGCATTGGCAAAGGCTCTATAGTAAAAAGCCTGACCGCATTCAGGATCAATAGTGAGGGCGGCAGTGGCATCCTTAATTGCTTTATCGAATTTACCAAGCAGGTTATTAAGTCGAGCTCTTCTTAGATAGTTGAATTCATCATCTTCATTGAGGCTGATGCTGAGATTGTAGGCTTGCATCGCTTCTTTGTAATTTTGCAGGGTGGTATAGGCATCACCTTTGTAGGCATAAGCCATGGCTTGGTCTGGTTCAATCTTTAGCACTCTATCGCATTGATTGAGGCAATCTAGAGGTTTGTCATAGTGCAAATAAACATAGGCAGTCATGCAGCCGAGGTCGGGATCGTTCGGGAATTTTTTCAGGGCGGCTGAGCAGGCGCTCAGTGCTTCCTGATACTTGCCGCTATAGGTGAGCGCTTCAATATAATTCAAGGTGTTTTCCAGATCGGGCTCTGCTTGAAAGGCTTGCTCACTCAATTCCAGGAAGCTCTTATCATCGCCGAGTCTTCTTGCTGCTCTAACTGCCAGGGTGAGATATTTTGTTTCTCCCGGTTCTAGGCTGCAGAGCAGACTTAGATCTTTTGCTGCTTGCTTGACCGACAAAAGATCGTTCATGGCCAAGCAGGCTCTGCCTCTACTGGCCAGGGCTTCTTTGTCTTGAGGATTTTCCTGAAGTTTGACCGTGCTCGCTTTTATAGTTTCTTTGATGCGCTCTTTGTCGTCGAAGCGACTGCTTGAATGTAGAACTCTAGGATCAAAGGAAAAATAAATGCTGACTGGATCATCCATGAAGGCTGGCGGTTTTGGCAGCGGTCTTGCTGCCTCTACTGCTAGTATCATGGCTCGATTGATTTCAGGGTTGACGCCCTTTACTATTTTGACTCTATTTGGTCGACCATTGCCATCGATTTCAAAAGAGATGATGCCGAATTGGGCGCTGGCAAGAGTAGGATGAAACTTAGACTTGATATGTTCTTGCAGGTCTTTGACATAGCGTCTGATTTCGATTTGATGAGCAGCCCTTTCGCTCTTTTCTCTTTCTCTTCTTTGCTCTCTACTTTTGGCTTCCTTTTCTCTATCTTCGGCTGACATTTCTTTTTCTTCACGGCAGCCGCTAAGCGAATGACAGAGCGTCAAAGAAAGAAGCAGAGTGAGGGCGCAATTTCTAATTGATTGGTTTGCCAACATTTTAGAGACCTGAAATAGACTGAGCCAGCCTTTCTTCCAAGTATGAGACTTCACCGCTGACGATGCTTGCCATAGCCTTAGGTAATTGCGAGATAAGGTCGGAAGCAATCAAGATCGGATTCGGATTGTTCTCTTCCCCTCGGGCAGCCAGGTCGCCGGCTCTTCCATGAATATAGACAGCGGCGCAGGCGGCATCGAAAGTATCCAGCCCCTGGGCGGCTAGTCCGCCGATGATGCCCGAGAGTACGTCGCCGGCTCCGGCGGTGGCCATGCCGGGGTTGCCGGTGGGATTGATAAAGACCCTTCCGCCCGGCTCGGCTATCACCGTATAAGCGCCCTTCAACACAACTACGGCATTAAACCTGGTCGCTGCTTCGAGGGCATGGCTAATTCTATCTGCTTGGATTGCTTCAGTCTCTTTGCCAAGCAGGCGAGCCAATTCGCGAGGGTGCGGGGTCAAAATAAAGTTCTTACCACCGCAGAATTTGTTTGGATTTTTTGCAATACAGTTGAGTGCATCGGCATCGATGACGCAGCTGATTCCGAGCATTTCAGTAAAGCCAAAGACTAGTTCCACACTGTCGGAGCCTTGAGAAAGTCCTGGTCCGATGATGCAAGCTTTGACTGAACCCAGCAGTTCAGATAGTTCGCCGAGAGCTTCGGCACTGATTGATTGTTTGCTGGTTTCGCTCAAAGGTTTATAAACAATTTCGCAGGCCGGCAGCCCGGCAATGAGAGAACGAGGCGTGGCCAGATAAGAAAGGCCGGCCCCTGACTTGAGGGCGCTTTTGGCTGCCATAACGGCAGCACCGCTCATACCCAAACTGCCGGCCACGGTCAATACTTGGCCGAAAGTGCCTTTATGCGCATCAAGCGGGCGCAGAGGCAAGAGCCCTTGCACCGCACCACAGGTGGTGAGATAGATTTTGCGATCGGCCGTTAGGTTATAGATGTCCTCTTTGGCGTCGTCAAAGTCGGGTAAGCCGATATCGACCAAACTCATATCGCCGGCAAATTCAGCCCCCGGATAAGAAAGGTGCCCCGGCTTTAGATGGGCGAAGGTAATTGTATGATCAGCTCTTACCGCCACCCCCATGACGGCACCACTGTCTGAATTGATGCCTGAGGGAAGGTCTATAGATAGAACCGGTCTGGCGCTATTGTTTATTGCTTCGATTACCTTGCGGTGCAGACCTTCAACCGGTCTAGTTAAACCGGTGCCGAAGATGGCGTCGATGATCACGCTAGCCCCGCCGGTGATACTATCGAGGGTCTCCTCCAACTCTTGGTCGAGATAGTCTTCGGTGAGGCTTACAGTTTCAATATCCAAGGCTTGCAATAGATTCTTCATTGTTTTGGTCTCGGCTGAAAATCTTTCATCGTCGAGACTTCCCAAAATAAAAACCGAAGCAGGAATGCCCCAGAGATTGAGATAGCGAGCCGCTACCATTCCGTCTCCGCCATTATTGCCTGTGCCTGCAAAAATGGCCACATGACCGGGACTGCTGTTCCAAAGAGGCAAAAGGCAGTGGGCTACCGCTCTTCCTGCAATCTCCATAAGGGATTGGCCCCAGTCGGCTCCGGTTTTTTCTTTGACAAAATCGATATAGTTTTTCTCAAGCTCTCTAATTTGAGCGGTGGTTGGTATGCGCAAATTACTTGAGATCATCGACAGCCTCGTCTTTCTTTTGGTCTTTTTTGTCAGCCCGATCTTTATCTACTAAGAAACAACGCACCACATGCTCGCTGCCGCTTCCTGCCGCCAAAGATTTCACTTCTAAGGGCGGCACAAGCTGGCTGCATTCGGCTTTCTTTTCAAAATGGCAGCGGTCTTCAAAGCGGCAGCCTTTAGGTAATTCGGTTAAGCTAGGCGGCTGGCCATCAATTGGCTTGAGGCGCTTTGACTCTTTGCGTGGAATGGAATTGAGTAATCCTATTGTGTAGGGATGCTTAGGGTTCTGGAAGAGCTCTTTCACATCGGCATATTCGACAACGGAGCCGGCGTACATCACCGCAACCTGGTCGCACATTTCGGCCACCACCCCCAGGTCGTGGGTGATTAAGACAACGGCGGTACCCCGTTCTTTCTGGATATCGCGCAAGAGGTCGAGTATCTGCGCCTGTACAGTTACATCTAGAGCTGTGGTGGGCTCGTCGGCAATGAGCAAGGTCGGCTCGCAGGCAAGGGCCATGGCAATCATGACACGTTGTCTCATACCGCCCGAGAACTGGTGAGGATAGTCGTCTATGCGACTTTTAGCTTCGGGGATACGCACGCTCTCCAGTGCTTCAATAGCCTTTAGTTTTGCCTCCTTATAAGAAAGCTTTTGATGCAGTTCGATGGCTTCAATTATCTGGTCGCCGATTTTATAGACCGGATTTAGTGAAGTCATAGGGTCTTGGGGAATGAGGGCGATTCGATTGCCCCTAATTGCTCTCATCTGAGCTTCGTCCAAACTCAAGAGGTCGACACCGTCAAAGATAATCTTGCCGGCGGCAATTTTGCCCGGGGGCGGCACCAGCCGCAAAATTGAAAGAGATGTAATCGACTTGCCGCAACCACTCTCGCCTACGATGCCAAGCACTTCTCCGCGGTCCACCGATAAGGTCACATCGTCGACTGCACGTGCCTCTCCTGCTTGGGTTGGGAAGGTTGTGGCTAGATTCTGGATCTCAAGAAGTGGCATGTAACCCTTTCAAATAGTTGCTGACAGGCATGATTTTAGACTGTATAAATATAAAGGAGGATGAAATGTCTACTGATTCATCAAATAACACTAAAGATATATCTGTTCTGCAACTGCTCACCAAGCTAGTCAAGGAGACCGATCGTTTGGTTAGACTAGCCGACGACATTGATACCCATGCCTCCACGCCGCAAGCCAAGGCGGCATTCAATCTAATCGGTTCGGAAGTGAGCAATATATTGGCCATAATGAAGTCTTCTCTCGACCCGCTCTACAGGCTTTATGATCTTGATCCGGGCATGAAAAATCTTGATAGAAACAGACGAAATGCCACCATCAAAGAGTTTACTGTGGCCACCGAAGCTGATGACAGCTATGATGAGCAGTCTCTTTGGAACGACATCAAAGCCAAAGAATAAGTCTGTCAAGCCGGGCCAATCAAAGCTTTATCTAGTTTTTATTCGAGATTTTGAGGACGGCTGGCTTGCAATCTGCTGTTGCTGTCATGATCGGCACCGGCTGACAATGAAGCTTGTATAGCCCGGTCGCTCTTTATGGCTTTGGAAAGCAATCTGACATTTTCTTGTTTGCTGAAGGATGCCACCATATTTTTCAGGTTTTGAAACCATGGTTTGAAATGGTGCTCTCTCATTTCTTGATAGGTACGGTCAAAACTCCATTTATCTTGGGTGAGGCGCATAATGCCGAAAAGCGTACCGGTTCTATCGGCGCCGTGCCGACAGTGGACAAAGACTGGCTGATTTTTCTTGTCTTGAATGATGTTCATGAAATGAGCCACTTTGTCCAAAGATGGTTTGTTGAAAGTCAGCGGCATATGCACATAATTGAGACCAAGCTCTTTCGCTTCTCTTTCTTCCATCAATGTGCCAAGACCATTCATGCGCAGATCGACCACGGTCTTAAAACCGGTGGCGGCCAGTCTGGCCATGCCGTCGTGACCGGGGGCGGCTCCTCGAAAGACCGAACCGGATACTTGATCGAAATTGGCTATGCTGGTACCCATTTTGGCTTTGATGATCGAGCCGTCCAAGGGCGCAAGCGCCTTGTCGGCACTCGTGGTTGTATCAGTTAAGGGCAGGGGATCGTGCAGAGTGAGCAAGCAATTTGGATTGCTTGACTTTTCACTTTCTTGACCCAAAGCTGGTGCTGTAAAAAAGACGGTGACGGCAAGCCAGGATATCGAAAAAAGCTTGATACCGCTTATGGTGTCATGGGCGGCATATTTCGATTTACCGAATTTATCGAGCTTGCTCACAAAAAGAAGAATCGCACTCAAGTATCTCTATATAGACAAGGATATCACTCAGCCATCTTTACAATCAAGGCTGATTTCCATTTTAGGTATACTAAGCCTGTGGATTTCAGGGCGCAAACTTTACATTATCTGGAGGATTACGACTACGCCAGAAGGCGTAGCCGACGACTCATCCTTTTGCTGAAAGTCCTCTTGAGAGAGTTCAAGGGGTTCCTGATTTCGATGGGCCTGGCTTTTTCGGTTTCAGTAGGGTTGCTATACAGCTTTTACCCAGCAGCTGAACTGGGCGGTCACAAAATGACTCTCACCCAGGCTGCTTACTACACCCTGCTGATGATTTTCTTTGAGAGCCCGCTCAACTATGTGGAAGACCCACGCCTTTCACCAATCTTTTTTGTCTTGCCCATCTTGGGTTTGATCATAATCGCTGAAGGGGTGGTGCATCTTGGGAATCTACTTTTTCAACATAAACGTTATTCGAAGGAGTGGCAGTCGATGATTGCTGAGACTATGGAAGATCATGTGGTGGTTTGCGGTCTGGGCAATGTGGGGGTGCGGGTGGTTGAACACCTGCGCCGTTTTGCCGAAGATGTGGTCGCCATAGAGAGCAATGAGTCTGCGCGTTTTGTCGCCGAGGTGGGCGGTCTTGATGTTCCTGTTCTCTTTGGCGATGTGCGAGATTCGGCCGCCCTGGTTAAAGCCTCGGTGCGTAAAGCCAAGGCCATAATTTGTGTCACCGATAATGACCTAGCCAATCTTGAGGCGGCCTTGACGGCAAGAGAGTTGAATCCCGACATCAGGGTGGTGATTCGAATGTTCGACCAAAATTTGGCCAAGAAAGTCGAGAAGTCGATGGGTATTCAGGGAGCCTATAGCTCGTCGGCGCGTTCAGCCCGTCTCTTTGCCCAGGCTGCTATATCAGGCGACATACTCGACAGTTTTGAGTTTGGTGGCACAGTTATCAATGCTGTGCAGCTGACAGTTGAGCCTAACACCATTTTGGTGGGGCACGATATCGACTATTTACGCGGCAACTATGAAGTGACCATACTCTGCCATGAAAAGTCCGACGGTGTAGTGGATTGGAACCCAGCTCCCAGTAATCCTTTAGGTGTCGGTGATCGACTTTTGATTATGACTGATAGAGCCGGTCTTGAGCGCCTCAAGCCTCTATCTTCCAAGCTTGCCTTGCCTAGAGATACTCACTAAGTCTGGATCGGCACCAAATTAAAAAAAGACAAGCCGGTACAGATTGGCGCCAGGTCAAATTTAGTTAAGGCTGTCAAGATGTTGCGAAATTGCAAATATGCGTAACATGCCTACAAAGTACAACTTGATAAGGGGCATTCTCAGTAAGCTAATTAAGGTTGTAAGTTGTAAGGGAAGTGCCGACCTTAAATGTTTGGTCTCAAGCTGAATGGAGCCGATCATAGTGATGAGCAGCAGCTAGCTCGTCTTGCCCGCAAGATTGCGGCAAGCATGACCCATTCCTGGCAAATCATGGAAGTGTCGGGCGAACTTACTTCAACAATGCTCAGGCATGATCTTTTCCGTTATCTTCCGCCTGATCTGAAAATCGTTCATGGACCTGGTTGCGCAGTGGCTTCAGTGCCGGTGCATATTTATGACCGAGCCATTTCTATCGCCCAAGAACCCGATGTGATTTTTTGCGCAACTGCTGAACTTTTGCGCATCCCCGGCAGCACTAAAGATTTGCTTGAAGTGAAAGCCCAGGGTTTTGATGTTCGTGTTGTTTATTCTTCGATTGAATGTATCGGCATTGCCCGCAGCAATCCTGACAAGAAAGTTGTTCTATTTAATGTCGGCTTTGAGAGCAGTGTACAGATGGATGCCCTGGCCGTTTGGCAGGCAAGAAGATTGGGCGTAAGCAATTTCTATTTGCTCAGCGATCATGCCAATCTGCCCCCGGTTGTATCGAGAGTGCTGGCCGATCGGGATAGCCAAGTCAATGCTGTTTTGGTTCCCGGTCAACTGGCTTGTATTTCGGGCTTTGAAGATTATGAGCCTATAGCCGAAACAATGCGTCGACCGATTGTGGTTACCGGTTTTGAACCGACCGATATTTTGGAAGGCATTCTAAAAGCGGTCAATTTGCTTGAATACGGCAAGGCCGCGGTCGAGAATCAGTATAAAAGAGCGGCTAATCGTCAGGGTAATTTAGAAGTACGGGCTCTCATTTCCGAAGTTTTTGAAGTATGTCAGCGCGAATGGCGTGGATTGGGCGTCGTGCCAGCCGGCGGCTACGCCCTCAAACCTGAGTTCTCTGCTTTTGATGCCCATAAAGTTTTTGCTCCCTTGGGGGCTTGCGATATAGAGGGCACCGGCTGTATTTCTTCTGAGATATGGCTTGGTCTCAAGTCTCCTCTGCAATGTCCTCTCTTTGGCAAAACTTGTAAGCCCGATAGTCCCCAGGGGGCGACCATGGTCTCGACGGCGGGCACTTGTGCCGCCTATTTCAAGCACCAGTTCAAAAAATAGTTCTCAAATCTAGAATTAGATTTCAGTCTCTATATCTTTCTTCTTAGACTGGTTTAGGGCGCGCCCTGTCTTACCATGGCACCTAAAAAGCCCATTACCAAGACCACAATAACTATCACTGCCTGCGACTTGAGAAAGACTCGACTGAGACCTACATAGTTGAGATAGAGAGTCCAAAAGAGCGAGACATAGAGTCCGATTTCAAATTTGCCTAGGGCGATAAAGGAAATCAGAATGGGCGCGCGGCTATAGCAGAGTACTCTCAGCACGCCGTTGAAGTCGCCTTTACCGAAGATTCTCTCGAAGACGAAATTGACCAGGCAGGCGCCCACCAAGGTGGAAACCAAGCCGAAGGTCAGCTCACCAAAGAGGGGAAAAAGGCTGAATTTGAAGAGGCAGCGCAAAAGAGCGGTAGCAAATTCAATTGATAGCAGAAAGAAAATCGGTTCGGCGTTGGAGCCGTCTAGGGGCAGACGATCAAAAAAGTCGCGGGGATCTTTCAAGACGTTGCGGGCGATCATTATATTCAGTGCGGCAATACCGAAAACGTCGCCCCGTCCAATCCGTGCCGCCTCACTATAGTCTTTCCCATCATCTTCTTTGCGTTCAGTGATACCGGCTCTTCTAAGAGCCGCAGCACCTCTGGAAACTTCTTTCTCCGGCGCCTTTTTCAGGGCTTCATTTAGGGCTGATTCTTGCTTCTTTCTAATTGGTTCCGGCGCCTGATTATTCTGCTTGGCGCGGTTGAGAGCCTCTTCATATTCTCTGGCGAATTTTTCACGGTCGCTACCGGGAGGTCTTAGATCTGTTCTTTTGATGGGCTGTGCTTGTTCAGTCAGCTCTTCCTTTTTTAGGGCGTTTAGGTCGTTCAGGGCGTTCAGTTTGTTATTGGTTTGGCCGGGTTTGGGACCCCAATTGGGGTCAAGACTAGACTTCTGGGCGGCATTGGTATTAGCGGCGGTGCGTTCAAAAGTACGCGAAGCCTCGTTCATGGCTGCGATTTCTTCACTAGTCGGCATGGGGCTATTGAAGCTATTGTCCTGACCGACTGTTTCATTGCGTCTGACATACGGAGCCGGACTAAGCTCGCGGCGTGGTTCGTTTTTTGTTGGTAGGGGCGGTAACTGTAGTTTGGGAAAATTACTACTGTCTTCCGGCTTGAATTCGAGGGGACGATAGCTTGGCGCACCGTCGTCAGCCTTCTTTTCGATTTGATTTTCTTGCTGTCTTGCTTCCGGCTTAGCTGAATTAGCTGAATTAGCTGTACTAACTGCACTAGCTGGGTCGCCATTTTTGCGTTTCAATTCGCCCTGCGGCCACTGCGGCTCAGCCTTTTCTATTTTGACCGGGCTTGTGAAATCGCCGGCAAGGGCATGTTTGATTACTTCTTCAGCCAGGCTCAGACCTTGGTTGGCATAGGGTTGTCCCGCTTCAACCTGTCTGGGCGAAGCAAGGCTTTCGCCGGCGCCAGCTCTGGCATTATTTGAATGATTAGGATTGCCAGAGCTGCTAGAACTACTAGAATTACTTGGTGAAGTTTGCCCGGGCCAAGCGCAGGCATCTATTTCAGAGGGCTTATAGTTTAGTCCGGCAAAGAGGTCGGGATGTCTGCCTGAGGTTTCCACATCTTCTGATATGTCCGAGCTATTGGCCTGTAAAGGCGCTTGCCCAGTACCAGATTTGGTGGCTTCCTGCTTGCTTTTCTCTTCTTCTTGCTTGTCTGCCACTGTTTGGGTGCCTGGATTGACCAGACAATATTGTATATGTAGATTGCTCTTTTGGATGACAAGCGTGCTCAAAGACGAAGCTCTTGACAGCTGCCTAGATTAATTCTGCCCGTCTGCATGATGTCGCAATTGGTGGCGGAAACATTTTCTAGCAATCTCTGTCTCTAAGAAAGTGAGCAATGCTAGAGGCTTCTGCCAATGCCTGTTTTAGAAATTGAGAATCGACAGGAAAAATCTTGGCAAGCACGGCACTGCAATCAGACCTTAATCAGTCTTGCTCTGTAACATCTTGTCATGCATAATATTGTCGTGCCAAGAGCTTTTCTGACGCTCTATTAATGAGGTAACAAAAATGTCGACCAAAGCCCTGATGAGAGCTACGGACCATTCGATAATCAAGCAAAAGCTATCCGGAGATGAAAACAGTCAGGAAGATAGTCCAGTCAAGGTCGACATAACAGCCGGCTATCGGGCTCTTATGCGCGACAATACTTTGGCTGGGCGTCATGCCTCCCGTGCCTTCCGTAACGGCGAAAAGGAAGAAAGCAGTTCCCGTCTTAGAATGGTCTCGCGTTTGAGGCAGAAAGAATCTTGGTTGATTTGGCGCGATATAGTGCGCGACCTTGACCGTTCTTTCGGTAGTCTCTTGCAGCGTATTTCGCCGGCCATGTGGTTGAAGGAAAGTAAGCCTTCTTAAGCGAATTATAGATAGTTAAGACCACACAAGCACTAAAAGACAGGAAAAATACCCACAAGAAAAGTATTTAGCCAGTCGAGAGAATTTGAAAGAGCCCCTATCAGGGGCTCTTTCTTTAGCTGTGATTGTTTGAGTCTTCGGTTTTAAGGCCTAGCTGGTTTTCGAAAATCAATTTGTCTACTTTGAGGGCATCGGCACCCACTTGCAGATCGCCCGAAAACGGCGCGCCGAATAAGACCACCAGATAGAGATTGAGTGATATCAAAAGCGATACCATACTTGTCATCACCACTTGTGCTGCCAGGCTCTCAATGGCAAAGAAGTAAGTAAAGACCACAGTGACGATGCCACCCAAGATCAAAACAAACCATTCCACCGGCGGCACACCGTAGGTGGCAAGATTGGTGCGGGCGCGTCGGTTATCCCAGACCTGGCAGGCCTCTTGTACGATTATTGGATAAATTGCCTTTTGGTTTTCGTTTACCGGTTCAAATGAAATCACTTCTTTCATGAGATTGACCACATCACGTCTGGCCGCTCTGTCGATTTCGCCTTTGCCCATAGCCGGCCACTCACGTTCTATCACTTCGGTGGCATAGGTATGGCAGAGCCCTCTTATTGAATTTGCCTTGGGCTGAGGCAATTTCTCTGCCAATAGGAAAACATCAGCCAAGCTATTTGCTTCGGTCTCTACAACAGCGCGGGCATTTTGAAACTTGGTCATAGCGTCTACCACAACCAGACCAAGTAAGACTGCATACATAGTGCCAACCACTGAAAGCAGATAGCCGCCCACTTCATGGCATTGCTTCAGTTTCTCGAGGTGAAAATACTTTCTCACCAAAAGTAAGCCCGCCACCGAGCTTAGAGAAACACCCAAAATCAAGGCAGCGCCAGTTAGGTATGAGTCTATATTCACGCCAGTACCTCTTAAATTGAGTCAATTTAGGTGACTGAGCGTTAGTTTACAGCTTTAACGGCCAAAAGGTCTCATGTGCAAGAGATCTAGAGCCCTGTCTAGAAAAGCTGTAACTTCGTCGTGGGCGATTGTATAGAGGAAAACCGCCAGGAAAGTGAAGACCACTGAATAAAAAAGTATGCTGACCATATTTTTTGTTGATCTGGTTGGTTGGTTAGTTGGTTGTTTTGTCGTTGAATTGGACGCTAACGACACATAGTATCTTGCCAAGTGGTTTAAGGGTAGGTTAAGAAAAGGTCTCTCCTGGCTAAAATCAGACTCATTGTCGGCTTTTGCTAATGCTTGCAGTTCTCATGCCCGCCACTGTGGCTATGACCAAGAAAACTACCGGTAGTGAAACGTCTATTCAAAAGATGAGTACCTACCAAAAGTAGGTTACCGAAGGCAATCAAGGGTAATTCCAGGCGTTCCGAAACAAGAGTGTCGCGTCCGAAAGCGACACTCAATACGGTTACCATGCCAATTACCAAGCCAACCAAGGCGATTACTTTCTTATGTCTGAAATAGCCGGGCACGATTGCAAAAACAGCAAAGGCAACAATGGCGCCAATGAGGGTGTTTTCAACCCATGGTTCTTCCAAAAATTTGAGGTTAAACCCGATGAAAGGAACAGCTGCTATCAAGACGGGCAGGGCTAAGCAGTGAATTAGGCAAGCAATAGAGGCGAAAATGCCGAGATTATCCAGAGATAAGATAGCTTTGTCCTGACCTAGATCGATTGGATCAGGAATATCTTGGTTAGTCTTATTTTCGGTCACTATTCAGGACCTCCGGACTTCTTTCATTAGTCGCGCGATTCTTTATTGGCGCAATCTTGGCATATGCCGAATAGTTCAAGCATATGACTTTTGATTTGAAAACCGTGGCTTTTCTTGATTGTTTCTTCGAACTGTTCGATCAAGCATTCGTCGAGGTGGACGCTTTTGCTGCAGTTTTGGCAGACCAGATGGTGGTGATGTTCACCGGGATGCACCACCTCATAGCGCTTTTCGCCGTCGCCCAGCATTACTTCTTGCACTAGACCCTGCAAGACTAGGGCTTCCAGTGAACGGTAGACTGTTGTCAATCCGGGCGCCTTAGCGTCTTCAGTACGCATTAGGCCATAGATATCCTGGGCTGATGAAAGGTCGTCCAGCCTTTTCAGGTATTCAAGGACTTTCTTGCAGCCCTTGGTTAGCTTTGTTTTCTCGTTTCCTAGGTGTAGATTCATCAATCAGTCTAAAGTCAGTTAAACAAAAAATCGCCCATCTGAACAGGTAATAAATAGGATAGCAGGACATCCATAATCCTAGCTTTTTACTTGCTTTAGGAATCGCAAAGAGTCTTTGTAATTTCTTGCTCGCTTTCTTGGGCAAATGCTAGACTAAGTCTTCTTGCGTTCGGCAAGGGCGATTAGCTCAATGGTGGAGCACCTCGTTTACACCGAGGGGGTTGGGAGTTCGAGTCTCTCATCGCCCAAATTTTATAAGTCACAACTTAATCAAGGCCTATGCCGATGAAACTGCCCAGAGAAGAGCTTTGTCAGGTGCTTTCTCTTCAGTCTTTTGTGGCGCAGTCTCACGATGTATTCGCCAGCCTGCTTGCGCCGGGAGAGCGGTTCATAGGCGTTTATTTGAATGAGAGTGACGACTTTTTTTTATTAACCGATATCGGTTTGCATTACATAAAAGGCGAAATCGCCCGTTTTGTTCCCTTTACATCCCTGGCTGCGATCGAGCTGAATGTCAGTCCAGAACTGGTTCTTAGGCTCAAAGACGGCAGTAAAGTAACTATCCAGGTGCGCAATTTCACCGAAGAGTGCGCCGATATTTTAGTCGTCAAGTCATTTCTCGAATCTGTACTAAAGTTTTTAGAGGTGCCTCAGCAGAGTGAGATAGGAAAGATAAGCAATGCTGAAGACTTAAAACGGTTTCTTGTAACTTACAGAGGCTTGCCTTCGGATCTCGTCTTAAGAAGCCTTGCCGGAGCCCTAGCTAGTGAAGAGCTTCCTGAAATCTTGGCAAGAGCTGGAATCGCTCGCAGTTTTTCCTCAGAGCCTCAGCTATGGCAGGCTCTTGCTGTTCTCCTCACCTGCCGCAGCGCTGAATCTCTCAAGTCCGAGCTTTCTGGTCTCGAGGCTTCTTTACCGATATCAAAAAATCAACCGATATCGGCTGATGATGGCAAATTAGCCGAGCCATCAATTGAAACCTTGTCTCTGCTTGACGAAGGCTGTCTGCGCGTATTGGCTGATGCCATCGAAGCAGTCAAGCAAGCCGGTCTCGGTGTTCTTACCGCCGAATATCTCCTCTTCAGTTTGGCCAGAGCCTATCCTGATTCGGTAAGAGAATCATTTGGCGAGAGTTTTGATATTCAAAAACTAAAGCGAAGTCTGCCTAAAGAAAATGAGACTAAATCTTATGCTGGCGGCAAGACTATCTTTTATTCTCGTACCACCGTAGCAGTTTTAGAGCAAGCTCGCAGTCTCTCCTTAACTGAAGGTGATGGGCGCATCTCAGCCACAGATCTTGCTTTTGCTGCTCAGATCATCCTAGAGAAAGCTTACAGCTAAACCAAAATTTCAGCCTTTAGATACTGGCTTGCATCATCCTGCTGGCTGATATAGCCGACCCGCCTTCCCAGCTAAGATCTGACCACAGATTTGGAGATGGCACTTTATGGCAAACAGCATTATTCAGAAACAGTCCCCTGCTTTTACCTTCGTCTTTCGCACCCATGGCGGATCGGAGAAACAACTTCATGACCGTTCTCATATAAAGTCGGCTTGTCGCGAGATTCTTAAGCGCCATACTGCTGATAACACTGATAACTATGAGGCTCTAGCGGCAAAATGTGAGAGCCTAATTGACAAAATTGATTTTCAGAGCGGTGCAAGTTCGCTTGCTCTTTTTGTCAGCACCGAAAAGGCTGAAGCTGAAACCTTTTATCTTTTCTTGCCCGAGGTCTTTTATTGCGGCGAGAATTTCTCCTCTCTAGAGTCTACCTACGCCAGGCAGATATCGGCACCCTATCTTTATTTCAATTTTAGTCCAGCCGGTGTGGATGTTTATCTGGGTAGGGGTCTGCATACCGAAATGCTCGACAAGAGTGAGGAGCTACAGCACTTCCAAGCTGTCTACAGTAAGCGTCCGATTGCAAAATGCGATAAGGACGGTAGAAAGTCGGAAGGCTTTGATCATCATTTTCATAGTGAATTGTTCGATGCCTGGAAGAAATTAGCCTACAAGCATGCTTATCCCTGCTATGCAACCGGCCTAGAGTTGATCGGCGTTAGCCTCGATGAGGTCAAATCTTTCGGTATCGATATGCTTTATGGTACAGGGCACAGTGCTGCTAAAGGCGATCTCAAGGCAGTTCTATCGACTCTCAAAGAAGAACATAGAAATGCTTTGGCCAAAACCTACGCTGAGCGGCTTGAGACTGCTCAGGGTGCCCATAAGCTTGTGTTATCGTCTGAAGAAATCTTAGATTTGGCAAAAGCCGGACAAGGCGAGACCTTACTGTTGGAAGATCCAGAGTGGATGGTAGAAAAAGAACAGCAGTTCTCCACTATTCATGAAGCTATTGCCGAAGTGGTCAAGTTCCACGGTAAAGTAGAGTTTATGCCGAAGTCCAGCTTGGCTAAGTGGGGTGGACAGGCTCTGATTCTGAGATATTAAAACTATCAGGCGGCGTCGGGGTTCCTAATTTTTGCCGACTTGTTGTAGTCCTAGAGCATTTGCTTGAAGGAGCACAAGATGGAGATCGTTCGTCCAAAGGGAGTCCCCGACGCTGCAACCTGGAACAAAGATGATAAGCTTTGGCAACTTGGAGCTTTCAGTCCGAAATTCAAAAAAAAGCAAGTACCGAGCGGACAATGGCATTATTGGAGCAAGACAGGCTCTTTAGTTTGTATTGCTCATTTTGATGAGAACGGCAGTTATGACGGCTCTATAGAGTGTTTTCATCCAGATGGTAGCCTAGCCAGCCGTGGATTTTGGAAGAATGGCAGTCGTTGTGGTCACTTCGTCTTTATTAGATGTGAGGGCGAGACTGATCAGGCGTATCCTGCCAATCATGAAACCTGGCGCTATGAATTCGATAGCAATGCCAACTGGGAAGAGCACGATGAGCACTGGTACCTGAAGGACGGTACCGAATGCACATCGGATGGTCGGCCACTCGCTGAAGCATTTGACCTTGATGATTTTTTTCTGAACGCCGATCCGGATAATTTCGTTCAGATGAAACTGCCTGAATTTGCCAGGCTCTATCAGTCTTCTCTGGCTTCTCAGTCTTCTCAGTCTTCTCAGTCTTCTCAGTCTGAGCTAGCTGAGAGTTTTCATAAAATAGAGAGAGAAAGAGAAACTCTAGTTCAGAACCTGCAAGAAATATGGGGAGTGGCGCCGCCCTCTCTCGTTGACACACTTTACTGGCTTGGTCAAGTTCAAGATGACCAGTGTCTTCAAACAAACGGTCCGGCTACAGTGCGTAGCTTCGATGGGAATATTTGGCAGGCATTAATCACCAATCCCTATGAGAATATAAACGAGGAGATTGCCGGAGCCTTTATGGGGGCTGTTAAGTTAGGTAGAACTGGCGACAGCGATGGAATTTGGGGGACGCTTTTCTCGAAAGCGTCGGGTCTGCCCCATGAAGCAATCTACCAATGGAGTCACGATACTTATTGTATCGATGATGTTTTGGCTCTTGGCTATGATGATTTTGCCTTCCAAGTAGCGCTCTGCCAGGGCTCAGTAAGCGAGCGCGTTTCGCTAGCATGTGAAGAGCAAGGCTGGGCGAAATTGGCAGGACGAGTAGCTACTCCTTATCATCTTTCCGGGCGCATCACCGATAGTGACGCAATTGATTTCGAAGTTGCGAAACATGACAGAGACAATCTCTATCGCCGCAATTTCTGGCGCTCTTATTGGATAATCGAACTTCTTAAGGCGCCAAGTTATTTCAAGCTTTCGCAGTTCAAAGAAGCCCTCACTCCCGGTTGCTTTGATATCACTGGCGGTGCGCCATCATTTTCTCAAGGTCTTGCCCTTGGTCTAGAGATACCTCCGATAGCGATCAACATTTTATTTACTCTCTTTTTCTTGGCTGAAGAAGAGAGACTAAAGGAAGCTGCGGCAGTCTTTAAAGGCAGTAAAGCCAAGATTGTGCGAGACCTTGTAGAGCTATTGGATGAGGTCGGCGAAGGGCTTGTTCTAGACTCTTACGGAGAAAAGATAGATTTGCTTGAGAGACGCAAGCTGATCAATAAGCAAGACGCAATCGAGTCCTGCCATGGCGAAGTGCAGACAGAAGATCCGCTCTGCGACCTTTCTCCCCTAAATAGGCTTGTCCTATCTTACCTTTTGGAAAATAACAAAAATGTCGGTCAAGCAGGGCAGCAAGCTAATTTTCAGGAAGCTCTTTGGTTTTTGCAAGAAAGAGATAGTCAAGCTATAGAAGAGTTTGAGCGGGCATTTTGGCGACTTCTTGAGCAAGGAAAACCGGCACCGCTAGGGCTCTGCTTTGCCATATCAGATAAAGGTTGTTTGACGCCTACACCAGATTTGCAAAATGCAGTAAGACAATTTTTTGCACTGACAAATGTTACTGATCAGTATTTCATCAAGCGCACCATCGCTTGTCTGGTGATAGCGGCGGGCCGAGACCCGTTTTTACTTAGTTATGCCGGTCGTCTAATCAAAGAAATTGAGGCTGAATGCGCAGGGCTCAAAGATTTCGAAGCTCGAATGGCGCTATCCAGTTACGACCAGATCTTAAAAGAGCTTATGAAGGGGATTCGATATGTTCTGCCGTTTCTTGAAGAGAAGCAAATCGAAGAGAGCGGCTTGACTTGCAAGAATCTTCTAGCGCTGCAAAGTTTGTATCTTAAAAACTATAGTTTTGAGAACGCTGCCGAATTGCTAGTTACTCTTATAGCCTTGGGGGCAGACGCCGATCAGCTTCTTCGTTCAATAAGCGCTCTTTTGTCTGCTAACGATAGCCCCCCTCAGATAGCAGCACTCTTAGCCATAGAAGATTTGATTGACAGGTTTAGTGAAGAAAATCTGCGTGAATTTGCCACTCTGAGCTTTAGAAATCCGGACGAGAACGATAGTGCTGTCACTCTTGCTTATGGGCGGGCTGTTCTTGCCTTAAGCAAACGTTTCCCTGAGCTTTTTCAGTCTTTTGCTATCGAAGAGATTCTAGAGAATATTGCCGAACTCTCTTGTTATGGTGAAGAAAGATGGCTTGATTTTCGCCTCTTACTTTGCGATACAGCGCTAAAGCATCAAGACTTATCTCTTGATAAGGTTGAGCCGCTCTTGCTTTTGCCTTTTGCCGGTGCTTCATTGCATCGCGCCTGGCAAAAGGTTCTAGACTCTCGTCAGTCAGTAAAGCAAGCATCGGTTTCGACTGTTGTCAGCCTGCCATTTCTTGTATGTCATGGTCTAGAGCAGCTTGCCAGAAAACAGCCTGGCTCAAAACAGCCTGATCCAAAACAGCCTGATCCAAAACAGCCTGATCTGGCGCAGTTTGAAGGGGATATATTGAAAGACCCTCAGTTCTTAGAGTCACTTTTGCCTCTTTTAGATAGAGATGATTTAGTTGGTCTCGACCTTCTCTTTGACCTACTTGGCGAAGCTCCGCTTAGAAAGGCGTTGTTTCCTTTGCAGCAAATGGTTCTCAAGCTGAGGTCTCATTTTAGCGCCATCGATCCTGGTTCCTCTCTGCCTCAAGTACTCAGTTCTGCCATAAGAGCATTGACCAGACATATCGCTTTGTTCTCTAAGGAAGAGGCAGATTCCCCGCAATTGGGACTTTCTAGTGGGGGGGCGGAATTCCTTCTTGAACTGCTTGGAAATGAACAACTAGCTGAGCCGGTCCTGCAGGAAGTGTCGTATCTGTCGATTTCTTCCCTTGCCAGTGAGATTGCTCCGCGCTTGGTTGAGGCGCTTATTGAGATTGCTCTTGGCGATAGGGGCTGGCGTCGTTATAAGATTGCCGTTTGGTTGAGCGATCAGTATGTCGCCGTTTCTAATCACCCTGGTATCAGTAAAATACTGAGCAAATATAAGGTCGACCAGCGTAAACTAAAGACTTGGCAAAAATAGAGCTAGTAAGAATATGGAACCAAAATAAAGACTAAATGAGAAAATAAGACCAGTCCAAAATAAGAACAGTCAAAAGAAAGAACAGTCAAAAGAAAGATCAATTAAAAGAAAGAGCAGGAAAATTAGGCTGCAGTCTATAAATCTTGTATCTTAGCTTGATAAACAATAAGGATAGACAGTTGAAAGCTTTTTCAGTTTTTTGTACCGACCGCAAAGCAAGCTTGCGTGTGGGGGCTTCTGCCGATGTGCTTCTTTCTGAGAAACTTGTTTTTGTTTCCGGGAATCTAAAGCTCGCTGCTTCATTAGTCATTTCATTGTCCGCTATTATGCCGACTTTAGCGGCGGAGCCTCTTTACTCCACTTATTTTGAGGCTGGGCAGAAATATTTCAATGAAAATCGTTATGTCGATAGTTTGAAGCAACTGGAAACTGCCCTGGAAAATGCCGAACATTTGCCGCCCCAAGGGGCAAAAATAGCCGATCTTTATGATTTGCTCGGCCAGGCTTATAGTCATACCGGTAATCAAAGAAAAGCGCAGGAATTTCTCGGTCGTGCTCTTGAGATTCGCGAGAATAATCCGGCCCTAAAAAAGGATGACATAAAGCTTTTCGGCACAATTATGCTGCTCGGCACGGTCTATCGCAATCAAAATAAGTTTGCTGAGTCAGAGACGCTCTATAAGAAAGGGCTGGCTTTATTTCAAGGCAATGGACCAATCAAGTATCTTTGTCAATCTACTGTTCTATACGCCCTCGGCACACTTTATCTAGAGAGAGCCAAAGGCAGCGAGGCTGAAGTAGCTTTGAAAGAAGCTCTTAGATTGAGAGACAAGACCATTTTGAAAGCGGCATTGAAAGAGCAAGGGATTTTTGATGCCCTAGGCCGTGCTTATCAGATGCAAGGGCGCTTGAGCGAAGCTGAAACGATCTTGAAGAAGGCTCTAGAGATAGCAAAAAGCAAGAAGGATGAAAGTGGAGTCTTCTATAGTCAAGCTAATTTAGCTTTGGTCTATATCGAACAGAGCCGTTATAAAGAAGCCCGCGAATTGATTCAAGCTTCAATCAATATGGTCGATTCTCTTTATGGGCAAGAGAGTAATCAGATGGCTACACTTTATTCAAATTTGGCCGAAGTAGCCATTGCTCAAGATCGATACGAAGAAGCCGAGTCTTTGCTGAATAAGGCTCTGGCTATTCATGTGAAGCAGCTGGGCGATAGTCATACATCTGTCGGTTTTGACAAAAGCAAGATTGTCAGTGTGCTGCGCAATCAGGGGCGCTATGGCGATGCCGAAAATGTCGCTCGCAGCTGTATCACTATCTTTAGCACCGCCCTTGGTGCAGATAATCAAAATACGGGTCAGGCATATAAGCTATTGGCTGATGTCCTAATAGATCAGAAGCGCTATGATGAAGCCCTGCAATATCAAGAAAAAGCTCTTAAGTGTCTTGAAGCCGCCGGTCTCAATCAAGAAAAAGCTGAGACTTTAATGAGCATGGCTGAAGTGAAGGTGGTCCAAGGAAAGACCGAGGAAGCCCTGTCTTTATATAGTACCGCTGCCGGTATTATGGAAAGCGGCAAAGACAGCGAGCCTGTAGCTTTGGCCAGGCTGTGGAGTGATTTGGCCCAGCTTAAAGAAAGTAGCGGCGATCAATTGCTTTGCGCGCAGTATTTGCAGAAAGCCCTTGCCGTAAGAGAAAAGGTATTCGGCTTAGAAAGCCCCAGAACTGTAGCCGATCTGAAGCAGTTGATCAAAGTCTTGCACAAACTAGGGAAAGAAGATGAGATTCAGCCTTTGCAAGCAAGACTGGATGCAATTTTAGCCAAGAATCCTGATTTGAAGGGCAAGAATTTTGCCAATTTGAACATGCCGATCAAATCTCAGAACGACCCCACTTCGCCCAAGTTTCCTGTAAAGAGCAAATGGGCGCTTGTGATTGGCATATCAAATTTTCAAGACTCTCAGATCAACCTTAAGTATGCCGCTAAAGACGCTACTGATTTTTCGCAATATCTGATCAAAGAAGCCGGCTTTGCCTCTGACCATGTAAAACTTTTGACCGATAAAGATGCCACCAGAGAGAACATAATCAAGCAATTGGGCGGTGACTGGTTGGGGCGCAGGGCCGCCAGCGACGATTTGGTGGTGGTCTATATTTCAAGTCATGGCAGCACCTCTAAAAGTGAAGCTGGGGGAGTGAACTTTTTAGTCGCTCATGACACTCAACCGGAGGCTTTACTGAGTAGTGGTATCCCTATGCAATGGCTCTCTCAGATGATTAAGGAACAAGTGCATGCCAGAAGAGTAATTCTAGTTTTGGATGTTTGTCATAGTGGCGCGGTGCACGGCACTGGCGGTACTGGAGCCTCCGGTGCCAACGGTGAGAAGGGTCTGGTCCGGCAGGCTTCTTTCGATCTTGAGAAAGTTGCACTCGGTGAAGGTCAGGCAATTATTTGTTCCAGTGCCCCAGAGCAAGTCTCTTGGGAGTCGAAGACTTATCCCAATTCGGTTTTTACCCGCAAGCTTATCGAGTCCCTTCGTCTTAATGGCGGTAAGGTCAATCTCAACGAGGCTTTTGATAACTTGAAAGAATCTGTGGAGCGAGAAGTCTTGAGCGATCGCGGTAAACTTCAGACACCGGTTTATTTCAGCAAAGGCTGGCAGGGTCCGCCGCCGGTTTTGTCAGTACCAGTAAAAGAATAAGCGAACATATAGACAAACAAACATATAGAACGAGCAGGCAGAAAGAATCAAAAGGGCAGATGATGAAGGAAAGTAGCATTCTTGGTGGCAAAGAGCTTATTGGCTATATGGTCGTGGCATCACTTTGCTTCAATTTGATTTGGCTCCCGGCCGCCCAAGCCGATAAGACAACTTCTCAAGCTTCAGCCGCGGGCCACTCTCTAGTAATTGCCGATAATTTTACTAATGCTCGCGGCAAAGCCGATGATAGTGCTGCCTGTCGACAATTTGTTGTTGATTTCTATAAATGGTATGTGCCCAAACATACCTTGGAAGATGCTGTGAAAGTAAGAGGCAGGCAGTTCTCCGCCAAGCTCTATAAGGCGCTCAAGAAAGATATAGACGCCGCTAGTAAGTCTCCTGGTGAAATAGTAGGTTTAGACTTTGATCCAATAGTAAATGGTCAAGATGTAGCCGATAGATACAGAGTCGGTCAGTGTCGAAAGAAAGATGGAAAGTTTTTTGTCGATGTCTATGCTGAGTGGAAGGAGCCATCTGTGCCAAAGAGCAAGGGACCGGACATCGTGGCTGAGCTCTCAGCGCAAGAGGGGCGCTATGTCTTTGAGAATTTTCACTATGGCGAAACAAAATTCAAAGAGAACGAAAATTTGCTCAGTATATTGAAGGTATTAGAGAATGACCGTCTGAAATATAGCAATAAGGCTCCGAAGAAGCCCTGATGCAGGTTTCAGTTTGCAGACAGCAGGGGAGACTGCTAATATATTCGGCGCGGATGATCAGTAAAGTGAGGAAGCTAGATGGCTAAAGTAGTTGATGAAGACGCACCCAAGTCGCTCATTCTTGAATTCAAGACACCGCAAGGTGAAGTCTGGGCTACAATGACCGCTGAAGCGAAAGAATTTAAGACCGGTTCGGTCGGTTTTTACGCCAACGGTAAACTGAAGAATCCTAAGAATGGTCTGCCCTATCAAGTTGGTTGCAATATCATTCTGGTCGGTTCTAAAGAATAGTTTCAGTAAAAATCGTTTTCCAGCAATCACAGTTCTAGAGAAGCTAGTTCTTTTCGTATTTGTCCCAGAGACTTTAATTGAAAGCCTCGCTATTTTATTACCGGTATCCATAGGGCCGGGAAATTAGCGAGGCTTTTGATTTGGAGCCGCAACGTAAAGAAGGTCTTGAAAGAAAAGACCAAGCTTTTGCAAACGCCGAAAATGCAGAAGAACCTGGACTTTCATATCTTTCAATTTTGCAAGAGAAAGTGAAAGTGGTGAAAGAGCATCCGGTGGAATCCGCCTTGGCGGCGACCGCTCTTTTGGGGGCGGGGGCTTTTGCTAAACGGGCGATAGGTCGTTATCTGGCTTCAGGGGCTGGTCACGGTGTCCTGCTTGTGGAAGACACGCCTTACACTGGTAAGGCTTTGAAGGCGGCATTAGAGCTTGAAGGTGAGCAGGTCACTTGGCTTCGCGGTGTCAAAAGAGCAGACGGCTTACCTCATCAATTGAAAGGTATCGGTGCTTCTGGTGAGGAAGTATTGCTTGATACTCGTAAATTTAAAGGAGCCCTGGTGGACGGCGAACTAGAGGGTAGCTATTTGCAAGGGGCTCATGTGGTGGATGCCCTCAAGAAGGGACATTTGCCATCCATAGGCATATCTAGTGATGCTGAGACCAATGCCTTGTTGCGTCGCACTGGTGCGGCGGCATCGGCTGAAAAGCCGACGGCGCTTGCGGCTATCTTGGCCCATAAGGTCGATTTTGCCTTGCTAAAGAGAAATCCTGCCGCTCTGCAACGTGGCATGGATGGCGTCGGCCGCGAAATTTCAGCCTATTACAAAGAGAGACTGCCTCTACAAGGTGATACCGCCCGTGCTCATGAGCAAGGCGAGATGCTCTTGCGTCGATTTTTGAGCGAGTGATTGGTATCATAAGCACTCATGAAAGAAATGGATTTTAAACAAGGTCGTCTCGCCTTTAATGAAGAGACTTTGACTATGCTCCCCTGTCTGCCGGATCAGGTGGAAATGCGAGTCAGGTTATATCTTGTCGATGCTGATGGATTGAGAGAGACTGGTTTTTTCGACTTTAAGCAATTGCCAGAGATGTTGGTATCAAATAAGGTGCTATGGCTGCATCTATCGGGCACACTCAGTTCTGATTTTTGGAGAGAATTGAAAGACTTTCTTGATCTCACCGATGAACAGATTAAGCATATTCGCAGCCCTCATAGTAAGGCGGTTTTTGAAGACTTTCATAACGGCATGTTTCTTTCTCTGCCCCGCCCTTCGGTGAGCGAGAGGGTCGATGCCATAGAAGACGTCAATTTGTTCTTTCAGAAGAATGTGCTTGTCACAAGACAATTCAGTCATGATAACGCCTTTTCTCTGGTCACTCACAGGCTTATGGAGAGAGGCGAATTCTTTTCACCGGAACGCGCCGATAGATTGGCGGCGGAACTGATTCACGATGTGGTGGAGGCTTACTTTGCCCTCTTACAATTGGGCGGTACGCGGTTGGAAGATATTCAGAACCGTATCATTCAGAAACCGGGAAAGAAGGAACTAGCGCTGATCAACCGCGCCCAGCAGGTTATCTGGATCTTTCTCAACTTTGTCTGGCCCATCGAAACTTCACTTCAGATAATGCACCGCTCGGCTAATCCGGTGCTTTCGGAAGAAGGGCGAGTGCAATTAGCTTTCAGGCAAGACGAGGCGGCCGCCATAGTACGCCTCTTTGAGACCTACCGCGCCATGTCATACAACCTAATGGATGTATATGTCTCGGGGCTCAGTTTGCGTACAAACGATACCACCATAATACTGACTGTCATAGCCACTCTTTTCTTGCCGCCCAGTCTCATTGCCGGCATCTACGGCATGAATTTCAACATCCCGGAAGTGCATATCCCGGCTGGCTATTACTTCTGCCTGGCCAGTATGTTTTTTGTTTCAGGTGGACTTTTGTTCTGGCTGAAAAGACGAGGCTTTATCGACCTCTAGCAGGCTTGAACTTGCTTTTGCCCATTGATTGCTTGGTGCCGCTTTGGAAACCGCCTTTATAGCCGCCTCTCGCGCCTCTAGATTCTCCTCTAGATTCGGGTCTAGATTCTCCTCTAGCTTCTCCTCTAGCTTCGCTATGAGGTCCGCGCCCTTTGACACCGGCTTTAGCAAAAGACTTACCGAAAGATTTACCGAAAGATTTTTCAGAAGAAGAGCCGGCAATTTTTTCTCTGCCGAATTGACTGTCTCTACCGCCTGTTGCTCTTTGTGATTGTGGGCGGGCGCCGCCACGGCGTCTATCGGCACCCTTGGCGCCGCCATGACGTTGTCTGCCTTTCCTGCCGTCACCCAACTGTCTGCCTACCAGAGTCTCAATCTCATCCAGCAAATCCAGTTCTCTTCTAGTGACGAAAGAGTGAGCTTCACCGCTTCTGCCGGCTCTTCCTGTTCTGCCAATGCGGTGAACATAGTCGGGGGCGCAAAGCGGCAAGTCGTAATTGACCACCAAGTTGAGGTCTTTGATGTCTAAGCCGCGAGCGGCTACATCGGTGGCGATTAGAGTTCTAATTTCGCCTGTTTTGAAGCGCTGTAGAGTTTTTTCTCTTTGCTTCTGGCGCACATCGCCGTGAATTTCTTCGGCCTTGATATTGCTAGCCCGCAGTCTTTGGGTCAGCTCGCTTGCTTTTATCTTGGTTTGAGTAAAGACTAAACTGGCGCCTGCGCCTTCCTGGGCGATAAGCAACTCCATGAGCTTGCTTTCTTTTTCGTATTCTTCTAGATAATGAATGGATTGGGTAATGGTCTTGGGCTCGATGCGCTTGCCCTGAATCTTGATTATCTGTGGATTCTTCTGATAAGAATTGGCGAGTTCAGCCACCTGTTTGTCTATTGTGGCGGAAAAGACCAGAGTTTGTCTGTTTTCAGAGGGAGGCAGAAAGGGAAGTACTTCATTGATTTGAATGCTGAAGCCCAGATCGAGTAGGCGATCGGCTTCATCTAGGACCACTGTTTTGACCTGGTCAAGCTTGGCTAGTCCTTTATTGAGATAGTCTATAAGGCGTCCGGGTGTGGCGACAATAACATGGGCGCCGCGCTTGAGGGCGCGCATTTGTTTCTCATAGTCTGAGCCACCATAGAGTGCCACTACATGCAGTGCACGATTGGGGTTGAGCAATAAGAACTGCTCTTTGACTTGCTGTGCCAGTTCTCTTGTGGGGGCAATGACCAGGGCTTGGGTATGAATAGGTTCGAACTTGAAGCATTTCATTTTCTGCCAGCGCGGCATTTTGCGCATTGATTTTCCGATTGCTTCAAAAGCGTCTTTATCAAAAGTCTTTTTTACCGCCTCGGTGTCTTTCATTGCTTCCAAAATTGGCAATGCATAGGCGGCAGTCTTTCCCGAGCCGGTCTCAGCCGAGACTATCAAGTCTCTGCCGGTTAGCGCTTCCGGTATGGTGGCTTCCTGCACCTGTGTAGGAGTCTCGAAGCCAAGCTGTGTAAGCGCTTCCAGTATTTGCTCGGAAAGACCGAGATCTTTAAAAGTGGTCAAAATGATGTCCTTATATAGCCGGAAAATCGGCAGAATCTGGAGTATGGCACATGGCTTGCGGGATGTCAAAAGGACTGGGGCTTATGTAAAGTGACCCTCTATTTGTTTCACTTAATCTTTTTAGGCTTGAATGGTAATCTTTATAAATGCACTATTCGAACCATTTGGGTGATATCAGTTTCGATGCCGAAAGCCTGCGGGCTGAAAGAGGCCAGTTGAGCTGTGAGCTTTCGCTCGATGAGTTGCATGTGCTCGAAACCGCCTGTAAGTATCCCAACTGGCAGGCTACTTCCCTTGAGCTTGCCCAGGCGGTCTCCACCGATGAGCATCCGGTGGATGAATTAAGACTATCTCAGATTATTCTTTCGCTCCGCCAGAAATTAGATCCGATGGCTGAGATAGTTTTTCCTCATCTTTTCTCAAGCACTGAGACCGCTACTTTCTCTCGTCAAAAAGACCCCTATATCGGTAGGCTTCTAAACGAGCGTTATGTGCTCACTCGTTATATTGGCGGAGGCAGCTCTAGTATCGTCTATCAAGGACTGCGCCGTGAGGACGACTACCCAGTGGCAGTGAAAATGTTGATTATTCACTCCCGCACCAATGCCGAGACCAAGGCGCGTTTCGATCGCGAAGCCAGGCTGAACAGCGAATTGATTCATCCAAATATTGTGCGAGTTCTAGATTTTGGCATAGATACAGGCAATCAGCCCTTTCTAGTTATGGAACTTTTGGATGGCGCCAGTCTTTTAGAAATCGTCAATAAGCATGGTGCTCCTTCCACCAAAGAACTCTTGGGTTTTCTCATGCAGGTTTTGGAGGGGCTTTCATATGCACATGCGCGGGGAATTGTGCACCGCGATATCAAACCCAGCAATATGATGCTCACCGGCAGTGATGATGCGGGCTTTATCGTAAAGATAGTCGACTTTGGTCTGGCTCGTATGGCTGAAAATGAGCCCCAGAACACTGAAGTCACCCAAAGCGGTCAGGTGGTCGGCAGTCCGCCATATATGAGCCCCGAGCAATGTCGTGGCGAGACAGTAGATCACCGCTCCGATCTTTATTCATTTGGATGCAGTCTTTATGAGCTTTTGCAAGGATGTCTGCCCTTTAGTGCCGATGAGCCTGTGGGCGTGATGCTGAAACATTTGAAAGAGCCTGTGCCAAAGCTTGAGGTCAGAGGTCTGGAGGGCGAGGCTCTAAATCGTCTAAATAAAGTTGTTGCCGGTTGTCTGGCCAAAGATAGAGAGAAGCGCTATCAGTCGGCCCAGGATGCTCAAAAAGATCTGCGCGCCGCTTTCGATGTTCTCGACAAAGGACAGCAATGGGAACCCAAGAATAAAGTGCTCAGCTGGCTGGCGGCGCGCTTTCGGCAGTAAAGCCTAAGGCTCCCAAGGCTAATTTAGTTAAATGTTTTTCCGTGTGCGTCCTGCGTAGTCTTTCTTTGTTTCTTTTAGGTCGGGCGAAAGAGCAATACGGTCATCAAAGACGAAACACTCCCCCTGCCAGTGGCTGCCGCCCACTTTGTCGAAATAGCCAAGAATCCCGCCGTCAAGTTGATAGACCTTGGGCAAATCAAGCTCTTGCAAATATAGAGCGGCTTTTTCACAGCGTATGCCACCGGTACAGAAAGAAACAATTGTTTTTTCTTTCAGGCTGGGCTGGTTTTCCACCAATTCCTTGATCGCTTCAGGAAACTGACTGAACTTGTCGATATTCAGATATTCTGCCTGGTCGAAAGTGCCTATCTCTACTTCAAAAAGATTGCGGGTATCGAGCATGACTATCTCTCTACCTTCATCGTCTTTGCCCTTGTCCAGCCATTCTTTCAATTTTTCAGGCTGCACCCAAGGGGCTCTTTCACTCTCGGGAGCTATGCCAGGTACACGCATGGTGATGATTTCTTTCACCAAGCGCACCCCCATACGCCCAAAAGGTTGATAGTTTGTGTAGCCGACCACTAATTTCTTGGCGAAATCGCTACCCAAATAAGACTCTTGTCTGAGAAAGTCGAGAAACTGGTTGAGATCGTCTGCCGGTGCCGCTAGAAAGAGATTTATCCCTTCTTTGGAAAGCAGTATTGTCCCTTTCAAAGAAAGCTCTTCGGCTTTCTCTTTCAAGATAGGCAGCCATTTTTCCGGCTCTTCTATCTGTCTAAACATATAGGCAGAAATATTTTGAATTTGAGTTTGAATTTCCATATGCTTATCAAGCTTGCTCTCTGGGCAATTATATCTAAGTAGAGGTGATCTTAGATGGCTCAGCCCAGCCGACAGTTAACAGTTATTCTTGTTTGCCTAGTTTGCTTTTGTTTGGCTTGTTTGGCGCCTGGCCCTCTTGCCGTTTACGGCGCCAATGGTGCCGGAAATTCGCACTATGAGCTGGCCGGTCGCTATATGTCCTCAAGGAATAACTTGCACAAAGCGCTCGGTTCGATTGAGCGGGCACTGGCCATCGAACCTGAAAATGCCAATTATTTGGTGCGCAAAGCTGAGATAGTCTATGAGATTTCAGAGGACGAGAAAACCTCTTTTGGGCTGCTTGATAAAGCTCTCAAGCTTAGTCCGCGTAATCGCCAGGCTCTCACCTTGAAAGCAAAATTGGCTGCCCAGCGGGGGGACCAAGATTTGGCTGTTTCTACGGCACGCTTGATCTATGAAGGGGCGCCTGCCGATGCCGATGCTCGCATCGCTTATGGTCGGGCTTTAGTGGGGGCCGGCAAGTATATAGAAGGCGCCCAAATTTTGGAGCCGGTTTTGAAAGAGCAGCCTCGCAACCCAGTGGTGCTTGATTTAATGGCTCTAGTGGATGAGAAAAGGCAGAACTGGAGTCGAGCTATTTCCCATATCAATGGGCTTCTTGAGGTTTTGCACGGTACTCCTTATGCTCGTTCCGAATTAATTGCCAGGCGCTCGCTTGCCTATGAAAGATTGGGTAAGACCGACCTGGCCCTGTCTGGGCTGAGGGAAGCTGTGAAACTAGGTCCGACTAATCACAAATTTCGTCTAGAACTAATCTCAATTTTGAAGAAGACCGGAGATATTGCCGGCGCTCAGAAAGAAGAAACCGCCCTGAAGAAACTTGAGGCGGACATGCTTCCCTTTTAAAGGTTAAAATAGCGCTTCTATGAGCCGCTATTTCTAGACAAAGCTGAAATGAAATTTGCCGATTTTCTCAATTTCTTCCTCAAGCCCTATGGGGATACTCTCTATCAAGTCGACGTCGAGTTGAGCCCGGAGGAGCTTCTTGCGGTACTGAAAGATAATACCGCCAGTGGTATCTTTGCCGCCCAAAGCGGGAAACGTTTTTGCGGTAGGCTCAGCAGTCGTGAGTTCCATCTGCGATGGATATTCTCCAAACTAAGAAATTCCTGGGGACCGATAGCCTCCGGTTGCTTTGTCGAAACAGGCGAGAGCGGCTCGTCCCTCAGTGGGGAGCATGCCGGAGCACATGCCGGAGGACATAGTAGATTAGAGTTTCGTATAGTGATGAGCCCGGCTGTGCAGCTGCTTGTGCCGGTGGTTATGCTTTGTCTTTTGCTTGTAATGATTGTCGGCTTTTCTGAAATCTTTGTCGATTGGCGTCGCGCCATTCTGATCATGTTGCCGCTAATTTTAATGCCGTCTTTTGTCTCTCTGGTGGCTGTTTTGGGCGTGAAGCTCGGGCAAAGGGATGCTCGCCAGATGTTGGCTTATTTCGAAAGTCTGCCTGGTGCCACCCTAAAGGAAGCGCCAAAAGTGAAGCACTTTATCACTTAGAATTTTACTCGAAACTGAGCGGCGCAGACGGCTGATACTCCACCTATTGGTGGTATGCAGGTGAGGTCGGCGGCTATGTGTTTACCTTCAATTGTAGCCAAGGGTAAGAGCATCGGTGTCGGAAGACCCTTTAGAGCCTTATAGCCTGAAATTGCTCCCACCTGCATGCCCAGTTTGACTGGACCCAGTTCGTAAGGGGTGTAATGATAAGCGGCATAGAAACTGTCTTTGTCTAGACTATTGCGATAGTAGCCGACTGCAAATGCCGACTGATCATCAAGTCGGCGCAAAATGCCAATGCCATAGTTTGTCTCCCGGTAATTTGCTTCTCTATTCTGGTGATACGACAGCGCTCCGAGCTGCAACCAGGTATCATGCTTGTTTTCGAGATCAAATTTCAGCTTGCCGTCTTCCTTGTTGAAGCTAATACCGGCGTCTTTGAATTTTTCTTTGCTTCCATTCTTATCCAGCAAAGCCCATGATTGATTCGACAAGGCTTGCTTATCGAAATCGGCAGGCAAACTGAGATTGAGCGGTGCCTCTTCTAGTTTATCGGGTGCTTTTTCGGCAACTTTATCAGTCAAGATTAGGGCCTCTTTTTCGCTTGGGGGTGGCCCCCACAATATGGCCGTGCCTGGACGCTCACAATGGGAGAAACACTAATTAGGGTCTATTGTGAGAAAGCCCTATACAAGATGGCAAACTTATGGCGGAAAAATGGCAAAATCATGTCAGCTTTTCAGACCGGTGAAAACCGGAAGATGCTTGTAAGAATTACCTCCCTGTGAGGCTATTTGATCGGCTGCCAGGTTGGCGTTCTCAATGAGTTGAGTAATATTCTGCCAATTTTTTCTGCTCGCATCTCTGTTTAGATCGAGAAAGCTGGAGGCGCCCACACTTGGTATCAAATATAGTGGCTGTCCAAAAGCATGGAAGCATTGGTTATTGAAGTACATGCCGATGCGATTAGCAAAATTGGTCAATGCCACTTCGCTCGTGTTGCAAAGCAAGATACCGAGTTTTTCATTTGTGAGTGTGACCAATTTCTCACCGGCATTTAACATTGAAGTAACAGTACCGAGGGCGAATTGTTTAGCCATCAAGAGTGTCTCCTGCCCGAATACTTGGGCTAGACTTTCCAGACCAGGAAAATAGATTATGACAAGAGCCGGTGACTGGCCCTGCTCTACTGCGGCTCTTAGATGGAGAGGCAGGTCCTCGGCTTGGAGCACTTTCTCTTCTTTTTCGTTACTTATGTTCGGGTTTAGAAGGGCTGGTATATTTTGCAATGTGGCTAGATGTCTCTTGTTCAGTTCGGACTTTTCACTGAGATTGCGGTTGCGTCTGACTTCTTGCAACGCTTCCTTATCGGGCAGGTTCATTTGTGAGAGCGTTCTTGTGAAGCAGTTATCTTTCATATGCGACTCCTCTGTTTGCAAGCTTTTGTCTGTTTGACCCATATATTTCACCTTAGCTTTCACTTGTGACGAAATTGTGCAGAGGCGCCGGGCATGTAAATTATGTATAGGCAAACTTTGTATAGACAGGGAAGAGGCAAGCCTAATTTGTCTTCTGCTTTGGTAGGTCAGGCAAGTGTAAAATAGAGCTTGAAATTGAGCATTTAGGGGGAGAAATGGAGCAAAGGGGAGATAGAGGAAAGCCGGTAAAGCAGGTCTACAGGATCGCCTTGGTGACCTTGGTGTCTCTATTGACCGGGCTTTTCAGTCTTCAGCCTCCGGCTGTGGCGGCTGAGGAAGCCGTCAGCGCCAAAGATGCAAAGGAGACCCTGAGCGCCCAGGTGAATAGACCTGTCGGAGATAAATGGGCCTTGATTTTCGGTATCGGCGACTTTGCCGATGCCAAGATTCCTAAGTTGAAGTATGCCAGTAAGGATGCCCAAGATTTCTATCAATACTTAGTGAAAGAAGCCCGCTTCGCCCCCGACCATGTGCGTATTTTCTTAGACGAAAAGGCGACACAGAGGCGCATACTCTCCGAACTGGGCAGCCATGGGCTGCCTCGCCTGGTCAAACCCGATGATCTTGTCGTCATCTTTTTCTCTACCCATGGCAGTCCTTCGCAGCTGGACAGTAAAGGCGCCAATTACATTGTTGCTTATGATTCCGACCCCGACGATCTTTATGTGTCTGGTGTCGATATGAAGCAGATTTTTGCCAGGCTCAAGGAGCGGACCGAAGCCAATCGCATCATCTTGATTATGGATGCCTGTCACAGTGGCAGCACTGCTGCCGGAGGCAAGGGAATCGTGCGCACTGGTAACTTCGACGCCAAGGCTCTAGCCGAGGGGCTAGGGCAGATGGTTATCTGCTCCAGTCAGACCGAAGAGAGGTCCTGGGAGTCGAAGCGCTATAAGAATGGTGTCTTCACCCATAACCTTATTGAAGGACTGCGAAGTAATCCAGGGGCAACGGTTTCTGAGGTTTTTCAAAAAATCTGCGGCATGGTCTCTGACGAAGTAAAGGAAGATTATGCCGGTGCTGAACAGAATCCTGTTTTGCATACCAAATGGGAAGGTAGCGATGTTCGTTTGGCTGCCGTCCCCTCTGCACCGCGCATAATTCCTGAGACTGTTTCTCTCGATCTGGAACCTGATAGTTCTGCCTTGGTTGGCAAACCAGCCAAACTCGCCGCTAGAAAGAACGCCAACGATAAGAATACTTTGGTCAAGCCCGGTGGCTTAGCTGAAGAGTTTAGGTCCACCTATGTGGGCGATTCCAAAGTTTTGACTTTGACCCAAGCTTACTTTTGCAATGAAAGCGATCCCCGCAGGGCTTACCAGGAAGCCTGCGCTCAACAGGCGGCACACTTCAATGAGCCTGAATATTACTTTCGTAAAGCCAAGATACTGATTCAGCTGGGTAATTTTTCTAAAGCCGATCAAGAGTTGAAGGGGCTTCTCGTCGACAATCCCAATAATTCGGCCTATCATCTGGCTCGTGCCTATTGCTATCACCGCTTGGGCAACAGAATCGCTGCAGAAGACCATTTGAACATGGCTAAGTTCCACGATCTGACCTTGCCAAAGCAGATCGTTTTCGGCGACTGATGCGACTTTCTTGTTTTGTCTGAGACTTACTCAGAGAGACTTACTTAGAAAGGCTTACTTAGTAGATCTTTAGTCTTCTTTGTTGGCTCTTTTTATCTTCACATGCCTCCTGGATGAACGTGGGGGCGGAAGTCTACATCAAAGCCGTCATCGGGCTTATAGCCCCGTGCTTCCGCCTCTTCTTGCTTGAGTTCATCGAGGTCTTCGTCGCTTAGAATCTCGCGGGTAATCAGCACCGAACATGGTGCATAGATAGAAACTGACTGCGAAACACTACCGAGCAACAGTTTGGTCAAGCCTGTTTTACCATGTGAGCCCATGACGATTAGATCGGCTTGCCAGTCGTCGGCTAGTTCGATAATTACATCGCGGGGATCGCCGTCAGCTATATGGCGTGTGATATTGGCTGCTCCAAATGCCGCCAAAAGCGGCTGCGCCGCCTCTTCCATTTCTTGATGTGCGGCTCTTCGCAAGTGCTCGGGATCGATCTCAATATCGGTATCGGCGATACTAAGCAGACGCTCTTTTGTTTCTTGCAAGACCGAAACCAATTTGAAGCGAGTCGAAGAGGGAAAGCCCAGTCGGCTTAGCCAGCGAGTTGTGGCCCGGCTGTAAATACTGCCGTCGGTGGCAACGATGACACTATGAAAACTGCGGTTCAGTTGCTGGGCCAAATCCTTCAGGTGAGGCTTGAGCAAGAGCACCGGACAATGGGCTTGGGAAAGTACGCCTTGAGAGACGCTGCCGGTGAGAAGAAGCTCGATGCCTCGGTAGCCCCGGCTGCCCAAGATAAGCAGGTCGGCCTTCCACTTGCGAGCTTCTTTGATGATGGCATCTTTTGCCTCACCATGGGCGATATCATAAAAGACGCGGCAATGAGAGAGCTCATTTTGAATATACTGGGCAAGCGCCGCCAGTCGCTCAAGAATTGCGGCATCGTCTTTTCTTAGGGCTGTGAAAATATTGATTTCGGTGCCGTCAGGCCAGCTCATGCCCAAAATTGTATCGAGAATCTCAATGATGGTTGAGTCTTTACTCTTGGTGTCGATAGCGACCAGAATTCTCATCTATTTTTCTGTCTTTTCTTGATTTGCAGATTGGCAAGAGAGAATTAGTCCGTACTGTCTCGGCAGATCAAAACTCTTCTCTAGGGTGAAGCCGGCTCTACCCATTTCATCCAAGGCCTTTTCTTTGCTGATACGCATCTTTATGGGCGGACCTTCTGGACTTTCGGGCTTAAAGTCGACGATCACAACTTTAGCCTGGTTCGGCAGTTGTGACTTCAGTCTCTCGAAGTAAGCCGTGCGATAGTCTAAGTGATGATAGGTGTTGACAATCAAAACCAAGTCGATTTTCTCTGGCAACTTAGGCTGTTGACTGTCCACAAGCTCTACTTTTAGATTGTTCAAGCCTCTTTTGCTGGCCAGTTCTTTCAGAAACTGCACCATATCAGGTTGGCTATCGAGGGCGTAAACTTCTCCGTTCTTGAGCTTTTCAGCCAGGCGCCAGGCAAAATAGCCCGTGCCTGCGCCGAGGTCGGCGATTCGCTCATCACCCCTGAGTGCGAGGGCGTCTATAACCTGTTCAGGCTTTTGCCAAAGGTCTCTTTTTTTGTCGTCGAACTTGCTTGACCAGTGGTGCGCATTGGAAAAGTCTTTGTGATAACCCTGACCGGCTCCCTCAATATCAATAGCAAGGGCTGCCGGTTTTGATAAAAGGGCAAGATAGAAGAGTAAAAGGGCTGTCTGACCCAAGGCTACCATGGTCTTCCGGGGCTTTTCTGAGTCTAGCCGCCTGCAAACTAGGATTTTCATAACTGACTGGCTGATTGGTTTCATTTGCAATTTCATTCTTCTGGACGAGACGCTGCCGACCTGAAGATTTTAATATAGTCAAAGCAATTCAGTAAATTATGAGACAAACATGCTGAAAGTTATCTATGCCCGACTATCTAAAGCAGCCGGTTCATTCTGGGCTCTCTCTCTGGGTTTTCTTCTCTTCTGTTCATTCAGTTGGGTTGCCGCTAGACCCGGTACGGCGCCAGAGATAGAGCAGTCGGCGTCTGCAGATAAAGACGACTATTTTTATCTGCCCAGTAAGACTTATAAAGCCGCCTTTCCTACTTTAGACAGCCAAGCCGGTGAGAAAGTCTTCAAAAGCCGCGGATGTATGAATTGTCATTCTCTATTTGATGGGGGCAAGCTAAAGGGTGGCAAGATAGGACCAATGTTGTCAGGCATAGGGGCTCATTTGACTTGCGATCAAATAATCGCTCGTATTTCGGAAAAGCGAGAGCATACTCTCATGGAAAGTATTCAAATGAGTCATGTATTGCTGAGTTCAGCCGATGCCCGCTTAATTGCTTCTTACTTGCTCACCTTGCCCGAGCCGGACCGCGAACTATTGGTGCAGTCACATTTACCAGCTAAAACTTCAGGAGCTAAAGCTTCAGGAGATAAAGCTTCAGGTAAATCAAAGAACAGCTCAACAGACAAGATTTCAGATAAGTCAGCTAAAGATATGTCAGCTTCAGATAAGTCTTTGGTGGAGTCTCAAGAGCGGTCTTCGCCGATGCAAGCTAAAGTTACTGCTCAATCAATTGAAAAGGGTGCCAAGCTTTTCTTTGAGAAAGGCTGTATGGCTTGTCACAGCGTGGAGGGCAGAGGCGGAAGGTTCGCGCCGCCCCTGGACGGGGTGTCTAAGTTGGGACGGAGCCTTGTCGAGCGGAAGATAGGAGCAGGAGCTAATTTGACCAAAACCAGCAAAGCTGGCTTGGTGAAAATGCCTGCTTTTGCCCTGAAGACCGATGAACTGAAATCATTGACCGACTATCTTATTTCTTTGCCGCCGTTAGAGTATCAAGCGGCGCCGCAATCAAAGAGGTCGGAAGAAGGGCGGGCTCTTTTTGCCAAATATCAATGCAGTGGCTGTCATGCCATTTCTGGTGGTGACAGCAAGCTGGGACCGAATCTCGCCGGTATAGGCGGGCACAGGGGGCGGCAGTGGCTTACTTTTCGCTTGCTCAGTCCGGAAGAACAAAGTAAGCAGTTCCCTGAGATTTTCGGCAGTGGCAGGGCTGGTGCCTTGATGCCGCACCAAGCCATATCTAAAGATGAAGCAGAAAAGATAGTCGATTATCTCTTCACTCTCTAGCTAATTGCAGGCTATTTCTTTTCTTTGTCGTCGAGCAGCATGGGCACATTGTCATCTACAACTTCGGCGTCGATAGCATCATCAGCTGAGTTTTGAACAATTAGCTTGGGCTTGCCTTCGTCTTTAGATTCAACTTTGGCTTTGAGCAAGGCTAACTCTTGGTCGACCTCACTCAGCTGGTCAAGGGCTTTCAGCTGTTCCATATTGGTTGAAATGCCTCGCATTTCCTGTAGGGCTTCATTCTTAATTTCTTTAGCCCTGATTTTTTCTTCCCATTTGTCCATGCTTGAGGTGCCTGTGCCGCTAGCCAGCTCATTGGCTTTAGCGATGGCATCCGAACCTTTCGACCGCGCTTGCATGGCTTGTTTCTTACGCTGGAAATCTTTTTGCTGCAGTTCCAATTCACCATAACGGCGCTTCAGATCGGCTGATGCTTTCTTTTGCTCTGTGAGCTGGGCTGTGAGACTTTCTTGATGTTTGGTCAACTCGACCTTCTTCAAGATACATTGTCTAGCTACTTCATCGTTGTTTTGCCCGACTGCCAAGGCGGCACGTTTTTCCCAGCTTTGCTTTTCTTCTTCCGCTTTCTTGAGCTGCTGTTCCAGCATCTTTTCATTGGTTATAGAAGCGGTGAGAGCCTCTTGTACTTTCTTCACACTCGAATCCAGTTCCATCTGGGCTTGCTCAGCCAGAATCTCCGGTGTTTCCATCTTGCTGACACCGGCATTGAACATGGCTTTGAATATATTCATGAGGCGGTCGAACACAATCCTTCTCCTTTATTTCTTCTCCGACTGGAGCATCAATTTTGCTTTCTCTAAGTTCTTGAGCTGATCCTTCTCCAACTGTGGATATCTGAGATCAAGTTTTTCCAGGGTTTTAACTATGGCTGCAATAACAACCAAGCGTGTAAACCACTTATTGTCTGCCGGCACGACATACCAGGGTGCCTCTTCGCTTGCGGTTCCGGCAATCGCCTCTTGATAGGCTTTAGCATAGTCCTTCCAGTATCCTCTCTCTTCGACGTCGGCGGAGGAGAATTTCCAATTCTTTTCAGGTACATCGATACGAGCGAGAAACCGTTTCTTTTGTTCTTGCTTACTGAGATTGAGATAGAACTTGAGGACAACAACACCATTGCGACTCAAATAACGTTCGAAGGCTTTTATGTCTTGCAGTCTCTCATCCCAAATTTTCTTTGTTATCAGTCGCTCGGGGATTTTTTCCTTTTGCAAAAGCTGATCATGCACCCGAACCACCAAAACTTCTTCATAATAAGAGCGATTGAAAATACCGATTCGTCCCCTCTCAGGCAGGCATTTCATATAGCGCCACATGAAATCATGGTCCAGATCTTCGCTGCTCGGCTGCTTAAAAGAGTAGACTTGGCAGCCTTGGGGATTGACCCCTGACATTACATGCTTGATTGTGCCGTCTTTACCGGCTGCGTCCATAGCTTGGAAGACGCACAGCAAGGCGTACTTGTCCTGGGCATAGAGTCTGTCCTGAAGTTCTGATAACCAGTCGACTCCTCTGACAAGCAGTTCTTGCGCTCTTTCCTTACCCTCTTCCATTCCGTCTGTGCTGGAAGGGTCGAAATCCTGCAGTTTGAAGCCATCTCCCGAGTCTACGCGGTAGTTTACTAGGAGTTTTTCCAGGTCTTTGAGATGAGCTTTTCGGTCTTTTCCTTTGGACATTTGGTCCTCCCAGTTTGCTATGCCTCGCCTGGGCGCTCGCTAACCTAAATAGTATTAGATTAAAGGAGATAATTAAGCGTCGGATTATCGGCTGGCAATTGTGGGTATTGGTTAAAAGGAAAAGGAGGCAAGCGCGAAGCTTTGGGGGCGGTAGAGTCCGAAAAGATAGATGGAAGCTTAAGGCAGAATGTACAGACCAAAGAAAGACAATACATTGCCTCCTCTCCGGATGGATCCGCTCTCTAGGATGCCGGATGTAGAACACTTGACTGAGGCTCTAGACCAGGCTCGAAACAACGAAGGTCGCCTGGTGGAATTAACCTGGCCAAAGCCCGGGCATAATTTGCAGCTCTTGCTTACTGTCATTTTCATTGCCGGAGGTGGAGACCCACTCTGGACCTTTGGTGAGCGTGAAATTCGTCAGCCCATCAATGAACTGTGGCGTTATGCCTCAGGAGATCCTACCTTGATTTACAATTTGGTGTTGGCGGAATGCACCGGTGAGGTCGTTGCTAACGACGACGGGTCGCAGCAGGTGGTTCTAGACGCTTCCAAGTTCACTTCCAACACAACCAGCTCTTACAGCACTTCCTTGCTCGGTATGCAGGCAACATCGGGCACTCGCTATCCTGTGGTCAATACAAGCAAGTCGACTCGAGATGCCACTATGGAAGGGCAGCTCGAAGACATGTCCATTCCCAACCTTTTGCAATCGATAGTGATGGCTAAAATGACTGGACGTCTATTTGTCGATGCCGGCAATGCTGCTTCCGAACTCTTCTTTGAAGATGGTGTGCTCCTGCATGCCAGCGCCCTTGATGTGGCTGGGGATCAGGCTCTTATGGAACTAGTCACTTGGGAAAAGGGCAAGTTCTACTTTTATCGCGACGAGAAAACAATTCAGCGCACCATCGGTCGCAGACTTGATGCCATATTGATGGAAGGCATCACCCTTCTAGACCAGAGTAAGTTCCTCATGGAACAGGGACTGAAGATGGAGTCGTATCTAGATAAGAAGTATCCCAATCTCAGCGAGTCGGAATTTGATGGACGTGTCAGTGCTGGAGCGCCCGTGCCGGCTGAACTGCAGAAACAGTTCTATATAGCCCTTGACGGTTGCACCAGCCTTTTTGATTTACTGCGCCGCAAACCAATGGTCAAAAAAGACTGGGTCGCTATTATCTTCAACTTGGTACAGTGCGATCTAATCACTATTGCCAAAAAGCCTTCCAAGATAGATAAGACCTCATTCCTCGAGTCTTCCTTAATTGATAAAGCCGCTATAGAAAGAGTGCGCACTCTTCTTGCTCGACCTGAAACCGGCATTGTGTCCTATCCAAATTTTCACTTCTTTCTTGATCAGGAATTCACTCGCTATCAGTTATATAAGGTGCCTTGTTCACTTATAGTATTCGAACTGCGCATGCTTTTACCAAATAGTCTTGAACCACTTTCGATACCAGCGATGAAAGAAGCTGCTTCTCGGATTCGGGGAATGCTCAGTCCCTTGGACGTTTTTGCTCATTTTGAGACGATCTCTTATGCAATTTTGCTGCCGAATACCGAACCTGCCTCGGCTGCGATGCTGGCTCATAGAATTCTTGAGAATCTTCGCGGTCCTTTGCTGCCAGGTGTAGATAATCTGGCGATGGCTTTTGGTGTAGCAGGTATTCCTGAGGATTGCAGAGATATGGGTCTTTTGGTCAGCGCAGCCAAGGCGTCTAAACTGGTGGCTCAAAGAAACAACTATCCCATCGTGATGTTCAAGGATATGCAGGCTCCCAACGCCTGAGATTGATCTTGACTAGATAAATTTCGATTTACCCTCTCTAAATCTTTCTTGCTTGTTGTTGATGCCCTTGTGAGGGGAGCCTTAACAACTAAGCAAGGAGTAATTCTTATATGTTTCGCAGGAAAGTGTCAGTTTTTGTTGCAGGTATTCTTGCTCTTTCATCCAGTTTGCCGGCTCTTTGCGCAGATATACAGCTAAAGAATCCGACTAACAAACCTTTTAACAGACCTAAAGTCCAGGCTCCAACCTGGCAGGACGACATATTACTAGTCATGCCTGATATGAAGGCTGATAAAGACGAAGTAAATGAAGCGCTACAAGATGTCCACGGTACCGTCGTGGCTACACTCGGCGACGCGCGCCTGAAGATGTTAGTAGTCAAATGCGAAAAAGGTCAGTTCGCCAAAACAGAAGAAAAACTGACCAAAGACAAGAAGCATTTCAAGGCAATAGGTAGGAATTATAGATTCGCTGCTAATGTCGTTCCCAACGATCCTCAGTTTCCCAATAGTTGGCATTTGACCGCGATGAATTGCCCCAAGGCTTGGGATACATCCAAGGGTGGCGCCAAAATCGCCGTTCTAGATTCGGGCTGTCAGGCTGCAGTTGCAGACCTCTCTGGAAAGGTTGAGAAGGGTTTCGACGCAAATACACCAGCTGCAAAAGCTCTTGGCGCCATACTTATGGCTTCCGGCAGTCTTCCCGGCGTAACCGATCTTGCCGGCGCCATCGCTGCTGAGGCTTCATCAGGCGCTAATACCGATCAGAATGGCCATGGTACATGGGTTGCATCTGCCGCTGTTGCCGCCATGAATAATAATGCTGTTACTGCGGGAATTGCTCCCAATTCAACAGTCTATCCTATAAGAATCGCTGATGCTGCATATGGTGGCACCGCAATGACCGATGATCTTTCAGTCGCCTGCGCCATGTTCAAGGTGTTCACTTCTGGAGCGAGAATTGTCAATCTGTCCTATGGTGGACCGTACTACGGCTTTCATAATCCAGCAATCCATGCACCGTTGCATCAAATTTTCTCTGAGTTTTATTATGCCAGGCAGGGTTTGATATTCCTGTCAGCTGGCAACGATGCCATATTTGATGGTACTCCCAATTGTCCTTATATAAATATGGTTTCTGCTATTGACAGCAGCGGAACACTCGCAAACTTTTCCAACTACGGCACCATGGTTGATTTTACTGCTCCTGGTAAAGGAATCGTGGTTAGCGATGTGAATGGTTCAGACAAGACAGTAGATGGCACTTCTTTCTCCAGTCCAATCGTTGCTGGTGTTGCCGCTCTGATACTGAGCAAGAATCCACTTCTTCCTAACGTGGCAGTGGAGCAAATCTTGCGTAAGAGTTGTGTCAATTCGACGCCTGGGTGGAATCCTTACTTCGGCTGGGGTATGCCAGATGCCAAAAAAGCAGTGGAAATGGCTACGTTAGGACTCTAGGTTTTTCCCGTGAGAGACGCCAGCAGAGGAGGGCTTAATCGCCCTCCTCTTTGCATTGGGGCGAATCAACTGGAAGAGAAAATTTCGAAGGAAAATTCAGTATTTCAAAACAAACCGATATCGGTTTGTTTTTGCACATAAATTCTCCGAAAATTTTTGAACTTTTTGCCCTCCGATTACGTTTATAGATATGTGAGGGTTCGGAGACTATCTATATGAAATCTGACGATCTTGATCGTTTTAGTCGGCTTAAGATCTTTCTTTCTGACGAGTACGCAGCGCGTCGACAATGTCTACTTGATAAGTTTAATTCCGACTATCCTGATGAACCCTCATGCTGGAAGTACATAATTTCCAAATTGAGAGTGTTGGGCTTATTGAATTGCCGAATTTGTGGTTCGCCTGATGTCATTGTGTCTGATGATTTTAGAGTGCTTTTCTGTCAAGATTGCGCCGCAGAAAGTCGTTCTACTGCGGGCACGTTTTTTCATGGCGTGAGGAAAGTTAGAGCTTGGCTTTTCTCTATTTGGATATCTGAACACGGCTTTTATGTCAGTTCGAAGTGGTTTGCCTCTGCTATTTCTATAGCGCAGTCCTCTGCTCTTCATATTATTAAGTCCACTCTCCTTGCCGCAGAAAGGAACTTTGATGTTGTTGCATCCCTTGAAGTCCCCCTCTCTAATCTAAATCGTTTTTTCGCAAAGCGCACAATACTTACTCCTGCTCTGCTTAAGCCGAGTCAAGAATTAGATGAATCATTTGTCTACGACACTCACTCGCAGAGCAAACCAAATGATGATGGAAGAGAATCAGAGTCAGGAAAGAATGACTATACTGAGATTGTTGACGTGGACTTCGAAGCTATCGATACGTCTATGAACGCAGCATCTATGAAAGATTCAGCTGCTTCCAGTTTTGACTCAGAGGCTTTGTCATCATCATCATCTTCTTCTTCTTCTTCTTCACCTCTTGAGTTTGAGGTTTCATCAGCAGTCGAGTCTGCTAACGAATGCTGCAGCTTAGATGGTCAAGAGGAGAATTTTGAAAATCATAGATTGTCCTCTGTCTATCGCTCACTAGGATCAACTCCACTTACAGTTGACCAAATCTCTGCAATAACTGGATTGGACTGGCAGGAGATTCTAGCGGCATTGACAGAACTTGAGTTTGACGGCTTAGTGACAGGGCTGGCAGGGGGCTCGTATATCTTGAGCAATGATAACGTGGACGGTGTTGTGCTCAGGTCCGAGAATTTCGCAAGTGAACAATCTAAGGGATTTGACGCTAAAGCAGACGCTGAATATACTCGCGAGAATTTCTACATTTCGGTGCGATGCTTTTTTCGTGTGATTCTTGATATCGCACACGGAGTGAGTCGTAAGTATATGTCTCTTTATCTTGCTTGCGCCAATCATCTCGTCATCGCTGATCTAGACGAAAGCTTCATGGAGATTTGCCTGCGGACTGGATATCTTGGGCGCAAGGTCCTTCGGTCATATATTGCGCCAGCCTTTCTCAAATTCGCCCCGCTAGAAGTTCCCGATAGATAAGGAGGCAGTACTGCAAGAGCTTTATCGCCATACTTCTAGCCTTTAGTGGGTTCAACCCTAATTTCTTGTCCCTTTTAGTTCTTATTTTGTGAGTAAGGCAAGTGGGCAAGGGTGAGTGCAATTATGTTTTGGTCAAAAGAAAAAAGAGAATTTCTGCTAAGGGGGTCCGCAATTTGTTTCGTTTCTATGCTTCTTTGGCAGGGCTGCGCGCAAGCCGAGCTGGTTAGCTATCCCTACGACTGGACAATTGAGATAAAGAGTAAGCCATTGATTCGCCAGTTTCAGTTTTCTGGATCTCAACTGAAGCAGGTCGAGAAGCTTGATATTCATTATCATCCAGCCAAGGACAATGAGACCAAGACTCAATATGAGTATCTCTGGTATAGCAAGGGTAAGGCGCTCGGTCTTGAGAAGAAACGCAAGTTTGATTTGCCTGAGGGCGAAGGTGTTGCCATTCGGGTTACTCATAGTGCAGTGCCTACAGAAGGCGAGAAGAAGGCTTGTGCTGGAGCTGTCCTTAGAGTTGCGCTTGATGCTTTCCTAAACAAGAATCCAGTAGTGCAAGTAAGATTACCGCATTCTTCATTTAACGACATCGCCAATCGACTTGAAGAGCTGGGTATGCAGGTGGCTCCTGATAGTCCTGATGATTTTTCCGGCGGTTATAGTTCAAACCTCACACTCTATCTCTATTCTGAGCCGGACGGATTGAAGAGGGTTCTATATCGATAGTTAAGTGAAACAACAAGAAAGAGGGTCTCATTCAAATGAGACCCTCTTTCCATTTTTCTAAGATTTTGAGCTAGTGCCAAGAATAGATCTGAGTTTTTATAATTCTTGAAAATTCTTCCTTCTTCGTTATTTTGATGTCTCTGAGAACTATCCATCAGATTTCATGACATAGGTGATTGGTACTTTGTGGCTTGAGCTAAGTGATACGCCACCCATAATGGCTCCAACTAGAAAAGGTGGATAGATATCGATAGTGGTCGTAATTGCAACATCTCCATCTATTGCGCCACCCGTGCTGTTTGGTGGAATGTCGCGAACAGTTTCCACAGCCACTAGTGTATTTCTAATCTTTGCCGGAAAATTAGTTGAATAGAGTTTTGTTGCAACCGATAGCGCTCTTTGGTAAGGGGCTTTATCCGGAGTAAGGTTTCTTGAATCTCCGAGAGAAAATTCTGAAGGTGGACCGGATGCGGCTGCTCTTGCTGCATCTCTGCATATAGAGTCATTGATTGCGGCGCCGATTGCCAAAATTCCAAGGTCGATTGCGGTTAGGACAATTGGAACTAGTAGCACTAGAGCTCCTACTAGTTCCGCAACGCCTTGTCCTCTAGTTTTTCTTCTTGTCATAATAATTTGCCATTTTGAAAACTTCGGGTTTTGCAAAATGAACCGATATCGGTTCATTTTTAACCCTTGAGTGCTGACTTCAAAATCTTGCTTATTAGGAAGATTATTCATACAGCCTGCGCGCTGGAAAATTGCCAATCTTGCTCCTAAATCTCTTCTGCATTTCAGTTTCCTATTGGCGAGAGGCAATTTTGGTTATTTCGCATAAAGGGGAGAATTTACTGTGAGAGCCGTACGAAGAAAGTCTGGGCATGCAATTAGTGAGTTTGCTGCTGCTCTTATCGTTTTGGTGACCTTTGTTTTTGCTCCATTGATTAATGTTGGTATCGTGCCTATTAGATATCTCATGGCGCAAGGTGTTCTCACTGAGCTTTGTCACCGAGTGGTTCTTTCGGAGCGAAGGTCTGAAGCGATTTCCCTTTTCACAAACGAGCTTTGGTCTAAGTCCGTTCTGCAGAAATGCGGGGTAGAAGTCTCCAATGCCAAGATTGGGTTAACAGTTTTGGGTAAAGACAACAGCAAGTTAAGTATTGTTGGTGCGGAGCCGATTCCAAGTGAGTGGTTGCCAGGCGGAAGCATGGAAGCTTCTGTCTTCAGCTTAGAAATTTCAGTTGATTGCGCGATCGCTCCGTTGTTCCAAACTAGCCCGGGGTTGCCGGGTTTTACCAGTCCAGTGGTGATGAAGCTAAAGGCTAGCTCACCGTGGGAGAACTTTGGTATTGATCCAGTATCGCAGGAGTATTTCGTCAATGAGTAGGCGCTGCCGCACTGCAATCAGCAAATTTGTGAACGTGTCGCCCAAGAGACGAGCCAGAGGATCAGTGTTGGTTCTTGGATCTTTCCTAATGGCGTTTCTCGCTTTGGCTCTTTTGATTGGCTATAGCTATGGTGGGTTGTTTTTCGAGCATAATCGACTTCAGGCTTCTGCTAACGAGGTTGCTTTAGCTGGCGCACGCAAGCTAAACGAATTTGATCGACTTGGGCAGATGAATAATATGGTTGCTCGTTCCAGACAATTGGTGTTTGAAGGACGCAGGCAGCTAGAGGAAGCGAACGACAAGTATCCAGGGATTGCTGCTCTTGCTAATGAGCTTCTCGATGAGGCTCACGAATCGGCAGTTTTACTAGAAAATCAGAGAAGTCTATTGAACGTTGTAGCCAGATCTGAGGCAAATATAGCAGTGCAGAGTAAGTTCGACGAAGTGAAAGGATCTTACGCCATGTTTCTTCCTTGGATGAAAGTTGAGACTCCCGAACTAGCTGGCTATCAGTGTGGTCGCTGTACCGGTGTGGAATCTAACGTGGAGTTTATGGCGACCTTGAGCGGCTTGGCTAGTTTTGATAAGGAAAAAGGTTATGTCGTTGGCGATCTGCATCCTTACTATAAGAGTCATGTAAATGCCAAGCTAAGCGGACCTGATAGTGATTTGGACTTTAAAATTTCGAGCCTTGCAGCCACGGTGAAGAACTCTACTCCGCCAGCACGAATTATTTTGCCTGGTAATTTTCATTCAATAGCATCGGGCGACCTACCATCAGTTTGCCGAGTCAAGCTTTGGCTTCCTGTCTCTACCGGTTATGGACCGTATGCGGGCGGCAAGATGAGCTGTGTCGGCGCGGCTGCTGCCACTGGCGGTTTGCCGCAGCAATAGGCAAAGATTTCGATTCTGTGTCTAACGCTACTGCGAAATTTGGCTCATCTGCGATAATCTATGCGTCTATGATTGCTGATGTTTCTATCTAAATTGCCTGAGGTTATGATGAGTAAAGGAATTACTCTCTACGAGAAGCCCACATGTTCCAAGTGTCGCGAAGCCGTAAAGTTGCTTAAGAGTAAGGGCGTCGAGTTCGAGAAGGTCAATTATTTTGAAACGCCTATCGATGAAGCCAAGCTGACCGAGCTTCTCAAGAAAATGAAGCTGCCTGCCCGTGACTTGCTACGTAAGTCGGAGGCTAGATATAAGGAGCTGAAGCTTTCTGAGGCTAAGATGGCAGATTCTGAGGTGATTCGGCTTATGGTCCAATATCCTGAGCTCATGCAAAGACCAATAGTCGAGAAAGGTTCGCGCGCTGTACTGGGTCGCCCAACCGAGAATATCGAAGAGCTTCTCTAAGAATAGATTGCTCGCCAGATAAACATATGGGCGGTACCGTTATCGCTCGCAGCAGGCTTTGAAAAGCTTAATCTCCTGCTGGAATCAGAGAAAGAGCCTATCTCTTGAGAAAGAGCCTATCTCTTGAGAAAGCACCTATCTCTAGAGATAGCGCCCATCTCTAGAGAAAGCGCCCATTTCTAGATAAATCACCCATCAATAGAAAAGTCACTCAACTAGATAAGTCTTTGAGGCGGTGTGACAGGCTAAAACAGAGCCGCCCAAGCTGCGGTTGTCATTAGTTGCTGCCTACCAATTCGTGTGACTTCACGCCTCTTTCAGCCAGGTCCTCAAGCAGAGCCGAAACGATTGTTTTGTCTTTGCCCAATACTTCAGGTGCATGCACACCCGGCTGTGTGAACTGACCCCGGGCTAGGATCATAGCCGTAGCGGCGGTTGTAAATCCGGTAGTGCGGCTCATTGCTGAGATATTGTCGGTGTGTTTGTCTAGGAGACGATAGGTCTTAGTTTTGTTGCCCTTTCTGGCCATAACTGTCATCAGTAGGCAATCTTCGAACTTACTAGCCGGGTAGCTTTCATTGAGCACTCTGGCTGTTTGCGGAATGTGATCATCGGCGAAGAAACCCATTTGCCATAAGCTTTTCATAGTCTCTAGGTGCCCAGCCCAGCGCAGAGTGCGTTCGCTCATTTCCGGAATATCGGGGAAGCTGGTTAAAAGGGAGCGCAAACCGTCGGAGAGAAAGGCTTCCATCTCGCCTAGTTCTTTGTCTTTGAATGGTTCGATTTCGGCTTCTAGTGGATGTGGGGCTATATCTTGTCCCTTCACTCTGGCCCTTGCCGGTCTTACATACTCGGCAATAAGGTCTTGCGGATTGAAATAAATTGCATGATTGAAGACATCTGCCGGCTTCTGCGGCACGCCGCCTACATAGATTTTGGCTTCGTCCAAGCCACCTAGCTCTGTATAGGCATGGCTGACCAGAATATGCGAAAGCCCTGGTGCGATGCCGCAATCTACGACACAACAGGAGCCAGATTGAAGGGCTTCGTCATTTAGTGAAAGCGGGGGATCTGGTGTAAAGCTAACGTCTACGACTGGTTTGCCGCATTTGAGCAAGTTTTTGAGACTCTCATGAGCAATGGCGCTGGGCACGGCTAAGATGCAAACATCGGCATTTTCAGCCACTTCTTTCACTTGTGCGAGGTTGAGAACATCGACTTTTTTATGAGTGATTTGGCCAGACTTTTCTTCTTTGGCGACTATGTCGGCGATTACTATTTGCGGCTTTTCCGGTCTTGCCGCCAAGTTATCGGCAATTACCTTACCCTGAAGACCGCCGCCAAAAATAACTATCTTCATAAATCCACTCCGCTATGCGCCAACCGAATTACAGCACTGACTTGAGGTAAGCATAAACAAAAGTAAACAATGGCACCTTAGAACTAACTTCTTTGAAGGCGCTCTCATTATTGTTATTCTCTTCATAATGAATTCACTAGCTCATGCTCTACTGCTTATAGTCGTTTTTGTCTGCATGGCCTTGCTCGGTCAGGTACTGGTCAATCGCTTCGTCAAGCGCGAAGTGCTTGAAGTGCACCATAGCGCAGGCGAAGCCATGATGGGCGTGGTTGGCACACTCTTTTCGGTGCTGCTCGGTTTTATGGTGGCGTCGGCAATGGATAAATATAACGACGCCCGCATGCACGACGAACTGGAAGCTAGTAATGTCGCCAGTGTTTTTCGCGTGGCGCGCGGCTTGTCCGATATTGATCGACCTCGCATCAGGCAGCTCTGTCGTGAGTATGTCGACGATGTCATCAATTCTGAGTGGCCCAAGATGGAGAAAGGCGTCAAGATCAACCATGGCTGGGAGACTTATCAGAAGCTCTGGGAAGCAGTGGTGGCAAGCGTTCCAGAGAATGACCGCCAGAGTAATCTGCAGCAGGGCCTGATCGCATCTATGCAAAGTCTCGGAGAAAATAGAAGGGCGCGTATTTTGCTTGCCCAGACCGGCCTTCAGGCTAGCTTGTGGTTGATTGTCGGCTTCGGCGCGGTCATCACTGTTTTGTTAAGCTATGTCTTTGCTTCTCAGTTCCCCAAGGTGCAAGGCTTTATGACTACTTTGGTGGCAACGGCCTTGGCTCTCAATATTTGGTTGCTCTCAGCGTACAGCCACCCTTACACGGGTGAGCTTAGAATACGCCCTAATATGTTCGAGCTTCTCAAAGAAAATGTTCTAAATGTTCCAGATGGTCCGTCGCGCTATTTGCATGATGCTAAATAGAGAAGTTTGTCTTTCTTTGATATTTTAAATAATCTAGAGAAATAGCTGGTCTTCTATGAGGGGTCTCTAGAAAGAAACAAATTGAGCAGTTTATGCATCTTAGAGAACCAGTCAACAGGTATTGTCCAGGAGTTCTTCTTTTGACAGAGTTTGAGCACTATTTCCTTACAGACCGTAAACTTGAGCGCTCTGGCAAGTATTCGAATAAGAGTTCCGGTTTGGGTTCGCTAAACTTCGGCAAGATAAGAAAAGAAGCCGGTGGACCTCTGAATTTCATTTCTTTGCCTTCTTACAGACAATTGTTTGAAGAACTGGAAGAGAAGTTCTTGCAAGGTTATGAACTTCTGATCTTCGTGCACGGTTATTCTCATTCTTTCAATAAGTTGCTAGGTTCTGCTGAGCGGCTTCATAGACTTTATGGCGGTGATAAATTTGTCATCCTTGTCTATAGCTGGCCTTCGCTCGGTCTTCCGGCGTTTTACGCTGCTGATAGAAAGGCGGCAGAGGAGAGTGCAAGAAATTTCGCCATATTTCTTGCAGACCTCAAGAATTATGCCAAGACAGCTAGATCTGAATCGCGATTTCTCGAGCGCATTAATCTAGTGGCTGTCTCTATGGGCAATTACCTTCTCGATTTAGCCCTAAAAGAACTGGTGCTTGATAGCAATGCTTTAGCCGATGCGCTTTTAGACGCCTCAGATAAAGTCGCCAATGGACAGTCGGGTTCTGAGAAGTCTGGCAAAAATAAGGTCTTTAATGAAATTGTGCATATGGCGGCTGACCTAGATGAGAATTCGGAACAGCTCTATAGCCTTGATAGTGGCTTTGCTCGCAGGGTGCACATTTATGGAAACAAGACCGATGTCTTGCTTTCAATCTCAACTGGCATTCATAGAAGGAAAAGGCTTGGTCTAAAGCCCGATCCGCTTCATTTTGGCGAGTATTTGAGTAAGAGCAGGAACCCGCTTAAACCAGATGAAACCGATTTGCATTTGGTCGATACCACTGCTGTTAGTATCAGACAGTTTTTCAGTCCTTCCACTTTTTCTATTGAAGAGCTTTCTTACTCGACCTTGCACAACTATATGTTTAGGGTCGACTCGGTCATTCAAGATCTACGAATGGTGCTACAGCACCAACCGTTTGAAGCAGACTTTAGGAAGCTTACTTACTGAACTTGTTTAGCCCTTAAGCAGGCGCAGATTTTCTTGCGCTTTGAAGCCTGGAAAGATTGTTTCGGCTTGTTTTTGACTGAGTCCCATATGTTCCGCCACCGTGGTCTTCAAGACGCCTCTAAAGTCGGAGTAGACAGGTAGATCTCGCCCTTCGTATAGATTTTTCTGGGCTATGCCGTTCCATTTGCCGAAGATCTTGCCGCCTTCCACAGGACCGCCAAGCAGCCAGATGAAGTTGCCATGTCCGTGGTCTGTGCCGCCGTTGCCATTCTCTTTGACAGTACGTCCGAACTCAGACATGACTACAATAAGTGTGCGCTCAAAACTTGAACCAAGACTGTTGGCCAGTTCTGCCAGACCTCTTCCCACCACATTGAGATTGTTGGCCAGTGGTCCTTGTGCCGCACCCTGGTTGACATGGGTATCAAAGCCGCCCAGGTCGACAAAAGCAACCTGAATCTTTGGTTCTTCTCTAATAAGCTTACCGACTTGTTTACCAAAGCCGCTGAATTTATTAGCCTGTACCGCCCCTTGGTCGGCGGCGGTCATAGTATCGGAGAGTTTCTCGTTGATTGTGGCTCTTGCTTCCATACCTTCTCTAAAGGCTTGTCCCAGATCGTCTTTTCGATCTTCATACATTTTCTCGAAGGCGCGGGCGATATAGGGGCTTTCGATGGCGCTCACTTTTTTGCGGTTAGAAGGTGCGTACGTGGCACAGGCTATTGGTCCTTGCAGTATGCGCGGTGTAGTGGTGCCCACATTGAGAGCTCTTACCGGTGAGCCGTTATCGGGCAGTTCTTTGAGCAGGCGGTTTAACCAGCCGGTGCTGCCTGCTTTGACGCCGGGTAGACCGCTCTCCATATAATCTTGGGCGTCGAAGTGTGAACGGGTTGGGTCAGGTGAACCTGAGTTAGCCACAAAAGCTAGATTTTTGTTTTGCCAAAAGGAAAGCAGCGGGGCGAGATTGGGATGGAGTCCGAAGTCCCCGTCTAATTTGAGGACACCGCCTTCTTGTCCTGGTTTGGGAATAGCAATCTTAGGGCGGAGGCTGTAATACTGCGGGTCTGAATAGGGCACTACGGCGCTCAAGCCGTCTAGGGCGCCTCTTAAAAATACCACTACTAATTTATTGGCGCTCTGGGTGCTGCGGCTGCGGTCGAGAGCAAACGCCGATATTGAAGAGGAAAAGGGAAGATCAAGTATTCCCGAGTTGAGCATGGCCGCTCCGGCTATTGTTTTTAGGAAGTCTCTTCTATTCATATTTTCAGCCTTTATATTGGAGCCTTTTTCAGATAAGTCTTTTCAGATAAGCCTTTTCAGATAAGCCTTTTAGTAGACCATAAACTCTGGACTGCCCAAGACAAGCGGGGCTTTTAAGTTTTGCGGCGCCTCTTTCACTGCTTGAATGGTGCGGGAGGAGAGGTCTTGCGTGCAGGCATCGGCAATCATAGCTGGGTCTGTGTGTCCAATTTTCACTCCGGGGCAGCGTCCGGTACCAAGGGCAGTGGCATAGTTCAAGCGGTTGAGCAGATTGTCCGGATTGAGCCAGGCTTCTTTAGTATTCTTGTAGCCATCGGGTGTCAGGCACTGATATAGAGGCATACCGGTTTGCTTGAGAAAGCCTAATATCAATTTTGGATCTTCAACCTTTGAATTGGTTGCCCTCAATGAAGAGAGCAGATAGCGATAAGGTGATTTGAACTTAGCACCGCGATATTTCTTTTCGTAGAACTCGCTTGAATGAAAGAGAGTATCAAGCGTAGCCGCTATATCTCCGTCGCTATCGAGAAAACGCTTGGACATTTTTTCGACCAGGCTCTTGGGCGGGCTATCGGCTACAAAGTACTGCGCCAGTTTGTAGCTGATATGACGAGCTGTGGCTGGATGGCGGGCGAGCAGGTCTAAGACCTTTTCTATCTCAGCTTCGCCTTCACCCTTAATTACTTGTCCCAGCAAAACCTTGTCGCCAAAGTCATGTCTGTTTTTGTCAAAGTAATAGCCCAATTCTCGGTTTCCCTTAATCTGGGGAGGTGGACCGTATTCACGCACGAGGCGCCGACGAGTCCTCTCCGGCTGAGCGGCGCCGCCAATCTCTGCCAATCGGTCTCTTCCTGTCTTGGAGAGCATAGCCTGACCGGCCATGCCCATGGCTGTGATGTCGGCGCTGTTTTTGAGATTGCCGCCGCCCCCGGCTCCCGGGGGCAAGCCCAATCCGGTCAATACTCTAGCCAGTTCTTGCACATCTTTTTGGGTATAGCCGCCATCCACCCCAAGGGTATGCAATTCCATCAGTTCTCTGGCGTAGTTCTCGTTGATTCCAGAGAAACGACCTCGCTTCTTACCTTCAAGTTCGTTTGCCGGCGCAGAACTGCCTGGATCTTTGGTGTTTTGCCAGTTATCTAGATAAAAGAGCATGCCCGAGTGGTGTGCAGTGGCACCGAGCATGTCTCTAAACTTGCTGAGTACAAAGGGTCTGATCGCTCTTTCTTCGTAAGAGCCTATCCAGACATGGTCCAAGCCCTTTTCTTGGGAGATGTTGAAATGATTGAACCAGAAATCGGTCATCACTTCTTTCAGCTCTTGAGGGCTTTCGGTGGCCCGTTTGATTCTGGTCAGTGCACTTTCTTCGTAGAGCTTGCGCTGGTATTCACCTATCACTTTCTTGACTGCTTCGTCTTCTTTGGGTGAGCCGTTTTGATTGCCTTTGGCTAGCGCCATCAAAGCCGGTCTTCCATAGTTGAGAAAGAGATAGACTGGGTCTTTTGCTCTAGCTTCAACCTTGCCTAATTTTTCAATTTCTTCTGAAAGAGTTATTTTTTCGGGATGCAGTTGCCGGGTTAGATAGTTCTCCAGCCCTTCCTCTTCTACTTCCTCAATCTGTCCAGGTTTGGCGCCAAAAGTAAGCCGACTGAGGACATGGGCTACTTTGCCTTCTATGTCCACGTCGGTTTTCTCGTCTTTTGACTGTACTGCCGGGGCAAATGAGGTGATTAGAGCGCCGGCCAGGGCGGCCAGGCAAAGAGAGGCTATATGGCCGGGGCGAACTCTTTTCTCTGTCATAACTTTTGTCCAGTTTTGTAGGGCCGTAATTAGATAACGTAATTTGGCTCCAAAAAGTTCAATTTTTCGGCACAATTTAATCTAAGAAATTAAAGGTCGATATCGTGCCTGATTAAAAAGATGACTCCGCCGAAAATAAAGCAGATGCTGCCGACAGCAATCAAGATGTAAAAGGCAATGGTGCCGATTGGATCGCTGCCTACGGCAGTTTCATGCAAATACCAAGCCAGACCAAGGAAGGCAATGGAGACTATAAGCACACCCAGTATAAATATGGTCTTTAGCTTGCTTGGTTCCATATAGAGTGCTCCACACAGCGTGCTGCCATAACTGTTGCTTGCTGTCATCTTATTAGCTTCTTCCGAAACTAGTCCTATTCTAGCCCCAATCTCAGTAAGTGCTCCTATATATTTCGCGCACCGGCATTGATATAGTCCTGCAAAATAGAAATGATTTCGTCCTTACCAGAGCGGCGGGCATCATCTATTGGCTTGTTCCCAAAGCGGTCGGCGCGGTTTGGATCTACGCCAATACTAATGAGAAAACGCAGTGTTTGCATGTGTCCGCCGGCGCAGGCAAGATGCAAGGGGGTGCGGCCGTCATAGTCGCATGCGTTGGCATCAAGTCCCCTTCCCACTAGACGTCTAAGCTCGGTTAAGTCCCCTTCCGATGCCGCCAGGCAGAGTGCCATGGTTCCAGCCAGTCTAGATTCGTAGGCGCCTCTTCTTGGGTCTTTGCGGTCATCTTTGAGACCGAGGGTCGAGTCGAAAGTATGAAACTTGAAGCGTTCGGTCAGTTTTGTACAGAGTTCTACGCCTCTGACACTATTGCCTAGCTCGTCTAGACGCGGTGACCAGATTGCCATGCCTATTACATTTGGTACAACCAGCATGATGCCGCCTGACACGCCGCTTTTAGCTGGTATGCCGACCTTAAAGGCAAATTCGCCTGAAAAGTCATACATGCCGCACGATGACATTAGTGAAAGGCAGTTTTTGACATGATCGCTGCGAAAAACCTGCTCGCCTGTAAGCGGACAAACCCCGCCGTTGGCAAGCGTGGCTGCTACCACAGCCATAGCCTTGGTATTTAGTTCGATAGAGCAGCACTGAAAATAGAATTCCAAAATATCGACCAAGTCAATGCCCTTTGGAAAAGATTTCTTTTCGCGCATGAAATAGGCAAGGGCATAGTTTCGATCGGCTGTTTGTTTCTCTGAGAGATAGACAGCATTGTCAAAGCCGATTCTCTCTGGCCCGGCGCACTCTTTCCACATTTTCATGACATAGTCGAAACGATTGGAGGCATCTTTGTGGACGGTGGAGATGAGCGCACCGCACATGATGGCACCGGCATTAATCATGGGATTATGTGGTTGACCCTTAGCATTAAGAGTCAGTTCGTTGAAGGTCTTACCGCTTGGTTCAGCACCTACATATTTATGAACTGCTTCACCGATTGCTTCCAGGGCCAGACAATAGGTTATCGGTTTAGAGCAACTTTGCACGCAGAAAAAATCGTCAAAGTCGCCTAGATCAAATCTCTGACCATCCACCGAGCAGATTGATACGGCAAATTTTTCAGGATCAACTTTGGCAAGTTGCGGAATATAGTCTGCCAATTTGCCGCTTCTGTTTTCTTTGACTATTTCATAAAGTCCGGACAAATCATGACAAAATTCATCAAAGCGTGGAATCGTCAATTGCCCTGTCAAAATTTGTTCCAGCAGGGCTGGTGATAGTCCCTGTAATTTCTCGAAGTCGTCTTCGCTCAAGTTTACAGGCAGGGTCTTGAGTGTATTGAAAAAGGAAGCCAACCTTTTGTCGTCTTTTCTAATGCCGCTCTTTTCCAGCACGTCAAAAATCAGTGCTTTTGGAATGAGCTTCTCATTCTTTTGGTTGTGTTCGGCAAAGGCCTTGAACAAAAAGGAAGCGGTCATAGAGCCTGATCCGTCACAAGTAAGAGTGCAATAGCGATACCTACATTGGCTTTGTAGACACGACAGGTGCCGCCGGGCGTGATTAGAGTCTCTTTCTCAGTCAGTCCTCTTTCTGCCAGGTCATGACCGGCTTTCTCTAAATCGGTCACTGCATAGACCGGTAAGAGTCTTGGCAAAGTATCACTTTCCACCAAAAGAATTACCGGCTCTTGCGGTAGGCTGACAGCCCGGTAGCGTTTGCCGGCGGAATCAAGAGCCCAATCAATTTTACCGCCCATTGTGCGCGTATAAAGAAAAAGGTCGTTGTCGAAACTGGTGGTGGTATGTACCAGATAGATCAGCCGTTGAAATAAGCCGGAGTTGGTTGAATGCGAATGTCTGACCAGACGAGTGCTGGTGCTGTCGCCTGGGCGACGACTGGGCAGAGGTGCAGCTGCCGGCGCTGTCTGAAACGTATTAGGAGAGACGGGTGGCGAGCTGGCCGCCGTCTGAAAAGTATTAGGCATTGCCCCGACGCTGCCAGAGTTGCTGCCAGAGTTACTGCCTGAGTTACTGCCAGAGTTACTGCCTGAAATACTGCGATTATTGCTTGGTGCTTGCGACTGCTTACGTCGTCTTTCCATAGATAGAACCAGCATCATTTCGGTGGTTCTTTGCTTGAACTCCATGGCTGCTTCAATCTGTCCCAGCGCTTCTATCTCTTTTGAGAGCTTCTGCAACTCGCCCGCCACTTCTTTCTGATTTTCACCATGTCGAGCTTCCATTGCCATAACAATGGTCTTGAAGTTTTCGTGCGCTCTTTCACTGTTGGGATTTTCCAGTGCTTCCAGCGCCAATCTGAGGGCTTCAGTCCCTGTCAATATACCTGGGTTGTTGGATTCGCCTTCCATCATCTCGGCCTACGTGCCAGTTCTTTCTGGGGATAATCTTGCAAGTATTCTTCGTAGGTGCCGGCGAAATTAATCAGCCCATCGTCCTTGAAGGAAAGTATGCGTGTCGCCACATTCGATACCAGATCGCGGTCATGGGTTACTACAAAGACCGTGCCGGGAAACTGCGCGAGCCCTTCGCCCAGGGCTGAGACAGCCTCAAGATCGAGGTGGTTGGTCGGTTCATCGAAGATAAGCACCGGATTTTTTAGCATCATCATGCGCGACATAAGCAATCGTGCCGCCTCGCCGCCAGATAGAGCATCGGTGGCTTTAAGGCTTTCGTCTCCGGAAAAGAGCATGCGGCCAAGCACGCCTCTGACATACTGCTGACCTTCATCGACCATAAACTGCATCAGCCAATCAAGGACTGTGCTGCCGGGCTTGATCTCTTCATGGTAGTCCTGGGGATAATAGCTCCAGCTGGCTGAATCAGTCCATTTTATAGAGCCTTCGTCCGGCTCTATTTCTCCTATTAGCGTGCGCAGCAATGTGGTCTTACCAACACCGTTGGCACCAATTATCGCCACTTTATCGCCGCGCATTACTTCCAGGTCTAGACCTTTGAAAAGCGGCTTGTCATCGAAACCTTTGCTCAGTCCTCTAACGATTAGCACTTCTTTGCCCGATGGTTTTTCCTGCTCAAAGCGAATGAAGGGGCGTTGAATGTTCGATTTTTTTAGTTCTTGCGGAGCCAGTCTGGCAATTTCTTTTTTGCGAGATTGCACCTGGGAAGAGCGCTGACCGGCGGCAAATCTAGCAACGAATTCCTGTAATTGAGCAATTTTCTTTGCCTTGTCTCTATTTGCCGATTCGATTGTCTGTCTGGCCTGCACTTTCTGTGCCACCATATCGTCATAATTGCCGGTATAGATGATGATTGTGTCGTAGTCTATGTCGGCTATATGGGTGGTGACTGCGTTGAGAAAATGTCTATCGTGTGAAATTACCACCAAGGTTCCTTCATAGGAGCAAAGAAACTCTTCCAACCAGTGAATAGAATCAAGATCGAGGTGGTTGGTCGGTTCGTCTAAAAGCAGCGCTTGTGGTTCGCCAAACAGGGCTTGAGCCAGCAAGACTCTAAACTTGTAGTCGGTGGGCAGCGATTTCATCAGGTCTTCATGCTTTTCGTCGTCTAGCCCGATGCCGCGCAAGATCTCGGCTGCTTCAATTTCAGCGCTATAGCCGTTCTCGTCGGCAATGATCACTTCCAACTCACCCAGGCGATTCATTTCGTCTTCGCTGAGATTTTCTTTGGCGCAGAGACTGTCTCGTTCTTTGAAAGCTTGCCAAAGGATCTCATTGCCCATGACTACCGTGTCAATAATTCTTTCGTTGTCAAAGGCGAATTGGTCTTGCTTGAGAACTCCCACCTTGGTCGGTCTGACAACCGTGCCGGCATTGGACGGTTCTACTTCGCCGGTCAATATTTTCATAAAGGTAGACTTACCGGCTCCGTTTGGTCCGGTTAGACCATAGCGATTGCCGGGGGTGAATTTGACCGAGACGTTGTCAAATAAAGTGCGGGTTCCAAAACCCTTTGAAACTTGATTTACTATGATCACGCTATTGATACCAAAGAAAGAATCTGGATTATAACTCTACTTTTCGGTATTTCTTGTTATTGGAAAGAAAGATGAGATAAGCGATAGTCAATGTTGCCGACAGGGCGGTGATTGCCTGCATGGTCAAGCCAATCGAAGTGTGCGCCATTATTTGTCCGGCTAAACCAGGCATTATGATACCGCCGACGGCACCAGAGCTGATGGCATAAGAAGTATATTTCGAGACCAAGGGCGGTCGATTGTTAACGAGCGCGGCAGTCTGGGCGATGATTTGTGGAAAAATCGGACCAAAGCCAAAGCCGATCATAAATGAGGTAAAGAGGCAAACAAATTCTATATTTACCGGCAGGCTCGGTTTTATAAGATTGAGCACCATGAAGGCGGCGAACATTATGCTCAAGGCTGCCAGTGTCACTTGTTCGTTCTTGAAAATTTTAGATGCCTTGATTGACAAAAGCCTGCCGCTGGTGAGACCGACAAATAGGCAGGTGACAGCAAGAGAACAAGCCTGGGCCGCCAGCTTTTGATTGTCTTGCATATAAGTAAAGAGCCAGGTGGCGGTGGCAGTCTCAGTGCCCACATAGAGAAAGACTACCAGGCAAACCAGCACCAATGGTAAGGTCACCACTCGACCTTCGCTCAAGGTCACTGGTAAAGGCAAGGTCTTGTCTGCTTCGCTTTCATCGTCTGGGCTTTCATCTTCTGGGCTTTCATCTTGAAGACCGCTAAGTTTCTTGAGTTTGACCGATGTGAGGGCAGCCAAAAAGGCAGAAACTAGAAAGACGAAAAGATAATTACCGCCTTTGTCGGCACCACTCAACTGCACTATCTGTGGTGCAAGCAAGGCACCGATGCCGTAATAAATATTGAGTTTACTGAGGGCGGAAGCGGCGTGCTCTTTGAAGTATCTGAGAATCGCCACATGCCCGGCAATGCTATTCAGTCCGGTGCCCAAGCCCACCAAAAGAGAGGAAATGAGAATGGCAGGCAGCCCTTTAGCCAGACCAAGAAAGACCATTCCCGCAGCCAGAAGCAGACTGCCGACAATGAGAGCTTTCTTCCCGCCCAAGAGGCTCAATATTTTGGGTCCGCTCAGCTGAGAAATAAAACAGCCGGCGCAAAGAAAACTGACCAGATAACCTACTTGAGAAAGGGGCAGATTTTGAAACTTGGCTATGGAAGGTATGAGCGGACCCAGCCAACCACCGTTCAAGCCGGCTACAAAGGTGAGAAAGCCGGCGCTGGCGGCGAGCCCGGTTTTCAGGCTTTCATCTTTTTTGTCTAGGGTATTGGTTTGGGCTGTCAAAGTTTGCACAGGGCTGCCGTGAACTGTTTAGAGCGAGGGTAGCAGCTTGCCAGGACAATGCATGGGCAGAAGCTGAATCTGAATATAACGCCTAATTCTTCCATGTTTGAGCAGCACGGTTAAGCCGCCATAGGCTTGCCGAGATTATTTGTTACCTCTTTTATGACTATCAAAGTCCCAAATCTATTAGAGTCCCAAATCTATTAAAGTCCCAAATCTTCGGCCACCGGCAGTCGTCCCGATTTGCAGGCTCTGGCAAAAAGTTCATAGTCTTCTTCTGCCTGATTGGCATAAGAAACGGCGAAACTGCCCACTGCTTCATCGAAAGTACCTTCTTCCGAGAGATAGCCGCTGATTACGGCAGCGTCTCCCGACCGGGCATGGGCCCTTGCCAGCACTGTTCCCATGATTTCGGCAATTTCGATCATGCGGGGACCATCCCAGAGGTCAGGTTCAAGTTTCACCTTACCGTCTCTCAGTTGTCTCAGATAGAAATGTCTGCCGTCTCCAAACTTGGTCCAACCAAGAAAGATATCGCTTGCAGATTGAATAATCCTTTGACCGGCCACTACTCGCTGCCCATGATTTTCAAATTCGCTCTTGCCGCAATATGGCTCTAGAACAGAGGCACGTGCTTCTTTTAATTGCAAGATCAAAGGTTCGGTATCGGGTGCCAGCATCAAAGCGACAGCGCAGCAGGTGCCGACCGAACCGACACCAACTACTTTGATGGCTACGTCAGAGAGCTTATAGCGGTCAAATAAGCGCTGTTTATCATCTTGCAGACTTTGTCTATAGATGGCAAAGGCATCCAGCGTATCTTGTCTGAATTTTTCCGACTCTTCACCCTTGAGGTGATACAGGGCAGGCGGGCTATCTTTGAAGATATAGCGTCCGTCGTGCAGTTCAGACATCTTAGGGAAATAATGTCCCTGGATGGTTCTTTTGATCGCTTTTTCAGTTTTGGCTTTGATCTTCTTCTGCAATTCAGGATCTGATGTTTTTTCGATCACTGCCTCCCAGTCGATGCGGTCATACCATATATCGAGGATGCTTTTCTTGGAATACTCGAGCATTTTCTTGCGATAAGCCCGCGCCACTGCCTCTGCTGCGCCTTGCGCATATTTGTCCTTCAGTCCGTTATCGCGCACAGCTAGAACAAAGCTCACCGCTAGACGCTTTATGTCCCATTCCCAGGGGGCTGGCAAGGTTTCATCAAAGTCGTTCAGGTCGAAGATGATATTTCTCTCTGGCGTGGCGAAAGCGCCAAAATTGAGCATATGGCAGTCACCACAGGCCTGTACTCGCACACCGGTGGTCGGTGTATGCGAGAGGTCATAGGCCATAATCGCCGCTGTGCCCCTATAAAAGGTAAAGGGCGAGATGAGCATCCGCCCCCAGCGCAAAGGTGCCAGTTCTTGGATGCGTCCCTCGTGGGTCTTTTCGATTATGTCCACCGGGTCTGGTCGGTTCTCGGGCTTTGCCCATTTGGCATGGGATGCATGCGGAATCGCCTCGTGCAAGATTCGTCCGCGGTCGCGGCGGTCATCTCTTGGTGAAATTGTATTGTCATGCAAAGATGCAAGACTGGCGCCTTTTTTCTCTTCCCCGTCCACAAATTGCCCCTTTCCAATAACCGCGCTTTCTACCGGTAAGCTACAATAAAAATCTTCCCAGTCTTGAGCCTTTATTACCCCTGACCGGCAAAAAACAAAAACCAGGATGTCTTCTTCCAGTGTACAGAAAAAAGTCTGCCTGACTTGTAACCGTGAATACGAGTCGGATATAGCGGCTTGTCCGGAGGACGGCACGGTCCTAACGCCTCTTGATAGCGGCTCTCTTGTGGGCACTGTTTTGGGCGGGCGCTATGAGATTCTCGATGTCATCGGCGACGGGGCCATGGGTCGGGTCTATTTAGCCAAACATCAGCTTATGAAGCGCCAAGTGGCGGTGAAGATGATGCACCCCCAGCTTGTCTCGGGCAAGGCGGCTCTGAAGCGCTTTCAGAAGGAAGCTGAGCTGGCTTCTTCCTTGAATCATCCCAATATATTGACTGTATATGATTTTGGGGTGACCGAGGCTGGCAGCCCCTATTTGGTTATGGACTATCTGCAAGGGCGTGAACTGCTTCACATTCTTAAAGATGAAAAGACTCTTCCTGTAAAGCGCAGTCTGCATATTTTTAAACAGGTCTGTACCGGTCTTGGTCATGCTCACGATAAGGGCGTCGTGCACCGCGACCTGAAGCCGAGCAATATTATGCTGGTGCGTCTCGATGAAGACGATAATTTCGTCAAGATACTTGACTTTGGTATAGCTAAACAGCTCAACCCATCAGAAAGTTCGATCGATAACCTGACTCGTACCGGGGAAGTCTTTGGCACGCCGCACTATATGAGCCCTGAGCAATGTCGAGCCCAAGAGGTGGACGGACGTGCCGATATTTATGCCCTAGGCTGCGTCATGTACCAGACCCTTACTGGTGAACTGCCCATAACCGGCGGCGACCTAATCGAATGTCTCTATAAGCATGTCAATGAAATGCCTAGACCTTTCAAATTTGTCGCACCCGATCTCGATCTTTCTCCCGAATTAGAAGCTCTGGTCTTTAAGGCTATGGCTAAAAATCCAGAAGACCGTTTTCAAACCATGCTCGAGTTTAAAGCGGCAATGGACATCCTCGAACCTGATAGCTATACCGGAACTTTCTCAAGGGTGGACATTCCGGCTCTCAAAATAGAAAGCACCATCAGCGGTGCCACGGCCGCCTCCCAGGCTGAGACAGCCGGCGATAATCCCGTCGCAGCTAGTGTCGACAATACCGGCAAGGCCGAAGCGATTCAAGATAAGTCAGAGAAGCCGAAAGTAGAATTGCAGTCTGGTGAAGCGACTGCTCAAGCCTTGGGCGCAGCGATTTCTGATAAGGCGCAAGAGGTGACTACGGCTGAATCGGCAGTGCCATCGGGGGCAAGTTCCGCAAGCGCGGCCCGTCCCCAGTCGCAAACAGCAATAAGACGGGCCCTAGACCTAAAGGGCAAGACCCGACTTTTGCTGGCTTTGCCCCTTGCTCTGATTGTCTTATTGCTTGGTCTTTGGGCTTATAAAGCCTTTGTCGGCGATCAAACTTTCCGAGACCTCGATACCATACTTAGCAAAGCCAGGCGCGAGTATGAAGTAGGTAGTTATGCCCAGGCCAAGAAAACAGTAAGGCAAGCTATCAAGTTTGAAGACGATCACAAGATATTCAATGCCTACAAAAGTCGATATTTGCTTGGCCAGATACAATACGCCCAGGGTGATTATGATGATGCCGAAGCCAATTTAGAGAGGGCTTACGATCGCATCAAGGCTGTCAATCCAGGCTCACTGGAACTAGCCATGGTGGCGGTACCGCTTGGTAGAGCGCGGGCGGCGCTGAAGGACTTTGCCTCGGCTGAAGGTCCTTTGAAGGAAGCTTACGACATAAGAACCAATAAGCTTAAAGCGGGAGACCTTCTCATTGCCGACTCTCTATCGGGCTTAGCCGACCTCAATCTGCGCAGAGGTAAGTTGCAGGACGCGCTAGAGCAATTGAAAGAAGCCTTGCAAATCACAATTGATAAAGACGGCGAGAACAGTCTAGCGGCGGCTCAGGCGCGCAATAATTTGGGTCAAGCTTTCCAGCTTTCGGGTGATTATCCGATGGCTGAGAAACTCTACAAACAAGCGCTCGAGTCTAGACGCCATGCCGGGCAGGCTGCTGCGCCCCTAGTCACTGATAGTTTGCAGTGCTTGGGTACTCTCTATTCTGCCACCGGTAGACGCAAAGAAGCCCTGGCTTGCTATAAAGAAGGGCTGGAAATTGGGCGTACTATTTTTGATAAATCCGATCCGCGCTATGCCGCCTTGCAAGCCCGTTACGGCGAGATGCTCAGCGGCTCTCGCTAAGCTATATTTCCAACTTGTCTTTTGTTTAGCGATTTCTGGCATTACCAGCTTTTACACTACCGGCTTTTTTAATACCGGGCTTTTGATTGCTAGAAGGGTTTGCTGTCCCAGCCCCAGCTCCAACGTTTACCGGCACTGCCAAAACAGGCGGTGGACCCTGCCAGGCACGGCTGAAATAGAGAGGAGTCTGTACTTTGTGTCTGTCTTGCATAACTTCAGCATAGACTTGCTCTTTAAGATAGTCGTAGGCAGTATCTAGATTGCTTCCCGGTCTCTTCAGTGCTTCAATTAGTTTTCTGGTGAAGACGCTGTTTTGATAGTTCTTAGATTCCCAAGAAACTTGCTCCGGCGCGCTCGAGCAGATAATTGCCTGTCCGGCTCCGACCGCTATTTTGTCGGTGTTGAATTTTTCGCGGCTTAGTCCTTTGGCGCCACTTGAGGCAGCGCCGCTGTGACAGACGTCCATAATCAATATAACTCGGTCGCTGTGTACTTGCTCTTTGATAATTTGCGAAAGCCATTGCATTGGTATGCCGGTAGAGAGCAAAGCCTGAGGATTTGTGTCATGGGCAACCAAGAAGTTGACGCCGTCGGCGTTCTCCATACTGGTGCTGCCATGGCTTGATACGTAGATAACAACTAAGTCGTCCAAGCCGGCTTTGCGTCCCAAGAAACCATCGCCGAGTTCCCTTATGATATTGTCTCTGGTGGCATTCTTGTCGGTCATTAGTTTGACATTGGTGGGGCTAAATCCGGCGTCATTGACTAGATAGTTGGAAAAGTCGATGGCGTCCTTGGCGGCAAAGCGCAAGTTTATGTCTGACTCTTTGAAGTTGCTTATGCCGATTACCAGAGCCCATTTGTTTTTAACCGGTCTTTGCTTGACTGACTGTGAATTTTCTTGCCTTTCAAATTTACGTATACTGACTGCATCTTTCATCTGAGGACTGGCTTCAACGATGCTTTTGATTTCAGCACTTAGATTCTGATATTCATTACTTTTGCCCAAGCGCATCTTGATGTCGGCTGCCTTACGCAAATCGACCACCAATCGGGCTTGGTCTGAAGCGTCGCTAGCCAGCATCTGACGCTTTAACTTGAGCGCCTTGTCGGCATAGAGCTCGGCATCTTGCTCACGACCTTGGCTTAGATAAAAGTCTGCCAGTGCCGTCGTACATTTATAGAGCGGTAATCTGGTCTCATCGCCGCTGCCATCGAGCATGGCGACGGCATTCTTGATTGACTGTTCGGCTTCCTTCTTTTGACCTTTTCTAATTTGTACTTCGCCAAGAGTAAGGTCATTTAAAGCCTTATCGACGATACTGCCGCTTGATGCTGCTTTAGACAAAAGCTCGATGGCTTGATTAAGCTTCTCTGGCTGTTTTGTGCCGCTTTCTGCAATTATTTGGGCAAGATCTCGCCTTGCCTGGTTTGTTCCTTCATTATCGCTACCCAAAAGCTTTTCATAAATTGAAAGCGATTTTTGTGCGTACTCTTCCGCTTCGCCATAGCGACCCTGATTCTTCATCAAAGTCGAAAGCCGCATCAGGTCGCGGGCTGTAAATGTATGGTCCTCGCCTAATAATTTGCGGTGAGTCTGCAAAGCTTTGGACAAGAGTTCTTCTGCTTCATCGTATTGGTCTTGCTCGATGGCTACTTTAGCCAAGGTGCTATAGCAAGTGGCCATTTGGTTGCTGCCTTCACCGTGTGATTTGCTTATCGTTTCGAGGCTCTCTTTTAAGAGTTTGCGCGCTTCTTCGTATTTGCCAAGGGCGCCATAGACTAAAGATAAGTTGGCTTTTGTATAGGCTTCCGAAGTGGCGCTCTTTTCTTCCCTGGCAAATTCGAGAGCCTTTTTCAGGGTCTCTTCCGCTTCGCTAAGGCGGTCTTGCAAATAATATGAGCGTCCCAAAGCATCATAAATACCGTTTTCAGACAGATACTTTTTCTGTGCTGTTTTCTCTCTTGTGCTCAAGGCCGCCTTTAGTATCGTCTCTGCTTCTTTGGGCTTTTGCATCTCTAAATAGAGCGTACCCAGGGCATAGAGCACTGTTGCTTGGCAAAGCAAATTGAGACTGTTATTACCCTGAAAAACGTTGAGCGATTCTTTGTAGAGTCTTTCCGAGTCGGCAAAGCGGTCCATATTGCGATAGACCGTACCAAGCATGCAGACCGGCTCATATAGCGCCAGTTGTGCTTCCAAGGTTTGCTTCTTGCCCGGCACCACTTTTGACTTTCTATACTGCACGACTTTCTCTAGGTATTCTCTCGATTTTTCAAATTTACCTGTATAACAATAGGCGGCACCCAGTTCGCAATAGAGCTTCATGCGCCCTTCTGCCGTCTCGCCTAAATGTTCGCTATTGGCAAGAGCCATCTCCAGCTGCTTTTCAGCTTGGTCGTAATGGCAGGCTTTGATTTCTTTCTGTCCCGATTCAAGAAAGGTGGAAAAGAGCGGTTCCGCTGCCCATATCGCCGAGTTGGTATTACTGAGAAGGAGCAAGAGCGTGGAAAATAAAGCCGGTCTAGTTCTAGGTCTAGTTCTAGGTCTAGTTTTAGTTTTGTCCATGCTGCAAAGCCTCCTCGATGATGGAAAGACCGATAAGAGCATCCTCTACCGGTACCGGTGGTGGTGCGCTTTTCGGGGCTTCCAGATGTGCCGCCAATTGCTTGTAATAGTTTTGCCAGTTACCTGCTGCTACTGTCTCATAGGGCTTTCGTGCTTCTATTTCAGACCCCTCTGCAGGTCTTATATAGCCCCAGTCTTCAGGCTTTTCTAGACCATAGTGGGTGTGGTTTGGGTCCATGCCGGCTCTCAACATGTCCTCTTGGGGGCAGCCCTTTTCTTTGATATATAAGGCATCGCCAATGATTTCGAAGCGGGGTCCCGGGTTTGGGCAGACCATGGAAGCTTTGATGTTATAGTCAAGCCCATCATAGACCAGGGTAAGGCTGACATCGTCGTCGGTGCCGAGACCTCTAATTTGCTTGACCGAGGCCCTCACCGCCTGTGGTGCGCCATACAAGGCGATTGCTTGATCGATAAGGTGACTGCCTAGGTCATAGAGCGTGCCGCCGCCCTCCTGCTGTTTGGTGGTTTCGCGCCAGCCGCCCGGCTTTGGCTTCTCTCGATATCTTTCTATTCTAGAAGTGATCGATTTTATCTTGCCTAGCTTTTCTCTATCTTCTTCAAGCAACTTCTTTACTGTGAGAAAATCGCTGTCATAGCGGCGATTATGGTAAGGCAAGACGACTAGTTCGTTTGATTTCGCTATGTCTATAACCGATTCGGCTTGCTTGCGGCTTAGGGCAAAAGGCTTGTCGACCACCACATGCAGACCGGCTTGCAGGCAACGAATGGCGTTTTCAGCGTGGGCGCTGTTAACAGTTGAAATAACGGCTAAGTCTATGCCCAGTCGCGGCAAAGCTTGCAAAAGGCTATCAAGATTGGCAAAAATCTCGCTCTCGGGATAAAGACTTGCCGCCAGTGCTTTTCTATCTGTATTTGAAGTGACTATGGCAGTGAGGTCGTAGCTATCTAAAGAGGCAAGCAAGGGGGCATGATAAATCGCTCCGCCACTGCCGAAACCCACCAAGGCTACTTTTATTTTCTCTTTTGGCACTACTTTCTCTTTTGGCTGAGCTTCAATATGGCTTCGAATTCTTCCTCAGTCACAGGCTGTACTGAAAGTCTGCTGCCCTTTTGCAAAAGCACCATATTCTTGAGGCTTGGCACCTCTTTGAGCATTGAAAGCGGCAGGGGCTCGGCAAAAGTTTCGACATGTTTGATATCGACCATATACCAAGTTGGTTCGTCTTTTTTGCTTTTGGGATCATAGTGGTCGTCGTTTTCATCAAAAGCAGTATGATCCGGATAGCCTTCCCTGACCACTTCGGCCACGCCCACTATGGCTGAGGGTTCGCTATTGCTGTGATAGTAGAGCACTTTATCTTTGAGCTTGATTTCGTCTCTAAGAAAATTGCGAGCTTGATAATTGCGCACACCGTCCCAATGGGTGGTTTTGTTCTTCGCCTTTTCCAAATCAAATATAGAAAACACATCCGGCTCAGACTTCATCAGCCAATAACGGCATTTTTGCGACTTTTCTGTTTTTTCTATCTTCTTACTTGGTGCTTCGCTTTTCTTCTTGACAGCCATAATGGTTCTTTCCGCTAACTTTTCTACTGCTTCAAAGTTTATATGGGTTGAGGGCTTTCGGTGTTTAAGGTGCTTTCAGGTTGAATTTTGTAAAATTCAAAGTCTTATCCAGAAACGGCAAAGCAAATGAGGACAGACATGCAAAAAAGAGCCAGAGCCTTGGTGTGTGAGTTCTTGGGCACCGCCTTTTTGCTTGCCGTTGTTGTCGGCTCGGGCATCCTTGCTCATAAGCTCGATATGGGCAATGTTGCCCTTTCTGTGCTTTGTGTTGCGATTTCTACCGGGGCGGTTCTCTTTGCCCTAATCAATACATTCTCTTCTATATCGGCTCACTTCAACCCCCTGGTGACCACAGCTTTAGCCCTGCGCGGCGAGTTCGCCTGGAAAGAACTGCCGCTTTATGTTTTGAGCCAGATTTTGGGCGGTATTTGCGGCGTTTTGGTGACTAATTTGATGTTCGATCTGCCGGCTTTGACTGTTTCACAGACAGTGCGCAGCGGTCTGCCCCTTTTGCTTGGCGAGGTAGTTGCCAGTGCCGGTCTGCTTATGGTTATTTTCGGCTCGGGCAAGAGCAGACCTGAAAGTCAGCCGGCCGCAATTAGCGCTTATGTGCTTGGTGCCATTTATTTCACTTCTTCTACATGTTTTGCTAATCCGGCTGTGACCATCGCCCGCATCTTTACCGATACTTTGACCGGTATTGCCCCGGCTTCGGTTTTACCTTTTGTTGGGGCGCAGATATTTGGTCTTGCTCTAGCCCTGCCTCTTTGCGGCTGGCTGTTTCAGACCGATGCCGATGAGAAAAAGGCACGCCTTAAGGCTGAAATCGATGAGGCTTATATGCGTGACAAGCTAGAGAACGACTATAGGAGAGATAGTCTCGAATCTCTATAGATTAAGGACTGATTCTATTAGTAATAATGGCTAAATCTAATAGTGGCTAGATCTATTATTTATTAGTTTTGGCTCTTAGCTCTTTGATGCGAGCATATAAGGGATCAGCATCTTTTGCTTTACCGTCTTTGTAGAGCAGCTTGGCTTGGTTTTCCAAGGCGCTCGCCAGGGCTTCCTTGCCTGGCTCTTTCATTTCGGTCACTTCTTTGAAGAGCGCCTCTGCCTTTTCTCGATTCTCTCGATTTTGTGTATCGCCTTTGTCTAAGTACATTTCGCCCAGAGCGACAAGCACTTTTGCTTTTTGTGCTTCCGTGGCTGTTTTGGCTTTGCTCACTATATTGAGGGCTCGATTGTAGGCTTCTTCGCTTTTGCTGTAGTCTTTGAGCTTTTTATACTCGCCGCCCAAAAAAAAGAAACTCTCAAAGAGACGAATGTCGTCTTTGCCCATGACCTTTTCAGCTTTGCTTATTCTGTCGAGGACAATGCTAATGGCGTTCTGATGATATTTCTTTTGGATGGCGATTTTTTTGTCGGCCTTAGATGAACCGCGTCCTTTGCCGGGCATGCCGCAGGTGACTCGATCTCTTTTGGTATCGAAAGTGGCGATAACAAGAAAGGGGCTGTCGGAAAAGCGCCGGAAAGGAACGGCGCTGTCGACTGCGTTAATTGCTTGTTGGTCGACCGACTTGTTGCCGCAAGAACCGACCACGGCAGCACCGCTGTAGCCGCCGTCGGGCAAAAGCATAAATTGCACCGAAACTGAGAGACTTTGAGGATACTGCAGGCGTGCCCAGGTGGAGGAAAGCTTGTCTTCGGCGGCTGTGAGAACTTCATCTATTTCTGCTTCGCTTAAAGCCCAGCCTGGCGCTCCGAGCCAAAAAACAAGATTGAGAAGAAGAAGTAAACTCTTTGGTTTTGTAGACATATCAGGGACTTTCTTTGAGAGGGTCTACGCGGAGGGCCTTGAGACTGGTTGTGTATTCTAGAGAATCTTTCAAGGGCAAGATATCTGAGACTGTGTTTTGAATGGTGTTACATATAGTATCAAGCGGAAGATCGTCGCCGTCTTTGCCGAAAGGTTCTTCGATGTCTTCAGCAATCAGTTCAAGACCGATCAAGAAATAGGCGCCAATCAAGATGAGCGGCAAACTCCAGAGCAACTCGAATTCGGGCAAGACATACCAGGGCAAGGCAATTAAGTTTATGGCAATACCCTGACGCATAAAGGCTCGATAAGAAAGGGCCAGCGGACTATTCTTGATTCTTTCGCAGGCGCCCAGTATGTCCATAAAGGCGCGCATATGATAATCAAGCTGCAGACGGGCAAAGCCGTCGATTTTTTCTTTGTTTTGCCATTCGTAGACTATGTCAAACATTTTATTGGCCACAAAAACAGGGATGTTGACGTTTTTGTCTGTCGGTAGATCTTGCAGCCCAGGCAGTCTGCGGCTTGGTTTGGTATTGCGCAGATGGTGCTTGAGCGAATAGGCGAAGGTGATGACCAGTTCGCCCAGTCTTACTTTCTCGATTGTGGGCAGCCCGTGTAAGTGATAAATTTTCAGACAGAGGTTGCGCGAATCGTTGACCAATTGTCCCCAGAGCTTGCGACCTTCCCACCAGCGGTCATAAGCTGTATTGGTGCGAAAAACCAGAAGTAGACCAAGCACGGCACTGCTAAAAGCCGCTGCCCCAGCTTCTTTCATTACTCTAGAATTGAAGTTTCTGCCGGCTACCCATTCGACCAAGACACAATAAACAGTCATCACTGCTAGATAAACCCAGACGCGACTGGCCACCGGAATTTGGTGAAAGCGCGTGAAAGGATGCAGCCAAATGCCCATGGCATGCTTGAAAGTATGCTTGTGTTTGGTGGCTTCCAGGGCATTCACCGCCGCCGTATTGTTCATAGAGTGCAACGAGTCGAGTCCGGTGAAGGTGGATTCGGTTTCTCTTTGCTTGTCGGCGTTGCGATCGGCGGGCGGCATGATTGGCACCTGTTTGATATCTGATTTTGAAGGTCTTCAGTGCTCTGAAAACTATAGCTATAAGGTAAAACCTCTATTTTGCAGGATCTGCCCAAATTTAGAATTAGCGCGGGTTAAATATCTTTTTCAACTCGCCTGAAAGACCGGCATAAGTTGAACGTCCGATTACTGTCGCCGAAAGGCTGCCGTCTCTATTGAGAAAGACAAAAGACGGAATCGGACCCAGTTTATAAAACCTTATCAGGCTTTTGTTTTGAGGCTCGTCCACATTGATTGAAAGAATATTGAGATCCGGATAAGCCTTCTTAATTCCTTCTGAAACAGCTTCTATGCCTGTGCACTCGACACACCAGGGCGCCTGGAAAATTAGTACGGTGGGCTTACCTGCGGTAAGGGTCTGGGGGTCGGTCGTCATCGCTCCATTATCGGGGCTTAACTGACCGGTCTCGGCGTTGCTAGTCAAATAATTGCCCCGCGCCGAAGTCGCCTTATTGCCCGGATTTAGCTTGCGCAAAGACATGGCTAGATTGCGTTCTTCTATGGCTTTTTTGTTTTCACCAAGGGCGGCGAGCGCAGCCGATAGCCAATAATGCGCATCTGAATTGAGCGGTTCGGTGGCGGTGATTCCTTTGAGAAGCTCTTTGGCTTGATTAAAGTTTTGCTTGCGCAGTTCGGCTATGGCTAGAGCCATTTCTTTATCGAGTGGGTCGACGCTGCTTTCTTTCAAGACTTCTTCTATTTTGATTGGATTTTCTGTTTCTTTTACAGCGGTCTCTTTTATAGCGGTCTCTTTTACAGCGGTTTCTTTTTGTGTTTCGTTCGGCTGACTGTTTACTTGAGAGGGCAGGGGAGCTGCCTCTTTCTTCTCAATTTCAGCCAGCGCCGCCTCAGGCTCTTTTGTCTGCGGTCTTGCGGCTTGTGTGAGAGCATTTATCCAGCCTGTGACTAGATAGTTCACTCCTTCGGTAAATGTATCGCTCTTGGTTTGTTGCTCTTCCAAAATCAAGTGCTCACTTGGTAGAGAGATAAAAATCTTTCTCTCGCATTTGATGCGATTAAACAGATCGTAAGAACCCTGCGGCTTCACCAGTTTGTCTTTAGAGCCCTGCAGCATAAGCACAGGCACTGTGATGTTTTTGGCCGCTTCATGATTCTCGTTCATAAAGCGTTGAAATTGCAAAAGTTCATGGGGCGATAGGTCGAAGCGGCTGAGGGGATCGCACTTCCACATTGTTTTGAGATTTTCGTCGGTGGAAGCCTGGTTGATAATTGAAGCTGAAACAGAGGAGGGGCGATTGGGACCTTTGAGAAAATCGAGCGCTGCTTTGAGGTCGGTTCGCTTTTCTTGAAAGCGTTCGGCCGCCGGCACCGAGCTTATCACTGCCGTCATCAGTTCGGGGTAAAGACTGGCAGCTCTAAGGGCAATGGCGCCGCCCATCGATTCACCCACCACAATTAGGGGCAGGTCTTTGTTGTTGCTGCTTTCTCTTATTGAACGCAAGGTGATTTCGATATCTTTCAGGCAGGCATCAAAGTCCACCTGCTCGTGTCCCGCTGCTCTTGCCCAAGAGCCAAAGCCCCGCACATCGATGGCATAACAGTTGATGCCTTGACCGGCCATCTCTCTAGCGAAGGCACCATAAGAAGTGGCATCTAAACCCAGACCATGAATAAGCAGAAAGACTGCTTTTGGCTTTCCTTGTGCCGGCCAAGAAAGGCATGGGGCGTAATTGGTTTCTTCTTTTGTCTTCGACTTGGCGGCCAGAGCCGGCTGTGAGCTTGAAAAAGATCCTGAGAAAAATACTAGAGAGACTAGAGCGATTAGAGCGGTCAATAGTGAGGCCGACCGCTTTCTTTTCACTTGCTTGAGATAATCATGGTTATTTCTTTGCATTATCCAAATTGGTGGCTCCTAGCCAATATTTTTGTGGCAGCCAGTGCGATTTTTGCCTCTAGGTTTAGAGCGGAGGGGATATTGATGAGATTGATATTTTCATTCTCTTCAGGCTCTGGTACCTCAAGTGTTTGAAACTGGCTTTCGATTAGACTACTTGGAAAAAAATGGTCTTTTCGACTAGCTAGTCTTTGCATTATTTCTTCCTTTTCGCTCTCAAGATAGATGAGATTAATCAAAGCCTGTTTGCTCTCAGCCCTTTCTCTTATTTGTTCGACTGCTTCGCCTGCTTTCTTTATTCCCTCAGGCTTGGCTTTGAATAGCTGGGTCCGATAATTCTTCTTTAGGCAGGACGCTGCCAGAACCAGGCCCCGGCCCTGGGCTTGATTGTCTTGCAAGAGCTTGGCTAAGGCATCCAGCCAGCTAGATCTATCGGCGTCGGTTAGGGCTATGCCCTTTACCATCTTTGCCTTGTTGGCCTCACTATGAAAGTCGTCGGCATCGAAAAAGGGCAGGTCGAGGCGGCCAGCTAGAGCTTTGCCCACCGTGGTCTTGCCGCTTCCGGCTACGCCCATGACCACCACTTGCATTGCAAAAGTTATCATTGTCACCAATACATGACCCCAATAAATGTACGATTCTGATAAAGTTGTTCTGATAATTTTAACCACGGGTCGAGCACGTGACTACAAGCACAAGAGCTTTCTTCTCAGATTTTGATGCCCATCTTTTTTGCGAGGGCTCGCATTATCGCATTTATGAAAAGATGGGGGCGCATCCCCTCACTGTAGACGGTAAAAAAGGAGTGCACTTCGCTGTTTGGGCTCCCAATGCCGAGTCGGTTTCTGTAATCGGTGATTTTAACGACTGGGACGCCTCTAAAGGGCAGATGCAGAAAGCGGGAGAAACAGGAGTATGGACTACTTTTGTCTCTGGTATTACTGATGGTGCAATATATAAGTACTTTGTTGCCGGTAAAAATGGCTACCGGGCAGAGAAGACAGATCCGGTAGGCTTTGCCGCTGAAATGCGTCCGCGCACTGCCTCGGTGGTGGCCAAGCTTGATAAGCATAAGTGGAACGACGAGAAATGGATGAAGAAGCGCGATGCCGCAAGCCATCTTGCTAGTCCAGTGTCAATCTATGAATTGCATTTGGGATCATGGAGACGCGGCGGAAACGGCGAAGCCTTTCTCTCTTACCGTGAACTGGCTGAACAGATAGTCGAATATGTTAAGAAAATGGGCTTCACCCATGTGGAGCTGATGCCTGTTTCAGAGCATCCATTGGATGGTAGTTGGGGCTATCAAACCACAGGCTACTTTGCTGCCACTTCCAGATTTGGCACGCCGGAAGACCTGATGTTCCTGATTGATAGCCTGCACCAGGCTGATATAGGCGTGATCATCGACTGGGTACCGGCGCATTTTCCTCGGGACGGACATGCCCTCGGTCTTTTTGACGGCACCCATCTTTATGAACATGCCGACCCCCGTCAGGGCGAGCATCGCGAATGGGGCACCTATGTCTTTAATTATGGACGCTACGAAGTAAGCAATTTTCTTTTGAGCAATGCCATGTTTTGGTTCGACAAATATCACATCGACGGTCTTAGGGTCGATGCTGTGGCATCTATGCTCTATCTCGATTATGCGCGCAAAGACGGCGAGTGGTTGCCCAATAACTATGGCGGGCGTGAAAATATAGAAGCAATTGAATTTATGCGCCGTCTCAATGAGAAAGTCTATCTTGAGTATCCTTCGGTGATGATGATTGCCGAAGAGTCGACGGCTTGGCCCCAAGTGACCAGACCGACATATTTAGGCGGTCTTGGTTTTGGTTTGAAATGGGACATGGGTTGGATGAATGATACGCTCAAGTATTTTTCGCTGGATCCCATTTATCGCAAGTTCAATCACGACAAGCTGACTTTCAGAGCCATGTATGCTACTTCCGAGAACTTTGTTCTGCCTCTTTCGCATGATGAAGTGGTGCATGGTAAATGTTCGCTTCTCAACAAGATGCCCGGCGATACCTGGCAAAAGTTCGCCAATTTGAGATTGCTGCTCGGCTATCAATACACCACACCCGGTAAGAAACTGCTCTTTATGGGCGGTGAGTTTGGGCAGTGGATTGAATGGAATGAAGCGCAGAGTCTTGACTGGCACTTATTGGAATTTGGTACTCATGCCGGTCTTTCGCGCTTCACCGCCGATCTCAATCACTTATATAGAAATGAACCGGCTCTCTATGAGATGGACTGCCATCCCAATGGGTTTGAGTGGATTGATTGCCATGACGGCGAGCAGAGTGTGCTCTCTTTCATGCGCAAAGATAAGCACGGTACGCCGGTTGTAGTCGTTCTCAACTTTACGCCATTGCCGCGCTTCAACTACCGCGTCGGTGTTCCCGAAAGCGGTTTCTATAAAGAGCTAATTAATTCAGATGCAGCCGAGTACGGCGGCAGCGGACTAGGCAATTGCGGCGGCTTTGATACCGATCCGGTTTGGAAACACGGTCGCGAGCAGTCGCTCAATTTGACCTTGCCGCCTCTGGGCATGGTGGTCTTGAAGAAGGTAAATTAAGTTCTCTCTTTATCTGTCAGTTCAAAGAGGGCTAGACTGCGTCCTTCCAGTCTGAAAGAACTTTGCAGCGGCCAGCAACTGGGGCTCAGTTTTCCTGAGGTCTCGAAATGGAGCTTCCAGGTCTTGTCTGTGCGTTGGGGCGCAAACATGCGCCAATAGTTCGAGACAAGGTTGGGCGGTAAGGTGAATTGGATGTCGTCCCAATAGCTATTGCAAATCAAAAGCAAGGTCGAGCCTACGATCGGGCGCCCGTCTTCATCGGTGTCGTCGATACTGGAACCTTCGAACATGACGCCGAAATAGAGACGTTTGGGATCCCAGTCTTTATCTCCCATTTCGGTGCCGTCCGGATTGAGCCAGACTATGTCTTTGACCTGGCCATGCCCGTCGGCAATGGCTTCATGCACCTGACCCTTAAAGAACTTACGACGATTCAAAACCGGTTGGCTATGCCTAATTGCCGCTAGTTTCTGGACAAAGTGCAAAAATTCTTCGTCTTCTTCACTGAGGTTCCAGTGGGTCCAGCTAATCTCATTGTCTTGGCAATAGGCATTGTTATTACCTTTTTGGGTTCGGCCTATCTCATCGCCGCCCGAGATCATCGGCACACCAAGAGAGAGCATCAACAAAGCCATTAGATTCTTTCTTTGCTTTTGTCTTATCGCCTTCACTTTCACATTGTCGGTTTCACCTTCGGCACCGCAGTTCCAGCTGTGATTATTGTTTTCACCGTCGCGGTTGTTTTCTAAGTTGGCCAGATTGTGCTTTTGGTTATAGCTGACCAAATCTTTAAGAGTAAAGCCGTCATGGCAGGTGACAAAGTTGATGCTGGCATGAGGACTGCGGCCGCTGTGGGCATACAAATCAGATGAACCGGCTAGACGAGTGGCCACTTGACCAAGCAAGCCCTGGTCACCCTTAACGAAAGATCTGACTGTATCTCTATATTGTCCGTTCCATTCGGTCCAGAGTACTGGGAAGTTGCCGACTTGATAGCCGCCTTCACCAAGATCCCAGGGTTCGGCAATGAGCTTGACCTGCGAGATAACTGGATCTTGCTGAATAATGTCAAAGAAAGATGAAAGTTTATCGACTTCATAAAGTTCGCGCGCCAGAGCCGATGCCAGGTCAAAGCGGAAGCCGTCCACATGCATCTCTTGCACCCAGTAGCGCAAGCTATCCATAATCAACTGCAAGACCCTGGGGTGGGTCATATTGAGAGTGTTGCCGCAGCCGGTTGTATCGATGTAAAAGCGTTTGGTCTTTTCGCCGCCGACACGGTAGTAAGAGGCATTATCCACACCTCTGAAAGAAAGAGTGGGACCCAGATGATTGCCTTCTGCCGTATGGTTGTACACCACATCTAGTATCACTTCGATACCGGCGGCATGCAAAGCCCTCACCATCATTTTAAATTCACGCACTTCTTCGGTGGCGCCTTTATAGTGTGAATATCTCAAATCTGGTGCAAAATAGCCGAGGGTGTTGTAGCCCCAATAGTTATTCAGTCCAGCTTCCACTAGATTTTGGTTGTCGCTTCTAGAATGAATAGGCATAATCTCTAGAGCCGTGACGCCTAGTTTTTTCAGATGGCGGATGATCGGCTCGGAGGCCATGGCAGCATAGGTGCCGCGCAGTTCGGGGTCGATATCAGGATGCAGGGCGGTCATGCCTTTTACATGGGCTTCATAGATTATGGTGTTGTGCCAGGGGGTGTTGGGCGGGGTGTCGTTGCCCCAGGTGAAAGACTGGTCGACCACGGCACAAAGTGGAGCATAAGGGGCACTGTCGCGCCCGTCGAAAGAAAGGTCGGCGGTTTTGGCGCCCACTTCATAGCCAAAAAGACTGTCGTCCCAAGTGCCTGTGCGCACGATAGATTTAGCATAGGGGTCAACCAATATCTTATTGGGGTTGAAGCGCATGCCGGTTTCTGGGTCGTAGGGACCGTAGACGCGATAACCATAGACTTGGTTCGGGCGAATATCTTTTAAATAGACATGGTAAATCTGGTTGTTGTATTCGGTCAGTTCGATACGAGTACTTTCGTGCTTGCTTTCGGGCGAATCAAAGAGGCAGAGTTCGACCTTGGAAGCATGTTCTGAAAAAATGGCAAAATTCACACCCATGCCGTCCCAGGTCGCTCCAAGCGGATAGGGTTTGCCGGGCAGAATTCGCATGTTTTCCTCGCAGATTTTAACGAAAGGCTACAGTCTTGGTTCCAGACCTTTATGGCACGCTCCAAGTAGCAGATAATTTTACTTTATTTAACGGATATTTCAATGAACGCCAAGCGCGCCACCGCCTGTGATACTGAAAGAGGGGCTTATCGGTTTTTTACACCGGTCACTCTACGCTATGGCGATACAGATCGCCAGGGCCATGTCAATAATGCCGTCTATTGCACCCTTTACGAATCAGGGCGGGTGGACTTCCTTTTTACCGGCGAGGGTGAGAGTCTAGCCGGCGGCGATACTGCCTTTGTCATTGCTGCTATTTCCTTAGATTATCTGCAAGAACTCAACTTTCCAGGCACAGTGGAAGTGGCATCCAAGATTCTTTCGCTCGGTAAATCATCTTTTGAGGTCGGTCAGGCAATCTTTATTGGTGAAACCTGCTTTTCGTCAGCCCGCTCGGTGATCGTGGTCATCGATGAGCAAAGCAAAAAGCCAAGCCCAATGCAGCCTCAATTTCGCAAGCATCTGGAGTCACTCTAATGGCTGCTCCTTTGCTCACCTTGACCGGGGTTGGAAAAGCCTTTAGCGGGCGGGTACTCTTCGACGATATCAATATGACCATCGAAGAAGACGATTGTATGGCTCTTATTGGTCCAAACGGTTCAGGCAAGTCGACCTTATTGAAGATAATGGCTGGGCTATACGAACCAGATAACGGTTCGGTGGTAACCAGGCGAGACTTGGAAGTGGCTTACTTGCCTCAGTACCAGACTTTTGACGAAAGCCAGAGTTTGCTTGAAATTGTCATGGGTGAGCTTACCAAAACTAAAGACCTCGAGCATCAGCAGTTTGAATGGAAGGCTTACGGCGAGGCCACACTCTCTCGTTTAGGCTTCAATGACCCCCAAGCCAAGGCCCAGGGCTTGTCAGGCGGACAGATGAAGCGCTTGTCTTTGGCTATACAGCTGGCTCGCAAACCTGATCTGTTATTGCTTGATGAGCCGACAAACCATCTTGATCTTGAAGGTGTGCTCTTTCTAGAGGAAGTTTTGAAAGGGCTCTCTTGTCCTTTCATTTTAGTCAGTCACGATCGCTCTTTTGTGGAAAATCTTGCCAACCGAGTGGTGGAGTTGTCATCTTTCTATAAGGAAGGCTATCTTTCGGTGCGCGGCAGCTATAGCGATTTTGTCGAAGGCAAAGAACAATATCAGAGCTATCAGGCCAATGAAGAGAAAGCCCTGGCATCGAAAGTGCGGCGTGAACTGGCTTGGTTGGCCCGTGGTGCTCGGGCCAGGCAGACCAAGTCTCAGCATCGCATCAAAGAAGCAGGCAAACTGGTCGACGATCTCTCTGATGTAAAGCTGCGCAACAATCAGAAGCTAAGCGCGGCTCTCGATTTTAGTGCCTCTGGCAGGCAGAGCCGTGAACTCTTTCTGGGGCGCGGCTTAAGCAAGAGCTATGGTGACAAGGTTTTATTTAAAGACCTAGATTTGATTTTGAGCCCGGGCATGAAACTGGGTTTGGCTGGTACCAATGGTAGTGGCAAGAGCACCTTGCTGAAAATCATTGCCGGTGTTTTAGAACCAGATAAGGGGACTGTGAAAAGGGCAGAAAATCTCAAAGTGGTTTGGTTCGACCAAATGCGAGAAGGGCTCGACCAAAGTTTGACTTTGAAAGAGGCACTTTCGCCCCTTGGTGATCAGGTGGAATTTCGCGGACGCAGCATGCATGTGGCAAGCTGGGCTAGGCGCTTTCTCTTTAGACCAGAGCAGTTGCCGCTTACCCTCAACTATCTTTCGGGCGGCGAGCAGGCGCGAATCTTCATCGCCAATCTGATGCGACAGCCCGCCGACTTGCTTATCTTAGACGAGCCGACAAATGATCTAGACATTCCCACCCTCGAGGTTTTGGAAGAGAGCCTTGCCGATTTTCCCGGCGCTGTGGTGCTTGTCACCCACGATCGTTATATGCTCGATTCTATTTCTACTCATCTGCTTGTCTTGGGTGGTGAAAAGCCCGAGTATTTCGCCGATTATTTGCAATGGCAAGATCTGGCTGCGGCAAGGGAGAAAGAGCGCCGCGAGAAGGTCGAACCGGCTTTAGCTGTAAGAAAGAGCGAGGGCGGCAAAGAGAAAGAGTCTGAAAAGGATCGAAGCGGCAAGCCTCTCTCCAACAATGAGAAGAAAGAATTGGCTGGGCTGGAGGGGCGTATTGCCGAAGCCGAGGCAGTTTTGGCTTTGATCAATGAAAAGATGTCGGCCCCTGAGATTGCTGTAAATCATGTCAAGCTCAATGAAATGATGAAAGAAGCTGAAGCTGCCAAGGGAAAAATAGACGCCCTTTATGAGCGTTACACATTTTTGTCCGACCGCGCCGAGCTTAACTGATGCGCCTTTTTGTCGTTCTAAAGAGCTGCTAAAATTCGCCCTGCGGCAAATCTAGAGCTTCTCAGCCATGCTTGCTATTAACTACTGCCCCTTTCAAAAGATGGAATCACTTTGCTCAGGCTTGAAAACGTAACTAAAATCTATCCTACCGGCGAGGTTCTCAAAGACGTCTCCTGGGAAGTCAAGCCCGGCATGAGGGTTGGCTTGGTGGGCCCCAATGGCAGCGGCAAAACTACCCAATTCAAGATTATTTGCGGTAAGGAAGATCCGACCTCGGGTCAGGTGGTGCGAAACCAGGGTCTGAAGATTGGCTATCTTTGTCAAGAGTTTGATCTCTTGCCTGATAATACAGTGCAAGAAGAGTTCCACCGCGCATTTGTGGATTTGAACGAGATTCAGCTTGAACTCGATGATGTGCACAAGCGCATGGAGACTGCGCAAGGCTCTGAACTGAACAAACTAATTCATCGCATGGATGATTTGCACCGTCTTTATGAAACAAAGGGCGGTTATCTAATCGACGGCAAGATTGAGAAGATGCTTGTAACAATGGGTTTTGATCCTAATGTGCAAAGCAAGGTGCGAGAGTTTAGCGGCGGCTGGCAGATGCGCATCAATTTCGGCAAAGTCTTGCTCACCGAACCCGATCTGCTTTTGCTCGACGAACCCACAAACCATATAGATTTAGAAACTATTGAATGGCTTGAGAAGTTCTTGCTGGAAAGAGATCTACCCTTGGTGATGGTCAGCCACGATAGACATTTCTTAGATAGACTCTGCACCACGATCATTGAAATGGAAAAGGGTGTAGCCACTCAGTATCTAGGCAATTACAGTCAGTATATCGAGGCTCGCGCCGCCAATCGCGAAGCTCAGCAAGCTGCTTTTGAAAGACAAAGTCGAGAGATGGAGAAGCAGCAGGCATTTGTGGATCGTTTCCGGGCCTCGGCGACTCGCTCAACCCAGGCTAAGAGCCGAGAAAAGCAACTGGAGAAAATTGAACTTATTGAAGCGCCCGAGGGCGAAGAGCGTACCCTGGAATTTCGCTTCCCCGAGGCTGTGCGTAGCGGCGTAGAAGTGGCTGTGGTCAAAGGCTTGACCCATGCCTATGATGACAAAGTGATTTTCTTAGATGCTTCACTGCATATTAGTCGCGGTGATCGTATTGCTATTTTGGGTCCTAATGGTTCGGGTAAGTCGACCCTGTTAAAGCTTTTGACCGGCAGCGAACCGCCGATGGACGGCTTGATCAAATTAGGCGAACACAATGTCAAAATGGCTTACTTTGAGCAAAATCAGGCAGAAGCGCTTGATTTAAATAAGACAGTCCTTGACACCATATATGATGAAGTGCCCGGCTGGAAAACCGATGAAGTGAGAGGCTTACTCGGGCGCTTTCTATTTTCAGGCGATGCTGTTTTTAAAAATGTCGGCGCCTTGAGTGGCGGCGAGAAGGCTCGTTTGGCTCTGGCAAAGATGCTTTTGAGTGCCAACAATTTTCTCATTCTCGATGAGCCGACAAACCACCTAGATATACCGGCTAAAGAAACACTGGAAGCCGCCCTTAAAAAGTTTGACGGCACCGTGGTTGTTGTGTCGCACGACCGGTACTTTATTTCGCAGGTGGCCAACAAAGTTGTCGAAATTAAAGATGGACAGTTGGTTCTCTATCACGGCGGTTACGAGTATTACTTAGAGGTGAAAGAAAAGGAGCGCTTGCAGATGGAAGCGCTCAGGGAAGAAGAGGAGCGTCAACGCAAAGCTTCCGAGAAAAAGGCGCAACGTATCGCCAAAGATAAGGCGCGTCAAGAGAAACAAAAGCCTAAGGAGTAAGATATTGCTTAGCCCTGCCCGCCATCTTTCTATCTCTTGGCTGTCCTGGCTCTTGGCTTTTACCTGTTTTGGCGTCATTTCTTTTGGCTGTGCTCCTGTCTCTTCAGCAGATTTAGAAGAAAATCGCGAAGCAGAAACTAATAGCAAGCCAGAAACTAATACCAAAACAGAGCCAGATAAGAAATCGGAGCTCGATGGCAAAACTTATTTATCTTCCCTGTCAGGCACTGTGCGTATTCCTGCTTCTCGTCTGCCCATCAAGGTCTATCTGGCGCCAATGCCTAAGGGTGTCAATTTTAAAGACAGCTATCAGGTCATGCTCAAAGATGCCTTTGCTCACTTTCAAGATAGTCTTGCTGCTGGTTCTTTCTTGCCTGCTCTAAGCTTTGTCTATACCGATAAGGCTGAAGAAGCAACGATAACCTGTCGCTTCACCGATAATGAGAAAGAGATGCATTTTGCCCAGGAAGGCGGAGTGACCGAACTTGTTATGGACAGTGACGGCATTATGAAAGCCAAGATCACTATACTAGTGCCTCGCCGTGACTGTTATATAAAGAAAGTAGCTTTGCATGAGATCGGTCATGCTCTAGGCCTCGCCGGTCATAGTCCTGACCAAAGAGATGTTATGTACTTTAGTGTGCAGCCTGATCTCAATGTCGATCCTAAAGAGGTCAAGCTCTCGGCCAGAGATATCGATACCCTCAAAGCAATCTATAGTCAGTCTGAAAAACCGTCGCCGATAGTGAAGGTGGAAGGTATGGAACGGTCGGCTGCCGGGCGGGCCATGATCATCAGTAATGAAGGTAGTGCCGCTTATAAAGCCGGTAACTTTGACCTGGCTCTGAAGAAATACCAAGAAGCTTATCAGGCTGATCCTACTAATGCAGTTATAGCCAGAAATTTGGGTGGACTTTATGTCAATCTCGGTTCAATTAATTTGATGGCTCGCAATGTTAAGGTGGCTGAGACTTTCTTCAAAAACGGCATCGATGTGCTCAGTAAGCACCCCGATAACAAGCCCTTTTGTCGGCAGGCTTGTACAGCATACGGTAGCCTTCTGATGATGACCGGCAGGGCGGCCGAAGCCAAAATATTTATAGAGAAAGGACAAGGTAAGTAAATGAATAACCGTCTCAAGACAAGTTTATTGCTCGGTCTCTCTTTTATCACTGTCTTTTCTTCTTTTTCTTCTTCTGGTTTTGCCCAGGTCAGCTTCCATAACCCTCATTTGGAGAAACTCTGCGGCGGTGCCTCCGGTTTTTCTTCACTAGAGAAAATCGAGAAACTAGAAAAGACCCTGAAACAGGAAGGCACTCTCACCTTGAAGCGCTTTCAGAGCGGCGGCGGATCGGCTGTTACTGTTTTGCCCGGTAAAGAAAATACTTATGAGTCGGCTGTGGGCGGGCTTTTGATTATGCAATGGGACCGCGATAATGCCATTCAATGTCTAGCCGAACGTTTGCAATCACAAGACTGTTTTAACCAGGGTTTGCAATCTTCGCTCAAGCATCATTTCATTTATCGTAAGCGCTTCCTCGACTATATCGACAAGAAAGTAAGCCCGGGCGATAGCCAGATGAACCGTCCCCATATCCGCTACAATCCAGTCAGCCTGGAAGAATTGCGTGAACCTTGGGGGCATGCCCAGAATGACGCCTTGTCTCTGATTGGTTTTGATTTGTTCTATGATGCAAACGAGAACAAGCGTAAATTAAGAGATGCTTTCGAATTGTCTTATGCAGTACTCTTGCCGCATTATTTTAAAGCCATCGGTGTCGAAAACGATCTCGATACAGGCGCCTGGGAAGACAAAAGAGCCGTGCATGCTTCTTCGCTTGCTCTTGTTCTTTTATATTTGCGCGAGAGCTATGAATATGTCACCAGGTTTGGCGCAATCAAATATAAGATCGATGGACGTTCTTTTGTGGTAGACGAAGCTCTATTGCGCGAGCTTATTGGCAAGGTTTCGCAGTCTCTCTATCAGATCTTGCCCGATGAATATGCCGTATGCGATCAGTCTGATACCAGGTCCGATACCAGCAAGAATCGCAAGTATGACAGTGCCTTGGTCAATGCCTTGTTTGTGCAGACTCTCTGTCCCCGTCCCTATCTCATTGGCCTTAGAGACGATAAAGCCTCGCCTGCAGTCAAGCAAGACAAAGAGATGAAGCATCTGCGCATTTTTACTGCAGCAGAAGTGGCGGCACTGGCCTCGCGTCTTGAATCTAATTTGATGGGAGCCAATGGCTTTGCCCGCTACCCTGGCGATATTTGGGATGGTCGAGAAGATCGCAAAGACATAAAAGGGAAAGAAGCACAGTGGTGTCATGTCTCACCCTTATTGGCTTGCGTCTATGGCGATCTCTATCGTCGTACCGGTGATAAGGCCTATTTCGATAGGCAGGTCTTTCACTTCAATCGAGGTATTGCCCATATCGACAGTGATTTTCTTTTGCCTGAGGCTTATATAGTCGACAAGCAGAGCGGCAAGTGGGTGGCTGATGCCAATAAGCCTCTTGCTTGGGGACAATCAGCCTTGCTTTTGTCAATCGACTCTTTGAAGCAGAGCCTCAGTCTAAGCAAAGATAAAGCAAAAAATAAAGAGGACAAGCAAGCACATGGCGGTGGTTGAAAGTGATTTGATGCAGAGGCTTCGCCCTCTGCGTGATGATGTGCGTCGCCTTGGTGTTATCTTGGGCGAGACCATCAAGCGCTTTGAGGGAGAGTCTGTCTATGAGGCGGTGGAGACTCTGCGCGCCCTCTTTAAAAAGATACATCGGCTTAGATTGTCGGGACAAGCCGAGAGCGAAGAAATGCTCGCTTTGAAAGAAGAATTGCGCAACCATATCGAAAGTCTTTCTTTGAAAGACAGTGCTGCTGTAATCAAGGCTTTTCTCACCTATTTCGACATTATTAATATCGCTGAGCAGAATCATCGCCTGAGACGTCGTACTCAAGCCGATGAAGATCGCCTAAGTTCATCCGAGCAGGGTCGGGGCAGATTCGAGTCGGAAAGTCTGGAAGAGTTGTTTGAGCGTTTGCAGAACCAACCCAGAGAAAAGCTCTCGGCTCTTTTGCAAAAGCTCAACATTGAAGTGGTTTTCACCGCCCATCCCACCGAGATAACCAGACGGACAGTCCTCTTGAAGCAGCTTGAACTAGCTTCTTTCTTGTATAAGCAAGACCATCCGCCTCTTTCTGCCGGAGAAAGAAGGGAGCTTAACCAGGGGCTCAAGGCCGTGGTTGAGTCACTTTGGCTCACCGAGCATGTAATGCACTTCAAGCCCGAAGTGATGGATGAAGTACGCTATGGCATTTATCATTTCGACAATGTGGTCTTTGACGCTGTGCTCGATGTGCACGAGTCATTGATGCTTAAGCTGGCTGACCTTAGCGGTGGTGACCGGTCTGATCATCCTGCTTCTTTTATTACTTTTGGCTCTTGGATCGGTGGCGACCGCGACGGCAACCCTTTTGTCACGCCTGATGTCACTCGCAGAACCCTTGCTTATCAGAGGCAGGTTATTATTGGGCGTTATCTAAAAGAACTGGAATTCTTGTTTAATGCCCTCAGCCATTCCACCAAATGGTTGCAAGACGGACCGGCACTGCGCGGGCTGCTTGAAAGTCTCGCTTTAGATGGTGAAGAGTATGGAGCGGTGCAGGCTCGCTATTTTGAGAGATACAAACTTGAGCCCTTCAGGCTCAAGTTGCTCTTTATACAAGCCAGACTAAAAGACCTGAAAGACTCTAAAGTCTCAGATGTCTCTGGGTGTCAGCAAGGTTATGAGAGCACCGCTCAATTTAGAAAAGATATAGAACTAATTTACTGCGCCCTAGAGGAGGCGGGTTGCCAGGCGAGCTGTGGTGGTCTGAGACGCTTACTTTATGCTCTCGATATATTTGGTTTTCATCTTGCCAAATTAGATATAAGGCAGCATAGCAAACGGCATCGTCTAGCCCTTGCCGAGGTGCTAAAAGTAGTAGATTTACAAGGCGACTTCGAAGCTCTGACTGAAGAAGAAAGGGTGCAGTTCCTTGAGAAGGAGTTTTCGGTCAAGCGACCATTACTTTCTGAGCGTCTGCGCTTTACTGCAGAGACCCAAGAAACGATCGAGGTTTTTGCCACAGTTAGAGATTTGCGAAAGCTCTATGGCAGCGAAAGTATCGACACCTATATTGTTTCAATGACTGAAAGACCTTCGGATCTTTTGACAATATTGCTCTTTGCCCGCGAGTTTGACTTGTTTGATGGAGACAGCGCCCTATCTGTGGTGCCGCTTTTTGAGACCATAGAAGACTTGCGTGGCGCGCCGCGCTTATTTGAGCGTCTCCTGCAATTGCCCTTTTACCGCGACTATCTGCGGCGGCGTGGCGATTTGCAAGAGATTATGATTGGTTATTCCGACAGCGGCAAGAACGGCGGCTTTACCACCGCCAATTGGGAACTTTATAAAGCACAGAGAGCCTTGGTAGAGTCAGCGCAAAGTTATGGCATCAAGTTGAGACTCTTCCACGGCCGAGGCGGTACGATTGGCCGCGGCGGCGGTCCTACCCACAAAGCAATTTTGGCTCAGCCTTCCGGCACAGTCGATGGTCGCATCAAAATAACCGAGCAAGGCGAAGTAATCTCTTCTAAATATGCTATGCACGGCATTGCTGTGCGCAATTTTGATCGCTTGGCGGCAGCGGTTATCGAGGCTAGCCTTGAAGATGGCGATCAGCACCAGCATCTGGAAAGTTATTATGCTTTGATGGAAAGAATTTCACAGCTGGCTTTCAAGTCTTTTCGCAGTCTTGTTTATGAGAGTGATGGCTTTGTGGCATTCTTCTCTGCTACTACTCCTATTGGTGAAATAGCCGAGCTCAAGTTGGGTTCGCGCCCCACGCGCCGCACCGCCGGTAGTTCGACGATTGAAGACTTGAGAGCCATTCCTTGGGTCTTCGCTTGGACCCAGAGTCGTTATATGCTGCCGGCTTGGTACGGCTTTGGTGCTGCCTGTCTGGAAATTTTCAAGGAAGAAGATGGTTTGGATATGTGTCGACGCATGTATAGAGACTGGCCTTTCTTTAGAGGCTTGGTTGGTAAAGTAGAGACTGCACTGGCTGTGGCCGATCTAGATATAGCCGCTTATTATGCCGAGAATCTCGTTGCCGAAGCGCAAAGAAATATATTTTTCAGCCGCATCAAAGATGAGTTTGAGGCTTGCAAGAAGGCTGTTCTAGCGATATCGCAAACCGATAGATTGCTGGCAGGGGTGCCTTATTTGGCTCATTCCATCAATCTACGCAATCCTTATGTAGATCCGCTTAGCTATTTGCAGGTGAGGCTGATTAAAGAATTGCGCTCCGGCACTGCCGGTGGTGAAGCTTATCAATCAGACCAAAAACGCAGCTTGCTCGAGACTGTACTGATGACAATAAACGGCGTTGCCGAAGGTTTGCAGAATACCGGCTGATTTCAATTCAAATAAAGGGAGCGAAAGACAAGTGAGTGAAGTTAGGGCGATAGTCGGCCGCGCCGAGAGAGTGGTGATAAAACTCGGCACTGCTGTCTTGATGCGTGACGAAGGCGGTATCGCTTTGAGCCGCTTCTATAACTTTGTCGAAGGCATAGCCAAGCTCATGTCCTCAGGCAAAGAAGTCTTACTGGTGACATCGGGAGCCGTGGGCTTGGGGGTGCGCACTCTGAAGTTGCCCAGCAAGCCGCGTGACCTGCCGCTCAAGCAGGCTTGTGCTGCCGTTGGCCAGGGACGACTAATGAGTCTTTACAGCGATGCCTTTGAGAAAATGGATATTGTCACAGCCCAGGTCTTATTGACCGAAGAAGACTTCTCTAATCGCAAGCGTTATCTCAATTTGCGCAGTACTATTTCGGCTTTGCTGGCTCAGAAAGTCTTGCCGATAATCAACGAGAATGACACAGTCTCGACAGCCGAACTGGAAGTCTTGAAAGAGGTTGGTGTCAAGGTCAATTTTGGCGACAATGACAAGCTGTCGGCTTTGGTGGCAAGCAAAATGGATGCCGATGTGCTTTTGATCTTGACCGATGTGGATGGTCTTTACACGGCTGACCCGCGCCTGCCCGAGGCCAAGCTCATTAGTTTGGTGGAAAGCTTTAGCCCTGAAATAGATAAACTGGGAGAGGAGCCGCCCAAGCCGGTGGTCAAAGGGAAGGCGCCTGAAAAGCCGGGGAGAGGCGGTATCAAGACTAAGATTGAAGCCGCTCGAGTGGCGACGCAAAGCGGCTGTGCTGCTCTCATAGCCGGTGGTAAGGTCGAACGAGTTATCGAAAGACTCTTCAACGGCGAAGAACTGGGCACCTTGTTTCTGCCCGGTAAAGGGCTTTCTGGTAAACAGCGTTGGATTGCCTTTGCCACCACGGTGAAAGCTTCACTGATAGTAAATGAAGGCGCAAGCCAGGCTCTTAGAGCCGGAAAAGCCAGTTTGCTGCCTGCCGGTGTTGTTTCTGTGAAAGGCGATTTCGAACGTGGCGATGTCATCTCTATAGAAGACGAGGAGGGTAAGGAAATCGCCAGAGGCATAGTCAACTATGCCTCGCATGAGGCTCGTAAAGTTGTCGGTCATAGCTCTGATGCCTTAGATGCCATCAGCGGACGCAATTATGATGCCTTGATCACTCGCGACAATCTAGCACTGCTCTAAAGAGGTCGATAAATAAAGTGTCTTCACCGTTGTCTGAGCCAGTAGATAAAGCCGCTGCCGAGGCTAGAGCTTGCGGTCGATTATTGCAAAAGGCGCCCCGCAGCGAGATTTTGCGCCGTTATGCTTCTTTGCTGAATGAGCAGGCAGGTAATATTTTTGCTGCCAATCAGTTAGATTTAGAAAGAGAAGAGGATACCAATCTCAAGAAAAGACTGAAGTTTGATCAGTCAAAGTTGGATAGTGTTTTGTCTGGTATTGAGACTCTGGCTGCCATGCCCGAGGTGCTCGGCACTGTAGAGCTTGCCACCAAATTAGATACCGGACTGGTTCTGGAGCGTGTACGTACACCCATAGGAGTCTTGGCGATTATTTTTGAAGCTAGACCCGATGCCTTGCCCCAGATCGCCGCCTTGGCTATAAAAAGCGGCAATGCTGCCTTACTCAAGGGTGGTAAGGAAGCAGGGCAGACCAATGCTCTGCTCTTTGCTTTGCTTAGAGAGGCGCTCGGTGCTTATGCTCCTGCCTTTCATCTCTTTGAAGGCAGAGAAGCCGTGGAAGCTATGCTCAAGAGCAAAGATATAGATTTAATCATTCCCCGAGGCTCGAAAGAGCTGGTTACTTATATTCAGAAGAATACTCAGATTCCGGTTTTGGGTCATGCCGACGGTATCTGTCACATCTATATAGATGACACCTACGAGAACGCAAGCGAAGAGGCGTTAGCCCTCGTGCTTGACGCTAAGCTTACTTATCCGGCTGCTTGCAACAGTCTTGAGTGTCTTTTATTAGATAAAAAATTGAGCGCCGCCTTCAAGCTAAAGTTATGCCAAGAGCTTGTCTCCAATCAGGTTGAACTGCGTTTGACTCCATCTCTTTATCAACTTCTTGAGAGTCAGTCGTTCTTCCAGCCAAGTCTTTGCAAGCGGGCACTTGCCTCTGATTTTGGTTATGAATTCGGTGCTGCCATTCTGGCGGTTGAGGAAGTGGATGGCTTAGATGCCGCCATCACCCATATCAATACTTTTGGTTCGGGTCATACCGATGCTCTTTTGAGCGAAAGCCCGGCTAGTTTTGAGCGTTTCTTTCAGGGGGTCGATTCGGCTTCGGTTTATCACAACTGTTCCACTCGCTTTGCCGATGGCTTTAGGTATGGCTTTGGCGCCGAAGTGGGTATCAGTACAGGACGTATGCCGCCGCGCGGACCAGTAGGTGTGGAGGGTCTGCTCACGTACAAATATAGACTGAGGGGGGCTGGGCATATCACCGCACCCTACGGTAAGTCTAAGCAGTTCATGCATGAGTCTATATCTATAAATTAGTTCTGAGGCGCTATATTCGCCTAGAGATCTCAAAAGTTGAGAGCAGCCATATTTCAGAAAATATAGTAAATTTATCAGTCTGCTCATTTCTATAGCAATAAGGGAAGCATATGTCCGTGGAACTAAAGGGTCTGCCCTCAGACGTTGAACTGGCTAGACAAACCGTGCTTAGACCCATAACCGCGGTGGCCTCTGATCTAGGCTTGAGCCCCGATGATCTTGAGCTTTATGGCAAATTTAAGGCCAAAGTAACTTATGAGAAAGTGACAGCTGCGGCTGCAGCTAAAAACTTAGGCAAGCTTATTTTGGTCACCGCCATCACTCCGACCAAGAGTGGTGAAGGCAAGACCACTGTTTCGGTAGGCTTGGCCCAGGCTTTGCGGGCGCAGGGCTGTAAGGCGGCAGCGGCTTTACGCGAACCATCCATGGGACCAGTCTTTGGCCAGAAAGGCGGAGGTACAGGTGGTGGTTATTGCCAGCTACTGCCCATGGACGAGATTAATTTGAATTTCACCGGTGATCTGCATGCCATCACCAGTGCCAATAACTTGCTGGCCGCAATCATCGACAATCATATCTTCTTTGGCAATAAACTAGATATCGACCCCGCTTCGATTACTTTCAGGCGCTGTCTTGATGTCAATGACCGCAGTCTGCGCAGCCTTGTGCAGGGTGTCGGCGGCAAGAGCGCCGGTGTTTTGCGTGAGTCTGGTTTTGATATAACGGCTGCCTCCGAAGTTATGGCATTGCTTTGTTTGTCTGATAGTTTCGTCGACCTAAAGAAAAGACTGGGCAATATAGTCGTGGCTCAGACCCGCAGTGGTGAGCCTGTCTTTGCCAGTCAGCTCGATGCGGTTGAGCCGCTCTCGGTGATTTTGAAAGATGCCATCAAACCTAATCTCGTGCAGACATCAGATGGCACGCCGGCTTTCGTGCATGGCGGACCTTTTGCCAATATCGCCCATGGGACATCTACCGTCATATCATCTCGCCTGGCTCTTTCTCTCTGTGATTATGTCGTCACCGAGTCAGGCTTTGGGGCCGACCTGGGTTTTGAAAAGTTCTGCGATATAGTAGCCGCCGCAAGACCGGAGCTTGTACCCGCATGTGTGGTACTGGTGGTCACTGTCAAGGCTCTGAAATTACATGGAGAAGTAAACGAGAAGGCTCTTGCACGGGGAGCCGAGCCCCTGCCTTTGAAAGAGTCTCTGGCCGCCATTGAGAAGGGCTTTGCTAATGCTTTTAAGCATGCCCAGGTGATTCAATCATTTGGTTTGCCCGTGGTTTTGGCAGTCAATAAATTTGACTTTGATCAAGATGAAGAAGTCGAGAAAGTGCTTGAACTGGCTGAGCAGCATGGCTTGAAGGCGCGGGTCTCTGAAATGTATAGGCGCGGCGCCGAAGGCGGGCAGGACCTGGCCAAGACTGTTATTGCTATGACTGAGGCTGACGGCGATCTATCGCCAGGCGGCTTCAAGCCTGTCTATGCCGAAAGCGATACAATTGTTGAAAAGTTAGAGAAAATAGCTCGCACTGTATATGGTGCTTATCGGGTAATTCTGACCGATAGTTCTCTCAAGAAATTAAAATGGCTTGAGAAGAACGGCTTTGATAAATTGCCTGTCTGTGTCGCTAAAACCCAGTATTCATTTTCAGATGATCCAGGCAAATTGGGGGCGCCGACGGGCTTCAATATTACAGTCAGGGAGTTGCGTTTGTCGAACGGGGCCGGCTTTGTTGTCGCCCTTACGGGAGAGATTATGACCATGCCGGGTTTGCCCAAAGTGCCGGCAGGAGCTGTTATGAAAACCAATGACCAAGGTCAAATAGAGAAGTTTTATTGATGTTTCAACTTTGCAAGTGTTTAAATTCTGCACAACCGGCGGGGAAGTTTACTCTAGTTAGCCTCTGGCTTCCAGTGTATTTATTTGTATTTTGGACGAGCCCAGCGCTCGCTATCGACAGACCTTCCGACTACACCTTGCCCTTGCCCATCGATTTTCTCCGGGCTCCCAAGGTTAGTTCCTACGCTGATCTTTCCAAAAGTGCTTTAGACCTGGCAGTCTCTTTGGGAATTGACGATGAACTGAGACGTCTAGAAGCCCTCTCGAAAGAACCGCCAGCCAGTCGTGATCGGCTGGAGATGCTTGTGCTTAAGCAAGCCCTGAGCGAGCAGATTATGTCTCAAGGCTTTGAGGTTCGTTCGGTCATTTCTAAAATTGATACTGAGATTGCCGATTCAGACGACTTGCAAGCTTTGCTTGAGGAGCGCCGAGATCGCGCTGTGCGCCTTAACTCTATAGCCAACTTTGTCAGCGGCGGTGTAACAGGTATATTGGGAAGTTCCTTCAATTTGGGCGGTATCGACAAAAGGGTTGATGATAGTATAGATCTTAGCGATGGTGTCGTGCAAAGTGGACTAGCCTTGCTTGCACTCAAGCAGCAGCGCGGCGAAAAGCGCATTGCCAGTGGTTTACCTAATATGCTTTCAAGAGTCCTGGGTTCTAAACCGGCTGTCGAATATCCTGAAACAGTATGGAATTTTCTCAATGCCGTGCCTAATGCAGGCAGTGAGACTCGCACTCGCCGGCAAATCATGATGGAGCATTGGCGTCGCTTGGGTCTGATTGATAGAAATAGAAGGGATAAGACGGCTGAGGATGAGAGGTTAAAGACTATCGTCGGTACTAAGCCACAGAGCAAGGTTTCGATAGATTTGCTCGATGCACGTTCAGCCATGCTGCATGACCTTAGGGCGATGGTCTCTGAGATGGACAATTATCTTCTTGAGTTGACTCTCTTTCTCAAGACCATAAAAATTTAGGGGGGTCATTGGCACAAGTCGAGCATAATTTTTACTGTATCACCACAGATGATGCCAATTCTCTGGCGAAAGAATTAGAGCTGCTCGGACACAAAGTGGTCGCACTTGAGAAAGACGGTCCAGGCTTTAGTCTGGTCACAGAAGAGTCGGTCGAATTAGCCCAAGCCACTATTAATGCTGCCAATCTGCAAGCCCTGGCCGAAGAGTTTGATGCTGTCTATGATGGCTTCAATACAGCCATAGAGTAAGCTTAAGCAAAAGTAATTCATCAGTCCCTAAATCGCCTGACAATCTTAGCTCTAATGCAGAGCACTCAAGGTAGAATTGCCGGTTGGCGTCTCTATTTTTTCTTACGCACCGGTAATTGAATTTAATGGCAAAGAATCTGGGAGCAAAAGAACTCCTGCAGGGTCTCTTTAGTGTGCCGAAAGAAGAGCGTCTGCGCGCCTCACTTTTGTTCGGTTGGCTTTTTCTATTTATCACCACCTATTATGTGCTTAGACCGGTGCGGCGCGGTATAGTTCTTGATGGCCTAGGCAATGACAATATGTGCTTTGTTTATATGGGCACAGCTTTGGTCACCGGTCTGACTGTCTATATTTACTCTCGCTTTGCCCATTTGCCTAGACGGGTCTTGATCGGCACTATATATAGTGTCTTCTTTCTCAACTTGCTTGGTTTTTATTTTGCCTTACCCGGCGGCGGCAGTCTCATGGCCGGAGTTTTCTGGGTTTGGCTTGATGTTTTTTCAATTATGGGCGTCACTTTGTTCTGGATGTACGCCAATGATGTTTACGACAGCGCCACCGCCCGCACACTCTTTGGCATTATCTCGGCCGGGGGTGGTTTGGGGGCTGTTACCGGTAGTTCAATAACAGTCTCATTGGTGAAAGCCTTGGGCACATACAATATGCTCTTGGTGGCGGCCGCTCTTATTCTTTCTGCCTTGGCACTTTTCTTGACTCTAGAGAAAACCTCTCGGGCAACTCATATGAGAAGACCGACCATGGAGGTGAAGAAAGCAGATCTATCAAGATGGGACGAAGTCTTTAAAGCCATACTTGCCAGTCGTTTTCTGCTTTTTCTTTCTTTGCTTGTCTGTTTTGAGCGGATTACACCCGACTTCATTCAGTATCTCTATAACGATGTGCTGCATAATATGGCCAGCGGCGTTGATGCCATTACTCAACTTGATGCAGGGCTTGAGCGCACAAGGGGCTTAGTTGAATTTGTCGTCGAGCTCTTCTTGGTCTCTCTTATTCTCAAGAAAGCCGGCACCAGATTTTGTCTTTCTTCTTCGGCTGCGACGATACTGTCGGCGGTGGTCTTATTCGCCTTGGTCGGCAATCCCCTCTTTATAGTCTGCGCTTTTCATTTAGATGAGGGTATGCGTCATGCTTGGTTTAAGTCGGCGAAGGAGCTGACCTATACTGTCACTAGCCGCGATGTTCTCTATAACATCAAGCCTGTAATTGAGATGTTCTTTTATCGATTTGCCCGAGGTTTTGCCGGCTTAGCCATATACTTCACCCAAGTTCTGCATTTTGGCGTGAAAGGGGTTATGGCACTGACTGCTCTTTCTTCTTTCGTATGGCTTTTTGCCGCCTTTGGTTTGACTAGAGAGTTCGAGCGTCTAGAATTCGAGCGTCTAGAAAAGGATAAGAACTCGGACTCAGTATCGGAGTCGTCAAAAGAGAAAAGTAAATCTACTGTTGAAACGGCAGTCTAAGCCGCGCCAGCGGAATCACTTCTAGACCGAGCATTTGCAAGAGCTCTGGGTAGAGGTCCACTTCTTTTTCCAGGTGACCGATCATATTTTCTTTCAGGTCGGCTATGTGTAAGTAGAGTTCTTCCAGCTCTTGTTTCTTGTGTTTTTCTTTCAAGAGCGCCGACCCTTTGCAAAGCTGAGCAAGCATCCGCCAAATAGTCTCGTTTTCAATGCGATGGGCTTCGACTATGTCTTCGATGAAGTTTTTAGCAGTGTCGTCCTTACGACCGTTCGCCACCTCTAATAGCATAGGGAAGATGCTGTCGTCTTCTTCTCTAGCATGGGAACCTAACCTATGACAAAGCATTTCCACTGTGTCGGCTAGTTCTTCGAAAGACTTGTCCTTGATTTGGGGACGCAGACTTTTGACTAGGTCCTTTAGCACAGGAATATTGGCTTCAAGGTAGCTATGGTGCAGTTCTTGCACTAGCTTGATCTTTCTTTCAGTCTCGCTCACTTTGCTCAAAAGAGACGAATCGCCGGTTATTTCCCGACTGGCTTCGCTTTGCTTGTCTGCTTGATCTGGATCTATTGCCGACCTGTTTGACGAACTGTTTGACGAATAAATTTGAATTGAACTGACCGAATTAGGGGTGATGTTATGGATTCCGCGGCATACCTGACATGGTGTTTTGTCCATGACATTTCCTCGCTGCGATTTCTCTAATTGTACAGTCTTTAATTTGCATATGAAAACACTAAGGTATGTGGGCGGCTCAAACCTATACAATTGGGTTGTTAAGTGGTGGAGATGGTCTCTTTTCAATGGCTAAGTCGCGCGAAGTTAAGTATGTGCCCAGGCAGCCCCAAGCTAAGGCTGAAATGCCCAAGCTGCCCGAAATGATTGATTCTCAGAACAAGACCTGCGACCAGGTCTTCTGGGGTGTCCTAATCGGGGGTGAAGCCCTTGCTTTGGTCATGATTTATTTCGGGGGCAAGAATCTAGCTGAGGCTCTCTCTGCTGAGCCTAACTGGGGGGTCATAACCATGGCCGCTCTCCTCATCATTTTTGGTCTGATTACAGCCATCGGTACATTCAGAGCCAGTTTGGTCATGGCTGTTATGACTGCCGCCCGGACAATGTCTTTTGAGGCTTGCCGTCAGTATTGTATGAAGGCAGTGAAAGCAAGAGCCTTCATTCCCGGTGGAGTAGCCTGGGCGATTCAGACCTTGCTTGAGTTTATGGTGCAAAAGGGCGAATTCGACCAAGTCATTGAAGTGGGTGAGCGCGAATATAATGCCGCTCTAGCCAAAAATCCTAAAGAATACGGCTTTGGCAGTGTCTGTGCTTGTGTTGGCACGGCTTATTCGATGAAACAAGACTTTCATAAGGCTGTGGACTGGTTAGAGAAGGCTGGCGGTCAGTACAAAGACATGTTTGCCAGTCTGGAAAAGGGCAATAAAACGGCAAAAATACCTGGCGGCGCCGACAATGTTTATTTGCGCTATGCTGAAACGATGCTTGCTCTCAGCGGTTCCTATTTGCGTTTGAATGATAAGCGCAATGCCAAAGAGAAAGTGTCCATGGTCTATGAGCTGACCAAGAAAGTGAAAGATGGACCAGAGAAAGAGACTATCTTGAAGCGTGCCCAAGAGATAGGCAAATATCTCAAACACTGGTAGGAATTGGTGAATGAGTCTTTCCCTAGCCATCAAGTCAAGTTTTTGTCTTTTGGTTCTCTTTCTTTCTTTGCTCTGGTCTATGCCTGGGCGGGCTGAAACTATTCAAGGCGGCATCAGTCATGCCGAGTATATGCCGCCTCTTTCTTCTCAACAGAACTTTGGTCAACAGAGTTCGGGTCAACAGAGTTCGGGTCAACAGAGTCCTTATCAACAAAGTCCTTATCCGGGGCAACTTCTCAGTTCTTCGGCGACACGTTACGGTCAGCAGTACTACCAGCCCAAACTGCAAAAGTATGTGGAATGGTTCCAGATACCTAATTGGATGGCCGGCACTTGGTCTAAGCAGGGTGACATGACCCTCTCTGCTACAGACTTGAATACCGGCTATAGATCTAATCAGCAAAGCTGGGTTGATAATCGTATGGTGGTCACTTTTGGTCACCAGGTAGATAAGCAAGGTGGCATCTGGCAGGCCAATGTCTTGCCCGCTGAGACTGATTCGATGTCGGGCTCGAAGATGGTTCGCTTCATGGCTGTTTCAAGGCGTCTGGAAGCCGCAGACCAGTCTGGATTAGTCACCCGCACTCATTATGTGATCACCGAAACTTCGGCAGGCACAGGGCAGATAGCCGATCAGTTTCAGCAAGAGTCGCTCAACCACTATGGCATTTTGCAAGATGGTGAACTAGTCAATCGCAGCTCCAATCGGGTTTTTAGCTATGCCGGACGACCTATGCGTGACGGCAATTTAGAAAGTCGCTTTAATAGAGTGTCAGCCTTTAGCCCACGCACAGAACTCGATGGTTTTGACCTGGTTGCCAGTTTCAAGCAATATCTCAACTCAATTGGCCGAGGCGATTTGGCTCCTTAGGCTAGCTAAATTTTCTACCTCGATCGGCTGATAAGTTTTGGAGCCAAGAAAAAATTAGCTCCTCTTGGGTTCCTGTCGGTTCAGGCAAAATAGCAGGGGTTAATTCCGCTTGGCAAGGTGCTATTTTCGATAAATCTTCTTCTGGTATTTGCTAATATTTTTCTCAGAGGGGGGTCCTGACACCATCCATTACTCAGTCTTAAAAACCAAGACTTTCCAGGGCTGGCCCCTCACCAATTAACTAACAAGTGCTCAATATGCTCGACTATAGCAATGACAGTGAAATTGAGTTTTTATTCTTTTCTGCTGGCGACTAAATTAAGATTGTCGAGATGAATGAACTAGATGTCCGTCACCTTCTCTATCAAACTGAAATAAGGCGTGTTCTAGCCGGTAACCCTGGTCATAGGGTGGTCGATGAGCTTGAACTGGCTCGCGGTGAAGTGCGGGTCGACGTGGCGGTGATAGGCGATATTTTGCATGGCTATGAAATCAAAAGCGCCCGCGATAATTTAGTGCGCTTGCCCAGGCAGCGAGACTTTTACGGCAAAGTCTTTGAAAAAATGACTCTGGTTGCCGATGAAAGACATGTGGAAGAGGCTGTAAAGATTGTCCCGGCCAAATGGGGGCTGATTTCGGTAGGGCTGCGCGACGGCAAGCCTTATGCCGATGAAATTTGGCCCGCCAGGCTCAATAACGAAGCACTCGATGCTTTGGCCATTGCCCAGTTACTCTGGAGAGAAGAAGCAATCGAACTGATGGAGTATTTTGATCTTGACCGGGGCTTGCGCAATAAGCCTCGCAAGATTCTCTGGCAGACTCTGGCTAGTAAACTAACTATCAAAGAGCTGAAAACCTTCGTTTGCTATAAGCTTCGCACTCGCAAAGACTGGAAACTACCGAAAAGAGTCTTTGGTCACTGAAATCAGAGACTTGGCTTTCTAAGAGCAAATTCTGATTATTTTGAGCGCAGTCTGTAGCCGATTCTAGGGATATTCTCGATTACCGAGTTGTTCTCATCACCTTCATCAAGAGCTTTACGCAGTCTTTTGATGGCAGTGCGCAGAGCATCGGTTCCGGTTTCGGCATCGCTGTTCCAAACTCGCATCATCAGCGCTTCGGTGCTGTAGACCTTGTCCGGATTTTTCATGAAGAACTCTAAGAGTGAGAAGTCTTTCGGCAATAGATGCAGCTCTTGCCCACCTTTGGTAATTGTATGCTTTATGGGATCCAACTCGATATCTCTTACTTTTATGGTTGATGAAGCCATCATTGAGGGGCGTCTCATCAGAGCTCGCAGTCTTGCCGAGAGTTCTTTCATACTAAAGGGCTTGGTCAGATAATCATCAGCACCGGCTTCAAACCCTTCTTCTTTGCTGTCTATAGTGCCTTTGCCGGTGAGCATCAAGACCGGCGTCATACCTTTCATATTGCGGTAGCGTCGCAATATTTCCACTCCATCCATGCCCGGCAACTGCCAGTCTAGAATGATCAGGTCATATTCACCTTGTCTGAGATATTCCCAGCCAAGAGCGCCGTCATGGACTATCTCAAGGCTGAAATTCTCAGCCTGAAGCCATTCTCTCACCATCGAACTGAGATCTTTATCGTCTTCAACGTATAGTATTTTGGGCATAGAAAATTTGGGGCATCTTTCCGTCTGATTATCCAGCAATACCCATCAATATAAATCATAGGCGCTAAACTATACAGGTGCCTTGCAAAGGGAAATTTAAATTGAGACTGTCTCTGACGGCAAAAGCTCTCATTCTAATTTCAGTGCCGCTGCTCTTTGAAGTTGGTTCCGCCTGGCTCTTGCTCGATTTGCAGAAACAAGCCGAAGAAGAGGCTGAACGAGCAAATCGCTCCCGCGCGGTTTCAGATCAGATCAATCAGATATCACGCAATATATACGAAGTCTGGAATACAGTTTCTTCCGCTTCTCGCGGGACTTGGCTCAGTAGTTCCTTCCTGAGCCAGAGCTATAAAAAGACTTTCAATGGACTGAGAGAGCAGTACACCTATTTGATTAACCTCTCGGGAAAGAATGAGAAGTTGGTCAAATGTGCCAAAGAAGCGATGGCTGCCATTGATGAAGCCGAGGCTCTGCTTGATAAGAACTGCCTAGATTTGCGTGCCGGCAAAGTAGAAGAAGTTTTTGCCAATCACAAAGACAAAGAGAAGCAACTGAAGCAACTATATAAGCAGATGCTCTCACAGGAATTTTTCCTGGTTGAACATGAAGAAGAGGAATTTCTCAAGAATTCGCCGGTGCGCTTGCGTGAGTACCGGCAGCGCACAATTAGTATATTTGTGGTGGCAATGGCTGCTCATGTCATTTTCAGCGTCATACTGGTTGTCTTTTTGGTGGGGCGGGTGACCAGTCGATTGGGCTATCTCGGACGCGAGGTCTCTAAACTTGGTACGGGTAGGCCGCTTCTTCCTCTGAGCGGCGGTGATGAAATAGCTTCACTATCGAGAGCCCTTTCTACAATGGCCACCGAACTCAATGCACTTTTGCGTAAGCAGGGGGCGATTGTCAATAATGCCCGTGATACCATTTGCGCCATCGATGATAAGGGTTGCTTCCTTTCTATTAATCCAGCCGGTGAAGAACTCTTTGGACTCTATAGTGATGAACTTATCGCTTCACGATTTATTGAGTACCTGCATCCGGCTGATAAAGAAATTGCCCTTGCCTGGTATCAGGGGCTCAAGAGTAAAAGTGAGAAAAGTAGGGGCACCGAAGGTAATACCGTTGAACTGAGGCTCTATCGCCGCACCGGCAATAAAGCCGGCAATAAAGCTGGCAAAGATTCGGCTGAACCGCTCACTACACTTTGGAGTGGTCAGTGGTCGGAGGCTGATCGCTCTTTGTTTTGTGTTATTCACGATATCAGTGAGCGTAAAGAGCTGGAGAAAGCCAAGCAAGAGTTTACTGCCATGCTCACCCACGATCTACGTTCACCTCTAGCCACCATCAGAGGTTTGCTTGAGCTTTTGCAAGCCGGTCGCTTGGGGGCGCTGAGCGATCGTGGTTGCGAACTGGTGGAAATGGCTGATCGCAATAGCACACGCATGATGAATCTTATTAACGACTTACTCGATATCGAGAAAATCAATTCCGGCACCATGCCTCTAGAGATAGAAGAGGTAGCCGTCGGTGAGCTTTTCCAAGAGGTGGAATTGAGTCTGGGTCAGTGGATGAAAGAAAGTCGCATCGCTTTGAAGATCAATCAGACTAGTTATAAGGTTTTTGCCGATCGAGATAAACTGAGTCGGGTTCTTTTCAATCTTGTCTCCAATGCCGTCAAGTTTTCTGAGCCAGGCTGCCGCGTTACGCTCAGCGCCATGCCTGAAGGTGAATATATAAAGATTAGCGTCACCGATCAGGGACCCGGTATTCCTGCCGATAAGCTTGATTCGATTTTTGAACGATTTGCCCAAGCCAGTTCTGCCGACCATAAAGAAAAAGGGGGCTCGGGCCTGGGCCTGGCGATTTGCCGGGCTATCGTTAATCTACATGGCGGTAGAATCTGGGCGCAAAGTACGGCTGGTCTTGGTTCTACCTTCAATTTCACTGTTTTAGCTGCTATATAGACTTTATATAAAATCGGCAAAGAAAAAGGTTGACTACCATACGGCTGTATGGTTTAATTTCTTCATCGGGGAAATGCAGTTTTTAACTAGATAGAAAGGAGGCTATAGCGCCAGCTATGGTCCAGGTCGGTGTCGCTAATTTAAGAAAAGAACTGGAACAGTTGTTCCCAGGAAAGTGGCTTTCTCCCGGAGAGAGTGTGAGGGCTCTCAAAACCGGGTTGAGCTTTCTGGATGTTCTCAGTCCTGCTCTTGTTAGAAGACATTTGACCGAATGGTTTGGTTCGTCATCTTCAGGAAAAACATCGGTCTTAAGAACCCTTTGCTCTAGATGGTGTGCGTCCGGTCTGAATATCGTTTATATCGACACTTTTGACAGGCTGCTCGCATCCGACTGGTGTGATGTTGGTAACAAGAATGAAGGAAGATTCTGGGTCTTGAGAGGTGGGGTAACCATACTGGAGAGAGAGGCTGGATTAGATTATACGAAGAATGCACTCTGGGCCTGTGAGCAATTGATTCGCTCTCAAGCTTTTGATGTGGTCATTCTCGATCTGGCGGAAAGGGGAGTCATCACAAGCAGTGTTCATGCAAGACTTAAGAGGTCCTTGGAGAGATCCAACACTTCTTTGATTGTGCTTCGGGATGATGACTCCCTTTCATCCGATTCAGAGATGGGCAAGTTTTCATCGCCTGTTTCGTCTGCAGCAGGCAGAGTTGATTTTGGTTTCGTAGAGCCGGTGCGTATTGAGTATGGTGTCGACGGTCCGATATCTATTACTCCCACTATTCGCAGTACTATCGCGCGGGCGATTCTTCGAGCTGGAATGGGAGTTAGTGGTGGGGGTAAGAGTCTGGAGGTGAGTGTCTCTCCTTATGTCTCGAATCGCTTGTTTACGCATCCCCCGGTTCCCGATCGTCGTACATCAAAAAAGAGATGAATTGAAAGATCGTCCTTTTGTTCTTCTTTCTTCATCGCAAGAAAATTTAAATATTGGTCGCTGTAAGGTCTTGCTTTGCTCCGCTTCGGCTAGCAAAGCCGGTGTTGAGCCGTCTATGACTTTTACCGAGGCTAGGGCTGTTTGTTCGCAATTGATCTGGAGGGCTTATGATGACAAGTTATACAAGAGTGCGCAGAAGAAATTGGCGGGAGAACTCATTGCACTATCACCAAGGATCGGTTGCGCTGAGCCTGGTATCTTCTTCCTCGATGCTCAGGGACTTGATCACTTGGGCGGCGAAGGCAAGCTTTGCCGAGATTTACTTAAGTTGGCTAGTCGTAATGGTTTTGTTGACGGGCGTGTCGGCATCGCTGGTTGCGCTTTTACTGCAAGGATAGCCAGCAGTTCGCTTAAGAAGCGATGGACAATTGTTCCGGCTGGTCAAGACTGCGACTTTATGGCGCCTTTGCCGATTAGTCTTTTGCCTCTCTCTCCCGAGTCCCTGGCTAATCTTGAGGCTCTGGGTATTAAAACAATTGCTCAGATGCTTGCTCTTCCCAAGGTTTCTTACGAAGGACGATTTTCTTCTGATGTTATCTCGGCTTACGAGTTAGCTGGTGCGTCAGACCCTTTCTCTCCATCTTTACCTTTTGTCGAGAAAAGTTTTGATGTTTTTTTCGATATCGGCTCTGCTCTAGATTCGCTCAAAGAAACTCTCTTCATCTTAAAAAGCATGCTCGATAAGCTTTCTGCCGAGCTTCTCAAAGAAGGACTGTCTGCCGATGAACTTACTTTGCGATTTTATAATGACAATGATCTGTTTGACGAGAGAGCGATCAAGCTGCTTCGACCATCAGTAAATAGTCGATTTCTTCTTGATGTTGTGCGCTTATCGCTTGAGTCAAAACCTCTCAAACGCGAGTTTACAGCAATCAGGCTGATTGTTTCACGCTTTAGTCGTGAGGCTTTTGAGCAGATTCACACTAAATTGGGTTCGTCTCGAAATAATGAAAAGGAGGTCAATGATAATTCTGTTTTACTTCTGATGCAAAGATTATCCTCTCGCCTTGGCGAGACCGCTCTGGTTAGGCCTCTGGCTTCAGATGGTCATTTGATTGAAAATTCAGGCTTCTGGCAGCCGGTCTTGAGCCGATCCCTGCCGTCTGAATTCCTACCGGTTGATAGTGCGTATGTCGATAAGTGTCTTGGTACACCTGGAAAGGATAACTTGATGCCTGGTCTTGTGCTTAAGCGTCATGTGCCGGCTATGCCGGTTTTTGTCAGTAGTGTCAAAGGAGATAGTGATTCGTCTCTTTCGGCTTCTCATAGTGTTCCTACTGCCGTTACGTATAAGGGGCAGTGGTATCAAATTAGTCGAGTCACTATGCCTGAGCGTATTTCGGGCTTATGGTGGGAAGTGCCGGTGCGTAAGTCTTATTATGTAGCTTTGCTTGATAAGCTTTCTAGAAGAAAGCCTAGCCGATCTACACCAGATAAGAAGTCGGACTTACCTGCTTTTATGACTGTTCTTTTGGTCTTTGATCACCAAGAACAGTCCTGGTATGTGGAGGGTGTTTTCGATTGATATGGCTTCTCTCGACTATGCTGAACTTCACTGTCATTCAGCTTTTTCTTTTCTCTCGGGGGCAAATCAACCTGAAACCCTGGTGGAAAGAGCGAGAGAAGTTGGTCTTTATGCCCTGGCTTTAACCGATACTTTAGATCTTGGTGGTATTCCTCGTTTTGGACAGTCCGCCCGTGAAGCCGGTATTGCCGGTATTATCGGGGCTGAACTGATTATGGAGGACGAGTTTCAGCTGGTTTTGTTGGCTTGCGATTTGACTGGCTATAGCAATATCTCTTCTCTAATCAGTAAGTCACGTATGAATAACGAGCGCGGTGAAGCGAGGGTCAAATATGATGATTTATTTGCAAACTCGGATGGCTTGATAGTTCTTTCCGGCGACGAGAATGGCGCTATTGCCAGTGCCTTGTATAGAGGTGAAGAGACTCGTGCTGTCAAGTATCTGCGTAGACTGAAGGAGGTATTTGCCAGTCGCTTTTATATTGAGGTCTGTAACCACCATTTAGCCCAGGAAAGTCGAGTGGCCAGGCGCTTGATAGAGATGGCTGTTTCTAGTGGGGTGAATTGGGTTGTTGCTAATTCCGCCTTCTATGCAAGACCGGCTGATCGCATTATTCATGATGCTCTTGTTTGTTTGAAACATAGAGTCACTCTTGATAAAGCCGGTAGACGCTTGCGCCCTAACGGCAGTTGGTATATAAGATCCCCAGAAGAGATGCTGGCTATATGGCGGGATGATCTGACCGGTATCAAGAATTCACTGTTTATCGCCGATCAATGTCGGTTTAGATTAGGCTGGCTTGATCCGCCTTTGCCTGATTATCATATGTCTGAGCAGATTGCCTCTAGCATTACCGATGCCCCGCCTTCGCTTAAATCGTTGAATTATAGCGAGCTTTTGCGTTATCTGGTCTTTCGTGGTGCCGCAGAGCGCTACGGTGAGCTGACCTCTTCTTCTGTGCACCTCAAGCAACTTGAGCATGAGTTGGCTTTGATCAACAGTCTCAAGTTGGCACCCTACTTTCTCATTATGTGGGATATCGTGCGTTTTGCTCAGTTGCGCGGTATTGCCGTACAAGGACGTGGTTCGGCTGCTAATTCCGCTGTTTGTTATTGTTTGAAGATTACAGCTGTAGATCCTATTGCTATGGATTTGCTCTTTGAGCGATTTTTGTCGGAGGGGCGCAGTGAACCTCCTGATATTGATTTGGATATTGCCCACCATGAACGAGAGCAGGTTCTGCAATATGTTTATAACAAGTATGGTCGTGCCCATGCCGCCATGGTCTGTGAAGTGATTACCTATAGAGGGCGGTCGGCGGTAAGAGATGCTGCCTTTGTTTTGGGTTTCTCGCAGGAGCAGGCAGATATGCTGGCTTCTCTAGCCGGTCATAGTGAAGCCCGCGGTGCCGCTGCCCGTTTAGCCGGCAGTGAAGGTGATCTCCTTTCGCCTCTTGGTTTCGCTCCTGACGATAGACGTATACAACTGCTTATCAAGATTGTTTCTGGTTTACATCAACTGCCCAGGCACCGTTCCATTCATGTGGGCGGTTTTGTCCTTTCCGCCCGCCCGGTATCAGAAGTGGTGCCGATTGAACCGGCTTCGATGGCTGATCGCACCGTTATTCAGTGGGATAAGGACGACCTCGATCTGGTTGGCTTGATCAAGATAGACCTGCTTGGTTTGGGCATGCTCACTATGATTCAAGAAGCCTTGAAGCTTTTGCAGAGTCACCGTGGTATCACTCTTGATATCGGCAAGCTCGATATGAAAGATGCTTCAATCTATGCCATGCTTCAGAAAGCTGATACAGTCGGGGTATTTCAAGTTGAGTCGCGGGCTCAAATGAATATTTTGCCCAAGCTTAAGCCGGTTTGTTTTTACGACATCATTGTTTCTATTGCCATCGTCCGACCCGGTCCCATACAGGGCAATATTATTCATCCTTATTTGCGGCGCCGTCAGGGACTTGAACCGGTTCGCTATTTACACCCCAGTCTCGAACCGATCTTGAAGCGTACCCTGGGGGTACCGCTTTTTCAGGAACAGGGTATGAAATTGGCGGTAATTGCTGCTGGTTTTACCGCCTCTCAAGCTGATCAGTTGCGGAAAGTGATGAGTCATAAACGCTCGGTTGAGAAGATGGCCAAGCTTTGTCATGCTCTAGCCGAAGGTATGGCTGGACGAGGCTTTAGCCAGGAGGCTATCGAAACGGTTACACATCAGTTACGAGCTTTTGCCAGTTATGGCTTTCCCGAGAGTCATGCCGCTTCTTTTTCTTTGCTTGTCTATGCCTCGGCTTATCTGAAGCGTTATTTCCCCGCCGAATTTTATTGTGCTATGTTGAATGCACAGCCGATGGGCTTCTATAGTCCATCTTCTTTGATAGGCGATGCCAGGCGGCATGGTGTTGTGGTCTTACCGGCTGATCTGGCTTTTAGCAGTTGGAATTCTACCCTTGAACCAATTCTCAGTGCCTCTCCCGATAGAAAAGAGTTTGAACAAATCTCTGAACAAATTTCTGTACAAATCTCTGAACAGACATTGAGGCAAGAAACTGCAGCCGCTGACTTCTTGCCTCGATCAGTTTCAGCAGAGCCCGCAGCCACAGTCTTTGCCTTAAGGCTGGGTTTGAGATTTATAGACGGACTGGGTAGTCGTTCAGCTGTGCTTTTGGAAGCAGCCCTAAAGCAGGGACCTTTTAGAAGTCTAGCCGATGTCGTTGAGAGAAGCGGCTTTTCCGCCGCCGAATTAAAAATTTTAGCCCGAGCCGGTGCCTTTGAGACTTTCGTAAAAGGAAGGCGACAGGCGCTCTGGCAAGTACTTTCTCTCTTGAGTCCGCGTCCGGCTACTCCTTTACTCGATTATTTGACTGGTTGCGCCAATAGTACCGATAGCGAAGTAGAGCTGCCTGATATGACCGAGATTGAGAATGTTATAGCCGACTATAGTACTGCTGGATTGACCACTGGCGCGCATCCTATGACTTTCTATCGCGCCTGGTGTCGAAAGCGTTCGATAGTAAGTTGTCTTGGTTTACGAAACGGTATAGACGGAGACGAAGTGGAAGTAGCCGGTGGTGTGATTTGCAGACAGCGGCCGGAAACAGCTAAAGGCTTTGTTTTTCTTACTTTGGAAGATGAGAGCGGTATGGCTAATGTGGTGGTCAACCCTAAGGTTTTTGAGGTCTATCGCCGCCTTATCCTTGATAATCCTTATTTGAGAGTGCGTGGGCGGCTGCAATTAGAGCAGGGGGTCTGCAATGTTATTGCTAAACATTTTGATGTATTGCCTGCCCTTAAGGATTCTGGCGTAGCTTCGACTGAATGCGCAACTTCTGACGAGGCGGCAGCACATAGCCGAGATCGCTCTCAATCCGCCTCTCAAAATGCCGTAGAGTTGACTTCTCGGAATTTTCGATAGAAAAATAATAAAGACCGGAAAGAATAACAGGCAAAGCAAAGAGCATATACCAGGTGAAGCTCTTCGGTCTTGGACTATTGACCAGAAGTTTGCAGCCAAGCAAGTGCCAGAGTACGAAATAGACCGGCAATGTTATGCAGAAAGGCTTCATCATCTCAGAGGCGGTCAAACCCATAAAGCCCCCTCTTTGGGCAAAACTTGTAAATTGAAAAAGATTCTCCGACACAAGAAAGTGTAAGAACAATACTATTAGATAGGGCGACAAAAGATAGAAAGCTATGCTAGCTGGTAAAGACGATTTACTCTGGGTGACTTTTTCTGAGGCAATTAACTTTGAATTGGAGAGATAGTCTTGACTGCAAATGCCTTTGCGCGATGGAATGAAGAGATCGAGCAAACCTATGGCGGCAGTAGCATAGCGCAAAAGAACTGTATAGAAAGAGATCTTCTTATTTTCTAGGTAGTCATCTTCTTGCAATCTTTTCCGCTCAAAATTTTCTTCCACCAGTTTGAGATTGCTGACAAGCATGCCGGGTGTGGCTCTCAGCTTACTTCTTAGAAAGATCAAGTCATACATGAAATTGCCTAGCGATATTAAGGCGCAGGAAAGCAACAAGGCTAATTCACTGGAGAAGTGAACATAGACTGAGGAAGCGAGCCTACCCTGATTAAGAGTGAGAAAGTTTTGGAAGCGCATGACCTCGTTTAGATCGATCATGCTGAAGGCAAGCAATACCAAAAGAAGCGGCAAAGTGAAAAAGACGCAGGAATCTAAATAGATAATACCGAACAAGAAAAGCAGAAAGGTGGCGGGAACGCTGAGTAGGTGTCCAAGATTGGTCTGATAGAAATGGAAGGCAAAGTAGTCGTGGACGAATTCACCACTGGCAAAAACAGTTAAGTAAAGCATAGGTGCCAAGAGCGTTGCCTTGATGAGAGCGTCGATTGTGCTTGCCTTTACTCTTTGGCTGAGCGGGGCTGGCGGCAGCTCGGACTTTTCCGGCTTGTCTTTTCCGAGGCTGGCGAAATCGGAATTTACTTCATCGATTGACTGATAACGCGATTCAATATCTTTAGCGAGCAGCTTACTGAAAAAATAGTTGAGATCCTCCAATAAATTTTCTGGAACTTCACCCTTGAGCATGCCTGCTGAGATTTCAGGCACAGGCGCTTCGAGATGATCAACTAAAACTTTGATGCCGTTTTTACTATTATAAGGCGGTGCTCCTGTCAAGCATTCAAACAATAGGCAACCCAGTGAATAGATATCGCTGCGGCGGTCAGTTTTTTCGCCGCGACATTGTTCGGGGCTCATATAAAGCGGACTGCCGAAGAAGTCACCGGTGCTGGTCAGTTTTTGCGAAACACCGGCGGCGGCACCATCGATACCGGCAATGCCAAAGTCGACTATCTTGACAGTATTGCTCTCTCTTTCAATGAGAATATTTGAGGGTTTCAAATCTCTATGAATGATGCCTTGGCTATGAATAAAACTTAGGACATCAACTAGACCATCAAAGATTGGCTTTAGCTCGGTCAAACTGAGCTTACCTTCGCGATTGAGCTTGTAAGACAGCGAGCGTCCCTCAACAAAGTCCATCACTATATATGGTGATGCTTCTTCATTGGCTTCGTTGCCAAATTCGCGTACATTAACAAGACCGGCATGTAAATGAGACAGATTCATGAGAGTGGCTTCTCTGTTGAATCTTTCGCCGGCAGAGGCACTACCCCAAAGACTTTCTTTCATTATTTTCAGTGCCACTCTTTCACCGCTTTGGCTATCTGTGGCTTCATAGACGGTGCCCATACCACCCTGGCCAATCAGTCTGGTCGGGACATATCTATTGGCTTTTAGTTTGATAGACTCTAGCTGTAAGTTCATACTTTATTTTCCTGCTAGATTTATTTTCCTGTTAGAGGAATGATTAAGTTGAAGAAGATCAATATGGGGATTAGTCCATAAAAGAGAAACTTGAAAATGACCGAGCTGATGCCGTTTCGGTCTTTGCTGCGTAAGGAAGAAATTGTGTCCATGCAGGCGAGCATTTGCCAGCCTATCAGGAGCTGCAAAATTAAAATCGAACCGGGCACCTTGAGCAGATGTACCACTCTTTGCCGGTCGATGAGAAATTCAATAAAGAGAAAGAGGTAGGGCATTATGAACATTGCCAAAAGACTTAAGGTAAAGGGCAAGGGAGCCTTGCCTTTATCAAAGACTACCCGGTTGTCTGTCAGTCTTTCGGTCATTGCCGCCCAGTCGAAAGCTGAGTTGCCCTGCAGGGGCGGATGAGAAAAGAAGACTCGAAAAGAATCGCGCGCTCTTTGAAAATGTCTGGCTGTGGCTTCGAGAAAGTCCATGGTCTTGCCTTCTTTGTCGAGGGTCTTGAGACCAAGAAAGGCTTTACCGATGGTGCATTGCATGGCGCTTGACTCTAAAACAGCGTCATAGAGCCAGCTATAAACGGCAATAAAGCTAAGACCCCAGATAACCGTGTAGGGGAAGTTGAGAGTGGCATGCAAGAGACAATTGAAGAAGACAAAGAAAATTAGAATCGGCACTAGAGCCGCTGTCAGAGATTCGAGCAGACAAATGAGCGAGAGCGCCAAGATAATTGATATTTGTGGATAATGTTCAGCAAAATGATTGAGGTCGGTTGCCGGCAGGGCTACAAAGATAAGCGGTACCACCACCAAGACCTTGAACAAACCGTCGAGCAGTTGGGCTCTGACTCTTGCTTGACGCAGTCTTTCTGTTTCACAAACGGTATGTTCCGGCAATTTGCCGGCTTCTATGCTTTCTAGGTCTTCTTTGAACTGGGCGGCGGTTTGAAAGCGTTCAGCTGGATTTTTGCTCAAAGCTTTCAAGACAACACTATTGATAAAGCCTGTCAGTTCCGGTCGAGACTTGATTTCTTTAATCAAGGGCGGATTTTCTTTGAGCTGACTGAGAATTATTTTGACGCCAATTTTGCCGTCAAAAGGTGGCTTACCCGAGAGCATTTCATAGAGAATAATGCCGAGCGAGTAAATATCACTAAGGGCATCGGCTTTCTCTCCTTGGCACATTTCAGGGCTCATATAATGAGGGCTGCCAAAAAACTCACCGGTGGCTGTGAATGTACAGGTCTCCTTTTCCGGGTCGAGCAGAACAGCTGCTATACCAAAGTCGACAACTTTCACTTCATAGTTTTGGTCAGAGTTTCGCATAACAAGCAGATTGGCCGGCTTGAGATCTCTGTGCACCACTTGTGCTCGATGGGCATATTCAATGGCAGACAAAATCTGTTTGAAAACTTTGGCACTAAGCTCAAAGTCTAACGCTCCTTCTCTTTCTATCAGGTCGGCGAGACTTTCACCTTCGACAAATTCCATCAAAATATGGGGATAGAGTGTTTCTTCTCCCTCAAAAAGAAAGCTTTTGTCATAGGTTCTGACAATATTTGGGTGCTCTAGTTTTATCGAACTTGCTTCTTCCTTTAGAAAGCGCGCCAAGGCTTCTTCACTGTTCAGCAGTTTATCGTTGAGCAATTTAACGGCATAGATTTGGCCATCATGCAGAGCCTTCACTTTATACACAGTGCCCATGCCGCCGACGGCAATGCGTTTTAGGGGCTCATAATGCTTCAATAAATCTTGGGGGAAATTTGTCTCGCCATGACTGGACCCGCTTGCTAGAACAAGGCTGGGTGATTTAAAGCCGGAAGAACCGGTGTCGAGCATTGGTGACCGCTGGGAATAGACCACGCAGTTAACCTGCCTTTTAGAAAACCGATAGATGGCTGTGGCATAACTATAGGCTTAACATGTCGCTTGGCAACCGGCAAGTAGGAAAAACCCTAGGATTGACCAAGTGAAGTGAAATCTTTACTTTCTCTGCGCTATGTTTCTTTGAAGACAATCTGATTGTCTTCGAATTTTTCTATCACCGCCAGCGAATGAATGCGGGTCAAGGGTAAATTCAACTCATCGGTTAGTTCGATCAGGGCTTGGCGTCCCCCTTCAAATGACTTTTCAATTACTGCACCGATACCGACCAGGTTGGCACCGCTAGTTTTCACCAGTTTGACCAAGGCTTTGATAGTCCGGGCGCTGGCTAGAAAGTCGTCGATGATCAAAACAGAGTCATCAGGACTCAGATATTCGGGCGAAACAATAAGCTCTACCACTTTACCGTGGGTATGGGACGGGGCTGATTCTTTATAGGGGTTTTCGGCCATGGTCACAGGTTTATTCTTTCTGGCAAAAACCAAGGGCACTTCCAGCGCCAGGGCTGCCGATAGCGCAGGCGCTATACCGGAAGTTTCGGCGGTGAGAATTCTGGTTGTGCCAAGCCCGGCAAAATGTCGGGCAAACTCTTCGCCTATTTCTTTCATGAGCTTGGGGTCAATTTGATGATTCATGAAAGAATCAACTTTCAATATACCTTTGCCTAGGTATTTACCTTCTCTTTTGATTTTGTCTTTGAGGGCCTGCACCTTATTTTCCTTATCTAGTTGCCTATATAAAAGCCCGGCAATTTTTCCTTGAGAAATTCAATCTCAAATTTTTCCGGTTTGTATTCTTTTGTCTGACTGTCGGCCATTTTCTCCTGGGCGGCGGCTTCCTTGCCTTCCAGCTTGTCTATGATGGCTAGATGAAATAGAGCCGCTGAACGTGCCTGTTTGTCGCCGAGACATTTTTCCAGATCAGCGCGGGCTTTCGCGTAATTGCCGGTGATTATATTGTAAGTACCCCTGGTATCGTAGGCGGTGAGCAGACCGCCATCAATTTTCAACGACTTGCCGATGGCTTTGTCGGCTCTATCCAAAGATTGTGGATCTTTGAAAAAGTTCAAAGAGTACCAGGCTAAGTTATTGAGCGCCATAGCGTCTCTAGGAGCAAGTTTTAAAAGTCTTTCTTGCACTTCAATGGCTCTTTTAAAGTTGTTCATGCGGGCTTGCAATAGAGAATAAAGCTTTAGACATTCTTGATTGTTCGGTTCTTTGCTTAAAACATAAGAGAGATCTTTGTCGGCTTTTTCAAAGCGCTCCAATTCAACCAGGGCTTGTCCTCTGGCTGAAAGCAGGCTGAGGTCATTAGGGAATTTCTGCAAGCCGTCCTCGACCTTGGTTAGACCGTGGAGAAATTTCTTCTCTCTCAATAGTTGTGAAGCTTCTTTTCTGATCAAGAATTTTTCTACTTGCTCATTGTTTTCGAGCCGTTTGCCGGCTAGCTCGGTGAGCAGGGGGCACAAGGAAATAAGGGCGGCCGCCGCTGCCAAAGTAAAGCGCCAGTTCTTGGAACCTTGGCGGCTGGCTTTGTCACCGGCGGTAAGTAAGAGAGCCGCTAATATGCCGGTGAAGAAACCAGCGAGATGGGCGGCATTATCCATAAATTCGCTTGTCAGACCAAGCAAAAAGCCGTAAAAGAGAAAAATAAGAAGCAGAACTATCTGGGCTTTGGATATTCTCTGCGAAAGAATGGCTTTCTCTCTTTTGAGCCATGAAACAGTTATATAAGCGCCAAGTACTCCGGCTATGGCAGCCGATGCACCCACTGAAGTTCTCAGTGGGTCAAAGAGAATACTGGTCAAGCCTCCTAGGATGCTTGCCAAAATATAGATAAAAATATAGCGATTCTTGCCAAGCGCTGCCTCTGCCAGCGGACCGAACTCATAAAGAAAATAAGCATTGCAGAGAAGGTGAAGAATGCTTGCATGCAAAAAAGAATAGGTCAAGAGCCGGTAATATTCCTTTTCACTGATTGTCAGTGGACCAAAGTTGGCGCCGGCTTTGATAAGCAGGTCGCCGTTCATGGCGAAGAAATTTAGGTCACCGAGATTGAGTAAGACGATATAAAGGACAATAAGAATAAGCGCCATCGAAAAGGAGAAGCTTTTGGCTCGACTTCTAGTCAATTCGGCTTGCATTTCTTTGGTGCTGTTCATTGAAGGACTATTCTACTCTGGTTGATCCTGTAGAATTTGGAAAATTTGGTTGGAGAACCGGGGAAGTCAATATGAATATCCTTGTTGCATTGGATGCTTCTGAAAGTTCGGATAGAGCGATTGAATTTATTCAACAGCGGCCCTGGTTGGATAAAGACCATTTCTTGATAATCAGCGTGGTCGAGGCAGACAAAGCTGATGTCAGTATGGCTTCTGCTTTGACAAAGACCAGCGAAGCCTTTTTTGGTGACTGTGAGAAAATTTTGACTAAGGCCAGAGACTCAGTGAGAGCGGCTCTGCCTCGCAATAAGGTCGAAACGCGCATACTGACCGGACCGGTCAAAGATACTATAATCGATTGTGCTCGCGACTTTGCTGCCGACTTGATTGTGATGGGCTCGCAGGGGCGGCGCGGTATCAATCGGTTTATCATCGGTAGCGTGGCTGAAGCGGTTTTGCGTGGCGCACCGTGTTCGGTGCAAATTATCCGCAAAAAAGAATAAACAAGAGAGAATAAACAAAAATATCTCAATACGAGGATCTGACCAGTGAGAGTAATGCTTGCCATCGATGGTTCTGAATGTTCCAAGAATGCTCTGGACCATGTGGCTAAGCGCCCTTGGCGCAAGGAAGATTGTTTTTTGATAGCGCATGTTGTCGAACCTATGCCGGTTGATATAGGAATAGCTTATGTGCCTAATGCCTATAGTCAAACTGACGGAGCTGTTGCCGAAGCTGCTAATGCTCTAGTGTCAGCGGCTCTCAAGGAGCTAAGAGAGGCTTTGCCCGAGGCTACTCTTGAGAGCAGGGTTGCTTTTGGTATGGTCAAAGCCGAACTGGTTGGCATAGCTAAGGAATGGCATGCCGACTTGATGGTGATGGGTAGTCATGGACGCAAAGGCTTCAATCGTCTGCTCTTGGGCTCGGTGGCCGAAGAAGTGATGAAAGCGGCGCCTTGCTCAGTCGAGATAGTCAAACAGCACTGAGGCTGCGCGAGTTATAGCATCAAAATAAGACGAGAGAGTCATAGACAATGACTCTCTCGTCTTTTCTGTATTTGTTCGCAACTTTATTGCATCGTATAGGCAGCCATTCCCGAGCTCATTTCGGGGGTCAATTCAGAAGGGACTGAGTCCATCTGTTCAAATTCCAGTTCAGCCTCTTCTTGAGTAGGTCCAAGGCGTTTCTTGGTTTTGCAGTTTTTGTAGAGTTCTGCACCCAGTTTCTTTAGGTCATAGAGAATGCCGGTCAGCTCTTTGCCGCTATCTGTCAGAGAATATTCGACACGGGGAGGCACTTCGGCAAAAGTAGCGCGAGATACCAGACCTAGCTCGGTGAGCTTACGCAGTCTTTGACAGAGTGTTTTGGCACTGACACCTTTTAGATCTTTGAGTAGCTGTGTAGTACGTTTGGGACCGGTTGCGAGATCAATGAGAATTTCAGAAGTCCAGCGCGGGCTCAAAACCGAAAGACCGAAATCAATTAGTCTGGCATCGTCTTTTCCTAAATTGTTCATATATTCTCCTGAACTCCTATTTCAAAACAGCTGCACCGTTCACGTTTTAATGTTCGCTTGAATTGACAGTATTGCCATCGTTCCTAGTGCTGAATCAGCTTAACTCAAACTGATGGGCCACCTTTTTCTTCTCATCCTCTTGGTTTAAGTGCTAAGTCGCCTATAAGAGGTCGTGAGACTTCTTGAGCGTCGCGAACAATTGCTATATATATGGTTGAATTTGCTTGGACAGCCTAGATAAAGCAAGACTTACTCATTTAAGTCTTGTTTGGCCGCCACTTCGTCGGCGATTTCGCCTGTGCTGTAGCGATTACCGCTGGTTCTTCCGTGTAAGGTCTCGAGGTTCGACAAGAAAGCGTCACGAAGCATCTCTTGTTCACTGAGATGCTGTTCTAGTTTCTTCAGACCACTCTTCAAGATTTTTTCAGCCTGACTATAGTCGCCTTGCTCAATGAGCCTGGCGCCAGCTTGCAGGTAAAGGTCAAATTCGCTATCTCGTTTTTTGTCTAACATCGGTCTAATCAGGATAATGACACGCTAGACCCATCATCCAATAAAGACTGCCTGCTTACATCACTCCAAATAGCTACTTACTGATCAAGAAGCTGTCAAATTTTCATCTGGATGGAATATTTACCCAAATCTGACTCATGCTTACGGTTGATTACCAGGAAGTAAATATTGGATGCATATGTCATGAAAATCAATCAATGATCATTATCGGTAGGGCGAAACTAAAGGTTGAACCTTTGCCCTGTTCGCTCTCGCACCATATACGACCGCCATGCGAGTCGATGATTCTCTTACAAAGATACAAACCAAGACCAGTGGAAGCATAGTAGCGTTTTCCAGAAGCCGCCTGCCAAAAGCGCTGAAACAACTTAGGTTTGTCTTCTTCGCTAATACCTTTGCCGTTATCCTCAACAGTAAGAATTGCTTCTCCGTCTTTGTAAGAGATACTGGTGTTGACCAGGGCTCCAGCTTGTGAATACTTGAGCGAATTATCGATGAGATTTTGTATAACTCTTCTTATCTCTTCCGGATCTAATAAGACAAGCTTGACTTCATGCGGCTTTTTGAAAGTCAGCTGAATTGCCTTGCTATCGGCAAGTGGTGCCAGCTCTTGGGTGACCCGTTCGGTTACCTCGGCCAGGTCGAAGGGTCCGAGTGATAGATGCTTGGCTCCAGAATCATATTTATATACATCAAGCAAAGTGAGAACGAGGTTGTATAGGGCATCATTGCTTTGATGGATTGAGTTGAGAATCTGTTTTTGATCTTCAGTGACGTTTCCAAAGTCGCCTTCCATCAATAATTTGAGGGCGCGGTTGGCGGCAAGGATAGGTGTTTTTAGATCGTGGGTGAGTGTAGCGACAAAATCTTCTCGCTGCTGGGCAAGTTTTACCCTATCGGTAATATTGTCGAACATCGCTACCAAGCCTGGTTCGCCGGCTAGTTCAGAATTGACCGGCCAGACCGACCAATCAAAAAATCTCTTATCTTCTTTGCCGAAAACACCCGCCTCTGCTTGCACTTGATAGGTCTGTCCCATCTCTATTGCCGGGCTGAAGCGCTCGGGTGAAAGACCTGGACAAATTTGCAGAAATGATTTGCCGATAAGTTCACTTCGATCTTTTCTCTTCGACAGCTCTAAAAAGGCATCATTTACTTCTTCAACAAGCAGGCTGCTGCTTAAACGAACAATACCTACCGGTGCAGATTCCAATATATTCTTTGTCACTTTCTTTTCGGTTTCAAGAATTTTGATCGAGAGCTGCTTTTCTCGTAAGGCTTTTTCTTTAGCCAAAATATAAGTATCTATGGCATAAGACATGTCCATGAAAATCAGCTTGGTTAGAGCCGCAATAGTACGTCCATAGGTCTCTTTATCGAGAACATCAACCAACACGCCTTTCATATAAATGAGCGCGTCGCAGTAGGCACCCAGATACCATTTGGGGTCTAGATTGATGCGATGGTGCGTGCTGCCGATACTCCATCTTTCGCGCACATATTCTTCGCCGTAGTTACCCTTGGTAAGACGGCTGAAATATTGATGTTGAGCTGCTTTCGCCCGCTCTAAAACTTGATGATTGGGAAAAAAAGCCGAAGTTTCGGGGTTGGATAAAAAGTGTGCATAAAGGTGATCCATCATCGGTGCCAGATGAGGCTCTAGAATCTTATCGACATTTCTTATCAGGGCTTCGTCTTCTGGGCTGAAGCGAAGAAAGTCTTTGCGCTTGACGACTTCTTCTTGGGCGGGCATCTCACAGCTCTGGCTCTCTGCCGAACCGGCTTCGCTTGTCTGCCTATTTAGATTTTGGTCAGTTTCTGAAAGCTTCTTGGCTGCATTTGTTTCCATCTCTGGGCTCTCTTTCTTCCTTTCCGCTTGCATAGTGTACTATGTTAGCGGTATTGCCAATGTTCAAGAAAAGCTCCAGTGGAGCAAAAGCGGAGTAAAGGCGTGAGCGAGCAGGAAAAGATCAAGGTGCTTCTGGCCGAAGACCATGCTCTGACAAGAATTGGTTTGAAAACAGTCTTGTCAAGAACTTCTGACATAGTCGTAATCGGTGAGGCTGAGAACGGGCAGGATGCCATCGACAAAGTGCAGTTACTCTCTCCCGACGTTGTCCTCATGGATGTTGGTATGCCTGTCATGGACGGCATTGAAGCGGCCGGCAAGTTGAAGGTCAGCCATCCCCACGTCAATATCATTATGCTTACATCTCATGACAATGACAGCGATATTTTCGCTTCCTTGTCTGCCGGTGCCGGCGGCTATTGCTTGAAAGATGTGCTGCCTGAGCGTCTTTATACAGCTATTCGTTCGGTCAATGCCGGCGACATTTGGCTCGATTCATCAATTGCCAGTCGGGTTGTGCGCCTCTATAGCGGCAGCGGTGCGGCGAGTAATGCCGGCAATATAAGCAATCTCGGTCCTGCAGGCGGCTCCCCCAGCTCTGCCGGCAATTATTCTAGTGGTACTGGTGGTGGTGCCGCGAGCACCGGTTCCACTTTCACCGGTTCCACTTTCAGTAGTTCGGAAAGAACTGCTGCTGAAGCTGGACAGCCGGCAAGAGAAAGCACACCGACATCTACTTTTGCTCATCATCCGGCTATGCCGGAACTGCCCGAGCCGCTCTCACCAAGAGAGTTAGAAGTTTTGAGCTTGCTTGTAGAAGGCTTGAGCAATCAACAGATTGCCGATCGTTTGATTATTTCCTTGGCAACAGCCAAGACCCATGTGCGCAATATCTTGAATAAACTTGCCGTGGACGATCGCACCCAGGCGGCAGTGCAAGCCATGCGACGCGGTTTGGTTTAGGCTAGTTCAGGCTAGATTTAATTTTTGTATTCGCGGCACGCGGCAAAATTTAAAGTCGAAAATTTGAACTTTTTGGCTTCAAATTACGTCTTATATATTACGGACTGCCGGTCATTTTTTCGGGGTTGGGGGAGACTTCCTCGCCGGCGTCCCATTTTTTCTGGTTTCTATTTTGGTTTCTATCTAATTAGATCAGATGCCAAATAAACCTGGACTTCTTGCCTAAACTAAGGGGGGCTATCGTTGCTGAATTCTTGAACGCAGTAGACCGTGCGAGGCATTATCACAGCCACTCCTACCCCCACCACTCTGTGTCTGGGATTGAGAATATTGGCGCGGTGATTGGTTGGGTCTTCGGGTGGTTCATTCATAAAATTGAACTGCACCTTCTCGACTATTTTAGGGAAGTCGTAGAAATCTTTTTGCCAGCCGATATTTTCCCATACACCAGCGGCGATACCAGCCTCTCTGACTCGATCCATCGGCATTCGTCCTTCTGGATCTCGGTGATCAAAAAAGCCACGTTTGGCCATATCTTCGGCATAAGCGCGAGCCAGTCGGCTTAAAGATGTGCTTTTAGCAACGGGTGGAAGCCCGCATGTGTTGCGGTCTCTATTGATTAGTTGCAGCATATGATCTTCAAGCGCATCGATATTTGGTTTTGGTCTGTCGGCAATATCGCCGCCTACTTCTTCTTCCTCTTCTTGAGGCGGGGTTTCTCCCGACATTCGCACTTTAGGCTTAATAACTTGGGGGGTGTAACCTTGGAAGCTCACCAGGCAGTTAATAGTGCTGATTTTGCTGCCTCTTTGTCTGGCAATACTGGCCTTAAGATTGCCGGCGTTGCGCTTTTGCAAGATAAAGTCTGCCGCGGGACCGGAGTCGAGTCCTTTGCCATCGAGGGTCAAAAGTACATCACGGGGGGAAAGCCCTAAATCGTTGGCGATGCCGCTGCCGGTCAGGCCGGTTACATAAAATCCCCTGACTCTCTTGCCCTGAATGAGCACGGCGGCCGGCACACCCCAAGCACCAAGCGCCTTTGAAACGGTCTGAGCATTTGAGAGTCCATAGATAGGCTGAGGCGATTTGCCGGCCTTTGCCTCTTGTAGGCTAATTGCTATAAAACTGAAAACTAGCAAAGCCAATAGCGCGGCGATAGATGCAGAATTTACTTTCTTTCGATTGACATTTTTTGAGGTCGCCATTGATGTTGCCTGCCGGATTTTTTTATTTGTTTCGAGCTAGTTATCTGTTTTGATTTTCTTGAGCTTCTCTAATTTTACTCAATTTTTCTGAGAGAAGACTATTTCAGGCGCCTCAGCGCTCTTTCGGCGCCGTAGTGGGCTGCGACATAGGCATTTTCCAGACATTGCACGCCAAAGAGGCTGGAATGATTGAGGGTGTAGACGGGATTGTTCCTTCCCGCATAAAGTAGATTCTCCAGCCTTCTAAAATAGCCCGGTATCGGCGCCGCCATGGCATGCCCCCAACGGGTCGGCACCACTGCTTCTATTGTCGACATCTCAAGACCGGTTCTGTTGCTAAGTTCGTGGGCCACCTGTGTAAGCAATTCAACCCTATCGCTGCCGAAAAGCAGGCTTCGCCCTTGCGAGCCGGGTTGGAAGGGGCTATAGACTGTGAGAATAGAACCCATGGAGGGCTTGTAGCTGCCTGTACTTTTTAAGACTAGTTCAGCTGGAATAAAGTCGTTGATTAAGGATGTTTCCGCCGCTGTGTCGCTCAAGTTGAAGTTCTCAAAATTGGAGAATTGTTTCGACTCATTCTGATAGATAAAGTTTGAAACAAGATAAGAGCCATATCTAAAGCTAAAGAGCGGTCCCTTTTCAGCATTTGATACACCCTGAAGAATTCTGCCCGCTACTATGGGCGGTGCGGCAATAATTACATGTTTGCAGGTGATTTTTCTTATGCTGTCCTGCGCTTGATAAATAACTTCGGCGCCGTCGCCCTTCACTTGTACCGACCAGACAAAGGCGTTTCTGCTTATATGTTCGTCTAGACGGGCTGCCAGAGCCTTTGAAATGGCTCCATTGCCTCCTGGAAAAGCGTAAATCGTTTCAAACAGATCTTGTAATAAGTAAAGCCCTGCCAGTGCTGAAATCTCGGCGGCAGTTAGACAGATAGAGGAAAGAAGAAAACGATCAATGAATCTGAGAAAGGGCTCACCGAAGCCTGTCAGGACCTCCGCCAGCCTAATGCCGTCTAGTTTGCTTTGCTCAGGCTTGACGCCAGCGATAACTGAGATGGCTCCTGCTTCGTTATAGCCTTTGAGAAGCTTACCTAACTCAAACAAGTCTTTTGCAAAGCGGCTATCTTTTGGAACTTTGCTTTCGGCAAGATTGATTTTCTCTCTGTTATCAAAAATCAGGTCCATCGGTCTGAGCCCCGAGCAAACCGGATTCAAACCTAGTTCCAGCAAAAGTGGATTGACAAGTTCTAAGTCGCAAAAGTAAGCAGCGCCCAGAGAGTAGGGCAGCCCCTTTCTTTCTTCGAGACTGCTTTGTCCGCCGGGATTGCCTGCTTCAAGCAAGACAGTCTTGTAGTTTCTCAGTTTGTAAGCTGTTATCAGTCCGGTGATGCCTCCGCCGACAATTACGAAGTCTGCCGAATCTGAAGTTTCGAGTTTGCCTAGATTACTTGGCTTGCATAAGTCGGGTAGATTCCCGTCTCTTAAGGCATGACCTCTGTCTGGGTCGTCACCTCGGTATGGCTCTATATTGAGGGCTTGCTCTAGGCGTGTATTTTGGGCTCTTGTATTTTCGGCTCGTGTATTTTCGGCTCGAGTTTTCTCTGTAATCGCTTGTTCTGAGAGAGTTTTCTCGCCGGCCGCCGCCCGAGGCTCCCAACCGAACATACTAAAGGCCGATAGAGCCACGAGCTCTTTCAAGAAATGGCGTCTGTTTTTGATTTCCTGAATATTCATGGTTATCTTTACTCTTTTGGGCACTATTGCATTGATTTGTGCGTTTTCGGGCTTTGGGCTGTATTTGCGTTCTTTAATTTGGGCTAGTCTTATCTGCGCGAACTTGTCTCTTGACTTGCTGTTGTTTCTTGAACCTTTAGATAAGGGGTAGATAAGGAGGGCTTGGCAACCTAAGTGGTTACAATTTTCTGATTAACAATTCTACCCAGGCATTCAGCTGTGAGGCTCTATGGACAATACCGTAAAAGGAACTTCGGCAAAAGGAAATTCGGCTGTGGAAACAAAACGTGAGAACCTACGTGAGAACCTTATTGATGCCATCAATCGCATCAAACAGGGCGGTGCACCAAAGTATCACCAAAAGTTGAAAGAAGAGAACAAACTTTTTGTGCGCGATCGTCTGAAACTTCTTCTCGACCCTGGTTTCGAAGTCGAAGATGCACGCTTTGCCAATTGCCGAGATAAAGAACTTCCAGCTGACGGAGTCGTCACCGGTGTCGGTCAGATAGAAGGCAAAACAGTTTGCTTCATGGCCAATGACTCTACTGTTAAGGCCGGCTCTTGGGGCTGGCGCACAGTCGAGAAAATCATTCGAATTCAAGAGACTGCCGCAAAGCTCAAAGTGCCAATGATCTATTTGGTTGACTCAGCTGGGGCTCGTATTACAGATCAGATCGAAATGTTCCCGGGTCGCCGCGGCGCTGGCCGCATTTTTCACAACCAGGTCCAGCTTTCCGGATATATTCCTCAGATTTGCTTGCTTTTCGGACCTTCGGCTGCAGGGGGTGCCTACATTCCAGCCTTCTGCGATGTGATCATCATGAATGAAGGCCGGGCTTCCATGTATCTCGGTTCGCCTCGTATGGCAGAAATGGTCATAGGCGAGAAAGTGACGCTGGAAGAGATGGGCGGTGCCAAGATGCACTGCTCGGTGAGCGGCGTGGGCGATGTCTTGGTCAAATCAGAAGAGGAAGCCATCCAACTCTGCAAAGACTATTTGCGTTTCATGCCCAGCAACTGTGATCATAAGGTGCCGAATCTCTCTGCAATAGAGCCAAAAACACAAGAAAAGAATCTCGAGCAGGTAATCCCTGAGAAAGAGAGTGTCACCTTTGACATGTATCAAGTTATCGACCGCTTGATCGACGAAGGCTCTTGGTTTGAAATGAAAAAGCTATTCGCCTCCGAGCTAATCACCGGTTTCGGCCGAATCGGCGGACGCGCTGTCGGTATAGTAGCCAATCAACCCCGTGTCAAAGGCGGTGTGCTCTTCGTTGATTCAGCCGATAAAGCCTCAAGATTTGTCTGGCTTTGTGATGCCTTCAATATTCCTCTTCTTTTCCTCGCCGATGTTCCTGGTTTCATGATTGGCACTAAAGTCGAGAGAGACGGCATAATCCGTGCCGGCGCCAAAATGGTCTCCGCTGTTTCTTCAGCAACCGTTCCAAAGATTTCTGTGGTTGTGCGCAAAGCCTACGGGGCTGGTCTTTATGCTATGTGCGGACCGGCCTTCGAACCAGACGCCTGCTTAGCTCTTCCAACTGCTTGGATAGCTGTGATGGGACCAGAGGCCGCAGTCAATGCTGTCTACTTCAACAAGATAATGGAACTACCCGAGTCTGAGCGTCCTGCTTTTGTTGAGCAGAAGCGCGCCGAGTACCGCGAGGACGTAGATCTTTATAAACTCGCTGCTGAATTGGTTGTCGATGATATCGTTCACCCACTTTCGCTACGCAACGAACTGATTGCAAGATTCAATGCTTACGAGTCCAAAGAACAAGCGGGCTATAAGAAGAAGCGCAGCGTTTTGCAAGTTTAGCCGTCTTTGGTTAGCAAGCTGAGACAAGCTGTCGAAATCGGTCGATTGCACCTTGTTTTGCAAGCTTAGGTTCGATTCGTTATTCAAGTTAAAGAGGAAGAGACTTCTATCAGTCTCTTCCTCTCTTCTTTTCTATTGGCTAACCGATTACGCTGCTTTATAGCGTAATCGGTCTATTGTCAGGGTCTACGGCCACAAGCACGAACTTTCCTCTGGCGCAAAGTTGTCTGTCTCCAGTTAGAAGATTCTCTCCAACCATATCAACCGATACAGTCACTGATGTCCTTCCCACCTTTTCAATTCTGCCCACAAGTTCGACTAAGTGTCCGGTCTTTACTGGTGTCTTGAAATCAACCTTCTCAGAAGATGCTGTCACCATAGCTTTTCTCGTGAATCTTGAGGCTGTAATAAAAGCACTCTTATCCATTAACTCAAGCGCATGACCACCAAAAAGAGTTCCATAGTGATTGGTTTGGTTAGGAAAAACCATCTCGCACATCCGAGTCTCCATTGTTGAATCTTCAGAAGACTCGAAAAGCAGGGCGTTATCTCTATTCTGAGTTGTAGTTTCTTTCGGTGTTAAACAAGTTTTTCGCGGCATAAATCCTCCTTGCCTCGAAGAGGTAATTGCAAATTCATTCAGGTGGGTAGCCTGGCTAGCTAAGAGCATTACAGTTGCGGGACAGCGGTGGAATTGCACCACACTTCCCCCACCAAACGGCAAACAGTTGTCTGCCATTCCGAAGTTTTTCTGAATGAGTTCATTTTGGTCAGCAGCAATGTGTTTATGACATTGCCTCGGACCACGCTAAGTTTATCACTAAGCTGATTCATAGTTTTTTTGGACTTGGCTTCTCGAACGCTTGACTGTAAGAGGCTGCAATCGCCATCTGATTTTCTGGAGGCTATTTATTGATTCCTTGGGCGCCTCTTCTAGATCTGGACTTTTTGCGGAGATTAAATTTGGAGCTTATTTTGAACTTTTTGAACAGCTTTTACGTTGTTAGTTATAGAGGAACAAAAAAAAAGATTTTCTCGAGAATTTCTTTTTTTTAGAGGAGATTGTATGAACATAGATGAGAAACAAAATTCAGAAAAGCGTCCCTATCGTAAGAATCAGTTGTCCTATGTTGTCCGTTATATTGCAATGCTGCCACCGGGACAGATTTTTACGACGCGAGAATTGCTGCAATTTGTAGAGCGTCGAGCTCCGCTAGACTATTTTCTTTGCATGCAAGTCAAATCTGGGGTTCTGGAGAGACTCGCGCGGGGGGTCTTCAGAAGGTTTCGCAAGAGTAATCGGATTATTCCAGATGCCGAGATTTCGGGAATCAAACGATTTGCGTTTGCCGGAAGATGCTTGACGACTGGGTCTCTGGCGAATTCAAATAAGAGCGAAGAAATTACTCTTTATACTCAAAAGCAAGCGCAGAATCACGAGAGAAACCATGAGAACAACGCCAGCTTTGTGAGTCTTGCTGGAAGTTCGAATTTCCTGAGTCAACAGTTAATTAACTTCGATTTTGATACTGGATATTCGATTCGTTTCTCTAGGATCAAGATGAAAGCCGTAGGTAATCGAAAGTCGCTTCTGGGAGAGACCAAAGCAGGTCGAATCTTTAGGGATATTTGGCTGAGAGGGGAGGACCTCTGCACTCAAGAAATAGTAAGGACGGCATATGCAAGTCTAAGTAGAAAAGATCGTCAAGTTGTCGCCTCACTGCGGCAATTCTTGCCTCAGTGGATCAGTGATAAGTTGCCTCTTTCTCCGAGTGATGTTTTGCAGATCCTATTGTCGCGACCAGCAAATCTCAAGAATGGTCGGACCCGAGATTACAAAGTTCCTGGTAGTCGATTCTATGCGCGATGACTCGCGCAAGTTCAGATTTAGGGACCGAAGGGCGAACCAAATAGAGAAGCGGCGTGCGACGAGGAATTGTAGAATTTCTCGAATTCAGACTTGTTTGCAAAGAATTGAGATTGGGGGAGCGCTCTTAGTCTTTCGGTATTTGTGGCAAGTTCTTTCATGTATTGAGAGAAGAGAATTGAAAGGTCATCTAGTTTCTTTTCAAAAACTGCCTCTATAAAATATTCGTATCCCTTTTTGTTGTTTGACTCCACGAGCTTCAGGAATTGCTTGAGCTTGCCATGTTTGATTAGGAATAGGGCGACTTGTCTTTGTTCGTATTCATGCTCTGCGTTGGCGTGCTTCGCTTTTGTGACTATGTCTTTCAAGAGTAGTGCCACTCTCTCTTTCCCGCCCATATGTTTGGGTATCCAGACTTCAGGTAGTCCCAAGATTAAGAGGAGAGAGCTTACCTGCCCTGTGGTTTTGGGATAGCCCCAAAGCTGGTCGAAAATAGTTGGAACTCCTTCTTCCGCCCAGAAGTCCAGTTGCTTGTATTCCCCTAAAACCGTATGCATTAATTCATGGAAAAGTATTTCGATACCAACACCATCGAAAGTGACTACGGCATTCGTTCCTGCTAGATAGACTCCTTGTACCTTGCTATAAAAACCCATCTTTTGTTGGAGAAAGTTTCGGGATGTGGGTTTGTCATGGAAGATAAATACTGATCTGGGGAAATTTCCCTTTACCTTTATCAGGTTTCGATCTGCGAAATTGATGAATGCTTCTGAGATTTCGGCATAGTAGTTAAGTCGGCTTTCTTCGATATCTCCATAAAGAATGAAATGGGGGGTCAAGACAGCTGAGGGCATCTGTCCTGCTACTAAATCTGGAATCGTTACTTTTCGGTCTGGGAGTGGTCCAAGTCCGCGACCGTTCAGTGAGAGTTTGAGAGAGGCTGCACCGTCGGTAGCACTTCTTGCAATATCTCCTTGCTTTAGAGCAATTTGAGCACTAAGAGCCAGTGCTTCAAAAAAGATTTTGTTTCCAGCTAAGCTGATGCATTCGTTTATTGTCTTACGAGCTTCTGCTAGGTCGTCTAAATTGAACAAAGCTTGAGCCAGGTAATAGCTGGCTATAGAACTGCGATTGTTGAGTGCAAGGGCTTTTTGGGCATCTTCTTTTGCTTCTTGCGATTTGCCTAGTTGCAGATAAATCTTGGCTCTCGCAAGTAGACATTCGAAAGAGTTCGAGTTCTTTGAAAGTGCCTTGTTTAGCAACTCTAATGCCTTGCTATTCTCATTTGATAAAGCCAAAGATTGCGCGTACAAGTAAAGAAGTTCGGGGCTTGAGCTAGCATTTTCGGGAGTGTCACTCTGAAGAGTCTTTTCGGTAGCAGACTCCGCGCTCTTATCCACGCTTAAATCTGCTTTCTCAGCGCTTATAAGCTGGCTGAGAAAAGTTTTTGCTGCGTCAGTCATTCCTAGTTCGAGAAAACCACGAGCAGTCAATGCGGCGATTTCTGAATCGGCTTTGTCTTTGGCAATTATCTCGGCTAAATTTTTAAATGTAGCTGAAGCCGCCACCATATCGGACTTACGGCACTGCGCAATTGCGATTCGGAGCCAGGCTTCGCTAGCGCCCTTGTGGAGGCTAACTGCTGCATTGAAATCTTTTAGAGCTTTTCGGTAAGCCGAGCAGGCGAAGTAAACCTGTCCTCGCGCCAACAAGAGAGCTACTTCTCTCTCAATATTTCTAGATGGCTCAGTATTTCTGGCAGACTCAGTACTTTTAGTTGGATTTGTACTTTTAGCTAGCTCACTGTTTCTATTAAGCTCAGTATTTTTAGCTAGCTCTTTATTGAAGAATTGAATCCCTTCCCAGTACTTTCGGCTTTTGATGAAGCCGGCAGTGATTTCTTTCAATTCTTCCTTACTGTAGGATGAGACCTTCGCCGATTCTGTCTTTGAATCTGGCTTTGAATCTGGCTTTGAATCTGGCTTTGATTCTGGCTTTGAATCTGGCTTTGAATCTGTCTTTGATTCTGTCTTTGAATCTGTTTTTGAATCTGGCTGTGCTTCTGTCATCGCCTCTTCTGCATAGACTAGCGGCGCTGCACAGAAAATGCAGGTTATACAGAACATGCAGATCATACAGAACATACAGACCATGCAGGACACGCATAACGAATAGACCCGGTAGACCAGAGATACTAGACAGTTTACGCCGGGTGGGCCGACCTTGAAACTCGATGAGAGAATCACTGATTTGCTTCCGCGTCTTTTAGTCTTTCGAACTGCGCTTGTACAAGTCTGGCATAGGTGGCTTCCTTGGCAAGCAATTCTCTATGGGTGCCTTTTTCGACAATGCGGCCTTGATCTAGAACAACGATTTGGTCGGCGTGTTGGACCGTTGTTAGGCGGTGAGCGATCACGATTGTCGTGCGCCCTTCCATAAGTTTATTGAGCGCTTGTTGCACCATTGCTTCCGATTCGTTATCTAAGGCGCTAGTTGCTTCGTCCAAAATTAGTATCGGTGCGTTTTTCAAAAAGGCTCTTGCTATGGCGATACGTTGTTGCTGACCACCCGATAGTCTCAGACCGCGTTCGCCTATGACTGTGTTATAGCCTTGGGGCATCGCCTCGATAAAGTCATGGCAATAGGCCGCCTTGGCTGCTTCAATCAGCTGTTCATGACTGGCTTCGATATTGCCGAACCGTATGTTCTCTTCAATTGAAGTGTTGAAGAGAAAGTTGTCCTGCGTCACTATGGCTATTTCTTGACGCAAGCTCTTGAGCGAGATCTGAGGCAGCGGTATATCGTCAATAAAGATAGTGCCGCCAGTCACGTCGAAAAAGCGAGGCACTAAATTGGCGAAGGTTGATTTGCCAGAGCCTGAAAGTCCGACAAGGGCGATCATCTTTGCCGGCGGTAATTCGATTGAAATATCATCAAGGATGACGGCGTCGTGGTTTGGATACTTGAAGAAAACATGGTCGAACTTAACAGTATGGGGACCGCTCTTGAGATCAATAGGGTTAGCGCAGTCGGTCAAGTCAGACTCGTGGTCCAGCACTTCGAATATGCGGGAGGCGGCGGCTAGCGCGGGTTGCAGAATACCGTTTACTCGCCCGATATTCTTGATGGGCGAATAAAGCAAAATCAAAGCGATGACAAAGGAAGTGAGGGCGCCCAAGTCCATCTGCTTGTTCATCACCATGGCGCCTGCCACCCAGATTACGCAGGCGATGCCGACTGCTCCAATCATCGCCAAAATGGGTGACATGATTGCTTCGGCTCTTACTGCCTTGAGTGTGTTTTTGAAGAAGGCACCATTGGTGGTTTCGAAGCGATTGATTTGAAAGTTTTCGAGATTATAGGACTGAACTATTTTTGCCCCTTGGATAGATTCAGATAATACTGAGACCAGGTCGCCGATATTCTCTTGACCGCCTCGAGAAGATTTTCTGATTTTCTTGCCGAGTATGGCCACTGGAATGACAATCAAAGAGAGAATCGGCAAAGCGATCATGGCTAGTCCAAATGATTTGAGCAGAATGACAGCGGTGAGCGAAATAAGAGTAATGGCTCGGCTGACCAGCGATTGGAAAGTTTGTGAGATGGCTGCTTCGACTATGGCGACATCGTTGATGAGGCGACCGATCAAGACACCTGATGATTGTCCGTGGAAATACAGCAAGGGCTGTTTCTGCAGATGTCTGAAAAGTTCATTGCGTAGGTCTCTGATGCCGGCGGCGCCGACATAGCGAATACAATAAGCTTCGAAATAGCGAGCGATGCCCTGAGTCGATGCCACCGCCAAGACACCGAGCGGCACGAAGGCTAGCAAATGTGTCTGGTGATCATCAAAGACTCGCTTCAAACCTTCACCGGCAAGCCAGGCTATGACGCTGTCCATGCCCCCTGAAGGAATAGCGGCTAAAGTGCCGAAGGCGAACATGGTGCCGTAGGGTTTGAGATACTTAAGCAGTCTCATATAGAGATGGAACTGCGAGTCTGAAACCTTTTCAGGCGCTGTGTTCTTGTGCTCTTGTTTATGGTTTGCAGATTGCCCTTGTGCTGGCGACTGACTTTGTGTATGGTCCTGCACTTGTGCTGGCACTTCTTTCTCCTCTACAGATTGCGCCTGTGCTTGCTTTTGCTCTTTCGTTTCAGTTTCCCGGCTCATCAAGCACTCGCTCCATTGGTCAATAACTCTTTTTTTCTGGTCAGGGCCAAAAGCTCTGCGGCTCCGGTTTCGACAAAGTCGCCTTGACCTAGTTCAGAACGCAGTGTTAGCAGTTCTTTTTCGATTTCAGCCTTGAGACCTGGTACTAAGAAGAGGTCCATACTATATTTGACTAGTTGGTCGGGTCTGAAATCCATTTGCAAGAGCTCGGGCACCAATAGTTTGCCGGCAAGCAAATTTGGCCAGCCCACATGTTTAACGCATTTAAACAGTAAGACCAGCAAGTAAGAAAAGAAATTACCCTTATAGAAGATAATCATCGGTCGTCCATAAAGAGTGATTTCTAAGGTTGTGGTGCCCGATTTTGCCCAAATGAGATCGACGTTTTTGTAGAGTGGATAATTGGGGCTGAGGCTGACAGTCTTGACCAGAGGGTTTGTGCCGTTTGTGAGATTGCTCAGTTGACTTTGCTGCAAATATGAGTCGATGAGGGGCGCGACCTTTTCTGTTGAGCGAGAAAAAACGAACTGCAAATGCGGCATCTTTTTGTGCAATTCTTTTACCGCTTCAATTAGAATCGGCATATGGGCTTTGATCTCTTGCTTGCGACTGCCGGGCAAAATGGCAATAACAGGTGCATTGGCGTCCAGTCCCAATTCGGCGAGAAATTCCTCTCGGTTGGGTAGTGTACTGGGCTCTGGCAAATCTTTGAGCAGAGGATGACCGACAAAACGTGCATCAATTTTTTTGTCTTTGTAGAGCGGCTCTTCGAAGGGAAAGATTGTCAGCATTTTTGTGATTGCTTTGCCGAGTACATCTATGCGCCACGGGCGCGAACCCCAGACTTGGGGCGAGATAAAGTAATACATGGGCAGATCTGGATAGGCTTTGCGGGCAGCGGTGGCGAATTGAATATTGAAGCCGCCCATGTCGACCAAAAGTAATGCTGCTGGTTTTCTTTCTTTGATTTCCTTGAGAAGGGTCTGGCGCATCTTGTAAAAGAAAAATAGCGATTTGATTACTTCAAAAATGCCCAGGACGGCAAAATCATTGCAATTGAAGAGAAGTTCAACTCCGGCTTTCTGCATCTCAGTGCCGCCGACGCCGAAAATATGCAAATGCGGTTCAATTTCTTTCAGGCGTTTCAAGACTTTGGAGGCATGTTTGTCTGCTGAAGGATCGCCCACGATGACCATGAGAGACTCGCTACTCTTTTGGGCAGTTAGCTTCTCTTCTACAGGATGGTGACTAAGAGGCTTATTTGCTTCTTCTTTCGTCAAAGCTGACCTCCGACAGTTCATTGACTTGCAATCGCTCGAGACTAATTTCTTTAGAGCTTGTATCTTTTAGAGCTTTGTATCCGATATGGCTTCGCGTCTTCTCTTGCTTCGTATTTTCTCTTGCTTCGTGACTTTTTTAGCTTAGTGTCTTTTATAGCTTTGTATCTTATCTTTGTAGCTTTGAATCTTTGTAGCTTTGTTTCTAGCGCTTGGTCCCGATATGGAGTGCCACCGTACCCAGTGCCAAGGGTATATGTCTGACATTAGTCAAACCCGCTTCTTCAAACATCGCCGAGATGCGTTCCGGTCTCGGGTAGGTGTGCAAAGATTCGGGCAGATAGGTGTAGGCTTTTCGATCATTCTGCAGGATACCGCCGATGACCGGCACTACTCTGCCAAAGTAGGTGGAAAAAATCGGGGCGAAAACCGGCACTTCGCAATGACCGAGATCTAGATTGGCGACTTTGCCGCCTGACTTTACCACTCTCGCCATTTCGTTCAGACCTTTTTGCAGATCTGTCAGATTGCGTAAGCCAAAACTGATGATGGCACCGTTGAAAGTCTCTTTTTCAAAAGGCAGATTCTGCGCATCGCCTCTTACGAAATCGATTCTAGTTTTTTCGTTTATTTTGTGAGCTTTTCTGCGGTTGCGTTCGCCGGCGATATCCAGCATATTCTGTGAAAAGTCCAGACCGGTGACGAGGCTTCCGGGAGCCGCCATGCGGGCGATCAAGAGTGAGAGGTCGCCTGTGCCGCAGCAGACATCCAAGAAGCGACCCGGTGCGCCGATATCTACTAATTCGCTGACAGCGCGCATTTTCCAGGCTCTGTGCATGGCCAGGCTGATGACGTCGTTGCTTAGGTCATAACCCTTGGCGATGCGCTCGAACTGGTCGTGCACATAGGCAGATTTTTCTTCTAGGGTGGGTAATTGAAATGACATATTTGCTTGCGGTGGTGCGTGTTGACGATAACTGATAACTTTAGTTGCTTAGACTCATGGGCTGAACTAGTTATGGGCTGAACAAGATATTGGTTGAAAAAGATATTGGTTTAATCGGGCTCGCAAAATCAGACCGAGAATTGGAAGGCTGACTATTTGATGAAACCAAACCCGACTACCAGGCAGTCGAGCATGAACAAGCCGAAAACTATCCAGGTGAGGCGGTCGAGCCCGGCTTCAGCGCCCCTCTTTCCTGAAAATACAGTGGCGGCAGAGCCTATCCCAGCCATGCCATCGCCTTTGGGCGAATGCAATAAAATTAGACCGATTAAAGAAACTGCCAGTATGGCTCCTATCACCAATAGAGCAATGTAGGCTGCGCTCATAACTTCTTCACTTCCCGATTTTTAGTCCTCTTTTTGACGGAGGACGTGATTTATATCACCAAAAATTATATCCTATTATGCAGCCAGACCCCGCCAAACATTAAGCGCAGTGCAGCATTTAAAATGCCGGCAATTTGGCAGTCAGTCTTGAATTTTCTCGAGATATTGACAGGGGGCGAGAGCAGGCGAAACATATCAGGGGACACATTAGAGACGAGTACTTAAGGCATCCATATCATCAGTGCAAGGGCAGCAAGCAGAAATGCTGGGGGAAGAGGCTAGAAGTGGCAAGCGGTAAACGGGAAAATCATCATCGTGTACTCATTTTGGGAGGCGGAACAGCCGGCATTTCAGTTGCTGCCAGGCTGATGCGCAAAATTGGCGACGTTGATATTGCCATAGTCGAACCAAGTGACAAGCACTATTACCAACCTCTTTGGACCTTGGTCGGCGGTGGTGCGGCCAAGAAAGAAGATTCGGTGAAAGATGAATCTTCGCTAATACCAACCGGGGTCAAATGGATCAAAGAAAGCGCGGTTGATGTCAAGGCTGAGAACAATCAAGTCAGGCTCGAGTCTGGACGAACTCTCTCTTATGATTTTTTGGTAATCGCCTGCGGTATTCAAATAGACTGGGACAAGATTCCGGGTCTTCCTGAAACACTGGGAATAAACGGAGTATGCAGCAACTACAGTTATGACTTGGTCGATAAAACCTGGCAGTTTATCTCGCACTTTCAAGGTGGTAATGCTGTCTTTACTCAGCCGAGTACCCCGGTTAAGTGCGGTGGGGCACCACAGAAGATCGCTTATCTTGCCGAAGAAGCCTTTCAGGCAAGTGGCGTCAGAGAGAGAACGAATGTTTTCTTTTGCTCAGCCAATCCATCAATTTTCTCTGTCAGAAAATACGCCAACACTCTAGAGAAGGTGCTGAAGCGTAAAAGAATCGATGCCCGCTTCCGTACCGACTTAGTTGCGATTGACGGACCTGAGCACAAAGCTACTTTCAAAAATATTGATGACGGCAGTACCTTCGAGTTGGAGTTTGACTTGATTCATGTCACTCCGCCTATGAGTGCGCCTGATTTCTTGAAGAAATCGAGTGTAGCCGACGCCGCTGGTTGGGTTGATGTTGATAAAGGAACTCTGCAGCATAAAAAGTTTGAGAATGTTTTTGCCTTAGGTGATTGCTCTAGTCTGCCCACTTCCAAAACCGGTGCCGCTATTCGCAAACAGTCACCAGTGGTAATGTCTAATTTGGCAGAGGTTATGCAGGGCAGACCGGCTCGAGCGCAGTATGACGGCTACACCAGCTGTCCACTTGTGACTGGTTATAACAGTCTTGTGTTGGCTGAGTTCGATTATGAGCTTCAGCCTCAAGAAACTTTTCCTTTCGATCAATCGGAAGAGCGGTATTCTATGTATGTCTTCAAAAGAGATATCTTGCCCCAGGTCTATTGGTACGGCATGATGAAAGGTTTGGTTTAAGAAAATGCTTGTAGGCGTCAGGCCTCAAGATCGATCGTTGAAAGTCGACTTCTCGCAAGTGCCTTTAGAGCGCTACGTGCGCCTTCTAGCCGCTTCGATTTTTCTCAATCGTTTTCTTGGTAAGGAAAACGGTGCTGGTAAACCAGAAGCTAGTTCTCTTTCCTCCCGGCAAGAACCACCGACTTTGCTCAAGGTCGGTACTACAAGTGGTGCATTGCAAGCCTTCATTCCTGATTGGCAGCTCTTTCTTCTTGCCGATTCATCTGAAAGTGAGAACGATAATCGTCAGGCTCAGGGGCGTTCTTCTCAGAAAGAGTCTCAAGAGCAGACTCAAGCACCGACTCAAGCACCGACTCAAGTGCAGTCTCTTGCGTCGACTCTAGCGGCTTCGCCACTGCCAAGTCATAGTCAAAATCATAGTATGTCTGGTGCAATAGCCGGTTCTGAAAGACCCGATGCCTGTCCCCCTGGTAAACCAGCCCCCATTAGTTTGCCTTCTCGATCTTTTGATGCAGTCACCGCCATCGGTGTGCTAGAAGCCTTGAGTCAACAAGAAAGAGAGCTTTTGCTTGGAGAGTTGGCTCGCATTCCGCAATCTTTGTGCATAGTTGATTTGCCCGCAAGCGGTTATAGAAAGCACTGGTCCGGACTTGTTGAACTTACTTTGAAAAGTGAGATGCAGAGAAGCTTGCAGTTTGGCTTGCCTGATACTAAACAGATATCTCAGTATTTTGAAGAGGCCGGCTTTGAAGTTGAGGTTTGGACTCATACTAAACTTTCGCAATGGTTGCCCTACATCACTCTTTTTGCGTTGAATCCGCTAGCGGCAGGGCTGCTTGATGAAGAGCTCAAGCGCTTAGCCGATGCAGAGCTTGCCGGCACAATCCAAATGTCCTCTGATAATGATGCAACAGCCTTTGATCTTATTGTGGCTAAGCGCAAAGTCTAAATAGCAGACTAAGCATCTCAATCAAGCGTCTAGATCGAGCGTCTAAATTGACCGCCTAAGTTGAGCGTCTAAGTTGGGCGTCTAGAGCAAACCTATAAATCAAGTATCTAAATCAAGTATCTAGATCAAGCTAAAGTCTCGTGAGGAAATGGTCGTGATGAAATGGCTTGATTAAGCTATTGGCGGCGGTTCTTTTCTGTCTAGAAACTTTTGCAGAATTATGGCAGCCGCTTGCTGGTCGACCAGTGCTTTGTTGTGCCCGGTCTTTACGCCTTGAATGGTCAAGGTTCTGATGGCTGAAATAGTGGTGAGCCGCTCATCTTCATAGACTATCGGTATATTGATTTCGCGAGCCAGCTTACGGGCGAAAGACTTGACCTTCTCTGACTGTTCGCCCATCGATCCATCCATATTTTGAGGAAGACCAACCACAATCTGCACTGCGCCGTGCCTAAGTGCAATATCACGCACTGCTTGCACATCGGCTCTGACATTGGTCCTTTCGATAGTTTCTAGTCCGGCTGCGGTTATGCGCAAAGGATCTGAGATGGCCACCCCTATGCGGCGGTCACCTATGTCAAGACCAATAATTCGTGGTTTAGCGTTACTCACAAACAAATATTACTACTAGAATTAGTCTTCGCGAAAGCTACTCATATGTATATGGAGTTGTAATGAGACTATATCTGGTGCGCCATGGCATAGCGGTGGAAGGTTTGAGAGGCGGCATTACCAAAGATAGCGAAAGACCACTGACCGATGAAGGTCGCGATGAGATGAAGCAAGTGGCTAAAGCTCTTAAGAAGCTAGGAGTAAAGCCAGATCTGATCTTTTCCAGTCCACTTGTGCGAGCCAGGCAGACTGCCGAGTATATTTCTGAGGCTCTAGATCAAGAAATCAGGATTACCGATGCCTTAGCTCCAGCCGTGAACTTTACTCAGCTTTTTCGAGTAATTGGTCGGCACGAGACTGCCAGAGAAGTATTTTTGGTCGGGCATGAGCCTGATATGGGTATGCTGGTTGGGAATTTGCTGTATGCCGGTCCTGGTTTCGAGATGCCTTTCAAGAAAGCAGGAGTTTGCCGTATCGATGTCACAGGCATGCCTCCCGATGGTCCAGGAGTCTTGAAGTGGTATCTCACCCCCAAGATAGTCAAGGGCTTGCTAGATTGAACCATTTGTAAGTTTGAACCGTTTTCTAGATTGAATTTTTCGCCGTTGCAAAAAAAAAGTAAACCGATATCGGTTTACTTTTTTCCAATTCAAATTTTCAATTTTGCTTTCGTGATTAAGCCAGGGCAGCGGCCAGCGGTGCCGGCGGTTGGCAGTTCACTCTTTCTGCTTCAGAAAGGGCTTCAGCTTCTATAGCCCAGACATAGAGACAGGTAAAGAATGCCGACCTTATATAGATGGACATTGCCGTGGTCAAGACCACTGCCATCGCCCACAAACCTCCGCCAATCATGACGATTGGAGCATTAGCCGGGATTTTGTAGACGTAGAGTGCTCCATAACCGGCAACGCCTACCAGGCATACTGCCAGCATGACCAGTCGGTTGATTGTATCTATACCGATCTCACCTACACCGATTGCGATCAGATTGCCCTGTCCAATTCGGTCCGCACGCTTCAGGGCACCCCAAAAAGATGTGCCTTCAATAACAATGGCTGGCAAGATGAGGTGGCCGGCCATGGTCCAGAATACTTCTACGATACTGGCGATAAAGTTGATACCCATGCCGAAGATGCCGCTACTGCGTTTGTCACGCATGAAACGTGCCACCTTCTTGGCGATGAGGGTGACGATGCCGAGAGTAATGATCGCCGGCAAAGAGCTGAAAACAGCGGCACAGGCGGTGGAAAACCTTCCGGAACCTGAGCCTTCGGTTAAATGGCTATAGACAAGAGCGGTGGTGACGCCTTCCAAGAAACGGTTGGTGAGCCACCAGACCGAAAGAATTGCCACCACAGCCAGAACAGCATCAGGGCTGGCAGCTTCCGATAGTCCCTGCAGTCCACCCTGGTCCCATGGACCATTGAGGGCTGTCTTAGCCATTAACTGCTGGATATCGGCGGGATTCCCTTGCTGCAGGGCGTTTTTGCCCATATTGATTCCAGCCGAGACTGCTTTGGCGGAGGCGCTATGCTCCACTGCCACTCGCGATTTGGCTTCTAGGAAAAGAAGGATGGCGAAAAAGAAGTTGCTAAAGACTGTCATCAAACCGGGGATAAGCAAGCGCTTGTCCTGGAACCCCATCTTAATTGAAGCCAGGATTAGCTTTAGACCCCTTCCAAAAGATTCAAACATGGATGTATGACCTCAGGCGGCACATCTGCTAGTAAGTTATTTAAAAGGGTTTCGGACGTTCAGACCATTTTCAGACCCTGCGATCCTGAAACCTCGGCATTATTGTAATTAGTTGCCAAGCGAATGTAAAGATCTTTTTTTGCAAATAAGGATATTTGTCAAAGATATTTGGCAAAGATTTTTATGGTTCATTGGATTTCCAGGTCTTCTTTGGGATAAAGACCGTCCAAAACTTCCTTGTACTTCTCGGTAACCAGCTTTCTTTTCACCTTGAAAGTGGGTGTCAGTTCATTGGCTTCAATTGAAAAGTCTTTCTTCAGTAAACTGAAGCGCTTAATCTTCTCAAAATTGGCTAAACCTTCGTTCTTTCGGTCTACCGACTGCTGCACTGCCGAGATGACCAAAGGGTGATCGGTCAGTTCTTCTAGGTCGGTATAGCTTATCTTGTTCTTGTCAGCAAAGACCTTGAGGTTGTCCATATTCAAGGTGAACAAACAAGTAATAAACTTGCGCCGATCGCCGTAAACCAGGCAGTGGCTTATTAGAGGGTCTCCCTTGAAGAGATTCTCGATGTATTGAGGGGCCACATGTTTGCCACCGGCTGTGATGATAATGTCTTTCTTCCGGTCTCTGATGCTGATGAAGCCGTCTTTATCAATTTCGGCTATATCACCTGTTTTGAACCAGCCGTTTTCAAAAGCGTCGGCTGTGGCTTCGTCATTTTTGTAATAGCCGCTAAAGACCGTGTCACCTTTCACCAGCAGTTCGCCATCGCCTGCAATTCGCACTTCCACTCCCACGAGCGGCTTGCCGACCGTACCCGGGCGGTTCGAGAGCGGTGTATTGCAAGCAACCGGGGCGCAGGTTTCGGTTAGTCCATAACCTTCTACAATGGTCAGCCCGATGGTGTCGAAAAATCTCTGCACCTCGCCCGGTAAGGGCGCTGCGCCCGATACCAACATGCGCAGCCGACCACCAAAACGGCGCCTGATTTTGGAAAAGACAAGTCTATCGGCGGCTCTAAGCTCAGCTGCTTTCAATTGTTTCAACAGTGAATTGGTGGTGTGCTCTCGGCGTTCAACACTGCCGTTTCCTTCGCTGCCTGCTACTTTTGTCTGGATTTCCTTGCCCAAAGAAAAGGCCCAGTTGATAAGAATTTGCTGCGGTCTAGGCAACTTCTTTGATTCAAATTGAATGCGCTGATAGGCTTTTTCGTAAAAGCGCGGCACTCCATTGATGATCGTTGGATGAGTCTCAACCATGTTGCGCGGCACTGTTTCAATTGCTTCGGCATAAGCCATGGTCACACCAAAAAAGATGCTGACAAACTGACCACCGACTCTTTCATAGACGTGTGAAAGAGGGAGGAAAGATAGGACCAGGTCTTGTTCTTTGAAGTCCAGCCGCTCGCCCACGGCTTTGCAGACTGCAATTATATTGCGGTGGTGAATCATCACCCCTTTTGGGATGCCGGTGGTTCCAGATGTATAAACAATCGATGCCAGGTCGTCGGGACTGACTTCTTCTCTTTGCTTCGCCAGTTCTTCTCTGGCAGTTAAGAGATGAATTTCACCGTCCTTGAGCAGATCTTCCCAGGTCATGATTTTGAGCGTGGCCGTTGAAGGCGGTGCTTGACCATTCATCAGCACTGCGAATTTGAGCTTTTCGGCGGGCTTGCCATCAAGCACTTTCTTCAGTTGCACCAAGTCTTCGACAAAGATGGCTTGGGCATCGCTATGCTTAATTAGAAATTCTACTTCGGGTACGGCCAGAGTGGGATAGATTGGCACCGTCACCGCGCCAAGAGAGAGTATTGCCATGTCTGCCCAAGTCCAGCGGGGACTAGGATGAGACAGAATGGCTGCATGAGCACCTCTTGTAATACCATTGCGGGCTAGACCGGCCATGGCTAGTTCGGTGGTGAGACCGTGCTCGCGCCAGATGACCGGGGTGTATTCGCCCTTGATTTTGTGCATAATCGCTGGTCGCTCGGCTTTATCGCGCACTTGCGACCAGAAAGCTTCCACTATAGTTTTTGCACTAACGACCATGCTGGGATTTCACCGGTGCCTTCTACTTTGCTAGTTGCCGACTTTTGAAAGACTCTCTTTCACCCAGTCAAGGTAGGCTTTTGAGCCTCTCTCCACCGAAACCGCAAGAATTTCTGGTACTTCATAGCTATGAAGCTCCTTAATTTTAGCCTCAAGTTGAGCGTAAATCTCGCTTCTCGTTTTCATGACAAGCAAGCTTTCCTGATCTACGGCTGTCTCTCCCTTCCAGCTATAGATCGAAAGCACCGAAGGCAGGATATTGGCGCATGCAATTAGTTTGGCTTCCAACAACTTGGTTGCCAATGTCTGCGCTTCCGCGCTTGGCGCCGTCACTAGGACGACAAGTGTTTCCGTCTCCCAGCTTTCGTCTTTGTTCAAATTCACCTTGTTTTTAGCCCGTTTCAGTAAAGCCGCGAGTTGAGATAGCTGGAACTCTCTAGGACGAACTGAGCAAGGAGGTCGGTGGCTCGGCTGAAGAGCATCGACTGTAGTCTAGGCATTCTATAGCGCTTGGAGAGCTTCACTGTGACAAGCGGCACTGCCAACTCTTCTGCGATAAAGCGACTAAGCGGCCCGGTCTCTCTATCCAATTCTTCCTGGCTCTTTGCCAGTTTTACCGGCGCAATTTCTTCCAAAGCTCCCAATTTTAATCTCAGCCGCTGTTCGAAGTCATAATCGCGGGTCGGTCCGCAATGGTCAATTTGCAACCCCGGTGTTTGTTGTCCCGACCCCAAGATCATCAGAATCAATCCGATATTGCCTGCCTTGACCAAGTCTTTGATGGCGGTCTTGAAAGGGGTGTCGGCATAAACACAAGGATCAGCCACTAAGCAATAATTTGAGGTGAGAGCATGGCAGGCGGTTCGTCTATTCAGGAGCACAGCCATAGAACCTGTAAATGACTCCTGCTCTTGGAATTCACCTTCTCTAAAGTATGCTGTGGCATGAGGCGCAATGACAAGAATCGGCAGGTCGCCGCCGAAAAATTTATAGTCGGGCTCGCCATAGGGGGGCATTTGCTCGTAGCGTTCACTGAGTTGGTTTTCGTAGTGAATTGCCCAATCTACGGGGGCCGAGCGCGGTTGATTGCCAATGATATGGCGAAGGGCCAAGTCGATATCGTTGAATCTGGCCTGCGAATGGGTCGCCACCCAGGGATTCAAAGGCGAAGAGCCAAAGACAGTAACGTGTTTGCCGCTGCGGTAGGCATAGAAAATCTCCATTGCCGTGCCGTAACTTGGGCGTTCTAGATTAGCCAGAATGGCGTCGCTCTGGTCTATCAAACCAAGCGCCCTTCTTACCCTTTGATCTGAGCTGCCGGCGAGATCTATAGCTTCATCAAAGTTGAATTCAGTTTCGGTCCAGGGTATTTCTAGAGGATTGGTTACTTTGAGACCGTGGTTCATCAGCCGGGTAATGGCTAAAGTGCGCCAATCTGATTTGTGAGCCTGGCTGAGCTCGCCCGGATCAATCGAAGAACCTGTCAGATAGATCGAGGACAACATCGCTAATTCCTGAAATAAAGAAGAGACCAAGCAGATAAGAAAAACGACGATATTCCTCTATATACCACAGCCTTCGGCTTTTGCACCAATCCCTAAAGTATATTGCCGGTATGTAAAAGAGAGCTTGAACACTGGTTTGTTAGATTTGGACTATATGCAAAAGGCTTCTTACTCTGGCTATAATTCCTGCAATCACAACAATCAAGCCCACAAGTGATTGGGAAGAGAAAATGAAAAACAAAGCCTCTAAAGCCTCTAAAGCTTCTAAAGCTTCTAAATGTTCCGCTATCTTGGTTTCGCTCTTCCTCGCCTCGATTTTGAGCGGGGCTCTATGCGGTTGCATGGGGCAGAGAGGCGGTTCTATCGATGCTTCTTCTGCTGGCGGCCCGGCATCTCAGGCGGTCGCATACGATAACGGCAACGGGCAGGGGCAGGGTCAAGGTCTAGGTCAAGCATTAGGTCAAGCTGGCGGGGGGCAGTCTCAGACCTCACCTGCAGTCGGTGCGAGCCTCGCCCAACCGGCATTGGATGATGCAGCTGTCGTGGCGCTGCAGGCTGAGCAGGCGCGAAAGGTTGTCACAACGTGTACAGCCCGAATTAAGAAACTTCTGCCCGATGATCGAAAGGGTAGTAAGCATCAGAGATTCTTGCTGGAGCTTAGCAACGGTACGACTGTTTTGGTCGCTCACAATATAGATATGGCGCCTTATGTGCCTGCTCAAGCCGGTGACATAGTGACAGTGCACGGCGAGTTTATTTGGAATCAAAGAGGTGGTGTCTTGCACTGGACTCATCACAGTGACACCCCTAGGCATGAAAGTGGTTATATAGATTTCGCGGGTAACCGTTATCAATAGGATTTTTCAAAAAAAAAGAAATTCTCGAGAATTTCTTTTTTTTGAAAAAAGCCCACAGGTTCAACGTTCTAGAAACAACCCTTGAGCGCACTCTCCTCTTGACATTAGAATGTGCTCACATGAATGTTAATACATTTAGTAAAGCCTTTCCTTTCGGCAAAAGCACACTTATACTCGTGTCCTAGGGTGCAGGTAGAGGCACCTGGAACGAGGTTATTCGATGTATACAGCTAAAGCTCCGAGCCGCAAGATTCAAGCACTAGTCGGTGCGTTTTTCTTTTCAATGTCGTTCGGGTTTAGCCTGGCTCCTGCCCAAGCAGATGAGCTTAATGGTGCTGCAATTTTGAATGCAGCTCCGGTCGCTGCTCCTGGTAACTCCGATTTAGCTGTTGAAGAAGCAGTTAAGTTCATCAAGAGCCACAAAGAAGCCCTCCGTGAGAATCAAGTTCAACTTCCCGCCAGCAAGACAAAGAGCAAGCGTGTCAATGAAAAGCATGTCTACATTCTTGGTGGTGCTGAAGTTTTCCCCATGTAGCTTGCTGAATTAAGTGTTTCCCCAGCCGCTTAGCTACGATTACGGAATTTGCGCAGAGAAGCTGCTCGGCTACACACTAAGTTCTCATCTGGATTTGACATCTTCGCTGAATCCTAATCAACCTTGTGTGGTTAGTGTTCTAGAGGAAGCCAATCTTACTTATAGTGAGTTTGTTGCTTATACACGCAAATTAGCTAGGGCGCTGCTTGCAAGAGGCATCGAGCGCGGTGACCGCGTCGGTATCTGGTCGACCAATAATTGGCGCTGGTTGGCTGTGCTCTATGCTGTGTCGCGGGTTGGTGCAATTCTAGTCAATGTCAATCCGGCTTATCGAGTGCCCGAACTAGAATATGTTCTCAATCAATCTGGCGTAAAGCTGCTTTTTACTATTCCACGCAACCGTTCGTCCAGCTATCTCGATATGCTGGAAGAACTAAATCCGCGTCTTTTTGCTCAAGGCAGTGCGGTCAAGAGCTCAAGAGTGCCAAGCCTGCAAGATCTAGTTGTATTGCCTGGTTCTGATGCCGATGGTCTGGCGCACGAGTTCAAAGCTAGGGGCGATCTTTTTTCAATAGAAACTTTCCTTGCTCTGGAAAGCACCGTTAATGATACTGAACTCTCTGAGCGCGCGAATTCTGTTCAATTTGATGATCCGGTCAATATTCAATACACCTCCGGTACTACAGGTTTTCCCAAAGGTGTGACACTCAGCCATCATAATCTTCTCAATAACGGTTTGTTTGCTGCTCGAGCAATGGCTCTTTCTCCTGAGACCAGGTTCTGCATACCCATGCCCTTTTACCATTGCGGCGGTATGGTTAGCTCGGCCTTAGCAACCTTTTCCATAGGCGGCACGGTTATTATTCCTGGTCCTTATTTCGAAGAAATGACGGTCATGAAGGCAGTTTCTGCCGAAAGAGCGACGCATATTTCAGGTGTGCCGACTATGTTCATCGGCCAATTAGAACACCCGCAGTTTAAAGAGTTCGACTATACAAGTCTCAAGGGTGGCTTTATGGCAGGCGCACCATGCCCGGTGCAATTGATGCGCCGTGTTGCCAGCGAGATGCATGTGCCTGAAGTGGTTATTCTTTACGGATTGACCGAAGTGTCTCCGCTTATGACCGCCACTACCATTCATGATTCTATGGAAACTCGTGCCACCACAGTTGGGCGAGCCATAGCCGGTGTCGAGGTGAAAGTGATTGATCCTGAGACCGGCAGAGTTGTGCCGCGCGGTGAGCAGGGCGAGATTTGTTGCCGTGGTCACGGCATTATGCTTGGCTATTACAAGAATGATGAATCCACCAACGAATGCATAGATGTGGCTGGATGGTTGCATTCAGGCGACCTAGGGGTGATGAATAGCGAAGGCTATTTGCACATCACTGGTCGTAAGAAAGATATGATCATCAGAGGTGGTGAAAATATTTATCCGCGTGAGATTGAAGAGGTTTTGCACCATCATCCTCAGATTTCACAAGCCCAGGTTTTTGGTGTGCCCGACGAAAAGCTCGGCGAAGAAGTCTGTGTCTGGCTTATGCTCAGAGCTGGTGAAAGTCTTGATACTAAAGAGCTGAATGAATGGATGAAAGAGCGTCTGGCTCATTTCAAAATTCCGCGCAATATCAAAGTGGTGAGTGAGTTTCCGATGACCGTCACAGGAAAGATTCAGAAGTTTGCCATGCGTGATGCTATGGTGAAAGAGCTTGGTCTCGACCGTGCGGCTGCCATCGAAACTGCCTAGAGCAGTAAATTGGATTTGTCCGTCTAGATGAGCTAGAGCTGGGATCAGCCTCTGGCTTCCAATTGTTTGAGGCGAGAATAAAGATCGCTTACTTGTTTTTCAATTATCTTCTTTATCTCTTTTACTCTTGCTTTCGCTTGACCTTTTGGATCAGGAATCTGCCATTCTATTATTTCTAGACCCGGTACAAATGGGCATTTCTCGCCGCAACCCATGGTTACTAGAACTTTGGCCCGGCTTGCCAGTTCGCTGGTGAGCAGTTGGGGTTTTACAGCAGACAGATCAATATTTTCTTCTTCGCTCATAACTTCGGCGACAATCTCATGCACCGTCTGAGCCGGATCTGTCCCAGCCGAAAGTGCGCGCATGTTACTTCCGCCCTCAGTTGCCAGTTTGTTGAAGAGGGCGCTGGCAATCTGAGAGCGACCAGCATTGTGGATGCAGGCAAAGATAACGTGCATAAGAGACTTAACCTATTTCTGTTCTTCTGTAATTCTATTCTTCTGTAATTCTTTTCTTCTATCTTTTCAGTCTTCAATCGCTAGATTAAAGTTCTATCTTGACGCTAATGACGCTATCTTGTGCTTTCTCTGAGCATTGCTTGTTTAAGCTGTCACTAGAATCAAGACCTGGCGCGCAACATGCGGAGTTCGAGGCGATCTGCAGGTCTTCGCCATAAACTGTGGCACTGCCCGTGGTGTGGAAGGTTTCCCAGGCGATACCTTGTGGGTCGTGCACCCAGGCTTTATTTCCTTGGGCGTAGCAGCAGGTTGTAGATTCTTGTTCGATGATATGGTCACCGGCAGCCTTGAGCCGGTTTGAGATGACATGCAAGTCTTCATCGCATTCAACCTGCAGCCCTAAATGATCTAGACCGGCTTCCCTGCCTCTTTTGGAGATGGCAAAGTTTATTCGCGGATCGTCGAGCATCCACTTGGCGTAGTCTTCCTTTTGCACCGATGGTGGTGCATCAAACAAGGTTGTATAAAAAGAGACAGATTCGGCAATGTCTTTCACCGCCACATGCACGTGAAATCTCTTCGATGCCCCGCTCTTTGTTTTGCAGTCTTCATTCATTAGTTTCTACCTCGATTATTGAGCACGAACTTCCTTCGCTGCAGCAGTTTTCCATAAGAAAGGCAAGCAGCTGATTCATCGCACTAAAGTTAGCCGCATAAATAAGAGAGCGGCTTTCCCGTCTCTGAACGATAAGCCCAGATGAAGTGAGTTCTTTAAGATGGAAGGACATGGTTGCAGGCGGCATCGCGAAATGTTCGCTCAATTTGCCGGCTGAAATACCTTGCGGACCCTTCCTCACCAAAAGTCGGAAGATTTCCAGTCTGGTGGTTTGGGCGAGAGCCGCTAAAGCTTTGACTGCATTCTCTGTTTCCATATTTCCTTCGCTGTTCCATATTTCCAATATTATCGAAATGTCTGTTATTTGTCAACCGGGCTGTGAAATTAGTGAAGTTGGCGAACTGTTCGCCTTGCTCTCACCTGTCCCGACTTCGGCTTTGGGGTTAATTGCCATAGCCGAGCGGTATAAGTAAGTTACGATAAAATTGGCGTTGAATATGTCAGAGGAAGCCAAACAGTCACAGGCGCCGAAAGCGGCAAGCGATGGTGGTGCGAAGAGTTCGGACCAACAGGCTTCTTCGTCCAATTTGTCTTCGCTGTCACAGACCGGCAGTCAGACCAATCTAAATCAGGTCGGTTCGCAAAGCGGAACCTTTTCGAGTATTCCGAGAAATAGCCCAATTTTCACCTGGCCGCTGATCAGACGTTTGGAGAGTGCTGCTTTCATGGCTATGTTCATAGCCGTGCCATTGTTTGCTTTCCGGGTTGTAGACTATACAGCTCGCCAGCTAGCTCTCAATAACGCCGCCCATGAATTGGTGAAAGATATTCGCCGGGTGAAGGAAATGTCGGTGAACTACGATATGCCTATCACCATCACTTCTGCGCGCATGAAGACCGGTCAGAACTCTTACCTGATTAAGTCTGATAAAAAGATTTTGGAAGAGGTCGTGCTGCCGAAAGGAGTGGTAATGCTCGGTGAGGTGACCTTTGAGCAAACCGGTAAGCCTGTGCGTCCATCTAGTTTTGATGTGACCATGGAAAATCGTAGTTTGCTGGTCAATGTCGATAGCTCTGGTGTGGCAAGCCTGCCCTAAGTGGGACTAAGGCTGCGATTTTGGGCAAATTTAAAGCATCATGAATAGGATTAGCGCCATAAAATGCTTGATAGTAGAGCCATTCGAGATTATCGTCCCAGGCATTCGTTCAGACGAGGCATTTCGCTCGTTGAAATGGTCGTGGCTATAGGAATGTTGGCTGTGTTTATCATGCTCATCGGAAACCTCTTTTCGCAAAGTTTGCGAACAACTGCCACCACGCTCAATGAGTATTACGCCAATTCTATTGCTGATAATCTCTGGGAGCATGTACGAGCTATAGACTATGAATCCTTGCGCTCATTGGGATTTGGTTCAAACACTGTCTTGGTCAATGGTGATATTGCAAGTCCGATGGGTCCAGCTGTTCGGGAGAATCCAGTCTTGCTAGAGCTAAGGACGCTCTCTTATAGCGAAATAGCCAAAAATTCAAAGTTTAGAGGTACTGTTACGCTCAGAGTAGATGATGGACCCTATATCGATACCTCTCTTGTTACGATCGTGATTACTTGGTCTGACAGCCAGTTTTCTTCCCCTCGTACTGTGCTCAGGTCTGGGCTTATCAATAAAGTCGGTTCTCGATATTGGGGATAATTGAATGAGAACCAGGAATAGACGCGGCATATCACTCTTTGAAGTTTCGGTATCTTCTTTGATTTTCGCAGGCATACTTTTGCTTGTCGGTGAGTTGGTGTCGCTCAACGTGCTTGCCAGTGTAAAGCTAAATAGCAAAGCTGAGGGCTTGACTGCGGCAAGATTTGCCACTGAATCTATAGCGGCTGACATTCGTTCAGCCATAGGTTATGGCGACCTATATGCTAGTAATCAGGGCACATCGCTGCGAAATGAGTTTCCCTGCTCGACTAATCCATTTATAACTAATTCAAAAGCCTGGGCGCCTAATTGGCCCCCCAGTATTCCAGTCGCCTGGAATTACACCCAGAAACTGAGCGCGGATACTCTTATCATTCAAAGACCGGCGATCTTTATTGATAAACGCAATGACCCTCGTAGTGCTTCAAATTATAGCCCTGGTTTTTCTACAAATAGACTGAACGGCATACCGACCAAGTTTGCAGTCGGCAACTCGCAGCTTGAGAATCTTGAAACAGTAATCTATAAGCTCTTCCCTGATGCGCAGAGGCCGGGTGAGTACAAGTTGTACAAGGCGGTTTTATCTGGCAATGACGAGTCAACTGCCGGGCAGACTGATTTCAATTCTCACAATATGGTGACTGAACCAGTTTTGATTGTGCGAGGAATCGTCGGACCTTTGGATCCAACCAATTTGAATGGCACTCCGACTATATTCAGATACATGAAGTGGAGCAAAACGCAGAATGCAAAAGTCGAGTTTGCTGCCAGTCCATTTGTTGATCCTAAGGAAGTTTCAGCAATTTACGGTGTCTCTGTGGACCTTGAGATTCGCAGACCTGATGCTGGTTCTGGTAGCACAGCAGATCCTAAGTTTGTCACCAGAATTGGTATTCATACTGAGGCAACCAACAGATTGAGGAGGGCTATTTTTTATGAGTAAGAAAGGCGCCCTATCTTTTCAATCGCGCATACCAAGGTCTAGGGGCTTTGCATTGGTATCGGTTCTTGTTCTCGGAGTAGTTACAGTCGGCTTGATGCTATCTTTGTATGAAGCTTTGGCTCAGTGTCGAAAAGCAGAAGCCAGTAGGCGATATGGAGGCGAGTTAAGGACGGCGGCAGAGTCTGGACTAGAATATGCCTTAACCCGCATGACTAATTCTGAACCTGCTTCCTTAACTCTCAATGGCAGCTTTATCGGCGCATCTGCAGGGGGTGTCAATAACTCACAGATGCTCAATCAAATGACTGTCACTGTCAATAGCTATCCTCTAACAGTCGGCGAGATTCAGTCTGCAAAGCAATGGAGTCCAATATATGATGAGGCTTTTGATACGTCTTCAGCAAAGTCGATCATATACGCCGGTGCTGGTTCGGCTGGTGATACAACTCTAGCAACCGGCTGGAAAGTGTTTGAAGCTAAGGCTACCTTAAATGGCGCCTCTCGCGGAGTTAGGGTTGTGGCAGTGCCTATGTTTGAGACCACGCCCTCTTCTCTTTCCGGCGGAGGCGTTGACTCTTACTTCAAGAATGGAATCTTTGCTGATTCTTTGCTGCAGCTGGGCGGAAACTCGAAAGCCCGTTGGGGTGGTGCAAATCAATTTAATAATGGGGGGAATTCATTCCAGCTTAAGCTTGCCTCTAATGGTAGTGTCAGTATTACAGGCGCATCGGTAGTCCGCGGCGATGTTAGGCAGACTAGTCCAAAATCAGGCGATCCTGCTCCTACTTTTACGTTAGACCCAAATTCTTGGATATATGGTTCATTAAAGACAAATCTCGATTATCAAGGTCTTAGTGGTAAAAGGGACCCAATTGCTGCAAGTGAAACATTTGGCAATCAATCTACCTTTAGTGACGAACCTGCGAATGTCGATGTCAGAAATGTGCTGAATGGAACAACGGAAGTGTTCTCGTTTGATGCGAGCAATGAATCAGTAAGTTTGGTGCCTCAGCTCCCTTCGTTAGATTCACCGGGAAACGCCGACTTAAAAATTACTGCAGTAGCTCCGACACCAGTGGGCACGAACAATCAGATTTTGCCGAGCCTTTCAGAATTGGCATCAAGTTCAGGTCTTTATAGCTCCAGCGGAAACTGGAAGACTGGCTCTCTGGATACTAGCGGACTGCCTAACTCGGGAATCAATCTGAATGATTTTTTGAACTCTTCCGGCTCTGAACCAATTCGAATTTTTATTGATGACTCTAGTCAGTCGGAATTAGCCGCCCGTGTCTCTGCTAGTAAGTTGCTGCATCCAGACAGTCCGTCATCTTTGCAGATATATTACTCCGGCACTAAAGAACTTAAATTCGACATAGAGGCAAATAAGTCCTTTGCGGCCACTATCTATGCGCCCAAAGCCAAGGTTTCACTTAAAGGGCCTGGTACATTTACTGGTTCAGTCTTGGGTGCAGAAGTTCTAGCCAATGACGTGAAAATGAATTTGATCAATGACTTTACCGACAATGCTGCTGGTCCAACCGGCAACAAAGGCTTACTCTATTCTAAAGAAGCAGGGGCAGGGGCGCCTAAAGTTACTGGCTATAAAATTCTTTCTTGGCAAGAGTTCAAGTAAGGTTTTGCTAGGCAAATTAAGTTTATTGGCTTCTTGGTAAGTTTGTCCTCCCTTGTTATAAAATTCCAGAAGCCCTAGGCATACCACCCGAGCGGATTCGCCGTTCACCGAATATTTAGCGGAGATGATCATTGGCGGACCAAGGCTCCGGAAGACCACAGGATTTTACTAATCCAAAAGACTCTACTTTTCCCAAAGAGTCTACTAATCCCAATGCACCAGCTGATCCTAAAGATTTGACCGGTGTCAGTTCCGATGCGACCATTCCTGCCCAATCCCGAAAGCTCGATGAGAATCCGCGCCGCAGCTTGAGTGGTCGACTTGTTTACTTGCCTGGTGTTGTTGTTGGCAATGATTATATTTTAAATGATCTGCTCGGGCGAGGCGGCATGGGTGTCGTCTTTAGCGCGACCCACCGCATCATGGGCAAGAAATTTGCCCTCAAGCTCTTGGCGCCCGAGCTAATGACCGCCGAAAATTGGCAGCGATTTCAGCGAGAGGCGCGCGCCCTTTCTCGCTTGAGTCATCCTTCAATCGTGCAAATCTACAACATGGGTATCGACAGAGATACGACGCCTTTCTATGTCATGGAATTGCTTGAAGGGGAGCCTCTCTCTGAGATAATCAAGACTAGCGGACCGCTGTCTGAGAATAATGCCCTTGCCTGCTTCACTGCAATAGCCGAGGCTTTGGCGGTAGCCCATAAACAACAGATCATTCATCGCGACATAAAGCCGGCAAATATAGTAGTCAGTCGAGATGAAGCTGGAAAAATCGTCTTCAAGCTGGTTGATTTCGGTTTGGCGCGCCTTATCGACGAGAAGGAAAAGTCTCTTCTCAATGACGGAAGCCGAGACAAGCAGGCACTCACGGCTCTTGGTCAGGTCTTCGGCTCGCCATTTTATATGAGCCCTGAACAGTGCCGCGGTATTGATTTAGATAGCCGCACCGATATCTACTCTTTCGGTTGTAGTCTCTTCGAAGCTCTTACAGGGCAAGTACCGCTTGCCGGTGAGACGCCATATGAGACCTTTATTTTGCATCAATCCAAGGTCCCTCCAAGGTTGTCAGAGGTCTGTCCACAACTAGTCTTTTCAGAAGGTATTGAGCTTGCTGTCGCTAAGATGCTCGCCAAAACACCGTCTATGCGTTACCAATCGATGGATGAGATTTTGCATGATTTCTCTCGAATTGGTGCAGGCAGGTCAATATTGGGTCAGACTAAGGAGAGTGGAAACTATGCCGGAAACAAGAACACTCAAGATGATTACGACTTTTCAGAGCCCGATCACTCGCCCGTCGGCAGCATTACAGACGCTTTAGAGTCAACACTCAAGAAAAGATTCCTCTTCAGTTTATTCATTTTATTTGTAGTAATGCCGATGGTCTTTTTATGGAGACATTACTCCAAACCTGCTCCTACAAAGCACAAAAGAGAAGTGTCTGACCAGTTCGTCCCTTACTTGCCATCGCCAGATGTTTCAGAAGTGAGAGCAAGGAATATAGCAAATAGGGTTTTTGCAGGCGCAGATAATAAGGCTGATCCAATTCCTTTCTCATTGCAATGTGAGAGATTTGGTGACAAACAAGCCAGACTGACCTGGCATGCTGACCTTAATGCACCACTTACCATCAGTTCTGTCGAGCATCGCGATAGAAAAAGAGAACTAGCGAATTCGACTATTCAGCTGGAGGTTCAGTTCCCAATTCGTATCGTGTTTAGACCAGATGAGACTGGTACAGAGTTTTTGCAAGTATTCCAAGAGGGAGAGGTGGGAGACCTGGAAGTGCGAGAAGTCTCTTCCGCTGCGGATTGGAAGAAACTACTTGATCGATTGAATAAGTGGCCGAAGTTGGACACGCTTCACTTCCGACAGTGCACTGTCGATCAGTCTTTCTACGATTTCTTATCGAGACGAAACCTGCACTTGCTTGAGCTTCATGGCGGCAATATAGATCTTGCCAAAGTTGCCCAAATGCCATCTTTTATGAAGATAAATCAGCTATTTCTCACAGGATCTGAGAAGGCTACGAACAAGAGCATCCCTCCTGAGCTAATTGAGGCAATCAGGCGGTCGAAACAGATAAGGTCTTTGAAGTTTTGGACTACCGGCTTGACCATGCCTCAGTTGAAGAGAATGCTTACCAATCCATATGTTCGCATGTTGGAGGTAAATGGCTTGGCATGGAGTGACGCCGATATTTATTGGATTCTGAAAAGCGATAGGCTAACTCATTTGCGCTTAATTCGGTCAGACCTAAGTCAATCGCAGATTGATTTTATCGAGAAGATCAGTCCTCAGAAATCAAAAGAGGGCATGAGAATTGATCTTTTAGAGCCAGAGAAACTCAAACCTTGATCATTTCAACAGCGGGACCTTTGTCCCGCTCTCTCGGTAGTCAAGCGACCTTCGTACCAAAACATTGCCATTGAAGGCTTTCTTGATGCCTTAGGCGCCCAGTCGGCACCTGATCAATTAAAATAGCTGAGCTTATTAAGCGCGATTGTTTCTTTGTTGAGGCTCTATGTGGGAAAAGTTCTTTAGAATAGCGGAAAGACAGTTTCAGTCGGGAAAGCTGAAAACCGTTGAAGGGCACTTAGTTAAGGCTCTGGAAGCCGCTAAAAAAGCCGATGACAAGAAGGGGATTGCCGAGTCGCTTTCACTTTATGCCAGACTTTGTATGGAAACCCAGAGCGGGCGAGCCGACGAGATGATTGCCGCCAGTGTGGAAGCCATGGCCGAGGCTTATGGGCGCGAGAGTGAGCAGTATGCAGATGAGCTGGAAGTGAGGGCTGTCTGGCTTGAACATGCTGATCAGCCAGAACTGGCTGAGTCGCTTATGCTTGAAGCCGAAGGCATAAACAAAGCCTTGAAGAAGCCGGAGCGTCTAATTGACACTACAGCTGACTTTGTCGAGTTCTATTTTGATACAAAGCAGTTTGAAAAGGCTTTGGCTAAACAGATGGAGCTAGTTGCTTTGATCAAGACTCATTACGGCGCAGTCAGTGCCGAAATGGGCGAGGAAATTTGGCGCTATGTGCGCAATTTGATTGCTTGCGGCCGCAAAGCCGAGGCCTTGGATTTTCTCAAGACCATTGGTGGTCCAGAGTCTTGGGTCGAAGAAGCAGCGATGGAAGAGTCTCACGAATGTGAGCACGTGCACGAACATGAACATGAACATGAACATGAACATGATCATGAACACGGACCTAGCTGCGATCAGGAGCATGGCACTATCGAAAAGGTAAGTATTAGTACCGGTGCCAAAAAACATGAACACAAGCCTGAACATGAATATGAGCACGAGCACGGACCCAACTGCGATCACGATCATGATCACGATCACGACCACGACGAGCACAAAGAAGAAATCGGTAAATGCAGTGAGGAAGTGAAATCTCTAGTCGATGCAATGGAGTCGGCTTTGGCTGAATCTTCCCAAGGTACTTCGCAGGCTGACATCGAAAAACGTATAGGCATTGTTCAGTCCTATACAGAAAAGATTCGCGCTCAAATAGACTCTGAGATTGCCGCTCTCGATAAGAATGGCCCATTCTTTGAGTTGCAAGTCTATCTGAAAGAGATGCCGATGCTCTCGCTCAAAGTCTTTCTGGTCTTAGAATTGCGCGCTCTCTGGCTTAAGAGTCGCAACCTTGATGAGCTTAAGAAAATAGCCGACATACTGCGCGAATGCGCTCTGCGACCCGAAATGGCACGGGCTCAGTATTATCTGGTAATTACTTTGCTCGACTTGCTCAATGCCGGAGAGCCGGTTCTGAAGGAGTTCGACGAATTCTTGGCTGAGAACATTCCTGAGTGCGTCGTTTCTATGTATAGTCGCGCGCTCAGGCTCTTGCATGCCGGAGAGAACAAAGAAGCACGTGAAATCCTGACCCGGGCGGTTGCTTTTAATCCGCTCGTGGTCAAGTTCTTGTTTGATTCGGCCAATATGCAAGACTTTAAGCCGACTGACGAAGATAGCGCCAATGCCTTTATCGATGCCATCAACTATACCCAGGTGGCCGCTCATCAGTGGGATGATTTCAAAGGTGCTTCCGAGCTGCTTAAAGAGGCAATCGAAAGAGTCAATCCTAAGAGTCTGAGAAAGGAATTGCAATCGTATATCGAAGGCAGTATCGAACAGCGTATAGGATAGAGCTGAGTCGGCAACATTTGGCAGTTTGCAAGCTTTTTGCTAAATTAGTTGTGTAAACCTGGTATCAAAAGCCCCCCCTTTTACTTGGTTCGGTCACAAGAATTGCCCCTTAGCCCTGAAACAGTTTTATTGCAGCAAGCCCGCGAGGCTTTTGAGCGGGCTGATGCCGTTCGGGCTGAGCAGTGTTATGCCGCCTTGATGAAGGTGCTCAAGGAGGATGACCCCTATTATGCCGAGTGTCTGGAATGTCTTGTTGTCATAAAGAAAGAGACAGGCGACTTTTATGGTGCCCTGGAATATAATCGCCGACTGGTAAAACTAGGCGAGGTATTGCTTGGTGTCGATCATCCCGGGGTGAAGCAGTGGCAGTTGGAACTGGCTCAACTGGAAGAGAAAGTTAGGTCTAAACGCGCAGCAGTCGGACTAGACGACGATACTGATAATGGTGGCGCTCAGTCTTCCTTCTCTAGTCAAAATTCCACTCAGAATTGGTCTGGGAGTGTTGAATCTAGTCAGGGTGCCGGTGCGGGTTCAGGGCATGCTCAAGCAGCGAAGCCCCCTTTATCGGCTCTCAATTTTGCCAGTCTGCCGACGCCGGACAATCAAGATAAGACCGTCATCTGGCAAGGTGGTTCTATGGCTGCCGATCCGCTCTCTGGTTTTTCGGCACAGTCTCAAACTAGTTCTCAGCGCCAACAGGCAGCACAGTCAAATACTTCGGCAGGCCAGTATTCAACCCAGAGTCAGTTTTCAACTCAGAGCCAGTTCTCAACCCAGAGTCAAAAGACTGGTCAGGGCTCTAGCTTTCAGCAGAGCCAGTATGCCACCCAGAGTCAGATTAACACCGGTGAGCGAAAAGAGGGGCAATCTCAATCGGGGCAGATGGTGCGTCGCCCTGCTCGAACTGAACGCAATAAGACTTTTGCAGATCGCGATTCTGAAGAAGATGATGTCGAAAAACTCTCTGGCGAAGTGTATGTCTCTGCCGATGGTGAAGATGAAGGTTCTCGTCCTCGCAAGTTCAAACTCAGCGAGCAAGATATTAGAGACCGTCAGCAAATGCATTCCAGACAAATTCGGGAACGCAACGACAGTGTCGTCAAAGCTGTGCTCGTCTGTTTGACCACAGGTGTTTTGGTATCAGCGCTCTATTATCTTTGGCTGCCTTTTTCTACGCCCTTACAAAATTTTTCTACCGCTAAGTTGCGGCAGTCGGCTGACGGTAAGCGCACAATGCGTTTCAAGACAAATAAAGAGCTAATCTATAAATTTGACGCTCAACCGACAAACTTTGGTTATTCAGTTTTCGGCTTTGGTTTCGACGAATATTTGCGTTCTATACCATCTTCTGTATTCAACAAAGAGTTCTGGATACTAGACCGCGGTGTCGAGCGTGGTCGCGACATGGTCGACGAAGACGGGACCTTCCTCTTTGAAGAGAAAAGCCCTCTGGCAAACCATGTGGCCAATATCCAAAAGCTCGGCTATCTCTCTAGACTTTTCTTTAATCGCAACAAGACTTACCCTGCCGCACTTAGTGATTTGAAGACAGTTGATTCGCTAGAAAGCACAGAAAATACGAACAGTACAAACAGTACGAACAGTAAAGACAATACAGACGGTACTGACCCTAAGGGCGGTGCCCCTGAGATTAGTCAAAGTTCTGGTCAAGATTCTGGTCAAGATCTTGGTAGCTCTAATTCTAGCTCAAGCGGCGAGACAGGTGGCTCTTCGGTAACTAGCGAGGGGGCTTCTTCCGATACCGGCTCTACAGACGCTTCATCAGAAGGTAGTGATGAGAACCAACTAGAGCCCGGGATAAGTCAGGACAGCTATACTGTCTTTAATGCTTATACCAAGCGAAAATATATGCCGCGTTACATGGCTTACGACATCAATGTTGACGACGGCAAAGAAGAGTCTTCTCTAAACAGCGAATTAGAGAGATTGAGTAAGGGTGGACTTTTCCCTGGCGAAAAGTCGCCTGAAGTATGTGGCATTAGTGGATGTTTTTACAAAATCAAGAGTACAAAGCGCACCATTAATGCCATTGTCTTTAGAGGCACAACTCTTGATGGTGATTTTGTGCGAGGCACCGGCGCCAACGCCGTCTATTTAGACATCAGCGTCGACGGACAAAGTCGCGACCCAGTCGACAAAACCTCGCCTCTGGCCCGCGCCTTTATGGGGCTTGGACCGCGTTTTCAGTTGCGCCCCAACTATTTCTGTATTTTGCAATATGATCAGCCTTTGGCTTTGCCTTTGTGGCTTTTGCGCTTGCGTACCATATTGCCGGCTATTTTGCTTGCAGCCGTATTTGCTGGGCTTGGGCACATATCGCTAGTGAAGCGCAATCAGTACATTGGTTATGGTATGGGCGGGCTTTGTCTAGTCACTGCCTTGCTTTCTTTTCTCAATGCTATTTTCCCTTAATTCAAATTGAGCTTGAGTTCGTCTCTGCTTGCCTCTTTGTCTTAAGTCAAAGAACCGGTTTTGGCTGCTTTATTTCGGTGGTGGCAAAAAGAAGGGCAACTTCGATTTGTCTCTTGCTGCTGGCTGTGCACGGTTTAGACTTGGCTCGGCTTTATTATTTTGAGCAGAGTTTAGTTCTTTTTTCAGAGGCGGCGGCACAAAAAGCGGTGGTTTCATATACTGCACTTCTTTTGCCAGAGGCGGCGGCAGAAAGACCGGAGGCTTCAAGGTCTTTGTATCAACCGGGGCAGGCGGTAAAAATGCCGGTGGCGGTAAATAGGTTATGTTTAACGGTTTGACTGTTTTGTTTAGACTGGCTGTAATAATCGGCTTGTCTTTGTAAATCAGGGCGAGTGTATTTCTGTCGCGGGCGGTCGGTTTGCCGGTTTGCTTGCAAGAAGAGCCGAAATACATAATGTCGCTCACTGCTGTGGAATGGTCCAAACCTAAGCTATGGCCAATTTCGTGCATGGTTATCGTGGCGCATTCGCCGTCTCTTACAGGCTTTTGGTCAAAAGGATTGATTGTGGTGACAGCCACTTTGGCCGAGAGTATTTCAGCCTTATCGCTCTTTATGTCGGTGATACCGGCTTTTAATCTGGTTCTGCCGTTTTCACTCATGCCCAAAGTGGAATTGGAAAAACTTACTGAAATGTCGGCTGATTGAGGGTTATCGACCAACTTGTAAGAGAGTTTGGGGCAAACCGAGCACCAAGTGTCTAGGGCATGGATGGTAAAGTCCCGATAGATTGGCTTATAGCCGCTTTGGCTTGTGCCACTTTTGATATAGACCTTGAGCGGCATTTTTGCTGCCGGCCAACTGGGCACCACACCGTTTTCCATACAGCTTTCCAGATAATCGGCTTTCTTATCGAGCCCTGGCTTTTGCTTGCCCAGATCGTCCCTTAATTCGGCAATGAAAACTTCTGCCTTTTGTCGATTCTGGGCATTTGTCTCCAACTGAGTATAGCGAGTCAACCAGTTTATTGCTTCCTGAAAATTCCCTAGGTCTTGATAGGCTAGACCAATTGTGTAGACTGTATTTGCCTGATTTTGTGGAAGCGCTTGATTGCTTTGATTCGGTTGAAAATTCAGAGCTTTCTTACCCTCTTCTATCGCTCTTTCCGATTCACCAAGTTCTCTCAGTACATAAGCCAGGTTGCCGTGTACAGTACTAGAATAGGTTGAGGGGTCAAAACGGGCGGCACTGGTTAGATGCTTCTTGGCTGCGGAGAGGTTGTTTGCCGCTAGAGCGCGTTCGGCAAGCTTTAGATAGCCGAAGGCACCGACTTGGGTAAGCAAATTACTCGCTTCTTGTTTCAGGATCGGGTCGGCGCCTGGCTGTTTCTGGGCTTCCTCCAGTCCCTTGATTGCTTCTTCTAAATTACCGCTTTCATAGTTGATCAAAGCAATGTCATAAGTACTGTTCTTGTAGGTTGGGTCTAGCTTTGCCGCTTTCTTCAACTCGGCGATAGCCCCTTGAAAGTCCTTTTGGGCCTTGAGGCAGGCAGATAGCTGTCTGTGCAAATAACCAGAATAGGCAGTCGGGTCGCAACTTATGCCGCTTTGCGCCAGCTGAGCGGCTTCGCTATAGCTACCGGCGCCCAAAAGTTTATTGACTCTCTGACAGGCATCATAGGCTTGTCTTTCCTTCTCATAATCGCTTGTTTTATTGCCTCCGTTCGAAACGGCTTGGGCAATGAGATTATTCGTTTCTTTGTTTTTAGGGGCAAGTTCTTTTGATTCAAATTCTTGTGCCGTCGCCTCGTTTGGGCACTGCCACAACGAAAGGGACAAAATTGAAACTAGAAAAAGAAAGAAACTTGAAGTGAGTTTGCGCGAAATTATTAGCAGGATTCTTTCTTTCAACTGTCAAAACCAGGTTCTATAAATATAAGTGCCAACATATATGCCCCCATAAGAATTAGGGTAAACACTATCTCTATTTGAAGTCTAAGCTTTCTAAAATGCTTTAGGTGAGTGACCCTTGGGTAAGAATTCAAAGACGAGAGGAGTCTTTAATCTATGGCTGATAAGAATACTGGGGCTGATAAGATCACTGGCAAAACTGTACTTGGGGCTCTTTCCGACTTTCTAATCATCTGTCTGATGGTTGGTGGCGCCGGTTTCGGCGGCTATTATGTGGGCATGAATCAGAGATTAGCGCCGGTGGTATTGGTGCCTCCAGGCACGGCCGGCGCAAGATCAGAACCCAGCGCCGCACCGGCGCCAAATAACAAACCAGCTGGGTCTGATGCCACCCATGACGGGGGCGGCGAAAATACCGGCAAGAAAGACGGGGCGGCGGCAGCCGCCTCTCTTCACGGCACCGAAGCCGCTGCGCAAAAGAAATCTAATGCTGTCGATAAGAACGCCAAGATGCGCTATTGGCTAATTTCTTCCGGGGAAGATTATTGCGGCTATTCGGTCACCGTTAATGTGAATAACAATCCGGTCGATTCCTTTTTCGGTCCAGATAAGATAGTAGAGGTGACCAAGCTCGTCAAACCTGGCGAGAATCAGGTGAGGTTCGAGGCAAAAGCCCTCGGCGAGCAGTACAACAAGCATACCGGGGATGCGGCTTATGCCGTCACTGTCAAACTTGTTAAGGGCACTCATATGCAGGACAACTTCGCCGCCAAAGATGTCTTGATGAGCTATAGTCGCAATGCTTCCGAAACTCAGGACTTCAACGACGTAACGAACTTCAAGGTCGAATAGAGAAAAGCAATGAAAGCCAAAGCCTTATTCATAACTTGCTTAATGACGGTGGATGCTTTCTTCATCGGCTTTGCCTATAGTTTCAACACACATCCTGTCCTAATTGAAGATCCTAGCTTGCCCGCTAAGCAAGTAAGTAAAAGTAGTAACAGAAGTGATAGCAGTACTGGCAGAAGTACTGGTAGCAGTAGTGATACTACAGAGAGTGGCTCAGCCAAGAGTGCCGCCCCCAATAAGTCTAAGCTAGAAAAGGCTGACTTGGCTAAATCTAAGCTGGTCAAAAAAGACGGGGGCAAGGCTCCTGCCGGCGCAGCTGTTCAAGAGGGGAAGGGACTTTCTCAACCAGCTTCTATGTCGCAGAAAACTAAAGCTGAAGCTAAAGCTAAAGCTGAAAAGGGCAGCTCCGGCAAGGTTGAAAAGAAAGATAAGCCAGGCAAGAAGAATCTTGATAAAGGGAAATCGCCTGAGAAAACGGGTATGTTGCCGGAATCTCAAACGATAGGAGAGAGTTCTGGGCTGCGAAAGCTTCCTTTGGGAAGCTTCTTGTCGGCATAGAGCGGTTCGCGCATGGGAAAGAAGCAAGAACACAAGAAAGCAAAGGAGGCTTTGAGAGAAGTCTCTGTCGAACTTTCGCCTGAAGCTCTTGCCCAAGCTGAGTCTCTCTCTTATATGAAATCTGATGGGCAAGCCGATGGGCAAGCTGAATCTCAAGCTCTTGCCCCGGCTCTTGATCAAGATCTTGCGAAAGATAGAGCTGAACACTCTGCATTGTCGGGTGATACAGTATGCTCGCTTGCCCAGCAAGTAGCAGCTGCTGAAGAAATAACAGAGAAAGAAGCCGTAGAAGAGAAAGATCAGTTCGAAGCATTGGAGCAAGTAGAGGATAGAGCGGTCTCGTCACTCTCTTCACTGACTGGTGGTTACAAGCTGGTGCAGAGCTTGACTTATCACTTGCCGGACAAGTATGAAGTGTTGGAGCAGATTGGCCGCGGCGGCATGGGGACTGTCTTTAAGGCTAAGCACAAAGATCTTGACGAGATTGTCGCTATCAAAGTTCTCAATCCTGAACTCTTAGAGAAAGACGGCGAGGCTTTGCGCAAGCGGTTTCTGACTGAAGCCAAGGCTGCTAGTCGTTTGCACCATCCCAATTTGATTATGCTTAAGGACTATGGTGTCACCGAGGATGGTGCCGCCTTTATGGTGATGGAGTTTGTAGATGGCCAAAGCCTAGAGAACTATATTGCTGGTAAGTCAAGGCTGGAGCCCAAAGAGGCGGTGCGTTTGGGGATAAGCCTGTGCGATGGACTGCACCATGCTCATAGCAATGGCATCGTTCATCGCGATATAAAGCCCATGAATATTCTTATTTCAAACGACCAAGTACCAAAAATCTTGGACTTTGGCATTGCTCGGGTAACTATGGATGGCAGGACCCAGGGTATAACTTCCACCGGCGAGGTTTTCGGCAGTCCGCTCTATATTGCGCCGGAACAGGGACTTTCATCTAAAGTCGATGAGCGTGCCGATATCTACTCTTTGGGCTGTGTCCTCTATGAATCAGTAACTGGACAGCCGCCGTATATGGGTGAGAATGCTATTCAAACTGTGATGATGCACCTCAATTCACCTGTGCCAAATGCTGACCACTTTCTAGCTAGAGCTGGTGCGCCGCCGCTTCCTGGCGGCTTATCCGATGTTATTGCCAAGTGTATGGCGAAAGAGCCCGGGCAACGCTTCCAGAGCGTTAGTGAACTGAAAGCCGAACTAGAGCTAATCTATAACGGCGAGATGAGTCAGACCGGTAAGAACCGTCAGGTCGTACTGGAACAAAATAAAGGAATTGGCTTTTCAGGCGGTTCCGGCAGCACGGGTAGTGTCGGCAATATTGGTGCATTCAAGAAGGCGTCCACCGGTGCGCAACTTCGTCTAGACAAAAGAAACAATCCGGTCAAATCTTCGAGCAATCTTGCTTTGCCGCTGCTTGCGCTCGCTTTATTTGCGCTTGTTCTGACATTCTTTGGTCGATCGATGATCACTGGCTTCTCTAGTGCAGCGGTCTCAGGTGGTGGCGACTCGCTACAAACTCAGTCACCATCACAGCAGGCTGCAGCCGGCGGAGCCAACGGTGGGAAGGTCAATTTGCTGGACAAAGCATACAGTATGGACACCACCAGGGCTTTTGAGGCATTCAACCAGGGCGACTATCAATCTTCGATGATTATGCTCAAGGGCACTATTAGTGTTTACGACGATGAACTTTTGAAATTGCGTGAGCGACTGGAACGGGCAGAACCAGAGCAGAGTCGAGTGATCACTGCTGAGATTGAGAGAATTACTTGCCTTAAAGCCGATAACCTGCAACATGTTGGCAATTGTTTGAGCCATCTAGGACTTTATGAAGATGCCATCAAGTATTATCGTCAGGCTGTCGATTTATATCATCCCTTCGCAATGCGGGGCTGGCAAAATTCATACATAGACATGGCATATGAGGCTCTAATAGGGCTCTACAACAAAGTAGGAAAGAAGGCGGAGGCGGCGCAGATTAGTTCCGAATTTCAGGAGGTCAAGGCTAGTCGAAAATGAAGCGTAGCAGGGATACGCTACTTTTAATTACTTTCGGGCAGGACAGTCGATAGCGCACTATTATAGTTCTCTTGTAGTGGCACAAATGGACCCAACCATGGTAAATAGATAAATGCCGGAAGCTGAAAATAGATTAGTACTAGAAGTAGATTAGCGCTGGAAATAGATAAATGCCGGGAGAGCGAACTCACAGGTGCGATTAGGCTAGGCTCAGGGAGAAAAACATTGACCAGGTTTCTTACTAATAAAGTTGGATTTGCTAACAAGTTATTGCTTTTAGCTGTACCGGTGATTTTGTCTCAGTTCATGCCTTTACTTGGGGTTGTAGGTCTTGGTGGCGCTTTTACTGAGGGCAATTGCGTCTTCGCTGCCGACAAAGAAAAGACCGAGGCGGGCAAAGTGCTTGTGGTCATGATGTTCGATGAACACTGCGTTTTGTGGTGCGGCAAAGTTCGACCGATAATGAAGGAATTAGCTGGAGAGTTTGGCGAAAGAGTTGTTATAGACGAAGTGGATGCTTCAAAAGGAAAAGACAAGGAAGCTGCCGAAAAGTGTAAGCAACTTGGTATTCTGAGCTATTTCAAAGACGTCGAGGCTGTGCCGGTCGTGCTTATTTTCGACGGTAAGCGCAGACTGGTCAAAGAGCTTAATGGTCCTAAAACTAAAGAGTTCTACAAAACCGCAATTGAAAAGGCAATAAAATAGGATGGACCAAGCGGACGCAAGTAAGAATGATTCTGCATTCGGCACAGCCCAGCCAGGGGTTGCCTCTGCCTCAGTTGATAAATCTGTTCTGCCCGAGAGTATTCAGGCTCGTGTGCTTGCTGCTACTCAGGTCTGTCTTGACAAAGGCGGCATTCGCTCTGCCCGTCTAGCTGCTGCTGCATTAGTAATTGCTGCCATTCTCATCCATGGCTCTGTCGCAATTGGTAATGTCTTCAATATCGAATGGCTCAAATCTTTTGTTTATGGGCAAAAGATAGGTTTCTCTGCTTGTTTTTGGTTTGTTCTTTGTGGGCTCGGCTGCTTGCCGGTGGTGCTGCATACCACAAATCGAAAGCTCTTGTTTGCTGCTCGATTTCTTATTTCTTTGACTTTCTTTTTTACTGCTCTTCTCTGGATAGAGCATTTATTTGGGCTCGACTTCAATACTACCAATATCATCTGTGAACTACCCAATGGCGGAGGACATTTGAAGCTTCCCGGACCAGTTTCTGTGGACGTTTCCTTTTGCCTGGCTTTGCTTTCTCTTGTAGCTTTGCTGTTGTCGTTTTCTGATAAACGGTCAAAGTCACCATTCCAAGCCGTATCTGGTTTATTAGCTATTCCTTGTTTGGTTATTGTCACCTCTGCTGCCTTTGGTCAAGAAGGTTTTGCCGATAGACTTTGCACCATGGCTGGCTGCGTGCAATTCAAGCTCTTGAATTTTCTCAGCTTACTTTGCCTCTCTATATCTCTGTTGCTATCTCGACCAGAAGAAGGTTTTGTTCGCTTAATCTATTCCGATAATATAGCCGCTCGTCTTTTGCGAGGGGCTGCGGCCGCCTTCCCCATTTCGTTGATCTACGGCATGCTTATTGTGTGGCTTAGTTCGGAACGGCTTTTGCCCGATGGAACAAGATTTCGTTTGATTTCTTCTGAATTTGTGCTGCCGATGTCTATGGCTGGTAGTCTTGCAATTTTCGTGATTTTTCTGATTATCAGCGCGCGCAAGCTGGAGAAGATTGCCACCGAGAAGGAAGCGACCGAACAGGTTCTCATGGCACTTTCTAAAGAAGTCGACGCTATTCAAGCTTATAAGATGGTTTGTCTCACTTGCGGCAAGGAATTTCCCGATGGCTGGGTTGCTTGCCCCTACGACACTGCCGAACTTCAGAGAGTGGCAGATAGATTCCATCCCGGCGCTGTTTTTGCTGAAAAGTACGAAGTGATTGAGGCCCTCGGTTCTGGTGGTATGTCGACAGTCTACAAGGCAAAGCACAAATTTTTGGAAAAGCCTGTTGCCATCAAATTGCTCAATGCACATCTTGCTTCTGATGGTAAAGCCGTACAGCGCTTTCAATTGGAAGCCAAGGCGGCTTATGATCTTAAGCATCCTAACCTGATCTCCATTTATGACTTCGGAATTTCGCCTGATGGTCAGGCGTATATTGTTATGGACTATTTGGAGGGCGAGAGTCTATCTGACCGCATCGAAAGACATGGCAAGTTGCCATTGATGGAGGCCCTGCCAATATTTGCCGATATTGCATCAGGTTTAGCCTACGCGCATGAGCATAATGTCTTACACCGGGACATCAAGCCCTCTAACGTAATGCTCACCAGCTCTGAATCTGGCGCAACCAAAGCCTTGATTGTGGATTTTGGCTTGGCAAAAAACTACGAAGACGACTCTCTGAAGCTCACGCAGACCGGTGAAATTTTTGGCAGTCCGCTTTATATGAGCCCCGAGCAATGCCGTGGTTCTGTGCTTGATAGGCGTTCCGATATTTACTCCTTTGGATGTTTGATGTATGAAACCTTGACTGGTTATGTTCCTATACGAGGAACCAATGCATTAGAGACATTCCGGCTGAAATGTACTGAGGTTCCTCCGCCTTTTCCCTCAACGCTTGAGATTCCTGGCTGGCTCGCCAATTTAATTATGTCTACATTGCGAATTGAAGTAGAGCAGAGACCACTGAGTTGCAGTCATATATATGAGGCGATTTCTATTTATGTTCGCCGCTGACGCTGCTTGACAACCTTCTGGCTAGTGCTTATTAGTCTTTAATTTCAGGGTTGCCTGTATGGTGACTTTTGGGCTTGCTCTTCTTCTCCGCCGACGCCGGTTGTCAGGTGGGGGCGGGCTGAGCCCTGACATATTGGCGTTTTTTGAAACGAGTTTGGTCTAAAAAAATTAGACCGATATCGGTCTAATTTTTTTACGATGGATGATTGCAATTTTTTCTCAAAATGTTTGGAAAAAAGAGTCCCGCTTTGCAACCTTCGTGCGTTGGTTTCTCCCATTCCTCATTACATGACTAGATACATGACTCAGAGCTTTCTCTTGTCATGACATTGTAGATGGTAAACTTGGCGCTTAATTTCGAACGGTCTAGAGCCGGCTTCGCTACTTTGTCAAGGAGTTTGTATGACTGCTACCACAGATAACAAGATCGTTATTAAGCCTCGTATTCGTGGTTTCATTTGTGTTACTGCACATCCCTTGGGCTGCGAAGCCCATGTCAAAGAACAAATTGCTTACGTAAAGAAGAACGGCAGCATTGCCAACGCTCCTAAGAAAGTACTTGTAATAGGAGCTTCCACCGGCTATGGTCTGGCTTCTAGAATTAGTGCCGCATTTGGTGGCGGTGCCGCTACCGTTGGCGTCTTCTTTGAGAAGACTTCTGAAGGTGGTAAGCCAGCCACAGCAGGTTGGTACAACACTTTGGCTTTCGACAGGGAAGCTAGAGCTGCTGGACTATACACGCACAGCATTAATGGTGATGCGTTTTCTGACGACATTAAGGCAAAAACCGTTGAAGTGATCAAAAAAGATCTTGGTCAAGTTGATTTAGTTGTCTACAGTTTGGCTTCACCTAGACGGATACATCCTCGCACTGGCGTGGTCTATAACTCTGTGCTGAAGCCAATCAACCAGAGCTTCACGGCAAAGACTTTGGATACCGACAAAGAAGTGGTTAAAGACATTTCGATAGAACCGGCTAATGAACAAGAGATTGCCGATACTGTACAAGTGATGGGCGGCGAAGATTGGCTCATGTGGATGGACGCCCTTAAGAGTGGCGGCGTGCTTGCTGAAGGTGTTAAGACGGTTGCCTATTCTTATATTGGACCGGAAGTAACCTGGCCCATTTATAGAGATGGTTCGATAGGCAAAGCTAAAGCCGATGTCGAAGTAGCCGCCAAGAAAATTGAGGCAGACCTTTCAGCCCTTGGTTGCAAGGCTTATGTGTCCATCAATAAGGCGCTGGTTACTCAGGCTAGTTCTGCTATTCCGGTGGTTCCGCTCTATATTTCCCTTCTCTACAAAATAATGAAAGAGAAAGGTCTGCATGAAGGTTGCATCGAGCAAATGTACAGGCTTTTTGCTGAAAATCTTTATGGTAAGGGTAAGCCTAATCTTGATTCGGAAGGTCGCATTCGCATTGATGATAAAGAAATGCAAGACGACGTTCAGAACGCAGTCAAAGTACTCTGGGAAAAGGTATCGACTGAAAATCTCAAAGAGATTTCTGATTTCGCCACCTATCGCTCTGACTTCTTGAAGCTCTTTGGCTTTGGTTTTGCTGAGGTCAATTATGATGAGCCAATTGATCCCGCCTACGGCCAATAGAACAAGCAAACCCTAATTAGATTAGTGAATGCAGAAACCCCATATAGAGCAGAGAATGCATATATGGGGTTTCTATTTTAAAAGCTGCGTATATAACGGAAAGTCACCGCCACTGGTGCAACCAATCCTAAATTTCTTTCTGGGTTGAATGGGGCTGGGTTTACGCCGTTACTAGGTCCTGGCACGGCAGAGCGCCCGGGATTGATATAGCGAAGACAGGTAATTGGCACATCGACCATGATCATGTCTTTTTCTCTAGCCCAGGTGATGCCGGGTCCGACCGACATGGCCCAACCTGGCTGGCGAAAACCGCCGGAGGCGCCGATTAAGTCGGTGTTGGTTACCCCTTCCCATCTGCCTACTACTCTAGCGCGCAGACCTTTCAAATTGGGTTTGTTCCAGGTTCCAGGAACTTTGAGTGACACACCGGCTTGGACGGCATAAGCATCAGCAACTGAATTGGTCAATTCGTCTAGGAAGTTGGGGGTGAGAGGCACTCCCGCCGAACTAATAATTGATGATGTGCCGTTTGTATTGCGTGGGTTTGAAAGATAAGAACCAGAGACGAAGACCGATTGTCCTCTCAAAAGTCGTGGGGCTCTGAATGTTTTGAAAGCATCTACAGTGGCGACGATGCCGGTGCCCCCGTCGCCCGGCATTACCGCCGCCGGATAGACCGCGGTGCGCCGATAGGCTGTGCCATTGAGGTTGGGCATGTAGCGTCTTTCGTCCCAATCCCCGGTGGGGATTTTCATACCTAAGCCGACGATGACGTTCTCATAAGGATGGTCCTTCGGATCTAATACTGTGGCTTGCGTGTGCAACTGCAAGTCACCGATTCCGTTTACGCTCCAACCGTCTCGAACTCCTACTTGTGGACCCTTTGGCGGAAATAACATGGTAAAGCGGTTCATTGAGATGGGCAAAGTGGCAAGCACCGATACCCGGCGGTTGAGATAATATCTACCGGTGACGTCCATGACTGATTGACGCATCCTTGGACCCCAAAGCTGCGTGAAATCTTCGTTGTAATTGGTGCCGTTGTAGGAGCGAGTGGCATTGGCTTGCCGCCAACCTACAGACAACTGAAACTTACCAGACCCTAGCCCCATACCTGGGACCATCCCACGTGCGCTTGCTCAGCCTTGTCCCCAGGCGGCGCGCTCTCCCAGCAAGACAAAAAGACTCAAAACAAGCAAGAGTCTAAGCGGCTTGCCATAAGGCGCCGCCCCGAGGAACTTCCCCGTGGGCGATTTAGTTGGTTGTTCTGGGCAATCTTGCAGAGATCTGCTCCGGGCTAATTTAGTATTTGGGAATGGAGTTGTCTATTTCATCCGACCAAGCCAGAATGCCTCCGGCTAGATTTATGGCGCTATCGAAGCCCTTGCTGCGCAAGAACTGAACACAACGCATCGAGCGTCCGCCGGAGCGGCACATAACCACGATATCTTTGCTCTTGAAAACCTCTAGTTCACCGACTCTTGCTGATAGCTCGCCCATGGGAATATGTTTGTTGTGGTTGAGTTTTGCTATATCCAGTTCATGACCTTCTCTAATGTCGAGAAGCAGCAGGTCTTCACCCTTGTCAAGGCGCTCTTTCAACTCTTTCACTGAAATCTCTAGATTTGCCTGTTTATTTGTCATTTCCGCACCTATTTAAGACCGTATAAGTATAATCAATCTGAGATAAGACCGGTTAGCTTTTGTTTCTTCGCCATCAATAACAGAAGCCAAAGGAAAGGAGCTTTGCAAGAATGACAAGAACTTTAGAAGAGGCGCTTAAAGCTGTTTTAGCTGACGACAACAAAGTCTCTACCTATGAAGCCCGGGCTATTCGCGAATTAATTATGGCTGACGGTGTAGTTTCAGAAGACGAGAAAGCCCTACTTGAAAAGGCTCTTGCCAATAATCAATTCGAAGAGCGCGCCTTCGACCTTCTATCGGCGCTGCTTCTGCGCGCGCATATGAAAGAGTAGAGCCTCTTTCAAAACTACTTAGGGTTTAAAAGATTTATTCCCAAAGCAGTCTCTGAGCAAGGGATGGTCCTATGCCAAAGTATTTATTGAGCAATTCCGGTTTGGTTTCGGTGGCAACTATGAAACCTGGGCTGACATACTTATTCCAACAGTCTTGAAAGGCGTCGCGGCCATTTTGTGACCGCGCCAATAGTTTTGGTACAGCATGATAGCCAGCGGCTCTTGCTTCGGCTTGACCACGCAGATATCGCTTGAAGAACAGCTGGGCTTCTTTCTCATTAGTGAAAGCCGGGTATTCATATTTAGGAATCAGATAAGGCTGATTGCTTATCGGGCTTAGTAATTCTTTCATCGACTGATTGAAGATCTTTGAAAATCGAGGTTCTACGTCATCTAAAAAGATGCGGTAGCTGCCGTCTTTGCGGACGCTCACCTTTAGACTGGAATCGGCTATGCCGGGCGGTAGCTGTCTTGTCAGTTCGAGGGCGCTCAATACGGCCCTGGCCATGTCCCTTAGTCCCTGTGTTTGTCTTTGTGTTTGACTTTGTGTTTGGCTGTTAAATTGACTGTTAATTTGCTTGTTAATTTTGCTGTCTACAATAGCATCGTGCTTGGCGGGGCTAAGGGCCAGATTTTTTTCTGTATTTAATTGATCTAAATCTAGTTGTTCTTGATTTAGCAGCTCTGGTGAAGCTTCAAGGCGGCAGACTTCTTGAAAGAAACGGCCGCGCAGAGAGTCGGCTTTCTTTCTGGCGAAATAGGCTGCCACCACTGGCGGTATGAGGCTCAGTAAGGCTGTGCCCCCCGAGAAAAATAGTAGAGCCAAGGAAACTACCGATGCTAGGGTGAAATGCTCTATATAGACGCCGTTTAACGCCCCTCGCATGGCCGAGGCGTGCTCTTTATATTTTTGATTGTGCTTGAGGTGCGGTGGTGTCAGGGCTAGTTTACGCATCTTTGATACTTCAAGACAAGGAATCAGTCTGTTTTGATAAGGCTCTCCCACTTTCCAGTGATCATAGATGGCGTCTCGCACTAAGGCTCTTTCCATCATCTCGTTATTGAAGAGATCATAACTGGCAAAAACTTCATGGGCGGTCAGCTCTGAGAAGCTTGGATGCACATGACCTACGCCGCATTCGATTTGACCGTCGTCGCAAATGCCGAAAAAGCCTTCGTGCTTGCGCACAAAACGCTGGTAGTCATTTAGACCTTTTTCCAGGCTAGGGGCTATGCAAATCACATCCCAGTTGTTAGCCACTTTTCTTTTGCCAAAAGGACCATTATTTTGAATACGAATTGACCTGCCCCTAAGTTGCTTAACCGAGACAGGTGACGTAGTGGTGGTCAGGTCTATGAGAGTGTTCAGTCCCTGACTGTCCCAGCCTTCTCCAAAGAGACCGCGGGTGCCGATAAGACATTTTGTGATTCCTCTTTCGAAAAGACTGGTGGCTAGAGCTACATAAAGTCTCGATTCCCAAGCTCCTGAAGAGGCTTCTATCGAGGAAAAGCCGCCATTGCGTTCGACTAGTTTGATTTCGAATTTGTGACCATTTTCTCTGAGATATTGCTGTGCTGCTTCAGCAAACTGTTCAGCCACCCGGTTGTCTATAAGCAAAAGCGAGCCGGTGACAAGGCAGGGATTGACATAAAGTGAAATCGGCGATTTGAGCAGAGTGCGCATCACTGCTATCGCTCCACCCGATTCTTCGCTCAGCACCCCTTCAAGATTTTTTACTGCCGTGGCCGACATCTTTTCAAAGTCTGTGACCACGCAAGCCCTAAGCTTATCATCCAGCACTCTATACTCAAGAGCGAGGATTTCGCACACTGCTCTTGCTTTGCCTTCAGAAAAAGCAAGCACTCTATCAACCGGCGAAGCTTGCTTGCGCAGACCTTGTTCGGTTATGCCATAGCCCAGTTTACGCAGTGCCAACTTTATTTCTTCAAGCAGGGCATGGCTGGTGCTGTCACTAGCCAGTTTTAACTTATGGGCAGCAAAGTCATCAATGAGCAGCATCCAATCATCAAGCACCGGCGATTGCATAAATTCATCCGATAGTTCGATTTTTCTCGGTCCTGGCTGCTTAAACTTCCAAAGAGCACGCAGATAGGCGGTAGCCAACGCTGGACTATCTTTTATGAATTTATTGAAGCCGCATTCTCTTTCAATCAGGGCTGTGCTTTCAATAATGTGAGCAGTAAGGGGCGGCAGACAGGGCGTAATATTTTTATTCTCTTGATCAAACTGAATTGGCTCAGCTGACTGCCTCGTCTCTTTATTCTCCTGATCAGATATAAGTGCCTCACCTGACTGAAAAGTCCTGTCAGGCTTTTCGCCTAGATATTCAAGACCGACAAGGGTCTCAAGCAGTCGGTGAAATTCATTATGTTGTTCTTCAAGAAATTTGAACTCGGCGGCTGTCGGTTCGACAAAATAAGCCAGATCTTGAAAAGGTGCCAGTCCACCTTCTTTTACCAAGGCTTGGGTGGGCACCTGATAATCTATGTCACCCACCAGAGATATATAGCGACCTTCTTGGCTCTGACTTTTCTTCTCTGGCGGTGTGCCGGTTAGTCCGATCACCAAGGGGGCGTCCAGATAGGCAATGAGATGCTTCATTATTGCCGCCCAGTAGTCGGTCAAATGGTGGCATTCATCAAATAGAACTAGTTTGAATTTTTGACGGCGCAAAGCTTGTAGCAATTGCATGGCGTTTGGATGCAAAACATCGTTCAGATCCATTATTTCGGAAAGCTTTTTGCGCAGCCGACTGACATGGCGGCTAATTTCTTTTTGATGGGCTTTGGGATTGTTTTGCAGAATTTCGATTATGCGCAGTTCTGCCTCGCCGATTGAGAGCCCGCGCCCTTTCACAAGCTCATCGACCCAGCCTTTATGGGCAAGTTTGGTGAGATATTCCTGCTCTTTGCCGGGGGTGGACAAGACTTGATAGGTCATCACTGTTATTGGCTTGAGCGGCTTGTCTTCATGGGTGCCGATCAGATTTTGATAGCCTACCAACTGATCGTCGGGTACAAATAGGTCCAGCTTTTGACCCCACTGCGATTGAATGGTGGTATTGGGGGTCAAAATCAAGCTAGGATGCTTGTAGTTTGCTATCAATTGCAGCCCGATGATTGTCTTGCCGGCTCCAGGCGGCGCCACAATATGAATTTCTCGCTCGCCATTTTTAAGCTTATCGTCGACCAGCTCCAATATTTCGGTCTGGTATTTTCTAAGCGGAAACTTAAATGATAGATTGGCAAGCAAAGACTCTTCTCTGCCTTCAGTTTCAAAATCTAGGCTGTGTTTTGTCGTCAAAATTTTTGCCGATATTTTTAGTTAATATGGTGGATTGCCGCGCAACGCCTTATTTTACTCTAGTTTTGTTGGCATTTGCTTTGAGACTTCCAGTTATTGAGTCTTTGATTTTTTGAGTCTTTGACTTTTTGAGTCTTTGACTTTTTGAGTCTTTGATCTACTAACTTTTGGGGTTATTGCCACTTTGACTCTTTCGCGAACGGCTTCCGCCCTAAATGCTCAGTTGATAACATGCCTAGGCGGGTGAAATTGCCTTAAAACCGTTCCAGGTTTGTTCACGGGGCTCTGTTTTACTAATGCTAAGATTGGAATCCCTATAGAACGGTGTAGAACGGTGAGTTATGTCCGCGACCAGAGGCAGTGACGGCGAATCGGCTAAGAAAGCGGTTCTTAGTCTAGATAAGGTCTCAAAGACATATGGTGAACATAATGTCGAGGCCCTCAAATCTGTATCGCTGGATATACCGGAAGGCAGTTTTGCTTGTCTTATGGGGCAGAGCGGCTGCGGCAAAAGCACCCTCTTAAATTTGATTGCCGGTTTGGACAAGCCTGGTGCCGGTCGTATTCTCTTTGACGGGCAAGACCTCTCAGGGCTGTCAGATGAAAGTATGACCAAACTCAGAGCCGGCAAAATCGGCTTTGTTTTTCAGTTTTTCAATTTGCTTTCTACTCTGACTGTCAAAGAAAACGTCGAGTTGCCGCTGGAACTCAATAGCAGTATGGGTAAAGCGGCAAGAGAAAAGCTTGTGATAGAGACTTTGGAGAGGGTGGGCATGGGGGCCCGACTCAACTTTTACCCGGCTCAGCTATCGGGCGGCGAGATGCAGAGAGTGGCGATTGCCCGAGCGATTATTCATAAACCGAGATTGCTCGTTGCCGATGAGCCCACCGGTAACCTCGACTCGCAGAACGGCGAGTCAGTGCTTGCTTTACTAAAGGAACTGAACCGAGACCATGGTCAGACAATTGTTATGGCCACCCATAGCAGCGAGGCTGCGAGCCATTGCGACTTTGTCATTCACATGAAAGACGGAAGCATAGTTAATATAGATGAATAAGTCTGTTCAGAAGGTCCATTTTTATGGCTGATGGCGCAAGCGATTTTCGGCTAAAGCTCTTCAGGAATTTCGTCCTGCGAGATATCAGGCGCAATATGGTGCGCACCGGTCTTACGGTCGCCGGAATTGCTCTTGGTGTAGCGGTCTTTCTAGCCATTAGTATCGCCAATGATACTGCTCTTTCTCGTTTCAGGCAGACTGTATCTCAGGTGGCCGGCAAGGCCGACCTAGAGCTTTTGCCTTTGTCCAGCGACAGTATGGACGAAAACATTTTGGGCGACCTCTATTTTTTAAGTCAGGTCGGAGTCAAATTTGCTCCAATAATCGACGAACATCTTGTTTTGAAAAATGGCGAAGTTGTTCAGATTATCGGGCTTGACATGCTTGCCGATCCTGAATTTAAACGCTATGAAGAAAATGATGAAGACCAGTCCAAAGATTCGAATGGGGGCGAACTTGATTCATCTGTTTTTGCACCAAACAGCGCCTTAGTGGGCGGCGCCCTGGCGGAGAGGCTGGCGGTCAAAGCAGGCGATTTCATAACTTGTCTGACCGGAGACGGCGAAGCCCGGCTGAAAGTGGCCGGGGTGATGTCTAAGTCTGGTTTGGGCGGTGCCTATAGCGGCAACTTGTTAGTCACCGACCTGCCTTTGGCTCAATCTCTCACCGGACTAGCCGGGCGAGTCAGCCGCATCGATATGATTTCGGGCAGCGGCAACACTGCCGCCATAGCCGAAAAACTGAAAGCGGTGGTGCCCCCCGATATCATGGTCGGCAGCCCCGACACCCGCAGCGAGCAAGCATCCAAAATGACCAAGTCATTTGAATACAATTTGCTCGCACTCACTCTGATTGCCCTAATGGTGGGCATGTTTTTGATCTATAACACCATGACCATAACTGTTTTGCGGCGTCGTCCTGAAATAGGTGTGCTGCGGGCTCTTGGGGTTGACCGCAGGGTTATACTACAGATGTTCTTGTTCGAAGCTTTGTTTATTGGGGCTTTGGGCACAGTATTTGGGCTCATTCTGGGTGCCTTCCTATCACAGGGGGCGCTTATGGCTGTGGCTCAGACTTTCCAATATTTCTATTTCAAAGTGCCCTTAGAAAAGGTCAGTCCAGATTTATTTCAGTATCTTTTGGCCTTTGCAGTCGGCATGAGCTTGACTTTGATTGCCAGCCTGCCGCCTCTCTTTGAGGCAGTGGCAGTGGCGCCGGCTGAAGCGACCAGACGTGCCTCTTTTGAAAGTAGATTGCGCTTGGCCCGTGGCTGGTTGTTTGCGGTCGGTCTTCTCTGTCTAGCCTTGTGCTATTGGTCGAGTTTGCAAGGTCCGGTTTTCGAGTTTCCTTTCTTTGGTTATTTGGCGGCTTTTCTCAGCATTGTGGGCGCTTCTCTGCTCATGCCCCTGCTTTTGTCCTTGACCCTGCCTGCCTTGGCCCGCTTTCTTGGTCGCTTCAGCCCTCGTGGCAGACTGGCGGCATCGAGTTTGAGCGGTACTCTCAGTCGCACCGCCGTGGCCAGCGCTTCACTGATGATCGGCATTGCCATGATGGTCAGCCTGGCTATTATGATTTCAAGCTTCCGCAAGACAGTCACCCAATGGATAGACCAGAGCTTCCAAGCCGATCTCTGGATGCAGTCGCAGGCACGTGCCGCTGGCAACAAAGGGGCTCGTTTGCCGGAACGTTTAGTCAAAGAAGTGGCGGCTGTTCCAGGAGTGGCAGCTGCTGAGGGTTTTGTCGACCGTCGCATAATTTACAAAGATATGCCGGTTTTTCTGGGGGCGGCAGACTTTGATGTTTTGGCTCGTTTCGGCAATCAGCTCTTTCTATCTAAGCGCTCAAATAAAGAAGTTTGTGAGAGTATGCAAGGTTTACGGGCAATAATTTCAGAACCTTTTGCTGTGCGGCGTAATCTTAAGCGCGGCGATAAGCTGGCTCTTGATGTGGAAGGCGGCAAACGTGATTTCATAGTCGAGGATGTTTTCTATGACTATGCTTCAGACCTCGGCTACATTATCATTCCTCGCGATGTATACAAAGACTTGTACCGCGACGACCAAGTTTCTAATGTGGCTATTTATCTTGATGCGACCGCTGATCTGGCAAAGGTGAAAGGCGAGCTTTATCGACGTCTTGGTAATTTGTCGATTAGCAGCACCCAAGAGTTGCGCAAACAAGCCATCACAATTTTTGATCGCACTTTCGCCATCACTTATGCTTTGCATACTATCGCAGTGGTGGTTTCAATTTTGTCGGTCATGAATGCTCTCTTTGCTCTTACCCTCGAATCTAAACGCGAGTTTGCCATATTGCGCTATCTTGGTGCCGCCGGCAAAGACCTAGCGTCTATCGTATACACCCAGGCGGCTATTCTGGCTCTTTCCGGCAATATTGGCGGTATCGCCCTCGGTTATATTCTTTCGCTCTTGCTCACCCATGTCATCAACAAACAATCCTTCGGGTGGAGCGTACAGTATTCAATTCCGTTTGACTTTATTGTGCAGTCTTCTTTCTTGGTTTTGGTAACAGCCGTGGCTTCGGCTGCGTTGCCGGCCAAGGTTGCCGCCAAAACGCCAGCCCCCGAGGTAATCAGAGATGAATAGCAATAGTGGGAGACCATCGATGAGTAGATTTGGGTTTTTCAACCTTTTTAGATTGTCTCGATTGATTTTGGCACTAATCTGTCTTTTGACAAATTCATCTCTGTCGCTTGCCGCCGAGGGCGAAGCCAAGGTCTACAAGAAAGCTCTGCCTGGCTATAAATATGAATTTCCGCGCGACCATTTCAGCCATGATCAGTTCAAGACCGAATGGTGGTATTACACTGGGCATTTACAAGCCAAAGATAAAAGACGCTTTGGCTTTGAGTTGACTTTCTTCCGCACCGGCGCCGAATACGAGCCGGTCAAAGGTAAGTCATCTAAACCTTGGGCTCTCGATAATTTCTATCTGGCCCACTTCGCCCTCACCGATGAAAGCGGCAAAGTATTCCGCTTTTATGAGAAACTGAATCGCAAAGGTTTGAAGTTTGCCGATGCCAGGCAAGATGCCTATTATGTCTATAATGAAGGCTGGTCGGTAGCCAGACTAGGCGAGGGTGATAAAGAGCGCTTTATTTTGAAAGCAGACGGACGCGATTGCGGCATTTATTTGATGTTGCAGTCACTCAAACCGCCAGTGGTGCATGGCGAAAATGGCGTGAGCCAGAAAGCCTCATGCCTGGGCTGCGCTTCTCACTATTACAGCATGAGTCGTCTTAAGGCAGACGGCATGGTTATAGTTGGCGACAAGCCGGTGGCTGTAGAAGGGCTGGCTTGGATGGACCATGAATTTGGCAGCAATCAGTTGACCAGCGAACAGACTGGATGGGACTGGTACTCGATACAGCTGAAGGGAAACCGCGAATTGATGCTTTATGTGATGCGCCGCGAAGATGGAAGCTTTGAGAAGCAGTCGAGCGGCACCCTTGTTTATGCCGATGGCAAAAGTCGTCATCTCAAGCTGAATGACTTCAAAATAGTCAAGACCGATACATGGAAGTCTCCCAAGACCGGGGGCGAGTACCCCATGGGGTGGAGTATCGAAGTGCCGTCCGAGAAACTAAGCCTCAAGTTGGTGCCTCTTCTGCGCGACCAAGAGTTGACCACGGCGCGCTCCACCGGTGTCAGCTACTGGGAAGGCGCGGTGGATGTTTTCGAAGGCGGTGAGAAGGCGGCAAGCGGCAATGGTTATGTCGAGATGACCGGCTACTCTGAGAAATTCACTAAGAAACTCTAAGAAATTCACCAAGAAACTCTGAGAAATTCACTAAGAAACTCTAAGAAATTCACTAAGAAACTCTAAGTTCAACATTGCTGCTGGACCGTTCTGAGCAAAATTGATATTGTGGGTTCTATGGTTGCTTATTCATCTAAAGTTTCTCCTTCCAAACTAGAGTTAATAACGCGGCAATTTGGTTTGTCTTTTTCTAGAGTTGGGCTAATTGCTCTACTGCTTCTGAATTTGTTTTGTAGTCAGTGGATTTCTTCGGAGGTCGAAGCTAGTCCAATGAAGGCATCAGTAGATAGTAAGCTAGGCTCAGAGATTAAGCCAGGGGCTGCTAGCGCTAAGCTTGAGGCGCGCAGTAAGCCAGGGGCTGCTAGCGCTAAGCCTGAGACGCGCAGTAAGCGAGGGGATGCTAGCGCTAAGCCTGAGGTGCGCAGTAAGCCAGAGGCAGATACTAAGCCAGGGACTCTCAATGCGAAGAAGAAAGTCTTGAGGATTGAACAGAAAACAGTCGGCTATGGTGCCACAACCATACTCATTGCTGATGACGGTATTCAATTTGCTATCAAGACAAAGGGACTCAAGTATTATTGCTTGGGTCCGAAGTGGCTTTTGGTAATTCATAATCCTAAATTGAATCTAGCTAAAGAAGAGCCAATGCGCGCCTGGAAGGGAACTTCGATTTCGAAGGAGCGCATCACTGAGATTAGTCGCTCGGAGTCGTCTAGCAGTCTTTATTCTCTGCCGGGCAAGCGTGTCAAACTTGAGATTGCCCCGGTCGATTCTTATTTTTCTAAGGCTGAAGCGATGTTTAGAACAAGTACTCGCAGCGCGAAGAAATTCCAAAAGATGGAGTATTTCGTCAGCGATTCTATTAGGCTTTCGAAAGAGCAAAAGCTGCTTGCTGACTATGTTTATGGTATGACCGGCGCAGGTGGTGTCATTCTGAAAGAGGACCTTATCGATGGGGACGGCAAGCGATTTCCCATCATCGAGACGGAGTCAATCAAGGAAGATTGGATTCCCTTGTCGGATTGGATATATCCAAAAGGCTATAAAGCTGCCAGTTGGCAAGAATTGCTCAATCAGAAGAAAGACCTTGAGGATGCTGCCTCAATACTTGATACTCTCTATGATGGCAAATAGATTTTTCAGTACTCCAAAGACGCCATCTTGCCTTAATACCTGTTTTGTCAGCTGTTTTTGAAGGCTTTTGTGAGGCTCTTTAAGAAGCTCATTTGAAGAGCGCATTTCGAAAGCTCTATAGTATATTGATAGAGAAATAGTTTTCTTAGCCAGCGTTTTGGGGGCTAAATTGCTTAAAAGTTTCGCCAGTCTTTCCACTGCTTTTCGCTGCTGCTCGTCTTGCAACTTATTGATTGCTGGCTCGCTCGTCTTTATGGCTGGCAGTTTCGATATCGCTTCGACGAATAAGGCGCTGGCACAAGAGCGTTCTGCTCAAGAGGATTCTGTTCAAGAGTTGTCTGTTCAAGAGTTGTCTGTTCAAGAGTTGTCTGGTCGAGAGATTTCTGGAGCAGTGCATTCCGGACCTTTGCATTCTGGGCAGTTGCCGAATAGCCAAGCTATGCAGAAGCGCGAGTTGAATGCCGCTGAGGCGTCGGCTCAGTTCGACCGATGTTTTAAGGACGCATCCGAGGCTCTTCGAAACGGACGTTACGGTGATGCTGAGCGGCTTTATCGTAAGGCAATAATTTTGGCAGGACGGTTTGGCGAGTCGGACAAAAGATATGGCAAAGCCTTCGGCGATTTAGGACGGCTTTTAACAATGCGAGCTCGCTTCGACGAAGCTGAGCCATTGCTGGAAGAAGAGTTGCACAGCATTAAGTGCCGCGAGCATTTTAGATCTTCAGGGGGCGGTGCTCAGGGTTCGGGGCATTCGACTTCATTTAATGGTGATGATTCTAGAAGTGGCAGTGTTGCAAGTGCTGGAACTGAAAGGAGTTCTAGCGCTGATTTAAGTCCTGGAGCTGAAAGAAGTTCTAGCGCTGATTCAAGTTCTGGAACCGCCGCAAATACTGGAATTGCTGCAAGAAGCGCTGCAGATATTGGAATTACTGCAAATACTGGAACGGGCGCGGTCGCCCAAAGCGACTACAAAGAGCTGATACCAGCTATGAGCAGTCTTGCTTCTTTCTATCTCAACTATGGTAGTGAAAGTAAAGCAGAACCACTAGCCAGCGAATTGCTTTCATTGATTGACGGTCGCCTTGGAGAGTACCGGGAGGCAACAAGAGGGAAGATTATCTTGAAGAACGGTCAACCTCTTACAGGCTGGGCTGGCTCTGCCGCTTCCACTATGACCAATCCTGTTGTGGAATGGGCAATTGCCCTTGATGCCGTCGCCGGCGATCTGCGAAACAAGGGCAAACTTGATATGGCGGAGCGCTGCTATAACGTCGCACTGGAAGTGAAAGAAACCGTTCTGGGCAAGGAGCATCTCTCTTTGGCAAATAGTTTCGATAGTCTAGCGGCTATTTCTCAAGAGCGCGGTGATATGCGCCAGGCTGAGCAGTACTACAGCTATGCCTTAGAAACAACTGAGCGCATTTTGCCGAAATCCAATCCACAAGTCTATAGTCGACTTGATAGGTTGGCGAAGTGCTTGCTTAAGGAAAACAAGTTGGCTGAGGCGGAAGCTCTTTATTTGAAGGCTCAGTCGTTTTGGGAAGAGAACAGTCGCAACGGCAGCGAAGCCAGAGCTGCCTATGCGCTAGGTAATGTTTACATGCTTGAAAAGAAATATCAGGAAGCGCAGCCCTATTTAGCCAATGCACTCAAGCTTGCTGAAGAATTCTATGGTCCCGACTCAATAGCGCTTGTGCCTTTCTTAAATCGCTATGCCGATCTTCTGTATTATCAGGGGCAAGATGGTCCACGGCAAGAACTAAAGGCTAGGGCTTGTGCCATCTCAGGCACGCCTCTTTGAACGCTTTGACATTTGGCATTGATTGCTCTTTCTGTCTAAACCTGCTTGAGCAAACTCTGCCAAGCTGAATGGCTCTCGATTAGCTTTAATGCTTCTGCCAGAAGGCTTATTCCGGGCTCTTTCTTGAACCAAGTAGAAGCCCCGGATGGATGAGGCAGAGGGATGACATCACAGGTGACACCGTAAATGGTTTTCTCAAAACTCTGCCCAATCACGTCGACTAGCTGAACCTTACCCATCAATTGTTCAATTGCTAGTTTGCCTACTGGAATGACTAGTCGCGGCTGCAGCAACTCGAACTCTTGCTTCATCCACCTTGAGCAATTGGATATTTCATCGCTATTTGGAACTCTGTCTCCGCCAGTCTTTGCCTTACCCGGAAAACAACGGCATACTGCCGCCATATAAGCTAGAGAACGAAATTGCTCTTCAGACAGTCCGATCGAACCGAACCACCTAAAGAGTGTCTTACCTGCCGTCCAGGCAAATGGTTTTCCGAATCTTCCTTCATGAGGTCCCGGAGCCTGTCCAATCATAAAGACCTCCGATTGCACCGGCGCTCCGGTTACTACCGGGCCCACCATCTCCGGACAAGCTTGGCAGCCCTTGAGAAGGTCGACATGTTTTTCCAATAAAGCTTGAGTTTTTGACATGACTCATATGTTAGCCGTTTCTGGTATCAATCTGCAAGTTTGGCTTGCCATTTCGACATTGAGTCGATTTGTCAAATAGCGACCGCTAGGCTACAAAGAGCGCCTTGAGCAAAGAGACGCTATTCACAAACTCTTGTTCTTTTCTGGCTTGATAATTTCTTATGAACCTGGATCCAAAATAGCCAGCTCCTAGGCAGGTGGAAAAGAATTCTCCTAAGTTACGACCAAGAATTATTTCGTTTGATAGCGCCACAAATAAGCCTATGTATTTTCTGCTCAGTCCGCGCGCCAGCTTGCGCGCCACTGTGTAAAATACTGCTATTGAGTCGAATGCATCTAGGGAGTTTTCTTCTGCCCCTTCCTTTTGATTACCTTTGCGGTATTCTTCTAACCAACTCTCTAAGGGTCTATCGTTGGCATTCGCCTTTGCTAAGCTGCCTTTGAGTCTCTCAAAACGCCCCCCTGCTATGGCTCTAATCCTGAATGAGAACTCTAGATCAGTGAGCACAGTAAGAAGTGTTTGGCTAGATTCTTTTGTTAGCTTTACCAGCTCATCAATTGAACGCTGACCTTTCGATAGTTCCGTTAGAACTTTTTCCTCCAGCTCTTTCGTCTTGTCATTACTTTGGGATTTCCCTGGTGCGATGGCGGTCTCTGAGTGGGAGGCGCTATTGGCTTGCTTCTTCTTCTCTCTCCTTCCTTTGCTTTTGGGTTCCTCGCTATATTCCTCGTCTTCATCTAAGTTGCTCATTTCTTCTATTGGCTTAATTAGCGCATCAGTGAGAATCGAACGCTTGCAGAAGAATTTCTTGAACTGTACAAGCTTGACCATGAGTCCGTTTTCCACTGATTCATTCTGTTCGAACACGAGCAGTGCACTTTTGATTATGTGCAGAGCCGAAGATTGGGAAACTCCAATCGAGTAACCAAGCCATTTAGAACTAACATAAAAGCCCTTATCTAGAATGTATATTGCAAACATCCATGCTCTTATTTTTCTGACGCGGTGGAAGAATGTTCCGGCTGTGAAGAAACTTGGTTTCTTGCAATCCTTGCATGTTTGTGTGCGATTTTCGATTGATACTTCTACATCTTCCGAACCACATTTCTTACACCTTAAGATGCCTTGTTTTTTCATGTCACGTACGACTGCCAACCAGCAGCTTTCGTCCGTGGGGAATCGTTTATTGAAGCTCTTGAGTAACTTCCCTCTATAGACTTCGTATTCTAACGTCATTAGATTCTTGAGTCTTTCTTGAATGGAACTGTCCGCGCTTGTCATTTTCGTCACCCCGGTCTGATGTCTAAATATATAGACGTAATGGCAGCGAAAAAAGTTCAAAAGTTTTTTGGAATTTTATGTTGGTAAAATTAGACCGATATCGGTCTAATTTTTTTTTGAGAATTAAAAACCACGACCTTTGGATAATGGCGCTAGAATTCTCTCGATATCTTTGTTGTGTTGCTGAGATTTCTGTTTCTCTGTGTCTTTTGAGCGGGTCTTTCCTTTGCTGATTCCATCAATAGAGCTCTTTATACTCTTTACTCCCTTTTCCTGAAGAGCCTTGATGCCAGCTTGAGTGAAATTCGTGTATCGCAAGTCAATAAACTCTAGATTCGGGAATTTCTGCATTATCAAGGAGACCGCTCTGTCGTCAATGTCCAGATTGCTTTGCAGTGACAATTTCCTAAGTGAAGGCATTTTCCCAAATCTAGATAGGTCCTCATTTCTAAGTGATAGCTTCCCGATGGCAAGATTGGTCAGTCCTGTGAGTTTGGAGATTTTGCCGAGGTTATCTTTCCTAAGATTAGTTTCGCTGAGATTCAGCTTCTTGAGGTGTTTCAAGTCTTTGAGTTGGTCTAAGAATTGACCTTCTACGTGCGACATATATAGGTCTAGACTTCTCAAAGACTTGAGTTTGCTGACATCTCTTAATCCTTCATCAGTCGCTTCAGACCTATCAGCATAGAGTACTGAGATTCCAGAGAATCGACACATATAATTGAGCGCTGGGTCTCCTTTTTGTTCATCTTCACTCTGAATAACGATATGACGGAAAATCAACATGTCTATGCTGTCTGGCGAGAGTTTGTCTAAAGACTTTGGATTGTTGATAAAGTTATGATTTGGAAAGAAAACCACAAATTTGTTTTGCGGTACCTTTATGATTCCTCTTGCCTTTAGAGGCGCCTCAGTTTCGTTTCGTTTGATCTCGAAGCTTGGTCTATCCTGTATTGATACACCACCGTATGAGTCATTTGTGGGAAATTCCAGAATTCTTGCTGGTCTAGAGAAACCTTCCCAATCTTTGTTTATGCTGTCTGTGCAGTGGCAATTCTCTTGGGAGAGCAACGAGCAGAGAGTCGCTAATACAAATGATACTAAAGCCCGTGTTGTGCGGAGTTTCATGCTGCCCTCCTGATGGATCAGTTCTGAGATTGAAGGGCCGCCTCCTCTGCCTGCCTGCATAGAATTGAGATAGTTTTGGTTTTACTTCTACGTTGGTTGACTGTCAGGTTCCTTAGATTGTCTCTTCCTCGGAGGTTTCCACTTTGTGCTAATTTAGCTTTTGCTCTTATCTTCACTAAGTGGAATTTCTTGTACTGCTTCTCCATCAATTATGTCGTCGTTTGGACTGACTGCAACATGCTCGTCACCATTCAGGCCAATTCTGATTTCGACTTCGTCACCGAAGTCTCTTCCAATTGTAACTTTCTGATAGCGAGCTTTGCCATTCTCGGCGATTACAAGGTACTGCCCGTCAGGTCTAGTTACAATCGTTGTGCCTGGGACTCGTATCCATTTTTCTTCTCTGACGCCTGTAAGGTTGACCTCTCCATACATACCAGGCAGCAGAGCGTGATCGGGGTTTGGTATCTGAATTTCGGTTTGTCTAGTGCGAGTGTTCGGGTCTAAGGCGCCGCTGACATTTGTAACTACTCCAATGAAGTTTCTTTCGGGAAACTCTGGTACTAGAATTTTGGCTGACATTCCAGCTTTCAGATAACGCGCCACTCTTTGCGGAGCATTTACATATATTCTTAGCCGATCGATTTTGGCTAATTGAAACAGTTCCAGGCTCTCCGACATACTCCCTTTGGTGATCAGGGCACCTGGATCTACTTTTCTATAGGTTATTATTCCGTCAAATGGGGCTAGAACTCTCTGAAAGCCCTGTTCTGCCTCTAGTCGCTTCACTTCGGCTTGTTTCGCCAAAACATTAGCGATCGTCTCATTGACTTGAGAGCGACTAGCGACAACCTGAGCTTCTGCGGCTTTTAAATTGGCTTGGCTTGCCTTTAAGTCTGCGGTCATTGCTTCAAGCAGGCGCACTTTTTCATCTCTGCTTTGAAAACTAACAGCACCTCTTTCGGCAAGATTCTGCCATCTAGTGGCGGTGACGGTGGCATAGTCTACGTTGCCCTTTGCTTTCTCAACTTCGGCTTGAGCCGTGACTTGTTTGGCTATAGACTCCTTCAGCTCTGCTTTTGATTTGTCTTCGCCGGCTCTGGCACGCGCTAGATCAGCTCGGGCTTGAGCCAAGCTTTCGTCTATGGTGGGAGTATCGATGCGAGCCAGTAGTTGACCGGTTTTTACATGATCGCCGATGTCGACCATTCTATCTCTTAGATAACCGTCTACACGGGCGTAGATTGTTGTGTATTGAATGGCGCCGATATTGCCTGGTAGGGTCAGTGATTCAGTTTCGCGTGCCGGGCGAGCGATAATTGTGCGCACCACCGGCACGGCTCCGCTGGTTTCGGCGTGCATTTTATCGAGTTCTTTCTTCCTTTCGACTCTTGGAAGAAAACCAATGGTGAGTAGAACCGCCGCAATTATCAAGACGACTATGATTACCACCAGCAAACGGCCCATGCCCCTGCTGTTTCGTCTACGCGCTCCTGACTGCATCGGCGTTGCCCGGTGCGTCGACTTGTGCATCGATTGGTACATCGATTGGGACATCGATTGGGACATCGATTGGGACATCGATTGGGACATCGATTGGGACATCGATTGGTACATCGATTGGGACATCGATTGGTACATCGATTGGTGCCTATTTTGCATTGGATTAGTGGTTGTCATTGATATGTTGAGCCTTTTCACTATTATTATCCTTGGCTTTGCCTTTTCTTAAAAGGCTGAAGACAAGAGGAACGAAGAAGAGTGTTGAGAAGGTAGCCACAGTCAGACCGCCGATAACGGCTCTACCGATTGGGGCGTTTTGTGAGCCACCTTGACCGGCGCCTATAGCCATAGGTATCATGCCGATAATCATGGCAGTTGCGGTCATTATTACGGGGCGGAAGCGCTCGAAGCCGGCTTCCAGGGCAGCGGCCCGTCCATCTTTACCCTCGTGAATTTGTTCGTTGGCAAAAGTAACCATCAAAATGGAGTTGGCTGAAGCCACCCCTACTGTCATGATGGTGCCCATTAATGCCGGGATAGAGAATGTGGTCTGGGTGACGAATAGGCTCCAAAGAATGCCTGTGAGGGCTCCTGGTATTGCCATCAAGATAATCACTGGATCGGTCCAACTTTGGAAATTGACCACTAAGAGCAGATAAACCAAAAGCAGAGCGAAGACTAGTCCAAAGATTAGGGCTTTGAAAGCTGACTGCATGCTCAGAACTTGGCCGCCCATGGTGAGCTGGCTTGCTTTGGGAAGTTCGGGGCGATACTTGTCCATGATTTTTTCTATGTCTTTAGCTACGCCGCCCAAGTCTCTGTCCTGGCAAGCAGCATAGATGTCAAACACAGGTTGGGCATTGAGGTGGTTGACCACAGCCGGTGTGCAGTCACGGTAGGGCACCGCCACGTTCGTCAAAAGCGGGGGTTGCATCTTTTTGCTGGTTGTCTTGGACGTGAGCGGTGTCACTCGCATATCGTCGATGGTGGCGATTTTGTACTGAGGCGCCTGAGCTGCCAGGTTATAGTTGACTCCGTTTTTGGTGTTGAGCCAGAAGTTTGGCGCCGTCTGGAAGCTGGAGCTGAGTGTAACAAGGAAGGAATTGGAGACGTCACGCTGGGTCAGCCCCATTTCGTTTGCTCTGGTTCGGTCTACTTCAAATACAAATTGCGGCGCGTTGACCACTTGGTGCATGCAGACATCGACTGCACCGCGTACTTTTTCCACTTCGCGCTTTATCTTTTGAGCCAACTCGTAGTTTTTGGGCACGTCTAGTCCCGTCAGCCTGATATCAATAGGTGCGGGCAGTCCGGCATTCAAGATTTGTGTGACTATATCGGCCGGTTGGAAATAATACGATACTTCGGGGAAGTCTTTGGTGAGCATGGCCCGAATTTCTTTCTGATACTGACCAGTCGGTTTTGACCGGTCTTCTTTGAGGGTGACCAATATTTCGCCGTCGGCTTCGCTTATGGTCTGGCTGTCTGAGAAGGCATAGTTGACGCCGCTCACCGGCATACCTATGTTATCTGTGATGATTTCTATTTCTTCCTTCGGCACCACAGTCGCAATGGCACGTTCGATACTTTTGAAGATTCTTTCGGTTTCTTCTACTCTTGTGCCGGGGCGACAATTGACATGCAGCCTCAGTTGTCCGGCATCAATAGCCGGAAAGAAGTCTTGACCAATCATAGGCAAAAGCAACATGGTGGCGGCATAGAATGAAAGAAAGCCGCCCACTGCAAAATATGGATGATCCAGTGCTTGGTCGAGGGTATGTTTGTAGACGCCCCTGAGCCACTCAAAGCCATGATCGATAACTTTATGGATGGCACCTAAAAATGAAAAGATTGGGCTTAGTATATTGCTCTTCTTAGTACTTGTCTCTGGGTTTTCTTTCTGCTCATGTTCGTGGGCGAGAAGATTTTTCGACATAAGCGGCACGATTGTGCGCGAGAGTCCGTAAGATGCCAGCATGGCGAATGCCACAGCCATGCCTAGGGGCACGAAGAGCGAGCGCGATGGTTCGGTGAGAAATACCACCGGCACAAAAACAATACAAATAGAAAGAGTAGAAACCAAGGCAGGTGTGGCTACTTGAGCGGCGCCGTCCAGTATGGCTGTGACAATATCTTTGCCCATAGCCATATTGCGGTGCACGTTCTCTACTTCCACTGTGGCATCATCCACCAGCATACCTACAGCTAGAGCCAGACCGCCTAGGGTCATCGAATTAATACTCTGCCCGCAGATATGCAGTCCGATAATCGAACAAAGCATAGCAAGCGGAATCGAAGTGGCAACTATCAAAGTAGACCGCCAACTACCAAGCAGAGCCAGCATCATCAAGGCGGTCAAACCAGCTGCTGTCACCGCTTCTCTGATAACATCGTCGACGCATTCTTTGACAAAGATAGATTGGTCGGTGAGTACTGAAATGACGCAGGCCGGCGGCACGATTTTCTGAATATCGGGCAAGGCTTTTTTGATGCGCTCCACCACCGAAAGAGTTGAGGCGGTGCCGTTTTTCAGAATGTTGAAAAGGACGGCGCGGCGTCCGTCTTGATTGACTATGTTGAGCTGGGGCTGATAACCGTCATGCACATTGGCGACATCTTTGACAAAAACTACTGCCCCTTTGCGCGATTTAACCGGTATTTTATTCAGCTCTTCTATTTTGAGCGGAATATTGTTGAGAGTCATGATGTATTCGTAGGGTCCAATTTTCGCCGTGCCGGACGGGGCGATAATGGTCTGCGAATTCATGGCTGTAACCACATCATTGGCGGAGACGCCCAGTGCCACTAGGGCATTTGGGTCGAGGTCGACCATGACCTGGCGATATTTGCCGCCGTAGGGGAAGGGAATGGTGGCACCCTGGATGGTGGCGAGTTGGTTGCGCACGAAGTTGTTGGCTATGTCGAAGAGTTCGGCTTCAGATAGTGTCTTTGAGCCGATACCAAGCTGAATGACCGGCACGTCGGTGGCACTGCTGACGGTGACAAAGGGTGGGGTGATGGAAGGCGGCAGATACTCTAGCACTGCCGAGCCCATCGATGTAACCATGGCTACTGCTTCACCAATGTCGGTGCCCTTATGCAGGTAGACTTTGATGATGCTCATACCCGAGAGCGAAGTCGATTCAATCTTTTCGATACCATTGACGGTGGAAGTTAGCCAGCGCTCGGTCACGGTGGTGATAAGGTTTTCGATATTGTAGGGTGACATGCCGGTGAAGGTATAGACGGCGCTGACAATCGGCACGTCGATAATCGGAAAGATATCGACCGCCATCTGCTTGATCGAAAGTATGCCGAAGATCAAAATGGCAAGCGACATCACTATGAATGTGTGGGCTCGCTTAAGAGCCAGTTCAACTATCCACATAATTAGTCCTTCCTGTTTTGCGTCTCAGCAGATAAAAAATCAAAGGCACGAAGAAAAGGGTAGAAATGGTGGCGATAGATAGTCCACCAATGACGGCGCGTCCAATCGGAGCGTTTTGTGAACCACCCTCGCCGCCGCCTATAGCCATAGGAATCATGCCTATGATCATAGCCGAGGCTGTCATAATCACCGGACGAAAGCGCTCAAAGCCTGCATTAAGGGCTGCTTTAAAAGCCCGCTCTTCCGTGCTCTTTACTTCAACCAATTCTTCCAGCTGACTGCGAGCAAAAGTGACCATCAAGATTGAATTGGCCGAAGCCACACCCATAGTCATGATGGTGCCCATCAGGGCTGGAATGGAAAATGTAGTTTGGGTGAGAAAGAGGCTGAGGACGATGCCTGACAGAGCACCAGGTATCGCCATAAGAATGATAATTGGATCGCTCCAACTCTGGAAATTAATCACCAGAAGTAGATAGACCAAAACCAAGGCAAAGACGAGTCCACCGATAAGAGCCAAGAAAGCCAGGTTCATGCTCAGTACCTGTCCCATCATGATTACTTTGCAGCCCCGCGGCAGATTTTTCTTGACCCCGTCGATGATTTTCTGAATGTCGGCGGAAACACCACCCAGGTCGCGGTCCTGGCAGGCGGCATAAATATCGTAGACCGGTTGCACGTTAATATGATTGATCACCAGAGGTGTGGATTCTCTTTGAAAAGTGGCAAGATTCATCAGTAATTGCCCCCGCTTGAGACTGTCGCCCTGGGTGAGACCGCTATCCGGTTGCGGGTCTCCGCTCACTGATGGGTTGATGCCTGTGGTATCACCTGTAATCTGGGTAAGACCAATGGCATTGATTGTGGAAAGTTCGCGCTGCGGGGTCTGCACTGCTAAGTTGTAGCTGATGCCGTTTTTGGGGTTTACCCAAAAATTTGGATTGGTTTGAAATGAAGAACTAGTGTTTATATTGAATGAATTGGAAACATCGGCTTGCGTAACACCGGCTTCTTGGGCAAAGGTGCGGTTTACCGACCACTTGAGGTGAGGTCCGTCGGTGATCTGGTGCAAAGATGTGTCGACTGCACCTTTGACCTTTTCTACTTTTCGCTTTAGCTCTTTTGCTAAAGCATAGTTGTTCTTGTTATAGCCAATTACTTTTATATCAATCGGAGCCGGCAAGCCGGCATTTAAGATTTGGGTGACAATGTCGCCTGGTTGAAAGTAAAAGACCAAATCAGGAAAACGTTCGCGCATCATTTTGCGCACTATCTTTTGATAGTAGGCCGTATCATGTTGCCTCTCTTCTTTTAGTGAGACCAAGATCTCGCCGTCGGCTTCGCTGGCTGTCTGGCTGTCGCTATAGGCATAGTTGATCCCAGAACAAGGCAGTCCGATATTGTCAGAGATAGATGCGATCTCATCTGACGGTATCACTTCTTTTACGGCGGCCTCTACTTTCTTAAATATAGTCTCGGTGATTTCCACCCTGGTGCCGGCATGGCAAGCCACATGCATGCGCAGCTGACCGCCGTCTATCTCTGGAAAATAATCTTGTCCAATCAAGGGTAGTAAGCTAAGTAGAGCGGCATAAAGTGAGAGGAAACCTGCCACCGAAAGCAGTGGATGGCTGAGGACTTTGTTGAGAAGACCACTATAAAAGACCCTCACAGCCTCAAAAATGCCGTCGATGAACTGGAAAATTTTGGCGAAAATATTCTGCTTCTTTTGGGAAGCACTTTCGTGGTGGCTTTCATTTGCCAATAGAGTCTTGGACATAAGCGGCACCACTGTGCGCGATAGTCCATAGGAAGCCAACATGGCAAAAGTTACTGAAAGCCCGAGGGGCACAAACAAAGAGCGGCTCGGCTCGGTGAGAAAGAAGAGCGGCACAAAGACTATACAAATAGAAAGGGTGGAAACAAGGGCAGGTAAAGCCACTTGTCTGGCTCCGTCCAAGATGGCTGTTTCTATGTCTTTTCCCATCGCCATATTGCGATGCACATTCTCCACTTCCACTGTAGCGTCGTCCACCAGCATGCCAACTGCCAGCGCCAAACCACCGAGAGTCATCGAATTGATTGTTTGTCCGGTAATGTTGAGACCAATTACTGCAGCCAAAATAGCCAGTGGAATCGAGGTGGCAACAATCAGGGTGGAGCGCCAACTGCCAAGTAGGGCGAGCATCATCACTGCAGTCAGGAGGGCGGCGGTGAGGGCTTCTCTTACCACTTCACTGACACATTCGCGCACAAAGCGAGACTGGTCGGTAATTACTTCAATCTGGCATTCTTTTGGCACCATTGACTTCAGTCTGGGTAAGACTTCTTTCACCCCTTGCACTACCTTAAGGGTGGAGGCATCGCCGCTTTTGAGAATATTGAAGAGAACCGCTCTTTTGCCGTTCAGATTGACTATATTGAGCTGAGGCTGATAGCCGTCATGTACGGTGGCAACATCTTTTAGAAAGACAACCGCCTCGGTCTGAGCCTTAGTCAAAGCTGTTTTGACCGGAATATTATTGAGCAAGGCGATACGATTGGGAATATTGTTGAGGACAACGGTGTATTCATAAGGACCTGATTTGAAGGTGCCGGTGGGTGCCACCACCGATTGATCGTTTACCGCCGTCATCACATCATAGGCTGAGAGGGCCTGGGCGCGCAGGGCAGCCGGGTCTAGATCTATAGTTACTTGCCGATATTTGCCGCCATAGGGGAAGGGGGTGATAGCACCTTGCACGGTGGCAAGCTGGGTGCGAAAGAGATTGTTGGCTATATCGAAGAGTTTTTCTTCGGCAATGGTATCGCTATGTATGGCCAGCTGCATTACCGGCACATCGGTGGCCGACGAGCGGGTAACGAAAGGGGCGCTTATGCCCCGCGGCAACTGTCGCAAGATAGCCGCGCCCACCGACGAGACCATGGCTACTGCTTCGCCTATCGGAGTACCTTTGCGCAGATAGACCTTGATTATCGACATACCCGAGAGGCTGTTCGATTCCATACGGTCTATGCCGTTTATGGTCGAGGTCAAGGCTCTTTCAGTCACTGTTGTCACAAGGTTCTCCATATAGTATGGAGACATGCCCTGATAGGTCCAGACACAGCTGACTATGGGTGAACTGATAACCGGAAAAATGTCGATTGACATTTTGGCAAGCGAAATCACGCCGAACAAAAAGATAGTGATTGCCAGCACCACGAAGGTGTGACCTTTTCGTAATGCCAGTTCAACTATCCACACAGATTATTCACACAATTGCTCTACATAGTGGCTTGCGGTTGCGGCAGTCTAATCAAGGCCATGGTCTGAGTATTGGTCGGACCATAATGCACCAAAATCTGACTGTCTTGTTTGGTTAGATCAGGCAGCATCGAATCGAAAACAGTTTGGGTATTCTGTCCGATTGTGAAAGAGATGCGTTGAGTTTTCTTATCTAGGGCACCAAAAACCTGAGAAGTTTCATTGGTCAGTTGGTTTAGATAGTTGCCGCGAACAATGCCGTCTTTATTTATGGCCAGCTGCAAAAGCATATTAGAGTTGGTCTGGCCCGGCTCTGCTAGACCGAAGACCCCGAGCGGCTGCCATTCGCCCGCGGCTTTAGTAGCCTCGGCGCTGGCTGTCTGAGAGCCGTTTGCTTGGCTGCCACCGGCCTCGGTGCTTTGCATAGGCGAACTGCTAAAGACGTTATTTGTATTGGCACTGGTGCTGCCGGTGCCGTTTTGCAAGGCATCGCTGTAACCCTGGCTGTAGGCTTGACTGGCCAGTTGCTGCGCTTGTTGATAGTACTGACTGGCTGAGCCTACCGCTTGTCCATTGCTATAAACAGTATCGCCTTGGTAGGTGATATTGGTCACGCTCGGCTGATTTTTGTCGTCCATGGCCATTGCCATCATGCCCATGCCCAAGAAAGAATTGAGACCGGTCAGACCGACGCAAGTCCAGGCTGCTGCCGAAGACCAACCAGGACAGTACCAACCGCCCGGATAGCCCCAGTTGCCATGTGCCCAGTTTGAATATGCGTAGCCGTGTGCCCAGCCGTTGGCATAAGAATGTCCGCCCCAACCGCCGTAACCACCGTAGCCGCCATAGCCATTGATATTGCGATTGACATTGACGTTGTTGTAGTTGTTGTAATTGTTGCGAGTGTCGTTATTGAAGCTGTTGCGAACTTTGTCGCCTTGATTATTCAGGTCGTTGTTATTGATTTTGGAGGGAGTATTGGGACGATTTCCGGCTCCAGCTAAGCCGCCCATGCCGCCGTCTGTGGGTAGATGACCTTGGAAGGGTTGTTTGCCAGATATACCGGAATTGCCGCCGAAGTCACGACCACCGCCACCGAAGCCGCTGCCGCCGCCGAAGTCACGACCACCGCCGCCGAAGCCGCTGCCGCCGCCGAAGTCACGACCACCGCCGCCGAAGCCGCTGCC
>MOYA01000001.1:1067580-1071609 GCA_001899315.1 Candidatus Obscuribacter phosphatis
CGCCCTGGCCGCCGAAACCACCGCCACCGAAACCACCTTGACCACCGCCACCGAAGCCGCCGCCGCCGAAACTGCGACCGCCGCCAAAGCCGCCGCCGCCGAAATCACGGCCACCGAAGCCGCCACCGCCGAAACTACGACCGCCGCCAAAGCCGCCACCACCAAAACCACCGCGGGCAAAGGCTGGACTGATTAATAATGATGAAAGGCTCAAGGCGGCTAGCAATCGAATAAAGCCGGCTTGGCTTGAGGTCTTCATTGTCCTTACTGTCTTCACGTTTCTGTACCTTATAGATTAGTCAGGCTAGATTAGCCAGGATAGATTAGTCAGGCTAGATTAATCAGGCTTTTGCTGATTGGTCTTTATCTGTCAATTACTTGCTCAATTTTTCTAATTTCAAGGCAGCCGTGTCACTCAGCGATTCACCATTGATGGTGCGCTTGATTGACTGCCAAGTAAATGTATCTTTATCGACCATAGTGATCACATTTGTGCAGGTGGTTTGATTACCTTCTCTATCTACTCCACACGAGTCTATGAGCCATTTATTGCCTTCTTTGATCCAACGAGCTTGACCGTAACCCCCCGAAGCATCGAAGCTCCAAGAAATGGGGGCTTGGTTAATCGGGTCGAAGCCTATAACCTGGCGGCTTTCCGGTTCAGAGGCATTGCCGTGTTTAATTAGATAGAGGCAGGAGATAAAGTTCTTACCGTGAGCCCAGTCGACTTTCAGGTCTAGGCGTCCGTTTTCATTTTCCACTTTCCAGTCGCCAATCAACCAGCTAAAGGCATCAAGAGGATTGGCTTGGGTGCTCAGATCATTTCGGTAAGGGCTTTCGCTCGCACTCTTGATCGACCAGCGTCCGCCTTCCTTGACCACAGCCATACTGAATCTCGATTCGATACTCTCGGCTGCCGGTGCATTGCTGCGATGCACTAGTCCCTCGATTAGAACAGCGCCATCATTCAGTTCTTTTACTCTTTGCACATTGAAGGTGACACTTGGTCTGCCTTCCTTGGCAAAGACTTCTTGAAAGCGTTTTTGAATTTCTTTGCGGTTCTTGAAGGCAAGACCATCCATGTTGGTAAAGCTACCGTCTTCCGACCAGGCGGCGGCGGCTTTCTCGGCGTCGCCGCGGCTCAAGGCTTCTTTCAGTGCTAAGAGCGCCGCCTTGACCTCAACAAGGTTGCTATTGCCCTTGAGAGTAGAATCTGATTTTGCCGTTTTTTTTGATGTCTTTTTAGTTGCCTTTTGGGCGACCAATTTGGTTGCCTGAGCATCTGCTTTGGTGCTTTGGTTGTCAGTCGCTTCGGCGGAAAAAACCGGTGCGCTGACAAATGCCAAGGCAAGCATTGACGCAGATAGACATGTAAAACTCTTGTGAACCGAGAAATGCAGCATAGCCCTTCCCTGAATAAACTGTATTAAGGTGACATAGTTTAGCATTTTCAGACGGTATTTTGACTTGGGCGGCCGCTCGTCTCGGCTGTCATTGCCCGAGAAAAGCTCGGCAATCGCACTGTCTGTGGTGGCGAAGCAAGCGAGACAAAGGCGCTTAGATTAGCTTCCGAAGCTAAAACTAATCTGCAAGACAGTGCTTCTGGCAAATTATTTACCTTTATCTCTTTGCAGCCGGGCAGACAAGGCGCATTGGTTGCGCTATTGTTTAAGCGGTAAGCATCTTTAGTTGCAAATAGTTGCAAATTGACCTCTTCTTCAATCCACTTTTCCAGATTCAATAAGTATTGCGCCTCAAAAGCCGGCGCAGTTCTTTTCGCCTGCTCCATCGCTCTGGGCAGTTCCTATATATCTTTGGTTGGGCTAGCTCCGCCGGCTTGGGCGGGTGATCCGGTTATGTCTAAACCTGATGGTCCTAAGCCCCCCGGTATGTCCGACTTATTGCAGCAAGAGATGCCGCGTTTGCGTGGACTGCCAGCAGCCGACCCAGAGGGACGTACCTCTCTTGATGATCTGACCCGAGAAGTGAGCAAGTCTTCCGGCAGTATTTTTATTGATGCCGAGAATGTCATGGTCAAGCCTCCCCTGCTCAAGTCTCTGATCAGCTTGACCCAAACTGATAATCCTTATGAATTAGATGCTGCTTCATCTCGCGAGATAAATTTGCGTTCTGTCTTGCAGCAGGCTTTGGTTCAAAACCTACCAATCAAAATTTTTCAAGCTCAGGCCGAGAAAGAAAAATGGGTTTATTACGGAGCGCTCAGCGGCTTCTTGCCCTCCTTGACCAATACACTCAGCTATCAGGGCATCAAGGGTAACTATGTTTCACCCGCGGGTTTAGCCATTCCCATCGCTAATCCTTTTTTCAGCACTTCCTCCGGCTTCAATCAGTATTTGTTTAAGGGCGGCGGCATAATCTATACGGCATTGCAAGATAAGCATCGTTACAAAGCTTCGCGGGCGCAGCTGAAAGGCACCGTCAATGATGTCTTGCTTGATACCGCCGATGATTACTATAATTTGGTCCGCGCCGATGTGCTTTTGCAGATACGCATCAAAGCAGTGGAAGTATCGCGAGCTTTATTGCTGGTCAATCAAGATTTATTTGAGAACGGCGTCAACACCCAACTCGATGTTCTGCAGGCTAAATATCAGTTGGCGAGCGATCGCCAGCATCTCATTAAGCAGCAGGTAGAAAGACGTAAGCATGCCATAAGGTTGGCTGCCCTGCTCAATGCCGATACCGGTGTCGATCTTTCAGTCGGCTCCCGCACTGTCTCAAAACAAAGACTAATTGATGCTTCCCTCAAACCTGGCGATTTGCTTCGTATCGCAATCGAGCGCCGTCCCGAGCTCAAGAAGTATGATGAACTGCGCATGGCCGCTAAAGATGCCGTCAAGGTGGCTCGCTCTACTCTTTTGCCTTCAGTGGCGGTGAGCGGCAATGTCATTGGCACAGGTTCTAGGGCGGTCAATTCGCCTCTATCCGGTTCCAATCAACAAACCACTCTTTCTTCCAATGGTCTCAGTGTCGGCGCCGTCTCGTCAGCTGCCGGTCTACCGCTTGCTGCGCCAAGTTCGTCTAGCGGCAGTCCAAGCTATACAACCCGTGCTCTCTTTACTATCGGAGTCGGCGTACAGTGGAATTTGGGTGGTTTGGGCTTGCAGGAAGTATCGCAATTGCGTGCCTCTCAGTATATGGCCAGACAAGCCCAGCTGGATTTTTTGCGGGAGTTGGAGCGCATTACTAAAGAAGTGCGCGATGCTTATCTCTCTACTATTTCAGCCGAAAATTTGATCAAAGAAACCACTGACGCCGTGCAATATGCCGAAGAGGGTTTGAGGCTCGCCGAGGTGCGCTTTAAAGAAGGCGTAGGCACCTATATCGACGTCATCAACGCTCAGCATGACTATACCAATGCCTTAATTGATAAAGCCAATGCCTTGATTGATTTCAACCAATCTCAGGTGCGCTTGGTGCACGCGGTCGGCTCTCCGACGGTGGATACTCTCACCGCTTCTAGACCGCTTAGAGAGATTGATTTGCCGGTCAAGAAATAGCAAACGAAAACGAAATAGCAGACATTTGCCTAATTGGGCATTGAGTTGAGAATTTCCAGGAAGACAAAGGCAAATGTGATGCCCATCAGGAAGGTGGCCATGAGAATATGCCAGATCAGGGCTGCTTGTCTTTCTGTAAGGGTGCGCATGATGCCTATGCGCGCCAGCACATAGAAGAGCACCGAGCAGAGAGCCAAAAGCGAGACCAAAAGGCGCGCCCATGAGGCACAAAGAGATGCGGCCAGCAATGCCACGCAAGTGACCGGCACCAGAAGAATGGAAAGATAGTCGCTGGAGCGTACTCTCCCGCCTTGGTTCTTGACCGACTGGCGCACATGCCTGAGAGCCTCGAGGACGTTATCGATAAAGCCCAGGCGCGGCACACTCTTTGGGTTTTGAACCGCTTCAGAGCTGTTTTCTTCGGGCATGCTTCTGCTCCAATAGATATAAGAAGGGGATGGATTTATAGTACCCAATTGACCGATTGGCTAACAGGGCACGGTCAATC
>MOYA01000001.1:1071647-1133034 GCA_001899315.1 Candidatus Obscuribacter phosphatis
AGTTTGGCTTTGGGTCCGGATTGGCTTTGGGGCCAGATTGACTTTTGCCTTTACTTTTGCGACAGAGCGGCTGATAAATCGGGTTTGGCTTTAAATCAGGCTTTGCCTTAATTCTCAAATCAGGCTTTGCCTTAAAGCTCAAATCAGACTTCGCTAGATGGGCAGAAAGATTGCAGCGGGCATTCTCCGCAAGCCGGTTTACGGGCATAACAAAGCCTGCGTCCGTGCCAAATTATCGTTATCGATAATTTGGACCAATCTTCGCCGGGGAAAAGCTTCTGCAAATCGTTTTCAATCTTTAGCGGGTCTTCTTCTCTGGTGAAACCAAAGCGTTTCGACAATCTTTGCACGTGGGTATCCACACTCCAGCCGGGTATGTTGTGCAGGACACCCAAGACTACATTGGCTGTTTTTCGACCAACTCCGGGCAATATCGTCAGTTCTTCCACCGATTGCGGCACTTTGCCACCATATTTAGTGATGAGCATCCGGGCGCAGTTTTGAATATTATTGGCTTTGGCATTGAAATAGCCGGTAGGTTTGATGATGGCTTTGATTTCTTCCAGGTCGGCTTCGGCTAGTGCTTTTGCATCTGGAAAGCGGGCATAGAGTTTTTCTGTCACCCTATTGACCTGTTGGTCGGTGCACTGGGCTGAGAGTATGACGGCGATCAATAATTGAAAATCGCTGGCGAAAACAAGCTCGCAAGCCGAATCAGGATAGAGAGAGAGAAGGGCGTCCATTATCTCTCTTGCCTGCGCACGACCAGCTTTGGGAACTGCGGCTCCCGAGAGACCAGATTTAGAAAGTTTGGACTGAGAAATTTCGGACCGAGAAAGATCGGATTTACCGGCTTTAGATTGCCCAGACTTAGATTGCCCAGATTTAGTTTGACCAGAATTAGATTTATTGGTCTTGGTCTGAGCTTTCTTAGTCTCAGTCTTGTTAGGCTCAGTCTTCTTGGACTTAGTCTCGGTTTTCTTAGTCTTAGTCTCAGCTTTCTTGCTTTCAGTCTTCTTGCTTTCAGTCTTTTTGCTTTCAGCTTTCTTACTTTCAGCTTGAACTTTTATGCTCTTACTTTGAGCCTGCCTCTTTGTCATCCTTAACAGTCCCTCTGCCATCAATCTAAAATCTTAACGCCGTGCTCTAGGGTTTGCACTACAAAAAGATCCACCGGATCAGATTTGGCCGCGCAAGAAATAGTTGTTTCTTTCAATACGCTTTCTTCGAAGGCTTCTTTCAATTGCACCGCATGTTCACTGTCCCGGGCAATGGCATAGATAGTCGGACCCGAGCCGGTCATATGACAAACCCGGGCGCCAAGATTCATAAAACGTTGCTTGATTCCTTTCAGTTCACGATAGTCTGGAAAGATTGCTTGCTCGAAGTCGTTTCCGAAAGCGGTGATTGCTTTTTCCTGGTCGCTGGCAAGCAAGTTTTGGCAAGCAAAACCAGTGGCATCATCGGTAATGCCGCGGTCTTTCAATTTTTCCGAGAGTGAAAACTTATCTTCAAATTGGTCGTATTTCTTGAAGGCCCAAGGGGTGGCAATATGCAAATGGCGTGGTTTGGCCAGAACCATATGTAGTGGCAGGGCTTGATTATCGCAAGCCAAATTCAAGGCATGTAAAATCTCGCCGCGCCCCTCTGCCCTAGCTGTTCCCCCTAGAAAGGAAAAGGGCACGTCAACGCCGAGCTTAGAGCCCATGCTCAACAATTCATCCTGACTAAAGGGGGCTGCTTTGGGGGCGCTTCCTTGATCTGCCCGCCCTTCAAAATAGGTGTTGAGCGCCAAGAGTGCGGCGGCGGCATTGCCCGAACCACCAGCCATGCCCGCACCAATGGGGATATTTTTTTCTATTTCAACCTTCACCTTGAGGGGTTCGGGTTTTTCCATCGACGAGAGATAGAGCCTAATCGCCTTGGCAATGAGATTATCAGGACTTATAGGAAACTCACTGCTAAACTTGCCCTTGGCTGCCTTTAGCTCGATAGCGGGGGAGTCGTTTCTTTCTATATCGAAAGTGAGTAAATCAGCCAAACTTATGCTTTGCATGAGCGAACTCACCCGGTGATAACCATCTTCGAAAAGTCCCTTCAATTCGAATGTGAGATTGATCTTGGCGGGGGCGATGACTTTTATCTTCGAGCTCATTTCAAAATTTCAGAGGCAGCATCTGCCAGACGGGCGAACTTCTCAAGCGAAATGGTTTCGGCTCTGGCTGAGGGCGATATGCCTAGTTTGATCAGCAAGGCCGTCAGTTCGTTGTCGGGTAGACCTAGAAATGCAAGATTATTGCGAATCATCTTGCGTCTTTCTTTGAAGCCGCTAGCTACAAGTCTGCGGAAAATATGCAAATCTTTCACCTGCACAGCTGGTTCCGCCCGTTTGATAAGCTGTATCACCGCCGAATCTACCTTGGGTTTCGGCACAAAATGCTCGGCTTTCACCTTAGTCAAAAATTTGGTCTGAGCATAATAGTTGGCTAAAACAGTCAATTGTCCAAAGTCTTTAGTGCCTGGTTCGGCTGTTACCCTTCGTGCCAACTCTAACTGCACCATCATGGTCAAAGAATGCAAATAGGGTAACCAAGGCGATGGACTGTCTATTTCGCCAAGCACTCTCACCAAGATAGGCGATGTGATTTGATAAGGCACATTGCCCACAACTTTGACATTTTTTGCCGCTAGATCGGCTGGTTCAAACTTGAGAAAGTCTTGGTTCACCACTGTCAGATTTTTGTGTTCTGCGGCCAGCTGGCCGAGGCGCTCGGATAAGTCCTCATCAAGCTCGACAGCGATTACACGCGCGCCGGTGGTGACCAGATGCTCGGTGAGAAAGCCTAAACCCGGACCAATCTCAACTACGGTATCGCCGGGAGCGGCATTGAGTGAATCGCTCACTAATTTATGATAAGACGGTTCAACTAAAAAATTCTGTGAAAGTCTTTTTTTCGCTCTTACCACCATGGCTCGGCGGTAAAGTTCTTCCCTGGTCATAGAGGGCATTCAGGATCCTTCCTCTTGCTGTTTCTGACCAGATTTCTGATTGCTTTTACCAGAACTGTTTCCATTTTTACCATTGCCACCAGATTTATCGTTGCCTTCAGGTTCAGGCCTTATGGCATTATTTGTCTGGGTGAGAACTTGGGTGCTTTCGCTGTCGTTGTCTTCCATCTTAATCAGCCGCAGTTTCATAATGCGGTGTCTATCCGCTTCAACCACTATCAGCAGGCAACCCTTAGTTTCCACCTGATCGCCTGGTTGAGGCTCACGTCCCAACCTGCCAAAGACGTGGCCGCCAACTGTGTTGAATTCCTCGTCTTCCATTTCCAGACCCAATTTTTCATTGGCTTCATCTAAGGTCAGCTTTGCGTCAATCAAGAAAGATCCGTCTTCTTCCTGGGTGATGAACTCTTCCACGATTTCGTGTTCGTCGGCAATGTCTCCCACCAGCTCTTCCAGAAGGTCTTCCAAGGTGACTATCCCTTGGGTGCCGCCGTACTCATTCATGACCACTGCCATATGGGTTTTGGTGCGCTTGAATTCGGTGAGCAAGTCTTTCAGATTTTTGTTTTCAGGCACAATCAAGACTTTGCGGGCTAACTCTCTTATATGGGCGTTTTCTTTATGCTCCATGATTGCCCGCAGACCGTCTCTTATATGGACAACACCAAAAATGTTGTCGACGTCTTCGTCATAGACAGGCAGTCTAGAGTGACCGTGCTTGAGCGCTTCAGTTACGAATGTCTTGACTGTAGCTTCGGCAGAGACACAGACCATGTCGATACGCGGTGTCATCACTTCACTTGCCGTTGTATCGGCAAAGTCGAAGACACTGTGCAGCATTTCTTCCTGTTCCGATTCAAGAACACCTTCTTCGTGGCTTGCCGATACAAGCATCTTCAGTTCTTCTTCAGAGTGAACAGTATGGGTGGATGGCGGCTCTTTGATTTTCAAGACGCTGACGATGATAGCTGTTGTTCCGTTCAATATTTTCAAAAAGGGCCAGGTGATTATGCACCAAAAGTGCATAGGCAGCACAGTGGCCAGAATAACCGTTTCAGCACGGCTGTAAGAAAGCATCTTGGGCAGTAGTTCACCGCCTACCGTTTGCACATAGGCAGTGAATGTAAAGGCGGCGGCATAAGAGAACCAACGCATGCTCTCAATAGTCTTGTGGCTCCAGGCAGCCTGTTCGCCCACGCGTGTGGCATGTTCGGCTATGCCTTCAGCCAATGCCGATTCGCCGGCCGCACCAAGCAAGAGGGTGGCAATGGTTATGCCAAGCTGGCAGGCTGATATAAACTTCTCAGGGTCATCTAGATAAAGCTGAGTTTTCTTGGCAAACATATTGCCTTTCTCAGCCAGATGATCGATACGTGTGCGTCTGACGCGGGCAAGACCCATCTCCGCCGCAACGAAGAAGGCATTCATCAAAATTAGAACTGGTATCCAGGCGATTTGGTACAAAGCAATAAAGGCTCAGTTTCTCACTGAACCTGTCTCCTTTATTTTAAGGACGCCTGAGAGTCTGTGCCTTGCCCCGAAAAAACTCAGGCTGCACAACTGGGGAGGGTCTTCTGATTCTTTACTTGCCGTACTGCTTGCCGTACCGCTACTAAGAGGGTCGTCCATCAAAGTGCTGTATTGTGCCTCAAGCTGCCTCGAAAATTAATTCCAATTCGGTTTGAGCGGCAGTCGCCCAATCGAAAAATAACTCCAGTGCTTCCAATATAGATTCCAGAGTTAAAACAATCCTACCACATGCTCTAATGGGGCAAACCAGTAATTTAATGCACGTCAAGTGGATTTCTTTAACGGCTGGCAGGCAAATTCAAAGGTTATCAAGAAATTACTTTGGTGTCCCGATAAATTGGCCCTGCTATGACATAATTTGACTGTCTTTCGGCTACTAATGAGAAGTATGAGATTTCTTAAAAGTAAAAGCGCATTGGTCGTTCAGATCGGGTTCTTGTCTCTGGGCTTTCTCTTGGCTTGCTCGCTGCAGCCTGCTTTGGCTGAAACAAAAACAAAAAATAGTAAAGACAAAAATTCAACCGATATCGGTTTAGTTGCACAGGATGGAAGCCAAGCGCAAAATTTGCCGAGCCCAGCCGGTTCCGGAAGAGCCAAGCAGATTGCCGTAGCCATACCCGGCGTCGGTGAAGCAAAGATAGTGGTCACCCCCGCACCTGCTGTGGCCAAAGCCGGCAAACCGCTTGTTCAGTCTGGTTTGCCGTCTGGTTCAAATATTTCGGTCAAACTGCCGCGTTCAGTCGACCAAGCTCTAGATGACCTTTCCGAAGTCGGCAAGCGTTCTAAAGAGGGAGCTTTCCAGCTCTATCAGGAAATGAACAAGATTCTGCACTGGATTGGTGTTTACCTGAAGCAGCATTTCCATACTCCTGAATTGACTCCGGGGGCTTATCCCTACGTTCAGAACAAAGAGCTTAATCCGGGCACTTTCGCCCACAAAATAGTCTATGGACGAGACGGAAGAATCAAGACGATAGTGCAGCGCTAGCAGCCGAGTCGCTGGGTTCTTCACCAGGTTTTGCCGTCTCTCGCCAAACCAGGGCGATCATGCGCGCTTGCACCACTTGGGCAAGAAAAGTGAGAAAGGGCGAAATAATAAGACCGATAAAGGTCAGTCCAGGTAGGAAAGAAGCTAGAAAGATTAGGCTCAGCCCTGCCAGCCAGACGACCAGAAACTTTCCTGGGGCTCTCATCATTCTTATAGATACTTTCAACCATTGAAAGCCTGATTTCATACTTTCTTCTTGGGCGAAATTAGCCATAAGTATCGAGGTGAAAAATGAAGTCAGGACAAAATAGCAGTAAACAGAAAGAAAGGTCGTCATCCCCCAGTTGGTGAAGCCTTTGCTGGCTACGAAGGTGCTGCCTGAAGCGACACCTTGGGTGAGGAAAAGAGCGAGAAGCGCCAAGCCGCCGAATTGGAAGAAGAGGGTCACTGCCAGCCAACTTATTCCTGAAATCATCAGGTCGACGAATTGGTCCCATTCGGGAAGTTCTTTGCTGCCCTTTATGTAAGTGCGCATTACTCTGAGCAGATAACCGTTTGTGATACCGCCCATGATGACGCTCAGGGGCAGAAAGAGCGGGTTGAAAAGGAAGACGAGCAGAGCGGTGAGATTGACAGAAGTGCCAATTGCTAACTTACTGAGCCAGTTTTGATCGGCTAGCATTTCTTTGAAAGTAAAAGTGTTCATTTTAGTTTACTGGTCAGATTACTGGTTAGTTTACTGGTCAAAATCTCTATATCCACTGCGCAAGCTTATCGAACAGAGCAAAGTCTGTCATATTGAAAACCACCGGAGTGACTGAAATATAGCCTTGATTTACTGCATAAACATCAGAACTGGTCGACTCCGAATCTTCAATGGCATGACCGGAAAGCCAATAATAATCACGTCCGTTCGGGTCGGAGCGCTTGTCGAAGCTATCTTTATAGAGGCGCAGTCCCAGCTCGGCAAGTTTAGCCCCCTTAACTTCATCTTTCTTGAGGGCTGGTACGTTTATGTTAATCAGTCCGCGCGCAGTGCGCGGTGCATCTTTTAACTTGCCGAGCAATTCGCCGATGTAATGGGCGGCGGTTTCATAAACGAAACGTTTGTCTTGTTTGGCACTGACGGCAATGGCGGGGATATCCATGAAGGCGGCTTCCATTGCCGCAGCCACTGTGCCCGAATAGAGCAGATCGCTGCCCAGGTTGGGTCCTGAATTAATGCCAGAGACAACCACATCGGGCGGTGCCGGCATCAGTTCGCAAACAGCTAACTTGACGCAATCGGCCGGGGTACCTGTGGTTGACCAAGCGCCCTTGACGGCATTGGTTTGTAAATCGAAAGCTGATTCTTCGTGCTGAACCCTGAGTGGTTTATGCAAGGTGAGGGAATGACCAGTGGCGCTGCGCTGACGGTCGGGGGCGCAGACATAAACTTCGTGGCGGCTGTCATTAGCTAGATGGGCGGCCAGTACCGCCAGACCCGGTGCATGAATGCCGTCGTCGTTAGATAGAAGAATTCTCACTTTGTGTTTCCTGTGTTATAGAACCGCCTGTCCAGCCGTTCTCGGTATGTCTTGCCCCTTGGACCTCTTTGCTTCTATTTAACGAGGAGGGCAAATGACTTACTATTATATAGTTACCGCAACTCCCAGGGAAATCTATGTTGGATTCTGTATTCGAGCGCTCTAGTGACAGTCTTTTGCAAGTGATGCAGTTAGCTCTTGATGAGTGCATCAACCTTGAACATGGTTATATTTGCACCGACCATATCATTGCCGCTCTTACCAGCGACTATGCCGGCATCGCCGCTGAAGCTCTAGGCAGCATGAAAATTGACGAAGAAGCTGTGCGCAAAGAGCTGGAAGAGAAGGTAAAGAGCAAGATGGAATCGGAGCTGCCTTTCAGCGGCCGCCCGGATCTTTCTTCCGGTTTACCGTCGGTGACATTGCCGGTGGTGGCACACTCGGCCAGTGGTGATACGCGCAAAGCCTATGGCATGAGTGACCTAACTGTGCAGGCCTTGCACAGGGCTTACGAGTATGCTCTTTTCTTGGGACTGAATTACATCAACCCCGAGCATTTGCTGCTCGGCATCATGGATTTGAAAGAGTGCATAGCGGTGCGCACTATCGTCGATTTAGGCGGTAATGTAGACTTTCTGCGCAAGCAAATAATGATGCTCATGGCCAAAAATCTGAGCAGTGATTCCACCTTGCCTGGTTTGAAAGATGCCGTGGTCAACGGACTGCGCGAACTCATCGACAAACACTACCGGGCTATTTCCACTCTGCAAGCACTTTCGGTGCGCAGCCGCCATGCTCTAGGTTCTCTGCCGCCTCGCTCCGAGATTGTGCATATGGTTTGCACCGGGTATGTCCCTGATTTTCTTATCAATCAAATGGCTTTCCGCCGCTATCTTTTAGAAGAAACCCTCAACCAGTTGAATTGCCGCGTTGGTGGCTTGGACAAGGAACTATCGGCTTCGATTATCTCGGCTGCCGCTCAGAGTTTGCGCATGGAAGTGCGCAATTCTATCGAGTTTATGTTGGCCAATGAATACAGACTATTTTCGCAAATGCTCGATGATGCCGAGCATGACTTAATAGGCTCGGTGATTGAAGATCTGTGGTGGGCTCAGGGTGAAGAAATAGCTCTGAACGAACTATTTTCGGAAGCCCTCGATGATCATAGACGCAAGCATCTACTGAGCTTGCAAGAGCGTCGCTTAGAGATCAATGCTCGTCTATCTAAACTAAGAGAGAAGCTTGATGAAACTATTCGGCATTGCTTCGTGAAAAGAGCAGCTACCTAAGCCTATTGGCAGAGGCTCATTTCAAAGTGAAGGGGCATTTCTGGCAGAAAGCTTTGGCAAAGAAGATCGGGTTTTCATTGATGTCCAGACCTTCTTGCACGCGGCAACGCAGTGTATGTCCGCATTGCGGACAGGAAAGCTCCCGCGCCCCCAGCAAAATTGATTCGGTTAAGTCGTCTAAAATAGCTTGCCAGCGTTTTGGGTCGGCACTGGGCTCCAGGCGCGGTTTTACTTCTACTTCTTGTAAAACCGGCGGGTCGACGGTGAGGGCCCGTGCTAGTTTCTGTCTGTCGGTCGCCGAGAGCCAGGTTTCCAGACCGGCTTCGATGTCTTCCAAGCGCGCCACGGTAAAATTGGTTCTTTCGCTGACTTCTTCCAGAGTCAAATTCCTCAGGCGACGCAGTTGTGAAACCCGCCTAGAGAGGGTCGTTTCCAGTGGTTCGCTGATTTTCCAGAAGTTTTGTTTTTCCACGTGTTTAGAATTGCACTCGTATTTGAATGTGGCTCAATTAGATTTGAAAAGAGCTTAAAATTGTCTCGTCTAAAGTTTACCGCAACTAAAGAAGGGGCGTTATGCTCGATTTTCTAAAGCTTATGCCCTTACTCGATGAGCTTGGCAGCGACAGCCTCCAAGATATCAAAGAGAGTGAAAGGTTGCTTGAATTGGCTCTCAGGGCTTTTCATCAAGCCAGCCTAGATAAGTCTTTTGCCAGTCGCTTAGACGAGAATAGACCCTGGGTGCTTTGGCCCCTGCTCAAGCCCCTCTCCGAGCTTGGCTGTTTCAGCCCAGTCACTGAAGAGCCGCATAGTTATGTGGCTGTCGGAGTCGATGGCTCGCAGATTATGAGCAGTCATCATGAAGTTTCCACTGCTTATTTGCTTAACGCCGGTGTTGCCTCTATAGATTATCGCGGCTCTGCCAGGCTCTATAGCGAACCCAGGCTCTATGCCCGTCCAGATGATCTCTACCCTTTGGTAGACAGAAGACGTGTGCACATTGATGAACTTTATGTGGCTCTCGAGCGCTCTATCTTTGAACTGGAGATACTCTTTCGCGAATGTCAGCTAGCCAAGGCAAGCGAGAAAGAAAAGGGCAAGGTCTTGGCTTTGGTGGATGGTTCTCTTTTGAGTTGGTCGCTTGAGAAAATGCCTGTGGGTTATCAGGAAAGTTATTTGCAGAGGCAGGAGACCCTTTTCGATAGTTTTGCCGCAGCCAAAATACCCTGTGTCGGCTATATCTCCAAAAGCCGCAGTGCCGATCTAGTCAATGCCCTTAGGGTCAGTATCTGTCCCTATGAACTGAGTCATTGCCAAAATCTTTGCGCCGGTCTCAACGAAGAAGCCTTTCCTTGCTCGAGTATCTGGCCCCTCAGCGACAGGCTCATTTATTCGAGATTGCTTGAGCGGGGCCAGTTATCATCAGTCTTCGCTTCACAGGCTTCGGTCACTAAGCTCTTTAAGGCCGAAAACCAAATTTGTTTTGCCTATCTTTCTGGGCCAAGCGAAGTGGCCAGACTCGAGTTTCCCCGATTTGTCTTTGACGACGACGAAATGTTTCAGTTTGCCCTTAGGGCCGTTATGTCGCAATGCAACAAGGGTTTTGGTTATCCGGTGGTTCTAAGCGAAGCCCATAATCAGGCTGTGATAAGGGGTGTAGAGCGCGACCGCTTTTTTGAACTGATAGCCAAAAGAATGCTTGGTTTAGGAGTTGGCCTTTCTGCCAGTCCGAAAGAGCAGAAAAAGCGGCGCAGCTTTATCTAATCGGTTCGGCAGTACAACATTGCGATGCTCAATATTTGCAGGGCCAATGTTCTGCTGGTCTGTATATCTAAGGAGTATTTAAATGGTCATGAGTAAAAAGCTGGTTTATTCTGAGTTTAGTAAGCCGCCTCTTAAATTTAAGGGGGGAAACTACGTAGTCGCGCCTTGACTTGGTACCTGGCTTAACCTACATTGCTTGCAAGAGAAGTCAAGCGCTTCTGGGCGAATAAGGCGGCGGTTAAGGGAGAAAGACATGCTATTCAATGTCATGCTATTGGTTAAAGGTCTTACTGAGCTGGCCCGTCCGGCTGTACTCGCCGAAGTCAATTCAGGAAATCTGCCCATGCCCGACCTGCGAGCCGTAGTTAACGACCAGAGCAAGATGTCGAGCATCAAGGGCAAGTTCGAAGTAGACCACGCCGCCAATCTAGGCAATCTCAAGCGCCGAGCCACTGGTGAAATTTCCTGCCCGGACGGTCTTTCCACCCGTGACAGACAGCGCAAAGCTCTTTCTTATTGGTTCTCGGCCGAAGAAGAAAGAGAAAGTCAAGAGAAAAGTCTGAACGACAGACTGGATGCCGCCGCCAGAGCCACACGCCTGCCCATGCTCGAGCCCCTGCCCTCCAGTGAAGACTGCTTCCTGGCATGGACTTCGGAAGATGAATATCTCTTCGATCGTCCAGTGAAAGAGTCTTGGCGCAATTTCGAAGAAAGCAGCAATAGTTTGGTGAAAGTCGAATATGTCCATCAGAGCGGACAGTCTTCTTTCGCTCCGGAAGAAAATTCGCAAAGTAACGTAGATGCCTTCGCCGAGGTGTCGGATGATATCGGAGTCGGCACCGCCTATCACGGCGGCAACTTGACCATGCCCAGCTACTGGGTAGATTAACCTGAGTAATATAGACTAAGCAAAATAGGCTGAGTAAGCGAATTATTGAATTAGAGGGCGGTTGCAGACATCGGCAATCGCTCTTTTAGTATAATTCTTCTCCATCAGCGCCCAATTTGAGTGAAGTGAGGCTCCAATTGCAAGATCTCTCCGCCCAGGCTAAGTTAGTAAAGCCGCAGCCCAAGCTAAATACAGGTCGTTGTATTTTGCGCCTGCCCGAGCCGGGTGAAGCCAAGGCCGTGGTCGAGTATTACTCTCGCAACCGGGACCATTTATCGGGCTCCGGTCCTGCCTGGCCAGACGATTTCTTGACCGAGTCCTACTGGGTTAAGCGTCTTACTGAAAATCTGGAAGAATTCGAGCACGATAAATCAGTGCATTTCTTCATCTACGAACGCAATTCTGATTCGGGCATGGTCATAGGCAGCGCCAGTCTGACAAATATCATCAAGGGCGCTTTTCATGCCGGTATTCTCGGTTATGGCATAGACAAAGAACGAGAAGGTCGTTCGATGATGAAAGAAGCCTTGCAGTCGGTGATCACCTATGGTTTTTCGGCTCTCAATCTGCACCGCATCATGGCCAACTATCAGCCCGCGAACGAGCGCAGCGGCTGGCTATTGCGTAGTTTGGGCTTTACAGTTGAGGGCTATGCCCGCGACTATTTGCTTATCGACGGCAAGTTCAAAGACCATGTCCTCACTTCAATAGTCAATCCAAACTGGACCGCCCGTTAAATTCGCACCCAATTAATGACTTAGAGCATTAATGACTTGCTGAATTAAAGAATTGCTGAATTAAAGACTTATTGCCTTTACCTTAGAAAGCATGGCGGGGCAATAGCGGGGCTTTGGTGCTACGATTTGACTTGATAGCGGCTATCCGGGGGATTCCAAGGGCATGTCTGATTGTCTCGTTTCGGAAAATCATGAATTGAAAGACATCGTCGATAAGGTGATGCAGGGCGAGCGTCTCAGCCGCGAAGACGCAATCAGACTCTATAAAAGTGATGATCTGCTCACCGTCGGCCGTCTGGCCGAATATGCCAGAGCCAGAGCCGCCGGCGCCGGCAAAGAAAAGCATGTTTATTACATCCACAACATGCATCTCAATCCCACCAATTTTTGTGTAGAGACCTGCCGCTTTTGCTCTTATGCCAACCCGGTCGAGCGCGAAAAAGCCTATACCTGGTCGGTTGACAGAGTTTTGCAAGAAGCCGGTAAAGGTGCTGCACTGGGCATCAACGAGATACATATGGTAGGTGGACTAAACCCTGCCTGCGACTTGAATTATTACGAAGAGGTTTTGCAGGCTATCAAAGCTGATTATCCTCAGATTCATATGAAAGCTTTCACCGCTGTCGAGATTGAGTACCTAGCCAATCTGGAAGGCATAAGCTATGAAGAAGTGCTGCAAAGGCTAATCAAAGCCGGTTTAGGCTCTATGCCGGGCGGCGGCGCCGAAATATTCGATGAAGAAGTACGGGAGCGTATGGCGGTCAAAAAGACACCGGCTCACATCTATCTTGAAATTCACGGCATTGCTCATAAGCTCGGGCTCAAGTCTAATGCCACCATGCTCACCGGCATCAGTGAAACAGTTGAGAACAAAGTCGATCATATGTTGCTTTTGCGCGAGCAGCAAGACAAATCGGGCGGCTTCCAGTGCTTTATTCCGCTCAAGTGCTATTACGAGGGTACCGACATCGAGCCGGAAGTTCATGAACCGACTGCTCAAGATTTGCTCAAAGATGTAGCGGTATCTCGCTTGGTGCTCGATAACTTTCCCCATATCAAGGCTTATTGGATTCAGCTTGGAGTAGAACTGGCTCAGCTGGCTCTTTCCTTTGGCGCAGACGATATGGATGGTACCATCGGCGAAGAGAAAATCACCCATGCCGCCGGAGCAAAAACACCTTTGCAGTTGGCCAAAGAGCGCATGGAAGAATTGATCTCCTCCAGCGGTTATCAACCGGTCGAGCGCGACACCATATACAATATCAAGGCTGTTTCCAGCACCGCACCAAAGGCAGTTCCACCTCTGCAAGAGCGCTTGTCGGTTATAGTTTAAGAGCTAGAAAAGCTAGATCTTAGATACTAGACCCTAGACTCTTGTCTTACATGACAAACTGACCTATTTTAGCCCCTCTCTGAATGATCATTTGCACTCCTTCATTGAGTTGCTTACGCTTGAGCATGTCGTTGAAGGCATTGTTGTTTTCAGTTATGGTGCCGTCTACCGCTTTGATAATATCGCCCTTCTTCAAACCGGCGCGGTCGGCTCTAGATTGCGGCGCTATCGCTGTTATTTCCACACCGCCTTCACCCTTTTTGGTGAGAATGCCATAGGCGGCGCTTGCCTGGGTACTGCCTCGACCGGCTAGATTGCCGCCCTTTATTGCTTTGTTTGTTTTGCTGCCGTAGGTATCACCACCCTCTTTAGAGATATAAGTGGCTTCCGCTTCAGCTCTTTCTTGTTGAGCCTGCTTGAGGTTGGCCGAGAGTTTTTCCACGGCTTCTTTATATCGTTCTTCATCGGGTTTGATTTTGTAGGCTTGTTTGAAATAGTCGAGGGCATCCACCGGATTTTTCAAGGCGAGATAGATTGTGGCGATGTTGTATTTGACCATGGCTTGTCGCGGGGCTTTACTGTCAAGCTCTTTATAAAAGCCCAGTGCCGAATTGTATTCGCCTCGCTTGTATGCGGCCGATGCCTGCATGGCTAATTCTTTTAGTTCGGCTTTCTCGCCTTGCTCGGCCTGTTCTTTTTCGGCTTTTTTGCCCAATGACGAAACTGCTTCTTGATATTCTCTCTTGCTGGGATTAAGAGCCAGGGCTCTTTTATATGAGTCGAGGGCTTCGCCGTAACGGCGGGCTGCTTCATAAATTACGCCCATACTAAAATGGGCCTCGGCATAGTCGGGCGCCAGGCGCAGTACTTGCTGGAATTTCTCTATTGCTTCTTGTCCTTTGCGAGCTTTCCAGAGTTCCACTGCCTCCGCTTGCAGTTGGCTGACTTCTTCTTCTTTGGCAAGCATGGCGCGGCGCTTGCGGTCCATTAGATCGTCATTAGAGCCTTGGTAAGTCGACTTTTGGCTATTATTTGGCACTGTCTTATTTGGCGCTGTCTTAGTGTCAATATTCGGTTTCTTGGGGGCTTCTTTTGCTTCGGGTTTGATCAGTTCTTTCAGTTTGGCAAAGCGCTCCGCCAGACTGCCCTCGCCTTGGTCGCCAAAGACTTTCTTTTCCAGCCTGGTGATGCGACTTTCCACCTCGCCGTCTTCGTAGTTTTTAAAGAAGAGTTTTTCTTCCATGCCCTTAAGTCTGGCAAGGTCGTCACTCGACATCTGGGCGGCTGCCGGCAGAAAGAGGCTGAAAGCCCATAAGCCTGCTAGGGTAAGCATCGAGAGCTTTCGAGACGTTTCGATTTTGCCTGTCCCGACAAATTTTATCTTTGAATCTGGTCTTTTCATTGAACTTTTTCCGCGGAAAACCTGTCTTAAATGCTAGCAAGAACTTTAGTGTTAAGCTCTAGGGCAAGAGGTGGAAATGGACGAAGATAAGAAAGCGGTTGAGAATAGTCCGCCTAAAAAGGCTTTCTCTTGCTAACTGATGCAAGAGTCGGGCTACTCTCTTGATTTCCTTGAGAGTGAAACCAAGTATTGGGTAGCCTTCGACCGCGCCGAGATAGCAATGTCCGGTACCAAGCTGAGACTGATCTACGACCGGCTTGGTTCCCTTGAAAAGCTTTGGAAAGCAGATCCCTTGCAAATTGCCGAGTTGGGTCAAGACCCTTTTGCGCGCTTGCCCTTTTTGACCGATGAAGTAGTGGGCAAAATAGTCTCGGCTCGCAGTCGCATCGATCCCGACGCCTTGATGCAAGAGCTCAAAGATAAAGATGTCTGGGCTCTCTGTCTCGCCCATCCCAATTTCCCCTTTGGTCTCAGAGAGATACATCAGCCGCCGGCGGTGCTCTATATCAAAGGAAAGCCCGATTTTATCCGCTTGAACAAATCTATTGCCGTGGTCGGTACACGCAACCCCAGTCCTTATGGGCAAAAGGTTGCCAAGCAATTTGCCTCTGAATTGGGCAAAAGAGGCATCACCGTCATAAGTGGCATGGCTCTGGGCATTGATTCGCATAGTCATTGGGGTGCCATCGAAGCTGGTGGCACGACGGTGGCTGTTTTGGGTTCAGGCCCCGATGTTATCTATCCTGCCACAAACCGCCGTCTCCATCAAAAGCTTATTGATACTCCAGGTTGTGCCGTTCTCTCTGAATATTTCCCTGGCACCAAGCCCCAGACCTGGATGTTCCCCCAGCGCAATCGCATCATTTCTGGTCTATCGCAAGGGGTGCTCGTGGTTGAGGCTGGTCAAAAATCTGGCTCTCTACTAACCGCCAATCAGGCCTTCGACCAGGGGCGATTGGTTTTTGCCATTCCTGGACGCATCGACTCACCGGCTTCAGATGGCACCAACCATCTGATTTCTTCTAATAAAGCCAAGCTTGTCTCTTCTATTGACGACTTGCTGTCCGAGTTTGCTTGGATTACCGGGCAATACGATGGCAAACCGGTACCGGTGGAGTTATTCGGACCAGAGAAAGAAGTTTATGACCTTATTTGCGCCAATCCGCAAATTCATTTCGACCAGTTGGCTGAGAAAAGTAGTTTGTCGGCCGGCGAGCTTTCCAGTGCTCTAATCATGCTTGAGCTGGCTGGCGCGGTGGAAAGGCTTGCCGGGGACAATTATCAGGCATCATAACTTTTCTATTGCCAAGCTGATAATTTATCTAGCTGTAGCCCAGCCGGGAAATCTCTCGGTGTAAGGGCCACATTTTTGGGTAAGTTAAATAAAGACCATAAGATCTTTACTAACTCCTGTGCCTTTCCCCTCCCCTTAAATTCGGTCAACCCAATGAAGTTGTGCTTGCGATGCAATAACTACTTCGACGACGAGAACACCGTCTGTCCGAATGATCGCGCCCCTCTGGAATATGTTGGTAAGGAGCCCCTGATTGGTGCGCTCATAAATAACCGCTATGCCGTGGACTGCGTGGCGGGCAAAGGCGCCTCCGGCATAGTCTACAAAGCCACCAGGCTTGTGATGGGCGGCTTCGTGGCTGTCAAGGTTCTGCACACTTACCAGGGGGCTGATTCCAAAAGTCTAGAAAAGTTTTCTCGTGAGATCACCGCCCTTGAGAGATTGAGACATCCCAATATTGTCAGTTTCTTCGATTCGGGCATCACCGACGACGGTCAGCCATTTCTGGTTATGGACTTTTTGGAAGGCACTGCGCTCACCACAATTATTCAAAAGGGTCCGATAAATCCAGGACGAGTCTTAAATATAACGCTCGAGATCTGCAAGGCGCTGCAGTTTGCGCACGATCAAGGCTTTGTGCACAGAGATATGAAGCCCGACAATATAGTTCTGGATCATTCCTCCGGCAAAGACATGGTGAAACTTCTCGACTTTGGTATCAGCTATACAATTTTTGAAAATCGTATGAACGCTATCTCTCGTCCGACCACGGTGGCGGGTTCCCCTGCCTATATGAGCCCCGAACAGTGTCGTGGCTTGCCTCTGGACCACCGCACCGACATATACTCTTTGGCCTTGGTGGTATTCGAGATGTTCACCGGGCGCAAACCCTTCCGGGCCAACTCAAACAAAGAGTTCATGGTTAAGACTGTTAACGAGAAAGTTCCCCTTATGGCTACCGTCAGACCAGATCTGGGTATTCCTGAGCCAGTGGATCTTGTTATTGCTAGGGCTCTTCAGAAGAATCCAAAGGACCGGCATAGTTCAATCAACTTGTTCGCGTCCGAACTTACTAAATCTTGCGAGGGTTCAGGCTTTGCCTTTACCAGCGGTAACGAGCAAGACCCCGACAGGTTGCAAAATCAACCAAATCGGGTAAGTGAGCGAATGAGGGGGCAATAGGCTCGTAGTTTTGACCTTGAGAGGACGGTAGTTTTGAAGGACGATGTGCCAGATCTGACACCTTATCTGAGTAAGAAAGGCGGCAATAGCCAGGCCAAGAGCGAGCCGGGCAAGGCAGATATTTCTGAAAAGTTGTCCGCTTTGGTCAAGAAGCCGACCGGTTCCTCCACCAATGTGCCGGCTGTCGGCTCGATGCCTCCGCAATCTGCCAGTCAATCGTCTAGTAATACTAACTCTTCCCCCACACCCCCCTCCTCTTCCACTTCTGATAGCTGGGCAAAAGTAGTCTCTGAAGCCAAACCTTCGGTGGTTGATTATTCTGCTTCCAATTCGGACGATGCTCTGGAAGCCATTGACGAAAGTAATTTTGAAAATAGTGTTGATGCCCGCTTAGAGGCACAGACCGAAATTAATAACTCTCCAAGCGGCGGCAATAATGGCAACGATAACGGTAATAACGGCCGAGCGGCTGATAATCATAGCTCGATAGAGGCAAAGCCAAGACCGATGGGTGCGGCTGCTGCTCGTCCGCTTGCCTTAGATAAGTTCAAATCTCCTCAAGCCAAACCTATGAATACGCTTTCTTCGGGAAGCGCCCCGCCTATATTGAAGTCTCCCTCCACACCCAAGCCATCAGGTAGAGTTTCTCAGCCTTACAATTTGCGCGACGAAGAGCCAATTATGGAAGGTCTGGCGCCGAAAGCGGTAAGTATTCCACCTAAGTCTGCGGGCAATGCACCGACCGTGGTGCCTAGTCGGCCGACCCTGCAGAACAATTCGCCGGTCAGGCTACCTTCCGACTTAAATAGAGATAAGCCGTCCGTGCAATTGCCCGGCGCCCCCAAGCCGGTCGAAGAAGCAGCCAAAGTCGAAGAAAAACCATCTTTTAGTCCGCCCCAGTCGGCAGCGCCTCTGCCTGTTATGGAATCTAACTTGGTTTCGGAGTCTACTCTGGCTTCTGAACCTAATTTAGCTTCTCAGCCAGATCTTGCTTCACAAGATCTATTTGCTGCTGCCCCTGCCAGTGGTGGCGAGATAGATTTCGCCCAAGCTTTCCGCGCCGAAGCCGCTCTAGCAAGTACAAACGGATCATTTGAGGCGACGCTTGCCGAAGCTTTCCCTGAGTCCACCTTGGAGGCGCCAAGCGACATGGCCAGTGAAGTGCAATCTGACTTTAATGCCGCCGCCGCCCTGCCTGAAGCTCAAGTAAAGCCCAGTCCGAGAGTTTCTAATACTCGCATTTCCGGACCGCAGCGCAAGCTCTCTTCCTTATTTGAAGATCAAGAAGCAAGCAGCGAAGATGTCGGAGCTGATGCTCTGGCTCGGGCTTTTCAGCAAGAACAGGAAGCCCTGCAGGAAAACCCTGAAAAGTATGGATTGGAATCGACTTCTTCTCGTCCGCTCGGCTTTGGTAGTTTGCTTGGAGAAAATCTTTCAGAAGACGAGCCCAAAGAAAGTGCTCTCACTCATTTGATGACCCCCACCGGTCAGCAATCAACTAAGTTTGCCCCAGATAGAGAAGGCGACAGCTTTGACGAACCGGCTTCTTATGCTTCAGACAGTGAGCCTGAACCGATGCGTCTTTCGCAAGAAAGTCAGGCGCCGGCTTTCTCTGCTTTGTTCAGCAATGAAATTGTCACTTCCGGTGCCGACTACTCTAAGTTCGGAGAGTCGCAAGATAGCAGCCAGTCTGAGTTTGCGCAACCTATAGTGGAGCAGCCTGTTTTTGACAATTTCAGTCAACCTGAGATTCTAGAACCCAAAGCCGAAGAACCTAAATCTGAAGAACCTAAAGCTGAAGAGTTTAAGCCTAAGTCCCCGGTTATCTCTAAACTATTGGCTGGCTTGAACTTACCCGAAGCCGCTGCGACAAATTCTGAAACTGCTTCAGCCTCGCCAGTATCCACACCGGTAAGTGAAGCCGATGAAGTGGCTCGCCTTTTGGCCGGTGTCGAGACACCCAGACATGACGATGAAGAAGTTTCTCTGGAAGAATTGAAGGCATTGCTCAAGAAAGAAAAGCAAGCCAAGAAAGAAGCGGCTAAGAAAGCTCAGGAAGAGCCAGCTAAGAAAGAAGAATCAAACAAAGAAGAGTCCCCATCTTCCGAGTCGGTAGTTGAGTCGCCCTTTGCCCGACCTGCTTCTGAACCTGAGACTAAGGCGGCTTCAGAACCTGAAGTTAATCTAGAGCAAGCCGCTGATTCAGCAACGGCTTCTGTAGCGGCTTCCGAACCTGAGAAACCAGCTGCCAAACCAATCAAAACCAAGCCTGATTTTGATTACGATAACTTCGATGATCGTCCTATCTCTGAAAAACTTGCCGATAGGAAGAAAGCTGAGTCTATTTCTAAGTCTCCCTCCTCCGGCGGCGATGATGAAGACGATGGACCCTCACTTGGCGATGCCGTAGCCGATGCTCTCGATAAGCTGCTCGATAGTCCAGTTGCTCCCGCTGCCGCTACCGGAGCATCTTTGGGAGTCTTCTTAGGTGCTGCTTCCGCCTCAGAGCCCGCAGCAGAGAAAGAAAAATCAATAGAAGAGAAAGCTCTCGAAGAAAGGGTAATGGCTGCCAATCTTGATAAAGATGGGCAAGCCGGTCTGCCCAATATAGAGGGTCAAGACCCCATGACCCTGACACAGTCTAAAGTCGATGCCTTGTCTCGGCTTCTGGAAGCGGCGTCGAAAGCGCCTGAGAAAGAAGGAGCGGCACCGGCAAATCGCCCAACCGATTCGGCTTCCAAATTGGCTGAGATGATCAATAAGCCTCCGGGCAAAATTTCTCGTCAGATGGATGCAGTGCAAGAAGGTGGAAGCAGCCCTGCTTTTACCTCGCCTTTTGCCAGCCCGGGCAGTTCAATGACCAATTATCCCGGACAAAACGCCGCAGCCGCCTCTGGGGCGATGCAGCCGCCTTCGCCAGCAAGCGGCATGCCACAGGCTGCCATGTCGGGCGATGCAGTCAGTGCCCGCATCGCAGCTCTCAACCGCAAATTGGAGGAGCAGAGCAAGCCGCCTGGTGCTACATATTCGGGTATGCGAGGACAAGACGTTATTGGAGTGGGACAGCCTCCCAGTGCTTCGGCTTCCTCTTCATCTCTAGGTCGCGTCGGTACCGGTAGTGTTGCCGGTATGACTCCCCCGCCTATGTCGGACGAACCCGAGTCTAAGTCTGAACTAGTCAATCGTATACTCAATCAAGCACGCATGAACCCCAACGACACCGGGGTGCGCTCGGCTATGCCTGACCCTGTGCCGCTAGAACAAGTGCAGCAATTGCAGCAGCGCAATATGAAAGGGCAGTCGCAGAAATCTAAGCGCGAACCCATGTCCAATAAATCTAGAGGCAGAACCGGCCCGGCCATACACCCGGCTGTGATGGTCTTGGCTTTGCTGGTTGTGCTTGGTGCTGCCGGCGGTGGCGTCTTCTATGCCATGCAGCAAGGCTTGATCAAATTCGATGCTGCTAAACTGCCCGATGTATTGCCTTCCGAGAAAGCTTCAATCGACCAGCATATCAAGAACGGCGAGTTCGATAAGGCTCGTGAGATGCTAGAAAATAAAGCCAAAGGCTCTAAGTTAAGTGCCTCAGAGCAAGAAAAACTTTATGGCGTCTATTTGTCTATTGCCGAATCGAAAGCTGGTGAAGGCGCTGAAAAAGCTGAAATGCAAGAGGCTCTGAAAATGCTTGAGAAAATCCCAAGCAAGTTCAAAAAATACAAAGAAGTCCAGAAGCTGATGCGTAAGCTCAAGAAGAAGGTAAAAAGAGGCTAGCAATGAAGTTATGCCTAGAGTGCAATACACACTTCCAGGGTGATTTCAGCGAGTGTCCTGATGATGGTTCCAAACTCGTCAATTTGCCCGATGATCCGATTATCGGCAAGATACTCGGAGAGAAGTATCGCATTCTTTATCCTGTCGGAAAGGGTAGCATGGGCATGGTCTATAAGGCCATACAAGAGTCGACCGGTCGTGAAATGGCGGTCAAGCTGCTCCATCACTTCCTCGGTGCCAATTCCGACTCGGTCAAGCGTTTCCACCGAGAAGCTCGTGCCGTCAGCCGCCTTTCTCATCCAAATATAATTAGACTTTATGACTTTGGTGTCATGGACCAAGGTCAGCCCTATATCGTTACTGAACTTTTGAAAGGTGTCACCCTCTCAGATGTTCTGCGCAAACGCGGTTATTTAGATTTAAAGCAAGCTCTTCCTTTGTTTGAGCAGGTTTGTGCGGCCATCGGTGAAGCCCATCGCAGCCGAGTCATTCACCGCGATCTTAAGCCTGAGAACATTGTTCTAGAAGATGTCGACATCAAAGGCGATCTTGATGCGCTTGATCTAATCAAAAAGAATGCCATCAGGGTGCTAGATTTCGGCGTCGCTAAAATGTGGAGCGACTCCGGTGCTTCCTCCGCTTCTCTTACTTTAGAAGGAAAAGTCTGCGGTTCCCCGGCTTATATGAGCCCCGAGCAGTGCCGCGGTGTAGATGTCGACTATAGAACCGACATCTACAGTATGGGTGTTGTTTTCTTTGAGACACTGACAGGCAAAAGACCCTTCTCAGCCGATGATCTCATGGCTCTTATGCTCATGCATGTCAATAATCCCGCTCCCTCACTTGGCGCAGTGCAGCCTGAAGTCACCTTCCCGCCCGAAATGAATGAAACCATCATGAAGGCCATGGCCAAGAATCCCAATGAAAGACAGCAAAGCGCTGAAGAACTTTGGGAAGACATTCAAGCCGCCTGCAAAGGCAGACAAAAAACTGTTTCGGTCAAACCACCGGAAAATTGGATACCCTTTCAGGGCAAGGGCAATTTGGTTTTCAACCCAGGAAAAGACGACGGTGGACCAATGGAAACCTCGGATAGTTATGCCGCTCTCGGCAATCCGCAGGCTATGCTTGACTATGGACTAGAAGCACGTCCGCTCAAGCCGCGCAAACGCAAAAAAGAAAACCGCATGTTTATGATCGTCAGGGCTCTGGTACTGGGGGCAGTGCTGATTGTCGCCGGTAACTATTTTGCCGGCAATTATATGGTGCAGGAAGAAGCCCGCGCTGCCTGCGCTCTAATCAATAAAGGCCGCTGCGAAGAAGGCGTAGCTATTCTGGAGAGGCTTCTAAAAGAGAAGAAGCTTACTAATGAATTTGATCAGACTTTGAATGATGCCTATGTGCAGATGGCTCTTTCTTATGCTAAGGCCGGTCAATACCCTCGGGCGGTGGAATTGCTCAAGAAAGTGGAAGCAAAGTCAAACGCTTATTCCCAGGCGCAACAGCTTTTGCGCCGTTATTCATGGCGGGTGCGTTAACCTCTAACTTAATGTCTCGGCGGTTATTAACTCAAGCAAAGTGCCGCCGGCTTGTTTGACAGTGCCTCTCTCTTGAGGGTCAAGGGCGGTCAGTGTCTTGATTAGACTATTGAGCCTTTCTCTGATTTTTAGCGTGCCCCGATAAGTTTCATTGATATCTATCGTTTTCATGGCGGTTGGGTCTTCTCCTGTCAAGAGAAAAGCAAGGGTGGCGCCCAGGCTGTAAAGATCGCTCTGGGGGCAGGCTTTGCCCCTAAACTGTTCCGGGGCAATATAGCATTGCTTGCCGACCATAGTACCGGTGGCGGTGCCAATCAGTTCATTGGCGGCGCCAAAATCAATCAAGATCAATTTTTCATTCTTGTCTAAAATTATGTTGTCTGGAGTGAGGTCGCGGTGCACCATAGGCGGTGAGAGGCTATGCAGATACTCTAAAATAGAGCAAAGCGTAAGCGCATCGTTGATAACGTCTAGCTCATGCCTGGGACCAGTTAGTTGCACCAGTTTGCGCAGGTTTTCGCCGCTCAAATTTTCTAGCAAAATATAGTGCCGGTCGTTGATATTATCGGTGAAATAATCATAGACCTTGACTATGTTTGGGTGTTTGATGCGCATCAATAGCTGGGCTTCACGCTCAAACATCGAAAGCGCTTTTTCTCTCAGTTGGGCACGGGCACCCGCCGGTATCACAGACTCTTTCAAGACCGCCATGCGCTTGCCGTCTTCTTGGCAAAGATAGACTGCCGACCAACCGCCCAAATTAAGCTGTCTCAATACTTCCAGCCGACCGTCCAAAAGCTTCTGCCCCGGATAAAGCGGCATATATGCCGAAGATGAAAAACGACTGGCGAGCTCTTCTTCCCACATGCTAGTAAAGCTCAAGAGCCTCTTCTCATCGTTTTCTTTAGATATTTTGTCTCTTGCTCTAAGCAGACTTTCGTCCACCGCCCTATCGGGGCTGAGCAGTGAAAGTGAAAGCAAAATCTGCTCACGGTCGGTGTTGCTAAAATTAGCCAGATTCATCTCTATATGCTGCTTGTCTTTCAGTGTCAGCTTCAATGTGGCTGCGCCCAGCTCGTTTTCTTGCTTGTTTTCTTGCTTATTTTGAATATCTGCTTCAGTTACTTCCACTTTCTCGATATGGTGAAAGGGAATGAAAGAACCGAGTTCGCCTTTGCTTAAACGTAGAGGCAGAGTCAGTCCGGTATTATCTATTTCGATTGTGTTTTCGCGCATGATATTGCAAAGAATGATGCCGCCCAAAAAGATTATCAGGGGATAAAAGCAGGCTCCTAGCAAGGTTATGGCTGAGTATAAATCTGGTTTAGCCAGATAGATGAAAGCACCACAAAATAGCATTAGTATTGCAGCGGCGCTTGAGAGACCCCAGCCGGGAAAGTAAAGAACCAAGAGCCAGTAAACTGGACCGCTCCATCTGTCTTTATAAGTTAGTCGGTGAATGCTCATCCCTCCCTCGCATTAAGCCAGTTTTGCAGCGACTCTTTGCACTGACCAGCTGATTCAAAACGGTTTTCTGCTTCTTGTGCTGTGCATCCGGCAAGTATAGGCAAGAGATCGGCATATTCTGGGTCGGCCAGCTCTTTTGCCTTTGATAAATCTGTTAATGGTTCTGGCTCTAGGCCGGTTAGCATAAAATAGATACAACCGCCCAAGGCATAGATATCGCAGCTCTTATCTACTTGACCGCGCAATTGTTCAATGGGCATATAGCTCTGTTTGCCCACTATACTGGCTTTCTGTAAGGCAGTTGTTTCTGAACTTTCTAAAGCTACACCAAAGTCAATCAAGCTTAGCTTGCCGTCTTTATCTAAAATCAAGTTGTGAGGGGTAAAGTCGCGATGTATTACCGGTGGTTCAAGCCCGTGCAAATACTCCAAAATCTCGCACAAAGAGATGGCAAATCTGACTGTTTGCTCCAGTTCAAAAGCTTCAGAAGAGCCAGAAGAGTCAGAAGAGTCAGAAATTCTCTTATCTAAGATATGGTCAAAGAGACTTTCGCCTTCGACAAAGTCCATCAAAAGGTAGGCTCTACCATCATGTACAAAGCTCTCTTTTAGCCCTGCTATTCTGTCATGCTTAACTCTGGCAAGAAGACGACTTTGTTTTTCAAAGTCTTGCAAAAGCTTTTCTTTCATCAAATAGCCGGTGCGGCTTGGCAAAATAATTTCCTTCAGTACATAGGTCTTAGCTGTCTCGGTGCACTTAAGCAAATAAGTCACACCCTGACCGCCCGAACCAAGCAAAGATTCTATCTGATAGGGGCGACCTTCCAGCCTTGCACCAGGTGTAAGCGGCGTCAACGTCTCTAGCGCCGGGGCGCTGCTCAGTGAGCTTAGCCAAAGCTCAGTGAATGAACCACCGACATCTTGCCCCAGCTCCTTAAATAGATCTGGCTCGATGGCGCTTTCTGGTGCCCAGACTTTTAGTGCTTCGAATAATTTTTCTATGGCTTTACTGTCGTTCAGACTATAAAGCGGAACCGATATCTTTGCCTTGCCCTCTGTATCTGGAGTGAAAACCAGAGCACGGTTCGCTCTTCCCTTGCCTTCAACGGTCACTTTCTGCAGGTGCTTCCACTGAATATACGAGAGAGGCAAATAGCCTGTCTTTGTTTTGGTGCGACTGGTTATGCCGAGATAGTCGATATAGATCTGGTCGATGGCTTGATCTAGTTTTTGAATATGAGCAATGCCTTCCTTAGTTACCAAAACTAAACCGACCAAGCCCAGTAATCCAATAGCAAGCGACACCGGCAGCAAAGTCGAACCAAATGATTGCAGGGCCGACAGCAAATAGAGCAAACCCCAAATAGGAGTGATAAAGGCTGAAAGAAATGTTTGCACTAGCGGTAACTTGTGCAGACCTGAGAAAATTATTGCAATTGTGAGCAGCCAGAGAATCGTCCAGCTCTTCATGAAAAACTGAAAGGGACTGCTCAAATAGTCAAAATACGAATTGCGCATCCTCAATCTAGACAAATTTAGCTCGATTGATAGATCTCGATCGCTTTCTTTGCCAGGCTCTATGCCAAGTAAAGAATAGGCTTTGCCGAGCGAGTCTTGTTCGGCACTACCCCAGTCATTCAAAGACTGTCTTAAGGCAAAGTCAATCTCACTGTTTTTGCAGTTCTTAGCCAGACAATGCCACAAAAGTTTGGCATTTTCTATGGTGAGGTTTTCGATATTGACCGAAATCTTTTCTAGACTGTCGCCTTGTCCCTGCACAGTAAAATGCAAGACTCTTTGCATACCGGCGGGATGCTTTACCTTTTCTAGTTTAATTGCTTTGATGTCGCTGTATTTAACAGTGCCAGGAATGATGCCAGGTAGGTTGATTTGACCCTTCATAAAGCCAAGCTTGAGATTGAAGATACCCAGCAAAACAATTGGCACAATGAGAAAAGCAAGACTGGCAAGTAAGCCAAACACTGCTATTCTTGAATTGCAACATGCTGCTGCTAGAGACAAGATTAGGAAGAGCCAAAGCGGCAAAATAAAGAGGAGAAAATCAAAGAGAAAGCGGTCTTTGGGTCCGGCCAGGTCAAGCAAGACCTCATCACCCAAAAGTGTGAGAGCCGTATTGGCATTGCCTGCCTGTGAAGGCGAGCTTGCCTCTGTATTACTATAGTTTTCGGACATCATATGGCAAATAACTGCTCGGCATTGGCTGTGGTTTGGGCGACCACCTCATCAAGGCTAGTATTCCTCAGTTGAGCCAATTTTTCTGCCGTCCACAAAACAAATAATGGTTCATTGCGCTCGCCTCGAACACTTTGCGGGGCGAGAAAGGGACAATCGGTCTCCACTAGCATACGGTCTTCTCTTACCAGGGCGGCGGCTTCTTGTATGGCTACCGATTTTTTGTAGGTCAAAATACCCGAAAATGAAACATAAAAGTCGAGCCCATTGATTTGATCAAGATGCTCTGGACCACCGGTAAAGCAGTGAAAAACGCCCCTTAACTTGCCCTTGCCGTACTCTTTCAAAATAGAAAAGGTCTCCGACCAGGCATCGCGACAGTGAATGATGATGGGCAAATTGTGCTTGACCGCAAGCTCTACCTGTCTAGCCAATACCTGCATTTGCGTATCTCTCGGGCTGTTGTCGTAAAAGAAATCAAGCCCGCACTCTCCTACCGCCACAAAACCTGGTTTGGCTAGATATTCTTCCACCAGGGCGGCGCTATCATCTTGCCAGTCTTTGGCTTCGTGTGGGTGCAGACCGCAGGCGGCAAAAATCCAATCGTTCTTTTGCGCCATTTCAGCCAGTTCATCAAGGGCGGCACGTTCTAAAGTTACTGCCGGGTTGACCATCTTGCCCACGCCGCCGCCCTTGGCTCTGGCAAGCACTTGGTCTCGTTCTTCGGCAAAAAACTCGCGGGTGACATGGGCATGGCTATCAATCAAATAGCCCTGGGTCAAAGTGGGCACTGCTTTGATTTTCTTTGGCTTGCTCTCGGCTTTGCTGCCGACAGCGCCGATATTTTGTTCCGACTTTGCAGAAGATTGGTCTTTACACATTGCTTGCCTTAAAATACTGGGAGAAACGCGAATTTACTTTTTTGGAATATGGAGTACATTAGCATTATCGGGCTTCCTTAGATTTAGACCCTCTTACCAAAGTAGCAGCTATGAATAAGTCGCTTTTTACCAATTTGACAATCAGTTTGGGTGTTTCGCTCGTATCATTGCTGGGGGCGCCGTTCTCGATTTTGCCGGCGACCGCTCAAAATACTCTCCAGGGCGGTGTGCAGGAAGACCACACCCACAGGGGCGATGGTCCCAGCTTGAAGCGTAAAGATGTAGACGGCGACCCTTTTGGCAGTGACCCCAATGAAAATCCGCTTGATAATGCGCTGGAGCCGCCGCCTGGTTCTTTTGATGTCGAAAGCGCCAAGCCGCCGCGCAAACCCTTGAATGCCGCAGTGACAGATCAAGGTGGTCAGTTCAATGGTCAGCAGATGCCTGCTATGGAAGACAGTTTGCCTCCCGAGCCCCCGATTCAGCGCCGCCCGCCCATGCAATCTGGTTTGCAGCAGCAAGCAGCTAAAGCCGCCGAAGTTGATAATTCGGCTGAGATGCAATTATTGTGGGATGCTTGGCATAAACGTGTGGCCGAGTCTATATATGTCAAGTTCAACACCTTGGCTCAGATGGCTTTCAAGACCAGTCCGCCTTTGCTATGCCAGGTTGGTTATTGTGTGGCTCGCGACGGTCGCATAGGCAATGTGCGTGTTTTGCAGAAAAGTCCTAACCCTATGTACAATGCCATGCTTATAGGCGTTATAAATTCGATGACCAATAATCCGGTTTTGCAGTTTCCACCCAATTCAAAGCGGCAGTTTGTCGAGAAAACCGGCACATTTACCTGGAACTACGGCGATCAAGGCTTCAAGCATATGATCAATGACCGCGAGACAGTTAAACAAGGTGGCGGCAGACCGATGCAGCAGCAGCCTATGCAAATGCAACCGCAGCAAATGCAACAAATGCAGCAAATGATGCAGCAAATGCAAATGATGCCCATGCAGCAATAATCAGTCTTAAACAGGGGTAGTCTGCAGGCAATTGAGCAAATTAGCGAAGGCTTTGATTGAGCAATTGAAAGACATAGTCGGGGCCGACTATGTGCTTACCGATAGTCTTGACCTGGCTCTTTATGAATCAGATGCCGAAACCCTCGATATGGCTGTTCCCGACCTAGTGGTCTTGCCTGCCACTATCGAGCAGACCCAGGCTGTGGTTAAACTGCTAGCCGCCGCCAAGATTCCAATCACGGCACGTGGCGCCGGCACCGGTCTATCCGGCGGTTCTACCTGTGTGCATGGCGGTGCCTCGCTGGTTTTTACCAGAATGTCTAAAGTACTTGCTGTCGACCCATACGAAAGGGTTGCTCATGTGCAGGTTGGTGCCACCAATGTTTCTGTTTCAAAGGCAGCGAGCAAATATGGACTTTATTTCGCGCCCGACCCCAGCTCGCAGATAGCTTCAACCATAGGCGGCAATATAGCCGAGAATGCCGGTGGTCCGCACACTCTCAAATATGGCATGACCACCCATCATGTTTTGGCTTTGCGTGGTGTCGATAGTCGTGGTGAAATTGCCGAATTCGGCGGCTTTGGTAGAGGCGGGGTCGATCTTACATCGCTTATGGTCGGCTCGGAAGGTACTTTGTTTCTCGTCCAAGAAGCCCTACTGCGATTGACCGCCAAAGCCTCTAGGGTCGAGACTTTGCTTGCCTATTTTTCTACGGTCGGTGAATGCGGGCAGGCGGTATCAGATATAGTGGCGCAAGGTGTGATCCCCGCGGCTATGGAGATGATCGATAAGCTTACTCTTAATGCAGTGGAAGATTATCTAAAACTAGGTCTCAATAGAGAGGCGGCCGCTCTACTAATCATTGAACTTGATGGTGACGGTATTGATGCCGCTCATGCTATTGTGCAGAGTTGTCTGGAAAAAAATCAGGTGATATCTGTAACCTGGGCTAAAGACGAAGCCGAGCGCATGCGCATTTGGAAAGCACGTAAGTTGTCTTTCGGAGCGCTCGGTCGCATTGCACCGCATGGCTATGTCTTAGATGGGGTGATACCAAGATCGCGATTGGCAGAAGCTATCGATGGCATAGCAAAGATTGGTGAAAGGTTCGACCTGACAATTGCCAATGTTTATCATGCCGGTGATGGCAATTTACACCCCTGCATGCTTTATCACCGTGACAAACTTGATGAAGTAAAGCGGGTAATGTTGGCCGGCAAAGAAATACTCTCTCTTTGTGTGGCTTTGGGCGGAACTCTCTCGGGTGAGCATGGTATTGGTATAGAGAAGGTTGAAGAGATGCAGACCTTGCTCAGTTGTGATGATTTAGCTTTTATGGAAAATATTAAAGAGGCCTTCGATCAAGAAGGCTTGTTCAATCCAGGCAAGCTCTTGCCTTCTTTGAAAAGATGCGGCGAGAGTGGGGCGCGGCCTCTAATTAGGCATAATATTGCTGCCTGCTAGCTGCTTGCCATTCGGTTGCTAATCTGTTGCTAATCGGAGCTCGTATTATGATCTGCTAAAATTTGTAGATATTGGTTAACGGGTGATGTCTTTGACGGACGGTCCAGGAAAGAAAAGACCTCCTTCGCCTTTCGAATCGCATCTGCGTATGCGCAACAAAGAAGAGGCGGAAGCTCAGGCTCTTACAGCTAGTTCTGCTAATTCGACTAGTTCAACTACTAAAGAACAGAGCAAAAGCACGTTCTCGTCCGACCTACTGGCTTCGGTGGTGGTCTTTCTGGTTGCTCTGCCCTTGTGTATGGGTATTTCCATCGCCTCTGGTCTGACCCCGGCTCATGGTATTGTCACTGGCATAATCGGCGGCATCGTTGTCGGCTTTCTAGGCGGCAGTCCTATGCAGGTGAGCGGACCGGCAGCCGGACTGGCTGTGGTTGTGCTCGAACTAATTAAAGAGCATGGCACCGAGAGGCTTGGAGTAATCATCTGTCTAGCCGGCATCGTGCAGATTATCGCCGGTTGTCTCAAGGCGGCGCCATGGTTTCGTGCCGTTCCGCCGGCGGTTATCAACGGCATGCTCTCTGGTATTGGCGTACTTATTTTTGCCGCCCAGTTTCATGTCATGGTTGATGACTCGCCCAAAGGCAGTGGTATCAATAACTTACTTTCTATACCTTCGGCTATTTGGAAAGGTTTGAACGTACCCGGCACCGGAGCGGCGGAAACCACTCACCATCTGGCTGCAGCAGTTGGTCTAGTGACTGTCATTATTCTGATTTTGTGGCAAAAGTTTGCTTCGGGGCGGCTGAAAGTATTGCCTGGATCTCTAGTGGCAGTTCTTTTGGCGACAGGATTTTCTACTTTTTTGGCCCTGCCGGTCAGATATGTAGCCATTCCCGATAATTTATTTGCCTCGCTGACAGTTACAACCATCGGTGATTTTCAGCGCTTTTTCAGTACCGAGGTCTTGCTCGACGCCGTTGCCATAGCCTTTATCGCCACCGCTGAGACCTTGCTTACTTGTGCCGCTCTAGACAAATTGCATAATGGACCTCGTACAAACTATGACCGCGAGCTGGTTGGGCAAGGCATAGGCAATAGTCTCTGCGGTCTGGTCGGTTGTCTGCCTCTCACAGGCGTCATGGTGCGCAGCGGGGTTAACTTGGCTGCCGGTGCCAAAACTAGGCTGTCGTGCATTCTGCACGGCTTTTGGATTTTGTTGTTTGTCGTGGTCTTTCCTCATGTCCTTGAGCATATTCCTACCTCTTCATTGGCGGCCTTGCTTGTCTTTACCGGTTACAAAATGGTCAATTTCAAAGTAATCAAGGATATGCGCAAATACGGACGCTCTGAGGCTCTCATCTATTTGGCCACGGTCATACTAATAGTCTGTGAAGATCTCTTGACCGGTGTTATTGCCGGAGTAGTGCTTTCTGTATGCAAATTGCTATATATGTTTTCGCACCTTGAGATCAAGCTGCGTTACGACCCAAAACGCAATCGCACCCACGTGTCTCTCAGTGGCGCAGCCACTTTCTTGAGCCTACCTAAATTGGCTGATACCGTAGATAGAGTCAAAGGCGATAGTGAATTGCATATTCATCTTGAAGACTTAGAATATATCGACCATGCCTGTCTTGATTTGCTAATGAATTGGGACAAGCAGCACCGAGCTGCCGGCGGTACTCTTGTCATGGACTGGGGTGCTCTCGGTACGGTTTTTCGTGAGCGCAGAAAAGGCACACGGGGCGAGAATCGCGAGTTTCGCGCCGTCACCGAGTCAGAAGAAGATGAAGAAGTTTCGGCTGAGCAAGAGAGCCGCTAAAGGCCTTTTAGATAGCGGCTGCAGGTAGTTGTTATACATTAATTATGGGTGTATTTCGACTGATAAACGGGTATGATGCAATGAGATTCGCTCATTTTCTGAAACTCGCGGAGGTCGCATATTGCACGGCAAACTAGATTTAGGAAGAGCTAAAGGACTCAAGCAGTCTGAAATCAAAAAACTGAATCGGTTACTGCAGAAGCGTATTCCTAAAGATAAGATATTGACGACGGAAATTGCTGATTCCATCGCCGAAATTACTCATGAGACGGGCTATGCAGTCTCAATTGTCGTGAATAGACGTGGTCAAGTTGTGAATGTCACAGTCGGCTCACCTGCCGATGTGCAGATGCCTGAACTGCGCGGTGTGCGTGTTGGTCCTGGTCGTCTTTGTGGTCATCGCATTATTTCGGCAGTGCAGGCTCCTGCCGAAAATGGCGCACGAGCAGGCAAGAGCCCCCATGCCGAACTGGTTTCATCTAAGGAAAGTCTGCAGTTTATGGCACGCAATCGTCTTGACCTATTGGCTCAAGTGACGGTTGATCCCCGTGGTAATTTTTCTAGATCTAAAGGGGAACAGGCTAAATTAGCCGATCTTGTTCAGGTTGCTCATCTTTTGCCCGGACGTGATTCAGACGGCAAACTCTGGAAGATTTTGCCAGCGCAAACAGTGCGCGGAGTGCAAGAAGACAATTTCGAAGAGTTGATTTCGGCTCTCGAAGAAGAGTTTCGCACACGCGCCCCCGAATTGGCAGTGGCTGAAGGTGAAGAAAGAGCTTTTCTTATTGGTTTGGTTTGCGACGGCGCCAATTCTTGGCAGGTAGAAGACGACTTAGATGAGCTGGCGCGCCTAGCCCGTACTGCTGGTGCAACTGTTTGCGGTCGTCTCACCCAGACAAGGCAGGGACCCGACCCCAAATTTTTCTTGGGTTCAGGCAAAATTCAAGAAGTGGCTTTGCTTATTCAAGAATTGGGTGCCACCCTGCTTGTCGTCGATCAAGAACTGACACCCAACCAACAGCGCAATATAGAAGAAGCTGTGGCGGTGAAAGTAATTGATCGCACTGAATTGATTTTGGATATTTTTGCCCAACGAGCCCAGACCAAAGAAGGTAAGTTGCAAGTTGAATTGGCTCAGCTCAAGTATCTTTACCCTCGTCTGATTGGTAAAGGGCAGACCCTATCTAGATTGGGCGGCGGTATCGGTACCAGAGGTCCTGGTGAAACCAAGTTGGAAATAGATCGCCGTCGCATTCGCGAGAAAATTACTTTCTTGGAAGAAGAAGCGGCCCGCATCAAGAGTTATCGAGACACTCAGAGAAAAAGGCGTGTGAGCGAGCATTTGCCGGTGGTGGCTTTGACCGGTTATACCAATAGCGGTAAGTCGACCTTGTTGAATGCCCTGACCAAAGCCGATGTCTATACCGGCGATAAATTATTCGCCACACTCGACCCGACCACCAGGCGCACCACTTTGCCCGACCATAGTCCGGTGCTCATTTCAGACACTGTAGGCTTTATCAAGAAATTGCCCACATCATTGGTGACGGCTTTTCGCGCCACCCTAGAAGAGGTCGCCGTCGCCGATATTCTCTTGCATGTGGTGGATGCCTCGCATCCTAATGTGCTTGAGCATATAAGCTCGGTGCATGATGTCTTGAGCGATCTAGGCGCTGTCGATAAACCAATGATTACTGTTCTCAACAAAGCCGATCGGGTACGCAAAGAAGACCTCGCCTGGCTTGTGGCCCAGGTTCCTAATCCGGTTATTGCTTCGGCTACTATGCGTTTCGGTCTAGGCAGCATACTCAACAAGATTCAAGAAGTGATCTCTGAAGTCTGCCCGGAGCGGCAGAAATATAGTGCTTAAGCATGGATAGACGTAGACTCTTAGAAGTACACCAGGCTGTCAAAGATGACTTCGATCAAGGTCGCTATAGAGAGCTTACAATTGCTTCTCGCCCGGTCTTGTCCGAGATCTCTGCCGAACTGCGAAATTTGCAGAAGGGCAAAGTCGATGCCGATCAGATATCGCGCCTTTGCGAATTTTTAGTAATTTTTGCCCGCACACAGTGCCGCATGGAAGAGTTTGATGATGCTCTTGAAACCATGGATTTGGCTAGGCAAATTTTAGATACGGCACGCGAACTGCCTCTCTATGAGCCGCTCTTACTTGGCCTTGATTTAGAAGCAATCGTGCTGGAATTGAGCCGGGGCAGTGTCGATAAAGATTTCTCTGTAGACAAAGAGAAGTGTCTAGCCAAGCTTAAGCATATAGTCGATGGTCTCAAGGCTGAGCGAGAGCAAAAGAAGAATACCATCGCCTCCTCAAATAGATTGGCTCTCGACAGGCTCTTGGTCAAAGCCTTGTGTCATCTTGGTATGCTTTATCTTGATCTTTCTGAACTTGAACTTTCCGGGCGCTATCTGAGGCAGTCGCTAGGCCTTAGTCGCAGAGAGTTTGGCGAAAGTGATCGTTCCTCTTACTTTCCTTTACTGGGTTTGGCCAGGCTGCATGAAAGAGAAGGTAAAGCGGCTTTGGCTGCCGCTCTCTCTAAACAGGCTTATGAATTGGTTCTGCCTGGCACTGTAGAAAACGAGAATTTGCACGCCCTCGTGGTCGAGCCCTTACTCATTCGCAGTCGTGCTCTGCTTGTCCAGGGCTTGCCCAGTCAAGCCTTACAAACAGCTAGACAAGCTGTCTATCAGGCTTTGAATTGTCTAGGAGACGAACATAGTTTGTTCCCTTACTGCTTAGCAGTGCGAGCACGTGCCTCATTTGAGACCTATCAAGAGTCTGAAGCAGTGAATGATTATGCCCACTTGCTTGAAATGAAAGAGCACAGTCTGGCACGTGAAGCCAGGCATAAGGGTGAACCTCCTGCCAATCATTTGTTGATAGAACCTCTCTGCGACCTTGCCCAAGCGCATGCTCGTGCCGGCGATAACGCCGCTGCTTCAGCCTGCTTAGAGCGTGCCCTGGATTATTTTGAAAAGGCGCCTTTCAAGCAAGATGACGCACTCTTTTCATCGACTTGCTATAGAGAAGCACGCATGCTCGATGAGCTTAGTTATGCTTATTTGATGCAAGGCAAATTGGCCGATGCCGTAAGACTTTTACCCGCCACATTACGCACTGACTATACGATTAGGGTCGATAGAATCACCAGTATTGTTGACGGGCTTTATAAGATGGTTACTAAAAACGCAAAGAGTTGAGCCCGCGGTAAAGCATTTGGTTGACACTGCGATTGACGGCGCGGTTCACTGTTCTACCTACTTGATTGGTTACGCCGCGCACTATGGGCGGTGTGGTCATGCCGCGGCGTGGTGCACCGCCGACGGTGCGATTTTGTACCTGATTTTGTTTGGCCATATTCATCAGTAAGTTCATTGTCTCAGGCATGGCTGAAGCCTCTGGGCTGACATGGAAGCCGCCGGCGGGCATGCCGTCTGCAGTCTGTTGCGGTGCCGCCATTAAGTTGCCGCCAGCACCCGAACCGCTATTGTTGAAGTTACCCGTCGGCATGGCACCGGCTGATTGAAAATTGCCGCCGCCGCCTGCTGCCTCTTGTTCAAGCACTTGCCCAAAGAGCGGTTGCTGTTGGTTTGAGAAGCTATTTCCCCCTTGGGGCATCTGCCAGCCGCTTTGGCTCTGCGATGTGGCGGCTGGACGAGTCTTGCTTGTTTTTACTGTTTTGCCGCCGGGCAGTTGCCAGCCTGATTGTTCAGGCGAAGTAGCATTATTGAAACCGGTATTAGTAAAGCCAGAATTACCAAAATTAGCATTGCCAAAATTCGAATTACCAGAATTAGAGTTAGCCGGTACGTTCCAGCCTGACTGTTGTGGCGCGCCGCTTGAGAAATTACCCCCACCCTGATCACCAGTCATGGCATTAGCCGGTACAGAATAGTTGCCGCCAAATTGGTTGTTAGGCATCGAGTTTGCCGGTACATTCCATCCTGATTGCCCCGGTTCTTCTGCTTGGGCGGATTGATCTGCTTGAAAAGAAGTATCCGCGCCGTTGTCTCCCATGGGCATATTTTGTGTAGGCATGCCGGAGAGACCGGTATTGGTATTACCCAGGGTGTTCGGTGTCACCCAGTCAGACTGCCCGAGCCCTGAATTATCTTGCTGTCCGGCATAAGCTGGGGTTTCGATGAAAGGTTTGTGAGAAGGCAGTACTGCACCCGATGGTCCAGTCTGAGCCGATTTACCTGCTGCTGTTTTGGTTGTCTTTACCGCTGCTTTTGCGACTGGCTTTGCCGCTGTTTGAGCTTTTGCCGGTTTCGGCGCCGGTGTTTTAAGGTACGCTCCGGGAGGAGCACTTTGCCAATTTTCGTAAGTGGCGGCTTCGGGTGCCTGAGCCATTGCCGGAGCAGAGCTAAGCGAGAGAGCAAGCAAGGTTCTTGCCCAATGTTTAGCGTTACTCTTCAAATTCTGCACCTTTTCTCCTCCAGATTACTTCCAAATTAGCACAGTTTAGCCGGTTCCACTTGTTCTTGCCGATACTAGCGACTGAACATCCTGTAGATTCCTTGGTTGATCAGACTATTGACCGGGTTGGCGTTATAGCCGTATGGAGACATGCCATAAGGAGACATGCCATAGGGTGAGCCGCCCATCATGCGCATCGAATTGCCCAGTAAGCCGCCCATGGGGCTACCCATTGCACCACCTGAATAGCCGTAGGGAGACATGCCATAGGGAGACATGCCGTAAGGACTGCCATAGCCGTAGCCCGATTTTGCCGCCATCACTGCACCCAGACCTCGCACCAGGGCTGAACCGATGCCGGCTGCCACAGCGCCTGTCCCTGCCAGTGCGCTCGGCTGGTTCTGACTTGTAGCCCCTGTTTCGGGCTGACTTTGACTTTGGTTTTGAGTTTGACTCTGACTTTGACTCTGTAGATTGCCCTTGTTGAAGTCGTCCATGCTGGGAAAGTCGGCTGTCCAACCGGCTGGCAAATTGCTGTTTACCGACTGCGAGCTTTGACCAAGGTTCTGATTTTGCTGCACCATACCTTGTTGCACCCCATTTTGCTGTGTCAGGTCGGGTGCTTGACTGGCAAAGCCGTTGCTATTTTGGTTGCCCTGATAGGGCGGCAGACTCTGACTTTGAAATTGACTAGGGGCGCCATTGAAGTTTTGCTGTTGAAACGGTTGATTTAGCATAGGCTGCGCCTGACTCATAAATTGGCCCGGATTCATAGGCTGTGCCTGACTCATAGGCTGCGCCTGACTCATAGGCTGCGCCTGATTTATAAACTGACCCTGATTCGGCATAGGCTGCGCCTGATTTGGCATAGGCTGCGCCTGATACATAGGCTGTGCTTGATTTATAGATTGACCCTGATTCATAAATTGCCCCTGATTTATCGGTGGCGAATTATATGAATAGTTTGGAGCCGGCTGCTGCTGCAGTTGTGGCTGTGCGCCGCTTTGCAAGAATGAGCCTGGAGGCGCCTGGTCTGACCCCTGTGCACCCTGGGCTGAGACAGGTCCAGCTAGACCGGCAAGCAAGATATTAAGCAGCAAGACCGCCGATAGAATCGGCGGTTTGCTCAGTCTCTTATTACTTATATCTTGCTTTGGCATTTTAGTGGTTACTTGGTGAGTGCCAGGTCAAGTTCTCGGCTGCTGGTGCGAATCGGCTTCAGGCTGGCGATTTTTTCCTTGAGGCATTCTCTTGCTACTCTTTCTTGCTCGCCTTTACCAGTGATGGTGATATCAGGGATGACACCAACTTTGTTGATATCAAGACCGCTTGGGGTGAGGTAGCGAGAAACTGTGATGTGGACGGCGGCTCCACCAGGCAGGCGGTTGATTTCTTGTACCAGACCTTTGCCGTAGGTTTTTTCACCGACAATAATTGCTCTGCCGTTGTCTTTGAGAGCACTGGCTAAAATCTCAGAAGCGCTGGCACTTTCGTTGTCGACCAAGATAACGATCGGTTGGTGAGTCACTGGGCTGCCATCGGCGATGTCGGTGTGTCTGCCGTGTCTGCTGATGGTGCTGACGATGGCGCCACCTTCAAGAAGCATGTTGGCGATATCGAGAGCGTTGCTGAGCAGACCGCCGGGGTTGTCTCTCAAGTCGATGATCAAGCCGTCGGCTTTGGCCAAGTTGCGCAGAGCTTCTTTGAATTCGGCGGCGGCATCATTAGAGATGAATGTGTGCAGGGTGATATAGCCGATATTGGTAGATTTATCGAGCCTCCAGGTGGCGGCTTTAATTTGTATTTGCTGTCTGACGATATTGACTGTTTTGACTTCTTTGCTGTTGCGCAAGGTGAGTTGAACCGGGGTGCCGGCTTTGCCTCTGATGCGGTCGGCGGCTTGGTCGGGGGTCATGCCTGTGGCATTGAAACCGTCGATGGCAGCAATTTCGTCATTAGATTTGACACCACTCTGCTCAGCCGGACCACCTTCGATGACTCGGTTGATGATTAGTCTCTGCAAGTCTTTGCTTTGGGTGAGGTTGATGCCGATACCGACAATTCTGGCGTCTATGGCGTCGTTCTCGTCTTGAAAAGCGCGAGGGTCGAGAAAACGAGTGTAGGGATCGTTCAATGATTCGAGCATCACTTTGACATATTTGTGGGCGTCAGCAGTGGTTTTGATCTGGCTGTCAAACTTGTGTTCCAGTTCAGACCAGTTGCGGCCGTTGAAGTTGGCGTCGTAGTAATTGTCTCTGACCAACTGCCAAGCTCTGTGGTAGATGTCCACAGGCTGCACCCGATGTCCCATGGCGGGAAGGGTGAGATTTGTCGCCGCCACGAAGGCGAGCATGAGAAAACTAGCTATGCGCTTCCACTTGCTCATAGAACACACCGGAGAGAATATGTGATAACTCGAATATGAATTCGTAGTTGTGATATTCCCGTGCCGGTGGGTTTTTCAACACTCTTAGATTAAATAGTGGCTCTTGGCAACTACTTTTTGAAGCCTAGCTTAGTCCAACGCTCATCAACTCTGCGTTTCACGTCATCCGACATAACGATAGGATCTGGCCAGGTGCGGTTGAAACCTTCAGACGCCCATTTGCGTGTGGCGTCTATCCCGACTTTTGAGCCATAACCCATGAGCGGCGAAGCATGATCGAGTATGTCGAGGGGACCATCGGCAAACATCATGTCCCTGCGTGGATCGGTGTTTCCAAAGACATGCAGGGCGACTTCCGAAAGGTCGTGCGGATTCACTTCTTTGTCTACGATGATGGCGAACTTAGTGAACATAAGCTGCCCGAGACCCCAGAGCGCACTCATCACTTTTTTGGCATGACCGGGGAAGCGCTTATCTATCGAGAGAATGACACAGTTGTGGAAGACCCCTTCCCAGGGCAGGTTCATATCTACTATCTCGGGCACGAGCATCTGCACCATGGGCATAAAGATGCGCTCTGTGGCTTTGCCCAGATAGCAGTCTTCTTGCGGCGGTTTGCCCACAATAGTGGTTTGATAGATAGGATTTTTGCGGTGGGTGACCGCGGTGACGTGGAAAGTCGGGAAAAGACCAGCCAGGCTGTAAAAACCAGTGTGATCGCCGAAGGGTCCTTCGGTGCGCAAATCATTTTGGTCGACATAACCTTCGATGACTATCTCGGCGTTAGCCGGCACTTCTAGATCGATAGTCTTGCATTTGGTTAGTCTCACCGGGCTCTGTCTCAAGAAGCCAGCAAAAATAAGTTCGTCGATTTCGGGAGGCAGAGGGGCGGTGGCGGCATAGGTGATGGCTGGGTCCGGCCCGAGCACCACGGCCACTTCCATTTTGTTGCCCGGCTTTTGATAGCTTTCTTTGTCAAAGAAAGTGCCGTAGTTCGGCGGCTCTTCCGGTTGATTGGCATCGCTTTGTTGTGAGCGCCGCCGATTTTCTTCGAAGTTGCGGGCGCCGTCATGGTGCTTATGCCAGTGCATGCCGGTGGTGACATTGTCGAATTTTTGTAGACGGTACATGCCGACATTGCGGTTGCCGTGCCTGGGGTCTTTAGTGATGACACAGCCAAGAGTAATGAAGGGACCGCCGTCTTCGGGCCAGCACTTGATTATCGGAATCTTGTCGAGCATTGGCGAAGCGGGGTCGGTGATCACCACTTCCTGGCAAGGGGCTTGCCCACCTGTAAGCTTGGGGGGAAACTTGGCTACTTCCATGAGCATGGGTAGGAAGGCCAGTTTGTCCATAAAGCTCTCAGGTACTTTCGGCTTTATGAAGGACCTGATGCGGTCAGCTATTGAATCAAGATTATCAACTTCTAGGGAAAGGCACATTCTCTTGTGCGACCCAAAGGCATTGATCAAAACGGGCATTTCATAGCCTTTTACATTGGTAAAAAGTAAGGCCTTGTTGCCCGTATTCATTTTGCTGACTCGATCTGTTATTTCAGCCAGTTCCAAGTCGGCAGAAACTTCCTCGCTGATGCGCATCAGTTCGCCGTTTCTATCGAGAACATCGATAAAGTCTCTCAGGTCTGTATAGCCCATTGCATTGTTTCCGTTTTGACCGACTTCAATATTATTGGCACAGTGCGGCGGCAGGCAGACCAAATTTATATATAGATAACCGGCGGCATCTCTTTACATGTCCGGCTTTACGAGCAAATGCCCTTCCTGTGGTGCCCATTGGTTTGCTAACATAGAAACAAAAGTTTTCTGAAAGAGTTTTCTTAGGGGTAGAGGAAATGAAGCAGCAGTCACGATGCAAAGAGTTTTTTGCTCGGCGCAATCTGACCTGTATATTGTGTCTTCTTGCTGCTGCCTGCCTTGGCTTTCAGTTGATTTTTCAAGCAACTCAGGGCGTCTCTTGATTTTTGTCTATGACCGGCCTGATCGGTATCCCTTACTTCTGACAAAATTTGGCGCAGGCACTCTGACCTGTCTTGTAAGGTATTGAATTTTGAAACGAGCTATTCAGAAACTGGAAGATTACTGGAAGTCGGCTGAGAAAGCCCAGACCGAAGGGAAATACAGTTATGCAGAAAGTATCTGGTATGCCGCACTAGAAGAAGCCCATGATCTGCCGCGTACAGATCGCAGGCGAGCCTTGGTCATGGAGCGACTTTGCGAGTGTCTCTGGTTTCAAAAAAAGTTTGAAGATGCTGTGCCGCTGGCTAAAGAATTGGTAGGCATCTATGGGCAAGTTTTAGGTCATGATCATTTTGATACAGCCTGTATGGTAGCCAATCTTGCCCTCATTTATCATGTGTTGAACGATTACAACAATGCCGAACCGCTTCTAGCTAAAGCTCATCAAGTGAAATTGCGCGAATTAGGCGCCCAGCATCCGGAAGTGGTGCACCTCTCTTCGGTTCTTGGTCAGGTGCGACAGTCGCTTGGTATAGTGCCGGTCGACAAAGACAAAAGCACTGCTTCTTCTCTGATTAGCGGCAGACAGTGGAGCAAGACCGGGCGCTTTCAGGCGGTTAAGTTGCCTGAGGCACCGACTCCGCCCAAGTTGACCCAGCAAGAAGCCGAAAAACTATGGCAGAAACACTTCGATGAAGCGAGGGCTGCTGCCGAGCAATGTCAGTGGGCCGCTTCCGAGTCTAGCCTGACCCAGGCGCTTGCCCTGGTCGAGCAGCATAGTATTACCGATAACCGCAGATGGACTACACTTTCTGCCCTTGTAGACGTGCTTTCAAAGCAAGACAAGCACTTGCAAGCGGCAAGCCAAGCCGCTCGGCTGCATGAAATTTTGGCATTGAAAGAAGGCGGGATTACGCCGGTCACGGCCGAAAGTCTCAATAGTCTAGCCAAATTACATTATTACGGCGGCGACATAGACAATGCCATCAAGTACGCTTCGGCTTGTCTTAAGCAGTACGAGTCGCTTTTTGGTGAAGAAGACCCATCGGTTGCCACTTGCTTGGTCAATTTGGGACTCTTGCAACACCTGGCAAAACATTATGAAGATGCCGAGTCTGCCTACAAGACCGCTCTCAATATTCGCACCAAGAAACTAGGTTCGGAACACCCGCTCACCTTGCAAGTGCTCAAGAATTACGCCAATTTGCTCAAAGAAACCCACCGCGAAGAAGAAGCCGAGCATATGCAAACCATTGTCACCGGCTTTGTCACCGGTACATGGAATGTTATCGAGCTTGATGAAAAGCTGACCGAAGTCGACTACTAGCCTTTTGCCAAAACTAGCCTTTTGCCAAAACCAACAAAGAAGACTCTCTAGTTGGAGCGGTAGCCTTTGGCTCTTTGCTCAGCCTCATACATGACACGCTTGGCTCTCTCTTCCGCTTCTTTGCGAATTTGTGCTTCCCGCTCGTCTGATATGTCTAGGCCTCGGCTACCGTCACTGTATTTGAAGACCTCATTCGAGTTCTCTTTCTCGTGTTTGATCTGTTCTTCTGCTTCGCGTCTTATCTTGTTTGCTTCTTGTCTTGCCTTGGCCAAAAGCTCATTGCGAATCTGGGCATTTTTGTCGACCTTCTTCTCAGTCGGCTCATCCTCTTCGCTTTCGGCAGCACTGGCACTGGCGGAGGAAGAAGATCTTGTGCCACTTGTGCCGGTTGTCCCAGATGTACCGCTAGTACTAGTGGTCCTTCTTAGTGACTGTGCTTGCGCCTGGGCTTGCTTATAAGCATCGACTGTAGCGATGCCGCCTTTGGCATGGTCTTGAATGCTCCTATCGTTGCAAGTGGCTAGGCATCTTTGATAAGCCGCTTTGGCTTCGTCCATTTTGCCCAGGGCCAAACAAGTATTGCCTAAGAGATACTGTGCCTGCCAGGCATTGGTTTTGGCATTGGCAGCCTTTTCTAAGAGGGGTAAGGCGGCAGCATAGTTCTTGGCTTGATAAAGCTTTAGCCCCTGGTCGTAGTCAGAGGCTAGAACCGCACTCTGCATAGAAGCGGCAGAAGTAATGCCAACTGCCAGTAATAACTTAAGAGGCTCAATCTTAATATGGTTTTTCATGCTGCAAGATACTCTTTAGGAATGCCACCAATTTACTATATCAGTCTCTTTCAAGATAGGCATCTTGCAGCTTAATTTTAATGGTCAAGCCAGGCGTGAGACTTAAGACATTGGTCGAGCGCCTGTTCAAGACTAGCTTGGGGTGCCTGCGCCGGCTTAATCATAGAGTCTTCGTACTGCCAGGCTTGGCGCGGCAGAAATAGAATACTCGGCTCTTTCAGTCCCATATAATCGATCAATTTCACTATATTGGCATCTGTCATTTCATAAGAAAGATAGTCAGCGCCGCTGCCTTGTCCCTTGTTTGTCTCTTCGATGAGCTTTTCGACCGGGCTTTCTTTTCGACCTTTGTAAAATTCCACCACCAGCGCTCTTTCTCTATTTTGCCAGAGAAAGAATGCCGGTAACTGCCCTTTGCCCTCAGAGCCTTCCATCACTGCTTGTTTGGCATATAGACCACTTTCTTCTTCTTTCTTTAGTGACTGAAATGGGGCTCTTTTGATTTTGAAAGTGGTCGTCGATTTTGCTCCCGGTGGCTCAATCTCTAAAGTTACTTCTGAACCGGCGAGCCCCCTAAGAGAGCTGCCCAGTACTGTAAGCGGCATCAAACCAGCATCTACGCCGTCTATTTTGCATAAGTGGGCACCGGCTGCGATACCAAGGCTTTGGCTGGGGCTGCCTTCCGAAATCTTCACCACTACTGGATACGGTGCTAAAGCATATTGCGGCGCTTCTTTAGATCCGCCTATGGTCATAGTCAGACCGACAACCCCCAGGTTTTCTGGATTGTAGCGACTATTCACCTGCTTGACCTGGTTGAACTCGCTTGGTTTATTGCCCTTACCCGCGTTTGTGCCCGAGTTTATAAAAGACGCAAGCAAGAGAGAGCCGGCTATGGTGAGGCTGATGATTACCGGTGGAGAATCTAGTTTCATGATTTATATAAGGACTTTTTCACTACTGTTCATAATTTCATAGATTTGGTTACACTTGTAGACTGGTTACTCCTCGGAAACCGGTCTAAAAACCGGGATCAAACTATTTTTAGACCTTACTTTCAGTCAATACTATTGAAAAGAACGCAACTGTATCTAATCTGTCTACTCCTGGTCTCGGTTTCTTTCTGGGCGCTGGGGGCTCTAGCTAAAGGCAAGACCAGTAATCCCAAAGTTCTGGCAGCATTGGGCTATAAATATTATCAAAATAGAGACTATGAAAAAGCGCTGCCCCTGCTCAGTAAGGCTAACTCTCTCAATCCGCGCGATATTGCCACTTGCTTTTATCTTGCTTCTTGTGCGGCGGCAAAGGGTGACAGCGCTGTGGCTATCAATGCCTTTGCCAGGCTCTTTGTCATGTGCGCCCCCATAGACAGTTTCACCTGTGCCGCCGAACCCATTTTTCAAAGATTGAGGGGCACAACCAGACCTTATTCTTGCAAATTAAACAGCATCATTTTGCGCTGGCATCCAGCCGCACGCCCGATCAATATCTATGTAACCGACGGCAAACTTTTGCCCGATGGGTTGGCTGGAAGAATTTTGCCTTCCGATAAGTTAGCGCCTTATGCGGCTTCTTTTCACAGCCCTGCTTATCTCAAGGCTCTGCCTGTGGCACCAGGCTATCAGCCCACAACCAAGCAGGTGGTGGCTTCGGCTTTGGCGCCTTGGAGTTTTTTGATGAAAGAGCAAATACTGAGCTATGCCTTAGTGGAAGACCCTGCCATTGCCGATGTCTTTGTCTTCTTCACCAACAATATGGACCGCTGCGGCTATACTATTTATCCGCCTTCGAGCGGTGTCAATTTCCCTCTTATGGCAGTGCGTGGTTGTCCGGTCATTGTGCAAATTGATACCAAGGTGACTAACTCCAGCTTGCTTTACCGCACCGCTTGCCACGAATTTGGTCATGTATTCGGCTTGCAGCATTCACGCAACAAAGATGACATCATGTACGATGCCGGCGTCAATAATCCGCTTGGTCCCGCTCAAATAAGCGACTCGGATGCCCTCACGATAAGAGCCCTCTATCAGTTGCCTGTAGACGTGTGGCTAATAAAAAACGGCAACAGAAAATAGTTATTTCAATAGTTTCTCTTTCGCCAGTTCTATTTCTCTATTGGTTATTGCTTTCCATCGCTGCGCCAGACTTGGGTAGAGAAGCGGCAGCCCGTTTAGTTTTCGTCCCTGCAAAAGAGCAATCTCATTCAATTCGGCTTCCAAATCGGCTGCATCAATTTGGTGTCTGACCACGTCGACATAGTCTTTGATGGTATCGCCTTCAAAGCCGATAAATATGTATGCGGGGGCCTTGTCGATGCGAAAATGTTGACGCAGTGGCCTTGTGGCCGGGTCGTCAATCTTTATAGATATGATGCCGATTGGTGCAGCCTTACTCTCATCTTCAGCCATTTCAAGCTGGGCTTGGCTAAGTAATTTATTGGTCGATGCCACTTTGCTATTAAGAGTTGCATCCGGTTCCTTTAAGTAAAATTCGATCACTGCCGGGCCTTCAGCGGCTAGTTTCCTCAAAAAAGTTGGTAAGTCGATGGGGGCGAAGCCGCCTGTTAAGTGGACCAATCTTTCAGGATAAATCATGCGATCGTCGGCAAGACGTCTAGCCAGATTGTTGTTCTCAAACTGTGATAAAGCAAGTCTCTTGACCTTGATAGTCTTGGTTTTGCTTGTGCTTACGCCATTTGCAGGCATAAATTCTATTTTCTGGCTGCAGTCTTCTTTGCCGGTCAGGGCCGCCTGCAACTGATCGATGCCCATAAATGCAGCGATTTTTCCATCGATTGAAACCAAGGCACAACCGCTGCGCAAACCGGCTTTGTATGCGGCACTATTTGGTTCAACTTCTTTGATCAGGGGGTAAAGCCCGGCACCATTTTTAGTATCAACATCAAGCCCCAGGCTAAAGCGACTAAAATCGGGTTTATAGACAGGCTTTTCCGGTTGAAAGGCCAGTTTATTTGAGACTTGCCCAAGGTCTAGAGAACCAGCCCAGACGGCTTGGCTTGCAAGCAAATTAGATTGCCAAGCAAAGAGAGCAAATATTAGGCTCCAGACAGCAGCTTTCAAGTGTTTGAGTGGCTTATCCCGCAAGTACAATTAACCATTATTATCCAAGTCGAGGTTGTAGATGTATTTTCCCCGTAAATCGTTTCCGACTCTATCACTTTTGCTTCTTTTGGGACTTCTTGCCATTTTCGCCCCCGCTGCCTGGGCTGATGGCGGCGGCAGTCTGCTAAAGAATGTCACCTTTACAATTGAACAGGCTGAAAACTTAGCTTTATCCAAATATCCAGAGGCATCAGTGGAAGAAATCGAACTGGAAAGAGACGATACACCTCTAGTCTGGAAAATAGATCTGAAAATGAAGCCTCGTATAAAGATAGAGATGGAGATTGATGCAAAATCAGGGGAAATCCTAAAAAATGAACAGCATAAGTGGTAACTGACCGATTTCGCCACAACAACGCCACAAATCACCCCTATAGTAAGGACAATTTCCCGGTAACTCCTTTTACTATTTACTAGCGTCTAGTTTAGACTCGCTCATTAACTGAGCTGGGGTGATTTACTATGTCAAAATTCAATGCTTGGTCGATGTACATGACTGCTGCCCAGCGGGCGCTCGCTAACGGCGACTGGCGCAATGCCGAAGACTCGCTTTTGGCGGCTCTAGCCGAAGCTGAAGTAAGCAGTTCGGTGGAAGAGAAATTTTTGGCTTCCACTCTAGATATGTTTGTTGAACTCTATTTGCAGCAAGACCAGCTAGAGCGTGCCGCTGAGTATGCCTTGCGTGCGGTGCGTGCTAAAGAACATTCGCATGCCTTTGGCAAAACTTGTGTGGTTAAGGCTCTCATCAAGCTATCGCGCATTTACTATAAGCAAAACAAGGCAGCCGCCGCTGCCCTGGTCGCCAATCGTGCCTTGCATCTTACCGAAGAGTGTTTGGGACCGGCTCATCCGGCTGTGGGGCTCGTGTCTTCGCAGCTTAGCGAGATCTATTTGAAGATGGGTGCCCACGATAAGGTTATTGAGCTCAATAGCCGTTGTCAGCCGCACACCGTTTACAATATGAGCCCCATTTAGCTTTAGCTCTTTCTAGATTTAGCATTTATAGCTGCGGCTAGCTTAAGTTAGTTTTCGAGAAGGTTAATTAGGTCGGCAGTTGGGCTGGCTGGACTGTTATGCTAAAGAGGCGTCCGCAAGGCGTGATGTTAGCCAATGCAGCCTAGAGCCCAGGTTTGAAGCATTTCACCCCGGAACCAAGATTAGGCAAGCGTCCTAGTGCAGGGGGCTCATTTAGGCCTGGATTTTTCTGCTTAAGTCTTTTCTGCTTAAGTCTTTTCTGGTTAAGTCTTTTATTGTTTGCTGCACCTCAAGCTGTCTTTGCTGCTGAAGAGAAGCCCAATCAAAATTGGCATCGCCTCACCGAGCAAGGTCGCAAACTCTTGTACCAAGGCGATTTACCTGGCGCCGCCCAAGAGTTCGACAATGCCCTCAAACTGGCTGATTCTTTTGACCAGGACGATAGCCGCAAGGCTGTTTCTTTGAGCAATCTGTCGCTCTTGTATAAGGCCAAAGGCGACTATGAGAAAGCCGAGGGTTTTTCGCGGCAGGCTTTGAAGCTGCTCAACCGTCGCCCGTCTAAAGATAGTTATATGTTTGCCGTCGAATTGAGCAATCTAGCGGGCATTCTGACCGAAGCCGGTAAGTATGATGAGGCTATCACTCTCTATGAAAGCTCGATCGCCATACTGAGCAAAGTCAAGGGGGGCGATTCGCTTGAAGTGGCTGCAGTGATGGACAATCTGGCAGTGCTGCATTTGAAGCTAAAAGAATGGGATTATGCCCTCAAGCTTTCTGAGAAGTCTGTGGCAATTTATGAAAGAAAGCTTGGCGGCGACCACACAGACCTGGCTCTGGCACTGGGGAATATGGCTACCGCATTGAGCCAGAAGGGGCAGCTTGAAGAGGCTCGGCAGGCTTCGGAGCGGTCTTTGTCTATAATGAAGCGCAACTATGGCGAGAGGCATCCCGCCGTGGCTTCAGCTATGGATAATCTAGCCGGAATTTATATCAAAGAAGGCAAATTAGCCGAAGCGGAAGCCCTGCAACTGAGGGCACTTGATACATTCAAAGAACTATTGGGTGAAGACCATCCCGACGTGGCTATTTGTCTTGATAATCTCTCAGATCTCTATACAATGCAGAAGCGCTTCAAGCAAGCTTTGCGCCGAGCCGAAGATGCTCTAGCCATAGCAAAAAAATGCTATGGCAAAGAACATGCCCTGTCGCAGAGCATTGAAAGCCGCATAGTCAGCCTAAAGGAAAAGACCTCTAAAGCTGATTGAGACTCTAAGGTAAAGAGCAAAGAAAAATGTCTCTAGGTCAGCTTCCCATCGAGGTTCATACTTTCTTTGAGTTTTTGGCTGTAGCTCTCGGGTTTAGGCTCTATACCGCTTCGGCTTCTCAGGAAAATCAAGATAAATCTGATTCTGAAAGAATACTAGATTCGCATAAGCGCCGAGCTGTCACCGCTGGTGCCTTGATTGGCGCAATTTTGGGAGCAAAACTGGTGGTCTTGATGAATCACCCGGAGGTCTTCTCTAGCACAAAGTTGGCTCAGTTTCTGGTGAGCAGTAAGGGGCTTGTCGGCGCCCTTGTCTTCGGCTGGCTCTTTGTCGAAATAGCCAAGCTTATCACCGGTATTAAAGTAAAGACCGGCGATCGTTTCGTCGAACCCCTTCTTCTTGGGATTGGCCTTGGTCGTATCGGTTGTTTTTTGAGTGGAAAATACGACCAGACCTATGGCATAGAGAGCCGAGTGCTAAGTGCTTTTGGTTTTAGTTTCGACCCTGGTATTGATTTTGGTGATGGACTGAGGCGTTATCCGTGCCAGCTTTATGAAATCGTCGCCATAGTAATCTTCTGGTTCTGGCTCAGGTCAAATAGAAAGCATCCGTTTTTTCGTGAACCAGGCGGTCAGTACCGCTGCTTTATGCTGTTCTATATGACTTTCCGTTTTTTAATTGACTTTATCAAGCCGGTGCCTCATCTTTACTGGGGGCTAAATGCTGAACAGTTGCTTGCTTTGCCTGTGATATTTATTTGCCTGGTTTCTCTTTCTAAGACTTACCTGCAGTTGGCCAAACAAGGGGATAGAACCTAAGAGCTTATGTCAACAATCAACGAGCGTCCCTATATCTTTTATGAGCTAACCAATAGTTTATGCAGTCTTTGTCTCAAGAAAGTGGAAGCTAAAATAGTCTTTCAAGACGAAAAGGTCTATATGATCAAGACCTGTCTAGAGCATGGCATAGAGAAAGTGCTTATTTCCATCGATGTGGAATATTACAAACGCTCTCGCAATTTCTTGAAGCCGCCGCAGACACCTTTGCGCTTTAATACTGCCACAGTGCACGGCTGCCCTTATGACTGCGGGCTTTGTCCAGATCATGAGCAGCATAGCTGTCTGACTCTCATCGAGATTGCCGAGCGCTGCAATTTAACCTGTCCAGTCTGCTATGCCGATTCTTCGCATGAGAAAGGTGGTTTTCGCAGCTTAGGCGAAATTGAATTTATGCTCGACGAGTTGGTCAAGAATGAAGGTGAACCAGATGTGGTGCAGCTCTCTGGTGGTGAACCGACTATACATCCACAGTTTTTTGAGATTATGGATGCCGCCAAGCTTAGACCTATTCGCCATTTGATGGTCAATACCAATGGCATACGTCTGGCTAAAGACAGAGAGTTTGTCAAACGATTGGCTCAATATAAAGACGGGTTTGAAGTCTATCTGCAATTTGACAGCCTCAAAGCCGAACCGCTTAAAGTGCTGAGGGGCGAAGACTTGCGCCAAGTGCGTCGACGGGCTCTAGATCATCTCAATGAGTTTGATATTTCCACCACCTTGGTGGTGACTCTGCAGAAAGGCTTGAATGACGGCGAAATCGGCGAGATTATCGACTTTGCTTTGAAAGAACCGGCTGTCAGAGGGGTTACTTTTCAGCCGGTCCAGTCGGCTGGTCGTCTAGAAACTTTTGATCCTGCATCGGATCGTCTCACTCTATCGGAAGTGAGACAGCAGATTTTGAGCCAGAGCAAACTGTTTTCTGAGTCTGATATTTTGCCTGTGCCCTGTCATCCTGATTGCATTGCTATGGCTTATGCCCTCAAGCTTGATGATAAGGTTATGCCTCTGTCTGGTCTTATTCCTCCAGAAGAACTATTGAAGGGTGGAAACACCATACAGTATGAGAAAGACCCTGTTATGAAAGAAAAGCTCTTTCAGCTTTTCTCTCTCAATCAGGCTGAGAAGAATACATCCCATGCAGTCGGTGATCTTCTCTGTTGTTTGCCCAAGCTTGAGGTTCCGACCGAACTTTCATACCGAAATATTTTCAGAGTGATAATTATTGAATTTCTCGACCGTTATAACTTTGATGTTAGATCGGTTAAGCGAGCCTGTGTGCATATAGTGCATCCAGATGGGCGTATAATTCCATTTGATACTTACAATATGTTCTACAGAGAAAATCTAGACGTAGAAAAAATTGCAAAATATGGCGTCAAGTTAGCCCCTTAATTACAGACAATTGCGGTGAGGCAGAGAACAGATGGGCAAGTATACCGGTGAAGAGCTGGATAATAATCACAATTCGATGATTCGGATGAGCCTTGGCGTGCACTTCCTTTTATTTCTCTCTCTGATGTCTATAAAGTTCTTCAGCAAACTGCCAATCTTAGATTCTATTTGCCGTTTTCTTCCGGTTGATGGCGTCTTTGCTCTTCTGATGACCGCCTTTACCGGCTTTGCTCTTGTGCCTCTGGCATTTGGCTTATATTTTTTGGTTTTCGAATTTGGCAGTGCTAAGGCTTTAGGTTCTTTTATCGCAGCCGGCTGTTGTCTTTTCTTTTCTATGATAGGTTGCGGTCTTGGTGCTCAGATTTTTGCCAATTAAATGGCACTAGGGCAGGGGGCTTTTGGGGGCGTTTATTTGTTTTCTTGGCTTGAGGGTTGATAAGAACTGATTGGTTTTGATGTTGTCGTCTCAAAGAGCTTTACCGAGCAATAGAGAAAGAAGGCCGGACTCTGGATTTCTTCTTGTCTCACACGCGAAGCACGGCTATGGCAAAGCGTTTTCTCTGCAAGGCGCTAAGAAAACATAAGCCTTACGATAGACCGGACACGATCAATACAGATAAGAACCCTGCCTATGGTGCCGCTCTCAAGGAAATGAAAGACGAAGGTCGATGTGACGCTAACCTTGTGCACAGGCAGGTCAAATGTCTGAACAACAGACTGGAAGCTGATCACGGCAAGCTTAAGCGGCTTCTTAAGCCAGTCCGTGGATTCAAGTCAATGAAGACTGCTTATGCCACCATCAAAGGAGTTGAGGTCATGCGCATGTTTCGCAAGGGGCAAATGCGTGTCTGGCAGTTATTTCCAGGCGTCAAGGGCGAAGTGAATCTAGTGGAAAAACAGTTCGAGCTAGATAGCCAAAATGCCTACAGCGAGTTTTGGAAAACACTGATGGCTGAATTTGAGGCTGCATAATCAGCCACCCTGACGGAGAGACACGTCCCCAAACTCGTCTCAACTTTTCAGAGTACTAGTTGCAACAGAGCCACCTTCTTGGTAGATATTAAAAATGAAGGACAATAAGACTTATGGAAAGAAGTGAAGTGAGATTCTGCATGCGCTGCTTGACGCCCCTCACGGACGAAACTCGCAGCCCATGCTTCAAGTGCGATCGGGTGACTTGTTCGAGCAAATCATGTGGAACCTGGGTGGTATTAAATCGAATCTGGACTTGCCAGATTTGCGTGGACGAGGAGATCAACGCAGTAATCGACCAGCACGAGCGCAAGCAAGACGACTAAATAGGTTCGAGACTTTAGCCTTTACTGCCCGACTGTGTCCAACAGAGGTGAGGCGAGCATGGCGGCTGGCGTGATAGCTGGCTCGCCCAGCGGAACATGATTGCCAAAGCGTTCTTTCAATTTCGGGTCCCGACATTTTTTTAGGGAGAAACTACGCTAAGCCAGAAAAGCCTGCTCCCCAATGGTTTCAGGACCCAATCAGGAAGCTTGGACTTTGGTCGGTTTGGCTGATGAACAATACTTCCAGGATCGAATCAATTGCTCATTCCGAAGACTGCAATGTTGATTCAGATAGTTAGAACCCAGTACGGCGCAGGCTTTCATGGCATTTTGGCTATCTAGCCCGAACTGTTTTTCCACTAGATTCACTTCGCCCTTGACGCCTGGAAATAGCTGCCAGACACGCATTTGCCCCTTGCGAAACATGCGCATGACCTCAAATCCTTTGATGGTGGCATAAGAAGTCTTTATTGACTTGAATCCACGGACTGGCTTAAGAAGCCGCTTAAGCTTGCCGTGATCAGCTTCCAGTCTGTTGTTCAGACATTTGACCTGCCTGTGCACAAGGTTAGCGTCACATCGACCTTCGTCTTTCATCTCCTTGAGAGCGGCACCATAGGCAGGGTTCTTATCTGTATTGATCGTGTTCGGTCTATCGTAAGGCTTTTGTTTTCTTAGCGCCTTGCAGAGAAAACGCTTTGCCATAGCCGTGCTTCGCGTGCGAGACAAGAAGAAATCTAGAGTCCGGCCTTCTTTCTCTATTGCTCGGTAAAGGTACTTCCACTCACCTTTCACCTTGACGTAGGTCTCATCAATTTGCCATGAACTGGAGTAGGACGGACGATAGTGCCAGCGCAGGCGCTTTTCGATCTCAGGGGCGTAGTGCTGTACCCAGCGACAAATGGCGGTGTGGTCGACATCGACGCCACGCTCTTCCATCATCTCTTCGAGGTCTCTTTAACTGATGCCGTACTTGCAATACCAGCGGACACACTGGAGGATAATCTCACCCTGGAAATGTCGCCATTTGAAGTCGTTCATTTCGTTACACCTTCTGCGGAAGCGTGAACTCTATGTTCCCAATAGGCACTTTTTGCAACGGAGCCAAAAAACGAACGTATTCCTTACAGACTGGGCATCACCGGATGTGGTGCCGTCAGTCTCAATTAAATCGCTCCATTATCAATTAATTTGCATCCGTCTCAATCAATGTGCGCCCAGTCTCAATCAATTTGCGCCAGAATTGACCGATGATCTCGATCCGAGGCTCCGATGACCTCAATCCCGTACAAATAAGCGCCTTCACATGCTGTAGGCTTGACCATGCGGATCCTAAGAGGCTATGATGTCTGCATGGATTGAAGAAGGAAGCGGCTTTCCGTTGATCTGATCATATGAGTTGGCACCACCTCGACACACAAATGAAATTGTTTTCTGCGAGACTGTCGAGTGAGGTTAAACTCACTCCGGAGACGGCAGCAAAACTTGCGACGACTATCGCTACAGACATACGCTTTCTATCGCTCGAACAAAAGTCCAAGATCAGAGCCACATCCCCGGTTTCTCTGAAAGACCGCCTGTCAGAGCTGCAAGCTTTTCAAGGCTGGATGGAAGAGGCGCAAGCAATCCGGAACAATCCGTTTGTGACCAGAGCTCAAGTTCTCTCACAAAACTACATCTGCTTCGTTTATCTGCCTGAAGCATGCTTCAGGGTATTGGCGAAAGTATGCCCAACCGGATCGGCGGCCCGCAAGTGCGCGAAATTCTTAAGTGACAATCCTGTACGCCTCTTTCGGAATGCCATCGCTCACGCAAACTGGACGTACCGCTCGGATTTCCAGGCTATTGTCTATTGGGCTCGCAAAGGAAGCGATCCTACCGAGCTGCTTGAACAGTTTGAGGTCACTCACGATGATCTGCATTTTTGGCAGGCTCTTAGTCGATGTGTTGCGTATGCCACCTATTCCAACTTGTAATCTCAGGCTGGGATATCTCTTTCGCCTTCTCATCCAAAATGCTTGCCTTTGAATAAGATATCTTCCACGTCCCGTGGTTCGACTTAGGCGGCGACGGCTGTTCTGTGCTGGAGTCGCTTGAGGCTTTCCTGTGTCTACCTGTTGCGGGATTTCTCGGTACTCATTAAATCGTGAAGCTCTTTTAGTTTCTCCGAGAATCTGGATCCAAGAATTCCTTGTCCCAATGGGACACTTATCAAAAGCCCTTTCATTCCGTTTTTCCGCTCGGAAAATAGGAATAAAGAGTAGTCTACAGATCCATCAAAGTGGCGCCCTGGTTGATTGAGAGGAGCTAGTACATTCTTCGATATCCAATTCTTTACGTCACTAAAAGAATCGTCTCCCTCGCTTATCTTTAAGGTTTTCTCGCTTACTTGTGATGTCCAGCTAGCCTGCAATATTATCTCCTTGCTGTTGGCTAGTAGCCCTGGGCCATAAAAGACCCCGCTTTGGCTCTCACTGTCGAGATTTTGATCTTGCGAATTCTGAGTCGGATGCGCGTTCAAAGGGTTTCCTATGATCCATTGGCATAAGGCTCCAAGAAGCATCAGCTTACATCGGAAGTACGGAGTCCGTGATTTTAGCATTGCATCCTCGTATTATTTGACCGGCCAGGGCATGGGTTGGACATTAGGATACCACTGATCAGGCGGCGGTGGATTGGTCGCTTCTGACCACCCGCCGGGTGGCGGCCATGAACCTGGATGAACGTTGCCAGCACCAAAGCCGCGACCAAATGCATCGTCAATATTGACTTTACATTTAGAGCAACTATTGCCGGGTGGTGACAGAGGCACGGCCCAGTGAGTTGGATACTGATCATTTCCTTTTGGAGTTCCAAAGTCGACAAACCACCGATATGCAGGCTGAAAGGAGGATTGACCCAGACCAGACACCGCATTGTTTATTCCTTGCGCCCAATCGTAGCACCAATATCCGTTGGTGGCTTCCCCGTTCGGGTCTAATGCAGACCCGACCGCTCCCTTATTGGCAGGATCCGAATAATGGTTCACGAAATTGGTCAACGTGCCCGCGATCTTTTGCGCATCGGCTAGGCATTTTGCCCTGTCAGCAGAACTGACGCAATCTGGATCGTTGCAAATGTTTCTCAGGGCGTCACCTAAGCTTGAGATGGGATCCAGCCCGAGTTGATCAATATAGCTGATAGGATTATTTCCAACGTACGCAAAGAGATTGCTACCGCCAGCTGCAGGATCGCGGCTGAGCCAGCGCGCTAAAGTAGCGCTGTACTCTCGAAAGGCGGCTAAGTTTAGCCCGCTTCTGCTATGCCAGTAATAGATCGTAAACTGAAAATCTGAATCGACACTACCACGTAACTTCGAGACTCGACCGAATGGATCAAAGCCGTACTCAGCCTGTACGACACCACTGGAATCTGTCATTTCTCGAACCGAGCCCGGTGGATCCTTGGCAAAGAAGTAGCTGGTTCCTCCCAATGTCTCGCCGAATCCGAAGTACCTCGCGTTCACAGCACCCGTTGCGTCCCTGGCTTCACACCTGCGAAATGAGTTCCATGCAAATTGTTTGGTCGTGGATAAAGAACTGCTGACGTACTCTCGTATCTGGACGTTACGTCCAAAGCCGTCGTAAGCCAGCGAACTATAATTCCCCACCCCCGGATAAGTGATCTTCACCAGCCTATTCTCAGCATCCCACTCGTAGGTGTTAGTGCCATCACTGGTCATATTGCCGTTGGCATCAAATGTCGGGCTGCTAGATGCGGAGCCCTTAGCACTTACTCTATATGAACTGGTCTTGGTCGTGTTGGTACCATCTGTGACACTAGCTGGAACGGTGTTGACACCGCTGCTGAGTGTCGCATTGCCGGCAAACCTTTGTGAGTCAGGCAATGTAGCAGCATTACTGTTCACCGTGGCAGACTTCAGAGCCTTGTTGGCGGTTCCTTCAAATCTTGTTGTTCCTCCTGCTGCTATGCTGGTCAGTTCGTTGAGATTGTTATAACCATACTGATTAGCACTGGTGGAAGAAGCCAGACTCAAAGTCTCGGTCGCACCACCACTGGTGGAAGAAGCGTATGTGGTTAGCAGCTTCGATCCAGAGTTTATGAAAACGACCGTGCCACTTGCTGTGGCAGATACAGATATAGCCTGCAAAGCCGTATCTGCCGTTATTGTCGACGCTAAATTGGTCGCGATGCTTGCCAGGGTGTCGCCTGCTTGCACAACATAATTCACTGCTTTAGAGCCGCCACTCAGTTGCGGGTCAAAGACTGTTACTGTGAGAGTATCTCCTGTGGTCTTGGTGCCTCCGATAACAAGGACCTGGGCGCCGTTGGTCGGCAAGCCAATCAAGATGGTCTCGGTGGCTGTCGTACTGGTTGTGCCTCTATAGGTTGTCGGGTTTGTCGAGTTTGACTGCACTGTAACAACTGTTCCGCTGGCAGCTGCTGATACTCCAATGCCTTGCAAGTTTGTATCAGCATTAATTACCGCAGCCAAACCACTGGCTATGGTCGAAAGGGTGTCTCCAGCAAGCACAGTATATGTGGTCGTCTTGGTGCCGCCGCTCAGCGCCGCATCATACGTAACCAGAGAAATCGTATCACCGGTTGTCTTGCTGCCGCCAATTCCTATTCTGACTGGTCCATTCTGATTTACAGAGAGGCTAATGGTCTCAGTTGAGCCAGTGCTTACAGACTGCGCATAGGTTGTGGCATTCTGCGAGGTAGACCTGATTGTGATGGTGGTGCCTGTTGAAGTCGCTGTCACCCCGATTGCCTGCAAGGCGGTGTCGGCATTAATGGCGTTCCTCAACGCCGTGGCTATTGTGGTCAGGGTATCGGCAGCCAGTACTGTGTAGTTGACATTTTTACTGCCGCCAGATAGCGCTTGGTCCTTAAACGTTATCGTCAGAATGTCTCCAGTCTTCTTGGTTCCTCCGATAACTGCGTTTTCAACAAAGTTGTCGGTGACATTCAACGTGATGCTTGCAGTGGCACCACCACTGGTAGATGCCGCATATGAAGTGACATTTGGCGAAGCCGACTTAATGCTCAAGATAGAGGCATTTGCCGATGCGGTCACGCCAATACTTATCATGTCGGTATCTGAAGCAATAGCGGCAGCCAACTTTGTGGCGATAGCCGAAAGCGTGTCGCCGCCGACCACGGTATAATTTATCGCTTTAGAGCCAGAGGAAAGCGCCTGATCTGTGACAGTAACCGTTAAGACATTACCGGCAGTGACAGTTCCGGTGACCCTGCTTCTGGTCACCGTGCTTGATTGCACGCCGGTTCTGTTTGAGGCGCTATCGTAGGCGTAATAATATTGCTTCAGATAGTTCGGGCTCAATGGTCCTCCGCTGGCGGCTGCTGAAGTAAGCTGACCTGCTTGGTCATAGTCGAGGGCGTAGTTCAAGCTTGTATTGCCCTGCAGCTGCTGCCATTGCTTAATCTGCCCGGCTGGGTCATACCGGTAACTAAACTGTGAAATTGTGTTGCCTGCTGGTCCCAGGTTGGCAATCTGCTGCAAGCGCTGGTCTTGCAGATTTGGGTACCAAGAAAATTTCGTGGTCTGTCCATTAGGGTAGCTGACCGATGCCAGTCTATCCGAGCCTTTGGAAGACCCCGGAGTATCGTTTTCATAGGCATAGTTGAAAGTACCCAGAGCGTTGACCTCGGAAGTCACCCTACTTATCGCATCATACGACCAGGTTACAGAATTCGCTGCTCCGTTTATCGAGCGGTTTGTTGTGCGCCCCAAGGCATCATACTGGTAGGTTATGGCAGAATTTGCAATAACGTCGTTAGTGACCTGCTGCAGCCGCCCGCCCCCTGTTATCGGCGTAGCTCCCGAGCTAGTCACATAATTGTTATAGCTATAGTTATAGCTACCCCAGTCATTTTTGGTGACCTTATTCAGTCTCTTGAAGAAGTAGTCCCAGTAATATGCGACAGGCGCTGTCGCTGTCACAGCGTTTGGATAGCTTGCCTGGAAGAGGCTGCGATCTGGGTTGTAAAAATAATTGGTCTTCTGGCCCCTAGCATCAGTTCTTGTTTTTACGTTACTTGTCTTTTGCTCATAGAGATAAGTGTAGGTGGAAGAATCTGGATAGGTCTTTGTGGTCAAGCGTCCTTGAATATCATGAGACCATGAAGTGGTGCGACCCAAAGGGTCGGTTAAGGCGCCAAGCGAGCCGCAAGTGCACCAGGTGTACTGAGTCTTTCTGCCGGCTGGGTCGATTACATAGCGCTTTTGGTCCATAGAGTCATACGCTACCTGTGTCCAGCGGTTATTCCTGTCCTTCATCAAGACAGCATCCATGCGGTTATAGATTGTCTGATCAAAGGTTCCGTCTGGGTAGGTGGTGCGCAACTGCCTATCCAGGTTGTCATAGGTGTAAGAAACTGTGTAGCCATCGCTGTCCGTTGTCGAGGCTAGCCTGCCGACAGTATCGTAAGTAAAAGTTGTGATGTCTTGATTGCCTGAGAGCGGACCATCCACCTTGGTCAAAAATCCATAGCGATTAGCGCCAAGGGCGAGCGTCACTGTTGCCCCGCCGCTTGTCGACTTTGTATAAGTGGTGACATTCACCGAGGTCGATGTCAGAGTCACCACGGCGGCTGCTGAGGTAGCTGTCACTCCGACTGTCGCCAAAGCTGTATCTGCGTTGATAGCATTCCTGATGCCGGTGGCGATAGAGGTCAGAGTCGCGCCAGAGGGCACGGTGTAATTGATAGACTTTTGCCCGCCAGCAAGCCCGGCATCAAATACGGTGACTGTCAAGACATTGCCGACAGTGACTGTTCCTCCCACAGTAAGCGGACAAGTGCCGGTATAGGTCATTGTGGTCGTGTTGTTATTCGGGTCTTTTACAGTCAGCACCTGCCCCGAGCTATTGTATGTATACTCTGTTCGCTGAGCAGAACCATCGATGTAAACCAAGGGCTGGTGCTTTGAGTTGTATTCCCAATGCCCAAGCAAATAGTTGTCCGTTCCTTGGGTTTCTCTCGCCTCTAAAAGGTCCACTCCATTCGAATCAAAGCTATAGCTGAATTTGCGCCCGATTGGGTCTATAGTCTGGGTCATGTTTCCTGTTGAATTGTACTGATTTTCAACAAGAGAAGTGCTGCCGTTTCGGTAAGAGGCAAAACCGAAGCTCTCAGTGCCGGAAGTACCGGTGTTATATGTGACTATCTCTTGAGAGAAACACTGCAAGTTGATATTGCCACCACTAGCGGTTGCCGTGCCGTTGTAGTACTGCCAACTGCCATTGGCGTTCATCTGCGTAGCAAAGGCTGAGCAGATTGAAGCGGCTGTATCTCCGGGTTGCACCACATAGCTGAAAGTTATTCTGCTGGTATTGGTGTCCACATACAGATAGACGGTATCTCCAGAAGTAATCGTTCCGTTTAGAGTCGCTATCGCCGTCTGCCTGGCTTGAGAATTGAACTTCAAAGTCTCGGTGGCGCCGGGGCTATACCAAGCGGCATACTTTGTCATGCCCGTTTGCTCAGAGCGCAAGCTGACCACCTTACCAATAGCAGCGGCATAAATGCCTCGGCTCTGATAATCGGTTGAGTTATTCACCGCCTTCGCTAGCTCGGTAGCAATCTTCTCTAAAGTATCGCCAGCTTGAACTGTGTAGCCGGCATAGACGTAATCTATGTAAAAGGCTATGCCGTCGCCGGCGGTGACTGTTCCCCCAACTTCAGCATTTACAACCGGGTTTCCAATAGCCTTTGTCATTGTCAAAGGCAAGTTATTGAAGCCTGAATAGTTAGGTCCGGCATTTGTTGCATAGGTTAGATAAGTAGGAGTCTCAAGCGGGCTCTGCACCCATTGCATGCTCGAGGCTTCCTGCCCGGTCGCGTTATTATAGGTAAACTTCATCACCTTGCAGTGCGTATAGACCTTGTTGACTGGGTCATTCGGGTACATCTGCATGACATGCCGGTCCCAGAAATAGCTGCTCTTTGTCTCGTTGATCCAGTTCTCTAAAACTGAAGAGGTTCCGTCAGGAAAGGTAAAGCGCAGACCGCGCGCCGGCCAGACATCGATGCCGGGCACATAGTCGTAAAAGCTAGTTGTGCCGTAGGGCGTGGTCATCTGCGAGATAAAGCTCGAGGTGTTGTCATATTGAAATGATGACTTGAGCGACACCGCATCTGTTATCGAAAGCAAATTTGTCACTGTCGAATCATACGCAAAAGAGCAGGTGCGACCAAATGGGTCGGCTATGCTCGCTATCTTGTAAAACCCAGCATTGCCGACCGTGTTTGATACATAATTGATTGTCGATGCTTGACCGATAGCGTCAACTACTGAGGTTATTCTGAAGTTCGCATCGTACTGGATAGTCACAGTATTGCCCTGAGGGTCCTTCACCTGAGTCATGAAGATGCGGGGCAGCGAGCTTGTATCAGCTTGGTTATAGACCTGAACCGAGCCGTCTTTCAGTCGGCGTTCATAGACGCCACTTCCCATATTGACGAGCAATGCCTGGCTCAGAAAGTCCGGAGTGTAAACCCCAGAGCTGGGGGTATAAACCTCTGTGCCACCTCCCATAATCCTTACCGATGCCACGTTTGAGCCAGAGTCTACAGTAAGGTAAGAAAGCCAGCCGAAGTTCCAGTTCTGCCCAAGGTTTGTAAAAGTGAAGGTGCTTGGCTGATCTGGCTGAAGATGGTTGTAATCGAAGCTAAAGTCAATCGTCGGACCGATAGGCGGCGAGTAACTCAGCGGTGTGTCAGCAATGTGCAAGGTCGTGAGCATGCTGTAAGCATCGGCAGCAGCCATTCCGGCACCGCCTCCTCCTTGACACTCATCACAGGTGCACATTCCAGTTTTGGGCGCATATTTACTGCAATCTTTGCCGGTCCTTGACGTAGCATTACCCTTACCATGGATACTCTTTGCTTCGTCATCAGATGCCAAAGTCCAACCTTGAGGCAACTGCTTATCAGCCGGCACAAGAAAATAGCCATCAGTTTCTTTCTCTAGCGCGTCGGCTGAAATCCAAAGCTGCCCGTTTGAATCAAATGTCGGGTCTTGCAGGTAATATTTGCCGTTCTCTTCAGAAAGCAAGGCCGCGAAGTGATCTAGTTTCCAGTGCACTACCGATGGAGTAATGAAGGGGGCGCCCTTGCTGCGCTTAGCTAACTGATAATTCAAACCTACTTCTTTCGCCCAGTCCTTCACCTGCGCGAAAGTTGTTCCAGATTTTGTAGACTGACATTTCTCAAGCTTCTCGTCCATGCCAGGGGCACGCTTGTCTTTCTGCAATATGCTATTGATGGCAAGCGGACCACATCTAAAGGAGCAGTCCGGGCGGTGCTCCATATTCCAGTAGCCTTCACGAGCACTTCTTACTTTCTCTTCATCAGAGCCGTAGAACGCACGACCTTCTATTTCCTGGAAATACTTCTTGAGCTCATCCATGCGCCCAAGTCTTGCGTTCAAGATAAGCAAACTGGCTATTGCCTGATTGGCAACTACGGCTTTCTCTCTATCTCTTTCTGCCTTTGCAGCCAGCCAAGCATCGCTCCACAAATTCATGGCTTCGCTTAAATAGCCCGAGCGAAACTTGATCTCACCGATATTTGCTTTTACCGAAGCTGCCCATCTAGACTTGTGATACCTCGCTAGAAAATCCTCGAAAGCAGACAGGTCATCAACATTATTCTTAGCCTTGAATGCTTTGATAGCATCTGCAAGAGCAAGATTCTCACCCTCGATAGAACTGCCGCTCATAGGCACAAGCGGCTCATGGAATACTCTAGCAGTACTAATCTCTAAATCAGTCGGAGCAGGCGAAAAGCGCAACTGGGGCTTCTGTAATTTAACAGTCTTAGAGCCCATTACCGGTTCTTTATTAAGCGAAACCGGCACAGACTTGTCCACATATTGCGGCAGCTCTGGTAGTGCCAAGGCATACAGAGGCGTGGTTAACGTGACCATGCCTAAGGAGAGAATCGAACAAACTGCCTTGTAAATCAACTTACTTTGCATTTCCAACCTTTACTGAGGTATAGCCACTGTCGGTAACTGAAGATTCATTTCTAACGGTCTTGTGTCTGTCGCGCTCGGCGCAGGCCAGCGCGTCGCGTCAAGGGTGTAGGTCGCTGTCGTCACTGCACTCGTGATACCATTGGCAATGGCTATCGCCTTCAGCGTAGTCGTGTAATTTATTCGAATCGGCGCATTATACAAAGCCGAACTTGCCGTAGGCGTTGAATTGTCTAGCGTGTAGCGAAACTCGGCATTTGCTGGTCCGGCTATCGCAATCTCTTGCGGTGCCGTCAGAGTGCTTGTGCTTACTGAAAATATAGGGGCTGCCGCTGCTGTGGCGGTGTCGAGCTGATACTTGTTAAACAGGTAGCCTTGAATATTCTTTCTCTCGGTCTCAGTTACAGATCTGTCAAAAACCAAAAGCTCTGCTAACTCTCCATTCCAAAAAGCTGATTGCGTATTGTTTGCACCAAGGAC
>MOYA01000001.1:1133402-1318271 GCA_001899315.1 Candidatus Obscuribacter phosphatis
CTTGAAAGATCGCTCCATTGCGTAATGTTGGAACCACTCAGTACTGTACCGAAATCGCCTTTCAGCCATAACTTAAGGCCGCTTCTGGGAACCGGCAAAGTGTTGACATCGTTGTCTATGTAAGCTGTGGTGACAGAGCTTGGCACGCCTGAAGCGTATGCAATGGCTTTAATGGTAGCACTTGCACTTATCGCCACAGGCACCGTATATGGTGCAGAGCTTGAGGACGGGTTGCTTCCATCGGTCGTGAAAAACAGGGAATCGCCTGGGTCTCCGGTTATCGTCACCGTCGACTCGACTTTTGAATAGACCCCTGTGCCTGGCGTTATGCTTGGCGCCGTGGTGGCATAAGCCGCGCACACGGATGCTAGGTGCAGCAAGCAACCGACAACGCCCACTGAGGCTAACTTGCCTGACCAAGCGCGCCTCTTACTACTTAACTGATTCTTCCTCATATACCATTTCTTTTTCATGGAAGACTAATAGCTCTTTGAAAATGCCCGACCTTAAACAGGTGCACCACTAATGATGCACACAACTAAACAACCCTGATGAATCAGAGTCGAAATAAAATATCGGCAGCACAAACTGCCGGTTTAAAACACTAAAAGCGGGATTCCTGGCGGATACCAATCCAACTTATCTAAAGATCTCGTGACTTAAGTTTCCCGAAGACACAATTTCGATGGAAATTCAGAGCCGTATGCCACTGATTTGCAGTATATATACGACCCAAATCTTTGTCCATCCCTCATGGAATCAGCAATCGCCACGCCTATCAGCATCTCGGGCTTTATTGGATTTTGTTAATATTCTACACCACCAAGAGTAAGAACCCAAAAACCCCACCTTGCCAAAACTGGCGGGTTTTCTCTTTCTTACACTGCAGCAATCTAGTGCTTTACAGAACCTTCTTTCTTGTCTCTTCAAAGTGAAACTAACGAAACAAGTGAGATCTTTACGCTCGTGTTCTGCATGCAGATTAGTGCTTTCCGAGAAAAATTGATCTCCCTAACTTATCTATCCAATCTAGTTTTCTTGCTACCTAATTTGAATTCCAGTTCCGCGGCTTTCGCCGAGTAAATAGCCTTAATGAATTACTTAGTTCGTCCTTTGGACCATCATCCGCTCCCTTTAGAAAACATTTCACAGTCAACACCTGCCCCGAGCTATTATATGTATACTCGGTGCGCTGAGCAGAACCATCGATGTAAACCAAGGGCTGGTGCTTTGAGTTGTATTCCCAATGCCCAAGCAAATAGTTGTCCGTTCCTTGGGTCTCTCTCTCCTCTAAAAAGGTCCACTCCATTCGAATCAAAGCTGTAGCTAAATTTGCGCCCGATTGGGTCTATAGTCTGGGTCATATTTCCTGTTGAATTGTACTGATTTTCAACAAGCGAAGTGCTGCCGTTTCGGTAAGAGGCAAAACCGAAGCTCTCAGCGCCAGAAGTACCAGTGTTGTATGTGACTATCTCTTGAGAGAAACACAGCAAGTTGATATTGCTACCACTAGCGGTTGCTTACAGCCCTGTACGAAGCAGCCGCAAAAGAGCTTGTCTGACCAAACCGGATTACCAGAGAATCTCTTTTGTGTTTTTAGCCACCGTTAGTGGTGAACAGATCCTCTAATTCTTCAGTTTTTGCAACAGAGCCAGAAGAACAGCTAAGTGGTGATTGCTCTTACTACTTGTGTCCCAGAGCCATGACTGCCAGGGCTAAAGCAATGACGGCACCTAGAGCAATAGAGCCCACGCGCAACATTTTTGCTTTCTGCTTGGCTCTCTTTACTGCTTCTATTTGCATTTGAATGCGGCGGGGAAACACTTCCAGCTGTTCTTTCAATTTTGCGATTGTTTCGAGACGTTCTTTGGGGTCTTTCTCAAGACATCTTTCAAGCACTTCTTCCAAATCTCTTGGTCTATCTGCTGCAAATTTAAGCGATGAAATGCGCGGCGGCAACTTGAGAGCGTGACTGTTTTTAATATCGAGGGCGGTGCCATCTTTGAACGGTGGTTGACCGGTCAAGAGAAAATAACCTAGACCGCCGATAGTGTATAGCTCGGCTTTTTCGTTATATTCTAGATTGCGAGCTTCATCGCCCGAATAATAAAGAGTAAGCCAGCTGTGATTGAGTTCTTCGCTCTTTTTGATTTTGGGCATGGCAAAGTCGGTGACTGCTATAGTTGGCTCGGAGTTTGTATCATCAATAAAGATGATATTGCCTGGTCTAATATCTCTATGCAGCACACTTTGACTTTGGGCATAAACAAGCACTTCGCAGAGGCTTATCAAAATCTTGACGGCGACATCATGGCTGGGAATGTCGTACATAGCCATGCACTGTTCAAGGCTGAAGCCGTCTTTGTACTCGCTGACCACATAGGGGCAATTGTTTTCAATGCCAAAGTCGGCTACCTTGGCTATATTGGTATGGGTTAGTTGTTTGATTTTGCGCATCTCGCTTTCAAAAGTTTGATGCAAATTGGCTGGGATATTCTTGAATATTTTCACCGCCACTCTGGTGTTTCTTTCTTTGTCGCGGCAAAGAAAGGTGGTGGCTCTGACGGTATCACCCAAGAGGGCGATGGGGCTATATTTTTCTTTTGGAAAAGCAAGATTCTTAAGAAGCGAAGCTGGATCAAGGCTTACCGGGTCTTTCTCGCCCGGCTTCAGTTGCACCGGAATCTTTTGGGCATCTGGTGTTTCACAACTGCAAAGTTCAAAGCGATCGCTGGGGACGCGGTAGTTTAATCCCGCTTGATAGGGAATACGCCGCCGACACTTTCCGCAAACTGCTATGGTGAACTGCACATTGGGCTTATATGTATACTGGCAGCGGCAGTGAGAAACCCATTGGTTAGTCTCTGATTTTAGATCTGCACCGGCCGGTAGAGGCGGGCGAAAGCAAGCTTGGCAGGTTGTCTCTGTATTTTCCATGGAAGAATTATACAGCCGGAACCTTGAGACTATTTGTCGGCAGCTTCCAGGTTGGCTGGTCCAAAATGCTCGGGCAACAGACTCTTCAGGGCTATGGTGCGATATTTTGAGGCATCGGCTTGAGAATTTTCGCTTGTTGCATCGATTGGAGCGACCACCGTCAAGGTTATACCAAACTCGGCAAAAAACTGTCTTGCTACACCGGAAGGATAGCTGAAGGGTTGCACGCAGAGTGCTTTGAATTTGCGCTTGCCGGCGTTCATGGCGTTGACCAAGGCGGCGATGTCGGCTGAAATGGAACCGCCATAGGTAGCAAATTCGGCTGATGCGCCGGTGAAAATTTCACCGCTATCGGTAAGCAGCGCTGCACCCTGGGGTAGTTTGCTGTAGGGAGCGTAGGCATGTTTGGCTGCCAATCTAGCCGCGTCTAAAAGTTTTTGCTGTTCAGCTTGGCTGAGAGACATCTATATAAACTTTATTAGGGGTCAAACTTTATTAGGGGTCAAACTTTATACGGGGGCAGTCTAAGTTCGAGATTCATTATCCAGAGCAAGAGTTCTCTATGGCGATCTTCCAGCATCTTTATCAGAGCTTGTTCTGATTCACCCGGCTGTGGGGCTTCTTGAGCAATTGTAGAGGTGTTGGCATTGCTTTCTTGCAGTTGCGGCACTTTCGGCGCCTTGTAGGCGCTGTCGTCGCTGGGCGCGCCCTTGGGCTGCAAGTAAGTTAGAAACTCAGACATGGCTCTCCTTGTCATGTAGTCTGCACTACATTGACAGCTTATCCCTTGTGAACTGTATTTACCTGTATGGATTTTAATTCCATCATGAGAGTAATTTCAGTGCCAGGTGAAGGTCGACCAGTATTGCCTTTTGGGCTCTTAACCGACCGCCTCTTGACTGCCCGACTTGCAAAGATTACTTAAAAAATCCACAAGTTTGGCAAAGGCCATACCGCGATGCGAAAGCTTGTTCTTTAAAGAGGGTTCCATCTGGCTGGCTGTAATCTCATAGCCTTCCGGAATAAATATAGGATCAAAGCCAAAACCGTGTTCGCCCGCCTCTGAAAAGCCGATTTTGCCCCACCAATCTATCTCGCAAACGAAAAGGTCTTGCTTGCCATCGCATAGGGCGAGGGCGCAGACAAAGGCGGCTCTGCGCTTGCCTTCTGGCACAGCTTCCAGCTCTTGCAAAAGTTTGCTGCGGCGATCACCGTCTGTGCCTGGGGCATAGCGAGCCGAATAAATGCCTGGTCGCCAGTCCATGGCTTCTACTTTTAGCCCCGAGTCATCTGCCAGTGAGAGTTCGCCGGTCATTCGCGCTGCCTCTCTGGCTTTGATCAAGGCATTTTCGGTGAAGGTGGCACCGGTTTCTTCCGGGTCGAAGCCTGCTGGTGCCAGTTCTACATCTAGATCGAGCTTGGCTTGCTGCAAAAGAGCCTTGAACTCTTTGAGCTTGCCTTTATTGGTTGTCGCTAGTATTAGTTTCAATTATCTAGGTCTCAAGCAACTTTAATCAGAAGCCTTGCGTTTACGCGAGCGTTCGCCTGCTTTGGCTTTAGAGCCGGCTTTCTTCTCTGAATTGCTGTTGCCATTACCATTGCCGTTGTTATTGCCGTTGCTATTGCCGTTGCTATTTCCATTGCCATTGCCATTGCCTGAGACGTTGCGGCGGCGGTGATCTCTTCTGAAGACCCTGATTACATCTGATATTTGCGAAATGGCTTGGGAGACTCGCGCCAGCTGGTCGATGTCGTTGACATCGAGCAAAAGAAAAATAGTGGCTGTTTTCTTGTCTCTGTGGGTCTCGACTCGCAGATCGCGCAGATTGACTTTGTGGTCCGATACTTTCTTGAGAATGTCGCCGGCGATACCGACCCGGTCTAGGCATTCTACCTGCAGACCGGCTGGATAGTTGGCGTTGCGGTCTTTAGACCAGTCTACAGCCATGCGCCGCGATTCTTCGATTTTGAGCAGATTGTTGCAGTCGATGCGGTGCACGGCTATGCCACTACCTCTGGTGACAACCCCGACGATTGGTTCGCCCGGCACCGGTTGGCAGCATTTTGCTAAATGATGCAAAAGCCCGCCTAGACTGGAGATATTGCTTGGCTTGCTTTCTTGTGGGGTGGGTATGGCATAGCCTTTTTTCTGAATCTTTTCAGCTTGGTCTACTTCGCGAATGCGATTGACCACTTGGTTGATTGAAAGATCGCCATAGCCGACGGCTGCCAAAATATCGTTGGCGTCGGCAATGTTCAGCCGTTTGCCCACTTCTTTGAGCTTGTCCGATTTGAGAAACTCTTCCAGGGTGTTGCGGCCCAGTTCGGCTTCCAGCATCTGGCGTCCTTGCTGGATATGCTCTTCCCTGTGGTGTTTCTTAAACCACTGTCTGATGCGGTTTTTAGCCCCATGGGTATTGGCGAAATTGAGCCAGTCCATTTTGGGCTGGGCTGTTTTGCTGGTAATGATTTCGACTATATCGCCGTTCTTCATGACCGAGTTAAGAGGCACAATGCGGTCATTGATGCGAGCCCCGATGCAACGGTGCCCGATATCGGTATGAATGCGATAGGCAAAATCTATCGGGCAAGAACCGGAAGGTAGGTCTATAACATCGCCTCTGGGGCTGAAGACAAAGACCTCATCGGCAAACAGGTCCATCTTCACTTCTTCGAGATATTCAGATGCGTCTTTGAGATCTTGTTGCCAATCGACTAACTGTCTCAGCCAAGCTAGTTTCTTGTCGGCGCTTGAATCGGCTTTGACAGCCTCTCCGGCTTCTTTATAGGCCCAGTGCGCGGCGATACCATATTCGGCGATATGGTGCATGCGTCTGGTTCTGATTTGAATTTCGACCGGCTTGCCTTTGGGTCCAATAACGGCTGTGTGCAAACTTTGATAGCTATTGAACTTAGGCATAGCTATATAGTCTTTGAAGCGCCCCGGTATCGGTCGAAAAATAGCGTGCACCGTGCCCATCACTTCATAACACTTCTGTGTGTCAGGATCAGCTTCTAGTTCGCAGAAGTTTTTGTCTGGATTGCTTTCGATGATGACTCTGACGGCAAGCACATCGTAGAGTTCATGGAAGGATTTCTGCTGTTGCTTCATCTTCTTCCAGATACCGAAGAGATGCTTGGGTCTGCCGAAAATGTCTGCCTTTATCGCTCGACCATCCAGCTCTACTCTTAGTTTCTGCACGACTTCTTCCAGCAAGAGTTCGCGCTCGGCTCTAGTGTCGGCCACCAATCTTTCGATTTCTCGGTATTCATCTGGATGCAGATATCTCAGACCCAGATCTTCCAGCTCCCATTTCATCCGTCCCAAACCGAAGCGGTTGGCTAGGGGGGCGTAAATTTCCAGAGTTTCTTTGGCTTTCTCAGCTTGCTTATGGGGCAGCATGTGCTCCATAGTGCGCATATTGTGCAGTCGGTCTGCCAACTTGACCAAGACCACCCGAATGTCTTCAGCCATGGCCACAAGCAACTTACGAAAGTTCTCGGCTTGTCTTTCTTCTTTTGAACTGAAAGAAAACTTGCCTAATTTGGTAACGCCCTCTACGATGCGTCTGATATCAGGGCCAAAAGCCTCTTCCATTTCCTTTGGCTTGACGTCGCAGTCTTCCAGCACGTCATGCAAAAGGCTTGAACAAATGGTTTCGGTGTCGGCATTGAGCTCGGCCAATATGCAAGCTACTTCGACCGGGTGAATGATATAGGGGTCTTCCGACTTGCGCATCTGCCCGTCATGAGCTTTATAGGCAAAGTCATAGGCTTTATGTACCAAAGCGAGGGCATCAGCCGGGCGGTCCTGCTTTTCTAAGATGTCAAATAAAGGCTTACCTATTAGTTCTTTCATCAAACTTACGCGCCAGGACCTAGTAGATTATACCCATTGCAAGCCCGATTCCGGACTTTGCCAGGCTTACCGGCAGTTTATCTTGATAATTTAGGGGGCCCAGGGTACAGATTTCAAGTCTTTAGGGAAGGGATTACCCGATGAGCCCCAGTAGTTGTCTGATGAGTTATTGAGAGACTTCGGCCTTTGTATGCGGTTTAGATAGGCATAATCATCTTGGCTTTTCTGACCGCTGGAACTGGAAGATGAATAGTAACCGCCCGAGGCGCTGGCATCGCCGACCGAACCAGAATAATAGTTGCCGCTTGCCTTGCTGGGGGCTGTTTGGATGACTGTTGTATTGGAAAGCCTGCCCGAATTGGGAATGCCGTAGTTCTGAAAGGGGCGGGCATAATTGCCGCTGAAAGCGCCGGAAAAGGCGCTGGGGCGATAAAAATTGCTGTAAGGCAGGGCACCGATTCTTGGAATTGAGCCTATATAGGGAATTGAGCCTACATAAGGAATCGAGGGAATCGAGCCTATACTTGGCACAGAGCCAAGATAGGGCACTGAACCGAATGATCTAAAAGAGCCTATATTTGGTACCGACCCCAAGTAAGGCACCGAACCTACATAAGGCACCGACCTAAAAGTCCCTATATAAGGAACCGAGCCCCAAGAAGAACCCATGGGAGAACCAATAGAAGAACCTGTAGAAGAACCTATAAAAGAATTTGGCAAAACTATTTGAGGCGGTAGCCCGTTTGCGTTTTGTGCCAGTGTTTTGCCTGTGGAAAGAGCTGCTAATGCTGCCAAGCAAGCCAGCATTGTGCCTTTCAGTGGACGGTTTAGGTTGAACATTTCTAACTCCTGCCTTGTCTTAAAATATTTACAACTCTGTTACAACCTCTTTGCTACTCTGACATCGTGATTGAAATGCTCGTTGCATAGATTTCAATTTACATGCCCCTCTACCGGCCCTCTACCCCTCGCAAGTCAAATTACCAGTTAAGAGAATAAATTAGAAGCTTCCTTTGCTTGGAGCTCAGTTTTTTTCGCTTATTTTGACTTCCTTTTCTCCAAAGGAGTTTCTTATCATGGCTGATACACACAATAATGAACGCTTCGATAAACCAGTCGAGAGCAAAGGCACTGTTGAAAACAACAATTTCGATGTTCATGAGCTAAATAAACAAGCAGCCGCCATGGCTGTCGAGAACAAAGCGAATGGTGCAGCCGGAGTCTCTAAAGACGGCAATCTCGACTTCAATGCCGCACCAATAAGTGGTTATGACAAAGCTTCTAGTAAAAGTGATAATGCCAATACCCAGTCTAATGGTGCCGAGGCTAATGGTGCGGAAGCCAGTGTCTCTAAATCGAGCGGGGCTACAACCAGCTCTGAGAAAACACAATCAAAAGGACAAGAGCAGGCTAATCAAAGCGGTCATAGTGGAGCCGATGGTTCGCAGGCTGCCGGTAGCGATAATCCATCACAGAGTTCTCCCAATGCAGAAGGTGCTGATTCTGCCGGTAAAGAAGGTTCGCAGAGCGAGAGCACCGGCAAGACAGGCGAAAGTGCATCAAAAGCTTCTGAGTCCAACTCCAAAAGTGATTCGCCAAAATCACAGGGCGGCGGTGACAAGCTAGACAGTAAGGGTGAAACCGGCGGTGATAGCCTTAATAAAGATCAATCACAAAAAGGTCAGGCAGGTGCTGACGGTATAGAGAAGCAAAATAGCAAGCCTGAATCAGCAAATGAGGGAGGCAAAAGTCAAAACCCAACCTCGCCGGACGGTGGCGCGAAGCTAGACAGTAAGGGTGAAGCTAACGGTGATAGCAGCAGCAAAGATCAATCACAGACCGGACAGACCGGCGCTGACGGTGTTGAGAAGTCAAATAGCAAGCCTTCTTCGGACTCAGGCGAGGCTAAATCAATTGAAGGTCGCAAGCCCGCTGAATCGCATGGCTCTGAATCAAAAACCGGTGAAGGCGATGCTCTTAAGTCTTACGACAAGCAAGGCAGCAGCGGATCTTCCAATAATAGCCAAAATGGTTCTTTCGCTCCGCAGTCAGGTTATGGCATGAGCCAATCTGCTAGTAGCGCTGCAAGCGGCAGTGCCAGACCGACTTGGTAGATGCAACTTACTGGTCAGCCAAGTCTTCAGTAAAGAAAGAAATTTAACTACTGATTGATTGTGGCTGACCAGTGATAGTGCTCTATTCGCCAGGAACCTTCTTCAAAGATCATAATCACATCAAGGGAACACGGAAAGGTTCGACCGAGGTCATTGGCAATAGCCGTGCCTTTCATCAAACAGCGTATTCCCTGCATGCGTTGCACATTGATCTTGGGCTTGTAGACATAGCCCACTTTCAGTTCTTCCAGCTTATATTTAGCTGCTTGTCCCTTCAGGGCTTCCAGCGGTTCTCGAGTTGGTTTTGCCCAGAACTTGGTGATCTGATTGAGATTCTTGGCGTAATACAGGTCTCTTATATAGTGATAAAAGACTATTGCCTGCTGGCTTTCCGCGGCTCTCACCATGGGTGAAACCAAAATGGCCGCCACCGCCATCAGTGTCGATAAAGTTAGTTTCGCCGTTCTATTCATGATCATTTTCCTGGATTGCTTTTAGACTGGTGAATAGTCTTTCTATGTCACAGCTCTCTATGTCGCAGCTTTCTTTCTGCAATAGACGGGTGTCAGCCAGTGGTGATACTGGGGCATCTCGCCGCGACAGAGTGAAATGTACTTGTCTTTTATCATAGTCGATATAGGACCTGCGCTGCCAGAACCAATCGGGCGACGATCAACTTCGATAATCGGAGCTATTTGAGCGCCTGTACCGCAGAAGAAAAGCTCATCGGCAATATAGAGTTCGGAACGGTCTATTTGTCTGCTTTCCACTTTCAGATTCAGTTCGCCTTCGGCCATCTCAACTATGGTGCGACGGGTAACGCCTTCCAGAATATTCTCGGTGGAAGGTGTGGTGATCAGTTTGCCATTCTTGACCATAAAGACGTTCATGGCTGAACCTTCAGAGACATGACCGTTTTCAGAGAGAACTATACATTCATCAAAGCCGGCCATGAGGGCATCGGTTTTGGCAAGGGCGGTATTGGCATAAGCGCCGACAATCTTTGCTCTGGCGGGGATGGCATTGTCTTCTACTCGGCGCCAGCTCGATACTTGCACTTTCAGACCAGCGGCGCCATGAAAGTAATCACCGAAAGGCACTGTGAAAATACAAATGTCTGAAGGGTTGTTTTCGAGGGAGGGACCGACTCTGTGCACGGTCTTATAAGCTGTGGGGCGCACATAGGTGTCGGTGCGAGGAGCGTTCTTTTTGACCAGTTCCACGGTCAGTTTGCAGAGTTCGTCAATGGAATATTTGACGTCGAGATACATGATCTTCATGCTGTCGGCCATGCGCTCGTAATGCTCTCTCAGTCTAAAGAGATAGAGTTCTTCTTCTTTAGCGTTCCAGTAACCGCGTATGCCTTCAAAGACTGCAGTGCCGTACATGAACGAATGGTTCATGATACTGATTTTGGCATCTTCCAGAGGAACTATTGCACCCTGGAAGTAGGCATAATTTTTCTCGGTCACAGCTGAGCTCCTCTTTGGTTATTGTCCTTTGCAGTACTGAATGCGATCTTCAATGGTGCGTCTCTGAGCATTTTCTGGTTTCAATTCCAGATATTTTTCAAAAGCTTGAGCGGCTTGGGTCCATTGTTTGTCGCTTTCGGAAAGCACGCCGTATTCATAGAAGCCATCCGGAAAGGTGGGCTCTACTTCAGTGGCTTGCTTGAATTCTTCTTTGGCTTGGTCTAATTTGCCTAAACGTTTGAGGGCTCGACCGAGAGCGGTGTGACAGGCGCCTGAGCTTGGATACTTCTTCACTTTGGCGGCGAAGAAAGCAGCAGCTTTTTCCGACTCACCAATTTGAAGCATGTAATTACCGTTCTTCAAGACTTCGTCGAAGTTTACTTCTTTGGCCCAAACCGAGGCCAAGCTTGTAAGCAAAAGTCCGGTCAATAAAAGGCTCCCGATCGAGCTTCTCATAGTTTCTCCTTAGTGCGGCTTATTGGTCTTGTTGAGCAATTTGGTGGCACTATTGACGGCGTGGTTGGCGGCGTCGTTGATTACCTGCTTGGCGGCATTATTGATGATAGTGCCGGTGGCGCTCATCGAACGGCTCATACCGGCCGGCTCGCTGGCTCCACCCACAGGTGAGACTACGATGGCTGATACTTCCATCGATACTTTCTTGACCGAATCGCCCACACGTACTCCCGAGCCCTTAACGATATTGCCGGTCGAACTTTCTTTATCAACCGAGTCTAGGGTGATGACAGCAACAGTGTTTTTGATCTGTTTGATCACTTTACCGGTATCGGGGTCGGTGATGGTTTTGAAAGGTCTTTCGACCGCGAGGTTGTCGCCAACAGCCAAACCGTTGATTTTGCCTACGTTCAAAGTTATAGAGTTACCGGTGACATCGGCAATCTTGCCTTCTACGTTCTGAGCGGCAATAGACTGGTTGTCGGGAATTTTGGCAGCAGCAGCGATAATCTGACCACCCATATCTTCGACGGCTTGCAAGGTTGCTTCACCGGCAATTGAAGTGGCAAAGTCGGAAGAATCAACGTCGACGCCGAAAGCACCGGTGGATGATCTCTTACTTTCGCCGGTGCCATGCACGGCGGCCAAAATCTCGGTGGTGTTTACGTCGATAACACGGGCATCAACGGCTACTTTCACCTTGCTCTTGCTGGAGCGCACTGTGCCGATGAAGCCGCCGATTCCACCTACATAAGGAATGGAGGGGATGTAACCGGTGGGTAGGCTGGCGCTTGACGATTTGGTTTCATAACCAAATTGAGTAACCGTGCCTACGATGATCGCGTCAACGCTCAAAATTTTACCGATTTTGCAGGCGGTGGCTGGGTCGGCGCGGTCTGAAACCGATAGGTTCTGTTCTTTCAAGATGCTGTCGAGCATCTGTCTGTCAACCACTGAATAAGTGCCATCGTTGACTAGTTTGGTGATGAGCAGGCTGACAATGCCTTTACCAACGTCATATGTGCCAACCACTCCAGAGACTGAGCCGTATTCGAACGGCAGAATGGCAATACGTCTTTTAGTGGCGGCTAACGAGCTTTGGGGCATCGAGCCAACCAGCAAGAAGAGCGCAAACATGAGCGCCAGTGTCTTCCTCAATTTCATCATCTACTCCTTACCTGATACGGCGTTTGTTAAAGATACTGGATTAACCTTTCGGTGCTTAAAGATAGGATTGAGCGGCTGATTTATTTTTGCCTAATCTATCTTTTAGCTTGCTTAGCTTAATCAGCTTACTTAGCTTTCTTTTTGGTCAGCATGTCCCTCCAACCGGAAATTTTGGTGCGGGATGCCTTATATCTTTTGCTCTTGGCATTTACGCCCGAAGCTATATTTATTGCCTCACCGAGGCTGCCCTTTTGAGCTTTAGCTTGGGCTGCCTGCATTCGTTCCAGGGCGTCTTGTTCCATTTCGAACTGGTCGATAAGAGCTCTTACGTCCTTAAAATGCGGCGTGTCCGGGGTTATTGGTCTCAAGAGCGAGATGGCTTCTTGGTACTTGTCTTCATCACCCAAACTCTGCGATTGAATGATACGGTCGCGGGTTTCCATTTCAATCATGACAGCCTGCTGTATCGGTCCAATGACGCGGGTGCTGGCTGCGTTGATTACATCTCGGGCGGCGTTGTCCACAAGCCTTTTATTGAGCTGGGGGGCGCCTGAGACCGAAAAGTCTTGGTTGTATTTTTGCACTGCTGCAGTATGAATAACCTGGCCGGAATTGGTTTTGACCAAGACCGAGCCGTTATATCTAATTGAACCTGACATCTGGTCGATGCTTTCATTTATATTGCAAACCACGTACCAGTCGGGGTTTACAGTAGAAAGTGCCACGTCTTGCATATTTGAGAGCTGACTAGATATACGGTCGACTATGTCTTGTTCTACACCGCTGCCATTGCCTGTGACGACGGCAATACGCACCGGCGGTGCTGCCTGGGCGGCAGTACAGCTAAACAAGACCAGGGCGGAGCATGCTAGTGCCAAATGTTTCCACTTGGGGCTGACTTTCACCCAATTACTTATCGGCATTACTTACGCTCCTCTATCCATAGCTTGGTTGGCAAGACGATCGGCTTCCTTGTTTTGCTCCCGTCTGACATGGCTGATGGCAAACTTTTTGAATTTGCTTTTGAGAGCGGTAGCTTTTAGATATAAAGGTTTGAGATTTTCGTTTTTGACCCGGTATTCGCCCTTTATTTGTTTGACCACCAGTTCCGAATCCATGCGCACTTCCACTTCGGGTATGCCTAAGGCAAGGGCCTTTTCTAGACCAAGAACTAGACCGGTATATTCGGCCACATTGTTTGTGGCTGTACCGAGAAAATGCGAGATATTCTCTAGATTTTCACCGGTGGCGGCGTTGCTGAGCACAACACCACAGCCGGCCGGCCCCGGATTACCTCTAGAGCCGCCGTCGGCATAAATAAGCACTTGTTGCGGCATCGGGTTTGGTGATTGCGGACTATTTTCGCTCATGGCAATTTTCCTTAAACAGCAAGCAGTTTGCTGACGATCTGATTGAAGCGGTTCAGGGCTTCTGAAACTTTCTCAGGTTCTTTGCCTCCGGCTTGGGCGATGTCTGGGCGCCCACCACCTTTGCCGCCCAATATCTGCGCTACTTCAGAGGCGACTTTGCCGGCATTGAGGCCTTTTTTGACCAGCTCTGGGCTGAAAGCCGCCACCAAAGAAACCCCGCCATCAGGCTGCGGAGCCGCCAACAAGACAGCAAGATTTTCGCGATTTTTCAGATTTTCGGCCAGGCTCTTGAGTGATGCGGGCGAAATATCTTGCACCGCCTGCGCTACCACAGTCGTCTCTCCCATTTTAGAAGCCTTGGCGATAAGCTCGGGGATGCGAGCCACTGCCAATTTCTCTTCCAGCACTTGCAGCTGTTTTTCTTTCTGCTTGAGATTGTCTTGCAGCCTGTCTATCTGACTGCCTAGTTCGGCAGGCTTGATCTTGAGACGGTCTGTGGCATCGGTGAGATGTCTCAATTGGTCTGAGATGTAGTTCCAGGCTTTTTCACCCGATAGGGCTTCGACACGGCGCACCCCTTGCGAGATACTGCCTTCCGAAATAATCTTGATTTGACCAATCTCGGCTGTATTGGCCACATGGGTGCCGCCACAAAATTCCAACGAGAAGTCGCCCATCTGCACTACTCTTACTCTGTCACCGTATTTCTCGCCGAACATAGCTATGGCGCCAGTCTGTTTGGCTTCGTCGATAGACATCTCGGTGGTCTTGACCGGGCTGGCTGTGCGCACCCAAGTGTTCATCAGGTTTTCGACCTGGGCTAGTTCGGCTTTGCTTGGTTGCTTGCTTAAGGTAAAGTCGAAGCGCATGGCTGCCGGTCCGACTTGCGAACCTGCTTGTACTACTTCTTTGCCAAATATTTGTCTGACTGCAGCATGGAAGACGTGGGCGGAAGAATGGTGCAACATTGTTTCTTTACGTCTGCCGGCATCGACATCGGCATTTACTTTGGCACCATCGGCGATGACGCCCGATATAGATCTAACCCGGTGTATATGCAGACCTTCATGCTTCTTGGTGTTGAGCACTTGCAAGATGCCGTCTTCATTTTTTAGATAGCCGGTATCGCCGAGCTGACCACCCGATTCACCATAAAAGGGCGTGCAATTCAAGATGATGTCGGCTTCTTCGCCTTCAGAGATCTCGCGCAACAAATTGCCGTCTTTGCCGATGATGGCCAGTATGGTGGCTTCACTTCTCAGCTTGCCATAGCCGGTAAATTCGGTGGCGCCGTGTTCTTTCAAGACTTTACCGAGGGCTTCTTCACCGGTGATGATGACATTGAACTTGCCCACCGAAGAAACTTCTTCGTGTTTGGCTCTGGCTTTGGCAAAGCCGTCCATGTCTACGGTTTTGCCATGTTCTTGGGCGATCTCGGCTGTCAATTCGATGGGGAAGCCATAGGTGGCATAAAGATTGAAGACATCTTCACCGGCAAGTATTTTGCCCTCTGCACCGAGCATATCGTTCAAGAGGCTAGTGCCTCGCTCGATGGTTTTGGCGAAACGCTCTTCTTCTTCTTTGATTACCTGCACTGTGCTCTCTTTTTGAGCGACCAGTTCTTTATAGAAGTGTCCGTAGATTTTCACCACTTCATCGACAAGCTTGTAGATGAAAGGTTCGGTAATGCCGAGCAGTCTGCCGAAACGAGCGGCGCGTCTGATGATGAAGCGCAGCACATAACCACGCCCGACATTAGAAGTGCGAATGCCGTCCGATACCAAGAAGGTCACGGCTCTGGCGTGGTCGGCAATGATCTTGAGATAGCTGTCTTGCTTGGTCTCTTGGCTTAAGTTCCAAGGACCGTTATTGATACCGCCTCGGTAGGGCACACCAGCTAAGTTTGAGACTTTCTCGAGAATCGGGAAAAATAGATCGGTTTCAAAGGTATTGTTCTTGCCTTGCAAAATCAGGGCTACCCGCTCAAGACCCGAGCCTGTGTCCACATTTTTCTTTTCCAGAGGGCTGAATTTGCCTTCTTCATCTTTGTAGAGTTCCATGAATACCAGGTTCCAGAACTCCATATAGCGATCGCCTTCGACGCCCTTATAGCAATAGTCGTCGAAGCTTTCGGGACCATAGTCGGGTCCGCGGTCATAATAGATCTCGGAACATGGACCACAAGGACCGGTGGGACCGGGCGGACCCCAGAAGTTGTCTTTTCTGGACATGCGGTAGATGCGCTCTGCCGGAACGCCGACAACTTTGTTCCAGATTTCGAAGGCTTCGTCGTCGGGTGGATTTTGATCGTCACCTTGAAAAATAGTGACATAGAGTTTTTCGGGCTCTAGACCAAGTTCTTTGGTGACGAATTCCCAAGCCCATGGAATCACTTCTTTCTTGAAATAGTCGCCGAAGCTGAAATTGCCAAGCATCTCGAAGAAGCTATGGTGTCTGCTTGTCCGTCCAATATTTTCGATATCAGAATCTTTACCGCCGGCTCTGGCGCATTTTTGCACGGTGACCACACGGGGCGGCTCGGTGGGTTTTGCTTGACCAAGGAAGATGGGCACAAATTGCACCATCCCTGCTGATGTCAAAAGCAAGGTGGGATTGTCAGGAATTAAGCTGGAGCTGGGCAGATGCAGGTGTCCACGCTTGTTCTCGAAGTACGAAACAAATTTGTCGCGGATCTCGTTACCAGTGAGCGCCATAGCTCCTCCATTGCAAAAAAGTCGGCTCGGGTGCAGCAAATGCCGCAACCAGGCTAAAACAGACAGAGGCTGATTATATCTTATTTCCAGCCATGTTATTTGATAGCTACATAAGCTTGTAATGAAGGCTATAAATCTGCTAATCTGAGCCATTCGTAAGCTCTAGCTTAGTTTGGTGTAATCAGATTTGAAGCTTGAAAAAGTTCTTGTCGTTCACAAGAAGTCAACTTATCAGATTCAGGCGCAGGAACATAAAGAAGCGCGTTTTCTCAAGCTTATGGAAAGCGGCTCGGATGTTGTTTCACGGGTCAGGCTTGCCCATGAAGAGCATGTGGAAACCCTTGAATTGGTTGAGTCTGAGCTGCGCCGACTGGGCATCAGTTTCCAGTCGCTCTGGCGCTCTCAGGTGCCCGGCATAGTCGAAGATATCGACTTGATGATATCGGTGGGGGGCGATGGTACCTTCCTCGATGCCTCCCATGCTCTGCGCAATGTGCCAATTCTTGGTGTCAACTCATCTTGCTCTTCCAGTTTCGGTCATTTCTGCCTAGGCAATAAAGACAATTTTCAAGACTGTCTGGAAGGCATAATCGACGAAAGACTGCATCCAATAGATATACTGCGCCTCGAACTTTCTATAGATGGAGTAGTTATTCAGGAATTGGCCTTGAATGAAGTCTTGATTGCCCATAGTTCGCCGGCGGCCACCAGTCGGTATTTTATTAATGTAGACGGCAGGCAAGAAGAGCAAAGATCTTCGGGCATTTGGGTGAGCACACCGGCCGGTTCCACCGGCTCGATGCGTTCAGCCGGCGGGCAGGTGAGCCCCATCGATTGTCGCAGTTTTGAATATCTTGTCCGCGAACCCTATACAAGACCGGGCGAAAATTTTGTTTTATTGAACGGCATGCTCGATCAAGCCAAACAGATGAAAGTAAAGTCGATGATGCGCACCGGCGAAGTCTATATCGATGGGCCTCACATAATATATCCACTGAGCCTGGGCGAGGAATTGACCATTAAAGCCAGTCCCTATAGTTTGCGTGCTTTCATAGATAGACACGTCAACGATATTTTCAATAAAGTCGAAGCAAAAACCGAGTCGACATCTTGTCTGGGAGAGAACCGCTGAAATGGTCGAAACAAACCGCACCGAGCCGGGTGGCACTGAATCTAGAGAAAAGAATCTAACAGTCTCAGATAAGGCTGCCGTTCTTGTCGCTCAGCTGGCTGCCGGTACGATCAGAAAGCTCGGTCTGGGCTTGGGCTCCAATTTGCCTGGTCGTATCGCCCGCAAATTATCTCCTACTGTTTTGAGCAATCTTTCGGCACAGACCAAAAAAGGCGTTGTAGCCGTCACCGGCACCAATGGCAAGAGCACTACCAGTGGTATCCTCTCCGAGATTCTCAGAGTGGCTGGTTTTACTTTTGCCCATAACCGCCAGGGTGCCAACTTGGTCACCGGCATCACCGCCTCTTTGGTCGAGTCTGCCAACTGGGCTAGCGGAATTAAAGCCGATCTTTGTCTGTTTGAAATTGACGAAGCCGCACTGCCTGTGGTGGCGCGTGAAGTGAAGATCGAGACTGTGCTGGTCACCAATCTCTTTAGAGACCAATTAGATCGTTTTGGTGAATTGGATACAACAGCCAAGCTAATTTCAAGCGGTATTGTCAAAAACCATAGCCGCGCCATACTCAATGCCGATGACCCTAATGTCAGCCAACTTGTACCTGATGAGTCAAGGTTTTTTTATGGCATAGAGTCGGTCAAAGAAGCCACGGTTTCCAGTTCAAATCAAGAGTTGGCTTATTGTTCTAAATGCGGCGCCGAAGTGGCTTTTCATAATGTCTTTTATGGTCAGCTTGGTCATTGGTATTGTCCCAGTTGTGAAAACTCTAGACCCAAACCAAATATTGTCGCCAAAGATGTAGAGGTCTTTGCCACCAGTTCGCGTTTTAAATTGCAAATTGGCAGTAGCGAAGAAGACTGTGTTTTGCCCTTGCCTGGGCTATTCAATGTCTATAACGCACTGGCTGCAGCCACCGCCGCCCACTATATGGGTGTGAGCAATCAGGCAATTCGCTATGGTCTGAAGGAATACAATACTCTTTTTGGACGCTCTGAGAAGCTTGTTATCGACGGCAAGCCTGTGATTGTCCAGCTGATCAAAAATCCAGCCGGTGCCACCCAGGCGGTAAGCTCTTGTGTGAAAGACGATAAAGCTCGTTTGCTCATTGCCATCAACGATAATTTGGCCGATGGCAGAGATGTTTCCTGGTTGTGGGATGCCGATTTCGAACAGCTGGCCAAGGCTGCCGCCCAAACCAGTTTGGTTGTTTCTGGGCAGCGAGCCGAAGACATGGCCGTGCGCATGAAATATGCCGGATATGCCGCAGACAAGATTGTCTGCGTGCCCAAGCTGCAAGAAGCTTTGGAATTGTCTTTGAATGAACTAAAAGAGGGCGAGACCCTTTGGCTGATGCCGACCTATACCTGTTTGCTCGATTTACAGAAACTGCTCAAGTCTATGGGCGTTTCAATGTCGTGCACTTAGTTTTAACTGATAAAATCAAGTCATGAGGTGCTTTGGTCTAGTTTGGTCAAGACTTTTGCTGGCTTGCCTATTTAGTCAAGTTTATGTCGGTTTTGCTTGTTCGCAAGAAGCGACAGTCTCTCCTGCGAAAACAGATAGCGCTCTTAAGTACATTCAGAAAGCCGAGAACTCAAAGAAGAAAACGAATTCTAGGAAAATTAAAAACTCTAAGAAAATCCAGAACTCTAAGAAGAACCAGAACTCTAAAAATATCCAGAGTTCTCTCAAAGAAAGAAAATCTACTCAAGAAGACAAAATCAGCACTGATCTAAACTCATCGAAAACCCAGGACTTTGAACCGGCTCAAATGCAAGACCGGGGTTCTGTTGGAGAAAATTACAGTAGACAAATGAATATACACAGAAACAGTTTGCCGCCCTGTGATTTGAGACCGAAGGATAGATATTGGGTGCCTAAAGGCAGTTTTTCAACTGAGCTGGCGGAACCTTCTCAATAGATTAAGGCAGAATGCCACCTGGCTTTACATGCTGGAAGAAGATGAGCAGCGAAGGCGCCAAGACCAGCACCATGAGGGCGGGCATAATACAGAACCACAGGGGAAAAGCCATATAGATGGGTAGCCTGGCTGCCTTCTCTTCTGCTTTTTGACTGAGTTTAGTTCTCAGATATTCAGATTGGTTGCGCAGGGTCTTTGAGATGCTCAACCCCAGCTGATTGGCTTGGTTGAGGGCTCCGGCAAAGGCGCCCAGCTCTTCTACGCCGGTGCGTTTGTATAGTTCCTGAAAGGCTCTTTCTCTGCTCATGCCAAGCAAAATATCGCGGTTGAGAGTAAGCAACTCTTCCGCTAGAGGCGAACTCTTGCGATTGCTACGAATATCATTTCTATCTTGCTTTTCTTGTGCGACACGGGTCAAGGTGGCATCTAGGCCAAGCCCGGCATCGACGCAGAGCACCATGAGGTCCAACAGCTCCGGCAGGGCTTCTCTGATGGCGGTTTTGCGTCTGCCGGCCAAAACTGTAATCACCAAATCTGGTGCAAAGAAAAGAAAGATGGCCGTGCCCAAGACAATCAGAGGTTGATTGACGAAAGCCCAAAGTATTGTTGAAAGCAGGGCGGGATAGAGTTTGGCTGAGGCTAGAAAAGCCAGTTGGGTATTGCCGCGGAAGCCGCAATAGTTGAGCTTGGTTTGCAGTTTCTCTAGATAGGCAGGGAAGGGTCTGAGAATTTCAGTGGCTGGATTGGTTAGGTAGACCGGCAAATAAAGAGGACCGTTACCGAACAGATTGTTACTGAGATTTGTGCCCATAAGTCCGCCACTACCTGCAGACTGGGTCTTGCGGCGCCATTGCACAGCGACCAGCACCAGGGCGACGGCGGCAAAGGCAAATAACTCGGGATATTGGCTTAGATATTCAGGCATCAGGCTTTTACCTCGGTCATTTTCTTCATCAGGAACATACCTAAAAATTGCAAACCTATGGCTAAGATCAAAAGAAGCTTGCCTGTCTCATTCGTAAAGAGCGGATTGAGATAGCCAGGGCTCAAGACTTCAAGGGCGGTGGCAAGAAAGATGGGCAAAAGACCGACTATGAAACCGGTGAGCCGGCTCTGGGTGGTGAGCACACCGATTTGTCTCTTTAGCTTTAGTCTGCCTCTAAGAGTGACATTGGTTTTGTCCAGCAGTTCAGCCAATGATCCGCCTACCTCTGCTTGTATAGCCACCGCTCTGCCTATTAGGTCCAACTCGGTAAGCTTATAGCGTTGCTGCACAAAGGCGAGAGCTTCTGAAAGAGTCAGACCAAGGTTCATGCGCTGATCTATATGGGCAAACTCGATGGAAAGAGGGGCCGGGCAGTCGCTGGCGATTGATTTGACCGCCTGCGGGAGGCTGTGCCCCGAGCGCAACACCGAGACCATGAGGTCGATGGCATCTGGCAGTTGTTCTTGAAACTTTCTTCTTACTGCCTGGGCTTTGATTTTGAGAATGATAATCGGCAGGGCAAGAATAGCCAGGGGCAAAAGTAAGGTCAACCAGAGAGGGGCTTCAAAATAGTTGGCGCCAAGCAGGCTCAAGCAGGCAGAAATAAGCACTAGTCCGGTAAACTCGGAGGCGTCCATGCCTAGACCGCTCATCGCTACAAGATCGCTTATAAATGCCGGTGCCTTGATGGCAATGGCGCTGCTTACTGGTACTCTTTCTTTCAAGAGTTTCTGATCTGACGGGCCCAAGGTCTGGCTGAGAGCCGGTGAAAGTGCTTCTTTCACTCTCTCTTTTACCTGACGATTCCATCTCAGTCTGCTATAAAGTCTGGTCAAGACTATGCCTGTGACCACGGTCAAAAGCAGGGTGAGCGCTAAATAAGTAGGGTCGATGCTGAGAGTGTGGTTCATGCTTCGCTACCCGCAATCTCGACATTTTGAAATAGCTCGGAGGGAAGCTCCACTCCCATTTCTTGAAAGCGCAGCGATTTGGCCGGTCTGATACCGCAGGCTTGGTGGCGCCCGGTCAACTCGCCGCCTTCTTTCAAGGTGGCTTTAAACTCATAGAGGTCTTGCATGGCAATCACCCCTTCTTGCACGCCGGTGATTTCAGAGATGCTTACTACCCGGCGTTTGCCGTCTGATAGTCGCTTCACTTGTACCACCAGGTCAAAGGCTGCGCCGATTTGTTCGCGAATTGATCTTTGCGACAAATCTACACCCGACAACAAAACCAGAGTTTCGATACGGGCTAGGGCATCGCGGGCGGTATTGGCGTGCACTGTGGTGAGCGAACCTTCGTGACCGGTATTCATAGCTTGCAGCATATCTAAAGCTTCGGCACCGCGCACTTCGCCCACTATGATGCGGTCCGGTCTCATACGCAAGGCGTTTTTGACCAGCTCTCTTTGTCTTACTGCCCCTTCGCCTTCCAAGTTGGCCGGGCGAGATTCCAGTCTAATCACATGTCTTTGCTGCAGGCGCAGCTCGGCGGTATCTTCTATGGTGACAATGCGTTCTGAGCCTGAAATATGCGATGACATAACATTGAGCAAGGTGGTTTTACCAGCCGAAGTACCGCCTGAAATGAGTATGTTGAGGCGGGCTTGCACTGCTTTCTTGAGAAATTCAGCCATCTCTTGCGAAAGAGCACCTTTTTCAATTAGGTCATCGACATTGAAAGGTACTGGTCTAAAGCGTCTAATCGATAGTACCGGACCATCTAGAGCCAAAGGCGGAATTATGGCATTGACGCGGGAGCCGTCGGGCAAGCGCGCGTCTACAATCGGCGAAGCTTCATCGATGCGGCGACCGATGCGGGCAACTATGCGGCTGATTATATGAAGCAGATGTTTGTCGTCTTTAAATCTAATTGGTGTTTCCACCAGCTTGCCGTCTTGATCGATCCAGACACTTTGGCTGCCGTTCACCAAAATATCATTTATAGAGGCATCACTCAAAAGTGGCTCAAGCGGACCAAGTCCGAGTGTCTCATAGAGCACTTCTTCGGTTAGTGTATCTCTTTCAGAGGCAGATAAAGGCAGTCTCTCTTCGTCCACCAAAACTCTGATGGTCTCGCGCACCGCGCCTTCCAGTTCGCTGTCTTGCGAGAGTTTCATCAAGACGCTGACATCGATGCTATCCACCAGTCTTTCGTGAATACGCATCTTCAGATCATGGTGTTCCAAATGGGCTTTGTTCTGCGCTGGGCGCAAGCTTAAGCCTAGACCGGCGCGTTTCTCATTTGCTTCTTTGGCGGCCGGTGCCATTTCACCTGCAAGAGAAGCATTTACACTCGAAGCAGAGGCATTGCTTTGTTTGCCTTGTCCTGGCAGCTCGGATGCTCTACTTTTGATGATTGATCTAAGATCGGTCATTTCTAGCTCCTGCTGTATTCGAGAGAGATTGAAGCAACTATATTTTTGAGCGAACGGCTATAGGCGCAGCGAGGCGCCGTGAGCACCAGGGGCAGTCCCACTACGGCGGCATTTTCTACTTCTTTGAAGTCGTTGGCCAATTTCACTAAGTTGAAGTCTCTATCTTTGACCATCTGCAATATTTGCCCTTCAATTTCTTTGTTTTTGCCACCGGCGCGGTTAAGCACAATGGTGAGATTTTCACCGGCAAAGCCCAGGTCGCTTATCACTTTCAACCAGCGTGCCGCAGCGGCGATGGCCGGCACAGTCGCTTCGATAAGCAAAAAGAGATGACTTAAGCTGTCGAGCAAGTCGAGTAAGGTCTGGTCCATTATCTTGGGCAGGTCGATAACGGTGGTATGGTTCAGCTGTCTCAGCCCGGCAAGCAGGTTGACCAAGGCATAGGGCGAAATAGTCAGGGCTTGGTCGAGAACCAGGGGCGGGGTGATTAAGGTCAGATTGCCTAGATCTTTTTCGGGCAACGACATGCTGGCGAGCATTTCTTCTGTCAGCCCATCAAGTCGCGGGCTCAAGTCTTGCAGATTAAAGCGGGGAGAGACATTGAGCAAAGTGGCAAGGTCGGGTTGTTGCAGATTACCATCCACCAGGTTGACCTTTTCACCCAAAGCGAGAGCACTGGCTAAATTAAGGGCGAAAGTTGAGGAACCTACGCCCCCTTTCACTCCCAGCACACCAATTGTTTTGCCTTCTTTTATACTGCTGACTTTCATATTGCTTACTGGCATTAGCGTGCCCTCACCAGAGATGGTGCCATGACCATCGAGATTTTCTTGGGCGCCATGCTGTGTTCGCCTGCTAAAACTCTGGTGGTGAAAGGCGCAGTTGCCTGGGAAAGGGCGCGGCCGTCATAAGCCGCCGCCGCATGGCAGACATTGGGCATGACGATTGAACTAACCGGCTTTACAGTCAAAGCCAAGGCAGTTCCGGCAGTCGGATCCACTGCCATAGATTGCAGTTGAAAGAGAGCAAAGCCCAAGACTTCATGCTGGCTGGAACGGGTACCGGGCACGGGATTGCCCTTCATCACCGGAAACATATAGAGAAACTTTTGACTATTTAGTGTGTTGACTATGGCAGTGAGATTGGCTTTCTGGCTCGTGAATGCGGCGCTCTCGTGGTCTATAGCAGACAAGATCATGCCTCTTTCCACAGCTCTCGGCGGAATGGCCGTGGTATCACCCTTGATGAAATACTTTAGATTGGAGATTGCGTCGCTTACGGCCTTATTACCCTGGGCATCACCAAAATAGCTATTGCCTGTGCCCTCGCTCAAGTTGACCAGGGCAGCTTTTATATGTCCGGCTGCCGGTGGGCTGGCGGCATTATCTAGATCGATTGTGACAAGAGCCGGCGGCGCTTGGGCGATGGCGGCATATTGCAAATTACTGAGGGCGATTGGCATGGCGGCAAAGCCTGCCAGTTTTCTTTTCTCAAGATCGGCATCGAGGCGGCTTACGCCTGCGCCGATGCGAGTGGCTGGTTGAGCCGCCACTTCTACATCTATGATCGGACTTAAAAGGCTAAATTCGTCGCTTTTGGGATTTACCGAACTATTGAAGGCAAAAACAAGAGGCATAAAGAATTGACGTAAGGCGTCCACCCCTTCCCTTCTTACTTTTAGGGTCAAGAAAAATTCGTTTGAGTCTTGCTGATTTTCGGGGAATTCGATTTTGTCGGCGCTGAACTTTACCGCCGAACTGCCGCTGTTATTTTGGCCACTATCTGGTCCGCAAAGGGCTTGATGCCAGGCGATCGTGTTATTGCCTTGTCCCGAGATTTCATTTAGGGCAGCGGCAATATTGTTTTTGGCTGTGTTGCTATCGTAAAGATCTGAGGTCTCTTTTATTTGACTGGCATAGGCGGCAAGAGCCGCTGTTTTACCGGCAAACTTGAGAATCTGCACATTGTAGGTGCTACGCATGACATCTACGGTTAAGGCGGCAAAAGCAATGCCCACAAAGACTAGAAAAAGCGCCAGAGGCAGGATTGCCCCCTGCCTGCTTCGCTTTATATGGGCAGTCTTTCTGCCTTTGCCTTTACTGTGATCGTGGAAATTCATGCGTCTCTCTACGGTTGCCAGTAAATACTTCTACAACCCAGTCGGCAGCTTTTTTCACTTCCGGCATGGTTTTGACTGGGTTGAGGTCAAAGAGTGGCGGCGGTGGCGGTACGGCAAGGGCCGGCAGGGCTGGCTGCAGATTGCTGTTGAAAGGCACTGCTGCCGGGGCGGCGGCGGGCAAGCTTGGCTGTGTCTGGTGGGCTTTAGCCGGCAAAAGATCGTCTTCGGCTATGCCGTATGACTTTGGCTCGACTGTGCTTAAACGATTGCGCAAAACCAATCTGATTCTTCCTGTTTCTTCCGCTTGGCTTAAAATTTCGGCTTGTTCCGGGGTGACTGCCAGGGTGATGCGCGAGGCGTCATGACCTTGCAGACTTTTGCTCTTCACTGCTTCTTTGGGCAAGCTGAAAATTACAGGCAGGTTTTGACAGATTGTTTTGGTGTACTTTTTGCCTTCTTTTGTGGCGGTAAAAATGACATCTACTTTGTCGCCGCCGGTGATACCGTGGTCGACAAGGGCTTCGTCGTCAAGCTTTAGCGAAATAGCTCTTTCGTGTGTTTCAAGCTCCTGAGAAAGGGTTTGACCTGCCTTAAGCAGGCTTGTATCGTGCAGAGGTTCACCCTTACTTATAAAAGTGCGGGCGATTCTGCCTACTACCATATTGTTTTTGGCAAACAGACCTTCTTGATCAAAAGATGCCGGTACAGTCACATAGTGCAAATTGTTGTAAGAGATTCTAGTGCCGGGCAAAATGTCCTGCCCAGCGCCTACTACGTTTATGGTCTGTATCACCGGCTTTGGTGTCATAGCCTTAAAAACAGTGGCGCCCGCCAAGACAACCAGCAGTGCCACCAAGATGAGAGTGAGCGGCGAAGACTGCGGCTTTTTAACCGGCAGTCTTTCTTTAGACAGCAACATCTTGTTTGTTTGTTCTAAGGTCTGTACCACTTTGAGCCTCTCTTTACAGATTCAGTCTGCCAGCTGTTTGCCGCAGACTGCTATTTCGCTTATCAAGCTGTCTCTGAAATTTACGGCGGTGCCTTCACCGGCATAAACTCCAAAATTTGAACCAAATTCGTTATCGCTGTTTTGGGCAGGAAAAGCACTGCCGATAAACTTAAAAGGATAGGTAATCTTTACAGCCACTGTGCCTGGTGCCAGAGTCGGATCGGCGGCATCGGCGTCATAAGGCAGCACTTTCACCACTGAGCCTGGGGGAAGGTCGCCGCTGGTGCCGGCTGATAGCAAGTTGGCCGACCCTAAAATGGCCGAGAGTCGCGAACTTGCATTTACTTGTTTGCCCGTTTGGTCAAAGCCAAGTATGGCTTCGCGTCTTGAGGGGTCGGAGAGTGAGGCGCTCAGAGCCAGGTCGGCGACGCCTTCCTGGCAGGCACTAAGCACAACTTGCTTCATATAAAAGAAGCGGCCGAAATAGAGAATAGTGACCATGATCAGCAAAAAGAAAGGCAGGCTCAAGGCCAGTTCAATCATGGCCTGACCGTTCCGCTTTTTTGAGCGGTGGCTTTTCTTTCTGTTGGTTATGACTCTTGACGGCACAGGCGGCTCGCCCTCATCAAAGTTGCAATTAGTGATTAAAAATTGCCGCCGGTTCTAAAGAGAAACTCTCGAAGCGGCGGCAATTAAACTCTCAGAACTAGTCGATGATCCAGGGCTTGGCGTTGTCGCCGGTGATCTGGATTGTACGACCTGGCTCGGTGGATTTTGTGCCGCCATAGTTGGTGGCTTGTTCTACTTTCCACACCATGTCGCCAGCGATATGGCCAAGCGATCCCAGAGCGACTACGCAAAGGGCGGCTACGCAGCCGATACCGAGGGCGTACTCAACCATACTTTGACCGCGCTTTCTGCGATTCATCATCTTTCTCCTTCTCATTCTGCGTTCAATCTATATTTGGGTTTGTGATTTGTTTTGACTAAAGTTTGGACAATGCCACTTTTTGCATTACTCGCTAATCTCTTTGCGAATAATTCTCAATAGCTGTACAAAAGGCTAGCAGTCTCAACCGGGCTCAGTCAATTAAGAGCTTCTCAGGAAGATATCGACTATTCAGTCTTGACAATATCAAGATTTCAGCCGGTGGGTATTTTCGGTAATCGGCTGCAAAACTTACCAGCTTGCAATCGACCTTAGGGGTGAGAATTATTCTTAATAAATCAATACCCGGTATCGCCAAGAACCACTTCCGCTTCATCCCGGGCGTTCTTGAAGCCCTTTGGTTCTTGGAATATCTGGTCGTTTAGCTTGGCTTTCTCCGCTTTCAGTGTATTGAGAAGCTGTGTCAACTTAATGCCGCTCAAACCGGTCTTTTCATCTTTGTAATTTTCAAAAAACTGCAGGCGCAGAGGAAAACCCAAACCGGTCGGGCAGTCGCTCAGATGGGCGCAGGCGATCTCCATCTCTTTAGGCAGATTGAGCTCGCGGGTGGCATAAATATTCATGCGCGGCCTTGGCAACTTCTTCTTATCTTTGTATATGTGTTCTGACCGGTAACCCTGACACATAAAGTCGGCTATTTTACGGTCTTCTATGCGACGCAAGACTTCCACCGTGCCAAGTTTCTTGTCTTTCTCTGCGACTGTGCGCAGAGTCAGTCTTTTGGCGACACTGTCCACCGTAGTCTTGTATTGCAGTTTTTGCTCGGTGTTATACATGATGATGAACTTGTAGGGCGGCTTGAGATGAATCTGCAAATCCATCGCATCCATGCGAAAACGTGTCGGGGTCACATAGCAGGTCAGCTTGCCATATCTTGAACTATCCTGCTTGAAGATATATCCGTCTTCGGCGGCGGCTTCTGCTTGAGGCGAGAATCCGCCGAGCAGGCTGCAAGCCAAGAGTGACCAATAATATTTTGAGGGCAAAGTTCAGATCTCCTGTGCAGAGATTATAGACCCAAATTTTTAGGAGTCAGTATGTTTAAGCTGCACAGAACAACTAAACAGACTTATCTAAAGTAGTGATTTGCCGACTACTCAGCCCAGTTCTTGATGCTAAACTAGTGCTTATATGACTGATTCGAATGATCGCAAGAAATTGACCGGCTTGACCCTCGATCGCTGGGAGATTCTTGATCGTATCGGTGAAGGCGGCATGAGCGAGGTTTATCGCGCCAGGCACGTGATCATGAATAAGTTTGGCGCGGTCAAGTTTCTCAAAGCCGATCTTTCGCAAGACGAAACCGCAGTAAAGCGTTTCCAACAAGAAGCGATGACCTCAGGCAGTCTTGCTCATCCTAATGTGGTGCAGGTCTATGACTGTGGGGCATCAGAGCAGGGCTTTTATCTTATTTTGGAATTTCTAGAGGGGCTGTCTCTGGAAGACCTGCTTATCGAGCGGGCCGATGCCGATGAAGAAGGCATTGGGCGCTTGAGCATCGATGAGGCTATTCCCATCTTTATCAAGGTCTGTCAGGGGCTTGCCCATGCCCATAGCCGCGGCATTGTACACAGAGATCTTAAGCCCAGCAATATCATGATTTTGCGTCAAAATAACGATGTCAAAATAGTCGACTTTGGCATAGCTAAGTTTATGATGACCGCCGGGCGAGAGCTCAACTCGCTTACCAAGACCGGCGAAGTTTTTGGCTCGCCGCTATATATGAGCCCCGAACAATGCCGCGGGCGTCAACTGGACGGGCGCGCCGATATTTATTCACTGGGCTGTCTTATGTATGAAGCGGTGACCGGGCGCAAACTCATGGCTGGGCGCAATCCTACCGAGGTGATGCTCAAGCATGTAGAGAAGAAGCCAGACTTGACCGCCCTTGAGTCTTTGAACCATGTCGGCGCCCCTCTGCTTCACGCCATCGTGGCGCGCTGTCTTGAGAAAGAACCTGAAAGTCGCTTTGCCGATGTGGAAGAACTGATTGCCGCCTTAGAAGAAGTGCCTTTAACAAGCTCGTCAAAAAAAACTACAGCAGCTAGAGACAATCAAGTCGAGCAAAGTGGTTTCAGCATAATGACACCACTTTTGGTGCTGGCCGCCCTGGTCACAGTTTTACTAATGGGCGTGGCAGTCTTTGCTCTTTGGCCGGTGCCCAAGATTCCCGAGCACCAGTTGAAGTTGAAAGATCCACAGCCGCTCTTGACCTATACCTATCGACCCCGTCTTTTCGATGCTAGAAGAAAGAAAGAACTGCTGGAAGTGCAGCCGACTCTAGATTTTTTGAGAGGCGGAGTAAAGGAGCCCTCGCCGGAGAATTTGCTCAAAATCTGTCGGCTCAATCTAAACTGCGCTGATATCAAATATGCAGATCAGCGTTATGAAAAAGCCGGCAAAGATTTTGCCGATGTTTTAGATGATCTGAAGAAATACAAAGATGTCAAAATCGGTGTCGATGTACTAGACAAGCTGGATAAAACTGTTAGTGACGGAACTAGACTGGTTGCCTCTGAAAGGCAAGGCAATATAGAGCTTAGCCTGAAGGCTAATCTAGGCGCTGTAGCTGCTTATCGAGCTGCTCAAAGAAACTCGCAGCCACGCGATAGCGCGACCGATTCTTTCAATAACGATATGCGAGAGGTGCTGCATGACGCCGAAGACGCTCTCAATGATGTTCACATTGAAAAGTACGGCGACCCAGTAGTGCTGAACGATCTTTTGACTGTCTTTATAGTACATATGGAAGATAACCACGAACTGGAAAAAGCCAGGCGTTATCTGGAAAGAAATCTTTCGGTGGAGTTTTTGCAGCGTTTAGCCGATAGGCGCAGAAATATTAGTTCTTCCGATTTGGAACAAGATGAGCACGCCAACAAGCTGGAAGAAATAAATAAGAGGGCAAACTTAGCTGACCTTTATCGAATCGCCGAGAGATTCGATAAGGAAGATCCATACTTGGAGCCGCTTGAATATATGCAGAATGAGCCGCAAATTGAAAAGTCGCTGCTCAGTCGCCTGCGCTTCAGGCACGGGCTCTACTTGCTTGAGCGTGAAAATGGCGACTATTTTAGACAAGCCGCCGCCGAGTTTGAAAGAGCCTTACCCGGACTTACCGGTTCAGAGAAAACTGCCTGTGCTTCCTATGCTTATGAAGCTAAGAAGCATTATGATTGGTTTGGCTCCCTTTTGTTCCGATTTCATAATGGCATCTAAAGACAGTGGTGTTTGGCAGACTGAAAGTATGAGTACAAAATATGAGTGCAATATATGACGTCAGGTAGAGATACATTTAGTTTCAAGGACGACGCTTTTTCCCAGTCGAAAGATCCTTTTATAGGCAAGGTGCTCGACCACTATGAAATAGAAGAGAAAATAGCCGATGGCAGCCTCAGCTCGGTCTATATAGCCATTGACAGCAATAACCGTCAGGAGGTTATTGTCAAGGTAATTCATAAGCATCTCATTTCGACTATCAAAAATTACAAGAAATTGGAGCAGAAGATAAGGGCTCTGATTGCCCTCAATAGTCCTAACATTGCCACCTATAAAGATGTGGTCTTTGTTGATGGTCGTGTTTGTTTAATCATGAAACCCTTGGTTTTCGAGAGTCTCGAGGATCTGCTTTCCAAAACCGGACACATCGGACCAGAGCGCGCCGTTGGTATTTTCAGCCAGGTCTGCGATGCTCTGACAGCGGCTAACAAAGCCGATATCATGCATAGAGACATCAAGCCAAGCAATATCATTATTTTAGATAACCAAAAGTTCTCAGACGACATCATGGTTCTAGACTTTGGTATTGCCCGTATCATCGCCGAAGAAACTGAAGGCGGTAAGACAGATCAGTTTATGACTCGTACCCGTGAGGCTTTCGGCAGTCCGCTTTATCTAAGTCCCGAGCAATGTGCCGGTAAGAAAGTCGATAACCGCTCCGATATTTATTCACTCGGTTGCGTAATCTATGAATCTCTCACCGGCAAACCTCCTTTTGTCGGCAAGAACGTGCTTGAAACCGCCTACAAGCATATGAATGATAATCCGCGCGACATGGGGCTAGATCCTTCGATGGAGCCCATCTCGTCGCGCTTTGAAGAAGTAGTGGCTAAGTGTCTGGCTAAAGATCCCGATGCTCGCTATCAGAGTGCCGCCGATCTTAAAGATGACCTAGAACTGCTTATGACCGCCGAAGACGCCGAATGGGAAGCAGAAGCCGGTGTCTATCGCGAAGAAACACCGCGTAAGCGCGAAAAGAAGAGTACGCGCATATCGGTGGAAGCAATAATTTGGGGCGTTTCCATTTTCTTTCTGGTCGGTATTGTCGGCTTTTGGTCTTGGTTCATTCTTAAGCCGGAAGGCAGTAAGAAGTATCCCAACTTTGACAGTAATACACTCTGGCTCGTCAATCCAAGCAGCAAGACTAAACCTATAGACGACTTCGGCAATAAAGAAGAAGCCATCAAACTCTCTTTGCAAAACATAGAAAGAGACATGGGGACCAATTGTAGAGAATATGCCGATTCTGTCTTTTCACTGGTGCAACTCTATTTTGAAAGTCAGCACTGGAGCGATGCTCAGCAGTATGCCCGCAAATTGGTCTCGGTCACTGAAAAGTTAGAGAAGGACGGACAGGAAGGTCCCGGACCACTATCTGAATGTTTGCGCCTGGTGGCCTATTCGGCCTTTATGGCCGGAGACTATACTGAAGCCATCGCCGCCGGTACCAGATCAGTTGATCTTTCCTATGGCAAAGAAACATTGAATGGTCAGACGATTCAATGTTTGAGAGTCTTGGGCGATATTTACTCGAGACAAGATAAGTTGCGCAAGGCTGCTGAAGTTTACAACAAACTCTTCGCCATGGCCGAACAAGACAAAGAACAGCATCCGACCATTTACTGGGAAGCAACCGCCAAGTTCGGCGACATCTATAGACGTTTAGGCGACTATAACGAAGCTGAGCGTCTCTATAAGCTTGGTATCGAATGGTGGCGTTCACACGGTATGCCCGATAATATCTGGGCTGTGCGCGCCCTCTATGGCTATGCCATGGTGCTCAGTTATCAAAATAAATTCAAAGAATCGGAAGAGTTATTGAAAGAAGATCTGAGCATCATCAAGCGACTAAACAATGTCGAACTGGGTCTGGTCGGTGCCGTGCGCAAGCTCTATGTAGATACTTTGTGGCATACCAACTGGATGGGTGCAGTTTCAGCCCAACTGGGCGATCTAGATAAAGACATCAAGCGTAAGTAGACAAATAAAAGAAGAAGAGGAAGATTTTTTCTTCCTCTTCTTTCTCAATTTACTTTGTCTTTTCCAGCTTGTTCATTGCTTCTAGAGCAATTTTGGAATCAGGTTTGATTTCCAAAGCCTTCTTGTATTCGGCCAGGGCCGATTGTTTTTGCCCTTGCTTTTCTAAGAACTGAGCGTATTCAACGTGGGCGGTAACATCGCGGGGAGCCAGTTGAATGGCGCCTTTGAATTCGGCCTCGGCTTGTTTGTTGTCGCCGGATGCAGCCAGCGCTGTGGCCAGTCTACGCTTTGCCGGTGAGAAGTTAGGCACTGTTTTGAGAGCTTTGCGTTGGTTTTCGATGGCGCCTTTATAGTCGCCCTGTTTCTCGAGCATCCAACCTAGACCACTCAAGGCATTTGGATGATTGGGGGCAATTTTGAGAGCGTCTTTGAAAGCTTGTACAGCCGACTGGGTATCGCCTGATTCGGCATAGATATTGCCCAGGTTGATATAAGACTCGGGGACTCTTTTATCGAGGGCGATAGCCTGTTGTTCAGCTTCGATGGCTTGCGGATACTTGCCTTGCTGAGCCAAGAGCACACCCAGGTTAATCAAGGGCGAAGCGTCTTTATCATTCAGTTCGCTAGCTTTTTTGTAGGCGGCAATGGCTTCATCTACTTTGCCCAGGTGGGTGCAGGCAAAGCCCAGGTCCATGTGGGAACGGAAACTCGTCGGCTTCAATCTGCAGGCTTCTTGGAACTCGACCATGGCTTCTTGTATTTTGCCTTGGTTGGCGAGAATTTGACCAAGCACGACATGGGGCAGGAAGCTTTTACTGTCTAGTTTAATCGACTGTTTGCATTCCAAAATGGCTGTGTCATAGTCTTCCATGGCTGCCAAAACGGCGCCCAGTCTCTGGTGCGCTTTAGCATTGGTGGGTTCTTGTCTGATTGCTTCTCTGAACTGTTTGGTGGCTTCTTTCAAGTTCATTTTGTGATAAGCCGCTTCGCCTTTTTTCATGGCTTCCGACTCTTCTTGAGCCGTAGCGGGGCTTGTATTGAGAAGCGCTGCCATAAGAAGAAGCGCACCGCCTCCAATCTTATTCAATTTCATTGATCTTTCTCCTTGCCTTTCGAAAGGCTTTAGTAGGCGGCTGCCTTTTCATCTGCAGTTTGTAATTTGACGATATCTACCCCGGCCGATGTTCCCAGTCTGGTGGCACCGGCGTCGATAAGGGCTTTGGCTTTGGCATAGTCTCTGATGCCGGCTGAAGCTTTTATGCCTAGCTTGGCCGAGCCCAGAGCTTTCTTGATCAGTTCTATATCGGCGACGGTGGCCCCTTTGCCGTCTTTGACAAAACCGGTGGAAGTTTTCACCATGGCTGCTCCGGCTTTGACACAGCATTCGGTGGCCTGCACTTTTTCGTCATCAGAGAGCAAGTCGGCTTCGATGATTACTTTCACCGGCATGCCTTTGGCTGCTTTCACAATCGATTTGATTTCTTCGGTGACATAGTCTAGGTCTCCCGACTTGAGCGCGCCGACATTGATGACCATGTCGATTTCTTCGGCACCCTCGGCAACGGCACGCTGTGTTTCGGCAATTTTGATGTCGGTAAGGTTGGCTCCTAAAGGGAAACCGATAACTGTTGCCACGGCGACATTGGAAGAGGATAGTTCTTTCACCGCCTGTCTGACGAAGCAGGGATTGACGCAAACAGCAAAGAACTTATGCTCCATTGCTTCTTGACAAAGCTTGCTCACCTGAGCCTTGGTGGCTTGGGGCAAAAGCAAGGTGTGATCGATATATTTAGCTAGATCAATAGAGTTCGACACGGTTAAAGTCTCAAGCGAAAGTATAGACGCCCAAGATTCTAGCCTTTTTCCTCGGCTCTTTTATTACACGCTTTTCCACTTATGGCTTGGCGGCAATATAGTTTTAGCTCTGTTTAGGTCTAACTCTATTTAGATCAGGCTCAAACTCTTTTATTGCTGGTCGTCTCTAAGTGGCTTATGTTGCGGTGATATTCTTGCAGACTCTTCACGGCAAAGCTTGAATTGCCGCCCTGCAGAGCTGTAATGCCGGCGGTTACTGCCTTGGCGCCCGAGACCGTGGTCACCACAGGCACGTTGTAATTGATCGCCGCCCGCCTAATAAGCTGGTCATCGTCTCTGGCTGTTCGTCCTGAGGGTATGTTGACTACCAGCTGAATTTCGCCGTTTTTAATGCGGTCAACCAGGTTGGGGCGACCTTCTGAGACTTTGTTGGTCAAAAGGCAGGGAATGCCCGCTTCTCTAATCACCTGGGCGGTGCCCCTGGTGGCAATGAGCTCAAAGCCCATCTGATACAGGTTTTGCGCTATCGGAATGGTTTCTTGTTTGTGTGTATCGGAAACACTGACAAAGACTCGTCCTTTAGTGGGCAAACCATGCCCGGCGGCCAGCTGCGCTTTGGCAAAGGCTAGACCAAACTGACTGGCTACCCCCATGACTTCTCCGGTCGATCTCATTTCAGGACCAAGCGAAATCACCGATCCTGAGAAGCGTTTGAAAGGAATGACCACCGACTTGACCGAAACATGCGGCGGTAAAAGTCTTGGCTTGATGCCCAGTTCAGAGAGGGTCTTGCCGACCATGACCGACGCCGCCACCCTTGCCCAGGGCACGCCGGTGGCCTTTGAAACAAAGGGGATGGTGCGAGAGGCGCGGGGATTGACCTCTAAAATATAGAGTTCTTCGTCTTTTACGGCGAACTGAATGTTCATTAGACCAATCACCTTTAGCTTGTCGGCGAGCTCAGTGACGGCTTTTCTAATTTCTTCAATGATTTTGAATGGAATATTTTGGCTGGGCAAAACACAAGTGCTGTCGCCCGAGTGAATTCCTGCTTGTTCGATATGCTCCATAATGCCGGCGATGACTGTGGCTCTGCCGTCCGAAATAGCATCAACATCTATTTCGACGGCATTTTCAAGAAACTCATCGATAAGCACATGCATGTCGCCTTTGGCAAAGCCTTCACTGAGCCAACGTTCCAGATCGTCTTGCGAATAAACAATAGACATGGCTCTTCCGCCCAGCACATAGCTAGGTCTAACCATGACCGGATAGCCGATTTTTGATGCCAGTTCGATAGCTTCGCCGGCACTTCTGGCGATGGCACCCTCGGGTTGCTTCAGCCCCAGAGCCTTGATAAGCTCACCAAATCTTTCGCGGTCTTCGGCCATATCGATACTCTCGGGGCTGGTGCCGAGTATCTTATAGCCTCTGCTTTCCAGTCCTTTAGCCAGTTTCAGAGGTGTCTGCCCGCCCAGTTGCACAATAATGCCTTCGGGTTTTTCAATTTCAGCGATATTCGAAACATCTTCCAAAGTGAGGGGTTCGAAATAGAGTCTGTCAGAGACGTCATAATCAGTGGAGACTGTCTCTGGGTTAGAGTTGACCATCACTGCTTCAAAGCCCAAGTCGCGCAAGGCGAGGCTGGCATGGACACAGCAATAGTCAAATTCGATACCCTGACCGATGCGGTTTGGACCGCCTCCCAAAATGAGCACGCGCGGCTTAACCGCTTCGAACATTTCGCTTTCATTTTCATAGGTCGAATACATATAAGGCGTAAAAGCTTGAAACTCAGCCGAACAAGTGTCGATCATCTTATAGCCTGGCACCACATTTAGTGCGCGGCGGTGCTGCCAGACCTCGGCTTCCGATACACCCATAATGCGGGCCAATTGTTCGTCGCCATAGCCCATACGCTTAAGCTTGAGCAAAATTTCGCGGTCCAGGTCTTCCAGACTAAGACCGACTTCTTTCAATTCTTCGGTGGTCTCGAAAATTTCAGCCAGGTTGTCGATAAACCAGGGGTCGATATCGGTCAGTTCAATTATTTCAGCCGGTGAAATACCCGCCGAAAGGGCGCCGTAGATATCGGTGATGCGGTGATGCGAGGGCAGCGAGAGACGGCGGCGCCATTCCCAAAAGTCGGCTTTGCTTCTTGCTTCCACCTGGGCAAAGCCGGTCAGCCCCACTTCCATGCCGCGCAGAGCTTTCTGAAAAGATTCCTGGAAAGTGCGACCGATAGCCATGACTTCGCCCACCGACTTCATCTGGGTGGTGAGGGTGGTGTCGGCACCGCGGAACTTTTCAAAGTTGAAGCGGGGTATTTTGGTGACCACATAGTCTAGAGTGGGTTCAAAAGCTGCTTTGGTTTCGCGGGTAATATCGTTGGCAATTTCATCGAGAGTAAGACCAATGGCTAGCTTGGCTGCGATTTTGGCAATCGGATAGCCGGTGGCTTTACTGGCCAGGGCAGAAGAGCGCGAGACGCGCGGATTCATCTCGATAACGACGATGCGGCCATCTTGGGGATTGATGCCGAACTGAATGTTGGAGCCGCCGGTGTCGACGCCGATAGCGCGAATGACTTTGATGGCGGCGTCTCTTAGTCTTTGGTATTCCTTGTCGGTGACTGTCTGCAAGGGCGCGACAGTGATCGAATCGCCGGTATGCACCCCCATCGGGTCTAAGTTTTCGATGGCGCAGATAATTACCACATTGTCGAGGCGGTCGCGCATAACTTCCAATTCGAGTTCTTTCCAGCCAAGTACGCTTTCTTCCAACAAAATCTCACTGACCGGTGAGGCCGCCAGTCCCTGACCGGCTATGTCGTCCAGTTCTTCCTGGTTGTAGGCGATGCCGCCGCCGGCTCCCCCCAGGGTAAAAGCCGGTCTGATGATTATGGGAAAACCAATGCGCTGTCCTACTTCTCTAGCTTCTGAAGCATTGCGGGCAATGCCCGAATTGGGCACCGAAAGTCCAATTTCAAGCATTTTTTCTTTAAAAAGATCGCGGTCTTCGGCTAACTTAATTGCTTTCAGCTTGGCGCCGATTAGTTCGACGCCAAATTCGTCCAAGACTCCGCTTTCAGCTAGTTCCACCGCCACATTCAGACTGGTTTGCCCACCCATGGTCGGCAAGAGAGCCTGGGGTCTCTCCAGGGCGATAACTTCTCTCACCACCGAGGCTGTGACAGGCTCGACATAGGTGCGGTCGGCCACTTCGGGATCGGTCATGATTGTGGCCGGATTTGAATTGACCAGTACAACTTCATAGCCTTCGTCTTTTAAGGCTTTGCAGGCTTGAGAGCCGGAATAGTCAAATTCACATGCCTGCCCGATGGTTATTGGTCCTGCTCCGAGAACAAGGATTTTTTCGATATCGGTTCGTTTGGGCACGGTTTTAATCCTCAGATTTAATTTGACTGGTCCAGAAAGTGCGTTTCAAAGGTACTTACTTCTTGGTACATAAGCTTCAGTGAAATAAATATTCGTCCACGCTCTTCGCAGCTACTAGCCTAACGACCCAGGGGGAAAGATGTCGTTAAGTTCCTTTCCATTTGTCGATAATGTCATAAAAATTGGAAAAGGGCTGCTTCTTACAACTGCCCTTGCTGCCTCCGCCGCTGGTTTTTGTACTTTTAGCTTGGCTCAAAGTGCCGAGGCTGTGCCTGTTCGTGAAGACGAGCCGGTGAAAACCCTCGATTTCTTGCCGAAGCGACCGGTTTCGATGTGGAAAGACGATGAAATCGCCACCCGCGGAATAGTCGTAGCCGTTCATGGGCTGGTCATGCATGGTCGGGTCTATGACACCATGGCTCGAGAACTGGCATCGCAGGGCATGCTCGTTTTCGCTCCCGACCTGCGGGGTTATGGTCGTTGGACCGCCGCAGGCAACGATGAAAAGTCTAAGGTCGAAGCTAAAGTTGCCTATGAACGCAGCTTTGAAGACCTAAAAGAGTTGGTGACTGTGCTGAGAAGTCAGTATCCCGACCTGCCAATTTATATGGTGGGTGAAAGTATGGGAGCCGGCATGAGCATCCGCATCGCCGCTGCTTTGCCCGACAAAGTAGATGGTCTGGTTCTCTCCAGTCCGGCGATTAAAAGGCGCTTTTATCTAGAACCCGAAATGGTCAAAGATTTGGCTCATCTGGTGGCCAATCCCATGGGCGAAGTCAACCTTGTTCCTTATATAAAGAAATTTGCCTCGGAAGACCCGGTCATCGCCGATGAAGCTTTGCAGGACCCCTTTGTGCGCAAGCATCTTAACTGTCTTGATTTGCTCAATACGGCATCTTATATCAAAGGCAATATCAACCATGTCTCGCAAGTGCCTGCCGATATGCCGGTGCTGATTATTCAGGGTGATAAAGACCGCATGTTGCGCTGCGAAGCCGTTAAGTCATTGATGAGCCGTCTGAAAAGCCGCGACACCACCATGTGTTGGCTCAAGGGTAAGGGCCATGTCTTGATTGAGACTTCGCATATCGAGCCAAGCACCATGACCACAATCAAGAGCTGGCTGAACGACCATGTGGCGCCTTCGGCACAGAGCCGCAACTTGCTCAGTTCAAACTAAATCGAGGTTTTTGGCAAAGTCTCTGGCATTGCTCACATAGCTTTGCCAGGTGAGAGCTATCAATGCCTTCTCCTCTTCTTTCACGCCCCGCATCACCTTGCCCGGTGCGCCCATGACCATGGAAGCCGGCGGCACCACGGTGCCGGGCGCGACAACGCTGCCTGCAGCAACAATAGAACCTTTACCGATGACCGCCCCATCGAGCACAATGGCACCCATGCCTATCAGACAATCGTCTTCCACCTGACAGCCGTGCAAAATGGCGCCATGCCCCACTGTCACTCTTTCGCTTATTGAAAGTGAGTGCCTTTGGGTGACATGCAAAATGGCACCATCTTGAATATTGCTCGACTGTCCTATCGAAATTGAGTTGATGTCGCCCCTGACAACACACGAAAACCAAATGCTCGCCTCTTGGCGCACAATTACCTTACCGATGACAACGGCATTGGGGGCAATATAGACTCCTTCTTCCAAAAGAGGTTTGACGCCATGCAGTTGATAAATCACTGATTCTCCTCAAGCTCAATTTTCTTGAACTGTAACTCTCTGTTAAGCGTTTCTGCGGTGGTCCAGCAAGAAGACCTCAGTTGCAGCCTTCTTATCAGGCAGCTAGCATTATCGTATACAGGCTTCAAGGCTTTACTAACTATATTGAATGTCAAGCTGTTAATATTCCTTTGGCGGCCCGTTTTTAGCATGCCGACTCCAGATGCATTCAGTGGAATGAATTGGGGGAGGTTGGTACGAGGATTTTTTTACTATGCCGGTTTTCGAACAGCCGATGCGCAAGCTACTGGGAACACTTTCTCCCACAATTTCATGGCTCAACGAGAGAGGCACCGTAGACGTTTCTTCCGTACCAGAAGCACATATGGATGCCATAAAGCAGCTGGAAAAGATTGGTATTGTGCACAAGCGCAACAATCGCAGCTACGAACTGCAAAAAATTAGACTGAAAAAACTGCTCGGCAATCTCGGTATCGAGAGTCTAGCTGTAGCTACTGACTATCCTCAAGTTGCTGCTGCTCCCGCAGGCGCTGAGACCATCACCGAACTCAACTAAACTCCGTATCATTGCCATAGTCGAGAATTGTCAGTCGAAAGTATAGAAAAGCGCAGCCTCAAGTCTCTTGAATGGGACAAGCTGGTAAGCGAACTTTCTTTACTGGCGCAAACTTTAGAAGGACGGGCACGTCTATCGGCTTTGCGTCCCGAACTGGGCAGGCAACACTTAGATATAGCTAGGCTGAGACTTTCTGAAAGTCAGGAAGCCGCTTATTTGGTAGCTGCTAAGGGCGAGCCCGATTTATCTTCACTCGAAGTAGACTGGGCATCATTAGAAAAGCTTGCCATCGGGGCGACACTTGGTACCCATGAACTTCTCAGCATGCGTCGTCTCCTCTCGGTTTCGCGCAGAACAAGAAATTCTCTTTTGCTTCTAGAAAAGCCTAGTTTTCCTTTGCTCCATCGCAAAGGAGAATTGCTCATTTCTCGACCCAATGTTGAAAAAGAGATTGAACTGGCCATCGAAGACGATGGATCGGTGAAAGACACCGCCTCAAGCTTGCTTTCGCGCCTCAGGCAAGATGCCCGCAAGCTGGAAGACCGGGTCAAAGAAGAATTGCGCAATATCATTCATAAACTTGCCGGCAGCAAGGTTTTAACCGACGAACTCTATACAGTCAGACATGGCCGATTTGTTTTGCCGGTCAATTCATCAATGCGCTATCAAATAGAAGGCGTGGTGCACGATGCCTCGTCAACCGGTCTGACGGTTTATGTCGAGCCGCTTTCAGTGATGGAGCTATCTAACTTGATTAGGCTCAAAGGCACTGAAATTGAAGCTGAAATTGAACGCATTCTAGACAGCCTTTCGCGCGAGCTTTTGCCCTATGCGGCTGAACTTAAGGCAAGCTATGAAGTGCTTATAGACTTAGATTGCATCTTTGCTAGGGGCAGGCTGGCCCATCTTACTAATGCCAACATGCCTGAACTGACCGAAGAGCGCTCCTTGATGTTGAAAGAGGCCAGACATCCACTTTTGATGCTGCGCGGTGAAGCTAAGTCGGTAATCGGCAACGACGTCATTCTGGAAGACGGTAAACGCGCTCTTTTAATCACCGGTCCAAACACCGGCGGCAAAACTGTCTTTATAAAAACAGTCGGGCTCTGTGCCCTGATGGTGCGGGCTGGTTTAATTCCACCTGTGGGCAGAGGTTCGCGTCTCGGTTTGTTTGACCTGGTGGCGGCCGATATCGGTGATGAACAGTCGCTTGAGCAGAGTCTTTCCACTTTCTCAAGCCATATGAAAAACATCATTGAAATAGTCGAGGTTGCCGATACCGGATTATTGGTCTTGCTCGATGAAGTAGGTGCCGGTACAGACCCTAAGGAAGGCGCCGCTTTGTCTCAGGCAATCTTAGAAGAGTTGGAGGGGCGCCGCGCTACTTTTGTGGCCACAACCCACCTGGGCGCCCTCAAGGCTCTAGCTTTCGGCAACTCCACTTTCTTAAACGGCAGTTTCGAGTTTGATGAAGAGAATCTGCGACCTACTTATAGATTGAGATTGGGCGTACCCGGCGAATCGAAAGCGATTGCCGTCGCTTCCAGATTAGGGCTGAATGAAAATCTCGTCGCCCGAGCTAAATCTCTCATGGGTGTCGATAGCGGCGTCGACTTGCTGATCAAAGACTTGACCGAGAAAATGGCGTCTTTGAGTGCCCTAGAAGAAGAGAACCTCAGACAAAATAGAGAGCTTGTCGCCCAGACCGAAAGTCTGTCTAAGCAAGAAGCGGAACTGAAGGGCTACAAAGAGAAATTGATGACCGAAGAGCGCAGTAAGCTGCTTTCTGAGTTTGAGGCGGCTAAGAAGTTAGTCTCTGAGACTGTCAAAGAGTTGCAGCGCAGCCCCTCTCTTAAGAAAGCCGAGAAAGCGCGACAAGATTTGGAAATTATCAAGTCGGAACTGAAATGGAAAGACGAGGAGAACAAGCGCCTTAAGGCTCCTTTGCCCGACTTCAAACCGGGAGCGGCGGTGCGGCATCTGGCTCTCAATCAGATTGGCTCGATTTTGACCGTGGATGGAGAACAGCTGCTGATTCAACTGGGCAGTCTAAAAGTGAAGGCTCGCCCGGCTGAGATTGAAGCGGTGTCCGGCAGCAAGCTCAAGGAACAGCGGCGCTCTTATAAGGGACGTAGTTCGCCGGCTCAGGTTTCGGCAAAGTTTTCAGGTCAGCTTAAAGATGTAAGTGAACCGATATCGGTTTTTGTAAGAACAGCAGTGAATACCCTCGATTTGAGGGGGAAGCGGGTCGATGAAGCCCTGCAACTCTCCGAATCTTTTATAGATAGCTGTGTGCTTGCCCGCATCAGTCCTTTTATGATCATCCATGGTCATGGCACCGGTGCTGTAAAGCAAGCCGTGCGCTCTTTGCTTTCGGAAGGGCGCTACAAAATCAAGTTTAGACCGGGTGAATTGTATGAAGGCGGCGACGGCGTCACTGTTATAGAAATTAATTGATGCCCTGTCCAAAAAAATTCAAACCGGTGTAGTAATGATTAAAAGTAAGGGAAACAACCCGCTTGACAACGCCGCTACGTAGTTTCCCCAGTTTCAAAGGCTATTGATGCTGGAATAAATTAATTAATGCGTTGGAAAGCATTTTTTGAGGTCTTAATAGATGGCTGCATTAGACGGGTCGGGCGATAACAAAAAGAAAGAAGAGCCTAAACACGAGCCTAACTTCGACATAGTCAACGGCGCTCCAGAAAGGCGCAACGGACCAACCGGTTCGGGGCAGCCCGTGGATGCCAAAGGGACAGAGGCGCCCACCGGTGCCGTCAAGAAAGATGGCGACGTCACTGCACCGGCTAAACCCGCCGGGCAAGCCGGGGCCGATGCTAAAGCTCCAGATAAAGCGCCCGATAAGGCTCCCGAAAAAGCTCCAGACAAGGCCCCCGAGAAGGGACTTGATAGAGGTCTGCAGCAGGCTCCCGAAAAAGTTAACCCGGTTGACCAGCTCAAGAAAGTCAACGACATATTAGACAAAGAGGTACCAGCCCTCAATAAAGCCGGTAAGCTCGATGAAGCCAAAGCCGCCTACGAGAAAGCTATTCGTGAAGCCGAGAAGGTCTCAAAGCAAGATATCGAAAAGGCTAAGCTTGAACTGGCCGAAGTGCAGAAAAAGCTCAAGACCGAAACTAATGTAGAAGAGAAAACCCGCCTCAAAGAAAAAGAGCGTGAACTCTTTAGTGTCTCGCGCATCAAAGATGCTGCTTATGGCAATATGGCTCTCTGGTATTACCGTCAGGGCAAAGCTGAAGACGGCAATACAAAACTATTGCAGGCTGCCGGTATTGACGAGGCAACCGCCAAGAAACATGCCAAGCTTGCCCCTGAAGACCTGCAGAAACTCGGTGAGACCGGTCTGCAATTGCAGAATGTCACTATCTTCGACGACATCCATTTCCAACGCCAGATGAAACGTATCGAAGATTCTAACGGTGCTCCTCCTGATGCTTACTTTGTTTTGCACGACAAAGTGAGAGCTTTCAACGATGAGGCGGCCAAGAAAGCCATCGCCCAAGCTCAGGGCGACAAGCCAGCCGGTCCTGTCGACAAACCGGCAGGCACAGGCGACAAGCCCGCCGGCACTGGTGATAAACCAGCTGGTCCTGTCGATAAACCGGCTGAAGGCGGCGACAAACCGCAGACGGCTGCTAAACCCTATGATGCTAAATCAGTAGAAGACAGAGTGGTTGCCGGTGCCAACTATCTTGATGCCCTAGGCAAGGCCACCGATGGCAGAAAGATTGATGATAACGGCAAGAAGCTTATGGATGACTCTATCAATGCTTTGGTAGAGATGAAAAATCATTTCCAACCGGCTGCCGTCACCGCTGCTACCGAGCTAATTAAGCAAGTGGGCGAAGATAAGTTTGAAACTGTACTGGCCGCCAACAAAGTTTATAGACAAGAAGCCGTCAAGGTGCAGTCTGATCCGGCTCTCTTGGCGATTATGCAAAAAGGACAATCGGAAAAGCCGGAAGAGCGTGAAGCTGCTCAAAAAGAATTGGTCGAAAAGTTCCCCGCTTATGCTAAGGCCCAGCAAGATTACATTGCTTCGGTAGGCGGTGATCCTAAGAAAGCCTATGATGTCAACCTGCTCGCCAGCCCAATTCATTCATATAGGCAAGCCGCCGATATGGAACTGATGATGCGCACCCAGTACGGCAACGCCTTGGTGGCTGCCGACGATAAGACCGGTGCCGCCGCTCAAGTCAAGGCCATAACCGAATCTCTCGGTCCTCAAAAGGCTGAAGCTTTGGGTGCTCTATTGAAAGATCCAGAGCTTGGTCCGCAACTGAAGAAACTTTACGAAGCCACCGGTAGTGATACCAGCGCAGTCGGTACTGCCGGCGATGGCGTGCCCGCCCTCGTTATCGATAAGTCTAAGCCGCTTGCCGAGCAGATGAAAGACAAGCCGGTCGACCAGTTGGAAAACTTCATCAGAGCCGAGCAAGGTAAGGGCAACCTGACCATGCCGGAAGTGAAAGCTGCTTATGAAGAACTGATCAGACAGTTCGGAAGTCCTGAGTATCAAAAGGCCAACCGTGAGATTGTCGAAGGCAACCAGAAGATGCTCACCGAAGGCAAGAACGCCGAAGGTAAGCCACTAACTGAAGAAGAACGTTATAAGCTGCATGCTGAAAACTATCTCTCTTTCGTCAATATGCAGTACGGGGCCAATCTGCAGTTGCAGTACGCCAAATATCTCGGTGATTTCGGCCGCCGCGAGAAGATGGTTGAAATGGCTCTTGCCAAAGAACCTTATGAACCCGGCTCGGTGCAGAGATCTGCCACTGCCTTTGTAGAAGGCGGCGTCAATCAACTGGCCGATATGCAGAAATGGTCGCAGTCGGCGCTGAAAGCTGCTGATGGTCTGCCTTACGACCTGATGAAGAAAGAAATGCAGCTGCAAGGTCAGAGCATCGGCAAAGTCGGACCGTTCGAAGAGCAGCTTGCTGGTCTCAAGCTCTCTATGAACGGCGAGATCAAGCGCAACGATAAAGGCGAGCCCGAAATTTCATACGGCATGAAAGATCTTTCGGTGACCTACCGTCTAGAGTTGGCTCAGATTTATCTGAGACACGACATGATGAACCAGCTCGATCTGCAAAAGTCTAAGTCTCCAGCCACCCAGGTCAAGACTACCGATGAACTATACAAGCCGCAGGTAGCCGGCCAGATGGCTTCCGAAGCTTTGGCTATGTGGCAGAAGGAAAATCCAACTGTGCCGCACACCATGCTCAACCAGCTTGTGGCTTTTGGTGAAATGCACAATCCTCAAGCTTTCAAAGATGCTGCTCGTTTAGTGCGCGCTGATTCATCCAGTGGTACTGCCGACATGGCTTCTATGGCCGCAGCCTTTGTGCTCAACACCGGTGGCAAAATATTGCTTGCCAAATACGCCAAACTCAAGGGACCCGCTGCCGATCTCGGCGGTGATGCCATAGGTCTGGCTGGTGCTATCGGAGTGCGTTCTGCCGTTATGTACGGCATGACCGGCGAGGCTGAAAACTTCAGAGATACTCTGGTCCACGGCACCGCCTCGGCGGCCATGGTCTCCGGCTTCAAATATGGTTCGCGTCTCTTCGGTACTTCTTACCGCACCGAAAATATGTCGTACAAAGCAGTGGCTGGCGGACTCGTCGATGCTAACAGTTCGGGTGTGCGCTTTGCCGAAGAAATGCTTGCTTCAGGCAAAATTTCCGGTCAGGGTGCCGATCTCGCTAAAGAGCTTGTGGCAATTGAACAAGCTAAAGCTAAGGCTCTGCCTATCTCGCCTTCTGAAAATGCTTTGCGGGCTCAGGCTCTTATGGGCAAACCCATCAAAGACATGACCGAGGCCGAAGCCCAAGAAATGTATCGCATGCTTGGTCTGAAAGATATGAACAAGGCTCAGCTCACTGAGTTTATGGGTTCAGTACTGAAGACCAGACCGGGCGACAAAGCTCTGGCTGCCAGACTAGCTGCCGCCGACCTCATCGACCTCAAGACTGTAGGCGATCTGGAAGTGCGTGCTCAGGCTCACAGTCAGCGCATGGTCGATTTTGCCGGAGAGGTCGATAAGGCACTTGTGGCCGGCAACAAGAGACTGGGCGACAACATGCCCTTTGTCGGTCTGCGTCCTGAGACCAAGATCGATTCGATTGTGCGCCGCATAGCCAAAGAAAATCCCGGCAAATATGCCGACGAACAGGCTATCAAAGACCAAATTACTTTCCTCAAAAATTCTGGTGTCAGCACACTGGGCGACCTGAAAGCCTATTACTTCGAAGCAAAACATGCCGATATGGGTGCTTTCATGGAGAACGCCGCCCGCGAAGGTCTCTTGCCGGAGCGCGGTCGCATGACCCGGGCCAAAGAAGCAGTGATGCTTTCTGACAGCCAGAGTGTAAGTAATGTCTTGGCTGAACTGAAGAAGAAACCGGGTGTAGATCCTGATCTCATCAAGCGTCTCGATGAGTCGTTGCCGGTCTTGGAGCGCATGGGTATCAAGAATATGCGTCAATTGCAGGAAGCTCATGCCATGGGCGGCGAACTGCAATCGGTATTGAATATCACCCGTCGTCATCCTGACTTTGCCGATGCCGAGACTGCCTCTATAAGCGACCTTCTGCGCCGCGACCCGCGTGCTCTTGGTCTAAATGGCAATCTCACCTCTCAGCGCATTGACGGCATACTCGGCACCCGCACCCGCGAGCCTGGAATTATCTCTAGAACTGCAGGCGGCGCTGCTGACTTGTTGTACCGCGATCGCTTCTATAACTTCACCAGTCCAAGTCGTAACTGGGGCAAGATCGATCCCAATAACACCAACCTGGCTCAACTAGAGCGAACCTCTAATCAGATTAGAACCAGGGCGGCGCTTGGCGGTTCGCTCATTGCTTCAAGCGCTTATCGCAGCATCACCGGTGTTTATGACAATGCCATCGACACCGATGCCCTTGGTCGTCCTCGTATAGATCAAGAACTCGGTCGTCAGCTTACCGTCGGTGAGGCTTTGCAGCGTTCACTTATCGGCAACGGTTCTCTGGTCGAGCGTATGACCGGTAACATGGCCTCTGATGTCTTGCTCGGCAGCTTCTTACTTAGACCGGCTATTGCCGGCAGCGAGCAAATAGGCAAAGGCGCTCTTGGTTATGTCTTTTATAAGGGCTTTGACGAACTCAATAAAGGCTCTGCCACAGGCTACAGCGATGCCGCCGACGCCGATGCCAAAGCCAAGCGTATGGAAGCACCGCTGACTAACGAAACCAATGCCACCGGTTTGGTCTTCGAGCAAGTGCGCCAGGGTCAAAGTGCCGCCGATCAGCAACTGCCCCAGGGCCAAGATACCGCTGGTCAGATAGCTGATGCTAAGCAACAAGAAGCACTTAGAGCCAGACAGGCGAGTGAGGCTAAAGCGAAGGCTGAACAACAAGCCAGAGAGCAAGCCGCAAGAGATAAGGCTGCTAAAGAAGGCAAAGCACCCGCACCTGCTCAAGGTCAAACATCTACAAACAACGATCCGCTTGGTTTGGGACTCTACGATAGTCCCTAGAATCGCAGAGTAGAAACTCTAGAGAGGTGCAGGGTAAGTCCTGCACCTTTTCTTTTTCACCTAGCCTTGGACTTGTCAAGGGATGGCTGAATAGTTCTGCCTTTCCAGACTTTTCATGAAAAAAAAGGTCTGAATTTGTCCAATTTTGGGCACATTTGTATAGAGAATGAGCACAGCCTCCCCCCCTCAGATTTTAGAGCCTGGCTGTCTTTTCTAGAGGAAGTGTTATGGGCGATAGTCAAGTAAAACCGGTAGATAAACCAGCCGAAGGCGACAAGGGTCAGCCTAAAGCAGTGGTGGATACTGTGCAACTGCTGAAAGATGCACCGGCCAAGGCAGAAAAGCCGGCTCAGGCTGACAACTTTCAAATTGTCGATCGCACCCAACTAAGTGACAAAGTCACAACCCATGCCGATGACGTCAAGTCTAATTTGGCTAACGCCAAGGCTGCAGCAGTAGAAATCGCCAGACTTGATAAAGAACATACTAATCCGCAAGACAAGATCAAAGTCACCGACTCTAAAGGCAACGAAGTAGAGATGACTGTGGATGAGCGTGTCAAACAGCTCAAGCGTGAGATAGACACACAGTTTTCCACCGCCATTAAGAAAACCGACAATGTACCGACCGAAGCTCTCACCGAGTTGGTCAAGCAAAACACTCTTGAAAGAGTTGCTCTTTCGCAAAAACTTGGTATCGATATAGTTCTATCCAACCCTGGCGAAGTGAGAACTCAGATTGATAATCTCATGAAGCAACAGCCCAACAATCCCGATCTGCTTCGCATGAACCAATTGCAGACCGATATGGAACGTCTGCGCGGCGTTGGTGAACTTTCTTCCGCCACCAAGATGCTCTATGCTCAGTATATGGCCGCTGGCTTGACCAATGAAAAATACGGTCTTGAGAAAGGCGAAAACGGTAAGTTGCTTGTTGATCCTAAGGATGTGCAACTGGCTGCCCATATGATTATTCAAGCGGGCGAGAATAAAAACTTTCGCGATAACCCGACCTATCAAAAGGCTCTAGCCTCGGTCGGCGAGCACTTGGGCGTCAAAGATCGTGGTGAAGCAATCACCAAGAAAGTTTCGGAAGCCGCTATCGAAAGAGACCCGGCTAAGAAAGAAGCCATGCTCAAAGAAGCTGTGGAGCAGACCAAAGGTATTGGTCTAGATAAGCTGGCTACACTATATCGCGATCCTGAGTTTATGGCTCGTCAAAGTCAGGAAGTACAAGACCGCATTAAAGCCACTGTCGACAGTGCTAATAATGCCAGACTAGAGTATATGCGTCTTTTGACCAGTCAGGGACGCACAGCCGATGCCGAAAAGCTTATGGTGCAAATCAAAGCCGATGATCCTGGTGCTGTCGGTCGTCTAGAAAAGAACGGCGACAAGCTTGAGTTCAAGTACAATACACCCGAATGGCAGGCTCTCGATAATCAGATGGCACTTGGTACTACCACCAATGCCGCTCAGTTTAGACAACTGGCAGACCTCTATAACAAAAAGATGGCTGAGGGACAACTTACGTCTTCTGGAAGAGGTTCCAGCGCTAGTTTTGATGAAGTCTTGAAGAACGGTGCTAATCGCAGCGATATCGGTGCCGATCAGATTTTGAAGGCAATGCAGCAACTCACCATCAAACGCGAAGAAGAACGCAAACAAAGTGTAAATGGACTAGATGCCGAAATAAAAGGGCTCAAGGCTGAACTTTCCGGACTGCCTGGTAAGTCATTTGATGTCGAAGCCAAACGCGAGATGGCTAGAGAAGAAATTGAAGATAAGCTGAGAGTTCTGGAAGCCACCAAGCGTCAACTGGAAGAGAATGCCAAGAAAGTCAATGACTTTGAAGACGCCGAGCGCCGAATGCTGGTCATCAACCGCTTTAGCATGCTCAATGAGAAGAGCTCGGCCAGCGAAGAATTGGAAGCTCTCAAGCGTGACCATCCTGAATATTGGAACACACGCTTTAACGATGAGCAGAGACAACAAATTGAAAAAGCTTGTGAATATGTGCCGTGGTACAAAGACTGGCGCACATACGCCATTGTCGGTGCCGGTGTGGTCGGAGCCGTAGTCGGCTTTGGTGTCGCCAGCGCCGCCACTTCGGCTGGTGCCGTGGCTGGTACTGCTGCCTTCCTCGGTGTATCGGCTACCACTGCAGGCATCGGTCTGGCTGCCGTCGGTACTGCCGGTGGTGTGGTCCTGGGTGGCACCGCCGGTGGTCTCACCTATTACGGCGCCCACAATATGGCTGATTGGATGGGCATGACCAAAGAGTACGATAGAGCCAATTTCAAAGAAGACTTCCTGCAAGGTTATCGCATCGGTTCGGTAACCGGCGGTATCGGCGCCATGGTGCCAGGTGCGGCTGCAGCCATTGTTGTCGGCAATACCGAAAAAGCCGTGCTTGCCGCAGTGGCCAATCGCGGCGGCAATCTTAGCGCCAATGCCACCGGCTATCTGTTTAATGTCGGTAAATCGGTCCCGCTTGCTGCTTCATTCAATGCCACAAATGAAGCCTCTAGATGGGCTATGAGTGCGCCTGGTCAGTATCATTTCGACGGAACCCAATTTGTCAAAGATACAGCGATGTTTGCGGCTCTAAGCCCGCTGGGTGCAAAAATCCATGAAGTGCCCTTGCTCTCTAAGATACCGGTACCAGGTTTGCGCGGCTCACAAGGGACTCTCGCCGCCAATGCCATGATCGCCGAAGGCTTCGGTCAGATTGTTATTTCGGGTAGTGAGCATCTCAATGCCTATTCAAATGGCGCCGCCTACAATCCCAACAATCGCATCGGCATGTTCTCACCCACAAATGGCTATGCCGAAGATCCTAATTCTAGAGCCGCTCGTGAGCGCATCTACGGCAAATATATTCAGTTTGATGAGCTGAGCTATATTCGCAACTACAGAACTCTCCAGTCTCAGTTCGTTCCGCCTGAAATTACTTCACAAGCCGAGCGTCAACTGGCTAAATAGGGTATCTATTTAGTGGGCCGCTAGGGCGGCTGTCTACTGGAAAGGTAGTTCTTGCGCTAGATGCCGTTTTTATCGGTAATAATTCCGGCCTATAACGAAGAGAGGCGGCTGCCGCGTACTCTTGAGTCGGTCTATGAGTTTTTGCTTGCCGAGCTAGAGAAGAGCGGCCGAACCTTTGAGATTTTGGTGGTCGACGATGGCAGCCTCGACGGTACGGTCGAAGTTGTGGAAGAGTTCGCCCGCCACGCTCTTGATAATACTGTGCGTCTTGTCTCATATGCACCCAATCAGGGTAAGGGTTTTGCCGTGCGTACCGGTATGCTCAAGGCTGAAGGGCAATATCTGCTTATGAACGATGCCGATGGTTCTTCGCCGATAGAAGAAGTCGAACGACTTTTGGCTGCAACTACCAGCGGTGGCGGCGGCGCCAAGGTTGTCATCGGCTCCAGGGCTAAGGAAGATCCCACTGCCAAAGTGAACGCTCTGGCTTATCGTAAATATATCGGCAATACTTTTAATTTAATTGTGCAGTCTTTGCTTTTGCCGGGTATTCACGACACCCAATGCGGCTTTAAATTATTTGAGAGACAAGCTGCCCAAGAAATTTTCTCAGTCGCTCGTCTAAACGGCTTTGCCTTTGACGTTGAACTTCTCTATATTGCCAGACTGAAGGGCTATGCAATTAAAGAAGTGGCTATCAACTGGAACAATGTGGAAGGTTCTAAGGTAAATGTCCTTACCGATTCGCCCCGCATGCTCATCGAGGTGCTGATAATTACGATCGGCGCTTGGTTTGGCCGCTATGCCAAGGCTAAAGTCTAGTCAGAAGTCTAGTCAAGATCTAGGCAAGCAGATCAGCCAAAATCTAGCCAGGCTCTAGTTAAACTCTAGCCTAACTGTGGCTTTCTCTTGCTCGCCCTATTCTCTAGCCTTAGCCCTGCACTTATTTAGCAGCGGTACTAAGAGCCAGAGCCTTGACCACTTCTTCATGAATTTTGCCGTTTGTGGCCAAAATATGACCGCTTGTCATATCTAAAGGACCATCTTCTAAGTTGGTCACTTTACCGCCCGCCTCTCTGACAATCAAAGAACCGGCTGCCACGTCCCAGGGGGCCAGTTTCCTTTCCCAGAAACCATCTAGACGGCCGCTTGCCACAAAACAAAGATCAAGGGCGGCGGAGCCGTCGCGTCTGACGCCATGGCACATATTGGTGATGGTGCGAAAGCTGTCCATATTGTGGTGCACGCTTTTTAAAGTATCCGGCGGGAAGCCGGTGGCAAGCAAGCTGGTATCAAGGGTGGTGCGGTTCGAGACCGCAATTTTCTCGCCGTTCAAAGTGGCGCCTTGACCCTGGCTGGCCACAAATATCTCTGAGGCGATGGCGTTATAGACCACGCCTAGAACCATTTCGCCTTTTTCTTCCACACCAATAGAGACACAAAAGAATGGATAGCTATGGGCGAAGTTGGTGGTGCCGTCTAGAGGGTCGATAATCCAACGTCGGGCACTTTCTTGCTTACCCGACTCGGCGCCGCTTTCTTCCGCCAAAAAGGCATCATTGGGGAAGCTAGCTTTGATTGTTTCGATGATGAGAGCTTCGCTGGCTTTATCAACATCGGTGACTATGTTAAATGCACTCTTGTAGTCAAGTGATTTTACCTTGCCTACTCTAGACTTTTGCAATTCGCCCGCTCTCAGCGCTGCTTCTCTTGCTACTTTCTCGATTTTTTCCATATTCTTCGATGTTTTTCCAGCCGGTAGAGATAATGAGATTTTAGACTCTTTAAAACTCGGTATTTCTATCTCTTTACGCTTCTTGCAGATTTGTTGACGACCATCATTGGCTTATTTATGCTTATTATCCCGAGCAAGATTTAGGGATTAGCTGCATGTCGACTCTATTGGTGTCCGCAATCATTATCTGAGACTAATATAGCTGGCGAAAGTGTCGCCGGCAGAGATGTCGGCGTTTTTGTTTTTATCAGGAGAAAACTATGTCAGAGAAGCCCGACTATAAGGTCAATCTTCCCAAAACCGCTTTTCCGATGAAGGCTAATAGTGCCGTAAGGGAAGTGGAGATTCAAAAGGGCTGGGACGAGAACGGGGTTTATGAGGCTAATCTCAAAAAGAGAACCGACGCCCCCAAGTATGTTCTGCATGACGGTCCCCCCTATTTGTCTTCGAGCAAGATTCACATAGGTACGGCTCTCAACAAGATTCTCAAAGATATCATCACCAAGTACAAGGCACTAAAGGGCTTCTATTCGCCCTATGTGCCTGGTTATGACAGCCATGGCTTGCCCATCGAAAATGCCGTGCTCAAAGATGTAAAAGGCGGTCGCGCCGCCCTGACACCGGTTGAGCTGAGACAGCGTTGCCGGGCTTTTGCTCTCAGCAATTTGAAAGGGCAAGAGACTAACTTCAGACGCCTCGGTGTCTGGGGCAACTGGGAAAAGCCGTATATCACTCTCGATCAGCATTTCGAGGCTAAACAGATAAGAGTCTTTGGTAAGATGGCCGCTAAGGGCTATCTTTATAAAGGGCTGAAGCCGGTCTCGTGGTGTCCTACCTGTGAAACCGCCTTGGCTGAAGCAGAAGTTGAGTATGCCGACCATAATTCACACTCAATCTATGTCAAGTTTTTGGTGGACAAAGAAGGCAGCAAAGAGCATTACGCCAAATTGCCCGCCGCCGTAAAAGATAAAGAAGTGGCCTTTGTCATCTGGACCACTACTCCCTGGACCCTTCCTTCCAACCTCGGTATAGCACTCAATAAAGACTTCAACTATCAGTTCTTGCAAGTGGAAGGCGAACCAAGCATTCTTGTTATCGCCGAAAGCTTGAAGCAGGCTTTCTTGGCTGCCATCGGCAAAGCTGAAAGCAAGGTGGAAGTATTAGCCCAGGCTCTAGGTCATGAACTGGAGCTTTTAGAGACCAAGCATCCTTTCTTAGATAGACTCTCAAGAGTAATCAACGGCGATCATGTCACCGCCGAAGCCGGTACCGGTTGTGTGCATACCGCACCCGGTCACGGTCCCGACGACTTTATCATCGGTAAAGTCTACAATTTGGGTGTTGTCTCGCCACTCGATGGTCGCGGCATATTCACCAAAGAGGGCGGCATTTTTGAAGGGCAGCGTTATGACAAAGCCAACCCCTTGGTGGTCGAGCATCTCAAAGAAAAGCAAGCCTTGCTTGGGCACAGCACTTTCAACCATTCATATCAGCACTGCTGGCGGTGCAAAAAGCCTCTCATCTTTAGAGCCACCGAACAGTGGTTCGCCTCGGTGGAAGGCTTCCGCAAACGCGCCCTAGAGTGCATCGATACTGTGGAATGGCTGCCCAATAGCGGACGCAACCGCATCTTCAACATGGTCGAAAACCGTTCTGACTGGTGCATAAGCCGTCAGAGAGCCTGGGGCGTGCCGATACCGGTCTTTTATTGCAAAGGCTGCAGCGAACCGCTAATGTCTGATCAAAGCATCGAAAGAGTGGCTGCCGTCTTTGATAAAGAAGGTTCAGACTCTTGGTGGGAGCGCGAACCCTCGTACTTCTTGCAAGGGCTCTCGTGCAAATGCGGTAGCACCGACTTCATCAGAGAAACCGATATCATGGATGTCTGGTTCGATTCAGGCGTCACCCATGCGGCAGTGCTCGATGAAAGACCAGAACTGGGTGGTACTCCTTGCGAACTTTATTTGGAAGGTTCCGACCAACACCGCGGCTGGTTCCAATCTTCGCTTTTGACAAGCGTAGCGGTCAGCGACCGGGCACCATACAAGACCGTTCTTACCCATGGTTTTGTCGTCGATGAAAGCGGCCGCAAAATGTCTAAGTCGGTCGGCAATGTGGTCGAGCCCGATGAAGTGATCAAGCAATATGGCGCCGATGTTTTGAGACTCTGGGTGGCTTCGGTCAATTATACCGACGACATTCCAATCGGCAAAAACATGCTCGTGCAACTGGCCGATGTCTACAGAAGACTGCGCAACACCGCCAGGTTCCTCCTCGGCAACTTGAGTGATTTTGATCCTGCCGTCGACAAAGTCGATAAGTCTAAACTATCATCTCTCGATCGTTTTGTACTGCACAGGCTCAATGAAGTAGTCGGTGAAGTGACCCGTGATTTCGATCGCTTCGAGTTCTTCAAGTATTATCAGCTTTTGCAAAACTTCTGCGGTGTAGATCTCTCTGCCTTCTATTTCGACATAGTCAAAGACAGGCTCTATACCTCGCATCCTAAAGACGAGGCAAGAAGAGCTGTGCAGACTGTGCTTTGTGAAGTGCTGCATACTTTGGTGCGTCTGTTGGCACCGGTCACCCCGCACCTGGCTGAAGATATCTGGCAACATTTAAGTGAGCCAATCAAGCAATCTTTCGGCAATCAAAGCTCGGTACTGCTTACTGATTATCCGGTTGTAGACGCCTCGTTGGAGGACAAAGAAGCCGCCGCCTATTGGTCTGACCTGATGGCTGTGCGCTTGACCGTCAACAAAGCCCTCGAACAGGCAAGAGCGGCCCGTGCCATCGGCAGTTCGCTTGAAGCCACTGTGGTGATGTCATTTGAAGACAAAGAAAAAGCAGCCAAGATCAAGAAAGTGGAAAAAGATCTAGCCACTGTTTTCATCACATCTGGTGCCCAGGTCTCAGACAATGGTCTGCCTAAAGATGGTGCTGAAGTTATTTCAACTGTAAGCGAAGACGGCTTGACCGTTGCCGCTTACAAAGCATCGGGCGACAAATGCGCCCGCTGTTGGAAATATACCGGCGATGTCGGCTCCAAGACCGGCGGCGACAATCAGTTCGGCGACCTCTGCGGCTTCTGTGCCGATGTAGTTGCAAGACTATAAAAGTGCAAGACTATAAATGATCTAGTCTATAAATAGGCAAGACCATAAAGATCTAGGCTGCCAATCTAGCCAATAAAGTAAACCCTAGACTACAAAATCTCTAGGACTATTTTAGAACAGGCTCAAACTAGCCTTGCTTCGCTGCGCCCTTGATTCGACTTAGCTCGGCGCTGCCTGCAATCAAAACAGTGACCAAAAGCATAAGAGTGGAAAGGGCGTTGATTTCGGGGCTGACGCCGAACTTGACCATACTATAAATGCGCAGGGGTAAAGTGGTGGCACCGACACCGGCAGTAAACTGGGTGATGACGAAGTCGTCTAGGGAAAGCACAAAAGCTAGTAAGGCACCAGAGATGATACCAGGGGCAATCAGTGGCAGGGTCACCTTGAAGAAGGCTTGTAAGGGCGTCAAACCCAGGTCCATTGCTGCTTCCACCAGGCTGGGGTTCATGCCCTGCAAACGAGCCATGACTGTCATGGTTACATAGCTGAGGCAGAAAACCACATGGGCGGCGATGACTGTGCCTAAGCCCAGTGATATACCAAGGCTGATAAAAAGCAAGAGCGCCGAAACCGCCATAGCTATTTCGGGCACCAGTACAGGCAAAATCAGTAAGGCATTGAGGGCGACTTTGACGCCGCTGTTTTTGAGCTTGCTCAAGCCCATGGCGGCAGCCACACCCAAGACAGTTGAAATAAAGACCGACGCGACTGCCACAAGCAGACTATTCTTAAGTGCCAGCAAAACATTTTCGTCTTGAAAGAGCGAGGCGTACCATTTGAAGGTGAAACCGGTCCAAGATACACCTAGTTTGCTTTCATCAAAGCTAAAGACAACCAGTACCAGTATTGGTGCATACAAAAATGCATAGACCAAGATACTAAACAGACTGAGCAGCTTGCTTTTGGGCATTAGACCGGGCTTTTTGCCTCCAAAGCCGAGAGTTTTTCTTTCATGCGTTTAAGCGGTTGCATGTCGCCTTTCTGGGCCGCCACTTCGATACCCTTTTGATAAGCAGAAACTGCCTCTTTTATCTTGCCTTGCCCGGCCAAAGCCGCCGCCAAATCTTCATAGCACTGGGTATGATTGGGTTTGATGGCGATTGCCTTTTGCAAATATTCCTCTGCCTTGTCATATTCGCCCAAAATGTTATAGCAATTACCCAGACCCTGATTGGCAAAGAGGTCTTCGGCGTCTATTTCAAGCACTTGCAAAAACATCTTGATGCGCTCTTGCGATTCTTTGATGAGCGCTTCTTTGTCTTCTTTTTCTTTCTTTTCTTGCATGGCTAGTTTTGCCGCCTCGCGCATGCGTATGCTCATAGATATGGCTTTTTCTTCTTCCGCCTTTTCTTTGTCGCCCTTTTCTAAATAAAAGACTGAAAGATTGGCATGGGCCATAATCGAATCAGGATTGAGCGCCACAAGCTTTTCCATGACTGAAATGGCTTTATCTATATAGCCTTCGGCATTTTCATGTTTAGACAAAATGACACCGAGGGCTTCAAAGGCGTCTTCATAGGCCGGGTTTAGATAGAGTGCTTCTTCCAGCCTTTCAATAGCCTGTTCGGTGTCGTTTTGGCGGGTAAACAAATCTAGGGCTTGGTCGAACAAAACTTTAGCCAGGTCGGCATCACTTTTGTTCTCGATAAAGGGCAAAGTGGTGACTTCGCCCGTCACCGGTCCGCTCTCTGTGCTGATTTCAAGCTTGCGACCGGGCACCCGCAGGTCGCGCTTCAAAAAAGCCAAGGCTAGATGTTTTTGCAGTCGTGGGCTATAGGCTTGGCTGGCTATGGTGCCAGCTATTTCTCTGTTTGCTGAATCTTTGTTTGCTGAATCTTGGCCGGGGGCTAATCTTATTTCAGACATCGGCGCTAAGTCTATCGCTCTATCTAAAACTAGACCCATTAGTTGTCTCGTGGGCGAGCCCTGGGCTTTCACCCTAGCCAATACTTCCTGCCCTTGAAAGCAACCTTTGGTATATGATACCGCCGGTGATGCTAAGGACAGCTCCACCAATAGAGTGTCTTTATAGTCGACTGCCAAAAGGGCATAGCCCGACTCCACCCTTCTTGCGGCAATTTCTGCGGCATCAAGCTCGGGCAGGGCTAAAGCGGGGGACTGTCCACCTTCTTTTGAAAAGAAAAGAAAGCAGTCTGTGCTTTGCATCGGCAGCCTTAAGATATAACCGGCATTTGTTTCAATCAAATCTTGCAGTGAAAGCTCTTGCTTGTTGTTTGTGCCCAGGCTTTTAACCAAGCTGCGCACTTTCAGAGCGGCTGTCTCGCCGCTCAAAAGAGTACAGGCGGCAAAGTCTTCTTCTACTATTTCTACTTTGTCGGCAAAAATAAAGCGGTCAAGATGACTCTTCAGCGCGTCTATTTGTATTTTTGGCGCCGCCAGCAAATAATGCTCTTGGCTTAGGCAATATAAATGAAAGTAAGCAATGATTAGGGCTTTGCGGTCAAGCAGGCTGGATGGTTGACCTTGCTTGCTTGCCAGTGCGTTTACATCTGAAGTGCACTGCGATTGCAGAAATCTTTTGGCGTCTGGTCCCTTTAGAGACAAAAGACCAAAGTCGAAATCGCTTTTGATGCCGTCAGGAAAGGCGCATTTTGATTGTTCTTGCATCTTGTTTGTTTGATTGTTTGAATTTATTGAGTCTGTTGGATGGATTGGCAAAGTAACTGCATAAATTGAGACTATTCTTGAGCCTGGCTGTGAGATTCACGAGGGCGGCTTGAGAAAAGTATGGACATAACAAAGAACGAGCCGAACTCAACATTCGACCCGTTCAAATTTTAACCGAAATATCTAATTAGACCGAGAATGAGTTTCCGCATCCGCAGCTACCCTTGGCTTGGGGGTTCTTGATGACAAAACCCTGACCATTGAGCCCGCCTTGAAAATCGAGGTGGGTTCCTTTCAGATAGATGGCGCTTTTGGGATCGATGAAAACTTTGACGCCGAAGGCTTCTAGAACATGGTCTTTCTCTTGGGCATTGTCAAAACGCAGTCCGTAAGACATACCAGAACAGCCGCCGCCACGGATTTCCATGCGAAGACCTGTTTTATCAGGCTCATCAGCGAGGAGTCTTTTGATTTCTTGAGCGGCAGCTTCGGTCAAATTGATAACTTGCGGCTCAGTAGTTGTTTCCGACATGTAACCTCCCGGTCATATCCGTAACTAAGTGCTTCTAGAGTAAATTTAGCACAAGGCGAGTATATACTCTACGCCGCCCGGCAATTGTAAATAATCGCTCAAGTTTGCCCCCCGCTGCCCCCCAATCGAGCTTGTCAAGGATAAGCTGGAAGAAGGTGTGGTTAGGTAGCAACAGGTATCTTTTCTTATGGCGAAACCTTCTTATCTGGAGGCCTGCGAGACTGCGTTCAGGCACGTTATTTCGAGACTTGGGCAATTAAGACCGAGTCAACTAATTTCAAGTCGACTAATTCCAAGTCAATTAAGACTGAGACAAGTTAAGGACGAACGAGAGCTTCACCCGGTCGTCGAATCAAGTTTAAAAGAAAGCAGTAAAGCAGTTTCGCAGTCTTTACCAGTGATATCGCCTGAGAAAGTCGCCGATAAGTTGAGAAATATAGGAACCGCCTCGCATGCCGGTGACTTGAATAAGTTGAGAGCGGTGGCGAGGGCCAATTGCCCTATGGGCAGCGACAGTTGGTTTGAAAAAGAGGCGGTTGGTCTCGATGCTTGTGCGCAGCAAAGCGCGCAAGAAAGCATGAAAAGGCAGCGCAGCAGCACCAGACTGACGGCAGCCAGGCTGACCAATACCCGGCTGCAAGCTTTGACAGCAATGATGAACGAAAAAAGCGAGCAGCACTAAACGCGGCTATTTTCTTTGATTTTGCTGGCAACCCGAGCCAGCCTGACGCCGTACTCTTTTGATATCAGTGTGTCGAGGCCGACCCATCTAAAATGGCTCACCTCGTCTTGTTGCAAGTTAAGCTCGGCCCTGTCGTTCAACAGTCTATAGACAAACTGAAAATCATGGTGCAAATGGCGCCCTTCGCCCTTTGCCGGGTTTTCTGGAATAACATGCGAGTCAATGTCTATAGGTTGAATGTCTTGATGAAAAACGAAGGCGGCAAGCTCTTCTGCGCAAGCCGATTGCAATGCCGCCGCCGGATAACCCTTGACCAAAGAACAATTTTGCCCCGCTATTCCGGTCTCTTCGCTAAGCTCTCTGACTGAGGCTTTGAGCGGCGCTTCCTGCCAGTCTATATGACCGCCCGGTTGCAGCCAGCGGTTAAGACTGTTGTGCTTGATGAGCAGTACCCTATTTTGACTATCTAAGACTAGGGCGCTTGCAGTCAGATGCCCCACCATATTTTTACGGCTGGTCAGCTCGGCGTCGCCTTCATCTACTTGGCGCAGCAAGACCTCTAGACGCTGCCGCTCTTCCTTATCGGCATAGTGCTCTAAGTAAGTATTGATAAGGCGGCTGATATCGTCTAAGTAAGCCATTTTAGTGAGCCATCAAAAGTCAAAGAGAATCTGCGCCAGTTCACCAAGCTCATGAAAGCTGGCTTTGACTTTGTCGTAAGAGATGCTGTCAAATGAATTGGGAATGACCAGGACAAGCCCTTTGCCGCCCTGAATATGCAATTCACGAAAACCGCAATAGCGGCTCAGCGTTCTTATTTTTTCAGCCACACCCGGATAATTGATAAAGCGCTGGCAAATCGCTTCGTTATTGCTTGTCGCGATAAATTCGTTGTCGAAGATTTTGGAACCGGTGGGTGCCTCTCTGGCGTCCAGCAAGAGCAGTTTGCCGATTATGCCTGAAAGACCTTTAGCCACTCTGGGCGTAACTGTGATGGAAAAGAGAGCTTCTTTTTGACCATCACCCAGTACATCGGTTTCGATATAGAGAGTGGTGCTAAAGGGAAAACCAGGTTTGATAGCCTCAATTGTGGCTCTGAAACCAGAGATAGAACCTTTGATTGATACCTCTACCCGTTCAGAATCGTCGACAACTTTGCCATCTACGATTTGGGCAAAGTTTTTTTTCTTATCGTCGATGCTTATCATTTTTATGGCTATCGCTATTTATGGCTATCGCTAATTATGACTATCTCTATTTATGTCTATTGATCAGGCTCGATATTGGGATTATAGAGCTTCATCACCGTGCTTTTGGCAGCATCTTTGTCTTTCGAATCTTTGGCGTCTTTCAAATCTTTCGCGTCTTTACCCGACTCTTTCGGTGCTGCCGCCTTGCTCTTCAACTTAAGCAAGCCCTTCAGCCCTTTCTTCTCTTCGCCTTTATGCTGCCCTTGACCGCTATGGTGCGCATCAGCAGTTTTGTGCTCTTCATGGTCGAGCTTGAGCGCCGGTGCATCTTCATTCAGCCCTAATTCTTTGTACTCTTTTTCAAACTTATCGTTGAGACTAGCCAGCTGTTTGCGGGCATCGCGGGCTGTTTCAGACTCGGGCTCGAGTGAAACGGCTCGGCTCAATAAATAATGGGCTTGAGGTTCTTTGCTGTCTTTGAGCATCAAAAGCCCCAAATGATAATAAGCCTGCGAAAGATCAGGCTCCAATTGCAGCGATTTGACATAGGCTTGCTTGGCTTCATCAAACCTATCCAAACTTTCCAGGGCCTTGCCCATGTTCATATAGGCCGAGCCAAATTTGGGGTCGACTTTGATTGCCGCCTGCCATTTTTCAATGGCTTCTTCTTTCTTGCCTCTAAAAAACAGTACCGAGGCCATGCCGTTTAAGGTTGAAGGGCGGTCCGACTTAAGAGCATAAGCTTTGTTAAGCGCCTCTTGGGCTTTGGCATAGTTTTTCTGTCTGATATAGGTGAGACCGAGGTTGCAATATGCCTGTTCCAGTCTGTCGTCAAGTGCGATCGCCTGCTTATAGGCTTCCACCGCTTTATTGAAATAACCGTGTCGGTAAAGCTCGCGCCCCTGGTTATATTTAGCCACTGCTTCTTTGTTATAGCCCTTGCCCGAGCTCTTCTGCCCTTCGCTCTTGGCAGAACCGCTGCTTTCGCCCTCTGCATAAGCCTTTGAAAAGGTCAGGCAGAGCGTAAGCGCTAGTAGTAAGTTGAGTGTTCTAAATGGCATAGTTTCGAGGTGCTAACCGACAAACGTCTATTATAGTACGTGTTTTCCTCATTGCCGACCTTAGGGCATGGGCTTATGCTTTGCTGTAATCTCCCCCGAGCTTACAATTTTTCTCATGACCCTAAAGCCTGAAAGTCCCATCTCAGTTAGAAACAGCAAAGAAGCAAGCGAAGCCAACGTCTTGGGTCAGTCTGATGCTGTAATGGCGCAAAGCAAATTCATTCAGGACGTGCATGAAATTAAGGCTCAAAAGGGCGGCGAGATAAGCCCAGACGAACTGCGGCGCACTGCTTTTAAAGCCCTCGACCGCATGTTCGGCATGACCAGCAGCGATGGAGGCGAAAATGCCGGCGTCAGTGCCGAGCAAAGGGCTTTTCGCGATAGCTACAAATCAGGACGTTCCGACGGTTCGCTCGATACGATGGCTTCCCTCGACCATGGCGTGATAGCCGCATCCAACCCGCTTGAAATATTTAGAGATGCCGAAGCCCGCGCTTTGATGCCCATGATTCGCAATCTTGACCAGGCTCAGACTATCTCTCCGGCAGACAATACGCCTCTAAAAGAAGTGAACGGTTCTTTCTTTTCGCAGAAAGACCTAGAAAGACTGGCTAACGGTCAAAATGTCGAAATCGAGCTTTTTGACAAATCCTTGCCCGAAGGCGGTAGCCGCCGCGGTCGCCGCATCAGACTCGGTGGTTCCGATGTCGATAAAGTGGTGGCTTTGATTGGTCGCAACGAAGGGCGCGCCGACAGCATTAACTGGAACGACGCCGGCTCGGGCATTTCGGTAGGCATACAGCAAAGCAATCAAAAGTCGGGCAACCTGCCTGAATTATTGCATCGCATGAAAGAAGCCGACCCAGCCAAGTTTAGACAGATATTTGGGCGCAATGCCGATAATTTGATGGACGAAAATTTTGTCAGACGCGCCCATTTTGCCCCCGGCAATGAACTGGGTCGGGCTATGCAAGCCGCTGTCAGAGAACCGGCTTTTCAAAGAGTGCAAGTGATGATGGTGCGCGAACATGTGGAGCGTGCCGCCGAAATAGCCAAAGGTCTAGGCATACAGTCGACCATGGGCGTTGCCTTGGTGGCAGACCTGACCAATCAATTCGGCGAAGGCGGCGCCCTCAAGTATCTGCGTCAAGCCCGTGGTCGCCACAGCGAAGAAGCCAAGGTGGCAGCCATAGCAAGAGCATCGGAAGGCGGTCATTTCACCAGACGCCAACGCTTTGCCACCATAGCCAAGTCAGGCTTGGTCTCGACCCAAGAGAGTTTCAACGCTTAGACATTCTGTTGTCATTCAAAAGCTGCTTTGACTTAGCTTATTTTGTTTGTTTGGCTTATTAGTCTGAGCCTATTGGACTCGGCTTACCGGACTTAGCTTATTTTGTTTGCTTAGCTTATTAGTCTCAGCTTATTACTCTCAGCTTACTGGCTTAACTTAATTCAGCTTGGCTAAAAGGGCTTCGGCAGCCAGTTCATAACCGAGGGGACCGCAGCCGACGATAACACCACTGGCGATATCAGAAAGCAAACTCTTGTGTCTGAACTCTTCGCGGGCATAGACATTAGAGATATGAATTTCGACAAACTTGATGGCGGTTGCTAAAAGGGCGTCTCTGATGGCAATAGAAGTATGACCAAAGGCTCCAGGATTAATCACTATGCCGCCTTTGGTTTCTTCTGAGTCTTTGAATTCTTGATAAGCCGCCTGAATGCGATCTACTATCGCCCCTTCATGATTTGACTGAAAGAAGCTCAGTTCAGCCTTGTTTTTCAGCCGCACTTCGAGATTGGCTTCAATGTCCTTCAGGGTCAAAGTACCATAGTGACTGGTTTCTCTCAGCCCCAATAGATTTAAGTTAGGTCCGTTAATGACCAAGAGCTTGATCACGACTGCAGCTCTTCTTCTTCCATTTCCATGGCTTCCAAGGCGCACTGAGCTTCCACAAGGAAGGGATCGTTTCTGGTCAATAGTTGCTCTCTGCGCACCATCTGCACCAGTTCACCCAGAACATCGATGATTGGCATATTGATGCCTTCGTTGGTGGGTACTTCCCGGTCGATGATAAACATGGCGGCACCAAGCAAAACTCTTGCTTCGACGGCGCGCAGCTCTTTAGACTGCAAAATCTCACCAAAGACATCGGTCTCTACCCTGTTTTCCATAACCAGGGCTTTAGAAAAGGTCATGACCGAATTGAGCAACCCTTTGCTTCTTTCTTCGGGCAAAGATGCCGCCGCTCTAATCAAATTAAGGCGGTTGCCGGCGTCACCGAGACTCTCGGCGCTATCCACCAGGTTTCGCACTTGGTTAGCCTTTGTATTGAACTGTCTGCGCAATTCGTTTTCGGCTACCGATGAAACCGGTTTGGTGGCTGCGTCAAAGCGCTTGTCATAATAATCTTGTACATGCTGACGTTTCAGCTCAATGCCGAAGGGCATTAATTCCATGAAAATCGACTCCAGCCCTTCAAGCTGGCTTTGCAAATACATTAGTTCGTCTTGCGTGACTGTCAAAAGGACCGCTCCTTTTCAAGGTCGAATTTCTCAATAGCCAATGATAGCACTGCTAACCAGGCATATATCAATTATTTCAAGTAGTTCAAGATAGTTTGAACAGTCTCTTCTACTGTCATCCCGGTTGTATCCACAGTAAATTGGGCTTTCTCGTAAACAGGCGCTCTCTTGGCAAGAAGTTGACTGACGCGATTGACAAGGTCGCCTTCACCATCGAGCATCGGTCGTGCTTCCGAAGTCAGAACTCTCTTGGCAAGGGCTTGCGGCCCGGCTTTCAAATAGACAGTCAAACCAAGCCGGTTCAATTTCTCTATATTGCCGGGAAATATCGGCAGCCCGCCGCCGCAGGCCAGTACAAAGGGCGCCGTTTCCTCAAAGAGGCTGTCTAAAAGTTGATTTTCCAGCTCGCGAAAGGTCGCTTCACCCATGGTGGCAAAGATTTGCTGCGGGCTCATGCCCGTGCCTTCTGCAATAAGCTTGTCGCTATCAACCAGACTAAGCTTGGTTTGCTCTGCCAAAATCTTGGCGCAAGAAGATTTTCCGGCACCAGATGGCCCAAGCAAGATCAAATTAGGCATCGAAAACGGCTTTGTTATAGTGATCTAGTCGCTTTTCTTTGACAGACTTGCAGCTTGGCCTGGGCGTCTATCAAATTAGGATTGAGCAAACATGCTTGTTTGAAAGACATGGCTGCACCGGCATAATCTTTGAGATTGTACATGGCCAGCCCTAAACCATAATGGGCTGATGCCATCTGTGGTGCCAGATAAATTGCCTGTTCAAACTGTTTGATTGCCGCCTCATAGTTGCCCGCCATCGAATACATCGAGGCTAAATTGTTATGGGCGGAGGCCAAATTGGGATTGAGCTCTATAGCCTGTTTGAAATAGTTGGTGGCTTGGCTGTTTTGATTGTTTGCCGCATAGGCATTGCCCAAGTTGAAGGCATTGACTGCATTTTTGGGTTCCAACTTATAAGCCTGTTGATAGGCTTCCATGGCTTTGGCTTTCTTGCCTGACCGGTCATAAATAAAACCGAGACTGCTAAAGTAAGCGGCTTTGGTCGGCTCTAGGCGGGCCGCTTCTTCAAACTCTCTGCGGGCCAGGAAAAAATTATTGGTGGCTATGCCGGTCTTGCCCAAAAGTTCGTGGGCTTCGGCTAGATCGGGCGCCACCGCTAGCAGTGTGCGCAGTTCTCTACCGGCATCGAGCATTCTACCCACTTGCATAAGGGCTTCGGCTCTGGCTAGACCGGCCACAATTTCTGGACTGGCTTTAGCCGGTTTGTCGGATTTGTCACTTGCCTTGATTGTGCCCGAGGCTAGTCCGCCTCCGATAACCACATCGCGGTTTAGCTCATCTAGTTGTTTCACCACACGCTGGCTGTCGCCGAGCTTTTCATAGACTCTAGCCAGGTTGGAATGGGCCGATGAAAGATCTAGTTGTATCGATGAAACATTGAGCATCATTGCCGATGCCGCAGCCAGGTCGCCCTCGAGGCGCTTCACCTGAATTTTGGTATAAAGCTCTGAAAGTTTGGCCCTCGAAAGCAAGATGGCTTGCTTAAACTGTGCTTCTGCCTCGGGCATCTCGCCTATTTCGGCATAAATCATGCCCAGGCGGTTATGCAAGGTGGTGTTGCTTGGATCTTTCTCTAGTCCGCTCTGCAACTGCGCCACTGCTTGGTCAACTATGCGCATCTCTTCAGATGTGGTGGGCTTTTGACCACCTGTTTGCAGACCTTGCCCGACTGCAGAGACTCCGCCTACTGCACCCAACGGGGCGCTCAGATTGCTTTCTGCTTGCCCTTGTGTCTGATGCTTAGGCAACTTGCCTAAGAGCTTGCCTGTTTCTTGCACCAGAGCCGACTGCAGGGCTCTCACTGGTGGATAGTCTTTTAAAGCCAGGTAGGTTACCGGTACCGCCACCATGACGGTGCCCGCCACGAACAGGGTTACCAGCATTTTGTTCGAGCGCCTCGAACCGCTGTGAAGAGATTTAGCGATTTGACTAGTGCTAGCCAAAGGTAGGTCTCGCTTGCTGCCTGGGATATATTTACTGGATCAAGATTAAGGTTGCTAAATGGTCAAGTCAATACGGGTTTTTACGCACTAGACGGAAAGGTTTAAGCGGGTGCCTGATAAGACAAATCTCATTCTCAAAGCCGATACCTATTAATAAGGCAAAACAGCCCCGGTGACATGCCGATAAAGAAAATATTTCCAGCTTTTACTATTTTGCTTTGAAATAGAGAATCACTATACCCAAGGCGCCAATGACCAAGTTGGGCATCCAAGCGGCAAGCATAGCCGGTATGCGCCCGGCGTCACCCATGGCGCCCGATGACGATTGCAGCACGTAATAGAGGAAAACTATCACAGCCGAATAGATGAGACCCATGTTTGAACGCGATCGTCTAGCCAAAAGTCCAAGCGGGGCTCCGGCTAGAGCAACTATCAAGCAGGCAAGCGGTTGCGAAAACTTTTGATAGTAGCGCACTAGTAGGTCATTGGTGACACTGTTCGACTCTTTCAGCAGGTCTAGATAATGACCCAGCTCAAGCATATTCATTTCTTTGGGCGAGACCTTACCGGTCTCCATCACCTTTTGCACAGTGCCCAAACCAGGAATGACCAGTTTGTCGAATCGCAACACCCTAGTCACATCTGAGTCGCCCGATAGCACATAGGTACGCCCGTTCATAAGGGTCCATTCGCCGTTATTCCAGAGACCATTTGAAGCGGCGATAATTTTCACCAGCTTATCGGTGCTAAAGTCGAGCACAATAATATTGCTCAGGTCTCTGCCGCTGTAATAGCCCACATAAAAAATGCGGTTCAAAGCCAGGTCTTTACCCCTTTCAAAATAGGTAAAGTTAGCCTGACCAGCCGGCAGTTCGGTTTTATAAAGTGCCACCCATTCAAGCCGCTTAGATGTGCGGTTGGCCCAGGGCACAACACATTCGTTCAAACCAAGGCTGACAAAACTAGTAAGCACGCCAAACATCAAGGGTGCAGCCATAATGCGATAAAAGCTGACGCCGCTTGTGCGCAGAGCTAAAATTTCAGAATCGCCCGAGAGGCGGTTGAAAACCAAGAGTGTACCCAGCAAAACCCCGATAGGGATGGTCATAACAATGACTTCGGGCAAGTGCAGACCGAGAATGGTCAAAGCCATTTCGAGGGGTACACCCGAGCGCATAACCAAGTTAAAGATAGACTTGAGCTGTTCGGCGCCGAACCAGACCCCGGTGACGATACCAATACCAAATAAGAGCGGCTGCCAGAACTCGTTTGCAATATAGCGGTCGACAAGCTTCAGACCAAAGGTCATAGGGTAAAGTCCTCGCCTAGATAATGTTTGCGGGCAACGGGGCTTTCGGCTACTTCGCGCGAAGAGCCGGCCACAAGGATCTTGCCGTTGTCGATAAGATAGGCGCGATCAGTGATTTTGAGCGTAGCGCGAGGGTTGTGGTCGGTGAGCAGGACGCCGAGGTTCCATTCATCTCTAAGCCTTCTAATCAAGCCCTGAATCTCAGTAATTGAAATCGGGTCGACCCCGGTAAAGGGTTCGTCCAGCAAGATAAATTCAGGTTCTGATGCCAGGCAGCGGGCGATTTCCAGACGTCTTCTTTCACCGCCTGATAGCTGCACAGCCAGGGTGTCGCCTAGGTGATCAAGGCTGAACTGTTCCAGCAAGTTTTTGATGCGTTGGTTAAACTCGCGTCTTGGTATGTTTTTGAGCTCAAGAATGATCTTGATGTTTTCGTTGACCGTTAATTTGCGAAAAATTGAAGCTTCTTGGGGCAGATAACCGATACCAAGGCGGCTGCGCTCATGAATGGGCAATTGGGCTATGTTCTTGTCACCAAGGGTGATGCGACCGCGCTCGGGCTTGACCAAGCCCAAGACCATATCAAATGAAGTGGTCTTACCGGCACCGTTGCGGCCCAAAAGGCCGACCACTTCACCACGGCTGACGTGGAAGCTGACACCGTCCACTACTCTTCTTCTGCCGTAGGTTTTTTGCAGGTTGTCTATAACAAGGGTCTTCAGACCAGAACTAACTAAAGTTGACGTCATTGGGCCGCGTTTATCCTACTTGTACTTACCTGCTTGTTCTTGCTCTGGGCAAGCTGATAATCAAGACCAGGGTTTTCTTGTTTCTTCGGCAAGATATAGGCTTTGGTGTTGCCTTCCGCCAGCACTTTGCGGTCAGCTACTGTGAGCTGAATGCGGTCGGCAATCCAGCGTTTACCCGGCTGGGTAATCTGGCTGCGTCCGGTGAAAATTATCTTTTCGGCTTGACCATCGGCGTTGCGAATCAGCACAACTTTGGGACCAATGCCGACTGTGTCGTTATAAAAGATTTTGACATTGCCGTGGGCCGAAAGGCGACCGGTAAATTTGTTATAGTCTTGTCCGTCTGAAACAATGATGATAGGCGGGTCGGTTTCAGCATCGGCACCATTGACCAGATTGGCCTGGAAGTCGCCTGCCCCTTTGCTGGATGCAGCATTGGCAATAGGCTCGCTGGTGGGCTCGGCATAAGGCTTAGACGGCTCGGTCTTGTTTGCCGGTTGGGCTTTGTTTTGAATGACTTTAGATCTGACATGACCATCGGCTTGCAGGCGTTTGGTATTGAGAAAATAAGTCATACGGTCTGACTGGGTATTATTTGAACCTTGGGTAGCAGAGACCCTTCCAGTAAAAATAGCTGCTTCCGGTCTTGTGTCGATGCCATAGGCCATCTTGAGCTGGTCTGCGATGACATTGATATCGCCGGTGCGCACTTTCACATTGCCATAGGCTTCAAACTGGCCGGTGGCTTTGTCGTATATCTGTTTATCTGCATCAGTGATGATTTTGGTTGGTCCACTTTCGCTGGGTCCGCCCAAGGGGCTGGCTGTGCCAGCACTTGAACCGGTACTACCGCCGGTGCCGGCAGCACTGGCTGTAGTCTGTTCTTCCTGCTCGGGGGCATCGTCACCAAATTCGTTTTCATCAGCCTTTTTCGCTGCCACAGGCTTGGCGCCTTTAGTGCCCGCTTTAGCTGTTTCTTGCGGCTTTTCTTCCGGTGCGTCGTTGATTACTTCAGAATGGGCATGACCTTCGGCGATAATCTTTGAACTGGCCATTTCAAAAGTAAGCACATCGGCATCAATTTTATTGGTGCCTTGCACAAGATGCGGATGCCCGGTAAAAACTGCTCTCTGTGATTGTCCAGTGACCGGGTCTTTATAAAGAGTGGCTAGTGGCGCCAAAATAATAGTGTCTTTGAATTTTACTCTGACATTGCCGCGCGCCACCATATGGTCACCGGCAAATTCTTGCTCGTTGGCAACAATATCGATAGGGCCGCCGGCATCTGCCGCCGGGGCTTGGGCAATTGCTTGCGGCACTGCCAGCGGTATCATCGCCGCCAGCTGGGTTAAGAGTATGAGACCGGTTGCTATCTTTTTTGTCGCCATTTTTCGTTTGTTCTTTTCTTTTCTACTCGACTGCTTGACAACTGTTTGGTGCTTATTGCCTGATATCTCTTATAGCTTTCGTCTTTAGGGTTACTCGATGATGGCATGGGTATGTCCCGTAATCTTGAATCCATCAAGATCTGCCTTACCGAGAACGCCGGATGCCATATCTCCGGTCACCTTGGCTACCCCGGCCACCACGATGTTAACACCCCCGGTAGCCTTGAACCCATTTTTTTTCGTTAATTCCAGGCGCTTCGTTTCCATTCTTGACTTTCCTTGTTCGCCTTCAGCCACCACCGGCTGTTTGGCTGTCGAGTCAAGCTTCACTTCGCGACTGTCTTCGTTGGCCACGCCAATGGGCGCGCTCACTTGCATCTTTACTTGGTCGCCGTCGAAATATTGCATCACTATGTCGGTAAGGTGAACGTTATTGTCTTTCTCGAAGACGCCGCTCTTGGCGGTAAGTTTCCACTTCACCTTGTTTTCGCCGTCAACTTCCGAGAGATTGTAGTTGTCAATAGATATCTTATCGGCTGTAGGATTGGCTTTTCTGTTAGCTTCGTACTCTTTCTCTTCTTTTTCGGCCTGCTTCTGCGCATAAAACATCAAACCGACGATTACTCCGAGAATCGCCAGGGCCAAAATTAGTTTGAATGCGTCTGTCTTGAATATCCACATGGTGGCTATTCACTGCCCTCCATCTTTTGCTTTGTTCTGTTCTTCTATTGCTGCAGGTTTAGCAGCGGTTTCTGCTTTCTCTTTCAGTTCTTTATTGTCGCTGACTTCTCTTTTTTCGCTTACTTCTTTATTGTCGCTTCGCAAAGCTACTGCCTGCGAGACATTCTTGAGGCTCTCTCTCAGATTGCCCTGCTTAAGAAAACCCTCGCCTAAAAAGAAATAGGGCGCCGGATTGGTTGGATTAGCATCTTTTACACTCAACCACTCGGCAATAGATTCGTCCAATTTGCCGCCCGCTTCATAGGCTAGATGCGCTCTATATATGCGTGCCCAGACATCAGTTGGATTGCTGGCTAATATCTGATCGAGCTTTTCCAGGGCTAGTTTGTAATAGTTTTGAATCTGCGGAATGGCTTTGGGCGAAGCCATCTCGATTGTTCTTTTCACCCGGGCGGCGCTTGCGTTAGCAGCCGCCGGATCTTTAGCTGGGTCCTTGGACTGATCTGGCGCCGGATCTTCCTTCAAAGTCTTGATCCATTCCTTATATGAAGGATGGGTCTTATCTTGTTTGTCATAGCGAGCCAAAAGGTAAGCCTTCATGTAATAGGCCCAAGCCAGGTGGTAGCGCACCTGATTGTCGGTTGGACAATAGGTAAGCATATTTTCATAGGTGCTAATCATCTTATTAAAATAAGCCGGTCCGCCTTCTTTCTCAGCCAGACCTCTGGCCCGTCGTACTTCTTTTAGGGCTTGTTCTACCTTAAAGGTACGGCTTAGCGCCACCGCATATATAAAGCTTGCCTCGGCATTATCAGGAAAAGCCTCTCTTTGCTTGCGGGCCAGTTCCACATCGTTTGTACAGACGATATCTTCAAAGCCGGTATCTATAGTAAGAGCCTGACCGGGCTTGAGCAAAACCTTAGGGCTTGCTTCTGCTGGCGCAGTGTCGGGCTGTTTTACCCCATTCTGTGCTGTTTCGGCAGGGGCTTGCTTGCTCGCTTGTTCACCGCTGGCGGCTGTGCTTGATTTTATATCTGGCTTTTCGTTGGGTTTTTCGTTAGGCTTATCGGCTGTTTTGTCAGTCTGCTGGGCGAGGGCAGTCCCGGCAAAGACCAGGTCTAAGCCAAAAGCGCAAACAAAAAAACAAACAAAAGCGCAAACAAAAAAAGAAACAAAAGCACTAAACAGCGACAACATAGACACTGAAACAGCAAAACTAGATGCGCTAAAGCCAGCGAACGACCGCCCGCCCTTGCTATTTCTCTTGCTGCCGAAAGTGTTTTGCCACATAGACTTTTGATGATAGCAGAATGGCGGCTTGAGCCCGTTTAACGCGCCTAACAAACCATCAATAAAGCCCGGGCTTTTCATCTATAAACCCCGTCTCATTGGCTGTATCGCCCACGCTATGTGGCTTTTACTTGCAAGAGTAGGGCTTGTGGGCGGCATTTATTTGTAACTCATCTCATATAGATATGACTAAGTTTGGTGTCATTTGGCTTATGACTGCAAAATGTCACAAACTGTTCCCTGTTTGCTACGTAGAAACCGCAAAACAAAGCCAGAACAAGACTTTGCGCTCACAAATATGTCACAAACCTATGGCAATCTTAATGCATCTCCCCCAGAGCACCGAGCTCCTTTATCCCACTAAATCAGCTAAAAGTCGCGACCCACCGTGACTGTTTTCTGACGCCTTCGACGAGGAAACCAAAAATGACATACGATAGACCCCATGAGACCCCTCCCGCTCCCCAGCCCACTCCTGGCGACCTGAACCTGGTCAACTTGAACGGTAATCGCAACGACAACAGCAATCGTAACTCCAACGATAACCGCAACAACAACGCCAACGACAACCGCAACTATAACGGCAATAACAACCGTAACGACAACACCAACAACAACGCCAACAATAACCGCAACGACAATACAAACAATAACAACGCCAGCTCCAGAAGCAATTCGGACGCCAACGCCAACTCCAACTCCAGAAGCAACTCTGATTCGAGAAGCAACTCTGATGCCAGAGCCACCGGCGGTAATTCTGCTTCCGACGCCAGAGCCACCGGCGGTAATGCCGCAGGCGGCAGCGCAGCCATCAACGACCACAGCGTCAATAAGACCACGGTCTACGGCGGCTCTGCCTATGCTCCCGATGTACGCGGCGGCGGTTTCTGTTCCGAAGGCGGCAGCGCCGGTGTATACGTCCTCGGTATCGGTGTTTCGGGTGGTAAGACCACTATCAACGAAACCTGCATGAAGAAAGAAGACTTCCAGCGCACCATGGTCAATGTTTGTACCGCAGCCGACAACAAGTCTTCGCAAGCTCTCAACGGCTGGAGCCTGCAACTGCAAGCCGGTCGCGAACTGAACACCAACGCCATGGCTCAAAGCGTAGCCATGTCTGCCAAGCGCATGGCCGATGCTAAAGCCAAGACCGCTCTCGAACTAGACTCTGTCTGCGGCACCATGGCCGCCACCGCTGACGGCACTATGGAAGCCCTCAAGCGCGCTGGTCTCGATAAGCCCGTCATCATCGTCGAAGACGGCAGAAACCCGCAAGAGCAGAAACAAATTGATGAAGCTCTGCTCAAGAAAGTAGACGAACTCGACAAGCGCGTCAGCAAAGTAGAGTCTACTCCTACAGCCGTGATTCAGCAGAACCAAATCACCTTCATCGAGATGGAAGCTCCCAAACCTGCTCCCAGACCGGTACATAGACCTACTCCCAAACCTGAATCTAAGCCGGAACCTAAGCCGCAGCCCAAAGCTGATGACTGTGTAGACGAAACCAAAAAGAAAAAATAACTAACTCTACACTTTCTTAAAAAGGCTGAGGAAACCTGCCGTGAACAGATTTGAAATAGAACCGCCAAAGCGGTCGATAGTGCAAGAAAATGATGCGATGAAACTGCCCGAAGGCGTAGCTGAAGTACGCAGTCGTGAGGCTGATCCCCAGGTGAGAATGTCACTTGAAGCTCAAGCCGATTTGAAAGTCAATCGCACCGCGAGCAAAGACAAATACTCAGATTGGGTACCTGCCGTCACCCTCGACGAAAGAGGCTGTAAGCAGTATTCCAGCTGGGCAGTGGAAGTGCTCGAAGGCAAGCAATACACCATTCAAAAGGGTGATTCACTGAAAGACATAGCCCGTCGCTCGCTCGGTGTAACCGGCAAGCCCGACGCTACGCCCAAAGAAATCGCCGAAGAGATGAAGCGTATAGTCGCCCTCAATAGCGACATGGCCGTCTTGCTCAATCGCAAAAATGGAATGGGACAACTGCCTCCAGGTATCACCCTGAAGCTGGCGGAAGCACCCAAACCACAGGCGGCAGCGAAAGACGATAAGGACGCCGCTCGCGCTCAGGGTGTTGATTGCCCTCCCCGCGAGAGAGTGGTTGTCTCACAAGGCTTCGTCAGAGCTGAAAACTGCGACAAATATGAGTACATGCAGGGAACAGCCGGGATAGTTAGACCCGGTGCCGATGTAGTCGTCAACAGCGGTGCCAGAGTGTTTGTCTTCGGCGGCAAAGTTGAAGCCCGGTCTGGATCTCGCATAATCACTGTGGGTGGTGATTTAAACGCTGATCCTGATGCCCGCGTCAAGTTTGTCAGTTCGGAAGGTATTGTCGAATCTCATCCGAGAAAGACTGATTTCGTCAACCTGCCGAAAGACTTCCTGGAAGAACCCAAGAAAAAGGCTGACAAGCCCGCCAACGGACCACAAGCTGACTTTTCTCCGGCTTAAGGAGATCGCAAAATGGGGAAGAGGGACAGATTGAAAAGTCTGTCCCTCTTTTGTTTTGTCTTCTTTTTATTTTGTTTTGTCGTCTTTCTACTTAGCGTTTTCTGCCGTTCAATATAATCTTTTCGACCGCCACCAAGTCGGTAACAATATGGGTCGGCTCAGACTTGGCAAGCATCTCGGCAGTGTGCACGCCGGTTGTGACGCCGATGGCGTCGACGCGGGCATTGCGAGCCATGTCGAGGTCAAAAATGCTGTCGCCGATGACCACTGTTTCTTCACGGGCGGTGCCAAATTTTTCTACTGTCACATCGACCGATTCTGAATGCGGCTTGTGATTGGTCACCTCTTGGGCGCCCACAACCATGGCAAAATATTCATTGAGGTTGTGGTGGTCGATAACCACCTGCACAAGGTTTGACCGCTTAGACGAGGCAATGGTGACAGTAATGCCTGCATCTTTCAGGTTCTTAAGCATAGGAACCATATGCGGGAAAGGCGGGCAGATTTCAATTGCCATCTTGTCATAGATTTCTCTATAACGATTGGCTACTTCCAAGTGAAAGTCGGCGTCGCGGTCAGGAAATATAATTTCCATCTGTCTTGGTAGAGGCACACCGACCAGGTGCTGCCATTCTTCCAAAATGCCTTCTTGAAAGTTGTATTCATCAACAACGATCTTCATCACGTCGATGATACCGGGGGTAGAGTCGACGAGGGTGCCGTCAAAGTCAAATATGGCTAACTTATACAAGTTTGATACCCGAATTCGAAAAGAAAGGGATAGACGATGAAGCCGCTTATTTGGCGGCCTTGACTGCACCAGACATTAGAGTGACAAAACGGTCGAACAAATAAGTAGAATCGTGCGGACCCGGGCTCGATTCGGGGTGATACTGCACGGCAAAGATAGGCAAGGTGCGGTGCCTAAAACCTTCCACCGAGTTATCATTCAAGTTTATATGGGTCAATTCGAGATGCTCAGGCAAGCTCTTATCGTCAACGGCAAAACCGTGATTCTGGCTTGTTACTTCTATTTTTCCAGTGGTCAAATCTTTGACCGGTTGATTTCCTCCGCGGTGTCCAAATTTTAGTTTGTATGTGCTTGCGCCCATGGCGATAGACAAAAGCTGGTGACCAAGACAGATGCCAAAAATGGGAATCTTGCTATCAATCAGATGAGGCAATTCTTTGAGCACAGCGCCGCAAGCAGCCGGGTCGCCAGGTCCGTTAGATAGAAAAATGCCATCAGGCTTGGTGTCTAATATGGCTTTAGCGGCAGTGGCAGCCGGATAAACCGTGACCTCGATATCGCGCTTGACCAGCTCATTGAGAATATTAGCCTTGCAGCCAAAATCGAGCACGCTCACTTTTAGTTTATTGCCCTGCCCCAGTTTATAGACCTTGTCGGTGCTTACTTCGTTGGTCAGGTCTTGCCCAGTCATTTCGGGCGATTCTTTGACAAGCTTGGTAAGAGCCTCGCCGCCGGCTTTCAAATCTTCGGGCAAATTAGTAATCAGACAGCGCATGGCGCCCAGGTCGCGCAACTTGCGGGTAATAAGCCTGGTGTCGACCTCGCTTATTCCCACCACATTGTGCTTCTGCATAAAAGACTCAAGGCTTTCTTCCGCCCTAAAATTAGAATGCAACCTAGAGAGATGGCGCACCACTAAGCCGCGGGCAAAAACTTTCTTGCTTTCAAGGTCTTCGTTATTGGTGCCATAGTTGCCCATCTCGGGATAAGTCATGGTGATGACCTGCCCGGCATAACTGGGGTCGGTCAAGACTTCTTGATACCCCATAAGCGACGTGTTGAACACCAGCTCGCCAAAACCGCGTCCCTCAGCCCCAAAAGACAGCCCCTCAAGCACGGTGCCGTCTTCCATCACCAATAAAGCTGCTGCTTTATCGGGCTTGATATGCAGTTTGCCTGACTGGTCTCTGTAAAACCTCTTTGCTCTTTCGGACATTATCAAGTGCTTCCTGAGTGCGAAAATTAAGTGCCTGTGTACGACCTTTGAGTCTAGCGGTTCTAATTGCTGTCGGTCGTATCGTTAAGCATGCCGCCCGGTAAGAACTATCTTACCCAAATTTATCACTCATAAGCCTTTCGCATATACCGGCAAGCGGCTCTCACCAGTTCAAGCTTTCACTAAGCTGTAAAGAAGCCGCCTGGGCTGTCAATATGCCAATCTGCATAAACTAAAGCAAAGCTTAGCTAAAGAGTCTGCGAAACCCTGTAAGGACAGTTTCTACCTATGTAAAATTAAGGGTGCTCAAAGGGGAATTCTTAGCAACTATGGATGCAATCAATAATTACTACCAACAGTTAGGTCACCTGGCGCCGCACATCGTTCTGACGGTGGGCATCTTGTTTGCCGCCCTCTGGAACCTGTTCGCTCCCAAAGCCAAAGGCATGACCCCGATAGTCAGCCTTGTCGCCCTCGGTGCCGCTGGTTTTCTTCTCACCCGCGACCTCAACACCACCGTCAAGCTTTACGGCGGTGTTTTCACAGTCGACCCGCTCTACAGTCTTTTCTCCCTCTTGAGCATCGTGGTCGGCATCGTGGTCGTCCTGATGAGCATGGGCTATGACCATAAATTCGGCAAAAATACCGGCGAGTTCTACGCCATCTTGCTGACGGCGATTCTAGCCAATCTTTTCTTGGCCGGTTCGTCCGACCTAATCATGCTCTTTGTGGCACTCGAAACACTCAGTATCTGCTGCGTCCTCTTAACCGGCTTCCAAAAGCGCGATATCAAGAGCCAAGAAGCCTCCCTTAAATATTTGCTTTCCACAGCCGCCACCACCGCCACCCTTCTCTACGCCCTTTCCTTCCTCTATGGGCTTTCGGGCAGCACCAATTTCGACGTCATCCGCGACGCCTTGTCAGTGGGTGCCGGCGGCAATGCCTCCTTCTTCCAAGTCTTGCTCTTGACCCTGGTACTCAGCGCCGTCGGTTTCAAACTCTCCACTGTGCCCTTCCATATGTGGACCCCCGACGTCTATGAAGGCGCCCCCACACCGGTCACAGCTTTCCTCTCAATAGGTTCTAAGGCGGGCGGTTTTGTAGTCGCCATAAGACTCTTGAGCGTTATGTTCGGTCAGTACCAAGCTGTCTGGCTCGGTCTGCTCGGCTTGCTCGCCATCCTATCTATGATCTCCGGCAACCTCATTGCCATGGCTCAGAGCTCACTCAAGCGTATGCTTGCCTACTCTTCCATCGCCCATGTCGGCTACATATTGATTGGTTTGATGGCAGGCGGCGAAGCCGGTCTATCAGCCATGGTCTTTTATGTGCTGGTTTATGGCTTTATGAACCTCGGCGCCTTTGCCGCCGCCATAATGTTCAGCAACGAAACAGGCTCTGACCGCATCGAAGACTACGCCGGTCTGATTCGCCGCCGTCCGCTCTTGGCTATCGCCATGTCGGTCTGCTTGCTCAACCTGGCTGGTCTGCCCATACCGCCTGCTGGTTTCTTTGCCAAAGTCTTTGTTTTCACAGCCGGTGCTTCAATTACCCAACCCTTCTTGGGTCTGCCTTTGGGCTGGGTACTGGTCGCCTGCGCTCTAATCACCTCGATACCGGCGGTTTATTACTACACCAAGGTAGTGATCGCCATGATCGTGCCCGAGCCGTCTGAAAAAGTCGCCCAACTGCCCGGTCGCGACCAGCCCAAGCCTTATGTCGGCTCACCGCAAGAGTTTCCTGCTTTTGCCTTGATGCTCTGCACAGTGATTGTTGCCGCTGCCGGTCTGACCTGCGTTCAGCCCCTCATGCAACTCTCTAAAAATGCAGTGACACAGATTTCTGGCTCAGCCATTCCAGTTGGCCAAACAATCCAAGACACAGCCTCGAAATTCCTCACATTTAAAGCTGAATAAAGACAGTGCATACAAATCAAGGGAAAGCCTATCTGGTTTCCCTTTTTGTTTTAACCCTGATTTTGTTGGCTTTCTATTACCCGGTACTTTTTGCCGGGCGAGAATATTTCGTCTCAGACCACACCTATTTCTTTGAACCCTTTGCCAGGCTCATCAGTGCAGCCTTAAAAGAAGGGCGCCTGCCCCTCTGGAACCCCTATTTATATTGCGGCATGCCCCAGACCGCCAACCCCTCGCCCGGCTTGTTCTATTTTCCAAGCTTTCTATTTGGCTTTCTTTCATACAGCAAAGCCATGGCTTTGACTTTGATGCTAAGCCAAATAGTCGCCTTCACCGCCGGTTTTTTTCTTGCCCTAGAGCTAGAGCTGACCGTGGTGCTTGCCATCGCCCTTGGTGCAATACTTGCCCTCAACGGCTATATGTTTTCTTTTGCCGCCAATTATTCGCTGCCGGCCACCGCCTCTTGGGGCTTCTTAAGCATGGTCGCCTTTTTGAAGCTCAACAAAGCCAGAGGGCGAGAAAAGCTTTTATACATAGCTGCCTCTGCCTGGTTGGCCCATACTACAATAATGGCCGGTCGTCCCGAGATATTTGTGCCGGTCTTTTTGGTACTTGGTGTGGTGGCGCTCTTGCCCTTGCGCCATTGCTTTGGCAAAGAGTCTGATAAAACCAGGGTGGTCTCTGACTTTGCCGCAGTGGCAGTCTCGTTTGCTTTGGCTTTAGCCATGAGCATGATCTCTATTTTGCCAACATATGAATGGACCCGCCTCTCACCCAGAGCCTCAGGGCTTAGCCTCAGCCAGGTCTTTTTATGGAGCGCCAACTGGTACGACTATATTTGTCTCTTTACCGGACAACCTTTAGGTGACCTGCAGCACTCATTGTCTTTGTACTTAGCCCAAGTGGCCAGTCGCAAGGGTTACTATCCCTTTATGCCGACCGCCTGCGTGGGGCCAATAGTCTTGGTCTTGGCTTTGCTTTCTTTTGGCGCCAAAGAGCATAAAAAACGGCGACTATTGTTTTTGCTGGGTTTTGTTATAGCCGCCTTGCTCGCCGCCGGCTGCAACACCCCGGTAAGTGGCTGGCTTTTAAAGCTTGTGCCACCGCTTGCGGTACTGCGCTACCCAGTCAAGCTGATGGTTTTTGTCGATTTGTTTTTAGCCCTTTTGGCAGTTTATGGACTTAAGGTGGCAGTAACCAAACCAGGGCGGCTGACTATTTCGCTGCTCTCTATTTTCCTTTGTCTAACCGCTGTGTTTGCCGCTTTATATTTTTGCCGCGATCTTTATGCCGCCAAGCCTTTCACCGCAAACGGTATCGCTTATACACTAGCCGCACCGGGCTTTTTTGAAATGCTCTTTCGGGCTTTAGCAGTCAATAGTCTAATTGCCTCAATTTTTCTAGCTTTTCTTTTGGTGGCAGATAAACTAACCATGAAAGAAAGCGAACGTTATGCCATCGCCATCGGTGCCATAATCGCATCTCTTGCCACGGTTTCTTTTATGCTGCCGCAGCGCACCAGCCTTGGTGGCTTTTACCGGCGACCGGTTTTGGCAGATAGGCTAACAGCGATGTCGCAAACCGCTAATTTTGATAAAGCAAACGAGTTTAACGGCGTCGGGCGCTATATGACCGGTTATTTCGACCCGCTGTATAGCCCACGCGGCTATCATGCCCGCGGTGATCTAAACAAGATTCAGCTGGGCGAAAACTATATGCAATATTGCCGCGACTTGCTTTTGCCCAATACCAGTGTGGGCACATACCCGGTTACCGGTGGTTATGAAGCCGCCGCCACCTCGCAATTTCAAAAGAATTTTTTGAAAGCCTATAAGACAAGCTCGCTAGAGCGCGCCGGGCAAGACGACTTGCCCCTATATTTGTTTTGTCGGCTGACCGCCACAAAGTTTGTCGGCTCGCAAACAAAGAAAAACAAGGGCAAGGGACCTCTCGATGTGTCTTTGCTGGACGAGAAATATTTTGCCCTCAAGCATGAAAGCAAGGCGCTTGCCTTGCGGGTTTATGAGGTGTTGCAACCGACGCCGCGCGCTTATGTGAGTGAGGGTTATGAGGTTGTTGATGGGGTTGATGGTGTTGTAGCTGGTGCGACTGGTGGTGGCTCGGGGGCGGGCTTGGGCTCGGGTGCGGGCTTGGGCTCGGGTGCGGTGGGTACTGGTAGTTCGGGGGCGGGTGCTGGGGGGGCTGGTGCGAAGGATAACCGGGTTAAGGAGAAGAAGCGAGATGCCTTGGTTGAATATTTAGAGCAGAAAGATAGCCAGTATCTAAAAGACTTTATAGAGGAAGACCCACTAGTAGACAGCCCTTTTGAAAAGCCCGAGTTTGCCTTTGTGGACGGCGATGTGCGCGAGCGGCTGCCCTTGCTTGTGCCAGCCGATTGGGGCAAAACCACTGTGGGCGATGGCGGCGAGACCGACAAGCGCAGCAAGGCGAACAGTGTGCGCGTAATGGTTGACAAGCCGGAACACCTGGCAGTTGCTGTCACTCTTAAGAGCCCCGGCTATTTCATTTTGTGCGACCATTTCTACCCGGGGTGGCGGGTCAAGGTTGATAGCTTTGAGGCAAAGCTTGCCAGAGCAAATGGTCTGATGCGGGCTGTAAAGCTTGAGAAGGGCGCTCATTTGGTTGAGTTTGACTATAGGCCCAGGTCTTTTACCTTGGGGTTGTATTTGACTGTGGCAGGCTATGCTGTCGCCCTGCTGTTGTTGGTTTATTGGAGCCTGCCCCATCTGTGGCAGATTGTGCTCTTTCTTTCGTATGGGAAGAGAGGAGTGGGTGGGGGTAGTGCGTCTGTACATTGTGGTGATGGTGAGGCTGGTGGAGCGAGTGCTGGTGGGGTAGCTGGAGACGTGATTGCGCCAGATGGTGGGGCTGATGAGGCTGGTGGATCTGATGACAAGTGAAGGTGTGGCAGGTTTCTAAGGGTTTGGAAGTTGATGCCAATGCCGGGGTGGTCTGGTAAACTAATTTTCTAGGCCCTCGTAGTTCAGTTGGATAGAACACCTCCGTCCTAAGGAGGGTGTCGGGAGTTCGAGTCTCTCCGAGGGTGAGTTTTTTGTGGATCTGTGTTTAGGTGTTACTCCACGATAACGGTGATTGATTCCCGTGTCATATTTAGTCAAGACTAGAGTAAGTAATCATTGAGCGTCTGCTGGTCATCTAGGCGCATCAACTGTCCGTAAAGGTTAATGGACGCAGCTAAAGGAGCTTTTCATTCCTGTGCAGAGTCAGCGGAATAAGCAAGTTATTCCGAGGGGAGGACCTCTAAGTGGCCAGTTATTTGGCTCTCAACATAATCCTACTTTAGCTATTCATTGCGTTGACTCAAAAGGAAAACTAATAGGAATCTATGTATACGAAGCCTCAAAGACAGTGGAAACAAAAAACGGTATACAATACCGAATCTATTTTTATACTGGGAAAGTTTGACTGACCTGAATTAGGCTTTTGATGCGCAACACTCATGGTCACAAGAAGCCTCTACTCTCAAAGCTATGCACTATAGTACTATAAATTTGAGCAGCACTAAAGATTATCTACTCCTATTTCTCCTCTGCCATTTAGGCTGCGGGAACTCTCTATATCTAGGATTATTGACCCCATCCCCAGCACTTGTACCAAGCCAAGTAGACGATTGAGCAAATATCAGTCATGGTTTCAATTAGACAGGAGAAGGTCTAATGAAAAAGAGCAGATGCACGGATGAACAGATTGTAAACATACTTAGGGAGTCGGAAACAGGCACGACCAAAGCTGAGCTTTGCTGCAAACGCGGAATCTCCACCAACAAGCTGTATAACTGGACAGCTAAGTTCGGTGGCATGCAATCTGCTGACGTTAAGCGCCTCAGAGCACTATAGGAAGGGAAGATGCAGAATGAAAAGGCTGCTCGGCGAACAGGCACTTCTGATCGACGGCTACAAGTATGCACTTTCGAAAAGTATTGACCATCTCTCAGAGAATAGCCATTGTCGCGGCGTTTGAAGTGGTGGGAGTTAGTGAGCGCAAAGACTGCATTGCCGTGGGCTTGGCCCGGGGCACTCATCGACACAAAAGCACCAAGAAGGATGAATCTGAACTGCGTGAACAGATAAAGGAGATTGCGCATGCTCGAAAACGATTTTGCTACGAGCGAATAACCTGGCTGTTGCAACGTGGCGGTCTGCGCATCAACAATAAGCGGGTTTACCGAATATACAAACAATCAGGTGCGCAAGCGATGCCGCAAGAGAGAGCGTCGACGTCGCAAACCGCTTGAACCAGCCACATATCCTTGTCAAAGATGGTCGCTAGATTTCGTTAGCGACAGCTTATCCATCGGCAGAAGATTCAGAACGCTGAACGTCATCGACGAATGTACGCGCGAGTGCCTGGCGATGGAGGTGGATTTCAGTTTGCCTGGAGAGCGTGTTGTAAGAGTCTTGGAGCGTCTCGACTGGTGCTATGGGAAGCCCTGAAGCGCGCACAATCACTGAGGGATGGAGGTACGGGTACAACACGATAAGACCGCGCGGGTCGCTGGGAAGAATTGCACCGTCGGAATTCGCTCAGCAATTTCGAGAACAGAAATTGTCCGCTTGACGGGGTCCAAGAAAATGGGCGGGGTCAGTCGTCGATCACTGGACAGATATCTCATGCTGCTCCCGCGCTCTGCCAAGCTTCTCCGCCGAGCTATCAACAACCAAAGGAGTTCGTTACTCAGGCTCTAAAGTGTTCAAAAATTGGACCAGCCCTTAGTTCTGCCATATGGGCAGCAACTTGAGGATCTGCGAAAATGAATGCTGTCAGCTGACGGATTTTAGCAGAAATTGATTGGTCGAATTCAACTATGGATAGAAGAAGCCTTCCTTGTTCGATATCCGTTGAGTCGAAAATGAGCTCTAAAACAAGCTTCTTTCCAATTCGTGCTTTTGCCCGCCAGACGAACTTTGGTAGATTTCGAAAAAGAATATTCTTTCTTACGGATGGAGTCGTAGTAGACGATTTGAATATATCTGACTTAAAGTCATTCACCGATGACAAAAATATGTCCCATTCAAACTCACCAAGCTTTTTAGCGCTAGGTGTCAGATTTGCCCAATCTCTAAGCATGCGATCGAATTGGATAACGGTATCCAATATAGTGGCAAACGGGATGCGAATATTATTGTCCAGTGGGACAAGCATGTTTTCTCCAACTGCATAGTGCGTACCGACACCTCCGAATGAGGTAGACAAATGAAACGATGGCAGCCCCTTCTTTTTTCCTTTCATGAAGGACATTCGCGCAAATGGACCAACCTGATCATCATGTGCGTAAATCTTATTTATTCGGTCCGCGCGCAATTTGAAACCATTTCTACTTACAGAACGAGGGCGCGAGTCGGGCAATCGAAAACCCGTTAGGGTAACAGCATGCCATCCTACAGACTTTCCTCCAAATTCAAAGAGCTCGAGACCGAGTACCACAGGAATCTTTGCGTTCAGGTAGGCATATAATGTACTGCTCAAAGTGTACTGGTCCTTCCCTCCACCAAGCACAAGTGGTTCCAACCCGACCGCTCGAACAGCCTGAGCCATTTCTGGAAAAGTTAGACCTTTGTTTGGGAAAATTCTTGACAGAGATCCAGATCCTCTTTTTGCTGCTGACGTGATCTGATGAGGCGATGGAATCTCATGATGGAATGTTTCACCTGTGCAATGAAGAGCAGACCAGAGCGCACTCGTAGCGCAAGCCGCAGTCACGGTGTCTTGTTCCTGAAATGCAATTGTGTCAACGGACAAGGAGATTCCAAACAAATTGGCTTTGTATGTCTTGGTAATTGGATAATGCCGTTCAGGGCCAGCATAAGTTTTCAAACAAGTTCTGCCTAATAATGTTGTGGGCAGTGGCTTTACAACAACAAATCCAAGATATGCCTTTTGCAGCCGCTCCTCTGACAGCTTCCCTCGACGGTTTTCGATAAATCCAGTGAATTCTTCGGGGCTGAACTTGATGTCGAAAAAGTGCAAACGCCTGCACATGCGATCATAACCGTGAAAACAACCAACGTAGTAAGCAGTGTAATCATCGAGGAAGTGCTGATCTACGTAATTGTTTTCTGCAACTACTGTTTTGGTTTCCAGAAAGCCGAAGTACTCTTTGAAATATATACCGTGAATTCGACGTTCCCATGATTCGGGTGCTGTCCTTGCGCCTGCCGTCAACAGCTTAATCAAGGACTGGTGTGAATATGGTACTACCTCGAAAAGCGGTTTGGTCATAGCAATTAATCGCTACAAGGTCATTGGCTGAAGTAAGCTCTCTGGTTTGACTTGGCGAACACTTTCCAATTTCTTAGTAATAGCGTACGCTGCTTGGATTGACAATCTCATCTGTTTGGCTTTTTCCGATGAGGAAGCGGAGCGCTTACGTGAACCGCTAGCGCTCTTGCCGCGTTTCGTTGCAACCCTTGTGCTCATAAATCCACCCAATTTAGGTTAGCCAAACCGTTCTTTAATATTAAACCAGCTGAAAAGCGAATTGGCAACCATTTTCACGACTTCGAGCTTGACATTTTGTGCGTAAGCCAAGTAAGCTTACATTATATATGAAGACGCTTGGGCAAAAAATTAGGGAATTGCGGGAGCTTAAAGGCCTTTCTCTTCGGGAAATGTCCAAAAAGCTTGAGGTATCTGCTGCATTTTTATCAGATATCGAATTGGGCCGCAGATTCCCCTCAGAGGAAGTTCTGAAGAAGATCTGCAAGATTCTTCAAGTCAAGTTTGACGAACTTAAAGATCTCGATCCAAGGGCCCCAATCGAAGAGCTCAAGCGCATGTCTGAAGGTGACCCTCAATATGCTCTTGCATTGCGGACAATGGTAGATGACGACGTAAGCGCTAGCGAGCTGCTTCATTGGCTCCAGCAGAAGAAAAAGAACAAGTGAAATGTCTGTTTGCAACCGTCAAAAGACTGTATTTCACAACGCAGAAAGTTGAAGACCTCTGTGAGAAAGCGCTAAACAGCGTCAAGTTCATGCCAGATAATCCCGAGGCGATCAGGTTCGATCGGTTTTTGGAAAGAAAAGTTTGGTATCTCGCCTGAATATGAGGATTTGCCACTAGGTATTCTCGGTTTTAGGTGCTTCAGTAATGTTGGCGCAGAATCGGTCGTGATCAGTCGCTCACTTGACGAAGATCCAAGCGACCAGAGCCGAAGACGAGTCAGATCCGCTTTAGGTCTCGAGGCTGGTCAGATCTTGATGCACGAGAAACTCTTCGCAGCTCAAGAAGCTACGCAGCTGAGCCTGCTCGCACTGGAGCTATCGAAACCTAAGGTTCTTTGTCGGGACGGCTACGAACTTTCCAAGTTCAGCAAGCCTTCGTATTCTGTTAATTGGTGGAAGCACCAAGCCAACATGGTGATCGGCTTATTATTAATGCCTCGATGTTTGGTGTCTAAGGCCGTCGAGCCATTCCTAATTATACGTAGGGTCCACCATGACTCCTGCCAACAGGCAAGTAACGTTCTTTCTGAGCTGTTTGATGTTGTTGTGCGAATACGGGTCGACGAGTTGCACCCACCCCACATGAACAGCCATCTGGTAATTTTAATTCGAAAACAAAAAAAAAAACTTGTCAGCTATGTAAGCTTACGCTAGTATACAAGTATCGGATCGGAATTTTTTTTGGTCCGAGTGTAAGCGGAGTAAGCTTACTGCGCTGAAACAAACTAACCCATATTCTCTAAAGGAGTCGATAAATGGGCAATTACGTTAGGGAACACACGCCGTTCAATTCCGGCAACCATCTGGCTGAAGTAAATGGGGTCCAAATCGCTTTCACGGATCCTGTCCCGCAGGGTAGACAGATTCTCTCCGAAGCTGGCTACGATCCCGCTGATGAGCATCTGTTGATACAGCTGCTCCATCACGAAACCAGATCGGTGTCACTTGATGAAATGGTTGACTTGCGAACAGAAGGAGCCAAAAACTTCATGGCATTCCGAAATGATCGTATCTTTCGATTCACAATAAATGATCGCGGTTACGAATGGGGAACTGAGCTAATAGGCGAGCCCATGCTGCGCCGGCTGGCAGGCATTTCAAACGACGCTGTATTGGTGCTGGAATCTGAGGATGGAGAAGTCGTCCTGGAGCCGTACGCTCAAGTCAATCTGAGCGAATCTGGCACTGAACATATACAGAGTAAGAGCCGATACATAACGGTCTCTTTGAATGGCGACAAACGCGAGATTCCACGCGGTATTTACACGATGGAGCAGCTCATCGTGATCCTGCCTGTTGAGCCCGGTTATGTACTTAACTTGCTCGATGCCGACGGAAAACTTACTGCACTCAAGTCTGATGAAAAGCTGCGTGTCAAAGAAGGCATGAAATTCTTCAGCCAGGTACCTTGCGGAGCCTCATCATGACTAACATATCTATTCATTTCGACGCACTCAAACAGATATGCCCTGCTGCGACCATTTTGACCGAGGGCGGAAAAGCATTGGTGCTCCTTCCGAATATGCAGGTGGTCTCAGCCGGGCAAATACTCACGATGACACTACTGCTGGTGCCTTTTGAGCATACAGGCTATAAGACTAGGCTCTTTTTTGAGCGAAAAATTGACGGTCGCGGCTCGAATTGGAACCAGCATCGCGTGGTCGACAAGCAATGGTGGGCACCGTCCTGGCAAGGTGTGCCTGCCGATCTACCCTGGACTGCAATACTTCTAGAACACTTGAGGTGCGTCGCATGAACATCACATTCAAAATCACATCACGATTACTTGAAAAAATTCGCGCCGATCTCAGGCGACGACATTCCTTCGCTTATGAACGGGTCGGATTCATTTCGGCCGGGCTCTCATTTGCAGACGGAAACAAGGTGCTCATATTGGCACGGGACTACCTGCCAGTGGAGGACGAAGACTATTTGCCTGACCTGACCGTTGGTGCGCTCTTGGGCTCGGAAGCCATCAGGAAAGCTCTTCAATGGTCAATCTCCAAAGGCAATGCTGTTTTCCACGTGCATAGTCACAGCGGCATAGGCATGCCATCTTTCAGTGCAATCGATCTGCATGAGAGCTCCAAGTTCATGCTGGATTTTCTAAAAGTGAGCCCTATGAGGCTCCATGGCGCCTTAGTGCTTAGTAACGACTTGGCTTCTGGGCTTGCTGTCTTTGACAGAAATCAACCGTGTATACCCGTCGACAGTTTTGTTGAAGTCGGCTGCCCCATCAAGAAATGGAGTAGAACCTAATGAATAGCGATAATCGCCAAAGCTTCTTAGGACCAGACAGTGACCATAATCTCTCCGCGGCGACAATCGGATTGGTTGGGCTAGGGGGAGGTGGATCTCATCTGGTACTGCAATGTGCTCACCTCGGAATCGGGCGTTATATCCTTTGCGATCCAGACATTATTGAGCTTTCTAACACTAATCGCCTAGTATGTGGCACTATTTCTGACGTTGAGCGAGAACTTGCAAAAGTTGAGATCGCCAAGCGAACCATTCGAGCACTTCTGCCCAATGCTCAGATAATTTCAATAACTGGCTCGTGGCAGGAAGCGGTTGAGCAATTGAAGCTTTGTGATGTAATCATCGGTGCTGTTGATTCCTTTACAGAAAGAGAGCAACTTGAACGCTTTGCGCGTAGATACATCATTCCATACATCGACATCGGCATGGAAGTCACTCACCGCCCGCTTCTCGACGATTTTCTCATCAGTGGACAGGTTATTCTTTCGTTCCCAGGCAAAGCTTGTTTGCGATGTTGCAACTTTATAACTGATGAGCGCCTAGTACAAGAAGCTCAGCAATATGGCGCAGCTGGAGGTCGTCCTCAGGTGGTTTGGCCGAATGGTGTGCTGGCCTCAACCGCCATCGGTCTCATGGTGCAATTGCTTACACCTTGGTCTCGTTTTTCGGTCGACTTCAACTATCTCGAATATGACGGCAACAAGTCAATGATTGCATCTAGCTTTTGGGTAGAGCAGCTCAGAAACAAGCACTGTCCGCACCACCCCGTAGACGAGACAGGTGACCCGTTCTTTGATATTCGAGAGTATTCCAAACCGCACGTTACCGATCAATTAAGCGATGTCGTCGAACCAAGAAGCTCTTGGATGCGTCCGCTCAAGAAGCTAGTTGGTTGGCTCCGCAAGCTTCGGCACTAGCCTTGCTTGTGTCGCTTGACGAATGGTAACATATGTGTTACTATGGCGGAATGAGAGTAGAAGAATATCTTCTGGAAGATGGTTCCAGCCCCTACAAAACATGGTTCGATGACCTCGATGTCAAAGCCGCAGCAAAAGTTACCTCTGCAAAAGTGCGTATGGAGCGGGGGCTAACATCGGCAATCAAATGGTTTGATGGAATTGGAGAATACATTATTGATTGGGGTCCTGGTTATCGAATCTATTTAGCACAAGACGGCAAAGACCTCATTATCTTGTTCGGTGGCGGAACGAAGAAGGGGCAAAACGAAGACATTAAGGAGGCTAAGCGCTTGCACGAAGAATACAAAGTAAGAAAGGCTGCAAAAGCGAAAGCCGAGAAAGAGAAAGAAAAACAGAAGTCCAGCAGAACCAAGAAGACGGACAATAAACTTAAGAGAGACAAAAGGTAGTGATATGGCACTTACACGCAATTTTAAACAGACAGTTGTCGAACGCGTAAATCGAGAACCTGCGTTTGCCAAAGCGTTGCTCGATGAAGCAACCAAGCTGTTTCTGACTGGAGAATCAGAAACAGCCCGTCTAATTCTTCGCGATCTCGTCAATGCCACCATTGGTTTCGAAGGATTGGCTCGTGCCATCGATACACCTGCAAAAAGCTTGCACCGAATGCTTTCGGAACGCGGTAACCCAAGCATGGATAATACCGCCGCCATCTTCTGCGCTGTATGTGAAAATCTCGATGTAAAGATTGAAACTGTTGTAGTTGACGTTGGAAGAAAGAAAAAGTCTCGCTAGAGAGGTCCGCTTTTACTGCAACTTTCAGCATTCGATTGTCAGTTCTCAATTCACGGTTGGGCTTTACACATGTGCTTTCCGACTGTAGGGCAGACGGCGACCGACTGAGGCAAGTAGAAAGTGTTCTTCACCGTCTGCCGCTCCTAGCCTGGCAAATGCTTCAAGCCGATTCAGTCGCTATGTCCATATTCCTGCTGGCGGCTAGCAGCCGGGCTCCAACTCGCTCCTTCGGCAAAAAAAACTGGGCATAGTTCTTATGGTGACTGAATATGGCGCTGGGTCAGATGAGTATACTTACGCAAACAAAACCAATTTTGAGGACTTGAATTTGAAACAAATTGACTTATCCTCCTCATTCGAGGAGGTTGTTTACTCTGTGAATGCCCAATTTGAGCCAGGAAGCATGCAATCTGGAATAGCTCGAAATGCCGTCATCGAAATGTGGGGACAGCTGGTCGGAAAGAATAGGGCCATCCGGGAGATTGATGAGACAATTGCGAAATATGGTTCAATCTCAAGGACTGCGAAAGCACTTGCCGCACGTCCGGAAACGATTAAACGTTTCAGGGCATTTTTTGAAGCTTTGCCAGATGAACCTGACGCGCACATTAGGTACAGATTGGGCGATCAAGTCGGTCCCTGGCGCCTTCGTGAAAAACTAGGGAGGGGTGGCAATGCAGAAGTTTGGAAAGCCACTAAGAATGACGCCACGATTGGTGCAATCAAACTCTGCTTAGCGAACTCGTATCGAACCAATACTTTGACTCGCTTCACCTCCGAAATTGAAGCACTGAGTCGGCTGAAGGACCTACCTGGCGTAATCCCAATTATCGACTATTATTTACCAAGCCGGTATGACAAGCAGGATATTCCTTGGCTTGTGATGCCTATGGCGGAACAATTTCCGAAGGTGATGGAAGAAGCGAATGATTTAGTAAAATTCGTGGCATTTTCTTCTATCGCAAAGACAATGGCAATTGTGCATGATCGGAGTATCTCTCATCGAGATCTCAAGCCTGAAAACCTTTTCTACCTTAACGGCCAGTGGTGTATCGGAGATTTCGGAATCGCATCGTTTCCAGAGAAGGTAGCCTTAACAAAGGACCGACAAAAGCTGGGACCGGCGTTTTATCTAGCGCCAGAGATGCTCAATAATGCCGGTTCTGCAGATGGCAAAAAGGCCGACGTTTACTCATTGGCGAAAACCATTTGGGTCACACTAACAGAAATGCGCAATCCATTACCTGGTACATTATGGCAAAACGAAGAAGTAACGAAGCTCACGACCTATTCGTTTGGTTCCGCAAGTCATCAGATTGAGCCCATGCTGGAAGCTTGCACTTTGAACGATCCCACAAAACGTCCAGACATGGCTGATTTGGCAAAAGAGTTGGAATATTGTGTTCGCCGACGATTTGAGTAGAATTCCATACCGACCGAGCCTGATTTTGTTTGACGCTGGGTCTCCTAGCGCGGTCATCAACGCAGTCAACGCAATCCAACTTGACAGTAAGCATACCTCTGCCAGCTCGGCAATAAGCCCAACATACCTGTTGTTTTTGAAGTTATGTCGGCTCCGAAACTGGAAGCAACGTTGCTGGATTCTTGACGTAGTCCGACAAATATTCCTTTGCCTTCGTAGCTGGAAAGCCACTTATAGTAGAGTTTTCTTCGTCGCCACGGCATACAAATGCGGCAATATATCCCTTCCTATCGATTATAGGTGCACCGCTACAGCCCCTAAAGAACTTATGTCCAGGATATTATGATTTTGGTTCTTAGAGGTTTGCACTGCTTCCGTTGACCCCACTCAGTGTCTTGAGTTGGATCGAGATGATCTGCTTACCTTCTTCGATTTCCCTGCTGAGCACTGGGTCCACATTCGCACAACAAATCCCATTTGAATCAATCTTCGCGACTGTCAGATTGCGCACTGCAAAGACTCGCGGTTGCCTGACTAGAGACACAATGCTAACGATGGTGTTCAAGCTATGCGGAAGCGCACAAAAGCTATGGCGCCGACTGAATGTGCCGGAACGTCTTGCCGACGTGCTGACCGGCATCAATATTAAAGACGAAATCAGGGAGAAGAAGGAGACCGACTAATTTACCCCAGAACAGAAGATTTGACAAAAACTCCAATCAGTGACCAATAATCCTAATGCCACAGTTTAATTGACAGATCCCACATGTCAGGTCTGTCTATATGTAGCTAATTGGTTTTGGTGATGCGGTTCATCGTCTCTTCCGTAATTACATCTTCGGTCTCGAGAGTGCCTAGGTCGCAGGCAAAAAGAAGGTCTGAAACTACTGCTTTCCAGAAATGAGAATTGTTGAGTTCATGCGGTTTGTATGCGAATTCAGAACGTGAAGATTGCTCTATTGGAAGTCTTGCATTTCTTCTGCTTTTTAGTGTTTTGTAGGTGTAGTATCCATTTGAATCAAATCCAGTAATGAGTTCTATTTCAACTCTCAGATTTCCACTAAAGTTACAGGACTCGTATAGGGACAATGCTTTTGTCGTGCAATCATGAATGCTCATTAGAACTTCTTCAAAATTAAATGAATTGGTTTCCCGATCTTTCTCGATTCCAACGCATTGGAAAATGCTTCCCCACAAGGTAATTTCTTCATAGCGCCATTCGGGGCGGAGGCATCGAACATAGTATGTCTCTTGTGCAGTTCCAAAATTTTGCAAATGTCTTCTATGGTCAAATCCGAAATCCTCTGCAAGGTTCTTAAGTGCTTTCCAGTCAAGCAAGCGTTCTTTTGGCAATGCGGGCAAAATACCTATTGCTACGAATGCTGAGCTACTGCTGCTTGCTGATGCTCGTGATTTTGCTCTTTCTAATATTTCTTGGCTTTTCTTCTCTAGTTGCTCACGTCTTCTGTAGTAACTATTGAGATCTGATGGCGTCAATAGTTGAATTCCGTTCTTGTGCACGGTGAAGTCATTGGTCCTAATTGGCACAGTGCATTTATTCTCTGTTCCTAACCAGTGCGGTGCTTCCACGCTCTGTGGAATTCGAATAAGCATTACGAATCTATTTTCCAGATCGTGTATCTTATAGAAGTGAATTTCTGGAACTAGGCTTGGATGAATCACATTCGCACATTTCCGTCCAATTGCACCAGCCAACTTCTCTGGATCGAGTATTCCAATGACTTCAGATGGCACGCCTGGTTTACCATTGTCTTCACCCTTGGTCTTGACTCCGACTACTATTAATCCTCCTTCCGCGTTTGCCATAGCGGCAACGTCTTTCCCAATGTCTCCTAGATCCTCGATGGTAGTTTTGTAGTCCAGGTAAGTACACTCAGCTATTCTGTGATTGCAGAACTCGTTGATATCCTCAAAAGTCAAAATATCTAAAGGATCACGAAAGATATCTGCATATCTTGGCATTTCATCGTCTCCCATTACTACTCGGCTGTCATAACCTAGTGGTGAACCCACCCATTTTCTTGTACCACGTCAAGCGGACAATTTCTGTTCTCTAAATTGCTGAGCGAATTCCGACGGTGCAATTCTTCCCAGCGACCCGTGCGGTCTTATCGTGTTTTAGTCGTGCCTCCATTCCTCAGTGATTGTGCGCGCGTCAGGGCGTCCCATAGCACCAGGCGAGACGCTCCAAGACTCTCACAACACGCTCTCCAGGCAAACCAAAATCCACCTCTACCGCCAGGCATTCGCGCGTAAATTCGTCGATGACGTTCAGCGTTCTGAGTCTGCTGCCGCTGGATAAGCTGCCGCTAACGAAATCTAGAGGACATCTTTGACACGGATATGTGGCTTGTTCAAGCGGTTTACGAAGTCGGCGTTCTCTCTTGCGGCATCGCCTGCGCACCTGAAGTCCTTCTTGTTTGTACATTCGGTAAACGCGCTTCCTGTTGATGCGCAGACCGCCGCGTTGCAACAGCCTGGTTATTCGTTCGTAGCCAAATGGTTTTCGAGCATGCGCAATCTCCTTTATCTGTTCACGCAGTTCAGATTCATCCTTCTTGGTGCTTTTGTGTCGATGAGTGCCCCGGGCCAAGCTGACGGCAATGCAGTTTTTGCGCTCACTAACTCCCACCACTTCAAACGCCGCCTTTGGTACTCTTTACTTTTTCTGGATAATTGTTCTTATCTTGATTTGTCTATAGGAGGCATAGATGGATAACAAATTTGTTCAAAAGGAAGATCGAGCAACCGAGTACGAAAATCCAAAGAAGTGCACGTCTGATTATTCGCTCAGGAACTTGCAGCAAGCTTTATATTGACACTTTGACTGCCAAATTCGATCAGAATTCCTCGTTGATAGGGCAGATCATTTGCTGGACATGAAAATGGAATAGCTGCCCTGATGACTTTTAACGCTTTTTCGTCATAGCTTTTTGTTCCGGATGAACTTTGTAAAATCGGAAGTGCAGAGCCATCTTGCTTGTCCAAGAAAACCTTGAAAACGACTGTTCTTTTACAATTCGGTAAGTTCAGCTTTTCTGCAGTAACAGACAATTTCTGATCCATTTTCGCAAACCAAGGCTTCAATTCTCTTTCAAATGCTTGGTCAGCCTCTTCTCTAGATTTAACAATCCAGCACCTTGAATGAGGGAAACTGCCTATGTCTTCATGGGGTTTCAAAAACTTTTGAATCCTATCTTGTGCCTGTGCTTGAGCCAAGCACAATAATGTGACACTTAATGCTATTACGAATGTCGAGGTAATGCGCAAAATATAGATAATGATGTATGGATAGTCTTGGTTTTATTATGCCATGGAAAAAGTGGTGCGCCAAGTCAAAATTGCCGCTGCATCTGACCTGTCCAAGCGGACTAGCTTTCTCTGTTCTCGGTTATAATCAGCTGAGATGCATTAGGACCGCAGTTCGTCATAAAGCTTACCACCAGCAAAAAGAGCCCCTGATGGGGCTCTTTTGAGAAGACGGCTTGAACCTTTTCGGCTCCTTCCTCTGCGGGTGGTGCTTCACATCCCGCCTTAAACGGCTAGTCCGCCGTCGGCTTCCATCACTTTGCCGTTCATCCAACGTCCATCATTGCCAGCCAGGAATGCCACCACTGCGGCAATATCATTTGGCTCACCGAGGCGGCCAAGCGCAGTCTTCTGAATGTAAGCCTGCTTTGCCTCTTCCGGCAGTCCGGCTTCAAGCATTTCAGTCAGTGTGGTGCCTGGCGAGACTGAATTGACGGTAATGCATCGCTTGCCGAGATCTTGTGCCCAGGCTCTTGTAAGAGCATCAAGAGCGGCTTTTGTGGCGGAATAGAAACCGAAGCCTGGTGCAATAGCTCTGGCTGCCACCGAGGAAATGTTTATGATGCGGCCGCCATCGTTCATATGAGGAAGGGCAGCCATGGTAGTCACAGCCACGCCTCTAAGATTGGTGTCAAACACCCGCTCGAATTGGTCTATAGAAACAGCTTCGATGGAACCGCCCTCGAAGACTCCGGCATTGTTGACCAAAATATCGATCTTGCCGTGTTTGGTCACTTGGGCTACGAGAGCCTTATTGTCGGCGGCAGACGAAGCATTTGCCTGGACGGCTACGGCTTTGCCGCCGGCGGCAGCAATGTCTGCCACCACTTTGTCGGCACTTGATTTACTCTTGGCGTATGTGATGACGACGGTTGCGCCCTCGGCGGCAAGACGTGAAGCAATAGCGGCGCCAATGCCCCTGGAACCACCAGTAACAATGGCGATTTTACCAAGCAGATTTTTGGGCTGGACAGCCTGGGTTTGAACTTGAGCTGGTGACATGGGAACCTCCTGAAGGACCTGCAATAGGACTGTTCTTTGAATCAGTCGAGGAAGAATTACGATTTAAGCCGCAGCGATTGGAATAGATTAGACCGGTCGTCTCTCTTTCGTCAACTCACCCAAAAATAAACTTGGGACTGTCTCAAAGTCCTTGTTCATATTTCCTTGTGGGAGTTGACAGAGGTTGGGTTTAGGTCGAGACATCTTTTAAGAGAGGCTTTGACGCAAGGTGTCTTAGCCTCCGAAGGTGCTCTTGATATGCGTTTGCATGCTGATTGAGAAACTGTCTATCGCAAGTCAACCTGGTGTCAGATTAAAACGATAATGTGAGAGCAATAATGTTCGCAATCTATTTCCAGCCGAAATGACACGAGGTAAGTATGCAAACTTTGCACCAAGGGACCGGAGCGCACCGCGCTGACTATTCAGGTGACAGAATAGCGTCCAAACAGTCATTATCTGAGAGTCGATTACAGAGAGAGGCAAGCTCACTGCTCTGTGATCGTTCTTCTATGTCTGCTTTTCAGGACAGGTTGTCGCCTTCTAGTAAGTCAGGAGCTTCGCTTGAAGTCCTTGCGCATCACGCAGAAAACGAGAACACCCTAAAGGAGATGAACGCAGACAGCGACCAGATAGGTCAGATGTTGGAGTTGAATCCAATCAGTGAGTTATTTGATGCGCTCAAGGACCGTGATAGAGATGAAGCTTTGAGATTTGCTGAAAGAAACCAAGAAGTTCAGACTCACGCACTTCACTTGGATGACTCAATTTTTTCGCAGGAAGTGAGATTACGAATTTCAGGCAATACTTGACTTTAAACAGCTCAAAAATGCTATAGAGCTTGGGCTTCGCCAAGCCCTGAGACATCTCTCTAAGCGTAGAGTAGAAGGCTTGGGCATGGAGGAAATCTTGAGACTGAAGGACTATTCGAAGTAAGCTCTAAGTTTTCCAAGATTTTGCTTTATGATGTAAGAATTGATCGATCGATTTGACTGGAACAGCCGTGAACGAGCAAGAAGTCTTAGATAAAGTATGCGATGTCTATTCGAGATTCGACTCGTACGCCGATGTTGGAACAGTAGAATCACCAGACCTCCCTGGTTCAAGGCTTGAATTTCAGACGCACTTCAAACGACCTTTGAAGTTTCGGTTTCACTGGCTATCTTGGCTTCCTTTTGTCGAAAAGTCCAAGCCTGGCAAGGAGTACACGGTTTGGAGCAATGGCGAGACATTTGCATGCAATTTTTGGGGACGAATTGAGTACGCCGAAAATCTTGGAATTCTGCTTGCTGGCGCTACAGGGATATCACAAGGCTCAGTCAATCATATCTTAAACATCATGCATCCGGGCGCTCTTGAGCTTTCATGGAACTGGCATGAGATGACAGATGTGAAGGCTTTGCCTGAAGAATTGCTGCATGAAGTTGAGTGCTTTCATCTGCTCGGCACTACCGAGAATAGCGAAGACTGCGAGGTTTGGATCGATAAGGAGACCTATATTGTTAGGCGCTTAAGGCAAACGATGACAATAACGGAAGATGTTAGCGCTCAAGTTTTCGAGGAACTAACATCTGAGAAGAGTCTAGAAATTTTTCGCGATATGGCAGAGAAGGGCAGCCTGCCGGCTGAAAAAATTGAGGAGGCAATTGCTCATTTGAAGGCTGCTGGTTTCGAACCAAAGACATATCGCCATATCTACGACTACACCAAAGTTGTCGTGAATGAACTGATCGACGACGCGCTTTTCAATTGCAAATGAGCTGTACTCAGGCACCTTTTTCACCAACAAACAGTTTGTTAACTGTTTGCAGTCGGCGGCTGAAATCTGGAATATCGTAGTAGCCTTGAATCTTATTGCCAGTCGATGCTTTGTTATGTGAGAGCCCCCTGGAGTTCTAATTGAGCAGCTTCCTTGCCATTTTGCGGTACCGAGTAAAGGAAACCTGGTTTGGGTTTGCCTCTGTTTTCTGCCTGATTGGCTTGATTTGTGCGTGCTCTTCTTTGCCAGCTTCCTCGGTTACTTCGCCTGCATTATCTAAACTCCAAGATGGCGACATCATCTTTCAAACATCAAGGTCTAGCCAAAGTCGAGTTATTCAGATTGCTACGCATTCTAAGTATTCACACATGGGTATCGTCTTTCGCAAGGATGGGCGCCTCTGGGTTCTTGAAGCGGTCGGACCGGTTAAGCTTACGCCAATTGAGTCGTGGATTAGGCGCGGTGTAAGATCTGAGTATGTTGTGAAGAGACTGCGTAAGCAGCATTTTTCTGCAAGCGCAGTGAAAAGTTTGTGGCTGGCCGGGTCTTCATTTATTGGAAAGCCCTATGATCCATATTTTGGTTGGTCTAACGACAAGATTTATTGTTCTGAGCTTGTATGGAAAGTCTATAGGACTGCATTGGGCGTTGAAGTTGGAAAACTCAGAGAACTGAGGAGCTTCGACCTATCGGCAAGAGAAGTGCAGATGAAGCTGAAGCAAAGGTACGGTACTGCTATTCCGCTATCTGAATCAGTCATTAGCCCTGCAGATATTTTCGACAGTGATTTATTGCAGCCGGTCTAACCCGCCGCAGCGCTCAAAGTTTCCTTGTATCTCGACTTTAACTAATCGAATGTCATCGCTTCGGTATACCCTTAACCGCCTCCAATTTTTCAACAACTGTGCAAATCCACATTGTTCTGCGCTGTCACGTTTGCTCTACTTGAGGCTGATATAATTGAGCCTCTAGGGAGCACGCTCTTGCCAGATTCTAAAGACAATCAGGACGGGGAACAGCGGCTGTTCAAGTTGTCTGCAAGGGTGTACGTGCTCGCCGAGCGTGGCTTGAATGTGCATGCAGCGGCTAATAGCAGTAGCGCTGAGCGGGCGAGGTTTGAGAAGTCTCGAACCAACAGGCATAGCGGCAGCGCCGGTGGCGACCAGATGCAAAGTATTGAATTGGTCTTTGAAGACGGCAGTAAGGTTTCGCGCCTCCAACCAGGCAAAGAGTCTGCCAGGGAAGATTCTCTTTCGTTTCTTTCCCGCCATGAGATTAAGCCGCACGAGTTAGACAAACGATTAGCAGCAGTGTCTGAAGGGCGCGACAAACTGCTCTCAGCCGCCATAAACGAAGGCAGCGATGCTAAGAAAGTCGAAGCCTTAGGTATAGCCAAAGATGATGTTGGATCTGCTCTGACTGTTTACATGCTCGGAGTTGATACGGCAAGAGCCCTTGGACCGAAAGCCACTAAGGCAATCGGGGATCATGTCATCATATTTGGTATCGCCCCTTTATTTGGTGCCTTTGAGAGTGGTAGTCATAAGGTCACGAGTGAGCGAGATAAGCTAGCGCAGAGAGGTGCATCGAATGTGGTGCTTGGCACCGCTATTGGTTATGCCTTAGAGCGAGCGAACCCAGCTGTTGGTGCTGGAGCTTTAGCCCTCGGCGTGGGCGCAATGAGAAACGAGCTAGTTACGTCGCCTCAAGCCCAAGAGAGAAATGCTCAGCTCAAGGTGCTCGCTGACAATACAGGGTCGGGGCTGACGCCGCTTGACTTGGTCAGATATGCCAACCACACCAAGCAAAGTCTCGGACCAGCAATTTTCGATGGTACCTTTGATCTGGTCATAGGTGGAGTGAGTATACCCGGGGCAAAACAAAGCTTTGGGCATCTAGGCGAACTAGGCAAGTCTGGCGCGGCAGACGTGTTGCCGGGTGCGCCTTTTGGCGGCGATACAGGCTCTGTAATTTCTGCCAATGGCGAATTTACCAAGACTGTTTCAGTCATGATTGATAAATCGCTATCACAGTTAGGCAATTTGTCAGCCGAAACATGGGGTTCCATATGCGCTTTGGTTTCAGACTTCCCTCATTTTCCAAATCAAGGACCAAGCTTTGCCTATGCTGAGGCTGGTGCCGGTATTAGTCCAGGCATGGCTGCTCATGCGGGCGATAAGAGCGCTTCTATTTCTCAGGCTGGCAAAAAGACTTTTGAAGATTTTGTCAGTTACATGTCTGGGTTTAAGGAGAAATTTGGACGCAATGAGCGTCAAGAGTGGAACCGATTTCTTGGTCTGACCGATCAGTTTGAGAAAGCAAAGATTAAGGAAGGCAAGAGCGGTCAAATTCCAGACGAAGTGCTTGCCGGTTTACCCGACAAAAATAATGTACCGCCTGAAATTATCGAGAAATATACTGTGGTTCAGCAGGTGCATCCCAAAGCTTGTGTTGCTGCCGTGGGCGAAATGCTGACAAGAGGCGCTGTAAAACAGGAAGAATTTTTGCAGCAGTTTCAGCTCTATGTTCCTGAACAGTTTCGCAAACAAGAAATGTCTGCTGACCTAGCTTGGCTTAAGAAAGAGTTAGGTGATGACTTTTCTAGAACTTTTATCAACCCGAATTTGTCGGAAGTTAAAGAGTTCCTTGCCAATACCAAGATGGCGGCTGTGGAGATTATGGGCGCCGCCCGAATAAGTCATGTTGTGCTCATGCATGAAGTTAATCCAAACGGCAATGTGTTTATAAGAGATCCTCTTGAAGGTACACATTTTGAGCTGACTATTGAGTCATTTATGGAAGTCTGGAACGGAAGATCGGTCTTTCAGAAATCGCCCGAGATTTCGCCAACCTATCAAATCAAGGAAAATCAGAAATGATAAATCTCTTCCCTCTCTACATTAGAGTGCATGGTCCGCGTTCCTATTATCTAGGCTTTAGGACTGCTGATGGCGATGTGGAATATCTCTTTCGTTTTAGCGATAATAGCGATAGCATGGTCGATTATATAGACTCTGGTTTCGAGGACGCGACCATTGAAGATGAATCCAAGTTTTTCATTTACCAGACCGTATTCAGTTTCCATGGTGCAAGGAAATCCTCCATCCTCAAGGGTAGTGCGGGGCAGGAACTTCACCCAACTGAAGTCAGATATCTTGGAGAGGGACCTGAGTGGGTATTTAATTTCTGCGCCAGTTTTTCTGATGAGTCAGATACAGAACACACCAAATTGAAGTTTAGGGTGATTCAAGGCGACGGTGGCAAAATTTCGATTGAAGACGCACAGGGTGTTCACTCTGTGGAAACTTCAAGAAATCGTTCATCTGTTTTACGTGAGAGAGGGCTTCATGCAGATTTACTTCAGACTGCTATCTTTCTTGACCAAGCAAGCTACTATCGTGGCGGAAATCCTACTGAATCTATGAAAATCGATTTGGTTTATGAGGGTGATGATGAGTAGGCTTCAGCTGGTTGAGTTGCTTTCAACTGGTTGAGTTTTCTTTCGGTCTCTCAAGCGCCGCAGAACTGGGCAATATGCAATGAATACCGTATGCTAATCAAGGAAAATCAGAAATGATAAATCTCTTCCCTCTCTATATTAGAGTCCACGGTCCGCGCTCTTATTATCTGGGCTTTAGGACTGCTAGTGGCGATGTGGAGTATCTCTTTCGTTTTAGCGATGATAGCGATAGCATGGTCGATTATGTGGATTTAGGTTTCTGTAATGCGACTATTGAAGATGAAGCCAAGTTCTTTATTTACCAGACCGTCTTCAGTTTCCATGGTGCAAGGAAATCATCCATCCTCAAGGGTAGTGCGGGTCAGGAACTTCACCCAACTGAAGTTAGATATCTTGGAGAGGGACCTGAGTGGGTATTTAATTTCTGCGCCAGTTTTTCTGATGAGTCAGATACAGAACACACCAAATTGAAGTTTAGGGTGATTCAAGGCGATGGTGGCAAAATTTCGATTGAAGACGCACAGGGTGTTCACTCTGTTGAAACTTCAAGTAATGGTTCATCTGTTTTATGTGAGAGAGGGCTTCATGCAGATTTACTTCAGACTGCTATCTTTCTTGACCAGGCAAGCTACTATCGTGGCGTAAATCAGGATGAACCTATGAAAATCGATTTGGTTTGTAAGGGTGATGATGAGCTGTCTTCATCTAGTTGAAATGATTTCAATGAGTTGAGTTTGCTCCGGTCTTTCGAGAGCCGCAAACTAAGTCCTTATGCAGTGAAGACCGGATGCTAATCAAGGAGAATCAGAAGTGATAAATCTCTTCCCTCTCTATATTAGAGTCCATGAGTAGCGTTCTTGTTTTTATCCTTTAGTATCGCTAATGGCTATACGAAATTGAATAATCGCTCCTCTTCATCTTGCCACCACTAGCGATACTGGCAATCTTCTGGCTCAAATCATTACGTGGTTGAGTCATTCTTTATCGTCTTCGCGCTGGCTGAGCAGTTGCGAGTATTGAGGAGCTTCCTTGACAAGACCCTGATCACTCGGAGGTTCACACATCGAAGTGTTCGAACCCTGTCCGACCATATCAGGATAACCCACTGTTGGAATTACTGTCTGTGTTTGCAGATTAGCTTTGCTAAGATTCGCTTGTATAATAGCTTCGAGTTTTTGCTCATTTGCTTGCACTAAGTTACGCAGCGAATTAAACTCGGCTTTGCTGGCAGACTCGCTGGCAGTAAAGCCAAGATCTTGCTTCGCTTGCCGAAAAACGCACAACTTTATGTATGTTTGATAGGGTACTCCAATTTCTTCTGCTGCTCTCTTAACTAGATCAAGTTGCTCGCGTTGCCAACGAAAATTTACGTGACATTCCGAAAGATCTTTTTCTGCTTGTACAACGATAGATTCAGCTTCTTGTTCAGCAGCCGAAGAAGCGAACTTATATTCTCCACCATCCTTTAGAGAGCCTTTTATGCGCGCTCTTCTTTCCCTTTTCGCGTCTGTCATAATCAAATCCCTTGATTTCTCTAGTTTACACCCAACTTGCGCAAATGGCTATACATTTGCAATTCAAATGGAAAGATTGCTCAAAATGCAAGCAGGACTGCAATCTTTGGTACATCGGACTAGCGTTGATGTGACTCGATTTCTCTCTGGGCAGGTCCGTCCGCTTGGGGCAGAAATCCCTGTTGAGAACTTCGAGCGGTAGCTGATTGCTCTAACAGGCTCTTGCCACCACTGGCGATACTGGCAATCTTCTGGTTTAAGCTAATTACCCGACTAAAAGCATCAACACAAAAAGAAAAGGGATAGGAATAACCTAACCCTTCGCTTTTTCTCTCTTTTCTTTGTGTGGTGGCAGGGAGAATAAAAGTTGTCGACCGAAGTCAAAAGAATCTACACGAGACCCTCATGGTTCTTTCAGTCGAGCTCTTCTAGTTCCGGCTCTTCGTCTACCTCTTGCGAGTTGTCGAAGATTTCGTCGGGATCTCCTTGAGTGGCTTTTTTGCCCTTTTGGGGTAGGGATAGCTGGCTTGCTTCAACCACAGGAGTGATGCGATTGGTGCCCTGTCTGTCGGTCCAATGGTCCAGAATGAGTCTGCCCGTGACTGTAATCTGGTTGCCTTTGTTTAAACAGCGGGCTGCAAGCTCAGCCAGCTTTCCCCAGGTCTCGACCTTGTAGAAGTCGCATGCTTTATCGGTCTTGCCCGATGACCGAATAAAGCTGTTAACTGCTACAACCATCGTTGTCTTAACCCGTCCACTCGAAAATTCGATCCTTTCTGGTGCTTTTACTAGATTCCCAACCAGAGCTACATTGGAAAGACTCATATCTTTACCTCCATCGTTCTCGGCTGGGGGAGACTCTTATAAATTAACACCCATACAAACGTCTGTCAACATAATTTTGTCTGGTATTTGATTAATTCAAATCCTTGATATTTATGACATTTTTACATGAACATACAATATTATTTCTGCACATCTAAGCGCCCAGTGGGTCGGGCTTTAGCCTTGCTGCAAAGAGGTCGATTCCTTCGAAACGCCCCATATTTCTATATATAGGCGATTATTCAAGCCCAAGGGGGAACATATATTATGTAATTCAGGAGTCACAATTTGTCCCAAACATCAGACGATCCCTGGTTCAAGCGCTATCGCTGGTTGCAGATGCTTGGCACCGGCGGCATGGGCGTGATTTACCTAGCTCAGGATCTCTACAGCGACGAAGCTTATCGCGTCGTCAAACACCTTAGTAGTACGTTTACCGACCCCGACGAGAAAGCCGAGGCGGTGCGTCTGTTTAGACGTGAAGCCGCCATGTTGCAACGCCTCAACCACCCAGGCGTGGTGCGCTTTCACGACCATTATTTTACCGACGAGGGAAAATATTACCTGGTCATGGATTATGTGCCGGGTAGCTCGCTTGAGAGTGTTATCAACGAGTTTGGACCCTTCAACGATGACGATGCGGTCAAAGTCGGCATTCAAATTTGCGAAGTGCTTGAATATTTGCACGATCAAGATCCGCCCATTATCTATCGAGATCTTAAGCCGTCCAACTTGATGTTGACCCCTTCTGGTCAGATTGTCTTTATCGACTTTGGTATCGCCCGCAATTTCATTGCCAAAGAGGCGGCTACGCGCGTTGTTACTGCCGGTTATTCGCCGCCTGAGCAATATTTTGGCAAGCCCGAGACCCGCAGCGACATATATGCCTTAGGGGCCACTCTTGGTCATCTTGTTACCGGTGTCAGACCGAAGCCTCTTACCTCTACCGTGGTCAGCCAAAGCAAGCCCGAAGTCTTGCCGTCGCTCGATATCTTGATAAAGCGCATGACCAGCCATGCCATCGACGATAGACCACCCACAGCCAGGCATGTCAGGCATGCTCTTTATAGATGCTATCAAGAGTTGCATCCTGAGTTTGAGATACCCGATGAAGTATTCAAGGCGCCGGCGCACAATACTACAAAAGAAGAACAATTTATCTCGCAGCGCATTATGAAATCGGGCATGGCTGCCGCTGCTACTGCCTTGCGCAGTGAAGAGGACAAGCAGCGCAAGAGGCGTGAAGGCGAGTCTGGTTTTGATAAGTTGCGCGGCATCAAGGGTGATGGCAAAACAAACAGCTCTTCGCATCAGCGTATTTCGTCGAGCAAAGTGCAAAAGCTGCAGAAAGATTCTAATCGCGATCGTGGTCGCAACGAAGAAGACTATGATGATGATGAAGAGTATGAGACTAGACGCCCGCCCAATAGAAGTACATCAAGCGGCAGAACCCGCACTACCCGCGAAACACGCAATCCGAGCAGCACTGGGCGCAACTCTGCCTATGGCAAGAGCGGCTGGCGCGCCAAGAAAAAGACAGAGAGCAGCTTAATCGAGAAGCTCTTAGGCTGGTTTACCCGCAAAGACGACTGATTTTTCTATTTGTCTAGACCAGCTGAAACCAAGATGCGCTCAACCAGTGCGTCATAGCTTATTCCTGCTACTTCGGCCATGGCGGGCAAATCTGAGGTGTCGGTCATGCCCGGCAAGGTGTTCACTTCTAGTATGTATGTGTTGCCGTCTTTGCCGGCAATCATATCTACTCTTGCATAACCGCTGCAGTTCAGGGCTCTAAATGTTTTCTTGGCCAGTTCTTGGGCTTCTTTTGTGCGTGTGTCCGATAGTTTGGCAGGCAAAACAAATTCGGTTAGACCTTTGGTGTATTTTGCCTCATAGTCATAAAAACCGGCTTTCGATTTGGGAATCAGCTCAAGTATGGGTAGCGCGGTGAGGGTTTCTTTGTGCCCTTTGCCGTTGCCGTTACCATTGCTATTGCTTGAGCTATTACTAGAGCCATTGCTGGTGCCATTGCCGTTTGCGTGGCTGTGGCCGTGCAAGTCTTCCAGTACGCCGATTGTAATTTCTTGACCTTCTACATAGTTTTCTACTATGGCGCCGCCAAATTCTTTGATTGTTTTCTTGACGCAGTCGGCCAGTTCTTCGGCTTTGTCTATTTTGTAGACACCGACCGACGAGCCTTCGTTTAGGGGCTTTACCATCACCGGTGGTGCGGGCAATTTGGCTAGATATTCATCTAGACATTGACCGTCGTTTTCTTGAATGACATAGCTTCTGGGGAAGGGCAGTTCTTGCGAGAGCAAAACGCGCTTGGTAAGAGGCTTGTTCATGGAAAGTGCCGAGGCTAAGACGCCTGAGCCGGTGTAAGGAATTTTGAGCAGTTCAAGTAGACCTTGCACTGTGCCGTCTTCACCAAATCTGCCATGCAGGCAAAGAAAGGCGACTTCTATTTTGTGATTTTTTAGTTCTTCCGAAAGATTTTCGCCGACATCAATTAAGACCGCGTTTTCATAGCCGAGACGCTTGAGGGCGTTGAAGCAATTTTTGCCTGACCTGAGCGAGACTTCTCTTTCGTTGGATAAGCCGCCATAGAGGACGCCGATTCTAGTTTGCTTGGTGATCTTTTCTGCTACTTTCACTTTTTTGTCCTCCAGACGGATAATTCGTCGTCGCTGAATTCTCCCATTGTTTTCCACTCGGGAGTGAGGTCGATATCAAACTTTTCTTTGACCGTGCTTTGCATTTGTTTGAGCAAGGCGGCGACATCGTGCGATGTGGCGTTGCCCAAATTGATGACAAAGTTGGCATGCAATTCGCTTACGCAGGCATTGCCCACCTGAGTCTTTTTCAGCCCGGAGCTATCAATTAAAAAGCCCGCGCTTTTATCGGGGAATGGATTTTTGAAGGTACTGCCTGCATTTGGAAAGCCTATGGGCTGGGTCTTGAGGCGGTATTCTTCGTTGTGTCTGGTGCGGGCTTCGATCAGTTCGGGCTGGTCTTGCGGCATTATAAATTTGGCTGAGAGGACCACATGCCTGAGCGGATCGAGTATGCAGCGGCGGTATTGAAAGGCTAGCTCTTCATTGGTCATTTCTTTTACTGTACCGCTTGCCGAGTCTAAGACCAGGGCGGTCTTTAGTATGGCTGAAATAGAGCTGCCATGCGCGCCGGCGTTCATTATCACGGCACCGCCCACGGTTCCGGGTATGCCGACGGCAAATTCTAAACCAGACAGACCAGACTGGGCGGCCATTTTTGCCAAGTGAGGTAGGCGGGCACCGGCTTCGGCTTCCAAAAGACCGGGTTCGAGTATTTTGATGCCGGTCAGACCGGCGGTGCGAATTACATGACCGCGTACACCTTCAGACGAAATTAGCAGGTTTGAGCCGCCGCCCAAGACGTACCATTTTTCGCCGCGCTTTTGCAGGTCGCTCACTAGAGTGACTAGCTCTTGCACCGATGTGGGTTGATAGAAATAGTCGGCATTGCCGCCGATGCGCAAAGTTGTATAGCGAGCCAGGGGAGCGTCTTTTGTCACCGCCCCTGAGCTTTGGCTAATAGTCCTTTGACTAGTGCCAATACCAAGAGAAGCTGAGTCTTTTGCCGATTCAGCTATTTCAATTGGCGGCTTCTGCTCGTTCTTATCTTGCTCTGGGCCCATAAATGCTTTCCCAAACTGAATGCCTTGTGAGTTCATTTTGACCCCAGCTCTATTTTGAGCTTTTCTACCAGAGCCGGGCCTACTTTGGTTATATCACCGGCGCCGACGGTCAAGACCAGGTCGCCTTCTTTTAGATGGGGCAGCAAATTGTCGGCTAGTTCGCCCACTTTGCCGTGCAGATAATGGGTATGACCGTTTGCTACTTCTTTGACAAAGATCTCTGAGCTGACACCATCTATGGCGCCGCCTCTGGCGATATAAATATCAGAAATAAAGGCTAGGTCTGCATCATCGAAGGCTACTAGAAATTCTTTCCAGAGGTCGCGCAGGCGGCCCGGTTGATGGGGCTGGAAGAGGCAGATGACGCGTCCTTTGCCTTGGCGCTCTTGTTTGATAAATTCGCGCGAAGCTTTCAGTAGGGCGGCTACTTCGGTTGGGTGGTGTGCATAGTCGTCGACCACCAGGGTGCCTTTTACCTCGCCGATGCGCTGAAATCTGCGGTCGACACCTTTGAAGCCTGCGGCTGCTTGGCTGGCGGCGGCAAAATCGGCGCCCAGCTCTAAAGCAAGCGCGATGGCGGCGGTGATGTTATAGCGATTGTGGTCGCCCGGTACGCTTAAAGATAGGCGTCCAAGCTCTTTGTCGCCTTTGTAGAAAGCCATGTCAAAGCCCGAGAGGCTCTTGAAGCTGTAGTGGCAATCTTGAGTTTTGCCGTAGGTAATTAGTTTGGCTGACTGCTCTTTATTGCCGGCTAGGCGGTCCACCAGGGTCTTGATACCTTGATCGTCTTGGCAGACCAGTACAAACTTTGAAGTGTTGGCGACAAAACGTTCCATGCAAGAGAGAATTTCTTCAAAGCCGCCAGGATAGTTTTCTAGGTGGTCGGGCTCGATATTTGTGATAACTGCTGCATAAGAATGCGACTTGACGTGGGTGCCGTCAGACTCGTCCGATTCGGCCACGAAATAGCCACCATGGCCGGTGCGAGAGTTGGCGCCTATGTGTTCGAAAATGCCGCCTACGACGATGCTCGGGTCAAGACCGCAGCCCATCATTACTTGACCGACCATGGCCGTGGTAGTGGTTTTGCCGTGGGTGCCGGTAATAGATATCAGTTTTTCGCGGCTGGCCAAATAGTTGAGCATGTCTGAACGGTGATAGACAGGCAGATTCTTTTCTTTAGCGGCTTCCAACTCGGGGTTGCCGCTCACGATTGCGGTTGAGACCACCAGGGCGCCTGCGCCATCCATGTTTTTGCGTTCGTGCCCGATACAAATGCGGGCGCCTTTTGCTTTTAATTCTTCGGTGATGGGGCTGGCTTGCTTGTCAGAGCCTGAAACTTTATAGCCGCGCTCAAGCAAAATACGAGCTAGCGCAGACATGCCGATGCCGCCAATGCCGGCGAAGTGGATACTGCCATCGAGAGACTTCAAGTCCATAGCCAGATTCTTTTTCTCCGCAACCAGATTTTGTTCTATAAGAGGTCCGGCGCTGGTTTTAGCTACGGTTTTGACGTTTGTTGTATCCAATGCAGAGCCTCGCTTGTGGTCTAAAGATGTCAGCAGCAGCTGCCGGCCAGCTTCTTTTCTTGTCGTCTATACAGTCTGGTATCCAGTTTATATGCGATTGCTCTACAAACGGCATAGAGCCTGGGTTCTGGCTGTTTTTCTCGACTTTTCTGTTCAAATATAACTGGTTGGACGCCAAAAAGAAACAGACGGATTGGCTCTCCGTCTGTCTCTAAATATTATTTTGCCTGCTTCTTACTTCTTGGCGCTCGATTTTACAAGCTGACTAGCGAGACGGGCTTTGCGTCTTGCTGCAGTGTTTCTATGCAGAACGCCTTTAGAAACGGCTCTATCGATGACCGAGTAGGCTCTCTTGAGAGCTGCGGCTGTATCTTCGGCTTTACCCGAATCACAGGCGTCTTCTACGTTTGTGGTGGCGGTACGAATCTGGGATTTCCAGTTACGATTGCGCTCACGGTTACGCTCGGCGACTTCGACTCTTTTGATGGCTGACTTGATGTTAGGCACGACTTTCTTCCGCTCTGTTGTTAATTGACAAATCACAGTCATGTTAGCATATGCCCCGCCTATGCCTCAGAAACAGGCGCCCTAGTTTTTCAAGTGCTTAATAAACTCTGGTTAAAGTAAAGAGAGCCGCCTGGGCGGCTCTCTTTGTAATGGTGTACTGGCTGCGTTCGCTTATTTTTCAAGCGAGCCGGTAATGGCTTGCTTCATGGCCTGCTTATGAGCTTCGGAAAAGCAACCGCCCTTCTTGGGATCGCCAAAGAAGTCGATGGCGTCTTCCAAATCTTTCTTGTACATCTTTTTGTCGGCATCTGAGGCATTGCCAAGTTTCTGGCAACCTTCGCTGAGCTTGTTGGCCATGCCGCCCACAACCTTTTCCATTTGCTTGAAGGTCTCAGGATCGGCACTTTTGTCGTTTACCAGAACCTTATCACCGGCTTTGTCGCCGTTATCGACGATTTGAGCGGGTTTAAAATCTTCGGTGTTCTTAGTCGGAGCTTCAGGCTTAGCTTGTCCGATAAGACTCAGATCAGGATGCGGAGCCTCTGGAGCTTTCTGCGCATTGTTGTCAGCTTTATCGTTGATTTCGTGTGGACCAGCCATGGTGCAATCCTTCGCCTTTAAGGAAATTCCTTAGAAATATGGGGAATTTGTATTTAGTAACTTGAATTAGGTGTGTATCACCTGTATTCAGATTACCCAGCGTTAATGCGATCGTCAATGTGGTTTCTACGTAGTCGCATCTTTGCAAGCTGGAATCATACCACCAAACGGCACTTTCCCCTTTGCGAATTAAGGTTGGGAAGCATATATATGGAAGCGGAAGCGAATCTGCACTTCTTCGCCCAGTTCGCTTGGCAAAGGCGGCAATTTTGCCTCTTTCAGGGTCTTAAGGGCAAGAGCATCGAGTCTGCTGTCTTTTGAAGACTCAAGCAATTCAATATCAAAGATTTGCCCGCCCCGGGCTATTGAGAACACGGCTGCGGGGTCGACCAGGCCGCTTTTGCTCTGGGCTTCTTTCACCAGGGGGTCGTTCTCGAATCTATCGGCAAGCAGGTCCATGACATGCTCTTGATAGTTGTCGGCGGTCAAAGGGGCAGGTTTTGGCACAGGCTTGGCTGCGGCATTAGGTTGAGGGCTATTGGGATGGTTATGGATAATAGGCTGGTTTATAGGTTGGCGGGTACCGGGTTGGTAACCGGCTTGGTTACCGGCTTGGTTACCGGCTTGGTTACCGACTTGGTTTATAGGTTGGTTACTAGAGGCGCTATTGGGGACTTTATCTAGGACTTTATTGGAGACTTTATCTAAGCCTCTATCTAGGCTTGTATCTAGTCCATTATCGAGAACTTTACCGAGAACCTTATTTGTCGAGATATTGGCATGATTTGCTTCGGGGTTCTCTGTATCAGCGGCGGTATCAGCGGCGGCGTGCAGGTCTTTCAATATAGATGTGGGCTTGTGTGGTTTGCTCTCGGTCAAGATGTCGTTCATTGTTTTGGGCTTGATCTTTGATTCTTCCGGCTTGATTGGTGCTTTGAAAGAGTCTGAAAGACCAATTGCCAGCTCTGGATGCTTTTCCAAAGAGTGACCGATTTTGACATAGCGCGGGTCGAAGCCTTTGGGCTTGAGACCGAGGGTCTGCTTACCCAAATCGGGGTCGGCGCAACTTATATAGAAAGGTATCTGACCGGGGGCGCCCAAATTTTGCACGCAATACTGAGCCATGGCTTCGATCGGCATCAGCCCACCTGAGGCGCGTAAAAGTTCTATCAAAGAACTGGTGTAGAGCGTGGCGCCCTCGCTGCCCGGCACAACCTGAGAGTTTGCCAGATTTTGATCTTGGCATAAGATGATGCATCCGGTGTCGGCGGCTATTTTTTGCAAGCGCGAGGCGACTTCGTTTGCCCCTACTTTGTCGGCTTTGCTGGTGAGCGAATCGAGCACGACCACAATGTTTTGACACTGGGTGCGTCTCTTTATCTCTCTGACTGTGCCCAAGAGCGAGACTGCATGCCTTTCTATATCGCTGCTTGCGGTGGCGGGCGGCAAAAGATAGAGGTCGGTTGTGTGTTTGCTGGGGCTGACCCTGAGAGCTATATATAAGAGGATGAGATGGTTGGGTAGGGCTTTCTTTGAAAGCCAGTCACTGTGCAGGGCGGTGCCTAGATTGGCATTGGTCACTTTTGATTCGGTGATGAGCAAAATATGATCGGGGGTAAATCTTCCGGAGTTTGGGTCAATCATTATTTTGGTCAGATTGAGTATGTTCTGGGTGGCGCCGGGCACATCACCTATGGCTTTGTCGGCATAGTCTGTGGCACCTATCAAGACAGCCCATTTGTCATGTATAGAAAGCGCTGCTTTCTTTTCGGCTGCCAGTGCCGGTGTTGACAAAGTGAGCGTCAAAAGAGCATACAAATATGCCCCGAAAGCCACCCGGAAAAGACTGGGGCGAAAGCTGTTATAAGTAGCTCGGTGAGCTGCTTTGCGCAATGGGTGGTGAGGCGAAAACAGATCGCCGATAGACTGCTTTTTGTTTGTCGCCAGCCGCTGCGAATTGCTGAAAAGCCGCTGTGAAAGCCTTCTATATATGTATGTCTTGATTGCTGGGACGAAGCACATATTTTTCACTTGGAGGCTAAAGGCAAAAAAATTGCAAGCGACAGGTTTTTCATATAGTACTGCCAGTATATGTCTTTCGCGCATCCACTGCTTTGTTTCAAATAGATATCTAAAGGTGGCGGATCTTATTAGTGCACATTTTGTCTGTTACTTGTTTTTGAGAAATTGTACCTGCAAAGGGTAATTTGGCAGTGGTGCCTGCGGCTGAAAGTGGCTCAGTGAGCCAATGTTCTGTTGCAAGCTAGGTGCTTTTGGCTTAACCATGCGTGTTTCCTGACTATGAGAAAAATCAAGGCTTTTGCAAGAGATTAACTGCGGCAGTTGAGCAGGAAAAATTTTCCAGGCAAGTGTGCTTGCTTAAGTTTACGAATTAAATTACACACAACTGTAGATAACCTGTAGAAAACTTTGCCTGACCAGTCTGATCTCCTTAAGCCAATTGAAAGATAAAATGCTCTAAGGTGCCAGATGTGCAGCGTTTTAGACTACGCTCTGGTTTTTGACAAGCGGAAAGAGAGGGCTGTCAAGGTGTCAGGGAAACTGTTCATAATCGCAACTCCAATCGGTAATCTTTCCGATATATCGACTCGGATGGAAAGCTCTCTAAAAGAATGCGATTTGCTATTTGTTGAAGATACAAGAGTGAGTATCAAGCTGCTCAATCATCTATCTCTTTCTATTCCGATGCTCAGTTGCCATAAACACAATGAGCGAGAGCGTCTCAAGGCTCTTGAAAAAGTGGCTGCCGAGGGGCGCAATGCCGGGCTCATGTCCGATGCCGGTATGCCCTTGATAAGCGATCCCGGTGATCCCTTGGTGCGCAGAGCAATAGAGCTTGGCATGACCGTGATTCCGGTGGCTGGTCCCTGCGCTTTTGTAATGGCTCTGGTTGGGTCAGGTTTTGACTTATCGAGCTTTGTCTTTGAAGGCTTTTTGCCTGACGGCAATGCCCCTCTGCGACAGAAGCTGAATCAATTGAAAGGCGAGCGCCGCACCCTGGCTTTCTATGTATCGCCGCATAAGCTCAAGCATACTCTTGAGATGATGCGCGAAGTAATCGGCAATCGCCGCGCCTGTCTGGCCCGCGAACTGACCAAATTTTACGAAGAGTTTTTGCGCGGCGACCTCAGTCGCCTGATTGAAATATGCGACGAGCGCGAACTGAAAGGTGAGATGGTGCTCGTCTTGGAAGGCGACTCGGCGGTTGAGAAAGATATGAGCGAATGGCTGAGTACGCCAAGTTTGCATGACGAAGTGATGGATCATGTGCGAGGCGGTCTCAGTCAAGGTTTGAAACTTTCAAAAGCCTGTCAATTAACTGCTCAATATTTTTCTATAGTCAAAGCAGATATATACAAAGAAGCAGTGCGTCTCTTTCGCGATCAAGTCTGAGCGGCGCTGCAGGTGATACCATATGATTTTGCCGGAAAAGAACCGATAAACACTTTGTATATAAGTTTATTGGTCTCAAATAGTCGGGAGGCAGTTAGGCGGAATTGGCTGATTTAGCGCACGGAGCTGGTGTTGCCGGCGGTTCGATTTCTTATTTAGAGGCGGCGGTGCTGGGTGTTGTGCAAGGGCTGACTGAGTTTTTGCCGATAAGCTCAACGGCGCACCTGCGGGTGGTGCCGGCCTTGCTGCATTGGCCTGATCTCGGGGTGGCTTTTTCGGCTGTTATTCAGCTTGGTTCTTTGGTGGCTGTGCTGGCTTATTTCTTTCAAGACTTGGTGAGAATTGCCGGCGGCACAATCAAGGCTCTCAAAAACAAAGACTTTAGCGGTCCGGAAGTGCGTCTAGCCGGTGCCATTATTATTGGTACCATTCCCGTTGTCGTGCTTGGTCTTATTTTGAAGCCCTTTATGGAGCAGTTGCGATCGCTTTATGTTATCGGCGGCGCTGCTATTTTTATGGGTTTGTTCTTGCTTTATGCCGAAAAGAAAGCGAAACATATTAAAAGTATCGAACAGATGGGTGCCAAGGACGGTCTGATCGTCGGCATTGGACAAGCTATGGCTCTTGTGCCCGGTTGTTCGCGCAGTGGCTCGACTTTGACTTTTGCTATGTTGCTTGGTTTAAACAGAGCCGATGCGGCGCGCTTTAGTTTTTTGCTTGGTATACCGGCAATCTTTGCCTCGGGCATGCTTGAGCTGAAAGAAATGCTGGACGCCGGACTATCGGGCGAAAGTATGGGCGCTTTAGCGGTTGGTCTTTTTACTAGTTTGATTGTCAGCTATTTGTCTATTGCCTGGCTAATCAAGTTTTTGCAGAATAGCAATACTTATGTGTTTGTCGGCTATCGTCTTTTGTTTGGCGCCATAACTATATTTTTGGCGGCAAGCAAATTGATTGAATAGATTGGCTTGAGGCTTTGCCGCCTGCTTTTGCCTTAAAAGTTATGGTGTTGGCCTCGGGGTCGACCTTAAAGTTGTACTGACCGACAAAGGGCTGCCCAAGGATAGGTTCGTCGTGGCTTTTTTCAAGCACCATCATTTCGTAGTCTTTTAGGGTGATACTGCCGATGGTGAGGTTGACCTTAACCAACCAGTACTTAACGTCTGAGCCGCCTATTACCGGCGTGAAGTCTACATATTTACCGGTCGGTGCCGGCAGCCCGAGGGCGCGCAACTGGTCGATGCTAATGGTGCTATGAGCTTCCGGCTCGAAAATCATTTCGAGGGGGCGACCCTGCATCTTGGTTTCGATCTTGATATTGCGAGCGCCTCTAATAAAGCGTACCTTGGTCTCGGCATTGCCATCTTTCTCGCTTTTGAAATAGCGAGGGGTTTGTTTCTCTAGATGGGGCAGGCGGGCCAGGGCTGCTTCGGCATAGACTTTGTCTTGGGCGTCGCCCCATTGCATAGCCTGGCTGTAATATCTTTGTGCTTTCTCAGGCTCTTTCAGTTTTTCAAGACAATAGCCGAGATTGACCAGCACACGACCATCTTGCGGATGTCGTCTGATATGGCGGTCGAGAAAATAAACAGCATCGCGATATTTGCCGCCTTTGATGCAGGCGCGGGCGTGTTTTCGCTCTGCGCTTTCGAAAGTCATGGGGCGATCGCCGATTTCTTCAGGCTGATTATTAGAAGAGGTTGGCTGATCGGATGCGCGCTCACTCTTAGAAGAAGTCTGGCTATCGGAAGCGGGCTGGCTGCGTGCCGGCGGTGTTGCCGCAGTGAAGACGGCGGCGAGCGCTAAATTTAGTGAAAGAGAAATCCAAAGAGAGAGCGAAGGAGGCAATATAGATGTACAAAAATAGCTTTGTCTTTTCATAAGTCTGACTTTTGCCGTCTCATAAGCGATTTTAGCGAGCGTCTTAAATTAGAGTTCTTGATTGGCGTTCTGAATCTTTAAAGTATTTATTTGGCGTTTTTATTTAGCGTCTTACAAAATGAATCTGTTTGTTGTCCATGTCGATTGTGTATTGATAGTTTTTCCAGAAAGGTTCGCCCAAGAGCGGCAAGGTCCCGTCATGACCTTCGTCGTTGACGGCGCATTCGACATTCGATTGATCGATCGGACCAAGTTTGACGCGGTTGATTGGAAAAATGCGCACCCGCCCTCTGCCTGAGACACCTTGGGTGTAGCCGACGGCGGCATCTTCGGGCACTCTCAGTCCATATTTTTCTGCCTGTTCTTGGCTGTGAAATTTTATTGCTGAGGCTGAGTTGCCTGTGTCGAACATGACTTTGCCTGGGCGTCCGTTTATTTCTACGGTAACCACTATGCGGTTGCCGTGCTTGATAAATTCGAAGGGCACACTGTATGCATTGCGATCTTTGCCCTGGGCGAGCCCTTTTTGCCGAAAGAATATGCTGCCGCCGCCCTGGTCGATTGTATAGTCGAATTGCTTAAAGAAAGTCTGTCCAAATAGAGGCGGCGAGCTATTGCTCTCAAGCACGCAGAGATCCATTTCTTTCTCGACCGGTCCAAGCTTGACCTTGGTTTTCATGTCCCAAAAGTTTATCAAGCTGGCATTGGCGGCCCCGCCTGTCACACCATCGGGTTTGCCGCTCGGCGGTCTCAACCCGATCGCTTCTAATTGATCTTTGCCGATAGTTATGCCCGGTGCACCTGTGTCGAAGACCATGTCTACAGGTCTGCCGTCCAGGGTCGGGGTGACCATGATTGAACCGTGTTCTTTGCGGCACCTGACGGTAAATTCTTTCGGATAGCGTGGGTCAAACTTGGGGGTGCTATCTTCTTGCGAGGCGGCGGCACCAGGGGTGGTTCCTTTGCCTTCGCCCTTCTGCCCTGCGGTGGCAGCACCACTATTGGTGCCGGTTGAAAGACTGGTCGCGACACTGCTTGGGTCGACCTTCAAGAGAATCGATTTGGCATAGCCGCCCAGTTGTCCGTTCGGTTGAAGATTGTAGACAGCCTTGTAATAGCGCTTGGCTGCCGACATATTGCCGGTTTGCTGGCTAGCCATGGCGGCATAGTAGCTGGCGTAAGCATCTTGGGGATTGCTCTTAATTACTTCTTCAAAGAGCACCAGGGACTCTTTGAACTGTTTGTTGTTATAGAGTTTGATTGCCTCTTGCAATTTAGTATCGGCAGCAAAGCCTGGCGAGCAAGCGATGAAAGAGAACAGCAAGAAGCAAATCAAAATCAGACGCATAAAGATCCAGTTAACTGCCGAGAAAATTTTCGAGAATATTTACCAGAAGACTTACGAGAAGACTTATAAGAAAATCAATTTGATACCAGAATATAGAGAAGAGCCCGGGTCTACCGGGCTCTTTTGTTTCACTTTATAGAACAGCGGTTTCTCTGTAGGCGCCATGTACTTCTCGCATGGCATCGCAGATTTCACCGACTGTGGCATATGCCTCAACACATTCAAGCAGAAGCGGGAAAGCATTCTCGTTTTTGCGTAAAGCATCTTTGAGGGCATTGAGGGTGTTATTCACCTGCTCGGCATTGCGGCGTTCTTTCACAGCCTGGATGCGAGCCTTTTGCCTTTCTTCGTACTGGCTGCCGATTTTCAAGATTTCAATCTTAGAACCGGGCGCTTCTTCTCTGAAGCCGTTCAAGCCGACAAAGACACGATCTTGGCTTTGCAGCTTTTGCTCGAAGCGATAAGCCGAATCGGCGATTTCTTTCATGAAGAAACCTTTTTCGATACCAGGTATGACACCACCAATTTCTTCAATCTGTTTGAAGTAAGCGTTGGCTCCACGCTCAAGTTCGTCGGTCAGCCATTCGACATAATACGAACCGGCCAGGGGATCGACTACATTGGCAACACCGGTTTCGTAGGCGATGATTTGCTGGGTACGCAGCGCGATATGGGCGGCTTTCTCGGTGGGCAGACCGAGCACTTCGTCCATCGAATTGGTGTGCAATGACTGTGTACCGCCCAGCACTCCGGCTAAAGCTTCGATGGCTGTACGAATGATGTTGTTTTCAGGCTGCGGGGCAGTGAGACTGCAACCGGCGGTCTGGGTGTGGAAGCGCAGTTTGAGCGAACGCTCGTCTTTGGCTTTGTAGTGGTCGCGCATGCGCTTGGCCCAGATGCGGCGGGCGGCGCGGTATTTGGCAATCTCTTCGAAGAAGTCGATATGGGCATTGAAGAAGAAGGACAGCCTGGGCACGAACTCGTCTACTTCCAAGCCGGCTTCGATACCGGCATCGACATAGGCAAATCCGTCGGCCAAGGTGAAGGCCAGCTCTTGTACAGCGGTGGCGCCCGCTTCTCTGATGTGATAGCCCGATACCGAAATGGTATTCCACTTAGGTACATTTCTGGTGCAGAAAACCATCATGTCCTGAATGAGCTTAAGAGCCGGTCTCGGCGGAATCAGATAAGTTTTCTGGGCAATGTACTCTTTAAATATGTCGTTTTGCAGGGTGCCGTTCAGATTCTTCCAATCGAAACCGCGCTTTCTTGCGTTAGCGAGGAACATGGCATAGATAATCACAGCCGGACCATTGATGGTCATCGAAGTCGACACTTTATCGAGCGGCAGATCTTTATAGAGAATCTCCATATCTTCGAGGGTGTCGATGGCTACTCCGCAAACGCCTACTTCGCCGCAAGCTTTGGGATGGTCAGAGTCATAACCCATGAGAGTGGGCAGATCGAAAGCTGTGGAAAGACCGGTTTGGCCTTGGGCTAAGAGATACTTGAAGCGCTGGTTGGTTTCCTCTGGACCGCCGAAACCGGCAAACTGACGCATTGTCCAGACTTTGCCCCGATACATGTCGGCGTGGATGCCGCGGGTGTAGGGGAAGATACCTGGGTCGGCCAGGGCTTCGTCATATTTCCAATCTTTTAGATCTTCAGGACCGTAAACGCTTTTGAGCGGAATGCCCGATAGAGTTTCATACTCTCTTTCTTTTTTAGGCTTAGCTTCAGACTTGGGCTTAGCTTCAGACTTGGGCTTAGCTTCGGGCTTGGTCGTTGCCTCAGCATTTGTAGCTGTCGCTATCGACTCTTCAGCCTGATTCGAGCTGTTCGGGCTATTAGAGCTATTTGAGCTACTAGATGCATCGCGCTTAGTCAGTTCCTTGACCATGGATAACTCCTGGGATTTTGTCCCGAAATTGGGATATGATCTCTAGCGACGCGGGAAATCCTCGTCACTACCTAATTTTTACATATTATCTCAGTAAAGAGGCATTTCTTCTATGTCGCGGCAAGCAAGTGTCATGTCCGGAACCGATTTGATTAAAACAATTTTGGAAAGTAAGGAAGCTATTGAAGTGAGAGCTCCTCATGGCTCGACACTGCATACCAAAGGCTGGGTGCAAGAGGCAGCTCTGCGCATGCTGCTCAATAACCTCGACCCGGACGTAGCTGAGAGACCTCTCGATCTTATTGTCTATGGCGGTCTAGGCAAGGCGGCGCGCAACTGGGATTGCTTCAAAGCCATCGTCAAGGCGCTCACCAAGCTGGAGTCAGATGAGACCTTACTTATCCAAAGTGGTAAGCCGGTCGGAGTATTCAAGAGCCATGCCAATGCTCCCCGAGTCTTGATTGCCAATTCTAATTTGGTTGGTCATTGGGCAACCTGGGAGCATTTCCGCGAATTAGATAAGAAAGGTCTGGCCATGTATGGTCAGATGACCGCTGGTTCTTGGATATATATAGGAACCCAGGGCATTTTGCAGGGTACATACGAAACCTTTGCTTCGCTAGCCCGCAAAAACTTTGGTGGCTCACTGAAGGGACGCATAGTGCTGACCGCCGGACTGGGCGGCATGGGTGGTGCCCAACCACTGGCAATTACAATGAATGGCGGCGTGGCTCTTTGTATTGAAGTTGATGAAACTAGAATTCAAAGAAGACTAGACACCAAGTATTTGGATGTAAAAGCCGACAGCCTTGAGCATGCACTCAAATTGGCTGCTGATGCCAAAGCAAAAGGCGAAGCCGTATCAATCGGCATTCACGGTAATGCCGCCGATATCTTGCCCCGCATGCTGTCTCTGGGCTTCTTGCCCGATGCTCTCACCGATCAGACTTCGGCTCATGATCCTCTCAACGGTTATGTGCCTCTCGATGAAAGTGGCAAGCCCATGGAGCTTGGTGATGCTGCCCATCTGAGAGAGTCGCCCGAGGCTTATCTCAAACTTTCAGAGAAGGCTATTGCCAAACATGTGGAAGCCATGCTCGAGTTTCAGAAGCGCGGCGTAGTTACTTTCGATTATGGCAACAACATTCGGCAGGTGGCTTTCAATCACGGTGTCAAAGACGCCTTCAACTTCCCCGGCTTTGTGCCTGCTTATATCAGACCTCTATTTTGCGAAGGCAAGGGCCCGTTCAGATGGGCGGCTCTATCCGGCGACCCTGCCGATATCAAAGCAATTGACGAAGCCATTCTGGAAAATTTTGCTCATGAAGAAGACCTTTGCCGTTGGATCAAAATGGCTTCTGAAAAGGTCAAGTTTCAGGGGCTGCCGGCGCGTATTTGTTGGCTTGGCTATGGCGACCGCAAGAAAATGGGCTTGATAATGAACGAGATGGTGCGCACCGGCAAGGTCAAGGCTCCTATCGTCATCGGTCGCGACCATCTTGATTCTGGTTCGGTGGCTTCTCCTAATCGCGAAACTGAGGCCATGAAAGATGGCTCTGATGCCGTGGCCGATTGGGTTTACCTCAACGCCATGATTAATGCAGTGGGCGGCGCCAGCTGGGTTTCGTTGCACCATGGCGGCGGCGTCGGCATGGGCTATTCCTTGCACTCGGGTCAGGTGATAGTTGCCGATGGCACCGACGAAGCAGCAGATAGACTAAGTCGCGTCCTTACGACAGATCCTGGTATGGGTGTGATTCGTCACGTTGATGCCGGCTATGATGAGGCAATTGAATTCGCCAAGAAATCGGATGTGCGGATTCCCATGTGGGAATAAGCTTCGGTTCAACCAATTAATTTGCTTCGCCAATAATTCGGTTAGGAATAAATTGCAAATGCGAAATTGTGACAGCGGTTGTCGAGTGTTCTTGGCAGGCACTTGTCATTAGGTGTTTTGCACCCAGCTCTTTTGGTCAAATTTCAAAATTTTGAATTGAGTTTTTGTCTTAACCGAATTCGGTTAATTCAAAAAGTCCCAATACGCTTGCATTTCAAAATAGCAATATCGCCTGCAATCTCTTGACAGCCCGTCCCTGTATTTATATCTTGGCAGCACTTCTGTGTCTGCTTTTGTATATGTAAGTGAGTCCAGTCAGCTCAGGCATGGTCTATTCATTAAAGAATTTTTGTCGTTGCTTCTGACAATTGGTCTTAGGGCCGGGATATCATTTGAAGACGTGTCTTAATCGGGCAGAGCTGAGCCCCACGTATATTCAAAAGTATTGGTGTCTATATCCGGTCGCCCGGCAAGAGTGAATGACTCGTCTAGTTCAAAAATTTGGTGGTACTTCAGTCGCCGACGTGCAAAAGATCAAGCGCGCTGCTGAGATTACTGCGCAAGCTGCCGCTGCCGGTCATGAAGTTACAACAGTGGTTTCAGCCATGGGGCATACCACCGATCATCTTATCGATCTGGCCGAGCAAGTAATGGCAGACCCTCACGGGCAAGCCTCAAGAGAAATGGATATGTTGCTTGCCACCGGGGAGCAGGTCTCGATTGCTCTTTTCACGATGGCTTTGCAGAGTCTCGGTGTCAATGCCCGCAGCTTTACTGGGGCGCAAGCCGGAATAATCACAGAAAATCGCCACGGAAGCGCCAGAATTCAAGAGGTGCGTTCAGATAAAGTAGAAGCCACGCTCTCTCGTGGTGAAGTGGCTGTAGTGGCAGGTTTTCAGGGCATTACCGAGTCGGAAGAATTGACCACCCTAGGACGTGGTGGTTCGGATACCACGGCTGTGGCTCTAGCTGCGGCAATAGGAGCCGATCGCTGCGATATCTACACAGATGTTGAAGGTGTTTTTACTGCTGATCCGCGAATTATTTCGGAAGCCCGCTGCTTGCCTTCGGTGAGCTATGAAGAGATGTTGGAACTAGCCTTTACGGGAGCCCAGGTGATGAACGCTAGAAGTGTTGAGCTTGCCATGGATAATCAAGTACCGATAAGAGTAAGGTCTACTTTCACCCCTGAGAATCCCGGCACTCTCATTACCCACAGAGTGGCTTCGCCCGAGTACACCATCGCCGGTATTGCCCTTGATATGAATTCGGCAGTCTTGAAGCTTAAGTCGCTCAGTGCCGTCAGTGATACCAGACCTTTAGAAGGGGTTTCTTCGCTCTTTACCAGATTGACCGAGCTAGGTATTCAGACCGATATGGTTATGGTTTTGAAGCGTGAAGACGAACCGGCTTCCGAACTGGTCTTTACTGTAGAAAAGTCGGCTCTGGCGCGGGTGCAGCAACTTATCGAATCGTTGGCATCGGCCCTTGGTAATCCGCTTATGCAGATCGAGACCGACACAGCTAAAGTTAGCGTGGTCGGACGTCGCCTCACCAGTCGTCCCGAGGTCGTGGCTGGTGTTTTTGAAACTTTGAATGATGCTGAAATTCCTGTGCAGATGGTGGCTACGGGTGATATGAGGGTGAGTGTCTTGATGCCGGCTCGTTTTGGACGCGAGGCGGTTCGCAAGATACATCAAAGGTTTAATTTAGAAGAAGGCACGATTACAGTTTAGTTCTAGGGTCGCTTAAGCAGTGAGATAGGTGAAACATGCCAGGTCCCGGTTTCGATAACATATTCAATAAAATGAAAGAGGTGACCAATAAGGCTGCTAGCGAGACAAATAAGGCAGCCAAAGCCGCTAAGCTGAAGATGACGGTCATGTCTCTCAACACCGAAAAGACCAGGCATTTGCAGACCGTCGGTCAGCGCACCTATACTTTATTTATTGAAAATCAGTCTATAAACGGCAAGCTTCTGCAAGAGAAAGTCTTGGAAGAACTAAAGCAGATAGAACGAATCGAAGAACGCATCAAAGAACTGGAAGCCGAAGTGGCCGAATTGCAAGGGCAACCGGTAAACGTAACTGATGTCACGGGTGGTGGCGAAGGCACATCGCCGGAGGATAATCGCTGATGACTAAATCCAATAGAAATCCGCTCTCTGTGACTGGCTTTCGCGCTCTATTTCCTGGTCTCTTGGCGGCAATTATGCCAGCTGCAATTATTTTTGCTGTACTTTTTTGGGCTCAGCCCAGTCAAGCCGATGTCATTTCGCCGAGTATAGATCGAGAACAAGAAGTTTATTCCAGTGAATTGCCCAATGCCGCATTTTTTGGTCGCGGTATCAGTGGGCGCATGTCTGAGGCTTCGCATCTGCGCTTCAACGGTGAACAGTTCTTGCTAGAAAGGCGCTACAAAGATGCTTATCGCGTGCTTAGCAAAGCCGTGCAGCTTGACTCCGGAGACCCGACTGGACACGTGCTTCTTGCTCGTTCGATGACTGGGCTTTTGCGCAAAGCCGATGGAACTTACGATGAAGACATGCTCAACCGGGTCGTGAAAGAATGGAAAATGATTGCTTATCACGATGCCGATATCAGTGAGCAGTTTGAGGCGAAAGCGCAGCTGAGAAAGCTTGGCAAGATTGTCAAAGCCCTCAAGAAAGAAAAGCTCGAAAAGAAAGAGCTTGAACAAAAAGAACTGGAACAAAAAGAGCAAGTAGCGGCAAAAGCCGGCGCTGGTCCTAAGTAAATCAGACCCGGTATTTTTCGGGATCTGACTTGAGTGAATCGACCACTTGCCATTCTTCGAATGTAAGATCGTAGACACTGAAGGTGCAGTCGAAGACTTTGCTGAAGCCAAAGCCGATAGCCTCTTCCAGACTGGTTCTATCGACTTCGACCAGGTCTTTCAGGCAGGCATGTCGCTTACTGGCTAGAGCAGTTTGGCTTTCACTGTGTTCTTGATTTTCTTTGGTCTTGGCATACGAACCAAGCCCAAGGGCATAAGCCATGGCGTCTTGCTTTTGATCCAAAATTACCGAACCGTGTTGCAAGAGGCTGTCTTTGCGCCTTAGCTGGGCTGAGCCCACTAGTTTTGAGCCATTGTGATGCAAGTCGGCGAGAGTGGTCGCTTCAAAGCAATCTTCATGGCTGCGATAACCGCTGTCGGCGCGCCCTAGTTCTACTTCTACGCCCAGTTTTTCTAGACCGATAATAAAGGCGCGGCAGATTTCTTTGTAGTCTTGCTGCACGCTCTTTGAGCCTACAGGGCCGACATAGCTATAGGTCAATTCGCCCTGATGCAGTACGGCCCGTCCGCCTGTTGGGCGACGCACCATGCCTAAGCCCAATTCTTTCAGGCGATCGCTTACCCTTTCGCTTACCTTTTGACTATAGCCAAAGCTCACTGCCGCAGGCTCCCAGCCATAAAAACGCAGTGTGGGCGGGCATTTTCCTCTAATGTGCAGTTCCAGCAAGGCTTCGTCTATAGCCATATTGGTGACCGGATCTTGCACCTCATACGGTATCAGGCGAAATGTCCTTAGACCTTTGGGAAATTCAGTTTGCATATGCTGCTTGCCTAGCTCTTACTTGACTGTCGCTTTGATCAAGCTCGGTTTGGCTATCTCTTTGTTCGAGAAAGTAAAGGCTTCGGTCAGTTTGGCGCAGGCTGCTTCAAACTGTTTTTCGTCGTTGCAATAGACGATGGCTGCCGCCTCTCCGCCCTTTAGTTTGTCGCCGCATTTACCCTTCAAAACCAGACCGACACTGAGATCTATGGGGTCGCCTTTCTTGGTGCGACCGGCACCCATTACTTTTGCTGCTTCGGCAATTTTTCTGCCGTCGATATGGGCTATCCATTTATTTTCTGCGGCTTGTCCCGGCACCAAAAATTCTTTCTTTAGTTTGGCTGTGGGCATCAGGCTATAGTCTTCCAGCACTTTGCTGTCGCCGCCCTGGGCTTCAATTAGCTTGGCGAAAGTTTGCAGGGCTTTGCCCGAGCTTATCAGTTCTTTCAATTTAGCTTCAGCTTCTTCTTTGCTCTTGGCCTTGCCGGCTTCTATAAGAGCCAGTCCGCCCAGTTCCATGCAAAGTTCGTGCAGGTCGTCCGGTCCGCGGCCCTTCAGTGTTTCGATTGCTTCGATTACTTCTACAGTATGACCGACTGCATAACCTAGAGGCTGCTCCATATCGGTGACCACGGCAAGCACAGGGCGTTTGAGAATACGACCAACACTAGCCATGGTGGCGGCCAGTTCTTTGGCTTTTTCTTCTGTTTCCATGAAAGCGCCTTTGCCGCACTTCACGTCCAAGATAATTAGATTGGCTCCAGCCGCTAGTTTCTTAGACATGACCGAAGCCGAAATCAAAGGAATCGATTCGACAGTGCCGGTGACGTCTCTGAGTGCGTAGATTTTGCCGTCGGCAGGTGCCAGTTCGGCTGTCTGACCGCCAATGGCCATGCCGATACCCTTTACTTGTTTGATAAAGTCGGCTGTGCTCAGGTCGACCTTAAAGCCCGGAATAGCTTCCAGCTTATCTATGGTGCCGCCGGTATGACCGAGACCCCGTCCTGATAATTTAGCCATAGGTATGCCCGCCGCCGCCAAGAGCGGTACAAAAACCAAGGTGGTTTTGTCGCCCACGCCGCCTGTGCTGTGCTTATCGCCCACCACCGAGCCCAGTTCGCTCAAATCTAATACTTGCCCCGAATGACACATGGCGTCGGTGAGAAAGGCAGTTTCTTCCATATTCATGCCCTGCCAGCAAACAGCCATAAGCCAGGCCGAAAGCTGATAGTCGGGGATGGAACCGTCCATGATACCGTCCACCAGAAACTGGATTTGTTCTCGACTATGGGAGCCGCCGCTTCGCTTAGCCAGTATCAGGTCGATCATTTTCATCTGTCCAGGGTACCTCTTGAGGTGATGGCGAAATTTTATTCAAAGAACTACTTGACGACTGCCGCCTTACCTGCATAATGGAAGTAGGGAGCCGGACCCAAGAATATACTAAATTTAACTGGTCCGCTCCCACTTTTATAGCAAGCGCTGCCCTGTCAAGGCGGCGCTTTTTGTTACCGAAAACTGCAAATTTTTCCAACTTGGTCAAAGCTCTGTCATGATCTAGTTTGTCTTGAGCAGGAGTCGGTTATTCCAAAGAGCTATAGCCTTATTCGCCCAGTACAGTTCGGTCAGATTGACTTCGTCAATTGTCTGCCCATCACTTTGCCTCTGCTCGAATCTTTGCCCGAAGGCATGAGCTTGACCATGGGCACACCCGGCCAGCTAAATCAGCTCTATAGCGAGGGCAAACTCGATATAGGGGCGATGAGCGCCCATTTTTTGCTTGCCAGTGGCGACTTTGAAGTGATTCCCACTCTTTCTATTTCCAGTCAAAACGAAGTAGGCAGTGTTTTTTTCTATAGCAAGCTGCCCCTCAATCGTCTCAGCATGCAAGATTCCGTTATCGGGGTGCCGGTCTCTTCGGCAACTTCTATTTGTCTTCTCAAGATTTTGCTCACCGAAGAACTGGGTTTTTGCCCGCAGTTTGTTTATGGCAAAGACCCCAGTCTCGATGACAGCCGCTTTGATGCCGTGCTTATGATTGGGGACGCTGCTCTTGATTTCGATGAGGCGCTCAAAAAAAGAAGTGCCGAGGCGCTAGGTCAGCTGCACCGCTTTGATATGGGCAGTTGGTGGCGGCGCCATTATGGACTGCCCATGGTCTTTGGTCTTTGGGGGGCCAGGCGGTCTTACTATCAGGCTTCTTTTGATGACTTTCAGACAATTGCCGAGCTTTTGGGCGACTGCTGGCGTCGGGGGCTGGGCGAAAAGTTCAATCAGGTGCTGGATGAAGCGGTGCGCCGTACCGGCTTGGATCGCTCTCTTTTGCAAGAGTATTTCAGAGACCAGCTCGAATATGACTTTGAAGAGCAACATATCAAGTCCCTGGCGCTTTTCGAGCAATTAGCCGAGAAACATAAGCTACTTGTCGTCTAACCTTAAATAAAGCTTCCTGTCTAGATTAAACGTTGTTATACTGAAGTATCTGATAGGGGAGAAGCTATGGTAGGCGGCTTCGGCAACGAGATTGGCATGAATGAGCGGGACCCCAGACGGGACGGTCCCTTCGTTCTGCGTGGCCGTTGGCAGGTGGTCGACTATCTGGGTCAGGGCGGTATGGGTACCGTTTATCTGGCTTACGACCTCAACTTAGACAAGCGCAAGTGCGTGGTCAAAAAGCTGCGCGACGATTTCTTTAGAGAAGAAGACAAAGCCAAGGCTCAGCAGTTCTTTCTGCGCGAGGCCAATGTGCTGGCTAAATTGCAGCATCCAAATATCGTACTGGTGCTCGACAGCTTCCAAGATCAAGACGACTACTATCTGGTCATGGAATATGTCGAGGGGCATAACTTGCACGACATGCTCAAAGAAAGAGAAGAGCCCTTCTCAGAAGAGCAGGTCTTGGTTTGGGCGCGCCAGATTTGCGATGTGCTGAGTTATTTGCATTCAAATGACCCGCCGGTTATTTATCGTGACTTGAAGCCTTCCAATATCATGATTGATACCAAAGACCGGGTTAAGCTGGTCGACTTTGGTATTGCCCGGCTCTATCAAGACGAAGGCGACAATACCCATGTGGTTTCTCAAGGGTATTCGCCCCCCGAACAGTACTGGGGCGGCGCCGACCCGCGCTCAGATATCTATGCCCTTGGCGCCACCATGCACTTCTTGCTTACCGGTGCCGAGCCCCTCGCCTTGACCATATGCAAACCGGCTGAGATTGATGAAGAAATTTCAGAAGCCACCGACTTGATTGTGCAGCGGGCCACCCAGCAAGATGTTTATTTGCGCTATCAGTCGGCGCAAGACATGAAAGAAGAGCTCGAGTTTGTTCTGCAAGGCGAAGAAGAAGTAAAATCCGGTTTTCGCTGGGTGGAATTGACCGTTGGGGTGCTCATTACCTTCCTTTCGGTGGGTGCCTGGTTTGCCTATAGCAAGTTTGTCGAACTCAAGGGCGAAGTGGACAAGAAGCAAAGTGAGATTAGTAAATACGAAAAAAACATAGCCGAAGTAAAAGCCAGAGAAGCCAGTCTTAAGAAAGAAACAGTGGCCAAAATGGAGAAACTAATGCGCGAGCGTCAAGAAGATAATTTGAATCAAGGGCAAGCGCCTGCTTCTCTCTTCTCACAGATGCCTCAAAACCCTAATGCAAATAACTTATTCGGCACCAATTCAGGCACTAATACAGGCACCCCATCCGGCTTCCCTTCTTTTGGCTTTCCCTCCGCGCGCAATAATCAGCCGGCGGCAGGAAGTAATATCGGCGGCGGCAGCGGCGGCGGAGACATGTCTATATCGGGGCTTTTCAAAGAACTGAACGCCAACAAAAGCAAAGGGCGCAGAGTTCAAGGTGGCGCCGGTGGTGGCACCCAGCAGATGCAAAGCGCCGAACAAAACTCCGGCAATAGCGCACCCAGCGCTTTGAACTACCCATCTTATGCGGTCAATTCCGGCCAGTCGCCCATACAGCCTGCGGGCCGCGCTCAAATATCTGGTGAAGCCCAAATCGACCGTGAAGAAGGACAGATGACCGACCAAGACGCTCTCTCGCCTCTTGAGCAGGATATACAGCGCTAGTAAATTAGTTGGTTTGTCAGTTCTTTTGGTCTGTTAGCTCGTTAGTCTTGTGGTCTAACCGTCAATATTAAAAGAAATTTGCCTATTGCCGCCCTAATTTAGGGCATGCTGAGGTTGTGCAATCGCCACAAGACAAAGCAAAATGGCTTTTTGTTTTGTCGTAAGCAAAGTTATCCGGTGCCCTTCTGGAAAGCCAAGAGGTAACATATAATAGGTTTACGGGTTGTATATTCGTTTTTGAGGTCAGTCGGTTTTTATGGATAATCAGAAGAAAGCTTTCAACTTTACCTTGGGAGACCTTCCTCGTCCCCGTTGGAACGTTCTAGATTTGATCCAAATCATCGGTAGAGATTCTGTTCCCACCTATCTGTTTTGCGATATAGACATGACTTGGGCTGAAGAACTGCGCAAAAAACTCAAGTCTTACGGTCAGAAAGTGACTGTCACAGCAATCTTGCTCAAAGCTATAGGCATCGCCCAAAGAGCCCATCCTGAGAGTCGCACGGCGGTTTTGCCTTTTGGCAAAACAGTCACTTTCAACGACATAGTCGCCGGTTTCACAGTCGAGCGAGTCATCGGTCAACAACCGGCAGTATTCTTTGGTGCCATCGAAAATCCTGATACCAAGTCGGTTGAAGAAATCGCCGGTGAACTAAGGCAATATGCCGAGTCTGATATGGAAACCGTGCATCATCTCAACTTGCAAAATAGATTCAATGGTACACCATGGTGGTTCCGTCGCTTTATTCTTTGGGCCGGACTGCGTTTCCCCAAAGTAAGACTGATGTTCTTGGGTGCTACTTTTGGTCTTTCATCCATCGGCAAATGGGGCATGAAAGCCCTGATTCCGCCTTGTGTTTCGACATCAACCTTTGGGGTGGGCGAAGTAGAAGAGAGAGCCGTGGTCAGAGAAGGACGCATCGAAGTTAGACCGATGCTCACCATTATTCTCAACTTCGACCATCGCATCATTGACGGCGCTCCGGCTGCCCGTTTTATGAACGACGTCAAGAAGCTCTTGGAAGGCGGTCTGGAGAATTATGTCCACATGGCTGCCTATGGTGAAGAAACACCTATGGAGAAAGCCCCGTCTTTTTCTTAAATTTAGGACTTTAGAGCTTTAGGACTCTAGGACTCTAGACCACTGGACCTCTAGACTTTTAGGACTTTAGGATTCAGGACCCTAAAACTCCTAGGCACTTAAAGCCCTATTTGACAGTATGCTTCTCGAGGCAGTCTTTGATTGCCGGAGCTATTTGATGGGCGGCTTTAGCGCCGGCTTCAATCAGCTTTCTTGCTTGGGCTGGGCTTGTTGACACAGCCGGCACCGACTGCACCGCCGGATCTATGACGAAGTCGGCTGAATTGCGTGATTCGCGGTCCACTTGCGCCATATGCAGATTGATGACGCGGGCGGTGACACTGCCTACTTTGTGATAGTCGGAGTCTTTGGTCTCGCTGCGGTCGGTGGTGTCGACAGCAATGACTATGTCGGCGCCCATTTTTCGCGCTTCTTTGACCGGCAAATTATTGAGCACACTGCCGTCCACATAAAGACCATCATCACCTTTGATCTTCACCGGTTTGCGCAGGGCTGGTATGGCACAGCTGGCTTGCAGAGCAGTGCTCAAATTGCCCGAGGTGAAGACTTTCACCTTACCGTCCAAAAGATTGACGGCAACGGCTCCAAAAGGCACTTTTAGGTCTTCTATAGATCTTTGTGTTTCAGGAATTTGTTTGTTCAAATAGTCGGCGAAACGTTTGCCTCGATAAAGCCCGTCGTAAGGCTCTATGCCCACCAGGCGCGGTGTATAAAAGAGGGGAATGACTAGAATGCGCAGGCTTAGTGGAATAGTAAGATAGGCGTGCATGAGCTTCTTTTTTTCGAACTGCTCTTGAATATGTTCAGGGGTCATGCCTGCGGCATAAAGCCCACCGACAACCGCTCCCATACTAGAGCCTAGAATCATATCCACCGGAATCTCTTCTTCTTCCAGGGCTTTGAGAACACCTATGGCGGCAGCAGCTTTCATACCGCCTCCGCTGAGGACCACTGCTACCTTGGGTCGATGGATTTCATCGGCATGACAGGCGCCGCTGCAAAAGCCGAGAGAAAAGCAAGCAAATAAAAAAGAGGCTGCTGAAAGCAGAAATAGGCTGCGCCAAGGCAGTTTTACGACCAGATCCACTGCATTCTCGCCGGTACAATCCAGCCTAGCTTAGAGAGTGCTTCATCGAGAGTAAGGTTCTCGTTGCGGCTTTTCTTGAGGGCATTGACCGATTGTTCAGCCGATAGGAAACCTTGCTTGTATAGAGAATAGGTTCTAAGGGCCGTGTAGAGCACGGCTTCAGAGATGGCGCCGGTGGAGAGCACTTTCTTGCCGACCTTGATAGAACTCTTCTCGGTAGGATCAATCACTTTCTCTAGATCTGGCGCCGAGATAAGACCGGCGTCGGTTAGCAGTTTTGCCGGCAAAAATTCTTTGGGTTCGGCCTGGGTGGCTGGATAAAGTTCGGCCACCGCCTGATAGACCGAAATCGAGCGCGCCTTCACTTGTTTGAGGGCGTCGGCAGCTTGAAAAGCCTTGAGAGTGCCGTTTGAAACCATATCTTGTAAAACAATTGCGGCTTCTAAGAGGTCGTGGGTGACCAGACCTTGTTCGAGCAAAATTTGGCCGAACTGCTTTTCCTTAATTAGCTCAATTTCTAGACATTCGAGCATGTCTCCTTCTGAGAGGAAACCAGCCATGAGCACCAGTTCGCCAATTCTAACTGTCTGTCCAGATTTCTCAGAGAATAATCCCAGCTCAAAAAGAGCCTGTTCGATACTGACCCTGCGCCGTGCCACAATCAAAAGAGCCTGAACAGCCTGGTCTTTAGTAACCTTGCCGTCTCTGACCAAAAGCTGAGCAGTTAGGGCGGCGTTCATCATCCAGCCGGAGAGATCGCGGTTGAGAACCATAATGCGTCCCATCTGCATGCCTGTATCTTTGGCTTGAATAATGGAACGACCAAGCTGCTCATTAGTGATAAGTTCGGCTTTGAGCAATAACTCGGTGAGTGGATTGGTAATAGACTGAACTGTCTGGGTCTTTTTATGAACCGAGGTGATGACGCCTATGGCGTCTTCCATGTTCATATTATTCTGGCGCGCCAGTCTGAGAGCCTTGAGAGCCAAGTCTACTGTGGCTTCTTTACTAACTACCAATTGCTCGGCATCTTGCACCAGTTTCAAGGTAGACTCACCCACCATATTGAGCATGGTGAGAGCCCGTGCCAATGGCACGTTCAGACTTTTAGCCGTATTCATCGCCTCTTCCAGCTTTTGCTGTGAGATGATGCTCGCCCCTATTAGTAGAGTGGGGAGCGCGTCCGCCGTTGCCTGTTTTTCGAGCATGGGTTCTTTCAGAGTTGCCGGTGTAGTTGATCGTCTCTGAGCATCTAATACTAGGTGCCCTGAATTTATTGGGTAATTCTACTGTACCAATTTGTAGCGGTTAAGTAACGCATATTACCCCTTAATTACGCTGTTTGAACTTTTATTGGTGTACCGGCCAGTGGATGTCCAAATTCGTCGCTGGCGCTGCCCCCTCTTTTGAAGAGTTCCCAGTAGCGTCTTTCGTGACCGGAAGAGCCTGGGGCAAAAGCAAGATCGCCTTCCATAATATTGAAACTTCCCGTCGCCACTGTGGCCGTGGAAGTATGGGTGCCGACTGTTACTTTTAACCGGGTGCCGGGCGTCAAACTTTCTAGTTTGGCATCGCCGGCGCGCAAGGTGGTCTTGATATTGCCGAAAGAGTCTATATAACCAACCACTTCGGCGGGCTCTTGCGGCACGATTTCAGTGGCATGCATCTTGGCCTTGATGAAAGAAAAATCGCCTCTAGAGGCTTTTGAAACAGCAAGAGGGAAGAAATCGCGAGACCTGAATTGACTGCCGGCCTCCTCCACGTTTGTGCTCCAGATTTCGGTAATTTGGTCGCGCACAAAAGAGAGCGAATAGCCCGAATTGACTGCTAGTACTTGCACGCCATTTTTTAGCTTGGCAAACAAGAGACCTTCGCCTTCGTTGCCCGGCCGGGCATCTTTCTTGTCTTTGCGCGGGGCACAGTTGGCAAAGACAAGCATATTTTTAGGACGCAATTCGCGATCGGCAAGGGCTAGTTGGGCGACGACAAAGCCAGTCGAGACAGTATCGAAAGGATGCACCGAAGTGGTATGAATGCGGGTGTCGTCATGCAACTTACAAGACAGTGCCGCCACAACCTCTGCCCAAGCCAGGTCACCCTGGGCGTAGTCACAGACTAGATGAATAAATGAACTCATTTACAAAGAGTCTCCTTCCTATTTAGCAGTTGTTTCACCCAATTATTTTCTTTATTGCTTTAGACAGATCTTGCAATTGAAACGGTTTAGGCAAAAACTCTGTGGCACCGGCTTCTAAACAGGCTTGTCTTTCTTGGGCGCTGGACATGCCTGAGAGAAACAATACCGGGGTGGTACCGCCGGCGCCTCGGTATCGGCGCAAGACTTCTATGCCGTTTAGATGGGGTAATTGCCAATCTAAAACTATCAAATCAAAATCATTGACTTGCAGTTGCTCCACCGCTTCCTGCCCGTCGGCGGCTGTCTCCACCATAAATTTTTCAAAGCCCAGCCAGTCTTGCACTGTTTCGCGCAAACTTTCATCGTCTTCAACCACAAGAATTTTTTTCATGCTCTTTAGTTTGGTCTCTTTAGTCTGAGATTTTGCCTAGGCGATAATGCAATTGCGTCCGGCTTCCTTTGCCCGATAGAGCTTTTCATCCGAGCGTCTGAGCAGGTCAGACAAGTCTTTGCTCTCAGCCGGATATTCCACTATGCCCGATGAGAATGAAATTGAAAAGCTTTCATCGCGGTCCCCCTTAAACTCTAGCTTGCTCAATTCTTCTAGGGCTCTCTGCAGGGCGCCACGGGCTGTATTTCTAGGAATATGGCGGAAGGCGACAATAAATTCTTCCCCGCCCCAGCGGCCTCTTATATCTTCCACTCTGAATCTTTTCTTGAGCAGCTGACCTAGGGCCGCTAATACTCGGTCGCCAGCCAAATGCCCATGGCTGTCGTTTATTTGCTTGAAATGGTCGACGTCGATCAAAGCCAAGCTAAAGATTAGTCCGTTTCTTTCGCTTTCCTGCACCATCTTATCCAGCTCTTCCATAAAGGCTCGTCTAATGGGCAGCCCGGTCAAAACATCGAGGTTGGCTCTCTCTCTTAAAAGACGCGATCTTTCCAGTCTAACTTTTACCCTGGTCAAAAGTTCTACTTTGGCGATAGGCTTGGGCAAGTAATCGTCGGCACCAGATTCAAAGGCAGCCAGTCTGTTTTCTAAGCCGGTGGCGGCGGTTAAGACAATCACCGGCAGATCGTGATAGCGACTTTCGCCGCGAACCAGCCGACAAACATCATAGCCCGATAGCCCCGGCATATTCACGTCGAGCAAAAGTAAGTCAGGATGAAAGTCGTTCATCTCGGCAAGAATGCGGGCACCGCTTTCCACCACTTTCACCAACATGCCTTCTTGACCCAGTACCGAAGCCACCACATGCACGAAATCTTGATCGTCGTCGACCAACAAAATGCGCGGACGTCCGCCGCTGCGGGCGCTGAGCAAATAGTCGATAGCCTGACTGAGGTCGCCACCGCTCAAATGACCTTCTTGTCCGTCTGAGAGCATAAGGGCGGCACCGGCATGGGTGCTGTCTTCTAAGTCTTTCTCTTTTCTTTCCCCGGCTAAAAAGGCCACAGGCAGGCTTTCATACTGGGCAAGCGAGCGCAGTTCGCGCGCTAAATTGAGGGAGGGACCGGGTAATTTGATATCGATGTCTATTAGCACCGCATCAAGTGTCAGTCTTGCTGCCCGCTCCAGGGCCTCTTCGCGGTCAGAGACCTTTAGCACATGCACTTTCATACCGGCTCTGGTGCTCAGTACGCCACCACCGGCAAGCTCTGCCTTGCTGACCACCAAGACCCTCGCCGAGGCCGAATCATCGAAAACATCAAAATTGTCTTGCGGTATGGGCGGTCCACTTACCGGCGGCAGGCTCATGTCGGTTTCAGGATCTATCTCTAGGGTCGAGAAAGCTCGTTTGTCTACTTGGGCCGAAGGCGTGCCACCGAGAACGGTGGCATTGCTGCGCACCAGATCCACCATCAAATCAATTTCTTCCCAGGCCGCTTCGTTCTTTTCCAGGCGATTGTCTTTGATGCTGGCCAGAGCTTTCTCAAGCGAGCCTGCCGATTCACCGAGCACGCCAAAGCCGCAACTAGAGGCGGTGCCCTTTAGATTATGAGCCAATCTAATTGCTTCCAAGAGCGAATATTGATCTTCCGGATTGGTTTTGGCTGTTTGTATGGCGGTATTCAATTTTTTGACGCGCTCGGGCAAGACCTTGAGATAATTGGCTTGCAGAGTTTTGAATATAGTTTCTTCTTGCTCGATATGAGAGGTAATCTTCTTTTCTTCTTGGAAGATACTTTCGATTTGGGCTCCTAAGAGTGAAGCCTTGAGGGGTCGGTGCACCACCATGTCCACTTTCAGGTCGCTGCGCAGCTGTTTGTATATAGCTGCATCATGCCAAACTTTAGAAACATAGATGATGCTGATATTGCGGTTGCTTGCTCGCAGTTTTGAAATAAAAGAAATGCCGTCGATGTCTTCTAATTCGGCGCCGACTACAACAAGATCTATATTTTCTTGGGCGATTTTTGCCAGCCCGGCTTTGCCGGAAGCCAGACTTTCTACTTTATGTCCGCGGGCACTGAGCAAGGCATTGAGAAGCTCTTTTACCGAGTCTTCGATTTCTAAGTGCAGGATGGTTCGCGACATTTATTGGGGCAGTTCTTATGTTTTAGATTTGAATTTATTCTGTTTTTCTATTTTGAGTTTTTTCTATTTTGAGTTTCTTCTATTCTGACTTTCTTCTATTTTTAGTTTTTTGCTTTGCTTTTTTCTATTCTGGATTTTTTTCAAATTTGAGTGAGAGTGAATTGATGCAATACCGCAGACCAGTGGGTCTTGGTCCATCGGGAAAGAGATGACCAAGATGGGCGCCGCATTGGGTACAGGTGACCTCTACTCGGCGCATGCCATAACTTAGGTCTTCGTGTTCGTCTATCAACGCACCTTGCGCTGGTTTATAAAAACTGGGCCAGCCGCTGCCTGAGTCATACTTACAGCTGGAATCAAAGAGGGGGGCGCCGCAACAAACACAGTTGTAAAGCCCAGGCTCATGATTATTCCAATATCTGCCGGTGAAGGCTCGCTCGGTGCCTTTCTCTCTAGCCACATGATATTCTTCGGCGCTTAAGACCTGGCGCCAATGTTCTTCATCGAATTTCTTTTCTTGACCGGACAATTGCTTGCCTCACATTGCTAGGTGGCGCTTAAAATCTGGTCAATAGTATATCTGAAATGACTGAAAATCTAAATCAAGAGGTTGTCTTGATAATCTCTAGTCTGGCTCTGGCTACGGCGGCACTGGCTATACGTCCTTCGGGCAAGGTGAGGTCATATACCAGTTTGGCCAGAGCCGGCGAAACTGCTACTTTCTCGGCCGGATCGGATACGCTTAGTGCAAGCGGATCTTCGCCGGTCAAAAGATAATAGAGCGTGCCTCCCATGGCATAAAGATCGCTCTGTGGCGAAGCTTTGCCTCTGAACTGTTCGGGGGCGATATAGGCATGTTTGCCGACAAAGGTGCCGGTGGCATTGCCGATGAATTCATTGGCGGCGCCAAAATCAATAGCCACTAGTTTGCCGTCGTTTTGTAAGACCAGATTGTCAGGTGTGAAATCGCGATGAATCACCGGCGGCTCTTGGCTATGCAGGTAAACCAAAATATCAGCCATCTGCAAAGCCAAATCAAGCACCAAAGACTCGCGCAACTTGCCGTGTTGTTTGACGTATTGTCTGAGATCTGGTCCGGTGACGCTTTCCAATAGCAGATAAGAGCGGCCGCCCTCACTGAAAAAATCCAGCACTTTCACTATCTTGTCAAAATCAAGCTTCATGAGCAGTCGCGCTTCGCGGGCGAACATCTCTTTCGCTTTTTCTTTCAGTTCGCTTTCGTAAGACTCAGGTATGACTGATTCTTTGAGAACCACCAGTTTGCCCTGCTTGGTACTGGCTAGATAGACTGCCGAAAGTCCGCCTGAGGCAAGGGCTCTTTCAATTCTAATTGAGCCTTCGCGCACGCTCACGCCGGCTTCTAGGGGCATAAATGCCGCCGGCCGAAATCGGCGCTTCAATTCATCTTCCCAGATATCGGTATAGGAAAATTCGCTCTCGCTGCTCAATCCGGCGTTCAAGCGCTTGAGAGTCTGGCTTAGCTCTTCTAAACTGGCATCTTTCTCCCCGGGCATAAAGAGCTGAATAGTGACAAGCAGCTTTTCAGTCTGGTTGCCATCAAGGCGATCTAGAGGCACCTTTATCGTCGGTAGATCTTTGGTCAAAGGCAAAAACACAACTTCTTTGGCCGTTCCTTCGCCAGATACAAAGGCTCGGGCAATTTGATCCCAACCGAGATAACTGCCTTTCAGACGACCGCGGGATAGATCTGACGGCATTTCTATGCCGCGTTTGTCCATGAGTATTTGCCTGGTCGAAAGTGTTTTCAATAGAGTCAAGAAGACTAAGGGAACAAGGGCGAAGAGAACAGTCATCAAAATTGAAATGCCGGCGCAGAAAATCGCCCCTAGAATCGGCAATATCGACCAGAGTGGGAAGTTAGATTTGATGAGGGTGGCAGCACCCTCTTTCACTGGATCTTGATAATCTAGTTTGATGCAGAGTTCAGCCACTAAACACCTGCTTCTTCAGATCGCCGGCGATATTTATTACAAATGACTCTTCCATGTCCAGCTCTATCTCGCTGAGACGCTCTCTTATCTGTGCTGCACTGGCCGGTCTTTCGGAAGGAATTTGGCTAGTGCACTCTTCAATTAGCTGATTGAGACTTTGATTGATTGCAATTCCTTTTTCGCTTGGGTTTGATTGCGTTATAGGCTCGGGGTCGATGCCGGTAAGCAGAAAAAAGAGAGTAGAAGCCATGGCGTAGATATCGCTGCGATTCTCGGCATAACCTCTGAACTGCTCGGCCGGCACATAAGAATGTTTGCCTACTATGGTGCCTGTCACGCCTTCTCGATTTTCTGTGGCTACGGCAAAATCGATTAGTTTGAGCGAACCATCGGGCGCGATGATTATATTGTCGGGTGTGAAATCTCGGTGTATCACTTGCCTGCTATGCAAAGCCTCGAGTATGTCGCACATAATTAGAGCCAGTCGTACTACCTCGGCTTGGGGCAGCGGACCTCGTTCTTTCACATACTGCCTGAGATTTTTTCCTTCGATATATTCAAGAACGATATAGGTTCTTCTATCTTCTAGAAAAAAACCATGACATTGCACCACTAGATCGCTCTTGATTGACGCCAAAATCTCAGTTTCTTTCTTGATTTTTTCGAGGGTCTCGTATTCGGCGGGGCGGTCTAGATAGGGCGGAATAATTGTTTCTTTGAGGACCACCTTTTTGACTTTGCCGCTCGCCAGCTCTTCGCGGTCGAGGGCTTGATAGGCTGTTCCTTCGCCGCCTATACCGATTTTGTCGATTATCTGATAGCGACCTTCTTGCAAGAGGGCACCCTCGCGAAGTGGCTCGATATTTTTTCTGATATTGCCGTCCGAAAGACTTTGCAGCCAAAGATCTGTATAAGATTTCTCCGCGCCACTCTTTAGTGTTTCAGTCACTTCAAGAGAGAGTGTGCTTGGCGGGGCAAATTCTTGAAAGGCTTTCAATAATTTATCTCGATCGCTAGGTGCCACCGCCCCTAGTTCTATAACTTCTTCTTTCTTCCTTTCGCCAAAAAATGTTGAAATGCGCGAAGTGAGCTTGATCTTCCATTTGTCCGGGCTGGCCGATCTAGTGCCTCCCACCAGTTCTACTTTTTTTAGATAGTCGAAGTTGACTCTGCCTCTTTCCTCAGACCACAGTTCTGCCATGAAGTCTGCTTCCACTCCCTGGCGATTGACCGTAATTGTATTAGTGCTGTAGATGACCTTGAATAGGTAATAGATCAAAAGAGCCAGCCCCGCCCAAATCATATAGGCAAAAAGGCGCCCAATTCCTGAATTGTCACAGATGGTCTGAAATGTGAAACTATAAGATTGCAGACAGAAGAGAAAGGACGAGAGCAATTCATAGAAAAGTCTGTTGCCTTGCACATCGCTCCAATTGCGCAGGGCATTGAACAAAGCTAAAGCCGAGGTCAGCCAGATTGGTGTTGCTATAACCAAGGTGCCGAGCGGACCTAGAGATTGCAGCCAGAAATTGGCGGCACTTTTGAGCTGGGCTGGAAAGTCGCGGATGAAGCCATGCAGTTTATAGGGCAGGACCAATTCGTTTGGATTAGTGAGCTTATCTTGCTTCAGGGGTCTAAGGTTTTGCAAGGCTTCTTCGATGCGCGGCTCGATGGGTAGACCCGAGACCCTCCGAGAGAGAATTTCAATTAGCTTCTCAGAGTTCTCGGCGCCGAGATTGGCAAGTTCTAGTTTGAGATTGTTTTTGTTGCCTGGTCCAAAGTGCAGAATGATAGTGCCGTCTGTGTAGTCATATTTGTTGATGGGCACGCTGATTTTTTGCAGATCTGCTATTTCATAGCTTTTATAACCGACTTTGATCATGCCATCATCGATTACTAGATGCCTGGAAGCCAGGTTGGCTAAGAATCGGTAAAAGAAAAAGGCAAGATAGGTGATAAATAGACTTAGTCTTGTACTGAGCGGCTGATTGTAAGAAAAGGCGCCCAGCACAAGTAATGAGACCTGGGCATAAATCGGCAAAAGAAATACCGACCGCCAGGACAAACTCATATTTGCCATGGGAGAAGCAATCGGAAACTTGAGCTGCTTTTTCTTTGCCATCGAAAACTCCTGGTCTTCTATACCCAGAAATCGATGAGCAATGTTCGCAATTGGCTATTGGGCTTTGAATTCGCCTAGTTTGACTTTGATTGATGTAAGCGAACCCTGTCTGAGCACGGCTATGCGGACGATATCGCCCGTTTTCTTGCTCTTAACAAAGGCTCTTACATCTTCCGGATCTTTCACCGGCTGACCGTCTATAGAAGTAATCACATCCTGAATTTGCAGTCCGCCTTCTTCGGCTGGGCTGCCCTGCCCGACCTGAGCAACTAGGGCGCCTTTGGTGTTGGGCGGCAGTCCCAGAGCCTGAGCCATTGCTTCGTCCATGATTTGCATCTTTATGCCGAGATAAGGGCGCGAGACATGTCCTTGCTCTATCAGCTGTTTAGAGACTTCCGAGAATACTTCAGACGGTATGGCGAAGCCTATGTTCTGCCCGTCGCCTCTGATAGCGACGTTGACCCCCACCACTTCGCCCTTGATGTTGAGCAGTGGACCACCTGAATTTCCTGGATTAATGGCGGCATCGGTCTGAATAAGATTGGAAATTGGTTTGTTCTCGGCATCGATTGACCGACCAAGAGCCGAGATAATGCCCAGGGTGACCGTGTGGTCAAAGCCTAGGGGGCTGCCGATAGCGATGGCAAAGTCTCCCGGTCTAAGTGACTTGCTTTCACCTATTTTTGAGACAGGCAGACCTTTGGCATCTATTTTGACCACGGCCAGGTCGGTAAAGGGATCTCTGCCTATAACTTTGCCGTCGAAAGTGCGCTTGTCTTGCAGCGAAACCTTGATTTGCTGGGCATTACCGACCACATGGTTGTTGGTCAAGATATAGCCGTCTTCTCTGATGATAAGCCCCGAGCCAACCCCGCGCCGCTTCTGCAATATGGGCTGGGGGACCATTTCACCGCCCCCGAAGCCAAAAAAGTCTAAGGGCGAGAAAGTCTCGGCAAAGTATGGCAACTGCACCACTGTCATAGTGTCGATATTAACCACAGCTTTACCGGCGCTGTCGGCAATATTGGCTATGGTTTCGACGCCGAGGGCGCCGACGCTTGCCGCCGAAAGAGCGGCACTACCGCCGGTCGAGAGAGCGGCTGCGCTAGAGTCGCCCGCCGACGCCCCTGCCGGAGCCCCCACCTGCGAGTTCTTTCCTACCAAGTAGGCACCGGTGACGCTCCCTCCAAAGACTAAGCCCAGCGCCAATCCGATTGTCAAAGACGACGCTTCAAGTTTTCCCTGTAGGGACCTCCGGGACTTTATCGACTTCAGGGATTTTATTGACTTCAGGGACTTTATTGACCTCAGGGACATCTGTGCCTCCAAATAGTCTGGTAATTAGACCTAAAGTTCATTATATTGACCATGGAAACTGACGCTTTTGCCATACAGCTTTGCTTTATCTTTCTTTGGAAAAGTTTCTTCTTTGCGAATTCCTAGCAGGCTTCTCATTTTTACCTCTTGCCAAGTATGAACGCCGAATCAGACGAAAATAACAACTCAGAATCGCCTTCCGCCAAGGAAGCGAGCCCGGAATCTTCCGGCGGCTACAGCAAGCACAGCATGCATGGCGGCGATGCGCCAACCTTGCAGGTTCTTGCGGCGGGACAGGCTGCAGTTTCGGCTCCGGGAGCTGGCTTGGAAAAGGTCTCTGAAAAGGTCTCGGGTCAAGTTTCCAGTCAGGATTCTGGTCAAGCTTCTAGACAAGATTCTAGTCAAGATTCTAGTCAAGATTCTGGTCAAGATTCTGGTCAAACTCAGATGCCGTCCCGCGCTAGCGAAGTTGCCGAAGGGCTGAACAATTGGTCTTGGAGCAGAGAATGTGAGGGTGAGGGTGAGGGTGCGGTTGAGTTTGTGAGCAAAGATGATGATTCGTCTGAATCTGAGCTTTCGACTGGTAGCTTTGGTAGGACTTTTGAAAATGGTGATACTGCTAGAGTTGCTGGTGTGGCTGGCGCTATCGGGACGACTGCTGCAGCCGATAAAGGCAGTTTTCGCAACAAAGAAGGTGCTCGTGAGACTGCTTCTGCCAGCGGCTTGATGTCTGTGCGGGAATTGTCCCGAATTAAGCAAGAGAAGAGGCAACAAGAAAAGTCAAAACCTCCCATTGGCTTCATTCTTGTTGCTTTGGCCGGCTGTGCCCTGCTTACCGCCTTAAATTGGTCTTCCTTAATTGGTGCTAGAGATGGCCGCCTTAGCCTTAGTTCCTCTGGCGGTGCAACTTCTCAAAATGCAGAGAACCCCAACGATATCTTTGCGGCCTTCTCCCAAATTTTTCGAATGGAAAGTTCCGATGCCAAGCTGGAGCGCCTCAGAAATGACTATCAGCTAGCTATGTCTGATTTACGTTTTGCAGAGGCCCAGAAAATATTAGATGAGGCTATTTCTGTCAGACGTGAGGCTAACCTTTTGCGTTTGAGAGCTCGTCTTAACTTTCGCCGCGGCAAGCGCGAAGAAGCCTTCAGCGATTGGACCGAAGCTTTAACTATTGCTCCGGGTGACGGCGATGTTCTGAAAGATAGAGCTTGGGCTTATTGTCGAGATGATTCCCTTGACCTTGCGCTTGCCGATTATTCTGCGCTTGCAGAACAAGGGGATATGAAGCTTAAAGCCGCGGGCTTAGCTGGAAAGGCTCTGGTTTTCTCAATGAAAGGGAACAATTTGCAGGCTGAAACTTTCGCAAGACAAGCACTTAGCATTGAACCTGAAACAGCAAAGGCACATGAGGTATTAGGCAACTGCCTCCAGAAACAGGGCGATCTCAATGGTGCACTTTCAGAATACACAGCAGCTTTGAGAATCGATAGGTCAATTCCTGAAGCTTATTCAAATAGAGCGTTGGCATACTTGAATCTTGGCTTGAAAGAGTCAGCACTAGGCGACCTAGAAACTGTGGTAAGACTCGAACCAGATAACGACCACTATCGTTTCTTACTAGGACGATTGGCATATTCGATGGGGCGCAAAGATTTGGCTTTGACGAATTTGAAAGAGGCTGTTAAGTTGAATAGCTCGAACAGAAAAGCAAAACAGTTGCTCGCGCAAGTTTCGGGAGAGCAAAAATAATTAGGGACCGGGCCTAAAGCCTTTGTTGCCCCATCTAGGTCTATAACAATAGATAAGTCATGCGAGATTAAGTTGGTCTAGATGATTTTGGGAACCAAGCAAGGTTAGGTTTGTTCTTAGAATCTCTTGACGGCGCCACCATCTATGGTGATGGTTGTACCTGTGATGAATTCACCGCGTGGTGAGGCAAGAAGAGCTACCAAAGCTCCCAGGTCTTCTGGATTGCCGAATTTCTTCACGGGTGAATGTGCAGCCCAACTGCTAAGAATCTCATCAACAGAGACATGTTCAGAAACAGCGTACTTCTTGGCTAGTTCCCTTACCAGTGGCGTATCAAAGTAACCTGGACAGATGACGTTGACAGTTATGCCGTACGACGCGACTTCGGTGGCAATACACTTAGAAAGAGCGTTTAGACCAGTTCTGAGTGTACTTTGAACCACCGAAGAATACTCAGGTTCGATGCCGAAGATGGAGCCTATATAAATGATTCTTCCGTATTTTCTCTCCTTCATGCCTTTCAAGACAAGTCTAGATAAGGCTATTGGTGGCTGAAGAACTAAGTCATATCCCTGCTTCCAGTCATCATCGGTTGTGACAGTGAAGGGATCGGTTGGGGGATGACCCGTACTAACTATCAGGATATCTATGTCTCCAAGAAAGTTATTGGCTTGTTCCACAAGTGAAGTTAGGTCACAAGGGACAGTCAGATCTGCTCTGACGCCTAGAACGCGAGCGCTGCTATTGCTTGCCAACTCCTTTGCCGCATTTTGAACTTTATCTTTGTCTCTTCCGCAGATTGCAAGATCGACGCCTTCTTCAGCCAAGACCTTTGCGCAAGAGTAGCCGAGACCGTAACTTGCTCCAGTTATCAGAGCTTTTTTCCCTTTAAGAGATAGTTCCATAAATTATAGATTGAACCTAGATGATGCCAAGTGGTGGTGAATTAATGTCAGTACTCGTAATTATAAACTCTGCTGCAATGCGGATTTTGGATTAACCGAATTCGGTTGATCCAAAATCTAACAAAATTTCTTTGAACTTTTTCTTCCGAAAAGCCGTCTATATACGTAGCCGCTGTTCAAAGAGTTGGGTTTAAAGACTATGAAGAGACCACCAGATAATTCCTATTCAGACTTCGTAAAGAAAGTCTGGGCTGATTTTGAAATCAATTTCCCAGATGAAAAATCTTGTTGGTTCTGGCTCTTTGACGAATTTAAGAAAAGAAGCCTATTGTTTTGTCGCCTTTGCGGCTCATTTGAAGTTTCTGCGCGCAATGAAAACCGTTCTCTATACTGCATTGCGTGCAAGAAGACCTGCTCGATAACAGCAAAAACCTTTTTCCATCGGGTCAGAAAGATTAGGGCTTGGCTTGGTGCTCTTTGGCTTTTTGATCATAGAGCCTTTGTCAACTCAGCGGCACTTGCTCAGTTCGCAAGAGTCTCACCGTCAAGTGCTCTGCACATTAGTCGAAGCATCATGGCTGCTCTAGACAGGCAAGAATTGTGTAATGATAATGCTTTCCAAGCATTCGAAATAGGAACAGTACATTTCCTGGAAACCTTTAGAAAAAGAAGTCTAATCACGCCGCGTTGGCAAAGTCCTCGCGATGAGGAATTCTACGAGCAAGCACTTTCGGCTTTTTCACAAGATGAAGATGTTAAATCAGAGGGTAGCAGTTGTCCCTCTGAATCTAGAAAAGAAGAATCAAGTGAAATCCCGCTTGATAAGGAGACTTCACCTACTGAAGGAGCTAGCTATTCGCGAGTACTGTCTGCCGAAGAGTTACAGATTCTTGACCTTTTGCGCGATGGAGCTTTGTCAATTGATCACTTACTTTATGCAACAGGCATCGAACCAGAGCAACTGAACGCTATTATTACTGAATTAGAACTTGACGAACTTATTGTCACATTGGCTGGTGGAAGAGTCCAACTGCGATCACCTGAGCCAGAGAGAACGCCGACAAACGGAACCAGAAGTGACGGAGAGGGCTGTCTCTACTTCGATTGTCTATATTGCAAAGCAAGTAGCGAGCCTAGTGAACTGAATTTGGCAATAGTCAAAACTTTATTGCGGAGTTTCAAAGGCTTCGTATATGGTCTGTTTGGTGGCATTTCACGAAAGACAATGCAATACTATCTCGCTCTCAATCCTTACAGAAGATATGACCCGGCGATACTGGAGATTTTTGAAGATAATACTCTGAAACTACAAACTATCGACTCGCAAGTCGGCGCCTCAAGATTTGGCGGTAACAGTTCCGGTCCGGTTTCTATTTGCCTGGCTTCAGACTACATAGGTTCAGCATTAATTAGATCCTTTGTGACGCCGCTTAAGGTCACATTGCGTGTCTAGTTTGGGTTATTTGAAGTTATTATCTTACTGTTCAGCCAGCGTTCAGACATCTTTGAGATACTTGCATGAGATCTGTAGTAGAGAGAGAATTTTGGGGCTAAATGAGCGTCTGTTCTGATGAGCTGGTTCATCTAACTGAAAAAGGCTTGTATTGTCCAGCCGGCGAATTTTATATAGATCCCTGGGCTCCGGTGGCTAGGGCAATCATCACCCATGGGCATTCGGATCATGCTCGCGTTGGCTCGTCTGAGTACTTTGCCCATCCAAGTACGGTAAAAATAATGCAGCATAGGTTTGCGCAAACGGGCAGCGCTGGCCTGCCTTTGTTTGAGAATGTAGCAGGTTTGGGTGCCGAGCTTACTGCCCAGATGCATCCAGTGCCCTACCGGCAATCGGTCAATTTTTCAGATGTTAAGGTGAGCTTGCACCCGGCAGGACACATATTAGGTAGTGCCCAAGTTAGAATCGAGCACAAAGGCAAGATTACCGTGGTTTCCGGCGACTATAAGCTCAGCAAAGTCTCTTCTATGGCATTAGATGACCTTACTTGTGAGCCCTTTGAATTGGTTCAATGCGATACTTTCATCACCGAGTCTACTTTCGCGTTGCCAATCTACAAATTTAGACCAACTATAGAAGTAGTAGCTGAGATATATGACTGGTGGGTTGAATGCGCTCGCCTTGGCCGCAGTGCCTTGCTCCTCGCTTACAGCCTTGGTAAGGCGCAGCGTGTGCTCGCTGCCCTCCGTCAGCTAGCATTGTCCGGCTCGCTGACGCCAAATTTTTCTGGTAATTTTCCTGGACCCATTATAGTGCATCCTGCAGTGCACTCTCTTTGTGAAATTTATCGTGCTGACGGAGTTGAACTTCCTGACTATCAGGTGATGGGACGACATTCTCAGGCTAGCTCTTCGCAAGGCAACCAACTCTCAATGTCCGGTTCTGCTTCAGATTCTTCTAAAGCAGATACTTTTCAGGCAGATTCTTCTCACAAAAATTCTTCCCACAAAAATTCTTCTCACGCAAATTCTTATGAATCTAATTCAGACCTAGATTTAGAATCCAAAGAACTAGAGAGTGGCGACAATTCGTCGGTGCTAAAGAATGGTGGCGCTTTGATTATTGCCCCGCCCGCTCTAGCAGAAAGTAAGCTGGCTCGCAGTGCAAATGTTTCGCTTGGTTTTGCCAGCGGCTGGATGCAGGTGAGAGGGCAACGTCGTAGGCGCAATGTCGATAGAGGTTTTGTTTTGAGTGACCATGCTGATTGGCAGTCACTTACAAAAACTATCTTTGCCACCGGTGCCGCTTCTGTTCTCGTTACGCATGGCTCTTCTGGATCTTTGGTGCGGTTCTTGCGCGAACATGGTCTAGAGGCAAATGACCTTCAGACTCGCTTTGAGGGGGGCGAATGAGAGAATTCGCCAGACTCTTCAATGAGTTGGACAATAACACCTCCCAAGAAGCCAAGCTAAAGGCTATGGAGGAATACTTCCGCTCTGCACCGGCTGAAAATCTAGTCTGGGCTCTTTTCTTTCTTTCTGGTCGCAAGCTTACAAGGGTCGTTTCTTCTACACAATTGCGTCGTTTTTGTATGCAACATGCGGGCATGAACTTGCAGCCCTGGCTCTTTCAAGAATGCTATGACAATGTGGGCGACTTGGCTGAATGTGTATCTTTGCTATTGCCACAGAATTTAGCGCTCGATCCTGAAATTCTCTCTAACCAGGCTGATGAATTTAGTTCCACGGCAACCTCTCAATTGAGTTTAAGCAAACAGATGATCCTTTTTGGCAATGACTTTGACTATTCAGCTGTTTCTACTGAACTCTCTGAGCTGGTGAATTTTCTTGATCGCTTGCGCGGTTTGTCTGAAAGAGAAATATTTGTCGCCCTTTCTATTGTCTACCAGAAATTCAACCAGACCGAGCGATTCTTACTAGGCAAGCTCTTAACCGGGGGCTTTAGGGTGGGAGTTTCTGAAAAACTAGTGGTTCGGGCTCTCAGTCGGTTTTCGGGTCTGAGCGAAGCCGTTCTCCAAGAGCGACTAATTTCTTACAAGCCGGAAGTGCAAGCCTTCCAGAATCTCATCAGTAAAGAAGGCGTTGAACGTTCGCCCGCTACACCCTATCCATTTTTTCTCGCCCAGCCACTTACTGCTAATCTACTGACTGCTAATGACACAGTAACCTCGTCTGGGCAAGCTTCGCTTCAGGCGCTTCTTGATCAAGTCGCTGAGCAGCTTTTGGAAAACAAAGCTTCAGAAAATAGAGCTTCAGAAAACAAAGCTTCTGCCGAAATAAGTCCGTTTGATAAAACTTTGCCTTTCAGCGTCGAATGGAAGTGGGACGGAATCCGCAGTCAATTGGTGAAACGAGCCGGGCAGGTCTTTATTTGGTCGCGAGGCGAAGAGCTGGTGACCGAGACTTTTCCTGAAATTGCCAAAGCTGCCTTGGTACTGCCTGATGGTATCGTTATTGATGGCGAGATTCTCGCATTTCGGGAAGGCGATGTCCTACCTTTTGGGCAGTTGCAAAAGCGTTTGAATCGCAAAGAAGGAAATATCGGGGCTCGCTTGCTTGATGAGGTGCCTTGTGTTTTCATGGCTTTCGATTTACTTGAATTCGAGGGAAAAGACCTTCGTTTGCACGCCCTAGAAGAGAGAAAGCAGTATCTGCAGAGGCTGCTTACCCCCGGTGCTTGTCTCGATACGCCGAGTTGTGCCGGTGCTCTCAGTCCCCGGTTGCGTTACTCCCCTGAACTGGGACCACTGAGCTTGAGCGCCGCCTATGCTTTGCGTCAGCAAAGTCGGCTCATGAAAGTCGAAGGCTTGATGCTCAAAAGGCTCGGTTCAGTTTATGGCATTGGACGCAAGGGCAGCGATTGGTGGAAATGGAAAGTTGACCCATACACAGTCGATGCCGTCTTGGTGGCGGCCCAAAGAGGTCATGGGCGCCGAGCCTCGCTCTATAGCGACTATACTTTTGCTCTCTGGCATGAAGGCAAGCTGGTTTCGGTGGCTAAGGCCTATTCGGGACTGAGCGATGAAGAGATGAAAGAGGTAGATCGTTTTGTCAAAGCCAATACAATCGAGAAGTTCGGCCCGGTGCGCAGTGTTAAACCCGAATTGGTTTTTGAACTTGCTTTTGAAGCGATACAACTCAGTAGTCGCCATAAGTCGGGGGTGGCGGTTCGCTTTCCTCGCATATTGCGCATACGCACCGATAAGCCGATTGAAGAAGCAGACACATTGCAATTTTTGAGAGCGCTGGCTGATGTACAAAACGAAAATAGAGAAAAAGCCAATAGTACCCCGACAAGTCAAGGGCAGCTAAATATATTTGAGAGCAACACCTGAAGATGCAAGGTTTGGCAAAGGTAAGAAATTGGTTTAGCGAAAAGGGATATGTGCCATTTTCCTTTCAAGAAGAACTATGGCAAGCCTATCTTGCCGGACAAAGCGCTCTGCTTACGGCTTCTACCGGCACCGGCAAAACCTATGCTGCCTGGTTTGGTCCCCTAATAGAATTCTTGAATGATTCCGATAATTTGTCTAAAACAAAGAACCAAGCCTTGCCCCTCACTGTCCTTTGGATCACCCCTTTGCGCGCCCTTGCTCAAGATCTTTGCCTGAATCTGCAGGCACCCGTCAAAGATCTAGACCTGCCCTTTACTGTCGAGACACGCACCGGCGATACATCAGCGAGCACCAGAGCCAGACAAAAAAAGATTCTGCCCAGCTGTCTGATCACCACTCCCGAGTCTATTTCAATTCAGATGTCGTATGCCGGCTTTGCCGATAAGTTTGGACAAGTAAAGCTTGTGGTGGTGGATGAATGGCATGAGCTTTTGAGCAGCAAGCGGGGTACCCTGGTCGAGTTATTCTTAGCCCGATTGAGGCGTTATTGCCAGCCGGTGGTCTTTGCTCTATCTGCCACCATAGGTAATGCTGAGACTGCCCTCGACACCCTCGTCCCAAGTATAAGCGGGTCTAAAGACAAGCTAATTGTCGCAGGCAAAGAAAAGAAAGTAATTGAGACTTGTTCGGTGATGCCGCCGCGTCTGTCTAATCTGCCTTGGACCGGTCATACCGGCTTGACTATGGTGGAAGAGGTGGCGAAACTGGCCGGTCAGGCGCGCTCTTCTTTGATTTTTACCAATACGCGTTCGCAGACCGAGCAGTGGTATCAAGAACTGATTGAAATCGAACCTGATTTTGTCGGACGTGCCGCCTTGCACCATGGCTCTCTCGATAACGACGTCAGGCGCTTTGTCGAAGAAAATCTGCGCACTGGGCGCATCAGTCTGGTTGTATCCACATCGTCTTTAGATTTGGGCGTCGACTTTTCGCCGGTAGAAAGAGTCTTGCAGGTGGGCAGCCCCAAGGGCGTGGCTCGGGCTTTGCAAAGGGCAGGACGCAGCGGTCATAGACCCGGTGCTGTCAGCACATTATATATGGTGCCTTGTCATGCCCTCGAACTGGTGGAATTGGCTGCTGCTCGCATTGCTATTGCTTCGGGACATCTCGAAGAACGTTATCCGGTATTGCAGCCAATTGATGTGCTTTGCCAACATATAACCACAACTTGTCTTTCTGGTCGTCTCTATCCTGAACAGTTTTTAGAAGAGATGAGACAAACCCGAGCCTTCAGCAAGTTGACCAGAGAGGAACTCGACTGGGCCCTTAGTTTTGTCGCCACCGGCGGCAGTGCACTTGCCGCCTATCCCGAGTTTAAAAGAATTAGATTTAAAGACGGTTATTATGAAGTCGATAGCGAAAGTCCGGAGGGCAAGCAACTTGCCCTCAAGCATCGTCTTTCCATCGGCACCATAGTTTCTGATCAGTCGATGGAAGTGGCCTTCTTTCGGGGTGGCTCACTTGGCCATGTGGAAGAGTCTTTTATTTCAAGACTAAAAATTGGTGACACTTTTCTCTTTGCCGGTCGTTATCTTGAACTTATTGAAGTCAAGGGTATGAAGGCTTATGTGCGACTTTCCAATCTCCGCAGCGGTCCTGTGCCCCGTTGGATGGGTGGACGTCTGCCTATGTCGAGCGAGCTTTCACGCCATGTGCGCCAGCTTATAGACAGTGCGTCGCAGGGTAATTATGATCAGCCCGAAATGGCTTTTATCAAACCTCTTTTGCTTTTGCAGTCGCAGCGTTCGGCTCTGCCCCGCCAAGATGAGGTGCTGGTCGAATGGCATAAGTCGAGGGATGGCTATCATCTATTTGTTTATACATTCGAGGGCCGTCTGGTCAACGAAGGTCTCGCCCATCTGACCGCCTTTAAGCTTGCTAGGCAGTCGCCTGCCACTTTTTCGATTGCCGTCAATGACTGGGGTTTTGAAATACTTTCTGATAGACCTTTTCGGTTTGAAGAAGGGGCGTCGCAGTTTTTTGCTTCGTTCAAGCAGGAAGAATTATCGGACGACATACTTGCCTGTCTCAATGCCGGTGAAATGGCCAGACGTCAATTTAGAGAAATTGCCAGGGTGTCCGGGCTCATTTTTCAGGGTTATCCGGGGGCGCCCCGCACGGTCAAACAGGTGCAGATTTCTTCTTCTCTGCTTTATGACGTATTTGTCGATCACGATCCGGGTAATCTTTTGATCAGGCAGGCCCACCAAGAGGTGCTCGATAGACATCTGGAAGTGCGGCGCATGCAACTTGCCCTCGAACGCATCGTCAGCGGCAAAGTCATGGAGCTTGACACAGCCAAGGCAAGCCCTTTTGCTTTGCCTCTTATGGTGGATCGTCTGCGCGGCAAACTATCATCTGAAAAACTTGCCAGTCGTATTGAACGAATGGAAGTCGAAATGGCCAAAGAAATGCAGAGCGCTCGCTATTATTTATAGAGAGTATTCTTTTAAAAGAACATCAGACATAAAGATAAACATACATAATTAACACCATGCATAAATCACACCAGACATAATTAACACCATGTATAAATAACACCATGTATAAATAACACCAGACATAAATAACATCTTGCATAAATCACAGCATACATAAATCACATGGCTAACTGGCAAAAAATTCGCCGCCTGGGCGAGACGATTACAATACTGCCCGATAAAGCTGTCTTTCTAAGTGACAGAAAGACCCTGCTTGTTTCCGATGTTCATCTTGGTAAAGGGCAAGCTTTTCGGGCCCGGCAATTTTTCGCCCCACCGGGTTTGTGCGCCGGTGATCTCGATCGCTTACTGAGGCTCATTATTGACTGTGGTGCCAGTCGTTTGATTGTCTTAGGCGATCTTGTCCATAGCAGAGACGGTATCGATAGAGAACTCGATGAACTCTTTATTGCCTTTAGAGAAAAAACAAAAGATGTGGAAATTAGCCTTGTGCTTGGTAATCATGATCGCAAAGTGAAATTTAGTAAGCAGTGGCAATTGAACCTGTTGAGCGGTTATTTTGAAGAAGAGGGCTTTATTTTTGATCATGGCGATAGTCCCTTACCCCAGGCGCTTTTGACTGCCAAGAAATTCGCTTTCTCCGGCCATATTCATCCGGCAGTAAAACTAAGCGGCGCCGGCTTGAGCGAGCGTCTGCCCTGCTATTGGCTTAGACAAAAAGAAAGAAGATTGGTTTTGCCTTCTTTTGGAACATTTACCGGAGCCTTTACTATCAAACCTGAAAGTGCAGATCGCATTTTTATACCGCTCTATAATGAGGGCAGTGTCGTCGAGGTTAAGCTAAACTAGAATGCTGAATTTGCCCATAAAAAGACGAGAGTTCCTTGGACTGGCTGCCCTGCTCGCAGTGCCAGGCTTTCGTTTGGAACCACTCTTTGCTTCGACGCCCAAGCCCGCACTTTCACTGGCTCAAATCAAAGAGGCTGCCGATCAGGGCAACTGGTCCAGTCTTCCTGCCGGTGAGAGGCTCTGCCGTGTGGCTCTTTATCTGGCCGGTCTATCTATACCCTATCAAGGCGGCAGTCTTGATAAAGACTGCAGTATAGAGAAGTGCTTGGTCGACCTCAGTAGTTTTGATTGCGTCACCTTTGTAGAAACTTGTTTGGCTCTCAGTGCCTTAATAGCTAAATCTAATAGTGCTAAGTCTAATAGTGTCAAAACAAAGATTGATTGGACTAATTTTGACGATCTAAGAAAGGAGATAACCGCTTTGCGTTATCGCTATGGTATCGTCGATGGTTATGCAAGTCGCCTGCACTATACAAGTGAATGGCTCTATCAGAACTGCCAAAATGGTCGTCTTGCCTTGATAAGAGATTTACCCGGTCTCACTTTTCTTGATTTTTCCAAGAAGCTCGATTTTATGACCAGCCATCCATCTTATTACAAGCAAATTGGCCAGGTCGGCTCAGCTAACTTTGAGAAAATAGCCCGCATTGAAAATGAGATTAGCAAAAATGTGCTTGCCTCAGGCTTCCTAAAATATTTGCCCAAAGGTCAGTTTGCCTCACTTGAGAAACTACCTAAAGATGCCGGTCTACAAAGCGGTGATATTGTCTTTGTTACCACTGCCATGCCTGGTCTAGACATCTTGCATCTCGGTATCATCAGTCGGGAAGAAGACGGCTTGCATTTTATCAATGCCTCTTCGTCTAAAGGGGTGAATAAAGTGGTGAAAGAAAAAGCGCCGCTTGCCGCAGCGCTCAATTGGTCAAAGTCGATAAATGGAGCGATCTTCGCTAGACCACTTATTTGACGGGGATGAACTCTTCATCGATGGGCATTTGATAGCCATTAGCCAAACGATTGGTTTCATTGGCCAAGCCCACAACGGCGATTAGCTCGTGATACATTTCATCGGTCATGCCTTTGGCGCGGGCAGCGGCTGTGTGTGAATGAATGCAATAGGGGCAGTTATTTGTCACACTGACTGCAATATAGATCATTTCTTTAGTGAGTGCGTCGAGGGCGCCCGGGGTCATAACTAGTTTGACCGAGGTCCAGATTCTTTTCATGGTCTGGGGCGAGGCAGCCAGTACCTTCCAAAAGTTATTGATCCAATTGGTCTTTCTCGCCGCTTTTATTTCGTCGAAAACAGCCTGCACCTCAGGTGGTGCATTGCCGTCTTCCACCATTTTTACCATTACCATACTAGTTCTCCTGTTCAGGTCCAGTTGACGTCTTTATCTAAGAGCACGATACGACAGCCTGGTAAAGCCATCTTCAGCCCTGCTCTTTCCACCCGGGTATATTCGCATTCGTGAAAATTCAAAGTCTCTAGGGCGGTCAGCGGTGCTAGTTCTACCAGGTCGCCGTAGGCTATGTCGCAGCCTATGAGGGTAAGCTTCTTGAGTGACTTGATGGCGGCAAGACTCTTCAAAGACTCTTTTGTTATCTGGGTGTTGCGCAGATCCAACTCTTCCAGAGCAGGCAATTCAGAGAGGTAGGCAATCGCATCATCAACTATATTGCTGCTAGAGAGCTTCAATTCTTTCAGGCGCCTACAAGCAGTCATATGTTTGAAGCCGACGCCGCTTATTTCTAGATTTTCTAAGTCGAGCACATTAAGGTCGTGCAATTGATTGAGAACCGCCAAGCCATCATCGGTTATTTGGGTGAATGAGAGTCTGAGTGTGCTTAGATGGGGCAGACGCCGCAGACTGGCGATACCCGAATCGGTCACCCTGGTATTGCAGAGATTGAGCCATTTGAGAGAGGTAAGCGAGCTTATACAGGCGATACCGCGATCTCTTAGACGCTTGCAGTTTTCGAGATTGAGTGAGCGCAAAGAAACTAAATTGGTCAGGGCGGAGAGACCGTCGTCTGATATCTGGGTACTGCTTAGATTGAGACTGGTCAATTCTTTGAAATTGCTCAAATAGACCATGCCACCATCAGTGATGCGGGTATCTGAGAGATTGAGGTCTTTCAAATGGCTCATATTGCGAATAGACGCCAGTCCATCATCGCTAATCGGCTGCCCGGAGAGATTGACTTCGCCGACCATGATCAAGCTTTCTATATGGGTGAGCCCTTGGTCGCTCACCTGCCCCAGGCGCAGATTACGTAAATGTCGCAGCTTGCTTAGATGGGGCATGTCGGCATCGGTGAGGGCTTTGGGATAGTCGATATATCTCAGGTCGGAAAGTTCGCTTAAACTTTCTAGCACTCGGTTATCGCAAGCAGTGGAAGCCAGGTTGAGATAACGCAGCTCGGAAAGGGAGGACAGTCCCTGGGCTTGCTCGTTATTGATTCTAGTGAGAGATAAGTCGAGTTCTTTTAGATGGGGTAGATGACTAATTTTGGACACCACTTCGCTGCCTATGCGATTGCAGCCCTTGAGGTGCAGAGTCTCTAGATTAATCAGTCCGGCTAAGCCAGTCAGCCCCCGGTCTTGCACCGGATTATTCGACAAGTCGAGCACCCGCAAACGAGGCAGATAACCAAGTTCAATATCAGGACCGTCATAGCGCAAAGATAGTTCTTCTAGGGCCGGCAAATTATCGATAAAGAGTCTGATGCGGTCTTTATAGCTTTCGAATTCTTCTTTGGTGGCATCGCTGCTGATACCAAGGTGCAGTCTTTTGAGACTGACCAATTCACTGAGATATTCCAGCCCTTCGCCTTTTAGGTCGACCTGTCTAAGGGAGAGTTCTTCCAACTGTTTGAGATAGCGAAAAGAAGCAAATACAGCTTCGCTTATGTCATCGGCTCTGACCACCAAGCGTACCAGGTCGGTGAGGTTGAGAACATTCTCCAGACCTTCTTCGGTGATGCTGTCGGTGCGCAAGACCAGGGTGCGCAGGTTTTTGAAGTGCTTGAGGGCTTGCAGACCTTCATCTGTGACTGATGAAAAGACCAGATAAAGCTCTTCGATGCTGTTTTCGCCGGCGATTGTACTGAGCAGCTTATCGTCTACCGCCGCCCCTTCTAAAAGCAGTTTTTTCACCGGTGTACGACTGAGCAGATCGCCTAGGTCGAGGGGACCGGGCTGGCAATGACTTAGTCTAAGCTCTTTCAAACTGCTTAGTTTGGTAATTGGTTTGAGCGCTTCCGGGTCGACTATATTGCAACTGGTCAGCTGTAAGGTGCGTAGCCTTTGCAAATTGGCTAGTTCACGCAGAGTATATTTCTCAATTTCCAGTCCGCCCAATCTAAGCTCTCGCAAGCCGGAGAGGCGGTTGATTACAGCAAAATCGAGGTCGCTTATCTCGTCGAATAAATAATCAAGCGACTGTATATCGTCTGGCTTTAGTCTTTCGCACTTCTGAAATGCGTCGCGGTCAAGCACTTCTAGGCGCACGAAAGCGCGGCGCGAGACTTGCACTGTCCCGAGGGCTTCACCTACTTCGCTCCAGGTTCTCTGCCCTCCTGGATCGGCTTGCGCCACCAGTAGCTTGCCCGGTGAGACTTCAAATGGAAAGTTGAGCATTCGCCCTGAATGCACGACTATATGGCAGTTGGGCAGAAACTGATTGAGTTCGGCTGCCCCTGGACCACTGACCGCCGTAGAGTCGACATAGAGTTTGCGCAGTTCGGTGAGATGTCTTAGTTTTGATAAGCCATAGTCTGAGACTTCGGTGCCGCCCAGGTCGAGTGTATGCAAGAAGCGCAAATTGCGCAGACTATACATACCGTCGTCGCCTATTTTGCGCTCTGGTAAGCTGAGATATCTTAGACCAGTCAAGTGCGAAATGCATTCAAGCGACTGGTTGTCTATGTCGACCATGCGAAAGTCGATTGATTGCAGAGCGTCAGCCGGCAAATAGTTGAAATCGCGCAGGTCGGCATCGGCTGATACCAATAAATGCAAATTGGCTTCTTTGACTAATTGCACAGTGCCTTGTGCTTCGCCCAGTTTGTTCTCCCACCAACCGCTCATGGTGCCGGTGCGATAAATCTGATACAAGGCACCAAGCGATCTCTCTTGCGGAAAGTGAAGTTCTTTGAGCGCCTTGGTTTCGCTTTCAGTCATTTTTCTTCCTGCAATTAGGACTGTTTACTGCTGCCGAGTCTTTCCAAAAGTGTAGGACGCCCAATGTTGACAACGCTGACGCCCAGGTTGCTTTCAAGATCGCGGGCGTAGCGGTCGGCGAGATCTGGGTCTGAACCAGTGCCAATAAAGACTTTAGAGAAAGGATGCGCTTTCTTGAGATAGATTAGACCATCGACAAGGGTCTCGGGCAAGATTTTTACGGTCAAGACCACATCATGATTGCGAAAACTCGGGGCAATCTGTTGCGAGACTACGCGCTGCAACAGTTCATGCATCATGCCGCGTCTTGCCGATTCTTCCTCGGCATGAAAAATGATTATCTCTTTGGGACCGGGCTCTTCTTGTTCAAGCAATTTGATCAGCATGGTGGCCAAGCTTCTCGCTTTGGCACCACCGGTGCAAAGTACAAATGTCGGCAAATTTTCGGGAATCTCTTCTTGATTGACGAACTTGCCCATACCCAGTCGCAAGTCGGGTAGCTCGCGCAGACGTCCTTCAAGCACTCCCATACGATAAAAGCACATGACAATAATAATGACGCCCAAAATCTGGAAGCCAAGTGATCTGGCACTCTCTGCCGAGAACAAGAGCACCACCTCGCCGAAAAATAAGGCGAGCAAGCCAATCATCGGCGGTATGGGTAATTTGAGATTGTTTATGGTTATGGTCAATTTGCTCTTGAAAGGTGCTCTTTCAACTTTGAGGGGCATGCGCACCCTAAGCATGATCACACCCAGACAAAAAGAGCACATAACCGCCAAGAAGGCCATACCGTAGACCTGACCAAGATTGTCCACTTGACCCGGCAGAATACAAATCATAAAGGCGCAGACCACCATGAAAGGCAGGCAGACAAAAGGATAGCCCTGCAACATGGGAAACTTATGGGCCCAGCGTCTCAAAATAAAGGCAGGCAGATTGCCTTGTTTTGCCATTGTTGTACAAAGACCGATACAGCCAACATAAGCTGTATTGACGGCAGCAAAGAGCACCAGGGCGGCGTCCACCACCAAGATAATAAGCAGTTGCTTGCCCCCTTCCACAAAGGCTAGACCGCTCAGCAAGCTGTTTTTGAAGCTTTCGATTTGCTGAGCATCAAGCAAAGATAGACAAAGCAATGAAGTGACAGGGGCGGTTATGCCCACCAGAATTACTACGCAAAGATAAATCTGCTTAAGTGTGCGCCAGGTAGGGGTCTTGAGCTGTTCAACTATCTGGGCTGCCGACTCAAAGCCGGTAATGCCTAAAAATGCCGCAGCAAAGCCGTGCACCAGATGTTCCGGGGTAATCTTGGGATAACAGGTGAGAAACTTAGATAAATCGACTTGTTTTTCAACCAGCATCATCACGCCCTTAACATCCATATAAAGCAAGAGCGAAAAATGGAAGAGGGCGATAAGGAAAACAATCATGGCCGGCTCTTTGATGCCGACTATATTGAGCAAGCCGAAAATAACCACAGGGGCTATGGCTGTAAGCACAATAGAAGAGAGCGGCCAGTTCATTATGTTATCGATAGAGTCGATATAAAAGGCGCCTGAAAGGGCGCTTACTGCCGCCGTCGCTAGATAAGAAAGAATGGTGAGGGCGCCCACGAAGATGGCAAAGCGCTTGCCGATGGTTTGCAAGACCATGATATAGGCGCCGCCGTTGAAGGGACTGACGGCGCAGCCTTCTTCATAGGTGGCTTTGAAGAACCACATCAAAAGGCAGACCACCCCAATAATTGCTGGAGCAGCGAAACTGACCAAGGGGAAGATGACACCGGTGGTGTAAAAAACCGATGTACCTATGTCGGCACCGACAATGGCTGAAGCAAGCCACCAAGACAAGAGTGAATCGCCGTGGGGGGATCCCTTGACCGATTTACGCACTTCGGCGGTGGGTCCGGTTTGGTTGCCTTCTGTCACGTATTACCTGGGTCTTTTGCCTGAAAACACTTCCACATAAGCTACTACATCTTTAGCTTCCGTCAACAACCTTAGAAAAGAAATGCAGTTTTCTGATATCTTTTCGCAATATGTTTCGAGCCGCCGCAAAAACGGTGCTTTTTGGAGTATTAGTCAAGATGAAAACTGCTGAAGCAAGCCATAAGACCTCTATGACGGTTAATCTTCCAGCCGGGACCGGGCTGACCAAGGCGGTGGAAGACTACTTGACCGCCTTTGTCAAGGATAAGTTGGTGGATGCCCTCTGGGCTCGCGAAGCTTCGGTCTGGACCAATGCAGACGAGAGCAAATGGCTTGACTGGCTCACTCTTCCCGAAAGAGAACTGAAAAATATTGCCGAATATAAGAAATTTGCAAGCGAAATCAAAGATGCCGGCTTCAAAAAAGTCCTGCTGCTTGGTATGGGCGGCTCCAGCCTCGCCCCCGAAGTCTTTTCAGTGACCTATGGCAATGCTCCCGGTTATCCTGCCCTTTCGATACTAGATTCCACCGATCCCGCCCAGATTAGAGCGGTTGACGCCAGTCTAGATTACGCCACCACATTGTTTGTGGTCTCATCTAAGTCAGGCAGCACACTTGAGCCCAATATTTTTATGCGGCACTTCGTTCATCAAGCTAAAGAAAAGCTGGGCGAGAAGTTCGGCGAGCATTTCATAGCCATCACCGATCCAGGCTCTAAGCTGGAAGGCGAAGCTAAAGCCATGAACTTTAGACGTATTTTTCACGGTCTGCCCGGTGTAGGCGGCCGTTATTCCGCACTTTCGCCCTTTGGCGTTGTGCCTATGTGCCTAATTGGCATGGATGCCGAGGCGTTTCTCTCTACCGCTTTGCAGATGGCTAATTCCTGCAGACAAAATATCAAAGAAAATCCTGGTCTGGTGCTGGGCGCCATCATGGGTCAGGCACAGGTGTCCGGCATCGACAAGCTGACTATATTTACAAGTCCTTCGCTGTATGACTTTGGCGCCTGGCTGGAGCAGCTAGTGGCCGAGTCCACCGGCAAAGTCGGCAAAGCTATAATACCGGTCGACCAGGAAATTCCTGGTGAATCGTCTGTCTATGGTACAGACCGTCTTTTTGTTTTTGTCAAACTAGCCGGTGACCGCACCGCCCATGGTGTGCAAAATGAAGCCATTGAAGCTTTCCTCGACAAAATGCAAGGAAAGTCGCCGGTTGTAGAGATTGTTCTCTCCGACAAAATAGATTTAGCCGGTGAATTCTTCCGCTTTGAGTTTGCCACTGCCGTAGCTGGTGCGGCTATGCATATCAATCCTTTTGATCAGCCCGATGTCGAGTTTAGCAAGGTCGAAACCAGAGAACTGACCACTGCTTACGAACAAACCGGGCATCTGCCGGCAGAAACACCTTTCTTTAGTGAAGGCGATATCGCACTCTACAGCGACGAAAAAAATGCTGCCGCCATCAAAGAGAATGCGCAGGCAAAGACTCTGGTCGGCATGCTCAAAGCCCATCTAGACAGGCTCAGCGCCGGTGATTATTTCGCTTTATTGGCTTATCTGCATATGGATCACAGCGATATCGAGAGCAGCCTCTTCAAGATGCGTATGCAAGTTCGTGACAAAAAGCATGTGGCCACCTGCCTGGGCTTTGGTCCGCGCTTCCTGCATTCTACCGGTCAGGCTTATAAAGGTGGTGCCGCCAGTGGTGTCTTCTTGCAGGTCACTGCCGATGACAGTCAAGACTTGCCTGTGCCTGATGCCAAATATACTTTCTCGGTGGTGAAAGCAGCCCAGGCTCGCGGCGACTTTCAGGTCTTGACCAAGCGCGATAGAAGGGCTTTGCGAGTGCATATCAAAGGCGATCTCAAAGCTGGCTTAGCCAAGCTGAAAGAAAGTCTATTCGCCGCCCTTACTTAATTTCACCCATCAGTTTTTTGATGGTCGGGGTGAGCAGAAAGAGCACGGCACTGGCTGCCAGTGCCGCCACAGCCATACCGCCAAAGAGATAGATGAGGCTCTGGGGGTCTTCTTTAAAATAGCCTGAGAATACCCCAGCCAGTTTGTTGCCCAGGGCAGTCGAGATAAACCAGGCACCCATGGTCATGCTCTGAAATGCCCGAGGGGCAAGTTTTGATACTGTGGACAAACCTACAGGGCTGAGACACATTTCTCCCAGTGTTTCAACAAAATAGACGGCAATGAGAAAGTAAGGACTGACCAAACCGTGACTGGAAAGCATGGCAGCTGGCACCATAATGGCTATGCCCAGACCGAGAAACATAAGACCCAGGGCAAATTTTGCCGGGCTTGAGGGCTGTCTGCGTCCAAGCTTGATCCATAAAAACGAAAATATTGGGGCGAGAATAATCACATCCAGTGCCTGTACCGCCTGCAGGTAGCTGGCCTCCACTCTAAAGCCCAAAATATTCTTTTCGGTGAGACGCTCGGCGAATAAGTTGAGCGAAGAGCCGCCTTGCTCGAATATAGACCAGAAGAGCAAATTGAAGACAAAGAGACAGGCGATGGCCCCGACTTTGTGCCATTCCGACTCAGTCAACTGCCATTTACCGCCGCCTTCTTTAGCCGGCTCCATCTCAGTCACTGCGCTACTTTCAACGGGCTTGTCAGTAACCTTTTCACCAATGCCATCGAGCAGCTTATATTGAAATATCAAATGGGCTAGACCAATACACATGCCTACACCGGCGGCGGCAAAACCAAAGTGCCAACTCATCTCGGGGGCCAGACCAAAAGATTTGAGAATTTGCTTGAAATGCTCAGACTGGGCTAAGTAGCCACAAGCCAGAGGGGAGAGCATGGCACCTATATTGATGCCCATGTAGAAAATTGAAAAGCCGGCATCGCGTCTGTTATCGTCCGGTTTATAAAGCTTGCCCACCATGGTGGATATATTTGGCTTGAGAAAGCCTGTGCCTAAAATGATCAAAGCCAGTCCGGCATAAAAACTCATAAGTGAAGGTACGGCCATGGTGAAATGACCAAGCGCAATGATGACGCCCCCCACCAAAACCGCCAGTCGCGCTCCCAAAAAACGGTCGGCAATCAGACCGCCGAATATAGAAGCCAGATATACCGAGGCGGTGTAATTGCCAAAAATATCTGAAGAGCTTTTGACATCCATGCCAAGCCCGCCGCGAGCGGCTGTTTCTGTCATATAGAGCACCAAGATGGCGCGCATGCCGTAATAGCTGAAGCGCTCCCAGAGTTCGGTGAAGAAAAGCACCGGTAGACCGGCTGGATGCCCTGGTATTATGCCGCTTTTGCCTTCTAGGGCTGTGCCTGTATCTTCTACGGCTACACCTGTATTTTCTATTTCTACGCCTGTAACTTGTTGGTTTTCTGTCATAACTTTGTTAGCTTCTCGTATTTGCATAACGGCCTTAATGTGCAGGCGGTAACTTAGTAAGATACTAAGTTTTACCAGAAACACGGTAATATGGACGAGCAAAAGCCTTCCTTCGCTAAAAAAGAAAAGATAAAGCCCGAGATCAAGCTCAGGGTGACGGAAGAAAGCGACCACTCTAGAGATGAAAAGAGAGCGCGGCAAAAGTCTTCTCTGGTCGATACACTAAAGCAAACCAGCAGCCGCATCTTGCCCGAAAAAGATGCCCCGGCCCGTACTTTATTACCTAGACGTCTGGCCGCCCATGTTATCGATGCTTTGATTCTGGCTGCTTTCTGTACTGTTTTCTATCTCTTGCTTGGCATAAGCGAAGACTTGGAAAATAAGCGCTCCTTGGCTGCTGTTCTCGCCTATCTTTCTGGTTTGCCTGGAGATTTCGCCTCCGGCTTTCTTAGTATAGATGCCCTGATTGCCTCGGTCTTGGCTGTTTTCTTGCTTAGTTTGATCAATGCTAGTTTGCCCGGTTCGGTGGCAATAATGGCTTTCTTGGCTCTTTTGCTTAGTCCGGGTGATGTGAGCGACAATCTTTCACCGGGGCATTATTTACTTGTTCAGATTGTCTATCTCACCTCACCGGTGCTCTATAACGTGCTCTTTGAAAAGCTTTGCGGCACAACACCAGGCAAGCATTTGCTCGGTCTCAAGATAAGAGGTTTTGATCAAGATGGCTTTGATATACAAGCCGCGACTAGTCCCGGCTGGCTCAATATTTTTGCCAGAGAGATTCTCAGACTCTTATATATAGACTTTGTTCTGCCCTGGTGGTATCCCCTGAGCTTTGCTCTCAAGTGGAAAAGATCAGAACGTATGCTCTATGACCGTTTGGCGGCCACCGGCGTAATTAGCGAAATAGCAGTAGGCGAAATAGCAGAAACTGGCGAGTCGGGTAAAGCCCGCCGCTCTAAAGAGATCTCGCGATATGAAAAGCGAGCGGCATTGATCTTGTTTTCCTTGAGCGCAGTTTTCTTTGGTCTTGTTTATATCGGTCTACTGCAAGAGCCTTTGCATTTGGTGGGCAAGAAGATCACCTTGAAAGTTTTGAAATATAGCAATCCAGCACAATACGGCGAGTATCTTGTTTCGTCGCTTGTCTATCGAGACAAGGCTTACTATCAGGGCGCAGTGGGGCGGTTGCAAGATGACATCCTCAATCTGCGGCGCGTTCTTTCGGTGGCTAAGGCAAGAAAGCTCGAGCCGGTCAAATATAAACAGATCTATTTGCATTTGGCCCTTCTCAATCAAGAATTGTCATTGCAGCCAATTGATAAAGGGCAGGCATACAAGGCACAGTTAGAGAGCATCAAGAATTTTGAGCACTATATAGATATCTGTACCCAGGCAGGCTTGCCCCTTGAGAAAGACACTCAGTCACTGGTTAAAGATTGGCATATAGAAAATATTCGCTATCAGTTGGGTGAACTCTATCTGAGAGCCGAGCGCCCGGAAGATGCTGTAAAAGTTTTGCGACAGGCTCTGGATAGCTCTGTGCTTGGTCGAGAAAGACCCTTTGTCTATTATGCCTTGGTCAGAGCCTATGAGGCGCTATCTGATCAGGAAGGGGCCATTAACGCTTTGAATGAACTTTCCGGTCTTTATATAGACGAGCTTGAGAGCGCCTATGCTCAAGGTGACGACGCCAGGGTGCAGACTGTTTTTACCGATTTCTTCCAGACCCGCTTGAAGCAGATTAAGGCATTGAAGAAAACTTCGCGTAAGCAGGAAGCCGCGGAATTAGTGAAGAGCACCAAGCTTGTTTTGCATAAATATGCAGATAGTCGCCTTGGTGAAAAACAAGAGCTGGACGAGCTTCGTTAGAGTGAATGTCTGAAGGGGGCACCGCCAGTGGTGCGCTTGTTTTGTCTTGCAGTAAAACTTGCTTGCTCTGTAAACCCTGATGGAGAGCCGCTGTGGCGAAGTTGTGTTCTATCTGTGGCGGAGTTGTGGTACTGCTAATTTAATCTAGCACGATGGTATTGTTTTGCTTTGCCGAGACTGGAAACGCAGGCTGTGCGGCTGTCTCAGAAGTTGTGCCAAAAGCGGCCTGTGGTAAAAATACCACTTGCCAACATGGCAATGCGCATGTAAATTAAGGGCATGGAAAACAAACGCATGCAGTTGCGACGCCCCTAATATAAATAAAGTTCGCAACCCCTGAAGCAATACTAGTGAGAGATCACTCATTCTCTGCGCCCACCTATAAAACCCCTTTTGTCTCCCCTGAGGTTCTATTTATGTCTAACCTAGAAGCAAGCGCTCATAAGCACCATAAACGCGACGACGCCAAAGACATCGCTGCTTCCCAACATGCTTGGGAACTCTGGAAAAGCAGTGATCCGCGCGATTGGGATAAGGCGCTTGATGAAAGAGAGAGGATAAATAAAACCAATCCTAAGGCCTGGAAGAAAGCGATGCATGACATCGATGAACAAGAAGAGCAACAGAAACATAAACCTCATGCGCATGCGAAAGCTCAAGCCGCTGAGCCTAAAATCGGTAGAGCCAATGAGCCTAAGATCGCCAAAGGTAAAGAGACCGAATTGCCTCCCTTGCAAATTGAAGCTGAGAATGTAAACATCGTGCATCCAGGCTATGCACCGGAAAGCAAGTTTGCACCTAACCCACCTGCCAGTCCTGCCTTTGATCGGGCTTATAATCAGCCTAAACCAGAGTTTTATGGACTTGATCTAGGCGTCTTGCGTGCTGGGGTCAATAGCAACGGTTCTCTAGATCTTGGTGTCAATATTGGTATCGCCAAGACCGATCTGCAAGTTGGTCTAGAAAACCGTGTCGATGCCGAGTTTATGCCAATTGGTGGACCACTGCATGCCCGCGCCGGTGCTGGAGTGGGAGTGAACCGCGATGGCTTCCATTCGGAAGTGGGAGCTGGGGCTAATTTCTTCAATGTCGTCAATGGTGATGCTGATTTCGGCGCCAAGCTCGGTCGCGATACCGGTGTCGACGGCGATGTGCGCGGTAAAGTCTTTCCTGTGGAAGTGCAGGCTGATGCCGGTGCCGGTGTTGGACCTGACGGTGTCGATGCCTATACCGGAGCCAATGTGGATGTGCTTGATCAAGCCGGTGTGCGCAGTGGCGCACATTTTTCAATCAATGATCAAAATTCCAGTGCTGGTGTCGGTGTTGGTCTGCAAGCCGGTGAAGATGTACTCGATTTTGGACCGGCTATCTATAGCGACGGCAATTCCACCATCCGACCAAATATTCACCTAGACAGCGGTAATGTAGAAGACCGGACCTTCTATCCCACCGGCGATAGAATCAGAGACAGATTAGACTAGACCAGAGCAGACTAGACTAGATCTTGTCTTATGCAAACATAGAAAGATTTTGCTGACAAAGCATAAAGGTACCACGGGGGTGGCAGAAAGAGACGACCGCAAGGTCGTCTCTTTCTATCATTAGTTGTCTTTTTCCTGCGGTAAAGAGAACTCGTCTTTAGGATGCAGATCGGTGTTTAAATGTTTTGCCTCTAGAGCCGCTCTTTCTTTGGGTGGTTCCATCAAGCAAGAAAGAAATTGTTTGATCAAGTCTTCGCCGTTATGACCAGTGCTCTCTAATTTTTCGTGCAGACAAAATTGACGATAGCGGGCTAGTATTACATCTGGTGCTAATTCAATAGGGCGATTACTGCCTATGGCGGTGTTGCCGAAATAAAGATGGTGTGGAAAGACAGCTCTAAAGGTTTCGAAAGTTCTTGCCGTCGGCAGCCAGGTGACAAGCAGCCCACCTTCATTGAGGCAGTTTTTCATAGCCTCAAAATACTCTTTCGAATAAAGCATACCCGCCCTTGAACTAAAGGGTCTGAGCGCATCGGCTTCGATAATATCAAATTTTCTGCCGCAACTCTCAATGTATCTTCTGCCGTCGCCGCTCACTATTTTGATGCGCGGATCAGCAAACAAAAGATTGAGGGGCTGGTAGCCTGTCTTTTGTCCATGTCTTTCTAATAGCTTTGGCTGCGATTCGATGATTTCAATACAAGTGACAGTCTTGGTTTCCTTGTGCAGGCTGGCCGAAAAGCAGGTGTCACCTGAACCAAAGCCGATAATTGCCACATGCTCAGGATTGGGATGCAGAAACAGCGGCAATAAACCAACTTGAGTGTGATAGCTGCCGAAGGGCACTTCAGAATGTCCTTCGCCATTGATAAAAACAAAGTGATGATCTTCATAGGCCTGCTTGATGGCAGACAAGCCGGTGTGGTCTTCTTCGAAATCAAAGTCATCGGAGGCGCCGTGCAAAGCCACCCAAAGTTTTTGTGTTTGCGGCATAGCCAGGCAGGGCAAAAGGGACAAGACAAAGATCAAGATACCCTTGAGCAGATAATTTTTAGCTTTGCTACTGTCTGCTTCTCTTTTAAATTGCAGATAAAGAAAGACCGGCAGAAACAGTTGATTTAAGACAATGAGAACAGTGAGCGAACCGAAAGTGCCAAGATATTTCAAACCGACCAGGGCAAGCAAAATTAGACCTAGAGTGCCGCCGATAATGTTGGCTAGTTGCAGCAAGGCCACTTTACTGCTTAGCTCTTTGAGATTGTCATGCACAGTGTTTTGTAAGGCATAGAAAGAAATGCCCATCAGGATTGTCGGTGGCAAGATCATTAGACAAGCCAGTCCAAGATAGAGTGATCTAATTAGTTCACCTTCGCTCGAAAGAAAGGCACTGATGGAAAAGTCGGCAATCTCTAGGGGATTATATTGGGCAAAGTAGCTGTTCAACCAAGCCAGCATTGCCTCAGGCTTAGCCTCTCTATAAATTATGGTGAGGAAAATAGCAGTATAGGCAGTGAGCGAGAGTTGCATGAGTAAGAAACGATCGCCGGCTAACTTCTTTAGTTTGGTTGCAGCTATATATGAGCCCAGCGCCAGACCAGAGAGATAAAGAAAGAGCAGCCAACTATAGGTAAAAGTGTTTGACTTGAGCATGACGCCAAGCAATCTGAACCAGATTATCTCTAGTCCAAGGTTGATAAAGCCAGATAAGGCATAGAGCAGCGACCAAAAAAGCAGTGTCTTTTTTTCACTATTCTCTTGATTCTCTTTATTCTCTTGATTCTTTTTATTCTCTTGATTCTTTTTACTCTCTTTAAAGGCGCCATTGTCTAAAGCGAGAGCAGATATTGCTTCTGGATCTTCTATTTCTTTCTTGGACTCGCTGTTGGCCCGGCGCCAGAGAGGCAGAACTGAGCCTGCGGCCAGAAAATTTATTGCAGCAGTAATAAAGATAGAAAGTTCAATGCCCAGATGCCGCATGAGCACGACACCACCAACTAAGGCCCCGAGGGCGGCTCCGGCTGTGTTGCCGGCATAGAGCCAGGCTATTTTAACTGGGGCTTCCTTTAGCTCTATTATTGCGGCTTTGGTAACCAGGGGGAAACTCATGCCCATAAGTAGGGTGGGAACCGAAAGAGAAAGAAAGACCAAGGTTGAGATAAGAGTGGTGGATAGCTTTGCCGTCAGCTCCAAATAGAAGAAGCGGTAGAGCAAAGGCAAGCTGGCAAGACCACAAAGGGCTATGAGAATTTCTATCAATATAAGAAGGAAAAGAGCTTTCTCCCTCTTGAGATCTGCAGTAATCTTGGAGGCAAGCAAGCTACCTAGCCCTAAACCAGCCATGAAAGCAGCAGCAACTATGGCGGCAGCGCCCGCATCAGAGCCCAGCGAAAATGCGGAAAGCCTCTGCCAGAGCACTTGATAGACCAGTGAGCTAAATCCGCCTAGAAATACGAATAGATAGAGCATGTCTAAACAATAGCAATGATTGGGTTGTCAGCCACTATACTTCGTCTAAGTTAGCATGCTTTCTTGTATATACGAAGGCTGAAAGGTTCATGAAACGGCGATGAAAAGTGGCATTTGTAGCCGTTTTCAATGTTTCGATGTAGTAGGTGTCTCGATAAGCTCACCAGATGCGCATCTTGAAAAATTTATCTTAGCTCATCTGCGAGGGCTGATAGTGGGCTTTTCAAGATGTTCGTGCCTCTTGAGTTTCAGGCAACGTATATAGCAAATCTATCTAAAGTGTACTAATCATGCTGTCTTGCAAAGTTGGTTAGACCGGGCTTATGATGATTGGCATAGAAACGCAATTGAATCTTCTCTGTCGGAAAGCGAGTTTCCACTCTCGATCTTCTTCGGTAGATAAGACTTTCGAAAAGAAAATCCTAAAGCACCAACTTTCAGGGTTTGACTTTTCAAAGAGTCGTTCGTTTTGATTCCAGTTTCGTTTTTCAATCCACATCCCAATACCCTAAAGTCCTGCATAAGCGCGCTGCCATACCTACTCTGCAGCCGTGCTGTGCCACTGTATTCAATACCAGGAGGTCATCATGAGAAATCCCGCCGATGTTATGGAAAGAGCCGAACTCCATGAAGAGAAAGGTAACTATGCCGAGGCGGAGAGACTGTACAAAAAGGCACTCAGCCTGAAGTGCAAGGAAGTGGGCGGTCAGGCTTACGACCTTGTTCCTTTTCTCTACAATCTCGGCATGACACAATATGTCAACGATAACTTCGATGATGCGCTTATTTCGCTCAATCGAGTCTTGACCTTGCTTACTTCCCAGCAAGAAGAAATCAATGCCGAGATCAAGGAAATTCGTAATCTTCTTTGTGATTTGACCCATGAAGCAGAACAGGCTTCTGTGCCAATGGCTGCCAATGCCTAATTTTTAGGACAAGTTTAAACGCGAAGAGAAAAGAGAGAAAAAGACCAACAAAATGGTCGGCAAAGGGCGCGGCAAGAGCTGCGACCCTTTGTTTTTTTTAGGGCTAAGCAGGCTTTTGTCCGCGCTGAAAATATTCAAGGGCTTGATTGTCTGAGAGATCCAGACTAAATTCCTGCCATTGTCCATCTTCGCCAAGAACTGCGGCATTGACCTGACCAGACATGGTACCTGTGAACTGACAGGTAATCTGGGCGCCCTCCTCATTGGTAAAGCCTTCGCCTTCGCAGAAAACAATACCTTTCAATTCTTTTCTGACACTCTTCCAGACAGTGTCGAACAGCACCCAACCGGCTTCGCTGTCCAGTCCGATCAAAGGTCTGAAGTTGTAAATCACCTTCACTCTTTTCATATACTGGCAAAGCCAGCGTACCGCCGATGCCGGATTGATTGGCACCGGACTGTCCAGCAGCATCCTCACCGTTTCTTCGATGGCTTCATCGAATTCAGAAGTGGCGCAAGATAGTTTCACTACATCGACCACCGGCTCGCCGCTATCTAAGAGCAAAGTTAGTTCTTGCCAGTCGCCTGGTTCGCTTTCTTGATCCGATTCTATTTCGGCATCGATCATATTTTCTTGCAGCCAGTCGGCTATGTCATCAATCGAGATGGCTTTGTCGGTGACACCAAAAAATTTCATTGTTTCCTCGGATTCCCTTTAAGGTAATTCAGACTTTACCAGCCAAAGCGGCAGTCATGGCTGTCAGTCCCAGAACGGCATTTTTATACACTTTCATATTGATTTTGTCAGGGGTGTCGTCTTGATGATGGTAATAGGGATAGCGAAAAGGGGCAGTATCGGTGACCATTATGGCAGGATAGCCCATCTTCCAAAAGCTGGAATGATCTGAAAGCGAAATACCTCTTACCTCAGCAGGCGCAGCCAGGGCTGCACTCGGCGTGGTCTGGAAGAGTTGAAACTGTTTATGAGCTTCATCAAGAAAACTCTTTGACGATAGGTCTGATATGAAGGCTAAGAAATTGCCGACATCGCTTAGTCCGAGCCGATGAGCGTCCACCTCTTCAGGATAGGACTGGGTCCCGGCACCGGCGGTGAAATAGCCGATGGTTTCGAGGCTGACCATGCCCTTAAGTTGGACCGCAGCTTCCTTTAGGGCGGTGGCATAGACCAGGCTGCCCATGCCTTCACCACCAAAATACATGGCTTCTTCGTTGGCGAAAGCGACAAAGCGTATGGTCAGCTCGGGCTTGTAGTCTTTCAGGTCGTGCAAGATTGCAAGCAGAGCCGCTATGCCGCTGGCATTGTCGTTAGCTCCAGGCGTGCCTATTTCGGTGTCATAATGAGCGCCGATAACCAGAGATTGCGGCGACGCACCAGGCACTACCGCTTCAATATTTTTGAAATTCTGACCGCGATACTGATAAGTATGCACTTCTACTTGAGCCAGTTTTCGTGCTTCTTGCTCTATATAGGCGGCGGCACTGTCGAGAGCCTCCGGCTTGCCGCTGTGTCTTTCGCCGATAGAAAGAGACAGGGTACGAATATGTTTGTCCAAGAGAGAAAGAAGAGATGTATCTTTCAAGGCTGCTTACCGAGTGAAAATCAGAGAGATAGAGAAAGTATCAACCTATTTTAAAGGGTCAGCTCTTCTGAAGTGCGGTCGATTAGATGCTCAAGGGCAAGCAGGCTAAAGCGTTCAAAACGATCTTCGCTCAGTGCTTTGTTTTCTACGGTCCAAGAATTTTCGAAACCTTCCTTTATGAAAGACATGAGGGGGGCGAAGAGTGCTTCGTTCTGCGACAGCCCCATTACCTTTGAAGTGGGTAAAAGAAAAAAGTCGACCCTTTCACCCCGTCTTTCTTTGCTCTGGTCTTCACCTCTAATCACCAAAGAAAGCAGCGAGGTGGAAAAGCGGCTGCGAAAAAATTCTCTGGTCTTGATTGGTCGGCGCATGTGGTCAAATTCTGCTGTTTCCACCGTCGTGGTGGGCGCCTGCATCGAAATGGCTAGTGGCCCGCGTCCATTGGCTCGGGTCATTTCTTCGGCATAAGGTTCAAGCAGGTCATAAATGGCTTGCACCAGCCGCATAGACTCTTTTGCTGCGGGTTCCGGCTTTTGCGCTTGCTCACTAAGACGGGAATATTGCTCGGCTTTAGAAGATAGATAATCTAGATATTCAGGCTTGACTGAAATAGATTTAATAGAGCGACTGGTCTTTTTGAAATTATCAAGAATATGACGGCTCAACCCCTGAGCTGTCACTGCACTTGCATTAACCTGTGATTTTGAGAACATAACGCCAATCTCAAGCCGACTTTTAGATAGCCTTATTAAAGATAAAGGTATTCAAGAGATTGTAGTAGTTAAGTAATTATCAGAGCCTGGAAGATGGCTCTTTTATATCTCTTTATTAGTCTAGCTCTAGACCCTGTGAGAGTCTTGTCTTTACCTTTTGGAAAAGAGCACGGTCTTTCTCTTTCTCTGCCTCAGAGCGCTTCTTAAGTGAATTGAGAGGCATCATCATTCTTTGGTTGCCTTTCAGCTTGTCCGCCTTTCTATCTAGAAAAGCCCAGTAAAGTCTCGTCACTGGACAATTCTTAGCTGGGTCAAAACGGCAACCTTTGCAGTAGTCGCTCATTTTGTTGATATAAGCCGCTCCGCTTACATAGGGCTTAGTGGTCATCAATTCGCCCAGGGCGAAAGTGCCCATGGCAAGAACATTTGGTTCTACCACCCAGTCGTAGGCATCGCTATAGGCCACCCAAAACCAATCGGTTAATTCTCTTGGTTCGATGTCCAGCAAGGTGGCTAAATTAGAGAGAATCATCAGCCGGGTTATATGGTGACTATAAGCTTCTTCCATAACGTCTTTGACAACGACATCAAGACAGTTCAGTCCCGACGGCGTACCCCAGAATGCCTGCGGTAAAGCTTCCTTGCTGGCTAAGTAATTTGGCGCGGCACCGCCGTCAATTGGCGCTAATGAGCCAGTGCTTTTTTCCTTACAAAGAGCATTGCCAAAGTCGCGGCCAAGCCACTTGCTATAGCCGGCATCACCTGGTTTCTCTCGGCATTCGACTGCTTTAATGTTTCTAAAGCCATCGGTCAAGGCATGCATTCCTCTGACATATTCGCGCCAGCCGATTACCTGTCTGATAAAGCCCTCTTTAGAGGCAAGTGGAATGTCCATTTCTAAGACTTCCTGCAAGATATCTTGAGGCAATATGCGCATTATATTGAGCAGTTGCGAAAGCCTGGTATGAAAGAGCCCGCTAGACTGTGTAGACATGGCGTCTTCATAAGGTCCGAAATGGGGCAGACATTCTTCTTTGGCGAAGCGCCATAGCTTTTCGGCGTCTTGGGCGGTGGCCGGCAGGGTCTCTAGATTGAGCTTGCCTGGATGATCGGCAAAATATTTCTCAATTAAATAGCCGACTTCTTCTGTCACCGCATTTGGTGCAAAGCTTGGTGCCGAGGGGGCGGCAGGGCTGCCTTTCCATGGCAAGCGGTTCTCGCTGTCAAAGCTGTATTTGCCGCCGATGGGTTTGTTTGCCTCCATGAGAATGCCGGTCTTTTGTCTAAGATGACGATAAAAGGCATCCATACGGAATTTACCGCTCTTGAAGACACCCTTGAGGTCCTCCAACTCGGTCAGCCAACCTTCGTGCCGCACCACCTGTAGTGCGCCGCTTGCTTGTAAACCGGCTAGGTCGCCGCGCAGTTCATATTCGGCCGCTTCCATCATGGTTATTTGCCCATATTTCTTGCTCATTTCCTTTAGGGCTTGGCTATAGTGACCACTGACAGCCATATGTTCGACGGCGATGCCTTGGCCGGCAAGTTCTAAGGCGAAGTTGCGCATATTGGCTAAGATTAGCGCCAATTTTTGCTTGTGGTAGGGGCGCAAAGATGGCTTCCAGGCATTTTCAATCAAGATGACACCGGCTTGCGAGGCCGGCAGCCGACTGAGCGGTCCAATTTTGCTTGTCACCTGGTCATAGGGCAGATAAAACCAAGTACGCTTGCTCTTGTAATCAATTTCTTTGCTTAGACCAGCCAGTTCGTTTTTGAAGAGCGACGTCATAATATTCTCTAGTTAGTCTATTGAATTCTGCTCCTGACGACTGATTACTTTTCTAATCCTGCTTGCCTTCTTAGCCAAAATTTCAGAGGCTTTAGTGCGACCAGCTTGGGCTGTCATCTCAGAGAACATATCCATCATGTTAGCCACTTTTGGATGAAATGGTCCACGATTTAATTCGATGGTCTGCATGGCTGTGTAATAAATTTCTCTAGCCGAGTCGATATCGCCCAGTTCTACCAGTACTATCGACTTGACCATGAGACATTCGCCATAGATTAAAGTCTGCTTCAAGCCGCCGGCCTTTTCCAGGGCGTCGACGGCAATACTAATGTGGGCCATGGCTTCTTCATATTCTTGCTCTTCACAATAAATCAAAGCCAGTTGTTTGAGAGCTTTGGCTTTCTGCTCCACCGGCGAAGTTTTCAACTTGTCGAGTAGACTGATTGCTCTCTTGTTATAGTCGATGGCCTGCTCTTTGCGCGCAGTCTTGCTATAGAGCAAAGCCAGCTCTATATAATCCATGGCTTGTTCGATACTTCTTGGGCGGTCGGCTTCGGCGGCGTCTAGATTGAGTGCTTTGGTGAGATACTCTTCCGCCTCTTTATATCTGCCTTGGCAGGCATAGGCTTTGCCTAGAGACAGATTGGCATCGGCAAGGCTGGGGGCAGGCAAGTTTTCTTTGCCGGCGAGCTCTAGAGCCGTATGGAAATGTCTCACCGCCTGGCCAAAATAGCCCATATCGTAAGCCATGCGTCCTACTGCCATACGTGTGGCAAAGAGTTTTTCAGTTGTGGCCATGTCTCACCCAAAATAAAGACCCAGACCTAGATCTAGACCTGATTTGATATGTTTTGATCTGTCTGTGCCGGCAAAAAGCCCTCATTATTTTACTGCTTATCTTATTTGAGCGGATAATTGGCGATGAAAAGCTCGTTGCCGATCTTGCTCTCTCTGGTTACCGAGCAGTTATTCATGCCGTACTGCAGGCTCCAACCCTTGATATTGGCAAAGCGATAAAGTTTACGAACTTCCGGGCAGTCGTCATATGTTATGAGAAAGCGATGTTTGGTCTTTTGCAAGAGCGAAGCCAGTTTTTCGTGGTCGAAGGAATGCAATGAACCATCTTTGCCATAGAGCTTAGAGGCGGTGTAATAGGGTGGGTCTAAGAAAATGAAGACATCGTCGCCAGGTGCTTTGATCAGGCTTTCAAAATCTAGGCAGGTGATGCGCACATTTTCTAGAGCGAGAGGCATTGGTTCCAGTCTCTCAATAGAAGAGAGGGTAAAGCGACTTTCAGCAGCACTGCGGCTGAAGCCACCAGCCCTGGTGGTACCTGAAAATGTCACTCTATTGAAGAAGAAAAACAAAAGGGCTTGCTTGTATGCATCTTTCTCTTCTCTTTGGCGAGCTTCAAGAAAGAAAGCTTTGGCTTGTTCGGCAGTCTTAAAACTTTGCAGAAGATTTTTTAGATCTCTCATTAGACGGCGACATTTTTTTTCGTCTTGTACAGTTAAATAGAAAGACGATAATTCTTCGAACTTATCATTGAGCCAATAACTTTCTGCCAAGCCCATGGAGCGGGCATGAAAGAATACACTGCCACCACCGACCATGGCTTCTCTGTATTCGGCAACATGTCTGGGCAGATGCCGGCCAATAGCTTCAATAGCCTTTTGTTTGCCGCCCGGATAGCGCAGAGGCGAGCGAAAAAGCTTTTCTTCGCTGCGCGCCCTTTCGGGACTGATAATAAGAGACTGGTGAGCTTTACCCATATGACTATAATAAGCCCAGCCTGACTAAAAATAAAGCCGCTATTTCAGATCCAGCACTCTTACTTTCAAAACACCTTTCACGGCAGAGATTTCGTCAATCACCGCCTGCGGTGCTGGTTCCTGCAAATCAAGCAGAGTGCAAGCCACTTCTCCGCGCGAGCGGTTAAGCATATCAAGTATATTGATATTGGCATTCGAAACAGCCGCCGAAATACGTTCGATCATATGGGGAACGTTGGCATTGGCCACCAACATACGGTGGGCATTGCCTTGAGGTAGATGCATATCGGGGAAGTTGACCGAGTTCTTGATTTCGCCAAATTCTAGATAATTGCGCAGCTGATCAGCCACCATGATGGCGCAGTTCTCTTCCGCTTCGCTGGTCGAGGCACCAAGGTGGGGCAGGCTGATTACTTTGGGATGACCTTTCAATCTATTAGATGGAAAATCGCAAACATAAGCGCGCACCTTGCCCGAATTAATCGCCTGCAAAATCGCTTCTTCGTCGGCTATGCCCGGACGGGCGAAATTTAAAATGGTGATGCCGGTTTTGGCTTTGCCCAGACGTTTGCTGTCGATAAGATTGGTGGTCTCGGCAACAAGCGGCACATGCACTGTGACAAAGTCGGAGGAAGCAAGGACTTCGCTCATCGAACTCACCCCTTTTACATCTGAATGCAACTGCCAGGCATTGCTCACTGTGATGTGGGGATCGTAGCCTATAACTTTCATACCCAAGCTAAGGGCGGCATTGGCCACCTTGACGCCGATGGCGCCCAGACCTGCTACACCCAGGGTTCTACCGGCAAGCTCGATGCCGAGAAACTTCTTCTTCTCGCTTTCAACAATTTTGTCTATCTCTTCGTCGCTGCCGTTCAACTGTCTTGTAAAATCCCAGGCTTGTACGATATTGCGCGATGAGAGCAGCATCGCCGCCAGTACCAGTTCTTTAACGGCATTGGCATTGGCGCCCGGTGCATTGAAAACTGGTATGCCTAGTTTTGTGCAGCTGTCTACCGGTATATTGTTCACCCCGGCGCCGGCTCTGCCGACTGCTTTCAGTGTGGCTGGTAATTCTAGATTGTGCATATTGAATGACCTGAGCAAGAGAGCATCAGGTTTATTCATTTCGCTGGCAATTTCATAGCGATCGCGTGGGAAACGTTCTAAGCCCGCCACAGAGATATTGTTGAGGGTCTGAATCTTGAACATTTTTTCTACTTTCTTAGCTTCTACTTCTTAGTTGATTGTTCGATCGAAGTCTTTGATAAATTGTGCTAGTTTTGCCACACCTTCAACCGGCATGGCGTTATAGATACTGGCACGCATACCGCCTACGCTGCGGTGTCCGGCCAAGGTGAGCAAGCCGTTTTCTTTTGCTTCTTTGAGAAAGCGTTCTTCCAGCTTGGGATGTTTCTCCAGCACTTCTTTCTTGAAGACAAAGGGCACATTCATTTTGGAGCGACAGTGCTTTTCCACTCTATTTTCAAAATGAGCGGCGCCGTCAATGGCTTCATAAAGCAAGGCAGCTTTCTCTTGGTTGGTCTTTTGTATGGCTTTGATACCACCTATAGAAAGCAGCCATTTGAAAGTGAGTCCGGCAATGTACCAAGAATAGGTCGGCGGTGTGTTCACCATCGACTCGGCTTTAGCCTGTTCGCTATAGTCGAAAATAGAAGGAGTGAGTGCACTTGTTTTGCCGAGCATGTCTTCTCTGACGATCACTATAGTTAGACCGGCCGGTCCGAAGTTCTTTTGGGCGCCTGCATAGACCAAGGCAAACTTGCTCACATCAATTGGTTTAGAAAGAATGCTGGATGAAACATCGACCACAAGCGGTATATCAACTGCCGGCACCTGATCGAATTCGACACCGTGGATGGTTTCATTGTCTGTATAGTGCAAATAGCAAGATTTGGGGCTCAGTTTCCAGCTATCGAGAGCGGGAATATTATTGCCGTCGCCCTGGGCGGCAAGCGCAGCTTGACTGTACTTGCCAGCCTCTTCAAAGGCCTTTTGCGACCAGAAACCGGTGACGACATAGTCGCAAGCAGCCCTTTGGCTGCCGCTCATCGGTGCCAGGTTGAGGGGAATGGCGGCAAACTGCCCCGAAGCACCACCTTGCAGAAAGAGCACTTTGTAATTGTCTGGAATCTCCATCAATTGACGCAGGGCTTTCTCTGCACTTTGGGCGATTTCACCGAATTCTTTAGATCGGTGACTCATTTCCATGACCGACATGCCGGTACCTTTCCAGTCCAACATTTCAGCCTGTGCTTCCTTCAAGACCGCTTCGGGCAGAACACCCGGACCGGCGCTGAAGTTATAGGGGCGAGTTTGCTTAGTCATTTTCTTTATTTGGCTTTTACCGAATTAGCGTTTGCGGCTCTCTTTTTCTTTCAGCTTGAGAGCTTTCTCTTTCAGCTTGTCGGCATCTTTGGTCATTTTCTCTCTATCTTTGCTGGGCATATCGGTGCGCAGATTGAGGTAATAACCATATTGCTGCACTGCTTCCAAGAGAGTCTGGGAATTTGGATTCTTCGACTTTTCTAGGGCACGTGCCAGGCCCAAATGGGCTTCTGCCAGGCTGGGATTGGTAGAGATGGCGCTTCTGTATTTTGATATGGCGCCGTCCCACTGATTCTTTTTAGAGAGTTCGTTGGCTACTCTGGTATCGTCTGCCGAAGTAGTGCGGGCTTGGCTCACTTTATTGAGACCGGCTTGACCTCTTTCTTGCGAACCAGCCAAGCTCATGCCTTTCTTGTAGGCAGCTTCGGCATTGTCCAGATCTTTCACCATCAAAGCAATGTCGGCAACCGCATAGGTTTGCTTAGCATCGTTTTGGTCAGCCAGCACGCCTTTGATCATGTCTTGTGCTTTCAGGAACTCACCTGCCGCCATGAGAGCTTCGGCATAGGCAATGCGCTCGCCATCATTGGTGGGCTGTGCCATCGAGGCCAGGTCTGGTTTGTTGCCCGATAGAGACATAAGCTTGGTCTTGGCCAATTGCAGTTCCATATCATTGGCATTGAGCTTGATTGCTTCATCCAAAGTTTTGAGAGCGGCATCATAGTCGTTGGAAGCAAGCAAGGCTCCCACTGCTGCTTTTTGTGCCTTTTGATAAAGTGCTTGGCTGAGACCCTTGACCGCTTGCGCATTATTTGGGCTCATCGACAAGATAGTTTTGTAGTTCTTGATGGCATCATCCGGCTTTTCCAGCTTGAGGGTGATGTCGGCGATGCGCATGCGCAGGTCGAGGTTATAGGGTATCTGGGTTAGACCATTGCGCAGGTCTGCCAAAGCCAGTTCCAGGTCGCCTCTTTCTTGTCTGATATCGGCCATGCGAATGTAAGGCTCGGCATTTTCAGGTTTGATCAAGGTGGAGAGTTGATACTCTTTCAAGGCCGCCACTGAATTGCCCTGGGTCTGATAAGCCTGACCGAGCATCATTCTGGTCGGCCAGCTATTGGGGAACTGATAAAGCGAAATGTTCAGTTCCTTAATGGCATCATCGACATTACCTTGTTTCAAGAGGGTGCTGCCCAGACCGAAGTGAGCTGAAGAGTTGCCTGAATTGAGAGCAATAGCTTGTTGAAAATTCTGGGCCGCTTCCACCAGCGAGCCTTGATCTAGTTTGCACTGACCTAAAGAAGAATAGGCATAAGAATGTTGAGGGTCAAAATTGACCGCATTTCTAAATTCACTGGCCGCTTGATCCATTTTGCCTTGTTCTTTATAGACACAGCCCAAGGCATAGTGAGCTTCGGCGGCCGCAGGTGAAAGTTGTACGGCGCGGTTGGCTAGGCTTTCGGCTTGAGCCAGATAGCTGTCTCTTTGTGAACGCACCGAGCCTGAGGATGATTGCAAGCGGTTCAATAGAACCGTCGCCTTACCGGCGTAAGCCACGGCATTATTTGGATCTGTAGCCAAGACTCGATCGAAAAGATCCTCGGCTCCATCTAGTTTGAATTGCTTAGCCAGAGCCACACCCAAGCCTAAAGTGGCTTGCATGTCGGCGGGGTTATTGACCAGGGCGTCTCTGAAGGCGCCTTCGGCCTCGGCATATTTGCCTTGCGAAAGAAGTTTTTCGGCCGGCATTATGTCATGCTTGACTCGACCCGAGAGAACTTGTGAGCCGCCGTTTGTGCCCTGCGCTCCGGCTTGACTGCCGTTCTGACCGAGATTCTGGCCGGCTGAATAACTGCCATAAACAGGTGGCTGACTGCCCGGAAGCGGGATGCCGGGAATTTGAGCAAGTACGCCCAAATTGGAAGACTGAACCAAGAGGCTCAGAGAAAGCATAAAATATGCAGGTTTGATTGTCATGAGCAAAGATCTCCTCTAGCTGAGCCAAGGATACAGGTCTTTGCCTCTCAATTCGGCTTGGCTACCTTTGCTTTTTACAAATGCTTTCTAAAAGTGTTTCTAAAAATGTCCCTAAAAACGCCCTCTCACAATAGATGCAGAGCGGGCAATTTTGCCTGCAATTAGGCAATAGCTAGGAACTTGCCAATAGAACACTGAGAACGTCAGGCAGGCGTCTATGCAAAAGAAAATGCCCCTCGCCCCTGACAACGTGAAGTCTGGAGCCCTTTACGCTTTCTTGCAGATGGAGAGCATGCTTGAAGGGGCAAATGGTATCTAGTTCGCCGTGGAAGATATCGAGATGGCATTTTAGGTCTTGTAGGGCGAAACCCCAGGGGGCAGCCACTGCGTCATAGTCGGCGATGATGCCGTCGCCGCCTTGCTTGACCGATTCATAGACAAAGCGGGTTCCTTGCGAAATAGAAAGAGCCTTGATGATCGCTCGGTCAGGCTCTGAATTGACCTCTCTTTCCATTTGGAATTTCAAGATTGCCGGAGGCAACTTGCCGGTTGAAGCCAGTAAGAGTGATAGCAACCATTTCCAGGAAACAGGCCAGGTCAGGACAAGTCGGTCTATTAATAGACCCAGCTCGTTAATGGCCTCCTGGTTATTGAGTGGTGCCACACCGCCGATAGTGGCAATGCGGGGAAAAGTGGAAGGATAAGCAAAAGCACAGGCTAAGGCATAGGGACCAGCCAATGACCAAGCAAAGAGCGGCATAGTTTCGTAATTTAAATTGGCGGACAGCTCTTTCATGTCTTTAGCCAGGTCGAGCAGCCGACGCCCCGGTTGAGGGCTGCTCAGTCCTGTGCCTGGGCGATCAGGCGCGATCAGTTCGATATTTTGAGATAGACAATATTCATGGGCAAAGGCAATATCTAGGCGGCTGGACATGCCGCCATGTAAATAAAGTACAGGGCGACCGCCGACGGCACCATATTTGGCATAGCCGAGAGTGCGGCCGTCACTCAGTCTTATCGTTTGACTGTCGGCTGTCATTATCTTTTGCCAGAGTATCGTTAGTATGGTCTGGTTGCGTCAAATTAGTCACTAATTTGGCTTTGCCAATCAGGGCTCGCGGTGTCATATTGCCCTTAATCCAGTCTACGGTTTTCTTGGTCAGGTGTGAGACTGTTTGCTTGACCGGGCTTACACCAAGTACATGATAAACCTCATACATGCGTGTCAAAAGGAAGCGAGTCTTGAGAACGCAATAGACCTTCTCTTCTTTGGCACCGGGCATTTCGGGACGGTACTTGCTCTTATGCCTGGCTAAATTTTTGAAGTTGTACAGATAGTTGGCATTTTCAAAGGCATATTGAAAATTAGCCTTCAAAAGCTTGCTATGATTGAACTCGTCGCCGTCATCCACTTTATGAAGTGGAGAAAGTCCCAAAGATAGCCACTTCTTACCTTCGCCCTTAAACTTTTCCATGGCTTCGATAATGATTACGTCTACTAGAGAATAATTGCGATCGATATTGCTGCGCAGATGATTGGCGATATAACCAATTACTTCACCGTTTTCGTACATAGGGTCAAAAATCACAAAGCCGACGACTTCGTTATCTTTCACGGCAATGAAGCGGCGCACGTCTAGTTCATCAACATAGACTATCGGGCGCACAATAAATTGCATGTCTGTGTTGCTCACCACTTTTTCTTTCAGCCAAGCATCTGAAATTTTTTTGAAAGCTTTGAAGAGTAGTTCGTCGACAGTCCTGACTTCGACCACCTGAATGCCGTCTTTTTTGGCATTGTTGCGCGACTGCCGTAAAGATTGTTTCTTGTTGCCCGAAAGCGAAAAATTCTGTACGTCGATAATGGTCTCTACGCCCAATTCATTGACACAGAAACCCATTTCAGCCAGTACCTGTGCCGTTTTATGCGAGGCGTGCAAAAAGATTGGATCACTTTTTTCTTTGACGAACTCTTCAATAAGTTCTTTCAGATCTTCATCGGCGCAAATAGGGTCGGCAAGCACGCAGACCGAATTTTTCTCGCGCATCTGGACATAGGCAATAAAGCCCTTGTCTTCGCTCATGAAATATTCCATGCCCGACTGCAAGCTGGAATAAGCGAGAGAGCCTTTGCCGTATTGTTTCAGAGCCTCGATGCGGAACTTGGATGTGGCGGTGCGATTGCTTTCATTTTTAATGGCTGTTTGCAGGCGCTCTTGCTCGATCTTGATCGCTTTCATTGTCTTGCTCAGCCCGCTGCGGGTGATGCGCAGGTCTTGAATGACTTTGAGGCTCTGAGTCATATTTTGAGGACTCATATTTTGTGGGGGCGATTTCTTATCGTCTTTGGCTTTTGCCTTGCCCTTGTTATCTTGGCTCTTAGACTCGGACATGGCTTCTCCCGCTAACATTAAAGTAAAATATGAACGAACATATATTAGACCATTGCGGTCCAAAATATATGAGTGGGCAAGATGAGTGAACTATGACTGTTGAAAACTTCGATATAGTGGTCCTGGGCGGTGGCAAGGGCGGCAAGTCGCTGGCTCTATCAATGAGCAAGGCGGGCAAGCAGGTCTGCCTTATAGAGAGCAAGATGATCGGCGGCTCTTGTATAAACGTTGCTTGTATACCGACCAAGACCATGGTGGCCTCCACCCGCCTGCAATATGATGCGCGGCGAAACGGTTTCAGCAAGGCGGGCGATAGTCTGAAAGAAGTACTGGCTCGCAAGAGAGCCGTGGTCAGCAAGATGATTGATACTCATATGGCTCTCTTTACAGGCACCGAGAATCTCACTTTTATCAAGGGTTATGGTCGCTTTATCGAAAGCAGCGACGGCGCCAAGCTCATCGAAGTAGAGAATCGCACCGTAAGCGCCCCTTTTATCTTTATCAATACCGGCACCAAGCCTCTTAAACCAGATCTGCCTTTGAGCCCAGGCTCAGAGAATCTTGCAATACTCGATTCGACCTCGATAATGGAACTGGAAGCCTTGCCCGAGAGTCTTGTCATTATCGGTGGTGGCTATATATCTTTAGAGTTTGCCCAAATTTTCGCCCGCTTGGGCAGCCATGTCACGATTCTAGAGAGAGGCAATGAGTTTTTGTCTCGCGAAGACCGAGATATCGCCAAGGAAGTTGAACTTACCTTGAACGGCGAAGGCATCGACATTCTTTATGGGGTGAAGGTAGATGCCATTACCGCCGGTGACCACGGCAAGAAGATTTTAGAGCTGACAATTGAAAAGGGCGGAGAAAGAGAAAGTCAGATTATTGTCTGTGATCAGATTTTGACCGCCACCGGCAGGGCTGCCGTCAATGAGGGGCTCAATTTGGACAGTATTGGCGTGGAAGTAGATGGACGCGGCTTTATCAAAGTCGATGAGAAGCTTGAAACTAGTGCGCCGGGCGTCTATGCCTTGGGTGATTGCAAAGGCGGTCCCTTCTTTACCCATGCCTCCTGGGATGATTATCGTATTGCCCGCGATAATTTGATGCAGCATTACCGCGGACTTGAGCCCAAGCGCAGCACGAAAGGGCGCTTGATACCCTATACCTTGTTTGTTGAGCCAGAATTAGGTCGAGTGGGCTTGACCGAAGCGGAGGCAAGCAAATTAGGGCTCGACTTCAAGGTCTTCAAACTTCCGGCTGCTAAGATTCCGCGCGCTGCCACCGAGGGTGAAACCAGGGGTTTGCTCAAAGCCATTGTCGACAAAAAAGACTCCAAAATTTTGGGCTTTGCCGCTCTATGTCTAAATGGCGGTGAGATTGCTTCTACTGTGCAGGTGGCTATGCTTTCCGGCATGACCTATGACCAGCTTGCTAATGTGGTTCTCAGTCATCCCACCATGTGCGAGGCTCTCAATTTATTGTTCCAGGAGTCTTGATGGAGTCCCAAACCACTGCAGAGAAGTTCGAATTCGACTATTACATTGCCTTGGGCGATTCGATGTCTATCGATCTTTATCCGGCTACCGATGCCAAAAACATCGATGGCTGTCATAACGACAATCTCGGTGCTGCTTCCCTTTTGCTGGTTAATGATGACTTTCTCTTTCCCGAATTTAGGGGCAAAGATCTCTCCACCCTCAATAAGAGATTGTCTTTTGCCAATCTGGCCTTTGACGGTGCCACCACCAGTGATTTACTGCAAGAGCTTGATGCTTTGCGGCAGTTTGCCGGAAAACGCTGTTTTGTCACCCTGACGATCGGCGGCAATGACCTGCTCGCTTGCTTGCGACTGAAGGCTGTTTACGGCAGTGTGCCTGTTTCTGAAGTGGAGAGTATATTTGATAGATTGGTGCAAGTTGTCAGAGCCATTGAGACAATCTTGCCCCAGAGTCATTTGATTATCAATTCTATTTATGACCCTACCGATGGTACCGGAAGATTTACCGAGAGCAATCTTTTTGATGGCCAGTTGCCGGTGGAGCTTCTGGTCTATCTCAACTATCTGATTGAGAAATTTGCCCAAAACTCTGCCCAGAAATCTGCCGGAACAAAAGAAGGCGGCTTATCTATCTCATTCTGCAATATCTACAAACATTTTTTAGGGCATGGTATGTCGTCTAGCGATGGTTCTTTCTGGTATTGGCGCCCTCATCCGATAGAGCCCGGTTATCTGGGGGCTTCTGAAATTAGGCGTCTTTGGTGGCAGGCGGTTCAGGCTCTAGCCTAAGAGATTCTGCAGGAGAGTCTCTAAAGTAAGCTTGGCGACAATTTCACTTGACAACGGCACTCTTCTACCCCATTATTGATCGACTTACTAACTGACATACAAATCTAGCTCTCGAGAGAACACCCATGGACAAAGATTCAGCCTCATCAATGAGTGTCGTCGAGCTAACGCCAGCCCCTAATAAGGCGATTAATGGGGCGGCTGATGGCGATTTCTTCGCCCAGGTGCGCCACTGCGGCAAAGAGCTTTTCATCTATCACTATGACCACCGCGAGAACATCGAACTGGCTGCTATAGTCACTGTTTTGTTCGTGGTTGTCCTGGCCCTGCTCAATTCTTCTGTGGCAAAAGAGATGCGTCGCAATTTTTTCGTTTTGAACGCCGCTGCCTTTGTGCTGGTGGTACCCCAGGTCATCTACCAGGTGCTTGTTTTTATGCTCGGCGTTACAGACATACCGCAGGCCTGTCTGATCTTTAATTAGTCAGTTTGAAAATTTAGCCGACAACGGGATTTGAACCCGTGACCTACGGTTTACGAAACCGTGGGCATATGTAAATACTGGGTTTCCGGGATCTTGTGGAAAGCGATAAAATCCCCCTCGAGTCCTTGCACTGACTGCGCTTGTGTCATTTCTCCGGTTCCCAAGCATATCCTGATCCTGATGCGCGCAGCATATAACTGGAACATAAGGTCCGAACTTGATCTGAACATGGGCACCTGGAAAATTCCACGCACCAAAAATGGAGATTGGCAAATTGTGCCGTTGACTGAGAGTGCAAATGTACTTACAACCGGGTTCTATCCGGGCCACGAAAACAAGACGATGATTACATTCCAATGGGATGTTGTATCGAGTTTCAACAGGAACCAGGCGAACCAGGTAATAGACCAATTCACGGCCGCAGTGAAGAACGGGCTGGGGGCGTAAGTGGTTTCCTGAGCGGCAATAATGGGAATACAGCAGGTATCTTCAGAGAGGGCCGCCCTGGTGTCCAACAGAGAAAGCGAAGAGAAGGGCGACCTGAGGCTAGCAGGAAGCCGAGAAAGTACGGCTATACGCACAGCCGATGCCCAGGCAGGAAGAGCAGCCGAGGGCTCTGACGTGAAAGCGGCACAAGACCTAAACCCGAACAAGCACAACGGGAGCGCAGGCGGCGACCGGTTAGAAAGCATACAGATATTCGCCCTGGACGAAGGCGGCAAGCAGAAGGTAGTAGCCGAGCGGCAAAAGGAAGCGAAGCCTCAACCAGAAATAACGGACGAGTATCTGAGAGAAAAAGCAAAGCAGCCAGACATCTGGGCTCGCAAGTTCGTAGAAGATATGGACAAAGCGGAGAAGTTACCGGCGCCGTACAAGGACGCGCAGATAGCCAAGGTCTTGAAAGATGCCGAAGCGGTATACAGACTAAAGGGGCAAGCAGAGAAGCCACAAGAAGCCCTTGACCAGATGGACACAGGCACCCTGTTGGCTCAAGAGGTGAAGCGCAACCCGGCAGCCGAGCCGGTACAGAACCTGCATACATGGGCGAAGCAGCTACCGGAAGGACCGGAGAAGATACCGGAAGCGGCGCAGAAGCTGGCAGACCACCTATCAGCGGCGATCATGACCGGGGTGAAAGTCTCGCAGGTGCTAGCCGGATACAGCCAGGAAGTGGCACAGAGCGGAGCCTACAGCCGACCGCTGAGAGACTTGCAGACGTTAACGACGCTAGCTAATGAGCGTTGGCAAGCCATGCCGCTAGAGAAGCGCACGGAGAAAGCCCGCGAGTTAGTAGCGGAAATGGACGTAGGGTCCGTAATTGGAGCGGCTGACAGGCTGGCTAAATCGGGCAAGCTGATAGAAGCCCTGGAGGACTTAGCCAAGTATGCCAGAGACCTGACCGCACTAGGAAGTGAGAAGGCAAGGCAGGCAATAAGCAAGTTTCTGGGTGATGCTTTTCAGCCTAAGGGGCTAACAACTAACGGCTTTGAAATGCCGATCCCGAAGCAGGAGCCCGAAAACGTCCTATTTATGAAAGGCGACAAGGGGCTCAAGGACGTTAGGCCCAGTGAGAAGGTCATAGCATCTGAGAAATTCAATGACCACAGCAAGCCTCATGGGGTAAACTAGGCTCTTCCAGGGTTGATATTGCGCTGGGTGATAAAGCTGAACCTTTCGCTTCGATTTGTTTGAAAACGCTAAAAGCCACTCCCTCAGCCCAGCAAGAGCGAGTATGGGTTCGTAATTTCCTGAAACTGCCGGATGGCTCCGTGCCTCCAAGGCTTTACCTAAAACTTCCCGAGAAGCCCTAAAGGAGCTGGTCATGACAGAAGAACAAAACTCAAAAGTGGCGCGAGTTGAAATGGAAATTACTTTACCGACTATCATAGAAGACCCAATAAAGCGACAAGACGGCACCATCTTAGCCGTAGGAGATCTGGTTGAGTATCCAGAATTTGGCGTCGGCAGAATTGAACGTATCTGGTGTTACGACTCTGTTGGCACTTGTTTTTATGTCGATTTTGGTAATGGTGTGAAAGAAGAAATTCATCCCGATTTTGTTAGGAAAGTAGCAAAAGCGAAATGAGAAAGAGCCCCGGATGTCAGCGAAAACAGAGCCACCCCGGAGGATATTCAAATATTTCTATGAGCGAACAGAATTCGACAATCTTTCTGGAAACTGAATCCAGCAAGCAGTTTGCGGAACTCTGTGATATCTGCCGGGCATAACAACATCAGCAGCTCGGCTGCGGGCAGAACTCGGAGCCTTAAGGAACAATTTTGACGATGCTGTGGAAAGAGCGCATCAGAAGCTCTCTGAGTCAGCCATTGTTGATGAGCCGGGCAAAAGATATGGCGCGCTGATAATAGTCGATGAGGCTTATAGACTGAAGTATGAAGCGCTTGAAGAGTTAAGAGACTTGCACGACAAATGGAAAATTGGGATGGTGCTGATTGGCGATCCTGGTCTCGAAATGAGTCTTGACCGGCAGCCTAATTCGGATTGCGTTTGTTCAACAGTTCGCGCAGTTTAAACCTGAAGAGTGACCCCACCCCCAAAACTTGTACCAAGCCAAGTAGACGATTGAACAGATTTGAGTCATAGTTTCAATTAGTCAGGAGAAGGTCTGATGAAAAAAGAGCAGATTCACGGATGAGCAGATTGTAGCCATACTTAGGGAGTCGGAAACAGGCTCGACCAACGCCGAGCTTTGCCGCAAACACGGAATCTCCAACAACGTTCTGTATAACTGGAGAGCTAAATTCGGAGGTATGCAATCTACTGACGTCAAGCGCCTCAGGCCGCTAGAAGAAGAGAACATGCAGATGAAAAAGCTGCTCGGCGAACAGGCAATTCTTATCGACGGCTACAAGAATGCACTCTCAAAAAAGTATTGACCACCTCTCAGAAAAGAACCGTTGTGGCGGCGTTTGAAGAGGTGGGAGTTAGTGAGCGCAAAGCCTGCATTCCATGAGCTTGCCCCGGGGCACTCATCGACACAGAAGCTCCAAGAAGGATAAATCTGAACTGCGTGAACAGATAAAGGAGATTGTGCATGCTCGAAAACGATTTGGCTACGAGCGAATAAGCTGGCTGTTGCAACGTGACGGTCTGCGCATGTCAGCGGCAATCCAAAAGCGCGTTTACCGAATATACAAACAAGAAGGACTTCATGTAGCGATGCCGCAAGAGAGAACGCCGACTTCGCAAACCGCTTGAACCAGCCACATATCCGTGTCAAAGATGGTCGCTAGATTTCGTTAGCGACAGCTTATTCAGCGGCAGAAGATTCAGAACGCTGAACGTCATCGACGAATTTACGCACGAGTGCCTGGCGATAGAGGTGGATTTCAGTTTGCCTGGAGAGCGTGTTGTGAGAGTCTTGGACCGTCTCGCCTAGCGCTATGGCAAGCCCTGAAGCGCGCACAATCACTGAGGAATGGAGGCACGACTACAACACGATAAGATCGCATGGGTCGCTGGGAAGAATTGCACCGTCGGAATTCGCTCAGCAATTTCGAGAACAGAAACTGTCCGCTTGACGTGGTACAAGAAAATGGGTGGGGTCACCGGATTGGAGCCGAAATGACAGGAAAGCAATTACTAAATGAACTTATCGAAAAAGTAAAATCAGACCATAGTTTTACGGCACAGGACTCAAATTGGATGGCCACCGCTCTAGCATTTGAGCAGAAGTATGGCTTTAAGTTGCCAGAGGATTTGAAAGAATTCTATTCGCATATCAATTCTGCTGACCTTTTTGAGGACGGGTTTGTTATTGTTCCAATTCAAGATATTGTGCCAGCTACAGCGTCAATATATGGTGAAAACTGTAATTCCGTTGAATTGTTTTTGCCAGACTCCTGGTTTGCCTTCGCAACTCATGGAGGCAGCGGAGACTGGATCGTGATTGACCTTAATCCTTCTGAAGGTGGAATTTATCCAATATTGGATCTCTGGCATGAAGATCCGGACAACTGTGAAGTCATAGCACTCAGCTTCACGGAGTTCCTCTCAGACGTGTTGGCATTCGGTGGTGGTGAAGGAACACTCTACTGGCTTCACGGTGATAAGGAGCCATATGGCAAAGCTCACATTGAGGAAGCTCAGCCTAGTTCTGAGCAATTGAGAAACGCCAGTGACTCAATAATTCAGAATTGGGAGCCAGAAATAGGTCCGGAGAAATGCAAGTCTGAAGGTTGCGAGAAGTTCCATATGCCTCTCAGTGTTCTGTGCCGAAGACACCACTTGGAGATGGTCAACCATAGATTTCGCATATCATCTGAAGAATATGAAGCCAAGCCCGCAAGGGTAATATATGAGAAATACATGACATGGACATAGTATCGAAGTGATTAGTGGGTTCAATAGAAAGGACTGAAGAGCAAAGGGAAGCTACAAGACAGTTCCTTGATATAGCTAAATTTGGTTGGAGAGAGAAGCTAGGTCCTATTCCAGATGAGCCTTAGGTGATCTTGCGCATAGTGTAAAGAATGAGCATGGACACCTCAAAATATGCATTATCGATACTGTCCACGGAAATTTAGA
>MOYA01000001.1:1319543-1367727 GCA_001899315.1 Candidatus Obscuribacter phosphatis
GGTCCAAAGAGTCGTAGCCAGGACAATCAAAGAGCGTCACAGTTCTTGTTCAGTTATTTGATTCCATGAAGTTCACCTCACTTGCATGCGATGACAAGCCAGCTGAGGTTCATTTTGATGTAAGGATGGTGAGATCGCTAAGAAAGTCAAAATCTTTTGCATTGTTGGTGACAAGTGGTAATTTTTCTTGCAGGGCAGTCGCTGCAATCCAGGCATCTTGAGCCGAGATAGCGCGTCCCAATGATTCAGCCTTAACTACAACCTCCGCCCACCGCTCACAGAGTTCTAAATCCACCGAATACACAATCATTTGCCGAAGATGCTGACTAAACCAGGCCATGCGCTTAGCGCCCCACTTTCTCTTTAGGGCCCATTTTTTGAGCTCTGCTATGGTCATAAATGAAACAACAGGCTGTTTGCCATCAAGTAATGCTGCATAGCTGGCTGCTCTGGTGTCTCCCTTTAATACAATCGAGATCACGTCAGTGTCAACCACGACTCGCTCAGACATTTACGAAGCTCTGCTTTCTTTGCGCCACTGGTGGAGGGCAGTAAGTAATTCCTCAATATCCTCGTCTTCTGGCCAAGAATCAAATTTCAAGCTTTCAATGGTACAACTTTCTGGAACGCCCTGTTCAATTGCAAGTTGGTCAATATCAATCCTTTGAACCATAAGCCGGTTTGGAGGAATCGTAGGGAGCTTTTCAGCATCTTCATTTAGCCTAAGCCGTAGCAGCTCCTGTTGCTCCGCAGGCAGCTGTTTGACGAGGTGAACAACTTCGTCCAGCGAAACCTTTTCTGGTTTTGACTGAGTCATTTATGCACCTCCCGACATATCAATATTATCATGTCCCTGAAACACCGTCATTTCGGAATTAGATTGGAGGGATGAACTGATCACAATCCGGTTGCCCATGTTTGCCCTCGCCCATAGTATCAGCTGCAATATTGCATCCAGAGAAGAAGCACATTTCGCGAAGTGGAAGGTGTTTCTTCTCTGGATATTTTTTAGAAACCAATGCCCAATAGTTGCAAAGAAACATTCACCACCGTTTCCCTCTACTCACAGAGATTTCTCTCTGACGAGGTACTATCGTGGTACCGGCAAATTTCTTAATTCCCGAAAAATTAGCCGACAACGGGATTTGAACCCGTGACCTACGGTTTACGAAACCGTTGCTCTACCAGCTGAGCTACGTCGGCACTGCTGCAAGTTATTATAGATGCGAATTATAAAAGATGGGGTCTTATCTCTAACCTGGTTACAAAGTTGCATAGACTTATTAAACTAGAGACATGCCAAAAGAAGATGAACTAAGAAGAGCCGAAGCCAAGTCTGAATCGGGGCACAGTAGCGCCGAGGGGCTTGGCAGCCCCGATATCTGGCAGCAGGGCAGAGACGCCGCCAAAAAGGCTCTGACGGCGCTTGATGACGCTCTTCGACCTTTGGGCGATGTTTTGAGAGCCCATGACCAAGATGTCTTGAAAGGCCCCGGCTGGGCTAAAGTGTCATTAGATAAAGAAGGACCGCCGGTTCATAAACTTTTGGCTGCCAAGCCTGTCGACAGCTATAACTGCAAATATTATGTCAAAGCCTGCATCGAGGGGCGTCTGCCGCCCGGTGACGGTCGCCATGAAGAGATAGATGCAAACTATCTGAACGCCCACGGCTACAAACAGCTGGTTAAGGGACGTTTTGAAGCTGGCGATGTTGTGCTTGTGGTCAATAAGAGCGGGCTTAGCCCCTCTGTGTACGCCCATGCCGCCTTTGTTGAGTCTGTTTTGCCGGGCAGCGGCAATATTAAAACACTGGTGCAAAAGCCTGATGCGGTCCATCCGGTCATGCGCTCAGATTTGACTGCATTTGCTTCTGCCTATGGTGTGACAGGTTCTCAAGACGGCAAGAGCAACTTTCTCATTGTCTTTCGCAAAAGCAAATAAGCTAAAGGCAAATATTCAGGTTTTGTTAGATTGTGTGCCCACTGTTAAATGACCGCTAGGGCAACTGAACAATGCTGTTAAGTACGCGTATGGAGTTCGTCCCCAAATGGCGCAATGGCTGTGCCATTCAGTCTCTTGCATGTGTGAATCGTTGCTTAAACTTAGATATCTCAAATCTAGGCAGGCCCGGTCTGGAGGACTAGAGTGGAAATACTAACGGTGAGTGGTTAAGCGAAGTGACCGCGAAAGCTGAGGGGCATTGTGGAAACGCCAGAAAGGCGCCAAATCGGAAACGAAAGCAAACAGCCCGCATTGCGTGAGGAGCTGGAACGAGCGCAATGAAATACTGTGCCCCGCAAAGGCATCCAGACAGTAGCTGAAAGTCGCTGCGGCTAAAGGCCGGGCGGCTTTTCAGTATTGGGGGCATTTAAGCTTGTCCGGGGCATTTCGCTTGGTGAGAGTGCTAGAATACACTAGCTCTAAAGGCTCAAAATACTTCCCAACCTCAGTTAAGCACGGTGCCTGTAACCAGTCTTCCAAATGGGGCGAGAATCGTTACCGAAAAGGTCGATTCAGTCTATTCCGCTGCTATCGACCTCTGGGTCGAGGTTGGTTCAGCCTATGAAGAGGCGCTCAATAACGGCGTCACCCATTTTATCGAGCATATGCTCTTTAAGGGCACAGGCAAGCGCGATGCCGAGAGTCTCATGGAAGAAATCGAAGACGTGGGCGGTATGGTCAGTGCCTCCACTTCTCGCGACACAGTCAAACTATATGGCTATGCCCTCGGCGATGCATTACCGGTGGTATCAGACATAATGCTCGATATGGCTTTGGCGCCTCGTTTTGATGCTGTCGATTTCGAACTGGAACGTAAGGTCATTTTAGATGAAATAGACATGTATGCCGATGACCCGGTTGATGTTGCCCAAGATCTGCTTTATGCCGGTATGTGGAAAGGGTCTCCCCAAGCCAGACCGATCACAGGCGGCGCCGAAGAAGTGAAGGCTTTGACTTTGCAGTCTCTGCGTGATCATTTCCAAACTTACTTTAGACCAGAGCGAATGATTGTATCGGTGGCCGGCAGCTTTGACGAAGAGCGTCTAATTGATTCGGTTTCGCAGGCTCTCAGCCAGGCTTTTCCTGTGGCGGCTGGCGCCGCAGCGCTAAGTCGTCCCCAGGCGCCGGCTTATTTTGCTGTTGAGGAATTGGTCGATTGGGACACCGAGCAGGCCCAAGTCGCACTGGCTTTTCCAGCTATTTCTAGTCTTGATGAGAGGCAAGAGGCTCTGCAGATTCTAGACCTTTGTCTTGCCACTTCCAATTCTTCCCGTCTCTTCAAAGAAGTACGTGAGAAACGCGGATTGGCTTATAGTATCGGCTCGATTCAGCATTCTTATAGAGATTTTGGTCTCTATAGTTTTGGGGCTTCGGTTTCATGCGGCAATGCCGAGGCGGTCATGTCTTTGATATTTGAAGAGTTGGAGAATATCAAGAAAAATGGACTGACCGATAGAGAAATAGCAAGAGCCAAGGCCCAACTGAGAACCGAGATCTTGACCGAGAAAGAGTCGATGGCGGCGCGCTCCACTGCTAATGCTTCAGATCTTATGTATTTTGGACGCTTGAGCGATATAGGTGAAAATCTCGCTCGGGTGGAAAAAGTGGACAACGCCCAGATTATCGATCTGGCTCGATTGATCTTTGTTGATGATTATTCGCTGGTGGCTGTCGGTCCGCAGAACAAGCTGAAATCTTTGTTCCGCGGTGCCAAAGATTCGCAGGCGGGTAAAGGACACAGGGGCAGAGTTAAGTTTGAAGGTAAGAAAAAGGAGAGCACGCATCAATGAAACTTTTAGAGAGAGAAACAGTGAAGCTGAAAGTGAAAAGACTGCCGCATTGTCATAGTCTGCCAAAGTATGCGACAAATGGCTCTGCTGGGCTCGATCTGACTGCTGCCATCGCCGAACCTATTACTCTGCCGGCTGGCGATAGACGTCGCATTCCCTGCGGCATTCAACTTGAAATACCGGAAGGTTATGAAGGACAAGTTCGTCCTCGTTCTGGCTTGGCTGACAAAGCCGGCATTTCGCTGACCAACTGTGTTGGCACCATTGATAGTGACTATCGCGGTGAAGTCCAGGTGCTCATCATTAACCACGGCTCCCAGGCTTATACTTTTGAGCCGGGTGAGAAAATTGCCCAACTCCTCATTTTGCCTGTACCAAGAGTGGAAATAGAAGAAGTGGAAGTGTTGGCTGAAAGCAGTGAACGCGGCGAAGGCGGCTTTGGTTCCACCGGTAGAAAAATTGCCGACTAATCTAGTAAGAGCGCAAATAAATAGGACTTATTTATGACTAGAGTGAAGGTGGTCATTGCCGGAGTCAACGGCAGAATGGGTCGGGCGGCTCTTGCCGCCATGGCTAATGATCCGGGTATCGATGTGGTCGGGGCCTTTGGCCGCAAGGGCGCCCATTATGTGGGCAAGCCTCTAAGAGAATTAGTCAGCGAATTAGCACCCGAACATAAGAGCCTGGCTGATCTTTCCATAGCCGATTCGTTCAGCAGTGTGCTCAAGGCTTCGCCCGATGTGGTCCTCGATTTTATGATTGCAGAAGCCTCACTTGAACTGGCGCAGGAATGCATAGAGAGAGGCATCCATCCGGTTATCGGTTCGTCGGGTCTAGGGGAAGAGGCAGTGAAAAGTCTGGCTCAGAAAGCAAAGACCAAGGGTGTAGGCGGTTTGATTGTGCCCAATTTCTCATTAGGGGCGGTCTTGATGATGGAGTTCGCCAAGCAAGCGGCACGCTATTTCGAAAACTCGGAAGTGGTGGAACTGCACCATACCAAAAAACTGGATGCTCCATCGGGCACAGCCATGCACACGCTTAATAAAATGGCGGCAAGCGATGGCGCTAAGAAATTCAACCAAAGAGATGTGGAAGAAAGAGAACTGATGGCGGGGGCCCGCGGCGCTGCCCATGCTTCAGGATTGCGGGTGCATAGCTTGAGGCTGCCGGGCCTCATTTCGCATCAGGAAGTTTTCTTCGGCAGCGACGGTGAATTACTTTCGGTCAAGCACGACAGCTTCAACACAAGTTGCTTCAACAAGGGCATGGTGATGGCGGTCAAAGCTGCTCCTAAGCTCACTGAACTTCAAATCGGACTGGAAACAATACTCTAACTTAAAGGAGATTACCTTGATTAAGACCGAGCCGCTCTTCGGCAGATTGATCACAGCCATGGTCACCCCATTTAAGGCCGATGGCTCTGCTATAGATTATGACCAATTAGAGACCTTGGTTGAGCATCTGATCAAGACAGGCAGCACGGCCCTAGTGGTTGCCGGTACCACCGGCGAAAGTCCGACCTTGACTGATGATGAAAAGAAAGAGCTATTGAAGCGCACCATCGCTCTTGTTAAGGGGCGAGTCAAGGTGATTATGGGCACCGGCTCTAATATCACTGCTAAAAGCATCAAGGCTACCCAAGAAGCCGAAGCACTGGGCGCCGATGGTGCGTTGGTGGTGGCACCATATTATAATAAGCCCAGTCAAGCTGGCTTGCTGGCTCATTTTGGCGCGATTGCCTCAGCCGGTTCTTTACCCATTATTGTCTATAACATCCCCGGTCGCACCGGAATCAATATTGCCGTCGATACAATCGTAGAACTGGCGCAGAATCATAAAAATATCGCCGCCCTCAAAGACTCAACCGGCAATGTCGATCAAGCCTCCGACATCGCCGACCGAGCACCGGAACATTTTCGCATTTATTCAGGCGATGATAATATGACCTTGCCATTTCTCAGTGTGGGAGCTTGCGGTGTAATTTCAGTGGCTTCCCATCTAGCCGGTCCTCAAATTTCTGAAATGATGGAAAGTTTCTTTGCCGGCAACTTGGATCAAGCCCGGGCCTTGCACTATAAGCTGATGCCTCTCTTTAAGGGGCTCTTTATCGCCCCCAATCCGACATGTGTTAAGTATTTGCTTGGGCGCCAAGGCCTAATTAACGATAGCTTGCGGCTGCCTTTGGTGCCTCTGTCGGCGGCACAGAAAGCTTCTATGGATCTGCTCGTCTAAGAAGCTAATTCTCGATTCAAAAACTCAAGTAAATAAGGAACAGCAATTGGGATCAACTAGAAAGAAAGTAGAGCCTCTCAAAACTCTAGCCGGCACCTTGATTGGTGACACCTTGCCCGATGATGGAGTCTTGCGCATCATCGCCTTAGGCGGACTGGGAGAGATTGGCAAGAACAATACTGTTTTTGCCTATGGGCAAGATCTATTTATGGTTGATGCCGGGATGGCTTTCCCCACCGAGGAGATGCTCGGCGTAGATGTGGTTCTGCCTGATCTCACTTTCTTGAAGCGCAATCAAGACAAGATAAGAGGAATAGCCATCACCCATGGGCACGAAGATCATATTGGCGGCATTCCCTTTATGCTCTCGGAAGTGAGCGTGCCGGTTATTTATGGACCTTCTTTGGCTCTTGGTCTTTTGGCTGGAAAACTCTCGGAAGTTGGCTTGGAGGGACGCACCGAACTGCGTCAGGTCAGCCCTAGGCAGACTGTACGTTTCGGTGTATTCGAAGTGGAGTTCATTCGCTGCACCCATTCTATTGCCGACTCATACAGTTTGGTGATCAAGACGCCGGTGGGTACCGTTGTCCATACCGGGGACTTTAAGTTTGACTTTACTCCGGTTGACGGCGAACAATTTGATATTGCCCGTCTCACTGCCTATGCCGATAGCCCTGAAGGCATAATGCTCTTGCTCTCCGATAGCACCAATACCGAAAGAGAAGGTTTCACACCCAGCGAAAGAACAGTTTATTCCAAGTTAAACGAAGTTTTTGCCGGGGCCCAAGGTCGCATCATCGTCACTACTTTTGCCAGCAATGTCAACCGCATGAAGCAAGTCTTGCAGCTGGCTATGGATTATAATCGCAAAGTGGGTGTGCTTGGTCGCTCGATGCTGACCTTTGCCAGAATAGCCAGAGAACTGGGCTATATGTCTTATCCCGATGATCTGCTCGTACCAATTGAAAGTTTGCGACAGATGCCCCTCAATGAAACTATCATTCTCACCACCGGCAGTCAGGGTGAGCCCATGTCTGCCCTTACCCGTATAGCCAACGATGAACATCGTCTGGTGCGCATCATTAGTGGTGACACTGTGGTTATTTCCGCAACTCCCATTCCGGGCAATGAAAGATCGGTGGCCAATACAATCAATGCCCTCTGTCAGCGCGGTGCCAAGGTCGTTTATGGCAGAGACGCCGGCGTGCATGTCAGCGGTCATGCTTGTCGGGAAGAGCAGAAACTCATGATCAATCTCTGCAAGCCCCGTTACTTTATGCCGGTTCATGGTGAGTATCGCATGCTGGTCAAGCATGGCGAATTAGCGCATGAATGCGGGGTAAAGAGCGAAAATATCTTTATCATGGCCAATGGCGATGTCTTGGAAATGAAGAAAGAAGAAGGGGCTAAAGCCGGTGCTGTTACAGCCGGTATTGTCTTGGTGGATTTTAACCGCGATTGGAAAATTTCTGAAGAGATCGTCTCTGACAGACGTAAGCTGGCTGATGATGGTCTTGTTTCGGTGGTGCTCACTGTTTCAGAAAAAGGAGCAGTGCTGGCTGGTCCTGATATAACCTTGCGTGGCATAATCTTGCCGCGCGATATTTCGGCAGAAGACTTTATTTCGCTTTTGCGCAAACAGGTGGAGTCATTTATCAAAGCTGCTTCGGCAAATGAGAGGGGCAGTGTGGACGGTGTCAAGACTTTGGTGGAACGAGAGCTCTCTGCCTATCTGAAAGAGTCCGATAAGATTGAACCACTGGTGCAAGTTGTGGTTATGCGCACCGGTGGCTTAAGTAATCAACAAGAAACAGGCGCCATCACCTTTAAGAGAAGCAAGAGTTAAGTCATGACTTGGCGCGAGATCAGTGCTGAAGATGTGGCATCTCTCAGTCGTGTTTGCCTGATCGATGTGCGCTCCCCTTGCGAGTATCTAGCCGAGAATATTCCAGGCTCGCACAATGTGCCCTTGTTCACCGATGCCGAAAGGGCAGAAATTGGTACCATTTATGCCCAAGAAGGCGAGATGGTGGCAAGAAGAAAAGCGCTCAAGATTATCTCGCCCAAAATTTCAGACTTGGTGGAACAGATAGCAGCCCTGAGGCGCAGTGGTGCACCACTGGTAGTGCACTGTTGGCGGGGCGGTCTGCGCTCTGAGGCTGTTGCCAGTTGTTTAAGTATTGTCGGCATTGACTGCTGGCGTTTGACCGGGGGCTACAAGGCTTTCCGTCGTCATATTGTCGCCGAGTTCGAAGCCGGAACTTTTAATTATCAGGCGGTCGTCATCGACGGCTTGACCGGCAGCGGCAAGACCGAACTTTTAGGGCGTCTTTCTGAGCGTGGTCAGGCTGTAATAGATTTAGAAAAGTTGGCCAATCACCGTGGCTCTATATTTGGTGCTTTAGGGTTGGCGGCTCAACCCAGCCAGAAAAATTTCGAGGCTGAGCTTTTCTTTGCCATCAAGCAGATGAAAGACAAACTTGCCGCTAACGGTTTTTACTTTATCGAAGCAGAATCGCGCAAGATTGGGCGTTTGCGAGTGCCGGATTTTTTATATCTTGCCATTCAAAACAGTGCCAAGCGCATTATTGTCGAGAGCAATTTGAGAGTTCGAGCCGAGCGCATTTTGCATGATTATTTAGAGGGCGGAGGCGCTTTTGAGAAATTGCCTGATTCTACCGATGAATTACTGCTTAAAGCCATTGAATTACTCGGCTATGTTAAAGGGCTAAGCAAAGAACTGCGCCTAAAGATTAGCGACCAGATTAGTCAAGGTAAGCTTAGAGAGTCGGTGGAGTTGATCTTGGAGACCTACTACGATCCTCTATATAGCCGCCATTTCGTCGATGAGCCTTTATTGAGGGTGGATGGTTCTGATCTTGATGAAGCGGCTGAGCAAATCTTGGCTTTGCTTTCAGCTTAGTCATAGGCAATTATTGCCGAACTTAACTACTTCTTTGTAAGCCTTTTCTTGAGCAGGCGCTTTTCACTTTTGCTTAGGCTCTTAGAGGGTACTTCTCGTCCGCCCTCCTAGCTTAAATCAATAATTATTGACCAAACGGTTCCGAACTGCTATCTTGTTATTATGGACCGCTCGGTTCCGAACGAGTAAACAGGACATATAAACATAGATGGAGGACCGGGCGATGAAAGAAGTCGGCGGGTCGCTGCGTAGTGACACAGAAATGCAGCCAACTGAACTAAAAGAGATTGTCTCTGAGGATGGGACGCTAGACTACGATGCTCTCAAGCAATTCGCTTTGAACTTAGGTGCCGACGACGTAGGCTTCGTAGAAATTGATCGACCCTCTATTGCCGACGAGAAGTACGAACTAGAAAAAATTTTCCCTGCTGCCAAATCTTTTATAAGCATTGTCGTCAGGATGAATCAAGAACCAATTAGGAGTTCTGCCCGTTCCATTGCCAATCTGGAGTTTCACCACCAAGGGGAGGAAGTAAATTCCATCACAAGGAAGTTAGTGACAAAACTAGAGCGTCTCGGCATTCGAGCCCTCAATCCATCGATGGGCTTTCCGATGGAGATGCAGCGCTTTCCAGGAAGAGTATGGTTGATTTCCCATAAACCAATCGCCGAAGCCGCCGGCTTGGGAAAGAAGGGCATTCATAGGAACGTCATTCATCCAAGGTTCGGTAACTTCATACTTCTCGGCACTGTGGCCATAGACGCCCGCATTAGCCGCTATGACAAACCGATTGACTATAATCCGTGCTTTGAGTGCAAACTTTGCGTCTCCGCTTGTCCGGTGGGCGCCATAGCCCCAACGGGCGAATTCGACTTTTCAGCTTGCTACACCCATAACTATCGCGAATTCATGGGAGGGCTCACTGACTGGGTTGGGACGATAGCAGACAGTCGTGATCGAAAAGAATACCAAGCAAAAGTAGCGCCAAACGAGACGGCTTCAATGTGGCAAAGCTTATCGTTCGGACCGAACTACAAAGCCGCTTACTGCATGTCTGTTTGTCCAGCGGGCGATGACGTTATCGGTCAATTTCTCAGTGGTAGAAAAGAATTCCTCGATACAGTACTAAAGCCGCTTCAGAAAAAGGAGGAGCCCATTTATGTGGTGCCCGATACTGACGCTGAAGAATACGTGAAAAAGCGCTTTCCACACAAAACAATTAGATTTGTGAATAATTCACTGATACCAAATACGATTGAATCATTTATCAGCGGTCTTAGATCTGTCTTTCAAAGAAAGCGAGCAAGTGATGTTGATATTAATCTGCACTTCACCTTTACAGGTAAAGAGCCAGCTATAGCCGGCGTGCAAATAAGCAAAGGCAAGCTCAAAGTGAGCAGAACTCACGAAGGAAAGGCTGACCTAAAGGTGACTGCTGATTCCAGTTTTTGGATTGATTTTCTCAATCATCGTTGCTCTATACCGCTGGGGCTGATTACAGGTAAGCTGCGTCTAGCAGGCAATCCAGTGCATTTGCTCAAGTTCCAGAAATGTTTTCCAGTATGAAATATTTCGGAATTATTGACCAAATAGTTCCGAACAAGTTATTCTCATTTTGCATTGAGGAAAAACAAGTGAATGGCTAGACCGAGAGAGTTTGATATTGAAGAGGCATTGGATGCTGCCATTTCTACTTTCTGGGAGCACGGTTATGAAGCTACATCGATGGATGACCTGCTCAATGCAATGGGACTTACGAAAGGAAGTCTCTACAAGGCTTTTGGAGATAAACACAATCTCTTTCTGCTCTCTCTGCAAGATTATCTAGACCACCTCTTTGAAAGAATGAAAGAGACCGTGGACTCTGATAGCGATCCGGTGCAAGCGTTGAACGCTTTAATGGGTTTGGTCGAGGAGCTTTGCTGCAAGCAAACGACGCCTAGAGGTTGTTTCGCCGTCAACACAGTCGTGGAGCTTAGCCAGCGCGATGGAAAGGCCGGTGAGATCCTCAAAAAGCACCTAATCAGAGTGGAGAAGCTCTTGGCTAAGCTGATAAGCCACGGTCAAGAGAGCGGCGATTTCCGAGTGGATATGTCAGCGGAACATTTAGCCGAGTCCCTTTTCGTTTATATATTTGGTATGTTGGCCCAGTCTAGGGGAATTACCAACCAAGCTCGAGCGAGGCGTCTTTCAACTTTTGCCCTGGCAATGCTTCAAGCTGCTTAAACTATTTGCATAGATTTGAGTACTGCGGCTAATAATTGCCGAGCTGCTCAGACTAAAGACAATCAGAAAGCTGTAGACGATAAAAGACTTTGGGTCTAATTTATTGCAGTAATTTAGACCGAAAAACAACTTCCCCTCCAGAGACTGAAGGGGAAGAAATGTTGTGGTGGATTAGGATAGGAGGAAACACAGCTATTTGTATGGATGGATTAGCTGTACTCCAATAATACCAGCGGCAATGAAAGAGGGCTGTTAAAAAACTTGAACTTGGTTTCATAAGCGCCAGGGATGGCGTCTTAAAAAAAACTAACAGAACTTTCTTTCAACGAAGTGCTGATAATGTTCGGCTTGGCCTTATTGCTTGGTAGACCAAGTGGAAGAATTGGCTGAATCTTGAGCCCTACCTGGATACAAGAAATCAAGCGCACCCATGCCGAGACTATTGAGGTTGTTAAGAGACTCGGTGGAGCCGGTAAAGGCATCGCCGTAGTTGGCTGATTCTTTAGCAGCGTTTTTGGTTTGGGCAGTTATCTTGATATTGGCCGGACAGAAGACATAGACCTGTTCGCTCAACTTGTGGAAGTCGCCATCAAGAGCGGCGGAAGCGCCAGCAACAAAATCAACCAGTCTGCTGGCATCGAGCTTTTTCATGTTTTCCAATGAAATAGTCGTGGCTGCTCTTGCTCTCAAGCACTCAACTATTTCGAGAGCTTCCTCAAAAGAAACCGGACTGAAAATGGAGATCTGCGTGCCAATCCTGGTTGGCGCCGCCTGTCTAGCCGAGCCTAGCGCCATCATTCTGCGGTCTTGCAAGGCTGGGAAAAGATCAATTTCCCGCTTGTTCGACTTTGTTTCATTGGCGAACTTGGGCTTCTCCTGGGGGCTTTCTCTATAGTCGTCAACCATGGCCACACCCTTTTAGTTAAATTTGAAAATACGGATAAAAACAGAGATGGAACAATTTTAGTCAATTATCTAGAACTTGCAAGTGGTGTTATTTGTGGTGGCGGAACAAAAACTATAGAAATATAGAGGTTGTTCAATATGCACCATCTATGGTTCCATGGGGCTTTTGGACAGATATAAGGGGGCAAGTAGCTGACAAGTCTTAAAATCGTCGGCAAGAGTAACCTTAATGTTCTGATTTGATCCCTGGAAAATAAAAACCGAATTTCCAAAGCTCTCTAAGATGGCCGCATCATCGGTGACACTAATACCATCCTTGAAGGCACGCCTATGGCAATCTAATAAAAGAGGGAAGGGGGCACCCTGCGGTGTTTGTACCGACCAGAGCTTTGATCTGTCAAGAGTCTCGACTATTTTCTCGCCTTCAACTCTTTTGATTGTGTCAGATACCGGCGTGCCGATAGAACAAGCCCCCTTTTCGACCAAGGTCTCAAGACAAAGTCGGAACGAAGAAACCCCGGCAAAGGGCCTGGCTGCATCATGCACTAGCACATACTGTGGATTGAGCTTACTGAGAAATTCAAGGGCCAAATAAACCGACATCTGCCGAGATGGGCCGCCGGCTATGGCTTGCACTTTATCGACGACCTTGGGCAAATTAGATTGAGCGGCAAGTTTGGCAAGGTCAACCTTTACCCGATCTATATAAGGCTCGGGCAAGGTAAGGATTATAGCCTCAAAGACATCTAGCTGCACGCAATTCAATATCGACCATATATACATTGGATAGCCAAACAGGTCGAGAAACTGTTTGGGTTCTTCCGCACCAAAGCGCGAACCGCTACCACCGGCAGTGATAACCGCGGCGAAAGTATTTTGCTTTAGATCAGACATTATTCAGCCAAAGCAGCAGTTTGCGCTGGTGTCACGTAGGTATTATCAGACTGCCCCTCGGGGGAAGCATCGAACATTCCCAGCTGTACCGGTTGCTCAAGGGCGGCGACTATTTCTTCGGGCACTGAATAATCATTGACGCCACCATCTGCAGCGGCAACTGCCTTATCGGCACCGGTTTTTTCCATGGTTTTGCGCCAGGTCTGACCATCTTTAGATAGACGGAAATATTCTTGGAACTTTTTGGTGGTGGTGAGAATCGGAGAACGTCCCTCTTCTTTGCGGTGAATTAGTTCTCTGATGAGAAGCTCTTTGATGTGATCGTAGGCACCCGCCCCCCTAAGTTTGATGATTTCAGACTGCATCACCGGTTGCTTGATGGCGATGGCCGAAAGAGTGCGCACCAGTGAGGTGGGCATCTCAAAGGGAGCAAATTCATCGACTAAATTGGAATATTCATCTTTGACCTGCATCATATAGCCGTCTTCGTCGGCTATTTCGATGGCGCCGTCTCGGCTTTCATAATCGTTGATAAGCTCGAGCAGAGCTTGACGTACTTCTTGCACATCGTGATTGACACTGCGGGCAATCACAGGCGCTTTCAGGGGCTTGTCGGTTAAAAATAACAGGGCTTCGATTTGTTTTTTCAAACTCATGATTTTCTCGCCTCACTCTCTAGGCTATCACCAGCAGTGGTATCTGGACTTGTATTTGGCAGGGCATTAAAAATGGTACTGGTGTCGGTGCCGAAGTTGGCACTAATATCAGTGGCAACAGAACGACAAAGACTTAAATATAGCGGGCCATAGAAGGTGTCTTGTTCGAGATCTATTTTACCGGCGTTTGATAAAAATAGCGCTGCCAAAAATGCTTCCACCCAGTCTCTTTTTGTACTGTATCTATTTACTAGATCGAAAAGCTCGATATTTGTTCCAAGATCGAGATTCTCCGATATCCATTGCTCTATCTTTATGATCGTACTTTCGATATCTTCGTCATGGGCGAGATCTAATATGTCGTCAACGTCATGTACTTCATGATAGCCGGATAGATCAATTTTGGCTTTCGGCTTCTTATCCTGTCTAACTTTCTCCAGCTTTTCCGCTTCTTTCAGGGCGGCGATTAGCTGTTCCAGTGTAACCTTACGTTCTCTCACCGGCTGATGCTTTCTCAGGGCTCGTCTGACAATCGCCCCTTCCAAATCTTTGAAGGTGAGCTGCCTTCCTACTTCTTGCTTGGCAGAGTCATAAAGGATAGGGCCGCCATCAGCATCAAAATCTAAGAAGTCATCGACCACAGGTGGATTGATGGTGTTATTCGCTTCGGTAAGCAAAGCTTCCGCTTTCATGCGCAAAAGTACGGCAGCATGGAATATAACCTTGCCTGATAGTCTCAAACTTTCCTTTGGCGAAGTGGCAATGGTCTTGAGGAACTTATCGGTGACATCGATGATATCGACGTTCTTTGGATCAATCTCGCCTTTCTCGGCCATCTTGACCAAAATCTCAATACCGGAATCAGCGGAGAGGACGCCACTATCGAGGCTCATTGCCTCGCTGCTGTTCTCTTCGCGCTTGTTCTTTCCTTTTTTCTTGACCGCTTGACCGCCTTTTGCTGTTGGGGCAAACTCTTGCGGCTCATTTTGAGCTTTAATATTTTGAGATTCAATCTTTTGAGAATTAGTCTCTTGAGGTTCTGAAGTCTCTAAAGCATTGCCATCAGCGACTTTGTCTTCTTCGGCAATTTTAGCTTGTGGTGCAGTCTCTTTGAACTGCACTTCGGCTAAAGCTAATTTGGAAAGCTCGGCGGCTAGATTGATTTCATTCATAAATTAAGCCAGTGCCTTCAGTGGTTCTTCATCCGGTATGACAACTTCTTTGATGCCGACAGTGCGTGAATAGCCGTCGGCTCTCAGCGATACACCCACGGCATGGTCGGCGTTTTCGATCATTGGACGACGCAGGCTGACCACCACAAACTGGGCGCTTTCCGATTGCCGCTTGACCATCTGGGCCAGACGCTCGGCGTTGGCACCGTCCAACATCATGTCGACTTCGTCAAAGGCATAGAATGGTGCCGGTGCAAAGCGTTGGAAGGCGAACACAAATGAGAGAGCGGTCAGCGACTTCTCGCCTCCAGACAAAGCTTCGATGCGCTGCATCTTCTTGTCTCTTGGTTGGGCTCTGATAACCAGTCCACCTTCGAATGGGCTTTCCGGATGTTCCAATTCCAATCTGCCGGTACCATGAGATAGTTCGGCGAAAATTTGTTGGAAATTGGTATTGATGGCGTTGAAAGCCTCCAAGAAAGTTTCTTTCTTTAGTTGACCATAGCCGTCGATGCGCTGAATGATCTCTTCCTTCTCATCGGCAAGTGTATCCAAGTTTTCGGATAGTTCCTGCTGACGCTCGGCAGTCTGATTGTATTCTTCCAAGGCTTTCATATTGACCGGTTCGAGGGCGCGCATACGGCGCTCCAGTCTTTCTACCTGCTGCTTGAGCTGTTCGACCGTGCCGGCATTTGGTTTTTCGTATTGCGGATTTTCAGCCAAGATGCGTTCGATTTCTTCTCTGACCAAGACAAGCTGCTGCTCGACATCGTAATGACTGATCTTGCGCTCATTACGCTGCTCTTTCACTCTAATTAGTTCTTGATCGTGCTTGGTCCGTTCAATTTCGCTCTGAGTTATCTTCTCGTGGATATCTTCCTTAGCCTGGCGCATCGATTCCAGCTCTTCCGATAGTTCGGAGACTTTGGCTTCCATTTCATTGATAGAGGCGCGCAGGGTGGCGATATTGTTTTCGAAGAGCGGCTTTTGTCCTTCCAGGTCGTCAAGCTCTACTCCGAGATCGTTGGCTTGCACAGTGAGATTTTCACGATTGGTTATCTCGACACGCTCTTCTGTTTCGATGCGATCCAGATGGCGTTGAATTTCTTTGTTCTCGGCATCTACTGCGTTGACCGTTTGTCTAAGCTCTTCCGACTGCAAAATGAGATTGTCGAGCTTAGACTTGTGACCTTTGTCACGGGCGCTTTCCAGGCTGCCTTCCATTGACTCAATTTTGACGGTAATTTCTTTGATTGAGGCATCGAGGGCGTTCGATTCTGTCTCAAGGGCGTCTATTTCGTCGCCCTTTTCTCTAAGCTTGGGCTTGATACCTTCCACTTCTTCTTCGGTATCTTTGACCAGCTTGCGTTTGGCTTCCAATTCGGCCAGCTTGTGCGCCATATTTTCTTTGGCTTTATTTAGCTTGGCTCTCTCTTCGGCCAGCGAGTTCTCAAGCTCTTTGATGGAATCTTTCAGCCATCTGAGCTGTTCGGCCAGGCTCTTGGCGGTCTGCTTCAAAACCGACAGGTCGGTCTCGCCGCGACTGCCAAAATGCATTCTGGCTTTGTTATCGTTACCACCCGAGATACTACCCGACTTGTCGAAAAGCTCTCCTTCCAGGGTGACCATGCGGGCCTGGTTGATTAACTTGCGGGCATTGTCCATGGTGTCAAGCACAATGGTCTGACCGCAAGCATATTGAAAAGCTTTAACAAAGCGTGGATTGAAATCGATCAGGTTGTAGGCGAAATCGATTACCCCGGGGCGATTGGGCAAAAGACCCGGGGGTTGAGTTTGAATGCGGTTGAGCGGTACGAAAGTGGCTCTTCCTGCTTGATTGGCTTTGAGAAATTCAATGCAACGCTTAGCGATTTCATCATCGTCGACGACTATATGACCGAGCCTGGGGCCAATAGCAGTTTCAAGAGCAGTTGTGAATCTTTCGTCCACCCGACCCAATTGACCGATAGTACCGTGCACGCCGGCAATATTGGCCGCAAGTACGGCTTCCACAGCCTTACCATAGCCGCTCTCACCCTGTACTTCGCGGGTGGTTTCCAGTTCTATCAGGCGGCGATTAACCGAATCTTGCGCTTGGCGTTTGGTTTCGATTTCTTCTCTGGTTGACTCAAGCTCTGCTTCGTATTGCATGATGCTGCGTTCAATACCAGCCACCAAGGCGCGGTGATCTTGATATTCACTTTCCAGTTTGCCGAGCAGCCCTTTCACTTGCGATACCCGGCCAATCTGTTCAGTGGCACGGTTACGCAGATTTTCCAGTTCGCGCTCTAAACTTTCTCGCTTGGTTTTCAGAGCAGTTTTGCGCACTTCAAACTGATGTCTTTCGTCTCTCAGCTTTTGCAAATCGGTATGCAAACCGGCAATCTTGTCTGAAGATTTGTCTTTTTCGGCGCGCAAGCCGTCGATTTCAGCCAAAATAGCATTGAGTGCCGCCTGCTTCTCGCCAAGCACTTCGCGCACTGCCTGTTGGTCGGCCGTGTGTTGTTTCTTTTGCTTGCCAAGGTCGCTCAAATGTCTATCAATAGTCTTGATTTGCGAGCCTATCTGTTTGGCTTGCTTGGTTTTCTCACCAATGACGCCTTCCAAGTTGGAGAGTTTGTTCTCTTCCCTGGTCAGTTCGCCTCGCTTGTTTTCCAACTCCTGTCTAATCAGAAGCTGCTCATTACCGCCTTTTTCTCTAATTTCTTGTTCGATGCGACCAAGCTCGGCTCTCAGGCTAACCAAGGCAACTTCGGTCTTATCCAGCTTTTCATTGAGGCTCTCTTCTTTGGCGTTGAGCTTTTCAATTTCTTTCAGCTCGGCTGCTGCTTTCTCTTCTAATTCAGCCGCTCTGACAAAAACCAAATCTCTTTCGACTGTTTCTTTCTGAGTTTTCAGATCAAGATATTTCAAAGCTTGATCTCGATCAGTCTTCAAAACCTCAAGCCTGGCCAAGATTTCAGTGAGTACTATCTTTTGTAGCTCAATTTTCTCGCCCACAGCCGTGAGTTCGTTCTGGGCTTGATCTATACGCCGATCGAATTCTGCCACACCGGCAAGCTCGTCGATAATCTTGCGCCTTTCGGTGGCGCTCATGGTGACAATGCCGGTGACGTCGCCCTGCATGATCACGTTATAGCCTGTGGGGCTGACATTATATTTGATCAGCTCTTCATGTACTTCTGAAAGAGTAGAGACCTTACCGTTCAGTATATAGGTCGAGGTATAGCCGTTGTCTTTCACTTTGATGCGGCGAGTTACTTCCAACTCGTCGCCTTCGTCGTTGGTGAACTTTACTCGCACCCTTGCTTCATTTCGCCCACTCAAGTTATTGAGCAAGTCGGGTAATCTCTCAGCTCTCATGGTGCGGGTCGAAGACAAACCAAGGGCAAAGAGCAAGCTGTCGATGATATTCGACTTGCCAGAACCGTTTGGTCCCGATATGGTGGTGAATCCGTCTAAGAGCGGGACCAGTGTTTGCTTGCCGAATGACTTGAAATTATCAAGTTCGATTTCTTTGATTCGCAAGAGTGCTTCCCCGAAGAGCTGAAATGGAGATCGGACAGAGGACCTTATACAGCTAATTGTCAGTGTACAGCCGAATTAGACTACACACTGCATTTGGTGTCAAGTATAGGGTTCCATTCTAGCTGGAAAGCCGCAGTCTGTCACCTTCTGTCGATTTGATATACATTAGTGTATGTATTTATCGCTTTTAGCAGTCTTGCTTAGGCTGGCTTCTGATCGCACTAGGCGATATACTTTACTGGTTCTACTAATCATAAAAAGGATAGCGATCGCTTGTCACAGTTTACATCTAGTCAGCTAGGGGACCTGCTTAGCGCTTCAGGTCTGGTCAAACGAGAAAATATTGACGGCGCTCTATCTATGTCTGGTACCAGAAGACAACCTCTTGGAAAGATCTTAATTGAATCTGGGTTGATGACCGAAACCGAGTTGCTCGGTACCTTGCAAGCCCAGAACTTGATTAGAGAGAAGCTTTTAGAGAGCGATGCCGCCCTGCAGTTGCTTTCTAGAGTACGCCAGTCGGGCAAGAGCTTTGTCGACTGCCTGCTGGAAAGCTCTTATAGAGTTGAAGCTCTAGATTTTGGTATTGCTCTTGGGCGTCTGCTTATTGATGCCGGGGCAATTAGTGAAGAGGCTCTGCGCGAAGCTCTGGACACCAGCATAGTTTCTGGGCTGCCTCTCGCCCGGGTCTTGATTTTGCACCGAGATCTAAGCGAACAGACTGCTTATGCCGGTCTCACAGCCATGCTCTTGGTCAAAGAAGGCCATATAGCCCGAGGCGAAGCGGTCGGTGCTCTCAAACTTTCCCATATGCATGGTGAAAATATAGAAGAGATTCTCGAATTCGGCGGTTTCAAGAAGTTCAGAGACGGCAATATAGTGCGGTTAGGCGAACTTTTGGTCCTGTCCGAATTAATTAGCGAAATTGATTTGCTCACCTGTGTGGAGCGCAGTCTTGCTTTGGCTATGCCTCTGGGGCAGGTGCTTGTGGATGAAGGCATCATGGCCGAAGAGCTGGTGCAATCGGCATTGCGTGCTCAGAAATATATCGAGCAGGGCACGGTGGATGCTTTGCGCGCTGCTCAGATGCTGAAGTATTGTGCTCGCACCGGGCAACTGCTTGAATTTAGTCTGGAAGAGTTGGCGTCTATCAAGCCTCGCCAGTTTTTTGAAGAAAGACCCGCTGATCAGGTGGAGCTTTTGGAGTTACTTGGATTGATCAGCAATGCAGATCTAGATCAGATCAAATTAGTGAAACAAGAAGCCTTGGACTTACAGAAAGTAGAGGACTTTATTATTGAAAAGGGCATTCTCAGCCCAGAAGCTCTAGCCGCATTGCGCCTGGGTCTTGATATGGTGCACAGCGAGAAGATTAGCCTGGAGCAACTAGTCTTTGCTATGCATGTCTGGCTCTGGGAAAGAGGCGATTTTGCCAAGCTCGTGAAAAACTTAGGCTGGTAACTTCGTTTAAAGGGTCTTGTTTTGCTTAAGGGTCTACTTTGCTTACAGGGTCTTACCCTTAGAACCAGCCGGACTGGCGATTTGCACAGGCTTGACTGCCTTTTCGTTCAACTTAAGCAGAGCCGGGCTGTAGGCGATGTCGTCTTTATCGGCTTTGATGATTGAGGTGACCTGACTAATAAAGCGCTGTCCACCCTTATGATTGAGGTGCACGGTGTCATAGAAGTCGTCATCTTGGTAGCCGCCAAGCGCTGCCATATCAACCAAAGGCACTCCCACCTTGGCTGTTTCTTCTTGTAAGGTGGCCATATATTTGTCGTACAAACCGGGCGGCAAGAGCTGCCTATTTGCTGTCGATATAGGCATAGCCACCACATATAGTTTTATGTTGCGCTGACGGCAAAGTTGTAAGAGCGCCTGTAAGCACTTTCTCTGCTTGGCAAAAAGCGCCTCGTTCGGCTCTTTATAGCGCTTGCTGTATTCTTTCAGGCTGGTTTTCCAGACTTCATCCCGGTTGGTGCCCATCAAAAATGGCGTCAGGTTCTTGTTTTCTTCTTTCTCTAAAAATGGATCAAAGCGAGAGGCAATGCGCTCGGCTGTTTCAGCCGTCTTGATTTTGTAGCGGCCGCGCTTGTGATAGAGAAAAACAGTGCGCTCCAGCATGAAATTGACTTTCTCATCGAAAGTTTCGAGGAAGAGTCCATCTATTTTGGACATATCGCCCAGTCCGACCAATTTATTGAAGACTGAGGTGACCAAACCAGAGGCTGTATTGTCGATGAAATCGCGCGGAGCAATTCCATATATAAGGATTTCCGGAGGTGCCTTTTCAGTAAGGCACTTGTCTACTGCCAAATAAGCATCAGAAACAAACTGCCCGGGTGTGGCCAGTGAGACTACGTCTTTTTGAATGCCTACTTTCGATAGGTCTTCTCTCAGACCTATCGAGCGGTGGTGCATATTAACGTCTTTGCCGAAATGTCCTCTCTTGACATCGACCGCCCAGAGTGGCGACATCACCAAAGAAGAGCCCAAAAGTACTACCGGTGAGCCGATTAGATGACGCGGTGTTTGATCGAGGGCTTCTTTCGCCTCGACCAGATTGCGCTGAATTTGGTCGCCGAGATCTGCGCCGGCGCCGGCTTTAGACTTGGCCGAGAGATTGTTTATAACACCGCTGTCGCCGCCAAGCGGCACGCCCAGGCTCACATTCAGAGCCATAAAAGCTAGAGCTGCCGTGCAACCACTGCTGAATTTTCTCGCCGTGCCCATAAAACCCCATGTGGATGTCAGTATATTTAACCGCAGCAAGCCAGGCTTTTCCTTAACTGCAATTAGTTTTCGCTTCTTCTACTTTCATTTTTGCTTAGCCAATTCTTTGAGCATCAGGCGCACTCTCTGCCTGTCTTCTTCATTTGAGCTGTTTTCTAGAAACTGTTCGCCTTCCAGTTTAGCCCTATCTAGTTGCTTATCTTTATAGAGAAGATAAATAAGGTTGTAGCGAGCTAGAGTCATTTTGGGATCAAGCTTGAGAGCCTCTCCATAAGCCTTGATCGCTTCTTTTGTATTGCTGCCGCTCTTTCCTGAATTCTTCTCTTCGTCTTGTTTAGCTAAAAACCAGCCGCGATTGTAATGCACTATGGCTTGATCCGGATATTCCTGCGCCCAGGTGCGGGTCCACTGGTCTAGTGCCTTATCGTCGTTCATGGCATTCAAAACTTTCATGAAGCCGCTGAATAACTGTCTTTTCTCTTCAAAGCCCGGCTTTACTTCAAGAGCCCGCTCAAATTGCAGTCGAGCCGGAATAAATTCTTTTGCAGCTAAGTAGCACTGGGCCAGTTGGAAATGAGCCTGAAAACTTTCGGGCATTTGATCGCAGACTTTATTGAGCAGCTTGATGGCACCGGTGGTGTCACCATCAAGCTTGAGGCACTGAGCTGCCTTTAGGCTAAACTGCGCCTGACCGGTTTGCTCCGCCAGCTGCTTGTATAGAGTTTGGGCTTGGCGATAGTCTTTCTGGGCAAAGCTTAGCTCAGCCTTAAGCAGTTTACCTTCCAGTGCAGCCGGATAGGAAGCCGAAAGCTCGTTGCCCAATTTAATCGCTTCATCTAATCGCCCTTCCATCATGGAAAGACGGGCAAGGCTCTCGAGGCTATAGAGTCTTAAGCGACTGTTGCCGCCGTCAGAGTTACTGCTAAGGTTCTTTAGACAGGTGCGGGCAAAACCGGTCTTGCCAGAATATATGCGAAGAAAAGCAAGATCATAGAGGGCGGCTCCCTCTTTCTCTGGCTCGCTGAGCCTATTCATTATGTCAATAGCTTTTTTGAGGTCGCCGGCTTTGGCCTCCAGCATGGCCAGATTAACCAGCATGGTGCACTGCAAATCTTGTTTTTCGTTTAGTTTGCGCAAGAGCTTAAGAGCCTGACTCGGCTTGCCTTCCACTAGTAAAGGAAAGAAGGAATTAGAATCATCCGAAACTTTAACTAAATAAGGATCTGGTGGTTCTTTACCGTATTCGTCCAGCAAGAGGGTATTGCGGTCGCTGTCTCTGAGCAGGCTAAGACCCTCTTTCTTTACTGCTTCGAAGAGTTTTTCTTTTCCGGTTTTTGAACTGTTCTTAGAAATATTTCTTGAACTGTCGGCGGTGCCCTGCGGACCAGTCTGCTCCTGATAGCGTCCCATTATATAAAAGTATGTGAGAGGGTCACTCTTCTGGGCCAGCACAACTTCAAATCTGCCACCAGAGATGGTATTCACAAAAATGCGCTTGTCCTTTTCCAACCAGCGCTTCAGTCTGGAGTTGGATCGAACTAGTTTCATTACTTCTTCTTTAGTTTCGGCAGTTTGAGCCGCTTCGGCGGAATCTGTGCCAGCCTCTCTATCAGTGTCTTTATCAGTGCCTGTATCGGTCCCTTTATCAGGGACTGTCATAGTCTCTGTGGCGGTCTGACCGGCAACAGGGGCAGCCAAGGCTAAGTCTAGGGGCAGAGCTAAGGCTGGATTTGAGACTATATTTAAGGCTAGAGATAAAGCTAGAGATAAAGCTAGGCATGAACCTAGATTTATTCCCAGAATCGAGCCAATTAATGACGGCGTGGACTTAGGAAATGGATTGGCTTTTGATCTGTTGATAGACACAGGCGGCAAGCTCAAAAAGTACTGTGAAGTAGTAAAGCATTATGGCATAGCTTGATTTCCCCGGCTGTGCTATGACTATGCATTGTATGCAATCTATATTCAAAACCAGCAGTTTGACCTACGAGGTCGAAGCCGTCTGTCCCTGGTCGGGAGCCAGAGCCGGCATTTTGACTACACCCCATGGTCGTATTGAGACACCGGTATTTATGCCGGTCGGCACCAATGCCGCCCTGCGAGCGCTGACTTGGGAGCAGACTGCCGATTGCGGCGCCCAGATAGTGCTTTCCAACTCATATCATCTTTATTTGAGACCAGGTCACGAGCTTATCAAAGAGGCTGGCGGTCTGCATAAGTTTATGAACTGGTCGCGGCCCATTCTTACAGACTCAGGTGGGTTTCAGGTATTCAGTCTTGATCAGTTGCGCAAAATCACCGAGGATGGTGTCTTTTTCAAAGACCATCGCGGCGGTAAAAAGCATTTCATCGGACCAAAACAGTCGATGGAGATTCAAAATGCCATCGGCCCCGACATTATGATGGCTTTTGATGAATGTGTGAAGAACCCCGCCACTGAAGAAGAGGCGCGCAAGGCTATGGAGCGCACCCACCGCTGGCTCAAAGTTTGTACTGAAGAACACAAGCGCAAAGAAGATCAATCTTTATTTGGTATCGTCCAGGGCAGTATGTATGAGCATCTACGCGAAGAATCGGTGGCGGCGGTCACTGCTTTCGACCTGCCCGGATATGCTGTCGGTGGCGTGGCTGTCGGCGAAGACAGACGCACCATAGAAAGAATAGTCGCCCATACAACCCCTCTCTTGCCGCGCGAAAGACCGCGCTATCTTATGGGTGTTGGTACGCCTTGGGATATTGTATATGCCATTAGATGTGGTATCGATATGTTCGACTGTGTGTCGCCCACTCGCTTGGCAAGGCATGGCACGGTCTTTACCACTAATGGTCAAATGGCTGTGAAAAATGCTGGTTTTCGCAAAGACTTTTCACCCCTCGACGAAAACTGTTCTTGTTCGACCTGCAAAAACCATAGCAGGGCTTATCTGCACCATCTAGTCAGGCAAGGTGAAATGGCCGGGCTAATGCTCTTAGCCATTCACAATGTCACATTCTTGATTGAAGAAGCACAGAGCTGCCGCAAGGCTATCTTGGAGGGACGCTTCCAAGAATACTTCAGTCGTTGGTCTTTAGCTCGCGGACCTCTTGCAGTTCAATAGCCGAATCATCGGCTGGTTTTTCCAACAAGATTGCCTCCGCTTGTTTTTCCCCAACAATTAGCTTGCTTGAACTCTCGCTTTTGCCCATCTCGCCTTTCAGCGCCAGTAGCTCAAGCTCGATATCGCTCTTGCCTTCAAAACTCTTGAACTGCTTTTCTAGAGAGTCGCCTGAAAGTTCACCTAGAGCAAGGGCTTTTGCCTCTTTCTCTTGTACTTTAGATTCCATGCGCTCCATGACGCTCAAGGCGCCGGATGTGCTGGTTTTAGAAAGAATTTCGTTGGCCTTGATGGTAGCCTTGGCTGCCTTGTCTCGGGCAATGAGCACTTGTTTCTTGGTATTGGCTTTCTGCAGTTCGTTTTCCAACTCGGCTAGGCGCTGTCTCAGCCCGGCGGTTGCTTCTTTCTGCACCTTCAACTGGGTCTCAAGGTCAGAAACAGCCTGGGCATAGCCCTGTTTGCGCTGTAGAGCTTGTCTGGCTAGGTCGTCACTGTTTTGTTGCACAGCCATGGCGGCGCGATTCTGCCAGGTTGCTGCCTGGTCTTTGTTCTTTTGTAAATCTCTCTCAAGCTGCTTTTCGGTGGCGATGGCTTGCGCCACTGCTTGCCTGACCGAAATGACATTGCTTTGCAACTCGTTGTACGACTGTTCAAGCATCATGGCCGGATCTTCAACCTTACCCAATAGGTGGTTGAAAGCGGCTTTGATGACTTGTACTAAACGGTCCAGCATCGACGGCAACTCCTTCCTGTTAGACCCGCCTCAATTAACATCTAGTCATAGCATGAATTTGCTCTTAACATGATAGTAGACGAATCGCTTGTAACTCTTATGCCCCGGTTTTTATTTAGCCAACCGCCCCTGCAAATAACTGTTTAACCTCAAACAGTGAGCCTTTACCCCCTTCTAAGTTGAAGACATTATGAAGAATGAAAGTCAGCCGCCGGAGGACCCGGCAAAATCCGCAAACGAAGGCGGGCAAAGCCTTGGAGCCCAGATCCTCATAGCTTCAGAGATGGGCTCGGCCATCGTTTTCTTGTCTCTGGCTGGCTATTTTGCCGGCAACTTCCTCGACCAACAAGTGCATTGTGCTCCATACGGTGTGGTGGTGGGCATTTTGCTTGGTTTGACCCTGGGGCTGGCTTTTGTCGTCAAGCGCAGCAACGAGCTTGATAAGAAGGCTGTATCCCGCAAATAGTCGTTTAATTAGGTTTGATTCAGGCAATTCCTGCCTTGTCTGGGCGTCTTCAGCCATCTGTTATCATAATTGCCGTTACAGAGTGCCTTTTCAGGTCCTCTCTTGATAAGTACTGCGTTCTGCGCACGAAATTCAAAGCCCAAAAAGAAAATTTAGTCCTCATTAAGTCACGAAACCCTCCAGAGAGTTATCTAACAGAATGCTTGGAAAGAATCTGCCGCTTTCAACACTGGTTCATGATCAGTCCCTTACCTCGATACAGTTCCCCATGGGTCTCGGCACTGTCGGCGACATACATGCCGATACAATCATCCTTACCTGGGTGGCGATGATAGTCATCCTTGTAGGTTGTGCGTCGATAAGCGGCTCACTGGTGGCTGAAGGACCAGGCGGTAAAGGTCAGGCGGTTCTAGAAGGTATCTATACATTCGTATCTGATATCGCCAAAGGTTCTATCGGCGACCATCGCTACAAACCCTATTTGCCTTTACTTTGCGGACTATTCCTCTTTATTTTGGTTTCCAACTTGATAGGCATCTTCCCCTATCCTGTTTTCGAGCATATGGAAGGCTGGCCCCATGTTGGTCATGAGCATTTCGAAGTGGCAGCCGCCACCACCGATTTCAACTTGACTGCCGGTCTGGCTGCTATCTCAATCCTCACCTATCTCGGCTCCGGCGTTATGGTGCATGGTTTTGAGTATGTGAAGCTCTTCTGTTTGAAACCAATAGCGCCGCTTGAGTGGCTTGACCTTGTGATCAGACCCTCAACCCTGGCACTCCGTCTTTTATTGGTTATTACAGCCGACGAAATGTTGAGAACTGCCTTCTTGAAAATCTGCCCCATGCTTGTTCCTACGGCAATTATGGGTTTCGAAACTTTCATCGCCTTGGTGCAGGCTTTCGTATTTACACTTCTCACTTCGATTTATATCGGAGCCGCTGTGGCTGAACACCACTAGGTTAGAAGATATTGTCAAGATATAGAACGGGGGAGGATTCTCTCCCGTTTTTTCTTAGGTCTTGTTTTTGGCTTTAAACCGATATCGGTTTAAAACCAAAATCGAACCTTCAATTTTTCATTGCTAAGACTGTCTAAACCCGCCGCTTTGCAACCGGCTTGCCAAGCGCTTGTGGCAAGCATTAATAGACTTGCTTAGGAAATTGTTCACTTTTGATTGATGAAAATATTGGCGGTTTGCTTTCTCCAGCCCTTCAAAGCTGCCTGGTGTTCGGGTTTTGAGACGTGTTAACGGTCTCTCACCCCCACAGGATGGCACTTTCAGCCTGATATAATCTGATTGCCTCGTGGAGAACCAGGTAGGGTCTCTATTTTGGGGCGGCTGGCGAAACGGTCATTTTAAGGAGAATTGCAGTGGACCACCAATTGATTGCCCAGGCTGGAACAGCGGCAAGCGGTATTGACAATATTACCCTGATCAAGTGCGCAGCGCTTCTCAGCGCAGGTATCGGCGCAATCGGCGTAGGCGTTCCTGGTATCGGTATCGGTATTGCCGCCTCTAGAGCTCTCGAAGGTATGGCTCGTCAACCCGAAATGCAGGGCAAACTTCTCGTCAACGGCATCATCTTCGCCGCTTTGATGGAAGCTCTCGGTCTCTTCGCCTTCCTCGTCGCTCTTCAGCTCGTCGGTATCGGCAACGCCAATCACTAATATTGGCAAGCAGCTCCTCCTCATGCAAGGAGGAGCTGTGCTATGGGCTCAGCCCGTCGGTAGCAACATCTGAAGAGAGAAACAGGCAAGATGCTCGAAGTAAACGGCACATTACTGATTCTGGTGGTGAGCTTTCTAGCATTTATCTATTTGCTAGACAAAGTTTTCGTATCACCAGTTTCCAGGGTTCTGGAAGTCAGAGCCAAGAAAATACAAGACGACCTTGATGCCTCCAAAAAGGCACGGGTCGAAGCTGAAGAGATTCTCGCCCAGTACCAGAAGCATCTGGCTGAAGTGAGAGACAAGGCTCAAGCCACCATCAGTGATGCAGTGGCGGCGGCTCAGAAAACTCGTAGCGAAGAACTAGGCAAGATAATGGAGCAGGGCCGTGAAAAGCTTACTGCCGCCAAAGTCACACTGCAAGCTGAAAAACAGCAGCTTGTCGACCAGTTGGTCGATGAGCAGGTGAAGCTTGTGCAGACCATAATTGCTAAGTTAGTTGGAGTCGGAGGCGGTAACCACGGCCTTGACAGAGAGAGAGTCAAACGTTCGCTCGAGGAGGCTTGCTAATGTTTTTTGCAGAAGTGGAAGCGCCCGGCATCATGAGCATCTTTGAAAATAACTTGATCAACTGGCTTTTGCTGGTTGCTTTCATGTATTGGGTGCTCGCTAAATTTTTGCCTCCGGCTTTCAAGTCTAGAGAAGATGGCATCAACGCCACTCTTACCGCCGCTCGTGAAGCTCGCAGCCAAGCCGAAGCTCTGCTCGCCAAGCAGAAGGAAGCCGTGGCAAACGCCGAGAAAGAAGCTGATCAGATTTTGGATGAGGCTAAGAAAGCCGCCAAAGATATGCAGGCTTCCATCGAAGAGCAGACCCGTAAAGATGTTGCCGACATGCTGGCAAAATTTGAGAATGCTGTTGCTGCTGAGCGTCAAATGCTGGTCACCGAGATGCGTCAAGCTTCGGTGAAAGCAGCTATGGAACTCGCCCGCGAGCAACTAGCATCTGCTGTCACCCCTGAGGTTCGCTCTCAGTTGCTCAATCAGTTTATGGAGCAGCTTGAGACCATGAACACTAGTAAAGGATCGATGACTGCCGGCTCCGGCGCATCGCTCTCGGCAACAAAGTAGCAAGTAGGGAGTGATGCAAGTGGAGAGTAGTAAATGAATACTGAACTGCAAGGCATAGCTGCACAATATTCAGAAGCTGTTTTGGATTTGGCTGAAAAGGCTAATGAAGCAGATAAAGTTCTGGCTGAGATCAAGCTGGTAAATGAAGTAATCGGTTCGGACCGAGATATGACCGTGGTGCTGAACCACCCGTCCATTTCATCAGAAGAGAAGAAGAAGTTTCTTTCTTCATTGTTCAGCGGCAAATTGAGTGAGCTGACAGGCACTTTGCTCAATCTTTTGGCAGACAAGCGTCGACTCGATATTCTTCCTTTTATTGAGTCGAGTTATCGTGGTCTGCTCAATAAGCGCAAAAACATTCTCACCGCCTCTCTCAGCTGTGCCGAGCCCTTGGGTGATGCCGCCATCGCCAATATCAAGGCTCAGCTCACTGAACATCTGGGCAAGAAGCTTGAACTGGAAGTGAAAGTTGATAGCTCGCTTATCGGCGGAGTGGTGCTCAAGATAGGTGACCAGGTCATTGACGGCAGTTTGAAAGGCAAGCTCAAGACCATAGAGAAAGCACTACTTTCAGTTTAGAAACCGGTTTTACAAATAACGATAGTACGGAACATCAAAGAAGCAGAGGTTAAAGACGAACCATGGCAATCAGGCCCGACGAAATTACATCAGTTCTCAAAAGCCAGTTGGAAAATTATCGTTCTTCGCTGAACGTCACCAATGTCGGCAGCGTACTGCAGGTGGGCGATGGTATCGCTCGCATTTACGGCATGGAAAAAGCCATGGCTGGTGAACTGGTCGAATTCGATGACGAAGAAAAGACCATGGGTATGGTCTTGAACCTTGAAGAAGACAACGTCGGTGTGGTTGTGCTTGGTGAAGGCCGTAAGATTTTTGAAGGCATGGAAGTGCGCACCACCGGCAAGATCGCTTCTGTACCAGTGGGTGAAGCTCTGCTCGGTCGCGTAGTCAACGCTATCGGTCAGCCCATGGACGGTAAAGGTCCGATCAACTCCAGCGAGTTTTCGCCTATCGAAGTGAAAGCACCTGGTATCGTCAGCCGTAAGTCTGTACACGAGCCGCTCATGACCGGTATCGCCGCTATCGACGGCATGATCCCGATTGGTCGCGGACAGCGCGAATTGATTATCGGCGACCGTCAAACTGGCAAAACCGCCGTCGCCATCGATGCCATCATCAACCAGAAGAATCAGCCCAACCGCCCCATCTGTATTTATGTAGCCATCGGTCAGAAAAACTCCAACGTCGGTAAAATCCAGAAAATTTTGGAAGAGCACGGCGCCATGGAATACACCATCATCGTCAATGCTCCGGCAACAGCCGCTCCCGCTCTCCAATTCCTCGCCCCTTACGCCGGCGTGGCCATGGGTGAGTACTTTATGAAGAGAGGACAGCATGCCCTCTGCGTTTATGATGACCTCTCCAAGCACGCCAACGCCTACCGCGCCATGAGCTTGCTGCTTCGTCGTCCTCCGGGTCGTGAAGCTTTCCCTGGAGACGTTTTCTATCTGCACAGCCGTCTTTTGGAGCGTGCCGCCAAACTGTCCGATAAATTGGGCGCTGGTTCACTGACCGCCTTGCCAATTATCGAAACACAAGCCGGTGACGTATCCGCTTACATTCCCACCAACGTTATTTCAATCACCGACGGTCAGATCTTCCTTGAGACCGACCTCTTCTACGCCGGTGTCCGTCCCGCTATCAACGCCGGTATCTCGGTTAGCCGCGTCGGCGGTTCCGCCCAGACCAAGGCGATGAAATCGGTAGCTGGTAAATTGCGTCTCGACTTGGCTCAGTTCAGAGAATTGGAAGCTTTCGCTCAGTTCGCTTCCGATCTAGACAAGTCCACTCAAGATCAGATTCGTCGCGGTCAGAAACTGACCGAGGTTCTGAAACAGCCTCAGTATCAGCCTCTTAGCTTGGCTCAACAGGTATCGATTATCTTTGCCGCAAACAAAGGCATTCTCGACGATGTCGAAGGCAAGAACATCTCTAAATTCAAAGCCGAGTGGTTCAAATATCTTTCCACCCAAGCTAAAGATCTCGAGACCAAACTCTTGAGCGGCGACAAACTCAGTGATGCTGAAGAGCAATCAATGGTCGACCACCTCAACAAGTTCAAGTCAAATTACTTCAAACCCTAGGCTAGGATAAACAATGGCTAACCTGAAAGCTATTAGACAAAGAATCAAATCTGTTCAGTCGACGCAGAAAATCACCCGAGCCATGCGACTTGTTGCTGCTGCCAAGGTGCGTCGCGCGCAGATGCGTGTGCAGGGTGCCAGACCTTTCACCCAAGCTGTGGTAAGGATTTTGCGGGAAGTAGTGGCTGAAGTCAGCCCTATCGACTTGCACGGTATCCCACTTCTAGAGAAGCGCCCGATCAAAAAAGTAGCGATTATCGTGCTTTCTTCCGATCGCGGTCTCTGCGGCGGCTACAACACCTCGGTCTTCCGTGAAGTGATGAGCCGAATCAGTGTGCTGCAAGGTGAAGGCAAAGAAGTGGGGCTGATCTTGGTCGGCATGAAGGCGAATTCCTTCTTCAAGTCGATCAAAGTAGAAAAGTTGAAGAGCTATACTCTCCTGCCCGCTATTCCCACTGTGGAAGAAGCCAAGCTTATCGCCGGTTATGCCGGTGAACTCTATACAGAGGGCAAGGTCGACGCCGTAGAGGTAATTGGCACCGATTTCATTTCGCTTCTGCGCTCTGAAGTCGTGAACACCAAATACTTGCCTGTGGAACTACCAGCCGCCATGGAAAAGTCGACAGTGGCCACGCCTCTTAGACTTTTCGAGCCTTCCATCCTAACGGTCATGGAAGAAGAGCTTCTCCCTAAGTACATTGAGAACGTCATTTTCCAGGCTCTGCTCGAAGCCTCAGCTTCAGAGCTTGCCGCGCGAATGAATGCCATGACCAATGCTTCGAACAATGCTCGTGATCTGATAAGCAGCCTCACCCTGGTCTATAACAAAGCCAGACAAGCGGCGATCACACAAGAATTGCTCGAAATCGTCGGTGGTGCCGAAGCTCTCAAAGGCTAATTAACGCCATACTGATGGGTATCAAGCCTTGCATACAAATGTGCTGCCCGGCAGCCTATTTTGTGGCGCATATAATTAATTCCATACTTGCTTTCTCTGGCTATATAATGCCCTTAGGTCTTTTCTTTGGGCTAAAGCATGATGGCTAAAGCATGATGGATAATAAGAAAATCTCTGTCGAAATATCTCGCTCAACCGGCTATTTGGACATCAGCGGTGGCGCCATCAGTGATGATGAGGCAGCCGGTGTCATGGCCGCTTTGCGAGCCTATTTGCAGTGGCAAGATGAAAAAAAAGCAGGCAAGCCTAAGTCTGACGACGGCAGCAATTGGGCAAAATCGGGGCGACCGACCACACCGTCTGTGATGCCTTCTTCTTGGCGCAACCTCACTTTGTCTTTTACAGTTTTGCTGGCTTCCGCCTTTTCTGCCACCGGCGCCGGTGCCCAAGAGCTTTACAGCGATAAAGAGCAAACAAACTTGGCTCTGGCGGCCCCCCAGTTTGCGCCTGAAACTTCGGCTAAGCCGTTAGAAATTAGTTTGGCAGCCGCCAAGACCGCTCCACCCTTTCATATCAGAGTGCTGGTCAAGGAAGGCGAGCGTCTCGACCTTGATATTCCTGATGGTGCCGCTGTTTATAGTGTCGCAGATGGTGCTTTAGTGGGTAACTTGCCTGCCGCCACCGGCTTCTCCGCCTTGCTCGATTTCAAGCAAGGCAAGCAACTGGCATTGCGGGGCAAGGGTGCCGGCGATCGATTCTTGGGACCGGTCGAGAATGTCGTCTTTACACCCACCACTGCCCCTTCTCTAAAGGGCGTCACCGAAAAGCTTTTGCCCTTAGCGGCGCCGCAAGACTTGCTTACTTCTTCTGAAGGAAGTTCTAGCAAGGTCAAAATTGACGGTTCGCAAGGCTATATTATTGTGCCGCCCGAGGGACGCCAAGCCAATTGCTTGATCGGGGTGGGCAATCGGTATTATCGCGGCTCAATCTTGCTTAAGCCGACCTTGAAAAATGGCGCTACCCAAATCAGTGCCATCAATCTTTTGCCGATAGAAGACTATTTGCTTTCGGTGGTACCGTCAGAGGTGCCAAGAAGTTGGCCGGCTGAAGCCTTGAAGGCTCAAGCCGTAGCCGCCCGTTCCTACGCCTATGCCAATTTAAACAAGAATCAAAAACTTGGTTTTGATGTGAGAGACACAGTGGACGACCAGGTTTATTTGGGGGTTCAGTCTGAAAGCGAAGAGACCAACCGAGCCTGTGCCGAAACCCGCGGCATAGTCTTGAAACATAATGGTAAGGTGATTTCAGCTTTCTTTCATAGTACCAGCGGTGGCACCACCGAAGTTTCCGAGTCGGTTTGGGGTAAGCCTCTCCCTTATTTGAAGGCAGTCTACGACTATGACGATGAATCGCCCCATTTCAATTGGCAGCGCGAGGTGAAAGTACCGACTTTAACCAATTTATTGCAACAGCAGCCTAGTTTGAACCAGAGCCAAAGCGGCCCGCTTTTGTCGGATGGCAGTAGCCGCAGTGAAAAGGTGCTTGCTCTTTTGGTTGTCAGTCGTTACCCGGGAGAAGCCAAGCGCGTAAAGAATCTTATGGTAGTCGGTGAATCGCGCATAAGGCTCTTATCGGGAGCGGAAGCCAGAAAGCTCTTTAACCTGCCCAGTACGCAGTTTTCGGTTTATCAGAATGGTGACGCCTTTATTTTTGGGGGACGCGGTTTCGGCCACGGTCTCGGACTATCTCAATGGGGAGCTAAAGCCTTAGCCGATCGCGGTTATAATGCAGCACAGATTCTTTCGTATTACTATAAAGATGTGACGATCGAGTCTCTTCCCGGCACCAGCCTCCTAGATGGACTGAGGCAGGAGTCGTCCATATAGTCCTTGAGAGGTTTCCCTTGTTTGAACAGGCTCTAGGTATCTTCTTGATGCTCGCCATTTTGAGCGTGCTCATTGTGGTACACGAATGCGGTCACTTTCTGGTGGCGCGCTTGTTTGGTTTTCAGACTCCAGTCTTTGGTGTGGGTCTGCCCTTTGGTCCCTATATCAGTCTGGGACGGAAGTGGAACACCGAGTTCAGAATATATGCCTTTCTTTTGGGTGGCTTTGTCGCCATTCCTGAATTGGGCGATGAAACCAATGCCAGCAATTCTTCCGAAGCTTTCGGTGTAGAACTCAATCCTTTCAAAAAATTTCCCATCTGGCAAAGAGCCTTGGTGGCTGTGGCCGGCGTTACTTTTAATGCCATTTTTGCCTATTTCTTGATGGTTGTCATGTTCTTTTCCGTGGGAAGGCAAGTTGAGCAAACCTATGTTTCCGCCCTTGATCCCAGTAACCCCATAGCCAAGCAAGCCGGAGTCTTAGCCGGTGACGATATTGTCGCCTTGGACAAGCATCCGGTGACCAGCACCCACGAGGTTATTGCCTATCTGGGTAACCGCAAGTCTACCCCGGTCACTCTTAGTCTGATCAGGGACGGCAAACCATTAGATTTAGTCATGACCACAAGCCCCAAGGGTAAAGTGGGCATGGTCTTGGGTCAAAAACCAGCCCAATACATCAAAATAGACGCCGGACCGGTTGAAACATTAGGTCTGGCCGGAAGCGAACTGGTAGACCGCACCCGTCTAATGGTGGTGGGTTTGGCTGAGATGGTGCAAGCTCTCACTCCTGATTTTGGACCAGCCCAACCAGGGGCGCCCCCCAAACCTGGTTTCAAAAATCTGCATGGTGTCTTGGCTGTGGTCAAGATTGGTGCCGGTATGGTGCAGATAGATTGGCGCTCGATGTTCATGTTTACGATCATGATTTCTATGGACCTGGCTATTATCAACCTTTTGCCCTGGCCGGCTCTTGATGGCGGTCATTTGGCTTTCATGTTGGTGGAAGCAATCAGGGGCAAACCAATCGAAGAGAGAGCCCATGGAGAGATGGTTAAATGGGGTTTTCTCAGCCTTATTGCCTTGATGGTTCTGGTTATGGTCAATGATGTTTCAGCCCTAATGAATGGTGAGCTTGATATCAAGCCTGAGATGAAGGAAAAGCTTAAGGGGCGCTAGAGAAAATAAGATAGAGAGCAGAGAGAGAAGATAGATGCCGAGTTATGATTACCGCTGCCAGGGTTGCGACTCTTACTTTACAGTAGAGCGCTCGATGACTGATTCGAGCGAGACTAGTTGTCCCCATTGCCAAAGCGCTAAAGTATCGCGCATTTGGAACATGTTTATCCGTGCCGGTGGTACCACTCCCGATGTCGGGCAGGGCACGCGCAAAGAAGCAAGCGGCGGAGGCGGACACGGCTGCGGCAGTTGCAGCAGTCATTCTTGCGGCACTTGTCACTAGATCAAATTAGGTGCTGCAAAAGCTTTTGTGGCACCTAATCTTAGAGAATCTAATTTCAGAAGCTAATATCAGGTGCTAATTTTACTTAGCTGATCTTTGACAGCCAAGCAAAGATGTCTAAACTTCGGCCTCTACCTTTTTGCTGAGCAAAGCTTCTTCTTCTCTGGGAAAGAGGAAGGATTCAGATGCGTTTGGAAAGTCACCACTTTTCACATCGGCGGCATAATTGGCCACAGCCTCCTGGCAGACCGAAGACAAGTCGGCATAGCGTCTGACAAAGCGCGGTAGAAAGTCGGTGAACTTGCCGAGCAAGTCGTCGGTGACAAGAATCTGCCCGTCACAGCTATTGCCTGCCCCAATACCAATAGTGGGAATTGCCAGCTTTTCGGTGACCAGTTTGGCCACAGCGGTCGGCACCATTTCCAGTACCACTGAAAAACAGCCGGCTTTCTCAAGAGCTTTGGCTTCCTCCACAAGTTTAATTGCTTCATCGGCAGATCTGCCCTGTACCCTTGCGCCACCTAGACCATGAATGGCTTGCGGGGTATAGCCCAAATGTCCCATCACTGGAATACCCATGCCGGTCAGTCGCTCAATTATCTCGAGATTGAGCTTGGTGGCGCCTTCTAGCTTGACTGCATGGGCCTGGGCTTCTTTCACAAAGCGGCCGGCATTCATAATTGCTTGGGTGACATCAACTTGGTAGCTCATGAAAGGCAGATCGGCCACAACCATGGCTGTACTGACGCCACGGGTGACTGCCCTTGTGTGGTGCAGCATTTCTTCCATGGTTACGGCATGGGTGGTGCGATGACCGAGTGCCACCATAGCCAAGCTGTCGCCTACCAAAATGAGGTCTACACCGGCACGGTCCAAAATCTTGGCCATCGAATAATCATAGGCAGTCAGACAAACGATCTTGCGACCGTCTTTCTTGCACTTTTGCAGAGTTAAGGTTGAGACTGCCTTTGTCATGATTTATCGTCCTGATTGTCGCATTCTCTCGCGGGCTTCATCTTGTTGCAGCGAGACAATATGTTTAGGGTCGTAGGGATACTTGCCAGCCATTTCATGGAAACGCTTATACCAGCGACCGGCTTCGCTGCGCATATTTAGCTTTTCGAGAAGATAAGCCATATTGTAATAGAGCCCGTCGTATTTAGGTCTTAAGTCTAAAGCTGCTTGATACTTTTCAGCTGCCCCCCTCAAATCACCTTGGGCTTCCAAGATGGCGCCCCAGCCTTGAAAAGCCAGAAATGAATTGGGATCAAGCTCGCAAGCCTTGCTGTAGGAAGCGGCGGCACTTTCACTTTGACCACTTTCGCTTTCAGCGATGCCTGTCAATATAAGCGACTTGATTTCTTCCGGATCGGCTTCGCCCTTGCGTCGTTTGCCGCCTGAACGGGCGAGCCGATTTAGCTCGGTGACCTTTTTCAAGGTCTCCTTATTGTTAGCCTGCAAGGAAGCTACTTCTTTAGTTGTTTCGGCGGCAGCTTGATAGTCGTCCAACAATTCTTCGCACTTGGCTTGCAATTGTTTGACCTTGATGCGGTCTAAGACCGGATAGTTCTTGCTTTCGTTATACATTGGACTGGCTTTCTGAGCCAGCTTGACTTCGTGCAGAGCGCGGTTGGGGTCGCCTCTGAGATAACGCAGGCGGGCCAGTTCAAAATGGGCCGCGGCAAGATTGCCGTCACGAGAGAGCGCTTGTCTAAATTCAGCTTCGGCCTCGTCTAAATTGCCGTCGGCGCAATGAATATTGGCTAAATGATAATGAATCATGGCATTGGCCGGCAGCAAACGCGCAGCTGTGGTGAGCTTATCGAGACATTCGGCAATGTCTCCGCCGTCGCCTCGTTCAAACTTTTGATAGATTGCCAAACCCAGATCTCTCTGGGCTTCAAAATAAGTCGGCTTGAGGCGCACTGCGGTCTTTAACTCGGTGACTGCGGCGTCTAAGTCGCCCCTTTGCATATAAAGCGCGCCCAAATTGTAATGGGCATTTGGGTAATTGGCATTGGTTCTGATGCACTCTTTGAACTGTCTCTGGGCTTCTTCCAGATCGCCAGTTTTTTTGAGCATGACACCATAGTTATTGCGACATTCGACAAAATTAGGATCAAGCTGCAATGCGCCCTTGAACTGCATTTTTGCATTATAGCTGTCATTATTTTCGCAGTAGGCAAGGGCAAGCAGATGAAAGACATTCTTGTTGAAGGCTTCCAAAGTGGAAGCTTGCTTCAAGATTTGAATGCAGGTGGAATAATCGCGGGCATTGAAGGCCTGTACTGCCTTCATATAGAGCATTGAGCCTTTGGCATTGCTAGCCTCGAAAGTGGGCGGCGCCTGGGCCAAGCCGGGGCTGCAAAGCGAAGCAGTGAGACCTATGGCTGAAGTCAGAGAAACTGAAATAAGAGATACGGAAAGACCCAAAAAGCCAAGCCGAGAGAGCGAGGAACAATCTCGAAGAATCCCTAAACGAGGCTTCTTACTAGTTTGTCTGGCTTTGAAGAGATTAAAAGGCATCATACTGGTTATGATATCCGATTCTCTTTGAAAATCAGATTAGCCTCCCAGATAAGCCACTTATATTAGTCTATTAGTTAAGTCTATTAGTTCAGATGTTTTTGCCTTTCTCCCTGGTCAAGTTCTAGATTTCAGGTTTTTGCTGGGGGTTGACTATTTCCTGACCGGCTTTTTGCATAAAGAGTATGTTTTGCATGGTGCGGTCTTTGTTCTGCAGCCATTCAAGATCTTTGCCGTTGGTCGGCAGGGCCGAAATTATTGGACGGTCTGCTTCTTTGCTGTTTTCGCGCATGACTTTGTCGGCATAGAGAGCGCCATAGGCACCGCTATAGGCAGCGGCTCTTTCTGCCACATAATCGCGTATAGCAGGGTTAGCTCTTAGTGCTTTGCTTACTGCATTCTTGGTCTCGGTGCCCAGTATTCGGGTACCGTCCACGAAAGAGCGAGGAGAGTTGAGCTTGATCGCCTGCAGTGATGTCGGGCGCAGAGGTGAGATGTGCGGGTCGTTGGCGTGGAACTGCGAGCGCAGGAAGTCGGACATCCGGTTCACTTCGGCATTGGCCTTGGTGGCATCCATACCGCCGGCCACAAGTTTAAGAGCAGCAGGCATGCCGGCCCCGAAAACTTGGTTGATGGTGTACTGGCTGGTGTCGAAAGGAATTTCTTGGGGACGTTTGCCTTTCAGTACAGCATCGGCCATTAGCTCGGCCAGGGTGTCCATTTTTGCCACATGGCTCGGTAGGTCGGGCAGAACATCACCGAAAGTTTTGCCTTGCAAGGCCGGCAAAGGTGTATTCATCTGAGCCTTGATAAGCTCGGGCACGACCGCCTCTAACTCTTGTCGAGGAATGACGATGCGCTCGGCCGGTGTATCTATATTGGCAAAGACATAATCGCCCGGTCTAGAAGCTTCTGCTCCATAACGTTCCAGGGCGTCGGCATGTTCCAAGACTCGCTTGTCGCCGTTGGCTCTTGCTCTCATTGTCTCGGCCACTATCTTTGGACGCAGGGCGTCGAAAGCGTGCACTTCAAAACCGAGTGGATTTTCTACAGGATCGACGAATTCTTTACCATAGACGTTGCGGGTTTCGAGTTTGCCGCCGGTACGCAGCGACTGCAAGAGAATACCGAGGGCGCCGCCGCCATTGTGTCCAGTCCAGGCTGCACCCCAAATGTCGGCTGTATTTTCGTCGGCTTGTGCCTTGAAAATGTGTTCGTAGAGGTCAGCCTTGGTCATTTCACCGTGACCGGGCACAGTTATTTTCTCGCCGGCTAGCTTGCCGGTTTCGGTGCCGTAGAGTTTCTTCTCTAGGGCCATAAGACCGTTTTTGACCGCATCTTTGATCACCTGTTCACGGATAGACTCATCGAACTTCAAGATGCCGCCGTATTGATCGTGTCCGATTTCATGACCATAGATACCGCTGGCGGTGACACTTCTGGTTCCCACCATATTGCGTGGATAGAGGACATGGTCTAGAGGCCAGACGCCGTCTATCTGTCTCATTGTATGGGGACCGGCGCCGCCGTCTGCCGAAATAGAGAAGAGCGGCGGGTTCTTGGAGCGCAATACGGTATCGGGGTCGATACCATTGGCCTTCATATTTTTAACTAGGGATGAGTGGATCTCGCGACCGAACAAGTTGAATTCATGCGAGTAGCCGTTTACTTCCGATAGACCGATGCCGATGTGCTGGTTGGCAGCCATCCAGGCTCTGTTGAAGAGTGGATAAACATGCTTGAGGTCGGCTTGACTTTGCACCTGATTGCCAATTTGCACCATAGCATTGCGAATAGTCATATAGCCTGGATCTAAAGGCTTGTAGCTTGGTGAGGTGGCAGCGTGCATGGGACCAATCATCTGCCCAAGCGCATCTTGCACCATGACCGCTTCTTCGGTCCAGCTATCCATGTCTTTCTTATTCATCTCAGCCAGCTTGCTGACTGTGTTTACGTTTAGCTCTTGCTCGGCCCTGGTGACATATTTGCCTGCCGCCGCCACTGGTGCAGTAGCTGGAATTTGATCGCCTGGTTTGGCCGGCACTTCCGGTGGAATCTTAGCGGCATCGCCGCCCTTGCTCGTCTCTGCCCCAGCGTCTTTTCCAGTCTCTTTACCAGAATTAGACCCTGGTACTTGCGGCTCTTCACCTTTAAAGTTGTCCTTGCCGACAATACCTCTGGTCTCAGTTCTGACGCCATTTCTAGCCAGCAGTCGGGCTGCTTCTTCGGTGGAAACATTGCGTGGATCGACGCCCATTTCAAGCAAGTCGTGCATGCGTGAATAGCCGTGATGCTTGCCGTCCTTGCCGGTCACACCAAATAGATACATATCTACTGATTTGAAGTCGGCAGCATGCTGGGCATGAGCCTCAGACATTTTCTTGATGGCCTCTGGCGTCACTTTGATCTCTTGTTCTTTCGGGGTCAAGCGATCGGCAGTTTTTGCCGCCCAGGCATCAACTGGTCTGGCAATGCTATTGAGTGTGCGACCAATCAAATATTCGTCGGAAGAGAAGATATCCACTTTCTTGTTTTCAAAAGCAGCATAACGAGCCGTGCCCATTCTCGCTTCTAAAAAACGACCGGTCATTCTTTCCGCTTTTAGACCGACGACGCCGCCTGCCACAGTATCCCAGGCGAACATTCCCACTCCGTCGCCCAATTTGCTGGCTGACTTATCCAACTGATCCATGGTTTTGGCTTGGCCAGCCTCGCCCATCGATTCATAAAAGGGTCTGACCACATCTCTGGCCATGGCGCCGAGCATCACCGTTCCCACTACGGCTTTACCGACTCCGGTCTTGGGCAAGATTGTCTTCATCACCACACCGATACTGGCAGCCACTCCCATCTTGGCTGCAAACTGATCTAAATGGGTGGCGTCATGCACTACGGCATTGATTACACCTTCAGGGGCTCTGGCTAAGCCGCGGCTCAGCACATAAGTTCTGCGATCCATGGAAGACTCGGGGGCAGAGGCGGCGCCACCTTTAACAGCCGCCACATTCATTGTCTCGAAATCATAGGCATTGCCGTTCAGTAGCTGAAACTGGTAGCCGGCTTTGAGATTTGGTCCTTTGCCAGTGAGGCTGGTCTCGGTCAAAGCAGCATCAGAAAGTTTCTGCGCTGCTTGTTTGCTCTCTAATGCCGCTTGTTCGGCAGCGGTTCTTGCTTTTGTTTCTCCTTCCGAATCTTTAGCAATGTTCGGATTTTTCCCAGCGTCCTGCCCTTCTTCCAAAGGTCGTTTTTCTACCATTGGCTTTTCCCCTGTTTCCTACTTGGCGCCGACTTGGACGCGACAAAACAGCCAGATAGCCAAAGCCTTCTGATGTTCCGAAATGTTTCACGCCCGCCGGTTATGTCAAGAGATTAATAGAGAAAGTATTTCATGTCACTACGAGTTAATCCGCTCATCTACGTGGAAACCCCACTGCAAGTAAGGTTTTTTCTATGGATTAAGGTGAGTTTTTATATTAGCTGGGTATCACAAAAAAAATACCCCCTGCGGGAGGGGGTGTCTTAGAAGAGTCTAAGAGTTTTTTTCGGACTTTTAGCTTTAGAGTTGCTCTTGCATCCGGGGCAGCCCGGAAATCTTATCTATATAGAGAAGTGAGAGTACTAAGAAAATGACTACATCAGCCAGCCTAGCTAATCAGGTCGCTGTGGTCACCGGTTCCGGCAGGGGTATTGGTAGAGCCATAGCAGAGGCCCTCATGAAAGAAGGCGCCAGAGTCGTAATTTCAGACATTAACGAAGAACTGTGCAGCAAAACAGCACAGGAACTTGCCGCACAGGGCGGCGAAACCCTTTCCGCTCCCTGCAATGTCACTCAGTCTGAGAGTGTTGCCAAAATGGTGGAAACTGTGATGGCAAAATGGGGACGTATTGACATACTTGTCAACAATGCCGGTATCACCCGCGACAATCTCTTTATGAGAATGTCCGAAGGCGAGTGGCAAGCTGTCATCGATACCAACCTGACTTCGGCCTTTAAGGTGACCCAGCCTGTCTTGAAGATTATGAGCAAGCAGAGAAGCGGTCGCATTATCAATATTGCCAGCACCACTGGTGTTCATGGCAACTTTGGACAGGTCAACTATGCCGCTGCCAAAGCCGGCATGATTGGTTTCACCAAAACAGTAGCCCTTGAATATGCCAGCCGCAACATCACAGCCAATGTGGTCGCTCCCGGCTTTATCGATACCGATATGACAAGAGCTCTTGGTGAGGAAATTATAAATAAATACGTGGAGCGTATTCCGCTCAAACGTATGGGAACACCAGACGATATTGCCAGAGCCGTATGCTTTTTCGCCGGTCCCGGTGCCTATGTAACCGGTCAGGTCATGGAAGTGAACGGCGGGCTTTACACCTAATTCACAAAACTAATGTTGTACTTCGTACGTGTTATTCTATTTTGCCTTGGCACTCCTTAGTGTCCAGCTTAGATTTACGTGCGTTTTCAGGGGGGAGTTAAATACTCATGGAAGAGAAGGAAGCCTTCGAAAGAGTCAAGAAGGTCGCCGTGGCTCAGCTTAATGTCAATGGTGATGAAGTGACCATGGAAGCAAGCTTCACTAAGGATCTAGGTGCTGATTCGCTCGATACAGTAGAACTCGTCATGGCTCTTGAAGAAGAGTTCGGAATGGAAATTCCGGATGAGGACGCTGAGAAAATCACCACCGTCGGTGAAGCCGTTAAATACATTGCATCGCACCTCTAAAAATCAGTTTTTAGCAGGCGTTTGCCAGAGTATTGTTCAGAACGGGGCCGCCCTTCGGGTGTCGGCCCTTTCTGGTTGGATTTAGCTAGAGAAAAGTTGTCACAATGACTAAAGAGCGTGTAGTCGTAACCGGTCTGGGAGTTGTCTCCGCCGTTGGCGTCGGCATCCAAGACTTTTGGCAGGGCATAGTGCAAGGCAGATCCGGCGTCAAGCTGGTGCAGCGCATTCCTGTTGAACTGCGACCCTCTTGCAAGATAGCTGCTGAAATGCTCGATTTTGATCCAGCGCAGTTTATGGATCACAAAGCAGTGAAGCGGACCGACCGCTTCATTCAATTTGCCATTGCCGCAGCCAAATTAGCCGTTGAAGATGCCAAACTCGATATGTCCAAAGAAAACCCTGAACGGGTTGGTACTTCAGTAGGATCTGCAGCCGGTGGCTTTCAGACTATCGAAGACCAGTACAAAGTTTTGCTCGACAAAGGTCCAGACCGTTGTTCGCCATTCACTGTACCCATGCTGATCGTCAATATGGCAGCCGGCTGGGTTTCGATGCTCAACAACGCTAAGGGACCGAATACTTGTACCGTCACTGCTTGCGCCACCTCCTCGCATTCCATCGGTGATGCCTATCGCATCATTGAAAGAGGCGAAGCCGATATCATGCTCGCCGGCGGTTCGGAAGCACCAATAGCGGCTCTGGTTATGGCAGGCTTTGCCTCGGCTCGTACTTTGAGCACCCGCAATCATGAACCAGAAAGAGCCAGTCGTCCTTTCGACAAAGACAGAGACGGCTTTGTCATGGGCGAAGGCGGCGCCATCTTGATCTTGGAATCGCTCAGTCATGCCCTCGCCCGTGGTGCTCACATTTATGCCGAGCTGGTGGGCTTTGGTAGCACCGGTGATGCCTACGACATCGTTCAGCCCTGTGCCGACGGCGCCGGTGCCGCCCGGGCCATGCAGGCGGCTCTAGACCAGGCAGGGCTTAGACCAGACCAAGTCGATTATATAAACGCCCACGGCACCTCGACTCCGCTTGGCGATAAAGCCGAGACCAATGCCATCAAGCGCGTTTTTGCTGAGCATGCTACTTCGCATAAATTGGCTGTTTCGTCCACCAAGTCTATGACCGGACACCTTCTTGGTGCAGCCGGTGCCCTAGAAGCCGCCGTGTCGATTATGGCCATCCAAGAATCTATATTGCCGCCTACGATCAATTTGGAAAATCCCGATCCCGAATGCGATCTCAATTATGTTCCTAATAAAGCAGTCCACAATGCCTCGATAGACATTTCTATGTCTAATAGTTTTGGCTTTGGTGGACATAACTGTTCTCTGATTTTCAAACGGTTCAAGCAATAAAACAGGTGTCGAATGTCTAGCGAAAAAGAACTTGTCGGCGCATCAATCAAAAGCCTGCAAGACCTGATAGCTAAGCGAAAAGTCTCAGCAGTCGAAATTACCAAGGCGCACATAGCCCAAATAGAAGCGCACGAAAGTGAAGTAGGCGCCTTTCTCGAATGTAATTTCGAAAATTCGCTCAAACGAGCTGCCGAACAAGATGCCCTCCTCGCTTCGGGGGCGGAGCAAGCGCCGCTTGCGGGTATTCCGGTGGCATTGAAAGACAATATGTGCGAGCCCGGCTTTCACACCACCTGTGGTAGCAAAATTTTAGCTGGTTTCGCCAGTCCTTATCGGGGCACCGCTCCTCAAAAGCTGCACGATGCAGGCGCCATTGTCTTAGGCAAGACCAACCTGGACGAGTTTGCTATGGGATCATCCACCGAGCATTCAGCTTACAAGCAAACTCGCAATCCCATCAACTTGGAATACGTCCCCGGTGGCAGTTCCGGCGGTTCAGCCGCTGCGGTCAAGGCGGGGTTCTGCACGGCTTCACTTGGTTCAGACACCGGCGGCTCCATCAGACAACCGGCAGCCTTTTGCGGTTTGGTGGGCATGAAGCCAACCTACGGCACTGTTTCACGCTTTGGTTTGGTGGCTTTTGCTTCCAGCCTCGACCAGATTGGTCCGTTTGCGCGCTCTGTCGAAGATTGCGCCACAATGGTCAGCCTCATTCAAGGCTTTGACCCCAAAGATTCAACCAGCTTGAACCCCGACTATCGCCAGAAAAACACCCGCGAGCCCGTGAACGCAGCCTTTATAGCCAAGCTGGCTGCTAGCTCTTGCGAAGAGAAACTGAGGGGTCTCAAAGTTGGTTTGATCAAAGAGCTTATGGGTGAGGGCATCGATGCCAGTGTCAGAGAATCAGTTAGGCAGGCTGCCGAGAGACTGAGCCAGGCCGGCGCCATAGTGGAAGAAGTATCACTACCCCATGTACGCTATGCCTTGCCGGTCTATTACATTGTCGCCACCGCCGAAGCCTCGGCTAACTTGGCACGCTTTGACGGAGTTCGCTATGGACACCGCAATCTCGATGCCGAGGAACTTCATGCCATGTACTATGCCACCCGGGGCGAGGGCTTCGGCGCCGAGGTGAAGCGACGCATAATGCTCGGTACTTATGCGCTCAGCACTGGCTATTACGATGCCTATTACAAGAAGGCACAACAGGTGAGAAGGCTTATAACAAATGACTTCAGCAAGCTTTTCGAAACCTATGACCTGCTTATCTCGCCAACCTCGCCTACTACCGCCTTCAAACTCGGCGAGAAAACGAGTGATCCCCTGCAGATGTACATGTCCGATATTGCCTCGATTCCAGCCAATTTAGCCGGACTGCCTGGTATTTCTTTGCCCTGCGGCGTGGCTGATGGACTACCCATTGGTTTACAAATGCTGGGGGAACCGCTTAGCGACGGCACTCTCTTGAGAGCCGCTCATGGTCTAGAAAGTCTACTTAACCTTGAGATAGACAGTCTCTTTCTCAAGGCAAAAATTAAGAGCAGTTAGTCTCACTCTTAGAAACCTGGCTTAAAATACTCCTTCTGAAGGCAATAATTCCTTCGCCAAGAAAGTATTCAGCTCTGGAGTCTTTGTCTAAGAAATCTTTGTCTCAAAAATCTTTGTCTGAGAAATCTATTTCTAAGGAATCTTTCGCCCTGCTTCTACGTCACCATATTTTATGACGGTTGCAGAAAGCCAAATAAGCAGCAAACAAGCAGCAAACAAGCAGCAAATAAGCCGAAATTAGTTCGGAAACTGGGAGGACCAAAACATGTTGCAAACGACGAGAAAACCCGAACTCGATACTGTCGAATTTAGCCAACTTGGGTGGCCTAGATTTTTGACCCTCTCAGTCGTTTTGTCATCTCTTACTCTTACTTCGCTAGCGGCTAATCCGGCTTTTTGCGGCACCAATGATTTTTTCGGCAACAGCATACCGACAGTGGGCGACCCCTCCGGTTCCTCTAGACCTGCTGCCTCTTCTTCCTCGCCTTCTGAGATAAGCTCGTCACCAAGTGCTTCCGAATTCACCGATGACGAGAAGCGCATGCAGAAAAAATACAAACTAGCCATCAAGCACGCTCAAACTTTGATTGCTAAAGCCGATAAGATGATCAAAGACGGAGAAGCGAGAAAAGACAATAAGCTGCTCAAGAAGGGTCAAGTACTTAAAGGGGTCGGCGAAAGAGCCCTTGAGAATTTGAAAACAAACAATCCGCTTCCTGGTCAGTCGATGCAGGCAAGTCCGGAAGAGGCTAAACAGTAAGAAGATGCCACTACAAGCAAGTATTTCTTCTGCCGTCGGCAACACGCCCTTGATTCGCCTCAACAGACTGGCTCTTGGTTTGGAAGCAGAAGTCTATGTGAAAGTGGAATCTATGAATCCACTTGGTTCAGTGAAAGACAGAATCGGCATCTCGATGATCGAAGATGCTGAGAAGCGGGGACTGATTGAACCGAGCAAGACCGTACTTGTCGAGCCGACTTCTGGCAACACAGGCATTGCTCTAGCATTTGTCGCCGCAGCCCGGGGCTATAAACTGATCATAGCCATGCCCGAGACAATGTCGCAGGAGCGCCGCCGGATGCTCAAAGTCCTCGGAGCCGAATTGATTTTGACACCGGGACCGGAAGGAATGAAAGGTGCAGTGGCTAAAGCCGAAGCTTTAGTGAAAGACCGCCCCAATGCCTACATGCTTCAGCAATTCGATAATCCTGCCAATCCCAAAGCTCATTACGAAAATACCGGACGAGAAATATGGAAAGATCTCGATGGTCGCGTGGACATTCTTGTCGCTGGCGTGGGCACCGGTGGTACTATCAGTGGTGCTGGACGCTTTCTTAAGGAAAGAAATCCCGCTGCCAAGGTAATTGCTGTGGAGCCTGCAGACAGCCCAGTAATCAGCCAGAAACTAGCTAACAAGCCATTGCAGCCTGCCCCCCATAAGATTCAAGGAATCGGCGCCGGTTTTATTCCTGGAGTGCTAAATCTCGACCTTATAGATGAAGTTTTCCATGTCACTAATGAGGAAGCCTTAGAAATGGGACGACGTCTACCCACTCAAGAAGGCATACTGGCAGGAATTTCTAGTGGGGCAAATGTACACGCTGCTTTGTCTATCGCCAATCGCCCAGAGAACAAAGGGCTCAAGATCGTCACCTTCATTTGCAGCACTGGCGAAAGATATTTTTCAACGGCTCTCTTTGAAGATATTATCTAGGAGCTAGCTGCTCTGGCTGGTTGATCTATAGTTGTTGAAGGAGCCCTGGCTCTTGAGGTCTCAATAAATAAGATATAGATTGAGTTAGACCCGAACAAACGGCGGGGAGCCTGTGGCGCGCAGCAGAGGCGATCCTAAATAGCCCAGAGATAAGCACACATCAAAAAGCTGATTCTTGCAGGCTTCACTACTATTGAGCGTCAATGAACCACCAAAATCTTCTACTAAAGAAGAACTTGCTTGGTCTATCTTCTCTATGTTTCCTTTGAAGTATAGAGAAAGATTGACCAATAGTTGAATGTGCTTTCTCGCTGAGCCGATGCCTAGAGTCTTCAATATTGATATCAGGCTCGAAGTCTTCCGGAATAGTTCATTTGTAGCAGAGGCTCCAATTGCGGTCGTGCACAAACTGCAGCTAGATGCGTCGCAGCGCGCGCGGCTGAACGCACTCAGGTCCTTCTGCTCTCGTTTTATAATGCGTGCTCTTGCAATTTGCCACATCGATAAATTGCGCAGGAGTCCATGCTCTTCAATGGCTTCGAATGTTGACTTCTGCGCCTGACCGCGCTTCAGGAGGTCTTGCCAAAGAAGCTTGGTTGATTCGCTATCGATGAATTCCCACCAGTATCTCTCGGTATCTTTAGAATTCTTTCCATCCGATGAACTTGGAACCAGTGTAAGTTTGAACTGCTTTCTTTTTTCGCTGCGGTTAAATCTGCCTCCTGGTTGAGGCTCAATCTCGCCGCTTAGCTCAAGCTCAATTAAGGACTCATATACTTGAGAGTGACTCAGTCCGGCCGCTGCTGCTAGTTCGTCAATTGTCATTGAACCATGATTGAGGCAAGAGAGTACAAGTGAATCTGTTTCCGAGAGACTTTGGCAATCTTGTAGGTCTTTCTGCTGATCTATTGGTGCTGGATTTGCTGCCACTTTAGCGTCCATTCCATTTTCTTGGTTAGCCTCAGAACTATCGAAGGCTCGGCTTTCATTGTTTCTTGCTGATGCCTCTTGTTCTTCTAGATATGGCGGCATCAAGCGGTATGTCAATATGCTTCTTCTATCAAATAGCTCTATAAAATGGACTGTGTTGACTGGCAACCGTGAATCCACATTCTCAGAGCAGTACAGGTCAATTGCTCCTCTAATACTTTTTACTATGTGCAGTGCTGATGACTGGGCTACTCTCAGAAATTTCGAGAATGTCGTGGAGCAAATCAAGGCACCATTTTCACTGAACCAAATAGCTGCGAACCAAGCCCTTAGTTTTCTGACTCTATGAAAAAACGTTCCTGCTGTGATGGAAGAATTCATGTGGCATTCACTGCACCGGAATCTTCTTTTACCCGGCTTAAGGTCGATATTCTCATTGTTGCAGTTTCTACAGAAGAGTAGGTTCCGCTCTTTCAAGAGCACATAGAGTCTGAGCCAGCAACTCTCCTCGCTGGGAAATTGCTTCTCGAAATGCTCCCAAACACTTTCAAGGAAAGCGCTATAAGCTTCTCTGTATTGTTTTTTGTCTAGACCAGAGTCAGCAGGGCTCTTTAGCATAGTGCAACTCCAAGAAGGGCTCTGATATATAGACGTATTTTGACGAGAAAAAGTTCAAAGGCTTTCATTAATTTGGCTATGAACCGATATCGGTTTATAGCCAAAACCAGAAATCTTCTGCCGAAAATAGCTGCAGAGACTTTAGAACCTTCACCCCTCTTGGAATCGCCCGATACTGTCCACGGAAATTTAGACC
>MOYA01000001.1:1368937-1444596 GCA_001899315.1 Candidatus Obscuribacter phosphatis
GGTCCAAAGAGTCGTAGCCAGGACACCCCTCGCTTGCCGGCATAAATGCTAACCTATTAATTGGAAGTCAATAGATTGCCTTTTGGGAGATTGCTTTTGGCTAGTTATCTTGAATCTGAGCGAGTTTCCCAATTAGAAGTGCGTTGTTGGTCAAAATCTCAGCATCGCATGAGAGTATGGGTTTGGGTTCTATTTTCGCTTTTGGTAATGATGCTTGAATTCAATGTTCAAGGTTCACCCTCCTTTGCTAGTCCAGTTTCAGCACAACGACGAGAGGCCGAGAAAGGAGTTCAATCGGCGCATGCTATAAGCAAAGTGATTAACTCAGAATCCAGAGTGGCTGGCGATAAGAGCTATATAGTTTTGAGACAGCGCAGTGAACTTCTAGGTGACTATCTTCTGTACTTGAACGAAGACTCTTTCCTTCTAAGAGTCAAAGATACTGGAGTTAATCTTTCCTACAAAGAAGGTTGGACATCCGTCAAAATTTTCAATGAACACAGCCGCAAGATTGCTGATTTAGAGATCGGGAAGACAGGTCATGTTTCCAATCCATTTACTAAGGCTAGTATGTTGTTGACTGGTTTGAGCTTCAGTGGCGTTGAATATGGACCAGAAGCAAAGCTACCGGCAGAAGAGGAGTCTTCCAAAAGAAAGAAGCTTAATCTGCCAGACGATTATCAATTGGTCTGTTTTGATACCACAAAGGCATTTCGTCTAGCTCAGAACGAGAGGAAGAAGAGACAGGAAATCTATTCTTCAGCGCCTATAAGCGCTAGAGTTGTAGTTTTGACAAACTGCTTTAAGAATTCAGGTAAACAGGGAAAAGCTCTAGAACTTTTGGGACAACTTCAAGATATTGATACTGGTTTCATTGCAGATAGTAAGCGGCACAGGAAAGGTGTTCCTTTGCAGATCGATTATCAAAATGTAGGCGGAGACAAGAGGAACTACCTTTCAACGTATCGCGTAACCGTGCAAAAAGGAGTTTTCGAGATTCAGCCGGCTAAAGACTATTCTGTGGCAAAAAATGCCAATGAGGTTATTCAAAATAGAGGCTCAGGGGATGCTATAGAGCTTATGATTCTGGACCACTGACCCAAGATCTAAGATTTCGGGGTTTGGAACTAAAGTCCGGATATTCAAGAGTCCAGTGTATAGTGCACGTTACGCAACTATGCATCTTAAGGCTCCTAAAAAGGCTCTCTGCGGTTCTGCAAGCTGGATTAAATCGGAGCGTTGAGGTTCGCTATCACGGCGATAAAAATATCGACCAAAAACGGGTCCCATTGTTTTCCAGCTCCGGCTCTCAGAGTTGCGATGGCTTCTTCTACCGTTAGAGCCTGTCTATAGGGTCTTGCTGAAATCATGGCATGATAGCTGTCGACTATTGAGACAATGCGCGCGGCCAAGGGAATATCTTCACCCCGCAAACCTCGTGGAAAACCGGTCCCGTCCCATCGTTCATGGTGATTCTCTAGTATCTGACAGACTTCTGCCAGAGCTTTCACTGGTCGCAGCATCTCCGCGCCCATCAACGAATGTTGATTGACAATTCGTCTTTCATCCGGTGTATAAGCCCCGACTTTGTTGAGGATATCGTCCGGCAAGCGGAGCGTTCCAACATCATGCAGAAGTCCGGCTACACGAATCTGTTCAATCTGACTTTTGGAGAGTCCCATGACCTTTCCAAGCATTTCGGAGAGTCTGGCGACTTCGAGATGGTGAATCTTGTTGTAGTCCGAACGCGAATAGAGATTCTGGGCAAGTTGCTTGACCATTTCCACTACTTCCGGCATTAGTTCAGTGCTATTTCTGGCTTCGTCAGATAGCTTGTCTACATCGAATCCAAAGTTTTCTTGCTTTACTGCCGTCGGTTGCGGTTGATTGCCCTTGAGTTCATCGGCTGTGCGCACCTGATTTCGTCCCATGCGCTTCGACATATATAAGGCCTTATCTGCCATGTCTAATAGCACATGTTGTTCGATTGCATCATCCGGGAAAGTAGAAATTCCAAGAGAGGCTGTAACTGAGAGCGAAAAACTTTCGTGATGGATTACTTCTTGAGAGAGGCTGCGTCTAATACGTTCGGCTACAACATGGGCGCCTTCTCTGCTGACCTCCGGCAAAACCAGCATGAACTCTTCGCCGCCGTATCTAATTGGTATATCGACGTCGCGGCAATTGCTCTTGATCAGTTTCGCCACAGCCTTGAGAACTGTGTCGCCTACAGGGTGTCCGTAATTATCGTTGATTGATTTGAAATGGTCGACGTCGACCATAAGCACTGAAAGATGTCTTTGATAGCGCTCAGCCATGCGCAGCTGTTCAGTCAGTTTCTCTTGACCGGTGCGGTGATTGAAGAGCGATGTTAAACCGTCTGTGGTGGCTTGTCTTTGCACTCTCGCGTAAAGTCTGGCGTTGGTGACTCCCGATGCGACTTGGTCGGCGACCGATTTCATAAAGGCTTCGTTGACTCTATTCCAGTTAGCCGGCACTTCACCTTTGAAGCCAACCAATAGACCCAGCAGTTTTTCGCTGTAATGAACCGGCACGTAAAAGAGAGAGAGAATGTTATAGCCGTTCAAGACATGTGAACGAAAGGCATCGAGACGTCGATCATTAGCCACGTCGTTGGCGATTATCGCCTGATCTGGTGCAAATAGCTTGGAATAGAGTTCAAGAGTCGATATGTCTCGCTCAAAATCAATCACCTTGTAACTTTCATCGGTTACATACTCTACTCGAATTGTGTCTTCGGGCTCTTCCTCAGATGGCAAAACAAGAAAGCAGCAATCGAGAGCAAAATAGCCGGAGAGTTCTTCGAGCATTTCGGTGAGATTCTCTTTGATATTGAAAGAGCGTCTAATCGTGTTGCTGATGCGATGCAGCAAAGACTCTTGATTGCGCAATATGTCTGATTCACGTCTCAGTTGCTCCAGCATGGTGTTGCGCTGCATTTGAGACTGTCTATCTTGTGAGAGTTGTTCATGCGCCTTTTCTAGACGCTGGGCATAATCTTCCAGTAACTCCAACTGCACGGCCAGTTCTTTTTCTATGCGGCGATGCCGCAATGAAGACTGGGCTCGAGCCAGAAGCTCGCTGTCGAAACAGCTATCGGCAAGACAATCGTCGGCTCCGACTCCCAGCGCTTCTACACGCACGGACGGCCCAGAATCTGGAGTCACTATCAAGACTGGAATATGTTTCCAATCAGGAGAGTCTTTTACCATTTTGCAGAAACCATAACCGGAAGTGCCGGTCAGATTGCTGTCTACGATAATCAAATCGATGCGGGTCTCGCCCAAAAAAGACAGTGCTTTCTCTTCGTTGTCGCATTCTAAGATCGAATAGCGTTCAGAAAGTATGCGGCTGAATCTTCTTCGCAAAACGCGGTTGGAATGAAGAATTAAGATGTGGTCGCGCTCTTCGTGTCCGCTCTTATCGGAGAGGTTGCGCTCAGAGCCGGCGAGAGCCATTGCCACTGCCGCCTGTCCATTGTCTTTTTCGGTATCGGCGCCGATGAAAAGTTGGGTGCGATTGGCTAGATGTTCGCCCATCAACCTGAGGGTGGTGAGATCTTGATTAGTTATCTCCCGAGAGGCGTCGAAAGATACCACACGCAAGAAGCCCTTAACCGAAATGGCGCTGGTGGCATGGGCATCGCAAAGAATAGGCACGATGGCGTAGGGCATAGCCCCTTCATCACTCGGCAAACTCGATGAAGAGCGGGTATCGCTCTTCAGATAGGCGCGTCCCACCCAGGCTCGCTGTGTCGACTTGACCTTCTGAGACAGTAAAGAATTAGCCACAGCTAGAGGCTGTTTATTCTCGTCGAGGAGGTTACGGACCAGGTTGAGGGTTTGTTCGTCCTTTTCGGCGGCGCTAAAATCGACAAGATTGACAATGTCATGCCCCGAAACAATGTCGATGAAGCCATAATCAAAACCGAGAACTTGGCAAATATGGCGTTCCACCGCATCGAGGAATTCCTCGCGCGGAGCGGCGCTCATTTTTAGAGCTTGGTCTGAGTTGAGATTGCTTTTGCCGGTCATCTACCTCTTCCGGTTCTTCTGAACACTAGATCTATATGCCTCAAGACTTGCGCCTTTATGCCTAATAGTTAGAGCTTTATTTCTTTACTCAACGCAGCCGAGGTAAGTTTAGAGGAAAAACTTCCTCCACCACCATTGGAACATCAGCAGGGTCCAGAGCTCTTTGCGTCTGTCAACACGCATAGACATGTGCTCTTCAAGCATGTTGTTTATGTACTGAAAGTGGAAAATGCCTTGATTCTCCACGAATTCACGGCTAAAGAGTTCATCTACAAGAGGGCGAAATTCCTGTCTTAGCCATTTAGCCACCGGAATACCAAAGCCTTTCTTTGGTCGCTTCAAAATATAGGGCGGTAAATAAGGGGCCACTGCTTTCTTGAGCAGATATTTAGTGGTCATACCGCGCACCTTCAAAGAGGGGGGCAGACTGAGGGCGAATTCCACAAGTGGATAGGCCAGGAAGGGCAGGCGTACTTCCAGTGAAGCGGCCATTGAGGCTCGGTCCGACTTGACCAAAAGGTCATCAGGCAAATAAGTGGTCATGTCAAGACGCATGATATTGTTGACTACTTCTAGAATGTCTTTGCTGTTTCTGCCGCTCAAGCCATTCTTGTTTACCAGGGGCAGGTCGGCAAAGAGAGCTTCCTCCATCACGGCGCTGGAAATCGCCCGGTGGCTTTCTTTCACCAAGGCTTCCTGTCTCGACATAGGAATTGAGCCCATCCAACGTAAATGCCTACGCACCGGCGGTTCTGCTGCCGAGCCTATAAAGCGTTTCACTTTATAGTCAAAGCTGAGATTGTTCATATTGACCGGCAACTTGCTAAGAGCCGGCTCTAGAACACCATGCCGCACTGCCTGGGGCAATATAGACCACATCGGCGCCATTTTATGGGCTTGATAGGTGGGATAGCCGCCGAATAGCTCGTCCCCTCCTTCACCAGCGAGGGCAACGGTAACCCGTCGCTTTGTCATCTTTGAGAGGAAATAGGTGGGAACAATCGAAGCATCGGCAATAGGCTCGTCCAAAATACCCCATAATTCATCGAGGGTCTCGAAGCCGAGAGAAGGCGAGAAGGTCACCACTTCATGTTGTGAGCCGATATGCTTGGCTACGGCTAGGGCATGACTCGATTCGTCGAAAGACTTGTCTTCGAAGCCAATAGAGAAAGTCTTGATGGCCGAATCCGAGTTCTTAGCAGCCAATGCGGCAATAGCGCTCGAATCAATACCGCCGGAAAGGAAAACACCGAGGGGTACTTCTGAAATTAGGCGTAATTCAATCGATTTGGAGAGCAATTCGACTAGTTTCTTGCCTGCTTCTTCTTCGCCGATATCGACAGTTTCGGTGGAGGGCAGCCAGTAGCGTTCGGTGTGAATTTCACCATTTTGCACAAGCATAAAATGGGCAGGCGGTAATTTATGAATGCCCTTGAACATTGAATGGGGCGCCGGCACGTATTCTAGGGTGAGATACTTCTGCATGGCTTCGTCATCCAGCTCTTTTCTTGCGTCTGGATGGGCGAGGATGGTCTTCAGTTCTGAACCGAAGATCAGTTTATTGTTGAAGACACCCCAATGAAGCGGTTTTTCGCCCATACGATCACGGGCTATAAAAAGTCTTTCTTTATTCTTATCCCAGATAGCAAAGGCGAACATGCCTTCTAGATATTTCAGACAGTCGATGCCGAACTCTTCATAGAGGTGCACAATTGCTTCTGTATCAGACTTGGTCTTGAGTTTATGTCCGCGTTCCAAGACCAGTTTTTGCAATTCTTGAAAGTTATAGATCTCGCCGTTGAAAACTATCCAAATGCTTTCATCTTCGTTGGCAATTGGTTGTTGTCCTCCGGCTACATCGATAATCGAGAGGCGGGTCATACCGATGGCGCAAGGTCCAAGCACGGTATAGCCTTCTTCATCGGGACCGCGGTGATAGATGCTTTTACACATCCTTCCCAGATGATTGTCTTTTTCTTCGATATGATGCTTATTTAGATTGAGATAACCGACGATGCCGCACATATTTCAACTTTCTCTGTAGGCTTGCAGACTTTATTTTATGGTAAAAGACGGCAAATTAAGTAAAACTGCTCACAAGTGCTTGCCAAGCTCTTTCTTTGCTAGAGAGACAGTAGCTCTCGCCCCTGAACTATTAGGTAAGTATCTGCTTAGGCGCTTTGAACCCGGTATAGAACTGGCTTTCCCCCTTGTCGAAGTAGAAGCCTATACCCAAGAAGATGCAGCTTGTCATGCATACAAAGGGCTTACTCCTAGATGTCGCGTCATGTTTGACCAACCAGGCTTGGCCTATGTTTATTTCATTTATGGCATGTATCATTGTCTCAACGTTGTCACCGAGCCGAAAGGGCGTGGTTGCGCCGTCTTGATCAGGGGGCTTGGGGCACCGCTTGCGCTCAGCCGGTCAAGCGAGCAATTTAAGGACAAATTCTTTAGCAAAGAAAGCAGCCTTGTTGGACCAGGTCGCTTGTGCCGGGCTCTCAATATCGATCTGTCCTACAATGGCATATCTCTTACCAGTCCTAAAAGTCCTTTGCAGCTCATCGACTTGCCAGAGCAAGAGCCGCTTGAGCCCAGGCAAATCAAGACGACCAAAAGAATCGGTATCACCAAAGATGCCGATAGACTCTGGCGTTTTCTAGTCGATTAAACTATGGAAGACAAGGCAGGAAGTCAATTTGACCAAAGAGCGACAATTTAAGTTATGTCTTTTGCTTTCAGCAGTCTGGATGCTTGTCATTTTTTGCTTTTCGCACCAGGCTAATTCAGGGCGCATTACCGAAGACTATCTTGGTGGTGCCAATGTGCCGGTGCGCAAGTTTGCCCATATGTTCGAGTTTGCCGTTCTGGCAATACTTTATTACCGCTCTTTATTGCTTGGGGCTTGTTTAGCTCTTCAAAAAAGCCCAGATTATTCTGCCAATAATTCTGCAAGTAATTGTGCAACTAATTCTGCAAGTAATGCTGCCACAAATGCTGCCGATTATTCTGGTGATTCTTCTGGCGAAAAGTCCTTAGAAATTGAGGGAGAATTCTCAACGCAAATCTCACCAAAAATCGCTAATAAAGAAACGGCAAAAAACGCCGCAGCAAGCATTTCAGTAAGAGCTTCAGGAAGAGCTTCAGTAAGCTCTGTCAATCACCTAAAATTGGCTATTCTAGCCTTGTTTATGGCCATAGCTTATGCCTTATGCGATGAATGGCACCAGTCTTTCGTACCGGGGCGCTCTGCCACTTTATCTGATGTTATGGTTGATGCAAGCGGGTCTCTAATTGGACTTTTGCTTATTTGGTTTGGTTCACGCGGTCGGTCTGCTCGATGACCATTAGAGGGTCTTTGCTGATTTTTAGATCTAGAGCCAGTGGATGCGATTTTGACGTGCCTGAGCTCATTTCCACCAGCCCGCCTTTGACTTTTACCAAATAAGAGTCTTTGTCTTGATCGCCAAATTCGATTGTTTCAATACGCACATCCTGCTCGGCAGGCAAAGACTTGATGCGTTCTTCCGAAAGTGGAAAGGCAGTTTCTTTGAGATATTTAGCCAGCTGCTCTTCACCCATCATAGACATGGCCTTGATCTGGCTGGCTTTATAGCTGTCGCGACGGAAGTCAAGCATGCTCGACACATAAAGTCTGGCAAAATCTTCCACTTTGGCTTTGGGGTCGACCAACTGCGTTTGGCGCTTTGGGCTCGCGCCTTTAGTAGGCGTTCTGTCCGACATGGCAAAAATAACCCCGAGGACAAGCAGACAACCAAGTCCCAGAGCCGCTGTCTTTAGTATGGTCAAATCAGCTTTCTGTGCTTTAGAGCGCTTCTTGCGCTTTAGATCGGGAAATTCAGAAGCGAGGAAGGCTTCCATATCGGAGAGATCTTCTGCTGGCGAGTTCGGCTTTGCTGCCTGTGGCAACCCTAAATTGGGCTCTTGTCTGTAATCTTGTTTGTAATCTTGGTTGTAATTGTGATTCTGACCAGCTCTAGAAGAAGCAGAGCCGGCAAGAGAACTAGATAAAGCATTGGCTAGTCTCTGGCTCTCATCAGCTGTTAGCACGACTTGACTACCGGGAGGCGTGCCAATCTTGCGCCGCACTGAAAGCTGTAATCTACCGCCTTCTTTGTTGAGGATGATGGCAAAGCCCGACTGGATGTCCAATGTAAAAGGAAACATAGGACCATTGTAAAAAAAGAAAGGGCGGATATCCACCCTTTCTTTTGATTCTGAATATTTTCAGCTCTGGCTTCAGCTTTTGTCTCAAGCTGAGCTGAATTTAGAGATACTCGCGCAGTCTGGAAGACCGACCGGGTTGTCTCAGTTTACGCAGGGCTTTGAACTCTATCTGGCGCACACGCTCTCTGGTTACGGCAAAGAGTTGTCCGACTTCTTCCAAGGTGCGCTGACGTCCGTCATCTAGACCGAAACGAAGTCTGAGCACATCTCTTTCTCTGGGGGTGAGTTCGTTCAACATCTTAGCCAGATCCTGGCGCAGCAGTTCGTGGGTGACCGTGGTTTCTGGTCTGTCAGTTTCGGCATCCTCGATGAAATCGCCAAGGCGAGAATCTTCTTCTTTGCCGATAGGAGTTTCCAGTGAAATTGGCTCTTTGGCTGCTTTGATGATTTCATGCAGTTTCACTATGGATACATCCATAGCTTTGGCCAATTCCTGTTCAGTGGGCTTGCGATTGAGCTCTTGAGCCAACTGACGGGTCACTTTCTTGAGTTTGTTGATGGTCTCAACCATGTGCACCGGCACACGGATGGTCCTTGATTTGTCTGCCAGGGCGCGGGTGATGGCTTGTCTGATCCACCAGGTGGCATAGGTCGAGAACTTATAGCCTCTCTCGTGGTCGAACTTTTCGCTGGCTCTAATGAGACCGAGGTTGCCCTCTTGAATCAGGTCGAGGAAGGAAAGTCCGCGTCCGATGTACTTCTTAGCGATAGACACGACCAGTCTCAGGTTGGCTTGCACCAACTTACGCTTGGCCATCATGTCGCCTTGCAGAATTTTACGGGCTAGCTCGATTTCTTCATCGGGCTTGAGTAGCTGAATACGTCCAATCTCTCTGAGATAGAGCCTGACTGAATCTTCAGTGGCGATCTCGCGGGTGGAAGGAAGTTCTACCGGCTCATCGTCATCGTCGATGCTATCGTCTTCGTCATCTAGAATAGTGAACTGGTCTGAGTCATCAATAAGGTCGAGTTCTTCCAACTCGTTTCTTTTAGCCAGGTTTTCATCTTCGATGAGGATAGGACTGATGATGCGATCTGTATCCGGGGACTTGCTTTTTGCCATAGTTGCCTCGTTATGAATTTACCGATGCTGTTAGATCTTTTGATCTAACTGTTTGTGATCGAAATGATATGCGCGCCTTAAAGTCTGCCTTGAGCAGGCTGTTTAAGAGCCACAGTTTCATTGAGCACTGGCCGACTGTTTCTGACTTGGCTGTCCCCGTAGGACCATTTATAGCGGCGGTGTTGCTCTTCGTCTGTTTGACGGCAATATCGTATGTGCGTTTTATGTATCCAAGAGGGAAATCAACAATTCCATAATATTTGCCCTGCGCTTTTTGCAATATCGGCAAAACCTATTATGAGTTGAACAGGTTGCTTGGCAACGCCTCAACTGTAGTATAAGTGCGCCTAGCATGTTGTGCTCATTTAGTTAAGCACCTTTAAAAAGCTGCTAAATATGATCCAAGAGCTGAAAAGCCTAGTTATTACCTGGTTTGCGCAATTGCTGCGCCCTTTCATGTAATACTTTTAATTGATCTCTCAGGTCGGCAGCCCGCTCAAAATCCAGTTCTCGGGCGGCGTCCTTCATTTCCTTTTCTATACGTTTTATAGCCAGTAACAGATCTCTTTGCGATAGCTCAAGCACGGCTTCAGGTATAGGCTCTGGACGGTTGACCTTACCACCTTTCTCTTTACGCTTCCTCTTGACATTAGCCTGTTCAAGCTCAATTTCTTCACTCTTACCGCGCAGAGTATCAAGCAATATATTGGAAGAATGTTTGACGATTGTGCGAGGCACAATGCCATGTTCTTGGTTGTGAGCCATTTGCAAGGCTCTTCTTCTTTCGGTCTCGCCCTTGGCTTTGACGATTGAATCGGTCATTTTGTCGGCGTACAAAATCACCTTGCCTTCAGCATTACGAGCGGCTCTGCCTATTGTTTGAATCAGCGAGCGCTCAGCTCTTAGAAAGCCTTCTTTGTCTGCTTCCATAATTGCCACCAGCGATACTTCGGGCAAGTCCAAGCCTTCTCTTAAGAGGTTGACGCCCACTAGAACATCAAAAACACCTTGGCGAAGATCGCGCAAAAGCTCGACTCGCTCAATTGCTTTGATGTCTGAATGCAGCCACTTAACCTTGATGCCCAGCTCGCTAAGATAATCGGTCAGGTCTTCAGCCATACGTTTGGTCAGGGTTGTGACCAAGACTCGCTCATCTTTTTGGCTGCGTTCTTTTATTTCACCAATCAAATCGTCTATCTGCCCCTGAATCGGGCGAATCTCCACCACCGGATCGACAAGACCTGTTGGTCTGATGATTTGTTCTACAACATTCTCTGAAACCGAAAGTTCCCAGTCTCCAGGCGTGGCTGAAACAAAGACAACTTTGCCTACTCTTTCGAAAAACTCATCCGGGGTAAGCGGTCTATTATCGCGGGCACAGGGCAGTCGGAAGCCATAATCAATGAGAGTATCTTTGCGGCTGCGGTCGCCGTGGAACATGCCCCGCAATTGAGGTACGGTCACATGTGATTCATCAATGAAGGTTATGAAGCCGTCTCTGCCGTACTTTCTAACAAAGTAGTCGATGAGGGTCTTGGGCGGCTCGCCCGGCTTACGCCCTTCCAGAATGCGCGAATAGTTCTCGATGCCGTTGCAATAGCCCACTTCTTTCAACATTTCGATATCGAAATTGGTGCGCTGTTTGAGCCGATAAGCCTCTACCAACTTGCCTTGGGCAGCCAGCTCGCCGAGCCTTTCTTCCAGTTCTGCTTGAATTTGTTTGACTGATTCTTCTATTTCATTTTCGTCGGCCACATAGTGTTTGGCCGGATAGATTCTAATGCTCTCTAAAATCTCTTCAACTTCGCCGGTGACCGGGTTTACATGGGTGATGCGCTCTACTTCGTCACCAAAAAATTCTACTTTTATGATGCGTTCTTCATAAGAAGGATAAACTTCCAAAATCTCACCGCGGGCTCTGAATCTAGATCTTTCCACGACTAGATCGTTGCGGTCATAGTGAATCGATACCAGTTTCCTGAGAATATCCTGACGGTCATATTCCACCCCCACTCTCAGTTCGAGAGCGGCAGATAGATAACGTTCGGGTACGCCGAGACCGTATATAGTTGATACCGATCCGACAACCACAACGTCTTCCCTTTCCCAGAGAGAGCGTGTGGTCGAATGCCTGAGCCTGTCTATCTCATCATTGATACTGGCTTCTTTTTCTATAAAAGTATCGGTCGACGGTATGTACGACTCAGGCTGGTAATAGTCGTAATATGAGATGAAGTATTCGACGGCATTGTCGGGGAAGAACTCTTTCATCTCATTGCAGAGCTGGGCCGCCAGGGTTTTATTGTGAGCCAATAAGAGCGCCGGCATTTTAGTTTCGGCGATAATGCTCGCCATAGTCATGGTCTTGCCCGAACCGGTGACGCCAAGCAGGGTCTGATAGCGGGTCCCTTGTCTGAGACCCTCTGAAAGTTTGTCGATTGCCTGTGGCTGGTCGCCGGCAGGCTTGAAGCTAGAGACTACCTTGAATTCCGGCATTTTCTTAGATTAGCTTACTTTAGGTCTCGCCGTCACTGCCAGCATTACTACTGGCGGTGTTGGCACCGGAGCCGGCGGGTATTGTGGCAGCTTTTTCGTCTGGCTTGACGGCTGAGCCGGCTTGAGCCAAGGCTTTTGCCTGATCGTCGGCTTTGACAGTATTTTTGGAGGTTGTGTCGCGTTCTTTTATAGATGTGACATCTTCTTGAGCATCGCTTAGAGCTTTCTTGAAATTACCCAGACCTTGCCCCAGAGACTTGCCAAGTTCGGGCAGCTTCTTAGGGCCGAATACCAGGAGCGCCACTCCTAGAACAATCGCCACATCAACTGGACTGCTGAACATGTTAGACCCTCTCGCTCACCCTGATATTTCTCTATCTGTTATAGATAGTAGCACACCCTCTTTACAGTCTAATTTAGCTATTACTCAGGCTTGGGGGCATCTTGGGCACCGTTGGAATAATTGACCAAGGGCGCTTTCAGTAGCTCTCTAAATTTCTTGAGCTTAAATCTGTCGCTCATTTCGGCGGCAAAAGCTTGCATATAGACATAGTCGGGCACGATGCCTTCAGGTTCAAGATGAGCCAGCAAGGCGCCTTGATCAGTGGTTGTATCGATTGATGTATTGGGTCGGTTATTGACGAAGTTGGCTAGGTTCATGGCAGCAATAGCAGCCACATAGACCGGGTCTGGATTTAGTCTGAGCCACTTGACCTTATTGGTCAGGAAAGAGTTGTAGAGAAAAGTGATATGCGGGTGGTCGATTTGCTGTTGATTGTGGTCCACACTGCTGGCAAAGATACCAACCATGAGCTTGGGGTATTTGGCCGCCACTTGACTGACATACAGCGAGCCGTCGCGGTTGGCGAAGAATTCTTCCGATTCGCTGACTGTGCCGACATTAGCCGGCCAAGCACCTTTGAAGACATCCAAGCGCTCACAGGCTGCCGCCACCTGGGGCGGGAAAAACTGCTTGGTTAGAGCTACATCAAGCGATGAATTGAAGGCGAATTCTTTCGATTCTTCCCATTGTCCATTTTCGTTTTCATCAAAGAACAGTACGCCCTTTAGTCCTGGGGTGCCTCTTTTGGTGCCGGTGAGCCGGTTGGGGCGGCGAAAGCCCTGGGGCAGCCAACGCAGTTTGCGATAATCAACCACCAGATTGCCTGAAGAGGCCGAGCCCTCGCGGTAATGTTTATTGATCATCAGATCTTGCTGCGAACCGAGATTGGATGGATGGAACATAGAGCCAATCGGGCTTTCATAAAAGGCCAGCCAGGTGATGAAGCCTAGATCTTCGGGAAACTTAGCCAGAGCCACCAGGGCTTGGTTGCCACCGTTGTCCCAGCCCAAGATACCGATATTGTCTGAGAGGGGGCGGGGGGCACCGGATTGCTTGGTCAGATCGCTGATAAATCTGCCCTTGTAGTCTGGTTTCTTGCCTCCGGCAAAAAGCAGAACATCGCGCAGAGCCTCTATCGAAAGAGCACCGCGGTTGTCGAAAGTGCCCTTGCTGCCAAACTTGGCGCTACCGCCACCGGGAAAGGCAAAACGAACTTCGATGAGCCCGACCTGGGCCATATGGGTATTGAAAGACAAACCGTCGGCGCCTTCGCCGCCCGGAATTACCACCACTACCGGTGCGCCTTCTTCATAACGAGCTTTCTCGCCATAAATCAAATTGACCGCCAGTCCTTGCCCTTCGCAGGTCTCTGAAGGCACATAGGTGCTGACTGAGTTTTCTTTAGCCAGAGGCGGTGTGCGCAAACTTTCCGGCGGTAACTCCACCCCTTTGGCATTGGCTGCCCCGGCGTTTAGAGAAAGAACACCAAAGCCCAAAGTCAGACTCAAGAGAGTGACAGCAAGTAAGAACCTTTTACCATTGCCCAATTCCAAAACCAAAAAAGGTTTGGCTGCGTCTATCAAGCCGGCTCCTGTAAGGCAGCCTCCTTGCTTAGTCTTGTTGCTTGGCGCGGTGCGGCTCTGATTTGTAGTCTTAAGCAAGGTCTACCTGTCTAGATACATGGGGTCTTAATTTGATCGGGTCTCAATGGGTTGGATAAGCTGAACTAAGTTAACAGGCGTAAAAGCGTCTCAATTGTTCCGACACCCTTGATTGCTTTTACTTAACTTGTCAATTAATTAATCAAAGACTGCAGCTTGGTGAAATCACCCAGTCGCTTCAGCCACTTGTCGATGTTCTTGAGAATACCGTGACGATTGGCTTTCTTTACCGGATCTTGGTCATTGACCAGAATTTTGTCGAAAAAGGCGTCGACTGGAGTTGAGAGTTCACCGAGCATGGCAAGCATCGCTTGGAAATCAGCTTTGCTGGTGAGTTTGGCGCCTTCATCCAGTTTTACTTTCTCCTTAAAGGCTTGCCAGAGGGCTTTCTCTTCCGGCTCACTGAGCTTGTCTTCGATAACTTTATCGCCGCTATCGCTCTTGAGAATATTGCCGACACGCACACCCATTCTAATCAGACCCTGATATTTGGCATCGGAAAGCAATTCATCGAGTACAGCCAGTCTTACTTTTAAGGAAGCTATATCAGAGAGTGCTCCGCAAGATAGGGCACAGTCGGTCAGTTCTCTCGAGTAATTGAGATCGAGTAGTTTGCCTTTCAATCTTTGCTCTAGAAAATCTAGAACCTCGCTTTCTACAGCCTTGGCATCGAATTTGCCCGAACTTTCTAGGTGGGTGGAGTAATCGTCCAAAAGAAACTTGACCAAGGCTTCCACATCGACCTGGCGGTCGCCTAGACCGTCAAAAAGAATATCTACTAAACCTTGAGCCGAGCGTCTTAGAGCATAAGGATCTGAAGAACCGGTAGGCTTTTTGCCGATGGCGAAAAGTCCGACAATATGATCTAGTTTGTCGATGAGTCCAGCCATCTGACCAACAGTATCGGCTGGGATACTGTCATGACTGCCTCTGGGAGAATAATGCGAAGCTATAGCCCGCACTACGGCGGCATTCTCTCCTCTGCTACTGCCACTGCTAACGCTGCTAGCTGTCTGACTGGAAGCTGAGGCTTTTGCTGCTGCATTTGCCGCATTGGCTGCGTACCAAGATCCGACAAAACCCTGTAATTCAGGGAGTTCGCGTACCAAGCCAGTGACCAAGTCTAGCTTCAATAAGGCGCAAGCTCTTTTGAGGTCGGCGGCTTCAGCACCGCGGGCCACACCAAGCTCAGCCATCTTCTCGGCCAGTCTAGTCATGCGCTCGGTCTTGTCTAAGTAGCTGCCCAGACCTTCTTGATAGGTCAATTTAGCAAGATTTTCGCGTCGATCTTCTAGATTCAACTTGGCGTCATCAAAATAAAAGAACTTACCGTCAGCCAATCTGGCGCGCAAAACTCGCTCGTTGCCTTGTTTGATCTTGGCTTTGGCATTTTCTCTGTCATTGTTTGAAATTGTGATGAAATGCGGCAAAAGCTTATGGTCAATTTCTTCCTCGTTGACCTTTTCCAGTTTAGAAACAGGGAAATACCGCTGGTGGTGCACCATGATTGTCTCGATGAGCATCGATGGTAGGGCCAAGTACTCGGTTTCAAGATCGCCCACCACGGCTTTTGGCCATTCGGTTAGATAAACAACCTCGTCCACCAGGCTTTCGTTTAGCTCAAGTCTCATGGCATGTCCGTTCAGCTCGGCGGCTCTTGCCTTGACCTCGGCGACAATCTTTTCACGGCGTTTGTTCTGGTCAACCATAACAAAGGCCTTTTCCAGAGTCGTTTCATAACTGGCTACATCTTTGATTTCAACAGTCTCAGGTTTGAGAATACGATGTCCAATCGAGTTTCGTCCGCTCTCGATACCAGCTATGTTGAATGGAACTACTTGGTCATCCAAGAGCGAAACAAACCAGCGCAGCGGGCGAGAGAACTTCATGGTGGAATTGCCCCAACGCATAAGTCTCTCACCAGAAATCTGACCAATAACTTTCTCGATGATTTGTGGCAGCACCTGTGCAATCGGTCTGCCTTGGTTGACCACTGTGGCAAAAAGATACTCGACACCGCCAATGGTTTCACGTTCCAAATCTTCTACTTTGACACCATTGCGGGTGGCAAAGCCTGTAGCCGAACCAAGAGGCTTGCCGCTCTCATCGAAACTGTTCTTGACCGGCGGTCCCTTCACCCTCTTGCTTGTGGTTTTCTGTTCAAGCGCTATGTCTTTGATGATTGCCGTTAGCCGTCTAGGCGTGGCCAAGGTAGTAATGCCACCAAATTCAATATGATTCTCGGTTAGTTCAGTTTTCAAGAAATTGCCAAGACGTTCCATAGCTTCTGGAACAAATCCGGCGGGCAACTCCTCCACGCCAACTTCTAATAGATAATTCGACATATTTCCCCAGCTCTTGATTTGGTGACCTTGGACAAGGCGCGCTCTAAAGCTTATTATTTAAACTGGTAGTTCGGTAATCTTTACAGGCAATATGTCGCAAAAATTCAAGGCAAAAGAACACAGGCTGGATATTTCGATGAAATCTCTTTGCAAGAACAAATCCATTCCCAATAGGGTCGTAAAGGGCTTTCTGACAACAGTTTTATTAGTAAGCCTGACTGGATGCGCGGGCAAGAAAGAAGAGCCAGCCATTCAGGCTGCTCCTGAACTGGGACCGAAGTGGGGTTTTATTGATCACACAGGTAAGTTTGTGATCAAACCGCAGTTCAGACGAGTTTTCTCCTTTTCTGAAGGACTAGCAGCTGCCGACCTCTCGGCTCGCTGGGGCTTTATAGACAATACCGGCAAGTTTGTTATCGAAAGGGCTTACGAAGATGTCCATCCCTTTAATAAAGGATATGCCGCAGTCAAGGTTTTTGGCGGCAAATGGGGCTTGATCGACAAGACCGGTAATGTGGTTGTACCGCCGAAGTATGAACAACTCGGTGATTGCGGTGAAGCTTCCACACCTCTAGAGCCGGTCGATCTAATTTATTGTCCTTTTAGAGAGGGCGGTAAGTGGGGTTACATTGACCTGCAAGGTGATCCCAAGATTGAAGCCAAGTACGAGAACGTCGAACCATATTCAGAAGGTTTTGCCGCAGTATCGCAACTTGGCAAGTGGGGCTTTATTGACAAAGAAGGTAAGCAGATTACCGAGCTTAAGTTTGATCGAGTAAAACCCTTCCGAGACAGAGTGGCGGAAGGTTATTTTGGCGCTGATTTTGTCATCATCGGAGATATCGGAACTATATCGATGAGCGATCCGCTCAATTCGCGTTCGTTCTTCCATGATGGTTTGGGTCTATCGCTCAAAAAGGGCAAATACGGCTTTATGAACAAAGCCGGAAAGACAGTCATCAAAAGACGTTTCACTTATGCGGAAGATTTTTCGGAAGGTCTTGCTGTAGTGGCTGTCGGCAACTCTCGCCGTGGCTTTATCGACACCACTGGTCAACTGGCAATACCACCTGTTTTTGACGAAGCTCATTCTTTTGCTGAGAAACTGGCTGCTGTCAAGATTGATTCCAGGCTCGTTGGTGACGATGGCAATATTTCGGCAACCGCTCTTGAGGAAGCAAGGAAAAATGATCCACATGCTTCTATGACTGCTTCCACTTCAGCAACAGGAACTGATACCTCAGCGACTGGTGATACCTCAGCTAATACTAGTGGAGGCACTGGTGCTAATGAGGGGCAAGATAAATCTGGTACTCAAGCCGATAATCAAACCGATGCTCAGGGTGATGCCAAGAAAGATGCACCTAAAGAAGAATCCAAAGGAAGTGCCAAGGAAGTAAGCCCAGCCGCTGCAGGCAAAGAACCTGTAAAAGATTCGGCGAAAGAGCCTGCAAAAGAACCCAATAAAGAACCCAATAAAGACTCCGGTAAAGAAGTCAAGAAAGAAGCTCCTAAAGAGACTCCTAAAGAGACAGCTGCCGACAAAGCTAAAGCTGAAAGCAAACCTGCTGCTAAGTAAATAACCAACTGGCAAGACTGGTAAAAGTGAGAGCTGTGGTTGCGCATCTCTTAGCAACTGGCTGGTAAGGCATTTCCTTCGGCAAATTTTCAAACAGCCTCTTTGTCTACAAACCGATATCGGTTTATAGACAAAAGCGAGATCAGCATTTTTTTAAGTTCAGTCCAACCCGGAGGGATGGGCTCTTGGCAACACTTTTAGTTATCACTTAATCTTCTTAGTCTTATCGAGTCGACCCGATCCATCGTACAAAAGACGTTCGACAGGCTTGTCTCCGATTAGGTGGTCTGCGACAAGTTGAGGTACATCTTCGCAACTGACATGGGCATACCAGGTCTGCTCTGGATACACGACCACCATCGGACCGTGTCCGCATTGGTCAAAGCATCCGGCTTTATTGACTCTGACCTTGCCCTTCAGACCGTTATCAAGTACGGCTTGGCGCAGGGCACTGCAAAGCTCTTCACCGCCCTGTTCGGCGCAAGTCTTGCCCATGGTGCAAACAAAAACGTGCTTTTCAAAGACTTTCATTTGATAAAACTCATGATCATTGACGTAACACCTACTTTATATCAGCATTCTAGCGCTTGACGAAACTGAATAATCTGGCGAGAATGAGCCCTCGATATATGTCAGAGACATTTCTGTCACTGACTATATTGTTAAGACCGCAGATAGCTCGGCATCCGTAAGGATTTAATGGCAACACCGGCTTTAGGTCACAATTATCGAGCAGTCGTTAGCGAATTCTCGCTTTGTGATCCCCGGTCTGGTTCCTTTAAAAAGGAAGACTGGGATTTTTTATGCCCAGCTAGTCTTCTTTCTTAAAGGAACCCGACCAAGGCGTTCTTAAGTACCGTATTCCCGAGATAGCAATCTCTAAGGAGGCCTAATGCCAACTAAAGAACACAAGGCCGGAGTAGTATCCGATCTTGATCAATTCTTTGCTAACGGCAAAGTGGCTATTGTTGCTGATCTCAGCGGCTTTACGGTAGCAGAACTGACTCATTTTCGTCGTTCCCTTGATAAAGCTAATGCTAAGGTCAAAGTAACGAAAAACACCCTGGTGAAAATCGCCAGTAAGAACACTGAGTTTGAGGCTATCGAAAAGCTAGCTAAAGGACCGACAACCGTTGTGGTTGGTTATGACGATCCTGCTGCTCCGGCAAAAGCCGTTGTTGAGACTCTCAAAAGTCTCAAGAAAGGCTCAGTCAAGGGCGGCGTACTGGAAGGAAAATGTCTCTCTAAAGAGGAAGTTAAAGGCTTAGCCGAACTCCCCTCCAAAGAGCAACTTCTCTCTTCCATCATGGGTGGTCTGGATTCCGGCGCCAGAGGCATTGCCGGTATCTTCGAGGGTCTGATCAGAGACATTGCCCTTTTGACCGAAGAAGTCGCAAAGAAACAAAACAACGCTTAATTGCTTAATTTGAAAAAGAAAATTGGAGAATAAACTAAATGGCTACTAAAATTTCCGTCGACGAACTTCTCGACGTTATCGGTTCCCTCACCCTTCTTGAAGCCGCTGACCTCAAGAAAAAAATGGAAGACAAATTCGGCGTAACCGCTGCTGCTCCTATGGCAATGGCTGTTGCTGCTGCTCCCGGCGCTGCTGCTGCTGTTGAAGAGAAGACCGAATTCGACGTCATCCTCACCAACGTTGGCGACAAGAAGATCGAAGTTCTCAAAGTTGTTCGTGAAGTAACCGGTCTCGGTCTGAAAGAAGCCAAAGACCTCGTAGACTCTGCTCCTAAACCACTCAAAGAAAAAGTGAAGAAAGAAGAAGCAGAAGAAATGAAGAAGAAACTGGAAGCCACCGGCGCCAAAGTAGAAATCAAGTAAGGTGTATGATCTACCCTTGATACCAAGGAGCGATCAAATATCATGCGTTGTCCTGCCTGCGGCACATCCCATCCATCTCACTATGAGCAATGTGTCTCATGCGGCAAAGATTTCTATGAGGGTGGAGAAGCAATAGAAGACGAGGTTGTTGAAGACAATCGAGTCGACTCGGCTTCTCAATCCAGATTAGAATCAGGAAATAGACTTAATTCAAGAACTAACTTAGATCCAAGATCTAATCTAGATTCAAGAACTAGCCTAGATTCAAATAGAAACAATGAAGCGGCTTTCTCTCGTGTCCAAGGGCACGATGAGGAAGCCGCTTTCTTAAGATCTGAACAAGAGAGAGCTGAGCAAAGCCAGTCGGGGCGGCGAAAACAGCATCACGATGTGCGTCGCAATACCGGCGAAACAGCTTGGGAGTTCGATGAACCGCGGAGGAAACGGCGCTCCGAGGGCATGAAACACATGCTCAAAAGCGGCGCGCCCCAAGCCGCTGGAGTAGTCACTGCTCTAGTAATCTTGACTGTCTCGGCCGGTGCTACTTTCTACTTCTTGACCAAAGCCCCTGAATCGGACCGATTGTTGGTAAAGGGGCTGAAAGAGCTTGAAAACGGGCAATATGCCTTTGCTGTTTCTACTCTCAGCAAAGCCGCTGAGAATAACAGTAGTGGACAGGGCGCAGCCCGAGTGCAGTTAGCCTTGGCTCGTGCCTATATCGGTGTTGATCAAGTCGAGAAGGCAAATGAAGCAATCGCGAAAGCAAATCAGTTAGGCAGCGGTATTGCAGAAGATCCAAGCTTGGCAAGTCAGTTGGCTAATTATTATCGGATGCATGCTCAATATGACCAAGCGGTTGGCTTGCTTAGACCTTTAGCCCTCAAGAATGTGCCTGGTAAACGGGCTGAGTTGGCTGATCTGGCAGCCCTTTGGGGCGATGAAGAATTTAGAGCTGGTAAGTTGGAGTCGGCTTTGCGACTCTGGGAAGAAGTAAAAGATTTGAAAGAAGGCTCTCGTTATACCGAAGCCGACGCGAGACTGGCGACGATCTATCAGAGACTCTCTGAAAAATATGCAGCAGAGAAGAAAGACAAGGAAGCGCTCAATTATCTCTCTAAGTTGAACGCTATAGCCGATAATCCCCGCAATTATGAGATGGCGGCAGACTTGTATGAGCGCACCGGCCAGTTGGAATTGGCTATTGATCAGATGCGCAAAGCTACCAAGCTCTCCACCCGAGATGATGCCGCTCGCAAGAAGCTGGCTTTGCTTCTGACCAAACGGGGCAAAGAATTGCTCGATAAAGGTGAACAAGAGACCGGCTATGCCTATCTGCAACAGGCCCGGTCGATGGATCCTTCCAACTCTGTGCCTTCAGTGACGATGAAACAGGTCAAGATAGACTTCGCCCAGGGCATGCCACGCTTGTCCGGACAGGTCTGGAATCCGAATCAAGATCCGATTAATTCGCTTGGTATGAAAGTAGAGATTGTCAACCTGGACGGTGAAGTGCTCTGGAGCAAAGAAACCAGAGTGGTTGACGAATATGTACCACCTCTAGGCAGCAAGGAAGGAAAGGCTGTCGATATCACCGGTGGTGTCTCGGTCAAGGCTGATGGCAAATGCGAATTTAAGGTTTACTTCGACGGTAAACTTTATAACAGTTATCCGATTGGCATCAAAGAGAAGAAAATAGAGAAGAGCGATGGCAGTGAGAATAGCCAGAGCAGCCAGTCTAGTGGCGCTGCCTCCACCGGCGGTGATACACGCAGTCCAGAGGCTCGTCCACCTGAGAAAACAGAAGAGCCTAGACAACCAAGTGAAGAAAAGACCCTGAAAGATCTCGAATAGGCTTAGTCTAGCTTAGCCTGGAAAGGCTAGCTTATTGCTTGTGGGGCATTAGCCGTTATAGACGCGGTCGCCGCCTTGGCTCTGGGCGTGATTGGCATACTCCAAGGCCAAGGCTAACAAGTCGTGCTCGTCTCGGGCATGGGTAGGGAAGGACACTACGCCGATACTAGCTGTGACGCGCAGATGCCGCAGATCTTTGCTGATATTGTGGGTGGTCAGCCTTTCCCGCATTCTCTCGGCTACAACCATGGCTTTTGATGAATAGGTTTCAGGGAAAACTACCAACAAATAAGGACCTTCGCCCCGACCCGGGAAGTCGATATCGCGAATGCAGGCTTTGAGAGTCTGGGTCGCTGATTTGAGCAATTCTTCTTCGATCATTGCGCCGTACTGACGCTTTGAACCTTCGAGATTGTCTAGTTGCACCAACATGAGCGAGAGCGGGCGCTTATAGCGCTTGGCTCTTCTTAGCTCATAGTCGAGCTTTTTGAAAAATGCTTTGAAATTGAGAAGCCCAGTCAAGGGATCGAGCATTGAAGACTTTTCCAACTCAGATAGCTCTTCGTCGGAAAGCTGCTTGGTCACCTCGATTTCAGAGGTTTTTCGGACCTTATCGGCTTTGAACTTTTCTCTGTCAGTGCGAGTTTCATTCACCATCTTGGTGAATTTATTCTCTTTGGCTGAAGACCAGCCTTCGTCAATGTCGAATTTCTTGTCGCTCATCTCTAGATCTAAAATAGCTACTTCAAGAACTTACCCGAGGCGCTTATTTTCTAATCAAGCTCACCTTTCAAGTTGCCGGCCACCGATAATTTGAGCTTCTTGGGGTCGAAATATTTAGCAATAGCTTTGTTTACATCGCCCAAGCCCACTTTAGAGAGCCGCTCTGGGAAATTATCAATATTGGCGAGGGGCTGACCCAATTGTTCATACTCACTCAACTTGCGAGCCATAGCCCGAGGACTGCGCAAGCCCACCTCGAAGGTCCCGGCAAGATGGGATTTCTCTTTGTCTAGTTCAGCCTGGGTGATGCCTTTGGCATTAAAGTCTTTGACAATGCCATCGACAATCTTTAGTGCTTTCTTGACGTTTTCAGGGTTGACCGAAAGCTCTATAGACCAAGGGGCAAAGGGATATTCAGGGTCGACTATACGGCTGTAAATGCCATAGGTTAGTCCATAGCGGTCACGCACCGGAGCCAGGCGGCAGGCAAAACTGTCATAGCCGAGTACGGCATTGGCCACAAGACTAGGTAAGTAATCGGGTGCCTTGACGCTTAAGTCGACCGGACGGGCAAGCACGATGTCGACATTGGCTTTATCGGGCAACTTGCTTACCAGTGGGGACTTAATCTCGTCTTCTTTGTTTAGCACTTGGTCGGTCACCTTGATCTCTTGCCGAGCCAAGCCTTGCCAATGACCAAATTCGCTTTCTAAAAGCTCTTTGATCTTGCCTTGTTTGCCCTTAAAGTCGCCGACCAAGGTGAGCACAGTGTTGGCAGGACAGTAATGCTTGCTGTAATAGTCGCGCAGATTATCTATTGTCGTTTCATTAACTTGCTTGATTTGGTCTTCGTAAGAATCGGCAAAATAAACACTGTCTTTGCGATACATACGAGTCAAAAGCTTGTTCCAAGCCAGCATCGCCGTCTGACTCGACTCTTCTTTGAGTTGTGCGGCGTAAATCTTCTGTACTTCTTTCAAGTCGGTTTCGTCTAATTTGGCTTCCATCAAACTAGATGCGACCAGCTTGAGCATATCTTCCAGATCGTCCGAGGTTACTTCACTATCGAAAGTATGGAAGAAGCTTTCCGAGCTAAAGTCTAGGTTTGCCCCCATATTCTCTAATTTGCGAGCTAGCTCTTCTTTTGAGAATTTCTTTGTGCCATAACCCAAAATACGGGCGAGTAGCTCTGGGTAAGCGGCCTGACCGGTACTGGCAAAATAGTCGCCGGCTCGTATTTTGCCTGAGACAGCCACAGTCTGACAGTGATCTATATTGAGCATAAGCACGGTCAGACCGTTCTTGAGCACGATACGCTCGACGCGCGGGGCAATTTTGCCGCCGGCTTTGCTAGAATCAGGCAAAGGCTTGCTGTAATCAGGCTTTGACTTAACACGATCAGGCTTTGGCGTTGCCGAAACTGCATTAGCGGCTGGCTTGTCCTGAGCTACAGTCTCGTTATTTACTATAGGTTCTTTTTGAACTAAATCAACTAAGGGTTCTTTCTCAACTAAAGGCTCTTTCTCAACTAAGTGCTGTTTCTCAACTAAGCTCTGCTCAAGGGCAACTGCGGGCAGCTCAATTTTTTCAGCCGCTTTCAGATATTGCTCGCTATACTGGCTCAGACTTTCGCCCTTGGGCAAATAATAGCCGACGGTGCGATTGTTCTCATTGAAAGTGGAGGTCAATCTATCGGTCTCGGCTTTCTTCACAGCCAAAACTTGATCAGGATAATTGCACCACCATTGCCAACCGGCACAGGCTATGCCTTCGGTTAATGACTGCGCCAGACCCATCGGATCACTGAGCGAGAGTTTAAAGCGCTTCACAATAGATTGCTTTGCCCGGTTCAGCTCGGCTTCGGTGATTCCCTTATCAGCAAGCCTCTTCAGCTCAGCCTTGATCACTTCTTCTACTTTTACCGGATTTTGTCCCGGCTGCACGGTGGCTTGAATAATGAATAGACCGGGATCGAGCAGGCTTATATTAGAGGTGGAACATTCTGAACATAAGCCGCTTTCAATAAGGCTTTTGTATAAGCGGGTAGACTTGCGCGAACTGTCGCCCAGTACGAAAGAGAGAATGTCGAGTGGTGCAGTATCTTTAGAAACGGCTTCAGGAGTATGGAAAGCGATCATCACCCGGGGAAGCTCTTTGCCTCGCGAAACGACAAAGCGTCTTTCACCTTCTTGCGGCGGCTCTTTTGTATAGACAGGCGGAAACTTAGATGGGCTCTTGGGCAGTTTGCCGAAGTATTGGTTGATAAGCTCTAGAGTTTTACTTTTTTCAAAATCGCCGATAACCATTAATGTGGCGTTATCTGGCCAGTAAAAGTCTTGATAGAACTTGCGCAGGCGGGTAAGGGGCACGCCTTCTACGTCAGAGCGCCAGCCGATAACAGGATGGTGATAGGGATGCTCTTTGAAGGCTGTGGCAAAAGTCATATTGGTGAGCAAGTCAGAAGGCTCGTCTTCACCTCTTTCTAATTCGTTGCGCACCACGGTCATCTCGGCATCACGATCCGATTTGCGCAAGAGCAGGTTGCGCATACGATCGGCTTCCAGTTCTAGAGCAAGTGCCAGTGAATCTTTGGGCACCACCTCAAAATAGTTGGTGCGGTCAAAATAGGTGGTGGCATTATTGATACCACCGACTTTCTTGAGAACATCATCAAGACCAGTGCCTTTAAGCGGGTCATGCTTGCTTGTGCCCTTAAACATGAGGTGCTCTAAAAAATGGGTAGAGCCGGTATAGCCCACTGCTTCATTTCTTGAGCCGACATGGTAGACCATGTTTACCACCGTCACCGGTGCGGTCTTTCTTTCTACCAAAAGTACGGTCAGACCATTCGGCAGTTTGTATGCCTCGATGCCATGTTTGAGATCTTTTGCAACAGCTTTAAATGCGCTCGCGCTTGTTCTCTTGCCTGTTGTCTCGGCGCAAACAGGCTGAGCCAAACTTTGCGAAAGAATAACCCCGAGAGTCAGACAACTCGCCAAAGGTAGCTTTCCTGACCTTTTGTTTCTTGACTGTTTTGACTGTCTTGACTGCACGGGGTTCTCCTTTCTTTTGCTTGGGTCTTACTGGGCCGGAGCTTCGTCTTTAGCTTTCTCGGCGGCGTCTTTGGCTTTATCGGCAGAGTCTTTGGCTTTGGCTTTGCCATGCCCAGTCAGTTTCTCTACGCCTTTTTTGGCCCCTTCACCGACTTTCTCGATTCCTTTGCCAGTGCCTTTGACAACTGCTTCTGTGCCTTTGACAATCCCGACTGCGCCTTTCTTAACACCAGTGCCGATACCGACACCGACCTTTTTGATATCGCCCTCAATTGTTTTCAAGGCCGATTTTTTCTCAGGGGCAGCCTTAGGTGCCGCAGCATCTTCAGCCTGGCTGGCTGCGCCGATGAAGGTGAGAGATGTAGCAAGCAAGGCTATTTGCAGGGTTTTCATTGAAGTATCCTCTTTGGAACCACCGAACATAACTCAAATAATAGACTCAAAGTCGGTAGAATAGTTTCGGTCTCACCCTATTGAATGCAAAAAAGTTAGAGCTAATGAAATCATCTACTTTCTCTTACAAATCGCAATTGTCAATCTTCTCTTCTCTATTGGCGCTGCAGCTTCTTTTGACCAATCCCAATCTATGCATGGCTGCTGGTAGTGCTTCTGGCAGTGCTGCTGCCGTCAAGGCTGAAGATCGGAAAACTGATACTCATATTCAGGTTAAGGGCCAGGCTCTGACTATATTTAAAGAATATCTACAGCTGGATACATCAAATCCTCCAGGCAATGAAAAGCTCGGCGCAGACTATCTAGCCAAAGTATTGAAAGAGAACGGCATCGAAGCCAGTGTCTTTGAAACTGCTCCCGGACGAGCCTGTGTCTATGCCCGTCTCAAAGGAACAGGCAAGCGCAAAGGCGTGGTCTTGCTCAACCATATAGATGTAGTCCCGGCTCATGCGCCCGACTGGAAATTCCCGCCCTTTTCGGGCACCGAGCAAGACGGCGAAATCTGGGGACGCGGCGCCATAGACATGAAAGGTATGGGGATAATCGAGCTGATGTCGATGATTGCCATCAAGCGCTCAGGCAAACTATTAGATCGTGATTTGGTTTTTCTCGGTACACCCGACGAAGAAGTTGGTGGCGCCCATGGTGCAGCCTGGTTCGTCAAGAATAAGGGCGAACTGATAAAAGACTGCGAATACTTGATCAATGAAGGCTTCATTATCGACGCCTATAGCGACGGTAAGGCTAAATATTGGGGTGTGGACGTGGCCGAGAAGAATATTCTTTGGCTTGGTCTGACTGCCAAAGGTCTAGCCGGGCATGCTTCGATGCCCCAAGATAATTCTGCCAATAATCGCATGGTGCGCGCTTTGGCAAGACTAGCCGATAACCCGCCGCCCTTTACGCTTTTGCCTGAGGTAAAGCATTTCTATGAGAGTATCGCTCATACTGAACCGGCTCAACTGGGAACGCTCTATCGCAACATTGAAAAATCGACTAGTGCAGACAAAGCTACAGCATCTAAGTTGAAAGAAGACAAGCTCAAATCAAGCATGCTGGCCAACACAGTCTCTCTTACTGTTATGAAAGCCGGTTATAAGACCAATGTCATACCGGCTGAATCATACTGCGAACTTGATTGTCGCCTTTTGCCCGGCGTCGATCATCAGGCTTTCATCAAACAAATCAGAGAAATATTGCAAGACGACAGCATTGAAGTTTCAGTAATTCAATGGGAAAAGGCTGAGCCATCACCATTTGAAAGCGCTTTTGTAAAAGCTGTGAAGAAGGTCAATGCCCTTGAGAGCAAAGATGGGAAGACGCCGGTGGTACCAGTTATAGTACCGTGGTTTACCGACTCGCACTGGTTTAGAGAAGTTGGTCTAAAGGCCTACGGCTTTGCCCCAGTCGAGATTGACGCCGAGCACTTAGCGACCATGCACGGCAAAGATGAGCGCCTGCCCATCAGTTCTTTCAACAAGGGCATAGATCGTCTTACTCTTATTTTGCAAGAACTGGCTCAATTAGATTAGACCAGCTAATCAGAAAAATTGACAACAAAAATTTGCCGGCTAGCTTCTAATTGCCTTGGCGCGCAGACTAATCTTATTTGCCTCAGATTGCTTATTGGCTTTTGCCAAAGCATAGGCATAGGCATCAAGCAAGGCGGCCAAACTGGCATGTTGGGGACCGTTCAAAGCTTCTTGCATCTTTACGGCGCGGGCATAATAGGTAAGCGATTCGCTGTAACGTCCTTCCTTTACCAAAAGAGCTGCATAGCCAGCCAAGAAATCAGCTGATGGTTTGAACTTCTCTTTGTTTTCCAGGGCGGCTGTATAAAGGGAACGGGCTTCGGATAAGCGTCCTTGTTGGGTAAAGAGCTGTGCTAGGGCTTCCATTCTCTTTTGTGTTTCACGCCTTTCCATGCCCAGGGTGGTCAAACTGATTTCATAGGCCTTGCGCAGCAAAGGTTCAGCCATGGCGGTTCTTCCCTGGGCTTGATAAACTCTGCCAAGATTTTCCAATGAAGCAGAAAGGGCGGCATGCTGGGGCGGAAGGCTGCGTTCTCTGAGCGCTAATGATGACTTGTATAGCCTCTCTGCCTGTCTGACCAAGTCGCCCTGGCTTTTGATGGCATCGCCGACACTATCGAGCATGACTGCTGTTTCCTGAGCCTGGCTTTTGGCTTCGCTCATTGTTTCGCTTTCAGCTTGCTTGATGGCAATTTCAGCGTTTTCAAGCTTTTGCTTGTGATTGCTGTAATAGCTAGCCAACTTAGAAAAGGCTGAATTTATCTCAATCAACTGTCTGGTTTCGCGTTCGCCATAGTTGACCATCTTGTCAATGAGGGGCTGCGCCTGCGCTCTCTTGCCATTGTTGAAATAGAAAACACAAAGTTTGCTGGTCAAGGCAATTACATCTTTATCGCTTCCGCCCAGAGCCGCTTCCTTTATTTTGAGAGCTTTCTCAAAGAGAGGTTCGGCTTTGGCAAGTTGGTTGCGATTGACATAAAGCACTGCCAAATTGTTATAGCTTTCAGCCAGCCTTATGTCATTTTGCGGGGCACCCTTGAGGTCTTCTATGGCTGCCTTGAAGAGTCTTTCCGCTTCACCAAAATTGCCGTTTTCATAGGCGCGTCCGCCTTCTTTTGTGTTCTTGTGCCAAGCGGCAGAATCGAGCGCCTGGCAAGGCGGACTCAGTAAACAAATTGAACAAAACCCTGCCAGTACCCCAAGTACACCTGGTACACCAAGTACACCAGATACAAAAGTTTCAGCTCTCAAAATAGAAAAGCGAAGGAACCGCATCGCCTCTAAATATCTCCTAGATATAGAAAACGGCTGAGCCGACCAGGCTTTCCAAGAGCTTTGCGGGCGACTGCTTCCACTCAGCTTGGGTACTTCTTGGGTACTTATAAATTCGCCCTGTCGACAGTCTGATATTTTACGGTCTACCGCTTTGAAAGTCTATGATGAAAGTATTACAATTGCCGCTTAGCGCTAATGGCGGGCAGACCGCTATAGTGTTCTGTAGGCAGGTTCTTTTAGACATTATCTTTTAGAAAACAGGCAACATTTACTAAAGAGGGTAAGCATTTGGCAAAGGCGTCGGTGGAAAAGGCAGGTATGCCTAAGAAAGTTTCCGAGCAAAAAGGGGTAAGCGAGTTCAGGCTGGCAAATAACCTCAAGGTGTTGATCTCAGAAAACCATTCGGCACCGGTTGCCACCTTGCTGGTTATCTATAAGGTAGGCAGTCGCAATGAAGGGGTTGGCTACACCGGTGCCACTCACTTTTTAGAGCACATGCTCTTTAAGGGTACGGCTGAACACAACGCCGAGAAGGGTAATAGTCTAGACGACCTACTTACTCAGATCGGAGCCTACTGGAACGCTACCACTTGGTTTGATCGCACCTCTTACTATGAAGTAGTGCCGACCGAATTTTTTGAGCTTTGTGTCAAGCTGGAAGCTGATCGCATGCGTAATCTCAGATTGCGCCAAGAAGATCATGACAGCGAGATGAGTGTCGTTCGCAATGAATTGGAGCGCGGCGAGAATCAACCGGAAGAAGCCTTGGAAAAGGAACTCTATGCCATTGCTTTTCGCGAGCATCCATACCACCATCCCACTATCGGTTGGCGCTCTGACGTGGAAGGCGTGCCAATGGATCGCTTAAGAGAGTTCTACAATACTTTCTATTGGCCGGACAATGCCACAGTTATTGCTCTGGGAGACTTCAAGACTGAAGAAGCTCTTTCGGTAATAGACAAATATTTTGGCGCCATAGAAAGCGCACCGTCGCCGATACCGCAAGTTTATACAGTTGAACCGCCCCAAGAAGGCGAGCGCCGCTTTGAGATCACCAGGGCAGGCGATATGGTGAGAGTTTGGCTTGGCTATCATGTGCCGGAAGCGGCCCATCCGGATAACTATGCCGTCTCAGCCGCCAGGCAGATTTTGGGCAGCACCTATGAAAGATCAAGTCGACTCTACAAAGCTCTTATCGATACCTCGCTTGCTGCCGATGTTTTTGCCCGTCACGATGATTTGAGAGATCCTGGTTTGCTCATGGTGGGAGCCATGGTCAATCCAGATGTAGATCCCCAAAAAGTGGAAGATATCTTGCTTAATGAAATAGCAAGATTGGCCAAAGAGCCGGTCAGCGATCAAGAGCTGGCCCGCATCAAAGCCAGTAATCGCAAAGGTACGATTCTTGCCAAAGCCGACCCTTCATCGCTAGCTTTTATGCTTGGTGAGGCCGAATCAAGAGCCGACTTTACCTGGCTTTTGAACTATGATGACAATTTCGACCAGGTCACCAAAGACGATATCATGCGGGTGGCGCGCACCTATTTCAAGCGCAGCAATCGCACGGTAGGATATTTCTATCCTAAAGATGAAGTTGCCCAAAATAGCGATTTAGATCTAGATGCAGATCTAGATGAAGATGATGAAGATTCGGTGCCGGCAGCCATTGACCATGGCGCCAGCAACCAAGTCTATACAGATGCAGAGTTGAAAGAGTTGTTGACCTGGCAGAGCACACCGGTCACCATCAAGTTTGAAAAGGCTAAAGAAAGCGAATATTTGTCGAAAGTGAAGCGGGTAGTCCTCAAGAACGGTCTCACCTTGCTCTTGATGAACAATCCGGGCACAGAGTCACTAGGTATTGCTATCAATCTGAGAGCCGGACGTTATTTCACCCACGGCGAACCGGGCTCTCCCTCTGAAATGCTTGGTGATCTTCTCAGCCGCGGTTCAAAGAATTTCGACAAACTAAAGATTGCTGAAAACCTGGAAGAGATGGGTATACCCGGCGGTCTGGAAGTTTATGTCGACAATTACCGAGTGGGAATGGGCACCCATCTTGCTGTGGAAGATTTACCCGCCTATTTGGATATGGTAAGCGATCTGCTCATTAATCCACTCTTGCCCACTGATGAGCTTGAGAAGCTCAAAATCGAATGGAATGCTCGCTATGTTGAAAGCAAGAATTCCACCAAGTCAATGGCTTGGAATAAGCTCAGACAGTCTCTCTACAGCGAAGATCATCCCTTTTATGATGAAGACTTTGATAAACAGCTAAAAGATCTGGCCAAAATAGACCGGCAGAAACTGGTCGATATACATGGTCGCCTTTATGATCCGGCTTCGATGATCGTCACCATTGTTGGTGATATCGACCTAGATAAGGCTCACAAGCTGGTAGATGAAAGGCTTGGTGCTTGGACCAATGCCAAGGCTATGCCGCTTTCGCAAAGAACAGTGCTGATTCCCGAGACTGCACTACCCAAGAAGTTTGAAGAGATTGCCGTCTATCTGCCGGAGAAATCGAGCCTGGACATAGTCCTGGCTCATCCTTGCCAGGTGACAAGAGCCAGTAGTGATTTCTATGCCACACGCATAGCCAATGCCGCCTTGGGCCAAGATACAATCACATCAAGACTAGGGCAGGTGGTGCGAGATCGCGCCGGTCTAACCTATGGCATTTATTCCGGTTTTTCCGACACTGCTTTTGGTGGCGCACCCTGGAGTGTTTCATTAACCACTAATCCGGCCAATCTCAAGAGAGCTGTGCAACTGACAAGAGTCACTCTCAAAGACTTTATGGACAGAGGTATAGATGTCAATGATTTAGAGAAGGAAAGAGGCAGAGCCCTTGGATCTTTTAAAGTTGGACTCAGTTCTTCGCTTGGCATCGCCAGAGTCTTGACCGAATTTGAATTCCTTGGGCTCGGTGCTGCCGAACTCGATCATATATCTGAACGCTATCTCAGTTTAACCAAGGAAAAAGTCGACGAGGCGCTGCGCAAATATATACACCCGGACAAGGCTGTCTTGGTGGCAAGCGGCACAATCGCTAAGTAGATGGTGCCAAGGAAAATGCCGGTTTAATGCAGGGTAGCCAAGCGGTTAAATCGCAAGATTAACTCTATACAAACTAAAGGAAGCTGAGATACACTTAAGCGTGTTGTTGATGACAACTAAGTGTTATCAGAGGTTGATCATGTATAGCGTTAGCCCTTCAGTCAAACCAAATCTTGAAATTGTCAAACCGCCTCTTAGTGAGCAATCACAGACGGTGGACAAACTTGAGCAGCTGCTCGGCAAGATTTTCAATGACGAAATTGAACATGCCATCAGTCGCGAAAGAGCTGAAATTCAGCCAAAGATCTCGGTGCCATCAAACAGCCTGCTCGACTTCAGTGTCGAGAGTTTCTTCAGCGAAGAGACTGCTGAGGAAAGCGAAATAATAGAGAGCAATAGCTGGAAGAGCATCATCGAAGCTGATGACATTCCAGACTATAAACACGAAATTTCTGCTTTGAATGATGTTATTGCGTCACAACGTCGTGAACTGATTACGCTGCGCAATGTGGTAAAGATCACCAATGACGAAATCAGACTACTAAAGCTTGATCTCGCCGACAAAACCGATGAAATTGCCGCCCTGCCAGAGCTTATCAAGGCGCCCTTGCTTGAAGAACTGGAAATTGAGAGAGTGGCGCACCAGGCAACTGCTTCTCATTTAATCGAAACCCAGAACAAAGTTAGTCTGTTCGAAAAAACATTTTGGTTTCGACTTGGTAAGTTCTTAGGTCTTTGCTAGGAACTCAAAAATTGAGGGCAAATTCGATAAAACATCCTCAAAAATGCCGACTGTTTTTTTGCAGTCTGGCATTTTTTGCTTACCAAGCCATTTCTTTTGCTTCTCTATCTGCCCAACCGGCAGCTGACTTACAAACAGTAGTGCGGCTCAGTCGCGATGTTACAGCCGGTACTGTGGCCACACAGTCTCTTTTACAGGAAGATAAAATTGAGCGCCGTCTTGCACCATTGAACGCCGTATCGGGCATAAGTGAATGTGTGGGAAGGGCCTTCAAAAGAAATTTGCCCAAGGGCAGAGTTATTCTTATCGATGACCTGGATAATCCCTAGGACAAAACTTCTATCAGGCATCTAGCGGATCATATAAGAAATGAAAAAAATCAATCTAGCAGCGACGGCACTCCTCCTCGCCTTTAGCTTGTCGCTGGCTCAAAAGTCCTACGCTCTTACTTCTTCAGAAGTTATTTCAGCAATTGATAAGGCTAAAGTGCTGGACGCTTCTATCAGGGTAAACGCTCAAGTGACGCCCGAATTGGTTTATGTTTCCACTTATAAAAACCCCAAGGCTAATGACCATGACTGCAAAATCGAAGCGGTCTTGTTGGCTAAAACGGTTATGGATCTCGACAGTAAGGTGCCCAGAGTGGAGGTGCGCTTCTTTCATCAGAACGCCCTCAGTCGGTATAAGAAAATCAGTATTTCAGCCGGAGATGTTAAAGCTTTCGCCAGCGGCAGCATGAGTGAAGATCAGCTTCTTGCCTCGCTTGCCCTCACTGAGGAAGAAACTAAAGATGCCAATGCCCGCGCCACCAGCTATTTGCAAGAAAATCAATATGTGCGCAAGAAAAAGGAAGTGAGTTCGAGGATAGACAAAGATATCATCATCATTTCAGCTGGACTCGACCCGACCCTCGATGACGACTTTCTCAAGCTGGAGGCTCTCAGACTGGCCCAGAAAGGCTTTGAAGCAGTGCCCGATGTAAAGATTGCTGAGATTACCTTTTATGATGCCTCGGCTGATCTGACCAATCGCACCATCAGACTCAACCGTGATGAACAGAAGACTCTTTCTGAGGGTCTTGCTAGTTTGCTCAAGGACAAAGAATTGAAGAGCGAGCAGGCTACAAAACTTTCACCTGAAGCTTTTGATGTGACTAGTTATAAAGCCAAAGACGGTAAGCTTAAGGCAGAAAGAGAAGCCCTTTTGAATCGACTGAAAGGCCTCAAGGAAGCCGGAGTCGGCTATAGCAAAGACATCAATAGAGACCTGGTCGAGATTGAAAATGCGCTTGATTCACTAGACGAGTCTCAACTGCGAGATAAGATAAACAAGCTTTCTGACTTTATCGGCAAGTACGAAGAGAATCTCAAAAGGGCGAAGGAGTTTAAGGCAGCAGGCGGTAAGGATCAGGCAGCTAAAGCCGGGAAAACAGACTCTGGCAGTGCAGGCACCGCAAGCTCTGGAGCCGCTTCTGCACCGGCAGTCATAGACAATGCCGGTGTGATCTTGAAAGATCCCGAAGGTTATGTGAATTACCTGAAAGGCAAGCTCAAGGGTGGTGAGAATCATCCCAATTTCTATAACAAGATTTTGCCTTCAATTATCGATACTCTTAAGAAAGCTGGACGAGGGCAGGAAGCCCTTAAGTTCGAACAGCAAATGAATGATCTGAAAGCGCGGAATGCCGGACAGTGATCTCTGGCTTTAGCAATTTGAAATGGCTTGCATTTTGCATTACCGCCTCTCTTGCAGTGAATGCGGTTTTTTCAGCAGAGTTAGAGCGTCGACTTGAATCTAGAACTTTCGGCAAGATTAACCCGGCCGATCTTAGCCAGGGTATGCAAAATGCCGGCTTTTCAGACTGGCTCAAACTGGAAAAGTCAGCCCGAGATAAGCTTTCGGAAGGACAGTTTGACGAGGCCGAACGAGGCTTCAAAGAGGCAATTAGTAAGGCTGAAGCCCTGAACATGGTCAGCCCCGGTGTAATCAATTCGCTGATGGGACTGGCTTTTGCCTTAGACAGGCAGGGCAACCAGGCTGAATCTGAACGAATTTACGAGCTGGCTATGCGCAATGCCGAGTCGGTTTTTGGTCCCAGTGCCACTCGTTTTGGCTATTACATGCCAGATCTCGCCTGGCTTTATCACTGGCATGGTAAAGATAGTCAAGCTGAAACTCTGTTTCTCAGGGCAATTAGCCTGGAAGAAGCCTCTTCCAGAATCGAAACCCCGAACTTAATTGAGCTCTTGAAAGAATATCAGCAATTTCTAAAGGAATGTGGACGGACCAGCGAGAGCGAGAAAATCGGACATCGCGTAGAACATATAAAGGCTAAGTTGGCTGAACACTAGTTGCCAACCCTGATCAAAAAATCGGACATGCTGTAGACTTTTAGCCATGACAAAGCGTGGTTCCAAAATCTTAGTAGGCGATTTGCTCGTCAAATCAGAGCTGATAACTCTGGCACAGTTTGCCGACGCCATGCCGGTCTCGCTCAAAACCGGCTTGCCGGTGGGGCGAGTTTTGATTGCATCGGGCTTCTTGACTGAAGAAGGCTTTAAGAACGTACTGACCGTGCAAAGTCTTATTCGTGACCATCTAATTTCACAGGAAGCAGGTATAGAGGCGCTTAAGCTCACCAGACTGGGCAAGAGCTTGAGTGAAGCCCTTGATCAATTAGGGGAAAGCTGTGATTTCTTCGAATCGACCAATAGACTGGGCGAACTGCTTTTTGACGCCGAAATTATAGACAATGAGACTCTATCTGAAACCCTTTCGGTCAGTCTCACAACCGGACTGCCTCTGGCTCGGGTGCTTTCTATGCGCGGCGCCATTGCCGAGGAAGTGGCTTTTATTGCCCTTTGTTGTCAGTCTTTGATTAGAGAAGGCGTGCTCGACCGCGAATCTGCCGTCAATTCAATCAAGTTGGTCAAGCAAAATCTGGCCCATCTAAAAAATCTTGGACTCTCGTCCAAACCTGGCGCCATATCCCTCAAAAAGGCAAACAGTCTTAGGCTGGGCGAACTTTTGCTGCTTTCAGGCATGGTAGACGATAATGCCATAGTGCAGGCAGTGCAGGAAGGTCTCACCGACGAGCAGCCCCTCGGTAAGGTTTTGACCAGGGTCGGCATAATCTCAGAAGTTGAGCTTGGTCAAGCCCTGGCTATTCAAGAAATGATCAATAACCGCACCCTTTCGCCCGATGACGCTACTTTTGTCTTAGCAACCGTCAAAGGTTCTGGTATGTCGCTTTCCAAGGCTCTTTCCGAAAGCGACAAGCAGAAAAGCCAGGCAGAAGAGAAGGGAGAACCCGCTCCCTTGGATGTCTTTCTCAGCTTCCTTGGCGTCAACATTCCCCAGCTTGGGCAGTTGAAAGAGCGGAGCCAGGCTGAAAATCGCCCGCTGGCAGATTACTTGCATAAGCAAGGCTTGCTGAACCCAGCCATCGAAGAACCAGTCTTTCAGTGCTATAAGCATTATCTCAGCGGCCGCCTAGATGATGACCAGTGTGCTTTTGCTGTTCATATGTTGGCTTGTACCGACTTGAGCGACCTAGAACTCTTACTCAAGCAATTGTCCTGGTAACTTAGTCTAAGCTTAGTCGGCTCTGTTATTTTATATATGTTTTCTGGCTCTAATTAAGAGGCAATCGAAAATTAGCTGCAGGCGTCGCTTCGCCTTTCTCGACCACCAGCATGCGTGAATAGACAGTGATTGACTTAGGGGCGCCAGCATCGCCACTGCCGGTCCAAGCTATCAGTTCGCCAAGCAATTTGGTGAGCGGAGCTTTCTCTTTGAAAGAACTCTTTAGCAAAGTCTATATACTGAGCCGCACCATATGTGGTGACGTGGCGAAGTATGCGGTTTAGTTGAGTTTCCCTAAGGTCAGCGAGCACCCTGCTTGCTCAATCAAATACTGTTTATTAGACCTCTAGGTCGGCGACTTCTTCTGATTTTTGAACAGCAGCTCTGCATTATTTGAACGCTTCCGGTCATCGATAGATGAATCACCTTAGTCTTCTTAGTTGTATTTCGATTGGCTGACGAAGAACCAGCTATGTAGCACCATGGGCGACACTGAGAAATTTGAGTTGGACAGCTATTTTGATTGCACTTTATAATTTTTCAGATCTGTTTCAATCATGTTCTCGATTATTATGCCGCCGAGGGCTATGACCTGAGACGAGCTGTGCAAGGTTCTGATACTAACAGCCATGCCGGTTCGGCAGATGCTGTCTCACCTGCCACCCACCTCAGAGACCATAATTCTGAATACAACGGCTTGGTGGAACTTTTGCAGCAGCAACTCTCTGAAGAGAGAGCGAAAAGTAAACTGCTAAGCCAGAAAGTAGAAGAGCTCGAGACCGCTTTGGCGCGCAGAGAGGCGCTTAGTGCACCGCAGATTTTGCGTAATCTAGATAGTGATTAAAAAAGACCGGTAACTGATCTAATCACCGGTCTTAGTTTGAATTTTAAGATTGTCTAGGCTTGGGTTGCCGCTGTAACAGTCTGATTGCCGCCCGAGGCATTGGCTTTATTGGCAGCATCAATTGCAGACTGCAAGAGGTCTTCGGCCTTGAGGGCATTACCCGGATAGCCGGCTATACCTTGAGAGACTGTAACATGCCAGTTTTGACCAACATCTGAGACGCGCTCTAGCATTATTTTGCTGCGAATACGCTCAGCCAAGACCGAAACTCCTTTAGGGTCAGTCTCAGGGCAAATAACCAGGAAGGTATCGGTGTCGTAGCGGGCCGGGATATCTACGTCACGAACTTTGCTCATGATGAAGTTAGCAGTGCCCTTGAGTATGGAATCAAAGGTGTTTTGACCATGGGTTTTGCCGGCTTTGGTCAGTTCATCTACTTTAATGACCAAGATGCCGAGAGAATGCTTGTAACGCTTAGTGCGCTTCAACTCGTCCCTTAATATGCGGGTGACCGTGTTGCGATTGTAAAGTTCAGTAACCGAATCAAGCAGGGCAATACGCTCAGCTTCTTGTTGGTCACCTTTAGAGGTGCCGATGGTGGACTGAACATTAGACAGATAAGAGCCTTGCTCCAGCTCTTTATAGCGGCTGTGGGCATCACCTTGAGGCTTGACCGGCTGGTTGACACTGCCGGTGTTTCTGAGCTGATTCAACTTCTGCCTGAAGAGACCTTCTCTAGCAAATAAAGGAACCTGGTCTTTGTCGAAGGTTGGCATCGTATTCCTCACAAGTCGCCGACTAACTAATACCGACTAACTAAAACAGATCGTCAGACAATATTTATATCATATCCGCCGCTTGTCAACAGGTGCTGTTGTTTTAACTACAAAATCGAGGCTAGCAAGGGGGAAATTAACCACCGCTAATTATCTGACTGATAGTCCTTATAGGTGACCGGCACGCCGCGGAGTAATTTTAGCCTGCCGGTTATGACACCATAATTGGTGCGCAATACGTGAATATTATCTCTATCAATGAGTTAATTCTCAGTGACAAACATAAAAAATCTTGGCAGAGCCATCACTTGAAATCTCCTCGATCTCTGAATAATGTCTCTATGAGGGATTTTTAGACCATGTTGTATATATATTTTTGTCTTAAGCAAGCCTCTTGACGGCCGTCGATATATGTTCGACTATATGCGAGTACGCTAAAGAAGTTTGCTTATGACCACTTGTGATCTTCTTACAGCAAAGCCACCCGGCTCATGCCAAGGGGAAGTTTCTAAAAGATGCTGAAAGTCGCAAGATCAAAAAAAGCCGCCTTACTATTGATGGTATCGCTGGCGGTGAGTCTCCAAGTCGGTCTGCCTGCTCAATCACAAATAGTGCATAGCGTCACAAAAGGCATAACCCCGGAAGTTTCCACAGCCACAGCTGAAGAGCGCAAAAAGCTCGATAAAGGTGAGGTCGTAGTCGGTCTCAAAGATGTCGGCAGCACCAAGTTTGTCATGGGAAAAATTGTCATAGATCAGTCGCCCGACAAAGTCTGGCCGATTATGGTCAATCCCTTTGAGTTCAGAGGCAGAATTTCGCCCCGTGTGAAGAACGTGGAAGTGATGACGGATCAAAGTCATCTTTCAGTTCTGCGCATGACTATGGATACAAATCCCTTGCCTCTCTTGCCCCAGCTTTCTTATACAGTCGAATCTCGCTATGAGCAAGACGAGCAAGGCGGCAGAATAGAATTTAGAAGAATTGCAGGTACTCTGAAAGATTTTCGCGGCTATTGGGAAATGAGCCCTACCTGCGGTGGCACCAAAACCGAACTTACATATAGTATGTATTTAGATCCAGGTTTCTTCGTGCCACAGTGGATTGTGCGCGAGGGCGTCAAGAGTGAATTGCCTCGCACCCTCTTGGCTCTGCGCAAACGCATCAAAGATGTCTACGAAGAAAAGGCCAGACCGGAAGCTCATAATATTTTGGCAGCCAATATAAGCGCCCATCATACTGTTCACTAAAGTACGGTCTCGTTCTCTAAAGCCATAGAGTAAATCGGAAGCATCAGTCTTTGCCTGCTAAAAATTCGATTGCTTCGTCTGACAACCTGAACAAAATCGAGGGAAGCATGGGCGCCGACATAATAGGCTGGCGAAACTGTTCACTGCAAAGAGACAACGGCAGAGAAGGCTTTCTCTGGAAGCTGAAGCTTCTCTCTATGCGTGAAATGGTTGAGACACAGGTGCCCGAACACCAGCGACATCAGTTGCGCATGCAGCTCCGAGGCACCAATCGGCAGTCAATCGAGCTCAACTATCAAACGATACTCGAAGAGCTAAGCAGTTTTGAAAACGGTTTTAGCGAGTGTGCCAGTTGTCCGATTGCTTTCGGGCAGCCACTCGGTTGCCACAAATACATCACCTATCCAGTGGACGGGGTGTTCGAAGAGCTGGTTTTCAATTACTTTTGCTTGCAGCTTCCCGTCAAAGATTCTATTTGCGACCAGCTCTACCAGGATTTTGTTTCCAAGTTCCCATCTTCCAACACTTCTTGGCACAGGATGCGAGGCAACTCGCAGCAGGGTGGACTTGCCTCTCTGACTGTTCCACTAAAGTTCGAGTGGATTTGCAATGGTTCCAAACGCTATGTCGACAGTGCGCAAATTCTCGGCGCCCTTTTTCTCGAACTTGACAATAAAGCCTCAGTTGTAGGCTACACCAGCTTTTGGATGGAACTAGTCAACTTTGGGCGTGACATCAGAAACTCTCGCACTCTTGACGAGATCCGAACGCTTTTGCCAATGCTTGTTGCCATGGTTCCAATCGCCGTCAACGAGGGCGGCATCATAGTCGTCGATGGCTAAAATAAGGCAAAAGAGTTGTCCTAAGTCAGTAGGTATCTAATTCGATTCTGCCGCTGTCGGCGTCTTATCAGCCTTATTATCTTCTTTAGAATTGGCTTCCTTTATATTGACTCTTCTAAGTCGCTCAATTAGATCGGCTATGACTATGCGTACATCACTGACCGAAGCCTTGTGACCATTGACAAGAACAGTGACGGCAAGTTTCTTGCCCTGGGCAGTATCGAGCACGCCGGTTATACCGCGGACAGTCTCCATGGCTCCGGTTTTAAATCTAAATCTACCGCTTTCACCTTTGCCGGCACCTTGGCTGCGCAAAAGATCAAGATATTCAGGATGCTTCTGCGCCATATAACGCAGCACCAGATTTAGTGCATGGGGTGTGACCGAGTTCTTTCTAGAAAGTCCGCAGCCGTCAAACAAAATCACCTCAGCATTAGGCACGGCAATAGAAGAAAGCCACTGTCCAATGCGAGCCAGACCTCGCTCTTCAAGGTCGGAGGTTCTCTTAGATGCCAACTTGCCACCGCCTTGTTTATCTGCATTAAGACCTATCTGGGCAATTGTCCTAAGAAACTGCTGGGCATAGAGATTATCGCTTTCATAAAGACAAAGCTTGATTAGCTGGGGTAACGGTTTGGAACTATGCTCAGCCAAGACCAAGGTTGGTTGCTTGGCTAAAAAGCCGGGCACCTTGCTGTCTCTCAAAATACGCCGGTCAAATTCAACGCCGCTTTCAGCCAGGGTGCTTGAGAACAAAGCCAAGTTGAAGGCGGTAGGGTTAGCCACAACAAAAGGTCCATCTTTATGTACCTTTGGGTCAGGCTTGCCGTTAGAACCGGAAGCGATACCACGGCAAAGTTTGGCTGTCTGAGTACTTTCATCAAAAATTAGAAAGGCACTGGCGAGATCGGCCGAAAGAACACCGTCCAAAACTGAATTTAAAGATGAACCGCCATCGTCTATTTTTATAGTGCTCGGTATACCAGCTGAATAAGCGATATTTTTATCTACCACCAGACTAGATGAAACCGGCATCCACTCTTGGCCAAAGTCTTCTAAGAGCCAGTGCACATGAAAGTTGTCGGCACCATTATTAGGGCTCAGCTGATAAATTTTGCCCTTTACTGCTTGTAGTTTGACACCGCTCTTATCGCCATCAAAGTTACGCAAAGAGAGCACCAAAGATGCCAGGTCTCCGCGGGAAAAAGAAGGGTCTTCACTGGTTTCAAGAGCTAAATCACCATTTAGAACACCATCTTTAATTGTGCCGGCAGTGAGCAGTTTTGTTTTATAGACAAAGTCCCGACCGAGCAGATCATAAAGACAGGCAGTGGTAATTACTTTGGCGGTTGACGCCGGGGTATGTCTTTTGTCGCCGCTGGACTGAAAAAGCACGGTGCCGGTGGCTAGGTCCATCACCTCAACACCGACACGCGAATGTCTAATTTCAGGTCTATTCAGCCAAGTCTTGACAGCAAGATTAAGATCGCCGCCAAAAGCAGCTTTTGCCGCCGGCTTAGCCGAATTTTGTTTCACTGATGATTGCTTACCGACTTTTGGCTTTTTCTGAGCTTCTCTAGCCCTTGCCTGACTTGGACAGGCGAAAGTCGAAATACCAACTAGGCAAGCCAAACTAAAGACCGATAAAGCTGTAAGCAGGGGCGGCTTATGTGACCGTGTCATTAGCGGGCTGTCCAACCGCCGTCTATAGGCATGCTGCTGCCGGTTATTGAACCAGCTAGGTCGCTTGCTAAAAATAGACAGAGAGCACCCAATTCATCTAAAGAAACAAAGCGATTGGAAGGTTGTTTCTCGCTTATTAGTCTATGTCTGGCTTCATCAACAGTAATATCGTTGGCTGCTGCTATAGCTTCCACTTGCTTTTCCACCAGCGGAGTTTCTACCCAGCCGGGGCAGACGGCATTGCAGGTGATACCAGTGTCGGCACATTCGAGCGCCACTACTTTGGTGAGCCCGACTATGCCGTGTTTAGCCGCCACATAGGCAGCCTTATGGGTGCTCGCCACCAGACCATGCACCGAGGCGATATTGATGATTCGTCCCCAATTTTTAGCTTTCATCTTAGGCAGGCTCATCCTAATTGTATGGAAAGCTGCCGAGAGGTTGATGGCAATAATTTGATCCCAGCGATCAACCGGGAAATCTTCCACAAGGGCGGTATGTTGAATACCGGCATTATTTACCAGTACGTCTACACCGCCGAATTTTTCAATAGCCGCTTCGATAAAGTGCTCAACTTCTGTGGTGCGTGACATATCAGTGGGCAAGTGCACCACGTCTTTGGCACCAGCTTCTTTCAATTCTTTGATTACCCCGGCAATCTCAGCTTCAGAGCCAAAACCGTTTATAGCCAAACTGAGATGCTTTTCAGCCATGGCTTTAGCGATTGCCTTACCGATACCACTGGTGGCACCAGTGATGACGGCGACTTTTGCCTGAGTCTTCAAAGAAGTCATTTTAGTCTTTACCTCAATTTCCTATTTTTTCTCTTGCCAAGTCTTATAGGCTTCCACAATTCGAGGTGGAAGCCTACAAGGTCTAGCGGTCGTACTACTGATAAAAAGTCCCTGATGACTGGCTTCGGTGCAGACTTCACCATTCACCAAAAAGCGTCCGGTAAAAGTCATGGTGGCAGCTGTGATATCACTTATCCACATTTCGCCCTTGGGTTTATCGAACAAGCGAATGGCACGCTTGTACTTAATCTGACTGCCGGCAAGAATAGGCATATAGCCCTCTTGCATCAGTTCATCAAGGGGGAAATATTCTTCTAGAATCTTCAGCCTCATATCTTCCAGCCAGCGGAAATAACTGATATTGGAAACGTGCCCGGCATAGTCTATATCGTAGGTCGATACCCTAACATCAAGGGTGACAGCCAGAAAACGATCAGTTTCTGCATTCATTATGAAGAAAGAGTCTCACGAAGAAAGGGTTTCCACCTAGCGGTTAGCAGGCCTAATGATCATAACTCTTTAGGATATTTTTTTGTCGAGCATCTTTTTATAGCGATTAGCATGAAAAGCCTCGACATGTTTGAAAGCCTTAAATCTCTTGGCTGCCTTGTAGAATCTTTCGGCATGTTCTTTTGATTCTTGCGCTTGTTCGATAAATTCGCCGGCGGCATCAAGGTGACCTTCTTCTAGCGCCTCTCTTTCGAACTGGGGATACATAACCTCGGTTTCGTACATTTCGCCTTCATAGGCTAATTGCAAGAGTTTTGCCGTGGTCATGCCCTCAAGGGGATAAATAAGTTCGAGATGGGCGAAGGCATGGCTAGTTTCTTCATTGGCTGTTTTCTCAAAAAGAGCTGCCACTTCTTCATCACCCAGCTGCCTGGCTAATTTGGCGAAATATAGATATTTGCGATTAGCCATAGATTCTCCGGCAAAGGCTTGTTCAAGGTTACGTGAAGTCAAATCTGTCTTGGGGTTTACGTTGGTGTCATTCTTATCTGGAGTATTCATGTCTGCCTCCTTAGGCTTCTTCTATTAATAGACTTAGTCTAATTAAGGGTTAAAAATAAATCCGGCTGCTCGCTGCTTACCGGTTCTGTATTTAGAATAGTTCTAAGTATAGAATCTGTCAAGCCTGTTCGCTGGGTTGTTAGAAGGTTAGTCTTTAAAAGCTCGAAATTAAGAAGGCAAAGTTTAGTTGTAAAATCCAAATCAGCCGCTATTCAATTACGACCCACTTTATATGTTCAGGTAAAGAGATGTCTCTATCAACCATCAAGAAAGCTGTCGATTCAGGGAAAATGCTTTGTCCTTCTTGCAAAGGCGCTGTCAAGAAATATGAAAAGTATGTGGAGATGACTGCTTCGGTTTGGGACGGCGCCGGTGATTCCAACCATGAAACGGCTGGGGCCAAAGTTACCTTGATTTGTGGCAACTGCGATTGGAAAGAAAGAACCGAGTTCTGGTCTCAATATATAGTTGAATAGACTAAAGCCCTGGCCAAAGACCTAAATAACTAAGCTTATGGCGCTGCTTTAGTCTCTGCCTCAGCCGAAGCCTTATCTGGTGTTGTCTGATTGGCAGCTTCCGGCGTCTTCTCTTCGCTCTTCTCTGCATTGCCTTCGGGCTGCGCCTGGGGCTGATGTTGATGCGGATGACTGGGAGCCGGCGGTAGAGGGGGACTACTAGGTTTGTCTTCTTTGTCCAACTTATCAGCTTTATCCGAAAGCCTGTTTCTTATCAGCTGAGCCTGCTTCAGTAGGCTATCGGCGACATTATTTTGTCCGCGTTCGCGGCACATAGCCGCTAATTTCTCAAGCCTGGTAGCCTCGTCGAGCTTATCGAGACCGTTTAGCGATTCATTGGCCTTATCGCTTTCACCGAGAGCCTTTTGAAAGGCGCTTTCCATCTCATTGAGCCGACTTTCACGGGCTGCGAGATTCTCTAGGGCTTCAGCCAAGGCCGAAGCAGCAACACTTTTATCTTTCTCTGAGCCTGTTTCGGCAATTGACTGCAAAGCCGAAACTGTGCCCTGACTGGCAAAAATCTGGGCAAACTTGGATGCCAATTCGGCGTTTGTTAAGGAAGAAATGGCTAAAATAGCCGCTCTCTTACTTTTATCATTGCCCATAAGGTGGGGAATAAATTTCTCGATTGTTTGTATTTCTTGCAGGCGCAACTGTTGCTGGTTAAAAGAATAAGTAAAGTAGCCGCCCATAATAAAGATTAGAACGCCTGAAATTATTGGAGCCACGGCCCCGAGCTTGTCCCAGGCATCTTTCTGGGGCTTCTTTTCACCGGCAGCATTCTCTGCATCTGCGGCTAGATCAGCAGATTGAGTACTAATTTCTTTTTCTGTTGCTTCATTCACGCAAAAAGAATACAACTTGCCAACTTGGCTTGTCGAGCTTTTAGTAAGATAAGCTAAGTCATTTAAAGGGTGCCCATGCGATCAATCATAGTCTCAGAACCAGGCGCAGCCGAAGTTCTAAAAATAGTAGAAAGAGAAAAACCGGTTGTCGGCAAAGATGAATTGCTTGTTAAGGTCTGCGCTTTTGGCCTTAACCGTGCCGATATAGCCCAGCGTCTCGGACGCTATCCCGCTCCTCAAGGTGTACCTGCCGATGTGCCGGGCCTTGAATATGCTGGAGAGGTGGAAGCCGTCGGAGACAGTGTTAGCAAATTCAAGAAGGGTGATCGCGTCTTTGGCTTGGTAGGCGGCGGCAGCTATCAAGAATATCTGCTTGTTCATGCCGAGACTGCCATGCCCATACCTAAGGACATTTCGTTTGCCCATGCGGCTGCCTATCCTGAAGCCTTTGTCACCGCCTTTGATGCCATGGTCTTACAAGGAAAGCTCAAGCCTGGCATGAAAGTTCTTATTTCGGCAGTGGGCAGCGGTGTCGGTTTGGCAGCCGCTCAGATAGCCAAGTTGTATCGAGCCCAAGCCCTCGGCACAAGTCGCACCCAAGACAAGCTAGATAGAGCCAAAGCTCTGATTGGAGAGGGTTTCACTGCTCTGAAATGCGATAAAGATGCGAGCTTTTCCAGACAAGTCAAAGAGTCTTTTGGCGATATCGATTTATTTGTCGAACTGGTGGGCGGCAAGTATGTGGAAGAAGATATTAAATGTGCTGCCGCCAAGGCAACCATTATGTTGATTGGGCTTTTGGGTGGCACATTGACCGAGCTTAGTCTCAACCTAATTCTGATGAAAAGGCTGAAGCTGATTGGCACTTCAATGAGATCGCGCACCCTGGAAGAAAAGATAGCGCTGACAAAACGGTTCGAAAGCGAACTTTTGCCCTTTATTGCCAGCCAAGAATTACAAGCTAATCTCGATTGCACCATGCCTTTCGAGCAGATTGTCCAAGCTCATAAGATGATGGAAGCCGATGCCAACTTTGGCAAGATAGTTATGGTTATTTAGATGACCAGAGAAAGAGAATATGTTGCCACCGCCGATGGTTCGCTCAGTTTGAAGGAACCGTCAGTAAAGGAGCTTTATCATAATTTGCACGGTGCCTATGCCGAAGCCTTCGAAGACTATGCCCGTCCATCTTTCTTTGTGCTTGACCGCCTCGGCTTTGCCCAGGATCTTGCCCGAGAAGGCGGTCGTCTAACGGTTATAGACGCCTGTTTTGGGCTCGGCTATAACAGCCTGGTTTTGCTAGATTATTTACTTGAGCAAGAGAGATATAAGCAGCTAGGTCTCAAAGAACTGCAGATTTGCGCCATAGACACTGACCACGACCTGGCTTGCGACGCCGTTCCCCGTGTGCTTGCCCAGCCTTGCTTTCAGGCTCTAAGTAGTGACATCGACTGCTCTATCTTTACCAGCCTTGAGCCTCGCTCTATGCAGCTTGGCGATCTAAAGTTAAGCACTCTCTTTCTCAATCAAGATCTAAGGCTTGCACTGAAGCAACTTGAGCCCACCTATGATCTGGTTTTTCATGATCCTTTTTCGCCGCGCAAAGTCACAGAACTTTGGACCATCGAAGTCTTTAGTCAATACAAAAGACTGCTCTCTGCCTGGGGCATGCTCTTTACTTATTCGGCAGCACCGGCGGTAAGGGGCACACTGCGCAGCCTCGGCTTTAATGTCTATAAAACTACAGCGGTGGGTGGCAAGAAAGGCGGCACCATGGCAGCCAATAAGACAATAGACAAAGACTTGATGCAAGCATCCAACGGACTGATCTATGAGCTGAGCGAAGAAGAGGAAGCCCGCCTCAGCACCAGCTCAGCCTTGCCCTATCGCGACCCTGACGGCACTTTCAGCGGCGAAGAAATAAGAAACAACCGCTTGCTTGAGCAGGCTGACTTTCTCAAGAATAAGAAGAACTAGATTACACCGGCTCTAAGCAAGTCTTTCAAGTCAATCAAACCAACCGGTCTGGTGGCATGGTCGACGATAAGCAGGTCGGCGATAGAATACTTCTCCATCAGCTTTAGGGCTTCTACAGCTAAGCTCTGCGAAGAGATGGTTTTGGGTGATGTGGTCATGATATCGCGAGCGCATTTCTCAAAAACCGACTCTCTATATTTTGAGATGGAACGTCTCAAGTCACCGTCGGTGATCACACCTCTCAACTTGCCGTCGTCTTCACATACAGCAGTAAAGCCAAGTTTCTTGGCGGTGATTTCTTCCAAGACCGCTTCATAGGCGGCATTAAGCGAAACAATCGGGACATCGACGCCAGAGCGCATGATCGACTCGACTGTAATTAGTTTCTGACCGAGGCTACCGCCGGGATGACTTCTAGCAAAGTCTTCCGGAGCAATGCCCTTGACCGCCATCAAAGTCATAGCCAAAGCGTCCCCCATAGCCAAAGCGGCCGTGGTGGATGAAGTAGGAGCAAGATTGAGGGGGCAGGCCTCTTTGTCGACACTGACATCGAGCACTACATCGGCATAACGAGCCAATGTAGACTGCATATTGCCGGTAAGAGCAATAAGCTTGAGACCAGTCCGCTTGATTGGTTCAAGCACCAATTTGATTTCTTGAGTTTCACCCGAACTGGAAAGGGCGATGACCAGATCGCGACTATCGAGCATGCCGAAGTCGCCGTGGCGCAGTTCAGCTGGATGAACAAAGAAGGCTGGGGTGCCGGTTGAGGCAAATGTTGCGGCAATCTTTGTCGCTATATGACCACTCTTGCCCATGCCGGTTACTACTACTTTGCCGCTACACTCAACCAAAAGTTCGATGGCATGTTCAAAGCTTGGTGCCAGACGGTCCTTAATGCGCAGAATAGCTTCGGCTTCGTCTTGCAATACTTGGGCGCCATATTCAATTAGCGAAAGTTCTACAGTCTCGGGCTTGGCTTCATCAGGGTCTGAAGGGGAAGCACTGAATACTTGCCCGACTTCGAGATCAAACTGGTTCATCGATTGGTCCTTAATCTTGGTACTTAGTTGAATCTTTAGCTAATGCTCGGCACTAAGAGCTTTATTTTACAACCTGGGCTGCTTTGATTTCTTGACAAACTCTAACTGTTTATAATGGAAGCTGTAAAACCTCACCAAGATTCCGCTCATTTTCTGAGACTTACTTAAGGAAATCAGATGCCCCCTAAGATTTTCGCACGCGGAGAAAAGCTCGAAGACGGGCATTACACCGTGCTTGAAGAAATAGGCGTGGGCGGTATGGGCGTGGTTTATCACTGCCGCGACGAACTGCTTTTGAGGGATGTCGCCATTAAGATGCTCTTGCCGAGCTTGATGGCAGATAAGAAAAATCTTGAAGTCTTCAAGGAAGAAGCCAGGCTAGCTGCCCAGCTGGAGCACCCTAATATAGTCACTGTCTATGACATTGGTGTGGAATCGAGAGCCAACCGCGATCACCATTTCGTAGCTATGGAATATCTACCGGGCGGCAACCTAGCCGCCCGAGTCACCCAGGGGCCTCTGCCTCTTGAACATGCCCTCAACTGGATGAAGCAACTGGCTTCGGGGCTCTCTTTTGCCCATAAAAGAGGGGTGGTACACCAAGATATCAAGGCAGACAATATTTTTATCACCAATGAAGGCGACCTGAAAATTGGCGATTTCGGACTGGCGCGCTTGCTTGTGGGCCGGGTCTATCTAAACTCTTCCACCAAAGGCATGGGCACACCCGCATATATGTCCCCCGAGCTTTGCCGCGGTGAGCAGCAAGATCATCGGTCCGATATCTACTCGATGGGTATTCTCTTTTTTGAAATGTGCACCGGGCAACTGCCTTTCCGGGCGCAGGGCATGATCGAAATGGCCATGAAACATACTAGCGCCCCCGTGCCTTCAGCCAAAAGGCTCAATCCCCATGTGCCTGAAGTTCTAGATAAAGTGATCAAGCGTATGATGGCCAAGACTCCAGAAGAACGCTATAAGTCGATGGCCGACGTGCTGGGAATAGTAGACGACCTGATTTTTGAATTGCGCGTGGCCCGAATGGGGCTGGCAGGCAGGCTGGAAACCGGCAGACTAGCCGGGGATGCATCTGAAGCCCCCAAAAGCGAGCCTAAAGAAAAAGCAGCCAGTGTTGATGCTGGTCCGGCGGCTCCTAGAGCCGACGATGTCACGGCACTGCCGCCCAGCCGGCCGCGTACCAAAAGCAAAGACACAACCAAAGTGGTGGCCACCAGTTCGCAGAACAAACTAGAGGCAAGACCGGCTAATGACGCCAATCTTACCCCATCGACCAATTCGGGGCAGTTGGTACTCTGGAAATTTGCCAGCCATGGTCCAATCGGTTGGTCGGCGGCGCCGGTGCAAGATCGAGAAGGCAAGAACATCTTTGTACCATCGAGCGACGGCAGACTTTATAGCTTAGCCAGTGAGAGCGGTGCTTTGAATTTTGCCTATGATGCCGGTTCGCCCATTCTCTCCGCCCCACTTTATTTGGCCGACAAGCTAATTATCAGCGATTGTCTGGGTGTCACCCATGCTCTCAATCCTCAGACTGCCGAGCCCCTCTGGCAATATTTCGGACAGGCTGCGATTTTGGCACCGGCTACAGCTTACGGCAACACCCTTATTTTGTGCGATATGCAAGGGCAAGTCACCGGTCTAGATCTTAGACAAGGGCGCAAACTCTGGAATTTCAGCGCCGGCGACGCCATCGTTTCGCAGCCGCGTGTACATGGCGATTCTCTTTATTTTGCCAGCCGCGGCGGCAGCGTTTTTTCTATAGCCTGTGCCACAGGTCGGCTCAATTGGAAGTTTGTCTCATCGGGCAATATTGTCAGTTCGCCTGTGACATCGGTCGATACAGTCTATATCGGCACCCAAAGCGGTTCGTTCTTTGCCCTTGATGCCGAAGCCGGTCGTTTGATTTGGGAGTATCCCATGGCCGGAGCCATTAACCGCGGTGGCGCTATCGTCTTTACTTCGGTTATGTTTGCCACCAATAGCCGCTGGCTTTATTGCTGTGAAAAATATGACGGTTCGCTAAAGTGGAAGGCACCGCTCAAAGCCAAACCGGCAGCTAATCTGATTATTCAAGGCAATCAGATTTTGTCGCTTGGTAAAGACGGCACCCTCGAATCGTTTGACACCAGAAGCGGTGCTTCGCTTTGGCGCTATTCCCTCAAGAAAGAAGTCGAGTCGATTCCACTAATAAGCGGCTCAAAGTTGTATTTTGGCGCCGTGGACGGTGAAATTATCGCCCTAGATCTTAAAAACGAAGCGGCATTAGCTTATCGGCTAGAAAAGCCAGAAAAGAAATAATGCTGACCACGCCGTTCACTGTGAAGAAAGCAGCATTTACCCTAGATAGATCATCTGCTTTCACCAAGCGATGTTCGTAAACCAGCATGCCCGCAATCAATACAAGCCCAAGGTAATAAAAAAGAGCCAGTTTGAGCGTGAGCCCCAAGGCAAGCAGGAAAAGAACTGTACAAACATGCAGAGCCCGCGAAATTTTGAGAGCGCCAGCCACACCAAACCGAGATGGAATCGAATGTAATTTCTGGTTGCTGTCGAATTCGGTGTCTTGACATGCATAAATGATATCGAACCCAGACACCCAGGTAGTGACAGCCAGAGCCAGCAGCCAAGGTGGAGCGCCAACTAAGGCTCCACTTGCCGCCACCCAGCCTCCTAGAGCGGCGCCGCCCAAGGCTATGCCTAGGACAATATGGCAGAGCCAGGTGAAGCGTTTAGTGAAGGAATAGAAACTGAGCCAAAACACTGCAATTGGCGACAACCAGAGACAGATAGGCGGCAACATAGAAGCAGCGAAAAGCATCACTGCAAAAGAGACAATACTGATTGTCAGTGCCAGCCCTTTGCTTATTTTCTTGGCTGGAATGGCTCTATCTTTTGTGCGTGGATTTTTGGCATCGATATCAGCATCAATGAGCCGGTTCAGGGTCATGGCAGCGCATCTGGCACTGGCAAAGGCAAGAACAGTCCAGCCCAAAGTGGAGGCAGAAGGAAAGCCCGGTGTGGAAAGGATGAAACCAGAGAGGACGAAAGGCAGAGCAAAGACCGTATGCTCTATCTTGATCATCTCTGCCCATTCGGCAATGGTCTTGAAAGATATATCTGATTGCATAAAACTACTGTACTTGAAGAATTTGCCAACAACTGGCATCATTTGGAAGGTTTAAGATAAGGTTAGTCTATAAACAGAGTATTTGCCATGAATTTTGACGGAACTGGAAAAACTATAGATCTGCAAGGTGTTGCTTCTTTTGCTGCCCTGGTAGATGTGCTCTCGCAAGAACTGGGTGTGCCTGCCGGCAAAATGCTCGGTCAACTGCCCAATGGCCCCGACACTTTCAATCAATTGCTCGGCGAGATTGATATCAATAGCCACGGCTTTGCCCGCAAGCTGACCTTGACCTGCGCCCCCGGCGCCAATTTGCACCTGCGCTTCAGCACCACCTGGGGCGGTGAGCGCAGCCACCTAATGACTTCCGGCGTCAATTCAGAGTTTGTTCTCTCCGCTTCAGTTGAGCAAGTCATGCCGCAAGCCCGCGCTCTAGCCAGACATATAGAAGATATCTTTGCTGTTCAAGATCGTATGGTCACCCTCGGTCATAGCGATAAGTTGGGTGCGGCTGCCGTTTCGGTGGCCCAGATTGAAGCTTTCGAAAGACAAGAAGGCTCAGCTGTGGTCAGCGCTCCGCAAAGACAAAGAGACTAAATTAAGCAATCACTTTAGAGCCGTGCCGGGCATCCACGCTTAGCCTTGTATATTCAATGGCTATATTGGCTTTGGTCAGTTGTTCTCTGGTCTCTTTGCTTAAAGTTGCACCTTTGTAAGGTTCAACCAATAGTTTGCCAGCGGCCAGAAAGGCTGATCTCTTTACAGCACCATCTAGGCTGACAAAACTTTCTACAACATGCGACCAAGGTGACGACTTGCGCCCGGTCAAATAAAGTCTGCCATCTTTAAGATAGCCGGTATCACCGGTGCGGTGAAAAACTTTATTGCCTATAGAGAGCTTGTTTTCACTTTCACCGACCCCTCGATAATAGGCTTTATTGACGTGCTCTCCTGCCACAAGTATTTCGCCGACCTTACCTTCTAAAGAAGGCGGAACTTTCTCAAGATCTTCTGAGTTAAGCTTTTCTCCCTGAGTCTTTTGGGACGCGCTTATCTTTTGGTACTTTTCAAAGCTGGCGAGAGGCAAAATAATTAGTTCCACTGACTGATCAATTGTGCCGCAAAGCAAGCCTAACCCTTCTTTTGCTGCCTTGTACATTTCACTCAGACAACTTTCATCTACTTCTAGATGGCTTATCGGCTCTGCTTCAGACGAACCATAAACCAAGGTCAAACGTTTGCAATGACGTCTAACTGCTGCTGCCACTGGGGCATAAAGCGGTGCACCGCCGACGATGACATGCTTCCCCTTAAGCAAATTGGCTGTGTCGCCATCTTTTGCAAGCATTTGGGCAAACTGCGGCGCACAAATAATTTTATCAGGCATAAGGTCAGGCTCAAAAGCAAGCTTCTTTGCGGCAATCGCTTTAGCAAACTGCAGATCAGTTCGAGATACGTATATTGAAGTCTGTCCCGCCCGCAAAGTGGCTAAGACAAAAACAGGTAAGGTGGTTAGAACAATTTTCGACTGCCTAAGCTCAAGAGTATTCTCTAAAATCTCAGCTTGTTTCATAAGAAAATCATGACTTCTTTCTATTGCCTTGATGCCGCCAGTGGTGCCTGAAGTAAAGGTCATCAAAGCCATGCCCGCGTCTTGTTCTGGCGAGTCTTGTTTGGGCGGAGCCTTTTTCAGATTGCCGCAGACCGGCAAAAGTAGCTTTAGACCAAGCAAAATATATTGCGGTTCAGCAAACTTGAGGCAGCGCAGAGCCCGACCCAAATTGCTTGGTTCAATCAAGACCGCCTCAGCGCCTATTCCGGCAAGGGCAATTAGAGCTACATAAAAATCTATTGATGGCTTGATGGCAAGCACCACTCTATCGCCCCGCTTAATAGACTTTCTGCTCTTCAACCAAGCAATATAGACTTTTACTCTCTCAAAGAGTTCTCTGTAACTTATCTCACCGCCGGCGGTGACGATGGCAATTTTATCGCCCAGCGCGCTTTGTTGACGCAGTACATAAAAAATATTCATAGTTCTAAAACTCCTCAGGGCTGGTCTTGAGCTGGCGACCAAACAAGGCATAGCTGCGAAATATCTGAGCCCCAAAGCAGTCTTGCATATAGCGGCTGGAACCATCATCTTTATATAGGGCGAAAACTCCACGGCTGTAGCCCCTTGCCAAATAACGCGAGATGGCTGTCTGCACCATGGCTTTTCCCATGCCGGCAAACTGGGCGCCTGGTTTTCTGGCTATGGTTTTGAACAAAATCGTATCTTGTAAGTAAGGCAATATTAGACAATAACCAAGCAATTCACCGCTGCTCTTAGACCTACAAAGCACAGGCGGAAAGTCTATGATGATATTTTTTAGACCCTGGTATAGTTTGCTGAATTCTTCGAATGAAATCGGCTGATAGAGATAGTTGTCGGCAAAAGCCAGGCAAGAAAGATTGTAGATCTCGGCAAGTAAGGTCTGAAAGTGGCAATCTCTTGCCAAGTCGCCTACTTCAATTGCCGGCATGCACCAGCTTTGGGTGGCGGCTTGCCTTTTGATACTAAGAAATGAATCTGTATATGAATCGAAAGTAAAAAGCGATGAATAATAGCGAGCCGCCGCTGTAAATCTATACTCGGCGAGAATGGCAAGCTGCTCTTTATAGTCACTGTCATAGGGCTCGGCACTAAAGGCAGGCAAAGACTCTTGGCTATAGTCTCGCTCTACTAGTCTGTAGCGATGCCAGGTGTTTGAATTTATCGGTCCGATTACGCACTTGCCGTCGGTAGTCTCTGCCTTTTGAATGGCTGTCGCCAAAGTCTGTGCTAGATCAAAAGCATTGCTGCATGCAAAAAATACATCGGCACCAGAGTTTGTATTTTTTTCTGTTATTGGACTGATAATTTGCTTGGACATAGTTAGACCGCCATTAAGTAAACAAAGGAACCCAGATAAGCCAGCGCCCCTTGCTTGAACCAGCGAGATCTGCCGATTCTTTCATCGACATCGGCGGCCTTGGTAAAACAAGCAAAAATGAATGTAGCCGAAAATACAAACATTAGGCCGCTCAGGGCTGTTATGCAGATGGAAAGATCAATGTCTATGCCGCGCCCGAGAATAAATGAAGGCAGAAAGAGCAAAGCCCAACTCTTGAGAGCATTGATGATTAGTAGGAAGGTTCTGCCTTTGCGTTTTGAGGACAGACTAATATGAGCCGAACCAATGATAGCGCCGTGAATGGCGAAAGCCAGCCCATAAGCCGAAAGTAAATCGGCAGGCTGAAAACGTTTGGTTAGGGCCGGTAGAAACAGAAAAAGTAAAACCGGAATAAAGCACCAAATAGCAGCACTGCCATGTCGGTTGGATAAATAGCGAAAGCGCCTCGGCAAAAGTCGTTTGTATGAAAAAAGCAAAATTAGCGGCATGAGCAGATAGGCAGCACCGCCTTCGGTGAAGACAAAATAAAGAAAAACCAGACTACCAAGAGTGGCGCCGTCATTGAGACTGCTTCTTTCTTTGTTGGTGAGCACAGCCAAAGTAAGCACGGCAAATATAAGTACCTGAACTGCTAGATTAGCCTCAGGCAAAGGCAAAGCCTTTTCAAGTACAAATAGAATTGATACCGGAATGAGCAGATTGTCGGCGCCGCCAAAGGATATTGCTTCAACCACGCAAGCCATACAGGCGAGTAAAACAGCCACTAGAATGGCTTTCACTACTCCCACGCCGCAAAAGACAAGCAAGCTCAAACCGGCTAGCATTGCCGTAAGCCAGAAAGCCAGAGAGCCCTCTAGACTTTTGGCACCATATTGCAGTCTATAAATATGGGCGCCAAAGCGCTCGCCCACAAGAGCAGCCACAGAGTCGGCCAGAGCCAGTACCGCCATTGGTACTAGATAATAGAGCGGGGCGGAAGCTAAGTTAAATATGGTGGCAACGGCTATAGGAAAGAACATTTCACCAAGTGAAAATCGATCCACCGAGAATAGAACTTTTCTAAGCTCGGCAGCCCCCGGGTTGACCCTTAATACCAAGAAAAATAGACAGATAAATAGAGCCAGAAAATTGACCGGGGCTGGGTCAGAAAAGACAAAGGGAAAACTGAGGCAGACCAAGCCCATAAGCAAATGCACTAACTTGCGGCTGCTTTCACCAGATAGACTAAGTCCGAATTTTCTTCCATATCTAAGCGCCAAAAGAAGTATCGTCAAAATTGACGGTACTGCAAGCAAGGCAGACAAAGCGGCAGTATTTTCAAACCAATTGATCACGGTGCAGCTCCTGTCCGACAAAACACTTATAAAAGAACGTCCGGCAATAAGTGGGCAAGTAGGCATCATATTTAGTGACATCTTGCACTTGATTTTTCAAATAGCTGCCAAGATCTCTTCTCACCAGCATATTCCAATAGACCAGACGAGCTCCGGGTCTAGCTGCTCTTTGCAAAGAATGTGCAAGCTTAGCAGCCTCAGCATCACTCATGTACTCAAAGACATCTGACAGGTTGAAGGCGTCGATACTGTTGGCTGGCAAATTAGAGGCTAAACTATGCAGATCGGCTTCCACCAGCTTGATTTTAGAAAGCGAGTCTTTCACCGCCTCATAGTTGCGAGCCTCTAAATAATGGGGCAGTTGCTCTCCATAGCCGCCTCTTAGTATGTAATGCAAATAATGATTGTCCGACAAATGCCCAAACTTGAGATGCTGTTCTACAGCTCGTTCAATAAAGTTGCCAAATGAATCACTAGCTTGATCGAAGCAGTCATGATCTCGACCCAATAGGCTAATAGACAAACGAGAAAAGAAGACTCTGCAGGCAATTTTGTATGCCCCGGTATGCCAACGCTGTTCGTAAAACAGCTCTTGCTCTTGGCACGACTTTGCCTGCAGCAGGTCGTCTATTGTCTTACTGTCGTGCAAGAGGGGCAAAACAAAGCTTGAGAATAGTCTAAAGTAACTATCCAGCTTACCCGAATGTATGACGCCAATTTTTATTTTGCCTCTATGGCTATCGAAAAATTCTCGTGAAGCTTGACTGAGCTGCTTTCTCAACCTGTTATAAACTGCCAAACGATAGTCAGCATAGGCTCTATCACCTCTGGCACCAAGAAAATACAATACTTCAAGGTGGCTCAGTGAATGAAAGGCTGCCATCTTAAGCTCAAGAAGGGCTAACTGCGCCCTTGAAAAATCAAAAGCCAGCACTTCTTTGACCTGGGGCAAACTGGCTATAGATAAAGTATTGTCACCGGCTGCTGCAACCGATAAAACTCTGGCATTAGTAAGTCCAGAAATCTGTTGCAAGAGCGGGTTAACATCTTCCCAGCACTGCGAATATCTAAGTTTAGATTTGCACTTTTGATTTTTCATGACAGACCTCGTCATTGCGCTCTAATACTTTTACTGTGCCGGCAAAGCCGTTCACTTCCACCAGATCGCCGTTCTTGAGCAACTCTTCGGCGCCGGCTAGTGCCACCACACAGGGAATCTTCATTTCCCTCGCTACAATTGCGGTATGCGAGAGTATGCTGCCGTGGCTGACCACTAGGGCGCCGGCCAAACTAAAGTGCATGATCCAACCAGGATCTGTCCGCTCCGCCACCAAGACTTCACCTGCTTCAAGCTTTTCTTGATGCGGATCTCTAATTACCCGCACCCGCCCTCTAAAAATGCCAGATGAAGCCGCTTTACCTATATATTGGCGATCTGGGCAAGAGGGGGCAGAGCAGTCGCTAGCCGCCATCTTTTGCTCAGGGCTGTCTGCATCAATTGTCTGATTGGCTTGCACAAGCCCGACAAAACTGACTCTCAGAGGCGACTGTTCAGGATAAGCCAGCCACTCTTCTTTTCTTGCTTTTATAAGACAGCGCAAAGATGATAGATTGGTTCCGTTTGCCGCAGCGAATATCTCATCGCGCTTGAGATAGAAAACATCGTCGGCTTTATCGATAAGATTGGCTTGATAAAGTCTCTCACCGGCACAGTTAAAGATAAGCCTAACCAAGCCAAAGACTCTAGTTCGGGCAAAGCGAAGGTTCTCGCGACGCGCAATCAGTACGGCGGTGCGATTGGCTATAGCCTTAAGCAAAAACGGCGCTCTTTTCTCTATAGTCTCGGCTGCTATCTTATTTTTCCCAACTTCGGTCAATGGCTTGCGACAAAGCGCCGCCACCGTTCCCAAAAGTACAGCCGGACAATCTTCCTGATTTGGTGTTTCCAGCTTCAGCTCAGAGAGATTGCGGTCGCCAAAGAGTCTCAGATAGTCTTTGTATTTCTGCCAGGCTAGCTCTTCTTGCTTCAAGAGGGCGATAGCATCGGCAAAGTGCTCTAATTTGACCAGTCGGCAGAACTCATCTCTATTTTTGATTGACAAAGCCAATTCGCTAAGCAAGCGTGGTGGTTCAGAAGAAACCACCGGTATATCGGCTTTAAGACAGCCGGGTAGAAAGTCTAATAGATTATGTCGCTCAAACAGCTTGGTGCAGATACCCGAAAAGATCATTGTATAAAAGTCGTTGACCACAGGAGTCTGCCAATGTCTAAGCAAATTTTCTTCGAGAGCTAGGTAGATATTTCTAAGCTCAACAAGGTCCATTTGCTTGATCTTTTCTCGGTCGAGCGAGACTGCAGCTTCAAGTCGTTTTTCAAATTTGCAGACAGCCGCATCGAGCGTCAGATAAGCCACCAACATCTTGCCCAAGCAATAGAGGCTATTCAGTTTCTCAGAAACAGAGACCTTTTTTGAGGGCGCAAGCTCTTCTGCCAAAGGCGCCTTTAAGCCCATCATCGCTTCCATAAAGCTTTTGTTGGTGCGATAGAACGGCAGCATAGAAACCAGTTCATACCAACTGGCTAGGTTGTAAAAGATTTTGCCCTGATAATAGCCGAGCATTGTCTCGAATATTTTGCTTGTCTCGACCTTTTTTGCCGGCACACCCATAAAAAGGGCAAAGCTTTTGTAAACCTCGCGATAGGCCTCTTGGGCAAATGCGAAAGTAAGTGGGCTGGTCTTGCCCGGATAAGACTCTTGAATATTACTGGCATCAAAGACTGTTATAGGCAGCGGTTTGACCGTAATGGGGCGCACCTGCACAATAAAAAGACGACCGCGCCTATCAAGACACCACTCTATATCAACTGCACCGGTCTTTCCAGAGTTCTCAGCCATAACAGAGTTTTCTGAAATAAGCTTGATGGCATGCAGTATCTTGCGATACCAGACGCTCTTAAATTCAGGGGGCAGGTCCCGAGCCGCAATTATCGTCTGTCCGTCTATTTCACCTGACACCAGCCGATCTGCTAGACCTGTGGTCATTGATAAAACAGGCTGTCCTTGATAAAGAGGATGACTGGAAAAAGCAACACCAGCATAGCTTGCTTCGACCATGACTTGCACTATCACCGGTGCCTCTAGTGTCTTTGAGCCAGTAGCATTATTACCATCGAGCAGTTCTTTATAGACGGCACTGCGTGCAGATAGATAAGAAGAGCGCACCTTAGCTATGTACTCGATTACATCTTCTTTCTTGACTGAAAGAAAACTATCATATTGTCCGGCAAAAGAAGCGTCGGCTCGATCTTCAGCTAGGGCGCTCGACCGCACTGCGAACTTTTCGCTTGCATACATAGTCAGAAATTCTTCAAGCTCTCTATAGTCGCCATTGACCACGACAAAAGGCGGTACAGAAAAGGGCGCCACCTTGAGAGGGTGCATTGCTTTTGCCTTTTCTGCAAGCTCGGCAAGCATAAAAAGACCCTCTGCCTTGCTGCCGAGAACTTGCTCGCCATCGCTATTTCTTAAATTTAACGCTAACGCTTTCATATGCTTAGACCTTAGAGAATTTAGAGAACTTAGTGAACCAAATAATTTATGAGCGTAACCATCAAGACGGTTACATAACCAAAGAGAACCGAGAGATTAGAGAGTCCGGCAAACACTTTGGAAAGTGTTTGCTGTGTGGCTTTGCCATAACCAGGCAAGACAAAAACATCGAAAACCAGAAAGGCAACAATCGCCAGCCAGCTAAATGAAAGCGGTGCCAAAGCAAGACAAAGGCAAACTTGGGCCAAGACTATGCAAAGCTGCAGCCAGATTGTTACAGCTTTGAGCCCTAGAACATGGTTGTAGCTTGTGATTCCTGCTTTGGGCCGGGGCAAGATTTTTCTGCCCATTTCTACAATGACACCACTCAAAAAACTGGCAGCAAAAAAGTAAAGCAACCTCGGATCGAACCGGCTAAGACCAAAGTCAAAACTGGTTATGACCAGGTCGATAAAGAGCATCACCGGCATATGAACCAGCATATAAACCATGGGGCGGCGTGCTAAATAAGGACCGGCAAAAAACTCGCGAGCCATGAGTCCCATATAGCCGAAAGAGAGCGCGAGCAATAGTAAGGTGGTTTTATTAGCTAGACAAAGGGTTATTTGGATAGCTAAAAGACTAAGTCCGACAATTTTTAGTTCATTGAGCGAGATTAGCCCCCTGGGCACAGGGCGCTCAGGCAGATAAAGGCAGTCGTTTTCATTGTCTTTATGTTCATCTATAACACGCAACTGAAAGAACATAAACAAAGTGACAGCCATTGACGACAGGGTGCTCTGCAAAGGCAGGCTGAGCGTGCCGAGGCGCAGGCTGGAAGAAAGGCAAAGTCCTGCCAGGCTGAATATGAGAGATAGGAAACCATATTCCAGTGGAGCAAAGCGTTCTTTTAGATATTGGGCGAAGCGCTTGTTGAAGGGCTGTCTGCATTTGAGCGTAGTCATAGGGTTAAATCTGTAGTGCCTCGGTAAACTAGCCATCAAGTGCATGCTACAAGTCTTGAAGGCTGAAAAGTGACCGGTGGCTACAGTTTTAGAACTGTATTGTGGCGGGAACTTTCTGATTGATAATTGGTCGCTAGCTAGTTGATTGGCCAGTTGATTGGCTAGTCAGGCAGACAGGTCAATAAAATCTTCAAAGATTGGCAAGCTTAGGCATTTTCGAAACCAAACTGGCGACTGCGCTATAGCTGCCACTATATTCATTTGCTGTATCATTAGATTTTGCGAACCTAGCTTGGTTAAGGTAAATATCAATGGCAGACAAAAAAAATCATTGGGAAACAGTATACGAAACTAAGCCGGTAGACTCTGTAAGCTGGTATACGCCCCGTCTCAGCAAGTCAATAGACATAATAATGAAGAGCAGCCATGGTGCCAAAGACTGCGCCATCATCGACGTAGGTTCAGGAGCATCGAATCTTGTCGATGATTTGCTGTTGGCAGGATTTACCGACATTACAATGTTGGATATTTCGGAAAGGGCTATTGCCGAAACAAAGCAGCGTCTCAGAGATAAGGCAGCTCTTGTTTCATGGATTATTGACGACATTACTAAAGTTTCTTTGCCAGCGCAACGATTTGATATCTGGCACGACCGCGCTGTCTTTCATTTTCTAACAAGCCCAGAAGACCGAGTGGCTTACGTAAGTCGAGTGGCTGCTTCAGTCAGACCTGGAGGTCACGTTATTGTCGCGACTTTTGGACCTGAGGGTCCAGAAAAGTGCAGCGGGCTTGAAGTTGTCCGCTATGATTCTGAGTCGCTGCATGATCAGTTTGGGTCAAAGTTTCGATTAGTCGAACATAGTGCAGAATTGCATAAAACTCCATTCGGTACGACACAGCATTTCGTTTATTGCCTCTGTCGAGTTGAAGGGTAGTTACGGCAAGCGGGTCTAGGCTAGGCTGGCTTGCAACCACTTTGAAACATTTCTCACCTAGGCTGGGTCCAGGTGTGAATCAATTGCCTTACTACTGAAACAGCACCGACTTAAAGCACTTCTTTTGAGGCTAGCCATGTCGAGTTTTGAGCGCAATGAAAAGAAAGAGAACGAGTCAGAGTCAGAGAAGCCAAATCTCAGTAAAGTCCAAGAACCAGCCGAAACAAAGCAAGAACAGCCCATAAAGCAAGAACAGCCTGCCACAGAGCAAGTTAATGAAAAAGAGACCTTGCAGCCCCTAGACTTTAGCCCGTCTAAAGACGAGCGCAGCTTGCAGCTAAGCGTTCTTAAATCAGGGGCAGATAAAGCTAAAGAGACAGCCCAGCCCTTCATGCCCACCCTTGATCTGGTTTCGGAAAAAACCGTCACTTTCCCAGCCCAAAAGGCAGAAAGTGAAAGTAAGTCTCTCTTTAAGAACGGCGAACTCAAACAGGCTAGAGAGCAAGCTCTGAAAGACGGAGTGCCGATATTGATAGACATCGGCGCCACCTGGTGCGGACCCTGCCGTGCCCTTGACCGTACCATGAGCACAAAAGAAGCCGAACTGAACGGCAAGGCTAAAGTTGTAAAACTCGACATCGATAAACTACTAAGCGATCCGGCCAAGCTCCCCGCTGCCGAACAAGCCCAACTTAAAGAGCAAAAACAGATACTGAAGGAACTAGGCATTAAACCTGAAGAGATTCAAGGTGTGCCATACCTAAAATTATTGCCTCTAAACAAAGATGGTAAAGCTGCCTCTGAAGGCAAAGATCTTTCGGGCTTTCCTCTTAACCCTAGCGAAAGTCAAGCCTGGTTCAACAGCCTCTATGCCGACTGCGACACACTAAAGAAAGAGATGGCCAAGAGCAATGCAACACTTGAAAAACCGGCGGTGAAGAGCAAATTTGAAGAAAGCCAAAACAATGAGCAGTCAATCGGCAAGTCGGTAAAACTGGAAGAAGGCACCTATGAACGCAATGAGAACGGTCAGATCACCAAGACCATCTCGAGCGACGGTAAAACAGTCAGAGAACTAAAATACGAAGACAAGCAAAATCCAGATAGGGTCACTTCACTTACCATCAATGGTGAACGTGAGTTTCGTTTTGTAGGCAACAATAAATATTCAGATGGTTCAATAGTCAAAAAAGACGGCTACGAAATGTCGTCTTATGCAATTTATGAGAAAGGCAAGCTCACAGGCAACTTTAGCGGCGCCCTGTCGATGAGCAAAAATGGTGTATTCACCACAGGCGATGGCAGTAAGGCTCTTGATCATTTAGATGCAAGCAGTCGCGCCATTAGTGAAGAGAACAGACTCAAGCGCGAAGCCGATGGTATTTGGCCAAGTAAACTAACTGCCACACTAAATGACGGCAGCCAACTGACCGGACACTATAAGGGCACCACTCTTGACGAATTGGAAGAATCTAGAAAACTTGACGAAGATACTTTCGAGATAAGCATCTGGAAGAAAGACGGTGATTCATACACCAATCCGGCTTACCCAGGCGAAGTGCGCAAGAACATGTCACTCAAGCCTGACGGCACCCTTAGCTTTACAGACCAGGAAGGCAAACTGCAAACCAAGTACAAAGACGGCGCCAGCGCAGTAACCGAGAACGGTATCACCAGGAAATCGGACGCTCAAGGCAACCTAGTTGAATTGACCAATAAAGACGGCGATAAAAGACACATCGAATGGGAAGATGGCAAAATCGCCGCTGTAACAACAGAGCGTAAAGACAAAAACGGAGCTAGCAAGACAGAGACCCTAGCAGTCAAAGAAGGAGACAAAGAAAAACAAGAACTAAAAATTACAGCTGATGGAGCGATTGAGTACAAAAAAGAAAACGGCAATCTCATTAGAGACGACTTTAGAAAGACCACTGAGTATGATCAGCTTGGTCGTCCCTTAGAGCTAAAATTTGAAAGTGGTGCAAAACGCCAATTTACATACGACGGCGATAAGCTGCAAGCAATCAAAGATACATTCACTGCCGCTGGAGGGGAGGAAAAACAGCGCACTCTAACAAGAAAAGGTGATAGCGATGTTTTCGTTTTAGACGAAAACAAGAAAGAGAGAATAATTGAGGGACTGCCTGACCCTGACGGCGATTATCAGTATAGAAACAAAGTCGAAGATAAAACCAGCAGAACCTCTAAGAGCTACGATCTAGAAAGAATCGCCAGGGGCGAGTTGTCGCTCAGCTCGGACAATCTACAAGAAGCCAAGGAAGACCTTTTGAGCGCCGCCAGAGCGCAAAACATGAATACTGAAAGGCTTGATAGATTTGTCGGCGATCTAGAAAAGAATGCCACTAAATGGGGTGTCAAAGAAGAGAGTCTAGTGAAGTCACTCGACAACATTCGCGCGCTTCTCGATGAAAAGCTGGTAAGCCCGCTTTACTCCAGAAAAGAATTGAATCAATTGGCTGAAACTGCTTTGCACAATATTGGCAATCCTATGCAAATTGATCAAGGGGCTCACCCTACCTGCAATATAACCACAGTAGAGATCTACACTGCCACAAAGCATCCAGATGTCTACACCCAACTAGTTAGAGATGTTGCATCAAAAGGCAGTTGGACGACTGCTGAAGGTGAAAAGTGCACACCGCCCAAAGAAGCCTTAAGACCGGGTGATGACGAGAAAGCTTACGATATAGACAAACCAAGCAATAAGGTGCGCAATATCTCAAGCCAACTGGTGCAGATGAGCCTAATCAACGCTATGTATGCCACCGGTCGCATGGATCAAGAAACCGCAGTGAACGGTGTCAAGCAAGTTGAATCAAGACGAGACTGGAACTACATAATGGTACCGTCCCAGAAAGTAACAGGTCAGGAATTGTACAACGGTCAGATGGTACAGGTTACCCGCACCATCGGAGAAGATCGTCTGCGCAACGGCAAAGGCCAATTTGTCGGCAAAGAAGACAGCGGTCCGAACCTGACTGTCGAAGATAATATAGAGGCATCAAAAATGCTGCTCAAGAGTGCGATGCCGTATGTAGCCGGACCCTATAGGTTAGGAAACGACCCATGGGTATATGATTTGCCCGATGCGCCGCGCCTAAACAAAGCTAAGCAAGACGGTATGTTGCCTATGGGCGTGCCCACCATAGGTGGTGCGCATGTGCAAACAATTCATGACATCGCCAGGAACTCTGCCGGTGAAACAGTAGTTTTGCTGGATAACCAACACGGCGAAAGAATGGATGGCTGGGTAACCATTCCCCAACTGCATCAGACAATAAAAGAGAAAATCGAACTAAAACCATCGATAAATCGCTTCGGTAAGCCTTTCCCAGCCGATGTACAAGAAAGCTCGCGCCCCAGCTATTAAGATTTAAACCATGAACAATAAGCAAGAAACAGATCTACTTATATTTTTCGTCAATAGCACGGTGCCTTTGCCTGAATCTTTTGACCAGCCCATGCCGGCAGATTGCATAGTTGCACTGCCTGCCAAAAGAGCCAAGCTGAGGCAAGCCTATCTTTTGGCGACAAGCCTAAACGAGCAAACTAGTACTAGTGCTAGTACTAGTGCTGCGCAAGAGCTTATCATCGAGCTTGAGCCAGCTGGCAATAGACAAGAGCAAATACAAGACTGCTTACGACCTTTCATCAAAGAAGTTGAGACCATAAAGCCAGATCGGCTTTTCATTCTTAATGATGACCTTGGCGCTCTTGCAAAGCTAGAAATACTGGCTCCTTTAACCAGCGAGCTTGAGGACCACGCCCTGAGTATCATATGCCTAGCGACCGGATAGTCTAAGACCAACAGCCCTTTTACTCACGCATTTTTCACGAATGCAGGCTTAGTTTTGTGGCACTTACCAGTTTTCTTGCCGGAGTACGCCATGACCCAGAGAGAGCAAAGACCGCTCAGACTGCCTTTAGATATGAGCAAAAGCTGTCAGACTGTCACCGATACCGCCCAGAGAGTCGTAAATAAAATGCCCGAGGCGATGCTGGTCGGCGTCATTACCACCGGAGTATCAGCCGCCTCAGGTCCCGAAGCTGCCATTCCGCTTGGTATTTTAGCTTTCGGCAATACTATAGGTAAGGCAATTTTGCCCAAAAACCTCTTCAACTAGGTGGCGAAGCTAGCCCCTTAAGTCAGCCCCTTAATTTAGCCCCTTAGATTAACCAGCCAAAAGTTCTGAAACGATCTTTTTGACCAAGTTGCCGTCGGCTAGACCCTTAAGCTTGGGCATAGCTGCTTTCATAACCATGCCCTGATTGCGTTCGCCTTCGCCTAGACCGGCAATAATATCTTTGACAATCTGCTTGATTTCATCTTCAGACTTTTGGGCAGGCAAATAGGCGCTGATTATTTCCTTTTCGAGGGTTTCTTTCTCGGCTAGTTCGTTGCGTCCAGCCTTAGTAAACTGGTCGATTGAATCGTTGCGCTGCTTGACTAGCTTGACCAGAACATCAATCTCTTCTTGGTCGTTGATATCGCGCTTAAGCTCGGTTTTCTTGTAAGTAAAAGCAGAGAGAACCGAGCGTAATGTGTCGACTTTCACTTGCTCGCGGGCTTTCATAGCCACCTTAAGGTCTTCTGAAATTTTTTCCTTGAGACTCATCGATTAACCCTTCACTGACACGATGTACAACTTCTCGGCTATCATACTCCCTTTGAAAGTGTTCACATGCCATTCATAACACCAAGTCTAAGATGGCGAAATAGAAAAGAGGAGGCTCGACTGTGAATACAAATAAAGTCAGTAAACTGCAAGCATTGAGCTTTTGCCTTGCGCCCCTCTTAGCAGTTTCCGTTTGCGGAATCTTTCAACAGGCTAGCGTAGGCAAAGATAAGTCCCAGGGAGAAAAGAAAATCGTGAGCGAGTCAAAAATTTATAGCTTCAAAGCCAAGACTCTGGATGGCAAAGACCTGTCTTTCGACAATTACAAAGACAAGGTAATGCTCATCGTCAATACAGCCTCACAGTGTGGCTTCACACCGCAGTATACCGGTCTGGAAGAACTACACAAGAAATTCGCTGAGCGCGGTCTGGCCGTAATGGGCTTTCCTTGCAATCAGTTTGGTGCTCAAGAACCGGGCAATAGCAGCGAGATTGGCGCCTTTTGCAAGAAGAACTATGGCGTCGACTTTCAAATGTTCGAGAAGATTGACGTAAACGGCAAGGACGCCCACCCGCTTTACAAGTATTTAACTGGTGAAGCGCCCGGTGTGCTCGGCAGCGAAGCAATCAAATGGAATTTCACAAAATTCCTCGTCGACCGCAAAGGCAATGTGGTTAAGCGTTATCCGCCGAATACCAAGCCTGAAGACATCTCCAAAGACATCGAGAAATTACTCTAAGCAATTATAATTAGGTCATGCCCTGGCCAAACTCTGGTGATTATGTTGAAGCCCTGAGAGATTCAGGGCTTTGCTTTGCCGACGATGAGCTGATAGACGGCGAAGTAGATGTTGATCACAATGGGCTGCCCCTAGCTCTGGTGGGTAATTCTTCCTCGGTTTTCCGGGTGGTGAAAAACGAAAAGGCCTGGGCTGTGAAATGCTTTCACTGGCATGATGAAAGCCATGAAAGGCGCTATCGCGCCATAGAAAAAGCCCTAAGGTCGGTAGACAGCCGTTATCTGATCAAGTTCGAATACATCAAGCAAGGAGTTAAGGCCGCCGGTGCCTGGTATCCCATTGTCAAGATGGAGTGGGTTGAAGGCGAGAGCCTAGACTCTTACATACTTTCAAATATTCAGTTTCCCGATAGACTCGCAAATGTCAAAAGAGACTTTCAAGACCTGCTGCAAACGTTAAACCGCGCCGGTCTCGCCCATCTCGATTTGCAACACGGCAATTTGCTTGTCCAGATGGACCGCATAAAACTGATAGACTATGACACATTTTTTGTGCCCGAATTAGACGGGCACGACAGTCTAGAGCTAGGGCATTACAATTACCAGCATCCACGCCGGGACAAACAACACTTCAATCTCAGTCTTGATAATTTCTCTGCCTGGATTATCTTTTCATCGCTGCACTGCATCACCCTCGATACCAGCCTTTGGCACAAACTAGCCGGGGGCGATGAATGTCTTTTATTTAGGCAAGAAGATTATGGTGATCCTTTCAAATCTTATGCCTTTGCCTTGCTTGAAAGTCATAGCCATCCAGAGATTCGCAATACCGCTAAACTGATTAGATCATTTTGTGAAAGTGAAAACGGCCTTGAGGCCATTCCATCTGTAAGCGAGGCACTTACATGCAAAATAGATTTGCAGCCCTTGCCTCCAATCAGTACGGTGCCAGCCTGGATCAAAGCTAGAGAAGCCAAGCTGGGCAAATCTATGATTAGCTTAAGTCATGAGCGCAAGACAAATGAAGGCATCACATACGGTACCTTCAAAGACTTCAATGAAGCAGTCAAGTCAAATGATAATTTTGAAGATATTGAGCTGAGAAATTCAATTTGCTGTCTCGAAGACACTCAGATTGGTAAGAATTCGCGGGTCTATCACTTTCTTGGTGAAGATAGAGAGATAGCGCTCAAGTGCTTTATGTCGCATGTGCCCAATAGACAGGAACATTATGAGGCGATAAAGATTGCTCTCAAGGGGGGCATCAAAGAATATGTCGCCCAGGTTTATTATTTGCCGCGTGGCATCAAAGTAAACGGCGAATGGCGACCAGCTCTTAAAATGGATTGGCTTAAGGGGCAAACCTTAAACCAGCTAAGAAAGACTCAAATTAATGAGGCAACAGCGAGCTATCTTGCCGACCGTTTTGCCGAGATGATTTTGTGCCTGCGGAGGCAGGGCATTGCCCATGGTGACCTTAGTTTTGATAATATCTTGCTCTGCAATAACGATCTAAAGATAGTTGATTACGACAGTATGTATGTTCCCGCCTTGATGGGCAAAACTGCCATTGAGACGGGTGATCCGGCTTTTCAGCATCCCCGCCGTTCACTCAAGCATTTTGGCGCTTATCTAGATAATTTTTCCAGCTGGTTAATTTTCTACATGCTAAAAAGGCTATATGTAAACCCAAGCTTGCCAGAATTAGTAGAAAACTGTTTGAAGGATGAAAGACAAGCTGATGTAGTAAAGACAGCTCTGCGCAATATGGAACTAGACCGCAAAGCTGACGTCAAAGAGATGGCTGCCTTACTGAAGCTGATCCTCGGTTATGAATTTCCGGCGGTTCCCATTCTCGATGCCGAGCGCAGTTTGACTAGAGCCCTCAAAAACACAACCGATGTAGTGAAAGAAAATATATCCAGCCCCTTCCTCAAGAAAAAGCCGAAAAACTAGAAAGCGAAACGGACAAAAGCAAAATGAAAAGAAAACAGTTAACCGTTCTCAGTTTATCTCTCTGCCTGCTTGCAGGTTCAGGCAGTTATGCGGCTGATAAAGTCTCGCTTAAAGACAGGTTGCTAGGTGCCTTTCGCCGATCGTTTCAAATTTCCACTGCCCAGGAAGAAGCTTTGAGTACAGAGATGGACAAATCTGTGCGCAAACAGTTTCCTGTCTCAAACGACTCTAGGGCGATAGGCTTTGTTAAGGTAATGATGGATAAGCTCTCAGCCAACGCCAAGAGCCCTTTCCCAATCACAATCACTGTTCTGGAAGATTCCAAAACTGTAAATGCTTTCGCTATTCCGGGCGGTCGTATTTATGTAACTCGCGGTATGCTCAATCTAGTCGATAACGATGCCCAATTGGCAGGTGTTTTAGGGCATGAGCTGGCCCATGTTACGCTGCGCCACGTCTCGCAGAGGGTGAGCGACCAGACTACAGCCGCTCTTGCAGTCAGACTAATGCAAAAACTGACTGACAAAAACATTGAACAATCTAGAGTGACAAATGCTCTCAAGTATGTGATGTTTCAAAAGTTCAGCCGCGATGCAGAATACCAAGCCGACCAAGCCGGCTTAAGGTATATGGTTGAAGCCGGCTATGATCCCGAAGGCATGGTGCAAGTAAAGGATAAGCTTCTTACACTTTCGAAAGGCTCTAGAGGTCTTGAGTTTTTGAGCAGCCACCCCGACACTGCCAAAAGAAAGGCAGAAGTGCAGGAGTTGATCAAAGAGAACGGCTATAAATCAAGTGGACAGGTGTTGCTTACACCCGAGTTTAAGGCGAGTCTGCAAAAGTAAAACTTGGGTTTGAGAACTGGCAATGTCGGCTTTACGGCTTTCACATTCAGTCGACTGATTGTCGAGGCCGACAATCCTGCGGCGTTCTTGCCGAGCAGAGCTGCAAGAGCCTCGCCGAATTCCCCGGTAGATATGCCTTTCAGATAGAGCCAGGGCAGAAGTTCTTCGATGCTTTTGGTTCGCCGCAAGTATGGCGGCAGAATGGTCGAGCTAAATTTTACCTTGCCGGTGTGCTTGCGCCGGTCCGTAGCTTTCGGTGCATGCACCGCAACTTCCCCGATGCCGGTCTGTATTTTTCGTTCTGGACCATATCCATTTCTTACGACCTAGCGGTTGCCAGCATCGTCCTTGATGTGAGCATGAGCAGTCAAGAAGGTATCGATCTGAGCCTCCAGAACCTGAACCAACAGCTGCCGAGCACCCCGCCGCAGCACCTCGGTGCGAGGATCTTCAGCCCGAACCTCTGGCTTCTTTAGTCCGATCACTGTATCTTTCTTCATTAGGCGTATCCTCTCTTGGTTTGGCGATTGAAAGAATACGCCGCCTTATTCAAAATTTCAAAACACTACTTTTGAGAATAACTCTCACAACCATTCGTAATCTTTCACGCTGAGCAAAACAGCGGCAACCTTGCCGTAGTCGGTTATTTCTACCGCTCCATCGCCGGTATTAACTGCTTCAATGAGTGTCGCGAGCTCGTCACGAGCTTGCGCTTTACCAATTCTCTTCTGAATTTTGATAGATGCCATGACGCCTCCCTCGATTCGTACAAAATATTGTGCAACATATTCGGTCGGCGGTAAACCTAAGTAGTTGATCCGGTCTAACTCACATAAATTCAGCGGCTATGGCAGCTAGGTCGAGTATAAAGCGTGGATTTTCCTCATAGGCAAAGACCCGATCAGCCATGGCTTTATCGCTGACCAGTTCGCCTCTTGCCTCGGCATGCAGTCTAAAGAGGTCATACAAGTTTGCCTTCTTGAGATTGACCATAGCCTTAAGCATCATGCTAAAGCCAACTTGATTATTGATTGGATTATTCCCCGCTAGACCAATTAGGGCATTTCTTATGCGCTGAAAGGGCGTGGGCCCGGAAGCAGGCAATGAAGCAGGTAATGAAGTTGGTAAGGGTGCAGGCAATGGTGCTTCGCCAACCTGTTGTGGTGCAAGCCTGTTAAGACTCACCGCCTTAAGCGATAGATCGCACCATATAGCTTGCCTCTCCACTAAATCAAAAATAACCGGCACCGCTATTTTTGAGTCGGCAGAGAGATCGAGCTTGTTTTCTACTGTTCTTGGCTCATATATTTCACCAGACTGTGGCTTTTCTCTAGACATCCAGCCGGCAAAACACTCCGGCAGTTCGCAGTATGATTGTCGGGTGTAACTACACACCGACATCACCACATAGCGAATCTTTTTGGCCAGACATTTCTTAATTGAAAAATCGACAAACTCTGAAGCCCCTTGCGGTGCGTCGACAATGTCGCCGCTATGACAGCCAAATTCATGCTTTAGATCGTAATAGGCTATGGTGGCATAATGGGACAGATCGTCTTGAAAAAAGATAGCTGATAGATCAAGGTCGGTGCGATAAAGACCATTGCGCCAGAAAACAAAAAGACGCAGAGTGTCCTTTGTGCTTAGAGCAAACCGGCTGCCGCGGGCGGCCGTATAAAGGGCCTTTGATGCAGACCTTAAGGCGAAAGGTTGATTGAACCTCTTAAGATCAGAGGAAACATAACATTTACCGAGGGGCGGTAGCTTGGCAAAGCGCTGCTTGAGCTCGTCTTCAATAAGCTGCACCACATTAAGACAGAGAGTCTCAGAGAAGAGCGGTAACATGTCTTTTAGGCAAAATGCCTTACTGATCGGTCCTTTAGGCATAAAGACACGGCAAGCACGCTTCTTATGGCGATGCTTGAAGTGTTCAGCCATCTGCAAAAGGCTTGGTGTCGGCACTTCACCAATGACGGTATCATAGACACTGAGAACTTGCCTTTGCCAATCTGATTTTTCTGTTTCTGTATCAGTATCTGAGCCAGACTTCGGCTGATCAGGTGATCTTCTCAATAGCAAATCCAGGCGTCTAGAAAGCTCACCCGGTCGAGTCCTTAATAAGTTAAGTGCTTGTCTAATATCTGAGACAAGATAACTTTCTAAAAGACTATTGAATCTTTCCAGCGGCTTATTATTTCTGACTTTTGTGATTGCATCAAAAAGCTTGGGATATCTGTCCTTGAATTCACCAGGGTGAAGTTTCTCTGCCAGTCTGACAAAAGGCTTGGGATAGCGAGAGAGGTCTTCAGCTAAATGCGGCGTTAGCTCAAGAGCTCTCATGAGCAAATGTCTTGTCTTTCTATCAAAGGTCTTATACTTTGTGCCGGTGGCAAGCGAAATGTCGCCGTCGCTTAAGGCTGCAGAAAAGCGCAGAACATCAATGGCGGTGCTAAGTTGACTGACAATATAGTCGCTTACTTGTGTCCAATTTTCGGGTTTGTCTTTGCCGTACAAATAAATAGCCTTAAGAACAACCGCTTTGATCTCGCGATTGTTGATGGGTTTTTCAATAAAATCAATTGGGTTTCGACCGTATTGCGGTAGATAAATGCGCAAGAACCAAATCAGATCGCTTTGCGCCTGTTGGTCCAGAGAGACTGGAGAGTCTAAGAGTGGTCTAAATAGCTCTTCAAATTGGGACAAGCTGCCTAGTTCAATCTTTTGATAATTGGTGTATTCAGCTAAGGCCGCTCGTGGTTTCTTTATTGCCGGAGGTATGAACTTGCCATCGGTAAAGTAATGGCTGAGAGCATTGATATACAAGAGAGCATCTGCCATTTCCATCACTTGCTGAGGAAAATTTGGATACATGGGTGGAACCACCGGAGCCCAGTTGTGGCGAGCCCGCAGGGCATCACAGCAAGCCTCGTTTAACTCTTGTAAGGCATCTAGCGGTAATTGAGTAAGCTGTTTGAACAGGTCTTCTGAAAGTAGATAGCCGAAATACTCAAGATTGGCGACCAAAGAAGCATGCATATTGGCTGGGGCTTCATGAGCATTATTTAGGTTGGGCAGATATAGTCGGCAGGCTCTGCGCAAAAAGATTCTATTGAGATCGCCTGAAATTGAGGTCGTCTGCATGGCTCTGTCGCACTTAGTAAGGTTGTCGCGGAGAGCGGAAACTCTGATTTCATTGATATAGAAGGAAGAACTTCCATAGCCGCGACCTTAGTATTTTGCCCAGTGATTAAATCGCTAAACGCAAAGTAATCTCGCCACTACACCTTGTTAACCGATTAAGCCCTATGCTCTGCCCGTCACTAGTAAGAAAGGAAGATTTTATGGGCTGCGGAGTTTATGATTACCCGGCAAGTATGTGCGCCACTGAGCAAAAGCCCACTATTTTGATTGGCCGCTACGAGTTCGAAGGTCCTTTTGATAGACCCTGGGATATCGCCGAGAGAAAAGGCGTCTATGCCGTTTTATGCCTCACCGATGGACTTTATGAATTGCTGGATATCGGCTTCTCAGCAAATCTGAGAACCTCATTGCTAAATCACCCAGATCAAGATGATTGGTTGGATGCATTCTGCGGCTCACTGGTGGCGGCAGTGCTCTACAGCGATGCAATGACTGATGACGAAGCTACTTTGCTGATTGATTCTATCGAGCGCGAATTGAGTCGGAACGAGTTTTAGGTCTGCTTTCTTCAATCAGCTTTAGCATAGCCGCCTTCGCGCTCCGCCTTGCAGGTGTAATGAAAGGCCAAAGCATATAAAACCAGGGCAAGCAGGTTCATGGCGGCAATGCCTGTAATCATCGAGACATATTCCATGGCTCCGCCCACCAGTGTGCCCAGTAAGTTCATACCAAGCAACCTCGATTGGTCTTTGCAATTACTGAAAGTAATGGCAAAAATCCAGGCGGCAAATGGAATGGGCAAGGCTAAAAAGAGACTTGAAACAATCGTTCGCGGCACTATATCTAGCCCGGCAAAGACCGAGATAGGAATAAAATACGAAAGTATCAAACTGACAAATATGCAAATATAGGGGACCTTGAGGTTTTTCGATTTGAACTTGAGTTGAAGAAGGTTAGCAACCAAAATCATAAAGAGCACCGAGCTAATCACAAAAGCATTTGTCAGCCATGTGGCGCCCAGCACCAAACCCATTTGCGAAACGCTTTTCACCTCAAGCAGCATAAAGCCTGCGCCTAGACAAAACATAACCCGGCTGAGATTTTCTTTGGTAGTGGCACCGAAAGAGCGGCGCACAAAGGTCCAACCAATAAGCAGAGTAAAGAGCAGACCAGCGCAATAGGTAAGACTCATCTCTCTGCCGCGCAAAAATAGGAACGGCCAGTCATCGGTGGTTGTTTCTACTCGGTCCCAGTCAGCTATGAGCTTGGGAACATGGTTGTCTTCAACATATTTGCGATTGAATTGTTTATAGCCGGCAGCAAGGGCGGCTTGCTTATCTAGACCAGGACCGATCAAGATAGTGACAGCTTGTCCATTTGGAGACCAGAAAGCCAGTGGTTCTTCGCCAAAGACCTTCTCGATTGTCTTAAAGACCCTAATTTCTTGCCACCAAGTCATAGCATAAAAGGTCACTGCCAAAATTCCTTTATCGTTCAAAAGTCGCTTAGCATTCTTGAAGCTTTCTTCGGTGTAAATATAGTTATCTAGGCGAATGGAAGACATAGACGAAAAGGCCGCGTGAGCATCTAGGTAGGCAAAATCTACCAGATCATATTTTTTTTGGCAGCGCTGCATATAGGCTCTGGCATCATCAATATGAACCGTCACCGCAGGATTATCGTAGGGCTTTTCAGGGTGAAGCTGCTTTCCTTTTTCAATAAATGTCTTGTCTAGTTCAACAGCATCTATAGCGGTCAAACCGTGCCTGAGTCCGCAGGCTAAATCATTACCGGCACCGGCGGCGATGATCATTGCTGTTCTAGGTTTATTTCCGATTAGATCGTAGAGCATGTCATAGTAGCGCAGCACCTTTTCCTTTTGCTTTTCGGTTAGGCGGCCTACTGTCTCGGGTCGGTTGTCGTAAGCGCCCATAATGCCATCATGGTTTACGTCGATGTTGTAACCATAAAATAGCTCGGGACTGTTGCCGTCGGCCGGAATGATACCGTCTCTGACACTGATGCGATAATAAGGTGACCAGATGACACCTGGATCGGCTGTGGCAAAGCCCAATATGGTTGCTACCAGCAAAGCCAGGATTTGCAAGGGTTTGCGAAAGAAATAACTACCCAGCACAAAGATCAATAGCATCCACCAACCTGGTGGCAATGAGAAAAAAGACATTAGTGAAAAACAAAACACGCCCAGTAAACTGGCGGCGATGTCGACTGTATAGGCTTGCAAGGGCTTGAGCTGATCAAAAAGAGAGCCTATTTTTTGCCCAACACCAATGAAAGTCAAAACAAGCAGATAATATACACCCATCAAAACGGCATAACCTTTGAAGGTCTGCAAGACATAATCTACCGGTCGGGTGACGTCCATAGCTTTCCAGGCGATCGGACCGACGATGTAATATTCGGTAGGGTCGACGATGGTGATGTGCACTAGTTTGAGTGGATCGGCAAAACAAATCAATGAAACTATGCCGAGCAAAGCAAAAGGGACCCATTTCTTCCAATCTCTGGGTGATTTGCTTAAGGCCAGACCCACACCCAGGCCAAATAGACAGGCCATGAGCGGGACATTTTTGAAGTAGGCAAAAGTTCTGATCTCTGATGACAGCCATCGGATGATCATGAGTTCGAGGAAGAGAGAGAAGAAGCTGATTGCGGCGAGTTCTAAGACAATCTTTCGGATGCTGGTCATTGCTACCTCTTTTGACCCGTAAACTTCCAATTAGTTTCCAGACGGACTTGTTAGTTTCCATCTTTGCATCGCCAATATCCGGAATCAATTATCCGTGCTCTTTAGCAACTATGCCAAGCACTTAGCAGTTTCAAACAATAAAAACCATTTAGGATGAGCCGTCTTTCTAACTGGCACTGGGCAGCCAGACCTCGACAAAGCCTTCAGGCATGGTATGCCCCTGACTTTTAATGAGACGGGCTTCGCCATCGCTCAACTTGAGTCTTTCTTTCAGACTTAGCAGCAGTTCTTCGGCAAACTCTTTTTCACGGCGCAAATAGTATTTCACCAAAAGAGTTTTGCCGGTCTCTTTAGCGGCTCGGCAATGCACGGTCGCCCCTTTTGAAGTGATGAACTCTTTTGCCTCATGCTCTAGCTCGCAACTGCCTTCAGGGTATTGAATATAAACTGTCATTTCATCAAACTTTGTACAGGACGAAGGCTTTGCTGCCGCCGCCTGGCTTTGGCTTTCAGAGGCATTGTTCTCATGACCGTAGGCCGCTTTCTTGAGCTGGTTTGACTTACCAATAGCTTTTTGCACCCTAGAGATTGCCCCCAGGGTAGAAAGCCAATCAGATGACGCGGTGCCGTCACTGTTAGTGGTCGGGGTTAGTTTGGCAACTTCTATTTCCAATAACGACTGCACTTCGGCTGGTGCCACAGAGGCTAGCAATTGCAAATTGCGCCCAGCTTTTTCGCGGTCATTGGAAAGGTCGAATGAAGCAGGATTTTTTAAATATAGCTCGACCACTTTTACCGACCAGTCGTGTCGATCTTTTATCTCAGCTTGTATGCCGGCTCTTCGGGTAGTTTCTTCTTGGGCTTTCTTATCTATTAGAGTTATCGTTGATGAGACTATGGCAATAACAACCGTTGTACAAACAGGCAATATTATCGGCAACCAGGTCTTTTTAAACGAACGATCATGGGCAAACTTATGATTATCAAGCTTTAGTTTCTCGCGTTCGATCTCGAGTTTGTGTTCGTCTATGCGCAACTTACGCTCATCTGGGCTGAGATCGTCCTGTTGTTTATCAGTCATAGACAATAGCTCACTGAAACTACATATTCTGCATACCCTTTTGCTGCAAAATCTCTTACTAGCGCAAACTAGATCTAATTTCTCTTGCGTTATGCAGTTCTTCTAGTCTTTCAAATATTCGAACATAGTGAAACGAGCATTCTCAGCTGGTTTCACCAAGATCAAATTGTCCTTCATATAGCGGTATTGCAAATATTCATTGACGAGATGCAAACCAAGACAAAG
>MOYA01000001.1:1445661-1518859 GCA_001899315.1 Candidatus Obscuribacter phosphatis
CCAAGACAAAGCCAGAGAATATTTGTTTTGGTGCAGAGCAAAATGGTCAATAGTGCTGCAATCTCAACTGGAAAAACAAGTCTTCTAGTCCATAGAACCAGTTTCTCTTATCTCAGACGTAGCAAGAGAAGTGATAGTAAGCGGGTTAAATGGCTCAAGCCAAGCAGATAACCAGCTAGTGATAGAGTACCCTGGTCGGGTTCGGGTTTGTGCTAACAGGGCTGCATCAGGAGGCAGCAAGAATTCGTTACTACGGTGAACTAATGGCGAGCTATGCCGTGGACATACAGAACCTGATTGTAGAAGGAATGGTAGCGGACAAGAAAGCAAAAGAGGCACTAATGGGGAGTTTTGGGGCGGCTTCAGTGGAAGAAGCGAGAGAGTCATGGATAAGGGCGCTAGGTGCAAAGCCAGAGCAATACCCGAGATAGAGCAGAGATGAGCGCTAGTTTTTTATTGGTCGTAACAGGGAATAATAGGGCAACCGAGGGAGAGGCGCGCCCCTGTATGGCTGATGTGGACGAGAAAAGCGACAGGCGACAAGTAGAGAGCCGAGTGCTGGAAAGTCAGCCGGAAGCCCAGGCGGCAAGAGTAGCCGGGGCGGCTGATGTAAAAGCAGTGCAAGCGCTTAACCAGAATGCACACAATGGCAGCGCCGGAGGCGACCAGTTAGAGAGCATACAGATTATTGCCCTGGACGAATGCGGCAAGCAGAAGGTAGTAGCAGAGCGCCAAAGAGAAGCCAAGCTGCAACCGGAGATAACGGCCGAGTATTTGAGAGAGAAAGCCAGGCAGCCGGACATATGGGCTCGCAAGTTTGTAGAAGAGCTAGACAAAGCAGAAAAGCTACCGGCGCCGTACAAAGACGCGCAAATAGCCAAGGTCTTGAAAGACGCCGAAGCGGTTTACAGACCGAAGGGGCAAGCAGAGAAGCCGCAAGAAGCCCTAGACCAGATGGACACAGGAACGCTGTTGGCTCAAGAGGTGAAGCGCAACCCGGCAGCCGAGCCGGTGCAGAACCTGCATACATGGGCGAAGCAGCTACCGGAAGGACCGGAGAAGGAGCGCTACAGCCAACTAGTCAGAGACCAAATGGCGGAGCTGTCGCCGGAAGCTAAGGCTAGAGCCGAGCAGCAGGCGCAGGTAAACGATAGGATTAAGGCGGCGGGGCTCGATGAAGGCGGCGTACATGAAGCCGTAAAGCCAGACCAGGTAGTCTTGCATGGGTATGTGCAGTATCAAGGAAACGAGTGGGAGGGCTTCAACAAGCTTGACCCGAAGCAGCAAAGGGAGATAATCGAAGCGTTTGGCAAGGCGTCAAACATAGCCCAGGACTCCTACAAGAGCCAGATTCAGGCGGTATCGGATTCAGTACCACAAGGCTTCTACAACGTGGGAAAGGGGCTGTATGACAGCGCAATAGTCGCCGGGACTTTTATGATAGAGGCGGTAGATAGACCGGAGAAGATACCGGAAGCGGCGCAGAAGCTGGCAGACCACCTATCAGCGGCGATCATGAGCGGGGTGAAAGTCTCGCAGGTGATAGCTGGTTACAGCCAGGAAGTGGCGCAGAGCGGAGACTACATCCGACCGTTAAGGGACTTGCAGACAGTAATGACGCTAGCTAATGAGCATTGGGAAGCCATGCCGCTAGAAAAGCGAACGGAGAAAGCCAGCGAGTTAGTAGCGGAAATGGGCGTAGGGTCGATCATTGGAGCGGCTGATAGGCTGGCTAGATCGGGCAAGCTGATAGACGCTCTGGAGGACTTGGCCCAGTATGCCAAAGACCTAACCGCGCCTGGACGGGAGAAGGCAAGGCAGGCGTTAGCCAAGCTTATGGCACTAGGCTTCATGAACTCTTGCGCCAGCAGCTTGGTCATGATGACATTTTGCATACAGAAGCGAGTTACAAGAAAGGATTTCCAGTTTCTTGGGGCAAACTGGGCTCTTCCCGGGTTGATATAGCTCTCGGCGATCATGATAGACCATTCGTGATCTTATGCCTGAAGACACTAAAAGCGGTGCCTTCTGCGCAGCAAGAACGAGGCTGGGTCAATAATCTACCTCGGTTCAAGGATGAATCAGTTATTCCCCGTATCTATTTCAAGTTGAGTAAGTGAGGCATAGTAATGGTTCCAGAAGATTCTCCACCGTTTGAAATGGTCCTGGAATTGCCAGAGCATATTGACGGACCTGTAGAACTGGCTAACGGTGACAAGGTCGATGTTGGTGATAGTGTTCAACATCCAGACTACGGTATTGGCAAAGTATACCGAATAGCTACGTATCACGATGAATATGGCGTTTTGCTATGTGTTGAATTTCCCGGCAATCAGCACAAGATGCTAGGACTTAAACTGGTCAAAAAATTCGAGCCTTCTAATCAAAAGAGCCCCGGCGGGGGCTCTTTCAATGCTACATAATGGCAATTTCTCTGTTCTCGGCCAGTGCGACCAGTTTGCGCCCGTCTTGCGAAAGCAGGGGATCGACCTCTGACCTTAGTTTGATCTCGTCTCTTTTATCTAAGACCCCAGTTTGATTATCACTGGCAGGCTTGAATTGGAATACCGGAAAATCAATATCTACCTTAGGAAGATGGGTGCTGTCTCTTTTTTCGGCTGGTTGTAACACTCCAGGACTGTAGGCAGAAAAGCGCTCAGACTCTAGACCGGTTGTCTCAGCCGGTCTAGTATGCACTTCGCCCGCCTTGGGCTTTTCTGTCTCTACCGGCTGATCACCCATATGCGACCCTTGACTGACTTAAGCAATATACCCGCTAGGAGCGGCTGTTCAGACACAAGGCTGCAAACAACAATTTAGGGCGATCGTTCCTCAAGCAATTACTAGCCCCAGAGATCGTCTTTTTTCTCGCGTGGATTGTAATAGTAGATTGACTGCAATAAACCAATTGAGACCAGATCGACAATCAAAGCAGTGCCGCCATAACTGAGAAAGGGCAGCGGAACGCCAGCCACCGGCATAATGCCTATGGTCATTCCGATATTGATGAAAGAGTGGAACAAGAACATGCACATTAGACCAATGGCTATGGCCGCCCCAGCCGGGTCGCCCCGCGACTGATGAGCAATAAATAGAGCCCGCAGACAGATGACAAAGTAGGCTAAGACCACCAATCCGCAGATTTTGAAGCCGAGTTCTTCGCCAATTACAGCGAAAATAAAGTCTGTATGACGCTCTGGAATGAAAGCCCCCTGGGCCTGATTGCCGTGCCCTAACCCGGCGCCGGCAAAACCACCCGAGCCGATGGCAATTAAACTCTGCAAAATGTGATAGCCAGAGCCGCGCGGATCGTCATATGGATTGACGAAACTGGTCAGGCGTTTTTGTTGATATTCTTTCAGGACCCCCCACAAATGCGGACGGGCATGACCAATGCCGTAGTTGGCGGCAACTATGGCGACAATGAGCAAAAGTCTTAGCCAAATCTTGAAGTCGAAGCGCCGCCAGAAAAGCAAAAGCACAAGGCCTAGAGCCACTAAGAAATAGTGCCACCATTCGATGTTTACAGCATTGAGAATAAGACTGACTAGAGGGCTGACCAGAACTAAGATGTCGGTGACTGTGGCACCCGCCCAATATGAAAGACCCAAAAAGACTGCGCCAAAGGTAAGCGAAGTACCTAAGTCTGGCTGCTTAAACACCAAGACTGCAGGGGGTCCTAAGATAAGCAAGATCTTGAAAATATCAAAGAAGCCATTGATCGGGAAGCGCCGCAGCCAGGCCGCCAGTGAAAAAATCACAATTGGTTTGGCTACCTCTGATGGCTGCAGGGTGATCGGACCAAGAGCCAGCCAGCGCTGCGCCCCTTGAGCAGAGTGTCCCTTGACCATTACCGCGACAAGCAAGGCTAGGTTGAGTACATACAAGAATGTGACCATATACTTGTTGGTCCAGAGCTTGTATGGAATGCGAGAAATGACAACCATAAGGAAAAGTCCAGCCCACATATATTGCAGCTGCTTTTCGAAATAGCCCTGGGTATGCTGCGAAAAATGCAGCACATTCAAGCCCACCATGATCAAAAAGGCAGTTGCTCCAAGAAGCCAAAAGTCGATGCCTTGAACGGCACGAATCAGGCTCCTCAGAGCACCGGGAACGAAGTTGAGATTGTCTAGGGTCTGGGTTGTCAAAGCGTTCTCTATTTATGCTTTGCGGTTATGCTTTGCCGTTAGGCTTTGCGATTAGTCAGTGCCGCTATGGTTTTCCCAATTGGGGTCTCAAAGAAGGGTCTCTCAAGAGACCCTTCTTTGAGGTACTGAAGCCAATTAGGCTAGTGAGCCAGGCAGCAACTGACTCAGCATTTTGATCTGAGCAGGCGGAAATTGGCAATCAAAGATGCCCTCCGCTCATATTGTTGCAGATCAAACTGGGTTGTGTCTTTATCCAGCTCGAAATAGCGGGATACAACTGCCACCAGTTCTTCTTCCAGACTTTCTAGACGCCCAGCAGGCAGCTCTAGACGGTCATGCGTGAGCATGTTACGCATGCGATCTTTGGCTGTGGTGCGGGCTCCATCGGTTTTAGGTTGCATGAACCATTCAAATATTCGTTGCATGATTGACCTCCTTAAACCCTGACTGTCGGGTTGAAGAAACTGACAATCCTGCTCATCCAGGTAGGATTCTTGACTTCGAGGTCCATGATCGGAACTTCTTCACCGCGAATTCTTCTGGCGATATTGCGATAGGCAAGACCGGAGCGAACATTGTCGGTGCCTGAAACAGGCTCACCTTTGTTGGTCGAGATGATGATCTCTTCATCTTCAGGAACAACGCCCAGAAGCTTGACTGAGAGAATCTCGAGTACATCGTCGATGCTCATCATGTCGTTGTTCTGAACCATGTTTGGGCGATAGCGGTTCAAGACCAGGCGATACTCTTTGATCTCATCTTTGCGGGCTTCCAAAAGACCGATGATGCGGTCTGCGTCTCTAACAGCAGACATTTCAGGAGTAGTGATCACGATCGCTTCTTCGGCGCCGGCTACGGCGTTTTGGAAGCCTTGCTCGATACCGGCAGGACTGTCCACCAGAACGAAGTCATACATACTCTTCAGTTCTTCGCAGAGTTTTTTCATCTGGTCGGCATCAACAGCCGACTTGTCCCGGGTCTGGGCAGCCGGTAAGAGACTCAAGTTGGGAAGCTTTTTGTCTTTTACAAGAGCTTGCCGGAGTTTGCAGCGCTCTTCAACCACATCGACCAGGTTATAGACGACTCTGTTTTCCAGACCCATCAAAATATCCAGGTTTCTTAGTCCGATATCCATATCGACAAGGGCTACCGATGCGCCGCTTGTGGCAAGGGCGACACCTATATTGGCTGAAGCCGTAGTTTTTCCGACTCCTCCCTTGCCTGAGGTGACTACGATTACTCGACCGCTCATTTAATTTCCTCGTGTGGCTGTTACTTTGGGTTCTCTTTACGTACTTACTTGTTTTCTGACCAATTGAGTGTGGTGCTCAATCGCTTCGACATTTAGTCAAACTTGTTTTTGGTGATTCGAATTTTGCCTTCGAATATGCGGGCGGTTTCAGGACCGCTGCCATTGGCATATGTGACTCTCTTGCGATCAGGAGCCCGGGCAATGGCATGGGCGATTCTAATTTGAATAGGTTGCAAATTGAGGGCTCTAATTTCAGCTTCGATATTGCCGCCGATACCAGCATGGGCTATACCCCTGAGCGAGCCCCAGACTGTGATATCGCCCTCAGCCATGATCTCGGCACCAGGGTTGACATCACCGACAATGACCAGATCGCCTTTGTGACTAACGGTCTGACCAGAACGAAGGGTCTGCTTGATGTAGAGCACCTGGGGCAGCTTTTGAATCTGGCTGGCGGTATCTTCGGTGGTGCCGTCTTTGCTTTCAGGCAGTTTCTCTTGCAGTTCTATGTCGCTCTCTTCCATAGAGTCATGTTCGAGAGAGTCATGTTCGAGTTCGACTATACTGACCGAGTTAACTACTGACTTGCCGCCTGCATTTTCAGCTTCGGCTTCAGCTTCAGGAATCTGGTCTTTAGGTATTTCCAGATTGACCTTGGGCAGATTCATCGGTTTGACATCAGAAACTTTGACACCGCAGTCGGTGAAAGCAGCTCTGGTCTTCTCTTCTTTAGCATAGATTTCTTCGGGAAAAACCCCGACGCCTTTGGCTATGGCTAAAACCTGCGCCGCTTTGTCATTGGAGAGCTTGAGAGAACCCATGCCGAGAATGACTTTAGAGCCCTTCCAGAACTTGTTGGAGGACTGCAAAGTAGAGCTGAGGTGCTCTAGAGCCTCTTGCAAGTTTGAGCAGCCGCCGAGGTCAATAAAGACGCCCTGGTCGGGTTGACTGATAATGGCAATTTTAGACATGCGAAAAGTCCCGCCCGAAGAATTTATGCAATCAGAACTAATGTAAAGTTCCTTGGCAAATATCGTATTGTCTGGCAATCCGCACGTCAAGCCGGCTTACATACGCACCATATATGCAACCGCCATAGAATTTTATGTGAATCCAATAAGAAAACCTGACTATCTTTGCTATGTGGCTTATCTAGAGCGATACAAAGTTATTGAAATTTATCCAAGATATCTTTATCAGTATTGGATGGTTTGAAACATATTGCCGATCAGCTGTCTGGCAGCGGTATGAGGATCGACCTTGCGGGTGGCTATATCATCTAGAACTTCCTTGACTTCGTTATTTGAATTCAATGACTTCTTCAAATTGCGCCTTGCTATATCGGCAACTATCTCAGAAAGTTCAGCTTGTATGCGCTCCATGCGTCTTTTAGATAGCAAGCCGGCTTCAGTAAGATGCTGCTTGTGTTTCTTTATTGATTGCCAAAGTTCATTTATGCCTTGACCGGTCTCGGCTATCGAAACGATAACCGGCGGATGCCAGTGTTTTTCAGATTTAGTAGAAGCCAATTCCAGAGAGGCAGTGATCTCACTGGCCGACTTGTTGGCACCAGGTAGGTCACCTTTATTCACAACGAATATATCGCCTATTTCCATAATGCCTGATTTGATCGCTTGAATGTCATCGCCTGAACCGGGCATCAAAACAAGAACGGTTGTATCGGCGGTTTGGGCGATTGCCAGTTCAGACTGTCCGACGCCCACGGTCTCAATAATAATCACCTCAAAACCAGAGGCTTCCAGCATGCGAATGGCATCATAGGTTGCCAGAGCCACTCCGCCTTGATGCCCGCGGTTAGCCATCGAACGAATAAAGACACTTTTATCGAGTGTATGTCCTTGCATGCGTATGCGGTCACCAAGTATGGCACCACCGGTGAAAGGGCTGGAGGGATCAACAGCCAAAACTGCCACTTTCAAATCTTCTTTGCGGCATTCGGTGATTAGCGCATCTACCAAGGTCGATTTACCGACACCTGGGGAGCCGGTCACACCAATAATGTGAGCGCGACCGGTATATTCAAAAAGACTGCGCACCAACTGTGATGCTTCTTCTCCACCATTTTCCACCACAGAGATGGCGCGAGCCAGCGCTCTTCTATTACCCGAGAGAACTTCTTTTGATATTGCTTCCACTGTACTGTCCAAAATTTACTTGCTACTAATTTAGGGGCTTTTGCCCTTGAAGGCCTTGAGCCAGCCTGGTGTTTCTCTATTTGCCTGCTGCACCTGATCGTCGGTATGCTGACGGCGCTGGGCGTTTTCAGCCTCATTCAACATGACGGCAAGCAGATCACGCTCAGACTCGCGGGTCTTGAGTTGATGCTGCAATTCAGTGGTGGAGGCTCTTAGCTCTTCAACTTCCTGCAGTTTTTGTTCAAGCAAGGTAGCAAGGCGACCAAGCTCTTGGTGTAACTGTTTATTTTCTCGACTCTTGTCGCTCAATAGCAAACCCTGGTTGGCTAATTCAAACTTGAGATCTTCGCCGTCGCGGGCTTGACGCTCCAGTTCACGCAGTTGCGCTGAAAGCATCAGGTTCTTTTCCTGACTCTGTACTAGGGCTTCCTGCAATTCCATTATCTTGGCAGCCAGACCAGCCGAATCCAAATTCTGCACCGACTGCAGAGAGGTAGAAGAACTATTTGGACTGTTCTGGCTTTCGGTCATTTACTGGCTCGTTCAGGGCACACTAATGCTTCTTTAAAATGCTTATCAGTTCGGCTGCAATTGTACAGGCTTAAGGCTTATTCCAAATTAGATGCTTAAAATCGAATAAGTGCAAAAATTAGCTGTACGTTTCTTGATTTTATACGCCCCGAATACTCTTGGAAAGCCCTGAGGTCTCTATGGTTGCAAAATTGGTCTACACAAAACGCATTTTCAAGCCCGAGGCCGCCGAAGAAACAGTCTTTCTATTAGAAGACGGCCTAATCAAAGCCCTCTATAAAGAGGACGAAGTCCCCGCCGCCTTGGAAAAGCAAGCTCAAACTCTAGACCTGCGTCAATTGCTTGCCATACCGGGCATGATCGACCTACAGATGAACGGCGCCCCCTTTTGCGATTTTTGGCAAGACCTCAGCCCGGACGATGTAAAGAAGCTAAGACTGGAGCAAGCCCAAAAGGGTGTAACCAGTTTCCTTCCTACGCTCATTACCGATTCGCTGCCTTCTCTAATCAAGCACCGAGACTTTCTTAAGAAGCAGGGTGCCGGCAAACCTATCGACAATGCCAAAATAGACCAGGCTGAGCGTGGTCTTGCTCGCATGCCGGGCATTCATCTTGAAGGTCCTTATCTGTCGCCGTTCAAGCCGGGTGTACACCCGCCCGAATGGGTGCTACCAATTGAAACAGCCTTGCAAGAAGGCAGCCTTGCTACCCTCATTGACGACTCGATAAAGATGGTCACTGCCGCTCTAGAGGGCGACCCGGACGGCAGTTTCCAAAGCTTTCTACAGGCTAGAGGGGTAGCCGTGTCGCTTGGACACACCAATGCCACTTTTGCAGAGGCAAATCGCTCTTTTGACCGCGGCGCTCGCTTGCTTACCCATGCCTTCAATGCCATGGCGCCTTTATTGCACCGCAAACCCGGCGCTATCGGTGCCGCCCTTTTGGACAAAAGAGTAAGTACATGTTTGATTGCAGACGGCTTGCACGTTCTGCCCCCTATCTGCCAGCTCATCTTTGAACTGAAAGGCTCCGACCGCTTGATTCTTGTCTCTGACCGAGCCGCCATCGGCACATCACAGGGCGAATTGGTCGGTTCATCGATTTCACTGGATGATGCCCTGCGCAATATGATTGATTGGGGTATTTGCAGTCTCGGCGAGGCCGCTATGATGGCTTCGACCAATGCCGCCAGAGCCATTTCGCTCTCTGGGCTGATAGGCACACTGGCACCAGGTTTTCATGCCGATATTGCTTTCTTGGATGATCAACTGCAGACAGTCGAAACAATGATAGGCGGCTATCTTTCTTCTGAATACAAGCAAAACTAGAACACTCTGCTGCTAAAGATAAGAAACAGTTATCACTTGGTTTCTTTTACTCATTTGCAAATGGTCTTATACTGCCTAAGTCGGTAGCTTAAGTGATCGCTCTGTCCGCAGCTCTTTTGCGACAGCTTGGAGAAAAACGGTTGAAAGCTTTGAGAAGACAAAAGCGAAGCAAAACCAAGCTCAGTCTAGCTTTATTGACTGCATTCAGTCTGCCCATATTGGCTATGTTTTTGGGCGGCTGCAGCCGTGCAGTGAGTGTCGAAACTTTCGATCTTAACTCTTACCTGACCAGGCAAGAGGGCGTGCAAATGTATGCAGGTGAGACCAAACGAAGCCTTGAACAAGAAGCTGAGAGCGGTAATATCGAAGCAATCTCTAAACTCGGTGTCTATAGCTTGCTCGGTTATGGCGGCACCGCCGACCCTACTTTAGCCAATAAATATCTGACTAAAGCCGCCTTGGCTGGCAATAAGCGGGCTGAGCTTTGCCTCGGTGTGCTTAACTGGCAAAAGACCAAGGGCAAACCTAAAGATGATCCTGATGCGACAAAGATCCGTCTGCAGGCCTACAAATTACTCTTAGAAGCAAGCAAAGGTATTGGGCAAGATGCCGAGACAGCGCGCGAGCTGGCTGTTTCTATGGAGAAGGATCTACCAAGCGACAAAGAAGAAGCGATCAAAAGGTTAGAGGGACTGGAATTGATCCCTGCTGATCCAGAGAAAATCGAAAGCCAAAGCGAGCCAAATAGCCCTCAGACAAAGCCGAGCGAAAGCAGCGAGAGCCAAGCTACAGGCGAGAGCAAAGCTACGGGCGAGAGCCAAGCTGAAGAAATACCTAAAGGCACTAAAGATAGCAACAAATAGCCGCTAGCTCAGACTTTGGCTATTTGCCTTTTTTGTTGCGTGAGATAGAAAAGCCTGCCACCACGGCTCCCACCAAGGCTCCACCGATGACGGAGGACATTCTGCCCCGCCACTGCTGGTCCATATAGCGCTTTACCTTTTCTTCCTTAACTTCAACAATCGATTTTTCGTAATCACTGACTCGGTCGTTGCGTACCGCATAAATCGCTTCTTCTTTGCTGAGAGTGCCCTTAGCCAGAAGTCCGTGGGCTCTGAGAGCGACTTTAGCATCATCGACACCAATCAAACCAAGCTCGATAAAGAAACGAGCTGACCGCTCTGGATCGCGCAGCATGGCTTCGTATCGCTTTTGCACATCGCCCTGACTGAATAAACCAGACTGCTTGAGCAAGTCGACCAATCTAAGTTCACTATCGGCAACAGGCTTGGCTTCTTTCTTCGCTTCTTTAGACTCTTTGGGTTCTTTAGATTCGCTGGCTCTAGCTTCACTAGCCTTGACTGCTTTCTCGGCTGCCTGCTTTTCTTCTGCCTTTTTGTCTATCTCCGGTGCAATTGTGACGGTGGTTACGGCAGTGGCTTCTATCTGGTCGTTCTTGCGCTCACTTTCTTTGTAAGTTGAATGGGCGCGCAAAGATTCTTCTGCTTTGAGCCAATGCAAGAAAATCTCCTGAATTTCTTTCACACCCTCGTCTCTGCCGGTCACGCCTCTGACGATGTTTTTGTGAACGCTCAAGATTGAGGGAAAGAGACTGGGTGAAAGTAAACCTTGAAGAACAAGAGTAGTGCCAAGGGGCACCCCATTGTCAAAGCTTGTCTGCATGGCTTTGACCAGATCATCTTCAGAGATGATGTTCGAATCGAGCAAAAGCTCGCCTAAACTTTCGGCAGTATCGAGCAAAGCCATTCTTTGGCTTTCAGTGGTTAAGGCTTCAGCCAACTCGATACGGTCTTCATGCACTCTTTTAAGCGTCTCGATGCCGCCGTCGACAGAAAGAGACCCCTCTTTTATCAGTCTTTGCAGTTGCAGAGCGCCTTCCAACACGTCTTCTCTGACACAGCCGCTCATGGTCAAGACCCGACCAATGGGCACGGCCAATCTCTTCGATACTTGAATGGCCTCAGTCATTTCAGCTGAACTAACTATAGAAGCCCCAACTAGAAGTTCACCTACCTTAACGGCCTTAACCGACTTTCTGCTGTCTTCCATTTCACTGGTCTTACTGGCTTCTAAAGATGTCACTGGTCTACCCTGCTTGGAAACGCCACAGACCTGCGGTCGCCCCGCAAGTCCAAATATATGTTATGTCCACCATTTTACAGGCAAAACCGTCCCCACAGATATAAAAAAGAGAGACCTTGCCCCGTAGCGGGCATAACATGGGCGTAGATGAACAAATTCTAGCTCGCCCCCGGAGGGACTATGTTCCGTATCTTGCCTCTTGCCCGTAAAAGCACAGCAATCACTTACGCTCTTTCACTTTTGGTGGTTTCAGCCTGTAGCGTGAGGTCTGGAGGGGCGCAGGGGCTAATGGAATACGGCGGCTTGATGGCCATGCCTAAGAACCTGCCCTCGGCCGGAACCATCAACGCCATGACTAGCCCCTACAGCAAGTTGTCCCTGCCGGGAGGTGGGTCAGGTGGCTCTAGCGCAGCCGGAAGCGTTATGTCGGCAGTGCAGTCTATTGGTCCGGACGGCTCGATAACCATCGACCCTAAGAAAGTAAAGGAAATCTCTCTCAAGGCTGAAAAGTCTTATCAAACGGCTCTTAGCAAACTAAAGATCAGCAAACCCAGTGCTAAAGATTTAAAAGAGGCTGAAACCGCCCTGCGCGAGACAATCACTCTGCGTAATTCGGTTTGGGGCTATAGCGACCCTTCCATGCCCATCTTGCTCAATCAACTGGGCTCAGTTTATGAAAAGCAGGGTCAGACCGCCAGCGCCGAAGCTTGCTATCGAAACGCCTTGGTCTATCAAGCCAAGAAAAATGGCAGCAGTTATGAACGAGTGCCAAGTTTGCAGAGCCTTGGTCGGCTCTATGAAAAACAAGGCAAGCTCAAAGAGGCGGTCGATAACTTCAATCAAGTTTCGCAGCTCATCGACAGACAAGATGGCGAAAACAGCAACAAGGCTCTCAAAGCCAGGTTAGACCTGGCTAGAGTCTCTTCGCTCTTAGATAAAGCCGACACCGAGCCGCTTTTTGAGAAATGTCTGAAAACCTTTGCTGCCCTGCCCGAAAGCGACCCTGGTAAGACTGACGGTTCTTTGGCCAAGCAGATTATAGAAAGCTATGGCGGCTATCTTAGTAAGAAGGGCAAAACGGCTGAACTGAGTGCCTTGAATGAAAGATTTGCACCAAAGTCAGCCGAATCGGAAGTGACTGAAAAGCAGGCTCAAGAAAACAAGCTAGACAAAAAGAGCGATAAAGACGAAACAGTTAAGGCAGATCCCGAGCAAAAGTCAGAGAAATAGAAGCTTGCCGAGGCTCTTAAACAGCACTCTCAAACAAAATCGCTTGAGGCGGCGTAGCATCAGGAGGGTAGAGAAACTCAATGCTGACATCTTTGTAGTCATAAGGCTCTATCAGAAGCTCTTTTAGAGATTCGGCTTTCTGTCCGCGGTGCAAAACTATATGGAAGTAAGTTTCTTTCTTGTCTTCGCTTAGCTTTATAGAACCTCTATAAAAGACCGGTGCAGTCTTCATATCGCCAGGCAAGAAATACAGCTGTTTTTCTTTCTTGCCATTCTTGCCGTCTTTCTTTAGTGGACAAGCAAAAGAAACTTTTACAAGACGGGCAGAGTTAGTAGTGTTCTCGATTCTGAAACTTAGTTTGTGATAGACGGCATAATTGCCTTGCGCCCTATATGCGGTATCAAAATAGCGGCGATACATTGGAGCGGCTTGAATACTTCCCCCCAATCCAAAGGTGCCACCCTTGAGAGTGGAGACTGGAAAGGCGAGACTGAGAGCTTTGTTATTGATATCGATATGATTGTGACTATTGAAAGTCAAACCTTTGGAAATGCCCGCCACTCGTCCGTAAATTATTCCGCCTTTAGCATCAGGATTACTGGGAAAATGCTTGGCGCTTTCACGGGGCAAGGGACGATCGATGCTCATAGCCAGCTTGAGAGGTTGGTCAGGACCCAAGTCCTCGGCATTGTCGACAAAACTGCTGACTAAAAACAATCGCACTGGTCTATCTGTTTCAAACCAACCGATATAAGACCTGCCGTTTAGAGCGGGGGTAAGCGCTCGGGTCGGTACATCGAGATTCTCTAGCAAAGTACAGCCCTGGGGCTTGCATTCTACAACTTTAGTATTTTCTTTTGGGTAGTCTTTCTGGGCAATACCTGTGACAAAGTCATAACTTAAGCGATCACCGGGACCGGCATAACGAGCCTTGATCTGGCAGTCGCCACTTTCACCGAGTATTTCTAGATCGGGGATATCTTTGACAAATGGTGCATCAGGTTGACTGAGATAAGTACTGCGTTTGAGCAATTTGATGTGAGCCTGTTTAGCACTCTCGTTTTTAGCATAAAGTGACAATCGCAGCAGTTTGGGCGGCGACTGGTCTTGCTTGTTTATATGGTGTATGAACACACCAAATTTGCCCTTAAACCGATAAGAAAGATGAGCATCGGGAAACTCGGCGCCCCCGGCTTCAAGAGTAGAAAGAAGTACCTTTGGAGAGCCATCTTGCCCGGGTACCACCTCGGGCATGTTGCTGTTAAAGAGAGGCAGAGCATCAAGCTTGCCGCTCAGAGCCCTAATCTCAAAAGAGATTCCCTGCTCTTGGGGCTTTTCCGCAGTTACAGTGGATTTGGCGGGCTCGGCAAAAGCAGCACCGCAGCTAATGCCGCCGCTAACCAAAGACAATGCCAATGCGAAAGAGGCTAAAGCAATTGCATTCACGCTCTTAGAGTTTGAATTAGCACGGGAGCGAAAGAGCGCCACTTGACATAGTTCCATTTATTTAAGCCAGCCGTAAGAATCTGTCGAATTATCAAGCAATAGTAATGAACGTGCAAGCAGTCTCGAATATCTAATAAAATTAAGTGTCTGCCTCTGCGTAGGCAGATATAACCTAAACAGTGGGCTGAAAAACGGCTCTAAGACAAAAATTCATATGAGGTATTCATTGGAGATGAAAACAGTAAACATCACCTATTGCGGTTCCTGAGGCTACAAATCGCGAGCCGTCAGTTTGGCGGCTGAACTCAAGAAAGAATTAGGTCTGGAAGCCACTCTTCATCAATCATACGGCGGTGTGTTTGAAGTCGAAGTCGGCGGTGATCTGATTTTCTCGAAGTCAAAATCAGGCAGATTTCCCAATCAGTCGGAAGTGCTTGAGTTATTGAAAGAAAAACAGCTGAGGTAAAAGTGACCGGAAAATATGATGCTTTGCTATTTCTCTCCTTTGGCGGACCCGAAGGCATGGATGACGTCATGCCTTTTCTTGCCAATGTTTTGAGAGGCAAGAATGTACCCGAAGCGCGTATGAAAGAAGTAGCTCACCACTATGAGCTCTTTGGCGGTGTCTCGCCGATAAATGCGCAGAACAGGAGACTGATTGCCGCTCTCGAAAGCGAATTGAAAGAGCATGGCATCGATTTGCCAGTCTACTTCGGCAATCGCAATTGGCATCCGATGCTTGCCGATACCCTAAAAGAGATGGCGCAGGCCGGTGTGAAGAAGGCTCTTTGCTTTGTCACCTCGGCCTATGCCTCTTATTCCGGCTGCAGACAATATCTAGAAGATATAGAAAAGGCGTCCAAAGAGAGTCAAACTTCTATAGAAATTGATAAGTTGCCGGTGTTCTTCAACCATCCACTGTTTATTGAAGCCAATGTGGATTGTATTGAAAAGGCACTGAAATCGCAGCCGGACGCTCCCAAAACAGTTCAGATTGCCTTCACCGCCCACAGCATACCGATGTCTATGGCTAGCGGCTGCGCCTATAAAGAACAGCTGGAAGCGACCTGTCAAATGACCATAGAGGGTCTAGAGAAAAAAGGTTTTCAGACTGCAGGCTGGTCGCTGGTTTATCAAAGCCGTAGTGGCCCGCCCAGCCAACCTTGGCTGGAACCAGATATCTGCGATCATTTGACCAGCCTGGCTGAAAATGGCTGCAAGTCGGTCTTGGTGCATCCGATTGGTTTTGTCAGCGACCATATGGAAATCATCTATGATTTGGACACCGAAGCCAGCGCCAAAGCCAAAGAACTAGGTATGAACTTTATTCGCAGCCTATCGAGCGGCAATAGCGAGCTTTTCAAAAGGCTGATGGGTAAACTTGTTATAGACCAGATAGAATTGGTTAATAAAGACCCCGCGTTGGTCTATAAATGTCCTGCCGATTGCTGTAATTACACGCCCGTGCGTCCAGTTTGACAGGTGAAGGGTTTGAGCGAAAAGAGTACTATCATTCCATTGTTTCCTCTACCTGATGTGGTGCTCTTTCCAGGCAGCCCTTTGCCCTTGCACATATTCGAGCCCCGTTACAGACAGATGGTCAACACCATCTTGGAAGGGGACAGAATATTTGGAGTGCTTTTGTATGAGCCGGTATCTTCGCATGCGCGGGCTATAGGCTGCACGGCAAAACTCATCGATGTAGAAAAGCTGCCCGATGGACGTCTGAACATACTGACTGAAGGTGACCGTCGCTTTAGAGTGACTCGCACCATCGAAGACCTGCCTTATCTGCAGGGCGAAGTTGAGTGGCTGGAAGATGAACCCAGTCATACAGACTGCCAGGAAGTGCAAGCCGAAATCATGACCTATATCAAGGACATTTTGCGACTTTCAAGCAAGATCAATAATCGCATCGTCGAATTGCCTGAAGACTTGCCCACAGACCCCATGCGCTTATCATTCTGGGTGGCAGGTACGATGTATAGCGTGCCGGAAGACCAGCAAGCTCTGCTTGAATTGCAAGATACCTACAACCGGTTGAAGCATGAAGCCAAAGTTCTTTCGGTGACAACTAAGTTTTTGGCGGCAAGAAGTGCTCTCAAGGATGCAGTCGGCTGAGTTTTCGGCTTTAGCGCTTGCCACCTAAGTGATTGAGATAATTGGTCACCAACCAGCTATGACCTTGCTGGGCTAGACCCATCTGGGCGGGACTATCTAGACTATCGCTGCGCATCACCCGGGTATCTACGCCGGCGATATGTCTGTCGAAAACGCGGTCGAAAGAGCCTGGATAACGCGGCAACATTCGCTTAACTGGGTCGCTCACTGCACCGGTGGAAGCCTGTGGTATGCCTCCCGGCTGCATTCTCTCAAGCGATAAAGTAGGTTGCTGCCTTTCCTGTTGCTGGGCTTGTCTGGCCAAGCTGCGCAGATACCTAGAGGTCTCTTTGGCATCGAGTTCCGACTTAGAGGCAAGCTCAATAACATGAGGGAGAAGGTCTCCATCTTTAGACAAGAAACGGAACTGTTTGCTGCCGTCGGCTCTTTCAACAAGCCTGACATGGGCAAGTTCTTTGACGAAATTATGTTCGGCCACTCCGCCTGGCAGTTCCATCACCACCCTGCCGCCATATTCAATCCAGGTTTTGGTGCCGTCTCGGTGAGGGAAGAAGGTGTAACCATTGACCGTATTGTCCACCATATGCAGGTGATGACCACCGGCTAGTTCAGCCCTAACAGTATGGGCAAGGGGATTAACCTCAAGGTTGGGGGTCTGGGCGCCATTGATTCTGAAATGTCTTATCCCTTCAGAATAGTCTGAGGCATGCACCTGTTGAATCGGCTTGCCCAGGTCTAGCAGTCTGGCTTCGCCACTGCCGAAACCGACTAGAATCTTGCCTGACTGGTCGAAAGTGGTGGTGGTGCCATCGGCATGCACTATCGGAACCCTCTCACCAGGCTGCATATTATCTAACCGGTGGGTTATCTCGCCGTAAATGCCTCGCCCGCTGGTGATTCTTTCGCTTCTATTGCCTCCAACCATTTTCATGATGTTAGAGAGCAGCCCTTCACTTTCAGCATTCCTACCGGGCAATAAGTTTCCTGGCGGCTTGACCATCTCGCCGACTCCGGCATAGGCTGGTCTCATAGACGAGCCAAAAGATGTAGAAGGCAAGGCTAGTTCGCCGTTAAATATCGGCAGTTTGGGCGGCTCTTTCGGTAATTCGGTCTTGGTGCCCATCTTGGCGGTAAGCCCCATGAGGGCTGCGTTAAAGGCAAGCGGTCCCATGGTCTTTGCTATTTCTTGCTGCGTCTGCTCAAGATTACTCGAATCGGCTCGGTTGAGAATCTTATTGGTCTCAGAGATAGTCCCTACTGCCTGATGGGCAAAAACTGCGCCCCCTGCCGTGGCAATTGTCAGAGCCGGTAACTTGACCCAGGCTGGTCCTTTCATTGCCAAACCCAGGGCATAGCCTCCAGCTAATTCAGCCGAAAGCCTTAATGGGTGCTCGGTTACTTCACTGGCACCGTGGGTGAAAATGCCCTGAGCCGTGCCTTCAACCAATAGTTTGAGCTTATCGGTGCCGCTTAGCTTGTTTCTTTCTGCATCAGCATCGACTTTAGGAACAAAGAAATCTCTGTCATTTTTGGCACTAGCCTCAAAAAGCGCCAGACTGCCGGCTTGCTGTATAGCCGGCTTAGACTCGTCAATCGATGCCAATTTGTCGCTCAAAGCAAATACCAACTGCCTTTTGAATATTCAAGAGGTAGTTTGCCAGAAGCCCCGATGCTGGTAAATGGTGAAACTACGACCCGATTAATAACTTGTCTTCCTATCTCTGCTATAAATGCCACTTGGATCGTTATCGTCACAAGGAAATAAAGCGATGAAATCAATTGCCCTTTGGCAAAAGTTACTGGTTCTAGCACTGACTGTAACTAGCTTGAGCGCCTGCTCAACCCAGGCAAAGTCGGACGGCGACAAACAAGGTGACGCCACTGGCGGCGGTGCTGATCCATATCCCAAAATTCAAACTGTAAATCCATCACAAACAGGCGATAATTCAATGCAACAACCGACACAAGCAGCCGAAGTCACAACCCCGAGCGGGCTCAAATATGTAGACCTTAAAGTTGGCACAGGTGAAAGCCCCAAACAAGGTCAAACCGTTGTTGTCCACTATACCGGCTGGCTCACCAATGGTCAGAAGTTCGATAGCTCTGTCGATCGCGCCGAGCCCTTCGAGTTCTTGATTGGTACCGGCTCGGTAATAAGAGGCTGGGACGAAGGCGTTATGACCATGAAGGTCGGCGGCAAGCGCAAGCTCATCATACCTGCCGAACTTGGCTATGGTGCTCGCGGCGCCGGCGGCGTCATTCCCCCCAACGCCACCTTGGTCTTCGAAGTAGACCTGATTGGCTTGAAGTAAGACTATGAAAGAAGCAGCCGCCAAGTTCGCCTTAATCGACTTAAAAACTTGGCTTACTGCGGCTGCTTTCTTTTCTTTATCAGTCTCTTGCCCGGCTTGGGCTCAAGTTTTGGCTGAGCCGAGTTTGCCTGAAGCAAAGCAGCCAGTAAGCCAGTCAGGTTCCCAAGAACCAGCAATAGAATTGCCTCCCTATTTGACGGTTATTGCCAAAACCACTAAATTGCAAGAATATCGCAGCGGCTCCAAAGGTGAGCTTGCTATGGCAATTCGAGAAATACTAAGGAAAGGCTCGGCAAAAGAGCCGAAAGAAGCGGCAGAAACTTTGGATGCCCTCAATTGGATCAGCCAGAACGGCAGTCCAGCCGGCAAGGTCTACGCAATTTTGCTAAAGAATCGCCTTGACGCCGCAAGCACAAACAAGAGCCAGGCTTTGCAGGCTCTTTCCAGCGAAGAAGGCAGTACCAGGGTGCTTGTCGACAATGCCGGCAGCACTTGTCATTACACTGTAGAAGAAATTGTCATCGACCAATTAAGCAAGGCGCCTGTTCTCAAGTTCCTGCCTGGTAAAGGCGAAGAATAGCAGTGAACTAGAGCGAACTAATTACCCTGTTTAGGGTGAGTAGCCCAGTGGCACAAAATTTATGGGCGAAGATAGAGAAGAGATAAGGCCTGATTGGGAGTTAGCAGCTTGGTTAGCGGCAACGAAATTGGAGATTTGTTATTAGAAATAGGTCTCATTTCACCTGAAGAACTTCAGGCGGCCCATGCCGAACAAAAACGTTCAGGAGAAAGGCTTACTGTCGTTCTAGAGAAGCTCTCTCTGATTTCGAACAACCAGCTCAAAGACGCTCTGGAACTGCAGTTCGGCGTCAACTATATCAATCTATCAAAACAGCCGCCTTCACCCGAAATAGTCGAATTGTTGCCGGAAGAAATAAGACTGAAGCACAAGGTTCTACCGATAGCTCAAAACGGCACGCAATATACCATTGCCATGGTCGATCCAGATGATCTGATTGCCATAGACACACTGAAAATTCAGCTCAAAAGTGGACAGTTGAAAAAGCTTGTCTGCACAGCTGATGATTTTGAATTTTTCTGCAATTCACTGAAAGCCAAGCTCTCTGAAGCTAAAGCCTCTGAAACCGCGGCGCCAAGCTCTGTTAGTGAACCGGTCAAAAAGCCTGCGACAAAGACTAGCAAGATGCCGGCTCGTAAACAGTTGTCGGCGCTCTTTCAAGATGACGACGAATTAGATGATCTAGATAGTCTCAGTAAGGTGAATGTTCCGAAGGAGCCGAGCAAAACAGAAGGCAAGCAGCAAGAGGACCAAAGCCCGATTGCTGCAGACCCGGAGCCGAAAGAGCCTGAGCTAAAAGAACCTGAGCTAAAAGAACAAGACGAGAATACTCTCGATGCAAAAGTTATTGAGACAAAGAGCCTTGACCAGCCTGTAAGTTCTGAAATAAAGGAGGCAAGTGAACCGAGCAATGGTAATGGACACAAAGAGCCCCAAGAAACGACCCCGCAAAACTTAGAATTTCTCATCACTGCCGGCGATATCGAAAGTCGCCTTGAACAGCAAGTCGTTATTGATTCGATGCTTGAGAATGTTGCTAGTGAGCTATCAGAAGTGGCTCCGGCTCTGGCGATAGACCCGCAGAGAATTTTGCTGGAAGAAGTGGTCGAATCTGAGTTTGCAGACCTGAATGAAGACACCACTTTTATGGAAGAACTGGTAGCGCCACTACCAGAGGTGGCACCTCTCGAAAGCGAAGACAACGATCTCTTGGAACCAGAGTCAGAACCCGAGCCAATATCTATATCAGAGCCAGAGTGGCAAACAGAACCCGAGCCAGTATCTATATCAGAACCTGAAGTTGCTCCTCTGGAAGCAGCTATTGCCGACGAGCCATCACCCGAGCCTATCAAAAGTGCTGTGGCAGACGCGAGCGGCGGAGAGTCTGCAAGCCCCAAATCAGATGCACAGCAAACTGTTAGCGAACCGCAGCCAGCTGTAGCTACTGCCAAGGCTGAGAGCAAAGCGCCGCCTCTCAAGCCCGGCGAACAGCTGTTATCCTTAGCCAAAGAGATAGTGACAAAGGCAATTCAACAGAGATGGACGGATATTCATCTAGAACCTGACAAAGTTTCGATGAATTTGCGCTATATCAAATCTGGACAGGTGCAGGCTGATTGCAAATTGCCACTGCAGATCAATCAGCCTCTGGCCAGTTCTTATAAGAAAATAGTCGGACTGGATCCAACTGAGACAAATAAACCACAAGACAAAAAGATGCCGATCAATCTTGCCGGACAAGATGTCGAAATTAGAGTCACAACCATGCCCAGTGACTTCGGAGAAATGATCGCTATTTCGGTTAGATACGAAATCTGATCTACCCCAGGCTCAATTAGTTTGCAGCCGGCTCACTTTTCTCAGAGCCGCTCGAATCTGCCCGCACTTCCGGCTCAGAGGATGTTGCGCCTTCGCCTTCTATCTCTTCATCGGCATCGTCAAGAATGTTCCTGTTTTTGATGAACCAAATGATTCCGAGCACGATGAAAGTAACAACCGCTATGCCGGAAGCATAGTTGAGAATATTGAAAAAACCGACCCAAAAGGGATCCGGCGGATTTACTTTGGCGGGAACGATGCGCTTGATCATGCCGGGATCTGCCAGAGCCGGCAAGCCCACAAACCAAGCCAATACTAGTTTGGAGACGACAAGTTTAGAGAGGTCCGGCTTACTCAATTCGATATACTTTCGACTAATCTTCAAGCTCTTCTCCAAAACCACCCGGGGAACTAGCAAAATATATTATCTAGAGGTTCAAGATTCAAGGCTGATTCTAGAAAACACCATCGATCATCCTACACTTGGGAAAAATATCAAGGGTGGGGGAGCTTTTCCTCGCCCTTATTGTTAGGTTAGAATCATAACTTATGAATCAGAGGCATATTCTTACTGCTCTATTAGTGAGCACCGGCATGAACTATTGGCTGGCGCAACCGGCACCTGCATTGGCGAAAGATCACAAGCCGGTTGAAGCCTCAGTAGTTATTAAAGCACCTCCTGAAGAGGTATTCGAACATATCAAGCTGTCGCGCTGTCAAGAACCAGGACGCCGTAAAGTTGTGTCGCATGTTAATGGAGTCGCTGTAATCGAAGAGCAGTTTGACGATCTACCGATAATCGGCAAGGCGCACTGCACTTACAGAGAAGTTGAGACCCCTGGAAAGAAGGTGGAATACAGCCTCATGTCTTCCGATAAACTGCGGTTTTTCGAAGGTGTTTGGGACCTCTCGCCTCTAGACGGTGGACAGAAGACTCTTGTAAAGCTGAGCAGTTACACCGAAGCAAAGCTAAACGTGCCCTTTGCCAGAGAGATAGCTGGCAACTCGGCCTTGAAAGATGTCAGGCGACGTCTTGCCAATCTCAAGCACTGGACCGAAGATGCTGGCTGCGATAGCGACCATCATCTTGAGCATAAGCCAGAACACAAATCTGATCACAAATCTGATCACAAGCTAGAACACAAAGAAGAAGAAGAATGAGCAAGTATCTTGGAAAGTTAGCCGGTATGGCGCTCTTGCCGATTCTTTTCGTCATTTTGGCACAGGCTTCCTTTTGCTGCGCCGCTGAAGCCGCTGAACCTGCCAAGCCTGGCTTAATCACTTGGCAAAAGGACCTACCCTCAGCCCTCAAACTAGCTGCCAAAAGCGGAAAACCGCTCATAATCGATTTCTACATAGATAATTGCCGCTGGTGCCGCAAACTAGACCATGATGTTTTCGAGCATCCCACTATAGGTAGACAACTCAAAAATCGAGCCATCTTTGTCAAGGTCAATGCCGAGCGCAGTCAAGAAGAGATCAAATTTGCCAAGAAAAATACCAATGGCTCTATGCCCACAGTGGCAGTGCTGGAAGTAAGTACAAAAGGAACTTATGTGCAGCGTTGGCGCCTTGAAAAATACCTTCCACCCGAACGCTTTTTGGTGGAAATTCTGAACTACTTATAGCTCAGTCGATATTGCCTAATCCCATGCGGTGGCAGGATTGTACTCATAGTCTTGTTCTTGCTGATTTTCGCGTCGATCAGTCTGTTCGCTAAACTGTTGCTGCATTTGAGCATTAGCTTGACTATAGCCATTTGGCTGAGTTTGCAAATTCTGCATATTGCTTTGCTGGTTCTGCATATTGCTATGCTGATTTTGCATTTGGTGTGGTTGCCCCCAAGCTGGAGCAGAAGTTGAATTGCCTTGAGGCGACCAATTCTGGCTTATCTGAGGCTGGGGAGGCAGGTCTGGACCACCAAAGGGTGCCGAAGGCGGAATCTGAAACTGCTGCGAAATCTGCTGCTGTTTCGCCCATTCACTCGTACTTGAATTGCTTACTCTAAACTGCGGCTCAGCCGAAGGACTCTCGTGGGGCTGAGGTTGCCCCCAACCATATTGTGATTGAGGATAGGGCGGTTGTGGTTGGTAAGGCGGTTCAACTGGGAAATTAGGAGCTGGAGCCTGATTAGGAACCTGATTAGGAACTTGACTTGGAACCTGATTAGGAGCCTGAGGAAGAGCAGGAGCAGGAGCCGGTGCGGGTTGAGGAAGTTCGGCTGCGCTGGGCGTTGCTTGATTGGTAGACCATCCGCCTGATGAATCTTGCCCCCAGCTATTATGCAAGCCTTGCTCGCTAATAGGACTGCGTTGAAACTGCAAGGTGCTACCGGGATCAAACCCTGACTCAGCGCTTTCAAATTTAGCTAGCTGGTTATTCTGCGATATAGACTGGTTCGAAACAGCCTGGTTCGAAACAGCTTCGGCGGCAGCAACCGGCGCAGCTGGTGGTGCTATTTTGAAAGAAGGATTAACCTGTACCCCGTTTTCCCAAGTGGTCGGCATCAAGGAATTGAGGGCTGGACGAGAGGCCGGCATAGGAGTCACTTCTTGAGGCTCGCCCCAAGGATTAAAGGGCAGTTCGTTCGAATCTGGGGCACCGCCCCAAACCGAATTATTATCAGACAAAGGCTGCAAACTGTTCTGAATTGGAGACTGCGCGGCGGGCTCGGCTGAAGCTAAAGGTTGCAAATTAGGTTGTACGACCGCCGGATTCTGCAAAGGATTACTCTGCAAAGGATTACTCTGCAAAGGATTATTCTGGTTGGCATTAAGGGCATCCACTTCGCTGCTGCCAAATTCATCGTCATTTGGATAGCTGGACTGAAAACCAGGAGGTTCGCTGGGGGGAGTCTCGTGAAGAAAGCCTTGCCTATACTCTTCGGGAATATGTTTGAGGGTCTGTGATTGAGTGTCGAAATCAGCAGGAGCGCTAGCCTGCGGCAGGTAGCCACTAGAAGCCTGGCTCAACCATTCCATGCAAGTGAGCGTGGTCAAGCCGCTTGCCTGCATTTTCTGCATGAGCATGGTGATATACTCGGTAAACTGAGCCGATTGAGGGCCAAATCTTTTTTCGTACTCTTGGTGAACCTGTTTTACTTCTCTCTGCAAAGAGTCAAAGCAAACGCCAAGAATGCGATCGCTGGTGCGCAAACAATCCTGCTGCAACTTCTTAAGCTGCCAGTCGGATTCTTGCGACCCCCAGTTATTTGACACTGACAAAACCTCACAACCTTTTCTAGACATACCCAAATCGGCGCAGTTGAACCTTCTTGATCACTATAGATCAAAGATGTAAAGAGTCTGTTTACAAACTATTTGCTATGGCGAACCTTAAGGTCATGTCAGCCATATTTTAGCCAACGAAGCTAGAATATCTGGCAGGAGAAAATTATGATTTTTGCACGCCCTCGCTATTTTACGGCCATGAACCTTAGCCTTCTTCTCTGCCTGGCTGGTCTGTTTTCCACCAGCCCAGAAAACCAAGCTCTGGCCCTAGACCCTCAGTTTAAAAGGCACTATGAAATCGGCGAAGACTATTTGCAAAGAGAAGACTTCAAGCAAGCTATAACTGAATTTGACGAAGCGATTAAAATTGACGGCGGTCGCAGCAAAGAATGCGCCAAAGCCTACAGGGGAAGAGGCACCGCCTATAGTGACCTGAAGCAGTATGACTTAGCTCTCAAAGATCTCGATAGGGCAATTGCTCTCGATGCCAGAAACGACCTTTCTTTCAATAATCGCGGTGCTGTGTATCTGCGCACTCTTAGACCTCTGGAAGCCATTAAGGACTTTAATCAAGCCTTGATTCTCAATCCCGGTAACAAGTATGCGGCAGTAAATCGGGCTGGCGCCTATCTGCTCACCAATACACCCAAAGCTGGAGCCCAAGCCACTATTGAATGGCTGAGCAAGGGCGGCTGGCGTTCAGACTTTGCCGGTCACGCGGCGGTGCTTTCTCTCTTGGCAGAGATGTCCGCCAAAGATAAGGTCGCGCAAGCCAAGCTATTGCAAGAATCGAGAAGCAAACTAGATAGACTAAAGTGGCCTTATTCACTGATCAAACACTGGCAAGGAAAAGCCACTGAAGAGGATGTCTTGGAAGAAGCGCAAGATAGTACTTACAATCTCGCCCAAGCGCAATGTTTTTTAGGTCTGGCTAGCTTTTACGGCGGCGACAAAGATGATTGCCTGAGGCGCATGGAATTCGTGCAGAAGCATGGCACGGTAAATTCGGTTGAATATTGGTTGGCAAAGGGCTTTATACAGAAAATAAAGACTAAGAAATAGCGAACAAATAGATGAAGGCAAATTTCAAATCAAGTCAATGTGCCCTCTTCTTTGGTATGTTTTTCATTGCGCTCGTTCTGGTATTGGGTCTTAGAAGCCTTGACGAACTATTCACCAGTCAAATTGAACTAAATAGACTGCCGGCACTACTATTGGTATCAATCGCTGGAGCAGCTACAACCTTTACAATTAAGTCGGTATCAGCCCGATTTCGTTTTCCGGCACTGCTGCAAGTGACTGCCATTTTTGCCTTAGCCTGCTACTTGCTAACAGAAATCAAGCTGCCTATCTTTCCACTCTCACTCTCGTCCATTATCTTGCTTGCTTTTTTACTAGGTCTCTGCCTGCACAAATATGAGCAAGACCAGGAGCAAATGCGGAACAAAGACCTAAAGCTGCAATTACAAGCCCTAGACCTCAATACCGCCAAACTGGAGCTAGTCAAACAAGACGAAAGAGATAGAAGACTCATGGCGAGTGACCTGCATGACCAGGTCTTGAACGACCTAAAGATTTTGAAGATCTCAATCAAGAAGCTTGAGAACTGTATGCTGGATCAAGCGGCCATCAATGAAATTAACAAGCAGATAGAGGGCGCCTCAAGTCAGATCAGACAGGTAATGGATAGCCTATTTCCCTCGGTTCTAGAAGAATTAGGACTAATTGCCGCCTTGAAAGATCTCTTGCAGAGCTCGGCAGCAAAGGCTGGTCATATGGTGCGTCTCAATACAAGTTTTGAGGATGATCAACTTCAATTTGACAACATAGAGAAGCTCCTTATCTATCGCATCATTCAAGAGGGCTTAAACAATGTGGTCAAACATGCCAAGGCTAAACAAGTGCAATTGACGGTTAGCAGGGAAGGCGACGAGATAGTTTTTCTTTTGCAAGATGATGGCTGCGGCTTTGAAGAGATTGAGGGAACGCCATTTAAGGGAATTAACTCCAGTGCCTTTCACTCCAGAGGTTTTCGCTATATCGAGCAAAGAGCAGCACTAATTGACGGAAGAATAAAGATCGATTCTGCTGGGAAAGATAAAGGTGTGAAATTTGAATTGCGTGTTCTAGATAAGTCGTCTTGAGGCAGTTTTCGGTATGCAGCATAAAGTTCTCATTTGCGAAGACCTTCCCTCGCTGCGCGAACATGCCCGCAAAGTTAGTCAGTCGATTTTTCTTGAACAGAAGCTTGAGGCACTTTTCGATGAGGCGGTAGACGGCGAGCAAGCTATTGCCAAAAGTAAATCTTTCAATCCAAGCCTAATTTTGATGGATATTTCTATGCCAGGCACCAATGGCATTAAGGCCGCCCGCGCCATCTGGAAGGACAAGCCGACGCTGAAGATCTTATTTTGGTCGCAATACAAACACGAAGCCTATATTCGCGAGCTCGGCAAAATCGTACCCGATGAAGCGATTCATGGTTACCTACTAAAGAGTGAAGATGATGAAAAGCTCAAAGAAGCAATAGAAAGTATTTATTTCAACGACCTTCCTTATATCGGCGCCCAAATTCAAGCCGTGCGTACAAGGCTTAAGGACACTGCCATAACCGATGCCGAGTATGAAACTTTGATGGATATTTTTGCTGGATTGACCGATAAGGCAATAGCCAAGAAAGAGCATATTTCATACAGAGGGGCACAGAACAGACTCTCAAATCTCTTGAACAAGTTACTTAAGGGCGAAGATAGTTTTATCAGAGAGACCGCCGGCATCGAGATCTTCAACCCGCGCACTAGACTTGTATTTGAAGCAATTAGAAGAGGCTTGATCGATTTTGACAGCATCAACGAAGAGAAAACAAAGCTCGATGCTTGGCTCTATTCCGAATTTGGCTTTGAACCGGGCACTTGAGCCGGGTAGTTGACTATAATTTTTCAAAGACTTTTGACAAATGGGCTAAAGGCTTCTCTCAAAGCTTCTTTAGAAATTTCTGTGTCTTCCACTATTGTGACCAAAGTTGCACTGTAAAGAGCAGTGTTTGCTCGCTCTTTCTTGAAAGTGACTATGTCGGTATAGACAGGCAGTTGAATCTCTTGTCTTACTTTTAATCTGATGATTCGATTGCCACTCAGTATGAACTGATCAGAGACCTTGGTATTGAGGTCGGCAATCAGATGGGCGAGAGAGCGGTCATGAAACAACCGGTCTGCAATCGAGGCAAGAGTATCGTCTTTAGCAATCAAGATCTTTGGACGGTGCAAGACTTGACCGCCAACACCAATCGTACGCTCCTCACCAAAGCTCGCTAAATTCTCCTGTCTTGTTCTGGCCACAGCGGCCAGAGCAATTATTGCGGCGAAGACCATCTCACTGCCTGGCGCAGATAACTCATCGCCGCCATCAGGTGCAGGCTCTGTCCAGTCGATTTTGGCAGGATGCTCTACTTCAATATCATTACTTTGCCGCCCAGTATAAGCAGCTTCTATACCTAGATTGGGCTGCTTTTCTGAACTTTGGTCCAACACAAAATCTAAGCTTTTATCTGATTTTCCTGAAGCATTGTCTGAAACATTGCCTGAAGCATTGCCTGAAACATTTATTGAATTACTTCCAGATTTACTTCCTGAATTGCTTACCGCGACTTTAGCATCTCTATCAGACCGAAGCCACTCAAACTGACTGTGGGTCTTGGTATTTTCCAAATGAGACACTTTATCTATGACAGTGCATATTTTGGCAGTGGTTCTATAGGCGGTATTGTAGCTTAGCAATCTTTCTTGCTGCCATTGCTCGGTAAAGGGCAAAGAAAGCACACTGTCAAGGCCCTTCTTGCCAGTCTCTAGAGCTTTGGCACTTGCTGGTTTTACAGCAGTATCCACTAGAGGTAGATTGACCGGAAAGAGTATGAGTGTCTTTACCGAACGGTCCGGAGCATTAGTAATTAGCAAAGGTTTCTTTTGCGAAATGTCTTTGAGTATCTGTACAGACAGTACCTCGCCAAGACGGGCCAGAGTAATTTCGGCAGAGCGATGAAAAACCAAACCGGCTAGGCTTGAGCGGGCTATTTTATGTAATAAAATATCAAGGACGACAAAGATATTTACTTCCTTCTGCGAAAGCTTTAGCGCATCTTTGGTCTCAGAGCGATTCCAAGCCCCTTCCTTGAGGTTACTTTCCTCTTTGATTGCCGGTCTTTTGGGCTCTAAAATATTATGATCTAAAGCCTTGGTTTTTATGTCTTCTCTGTCTTGTTCTTTGACACTGTCTTGTTTTCTGTGGTTCTCCGGCTCTTGCCGTCTTTCTTTGTCTTGATGTAAATTCTGCGGTCTTTCATCTAAGTTGTCTTTACTAATGTGGCTTGTGAGCGCATTTAGCTGCGACTTTTGAATTATCTCTTTAGTCTTACCGGCTTCGATGTCAGCCGCCTGTCCTAAGAGATTTTCTCGCCTGAGAGGCTCTTCCGCTCTATCGATTGTGCTCTTTGATTGAGGCGTGGGGTTAGCTTTCTCCACTTTGCTCTTGGGAGATTCGGCAGATAAGTAACCCGGTGCGTAACCGTCTAGCGCAGCCAGTGTACGTTCTTTTTGATTTGACTTATCAGTTTGAGCTTTGGGCTCAGTTGGAGCATGGGGCAGAGAGTTAGACTTTGAGCCAGCCTTAGTCTCGGGTTCGGGTCTAGATTTATTACTGGAGTTTGCATTTACGTCATACTTAGTATTTGATTTAACTCTGCTTTCGCCACTATCTTTGGTACTATCAGGCTTAGACAAAGAGTTTTTAGGCAATTCGCTTTTAGATTTCTCGTCAGGCTTTTCGGCTCTAGCTTTGTTTAGCTTTAGGGCTATACCGGCATCAAGGTCTTTCTTAAGCACGGCAGTATCATAAAAGGGAAACTTGGCAGGCAGTTCGTCTTTGATCTTCCTATAAACAGCAAGAGCTGCATGCTCATCTCGACTGAGCGGCTTTGTAGGCTGTCCTCCTTTCTCTAATTGATCGGCTAGCACCTTGCCCTGCATATATTTTTTCGAGAGGTCCAGGCTAATGCTACTGACCAGTTCACTTGCTACCTGGCGCTTAACGAGACCGTTGAGCAGGTCATTGCGTAGACGGCCAAGGGTTTCCATACCCGTACTAACTGCAAAGCCCTTACCAACTTCATCTAGTTTGAAGAGCTTACTGACAGGATCAACAGCCGTTTTTTGCGCTTCACCGGCAACTTTCCTTGGTTCAGATTCCAGACCGAGATCTTTCAGGTTCTCTTTCTTCTCTTTCTCTTTAGATAGAGAAGTCTTATCGGCACTGTTGCCTGAAGCACTCTTGCTATTGAGATTCTCTTCGTGAGGTTCTTTCATTCGAGCACCCTGTACTGAGCAGCAAACTCAATTCTTCAAGATTCAGTTCTTTCCACTCACCAGGCGCCAAGTCTAATTGTGCCAGAGAGAGGTTACCTATAGATTGCCTAAAGAGGCGCAAGGTGGGATGCCCGACTGCCGCTGTCATCTTACGTACCTGTCTGTTTTTACCCTCCCAGAGGGTAAGTTCAATCCAGGTGGTGGGAATATTCTTTCTAAAGCGCACCGGCTTGCTGCGCTCGGGCAAATCGGGCTCGCCATTGAGCAATCGAGCAAGGCAAGGTTGGGTTTTGTAGCCGCCAATAACGACGCCGCTCTGCAAGCCTTTTAATGTTTGCGGCGATGGCACATTCTCGACCTGCACCAGATAAGTGCGGGGATGCCGTCCTTCAAATAAATAGGTGGTGAGACGCCCGTCATCGCTCAAAATTAAGAGTCCTTCCGAATCAAAATCTAGACGCCCCACTGGATAAACCTGTTTGGGCAAATAAAAATCAGCCAGAGTCTGCTTGTCTGAAATGGTCCCGTCGGCTAGTTTTTCTGGGCTAAACTGGGTGAGCACGGCAAAGGGCTTGTTGAAGGCGATATATTTTGCCCCGGCCCTGGCTCTGAATGCTTTCTGCCCTTTAGCGAACTTAGGCATGACCGGCTCCGAATAAACTCTGCAACAAATAAACTATCGACCGCACATCGACGCTGTTTCCTAAAAGTTTATAGACAACTTTAGCACTGAGGTCTTGGGGAAGGACAAAGCGCGGCGAAAAACCGAGCAAGGCGAGAATCTCGCGGGGATGGAAATATCGCACGCCCATTTCATCGCGGAGCATACTGCCTGCTGCCTTACGGCATCTGAAATAGCCACTGGTAAAGCAAATAGCCCGTGCTGTCTGGTCTTTGCCATCAAGTACATCGAGTACATTAATCACGTTAAGCACGCTTTCATAACGCTCAAACTCTTCCTGGCTTAATCTGGGACTCAACTTGGCTTCTGCTTCCGGCAAAAGATAGGCGGACAATCGGCGCTTCTCTTCTGACACTCCAAAGTCTTCAATAGGTAAAAAGATTGACCCATCTTCCAAGCGTCTACTGCTTGGCGCATCGGACAGCGCGTCAATGGCTAAGTAAAAGAGGCGTGGTCTGAGCATTGGTACGCCAAATTGGCTTGGGCAAATCTTAATCGAGCCAAGGGCATAGTTATTTTCGGCAAAGACAGTGCGCAGATGGTTTTCCATGCGGCTGCCCTCAAGCCCAATGACATTCTCGATAAACACATAGGTCGGTCTCAAACTTGGCAGCAGACTGAGCAAATGCAGAAAAGGCTGGGCTCTCTCGTCTTCGAGGTCCTTCTTTTGTCCTCGTCGGCTAAAGGGTGTACAAGGAGGAGAGAGCCACCACAGCGATGCCTCTTTAGCAATGGAAGCGGGCTTTATGGTGGCTAGAGATCGTTTATCCGGTGCCAGTCCATGATTGAGCAAATAGACCTGATTGGCCCAAGCACTCTGGTCAAAAGCCTGAATCACACTAACTTTCTCAGCAAAACTCAACTGCAGAGCTTCGCTGAAGGCGCCGATGCCTGAGAAAAACTCACATGCCTTTAGTGATAGTAAGTCAGTGGGCAACGCCAAGACTTTGCCCCCGCAAGGCCGCCATGACGAAGTTGGTGGCTAGAGCCTGCCGCAGGGCAATGCCCAAGGAAGGAGCTGCGTCAGGCAGAAAATCGCCGATGGTTATGGCCGCATTGTTATCGAAATGTCCGGTCATATGTAAAACATAACCTCTGCCGAAAGGAAAGATGCAAGCCAAGATACCTTTGCCGTCGGGGTCTTCAAGCGCAAGGTCGGGCGAGTTGACTAAAACTCTAACTTTGCGAGGGTCCAGCACTCTTATCATGTGAGCTTCTTGGTCAAGTTTCCAGTAGGCTTTAGAAACAGCTCCAGCAGCTAGAACTGCATCGGGACTGACGAAATTAGCCTGATATATGGGCTTTTTGTTTAGCCCTTTATTGAATGAGATGGTACCAGGAAAGGCTAGTTCCACGGCATTATCAAGAGCCCAGTCGGTACTGAGCAGGTAGCCACCCCTTGCGACAAAATCGCGCACCAACTGCAGCTTTTCGCGCTTTAGCTCGCCGGCGCAATTGAGAATCAAAACTTTAGTGTTTTGCAAAAGCTCTTCTGTAATCTGTTTGCTTTTGATGTGCCTAAAGCTAAGCCCTAATGACTTGAGGGTTTTGTCGGCGTGGTCCCAGCGCCCGGCTACTTCCACTATGGCATTTTCATCATTGGCCGAGAGAATTGCCTGCAAATCTGGATTGTTCTTTTCAAGCCAGCCTTTGAAAATGGTTGGTTTGACCACCGAACTGCGGCTGGCGCCAAGCTCAAGCCGACTGTTATCTGTAAAGCCGGCGATAGAGCCAGGCAAATAAACCTGAGAGCCACCACTTTGCAAGGTCTCAACTGAACCAGTCAAGGTCTTCTGTGCCTGAGCGGGGCTGAATGTGCCGACCGAAAAGAGACCAAATAACAAGAACAAGCCTATGGCTCCAAGCCGCTTGGCAGCATTGTCTACTTTGCTAGTTTTGCCCAACTTGCTGGTTTTGCCCAACTCTTTAGTTCTGGCAAGCTTGACCGTTACTTCGCTCAATAAGTCTGTCTTCGGGACGCTCATCGGGACTCCACAATTTGTAATTGGATTTTAATGCGCCAGGTGGCTTATCACAAGCGACAGACGTTTGCTTACTTGCCTTGTTCCGTTAAAATTAGGCGTTCAAGTCAACAAGATGCAAGCGGAACGGGATATATGCAACTGCCAAACCAAGCCAAGAGATCGCCTTCCAAGAATGTGGCTCTCTTGAATCTAACGGTCTTTAGTCTTTTCCTTTTTCAATCTAGCAACTCGGCAATGGCCGAGATTACAGAAATGAAGTCGGAGAAAACAACAGAAAAAATTGCCGAAACGGTTAAGACCCCGGTTAAGACAGGCAGCGATGCTAAAGCAGAAAAACCCGGCACAAGTGAAAAAGCTCAGACAGTTAAGCAAATTCAGACAGTTGGCGACAAAGCCTATGTTTTGAAAGTAAAGGGGCGGGCCCTCCCCTTCAAAGCTGCCACTATTGACGGTGTCAACGTTTTGGGCGGTCCAATAGTCTTTATGAAATTACCTTTGAATATTACTGGCTATATAAACAAAGGTCTAAACGAAATCGAATTGGAATATGTCAGCCATCCTGATTCGGAGCTTTTGGTCACTGTAGAGAAAAGAACCCCTGGACCAAAATCGGAAGAGATAGCCAGAATCGTAATAGCTGCTGATGATTCGAAAGGCGAGATTGGGCACAAGAAACTGAGCTTCAATATTCCTGAAGGAGAAGAAACTGTCGCCATCAAAGAACTGAGCGAACATGACAAGAAAGCTATTCAATCAGCATTCGGCAGCTACTACAATGCAATAAAAGAGCATCGTCCCGATAAACTGAAATTGCTTTATAAAGAGTCGCTGGACAAAGAACGGCGTCTTTGCCCAGAGTCGGTGCAGTTTTTTGAAAAAGTGCTGAATAAAGAGACTCAACTGATCAAAAATACTCTCATTGAAGTGCCGGTCCTTGATCTCAATAATCTTGTTTATGCAATAGAAGGAAATTGCATCAGGCTGCATAGAGAGTCAAACAAGCCTCTCATTGTTAGCAACGACTTTGATGTTTCAGCCAATGAAGTTATGGAAGAAGTGGCAAAGTCTAGAGGACGGAGCAAAGCCAAGAAGAACGAGGCTGCCGGCAAAGCGTCTGAGAGAGAAAGCGGTAAAGACGCCGTTCGCAACAAGATTAAGGAACGTCTGGTCAAGCTCAATCTCTATTTGACAAAAGCAGCTGATTACTCCGCCGAGAATCCTCGTTGGATCTTGAGTGTTCCGCCGAATCTCTAATTGATGAGAGCCATAAAAATATTGCTGATACTGGCGGTGGTAGCAATACTTTCGTTGGTTGGCGTCTATTTTTATTTTGATGGCGCTCTCAAGACAAAGATCAGCCACAGCCATGCCAATCAAATTTTTACTGTGGCGCGCGGAACCAGCTTGGAAGAGACTCTCAAGCAGCTTGAGAGTCAAGGGGTGATTGGTAATGCGTCAATTCTTAGACTCTATATCAAGCTGTCAGGAAAAACACCGGTGCTCAAAGCCGGTGACTACAAATTTCCTTCACCGCTTACCAGTCTGGAGGCTCTTTCAGTACTGGAAGCCGGCGGTATAGAGCCTCGTAAATTGACCGTTATTGAAGGCTGGACCCGCTATGAAATAGCTGATGCCATGGTGAGAATTCCTGAGTTTCATCTAGCGAGCCGAGATGAGGCTTTGAAATTGATGAACCAAGTCAGCCTGATCAGCGATTTAGATTCGCACGTAAGTAACCTAGAAGGTTATCTCTTTCCAGACACATACTTTATTCAGAGTGATACCAAGCCGGCCAGCATCATCAAAGAAATGACCCAGCGGTTTAGACAGATCCTCAAGAAGGTAGTCGTAGAGACTCCCAATCCCAAACACTTGACTGTCCACGAAGCGGTGACCTGTGCTTCGGTCATTGAGACAGAAGCTAAATTAGATAAAGAAAGACCGGTTGTCGCCTCAGTTATCTTCAATAGATTAAAGCTCAACATGCCTCTAGCCATGGATTCTACTGTCGTCTATGCATCAAAACTGGCCGGTAAATGGAAGGGCAATGGCATCATCTATCAAAGCGATCTTGATCTTAAGAGTCGCTATAACACCCGCAAATACAAGGGTTTGCCCCCTGGTCCGGTAGGCTGCCCCGGCGAGAAGAGCCTGAGAGCGGCACTTAACCCTGCTTCCACCGATTTTATCTATTATGTGAGAGATCCAGATAAAGCAGACGGCACCCATACTTTCTACAACAATGCCCAGAGTTTTGAAGAAGGCGTAGCCAAGCTAAGACAATGGGAAGCAAAACACAGACCCTAAAGATAGGCACACAAACAGGGTTACCAAAAATACCTAAGGAAGAGCAAGCTTGGAAGAACAGGAACTCCTAAACGACGTCACCTTAGTTTCGGTGCCGACTGAAAACGGCTCTCTGCATACAGAAGACTTTAGCCAAACCGTGGGTGAGGCAACAAAAAAGGACCCGGCCGCTGTAATCGCTGCTATTGGTCCTATTGGTGCTAATTTTGAAATTCTAGGTATGCTTGGCGAAGGAGCTATGGGCGTAGTTCTCAAAGCCAGACACTTGCTTCTCGACAAGATAGTGGCGATAAAAGTCTTGAAGGAAGAATTCAGCCGACAGTCAAAAATATTTCTGCGCTTTCAGCAAGAAGCTCGCACCACCAGCCAGCTTTCGCACGAAAATATCGCCATGGTGCACGATTTTGGACTGACCGATACAGGACATCCATTTATCGTCATGGACTTTGTTGAGGGTCAGACTCTCGATGATCTGCTGGATGATCTATATGACCAGAAAGAAGCTATTTCTGAAGACCAAGCAATAGATATCTTCAAGCAAGTCAGTAAAGCACTCATTCATGCCCACGAAAAAGGTGTGGTACATCGCGATCTTAAGCCTTCGAATATTATTTTACAAAAACGAAGCAATGGGGCTTGGTTGGTCAAGGTGGTGGATTTTGGCATAGCCAAGGTCTTAACCGAAGATCAATCATCCCCAAAACTTACTCAAACCGGTGAAATCTTCGGCACGCCTCTCTATATGAGCCCTGAGCAGTGCCAGGGGCAGGCAATAGATCATCGCACCGACATTTACTCATTAGGCTGTCTGATGTATGAAGTATTGACCGGCAAACCACCGTTTGCAGGTGATAGTACTTTTGCTTTGCTCCTTGCCCAAGTCAGCCAGGCACCCAAGCCATTCAAAGAAATAGACAAGAACCTTGAGATAAGTGATGCCTTAGAAAGAATTGTCTTTCATGCCATGGAGAAAAGCCCCGAGGAGCGCTATCAAAGTGCCGCCGCCCTCCTTACTGAGCTTGAATCTTTGGCGCAAGCGGGGGCTGTTATCCCGGCTTCCAAGCTCTATAGCCAACCAAAACAGCAAAAGAGACGCAGACTAGTTTTATTTGGCGTGCTGGCGACCGCTCTACTTACCACAGCAGTGCTCGCCTTTCTAGCACTTCCTCATTTCAATTTCAAAAAGCCCGAGCAATATCCATGGTCTCAAACCGTAAACGAAGCCATGCAGTTGCGTTCAATCGATGCCTCAGCTGCTGAAGCCGGTCTGCGCAGAGCTTTGACTATGGCGCAGGAAGCAGGCGCTAAGCCAACTTTACTGGCTGATATCGAATACGAAATTGCCGTTCTGCTATTTATTAGACGCGACGACGACCCAGAAGCTTACAAGTTATTCAAATATGTAGCTGATGTAGAGCCGCAAGATACCCTCAGATATACCAACACTTTAGACTATCTTTCTAGAGCAGAAATTGGCGAAGCCGGTCGTTTGGAGCTGTCCGCCAAGAAAAGCAATGATAGTGAACAAGCCAAAGAGCTTTTGCAGAAGGCTTCAAAACTGCGCTCAGATGCCGTAGACCATGCCACCAAGGCTGTAGAGATCAAGATAAGGCTTTCAGGCTCGGAGAATAGTTATGTAGAGAATGCCAGACGCACAAGGGGCCTGGTTCTTTACGCCAATGGTCGCTTTCAAGAAGCCGAAGATGAATATAAAAGAGCCCTCGAAATTGCCAAGAAACTCAATATGGGCGATGCCGAAGCCGGTATGTACAGGAATCTAGCCAAATGCTCAGCCTCTATGGAGCGCTTTGATGAAGCGAAGAATTATTATCAGATGTCTATAGAAAAATACAAAGCAGTCTTTGGACCTGACAGTCCTCTGGTTGATGAAGTGAGAAAAGAATACCGTAAGCTGCACCGACAGCTGAAGCGCGCCGATAGCGACAACTGAGCGGTGGGCTATTTGTCTGAGTCGATAATTGCCTGGGCTAGCTGTTTGATAAAGTTGGGAAACTTGGCCTGACCAACCATTACAGAACTTAGGTCTCCACCTGTTTTGAGGAAATAAATGCTCGGAATGGCACCAACGGCAAATCGCTTTGCGGTCTCTTTGCCTTCCTTGCTATCACTGTCAATTGTGACTAGATTGACCCGATTGCCCCACTGTCCCTGTGCTTCTTCCATAAGCTTGGCCACGTGGTCTGCACCCTCGCACCACTTTGTGTAGAACAAGAGCGCAGCTGGTTTATCTTTGGCAAAGCTGGCAGCTTCTGCGGCTACCTCTTTCGGTAGCGACTCTACTGCTTTTGTTTGGCTTGCGACTTGAGTCAGGGCGGGCGCCGGTGTGCGCATAAATGACGCCATTATATCTGCATTGTGTAGGTCATGACCAAAGACCTTGGTCAACATCCAGATTGCCACCAGGCGCATATTCTGCTCACGCTGCCAGGGATCTTGGCTTTGCGACTGCTCGAAAATCAAATGCTCACTGGGTACAGCCAAGAATACTTTATCGGGACTGGCTATTTGTCTGAACAAATCGAAAGACTCATCGGGTTTGACCAATCTATCGTTATTGCCTTGCACCATCAGAACCGGCAATTTAACTAGCTTTTTGACACAGTCATGGTTGCCGTTCATAAAGACCTGAAACTGCAAGAGTTCTTTGGCAGAGAGATCTAGACGCGCCAGTGGATCGGAAGTCCATTCGTTCTTAAGGTCTTCATTTTGGGTGACTTGATTAACTATGGTTTTGCCAATATTGAATTTACGCCTTGGCCCAGTCAAAAAATGGGCTGCCACCTGCAAGTCGGTTTTACCTTGCTGAAAGCGTTCACCAGCAGGCACTGACGAAATGACGCCATCCAAAAGCTCTGGGTAGAGAGAAGCCACACGCAAGGCGATAGCCCCGCCCATAGACTCGCCGAGCAAAAATACCGGTACATTAGGATTAGACTTGCGCACGGCTTCAAGGGTCAATTTAACATCATTGAGACAGTCGTCGAAATTTACATTCTCTGCTCCTTTCGACTTGATCCAAGAACCAAAGCCGCGCACATCAAGTGCATAAACAGCTATGCCTTGTCTCGAAGCACGCAAGCCAAAATCTTCATAAGCACTACTGTTTAGACCAAGACCGTGGACACAAACCAAAGCGGCGAGCGGCTTGCCGAGAGGTTTGATCCAAGTCTTGCAAGGCGGTGCTACAGCAGCTGTTTGCTCCGTCGCCGAAGCTACTAGAGTATTAGCACCAATTATTGACTGAGCCAATAAACTGCTGGCAAGCAGCGAGAGCCTAATAATAGTAGGGAGTTTTTTGTGTCCAGACATTTCCTTTGAACCTGCTGTGAAGTAACTTAAACGCAGCCTGCGAGACTTTTGTGGTTTTATCGTCTTTAGCACCAAAACGGGTAGCTTTGACGGCTAGATGCAAAGCCTCAGGCAACAATTTATCCGACGAATACTTAGATGCATAATCTACGACCACCGAACCAAGCTTGTTTGGAGCACAGCCCAAAGCCTTAAGTTTCTCTATTTCCGGCTTAGCTGCAGGTTCCAGCAAAGCCTTTACGGGCACTTCAAAAGGCTTGTCGTCATCCTTTTCATCAAGGCTGACGTCCGACCACCAGTTATCTGAATAATCGTCAATACGAGAGAAAGCTTCCCGACGGGGCAGCCCGGCAGTAACTACTGGCTTGGCACCGGGATTTCTCAAGATCAGATAGGCAGCCAGGAAGTTCCACTGATCGCTTCCCACAGCTTGCTTGTCCACTTGCGCCTGCATCTGCGAAACAATAGCAGCGTTTTCTTTAGGCAAAAGCGTTTTCAGCAAGTTGAAAGCTTTTTCCATCTCTTGCTTGTCTTTCAAGAGATAGGCTCTGACAAAATAAGCCTGGGCAAAGTCAAATTTCTGCCTTGCTTTTACCTGCGGTGAAGCAGCCAATTTGCCAAAACTCTTCAAGGTAAGACCAGTATTGATAAAGGCTGCACTTTCTGGCAAAAGCATTGATTCTCGGCTGGAATACTTGCCTGTCTTTTCTATTTTCTCAAAGTCTTCAGGCAGCTCTACTGCCGACCAACCAGATACCACCGCCGCCGGTACCACGAAAGACAATTTCAGCAAGTCTTCAAGACTATTGGCACATCTAATTTTAAGTCGATACAGATCGGCCTTATCTGAGGTTGAGATGTCTTTGGCAAGCATCTGATCGATAGTGGCGCGAGCCTGTGCCAGTTCGCCCGACTCAATTTGCAAGCGACTCAGATGAAAGCGGGCAGCAGTCATACCAACGCCATTTACATTAGCAAGAGCCTTCTTGATTTCGCCAGATTCTTTGTCCGAAGCTTTGAGCTTTGAAGCTAGACAGAGAAGCCAAGGAAGACTTTTACTATGGGCATATTGTTTTCTAGCTTCATTGAGACTTTCTGGGGAAGAATCTTGCAAGCTGTAGAGCCAGTTGGAAAGGTCATATGAACGGACTAACTTGGCCTGATCTTTATTGGCAATCTGATGAGTGTCGCTATAGTCATCTGAGCTCTCATCAAAGTACTTATCTAGAACAAAAGTAAAGTCACCTAAGTCTCTATAGAAATTCTTGCTTTTGCCGTTAGCTAGGTGATCGACAAGCTCTTTGAAGACTTCATCAGGTTGCAGACGAATGGCGACATAGTGCTTCAGTTCATCAATCGACTCGGCGAGGTTTGTAAAATCTGCACTACGGCTCAACGAGTTGAGTTTCTCTAGGGCTGCTTCTAGGGCTTTACGGGCCTTGGCTGCGTCTTTGCTCAAAGTGCCTTCTCTAATGAAGGTGCGTGCCACCATATACGCCGCAATCTTATTCCAAACAGAAGTCTTATCTTGGGCTATCTCATTAAAGAGACCCCTAGCGGTATCGAAATCACCAGAATAAAACTTTGCAGCAGCGATTTGATAGAGCCTGTCTTGTCTTTGACTGAGCGAGGCGGTAGCGGCAAGAGGAACAGGGAATGGAGGCGTGGGACGCTGCGCCTTTTTCTCATAATCATAGCCCGGACTAGTGCAATGACTAAAGACCTGGTCTTGCCCCTCAAGCCATTCCTTTACCTCACTGCCGCCGCTGCCGTACTTGGCAATATAGGCTTCTAGAGTGCGTGAGGCAGTAGCGAAGGCATCGGGACTGCAGTTCAAATAGGAAATATAGTCTTCACCCTCGATATTTCTGTAGACATCGAAGCTGGTCATATCTCTATTCTTTACCCCAGAGACTTTCTTGCGAGTCTCAAACCATTTGCTCATTGCATCAGGTTCTACGCCACCGTCCCCCTTGGAATCTTTGGCAGCTTGCGACACCGGCTCAAAAGGATATAAGAGAGAAGATCCCAACCTGTAGGCAATCAGTCTAAGGGCGGCTCTCTTTTCTTCCTGGCTGAGTGGCTTACCATTTAAATAGCGATAAGCGATGACAAGATAAGAGCGAGCATAACCAGGCTTGATTATGCCAACCTCGCCGCCGACAAAGCGTTGAAAAGGTAGATCAGGATGGCTCTTGTAAGAGAAAACCACATCATCAAAGAAGGGTCCACAGGCGCCAACCGGTAGCCCCGAGCCCAGCAAGAGTGCAGTAGCTAGAGCGAGAAAGCGGCGCGAACTAACTATTGAAGAAATTGACGGCATGGCTAGAGCAAACTCCTCAATCACTGATTTTTGAGACTTGGGCGAATACAGGAAAGAGCTGATTTTACCAAACCGGCATTCCAGCCCTTACTGCTAAATAGATAGATTCGCTCATATTTATCGGCGTCCTTAATTACTTGTTGGAAACTCAAAGGTTCGTCTATTCTTAAGCCGACGCAGCTAGGACCGAAAGGCACTTTCAGTCGCCGGTCCTGCAAAAGGTTAAGAACACGCTTTTGATCGGCGCCCATGCTAAAGACCATGGGCACAACTTCATCGGCAGGCATACAAGCCAGCCAGTCATCCTGCAAACACCAAGAGGCAAGGGCGGTCATGCTCAGCTTTAATTGCTTAGGCATTCTCTGGCGCAGCGTCTTCATTAACGCACGATAAAAGTCACGCTCCCGCAAACGAGCATCATAATCTATTTGTATGCCGTTAACCGGAGCGCGTTTTTGCACCAATGCCAAAATATCAGAGACTAGAGGCTCGATCGCGAGCATCGATGGATTCTCAGTCTCGATGCGAATGACCGCATAAAGCTCGGCTTTAGGAGGCAAAATAAGCTTATTTAGGCGAGGTGTGACCTTTATAGTCTGCTCAGACACAACGCAGCGTCCAACCAAGTATGCCACCGCCCCAGGTGCGTTGCGCAGATCATCATCGCGTAGCCACGACCAAAAAACAACCTGCGGAGAAGCCAGCGCAGATGGGCTCACCCCAAAGAAGAAAGAGAACAAGCAGAGAAGGACGATTCCAGTACGAGTCACCGATCTAATTTGTCTTTTGGTCAAGAGCATCTCTAAAGACCATTAGCGCACCATCTTTTGCTCCCTCTTTGAACTTGATACGGGCGCTGACAATCTCTATAGTCTTGGCCACAGAGCGGCGTCCATTCTTAAGAGGATGAGCCTCAACGAAATGCTGCAATGATTCAAGCTCGGCTGGTTCGGTAAAGACGGCACAAGATTCGATCAAATCGGGCAAATGTTTATCATCAAACTTGGCTTCCAACTTTGACCAGTTGCTCTGGATGAACCGCCAACATGCCGCTCTTGCTGCCTTATTGCCCAGTAAGCGCGAAAGAATACGAGGACCGTCTTGGGCACGGACATCCTTGCTTAGCACCATATTGAGTGTATAGTCGATTTGATTCTCGCCTCTGAAAGAAGCCAGAGCACCGAGATTGCGGTAATATGCCTCTGGATTCTTGCTCAATTTGACGCTTTGCAAAAGTCTGGAATATTCGTCAGCCTCTCCGTTAAAAGCATTGACATGCGCGACCGCCTGCCTCAAGTCGGGGTCGACTGTTGTCTCATCTGAGATATAGTTAGCGAAAGCTGTGCGGCAAAACTCAATACAATCAATGTCCTTGCCGATTGTGCCGAGGGTCATGACCAGACGCCCCCTCAGTTGACCGAGCAATTCGCTGTCACTCTCTTTTCGCTCAAAACCTAGACGACTGAGATGGGGTTTAAGCAGCGAGCGAACATACTCAGCATACTTTTCTTCCTGCCCCTCGGCGATGAAATCTTTAAAGTAAGCGGTCTGACCAATAAGTAAAGAAAGCACATAAGGGTCTTCATCTGCCTTCAGTTGAGCCAAAGCTTTCAGATAACCCTTCATATTCTCGACACCCACTGCCTTGGCGTTAGAGCCGCAGACAGCCAAGGCGTGTAAATCGCTATAGAGACTCACTCTTTCTTGGCAGTTGAGCAATTTATCGACCTTGCTTGCAAGCAGATTGTCTAAAGCAACTGCATCATATCTGGTGCGAAAGAAACCACAGCCGGTGCCGTTGAGAAAGAGAGGCAGAGCATTAAGCTTTTTGCTTACCATAGGAGTGGAAAGCAAGACCGGCTGCACTGAGCGCCCGCCATTTGCAGCAGGGGCAAGACGAATGTTGAGCGGAATCTGCCAAATTGTCTCTTTAGATTTTGACTTTTCGCTCTGCCCCGTACGCAAATAGCGATTTTGACTGAGGTTTAGACTAATTGACTGTGTGTCCTGCTTGCTCTTTTCGCTGACATAGCTAAACGAAACAACCGGGCAGCCTTTCTCAAAGACCCAGCTTTGCATGAGTGCTTGCACATCGGCATTCTGAATGCCTGATTGACCAGATTTACGAGCTGCATTCGACAAAGCTTGCCAGAGATCATCGGTTCCAGCGTTGCCAAAGGCAAACTCTTTCATATACTGTTGAATGCCGGTCTGAAAAACCGACTCAGAAAGATAGGTCTCAAGCATGCGAAGGAGCGAGCCGCCCTTCTCATAGGTGATCTCATCGAACATTTCCATTGCGTCTTCTGGAGTCTTGACCGGATATTCGACGGCTCTCGTGGCAAGCAAGCCATCGGACTCAAGAGTGGCCACCCTAGACAAAGAAAATTCATCAAATGGACGCCATTCCGGATAAAGAGCCTCAAGGGCTTTAGTGGCCATCCAGGTGGCGAAAGCTTCATTCAGCCACAGGTCGTTCCACCACTTCATAGTGACTAAATCACCAAACCAGAGATGGGCCATTTCATGGGCGACAATGCCGGCCACATTCATCCTCGTACTTAGTGACGCCCCTTTGTCGACCAATAGAGCTGATTCGCGAAAGGTTATCGCCCCAGGATTCTCCATGGCGCCGGCTGAGAAGTCTGGAATGGCAATAAGATCCAATTTTTCGAGGGGGTAGTCGATACCGAAATATTTTTGGTAATAGGGAAGCAAGCGCTCGGCGACTGTCAAGGCGAAGTCGGTCAAGTCCTCCTTGCCGCTTGGAGCAAATACCCTTATCTTCTTGCCTGCCACTTCCACTGTACGGCTCGGCTTAAAGTCTCCGATGACAAGGGCGAACAAATAGGTCGAGAATGGTGGGGTGGTCTTAAAGCTGACTATCTTTTTGCCGCTGCGTTGATCAAGCTTTTCAAATTCAACAGCTCCATTTGAGATAGCTACCATGTTCTGAGGTATGGCAGCACTGACCTTAAACTTAGCCTTTAGAGCCGGCTCGTCGAAGCAGGGAAACATTCTTCTGGCATCAGTTGGTTCCATCTGGGTTGTGGCAATTTTCTGTTCTTTGCCACTCTTGTCTTTGAAGGACGACATATAAAAGCCAGCCAGCTTTTCGGACAGCTTGCCCCTGAACTTTACAGCCAGATCATAATCGCCTGGAGCAAGCAAGTTATTGCTGCTGAGAGTAAGCATCTGAGTATCACGGTCGATGGCGATATCAAGCTTAACAAAGGAATCTTTACCGCCTCTTCTTGCCACCGAAGCGTCAAATACTGAGAGATCTTTGGCGTGCAAAACAACAGTTTTGGTGCCCCTGAGGACCTTGATCACTATTGTTTCTGAGCCTTCAAACTCGCCATGCTCAAAATCTGGTTCAAAAAAGAGGTCATACTTTTCAGGCACAACATCGGCTGTCAAACGCAGGCTATCTCTCTTTTTAGCTGCGGCGGAGCTCTTCGCACTTTCCTCGGCACCAGTGGGCAAGGGCAGGGCAAAAGCGCCCCAGACTGAAGTCAGTAGCAAAGAAAGGGCTAGAAGCCTGCGATACGACATGGGGCACTCCGGAAATGACAGACTGACAAATATTACTCTAAAGTGACCAGCTTGCACCTTGCAAAGAAGAGCAATAGAGCATGTATTTGCCTATATAATTGAAGCTCTAAAGTTGAGAAGACCTGAAGCAGTGTCAGCCTCTAATTAAGACTGCCATTTTTAGGTCTAAAGGTGAGATTTTATGGTGTATTTCAAACAATATTATCTTGGATGTCTGGCTCATGCCTCTTATGTTTTGGCATCAGAAGGGCAAGCTTGCATCATAGACCCGCAAAGAGATGTCAGTGAATATTTGAACGAGTTGGAAGCTCATTCGCTGAAGCTCAAGTACATCATTGAAACTCATCTGCACGCCGACTTTGTCTCAGGACACATAGAGTTGGCAGCGCGCACCGGAGCCTCTGTGGTCATTTCTCACAGAGCGAAAGCGGCATTTGATCATCTAGGAGTAAAGGATCAAGACAAGCTAGCCTTGGGCAAGCTCGAACTCACTATTCTTGAGACCCCTGGTCATACCCCCGAGAGCATATGCATATTGGCTGAAGCAAAAGAGAAGAGCGCTGATCAGTTTGAAAGCATGCTCTTTACCGGCGATACTCTTTTTGTCGGTGATGTCGGTCGTCCCGATTTGGTCTGCCACTGGGGTTATGAACCGGCTGAAATGGCGGCGCATCTCTATGACAGCCTGCAGAACAAAATTCTCACTCTTCCGGATAACACCCTTGTTTATCCCGCCCACGGTGCCGGCTCACTCTGCGGTAAGAATATTTCGCAAGAGCGTCACTCAACCATCGGCGAGCAAAAGAAATTCAACTGGGCCCTCAAGCCTATGGGCAAAGACGAATTCATAGATTTGCTCACCAAAGACCTGCCGGAAGTACCAAAGTACTTTACCAAAGCGGTGGAAAAGAATCGCAGTGGAGCCGCTGAACTGGCGGCTTTACCAGAGCTGGAAGAATTGACTGCCCAAGAAACTGAAGCACGACAGAAGCGCGGCGCATTGTTGCTGGATGTGAGAAGCGCAGACGAGTTTTGTCAGGGGCATCCGGCCGGTGCATTAAACATCGGCTTGGGCGGTCAGTTTGCCTCTTTCAGCGGCATTCTTGTAGACGCCGAAAGAGAAAAGATAATTATCGGCTCGAAAGAGCAAGCCGAAGAAGCAGTGATAAGACTGGCCAGAGCCGGTCTAGAGAACGTCACCGGCTATCTTAAAAGTACCGATGGCTCTCCAATTGAAACATGGAAGAAAGCGGGACTAAAAGTCGTCTCGGTACCTCAACTTTCAGTCAATGAACTGGCAATGAAGCTAAAGAACGATCCTAAAGTTGTTGTTCTTGATGTGAGACGCAAAGGTGAATATGTGGGTGGACACATTCCCGGCGCCCGTTCAGTACCCCTGAGTGAGCTTGTTAATGCCGTCAGTGACCTAGATAAAGACACCACCTTTCACGTAATTTGCGCCGGTGGCTATCGATCTACGATGGCTGTCAGTTTGCTCTTGCAGCATGGTTTCGAAAGCTTGCACAATGTGCAAGGAGGCACTATGGCTTGGCGTAAAGCTGGTCATGATGTAGATGTAAAAGAAATTACGGCTTGCCAATCAAACAACAAATAAATTGCCAGACAAAGGACCAAAGACCGTGCACAAAATAATAGTAATGCTGGTGGCTATCTTGTCTCAGTTTCTGACGGCTTGCAGCACTCCGCAGAAATCACCAAATGGTTTCATCGACAAATCTGGTGCGGTTATTGTTAGTCTTGACGAGTTAGAGAAGAAGCCACTGGCTATAGGTAATTTCTCAGAAGGTGTGGCGCCAATAAAGACGATTCAAGGGCTAGGCTTCTTGAATAAGTCGGGAGAGATTGTCTTCACTCGTCCCTATCAAAGCCTCGGTCCGGTCATTGGCGGTCTTGCCGCCTTTGAGGATGCAGATAGATGGGGCTTTATAGACAAGACTGGTGCAATCAAAATAGTACCCAACTTTCTTGGTGCACACGATTTTAGTGCCGATATTGCCGCGGTCAAAGTCGAGAAAGGCTGGACTTTTATCAACAAAGAAGGCAAGCAGTTGTTCCAGCTCACATTCGAAGATGTCGGCGACTTCAAAGATGGCTTTGCTCCAGTAAAATTGAACGGACATTGGGGCTTCATTGATACGACAGGCACTTTCGTGGTGCCGGCTCGTTTTGATATTGCCTATGCTTCTGGAGGCGGGAAGCTGGTTGCGGCAAATGGCACCGGTTTGTCTGGCGACAACCCAGACCAAACTGTTTTCTACTTTGATAATCTCGGCAGATTGATGCGCAAATCCGAATTCAAGGGTATAACCCTAAACAACCTCCGCCCCAAAATGTGGGTAAGATACCTAACCACCGAAACACCTAAAGAGCCGGAGAAACTGAACCGAGCCCTTAGCAGAGCAGTGTCTCCAGCATATTTCGATGACAAATCAATCGGTCAAGCTGATACCAAATTTTGTATAAACGAACAGTTTGCCGCGCCGGCATTCACAGGCAATTATGACTATATCTTTCCAGTCAAGGAAGGCTATTTCGTAGTCTATGATGACACTACCGGGCTCTTTGACTATCGCGGCGGCAAGCCGGAGGCTGAATCGGGCATCTGGAACAGTAAGGAATTTCGCTTCTATCAAGCGGCGCCTTTCTCTGAAGGCTTAGGCCTTGTACAGACTGAAAAAGCCGGTCCCTATGGGTTTGTCGACAAATCAGGCAAGTTTGTCTTGAAGCCAATATACAAATACGCTAGACCATTCAAAGACGGTCTAGCGTTGGTGGCAGAAAACGAGATTCCGCCGGTCAAAGAAAACGAAGAGTAAAGGCTTAAGCAAGACCCAGCATCTTTTTCCACCAAGGTCTCTTGAGAGAAGCATTCTCAACCTTCAAGGCATCGAGCCATGTTTCTAGTTCAATCACGCGCTGCACTTCGCCTTCCAATTCTTTGATGCGCGCCACAAGGATCTCCTCACCCATAAGTAGAGCCTCGAGTTCCTGCACCCTAGCCTTGGTTTGCATCAGCTGGCGGCTGGTTTCAAGAACCAGTGTGTTAACCCCTTCAAGCTCGGCAAGCAAATCCAAAATCAAACCGGTTTCGCTGTAGGTTGTCTCAGCAGGGCTAAAGTCGATTGCTTCAGTGGGCTGCGCCAACTCAACTGCACCATTTTCCAGCAACGGTTCAAGTCCATCAAGACTGAGAGCATCGGCTTGAACATGCTCAATTATCAGTTTTTGTTTTTTGCGCTGAGCCATAGAAGCACCCTCAGATATCGGAAGTACTTATGACATTATGGGCAGTGGCGCCATGACTAGCAACACTTGACTTCCGTCAAGCACCACTAGCGGTGATATTTTATTGAATTATCCGACAGTGATCGATTTATCAGTCCAAAACTGAGAGCTACGAACCAGTTGAGGCATCATCCGGCTTATCTGATACAGCTTCTGATAAAGGTTCTGATGAAGCTTTCGGCTCAGCTTCTGCCTCTGCCTTGGCCCTCATTGCGGCAACTCTTCTTGCCTCACTTTTTTGTTCTTCGCCCCAGCCCTTATACAGATAATAGATAAAGCCACCAAATATGGTGAGGGACAAGAAGACAATCAGTGAGATTCCACCAATCATCAAGTAAAAGCCATTAGGATCGGTCTTTCGCATCTGAGACCAGTCGTATAAATAGTCTTCAACCCCGCCGGCAAAGGCACAAGAAGGACTAAGCAGGCTCAGGAGGCAAACCCAAAGTGATGAGGCGATCAAGAAACGAAACAGGGTGAAAATTCTAGTTTTCATTTCACTTCCGGCAATTGTCGCTCACGCCAGCCGCGAATGCCGCCGGCCATAGAGAGTACGTTTACATAGCCCATTTTTTGCATGTTGTCTGCAGATAGAGCAGAGCGAAAGCCACCACCGCAATAAAGCACCACTTCAGTTGACTTATCTGCTACAACCTTTTCAATATCGCGCTCTAGAATGCCGCGACCAAGATGAATAGAGCCAGGAAGACGTCCTTGCTGCCATTCATGGTCTTCGCGTACGTCGATAAGAACAAAAGCATGTTCACTCTTCTGTTTCTCTAGAACTTCTTCGATTGATATCTCTTTGATGCGAGGCATAACCTCGGCTACCAATTTCTCGAATGCTTCGCTATGTTTCACGACAACAAACCAACCTCGCCTTTCACTTTACTTTACTCTACAGACATTCAATATGAGAGTCCTTGGCAATTGATCATAATCTCCGCAAGCACAGCCCGAGCAGCCATAAAGAAAGGCTCCAGCCGAAGACTGAAGCCTAACTGTAAAGAAAATTGCCCTTGGAGGGATTCGAACCCTCAATCCCTTACGGGCATCGCATTTTAAGTGCGACTCGTATACCAGTTCCGACACAAGGGCTGGCAAGCTTTAATTCTAGCACTACTTAAGCACTCTAGAATTCTCAGCCAGCCTTTTGGTTACTTCGGCAGTACTGACACCGCCTCTACGCAATACCGAACGCAAAGTAAAGGCGAAGCCAGCCGCCCAAAGAGCGGAGATAACCAAAGCCACGGTCTTTTTAGCTTGTACTGGCTCATGCAAAAAGTCACCGACGAAAGCGGAAATCAGTAAAGTGAGGGGATCAGGACTTGTCAAACCGCCCTGCTTAAGCCAGTTTAAGGCTTGGATCACCACCAAACTAGCCCCACCAAAGAGCACTGTTTTCACAACTTGATCACGCAGTCCGCTTCTCAAGACATGAATATTTTCACCATCAATAGAAATCTTGATCGGGAAAAGGAGGAAAAGAGAAACAAGCCCGCTACAAGCAGCAGCTAGTAGTGACTGACCGGCCAATCCTTCTTCCACAACCGACTGAAAAAAGTAAAATAGAGCAGTGACAGCAAAAGAGTAGCCGACAGCAGCGGCCAGTCGAGGCGAACCGCCACAATCTTGAAAGAGAAAAGGCGCCCGCCAGCCTGCCGCTTTTAGAGCCAATTTAGGAACCACCAGTGGTGCTAATAAAGTAAAAAAGCCGAAATATAATAGGGAGAGAAGTGGATTAATAGCCAGCTCAGCACGATCTGATTGATAGCGAGCAATTAATGAAGCAGTCTCTGGCTCTCTGCCAAAATAGTCATAGCAGTTCTCAAAGAAAGTTTTGAAAGATTTGCTTTGAGCGTAAGCTTCCATTCGCCATTTCATCAAATCCCCAGTCATAGCCCTAAGACTGTAATAGGGTGCAGCAAATGCGCTGTAAACACTAGCGTTGATATATGTCGAGTTAGCCACCGGGGTGGGAAGAATTACCGGATGCAGGAAGCGCGGATCTTTGTGAAACTCTTGGGCAGCCCATGAACGCAGAGCTTGGAGAGCTTCGGCATTCTGAATAGTGTACTCGTCTTTGGTAAGCACCAAGCCGAAGAAGACTGTATTCATGACCTTCTCGGCAAAGCGAGTATCCCAAATACCAGAGGCCGATGCTCCGGCTACCAGTTTGTCTGCATCGAAAAGGGAAGTGACACGCTCACGCGGTTTTACAAAAATAGCTGTGGAAACCAAAATAGCCACTAGAGCTATGACTATTACGTTAAAGCGGTCTTTCATATTCAGCCTCTCGCCATCGCTTGACAAAATAATAAAGCAAGAGACGACCTGCTCCAGTCAAAAGAGCCCGATATAAATAGATAAGCGTAGTTAATTGTCTCTAACGATTTCAGCTGCCGAGTTTGCAGAGGAGAATCTGAAATTTACTTTTACTCATCTTGTAAAAAGGTCTTCAGCAATTGCACCACCTAAAAGAGCAGACTTAAGTAGAGCTGATTGCTGCTGCTCTGCCCTATCCTTTCTGCCTTGTAAAGCAAGGGCGACAGTTTCGAAATCTTGAGCATTGCTATACTCAGACAAATAGCCGCTGGTGTAAAAATTGCAGTCATAGACAGCTGGATCAGACAGCTTCAATTGGCTTAAGGCGTTGTCGAGATCTTCTAAACTTTCAGCTTTTGCGTTGAGTACTTTTGCAGAACTGGCTTGAGAAAGGGCTTGAGAAACAAGAAGTAGATTTAGCCTAGCAACATCACTCGAAGTCGGTCGCTGCGCGCTTAATCTCTTGATGATGGACTGAGCAAATGCTGGATAATGAAGGTCTAAAGCAAGCTGAGCTACGCGTACTTTCCTTGCAAAAGGACCAAACTCGAGCGACTCCAATGCGGACTGCGTGGGCAGGCTCTTTCCGGAAACGCCGCAGTAAGTAAGAAGCTCGAAGTAACTGACTCGATCATCAACATCATCTGATGTTTTTGCCAGTCTCATTTGCAGTTGCCGCTCACGCTCAGCAGCACTAAGAAGGCGAATCAGGCGCGACCAATCTCTGCCTGTTACCTTAAGAGTGTCTGCTTTACGCAAAAGCATCGCCTCTAATTCATGCTCATCTTTGGCAGAACAACCATTGGTCAACTTAAGCATTTGCCGAGCAAGAACAAGACGGTTGAATTTGTCTTGATCGCTGTCTTGATCTAAAAACACATTGCTGTCATCAGCAGCAGACACCTTTTCGATAAAGTCGCGTACTTGCTCAAAACCAATCGATTTGCTCAGTTTCGAGCCGCGCAAGCAAGAAAGTAGACTCTCTTGATACAGAGGCTCTGCTGCGAGACGATTGGGTAGAATCTCCAAGAGTTGCTTGGCACGAGAAAATTCACCTAAGCAGATAGCCGAGCGCAATTTGAGAAGCAGCGCTTTCTGACGGTCGAAATCATTCTCGAAAGTTTTTGCCTCACCCAGACAAGCATCAAGTTGTTTAAAATCAGAAAGCCGAAAGAAAGCCTCGGCTATTCTCACTCTTTCACTATCTTTGGGCTTGGCGGCAAGCAAACTATTACTCTTTTCGACAGCTCTCTTCCTTTGACCAAGCCTAATTAAAGAGTCGATACTGCAAAATACAAAGGCAGAATCCTCGGGGAATTCTTTCTCTCCCTGCGCAAAGAAGTCAGCTGCTTGACTAAACTTGTCTTGGTGAGAAGCGGCAATTCCGGCTCCAAAAGTGCAATCTTTGCGAATTTGCTTGTAATTAGCTTTATCACTTGCAGCAGCTATATTGACAGCCAATACCGCACTATAATCATTCAAGGCTTCGGCAAACTGCTCAAGCAGCAAATAAGCATCAGCGCGGGTCCTCAGCAGCTCTATCTTTGCCTCGGGGTCAAGCTTTGGATTACTTAAAGCATCGGTGTTTTTAGCAATGACAAGATGCGCAGACTCTCGATTTGGCAAAACCGATATTTCACCTTTGCCGCTCGAAGCGCTATTGTCCAAAGGCTTTAGATCAAAGATGCCTCGATTGAGAAGTGAAAAATAAACAAGCAGCAGTGCCACCACATTCAACACCGCTATCGAAGTCAGCAAAACTGCAAGGCCGCTAAGCTTCTTCTTATCGCTCACACCAAAGACTCTCCGACATCAAGATCCTCTGCAATTTCCAAAGGGTCTTTGCCCAACTCATCCTCGACCCAGTCTTTGATCAGATAGAGCATATTGTCTTCAATCAAGAAGAGCATCGGTACAAAGGTGGCGCCCTTGAACAACTTAGACAAGCGCCGCGACTCTTTCACCGAGAAATCGATGGCATCGGAAATCTCTCTAGAGCTGGCGTGCTTATCAAAGAAGCGAGCGGCTTCGGCGACTTCCCAACCGTGGATCGTCGATAGCGACTTTACAAAATCATCGCGTTTCTTATGTGGATCAGACATGATGCAATGATTATGGGCAATCAGAGCCATATATTTAATGCCTGCCGACAAAGCCAAAGCCAGAGAAAACTCAGAGCCTTGCATATTGGCACCGGTTCGTCGAATGACGTAGGCGCAGTTTTGAGGCAGGGTGAGAGACTTTCTATAGTCAATACACATACCGATGATCAGCTCAGGACTGTCACTGAGAGAGCTATCTATCTGTCCCATGTTCTGACACTTCAGCAAGGTTGAAATAGGCGTTTCCCTGAGGGCTTCTGGAATATCATCTTCTCCTCTAACCGGTACAAGGCGCGACATGTCTCTCTTAATTGCTTCAAACTGACCAGTCAGCATTTTCTGGGTACGGTCCATTCTCGCCTTGAGAATCTTGGTCAACTTGCTGTTGTCCATTAAGAGAGCGGAGCGCAACTTACAGTCTCTAGGTCCATCGTCTTTGACATTGCTCTTCAAGCCGGCCGAACACCCCTGGCATGTGGTGGTGAGAAGCTTTTCGTTGACGTCCAAAAGCGCTTCCCGATAATCGTAAAAGTAATTCTCTGGTCCAAGAACCTTGAGGGCACCGCTATTGCGCAATAATTCAAGAGGCTGTCCGGGCAATTCAGCAATGACCATGCGCACGCCGCTGCGCTTCAACTGTGAATGAATAGACAAAAGGGTCTCGACACCAGTCATGTCAAGCACGTTAACTGCACGCATATGAAGAATGACAGCTTTGAGGTCTTGGGTGATGAGGATCGTTTCAGTAAACTTTTGCACCGCCCCAAAGAAAAGCGGACCATCAACTAGGTAAGTTCTTACAAACTTACAACTTGGAATTTGCTGCCCAACAGCTAATCGTTCATCAAGGTCATCCCCCTCTGACACAAGACGAACCGAGCTCATCTGTCTGACAAAGAGTACGCAAGTAAGCAGCAGACCAGCGAGAACACCAGCTGTAAGGTCGACGGCGACCGAGGCAACGGTGGTGATTATGATCACCCAGCCCTCAGTTCGAGAACCTCTCCAAATCTCTCGAATTTCATCCCACTCAATAAGACGGAATCCGGTCAAAACTAGAATTCCGGCGAGCGCCGAGAGCGGAATTTGTTCTGCAAATTTTGTCAGAGTAACAGCCATAAAGGCTAATACGATTGAATGGACTATAGCTGATAATCTTGTCCTTGCACCGGCGCTGATATTGATAGCGGTCCTAGCTATAACACCAGTAACCGGTACACCGCCAAAAAACGGCATGCAGACATTGGCTAAGCCTTGACCAATTAGCTCTTGATCAGGGCGGTGCCTCGCCGACATTGTCATACCGTCAGCGACAGCCGCACTAAGCAAAGACTCTATAGAACCCAACATAAAGACAGTCAGTGAATACACCAAGAGAGCTTGAATTTGCTCGGCACCGAGATTAGTGGGGAAAGTCGGAAGCTGAGGAATTAGATCTAGGGGAGGAATTGATGCAAGATCAATGATCCTCGGTACATCAAAATGAAAGGCCGAAGCGACCAGTGAAGCGACAATGATTGCCGCCAGTTGACCTGGAATTGCTTTGGTAAGCTTTGGTACCAATACTGCAACTAGAATTACTAGGATACCTATCGATAAGGCCTGATAGTTTGTTGAATGATTAACTACGACTTTCTCAAACAGTATCGAAACATCTTTGAAGAACTCAGGAATGAAAGGAGTGCTGGCAAGGTGCGCCGCATCAGTTGGCTCTGATAAAACTTTGTTGGGCAATCCAAAAAAATCGCCTAGGGAATTGAAGACAACGAGAATTCCAATTGCATTGGCAAAGCCAACTATTACAGGCATTGGAATATAGGTTATGAGCCTTCCAAGTCGCAATAATCCGGCAATTATTTGCAAAAGACCGGCAACCAAGCCGACGAACCAAATACCAATGAGACCGTAGCCGTGAGCAATTTCAATCAGAACTACGGCCATCGCAGCAGCCGGTCCGGTAACAGCATAACGCTGTCCACCAAAGAGAGCGGTAATCACACCGGCTACGATACCAGTAACGAGTCCGATCGATGGATCGACGCCACTGGCGACAGCTAATGCCAGATTGAGAGGCAACGCCACCATGGCCACGGTAATGCCGGCCATCAAATCTCTGCCGGCAGTGGAAGGATTGAACATCTCCTTCCATTCGGCGAAAAGGTATTTGAAGTCTATGGCTTTATTGATAGTGGCAGCACTGTTTAGCATTCAATCTCTTCTTGCATCCTTTATCAATTGTCCTAATTCCGACATTAGAAACTGACGACACTTTCGCAATACCACAATGCTTACCTGCGTCATTTCTAATATACGACTAGACCTACATGCGACTGGACTTACACACGACAATAGCTCTCGTCTTACCGTCTTCTTGTCGACAATACGTATTATCGTCAATGCGACAATACGGTAGTTCGACAAGAGGTTCGCTTCGAAGAAACCATTGAAGAATGCTTGAAAGTTATACTTTAGCCTTTGTTGTATTCTTTTTCTCTAGTTGCATCTGAGACTTTTCTGACAAAGTCTTTTTCGGTGGTTCTAACTTGGACAAAATCTCCCTTATTCTTGACGAACAAAAGGCGCACAAGCTTATTGAGCGATTAGGGCGCCTTAGAGAGGCTTTCCCAAACTCAAAGATAGATAGAGCAATCGAGCTGGTTTCGCAAAGCTTGAAGGGCAATATAAAGGCTGATGAGGTTTCAAAGGCGCAAGGAGAAAAACTCAATAAACGCTTGCGCCTCGGTCAGCTCTGCTTAGCCTCTGGAATGATCAGCCTAGAGCAACTCGCCGAAGCTATGGCTCTGCAGAACACGAGCGATATTCCTTTGGGAGAAATTCTTTTGGCTAAGCAATGGATTTCTCAAGAAGAGTTAGATGGCTTGCTAATAGCGCAGGATCTAATCACGGGCGAAGAAGAGTGCACGGACCAGGAAGGTCTTTCTCTCTTGGCACTAGGGTTAATCACCGAAGAGGCAATTGCTATCGGACTGCTTGAAAAGAGAATCAGCGGAAATTCTCTCAAGGAAGTTCTCGCCCGACGAGGTTGGCTACAAAGTGAGATATTCGAGGCTGTTTTTTCTAACGACTGACGAATCACTCTCCTAAAGCTCGATAAATGCGAAAAACGCCAGCAAAATTCGATTGCCCGAAAAGCCCGCCCAGTACTCGTTTTCGGCTCCGGTTTTAGTCGATGAAACATAATATACATTATCAGACCAACAGTCAGGCTTTCCGTAGTCCTCATTTGCCGCTGCCTTTGGCTTCAACAGCTATTCAAAGGTAGAAGAGCAAACAAAGAGAATTTTCCAGAAATCACTCCCGAGAAATTTCTAGAGTTTTCTCAAAGTGAATTCGGTTCACATTGGGGCCGTCCGATTTAGTCTTAGTCCCCTCGGGACAACTAACTAAGAGATCTCGCATAGCCAGCCTTCGCCTTTCTCTGAAGCTAAAAATAGAAGAAAATCTCCTACGCCCAAAGTCCTAATAATCCAAATCTCAAGATACACACCTATCCCTATTACTCTCTCCTAAATCTATTGGGTAGGCGGATAGACCCTTCATCCGAAGATTCAGAACGAGTCAAGTCTAAAAGCCTACGTAAGTACGTTCATTCGTATTGTCTTATGCTCGACGCATCAGCTAGTTGAGGACGTCCTTTACCAAAGCTGTAAGCCTTTGAACGGTTGTCCTTTTGTCAACAACAGCTAGTTGATTAGAGAATCCCGAAGACAAAGTCACCTTGAAGCCCATAAACTAATCACTGAACTAGCTAGAGCCGTTCGCTACTAAGACTCAATAGCCAACTTCGTATTGTCGTATTGTCGCACCGTCGTCTCTACTTACATTCCTCCCGTACTACCGTGCTATCTTCGAAGCGTGTTCACGTTCTCTCGTCCACAAGTAGTACCGTCCACTTGTACTCCCGTTCACACTTTTTCAATACCTACTGTAAAACTGTGAACGGTGGGACTAGAGTTATTGTGCACTTGCTTATCTAGCTTGCCTGATTCAGAGTTCAAGGCGCGCGAACTAACTTAACTTAGAATGCCGAAACTCACTAAGAGGCAAATAAACTCGCAATAATTACTGGCATGCCACTATTATTGTGTATACTGTAGTGCATCTTTGTTCTCGCGTACAAACGCTTCAGCAGAGAAGCAAGCATGCTTGCCTGGGCTAGCCCAATAACAAAGGAATCCGATTTGAGAAGTCTACTTACCATCATTCTGCTCACGCTGTTTGCAAGCATCGGAAACGTCAACTCAGCCCAAGCGACCTCTCTGCAGAAAGATGAGTCAATAAGGTTAGGCTTACCCTTCTCAGATCACATGGTGATCCAGCAAGGCAGTAGGATTCCGATCTGGGGTAAAGCCGCACCTAATGAACTTATAACCGTTAAGCTAGATCAGGCAACTCAAACTGTAACCGCAGACGGGAAAGGAAACTTCAAGGTTGAGTTTGAACCTTTGTCTGCAGGCGGTCCACACACAATCAAGGTTTCCGGCAAAACAAGCACAAAAGACTCAAAAGAACTTATCGTCAAAGATGTGATGATTGGCGAGGTCTGGCTCTGTTCCGGGCAGTCGAACATGGCTCTACTATTGCAAGAACTGCCTGCCGATCAACAAAAACGAATAGTAAGCAATCTAAGCGCGAGTTTGCGCATAATGCAAATTCCTCCTACCTTAGCCAAAAGCGACGCTGCAGCGATGAAAGCCTCTTGGACAAAAGGTAGCGATATTAAAACCTTGAACTACGCAGCCTTGCCTCTTTGCTACGGACAAAAGCTGCAAACCTGCTTGAATAATCCAGTCGGAATAATAACAGCAGCAATTCCTGGTAGTCCAATAGACGTTTGGATTCCCAGCAGTCATCTAAAAAATGTCTCTCCCTATTCTAGAGTTCTACAGTTTCGCCAGCCAAACATCCCCAAAGAGCAAATCACATTTTTGAATGGAGGCGCATGCTCTCTTGGTTTTACCTACATGATCAGTCCGCTACTCCAATTTCCAATTAAGGGCGTTCTATGGTATCAGGGCGAAGCCAACCTAGGACAAGCAAAAGAATACTCGAGCCTTTTCACCTTGCTTATAGATTCTTGGCGTGAGCGATGGAAGCTGGAAACTGACTTGCCCTTTGTGTACATTCAACTACCTGGCTGCAAAAGTCTTACCGAAACGCTTGGACAGGGAGTTTGGGCTCAGTTGCGTGAGGCGCAAGCAAAGGCACTGGAAATTCGCAACGTCCGACAAATTACATCCTTCGATCTAGGCAATGCCCAGCAGATTCATCCCCCCAAGAAGTACGAACTTGGAGTGCGTGCAGCCAATCAAGTGGCAGAAGGAATCTATGGAAAAAAGTTGAATAGTTTTGGACCACAACTCAAGTCAGTAGATGTAGAAGGCAACAAAGTCACCCTTACTTTTGAATACGCTGGCGACCAGGTTGGAACCGGTTTAACTCTTGTAGGTAAGGATTGCTTTGAAATAGCCGGTATAAACAACCAATTTCAACCCGCGCACGCAGAGATATCTGCAAACATAGTCAAAGTCTGGAGCGACCAAGTCGATAAGCCAGTGCATCTACGATACTGCTACAGCGACTATTCAGAAAGTTATCTTACTAACAAAAGTGGCGTTCCTGCAGCACCATTTCAAATCAATCTCTTTGCTGAAAAGAGAAGATTGAAATCCCCACAGATCCTGAAATAGGAAAACAAGTCTTATCTTCGCACCTGCACCAAAAGCAGATCTTCACGTTTCCATTGAGGCAAGGACTTTAGCTTAATTGCCTCATAAAGGTCTTGATATGAGTACTGACCACTGGCAATGATGAAATAACTCTTGTCACTCAAACCTAGTTGCTGCCAGTAGCTGCGCGGAATCAAAAGGAAACCGCCGCGGCCGGCGTATGAAAGTTCTCGACAAGCATTATCATCGCAAAGAGAACTAGCTCTCTGATTTCTAAAAGTAAGCAAGTCTCTCAAGTTATAGTCCATTCCTAAGGAACTATGAACATTTACGGACACTGCTCTACCTGCTTTGGCAATCGTCTCACACATCAGGGGCAATGGATTCTTTAGAGCTTGTTCTGTCGGCACAATCTGACCACCGCTGTAGATGGTAATCAGCCAAGTAATTAGGCCAGTTGTGCAGAGAACTGAATATAGACTTCCTCGGCTGGCTGCCCAGAACAAAAGAGTGCCTAGAGAGGCAAGTGCAATGCTAAAGCCGAAAAGCAAAGCAGCATTTAACTGCCCCTTGAATAGAATCGGCAGGGCAATTGGCATGAAAAATGCCGCGGCAACAACCAGCCAAGCAAGGCACTTCACACCGCCCTTTACAGCCGCAGAGCCAAGCTTCCATCGACTGGCGCAGAGTGCCATAAGAACGGCAGCAGCCGGCATGGTGGGCAAAACGTAGTAAGACCAGTTGCTATCAGCCAGAGTAAAAAATGCAATAACTGCAGAGATCCAACAAATGCTAAAGCCAATTGCTTGCTTGAGCCTCGCTGTCTCATTTGGCGCTCGCATCAAACGCACAAGACTAAAGATAACCAATGGCATAAGCACAGTCCAAGGGGCAAAGAGAACGAAGAAACCCTTGAGCATGTAATAAGGCGGATGCTGAAAAGCCAACATCTGATTGTACGGAATCACTCCAATATTCTTGGCTGTTCCAATAAAGCGTTGCAAATTTTCATGCAAGAACATTGCATCAAAATAGCTCATGCTCTGCACCTGGTAATTTGCGAAGAACCAAGGCAAGCCTATAGCAGAAAATAAAGCACAAGCTAGCAAGATATTCTTGCCTTGCAAAAGCTTGAAACTACGATAGCAACGAAGAAAGATGAAGAGAGACAAAGTTGGCAGAAGTACCCCTATGGGTCCCTTTGTCAATACAGCCAGCGCAAGAGAGCAAGCCGTTAAGCAAACGTACAATGCTTCTCTCGAAAAACTATGCCTAGGTAAAACCTCCTCAAGATCGCCATCGCCAGATGCGGCACAGGAAGCCAAACTCACAGAAAAGGGAAGTGAACGCTTTCGACTCTCAGCATAAGCCATGAAGGCGAAAGTAAGTCCGAGGCAGCAAAAGAGCGAGAACAACATATCGCACATACAAAGAGCTGCGTACCGAGAAAACTCTCGTGAAGTAGCAAGCACTAGCGCAGCCAAGATACCAGCTCTAGCACCAGCCAATGCTTTTGCGACAAGACCAGTCAATGTTATCAATGCAAGAGCCGCCAGAATGGAAGGAAGCCTGACTGCAAACAGAGACTGCCCGAAAATCTTCAGGCAGGGCAACATTGCCCAGTAACTTAGACCAGGGATGTGATAGAAGGGCTTGCCGTAATACGTCGGCGTCAGCAAATCGCCTGACTGCAACATCTCCACGGCCGCCAAAGCAGAGCAAGACTCGGCAATAGTAAATGCCGGCTGGCAAATTGCTTCTACCAGGTAAAGAAGAGTGCTGAGAACTAAGACCAAACTTAATCCACAGACGAAATACTTATTTGAGCCGTCTTTGGTGGCAAACTCTATAAAACCGGGCGAAAATCCATACCTGTTGGAATTAAGTCCAACTAGGTCTGCAGTGCCGCTCTGCGCCAATTTTTCTGTGACTTTCTCAGCCACTTTCTCTGACACCTTTTCTGCCACGTTTTAGAGGTTCCAGGCTTTATACTGATATGCTTGACAAAATGCCACTGAGCTTAGCATAGGGAGCTCTTGTTTACTACCAAGAAAGCACCTAAGCAATACCTACTTGTATAAAAAATGCGCCAATCAGCCTCAAAAATGGCTTCCTGTGGGAAGTTTATTAGCTAATTATTAGCGCTTTGGTTGAGAATTGTACTTAATGCAGCAACTTTCCACCTCGTCAAAATGAGATATTCGCAGTCATCTAAATATTCTTGCCTGCCAATCAAAGATGTCACAGCCACCGACGGCTAAATTTGCAAGCAAAAGCAGACTCGATGCACTGACCGGTCTGCGAATATTTGCCGCCTTCCTCATTGTCGTTTATCACGGACAAGGGCATTTTACCTGGCTAGACGATATTCCTCAGCAACTATCTTGCTGCCAGGCTGTTAGCTTCTTTTTCATACTATCTGGCTTTATTCTTAGTTACGTCTATAGCAACCTTACCGGCTTTGATCAAGTAAAGGACTGTTGGATAAAGCGCGTAGCAAGAATTTGGCCCTTGCATATAGCCATATTCATAATCAGACTCTTCCTCTTCCCGAAATACCTTCTCACCTTTCCAGGGACGGCCAACGCTACCTTGGTGACTATCTGCAATCTAGCCATGCTGCATGCGTGGATTCCACTTTTCCAGTTCTACTTTTCGTACAATGCGCCCTCTTGGTCTATATCTACCGAGTTCTTTTTCTATCTTGTTTTTCCATTGCTTTTGCCTTTGGTTAATCGCAAGCCGCTAATTACTTGGATTGGCTCGCTGGCGCTGACAGTCACCTTTATCTATTTCTGCAATGTCTCTGGCCTACCTGAGTTGAGTGATACTTCTGTAGATATGCGTGGGATGCTTTATATAAGCCCGTTTCCACGTCTCTTTGAATTTCTCACCGGCATGTGCCTCGCTAAACTTTACAGAGAAAGATTTCAAAACCTGCAGATCTCCGCATCACTAGCGACTCTGTTAGAGCTAGGTGCGCTGCTTTTATCAGGATTGCTTATGTGGCATACCAAACCTATAGCCCACTTTCTTGCCACTAGCTGTGGACTTGGAACCGCCACAAAATACTGGTGCATTCAAGCCGGAGCCCCAATTATTGGCTTCGCCGCAATCATTTTTTTAGCGGCTATCAATAAAGGTGTCGTTTCAAAGTTCCTCTCTATCAAGCCGCTCGTATTTCTAGGCGAAATTAGCTTTGCAATGTATTTGCTGCATCACCCGCTGCTGTGCTATCACGGGCTATACCTGCCCCAATTCAGAAACGACTTCTACTTCCTCCTTTTCCTTGTTATTCTCACCATCGGCAGCCATTTTCTCTTTCGTTTTGTAGAGACCCCGATGCGTCAATTAATCGTCAATGGTCTTAAGATTGGCAGAGAGCAAACAGCTGGGAAAGTACTATCGAAGAGCACTTTAGTTAATGCAGGCGAAATGGCCATACTTTTTCTTGCAATATTCTTTAGCCATCCCCAGATTGAGACCGCGAACATCGCTTCTATTGATAAAAGAGAGAGCCTCTTTCAGCAGTTTGAGCTAGACAAAGATCTGGCACTAATCGCCGGAAAACTCTCAGACGATCGAAGCAAACTAATTCTCTTGTGGAAAACCAATCTTCCTATCAAGACCCGTCAAATTCTTCGCTTAGACTACCTTGACCAAGAAGGCAAGATATTAGCCTCGCAACAATTAAAGCTCACCGCTCGAGAAATCAAAATTAAAGCAGACACCTGTTGGCTTGAGGAGATAGATCTGATCAAAGGAAAACTTGCTAGTGCTGATAGTCTAGCTTTGACCGTCTATGATCAAGGCAATGCAGCAAAGAAAATCACTAGCACAACCGCAACAAATGGTGCTGCCATTACCGATGATACTATCAAGCAGAATGAAACAAATAATATCGACGAGACGACCATCCGTTTTGCCGTCAAGACGCAGACTCACTCCTCCGGCTTGTAGGAATAGTCCAACAAAATCTGCTTATCGACTATATCTAGTGTAGCTTCATCTGTCGCATCCAGTACCACTGGTGGTGCGACACCGGCCTGGTATGCCTCAAACCACCGAGCAGCACAAAGACACCACCGATCGCCGGGCTTGAGCCCAGGAAAACCAAAGCGCTCGTTTGGAGTGCTTAAATCGTTGCCTCGTTTCTTAGTAAAGTCCAAGAACTCTTTACTTACTACAGCACAAACTGTATGCAAACCAGGGTCTTCCTCGCTTGCCACACAGTAACCATCGCGGTAAAAGCCAGTGGCTGGAGTCTGACAACAGGGCACCAAATTAGAACCTAGAATGTTACGAATAACACTCATTCCTTCTTCTCCTCTGTTACACTCGCTTCAGAGCCTGAATTTTCTTCTGAACTTTCTTGTGTGCTTTCCGCCGCACTCTCAGGCTCTTTAGCCTCGTCGTTACCACTACTTGGCTCGGCGATTGGTTCTACATCGGACTCTGCATCTATACCACTCTCAGAGACTTTCGCCTCGTCCTTTGCTGCGGATTGACTCTCGTTTACAGCATCAATAACTGCTTCAGACTCACTCTTTGCCGCTGAACTTTCGGCTGGCTGCACTTGAACATCTGGCGAGACCGCGCCGGATGGTGGAGCTTCTGGATCGCGGGAAACTAAACCCTGACTGACAAGTAATGAACGAAGCGGATCGAGCACAAGCAAAGGCATTCTGAATTGATGGACACTGCCATCGCGAGTCAGGATAGAAACAGTGCCTCCACCCACGGTGCTGAGATAATTAATGCTCTCAATCTGTCCTCTTTGGATACTGACATTGGTCGAACCAAACCATGCAGAAAAGGCTTCAGGAACAAAGACTAAGCGATCAGAGGTAACAACAAAGCGACCCGGCTTGTCCTTGTAAAAGGTCAAAAAGAAAGAGCGAACAACTGTCTCTCCCTCCTGCGGCTTAAACCTGGAACCCGCGAATACCACTGCGAAAATAGCAGCGAATGCCAGAAACACCGAGGCCCAAGCCGTCAAGAAAGTACCGAGGAATTCACTCCAAGATTCCTTAAGTCTGAGAACATTAGCTTTGAACCCCTCTGACAAGCTGCCGACGAAATCGCCCTTTTCTGAAAGAAGTATTCCTAATCTGGCGTGACCCAAGGCAGATTCCGGAACCATTTCGCAGGCTTTGCGACAAGCAGCGACCTGCCCATCTAAGTCGCCAAGTTTGCCGAGGCACGACGACATCCCCAGATAGGCGTTAACGTAATGGGGGTCCAATTCACTAGCCAACTTAAAGCATTCAAGAGCCTTCTTGTAATTGCCGCTTTTAGCAAGAACTACAGCAAGATTAGAAAGATTGCTAGCAGATCGAGAATCAAGTCGACAAGATTTCTCTAGAGCCGGAATGGCCTCGTCAAACTTGTTCATGCTCGCCAATGACCGCCCTAGAACAGCATAAGCCGGGGCGAAATCACCTTTCAGATTAATGCACTTGCGGGCGTGGACAATACTTAGAGAAAAGTTTGACTCTTGACCATATATGAGGCTCAGCAAGTAGTGTGCTTCGTATATATCGGGAGACTTCTCAACCAGCACCAAAAGGTGCTTGCGTGCAAGGTTCGACTCTCCTTGCTCATAAGCCGCCTTAGCAGCCTTCAACTGCGTAGCCAGATCGCTAGTATCGGTCGATGCCACTTTGTTGCCCGCCTGGGCGTAAGCACCGTTTAGCGATACTAAGCAGCACAACGATATAGACAACAACGCTGTCATAAACAGTTTAGATAAGGAAAGCATATACACCCTTTGCCACCACTAATAGAGGCACGAGGCGAAGTAGTTATACAATTTATTTCTTCTGACTATATTTTTCAAACTTCGCCTAAGCGCGATTACAACTGAAAGAGGAACACCTGTGAATCTGCCAAGCAAAGTATACGTAAGATTCACTACCTTAGCAAGAAATTCTGGAGCAAGAAATTCTGGAGCAAGAAATTCTGGAGCAAGAAATTCTCAAGCAAGACTAGCTATAAAGAATCATCTCTTCTGCCAAACTATCGGCATGAAGATTCTTTCTGATATTGACCCTTTCCAAAGTGGCTTGAAGCCATGCTTCTCTAGGACTTCAACAATCTCTTTGCCAATAACTAGCCCATCCGAGTCATCACCAGAAATAGCAGAGAATGCGAAATTAAGACCGGCTCCCTGCACTGCCCTTTCTAGATCTTGACCGTGATAGAAGCAGCCTCCCCTAACTTTATTCAAGCGTCCTTGGGCATGCCACTCGTTGGTAATGACTTCGTCCCAGTCGGACCAGCCATCACTGATTGTATACCCGGCGTTCTCTAGAGAAACAATACCTCGTTCGGTCAATTCAGCAAAAGCTGCACTTAGCCTATCGCAATCGGTATGGGCAGGCCAGCTGGCTTCGCTTAGACGTTTCTGCTTAAACTGTTGGGCTATGACTAGCCTAAGTCTTTCAATTTCGGCTTCATCAAGTGAGATTTCTTCTGAATTTTCTTCAACTTCAGTGTCATCATAAACACCTTCTAGCAAAGACTCCAAGGCCTCTTCTAAGATTTCGTCTTCGGTATAAAAACCACTCCACACTCTCGCCGGAATCAATTCACTCTCTATAACTGTCAAGGCATTGTCATTTTGCATTAGAGACCTCAATTAAAGAGATTAGAGAGGATTGACTAATTTAGGACCTAAAGAGCCGGCAGATTTGGAAAATCTAGAATTTCCAGATCTTCTAAATTAGTTGACTCGCTTAAGCCTGCCCTGCCAGCATTTGTCACGCAGAACCTTCTTGAGAATCTTGCCGCTGCCAGTCTTCGGTAACTCAGAAAGGAACTCAACTTCTCTTGGCGCTTTGTAATGAGCCAATCTTTCTTTGACGAACTCAATTACTTCCAACTCGCTTACAGTTGCTTCAGACTTAAGAACAACGCAAGCTTTGATAGACTCGCCCCACTTTTCATCGGGTATGCCAAATACGGCGCATTCAACAATCTGTGGATGATCATGCAAGGCATGTTCAACTTCTGTTGAATAAATATTCTCACCGCCCGAAATAATCATATCTTTCTTGCGGTCTACAATGTTTATATAGCCATCTTCATCGATGACAGCCAGGTCACCTGTATAAATCCAACCATCTCGAAGTGTTTCTCGGGTGGCTTCCTCATTGTGCCAATAACCCCTGAATACGTTCGGTCCCCTGGCAATTATCTCGCCGACATCAAGTCCATTCTTCTCGACATTCTTACCGTCAGGTCTGACCACTTTCAATTCAACGCCTATAAAAGTGCGCCCGGTCTTGGCTCTAATCGCTTGCACTTCCTGTTTGCTTCTGGCCAGATGCGGTGCAAAAGGCAGACTAATCGTCAGGAAGGGACTGGTTTCGGTCATTCCATAAAATTGAATGTAGTCACAGCCAAATACTTCTTCCAACTGCCGCACTGTATCTGGTGCCACAGGAGACCCAGCGGTCATCACTGCTCTCAACTTAGAATAGGAATACTCCCAAACTTTGCCGGAGTTTAGCAAAGCATTAGCCATGGTCGGTACTAGGGCAGTAATAGTGACATTCTCAGTCTCTATCAACTTGAGGGCATCGTCGGCTTTAAAATAGGGCATAAACACATGCTTACCACCTACCCAGGTAATGGCATAAACAGCCCAAGCATCTACCAAGTGGAACATTGGTGCTATGTGCGCCCAAATGTCTTTATCGGTCAACTGCAGTTCGGCGATAGCACCTAATGCGTTGCTGGCCACATTGCCATGTGTGAGCATGACGCCCTTAGATTGGCCGGTGGTGCCGGATGTGTAATACAGCTGAGCCAAGTCTTCGCTATAAAGTTCAATATCTAAGGGTTCGCGGCGCCAATAACTCATAACGAAACCTTCGTAATGAGTGCTCTTTACCGTTGTCTGAGGAAGGATACCGGGTCCGAGCCAGGCAACTAGTTTGAGATTAGTTGTACCACCGGCGCTCTCAAGATCTGAGAGCATTGTGGCGGCAGTTGAGGCGAAATCGGTGTGACAAACTAGAATCTCGGCTCCGCTGTGCACCAATATTTCGCGCACCTCTTGTTCTGAAAGGCGGAAATTGATTGGCGCCAGGACGAGACCCAAGCAGCTGGTGGCATAGTAGAGTTCGAGATACTCAACGCAATTTGGCGCCATGCAAGCAACCACTGAACCCTTGGTCAGCCCGAGGTCGCGAAAGGCATGAGTCAACGAAGCAACTCTTTGACCTAGCTCGGACCAAGATAACCTTTTCAGACCATCTACACAGGCTTCACGATCAGGCCAAAGTTCTACAGCTCGGCGCAACGAAATTGCCAGATTCACAGGAGTACCTCTTTGAAATTCACCAACACCCGGGATTCCAAAGGCAGTATATACACTTATCAGTAGGGGCAGCGGTACAGCCACCTTATCTTAAACAAGCCTCCTGGCAACTCTAACTTCTTACATTTTGATTACCGTTTCGGCTAGCTCACCTAAGTGGGTGGTAATCTCGGACGCAGTCTGAATTTTTCAGCACCAAATTTGAATTAAACAAAGCTCATTTCGAATAAGGTAGAGGTTTCATGGGACAGGTAATAGACAAGACTTATAACGGGCTGAAAGTGCCCCAGGGCGAGAAAATCACTTTTAAGGACGGTAAACCGGTAGTTCCGAACAAGCCGATTATTCCTTTTATCGAAGGTGATGGAACCGGCAGAGACATCTGGAAAGCCAGCAAGCGCGTTATTGACGCTGCAGTTAAGAAAGCCTACGGCGGTGAGAAGGAAATCGCCTGGTTTGAAGTATTTGCCGGTGAGAAAGCTCACGACAACTTCAAAGAGTGGCTTCCTGAAGACACCATCTCAGCTCTCAGAGAATTCGGCGTAGCCATCAAAGGTCCCTTGACCACTCCAGTTGGCGGCGGTATCAGAAGTCTCAACGTCACACTCCGTCAGATCTTCGACCTTTACTGCTGCGTACGTCCGGTTCGCTACTTCCAAGGCGTTCCTTCACCAGTCGTAGCCCCCGAAAAGCTCGATGTCGTTATCTTCCGTGAAAACACCGAAGACGTTTACGCTGGTATCGAGTATCCAGCAGGCTCTGAGGATGCTAAGAAGCTTATTGAACTGATCGAATCGCTTCCCGGCGCCAAGAAAATCCGTCCCGACTCAGGTATCGGTATCAAGCCTATCTCTGAAACCGGTTCGCAAAGACTTGTGAGAAGAGCCATCGAGTACGCCATTCAGAGAGGACGCAAGTCTGTCACCATGGTGCACAAAGGCAACATCCAGAAATTCACCGAAGGCGCCTTCAGAGATTGGGGCTATCAAATTGCCGAGAAAGAGTTCTCTAAAGAAACAGTTTCAGAAGAAAAACTCTGGGCTGAAATGGATGGCAAACTGCCTGCCGGCAAAATTCTCATCAACGATCGCATTGCTGATTCGATGTTCCAGCAGGTTCTCACACGTCCCGATGAATACTCCGTTCTCGCCACAACAAACTTGAACGGCGACTATCTATCAGACGCCTGCGCCGCCCAAGTCGGTGGTCTGGGTATCGCTCCCGGCGCCAACATCGGCGACAACTGCGCTATTTTCGAAGCCACCCACGGTACCGCTCCGAAGTACGCAGATAAAGATGTGATCAATCCTGGCTCGGTCATTCTCTCTGGAGCAATGATGCTTGAGTACATGGGCTGGGGCAAAGCCTGCGACCTCATTCATGAGTCGATGGCCAAGACCATTCAGCAAAAGAAAGTCACTTACGACCTCGAACGCTTGATGACAGGCGCAACCAAACTCAAAACCAGCGAGTTTGCCGATGCCATCATCGAGAACATGGGCTAATTGACCCTTTAGTTGGCTAATCAAGAAAGGCGGGTCAGTTTATGATCCGCCTTTCTTTTCTAAACTAGTGAAGAATACAGAGGTAAGCCTTGAGCTTAGCTGGAATAAAAGTACTCGACTTTACCCATCTGCTACCCGGCGAAACTGCAAGCACCTTACTTGCCGACATGGGTGCCGAGGTTCTTAGAATCGACAGACTGAAACCTGGTCTGAATGAGAACCTACCACCGCTGGTGGCTGGGGAAAGTCTCTATTATTGGAGCATGCATCGCAACAAGCGAAGGCTCAGACTCAATCTCAAGAAAGAAAAAGCAATAGAGATAGTGAAGTCACTTGTCCAAAACTGCGATGTAGTCATCGAAAATTTCAGACCCGGGGCGATGGAGCGACTCGGTCTTGCTTTTGCCGATCTCAAAGCTATCAACCCGGCGCTTGTTTATTGCTCTATATCGGGCTACGGCAAAGAGTCGAAATGGAAAGATCGTCCGGGACACGATCTTACCTTTGTGGCAGAAGCCGGCATACTAGATGAAACAAGGGATGAAAGCGGTATACCGGTTGTGCCAGGTGTCTTCGTTTCAGACTATATGTCGGGTGTTTATGGAGCACTAGCAGTAGTATCAGCGCTTTTGGAGAGAAGCACGACGGGTCGAGGCAAGCATGTTGAAATAAGTATGTTCGAGAGTGCACTTTCAACCCTTGGAGTTGTCGCCACTGCCATGCTGCACCCATCTCAAGCGGGCAGAGAACGAGAGACCCGGTATCCTGAAGCTTTGCCAAATCATAGACTCTATCGCTGTAAAGATGGTCGTTATCTGGCAGCTGCCCCAGTCGAACCACAATTCTGGCAGATCTTTCTAGAGAAAATCGGACGCACTGACTTGCTTGGTAAGCATCCACTCAAAGACAAAGTCTTTTTGATGCAGCAGATTGCTCCAGAGATCGAACGCAAAACCCTTGCAGAATGGATGGAGATTTTCAAAGAACCAGACTGCTGTGTTTCACCGGTCAATACGGTCGATGAAGCTTTGGACTTCCTACCGGAAGGCAGGCAGAGAGTAATTAGCGAAATTGATCATCCAATTTTAGGAAAGCTTTCACAGATGAAGAATCCGATATATCAGTTATATCGAAACAATGACGAAGCACCTGATGATTTCATTTGTTTAGATACAAAGGAAGAAGCAAACCGGGTATTGCGCACCTTGGGTTATGGCGATGAAGAGCTTTCGCGCCTGCGTGAGGATGGCGTGATTGAATAAACAATAGCCAAGTAAAGCCAATCAAAGCCGATTGTAAACCATCAAAATCAAGGCGAATCTTAGTATACTTAGGTGGTATATCCATTTACTAAGTGAGCTTGTCCAAATTGAAGGGCGGTTACTGCCACGTCTCGTTGCTCAATTTTGTCTTTTGCCTAGTTGCTTTTTGCCTGCAAATTGCCACAACCCCTCAGAGCGCCCAAGCGCAGGATGGTCCCAAGCCAGAGCTGAGACCACCTCTATCCGCCAGTGTCTACAAGCTGACGGTGACAATAAATGAGGCGGTAGAAACTGCCAAGAAGAGATATCCATCGCTTTCTCGATCTGATAGCGAAACAAAACTCGCAGGTCACGAAATTACAGTGGCAAAGACTCAATATTTACCCCGTATGGATATGCTTCTGCAAGAAGCTAGGGCCACTCAAAACGTAAATGCCGGTACCATTCTGCCTCAGTTTTTGAACGTCATCCCAATTCAGTCTGGACCAGGGGTGAACACCTCGAAGTTCAGCAGCATATTCAACTCAAATGCCGGCATGAATTTTTCATGGGAGCTTATTGATTTTGGTAAGCGTAAAGCTAATGTCACTATCGCTAGGCGAGGGCAAGACAGAGCAAAGGCTTCTTACAATCTCACTAGTCTTGATGTTGAGACCAGAGCAGCAGACAGTTATATCAAAGTGTTGATGGCCAAAAAGCAGATTATGGCTTATCAAGCCACTCTTGAAAGAATGAAAGAATGGGCAAAGGTGGTGCACACACTCTGCGACAAAGGCCTTAGACCGGGTGTAGACGCAGCTAGAGCCGATGCCGAAGTATCGCTTTCAAAAATAGCCCTGATTGACGCAGAAAGAGAAGCTGAATTGGTGGAGCAGGATCTAGCCGAAGCTATCGGTATGGCCGGTTCGCTCATAGCCACTGTCGAGGGTCCGCTTCTGGCTATGCCTCCCGAGGCTCCTAACTTTAGAACTTTAGGCGATCTTTCCCGTCACCCTTTAGCCCTGCTTAGATCAAATGAAGTAGAAGTTTCGAGGGCCAAACTGCATTATCTTGACCGCTCCTGGTATCCCCACCTTTGGTTGGAATCGGCTATCTGGGCCAGGGGCTCAGGGGATAAACGTATCACACCGCCTGTGGCGGCAGGTATTTTGCCAAAGAACGCTAACTATGCAGTCGGCTTTACTTTGCAGTTTCCGATCATGGACTACTACAAAATAAGAGCGCAAAAGTTTGTTGAGCGTTCTTCAATACAAGCCAGGCAAGCTGAATATGACCTGGCTATGCAAGAGCTGATTAGGCAAGACGCTAAAGCCAAGATCATGCTCGATAGAGCCAAGGAAGTGGCAAGAGAAACACCAGTCTTGGTTGAAGCGGCAAGAGAAAATGAAATCAAGGCCAGAGAAAGATACAGAGTAGGGCTGACCAATGTGGTGGAAGTAGCTGAAGCTGAGCGCATCAGAGCCAAGGCAGAAGTAGAGGATGCCATTTCTAAGGCGCGAGTCTGGCAAGCCATGCTTGCCACGGCTTATGCTCATGGTGACATCAAGCCTTTTCTCAAGCTTGTAGAACTATCACAAAGACAGGGAGGAAATCCCTGATATGTGGCTGCAGATATTTGCCATGAAGAGACCGATTACTGTCATTGTGGCAGTAATAAGTATCATGCTTGGATCCATCTTTGCCATTACATCGATGAAGGAAGACATCTTCCCCGACCTCAACATGCCTGTAATTTATGTGGTGCAAGGTTATGGCGGCATGGCTCCAGACCAGATGGAAGGGTACATAGTTTCAACCTATGAAGTGCACTTCCTTTATGTACCTGGGGTAGATCATATCGAGTCGCAGACTATTCAAAACCTGTCGATGATGAAGGTCTATTTTCATTCGGGCACCAATATGTCTGAAGCGCTCTCGACCTGCGTGGCCATGGTGAGCAGAGCCCGCACCCTAATGCCGCCGGGCACACTTGAACCTTTCGTCTTGCGCTTTGATGCCGGCAGTTTGCCTGTTGGTCAGCTAGTCTTATCGAGCAACACAAAAACAATAGATCAACTGCAAGATCTTGCCTTTGTTAGAGTAAGACCCGAACTTGGAACCATCCCCGGTGCCTCGGCGCCTCCGCCCTTCGGGGGTAACGCCCGCACAATTGTTATCAGTGTCGATTCAGACAAGTTGCGCAAATTCAATATATCTGGCGACGCCATCGTAAACGCTTTGGCCACGGGCAACAAAGTTGTACCAGCAGGTAATGCCCGCATCGGAGACTATCTACAGATCACGCCCATCAATACAGACTTACCTGATATTCACCAGCTCGACAAGCTGCCAATCAAGATGGGAGCGGGTCCAACTGTCTTTATGCGCGACGTGGCCGAAGTAACAGATGCAAGCGATATTCTAGCCGGCTATGCTCTTCACAATGGTAGGCGCACAGTCTATGTCCCGGTTGTTAAACGAGCCGACGCTTCTACTATTTCGGTAGTAAATGCCGTAAGAGAGCATCTACCCATAATGCAAAAGCTCCTACCGGAAGACGTGACAATAAGCTATGAATTCGACCAGAGCAAGCATGTCACTGATTCAATCAAGGGGGTTCTTAACGAGGGACTTTTAGGGGCAATACTGCCTGGTCTGATGATCTTTCTTTTCTTGCGAGATCTCAGAGCCACTCTCATTGTGGTGACCACCATTCCATGCGTATTACTGGGAGCTTGTCTGTCACTCTATATCACTGGTCAGACCATCAATATGCAGACCCTTTCAGGTCTGGCACTAGCTATAGGCATTCTTGTAGACGAGGCAACAGTCGATATTGAGAACATCCACGCCCATATGGCAAGGGGCGAACCTGTAACAAGAGCCACATTAAAAGCCGGCTTTGAAACCAGAGTACCTCGCCTACTGGCAATGCTTTCCATTATTGCTGTATTTGTACCGGCCTTTTTCATGACCGGAGTGACCAGGGCGCTCTTTGTGCCGCTATCTCTGGCTGTTGGTTTTTGCATGGTCTGGTCCTTTTTTATGTCCAGCTCATTGGTGCCTGTGATGGCGGTTTATTTAATCAAGCACAAGAAAGCTGATGAAGAAAAAGAAGGATTTTTCTCGCATTTTAAAAATGCCCATGCTGCTCTGGTTGCAAAACTAATGCAATGGAAAAAAGTGATCATTCCGGTTTATCTGATTTTCTTTTCCACCCTCAGCATTTTTCTCTTCTTTCAAATAGGACGCGAACTCTTTCCTGATTCTGACACCAACGAATTCAGAATCCGTATGAGATGCCCCACCGGCACGAGGGTGGAAGTAACCGAGCAAAGAGCCAAACAAATGCTCGATCTTATTGCAAGAGAAGCTGGACCTGGCAATGTTGAAGCTACCTTAGGCTATGCCGGACAGCAACCAGTACAGTTTGTCATAAGCTCGGTTTTTTTGTGGACTAGCGGTCCGCATGAAGCAGTTATAGACGTCAGCCTAAGAAAAGAGGCCAATATTGAACTGCCTGCTTTCAAAGACAAGTTGAGAGAAAAGTTCAAAGAGGAATTACCAACAACATCTTTCTCTTTCGAACCAGGCGATCTGGTCAGTCAAATTATGAACCTAGGTTCGCCCACACCGATCTCAGTAATTGTCAAAGGTCCGGATTTGGAACGCTGCAAGGAGCACGCCGGCAAGATCAAAGAAGAAATGGCAAAAATCCCCTATCTGCGAGATTTGCAATTTGGACAACCCCTTGATTATCCCACCGTCAATATAAACATCGATAGAGAAATGGCCGGTCAGTTTGGACTAACTCCGGCTAAAGTGGGTGACGCGCTAGTGCCCGCCACATCAAGCAGCCGCTACATACTAGAAAACTTCTGGATGGACAGAAAAACCGGTGTAGCCTATCAGGTACAGGTTCAAGTGCCACAAGAACAAATACAATCCCTTGAGGCACTGAAGAACTTCCCAACCATGCTGAGTGATCAGCATGAGCACCCTCTTCTGCGGGATCTTGCATCGGTAACATTCGGGCATTGCGCCGGCGAATACGACCGAGACAATATGATGCGACTGGTGTCACTGACAGCCAATATCAAGGGGATGGACCTTGGCACTGTCGGCAAATTAGTTGAAGATGCAATTCATAGAGCAGGTAAGCCGCCACGAAGCGTGCGAGTCAAGCTGGCAGGACAGGCTCCGGTCTTAAATGATACTTTCTCGCACCTCTTCCTCGGGTTATCGTTGGCAGTGGTGGTGATTTTCCTAATGCTCACCGCTTACTTCCAATCACCTAAGCTGGCGATAGTTGTTCTTTCTACCGCACCATCTATCGTTTGCGGTGTCCTTGTCATGCTTTACCTGACAGGCACCACCCTCAACATAGAATCGTTTATGGGCGCGATCATGTCGATTGGTATCGGAGTAAGCAATGCCATCTTGCTGGTCAACTATGCCGAGATGAGCAGAATAGAAGGTAAGTCTGCCGAAGAAGCAGCTCTGCATGGAGCCCAAGAAAGACTAAGACCGATTTTAATGACCTCTATAGCTATGGTATCAGGGATGATACCAATGGCCCTCGCTCTCAGTGAGGGCGGACAACAAAGTGCCCCGCTTGGACGCGCCGTTATTGGCGGGCTTACAATGTCTACGTTGGCGGCATTGACTGTTCTACCGCTATTTTTTGCCGTAGTGCAAAAGCATAGTTCGAGAACCTCGCCTTCTATACACCCTGACGACAGAGGAGAATGAGACAAAAGCCGTGAAGAAACAAGCCATAGTCTTACTCTTGATTCCTATTCTAGCCGGCTGTCAGAGCAAGGGTGTAGAAATTCCTGCTGCTAAGCATGAGTCGATCATTCAAAAGGTACCAGTGGTTAAGGTATTGAAGCGCTCGCTTTTCAG
>MOYA01000001.1:1518883-1587258 GCA_001899315.1 Candidatus Obscuribacter phosphatis
TTGATGAGTTGCCCGGCGAAATTCAAGCCTATCAGGATGTGGCGATCTATCCTAAAGTGCCTGGCTTTATCGAATGGATAGGAGTAGACCGGGGTTCTATAGTCAAGAAAGGTCAGATTATGTGCCGTCTGACTGCACCAGAGCTAAAGGCCCAACAAGACGAATATCTTTCAAAATCGAGATCGATGCAGAACGCCCTCTTTGAGGCACAATCACGACTATCGGCGGCAAAGGCGGCCCTACTGGAAGCCAAAGCTCAGTTGGCAGGCGATAACGATACATACAAGCGAACCAAAGAAGCCTCGCTGACGCCGGGTGTCATTGCTCCCAATGATGTCATCGTGCTTGAAGAGAAAGTGCAAGCGGACAAAGAAAGGGTGAAAGCCTGGGAAGAGAATGTACAATCTGCAATGAATGCCGTTAAAGTGACTACAGAAAGCCTGGCAGCCTCAAAAGAAGCAAGCGAGAATTACAAAGATATTGCCGACTATCTGATTATAAAGGCGCCCTTTGACGGCTATGTCACTGAAAGGAATATGCATGTGGGCAGCTTTGTCGGACCTCTGGGTAAAGGTGCTTATCCACCAATTATTAGAGTGCAAGAGCTAGGTCTTTTGAGGATCATTACCCCGGTGCCGGAGGCAAATGTAGCTGGTGTAGTGCCTGGAGCTCCGGTGGAATTTACAGTCTCCACTCATCCTGGTGCCAAGTTTGTAGGCACAGTCGCAAGACTAGGAAATTCTCTCGAACAAAAAACCAGAACTATGCCGGTGGAGCTAAACTATCTCAACCCGCAGTGGAAGATACTGCCCGGCATGTTTTGCCGCGTTCTGTGGCCCACCAGAAGAGAAAAACCATCACTATTTGTTCCGCCCCAATCAGTCGAGACCAAATCAACCCTTTCGACATTTGTCTGCAAAATAGAAAACGGCTTGACCAACTGGATACCAGTAGAGAGGGGCGAAATGATGAATGGACTAACTGAGATTTTCGGAGACCTCAAAGAAGGTGACCTAGTTGCCAAAGACTGCACCGATGCCTTGAAGCCAAACACCAAAGTGGAAACTATCTTGTCCGAGCCAAGCGAGTTGGAACCAAGAAAAGTTTACGAAACTCATGGCACCATTTATCACACGCCTGATGCCGAAAGGCTGGAATTGCAAAAAACAAAAACTTCGCCGATAGTCGAGCAACAATAATTGAGCAACAAGAGTCGAGCATCAAAAAAAGTTCGCCAAAACTAGTGGCTTACCTGTTTCTTCCATGCCTCTAGCAAATCTTTGTCAAGAAACTTGCCCAAAAGACCACCGTCTTCAAGATATTGAAGGAAGGAAGCAACATCTGGCACTTTCTTTACCTCATGCCTATAAGTATGCAAGATAAAGACATCAGGAAATCGGTATGTTTCAACCGTGAAACCCTTGGAAATATCTTGAATTTTCTCTTTAGACAAAGCCAGTCGATCGCATACGACACCGCCTTTGACATCTCTCGAATTAAGCATCATCTGACACATCATGCCAAAATCCCAAACCCCATCATAAATTGGCGCCCAATTAACATAACGCGGACAGCCCACCAGAAAGATAGATGACTGCTTACTAAAACTAGCTTTGTTCTGCAATAAGGTCTCGATGACAGTGCGCTGCAGCAGCCAAGAGACTTGCCATTGCTTAGCCGTGACAAGGTCGGCCAGGCAATAAAAACTCGTCAAAATGAACAAGAAGCCAGCTGGCAAAACAGTAGATAGTTTTGCCAGTAATGAATTACCTCGCTTGAGAAAGACTTCTCTCAAAATGACTGTCAAATAACAAACCAAACCCGAGAGCACCAAGGAACCGCCAAGTCCGCCACCGGTATTGACCCGATTGAAGATGCTTTCGATGAGCGGGTGATACTCCTTATTAAGCCCGAAGATAGAATAAGAACAGAGTATTGCTATTAAACCAACCAAGATAGCTCTCAAATAAGTCTTTTTTGCTTGAACAAATGACTCGGCTTGGGTTTCATCGCGCAACACCAGAAAGCTCAATGCCGCAAAAATTAGACCCAATCCCATCATAGGCAGAAGAGTACTTAGGCTGGAGAGATAACCTTCAAGCCAAATTCGCTGACCAATTTCGCTAAAGAGTTTGGGTCCGAGCTGAATATTGAGGCCGTCTACCAAGGTGGAGGCTATCTCGGCAATGTCAAAAACCGGCACATGCACCAAAGGTTGGACGAACATCGGAATGAATATCTTCTGATAGACAACAAAGGCAAGCACAGGCAAGGCAAAGAAAAAACCAGCGAGAAAAAACGACTTAAATCTCGCACCTATGTTTGGTGCTGACTTGGCAAGAATGAGAGCGTTGAAAGCAGCAAAAGGCAAAAAAAGTTCATAGTTAAAAATGCCTGCTGTAAAACTTAGCCATGAGAGAAAGACAAGCAGACGACTGCGCCTTTTGACTGATGTAGAAAGATCGGCTAACCAGAGACTAAAGGTAGAAAAGAAGAGCGATAGCGAGACCGAATTGCACATTACCCAATAATGGGTAGTGTCGTGGCGGGGATCCAACAATGCCAGACTGGCGGCAATGAAGGCTAAGCCCCTAATCCCGAAGAGTCTGACCAGCAAGAGATAAAAGAAGAAAATAGCCAGCACTTCAAAAAACGCATAAGTAAAGTGGTAGCCAAAAGGTTCAACGCCGAAACAAGCCTGCATGAGAGGAAACTGCAAGGCTTCGACAGGTCGCATGGCCACTCTGCCGTCAATAAAGAAATAATAGGCAATTTTGGCAAATATATCCTGCGGCGCAAAATGCAAGTAACCGAGCATTGTCCAGTCATCTAAATAGAAACCGGTATTGCGGAAAGTTCTGCCAAAAACAGCCAGCTCAAGAAAGGCAAGCCAAGCAAACATCAGTACAGCATGGCTATTCTTTAGTTTCTTGAGAAAAGCAGACATCTTAAGCGAAAGCCGTCAAGAACCGTCGCCGACAACGGTTTTCTCTGCAGAGAAAGATCCAGTCTCATTTAGCTTCAAAACCAACTCATCAAGATTTGTACTGTGTGATCCCTTAATCATCACACAATCCCCGGGAGCAAGCAGCGATCTCAGGCGATCAAAAGCCTCTGCTTTATCAGCACAGGCGAAAATCTTAAAGCTAGAGCCATTAGCACCTTTGGCAATGAGAGAAGCCTCAGCACCAACGGTAAATAGAAAGTCGACTGCTTTATCTCTAAGCCACTGCCCAAGCTCGAGGTGCAGTGGATCGGTATAGTCACCCAGCTCTGCCATTTTAGCTAGCACGACAAACTTGCGCTTATTTTGGAAATTACTAGAGGTAAGAATTGCATCAACGGCACAGCGCACTGAATCGGGATTGGCGTTATAGGACTCATCCACGATGGTCAGTCCGTTCGCAGCCTCTATAATATTGCCGCGACCTTCGACTGTGCTCCAACAAGCCAATCCTTCTTTGATTTGGGCAACTGACAAACCAGCCAGAATGCCAGCCTTGACGGCACACCAAGCATCGCGCACCAAGTAAGAGCCATGCGCCTTCACAAAAAATCGCTCGCTATGATCATTGATCTTAAGTGAAAACTCGGTGCCTGAAGAAGTAACAGCAGTGATCTCGACCTTGTCAGAGTCGAAATCATAAACCCTGCCAGAAAAGACTTCTGTGCAGGCGTTTCTCACCAAATCGGACAACTCTCCGCAAATGGCAATGCCGCCGCGCTTCTCCAGGTTGGCATACAATTCGCATTTTGCCCGGGCAATATTTTCTTTACTGCCCAATAACTCAATATGGGTGGTACCGACACCGGTGATGATACCGAGATCAGGCTCGCCGACTCTAGCCAACTCATCTATTTGACCGAGCCCTCGCATGCCCATTTCAAGAATTAAATAAGATGTCTCTTCGGGCATTGAAAGAATTGTTAGGGGCACTCCAATTTCATTATTCTGATTAGCCAGTGACTTATGCACGCCTTTGCCAGAAGCCGAGAAGACACAACCGACCATCTCTTTGGTAGTGGTCTTGCCCGATGATCCTGTTATCCCAATCACAAATGGTTTATGCCTACGACGGGCATGCAAGGCAATAGCTTGATAGAACTGCAATGTATCAGGCACTGCCAGTAGTGCTAGCGCTGTTGAGCCAATCTCTTGTCTGACAGCCTCGATTTGACTTTTCTCTACTATGGCAAGAGAAGCGCCTCTTTTGGCGGCTTCCATGACGAAACGATGCCCATCAAAGCGCTCTCCCTTGAGAGCCAGATAAAAATCTTGGGCTTCGACCTTGCGAGTATCAGTAACCACAGGCGCCAAGAAACCAGGCGCACTGGCACCACCAGTGAGGACAAGCTCAGTTTCGGCTAATCCGCTAAGCTCGGTAACGGAAAACTTCAGCACTTAATCCTTCTTGGTCACTTTAGACCACAAATTACCAAGCCAACCACTCTTCTTATCACCGCTTACTTCTTCCTGACTAGGCGTCTTTACTTGCGCTGTGTCAGATGGAAGTTCCTTGAGAACTTCATGAAACTCTTGTCCGGTCTTGATGCACATTTTCATCGCCAAGACGCACTGCGAATTATTGATTATTCCGTCTACTACCAAACCTTGACCTTGATAGGCGGCTTGGATCAAACGCTTCTCCACCATTTCTTTGGTGAGAATGACCTCGGCGATAGAAACGTTCAGCTGCCGTCCCAACGACTGAGCTCTATTGAAGTTTTCACCGGTAAGAGCGCCCGACTGTAGAAGTAATTCCAGCACGCCGGTTACTTTCTCGATCTCGTCTTTACGTGAGGCTCTTTCTTCGATGATTACATCAATGCCAACTTTGCGGCTATTTGCCTGTCTAAGGATATCGGCGGCCTGCAGACCGCTTATTTGTCCGCTCGAAACCATCTCTTGCAGGCGCAGACTTTCATCAACCACTCCAGGAGCGATCATGCCAGATTGCACTAGGACTTCGCCTATCTTCTGATTCTCATTCAAGCCGATTTCAATGGCTGAAATCTTGTCGCCTTCAGTAACCAAACCAGCCTGGGTAAGCAAATCTCCAAGTTTGACTGACTCTTTCTGCCCTTGCCGATAGGCACCGGCATCGACAAGAGATTGCTCTAGGGACTGCTGCTTTCGAGCGGCACTCTTAAGACCGTTAATTGCCTGCTCTTCTGTGATTTTGCCGTCTCTCATCAAGACCTGGGCAGTAAGAGCCGACTGCAAAAGATTGGAGGATATGGCTCGATTGAGAACCAAGCAACGTCCAAGGGGAAGATTATTCTCCTGCGACTGCCAGAGCGCCTGCTCTAAAACTGATTTGTCAATCAATCCAGATTGCACAAGCAGACTGCCTAGTTCACCAAAAGTACCAGACTGCTCTTCCATATCGGCGGGAGGAGTCCAGCCCAGTCTGCGAAAAGCCTCATCAAGAGGAATCTTGCCCTTGACCGAAACGTTTATTACTTTCACGCCGAAATCAGCGGATATGACGCTATTGCGGATGAGACCCTGAACGTAAAGAGCAGTCTCAACATCACTCTCAGAGAGCTCACCTATGGTCATAAGCACGCGGCCAACTGGTGTCTGAGAGTTCTTTGATATCTTCAGAGCTTCAAGCAATACTTCCTGTCTGATGACGTTAGCCGCCACCAGCAGCTCGCCAATACGCTTAGGGGGTACGCGTCTACCAGATATTTCCATAGTTAGTAGTCTAGCAAAATTGAGGGGTTTTGAACTCGAATAAGAGCCACTATTGCGGATCGAACATGACAGCAGAGCAGATTAACCGTAGTTCATGATGACAAAGAAAAGAAGCAGACACCAACTCGTTACCGAGTTGATGCCTGCTATTTAGCCAAGTTTTCTAAGTTTCTAGGTATCTAGCAATTAGTAGTTGTCGTCGTAAGGAACAACAAAACCTTTGCCCTGGAAAATCATGCTATGGCTGCCGCTGTGGGGGCTAGGATAGCCGATGAAGCCATGCTTCATGCCATAACCTGCACCGTGCAGCAAGCCATAGGTGCTGCCGCCGAGCAGTCCGATAGGACCACCAGTCACAGCTCCAGCTACCATCTCGTAGACACCATCTTCTTTGCCGAGGTTGCGAGCAACCATCTTGGTTCCACCGATAGCACCTTTGATGCCATCTTGGAAGGCAGCAGTGGGAACGTCCCAAGCAGTAGTCACGGCAGCCGAGACCACGCGGCAGGGGAAGTACCACATTTCGTAGATCACGCGAGCGGATTCAGGACGCTCGGGGTACGCCATACTGGGCGCATTAAGACCGACTAGCAGTCCGGCAGCAGCCAGCAATGACGACAGAAATTTCTTTTGCATTATCCTCACCATCTTCCTAAAAGTGATTCGCTAAAATCGATTATTTCTCTTCCATAGTCAGGAAGGACCAGCGGCTGAAGGGTTTTTCCCAGCCTTTCTTCCAGCCGTGGAAGAAGCCGCGATAAACACCATGAGCGCTACCCAACACCAGACCGGTGGAACCACCAATCGGAACAGCAGCCATGCGCTGACCCCAACCCTTTTCGTCGCCGAACTTTTCGGCTACGTGGTTGGTGCCTTTGAGGAACCAATGGTAACCATCATCGATCGGACCGCTGACAGCACCGGTGAAAAGAGCACCACTGACAGCACCGACGGTACGAACCGGAGCTTGCAGCACCCAGTTGACCGGTTTGGCTTCGTAGTCGATAGCTTGAGCTTCCGGAGCTACTGCCGGAAGATAAGCAGCGGCCACGAGAGCCGAAAGAATTAGCTTACCTAGAACTTTTTTAGTCATTTTTCCCACCGTTTCTAATTTCTAAGACTAAGTTGGGGGTGCCCGGCATCACTTGGCATATGCCGGGCAACTCTTCCTTAATTACTTCTCTTCAGTTACCAGATAAGATTCTGTGCTGAAGGGCTTTTCCCAGCCAGTGACGAAGCCGTGACGGGCTCCGGTGATGGCACCGTAGGGCATACCCCATACGAAACCAGTCGGAACGCCGATTACGAAGGCGGCCAAATTCTGACCTAGACCTTTTTCATCACCGAATTTCTCAGCGAGGATACGCTGAGTTTTGTAGGGCATGCGCCAGAGAGAGTTCACGAGAACACCCTGAGGAGCGTCGAACACACCAGCGGTTACGGAACCGAAGAAGCTAGCAACGCTGCCGAGAGGGCCGTCGGCGGCCATCGAGGGCATTGCAGCTCCAAGGGTCAGCACCGAGGCTGTCACAAGAGCGAATACTTTGTTTTTCATTTCCTTACCACCTGGAGTAGGAGGATGGTTCTGAGAGAACCATCCTCTCAATTCCCAACATTGTTTTAGAAGCACACCATTAGTATCTAATTTAAATACTCAGTTGACCAACGATGAAGTTAGTCTTCTTTGAAGGTGAAAGCTTCTTTGCTGAACGGCTTTTCGAAGCCGGTTTTCATACCGTGCCAGCCGCCGTCGAAGCAGCCATAAGCAGCTCCGCCAACGATACCGAAGGGTCCACCAACAAGGGCACCAGTCCACTGTTGATACATACCATCTTCGTTACCGAGCTTGCCGGCTACCCACTTGGTGGACATGATGGCGCCTTTGGTACCATCTTTAACCGCACCGAGGGGAACACCAACTACGGTGCCTACACCAGAACCAAGAACTCTGACAGGGAACAGGCAAACTGTTTTGAATGTGTCGTCATCGGCATACGAAGGAGCGACCATTGTGCCAACCAGAGCCGAGGCTAGTATGAAAGAGGACGCTAACTTTTTAAGCATGCAAATCTCCATCTCTTAGCTTTCGTGTTTTGGAAATCATTTTTCGAATGATTTGACCAGACCTGGACCAACTCGGCCCGAGACCAATCCCCATTTTACTCATTTTCTCCGAGAGGTCCATATTTAATGACTCGTATTTTTGTAGCAGGCAGAGTGAAGAGCGGAACTGGTGTGCGTTTCGGGAATAATATCGGCTTGTAAAAAGTTTGTTGGATAGAATACACTTTCCAAGCGGTATATCGAATCATAAGCCTTATGCCCTTCTCTCAAATATAGAGCCAGTGGGGATCTTCAGACTTCAGAGCATACTGACAAGCTTGCCGCACCAAATACGGTTGCAAAGCAGTGGTTGTCAGGTGCATTTTTACCCCGGGAACATATTGCAGCCCATCCACGTCTGATTATATTTCGTTCAGAAAGGGAATGAGGCACCATTTTCAGTGGCACCTCATTCCAAATCTATAAAGCTACCTAGTTATCTTTAGGTGCGAAAAGCATGATCTGCCACTCCGGCATGCTCAGTTCGGTGCCATTTTGACACCTGTCTGCCGAACAAGATTTTCGAAAAGGAAACAGCGATAACTGGAACCCAATGTCCGTACACATAGGCAGTCACAAAGAAACTCTGTGTCATAGCCTTTAGCACCGAAATTGGTGCCCGATAAATTCTCATTGCTATGAAGACGTTTATTTGAGTGGTTACGAAAATACCGAGGGCGACAAGACCAAGAAACTTGCCATAAGTAGGTACACCGGAGACCAGATTGATGAACTCAGATGAAATCTGCAGCAGCATCAAAGCTGGTACCACAAAGTAAACAGTAAACACCAAGGTGTCTAAGCGCTCAACTAGAGAAAGCCTGAAGGGCGAATTGAGAGGAAAGATATAGTCGAGGTAGCGCCTGATGCTACCCTCAGCCCAGCGCCTACGCTGACGGATCAAAGACTTGAATGTGGTTACAGCTTCTTCCCAAACAATTGCCTCAGAAGAGAATCTAATATCCCAGTTGTTTACCAATAGGCGCATCGAGAGATCTAAGTCATCGGTAATAGCTTTGTTATTCCAGCCACCGACATCGACCAGAGCTTGACGTTTAACTAGTTGACCATTACCGCGCAGTTCTACAGCACCACCGATGAGGTCACGAGAAACTTGGAAATAAGTATCGAGGGCGTACTCGGTCGCTTGGCACTCGACCAGAAAGCCCTTCTGATGTTTATACATTCGCTTTTGAGCCTGAACAGCCCCAACATTCTCAGGCTCAAGGTCAGGCAAAATGCGCTTGAGGAAATCAGGATCAACATAAGCATCGGCATCAAAAACTGCAATCACTTCACCTTTGCACTGAGCCAAAGCTTCGTTGAGAGCTGCTGATTTACCGGGGCAGGAACCGGGCAATCTATTGATCACTTTCAGGCGAGGAAACTCAAGTTGAAGCTTCCTCAAAATATCAGGCATCGAATCATCCGAAATATCGTCGATGACCCAAAGGTTATAGTTCTCGTAATCGAGCTTGAACATATTACGAACAGTGGTCTCAATTACTCGAGATTCGTTCTTTGCAGAAATCAAAATATCAACAAAAGGCTCATAAGCCTTCGCCGGCAGCACAGATTCAACCGACCTGACGGCTTGCGCTCGCCTGCGAATGCGAAGGCGGTGACGACTTTGGGCGGTCAAAAGCCAAATGCTGTGAGTCGCCATAACTAAAATCAGACCGCTAAGAATGAACAAAATCTCCGGACCGGTCACAAAGAGGTCTATAGCCTTGAGCGCCGCCCAGACCATAACTATGAGTGATAGAAGGATTATTCGGTTCCGCATAAGAATCCAAGATAGTAGTCGCCAAGTTATAGTCTATTAGATTCTGGCAACCTGGCAACCTAATATAACTGTCTAAGTATTACTTTATATAGGCAGTTCTATCGCCAAGAGCTCCAGTAGTTGGGCTTGAAGAGCAAAACGCCTGATAAATATTATAGCGGTCTAATTGCCTGCCTTGCCAGTGCCGGCCTTTTTCAAGTCAGAGGACGTTCTGCCGTGATTAATCAAGCCAACAATCAAGGTAGGTACCCCAATAATAAGCAGGGTGGTAGAAACCCCGCCTGGCAAATTATCCGCCGAAACACCAGCGAGAAGCACAGGGATTGTCGAAGCCGCCGACATAGCAGTATTTTGTGCTCCGAATACTTTACCGCGCAATTCTTCCGGAACGGCTGCCTGTAGCAGTGACTGGGTCGGAACGGCCACAAAGGCGCAAGAAGCACCAATGCAAGCGGCCACAGCCAAAGGAACTGCGATGAGAGGACCATGGAAATGCAGACCAGCCAAACCAATGGCAGGAAACAACAGATCTTGGATGAAGCCAAGGCTACCAAGCATAGTCATAAACAGGCCTAGCAGACTGAATCCTCTGTAGGCGAGAAGAGCGGGAGAAATATGACTGTAGTAGTGCCCGACCAAGAAATTGCCCAGACCCATGCCGATGCCGGCAGCGGCGACTATATAGCCGAACTTTGAAGCCTCCAAGTTCATTACTTGCTGAGCCAAGGCTACTGCAATAATGTTGAGGGTGATGATTGTGGAAAAGAGAAAAGTGATCTTTAAAATTGCACGAAATACGGTTTGATTGTTGGCTATGTAGGCGATGCCAAAGAGCAACTCTTCCCACCAGACATCGGGCTGCTCTTTGCCTCGTTTGTTGTCGGTAATCTGCAGCACAAACAAGCCAGCTAGAAAAAAGGTAATTGCCACCGCATATGGAGCTTTACCGATACCTGTGGCCGATACCACCGGTTCACCGATAGCAAAACCAAATCCGAGAGCAATCATCATAGTAGTGAAGAAGAGTGAGTTGGCGGCATAAAGCTCTTCTTTTTTTACCAACCTTGGAATAGATGAAGACTCAGCCGGAGCAAAAAACTGCGAACCAATTGAAATCAGAAAGGCAAGAGAAAAGGCCGCTACCGGCGATTGCTTTATATAAGGAAGAGAAACTAGACAGACAAAAATTGCTCGCGCCATATTTGAGAGGCAGAGAACCATTTTATTGGACCATCGATCTACATATACTCCTGCTATCGGGCTTAGCATTACAGCAGGTATAGTAAAGGCTACATACAGCAGACTAGTTAGCTGGGCAGCGCCGAAATGTCTACCAGCAATGGTGGCATTCTCATTAGCCGTCAAGACTGCGACAAACAATACAAAGACAGCCCTGTCTGCGAACTGCGAAAAAATCTGCGCAATCCACAGACTCATGAACTGCCGATTTTTGAACAAACTCTTGAAGGCGTTGGTACCGGCAGCCTGGTGGTCTTGCTCTGTAGCTGGTGAAGTCAACTATTCCGCTTCCAGATCTTCATCGTTGCTGTCGGCATCATAACCTTTAGCAACGCCTCGCTTGGACGACTTGAAGAACTCGACTATCTCCATCACCTCTGGTACAGCCTCGTACTTCTCAATAACCTTTTCAATCGCCTGAGTGTTATTCATGCCTGATCTATAAATCAGTATGTAAGCCTGCTTAATCGCAGATCGTGTCTCAGCCGAAAACTTCTGGCGACGCATGCCAACCAGGTTGACGGTGCGGAATCTAAAGGGTCGACCATCGCAAGTTGCAAACGGTGGAATATCAAGTCGAGAACCAGACAATCCAGACAACATAGCCATGCGACCGATGCGAACGTGCTGGTGAAAAACTGTGGAGCCTGCCACAACAGCATTGTCTCCAACCTGGCAATGTCCGGCGAAAGTGGCATTGTTCGCCAAGATTACTCCGTTACCAAATCGACAGTCATGAGCGATATGACTGTAATTCATAAAGAAACAGTCATCACCGATGGTGGTGAATCTATCGCCGGTCCCTCTATGTATAGTGACATATTCTCGAATCTGAACCCGATTTCCGATTATTACACCCGTTGGCTCGTCTTTGTAGCTCAAATCCTGAGGCTCTAAGCCAATTGACGCTCCGGGGAAAATTCGGCAATTTTCACCAATCTTGGTGTATCCGTCTATTATGGCGTGGCTGCCGATTCTGGTGCCTGCTCCTATCTCGACATTCGGACCAATTACCGCATAAGGATCAACTTTGGCGGTTTCATGAACCTTAGCACCGCTGCTGATGATGGCAGTGGGATGGATCAACGACTCGTATGGCATCGCAATACTCTCTTTAGTTAGTGAACCAGCAATTTGGGGCGAGAAAAACTCAATAATCTATTTTTTGACCATAGCGAAAGAAATCTCTCCTTCGCAAGCAACCTTATCTCCAACCTTGGCACAGACCTTTACCTTGCCAAGCGGTCCTCTGATCTTTAGGAGTTCTACTTCCAGATCAAGCCGATCGCCAGGCACAACCATATTTCTGAATTTGATACCGTCCATACCAGTGAAGACGCCAAGCATTCCTTTATATTCGTCTTTCACCAAAAGAGCGACACAGGCCAACTGGGCTAATGCCTCAACCATCAAAACACCCGGCATTATTGGTCTACCAGGAAAGTGACCTTCAAAAAACTGTTCATTAGCGGTCAGATTCTTGAAACCTTTTGCGCTCACACCAGGTTCATAATCGGTGACCCGGTCCACTAACAAAAATGGATAGCGGTGAGGCAAAATCTCTTTGATCTGATTTATGTCCATCTCACGGGTGGCAGTTGCTGTCATTCTTGAAAGTCCTCAAAGCGCAGTCCTAACTACAGAATTGAAAAGTATAGCGCCTCAACCGGGGCTCCTGATAATTCAATGAAGTAATCTTTGCCCAAATGGTTGTCAACTTTTCTGTCACCTTGGTCCCGGTTCATACTTCGTTCACAGGGTTTCAAGTAGTATCTAGAAGTGCTCGACACTTTGTATCTAAACCGGCACAAGAATCTTGACCATCAGGAGAAGGCGCTCATATGAAAACCGAATGCCAAGATCGAACAATCCAAGGTGATGTTTTTTTTGCGCAGGCTGAGAAGCTACAGCTGGCGAAGACATGTCGGTCACAGCCTGCAGCCTTCGATTCAAATCGCATTGAAAAGGCCGTGAAGGAGATTCTCATTGCTATCGGTGAAGATCCTGAGCGGGAAGGTCTGCTAGAGACCCCCTCCCGGGTTGCCAGGATGCTTAAAGAGCTCACGGAAGGACTCCATAAAAATGAAAAGGAGGAGCTTTCTTGCCGCTTCCACGAAGAAAAAGCTGGAGTCGTATTAGTAAAGGACATCACATTTTCTAGCACCTGCGAGCATCATATGCTTCCTTTCACCGGGGTAGCACATGTAGCTTACCTTCCTAAAGAAGGACAGATAACTGGACTGTCCAAGCTAGCCAGAGTTGTCGAGTGCGTTTCTAAGAGATTACAAGTTCAGGAGAGAATGACCTCTCAGATCGCTGACGCGATTGAAACTACCCTTGACCCTCTTGGCGTGTTTGTAATGGTAGAAGCCGAGCACTCCTGCATGGTTCTCAGAGGCATAAAGAAACCAGGTAGCCTGACAGTTACCATGGAAAGTCGAGGCGTATACAAGGAAGACCAAGACTTGAGAAGGGAACTTTTGAGTCTGGTTACCAGGGCTTAAAGTTAATTATCCTGCTGTAACGCTTTGCCAGGTACAAATTGCGGTTGCCAATAAAGAATTGCCGCTAAACTTAATGGCATGTCTCAAGCTGATGATTTGCTAGGAAATAAGGAGGGAGGAAGCCAATTCCGCCTTACTAGGCGTTCGTTTCTCTCCAAAACGAGTCTCTTTTTAGCCTCCTTGGGCGCCCTCTCTCTTGAATCCGCCTTTGATTACGCCTGTGCAGCAAATTCTGGAGATTTCTCTTTTGCCTTTATCGAAGGCGTGCATCTATCTTCTGGAATTCCAGATAACGTCAAGCTCCTTGCCGAGAGCCAACTTTTCTTGCAAAACGCTTTGAAGACAGTTTCAGAACAGGCTGTAGATTTTGTTCTCTTCGGCGGAGACCAAGTCGAAAGTCCCGGCAGAGACGATACCTTTTGGCAGCTCTTCATTGATGTTGTTCAGGTTCTCAACTGCCCCTGGTATTTCGTCTTTGGAGAACAAGACATAACTGGAGCGGCACCGGTCGACCGTATGAGAACTTACGGACCCGACTTGAAAGGTCGCGGAATGGAACCTAAAGACGGTGGACCCGAATGTTACTGGTCTCTTGACCCGGTTCCGGGAGTGCACCTAATTGGACTAGATTCAGCTAAAGCCAACTCCAACGCTGGTTTCATCAAGCAAGCACAGCTCGATTGGCTAAAGAAAGACCTGCGAGAAAATAGGGGCAAACTAACTATAGCAGTCAGTCACCATCCCCTTTTACCGCCGCCCCCGTACGATAGTGGACCGCCTTGGGAAGAGTTTATTGTTGAACAAGGTGCTCAAACAAGGGAGGTTCTGGGTGCCTCAAAAGATGTCAGATTGGTACTAAGTGGCCATGTAGGCATCAACAAAATTCAGAAAGAGCGAGATATCTGGTATGTTTCCTGTCCTTCGCTAACTGTCTATCCATGCCAGTTCAAAATTTTCAGAGTGAAGTCTGATGGCATCCTTGTAGAGACCTATCAAATAACCTATGAAGCATTGGTTAAGAAGGCGAAGAGAGAATTGTCATCTTCTCGTGTGTCTTTTCAATATTCATCTCGTAAGCCTCTCAGCTTTCTCAAAGTAGTGGAAGGAGAGGAGTTAGATCGGAACGTTTTTCTACCCTTTGCGCCTGGTGCATTGCCCCTCAAGGCGCCAAAGAAGAAAAAAGCACCAAAGCAAAAGGCATCAAAGGCTAGTGTGGATAAAAAGAAAACTCCGACTTCTAGCCAGCAAAAATCAGATATTAAGCCTCAAACTGCACCCGTCGACTCAGCCGGTAACGGTATGGAAAAGTTGAACGCTCCAGCGGAGACAGGCAAGGAAACCGGAAACAACTGATCGAGTTCGCAACGAGGTTCTGAGGGAAATGCAAAACAAAGAAGGCAGTCAGAAAGAGAAACAGAGCAGCTCCTACGGTGGTATCACCTCTGGTGGGCACTCTCCGCTTTCTTACAATTCCTACTTGATGGTCGAAGAGCTGAAGAAGCTACAGGTCTGTCAGTCCGAACCAGCTCATCATGACGAACCACTTTTCATAATCATCCACCAGACCTATGAGCTCTGGTTTAAGCTGATGATCCATGAGCTAGATCTTGTCGTTAGCCTTCTGAACGAGGACAAAGTGAGAAGGGCCACTCACTACATGCGACGGGTGGTAGCGATTATGCGAGTACTTGTTCAGCAAATTCATATTCTAGAGACTATGGCGCCCAGAGACTTTCTTGGCTTTAGAGACAAACTCAATCCAGCTTCCGGGTTTCAGTCATCTCAATTCCGCGAGATAGAGTTTATGGCAGGACTGAAAGAAGAGAGATTTCTGCAACATTTTCGCCAAGACAAAGAAGCATACGAGAACCTAGTCAAGAGATTTAATGAACCAAGCCTGGAAGAAGTTTTCTATGCCTACCTGAGAAGACACGGCTTCAAGCTGCCATCTACTCCAGCCGGCGCAAATGAAGAGGAAAGCCGAAAGTTGGAGGCCGCCCGCATTGAAGAGTTGCTAGCTTTATATGATGATGAAACCGATGGCAAGTATATTGACTTGCATGACCTAGCAGAGAGATTTATAGATCTAGACGAGCTTATCTCGCTCTGGCGTACCCATCATGTAACGGTGGTTGAAAGAATCATCGGATTTAAGAGAGGAACCGGCGGCTCCGAAGGAGTAGGTTATTTGAGAAGCACCCTCTATAAGCGCTGCTTTCCCGATTTGTGGCACCTTCGCACAGCACTAAAATAAGTGGAAATGAGCATGTCTGAAAAAGCTGAGAGCAAAAGTCTTGATCCAATCGACCATATTGCTATTCAAGTCGATGATCTAATCAGTACAGTCAACTTCTACAAAGATTCCTTCCAATGTGAGGTTATCTATCAGGACGATACTTGGGCGTTTCTCAAGTTTCAAAACATCAAGCTAGCCTTCGTCATTCCTGGACAACATCCACCTCACATAGCATTTGTAAACGAGAAGGCTGAAAATTTTGGAGAGTTAAAGACTCACAGAGATGGCACCAAGTCGGTCTACATAAAGGATCCTTCTGGCAATACTCTGGAAATCATGGCTCCTTATGAAGTTTAGAAAGCAGAAAATAACTCTAGAGTCTGGATGGGGTCACAATGGAAGTACTTGATACGGTCGTTATAGGAGCAGGGATTGCAGGTCTTAGTGCAGCCCACCAATTGATCAAAGGTGGCTTCAAGACTTGTATTTTGGAAGCGAATGCAGAACCAGGCGGCAGGGTTCGAACCCTGGTAGATAACGGCTATAGAATGGATTTGGGATTCCAAGTTTTTCTCACGGCCTACCCCGAAGCAATCAGACAACTAGACTATTCCAAGCTCGATTTTTGCGCCTTCCAAAGTGGCGCCATGGTTAGACACGGAAATGGCTTTACCCGCATTTCTGACCCATTCAGAGATCCAACCGCCCTGGTATCGACCTTGATGTCAGATGTAGCACCACTGGGTGACAAAATCAAAATTGCTTATCTGAGACAGAAGCTTATGAACACTTCTGTTGATGAGATATTCAGACGCCCGGAAAAGTCAATCCATGACGCTCTCTTGAATGATTACGGCTTCTCACCCAAGATTATAGACAGATTCTTCCGCCCCTTTTTTGGCGGTATCACCCTTGATGCAAGTCTGTCTGGCTCCGCGCGGATGTTTGATTTCGTCTTCAAAATGATGTCTGAAGGAAACGTGGCGATTCCAAGACTTGGCATGGGAGAAATCAGCAAACAGTTGGCAGCAAAACTGCCGGCCGAGACAATCCGATTTAATTCTCGCGTCAGTAATATTGAACCGGATAGAACTTCCTTCGAAGGGCAAAATGTTCTGACTGTGGTCATGGCAGACAACAGCAAGATTTTGGCAAGATCGGTAGTTATTGCCACAGAAGGCACTGAAGCGGGAAGACTTTGCCCATCAATAGAGAAACCAAAGACTAGAACTGTCAATTGTCTCTATTTCAGCCATGACATAGTGCCAAGCACTGAACCGCTGCTCTTCTTAAACGGCAATCTGGAAAGCGAAAATTCAGGAGGCGGAGTCGTGAACAACCTGGCAATCTTGACCAACTGCTCGCCCGCTCTAGCTCCGCGAGACAAGCACCTTTACTCGGTTACAGTTTTGGAAGAAGGCGAATCCCCGGAAAGCCTTGAGAAAGGCGTCAGAAAGCAACTTATCTCTTGGTTTGGCCAGGAGTATGACAAGCTAGAACACTTGAAGACTATGAAAATCGAGCGGGCTTTGCCAGATCAGTCCCCTCCATGGCTTGACATGCCCCGTAAAGCAATCAAGATAGACGATGCCGGTCGCACTTTATACGTATGTGGAGACCACAGAGACAATGCCTCAATCAACGGGGCTATGGTTTCGGGCAGACGTGCGGCGGAGCAAATTCTCAAGGATCTCAAAGTTACTGTGAGCCTCGCTTAAGATTTTGCTAAAATCGAACCTGTTAATGCTCATGGGTAGAAATGGCTTTCGAAGACCTGAATCAGGCCGCTAAAAAGAAAATCTGCACAAGCTGTAAACGAGAGTTTCCGGCAAATATCTCCGTTTGTCCTTACGACAAGAGTATGCTCATGTTCTTGCAAAAGGACGAATTGCTCGGAACCATCCTCAACGACCGATATAGGGTCATAGAGGAAGTCGGCAGAGGCGGCATGAGCGTTGTCTATCGTGGGCTCCACGAAATGATGGACAGAACAGTAGCCATCAAGATGCTCCAAGCCCAACATGTCACAGACCAACTGAGCATCAAGCGATTCCAACAAGAGGCTCAGGCGGCCTCACACCTGCAACACCCACATGTGATAACCGTATACGACTGCGGCGTGGTGGCGACCGGCCAGCCATACATCGTTATGGACTTCCTTGAGGGCGACAGCCTCACTGATGTGATCAAGCGAGATAATCACATTCCATTTCAAAGAGCAGTTCCGATTTTTGCCCAGGCCTGCGATGCATTGGACCATGCCCACCAAAAAGGCGTTATTCACCGAGACCTTAAATCTAGCAACATAATGCTGGTCGAAGTTGAAGGGCGCAAAGACTTTGTCAAAGTAGTTGATTTTGGTATTGCCAAACTAACCAATGCCTCTGGCAAGATGCAGCAAAATCTTACCCAAACAGGTGAAATCTTCGGAAGCCCTATCTACATGAGTCCAGAGCAATGCTTGGGTCAGACTCTGGATAATCGTTCGGACATTTATTCTATGGGGGCGGTTCTTTATGAAGCCTTGACCGGCTTGCCGCCACTCATGGGAGACACTATATATGCCACCATGAAAATGCATGTGTCTGAAATGCCGGAAGGCTTTGCTCGGGCAAGACCAGATTTACGCATTCCAGAGCAACTGGAACAAATAACCTTCAAAGCACTGGCCAAAAAGCCAGAGCAGCGCTTCCAAAGCATGCAGGAATTTCGAGACGCATTAGAGCAATGTATGCGTACTCAGTTCGATACCGGCGCCATGCCTTCTTTGCTCAGCGCACCCCCGTCAATGGGTTTCTCGACAATCGCCCCAGGCTCATCGAAAGAACTGGAGGAATTTGATCTATCTGGCGGCCTATTCGGAGACGATCCGCCGGCGGCAAGTGAAAGAACAACTTTTCGGCGCACTGAAACAGGCACGGGTCATTTTTCCGGCTCCGAAGGTGGTGGCACCACTGGTCGTATTACTTCCCGCTCCACAAGACCCCCTTCTTCTCTTTCTGATACGTCGGCAAGGCGAACCACCGGTGTAAGGAAACCAATGACCACCGATAAAAAGGGGTCGAAGGGCAAGCCGTTCAAACTAACCAAACCAGATTGGCTTACCGCCAGAAACGCGGCAATTGGCGCTGTTATTCTTCTTATTCCCGCACTGATAACCGGCGTGGTCATGCTGCTCAATCAGATGGGTAACGACAACCCACTGCTGATTACCAAACACTACGAAGGCACTCTCTTTTACTACGCTCCGCCTGAGCAAACAGACGATGGCAAAGAGTTTCCCGGTCTTTTCCTGTTTAAGACTCTGGGCAACAAGTCAAAAATGCTCAAAGTTGATCTCAGTAAGTTCGACATCACCAATTACATGGCTTCTGCTAATCAGGCTGATATTAGGGTGGGAGCAAGATGGGACCTTAAAGGTCCAATGGGTCCAAACAACTCCTTAGTTCTAGAAGGCGGCACCTATGTTCAGGATGCTTCCAATCAATACGAAAAAGCTAGAGAGTGCATTGATAGCTTCTTTACCTCGCTGAGGGACAATCAGAAGATTGAAGGTCTACTAAGAACGGCCTGGGACTTAACCTCGGAACGATTCCAGAAGGAAGACATGAACTTGGAGGATTTCGTCAAGAAATTCCAATCGGAGCCGAACTTCAAAGATAGCTTCAGAGAAAACTTTATGCCTCCTGGCTGTTTGATGATCAAAGAAGGTGGCAAGTCTAAAGTTGTCTTTCTCGTCAACGGCAATTACATAGCCAACAACGACTCTGCCGGTAATCCCGTCTATTACATGGTGGTCGTCGTACTCAAAGAAAACAACTGGTTAATTGACAAGTTTGAGAACGTCACCCCCGAAATTTGGCAAAAGAGCTTGCCTAATTAGGTGATCAATTGCTACAAGGAAAAAAATAGCCCTTTATTTCCTATTATCGTTGGGGCAATACTATAATTAGTCTGATTTTCTCTCTGGCGTTCTAGGTCTTAGTTTAAATAGGTATCTCTCAAGAAGGAGTAAAGAATGGATACTGGTTTCATATCGATGGCTATTGTCTTTGCTGGAATAGTAATTCTGCCTGTAATCATCATCAGGCTGGCAAAGTCGGTAAAGGCAGTCAAGGACAAAAAGGCAGCCTCCTCCGACAGCAAATAGACCTAATCTATAAAGATAAGGCATACAAAACAAAGAGAGAGGAGCCGCAACTCCTCTCTCTTAATTTAATTGGCTCCCGAGGCTGGATTCGAACCAGCGACCAAGTGATTAACAGTCACCTGCGCTACCGCTGCGCTACTCGGGAAAGTAAGCGTAGAAAAATAGTAGCACTCGCGAAGAGAATGCGTAAGGGTTGAGTTGCATTCTTTTACGTAACACATTATTAAGCGCGCTTAATAAATAAAGTAGAAGACTGTCTTCGGTATACTTGAAGAAGATTTTGATTGGACCAAGCAGGACAGAAGCAAATGGGCATTTTTGGAGCAGAAAAAGTAAGTCAGGTCACGGCACAAGACGCCAAAGCCATGGTCGAGTCTTATTTTGAAAAGCGTGGTATGAAAGCCGCCGACTTTCAGTTGTCGGATGCAGGTGGTCTTGGCTGGTGGCTCATGGAAGGCAGCGCCAAGGTCTATATCTTGGTGCAGGAAGGTCCAAAAGACGTCCGCGGTAGGTCTTCTTCGCTCATTAGAATCACGTCGCCTCTGGTGCATGTTCCTGAATCCAACAAGGAACTCTTCTATCGGCGACTTTTGGACCTCAACGCCAACCTTTCGCTATGCGCCCTTTCTACTCATGAAGACGTTGTTCTCGTTGTCGCCCAGCGACCGACTGCCAATCTAGACCAAGAAGAGCTTGACGACTTGGTTTGGCATGTTGCATATGTAGCAGACCTTCTCGATAACAAGTTAGCTGAAGAATATGGCTGTCGGCTCTATAAAGGCTAGTCCCAAGAACGCCGCAGATAAGGCCGCAGATACGAAGGAAGCAGAATTATCGCCAGCAACGGGCCACTTAGCCGACAAGACATAGACTACGTGCTTGAACTTATGAAAGACGCCGGTAGAATGGCACTTTCTATGCGTTCCAATTTGCAAGTAAGCCAGAAGACTAGCCCAGAAGACCAAGTATCCAACGCCGACTTGGCGATCTCTGCCTTAATCAAGAATAGGCTTATTGAGCGCTTTAGAGAAGATCTGGTTATCTCAGAAGAAGATGCGAACCATCAAGTTGCTATTGAGTCTTTCAAAAGGTTTTGGTTGATAGACCCTATAGATGGCACCCAGAACTACATAATGGACCACGATGATTATTGCGTTATGGTTGGTCTTTTGGCACGCACAGACGCTAGGCCGGCACCGGTGCCAATTTACGGTTTCGTTCTCGCTCCCCAAACGGCAAGACTCTACCACGGTGGTGTAGATTGCGGCGCCTATCGCATAGACCTAAACGACGAAAGCAAAGAACACAAGGAGCTGCGCGTTGATGGCTCTCTAATTTCTGATAGCAAGGCCCGTGTCTTGATGGGCACCCGAGACAGGAGAGCGCATCCCTGGGTTCAATCTGTTCAGCAGCTACAGCTAATCAAGACAGGAAGCATTGGACTGAAAGTGGCAAGAATATTAGAAGGGGAAGCTGACCTCTTCATTCATCTTTCAGGCAAGCTCAAGACCTGGGATACAGCAGGACCGGCCGCCATCGCGCTAGGAGCTGGTTTAGATGTGGGTTGCCTTGATAGCGATAGCCTGGAATTTCCTTTGCCTGCTACACTGCAAGAATGCTCAGTGATCATGGGCAAGCCTGGAGCACTGAACTGGTGCCGAAAACATCTCTCAAGGGAAGCAATAAAAGATGACTGACAAGGTACACTCCCAGTCCAGCGGCAAGCTTATCGACAATGCCGCAGACCTTAAGGAGATGCTGGGTAGCATTGAGAGATCTTCTATCTTCGGTATAGACCTTGAGTTTATTCCAGAAAGAAGCTACTACCCACTTATTTGCTTAATTCAAGTAGCCGTAGACAAGAAGGTCTATCTGGTTGATCCGATTGAGTTGGATAACGGTCACTTGAATGAACTTTGGCAATATGTGGCTGATGCCAGCAAGATCAAGGTGCTCCACGCAGGCTCGCAAGACCTGGCGATAATCAATCAGAAATCATCGCTAATTCCTCGCAATATCTTTGATACCCAGCTTGCTGCTGGTTTTGTAGGGCTAGGATATCCAGCCGGATATGGCAAGCTTTTGAATAGCATTTTCGATTTAAGTCTCTCCAAAACTGAATCATTCACTGATTGGTCTCTTAGACCGCTCACCCCATCTCAAATTGACTATGCCATTGATGATGCTCTTCACCTCATCGATCTGTACCAGAATTTGCGCAATCGCCTTGAAAAAAGAGAACGCTTGGATTGGGTTTTGGAAGAATGCAAGCAATACGAAGACCCTTCCTACTATGAAAAGGAGTCTGGTCGAGAATTCATGAAGGTGAAAGGCGCCCAAAGCCTTACCAGAAGAAAACTAGCAGTCTTGCAATCCATCTGTCTATGGAGAGACCAAGAAGCCAGAAGAATTGACAAACCACCAAGATTTGTCCTCTCTGACAACATCATTTTGGAATTAGCGAAAAAACCACCCCAAAGTCAGTCGGATATTGGCAGAATCAGAGGAATTAAGGAAGGGCAACTGGCCGGCTACAGCAAAAATATCTTGAAAGTCGTGTCTGAAGCCCTGGCTATGAAAGAATCAGAATGCCCCCAATGGCCATCCGGAAAGGTCCCATCCAAGGCGGATGTCTTGATTGCCGACGTACTCTACACTGTCCTCAAGGTGAGATCTCAAGAAATAGAAATCGCGCCGGAGCTGATTGCCACAAGAGACGAATTACAGCGCTTTGTGCGAGCTGTGAAGGGGGCTCAAGAAGCAGATAGTGAACCACTTCAACTTCTTGAAGGCTGGCGCTATAGATTGGCGGGCACTGAGTTGGAGCGCATCATAGGCGGTGCACCACTCACCATCAAGATAAATTCGAGCAGCCAAGATCCCATCTCTATTAATCTTTGAAGTTTGAGCGCCCATTACACAACTACACGTTGACGAAGCACTTGAGAAACCGTTAACCTCAGTCTAGTAGAATCTATTAAAACTAGATTAGTGGCAGAGTTTGCGCTCTTTCGATGAGGTGATGATATGACATCCGTTAAGGAACCTGAGTCGGCAGATAATCTCAAAAATGGCTCTCAAGGAAAAAACGGCACCAACGGCACAAACGGTGCCAACGCTTCCAGCTTCGCCGAGACCGCCATGCAGTTGGCTGGCAAGTCTGAAGAAGAAGCCAAGCGCACAGGCGCAGTCGATAGGGCCGACGACCAGGTAGAGGCACTCTTTGCTGAGCAATACAAAACATCCAACAGTCCGGTCCATAAAGCTGTCTGGGACGCGAAGGTGCCACTAGAACTGTTTTGTCCTCCCAAAATGCCAGAGGGCTCTTTGAGCCTACCCTCGATGCAGAAATCGCTGGAATTGCTGCGCAAGCACAAAAAAGCCGGCACAATGCTCGACGAGAAAGGCAAGATCAGCAAGCAAGTGTTTAACGAACTGGCGCAGGCCGGTTATTGGGGTATGCTCATTGAGGATAAATACGGTGGGCAAGGTGCCACTGTACGTCAGTTTATGACCTTCCTCAGCCAGGTTGCCTCTATCGAGCCCACGGCTGCCGGTCTAGCATCTGTGCATGGCTGCATAGGTGCTGTTGACCCAGTAAGAACCTTTGGAACGGATGAACAAAGGAAGAGAATTTTGCCGAAGCTGGCTAGCGGGGAAGCCCTTTCGGGCTTTGCCCTCACTGAACCTGGCGCCGGCTCTGACCTGACTGCCCTGAAGACCAAAGCAGAACTGTCTGGAGACCACTATGTGGTTAACGGAGAGAAGCTCTTCATCACTAATGCCGTACCCGGGCGAACAGTTGGTTTAGTTTGCCTTATTGACGGCAAGCCCTCTGCCTTGATAGCCGAATTGCCCGAGAAGGAAGATGAGCACTTCCAAGTAGTGCCATACTCGCTGCACGCGCTTAAGCATGCTTTCAACAACGGTCTAAAGTTTAAAGACTTCAAAGTGCCAAAAGAGAACTTGCTTGTCCCTACTGCCGGCGATGGTCTCACAGTCGCCTACCACGGTCTCAACATGGGTCGCCTTGCTCTGTGCGCCACAGCCGCCGGCGTGATGCGCATCATGCTCGCCAATATGCTTCCCTGGGCTAAGTTTAGACAGACCTATGGTCAGGCAATTGAAACCAGAGAGCTGGTCAAGAGAAGAATAGCCAGAGCCGCCGCCTTGATTGTCGGCGCAGACGCCCTTGTGGCCTGGGGCTCCTGGCTGCTCGACCAGGGCTATAGGGGGGAATTGGAATGCATAATTGCGAAGATATTCGGCTCTGAAGCTGAGAAAGAATGTGCCATTGAACTCTTCATGAAGACACATGGAGGAAGGTCTTTCTTGAGCGGGCACCTGCTTGGCGACAACATTCATGACTTCCTTGCCCCCTGCATCTACGAAGGAGAAGGCGAGATGCTCGGCATGGCCTTCTTCAAGTCGCTGGCAAAGCAGCATGGAGTCTCCTACTTCGAGCCCATAGGTAAGAAGGTAGCAGCATCAGGAATCAAGATTTTCAACCCATTCAATCCGGGTCATGCTTTTGCGCTCAGAAACGAGTTGATTCCATATTCGATGTGGTGGGTCGGCAAGCAGTTAGAAGGTGTTGACCAACATGAAGTGCCAGGTATGGACGAGGGTCTGAAATCTCACGTTGACTATGCCTTAGAGTTTCTTTCTGAGTCACCGCTCGAACTTTCGCAAAATATGGTCAAGCACCAGCTCAAACTAGCCGATAGACAATGCCGAATTGCCGAAATGAGCGCACGCATCCAAGATGCTGTCATTATCTTGGTGACAAGCCTTTATGCGCATTCAGAAGGCAATCCGACCCTTATCGCCGCTGCAGATATTCTCTGTCAAGATTTGAGGCGCAAACTAACTGGAGAAAGACCCTCAGACAGCTATTTCAAAGCGGTGAGCAAGCTAGCCGACCAAGTAATTGAAGGAAAATTCCCTGGTCTGAGTGATGTAGAAGCTTCTGAGATTCTCTTCAAATATTAGAGTCAGAGCTAAAGGTCTAATTCAATAACTACAGGTGCGTGATCTGAAGGCTTCTCGAGTTTTCGAGGAGCCTTCTCTATCCAGACCTTTTTTACTAGGGGCATTAGTGGTCGAGAAACCAAAATATGATCTATACGCAATCCGTGATTGCGACGAAAAGCCATTTGTCTGTAGTCCCACCAAGAGAAAAGACCGGCTTCCGGATTTAAAGCTCTGAAGCTATCGACAAGATTCAAGTCCAATAGCCTGCTAAAGCATTCCCTTTCGGGCTGTGAAACCAAGACTTGGTCCTTCCAAAGCTCGGGATCATGCACATCAAGATCGGTAGGGGCGATATTAAAGTCACCCATAATTATCAAGCGAGCATCGCGCCTATAGCTAGTCTCTACAAAGCTCAACAAGGCTTCAAACCACTTCAACTTATACTCGTATTTTTCTGAACCTACAGCCGAACCATTCGGCACGTACAAATTCAATATATTAAGATCGCAGTCAGGAAGATGAACTGCGATTAGTCTACTTTGTTGTGGGTCCGGCGCTCCGGGTAACACATCAGCGAAGAGTTCGCAACTCTGCTCAGAGTTGTTTCTGCTTAAGAGAGCCACACCGTTATATGTTTTCTCGCCTTTCACATGGCTGCTGTAGCCAATTTCACTAAGTTGACTGTAAGGAAATTTATCATCTGTACATTTCAATTCTTGCAAACCAAGATGATCCACTTTCCACTGCTCTAAGAAGGAAAGCAGGTGGGGTAGCCTTACAGATATAGAGTTGACATTCCAACTGGCGATGAGCATTGATTTGATCCAATAAGTGATACGCCTTCAATGATCCAATGTTTCCTCTCTTTTTACCAAGCCTTGACTTTTTAAAACCAAGAGATAATGCATATACAGTGCAAATCCTGTAGAAAACCCAGGCAAGGCCCAGAGCCACGCTTTCTCAGGCTTCAAAACCTGCACTGGTGAGGCTTTCAAACCTGAAGAAGCTCACCCAACCGAACTCTCGTTTTTGACATATGCAAGAATGATACCACTAGCGATATCATTTAATGCCAAAGGCATAGCATCAGCCATGCTTTAGGCCATGCTAGAGATATCGCAAAAGCCAGCAATCTTGAGCCCGTCACTAGCATGACAGATAAAACATCGCCATTGCTAATCAAACCGTGAGCCAAAGCCACTTTCAGAAAGAGCAGACCCCAAAAGCGGCTATTACAGGCAGTTTCTTAGCACAAATTTTCATAAGTGCAATAGCTGGATATGTCCTTTGGAAGACCTAGTATCTATACCGTTTTTTGAAATTTTGCAGCCAATTCCCTCAGAGTCTTACCAGGTCTACGATCTAGACTTTCCAAAAAACCTTTTAAGTGTATTTCTTGGAACTTCCGTATTTATGCCCCTTTTAGACCTTTACGATATCGACTTTCATGTGTAAATTGAATAGCCGTTGAAGGTGGTTGATAAATCCACTCGCCACCCAAGAAGCGGTTACCTATAGTTAAGAACCGTTGAACTGAAAACCTCTAAAGAAGCAAGTCGCTACTTCAGAGGCGGTTTTCGTCACCCCAAAAGTCTCCATGAGGAATCGAATATGCCCAAAAAGGTCCTGATCGCACTGCCACCAGCTATGCTCGAGCAAGTTGATTTTATCGCTCAATGTGAGCACAGAACTCGCTCCGACCTGATAAGAGAAGCCCTTCGCAGATATCTGGACAACTTCAGAAGACAGCAAGGTACACACCTATCAGTAAGCACCATGGAAGTTAGCGATTCATTCTCGACCGCAACCCCCGCTGGCAGCACAACCGGTTCCTCGACATAAATCGATTGGGTCGGATTAGGTATAAAGTGTGTAATGATTATGACGGCTGCCATTTATGGCAGCCGTTATTCTTTAGTCGGAGACAAAAATGAACCTTCATAGTCAGGATGAGGAGTTTGCTGTAAAAGAGATTTTGGCCTGCATGGATGCAAGTCTAGCTCTGGCAGCCAGAGTGCATGAAGTTATCGGCAGACTAAGTGAAAAACGGGTGACCCTGGAAGAAAAGATGATCAGAGGTCATTACCATGAAATGGCAACTTGCCTATACAATCTAAACGCCCTCATTCATGAAAAAATGCGAGCAATCTATATTAGTCCCGAAAGAGTCCGCAAAATGGTTTTTAAGCCCGAAGACGGTGGCTTTAGAGATAATGAGCTGACGGAAGCCATCGTAAGCCTTAAAGACTCGCTAAAAGACCTTGTGGATGTCCAAAAACAAATCTCTAGACAACTTGACGATCTCATCAAGTCTCTTTCTTACGATCTGAACTTCACTGAACAGTATTTTGAACACGGCTTCTATAGCCGCATCACAAATGACGAAGACTATCTGTCTGTACTTAAATCAATTTTGCAGAGAATGGCAAAAGTCTAAAACAATAGGCGAAGTCAAGCTCTTTCAAAACTTCCACTTTTGCGCATAGCCTTTTCTACTTTCTGACGAACCAATACATCATTGTCGGAATAAGCATCCATAAGCAACTTGTGCACTCTCTCAAGATTTGTTTTTTTCACATCTTCGAGTTCTTTTGCGCTTCCTTCGTTGACGCGAGGAAGCATCTTTGCTAACGCTTTTGCAGAAGCCTTTCTGACTAAAGTGCTTTGGTCTAGCAATAGCTCCGCACAAGAGAGCGCATTGCCGCTAGTGGGGGTATGGTACTTTTCTAATGCGTGCAAAGCCTCGGCTCTCACATACTCATCAGCATCAGAGAGTTTATCGATAATTGCTTTGACAAAGGGTTTTATTGTGCCTGGCTTTTCCTCAAACCAACGCAAGGCAACCAATCTTACAAAAACTGATTCGTGATCTAGAGCCGCCCCGAAGAGCTTTGAACTAGCCGAGAAAAATCGGTCGGGTAGTCCTACCTTAAATGCTCTTGCTTCGAAACCAGGATAATCATTCTGTGTAATCAGATCTGAAACGAACTGTGCTAACTCGTCGAGTAATTCTGGTGAATAGGTGGTGCTCATTGTTCTCTTTTGTTTTCTTACTGACCGAATAACCCTTGGAAAGGATTGAATCCAGGCGGCAGGCCAGGTATGGAACCGCCGTTTCCAAAAGGATTCTGCCCCGGTGTAAGTCCAGGTATTGAACCTGGATTAATTTGGGGGAACCCGCCACTCGGTTGGCTGCCAGGGGTCATGCCTGGCAGTCCGGGCATCTGCATGATACCAGAGTAGGGATTAGTATTGACGACCTGTCCACGTGTTACGTAACCATACATGACGATTTTCTGCTGAAACTTGCGGTCGGGACCATAAACGACTTGAGCAGCCTGGACATACATCTGCTGCGGATTCACCTTGGTAAATCGAATAACCGACTCTTCATAACGAACACGAGGGCGCCCTGTAGCCTTCATAACTTCGTTCATCTGAGCGATGATCTGCTGCTCTATAACTTCTCTAGATAGCTGCCTGACGGTATTTCGCAGCGTTCTCTGCACGAATTCGTTTCCTGACAGTCCTTTTGCCATAGAACTCGTCTGAAGGTCGCCGAAGGCAAAGATAATCGGAACAGGCATCGAATTAGCCATTTGTGCCATCATCTGCCCCATGGGTCCCATGGAAGCAAGACTCTGTCCGCCCATCATCTGTGTCATCTGCTTGTCTAGGTCAACTGCTTTGCCTGATACCTGAAACATAATCTGAGCCGGCGCAAGATAAATGCCGCCCTTTGTGTCGTTGGCGAACATAAAGTTAACTGAGCCTTCAGCCTTATTGGTGAATATGCGCTGCACTTTTGATGCTTCTTCCGGGTCTATCTGAAAACAGATGGGGGCTTGTTCAAGAGTCCAGACTTTTAGAGAACCACCCCATGTACCGCGGTAATCTTCGGGAAAGCTCTTGGCCACCGTTCCAGAATACATTGTTATATCCTGAGCCTGCCCTTTCAAGGCTGATGCAGTCAAACTTGTATCGAGAGAAGGCGTAGCTGCCTTGAAGACTATAGGGAAATTAGCGCCCTTGCCACTGGTAATCTGCTCAATTCTGCCAAAAAGCTTAGCTGAGCTTGTGCCTGCCTTAATTACAGTTGACGGTGCAATGGTCTTTTGGGCTTCCACTGCGGGTTTCTTAGCCTCAGTTTCAATAACAGCCTTTGTCGATGGGCTGACCACCGGAACCACCATAGGTATATCGGCAGCTGTCGCCGCTCCAGAACTGCCATTGGCCTCAGAAGAAGAGCCGGAGGAGTTGGAGTTAACGGATTTGAGGTCTGAGCCAGCCGGAGGACCGTCGCCGACGCCAAGCACACCGCCTGTAGTAGCATTCCCGACAGACGGCTCAGGACTGCCTGTTTTAGTACTCTGATCAGTAATTGGTGTGAGAGAATTTTCCGAGTTTTGCTTAGGCTTTGGGGCTTCATCTACTGCCCAGTCGCTCTTAACCTGTGGATCCTGAGCGAAGCAAGCCAGTTGTCCATAGGGACTCAAGGTGCCAGCTAGCATTATTGCCACTGCTAAAGTGCGCCACCTGTCGGATAAAGTCGGTTTCTTCGATTTGTTTATGAGCATAGTTCACCTAAGCAGGTCATTGAGTTTGTGCCCAGTAGGCATAAACTTGAATCTTGAAAGGTTAAGACTGAGCCAGGGAAGTTACTTAGCCGGAACCGGTCCCAAGATAGATTCGATTCTAGCCAGGATTTCCGAATCTAGCTTAATCTCGCAAGCCTTCACATTTTCTTCGATCTGCGCCAACCTAGTTGCCCCAATAATGACGCTTGAAACATTGCTCTGCCTTAGACACCAAGCAAGAGCTAATTGACTGAGAGAAATTCCCAATGATTCCGCCACGGCTCGAAGCTTATCCACCAGATTTAGGGTCTCATCAGACATCAGACTGCGTCCGAGCATAAACATGTTTACACGACTGTCTGCAGCCCTCGTTCCTTCCGGAATGGGCTGTCCCACAGCGTACTTACCGGTCAAGACACCCTGCGCAAGAGGAGAGAAAACCACTTGCCCAACACCGAGTTTCTCGCAAGTGGGAATTACGGTGGCTTCGATGTTGCGTGTAAGCATGTTGTAACAGGGTTGATTAGAGATAGGTGGCATTGCCCCAAGGGCACTGGCGACCTTGCAGGCTTCCTCAATCTGAGAGCCGCTCCACTCACTAACGCCCCAGTACAAAATCTTGCCCTGCCGACTCAGGTCATGCATAGTAGCGACAATCTCTTCAAGTGGCACTTCAGGATCAAATCTATGACATTGGTAAAGGTCGATATAATCCAGCGAAAGACGTTTAAGACTGGCATGACACTGCTCAAAAACATGCTTTCTGGATAGTCCCCTATCATTTGGTCCTTCGCCCATTGGGAAAAAAACCTTGGTGGCGACAAAGCATGAATCCCGCCGGAGAGATTTAAGAGCTTTTCCGACTACTACCTCAGAATGCCCCTGAGCATAGACATTGGCTGTATCAAAGAAATTAATACCTAGTTCGAAAGCCTTGGCAATCTGTTTAACTGCAGCTTTCTCGTCTACAGTGTTTCCATAGGTAAGCCAACTACCCAGAGCAACGGAGGAAACCTTGGCTCCCCATTTTCCAAGTCGGCGATAATTCAAAGAATTTCTCCCAATATTAAAGTCTAAGCAGAACTAGCTTCCCGCTCAGGCTCGATTGGCAAAAACGGGATGGCAATCATACCAGGAATAGATAGACAAAAACTGAAGAGAAAATACTTCTCAAATCCCAGCTGGGTGCAGAGACTTCCACTAAAATATCCCGGAATCAGCCCACCAAGGGCCATTAGCGCAGTGGCGATTGCATAATGTCCGCTTCTGAACCGATCTGAGGCAAGGCTGAGAAGGAAGACTGTATAGGCACTCAGTCCTATGCCGTACGCAAACTGCTCGAATCCATTAAATATTGCGACAACCAGAACTCCTGGCTTGATGACAGCCATTACATAGTAAAGAACTATCGCTGTATTTTGCACAACTGCAGCTGGCAACAGAGTTCGTTTGAGACCAAACTTTGATACCAAATAGCCCCCCACAATACCGCCGCAAAAAAGCAAAGCAACACCCACACCACCGTAAATCAATCCTACAGTTTCGGTTGAAATACCTAAACCGCCCTCACCAACCTTGGCAAGCAAAAAGGGAGTTGCCATCTTGAGCATCAAGGTATCGCCAAGCCTGAACAGAAGAACGAATGCAAGAATAGGTAGAAGTCGTGGACGGTCGAAGAATGTACTGAAGACTTCTGTGAATCTAATTTTCTCAACGCTTTTGATGCCTTCAACCGCTGTCCCTAAGTCGGACTCAACTGTCCGGGAATCAAGCGGCAGTATCTTTCGATGTAAGAAGAAGGCCGAAAGGAAGATTAAAGAGGCGATTAAGAACGAAACACACCAACCGGTTCCAATACCAAACTTGTGCGATAAAGAACCAGCCAAGAAAACAAGGAACCCCTGGCCGAAAAGCATAGCCATCCTGTAAGCGGCGTTTCTCACACCAACGAAAAACGACTGCTGTTCCTTAGTTAGGCATTCGATGTAGAACCCGTCCATGGCAATATCTTGGGTAGCTGATGCAATCGCCATAGTTGCCATTATCGACGCGAGCCAGTAGATGAGCCAAAGAGGGCTCTTCTCGCTAGACGGTTGAACTGCTAATGCCAGACAGAAGGCAATACATGCCAGCACCGTATGTGCCACCAAAATCCATTGACGTTTCTTGCCATACATGTCCACCAAGGGAGCCCATGCAAATTTCAACATCCAAGGAAGAGTAAGGACAGTGGTCGCTTGCCCTATAAATTCGATACTACAGCCGAGATTCTGAAACAGAACAGCCGAAGAAAGGGCAACCAGCGCGTTCGGTAGACCCTCAATAAAATAGAGGGTAGGAACGTAAATATTCGGGCTTTTGCAGTTAAACATCTTGAAACCATTGAGATTCTGATATTCTACTTAACTGCCTGTGACCAAGGAAAACCACGGATGCAGAGCCAACGCATCTTAAGAAAGGGGAGGATTGGCTATCAAAACTAGCCAAACAAGCTCACTGACTATATATAGATCGGGACTTTGCATACTTTTATTTGTTTTGCTCGGTAGCCTTCCAGCCGCCCTCTCAAAAGTGGCTGAAGAAAAGTTGGATCAAACTGACAACTTGTTAGCAATTTCCGATCTTGTGGACTGCTTGGTCCGCGAGAAATTCGTATTCAAATCTCTCATTGAAGTGAGATGGCTCCCCTTTACAAAGACAATGAAACTTGAAGCCCAAAGTGCTTATGGGATGAGAGATCTTTCTAAGATTATCAATCATTCTCTTGAGCGCCTTAAGACTAGCCATTGTAGATTCCTAACAGAGGATGATGAGGCTTTTTACTTTCTACGTTCTCTGTTTCAGCTAGTTGATAAAGACTCGCAGACGTATTTTTGTGGATTTGCGACCGGTGGCTATGGAAGACCAGACGGGACCGTACGCTATGTTCTAAATGGCGGCCCCGCAGAGAGAGCTGGACTTTCGGCAGGGGATCAAATTATAGCAGTTGATGGTCAGACCTCTTGGACTTACAAGAACCTAGTGAATCGGACTGGGCATGCAATCCTTGTCAGAATCAAGAGAAATAGCTTGGAAAAGACTCTATCTATCTTGCCTCTTAAGACGGACCTGTACGAACTCTATCTGCAAGCCTTAGAGAATAGTTTCCGAATTCACGAAAGGCTGGCTGGAGGACGGATAGTAAAAATTGGGTATGTACACATTTTTGCGGGGGGAAGCGCCAGTAAGGAGAGACTAGAAGATCTGCTCATGAATACCGAACTGGACGCATTGGTTCTAGACCTTAGACAAGGCTATGGGGGCGCAAACACAACTGATTTGGACTGTGTCTTCAGGAGTAAAGAGTATCATCCAGACCTGGAATATAGAGGAAGAGATGGTCAAGCGAAGAAGCGAAGCTTCTGTTTCAATAAGCCAATCGTAACTTTGATTGATAGTGAGACTACAAGCGGCAAAGAGTTGCTGGCTCATGTTCTAAAGAACAGCAAACGTTCATTTCTGGTAGGCGAGCAAACAGCAGGGGCGGCTGTTGCCGGAAGGCTTTTCGATAGTGCAAACCTTAAGGCAATTGGCTCTGAAGAAGATATATCATCTGAGCTTCGAGCAATTCTTCTGAAAACTGAGAACCATTATGCTACAAGGCGGAAATTAGAGCCTTTTGCTCTTTACCTAGCAGTTTCGACTTGCCTGATCGGTGGAGTTTCTCTTGAAGGCGAGGGCGTGAAGCCTGATCTAGAAATAAGGAACCCGATGAAATCGAACGAAGTCTATCAGCGACAACTGGATAGCGCGCTAGAGCAAGCAACAAAGGCTGTTATCACGAATTAAAGGCAAACGGAAATGAACTCCAAACCCTTGGCAAGCGGTTCATTTTGGCTATAAAACAATGTAAAATAGCGACTTAACGCAACTTGAGCCGCGCGCAGCGGTCAATGGTGCGCTAGTTTCGACCATCCAAAAGACGAGATACCAAATGCCTCAACTTAACGCATCGGACGTAAAAGCCCTGTACGAAAAGCTCTCAAGCAAGCATGCTGAAGCGAGAAAGAAACTGGGACGGGCCCTTACATTAGCTGAAAAAGTACTTACTTCCCACCTTGACCATTATCCTGAAGGTGAGTTGAAGCGTGGGGAAAGCTATGCGCTTCTAAGACCCGATCGCGTAGCCATGCAAGATGCCACGGCTCAAATGGCCTTGCTTCAGTTTATGCAGGCGCAACTGAAAAAGGTAGCAGTACCATCTACGGTGCACTGCGATCACCTGATCCTGGCGCGCGATGGTGCAGACAAAGACATGGACAGAGCCTGCGATGAGAACAAGGAAGTCTATGATTTCCTCGCCTCTGCATCTAACAAACACGGTATCGGCTTTTGGAAGCCAGGAGCAGGCATTATTCACCAGGTCGTCTTGGAAAACTACGCATTTCCTGGTGGAATGATGGTTGGCACAGACTCGCACACACCAAACGCCGGCGGGTTGGGCATGATAGCCATCGGTGTGGGCGGCGCAGATGCGGTAGACGTAATGGCCGGAGAAGCGTGGGGAGTTAGATGGCCCAAGCTGATCGGCGTTCACCTCAAGGGCAAACTAAATGGTTGGACTTCTCCTAAAGATGTCATTCTCAAGCTAGCCGGTGAGCTGACTGTAGCTGGCGGCACAGGTTGCATCATCGAGTACTTTGGCGAAGGCACTGGCTCTATCTCTTGCACCGGCAAAGGCACAATCACCAATATGGGTGCAGAGTTGGGGGCCACTACCTCAATTTTCCCTTACGACGAGAGAATGGCCGCCTACCTCAAAATTACCGACAGAAAAGAAATAGCAGACCTCGCTGATGCGCACAAAGCAGAGCTTACAGCTGATCCGGAAGTGTTTCAAAATCCTGAGAAATACTATGACAAGATTGTCGAAATCGATCTCGATAAACTTGAGCCGTATGTTGTCGGACCACATACACCCGATTTGGCAAGACCGATATCTGCTTTTGCCGCTGAAATAAAAGAGAAGGGCTATCCGGACAAGCTTTCATACGCATTGATAGGCAGCTGCACAAATTCATCTTATGAAGACATGAGCAGAGCTGCGCATGTGGCAGCTCAAGGCGTAAAGGCAGGACTGAAAAGTTCCTGTGGATTCCTTGTCACACCAGGCTCTGAGCAGATCTACGAGACAATTCAAAGAGACGGACAAATGAAAACACTGTCCGACATTGGCGCGGTTGTGATGGCAAACGCCTGCGGACCTTGCATAGGACAGTGGAAACGCCAAGATATCGAGAGTGGCACGAAGAACTCGATCATCACTTCCTTCAACCGTAATTTTCAAAAGAGAAATGACGGAAACGCTGAGACCTTAGCTTTTATCGGCAGCCCCGAAATAGTTACAGCGTTCGCACTGGCGGGAAGAATTTCCTTCAATCCCATGACCGATTCCATCAAAACTGATTCCGGGGAAGTAAAGCTAGCTCCGCCTACAGCAGATGAATTACCGGCAAACGGCTTTGTCTGCGAGAACAAAGGCTACATCGCACCGGCTGAAGACGGAGACAAGGTTTCTGTTGTCGTAAAGCCTGATTCCGGAAGGCTTCAGCTTCTCGAGCCCTTTGCTCCATGGAATGGCAAAGATTACGAGAAATTGCCTGTTTTGATGAAAGCCTTGGGCAAATGCACTACTGACCATATCTCTGCAGCAGGTCCTTGGCTGAGATTTAGAGGCCATCTAGATAGAATTTCAGACAATATGTTTATTGGTGCGACCAACGCCTTCACAAAAGAAACCGGAGTCGGGCTAAATGTCCTCAACGGAGAGAGAGCCTCCTATCCTCAGGTCGCCAGACACTATAAGTCTGAGGGACTTGGTTGGATTGCAGTCGGTGATCAGAACTATGGGGAAGGCTCTAGCCGCGAACACGCAGCCATGTCGCCTCGCTTCCTTGGCTGCAAAGCCGTAGTTGTGAAGAGCTTTGCTCGTATCCACGAAACCAACCTGAAGAAGCAAGGCATACTGGCACTTACCTTTTCAGAACCTGCCGATTACGACAAGATTCGTGAAACGGATAGAGTCAGCCTGAGGGGTCTAAGTTCTCTGGCACCAGGCAAAACAGTAGAAATGATTGTTGAGCATGAAGATGGAACCAAAGAAGTTATCGAACTTAAGCACACCATGACCGAAGAACAAATCGGCTGGTTCAAAGCGGGTTCCGCATTGAACTTGATTAGAGAGAGAAAATTGAGTAAAGCCTAATAGGGCTAAGCAAATTAAGAGGTGAAACCGTTGAGAGATTTCTCGACGGTTTTCTCTTTCTTTGCCTTTGAACGAAAGGGTTAAGGACCTAGGCTATTCCTTAAAAAGGAATCCGCTTGACCATAAAGCCCCATTTTGCGGAGCAGACATACGTACTCATCCATGAGATTCTGGAAAATCTCAGTCTCTTCCTGCAAGAGAGATTTGCTGAGTTCGATGCAGCGCTGGAAATGTGCTTCGGATTCTTGAAAATGCTTCTCCCGAAGACAAATCAACGCCAAATTTGCTTCAGTCTTTAGGATTTCGACTGAAATCGGAATCGAGCAAGCCCCCTGCCTTGCCAGAATAAATTCATAAATTCTCCTAGCGCAATGCAAGTTACCCCTGGACTGCCAGCCAGAAGCAACTTTATAGAGCCCCTTAATCAAGGCAGACAAGGACTCGCAATCCTCTTTCCAGAGTTTCCGACTACTTAACACAAAACTCAAACGGCTTCCTGACTCACTGTCTTCGCTTTCCATAGGAGGCCTCCTGTTTGGAAAACACTAGAACACAATAAGTAAGTAATGCCTAATTCAAATGCGAAAGTAACCAAAAAAGACCCTGAGTCATCTCATCCGAGAAATTCGTAACAAGATCATTATGCACAGCGTTAGGCAATAAAAGAAGCTTCCTCTCTCTAGATGCCGAGTCAAAGAGTCTTTGCGCATGAGAATAGTGAACTGTCGGATCTTTCATACCGTGCGCAATAAGGATAGGAGGATGCCTTCCAGACAGCATTGCCGCACTGTCTAAAGAGGGAGTTGGAAACAGTTCCTGTGGATAAATGCTTAACATTGGAAATGTATCAACAGCAATCTGACGCAGTGAGCTAAATCCTGATTGCAGCAACATGGCAGCAGGTTTTCTGACAAGCGCTACGGCAGTAGATACGGCCACGCCCAATGACTCGCCGTAAAGTACTATTCGGCTTGGTGAAACGCCCCTTGTCACCAAGAGATCAAAGGCACTGACGCCATCAGAAACTATTGAGCTAGTGTCTGGAATTCCCTCACTCAATCCAAATCCTGCGTAATCGTACAGAAAGACTGAAAGTCCGTTTTTTCTAAGCCATTTGACTAAGGTATACCTGTCAAGAATATTTCCGGAATTGCCATGATTGACTAGGACTGTGACAACGTCTGCCGGTTCACAGGAGAAACTATCGGAGAAATAAAGCCCATGCAAAAGATTAAGCCCGCTAGAGAAGTAAACTTGCTGAGGAATCTCTCCAAAAATTTGAAGGAACTGCTCGTCTGCCAGGTCATTGTCAAAAGCTGATGGATGGAACAAAAGATTCCGGTAAATTGGCAAGCAATTTCGCGGAGACAGTGCAAGATAGATAGCCCCTGGGACTAGAGCTGCACACAAAGCTGATAAGCGCAGTGCTTTGCCAATTTGCATCATGGAGCCATGCTGCTAACTCGGCTTCCTCTGCAGATCAGCTCCAAAATCGACACGTCCAAAAAACGATCAAACTTATAGCCAACCTGCCTTAGTTTGCCGACCTCCTCGAAGCCCCTGGAACGGAAAAGCCTGAGGCTATGTTCGTTCTCAGAGCAGATAAGTGCTAGTGCTACGTGATACTGCCGACGACAATCCTCAAGAAGCCTATCCAGAAGGGACTTGCCGATACCACGGGAGACGCAAACCGGATCAATATAAATGGAAATTTCACATGTGTCCTTGTAGCCGCACCTATTGCTGTAGGAGGAAAGTGAAGCGAAACCTAAAACACGTCCGTGCAGGTCAGCAACGTAGATAGGCTTTTTGTCATCAACATGTGCCTGAAACCAACTCTTCCGCTCTTCCAGAGTCTCCTCAACACAAGCGAAAGTTGCTGTGGAAGACTTTACGTAAAAATTGTACAGAGACGAAATAGCTGTGAGGTCCCTATGCTCGGCAGTTCTGAGCACTAAATCTTTAAGAACTTCGACCGAATTGAGTGGAAGGGATGAATCCGTCATCTAATTTAGTTTCCAGAGTTGCTGAACAAGGCGACAGGGTCAGCACAGCAGAAACTACCGATAAATCAGGCAATCTCTCGCTGGACGATCCGGCTGTCATCCTGCCCAAGTATATAGCCTCTTCGAGCTTGATCGTCAGCATAAAGTGCAATCACCTCAGTGAGCCCAGTAAGCATTTCAATAGGCACAAATTCTGATAGGCGCATTAAGTGCTGCTCTACCTTGAGCCATTCGTTTGTATTAAGAGGAATGGCTCGGTCCAATCTGCGAGAAATTTCGGCATTTTTATCGAAAGCAAGCGCCAGGCTACCCGATAAATCAAGTCTTTTCTCCAGCTTATCGCAAGCTTCCCCTGTGACCTTAGCCCTCCGAGCTTTCCGTCTCTCCTGGTTACCTCTAGCCATTTTTCACCTCACCTTTTGTCTCGGTGTTTGTAAGACTTTTAGTTCTGAAATATTAGGGAAAAGGTAGTAAAGAACCTCACCCATTTTTCTGCTTTCTAAGTCAAGCTGATGGACGTCGAAGCAACCTAGCGGTTCCAGAATGTGCAGAAAGCCAACTTAATTTTTGTAAATGCGAAATCCAATAAGCTGAGTTGATATGTCCTGGAGATGTCAGCCTGTCAATGAGAAGACCTACTCTTCAGTTAAGTAAAAGGTTGAGCTTTAGCCAAATACAACTAACAGAGACCTCAAAGGGACGTCAGCAACAGCGCCTTCTTGTAAACCCAGATCATATGAGATAACACTAGTGCCAGCCGTGATCTCAGGTAGCTATAATCTCTAGTGTCAGGAAGTAATCTCTTGAAAAGTCAAAAGGATTTTTTATTCAGATTATCTCGCTCAACTGACTGAGAGTACTAAGGACACGGAATATGACCCAAACTAAATTGACGGAGAAGGTCCCTGCCTCTAATGGCGAACCCGCTTACTCCGGCGCCACGGCGCGAACAGATAATTGGTGGTTTGAGCCTTTACTCGTTGCTGTTGTATTCACAGCTTTTGGTATCTACGCTACCTACCGAGCTTTTGAAAACAACTACTATGAGTTCGGACCTTACCTGTCTCCATTCTATTCGCCAAACATGAAGGAGTTCTTCCCAGATCTGCCATTCTCAGCGGCGCTCCTCATACTTCCCTTTCCTCTCGCCTTCAGAGCCACCTGCTACTACTACAGGAAGGCTTATTACAGGTCTTACTTCGCACACCCACCGGGTTGTGCCGTTACATGGTTCAAAAGAAAGGGATATACAGGCGAATTCGAATTTCCTTTCGTTCTTCAGAACCTACACCGATATGCGTTCTATTTCGCAGTTCCGATCGTCGGTATCCTGTGGTACGACGCTCTAAAGACTATTTGGTATGACAATGGTCTGCATATGAGCGTTCTCACTATAGTGATGGTCTTCAACTGTATCCTGCTCTCCGGTTACACATTCGGCTGCCATGCCTGTAGACACTTGGTCGGAGGAAATCTCAACAATTTCTCTTGTCCGGAAAATAAACACAGCTATAAGAAGTGGCAGCGCGTTACCGCTCTCAACGAGAAGCACCAAGAATGGGCTTGGACTTCTCTCATATCGGTAGCCTTGACTGATGTCTACATCCGCATGGCCTGCCAAAATACATCCCTCGCATTCCAGTTGTTTTAATCATGAGCCAATACGAAATAAAAGAACATGACGTCATAGTCATCGGAGCCGGCGGTGCCGGTCTTAGAGCAGCCATTGAGGCTTCCGCCCAGGGCGTGAGCGTGGGACTGATTTGCAAGTCCTTGCTCGGCAAAGCGCACACTGTCATGGCAGAGGGAGGCGTCGCCGCCGCTCTAGCCAACGTGGATGCGCAGGACGGCTGGCAGACTCACTTCAAGGACACCATGAATGGTGGCAAGATGTTGAATAACTGGCGAATGGCCCAGTTACATGCCCAAGAGGCACCAGATCGAGTCAAAGAGCTGGAGCGTTGGGGCGCTGTCTTCGATAGAACAAAAGACGGGAAAATTCTCCAAAGAGCTTTCGGTGGTCACACATGGAAAAGACTCTGTCACGTAGGAGACCGCACTGGTCTCGAGATGATCAGGACCTTACAAGACCGTGGTGTGCACCAAGGCATAGACGTCTACATGGAATGCACAATCACCAAACTCTTCAAAGATGGCGACAGAGTAGCTGGAGCCTTCGGCTATTACAGAGAAGACGGTCGCTACATACTCTTCAAAGCCAAAGCGATTGTACTGGCTACCGGCGGAGTCGGTAAATCATTCACAGTCACCTCCAATAGCTGGGAGTACACTGGGGACGGACATGCCATGGCTTATGACCTTGGCGCCGACCTGATTGACATGGAATTTGTGCAGTTCCACCCCACCGGCATGGTATGGCCGCCAGGTGTGAGAGGCATTCTGGTAACGGAAGGCGTCAGGGGCGAAGGTGGTATTCTTCGCAACAACAAAGGCGAACGCTTCATGTTCAAGTATTTGCCTGAAGCCACCAAAAATGATTATGCAGCTACTGAAGAAGAAGCCGTTAAATGGGTTAACGCAGCGGTTGCCGGAGAAAAGACTGAGGCTAGAAGACCTCCGGAATTGTCCACTAGAGACAACGTAGCAAGAGCTATCTATACCGAAGTGAAAGAAGGAAGAGGTTCTCCCCATGGCGGTGTCTTCCTGGATATCAGCTATCAAGACTCAGAGCGTGTGAAGAAGAAGCTACCTTCGATGTATCACCAGTTCAAAGACTTGGCCGATGTAGACATCACAGCAGGCCCCATGGAGGTCGGACCGACAATGCACTACATCATGGGTGGTGTACGTGTGGAAGCCGACACCTGTATGACCAGAGTTCCCGGATTGTTTGCCGCCGGTGAAGTTAGCGGAGGCATGCATGGTGCCAATCGATTAGGTGGAAACTCTCTTTCCGACCTAGTAGTTTTCGGTAGAAGAGCCGGTCTAGGTGCCGCAGATTATGTAAAGGCTCTCACTGGTCATCCTGAGATTGACAAAGGGCAAATTGAAGAAGCCATCAATGAAATGGAGGCTCCATTTAAGCGTACCGACGGTGTCAACCCTTATGATGTCGCAAAAGAACTGAACAAAATAATGTCGACATATGTTGGCATTTTCAGAGAAGAGAGCGATCTTCAAACTGGCATCAGTAAGCTCGAAGAACTTAAGGAGATGGCGAAAAAAGCCAAAGCTACCGGTTCCAAAGCTTACAACCCCGGATGGCACCTCTGCCGTGACTTGCACAACATGCTTGTCTGCTCAGAAGCGATTGCCAGAAGCGCACTATCAAGGAAAGAAAGTCGAGGCGCCCACAGTCGACTCGATTATCCCAACACTGAAGCCGATTGGGGCAAGGTTAACACTGCAGTGGAATTGTCCTCCGGCGGTATGAAGTTGGAACATACCCCTCTACCGGAGATGCCAGCTGATTTGAAAGAGCTATTCGCCAAGAAGAAGGAGCCCAGTAATGCCTGAAACCTCCACTAGAACAGCCACTCTCAAGGTCTACCGAGGCGACAGAGAAAAAGGCGAATTTAAGACCTATAAAGTGCCTGTTGAAGCGGGCATGGTTGTGCTGGATGCTATCCATTACATTCAACAAAATTTCGATCCTGAATTGGCCGTGCGTTGGAACTGCAAGGCAGCAAAATGCGGCTCCTGCAGCGGAGAAGTGAACGGTATGCCGTCTTTGATGTGCAAGACCCGTATGGATAGATTCCGTCCGGATGAAGAGATTATGGTTCAACCCATCAAGACCTTCCCGATCATCAAAGATCTGGTTACCGATGTCAGCTGGAACTATGAAGTGAATAAGCGAATCACAGCTTTCACTCCTGCTGAAGACGCAGACTGGACCTTCTATCAAGAAGACATCGATCGCGTTCAAGAGTTTAGGAAGTGTATTGAATGCTTCCTTTGTCAGAACGTCTGTCATGTTCTAAGAGATCATGACCGTAAAGATGCCTTTATGGGACCGAGATTCTTGGTCAGAACCGCCAGCCTTGAGATGCACCCATTAGATACTGCCGACCGCTTGAAGTTCCTCAAAGACGAAGGCCATATCGGTTTCTGCAACATCACAAAGTGCTGTACAGAAGTTTGTCCTGAAGACATTCACATTACAGACAACGCAATCATTCCGCTCAAAGAACGCGTAGTCGATGAGTTCTATGATCCTCTCGGTAAGTTCCTGCGCGGCGTGCTCGGTGCCGATAAGAAGAAAGCTAAGAAGAGCTAGCTTCAACTCTAATTGAAAGCTGATCTGTAATCCATGATGGCAGGTACCTAAGGTACCTGCCTAATGTTTCTTTTCGATAGCTATTTCTCAAGCTATTGATACAGTCAATTACTCTTCGGCAACTTTTGTTCAGCTTTAGTCCATCCCAAATACGCAACAATTGTGATGCAAGCGAATTTCGAGCTAACATCATTTTCCTAGGACAGACTCCTCTAACAGTAACTCGGCCCAATATTGTATCGAAGGAACTAGAAGAACCATTCGTCAAGAATTCGCCTGGATTATCAGGGTCTGGAATAATCTCCCGACCAAACGCTTTTGACTTAGCCGCCACAATAGAATCTATGGTCAAGGTGCTCAGATCAAACCCTTGCTTCACAAACAATCCGCGAGCCACCCGCACAACGAGTCCCATGTTTACTAGGCGAGCGATACCATTGTCTATGGTGCTTCTTTTGCCGATACCAATCAAATCCTTTGTAGAGAAGAATTGATCCGTCTCCAGCGAATAGACGTACATTCTTATTTGTTGAAAAATTCCAGCCATACTGCAGCCCTCCATCTATCTTAAAGACGTACTCTGCGGGCAAAAAGTTCAATCAAAAAGATTAATTCAACGATGTAATGAGAAGCCGCGCTGATAAGAATTAGAGACCGCACCGTCCCACTTGTCTTTCATAAAACAGCCTGTACAAGGGTTTTACTTGAAACCTTAGTTGTCAGACAATTTAATCAAGTAAAATAGAGGCTTCTCAAGCCAAGAGGTCACAATTTTGAGATTTCCACAAATATCCATTCTATTTCTAGCGCTTGGATCCTCTGTAGTTTTTACGTTGCCAGGTTTCTCTGCTGATTCGGATGAGACAACTCTTCGCAAGCAAGCAGAAGACTATGCCAAAGCATTTTCAGCTGGAGACTTTCAAGCTGTGGCAAACTGCTGGGCTACAGATGGAACTTTCACGGATGCGGACGGGAACAGGTATTCAGGAAGGGAATCGATAGCCAGATATTTCAAGGAAATTCTCTCAGGCCCAATGCACCCATCCTTGCAAGTCAAGATAGACAAGATCAGACAGCTCAATGATTCTGTCGCAGTTGAAGAAGGCACCACAGTTGCAGACGCCTTGAGCGAGCAAAATTATCTAGCTGTGCACGTTAAGCGCGGCGGTCAATGGGTAATGCTCGATGTTATGGAAACAAACAGCAATGCTAAAGCAAAACTCTCAGACCTCTCTTGGTTAATTGGCGATTGGAAAGCTGAAGGCAAAGATAACTTGATGGAGGTCAAGGTAAAGGAGCTTGAAAGTAAGTTTCTCTCGGTCTCTTATTTACTCAATGGAAAACTCGTGGCAGAAGAGAAGATTGGAATTAATCCGAAGAACGGTCTACTCTCATCATGGATGTTCAGTGCCAATGGCGGCGTGGGAACGGCATATTGGGTAAGAGAGGGTAAGTTGTGGACCAAGATGGCAGAGAGCTACGAGGTTTCAGGGCTCAAAAGTGGAGCAGTCTACAATCTAAAAGTCTTGTCCCCTGACTCATTTGTCTGGAATTCCAGTTCTAGATACATTGCTGGCAATAGACTAGCGGATGGAAAAGCAGTTCAGATGGTTAGATGCGCAAAAGGCGAGGGCAAGTAAATGAGAACCAAATTTTTGCCTTTATTCAAACTAACAGTGCTATGCGCTTCTCTATTCTTGCTGCCTCCATGCGAAGCTAGAGGCGGAGGTGGTCACGGAGGTGGCGGCTTTAGAGGTGGCATGGGTGGAGGCTTCGACAGAGGATTCGGTGACCGAGGTTTTGGAGATCGTGGATTTGGTGACCGCGGTTTTGGCGACAGAGGTTTTGGAGATCGTGGATTCGGTGACGACTCCTTTAGAGGAGATAATGGACCTCTAAATAGAGTTAGTGAATCGGACTTAAGGGCTGGCGCTGATAGAGTTTGGAATAACAGAGACGACGGGCTAGCCAGTGATGGTCTTAACTTTGGCATGAGAGATGGAGCAATTACCAGGAATCTCTCCCCGGCATATCTCACAGGCCGAGGCTCAGAGTTAAGAAATGCTTTCAACAGATACGATGTTTTCCGAAATGGATACTGGAATCGCTATCCAGGCTCTTGGTGGTATAGAGGCTGGGGTGACTATTATCCGTGGGCTTATGTAGGCTGGGGAGACCTGGCTGGATACTGGGGAATTCCGGCAGTCGATGCACCAACAGATTACGATTACGGTGACAATATTTATTATCAGAACGATAATGTCTACTACGGCTCACAACCGGTAGCAACTGCCTCGGACTATTATCAACAGGCGCAGTCACTAGCAACGACTCCAGCACCAGCAGTGATGGCGAATGGCCAACCAACAAATACCGGACCGGCAAGCTCGTGGAAACCATTAGGGGTTTATGCACTGAGCCAGAACGGTGAACCATCTACAACGATGTTTCAATTAGCCGTGAATAAAGATGGTGTGCTTCGAGGTAACTACTTCAACAGTCTTACTGATGAAAACAAACCAATTCGCGGCAAAGTAGATAAGAAGACGATGCGCGCAGCCTGGATTGTCGAGGGCAATTCCAAAGTCGTATACGAAGCGGGTCTTTCAAACCTCTTACATCCGCAGTGCAGCGCCCTTGTACACAAGGGCAAAGATACAACCGAGCAGTGGATAATGGTTAAGATTGACCAAAAAAATAATACAGCCAATTCCAGCAAGAGCATCGGTGAAAAAGTATCCTGGAAGCAGTAGTGACTTCCCAAAGCTTTGGCTGTTGTTCCTTGGAATATTTGGTTCAGCTTTTGCTTACGGTCAAAGCCTTTGTCTTGGATTAATCTCCGAAGACTGGATTCATGTATTCTTTGCCAAGCTTGGTGCCGATGGAAATTTAACCTATCTGGTCCAAAATTTCACGGGACCTTGGCTACAGACTTCTCGCATCGGCTACTTTTATAGGCCAGCAATCGAATTTTCATTTCTGCTTGAAGTCATACTTTCTAAGCACTTCCATGCGCTGACTCAATCTTCTCAATCTCAGACGCCTTCCTGGTTATTCCATCTATCAAACTGCCTAATTCACGCCCTAACCAGCTACATGGTTGGGAAACTGGCGTTCCAGCTAGCCGTATGGACTCAAGCAAAGAAACCTAGAGTAGCGGCGATGATTGCTACCAGCCTGTTCGCCGTCAATCCCTTGGCTCAAGAAACGGTAGTTTGGATCACGTGTCGATGCGACGGTCTGATGGCATTATTCTCCTTGCTATCAATTAGCAAGTACATTGATTATTTAAGGACCACCAGAGGAAGATACCTATCTCTTACTTACTTTATCTTGGCACTACTCTGTAAAGAAACCGCTTTAATACTGCCAGTGGTGCTCTTTCTCCTCTTTGCATTCGCTCCCAATAGTCATAAACTGCCATTCAAGCAAAGTTTCCTAATTCAGTTTTTGGCGACAGACCTTATATTTGCACTTATTAGAAGCCACCTACTTGGGTATAAAAGCTCGTACACCGTCTCGACGCTGTCATTCCCGCATGCCCTCTTCGACTCAATTAGCTATATTCTGTTTCCTTTCAACCATGCGAGATACCCAGATTCGTCCCTCCTGATTTTGCCTATAGCAGCCTATTATTTATTGGCGGTAGTGCTGCTTAAGGAAGCACGACAAAGGTTTCGCTTGCAGCTACGGTTAAACCTTTTAGCATTGACCGCAGCATTTTTAACACTGACACCAGCTCTTCAAGTATTCAAAGTTCTTCCGAATCTATTCGGAACAAGATTTCTCTACCTTCCGATGGCTTTCCTTTTTTCCCTCTTTGGCGTCATGGTTTCAGGAGTGGAAAAGCGATCTCTGGCGTCCAAAACCCTCTGTATGGTCTTGCTATCTGCCACAATTTGCTGGTTAAACCTGATTCCATTCAAGGAACTCGATCTAATTCAAAGTCGGCTAATTACCTATTGTGAGCCATTCCTAAACGGAAGAGTCGAAGCATACAGGCTGTGCATACTCAACATTCCTTTCAATACTAGATCTGAAGCGCTCTTGGCTGACATCTGGCAAACCAGAGTGGCTCTGAGCAAAGCAAATCTTGAAAGCTTCTATTCAAGCAATAACGTCATTACTTCAATTTCTTGCCGTCCATATCAAGATCTCTTTGATCCAACTAAAGTCTGGAGACAAATTCGAAAAGCTAGAACCCAGCTTTTGGTGGTAAATCCTGGGGAAGAAAATCCATTTCTCTCGCCGAATGTATCAATAGCAAGAGATTGGATAGATACTTCTACTGAGAAGTTGCTTCTGCCTATAAATCTTGCTAAACAGATAAATCACAGGATCTCTTACATCCCAATTCCTAGCCAAAGCAAGGTAGCAAATAAATTCCGAGAATGCGAATGGATAGAAATTGACATTCGCAAGGAAGGTAGCAGGCCGCAAGCTCGAAAAATAGTCTATGCATTCCCCCGCTACAACAATCTTCCAGCAGAGCGATTTACCTTAGCCTGGGAAACAGAGTTAACGAAGCCAATTTTTCCCGGTCCATGCTTGTCGGCAGAGCATCCAAGCCAGCTAAATGCAGACTTAATCACCTATCGTTTTCCAGTTGCTGACAAGGTATCCTTTCGCCTAGCAAGCAACCTAAGAAGTCTGAATTTGCTTGGTTTAGAACCGAATTGGAAGATTGAGAGGATCGAGCTTTGCCGAAATCACCTGATACCAAGAATTAGTCCAGTGATTAGTCTCCCTATAGAAGAGAAGGATACATATTCCAGCGTTGAGACTGATGAACTCGAGGACATTCTGGTTACCTCAGGGAAAATAGAATTTCAAATAGATGAAGAGATAAACAGAGAAATTTCTCACTACAGAGTCGAGGTTGGCAAGGTGGACCAGACTTTTGCCGATCAAGACGAAGCTTTGATTACAGCTAAGCCGACAGAATCTCTTACTACAAAATTCGAGACAAAGTCGAGGCGATTCTCAGTTGATACAGCCAACCTTCAGGATCAAGGACTATACCAATTGAGAGTGATTGCACTTGATGGAAATGGCAATGACGTTGGATTTTATAGCTTCCCTGAAACCGTCATATACAGAAAGGCTGGCTTCCAAAAGCACAATTACAAAACTTCTGCAGTTGACCGGCTTCGCTTCGAGATGAAACCGGGTATTTAGCTGCGCCTATTGCTCCGCCGGCGGTGCAGCGTTCTGCGCGCCCTCAGGTGACGTTGCTCCCGTCTGAACTGGCGGAGATACAGTATATGTCCAAGTTGCTTTCAGCTTTGGATCATTCATCGTGAAGGTAGTGATTTGTGCTTTCTCAAAGTAATCTTTCACAGGATCAACGATCTGATGACGTTGTTCCTTATCCTGTAATGCAACTTCGCAATTGACCTCTACTGGTCCCTCGCTATTTTTATCAACTTCAGCGCCACCTCTTAACCACTTAAAGGAGGCGGTCCCTCCTATTCCGGTCACACCTTCAGTTATTTTCCCCTCAATAATCTGCCTAGCATCCAAATAGGTCACTTTTGCCATGGGATCCTCAGGCTGCGGCTTCTTATTCATCAATTGGCCGACCCAGCTGCCCTGTGCCATCACAATAAGTCCCACAATTACAGCCATGATTGCCCCAACAATAGGCAGAAGATTAATAGGAGGTTTTCTGCTTTCCTCGCCAAGCATTTTGCTATAGCTTCTACGACGGCGTTGAGGGGTTCCGCAAGAAGGACAAACCTCCTCATGCCCGTGCAGTGGTACCTTACAAGTAGGACAATCGTGCATTAATCTCTTCCATAAAACCGTAGCTATAAATCTAGCATCATTTGCGTTTTAGTAAACTCCCTTACCTTACCTATCTTTTGAGCCAGCACCTTAGGCTAGATAAACGTTTGTGTGCCATCAACTTCTCCTTCAAGCGAAGCCAAGCTCGCAGGATCTCTCACAGAAATCAGTGAGCCCATCAAGAAACCTGATAGCAAACCACCCAAATGCGCGAACACCGCAATGAAAGGTATGACATGGTCAAGAACCATTTGAAACAAAGTCAAACCAGTCATAAAGCTAAGGTATCGGAGCTTGAGATTGCGCGGCAAGATTTTTATTTTGTATATTCCAACAGCGCAAGCGGCAAAGACAGCCTGAATAGCCCCCGAAGCCCCCACTGCAATCTTGTCAGAGAGAAAAAGATGGAAAACTCCTGAAAGTATTCCACCAACAAAGTAAATCGCCAGGAATCGGCTTGAGCCAAAGATGTTCTCAGCTATACGCCCAAAAACATACAATCCAATCAGATTAGAGCCTATGTGTAATACATCACTGTGATAGAAGAGATAAGTTATAAGCCTGTAGTACTGCTCTCTCTTCACAACCGATTCAAAATCCACCCCCATGGAAAGAGGACTAATTGGGCTTTCAACCGGTATTCCAAGTGGCAGCAAAAAACTAACTGAGACAACAAACATCATTATCGAAGTAATGCAGATTACGTTCACACAGATTGACTGTCTTCTTGGAGAGAGAATTTCTTGAATAAATGCAGCTCGCTTGAATAGCTGCCAAACAGATGAGACTTCCTTCAATACAGAGGGATCTTTGGGGTCAATTTTTCTTTCTAATTCTGCGCCATCTAATAATGGAGTCATTAAACGAGAAGCGCGACTTTGAATCAGATGGACTTTCGACTTAGAGCAATCTTCTAAAAGCGATTGGGCTCTGGTTCTATCGCCACATGCCAGCTCGCACCTTGCGCTCCAGAGACTGATCAGACCTGGCGCCAGGCGAGCCTTTGTGGCTTCGAGGACTTTTACCAGCTTATAGAACTCCGTCCTAGCACCGGTGAGGCTAAAAAATGGCAAGACGCTTGTTGCTATGCTTGAGAGAGGAAAAATAGACTCTTCGAAATGTGCCTCTCGAAGTTTATCCGCAGCTTCTTTCACTTCACCAAATTCCAGTTTCATTCTAGCTATTAGAAGTCCTAAGCTACGAGAAAAGACCTCGTCGTCCTTCGCAAGCTCATCGTAGAGTGAGCTTACTTTCTCCCAATTCCAGAGAATTGCCTCGCCATCAATCTTGTACTTAAGGGGCCAAGGTTTGAACATAGGAGGAATATCTTTTTCCTTCAACCATGGCTCAAGATATTTCTCGGCTTCCGCTGGTTTCTCTAGAAGGTAAGCCGCATATGCCATGTGAAGGTCATGGCGAAATTTCCCAGATTTTCCCCAAATGAGCCAAGGTTCAATATTTGCCCAAGTTTCAATAGCGTTTGCATCAAGATCGTACATAGCGTCAGTCAGCGCCCTGCTTACATAGATTGCAGGCACATGAAAAAACAATAGGAGGCACCAGCCAGTCCAAATCGCCAACTGTTCATCCTTAACTACAAGAAGAGGAACTAAAATTCCAGTTAGAACAATTATTGGCTGCAAGGCATTCAGGGCTCCCCAGCGCAAGGGTTGCATCAACCTTACAAATAGAGACAGCCCAGATAGGGCGAACAAAAACGAGAGATGAACCCAAACTATGCTAAGACTTGGAATCAAGTGCCACACCTAGAACTAGCGATTTCATCTAGATGCTGCACATAGTTATCATTAGGTCGAAACTGTACAGGCATCGCCAGAGGCTGGGGAATTGCCCGGACAAATCTCTCAGTTATCAATTGAGGACGTGTAATTGCCGAACCAACAACTACAGCATGAGCACCAAGTTCGAAAGCCTCAGTCAACTCTTCCGGTCTCCAAACCCTTCCCTCAAGAATCACTGGAACTTTTAAATGGGACACCAGTTCCTTCAGAAGTTCCAGGCCGGGTCCAACATCCTTTGGCAACGCTGTTTCGGCAGTATATCCAAACAATGTTGTGGACACGATATCGGCTCCAGCTTGAGCGGCATTCAATCCTTCAGAAAAGGTGGCGCAGTCGGCCCAAACCAGGCATCCCAGCTCTGCATGAATCTTCGCGATAGTTTCAGCGAGACTAAGATTGTCGGACCGCTTCCTGCCAGTAGCATCTAAAGCGATGATGTCCGCTCCTGCTTCAGCCAAATGCTGAGCTTCGACGAAACTAGCAGTTATGTAAGCAGAGCTAAGCCGGTCTTGAGCCGGAACATCTGCCTTGGTAAGGCCGACAATCGGCACGAAACCTTCATAGAGCTTATCAACATGCTCTCTGACGTACTTTATATTCTCGATTCCCTCTAGGCGAAGCCCTCCACAGCCACCATTTAGAGCGGAGAGGGAGAGAGCAAGAATATGACTCTTGTGGCAGAGTGGCTCGCCAACCGAAGCCTGACAGGAAACCACGAGCTTCCCTCTCAGCGCACTGAATAAAGCGTCTTTCGACTTGAGGTGATTTTCCACTTGTAGCTTTGTACCTATTGCACCTGATTGTTCAAATTGAGACAAATGAATTTAGGTTGTGTCATCTCCATAAGAGCGTAACGAACACCCTCTAAGCCAAGACCAGATTCCTTACGTCCGCCATACGGCATGTGGTCAGCGCGGAAACTAGGAGTATCGTTCACTATAACACCACCAGCATCGATACCACGTGCCAACTTGAAGGCGACATCAATGTTACTGCTGAAGACCGCAGCTTGCAATCCGTACTGAGAATCATTCATTAATGCAAGAGCATCATCTATAGTGTCATATTTCATCACAGACACTACCGGTCCAAACACTTCCTGACAAACAACATTCATATCACTGGTAGTATCAGCCAGGATAACCGGTGTCAAACAGTTATTTCCTTTTTGCTGACCACCATGCACCAATTTGGCTCCAGCCTTAACGGCATCCTGCACCCACTGACATGTCTTTTCAACCGAACCGGTGTCTATCATGGGGCCGACATCTGTTTTTTCGTCCAGAGGGTCCCCGACGGTGAGGGCACCTACCAAAGAACTAAATTGAGAGAGAAACTTCTCATAAATTCTCTCTTGAACATAAACACGCTGAACCGAAATGCAAATCTGTCCAGCGTGAGCATAGCCTCCGCGACATGCAGCCTTAGCAGCCATTTCAATGTCGGCATCAGAATGCACAACAATACCAGCATTACCGCCCAGCTCTAGAATCACACGCACGCCTGGGTGCACCTCACCTCTGAGGCGCCAGCCCACTTCCTGGCTGCCAGTAAATGTAAGAACGGCAATACGCTTATCCCTAACCAAGGCATTCCCTTTAGAACCACGGCAAGGCGTCAAAATGAGCGCCCCTTCGGGCAAACCGGCTTTAGCGAGCAAGGCAGCCAGCTTAAAGCTGGACACAGGCGTGTTAGATGAGGGCTTTAGGACAACTGTATTGCCTGCAGCCAAGGCCGGAGCGAGCTTGTGCGCGACTAGATTAAGAGGAAAATTGAAAGGAGTGACGGCAGCAACAACTCCTACTGGCTCTCTTAGGACCATGGCTAGGCGAGCTTCATTGCCAGGTAAGTTATCCATGGCTAATTGCTCACCATCCAGACTGAGAGCCTCACGAGCCGCTATTGCGAAGGTGTTCGAGGCTCTGCTGACCTCGATTCTTGCATCTTTGATTGGTTTACCGCCTTCAAGTGAGATGGTCTTAGCTAAGTCCTCAAGATTTTCAAGGATTAGCTTTGAAGCATTATTGAGAATCTCAGACCGCTTGTAAGCCGGCATCGACTTCATTACCGAATGAAAAGTCTTTTTAGCTTGCTCTAAAGCCATGTCGATGGCTTTCTCATCTGCCTGGCCAATGGCTGCTACGACTTCTCCAGAATAAGGACTTCTGACTTCCACATACTCATAAGAACTTTCGGGCAGTCCCTGAATGGACAAAGGGTACTTGACAATTTCTTTGAGCATTTTCATCTAGACCTTCGATAAAGAGGATTTAATAATGTGACCGTAAACTCGCCACGTTGAGAGGTGCTCGCCAAATATATATCTAGCTGGGACAACTCCATGGCGGTTATGCAGTATTAACAGCATCAAATTATATCTAAATCGAACTCAGGTTCCATTGATAAGGTCCACTTGAAAAGCACTTAAACCAAGTTCAGAATAAAGGAATTAGGAGGTTTTCAATGGTAGATTATTAGCTGGCAAAGCATGGTGAGTCATAGCCGTTCAGGCAATGCAGGATATTTAGATTCTGGAGCTTATGCAAGCGAAAACAAATCGAACCGCAGCTCTTCTGGCACTATCGGTGCTTGCTTCTATGCAAGCTCTGTCTGTAGGAGTGCCGGCACAGGCTCGCGAGCACGCGATCAGCGTCTCTTCGCAATCAGTACTCTATGAAACCCAGATTAGCCCCACAGAAGCTAAGAAGCGACTGCTACAGCAGGAGCGGCAGAAGCTGGAAAGCCAGAAGCGCAGCTACCATGAAAAGGCGATGCAACTTCGCAAAGCTGAAGGCAAAGCTCTGAAGAAATTGAACGTTATTCAGAAGCAGCTAAATCAAACTACGGGCGAGCTCAAAAATACAAAACAAGCTGTTGCAGTCACCGAGCACAAGATGGTGGAAACCCAAGCCAGAATTGCCACAGTTCAAAATAAAGAAGGTAGTCTCAAAGCCTGCGCCAGCAGAAGACTTAGAGAAATTTATGAAGGCGAACGCTTATCCTTCGTCGAGATGCTCTTTCAAGTCGACAATCTTCAAAGCCTCTTGGACAGACTGTATTACCAAGAGAGAGTTGCCGAACAAGATCGTAAATTAATCGAAGAATTGAGAGCAAGACAGGCTCAGCTTGCTAAGCACAAAGAAGCTTTGTCAGAGAAGAAGAATGCCCTCGGAGAGATGGTCTCTCAGATAGCGCAAAAAGCTATGGCAATTGCAAAAGAAAAGCTCAGTCAGCAGCAAGTGGCAGATCAGCTGCGCGGACAAAGGGCATTTTACGAACAAGCCGAAAGGCAGCTGGCTAACGAATCGGCTGCTCTTGAAACCCAAATTTTTCGAATGGAAAACAGCAACCGCAAACGCGGCGGACCGATTGCTGTAGGAAGCGGCAATATGTGCATGCCATTGAGAGCTCCTGTTACATCACCCTTCGGTTGGCGATCGCATCCGATCTTTAGAGTGAGGAAATTTCACACAGGTGTGGACTTAGCAGGACCAAACCGCTCTCCCATTCGAGCTGCAGACGGCGGCAACGTTTTATTCACCGGCTGGTATGGTGGCTACGGCAAAGTGGTCATCGTTAGCCACGGCAACAATATGGCCACCCTATACGCTCACCTTTCTAGAATCGCCGTATCTGTCGGAGATAATGTCACCAAGGGCGATGTAATTGCTTACGAAGGCACCACCGGCTATTCGACCGGACCTCACTTGCACTTCGAAGTTCGCGTCAATGGTAAACCTCAGAACCCACTTAGCTACGTAAGGTAAGAGTTTTAAAAATCTTCGCCGCTTCGGCTCTCCAAACCTGGAGGCATGAGCTGCATGTAGGTGCTGTCATATATCGGCTCTGTCTGAAAGCCAGGAATTTCCGCTTTAAACTTAGCAAGCTCATCTTCTGACCAATGTCGGTCAAGATACAAATGCTTTAGCTTCTTCATCTTTTTGAAAGCCATGAGAGATGCAGGAGTAAGCTTGCTCCTTCTAATTCTTAGAGTTTCAAGATTAGGTATCTTAGCAATTTCAGAAAGCTCACCATCAGTAGTATCAGTGGCGACCAGCCATAACTCATTCAGATTAGAGGACTTCTGCAAGCTTGGATAGAGCGAGGGAGTATCTGCGATTCGCTTCAATTTGAGAATCTTCAACTTAGGCAAAATCTTTAAACGAGCAACATCGCCACCACTGATTTCTGGACCGCAAAGCCCTAAACCTATCAACCAAGGCATCTTTTCTACTTTAGACAAGACTGTCTTATCGATGTCGCACTCATCATAACGCTCATGCCGAGGTATGCACTTACTAAGCGGATTAAAGAAAGACAACACCCTCAGCGACTTCCAGGACATGCAGCGATTGAGTATGTGTTCATATTTGTTGCTAATGAACTCGAGCCCATACAAATCGCCATCAGCAAAGTAATCAATTAGCTCAGGATAGTCTCTAGTTCCGGCATTCAAATAGAACGTAACCGGTTCATCTTTCTTTCTTGCAATAAAGCCATAAGCATGTCTCGGATTGCTGGAGCCAATTTGTATCTCTCCAGCTACAAAATCATTTGGGAAGACAAAACCAGGTTGCGGCTTTCTTGTAGCATACCTAAATCCTGGTCTCTTTGACAAAATGAACTTCTGAGTAGCTATATATTGAGCTTGTTCCAGTGGTTTATAGCGAAACAAATAAAAGCTATCAACTGCCTCAAACTCTTCTTGCGTCGCCCCAGCTGCATCTAATCCCGCACCAGCCTCTACACGCGGCGACTCCAAAACACTTCTCATTTTATACGGTCGCTCAAAACTCTCTTTGCGTGGATCTTGCTGAAGATCCTTTGCCGCGCTCGCAACCTGCCTGTCCACAATCTTCTCAATTTTTGTAGGTTGAGTAGAAAACTTCTGCTGACTCCAGAAAACTGCGCCTGAACCAAAGGCAAGAGAGATTGCTATCAATGCTGGAGCGAAAATTCGGCTACCAATTCCAGCACTTTCAGGCTCTGAATCTTCAGCATCTTCGTCCGGATCGGATTCAAGCATCTCCTCTTGACGTAATCTCAATTCCAAAGCAACAGGCTTGCCACCAAGCACTCTCTCAAAATCATGAAGCAAAGCCTTAGTATCTCTATAGCGATTCTCTGGATTCTTGGCTAGCATTTTCCTCAAGCAGTCTTCCAGTGGACCAGGAAAATCCCCCTGAGGATTGACGGAAGTGAGAGTCGGCGGTTCCATGTTTAGATGCATATAGAAAGTTTGAAACGGATTGCCACCCCTGAAGGGTGGACGACCGGTCAAGGTTTCAAACAAAGAACAACCGAGTGAGTAGATGTCGGATCTTCCATCAACAGTGGTGCCTTCGCATTGTTCTGGGCTCATATAGAAAGGCGTGCCAAAAATGCTGCCTGTTGCAGTGTGGCTCTGAGAGCCAATATTCAATCTAGCGATACCAAAATCTACCAATCGGGTCTGCAATTCGCCATACTTTTCCCCGGCGATAAGCATTATATTTGAAGGCTTGACGTCTCTATGAACAATGCCGCGTTCGTGGGCAACTCCCAGAGCTTCTGCCACCTCTGAGAAAATGCCTATAGCCTGCTCGAAATGCAAAGGACCATTGTTCTTGATATGAGCCGAAAGAGTCTCACCATCAAGCAAATCCATGACATAGTAAATGCATCGACCACGGTCTACACCCATATTGTGGACGCTGACAATGGCTCTATGTCTAAGTCGCGCCAGCACCATCGCCTCAGCCTTAAATCGAGCCAGAACAATTTCGTCAACTTCCGCCTTGTTTATTAGTTTTAGCGCATAAAGCTTACCCAGTAATTTATGTCGGGCAGCAAAAACCACACCCATGCCGCCGCGCCCCAAAACAGAGACAAGCTCATATACGCCATCTACGACATCGCCAACTTTGTACTGCTGACTAAAAACCGACGCTGTTGAGACGAAACCCGGGCTATGAATTGGACCGGTAGGCTCAGAAGGAAAACCGTAAGGAGAAAGCGATGATTCTGAATCTTCCTGTGCTGAGATACGGTCGCACTCAGAAAAGCCTGACCCACCAGTACCACCAACATTCGAAGAACTAGGACTCAATTCTTTTCTTCAGTCTACATTAAGCAAGGGGAATAGAATGATATCCATTGCCTACTCAATTTTCAACCTGGACTAATTTGCCGCTGCAGGGAACAAAGAACGTCCCGGAAACATCTCCCAGTAGGTAAAATCTACCATTGGTTCATAATGGCAATCAGGAATCTTGCTCTTGAGTCTCTGGAATTCTCTTGCTGTGCCTTTATTGATCCATTTTGTATCCAAATAGAGAGTCTTCAAGTTAGACATTCGACAGAAAGCATCAACGCTGGCAGGAGTAAGAAATGACCTTCGAATGCGCAGCCGTTCAAGATTCTTCAACGCTGATAGAGCCTCAAGATCTTTATCCCTCAATCCGCAATCAATAATCCAGAGTTCCTTTATGTTGGGATAGCGCTTGAGTAAGAGCAAAACTTTATCTATGTCTGTAGATCTCTTCAACTTGAGCGTATGGAGCCTCCTAATGAGCTTCATTGACGCTAAGTGTTCTGCTTTGAGGTGCACTGCGGGCAGTCCCAAGGATACTAATGAACCTAACTTATCAATCTCTCGCAGATCCTCTGGTTTCACAGTGCATTCTTCATACTTATTTAGGTTAATGATGCACTTTGTCAGCGAGTTGAAGAAACACACTTCCTTTAGGTTCGGAATTCTCTCAAGGTTTTTCAGGGTAGAATTTAGATCCTTAAAGAAAAACTCTATGTTCCTTACTCTTATTCCCTGCTGACAAAGAATAGGCAAAAATCGAAGCAACTCAGGATAGTCCTGAGTCTGATATCCAAAGAAAATCGAGATCTCACTATCCTTGCTAACCGTTAGCTTGTCAGCGACCATTCTGGGTTCTTCAGCGCCTCTAGAAACAGCACATAAATAAATATCTTTTGGAAAGTGCATTTCTAGATCGTCGCCATCTTTCACAAAAGATATTGGAGGCGAGGAATTGTTGGAAATAAAAGCCTCGTAGCGCTCTTTGTACTTGTCATGATATTGTTCCTGCAGATCCTCCCAATTGAGATTCATTAGCCGATTAAGCTCGTCTTGGGTTGCGCCAACGGCGACAAGATTAGACTTTCTAATGACACCATCAGCAAAACCCTTAATGAGATCATTGTCAATAAAATGATTCGCTTTTGTACTCTTTGGTTCATTAACGATAGTCTTCCCATTAACATCTGGAAGGCTACTCGATTCAGACTGCACAGAGTCATCGTAAGAGGAATCGAAAGCAGCAAATTTCTTTTCCTCAGGCAACTTTTTCTCAGTCCTGAGTACAGTCACGAATCCGATTCCACCCAAAATCATAATTACCGCTATCAACCCGATAATGGCATTACGCAAAACGATATTAGCGGAGGCAAATGGCGAACCCAATTCATCTTCGAAGGAATCTCTAGTTGCTTCACCAGCTCTTGAATTAACACCGTCTTTAGTACTAGCCTGTCGCGAAAAGCTGCGATTTTTGGGATGCTCGATACTAGTGGAAACTCTATTTCCGCCTGTCCTACCGGCTCGATAATTTTGTACAGGCTGTCCTGCCAGAATACGCTCAAGGTCATGAGCAACCTCTTCCATATTCTGATATCTTTCACTCTGACCTTTAGCAAGTATTTTTTCCATAAATATTTGCAGCGCATCGACAGTAATTGATTCGCCTAGAAACTCGCACAAGTCGGGAACAGGCGCGGATTGATGCATTTCAAAAGTCTGAAAGGCATTATCACCTACAAATGGAGGTCGACCAGTCAAGGTCTCAAATATGGTGCAGCCCAGCGAGTAAATGTCAGCTCTTTGATCTAATTTCTTTCCTTCAATTTGTTCGGGGCTCATATAGAAAGGCGTGCCAAACACCAAACCAGTGGCAGTCATAGCCTGTGAACGTCCGGTTGAATCAACTAACCTGGCAAGACCGAAGTCCGTCAGCTTTAGTTGGCTTACTCTGCCATAATCAGATTCGATAGCCATCAAATTTGATGGCTTGATGTCTCGATGGACAACACCTTTGCGGTGAGCGGCACTTAGTGCCGATGTAAGCTCAAGAAACAATGGCAATGCAATCTGAGGGCTAAGTGGACCATCTCTTTTGAGAACCTGATCAAGACCTCGACCTTTAAGCAAGTCCATAACAAAATAAGGACAAACGCCGGCATCAACGCCCATATTATGAATGCCGACTATACCTGGATGATTCAGCCTAGCCAAGGCTCTAGCTTCTTGCTCGAAACGAGTCCATGTCTCAGCATTCAAATTCTTACCAGAGATGATCTTGAGGGCATACTCACGGTTCAAAACCAAGTGTCGGCATGAGAATACTACTCCCATACCACCTCGACCAAGAAACTTGAGCAGCAAATAAGTGTTGTCGACTTTATCGCCCGGCAAATAGTTCTTGATTGAACCGGATGAGGTGACTATGTGAAAGCCTCTTGTCCCAGCTTGATCTTCAGGTCTAGGCTCATCCATAAAATAGCTTCTCAATCACTCTGAATGATCTGAACGTTTGCTAAATCGCATTCGAAAGATGTCTCTTCAGCTAGAAAAAGCATGCGCAAGAGATCTCTATAGAATCCATAAAGTGGGATTCTCTCTGCTAATTCCGCTCTCATGGCGTCGCGCCGCCTCTTAAAAGATCGATGAGAGGGGCCAGCCATATGGTCAATTTCAAGATAATAATTGCTTAGCGGCTGCACCTGAATCTCGAAGAGTCTCTCATTCCAAAGAACAACACTCTTAAGGGCTCGCCACCCCGTCTGTTTCATAACTTCGGGAGCGCAGTTGAGATAGTCTTTGGTTTCAATAAAGTGCAAAGCTTGAGGTTCGTATTCTGATTCGGTGTCGATATCTACAGCTTCATCACTGAGCTTGTATAACTCGAGTCTCTCTCGATTGAGGCGACTTGCAGTAAGTGCTTCCAATTCATCGTGCACTTCCATGCATGCTTGATCATCTTCGCAGACTATCTTGATGCCGAAGATGTCTTTGACATACTTACTGAACTGCTTGAAGTGCTTGTCTCTGGAGACAAGCTCACCTACGCCAAACAGTTCATCCGTCACTTTATTCCAAAGCTCTTCCTCAGCCTTAACCCTGCTAGTAAGACGATTTACCTTAGACAATCTATGTTCTAGCGGAATATACTCTACGAAGTTAGCAGATAGTTCTAAAGGCACCCAGCCATCTTTGCTGCGATATCTGAAGCGATCAAGCATATGTTCACCGAGGTCGATATCAGTGACACTAAGCAAAGTGTCCCTATCGATTTTCTCTCTGATCAGAAATGGACGCTCACTAACGCCAGGAAGCGTACCGATAACATTGCTATGCAGCTCGAACTCTCCCAAGAGCATCGACGCCAATAGATGGGCAAGAGTATGAAGGTTTCTCTCGCCTTCCAAAATGCTCTGACGAAAGGCCTCACGCACAGATAGAAGCAGACTTCTGCTTATCTTGATTTCAACCTTTGCGGTGCCTTCCTCCATCTCCTGTTTTTTAGAAGAGAGATAATGCATAAACTGGTGAAGGACCGGTTCATGTATTGCCATTTCTAAAGGAGATCCAACCGGCTGCACTCTTTCCCGCCCCTCTAATTTAGAATATTTCAAAGTTTAGCAAGAAAGTACCTATTAAAGGACCGTCTCATGAAAGTTCATCTTCACAAGTTGCGTACGAGAATTAGCTACCTTTTGCTCTCAGCGATAGTTTCATTGTCGCAAATCTCTTCCGCACTTGCTGAAAGTGCCGTGACCGACCCCGCTAGTCGCACTCCTGAACAGAATGAATCTATAAAGCTGAAAAGCGAAATTTGGTCAAAGCGGAGAATGGAGGCAGAAAAACTCCTTAGTCAAGGACGCAGGGAAGACGCTGCCAAAATTGTCGAAGAGACCTTGAACGAAAGAAGGATTCTGGGGCTTGACCTGCTCTCAGAACTTGATTTTCTCGGCGACCTATATGCAAAAGGTGGTAATTCGGAAAAGTGCCTGCATTACTATGAAGAGATGCTCTCCCAGCGACAGAAACAATGTGAAGTCGAGGAAGATTCAACCCTCATCTATCCATTGGAAAAGTATGCTGGCGCTCTTGAGAAATTCGGGAAGAGAGATAAAGCGGGGCAGCTGAGAAAGCGAGTAGCGACCATTCAAAGACTGCAAAAGACGAAGCCGTCCTTTGTTGCGCCTGAAAAGCTTAGTGAACAAACTAGGCTCAAAGAGGCAGAGAGATGCAGAGTTTACGGAGCAAATCTTATCAAGGCCGATCTCTATGAGCGGGCACAGATTTATCTAGAAAATTCTCTCAAACTAAACAAGAATGATGCGCAGACCTATCTGCTATTGGCTCAGGTTTACTGCTGGCAAGATAAATTCGTCAAAGCCAAAGGTCTATTGGATACTGCAATAAAGCTAAATCCCAGCTTTAGCCAAGCCTATCGAGACCGGGGTTATATTTGGCAGAATCAAAAGCAGTACAGTAAGGCAATCGAAGACTTTGAGAAAGCTCATATTTTGAACAAAGAAGACCTAGACTCACTTGGCGCTAAAGCTAAACTGCTGGACAATACGGGGAAGCACGCAGACGCTATAAAGACCTACTCTCAGATAATCACTGAGAATGAGGCTCTCTACTGGCCCTATATACAAAGAGCAGTGGCTTACACTAATCTGAAAGACTATGAAAAGGCTATTGCAGACTATACAGTTTTGGTGAAAAGAGCACCGTCAGACAGCGATTATCGTGAGTTCAGGGCTGAAACAGAGGTAAAAGCAGGGAAATTGGCGGAAGCGCTGAGAGACTATAAGGAATTGGTGCACCTAAAGCCGGGAAACACCTATTTCAAACAAAAGCTGATTGAGGTGGAACAAAAGATAAAGACTACTAAAGAAGACTCTAGTTCGTCACTAAGGAATTGATATCTGAACCGGCGCAGCCTTAATAGTATCATCCACGGTGAACAGCACTTGCGAATTACCAGAGGGTAGATTCTCAAGACTGACTTCTGAAGTAGCAACGGCACCGGGCTCGATATTTACTTTGCTTCGAGAACCAAGACCATCATTCTGCTTGCTGGAAATGAATATCTGGTCCGCGGGAATCTTGAATGGTATTTCGTCCCAGCCGCGGTTCAAGGCTTTTCTCGTGACACTTCCGGTCGTCACTTCCGCTCTAAAGTGACGAGAAGGCATGCCTGATGCATCGTTAGCCCGAAGGTAAGTATAAGGCTTAGTATCGGCGTTCTTGACAGTGAGGAGAAAAGTTTGACTCTTCTGCTCATTTGCGAGGGGTTGGACAGCCAGTTCTAGTTTGATGTTCTGGGGCTTTTCCTCCTGAAACTTCAAAGAGAACGCACAGATGAGAACAAGACAGGTAATTACTGTCAGCGATGCATTGTTCTTTATGAACTCCAGAATTTTATTCATGCCCATGGTCCTCTAAACAATGACTTGATCGTACCAGATCGAATCATTGCAAAACAGACTTCCTACATCGCCGGCGATACCAAAGGATTAGAGCATGCGGCTAAGATGTTCAAATCTAGAATTCTTCCTTGAAAACTGAGCCAAGTAGTGGAAGGCAACAATGACCAAAGCGTGAGAAATTGTGCCGTCATTGATCAGTTCAGGAATAGCATCGAATGGCACTAACTTGATTGCCACTTCCTCGTTAGTATCAAATTGAGGCGCCTTGATAAATTTAACGCCGTAAGAAAAGTAAGTATCGCAAACGTTGCTCTGAATAGCAGGGTTCGGATGATTTCTGCCGAGGAAGAAAGTTTCACCGCCACCATAACCAGTCTCTTCGAGGAGCTCTCTCTCAGCGGCGATAAAGGTAGAGGCGTCGGATGAATCAACCATACCTCCAGGTATCTCAAGGGTTATCTTTTCGACACCGTGCCGATACTGTTCGATCAAAATAACTTGATTGTCTTCTGTGATAGGTATGACGTTCACCCAATCTCGTGGATGAAAAACATAGAAGTGCGCAGACTTGCCGGCTTCACGCTGAGAGAAATTGCGATGGACTGAAAACACCTTGCAATCAGCGATTTCTTCTCTATTGATTGTGGTCCATGACCTAACGCTGGATATCGAAGGAAGGAAGGTATGCAAGGGAAATCCGCCGGTTACACATGCGATTCAAGCTTCAAATTATACAAAAATAGACTGAACAAAACACCGGCGCAAGATTAACTCGGGCCGGTGCTTATTTAGTATCTGCAAGAAATATCTTCGTTATGCTCTCATCTTGCTCTCCATCCAATGCTCCAAGCTGGAGCCCAAGTGAGAGCGTTTCAGTTAGGCTATTTTAGAGGCCTTTTTCTTGAGTTCAGCAACTAGATCTTCTTGTCCAAGAATATAGCCTCTGCGAGCTTGATCGTCAGCATAACTGATGATGGCTTCAGTAAGAGCGTTAAGCATACTCATCGGTACAAACTCACTAACTTGATTGAGAAGTCTCTCGGCGGCGAGCCATTCTTCGGTATTTAGAGGAATAGCATCATCAAGTCTGGCAATAACTGTGTAGTTGTGTAGTTTGTCCACTTTAGCGTTCATTTTTTTCACCTGTAGAAGATAACTTGGAGCACCGGATTGGACCCGTGTTTTACCGACAAGAAATCCTGCAGGCTGCTGAAAGCCATTCAGGTCTTCTCATCTGGGAAATACACTAGGTCTTTTGCTTAGCAGCGTTTCTTGCGTGTATCTCGCTGTCTCTTTTATGCCCCTACAGGATCGACTTAATCACAAGATTCAGTTATCAAGCGAAGAATTTCATCTTACCGGTCTCTTTGCATCATAATAGTTTCGAATAAAAGCCTGAGCCTGCGAGCGATTCGAAACTTCCTTAATTTCTTGGGCTTCTTCTAAAGCCTGCAAGATTTCTCCGACAATTACCCCTGGACCAATACCAAGCTCCCTCATGACATCCTCACCTGTGAGTAGTTTCGGCATGCTTTGTATTTGCTCTTTATACGTTAGATATCCGGTCAAAAGCCTATCAAAGGAATTCTCAAGTTTTTCTCTCTTTTCTCCAGAAAGACCCGGCCCCATAGTCGCGCCGAAATCTGCATAAGTAATGAGCATAAGTTCGGGGAAGTCATCGCCCACATTTCTGTAAAAGCGATTAAGGGCTTTCTGAGTTGGTTCGCCGGTATGAAAGAGTTGACCTGGTCTTAGATGCCAAAGCACCAACTTTTCGACCAAACGAGTAAGGTGCTTCGCCCAGCGCATTCGTTCAGCTAGAGGTCGAATCATCTCAGCCCCGACCTTGTCATGACCGATAAAGCTGTGGCGTCCGTCTTCTTGAATTTGCCAAGTGGCCGGTTTTCCTATGTCATGAAGGAGAGCTGACACCTTGCTTGCCGCAAGACGAGAAATTCCTGGAATAAGCTCTCGCCTGCTGCTCATTTGTATGAATTCGGGCAAAGATGGAAACTTTGCCTCAAGCTGAGGAATAGTTTCGACACTATGATCAAAGAGCGCAAGATGATGATAGCTATTGCTTGTCACTCTGCGACACTCTTTCAATTCTTCAAAAATCGCCTCAAGCAAGCCTGAGCTGCCCATTTCATGAATGTACTCTGAGCATTCATAATTGAGCAAAGAGAAAAGCTCGTAATTTATTCTCTCCGGAGCAACTCTTGCTAGTTTTTCAGAGTGTGTCTTTACTATGGAAATCGTAGCCGCGTCGATTTGTGCAGCCCGTGCACAGGCGAATCTATATACACGCAAAAGACGGAGCGGATCATCAATGAGAGACGCTTCGCTTATTGCCCTTATCAGGTTAGCCTGCAAATCTTCAAATCCGCCCACGTTATCGACGACTTGATCAGATACTTCGCCGTCCATCATCAAGGCATTTATAGTCAGATCCCGCCGCAAAATATCTTGCTCAATTCCATCAGAATAGCCTGCAAAGTCCAGAACGATGCCTTCTTGCAGCACCACCCTGGCGATATCAAACTTGTCGTCGAGAAGGACAAAATGACCGGCAAATTTCTCAGAAATTTCTCTGGCAAATTCAACAGCACCACCATCGATGGCAAAATCGAAATCCAAATTAGCTCGACGGGTTCTGTTCTCAGGCAGGTCGATGGCATCTCTTATAGATCCGCCAACCAGATAGGCTTTACGTCCTTTTTCTCTTGCCCTTTGAAAGACCGCTGCAACTTGTGGACGGGAAAGAGGACACATCCCGTCCAAAAAACGCACCTTTTTGTAAATCAGCGGCATTCGAAACTTATCTGGTTATCACTGCATGAAACCGACTTCGGTCTCTGATTCGAAGGAACCCTCCTCGCGCGGCTTCTGAAAATGTCCAAGTAAGTAGACTAATCCGCCCACCAGAGAAGATAGAGTCGTCAAGCCTAGCCACATGATTGCATAGGTCAAAGCATGAGCATTATCAACACCGGCCATGGTCAAGAAATAGGTATAAGCCCATTCTCTTATGCCAATACCATTGAAGCTAGGAGTAATGAAGCCCAAAACAGCCACAGAAGGATAGAAAACGAAGTAATACCAAAGCGGTATCTGATTCAAGCCAAGAGCCATGCCTATAGCGACGTGACATACGACGATCACGACTTGCATAATCACGGAGAGCAAGATGGTCGTAGCCATCAACCCCTTATTGTTCCAGTAGGCCTGAGCGCATGAATTATTGAATTGTCTGCTTATCCAGTTTTCCGGTCCGAGAAATTTATTTGTAAGCACAGGCATAAAGGGCACAACGGCAAAGATTGCCAGTGTACCGGCAAAGATAGGCAGCTTGAGCTGCAAAGGTAAGCCACCGCCACCCGGTCCGAAAATAATACCTACGGATGCGAAGGCAAAAAGAACGGCTATTCCAACAGTCCGGTCAGCAAGAACAGAATAGAAGGCGTTTACGTATTTGCCAGTACCCTTGGACAAGTAATAGCAACGGCTGAAGTCACCACCAACTGTAGACGGCAAGAATAAATTGAAGAACAATCCAACAAAGCAATATTGGACAAGTTGCAGCAGGCTTTTATTTAGACCAACAGCCGAAGCCAAAAGTTGCCAGCGGTGAGCATTCAAAAATGTAGAGGCGAGAAACAAGAGCACCGCTCCGGCTAGATAACCTCTATTGGCAGTCATGGCAACATCAAGGGCTTTTCGCAGGTCAACTTTGCCAAAAACGAAGAGACTGGCGAACAAAACAATCGAAATGCAGATTTTGACCTTGAGCTTGGTACCCTTTGAAATCTTGATTGATGCCAACTTGGCAGATAACGATGAACCAGACACTTTGCTTTCCGCTTCCGGGTGAGCCCCCGACCGCTTGACTACCGACTTTTGCGCGTCCTTATCTGAGCGAAGAGTTAGCTCCGAAAACGCCTCCATAGATGAATTGTCCAGCTGGGCGGGGTCCAGAATGCTGGTACCCTGGCTGCGACTCGGCGACATCAAGCTCCCCCTCAAACTATTACTAACCGAACCCTGTTAGAGACCTTTTGAATATCGGGGAGATATGCAAATCAAGACTGACGGGACTGAGAACTGCAATGGAAGCCAATCTTAGAATCTCGAACTGGCTTATCATACGGCAAATGCCAAGATATTTAAAACCTCGTTCTTTTAAGCTGCCTAAGGTTTCCATGATTAGAAATTTCCTTCGAGGCGGACTGAAAGCTAGACACTCCAGCCAGTCGAACTTGAAAGGCATTTTCACAATTCATTAAAATTTGTCAATCTGTTAATCAAGAGAAAGCAATCCCGCGCAACAAAACCGCAAATTTGCAAATTTGACCTAAAAAATGGGGCAATTTGAGGCATAGAGTGCCCATAGTGATCTAATATTGAAATTGAGCTAAATGTGCCCGCCCGGCAGTAGTGCTAGACGAGGCCATGTGGGTTAGCCAACCCACAAACAGAAATCAACCAAATCCATAGCCTAACAAGGCTTTCCGGGTTAAAAAGGGGTATTCAAGTTGCTAGAGAGAAAAGTCGTTGCAAGAGTAGGCGTACCACTGCTGTTCTGCTTGCTCTTTTTCGGACTACAAAGCCTGCTCATCGCAAAAGATAAGGCACCAGCGCCCGACCAGATCATCATCGCCGATGGCGGAGCGTCTCAACCGCTTCCTTTTCTAGCTCAAGTGCCAAGAGCCGGCACAGACCCTCAAGCCCTCTACAATCAGGCCTGGAAATTATTGAAAGAGCAATATTACGACCAGAAGTTCAACGGACAGAATTGGTCTAGGTGGCAGCACCACTATGACACTAAGCTGAAGACTATGGACGATGCCCATAAGGCAATTGAAACAATGCTCGCCAGCTTAGCTGACCCATATACTCGCTTCCTCGACAAAGAAGCCTTCGACGAAGAGAAGCACCAAATCGAAGCTCACCTTTATGGGGTGGGCATGCAGCTCGGCATGAGAGAACACAAAGTAGTGGTAATCGCGCCCATTCTTGATACACCGGCCTCTAGAGCTGGCATGATGGCTGGCGACGAAATTATCGAAGTAGATAACAAATCAATCAAGGCTCAATCCCTTGACCAAGTAGTAAAGCAAATTAGAGGACCTATCGACACAGAAGTCGAAATCACTTATCTGCGTAAAGGTGAGAGAAAAAAGGTCAAGCTCAAGAGAGCTGAGATTCCAATCAAAGCAGTCACTACCGCCGAATTCCTGCCTGGAAATATTGGCTATATAAGGTTAGAGAGCTTCATTTCCAATAAAGCAACAGAGGAAGTGAAGAAAGCTCTGAATCAACTTAAGACAGCCGATGGCATTATCCTTGATCTTAGACACAACCCGGGTGGACTTCTGAATAATGCTATAGAAATGGCAGGACTTTTCCTGCCAGAGAAAAGCATTATCGTCAGCACGATTGATGCGGATGGTTACAAGAATGTTCAACCAGTCAGTGGTCAACCAATATGTTCGGTACCGATGGTGGTGCTGATCAATAAAGGTTCAGCTTCCGCCAGCGAAATTCTATCGGGTGCCTTGAGAGACAACGGCAGAGCCAAGTTGGTCGGTGAAACCTCCTTTGGTAAAGGTCTGGTTCAAGCAATCAACCGACTTAATGATCAAAGCGGCATCAACGTCACCATCGCCCGATACCTCACTCCAAACGATACAGACATTCACAAGTCTGGTATCAAGCCTGATTTCATTGTTCCGGTCAACGACGATATTTCTCTCGACTCCAAAGAAGTTAAGGAATACAAAGGTCCCTGGTGGGTTGACGCCACAATGAAAGACTTGACCAAAAAACGCAGTCCTAACGACGGTAACGATGTTCAGCTGATGAAGGCAGAACAAGTGCTGAAGGAAGAGATTGCTAAAGCGCAAACCGGTTCGGGGCAGAACGCTCAGAAAGCGTCATCTCTCCCCCAGAGCGCCGGCGCAGGCAAAAATTAGAACTGGCCAAGAACTAGTCTGTTAACAAAGGAACCATACAAAGAGAGAGGAGCGAATTACGATTCGCTCCTCTCTCTATTTGCTTCAAACCTGAATCAAGTTAGCAATCTATTCCTTCAATTGCTCTACCGTGATGCCGAATCTGCGTGGTAGTAGATATGGTGCTAGCTTCATTCATGAGCCAATCAGGTGCACGGCGGCCGGTCAAGACAAGGACGGTGGGATCTTGTCTCAAATTAAGAATCTGTTTGACATAATCAAAATCGACTAAGCCAACCCTAGCTACATCAAGAAGTTCGTCACCAATTACGATATCATCTTTGCGCATCAAGCCTTCAACCAAATAGGTAAGTCCTTGCTTTGCGGCATCTTTGTCTTCAGGAAGGATCCCGTTAGGCGAACTATAGAGCCGAAAGCTTCCTTTCGGTCCGGTTCCGACTCGATTTACTCCTGTGTAGTTCATTACTAACTTACCGAATCCTTCAGCCTGATTCTCTGAAAGCATTCTCAGACCTTTTCCCTCCGAAGAGTTCTCTTCCAACTTATCGAAAAATACGAGAGTAACATTCAAACCTTTGCTCAAAGCTCTAAGAGTGAGCCCGAAAGTAGCAGTAGTTTTTCCGCAACCTGTGCCAAGATAAAGCCTCAATCGCTCAGTGCCGGCTTTCTCAAAAACTGGATCCAAAGTTGTCATGACAAATTCCTTCGCAAGTTTATCTCTTAGTAAGTGACAATTGAAGTTGGCTGACCCTGTTCATCAATACAGACGAAAGTGAGCTCTGCAGAGGTAACATGAACGGCTTCATGCCCTCTGGTTGATTCGACATCAACTTTAACGGTTATTGAAGTTCTTCCAACACGAAGAGTTTTGGTATAGAAACTAACAACTTCGCCAATATATACGGGAGCGAGGAAATTCACCTCTTTGATACCGGCGGTTACAATCCGCTGTCGAGTAAGTTTAGTAACTTCGACGGCTCCGGCAAGGTCAATATAACTAAGAATAATGCCACCAAAAACCGTACCTTGGTTATTTGTATCTTTGGGCTGCAAAACAACCCTTATAGCGGGGTCACGACCACTGGTGGATAACTGCCTCGGCTCAGGCTCTCTCTCTTCATGCATCTAATTGCAAATTTCCGTGTTTCCAGTACTTCCTGTACATATAGATAAGCAAATATAACACCTGCAGCCGGCTAAAGCGCTTAAGAGTGGTCTGCTTGGCTGTTAAGGAAAAGCGTATATAAAAATAATGACTGTCAAAAGATTAAACTTGCGGCTATAATCACTTTGCATTCTATGCTCAGGAATCCTTCTGACAACCTTCTTACAGCTTTCTTACTAGTGTTTTTTTGGATCAGGCTCATTTCTAGAAGTATGCCGCCAGCTGATATCGACTATTCTTTAGGAAGACCACATAGATCAACAAAAGGTCTTCTATGCTGTGCACTTCTCGCTTCCAGCTTGACACTTAGTAATAAGGTACAGGCTGAAACGCTACCGCCTGTAGTTCCGCAAGAAGTGAATACTGCTGATTTCGATACTCTCAGATTAAGACCGG
>MOYA01000001.1:1588598-2323818 GCA_001899315.1 Candidatus Obscuribacter phosphatis
AAGACCGGTTATTGAACCAGCTATTAAGGCAGATGTTGAGCCATCGACAAATGAGAAATCTGCTAGTGCTGATTTAGAGGAAAAAAGAGAAGAAAGTAAATCAGTCAGCATTAATGCCTCTTCTTCAGACGCCGGTGTCAATCAAGCATCAAGCAATAATGCAAGTCAGCCTGAAGTAATGCAAACAAGCGATGCACTGGCAGATTCTCTGGCAGTAGATAAACCACGAGCGATTGCAGATGCCTCCGCGGTTTCAAGAGGCAATGACTTTGTTCCAATAGATCTGACTCCGGTTCGCCTGCCGGAGAGAGTGTCAACCTTCAACAATTTTGAGAACTTTAAAGCTCATGCTCTCTACAGATTGCCTGGGCGGGTGTTCTTCAACGCTTCAGTGGAGAATAGTCTGCGCTTCGAATTGAATACATTCCAGACTGATGGTCCGTACTTGTCCGACATGATTTACAGGGTTCTTCCCAACGTCAACCTCGGCTATGCCTTGAGTAAGAGAACCAGGGTTTCTGCCAACTATTTCTTCTTCAGAGATCAGTACGATAAACGCGATTCCAGTCTTTCTAGAAATATTCATTCGGTTGGTGGACAGCTACAACATGATGTTCCCATCAATCAAAAGACCCAACTGACCTTCACGCTCTTCCCTCGCGCCCTCTTTATCAACACGGTAAATGCTCCATCAGTAGCCTTCTACGACATCATTCCCTCTGCCACGATAAGTCGACGCGTAGGTATGAGTGGTGTCATATACGGTAGCGTGCTCGGACAGATACGTTTCAGAGATCCTTTCTCAAATTTCCAGGAAGGCGACCAATTCTACTCAGCAGGTGGAGTTTGGAGAAAGGGTCCGTGGTCTTATCTCTTTGATACCACCTTAGTCACTAACTTTGGCAATAGAAGATTGAGGGGCGGTCCGAACAACCAGGTAATTATTATTACCGGAGAAGTAGGAAGAAGACTAAATCCAAGACTTCCAGTCACTGCATTTGTCAGAGCCGAACCAATTTTCAATATGGGCGCCAATGGAGCTCCCGGCTTTTCAGGATTTAACTTCCGCGTATTTGGTGGATTGAGAGCCGAGATAGCCAAGCCGGCAATCTTCCCAATCAAGCTGAAAGGATAAGCAACTAGTTGCCTGAGTTATTACGGCGATAGGTGGCGATTATGCCGCCTGGCTTGTGTGCTGGCGGTAAGGCACTGCCGTAGCTCGCCTGGTAACTATCAGAGCCCGAATAAGTTCTTTCACTCATCCTAGTTGGGCTCGGAGTGTTTCCGTAGGTTTGCACGAAGTAAGAATCAGGCTTATTGGCGAGATCCTTTTCGTGAGCCCGCTCCACCGACTGATCGCTGGCAATTCGCCGCATCGTAGCATTTTGGCTAGCTTGATAGTTGGCAAATTGAGGAACTTGAGCGTTCCTATACCAGCGTCTTCGCCCACGGTACCCGCGAGCACCGGCTGGAAATCCCGACTCGGAATTCCAGTCACCCCAAGTGGCTTCTGAATTAGTACCGCCATGCTGGGCTTCCGAATTCCAGCCACCCCATTTCGCCTCTGAATTCCAACCACCCCATTTTGCTTCCGAATTCGTCCCGCCCCATTGCGCCTCGGAACTCCAGCCGCCCCAGCCGGCTTCCGACTCGCTAATAGCTGGGAGGACGGCAAAGGAGAAAGACAAAACAGCGCCGGTACTGTATGTGAGAATTTTGGAGAGATTTCTTTTCATGAGCGTACACCTCTCAGACCCTCAGCTTTATTCCCCGAAACCGCTTCTATTTATGTTCGCCAATTAACTGAAAGGCGGCCCAATACCTTGGATTAGCTCGAATCTTAGTACCATCCTTGGCTGGAGGAAATTTCATATCTTTCTCCATAAAGTTAACGGTTTTAAGTTGAGCTTCGCGCAGAGCTACCGCCTTGTCTTTTCCGCTCAAGAAACTTTGATAGAAGGCACTCATCTGAAATTCTGTCATCACATCGTCGACATTCCAGAGACTGACAATAATGGAAGGTGTACCAGCCAGGAGAAAAGCTCTGGAAAGTCCAGCAACCCCATCCCCAGTAATTCTGCCTCTACCGGTTTGACAGGCCGAGAGTGTGATTAATCTTGCCTTGAGAGGGGGAAGCTTAAGAATATCTCTCACTGTGAATAGACCATCATCATTTGTACTGCATGCCAGAAGCACTGAAGAGTCCATAGGTCTATCTTGGTCAATCAGTCCATGGGTGGCAAGGTGGATCACTTCCGACTTGGGACCAAGCTCCCGCAAATTAGTCCTCGAAGCATCGGCGCCTGTCTTCAATACTGCACCAGCACCAAAAAGCTCAGCAATCTTCTTCGCCTCGCGCTCACTGTAAGGAAGGGGCGGAATACCAAGATCGCTCCTCATAGTCGGGTTGCCAAAAACCAACATGTTGGCAGGTTTGCCGCTTAGAGATTGAGCCAGCTTATGGGTGCCGCGAAAGACGCCAATCGCCGGAACGACCGCAAGAGTATGCGATTCTATGAATAAGTTTCCCTTCACATCGGTCAATGCGGCAAATGGCACATTGTAAAGAGCGCCATGCGGAACAACCGTAACTACCTTTGCAGGTTCGGAAGGAAGAAGTCCTTCAATAGGAGAAATAAGGAGCTTATGAAGTTCCTGCAAATTTCTCTGCCGCCGCTCGTTTGAAGCCTGTAAGTCAGTCAACGACTGCGGAGGAGAAATTATAGAATCATAGGTCTTAGCCACCAGATTATTGAGATCTCGAGATGAAATAGAGAGAGGTAAAGCTGTCTTCACCTGCCCGCCTTCCACCACAAAGACGAATATACTGTCACCAGCTGAATAATACTCAACTATAGTGCTGTCCGATTCAATGGCAAGCTGTTTCAACTCAGCCTTGTCCGGAGCTTTCGCCGAAGCTTCCGAGGTTATAGAATCACCTTCCACTACCTGGACTTTAGGAACTATCTCGACAGCTCGATCCGAACCACCTACTTTCTTTGAAAGAGCGCCAATCTCAGTCAGTTTCAGGTGCTCTTCCGAATTTGAGGTAGAGACAGTACTGAGTCCCTGTTTACGTCCTTCGAGCAGATCTAGAAAGGCTCTTGCTCTGCCTCTTTCTGCAATCTCCAGAGCATCATCAAAGCGATTACTTTTCACCAAAAGCGTAACCAAAGACTGAAAGCAAGCGCCACGTAAGTCCAGTGTGTGCGTTTTTGAATCGTCTCTGGTATGTTTTGCTTTTTCCTTCTCAAACAAGCTGATCGCCTTGAAATAGTACGTCTCTGCATCTTTGAGATTGTTCAATATTTGATTTGCCGCACCTAAACCATACGAGCATTCCCATTGCAGGTCGATAATCCCAGAATCAACCGCCAAAGGTTGGGCTTTCTTGAAATAAGACAGTGCATTTGAAGCCAACTGCATAGCCTTATCATCATTGACTTGCTTGTCCGCACGATTAGCCACACCTGCCAGATTCAGCGATGTCAATCCGAGACCATTCAATGCTCTAATCTGTCCCTTGCGGTCACTTACATCTTCAAAGTCCTGAAGAGCGATCTTGAATTCATCCAATGCTTTGCTATAGCTATCTTCAAATCTATTGAGAAACTGAGCATGGTTGAAATAGACATAGCCAGCCAGTCTTTTGAACTCAAGTGAATCTTTTTGTTCTTTACCAAGATCCTTCATAGCATTCTCAAGCTCAGCAAATTTTTTCTGGTAAAGATCCAACTTACCGGAGTCAAGATAAAGACAAGCAAGACTATTCATAACTGCGAGCGATTTAAGCTGATTCCCATGCGAACTAAACTTTCTGAAAGCCTGTTCGTAATACTCGCTTGCAGCCGAGTACTGACCTAATTCTCTATAGCACATAGCAATTGAATTCAAGGTCTCGCCAGGCAGCTCTTTATCTTCCAAAGTCTGCCCGGACAACTTGCTGTTTATCTCCAGAAAGCGCTTGAGCGCCTTATCTATAGCGCCCTCAAGATAATAATCATAGGCAAGCTCAAACTGATTTTCTAAGACCAAGCTATTCTCAGAAAGGCTTAAAGCCAACTTAGCAGAGTCACCATGAAAGCGCTGCGCCTCTGCAAAATTACCGATGTCGGCATAAGCTGAGCCTAGTCTAGACAATACTAAGGCAAGACTATGTTTATCATCTTCTTGGTCAAAAATCTCGTGGGCTTTATTTAGCTCTGTAAGAGCTTCATTTGGCTTACCATAGGCGAGCAAGTCGTTGGAAAGATTGAGAAGAGCCTTGCCTTCTCTCAAAGGCTCTCCGCAATTCAGGAAAACTGCTGCCGATTTGCGGTATGCGGTGATAGCACCGGCGATATCACCTGCTAGTTCCTTCAGTTCGGCCAGAGCAAGGTTCACTTCACCGACCAGCGACTCCTGATCATTATCTCCAAGCAACTTGAGCGCGCTTTCAGCCTCGGCTATAGCCTCTTTCAGTTTCCCCTCGCTCTTCAATATTTTTGAGATATTTAGACGCGCTTGAGCTTCTAAAACATAATCGTTTGATTTAGCGGCACAGTCTTTGCTCTTTTCAAAGTAACCGCGGGCATCTTCATAGCGTCTGGCAAAAATAGCATTGGTGCCAAGATTGGAATAAGTCAAAGCCTCCAACTTGAGAGAACCAGTTTCACGAGCTATATTCAGACACTCTCCATAAAATTTCTCAGCCGCTGCAAAATCTTTCTTAAAGCCATACACCATGGCAATAGCACTAATGTCTTTGAATACATCAGCTGGTTTAGCAATGCTGCGATCAATAGCCAGAGTCTCTTCAAGGAAAGGCAGAGCATCGTCAAATCTTCTTTTCTCAGCAAGATATTGACCGAGCTGATACAGTGCTAAACCGAGATCACTCTTTTTGCCAGAACTTCTTAGTTTTTCTATTTTTGAGCGCAGCCCCGCCTCTTCGTCGCCTTGGGCAAATGTAAGGCTGGCAGATAGACTCAGGGTAAGGGCGAGAAAAACTGCAACTTTCCTTGAAAGTCCTGCCACACGCGAAAAATACATGTTACTCCTTGAAGCTTACAGCTAATTTGAGCCCAATTGCGGTCTTTTCTCTGAGCCGTGTTCCGAACCGTGTTCCAAACCGTGTTCAAAACCCTGGGCGCCATTCATGTAGTTTAGCACCGCTGCCATTTTGGCTAGGTCTCCAAGAATTCTTCGCTCTCTAACTCCACTTACTTTGGTTTGCAAATCGACCAATAGAGTCATTTTGTCTAAAGCCGATTCCAAGCTAAACTCACTCACAGCCATACATTTGTCTTCTAGTAAAGCGAAGTGGCGCCTTGCCACCCCATCGCGGGGTCTTAGCTCAGATCGACTGAGAGCATGATCAGAACTAACCAGTTCATGCCCAACCTTGAGAGCCATTGCCCTCGGCTCATGCTTAACAGACTCAAAAGATTGGCCATTCAGGCTGGCGCTAACTTCCGAGCCATGAATTCTTACCTTAATGCCTTCCCCTAAGCCTGATAGATTGAGCACCCTCAAGATGCCATCTTCATACCGAATAATAACCTCGGCATCTGAATCTATCGAGATGTCGCCACGGGGCGTGGTCACTATTGCTAAATGAGCAGGGCGCCGCACACTGACCAAAAGTGTCCCTTCACTGAGGTGAATGGCAGCTGGTTGCGGTCTTTCGTATTGAGCGCCGGGCAAATGCTTGACCATGATTCCATCTTCTGTCTCAGAGCGCGGATCTTTAAAGTTGAAGTCAATCTTTTTGACTGCATTAGCCGGATTGAGAATTGGCGCCGAGACACCAAGCGGAGCCACCATCGACGCATTAGTGTAATCGGTGGGTACTAAAGGTAACGTGAAGTCGGTACGTGGCGGCGGCAAAACCGGGAATACCGGAAAGACAGGCTGGGTCTGAACTGGAACCACCGGAATGACAGGAGCACTGACTACCGGCGGCGGAGCAGAAGGAAAAGAAGGACTGACAGACTGAGCCAAAGCCGCTCCAGGAGCGCCAAAGATTGCAAGAAGCAGCAAGTTTACCGAAACAGCTTTGAGTTTACTCTGCATCACTGCACCCAATCTGAAAAGTAGCTCTATCTACCAGTCTATCGCCAAAATTAGTCGGATCAGTTTTTCTTCAATAGGACAGTATTGAGAGCTTGCTCTACATCTAGTCTCAATTCGGTTGCCGTTTGATACCTGTCATCAGGTTCTTTTTTGAGCAACTTGGAAATAATCGGCTCAAAAGGATTGCCGACCTCAAGAATATCCGGGCGCACTGATGAAATCGGAGGCGCATCCTCAAGCAAATGTTTCATCAATATCGATTCTGCAGACTCGCCCTCGAACGGCACTTTGCCCGTGAGCATCTCAAACATCATAATGCCAATGGCATAGAGATCTGTTCTGATATCAATGGGGCGATCCTTAAGCTGCTCGGGGGCAATATATTCCGGTGTTCCGACCATTCTTCCGGTCTTGGTTAGACGTTTGCTGCCGTGCACTAAGTTAGAGATCCCGAAGTCAACAATTTTGACCCAATCAGGTCGGTCTGATTTATGCTGCAGCAAGACATTATCCGGCTTCAAATCTCTATGGATAATTCCCATACTATGGGCTTCTTGCAAGCCGCGACACATTTGAACAATGATATTGCCTGTAGTAGCATATGGCAAAGCCCCCTGACTATGTATCTTGTCGGCAAGAGCTTCACCCTTGATGTATTCCATAACCAAATATGGTTCTTTGCCGCCAATCGAACCCACATCGTAAACAGAAACAATATTGGGATGATTGAGCTTAGCCGTCAGTTTGCATTCACGTTCAAATCTTTCAATCGAGTTTTTGTTGCTCAAAAGCCAGCCTTGCATGACTTTGATAACAACAGTACGCTCCATCTGCACATGGTTGGCCTTATAGACAACGGCCATGCCGCCTTCACCAAGCACGTTCTGAATTAGATACTTGCCATCGATGGTCTTGCCAATCAAAGCAGAATAGGGACCATCCGCCTCTTCATCGTCATCGAAATCTCCCGGTCCGGCAGTCAACTCAGCCGGTTGAGAATATTTGCTGACGTCTACGGTGTCACCGCCAAGTTCAGCCGCAGTCGGATTAGCAACTCTCGGTGCGGTGGGCAAGGCTTCAGGAGTCGTCGTAATCTTTACAGGCTGACCCTTTAAGACTTCCAAAGAACTTCTATCAAAGGCGCAAAAATTGGCATAACCTGGAAAAAACCTGCCGCAGACATTACAGATTTTGCGAACGTCTCCACCTGTGCGCGCTAAAGTAAGATCAGTCCCATCATAGCCGCAAAATTTGGCCGCGCGAGGCAATTGCTTACCGCAAGTGGGACAGACTACAAAGGCTGCATCCTGACTCATTACTTACCTCCGGGAATGCCGGGTAATAGAGGCAGAGAAATTGGTTTATCAAGCCCGAGACAGTTGAGTCTATCTTTAGCCATCTCGATTTTCTGCAAAAGAGTGCGGCAGCCTGGGGCACTAAGGCGCAACCTATATGCAGGCAAGGACAAATTTGTTGAATAAAAGACGCCACGGTTTGAGGTTTGCCCGGCCACATATTCCTTCCTGTCTAATGACTCTAAAAGTACACCAGCATTGGGTTTATCTGAAAAGACAAGTAGCCCCTGACTCGGAATTTGACTGGCAAGATAAACATGGCTAAGAAGGGTTGAACCTAGAAGAAATGGCATTGCCAAGCCCGAAACCAAGCCCAAAATAATAAAGAGGTCAGGACGCGTCGTTGCCTTAGCCGGTACAGGCAGAGCCGGCAAAGCCACTTGAGACTGGCGAGAAGAGGAAATATTTATAGGCGATGACTGCGATGACGAAGAAGACGGCGCAGATAGCGAATTGAGATCGTCGTTAAACTTTGCCAAAGCCTCGGCTGAGGTCTTACGAGTTTGAAAGATCTCAATGTCCGAACCGCAAAACACGCAATATCTATTATTCAGTTCATCAGAGCGCCCGCAAGAATTACAAGAGCGCTTCTTGACTCCTCGCGCTTGCCTGAGAGCTTCCACAGATGAAGAGAGGACCTTGCCGCATTGGGCGCAGAAGGACATGTCGGAGCTATTTACCGCCCCACAACTCTTACAATCTACCGATGTTGCCGCACCCGCTTGCATGAGCCGATTGTACCCAATTGGAGGCTATGAGGGCAACATTGTCGAGAGCATATAGCCTCAATCAAGAACTTCAAGGTCGGCAACGAGGTCCTTGGTTGACTCGGCTAGATTGGCAACCTCTAGGAGACCAAGAGCTTCATTAATAGCATCGACACCACTCTCAGATGAGCTATGAGTGGCATAGGCCGGCTTGAGAGAAAGTTGCTGGAAGGCCATGCCAATCTCTTCAACTGAAGCACAGACAAAACCTTGGACTACTTCACCGCGACTTTTCTTGATTACCGAAGCCAAATCGACGGCAACTTGATTAGAGACCAGTTGCTTAACTGCTTCGATGCTTGAGACACCTTTGATTATTTTCTCTATAAGCTGATTGGCTCTAGCCGGCACAGTCTTACCCTTTAGTTCTAGGGCTAGAGCCTCGTTAAGAAGAGTGGATTTGAAGTATGGAGAAGCAATTTGCCCACCGCAGGTGGCTCCAGTTCTCTCAACCAGCAAACGCAGCTCTTCTCTAGAAAGCCGCTCAAATCGCACTTTCAGCCTATCTACAATCTTCTCTACGCGCTCATTCCAAATAGATGCATCCTGTAGAACTTGCTTCAGCTGCCTGGCAGAGAGAATGCGAAACTCATCAAGCATGGCGCAAGTTTGCTCCGACCATGAAGAACAAATGTAAGAAAAAATCTGCTTCCGGCGTGCTGAGATAAGTTTCTCTGAACCATTGAGCAGCTCTTGAATATCGGCTTTTGGGTCAGTCAAACGACTGGTCTGGGGCAATTTAACGATTGGCTTAGCCAAGAGTTCGACTAGGCAAGAAGCAAAATCGAAAGCGCCCTCCGGCTTCAAATCACTGAAAGCATAAGCGACCCTGTCATCTTGAGATGAGCGACAAGCTTCTTCGGTCTTCATCCACACGCCGGCGCCAATAAAGCCAAGCACCTGCCCCTTAAACTGCATATCGTTTGTCAGGTCCACCACCATGGTACCCAAACTGAGATACTGAGAGCCAATCAAAGCCCTATCAATGCTTACTTTGCCTTCGGCATCCAAAGCTCGCACATCAATACGGTGCCCGTTGACAACAATATCACTGACCCCAACAGAAGCACAAAGATTTGCTGAACTGCACATCGCAGCAGATTCATCTATCAAAATGTCCAACTCAGGATCTAAAGAGTAGACCAGGTTCTCAACAACCAGCCTAGCTAATTCATCATTAAAAGCCCTGCCCGAGGCTCGCTTCTGGGTCATTCTCACCTGTTCAGGACTGAGCGATACAGCCCCGTTTGAGGGATCGCTGGCTAGGTCCAGATTTGAAAGGTTATTCATGGGAGGCTCCTAGATTTATGGAGGTCGCACTATCTTGTGGCAATCTCAACGGCAAGCTCGAAAAAATTAGTGGGGAAAAAGTGCAAGACAAGATCTTTGCCTGATTATTTGCCAAACCTGGGAATCAGGGGCAAGGTACTCTTCAAGTTCACCCCAGGTTGTGAATGGACGTCCTCTTAAAATCTTTTCACCGACAGATCTTGGCAAGCCGAGTACAAGAAGCCCTTCCAAATCGCATGAATTCAAATCTAGTCTTTTCTCTCCATCTTTGCTCTGGGCACGAACAGTGCATCCTCTTCGCAATAAGGAGTCGGCCAGCTCGGCAGAAATATGCACCTTTTCAGTGAGATCTTCGAAGCTGGAAAAGGGTCGGAGACTGGTCAGTTTCTGCGCGAGATCTTTCTGAACACCGAGAATATCGATCATATCTCTCGTGGTGCAACTATTTATATCAACAGGTACAAAGGCAGCCACGGCGCCATTTCGACGAATTTCTTCCAATCTTCCTGACTTTTGCAGAACCGATGCGCTCAGCTCATCGAGTGTCATATATTGCCGACCAGCTACCAACCGGTCGACCTCACCCTCGGTCAGTCCAAGTTGGTGAGTAAGTTCTCTTCGAGAAGCAGTATTTACATTGATATCTGACTGCCAACATTCAGCGACGCTTGGCATACGAGTTCTGATTCGATTGCGAATCATATCCAAACCTTTATCAAGCAGAACCTGACAGCGGGCTATTTTTCTTGCTTGTGTTTCGCCCGGCAAAGAGAGAATCTCGCAAACTTCTCTCATTGTCAGTTCTTTACCAATAGTAGATTTCTCGGTTAACGCCAAACCAAACATCATGTCGACAACTACCAAAGGCTCATGATTGACCGATTTATCCTCAAGCATCTCTTTCAATACCACTCGCAACTCATTTAGCTGGTCAACTTGTTCGGCTGAAAGAGCTCGGTTCTCGGGCGCATACTTAACGTCATCGGCGGTGCAGTGCCGAGGGTCCTCCTGCTCAGGATCTAGATTGAGATCCTGGAGGGTTTCCTTCTCCCACTGCCACTCCTCTTTAATATAATCAATAGCGGCGTTGTGCACAGAACGCTGCACATAAGCAGGAAGCAGAACCTTGAACCCATCTTCATTGCGCTGATCCAAGTGCTTGCGCAGAACGCCTTCCATTTTGGTAGCAAGCTCGGCTGCCAGAGATAGAGCTTGGGCTTTTTGAAACTCATTATCATGGCGGCGCTGAGACCAGAACCGCTTTAAGCTCTGGTTGGAAGAAAGCATCTTGGAAAGCATTGGCTGGTAATACTCATCTTTGATAATCCGCACCAATTGCGGAGAATCATTGGACAAAGCCAAGCATTTCAGAAAAACAGAACGAGCGCCAAGCCTTTCGAATAGCTGATAAGCACTGACATTAGCCCCGACGGAATCAGCCATTAAGCTGTCATGAATTGGCTTCCAATCTGGCGCCAGAGCTAATATTTCTGCAACTATAGTGCGGCTGGTAAGCATTGAATATTGTCTCTACTCCGGTAAATTAGGCAAAAGCGGAGGTATGTCGTAAACCTGATCATACGCCATGGCAATGACAACACCAACCACAAGCCAGCAGACCCACAGACTTAGCCCGCTGAAATAAGTTAGTACCTTGACAGCAGTTGAAGCCCCGCTCAATCTCTGTTTAGTACCGAACATGACATCAATACGCCAGATTCCCCAGATTGAGGCAGCGCAACCCAGCCCGATGAGACCAGCCCGGAGGGCACGAGCTGCATTCAACTCTTCGTCGGTTACCGAAAAACGCCAGAGACAGACGGCATATGGAATAAAGAAGCCTGGAAATACCCACCAGAACCGCTTTACATTCTTGAACAAGCTGTTCTCAGAAGAAGCTTTTGCGCCTGCACTTGTGCCTGGGGCTCCCTCTTGGTTTTTCTCAATTGCCTGTTCGTTCATCCGCGACTCTTTCTAAGACCTCCTAATTGTATAGGCAATCGGGGTCTTTCATAAACGATCAATAGTTTGTTTAAGGCCCAGCCTAGCGTGCTCTATAATTTGAGAGCCATGACCCAAAAAAGACAGGAAAGTTCGGTCCTTGACTATTAACCCCGACGATTTTGCAGGATCGCTTGCCCATGTGGTCAAGACAGAAGCTGGGCAAGAAGTACTGTTAGGCCAAGCATGGGTGTCTGGTGTTTGCCAGCTTGTCACTTGCGGTCATGTTGTCGACGCCTTTGTCAGCGTCCCCCAGCAAATCTCGGTCTTCTTTCCACTTTCCGGAAACAGATATCCAGTCAATCAAATCAAAATGCACCCGGGTTTTGTGCGACAACCAGACCAATTGGTCCGTTTCGATGCCGCTCTTTTGCTTGTCTCGCTTAAGGCTCCAGATATAACGGCAAAGCCACTGCCGATTACCTACGAGAAGTCTCTACCGGTGCAGATGTCTCTCACTGCAGTCAGATACCCCGTACATCTTGGTCAGTTTAGCTCGTCAATGAGCCCACTAGCCCAGGCCGGCAGCTTATTAGGACCACTTCGCAAGAACGATAATTTTCACCTTTTGCACGATTTGGCCTTGTCACCGGGTGACTCCGGTGCCGCGATATTCGCCCCAGACGGTTCAGTGGTGGGGCTTCACTGTGGCGACACTGCTACCCTGCCGGGGCTTAATCTGCCAACTACCTCTATCAGATTGGCGCTCTGGATCGACGCCCTGAGAGATCTGGAAGTGGAAGGCGAAATTGAACCGCCGGCAAGAGAACCGTCGGAGGCAATGCCTCTCTCTCTCTTCAAGTTTGCCCTTGCTTTCTTTCTTAGTTTTGCGATTGGCGCGGCCTTCCTTCTTTATCCAACGGTGAATGCCCTCAAGGTGGACGCCGCCAAACTTAAGCCGGTCAAACTCGGCTATAACAAACCAAGAAACGGCTACAAGATGGGCGAACAGGCCCTGATCACTCTTTTGCCTGGCTCGGACTGCAATCTTTATATATTTGACGAAGACCTTTACAGCCCCGGAAAGCCGGTCTATCGAGCCTATCCACCAGGCAACACCGCTTTTGTTAAGGGGGGCGAAATGGTCTCATTCAAAAGCATAGGTTCTCAAAAACTGTTGGTGAACGACAAAGAAGACCGCCTACACCTCTTCGCCGTCAGCACAAACCTGCAGACTGTCGAGCTAGGTGATTCATACACAGACAACGAAGCAAATAATATTCAGTTCGTAGACAATAGAAAAATACTGGACGAACTTCTCAAACTAAAAGCAGAGCATCCTGATGAAGTGATCTACTCTGAGATGGAAGGTCCTTTAGCGGTGGAAAGATAAATTTAGGAATTCCTCCTAAATTACTCCCGAATCTGGTCTTGACCACAGGCAACCGATTTAAGGCAAAAAGATTGCGGTCGGCAATTGAACCGACAAACTGAGGATATCGAAATGACCAATACCAATCACACAGTCAAATTCTTACTAAGCGCCGGTTTTTCCTTTCTGGCATCCTCAATTCTCATTTCAGGTGCTCTAGCTGAAGGCACCGTGCAAGAGCCAAGCCAGGCAGATCTGCAGAATTCAAAAGAAAGGGGGCTTTTTATTGAGCAGCCTACAATCAAGCACCCACCGGTCAAGGCGGTAGCTCCGGAAGCCAAACCCAAAGCTAAAGAGGTGAAGACAACACCTAAGTCAGCACCGGCTCTCTCTTCAACAAGTTCCAGCAATTCATCGAGCAGCGGCAAGGCTCAAAAGGTTGCTACAGTCAAAACCAAAGTAAAAAAACCAGTCGAAAATCACAAGCCAACCAGCATTCAAGTAGTGAAGAAGTCCTCTCCGACAGACCAGAGTATCAAAACTGTCGCCTATGACGGAGAGGGTATTATCTCGGCTTGGTTGAACAAGCCTGGTCAGCAGCCGGCTTATAAAGACGGTGAGACTATGGAAGTGAACGTCAAGGCTAATAGAGACTGCAATATCACCATCTACAACTTTGACGGAAAAGGCAAGCTCACCCAGATTTTCCCCAATTCCTTCCAATCAAGCGCCCAAGTTAAGGCTGGCGAGACGGTCAGCATTGGAGGAAGAGAGAGTGATTTCGAATTCAAAGTAGGACTGCAGCCTGGTGCCAAGAAAACCCAGGAACAGATTTTTGTTTTCGCCTATCCAGTCAACGAGGCACCACTTTCTATCGCCATGAATGCAGTGCCTGAAAGTCCGTTCAGAGCAGCCGACATGACCCCCGAAGAGTACAGAAAAATGGTAAACCAATCAAAAGTATTCTTCTCTCGCGAAATCAAAGTGGTAAGCAAGAAAAAAGAGAGCGGCTCAGTTAGACCCGCAAGCCATGAAACAGTCACCACTCCAAACAAGATAGAACTTACTCTTACCATAGAAGAGTAATAGGGCGAAGAGTTAAACGTTCCGGATAAAAGCATTGAAAAGACCCTGTCACTACTAATGGTGACAGGGTCTTTCCATTTCTTCAGCTCTAGTCTAAGTGAACTACATCACTAAACAGTCAGCTCCAGACCAAGGGGGTACTTACTCACCGAAGCAAGACGCTTGGCAACAACGCCCCAGTCTACGTTTTTGGCGAATGCATCTAGATATTTAGCTCTGTCAACACCGTAGTCGATCATGTAGGCATGTTCATAGACATCCAACGCGAGAATCGGAACAAAACCGGCTGGCGACCACATATTGTGCGTATCCAAACCAAATGTATCCAGATAACCGCCTCTCAGGTTAAAGCCGACTATCACCCAACCGCGCATGCTTTTGCCGCTTGCTTTCAAGAAATCCATAAATTTTCCGGTTGAACCAAAACGCTCATCAAGGGCTGCTTTTAAATCACCGGTAGGTTCACCGCCTGAACCTCCTAGATTGCCGAAGTAAAGTTCATGGTAGATGACACCGTTAACAGCGAAGCTTTGTTCCATGAGAAGTTCGCGCAGCGGAGAGTAAGTAGCGTTGGCACTGGCCAAATCCACTTCTTTCAGTTTGGCGAGAATCTCGTTAGACTTCCCGACATAACCCTTATAGAGCTTCAAATGCTGCTCAATTTGAGACTGGGAAAGACCGTCAAGCTTCTTGCCGACCAAACCACTAAAATCTCTAGCAACATATAGCTCGCCAGCCGCAGCATTCTTAGCCGGTGCGGCTGCTCCAGATTTAGCGGCATCGGCGGCGAGAACTTTGCCGGTGGACAAACCAGCTGCGGCAACAGCGCCCATCAAAAGTACATCACGCCTGGTGACAACACTCTTGCCACTCTGGCTGGTTTCATAATTTCCGATTGTTTCCTTATTGTCAGAGACCATCAAAATATCCTCTTTCTGGGTTAGGTCGTAATTTTTGCGCAAGGGCTATTATTACTGTGGCAAAAACGAAGTAAATTGTTCCCGCTTTGCTTGCCAAGCTATTAAAAAACTTGGTTTAGCAGCACGATTTCGGCGCTCGTCAGCTTAACATATCCTCATTGATTAATCAGTTCGCCTCCTGAGAACCATCGGTACAGTTAGCCTCAATTCAAGAGAAAAATCAGATGTCTACAACTCAAAAGCCTTCCACCAATTCGGAAAAGAACCTCAAACCAAGCGCCAGCCATAGCCTCACCTTAAGAGCCAAAATCACTAACCTGCCGGGCATGCTCGGCAAGCTAACTTCGCGTATCGGCGAGGTGGGTGGAGACATCGGCGCGATAGATATTCACGGCTTCGAGAAAGACGCGATAGTGAGAGATATCACCATCAAAGTAAGAGATACCGAGCATGGTGAGAAGCTCGTTCAAGAAATTAAGAAGCTCGAAGGCATAGAAGTGGTAAATGTTTCGGACCGAACCTTCCTGATGCACCTAGGCGGAAAAATCAGAGTGACGAATAAAGTTCCTCTGGCCACAAGAGACGACTTATCTATGGCCTACACGCCAGGTGTGGCGAGAGTTTGCATGGCTATTCATAACGAACCGGAAAATGCCTACAAGTTGACTATAAAGCGCAATACAGTAGCGGTAGTTTCAGACGGTAGTGCCGTACTGGGTTTGGGCAATATTGGTCCGGAAGCTGCCATGCCAGTAATGGAAGGCAAAGCCATGCTCTTCAAAGAATTCGGAAAAGTTGATGCCTTTCCTATCTGTCTTGCCACCCAAGACACCGAGGAAATCATCAAAACCTGCAAAGCCATTGCCCCCACCTTTGGTGGCATCAATTTGGAAGATATCTCGGCCCCTCGCTGCTTCGAAATTGAAGAAAGACTAAAGAACGAACTCGATATCCCAGTTTTCCATGACGACCAACACGGCACAGCCGTTGTAGTTCTGGCCGCCTTGATCAACTCGCTCAAGATAGTGAAAAAAGAAATCGGCGCTCTCAAAGTGATTGTTTCGGGAGTTGGCGCTGCCGGTGTCGCATGTTCAAAGATTCTTATGAATGCGGGAGTCAAGAATATTATCGGCTTCGATCGTATGGGCGCTATCTACAAAGGTAGAGGCGAACACATGAACTATATGAAGGACTGGTTTGCTGAAAATACCAATCCCACCGGCTTCAAAGGGTCTATAGAAGATGCCTTGGACGGAGCCGATCTATTTCTCGGGCTTTCCGGACCGGGCACGATCAAAGCTGAGTCTCTCAAGAAAATGGCTAAAGACCCAATTGTCTTTGCTATGGCTAACCCAGTTCCTGAAGTCATGCCTGAAGAAGCAGCACCTTTTGTGAGAATCATGGCCACAGGTAGATCCGACTATCCAAATCAAATCAACAATGTCTTATGCTTTCCCGGCATCTTCAGAGGTGCACTGGACTGCCATGCTCGCGACATAAACGAAGAGATGAAACTGGCTGCTGCTTACGCCATCGCCGCCTCTGTTCAAGATCACGAGCTGAATGAAGACTACATCATTCCCGGCGTTTTCAACGGACAGGTGGCCTCGCGGGTGGCGGAAGCTGTGGCCCAGGCGGCCCAGAAAACCGGTGTAGCGAGACGCTATAAAACCGACGATTATCTGGAATAGGCTCAATCTGCAGTCATACTGGACTAGCGCCGGCTCTCAACAGCGCCGGCGCTGGTCTGATCCATGTTTACAAAGACAGCTAAGTTGGCATGTATTAAATGCCATAGCTTTGCGGAGAAATACCCATGTCAGTCGATAAAATGAGGAAACAACGCGAAGAGGAAGCTCTAAGACGAGCCGATCGCGAAAGAGAAGAGCGTCGCCAGAAAGAGGAACGCGAGCGCAGAAGGCAAATGGAAGAACTAGAAAGACGCCGTTACGATGAAATGGTAAGAGATAAACAGAGAGAAAAGACTCAAGAAGAGACGTTAACCGCCGAACGGAAGCAAGATGAGATGATGAAGCAATTGGAGCTTGAGAAAGAAGCCCGAGAGCGTGCCCAGCTAAACCAAAACAAGCCTGGACAAGGACAAACTTAAAAGAAAGAGCCCGGAGAATTTCGGGCTCTTTCCATTACTAGTTACAAATTTCGACTTTTCTTACACGGGCTGTAAGGTGTTTAGCTTCGGCACTGAAGTTCCCTCAAAGAAAGTCTTCAATTCATCGAGAGAAAACTGCAACCCGGAGTAAAAGTCACCAAAATCTCCGTACTTGGCGCTTGCCTCATCAAAGCGCATCTCGTAAACCAGTTTCTTGAAGATAAGCGGGTCATCTGCATATAGATCAACCCCCCACTCATAGCGGTCATAACCAATAGAGCCGGAGATTACTTGGGTGACAAGACCACTGTAGGTTCGTCCAATTTTTCCGTGCTCAAGCATCATTTTGCCGCGTTCTTCATATGGCAGCATGTACCAGTTCACATTTTCGCCTCGCTTCTTATCCATAGGATAGAAGCAGACATAACGTCTTTGCGGAATACGAGCCCAAAGTCTGCCGCCATAATGAGGATGCTTCTCTTGCTCAGCAAGCAATTCGTCGAATGCAGCATTCCATTCAGGACTGCCAGCTTTCAGCCCTCTTTCCTTTAAGGTTGCATGAATTTTCCCAGTAGCTTCGTAAAGACCTAGTTCCAAGATAGAAACATAGGACAGCGCCGGGGTGAGGAATTCGCATATTCCGAGCTTATCAAAGGTCATCTGTGCATGGGCTAGACCGTCAAAATCCTTCGAATAGTGAGTAAGCATCAAATCGGCCTTGTGCCCGACCATTTGAGCCAAACCCAAATCAGTTTCCTTGCCTTGCTGAAACTGGGCTAAAGCAGAGCGGGCTTCATTAACAAGCTCGTTACGCTCCTGCTCGGCAAGACGATCCCAAGAATATCTATCCAGCTCGAACATGCGGTGAAGAATCCACCAGCCTTCAAGAGATTCAGGTACATTAGGGTGACGCATTACACAATCCTCAAAGCTATGAGCTACGCAGCTATGCTACCGCAGAAGCAGCCGCACTGAGGAAGATTAAAAGAAGTCTTTGCAATTTAGTATCTAAGTCAAAACACTAGAGGCCGCTTGCCAATTCTCTCATCTTATTGAGATTAGCCAGGCGCGAAGCCATTTCAGAACTTTGGCTCATGGCGTCCTTTAGTTCTTTGGCAGCTTTGGCTCTTTCCAAAATACCCAGATCACCGTTGAATAGCTGCATCTCAAGTTGTGTAATGCGATATTGCAAACCGGAATAGGCAGCAAGCAAACCCCTGTTTTCTCTCTCAATCTGGCTTAGGTCGTAACCCACATCATTTGGGTTGGGTGGAGTGTGCACACCATGATTGGCGCCAGAAAAATCCATCTCAGGACCACCGATGTACTCATCGGCCCCCCATGCCGAAGGCATGAGAGAACCATGACCGGTAGTAAGCCCGGCATCGCGAGTTCCGACTATGCCCGTATTGATACGATGGTCCCTGGTGAAATTATAGTAAGGAGGCGGTCCCTTGAAGCTTTCATCTCCATAGATTGATTCAGCCATACCGCCAGCCTGCTGAACAAAGCTGTCCATGCGCACCGGCGGTAAATTGCGTCGCTGACTTTGTGCGGACGCAGAAGAGCAAGCTAAAACCGAAAACGAAACAAGAGACAAAAGTATAAGAGCGACATTAAATGTCGCCACCGAAATGGCAAAGAATGAATGCATAAAAAGACCTCACAAGAGGTTTGGATGAAAAATTGGGGCAAAGGACAAAGGACGAACAATTTCTCTAGTAACTAAGAGTGGGCTATGACTAAGGGTAGATTTTTGCGATAGCGTCAAATATGGCTTGCGATTCTACCAAGTAAACCGTCGATTGTCAAGCCCCCCCCCCTCCCTTTTCTACCTCTCTAGTTCCTTATGCAGAAGTTGCAATCCCTTTCTACAACCTATAATTTCCAGTTTGGGCAGCTTTGCCTGAAGTTTTTCCATGACCAAACCACCTTCTAAGGGTCTGGCTGCTTTCTGTCCCAATTCACTCGTTTGTACCGGAATAACGAGATCTTCATCTAGACCAAATACATAAGCTGCTTCGCGAGCAAACTGGTAGCGACTGACGCGCTCGAGACCGGCAACGTTATAGATACCATTGGCGCAGTCGGCTAGCAAAGCTGCAGCTTCAGCAAGATTGCGAGAAAAAGTCGGGTTTCCCACCTGATCGCTTGGTACCTTGATTGCTTTGCCATCAAGCAAAGATTTGACCAACCTGACCACGAAATTTTTGCCTTGCCACTCTTGTCCATAAACAACAGTGGTCCTTAAGACCAAAGAATCTGCAGAGGCGAGCACAAGTTTCTCTGCCATGACCTTGTGTCGTCCATAAACAGAAATGGGAGAGACCGGCGAATCTTCACGGTAAGGTCCACTTAATCCATCAAATACATAATCACTAGAGAAATAGATCAATTTACTGCCAACCTGCTGGCATGCGGCAAAAACATTCTCGACACCCAAAACATTGATTCTATGAGACAGCTCTGGGTCTTCCTCGCAGCCCTCTACATTGGTAAAAGAAGAACTTAGATACACATGGCGAGGACAAAGCTCTTCAAGCAGCGAAAGGACTTTTGCCTTATCGCTTATGTCTAGATGGCGCAAAGGAAAGTGGGGTGGATTGTGCGACGAATAAGTTCCGATGGCATCCACGCCGTGCCCACGTAAGAAGTCAACTAAAGCGCCCCCTACTTGACCGGAAGCACCAATAACGAGATCTCTCATCGGTGCATCAGCGACCAGTCATAAGGAATATGATTATCAAAGGGATCCATACGTGATATCTCATCAGCGCTATGGGGGTGACTGGCCAGGTTAGCCACTAGAGATGGTGCAACACCACAACCCTTGAAACCGTTCCAGACACCGGGTGGCACCTGCACCAGTTTGTAATCACTATCACCCAGGAAAACTTCCTGCAAAAGTCCTCTGGTGCTCGATTCAGGTCTATCGTCGTAAAGGACCAGCTTAATCATGCCGCTCACAACTGCATAGTTTAAGGTCATTTCGCTATGCAAATGCCAGCCCTTGATCACGCCTGGATAGACCTGCGAAAAATAAATTTCACCAAAGCCCGCAAAGAGCGGATCGTCGACCCTCATCATATGCATAATTTTGCCACGCTCATCGGCGATTTGACTAAGCTTCTTGATTACAACGCCATCGATACTCATTTGCTCTACCACAACTTCCAAGGGGCTTCATCTTCACGCCATAATTTTTGCAATGTCTCAACGTCTCTGACTGTATCCATACATTGCCAGAAGCCATAATGCAAGTAAGAACTCAATTCTCCTTCTTGCGCCAGACGCTGCAAAGGTTCTCTCTCAAATATAGAACTATCATCGGAAATATAATCACGCACCGATGGCTCAAGAACAAAAAATCCTCCGTTAATCCAGCCGGAATCTGTCTGAGGCTTCTCTTCAAATCTGGAAACAGTGCGAGAGGCGCCCTCCTCAAAATAGATTTCTCCGAAACGAGCAGGTGGTCTCACCGCAGTCACAGTCGCTTTCTTACCCTGTTTCTTATGCAGGTCAATAACACCTTTTACATCAACATCAGCAACACCGTCGCCGTAAGTGACGAGAAAAGGTTCATCGCCGATGTATTCGGAAGCTCTTTTGATTCTGCCACCAGTCATGGTGTCTTGCCCTGTATCGATAAGATGCACAGTCCAATCTTCTATGTCACCGCCGCCAGAGACCTTAATTTCGCCAGAACGCAGCTTGACCACAAGATCGCTGTCGCGATGTCGATAATTGAGAAAGTACTCCTTGATCACCCCACCCTTATAGCCGAGTGCCACTACAAACTCTCTAAACCCGAAATGAGCGTAAATCTTCATAATATGCCAGAGAACCGGTCGTCCACCGACTTCCACCATGGGCTTCGGCTTGACGTGGGTTTCTTCTTGCAGCCTTGTACCAAGCCCACCGGCTAAAATCACTACTTTCATTTTTGGGTTTATGAACTCGCTTAGTATTGAGAGCCGACTGAAGTTATAATTATAGCCCCATAGAAAGGGGATCTCGATGTCGGATAGCCTAGATGAAGCAGAGAAACTGCGTCTCGAAATTCTGGAATTGACCGCTCGCTACCAAAAGCTGAAATGGCCTGACAAAGAATTCAGCGAAGGGCAGTTCATACCATACGCAGGGCGTATATTTGACGAGAAAGAACTTGTCAACCTGGTGGACGCATCACTTGATTTCTGGCTGACTACAGGCAGATTCGCCCGCAACTTTGAACAGGCTTTTGCCCGTCACCTAGACAGACGCTATGCCCTTCTTTGCAATTCCGGCTCTTCGGCCAATCTATTGGCTGTAACCGCGCTTACTTCATATAGATTAAAAGAGCGAAGACTCTTGCCTGGAGACGAAATCATCACTGTGGCTGCCGGCTTTCCTACAACGGTAGCACCGATTGTGCAAAACAATTTAGTTCCGGTGTTTCTTGATGTGAATCTCACAACTCTAAATGTCAAAACCGAGCAGCTTGAAGAAGCTTATAGTTCAAAAACCAAAGCAATTATCCTGGCGCACACACTCGGTAATCCGTTTGACCTAGATACGGTTATGAGCTTTGCTCAAAAACACAATCTCTTTGTGATTGAAGACAACTGCGATGCTCTAGGCAGTCTCTACAAGGGCAGACTGACAGGCACTAGAGGAGATTTAGCAACAAGTAGCTTCTATCCAGCCCATCATATAACAATGGGCGAGGGAGGCTGTGTTGTCACTTCGGATCCCCAACTCAAGATTATTGTGGAATCTTTTCGCGACTGGGGTCGCGACTGCTATTGCGATCCGGGTAAAGACAATACTTGCGGTAAGCGCTTTGGTTGGCAACTGGGCTCGCTGCCAGAAGGCTACGACCACAAATATATCTATAGTCACCTCGGTTATAATCTGAAGCTCACTGACATGCAAGCGGCAGTGGGACTGGCCCAATTAGAGAAACTAGAAAGTTTTGGTTCTAGTAGACGCCGCAACTTTGCCAGCCTCAAAGAAGGCTTGAAGAAAATCAAAAACTTTGAGGAGTTTATGGTCCTTCCAGAAGCCACCGCTGGTAGTGACCCTTCTTGGTTTGGTTTTCCGCTAACAGTGAAAGAGAAAGCCCCATTCGCCAGAAAGAGCTTGATTGAACATCTTGAGAGTAAGCAGATTGCCACCAGACACATATTCGGCGGCAACCTACTCAGACAACCTGCCTTTATTGATGTGGACAAACGCACAGTTGCCGACCTTAGCAATACAGATCAAGTGATGAAAGGCTCTTTTGTTGTGGGCGTCTACCCCGGAATAACACAGCAGTCAGTAGACTATATGCTCTACACTTTTGCAGACTTTTTCAAGCGACTTTAGCGCCCATTTGCCTTTTAATTATATCGATACGCTCGTTGATCAACTGAGCTTTCACTCTCCTAGATTCGACTTCCTCTTTGGAAAGCTCTGGGTCTTCTTCCATTAGAAGATGAATACACATCTCGGCAGCACTTTCCATGAATATCTCACATTCGCCTTCATCTTTTTGAATCAGACATACTTCCGCCAAGTTGAGAAGGACATCTATCATATTCTCGTGCTCAGTGGGATAGACCTTATACTGAACCTCTAAGATCTGCCTATAGCACTCTTCAGCCAGATCAAAGCGCTCCATTGCTCTATAAACTCTAGCAAGCATTTCTATTGGTCCGACTGTTTCAAGAGAAGCATCACCAAAGAGATCGAGAGAAACATCAACTAGCTTAGCACCAGCTGAAGCCGCCTTGTTATAGCTGCCGCTGCGGGTGAAGACTTCAACCAATTGCTTCAAAATCGGCAAGCCGACCGCCTTGCGACTCAGCCCAAGAGAATCTAGGGCGTAGAGCACCTCAGTGGCAAGAAAAGTCTTATGATCTTTGCTCAGTCTGGCAGACTCTAAGTGATTCATTAAGGCTACGATTGAGGAAAGGGCACCATTTATGTCTTTATCCCGATCAAACAACCTAATTGTGCAAAGCAAAATACCTTCTTTCTCGCTGTCTTCGTTGAGAAGGGTATCAGGACGATTGAGCCCTCTATTGAGGAAGGCAGCAGTATCTGCTGAAAAATACTTGAAGCTCTCTCTAGGTGCACCCTTGTCATTTAGCACAATAAATCTCAATGCACGAGCGATACCATTCCACGCTCTGTCAGCTTGACTTTCGTACCCACCCATCATCTCTGCCATTTGCAATACTTTCAAATAAAGTATTGCCGCACAGGCATTGCGACCCTCTTGCAGATAAAAATCTGCCAAATTATGGCAAGCCCTCACAGGCTCAACTGGAGGCTCGTTGCGCAAAGCAGTTATATGGTTCTCCAGACTCATCTTCAGAGCTTCCGAAACATCTTCGCGACCGGTTCTCTCTAATACATTGACCAAGCCCCTTGTGACAAAGAAGAGTCCTTCATGATCCTCCGAGCCTCCAATGGCAAAAGATAAACGCGCTGATTGATATAGCTTCTCAGCTAGATCGTCGTCACCATCAGCTTCTGCGACAACCGCTCCCACCACCAAAGCCCAACCGGCAACATCAGAGACTACGCCATGATCGGCTAACTCTTTGAGCATTAGCCAGGAATTGGCTGAAGGATAAGCTACCGCCAATTTTCCCAAGGTTGGAATGTCTAAGACTGAATCAAGAGAAGAAAGCAGACATTTCCGGCGATCTTCAGGATCTTCAAGAGAGGCAATGAAGCGATCTAAAACTGATGCTCTGGCATATGCTTGTCCGTCAAAATCATTCTGCTGCCCTTGGGGTAAGCTGGAAAGGGCCTCATTCACTTCCGTAACCAGCCTGGTCATATTGGACTTAATGCTTGAGATTTCGTTGACCGGCTCCAACTCCTTGAGAAGTTCGGTATGTTTTCTCTCAAATCTATCTACTATAGTCTTGATTGCCTTATCGAACTCTTGAGAGAGACCACTGACCTCTTTGCTGATATCTTTCTGGAGATTTTCTCTCAGTCCTCGCTCTTGCTCGGCAATAGATTCGGTTATGCCGGCCAGACTCTGGGTTCTAAATCTGGCAACTGTCTCACTCAATAGGGCTACTTCTCTCTTGAGATTGGCGATATCGGCCATAGTCTGGTTATGAGCTCGATTGCGACCCGGGTTCGACATCTCCATCAAGCGTCTGAGAGTAATATAGATGAAGATACCAAAGCCAAGCGAGGCAACGGAAACAATCAATCCAGCATAAACTAAACTATCGTGATTCATTTAAGGTATTGCCTCAGGTATTCCACTAATTCTTGAAAAGCCCTGTTCAGTTTCTCGAATAGGGCCTCTGCCTTTAGCCAATTAGCCCCTAGACTATACTCTTCCATTTCTTTGCAGAGACCTTCCAATTCCTGTGCCACTACAATCCTCGAAGCACCTTTGAGCATATGGGCATGAGACTTGAGTGATTTTCCATCGCGATTGAAAATCGACTCCTGCATTTTCTCCATAACATCTGCTGTATCTTCCAAGTATGCAGAAACAAGCTCTTTCGCCATGTCGCGATCGAATTGAGCTTCAAGCTCTTCCAGCCGCGCTGGTCTGGCGACGTTTCCTGCTTCTTGTCCCTCTAAGCTTTCCAATGGCATCCTTTCTGCTGATTCGCTGTTCAACCAATAATGTGGTGGGCTTCTTCAAAAACTTCCGGACAAGCTTTACGCAGATCAGCCTGTGACCGTAAATAGACAGTCTTGAGCTTGAGATACTTGAGCCTTACCTGCGGCCAATCGGCAGCCTGAGCATAATTGATTATGTCTGCCGCGACCCGGGTCATCAGCTTGAGACCCAGTGAAGCGCAGGGACCCTTTATTGAGTTGGAAAGATGTCTAACTTTTTCAACATCATGATCATCTATAGCTTTCTGCATCGAGCCCACAAAAACTTCCATAGAAGACAAGAAAGAACGCATGATGTCTTTCAATTCATCACGACTATAGGTAGCCGCAATATTATCAGCATCAAACGGCATAGTCTCGCCACCAGTCATAGTATCAGCAATCTGGGCTTGAACGACCTGGTCTGAGGAGCCATTGCCCTGTAAACTTTCACCACTTAACGCGGTTTCGATCACACGACTGAGAGTTCCCTCGTTTACTCCCTTCGTGAGATAGTCATCCATACCGGCAGCTAGACATTTCTCTTTATCAGTCTCACGGTCGTACGATGTCATGGCGATTATAGGCACGTGTGAGCGTCCATTCTCTTTCTTTCTTATTTCAGCTGTAGCTTCATAGCCATTCATCACAGGCATATCACAATCCATGAAGATTATCGTGTAAGGTTTTCTCAGCATCTCAAGTGCTTCAGCGCCATTATTCGCGATATCAGTTTTGAAACCTAACTTCTTCAACTGATGAACCAACAACTTCTGATTAACTGGGATGTCATCAACAACCAAGGCCCAACGTTCAGAAATAGAAGGTTTCGCTTCATCGAAAGACACAGGAGCCGAAACATCGCTGAAGCTCTCGACCGTGCTATTAACTGACTGAGCCTCTACAACTTCTAAATGATGATCAGTAGGTTCGGTATCAGAAAGCGGATTGAACTCAAGGATGCCAACCTCGATCTCTGCCAATGAAGGCTCACTATTATCATCAGAGATCAGATCTATCTCTGAAATTGCTTCTGGCTCTGAAATTGCTTCTGGCTCTGAATAAGGCATGGCCGAAGATGCGGTATCGTGATTACCCTGCGCTATATCAAACTCTTCAAAACTGACAGACTCATCTCCTTCATTTGCCAAAAGAGGAGTCTCCTTGACGAAATCAGAGAATTCTTGCCACAGAGCGCCCTCGCCTTCATCCACCAGAAGATCGCTATCTTCAAGTTCATTGACCAAAATAGCGGCATCCGGCTGCGAATCCTGAGCTTTATCGGACGAGATAATATCCTCAATAGGCTCCAAAAATTGATCTTCAGCTCGGAACATCTCCGAAAGATAGCTATTGTCATGGTCGCGAGCTACTTGTCCGCCTACCGAGGCGGCATCTTCTGATTTATCTTCTGAACCAAGCTCTGGCTTGGCTTCGGCCCCCTCGTCTGCTGTCGCTTCCGAATCGTCAGATAACACTTCAGACTCGGCTTCAGATTCTTCTTTCTCATCGGCTTGAACTGCGAGTTCAGATTCTGACTCGGAAGCGACTATATCTCCAACCGGAAGAATTTCATCGATAGCCGAATCAGTCTCTGCAGCCTCGACACTTGGAGGTGACACCATCTCTTGGTGTTCATGCGGCAAGAATGTATCAGAGTTAAGTTGGTCAAAGGTGCCAAAATCGGGTTCACCTAAATCTGCATCAGGCTCGGGCGGGGGAAAGAAATCATCAGCCTGTGGCTTTCCCAGGGAAGCATCCGAGACTGGGAGAGTGGCACTAACGGGCCCAAATTCTTTAAATTCCAGCACCCGGTCTAGCACAGAACGGAAACTATTTATCGGAGCACTGATTGCGTCTATTTTTTCCTTCAATTGATTGATTAAGGCACCAATCTGCTTTTCGCTATTCACTTCATCGGTCGACTCGACTACAAAGATAAGCGCGCCTGCCGTCTCGCCACCATCCTCGGTGAGAGCTTTGTATATAAACTGAAGCCATTTCTCGGTTTGGTCCTCATCTTTTTTGGCGAGGTATCGGTGAATGGCAAGACCAATTCCCAAGTTTTTATCACTATCATGCTTAAGCCAAGGGCAACCATCGAGTTCCTTAAGATTCTCTGAGTCAAGAGAGAGATTATCAGAGGCACTGAAGAAGCGATAGCTTGAGGCATGACTTCCTAAAGTTAAACCAGTCAGAGCATAAAATCCGGGGCTGGCCATCAGCACCTGACCGTCTTCAGAAGTGAGAGCAGCGCCTATACTGCGCTCCTTGGAGAGTTTCATGATGATGCCTGGAACCTTAGACAGTTCCAAATGACTCTCGCTCTCTAGAATCTCTTTAACCGACTTTTCCAAACCAGAAATAGAGGCTAATTGAGAGCGACTGGCAGAAAGATCGTCCTTGAGAGCATTCACCTGCCTTTCAAGCTGATGAATCAGCTCAGTAGCGCGGTCTGCACCCTTGACAGCATTATCGGACGATGTCATTCAACAAATCTCCAGCCAAAACCTAGAAACTAAATCACATAAGTAGAACAGTAAGATAGCCTACATATACCCGGGGCTTTTCAGCCCTAAGCAAAAGGTTATTGCTGTCTGTTAACTAAGCTGGGGAGAAAAACGCCCAATTGCAGAAATGACTTTCTCGGCATCAAGAATTATCAGATACTCACGGGTAACAGACACAACAAAGGAAGCCAACCGACTGGATAATCCGGAATAATCAACCGTCAGTTCAGAGGCGTCTACATCCCTTACTCCAAGTAAGTCATCGACAAGAAGAGCTAAGCGCTCTTCTCCTCGAAGAAGCACTGCATGACTGCGACCATCCGGGGAAGAGAGCTTTCGCGTGGAAGAAAGTGAAGAGACCGGGGATTGTATAGCCATCGGCGCCGAGTCTTGCAGAAGTGCTGTTGGTTCGACCACCGTGACCAGATCACCTCTCACATTGCTCACCCCCACAAAAGGCAAATTCAGTCCAGGCACATGTGTAATGCTCCGCAGCCTAAGGACCTCTTCAACAAACTTGGTTTCAAAACCAAAGCGTCCTCCACCGATAGAAACCAGCACTAGTCTATGGGCAAGGTCTTTCTTGCCTTCTTCAATCATGGGACGAGCAAGCTTGCGGGCTCGCGCTTTGAGAATTTTCTGAGTAAGTACTCTATTCAAACTGGCGCTAGGATCGTCCGACAACTTAGCTAGTCCTCCAAAGCGAGAAGATTGTCAACCAATTTTAGTAGAGAATCGACTGTCAAACCCTCTCCAAACTCTAAAGTCTCTGCCAATGGCAAAGTAAAAAGCTTAGAACGTAGACCTAGAAGTAATGCCCGCGCCGAATCTCTTCTGTCGGTAGCGAAATATAGACCCGCCAACAGAAAGGAAGCCATATGAATATCCGAATTCAAAGCCAAGCACTTCTCCAGAGATTCTATGGCTTCCGCCTTGAGGTCAAGGTCTTGCCACTTTAGTGACTGCAAGTAAAGCTCTCTAACACTTGGAAGAACAACTTCTGAACCCAAGCTGAGTGAAGGCGAGTTGTAAGCGACCGTTCTGTTGAATTTAGCATAGACACAACCGTCAAGATCGCCAGTTGGTGAAAGGTTGAGACGTGTACATTGCTCGGAAGGCAGACCGTGCACCAGATCGGTCGGGGCGAGAACCAAATATCCTCCTGGCTTGAGAGAATTACTCAGAGATTCCACAACCAACAATTGCTCGGCTTGTTCAAAGTAAACTAGAACATTTCGGCAGATTATTAAGTCAAAACCTTGGGCAATTTCTCTCTCAACTCGCTTGTCTTCTCCTACAAAATCGACCAAGTTAAAGAAATCGAAGAGAACCATAGACTTGAGAGATTCGCAGATTTCTCTCACATCTCCGGCTTCGTCATCATTTTTGGGTTTGACATAGCGCTGTAGTAAGTCTTCGTATCGAGAATCCTCACCCAAACTGCGGAAGGAGCGCCTAGTGTATAAAGCCGAAACAGCCTGCAAGAGAGCCTCATCACTGATGTCAGTACCTAGAATACTAACACTGGCGCTCGAAAGACCGCTCTCTTTTAGAGAAATAGCCAAAGAGTAGGCTTCTTCTCCACTTGAACAGCCAGCGCACCATACCTTCAGACTAGGAGAGCGAGAAAAATCCAGACTTTCCTTTCTTCTACCAAGTAAGACTTTGGTAGAAAATTCAAAAACTCTTGGCTCCCTGAAAAAATACGTCTCCTGATTGGTTAAGAGAGGAGCAAGTAAGCGAACCAACCCTATCGGCAGCTGCTCGTTGGGCTGAGTGCCAAGAATTAAAGACAAAATTCTCTCCAGCGGAATTGTCTCGCCAGCTTGCCACTCAACTGACGAAGAGGCAAGCTGGGTTAGGGCTGCTACAAAATCTTCCAGATTTTTGCCCGAAACTCCAATATGCCTGGAAACAATCTTCCGAGCATCCTGAAGCATATGGAGAGATTTTTTTGGTAATTCCATCCGACCTTACGAAAGTCTCCTTCCTATTTTTTACTCCCTTTACAGCCCAATCTAATCAGCAGGTGCGGGCTTAAACAACCCCCGGTTTGTTAAAATGACAGAGACTTTGATGAGGTATGTAGATTGCAAGGTGATTGGGATAAACCCCTCGACAAGCTCACCAATGAGCTAACTGAATTGCGCGAGACCTTACGGGCGATTGAGGAATGTAAAGATGAACTGCGCCCCGAGCTGACACGCGCCACCGGTGAAGTTTCCACTCTAGTGCAGCTGAAAAACTCACAAAATTCTCGCACCTCAATAGATCCCCTCTACGAACTGCCGAGAGTTCTCTCTAATATTCTCGAAAACCCTAAAATAGGCGCCCTCGTATTCGGTGCAAAGGGTGAGAGGCTGCTCCTTAACAACCGGGCGCTAGAGCTCTTGGGCGATTTTCTCTCCACACCAGAACTCGGTGGCAAAGGTCCATCCAAGATTTCTGAAGCAGGTGGTGATGGAATCTTCGATACCAGACATAAGCGTCTTCAGGAAAAAGATTTACCTTGGAATTTCTCCCAAGTCTCCAACGAATGGAAGCAAAGCGAATGCGAAATCATCCTGAAATCTGGCGGGCAAGAGCGTTACCTTAGAGTGACAGTTAGTCCATTAGCCTCTAGTCAACCAGGACGCAGTCCGGGAGGTCTAATTGCATTCTTGGCAGACATCACGGACCACGTCAAAGTCGTAAACGAACTAAGCCAAATCTGCAGAGAAACAGAAGCCAGATTGGAGGATTTCACAAAAGGACTTGATGAACTCAAGCAACTAACGGAGAAACTTCAAGCCTCAAAAAAGTCTGAGTCCCCGCAATCAGTGGCATCTCCTACTGCTCCAGCAAAACCGGCGGAGCAGCCAAAAGAGACTAAACTGGGTGCGGGGCTCAATGTTCTTGTAGTTGATGATGTGGCAGTCAATCAAAAGCTTCTGAAGTTGCAACTGGACAAGTTAGGCTTTGCCGTCACACTTGCAAACGATGGGCGAGAGGCCGTGGATGCAGTCTCAAGCAGAAAAACCAAGTTTGATTTGGTACTGATGGACTGTGACATGCCTCGGCTCGATGGCTACGACGCCACTCGTGAAATCAGGTCTCTAGGCGGCGAATTCAGTCAACTTCCAATCATCGCGGTCACTGCCTATGACCGGGAAGGCGACAGACAGAAGTGCCTGGATGCAGGGATGAGTGACTACATCACCAAAGGATCACCTGAAAAAGAGCTAAAGCGGCGCATTCTAGAGTGGTGCGAAGTTGCTGCACAAAGGGCTAAAGCAGAACAAGATAAAGAAGAATCTTTGCAGGGAAGCAGCAGTATTGCCAGAGCAATTCTCTTTGAAGAAGAGAAGATAGACGGGCCGATTGCCGAAGACAAGCTGACCTATAAGGAACTTGCCTCCATATACGGTGAGGCTGAAGCGGAAGAAATAGCCAAACTATTTATTGGTGTGACATCGACCTTCATCGAATGCTTGGAGCTAGCCATAACATCTAAAGATTTGGAAGCAACCAATCACTTCGCATACTCAATCAAAGGGCCGCTCTCTTCGCTCAAGCTCAATCATCTTGCTGATCTGTCTTCAAAGATCCCGCAGTCTGCTTCTAAATCTAAGTGGAAAGAAGCCAAGAAATTCTATGATGAGCTGGTGTCATTTTACGCCCCCATCAAGAAAGAGCTCAGTAGATAGAATTGAGCACAGATGAAGACTTCCTGAAAAGACTGCGCGCAGCCTTTCTTGATGAAGGCAAAGAGATTGTCGCCCAGATCAAAGAAGCATTCGACCATTTTGCCAATCGAAACAAGGCAGAGAAAGGCGACTCGAAGGGTTACAACGCCCGCGAGACAATTTCAAAGTGTGCATCTTCACTGCATAGCCTTAAAGGAGCCGCGAGAGCTGTCAACGAAGACGAACTGACGGCCGTTTGTCAGCTCTTAGAGACAGCCGTGCTCAGCTACAAACCGCTTCCTGATGAAGCACTTGAGCGAACGCTACTATTCAATCTTGACACATTCATTGAAATTATTGACGCGCTTGAGAGCTTCGTAGACAGCGAAGGCGGTATCACCGGCGATGGTCTAACCGATGTCGAAAAGCAAGGACTCAAGGCAATGGTCGAACTCAAGATAACATCTTTGAGTCTAGATCCGATTAAGCCCGAAGAACAAGCTTCACCAGAATCAATCCGAACTGCGGAAAGCGCTTCATCAATTGAGAGCCTGATGCAAACTGGTACTTTCAATGTTACCGAATTGAGGAACATGCTCGGCACTCTGGATAACAGTACAGAGCAAAGCGCGTCAAAATCCAAGACAACTCAAAAGACAGAACAAACCATCAGAGTACCTCTGGCAAGGCTAAATAGATTGCTTGGCGAATCAGAAGAACTCTTGGTCTTAAAAGGAAGAATGACTGAACGGCTAGGCGAACTTACTGAGATTAAAGCCAGACTAGACCAAGCTGCTAGACAACAGCTTTTGCATCAAGGAAAGTCTGAGCAATATCAGCGCAGTGACCTAAAGTTTTTGGCAAACCAACTCGACGAAGTCCTAAGAGAAATCGGCAGAGATAACAATAATTCGGCACAAATGATCTCTCGCTTTCTAGAAACAGCCAAGTCACTGACGATGCAACCAATATCGACGGTTCTTGAGGGCTTTCCTAAGTTGGTGCGAGAGTTGGCGAGAGATCTTGGCAAAGATGTAGATTTTTCAGTGGAAGGTGGACATCTCGAAATCGATAGAAGGCTTCTTGAGAGAATAAAGGACCCACTAATTCACATCATTAGAAATGCTCTAGACCACGGCATAGAATCTCCTGAGCTCCGTTCAAAAGCAGGCAAACCAAGTAAAGCCAGCTTGCAACTCTCGATAAAGAACATAAATGTCGAAAATGTCGAAATTTCTATTATCGATGATGGAGCCGGCGTCAACGCCGATATAGTCAAGCGCAAGGCAGTCGAGAGGAACCTTCTTAGCCTGGAAGAGGCGACAAATTTAACCTATAGCCAAGCCCTTAGCCTGATTTTTCGTCCGGATTTCTCTACCAGAGATGAAGTATCTGATATTTCAGGTAGAGGACTGGGTCTTGCTATTGTCAAAGAAAAGGTCGAAGAACTCTCTGGCAGACTGGAAATCTCCAGCACCACCGGTAGCGGCACTACATTTAGAATGGTTCTGCCCTCCAAAATGGCGGCTTTTAGCGGCATAAGAATAGTGAGCCAACAACAGAGCTTTGTCGTGCCTGTTGCCGGGCTACTCCGCGGCATCAGAGTGCATCCGCTAGCTTTCGAAACAGCCGGAGGGAAACGTACCTTTTTCGTGGACGGTCGACTCATCCCTGTGGCTTCTTTATCGAAAGTATTGGGTTTGCCGGAAGCAGAGCACAGCGGCAATACTTTTGAATATCTGGAAATGCTGGTTTTGCAGCATAGAGATAAATACGCTGGTCTATTGGTCGACCAAGTGGTTGACCAGGGTGAGTTTACGGTTAAGCCCCTTAGCTATCCGCTGCAAGGAATTCCGCTCTTTTCGGGTGCAACTATGATGTCCAGTGGTGAGGTCGTTCTCATCTTAAATATCCACGATGTGGTAGAAGCAGTCCATACGGTAAAGACAGATACTTCGTCTTCCATGCTTGCCAATTTGCTAGACAGTTTGGACACCAAGGGCAATACTACAAAACCAAGCAGCGAGAGGAAGACCGTATTAGTTGTTGAAGACTCGATAACCTCTCGCGTACTACTCAAGAACATTCTTGAATCAGCCGGGTATATCGTAAGAATGGCTCTAGACGGTGCAGAAGGACTTAAGGCTCTAGCAACGATAAAGACTGATCTTGTCATCAGCGACATCGAGATGCCTGTGATGGATGGGCTAACCTTTGTCAAGAAAATTCGAGAAAATGAAGCAACGAGAAATACTCCTGTAATTCTAGTCACCTCTTTGGGAAGTGAAAGCGATCGAAAGCAAGGAGTAGAAGCCGGCGCCAATGCCTACTTCGTTAAAGGTAATCTCGACCAAGAAGGCTTACTAGACACAGTTAAATCTTTGCTTTAGGCGGCTCCATGAAAATCGAAGCTAATTCAAAAACAGAAAAGCGAAAGACAACGGTACTTGTGGTCGAGGACTCTCTACCGGCGCAGAAGGTTCTTGTCTCTATTATTGATTCAGATCCCAACCTAGAAGTAATTGCCGTGGCAGGCAGTGGAGAAGAGGCTCTTGCCAAACTTGAGGAGATAAAGCCAGACGTCATTACGATGGACGTTCATTTGCCTGGAATGGATGGGCTTGCCGCTACTCGCAAAATTATGGAATTTTCTCCGGTGCCGATAATTGTTGTATCAGCATCAACCCTGGTGACAGATATCGAACGTGCTTTTGAGTTGATAGAGGCTGGCGCACTTACGGCGGTTGCTAAACCGATAAATATCGGCACAGGTGATTTCAAAGTGTCGTCAAAGCTTTTGATTCAGACTATAAAATCAATGGCTAATGTCAAGGTAGTGAAGAGAAATGCGCGAGGCAAGCTAACCGAGAAAAATAATATCTCCCAGGCACTTGAGGTCGACACCTCCCCCTTGCCAACCAATCTGGAGTTGATAGCCATAGGAGCATCAACCGGTGGACCAAAGGCCGTGCAACAAATTCTCAGCAAATTATCGATCCGCTTTCCGCTGCCGATCATTTTGGTACAACATATATCTCCTGGCTTTACAGCCGGCATGAAAGAATGGTTCAGTCAAAATCTCAAGCTCAAGGTAAAAATTGCTGAGGAAGGAGAAAAACTCAGAAAAGGCTTTCTCTACCTCAGTGAAGAAGATAAACACATTACCGTTCTAAATGGACGCTTTGTCTATAGTAGCGATGCCACCATAGCCGGACACAGGCCATCTGTGGCCAGGCTATTCCAATCGGTAGCCCAAGAGTACGGCGAGCACTCACTTGGCATCATCTTAACCGGAATGGGTGTCGATGGAGCTGCCGAGCTTTTGCAAATGAAAGAGCGTGGAGCTACGACTATAGCTCAAAGTGCAGCCAGTTCGGTTGTCCACGGCATGCCGGGGAAAGCGATAGAACTGGGAGCTGCCACCCATGTTATGAATCTGGAAGAAATCGGAAGTGGACTTCTTGAGCTTGAAAAACGTATTAGAAGCATTAACAACACCGGCGAAAGAGAGGTTGCTAAATCTTGACTGCTAACAAGAAAGTCTTACTGGTGGAAGATACGCTAACCCAGGCGATATTTATGCAGCATTGCTTGGAAAAGATGGGCTTTTCCGTTCAGCTGAGTCGCTCTGGTGAAAAGGCGCTCGAGTATATGGCTCAAACAAGCGACAAACCTACCTTAGTATTTACCGACATCAATATGCCCGGCATAGACGGATATCAGCTTATTGAGGCACTTAGGGCGGCCAATAAAGAGACTTTGCATTGTTTGCTGCTCCTATCGCCGGCCCAGGGCGATGAAGCCGAGAAAATTCTGGCTAGCACCGCCGACGGTATTGTATTCAAATCAGGCAAAGAGGATAAGTTCATAGAGCAGGTAGAACACGCCATCAAACTGCTAGAGCAAGAGAAAACAAAAGAAGCTGTTTTTTTCTCACAAGCCTATCTTCATGTAGTACATTTACAGTAGTTTCAAAAGCAGGATATTAGAGTGAGCCCAGATTACACCAATAGTGAATACAATCGAGCTAATTCTCAAGCATCTAATTCTCAACATATGAGTACTCAATATAAAGGCTTAGAATCCAAACTTAGCAGCACCCTCGTATTATCATCGATTGGCTTTGGGGTGTTGACGGTATTCATTGGTTGGGAATGGTGGCAGATATCGCAAGCCATAGGCAGCATTACCGACTATCCAAATCTTGGACAATTGGCGCCGGAAGCACTGAAGGCTGCAAACACTCTCAAGAGAGACAATCTCTATCTTGGTATTGCCTACTTTCTAGTCATCTCGGTAACAATCTATACCACCCACAAAATCAAGACCTTTGTCGCCCATGAAGTGGTTGATCCGCTGCAGTCGCTAACTTCCGCTGCAGCAAAAGTGGGACAAGGCGAGCTGAACTTCCCCATACCGCGCTTTAGTGATGGCGACGAAATCGGCAGTCTCACTTCCGCCTTCGACACTATGGTGACAAAGTTAAGAGAAGACACCAGTCGCATAACCGAGGCCATAGACGTTCTAAGCAGTTCTGTCGGTCAAATCGTTATCTCCACCAGTCAGTCAGCGGCTTCATCCAGTCAAACGGCCGCGACTGTCACCGAAACTACGGTTTCTGCAGAAGAAGTGCGTCAAACAACAATGGTGGCTACCCAAAAAGGACGCTTCGTAGCCGACCTAGCCCAGCAGGCGGCGCAAATCTCACTTGTGGGTAAGAATGCCTCCGAAGATACCATCAATCAAATGACTTCTGTGCGGCATCAAATGCGAGCCATCGCCAACTCTATGGCCACACTGACTGACCGCAGTCAGGCTATCGCCGACATCACCGCCTCAGTTGATGAACTATCACAGCAATCCAATCTTCTTGCCGTTAATGCTTCAATCGAAGCAGCCAGAGCCGGAGAAATGGGTAAGGGTTTTGGCGTGGTCGCTCAAGAGGTGAAGGCTCTTTCTAATCAGAGCAAGCAAGCCACTGCCGAAGTAAGAAGAATACTCTCAGACATTCAACAAGCCGCTGCCCAAGCTGCGCTTTCTATCGAAGAAGGCAGCCGCACGGTCGAAGTAGCTGTGAAGCAGTCTGCGGAAGCTGGAAGAGCTATTGAATCACTGGCACACGCAGTGGCCGAATCAGCCAATGCGGCAGCTCAGATTGCTGCAGCCAGTCAAGAACAATTGACCGGAATTGATCAAGTTGTGACAGCCATGCAGGGCATACAAGAGGCTACAAAACAGCATGTTCTATCTAGCAAACAAATAGATGAAGCGGCCAAGAGTCTGACCGCCATCCAAGACGTTCTTGAAACTCTGGTTTGCAAGTATAAGCTCAAATAGACAGCCTTACAAACTAAAGAGAATTATCTGAGGGCTACTTAGCCAACCATTTCTTCGCTTCTTCGCTAAGATAGTCACGCAATTCATTCAAAATAACCAAACCGTCCTCGAACTTGACCAACTTAACTTTTGAACTAGCGTAAAGCATAGAATCAGCAACCACCAACTCATCTTTTTGATAGCGCAAGACGCCGTCTACTCCATCAACAAAGAAAGCCAGCTTTTGCTCACCTTCTTTTGCGACCACGAGCATGTCGTGCAGAGTCAGCTCTCTTGGCGGCAGACTAAAGCGATTTCGCACATTGATTACCGGTATGACTTCGCCATGAACATTAACAAAGCCTAGAAACTCCGCACTCTCATGCGACTTCATTACTTCAACAGCCGGATGCACCCTATCGATATTCTCTAATGGCACAGCATAACGATTGTCATCCAGCCAAAAGATCAATAGAGCCAGAGGCACATCCTGGTCTATAGGCATAGACGTTTTGAAACCTCAGACTGAAATAAGCGCTCAGAATCGAAGTCTCTCAATCGCCTTTTGAAATCATGATAATTATTGCCGTAACAGCGCTCCACCACCGATAGTGGCAACCTCGAATCTTTCACTATATAGGGAAGAAAGCCTTCTTTGAGGCAAAGTTTATCGAGGAACTCGATAAGCAGACGACCAGGTTGGCAACGCGGGAAATTGAGAGCAAAGCAAACACCGTCACCATTAAACCTCAAAAGTTCTTGCCGCCCGCTGAAGTATTTAGCTGAAGCCAGGGTAATCGGTACTTCGAACTTATTGATGGCATACTGAATTTGTTCGATATAGAACATAAATTTGTCTTCTGGAATGATCAACTGACATTCATGAAAACCATTGATACCAAACATCTTGTAATAGTACTCTCTAAGCGTGGTCATGGGCTGCAAGCAATCATAGATGGCAATAGTGCTTGCCTCGGCTCTAGAGCGGCTAAGGGTGCCATAAAAGACATTCATCAATCTTGTGAAGGGCAGACTATAGTAAGACGCACCCAAGAGAGGTGACATAGGCCACTTGCGACTTTCTGCATCAAGCCCCCATGTCTCCGCCATCTTGCCGCCGAATTGCTCGGGTTCGCCCGCATCTGACGGAAAGAATTTTCCCATCATAAGGAAACCGCGTCCAAAAGCCGTATCAGGCGCAGTCATATCATGCCATGAAACTACAAAGTCATTATTCTTGGCACATTCTTTCAGCATCAAAGGTGTCATCGATAAATCATCAAATGGAAGCTTGATGAGAGCCATCCTTCTAGAGGTAATGGCTTTGGTCTTCAGCTTGGCGCTCAAAATATGCCCAGTTAATCCATATCCACCGCAAGTCAATTCGAAAACTTCTTTATTGACCTCGGGCGAGGCTTCGATTATTCCGTAAGCCGGATGATAGAGCTTAAGCGATGCAACCTGAGCCGTGCAATTGCCGTCACGCATTTGGTTCTTACCGTGTACATCTACGGCAATACAGCCACCGATGGTGATAGAGGGGTAGCCAGGCTGGGTGACTATATAGCGCCCTTTATCAATCAAAAAATTGTAGATATGAGCCATGGTGGCACCTGACTCAACTTCCACAATTCCGGTATCTTCTTCGTAGCTAAGAACCCTGGTAAAAGCAGTATGGTCTATCGAAGTGACATCTTCGCCGAACTGCGGTGAGGCGAATGATAAACCAGCCCCCATTGGAATTCTCGCCTTTTGTCGTTTGAGCAGTTTATGCTCTATTTCGACAAAGTCTTTCAGATTATTGGTCAGGGGTCTGGCGTAGCTACCCTGAGCGGTCACGCCGCCATCAAAAGACTGAAAGCGGCGTTTGTCCGAGACAAAAGCCGGCTGTGAGGCGGAAGCCTGGTTGAATTGCGAATTGTCGGTCACAGACTATTCCTGCAAAATCGAGTGCTTGTGATCGATTACGAAATTAGGTCTGCCCAGAGAGTTTTTATAAGTCCTTCCCACATAGATTGCGATAAAGGAAATAGCCGACCCGAAATATGAGCAAACCAAGAGCAAGATGATGACATCAAGCCAGCGGCTGTCGATATACACGCGTGCTACTGCGCAAGCGGTAACCGCCAAAAGCCACACAGGTAAAGTATATATCGGCAGCCTCAGGAATAGTGTAGAGGAAGAAAGAATTCCGGCAATTGCAAAGTGGGCCATACCCAGAAAGCGGAAGTGACTTTGTCCTCCGACCCGTTTGTGGCGCTTGTAGGGCAATCCTTTGCGCTTGAAACCAACCCTGCCGATGGATGCTCTTATGAAGGGAAATGAAGTGTGGTCCTTGACCACCGCATCCCTGACATGGGATGCCATGAGCGAGAACTCAGCCATATCTAAAATGACATCGTCATCTGCCACAACTTTCAAAACCCGATAGAAGAGTTTTCGACCCCACTTAATCAAAGTAGGTTCGGAACGATCTCGCCTATCACCATATACGATGTCATAGCCTTCTTCGTAATATTTGACGAAATCGAGAATCATCTCGGGCGGGTCTTCAAGATCGACATCAATAAAGACAAATACATCACCCTTGGCAGTGCGCAAACCGCATTCAAGTGAGTTTTGATAGCCGACATTCTTGCTGATCGTTATCAAAAAGACATTGGGATGGCTCTCTCTTATCTTCAAAATGGCACTAACAGTGCCATCTGTTGAAGCATTGTTGGTAAAGACTAGAGCCGGCTCGTACTTCTCAGAAAGCGCCGCCATGACAGGCTTGATTCTCTCGAAGAAAATACTAACTGTAGATTCTTCGTTGCAAACCGGGCAAATTATTGTCAGTCGCGGTTTATCTATCATCAGACCATCAATAAATAAGAGTTCTTATTACTAGTCCAATTTATGCCACAAAATGGGAGATTACTCTACACCTAAGGCGATTATCAGACGCTCGCATCGTAACTTAAATATCGAGCAAACCTTGGGCGGTCAAACTAGTCATACCTCCATCCACCACCAAAACCTGCCCGGTCATATACGATGCTGCCGGCAGTGCCAGAAAAGCTATGACATCGGCGACCTCTTCAGCTTCGCCTACTCTTTTTAAGAACGTCCTTGAGTCAAGCAGGTTATTAACCTCAGGTCTGGCCATAAGCGCACCAGTCAAGGGCGTTCTTATAAATCCAGGGGCAACGGCATTGACTCTGATGCCGTCTTTAGCCCATTCATGGGCAAGCGAGCGAGTCAATTGATTGAGTGCCGCCTTGGTCATGGCATAAACGCTGCCAGTCAAGACAGAACCTATCCCGGCGATTGATGAAACAAAAACCAATGAAGCAGCTTTTGATGCTTTCATCTTACTGTGCAGTCTTCTGGACAATTCAAAGGCAGAAAGTAAATTGGTATCAAGCAAGAACTTAATATCTTCAGAGGTAAACTCAATAGTTTTTTTGCGAATATTGGTGCCGGCATTATTCACCAAAACATCGATTTTCTCCAAAGAAGAAATCCCCTCTTCGATTTTAGCCAAGCCGTCTGAGTTGGATACATCGGCAGCTAGACAAAGAACTTTTCTTTCACTGTAGGTCTCTTGCAGTTCGGCAGCGCGCCGCTCCAATTCGGCATTGCCTCGCGCTACCATGATCACGTCGCACCCCAAGGCAAGCAAACTTGCTGCGGTAGCAAGACCAATCCCTTTTGAAGCGCCTGTGATCAGGGCAGTCTTTCCAGTCAGGTTCCATCTCGAACTAAGTTCAGTCACTTGCTCTTTCCTTTCTTTTGGATTACTTGGATTGTCTGAGTATCTCTCAACTTTCCTTCTAATTCATTTATCCTAAGCCTGGCATTCTTCAACTCTTCCATAAGGGCTATCTCGCCGCCCTGAGCCGCATTAGAAAGCAATTCTTCCAAGGCCGCCTCGGTGCGCTGCAAAAGCGAACGCAAATAGATAGACGATACACCGGCACTGGCAGCCAAAGATTCAGGCTTTTCACCGGCTAATAGTCTCTTCACCAAAAGCAATTCTTGACCAGTGGCTGGAACATCTTTGCTCTTCTGCAATTTATAGACCTTCATGCTTTCAAAGCCAAGATCGCCAAGACTGAAGTAATCGCCCATATACTTCCGGAAGAAATCACGCGAAGCAAAAACTTCAAAAACAGGTCCACCTTGAATAAAAACTAAAGCCGGCTTGTTCTTCAAAATATCGTCACCGTATTCAGTGACCACCCGGTCAAGCTTCTCCTTATATTTCAAATCGCTAGTTTCACCCAAACATTGATCCAACATAGGCACATGCATACCGTGCAAATATCTAGATCCTGGTCGGCGATTAGCAAGAACAATTGGTGGATAGCCCGGGAAAACGCCGGTAGAGATACTGATGATGGCATCACCTTTCTGGCTATGGGCAATAATTGCACGCAAAAGCGGCGATACCTCGCGCGTAGAACTATCACCAAGTGCTCCCATACTCAAATGTGAAAAGGAAGGAGAGGTAAGTCTTTCCTTTGTCCACTTTTGAAAAGAGGCAAACGTGTCTTGTAGACAAAAAGATAGCATGCCCAAGGGAAGCAAGAGCCTGACGAGCAAATGAGCGAAAGGCAGCGGCTTGAGCATCTGAAAAACAGAGGCAATGACAAGACCGACTTCAACTGAAAGTAGAATCAAACTACTGAAGTGACAGGGCAGATAGCGATATGTCCAAGAAGTACTAAAGAAAATGAAGAGAGCAAAGGCGGTCAAATTGAAGGTGAGAAGAGGCACAATCAGTGCCGACCGCCTCAATAGCGGAATGGCAAAGATAAAGCTAAGGCAAAAGAGTAAGGTGGTGGTGAAATTTTCGGGAGTACCGCCGAGACAAGCCAGGGTTGAAGTCTCATACCAACCCATGCCGGCAGCATAAAGAGGCAGGGCTTGACCAAGTAGAACATCGAGAGCGGCTTTGGGATAGAGCAGAAAATGTAAGCCATAGAGTGAAAGAAACAAGCAAAGCCACAGCACTTCGCTTGAGTTAAAAGTCTTTTTCTTACCGCCAGTGACATTTTGCCATCTTCTCAAACGGGAGAGAACGAATTCACTTACCAGCCAATACAAAACGAAGTAGGGCTTGAGCGACAGCGCCAAAAACGCCATTAGAGCTGCACAAAAATTTAATGCCTCATTATCTTTCTTTTCAGAGGTGGTGCTGTCCTTGAAGTAGCGCAATAGTAAGAAAGGAAAAAAGCCAATTACAAACAAATACTCTCTTTGCCCTAAATCGATTATTTGTTCACTTTGAAAATAAGCAAACCCCAAAAGAATATAGAGAAGTAAACCAAGGTCTTTGGGGGATTTTTTTGACTCTCGAAACCTAATATAAATTGCCAAAATCAGGCTAACTGCTAAGAGAAACCACAAATAGATGGACAGAGTAAAAAGCAAAGATATAGGTAAAGGAAAGAGCTTACCCATAAGAGCCGGGAAACTGCTCAAATAGATAATCATCGGCAAGTTAAAATCGAAGAAATCTCGATATGGTATCCAGCCCTTGAGAAGAAGCTGACCCATAGCCAAATAGACCGATTGATCATTGCCGATAATCAAAGGATGGAAGAAGAAAAAGCCTAGGCCCTTAAGTAGCAGCGATAGACATGAAAGTGCTAGAAGAATAAAGCTATAGAGTGTGAGCAGTCTTTTCAGTCTCACCGACTCACCTCGTCTAACTTCCCGTCTAACCTATAGATTATGAAAGGCAGTCTCAAGCCATTAGACTCTTTAGGCTCACGGTTGCGCGTGTAATAGTAAGCCTTGCCGAACTCTGTATACTTCACATCGAGGAAGTATGCCAACCCAATGGTTTTCAGATCTTCCACTTCATGATTGAGATGAATGAGCATGAGCTTAATCTTGTCAGACTCAAGATCTTTGCGAATCATCTCAGCTAAAAACTTCACTCCATTTTCGGCGAACACTCTAGTGGGCGCATTTGTACGCAAAGAAAGCAATAGATGCAAAGGTTCGCCATAAGTAAGATACCCAGCCTGCTTTCGATCGTAATAGAGCAAACTGGGATAGGCTGCCTCAGGAAAATGGCTGACAATCAATACTTGCTGCCCAGGCTTGGTTTCATTATTTAGCACCTCAGCCAGATCGGGGTCGGCATTACGTCGCAAAACTGCAGGCAGAGACAAAGAATCATCAATTGCTCTGCGAGAAGAGATAAATAGCGAGCCGGAAGCAAACAAGAGAATTACCGAGATTATTGTCATTGCCATCGGTTTGTGCAAGAGAATTCGAACATAGGTAAAAGCGCTGATAATGATGGTCATGCCGGAGGCAAAGAGAGTTATGACTAAGTCGCTGGAGAGCCCTCTCATCTCTGCAGCATAGAGAACTAGCCCAGCGCAGGCAAGATACATAAATGGAGCAAGCAAGATGTTCTTTCTTAACGAAAGAAGCCCGGCGAACATAGAGGCGGTAAAGAAAATCAACTGATAACGCAGGTCAGGAGCACAGCTGATATTGGTCATCGCATCATCAAATAAGCCCAACTTCATTACTCTCAAGGGCAAAACAAACTGAAGGAACTTTTCTTTAGCTACCTCGGGTAGAAAAGCAATGAGCACGAGACTAATTAGAAAGCCGCCAATTAGACCCCAGCAGGCACTATCAATACTGACTTTCCTGGCCCTCCATTGAACCAATATTTCATGCCCTAAGACAAGAGGCAGAAAAACGATATCTAAGCCAGCAGCTAAACCGGCAAAGAATGCCGAAACAAAAGAGAGAAAGCCACCATATCTAATACCAGCAAAAGATAGCCATCGCATAAATAAATAGGGACAAAGGAACAACAAAAAAAGATGTTGTTCGTCACCCCATTGAAAGCGCACTAAGTAATGTGAGAGCAAAAAGGCTGGAGCTAGTGCCGCACAAGTAGCCGAAAGAGAAGTGCCATCACTCTGTTGAAGGGGCAGTTCGCCCTCCAATTTTCTGGCTCCGTATACGATAGAAATACAAGCCGAAAGTGACAAGCAAATGAGCAACCCAAGCAACACCTTAAAAGAACTAACCACTGCAAGAGGCAGTCCCATAGCAATGAAAGCCTTGCTGGCAAAAGCCGGCAAAGCACCAAGATACAAAGTGAGAGGACTATCAAAGGTAAAAAAACCGCTGTAGGGAGATACTCCACTTTCTAGGCGCGAGGCTAGACAAAGGCGCATGGCAGGAAAGGCTGACAAGTCGCCGGTTGACGAAAGCCAGTCATAGAAGACAAGCAAAAGTATGGGCAAGGCTACAAGCAAATAAAGAGAGACAGCTTCTCGCCTAGCTTTAAAGACCATCAAGACTTAAGCCTTCACTGCGGTTTATTTTGACGCTGCCGATGTCGGTTCAAAACTTCAGCAAAGAACAAAGCCATAATAAGCACGCTGGCGATGAGCTTGAGATAGTATTCTTGCTGCCCAACAAAGAATGTAGCCACAAGTCCTAGTAGTGCCGAAACAAAATAGATGATATAGGCGACTTTCTTTTGATCTAAACCAGCATCTAACAAACGGTGGTGAATATGCAGACGATCCGGCGAGAAAATTGACTTCCCTTTGGCCACACGTCTAACAATTGCCCATGAAGTATCAAGCAGAGGAAAGAAGAGGATAAACACAACCAATAAAGAAGTGGGCACAATCACAGTGGCAGCCGCAGCCCCCTTAATCACACCGGTGATTGATATTGCCGCCAAGGTAAAGCCCGTCAAATAGGCGCCCGAATCACCGAGGAAGATTCTGGCTGGATTGAAATTCCATCTGAGGAAACCTAGTAAAGCACCGGCCATGACCGCAGCCATCAAAGCCGCATAAGGTCTCGAGATACTATCACCAAGGGCGACGCTCCATATGGTCAAAGCCGAGATAGCCGAAACTCCAGCAGCCAGACCATCCATACCATCTATAAGATTAACTGCATTGGCTACGCCAACAAGCCACAAAACTGTGAGTGGCAAACTCAACTGCCCTAACTCAATAGGGACTCCGCCGGTTAAATGAATAAAGCCCAAATCTATATTGAGGCTTGCCGGTATGGGAATAGACTTGATGCGCACACCCAAAGAATAGGCAGCACAGCCGGCTAAAATTTGAACCAATAACTTGGTTTTGGCCCTGAGATTTTCAAGATCATCTAGCAAACCAAGCACAAAAATAATAGTACCGCCCACAGCAATACCGGCTATGCCTTCGGTAAAGCGAGCATCTTTAGGCAGACGCCCGGCGATGGCAATCAAAGCAGAGACCGTGGCCAAAATACTTATATAGATAGCCACTCCACCCAGTCTGGGCACAGCTACTTTATGAATACGCCTATCGTCACCGGGCTTGTCGAGCAATTTCAATTTCACTGCTCGCGAACGAATCTCAGGTGTAAGCCACCAGCTTGCCGCCAAAGCAATCAAGAAACCTGGAATCTGCGCCTGATCAAGCCTTTGCTGGGCGGGTCCAAAGGCCCACCACAAGCCAATCCCCAAGAGCAAGACTTGGCAGACTCGCTGCGAAACCTTAGAGACACGCGACCTGGTGGTCGTGCTCTGATCCGGTTCAAGTTCCTGCTCGGTCATGGTCATCTTACAGCTTCAACCTTGTTCTCATAGAGTGGGAATTTGCGGCAGAGTTCACTTACTGTAGCGAGAGTTTTATCTTTGGCTTGTTCGCTTTCAGGATGCTTGAGCACATCGGCAATGGCTTCGGCAATAAGCTTCATCTCGCGTTCGCCCATACCACGACTGGTCACGGCTGGGGTTCCCAACCTAATGCCCGATGTGACCATTGGTTTTTCGGGATCGTTGGGAATAGCATTTTTGTTGGTGGTGATATGCACTTCTTCCAAAATCTGGCAGGCTTTCTTGCCGGTCATACCAACCGGACGCAAGTCTACTGTCATAAGATGGTTGTCTGTGCCGCCGGATACAATTGCCAGACCATGCTCGATAAGAGCAGACGCCAAAGTGCTGGCGTTCACGACAATATTCTTTTGATACTGCTTAAACTCAGGCTTGAGTGCTTCGCCGAAAGCAGCAGCCTTAGCAGCTATTACATGCATAAGCGGACCGCCCTGAATGCCAGGAAAAACAGCCTTGTCGATTTCTTTGGCAAATTCTTCCTGACACATGACCACACCACCTCGAGGTCCACGCAAAGTCTTGTGGGTGGTGGTGGTGACGAAATGCGCATGCGGAAAGGGATTGGGGTGCAGACCGGCGGCAACCAAGCCGGCGATATGGGCAATATCAGCCATGAGATAAGCTCCGACTTTATCGGCAATCTTGCGCATTCTTTCAAAGTCGATAATGCGGGGATAATTGCTGGCGCCGCAAATAATCAGCTTTGGCTTTACTTCCAGGGCGACGGCTTCCGCCTTTTCATAATCAAGCCTACCGGTTTCGGGGTCGACGCCATAAAACTTTGAATCAAACCACTTGCCTGAGATGTTCACAGGTGAGCCATGGGTAAGGTGCCCGCCTTGGTCTAAGGCCATACCCAAAATGGTATCGCCCGGTTTGAGCATAGCGAAGAAAACAGCCATATTGGCTTGGGCGCCGCTATGGGGCTGTACATTGGCGTGCGGAGCATTAAATAGGGTCTTGATGCGTTCGATGGCTAATCTTTCAACGCCATCTACGAATTCGCAGCCGCCGTAATAGCGTTTTCCAGGCAAACCTTCGGCATACTTGTTTGTGAGAACCGAGCCTTGCGCTTCCAAGACTGCCTGCGAAACAAAGTTCTCACTGGCAATAAGTTCGATGCAATTTTTCTGCCGGTGCAACTCTTCATCGATGAGTTTTGCCAATTCAGGATCGCTATTTGAAAGCACCGGACTACTCCTTGGTTAATGCCACACATGAGTATTGTAGTCGCTTTTCAAGGTATTGATCTATTAGTAATATCTAGCCTCTAAAACTAGTTTCAAGAAACTGCACCCAAGACATCAAGAGAGCGCATTCTTCGCCCGGACTTATATTCGATATAGCCAAGAACCAATCTCTGGGCAGCCGTCAAGCGGCTATGCACTTGCTTATCTCCGTCATCCCTTGTAAACCTTTGAGGGGAAGTGACAGAGCGAACTTCGGTCTCTAGATTGGTTAAATCGTGCCCGGCGGTGCCGATGCTTCTCGCCAAGACAAGTTGCTGCCAAACCATCGGGGTGATCATCACCGAGGCTAATTTGCCTTCCCTGGCTTCACTTCTGGCATTTTCGGCCACCTGAAAGCCGCGACTAGCCTGACCACGCATTCGTCTTTCGCAAGCCTCGCAAAGCACACCCCCCAGCTCAAAATTGAAGGTGCTTATGGTGCGCTCTTCTAGAGGATTGCGGCAGGAAACACAAAAGGTAAGCTCGGGCAATAAGCCGAGCATATTGAGCAGACTCATCTCAAATTCCAAACATTGCAAAATAGGCAGAGTCTCGCTTTCTGCCATATAGGCAATAGCCAGAGACAATCTTTCAAAATAGGTTTGAGAGTCTTCGCCTAGGTCGGCACCAAAAACCTGGCTCAACTCGGCAAAATATAGGGCATAGGTCAATCTTTCCAGGTTAGAACGCAAGCCGGGAAAGGTTTCCAGTGTCTCGCATTGGGTGATGATATCTAGGCTCTTCCCCTTTGCAAGCAAGAACTTGCAAATATTTAGAGGTTCTGACTTACCTGACATCTTTGAACCTGGCTTGCGCGCCCCCTTGGCGACAGCTCGGTGGAGACCTTTCTCGGCAGAGAAAAGCACAACAATGCGGTCAGCTTCACCAAGAGGGAAGGTGCCTATGTTTACGGCATTAAGAGTGAAACTGGTCAAGCATCCTACTTTTGAATAAGCTCAGCCCATTCAGTGTGCATAAAGCCGGCTTGTGGTTTATCGACTCTCTCGTAGGTATGAGCCCCAAAGAAATCTCTTTGCGCTTGAGTGAGATTTTGAGGCAAGTTCTGCGACCTGTAAGAATCGAAATAAGAGAGTGACGATGCCATAGCCGGCATGGGCACACCATGATCAATGGCCGCTTTTACCACTTCACGCATACTCATATGACACTGCACCATAAATGGTGCAAAGTCTTCATCGACCAACAAGTTAGGCAGATCGTTGTTTCGATCAAAGGCTCTTCTGATGCGCTCTAAAAGCTGGGCGCGAATGATACAGCCGCCGCGCCAAATGCGAGCGGTCTCAGAGAGATTTACACCCCAGCCGTATTTATCAGAACCTGCTTTGATAAGCGACATACCTTGGGCATAGCTGCACACTTTGGCGGCATACAAAGCCTTTTCCAGATGATCGATAAGAGGATGAGAAGTATCGCCTTTGCTCTGACCGAGATCTTGTGAGACTGCAGCGAAAACCCTGGCGGCATCCATACGCTCATTTTTCATGGAAGAAAGAACACGGGCGGTAAGAGCAGCATCGATGGTCGGTACAGGCACGCCAAGTTCCAAGGCCGCTTCAGAAGTCCACTTGCCAGTACCTTTTTGACCAGCCTTATCTAAAATAAGGTCAACTAGGGGCTTTCCTGTCTCAGGGTCTTTGGCAGTCAAAATCTTTGCCGTGATCTCAATCAGGAAGGAATTCAAAATTCCTTCATTCCACTTGGAAAAGATATCAGCAATTTGTGTGGCAGAGAGATTCAAGGTCTTCCGCATAAAGTCATAAACTTCAGCGATTAGCTGCATGTCACCATATTCGATACCATTGTGCACCATCTTGACAAAGTGGCCGGCACCGTCGCCGCCGAGATAAGTAACACAAGGGCTGCCTTCGACCTTGGCCGAAATGTCCTCCCATATGGCCCTAATCTCTTCGTAGGCTTCCTTATCGCCACCCGGCATTAAAGAAGGTCCCCAGAGCGCGCCTTCTTCGCCACCAGAAACACCAGAACCGATAAACTTCAAGCCCTCGGCTTTGAGAGCTTTCTCGCGGCGCTGCGTATCAATATAGTGAGAATTTCCGCCATCGATAATGATGTCGTCCTTCTCTAGATAGGGCTTCAATTTATCTATGGTCTGGTCTACAGCATCGCCGGCCTTGACCAATAAAATAATTCTTCTTGGTTTCTGCAGTGATTCGACAAAAGACTTTTCGTCGGGCGAACCAACAACTTTCTTACCCTTGCCGCGATTCTCAATAAAGTCTACTGTTTTGGCATGTGAGCGGTTGAAAACCGAGATCTGATAGCCGTGCCTCTCGATATTGAGAGCGAGGTTTTCACCCATTACTCCAAGACCGACAAGCCCTATGTCACTTTTCTTTTCTTGCATTCTCCAACGCTCCTATATCAGGCTTGATGCACAAGCTTCGTCAAGATACCACTCTACTGTGCCTTGCGGGCACATATCAATTACAGAAAGAGAGGGGAAATCCCCTTCCCTCTTCAAAACTTTTCCGACAATCTCAGTTTTCTTGCTGCCGCTGACCAAGAAGACGACTTTCTTACAGGCGGCAAACACCGGCATTGTCAAAGTCAAACGATGGGCGGCGAATTTTGGCACATAGTTCTCCACACAAATTCGCTTACGCTCTTCTAAAGCCTCTGTACCGGGGAAAAGTGAGGCGGTATGTCCGTCTTCGCCAAGACCCATGAGAGCCAAATCAAACTCCGGCATGGGCGCAGTTTCATCTTTCTCAAATTTGAAAAAACGCCTTATTGTTTGATCGTAAATGCGCGCCGATTCTTTAGGGTCGCTATCTTGCTTAATCGTCGGAAAAACGTTGGTGCTGGGGATATCAATGCGACTGAGCAAAGAGTCAGAGATCATCTTATAGTTGCTCTCACCGTCGTTATGACCGACACAACGCTCATCGCCTAGAAAAAGATAAGTACTAGCCCAAGGCATCTTTCCTTCAGGCAGTTGGGAAAGCCTTTGATACAAACCACGGGGAGTGCTACCGCCGGAAAGTAACATGGTAAACAATCCATCTGTTTGGACTGCTTCGTTAGCCAAAGCGGCGATCCTCTCTGCAAGACAATCAAACAAGGCGCGCTCATCTGATGCCACATTCAAGACCTGACCGCCCAAATTAGCCTTACGCTCGCCCAAGTTCCAATCAAGCCTCCGACTTTAGTATGTTCAATAGATAAGAAACTGTCTCGAGATAGATAGGGTCTTGTTCAATACAAGCTAGCGCATCGTCAACCAACTCAGAGCGTCCGCATTCGGTAGAACTATAGACTCCGGCGCGGCACTGTAGACGAGGCAATTCAACAAACTCTTTGCGATCTTCATGCTTGACAGTGAGAGCGCCTTCTTGGAAGGTAACATGCAAATGCTCTTCAACCGAACAACAGCCAAGCTTATGAAAAGACACCTGCATAGAGGCTAAACCTGCCACAGGCCCATCTGCCCGAATATTGACTGTGAAAGGTTCGTGCGCACCCATAAAAGCAAGGCGACAAGCACCGTCATCCAGCCTAATTAGTTTGAGAAAACGAAGCTTGAGTCGGCTGCCGAGCCAAGCAACAAACAAGAGACTCTGAATAAAGCCGCCCTTGTCTCCGCAAACCAAATCTATGGTGTCAATAGCATTGAGACAATCGGTGCTCAATGAGACGTCTTTCTCATCAAAAGCAAAGGCAATAGCTTGCCGCCAAGGCTTTATCGCCAGCCAAGCCAGGTCGATAACATTGACGTTCTTAGCCTCTTCCAAGAGGAAAGAAAATCTTTCGAATGTTGCTTGGTCAAAAGTGGGCTGCGGTGAGCGAGAGTCGACTATCAGATAGTCAAAAGAGGGCAAGAAGGTCTTCAGCTCAGAAGGTTGGAAGTGCAATTGGGGAACATAGAGCCAGGAAGGCAAGTCGGCTATCACCAGGGGCGATATCACCGAGCTAAGACTGGCTGGACAAAATTCACGGCCGGTATAGCTGACCGTAATCTGCTCGCAGCACATCTGTTTGTCTAGGCGGCCGGGTAGAAAATGACAGCGGGCTGATACCCAAGCCTCAATTAGGGCATTTTCTTCGCTTCTGCTCTCATCTGTTTTGACCAGGGCAAGAAGCGCCCGCATCGGATGGGTCAAAGTAATATCTGCCAACAAATTATCAAAGTCGACACCGCTATCATCCAGGCTGGAATCAACCAGCAAGACAAAATTGAGGGCGCAAGCTTTGATTACATAGGCACCACCTTCTCCATTCTCGGTGCTCATTTTCCAGAGTTTAGAAAGCTCTCTTTCAATCTTCGCCACTTCAACAAGAGCCATCTGTCCCGATAGAAAAGAAAGAATTGAATTTGTATCCGTAACTTCGGTCTGAGCCATTACAGCCTTCTCCAGCTATGACCAGTGGCGGCAAGCAATTGATCCGATTCCACCGGACCCCAACTACCGGCAGCATACTTAGGAATCTCAGGCGCATCTTGCCAGGCGTCGATGATGGGCTGAATATAAGACCAAGAAGCATCGACGAAGTCGGAACGAGCAAAGAGCGATGGGTCACCATGCAGACAATCTAGTATCAGTCTTTCATAGGCAGTCGGAGTACGGGTGCCGAAAGCAGTGCCATATTTGAAATCCATATTTAGCCAGCGCACAGTGGTGTGAGGACCAGGTTGCTTAGTGGCAAACTTGAGCGAAATGCCTTCATCAGGTTGAATCTGCATAACCAAAACATTGCCTGGAATATGACGCATTTCCCCCGAAACTTGATCTTTGCTATCAAAGAGACGATGAGGTGGTTCTTTGAAAACAACCGCCACTTCAGTAATTGACTTGGCAAGACGTTTGCCGGTGCGCACATAAATCGGCACTCCCGACCAGCGCCAGTTATCGACCGAAAGCTTGAGAGCGGCAAAAGTAGGTGTATTTGATGTTTTCGACACAGAGGGCTCATCGCGATAGGCAGGCACCTGGCTGCCTAAAATAAAACCGTTGGCATACTGACCACGGACAACCTCACTAGCGAGACTCTCTTTGGTAAGCGGTCTCAAACTCTTCAAGACTTTATTCTTTTCGTCTCTGGTGCTTTCGGCATCCATAGAGATGGGCGGTTCCATCAATACAAGAGCCATAAGTTGCATAAGATGATTCTGCATCATGTCTCTCAAGGCGCCGGCATCATCATAATAGGCACCGCGCCCTTCCACCCCGAGTGTCTCAGCATTGGTCACTTGAATATGATCAACATGATTGCGATTCCAGAGTGGTTCAAAAATTGCGTTGGCAAAACGAAAGACCATTATGTTCTGCACAGTCTCTTTGCCCAAATAATGATCGATGCGATAAATCTGATGCTCTCTCATTACCTCATGAATCTGCTCGTCCAGATAGCGAGAAGAAACCAAATCGTGACCAAAAGGTTTTTCAATCACCACACGCGGATAGGTGGTTTCATTGGCTTTCGTCTTTACAACCAGACCACTTGCAGAGAGTCCTTTGATAATGGGCAGATAAAGACTCGGTGAAGTAGAAAGATAGAAAACATGCCGCCCACCGGTACCATGCTTTTCATCAAGTTCGGACAAGGTCTTCTTGATTTCTTGAAAGCCCTCATCTTTACTGGAATCAGCAGGCTGATAGTAAATTGATTGGGCGAAGCGTCCCCAAGATTCTTCAGTAAAAGACAGGTCTGGAGCGAACTTAATTAGCGACTCTTTCATTGCCGCCCTGAATTCATCATGGCTGAAGACTGTGCGCGAAGTGCCCAAAAGCACAAAGCTGGCAGGCAGCAAGCCCTGCAAAAACAGTGCATAGACGGCTGGAATGAGCTTGCGCTTGGTCAGGTCGCCATTGGCGCCAAAAATGACAAAGGACAGGGGTTCAACCTGTTTCTCCGGTTCTAAACCGGCCAATAAAGGATTATCCAGAGCTGCCGATATCGTGGCCATAGGTGAAGCCATCTCCTCAGTCATGGTTATGTAAGGCGTGATTTTAGCACCTATCAATTGTCAAACTGTTTATGAAGCCTGCCAAGCTTTCCCTATCTGCCCCAAAATGAAAGTAGGTGAAAAGCAAAAAACCAGAGAACTAAAGTAGTAAAACCTCTGCAATTGGGAAATCATGTCTGTTATCTATGATGTACATTCAGGGCTAGAAAGTGGGAGTGGCAAGATTCTCCAAATCAGCTCACTTGCCTCTCTGCAGAAAGTCCTGGCTAACCAAACTCCGCAAAACTCTCATTTTATTGCCCATGGCGCCAGGCATGCCATGGGCGGTCAGCAGTTCATTGATGGCGGCACCATGCTTGATCTGCGTCATCTAAATAGAATGCTTTCTCTAGATTGCCGCGCCGGCACCGCTAAGTTTGAAAGTGGTGCCACCTTTAAAGACGTAATCGAGAAGCTCATTGATCATCAAAACAAGAAAGGCAGCGAAGCCGATAAACAATGGACAATTAGACAAAAGCCCACCGGAGTCGACAGTGTTACTCTGGGCGGTGCGGTTTCTTCCAATATTCATGGTAGAGGGCTGAAGATGTCTCCCTTTGCCGATGATGTCGAAGCAATTGAGTTACTGACACCGCAAGGAGAGCTTGTCAATTTAGAGAGAGCAAGCGCCGACGATAACAAGCTATTCAGGCACGTGCTGGGAGGCTTTGGACTCTTCGGAGTGATTACATCGGTGACTTTGCGCCTAAAGAGAAGACATACTGTGCAAAGAGAGGTCAGCCTTTGCCGCAGCGAAGATCTTAACGGACTTTTGGAAAAGCGCATTGCCGGCGGTGCAGAGTACGGTGATTTTCAGTTTGCCATTGATAGCAAAAGCGACGATTTTCTCTCACTTGGCATATTGTCCACCTATAAGCCGGTGCCGGTGCCAGAAGCCCAAGTTAGAGAGTTGCAAGGTAAACAGTCGTCTCTTTCACCTGAGAACTGGCGAGAACTTATCTATTTGGCGCATACAGATAAGAGAAAAGCTTTCAAACTGTATAGCGATCATTATTTGCGCACAAATGGCCAGTTATATCTCACCGACGCCATGCAGCTGAGCACCTATTTTGAGAACTATCACCGCGACATGAAGCAGGAGCATTTGAGACATGGTTCTGAAATCATCACCGAACTCTATGTACCAATGCCCTATTTGCCCTATTTCCTAAGAAAAGCAGCCACTATTTTGAGAACTAGAATGGCTGACCTTATTTATGGAACAGTTCGCTTAATTGAAAAAGACAGCATCAGTGCCTTACCTTGGGCACGGGAGCAAAGAGCCTGCATCGTTTTTAACCTGCATGTCGATCAAGCGACTTTAGGCAACACACAAGAAACACTGAGAGAACTGATTGATCTGGCTCTCGCTCTGGCAGGCAGCTTTTATTTGACTTACCATCGCTATTTCAGAGAAGATCAAATCAGACATGCCTATCCTGAGATAGAGGACTTCCTGGCTTACAAATGTGAGATTGATCCGCAATGGCGAATAAGGAACAACTGGCTTTTAGATCTTGAGCGAAAGCTCAATTTAAAGATGGTATCTCATCATCAAACTGCACGTTGACCACTTCAATTCCTAGCCCAATCAAATAGTCAACCAGGTCATTTCTTCTTTCGCCTAGAGGCCAGAGCGGCACCTCGAGATGGCTATAGGCTGTATGAAAAATCATCGATGCCGAATCGGGGTAGGGATAGTATTCGCAATAGCGTACATCAGGCAGATAGACCATGACTCGCCCAATTTTACGTCTTTGCGAGCGCTTATCTCGGCTTTGCTGCTGCTTCTGCTTCTTGACTTGATCTGACGATTCTGGCGGTAAGCTGGATATCTCAAGAATAAGTTCGGTTGGGGTAATTTCAAAGTTATAAAGGCGCTGCCCGTTTGAGAGCATACGCCAGGCAACAGTTAGAACAATGAAAAGAAAGGCCAAAGCTGACGCTGAAAGGAGCAGAGCAAAAATGGCATTCTGAGCAAAGAGAAGAAATGACAGAGCCAAAGTGACGGCAATTTGCACTAAGGCTAAAGCAAGACCAACAACTAAGGGCAGATTGCTGCTGCGCCCACCTTTGTTTCCGGCGGCACAGCTAAATTTAAGACCATTGTCGCCAAGCAAAAGCATCGCTTACACCCAAAGATGCCAATAGCTAAATTATGCCCGCTAAGGAAGGAAAAATTCCGGTTTCTAAGAACCAAAAATAGAACTAATGACAAAAAAAGTTCCACTATTCCACATACAATGCGCAACCATCGAAGGAATGAGTGAACGAGTGCGTTCAAAAACAAAGGCGAAAACAAAGCCTAGTACAAAAAGCTGAATAAATGCCCCCTGATCAAGATGGATACCGGCAAAAACAGCCGCAGAAATAATCATAGATAGGAAAGCAGAAAGTTTGGTTCTTAACGATGTATAGAGAAAACCTCGGAACAAGGTCTCTTCGCAGAGAGCCGGCAATACACCCAAAGCAATTACGAACAAAACGGAAGTGAAGGCGTCGCCGTTGCGCGCTGCTTCCATTACTACAGCCAAAATAGGATTAGAAGATCCATTCGAGTTTAAGTAGCCTTTGGCCAGTGCCGAACCAACCAGAACCAAGGGCAGACAGGCGCACCAGGTGAGGACTCCCGCCAAAACAAGGCCAAACCAGCCCCGGCGCGGTGTCTTAAATTTCAACTTAACAGCATCGACAAACTTAATGCCTGTTCCGCGCAAGCAAAGCAACCAGACCAAAAGCAAAGAAGGCACATTATTCATCAAATAAATCACCATGGTAATCAAGGCGATTGTGTTTGAGTTCATGCCCAAACCCTTGAGGGGGCGAGCAACATTTACTATTACCGGCGAAATCATACATTCAAGGGCAAGCCAGAATACAAAAACGGCAAAGACCTTCTCAAAGCCGTAATTGATTGGCGCCTTAATCTCTTCAAGAGCTGGTCCTTGGCTGATATTGCGTGGAATGAGGAAAAGCTGAACGATAAGGACGACTAGACCAACCAAGCCACAAACAAGAGCGGTAAAGAAAGTGAGCAAAATCTTCTGCACAAAAGAAGAAGCAGCCTGGTTGTAGCGATTCAAGGCTTTGTCGGCTTCGGCTTTCATACCGGCAACGCGGTAAAGCTCAACCCGGGTGACGTCCCTAAACCAGCCGGCTGGAACCTTGCCTTCCACAAACTGAGCGTAGGTTTCCACTTCGGACTTATTGAGCGAGCGCTTCAGATACAGTTTATCGATTAGTTCAGAGCCGAGGATAGCCAGTTCAGGTTTTTCAACCTTGGCAAGCTTGATGCGATTGACCAACTCCTTCACTTCGGCGACTGAGCCTTTTCCGCCTACCTCTCCTAGTAGAACAGCCTTTTTCAGACAAAGCATGAAAGACTTACTGTCTTTGTCGGCGGCTAGGGACATTGCCTTGCGGGCTTGCTCCTTAATGCGGTCAGCCTCTTCGCTAAACTTGCCGGTAACCTCAGCGCTGCCGGGCATGTCGTCAAAAGTGCCGGAAAGCGACTTAATGGCACTGTAAAGGCGCATACAAAACTCAACCTGGGCTAAATCCATAGTTGAGCCGGAACGGTCCTGGCTTTCACGCTTAATCAGTGTTTGACCGAGCACAACCACCACAAGGGTTGTAGCGGCTGCCAATAGAGAGCGGAATGTAATAACCTTGAAGTCCGTCTCCCTGGCAAAGAAGGCGACACAAGCAAGTAAAACAACCAATACTTGCAGAGCTTGACTGATATTATCAACGCTAAACACAACTACAGAATAGCAAAATTGCCGGCTCTTAGTTGCATTCTTATATAAGTTCGCCGGTTATTCGCCCGAGCTGGTGGCATCGACACCACCGGTAAAGAAGGTATTGCCGTATTCGCCCAGTTGCCCGAAACCGCTGAATTCGCCATACTCACCAAAGCCTTCCAAACCGCCGAAAGCCGTGCCGGTATCGTGCAGGAAGTCTTTGTCATTACCGGGAAAGAGAGCTGGGTCTCCTTGCGGCACCTGGTCGGCATAATAGCCCCAAGGAAAGCCATTCATTAGATTTCGACGCATCATAAAACGGGGTTTGGCAACAAAACCCAAGCCCAGAATAACAACCACCACAAAGGCAAACTCTGTTAAGGCTATATTCCAGAAGTTCATCTTCGTCCTACTCCGAACACTCGGTTCTCAAACCTGTTCATCAAACTCGCTTGAATTTTACTGAAAAACTCGTTTTCTTAAAAATCCAGAAGCCAGATGCCCCAAATTCCGGGGCGACCCTCATATTATGAGAAATCGGACCCCGGTACAAGGGGAAAGATTAAAGACGATGGGAGAAATACTACTGAGACTGGCTAACTATTACTCACTATCGGTGAGAATAGCCATTTTTTGATTACCGACCTGACTGACCTGCATTCTAGGTCCCTGATTACGCTTAAAACCGTCGATATAACGACGCAGCGCTTCTCTTATCAGATCGGAACGTGTGCGATGTTCAACTGAAGCAACAAAGTCGATTTGCTCAAGTAAACCAGGGGGTAGAGCAACTAGTACTTTCTTAGGCATGCAAGTTCCTTTTTGTAAATTCCAAAAAAGTATCACCAAAATTTACGAAATCAGCCAAGTTACAAACAGGCTGTGCCAGGTAAACTAGACACGACAAGTTGGTTGGCACGACAAGTGAAACAGTGCGCAAGCTCACCGTTTTTGCCAGGCGTGACCGCCGATTTCCATAACTAAATCTACACGCTCTACTAACCTTTTTAAAGGGCTAAAACGCCCATAAAACCTAAGCTCTATCAAACTAATCTAAAAGTCCCCGACATAGCCCCCAAAAGACACCCAAGCCGCCAACAAGAAAACCCGCATAGATAGACGCTTTTCATAAGACCCAAGCAAACGAAAACAAAAGCATCAACAAGGAGACTCCAGAAAAATTTTAAGCAAACTGTCCAAAAGCTAGCTTTCATGCGGATACTCAGCAAATACACAATCATCCTTTTATATGTCTATCGACAATCCAAAAGACGACAACACGAACAACACACATCGCTTGACGAGTAATGTCAAAGCTGGTGGCTGTGCAGCCAAGATGAGTTCGTCCGAACTAAAGCAGATTTTGGCTAATCTGCCCAAAGCAAAAGATCCCAGGCTTCTTACCGGCATCGATAATTTCGAGGACGCGGCCGCTTTTCAATTGAACGGCGATCTGGCTCTTGTCAAAACTGTAGATTTCTTTCCGCCTCTTTTAGATGATCCCTATCTCTACGGTCAGATAGCCGCCACCAATGCCCTATCCGACATCTACGCCATGGGAGCGAAACCCGCACTAGCCCTGGCTCTATTGGTATTTCCCAGCTGCGATTTTCCTCTCGATATAGCGGCTGAAATTCTCAAAGGTGGTGCCGACCAGGTTAGCAAAGCCGGTGCCATCATCGCTGGTGGTCATTCCATACAGGGCAGCGAGACATTATATGGACTTTGCGTCTCTGGTTTTGTTCATCCCGATAAACTGCTCACCAATAGTGGTGCCAAGCCTAAAGACAGAATCATCGCCACAAAATCCCTGGGCGCCGGTGTTAGTCTCTTGGCACTCAAAGCCGGATTATTGAATGATGAAGCCAAAAGTCGACTCTTTTCCAATCTCACCACCCTTAACGATAAGGCAATTGATGCACTTAGCTATTTGTCGCCCAACATACATGCTTGTACAGATATAACCGGCTTCGGTCTGATAGGACATATACAAGAGATGTCCAAAGCCAGCAAACTAGGAGCGGTGGTGGAAGTTAGCAGCATCCGCTTCCTGCCCGGTGTGCTTGAACTAGCCAGCCAAGGCTTGGTGCCGGCGGCGGCCTATGGCAATCGCAAATCATTCCAAGGAAATGTTTCCTATATAAAGGATCTGCCTCTTGAGGTTACCGACCTACTCTACGATCCCCAAACTTCTGGTGGTCTTCTATTCGCCGTGCAGCCCGAGCATAGCGAAGACTGCCTAAAGGCTCTAGCTTTGGTAGGCATTGAAGCCTCGTGCATAGGACACTTTGAAGAAGGTATTCCAGGACACATAGATATCAAACCCTGACTTTGAAAGAGAATGGACCATCAATGAAAAAAGATATAGATCTTAGAGGCTTACTTTGCCCCGAGCCGGTGCTCAAGACCAAGAAAATTTTGGACGACCAGACCGTGACCAGTGTGGAAGCATTGGTCGATTCGGAGGTAAATATCCAGAATCTAGCCAGATTGGCCCGTTCTCAAAATTTCGGATTCAAGAGTGCAGCAAAAGGTGAACACTTTGTCGCCACCATCTCGAAAGAAGAGGTTGCACCAAATACGGCGCCAGAACCACCGGCGGCGGCAAAACAAAGTAAGGCCAAGTCAGGTGTAGTGATCTTTATAAGTAAGGATAGATTTGGAGAACCGGTAGCCGCCCCGCCCGGCGAAGAACATGAGAAGAATCAAGCCTTTAGCTTGAACCTACTCAATGTTTTTCTGCAGACAATTAGTCAAAGCGGACACGATGTGCAGGCTGTGCTCTTGGCCAATAGCGGCGTCAGACTGATGGACCCTGAGTCGCCCTGTGTGAAAGTGCTCGATGAACTGAAAGAAAAGGGAGTAGAAGTGCTGGCCTGTGGGCTATGCCTTGATTATTACGGCTTGAAAGAAAAGGTCAAGACCGAACAAATAACCAATATGTACGCTATCTGCGAGTATCTTTTCGCCGCGGAAAAGGTACTGAGCCCATAGCGGGCTATTTTATTTAAGTGCAAACAAATCAGTCTATTTGCGAAAAATCGCTTTTAAACACTCGCAAGAGCACAGCAATCACAGCCACTGCTAGCAGTATCAAAGCAATCGTCGAGAAAACCGCCATCTCATGAAAGGCTTCGAACAGATCAAATATTGCTTGCATGGATACCGCCTGTGAAATGTTTCCTCAGCCAATACTAGCAAGTGTATATATTTTGGCAGCGGTGTTAATACGAAAAGCAGATAAATTAATCAGGAAAGCAAGGCTTGCACTTCGGCTAGAGTCGGCAGACCTGACGAAGCACTTATGGTGCGAGTGGCTAAAGCGCCGGTAGCATTGGCAAAGCGAGCAGCTTCATCCCAATCGAGAGCCAAAATATCCTGCGGTCTAATGAAATTGACACCCGGCATTTTGCCCGAATTTTGCCTGTTTTGCTCTAATTCTTGCTGCATCTTAGCCGGCAAGAGCACCGCCTGCCTAGGAGGTCCGCCCGGCATTGCCAAAAGCTTTTGATAGTTATCGTATAGTTTGTAGAGAATTGCCGCTACATAGGCATCACCAGCCCCAACCCCGGCCAGCGACTTGACCTTATAGGGCGGGTAAAACTTTTCACTTTCGGCATTAACGACAATAGATCCGAACGCCCCTAGGGTGCATAGCACCACTTCGGCACCGGTTTGATTGAGAAAATCACGGCTATAAGTCAGTAAGATTTCCAGATGTTTTTCTTTAGTGGGATTGGCAGCCAACTCGCTCACCGCCACTTCGTGCTTGCTGCGACCGAGCCAATATATTAGCTCGGGCAAGTTGACCTTCAAGAGATGAGAAAGCGACATGGCTTCCTTTGTCAGTTTGCGAGCCAACTCTCCCTCACCGTAAGGAAAGCCGGCATCGAAAGAAATAAGCAGACCCAGTTCTCTAGCTCGACGCATGGCAGCGATAACAAAATGACTACGGGGCTCAACCGTGAGTGAAATGCCTGTAGCATGCAAGGCGTATGACCCCTCAAACATATCGGGCGAGAGTTCCTTGACTGTGAGCTGGTGACAGGCATTGGGTTTTGGCCAGTTGAAAAATATGTTCTCTTCGTCTTCAGAGGTCAAGACATAACACTGGGCGGTCGGGTAACGACTGGTTTCAAAGACGAAACGAGTATCAATGCCCGAATCACTCAAGGTTTCAAGCAAGTAGCGTCCATGAATATCGCTGCCAACCTTGGCCACCAAGCGAGTCTTGCCGCCAAGCCGAGCATAAGCAGTGGCCACATTGGCAGCATTGCCGCCGGCCGAACGCAAAAATGTGTCCGGACCAGACCAAGAAGCGCCCTTGGTGGTGGCGATCCAGTCAACCACCAATTCACCTATGGTCAATAATGACTGCTCAGGTTGACTATCTAGTTCTGACAATTGGCTCTCTTCAACTCCAAGATAGTCGGATAGATGGGAAAGGCGGGCTTAAGAGCCGGCAAGAGCGCAAGGGCTTTGTTCACTGGACCTTTGGCAACAATCTGACCCTTGATCAAGGCCATGGGCACATTCACTTTACCAAGCCAAAACTCATGAGCCACGTCTGACTTCATAAACATCTCTATGGTGGCCTTCTTGCTGGTTTCCCCCACCGATATTTCCATTTCCTTGCCATCGGAACAATCGACAGTTAAGCGACCTTCGGGCTCACGATAGTGAAAGCGCACAACCAAGCGCGAATCGAGCAAAGCACGAGACATCTGCTCGTCTTTCTTGATTGCAGACCAGAGGTCGAGCATGACCCTGTTCAATTCATCGGTGTTGGCAAAAACGGCCATCAGTACGCCCTCTTTATAAGTTCTATCAAATCATCGCCGCTGGCTTCTCTTGGATTGAACATTATGGCAGGATCTGAACTGGCCATACATGACAGCTCGTTTAGCACCGTTTCCTTCAAAAGGTTCTCATTCAAAGCAGCCACACCTAGTTCGCTCAGACGACTTGGCATGGAAAGGCGCTGCAAAAGCCCACGTACTTCATCAATGAGGAAGGCGGCGCGCTCTTCCACCGAAGCCGGCAGGACTCGCTCAGAAAAGACATAGGAAGCAATTCGGGCATATCGGTCAGCAGCACACTCTAAGTTAAACTCCATGCCCACAGGAAGGAAAACGGCATTAGTCATGCCATGATGGGTGCCGAACATGCCCCCCACCGAATGAGCCAAAGCATGCACAATGCCCACCCCAGAGTTTGTAAAGGCTATGCCGGCCATTGTACTGGCGGCAAGAGTATTGGCCCTTGCATCGATACTGTCACCCTGACTGCAAGCCAGGGGCAGGTTGTCAAAGAGCAACCTAATAGACTCAAGACAGAGAGCATCAGTTACCACAGAGAAAGTACCAGAGGCGACAAAAGCTTCAATACCGTGGGTGATGGCATCCATGCCGGTGGCGGCGGTCAGTCGCGGGGGCAAAGTAAGCAATAAAGAAGGGTCTAGGACAGCCACATCAGGTGCCAAGTAAGGACTGCCGAACATGAGCTTACGACCTTCTTTATGGTCTTTGATCATGGCCACAAAAGAGACTTCCGAACCAGTACCGGCGGTGGTGGGGACGACTATTAGAGGCAGCAAACGTGACTGAATGATGTTCAATCCTTGATATTCAAGTAAGTCACCGCCCAAACTAAGGCATATATCAACCACTTTGGCTGTGTCTATGACCGAGCCGCCGCCCACAGCCACAATACTGTCGCAATTATGGCGACGAGCTAATTCGGTCGCTTTTACGACACATTCAAGGTCTGAATCGGAAGGCACTTCGGTAAAGACCGGCGGTTCCTGCCCCAGACTGCGCAAACCTTCAAGCAGAGGCTCAAGCGCACCGCTTTCGAAGAGAAAGCCATCTGCCACCAAAAGAGGTCTACTGGCTTTCAGTTCTATCAAAGCATCGGCACAATCGGCGATGCTGAATTCGCCGAAAAGAACTTTGGTAGGAGACTGAAAGACAAAAGGATTCATACTTAACTCACAGGGCAATTACCGCATATGATGAGCATAATTTCAACTAAATGTTGATTAGTGAAACTTTATTTTGCCATACAAGTGCGGCAGTTATAAAGATGTAGCCAAAAATCGGCTTGATACTTATCGCAATTGATTTGTAGGAAGTAATAAAGAGAAGGCGTTTTGCTGAGACAATAGTGATTCTATCGGGGAACCTGAGTTGGAGATTCTCGTCCAGACTCTTATACGAACTAGAGCCAACAGGCAGAGCCGCAAACAGGAAACGCTACACGGTGCCAGAAAAAACCGCCAATACAAACAAAAGAAGATCAGCCTTCGGTTTGGGCTTGCTATATCTGAGTAGTCTGGCTTTATCGACCTCGCTGCAACTAGCAAACGCATCTTCGGCGCTGGCTGCAAGCAGCAAGAAGTCGAGTTCGACCATGCTCTTGCCTTTGACGCCTCGTATTGACGATGCCGAATTGCCGCTCGAAGAAACACAAGAAAAGAGCCAAACACAAGGCAAGAGCCAGCCTCAAGAAAAGATTCAGCCAACCAAAAGTCAGCCTGCTACAAAGCCATCGACTAGCCAACCCCCAGAAAGTTCTAAGCCTGAGACTTCTACAGGTGCCTATAAGAGTTCAGAAAGACTGGACGATGCCGGAGAAATTGGCGAACTCAAGCAAGAAGAGCCTAAGTTAGACACGTTAGAAACCACCGAGCTTAAGGACCAACCGAATCGGGTCAGTGCTGAAGGCTCTATTCCATCCGATAGTTCTTCCAGACTAGAGCTGGAAGTCTCGGAAGACGATCTGCGCATGGCCGAAATGGACGGCGGCGTCACCGAAGATACGACCCTGAAAGGCACAATTCAAATCGTCGCCGACGATACTGAATACGACCAAGACAAAAATACTTTCTTGGGCACCGGTAATGCTGTTGCCATCATCGGCGGTCAAAATTCAAAACTGGAAGCCGACCTCATTCTTTACGATCAAAACACCCAAATGATCGATGCTCGCGGCAATGTCAAAATCTTGCGAGATGGTCAGCTCACCACAGGCAGCGCCTTTAAGTTCAATGTCAATTCCGACGAGTATCTAATCACCAACCCAGATACCGAATTGAATGGCACACAAGTAATCGCCCGCAGCGGTTACGGCGACAAGCAAAATCTCTCTTTCAAGAAGGGCAATCTCACCTTGCCTAAGCCCATCCACATGGGCAGAAATGCCATGTGGGGCACACTCAGTACTGGTCAAGAAATTGCCGAGAAGGTCGCTCACCCCGATATCGTAGGCAAGCCCAGCTATACTTTCAAAGCGCGCAAGATGGTTTATGAGCGCTACAAAGATGTGGGCAACCTGACAGTTTTCGGCGGCAGAGTTTGCTTTGGCAAATTCAATGTGCCCATTCCTAAATTTGTCACCACAGTGGGCAACGAATCGAAGATTCGTATGCCAGTCAGTCCGATGCTGACAAACAACCTCATGTCCGGCGGTATCAATATAGGTCCCAGCTTCAATACGGCTGTGGGCAAGACCGGCGTTCTCAGTTGGGCTCCCATGGTCCAACTCGGTGGCAATTCGGTGAGCGGAGACACCTCCGGCGGCGGCATTGGTCTTTCAGGAAGAGTGGGCTTCTCAAACAGTCGAATCACCTCCAACCTAGCCTATGGTTCAGTGTCTAACCTGTTGGTGGCAGACTTCAGAGGCAAAATCAATAAGGACACCGTCTTCCAGGCTGGTATCAACCGCTTTATGAACGACGGTATGTTCGGCTTCACACGTCCACGCTTGCTGGCTGAAGTAGTGCATAACAAGAGCCTTTCTGTAAAAATACCCGGCATCGCCGGTGTCAACTTCAGATCATCCGGTGGCTGGGCCCAGGACAATCCGCAGCTAATCAACCTCAACTCCGACTATGCCGCGCTCTTCGGCGGTCCAACCACGGTAAAGACCCAGCCATCTGCCTTCCGGATACAAGAACAGATTTCGGTCTCCACCCAACCTATATTTGCCGTGGGTAACGACAAATACGGTGCCAAAGCCTTCTTATTCGGCGGCTTAGGCGTAGGCGCCTATTCCACAGGCGAGGCCAGATCTTTGCTGCAAGGCGGACCCACTTTAGATACAAGATTGAACAGACTGCACTTCCAGGTGGGCTATACCCAGTCGGCAGTGCGCGGTTCATCGCCCTTCTACTTCGACCGCTTTATTCAAGGTACTCGTTCAACCTATATCTCGGGTGATGTAAAAATCAATAAATGGCTCACACTGGGCGGTACCTACGGCTATAACCTCAACCTCAATCTGCCCTATCAAAAGTCTCTGTCGGCTGTGATCGGACAAGATGATCTGAAGCTAATGGTAACTAGAAACTTCATCACCGGTATGAACAGGGTCGGCTTCGACATCTTCTATGGTCAGCCTGTCGGCTTCAATAAACTTGTAATCAAAGGTAACCCAGATCACGGTAACTTGAGCGGTCTATAGACCGACTGGTGCTCTTGCCGGTTAGAATAGTGCTTTGCCTTGAGGAAGTAACCTCAGGCAGTATATCTAAACTCGCTTTAAAACCGGTACTGGATGTTGGATAGCACAAGTATAGACAGCCTACTCAAGAACAACTTGCCGGCCCTCGGTATAGACCTGGGCGGAACCAAAATAAGAGCAGCTCTGGTCAAAGACGGAAGAGTAGTCTCTCAGCCAAGACAAATCGCTACCCCCAATGGAGCCGACAACATAATCAAGGGTATTGTCGATCTGGTGCAAGCCTTCCAACATGATGGAAACGAAGCGCAGTTCGGCATAGCCGGGGTGGGCATCGCCACTGCAGGCATAGTCGATTGCAATACCGGTGAGATATTAGGTTCGACCGGCAATTTGCCAGGCTGGAGCGGCACATCACTCAAGAAAGTGATTGAAAGCCAAATTTTACTGCCGGTGCACGTTGACAATGACGCCAACGCCGCCGCTTACGGTGAAGCCAGCGCACGCGGTCTGATGCACTCAAACTGCGTCGTGGCGGTCACTTTAGGGACAGGCATTGGCGGCGGCTTGGTCATCAACGGCAAGATGTTTAGAGGCGCCCACTGGGCGGGGGGCGAAATAGGACACCTGAGACTGAACCTGGGCAATAAGCGTCTTTGTACCTGTGGTCTCTTTGACTGCTGGGAGGCTTATGGTTCGGGACGTGGACTAGCCGCCACAGGTAGAGACATATTGAGCGGCTTGAGCGCAGAGCAGACGCCGCTTGCCAAAGACATTGAAGGCTTGACCACCCATGCCATAGTAGAAGCTGCCAGAAATGGAGACATAGTCGGTAAGCGCATTCTTCATATGTGGCATGAGCATGTGGCAGCCGGTATAGCCAGTCTTGCCCATATTCTCGACCCGGATCTTTTTGTCGTTACCGGTGGACTAGCCGACTGTGTCGATTTCGCCCTCTTGCAAGAGATGGTGGTAGATCGCGTACTGCCTCGTATCGGCGAAAAAATGACCATACACAAATCAGAACTAGAAGGGCTGGCCGGTATTATCGGCGCAGCCCAGCTGGTCTTGGATAATCTACTCGATAGAATCGCCGTCTAGAAAGACAGCCATTTAGCTACTTAGTTTCGATTGTATAGGTCAGCTTCTCTTCGGTATCAGGACTTACTTTCACCAAGAACTCAAAAGTGTGAGAATCTTTCTTGGTGTAGGGCAAACTAGACTTGAGTATTTTCCAGTCGCCGTAAGAATGCTCGACCACAGTAACCGTGACTGGTTCTTTCTTGTGATTGCGAATACTGAGGCTGAAGCTCTGACGCTGCACTCGATCGCTTACTTGCTCTTGGCTGGTTTGAATGCGGTTGCAGGCTATGTCAAAAGCATCACCGATATAGACCCTGACTTTCTCATCTTTAGGTGTATGGTCGATTTGATCTTCACCGACAAATTGCATGGCGCCGTCTTGGTCTTTCTTATAGACCCTGACTTTGCCCTTTGGTAGGGGCATACCAAGATTATTCTCTTTCGAATTATTCACTTCCAATCTGACATTGACTTTAATCTTCTCGCTGCCGTCTTCACCATACTCGGTGGCACGACCGCTTTCCATGACATAAAGTTTCTTCACCGGCACAGCCGAAGCATTGAAGAGTGTCAATTGCTTGGTCTCATTGTCGCGCACATCGGTGCGGCCCTTCAAACTATAGAGATGATACTCAGCAAAAGTCTGCTCGTTGAACTGTGGGGCAGCTGCATCAGCCGCCATCTCAGCCATCATCGGAGCGGCCGGTGCCGGAGGCGGCACATTGGCTACTTTATGAACATCGCCGGCCATAAGTTTAAGAGAGGCATCTTTATAGCTGGCACCGGACTTATTGTCGATGGTCACCCAGCTGGTTAAATCACAAGCACTGTCATCGCTATTAGCCACAGCCACATAGTCACATTTCCAATTTAGCCCCTGCGCTTGATAGCTGATTTCACTCTCATGACTACCAGCTTTGTCGCATTCCAACTTCCAAAGCAAAGATGGCTTAGAGACCAGTCCTTCCGGCAGCTCGGCTAATTCCAATTCTCCAGAGGGACCAACCACAATGCCGCTGCTTGTTTTGAGAACTACAGACTGAGAGCGCTGCGAAAGATTGCCGTCGCTATCGGCCACAGTCACCGCTGGACTAGAAAGCAATGTGCCTGTAAGCTCGCGCACAGCACCACCGGAAAGAAACTGTCTAAATTTGACAGTCTTGCCCAGGGACCGAGAGAGAATAGTGTCATTGTCCATAAGATCGTATTGATAATTCTGTTCTCTCACACTAACAGCATTGGGAGCAGTCAAAGAAGTAAAGCTCACCGAAGTGGGATCAATAGCGGCTGCAACATCTTCAAAACGCACATAGTTGATGCCGTCTTTGAGCTTAATGTCACGGCGATCTTTTATTAGACCGAAATTTTGATTGTAGATAGTTATAGCCACGTCCTTAGATGGCGATACTTCCTCAGCAAAGGCGGGAAAAGATACCGCAAGCAATGCAAGAAGGGGCAAGACCGAGTGCTTCATTCTCTTCATTTACTATTCCTCTTACTAATGCTTGATCTCAAGATCGTAGGTCACTTTACTTTCACCATTTGCCGGCACTTTGACGGCAAACTCAATGGTATGGCTGTCTTTTTTGGTGAATGGTTGACTGCTGTTCACTACTTTCCAATCACCATAGGCATGCTCAATAACAGTGACGGTTACTTCTTTCTCTTTATGGTTGCGCAGTGATATCTCAAAGCTTTGTTTGAGCAGGCGCTGCGAAATTTGTTGATAGTTGGTCTGTTTGCGCTCGCCGACAATGTCGAAAGCATCACCTATATAAAGACGCACTTTCTCATCTTTAGGGGTATGGTCGATAAGGTCCTCGCCCACAAACTGCATGGCGCCATCTTGATCTTTCTTATAGACCCTCACCTTGCCCTTCGGCATTGGCATACCAAGATTATTGCCCTGGGTATTGGCTATCTCCAATTTGACATTGACTTTTTGCCCTTGACCATTCGCCTGCCGATAATGATTGACCGAACCAGATTCAAAAACAAAAAGTTTCTTCACCGGCACCGAGGCTGCATTAAAGAGTGTCAGTTGCTTGGTCTCGTTATTGTTTAGATCGGTCCGACCAGCCAAACTATAGAGATGATATTCAGCAAAACTCTGCTCGCTAAATTGCGGCGCCGCTGCACCTGCCATTGCTGACTTCATTAAGGCGAAGCCTCTAGGCATGGCATTTTGAGTCACCCTATGCACGTCTCCCGCCATAAGTTTGAGTGAAGCCTGCTTAAAGCTTGCGCCCGATTTATTGTCGAGAGTAACCCAACTAGTCAAATCGCAAGCCGTATCATCATTATTGGCCACGGCCACATAGTCGCATTTCCAATTCATACCTTGGGTCTGATAGCTAATTTCAGCACGATGCTCTCCACCTTTATCAGCCTGCAATTTCCATAGCAAAGACGGCTTGGCCACAAGACCACTAGGCAACTCAGCCAACTCAACTTCGCCGTTTGCACCAAGTACAATGCCAGATGGTGTCTTCAAAACAATAGCTTGCGATCTCTGCGAAATATTGCCATTGCTGTCCGATACTGTGACCAAGGGCGAATTCAGCAAAGTGCCGCTGACTTCGTGCATGCCGCCGCCGGAATATTGTCTGATCTTTATTTCTTTGCCTACCGACTTAGAGAGAATAGTCGAGACATCCATAAGATCGTATTGATAGTTTTGCTCTCTGACCACCACCGAATTTGGTGCTGTCAAAGAAAGAAAACTGACAGAAGTAGGATCAATGGCGGCAGCGACATCATCAAATCGGAGGTTATTAATGCCCTCTTTCAGCTCGACTTTTCTTATATCTTTGACTAATCCGAAATTCTGGTTATAGACAGTGATTGCCACACTCTCACCATCATTAGCCTTGTCTTTGCCCTTTTCTTTGGCATCAATGGCAAGCGCCGACATCTGCACAAGAGGTACAAGACTGAGGGCTAGAAAGGCACTGGTGCTGAATCTCATTTAACTGCTCCTATTTGGATATTTATCGGTCCAATTGACAATGCGAAACAGTTTAGTTTCGCTTAGTTTCGCTTCGCTTAGTTCTTTAGGGTGCGGTCGAAGAAATTGAGGGCTAGATCGATATTGGCGCCTTTTTCAATATCATGGCCAGCACTATCGAGTGGCACGAATTGCACCGGCGCTTGTCTTTGCGCTAAAGCCGCAGCAAATTTTTCGCTTTGACTAAAAGGCACAATGTTGTCTTTACGTCCGTGCACAATCAAGATATTGGGACAAAGACCAGAAACATAAGACATGGGGCTGGCTTGATCAGCCAAGCTCTTTTTGTTGGCAGCTTGACCGCCCAATAAAAGACTCAAAGACGCCATCGGCGAGCTGGTATCCCAAGCTTGACCAGGAATCGTCTCGGTGGCTAAAGCGTAAAGATCTGTGGGACCGCAAAAATCACAAACAGCCTTGACGTCTCGGCTGTAAGTTTTATCACCACTTCCTATATCCAGCGAACCCACTTTAGCCGAGGCACCCATCAAAGCTACCAGATGACCGCCGGCCGACGTGCCCCAAAGCCCGATACGACCGCCGTCGATACTAAACTTAGAAGCATTGGCCTTGATATAACGCAAAGCAGTGTTCAGGTCTTCCATCTGGGCGGGAAAAATTCCGCCCGGCTCTTGGGCTAGGCGGTAATTGACCGTGGCAACAGCAAAGCCTCTCTTTACGGCAGCCCCCAACCAAGTTGGTCTAGCAGCCGGTCGATTGGTCCAACCACCGCCGTGCACATAAATAATGAGGGGGAAATTGCTGCCGCTCTCAGGAGTGTAGAGACTCATTTGATGAGCAAGATCCAACTTGCCGGGCTCATAGCTAAAGTTCTCCAGGCGTTTCATCTTGACGCCGTTCAAACGAGTTAGAACCTGCGCCGGCAGACGGTCCTTGATTGACTCAGGCAGCCTAGCATTAACCTTATCAAGCAAGGCTTGTGTGTTGCCGATATTGAGATTGCCGCCTTGTTTAGACACCTGCCTATCGATTTCTTTCTTGATTTTCTCTTGCAGATTGTCAGGGACTTTGCCTTTCAGCTTACTGAACACCGAGCCGGCTGCCCGGTCAAGCAGAGCATCAAGCCCAGAAGAGTTGCCAGAGGCATTGTTTACGGTGCTCCCAAGCGCAGAGCTGGTTGAGTTCTGAGCTTCTGCCGGCAAGGCCAAAACTAAAGTTGTCAAAAGTGACAGCAAAACCATCTTTCTGCAAGACGGTAAAGCAGACTGAAAAACCATTGAAAATACCCCGGAGCAATATTGACCCACAAGTGAAGGTATATTCTACGAGCCTTGACAAGCGATTAGCTCATATTTACAAAAACGCCGATTTGAGTACAATCCATAAGATGATTAAAGCAAATAAGACCGCTATTTTGTTGATTGCGCTTGCCCTTTGGCAAGTTAATAACCTGCCGCCTTCAATTGCCGCAAAAAAACAAGCAAACAGCGAGCGCTCTCACCACAAGAAAACTCTGTCCGACTGGAACTTTCTCACTAAGTATGGCGGACGCTCGACAAACGAACTAATACGCGACAAAAGTTTTGTCTCTCTATTAAAGGCAATTGCGCCGGAACACAATAATCTGGTGGAATCAGGCTCTAGCTTGGTAGATAGCGCCTTCGACCGAATGGGTGGACCACCCGATTCAATCAAGATAATTGAAAACCGTTATGTGATTGTTTCGGCATCGATGAATAATTTTGCCCCGGCAAAATGTTTATTGCTTTGCGATATAGCCGGCAAAAAGGGGCTGATTGCTCTTACCGACGGCGAAGAATGGCCTTCACTTTATCTGATCTCAAAGCAGTACGACGCCATCGCTGACTGCCCTCAACTCTTCCAAGCCGAACTTAACGACTGGCTCAATCGAGAGCGGGTGCCGCTTTTAAGCAGGGTCTATGTCTCGAAAAAAGGCGTCGGCAAACGCGAAGAATTCGATAAACTAAACTCACTTTCAAAATTGATTGAAAGACAACCTGACTACAAACTTTACGAAAGACGGGCTGATTTGCTCGCCGAAAGCGGAAAGTTGCGCGAGTCGATTAAAGACTATGACAAAGTTATTGAACTTTGTCCAGCTGACAATAAATTGACTCTCAGTCGCGCCTATGCCGCCCGAGCAACAGCACTGAAAGCTGACAATAAATTACAAGAGGCACTTAGCGATCTCGATCAGGCAATCAAGCTCAACCCATGCACTTATGAAGCCGCTTCTTACTTTGCGCGCAGAGGCATGATCTATGAACTGCTCAATGATAACGAAAGAGCGCTTAGCGACTTCGATGCAGCCATCAAAGCGAACAAAGGTTATCCGGGCTATTTGCAAAGAGCCCTATTTTTCCACCGCCTCAATCAGAACGATAAGGCTATGGAAGACTTGAATGAAGAGCTGAAAAAATGCGGTTCTTATCTTAAGCCTAAAATTTTGCGCACTAAAGCTGAGATACTTGTCTGTCAAGACAAGCTTAATGAAGGTCTGCAAGCCATAGACCAAGCAATCAAGCTGGAACCGTCTTCTAAAGAAGCACTCTTGCTGGAGAAGCAAATAAAGAAAAGACTCAATTCTAAATAGAGAGAGATTTCCTAAGCTTGCCGGCGATATCGACGTCCATCTCATGACCGCCTTTGATGCTAATAAAGCGGGCTTTGATACGCAGTGGGTTTACACCCACCAGGGCCAGATCGCCAATTAGATCGAGCAGTTTATGACGCACTGGTTCATCAGGGTGCTTGAGCGGCATCGTAAAGCCGTCATCGGTCAAACTGACCACATCTTTATCGAGACCCAACATCTTATGCTCTTGCAACATGCCGAAAGTGCGGTTCTCATAAATGTCTTTGATGTCTCGACTGCTGTCCCAACTCTGCCATTTCTGACCAATGAGAGGATGCTTCCAATCCATCAGGTAAGTGACCGAGAACTTCTCAGCCGGTATGGCAATAAGACTTCTATCGCCTCTCTCTACAGTAATCGTCTCCTTTAACTCCAGATCAGCCGACACTGCACCTCTGGCGATACCACTGGCTTCAAAGAGACGAATCCAAAACTCAGAGCTTCCATCTCCCAAAGGCATCTCGGGACCATCTACGTAGACATAAGCATCATCTAGCCCCCAAAGCACAGCCGCGCATAGAAAATGCTCGACGATGCAAAGTCTGATGCGGTCGACACCCAGTACCACGTTGCGCAAAGTATTGACGACCATGTCAGCCCGAGCCGGCACCTTTACCACATCACCCTGGCCATCGGGCAAGAGAAAAACTATACCGGTGCCTTTAGCAGCGCCGAAAATCTCGACTAAAACTTCCTGCTTAGAGGTCAGACCAGGTCCCTCAAAACTAGCCAGTCTATCTCCCAGGTCAAGCTTTTTTCTCAAATCTTCGGCAACTGCCATGACATTTCTCCGTTTCTTTTTTATCTTATTTGGTGGCCACTTGCTTCTCTAAAATCTGCTGCTCAAGCAAAGCCAAACGCTTTTTCAGATCTTTCACATCATCAAGAACTCTAGGCATGCGCTTTACTGCCGCCACCTGACCAAAGAAATCACGGGCGTTCACAGCCGGCACACCGGCGTGTATCTCACCAGATGCGATATCGCGCATGGCGCCGGAGCCCCCGACCAAAACGGCATCAGATGACATGGTGACATGATCAGAAAGGCTTGAGCTGCCCGCCACCACCGAGCGATCACCGATATTGCAAGAACCACCGATGGCGGCATTACCGATAATCATTACTTCCCGGCCGATTCTATTATTGTGTGCCACCATGACCAAATTATCGATCTTGGTTCCGGCACCAACTACGGTGGAGCCCATAGTAGCTCTATCAATGGTGGCATAAGAACCGATCTCGACATCATCGTCGAGCACCACATTGCCAATCTGGGGAATCTTCAAGAGTGGGTTCGGCTCGCTAGATAGATTCTTTTCTCCGCGCTTGCTTTTCTCAAGGTTGGACTCATTGGCTGTGACATAACCAAAGCCGTCGGCGCCGATGCCGGCACCTTGCTGCAAAATGACTCGATTACCAATTTTGCAATAATCGGCAATCAAACAAGCCGGATGAATGAGACAGTCTTCGCCGATGGTCACCTCTCCGCCGATAACAGTGTGCGACATGACGATTGTGCGAGCGCCAACTTTAGACTTGGGTCCGATCACTACATAAGGACCAATGGCGGCGCTTTCAGAAACCTCGGCGCTCTCATCGATTACGGCAGTGGGATGAATACCGACCGGCGGTGTATAGCGCTTTGGCTGCAGAGCGGTGAGCACTCTTTGAATAGCAAGGTTAGGTCTGTCGACTAAAACCATATTGCGATCGGGGTGCATTTTTTCAGCACCAGTTGGTGCAATTATGGCTTTGGCCTTGCAACTGCCCAGGTCTTTGATCAATTTCTCGTCATAGACAAAGGCGAGATCATCTTCACCGGCATGCAGAGGTGAAGGAGAAACAGTCGAAACTTTGACACTTCCATCACCATGAACACGTCCGCCGATAAGCTGAGCGATCATGGCTATGGGCATTTCCTGGGGCAGTCGCATAAGACCTCCTGAATTTCAGATTTAAGAAAAAGGACTCACGCGAACGCAAGCCCTTTCGTTGATTTAAACCAGTTACTGGTTATTTGCTTGCGGGGGTAGCAGCCGGAGCGGTGCTGACCTGAGCCAGACGCTTGACTACACCTTCGGTGATGTCGGTTCCGCCAAGCAGAACAGCACCTTTCATGAACACTGTTTCGAGCTTACGGCTTTCAGCTTCAGCCTTGATAGCCGAATCGATGTCGGTCTCAAGTGAAGTTTCGAGCGACTGAGCACGGGTCTGAGCCTTCTTGTACTCTTCGTCGATTCTGCTCTGCAGTTTCTTCTGCAAACCTTCCAGTTCAGCCTGGGGCTTTTTGGCTAGCTTGGCTTCTTCGTATTGTTTATTCGATTCTTCCAAGAGCTTTCTGACAGAATCTTCAACTCTCTTGAGTTCATCAGCAGCTTTCTGAGCTTTTCCAAAGCTAGTGATGACCTTTTCACGATCGACTACGCCTATAGCCGATTTAGAAGCATTTTGAGCCATGGCAGGCATTGCCAAGAAGGCGAGAGCCAAGGCGGAAGCAAAACTTTTCTGAACGTATTGCATTCTTCTCTCCAAAGAACTAATCAAAACACACAACTGCGTCTTGGGGCAGTTTACACCATTTGCAAAGCTCGCTGCCTGAAATCCAGACAAGCTATTTAAAACTTCTCACCAAAGCCTATGGTCAGCCTTGGAACATTACGACCGAGGACAGAAGAGATAATTGGTAGACCGTAATCGATACGCACCAGACCAACCATGGGCATATTCACCCGCAAGCCCAGTCCAACTGAAGCCCCCATACTATTGCGTGATAGCAAACTATTGGTGATGCCGTTACCCATAACCTGTCCAAAATCGGCAAAGGCAACAGCTTTGACGTTCTTCTTAACAGCTCTAAAGACAGCATTTGTTTCAGGCAGCGGTATCTTTGAGCGAACTTCAGCGGTGGCCATGAGCATGCCGGCGCCTGTACCCAAGTCAGAGAAAGCTCGGTAGCCACGCACACCATTCCATCCACCCAAGCGGTACTGGGCAAATTGGGGCAAGCCGCCGACAGATGTACCGCCTTGAGCATTCAGTGCAAGAGTGACACCCTTGCCGAGCGATTTGTAAGTGGAAGCACTGGCACCAGCCTTGAGAAAACCACCCGAGAAGCCGGCGGAAGGACTAGCCGAAAGCTTGATGAAACTGCCTTTGCTGGCATCGATGGCGCTGTCTCTAGTATCTCTTGTGATGGAAGGATTAACCGTAAGATAGGCGCCACCCTTCAGTTGGTTATTGCGATATTGCTCAGCCAACTGTCCAGCCTGCAGCGAGTTGGCAGCCAAACCTGTTTCAAGAGCACGACTGGTCATACTGGTGAGAATACTTTGGTTTTCGGCAATATTAGCCATATTGCGCAAAGTAGTCTGTTCGCCAATCAAGCCTAGATTAGCCGACCAAGCGCCTTTGAGCGGCTTGCTGAAAACCACGCTGGCACCCAATGTACGCTGCATGGCCTGGTCGATAAACATTGAACCCATGTTGCGACCAAAGCCAGTCACAGCCATAGATGTATTGGTTCCCTTCAAGTTAGGTTCAATAAAGGAAGCTTCTAGGTTATAGGTGCGTCCGGTCGGCATAAATGTTGTACCGGCGTTATTAATCGAGTTGCTCATGCTGTTCAGCGTGCCTGAGCCAATCTGCGAACTCAAACTGATAACCTGACCACGCCCTCTAAAGTTGCCATCAGAAAAGCTCATCGAACCGAAAGGACCAGCCACAGAGTCGACACCACCGCCGACACCGACTGAGGCGGTGCGCTTTTCGTCCACTTCGATCTTGAGGGTATATTTGTCTGGATTAGTCGCCGAGGGCACAACTGAGCGGCGTATATCTTGGAAATAACCGTTGCCGTAGAGTTTACGTAGATCAGCGGTTAACTGTTTTTCGTTATAGACTTCGCCTGGTTTGAGCTTGATGGCATTCTTGATGATAAAGTCTTTAGTCTTTTTATTGCCGCCGATTTCGATACTATCAAGCGAACCCTCAGAGATCTCCAGTTCCACTGAGCCATCGGGATCATCTTTGACACCGGTCACTTTGGCTAGAACAAAACCTTTCTCATGATAAGCCTGCTCCACTTTTTCGATAGCGGCTGAAAGAGCATTGATATTTTGCGGTTTACCAAGCTGATCGTTGAAGAGTTTGCTTATCTCCTCAGTGGATATCGCCTGGTTGCCCTTGATTGAAAACTGAGTAATCGGTGCATTTTCCTGCACGCGAATTTTGAGCAAAATGCCAGAGCCGGTCAACTCTGGATTGACCTGCAAAGATTGATCATCAAAATGACCGAGACCGTTTATCGCTTTCAGATCTTCCATGACCTGATCGCGGTCGAATTTATCGCCCTTGCGTGTCTTCACCACACTGGTGATGTCTTCAGTGGGAATGAGACGATTGCCTTCAATCCTTACTTCATCGACCAGATACTGCCCTTCTGCCTGGGCAGGCAAAGCCAAAGCGAGCGAGCTGTGCACCGCAAGTAGTATCAAAAGCAGACCAGTCCTCCGACCTGCTTTTGCCTGTTTCAAATTTGTCTTGCCGCTGATAAACAAATCAAAGCTCGATAGATGCGAACCCGTCAATTTTAGCACGACGAAAGAGCATGCCAAGATGTTTCTTGAAGGGATGCAACCTTAGCTGAAATTTATAAAAAGGGAGCCGCCCGTAGGCAACTCCCTTTCATTTTCTTAACTGACACTAATCAGTTGGCTCTGCATTTTCATGCAGGTTATTCCTGATTTTCGAACCAACCGACGGCGATGGGGTCGAGATTGATATTGATCTGTTTCACCTCGGTATAGGCCTCTAGTCCGAAAGTGCCCAGTTCGCGCCCCCAACCGCTTTGCTTGTAGCCGCCCCAGGGGCATTCGGTATAGGTATTGTGATAGGCGTTCACCCAGGTGATGCCGGCTCTCAACTGCTTAACCACCTTATGAGCGCGGGTGATGTCTTTGGTGAATACGGCACCAGCCAGACCATAGTCTGAATCATTTGCCAGTTCAACAGCTTCTTCTTCGCTCTTGAACTTCTGCACCACCACCACCGGTCCGAATATTTCTTCTTGCACAATGCGCATTTCTGACTTTACGTCTTTGAAAATAGTCGGGCTGACATAGAAGCCTTCGCCAAACTTATCGCCTTTCAGCCTTTCGCCGCCGGTGACCAATTTGGCACCTTCTTTCTTGCCCACTTCGATATATTCGAGAACCCGTTTCATTTGGCTTTCAGAAACCAAAGGACCCATCTCGGTTTCATCTTCCAGACCAGGACCGACTCTAATTTTTTGCGCTCTCTCCGCCATTTTCTTGACAAAGCTTTCATAGATGGAATCTTCCACAATCATGCGCGAACCGGCAGAGCAGACCTGACCCGAATTGCAATAGATGGCAAAGAGGGCATAATCGACCGCCACATCAAGATCAAAATCCGAGAAAACGATCATGGGAGACTTGCCGCCAAGCTCCAAGGTGACTTTCTTGAGATTACCCAGAGCGGCTGCGGCAATCAATTTACCGGTCTTGACACTACCGGTGAAGGCAATTTTGTCGACCAGTTTAGATTCGGCTATCGGTTGACCTACTTTGGGACCATCGCCCAAAACAATATTGACGACACCTTCGGGCAGACCGGCTTGCTGCAAAAGCTCAGCCAGACGCACAACGGTCAAAGGTGTAAATTCAGATGGCTTGAGCACGCTGGTGTTGCCGGCGGCAAGACAGGGGGCAAGCTTCCATGCAGCCATCAAAAGCGGATAGTTCCAGGGAATAATCTGGCCGCAGACACCAATAGGCTCACGCACGATGCTGGTTACTGAAGGAGCCGGGACATCAACAGTGGTGCCGGTGGGCTTGGTGATAAGTCCAGCATAATAGCGGAAGCAATTAGCACTATCGGCGATATCATAGCGAGTTTCACGCAGGGGCTTGCCGCCGTTCAAAGTTTCTAGTTCAGCCAGTTCATCGGCATTGGCATCGATAAGCTCGGCTATCTTGAAGAGTGTCTGCGCTCTTTCAAAGGCAGTGAGACGCGGCCAGGGACCTTTGTCAAAGGCACGCCGAGCGGCTTTGATTGCCTCCTCAACCTGACTGGGAGAAGCCTCCGCCACCTTAGTCAAAACTTTTCCGTTAGCTGGATTGACAAGGGAGCGCTCGCTTTCACCGTCCTGGAACTTGCCGTCGATAAACAACTGCCATTTGCGATCAACCTTGACTTTGGGCGCCGTAAGGGTCTGAGCCATGACCTACCTCACTAGTACTTGCTAATATCTCACCTTGATTTGGAAATTCTCACCCACCGTTCAGGCGCATGTTTAAGCCCAGAGCCGCCCCGTTAGAGGCATTTGGACCGTGCTTAGAAATTTCCCAAGAGTGCGGCAATCATAGCATTTATGCAACAATTATTTAGATTCCCCAAAAAATTAACAGCTTCAGATAATGGCAACCCCAACCAAACCAAAGAGAAACTATCCCGGCACCTTCATTACGCTGGAAGGCCCTGAGGGCGCCGGAAAAACCACCCAGGTCAAGCTGCTTTCTCAAAAGCTTGATGCTCTGGGGATTGCCCATGTCATTACCAGAGATCCCGGCGGCACTCCCTTAGGCAAGCAAATACGCCGAATACTACTCACCCCGGGCGGCACAGTCTCACCCATGGCCGAACTATTGCTCTACCAAGCAGACCGAGCCCAGCATGTCGACGAATTGATCATGCCGGCCCTTATGGAAGGCAAGTTAGTCATTTGCGATCGCTTTATCGATTCCACAGTGGCCTATCAGGGTTATGGCCGGGGTATCGATATGGAGACAATCAAGACTCTCAACCAGATGTCCACAGGCGGTCTGCTTCCTGAATTGACGATTCTTTTCGACCTGGAAAGTGAAAAAGGTCTGGGCAGATTGCACCCGGGCGGACACGACCGCTTAGAAAGAGAAGCGATTGAGTTTCACCATAAAGTTAGACAGGGCTATCTCAAGCTGGCAGAGGAAGAACCGCACAGATTTTCGATTATTGACGCAACAAAGGCACTATCTGCTGTACAGGAAGACTTACGCCGCATCATTATTGAGCACTTTTCAGACCGCTTTTCTATTGTTTAACCCGCTGAGCAATCTCGTTGGAAAGATTGTCTAGGTCGCGTCGAATCTCGTTTTCATAGTCGCTATCTAGAGTTCCACCTTGGGCAATGCGATAGCTGCGCTCTTTATTTTGAATGTCGGTGGCTCTTCTCTTCAAATGCGTATAATCGGCATCGCTGATTTTGCTGTCTTTTTTGGCATCTTCTAAAAACTTGAAGGTATCACTGAACTGCACCGAGACAGGCGGCTGCTTAGCAACAGGCTGCTCTTGCGAATTGGGGGCGACATAAATTGTATTGACCAAGCCCTGTCCAAAGCCGCTAAAGCCGGGATAGTAGGGATAGTAATAGCCGCTGGGAGCCCGCCACATATTGCAATTGACATTGCCCAGGCGGAAGGAGAAATTAGCCCCGCCCATTGGGACAGGCGCGCCGATATTGCCCGCAAACATGGGATTGATGGTGCCGTACATGCCGGTATTAGTGCCTGGTATGGCACTGGGCAGCAAGCCGGTGCCCATACCAGGATAAACACCCGGATAAACTCCGGGATATGAGCCCGGATAAGCTCCGGGATAATAACCAGGATAAGTACCCGGCATAAAAGTAGCACCGGGAACCTGCTGGGTCGGAGCCCAACCGCTGTAGGGGCTGCCTAATGTAGATTGAGCTTGAACCGGCAAAGCAGACAATACAAAAGTAGCTAAACCAAAGACCAAAAAGCTTCTAAAGACAGTCTCTTTCAAAGAAACCGGTATCCACTTCCTATTTCTATTTTTGAACATAAGAGCCTTCCTCAAATAGTTAGAACGGCTACGGCACTGACGCAATTGACGGTTGTCTAAATCTAGAAGAGTCTACTGAAAACTGTCTGATTTTAGTCTAGCTCTATTCGGGAGACTCTTCCAAATTGCTCTCATTTTTGACTTTAACAGTGAACTGATAATTGGTCTCTTCACCAATCATATGGGCACTGATAAGGCTCCAAAGAGAAAGGAAGCCAAGTGAATTGATGTTATAAACGCCGACTGGAGGCAAAGTATGGCTGACACAAAGGGTGATAAGACCGGGCAAAGAAGCTATACCGCAGACAGTGCCTAGTTTGCGAGCAACAACTAGAAAGGGTTTTGAGAGTCTATGGCGCATAGACCCCATGACAAGCCCGGCAATAAGCAAAACTGTGGCAATGGCTAGACCATGTATGGCCAGGTCGAAAATAATATGGCAAATGATGCTGATGGCAGCACTTTGCACCTGGGCCACCACTTCACTAAAGCTAAAGTTGTCGAAGGCTTTTTCCATATTTCACCGTCTCTTGAAAGACTATCTTACCTGTGTTTTAGCGCTTTCCTTGAGAATTTTGCCTAAATTCGTATAAGCTTCAGCGCATTCAGAGTTGCATTCGATGGCTTTCTTCCACTCTGCTACGGCTTGCTCTTTCTTGCCGAGTTTCATATAAGCCAAACCTAAATTGTTATGGGCACTGGCGTCGCGAGGTGCATAACGCAAACACTCTAGATAAGCTTCTACAGCTTGCTCAATCAGTCCCGACTGATAGAGCGCCACTCCAATATTGTAGTGCGCTTCCGGATAATCAGCCTTTAGACTCAAGGCTTGTTTCCAAACATTGACCGCCTCGTCGTAACGCTTCAGTTCATATAGAGCAATGCCCAAATTATTGCGCGCCTGAGGATAAGCCGGATCTATCTTGAGTGCCCGCTCCAGCACATATATTGCCTCAGGCACCTGTTTCTCCTGCCAGAGCACCACCCCAAGGCAATTCAGCGAGTCGGTGTCGTCCGGATTCTTCTCTAAGAGTTCGTTCAGTATGGCTCTCGCCTCTTCATAGCGCCCTAGACCATCCAGACATTTTGCCTGACGCAGCTTTAGATCTTGGCCGAACTTGAGGCCGGCGCCGATGCAAAGCTTATCTGCCGTTTTATATTCAAGCAGAGCCTGATCAAATCTCTTCACCCGCCTCAAACAATCACCCAAATCGAAATGCAAATCACCCAGCAGGGTACTTGCTTTGGCTTCGGGCTGGGCTTTGCCCCCATCTGCCGCAGCAGGCAGTGAGAGCGAACTTTTATAGATCTCGATCGCTTGCTGATAAGCGGCCACAGCCCCTTCATCGTCACCTTTTAGTGAAAGCACATGACCTAGTTTGCGATAAGCATCAACACTGGGTGAAAGGCGTATGGCCCGGTACAGATTGCTGAGAGCCTCGTCATACTTGCCCAAAGCAATCTGGCAAGCGGCCATGTTGCATAAAGAAACGTCATTAGCGCCCGAACGCCTCTCAAGCTCTCTTAAAGCTTCCACCTGATTGCCCTTTAGACGATGCACACAGGCAAGATTGTTGGAAGCAGAAAGATTTCCCGGTTCTCGGCGCAGCACTTCCTTCAACTTAATCTCAGCCGCATCGAGACGACCGGCATTGATGTCTTGAGAAGCAGACTCGAAAATATCGCGACTGGAGACAGTATCAAGATTAAGATCGCTGTAAGAAACATTGGCGTCCGACACTGGCACGGTTAACTCGAAGCCGGAAACATCTGCATTGGGCGGAGTCTTACTGTCTGGTTCGGCGCCTAAGGCGGGAGCCATATTAAGTGCCAGGACACTTACGACAAATAGAAAGTAACCGGCGCCATAAAGCGCTCTTAATCTGGTTTTAGACATGACTTATATACTACTCTCCTTTCTATAATTAAGACAGGAGGTGGGTAATGGCTAAAATAACAATCGAAAGCAGGCAGTTGATCAAGCTGTTGATGGGCACAGCAGTATTTTCTTTTGCCCTTGGTACTACATTTTCGGTGGCTCAATCACAAGAGACCTTTTTAGGCTCAGAGAAATTCGACAGGGCTCAAACAATGCTTCTCAATCTTTCTCATGGCAAAGGTTCGGCCGGCTATTTTCTTTTAGAGTCGGAACGTATGCAGAAAGAAATCACCCACAACCTTGAAAGAGCACTCAGTCAAATAGTGCAGGTGGAAAAGACTTATGCCAAGTCTAAAGGTAAGCCGGACCAGAAGTATCTTGATGCCAGCCAATTGCAATTGGTGAACGCCAGACAACGTTCGGAAGAGCTAACCGAATACATCTCGACTACTTTTAGACAGATGAAACGATCGGTCAAAGAGACTCTGCTCAAACCTTAGTTTCAAAAAAACTTGGCTCCGACTGGATTCGAACCAGTAACCAGGCGATTATGAGTCGCACGCTCCACCGTTGAGCTACGGAGCCGTTGGCACTATTGTAACCTCTATTTTGCTTCCTGCAGCGTCATATGTTTTTCAATGAAGTCGGTAGTTACATCACCGGCAGCGAAAACAGGATGAGCGAGCACTTCTTGATGGAAGGGTATAGTCGTCTTGATTCCGGTCACGGCATATTCATCGAGAGCTCTTTGCATGCGCTCAATCGCCTCTTGACGATTTCGTCCCCAGGCAATCAACTTGCTTACCAATGAATCGTAATATGGCGGTATGACATAACCAGGATAACAATGGCTGTCTACCCGCACACCGGGTCCGCCGGGCGCGATATAGGCATCCACCCGACCAGGAGAAGGCAGGAAGTTACGAGCCGGATCTTCGGCATTGATACGGCATTCGATAGCATGCCCCGAGAACTTGACGTCTTCTTGTCTAAGAGAAAGTTTCTCACCGGAAGCAATACGAATCTGCTCCTTAATCAAATCGCAGCCGGTAATCATTTCGGTGACCGGGTGCTCCACCTGAATACGTGTATTCATCTCCATGAAATAGAAATCTTGTCCGGCAAGAATAAACTCCACCGTACCAGCACCTTCATAGCCAATTTCCTGAGCGGCAGCCACTGCGGCAGCGCCCATGCGGGCACGCAATTCAGGGGTAAGGGCCGGGCTGGGGGATTCTTCGATAAGCTTTTGGTGGCGTCTTTGTACCGAGCAATCGCGCTCACCCAGGTGAATACAATTACCATAGCTGTCGGCCATGATCTGAATTTCGACGTGTCTTATTGGGCGCAGATACTTTTCAATATAAACGCCGCCGTCGCCGAAAGCAGCCGAAGCCTCACTGCGAGCCGAATTGAGTGCATTTTGCAATTGCCCGGCATCAGAGGCGATACGCATACCGCGGCCGCCACCACCAGCGGTTGCCTTGATGATCACCGGGAAACCAATTTCTTTGGCCAATTTCTCGGCCTCGGCATCATCGTTTATCAAGCCGTGGCTGCCTGGAACAACCGGCACACCGGCTTTACGCATACTTTCACGGGCTGTCGACTTGTCGCCCATCGAATTTATGGCATGGGCACTGGGACCAATAAACTTGATGTGATGCACGCCGCAAATCTCGGCGAAATTGGCTTTCTCAGAAAGGAAACCATAACCCGGATGGATGGCATCGGCACCGGTAACCACGGCAGTAGAGATAATGGCTGGTATATGCAGATAACTGCGCACACTCTGGGGCGGACCGATGCAATAAGCTTCATCGGCGAGCTTAACGTGCAAAGACTCAGAGTCGGCTTGAGAATAAACCGCCACAGTTCTAATGCCCAGCTCACGACAAGCCCGAATTACTCTCAGGGCAATCTCGCCGCGGTTGGCAATCAGTACCTTTTCAATCATTGTTTAGATTAGCCTTTCGGATCCACTAAGAAGAGAGTTTGACCGTATTCAACAGTGGTACCGTTCTCGGCACAGATTTTGACAATCTTGCCGCTCACTTCAGAGGGAAGATCGTTCATCAGTTTCATGGCTTCGATAATGCAGACTGTTTGTCCCACCGAGACGCGGTCGCCTACCTTTACGAAAGCAGCGGCGGTGGGCGAGGGCGACTGATAGAAAGTGCCTACCATTGGCGAAGTAATCGCCACTGTGTTGGCAGAGCTAGCCTCTTCAGCCACCGGTTCCGGTTTCTCAACCTTGGCAGGAGCAGGCGGTGCAGCCACTGCCGGAGCCACAGGCGGAGGAGTGCCGTCGATGCCACCATTGTGGTGCAGAGGAGGCATCGGTCTCATGTCTCTCGGCAGAGGAAATTCGATAGTGCCAGCCAATTGCTTTTCTTTCTTAACTGTTATGCGCTGGTCACCGAACTCGATTGTAAGCTCGGTCACATCAGTGGAGCTAACAATACCGAGGAGCTCCTTTATTTGTTGCAAATCTATTTTCACGACTTTTCCCTGAATTGACTCGAAAGCTGAACCGTAAAGTCTCAATTAGACTCTGGTCAAATATTTACGGCTTCTGGTATCGACCTTGATTTTGTCGCCCACTTTGACGTGAAAAGGCACAGTGATGGTGGCACCAGATTCAAGAGTGGCAGGTTTGCCGCCGCCTGAGCTGGTGTCGCCTCTTTCATCGGGAGCAGTTTCAGTCACTTCCAGTTCCACGGTGTTGGGCAATTCCACACCGATGACCCGGTCGTTGTAACGAAGAACAGTAATACCTTCCAGACCCTCTTTCATGAACTCTACCGTGGAGCCAATCTGCTGAGCAGTCATGTCCATCTGTTCGAAGTTGACCTGGTCCATCATGGTGTAATTTTCACCACTTCTATAAAGATATTGAAATTCCGATTTCTCAACGTTGGCAGTGGGAAGCTTTTCACCAGCTCTGAAAGTCTGTTCAAGGACGTTGCCGGTCTCTACGTTTTTCAGCTTGGTTCTAACAAATGCCGCACCTTTACCCGGTTTGACATGCATAAATTCAACAACTTGCCATATACCGTTGTTGTATTCGATGGTGACGCCGGTACGAAAATCGTTACTTGAAATCATAACTTCCCAAATTGCTCCAGTATGCTTTGCGCGCGACAACGACAAAATGTAGTCAAGAAGATTCTCGACTCAAGACGAATGATTCTAACATCCATATAGGGGACGTTTCTTTTATTGCAAACGGTTGCAAACTAATTGTGCCAAAGGTGGAAAGCGCCAAAGTCTGGGCTCGCCACTGATATAATCGGGCTTCCAAGAGAAAGGACAGCTTGATGCTGAGGCTCTGGCTGCGGTCCGGCCAAGAAGATCGAAGGAAAGTTAATGACTAACAGTTTGGACAGTAAAGTGAACAGTAAAGATGATTTTAATAAAAATAGCTCAGCCTATTTGCCGGTTGAGGTAGAGAAGCGCTGGACCGAATATTGGCATGAAAACAAACTCTTCGATCTGGATGTGCATCCTGACAAGCCGCGTTTTTCAATAGCTTTGCCCCCGCCCAACATTACAGGGAATTTACACATGGGCCACGCCCTGAACGGCACTTTGCAAGACGTGCTGATCAGACTGAAGCGTATGCAGGGCTATAACGTTCTTTGGCAACCAGGCACCGACCATGCCGGCATTTCCACCCAGATGGTGGTTGAAAGAAAACTGAAGGCAGAAGGCAAGAACAGACACCAGCTGGGTCGCGAAGCTTTCATTGAAAAGGTTTGGGAATGGCGCAACCAGTACGGCAACCAAATAATGGCGCAGTACAAAAGCCTGGGCGTTTCTTTCGGCTGGGATCGGGTCGCCTTCACAATGGATTCAGGCTATGTCAAAGCCATTTACAAAGCTTTTGTCACCCTCTACAAAGAGGGCTACATCTATAGAGGCAATCGTGTCACCAACTGGTGCCCACGCTGTCTCACTTCTCTTTCAGATCTGGAAGTAGAGCATGAAGAAACTAAAGGACATCTCTTCTGCATCAAGTACAAACTGCAAGACGGCAGCGGTGTTCTCACCGTTGCCACCACCAGACCGGAAACTTTGTTTGCCGACGTAGCGGTGGCAGTGCATCCAGAAGACGATCGCTATCAGTCATTCATCGGCAAATCAGTCTTGCTGCCCCTCACCGGTAGAGCTATACCGGTTATTGCCGATAGTTATGTCGAGCGCGATTTTGGTACCGGCTGTCTCAAAATCACACCGGCACATGACGCCAATGACTTTGAAGTTGGTCAACGCCACAATCTTGAAAAACCGGTGGTCATAGACCAGCACGGCAAACTAATGCAAAGCGAATTGGTCCCAGAGTTTTTGCATGGCAAAGAAAGATTTGCCGCCCGCAAAGAAACAGTTGAAGCTTTGAAAGAAGCCGAACTGCTGGCTGAAGAAAGAGAATATGTCAATGGCGTAGGTCACTGCGAACGTTGCAACACAGTGATCGAGCCCCTGCTTTCAGATCAGTGGTATCTGAAGATGAAAGAGCTTGCCGAGCCGGCCATTCAGGTGGTGGAAGAAACCAGAGTGCAGTTCATCCCGGAACGTTATTCTTCCACTTATTTAGATTGGATGCGCAACATAAGAGATTGGTGCATCAGCAGACAACTCTGGTGGGGACACCGCATTCCCATCTGGACCTGCAGCAAATGCGGCACCATAGATGCTTTTGAAGAAGCCCCGACCAGCTGCGGCAAATGCGGCGCCGGTGACTCTGAGCTGAAACAAGATGAAGACGTGCTCGACACCTGGTTTTCGTCGGCGCTCTGGCCCTTTGCCACTCTAGGCTGGCCTCAAGATACAAAAGAATTGAAACTCTTCTATCCAACCACGGTACTTTCCACTGCCCGCGAAATCATCAATCTCTGGGTAGCGAGAATGATCTTCATGTCGATGAAGTTTCTCAAGACCATACCGTTCAAGCATGTCTTGGTGCACCCGGTCATACAGACTGCTGACGGCAAACGTATGTCTAAGTCGAAGGGTAATGCTATTGATCCTCTCGATATGATCGCCAAATATGGTGCCGATGCCAACCGCTTTTGGTTCACATCGGTGGGCATCAAAGGCGATCAAGATGTTCGCTTCAGAGAAGAGAAGCTGGACGAATACAAACGCTTCGCCAACAAACTCTGGAATGCCGGTCGCTTCACCCTCTTGCAACTGGAGGGCTTTGAGCCCAAAGGCATCAATACAGAAAAATTGACCTTGGCAGATAGGTGGATCTTGCACCGCTACAATGTCACACTCGACCTGCTGGCCATGTATTTTGCCGACTACGACTTCGATAATGTGGCGCGCACAATCCACGAATTCACTTGGGATTGCTTCTGCGATTGGTATCTAGAAATAGCCAAAATTCAGCTGGCTAAAGAAGCCAATGGCGGCGATGGTCAGACCAAGGCAGTATTACATACGGTGTTCGAAGGCTTGTTGCGGGCCTTGCACCCGATCATGCCTTTCATCACCGAAGACCTCTGGTCTAGAGTACCTAAATCAAGCTTCTTCCCTAAAGACTTCCAGTCGATAATGTTCGCTCCCTATCCCCGTCCAGATGAAAATTTCATCGACGATGAATCGGAAGAGAAAATGGAATTTCTCATCAGAGTAATACGTTCGATAAGAAATATCAGACAGACTTACAATGTGCCGGCATCAGCCGACGCCGAAGTGATGATCACCTGCCAGGACGAAGACGAAATGCAGACTCTGGCCACCGGCAGTGAATACATCGAAAGATTGGCCAGGGTCAATCCTCTCGATATTTCGATGGACTGCAGACCGCCCCAGATGGCAGCCTGTGAAGCAGTTTCTTCTGTGAATATCTATGTGCCCCTGGCTAAATTGATTGATGTGGGCAAAACCAAAGATAAACTCAACCAGAGACGCCAGGCACTTGAAAAAGAAATGGCCAAAGTCAATCAAATCATTGGCAATGCCGACTTCAAGTCGAAAGCGCCACCTGAAAAAGTGAAAGCTATAGAAAGCCAGAAAGAAGATCTCGACAAACAGTTGGCTTCAATAGACTCGCAACTGGCGGTTCTAGATAAAAGCTAGGGAAAAACCCAGATAGGCAAAAGCTTACCTAGATAAGCTAGATAAGCCTCATCTTTATCTACACAACTTTATCTATTTATTGATTCAATACCGCTTCCACAGTATTGGAGTCTATCTGCTGGCCGCCCTCGTCAGGCACTCGCCCGCCAAGGAAGATGGCACCGGCCGGCAATACAATAGCGCTATGACCTACCCGTGCCTCGTGCAACTGCCCGGCCACAAAGTACTTTTCTTTTACCGGGTCGAAGACTTCGACAGTGCTTACCAAGTCACCGGGGGCTTCATTAGTCTGGTTGCCGATACCGCCACTTACCAGAATCTTGCCGCTAGGCAGCCGCGTCAAAAGGAATTCACGTCTAAAGAGTGCCATTTTGCCGACTGTTTTGATCGTGCCGCTGCTCGCATCAAACAGTTCCACATCAAGAGCCGCAGCATTGCCGGTGGTGATACCACCAAGAATCAAAACACGATTGGCATCAACATTGATCATCCTATGTTCTCTCCGAGCTTGGTGCAAACTAGGCCCGGGCAAAAGCTCAGAACGAATCAGATTATAGAGATAGGTCTTGGCCGTGGGTGATTCAGTTATGCGATCGATTCGACCATAAGAACCACCGCCCAATAAAGCCATCTCCTTGCCATAGGCTGCACAGGCGAAATTGCGCAAGAAAGGCAAAATTCTCACCACCCGGGCAAGATATTCATCATTAGCCAGATCATCCAAAAGCCAGCTGGCTTCGTTGGGACTATACATGCCTTTGCCGAGCGATTGACCAGCCAAGATTACCTTAACGACACCGGTATAGGGTTGATCTTTCTCGGTCAAATCGACATCAAGTCCCATTAAATCTTTGGTCTTGAGATCCGACAGGTTATAGATTTCTGAATAGTAATTGAGTCTCTTCTTTGCCACTACCTGTGGTTTAGAACTAGTGCAAGCCGATATTGAACAGAGCAAAAGAGCCATGAACGAAACAGGCAGAAGAGCCGAGCCGAGCGCTGTCAAGAACCTTTGAATTTTGACTACATCCTGCTTTAAGTGAGAGACCTTTTGCTATTGTATTGCAATGAATAGGCTTAAGAAACTAAAGGTTCGCTTCTTTAAATGGTTCTTCCAAGGCATGAACCAGAAAGGTCTTCATGCCAAACCAGATTCGTGGTGGAAAGTCATGTGCCTGGTTGGCACAGACTATTTCTCATCTATGGGCTTTCAACCTTCCATCTCTTTTGCTGCGGCTGGCTATCTTGCCCCTTTAGCCACACTCAATTTGATCATCCTTACCCTTTTCGGTGCCCTACCGACCTATTTCTTGGTCAGTAAAGAAAGCCCTCACGGACAGGGAAGCTTTGCCATATTTGAACGCCTTTTGAAAGGCTGGACAGGTAAGACTCTAGTCTTGGTTTTACTCGGTTTTGCTTTCACCGATTTCGTTTTTACTATAACTATGTGCGCCGCCGACGCCACCGCTCACATCGTAGAAAACCCTCTTACTCCCTCAATCTTTCAAAATAGACTACTTACTACTTTGCTTTTGATCTTGAGTCTCGGTCTCATATTCCTCAAGGGTTTTTCAGAAGCAATCAAGGTCTCTTTCTTTCTTGTGGTCTTTTATTTGGCGGTAAATACAATAGTTATTAGCGTTTGCCTGAGCAAATTGCTAAGTTCACCGGTGCATTTCACTGAATGGTTTAACCATCTGCACCAAGAGCATAGCTCTTATCTGGACATGTTCAAGACCGCCGCCATAGTCTTTCCCCAACTAGCTTTGGGCATGTCAGGCTTTGAAACCGGCGTGGCTGTGATGCCCTTAGTTAAGTCAACGGCTCAGGGCGCATCGCAAACAGCTAAGACGATAGAAGACTCTGCGGCAACTGCAGCCGATAGTTTAGACCCTCATAAAGAAGAGATTGAAGAGAGCGAAGAAGAGCAGCAGGAGAAAGAGAAAGCCTGCCTGCCCGGGCGCATTGCCAACACGCGCAAGTTACTCTTTACCGTTGCAATAATTATGTCTATCTTTCTAATGCTGGGCAGCCTCACTACAACCTTACTCATTCCAGCTGAACTCTTTCAACCCCACGGTAAAGCCGATGGTCGAGCCCTGGCCTATTTGGCTCATCTTTACTTGGGCGAGGGCTTTGGCACCATATACGATATCGCTACTATTCTTATACTCTGGTTTGCCGGCGCTTCGGGTATGGCCGCTCTGCTTAGTCTAGTGCCGCAATATTTGCCGCGCTACGGCATGGCCCCTGATTGGGCCAAAGCTCGGCGCCCCCTGGTAGTCTTCTTTACTCTGGTATCGCTAATAGTGACCGTCGCCTTTAAAGCCGACGTCGACAAACAAGCAGGCGCTTTTGCCACGGGTCTCTTGGTCATGATTACCTCAGCAGCTGTGGCCGTGACCACCTTGGTCTGGAAACAGGGCTTCTGGAAGCGTCTAGCCTTCTCAACCATCAGTCTTGTTTTCGTCTACTCATGTTTTGCAGTCATGCACGATCGTCCAGACGGTCTCATTATTTCACTGCTCTTCATTGCCACTGTCCTTTTCACATCCTTTGTTTCTAGGGCGCTTCGCTCCACCGAACTGCGCATAGGCGACGTCAAACTAAATAGTCGAGCCCTGCGCTTTATCAACGATTCGAGCCGCCAAGACCTGGGGGTTGTCCGCATACTAGCCCACAGGCCGGGGCCAAAAAGCTATAAAGAGAAAGAGAACGAAGCAAGAGAAACTCATAGTATTCAAGATCCCGAAGGTGACTTCATTTTTTTTGAAGTGCAAGTGAAAGACGTTTCTGAATTTATCGACGAACATCTTGAGGTAAAGGGCAGAACTGTGGAGGGCTATAAGGTCTTGCGGGCAGAAAGCCCCTCGGCAGCCAATGCCATAGCCGCCTTACTGCTTCATATTAGAGACTTGACCGGCAAGGTGCCTCATGTCTATTTCGAATGGAGCGAGGGCAATCCTCTATTTTATGTGCTCAAATATATTCTTTTGGGAGAGGGGGAAACGGCATTTCTAACAAGAGAGATACTAAGACAAGCTGAACCGAACAAAGAAAAGAGACCCAAAGTTCATGTTGGCTAAATGATAAAACCACTATGAAAATACTGATTGCCGATAAAGACAATCAAGCGGTGAAGCTGCTTGATCTAATATTGAAAGAATTAAAATTTGAGCCCATCGTCTGCAATAGCGGTGAGGAAGCCTGGCGACGCTTCCAGTCCAATAATTTTCCGCCTGTCTTGATTATCGACCCAAACTTGCCCGATATTAGCGGCTTTGAACTGCTCAAGCGGGTGAGAGAAAGCCAAAAGGGCAAAGTCACCTATGTCATTTTTCTGGCACCGAGAGGCCTTAGAGAAAATCTCATAGCCGCCTATAACGCCGGGGTAGACGACTATATAGTCAAACCCTTTTATGCCGAAGAAATGAAGGCTCGTCTGCGCTCTGCCAAAAGACTAGTTACTTTGCAGAGTAATTTGCTTGACCGAAACATCTTGTTGGAAGAAATGGTCTATGCCGTCACCCACGATATGAGGACGCCCCTTATCGCCATGGAAATGACCGGCAAGCAAGCCCAGGAAGGAATTTACGGCGATCTGCCTGAATCGTATAGAAAGATACTGAAAACCACTGAAGGTTCCCTGAAAGACTTGCTTTCAATGGTGGACAACCTTTTGCGGGTGGCACGCTATGAAGCGGGCAAAATCGAGAGGAATACTGAGCCAGTGGACCTGCATAAAATCTGCCAGGAATGTCTCGATGAACTGCGCCCGATTTATGAAAAGAAGAGTCTCAACGTCAAGCTCTTGCAAGACACATTAGAAGTAAAGCTGACAATTGTGCGCCAAGATCTGAAGCGAGTCATCTTCAACCTTCTGGATAACGCCATAAAGTTCACACCGGCCCGAGGCTCAATTACTCTTTCAGTGCAAAGAGTGCAAGACAAAGTAATAGTCGGTGTGCAGGACAGTGGGCGGGGCGTGCGCGCCGAAGAGGCGAAAGAGCTATTCAACCGCTTTGCCAGAGCAAGCGGTGCCAGACATGCCCCGGGCACGGGGCTTGGGCTCTATATGTGCAGACGCATAATTGAAGCCCACGGCGGTATAATTGACTGTATTCCTCGCAAAAGCGAGGGCGAGGGAACCGGTACCACTTTCAGCTTTATGCTGCCCGTGCAAAACTAAGTACAGCAAAACTGAGTAAAAACATGCCCCATCTTCGCGAAATAATTGCCGAAATCAAAAAACGTGGACTGTTCAAAGGGGTCTCTGTTTTCTTTGACCGCACTTTTTTGCATAGAGAAGACTCAAAAGAAAAGATCTCATCCGCTCGCATGACCAATAACCGCATGCAAGCCTTGGATGGGCAAGGTTATCGCGAATGCTATATGGAAAAAATAAAAGAAGTAGCACAGAGCGAAGCCTCAAGTTCAGCCAAAGAATACTGGTTTGGTGATGAGAACAAAGAAGGCGACGAGAAAAAAGGTGAAGAAAACAGTCCTTCTTGGGCTCGTCAGATACCAAATCAAGCCCGCATCACCAGCACCAGGATAAAGGCCTACACCGACAGCCTGGCTAAACCATCTGATATCGATGCCATCGACGAGCCGGATCAGAACTAGTAGAAAACGTCGGTGAAAGACTACAAAAGCCCTTCTTTCATAGCCTTCACAGCCGCCTGAGTACGCCCGGTCACCGAGAGCTTTTCGAGAATGTGCTCGACATGCGTGCGCACAGTAGAGATACTGATAATCAGTTTTTCACTGATTTCTTTATTGGAAAAACCTTCCACCATGAGCTTCAATACTTCTTTCTCTCTCTGAGAGAGTGAATCAGAAAGACTTGAACTTATGCCAGAACCAGAGCCAGAACTAGTAGCATGAGTCTTATCTGTCTCTTCTTGGGGCTTCCTTTGCATCTCAAAAACAGCAAGCACCTTGGAAGCTATCTTGGGGTCAATCCAGGCAGCCCCCTGACTAACCGAACTAAGAGCAATCTTGATCCGCTCTGAAGCACTATCTTTCAAACAATAACCTTGAGCGCCGGCTGAAAGAGCGGCGAAAATTTCATCGTCATTGTCGTGCGATGTAAGCATAACAATGTTAACGGCTGGTAAGGCAATCTTGATTTCACGGGTAGCATCGATGCCGCTTTTGTAGGGCAGACCAATATCCATGACAATCAAGTCTGGCTTTAGTTCAAGCGCCATCTGCACAGCTTCTTCGCCATCTTGAGCCTCGCCGACGACCTTGAATTCTCCCTGTCTTTCAATGACCGAGACCAGGCCCTGCCGCATCAGGTCGTTATCTTCAACAATTAACACATTCTTGCTAGTCATTCTAACCATTATAGACCATAGTCTTAATAGGTTTGACAGGCTTAGCCGCCTATGAAAGTATAATCGGCGCATAGGTAAGATCAGCCATTCAGCCGGAGATAACGGCAACTAGAGGTCCGAGGAAGAGGTTAGGAGATGTCCGACTTAAGACAGATGACTGGCAAGACCCATGCCAGAGATGTCTTTAAAGCACTGTTCAGTCTCACCAAGGCGATCTTGCAAGTCGTCCTTGTTTTCGGCACTCTTGGCGGTACAGTCGTCTCGCTTTTGGTTGTGCAAGAACTGGTAAAAATTCCAGATCTAAGTTATCTCAAAAACTATAAACCGGTTGATTCAATTGCTATCTACGATAAAGACGATCAGCTGATAGAAAGTGTTGATGCTGGTTTGCCCCGTACCGTCATCGCCTATAAAGACCTGCCCAGAGTATTGGTATTAGCGTTGATGGCAGCTGAAGACAAACATTTCTTTGAACACCATGGAGTTAGCCCACAGGGTATTTTGAGAGCCGTTTTAGCCAATGCCAAAGCCATGCAGATGAAAGAAGGCGGTTCGACAATTACCCAACAACTGGCCAAAAATCTATTTTTTCTAGATGTAAAAAGAACCGGCATAATCAAAATAGCCGAAATGATTGTCGCAAATCGTCTAGAGGACAAGTTTTCAAAAGAAGAGATATTGTCTCTCTACCTGACCGAAATCTATTTCGGAGAAGGCGCACGCGGAATCGAGCAAGCAGCCCAAACCTATTTCGGCAAGTCAGCCAACGCGCTCAATTTACAAGAGTCAGCCTTTCTTGCCGGTATCATTCGCTCTCCTTCTTATCTTGGGCAGAAGAGTCATCGCAAGGCAGCTATCGAAAGACAGAGACAAGTCTTGCAAGCCATGCAAGAAAGCAATTACATAACCATGGAAGCGATGATGAGAGCCGAGGCTACGCCGCTCGAATTCAGAAGAGCCAAAGTCAAAGAAAAGACTTATCCCTTTACCAAGTTTCCCTATTTCACATCTTATGTTTTGGAACAAGTAAAAGGTTCTTTCAGTGAACATGCAATTGGTCTAAATGGACTGAAAATCTATACCACTCTGGACCCGGTGGCTCAAACACTGGCAGAAAAAACTTTGGCGCAGGAAATCAGACGTGCCCCTCTTGGAATTGAAGAAGAAGCACTAGTGGCTCTATCTACAAAAGACAGTGCCATAAGAGCCCTGGTGGGCGGAGCCCATGATTTTTGGCAAAATCAATGGAACTGCGCTGTCAACCCGCATACGGCCGGTTCATCGATTAAGCCCTTTATCTATTTGACCGCCTTTATGGCCGGTATCATGACCCCGGAAAGCACAGTGCTGGACGCCCCCTTTGAAATGGATGATCAAGGCGGAAAATGGACACCCAAAAACTTTGACGGCAAGTATCTAGGCAATATTACAGTCAGAGACGCTCTTATGCAGTCACGCAACATGTGTACCATCAGAGTAACCGAACAGGTCGGCATCAAAAGCGTGATCAGTACACTTGATTCGGCAGGAATTAAGTCGAAGATGAGCCCGACTCTAGCACTGGCCCTGGGCAGTTCGGCGGTGACGCCTCTGGAATTGGCCGGTGCCTATGCCACCTTGGCGCGGGGTGGACTAGCCACACCGCCTTGGACCATTCGCCGTATAGAAGACGCGCGCGGCAAGATAATCAGCTATTATCAGCCTAGTATCTGCCGAGTCTTTCCACAAGAGCAAGTAACCTGGCTGACCGACATACTGCAAGATGTTGTTGCCAGAGGCACCGGCACCTTGGCTAGACTGGACAGACCCACCGCCGGAAAAACAGGAACAGCCGATAAGGCAAAAGATATCTGGTTTGTAGGCTTCACACCAGATATGGTGACCTGCGTCTGGGGTGGCGGCGACGAAAAGAAAGACCTGGGCCGCAATGTCACCGGCGGTACAGTCATGGCTAGAGTTTTCCGCAATTTCAATGAGCGCTTTTACCAGGCGGTCAAGACACCGGAAGGTGAGCTTTTGACTTCTCGATATAACGACTTAGACAAACCGCATGAAGCAGTGAAACCAATTAGTCACAGCAATGACGTGCCGCTTAGTGAAATCGACCCTTCTTATGCCTCGGCTCCAAGCTCTGGACAATATCAGAATCGCCCTAAAGCGGCGGCTCATGGACAAGCGGTGCGAAGCCAAAAGGGTATCACCGAATATAAGTGGGAAGAATAATCTTTTCCAAACGTCCTGTTTGACTATACTCTAGAATTAGCTCTTGCCCAGTTTCTTTAGCCTTTTCCAAAATAGGCACCACTGCTAGTGTATCTAGACTATAGATCTTATCGGCCAAGACCTGGGGCGGCAGTGAAAACTTGTCCAGTTTCTTGACTGCTAAGCGTCCACTTGTAAAAGAAATTGCCGCAATTAAACCATTGCCGTCCTTCTCAAGAGCCTTTAGTTTAGACCTTTCAGAGTTGTTTCGATCGACAAAGAGCTTTAGTTTCTCAGCCGAGAAAATTTTTCTCTTTCCAGCACCGTAGCCAATCAAAAGCGGAGTCTTGAGCCCTCGATACTCTTTTAGGTTGACAGGCTTTTGCCTGTCGAGCCTGATTAACTCGGCGACGACATAAGACTTAGTCTTTTTCCCAACCTTGAAAGTCTCGATATCTTCACTGACCAAAACAGCCGGACAAGAGTCTAATCGCAAAAGAGAGAGGCAACGGTAGTCTTTATCTAACGGTCCAAAGCTTTTGCGATCGACAAGAGCGTACTTATCTTTATTACTCAACAAAACTTGCAACCTGAGACGTGGCTCCGGTGAATTTTCAGCTAGAGTAGATACCAAAAGCAAGTCATTCTTGCCGTCTTTATTGAAATCAGCGACAAGACTATAAAAGTCGAAACAGTCTGCGCCTAAACAGGCCAGCGGAGAAGCATCATCTCTAAAAACCAATAGATCATCGGCCAATTTTAGTCTAAACCCGGCTCGATTGGACCCAGATAGATAGATGCCTTTCTCTGACTCAAGATCTCTGCGTGTTAAGAGTCGGCAAGGAGGGAAGAGCTTTTTTGCGTCGCTGTCGGCAATAACAGTAGGGATCACATCAGACTTGGCTAGTGAAGAAATAGAGGCAGAAAGCCAAAGACAAACTAAGAATAAGAGCTTGATTAGATGCAGTTGCCTCATAAAATCAAATCTTGTGTCCCATGATTTTGTCGATGGTGGGCATGCTGCCGCCCTTCATCACTGCACGGGTGAGGCTATCTCGATACTTCATCCAAAGGGGATTTTCACTTTGATTAAAGCTGCCGGCTCGTCTTGAACTTCTAGTCACAAAAGAGGTCCGCCTCATTCTTCTTAGGCAAAAGCGCTCGAGCAAAGCCGACAGCTCAACGCCAAAACCAGGCTTAAGTAGCCGTCCGAGCACAACCGCGTCTTCTATAGCCATACAGGCGCCCTGACCTAAATTGGGAGTGGTGGGATGGGCGGCATCGCCCAAGATGAGGACATGGTTATCGGTCCAGTCATAGACAGGCTCGCGGTCATAGATATCATTTTTTAGTATAGTATCGGCATCGGTGGCATCGAGAAGTTCACCAACCAGGGCATGATAGCCCCTAAATCGAGCCAGCAAATAGCGTTTTCTTTCTCTGCCGTCTTCCACAACCCCGGCAGGCATATTGGCAGTGGCGTACCAAGCCATCTCGCCGTCATGGGTATGCAGCAAACCAAATTGTGCACCATCGCCATTGGTATGCCAGACTGCCCCCCTCGGTATGCGACTGGGGCTGAGAGGCGTCACGGCGCGAAAGCAGGTATAACCGCTATAACGCTTGCTCTGATCTACAAGCATTTGCTTGCGCACATTAGAATTAAAACCATCAGCACCGATAAGCAGATCGGCTTCATAAACGGCTCCATTTTCGAAATAGGCGCTGACAATGCCGTTTGACTGCTTATAACGCAAAAATTTATGCTTCAGCTTCACTTGGCATTTTTCATCCACCCCCTCGCGAAGGGCCTCAATAAGACGGCGGCGGTGTATAGTCCAAGACTTACAGCCTACTAGTTTCTCTAGACGCGCCAAGTCGACCGCACCAAGTACGGTACCACTGCTATCGAGAAAGCGAAAACTCTCAACCACACGTCCTCTTGACTGCACCGTCTGGCTAAGACCCAGTTCTTGCAGGGCATACATACCGTTTGACCAAAGGGTTAGACCGGCGCCTACTTCTCTGAGGCAATCGCTGCTCTCAAAAACCCGACAGGCTATGCCTTGACGGCTTAAGGCAGTGGCCGTAGTCAAACCGGCAATTCCACCACCTATAATTATTGCTGTTTCCACCTTTTTCATGAGGATATTATGCCCAGATTGTCCGGTTCAAAAGAAATTCTGATGATAGTCGGCGATTTTGTCGAAGATCTGGAGGTGATGGTGCCCTACCAGATTTTGCTCATGCACGGACACAAGGTAAAGGCTGTATCGCCCGGAAAACGCAGCAAAGAGAAAGTAAAGACTGCCATACATGATTTTGAGGGTGATCAAACCTATACAGAAAAGCGGGGGCACGACTTTATGCTTACTGCCGATTTTGAAAAAATAGACCTGGATAAAATGGATGCCCTGGTTCTGCCAGGTGGGCGGGCACCCGAATTTCTCAGGCTCGACCCAAAAGTTTTAACCATGGTCAAGCATTTCTTTCAGCACAAGAAGCCAGTGGCTGCTATTTGCCACGGTTTGCAGATTCTCACCGCGGCGAAAGTATTGGACGGCTATTCGGCCACGGCTTATCCGACAGTCAAACCTGAAATAGAAAGTGCTGGAGGCACTTTTGTCGAAGTCAGTGTCGGTTTCGACAATAGCCATGTCTGTCAAAACCTAGTCAGTGCCCCAGCCTGGCCGGCGCACCCTGCTTTTATGAAAGACTTTCTGGAACTTCTAGAGACCCAGTAGGTCTTTGATCTTATCTGCAGTTGAAAGCTTAGGTTTGTAAAACTGGCCGGTCCAGCCCAGATTGCCTGTTTCAGCCGTGTTTGTTTTCTGACTGGAGGAAGCCATTTTATAAAGAGTGTCAATCAAACCACGGCACTGTGCCACAGCTGAGATCCCTTTGCTCTTAAGGGGCTGCAGCTTATAGTTGGCGCCGCCGGCATCAATTTCACCGACAAAGCGTGCATACTGATCTTTCAGGCTGTGACCGGTAAAGACAAAGGGTGGCTGTCCATATTTGACGCAAAGTTCATCAAAGAGAACCTGCACAGCCGACATGTCCCAGACCAATAGCTGCTTTCCATCAATAAGCCGGGAAAGAGCATGGGCAACGTCGCTAAAGGGTCTGGCATTGAAAACTATGGCTTGGTCAAGACCGTGTTGAGCAACAATCTGATTAGGCACTATTTCTTCTGGCTTGACTAGTGACTCAAAAAGAGTTTTGCCATCGGGGGTAAGCACCGCCAAAGAAACGAGCATAGGTTGGTCTAGACCATCGCCAGCCCGGTCTGGATGAATATAAGTCACCTTGGTACCGAAAAGTAGAAAATCGCTCGAATCGATCAAATAACGGGCCCAGACGATGGCCTGATTGCGATCAATTACATTGGGATGATTGGAAGAGCTACCATTTGTATCGTTCTTGCTATTAGCGCCTTTTGCCGATTGCATATTCTTCCCCTAGGTTCTAACCAGATTTAGTTTAATAGCAGCGGCTTGCTAATAAATTAACTCTTTACAATGCATCGGTGCTGTATATACTGCGAATTGTCTCTTTGTCCCTTTCAGAAGGCTTAAGTGCACAGGCTTTCCAGTACATTACGTCCAATCCGTTGGGTGAATGGGGCAAACCTAAACCATGCCCAAATTCATGGATAAAAAGGGTGTAAAGATGAATTCGGGCATAGTTTGACAGTTCTTTGTCCGAACCGTCATAACTTTGACAGAAGACCCGAATATGAATCTTCTTCAACTCTCTTGTATCTTCACCCTTTTTCTTGCCATAGACCGCACTGCTGCGTCCGGCTGAGCCGTATGGTATATCAGTATAGGTAGTCACTCTTTCCACAAAGATATCAGCCTCTTCGGCCTTATCTACATAAACAACTTTGATGGGCGAATCAGCAAAGTCGGTCCATTCTGAAACAGCCTGCAACATCATGCTGCGCAGTTTGCCGCCAAAACCGTTGCGACGATTGTCAGGCAGAAAGACTCGCAGCGGCAATCTTTCCTTTTTGAAGAAGCAAGAATAGACATGGTCGTTATAGTGGGGAGTACGCAAAAGATTGCGGGTACTGAGATTGTATTTGATATCCCAGATTGACCAAAGATAGGTATCGCGAGTGGTGGCGACCTTTTCACTCTTATAGGCCAGTCTAAAATACTTCAATGCTTGTCTAAAGTCACTTTCAGCCTGGGCAAAACGACCGCTCAAATCATGGCACATAGCTCGAGACTGATACCACATAGCCTGCACATTAGCAGGGTCTTCAGGATAACGTTCAATCATCTTTGAATAGTAATGGGCAGCAGCCTCATGGTGCATAGCATTTTGCTGACCCCAAGCCATTTGCCAATACAAAGCCTGAATTTGACTTTCTTCGACTTTGTCGCAAAGATTTAGTCTGAGATCTAACATGAACTGGTCGACAGCTAAGGCTGTGTCATAGTATTTGCCATTGACACAAGCATCGGCAAGACCTTGCAGAGCGTTGAGAATCAACCTTTTGCGCGTCTCGCCGCTTTCTTTATATTTAGCCTTAAGTAAAGCAAAAGCCAAAGAAAGACTCTTTTCATCGACCTCATTGTGCTCATCCAAATTTACTTTTGCACCGCTTAAACTTTCCACAGTGCGCAGATAATGAGCCCGGGCATCCGCTGTAGTCCAAGCAGCAATATAAGTGCGGCCCAAAACTTCATCGGTATCATAAACAATACTGCTATCCGGCTCAGGGTTTGCCCGCCGCCGCAAGCCTAGACAATGACTAAAGTAGAAGCTTGCCTCATCGAAGTGCTCGCTCCACATGGAATTTTCTGCCAGATCATAGAGAAGCATGGTTTGAATTGAGCAATTATCACCAAGATAACGATCGGCAAGAAGAAAGCAAAGTCGATATAGACGACCAGACTCTTCAGCGCGACCGTCTATTTTGTCGATATAGGCGATAGATGCCAGTCTATGCAAGACTAGCCCTAGTTTTATCTTTTCTTGTTCAGTCAATACTTTTGGCAGGTAGTCTTTTCCTTGCTCTAAGTCGGTCTGACAAAATTGTCTCGTTTCAAACTTGGAGAAATTTCCCTTAACTTCGTTTTCACACTCTGGAAGGGTGAGAGAATGCAGCTCTCGCCACTGTTCTTCTAGGAACAGCCCCTTCAATTCGTCTGTAACGGGTCGCAACCACTTGTCGCTAAAATGGAGCGAATTAAAGGCTTTCTCTAGATACTGTGAGCGCATCTCTGGCTCTTCGACAGTCATTCTGATCAGCTTCTGCAAACAAGCAAGGGCGTAAAAATGTCTATCTGGATAGGTATCTTCGTAGAGCGTCAGAGCTTGAACAAGTTTTGCTCCATCATCACCGCTATCTAGATAGGCAAGCGCGCCCAGAATGCTCTTGTCATAAGATTTTAAATCGACCAGATCTGTCTCTAGATCTGGCTTCTGTTCTGGCGTATGCTCTGGCTTATGTTCTAGATTTGACTCTGGCTGATTGGAAGCGACAGTGCCTGCCTTAAGTCTAGCCACAAGCCTCTCTGTTAGTGGATGAAGAGTAAAAAAGGCCTTATTTGATTTACCGACCTCGTCTAGGGCCGAGGCAAGATAACCAGCTTGCTTGACTTTGCCGACTGCTATCAAAGAAAGCAAGCGACGCAGGAAAAGCACTTCCCGGTCGAGCGGTCTGCTCTTAGCCAATTCTTCCTGCCAAGTAAAGAGCTTTAGATAAGCTTTCAGTATATTGACCTTAGTGGCGCCGACAAACTGCAGCTGATTTAAATACAAGTCTTCTTTGAGTGACTTATTATCAGGCAGATAGATTTCTAGCTCAGATTGCAGCTTAGATAGACTCTTTCTATAAATACTCGTGTTAGAAAGACTACTGTTGGAAACACTCTTGTCGCTTGGAGCAAGATAGAGCATGGTGAGCGCATCGACATAAACATGCAGCATTTCGCTTTCTTTGATCGTACCTTCACCCCAGTCGCTGCGATCTTCATTCCAGACGGAAATGGGCTCTCTTTCACCATAGAGATAGTGGTCATAAGAAGCCACTGCCGGAGAAGGCATCAAAAAAGCAGTAAGAAGAGAGGCAAAAAGAGAAAGTAGAAAAGAAATTGGAAAAGAAAAAGCCAAAGAAGAACTCAAAGAAGAAGCGGCAAAGTCAGCGGCTGAGAAGAAATCTCGCCTCTGGCGGCGCCAGTCACCCTGTTTCGCTATGCCGGTAAACTGGCATAACCTAGAGAAAGCACTTTTGTTTGGAATTGGAGAATTTTCTTGAGCTTGAACGACTTTGAAAATCAATTGGCAGGGCTTTTGCATTCGGTCGGCACGGCTACCCGCGGTGTATTCGGTGCCATAGACAAAATGCTGTTTCAAGCTGTGATCAATGGTCTCAAAAGCGAGGACTTTGAAGCCGCCTCTATTTCGATAGACCAGCTTGCTAAAGAGAAAAAAACAATTTCCATAGCACCTCTTTATCTTGTCTATAAATCTCATCCTAACCAGAGAGTGCGAGTCAAGGCCGGCGAAGCACTGAAAGCTTTTGGCCAAGACGAAAAAATCAGAGAATTGACCGAAGGAAAAGAGATAAAAGAAGCCATGAAAAGTCTTATCGAAGAGTTTGGCAACTTCAAAAGCTAATTGGACATCTTTTCGGCATGGTCCTGTCATTATTTTCAAGGTCAAAATTTGCGCCATGGATTGGTATGGACGCCACCAATATTTGAATTCTGGGAATTCTGTGTTTTCTTGGCGTTTGGTGACTCGGCTTTGCCAGACTGCGGCGCTTCAAAGAAAAGCAGGCGAAAGGCTTTTGCAAAGGCTTCTGCCGTCAATTCAAGATCCAGACCAGCCACTTGTTCGTAGATACTATTGATTTCAACAATGCCTCGATGCGGCTGCACCGACAAAACTGGATAGGGTCTGGGAGGCGGGCCTTTACCGGTATCGTCATGTGTGACGGCTAGAACAACCAAATTCTCACTGTTTAGAGTCAAAAGCTTTTCAAAGAGAGCAGCCGGCTCAAAATCAGCCACCACAAAATAAGAACTGGATGACATCGCTAACGTCTCAATTGCCTGACAGGCTCGGCGAGCGACAAGAGAACGAGGCTTGCCGCTACCGGCAGTACTAAGCACGCTATTGAGAGGGCTTATCTTAGCTACATAAATTCCGTATGCTTTCTCGAGCAGAGGGTACCAAAAGCCAAATTTATCAGTCATCCCATAACAATTCAGCTCTTCCGGGCGAGGGGGCATGACATCAAAAGGAGGGCGTCTTGAGCCGGGAAAACAAATTGAATAGGAACCATCAAGATTAATGCGAATCATGCGCAAAATAGCGCGAGGATTAAGACGAGCCAAAGAGCATACAGCGGCGGCGAAATAAGAATCACCGACGGGCGATAGCTTTACCGCATCTGCATTGATAGAGGTGAGCGGCAGATCGAGATTGGCGTAAAGCAGCCGCTTGGGTGAGGGCGTTTTGAAATATGAAAGCGGCGGAGTGTGCGGGGGAGCTTGCAGTTGACTAAAGGGCGCTTCTGGAGGTTCTTTGGTCTGAGCCTCTACAGGGACTTGTAATTGAGATTGTGAAAGAGCTTGGGGAGGCTCTTGGGTTCGAGCCTCAGGAGAAACAGGCTGGGCAGTATTCGGGCCAGCGGCAATATCTAGATTAACTGGACTGATTGGACTAGAGGCGCTGTTGTCTAGTACGTTCAAATCAATATGGTTTGTAGCAGCGCTGGACTCTTCGGGTCTGGTACCGTGGTCGGCAGGCTCGCGCCTGGTGCTGTATAAAGCCAAACGAAAGTCTTCAAAACTCAGAGCCGCCAGAGCATCTTTAGAGACAAGCCCCTGGACAAGCCGCTCATTCAAGACAGTTTCAGTGACTTGTAAGACCGACCGAACCAGCTCTTTTTCTGAGGCGCTTAAATCTTCAAGTTCGAGCACCTTGTTCATTTCATCAAGATCGACCAAAGAGTTGAAGTCGAGGTCGACCAGAGAAAAGACTCGCGAAAGCGACGACTCCAACTCTAGAGCCGCCATAGTATCGTAACGAATCACTATGCTTGAGAAACGCTTATCTTCAATCAGGCGTAATGCCACAAGCTCTCTTTGGCGAGGAGAAGTGCGAATGTCCCGGTCGCTGAGACTATTTTTTTCAATCCAATAGGGCTCACTGCGCTGATGTTCGACTTCAGCAACAGCGAGCACCGACTCAATTGTATCTTTCTCAAAGTCGGATTTTGACTCGGTCTGCTTGAACCAATCAGGCAGACCAAATTCATAGTCCAGAGGCAAGGAAGTGTCGAAATTGTACTGGTAACCGCTGGCGGTGCCGGTGGCGACATCTTCCTGATCTGATTTGCGCTTTTCGTCGGTCAAGACAGTCCTCAGGCAAAGAAAAGAGTTTAGGATTCCAGCTCAGAAAATTCAGATTAACTTTACCAGCCTCCGCCTCCACCCAGCCAACGGCGTCCGCCCATAGGGCTGTAGCCATAGCCACCCATAAAACCATAGCCGCCCACCGAGTTGTAGGTGCCGTCTCTTGGGCAGTCCCCCCAGGCGGCTGCACCCATTTCACTCTTCAGTTCGTTATACATATTCATGGTCATTTGATTATTGAAACGCTGCTGATCACGGGCATCTTGCAGAGACTCACGCATCGAATTTATGTCGTTGCCCAAGTTGGCCACTGTGGCGGTCTGCCCTTGTCTCAAATTGGCAATAGCCTGGTCTAGTTGAGCTATATAAGCCTGCTGCTTGGCTCGGTAGGCATCGTCTCGCTTAAGCCAAGACTCCAAGACCTGCAGTTCTTTATCAGAATTGCCGGTTTTGACCGGGGTACCGGCTTTCTTAGCTTTTTCCAGGTCTTGAATCCGCTTCTCGGCATAGAGCCTATACGTCTGATTTTTATTTTCCTGCTGGGCGAGCTCAGACTTTGCCGCCTGCTCTTCAGACTGATATTCCTGAATCATTGACTGGTCCATTCTTATCAAGTCTTTTTCATCGTTATAAATTGCCTGATTGCCGCCGGCTACTTGAGCTTGGGCGGCAGGTCCAAAAAAGGGACCCGGCATGAAAGAAAGACAACTTTGCGCAATGAGAAGAAGCGCGGATGATTTTATAACCTTCTTCATAACTACCCCCACAATTCTTCTAACACCTATTATCTGTTCTACCACCCGGTCAGTTCAGTCCAAACCAAAGTAATGAAGTGTTAGTAAAAAGCAGGTAATAGCTCTGGTCGTTTAGTCGCTCAATGACAGCCAGGCGAAACGCTTACTTAATAAAAGGGACCCAAGCTGGCGCCAATGCCCGAAATACGATTCAGTTCGGTACAAAGAACCCTTAGCCGATCGAAATCTGAGATATCCAGACCACTCCAAGGATTAGCCCCCTTAAGCAATTGAGAATCGGGGACTTCTAGCAAGACTTTTCCTGGAGGCAGCTTGAGCGATGCCGCCTCCACCAGGGTCTCTCCCTGGCTAATCTTTATTAACCGATCTTGACCATTTTCATTGAAATAGATTTGGCTGTTCAAAAGCCGACTCAACAGCTTGCTCTGTCTATAAAGCCTGGCGCACCCAGTCAACATGCCCTCGATCATCTCAGCAATCTGCTCGGCATCCATCACTTCCTCTTCTAAATCTTCATCTTCTAAATCTTTTGAGAGGTCTTCTTGCTCTAGATTTTCTTGCTCTAAAAATTTTTCTCCATCTTGAATGCTTTCAAGGCTCTGAGATGGGTCGGCAAGCGAATCTATTCTAGACGCCGCAGAATTAACCAAGGCAACTCTAGCCTCGGCACGCACGGCATTGAGATGGGCACGGTAGAAGGAAAGCCCGAGAGCAAGCAATTGCCTAGGCGAAAGGTTTTCAATGTCTAGGCCGTTGGTCTCAAGAAATAAAGCCACGCCATCTTTGATAACTGAAAGTTCGGCCAAATTGAAAAAGATTGATTCTTCAAAGGCGGCATTTCTAAAGGCATCGGCAAGCTCAAGAAAGGGAGTGAGAGCATCTGAGACGAAGGGTCCTAGATAGAACTCTTCTGACTGAACCAGACTATATGCTGAAAAATCTCGATCATAAAACCGCAGCTCACGATAGCGACTGCGTAGTTGCCTGTTGTATGGAGGATCTAAGCGCTTAATCTCGTCGGTTTCGAGCAAAGCAGCTTCTAAAGGCGTTGCCACCACCTGAAATTGGAAGTCGTGAATCTGGCTAATCAACTCTTTTATTTTGCCGGACTTGCCTTTGCGACCCGTGAAGTAACTTTTGACTCTGTCCTTAAGCCGGGTGGCTTTGCCGACATACAAAACCTTACCTTGTTTGGAAATCATGCGATAAATGCCCGGCTTAGGGGGCAATTCTTTCAACTTGAGACGCTCAAGAGGTAAGTTGTAGGCACTGCTCTTTTCCTTTACAGCCTTGGGTAGGGGCGCTGAGAGAAATTGCAGCAATTGCTCCAGGTCACTGATGCCGGCTTCACTTTCCAGACGCTCGATTAGCTCTCGCCAGATAAAAGCTGTTGCTTGTACATGGGAAGCGCTGCGCTTTTCTTCCTCAATAGACTGCCCCAGATAACCACAAACAGCACGAATAGCTCGTGAAGGCAAATCAGGAAAGAGTCTCTTAGCGATCTGGCAAGTGCATATAAGCTCGAAAGGCAACCTGGACGGCTTGAAGAAATCGACCAGAAAACCTCTCTCAAACTGAGCATAATGAGCAACGGCAAACTTGATTTCAGGCTGCTTTAGTTGCGCTTTGAGGCGATTCAGCAACTTCTTTCGACTCAAGGCTGCCTGCATATCATCTTTTGTAATGCCGGTGAGCCGAGAAATACGCTCGGGTAGATCTTCATCTAGTTCAAGTAAGTGACTCTCAGGCGGACCAAGTATTTCAGCGCCTCTGACAAGCTGATAGCCAAGCTCGAGAATTTGACCATATTGCGGACTGGCGCCGGTGGTCTGACAATCGATGATTAGGACTGGTAATTCCTTTAGTTTCAGACCAGCCCCCTAAGCGTCTTTCTCAAATGAGGACCAGAAACAATCGATATCTTTTACCAAACTGTTGGACACCAGATTATTCACCGAGCCACCATGCCAATCGGCAGGCATCGCCGCCAAATAGGTCCCCTCGGTGAAGCGTTTATCCATCAAAACAATCAGCCCTCTGTCCGTGCCTGAGCGTATTACACGACCGGCAGCTTGAATAACTTTAGCCATAGCCGGATAGACATAGGCATAGTCGAAACCCTGACCATATTGTTTTTCGTAATAATTGCGAATCTGCTCTCTTTCGAAATTAAAGTTTGGCAGACCCGGTCCGACAATAAGAGCACCGATGAGCATATCGCCAGGATAGTCCACCCCCTCAGCGAAAACGCCCCCCTGCACGGCGAAAACAATTGTCGGCAGTCCCTGATTGAGACTTTCAATAACTTCTTTGGCGCGAGCTTTAGATATCTCGCTTTCCTGCTTCAGTAAGCGAAATTCACTGTTTTCATAGAGCTTGCTGGTGCGCTTATACACTTCCTCAAGGAAGGCGAAGCTGGGAAAGAAAACAAAGTAGTTTCCAATTTTGCGCGAAGTCAGTCGCAGAATTGCTTCTGCAATCTTCTCATAGTTCCGCTCTCGATCAGAGAACTTAGTAGAAACCTGAGGAATTACCAGAATTTTGCGATTCTCTTTAGGAAATGGGCTGAAATACTCGCGGCAGGAATAGCCCTCATCAAAACCACACAGTTTTCCAAAATATTCAAATGGCTTGATGGTGGCAGAAAATGCCACCACATGCGCAAATTCTTTATGCGCTAGCCTCAATCTATCGGAGGCATCGCAGCATACAACTTTCAAACACTCGTCATAACTCTCGCCAAAGTCTTTCTTACCATAAGCTCTGTTTTTTGTATAAAGATGCAGATAAGCCTCACCCTCATACGATAAAGCTTCTTGAAAGTCGCTCAGATAATTAGCCAATAGAATGATCGGATCTTGTATCTTGCGAAGCGAAGCTGCCGGCGAAGAGTTTGAATTTATCGAAGGGTTTGGATTTATCGAAGAATTTGGATTTATAGAAAGGCTTGGATTTATAGAAGAATTTGGGAGAATTTCCGGCTGCGTGGAATTTAATGGCGACATTGCTTCAAAGAGAGGCAACGAATTTATAGGAGCCAATGCAGCCAGCAGAGGCAACTGAGAAGCAGACTGAGATGCAAAAGTGGCAGCAGCGCCAGAAGAGGCAGCAGTTGCAGACCTAGAAGATGCGCTAGACGCGACAGATTCGTTAGATGAGTTGGATGCGTTAGATGAGTTGGAAGCGTTAGATGAGTTGGATGCGTTAGATGAGTTGGATGCGTTAGATGAGTTGGAAGATCCAGAAACTTTTGATGAACTGGAAAGACTTAGCGATTGCATCTGAGTGGAGATTGCATTGCCTTTACCTTTCATTCTCTCAAGCATCAGCGCAGTCAGCTCAGTCCTAATCTTGTCGAATAGCTGCGGACTGATAGTAACCTTTGCTTCTTTCTTGCCGGCTACTTTTCCAACGCTCGAAATTGCAAACAAAGTTTCAGACAGAAGACTGCGCAGCTTAATCTGCTCGGTTACATTGAGAGAACTCAAATCACCAACGGACTCGACTATATGCGCCGATGAAAGTCCTTTGCTGAAATAATCACAGGCCCGTCCGGGCAAATTATGTGCTTCATCGATTACCAGATTGGGCTTTTGGTAGTCTTTAGAAAGACTATGAGTGAACCGACCAAGCGTATTCCTCGGCGAAAAAACATAGTTATAGTCGCCGATAACAAGATCAGCATTTTCGATGCTATCAAGAGACAATTCAAAAGGACAAACCTCATACTTCTCACCCAACTTCTTGAATATCTCTTCAGACAAATTGACTCTTTGAGCCAATTTCGCAGTCTTCTCAAGCAGTTTTTCTCTATCGACTTTATCGTAGTAATCTCTTGCGTAATGACAATAGCTAGGATTGCAAATCACCTCTTCCTTAAGGCACATGCGAGCCTTGGCATTCAAAGTCAGCGATTTGATTTTGGTGCCATTCTTCCTAAGATGAGAGACGGCATCTTCGGCGGTGGCATGCTGCGAGTTCTTAGGCGTTACATAGATCAACCTTTGTCCCCGAGCCAAGGCTTCCTTAAGAGTCGGAAAAATTATGGCGGCTGTTTTGCCAAGCCCAGTGGGAGCCTGCACTAAACACTGATGAGAATGCTCAAGGTCATGACCCAAATCCTCAATTAACTCTCGCTGTCCTGGTCGTGGATTTGGAAAGGGAAAGGACATACCAGCAGACAGAGACTCACGCCGACTGCGATTAGCCAATTCGTTTTCGACTGCCTGTTCTAGTTCAGCCAATCTCCGCGCGAGCCATTCTTCATACTCAACAAGGTCAAAGTTCACCAAAATTTCTTGTAGGTTTTCACCGGCAGTTCCGACCACAAGAAAGCGCGTGGCTGGAATAACCTGTCTCTCTAGATAAACTATGTACGCGTACGTGGCGAGTTGCAAGCGATACGGATGACTGGAGTCACCCAGTCGAGCGATGAGATCAAGCGGATTCATGGCGCTCTTGATTTCTTCGATTAAGGGAATAGTTCCGTCCACGAAACCATCGGCACGTCCCGATACATTGAAAGTGAAGCGCTTACCTTCAAATTTATGGGCAAGCCTGTATTCGATTTTGTAAGTACCAAATTCTTTCTGTCGCTGTTTTTGAAGGCGGCTATGCCAGTCTCTGCCTTCAGCTGCAATCTTCTCGGCGCCACCGAAAATCTGGGCATACCCAGAGTTAGCCTCAATGCTTCCAGTCAAGGGAGACGGCAGGGCGAAATCTCTAATCGAAATTGAAACTGATGACAATTCTCACATATCTTCGTATGGTAGGACAGTTTTGATATTAGCCTGTCAAGCACAAATGGGTCAACGGCAAAACAAAATAGCCTTAGCTGGGAAAAGGTGCAGAAGAGTTATACCGATATGGTTATTGCTTCGAGAAAAATCCTTCTTTCTGACTATTTCAGCATTACAGCCAATCGGAGATTAAATCCAGATTAAATCCAAACAGATGAATTAACTTACCAACCGAGGGCGCACTTTCATGACAACGCAAATTGTTTCGAAAATCATTGCCCCACTCAACAGTAAGCAAGCAAACCCAACCCTTGACTAGCCTTAACTGTTAAAATCAGCCACAACTCATTCTTGGGACACATTAGACGTGCCCAGAACTTTAGGCTTTGGACGAGATCAATACCTTCGGGGAGATAGAGAAAGTAACATGGCAAAGACTGTAGGCATCGACCTTGGTACCACAAACTCGGTAGTAGCAGTTATGGAAGGCGGCAGACCGACCGTTATCGCAAACACCGAAGGTGGTAGGACAACTCCATCGGTAGTTGCAATTACTAAAGCCGGCGAACGGCTCTGCGGTCTTTTGGCTCGCAGACAGGCTGTTGTAAACCCCACAAACACAATCTATTCCATCAAACGCTTTATCGGTAGAAGATTCGCCGAAGTAGCAGAAGAACTGAAGATAGTTTCCTACAAAGTGAAAGAAGCCCCAGATGGTGGCTGCCGTGTAGCAATCGGTGAGAAAGACTACACTCCGGAAGAGATCTCAGCGATTATTCTGCGCAAATTGAAAGAAGATGCCGAGAAATATCTTGGAGAGAAAGTGACCACAGCGGTGATTACTGTTCCAGCTTACTTTAACGATTCGCAGCGTCAATCAACCAAAAATGCCGGCACAATTGCTGGTCTTGAAGTGCTCCGCATAATCAACGAGCCTACTGCAGCGGCTCTAGCTTACGGCGTCGAGAAAAAAGGCAAAGACGAAACAATCCTCGTATTCGACCTTGGTGGCGGTACCTTCGACGTTTCTATCTTGGAAGTTTCAGATGGACTAATTGAAGTTAAGTCGACCAATGGTGATACTCACTTGGGTGGTGATGATTTTGACCACAAGCTAGTGCAATGGATAGCAGAAGAGTTCCAGAAAGCGGAGTCAATTGATCTCCGCAAGGATCCACAGGCGCTGCAGAGACTGACAGAAGCCGCCGAGAAGGCAAAGATTGAACTTTCTTCAGTGACTGAGACAAACATTTCTTTGCCCTTCATCACAGCCAATGAATCTGGTCCAAAGCATTTGGATATGAAACTCACCCGCTCTAGATTCAATGAACTCACCCATGACCTTGTTGAACGTTGCAAGAAGCCGATTGAGCAGGCTCTTGCCGATGCCAAACTTTCCTACAATCAGATTGATGAAGTCGTTCTGGTTGGCGGCTCGACCCGCATACCAGCCGTAAAAGAAATGGTTAAGAGCCTCACCGGAGGCAAAGAACCAAACCAGAGCGTCAATCCAGATGAAGTTGTTGCTGTTGGAGCCGCCCTGCAAGCTGGCGTTCTGGCTGGAGAAGTACACGATCTTGTCCTTCTGGACGTGACACCGCTTTCTTTGGGAATCGAAACCCAGGGCGGTATCTTTGCCAAACTAGTTGAGAGAAATACAACTATTCCTTGCCACAAGACCCAACTGTGCTCTACAGCTGAAGACAATCAAAATGCAGTAGACGTGGTTATTTTCCAGGGCGAACGCTCTATGGCTAGGGACAACAAAAAACTCGGAAACTTCAGACTAGATGGCATTGCACCGGCTCCTAGAGGAGTACCGCGTATCGAGGTTTCATTTGACATTGATGCTAACGGCATCGTGCAGGTTTCAGCGAAAGATCTGAACTCTGGTAAAGAGCAAAAGGTCACGATTACGGCGAGCACAAACCTGAGCAAGGAAGACATTGACAAACTAGTGAAAGAAGCTCAGGCGAACGCTGACGAAGACCAAAAGGTCAAAGCAATGGCCGATTTACGCAACGAAGTAGATGGTCTGGTCTATACAGTGGAAAAGCAAATGAGAGAAGCCGGTGAAGCACTGACAGAAGGAACTAAAGACAGTGCGCATTCCTTGATTGCAAAGCTGAAAGAAGCTGTAGGCAATAATGATGAAAGCCAATCTCGCGAAATCATGAATGAACTTCGTGGCCACATTGTCATCATGGATCAGGAAGCAAATCAGCACAGAAGCAAAGTTGCCGACGAAAAAGCAAAAGAAGCACAGGCTCAGGCTGAAGCTCAGAAAGACAGTTCTGCCGACGGCGGTGACTCCGCAAGCAGCACAGGCGAACAGGCTGGCGAAGCAGAGAGCAATGGCGCCGGACATGCAGAATCGCCCACAGACTCAGAGCCGGCAAGCGCGACCTAGAGCTTCGGAATATAATTTAAGATTTAAGGGGTTGGCTGCCTAAATTATTGGTCAACCCGGTAATCTTTCATGTGAAAACAAGGGAACTGCTAGGTTTCTGCGCTAGAAGTCAATTTAGGATAAATAGCTTAAACCATACAAAGCAGGTCCAACGCAGGCGCCCTTCCACCGTAAATGCTCCGAGTGATTCTTGGCTAAGCAGTATTGATGGAAAGCCAAGGCAATCTCCCCCAATAAATGGCAGGTAGGTCGAGTAAGAAAATGAAACTGAAAAGAACGTTAACCACTCTCATTTCCGTATCTGTCTCAATAACTGCGTCTTTTTCATCATTTGAAGCACCAACGGCACTGGCTCTCAATCCGCAGCCAAAAATCAAGGCTTCAAGCATGGATAAGATTCCTTGTATAAGGTGGGTAGACGACCAAGTTCCCGCCAAAGCAATTCTCTTTTGCATACATGGTCTAGGTTTGCATAAAGGTGTCTACGAAGAGCTTGGTCAGACTATGGCGCCAAAGGGAATAATTACCTACGCCATAGATGTAAGGGGATTCGGAGCCTGGGCAAAGAAGAATCCCAATGCCCAAGTTGATTTTGAGGGTTCTCTAGAAGATATCAAAAGAGCATTGTCCGACATAAGACGTATGCATCCTGGACTACCTGTTATTGTGTTGGGAGAATCAATGGGTGGAGCAGTTGCTATTCATGCAGCCGCGCAGAATCCTGATTTGATAGATGGCATCGTTTCTTCCGTGCCCGCAGGTGATAGATTCAGCAACGTTGACTCTGGTCTAAAGATTGGCGTGCACGCAATTTTCGGAGGTTTCGACAAACCTATAGATGTCGGACCAATGGTGATCGGAAGAGCCACCAAGAAAGAAGATCTAAGAAGTCGGTGGGCGAACGATCCAATGGCAAGGACCAAGCTCAGTCCTAATGAGTTGATTGCCTTCCAAAAATTCATGGAAAAGAACTTTGATAGCGCAGGCGCTATTAAAACTTGCCCGGTTTTATTCATCCAAGGCTGCAAAGACAAGCTGGTTCGCCCGGCAGGGACATGGAAGTTGTTCGACTCGCTGAGCACCCCAAACAAAGAGTTGGTTCTTTCAACCTCTGCGGAACACTTGATTTTTGAAGAAGGTCAGTTCAGTAAAGATGATATCGGATACGTTGTAAAGTGGCTTGATAAAGCAGTCATTAACAAAAGCACAGCGGAAGTGGCTGCGGCTTCGGAAAGTAATACCGATATGGAACAAAAAAAACAATCTGAGTCTGTTGCGCTTGCACCAGCCATAAAGGTTAAACCAGTTAATAAACCCCAACCTCAGACTCAAACAACTGACAACACTTTGAGCGAAGCCCCAGCGATCTCATACTGGATCGAACTCTATAGGGACGGCAAAATTTATCGCTGCAATAACAAAATGTCTTTCAAATCGGGTGATGCCATTAGATTTCATGTTATTCCGCAAACCGATGGCTATGCCTACATAATGATGAAGCAGAGCTCAAGCGGTAAGAAAGCGCTGCTATTTCCGTCCAAGGTAACTGCAAACAATAATTTCATCAAAGCTGGGGTCGATTATCCGCTCCCTAACACAGATTGGCTAAGTTTCGACAATACACCGGGTACCGAAAAGGTTAGTCTGCTGTTCTCCAAGAATCGTGTTACCAGCGAAGCTGAACTCAACCCACCCTCCCATCTCACAGCCTACGTGGACAACGACATGACAGGCGCCAAAGACCTGGTTCCTACAAGGATGCAGCTATCATGGGATGATCCCACTCCCGTAATCATGCCGGAACTTGGAGGGAATGAAAAACTTGCGCAGAATCCCGCAAAAAACAGCCTAGTTAAGGTGGTATTTAATGATCCGACTGGACTATTGGCTGTAGATGTAGCACTGGCTCACAAATAATTGATCAGAAGCAGATTGAGGTTTAAACAATGAGATTTTTGCAGTCCACTAGATTTATCAATATGGTGATCTTTGCTGGTCTAGTCAGTCTCAACAGCAACAGCGCAGCGTCTGCTGCAGATAATACAAACATGGCGAATCCTGCGAGTGGAGTCGAGTGGACCAAGATTCAGGATCTCAATCCGAATGCCACAGCTACAAATAGACCAATTAGGCAGAAATGGGCTGTGGTCATAGGTGCGGCAAAATTCAAAGAGAGCCGGCTCAATGGCATGGACTCGAAAATGGATATTGCCGCAAGAAACTTCGCTGCCTGCCTGAAGGATCCAAATGCAGGACGCTTTCCAGAGTCTCACGTCAAAACCCTGATAAATAGCGACGCTACACGTCAAAACATCTTGAACAATCTCGGCAAAGGCTGGCTGGGCAGCTTGGCTGGTCCGGACGACTTGGTTGTAGTCTTCATCAGCACCCATGGTTTTCCAACCACTGAGGGTAGCACCTATCTGAGCGCCTACGACTGTGCATTGGACAACGTCTATTCAACTTGCATCTCGATGCAAAATCTGATGGATACCCTAAAGCAAGAGGTAAAAACAGATCGCATTGTGATGATATTGGAAGCGCCTTACAGCGGTGCCGCCGAGTTAACAGCAGGGGCCAAAGCACTTTTCAAAGGTAAAGCGATTGACACCGATAAAGTAGTGCTAGGAAAAGGCTACATAATAATGTCTTCGAGCAGACCAGACCAGATGACTTGGGGCAACTCATTTTCCAATAATCTAATAGCGGCGATGAAAGCGAACAATGGTCTCAATAATCTACAGCAGGTTTTTGCCGATGCTCAGGCAAGAACTGAGAATGACACTGCTACCGGTAATCCTTCGCAGCGAAAACAAACCCCCGTGCTCAAGAGCCAATGGCAAGGCAATGACCTTGTATTGGGTGCGCCAACTTTAGGCGAAGTGAAAGAGATTCCGGATAACGTTATGAACTATGTTGCAGCCGAGTCTCATTATTTGAAGGCAAATAACTTTGTGAGCCAGGGAAATTTTGACGAGGCGTTGAAAGAGTATGAAGCGGCAGCAACAGTCGAGCCTACCTATGCAGACGCAATTGGAGACTGGGGTGCGGTGCTTGCTATCAAGGGCGATTGGACCGGCGCCATTCAAAAGTATAAGCGCGCCATAGAGCTAAAACCAAACGACGCACTATTCAGAGCAAATTATGCAAGAGCCCTTATGAAGTCAGGGCAGGAAGAAGAAAGCATTAAACAACTTGAACTCGCTTATCAGCTCAATCCAAAGGACAAAGTAATTTTATCGGCGCTAGCAGGCAAATGTATTGAAGCCGGCAACTTCGAGAATGCAATCACTCTGCTCGAGCAAGGAGCTTTTTTGTTTCCAAATTCTGCTCAACTGCACGACAAGCTCAGCTACGTTTTTGCAAAAGCTGGCAACTTGAATCAATCAATAGCACACGCCAGAGAAGCAATCAAGCTCGATCCCAAACTAGTTTCCGCAAAAATGAATCTGGGTTCGGCATTGCTCACGAAAGGAAACGTAGAAGAAGCCAAAGAAGTCTATCAAGAGACTGCCGCACTTGAGCCCAATAACCCTGATGCCCACTACTTGCTGGCTACGACATTCGAAAAACTTGGGGACAAAACAGCAGCGAAACAAGAACTTACAACGTTTCTTGGACTAGCAAGAGAAAATGATCCGCGCCTACCCAAAGTAAAGGAAAAGCTCGAAACTCTCAGATAGAGGCATCTCACACCGGGCAGGTGCCACTGCCTAAGTAGTGAAACTGGCCCCTAAAATGCCACCGCCAAATTACTGAAACTGGCCCATTAAATGCCACTGCCTAGTTCTGAAACTGGTTCATAACCACCTAGCAAAAAATCGGGACAGACACCATAAGCGGTGAAACGAAACGAGTGATGCACTCTGCTTCCGGCTTGCCATTGACAAGACAGGCCTCGAAAACTCTTCTGAATTCGTAGTCGTCTAGCAATTCCGTTGAACACCACTCTTGCTCGACTGTGTTAGAGCGATCAGCTCGAGACCTTAGATGTTGCTTGTAATTTGGCTCTTCTTGTAAGGCGCCGGTCAACTTATTCAGCTGCAAGTATAGCGCCAAATATTTTCGACTAAGTCCAGAGAAAAGCCGCCGAATATTGCATTTGATATTCTCACTGAGTTGCTGAATGAGCCCTCCTTGTTCGCCCTCAGGTGAACAAATAGAACATCCATGATTAGAACACTGAAACCATTCGTAGAATGTTTCGCCTTCTTCAGACCCAGAAAGACTCTTTGATGCATCTGCCGCTCTTGCTCGCCCTTGTCTAGCATTTTTGTCTTGCTGGTTGAAATTGTGGCTGCCATTTGTTGAATGACTTTCGCTACAAAGACCGACAAAACCGCCGGCGAATGAACGAACAAATCCAAAAATCTCTAACTCAGATAATTCAGCCAGAACCTCACTGGCTTCAGCTGCCAAAATCTCAATAAGTGAGTCAACTGTTCTTGGGGACTGTCGCAATAGGTCCATTAGTCTGTCTTTCAGGCTCGACGTACCAGCATCAATCATGATACCAATATCAGATGAGGAATCAGATGAATTACCATCTGCAGCGCGATCAGAAAGAGTATTGACGCCAATTCTTGATAAATTTGATGAAGCTGGCGAAGCCGATGGCAGTGCGGATGAAAAGGAATCTGAATTTATCGATAACGATGAATCAAAGGCACTGCAGTTGTTTGCTTGCCAGTCCGCTGCCGCTGCGTCACGGCATTCGCTGGTAGATTCTGAATCCTTAGGATGAGAAAAAGAGCTTAGATAGTCCAGATACTCTTGCCGTTCCTCCATACTGGGATGTGACTTTCGAACCGAGCAAACGCTTCGTTTAACGAACAGATCGACAAAGTGACTAGAGCCAACCTTCGGACCCGCACTAGACCAGACATTCTTTAGAACATGCAAAACATTCCAGTAAATCTCTAATGCGGTTGACTGTGATACGCCCACAATGAAACTAAACCACCTAGAGCTTACTATCGCCCCTCTTCCAAAGAACCAAAATGCTGCGTACCAAGCCCTTAAATTGCTTACCCCTTCAAAGAAAGTACCGGTTGACACCCAATTGATAGCACCACAAGCCGAGCAAGAATACCGCCTCAAGTCCGAGCACAATTGATTTTTCGCGGATTGGCAAGACCGACAGGTCAAAGAGTTCGACTCATTGAGTGCAATATAAAGATCCTTGCGGCAAGATGCTTCATCTCTGAATTTGCAACAAAACGATGACCACGCTTCTTTAGCTCTCGCTCTTTCAGCAAAAGATTTGCGCTTATACAGGTCTATGCTCAGCAGAACTCGCAAATTATCGTGTTCGGGAAACATCTTCGAATCCTCAGAAAACCATCTGTAATAGAAACGAAATTTGCGCCTAAAAAGTTCAATCTTTGAACATTAGAATTTTCCGGTTAGATTTAATGCAATATCCTGGTGACGAAGACCTGCCAAGAAGAACAAAAGCCAGTGCTATCTTTGATTTCTAGTAAACCGATACAAAGTTGCATCACGAAACAAGATAGCAATACCGATATGCAACGCCTACGCAAAGCAAGAAAGTTTTGAAGCTCAAGATTCAATCAAAAAGTTCACGGTGTTGCCGCCAGCCGCTATACCAGCTTTCAGCCCCTTCACTGTCAAAGCTATAAGTTGCTCAGCAGTTTCTCCTGAATCCAAACTAGATCCGCCAACAGTGACTGTACAAAAGATTGCTGTATGGCCTAAATCCACCCCAAGATCTTCCATTCTTGTTCTGATTCGCTCGGCTGCAATCTCCGCTCCAGAGCGAGGAGTCTCTGGTAGTATCACGCCAAAACTATCATCCCGACACCGTCCGGCAACATCGACATCTCGGATACAGCTCAACAAAACCTTTCCGCAGGCAAGCACCACAGCATTCTCGCCCTGCAATCCATGATTCTCCACCACACGGTCAAGCCTATCTATGGTAACAAAGAGAAGAGAAAGAGGTCGATTATAGCGCCGAGCGCGCCTGACCTCATAATTTAATCGCTTATAGAAGCTCCAGAAGTTGTAGGAGTTTAGATCAAGAAGAGCTCTTCGTTCTACTTCCTCGTCTGTGAGATTCGGGTCTTCAATAGAACGATCGGCAAAAAGCTTTGTTTGTTCGGCTGGTAATTCAAAATCAGCGTTTTCTGAAAGTTCCCATGGAAACTGATTATTGCGGGCCCTCAATTCAGCAAGTCTGCGTTGGAACAGGCGCTCTCGTTCTTCTTTTTCAGAAAGTCTTCTTTGACGATTCTCAGACATCTAGATACCTGGCTCCAACAGTCCGACCAATTATAATCCCTAATCGTTCACATCAACGATTTGAAGGTTTCGACGAACCAGACTTTGTCCCCTTCAACTGCCAGGCAAAGGAACTTTCAGTACGTTCATCTTCCATATACTTAGAAACCATGTTCTGCTCAACATCGTGCGCCATGATTTGTGTTGAGTCTAGAGCTGGTCCAAACTTCTTCTCGACCGCTCGAAAGACTAGTTCAGATGCATCCAAAAGCGATTCGTGAATCCAACAGACCTGATATTTCTCAGTCTCAGCTTTAAACTTTGCAGAGAGGTCCGAATTCTCCCAATACTTCCTGGCAAATTCAGATCGCTTCTTGTATGGAATATAAGTGGTGAGAGATCTGTTTAGGTTCTGATTTTGACTCAATACAAAGTCGCGGTAGGCAAGAGCGAACTGTGCCTTCTGAAGTGGTGTGATAACTCTATACGGAGACTTGAAGAAGCGCGGATCTCGTCCACAAATCCACCCATCAGCAATAACCGCATCAGCCTCCTTAGTTATAGCCTCGACTTCATCAAGCTGAATATCTTCATAGAACTTTGCCGCGCTATCGCGCAGACTCTGGGCGCTAGGCGACATGCCTTCATCCTTAACCACGCAACCTGCCAAGAGAAAGCACAAAATAAAGGTTGTTGCCAATAGTCCCTTGTGGTTCAAGTTTGTTTCTCCCCTACAAGAAACCGCTCCAGAAGCCTTTTCACAGCCATACTTGACAATCCGTGATTGCCTACTCGAAATCAAAAACCAACGACTCACCTAACTGTCTTTGCCTTTGTCCCGCTTAAGAAATATCATCGCATCCTAGCTGCTGCCAAACTATCTGCTCTCCACAATTATCGAACAGTTATTGATACTTAGCGAACCCTAGCAAACTATTGCAGACTTTCGCAGACTTTCGCGCATTAAGGAATTCAGAATTTTTGAAATAAGTCGCAAGAACTAACGAGCAAAAGTCTTTGGACGCAACAAATGATAAAATTATGGCTCTAGAAGCACACTTTTAGAAACGGCAGTCAGAGCCGACTGAAATGAGGAGCAAGCTGAGTCCTTGACTAGCCCACCCTTAAGCTGCATACCACTCGATGTCTTACTTAATCTTGAGAGACAACCAGAGAAGTAAAGAGCTATTCGGCATAAGACCTCAAGAAACCAGCAGAGAAAGATAGAAACAGCAATATATTCACTGATCAAAATCTAGAGCCGTTGTCGCCGGGGAAAAGTATGCCTAAACGAAACAAGCCGAATGCAGAGCAGTCCTCTAAGTCCTCTAATTCTGCAAATTCTGCAAAGAAGAATCAGAACGAGAAAGATCTTGCCAAAAATTCGATGAAAGAGAGCCTGCCGCCCCCGGTTAGCCTGCCTCAAACTAATTCGAGCGAAAGTGAAAAAGCCGCTAGCATGCTGCCTGCTGTTAGTTCTTTTTCAGAAGAGCAGATGCAAGATTGGCAGTACAGGCCTGGTCAGTGCGTGATGTGCAAAGTAGAAGGGCTTGAGCCGGGCGGCTACACGGCCACGATTCAAAGCAGTGTTCCACCTTCGGAACATGATCAACACCAGCACGGCAAGCCCAGATTATCAGCTTTCTTGCCCAGCACAGAGACTTTGAAGATTGGACAAACTGTGCCGGCTACATTTGTTTGCATGCACAATAATCGCGCCCTGATGACCTTTGCCTTCATGTTGGGCACGACTGAACGTATTCAGTTGTCTACCGCACCAGACGAAGAGAACGCCTTTTCTATCTGGGTCGACAGCTACCCTTCATCGCAGAAGGCACGTCGCGCTGTCGATTTGATTATGCCGTCTGTTTCAGGCAAACTTTTCAGAGAGCTAAAATGCGCCCCTGAAACCACCGGTACTCTGCTGCAAGAACTGGAACTAGCCAACTTTACTGGTTGCATCAAGGCGAGAAATGAAGAGCAGAAGTCACGCAGCGCTATGCTCATTTTGGATGGACGAATTGCCGGAGCAATATACGGCAGGAAAGATGCGCATGAAACATTTCCAGTAGAGGCGGCTATCAAACTTATAAGAGAAGACCTACTTGATGGTGAGACATTCTTGCAAGTTTACGAATTGCCTAGAGAAACGGTTTATTGCATGGCATCGCTTTTCTTGGGTTGTCCGATTATGCTTGAAGGCGGCACCCTTGCTGATAAATTCGAGACCACTCTCATGTCGATGAATTTAGCAGGAGAGACCGGCTGCTTTACCTATTCGAGAGACGGTATGCACACAGACAGCCTCATTTTCATACATGAAGGTAAACTATTCGCCGGCTACGAAATAGCAGAACAGAAGTACATTGATAAGACCGATGCTCTGATAGATTCGCTCAAGCATTCAGACTCAGGTCAATTAGAAGCTCATCTATTGCCGACACAACTTATGTCTTCGGCGGTGAAATTCGGTTACAAACTAGGACAAAGCAACACTCAAGGGAACAACTGAGTCTAGATAAATGCAAAAGCAGACAGGTACCCACACCATCGCAACTGATAAACCAACTCTTACACCAGAAAAGCCTCTCGAACTGGATGACTTTCTGGTCGAGCTTGATCGCGAAGGAATTGCCTACCTATGGTTTAGCCGCCAGCAAGGCGCCAACGTTCTCGGCAGATCAACTCTTGATCAACTAAGGTTGATACTTTCAATTCTGAAATCTACTGCTGCTGTTAAGGGCGTTATCGTTGGCTCTAAGAAAGATGACCACTTCGTCTTTGGTGCCGACCTGCACGAAATTTTGCACTTTGCCGATGAGACAGCCGCTCTCAAGCTTGCCTCGGATGGACAGCAGGTTTTCAATGATCTTGCTGAACTTGGCGTTCCAACTCTTTCGATGATTCATGGACCTTGTTTAGGCGGCGGACTTGAAGCCGCACTCGCCACCAGCTATCGTCTCGCCAGTGATGCGCCCGAGACGCTGCTCGGCTTTCCAGAAGTCAAACTCGGTCTGATTCCTGGTTTGGGCGGCACCCAACGCCTACCCCGTCTTATCAATCTCAGAGCTGCCCTAGACTTAATTCTCACGTCATCGACAATTAGCGCCACAGAAGCGCTGAATTTAGGCATCATCGATGCAGTGACGAGTAGAGGTGAATTGCTAGAAAAGGCAAAGAGCAAACTGAAAGAAATGATAGGAGGCGAAGCACCGCCGAGAGTGGCGCCTCAGGAGAAACCTGAAACTATCAAAAAATTATTTGCCACCATGGAAAGATCCTTTCGCATCAGATTCAAGAACCACTACCCGGCGCCATTCAAAGCCTTAGAAGCGGTCCGTAAAGCTCTAGAATCAGATTTGCAAGAAGGGCTTGATTTTGAAGCCCGTGCCTTTGCAGGACTGGCGGCCGGCACAACTTCGCGCAATCTCATTCAGATATTCTTTTCGCAAGATTTCATAACCAGATCGGCAGAACGCAGTGCCAGCAAATTTTGTCCGAAACCGCCGCAGAAACTAGGCGTCATCGGTACCGGAGTCATGGCCACTGAGATAGTCAGGGTATGGTTGCAAAATATTCCAGAGGCTGAAATTTTTGCCAAAGCCAGTAATGACGAGAGAGCAGCAGAATTTAGACAACATTTTTCCGACTATGAAAATGTCAAAGTCTCCAGCGAAATGTCTATCTTAAAAGACTGTCAGATGGTTATCGAAGCCATTGTCGAAGATGTCGAGAAAAAGCAGAAAGTGCTGGCAGAACTAGAAGCACACGTTTCAAAAGAATGTGTCATCGCCACCAATACTTCATCGCTTGAGCTCTTGAATCTTGGTCAAGAACTGACTAAAACAGATCGTTTCGTTGGCACTCACTTCTTCTATCCAGTCGACAAAATGCAGTTGGTTGAAGTGGTAAGCCATCCGAACACAACGCCCCGCACATCAGCCTGTGCCATGTCTTTACTTAGCGCGATGAAGAAAACACCACTGAGCGTCAAAGACAGCCCCGGCTTTCTAGTCAATCGCCTGCTCACCGTCTATTTGATGGAAATGGGCAGACTCTGGCAGAATGGCTTTACTTTGTATCAACTAGAAGATGCTGCGGTTCGCTTCGGCTTCCCACTGGGACCGTTTACCTTGATTGACGAATTAGGACTCAATCTCTGTTTTTCAGTAGCCCACGAACTAAGTCGAAACTTTGGCGAAAGATTTAAAGCACCCCAATCGATGTTCAAAGTCTGGGAAGTTGGACACGCCGGTAAAGCTGATGGGAAGGGCTTCTTTATGTGGGACAAGAGCGGCAAGAAACTAGGACCATGCCCGGATGTTCTCTTCGAGCACGACCTAAAAAACGAAACAGTCAAATTAAGCCAGTCCGAATTAGACGAGTTGCAGAGAAGCTTCCTCATGCCGATGCTTGATGAAGCGGCTCGTTGCCTGGAAGAGAAGGTGGTCAGAAAGCCGCGCGAAATAGATCTATCTATGGTTATCGGCACCGGATTTCCAGCCTTCACCGGTGGACCGCTGCGCTACGCCGACCATTTAGGCATACCTGAAGTGCTCAAGTCGATTGAAACAGTTTACGCTCGCACAGCTTTCAATCTGGAAAGACGCCCATGCGAATTGCTCTATTCAATGAATGAATCGGGAAGGCGATTTTACTCATCGGGCAACTCATAAGCCAGTCGACCATGGTATTTCCCGCAAAGATTAGCTGAAAAAAATTTGACATTGCCTTAAGCTGGCTTTACCTTCAATTGTATAGAAATCTAAAGGAAACCTATATATAGCTCTCTGCCCTGCGACGAGCAGTTCGAGAGTACTGCTAACTAATTGGCTGGTCCCCAAAGACACAACCAAATCAGTGAGCATGGCTAGTTTACGGTCAAAAATTCGCGCGACAGAATTTGTTTCGCTGATTGCACCGCCCCCATCCCCAGACCAATATTTAAACCAGCATGGTACCGAGCCTAGCTCGTTATCAGTACAAAGACAGGTGCCGCCAATGGAAGAAATTATTTGCATTTGCTCTATTCCGGTAATCTACGCCATGTCATTTGGACTAGGACGAATAGTCGACAATGTACTTGAAACTCGCTGGCCGACAGACTTCTAACCGAAAGGCGCCGGGAAACACTTTAAGAGACGAAGGAAACAACAGACAGGCTCAGCCGGTCTGACGAGCTCGGTGCGGGCACTGTCTGACAAGCTCGGTGCTGACACGGGCTGACAAGCTCGGTGCTGACACGGGCTGACAAGCTCGGTGCTGACACGGGCTGACAAGCTCGGTGCTGACATGGGTTGACCAGCTCTGAATCAACGACACCAGATCAAACCAGGTCGAAAGGTCGTACCAGTTGAAAACAACGGCAGCGGCACTTGCCTAAGCGGTCAATTCTTCTATGTCTCTGTGTCACTATATCTTCACCACAATCTTACCGTTCTGCTTGTTTGACTCCATATAGTCTTGAGCCAAACCAATATCGTTGAAGTCAAAAACACTATCAATGCGAGGTTTGAATGTCCCTTCGGCAATGCCAGTCAAGACATACTCTTTGCCAAGGGAAAAGCGCTTATCATCATGAGTAATTTGAAACATTGTATAGCCCGAAATCTTTAGCCCACGCTTGAGCGATAACTGCAGGGGGAAGTTTGTCGTAGCCAGAGAAAGAGCACCATAGATAAATATCTGTCCTTCATAGGCGCATGACTTTGCGAGTGCCAACAAGAGAGGCCCAGCGACGGCATCAAATATGATGTCGGCTCCCTTTCCGTTAGTTATCTTTTGTACCTCAGCCACCAAGTTTTCTTCTTCGGTGACAATAACATGATCGGCACCAGCATCTAGCAAGGACTGCTTCTTTGCCGCTGTCCTTGTAGTGGCAATAGAAACAGCTCCTTCTCGCTTAACTATTTCAAGAGCAGCATAGCCAACAGAACTTGAGGCTGCCGTAATCAGAACGTACTGACCAGCTGACACCGCCCCCAGTGCCTTGATTGCACCGTAGGCAGTCAAATAAGGCATCCATATCGAAGCACCGGCTTCATCACTCAAAACCTCCGAACATTTTTCCACATAGCGCGCCGGAACTACAGCCCATTGACCATAGACGCCGTACTTTGTCTGAGAAAATCCAGGAATTGTGCTTACTCTGTCGCCGGGAGACAAGGAAGGAGAGATACTTTTTACCGCACTACCACAAGCAAGAACAGTGCCACAGGCTTCATAACCGATTCTAGAAGGAAAAGTATTTCGCTCTAGATACAGACCTTGTCGGAAGAGCACTTCGGCGCGGTTGAGACCAATCGTGCTTACCTTTATGAGCACTTCGTCTTCGGCCAAGGCTGGCGGCACAGCCTCCTCAAGCTTAAGCACAGAAGAAGCACCGTTCTCATAAATCCTCACAATTTGCCCAGAGCAATATGATTCTGAGCCTAAAGTAGTACTAGACAAAACTCTTCCCCTTTGAGACAGGCAAATACAGAGCCGGCACCGCACAACACATCCAGCCGATGCCAAAATCACACTAAAGATCTAAGCGAAAATCTCAGTAATGACCCCAGCAAAGCTCTAAAATAACCTCTCAGCGTTTCAATCGCATTAAATTGACGAACGAAACCAGTCAAACAACTATCTGGAGCTCATTGGCAATGGAAAAGGCGAGACACATAGCAGTCATTGGCAGCCTAAGCATGGACCTGGTCTTGACCATGCCGAAGTTACCGCAGGTGGGTGAGACCCTAAAGGGTAACAGCTTCAATACCTTTGTTGGCGGCAAAGGAAACAACCAGGCCCTCGCTATGGCCCGACTCGGTGCAAAAACAGCTATGCTTGGCAAACTTGGTAAAGATGCCTATGCCGAGGCAATACTCTCCTGTCTGTCTGAAAATGGAGTGGAATGCCGACACATGCTCAGCGCAGAAACTGTGGGAACCGGCATTGCCAACATCTGGGTGAATGGCAACGGTGAAAACGAGATTGTCATCATCGCCAATTCAAATGGCGAGCTAAAGCCGTCTGATATAGACGAGCAAGCCGGTATCTTCGAAGATGCCACCCTTTTGGTTATGCAACTAGAGATTCCCCTTGAGACAGTCATATACGCAGCCGAACTAGCACGGGCCAAAGGCATTCCAGTCCTGCTGAACCCGGCACCAGCCCCCGTGGGCGGACTGCCGCAAGAACTCTTGAGCAAGATTAACTATATTGTCCCCAATGAGACTGAGACTGAAATACTAACCGGCATAAATCCCAGCAATGAAGCAAAGGCGCTGGCGGCTGGTAAAGCGCTGCTCAACAAAGGAATAGGCTGTGCCATCCTCACTTTAGGCGCCAGGGGCGCTGTCATTATCGCCAAAGAACCATTTGAGAAAGCTGAAAATGATGCCGCAAACAGCATATTCTACAAATTCACACCGGCACCGCCCGTCAAAGTGATTGATTCCACTGCAGCCGGAGACGCCTTTGTCGGCGGTATGGCGGCAGCGCTATCACGAGGAGAATCGTTGTCTCAAGCAGTAGCAGAAGGCTGCGCTGCAGGTTCTCTAGCCTGCACAAAGGCAGGGGCGGCGCCGAGCCTGCCAAGCCGTCTAGAACTGGACAAACTGCTCAAGCTTCCAGCTTAATAGAAGGTATGAAGAATCAGTGGAAAAATCACTTCCGGTGTTGTCTGATACTGCTCTGTTTCGTATCAGCCTTTTGCCTGCAGCCAGCCAAAAGTGAGCCAAGGCGCACTGACAGAGAGCAGTTTCAGAAATATGCCTCATCAAAGCAGGCAAACGGCGAAGCAATTAAAGTGTACAGCGCTGGTCTTAAGGCATATGAGAGGCAAGACTTTGCAGAGGCGATAAAACTGCTAAAGAAAGCAAATGGCATTGACGACAAATGTAGTGGCGCTCTTTATACGCTCGGTGCAGCTTATATGTGGGAAGACGACTTTCAAAGCGCACTCGAAACCTATACGAAGGGCCTTAAGCTTTGCCCAAACGACGTGGAATTGAACTATAGAAGAGGGTTTGCCAACATTAGTCTGCTTAGATACAAGGAAGCCATTGTTGATTTGCAGAAAGCGCATAAACTAGCCCCCGACCGTGGCGACATTTTGGTCCTAGAAGGCAAGTGTCACAGAGCTCTCGGGCAAACAGGCTTAGCGGTTAAAGCCTATGAGGAGGCAGCCAGGCTTAGTCCCAGGGATGAAGAAACACTCTTAGCCCTAGCAAATCTTTACTTGGACGATAAAAGCTTCGAAAAAGCCTTAGTGACGGCTCGCACGCTCACTTCATATTACAAGGACATCGGCGAAGCTTATGGAATCGCCGGCAAGGCCCTGATGGCTCTCAAAAGATACAAAGAAGCTGAGAAAGAATTTGACCGAGCTATCGCCTGCGGCACAGAATTTGGAGCACAATTTCTAGGTCTCAAGAAAGAATGTCATAAGCTTGCGGGTAAGAATAAATAGTCAGAAAAATCTTGCAAAACCTGGCTTATTCAGGAAGCAGAATTCAGGAAGTAGAATTCGGGAAGTAGAATTCGGGAAGCAGAAAAGACAAGGGCAGAAGCGATTATCAAGCCGCTAAGACTATACGCGATCATTTTGCTGGCTCAATTGCTTGGGCCATGCCTGCTTTCATTTTTGACAGACAGCTTATCTGGAAATTTGCCGTTGATAAAGGGACTTGCTCATCTTGAGCGGCAGATGCAACTGCCTTCGGCTATGGCGCTGCCTCAAGCCAGTACAAAAGAGAAAGCTGAAAGAAGTAAAAATGCGGCGACAATGGTGCCGGTTCAGGACAGGGACGCGACCGATCTTTCAAAGTCGAAGGCGAAAACAAGTGCAAAGGAAACAAGCAATGCGATAAGGCTGAAGGCAAGCACTATAAAGGACGCTTTTAAGCTTGCCGATTCAGCTGAGACTCAAGGGCAAGAACAAGAAGCCATATCGCTCTACAAGGACTTGCTCGAACGGTTTAGTAAAACCGATCCGACTAACCCTAAGTTGCCTCGCGCTGAAGCCCGAATTGCCAGATTGCACCTGCTGAATAACGAATACGATAAGGCGAACGCCTATTACGATAGGCTGCTCAAACATCATCAAAGACTTGATGAAGATCCTGAGCTCATGGTCGATTTAGACGATCTTTCTAATGTCTATCAGAAATTTACAAGCAGCAAAGAACATCATTTAGATTGTCTTATGCGCTCACTCAGCATCAGGAACTTTATCAATCCCAAGCATCCGCATCTACCTGAATCTTATCGATTGATAGCTAACTATCTATTAGGTCAAGGAGACAGCAAGCAGGCGCTTGCCTGGCTGGACAAAGCCATCGCCGTTGACAGGACTTATCCTAGACAAAAGAAATCGAAGCTGGTCGAAGATTTGCAGCTGAGAGGCAATATCTTTTTGCAAACCAATAAAGTGCAAGAAGCAGAATCTGCCTTCAGCGAATCGCTGAAGATTGCAGTGGACAATGCTTGCAGCGACATGCTGGTCGGTCAATCTTATCTGTACCTTGGTTTGGCACAAATGAAAGGGGCTAAGCACAAAGAAGCCAGTGAAAACTTCAATTTAGCCAAAGGCAGATTGAGACAAACGAGCGGCGAAAGAACCAAGATGCTCTCTGGATATTTGGAAGCAAGTATAAAGGAAAACGAGAGTCTGCTGAAAGAGCAGACGCGTAAAGCTGGGCGTGGCAAGCAAAAGAATCGCTAGACCTAAATTAGTAGAGAAGTGATTGGGGAAGTGATGGGGAAGTAATTAAGCAGGTGATTGGGGAAGTAATTCGGCAAGAAATTAGGCAGATAAGAAGGGATTGCGACGAAAGGAGTCGCTCTTTCAGCGACCTTCTCTAAATTTGGTTATCTGAGCTGGTGTCGGCAAAAGGATATGAATGCCAGGCTTAAATTGCCTAGAATCTTGAGCCAGCAAGTGGTTAGGATTTAGCTTGAGCAAAAGGGGCGCCAAATACTGATCAAGAAGTATTTCTCTGGACACAGAGTCGGCTGTATCGCCTTCTTTCGTCAGATAGGAGAACTCGTGCTCAGAGGCATTGGCTTGACTATGAGATTGAGCATCAATCTCGCTGTCAACTCTAGCTTCGACCGCTGAGTCGGAAGCTTCGACCGCTGAGTCGGAAGCCCCGCCAGATTGCGATTCATTTTGGTTGAGCTCGGGCTCGATCGGGGTCATGGCTTTAGTTTGCCCTTGGACAGCCAAAGAATCTGATCCGCTCACAGAAAAAGCCTGAAGGGGCAGAGTTTCGCTTTCTTGCGACTGATCATTGAGTAGCGGAGCTACTTTCTGGCTTCTGTCTACTTGTTGCCCGCCGTAGGTACCGTCTGGAAGATGCAGCTTTATCTCAGGCTTAGTCTTCAATGGCAGTCCCTCAAATAGTTCCCGAACCAGATCTTGCACTATTACAGTCTTGTCGCCCGTATCAGATTTTGTCGAAGAGCTTTGCTCGGAGCTGGCGGCGGAAGCATTCTTAGAATCGGGAGGATTCGGATAAAAAGGAGTATTCGGCGCGGCAATCTCGGGAGTTTTGGTAACGGGAGTTTTGGTAACGGGAGTTTTAGCAGAGGCATCTTTTGAGTCTATTTTGCCGTTCAGGAAAAAGAGGATTCGATTGCCAAAGTCTCCGAGTTGCCCCAGACGGTCGACAACAATCTCTACGGCCTTTACGCCAAATTGACGCCTTACCAGCTGAGAGCCGGCTGCTGTTTCGGAGGTTCTATCGCCCACCTGGTTGCCTTTATCAGCACTATTCTTGTCTTTAGCGGGGGGAAATTTCGCCTCTTTTGGAGCCTTATCGGTGGTTTGCCCAGTCGATCTTTGAATGCCATAAATCAAGTTATCAATCTTGGTCTCTAGAGGCGTTTTGCCACTTGCGGAATTCGAGTCTGGTCTGTTCTGACCGGTTGCCGAATCACTAACCCCGGAAATGTGATGCTGGCTTTTGCCAACGTGGGTATCGCCTTTAACTTGATTGGGCGCCTTTAGTCCAGATTCAGGTCTGGTGGAGGCAGCAGTATCTGGAGCAAGGCCCAGCTTGATTTGCCAGCTACGAATGGTCTGGGTTGGATCTGAAAAAACAGAAAAACCAAGAATTCGTGGCGATTGATTTTGTGTTTTGTCTGATGGTTTATCGGCTGATTTGTCGGAAGATTTGTCTGAGGATTTTTCTCTGGATTTGGAGGTCTCGGACTTAGCGGCGGTTTTGGATTCATCTGTCTTAAGAACGTCTCCGGCGCGGAGAACAAGGCTTCGCAGTCCTTTGGTGTTCTCCATGATTAGACCAAGCGGTCCATCAGAGCCGCGCATTTCTTTCGGCAGTTCTAGACGAACCATTGGGCTGCCAGAGGACGAGGACTTATCATTTTTGGGTGAGGCTTTGTCGAAGAACCGATTAGTTTCCTTAGTCAAAAACATATCGGTATTACTTTCCAAGCGCCTTGGCTCGCCAGACATTTCAGTCCGAAGAGCCTTACTAATTGGACCTTCTGAGGCAGCACCGGCTCTTAAGCCAGAATCCCCTTTCTCTAATTTTTCTAATTTTTCTAATCCACCGCTCTTGTCAGGAGTCTTAAATCCTTGGTGATTCTGGAAGTCATTTCGGTTAAAAGGAATGCTGACGTTCTTAATGCCCAAAGATTCACTCTCTGAATTCTTTGATTGTTTGACCTGACTTACACCTCTGTCATTAGAGGGTGGCGCCGAATTTGCGCCAGGATTCCCACTCTTTCCGACGGATGAATCAGGATTATCTGTATCGCTATTCCGCTTGATACTTCTTTCTAAGTCTCCTATTTTTGGCAGCCCAGCAGAATTAAACTGCGACGAATCCGGTATGGAAGGTTTGTTGAGGTTCTCTGACTTATTAGCAGGCGGTCCATTTTCTAGGGACTTATCTAGAAGCTTGGGTCCTGAGTTCTCCCGGCTGCCTGAACCAGGCGAGTCTGCGCGAATAGGTGCAGGCTGACTGTCGCGGTCTGACCGCTGCGGTGGCTGCTCAGAATTGGTCTCTTTGGCAGAAGGAGAAGGGCCAGTTTTTGGACCTGTAGATGAAACTTCTCCGGACAAAACAGGAATTGAACGCCTATCAGGACCAGACTGCGTCGCACTTTGCTCCGAACTTGCCAGAACCTGACTTATAGGGTCTTTCGAAGGATGGGCTTTGGAAACTTTGGTTGGATCAGATTGGTCAAGGGAGCGAAGGTCTTGGGTTGGAAGCGCTTTTCCGGCTTCAGGGATTGAAGTTTGGGGAGTACGGTCGCTGACCGAGGGACTTGACGAATTAGATTCCTCAGAGGTTGAACCACTTATCGATTCATTCTCATGAAAACTTCCACCAGCAGCCTCTAAATCGCTGGCGAATTCTCTCGCGGCAACTCGATTCAAGAATGCGGCATCTCTATCGTCAGTCATTCAAGGGGCACTACCATTCAGACAGGTGGAGCGATATTCTTCAGAAACCGAATCGTCTAACTCTGCAGCCTTTCTCAAGTCATCACAAACTGAGTCTTTTGACGCATGCAATTCCAACTTGGCCAGACCACGATTATAATAGAGTTCATACATCCCTGGATACTGCTTAAGATACTTAGTCGTAAACTCAATACACTCAGAATTTCTCTTCAACTTTCTAAGACTCAATGCCATTAGTCCCAGGCTCGCAACGTTGCCATATTTGTAGCCCTTTTCAAAAAATGGAATAGATTCTTTCCAGTCTCCATTTTTTGATTTGCAATAACCTTTGAAGAACCACAAGAAACCTCGGTCTGCTCTGAGCTTTAGAGCATAATCACAGATATCTTCAGCCTCGCGAGTTCTACCAAGAATACTCAATCCTGAAATCTTTATCTCTAGAGCTCTTATGTTCTTCGGATCAATTGCCAAAATCTTATCCATCTCAGCAAGTCGCTTCTCCACTTCCGGGACAGACTGAGCCTTTGCTTGTACTACTGTCTTAGCACCTAAACCAAGTAACACGACCATCATGAGACAACCGCAAATCCAAGGAAAGTAAGTCTTCTTTATCAAATCAACTCGCAAGCACCTAGACCCCAAAGTTCCTTAGACATTCACTAAACTCCAATATACCTCATTAGGTTCCACACCCCTACTCCTCTAGAATAAGTTCTGATTTGTTTAGGTGTGAAAAGCAACAGGAAGAAGAAGAAGGAATAGTTGTGGCATTGACTAAAGCAGCTCTATGCTACAAACACAAGAATCCAATGTAAATGTGCTTTCGCACCGAAAATAGTCTGAAGAATCGACTCGACACTAGGAGAACATGGGATCAAGAACCCTTGCTTTCAGGATGAACGAGAAGCACCGCTGGGACGATACAATCAAAGGATATCGAAAATCCGTACGCCACCACTTCCAGTATCACTCACAGACTCTCTTATGTCCTTATCAACGGTCTAACAATCAAAACCGTCGTTCATTTGCTTGCATCTTCCTCCGAACAGATGCTCCGGTAAGCAACGACTACTTTGGGATCGAGCTGCGCGGCTTTCCAAAGATCTTCGCAAACCAATGTCTTTGAATGCTGAAGCGCTTGCCTAGCTAACCCCCTACTAAAGTAAAGGATGGCTTGATCTGGATATTGCGGAATTTTCTCACTGGTGAATTTCAAACACTCATCATTTCTACCCAACCGTCGCAGGCAGTAGGCCACAAAACCAGCGCTGACAGCATCGCCCGTTCTCTCCGCTCTCTTGAAAAATGGTAAAGCCTCTTCCCATTTTTTCTCCTTGTACTTGCGGACTCCCAAGCATCTCCAAATATAAGGTCTATCGACTCCGCTCCTCGCTTCACTCTCACAAATTTGCACGGCCTCGCTGCTTCTACCTAGCAATTGAAGAGTAGCCACCTTACTTTCCCATTCATCAATATCATGAGGATTCTTCTTTAGATGCTGTTCAATCTCGGCGAGACGCTTCTCTAGCTCTTCTTTCGAATGAGTCTTACTTTCCGCCATCGCTCCTAGAGGCAAAGAAAGACAAACGACTAAAAGCCATAGGCAGGAACCCTTAATCTTTGAACTCAGTAAATTAATCAGCAACTACCTTGCTCCTCTAGCTGCACAAAAGTTCCAATCCCAGAATAACACAGCTAGATAAATTACCTCGCCAACTGACCTGATATCAAAGCCTTCAATTACAATAGGGACCAGCGGAGCTTTCTCAATTAGATAACTCCAACTAGATCCCTATAGCCAGGAGAACGAATTTCCTGGTTAGGGCTTGCAACACAAGCGTTGTTTACTGACGTCTCCTGTCTTCGCGCCCCAATTCCAGCATGCACCCTCCAGCAAAAGATGTCGAACCTAAGAACCACAGCTTTACTCGATAGCACTTCCTCAACTATCAAACTCTCTGGGCTCAAATTGTACCGGCTCAAGCAAGCTTAAACACTGTGTTATCGCACAGAGCAAAGAAATGACTGCGGCAAGCTCAAATCCAAATCTCACACTCAATCCTAATCATCAGCCCCCTGGTCCAACTTTTCGGCACCAGCAGCACCGACTCCTGCCGCACCGGCTGCACCCACACCTTCGCTTGGGCGGGCAGAGTCTTCTGGTTCGGGACCGGTCGGTCTTCTCACAGGCTGAGGGAAAGAGAGATTGACCTTGAAGTCATCATCCATAACCAGCTTGGCACTGTAGGTGCCAGCCCCAGACTTCTTGGGAAAACCCTCCAGCACCTCGGTAGATTTATTGTCGAGCAAGTCCTTTATGCTTTTGGCATCTATTTCGCGTCCGTATTGCCGCCGCCAGATGGTAAATTTGCAGCCTTCGCGCCAGCGGCTGCAACCAAGAGCCTTAGGAGACAAGCGCAGCTTGCCTTCCTTACACTGAGGACAGGCACCAAAATCAATAGCGGTAGCCGAGCCTTCGCCTTCAGCACCACCATAAGTATCAGCAGCAACACCACTAGTGGTGCGGGCATACCCGTTGCCATCCCCCTTCCCACCGCCGTTGCCACCACCGTTGCCACCGCCATTACCGCCGGGCTTTCTCGCCGATGCGCGCTCATCACCTTCACCGTCACCGGTATCAAATGAGACTTCTACCTTGCCCTCTTCGTTAACAACTAAACGAGCATCATAGGTACCAGAACCATCTTTCTTCTTGAAGCCTTTGATGACTTTGGTACAGCGATTTTCTACCAGGTCCTTAATCTGGGCATCGGTGAGACTCTTCCCTCGCTGCTCGCGCCAGATATTGAAGGTGCAGCCCTCTTTCCAGCGATTGCAGCCGGCCCCTTTCGGCGTCGGTCTCACGACCCCGCGCTTACAATGTGGACACATGCCGATGCCTGTGCCAGCTTTGATCATAGCTTGACCGGCGGATGCAGCCACATCAGGCAAAAGCGCTCTGACAAAATCGGCTATACCTTGATCAAAAACACGGCTCTCAAGCTTCCCGTCCTGCATATCGGCAAGTTTCTGTTCCCAGTTTGCAGTCAGGGCAATATCTTTGAGATTCTGGTGCACTTGCTCAATCAAAGTTTTGCCTTTCAGGGTAGGCAAGAGACTCTTCTTCTGCCGCTCTACATAGCCGGTCTGCAAAAGGCGTTCAATAATCGCCGCTCGAGTAGCCGGCGTGCCCAGACCCTTCTGCTTCATATAGCTAGCCAAATCTTCGTCGTCTAGTTCTTGACCGGCGTTCTTCATTGCAGTCAACAAGCTGGCATCGTCATAGGGCTTAGGCGCAGATGTCTTGCGCTCCTTCAGTTCAACCTTATCTTTAACCAGCTCATCACCGACGTTAAGAGCAGGCAGTTCCTGCATCTCATCGTCATCGTCTTTTGAGCCGCCTTCCTTCGAGTCTTTGCCGTCTTTGTCTTTGGTCTTCTTCTTAGCCCTAGCTTCCTTACCGTCTTTGCCTTCCTTAGACTTAGGATCAACTACAGTCCAGCCCTCATCTCTTATCACCGAGCCCTTAGCCCTAAACTTGTGCTGACCGAGAGCGATCAATACAACTGTCTCGTCTCGTACTTCAGGCGGCAAAAATATAGACAAAAAGCGAGCCACTACAAGCTCATAGATATTCTTGAGTTTGTCGTTGAGATTGGCAGGAGCTTGATTGAATGTTGGAATGATGGCGTGGTGGTCGGTTAACTTCGCGTCGTCAACATAAGCTTTCGAGAGCTTGGGCTTCAACAAACTGGCAGTGATGGCACCAGGGACGATACCTTCTTTTTTGAAGGCATCTTTCACCTTTTGATTTGTGATTGGCGCCTTCAAAAGAGATGAAACTATGCGAGGCAGTTCATCTACCATGTCATTTGAGAGATGGCGAGACTCAGTCCTTGGATAAGAAATGAGCTTTTCGCTCTCGTAAAGGCTTTGGGCCAGGTTGAGAGTCTCTTGGGCTGTATAGCCGAAGCGTTTATTTGCCTCTTTTTGCAATGTCAAAAGGTCGTATAGAGCCGGTGCTTTCGACTTCTTTTCGCTATTAACGACAGAAAGAACCTTGCCGGTCTCAATAGGCTTAGTATCTTTGACCACCTGCTCAGCCAGTTTCTTATCTTTGACTTTGCTCTGGGGGTCATTGCCTTCAGTTATGTATCGGGCACTAAAGCCCGGCTGGAAGGCAGCGAAGATCTCATAGAAAGGAGTCGATTGAAAGTTATCTATGGCTTTTTGTCTTTCGACAATCAGCGCCAGCGTGGGAGTCTGCACCCGTCCGATGGTGCAAAGTTCGCGATTGATAGATGTATAGGCGCGGGTAAAATTCAAACCCACCACCCAGTCGGCATGAGCCCGGGCACTGGCGGCACTGGCTAAATTGTCGAATTGGCTTGATGGTTTCAGTTTGGACAGCCCATCTTTGATGGCGTCTGCGGTGAGCGAGCTAATCCAGAGACGTTCCACTGGTTTCTTACAGGCAGTAAGCATATAAATGAGCCGAAAAATATGCTCACCTTCGCGTCCGGCGTCAGTTGCACAGATGATCGAATCAGTTTCTGAGGCAAGAAAAAGTTTCTTGATTATATTGAACTGCGATCGCGACTTATCTACTACGCTGTACTTCCACTGCTCTGGAATCATCGGTAGTTGTTCCAGGCGCCAGGGACTGCCCCAAGCTGGATTCATTTCCTCCGGCTCAGCCAAAGTGACCAGGTGTCCGAAAGCATAGGTGACGGCATAACCGTTACCTTCGAAGTATCCGTCTTTCTTTGTCTTGGCGCCCACGACACTAGCAATGTCGCGAGCAACCGACGGTTTCTCGGCTAGAATAACCTTCATATATACACCAGGTAAGGCAAGGCGACCGGTTAACAGTGATACTTTAAAACATTAGCCGAGCTTTTCAAACGGCCCAAACCGATAAACAAAGTATATTTACTGCATAGCACCATGCGCAACTAGACAGAAGCAATCAAGAGATAATGAGCTCCGAATTATCCAAAGACCAATCTAAAGAGCTATCTAAAGAGCCATCTACAAAAGAACTAACCATCGACCTAAGCTGGTCGGTCAATGGCACCCTCTATCAACCCCGAGCAGATTCTGAGCCCAAGGCGCTTCTTATTTTGGTGCATGGCTCTGGTCCACACGCTCGTGAAGAAAAGGTCGGAGGGGTGAGTGTTTTTTCCGACCTGGCGGTGGGTCTGACTGGCAGGATTAATCTTGCCGTATTTTCATTCGACAAGAGAACCTTCACTCATCAAAGCCGCTTTGCTGCCCTGCCACAAGATCAAATTACTGTCTTTAGCGAGACTATAGATGAAGTACTGGCTCTGGTGGAGCATTTTCAAAGCCGGTACGAGAGAATTGCCTTACTTGGACACAGCTTGGGCGGCAGTTGCATCCCCCATCTAATGGCTAAAAGCAGCGCCAGCGCAGGCATTATGCTGGCAGCTTCTTATTCACCGCTTGAAGATTTGATCATCAGACAAATGCGCTATCTGCTTAAATATGCACCAGAGTCTGGTCTGAGTGAAACTATAGTAGACACCACCGCCAAACAGGTAGATACTCTCAAGTTTTTGCTGGCTACAAGCAGCGAGGAGACTGCTTCGGCTGCTGAGATACCAGCTGAAGGCGAAGAACGACGGAACGGTCCGTCACCGAATCTTTCTCCGAATCTTCCCCTTGGTCTTCCCTTTGAGTACTTTCAATCGCTGCACAAGCTCAATACCAACGCTTTAGCAAAAGCTCTCGATAAGCCGGTGATGATTGTCCAGGGTGAAAGAGACTATCAAGTCAATATGGATGAATTCGAAGCCTGGCAAGCGCTTTTGTCAGGAAATCCAAACTTCACCTTCAAGTCTTATGAGAAACTCAACCATCTCTTTGTGGAAGGTGATGTCGGTGCTCTATCGGTGCCTTCAGAATATACCAAGCAGGCAAACTTGCCTGACTATTTGCTCGATGATATCGCCAATTTTCTCAAGCAATCTCTCAATCTCTAAGAGAAGCCGGCTCTAGACTTTGTTTTTTAGAGTTTCAATTTCTGAGTTTTTATTTCTCAAGTCTAGTTCTTATCTAGTCTTTCTCTACTCTCAAGACACTAACTTACTTACCGCCGCCATTACCAATAATGGCAAGCCGCAAAGGAAGCAAAGGCGCCTCATCATTCAATCTAAATTCTCCTTGGTCATAGACCAAACCAAGCTTGTCGTATAGCTCTTGCAAGTCCACCTCCACTTGTTCATCCTGAAACTGCTCAAAGAGCGGCAGCAATACAGGTTTTCCAAGCTTGGCGTCGGCTACTGATAGAGCTTTTCGAGCCGACCAATCGGAGGCAGAGGTACCGCCGGCTTGCACGATTGAGACAAGAGCGTCTTCAAGCCCCATCCTATTGGAGGTAGACTCTCTTATCTTCAAATCGGCCAGCAAACAAAAGAGTGCTCCGCCCCAGTACATCTCGCCGCGGTGGCGAGTGCCTCTAAAATTACCAATTCTCAGATAGGGCGGACCGCCTTCGCTAAAGCCCTGGGGCAAGCCCTCCGCCAATTCCTGCCAAACCTGTTCTTCACTGATGAGACCAGTGCGCTTACGCGCTATGGGCTCAACATAAGTTGCTATGCCTTCAGCAAGCCAGCGGTCTTCTTCATGAACTATGGGGAAAGTCAGGTGAACCATCTCATGGGTGAGAGTCCAGCTGCTAATAAGACTTTCAAAGCTAGTCTCGCGCCCCACTTGCACTTCTATCTCACCTTGAGCCAGTTCATCGTTAAAAGTGCTCTCGCCATAAAGCACGGTGTCGCCCACCCCGGCGTGCACAGTGATAACAGTGCGAGCCAGCGGATAGTCTTTATAGAAGGCTTTGATTGAAGAGGCGGCGGTGAGCGCCCACTTATGAAAGTCCGACCTATCGAGATAGCGGAACTGCTCAGGGCGCTCTACATTAACAATAATCTGGCTTTGCGAGTGCTCTGCGTTTGCAGGAAAAAGCTTAGACCCTGTCAAATGCTGGGCGCTATGGGGTTCTCCACCGATGAGAGTGAAGATCGATAGAATCATCAGTATCGCTATAGTTTTGATCCCATCCTCGCTTTAGCGATTCGCGCTCTTGTTTAGAAATACGAGAATTAACTTCTATTATTCCCAAATCGGCACCAAATCTTGACATCAAGGCAAAAGCTTCACTATTTGGGCATTTCACTTAAACTTATGTTGCCCCGAAAATGAGAGTTATCAAATAAATGGCCCACCTAATTCAATCTATTGATAACGTATATCCGCTCGACCATCTATTACATAGACTCGAAGGATACTTAAATGAGTTCCAGCTTAGAAAAGCTTATTACTGTAATCATGCCGTTGCGGAACGGCGAGAGACATCTGGCTCCGGCGGTCGAGAGCGTTCTCAGACAAACCCACTGGAATTTGGAATTGATCATAGTCGATGACTTTTCCAATGACGGCAGTGCAGCCATAGTCGATCTCTATGCCCGCAAAGACCCTAGGGTCAAGTATTTTCGCACTGGTTCGCCGCAAGGCTTTTACGCATCTATCAACCTGGCGATGGAACAGTCCCTCGGCACTTATATAAAGTTATTGAGGCAAGACTCTATACTCAGTCCAGAGGCATTAGAAAGCACCGTCAGGTGTTTCGAGAAGAACGATCAGCTCAGCATAGTTGCCACAGGCTATCAACTTATAGATGAATACAGCGAACCACTATCTTCGCCTCAATTAGCCAATGCCAGTCTCAATGCTTTTCCTGTTTATGGTTTCGAGCCAAATCGCATCCACTATCGCGGTGAAGTGCTAGATTCCTGCCTTTTCCCATTAACCAATCTAGTCGGCGACTTCGGCACAGTAACATTTAAGGCCGGTCTAGAAAGCAGCGGCTTTGATGAGAGACTGACAAATCTCTCCGAATTAGATTACTTTCTGCGCCTGATCATGAAAGGCGATTTCTATTTGATGAGCGACAACTTGGTTGAACTAAGAGAACCAAGCTCTGATGAGGGCGAACTTTGCCTGATGGAAGGCGCCGATATAATGAAAATGTCGCGCAAATACAGCCGAGTCATTGCCGCCCTCGGCAAATCAGAGAGTAGTTTCATAGAGATGGCCCTGGAAGGCTTTGTATCTAGAGTGCGTAAACTTCTCGATGCCGGTAAGATTTCAGAAGAGTCGCTGCGCAAAGCCTCCGACCTTTTGGAAAGAGCGGCTATGGAGCGTTCCACCCATTTCAGTCAGGTAGCTACTGCCACTGTGACATCTATATTCGAAGGACTTTCGTTTGACTTTAGTCCAAACAAAATAGCCAGTGTGAAAAATCCATTGGAAGAAGCTGACAGTCGCTCTACCACCCAAGACCTTGTCGATATGCGACTCTTCACCTACTACCTGGTGAAGAGACTGATTGCTGAAGAGAAGAAGAAAGAAAAGAGCGACTTGTCTGCTCATCAAAGTGCCGAGTTCATTTCAGAGGCAATGGAGCCGGTCATGACAAAAGGAGCCGAAACTAGTTCGACTCCCTTTGCCAAGCCTACTTTCTCGGTATTAAACCGATAGAGAAAATTAGAGCGGCAAATCAAAAAATAGACTTGCCGACACTGCTTTACTCTAGCCCTTTACACAGACTAGGGGCTTCAAGCGATGAACAATTTCAATCAGCTCCGATTGAGCTTTCATGACAGCGTCCAAAGACTTGTAGGCCGAAGGTGATTCATCAAGAATCCCTGCGTCTTTGCGGCATTCAACATGGGCTGTATCACGCTTGTGCTTATCAAGCGAGATAGTCGCTTTTGCTTTAGCCCTCGACATGGTGCGCCCTGCACCATGCGAACAGCTATTGAAGCTCTCGACATTTCCTTTTCCCTTGACGATGAAAGAACCAGTCCCCATCGAGCCGGGAATGATGCCCCAGTCACCTTTCTGAGCACGAACCGCACCCTTTCTGGTGACCCAAACATCCTCACCAAAGTGATGCTCTTTGGCCACATAGTTATGATGGCAGTTGATCACTTCAACTTCGGTTTGAAATTCAGGAATATCTTTCTGTGATTTGAGAGCATCAACGAGCAGTGCCATCATTACCTGTCTATTTAGATAAGCATAGTCTTGAGCCCATTGCACTGCTTCAAGATACTCATCGAAATGCTGCGCACCCTCGCTCAAATAAGCAAGGTCACGATCAGGCAGATGAATCTGCTGACGCTGCATGTCTTTCCTGGCCAAGTCGATAAAATAGGTCCCAATACGGTTACCTACTCCGCGGCTGCCTGAGTGCAGCATAAGCCAGACAAAGCCCAAGTCATCGACCAATACTTCAATGAAATGGTTGCCGGTACCGAGGGTACCCAGTTGCAAACGGCAACGGAGAGATCCATTGTCTAAGTGCTCGTGTTTGGCAACAATAGCATCAAAGCGATCTGAAAGTTTAGCCCAAGCTTTGTTGATGCGCTTAATGGCAGGATGTGATGAAGAGAGGCTATCTTTCCAGCAGGCGAATCCCACAGGAATAGCATCTTCAATGGCTTTCCTGAGACCTTTGAGGTTATCGGGCAAAGCATTGGCTTTCAGATCGGTCTTGACCGCAATCATACCGCACCCAAGATCCACACCAACAGCGGCAGGAATAATGGCACCGGTGGTGGGAATGACACTACCAACGGTGGTGCCTTTTCCCATATGCGCATCAGGCATAACGGCGACATGGCTGTGAATGAACGGCATAGAGGCCAAGTTGATCAACTGGCGTCTAGCCTCTTCTTCCAGCGGTACGCCCTTTACCCAAGCCTTGATAGGCTTATGCCTGGGCAAATGAATGATTTCATAATCAGTGCTTTGATGTTCGTTCATTGTTTTAAGCTCAATTTGTTTGTCCATTTTACTTGTTCCAGAAAAAGTTGTCGTTTATTCGGTGCAGCCCCAATGACACTATTCTCGCCGCCAAAATCCGCGCCGGCGTCATCTTGGGTCTGAACCCGAGAAAGTACCCTCACTTCTCTATTGCACGGACCATAATCATGGTTGGCAGCAATCACGAAGATCCAGTTTGATATAGCGTCAACTACGTACCTCATATTGATTCTCCTATTTCTGAGGTCTAACCGATTTCCAATTCTGGAAACAAGACTTTTGATGGCACCGGCAATCACTCATGTGATATTACCGGTAGTGCCATCAAGAGCCGCCCGAAAACCAGCGTATGCTTTCGCTACGCTCTTTTCGGCTAGCTGAAGATTGCTATCTTCAGCAACACCTTTGCATACTCTTCAGTATCTTTCGATTGGAACAGCAAAGACTTGCACTAACTCTACTTGTTCCAGCTAATTTTTAGTGGGTGACTTGGCAATCGCAACTGCACTGAACATAGTGCATACACAGGGCTTAGAATACTGAGCCTATTATGTTGAGCTTAGTATGTCTTGAGACTCGGTATCAGATTGAGCTGCGAATTTTTATTGCCCAAAACTCTTACTTAAGAGTACCACTAAACTAGCGCCCACCCTTGAGACTGCCGAATCGACCACTGCCCTTGGGATAATTGCTTAAGGACAAGACACTAAATCTATTAGTGCCGATTGGCGGTTCGACAGAGCCCGTCTCACCATTGCCAAAGTAGCCTGTTTCGGAGGCGCGTATTTCATCAATACGCAGCGCCGGCTGCGATAGCATCGATTTAAATTGTTCGGATGCATTGATGAACAACATGGAAGTACCCTCTCTATAGATCTCCAGAATAAAGTCTCCTTCTGCATTTTGTCAAGCAGAAATTTTAGAAGGTTTAGAACTCGGCAAAGAAAGGCATTAGCACCACCGGCAGTGCGCTTGCGATTGCCCTATGCAGCAGGCTGGCCAGGCTGATTTAGATAATTGATTTAGATAACTGATTTAGACAGCTTATTTGCAGAGCTGACAAAAACAAGTCAGCTTGATCAAGCTGGCTCGGTACAGTTTCCTTTTGTTAGCGCAATTGCTAGTGAAAGCCGTCTTCGTTGAACTCGCCACCAACAGGCAAATAATCATTGACCAAGGTGGTCAAAATTGTGCTCACGAGAATAACCACTACGCTAAGCAATGTCATAAGTAATAAATTCCAAAGAGTGCCCTAATTATCTCCTCTTCGCATATACATATCGGTAAGGCAATTAGCCACATGAAGTTTTTGTTACACGCGTTTAATCTTTGCATGTACTAGGCAACGGAAGAGCCTTTTACTATATTGAGGTAACTTACCAAGAGTTCAGCAATCCCGTGCCGAGACTTCATTTAACTAGCCCCTATCTCAAGTTCTATAGCTTAGCTCTTTGCTTGAGCCTAAGCTTGGGTGGCGCCGGCGCCGACTCTTTGCATAAGGTGCCTCACGAGTGGCGCATGAAACCACTAAAGAAAGTAGATACGACAACTAAAATAGCGCCAACACCAGTTAGAAATTCGGTGCACCCGATAAAGTCTGAACTTGGGCAAATCAGACCGAGCACAAGCCTTAATATTGATGGTAACAGCAACAGATTCGGCTCAACAATTGCCGCCTGGACTGTAGCCAACCCAAAAGCAGTGATTCTATCTTTGCACGGCTTTGGTCTATCTAAAGAGTCATTTGCAGGTTTCGCCTCAGCCATGAATCGCTTTGGCATTTCGTGCTATGCCATGGATGTGAGAGGTTTCGGCTCTTGGAAGGAAAAAGAGAGCGAGAAACTAGACTTTTATAAAACACTGATTGATGTCAAAGCAGCGCTCAGTTATTTGCGGCAGCACAACAAAACTCCCATATTTTTGCTCGGCGAGTCTATGGGTGGTGCAGTGGCTCTGCAAGCTACTTCTATGTTTCCCGATGCGGTTGACGGAGTAATCGTATCGGTGCCAGGTGATTCTTATTACAAGACACTTGAAGCCAGTACAAAGGTCGCCCTGGAATTTCTCAAGCCGGGCGGCGGCATTGACCTATCTGAACATGTGGTGGGCAACTCTACTAGCAACGAGAAAGTACGCAAAGACTGGCTCAATGACCCACAAGCCAGGCTGAGCCTCAGTGCCGGAGAGCTACTAGCCTTCAAGAAATTCATGAGCAAAACCGACGATATGGTGAAAGACATCACAAGCACACCCGTCTTGATGTTTCACGGCTATAAAGACCAGCTATCTAAACCATCCGGCACTCTGAGAATATTCAGAGAGCTAAAGACCAGTCAAAAAGATTTGATCATGCTGGGCAGTGCTGAGCATTTGATTTTTGAGAAAGAACAGTTCGACAACCATGTCGTAGAGATGGTGCGCGCCTGGATTGGCAAGCATTGCCAATCCAGTTTTAAATAAATATGGCAAGCATTGCCAATCCAATTAAAATAGATCCGGCAAGCATTGCCAATCTAAATAAAGGTTCAAAATAAATCTGGCAAGCATTGCCAATCTAAATAAAAGCTCAAAATAAATCCGGCAAGCATTGCCAGTCTATTTAGAGATTAGATTAGACGTAATCGTCGATTGTTCTATTATATAGATGCCGCTTCAACCGCTTCAGTGAGCGCTTTTGAATGCGCCGCACTTCTTGCACATCGAGTTTGAGAATAGCCGCTACTTCGCGGGTATCACAAGGCACTCCATCTTCCAGTCCATATAAATAACGTACTGTTTTATTCTCTAAAGGCGTAAGATGCTTGGTCAGTTTGTCTATGGCTCTGCGCAAGATAACAGCTTCAGCTTGGCTTTCCGGCTTGGGTGTAAGGTCATCTTCGATGACGCTGCCTAGATTTTCTCTATCTTCACCAGGCAAAGACTCATCCAGCGACAATATTCCCGATACCCCCGAAAGAAGGCGACCGACCTCTTCTTTGCTGAGACCGGTTTCGGCGCTCATTTCACTGGTGGTAGGAAATCTTCCCAATTTCTGATGATATTCTCTGGCGCAGTTCCTCAGCTTGAGCACTTGCCCACGCACATGTACCGGGATGCGAATAGTGCGCCCTTTATTGGCAATGGCTCGCATAATCGCCTGCCTGATCCACCAGGTGGCATAAGTGGAAAAACGATTGCCCATAGATGGATCAAACTTACGAGCGGCGTGAATCAAGCCGATATTGCCTTCCTGCACCAGGTCTTCCATATCAAGTCCCTGATTACGAAAACGTTTGGCGATACTGACCACCAGTCTCAAGTTTCCAATCACGAGCTTAGATAAGGCATCCTTATCGCCGGTGGCTATACGTCTGCCCAGTTCGATTTCTTCATCGGCTCGCAAAAGACTGTTCTTACTGATATTTTGCAGATACGAAAAGAAAGCGGGCTCGCTGGCATTCGATTCTAGTTCAAGTGAAATGCGGTCTTGATCTTTCGTATTTTTTTTAGGTCGCCCTACTCTGGTCAGAGTTTGAGGTTCTTCTTCCTCCGCCTCCGGATATTCGCGGTAGAAATCGAAGTCTTCAATTAACAGTCCCTGAACCATGTGGGTATCAAATGTCATATCCTCAATCATAGTTCTCACCGTGCTTCCTTATGGTTGCCCCCTCCTAGTCCGCAATAAAATTCGAACCAGAAAGTGCTACCCTGTCCAACTACACTATCAACTCCAATCTGACCACCGTGCAATTCGACAAGCGATTTGCTGATGGACAGACCCAACCCCGTCCCACCCTTGAGGCGGCTATCGGAGGAGTCCAACTGTTGGAATACTTTGAATAATTTGTCTAGATCTTGCGGAGCGATGCCCGGACCTCTGTCGATTACAGAAAATCTTGTGGTATCGGTCAAATTTTCTACGCGAACCAAAACAGTCTCGTCACGAGGCGAGAACTTGATGGCATTATCGACAAGATTGGTTAGTATCTGTGTAGTTCGGTCTACATCTAAAGTAAGCGGCAAGTCAGAGAGAATTTCTTTCTTCAGATGTACTCCACTAGCCTCAGCATAAGAAGAGGCCGAGTCTACCACCGCATCGACAATAGAAGACGGAAACGCTTTAGTCAGAGCCAGTTTGAACTTACCAGCCTCAATCTTTTTCCAATCTAAAATATCTGATATCAGTCGCATCAAGCGCTCTGAACTCTCCAGAGCAATCTTGACCATGCGCATGGCCTGGGGATTGATCTTGCCGGTCGAACCATCGGCTATTACAGCCAATGCCCCATTGATAGATGAGAGAGGGGTGCGCAATTCATGCGAGACAACTGAGTAAAACTCAGAGACTCGACGCTCAGCTTCTTTTCGAGCCGAAATATCATTTTGCACACCAACAAAATTGATCAAGCGACCAGACTCATCATGCACCGGCGAAACAGTCAGCTCATTCCAAAACAATGAACCGTCTCGCCTATAATTGCGCAAGACAGTGGTTATAGAAGTCTCTTCCTTGATGGCACGCCTGATTAGATCGATAGCCTGCTGGTCGCGCTCGTCGCGCTGCAAAAATCTGCAATTTCGGCCCAATACTTGCTCACGCCGATAGCCGGTCATGACCAGAAAGGCATCGTTGACGTAAATAATAGGGTTGTCCGGCAGGCGCGGGTTGGTGATGCAAATGCCGTTGCGGGCAGATTCTACTGCTCGCTGCAAAAGCAGCAACTGTTCATCCTTCTCGCGCCCATATCTTTCGAGATCACAGTTGTAGACGAGACTGTCGACATGGTCCCAGGTTTTCCTGAGATTATGAAGCAGCCCATTCAAGGGCTCATCACGACCATCTCTTCCACCATCATGTGAGCCGGACATTTCGACCTCCCGGATACCTCAACTAAAATGCCTGGGCAGTCTTGGTCTGAGAAACACCGTTGATTTCTCTAGCCAAGGCATCTTCTACATTTGGATACATAAACTTGAAGCCGGCGCTTTCAAGTTTCTTTGGCAAAACGCGGTTGCCTTCCAAAAGCATCTCTTTAGCCATATCGCCCAAAATCATCTTTAGGGCAAAGGCAGGAGCAGGAAGAATAACCGGTCTCTTGAGCACCTTACCCATGGCACTGGTGAATTGACTGTTGGTCACCGGCTTGGGTGAGACCAAGTTGACAGCACCGGTCACCGAATCGTTCGCCAAAATAAACTCAATGGCTCTGACAGCGTCTTCGATGGCGATCCAACTCATGTATTGCTTTCCGTCGCCCAGTATGCCGCCAGCTCCCATCTGAAAGGGCAAAAGCATTTTTGCCAGGGCTCCGCCGTTTCGGCCAAGCACCACGCCTATACGCAGTTTCACTATGCGCAGACCTTCACGGCAAGCTTGCTCAGCTGCTGATTCCCACTTCTTGCAGGTTTCAGCCAAGAAGCCTTCTCCCACACTGGAAGATTCGTCCAAAACCAAGTCACCGCGATTGCCGTAATAGCCGACCGCCGACGCATTTATGAAGACCACCGGCTTACCGGTGGTACGGCTAAGACATGAAGCCAGATAACCGGCTGTCGATGTGCGACTTTCTTCAATCAGTTTCTTCTGCGAATCAGTCCAACGACGACCGGCAATGTTCTCACCGGCCAGATTGACTACCGCGTCAAATTCAGATAAATATTTCTCGTCTACCCCGAGGAACACCTGGGACGAACCGGGGGCATTCCTTTTGAGCGGAACGACAGTGTGGCCACTGGAACGTAGATGATCTGTGAGAGCCTGCCCGATCATTCCGCTTGCACCTGCTATAGCAACTTTCATAGCTCTTCTCCTACAAGACTGTTTTCTTGTTTCCTATGGTCCCTGAATAATATTTACCTACTTAACCGTGAACTGGAAGTGAACGTGGTAGCGGTAAAATAGAGAGTTGTTCCTTCAATGTTGAAATTAGATGGCAAAGATACTTTTAGTAGAAGACGACGCCTCATTGGCTGAAGTAACCAGGTTCGGACTGCAAGCTCAGGGGCACATGGTGCAAGTGGCTAGCGACGGACGCCAGGCTCTCGACAACCTTGTGATCAACAAATACGACCTGATCATATTAGATTGGATGATGCCCGGCATGACTGGTCTGGAAGTGCTCACCTCTTATAGACAATCGGGCGGTAAGTTGCCGGTGCTTTTGCTGACGGCTAAGACCTTGCTTGAAGATAAGGAGCGCGGATTGGACGCTGGCGCCGATGACTATCTGACAAAGCCCTTCGAGCACCGAGAGTTGCAAGCTCGAATCAGAGCCCTGCTGCGCCGCCCCTCCTCTCTTGCTTCATCGGTGCTTGAAGTAGCCGATATTTGCCTTGACCCGGCCAGTTGCACAGTCACAAAAGGTGGTAAAGAAGTAAAACTGAGACCCAAAGTCTATAGCCTGCTTGAATTCTTGATGCGGCACCCCAATCAGGTTTATTCAGCCGACGCCATTCTAGAAAGAGTCTGGCTAGACGATGCCATGGTCTCTACAGACACGGTCAGAGCCCATTTTAAGCTTCTTAGAAAGAGTCTTGGCTTGAAAGAGGGCAGTTTGGTAAGAACCGTGCGAAATCGAGGCTATATGTTGGTTTCAGATGAAAAAGCGGCTGCCCTATCGGGAATAGAATTTGAATAATCCTCCTAATTTAGTGGTTTGCGGGTAAAACCAAATTAGTGGTTTAAAGTAATAGTCCCGGCAATGAGTATTTGAGCATGGCTCCCGAAGACAAATCCGCCCTTGAAAATGACCAAGCTGCAAGCCTTGAAGCCCGTGCCGGCCAGGCTGAATCGCTAAATCAAGGGGCTCAGCAAGAGTCGAAAAAGCGTTCGCAGTATGACCGCAACAAGCGCCGTGCTATGACCCGCATGATCGACCGAGTCAGCGATGACTTTGTTTCGACCTTTTCCGAAACCGGTGTTGACTCTGGTCCCGACAAAGATAGAAAGGAAGCTCAAAAGTCTCCAAGCGAAGCCCTCAAGAAAAGAGAAGAGCGGGAAAAGCAAGAATCGGAAAGAGAGGCGGCTCAAGAAAGAGAAGGCACTGCTCTGAAAGGTTTTGGCGCCCTACTCAGTAAGCGACGCTCCACCCAAGAACTCAAGACAGGGTCTCTTTTTTCAAGACTATTAGCCGACGACGAGGCTGGAATGGCCATTGCTAAGCAAGGCAATGGCTTGGCCGACTTGCTTGCTCAGCCAGAAAGCAAAGACCAAGACCTAAGCAAGCATGAACAAAACCAGGCCAGCAACCTAGAAGAAAATGAAGAAGCAGTTATTAAGATCAGAGGCACATCAGGCAAAAGACGAGGTCTCTACACCGCCTGTCTGAAAAAGCCCGTTCTTGCGGTCGAGATTCCAGAACCTACTCCAGAACCTATTAAAGAAGACTCAAGAAACAATCAGATTGGGGCAGCCTCCGAGACCCTAAATAAAGAAATCGAAAATAGAGAAAGCCAAAATAGAGAGCCCCAGATTTCTGATAACAGACCGACAAAGGCACTAGACGGCAGTTTCGTCACACCGCAAATAGCTAATCCACCGGCACCGCCAGTGCGCTCTTCGGCTATGAGTGCTAGAGAATTTGAAGTCCCGCAAGTAGACCAAACTACTCAGCGCGATTTTTCCACCCTGCGCAAGTTAGCCAACGACGGCACCAGCCAGGCTGAAAAGGCCAGAAGAGCCGCCGCCGCTGATGCTGCCTACGAAAGCCAAAATCGTCCCCAAGCAAAAGCGCAAGCGCCAGAGAAGACAACAAAAGGAAATCTCTTCAGACAAATTTTCGGCTACTTCAAAGGGCTTTTCGGAAAATAGTTAGGTACGGCGACTGCCATGCTTGGCTTGCACCCGGTCGGCCTCAGCCATGGCAAAAGCTGTTTTCCGCAGGGTAAAGATTCTTTCTTTTGCTCTATTTAAGGCGACTTTCTCATCCACTATCGGCTCCGGATAATCTACCCCGATGCGCACCCCATATAGCTGCTGCACCAAGGGCGGTGTTAGCTCGGGACGAGCCAAATATTGCGTAGGCAGATTAGCCAGTTCAGGCACATATTGTCTGATGAAGTGCCCTTGCGGATCTTGTTCAGTTGCCTGCTTAGCAGGAGAGTAGATACGGATTGTATTGATACCGGTCACTCCAGACTGCATTTGAAATTGACTATAGTGAATGCCGGGTTCATAGTCGAGGAAATGCCTGGCCAGAAAATCGGCACAGGGCTTCCAATGCAGCCAGAGATGATAGGCAGCAAAGGAAACAAGCATGGCTCGCATTCTAAAGTTTAGCCAACTTGTCTGCAGCAGGGATCGCATACAAGCGTCCACAAAAGGATAACCGGTCATACCTTCACACCAGGCCTGAAAATAGACTGGGTTGAACTCGTCCTCTCTCAAGCCGTCATAGGCTCTACTAAAATTGTGAAACTCTATCTCAGGCTCGTCTTCCAGTTTCTGCATAAAATGGCAATGCCACCACAGACGACTCTGGAAAGATCGCATTGAGGGCTGCCAATCGGCTTGCTTGACCTGCCTGGAAGCTTGATAGACTCTCTTTAGTGAAATATTTCCCCAGGTTATATAAGGGCTCAAACGACTACAACTAGCCTCTGCAGTCACCGGTGAAGACATCTCTTTTTGATAATTTCGCCCTCGACTAGAAAGAAAGCTTGCCAGGGTTTCTTTGGCCTTAGACTCGCCGCCTGGCTGAGTAACTTTGTCGCTCACCACATGCGGCATCAGACTAAAGCTGAAGTCACCTAAATGAGGCGGCAAAATTAGTCGAGGAGGAGCTTCGATAATTGGTTTAGTCATGCGCTCAAGCCATTTACCAGCCCAATGGTCTCGACTTTTCAGTCGCCTGACCACACCTGTCTGCGCATACTCATGCCATTCCACTCCTTTCCTTCTGGTCCAGTCTTTGAGCGCCAAGTCTCGCTTGTAAGTAATGGCATTACCAGTCTCTTCGTGGCTGACTATGCGACTAAAGGGAATCGCCTCGTGTAGCTTCTCAAAAACCTCAGGAACATTACCGCTGAGAAGCAATAACCGCGCCCCTCTTTGCCTAAGGGCGGCATCTAGTTCAAGGAGAGATTGATTGATAAAGCGCTGGTGCGAAGCATCGAAATCATGAGCTTGCATAACCGCCGGTTCAAAAACATAAACGGGCAGACAAAGATCATCGGCACTGAGGGCAAGAGGCGCGTGATCATCGACGCGCAAATCTTTCTTGAACCAGACCAGGGTGACCTTGTTAATATCTCACTTTACCCGAGGCGGCATTGGCTAAAAACCATTGCTGACAGCTAAAGGGCTCGCCTGCATGAGCAGAAAGACGCACATAGGTGCCGTCGGCTTTCATCTCTCTAGCCTTGGCTGTGTCTACCAAATAAGTCTTGAGCACTGCATCTTTTAGATAACGAGCCAATCTTTCATCTAGAACTGGAAAGACAACTTCGACACGGCGATTGAGATTACGCGGCATCATATCGGCGCTGCCGCAATAAATTTCTTCCTGCCCACCGTTTCTAAAATAATAGATGCGGCTATGCTCAAGAAAACGCCCCACTACCGAAATCACTCTGATATTTTCTGAAACCCCTGGTATACCTGGTCTCAGACAACAAATACCACGCACCATCAAGTCGACCTTAACGCCGGCTTGAGAGGCTTCGTAGAGCAGCTGAATGATGCGCTCGTCCACAAGAGCATTCATCTTTAAAATGATGCGCCCTTTCTCCCCCTTGCGAGTCTGCTCTATTTCTCGCTTGATTAGATATTCAAAGCGATCGCGCAAATTAATTGGAGCAACTAAAAGCCGCTTATAGTCACGCTTGGCAGAATAACCGGTGAGATAGTTAAAGAGGTCGGAGACATCGGAGGCGACATTTTCATCGGCGGTAAGCAGTCCGACATCTGTATATAAATGCGCAGTAACGGCGTTGTAATTGCCTGTACCCAGGTGCACATAGCGCTTGATTGTATCGCCTTCTTTGCGCACGACCAAAGCCACTTTAGAGTGAATCTTGAGACCGAGTAAACCGTAGACAACATGCACGCCCTGACTTTCAAGAGCCTTGGCCCATTCTATATTACTCTCTTCATCGAAGCGTGCCTTCAGTTCGACCAAGACCGCCACTTGCTTGCCGTTCTCTTGGGCCTTCAATAGAGCTTCGACCACAGGCGAGTTTTTGCCGACTCGATAGAGGGTAGCCTTAATAGCTAGAACATTAGGATCACGCGCAGCCGTATTGAGGAAATTAACCACCGGCTGGAATGAATCATAGGGATGATGGAGAACAATGTCGCGCCTGGAGACAGCTGCGAAGAAATCTTCTTCATTTTCCAATAGCTCAGGATCTAAAGGCTGTGGAATAGCCGGCACAAAACTAGGAAATTTCAAATCATGTCGATCTATACCAGCGACAAATTTGAGCGAACTCAAAGAGATTCGCCCTTCAACCAGATAGACATCATAGGGCTCGATTTGCAGATTGCTCATCAAAATTTCGAGTATGTGAGCCGGCATGGCATGGTGCACCGAAAGCCGTACCACATCACCGAAGCGCCTTTGCTTAACGCCTTCTTCGGTGGTCTCCAGCAAGTCGCCGGCTTCCCATTCTTGAATTTCGACCTCGGCATCACGAGTGACATGAAATGGATAAGACTCAAGCACAGTCATGCCGGGAAAGAGACTACCTAAATTAGCCCGAATCAGATCATCCAACCAGACAAAAGTGTTTGGACAGCACTGTATGCGAGAGGAGCGTTGACTGGGAGGCTCTTGCTTGACCACAGGCACAAGCTGAGGCAGGCTGTCTGGAATCTTCAGACGGGCAAAGCGTTCTTCGCCGCGATGATCGCGAATCAGTACCGCTAAATTGAGAGACAAATTGGAGATGTGCGGAAAAGGGTGTCCGGGATCAAAAGCCAAAGGAGTTAGAACCGGGAAGATCTTTTTCTCGAAATAATCACGAGCCAGTTCTTTTTCTTCTTCAGGCAACTCTTCAAAGCTTGTCAGGTTTATTCCTTTATTCTTAAGCTCTGGAATAAGATTACCGGTTAGGCAATCATGCGCGGTGGCAAGCAATCTAGTCACTTCCGAACTGACTGCATCAAGCTGTTCAGAGGGAGTAAGACCATCTAAACCAGTGGTGAAGACACCAGACTCAATCTGTCTCTTTAAACCGGCCACCCGCACCATGAAAAATTCATCAAGGTTGGAGCCGACGATAGAAAGATAACGAAAGCGCTCCAGCAAGGGGTTGCTCGCATCCATTGCTTCTTCTAAGACACGCCACTGAAAAGCCAAAAGCGAAAGCTCACGATTGATGTAATAACGACTATCGCTGAGCACTATCGGCTCGCTGGGAGCAGTCACTGCCAGATGGGGTGGTTCAGTGAGTTGGTTGGCCGGTATCAAGCTGGAATAGACCGAAGACGGCGGCAAAGTATTCTGAGGCATGGTCGATATGCCGGCATTGACGGCAGCATTGAGTGCCTCAGCCAGCCTTTCTATGGCAGGTTCGGGCAGAGCGCCAGGAGCGGCAGCTGTCGTATTAATTTTGTCTGATGCCTGTCCGCTCTCTGCTATTGCGGCAAAATCGCCTGGCTGTGCTTGGCGATTCTGCATTCTTGACTGCCCCTCGGCGGGTTCACTCTTTTGGTTATCACCACTTGTTTCATGGTGGGAAGAGACAAGCGCATCAAGGGCTTCGGAACGCTTGATTTCAGTCGTTTTTCTACTGTTAGAAGGATCTGGTTGCATAGATTAAATTATAGGGCATGCCAGCTATATACGATACAGAAGTGAAGCGTTCTGGCAGAGCACCGACTCAGTAATCTTCTCTCTTAAAGACGCCTGACAACCCTGCAAGGCTTCACCGAGCGCTGACCTGTAGTTGAACATCCCCCAGAAATGACTCTCGGGCTGGCTATGCCCATCAGAACCAGCCAAGAGCTTTTCATAGGGCGACATGGCCAGTGCTTCTTTGATGCCTTGAGCAAGAGCCGGTGCGGCAAGAAATGAACAAAGAGAAAGGTCGAAATAAATCTCTTCGTACATAGAAGCAAGATAGGCTGCTTCTTTTACATAGGGGAAAGTATGAAGAAGAACCAGCTTGGGAAGTTTTGCCAGACGCGAAAGGGCCCGGATAAAGGGTTGTAGCCGCAAGGGATTGGACTCTTCTAAAAGAGCATCATCGTCCCCCAGTCCGCAATGAATCTGCACAGGCAATTGCTCAGCCCGGGCAAAGCGAAAGGCTTCAGCAAGAAGAAGCAAATAGAGAGGCGCTAGAGACGAATCGATTCGCCCAGATTTGAGCAATGAGCCCCTAAACTTGACATATTCAGCGTCAGTAAGAGAGGAGAGATCGTCAAAGCTCTCAAGTTCTGCCAACTTGGTAGAAAGAGAAAGCCCACCGCGATAGGCTAAAACTGACTTGAGGGCGACAGTCTTTATCTCACTTTTGCAAAGATTGCTTAGTCTTGCTTTGACCAAGGCAAGACAGCCTGCGAAGGTATCTTCGCCCTTAATGGCTTCTTCAAATAGAGCCTCAAGCCTAAAAACTCTAAAGATGCGGCGGTTTCCAGAAATAGAAGAAAATGCCGCAAGATCTAAAAAGCCACGAGAGAAGCCATCATCAATCAGTAAAGTATCGAGACCGGCAAGATCAAAGAGCTGATTTAAATGAACATGGGCAGAGCCTGCCCGCAAAGCCATATAGTCATCAAAATTTGAGAGATTGAAGCTTCGGTAAAGTTCGGCTTTTAGCTGTTCGGCATTGAGACTACGGCAAGCCATCTCTTTCATTCGGGGCTGGCTTGACTCGGTCAAAAAAGCAAAGAATTCCTTCTCAGGGCAGACTTTCAGATAATCGGCGCTGATGCTATGCGCATGGTTATCTATAGCTCTAATCATCTATAGCTCTAATAAAGTCAGTCACTAATAGCGCGCCCGGTGCACAGAATCGCTAAAGGCGGGGTCGTCCTCAAAAGCAGCTGCTTCTGAAGTTTTTACGATGATGTAAGTGTTAGCCAATTCCTTACCGAGTGTATTCATCAAGAACAGATCTGCTTCAAGCTCGGTCAAAGCCTCATTAAGACTGCGGGGCAGCGGTTCGACCCCATGAAATTTCTGCCCGGCATCATCAAGATCGGCAGGGTCAACCTCAACAGGAGCAGGCGGCAGAGCCAAGCGCTTGATCCCGTCCAAACCACAGGCTAGTATCGCCCCCAGTGCCAAATATGGATTGGCGGTGCTATCCACACATTTGATCTCTATATTAGTGGAATCGCTCTCTCTACCTCGATAAACCGAGGGCACTCGAATGGCTGCTTCTCGATTTTCATAACCCCAGGCTGTGAAAGCCGAACTCCAGGAATGCGGTCTGAGTCTTTTATAGGAATTAACCGAAGGGCAGGTTAAAGAGACCAAAGCCTTTAGATGACTGTGCACACCGGCAATAAAGTGCATGGCTGTTTTGGAAAGACCGCTCTGCCCCGAGGCACTGTCTTTGCCGGCTTCAGAGTGAAAGAACTGATTGACGCGTCCACTTTCATCATAAAGTGAAAGATGTAAATGGCAGCCGTTACCGGCTTCCTCTACGCTGCGTTTGGGTGTAAAAGTAGCGTGCAGTCCGCGGCTCGCCGCACAAGCCTTGACGGTTTCTTTAAGCAGCAAATATCGATCGCAAGCAGAAAGAGGCGAGGCCGGAGCAATACTGAGTTCATGCTGCCCAGGTCCAAGCTCGGGATAATACTGCTCCAAATCCAGACCTTGCAAGGTCAGCAATCTCACCACTTCAGTGATGAAACCATCGGCCATGTCCATACTTTCGCTTGAAAAACACAAGCCTTTATCTATGTGGCGAAACTCACCGTCTTTCTGTTCGCCGACAATAAACTCCGGCTCGAAAGCAGCTTTAACCGAAAAGCCCATCTTGCGCGCTTCTTCTACCTGTCTTTCCAGAAAACTGCGACTGCAATGCGACCAGGCTTGACCCGACAGCTCCTCCATACGGCAGAACATGGCGGCCGAGGCCTGGGTATAGGGAAGGGCGGTGAATGAATTTGTGTCAGGCATGAGCCTGACCTCTCCCACCGCACCAAGACCGGTATCAGTCTGTAGTTGATCAAGCAGATTCTGAGCCATAGAACCCTTGACCACACCAATACCGGACACCAGTCTTTCGGGTAAGGTTTTGAGACTGGAAACCTTACCTCTCAAGATGCCTGAACTATCGCAGAAATAAAAGCGCACAAGCTCTACACCCTTGGCTCGGGCTTGCCTAACTAGGTTCTCCGCATCACTCATAAATTCTCACCGTTTGCGTCTTACCGCTGAGTCAACCGCTTGCATAGACTTGTCTTCGTCTTTCTTTGCTTTCTTAGCATTCTTGGCTTTACCAGAAGCTGCATGGGGTGAAGACTTAGCACTTCTACTACTGCGAGAGAATTTCACCTGCTTGCAAAGACTGCTCACTCGTTTGGCTCGATTCTTCAGTTCGTCGAGATTTTCCTTACTGCCCTTGTTGCCAAAGAACATAGCTTCATAGACTTCAAAGAAATCGCCAAGAGCCTGAGGCAATTCATCGGGCATAGTGCCGCCCTGCTCGCGCCGCTCTTTTGAAATTTCGCCGATTTTACTGACATATTGCTTGCCGCTTTCGGTGGATTCTCGCTCCAGTTGCGCTTTTTTCAGGTCTTTCATCAGGGCTTTATAGACCGGCCACTCTGGACCACGGGGATAGCTTTCCTTGCGGTTCTTCAAATAGCGCAAAAGGACAATTACACCATATATGATACCGGCAAGGGCAATCAAACAAGAGAGAGCAAAAGTGGTGACGGCAAAGACTTTTTTGGGTGTTATTCCTTCACCCTCATCAAGACCTAATTGTTCATTGAGCGCCTTGATCAAGGTGCCGAGATTATAACCTTCTTCCCTCTTTTGATCGGGCAAGACACCATCAGGAGTGGCATCAAATGAAATCCAACCATAGTCTGGAATATAGACTTCCACCCAAGTCAGACTGTCAGAACCATGGATTTCGTAGGTACCATTTACTTTGTTGAAAGTGCCTGATTGAAAACCATTGACCACTCGGCAAGGCAGACCTTGCTGGCGACATAAGACGGCAAGGGCAGTGGCAAATCGTCTGCTGTCTCCAGCCTTGCGCCCAAAGAGAAAATCATAGATTTTGTCGCTGGGTGGGCTGGCGGCTTCTTCAGTCGGGGCAGTTTCGCTTGCCGCGTCACTCTCTTGAGTCGGGGGCGCAGCGGCAGGGGGAACCTTATCTAGGTCTTCGTTAGATAGACTGGAATTGGCTCGGACCGCGAGGCACAGTTTCTCGGCTTGGGCAAACCAGTTTCCCACACCGCCTATTGCTGTATCACCAAACTGCTTCACAGCCGGGTCTATGCCGTCAGGCAATTGCAGGTAGTTTGCCAGCTTTTCGCGCAAGGCTGCTTCATCTTGAGGGTTGAGAGGCTCGGCTTCTCGCATGGCAGTCAAGTCATTGACCGGCCAGCTGGACGACATTTTGTACTGAGCCCCTTTGCCAACAGGCTCAGGAAAACTCACCCGTCCATAATCATCGATAACGGCAGTGCTGCCGGAAAAACCAAGACTCTGGGGAATCCAGCAGGAAGGCAGATCGTTGCCTATATCCATCAATATTTCATAAGACTGAGTCAGATCGACATAGGGCATCTTTTTAGGGACGCGGAAAGGCTGTGCCTGTCTGAGATCGTACTGCGACTTATCCGACTTGGAGATAAGATAGTGCACGCTCTCAGTAGGACCAAAGCCGGCTTCTTCCTTTTCTTCTTTGAAGAATTTATCTCGGGCCAGCTCTATATCTGCTTCTTCTTCGGCGCTAAGCTCTTTCAAGGGTTGCCCATTAGCATCTAATTGCACTCCATCTCTTAAGACAGGCTTGGAGTTTGGCCCGGCATCGGTCTTGATTTCGACTATTTTGTGCGAAAGACTTTCTTTGCTGCGTGTCCAGGTGGAACCGTCGAAAGTATCATAGGCACTGAGACGCGGATAGAAGATACGGGTGCTCATTACCCGGAAGAGAATCAGCTCAGAGAGTCTATCGCTATGTCTGGCATCGACATTCAATTGCGAGGGGAAAAGTTCCGGCTTGAAGTCGCGGTAAAGAGCCTCTTTCTGGGCGGGAGTAAGGGGCTGCAGAGGCTTTGGTTTAGCTTTCCCGGCACCATCTTTGCCCTTCTGCTCCTGCTTGTTCTGTCCATTTTTACCAGCGTTTTTAGAAGCATTTTTGGCCGCCTCTTTTGCTTTCTTCAAGGCCTCGGCTTCAGCTTTTTTACGGGCTTCTTCCTGCAACTTCTGCACAGCGGCAGCAGCATCAGTCTTAGCATTCTTTTCGGCATCTTTACGGGCGTTTTTCTCGGCGTCTTTCTTGGCCTTTTCTTTTGCCTCTTTCTCGGCTTTTTTCTTCTCAGCCTCAGTTAGAGGCGGTTTGGCAGCAGCTTTCTTAGACTTTTCTTTTTCGGCTTTTTCTTTTTCGGCCTTAGCTTTCTCTTGCTTCTTGCGTTCTTCTTCTTTCTTGGCGTCAGGTTTGGGTGCGTCGGCCTGACCAGGTTTCACCGTGCTCTTTTTCTCTTCTTTCTTGCCATTATCAGGCTTCAGTTCCTTGTTTGGCAGATCAATCTTCTTAAGGCTATTTGGATCATATGGATTTTTCTTCACTTCCGATTTCTTATTTAGATCGGGAAGCAGACGCATCAAACCTTTGAAATTGAAATTTTTGAAGCTGGAGACTATGACATCGATAAGGTTGTCCGAACGAGGCACAAAGAGAAAGACAACCAGGGCGGTGAGCGGCAAAGCAGCCATTGTCAGAGCTGTCGAACCAGAACGTCTGCGCTTGCGATCACTGCGCACCAGGGGTGCCGGCAGCATCGGCTTGGTCAACCAATTATGCTGGGTGCGCGACATGCAATCAAAATAGAGCATGGCGCAGCCAAGGCTGATATAGCTGAAGACGACCATACCAAAGTAAATACCGCGCACAATCGGCGAAAGAGCACAGAGTATGATGGCACCAAGCAATGCCGAGAGATTTATATCGGAGCGACTCTTCAAATCGAAAGTGTGTAAGGCGAAAATGCCGGCCACAAAGTGTACGACCGGTCCCCAAAAATCAGCAGCTGAGTTGACCGGGTGCAAAAATTCGTTGAGGGCATTGGCGCCGACAGCCAAAACACCCACAAGAACCACCCATTGCATCCAGCTCTGTCTCTCGTTGCGGTTTTGGTAGGCAACAATTGAACCAATTAAAGATAGGGTGACAAGCAAGATTGAAACACCCCAGCTTGTATTGATGAATACAAGGGAGCTGGCGATGCAAATAAAAGTCATCGAAAAGACAATCAGTCTCAGCGGAATCGAATCTTCAGGGGCTTCAAGCTCTCGCTGGCTCATAGACTTTCCAGATCTCCTTCCCATTCCACCCGCGCCACTTCGGTACCGGTTGTAGGACCGAATTCAATAGCCTTGTTACGGCGCACGGTTCCTCTAGCGGCCTTAGCATCCGGAACTTTCGATTCTTCGAAATCGACAAAGTCGGCCCAGTTAGGTGGTACTTCAATTATATCGACCGGACAGCAGACGACATCGCCCTTGCCTGGGCTGTATTTCACTATTTTCTCGTTGGACGGCACCACAGTCAGTATCGGTCTATCATTAACATTTGACCAAGTTTCGCGATAGTCGATTACTTCATCTTCTTCATCAAAACTCATACGGTCGGCAGCCAACTTGGTGATAGGCTCAACCCGGGCCAGTATCTCAGCCACCAAGCCGAGACCGGGTGGCATTTGCGGTAGGTCAAAGAGCATGGCTTGCACATCTTGCGAACTCTGGGGCGGATTGATCAGCAAGCGAGGCATATGCCCCAGGTTATGACCAAGATGAATCAAAGAGTTAAGTAAGGTGACAGTCAATTCGAACTGGTCTTCGTTTTTATAACTGCCGCGCAGATTGAGCAATACATCAAAGATGGGCAAGGTTTCTGAATCGAACTCTCGCACAAGAAAACGCCCCAAGCGGGCGGAAGAAGCCCAGTGTATATGCCGCAAGCTGTCACCGCTCTTGAACTCACGTACAGAGCGGAAGCTCGATGACTGCGGCACTATAACCGAACTAGAGGTGGCATGCCCCATGGGTGAGGTGATGCCGCTTAGCCTGTAGAGAAAGTTGCCCGAGATCGGGTGCACATTAGGATAGACGGTAACAGTAGAATTTTCTTTGTTCTGACTGTCTTTCAAACTGATAGACCTTTGCCACCAGGCTATGCCGAAAGGGAAGCAGGTGGAAATCTCGATGGTCTCGAGGAAATAAATGCCGCGACGCAGACTGGGGGTGGGAAAGGTATACCAATCATCTTGCGTGAGCCAATCGATATAGCAAGGTTCAGGGTTAAGAGTGACAGTGGAAGGCTTACCATCGGCACCACGCTTAACCAGTGACATGGTCAAACGCAGGGCCCTGGTCGGAACACAATTGGAGAAAGGGGCGAGAGGGAAATTTCTAGCCAAATGTATCCTTATATCGGTGGACTCAGCTGAGCCCATTTCACTGGGCAAGGTATAGGCAGCCTTGATGCCCGAAAGAGACAAAAGTGGAATCAACACCCCTAAGAAAAGGGCTACGAAAAAGCCTGCCGACAGAAGATAAATCCACTCGCTTGCCACAAAGGCAGCAAAAAAATAGAGGATTATTGAAAGCATCAAGAACTTAACTTGGCGGCTCTCAAAATAGAGAGTATAACCCCTGCCAACCGGAATCTTTAGATACTTTCCGCCGGTGCCAAATGGCCGATCAGGCATTTCAGAAGGTCTAGACTGAACCTTCTGTTTCTTTGCTTTCTTGTCACCACCACCGTCAAGCTGGGACGGGGATGGTCTCGACGATTTTCTCGATGAGTTCACCATGGCTTACCCGGTTGGTCTTAACTTTCGGAACGACACGATGGCCAAAAACACAAGGAGCAAGAACCTTGATGTCGTCTGGGGTGACGAAATCTCGCCCATCGACAAAGGCCAGCGCTTGTGCCGCTCTAACCAAAAGCCCGCTACCACGAGGGCTGACACCCAAGAGTATAGAAGGGTTTTTGCGGGTTGCCTGCACTATTTGAACGATATAGTTGACTAGGGCATCGTGCACAAAAATCTTTTTGGCAGCTTGTTTAGCAGCAATGACATCATCCACCGAGAGAATCGAATCTACGTTAAATGAGCCTTCTTGCAGCGATTTCTTGATAATTTCGCCTTCCATATCTGATTGGGGATAACCAAGCGACATAGAAATCATGAAACGGTCAAGCTGGGCTTCAGGTAGAGGGAAAGTACCATGATGCTCGATTGGGTTCTGGGTGGCAATGACAAAGAACAAGGGAGGCAACTGTCTAGTCGTACCGTCACTGGTTACCTGTCCTTCTTCCATAGCCTCTAGAAGGGAAGATTGTGTACGCGGAGTGGCTCGGTTGATCTCGTCTACCAGCAAGATATTGGTGAAAATTGGACCAGGCACAAACTTAAAGACGCCTTCTTTTTGGTCGTAGACGTTTACGCCCGAAACGTCTGAGGGCAAAAGGTCAGGCGTACACTGAATACGCTTGAAATTGCCTTTGATAGAGTTGGACAAACTCTTTGCAAGCAAAGTTTTACCGACCCCGGGTACGTCTTCCAGAAGCACATGTCCGCCGGCAATGAGTGCCACTACGGCAAGCTTGGCGGATTTTGACTGCCCAACCAGTGCTTTTCCCATATTCTGGACCAGGGCTCTGGCGGCAGCGCTCATGTTCTGACCCTGCCCTTGCGGGTTGGCGACTGACTGCGGTCTATTCACTAAAGGCTCCTTTCTTGACTAGTCTATGTGGTCAATCCCCTAAATCATACCCCGCGACTCTCGGTCTAAACAGCACTCCACCCAAATAGGGGTAGTCAGTATGGTTTATCCACCCAAACTCTCTTATAATGTGAAGTAGTACATATTCGGTTAAACGGTCAAGCGGGTAGACGATGTCCAACAATACCAAGTTAATCCTTCTCGGTCTGGGAGTCTGTGTGGTCCTTGGAGTAGTACTGCAGTCGATTGTTGCCAATAATTTGTCGAAAACAATGAGCGGTTCAGAGCTATTGACCCCTGATCAAGCTGCCAAAAAAGCCCAGAAAGAAGCTCTCAAGCAGCAAAAAGAAAGACAACAGAACGCTGGTCACTAATTTAGGCTACAGCCATAGCGCTTCTGCCTAGTGCACTGCATTAGTTTGGCTCTGCTTAGTTTGGCTCTGATTTGTCGCTTGAATTTGCGCTTTAGTTAGAAGATGTATGCAAAGATTCGCTAGGAGCTATGGCTGCGCTCTGTGCTTTTCGATTGCGATGGTCGGACAAAAGCTGCTGATAGATGACATTGACTACGCTCGCCATCGGAATGGCGAAAATGATGCCTAGAATGCCATCCAGCCTGGCACCAATCATGATGGCCAAGAAAATTGTCACTGGATGCAAGCCGACCTTGTTGCCGATATATCGGGGGGCGACTAGATTATCTTTGATCCACTGCCCTACATTGAAGAGAACAAGAATTATCAGAAACTGCCAGAGCCTCTCCAATGGCACATTGTCCATGCCGTTTACAAGAACAACCAGAGCAGCTGGAAGAAAACCCAAAAGCGGTCCCACCACAGGCACTATTTCCCAGACCGCCAAAACCAAGCCGAGCACGAGGGCGTATTGCACCCCCAAGAGTAAATAGATACCCATCATCACAAGCCCGAAGGCAAAGCCCATAACAATCTGCCCTCTAAAGAAAGACTGTAAGTTCAAGTCGATTTCATGGGCCATCGAATTGAGCAGATCGTGAACGCGCGAGGGCAGGCGTTCAATGAGGCGATTCTTCATGGCATGGCCGTCCAAGAGAAAATAAAAGGACAAAACCAATATCGATAGCCCATAAAGAGCCCATGTCGTGGTCATCATTGCCATCTCGCTCATGCGACCGACAAAGGCACTGCTGTCAATACTGGGCAGACCTTGAGCCATTTTTGAGATCATGTCTATGGCTCTTACTTGGATTTTCGCCGCCGCCAGTCTCTCATCTAGGGGAGTGAGAGAACGAAGAAAAGTCTCGACCAGATGCGGCACTTGCTTGAATGTGTTGGAGAAGAACAAGTTGATCTGATACACCATAGACGGTACCACAATCAGAAAGGCGATCACCGCTAAGGTCAAACAAACACCGTAAATAATCACAATAGAGGCAGCTCGATTTTTAAGATGCCGACTGAGCCAGTCCACCGGATTAATGAACATATATGAAATGAGAATTGAAATGCCCAAGATGCGAAAAACATCGGCGAAGAAATAGAAAAGGTAAATGACGGCAATTATCAGCAACACTGAAAGCAAGGCGATGGTAAGTCGACGCTGCAAAAGCTCAAGAGACACAACTTTCTCTTGCCGCTCGCTGGTTTTCTCGGGCTGACTGTCCATTAATCTTTACAACTACACATAGCTATTCTCTGAGAATAATACCCAGAATACAAAGCTTCCGTTCCCACCAAAGAGCTTTGTCTGCAAACCTAGATAAGCTATCTTAGTAAAGACAATGCCACTAGAATATAGAATACTAGAGGGTAATAGCCCCAACCAGACAGCACTGACATTAATCACCTTAGCCTCAATGATAGACCTGACACACGCATCCTTCTATGATCTAGCCACCAGCAAAGACTTCTGGCTCGAGATGAATCCTGGTTTTTCCATATCGGAAAAAAGCAGTAACGCTAAACACATAGTGCAAGCCAAGCAAGTCAATTTAGACGATAAGAAGCTGAAACTGGTACAGGAACAGTTACAAGAAGAAGGCTATTTCAAACTAGATGAAGTCTTGCCCCTGGAAGACATGCAGCGGCTAGCCGGTCTGGTTTCGAAGATTAAGGCGGAGAACTGGCCCTCTGCTTTTGCCTTTGTCTATGACGAGAGCTGGGAACTATTTTTTCACCTGCACGGGCTTCTCAGCATTCTTCTGGGCGATAAATATCAGGTCATCCCGGCATTTTGGGCCTTTTGCGTGGAACCCGGTGCGGCCAACACCGGTTGGCGCCCGCATCGTGACCGCACGCGGCAGACCACGGTCGACAAAAAGGGACGGTCCATTTCTCTCAATGCCTGGATTCCCATCACCGATGCTGATCCGATGAATGGTTGTATGTACATTCTGCCGGCCCATCAAGACGTCAATTATCCAAACAACCTGGCCACTATGGGGGTTGATAATCTACAAGACGTAAGAGCGGTACCAGCCAAGGCAGGCTCGGTCATTATGTGGAATGAAGCTGTCTACCACTGGGGCGGACGCTCCAGCAAATACGCCCAGCATACCAGAATGGCTATGGCTCTCGCCTTCCAGCGAAGAGACCATAGCCCTTTCGAGACTCCGCTTTTAAAATGTCTGGAATTGCCTTCATTTGAGAGTCGTCTATCTTTGATTGCCTATCAAATGCTGCGCTACCAGGCCCAGGGCGCCCTCTCGCCGGTCTTGCGCCAATTGTCGGTAGAACTAGCTAGACTGGGCGAACGTCTGGTCGTTCATGACCAGGGCGGACCCTTCTATTATGACGCTATGGGTGAATACACCGGCGAGTGGAGGGGCATCTGAACTCCAAGCCCAAACAACCTGCACTGAAAATGAAGCTGCTGATAGCAGTTTTAGTGCTGGCCATTGGGCTTGATATAGCCGGCATGGTCTTTTTCTTTCTGTACATGGGCAATCAATCTAAGCTGAAAGGCATCAAAAAAGAAAGAGATGTCTTGACCAGCAATATCAACCAGATGGGCAATATCAACGCCTTTAAGCAGGGTGAACTGGGCGAGAAAGGAGCACCGGAACGGGAATATTTCGTAGCTGAAATAGACGGCACAGAAAGTCTCTATGCTCTCTCACCGCCGATGATACCACAGGCAAAAGAACACTCTTATTTAATGCTCTACTTCCATGGCATGGGCTCTACCTATATGGAGCCCTATATGGCGCCTGTGGACAAGCCAATCGCTCATGCCCTGAGAGAACGGCTGCAATCTGCCGCCTTTCTTTCGGTCGATTATCGAGGCAAGACTTCTTGGCTAAACGACAAAGCCTTGGCTGATACTAATCAAAACGTGCGTGCTGTTCTAAATCGCTACCCCACTGAGAAAATCATAGTGGTGGGCACTTCCATGGGAGGCGCCTCGGCTCTAGCTTATTCATTTCTAGCGGCACCCGACATAAAAGAAAAGATTGTCGGTGTGATCGCCTGTGAAGCAGCCGGCGATTTAGCAGAATTATTCAAGACGACAAATTCTAAGATAGTACAAGCAGGTCTTGCCGAAGCGCTCGGTCTGCCGGAACAAAACCAGGCCTACAAACGGCACAGCCTCTTTGAGAGACTGAAAGACTCCGAGAGCAAAGAAGGTCTTAAAAAAATTCGCTTTGCCGTGCTCTCGGCGAACCAAGACGATGTGGTGCCGGTGAAGATGCAAAAAGATATCGTGGCGGCCCTTGATAAAGAGGGCATCGCTTCAGAGCTGATAAGCTTTGACGAGAAGCACGGAGTGCCGCCTTCCAGCCAATATTTGAAGGGTCTAGAATATATTTTGTCAGCAGCACCAGTTAAGGCTGAAACTAATTAAGTCTGGAACTAATTAAGCCTGAAACAAACTAAGCTTGGGACCAACCAAAACTGATACAAACCAAGTCTGGCACCGACTAAGTCTCTAATAAGTCAGCACCGCAAATCAATTTTCAAACAAACTAAGAATCAGCCTTGACGCTTATCTTTTTCCAATTGCTGCGATAGTGCAACTTCTTCCATTTGCCTTCGTGTTTAACAAAAACATCGGTGCTATGCGATTCCATAGCAATGGGTGTCTTGCCGTTCACAGTCTTTCTGATCACGAAAGTGACAGTGGCCCGGTCGCCACTGACCTGAGCATAGGGATGCTCAATATGATAAGACACGGTACCGCCCTCAGAATCTTGCTTCGACTTCTCGTAGCGCCTTTTCATTTCGGCTAAGACTGCTTCACGACCGACAATCAGCTTTTTGCTGCCTTCATCGAAAGTAGAGATATTCTCGTCCATATATTCGCCGACAGTGGCAAAATCGCCGTCGTTCAGAGCCTTTACCAAATGGTTGAGAGTATCGATAACCTTTTGAGACTCTTCGCAGGCTGCATGGGGAGAGGTGCATTTAACATGACAGCCATGAGACTTATCGGTCTGCTCGGTCTTCTCACTGTGCTCGCTCTTCTCGGCTGCTTTGTGGTGACCGGAATCTTCGATTGCCGAGGCTTGTGCTGGCAGACCGGCAAAAGTCCAGATTGCCGAGAAGGCGACGACTGAGATAAATCTGTTCATTGCTTTATTTTTCATGACTGGTTGTCTCCGGCAATTCAACTCAATTTTGGCGATTTTATTTAAAGTCTGGTTTACGGTCTCATTAATAGTCTCAATGAAAGTCATTATTGTGCTTGCCTCATTGCCTGCTCAACATCGCGCAGAGCCTTGTCGTTGTCTCGCATGTAGGCATTCACCCTGTCAAGTTGCGCCTGCAGACTACTGATTTGCTGACCAAGTCGGTCGGACTCAGCCTGCAAATAACGTCTTTGATCAAGCAAAGAGTCTCTGCTTCTAGCAAGGCTGTTATAGACCTGTTGCGAACTCTGCCCATAAGCCAGAGAATAGGCTGCAGCCGAAAAGACAAGCTGCACGGTCAAAACAGAAAAGACCATCCATCTGGATACGGCGCCGGAAGCACGCATAAACTACTATCTCCCAACAGATATTTGCTACTAGGACAGTTTAACCGAGATATAGCTCTTTTCAAAGCATTTCTAATAAAATGGACCCTTTCAAAGGCAGCAGTAAAGACAGTTCTATTTCCCTGGACAAGCCAAAAGAAAGAAAGAAAGAAAGAAAGAAACGGCTGCTGAAAAAGACAACAAAAGATTGAGACAACCATGACCGAAGCACAATTTACTAAAGAACTAATCGACACTCTCATCGCCCTTGGTCTCATTGAAGACCTTGGCGGTCTGCCGGAACAGGCTTGCCATCTAGAAAGTTTGCTTTCCAAAGAGAAGCTGTCCGCTCTTTTTGCCTTAGATATCACCACCGCGGCCACCATAGCCGCAGATAAGCAAGTGCAGGCCAGGCTGCTCCTCAAAGAATCGGCAGTGCTCTCGGGGCTGGAGTTTTGTAGGCGGGTGTTTAGCTGTCTCGACAAAGACATCGAAGTCGAAATTCTCAAGCAAGATGGAACCTATATAGATGTAGGCAAAGGAGAGAAGGTCGAGGTTGCTTTGATTAGGGGCTCTGCCAGGGCAATCTTGATTGCTGAGCGACTATCACTCAATCTTGTGCAGCGCATGTGCGGCATCGCCACCAATACACGCAAATATGCTCAAATAGCCGCACCTTACGGCATCAAGATTCTGGACACGCGCAAGACCATACCAGGGTTAAGAGCAATAGAAAAGATGGCGGTTTTAGCCGGTGGTGGAACAAACCATCGTATGGGGCTTTATGACGCCGTCTTGGTCAAGGATAACCATATAAGGGCGGCCGGTTCGATAACAAAAGCGGTTGAGAATGTAAGACTGTATCTAAAAGAGCATCCAGAAGCCGGCGTCCGCCTCAAGAAAGACATCGAAGTAGAAGTGGCCAGTTTGGCGGAACTGCAGGAAGCCCTTGATGCAGGAGTTAACGCAGTACTGCTTGATAACATGAACCCGGACCAAGTGCGACAAGCTATACAGACGATATCCAATAATAAGAAGAGTTGCTTTGTGGAAGTCTCGGGCGGTGTAAATCTCTCCAATCTAGCGACATATCTGATTGAGGGAGTAAGCGCTATATCGATTGGAGCGCTCACCCACTCAGCCGTTAACATAGATCTCTCACTTGAATTCTAGATCTTGGTTTTTAAGTGATTAAGTTTCAAACATAATCCCCTGCTTCAAGCGGCAACAAGCTCACCAGTTGCCCGATTCAAGCGAAGGAAGGCTTTTCCTTTTGCTGAGATGCTTTACATTCCAAAACACTAGCTAAGGGTATACACTTAGATACATCTTCAGGTTGTTTTTATTTTTCAACCGGTCAGCAAATCCGCTCGGCAAAACTGCTCAGCAAAATCCTAGTAAATCTTCCCCCTCGGGCGGAAGCGTTTACCAGTTTGCTCTGGCATGAAATTGGTTTGTTTAGTAGATTTCCTGAGATTTCCTGAAAAGTCTTGAAAATTCCTGAGATTCCCTCCCCCAGCTCTATCAGTAACGCCTAGTCCAAAGCATCAGTCCAGAATTCAGTCCCCACCCTATCCCTTTTAATTTCCGTAATGGGACCAACTAGATAGGACCACAAAATGAATCCCCCGACCAAAATCTTTATTATCGACAGCGACAGGCTTTCACTGGTTACTCTCAGTCTTTGGCTAGACCAGGTTAGAGACTTCGAGATAGTCGGCACATCTCTTCCCTCGGGCAATCTCGAACGAAGACTCGGCGTCGCTGAACCAGACTTGGTCATCCTCAATATTTCCACCCCCTCTATAGACGCAGTTTCGGTTTTGCGCAGACTAAAGCAAAGCAGACAAAATCTGCCGGTCATCTTGCTCTACGACGGCGCAATGAAAGATCTCGAAGGTCCTTTGGCAACCGAATCGGAAGCCCAGCTTTCTCCCGAAGTTTCTTTGAAAGACTTGGTGGATGTCATAAAAAAGTTCGGACTGAAGCAAAAGGTGGTAACAGGCGCACCGCTATACATGGTCAAGGCGGGCTGATTCTTCAGTTCAATAGTTGAACTCTTTACCTAATTGCATCAACTCAATATCGCCCTATTAATCGTAACGCTTGTCGCCCTAAAAGCATCAGCGACAGTATTGCTCAATGCCTCTAGAAAAGATAAGCCTTCTGCCAATTCAGACGAGAATTTAGACGAGATAATTCTGCCAGTGGAAGCAGCCTATCTCACTCAACAAAGTGGCGGCTATGCTCTTTTTGTTCTGCTATTCGACCTGGTGCACCGTGAAGTGAAGGCACCGGGCAATTTACTCATCGAAGATAACAGACAGACTTATGCCGGCAACCTCGCCACCGTAGTGAAAAAGTCGATTACCGACTATTCAAAGCGAAAAGTAGAAGAGGCGCTTTGCCTAGACATCAAAACCAATCCGCTTGGATTTTTGATGAGGCTGCCCTTATTGTTTAGACTAATCAAAGCAGGTCTTATTGATACTTTCAGAGAAATCATCAAAGATCCTAGAAATCTGAAGAAGTATGTTTCGCTCTCAGGTCTAGCTAGACTGGCGGCTGAAATCGGAGCAACCTCGTACAAGCAAAGACTAACCGATGAATTACGCAAGAATCTTCTTAGTCGCGGACTTATCTACGAAGAGACAGTTAGGCAAAAGATTGCTCAGAAGTTAGCACTGGCTGCGGTCATTTTTGAAATTGCCGCCGCTCTCATATTGTTCTACACCTTTGGGCCATGGACCTCGGCTCTGGCTGTTTATTTGACTGCAGTCTTAGGGGCACTTTTTATAAAAATCACAATTGGCGCCAGGCATTACATTCCTTACTATAACGAAGTAATGAATATTCTCTCTCATAGCGGCAAAGCCAACTGGAGAATGAAACTGCTCACAAGTTTTTTAAAAGTGATCAACTTCCTTCTCTACAGCCTTGCATATTTCGCCTTTGCCATGGTCTTTTCAATTGGCTCTTTCATACTCTTTGCTACTCAAATCATCACCGGTCTTGATGGCTATCTCATGCTCTTAGCCCAATTACTGGTACAAATAGCCATCTTTAGCCAGCTTTGGCAGGCTTACACTCTCTATCAGAACGACTGCGCAACGCCTCGAGGCATGAAGCTAGTCGCCGATATCAAAGCCAAACATCAAGGACTTTCCAGCTTCAATGCCTTAAAATCAATGTTGACAGACGGCAGTTATAACTCTGAGATGAGTTACATGCTTGCGGTCTACGGTCCTGAGACTCTCCTATTTCTTTAATTACTAGAGACCATATCAATTGAAACTTCCCAAACAGCCAAGCGTCATCATCACAGGCGCCTCCACAGGCATCGGCAGAGGTCTGGCGCTTTCACTAGCCAATATCTATAAAGCCCGCATGGTTCTGACAGCGAGAAGCGAAACAGCCTTGCTGGACTTACAAGAAGAAGTTAAGAAACGGGGAGGTGAAGCGGTTGTCATCGCCGGTGATATCACCAGTGCCGCCATCAGCGAAAGCCTTGTCGAGACAGCAGTGAAGCAATTCGGCAAATTGAACATCATCGTAAACAATGCCGGTATGGGCATTGGCGGCAGTTTTTCGAAGCTCACAGAAGAAGATTGGCGTAGAGTTTTCGAAGTAAATTTCTTCAGCGCTCTCAAACTGACCCAGAATGCGCTGCCACATCTCAAGGCCCAAGACCACTCAAAAATAATCAATATTTCTTCTGTGGCAGGCAAAATCGCCATACCGGGCTCAGTCAGCTATTGCGCCTCAAAGTTTGCGCTTACAGCTCTATCAGAGGGACTGGCCGCCGAACTGGCCGGTGACAATATCGACGTGATCACGGTCTGCCCTGGCTGGGTTCGAACTGAGTTCTTCGAAAAAAACAAGTTACCCGACGAGCGCAATCCTACAGTTATTGCTCAGAAGAATGACCTTACCGGTCTAATGATGAAACACTTACTGAGCATCAGCACAGAAGAGTGCGTAAAAGAAATAATTGAAGCCATGGATAAAGGCGGATCACAAGAAATTATTCTCACCCTGCCCGGTAAAGTAGCAGAGCGTTTACATGGTGTCGCTCCAGGCATAATGCGCTTTCTTGCCAAGCAAATCAAACCTACTTATAGAGATTAGCTAGAAGAACAATGCGCTGGTATCTAGCCGAGTATGGAACTGCGGAAGAACAGAAGAATAAGCGAGAAAAGCTCAGATTGATTGAGGCCTTTTGGGCTCAGTTTGAGCGAGATCATAAGACTCTCAGAGAAGCCTATTATCAGAGAGCAAGTGACTTCATGTTGCGCTGGCTGGTGAAGTACCTGCAAGCAATTGATGAAAACTTGATGTGGGAAATAGGCAAAGACATCATTAGCGAGGAAGACAGGCTCATTTTGGCGATCACGCCAGAGGAGAATCACCATTTAAGACCAATGACCAACTCAATCATTGAGTTGGCTCCGCAGATTCCCGCTTGGCGCTTCACTCAACACAAGACGCCGGTGGCGCTAAATGTCAAAAATTCCAAACACTCAATGGCCAAGCAAAACTGGGACGACCTAGAAGCAGCAATCATAGTCAAGGAAACCAATGCATTTGACTTAGTTTTTCGCAGTCAATTCATCAAATCCAGAGACAAATATTCTGACTTGCAAGAAGTTTTCCTTGCCGCCGACACTTTCTTGGGACAAGAGTACATAGATATTTGGATCGACATAATATCAACAGTACCGAAGGACGAAGGACTGCTAGCGAAAGTTTTCGCCCTGGCAAAGAAAGAAGAAGAGCGCCACGAGTTCTTTCACCTTGATGAAGTAAGAACTAGGCTGTCTGGGATGATCGCCGATTTGATTGATAATCTTCCGGATTATCCGGTTCTTGATATTGAAAGTGAAGACTATTCTGTAATGAAGCTTAGTGCTGAGCATCACGGAAGAATCAGCTCTAGCACTAAAGCACCAAATGTGATTATGGCTAAACTAAGTCGCAATCTGTTTCACTCTAGTAACTTCTCAAAACATGGTGAGGTTTTTGCTTATATCAAGACCTCACTCAGTCCTTTCGATAGCGAATCTGTTGAATGGGTTTATGCCGTCGAAGAAGCTATAGATGCAAACTTGAGAAAAGAAAAGGTCGGTGCGAGTTTAGGCACCGGCTTTGGGCCCGGAATGGGTTTCATCGACCTGGCTTTGCTTGATGTGCACGCCTCTCTCAAGATAATAAGGCAAGAGCTCAATCGGGCAGAAGCGTCAAAGTACACCTGGATGCTCTTTTACGACACCTATATGCGCGATGAGTGGTGGGGGCTTGGCGAAGACACGCCCCCACCGCCTCGACAAAGTGAATCTGGATACTGAGACTCTTTTTTCAGCGATTTAACTATTGACAGCCAGACTTGAGACGAACCCTTTTGGACAAGGAAAGAACTACAAAATTTACGGTGCATATCGATTTTGCTTTTTCGAGGTATCGATTTCGCCGGAAACCCAGAAAAACAGGTATAAAAACTACAGCCAAGATTAACCCACTTAATTTTCCCATTGCAAATAGAAGCCGTTCCCTTTTCGAACAACGACGGTTGTCATATCGACGACTTTCGCACATTAGAGATACAGTACAATCGATTTAATGAATAAACTGCGTTATGCCACTAGTCACTCTGCAATATTGCTTGTCGCCGCTTTCGCGACAACTAACTGCTCAGCCCTTGCTCAAAATAGCGGTTCGCAATTATCCTCCGTTCAATCTCAAGCACCAATGCAAAATAGAACGAATAGAAGAATTCAGGAGCTAGGGGGATTAAGCTCGATAGAAAAAAAGCTTTCAGAAGATCCCCATAATCTCAAGAACTATCTTATCAAAGCTGAAATTGAGAGAGAATCGAAGGATTTCGAAAAAGAAGTACAGACACTTAGTGCGGCAATCAATAACATATCTAAAGCTGAAAGCCAGGCGACTCTGTACGCTTTAAGAGCCGTAGCCGAGATGAAACTCGCTCAGATGGAAGGACGTGGACGCTGGCAGGCGCTCTCTGAACAAGACATGAGAAAAGCATTGCAGCTCAACCCCCTGCAAGCAGACGCTAATAATCTTGCCGGTCAAAAACTACTTGAACAAGAGAAAGCTAAAGAAGCACTTGCCGCCTTTAATCTAGCTGTGAAAGCGGCCCCTAAGAATAACGATTTTCTCAAGAGTAGAGCCCTAGCACTGAGCGCTAATGGCGACAGTCAGGGAGCCTGCCGCGATTTGGAAGAGGCAGCCAAACTTGCCCCTGACCGCTATGACATTGCCTTGATTCTAGCCAGTCTTTATGAACGAGCAGGCGAATTTAAGAAAGCCGAAACAAGCTACGATAAAGCTATTTCAATTCGACCAAACAAACTAAACTTAAAGCTTGACAAATGCCAATTCTATTTGCGCACCAAGCACTTTCACGAAGCAATAAAAGACCTAGACAAAGTCTATAACATGGCACCAAGCAATGACGATGTTTTGAGAATGAGAGGCGAATGCTATTTCAATCTAAAAGAATATAGTAAGGCGATCAAGGACTACACCAGCGCTATTGAAATGTCGCCGGAAGTAGCACCACTACTGAGGGCAAGAGCTAAAGTTTACAGAGCTATGGGTAAAGAAAGTTTAGCTAAGGAAGATGAAAGAAGGGCACAGTCGTACTAGATTTTCCAAACGTATACTAGATGTTCCAAACATAGGCAGATTTGGTGAAAAACTTACCGGAAACAAAGAAAATTATTGCCATCGTGAGAGCAGTGGGAATTTTGCTACTCATAATATTGTCTCTTGCCCAAGCTGGAGGTAAACCAGACCTCTTTGCTCTCGGCATTATGCTCTTTCTGGTACCACTTGGTTTTGTCAATCTGCCACCGGCAGTGTTGTTTGCTCTAGACCTCGGTGCCGCTCTACTAAGTTCATATCTAGCCCCAGGAGAAGATGCCTGTCTATATAGCTGTGTTTTTTCCTTAGTTTATCTCGCATATGCCAATCCCATGACTGGAATTCTTTCACTTATGCTGGCGCAAGCCACTGCTCTAGCGCTAAAAATGCATCAGCTCAACAGCAATTTTGGCAGCAGCAATTTTAGCGGCAGCGATTTTAATGGCAGCAATCTTGCCGGCAGCAGTCTTGCCAGTAGTGATGCCCTAGCCCAGCTCTTTCAAACCCTTTGGCACACCGATTGGTTCAATTTCGCCGGCACTCTCATCGCACTATATGTAGTGGCTTATTCGCTGCATGCAGATAGACGCCGAGAGACTGCTGAAAAGTCTCTGAATGAATTGCAAGCTCTACAAACAAGACTTGAAGAACAAAAGAAAGCGGCAATAGAGGCAGAGAATCAAGGAGCAACCGAGTTAGAAGCAGGAAAAGGCGAAGTAGCAGCGCTGGTTGCTTCGATTTCAAAGAATTTGATTGTGTCGCCTTCTGTAATTGTCATCTTGCTATTGACGATTGTCTCTGGTCTGCAAGTAGTCGCCAACAATTTAGCCAATCAATTCAGATATAAAGGCGAGTTCATCACCGAAGCCAATATGCACAACGTGCCCCTCATTTTGGCTGTGATCATTCTGCTCTTGCTTGGTCGGTGCAAAGGCAATCTCGCCTTTTTAGGGCTGATTGTCGCCGCCGCTTTCTTTTTGACTGTCGCCGCCACCTATTCATTTCTCAACGGGTTTCAGACAATATATTTCCTCGCCCTCTGTCGACTGGCGACCCTCAAGCAAGGCATTACCGTGCGTATAGCCCAAGCTCTGATTTTGATGGGCTTTATTCTTTCTACCCAGATTAATCCAGCAGGCGTCTTTCCCTATGCCACCACGGGTAGTGGACAGCTTGAGCAGATTTTTCTTTTGCAGTCATTTTCATACCTTCAAATAGCCGGCATTTTGCTTGCACTGCTTCTTTTAGCCTTGGTTGGACAAACCGGGTTGCGTGCCAGCGAGACCGCCTCTAAACAAATATCAAGTCTAAAGAATGCCCGTAACTTTCTAGGAAAGTCCTAGGACGCCGCAATCACCAAAGCCTATACTTGAAGTAACAGCTAGCCCATAAACTTGGCAGAGATTTTCAGCTCGCGCAGAGCTATTCCATGAACTTGGAACGAATTTCCTGCACCCTTAGATCAATTGCCACAGCTTCCCCAGACCGATTGGTCTTGCGCAAGAGGTCGGCATAGTTTTCGAGACAGGCAGCGACAAAAGAATGTTCTGGTCCCAGAGCCCGCTCCCATATCTCAATTGCCCTCCGATAGAGACTTTCAGCTCTGGCATGGTTGCCGTGTTGATGGTAGAGCCAGCCCAGATTATTGAGGCTTTCGGCCACTTTAGGATGGTCGGGGCTGAGCACTTTCTCTCTGATTGCCAGGGCTCGCCGGTGTAGAGGCTCGGCTTGGTCGAAATGCTCTTTATCGGTAAAGAGGGCGGCTAGATTATTGAGAGCACTGGCGACATTAGGATGGTCGTTGCCGTGGACCCGCTCTTCTATTTTCAAGACGCGACGGAAAAGAGGCTCGGCATCGAGATTTCGCCCTTGTTCATAATAGATATTGGCGAGACTGTTCAAGACTTCGATGAGACCTGTGTCCTCCACACCCAAATAGCGTTCTCTGATCTTGATCGCCCGCTTTATTACTTCCTCGGCCTCAGGGAAGCGGCCTAGAGTAATGTACAAATCGCCCAAGTTGGATAAGGCGGAAGCAATGGCAAGGTGCTCAGGTCCTAAAGTCTTTTCTTGCACAGAAAGAGCACGTTTAAAGAGTGGCTCGGCTTCGGCGTAACGGCCCTGAGCCAAATAAACCAACCCAAGATGGTTAAGCGCGGCGGCGACATCTGGGTGATCGACCGCCAAAAGTTTCTGCCGCATTGTCAAAGCCCGGCTAAATAAGTCCTCGGCTTCTTCAAAGCGACTATCGTGGTAGAGCAGAAGCCCGAGCGAAATCAGATAGTCGGCCAGGTCAGGATGCTCCGGTCCCAGCGACTGCTCCATCTCCGGCAATAACCGGAGCAAAGCGTCCACATTTTCGTCAATAGACATCTAGCCAGTGACCTTTCGCTTGAAAAGCTTCACTAACTTACTTATTACCACAGGGCCACCAAACTAACCGGAATTATCCAAGTAACCTGGTGTTATTTATCACTTGCGGTCGCCTTGCAGTCGCCTTGCGGTCACCTTGCAGTCGCCTTGCAGTCACCTTGCGGTCACCTTGCAGTCGCCTTGCGGTCACCTTGCAGTCGCCCTGCAGTCGCCTTGCAGTCACCTTGCGGTCGCCTTGCGGTCACCTTGAGCCAGCCGGAATTATCCGACTAACCTACTGTTATTTATCCCTTTCGGTCACTTTCAGATTAGCTTGGGCGGCAGCCAGTCTTGCCACTGGCACCCGGAAAGGCGAGCAGCTCACGTAAGAAAGACCAATCTCGTGGGCAAATCCGATAGAAGCCGGCTCGCCGCCGTGCTCACCGCAAATGCCCAATTTCAGGTCGGGGCGCGTTTTCTGCCCTAGTTCAACGGCAATCTTCATCAGTTTGCCGACTCCGTCAAAATCCAGCACTTCAAAGGGATTGTTGAGCAAGACTTTTTGCTTCTTGCCTGAACAATCGACACCGTCCAGGTAGCGCTGCAAAAACTTACCTTCGGCATCATCTCGAGAATAGCCAAAGGTCATCTGGGTGAGGTCATTGGTGCCGAAGCTGAAAAACTCGGCATGTTTGGCAATAGCGTCTGCCGTTAGAGCGGCGCGGGGAATCTCGATCATCGTCCCAAACTTATAGGCGACTTCAGTCTTCTCCCTTTCCATCACTTCTCGGGCCACAGCTTCGAGCACTTCTCTGGCTATAGAGAGTTCATTCTCATGACCAACCAAGGGGATCATGATCTCGGGATAGACATCCACACCGGCTTTCTTAACAGCGATAGCCGCCTCGAAAATTGCCTGTACCTGCATCTTATTGATCTGAGGGAAGACCAAGCCCAGCCTGCAACCACGCAGCCCCATCATCGGATTGGCTTCTTTCAACTCGCGCACTTTTCTAAGCAAGCCTTCCTTCTCGCGCAATGCAGCACCGCTTTCGCCCTTGGTCTTCATAATCGCCACCTCTTCAATAAGGTGTTCTTCCTTGGGCAAGAACTCATGCAGAGGCGGATCAAGCAAACGAATAGTGACAGGCAGACCATTCATAGCTTCAAAGATACCTTTGAAGTCTTCTCTTTGCATAGGCAAAAGCTTGTCTAGAGCCACCTGTCTTTCGGCATCGTTGACGGCAAGAATCATCTCTTGCACGACCGGCAGGCGATCATGGCTCATGAACATATGTTCGGTACGGCAGAGACCAATGCCCTCGGCACCAAAGCCCCGAGCCAGTTTAGCGTCGGCAGGAGTATCGGCATTGGTGCGCACTCTCAGCTTACGCACCTGGTCGGCCCAGTCAAGCAAGGTATTGAACTCTTCCGAGAACTTAGGATCTGAGGTGCTTATTTCTCCGGCAAAAATCTCACCGGTCGATCCGTCTATAGAAATCAGATCACCTTTTTTGTAGGTCTTACCACCCACTACCATCTCTTCTTTATCTAGATCAATCTTAAGGGCTTCGCAGCCGGCAACGCAGGGTTTACCCATGCCTCTGGCCACCACGGCGGCGTGGCTGGTCATGCCACCACGACTGGTGACGACCCCTTGGGCCGGCACTAGTCCATGAATATCGTCCGGACAAGTCTCAATTCTGACCAGAATAATTTTCTCGCCAGTCAAAGAACGCTTTTCAGATTCGTCTGGATTGAAAACGATCTTGCCGATAGCCGCCCCCGGTGAAGCGTTCAGACCCTGAGCCATCAAGAGTCCAGCTTTGCGAGCCCGCTCTTTATCTTCGCTGATGAAAGAGGGCAATAGGAGCTGGTTAAGTTGAGTCGGCTCCACTCGACCAAGCGCTTCTTCTTTACTGATGATGCCTTCATTGACCATGTCGACGGCTACTTTTACGGCAGCAGCAGCGGTGCGCTTGCCTGTGCGGGTCTGCAAAAGATAGAGCTTGCCCTGTTCGATTGTAAACTCAATATCTTGCATGTCGCGATAATGCTTTTCAAGCATGGCGATATTGGTCTTCAATTCATCGAAGACCGACTTCATCTCACCTTCCATCTCGGCTATCTTTCTGGGTGTACGCACGCCGGCGACAACATCTTCGCCCTGAGCGTTGATCAGATACTCGCCATAGAGCACTTTCTCGCCGGTGCTGGGATTGCGGGTGAAGCAAACCCCGGTGCCGGAATTATTGTCGAAGTTGCCGAAGACCATAGACTGCACATTAACTGCCGTGCCAAGATTGTGGTCGATTTTATTGAGGTTGCGATAATAGACAGCCCGGCTATTGTTCCAAGAACGAAAGACCGCTTCGATAGCGCCGGAGAGTTGTTCACGAGTATCTTGCGGGAAAGATTTGCCGGTGCTCTTTTCAACCAGCTTTTTGTACTTCTCTACCAACTCTTTCAAGTTGGCCACCGAAAGGTCTGAATCGTTTTGCACCTTCAGTTCATCTTTCATATCTTCCAGGATATCTTCGAACTTGTCTTTGTGCACTTCTAGAACAACATTAGAAAACATCTGAATGAAACGGCGATAGCTATCCCAGGCGAAACGTTCGTTGCCGGTCAAAGAGGCAAGAGAATCAACGGTCTTGTCATTGAGCCCCAAATTCAAAATGGTATCCATCATGCCCGGCATAGAGAACTTAGCGCCAGAGCGGACCGAAAGCAGCAGGGGCTTTTTCAGGTCGCCGAGTTTTCTATCTAGCTTAGCTTCCACATGAGCCAGCTCTTTCAAAACTTCATCAAAAAGCCCCTCGGGCATCTTGCCACCAAGGGCGGTGTACTCGCGACAATTTGTGGTCAATATGGTTAGACCGGGCGGCACATGCACTCCCGATCTGGTCATCTCGGCTAAACCAGCGCCCTTACCGCCCAGCATATCTTTCATAAGATCGCGGTCGCCATTCATGGCCTCAAAGCCTTCTTCAAAAAGAAAAACTCTCTTTTTTAGCTTGACTGCGGTCTTTTCTTGAGCCTGGGTGCTTGTGCCTGTCATGACCATTTCTTACCTCACCTCTCGAGTCGTAATACTGAATCGTAATTTAGTTGGGTTGTTGTTCTCTGACGAGTAAAAATATTTCGGAAGAAGTTTCTTCGATAGCCTTAGCGGAAACGTCGATAATGTGACATTTCAACTCTCTGAAGAGTTTGCGGGCATTTCTCACTTCTTGCATAATCTTGTCTGGATCGGCATAGTCGCTCACACCCGGCATGCCAAGCACTTGCGCCCGCGTAGTTCTTATTTCTTGCAATAAATATGGGTCTATGTGCAAGCCAAAAATTTTGCGCGGATTGACTTGAAAGAGTGAAAGCGGGGGCTCCACACCATAAATCAAGGGCACGTTAGCCGCCTTCAAACCATAATGATGGGCTAGGTACATACAATTGGGTGTCTTGCTGGTGCGCGAGACTCCAATGAGAACGACATCAGCTTGCAGAATACCGTCTGGATTTTTGCCGTCGTCAAAGCGAATGGCAAAGTCCACCGCTTCGATGCGACGGAAGTAAGTCTCGTCGAGCAAGTGCAAGCGGCCGGGCTGAGAAAGAGGACTGGCACCGCTCAAATTGGCAATGCGATTGATCAAAGGACCAAGCAAATCAATAGTCGGAATTTTGTACTTATTGGCTTCCGCCTCAAGGGTTTCTCTATACTCAGGCAAAACCAAGGTATAGGCGATTATGGCGCGATTGCTGGCTATTTCTTTCACCAACTGCGGAATCTGCATCGAACTGCGCACCTGGGGAAGCCGATAGATGCTGGCCTTACCTGGTTCGAATTGCACTAGAGCAGCACGTGCCACCGCCTCTGCCGTCTCGCCGGAAGAGTCCGACATGGTAAAGATGACCAGATCCGATGTGCCTTGGGGCAACCTGAACTCCGCCTGTCCTTCGAGCCTGGACATATTTTTTCCTCAGCCGCCTAATTACCGTCTAAGAACCCGTCTAAGTAAGTCCATTTGGATAGATTAACAAAAAAGATTTATCACACTTGCTGATCTTTCTTATTAATCGCCCAGTTCTTTTAGCAATTAGACTGTCAAAGACAAGCCCTGCTCGGCCAAGCTTTTGTAGAGACTGAGAATATCAAGTCCAGACTCGGTCATCTTGACTAGATTGCCCTGATTCACCCGGTGTACATTAATTGAGGGAGAATGCTTGATGCAGCCTAGATACGGGGCGCGACAGCGACTTTGAAAGAGAAGCTCGACATCCTGCCTCGAATATTTTGCTTCCAGTAAGCGACCTTCCCCGGCGGCGGTCTCCACCGTTAGCAAGCCGGCTATGTTTAGGCCGCGGGCTTCAGCCATGGCGCAGGCCGAGAGTAAGCGCTCGGGAGCATCAAAGCGATGGGCGGCGACAATCAAAACTGGATAGCTCAAACGCTTGGCAAAATCTAGACTATCAAAAACAATGATACCGCCATCGGTGTCTTCCACAAAAATGGGCGAAGAGATGGCACCATAGGCCTCAATCAGATTCAATTCCAAGCCTTGCATGGCCACAGCCAAGATACTCTGCCATGCAGATCTGTTTAACCGAGCCGGCGGCTCGACATAATTGAAAGCATAACCTCTGGGGGCACCGCTGACAGAAGAAAGAAAGGATACCTCAGCCTCTGCCCGATCACGCGGACCGCAAAGAAGCGGCTTCACCACCCTGATTGCCTGGTTCTTGCCGAGCAAATAGCCAACAACAGCTGTTGCCGCGGTTTTGCCGCAGGCAAAGTCGGTGCCCAGCACAGTCAAGCCATTTGTGGCTGTTATCGATTTTTCTTCGGTCATGCACCTATATTACTGCTCTTTGGAAGCAATATTTTCGGCTTCTTGAATTTTCTTGCGAACCAGTTCGAGGGCACTCTTCAGTTGCAGGTCTTTACCGTCTTGGGGAGTTCTGATCAGACCGGGTTTGTGTTCATTCCACCAAGGTCCTTGGCTCTCGTCGTCAGCCTTGATTTCCACTTCTACATCAGGACTGATGCCCTTGAGGTGAATGTCATGATCCGAGGGAGTGAGATAGCGGGCGATGGTGATATTTATACCGGAGCCATCTCTTAAGCGATTGATTCCCTGTACCAAGCCCTTTCCATAGGTCTTTTGCCCGACTAAGAGAGCCCGACCGTTATCATGCAAGGCGCCTGATGTAATTTCGGAGGCGGAGGCGCTGTTCTTGTTTATCAGCACAATCAAAGGCTTGCGCCAGCGTGGGTGCCCTTCGCTCACCGCCGGTGTCTTATAGCCGTCGCGGTCGAGAGTCGAGACAACTGTGCCGCTCTCTAAGAACATATTGGAGATTTCAATGGCATTGGAAAGTAGTCCGCCTGGATTATCGCGCAAGTCGAGAATCAAACCTTTAGCCTTGAGTCCTTCGACTTTATCTATGGCATTGAGCATTTCCACATTGGCTTTCTGAGAGATAAAGCTTGACAGCCTCACATAGCCGACCTCGTCATCGAGCATTTTTACAGTCTGCACTGCCTTGATGGGGATCTCCCGACGAACGATGTCTTTCTTCACCCTTGAGCCTGACCTGCCCAAAACCATATGCACCGGCGTATTGACCGGACCGCGAATCAGTTTGGCGGCATCTTCCACCGAAAAGCCCTTGGTGCTCTTGCCGTTTATCTCGAGAATCTCATCTGATGGCTGTACACCGGCATCAAAAGCGGGAGTGTCTTCGATGGGAGTAATGACAATCACTTGTTTGCTTTTGTTTAGCCCAATTTGGATGCCGATGCCGCATAGCTTGGCATCGATCTGCGACTTTTCATCATCGAAGGCATCATGGTCGAGAAAGCGTGTATAACGATCGCCCAAACTGGCGACCATGGTCTCGACCGCTTTGTGGGCATCATCCAAAGTCTTCAATTTGCCGTCATAGCGATGCTCCCAACGCTCCCAACTCTGATTGTTGAATTTAACATCATAAAATTCGTTCTTAACCAGCACCCAGACGCTGTGATAGAGGTCTTCGGGGCTGGTGGCATCTTTGAGAACCAGTCTGTGGGTGACCGGATCTTTGTCTGATAGAGATGCCAGGTACTGACTATGCTTACTCTGCAGGCTCGAACCACCAAGCAAAAAGGCGAGCGAAACCGGTATAGCTAAAAACTGTTTCCACAACATGACTAGAATCTTCCTTATTGATTCCGATTTCGTTTTGTCCGATTTCGATATCAAACCCCAATATGAGACTCATATACCCACGAGAACAAGGTTTCATGCAGCCAAACCACTTTATTTTGGGGTAAATGGCAGTTTTTTTTGATTTTGTCTGGTGCTACGATATGCATCTTGGCTCAGGTGAAGACCCTGGCCTGAAAATAGCGACTGAGGAGGCATTAAGTGGCTGACGGTAACAAAGCGCTGGCTGATATAGGAATTTTCGGCGGCTCTGGCTTTTACAAGCTCTTTGACGACTATGAAGAGAAGATGGTGGAAACCCCCTATGGCGCGCCGGCTGCCCCTGTAGCCATCGGCAAAATGGGTGGCAAGCGAGTGGCTTTCCTACCGCGACATGGCGAAAGACACCAGTTTCCACCCCACAAGGTGCCTTATAGAGCCAATGTCTATGCCATGAAAAAACTTGGCGTCAGCCGCATTATTTCACCCTGCGCCGCCGGCTCGCTGCAACCAGACGTCAAACCGGGCGAATTTGTAGTTTGCGATCAGTTTGTCGATCGCACCTCGGGACGCACCGATACCTTTTATGACGGACCCATTGCCACCCACGTTTCACCCGCCGAACTCTACTGCCCAGAGCTAAGAGGATTGGCTGTGGCTGCCGGTGAAAAGTCAGGCATCAAGATGCACAAGCAAGGTACCGTAGTTGTCATTCAAGGTCCGCGTTTTTCCACCAAAGCCGAGTCGCGCTGGTTTACTTCGATGGGTTGGGAAGTAATCAATATGACCCAGTACCCCGAAGCATTTCTGGCTCGCGAACTAGAGATGTGTGTGGTCAACATTTCTTTGATTACCGACTTCGATAGCGGGCTGGTCGGCAATGTTGAGCCGGTTTCGCATTCAGAAGTGGTGAAGGTTTTTGGGCAGAACATCTCAAAGCTACAGAGCTTACTCAAAAATCTGATCAGCGAGATTCCCGATGTTCGCGAGAAATGCGACTGTCCCGACACCCTCAAGCATGCTCGTATTGAGTAAGCTCAAAGAGATAGTGTCGCAACAGTAAGACTCGCTTAGAGTAAAGAAATCATGTTCAGAAATCTCTCAGTCAATCATTTAGTGGCGCTCCTGGCCTTCGTTTTGGCCCTGGCTTCCTTTTTGGTCCTGCGCCGCTACCACTTTCCGGACAAAGTCTGCGTCGGTGGAGCCATACTATCTATATTGGCTGTGGGGATTTTCTGGTCATGTGTTCTTTTAGGCACCGATGATGACGAAGAGGAATGAGATGGTCAGCCGTAAAAATAAATGCCGCCAGTCAGCCTTAGCGGCCTTAAGTCTTTTGGCAATGCTGCAGACATCGGCTTTGCCAAGCAAGTCCGCCGAACCTGAGAAAAACACTGCGGTCAAAATCGATATCAAAAAACCTTTGATTCCGGTCACTCGTGACTATACTCTCAAGAACGGTCTAAGACTGATTGTCTCAGAAGATCACTCCGCACCGGTGGCGGCGCTCGTGCTGATCTATGATGTCGGCGCCAGAGACGAGCAGAAAAGTCGCTCTGGTTTCGCCCATTTCTTTGAGCATATGATGTTCCAAGGCTCTGACAATGTCGGCAAGATGGACCATTTTAAATATATAGAAAATGTGGGCGGCACACTCAATGCCTCCACTCATGCCGATTTCACTAATTATTTCGAAAAAGTGCCGAGTAATCAAATAGAACTCTGCCTCTGGCTTGAATCAGATCGCATGCGCTCGCTCAAGATAAATGCCGAGAATTTCAAAAATCAGCTTGAGACAGTAAAAGAAGAAAAAAGGATGCGAGTGGACAACCAAGCCTACGCACCGGCATCGATTAGATTGGAAGAGTTGGCCTTCGACAATTGGGCCAATGGGCACCCAACCATCGGCTATTTCGAAGACCTTGAAGCCTCGGGTCTTAAGGACGTGAAACAGTTCTTCGACACCTATTATGCACCCAACAATGCCACCATGGCTATTGTCGGCGATGTCAATGCCGATGAAATGGTGAAGCTGACCGAGAAATATTTTGGTTCGATTAAGCCGGCCAAATTACCTGCGCGTCCAGACCTCTCCGAGCCTAAACAAAGCAAGGCAAAAGCTGAAGTAGTAGAAGACAAACAAGCTCAGATGCCTGCTTTTTGGCTGGCATGGAAGGCACCGGGAAGAAGAGAGAAAGACTTTTATGCTCTCAATATTTTGCAGAATATTCTCTCCACCGGCGAATCTTCCAGACTCTATCAACGCATGGTCAAAGGCGAACAGGTAGCTCTATCGGTCAGCTGCTCTTATGAAGAGCGAAGAGGCCCCTCACTCTTTGAGTCTTTTGTCATTCTCAAACCCGGTCATTCACCAGAGAAAGTAAAAGAGATTATGCTTTCTGAAATTGATAAAGTGCAAAAGGAAAAGGTGAGTGCCGAAGAATTACAGAAGTCGAAGAACCAGATTTTGAGAGGCTTATTCTCGTCGTCGTCTTACAACTCATTGCAGAGAAGTCTGGGACGAGCCGAATTGCTGGCTGAGTACACCGCCTTTTTCAAAGATCCCACTTTGATAGACAAAGACCTCGATACTTATATGAGCATCACTGCCGAAGACATCCAAGATTTGGCTCGCCGCCTCTTCACCAAAGAAGGCATGACCACCTTGGATGTTAAGCCCGTAGCAGCAAAGAAATAGGATTGAGAGACAAACATGTTGAACAAGAAACTGAACAAACAAGCTTTCGTCGCCCAATCGATTTTGCTGGCGTTAGCATTTAGCTGGCAAAATGCTGTGGTGGCGGCGGCACCGGTAGTTAAAGAGAAAGCCGGCAAAGCTCTTGAAACAAAGAACAAAGAAAAAAGCCCAAAAGAGACGTTACAGACGCAAGCACTGAAGGCTGAAACAATAGACGAGAGTTTCCGCAAATCAGCTCCGGTTCTTCCTAAGCCAAGACCCTTCACTTTGCCGAAAATTGAGAAACATCGCCTTTCTAATGGGCTAGAGGTGCAGTTTCTAGAAGACCACCGTTTTCCTTTTACTTCTTTCAATTTCGGCTTCAAGACTGGTTCGGCCTATGAAAGTAAAGACCTTACCGGCGTAGCAGATGCAACGGCCAAGATGCTCAATGAAGGCACCGAAACTCTAAGCAGTAAAGCCCTGGCCGACAAAGTCGAATTTATGGGAGGCGCCATCAAAGCCAGTGCCGACTACGACTACAGTATTCTCAGCGCTTCCTGCCTCTCTGCCTATAATCAAAATATGCTCGACTTGCTGGGAGATGTCCTTCTTCATCCCAGTTTTCCTGAAGATGAATTGAAGCTTTTCAAAGTCAATTCAATTCAAGCTCTTGCCATGAAAAGGGCTCAGCCGGACTTTCTTGTCGAAGAGCGCTTTTCTAAAGTGGTTTTCGGCAATCACCCTTATTCATTAGTATCGCCCAGTGAAAGCGATATAAATAAGTTGACTAGGTCTGACCTGGTGGAATTTCACCACGCCAATTATGTACCAAATAATGCTGTATTAATCATCGTCGGTGATGTTAATCCCAGCGAAACCTTGCAATATCTGGAAAAGACCCTAGCGAAAAATTGGCTGAGCAAGCCTATCGAAGCCAACAAATTAGAGCTTGCCCCAGAAAAAAGAGAGCGCAAGATCCATCTGGTTGATAGACCCGGCTCGGTGCAAACTTCAATTAGAGTGGGCAATCTTTCCATCAGAAGAGACGACCCAGATTATTACGCCATGCTGGTGGCCAACCAGATACTGGGCGGCACAGCCCATGCCCGTCTCTTTATGAATATCAGAGAAGACAAAGGTTACACCTATGGTGCCTACAGCCGTCTGGCTCCGCGCCGTGAACCGGGAGCTTTCTTTGCAAAAGCAGAAGTGCGTACCGAAGTCACCAATCCATCCCTTCTGGAATTTATTTATGAACTGACCAAGATGCGCACCACAAGGGTTAAACCTGAAGAGTTGAACGCAGCTAAAAACTATCTGGCTGGTTCTTTCCAACTAGGTCTAGAGACCCAAGCCGGCATCGCCCAGAGACTATTGGAAGCCAATATTTATAATCTCAGCGACGACTATCTTGAGAAATACGCCGACAAAATCATGGCGGTAAACGAAGACGATGTACAGAAAGCCGCCCAAAAACTGATTAACGAAAACAATCTAGTTATCTGTATCGTCGGCGATGCAGGCAAAATCAAAAATGAGCTTTCGCTCTTTGCACCGGTGGCGGTTTACGACACCGACGGCAAACTAAAGTAAGGCGAGAGTATTTCTCTGATTTAGCTGCTTTATCGCAGGCCGGTCTGACAAATGAGGCTGAAAATCTGCTCGGCTTGAATTGTCTCAGGAGCAACTGAATCAAGCTCCAATAGCTTATTTACATGCTTTTCCATGGCACCGATCTGCCAGGCGGCCAGTTCAATTGTCACTAAGGTGGAATAAGCAAAGATCGAGTTAGCATTCTCTTTGATTAGTCTTGCCATCAAATCACGAGCCCGCTCTTCCTCGCCGCTGGAGAGTTCAATCAAAGCCAAGCGTGGGTAGACCCAGTCAAAACCGGCTTCGTCGCGCAATAATTCAAGCAGAAGCGGTCTAGCCTGACTTTCTTTTTTTGTGTAGATAAACTTAAGCGCATCAAGAAACTTAGACATAGACTGATTGCGAATTTCTCTAAGAGGCAGTCTAGTCTTGCTCAAGACTTTCGCTCTTTCACCTTCGACGCCGCCGCAGGCAATGGCGCGCTGCAAGGCTTTGCGCATCGGCTCGACATAGCCAAGTTTCTCAAAACGTTCAGCCATAGTGAGATATTGCCTAGCCGATCCGCCTTCGGGCACATAATGAACAGGCAAGCCGACATGAGGCAGAACAACGTCCTCCAAGACCTTGTGCACCGTATCGCCGGCCAGCTTGCCGACAAAGTCAAAGGCAAAAACAGCTTTGTCTTTCGCTTTACGTGTCAGCTCATTCTTGTCTAAAAGTCTGCCCCCTTCACCAGCAGCATACTTTACCAAGTCAGAGGCTGTTTCCTGTACACCGGTGACAGTATCGGTGACAAAGACAGAAGCCTGAACAGCAGTCATCAAAGCCAGCATCTTGCGCCTTTCTGCTTCAGGAATAGCGTCCTCAGGCGATAGCCGCAAAACTTGCTTGCTGCAGAAAGACATCTGCGACAACCAAACAAGAGCCTGGTAACGCAGCATTAGCCTTTGATAGTCGAGTACATCCAGGTCGCCGGGCACTACTTTTGGTGGCAGCATTTGATCACGACTCTATTTAGGTGACAGTAACTTAGTACCAGGTATACTCAGTTATTGTACCGTCAGTATATGTAATCTCGCCACCGTTGGGGTGGTCTCCAGCCCAAGGCGAATAGTTATAACGTTTAGCCACCTTGACACGGTTATGACCTTTGCGAGCGATTTTGCGCTTACGCTCTTTTCTGACCGTCTTTTTTTCTGGTTCGGCAGTATTCTTTTCCGGTTTAGCAGCCTTGACCTCGTCAATAAAGACAGGCTGGTGCGGCTTGAGCGCCGGAAAGACTTTATAGAAACCGGCTGTGAGAGCCTCCGGCTTGATATTTTGACTGGCTCTATAGAGGTGGTAGGTGGCGAATGACAGAAGCCCAACCAAAGCAATACCAACAAAACTGCGCCCGGCCAAAAAGAGAAAATCGCGCACCATGGCTTGCCGCGCTATTCTCCAGCCCATATCAGAGGCGGCGGCATCCGGAGCATTAGAGTGAGATTTAGAATCTGGTTCAGAATTAGTTCTGTTACTAGGACTAAAGTCAGAGTAATAATCTTGAGTTTCTTGAGATTCTTGAGACTCTTTAGTTGCTTGGTCCCTAATCTCTTCAGACTTATAAGAAACACCGGCAAAATCTATCTTTGCCATTTCCAATGTAGCGGTCAGCCCTTGCAACTCTTCCTCTAATTCAGAGAGTTCCTGGTCGGCGTCTAGATCACTCTGATAAGAGCCGGGGGCAAAACAAATTGTTTCTGAGCTAGCCATTTCTACCTATATATAGGTTTGGATTTGTGTGCTGGAACAAAGAGCTAAGGTGCCATAGATGCCAGTCGATGTCAACATCGAAGCCGGAGACATGCAGCCTGTGGACTGCAGACCAATTTAGAAAGCCCATCCTGAGACTGTAAAGGGCAATATAAATCGTCGCTCATCAACTTTGCAAAAGGGCAAAGTCTAGACTAATCTCCTGACAAGCTTCAGTGTTTTTACTAGTATCTCGCCATGGCGCTCTGGAAGAATGGTAAAGGTTGCCGAAACCAGAAGAAATTCAAGATAAGTAGTTTAAGACAAATAACTCGAGGAGGTAGGAATGAATCCACTACGCTCTCTATTTTTGCTGCTCTCACGCACGCCCCCAGCCCTGATGGTAGCCACCATAGTCGGGCTCTCAGTTGTGATCACTATGGCGATTACAACAAGCTCAGACGCAAGCAAACGAGAATTAGAAGAAGCCATAAAGAAAGCCCAGGAAAAGTCATCGGCCAAACTAAAGGTGGTTTATGCCGAAAAAGATATTCCTGCCGGAGCCAATATTGAAGCAGATTGGCTTAGTGAAAAAGATATAGAAGCAGGAAGAGCCCCGCTGGATGCACTTCCCAGCGCCTCCAGCGCCATTGGTCGTACGACCAAATATGGTGTCAGCGCCGGTCAACTTCTCTCTTCACACGATCTCGCTCCGCTAGGCATAGCAATAGACTTTAACTCACGCCTCAAGGAAGGCATGAGAGCCGTCACCTTTGCTGTAGATTCGAATTCGGGCGTGGCCGGCTTTATCGAACCGCAGAGCCATGTTGATGTACTTTCGATGGTGGGCAATGGCGCCGAAACCAGAGTAGCACCGATTCTCTCCGACGTTGAAATCATTGCCGTCGGTCAGACCTACGAAAGAGCCCCTAAAGGTGGTGCCAATCCAGCCTCTTCAGTAACAGTGGCAGTGACGCCGGAAGACACACAGAAACTAGTGAAAGCAGTTGCCGCAAGCAAGCTCTATCTCTCCTTGCGCAACGACAGAGATCACAGTCCTGTAACTACGGTGGACGTGACCGCGCTCTTTGCTCAACCTAAGAAAACAGTCGCCAACGAGCCTGTGCTCACCGCACTTGAGCCGCCGCCTCTGCCTGGGCTTCCCGATATCACCCCAGGACCTTCGCCAATGCCAATGAACGGCTCGGCACCATTTGCGGTGAATGTGCCCCCACCCTTGCACGAGATCGAAATTTGGTCTGGCAATAAGAAAGATGTGCTGCAAGTAGCGAAGCAGTAACAACAGAAAATCCCAAAATACATGAATACATAACTACAGAGAAGTGAAGGCTAGCTTTCACTTCTTTGTCTTATTCACTTATTAGTCTCACTTATTTATTAGTCTCTTCAGGTAGGCTTTGCTCAACCGACTCTTTGTCTTTCTCTTCTTTATAGCCCGCCGGCGGATTAACCTTATGGGTGCCCTGACAGTTCTTGGGATTTTTCAGCTTAAAGACATATGTAGTGTGAAACCACATATGCATGCGATCGTTTTCCAGAAGCGAAGCATCACTCAATAAAAACGAGGCAGGCACAAGCACTTTGGTGGACATAGTGACTGTGATCTTGCGCAGCTTCGGAGTAATCATATCTTCCAAGCCAGTCAGGCATGGCTTTTCGATGAACAAACCGGGATTGGCGCAACCATCAAGATAATGCCAGGCGGCATATTGCACATTGCGTGTATCTTTACCGTCCATGGCTGCTTTTCCAGCCAGATAGGCGGCTGTCTTGCAACAGCGCTTATTGTAATCTTTAGCAAGGCCAAGCACCGCCACATTCATGGCAATGATCGAGAGCAAGGCCAGGAACAAAGTACCAAAGCCAAGTTCAAGAATATCTTCTTTCTTCTTTTTGACTTTCTTTGTCTGACCCACTGGCTTCTCAGCGCTGGAGGCGCCATTAGCTTTCACTAGGTCAGATGACTCTGAGGACAGAGTTTCGCCGCTATCTTGTTTCTCTGGAGTTTCAGATTTAGATTCAGACTTAGATTCTGGTTGAGATTCTGGACCCGAGTCTAGGCCTGATTCAGCCTGGCTTGCTTCATCATTCTCTGTTTTGTCTGCGTCGTCGCTAGCTAATTCTGACAAGGCATGCCCTTTTCTCAATTAAGAAGACAGTTTTAACTCACCGAGGAAAGGCAACTCTCTGAATTTCTCAGCATAATCGAGACCATAACCGACCACAAAGAGATCTTCGATTGTAAAACCGACATAGTCGGCTTCTATCGGCACCACTCTTCTAGAGGGTTTATCTAGAAAGACAGCCATTTTTAGAGTAGCTGGATTGAACTGATCTTTGAGATAGTCCATAAAGAAACGAGCAGTTCTGCCGCTATCGATGATATCTTCCACCACCAAAATATGTCGGCGCGAAATATTGGGCAGCTCTAAATAGGGAGTCTGCACATGACCGGAACTTTCGGTGGCGCTACCATAGCTTGCCAGTCTGACAAATTCGATTTGCAAGGGGTCTTCGGTCTTGATATGTCTGACTATATCGGCGAGGAAACAAAAAGCACCTTTCATCACCCCGATGATTACAGGATTCTCAAGCTTGCAAAGATCTTTACTGATCTCTGCGCCAAGCTCTTTGATTCTCTCTTGAATCTCTTCCTGAGAGTAAATGGTCTTGATGCTTTCTACTTGTGGTGTCGCCATAACTGCCCCTCTTGAATGGATGTATATTAGCAGGTGAACAGAAGAAGGTAATTAACGGGCCAGCTTGAGTTTAGACTAATTATTTTGACTTCACGCATGCTCTAGACTTATCAAATAACAGGCGTCCTCTTACATAGGTCTGGTCTATCAGCCGATCATCGCCCAAAAAGACCAAGCAAGAGAGTATCTCATCGGTGGGATGACTCATGATATTGTCCACAATACCGCTCTTGGCACGTGGGTCTACCACAATAAAGTCAGCTTCTTTACCGACTTCCAGCGAACCAACCTGCTCACCCATATAGAGTGCTCTGGCACCGCCCAAGGTTGCCCTATAAAAAAGTTCACGCGGCTCGATCCAATAGTCGGGCTGAATAAAGTTAGCGTCTTTCATTACTTCGAAAAGTGACATATGTGGTCCGGCAGCCACATCAGAACCCAGACCAAAGAGACAACCGCATTCTCTGGCGCGTTTGTAATGAAAGACACCGCTCTTGAGAAAGAAATTTGAGCTGGGACAATGGGCCAAAGCCGAGCCGCTCTCTTTAACATGGGCAAAATCCCAATCATCAAGATGAATTGAATGGGCAAAAACACTGCGTTTTCCCGTCAAACCAAAGCGGCTGTACATATCTAGATAACTGCGGCTCTCAGGAAACATAGAAGACACTGTTTGAATCTCTTCTCGTGCTTCGGAAAGATGTGTATGTAGATAAGTTCCAGGCAGACTATTCCAGAGTTCTCCGCAACCTTTAAGTAATTCTTTGGTGGAAGTAACGCCGAAGCGCGGCGTGAAAGCATATTGCAAAAGACCGTCTGCCGCCCCATGCCAACGCTTGGCCAAAGCCAGAGACTGCTCCAGAGACTTGTCAGTCTTTTCGGTAAGAGCCTCGGGTGAATGGAAATCCATCATCACCTTGCCCATAATCACCCGCGCTCCGGCCGCTTCAGCTTCTTCAAAGGCTATGCGGCAAGCATTCTCATGAATGGTCGTAAACACCACAGCAAGAGTGGTGCCATTGACCGCCAGTTCCTTAAAAAACCAACGGGCTATCTTGCGGGCATGCTCGTCTTCGGCAAAGCGAGCTTCAGCCGGAAAAATATATTGATTGAGCCAAGAAAGCAGGTGCTGACCGGACTTAGCAGTCTGGGTCACCTGGGGCAAATGCAAATGCATATCGACCAAGCCCGGCATGATTAGACGCTCGGAACAGTCAACTAAGACGGCAGTGCCTCCCGCCTTGTCAAGAAGCGCTTGAGCTTCCAAGGTTGAAGCCTCAAGTACAGCTACGATCTTGCCTTCCTCTACAGCTAAAATACCGTCTCTCAGATCTATAAAGTCATACTCTAAAGACTGTATAGCGGCCCCTTTCTTGCTCACAGGGCTTACAATATGGCCGCGATAGAGATAAGTTGTTTTTGCAGAACTCATGAGCAACTGCACCAAAATTCAAAAGCAGAGTCGGAACTGAGTATGATAGCTCATTTTGGTCGGATGAAAAATTGACTAATTTAGTAAAGCTGGATTACCCCCAGAGCAGTCAGGTATTGAGACGCACCCACAAAATCTGGTCGGGCGGTCTAAGCTATTTCGACTACCAGACTTATTTTGCCAACCAAAAGAACAGTACTTGGGGCCGCCATCTTGAGCTTTATGGACTTGTGGATGAAAACTCTAAAGTCTTGAGTTCGGCAAAGCTATATAGGTTGAAGGCGCGCTATAGGCAAAAGCCTCTTAGTTTGGCCGGCATCGGCGCTGTCTTTACGGCGCCGGAAGAGCGGGGCAAAGGCTATGCCACTAAGCTCATTTCATCTCTGGTCGGCGCAGTTGACCAATTTGATGGGGCACTGCTTTTTTCAGACATAGGTGCAGACTTTTACAACCGTTTGGGCTTTTCCCACATGGGTTCGGCGGCCTTTAACCTCACCCTCAAGTCGGGTCAAGCAGAAAACAAAAGTCTGGCTGCCGATATAGTACTGGAACCACTGAGCATGACCTCTTTGGACGAACTTGATCGCCACTACCGGCAGTGGCAAGCCAGGCAAATTTTCTCAATTGAGAGAGAGCTGTCCTACTGGCAATACAAAGCCGATAAAGAGTTTTTTTTGCATCAAAGATCGCAACTTGGCTGGCCCCAGCTGCTCACCTTGAGGTTGCGAAACAAAGGAGGCTATGCCCTACTTGAATGCGGTGGAGCCACTCTTCGCATACTTGAAATCATCGATTGGCAAGATCCCCAAATATTTTTTGAGGCGATCAAATGCCTGACATCTAAATTCAAAACTAAAAAGCTAAGAGGCTGGGAAAGTACCTTGAAAAGTCTTTACCCTGGTTTTCACCTCGGCTCCATATTTAGAGATTCTGAACTTTATTTTGAGGAACGCAGTTGGGGTCATCCAATGTTGGCGGCTAACTGCGCCCTTATGGAAGATTGTCTGAACGAAGTTTTTGATCTCAGCCCTTCACCATTCCTGGAACTGGATCATCTATAGTAATAGGAATGAATACTGCCACAAAACTGACCAGTCATCTCATCATCGAACAGCTTCTTTTGGAGGGGGCGAGCGCTCTTTTTCACGCACCACGCTCTAATCCTTCGGTGCTTGTGCAGATGGCTCAGGCCTCGCAGATGCTCAAATGCGGAAGGCTTCTTACCGAAAAGGCAGCGGCTTTCACCGCCATAGGCAATTTTCAGGCCACCGGCCGTCCACCTGTGCTTTTGCTCTCACCCGGACAAGGTCTGCTCAATGCCATGCCGGCAATCTTTGCCGCCAAACAGATACAAGCGCCGCTAGTACTTTTGGTTGAACAACAAAGCACCCAAATATTGAATGATGATCCGGTGCTCGCCCTCGACAACCTGGCGCCTGTGGTCAAAATCTGCAAATGGTCGGCTGAGGCAAGATCAAGTGTGGAAGTAACCAGACTCTTGCGCCGAGCATTTACCGAAGCCCTGGCTCCGCCCAAAGGGCCGGTCTTGGTCTCTTTACCGGTCGATATTCTCTATCAGTTCGCCCAGGCTGAAGTTATCAACCCGCCCCATACCAGCCCACTGGGTCCGGCTGCCGACAACTTTCTCAAAAAAACGGCGCGCTCGCTATCAGGCGCTGCCAACCCCTGCATTATTGCCGGCAACGAAGTCAGCCAGTACCGCGCCCGCAAGGAAGTGGTGGTGCTGGCAGAAGTTCTTGGTTGCCCGGTCTATACGGAGCCGATGCCCACCGGTGTCAATTTCCCCAATAGACATCCTCAGTTTGGGGGAGTTTTGCATTTTGGTCTCAGTAGTGTCAGAGACAAACTGAAAGAACATGATCTGGTGCTTGCCCTGGGTATGCAGACCAGATTATCGGCTGAAGCCGACAAAATGTCTCTTTTCAACCCCAAGGCAGCCATTATTCAGGTCAATGTCGAACCCACTTTGTCGGGCAAGAGCCTGCCTTGTATAGCGGCGGCCACAGCCGATATTGCTGAAACACTCACTAGGTTGCGGGCTGAAATTCAGCTAATTACCGACTCTAAAGTATTGTCGACAGCAAAGATTAGGGCTCAAGAAACTATCCGCCTCATCTCTGAGGAGAGGCGTAAATTAGAAGAAGGCTTGATGTATCCTTCGGGGGATGACCCGATAAGCCCCTTCTGGTTGATGCGCACTTTAGACGGCGTCAGACCAACAGAATCGGTGGTGGTCAGCGATGTGATCAGCGTTGAGTCAGATCCCTGCTCGGTGATGAGCTTGGAAACAAGTTCGAGCTATCTAGGCTCTAATGCTTGTATAGACGGCTATGCTCTACCAGCCGCTCTTGGAGCCCAGCTAGGCGTAAGAGAAATCCCAGTCATTTGTCTAACCAGCGACGAATCGGCCCTGCATTCGATGGAAACAATCTGGTCGGCGGTCCATTATGGTCTGCCACTAAAAATCGTGATCTTTTCGGCAGGGGGTGCCGCCCGTCTTATGCATCACGCCCACGATAATGCAACCATCTTTCCCTTTGGTTCTCCACCGGTGAGCTTCAAAACAATGGCTGAAGCCTTTTCGATGAAAGCCTTTACCGCCAAGAGTATGGCCGAGTTGGAGACAGCGGTGTCGCAGATGTTCGAAGCCGAGGGGCCAACCTTGCTCGATGTCAAGATAACGTAACCAAAAACACGCTCTTTATTACTGAAATTCAAATTCATCTCAAAAAGCTTAGCGAAAGTGGTATTTACAGCCCTTTTGCTCTAATTTGGGGCTAAACTTTAGCAAAAGGGCGAAAAGCCCTTGAGAAAGCTACGACTAACAAGACTACTAATAGGAAATGCACAGTGAAAACGTTAGCTGCAGACAGCAAAGAAAAACTGGAGAAAGGTCGAATCGTCAATGATTTTTCCATCCAGGTAGCAACAGTAAACGGCTCTGGAAGCCAATCTTCTAACAATGTGCTCATGCGCTCCATCTTCCAGATGGGCATCCCAGTGAGCGGCAAGAACCTTTTCCCCTCAAATATCGCCGGTCTGCCGACTTGGTTCACCATCAGAGTGAACAAGAACGGCTATATTGCCAGGAAGGAAGAGATTGACATTCTGGTGGCGATGAATCCGCAAACCGCCATCGAAGACGTAAAGAGCCTAAGAAGCGGCGCAGTCTGCATAAGCCCGGTTGAACTGAAACTGGATGCAGTAAGAAGCGACGTCAAACATTATCAAGTGCCTTTCAGCGAACTGGCTGCCAAAGCCAGCGAGAACCTGAAGCTGCGCAAACTGCTCACCAACATGATCTATGTCGGCGTAGTGGCTGAATTGCTCGACATCACTCATTCTGAAATAGAAAATGCCATCGCCAAACAGTTTGAAGGCAAAGCCAAGGCTGTAGATCTCAACTTGAACGCTGTCAAACTAGGTAGAGAGTGGGCCAAAGAAAACCTAACCAAAGAAGACAATTTTGTTGTCGAGCCCATGGACAAAACCAAGGGCAAAATAATCATCGACGGTAACGCAGCCGCAGCCCTTGGTTGTATGTTCGCCGGCGTGACAGTGGTGGCATGGTATCCGATTACACCATCTTCCAGTCTTTGCGAACAGTTGATCGACTATTTGAAAGAGCACCGCATCGACAAAGAGACTGGCAAAGCCAGCTTTGCCGTAGTGCAAGCCGAAGACGAATTGGCCGCCATCGGTATGACCCTGGGAGCCGGCTGGGCCGGAGCCAGATCGATGACTTCCACCAGCGGTCCTGGTATCTCACTCATGTCTGAATTCGCCGGCTACGGTTATTTCACCGAGATTCCCGCCGTTATCTTCGACGTGCAAAGGGTTGGTCCTTCAACCGGTATGCCCACCCGTACTTCTCAAGCCGATCTGACATCGACCTTCTTGCTCTCTCATGGCGACACCAAACACATAATTCTTCTGCCCGGCTCGGTGGCCGAATGTTATGAAATGGCCATGGAAGCATTCGAGCTAGCTGAGAAATTCCAGACTCCTGTTTTTGTGCTCACCGATCTCGACCTGGGCATGAACAACTGGATGTCGGATCCTTTCGAATATCCAACTAAACCGATCAATCGCGGTAAAGTTCTCGATGCTGCCGCCTTAGAAAAGGCTGGTAAGTTCGAGCGTTACGCCGACATAGATGGCGACGGCATTCCGTACCGCACCTTGCCCGGCACCGACCATCCGCTGGCCGCCTATTTCACACGCGGCTCCGGTCACACCGAGAAAGCCACTTATACCGAGCGTCCTGAAGACTATGTCAACTTGATGAATCGTCTTGAGAAGAAGTTCAACACCGCCCGTCAATTCGTTCCGAAACCACAGGTAGTGACTGAAAAAGATGCCAAAGTCGGTATCATCGCCTTCGGCTCCAGCCATTTTGCTGTGGAAGAAGCCAGAGATGAGCTTAAGGAAGCCGGCATCAAGACCAGCTATCTAAGAGTGAAAGCTCTGCCTTTCACCGAAGAGCTGAAGAAATTTGTGGACAGTCATGAGCGCGTTTATGTCGTAGAACAAAACCGCGACGGACAGTTGCATGACCTGATTGCTCTAGAATTGCCCAGTCAGGCCACCAAGCTTCGTTCAATCAAACACTACAACGGTCTGCCCCTCAACGCCAGATTCGTCACCGAAGCTGTATCAGGGGAGGAGAAAAAATAATGACAGCAGCAGCACCCAAAACCAATCGAATTGGTTTGACCCTAGCCGATTACAAAGGATCTCCTTCGACACTTTGCGACGGTTGCGGTCACGATGCCATCACCAGCCAAATAATCAAATCGTTCTTTGAACTAGGCACCCAGCCGCACCAAGTGGCCAAGCTATCGGGTATCGGCTGTTCATCCAAGACTCCGGCTTATTTCTTAAACCGTGCCCATGGCTTCAACGCCGTCCACGGTAGAATGCCGTCCATCGCCACCGGCGTCAGCATGGCCAATCACAATTTGACCATGATTGCCGTATCTGGCGACGGCGACACAGCCTCAATCGGTCTTGGTCAATTCTGCCATTTGGTCAGACGCAATGTACCGATGATTTATATCGTCGAAAACAACGGTGTATACGGTCTCACCAAAGGTCAGTTCTCAGCCACCGCCGACCTAGGCTCTAAGCTCAAGTCTGGTGTCTTGAACGAACTTCCACCCATCGACCTATGCGGTCTAGCCATCGAACTGGGCTGCGGTTTTGTTGGTCGCTCCTTTGCCGGCGACCCTAAACAGCTCACCGCCCTGATCAAAGCTGCTGCTTCTCATAAAGGCACAGCCGTCATCGACGTCATCAGCCCCTGCGTCACCTTCAATAACCACGAAGGTTCAACCAAGAGCTATAAATATGCCAAAGAAATGGAAACCCCTCTGCATGAGCTGGGTTACATTCCTTTCTTTGAACAAATAAACGTCGAGTATGAGCCGGGTTCAGTACAAGAAGTGGAAATGCATGACGGTTCTCGCATTACCCTCAAGAAAACCGATCATGACTATGATCCAACCTGCGCAATCAACGCAATGAAAACGATCAAGCAAGCCCACAAAGATAAGCAGTTCCTTACTGGTCTGCTCTATATCGATGAAGAAAAGCCTGACTTCACCTCGCTTCTACGCGTGGGAGAAGCTCCGCTTGCGACTTTGCCCGAGTCAGTAGTAAGACCCGGCAAAGACGTGCTCAAGCAAATCATGCAAGAACTTATGTAAGCTGAGCTTTTCTAAGAATTTAAAAGAGGACGACAACAGTCGTCCTCTTTTAGTAAGAAGACTTTTCTTTGAAAGTCAGATAAATTGAAACAAGAAAACTGAGCAGCACCACTGCCATAAATGACTTGGCCGAAAACCATAAAATCTGGCTGGCTTGTGCCGACAGATATTTATCAGCTAGTCCTATAACCAAGGGCAGTATCAGAAAAGCTATGGGAGCCGAGATAAAGAGCAGAGACCAAGCGGCCTTCTTTAGTAGATAGTCGTCCGGTGTTTCTTCAAGAGCCCGCAGTTTCTCAAAATCATTTGCCACCGACGCTTCTTCGCGCCGACGTATGGCCTTTACCAGGAGTTCCTGGGCATCTCTCATATCCACTTTCATTTTAAATATGCTTTTGGTAAGTACGCTTATTGGTAAGCAAGCTTTGTAAGCGCAAAAAGTAATAGACCAATTGGTCGAAGCGAAGGAACCGATTTAATAAATTCGCACGACCCCAGTGTGCTACTAATCGAGCCCGTTGTCAAGCGTTTATTGGCAATTTCTCAGGTTTTGCGCAAGATCTGTAGGGGCACATAGTAGATGTCGGAACCAAACTAGAAGAGCGGGTCATTCTCATGAAGCCGTCCAGAGCGCTTAAACTCTACTATTCAATTACTTTCGTTCTAGGGCTCCTGCTCACGGTTCCCCTAGCCCATTGGGTGCGAACAGACGATGTCGGCATGAGAGGTGCCGCCATCATGATTCTTTCTTTGAACGTTTTGTTCATCATGATCATGCCTCTGGTAATAGACTGGGCCGAAAGCCGCTATTTCAAAGCCAGATTCCTCGCTCTAGAAGAAGTAGCCAAAGATAATCCTGAACTAGCTAATATGCTGGAAAGCCAGTGCCAAAAGCTAGCCCTACCCGGTCTTAAGTTAGCCGTAGTAGATGATGGCTCGGAAGTTTTCTCTTATGGACTTTGGCGCAATAATCCCAGGCTGATTATGTCTGCCACCCATCTTCAAAAGACGGCAGAGAAAGACATAGCCCCTTCGGTAGAAGCGGAGTTAACTCGCTTCGCCAATCAAGACCATACACTCATGTTCCTTCTCTTTGCCGCCTTTCAGGTGATGGTGCAAAACCTACTGGTCTACTTGATGGGTTTGCCCCACTTGCCCTTCCTGCATTGATTCGCTGCGAAACACTTCAAACTTGCCATCTTTCCAGGCATCTTTAGGCAAACCGGCTTTCAGAGCCAGTTGCTCCAGCGTCTCTTCAAGAGTCCAGCCGTACTCGACAGCCACACTAGGCAAAAAGACCGACTGCTTACCGCGACACTTGAGCAAAACGCCATCACGCCCAATTTTGATATCGGTATAGGCAGGCACTTTGTGCGGCGGCGTCAGCACGCTCACTTCCACATCTAGAGAGTCTAATTCGCCGGCTGTTACAGGCTTGAAGCGAGGATCTTTAGCGGCGGCAGAGACTGTATTTTCAATTACAGTGAGATAGAGCGGCTTGACCGGGAAGATATAACCGATACAACCACGCAGATCACGCTCACCTGCTTCGGTCTTGTGTAAAGTAACAAAGGCTCCGTGCGGCAGCTTCATGCGTTCGCTTATGACAATGCCGGCTTTCTCCAAAGCAGCAAGCTCTGGCACACGCCCCTCTCTGACAAACTGCTCTAAAGTAATCCGGGCTATCTTGAGCAAACTCTCTCGCTCTTCAGCCGTCAAGGGCTTGGGCTCAAGCAAACTTTCTCTGACTGCATTCCAGCCGCCTCGCTTGCTTTCAAAAGCAATAGACATATAAGAGACTGTGTTGAAGTCATGGTCTAAATCGACAGAATCACCCATTTCTTTTGTCGCTTCAAGAGAGGTGCGGTAGTTGAGCAAAATGCCGCGACAATCTTCGGGCAAAAGCGCAAGCAAGACAGAAAGAGCATAAACACCACATATGGTATCATCAGTGCGCTTATAAAAACTCATGAACCCTTCCAAGTCTACCCTCTCTAGATAGCTCAACGCTTCCATATCGAGGGCTTTTAGACGACTCAAGAACTTACCTTCGTCGCCTTCGGTCTTAAACGGTTCGTACTCAAAGCGCGGACCATAGTGGGTAAAGTCTGAACTGACCACCACCAAGTCGCCGTCTTCCATTTGTGAAGCCAATTCTCGGGCAATGAAGCGAGCCTCGAAGGCATCGTTGAGAGTACCAATCATGATGGGCACGATAGTGGCTTTAGGAAACTTAGATTTGATAAAGGCCAATTGCAACTCAAGTGAATGCTCTTGATGATGAGCCCTGGTCATTTCCTGAAAGAGAATATTTTCCTTCAGTTCATCAACCACTTCAGTATCACATTCGATCTCACCGAGAACCGTCTGGAAAGACTTGTCGTAGGACAGAGCCGCTCCGTGAAAACCTTTGTAATGGGACGGCCCTAATAGAAAGACCCGCTTTACTTGTTGATTGCCAACCGATAAATAAGAAAAGGCAGCAGTCTTGCCCGAATAAGAATAGCCGGCATGGGGTGCCACCACCGCTAGTATTGCCGGCTTGACCGCAGTATTTTCTTTAGAGGCTGCTATTAGGCCGACACCGGTATTTTTTCCCTTAGCGCAGGCTTGCTGCCAGGCCAGTTTTTCATAGTCGCGCAGTTGCCCTGCCAGCCTGGATGGCTCATCGTCATACCAGGTGCCGGCAAACTTAAGAGGTCTTTTCCCTGACTGTCCGAAAAGAAACAATTGGCCTCCGTTCAATCCGCTCAAGCCGCTAAATAGGATCCAAACGAACAGAACCACTAGAAGACGAATCACCATGAGGATCTGCCTTTGAATCGAACACTATTGTAATCTTAGCGCGGCTCATGCCCGATGGCAAAAGATTGAGCGGCTTGCTTTCCTGTAGGGCATTAATGGCAGCAGCTTCTGCTTCGGCACTCTTCGGTGAACTGGTCACGGACAGATCCCCCAAAGAACCGTCCGAACTAATTTCGCAGGTAATGGTCACATGATTATTGCCGTCAGCCAAAAGCCATTTGCCGATTATTTTGCTCCAAGTCTGATTGCAATAGGCGCGAATAGCCGCCTGCGAGGCTCCACTGTTTTGAGAGGGGGCACCGCTCTTGGACGAGGCTGCGCTGGCTTTATTTTTACCGGCTGCGCTCTGGCTTTTGCCTGTGCTTTGGGAAGGCGCCGCTTGGGCTGAAGAGACGGAGCTGAGATTGAATACCAGAGATAGTAAGATTGCCTGAGCTGAAAGCTTCGCATTGAACATAGCTATTTCTCCCTGAAAATGCCGAAACTGGAAGTGTAATTGTGCAAATAGGTGGACTTCCCGACAGTGCCTATTTCGCCGTTACAGAAGAAGCCTCCGATGGGAATTTCGCCCAAATAACTCCTCAATGTATCACTGTCATAATTGGGTTTACCGTAGAGACCCTGCCCCCGACCTAAGCAAGAAAACAAAAGGGCGCCGCGGGGTTCGCCATTTCTTTCTTTATCTTCTACATAACGTGAAAAAAGCTGGTTCAAATCTTTCTCGGAAGATCCGGCATCTCGCAGATGAAACTGCACGGTCCTTTCCGGTCTCAAGACCTCACCGACCAAAAGTGCTCCGCTCAAGGGTTCAATACCAATTATCGATCTGACCAAAAAATCACCGGTCTTGAGTTGGTCTTTGAATTCGTCCATAGCCACTCCGATAAAGAGCTGATCCTTTACCAGTTTCTGATCTTTCTCGGATAGTCTTTCCACTGCCTCCTTAAGCACCGAAACAGCGGGTTTTCCATCAAGCTCATATAAGAGATTGCGATCGCAGCGGGTAACCCGACTGATTTTGCCGAAAGCACGGCAGCCCTGGACAAGCACAGGATCTACCTGAATATTGCCCTTGAGGGTAAGAGCCACAAGCCCCGATCGGAAAACCCGGTCTTGAGCCAGCATGCGAATCTCACCGGCCTTATGTCCACCCGAGGCTAAGCCGCCCAGTTTGACCGAACGGGGAAAGGCATAGTCAAGACCCTGCACGAACGGTTCTATCTTAAAACTAAAAGGGTCCCCAAGCAAAATAAAGACCGGTTCGTCCTGTCCCTGCACCTGCATAAGCTTTTCCCAGCTGTCGGGCGGATCATCCAGGTCGGGAATGGCGTCACTGACTATGTGGAAGGCGCGCATTTCCACCCCGGGCAGAATCGCTCCGGTCAAGGCAATGGCTGACTGATTTTCAGCTTCCACGCCGCCACCGATCAGTCCGGCGCCGGTGCAGCCAATAAAAGAAGCCGGAGAAAGGCGCTCTCTTAGGTAGCGACCAATTGGTTCCAGTTTCTCTCGATATTCAGGCGAGACAAACAGCAAAAGCAGATCAGGATTACCACCCAGCTTAAAGCTTAAGGTGCCGGCCAAGGAATGACAAAGTCTGAGGGCGGATCTCAGTGTGGCGTCCTCCCCGCAATCAGGCAATTGCGCCAGAGTTTCCTCTGGAATTTCTTCAGATAGATCTTCAGTTAGCTCTAGAGAAGAAGCCCACTTCACTTAGCACACTCCACATTAGACACCGACTATCTTAGCCTATTATCTGTATCCAAGTCAGCAAAGCAAGCGTTTCAATACTTTGCCTGTAGAATTACGGGGCAGCTTATCAAGAAACTCTATGGCACGGGGCATCTTGTAGTCAGCCAAATGAATCTTACAAAAACTCTTGATTTCATCTTCTGTAAGGCAAGCACCGCTTTTCAAAACTATGAAAGCCTTCACTCTTTCACCCATATAGCGATCGGGAACACCCACCACTGCACATTCGGCGATGGCGGGCAGACGGAGCAAGACTTCTTCTATTTCGCGGGGATAAATGTTCAAGCCCCCTCTTACTATCAATTCCTTTGAGCGTCCAACTATATATAGATAACCATCGGCATCCAGATAACCTAGATCTCCGGTGTAAAACCAGCCGTCCTTTATTACTTCAGCAGTTGCCGCAGCATTATTGAAATAACCTTTCATTATGCAAGCACCTTTAAGCAAGATCTCGCCGACCTCGCTCTCTCCATCACCAAAGCTTCGGCTAGATCTGATACCGTCTTTCTCAATCGCTATCTCGATTCCCGGAAAGGCAGTACCGACGCTACCCAGCCTGGCATCGCCCTCGGGGTTGAGCGTGGCAATTACGGTGGTTTCGGTGAGGGCATAGCCTTCCAATACAGGCACCCGCAGACGTTCTTTCAGGGCAACGAGAAGGTCTCGGGGCATAGCCGCACCACCAGTAGTGCAAAGACGCAAACTTTCCAGACGACTTTCCTTGCCTTCCTTATCTAATTCCATCAAAATAAACTGATGCATAGTCGGCACCGCCGGCAGTACTGACACCGCCTCAGATCTAAGCAACAAAATCGCCTCGGCGGCATCGAACTGCTTCATGAGCACTATGCCGCAGCCCGCCTTCATAGCACCGGCCAGCACTACCAATAAGCCATAAAGATGACAGAGAGGCAAGACGCCAAGCAGCATGTCATCTTGCTTGAGACAAAAACGATGGGGATAGGACTCGATTGTAAAAGCCACATTAGCATAACTAAGGACCGCGCCCTTGGGCTTGCCGGTTGTGCCGCTGGTATAGACTATCAAAGCGGCGGTACTATCTAAATCTTGTTCTGAGCTTTCTTGATCTGAGCTTTCTTGATCAGCACTTTGCAAAGAATCAAATCTAAATAGATTGAGTTCAAGATCGGGTTCAAGCTTTAGATCTAAATTCAAAGCCAGATGAGGCTGCGCCAACTTAGTAATCTTAGTCTCGCGATGAGCAAGCAGTGCCCGCGCCTGCGAGTCAGACAAAATATGCTCAATCTCTTCTTCTTTAAGCAGTGGATTGACCGGCACCACTGTGATGCCCAAACAATTGAGGGCTAAAAAAGAAACGACAAACTCGGGCGAATTAAAGAGATAGATTGCTACTCTATCGCCCTGTCTGAGACCGACTTGGGCCAGTTTCTCGCTCAGCTGAGAGACTTTGCGCTGGATATCACTATAGCTAAAACTATGGCTGCCGAATACCAGAAAAGTCTTCTGTGGATGCTTGCAGCAAGCATCAAGAAACAGCTTAAATAAAGGACTTTGCTTCAATTGGGACATAAGCCCAAGACACTCTCTTACTTGGCGTTAGCACTCAATATTTTATTCAGCCCTTCTTTTACACTATTCTCGCCCGAAAAGCCAACTGAGTAAGAGACAACTTCACCTTCTTCATTGAGAAAGACCACGGTTGGCACCGGGCTTACTTCATATTGATCGAGCAGACTCTCGCTGCCGGGATCATCAACGTCGACACGCATAAATTTGACCTTGTCTTTATATGAGGTCTTAAACTTATCCATGACACCGCTTAGCTGCTTGCAGGGCTGGGCCCAAGAAGCATAGAAATCGATTACAGTGGGCTTGGCACCTTCCATGCCGCGCACTCGCCCCAATCCAAGCATAGAGGCAATCATTCTAGTTTGAGGGCCGGTCTTAGGCTTGACCACAGCGCTTGGCAGACCCACAAGCAAACTATTGGCTTTCTGAGAAATGGCATTGCCCTTACCAAGTCGCACAGCTAGTCGCAGGTTTTCTTTTGCTTTCTGAAAATCTTTGCTGCTTATATAAGCTTCGCCCAAAGCCAATCTAGCTGGAGCAGACTCAGGGCTCTTTTCCACTGCCTTCACTAGTTCAGCTAGAGCCGGCTTTGTCACTGTACCAGCCCAAACCTGGCTAAATTGCAGACAGAGCAAAGATAGAGCCAGCAAAGATACTGTGCCTGAAACTACGATCTTATTTCTCAACTTTATCTTCTCCAAGTTTTGCACCTTCAATATGGCTGCTTACCCAAGTAAGCAATTTTTCGATTACCTCTTGAGTAAACTGGTTCTCTTCAAAAATTAGGTGCTCGCCATTGGGTATGAGAGCAATCTCTTTGTCGGGAGTGGCCATCTCGTTGAAAAGTTCCACAGTTCCTGTCGGCTTGACCAACTTATCCTGCACCCCTTGCACAATCAAAACAGGCTTGTTCTTGATTTCTTTGACACTTTCGTGATTCTGATTCATAAAAAGCTGAAACTGCAAAAGCTCTTTAGGTGACAATTTCATGCGGGCTAGCGGGTCGCTCTGCCAAGCTTCTCTTAGCTCTTGTTTGTCTGTGGCTTGCTTGATCACACTTTCGCCCACATTGATCTGTTTATGAGGGTCGGCAAGAAAATGCCAAGCCACTTTGAGAGAAGTGCGCCCCTGCTTGAAACGGTCCCCGGCCGGCACTGAAGAGATAAGACCATCGACGAGTTCAGGATATAGAGCAGTGGCACGCAAGGCGATAGCACCGCCCATAGATTCACCCAATAAAAAAACCGGCTTACCCGGATGGGCTCTCCGAATGACTTTGAGGGTGCTCTTTATATCGGCCAAGCAGCCTTCAAAATCGACGCGCTCGCGTCCACGAGCCTCCATCCATGAGCCAAAGCCTCTAACATCGATGGCATAAACAGGATAACCAAGTGCGCTCAGCGTTTTGCCGAGAGGCTCGTAAGTACCATTATGCAGCCCTAGACCATGAACACAGAGAAAAACTGCTTTGACCGGCTTGTCCGACTCGTACCAGCTCAAACACGGTGCATTACCGCGTCTCACTTTACTCTTTGAATTTAATTTGGTCTCTGAACTTAATTTGGTAATTGCACCTGCCCTTAATTCTGAAGCGGCCCCTTCCCGAGCAGCAAGGGCGCAAGCTCTTTCAAAGCAAAGTGTTTGACTGACCAAAAGAGCAAGCAAAGCAAGACCTAGATTGCTTAGACTTTTCGAAAATATTGAAGGCATGGCGGAGTGCATGGGCGATTACCTTACGAAAACAAAACCTGAGCCCTAGCGAGATACCTCTTTGATTGTCCCAGAAGCGCCCAGTTCTGTAATTTCACAATGCTAATGCAGAGCCGCTAGCGATTGAATATACGCCGCATAGCGGCTCGCTCCGCCTTCAACTCACCATCAACTTATAAGGAATTAATATGGGTGAGCGAGAGAACTCCCTTTGCAAGCGCAGTCTCAGCTTGAATTAAATGGGACTGTGGCACTTCTCAAAAGACTGGTAAGTAATAGCGGACAATTAGACGAGTATTCGGGCAAGCCAATTTGATGAACAGAGTCCTCAAAGTATCCGCTTCTACACTAGTCGAAGCGGATTTAATTGAAAGTAAGGGGCGGTCAAAAGGACAGCTGTTTGCCTTTGCTTTGGCGCCTATATTTCTGACTAGTTTGGCAGACTGGTCGATGCTTTTGTATCTAGCCTCGTTCGCCGTTTTTACTACACCGGGACCTACTTACGACAGCCAGATTAGAGGCAGTCTTTTGATTTTCATCCCGCTCATTTTCTTTATGACAGTGACTGGTTATCTGTCTGAAAAGCTAAGTACGTTAAACAATTACAAAAGCAACTGGAATCGACTGGATAAAGCCAAACTTTTTCGCTTGACGATGGCTTTGGCTCTCACTTCTAGCCAATTGCGCCAGACACTAAGCCCCGAGATCATTGCCGCATTGCTTTGTTTGATTCTGCTTTCTTCTCATTGGTCTTTGTTGTTTATATTGAAGAAAGTCTTGCCGAGCGCCGACAAAGAGAGCTTCAATAAAAATCTAGCACCGGCTGTTGCATGCTGGTGTTTGGGTCAGGCAGTTAGTTTGAAATTGGCTCCGGCACTTACTAATACTTTTGGTGCCAGCTGGCCGCTCAATATATGCTTGATACTCTATTTGATATCAATCATAACTGTGTTTTTCAATCAATTAGAAAGCGCTACCCCTATTCAAGTTCAGGCCAAGAGAAAGAAAGAAAATTCCAGTTCAAAAGATCCGTTTCCACACGGCTTGATGGTCGGTCTGATGAGTTTGCCTGCTATTGCCTTGCTGACAGCTTGCTCTATATTTGCCGTGCAGGGCCAGGTGGTGCAAACATCAGCCCAGGTCTTTCTACCCATGTCTGAGCTAGCAGCCGGACTGAGTCTTTCTTTTGCCGCTGGTGCGCTGTTGTCTCCTTTTATAGAACAAAGACTCTCTATAAAGAAACTTTGGCTGGTGATGTCACTCTTATCACTATCTCTATATCTATCTGGAGCAATCTGCAAGGGTTCCTCCCTAGCAGTTTTCTGTCTTTATGCCTCGGCGGCTTTGACAGGAGCCACAGCCATCGGCGAAGAAGCGCGATTTCTTGGCGGTCTGAGCCAAAGCGGCAATAGCGGAGTGATTATCAGCCTTCGCAATGTCGGGGTCTTGTTCTTGAGCGCTCTCATTGCCATCTACCTGGAAGAGAATCTCAGCCTGGTCTCTAGCCTTTACTTCCTCAAAGAATTAAATGCCGTAGGCGCTGTAGTGGTTGTTGCTTCTATGTTGATGGCACCAATAACCGTGGTTTTCGGAACAAAAATCAAAAAGTTGCTGGCAAAAAATAGGGACGCCTAGTTCTATAGTTGTAAGTTGCTTTATTATCTATTACTGTTTCTCTTAGTTAATGGTACGGAGTAGGCAAGATGAGGCAATCCCCAGCCGCTGAAGACAAGGTACAAAACGGTCCTCTAGTATTTATAGGAAGCGCTGGCTTAAAGAGCCTGGCTATTGTCGCCATTTTTACTATTGCAGTTGCCTCTCTGACAGCCTGTAGCGGGGGCAGCGAACCCAGCGGCGGCAAAACATCAAGCAAACCGAGCAAGCCTGAAGCACCCAAAGAACCGCCGCTTGTCACTGACGAAGAAATTTCGCGCTATGTTGATGCCGAGCCTGATACAAAAGTTGCTTTTCCTGAAGCTGAGTTTAAAGAGGCGCATCCCTATATCTTTACGCAAAACAAACCAGGTGTCGGCGTCGAGATTTTGAAAAAACACCTAGATGATGCCGTCAAAGCTCAAGCCGGCCAAACCAAACTAGGGCAATATTGCGTCCGCCTCGGCATCGGACTTTGGATGCAGGGCGGCGATAAGTGCAAAGAGTCGATGAAGTATTTCCTTCTGGCCCAGCGCATTTTCTATAAACAGCCCCAAGAAAAACGCCCGATGCCCAATTGGTTTTTCAACTGTCATCTCTATCCGGGTCTCTATTACAACGGTCAGAGAAAATGGGCGGAAGCCGAACAAGATTGGAGAAAGTGCATAAACATAGCAGCCGGTGCGCCAATAAATTTGATTTCCAAAGAATGGCGCAAAATTTCGCTGCAACAATTGCATATAGCTTTGGTTGGACAGGGTAAGACTGTAGAAGCCAAGGCCGTACAGGAACAACTGAAGAAGATGTAACTTGGCTGAGCCGGAGGTAGTCCGGTATGCCTCGGCAAACCGAAAGCAAAAAAGAAGAACCTCGCCCTAGTCTATTATTCAGTCTAGGTAAGCTTATTTTGCCTGCGGAGCTATGGCAAAAAATAAGGAAGCCTTTGATCAGCTTCTTTATTGTCTTTCATGCCATGCTCAATTTTTGCTATATGTTCAACCATCATCCTTTTATAGCCCAGGTAAACTTGCTCTTTCACGGCTATTACTTCTTTATGGGTCTTGATCAAGACTTTGGCGTCTTTGCCCCCAAGCCCAGAGATCAAAATCCACACATGATTGCCATAGTGCGCTATGCCGACGGCACATCAATATTGTGGGAATCGCCAAGAATGGAGAGACTTGGTTTTCTTGAGAAGATTCCCAAAGAGCGCTATCGTAAATTCTTCGACGACAACACTTGCTGGAGCAAGGCTCCCCACGCCTGGCCGGACATCGCCAGATATATAGCCCGCAATTCTTTCCTAGACGAAAGTAATCCGCCGACAAGTGTCTCGCTGATCAGATATTCATCCAAAATACCACCGGCTCCGATACCAAATCCGCTGGCAAGATCAGAAGAAGAAAAAAATCCAAAGTGGTTGCCAAATCCACCCCACTATGAGCACAACCTGCTTCTCACCATTCAAATTAAACCAGAGGATTTGAAATGCCACTCAAGACCCTAATCAAACTCTGGGATCAATTCTGGTTTTCAGAAACCTCACCACTAGTGGTGGCAGTGTTTCGTATATTGATCGGTATCATACTCATTCTTTTTATCTTGCTTCTAACATGCGACCTATTTGTCTGGTTTGGCCAATACGGCATTACATCTAATCAAACAGCCCGCAATTTCGCTCAGTTTGTCGGATTGAATATCCTCAATATAAATCGAGACAATGACGACTTTTTGCTTGCTTTCTTTACGTTGTTTTTTCTTGCCGCCGTCTCGATGACTGTGGGCTACAAAACTAGACTCTCTACTTTCATAGTCTATCTGTGCCTCACCAGTCTCTATCACAGAAATCCATTTTTATTCAATTCAGGCGACACCTATATGAGGGTGATGAGCGTTTGGCTTATCTTCTCGGCAAGCGGCCAAGCTCTTTCGCTGGACAATTGGCTAAAGGGCAAAGAAAGTGCCGACCTGATCTACAAACCGGTTAGTATCTGGCCCCAGAGATTACTTCAACTGCAACTCAACTTGGTCTACTTGCATACCGTGGTGGCCAAAGCCTGGGGCGACAGTTGGGTGGACGGCACCGCCGTCTACTACAGTACTCGTATCGAAGACCTGGTCAGGGTAAAAATACCCTATATCTTCGACCAACTCTGGCTTTGTCAGTTTTTCAGCTGGGGCACCTTGGTCATCGAAGCCGCCCTCTTTTCGCTCATATGGATTAAAGAACTGCGTTATTACGTCATTGTTCTAGCAGTATTTTTCCATCTGATGATCGACTTGCACATGAACATTCCGCTTTTTGAATGGATCATGATTTTCTCGTATGTCTTATTTATTGACAGCGAAGACTTGCGCAGATTTTTGCTCTGGGGACGTTCAAAGCTGCTCCCAGAGAAAGAAGTTGTTAAAGTTCAAGAGTAAGTCTTGACCTCAAATTTGAGATCTTCCGACAATACCTTCAAATTGCGAGCCACTGCCTTGCGTAAAGAGGATGCCTCATTTGAGTCAACACCTTTCACCCCGGCAAAGCTTTCAGCAAAGCAACGCCTGGCTATTTCAAGTCTTTCAAATCGCAGCGGTAATTCGCGAGTGGCATTACCCCAGAGGTAATAGAGCACGCCTTGATCGTTGCGCAAAGCCGCACGAGCCATCTGGGCCGCGCTGCCGTCTAATTTCTCAAGGGGTCTCAATAGCCGGCCTGCTTGTCTAAACAAAGGCTCCGCCTCTTGAAAGAGACCACATTCGGCCATGACCATGGCCGCTTCTCTTTTCAATTGCATCCGCCTTACTAGATGCAAAACGTCGTCATGCTCGGCGGCAACGCTTCGGTCGGCGGCCATTAACGTATCTCGGGCAGCGGCAAAATTGCCGCTCTCCCGGTAATAAAGCGCCAATTTCTGCAATGCCTGCGAGAGTTCAAGGGCTGATTTGCCGCTTTCTCTAGCGAAATTCACCTCAGCTTCGGCTTTTTCCTTATCAGCAAACAGTCGCTCCGATTGAAAAGTATCGTTGTTGTATGTGGTGATGCCGCCGTGCGAGATCATATAAACAGTGACAGCCAACCAAGCAGCAAGGGCCAAGGCTGCCAGGGTGACAAAAGTGCGGGCAATAATTCTACGGCCCTGCCCTCTTTTTGTTTTGCTATTGCTTTTTGTCTGGCTGCTCGCTTGGTTCAAAACATTCACCTCCCTAATAATTTTGCCCAGACTGACAAGGTCTACCACCAACCAACTTATAAAGATGTTAAAATCTGCCCTCATGCGGCTTGGGCCGGTCAGTAAAAAGGAGCAAACGAATGTCTGAGAGACATCTTCATCCCCTAAGAAACAAGAATCAAAAACATCTGATCCTGGCATTATCTTCAATCTTTATGCTTGCGCCCGTTGCCACCGCTGCAGGTGCACCGACTCCTGGGGCCGCCAAAGCAGACAAACTAGAGAAAGTAGAGAAAACAGAAAAAACTGCAAAAGCCGAAAACACCGCTGGCGAAGCCAAACAAAGCAAAAGCGAAAGCGACACCAAAGCGGTCAAACTAGTCAATGAAAAAATTGTGCCTTTACTTAATGCCGGTTATGAATCACTTAGTAAGGGTGATTTTCAGAAAGCAGAACAAACCCTAGAGAAAGCTGTTACCATCGACGATAGCTCGATTTCAGCCAAACGCTACCTAGCCTTTGCCCAGCTCAAAAATGGCAACAGTCTGAAAGCGCTGAAAACTCTGCAAAGCCTAGCCAAGCTTACCCAGCCCGGTCCCCTCGACTGGTATATCTTCGGCGAAGCCTATCTTTCAGCCAGTGCAGCCGCCCATGCCAAGTCTTGCTTCAATCAAGCCTTGACCCTCAGCCCTGAATACTCCGCAGCCAAGGCCGGATTAATCAGAAGTCAAATCAAGCTGAGAGAGTTCGACGAAGCTTTCAGCACATCACAAGATGCCCTGTCTAAAGCTACAGATGCCTCGGTGCGCAAATATTTTCTTAGCCTCTATCAGCGTTCATATAATCTAAAAGAAGCAGCAAAGCGCACATTTTCCAATCCGGTGCCTGAATCTGAACCGGTTTCGCAACCGCAAGAGACAAGCCCCATCATGATCCAACCGACAAGCGGCAACTAAGACTGGAACCAGGCAGGCGGCGCAGCTTGACAACGTTTTTTTCGCCATGATAGCCTGGTAACAGTACTAACTTAGAGATTACGTCATCTTTTTCGGGAGGTCGTAAGCTCTGTTGACTTGACTAAAAAACTGACTGGAGCAGTTATACCTAGATAAATTTAGGGAAAAATATAGGTTAGCTTTAGTATTTGCAATTTGGTAATGGCCTCAACAAAGTGAGCGTGGTGAATATATATGTTTAAGTACAGGCGCGGCACTCGGAAGAAAAAAGGAGCGATGGCGGCTGAGTATGTCGCCACAATGTATGTTCTCTTCCTCTTTATATTCTTTCCAGTCTTGAACCTGGGAACCGTTTGTCTAAGATCCTTCTTTTTGTGGTTTGCCTGCAACCAAGCTGTAGTCTTGGCAGCCAAGGCCAAGACCTTCAACACACTGATCAGGGTTCCGGACACTGCCACCGGCACACCCTATCCAGGTGCCTATGCCACAGCCCAACAGAGGGCAGCTCAAATTCGCGATATGTTCCCCGGCATTAACTTTGCCATGAGTGCCATCAACCCTGAAGTAGACATAGTCGTTACGCCCATCCCAAACGTTACTCCCTCGCCTGGACCTGGCTTTAAGGTGATTGGTCCGGCTACCTTGCAAAGCGTCAGTCATGTTCCTGACGTTGACTCATTTGTATACAGCATTAGGGTTACAATAAGGGGCTCGGTAGATCCCCTCATACCGGTGCCATGGTTCAGCATTCAAGGGCTTTCAGCCCCGATGAATATGAACGTCACCTGTCAGGCGCAGTTCGAAAATCCCCCAGGTCTTCAGTTCTAATTCAATACAGTAAAAAAGTACAGCTAGTCAGCTAGTCTCAAAAGACAGTCTTCCCCAAGCAAAACTACAAACGAGTAACTCTCTAAAGGACCAAAACTAAATGATTGATTCCAAACTGAGGCGACAGAAAGGAGCGGCAGTCACCGGACTAGTCCTTGCACTATTCATTTTTATAATGATGATCGGCTTTTTCGTGTTTGACACGTGCCGATTGCAGATGGCTCAGCGCGAGCTGACCGCCACTTGCGATGCAGCGGCGTTGGCCGGTACAGCCATGCTCACATCGCAGGACATAAGTGACGACGACGCCAGTGACTCAAAATTACTAGCAGCCCAGCAAAATGCTGCCGGCTATGCCAGAAATATGTTTCAGGCGGGCAACCTTTTGGGTGCAAGCCTGAGCAGCGCCACCACGGTCAGTACATATGCAGCCACCAAGGTGCTCGGCACCCCCGGCAGCTGCCGAGTGATGGTCTCTCTGGCTGACCCGCAAAACAACTATGTAGGTGTACCACCGACTTCACCGGCTTGCCGCAACGGGCGAGCCATCATGGTTTATGCCGGCTACACCTATACTCCGGTCTTCATGGGTATGGTCGGTGTCTCGACCGTAGGCTTGAACGCTGCATCCGGCGGCGGTCTGCCCCAGGTTGACGCGGTACTGGTTTTCGACTATTCCGGTTCTATGGACGATGCCACATCGGTGACTTTCGTTCGCCGTGCTTGGAACCCGAGCGCTGTGGTTTCTGGAGCCAATGCCTCCAGCTCGCTGTTGGAGATGTCCAGCGGTACAGGCGTCGCCAACCGCGGTCAGGTGGCCTATTATGAAGTGCCATCGGCCACTGTATCGGGCGACAGCAACAGACTTTCGAACTATCTGGTGCACAACTACAACGCCAACCCCACCGGCTTGAACGTCAACGTTTTGCCGCCTATGAACTTGCAACTGGTCGACAACTCAGACTCACAGGCTAACCCGCACTTCAAGTTCGACGAAAAGTTGAGAGTTAATCTATTGGCTTTCAACCCCTCTTTGACCTTCACTTCCGGCAATGCCTTCCTCAACCACCACAGAGCCGACTATGGCACCCCTCCGGGTAACTGCACTCTGCAGCCTAGTTTCTCTGGACCAAACTATATAGGTGGCTACGGTCGGTTTTTCGCCGGTTCACCCAGCGTAGACTCGGGCAATGCCAACAACACTGCCCTTGCCTATAACCCGAACGATGTCACCACCCTCATGCAGGGTCCGACCACACCACACACTGCCTATGACCCCAACAACACTGCCACAATCTCAGCCAACCGCTGGATCACCGACATGGTTGTGAACATAGCCAGTCCCGGTACATATCCTTATGTACAACCGCTCAATGGTCCTAATACTTTCGTCAGCTTCAGCTACACCTTCCCCTCGCAAGAGCCTGACGCCACAATTAGAGGTCAGTCCTACACTTTCTCCAACCTGGCTTATCTTGTAGAAGCTGCTAGAGGCAACCTCGACCCTGAGAGCGGCTCCACCAACCTGCGTTTCCAGAGAGCCCTGCTCGACCGTGGTTCAAGCCTTTATCTGGCTCCCTCGTACACAGCAGCGGCCACAGGCATGTCCACATCTGATGTTAAGGCAGGTTACCAGCTTGCCTACCAAAGACTGGCTATGCTCTTCTCTCAGCCCATCGCCACAGCCATCGACGGTGCCGACGGAGGTTTCTTCCAGAAAATCAATACTCTCACCGACTGCCGCTTCGGTCTGGTTGGCTTCTCCAACCGTGCCGGTGCTCAGGGTGCATCCTATACTTTCAACTCGCTGGGATGCGACCATGGCACAGGCTTCTCTGATTACGGCGCCTTTTATGTCTCAATGATGTTCAACGGCTACAACATTAGACATATCGAGCGAGGGTATCCCACTAACAGTACGTCCCCGAACCGATCAAACGGGGCAAACCCATCAGAAAACAATACGACCCTACCTTCCGGTTCGGGATTCCGTCTGCCCAGACACATTCTGAACAAAAACGAAGCCCAAGCCACATCACTCGGTTCGATCACCGGCTGCCGCAAAGCTGCCAATATTTCAGCCGGTGTGTCCGCCGCCTGGTCTGCCTTCGACAACAACGCCGACGCCAATGGACTTGAAAATGGTCGCCCGATTGACCGAACCGACTGCGGTGAAGCCATGACTGCTGCCTACAACATGTTCGTCAACGCCGGCGCCTATAACGTGGACAGCCTCACTGAGAGCCGTCCAGCCGGCAAGCATGCCATCGTCTTCTTCACAGACGGTGTGCCCACCGGTGGAGACACCGGCTCGGAAGCCACCGAGTGCAGGAGCAGAGCAGACAACTGCCGCACCAAAGGTATCGCTATATTCACAATCGGTCTGGACGTAACCAATAACCCGGTACTTCAGAACGCGCAGTCGGTCTTCCTCGGTAATGGTTCGAACGGTCTAGCCGGTCGCGCCAAGAACGGTGGTAAGTTCTTCCCCTGCGCCAGCGCCGAAACTGTTGAGCAGTCTTTCGCCGCCGTGGCGAGACGTCTGACCCAGTCGCAGCGTTAAAACCAAAGCTAAACCAAAAGCTAACCCAAAAGCTAACTAAGATAGCGAAAAGCAAAGGACCGGTCTCAAAAATGAGACCGGTTTCTTTTTGTCCTTCACCCATACTTCACGCTCGCCGGGGAAAATTGTATGTGAGTAAGTGTGCCCAATCCTTGCAAATGTCTTTTTCAAAAGCTCTTGCAAAATTCAGGAGGAGGTTAGGTGGTAAAAAACCATAGTGAGGTACCACGCAGTCGTAAGTCGCTCAAGGAGCGACTGCGCGGTATCACAGCAATCGAGTTGGGAGCCGTGGTGTCTATCCTTATTGTGATATGCGCCCTCGCCCTCAACATCGCCGTATTAATATTTGCCGCTGATATGTGCGACAGAGCCTGTAAGGACTGCGCCCGTTCAGCTGGTCAAATGGCAAGAGTGGGTCAAGCTGTTGATGCTATGCAAGCATCACTAAGCACCCACCCTGTAGACGGCACGGTCATCCAAAGCTTGACAGCCGAGCTAGTAACCTATGAAGACTATCTGATAGCACCGAACAACGGTTCGCCTACAACTACCGGTACCAATGGACCTATAGGTACAACAACAACCGGTGGTGTCGCAGGCGTGCCTTTGCCTGGTTCGGGAGGTCCCGGAAGCTCTCCTGGTCCTTTCGTTTCGGTAAGAACTACCCTTGTTGCCCGTATTCCGGCTCCAATCGTGTTCTTCCAAGCCAATTTCGGTAACGCAGCCAATGCCGGACAAGGTTCTCTCGCTGCAGGCAACGGTTTGATCACATTCCAGAGCTTGTACACTTATCCGATTACCAACACAGCAGGCCCGATAAGCCTTGGTAATACGGGCGGCGCCCCCGGTCCCGGCGGCGCTTCAACAGGAACAAGTAGCCCCGGCGGACCTGGTGGTCCTGGTGGACCCGGCGGTCCCGGTGGTCCCAGTGGTCCCGGTGGTTCAACCGGCGTTCTGGGCAGCACAGACGCTGGTCCCACAGGTCCTATCGGTCCTGGTGGTCCCTTGGGTCCTGCCGGTCCTAACGGTCCCGGTGGTCCTCAAGGTCCCGGTGGTCCTCTTGGTCCTGGTGGTCCCAGTGGTCCCGGTGGTCCCTTAGGTCCCGGCGGTCCCAGTGGTCCCGGCGGTCCCTTAGGTCCTGGTGGTCCTGGTGGTCCCGGTGGTCCTGCTGGTCCTGGTGGTCCCTTAGGTCCCGGTGGTCCTAGTGGTCCCGGCGGTCCCGGCGGTCCCGGTGGTCCTGGTGGTCCCGGTGGTCCCAGTGGTCCCGGCGGTCCTAAAGGTCCTGGTGGTCCTGGCGGTCCCGGTGGTCCTGGTGGTCCTGCTGGTCCTGGTGGTCCTGCTGGTCCTGGCGGTCCTGCTGGTCCTGCCGGTCCTGGCGGTCCCTCTGGTCCTAAAGGTCCTGCTGGTCCTGGCGGTCCTAGCGGTCCCGGCGGTCCTGCCGGTCCTGGCGGTCCTGCCGGTCCTGGTGGTCCTGGTGGTCCCAGCGGTCCCAAAGGTCCTGGTGGTCCTGGTGGTCCTAGCGGTCCCGGTGGTCCTGCCGGTCCTGGTGGTCCTGCCGGTCCTGGCGGTCCTAGTGGTCCTGCCGGTCCTGGTGGTCCCTCTGGTCCTAAAGGTCCTGGCGGTCCCGGCGGTCCTGCTGGTCCCGGCGGTCCTGCCGGTCCTGGCGGTCCCTCTGGTCCTGGCGGTCCTAAAGGTCCTGGTGGTCCCGGTGGTCCTAGCGGTCCCGGCGGTCCCAGTGGTCCCGGCGGTCCTGCCGGTCCTGGCGGTCCTGCCGGTCCTGGCGGTCCTGCTGGTCCTGGTGGTCCCGGTGGTCCCAGCGGTCCTAAAGGTCCTGGTGGTCCCGGTGGTCCTGCCGGTCCTGGCGGTCCTGCCGGTCCTGGCGGTCCAGCTGGTCCTAAAGGTCCTGCTGGCCCTGGTGGTCCTGGTGGTCCCAGCGGTCCTAAAGGTCCTGGTGGTCCTGGCGGTCCTGCTGGTCCTGGTGGTCCCAGTGGTCCTGGCGGTCCCAGTGGTCCCGGCGGTCCTAAAGGTCCTGGCGGTCCCGGTGGTCCCAGCGGTCCCGGTGGTCCCAGCGGTCCCGGTGGTCCTGCTGGTCCTGGCGGCCCTGCTGGTCCTAAAGGTCCTGCTGGTCCTGGCGGTCCCGGTGGTCCCAGCGGTCCTAAAGGTCCCGGTGGTCCCGGTGGTCCCTCTGGTCCTGGTGGTCCTGCCGGTCCTGGTGGTCCCAGTGGTCCTGGCGGTCCTAAAGGTCCTGGTGGTCCTGGTGGTCCCTCTGGTCCCGGTGGTCCCAGCGGTCCTGGCGGTCCTGCCGGTCCCGGCGGTCCTGCCGGTCCTAAAGGTCCTGCCGGTCCTGGCGGTCCTGGAGGTCCCAGCGGTCCTAAAGGTCCTGGTGGTCCTGGCGGTCCTAGCGGTCCCGGCGGTCCTAGCGGTCCCGGCGGTCCTAGTGGTCCTGGCGGTCCCAGTGGTCCCGGCGGTCCTGGTGGTCCCAGCGGTCCTAAAGGTCCTGGCGGTCCCGGTGGTCCCAGTGGTCCCGGCGGTCCCAGTGGTCCCGGCGGTCCTAGTGGTCCCGGCGGTCCTGGTGGTCCCGGTGGTCCCGGCGGTCCCAGTGGTCCCGGCGGTCCCAGTGGTCCTGCTGGTCCTAGCGGTCCCGGCGGTCCCAGTGGTCCTGGCGGTCCCGGTGGTCCTAGCGGTCCCGGCGGTCCCAGTGGTCCTGGCGGTCCCGGCGGTCCTAGCGGTCCCGGCGGTCCCAGCGGTCCCGGTGGTCCCTTCGGTCCAGCTGGTCCCGGTGGTCCCGGTGGTCCCAGTGGTCCCGGCGGTCCCGGCGGTCCTGGTGGTCCAGGCGGCGTCGGTGGTCCCGGCGGTCCCAGTGGTCCAGCCGGTCCAGGAACTGTCGGCGGATAAGCAAAGTCCGAGTCCGAGCCCAATCAATGGGTTCCTTGAGCAAAATCAAAAGCCCCGCTTCGGCGGGGCTTTTGCCTTTAAGACCAACTTTCTTGAAGGAAAAGAAATGACACCACGAGCGGTTAAGATAGAGAAACCAGTTTCTAGTTTGACACCAGATCTGATGGCATCACTCTATAGACAAAATGCAGGATTTTTCTTGTGTGATAGGGGGACTGATCACGATAGACCCAATTCTTCGTGTCTGGTGGCGGCGTTTCGTGATACAAAAAATAGAAGCTTATTTTCACCGGCTGATTTTCGGCATCAAAATTAGCGCGGGCATAATATCTAGCCACCGCAGGAAAAAAGACTTTGTTTATTTCTACCGGCAAAAAATGCGAAAAGATACTGCGTAACTTCTCATGAATAAAGCGCTCCTGTACCGAAAGCAGCTCCATTCTAGGCACTTCTCGATATTTGAGGGTGCCGTCGGCAAATTCGATAACCAAGAGTGTATGGAAATTATATGTGCGCAGATCTGGACCAAAGAGCCGCCAAAACTGCCTTAAGTTGAGAGGTGCAAAGACTGTTCTTATCTTGCGCCCTTCTGGATAAGTAAAGAATGGCAGCTCTGAAAGCCCCATCAGAAAAGCAATAGAGAGAAATGAAAGAAGGGCGGCATTATAGGAAAAATACTGATAGGCCTGGGGTTTCTTTCGACGCGGCGGTAGGAGGGAAGCGGCTTTGAAACAATCACTGTAGCCGGCGGCAAGAGAGCCTTCAACACTGTCGTGAGAGTCGTTTCCGCTATTGTAAATGCCCTTTTCCACAAAACCCTTTATTGCTTTAGAAACGCCTGCTTTCTGGGTAAGAAAGTGAGGTATGATCAGAGCTCAAAAGGCAGACTACACTTAGAAACTCACTTTCCCGCACTCTCATAATACAAGACAATGAGCGAATGTACAGATAGCACAAAGAAGGCACCAGCTCCTCGCATTCGCAAGGCAAGCGAGTTTGAGCGCACAATTATCAGCCTTTATTTGGCGACTTTTTTCGTCGTTGTCATTGCCTGGCTTTTGCCCGACAAAGTCTTTCCTGAGAAATGGAAGTTTACTCAGTACACCTGGCCCATCATGGCTTCAACTGGTTGGGTGCAATGCTGGAGTCTTTTCTCTCCCGATGTGCGCGACACCAATGTGCACTGCAATGCCTTCATAACTTTTGCCGACGGCACCTCCAAGCTCTATGAGTTTCCGCGCACCCAAAAAATGGATCTGCTGACAAAATTCAAGAGAGAAAAAATGCGCAAACTCTTTATAGACAATTTTGCCTGGCCCTCTGGTCGTCCCTTCTATCCAAGTATTGCCCGCTTTATCGCAAGAGCAAATTACGACAAAGATAATCCACCAGATACGGTGACAATGTTCTTCCAGTATCATGACACACCGCCACCCGACCCCAAGCACTGGGTTTATCGCGATGAACTGCCGGAACATACTAATCAAGGACTGTTACTGACCTATAAAGTTACCGCGCAAGATCTAGCAGGATTAGATGATGTCCAGTCAAGCAAGTAATAAGACAGACAAACAACTGCAAAGACCGCGCTGGCTGGAGCAATGGGATCGCTTCTGGTTCGAACCGAGATCACCGATTGCCATTGCCGTCTTTCGCATACTTTTTGGCTTGATAATTTTAGAAAACCTGGTCATACATATTTGGCCTGATTTCGATATTTACTACAGCAAGAACAATCTCATTCCAATAAGAGACATGATTCCGCTCTATTGGCATAACGACCACATGTTCGATCTGTTGCTCCTTTTTCCCAACGAAGATAAATATATTTACGGCTGCTTTTATGTACTGATTGCCGCAGCTGTCTGTATGACTTTAGGCTTTTTCACCCGTCTATCAAGCTGGCTTGTTTTCCTGTTGATTATGTCGTTTGGTCACCATTTCGAATTGAACCAGAACGCCGGTGACAACTATATTCGCATCACAGCAATGTGCTTAGCCATGAGTAATTGCGGTGATGCTCTTTCAATTGATGCCTTGCTCAAATCACTCAAGCAAGACTGGAGAAAAACAGGCTTTCAGGCTGTCTACAGCGCCCCCTGGGCGCAGAGACTGATTCAGCTGCAATTGAGTATTGCCTACATGCATACCTGGCTCTGCAAAATAGAAGGCTCTAAGTGGAACGACGGCACGGCGGTTTATTATGCCGTGCGTTACGACGACATCATCCGCTTCCCGATTCCGCATTTTCTCGACCAGCTCTGGTTTTATCAGTTATCCACCTGGGGCACTCTTTTTATTGAGTTTATTATCTGGAACCTCATATGGTGGAAACCGGCTCGCTACTGGGTAATGCTCACCGGTGTTTTGTTGCACCTAGGCATCGAGTATTTTATGAATTTGCCTATGTTTGAATGGGCCTTTATGTTTACCTATATATTGTTCATCGACCCGGAAGACATGACCAAAATGTGGAACAAGCTAAAAGCTTGGGTAGAAGCCAAATTTGGTCCGCCTCATGTCATGGTTTTTGATAGTGACAATCTCGGCTGCGTAAAATATATAGGCTTTCTGCACCGCATGGACATGCTCGGCCGTCTCAAGCCGGTAGATGCCAGAGCCCCAGAGAACAGAGAATTCTTGGAAGAAGCTGGTCTGGAAAATATTGACGGACAAGTCATGTATTATGACGGCGATAAGAAATGGCTAGCCGGTTTCGATGCTTTTCGCGCAGCCAGCATTTCTTCCCCTCTTCTCTTTCCACTTGGTGTTTTGGGCTATATCCCGGTCATCTCACTGCTTGTCTCGATGATTTATTCCTTTTTTACAAGCACTTCCGACTATTGGTTCGGCATCAATAAATCAAAAGCAGCGGCAGACATTGTTAGCGGAGGTGCAGCCACATGAAGAAAGTATTTGCCATGCAAGTATTTTTTGTCATAGCAGTCTTTGCCATCGTCATTGGTGCTACTTTTCCCAGTCGTTATCAATCAATCGAATATCAAAAGAACAATCGCTACGACGACCAGGTGAAAAATCAACTGGAATTGGCTCAGCTGCGCTACGATAAAGTACTGGGCGACCCTGATCACAAAATGAGCGATGTCTGGCAGGCTAGAGATACACTTGTCGATTGTCTTTGGGAAAGCCAGCGCTTTGACGAAGCAATGAAGCTGATGACCCAACAAATGGCTGAGACCTGGCCGCTCAAACATAATGAATATAATCATGCCTGGGCCGAGACAAGCCGTAAACTAGGCGACCTACATAGAGACGCCTTTCAAATAGAGGCAGCCATTGTCGTCTACCAAAGTGTCTTGGATCATGACAAACAATATCTCAAAGCCGATGACCCAATCATAGCCAGAGATCTAAACAATCTGGCCATGGCGCTCTATATGAAAGGTTCGGGTTTTGAAGAAAAAGACAAACGCTATCAAGAATTTGCCAAGGCAGAAAGCTATCTAAAGCAGGGCTTGGACATTATTAAGAAGAACAATATAGAGAAGAGCACCAAAGCCTCGTCAATTTATTGGAATCTTTATTTGGTGGTGAGAGACCAAGACAAAATACAAGAAGCCGAAAATTATCGAACCATCGCCCAAGCAATTGACAAAAGTATGAATAGAGTTTGTCGGGAACCCTAATTACCAATCCCGAAAGTGCAAAGTGGTCATCTGTCTCAAATTTAATCTGGACAAAGGTTTCGAGAAACCAAGCACAATTACAGAGGGCGAAATTGTTCACTATTTTGCAACAGCGGCGGCGCGAAGCTGTTTTCGGTTATAAATTTGGGGTATGGAGTGCGGCAGTAAATCACCCAATTGGGGGAGATTTTCGCGATTTTGCCGATTAAATTACCGACTGATTCACTTTACGAACCTACCGGCCCATGACATACTGATATTAGGTACGGCGGTATAAAATTCATATATCAAAAGGACGGTGCTGAATGTCTTCAGACACCATTTCTGTGCTGATTGCGGAAGATGAAGCCGTAACCAGACTAGGTATGAAATTTGCTCTCAAGACCTTTCCCGATGTGGAACTGGTGGCCGAGAGCGCAGATGGAGTCAGTGCTATTTTGCAAGCACTGGTTACCAAGCCGAGCATTATTTTGATGGATATAGGCTTACCCAAAGTTGACGGCATCACTGCCGCCCGCAAGGTCAAAGAAGCGCTGCCAAAAACAAAAGTAATCGTCTTTACTGGTGCAGAAGACGTGGACCTAATGGACTCGGCATTCAAAGCCGGTGTCGATGGCTACTGTCTGAAAAAAATGTCCGGCGAAGATCTTTATTCAGCTATTAAGTTGGTTAATGCGGGTGAAAAGTATATTGCTCGCGAGTTGCGCAGCACCTCTAAGGAGCCGGAAAGAACACCGAGCAAAAGGGAAGCCCTAGCCGGCGAACTGCTTAAGGAACAGATGGCCAGCGGCTCTCAGAACACCATTATTGGCGAGCGCTACCAGGTAGAAAAAGTTCTTGGACGCGGCGGCATGGGAATTGTCTATAAGGGGCGACATATTTTTATGAATCGCCCTGTGGCAATCAAAATTTTGCATCCAGAGCTGGCGGCCGATGCAGCGGTGGTGGCACGCTTCCGCCACGAAGCCAGCACATTGAGCCAGTTCAATCATCCAAATTTGATTTCGGTATTTGATTTTGGCGTCACCAAACTAGGTGAGCCCTTTATGGTAATGGACTTCTGCCAAGGCAAAAGTCTAGAAAATCTAATCAGTATTCGTGGCAAGCTCAAGGCAAAAGATTGCATTCCGCTCTTTCTGCAGGCTTGCGAAGCACTAAAAATGGTGCACCAAGCCGGAATATTGCATCGCGATCTTAAGCCGGGCAATCTCATTCTCAGCGATGAAGGGCATCTCAAGGTGGTCGACTTTGGTCTCTGCAAGAGTTTCGACGGTATGGAGAGGCTGGTAAAACTGACTTGCACCGGAGAAGTGGTCGGATCGCCTTCATATATGAGCCCTGAACAGTGCATGGGCAAAAGCCTTGATGAACGAAGCGATATTTATTCACTGGGTATCTCGATGTACGAAACACTGACCGGTGAACTCCCCTTTCAAGCTGATTCCTACTATGAAATATTGAACATGCATATCAGAGGAACAGCCCCTAGAGAGCCTTTACTGATGGCCTGCGTGCCGCCCGTTATGGAAGAAATCGTCTATAAATGTATCGATAAAGATCCCTATGCCCGCTATCAGACAGCCGATGAACTCTCGCAAGCCCTAGTCAAAGCCAGCATATATTTGGAGCAAAAAGTTTAAGCTAAAAGTTTAACCAGGAAGTTTTTCAGAAAGTCTAGCCAGAAACTTTGAGCAGCGAGCAAAGCCTTGAAATAATGACTGAATTCAACAAAAGATTACTGAAGCTGCTGAGAAAGCCGGTCTGGAACGTTCTAGAGAGGAGCCGCGACCGCGGTTTCTCCGACGGACTGCGTAATCACCTTGTCCATCTTATGCTCTTAGCCGAAGAAGAGAATTCCAGTCTGCAAGACCTGAAAAGCAATTTCGCGCCCTTTATAAAGCTAATCGAATACTCGCCGACCTTTCTCTTTATCAGCGACAAAAAGGGAGAGGCAGTCTATATAAATGAGCGCTTTTCAGAATACACTGGTCTAGAGATAAGCGCCTCACTTGGCTCGGGTTGGCTTGCCGCAGTTGATATCAGAGACCGCCAAATGGTGCAGGATGCATGGTTGGAAGCTGTGGCTACCGGCAATCCGTTTGAGTTGGAGTTTCGCATCAAATCTGGTTATGATCAGCATAGCCGCTGGTATCTCACCCGCGCCTTGCCCTATGTCGACCCCAAAGGCAATATTACAAAATGGTTCGGCACCTGCACCGAAATCAATACTCAGAAAAAACTAAAAGAAGAACTGGCCCAAAAAGTACTGACCCTGTCCAACTTGGTCAAGGAAAATCAGCGGTCTAAAGACAAGCTTGCTGAAAGCGAAAAGGTCTTTCGCATTGTTTGCGAAACATCTCCTCACTTAATTGCCAAAGTTTCAAACGAAGGCAAGATTGCCTATTGTAACGGGCGCTTTCAGCACTACACCGGCTTTAGCGTAAGCAATAAGTTTTGGCAAGAAATAGTCCACCCGGAAGATCTCGATAAATTCGAAAGAATCTGGGAGCAGTCTATGAGAGAAAAAACACCGCTCGACTTAGAGGTGAGACTACGCAATAAACAAGGTCAGTTTCGCTGGCATCTAATTAGAGGCTTACCAGTACAAGAAACAGCCAGCGATTGGTGCCTGACCTGCACCGATATGGAATCGCAGCACAACTTGATGACGGCTCTATCTAAAGCGAAAGAGAGCGCCGAAGAAGCTTCCAGACTAAAGTCTTCTTTCGTAGCCAATATTTCTCACGAGTTAAAAACACCTCTTAACGGCGTACTAGGTATGACACAGCTTCTCTTGGCGATGGATCTGCCTGAGACAGCCCGCGAATATTTAAGCGTCGTTGCCGAAGCAGGACAAAGCTTGCTTGGAGTTATTAACGATGTCCTTGATTTTTCCAAGATAGAAGCGGGCAAACTGGAACTTATTTTAGAACCACATTCACTTAAGGCACTTCTCGACGGCACCGCCAATGTTGTCGCACCGCAAGCGGAAGGAAAGCAGCTATTCTTTCTTACTTATCTAGATCCCTTTCTGCCCGAAGCCTTGGTTTTAGACGGACAGAGAACCAAGCAGGTACTCTTCAATCTTTTGAGCAATGCCATCAAGTTTACCGAGATAGGCGGTATCGTCCTTAGTGCCACCATGGTTAGCGAAGACGAAAAGACATGTACAGTGCGATTCTCTGTGATGGATTCGGGCATAGGCATTTCACCAGAAATAAGACAAAGAGTCTTTGAGCCCTTTGTGCAAGATACTTCGATTGAGGGCTTCAAAAGCGGCACCGGTCTAGGTCTCAGTATTTCGCAAAACCTAGTTGAACTAATGGGCGGTACTCTAGATATTGAAAGCGAACCCGGCAACGGCTCTGATTTCAGCTTTACTGTCAAGCTGTCCAAGGTGGCAAATACTGCACCTTCAACAATTTCGCCGCTACTCGATATGCGCAATCTTTTCGGCAGAACGATCATATTGGTTGGTCGCAGCCGCCATATGACCGAGCGCCTTGCGCGTTATCTTAGCAATGTCGGTCTCAAAGTAAGGGCCCAAACCACAGCAACACCTTGGGCTCAAGTGAGTTGTCTTTTAGAAGAAGAAAATACTCAGGCTCAAGAAGCCTATCTGATTAGTATGGGTAAAATTCCCAAACAATGGCTAAGAGATAAAAGCTTTCTAGAGTGCCGCTTCAAGAAGGTGATCATCATCAATGACCCGATTATGAGTCTAGATCTGCACAGAAGTAATCATCCCGATTGTGTATATCTCACCTGTCCAGTGAAATTCACCCACCTTTTGGCAGCCCTGAAAGGAGTGGAATTACAAGCCATCTCTGCCGGGCAACCGGCACCGACCGATAGAGCTGGACTAAAGCCCGAACTTAGTAGCGATTATGGCCAGTCAAAGGGTGAAAGATTAGCTTTAATTGCAGACGATAGCCCCATTAACTTGAGGGTGGCAAGACTTTTACTGATGCAACTGGGTATTGATGCCGATACAGTTGCAAGCGGGCAGGAAGCCATTACTCTAGCCGAGCAGAAAGACTATGACATCATCTTTTTAGACTGCCAGATGCCTGGCATGGACGGCTTTGAGACCTGCAAAGAAATTAGAGAAAAGCAGTCGGCAAACGGCCGTTGGACTCCAATCATTGCCGTCACCGCCAGCGCCTTTAGCCTGGTCAAAGAAAAGTTCAGTAAAGCAGGCATGGACGATTTTCTGCCCAAGCCGATAATATCTGAGAATGTCGTCAATCTCTTGAATAAATGGCTTGATGACGGACATTTCAATCTACCGCCCCAACCAAGACTAGCGGCCATCACAGTCATGAACGAAGACACTACGGCAAGCGATATCTATGAGAATCAACTTGATTTGCCCAAGTTATCAAAGAACTACGGACCAGAGCATGTGCAGCTCTTGCAGTTATTTAAAGAGCAGGGACGAGACTATACCAAACAAATCAAGGAAGCCCTGCAAATCGGTGACTTTGCCCTAGCTGCCGACCGCGCCCATGGCTTCAAAGGCGTCTGTGCCACAGTGCAAGCCCAACATCTGCAGCACTTACTGAAAGATCTGGAAGAAGAATTGCGTCAAGGAAAAGTCGGCACAGCCACAATCTTATTGGGCTCAGTCTCGGCTAATTTGTCCAGTTTTCTAGAAGAAATCGAAATCTATCTTGCCAAAACTCGGTCGCGATCTGATAAGACTTCTTAATTAGATAAGACTTCTTAGCACCATAGCTATATTTGCAGCGCTCAAATAACGCGCCCCAGGATCTTTCTGCAAAAGCACATCCAGTACACCAAGCAATGCCTCTGGCAATTCGACATCGGGTAATTTAGTCTCTAGGCGCGGCGGCGCTTCTTCCACCTGCTTCATAAAGACCATCATGGCAGTGGGTGCAGCAAATGCCGGCTCGCCGCAAAGAGCTTCATACATAACCAAGCCTAAAGAATAAAGATCGGTGCGATAATCAAGTGCCAGACCGCGACACTGCTCAGGGCTCATATAGAGCGGACTACCAAGAATCTCAAAGGCATCGGTAGATTTGAACTGATTACCTTTACCGACAGGTTGCACCTTAGATAGACCAAAGTCGACAATTTTCACTCGTCTACCTTTGGCTGTCTCTTCCACGACTATATTGCCTGGCTTTAGATCACAGTGCACGATGCCATTTTCATGGGCCTCGGCTAAACCATCGCATACCTGCACAAAAATCTCAAAAAACTCAGATAGAGGTATCGGTCCGCGAGCTGACAACAAGGCGTCCAGCCCCCTTCCTTCGATAAAGTCCATAACCAGATAAGGCATACCGTCGCCGGTCAAACCATAGTCATAGACAGTAACGATACTGGCATGCTTGAGCGATGCCAAGGCTCTAGACTCTTCGTGAAAGCGCTTCAACCATTTTTTATCGCCGCAAAGTTGATGCTGCAAAAGCTTGATCGCCACTTTTCTGCCCATAAGCAAGTGGGTGGCCTGATAAACCATACCCATGCCACCGTGGCCTATAAAGCGTTCGACTTTGTACTTACCTAGAAAGATAGTACCAACCAAAAGTTTGGGCGAACTATCACGTGCTGGTCTAACGGCTGTGCCGCTGTCAAGCAAAACACCTAATTCATCGACAGTAAGCTTTCTGGTCAAAAGCTCGATGATATCGCGACCGCGACCAGAGGGCACTTTCTCAGACAAAAGCTTGTGCACCAGCCGCGGCTCGATAAAAAATTGCCCCTGGGCGACGCGCATGGCATAGGCAGCCAATTCGTCTTGAGAGATTTCTTTAGAACAAAAGCCGTCGGCACCGGCGTTTAGAGCCTCATAGAGGCTTTCATGGTCATCTTTATTGGTGCACATCAAGACTCGAGTCTGAGGAGCAATAGCCTTTATCTGCCTTGTCGCCTCAATACCATTCAGTCCGGGCAAAAGAATATCCATCAAAGCCAGGTCTGGACGCAGTTCAACCGTTTTGCGCACAGCTGCGTCACCTTCAGTGGCTTCACCGACAATATCAAACGAATGTTGCTTCAAGCAAGTAGATAGACCAAGCCGAACAATCTCTTGGTCTTCAACTAACAAAATTGATATTGGCTCGTTCAATTGCTCACAAAGAGAAGGATGCTTATATTCTACTCTTTGGTAAGCATAAAGGCCGAGAAAGTGTTGCGATATCCTGGATATTCGAAACATGGATGTTTGTCTAGTTCATCCTGACTGTTGGGAGACAGCGAAGCCATCTGTACATACTTCTCATAGACCGACTTCATTACACCCGTATCTTCCAGTCTCTGGCGAATATCACCATCTTCGATAAGTAAGAGAGTCGGTGGCTTCTTTGAGTTTAAGGCAGAGTTGATACCGTTATAAAATGCATTCTCAAGCTCCAAAAGTCTCAGTCTCGCTTGCTCACTATCGGTTCCATGGTGAAAAGCCATAAATGGATAAACATAGGTGCAAAGTGCCGGCTTGAGCTTGAGTTGCTCGATAAGGGGAAAGCCCGGACGGGGATACCAAGACAAGATCATCACCCGCTCGCATTTTAAGTCTTTGAAGAATTCTGCAAAGATTGACAGATCATTCTTGATGCGAAAGAGAGAATTGTATTCCTGAGCAGCAACATAGGCAAGCGAACCGAGAAAAACCAAGGGCAGAACAGCCAAGGCAAGCAGGCGTCGCTGTCTCAAACAGGCAGTAAAGCCAAGAAAGGCAAAGAAAAACATGGGCAAGAGAAAAGGTGTAGTCAAAATCTGACTGGCAATAAAGTAAGCAAAACCAAGCAAGGAAGAATAGATAAGCAAGCGGTTCAGCCGACCATGCCTGATTGTAAAAGCCATGGCTAGCGAAAGCATGACTATAATCGCGTAAATTGCACTGCGCAGGTCGGGCGACTTTTCCATCCAATAGAGATAGTCGTTGAAATTTTTGAAATCAAGCCAATCTATATAAGCGACAGTATCTAAATATCGTCCAATTGAAGCGGTGTCTAAGGCAAAGCAAAGCAGGAAAGAGAGAGCCGGATAGGCGACCACTGTGCCAAACAGCAAAAAAATAGCCTTCTTGCGATGAGCAAAAACAAAAAAAGGATAAGTAGCAGCCACTATAAGCAGCAAATAAAGGGTCAAACAAGGTTCAAGAGAAGAAGCAAGCATCAAATAGAAAGCCGGCACGCCAAAACTACGGCGCCCAAGTCTGGGCAAATAAGCCAGAAAGGGGGCAAGGAAAATTGGAAATAGCTGTCCGGCGGCAGACATATTGTTGAAAGTGAGATTGGCAAAGGCAATGACAACCAGAGGCAAAAGCTTTAGGGCTGCAGTATCGAAACTAAGGCTGGAGGGAAGGTGACGAGCCTGTTTAAGACAAAAATACACAGCCCCAGTGATCAAAATAGCCACAAAACAATTCAATGCAGCAATTGTACTGAGGCTTGTAAACCGAGCCAGCCAGCCCAAGGGATAGAGCAAAACAAGAAGTGGGGGCCAAATTCGATCAAAGAAATTGACCGATAGTGTCAAACCCTCAGTGCAAAGCATACGCACACAGGTGAGATGGGCCGCCGTGGCCGGCTCGATAATGAGCGGATGCAGAGCCAGTCTCACTAGAAAAACAACCAATAAGACCAGGCTAGCCAATTCAAGATTAGTAAAGCGCTTTTCTTTTATAGGTCAGCCCTCTTATAGACATAGAAATTTGCTGCCTCGCCAAGTTTGGCATAGTCTTTCATATGAGTCTCGACAAATTTATATTGCTCAAGATAAGCGCTCACCGGCGCCACCTGAATATAAATTAGCGGCGGTCTGTTTTTCTTGATGTCTTCTGCATACTGAGCGATCACTTCGGGCTCTCGTGCCAAAAGTTTTTTCACCTCGGCAGTCGGTCTCTGGGTATCTTTGATAAAGGCTAAAACAGAAAGAATACAACAGTGCAAATGTCTAGAAGTAGGGCTGAGAGCCAATTGGGTCAAAAGCGGATAGCCTGGAGAGACGCCGTTTGAGATAAACAATACATTATCTTTTGCTTTGGCATATTTAAGCAGTGTCTCAGTAAATGGCGAATCAATGTCGCTATAAGGTGAGCTGAGATTTAGGCCAAAGATAGTGGAAAAACCAAGCCTTGCTAAATCAAACTGCCTCTCTGCTCTGGTCTGATTTATTTCATCTAGAGCATTGACCAGACTATAACCGGCAATGAGACAGACAGTCAAAATGGGCATGACAGGCTGCAAATCTTTGATGGGTAGTTTACCAAGTCGATCAACGACTATACCGCCTAAACAGGTCAAAAGAATGCAAGCCCCGGCAAAAACTGGAATGTCATGATAATTCCAGCCTTTAAACTGCATCAAATACGGTATCACCGACAGCAAAGAGAAAACTGTGAGCGGAAGCAAGACTTTATAGCGAGGCATAACGAGCAAAGAGAGCGCACTGCCGGCACAAAGCAAGAAGAAAACGCCTCTTTTGTCGCAAGCCCCCAAACTGTTGGCCAAGCAAGTGTCCCAGAACTGATAGCCCTTAGCAAAAGCTGGAATGAGAAAATGGAAGTAGTTGTCATACATCGCCGGCGGTGCCAAAAGAAAGTGACCGGCATAAAGTAGAGCAAATACCAAACAAGCAATATTTTCAGGGCTAAGCAAGACAGACTTGGTTTCACCGCGGCGGCGCAGCGCTATAAAGAGCACCAATTCCACAAAGAATGCCACCAAAACAAAATAGTGCTTCAAGCAAATACCGATAGAGCCGAACACACCAATTAATGCTGCTTCTGTCCCATTGAAACGGGCGCCTAGATAACGAGCATATCGCAGCAACAAATAAGGAAAGTAGAAAAGTACAAAAATTTCTTCGCGTTGGCCAAAGTCATAACGCAAATGGAAGTTGAAGAACAAGAGTCCGCAAATCAAGCCGAGATAGAGGAGCTCACGATCTTTAATTTCATTGGCAGGCAGCCGCCTAAAGATGACAAAAGAAGAAAGTAAGGCGCTCACAGCCATCAGACCAACTAAAAAAAGGTTGAAAGTGAGAGTCTGCGGCACCTGCCAGACTTTGGAGAAATAGGCTGGTATGGTGTCAAGATACCAAATTAAAGGTGGATTGACATCAAACATATCGACATAGGGAATCTTTCCCATTGTGATAAGTTCGGCGCACTGCAAGTGCAAGGCTGGATCCCAACCAATTCGCAAAGGATGCGCAAAAATTGAAACCAACATGCGCAAAGAAAAAATGAGAACGAGGAGCAAAGCCAATAAGAAGTAATGCCCAGGCTTGCTCACTTGTTCTTCCAGATTCTCAATACTCTTTTGGTAGTTTCTATTTCATAGCGATAGTCTCTCAAGACCGAACCACAAAGAAGCGGTCTGACAAAAGTATTCCAACCGGTCATGCCGTTCAAACCACGATACTCGATGATATTGGCCGGCACATCACGGGCTTCGGCTTTGCCAAGCCTGATGCTCTTGATACGCACCTGCCAGGTGGTGGTGAACGTCTGTTGATTGTCCTGACCAGTGGGATCTGTGCTTGTGGTGGTGACATTGCCGTGATCAATCAAATAATTGGCATCAATTTGTTTGATCTGTTCTGTCGAAAAGACACAAGCCGGCTCATTGAACTCAAAATAACATTGCACCGGCACATTATCAAAATAAGCGGTGACGCGCAGACGACTGTTTTCTACTACATACGGCACATCAAAATAGTCTTCTTTTGTTTTGGCCAGTCCACTGTCGTTGCGCTGCGAGGCTTCCAAGGCACGCATCTCAGCTCTAAAGGCCGGGTCGAAAGTTTCAAGCGCAGCTCCTGCCAAAAAACTGGCTTCACTGTTGCCAAAGCGCTTGCGCACCTGCCTATAGGCAGTTTTGGCTTGCTCGATATAACCGGCTCGCTGCAAACAGTTGGCTAAACAATAAAGAGGACGTGGATCCTGCGGACGATTGGTGACGGCTAAACGGAAAAGAGGTAGAGCTTCCCTATACTTACCTTTGTTATAGAGAGCCATGGCCGAAGCAAAAGGGTTGGAAGAGCCGGCAATCTGGTCTAGACGCACCAAACCCTTCTCTTTATCAAAGGCAATCTTATAGCCTGCAAGGAAGTCACGACCGAGGATAGCCACTTCCTTATCTTTATTAGAGAGATAAATTGGCATCTGCGGCCGTTTGATACCACCGAGAGTGACATCATAGACAGAGTAGATGCCATCTTCTCGACCATCTCTGCCGCCAAGGGCGATCATAGACAAATTACTTTTCTCGGCCACCTTCATGCCCAAGACAGATTCGCTGCGCTCACCATCAAGTACAACCGAAACTTCTTTGCCGCCGATATTGGCGGCAACAATAACGCGTCCGTCTACTTCCTGACCTTTCAATTGGGTAGATTTGGGCAAGATATCTTGAGGCACTTGCATCTTGCTCAAACCCTGGGCACCGGCCATGGGCGGGTTCTTTTTGGAAGGCATGGCTAAAGCCTTTCGAGCCAGCTCAGCCCCTTCAGAATCAGGAAAGCGATTAATCAGGGTAGCAAAAGCTTGTCTGGCCGAACCAATCTGTCCCATTTTTTGATAGCACATGGCTCGGTAATAGAGCGGACGAAAATCGTAGGAAGCATCTTTTTCAGCCTGCTGAAAATAGTTGAGAGCATTTTTGTACTCACCGGCCTTATAACAACGTACTCCGCTCTGGAAAGTAATATCGTTGCCTTGAGCAAAGACCACCCCGATGGACATAATCGCGAAAAGACCAAGGGCGGCAGCTTGCTTAACAAATGGAAGATTCATCTTTTCACTCTCTTTTCTCGCTTAACGCGATGTCCCAAAAATTCGATAATAAACATCGTCGGTGAGCTTGTTGTACAAGATCCATTCGTTGGTCACCAGGGTCGGGTCGTTCTTCTGACGACTGCAAAAATCAAGGTGGTCTAGCTTTTTGAGACCTTCATCATCAGGAAATTTCTCGTTGAACCAGTTACGAGCTTCCAAGTTCCAGGCTTTCTTGAACTCACTCTGAAACTTATGGATGGGCTTGTGGGGATACTTGAACTTGAGATAGACGTCGTACTGATAGCTATCGTCCTTGACACCGATCATATTCTCAGCCCTTGAGACAGGCTCATCGAAAGCGGCCTCGAAGATCTTAGCCGGCACGAACTTGGTTCTCTCCTGAAAGACATTGGCGCTATACATTGCTAGACCGACCACCACCGCCAGCACTACGGCCACAACGCCCATTGTTTGTTTTGAATTAGACACCGGTATTACTTCCCAAAAGAACCAACCGGTGGTCAATTATATCAAACGCTAGGCAAGCAGGACTTCGCGGCAAGTTTTGTCGCGAAGTCGCCATATAGCGCCATCGGCGGTGAAATGATGGAAGTTGATGCAGGCTTGGATGATAGTGGCCGTGGCGACAAAGTCAAAGCCATAGTTCTCAAGCACCTTGGGAATGCAGACATAGATGAGAAAGCCGGCTGAAATGACCATACCCCAATAAAAACGTCCTTCTCGCGAGAAACATTCCCTTAAGATATGCCTGCTGACCTCACCCATACGTTCGCGCGAGATTTTCAGTGCTTGCTCCTTCAAAAAGAAACTGACCGAAACAGCAAGATATTGACTGCCGTGAAAGAAGGGCGGTCCGTAAACCCAGAGAATGGCATGAGCCATACCGGTTGACAAGCCGATGCCCAAGACAGTGAAGACCAAACAAAGCGATGGCAAGGGGAAATACTGTTTCTCAAGTATGGCTTTGCGCAACAAGACAAAGATGAAGGCACAAGACATGGCGGCAAAAATGACGGTGCAGACCTGAGCCAATATTTCGGGCAGGGCATAGAAAGGCAGTTTCACACCCCAGAGATCGTCGGGTGAATGATCACGGTAACAAAGAATTCTAGATATAACAAAGGCCGAGAAGCTATGCATAAACCAGCGATAGGTCTCGCGTTCCCAATTTTTTAGGACATAGCCGCGCTTGTAGCAATAAATCAGTGATATTCCAAATGTCTGTCCGACATAATGCTGGAAGACCCACATCAAATGAAGATAGACACAAAAGCCTGCCGCCCGCGGATAGAGCAAACACAGCGAAAAGAGAAGCAAACTCATCCAAGGCAGATAATAAGCATAAAGCTTGAACCTTTCTCGGTTTTCTGCTGTTGAATAGATGCGCATATAAGTCGAGACAGTATGAGCATCAGCAAAGATATAAGTGCCTAAAGTCTGGGCGAAAAGCAGACCATATGAAGCAGTGCCGGCTAGGCCCGGAGCTTTGGGATCGAGTGTATCCCAGTGGAACCAGTAAACTTGCAAGAGGAAGAGAATCCAAAAGAAGCCACCTACGACGAAGAGATAGTCGAACAACGGACTAACCACCCAAGCATAGGGAGTGGTGGATGTCGCCACCGCCCGCGGTTGCAAAGGAGCGCTGTCAGAGCCGAAGGTTGCACTTACCATGGGACTACCTCTTTATGAAATCAGGCCAAAAGTATCTTTCGGCAATAGGGGTCGCGCAGCCGCCAGATAGCAGCATCGGTAATGAAATGGTGGTAGTTGACGCAGGCAAGAACCAGACCACCGATCATCGAGAAGTTATAACCAATCTGCATGAAGAAATGCGGTATGCCAACATAGAAGAAAACGCCTGAAAGTATGACCAAGCCCAGATACTTCATACCGGGTGCACCCATAGCCTGTTTGGATATCTCCCAGGTATTCATACCTTCAGGCATGCCGCGCTCTTTCAGATAATAAGCAAGACAAACAGCAAGATACTGGCTGCCATGGAAGAATCCTGGAACATAAAGCCAGAACATGGTGTTGGCAACATCTTTAGAAAGACCGAGGCAGCCCACTGTGAAAATCAAAAGGAAAGACTGCCAAGGCATGATCTTGTCTTCACGCAGGTATTTGCGCACAAGCACAATGACAAAGGCGACAGCCATAAAGAAGAATAAGAAACGGGATGTATTGTGGAAGACCTCGGGCAAGGGTCCCCAGAAAGGAATGTCTACACCGTACCAATTACGCGGACTGAGGTCGCGATAGGTGAGAAAGCGAATTGTCGTCCAGCCGACCATAGAGAACATGAACCAGCGAAATATTTCTTTCTCAATGGCGGTCATATAATAACCGCGCTTGTAGCAATAAATGAGCGCTATACCAAAAGTCTGCGCCACATAGTGCCAATAAACGGTGATTAGATAAATGTAGACAAAAGTGCCAGTCAGCCCAGGCACACTTAGCCCAAGAATAAACATGGGAATTGTCGAATAAGCCAGCCAGGTACGGTGGAACTTGAAGCGTGCCTGGTCTTCAGCCGAGCCCCAGATGCGCAAATAGGTGGCGCTATTATGCGAATCGGCAAATAAATGTTGAGAGAGAAAACCGATAGTAACAAGCCAGAAAGAAGCAGGGTCGGTCAGTGAGGTGGGAATGGTCCAGCCCAAATAGAGATAATTGACGGCAAAAAATATGAGGGCGCCGCCACCGCAAATAAAGAAAAAATCGATGAAAGGAGAAATGATCCAAGGGTAGGGTTTTTCTGATGACACGCTCTTCGGAGCGTCCATACTGCCTGCGGACATTGTGCTGCTTACCACTGCCTCTCTCCCTCTTGATTTTGGAGTTTTTCTCCAACCCAACTCAATTATAATTCTACCCCTACAATCCCCAGTCTAACACCTGTTTACCAACATAAAAGTACCCCATAAATACTTCACGCTCACTTCACACTCGACTCACCCTTCCTCAGGCAGATTGACCAGAAGAGACAGCCAGGCGGGAAAGATAATAGGGTGCCGTTCTCTCCACTGTCTCTCTGAACGGGGTGGCAACGAAGCCTAATTCATCTTGAGCTTTATCGCTCTTGAAAAATATTCGTTTACAACTCAAAAAGGCCTGTTGTCTAGTCAGGGTCACTTTCTCTTTCGACGCCCCTGCTAAAACCGCCAGTTCGGCAAGTTCTCCGGCCAGACGAACCAGCCATTCCGGCAGTTCGAAAAGGGGCGGGCGGCAGTTGTAAATTTGAGCAAAAATGCAAGCCGCTTCTCTAAAAGTAAGATTGGCACTGACTAAGTTATAGCGCTCGCCGGCTCGCCCCTTCGCAATAGCACTGATATGAGCCGCCACCACATCTTCGATATCTGAAAAAGGGATACCGCCGGGGGGGACAGCCGGCACACCGGCTTTCATACTGCGAAAAATAGCTAGATGGTGCGGATGGGTATCGCCCTCGCCGAAAACGATGCCTGGATTGAGCAAGACTACATTCAAGCCCTGTCTGAAAAACTCAAGAGCGACCTGCTCGGCCGCTTGCTTGGTATCACAATAAGTCAGACCTCTGCCGCCGAGGTTATAGACAATTTTCTCATCACCGAAGCAACCCTTTTTGACCATTGCTTGGTCGGGCAGACCAAGGGCGGCGATTGAACTTGTCTGTATTACCCGAGCACCCATGCCATGGGCTACTCTCAAGATATTGCGGGTGCCCTCAACATTGACTCGCACCTGTTCGGCAAGGTCGCTTGAGCGGTAGCTGACCATGCCGGCTAGATGATAGACGACGTCGAAGCGCCTGCCGCCGACAGCGCTTTCGACAGACTGCCACTCTCTGATATCACAGGCGATAAACTCGCTATTGTCAACAGATGCGCCATTGCTGGAAGGTTTATTGCGACCGAGAAGGCTTAGATTGTGACCATCCTTGGCCAGGGCTCGCACCAGATGCTTACCGATAAAACCCGATGCACCGGTGACCAAAATATCCATTACCGGCATTAGCGCGAGCCTTTATGACTAAATACTCTATAACCTGCCAAGGCTTGCCCAAGCGGCGTCACTTCCACTAGTTGGCTCAATGAGTTGGAGGTTGTGACATTGTCTATAGTGGCAAGATAGGCCTGGTCGCTACTCAAGATTGGCACATCGCTGATTTTCTCACTGATGGTGGCAAGCACTGCCGCCAATTTGTAAGGTAAAGTCAAAAAAGGCTTTTTCCTGCCAACGACAGCCAAAAGCCTTTCCACAAAGCTCCTCATAGAGAGTTTTTCTGCCCCGCCAAGCTCAAGAGTGGCCCCGGCCAGTGCATCGCTCTCAAAACACTGAGCAATAGCCAGGGCTAGATCGCCTACATAGACAGGCTCGATCAGGTTGTGCCCGCCGTCTATCAAGGGTATAAAGGGACGCTGGTCGGCGAGATCTAAATAACGTTTCACCAGCTTGCTATCGCGAGTACCCACCTGGCGGCCGACAATTAAAGAAGGTCTCAAAACAGTAAGACGCTCTCCCAAAATCGACCTTGTCGCCTCTTCAGCCAAAGCTTTGCTCTTAAGATAAAGCGACTGTGAATCTTTGTCAGCACCAAGGGCGGTGACCATTACAACTTTCTCAAGCCCGGCTTGAGCGGCATAGGTGGCAAAAGCAGATGCCATCTGAGGATGCAGCCCCTCAAATGATTCACCCCGGCGCGGAGCAATAGAGCCGATAAGATGCAAACCATAGTTGGCACCGGCGAAAGCGGCACTCAAAGCAGCAACGTTGTTGCTATCTGACTCTTCCAGCTTCAGTTGGGCGATACAAACTTGGGCACCGAGCGCTTCGAGGGTGGCACGGTCCACCGGTCTCGACTGCGGTCTTACCAGCGCCTTTACAGCATAGCCCCTGGCAATCAAGGCATTTACCGCATGCAGACCTAAATAGCCGCTGGCGCCGTCAACTAGGACAGTTTTCATGTCTGTGTTCATGCCTGTGCTTTCTTCTAGGCTTGGCGCGGCTGCTGCCCAAATTATTAAAGCTGCTTGCCCGATTTTTAAAGCCGCTTGCTTTCAAGATCTTCTTCACCAAGAGCACTTCGCCTACTTCATTGCCTTGACTTCTATGACCAATGAACTGCAACCAATAGCCAAGAATCAAACAAGAAATACCGAGACCCTTATCTTTCAGATTTCCGGAAAAGAGTTTGTAAACTCCAAAGAAAGCCAGAGGCACGCCAAAAATGTGCAACAAAGCATTGACAGGATGTTTATGACGCTTGGCATAGTCGCTAAGAAAACTCAAAGCCGCATTCTTGGTTTTGCGCAAAACCACTGTTCTTGGAAAAGTCATACAACCTCACTTCGCTTGAATTCTGCCGATTGTCTCCTGCATCGCCTGTGAAAAGCCAACACAGTCGGCAAAGGGATAGCCCAGAACTTTGCGTGCTTTCTCGATACTGAAGCCCTGATTGACCGCAATCAAACGAAAGGCTCCCGGTGAAAACCGAGCAAACTGTGCTTTGCTTTTCTCGTTAAAGATACCTGATATTGAGCCGATTGTACCCAAAATTTCAAAGAGCGCTTTAACCACCGGTCTTGGCAAATTCTTCTTGATGCGAGGCACCCCTAGGGCATCCGCCACGGTATCAAAGAGCATCTTTTTGCTGACCAGCTCGGGGTCGGTTACATTAAAAATCTGGTCATAGGTGGCTTCATTCAAGAGACAAGCCTTAATAAGGCTACTCAAATTGCGCACATAAACAACATTAGTCGCTCTGGTACCGCCATCCACAAGTATGGCTTGTCCTTGCAAAACAGATTGCATCACCCGCTTCAACCAGGCTCTTTCACCCTCGCCATAAATGAAACCAGGTCTCAAAATGGTTATGGGCAGCCCACCATGCATAAGACCTTGTAAATACTTCTCGCTTTCCACCTTGCTATCGGCATAGGCTTCACCGCAAAGACACAAGGGCGCTTGTTCATCGAGATCAAATTGATCATGCTGCCCGGTAATCACCGATAGCGAGCTAATATGAATGAACTGCTTCACCCCGCAAGCTTTAGCCGCTTGATAGGCATTCTCGGTGCCCTTCAGGTTGACTGCAAAAATCTTCTGCCTATCGGCCAGAGGGTCGACAAAACCGGCCGCATGCACAACTATATCGAGTCCGGCAAAAGCCGCTTGCAGAGCCGCTTGGTCTAAAATATCGGCGCCGGCCACCTCAATGTTCTCCCGCCCGACCATGGCTTCGGGTCGCCTAGCGATGGCTCGCACTTTTACATTACTAGTGTTGTCAGATAAATAAGAAAGCAAGTCTGAGCCGACCAAACCGGTGGCGCCGGTAATACCGACTTTAATAGTGTCACTGGCAGTCAATGCGGTCATAAAGCAGCAATCCGATCGGCTATACCGCCCTGACTCAATAAAGGAATCTTGACTTGAGCCTCCGGCGCTCCTTCCATAACGCGCATTTGCCGCAGTCGAGCATAAGTGCCCGCCTTAAGAAGCTGCAAGCGCGGAGGGCCAAGGCGACGACTATCTCTTTTGTCGCAGTATTCCTGATTGTTCTCTTTCAGGTGGCGGTCGAATTCCTGCAAGAACTTTCTTTCAAAATCTTCGTTGCCGAAAGCAGAATGGTCTACCTCGGCATAACACAAATAGTAGGGCGGCCGGTCTAGTACTACTTCGGCGGTAAAGTGCTTAATTTCAGAAAGGTCGAGCTTGGCCACCGAGCCTTTCAAAGCAGCTAGAACTTGCTCTTCGGTGATTTTTTCTCCGGTCACCGAACTGACGCCGCCGCCTTTTCTGACAAAGCTCAGAACCGGAGTGGCATGCAGAAAATCTTCAACCAACATCAGATCGTTGATGTTGTAACGATATAGACCGGCGCTGGTGGTGAAATAGATAAAGTAGCGTTCGCCCTTCTTCAATTCATCGGCAAGAAGAAATCGAGGACTGGCGCTTTCGATATCATCTTCATGGACAAATTCAAAGAAATGAGATGTCACTGCCAAGGGACCGGCGGCTGACTTAGAATCAATAGGCACTGTTCCTCGCCCTTCCGAAGCCATATAGCCGAAATCTCTGATTTGCAGGTCGCCGTATAATTCAGGCAATTGTTCGAGATAGAAGCCCATGGGGCCGCCTTTCCAGCAAGAGAAAACCTCTACACTGGGAAAAGCTTGTTTGGGTAAAATCTGCCCTTCTTTCTCTAAGATGGAGGACAACTGAGCAGCACGGCCGGCATCGGGCTTGAGATAGGGGCTGAAGGCATTGAGAATACGACTGCTCACCCCTTCGGTATAGCGAGGATTGATTGTCCCCCGAGCTATATCATCGATAAGACTTTCTGCCCGGTGGCGCAATTGATCTGCCAGAAGTAAAAAAGAAGATGGATTGCAGCCAAGCATGGCACTGACGTTCTGCACCAAGGCGGCTCGCAAAAGCAGATAATATTTAGCATCAACATCTTTGATCTGACAAAGTTCAAAGGGTAAGGCGAAATGTCTTCTAATCACCGGGCTCTGATTGCGATTGAGCATGCCTGAGACAGCACCATAGGGCAAGCCGCATTCAGTTCTGCCTTCTTCGTCGTTTGAGGTGATGATCAAAAACTTGCCGAAGGCTCCGCGGGGATGATCTTTGATCAGATGGTAATTATGTACCTGAAAGGCATGGGTATAATCACGCACATGGCTCTTATTTATGGGCACAAACTTGGGTTTGGCCGTAGTACCACTGGTAGTGGCAAACATAAAGGGCTCGTCGACGGTCAACTGCCGCTTGCCACCCTTACACAAAGACTCTATATAGGGCTCGAAATAGTCATAACCGCAAGCGGGCACCCGCCGTCTAAAATCTTCCAGTGAATTTATCTTGTCGAAGTGGTGGGCGCGGCCAAAGCTCGTATCGGCGTTTGTTTTGATTAAGTTCTGCAAGAAAGCTTCCTGCACCCGCCTAGGCTCTTTCAAACCATTGAAAAAACGGCGTATATGACTATGGCGCCTAATGAACTGACCGGCAAGAATATCTAAGTTAAGCAGTTCATTCAAAGTTCGGTCCTCAACTGTCGACTGTCCTTCAAACTTACGCCAAGACCATCCAGCGGTTCCGGCTTCAAAGAGACAACTGCACCAAAGGGTACAGTCTGACATTCTCTGGTCAAATCACGCCTGAGCAGAAATAAATTCATCGCCCCTTCCACATTGGCAAAAGTCTCTGGGCAAGCAGAAAGAGCCAAGTGTTTCTGGGCTGAAGCTAAGATGCCCGACTCGCCAACCTGGGCACCCAGATGGGCTTCCATCTGATTAGCCAGCGCCAGTTCGGTAAGGCGCACAGCCGCAATTATGCCGCCGACTTTAGAAATTCTAATGTTAAAGCCTCGGCAAGCTTTTGTTTCAATCAGTCGATAAGCCGACTCTAGAGTGGTGAGCGACTCATCGACAATAATTGTTTCTTTGATGCGACTCTGCAAAATGGCCAGTTCGGTTAAGGCATCGGCAGGCAATGGCTGTTCAATCGAAGCCGGGTTATAGGGCCTCAAGACTTCCATCATCTTCTCGGCCTGGGGCAAACTCCAGGCACAGTTAGCATCCAACCTCAAAGTGGTTTGAAAACCCAAGACTTCCCGGGCCAACTTTACTTTAGCTAGGTCATCTTCGTCGCTTTTACCGACCTTTAGTTTTACTGTTCTAAAACCATAAAGTTTATAAAAGGCTAGCAAAGCCGCTAAAGTCTGCTTCTTGCCAAAGGGCACCACTCCGCCATAACGAAAGAAAGCATCTTGTCGCTCGCCTCTAAACAGGGAATTTGCAGCCAGCCGCCGGCAAATAAATTGTGCCATGCTAAGTTTTGCCAGGCGTGCCAAGGCATCAAGAAGAGCTAGTTCGAAGGCGCAGAAAGAAGCACCAAGCTTCCTAGACTCTAAGCCCTGCTCGGCAAAAAGCTCTTTCAGAAAAGCAAGAATGGAATCTGCATCAAGAAAAGAGCGCCCCACCACCAGTGGTGCCAGTACCTCTCTCACATACTGCGCCGCTTCTTCCGCCCGCTCACCGGTGACATACTGCCTTGGCACTGATTCGCCCAGCCCTAGGGCAGTCAGCCCGGTGGCTTCGTCTCTGAGATGCAATCGAACGATGACATTTTCAGAAAAGCTGCGACTGGCAAGGGCATGCCCAAATGCAAAGCGAAAAGGCAGCTTGACTATGCTTACATGAACGGCACTGACTTGCATCTATTGCTAGGTAACTACAGGTTGGCGTGCCAGTATCCAGTCGGCTAGAACATGGGTGTATTCTTTGATCCAGTTGGCGTCAAAATCGAGTGAATGCTGGGCATCAGGGAATATGCGTAGGTCTTTTGTCTGAGACTTGATGCGAGAATACCAACCCTGCAATTTATCCACATCAACGATGCGATCTGAGCCTGATTGCAAAATCAAGACCGGCATCTCAATAGTATTACAAGCCTTTTCAGCCAGCTTAGATAGCTTAAAAGACTCGACAAAGAAATTGGATGTAGCTTCAGTGAGTCTCAAAGTATCGCGCTTGAGAAAGCCTTGAAAAGTAGGATTATCGGTGAACATATCCACTTCTATGGGAATGGGCCATTTGCGGTGAGCGGCATTATCACCGCCCAAAATAGAGGTATAGGCAATTTGCAACTTGGTGGCGGCACCATAATCGACCTTGGTAAAAATAGCGGGCGAGGTCAAAACCAAGCCGGCAATCGGTAGATTCAGTTCACCACCAACAGGCTTATAGTCTTTCTGAGCAATTACCGATGCAGCCTTGCCGCCCCAGCAATTGCCAAGCAAAATAATCGGATGCCCAACAAAATCAAAGGCAATTTTTCTTAAAATTACTTCTAGATCGGCTAAGTAAGCCTTGTAACTTGACAGATTGCCTCGGTCGCGGGGATTGAGACCGGCACCGCGTCTATCTGGAGCTATTACATTGATGCCCAAGGCATTAAGGTGACTGGCTGTATTCTCGAACCACTGGCTATGCCCTTCTATACCATGCAGATATAGCACCACCGGATGACCCAACTTGCCCTTCCAAATGCGGGTGGCCAGTTCGACCCCATCAGACATGCGCATCTTAACGAAGTCGGGGGCTATTTGCTGTATACCGGCAATAGAAGGCAGAGGGGTGGAGACAAGGTCTTTCAAGAAAAATACCGAAGTAGAGGCGCCGAGCAACTGTTGAGGAAAAGTTTAACATGCTGGCGCCGTCGGGCAAAGCAAGCCCCAGACGTAGTAAAGTATTAGACTTTACCCCGCAGATAATCTTGGACAGATGTTAAAACCAGGGCTACAGAACGATCAAATAGTAGAGAAGACCGACAAGGCGGGCAGCCTCAATAGACGCACCCTGGAAAAGCTGACTAGAATTTCAGAATCACTGGCCTCAGCTCTTGAAGATGGCAATTTCATCGCATCAGTAGGCAAAGACATTAAGGCCGGCAAAGAAATCTGCCTTAACCTCTGGCCCTTCATTAAAGGACTGCCCGACAATATCTCTGCTGTTAAGGACAAATTGTCTGCTTCTTTTCTAGAGCCGCAAACAGTGGCAGCGCTAGCCCCTGGTCTCAAGCTGTTACAGCAACTGGCCGACGACGAGAGACACTATCAGAACCTTTATCTAAACCAATGCCGCCTGGCTGGTCTAAGCCCCGAGGACTTGCAGCAAGTAGTAAGGACAGTGAGGGAGAGCACAAGCCCTTACGCCGACCTGAGCAAAGCAATGGACCAGTTTTGCCAAGCTGGCAGCCCCCGCGAAGGCGTGCTAGCGATCATCACAGCTGAACTGGCGGCCACCCAGTTTGCCCGCATAGCCTTACCGGCTTTCGAAGCCTATTTCGCCGGCAAACCGCAGCAATACCCTAAAGAACTAGTAGACACCGGTTTAGAATGGCTGCGCCTTCATGCCAAGCCCAACACCAGACACGCCATCTGGATGAGACGTCTTTTGCTGGTTGTGGAAGAGGAAGCCTCTCAGTCCCAAGATAATGGAGAACTTTCTAATATTCGCCAGTGCGAGGACCTGAGCACTTCTAATTATTCTGAAGCGGCAGTGGATAAAATCACCAACAGCCTGAAAGCAATCTGGAAAAATGACGAGAGCTTATCTAATCAATCATGAATCTAAGCACTTTTAGAAACTACAGCCTTATTTCTCTATTCTTGGCCCATTGTCTGAGCGCTGTGAGTTTGCCCGCTTGGGCAGCCGGTCCCAAGAAAGAGAACAGAATTGCCATAGCCGGAATGTCCAGAGAAAACAAAGACAATTACATAGACGCCCAGAACTTTGTAGAAGAGATGTATAAAAGTGCAGACTCTTATGAAGATTATCTCTTTGAATATCAAATGATTGCCTTCAAAAGAGGTCGTGTAGTGGAAGAAGGCAAGTTCTATTTCAAAAAGCCACAACAAATTAGATTGGAAGAAACCGGTTCTTTTAGAAAAGGTTCTATTGCAGTCCGGGGTAAGGAAGGCAAAATCAAAGCCAAAGCCGGTGGAGGTCTTGGCTTTATCGTAGTTGAGCTTTCTCCCGATTCCGGTCTTCTGCGATCGGCCAATGGGCATCCGATGGTGGAATCAGACCTGACTTCACTGGCCCAAGCCCTGCGAACTTATGTTAGACAGGGCAAGTCTCTCAGAGTAACAGCCGAACCCGTAGATTACGGTGAAGACGAGCTGACTGAGAAAGTGCATATTCTCGAGGTCTACCATGACAAAGACCAGAGCGACATCTTTAAGCGAGTAACAGTGCATCCGCGCACTAAGTTGCCCCTTGAATGGTGGGATTTTGAAAAAGGAAAGCTGGTCAGCCATTCTAGATGGAAAAGCTTCAAGGGCAACGTAGGTTTATCAGATCAAGTTTTCACCATAAAGGGAGAAAAAGTACAGTAATGGATGCACATTTTTTCAATCCACCCACCTGGGCGGTAGTAGCCCTGGCCGCAGTAGGAGTGGTTCTTTCTACGCCGGTTCTGGCTAAAGGTTTTTCGCGCCGAGGCAAAGGTGTATTTTACGAATCAAACTTCCTCATTCAGCGTGCACCACAGTTAGTATCAGTCTTTAATATCGTGCTTGTATTTATTAGTTTCTTTACTTACAACAATCACATCAGCCCTCCGCTTGCCACTCCACTCTTCACTCTCACCCAAGCCGACCCCGGTGCGCTCAGCATCGTTTCTTGGCTTGGCGTACTGGTCATGCTCTCCGGTTTCGTCTTTATGATCGGTGGCTGGTATTCTTTGGGTGAAGCTTTTTCCACCGATGCGGAACTTTTAGACGGGCAGAAAGTCAAAGATACTGGTCTCTTGAAATTTGTTATGCATCCCGCCTATTCAGGCATAATCCAATCACTCACCGGTGCATCAATCGCCGCCCTCTCGCCTTTGAGCTTAGGTCTGGCAGTATTTGTCGTAGCTCCGCTCTGGCTCAACCGCGCCAAATACGAAGAGGAACTCTTGATCAAGACCTTTGGTGAAAATTACAAGGAATATGCAGCCAAGCTGAAGTGGAGAAGATTGGTGCCAAGTTTCATACCAATTGGTGTCTAGTCTAAATGAGAGGCTTAGGCTAGAATCTTTACAACACATAAGCCGGTGCCCGATGAAAAAAACTCTAAATATCCTTGTTATATCTTCCCTGCTACTAGCTGCAACCTCGGCGCCGACCTTAGCCCGCGATTCAAAGGCCAAAAACTCAGGCAAGACAGCAGGCGTCAGCGCTACTGCTCTAGACAAAAATAACGAACTTGACCGAGAGCTAAATCGAGAGCTAAATAAGGTAGAGGCCAGGGATAACTCCCAGTGGGCTTCCGGCTCGGTGGTGATCAAAGCGCCGCCCGAAGTTGTCTGGCAAGCCGTGCATGACGAACGCAACAGCGACCCAGATCTGGCTTACAGCAAAATACTCGAGCAGGGCGAAAACGAATGCAAGCTGGAGCAGAAATTCACGTTTATTCCAGTTATTGGCACTGCAGTCTGCCAGATGTACAACCGCGAAGTGCCCAACGAGCGTATCGACTATAAACTAATCAAGTCGGACCGCTTCAAAGCAATGGAAGGCTCTTGGGTGCTGACCGCCATCGAAGATGGTAAGACCAGACTGGATTTATCCACTAACCTCGATATGGGCATACCGGTTCCAAGAGGCATGGTCAACGCCATAACCGCAAAAAAATTGGCGACAAGATTAAAACACGTAAAAGAAATGGCCGAAACCAGGCACGCTAAGCTGGCCCAAAACAAGAAACACCCATTAGCGCCCCAATAGCTGCAGCTTTTGGGCAGACTGCCCTTGAGCAAAGTTTTTGTAGATTAAACCAGCAATGGTAAATTCCCCCTTGTTATCACCAACAAGGGGGTGTATCTTTTTCCAGCAGTTTCAGTTTAGAGACCACAAGCTCAGACTAGGGAGTATCTATGAAATCCAAGCATGTTGTTTTTGCTCTTTCTATTGCCCTGTCTATGCTACAGATTTCCACTATCAGTTGCCGACCAGCCAGCGCCTACTGCCAAGAACGCTATCAGCAGGGGGTAGAAGCCTATCAAGCCGGCGAACTGGACGAAGCCCGCAACCACTTTTTCACCTTCATTCAGCACAACAAAAACTATTACCCAGCCCACTATCAGCTGGGCAACACCCTGGTTAAGTTAGGCGAATATGGTCTGGCACGCAGACAATATCAACTGGCCCTAAACCTCAATCCGCCGGCCAATATCGCCACCGCCTGCAAACAAGCATTGGCTCAGCTGGCATATCTGCCTGAAAATAAGAAGATAAGCCCGGAAGTGCAAAACACCATGGTTTCAGGACGACCTTCGCTATACGAAGAAATGAGTCGTAAAGCCGATGAACTAGACTCGCAGCGCCGCGCCAGTGTGGAAGCAGAGAAGAAACGCATACTCGAGGAAGCCGATAAACAAGCCAAACAGCTGATCAGCCAAGCTGAGCAGAAGGCTGATGAATTGCACAAAACCTCAAATTCAAGACTTTATGCCTACAACGATAAAGGCGAAATTACTGGGGATGCAGGTGTGGGCATATCGACCCGCGCTTACAATTCGATTATGCAACCGGCCCAGGAAGAGGCCGAACGCATTAAGCAAGCGGCAAGAGATAGAGCCAATCGCCTCAGTGCCGGACCATCAGCTGCCGCAATCGTTTCGGGTCTCAGCAATCAAAGTCAAATCAAATCAGGAACCAGACTTTCAAGCGATTCCAACTTGAATCTGCGCAAGTACATCCACAGCTCTGATAAGTCGCTAGTGGCAGGAAAAACCAGCCCGACTCAATAATTATTGGCTGGGTGCAGGCTGGGTCTGGGTTTGCAAGAAAGTATCGAGCCCTTGCTTGAGTATGCTGCCGAAGCCTCTACCACCCGTTGCATTTTGCGGGTTGGCCGGCGCACCGGCAGCCGGAGTGACCGGAGTAGCCGGAGCCTGATTAAGAGCCTGAACAGAGATATTGAGGGCGCGAGGATCTTGCACCATAAGTTGACCGGTACCTGAAACAAAAACATAATAAGACTGACCGGTATTCATATTGGTCATCATGTATTGACCGGTGGGCAGATTGGTATTACCCATAGGCACCATATTGGCGGGCTGCGCTTGAGCCGCAGCAACGCACAAACTTGCACAAGCAGAAAGTAAGCTCAGTCTTTTGATAATCATATTTACGACCATTTTTCTCCCTCAAACTCTAAATCAGGTAAGCGAGTCTGCCTGCACCAGCACAGACAGTTCCACTTGATAGTGGTTCTCAAAGAACAACTGTTTTTCGCCCAGCGCCCAGATCTCAGACTGAGCAGTTTCGCCTTCATGCAAAAGCAAAAGCAAGTTTATTGTGCGGCTATCCCTTAGGCCGGCATTGACCATTACTTTCAAATCACGCACCACCTGCCGGTGAGAACGGTCTAGCGCTTCTGCGATGCGCAAAAAGGCCGCTAAATCGTGGACGATTTTACGCCCTTCCAAGTCAAGACTATACCAGGCTTCATGGGTTACTTTCGGCTCTGAACCGCGATGATAACGGGCTATGCTCGCTATCATCGAGACCTCTTCTTCAGAGTGCCCAAGCAAGCCGCCATTCTTGATTAAGTAATAGGAATGCTTATGATGCCCATTGCGTCCGACAAACATGCCGATATCATGCAACATGGCGGCAGACCACAATAAGTGCCCGACTTCTTCAGGATGATTGTGCAGTATGCCTCTTGTTTGAGTAAAGAGTTGCTGACTGAGAAATGCCACCTGCTGAGCATGCTCGAAACCACCTTGATACTTCTCGAGCAGATTGAGAACACTCATAGAGCGGGGATCTCGATGCATAGATAAGCCGGCATCCAACCAACCGGTCTGCAAGAAACGATCTACCACTACGCCCTCGCGCAGGGCATGGGTTGACACCTTAAGTTCTCCGGCACCAAGCGCCTTCATAGTTTCAAGCAAGACTATAGAACCGGCCAAAATGGTTTCGTTGCGGTCTGAACTGACACCTTTTGGCTTCTCACCGCGCAAGGTGGCATCTTGTAGATAATTGACCAGCTTCTCGAGGCGGGTAAGTGGAATAGTCCATCCGGCCAGCTCTGCATGAGGATTGCCACTGGCGACACGGTCCAGTTTAGCCAGGGCTTGAATAGTGCCCGAGGTGCCCACCAAGGTCTCAAAGCCGCCGGTCGCGGCAATACTGCTGGCGGCCGGTCTCAAAACACCGCGCACTTCATTATGCAAGGCGGCGATGGCATCTCTAGTCACCTCGCCCTTGCGAAAGAAACGGCCGGTCAATCTAGCCGCTCCTAGTTTGTACGATTCAGCAAAATAAATCGCCTCTCGATCGCCGACAATCAGCTCGGTGCTACCACCGCCGATATCGACAATGCAAAAGCGTCCATGCAGATCTCTCATAGACTGCCTGAGGAAATAAAGGAAGCCAAGATAAATCAGACGGGCTTCTTCCTTGCCTGAAATCATCCGGGCATCCATCTTCAACTCAGAACGGATGCGCCTGAGACATTCCTCTCCATTTTTAGATTCTCTTACTGCCGAAGTGGCAACGGCCATGGTATAGCTCGCCCCATGCTCCCTTGCATGCTTGAGCATATCGCGCAATATGCGCAAGGCTGAACGCAGGGCTTGTTCGTCTATATAGTGAGCTGTCAGAGAACGTCTAAAGAACGGTACTGCTTCTTTTATCTTGGCCAGAACTTCAAAGCCTTCACGGTCTGGTGAAGCCTGACAAACAATCATGTGGAAGGAATTAGTGCCCATATCCACACAGGCCACTATCGGTCCACCTTTGACCTTAACCCAGGAGCCTTTTGCCCGCTCGCCGGTGCGCTCGACATTTGTTTCAAGCGTTTTTTCCAGACCCTGCTTGGTGTCTTGCGACTGAGTCTTTTCTATTTTCAGCTTCTGAGCTTTGGAGTTGACCATCACTTATTTATACACGCTCGCCAGTGACTGATCATTAGTTTATTTAGCATTTGAGTCAATTAGTTTTTTGACGCATGCCTCAGCGCTTTTGATACAGTCAGGAATGCCCACACCGGCATAAGAAGCACCAGCCAAATAAAGCCCAGCCTCTTCTGCCAGTTTTTCTATCTTATCGATACGCAAACGGTGACCGAGATTATATTGAGGCATAGAAACCGGCCAGCGGTGCACGCTTTTATAGATATAGCCACTACTTTCAGGTAAGGGCAAAATCTTTCTGAGGTCTTTCAAAGCCAGTTGCACCAGCTCGTCATCGCTCTTGTCTAGATAGTGCGACTGCCCCACACCGCCAAGAAAAGCCCTCACCACCACATGGTCCTGCGGGGCGCGGTGGGGATACTTATTGCTGGCAAAACTAAAGGCCATAATGTCCAAATTATGCTCAGCTCTTTCTCGGGCTGGAATTACCGCACCAAAGGTGCGCCCCACCCTTGACTCCAATTGCTTTAGATCTTGTCTGGCAAATACAAAATTGACTACCGCAGAAGAAGCCGATTCGACTTCGGCAAGTGCCAGAGCCAGCTTAGGCAAAGAAGTGTCGAGCAGAGCGGCAGCTTGTCTAGCCGGAATAGCCAAGATCACTTGACCGGCTACAATTTCCTGACCGGAAGCAAGGCGAATGATAAATCGGCCCGGCTTGCCCTCGACTTTAGTAACCGGGCTGGAAAGAAGCAAATCGAGTGCAGCAGTCTTTTCGAGCAGGGTCTGACAAAGGTTGCCTAGACCGCCCTTAAAGCTGGCAAAAAGACCATACCTTGCCCCGGAAGATTTTTCTTGCACTTTAAGCAACCCGGCAATGACACTGCCGCTAGTGCGCTCCATATCGACAAAGCGCCCGGCCACCTCATCGGCACTTAATTTTTCGGCATCGCCGACATAGACGCCGGCCACCATGGGTTGGGCAAGTCCTTCTAAGACTTCGCGGCCAAATCGCCTTCTCACAAAACTAGCCAAACTCTCTTCTTCCGATGAGCGCCGTGCCGGCAAAAATGGCTCCAGCAAAGCCCGCATCTTACCTTTCAGACTAATGACCGGGCTGCAGGCAAAAGGCAAAAACTTAGAGGGCGCCAGCATGACAAAACCATCCGGCACACGGTGCAAGACTCCGTCCTTGAGCACAAGAGCGCCGCCGCCATCACTGTTCACTCTCACTATTTCAGATTGAATACCTAAATCAGAGGCAAGATTTAAAGCATAGGGTTTGTTTGTGATGAAAGAATCAGCGCCACTTTCAATCATATAATCGTGATTATTTATCTTAAGAGCGCGCGATTCTATAACCCCGCCGATTCTATCTCTAGACTCGATTAAGGTAAGAGGACAATCACTCTTTTGACGCAGGCGATAAGCAGCAGTTAGTCCGGTTATGCCACCACCAATAATGACAATTCTTTCTGCGGCAGCTTTATCAGCCATGAGTACGACTCCGTTCAGCTAGTCTTGATCAATAAATCTTACGTCTTAAGTCTTGCGGTCGGCACTATATTCTTTAACGGTCTCAACCAAGAATCTCACATTTTCTTCTTGGGTATGTTGCAAAATGCCATGCCCAAGATTGAAGATATGGCTGCCCCCGGCTGCCTTTGCCTGGTCGAGAATATAAGCAGCCTGACGGGCTATTTCGTCTTTATCGGCAAACAAAACGCAAGGGTCAAGATTACCCATATAAGCTTTATCTTGACCAATCATGCGATGAGCATTGCTTAAATCGCTGCGCCAATCGACACCAATACAGGCCGCACCGCTTTCAGCGAAAAGATCTAACATACCACCACAAGCGGTGCCAAAATAAATTGTCGGTTGTTCTTCTAAGGCAGCAAAAATCTTTTTTGAATGCGGCAAAACAAAGCGCTGAAAGTCTTGTCGACTAAGAGCCCCGACCCAGCTGTCAAAAAGCATTAGGGCATGGGCGCCGGCTTCAGCCTGACCTTTCAAATAAGCGATGGTCACATCGGTGAGATAAGACATCAATTTGGCAAAGGCGGCACTTTCCTTGAACATAAAGGCTTTGGTCTTCTCAAAATTACGCGATGAACCACCTTCTATCAAATAGGAAGCTAGAGTGAAGGGTGCTCCGGCAAAACCAATTAGAGGCACCTGTGGTCTCTCTTTACAAAACAGGCTTACCGACTGGAAAACATAAGAGAGTTCACCTTCCACATCAATTGTCGGCAGGCTGTCGACATCTTGACTGCAAACAACAGGCTTGGCCAACTGCGGTCCATCGCCGCGAGCAAAACTCAAGCGACCAATGCGCTCTAAAGGCAACAAAATATCGGCAAAAATTATTCCGGCATCAACTTGCAGTGAATCGACCGCCTCGACGGTCACTTGCGCCGCAAGCTCACTGCTATGGCAGAGGGTGAGAAAATCGACTTTCTCGCGTATGGCACGATAGGAAGCTTGATAGCGCCCGGCCTGTCTCATCAACCAGACAGGGGTGCGCTCGACAGACTTCCCTCGCAACGCCCTTATGAAAAGGCTGTCATCAAGCCGTTTAACAGTCTTGCTATTTTTGTTCACAAGCAATTCCAGAGCCACCAATAAGATCTAAACTTTATCAAACTTAGCTCGGCTAGTCGTGAAAGGAGCTAAATCATGAATCGTCCTGCAAGCCCTGACCCGGTGGTAATAATAGGCGCCGGCTTAACTGGTGTCAGTTGCGCCCTTGGTTTACTCGAGGCTCGCATTCCCGTAATCTTGCTTGACGATAGAGAATATGCCGGCGGCCAACTGAGCGAAATTCCATCCAAAATCATCAATTTTGCCGGCAGCCATTATCGGGATGGTAAGGAAGCCTCTTTCCGACTTTTGGAAGCACTTAACTTGGCCGCCCAAGATGCCAAGCGCGATGAAATAACCCTCGAATACCGCAGAGGCGTAAAAGTAAAAAAGATCTCCCTAAGGCAGGAAAATGAGAACCGCTTTGAGTTGCAAACAGCCAGCACTCTTGTGTCTTGCCAGACTCTGGTTGTCGCCACAGGCTACAGAGAAAACCGCCTTGAACTAGAGCATGGGGCTGAATATCTCCATTACCACGGCGGTCTTGAAAACAAAGAAAACAGTGAGCAGACCGCCGTAGTCATAGGCGGCGGAGACAGTGCCTTCCTTCATACCCTCGATATAGCCGACCTTTGCAGCAAAGTTTATATAGTAGCCCGCAGTGAGAAGTTGAAGGCCAGACCCGACCTGGTGGAAAGAATTAGCAAGCGCGCCAATGTGGAAATACTGAAAGGGCTGGTGCCTGAAAGTGTAAAAATGAGCGCCGCAGGGCAACTGCTTGTCACTTTCAGCAACAAGGACGGAGCGAGCGAAAAGGTGCATTTGCATGCCGACAGAATCTTTGCCAAAGTAGGATACAAGCCTAATACTGAGATTTTGCAGGGCTTGGTAGATATAAGCCCTGATGGACATGTCATGGTGGAGCCGGATTTTTGTCTGAGGCAAAAGGGCAAGCGAATTGAAAACTTTTATGCCGGTGGTGACATCGTATCTGGTGAACTAGCCCGCATGGCTATTTCAGTTGGGCATGGCATGTCTATAGCTTCGGCAATAATCAGGAAGCGTTTTGGCTTCGAATACTGAAGAGCTTTTCGAGTACCGCACCGACAACTTGATCTGGAGTCGATGCACCAGCGGTAATACCAACAGTGACCGCTCCGGGCGGCAGAAAATCTAGCGCCTCATCACAACCAGAAGCGTGCAAAGGCTTGAAACGTATGCGATTACCCGGTCCAATACAATCGGGACCGTCTATGTGATAAGAGGGCAGCCCTTTATTTTCGGCTATTTCTTGCAAATGCCCGGTATTGGAAGAATTGAAGCCGCCGATGACAAGCATCAAATCGAGACTCTCATCGACCAGTTGCAGCATGGCATCTTGTCTTTCTTGTGTAGCATCACAGATAGTATCGCCAGGGCTGAGAAAGTGCTTATCAAGCTCTTGCGGACCAAACTTTTGCAACATGGTTCGCTCAAACAACTTGCCTATCTGCTCGGTCTCGCCCTTGAGCATCGTTGTTTGATTGGCCACGCCGATGGCATCTAGATCTTTGTCTGGGTCGAAGCCCAGAGAATGAGCCTGGCTGAACTTTTTGAGAAAAGCAGCAGCTTCACCGCCATTAATAATATAGTCTGACACATACTCAGCTTCTGCCAAGTTGCGCACAATCAAATAACAGGAAGCACGGGAGGCGGTAGCTATTGTCTCTTCATGATCTGGTTTTCCGTGAATGATAGACGTATAGCGAAACTTCATTTTGCTTTCTTTGTTCAAAATGCCATTGCCGTAATTGACCACACGATTCCAAACTCTTGACACCCATGGGCAAGTGGTATCGACAATCTCGCAATTCCTACCTTCTATAATTTTCATCTCTTCGACTGAAGCGCCGAAAGCAGGCAAGATAACCACATCACCTTCACCAATGGAAGAAAAGTCTTTACTGCCATCCTCTTTGGTGCCGAGAAAGCGAATTCCCATCTCTTTAAGATTGGAATTGACTACCGGATTATGAATAATTTCATTTGTGATCCAGATGCGCCGCTCGGGGAAATGTTTACGAGTTTCATAAGCCAAGGAAACAGCTCGGTCGACCCCCCAGCAAAAACCAAAAGCCTCGGCAAGCCTGACTGTGATTCCGTTTTGAGAGATGACATTGCCTGACTTCTTGAGGTTCTCCACCAAAGGAGATTCATAGACACTTTTTAATTCGCCATCCACCTCGTCCTTAAGACCGAAGCCTTTGCGGTGATAAACAGATTTATTGGCCTTAGCTTCCACTTCAGAGTCGGGACTTTTCATTACTTAGTTTCCAGATAGACAGTCAGATAGACAACAACTGTATAGACATCAGTTATTCTTGGCAGCTCGAACAATACAATATTAGCAACTATGCCGATTGATGCGCTTATATTGGGCTCAACCAGTGTTATTATGGTCGCAATTACATTACTAGTAATCTGATTCTATGGACGGAGGATTCCTCGTGAACAATCGCAACAAATTGAAAGCCCTGACCTGCGCCGGATTGGCCATGCTCGCCTTGGCTTCCACAGCTAACGTACAAGCCCTCGCTGACGAGCCGAAAGATATGGCTGCCAATGTCGTGCTCTTCCCGGTAAGAGCCGCCAGCGTTGCCTCTGGACTGGTTGTCGGTATCCCTGTTGCCATCGCTCGCAGAAGCTCCAACCGCGTTATCGAGTACACCGGCAACTTCGCCGATAAACTGGGCGGCAAAGACCACATTCCGCCGAAAGTATTCGGTTCTGTTTTCGGTCTTCCCTTCGGTCTTTTGGTCGGCACCGGTGAAGGTCTCTACTACGGCGGCAGAAATGCCTTCGCCAATTCGGTAGAAAAGCCTTTCTCTCTGGCCGCATTCAGCCTCGACAAAGAACTCGAATAAATTTCGCGATTTATTGCAATAAATCAGTCGGATAAATAAGTAAACGGACCTATCTTAAGATGGGTCCGTTTTTTTGGGACATTTCAGCTTCCGCCTGTGCCTTGACATCAATACAGGTAAATTTGGCAATTGCCATGAGCGTTTGCCTTTTGAATACTGGGTATAAAAGTTTGGGAAATCCCCCCTGACAGATCCCCCTTACAGGTTCGGCAACAGTCGGTCTGAAAGAAAGACGGACAGGGCAAGCTTCTGAAAGGAAAAGCCAGATGTCTATCGATAGCAACCGGGTGCTCAGATTAAACTGCCCCGGCTATGGCGAAGAATCCTTCCTTAATCTAGGCCAGGCAAAATCACTTGAACAATACAAGGTAATCATCGCCAATCCGGTTAGCCTCCTTCATCTTTTCGACAAAGGTCCGGAGGCCACCAGACGAATCAACTCCTTCTTGCAGGAAGGCATCAATCAACTGAATGTCCCAGATGATGCCCTCATCCAAGAGCTGGTCAACGAATGCGACGCCCGTCTCGAGGAACTCATTCCATTTCTTGCCGAAGGCGGACTGCTTATCTATTTCCTCTGTCGTCCTTTCATCCTGGCCGGTCCCTCAATATCTATAGATAACTACGACTGGCTTTCTGTCTACGCACCCACCCAAAAATCACCCGATGGTGGTCCGCGCCAGATGAGCGCCGTCAGCCACGGCAGAATCATCGAGCCCACCGATGAAGGTGAAGAGTCGGAAATGTCTGAATTTCTGCATTTGCCAGGGCTGGAATGGAACACAATTATCAGAACCGACTTCCTCTCCAGTAACTACTCAGTGCTTGCTACTGCCGGACCGAAAAAATGTATTGCCGCTCAGTTCTGGGCAGGCGATAAGGGAGGCAAAGTAATCTTCCTGCCTTCTCCTTATTCTCCAGACTTTGACCGGGCTTTGATGAACGGCGTGGAAAAATGGTACGCAGCCAGCGGCGGCGACAAGTTCAGTCTACCTACTGATTTCAGTAAGCCGGCAGACATGGCTCAAGCCAGCGCCGACAACAGTTTTTCACTGGACCTCTCCAGCCTAGTCGCTAGTGCGGAAGACACCTTAAAGAGCCTCAGCAACGAAGAAGCTGAGCCACAGCAGGAAAATATCAGCACACTAGAAGCTATTGCAAACGAAGTTTCTCTAAACGAGCTAATTGCCTCGGCATCAAGCTCAAGCCCGACATCAGCCACTGAAAATTCCACGGCAAGAGGTCCCGAAGCATTGACAGAACCCGTACCCTCCGCAGTATCCGCAGTATCCGGCAATATAAGCAAGCCTGATGCCAAACAACCCCCCAGAGGAGCCTTGAAATCGCTCTTCGATGACGATGGTTTCGATGATGATGACGAACTAGAGGCGAAAGCCCCCGCTTCGGCCCCACCGGCTCCTGTAAAAGTTACCGCAGAAGACATCCTCAAATCTGTATCGATGGAAGCTGAGCGTATAGAGCAATCGATGCAAGAAGCTCAAGCACAGGCTCAAGTGCAGGCTCCTGAAACAACTGAAGAGACTGAACCAAAGGGACTAACAAATGATTTTGCAGGTTCTCTGGAAGATATTCTGAGCCAAATTAACAAGATAGAACCAGCATTAGAAAGCAAAATAGAAAGCCAAGCAGAGCCTTACACAGAGACTCAAGCAGAGTCTCAAGTAGAACCTCAACTCGAAAGCAGCCCGGTTCTTGAAGAAGTAGTGCTGCAGGAAGCGCCTCATGCCCAGTTAAGTTTAGAGACGGCTGTCAATAATGCTCAGTTATCCGAACCCGAACCATATTTAGAAGCTCAGCCACAATTTGAAGCTCAGCCACAGACTAAGATTGAGACAGCACCGGAGAGCACGGCAGAGCCGGCACCTGAATCAAAACCTGAACTTACACCTGAACTTACAACTGAACTTACGCCTGAGCCTACTCTTGAAACCGCTCTTGAACCGGCTAAAGAGCCTGAGCTAGACCTAGAACAAATCATTCAAGCCTCGATGGAATTGTCACAAAAGATAGATTCCGAAGATCAATTCGCCACCCAAGATTTGGAAGCAGTGCAAATCGTACCAGAACTTATTGATGTGCAGCCCGAAGTAGTTGTACAGCCTGAAGTAGTTGTGCAGCCTGAAGTAGTTGAACTCAAAGTATCACCGGCTGGCGAAAGTACCGAGATTGCCGGAGTAGAGTTGAAAAAAGCAACCCTGGATATGGATCTTAATGAGTTTGCCGAAACAGCCCGCCAATTGGTTCAACAAGCCAACGAAATAGAATCGGCGACGAGAGAGCCTGGCAAAGCTGCGCCACAGACGCCGGTATCACGCATTCAAGAGATAATCAAACAACAGGAAGCGCCACCGCCACCGGTGGAAACTGTAGAAATCACCGATGTCATCGCCGAACCGGTATTGAGTTCGGCTGAACAAAATCAGCTCTTAAACGGCATGATCAAAGACATGCTCCATGATGCGCCGCCGCAGGCTGCAGTTGCTAGAGAACCGGTCGAAGTACTGCCCTCGACCCCAAGCGCTCCTAGGCATGAAGAAGAGAAACCGGCTAGACCGGACAAGCCTCTGGGTTCGATGAGCATGGACGAATTCAGAAATACTTTTGAATTTCTCAAAGAAGATTCGGAGACAGCACCCGCAGGTCAAGATCAGATGCCCATGCCGGCAGTAAGCCAACCGGCAGCTGCAGCGCAAGACAGCCTTCCGTCAGATGACGAAAGCAAAATTATCGACGCCTTTGCCGTCACCGCTCTTGCTAAACCTAATGAAGTGAAAGGTTCCTTGCGCTCGATAGTCGGTGCCATAAATAATCCAAGCGAAGAGCCGCGATTAGATTTTGGCAGAGCTGAGGCAGCGCCTATGTCTGCGTCTATGTCAACTCCGACGCCGACGCCAGCGCCGCCCCCGGCACCGACGCCTGCACAAATTCAACCTGCCTGGATGGCCGCCCTAAATGAAGGTGTGAAACCACAGGCTAAGTTCGACGAAACTTCCACACAGGAGTCTCTGCCGGTTCTAGATGTAGCCAAAGAAATTCTCAGACCGGCCTATCAGGCAGAGCTGATGGGACAACCAGATCTTTTGGCAGCTCCAATAGCAGAACAAAGAGCACCAGAAGCAGTAAGTGAAGTCATGCCTGCCCCTACTGTTCCAACAAACCAAGAACCGGTCTCGCCCTTTGCCCCTCCGGCTCCATATCTAAGAGGCGCTGAAATGACTCCGCAGATTCAACAAATTGCTACACCGCCGATGACACCGCCTGCGGCCCCGCAAGCCGAAGTTTCCATACCCACTTATGCTCCACCGGCGCCACCAGCAGCTCCGCTGCCAAACCCAAGCATGATCTTGCCGGAAGCTCCAAGCATGGCCATGGTTAACCCTGCCCCGGCGGTCATGCAAGCAGTACCAGCTTCGATACCAGACCAGACATTGACAAATCAAACTCTCGACCAACCTCTTTCTCGCAATGAACTAGAAGCGCCCCAATACGTCAAGGAAATAATGATCAAAATGGAAGAACTAACTCCTACTCTCGCCCCATCCTGGACCCAGGAATTCTCCTTCCCATACGCCGATTCTCTCAAGGGCGAACATGGTCAAATGATGGAGCAGTTAAGACAGATGCAGCTGAGAATCTCAGCTCTAGATGCTCGAATTAGAGCAATCGAAGGTCTCAAGCATGTTCTTCTTACCGGTGAACAAAATGCCCTGATGAGCGCCTCGCAGGAAGTGCTCTCTCGATTGGGTTGGACAGTCTCCCCATCGCGCAGCAATCCTGGCGAATTCTGGCTCTCGCGGGGCGACCAGATAGACGCAATCGCCAGAATAGTAAGAAGTCCTCAGGTTGCTAGCCGCTCCGATATAGCCCAACTTGCCGAATCAGTAATTGCATTTTGGGACGAATATGAAATCGAGCCCAAAGGCATCTTGATTGGCCAAACCTGGTTCTCGAAATCGCCAAGAGAGAGGACTGAACCAGACTTCACCCCGGCTTTGCAAGAATTTGCCGGTAAGAAAAGTCTCTGTCTAATGTCTTCCATGCAACTTTTAGCTATGTATAAAGACCTTGAACTAGGCAATATGCCGGTTGAGGAAATGCGCAAACGTATGTTGGAAACCAATGGCAGATTGCTTGGCTTCACCCTTGATGACAACATTCAGCAAGCTTAGGTGTAAACTATCGAAATTGGTCTTAAGCAATAGAGGGGCTTGTAAACCGTGAGCATACCGACCTTACTGGTTTGTGATGGCGGAGAATCCAGACAGGACTTACTGGAAAAATCAATTAAGTCCCAGGCCGGTATGAAATACTTGGCCACCGTTGGACTCACCAATGGCGCAAGATCTGTCGATCAGGCCTTTAAGGTCGGCGGCAAGCTTATCTGGATCGATCTCGAGGATGAGCCAGACAAGGGGTTGGAGCTAATCTCAGAGGTGAGGAATCTCTTCCCTCAAGCCAATATGATAGCCTCAGCCGATAGCCCCAGTCCTGAATTGATTCGAGCAGTTCTAAACCTAGGGGCACTCGATCTGATTCGCCCTGAAACTGTACAACAGCAGTTAGCAAATGTCGTAGCCAGGCTCTCCGGTCAGGCTCCGGCTCCAGGTCAAGTTCAGGCTCAGGCTCAAGCTCCAGCTCCAGCTCAAGTTCAGACTCCGGCAGCGAGCCAAGCAGCTTCATCTAAATGGGGCGATCTCGACTCCATACCAACCCCCGGCTCTGCAGCCAGACCGGCCGCCCAGCCGGCACCGGCACAGGCCCCAGCGCCGATGCCCATGGCAGCCAAAGCCCAAGAAGCCACAGGCGAAATCAATATTCAACAGATGCCTAGACCCGACTTAGAAGTCGGCGCCGCTCAGGCAAAAGAGATGATTCAAGCCCAAGCTCAGCCACAGGCCCAAAGTAGCTCCTCAAAATGGGGCGACCTCGACTCTATTCCCACCCCCGGAGCACCCGCAGCCTCAGGTTTGGGCGCCAATGCCGCTGCACCGGCGGCAAGTCAACAGACCGACAGCAGTGGCGGCAAATGGGGTAACTTAGACGCGATACCTACGCCAGGGGCTACCGCCGCTCCCACTAATGCGCTCAGCGAAGCTCCCAAAGCGCAGGTTGAAAGTGGCAGCAAATGGGGCAATCTTGATTCTATACCAACGCCTGGAGCAGCTTCAGCACCGGCACCGGCACCAGCTCCTGCACCCGCTCCAGCACCCGCACCCGCTCCAGCTCCAGTGCAGGCTGCTGCTCCCGAGCCTGCACTCACAGGCGCAGAGAGCACCGGAGGCAGCAAGTGGGGTGACCTTGACGCAATTCCCACGCCCAAGGCTGTGACCAAAGAAATGGAGATGGTTGAACGCCCGCCTCGGCCGGATGGTCCGCCCCCTCCCTTGCCCACACCAAGACCGAAAAGCGAAAATCATCTACGCCCTTCGCCCAGCAAGGCGGAGATGTACAATATGCCCTCCACGCCAGCCTGGATGGTAGGTGTCATCTTGATCGTAATCATGGCCTGTGTCGGCTACTATTTATACATGCGTCCGCACTGAGCAAAGACTCAAAATTGATCAAAGACTCAAAATTACTGCCAACCTGGCGGCAAGTACAAAGTCGGCCAGACTCAAGGCTTTGATCGAATGAGTGAATATCACTATCTCAAGCGATCCATACTTTATTGTCAGGTCGGGATGATGACCTAATTCCTCAGCAATAGGAACAATCTTCTGCGCCAAAGCAAAAGAAGACAGAAAGTCATCAGTCTTGATGCTGCGCTCAAGATAGCCCTGAGATGAAATGACAAAGCCAGGCAGAAGAGTCAAATATGACTCTTTTTCTTGGTCCGACAATGCCGACAATTGACGGCAATCGCACTGACAGGCAGCCAATTGCTCTGGGCTCTGAAAAGCATTATCCATAGTGTCTTTTTCCAAATAGTATTTGACTGCAGTGTTTTTCTAAAAGACTAATCTATATAGGCTTGTCTATATAGAGTTAGCCGTGGGGCCGGTATTTGGCAAAATCGCCTAGCTGTAGCTTCACTGGTATCTCCTGCCCATCGCGCTTCAATACCAAATCTAAGACCACACCGGGCTTATCGTCCCGAGTCAGGGTGCGCACTTCCTGAGAGCGGCGCACCATCACACCTTTAACCTTCAAAACAATGTCACCAGCCTTGATACCAGCCGCTTCAGCCGGACCCTTGGCTTCGACACGAGTGACACGTACCGCCACCGAAGATGATGGCAATGTCAAAGATCTTGTCATATTCGGATCAACATCTTCCATCACCATGCCCATATAGGGGCGGGCGATTCTGCCACTGGTCATCAATTCCTTTGAGACTTCGGCTGCTACATCAGCCGGCACCGAAAAACTTATTCCGGGCGTACCCCCACGCACCGCAGCATTAATGCCAATAACTTCACCCTTGATATTTAAGAGCGGACCACCGGAACTGCCAATATAAAGAAGAGCATCATGTTGAATCAACTCCACCCTGTTGTTGTTGACCTCTTCAAGCGATCGCCTGGCCGAACTAACCACACCGGTTGTGACAGTATGATCTAGTCCCACCGGAGAACCAATGGCGACAACCCAATCACCAGGTTTAACCAGGCTTGCCTCTGAAAATTTGAGCACTGGCAAATTCTGGGCTTCAACCTTGATTAGAGCCAAGTCAGTAAAGTCATCTTTGCCAATAAGCTTAGCTTCCACAGTCTTGTGATTGTCAAAGGTGACATCAATACTTTCGAAGGTTTTGAAAGCATGGGCACAGGTAAGAATGTAGCCGTCGGAACGAACAATCACTCCGGTAGCCTGATTGGGCAGCATCTCCGAGCTAGGATTATTGAACTGATCGGCAGTTTCAGGTGTGGCAGCCAGTTTAGGCACAACCCTGATATCAATAGTGACGACACTGGGACTGGCCTTTTGCACGATGTCGGCGATGATATTGGCAGGGGCAACCTTACTTGAAGTATCGAAAAGATTACCAAGCACGGGATCAATACTTGATGTCACAGGTGCATGCGGGATGATCTGATTACCAGCCCAAAGACCGACGGCAAGCGAATTCAAGGCAGTTATACCAAGCAATATCTGCATGGTCTTACGCTTAATCTGAAAGGTGTCACCCTTAGAAGAAGAAGAAGACGGAGCCTCGGCTGTTTTCTTAGCAGCAGAGGCTGAATCGCCGGCAGCTTGTGTATTCTCTGCCGATGTAATTTCTTTAGTATATGGCTGCCAATTACCCGCAGAGCGATCTTCCATCAAAGACTTGCGCTTATCCGCATCATCTTTGCTGGCTCTCTTGCTTTGCTTCTCGCCGCCGGCAGACTTGGTTTTCTCTGAAAGAAGCTCGGTCCGAGCTTCTTTATTGGAGTCTCCGCGATCATCATCTTGATCATCTTCGTGATCGGAGGCGATATAGATGGGCACATTATCAGGAATTTCAGGCATGTCTAGAATTTTACAACACTTTCTCTAAAGGGCCAGGTCCAAGAGCCTGAGAGGTCTTAAGCCATCAAGAAAAGCAAGCTCAAGCATATTGATTGCCTCGCGGCTGCCGTATCGCAGCGATGTCCACTTACCTTCCACCTGACGAATTCTTCTCACCGCCGTCTCGAACAAAGCCTCTTCAGACATCTCGATACCGTTCTCCAGGGCTTCCACATAGTCTAGTTTTACCCTCAGATAGGCGACAAGTAGCATTAGAAAGAGATGCCCCAGACCAGCAGTAAGTGACAAGCCGGAAAAACCAGGACCAAAGTAGAGCCTGGCAAATAGACGCATACAAGCAAAACGTGCAAAAAGATCTTCCAGTAAAACAGAGGCAGGCAAATCTAAAGAAGCAGACTGCAACCGAGCGGTCAAAGGCATAGGCAACTGCCTCTCTTGCGAGAATATTGTCAGTTGGTTGATTAACTGCTCCTCCAGTGAAAGTGAGCCCTCCTCTCTTTCACTAAAGAAACAAGCGAGATAAGTCTCGATAAGAGCTAGATCAAACCAAACTTCACCAGGCTGAGGGGCAATACCGCCATAATTATCTGCCATTTCCCTGAGATTACCAAAAAGCAAGGCTAAGGCCTGCAGTGCTATAGCCCGCTGCTTACGGCCCATTATCTGCCAGAGCTCTTCTTCCATGGTTTTCTGCAGAGGCAAATATAGGTCAAAAGACAAAGGTAAGTCCGCCGCCAAAGTAAGTCGGCTAAACTCAGCTTTAGTCTTATCTTTCAGCCCCGGGTTCAGTTCTTCAAAGAGACTGAGCATTTGCTCAAGTGTGGCAGTCTGACTGGTAAGTGGTTCGCCGAAATTGAGACAAACTGCAGTCGATGAAAAACTCAAGCCGGATAAAATACCATCGGGTGCATGCAGAAAAGTAAAGGGAAAAAGTCTGCACATCTGTGGTTTAGCCGTATCTTGTAAGAGACAACGACTGGAACCGGCAGAGCCCTCAAAATAATTGCAAAACCCGTCGTCGCCCTTCAAGAGCACTGCTTTGAAAGACTGCGACAAGCCTGGTTCAGATGTCAGACGTCGCACCGGTATAGGTTGCCCCCCTTCCGCCGACTGCAAACGTTCTAAATCTAGAGCAGTGAGGGGTACAGGGTAACTATTGCAACAGTGTCCGCAGCGACTGCAAGAAAAATTGAACCCTGGAGCTACAAGCAGCTTCATCGCCTTACCGTTGTCAAGTTTAACTAAATCGCACTCATAATCGAACTAAGAATGCCTATATTAGACGCGCTCCACCTCAAATTGTCTAAAAAAAGGCAAAATTAGCCATTAATCTTTGGAGCAACAGGGTGAAAAGAGTGGCGACAGAAAAACTACTGCCAAAACTAGAGCTAAAAGCCAAGCTGGTCTCAAGCAAAAGCAGAACAAGCCGGGCCAGAGTTCTTGCCAGATTTCTCGCCAGCTTTATAGTCTGCTTCCTTGTAAGCCCACTTTTGCAGCTCTCATTAGTTTTCACAAGCCAGCCTTGTCTAGCCGCCCCGGCTAAGCTGCCGGCTTTAACCAGCCCTATTGAAGACAAGTGGGCTGTAGTTATCGGTATCTCAGACTTTGTCGACCCGAAAGTACCCAAGCTCAAATTCGCCAGCAAAGATGCCCGTGACTTTTATGACTATCTGGTCGATCCCAAGGGCGGCAAGTTTAATCGCGATCACGTCAAGCTCCTGCTCAATAGCGATGCTACCAAAGTCAATATTCTCGACACTTTGGGTGATTCTTTTCTACCCCATGCTGCCGACTCCAAAGACTTGGTGGTTATCTATATTTCCACCCATGGCTCGCCTTCCGGTGCCGACATAGAGGGGGTCAATTATCTAGTCGCCTACGACACCCAGGTCAAAAAACTCTTTGCTACCGGCATCCAGCTAAACGAAATGGTGCAGAAGATCAAAGAGCGTGTGCATACCAGAAGATTAGTCTTGATTTTGGACACCTGCTATAGCGGCGCCGGTGTTGAAGGTCATAAAGGCATGTTTCGCACCAATATCAATAGCCAGGCTGTTTCGCAAGGCATAGGCTCGGTGGTGATTACCTCGTCCACTGCCAACCAAAGAGCTTGGGAATCCGATGAACTGCGCAATAGCTATTTCACTCGCTATCTCATCGACACAATGAAAGAAGGCAACGGCAGCTACGATCTCGACAAAGTCTTCAACAGCATGAAAGCCAAGGTGCAATCTTCGGTATTGAAAGACAAAGGCGAAGTGCAAACACCGGTCATGTCGGGGGTCTTTGCCGGGCCCAATCTCAATCTATCGGTACCGCCCCTAGTCAATCGCGAAGCCCCGATTACCACTCCGACATCGGAAGGCACAAGCCCGACAACGAGCGGCAGTCGCACCACAGGCGGTGCAGTCGACTTGACCGCCTATGGTGAACACATCAGACTGGGCAATAAACTGGTGGAACAAAATAAAGTCTGGGATGCCATTCATGAATTCGAAGCGGCGACAAAAGCCAATCCCGGCACAATTGAAGGCTATATCACCCTGGCTAAACTTTATGACAATCAAACCCGCTTCAAAGAGATGTTCGACAATGCCCGACGGGCGGTGGTGAACGACACCGAGTCATCTAGAGGCAGAGAAGTTTTGGCTATGGCCAACCTCAGGTTGAACAATACAGATGAAGCCTTGAGACAGGTACAGATGGCTATCACTCTAGACCCTCTCAACTCGGAAGCGCACAATCTTTTGGGCTATATCAACGAATTCAAGTTTTCAAAAGTTGATCAAGCAGAGAAAGAGTATCGTAAAGCCTTGGAATTGAATCGCCTCAATACTCGCGCTCTAGTAAATCTAGGGCAGTTATTGGAGCGGCACAGAGAGAACTATAAAGAAGCAGAAGCCTTATACAAAGAAGCGATTGCCTCAGACGATGACGATGCCGAAGCCCACAGAGCCTTAGGCCACTTACTTTATGCCATAAAGGGTGACTACACAGGCGCTGAGAAAGAAATTCGCAAAGCCATCGAACTGTCACCGGCTAATGCCCGCCTTCATAGTGAATTAGGCAATATATTGGCTTCGGACAAAGCCAGATTGGAAGAATCGGAAAAGGAACTAAAGAAAGGTATCGAGCTGAATGCCAGCCAAGATACACGCGGCGTGCCGCACTATCTTATGGCTAACTTTCTGCTTAGACAAAGAGGTCGCATCGACGAGGCCGAAAGAGAATACAGAAAAGCCTTAGAAGCCGATGATAAGTACTTCGAAGCCATGGTCGATCTGGCGGACCTTTTGGTCGAACACCGCAAAATCTACGACGAATCAAACGAATTGTATCTGAAAGCCCTCAAGCTCAATCCCAAAAATGCCGAAGCTCACTTTGGCTTAGCCACAATCAAAGAGCGCTTGTTCAAAGATCCTCATGGTGCCGAAGCCGAGCTTAGAGCAGCCCTGGCCATCAGTCCCAAATTTGCCGCCGCCCACGACGCCCTTGGACAAGTGCAAGAAAAGTTTCAAGGCAAACTCGGTGACGCAAGAGAGTCTTACAAACTGGCTCTGGCAGCTGATCCCAGCTATGCCCCAGCACTCTACCACCTGGGTTTGATCAACTGGCAAAAATTCAAGGCAGAAAAGAAACTGAATGAAGCGAAAGCAGATTTAGAGAAAGCTTGCGCTCTTGATCCTAAAACCTCAACCTATACAACTGCCTTGGCTTGCTTGCTATCAACGGAATTTAAAGACCACAAGAAAGCCAAAGAGTTGCTGGAGCAATCGACCAGGATCAACTACGCTGATTCAGACGCCCATTATCGCTTGGGCATGCTTTTAATTGAAAAGTTCGGGCAACGCAAAGCCGGCGAGCAAGAAATCAAAACAGCCTATGAGCAGAATCCGAACGACAAAGACATAAAAGCAGCATATGAAAGATTTGTCCGCTAAGTTGCCGACCAAGCTGGAAGTTTTTCTTTTGCTTTTCGGCTTGGTCTTTTATATTCCGGTTTTGTTGAGCTATAACCTGCTCGATGAACATTTCAAATTAGCTTATGCCGCCCATATTTTCGCCCACATAAAAGACCTACCGGCATTTCTTTTCGGCAGTTCGCAAGAGACCGGCTTTCATTTTTTCGAAAATCTAGCCTTCCTCCCCTTTGCTGCTCTTTCATTTTTCAATGCCTCAATCATGCAGTTTTTGCTGGTTGTCTTGCATTGCCTAAATGGTATCTTGTTCTATCGAGTCAGCAATGTGGTGCTGCAAGAAAAGCTGTCCATCGCTTCTGCGGCGGCAAAAGCAGGCTCAGGCTTTGCCGCCCTTCTCTTTCTTGCCTCACCCCTGGCGGTAGAAGCAGTTTCTTACCTACCCTCCTGCCATGTCGTACTCGGCACCACTCTGGCATTGCTTGCAGCAATTGTAATAGGCAAAAACAAAAGCCGGTCAAAAATCCTAACTACTCTTTTCACTTCAACTTTGTTGAGTGGGCTTAGTCTGACATCTTTGAGCCTGCTTGCCTTATTTTCGAAAGAACAAAAGAAACTAGCTCGACTGGCAGTTCTCGGCATCATCCTCATTCTTATCTTCTTGCTCTTGCAAGACCTGGCAGTCTTTCGCAATATTCGCCTGCGCAATTTTTCGTCACTGCTTTTGGTGCTTGCCCCTGCACCAATGCCGATACTAAAAAATAGTCTTCTTGCCCTAGATGCTGTTTCAATAGTAGTTTTTCTTGCTGGCATCGTCTTTGGCTTCATAAGAAAAGATTTTGTCCAAGTCTTTCTATTCTGTGCTGCACCGCTGGCACTGCCTATCTTGTTCTATCCTATGGCGGCCAATGCCGAAAACTCAGCCGCACTTGCCGGTTCGCGCCACTATTACAGCATTCTACCGCTGCTTGCTTTACTGCAAGTCTTGCCGACCCTAGCCCTCTTTGATAAAGCCTTAAAAGAAGACAAGTTCTCTTTGGAGATGCGCATCAGACTAAATTTATATAGAGAATTCTATGGTCTAGCTATTGCTCTGCCGAGCCTTTCAATCATCTTATACACAGCCTTTGACGCCGGTCTTGCCGCTAGATCATTGGGCAAAGGCTACCAGGCTTTTCAGAAACAAGTTAAGGCTCTGGCAAAACAAAATAATCTGCCCTATGTAGTGGTGGCAGATACACCCCAGGCAATTTCGCTTTTGCCGCTCATCGGCAATGAGCTTTCTATCTTCGATGGCAGAACCGGTCTATTGTCTGCTGAGATGAGCGGCACTGGTGCCTTGGTCGATGTCATCGAACAAGATTTCACCAGGCCGCCCGGCAGGCAGAACCGTTATCTTTATCGCTATGATCGCTCCTTTTCCAGCATCGTGCCTGTAGATTTTCAGCTGACACAAAGCGAAGCCTTGAACTATGACGGCAAGACGATCAAAGATGCCATGAGCCCGCCCTTCGACCATCTAGGCAATAACGCCGCCTACTTCGACCAGACTGTCATATTGCAAGGTCCGACTCCTGCTTTCGGGCTCAGTCGCTTGTTCCTCAATCCCCTCGAAACTCAAGGTATCGCTCTCAGATGTTCAATGGAAAGAGCAGATAAGAAAGGGATTGCCTGCGATATGCACTGGCTCACCAATCGCTTCGATAAATGGGACGACAATCGAAGCAGCAGCGTCGAAAGTGAAAAGGATGTAGAGTTCAACTTGCGACATTTTGGCTGGCTTAGCCAGGGCTATGTTACCGATCTGGTGCTTGGCTTTGCTAAGAACAGCCGAGTCAAAATAACAGGCATTAGGTCACTAAGTGCCGCCTCACTAAAAGACAATCTCAAACTGCAAGTCATACCTAAAAACAGCTACAAACCGGTTTTTAGCGGCAAGTATTTCCGTTATCCTGAATCTATTCCTTACTTAGATTTGTTTAGAAGCGTGGGCTCGGTCACCCTGGTCGCCCGCACAAAACAGCCTGAAGAAGGTGGTTTGCCAAAGAGAATTCGCCTTGATATAAGAGCAACAAATGGAAAACTGATTGACAGTCAAATAGCCATGACAGATCAACCAATCGAGATCAAGCTAAAGAAAGATCAAGCCATTCTTGATATTGCCGCCATGCAAGTGGATGAAACAGGGGCGGTGGTATCAATGAGCAGCGATTGCCTGAGAATTTTAAATCGCTAAAGAACCGGTGCAAAAGTCATTTGGAGGAGCAAAATGGGTTTTGATGATGATCACTTCGATGACGAAGAAGAGAGCTTTGAGGTCGAAAACAGATTGAGCACTATTTCCAATAGTTTCAACATAGAAGCCTTGATTCTTGCCTGGCAAGATCCCAGTGCAGATAACCTCTATTACTTTGATACCGAAAGCGGTGCGCTGAAATTGGTCAATCAAAATCTTTATGACCTAAGAGAGCTTACCGATGAATTGGAAAAGAACAAGGAAAGATATCTCTACCTTCCCAAACCAGATGCGAAGCAGCTTAAGAACGATCTGAAAGACTTTCAGAAGGGTCTAGAGGACGAGAATCTGCGCAAAATTCTCGACATGGCATTTGAAAGCCCGCACATTTGGGATTCTTTCAAAGTGATTCTAAAGAGCGAAGAACGAATTAAGGCTCTGGAAGACTTTAGAAGATCAAGGACCTGTCTGCGCATAAGACAGTGGATGGAAGCCAACGCAATGGCGGGCAAGTTCCAGTTTTGAATTTCTCAAGTGGTAGGCGTATATCTAGTGCCCTGGGGAAGACTGGAGCCCACGCCACGCTCAGGCAGAGCCGGCCCTCTGACACATTTGATCGCCGACCAAGGCAGATATAAAGTCTCACCTTCTCGACGCAAACACAAATATGTACTTTGGTCGATCATGGCAACTTCGCCGTCCACCTGCTCTCCGCTCATCAACAGAACGGTGACTGGGGTGTTCATAGGAATAGCCAATGTGAAGCTCCTAACGCAAACCGCAACACTCTATCGGTTCACATTCCCAATAGAGGCTTAATTGTAACCTCAAACAGTGTCCCAGTTGGGTCTTTTGCGACCAATATTGTCTTGCTGTTGCACAAGCTCGATTGAGGTATAGACACCTTGATCTCTATTATCAGCCACTTTCATTGCTTGACCGGCAGATAGACCCATTTTGCTTGCATCTTCGAAACGGTTCTGGCGATCGTTATATTCATTAAGGGCAGCCACGAGCCTAGACTTAGTAGCGATTAGACTGCCCAGACCATCAAAATTGCCACTCGAGACGCAAGCATCGATAGCCGAATCGACCGAGCCTATGGCGTTGATAGCTAAACTTTGATAAGCGCCCGAGGTGATATTGCCGCTGGACGCCGCTGCCGAAACTTGAGTAGCAATTGAAGAGCCATAGCTAGAGGCTGTACTGGCTTTGCTTGTGCTGCTCTCGTAAGCATCGTCCGAACCGTCGTAGGCGACAGTGTATCCGCCCAGACCGTCAGAGAATGAAATGCTGTCGCTGTTCCAATCAAAGAGACCCTCATCCCAGATGGTCTTGTCGTCGGACATGCTTACTTGCTGATTACCAAACTGATCATAGCTGGCAAAGGTTATATTCTCAGGGTCAGACCAGTCAAAAACCTGTTTGCCTTCCACACCGCGAGTGGTGTCGGTGAAGCCCTTTTCGCTGATCTCAGTTTTCTGAATTTCTTCGCCGCTTGCAGCCCGATAGGTGACGACGTCTTTGCCGCTGGCATCGGCGACGCTCTCTAATTTCTTGCCTTTATCTGGCCCTTCGGTAACCGTCTGACTGGCATCGATGGCGGTGCCAGCCTCGTTCAAACCTACTCTAGCTTTGCCATCAAGTGATTCAGCGCGAATTACTCCGTTTTCTTCGACCAACTTGAAGTCGCCGAAGCGTCCACCGTAACGCTTCATGAAATCTTGGGCAGACATGGTCATGCCTTCAATAGGCTTGCCTTGGGCATCTAAAACCTTGATCTGCCCATCAACCAATTCCATACGGCTGCGGCCGTCTTTATTGAAGATGTCGATGCGTCCATCTTCGGCAGCTAGAGCAATTGAGTTGCGAGTATCGACAGCCTTGGCACCTTCAACCTCTCTGACGGTCTGCAAGGCTGGATTATCGCCAATTGTGCACTGGGTTGAGTCAGGCTTACATGCTTCAATTAAGCGCTTACGCTCATCATGAGCTGTTTTTGAAAGGTCGACCGATAGACTAAAGATACCGCCGTACTCTTTCTCAAGAGTCTGACTACCCTTAACTCTAGTTGTGATGTTTTCAGCCTTGTTGAAAAGCTCATAGCTGCCGTCGGGCATGCGACGGACAGTATCGCCGTTCTTTTGGGTCCAGGTTTGATCAAGACCGTCTTTGGTTTTTGTCACCTTAAGTTCGCCCAGTTCAGGACTGGTAGCGGTTGTGGTGCGGCCTTCTCTCACTACCTTCATACCGTCATCGGTAGTGTATTCATATTTATTCTTACTGAGGCGGCCTTCTCCGCGGTCTGACTTTACAGCAGCCGAATCAGGTGTACCGTCTTTGAACGAAACTGTCTCAACCGAGACGCCTTGTTCACTCTTGAGCTTATTAGTGACATCCGAAACCGAACCTGCCCCCTTCATGGCGGTGGCAAACTTGGTGTCGTATTCGTTATATAAGGAGGTGTAAATGTTCTTGGTACCTTCCACCAATAACTTAGCCCCGGAGTACTCATAGAGCTTGCCGGTTCCCCATTTAAATGTCTCCCAAATTGAACTATCTTGGGCGTCGGCCGGCTTGTCTACCGGTTTATCTGCGGGTTTATCAGCGGACTTATCAGCAGTCTTATCAGCAGTCTTGGGGTCGCCTTCGGCAGGCTTGGCGGCATCGGCAGGCTTATTAGAAGAGCCTAGCCCAACAAAATTCAAAGCAGAGTCATAGGCATTGCCGATACTAGAGAGAATTCCTCCGCCGTTCTCGACCTTCTTATCGGCGCTGGCCTCCGAGGCCACAGCTGCCTCTGGTTTGTCGCCGCCCTTGGTGTCTGCGGCTTTATTGACCACTGGTGCGGTGGCATCAGGTTGGAAAAGCGGTGTGGTTGGATTGAAATTGAGAGTACCGGCGGAAGCAAGTTTGTCAGAGCCATTTTTGAACTCTATTGGTTTGCCGGCTAAAGCCAATTCAGCAGGCACGGCCACACCCAAGATACCTTTGGCACCTTCGCGTGCAGCTTTGTACTTATCTATGCAAGCTTTCTTGAGTGAGTCATATGCTTCATCGCACATTCTCTCAATACCGCTGCGCTCATCCTTATCTTCAGGCTTTTCGGCTTTCTTGTCGCCTTCGGCTTTCTCTTCAGGCTTAGTTTCACCAGAGGCTTTCTTATCAGCCTCAGGCTTACTTGCATTTTCATCAGCTTTCTTTTCGCCGCCATCGGCAGGCTTGGCCGGCGCTGCCGCCTCTTGAGCCAACTTAGCCGAAGCGTCAGCGTTCTCCTTAGCTGGCTCGGCAGCTTTATCTGCTCCAGGCTTTTTAGCTGGATCTTCTACTTTATCTTTAGCTTGAGGTGCATCGGCCATCTAAAGCAAACTCCAATAACCCTGTCCGCCAGGTGATTCTTCTCAAATTTTCGAAACAACCAAAGGTGGGGCAGGGCAGAGCCTAGTAATTGTTGTTATTCTGCCCGCCCTAGCGCCACTTGTCAACACAATTTCATCTTCTTGATTTCGTATTTTTCCCATCGCCCACCCAGTTCAGGCAAAGTGGTTATAAAATCCTATAAGTAACTGGCACTATAGGGCCACTATCTAGTCCAGTATCCAGATATCCAGTCATATGGAATCGCACTTAGGGGGATGAAATGAGCCGCAATATGGGATGGTCGAGATTGATAATGCTTATCTCGCTCTCGCTATGCCTGATACCCCTCTTGAGCGCTTGCCAGACCATAAAGCTGAGCGACAAAGCCGGGGCAGGCTCCACAGGCACTACAAGCTCAGGTCAAAGCGGGGGCGCTGCTCAAACTTCCACCGATGTGAGCGGTCCCTGGCAAATTTCATATGAAGTCAATCAAGAGCCTAGATCTGCCCACCTTAACCTCGTGCAGACGGGCAATACTTTTGAAGGAACTGGCACAGACGACCACGATGGACAAAATTTCGTCGTTTCTAAAGGTGTGATCACCGGCAACCATATTAGCTTTCATAAGCGTTACCATGTCGACGAGAATCCCAATCTGCCCCCGATCGTTTATCAAGGCAGCTTTGAAATGGCCAAAACCGAGACTTATAGCGGTCCATATATGTCCGGCACCTATAACCTCGCCAAAGCCGGTACCAATATTGGCGGTAAGTGGGATGGACAAAAAGAAGGGGCAGCCACCAGTTCGGCCCAGGCTCCAGTAGAAAACCCGCCGCCGCAGCCGGTCAATACCGGCAAAGCCCCCCACCTATCAGGCAAATGGGATGCCGGCTATGAGTTCGAATTCAAAACAGTGCATTCAAGCATCTATTTAGAACAAGACGGTCCCAAGCTTGTCGGTCATGGCATAGACAAAAACTCAAAGGAAACCTTTAGCCTGCAGGGTAACTACAAGTTTCCCGACATTAGATTTGTCCTTAAATACAATGCCGTCAAGGGTCCTAAGGGCAAAAGCAAGCCCGAGCGCAAACTGGAATTTAGAGGCACGGTCTCGGTGGTGAACGAGGCTGAGTACCAGGGACCGCGCTTAGAAGGCAAGACAAACGGCGGTGGGGCCTGGATGGCCGAAATAGTTAAATAGAAGCTGAAATAGTTAAATAGAAGCCGAAATAGTTAAATAGAAGCCGAAATAGTTAAATAGAAGCCGAAATAGTTAAATAGAAGCTGAAATAGTTAAATAGAAGCCAGAGTAATTAACTAAAAGCCGAATTACTCAACTAAATCTAGATGACGCCCAGTTTCTTTCCGACTTTGGCAAAAGCGGTGAGCGCTCTATCGAGGTCTTCTACACTATGGGCGGCCGAGATTTGCACGCGCAGTCTGGCTTCACCCTTGGGCACGACAGGATACCAGAGACCCCTGACATAGACGCCTTCATCTAATAGAAGGTTGGACATATCTTGGGCAATGGAAGCTTCGCCGACCATGACAGGCACTATGGGGTGAACGCCGGGCAAGATAGTGAAGCCGATACGCTGCACTTCTTTTCTAAAATAGTCGGTGTTTTGATGCAGCTTCTCCACCAAAGCACTGTCTTCTTCCAAAATATTGAGCGCCTCGATGGCGGCGCAGACAATGGTGGGAGGCAAAGAATTAGAGAAGGTGTAAGGTCTTGATTTTTGCCTCATATAGTCGATCAAGACTTTCTTACCGGCAATGAAACCACCGGCGGCACCACCCAGAGCTTTACCGAGTGTGCCGGTGATCACATCTATCTTGCCGTGCACGCCGCAGTGTTCGGGAGTACCACGACCGGTGGCGCCGAGCACACCGGTGGAATGTGATTCATCAACAAAGAGCAAGGCATCATTGGCTTTGGCTAGCTCGACAAATTCCTTGAGGGGGGCGAACTCACCTTCCATGCTGAAGACACCGTCGGTGGCAATAACAGATAGCCTGTAGTCTTTTGCCTTATCTTCTGCAATGAAGGTCTTGAGCTGTTCCATGTCATTGTGTTTGTAGGCGCGCAAATCTGTGGTCTTGACGGCAATGCGCGAGAGCCTGATACCGTCGATGATGCTGGCATGGTTGAGGGCATCGGAATAAATGACATCGCGATAGTCTTTCATGCCTAGGTCGGAACCGACTAAAGCAGCAAAGAAGGCTTCGTTGGCGGCAAAGCAAGAAGAGTGAAGAATAGCCGACTCCACTCCAAGAAAGCGGGCAATACGCTCTTCCAGTTCAAGATGTATTTTCTGGGTGCCGCAAATAAAGCGCACCGAAGCTAGACCATAACCATATTTCTCAAGCCCTTTCTTGGCCGCCTCTTGAATGCGGGGATGGTTTGCCAGACCAAGATAATTGTTGGAAGCAAGCATCACCTGGCTGCGACCAGCTGCCTGCACAACACCGCCTTGATGGCTATCCACCGGCACTTCCAATTTATAGGTTTTGGCTTCTTTTGAACGGTTCAGCTCTTCTTCCAGACTTTTATAAAGAGCCTTAGGTGCCATTTTCTTGGCGGCGGTGCTGTTCTGACTCATGAGTTCACCTCTTACAATTCTTGAATTTATCAAACTAGGGCGTAAAGACCAGTTTCATCTCTTGCCCGCTCACCAAAAGATCAAAGGCTGTGCTGTAATCTTCCAAAGCCCAGGTCTTAGAACATATGATTCTATCCATCCTCTCCTGCAAGCCATTGTGATTTGTCTTGAGCAGTTGCAACATGGTCTCCCAAGTATCAAACATCTTGCGACCAAAGATGCCTTTCACCGTCACACCTTTCCAAATCACACCATTGGCGATATCAAAATTGTTGAGCGGTTTTCTGGCAATACCCAAAAGAATAACGGTGCCGCCATTGCGCACAATCTTGAAAGCATCTGTATAAGCACTGGGAGAGCCGGACATCTCCAGAACCACATCCACTCCATTGGCGCCTGTTTCATTCTTTTCGACAGCCTTGTAGAGTTCGCCGGTACCTTTGCCTACATCAAAGCAATACTTCACACCAAATTCTTCAGCCAAACTAAAGCGTCTTTCCACATCGGCGGCTTCGGTTAGATAGATGCGAGCCGCACCAAAGTCACGGCACAAAAGCGCCGCCATCAGCCCCAGAGGACCAGCGCCTAGAATGGCCACCGATTTACCTCGCACATCGGCTTCAGAGACTGTATGCACAGCATTGCCGAAAGCGTCGAGCAGAGCGCCAATTTTGGGAGGCAGTTGGGAAGTGTCGCCGCCTTTACCCAGCATAATCACATTTTTGTAAGGCAAGGTGACCGAATCGGCAAAGCAACCGTCTAGGTGCACGCCCTTTACTTTTACCGATGTACAAATATGTTCATTGCCGCTGCGACAAAGCAAACAATGCCCGCAAGATAAATGCATCTCGGCAGTGACATAATCGCCTTTCTGTATGCGCATATGCTCGGGGGCGGAATGACTGGCAGCCGCAGCCGCCTCACCGACTTCCTCTACTATGCCGCAAAATTCATGACCTACTACTATAGGTGCATACTTTCCATCTTCCACATAGCGACGCATCTCATTGCGAATACCTTCACTCTGGGCACTGGTGTAAATACTTTTATCTGTGCCGCATACAGCTGTGGCCAGAACCCGAATCTTAACCTCGTCCAATCTGCAGACCGGAGACTTATGGTCTTTGACAAAAGTGAGACCATCTTTATCAAGGTCTTCTTTAACCAGACACTTCATCAAACTGTCTTTGCCCCTCTGTGTCAAACCCGCATCACTTGTGCTTTTCGCGCCGTCAGCCACAATGCCCATACACCTTGTTCTCCCTGAAGACTGACTAAATTATTGAAACTATGCAAATTTACTTCACAAAGAGCCAATTGCTCAAGCCGTGAAAAGACATGACAAATAACTCAGCTAAAACCCTTATAGACTCAAGATATAGAGCCTTAGCGTTTCTTTAGTTGCCAAGAACGGATGACGCACATAAAGTGAGGTCACACCTCAACAATATCTTTATGTTTAGTGGCGGTATTAAGCGGGTTTTATAAGGGGAATAACTAAATGAATTTCGATCCGGCTTCACACGAGAGCAGCGATTTCTTTGAATTTGTCGAAATTACAGATACATCTGATTACTTCGATTACACTCCGCCGTCTTCACTGGTAGAAGCCACCGTGGTTGATGCCATCATCATGGGTAGTGGCGGTCCAGAAAATGGTCCAATCACAGACGCCGGGCTGCGCTTTGTCAGACACATCATCTCGCAGTCGAAGGCAAGCAATGCCGGTTTCTTGCCCAATCTCAAAGACCTAAATTGCATAAAAGAACTGGCGCGCGACTTTATACACAACTGCGGCGGCGGCACCGGAGCCTTAGAAACGATGTACACAGTTATGCATCTGCAATGATGACAGTGCTATTTTTGCAAGAACTCGCTGAGAGTCTCTTGATAGTCAGGCGCTTCTTTGAAGCCTCTAATCTGATTGAGCACCTGACCGTTCGGTGAAAAAACAACCCCCCTAGGATATGAATCAACGCCCAGCTTCTCAGCAAGCGCTTCGTTTGCCTGACTGGCTTCGGCGTTGATTTTCAGGGGCACAAAATTTTTGTTCAAGAAGGCGGCAAAGTCTTTGTCGACAAAAGTCTTTTTGTCTAAGACCTGGCACCAATAACACCAGTCGGTATAAAAGTCGGCAAAAATAGGCTTGCCTGTGCGAGCGCTCTCAGCCTTGGCTTTTTCAAAATCATTGAACCAATTCACAGCCTCTTTTTTGTCTTTATCTGCCGACTTAGTCTCTTCAGACTGAGATTTTTCAGTTTGAGCCTCTGATGTCTGGGCGCAAGCTGAATGCAAGTCGGGATAAGTAAAGACCGCCCCGGTCAAGCCGAGACCAAGCATAATAGCGGCAGAGAATGCCAAGACCGGCACTTTGGGAGAAATTTTTCGCATAGCAGTTACCTCACCAAGAGATTGACGCGACAACCACCTGGTTGTTTCGGGTATTTTGATTTAAGCAATCTAATTTTACAGATTGACTATTTGGCTTGGCTGAACAACTTGGCTCTGACGATTTTTAGGGGTGGAAATCCCTGAGCCAGGAAATTGTCGTGAAACTCTTTGAGGGAGAATTTGTCACCCTTGAGTTGTATGTACTCGTCCCTCATTTTGAGAATCTCTAATTTGCCGAGAGTATAAACAAGATAAGTGGGGTCTTTGGTGCCGCGGCGAGTTTCTCTTTCGGCATTAGCCTGTTCCATATAGCCTTCTTTGACAAAGAACTGCTTGCCCTGCTGAAAAGTCATGCCCCGGGTATGCATTTGTATGCCCACGATATAGCGACAAACACGCAGTAAAGCATCGTGCACCTGCACCATTGCCAACTTGTAATCAGGTTTATTTCCAGCCTGGGTGCGAGAGCCGTCTTGTCTGAGACCGTCATCGACCATCATTTCTTCACAGTAATGAGCCCAACCCTCGGCATTAGAGCTGCAACCCAAGAGCTTACGCACCTTGGAAGGGGCTTTTTTCACCCAAAGAAATTGCACATAGTGACCAGGGTAAGCTTCGTGCACCGAAGTATTGATGATATCGGCATAACTAAAGAAGCGCAGATGTTCTTCAATCCGTTTGGCGTCCCAATTCTTCTCAGCCGGCGTCACATAATAGAAAGCCTCTTTGGCCTTTAATTCGTAGGGTCCGGGTGTATCCATCGAGGCAAAAGTCAGTGCGCGCAAATAAGATGGACTCTCAGCCACAGTCACTCTGTCTTGGCTGGGCAAGCTCACAATATTATTTTCCAAGAGATAAGAGCAAAGTTTATCAAGACAATTCTGGGTGGAAGCCACCAGTTGCTCTGAGTTTGGATGCTCCCGGGCAATATCTTCAAAGATGGCTTCGGGACTGCGCTCTTTATCAATCAAACGACCAAGCTCGATAAAGCGTGCCTGCAAGCGCCTCAGTTCGCTATAGCCTCGATTGAGCAGACTGTTCAGGTCTTCGTCAACCATCTCATCGCAGTGCAATTTACGCCTATAGTTTGCCTCACCGATGGCAAACTGTCCTTTAGCTTGGGGCAGAACTTTTGCTTTCAAGAACTTTTCATACAAATCCAGCTCTTGCAATACTCGCCCCGAGGCTCTCTTGTAGCGTGCCAACAAGACCTTATCTTGCACCGATTGGAAAGCTTCGGGTATGGTGCTTTCGATCATAGAACGGCTGCCCTTGAGCTGCTCCAGAGCCACTTGGGCATAAATGGGCGGCACTGCTGCCGGTTTGATATTAAGCCTGGCAGCCTGAAAGATTTTCTCGGGAGCCTGCTCCAACCTTTCACAAACACTGAGTAACCGTTCTGAGGCTGGTGCAAAATTGCGTTTTGCCAGAGAAAAGACCGAATCGGCTAGCAAGGAAGGATAGCGGTCTGGGTCGCGCTCCAGCCAACGCAGTTGCTCTTGTTCGAATATTTGGCCTTCGGTAAAGGCAATGAGCATTTGCAGGTCAAGCTTTTCATCAAGGTTGAGCTTACTGTTTTTGTCTGCCTCTATTGCCTGAAAGCGCCGCAGAAAAGCCTTATTGGCGGCTAAATTGCTCTTGATCGCCTGGGGTCTGAGATCTTCCAGCAGCCTATCATATTGATGAAAGCCGACTGCAGTGGCCCAACTTGGTGAAACCCTGAAAACATGGCTGAAGTATTCTTCGACATAAGCACTTTGACCAACTTTGCCTTCGAATGCTTTATGAACCTTTGCATTTGCTTTTGCCTTTGCTTTGTTAGATTTAGCCAAAACTGCTTGGGCAAGCGAAAGATTGGAGTAAGTTGCCAAAGTAAGCGTAGAAAGAGCGAGGGCGATAACTTTCTTTCCAGACAAAAGCGAATGTTTTTGCAAATTTTTTCTCATTTAAGTATCCCCTTGATATCGGACGGCTAACGGCGAAGCTTCAACCCGTCAAGGGGTTCGCATTTTAGAGATGTTCAGTTTATAGCTTTCAGCAAATAAAGAAACAATTACGGAACAGCAAAAGCATGAAAATAAGAAGTCAAATTACGAATTGCATGTTCCTTGAAGCTACTTAGTAACAATCTGGCAATCCAGCATCTTATCTATGTAGAATTTGGAAGTACGTGTCGCGAGGGTATCCAAAAGGTCATATGTCGGGCAGTCTAAACATTTTCGTACTTGTCAAGCAAGTGCCGGACCAGGGTTCAAAAGCTGGTCTTAATCCAGATGGCACCATAGATAGAGCAAAAGCCAAGCGCATGCTCAATCCTTTTGACCGCTATGCACTGCAAGCGGCCTTGCACGCTAAGAAGTCATACGGCGGCAAGGTGACTGCCATATCAATGGGTCCGCCCCCGGCTGTAGAAGTCTTGCTCGAATGTCTAGAGCATGGCGTAGACGAAGCCTTCCTTCTTTCGGACAGACGCTTGGCGGCCTCCGACACACTGGCCACCGCTTACGCTCTTTTCAAGACTGTCAGCTATGTCGGCAAACCAGACCTAGTCTTTTGCGGTCTGCAAACCACCGACGGCGACACCGCCCAGGTCGGTCCTCAGCTAGCCGAACGTATGGGTCTGCCTCAGATTACCTATTGCGAAGATTTCAGCGTTGTCGACGGCAAAGTACACGGTCGCCGCATCATCGAAGGTGGCTATCAGAAAGTAGTCTCTGAAATGCCCCTACTCGTCACTGTAGCTAATTCTTATCACCCCCTCGAATATAAGTCGTTCAGAGGAGCCTGGAAAGTTCAGAGACTGGCTCGTAACGAAGAAGAGCTGAAGAAGTTCATTCACACAATCGATCTTGACTTGGTCGGAGCAGAGCCGGACCGCACCGGTCTCAAGGGCTCGCCGACCATCGTAGCCGCCACCGAGAAGGTCGGAGAACTGGGTGGAAGTTGCAAGATGCACGAAGGACAGTCGGTGGAAACACTGGTTCAAGACGTCATCAAAGAATCTCAGCTCAATCAGTTCCTCATTGCTTCTTAAGTTTCAAGGTTGATAATCATGTCAGAAGAACAAGTAGTAGATGTCTCCAGCTTTAGCCCTAAGGGCGACGTGCTGGTCATTGCCGAACATATTCTCGGCGAGTTGCAGCCTGTCACCCTGGAACTTTTAGGGGCCGGACGACTTCTCGCCGACAAAATGGAACGCAACCTCAAGTGTTTGGTTATGGGTCACAACCTTGGCGACATTCCCCAAAAATTGGTGGAATACGGCGCCGATGAAGTCTATGTTGCCGAACATCCCGACTTGGAAAAATACAGAACCCTGCCCTATAGAAGGGTAGTCTGCGACTTCTTAGAGTCTTTGCCCGAACCTCCCCATACCTGCCTTTTGGGCTCGACCACAACCGGTAGAGACTTGGCACCGCGCATTGCCGCCCATTTCGATACCGGACTGACAGCTGACTGTACCGAACTCGATATCGGACCTTACGAACACAAAAGCAAGGTAGACCCTACAAAAATCGGTCTCTATCCGAACTGCTTGTATGCTATTCGTCCTAGCTTCGGCGAAAGTTTGAAAGCGAGAATTCTTGGACCCTGGAAGAATCCGCAGATGGCCACCACCAGACCGGGTGTGATGACGCCCCTCAAGCCTGATGGTAATCGCCAAGGCAAAATAGCCAAAATCAAAGTTGATTTAAAACCGGAAGACCACAGACTAGTAGTGGTTGATATTGTCAGAGAAGTCTCGAAAGGCGTTAAACTGACTGAGGCTGATGTGATCGTAGCCGGCGGTTACGGACTGGGTTGTGCCGACGGCTTCGACATGCTCAAAGATCTAGCTGCCACTTTTGAAAACTCCGCCCTGGGAGCTTCCAGAAAAGTGGTTGATTTGGGCTGGATACCCTATCAGCACCAAGTTGGTCAAACCGGCAAAACAGTGCGTCCCAAACTTTATATAGCCTGCGGTATTTCCGGTGCCATTCAGCACCGAGTCGGCATGTCTAAATCGGGCACCATTATCGCGATCAATAAAGATCCCGACTCGCCCATTTTCAAATTTGCTCATCATGGTATCGTCGGCGATATCTATCAGATCATCCCTGAGATGATCAAACAGTTTAAAGAAGTGCAGTCTGGTCGGGGGGTAAAGGAAGTTGTCGGATCGCATTGAATATGATCTACTCCTGGTTGGTGGTAGTCCCTCCAACCTGGCATTGGCCAATCGTTTCTTAGAACTTGCCAAAGAAAGCGGCAAGGAATTTACCATGGCCATATTGGAAAAAGGAAAAGAGTTCGGCTCCCATGTTATGAGCGGCGCCGTATCCAATCCCCACGTGATTGCCAAACTCTTCCCCGATTACAAAGAAAGCGGCTTCCCTATCGAAGCCACCTGCACCGACTCTTATTTTTCAGTTCTCGGTGTCAACAAGAAATGGGATGTCCCTTCCAAGATGTATCCCAAGTCTTTAGACAAAACCGGCTATGTGGTGCTCAGCCTTTCCAATGTTGTTGCCTGGATGGCTTTCAAACTGCAAGAAAAGGCAAAAGACGTACCCAATGTCACCATCGACCTATTTAACGGTTTTGCTGCCCACAAAGTTGTCTTTGAAGACGGCAAAGTAGTCGGTGTAGCAGTGAGCGAAGACGCCAAATCGGAAGAAGATTTCGTCTACGGTAAAGTCACTTGCTTCGGCGACAAAGGTTTCATTTCGCGCGAAGTCATCGACCACTACAAGCTGCGCGACAATCCGCAAATTTGGTCGGTCGGCGTCAAAGAAGTCTGGCAAGTCAATGAAGACTATGCCGGTAAAGTCTGGCACACCCTGGGCTATCCGCTTTTGGACGGCACCTTCGGTGGCGGCTTTGTCTATGGCATGAAAGACAAGCGCCTCACCATCGGTATGGTAATCAGTCTCGACAGCAAAGACCCCAATATGAATCCGCAGCAAAAGCTGCAAGACTACAAGAAGCATCCCTTCATTCAAGAAATGATCAAGGGCGGTAAGCTTCTCAAATATGGTGCCGCTCTCTTGCCTGAAGGCGGATACTACAGCCTGCCCAAGAAATTCTATGTACCCGGCGCTATTCTCTTAGGTGATGCCCTGGGTGTATTGGATGTGAAAAACCTAGCCGGCATCGATCGCTCGATGGAATGCGGCTATGTGGCGGCAAAAGTTTTGCACGACGCCCTGGTCAAAGGCGATACATCTGAAGCAGCCTTGGCTCCCTATCAGAAAGAACTGGAAAGCGGCTTTGTCATCAAAGAAGCTTACAAGAATCGCTATTTCCGCTGGGCTTTCATGAGCAATCCCAAATTGCTCGGTCAGTACCTGCCTGATATCGCCAAGAGTGTCGATAAGACTAATGCTTGGGTCGGTATGCTCAAAGTCGGCTTCAAAAATCCTTTCGGGGCTCCGGTCGACGGCGTTACCTCGCTCTCGCTCATCGAAGGCACCAGAGATATCGGACCGATCAAATACGAAGCCGATTGCAAGCACATAGTGCCTAACTTTACCGCCCCTAAATATGATGAGCCGCCCTACGATAAAGCAACTATCTACAGCAGGCCCGATGCGGTTTTCTTTGCCTCCACCAAATATCATGAAGGCAATGAGCATATCGATGAATTCAACTCTGATACCTGCGTCAAGTGCATCTCTAAATACGAAGGTCTAGGCAAGACCACGCCTTGCGTAGCCGACTGTACAGCCGAAGTGCACCGCATCGACATCATCGACGACTTGAGAAAGCACGGCATGTCGCTGGAAAACTGCATCCATTGCCGCACCTGTGAGATAGTCTGTCCTGAAGTCAACTTGAGAGTGAAACCCACTTCGCAAGGCAGTGGTCCCGACTTCCTCGGACTCTAGAGCAAAGTAAGCTAGAGCAAAGTAAGTTAGATCAAGAAAGGGCTTTTCAAAAGAAATGCCCTTTCTTATTTGCCTTAATCTTCAGATTTCTCTGCCGATTTCTCAGTGCTTTCAGCAATCTCCAATTTCTCGGCTTTGGTCTTCTGATAATGCTCCAAATCGCGCTTATCTAGGTAGTTGATAATAAAGTCACCCCGCCCCATGCCGAACAAGACACCGAGAGCAAGCCAGGCTGCCTCTTTCAAACCGTGATAGATGGGCACTCCCGGCAATGGCTCTACCGAAAAGAGATCTCCCGCTTTGAGAATGCCAAAAATTAGAATCACGGCTGAAAGCGAGACCATAGCAGCGCGCCAACTCATATCAGGGCGAAAGACCTTGAGCACCACCAAGGAAGTAACAAAACCAATCATTGAAAGCAAGACAAAATAGAGCTTGCCAATTAATAGATCAGGCTGCAAATCAGGCATTACCAGATACCACGTGGTCGGCACCGAGTATCTCGGTGAACTGCGAAACAAAGGTCTCTACATTCTCAAAATTTTTGGCATAGTCAAAAACCACTTTCTTATTGCGCGGCTTACTAACCACTTTTACCAACCACTGATTGGGCGCCTTGGGCGTAATCTCCACTTCCATATCTTCGCCGGCCGATCGCCAACTGACCGAGGCAGTGGCTCTGGTGATCAAATTTTCGACATCGTCTGAAACACTATTGACATAAGGTACCACCAGCAGTGCCTGACGGCAGGCATGCAGAACCTGCTTGGCCGAACCAGTCACTTCCAGTTCTCTTGTTTGCTCAAGCTCCCAGAGCTGCTTCTTATCTCCCTTGCTGAGAAAAATATGCCGGCTCAAGTCTAAGGGCAAAAGCACTGCCACCATAAATACAGCAAACATGGCACCGAGAGAAAGACCGACATTGATACCGTACCAGAAGGCATTAGGTTCGTTGCGACTGGTCAAAATGACAATTAAGACAAGCAGACCTATACCGCCGCCGAAGCCCAGCGAGCTGACCAGCATGGCACGCAGCACTCTCAATATGTATGGAAGCATTTATGTCTCTTCCAGAACCTCATCATATCTGGAACTATCTACATACCATTTGAGAAATCTCAAGACGATATAACCAGGCGGAATAATCACACTCAAAAGCATAAGCTTATCCACCAGATCAAAAAATCCAAAGCGCTTTTTAGCCTTCTTCTTCCAAAAGTTCACAGCTACTTTCCTCCTCGTTGATTTTCACTCCGTCAGCTGCAATATCTTGAGCATCTACAGACTCGCTGAGAAGTTCATCGACATTGACGTCGACACCGCTATCTTGATTGTCCTGCATTTCAGCCAGTTCTTGAGACTCTTGATTCTCTAAGGCATCAGCCAACTCCTGTGCCTCCAAAAGTTCCGCCTCCAGAGCTTTGCCTTGGGCGGCTAAAAGTCTTGCCTGGGCCCGCTCAGCATTGGTACGCTTGGGGAAGAGCCGAGTGCGGCACTTTGTGCAAAAACAATAGCTGCCTTCCGAAAGGTGGGAAAAATCGCCCAGCTTAAAACCGGTAGGCAGATAGGCTCGGGTTGAGACTAAGCGGCGCTCCAACCCCTTGAGACGGCGTTGGTAAATGCGCACATATTCATGGCGACAGTTATTCTTCAAGTTTTCAGGCGTTGGTTCTTGCATAACTAGCGTTGCTTAACTACCGGAAATTCCTTCAAAAACTTACCCTTCCATAAAATCATAACGGCTAGATGATGGTCTTCGGCGACTATATTGGGACAGGAGAAATAAAGTGTCTTTTCGGCGCCCGGGGCAAAAGCATTAGAAGTAGGGGAGGCAACCGGCAAAACCACCGAACCTTTATTCTGTCTTTTGGTATTGTCCCAGAATACTGCTGTCAAAGTGAGATCCTGAACGGCTGCACCCGAAATATTTTTGATCTTGATTTCTCCTTCGGGTGTGAGACTACCTCGAACCAGCCAATTGCGGGAAGAGATAATGCTCACCGGCGGAGATCCAGGATTCCATACAGATTTAGCCGTTTCGGGGCGTGGTTCGTTCTTCCTCTCTTCTTTCAAAAGAGCTTCCAACTTTTCAGTGACCCTTTCAGCATGACCTTTCACCGAAAGAGCTTCTTGGGTTTTACTTTCCTGCTGCAAACGAGCGCTCCACTTGTTAAGTGTGGCAATCAGCTGACGCAAAAGTGCCGCCGTGGGCTTGAGCGAGCAAGCTTCTTCCAGAGCGCGTACGGCGCCTGCATAATTGTTTAGCTTAAGATTGAGACCGGCCAATAGTTCATAGTTTTCAAAACTGCGTTCTTTATCAACCAGCTCGCTGAGGGCAACTTGAGCCTTTTCGATATCGTCAAGATCTAGAAAGAGTTCAACCAGGCGATGGCGTACTTCTAGATTATTGGCATCTACCGCAGCCACCGCCTCATAGTTCTCAACTGCCTTCTTCTTATTGTTTTTCTGGGCGTATATCGCAGCCAAGGCTATACGGGTGGAAGGCTCATCACAAGCCGCTAGACTCTTTTCATAGAGCAAAACGGCATGGTCAACATCTTTGTCTACAGTCTCAGCCCGGGCTGCCATTTCGCGGTAACATCGGGCTAGTTTATGCGGCACTTGTCCTTTCTGGGGGTCATCCAAGTAACCGGCATAATTCTTCAAGGCAGTCAATTTCTCCACCGCCTGCTCTAGATTGCCGGCCTGCATCAAGTTTTCAGCCCAACGAAAATAGAGGTCGGCAAGAATCTTAGCCAACTTATCGCTCTCAACATGGGGAGCAGCCGCCCGACAGAGTCTCTCAGCTTCTTCATAGTGACCACGGTTCTGGTAGTAAAGCGAAAAGCTTTCCACCACAGCCGCCATAGACTCATGAGAATCAGATTTGACGCCAAAGCGAAAAGCCGTATCAAGGGCGGTGCGTCCCTCTGCCACGCGATCTGTGGCTAGATAGCCCTGGGCCAGCCAGGGATAAACAGCTGGATCCGAAGGATTCTGTTTCTGCAACTCTTCCAACAGGGGAACGGCAGAGGCCGAACGAGAAGAACGAATCAAGGCAACCGCCTTATCAAGTGGCGTCTGGCGCGGAGTAAAGACTATGTAAACAGCACCGCAAAGCAGAGCAAGGGCAAAGACAGCCAGAATCCACTTCTTGACGCCCTTTTTCTCACTAGAAATATCTGTGCTCGCTTCGCTCATGAAGCTATAATATCCTCCACTTATGCAATCAGATATTAACCTGACACCAACCGGGTCGCTCGTTGAGATTGGAAAATCTCAAGATGAACGCTCCAATATAGAAATAATTCCAGGTCGTACTTGGGGGACGGCTAGCGAATGTCGCGCCGCTGCCCTGCTAGTGCACGGGCTGGGTGCCCACAGCGGCTGGTATGAAGCCCTCGGACGCCGGCTGCGCGTCAAACGTTTCTTTTCACTAGCTTACGATCAAGTGGGCTTTGGCAAAAGACGCAGTCAGACCTTGATGATGAAACAGCAATGGCTGGATGATATCAGGGCGGCCTACGAATATTTGCGAGAAACGGTTGGCGACAAGCCCATTTTCATCATGGGCAATAGTATGGGCGCCCTTTTGAGCTTGAAAGCAGCCAGTGAACTAAATAAACTGCCCGAAATAGACCGTCCGGCGGGCTTAGTTCTTTTCTCACCAGGCTTTGACGGTCATCCCGAAACTTTCCGCTTGACTTACAAAGCCAAAGCAGTCTTCAAGGCCCTATTCGACCCTGATGAAGAACTCAATCTACCTTATACATATGACGACATCACCAGGGAAGAAACTGTGCGCAACTGGCTCAAAAACGACCCAGATAAGCGCGAAAAGCTGCCGGCTCGCATGCTTCTAGAACTGCTCAAGCTCAGTCAGGAAGTAAAGTCTTCAGTGCGTAAAGTTCCTTGCCCAGTGCTCATGTTGACCTCGGGCAAAGAAAAGATTGTCGATAATGAAGTCAACCGCATGGTCTTTGAAAGGCTCAATGCACCGCGCAAAACCCAGCACCGCTTCGAGGAAGCCTGGCATGATTTGATGTTCGACCCGGTTCTGGATGAACTGGTGGAAATGGTGACAGCCTGGATGATCGAAACTACCAAACAAAGACAAACCGTCGGTTGATTTAACAGCAAATATTTACTGGTTAAGCACCAAATGAGAAGCTCTTAAGCTACTCTGCTTTGCCAAGAAATAATTTAGCCGGCAATCTTCATACTGAAAACTTACTATAATTACCCTGGCGTTTATTATCAGAAAAATTGACAGGGAAATTCAGATGGTTTTGGAACAACTTCATTCCGATCGCATCACTGAGCGCAATCTTGCTGCTGTTTTCTACACCAGAGCCAAAGGTCTGGCTGAGCACCCGGCTATCAAGTACAAAGACAAGAAAGAGCCCTATCGGGACATGAGCTGGCGCGAATTCAGCCGCCTGGTCAGAGAGACGGCGCTTGGTCTCATGACCCTCGGTCTCAAGCCAGACGAAAAGGCTGCCATTTTTTCCTCTACCACCCATTGGTGGGTGGCTGCCGACCTCGCCACCATATCTAATGGCGCCGTCTCGGTGCCGATTTATCCCACTTCATCGGCTTCCGATATCAAGTACATCGTTGATAATTCACAAGCCCGCATCATCTTTGTTCAAAACGAAGCATTGCTAAAGAAGCTCCTAGCGGTAAAGGACGAGCTCAATATCCACAAAATTGTGGTCTTCCATCTGCCGGAAGGCATTAAGAGCGGTGAGGACCTTGCTGAAAAACACAATCAGCCGAGAGGTTTGATCACCGATGTCGAATCATTGAGAAAACTGGGCGGTAGCCTTGATACAGCTCATCTAAAGATTTTAGAAGACAGAATGAAAGGCACCAGCTTTGATAGCATTGCCACCATCATATATACATCAGGCACCACCGGTGTACCAAAAGGCGTACCCCTCACCCACGGCAATATCATCTCGGTTTTGGAAGATATCAGACCGATTTTGCCCATAGACGAAAATGATGTTTATCTCTCATACCTACCCCTCTCTCATGTTTTCGAACGTATTTGCGGCGAGTTCTATTGGTTAGCCAGAGGCGGCACTTGTGCCTTTGCCGAAGGTATTGAAACCATGGCCCGCAACATGGCCGAATGTGATCCGAGCATGATACTGGTGGTGCCTAGAGTGCTGGACCGCATCTATGCCAAGGTCAAGGCAGGCATCGAAGGAGCCTCCGGCAAGAAAAAAGCTCTGATTGAATGGGCGCTCACAGTCGGAGAAGAAATGGTTGATAGACAGGCAGAGAAACGAGCCGTTGGTCCTATCCTCCTGCTCAAGCATCTCATTGCCGACAAGCTTGCCCTATCTAAACTAAGAGAAAAGATTGGTCCCAATTTGCGCCTAGTGGTTTCAGGCGGTGCACCCGCCACCAAAGAAACACTGCGCTTTTTTAACTCTATCGGCATTAGCACCTTGGAAGGCTATGGTCTGACTGAAACAGCGGCGCCTTCTAATGTCAACCTGGTGAGCTGTGTGCGGATGGGAACAGTCGGTCCCTGCCTGCCCTCCCTCAGTCAGAAAATAGCCGAGGACGGCGAAATTCTGGTCAAAGGACCTTCAATCTTCAAAGGCTATTACAAAAACGAAGAAGCGACCCGCGAAGCCTTTGACGGAGAGTGGTTCAGAACCGGTGATATCGGCGAATTTGATGAAATGGGCTATCTACGCATCACCGATCGCAAAAAAGACCTGATCGTCAACTCAGCCGGTAAAAATATTGCTCCACAAAAAATTGAGGCGATACTAAAGACGGTGCCAACCGTAGCCCAAGCGGTTGTCTTTGGAGACAAACAAAAACATCTGGTAGCCCTGCTTACACTTGAAGAGCAAGCGGCCATGGACCTAGGTCGCGAGTTGAATCTAGATTTCAATTCTTACTTCGACCTGAGCAAACATCCCGACTTCGTTTCGCACCTGCGCAAAGAGATAGCGGCACGCAGTCGCACTCTCGCCGATTACGAGCAAGTGAAGCGCTTCACCATCTTAGCCTCTGACCTTTCGGTGGAAGCTGGTGAATTGACTGCTACACTCAAGATCAAGCGTAATGTCGTAGCCAAAAACTACCAAGACATTATTGAATCTATGTATAAGCACGAAGAATCAAGCGAACACAAAGTGGCAATGAGATAGCCAAAAAGAAATATCCAGAACTAGAAATAGAAAAGGGTCTTTAGAACAAAGACCCTTTTTTGTTGAACTTATCTATCTAACAGTTTTGCCTAACAGTTTTGCCTAACAGTTGTGTCTAACTAACTGGTCTAGGCTCTAAGAGAGAGCCGTAGCCGAGGCTGTGCGGTCGGCTTTATCAAGAGCCGCAACCTTCAATACTCTGGAGCGTCCCGCTTCGAGAACGAAGAGCGCGCCATCAGAGCTGAAAGCTACACCGGTAGGATTGACCAAGCCAGAGAGGAAGGTCTCGGTGCGCCCTTCGCGGTTGATGCGGATAACCATGCCGGCGCGACCAGCAGTGACATAAAGCCGACCAAGACTGTCCATAGCCAGATTGCCGTCATAACCGTCGGCAAAATTAAAACACTCCGACTCAGCCACTTGAATGCGGGTGACTTCTCGCCCATCTAGAGAGCGCTTCACCACCGAACCTGTGGCATGTTCTAAACACCAGAGGAAACCATCCGGGTCAAGAAGCAAGCCCTGGGTGCCATGCCCTGGTCCGCCTAATAAGACTTCAGATTCGCCGCCCTTGTCTATCTTGAAAATGCCGCCGGTATTAGAGGGGAAGTTGGAGACATAGACTTCTTCTCTCGCTCCAATTGCCAAATCGGAAAGGAAAGTACCGCCTCCGGTGAGGTTACCGTCAAGCTGTGCCAGGATACGACCGGACTTGTTGGGATCGATTTTATAGACCGTGCCTTGAATAGTGGCTACATAGAGAACACCTTTACGGTCAAACCGCAGACCCGAGATGGTGCTGTTGCCGCGAATGCGAGCATACTCGCTAAGAGTGCCGTTGCCGTCGATGAACCAAACCGAGCCGTCACAAGAGAAGTAGATGCCTCCAGGACCGGCGGTCATGCGGGAAAAGCGATTGGAGAAAGCCGAATTGAGCTGAGACAGAACCCTGACGGCATAACCGCGTGGGGCATCAGGCAAGTCGACCACGCCGCTGCTATTGGCTTTGCCTTCTTTCTCCGCCGAGAAGCTGCCTTCTTCCTCTTCGTTGATCTCAGCCGAGGTTATATCAATGTGCAAAATGAGATGGAGCGGGATGAGAAATCGGCGAACATGAATCTGCCCGTCGCTTTCATGAATATAAGATTCGACATCAATATGGTCATGGTCAACGGTGAGAACCCGACCAGTAACCGTATTATGACAACCCATGCCGTACCAGATTAGTATCTTCTGCCTGGAATCTACAAATCCTTGCAACCTGGTCCTGAAACTCATAGCAAATTGTCCTCGAAAACCAACTACATCCAGAGAAGTACAAAGTTATGCTTCTAGTCTTGTACCCAATCTTGCCTGTCTACAATCAGGGCATGGTTCCAAAATTGTTCAATCTTGTAGAAACTGCGTTCTTTTTCTTGCAGAACATGCACGATAACATGACCGAAATCAAGTAGAACCCAGCGGCCCTCGCCTTTTCCTTCTATAGATTTGGGCTTTGAGCCCAAATCTCTCAACTTGTCGTCGACATTGTCAACAATTGCTCGCACTTGGGCGGCCGACTCGGCTCCGGCAATAACAAAGTAATCGGCTAGCAAGGTAACCTTGCTGACATCCAGCACAACTACAGATTTTGCCTTTTTCTCTTCACAAGCATTGGCGGCGGCGTAGGCTGCCAGCCTAGCGTCGCTTGTATCTCTTTGCTCTCTTAGCGACTCTCCTTCTACTTTCTCTAAATCAGCCAGCTTTTCACGGTTTTCCATTTTTTGTTGCTCAAAAATCACACTATTAAAAATATGCCTAGAATGCCAATTTTACCAGTCTAATCAATATCGACCAGCATAGACTTTGCATCAGTTCTAAAAAAGAACGATTATCAAGAACCACATTTTATTCCAGAACCCTTGTTTCAGCCCCTAGGGTGCTGTATTCTCTCATCTCACGTGGTTATTGAACCGCCAAGAGTACACTAAGCATGTTGTTCTCGTGAAAAATAGGACCTGAGTAGGAGGAACCCCTGTGAACAAAGCAGAATTGGCTGCCGAAATCGCTGCACGTACCAATACAACCAAGAAGTCTGTCGAAGAAATGCTTGCCGCATTCACCGATGTAGTTACTGAAACAGTCGCCAAAGGTGATCGCGTTACCCTGGTTGGCTTCGGCACCTTCTTGCCCCGTCAAAGACAAGCTCGTGAAACCAACAACCCGCAAAAACCCGGCGAAAAGATCAAAGTACCCGCCAAGCGCGTACCTGCCTTCCAGCCTGGCAAAGAGTTCAAAGATACTGTAGACCGCAGCAAATAATTACAGTAGCTTGTAACCTAAATGCAAGAAAGAGGCGCTTCACAGCGCCTCTTTTATTTTGGGACGCTTTATAGCGCCTCTTTTGATTTAGAACGCTGTGAAGCGTCCCTCAATTAAGTCCTTCTGCACCATCAAGCAGTTCAAGCATGGTATCGAGACGGGGGTCTGAAACATTCTGGAGACCCTCTTTGATAATTGAGAGAGCGAGGGGCCTATTGCCATTTTCAGCCTGCAAACAAGCGCCGCGTAGATAAGCTTCAACATAGCGGGGATTTGCTCTGAAAGCCTTGGCGTAGCTATCTCTAGCCAAGGAAAGATCATTGTCTTCCTCGGCGCAGAGGCCTAGTTCGAAGAGAACCATAGACTCGAGTGTGGACGCCTTGCCGTCTCGCTGATGAGAGCGGGCTTGGTCTAATAAGTTGGCTGCTTCGGTGAGCTTATCGATAGCCAAGCCATAATTGCCCTTGATTCTCTCACTCAAGCCTTGATCATAAAGACGATAACCGTCCTGCAAAAGTGCATAGTTTCGACGCCGGGGCTCGATGTCATAGTCCGGCGGCGATATACCGACCTCAGGTGCCCTGACGGCACGACTAACTGCTTTTCTAGAAGAGCGAGAAGCCTTGGCAGTTCTAGAGCGGCTCACCATACCGACATGAGCTTTGCTCTTTCTAGAAGAATTTCTCTTATTGGAGACCACTTTGCGCTTACTAGAAGTTGTCGCTGTTTTGTGAGCGCTTGTCTTCTTTCTAGCCTGGGCTGGTGCTGCATTTAGCGATGGCAAAAGAAAAATAACAACAAGCAAAGAAAGGAGCCGACTAAATTGCCAGCTCCTTCTTTCATTGCCTGCAGTTGAATTAGCCGTTCTTCTCACAAGCTTCGCGTTCTTCCGGACTGACTGCCTTCATGGTCAAATTGACACGATTTTTCTCGTCAATCTCTTTCACCTTGACTATTACTTTCTGCCCGATAGAAACAACATCTTCTACCTTTTCAACCCGGCGATTTTCCAATTGCGAAATATGCACCAGACCTTCTTTTCCGGGCAAGATTTCGACAAAGGCCCCGGCTGGAATAATGCGAGTCACTTTGCCGACATAAACTCCGCCGACAGTGACTTTCTTGACCAAACGCAAAATCCAGTCGCGAGCGGCTTCACCACCGGCCGAATCGACCGAACCGATGCGAACGGTACCATCGTCTTCGATATCAATGGTGGCACCGGTTTCTTCGATAATTCGACGAATCATCTTGCCGCCGGGTCCAATGACAGTACCGATATCTTCTTGGGGAATCGAAACTGTAAGGATACGCGGCGCCCAGGTGGAGAGTTCTTTTCTCGGACCAGGCAGGGCTGCTTCCATCTTGTCGATAATGTGGATACGACCTCTTCTGGCTTGGTCAAGGGCGACCCTCATAATTTCGATTGAAATACCTTCAATCTTGATATCCATCTGCAAGGCGGAGATACCGTCTCTCGAGCCGGTTACTTTGAAGTCCATGTCGCCGAGGAAGTCTTCCAGACCCTGAATATCAGAGAGAATGGCAAAACGGTCGCCTTCCAAGATAAGACCCATGGCGATACCGCCGATTGTTGTCTTCATCGGCACGCCGGCATCCATCAAGGCCAAGGAAGAACCACAGGTGGAAGCCATTGAAGTAGAACCGTTGGATTCGAGAACTTCAGAAACAACCCTGATTGTGTAAGGGAACTCCTCGTGGGTGGGCAGAGCCGGAATAATTGCTCTTTCTGCCAGGGCGCCGTGACCGATTTCGCGACGACCCGGTCCACGCATGGGCTTGACTTCACCCACAGAGAAACCAGGGAAGTTGTAGTGGTGCATATAGCGCTTTTCGGTTTGGGGATCGATTGAATCCAGCTTCTGAGCATCGGAGCCGATGCCCAGTGTGGCAACCGAAAGAACCTGGGTGGTGCCGCGAGTGAACAAGCCGGTTCCGTGTGCGCGAGGAAGAACTGAAGTTTCAACCGTTATCGGTCTAATTTCGTCGCAACGGCGTCCGTCCGCTCTGACGCCGGTATCCAGCACTTGGAAACGCATCAGTTCGGCTTCATAATATTCCAACGCTTCTTTGATGGCACCATTGGAAAGAGATCTCAATTCGTCATCTTCGGCAAGGGCGGCGATGGCAGCATCAACAGCTGCCTTGGCTTCATCAACCAAGGTCTGTCTCACTACTTTGTCGGTAACGGAAGCCATCGAAGCTTTCAACTTATCGGTGGCTTTCTCTTCGATGATCTGGCGCAAACGCTGATTGGGCTGAGGAGCAGCTAATTCTTTCTTCTCAATGCCGAGAGCCTTAATCAATTGCCTTTGGGCTTCAATCTGCTTCTTGATCAATTGGTGACCGTAGTCGATTGCAGCCAGCACATCTCTCTCGCTAACCAGTTTGCAACCGGCTTCCACCATCATGATCGAGTTTTCGGTACCGGCAACGACAATGTCCAAATCAGACTCTTCCAACTGTTCATAAGAAGGATTACCAACCAAGTTACCGTTGACACGAGAAACCCGGACAGCTCCAACCGGACCAGAGAAAGGCAGACCGGCCAGTTCGATGGCAAAAGAAGCACCGAGCATAGCCAGGGTATCGGGCGGTGTTTCCTGATCGGCACTCATACATGTGGCGACAATCTGGACATCATTGCGATAGCCTTCCTTAAATAGAGGGCGAATTGGTCTGTCGATCAAGCGGCTGGTCAGAATGGCTTTATCTGGGGCTTTACCTTCGCGACGGCCAAAACTGCCTGGTACGCGTCCTACGGCATAGAGCTTTTCTTCGTAGTCGACAAGAAGAGGGAAATAATCGATACCTTCCCTGGGATTCTTGCTCTCTGTGCAAGTAACCAAAACCATTGTGTCGCCACAATAGACTTCTACAGCGCCGTGGGCTTGTTTAGCCATCCGCCCGGTCTTGACAACAATCGTTTTTCCGTCCAACTCAATTTCGGTCTGACGAACCACTGAACAATTCTCTACTTGCACGTTCTCTACCTCGATATACTCAGGACGGTTCTACCTTGAACCATCCATTTTTTTGCTTTTCTAACTTCTAAACTTTGGTTTTGCTCTGCTTTCTAACATCGAACAAGGTTCGATTAAGCTGCTGGCTTCGTCTCGTCAGAGTTCGCCGACTCTTGCCAGGTCTTGCCATCCCTTGAAAATAATTCGATTTGCCAAGCAGGCCCAACAAACAAAAAGGCGAGCCCGGGGGCTCGCCCTTAAAAACGAAATTTAGCGTCTCAGTCCCAGTTTCTCAATAAGCTTGCGATAACGCTCATTATCTTCTTTCATGAGGTATTGGAGCAATCTGCGTCTCTTACCTACCATCATGAGCAAACCGCGACGGCTATGAAAATCTTTGGAATGGGTCTTCAAATGTTCGGTCAACTGATTGATGCGTTCGGTCAGCATCGCCACCTGAACTTCAGGAGAACCAGTGTCCTTGGTGTGGTTTTGGTTGTTTGAAATTATCTCTTGCTTACGTTCTGCTAAAAGTGCCATTACTTCTTTCCATCAACTATTGATATTCTTACGATATTCGGCGTTGGTAGATAATATCATAAGCGGCACATGGCGATGCAGTAACCCTTTGCACCTGCTTGATTTCTTTACAGTCGATAAAATTTGTCTGTAACTGGCAAAAGCCGCATGAGTCTTAAAATAGAAGGCAAGGAAGGCGACTAGCCTGTCTGGCTGAGCCGCTATTGTTCGCGAAAATTATAAATGTTTAGGTTATTAAAAGAGAGAGCCTTTCTAATGAAAGGCTCTCTCAAATATCTACAGATTCCCTGTTGATTAGGGTTTCTGAAGTTCCGGCTTCCACTCGTCGAGAATGGCGCCTTCGATCGGGCAAACAGACAAGCAAGCGCCGCAATCAATGCAGGTGCTGTCGTCTATATAGGTATACTTGGTGCCTTTGGTATTGGTTTTACCCTCGGCCCAGCTAATGCACTCAACGGGACAAACCGGAATGCAATCGGCAATGCCTTCGCATATGTCAGCAACAATTGTGTAAGCCATCAGCAAACTCCTTACAGATATATTTTTAGTAAGCCAGGGGACAAGACTTTTATATCTCTTGCCTTTTCAGCGCTTATCGGAAAGGGACAGCTAACCGATATTTACTGAGAAAGCTTGTCCGGTCACACCGAACCAACTCCCTAATTCTTAACACATTTTGCCCGCTAATGAGCGTAGTAATTCTGAATAATCTTTGAAAACAAAAAGCTAGAAAAACAATTACTTACTTATGCATGACGCAGGCGGCGCCTTTGGTGAATAATTACTAGTGTTGGAAGCTTTCAAAAGATAAAAGAGGTTTGAGTTGAAAGTAAACATATATACACCTGCAGGCAAGCACGTCGGCTACTTTCAAGATCCCAAGATTGAGACATTCAGAGACGGTGATTATGAAATCTCCGGTGCATTCCATGCTCCTTCTGGTGAACTGACCACAAAGGTCGAGTTCAATCCTCAGGCATTGCCCTACAGCGCCGACTTAGGCGAAGCCGGCAAAGATCACAAGAAGCTCAAGAATGTCTATGTGCAAAGAGGTCGTCAACCGGTACTAATGAGCGGTCAGGCCTCCTAAGAGCAACTACGATAAAAAGTAAAACAGCATAAATAAAAACAGCGGCTGGAGGGGAAGCCGCTGTTTTTGTTTCTTTCTAAAAGATGGTTCCTTTTCATAGCTGGGGGCTTGGTGAGGGTCGGAACCATTCATATCTAAGTTATAGCAGTCGCAAAGAGGGCATTTAGTATAGGAAGGACAATAATTCTCTATTGGATTTCTTATGTTAGGGTGGTAATAAGAAGACCAAGGCTCAGGACATTAACTTGAACAGCGACCCGTTAGCCCACCTGGATTCAACCGATGACGGCGAGTCTTTCTCTAGAGAAAGACCTCAGCCTGGTAGCGCCGCAGAGAATGGCACCGAAACTAGTAAGACAGAAAGCACAAATGCGCCGGTCAGAGAGCGCAAAGTACTTTTAGTCGAGCCTGATGAGAAAGATAGACAGCTGATGCGGTCGGCTATCTTGATGCAGTCGCCGATTTTCGACGTTTTTGCCGTGACCAGCGCCGAAGAAGCGCTCAACCTAGCCAGGTCGACTGCATTCGATGTGGTGGTTGCCGCCAACGAACTGAATGGCTACCCCTTCGAAGATCTTCTCAAGGGTTTGAATGTCTGCCTGCCCTTCTCGCCGGTCATAGTTGTAACCAGACAAGATTCACCAGATCTGGCTTTGAAGTTGCTCCTTTCCGGGGCCAGTGACTACCTGCCGAAGTTTGGCGAGTTTCAACGTTTTCTTCCCCGCACAATCACCACCAATCTGCAGCGCGCCATCATCATCGAAAATCTCAAAGAAATGTACGAGAAGGTGGAACAGTCCTCAAGAGATGAGGCTCTTCTCAACCGCTTCGTAGTCAATATCCATGGTTCCCTCGATATTCAGGACATCTTAGACCGAGCCACCGAAAGCCTTCTGGAAGAATTCAACGCCGCTCGAGCGATCATCTGTTTGATCAAAGAGCCCGACAATGAAATGCGCATTGCCAGACAGCGCACCCGCAACGAAATGTTGCCTGTTTCAGACCGCTCGCCAATTTTTAGCCGGTATCACGACATGCTTTTGGATGTGGGTGAAAGACGCCCGCTGGTGGTCATGCAAGACGATACATTTCCATTTGCCACCGATGTCAGGGGAGAGATGCTCAACTATCGCATCAAGTCGATGGTGATGCTGCCGCTTGTCTACAGGGGGAGACTGACAGGGCTTTTGCACCTCGACGAAGACCGCGATTCCCGCCTCTGGAATGCAAGAGACATCAATATACTCAATCGAATGGCTAATCAGTTGAGTATAGGTCTTTACCAAGCCAAGCTCTATCAGTTGGTTAATGCCCAAAGCTCATCAATAGACAAACTAACCGAGCTTTGCGCCCAACTCAACAAAGTCGTTGACAGTACGAAAGAGCTGACCGAGCGCACTGAAAGCCGAGAGAAAGTAAGAATCAAGCTCTCATCAAGAGAGATTGAAGTTCTCAAAAAAGTTGCTCAAGGTCTCTCGAACAAAGAAATTGCCGAAGAACTGCACATTACCGAAGGCACCACCGAAGTGCACGTTTCTAGGCTGCGCAAAAAGCTCAATTTGAGCACCAGAGCTGCTCTGGTGCGCTATGCCTATGAAAATCATCTCTCATAAACTCATAGCTAGGTCCGAGCTTTAGCGGCAAACTCAGTCGCGTATTTTGCCGCTGGTTGTGCGGGTGACCCGTCTAAGACCATTTGCACTGGGCTTTGCCAACAATAACCAGGTCTCTTGCTTGAGTGCGTTACCGGCAAAGTCAGGCTGCAGCAATGACTTTCCATTACTTTGGGCGCGGGAGCCGCCTTCGCCTTGGCGACTGCCCTCTTCACTCCATTTCTGAAAGCGATACCAACCTTCGCCATCTTGCCTTCTCAGGGCCATGGAATAAAAAAGAGCATAGTCGCTGTTTTCAGGATAACTTTCTTTGAGCTTTCGCAAATACTCGAGAGAGAGAGACAAATTGTCTTCCTTCAAATATTTGAAAGCAGCTTGCAGTAATTCTTCTTCTCTCTTTTCTAACGTACCGGAGCCGCTTGCCTCTGACTCTTTAGAACTATCAAGCTGGGCAGAGCCTATATCTGCCGGTACTGCCAGACTAGGCTTGAGGGACTTTAGCAGAGCAGGAGGTTTGGATTTAGCACCCCCATGACAATTATTTGCGGACTTGCCTTTGTTGCTTGCTAAAACAGGCTCACTTGCCGGAAAATACATACTTTCAAGGAGCAGTAAGATGAAAAGGGAGGCTTTCATCGCTAAACGGTTAAACTTGCCGGAAAATGCGGACATCTATCTGTAAGTTTCCTGTTTTGTTTTTTTGGACATCGTCTCAAGTGTGCCTGCTGACTCAGTATTACTTTAGATGATTTTGTGGTTTTGTGAGCCAATTGGAAACAGAAACCAAAGTTGAAATCAAAACCCAGTCAAGCACGGTGAACACGTCTTGGCTGATTTTGCGCTTCTTGGTGGGCTGGATCTTTTCAATCATCATATTAGTTGGCGTCGCGCTCATGATCAATATTGATTGGGCTCGTCCGAAAATGCAAGAAGTAATGGCGGAAGCGCTGCACAGACCAGTCAAGCTCGGGCATTTGCGCTGGTACCTTGGTCTGAACGGAATTACCATCACCACCCGCAATATCATTGTCGAAGAGAAAAATGGCGACCCATTTCTAAAGGCACGCAGCATTAACCTGGGTCTCTCGACGAGAGCTTTGCTCACCGGCAAAGTAGTCTTGAAACATCTCAAATTTGATCATCCTGAATTTCACGCAGTCAAGCTCAAGCCGGGCGGCTGGAATTTTGAAGACCTACTTGTCGACTCGACGGAAGTGCACTTTATCCAGGTGGACGGCGGCAAAGTCTTGGTCAAGGACGAAAGCAAAGATGCGGTGGTCAAAGAAGCAGTGAACTTGGAAGACGTTACTTTCAAATTCAACTGGCCGCGCCCCGATCAGAAACTGCCTATTTATTTGAGCCTGGCCCTGCCGAGTTCCGACAATGCCAAAGCAAGAAATTATTTGCGCGTCGAAGGCTTTACCACGGGTAGCAAGAAAGGCTTGATTGACACAGCCCTGAGCCTCAACCTTAGCGCCAGCGATATGCACAGCGACGACCTGCGCAAACTCTTGGCTATCGCCTTAGACGATAAAGAACAGAAAGCGACTCTAGCAGGCAGTGGAGATAAACAAAAACGCCCTGTCTCTGATTTGGATGCTCTAGTTAGTTTCAAAATGGATCTGAACGGCGACGTCAACAAGGGCTTCAATTCAACCATATCGACAGAATTCAAAGACCTCTCGCTTAAGGGTCGAAACATCGGTGAAATCAAAACCAATGATGTGAAATCACAGGGCGCCATCAGCCTAGATAAAAATGAGCTGAAATGGAAAGACCTTTCACTCAATATTGGCGGTATCGCCATTAGTTCGAAGGGCAACCTCAACGATTGGCAGGGCAAAGAACCAAGCTATAAAGTCGATGTCGAAAGCAATATTGCCGACCTGACCAAAGTCGGCAAAGCTCTTGATTTAACCAAGCTGAAAAAAGATAAAGATAACGATGCCATAAAAGACCTAACTCGCAAACTCAGTGGCAAAGCCTTCTTTCAAATCAACGTAGAAGGACTTGCCAAACAGGCAAAACTCATCACTAAGATGGAATTGGAAGGTCTGCCGATAGGAGAATTGGTGGAGAGTATTTCTCCGGAATCGGCACCCTATCTAGCCCTGGCTGGTGTTACCCGCGAAACCAAAGTAAAGGGACATATCGAGAGCCATCCCGGGCGAAAACTGAAAATCAATAGCGGACAGATATCGGTGCCGGACTCGCTGATTAAGCTAGAAGGCGAGCTCGACCTCTTGCGAGACGAAATGGATCTGAAGTTCAACCTTGATCAGCTCTCCCTCAAAAAAGTTTGGACCAAGGCGCTTGACTCAAAAGAGACTGTTAAGTTTTTGACCTCGCATCTAGAAGGCAAAGCCCCCAAAGATCTTCTGGTGGAAGGATTGATTAAAGCGAACGGCACTGTCCGCAAGCTGCGCAGTCGTTCCTATCCAGAGATGACAATGACCACCGAGCTTAAGGGAGGTTCTTTTGGGGCAAAAGATCGCAGCCTGACCACTAGCGATATACTCGGCAAACTTGACCTCAAAGACGGCAATCTTGCGCTCAAGTCTATCGAAGGCAAATTCGGCAAAACCGGCAGATTCACTCTCACCGGTAATATCAAGAATGTGCTCGGCGCCCTGCCCCAGTCAGACATTTCCTTTTATGGAAACAATATCGAATTCGATAATTTAGGCAAGGTCATGTCTCTCTTTGGATTTGCCTTTCCGGCAATTACCGAAGGCCATTTGACTGGTCGAGTCAAAGAGCTTTCGATCAAGATCTCAGGCAATCCCAAAAAGCCCCAAGTCTTTCTCAGCGCCGCTCCCGAGGACATTTCCTACCAACCGCCAGGTCTAAGCCGCTCACTAAATGCCGTGTCCGGTTCAATTGTCTTTGCTAACGACAAAATCACTCTTTCCGATGTAGATATTGTGACGCATGGTATGAAGCTGACCACTTCGCTCACTATTTCAGACTTAAGCGGCAAGGCGGGCTTATCTAACTTGCATCTCAAGTCGGATGGTATCGATATAGCCGATATAGACTATTACCTGACCTCTCCAGTTTTGCCTGCGCCGCTAAGAAAGCAATACCGCGATTTTCTCAATGTTTACAAGATCAAGAATCTGCATGGACGAATCTACGGCGACTTGGTTGTGGAACCAAGAGACCGCGGCGATGCCGATATTGAAGGTGTAATCGGCTGCTATTCCGTAGGCGCCTTGGTCGGTCAAAAGAACGAACTAGAGCTGCCTCTAGAGAAAATTGCCGGTATCATTGCCGCATCGGGCAACGAACTACTAATTCAAGATCTTTCCGGCAGCATCCGTTCATCAGAGTTCCAGTTAAACGGTACGGTCAAAGATTATAAATCGAAAACACCCAGCTGGAAGACCGACCTGAGACTGACATTTGCGCCAAATGAGTTTCTAGACTTGGTTCCGCACATCACCAAAAGCCTTACCTCAGGCAAGATGGAAGTGCTTTCAAAAGGTCCGCTGCTGATCAAAGCCCAGGTACAGGGTAATCCTGAAAACAACAGCATGATTTTCAACTGCCATGCAGATGCTAATAATGATCTGAGAATTTCCACGCCGCTTTTCACCATAAACCAACCCAAAGGAGACGAACTGAACCTCGACGGTTCAGTCAGTCTAGACAAGAACGGCATGACTTTGCATAGCACAAACTTGTTGGTCGGTGAAGCCGGACTCAAGGCACAAGGCGGCTATAAGTGGATTGACGACTCAATCAATCTCACTGTTTTGTCACCAAACCCGGTACCAGCAAAGACAATTATCGGACTAGTCGACCCAAATCTCAATACAGCCAATATGCTTGGCACCATAGATGGTTCCATTGCCGTAGAGGGAACAATCAGACAACCTAAGCTGAGCGGCAAACTATCTCTAGATAGAGTCGGCAATAAAGACTATGAAATTTATGACGTCAACGGCACCATAGCCACCGAGAACATCTCGGCAGTGAAGAACTCACCAGATGCAATCTCTGTTGCCCGCGTGGACATAGACCGTCTTAGATATCGCAAGCTGCGCGTCAATGACATCGGTGGCGTAGTCGAGGTGCTAAGCGCCGGCACAACCGGCAAAGACGGCACAACCAATCCGCCCAAGATTCATTTAAAAGATGTGACTGCCCGAGCTGCAGGTGGGCACATCAAGATGGACGGCTCATTCGATCTAGCTAGAAATGCCACCGCATTCAATGCTTACCTTTCTAAGATTCATATGGAAGAGATAGTGGACCGCGTCTTTGATGCACCAGACGAAATGACCGGTGCACTAGACGGTGAATGGCACCTAACCACGAGAGGAACGAGCGACAAAGAAATGCTGACGAATCTGGAAGGCACCGGCAGCATAAACATAGAAAAGGGAATCGTTGCTCGCTTTGGTCAGCTGCAGACGAAGTTGACACAAGCAAACTTGCTATCGCAAGGGATATTGGGTTTCAATCTCAACAACCTTTTGCAGTCGGTGGCGCCGGTGCGGAGCGGAGAGTTTAATGAACTCACTAGCCGCTTCCATATTTATAAAGGCGCCTTAGCCCTCAAGGAATTGCGCTTCTCTGGTGACGATCTGCGTCTATGGGGAGCAGGGGCGGCTGACTTGACAGAAAACACAGTAGACATCGAGATTGCAGGCACCCTGCCGCGCGTCACCGAGAGTTTTCTGGGCGGCACTCTTGGTAGACTCAGTCGAAATATCACCGTATCCGGTATCTTGAGTAAAGTCACCTTTGGTGCCCTGGAAAACCTTCCATCGCTACCTATCATCGGAGACATTGCGTCAGATAAACCAAGAGCTTTCAGCTTCAAGGTTCAGGCACCGGCTCAAGACGCCAAACAGATTGCCAAATCTATCGAGAAGTCTTTCCGCTTTCTACCGAACAAACAGGCAGCCAGCGCCCACCCTGTTCCTGGTCTCTAGCAGGCACCACCGGCAATATCTCCCCCTTGCTATTGAGGGAGATATGTGTACTATATATTCATGATTCAGAAACCGAATAGTTTCCAAGGGCTGCCGCAAGGCAGCTCAAACAAGCTTCCGCAGACTAGCCTGCCGCAGCATCTCCAAGTTGCGGCGCAACCTAGTATCACAAACGACAAGCAATCTTTATCAGCAACAGCGAAGCAAGCGAAGAGTCGAGTTCAAGAGAGTGCCACCTCAAATAAGGTATCTTTGAGGAGATGGTTGAAGCCTTATCTGCTCTATGTCAAATCAGAAAGATCTTTGTCCGAAAATACACTCTGGGCTTATAGCAGAGATCTCGAAGCCTTCTGCCTTTGGTTTGAAAGCGACAATGTCAACGTCGGCAAAGAATTACCGTCACGTGGAGACGTCACTCGCTTTCTTGCAATCCTCAAGAGAGAAGGCCAAGCGACCGCTAGCCTGGCAAGAAAGCTAGCTAGCTTGAGAGGCTGGTTTGCTTGGTTGGTTACCACCGGCAGAACAAGCGCAGATCCTCTTGAATCCTTTGAGTCACCGCATAAACAGAAGAAGCTTCCGCAAGTACTGACCACGCAAGAAATGAAATGCTTGATCGAAGCGGCAGTCGAATCAAGAGACAAAGCCATATTGGAACTTCTCTATGGAGCAGGGCTGCGGGTTTCTGAACTTGTTGGACTTCGGGTAAAAGATCTCAATTTGAAGCAAAATTATGTGCACTGCTTGGGTAAAGGCAATAAAGAACGGATTGTTCCTATAGGTATGGAAGCTATAAGGGCTCTCAACGAGCACTTACAAGCTCGAAAGGAAAAGCAAGAGGTTAAAGCCCCTACAAAAAACAAAGTGGGAAGGCCCAAAAGAAAATCAACCAAACCAAGCAAAGGATACACAGAAGAATTCTTATTCCTCGATGGTGAGGGAAAGCAGCTTTCCAGACTAATAGTATGGCAACTTATAAAGAGGCTGGCACTGAGGGCAGGCATCAAAAAGGATATTTCGCCTCACACGCTAAGACACAGCTTTGCTACGCATTTGCTTGAAAATGGAGCGGACTTGAGAGCGGTACAGGAACTTCTTGGACACTCAAATCTAGTGACCACCCAGTTATATACCCACGTTTCAAGAGCCCATCTTAAGACTGCATATCAACAAGCACAAATGGGATTTGCGACAAATCTGCCAGAGAAGTCAGAGGCAATAAATTAATCAATGGACCAGAGGCTTCTAAGCGCTCAAAAATTCAAGGCTTACGGGTGATTGAAAAGATTAAACCGATATCGGTCAAAGGTTTTTAATCGCAAACTTTTGAACTTTTTCTCGCCAAATTACGTCTTCTTATTAGAGGGACGTGAGGCTTGAAAAATGAAGGAAAAGAAAATCAACGAGCAAGCTGCAATAAATAACAGGTTTGCAGACAAGGAAGACAGAGCTAGATTTCGAAGAATCTGGTTGGAATTTAAAGCGAAATTCCCAAATGATAAAGCTTGCTGGAATGACCTGGTCAATCAGCTACAAAAGGACGATCTGCTTTACTGTAGAAACTGCTATGGGACAGACCTAAAGTTTGCTATATCCAAAAGAAAATACAGCTGCCCTCTATGTAAGATAGACGGAAGCATAACGTCCAATACTTTCTTTTCGAGAGTGCGCAAACTATGGGCTTGGTATGCAGCAATTTGGCTCGCAGATCACAGCATTATTATAAATTCCTGCTTGCTTGCAGACATCACCGGTATTGCCAGTTCCTCCGCTCAACATATAAATAAGAGCATTATGTGCGTGCTTGCCGAAACACGAACGAGTAAAACTTGTGAGGTTTCGTCAATTCACTTCTTCGATATAATTAGAAAAAGAAGCATACTAACTTCAAAGCTCTGCAAGCCAATCGCGGAAGAAATCGAAATCTACGACAAGAGGAAAGCTAAAGAAGAGAAAACCTCTAATTCAAATAAAGCAGAAATGCAAGACAGCAATACACAGAGCAACGACATCAAAAACTCTGGCGCCAACTGCCAGGAACCCGTCTCAAAGAAAAACGCAGCGAAAAGTCGTGGTACTAGTAAGAGAGAGGCTGCTTCGGAAAAAGATAAGAAGACTATCCACGGCGAACAGCTATCTCCGGATGAGCGCCTTATTCTCAACCTGCTCAAGAGAAAAGATATGTCTATCGAAGATCTTCTCAAGAAAACGAGATGGGATATTTCTCGTCTCAACGTCGCGCTCTCCCTTCTGGAGCTTCTTGGAAGAATCAAGATATTGGCTGGCGGCAACGTGTCGATGATGAGCAGTCAGACTCTGTTTAATGAGACTTGCGCGAATAAAAATCAAGATGAACGAAGAGACTGTAAGCTTTCTAGTTTCTTCCATGCAAACAAGTTTCACAGCTGCCTGATTGAAAAATGCGCTGGAAGAACTTCAGAGGCGCGAGCTAAAAGTTTGATCGCGCATGTAGCAAGCTTCAAAGTCGGCATCAAACGCATTTTTGGAGGAGTAAGTCGCAAGTATCTTCAACTTTATCTCTCTTTGATAAAGTGCGAGACCATTCTACAAAGTGAAAGGGGGCGGAGCGAAGACAACACCTTACTTAAGTTGTGCCTGGAGAGGAGCTATGTTGGCTCAAAACACATAAAGACTGTCAATAGCCCTGAGTTGTTATCTGCGGCTTTCTCAAAGCCACAAAAAGCAGCCTAGGAATTAATGCTTCCAATCAAAAGATATTGAGTGCACAAATAAACGAACTGAACAGATAAACAAGACTATACGCTCTCATTTAGCTAAGTGTTTGCCGTGCCAAGAATTTTTGCCATGCCTCTGTTCTGAATACCAATTCGCTCATGCTTCTTGAATGATAAGCAAAGCAAAGTTGGAATCAGCAGCACGTTTATCTAGTTCCAGTTCAGTTAGAGCGCGAATCAATTGATCAAGCGAAACATCCTTTGCCTCAGTCAAATCATGGGATGGAAGCTTCGACTGACAAAGAGCAAGAGGTTCCTTGCCAGTCTTGAGAAAATACAAAGTAGCCCCCAATGAATAGAGATCGCTTTGAGGATTGGCTCGCCCCTTAAACTGCTCTGGCGCCATGTAATTGTGTTTACCCACAACGGTTCTAGTCGCACCAGACTCCATTTCACGAGCAACATTGAAGTCTATCAATTTGATTTCATCTTCGCCGTAATACATCAAATTATCGGGACTGATATCCCGATGCACCAACGGTGGTGACAAACCATGCAAATAGGAAAGTAGCTTCAATACTTTACTGGCAATCGAAATGACTGAAGCAGAACTTAGCGGTCCATTTCTCTCAACAAGACGCTTTAGAGACTCACCCTTAACCATCTCTAGAACCAGATAAGCTCTATGGTCCTCGACAAAGTTGCTCAAGAGTTTGACAATCATTGGGTGATCAAGTGATGACAACAACTCAGCCTCTCTCTTGACCGCCGAGAAAGATCTCTGCCTTACTTCCATTCCAGCATTTACTGGAAGCACGAACTCTTTGAGAATCACGGGTCCGGTCGGACATAGAGCCTCATAGATTTTTGCTTGACCACCCGTTGCGACTCTTCCAACTATCTCATACTCACCCTGATTCAAAAGCGTTCCAGCCGGGAGTTCCTCCTCGCGGCTGCGCTTCAAGGAATTCATGTTATCAAGCCAGAATTTCGTATAAGAAGCCACTCCATTGCGAGCGATTATTGTTTGAAAGCTAGTATCTTTGCACTGTTCAGGTAAAAGAACGTCTAAGGTCGCGATGAATCTCTCTCTATCAGACTCCAAAGTGAAGGAATCAAGTGGAATATCAAACTCTACGAAGGAAGACCGGAGAAGACTAAAGAGGTGAAAATTTCTGCCCATAGACAATCCCTTCAAATCCATGGCAAGATTGATGCGCTGCACAAAGTTTGATTCTTTTAGGTCATAGCGGAGTCTGAGGTTTCCACCGCGCATTAGTTCAGTGGAGGAATCTCCATAGCTGACCACAGTTGGACCATTAGCTGTGGTCGGACTCAGTCTGCCTCTCTTGATGGGAACCACTACATTCTCTGAAAGCAAATCGCCCTTCGATAGAAATTGAACCAATTGAAACCCTGACCAAAGGAACAACTTCGAATCACGCGAAGTTTCAAATCGCCATGAGAACTTTAGTCCATTTTCAAGAGCTACTATATTGGTAGGAAAATCGTAAGCTGTGCCCTGCTGCCGAAGTTCCCAAAGAAACCAGGACAGTGCAACTAGAACGCAGAGCGAAGCAAAAGAGGCGAAGGCGGTTTGAGAAAAATATGCCATCGCGAAACTCGAAATCAAGATTAAACCGATAACGGTTAAACCTAGAGAAAGAGCTGCAAACGCAAGCCTGATTGGGACCCTAGGCTTAATCCCCAATGCTCTCTGCTTCTCGCCCAGCACCCACTTACTCACCACAAAGTCTTGTTTACTTGGAATCTGTAAATTTTCGGATTTATCTTCAAATCCTTCAAAATGTGTTGTCAAATCAGGTCTCAACTAGAGTCCCCCCAAAAAACCTAATCTCACCGGCGAAAGTACGCTGCCCACTATTCTTAGCGATATTGAAGCGAGCAAAACAGTTCACATTAGAGTCCTCCGTTTGGCAACGCACTCAATGCTAAAGCCAGTTCTTCAGCTGATGGTCGAGACTCAGGTTCAATACTTGTCATCGCCGCAATCAAATTGTCAAACTCGTCCGAAATTAGTTGTTTATCTACCTCAGATACCCGACTAGTTGAAATTGGCTCTGGATCTTTTCCGGTAAGCAAGTAAAAGAGAGTTCCGCCAGAAGCAAAGATATCGCTCTTCAGACAAGCTCGCCCCTGGAACTGCTCGGGCGGAATATAGCACTGTTTGCCAATGAGTGTACCAGTCAGATTGCCGACAAACTCATTGGCGGCCCCAAAGTCGACAAGCGTTATCTTACGGTCATTCTCTCTGATTATTATGTTATCCGGAGTAATATCGCGGTGCACTACTGGTGGTGTAAATCCGTGCAGGTAAATCAAGACGGAAGCGAGCTGTTCTGCTATCTCCAAAACTTCGCTTTGGTTGAACGGCCCCTTAAGTTTGACATGCTGCCTGAGAGACAATCCGGCGACGAACTCCAAAAGCAGGTAGTGCCTACCCCTCTCCACAAAATGATCTTGAACCTGAACAATGCCAGGGTGGCTTAGTTTGGCAAGTAAGCTAGCCTCTCTAGAGAACAGTTCTTGAAGTTTCTGCGCATCTTCGTCGGCATCCGTATCTAACTGCACCGCGAGTTCCTTCAAGACTAAGCGCTTCCCATCACCATCACGCACCAAATAAACCGATGACATTCCACCACAATTGAGAAGCATCAAGACTGTAAGTTCGCCGCCTCTGATTGACTGACCAGACAATAAAGGCACAAAATTTGTCACTTCGAAGCGCTCAGCCAGGCTGTCTTCCCACATCTGGGTGTAACTCAAATTGCTTTTCACTTCCCCCCCAGTCAAAATATCTCGCTGCAGGGCAATCACATCAGCATTAAGACTGATCGGATCGGCATAACGAGAAAGAATGAGAAAGAGTTTCTCTATGTTTGCAGAATCAAAGCCAGCAAGTGGGAAGGCGACCATACCGCCTGATTTGAAGTCGAAAACAATAAAACCCTGCCTGAACCATCCTTGACCCAGAAAGGTCAATAGACGTTCTTGCCAAGTTACAGGGGACAAGCGCTTTTGTCCCGAAAATAGACGCTCCATGAGCCGATTGTTAGCGACCCCGCGTAAACGAACCGAATGAAGATCTGACCAGGGGCGAACGGAGCGCATATAGAGCATGTCGTTATGCAATTGATTGGCAGACTTTATACCTTTAGAGCTAAAGTCCAATTCTAGACGCAGCGAAGCCGCCACAACTAAAGGAATGAAAACAAGAGTACTGAAAAAGCTCAGCAACGAGAATTGTCCACAGAACATAAGATTCGAGAGCACAGACAATGTCACAAGAATGAATAAGATGATAAAGAACTGCGAAAGCGGCAGTAAGCGACAAGAAACACGTCCATTCGCCCCATCAAGCGCCTTGGATAGGGAAGGCTTTGAGTTCGAAAGACCGACCAGTTCTGTCATTAGCTTTCCTTCCCAGGAAACTCTACCTATTCAATTTAATACCCTTATGTTTGACTGCGCCACGGTCGAGGCAAAAAGTTAAGAGCCTCTTCGAGACGAGCAAGGAGAACTTAATGCCCTCAAATTTTGAAAGTTTTGCCGACCGACAAGCCGGTAGAACGAAAAGACAGAGACTAGTGGCGTTGATATTGCTCTGTCTTTTTTGGTCCCTCAGTTTCAGTGAATTGAGCGGGACGGCGGGTGCGGCTTGGGCTCAGAATGGAGAGAACAATCTCAGTCGCAATCTCACTGTGCTTTATGCCACCACAAGGTTCAACGACAGTCCGAGCGGCAGACCACTCTACGGCGGCTCTAGACATCTGAATATCGGAGCCGGTTCGACTGAATACGGCACTATATCTTTCTTGCGTCCAGATGACGGCGCGTCCACCACTGCTTCCAAGAGTTTTGCCGACTTGCGCGCGGTGATGGGGCAGCGCGATACATATTGGAAAGCGGCTAGCCTTGGACAGATTTCGCGACTTTCAGACAGCGAGTTCTTTTCTAAAGTGAAAGACTTTCATGGTTTGATTTGCCTTTATGTCCATGGCTATGACATGACCTTCGACGAAGCTTCAAGAGAAATTGCCGAACTTGCAGATGAGTACCGGCGGCGTAATCCGTCTGTGCCAATTTTGCCGGTTTTCTTTTCTTGGCCCTCACCGGGCAATACAGCCGACTACACCGGCGACGAAGCCAATCTTGACTGGAGCGAGAAGCCATTCCGAGAATTTATCGATCGACTGGCATTGGAGAAGTCCAGCGATAGCTACATTGATTTCGTCGCCCATTCCATGGGCAGCCGCTACGCTTTTGCCTACGGCTCCGCCAAAGAAATGTATCCCAGACCAGTTTTTAGAAATGTCATTCTCTCCTGTTCAGACATGGACTATCACGCTGCAGAACAAAAGAAAGACGACCTGCAAAAGGTAGTAGAACGCAATCTCTATGTCTTGACTAATGATAACGATGGCCCACTAATCACTAGTCAGGCCTTGCACGGTCAACCAAGACTGGGGCGCCCGGTCGATAATGGAACCCAGGTGCGCCAAAGCGCTGGCGACTTAATCGGACTGAGCAACAACAAGTTGAGCACCTCTGACCTTCTGTCTAAGGTGACCCGAGGCAGTAAAAGCAAACTTCTCAATCAAATCGCCGGAGTGGCTGAAGGCTACCTTTCTAGAGGCAGCAATAACGGCAATAGCCCGAGAGAAACATCGGAAGTAGCAGGCTGGCTGAGCGCCAATCCGATGCTTAGCCGCGAATGGGGTCCGAGGGCCCGTCTAATCGATACAACCGGTCTAGTCACATTGAACATGGGGCATAGGCTTGCCTGGCCGCTAATTTCCGGGCTCATTCTGCCGGAACCAACCTATAGTCCCTTCGTCGTCACCTCCATTCACAAAAGACCAGATGCCCTTTTGCTAAAACAGATGGGTGGAAGTCCGCGTTACCTGTATCGCTGGGAAAAAATAGACCTGAGCAGACTAGACCGCTGAGACTACTTAAAAACTTTTAACAACCGACAGTAAAAAGGTAAGGCATAGATGGGTTACCTTATTACTGATTACCTGCATTTCTATCAGGTTACCTTCAAGGAGGCTGACTTTCACCTTCCAGAAGGCTGAGTCAACTGTCGAGCGCTGAAGTTTATAAGCCAGACCGAATTGCATTGACACAACGCAGGCTGAATTGCGGTTATTTACAGCAGTTATTACAAGGAACACAATCGAATGAGTCGCAGCAAGGTAGAGGGCACAAAAATCGCCCAGGCCGCCAAAGACCTCAATGTCACATCCGTCACCATCAGAAGATATATCCAAGAGTTCAATATTGAAACCGCCACCGATGAGAATGGCATCAAGGTTCTTCCCAAAAGAGCACTGAAAGAACTGCAAGAGATTCGCAAACTCAAGGAAGATGGGCTGACCAATCCCAAAGTCATGGAAGTGCTCGAAGAAATGAGAGCCAAGTCTGATGACGATGAAAAAGAAAAGCCGGAAAGCAAGAAAAGAGTAATCAAAGCCACTGCTAAAGCCACGCCCAAGAGCAAGACCAAAAAAGCAGAAGTAGAAGACGAAGATGAAGAAGAAGAATTAGAGGAAGAAAAGCCTCGCACCATTTCTTCTAGAGCAAAAGGCAAGCCGGCTAGAACGGTGAAGAGCAAGGCTCAAAAAGATGAAGCTGAGGAAGATAGCGAAACAGAAGTAGAAGATGTCGAGAAAACTTCGCTGGGCGAAGACTCAGAATCTGAGGATGAAGGCGAAGAGAAAGCTAAAGAAGAAGGCGGCGACGGATCTGGCGACGGATCTGGCGACAGCTCTGGCGAAAGCTCGGGCAAAGTAATGCATACGCTTACTTGCCAAACTTGCTCGAAAAACTTCGAACATATCAACCCCAGACTGAGAGACTGCTTGGAGTGTTACCGCACCAAGAGAAAAGAAAGACGTCGGGGCGGCGACAAACACAAGAATGTCATTCAGAACCCTGTTGCTCAGCAAGTTGTGAGCAAGCAACCGTCTCGCGAACCGAGAGAAAACGGTGCTAGAGAAAACGGACAGAGAGATAATGGACTGAGAGACAACGGCGGCAGAGAAGGCGGCAATCAAAATGAGCGCCATTTCGATAGAATGCCCGACAGAACTCAAACAGTAGAAAGAGTTTCAGCTGTCGCAGCACCTCGCATTGATCAGCCCTCCGCCTGGGCTCAACTTCAAAAGCCGGTGCGCTCATATCGCAAGGCGATTGAAGAAACCAGATTGATTACCGGTTCTCTGAAACGTCGCCTTGAGCGCCCAGACCTGCCGGAAGGCGAGCGCCGTTGGCTGGAACAGATTTATGCTTATCAGCTGATATTGCACCAGGGATGGCGTCACCTTGCTGAATACAAGTCTGGTTCCACCGGACAGGGTAAACCTCAAGAAGACTAGATTCTAGATAGAATAGAGTGCAAAAGAACTAAGCCCTACAAAAACTTAGCTCTAAATTTAGTTAGCGCTAGAATAACCAAACTCTAGGGCTAACTTAGCTCTAGATCACTTAGCTCTGCAAGAACGAAATAACAGAATATAGAGATAAGCCCCAAAGCTTACTCAAAATCAAAATCAGAATCAAAATCAGAATTAAAATGGATCCGGTAACTCAAGCGGCACCACAGCCGGCAGTAAACCATTATTCGGGACATTATTCAGATTATTGTTAGAACCAACCTGTCCCGGTGGAATCGGTGCCTGTATGATCGGCATACCGTTATACCCAGGACCGCCGCCGATTGCAGCATCCTTGGCGATACCATAATTAGAGTTTCGGGGTTCAGAGTTTCCGGCGGTGGCACCGGCAGTGCCGCTTGGAGACCCACTACTGCCACTACTGCTACTGGCGGCGGCGCTGTTCACAATAGTCGGTGCGGTCATGCGACTGACGTCCACAGTCGAATTTAACCGCACTGGCACCATGGTCCCGGCCTTCAAGTTGAACTCAGGTCCACGATATCTAAAAGTTGGTCTAATGCCGATACCGGCAGTGACCGAATTCATGAAAGAACTCAAGTCTCTTTTGTAGTCTGAAAAGTTCATCGAACTGCTGCGCAATTGAGGTGGTTGAGCTAAATCGTGGGCAGGATTTCTGTCAATGTAGCCGGCGAATTTACAAGAGCGCCCATCGGGAAAAACCAAGGTAGTTAGACCTACTTGCAAATTGCCTGGGGTACTGACACCGCGCAGAGTGCGAGCCGGTGCCACCGAAACCACGGTACCGACAATGCGCGAATTGGGAGGAATAACTTCCACCCCGTTGGCAAAGTAGCCATCAGGCAAGACTATAGAAAAGAGGTCCTGCGGCAGGCTCTTGCTGCTGGAAAGGTCATCGGCGAGAATGCCGGTAAGAACTGTACCGGCGGCAATTCGAGTTGAAAGAATCTGTTTCAGCACATCTGGAACAGCCATATTGGCGCGGGCGGACGCCGCACCGCCACTCGGGAAACCTAAAGCACCGCCTTGCCCAGGCAAGGCTAGACCAGGCACAGAAGCAGATTGCGAAGTTTGATTCTGCCCCATACCAGGCACATTGATGGGAGCCACCAAACCGGGCGCGAAAGAAGAAGCACCGCTCTTGCTGTTACTGGGCGGAGTAGGATCATAAATCGAATTCACCATGCTGCCGGGATCGATTATGCCCGAAGGAGCAGGACCAGACGGATGCTGCATCTCCCACTGTTCTTTAGCAAAGAGGGCGGCACCTGAAGAAACGACAAACTCCAGTGTGACTAGGCTGGTGACAAGCAAGAAAGACAAGAAAGACGAGAAAGATAAGAAAGGTATGTAGACAGACGAGCGGCGGATCTTTGCCGATGCACAAGCTGCAGCTTGCGAAACTTTACTAGCCGCTGAAACTTGGCAGGCGAGCTCATTCTTTCTTAAGCACTTCTTCTCTGAACGCGGCGGTCTCGTTTTTAGGGTCACTGGTATACCTAGTCCGTTTATAAAGCGTCGTATTTCTATTTATGTTACCAACTCGTGTGTTATTATGCTCGCTTCGTATACATCGCCGTCCCTTGCCTGCCAAGCAGGACATAGAGACCATAGGGGATAACCAAAGTGACCGAGAAAAAAGCAAGATCATATGAGACCATGTTCATCGTCCGACCAAATTTGGACGAAGAAGCAGTGGATCGCACAGTTGCCGCCGTTGAAGATTACATCAAAGCACAAGGCGGCACCGTCGAGTCGACCGACAAGAAAGGTCGCAAAAGACTCGCCTACGAAGTAGACAAAATGAGAGACGGCTACTATGTGGTCATCACATTCAAAGCCAAACCCGAGCTGATTAGTCTGCTCAAGAGAATGATGACCCTTTCCGAAGACATTATTCGTTCCCTCATCGTAGTCCAAGAACATGCAGGCGTAAGCGCCTAACCGTTTCTTACCTAACCGTACTTCCAGCGGGTGTCTATGAGTTTAAGTAAAATCGTTCTATCAGGTCGTGTTGTAAGAGCCCCCGAAAAGCGCTTCACACCCAACACAAATGTAGCCGTTACCGAATTCACCATCGGCGTCGATTCGCAGAATCGTCAAGACCAGAGCGTCGAAACCAATTTCGTCAAGGTCATCACCTGGCGCGATTTGGCAGAGCGCTGTGCCGCCGACATAAAGAAAGGCGACGTAGTTTGTGTGGACGGTAGATTGCAAATCAACAACTACCAGACCCAGGATGGTCAGAAAAAGAGAGAAGTGGAAATAGACGCAAGTGCTGTTGAAAACCTATCTCAGACCGTAGCACAAGGCGGAAGAGGACAAGAGAGAGAAGAGAAGCCCATGGCCAAAGCTTCTGCACCTGCCGGCGGCAAGAAAGCTGCTGCAGAGAGCGAAGACCTCGACGCCATCTTCTCTTCCGAAGATGAGATTCCGTTTTAAGTTTTAAATCTATTTTTCTGGAGAGTTAATAATGAGCAGAATGAATTCTGATGCTGCACCGCCGCGCCGTCGTAAGACCTGTGGTTTCTGCGCCGACAAAGTTGAATTTATTGATTACAAAGACCCTAACCGTCTCAAAAAGTTCGTCACCGAAAGAGGCAAAATTCTGCCCCGCAGAATCAGTGGTAACTGTGCCAAGCACCAACGCTCACTAACAGTGGCCATCAAAAGAGCCCGCGACATAGCCCTTATGCCTTACATGGCTGAAGGCTAACAAAGTTTGCATCTCTAAAAATTAGCAAGTAATCTTAGATCCCCTGGTGTAAAATTACTTGCTTAGCCGCCGAAGTGGTGAAATGGCAGACACGCTACGTTCAGGGCGTAGTGAGCGCAAGCTCATGTGGGTTCAAGTCCCACCTTCGGCAAGTTTTTTCTAAAAAATGATATAGAATAAAAATGTCCCCTGTTTTAAACGAGGTATCGCTTGAGCATTAACGACCCGCGCCGGCCAGAACCCAGAAGAGACTTACCGCCATTGAATGAGCGAATACGAGACCGAGAAGTCAGACTCATCGACGAAGAAGGTAACCAGTTGGGTATTGTTCCGACCAGGGAGGCTCTTGCCAACGCCCGGGAAAAGGGACTCGACCTTTTGTTGGTACAACCGGACGCGAACCCACCCGTAGCCAAGATTCTTGACTATGGCAGACATAAGTTTGAACAAGAGAAGAAAGCACGTGAAAGCAAGAAGAAGCAACATGTGCAAGATGTCAAAGAAATCAAGATGCGCTACAAGATCGAGGAACATGATTTCCAGGTCAAGCTCAAGCATGCCCAGAAGTTTCTCACCGATGGCGACAAGATCAAGGTTCTCATAGTTCTGCGCGGCCGAGAAATGCAACACGCCGACATGGCCATCGATTTGATGAATCGTTTCGCTGAAGATCTAAAAGACCTGGGCGCTATGGATAGAGAGCCCAAGCTGGAAGGCAAGAGCGTCATCATGATTTTGAATCCACTGCCCCAGCGCGGTAAATAAACCAGTACTAAGCTGAATTAGCCAATTTTTGTTTCCAAAATATTGCGCAATCATTGCGGTCTTTCTGGTCTAGCCCCGATGAATGGTAGAATTACTTCCCTGTGCTCTCTTCGAGGGCCGGCTGCCTTTTCGATGAAGAGGCAGGGAATAGTTCGCTTTAGTGGAATTGAATATGCCAAAAATGAAAACCAATAAAGCTGCTGCTCGCCGTTTCAAGATCACCGGAACCGGAAAGATTTTGCGCAGGCAAGCCGGCAAGCGCCACTTGAACGAATGGATGAAAGCAAACAAGAAGCGCTCACTACGCGGCTACGCTGCTGTCCATCCCGATGTGGAACAGCACGTTCTTGAAATGTTCCCTTATCGCAAATACGTGCGCTAAGACATCCATTTTTACAGTACAAACACCTGACCTAAGGAAACAACGTAGTTGACTCCTCTCCGCCGGTCGGTACAAGCAGACAAATAGTCTTATAGAGACAAAAGTCAAAGAAGGAGAATTAGATGGCTCGAGTTAAGAGAGGCAATGTCCTCCAAAAACGCCACAAGAAAATCCTCAAATTTGCCAAGGGTTTTCGTGGTTCTAAATCAAGGCTTTTCATAGCTGCCAATCAGGCTTTGATGCAAGCCTGGAAAAATGCTTACAGAGATCGTAAGAAGCGTAAGCGCGACTTCCGCAGCCTCTGGATCACCAGAATTAATGCTGCATGCCGTATGAACGGTCTAAGCTACAGCCGCATGATCAACGGTCTGAACAAAGCCAATATCAAAGTCAATCGCAAGATGTTGGCCGACCTCGCCGTGCGCGATCAAGCAGCCTTTGCAGCCCTTGCCAAACAGGCCTTGGCTCAAATCAAGTGAAGTATTCTCCCAAAAAGATTACTTCCGGGAATAATCCACTTCTAAAGAAAATCAGGTCGCTGAAAGAGCGCCAGGCCCGGCAAAAAACCGGGCTTTTTCTTATAGAAGGGGTGACTCTAATTTTGGAAGCCCTTGAAAAGGGACTAAAATTGGAGCATCTTCTCGTCACCGAGGAATATTTTGCCGACGGTCTAGAGGCTAAGCTCATGGAGGCTATCGAAGGCGATGAGTACCTGGCGGCCGAGCTAGCCACGGTGCCTCTTTCCATCTTCAAAGAACTAGTCACCACTCAAACACCTTCTCCAGCATTGGCCGCAGCCATGATGCCCATTTATACGGTGGAGCAGATAAGCAAACTAGCACCAGACACAGTCTTGCTCTGCGAGAACCTGCAAGATCCGGGCAATCTCGGCACCATAATCAGATCGGCACTTGCATTTGGTGCCGGAGCCCTGATTTTGAGTCATGGCTCAGTTGACGCCTATAACACCAAAGTGGTTCGCAGCGCCATGGGGGCTCTCTTTGCCTTGCCAATACTGAGCATCGACTTGGTCGCGGCCGCCCAAGTATTGAAAGATGCCGGCTATATATTTCTGGCTTTCTCGCCCGAGGCTCCTCTTTCGGTAAGCGAGTATCACTTCGAGGAAGACAAAGTGGTCATAATGGTGGGCAATGAAGCCGCCGGTCTCAGCCTGGAAGCGGAAGATTTAGCCGATATCAGCCTCAGTATTCCTCAGACCAATAAAATTGAATCTTTAAACGTTGCAGTGGCTACCTCGATCGCCCTCTATGAAAGATCCCAGGTAAAATACCTGAGGCAATGAATTTAGAACAAAGCGAAATTAAAGAAGAGCACGAACCCACTCTCAGGCAAATAGCCGAAGAGGAAGAGAATCGTTTGCATTTCGATGAAGAGGAAAGCGGCTTCAGTTCGCTTTCGGTTGATCCTGAAGCTTATACAGAAAGTGATATAGAACGCCAAAATCAAGAACAAGCTAAAGAAGACGACGACACTGAAGAAGCAGACGATAAGTCAATGACTATCGTCGAACACCTAGACGAACTGCGCTGGAGAATTATTCGTAGTCTGTCCTATGTCTTCATCGCCTTCATTGCAGCGCTTTTCTACACTAAACGCATTCTGCAATTTCTGGAAAAACCCGCCGGCAATATCACCTTCCAGGCTCTATCTATAGAAGAGCCGCTCTTGGTCTTCTTCAAAGTAGCCTTTTATACCGCTCTCATAACGGCTTCACCATTTATTCTCAACGAAGTGGCTCGCTTCGTCGCACCGGGTCTTACCCGCAAGGAAAGACGCATATTGACACCGGTGATCGTGGGCGGTCCCATCCTCTTTCTCAGCGGCGCCGCTTTTGCTTATTTCTGTCTCTTGCCTCCCATGCTGCATTTCTTTGGCTCCTTCGGACAAGGTGTCAGTCCAATCAACCAGAGACTAGACTTTTACATTTCGCTGGTCAGCTCGATCATGCTTTATATGGGTTTAGCTTTTCAAATTCCCATTGTAATCTTTGCCATGTCTATGGCCGGACTGGTCACTTCCAACCAACTGATCAAGGTATGGCGCTATGCCGTCTTTGGAGCCACCGTCTTGGCGGCGATTATTACCCCCGATCCCACGGCGTTTTCAATGCTCTTGGTGATGGCGGCTTTATGCGGTCTTTACTTCCTATCAGTGCTACTGCTCAAGGTATTCGGCAAGTAAATGGATCTCACTGGTCTCAGGTTGAATCTCATTAGTAATACCATTCTCGGTATCATATTTCTCCCCTTTTCGCTCTATGTTCTCAAAGGACTGATTCAGAATCGCAAAGCCCTTTTCGACGATGATCTAACCGCCGCCGATCGCCGTCAACTCAAGCAAATAGCTATATTTGTCTTGCTTCCCATAATTGTTCTTTTGCATGAGCTCGGTCATGTAATCGCCTGCTTGCATTATGGCGTGCACATCACCGGCTTCAACTGGTCCTTATTCTGGGGAGAAGTTTCCTGGAAGGGACCTTACCCGGAAGGCGCCCCGGCGGTTATTGCCTTAGCCGGAACGGTATTTCAGCTCATTGCCGGCACTATTGCCTTAGTGATTGCATTTCTCAGTAGATCACCATCTATAGTGGCATTATCGACCTATACTTATTTACTGAGCGGTCTATCAAGTTTGATCTTTTATCCGGTAATTTCACTGGTTAGCTGGAGCGAAGATTTTCCAGAGATATACGGTTCAGGCGATCCTAAACTTGTCTGGCTCACTGCTATAGTGCATCTTATCCTCGCCTGGGGCTTCGTTTATTCTTATTTTTCCAATCGCACTCGCCTCTTGTTTGTAAAGAAAACTCGGCCAATTTGGGCAAGAGAATACGAAAAGAACAAAGCTGCAGCCGAGAAAGAAGGCAATGCCATGGCTTATTTAGCCCTGGCCTGGCAATACTATTATGTTGGGCTCGATAATCTTTCTGAAAAGACCATACAGAAAGCCGAAGCAATCGACGAAAGCAATCTTGATGTCTGGCTCTTGCGAGGCTATATCATGCAAAGCCAGAATAAATTTGATACAGCCGATATATGCTTTTCGCGTATAACCGACGGCAATGCCGATACAACTCTAAAAGCAAGAGCCTTTATGGCACGCGGTCACTGCTATTTCGAGAAGGAAAGTGAGAAGAAATCTAAAGACTTGCAAAGGGCATTAGATAGTTATAAACAAGCAGCGCTGTCAGCCAAAGACCTGGCAGATCCGCACTATTACCTGGCTGTTGTCCATAAAGAGGCCGGTAGACCGGAAGAAGCGGCCGATGAACTTAGAATATGTCTAAATGCTCAAAAGCAAGGCTTGAACTGGCTTGATCCAGTACTGGCCAATCTTGCCAGAGAAGCTTTCCAAGAATTCAAGAAAACTGCGAAATAGAAGCAATAAATTTATCTCAGGCTTGTCAGGAGAGAGTCTCCTACAATTGTGCTCTGAACTGGAAAGGAAACCCTATCTTGAATTTCTTATCCTGGGGCATAAGTTTCGGCTGCGCCATCCTGGCACTGGATACGGTGCGGCGCATGTGGACGGAAAGGCATCGCTTCGGCAAAGAAGTCTTGTCGGAACAAGACCGCGCTTTTGCTTGGAAGATTGTCCTATTTCTAGTATTTCCGCTGATGACCTTGGCAGACTTGCGTGCCACCGAGGTAGCTGCCAGTTATTTCGGCGCCTACATAAATAGACCGGTCTGGGGTCTGGTCTGGTACGAAGGTCAACTGGGCGGGCTCAATCATATTCAAGATCTCAATGCCCTGTTTTTGGTGGTCTTCGCCGGCGCCTTGGTGCAAATTGCCTTTGCTCTCTTGCTCGCCACCACACTATTTCTCAGACCACATCCCTTTTTAGCCACTCTGATTGGCTACACAACCGCCTTCACACTAGGGGTCAATCTGGTTTTTGAACCCATACTTTCCCTCTCGGGCATGGGCTCTTGGGGTATTGCACCGCGGGTGGAAGTACTGATCAAGTCGGGCACCGAATTTGGTGTGTGGTGGCCGCTTCTCTCTCAGATTGGCGGAGCCTGTCTCTATTTGACAGCACTGGTCAGCCCTTTTGTCAGGTCTTGGTTTGCCTCTTTGACCAGACCACTGGCCCACGAAGAATTAGCCCATTGCCTGAAAGAATGGCAAGGGCACAAAGAAGACCAAGAGCTTACCTGTCAGCTCGGTCTGGCTTATGTCAAGTCCGGTTTACTCTTCAAGGCTCGCAGCCTCTATCAGGCTATGAAGAAAGACTACCCCGGCTCTCCCTATACCGAACTTCTTGGCGGCGTACTCTCATTCCAGCGCCGTAAATATAAAGAAGCCCGTCTGTGTTTCGAGCGGCTGGCCAACCACCCGGCCATCGGCGCTGAGTTTCTAGCCCAGATTTTTGCCGCTGCTGCATGCAGTGCTTTCGCCGAACAGTCTTCAGTGCAAGCTCTCAATCTAGCTGAAAGAGCCCTTGAATTTGATGATGCTTGCCTCACTGCCAGGATGGTGAAAGTAGATGTATACCTGGCGGAGGGCAAGAAAGATGCCGCCGCCCAGGAAATTTTCGTAGCCATGCACCTAGGTCTGGACTTTGATCTCAAGGACAAAATCCCGATAGATAGTGAAAAAGCTCTCATAAGACTGAAAGCTGCAATCGAGAGCCAAGCCCCTGGAACAGCTGAGAACCCAGCCCAGAACTCAGATAGAGAGCTAGTTTCGACCGCAGGTGAGGGAGTAAAAACAGAGCAAGATGAGAGCAATCTATAGCAAAATGGCTGCGGCTCTTACGAAATTCCTCTTTTCAACCGGCGCTATTTCCATATAATCAAGGATGGTATCTCCAACTATCGCTATTCAAACCCCGGGGTACCCGCGAGCACGTGAGCATTAAGGCACTTAAACCAGGCATGAAGATAAGGACGAGAATGTTCTTACTCTGTCTCGGCGTGGCAATGCCGCTCCTTGCCATAGGTAGTTTCTCGCTCTTCAAAGAATACCGAACTCTACGTCTAGAAGCCGAAAGAGCTACGACTCTGCAGGCCGCTACCGGCGTCAAGACTTTGTCAAACTGGATGCTCGGTCAGAAATCAGCCCTTGAAAGTCTGGCTAAACTGGTCGCTAGTCAAAAGGCGAGCAGCTTAGATTCTCTTGCTGAAATCAACAAGACTCTCGCCATTGCCTCTGCCTCTCAACCGCACTGGTCAAAACTATTATTGCTAGAAAAGGGCAAACTGATATGCGAAGTGGACGGCGGACAAAACGCCAACACCGCCCTGAGCGGAAAGCTCAGCCAAGCTGATCTTGCTGCACTGAAAAACAGGTTGGCAGAGGCCGGCTCGAAGATTTCCGATACATTCACTCTAGGCGGTAAGACCTATGTACTCGGACAGACACCAGTCTCTAAAGACTGCACACTGCTCGCCCTCATCGAGCCTTCTGCCGTACTTGGCTTATTTAGCGGGTTTACAGGCTCACACGATAAGAGCGCCGCAGTCATAGCAGTGGTCGACCACTCTAAAAAGGTTGTCGCCCGGACAATTGATAATAGCGACTGGGTGGGCAAAGATTTTAGCCAAGCACGCAGTGTCAGAGCAGCAGAAGGTAAGCTGCGCGGCACTTTCGAAGCGGTAGGTATAGCCGACCCAACTCCACGGGCCTACGCCTTCGACCATGAACCAGCTAGCGGTTGGTTGGTGGTAGTCGGTCTGCCCACCAAACTCATCTATGGCACCGCCCATGACTGGCTAATTTTGATGATCTGCCTGGCGGCTTGCGCAGTCAGTATTTCAATCATGCTGGCCTATTCATCGACATCTTATTTCACCAGGGCTATCAACAGCCTGGTCAGAGAAGCACTTTCACTTGGTCGCGGCGACTTTTCAAAGCGAGTCGAGGTCAAGACTTCAGATGAGCTGGGGCTGCTAGCCAGAGCCTTTAATGAAATGGCGACCATGCTGGAAGTGGACCGTGACCACAAGAACATGGTGCAGCGCATTTCCGAATCAATTAGACAATCGCTCGACTTGAATGAAATTCTCAACACCACAGTCAAAGAACTTGGTGAGAACTTGCAAGCCAGCCGCTGCTGCCTGGCTCTCATCGATACTCATGAAACCGCCGACTTGGATGATGATGAACTGAGCTTCGATTATATTTGGTGCAACGAGAAGCAGAACGTTAGCGCTCTCCAGAAGAAGAAAATCTTGATAGGCGTGGATACGGCCATGCGCAAGATTATCAACCAGGATTCAATCATATGGTTAGACCTTCTCAGCGGGGAAGGCGGCTCGCTCGATAGCTCGAACAATCTCTTCGAAGGTCACGAAGACAGTGATTGGCGCTCAATCAAGTCGATGATGGCCTGTCCGATCACCACCGGCAAAGGCACAATCGGGCTGATTCTTATTCATCAATGCGATCGTCTGCGAGTCTGGTCGCAAGCTGAGCTGGAATTAGTCAATGCCGTAGCCAGCCAAGTGGCTTTGGCTATCGAACATGGTCAACTCTATAATCAAGCCCGCACCATGGCTGAACAAGAGCAACTGATCAACAAAATAGTGAAATCGGTGCGCAGCTCACTCGAACTTGACACCATACTCGATACCGTCACCCGTGAATTGATGTTGGCTATGGGAGCGGATCGCGTCCAGATAGCCCAGCCCAGAGCGGAAGGTCCGCTCGTGGTCACCCACGAATATCACTTAGATGGACTGCAATCCACTAAAGGTCTTTGTCTATACGGTAGTTCAATCGACTTCCATCCCAACGCTAGGAGCCCGCAGCTCCAGACCGATACCGGCAATTTCGTGCTCGGCATAGACCTATCAATTATAAGAAAGAATCGCAGTCGAGAAGAGAGCCTCACCGGCGAACTACTTCCCCAGCTGGACGATTCGGCCAGCGACTTCTCAGTCAATCTATCTTGCACAAGTCTTGTTTCAGTAGTGAGCCAGACCGAAACCGACGAGCGCTGCCTGGTCTTCCGCGAGTACATCGAACAGGTGGGCGGTAAGTCACTAATTGCGGCGCCTTTGATAGAAGGTGCCCAATTATCTGGTGTTCTGATCGTACATCAGTGCAGCGAAGCCAGACTCTGGAGAGAGAACGAAGCCCGCCTCGTTGGCGCTGTCGCCGACCAGCTATCGGTGGCACTGGCTCACGCGCAGCTCTTCGCCCAAGTGAGACATCAAGCAATCACCGATGGCTTGACCGGTCTATACAATCACGTCTATTTCAAAAACAGACTATCTGAAGAATTGAGACTGGCAGAAAGAAAGGGTACACCGGTGTCGCTCATCATGATCGACCTCGATAAGCTCAAGGTGATAAACGATACTTATGGACACCCAGTCGGCGATGCGGCCATCAGACAAATTGCAGCCATTCTCAAAACCCTGTTGAGAAGCGGTGACACAGCCGCCCGCTATGGTGGAGAAGAATTCGGCATCATCTTGCCGGAGACTTCGCTTTTGGAAGCTGCCTTAATCGCCGATCGTCTATGCAGTCAAATAAGGGCAAGTCATGTGCCCGTACTCGGCAAAATAACAGCTTCATTAGGTACAGCCAGCTATCCTAAACAAGCGAGAAGCGCCTCCGAGCTAATAGAGCGTGCCGATAAAGCGCTATACGTAGCCAAAAATAGTGGTAGAGACCAGGTCAGAGTCTACGAAGAGGACATGAGCGCGCCGTCCAAACCTATTTTCACAAATGTCACCAGAGAATTGGAAAAACCCCGCCTCCAAGGTCAGCAAGGTCAGCAAGGTCAACAGGGTGGTGAGTGATGCCGGTTAAGCGACTGGTATTGTTTGACATAGATGAGACAATGATTTCTTCCGATGGAGCGGGGCGACGCTCCTTAGCACGGGCTCTTTTCCAAACCCATAGACTGGACGAAAGCGCGGCCGCCATACCAATGTCGGGGAAAACAGATCCACAGATAATCAAGGAAATCTTGACTGCAAGCGGCTATAGCGCCTTAGAGGCAGAAGCGCGCTTGCACGAAATCTTATCGCTCTATCTGCAATTTCTCGATGAAGAAATCGCCAAATCTACTTACTATATAAAGCATCCCGGCATTGACTCTCTGCTTGAAAGCTTGGATGAGCATGAGCAGGCCTATTTAGGCTTGCTGACAGGCAATGTCGAATCTGGCGCAGCCAAGAAACTAAATTACTTCCAGCTGATGCAGTACTTTCCTATTGGAGCCTACGGCTCAGATTCGGCATGCAGACTCGATTTGCCTGCTATAGCCGTGGAGAGAGCTAAGAAACATTTCGCTCTCGATTTTGCCCCCAGGGAAGTAGTGATCATAGGCGACAGTGTCAATGATATCGCCTGCGCCAAGCACTTTGGTGCCTGTGTGGTGGCAGTCAATACAGGAAGAACCAGTTACGAAGAATTGGAGAGCCACAAGCCCGATTTTCTCTTTCGCAATCTTGAGAATACAAGCCAAGTTCTCGAAGCAATATTCGCTTAATTTACCAGCTCTGAGCCTTCTTGTTGCCGTAGATAATCAGCTTACTTCCCGGCTTATTGGCCATCTCTTCCAACTGGCGGCTCTCCTCTGGACTCAGCTCTTCGCCTCGGTACACCTTGGCCAATGGGCCTTTGCCCTCTAATAAGCTTGGACCAAGAAGGCGATCGCGCCAATTGCTCCCAGTCGAATCAGTTGTTCCTTTCTTTTCGCCATCCTTGTCGTATATATCTACCGCGCCCAGAGCGGTTCTGACGCCAAGCTCTGATGTAAGCCCCTTACCATTAACCAACATGTCGCGGGGCACACCCATTTTGCTTTCGGTGAGCAAAATTCTGGCACCATTATTGGTGACGAACATCAAGTCTCTATTGCCGTCTGGTCCTGCGGTCTCACTTATGGCAACTTTGGCGCCGTTCTTTTGAATCAAGTCGTCTTTGACAACAGCCATGAGGCGCACTTTCTCATCGCGCCCAAGACCATTCAACTCTTCTGAAACATTGCGACCCGAAAGTATTGCCTCCCTGACCTTGGTGGCTTTCTCCCTCAGTTCCGGGCTGGCCATATCACGAGAAGACTTAGTGTACGGGTCATCAATGCCGGGAGTCGAACTCTCCTGAGGGGCTTCAGCCCTAGAGTTTGGTCTGACGGCCGGTTTATCGCTGCGCTCTTGCCTGGAACCGGCTTTAGCCACGGGCTCAGCCGGGGCAGCCGAACCATCCGAAATGCTGCTTATGGTTCTTTTCACCGAATCACCAGTGATAGTTACACCGTCTAGCATTTTGGCAATCTGAGTGCCATGTACTTGTTGCGGCGAGTCTTTAGCGGCAGATAGCTGACTAAATACAGCACGTCTATCATCAAGAGAACATTCCTGATTGAAACGTGCGGCGGTATTGGCATCACCAGCATTCTGCTTGAGACCCTCAACCGAACAAACATCGTTATTTCCACGCTCGGCGCTATTTTTACCCATAACGACCTCAAGAAAATACATTAGTAAATATACCCAGACCAGGCGGTATTCAAGCCTATCTTCGATAGGTTCCGCTCAGGCTTTTGAGGAATTCAACGAGCTCTTCAGTTTCTTTTTCCGAAAGCTTCTCACCAAGTTGGTATTCGGACATTACATTTACTGCTTCATCCAGGTCTTTCACGGAGCCGTCATGAAAATATGGCGCAGTTAGAGCTACATTCCTCAAACTAGGGACCTTAAATTTACCTCTATCGGACGGCACTTTCGTGACATTAAAGCGCCCGGCATCGGCATCGGTCTCAGGTATTTGGTGTTTCTCAAGTCGATAAGCGAAATAATCGGATTTCAGACCAATCTTCTCAAAAGACATACCGCCCAGATTGACGCCCGAGTGGCAGGAAACACAGCCTTTCTCTTGAAAAAGGCGCCAACCGGCAATCGCCTTGGCTGAAAGAACCTTTTCGCCCTTGAGATAGCGGTCGAAATTGCAGCTTGGTGTATTGAGACTGCCAACGTATGCGGCAAGTGCATCAACCACGACTTCCTTGTCAAAAGTCTTGTTAGGATAAGGCTGATTGGGATAAGCCTGGCTGGCTAGCTCGATATAAACTGGGTCGCTCCCAAGCTTGGCAATCACCGCATCAGAAGACTGAAGAGCGGAATTCTCAAGATGATTGGCTAGAAGCTCCTTCAAGTCTTTAGCTCTACCGTCCCAATATTGGCGAAAGTTATGGCGTGAGTTAAATACGCTGGGGGTATTAAATCTATTATTCTTGGCTACTTCCACCAAGGGAAACGGCGAACCGTCAGCGCCTCCTTTTTCAAGGATATGGCATGAGGCACAAGAGATGGTGGCGTTAGAGGACAACCTCTTGTCAACATACAGATTTGCACCAAGCTTGAGCTTTTGAGGGTTCTCTGTAGACCCCTCAACCGATATCGGTTTAACCTGGAACTGAACGCTCTTAGACTTCACATAATTCAGGATCGCAAGCTTGTCATGAGGTCCAATACCGCTGCCAACACTCCAATGCAGGGCTCGGTAATTTGCCGGAGGCATTGAACCGTCATTAACGGTTCTGGCAATAGCCATCAAATCAGACATGGCGATTGGTTCAGCACCGCTAAGCTGATCTCGATTTAGGCAAAGTGCAGCCTTTGCAATTTCTATATCGCGGTCGATAACTGATCTTGCTATTGGCAGCTGGTAGTAGAGAGGATAGGCAGTCAAATTAGTGCTATGGCAATCCACACAACTGTTTTGCAACACCCTGGAAAAATTCTGAAACTGCAAATCACTTATGCCAGTTTCGACTCGCTTTCTCTGCAAAAGGAAATTAGAAAGAGGCAGAGCTAAAGCCAGCAAGAGCAGCGAGGGAATCGAAATAAAAGCCAATCTCTTTAACAATGCCATGACCGCAAAGGAGTTTTTTACATAGTCTAAATATAGAATACCTAAACAAAATCCAGTTGGAAACTCGAAATGCTCTAGCTCACCTATAAAATTGAATGTCAAAAGCCGATACACTGCTAAGATCTGATTGCACTCATTGGACACGTGCAACCGCTTGCAAAATAAGACTCAACAAGCACAGAATTACAGAGAAAAGAATGCCTGAGAAGCTGACACAAGCACTCAGTAACTAAGAACAAAAGCAATTGCTACTCAAAGGGAATCCGAATTGGCGGCTGAAGACAAAGAGCAGAAGACTGGAAGCGGTGAAAGACGGCTAAGAGGCAATAAACGTCGAGTAAAGGCGTATATCGGAATTGGCTCAAATGAAGGCGATCGAGTCGGATACGTGCAACAAGCATTGCAGCTCTTGAAAGACATCAAGCAAATCAAAATTATTGATACCAGCAGCCTTTACGAGACCGAACCATTAGGCGAACTCTATTCCAATTGGTTTGTCAACGCTGTAATCCTTCTCGAGACTGAACTTGGACCATTTGAACTACTAGATGTCTTGAAAGATATTGAGCAGAGACTGCTTGAATTGCATAAGAAGGACGTGGGCAAAGTAAAAGAACGCGTCATGGACCTGGACATTTTGTTTTATGGCGAAGAAGTGCTCGATAGCCCCGATCTCAAGATTCCGCATCCAAGACTCTTGCAAAGAGCATTTGCTTTAGTACCGTTGTTGGAAATAGCACCGGAGATTCGCTACCCCGGATTGAGAAAATCGGTTGCCGAGATTCATGAAGAGCTTGAAGAACCAGAGCAAGTCTTCCTTTTTGGCACCAGAGAAGCAGAGTCTTAGTGATGAATAAATTCAAAATCGGTTCTGACATTTGCTCTATTGAAAGAGTCAATTCAGTCTGGACCAAGTACGGCGAACGCTTTCTAGATAAAGTCTTGACCGCAGGCGAAAAGAAATACGTATTGTCAGTCAAGCCGGAAGACGCAGCCAGCAAAATCGCAGCACGCTTTGCCGCCAAAGAAGCGACTGTAAAGGCTTTAGGCACAGGCTTTAGAGGTGTCTCCTTCCAAGAAATAGAAGTGGTAAGAAAACCAAGTGGAGAACCATCGCTCAAATTGAGTGGAAGAGCGGCTGAACTACAAAGACAGCTGAACCTGCAAGCCTTCGAATTGACAATCTCCCATGAACGAGAGTATGCCATCGCCTTTGTATTAGGCTATGGAATGACTGAAAGCATCGTAAAACAGACTCATAAAACTGACCAATGAAACTGACCAATGAAACTGACTCAAGGCAGTAATTCCCCCCTTCCGATGAGAGACAATGATGAAAACCTATGGACCGCTAATTACTTTCACATCTGACTTTGGCACCAATGATGGTTACACAGGCTCGGTCAAGGGCGTCATTCATAATATTTTTCCGCAAGCGCAAATAGTCGATATCTGTCATCAAATCGAACCATGGAATGTCGCATCTGGAGCCTGGATCATTGCAAGCGCCTACAAGTATTTTCCCAAGGGAACAATTCATATTGTTGTAGTAGATCCGCAAGTGGGCTCAAGTCAGAAGCGAATCCTTGTTCAAGGTGAGTCGGAGCTATTCATCGCACCGGATAACGGTATTCTTTCGTTGGTAATGAAAGAGCAGGCCAGCTGGAAAGCCTATGAACTCAATAAGAAAGAGTACTGGCTCCCTTATGTCTCAAATACATTTCACACCAGAGATATTTTTGCGCCCGTGGCAGCGCATATTGCTGCCGGAGCCAGTCCCAGTGAAGTAGGAACAGAGATAGCAGTGCAAAGTTTGCACTACTTAGAGAATCAAGAAGTATGCACTACCGGTGGTATCATTAGCGGCAGAGTTGTTCACGTAGATCGTTTTGGCAATTTAATTACAAACATTCCAAACGACAAGGTAAAGCCAAAGTCTGCTTGCTTTTTGGATGATTTGAAGGTTGGCAGTGTAAACAACACCTATTCTTCGGTGACTGAAGGTATGGCCGTAGCTTTTCCTGCCAGCCATGGCTACTTGGAAATTGCCATCCATCAGGGAAGAGCCAATGAAATATTAAAAGCAAAAGTGGGTTCACAGGTCGCCCTGGAACCACCTCAGAAAGATCAATAGGCCACTTTTTTCATATTTTCAATAAGAAAACGGAAGACTGAAAAAGACTAAACCGATATCGGTTTAGTCTTTTTGGAATCATGTCGGCGGAGTCCCACCAACGGGTCTACCGATCGCCATAGCAATCATCAAGCATTGATCGACCTTCTCCATTACTTCTTGGGGGAAGGCCCCTATTTTCGACACAAGCAATGTTTTTGGAATAGTGGCGATTACAGTGCAATCGATTACGCTGTCTAGACGCAAGCCACCCGACTGTCCTTCTGGCGAATTCATTGGAACCTCGACCTGCGTAGGTTCTCGAGCGGCGCGTGAAGTATTGCTGGTTAAAGGAACAAGAAGCACGTCATCAAGGCGGGCATTATTGTAATCATTAGAAATGAGTACGGCAGGTCGTCTCTTTGTTTGTGTCTGACCATCATCTGTGGTGTAAGGGAAAGACACTAAGACGACATCACCCTTCCTGTACTGGGTCGGCTTATTTGTCATTGGTAAATTGTGAAGTGCACTAAGAGAGCAAATGTCTCAATGCAAATTGTACCAACCTTCGGTTGCAAAGGTTAATTGAGCAGGGTGTAAATACTTGAAAATACAGACTGAAAGAGAGCTATGAGTAAGTGAGCTGAGAATGCTGAGAGAATGGCAAAGAAGCGAGAGAGCTCTATCTTGCCGAACCACCTGACTACGAGCACGGATAGTTCAAAAAAGCAAAATAAAAGGGTCCGCTGGGACCCTTCGAAAACTTTATTGAATTGTCCAGTTGGCTAGACGTTATAGACATCATCCTCGTTGCCGCCAACAAAGCGGTTAAGAGAAGCGGTGGCGAATGCAGCCACGGTCTTATCGCGGCGCATAACCTGAGCTAGGCTGTCAGACATGTCTTCGGCAGTTGTTTTAATCACGGGCTTGAAAAGCTCGAACCAAAAGCGAAGGTCCTGAGGAGTCTCGGGCTCTGGCTGGTTATTTTCAACTCTGTCATCAAATATCGACACTTACTCGTACCCCATCTACGATGAGCGAACTATACGAAGTATAGCAGGCTTTCAAGAGATATGTCCAGAAGATTTAATCTTCCTATTGACAATTAATGTCTTCTAGGGCTGATTCAACTTTTGGGACCTTTTCAGCGAGGTCGGTTAACTCGCGGGCAGTTAACTTATGTCAGCTAACTTTCGATTAGTTTCCTTGCTCACCTTTTTCTGTATACCCAGGTCGTCGGAGGTAATAGACGTTTGCCGGATAATTTTAATGTAATCGATCCAGTCGGCGTTTGACCATGGGGAACTTACGATGTCAAGCCAATTTCCTTTCTAATCTTGCTCAATAGCTCGATCTAGCTTTAGCGGCAACTGAAGTCGCTAGTGACTCTAATAGACAGAGCTTCCAAAAGTCCGAGCTACCAAAAGACAGCGCTATCAAAAGACAAAGCTTCCAAAAGACAAAGCTACCAAAAGACAAAGCTTCCAAAAGTCCGAGCTACTCACGGTAAGTCAATAATAGTCCCGAGTTACCAGCATAAGCAGCCAACTTACCTATATAAGTCTTTAGTTACTGACGCCCAGGGAACCGCTCTCTCAAGAACTCGATTGTGCGCTGGGTAGCACCTCCAGGCACGAATACTTCAGAAATACCTTTGCTGAGCAGTTCGTCGCGGTCTTCATCTGGCATGACCCCGCCGCCGAACACAATTATGTCCTCGGCACCTTGCTGCTTCAGAAGGTCCACCACTTTAGGCAAGAGAGTCAAGTGAGCGCCGGAAAGAATAGAAAGACCAATGGCGTCAACGTCTTCTTGAATAGCAGTCTCGACAATCTCTTCAGGAGAGCGGTGCAGTCCGGTATAGACCACCTCCATGCCGGCATCACGCAGTGCTCTGGCTACTACTTTAGCCCCGCGGTCATGGCCATCTAGACCAGGTTTGCCAATTAATACGCGAATTTTGCCTTTACTCATAACTCAAAAATTGCTCTCAGACGGCGTTAGATTCTACTGGTCACTTATAGTAAACCTTCTTTTGGCTGATCAAAATACAGAGTCGAATATCAAGAAGGCAGTCGGGCTCTAAACACTGCGTCAAAATCGGCAAAGCGATCTATGTCGCGCTTGTTAATCAAATAAAAACATCTTGGGGTTGAGACGATAGCCCAGATCATATGAGGATGCACCTGATAACCACGAATTTCTTCGAACTTAAGGCGCCGCTTCCAAAGCAGAGCCTTGAGTTCAATAGAACCTTTATATAGGGTGACTGAATCAACCTCAAATATGATCGGCGGCACCATATAGATATCAATAATTGCCACCATCAAAAAATGGAATAGTTCGGCACCCAGTTCTACATGACCATGCGAAATCAGACGTCCGAGCAGCGAAACAATACTGCCGCCATTCAAGAGAAGTAAGATTATAAAGAAGAAGAACTTGATGTAATGGCGTTTTCGCTGCCTACTGCTGGCAAAAATTGCTTCTTCGTTCTGCATTTCATTCGCCATCTAAGCCGCAGCGCCACCTTCGTTAATTACAGCAACTAACTTATCGAGCGTCCCATTTAGATTAGGCCCAATAAGCCCCAATAAGTCCCGACAAGACAAGCTGTTCTCTGCATCTTTCAAGTGAGGCTGGTTGAGAGCGGGTTTGGTCAAGAACTGTTTGGTTCACCTTGGATATTATACTTCTCCAAGCTAAGCCTATTGACTGAAGCATTATTCGCTCAGGGAAGCTAACCTTTTTAACTTAGCTTAGCGTGAGCGCTGGAGATTGAGCATGTCTAAAAAGAAACTGGCCGACTACATTTTCGAACGAATCGAAGAGACCGGAGTGAAACATACCTTTGGTATACCTGGTGATTTCATTCTGCCCTTCTATGCCGCCCAGATGAAGTCTGGTTTGGAAACCGTCGTGATGACCCATGAACCCTCGGTGGGTTACGCCGCCGATGCCTATGCCCGTCTGAAAGGTCTGGGTGTAGCTCTTGTCACCTATGGCGCCGGTGGTCTCAATATGGTCAATCCGGTCGGGCTTGCCTATGCCGAGGAGTCTCCACTACTTACAATCAGCGGTGGACCGGAAACTCGATTCAGAACTCAGAAACCACACCTGCACCATTGCGTAAAGAATTTCAGAACCCAGCATGATGTCTATGCGCAAGTGTGCCAATCGACCACAATTCTTGACCACCCAGCCATGGCCAAGCAAGAAGTGGACCGCGTTTTCGACGATACCCTCAAGCATTCTCGTCCAGGCTATATTGAACTGCCCCGCGACATGGTTTCATTCGAGATAAATGACGAAGGTAAACATGACAAGGTCCAGATAGAAGACGAGAAAGCTAGACATGAAGCTGTTCTCGACATAGTGGAAAGATTGAAAAAATGCAGCCGTCCGGTCTTGATGGTGGGTGTGCAAGTACGCCGCTTCGGTCTCATGGATTCGGCAGTAGCCCTGGCGCAGGCGCTCAACCTTCCTGTTGTCACCTCGATTTTAGGTAAAGCTACTTTCCCCGAGACCCATCCGAATTTCATAGGTAACTACTTTGGTCAGTTCGGCAATCCCAAAGTAAAAGAGTATGTTGAAGAAGCCGACTGTATTATCGCTCTGGGAGCAGTGCTGACCGAAATGGAAACAGCCGGCTACACTGCCAAGCTGCCCCCCGAAAATCTCATTCAAATCAATACAGCCGAAGTGACGGTTGGCTACCACCGCTATGACGGTTTGCATTTCCAAACTGTCATTCACGAATTGGTCGAAGCCGTCTCCAGCAAGTTAGCTCCCACCATGCGCTTTTCAGTACCCGTGATTGAAAGAGAATCTTTAGCCGGTGTCAAAAACCGCAAAGAACTGACCGTGGCTTCAATGATCGAGAGTCTGAACGACCTTTTGGAAGGCAATGACGACTACTCAGTGGTCACCGACACCGGAGACTGCATGTATGCCGGCATGAGCTTGAAAACCGACATCTTCCTCTCGCCCGGCTATTACGTGTCCATGGGCTTCGGAGTTCCGGCAGCAATAGGCGCCCAGCTGGCGATGCCCGAACGCAGACCGATTGTATTGGTGGGCGACGGCGCCTTCCAGATGACTGGTCTAGAGATAAGCACTGCTGTGAAGCACGGCTTGAATCCTATAGTGATTGTCTTCAACAACGCCAGCTATGCCATGCTGCGCTTCATTGACCAAAAGAGAGATTACTTTAATCTTCCTCGCTGGGATTATGTAAAGCTTGCCCAGTCGGTCGGAGCCTCAGGCATGAAGGCTGACACACCGGAAAGCTTCAAAGAAGCCTTGAAAACCGCCGGCTCTTCTGACAAACTCTTCCTTATCGATGCTGTCATTGACAGTGAAGATATCTCTCCGACCCTGCGCCGCCTTACCGACCATTTCAGCAAGAAGGTGAAAGCGGCCATTAGTTGAGGCAGCTTTGCTAAGACCACATCAGTCTCAACAAGCTAGACAGGCTCAGTCAGTGACAGCAGCCTGTCTAGCTTTCAGTGCCTTTTGGCTGAGCGCCCCGGTCTTTGCCCAAAATGACATAGCAAACGAAGAAAGGCAGTCACTCAGAGTCGACTACAAGCCTCTCAGTGCCGATGAAGAAAAACAACGCCAGAAGAATGAAAGCTTCCGTAAAAGAAGACTAGCCTCCAATACTATCGAAGGTGAGGTCAGCAAAGACTTTGAAGAGCAGAATAGCCCTGACAAGCAAGCAAATAAACAAGACGGTAAACAAGACAGTAAGCAAGACGGCAACAAGGCGGCTGCAGACATCAAGTCTATCGGTAGCGGCGCCATCAAAGCCACTAAGAGAATAGGCAAGATTCCATTTAATATCGCCCGCGATATCAAGTCTGAAACAAGCCGGATGCAGGAACAATGGCAGGAAGATCTTTCTGCTGGAGAAAAACCCGACCTTTACGCGAAGTCGGTCAGTACTGCCGCCGCCCTCATATACGGCATACCCACCGGTGTTATTTTAGGGGTGGTGCGCGGCGATAAGGGCAAGGCAGATTTGAAACAACAGGCTAAATGATCAAGACTAGATTGGGCCAGTCCTAAACTAAACTGAGTCCTCAACTTAACTGAGTCCTAAACTTAGCTGAGTCATCAACTAAACTTAGTCCCCAAATTAGCCCCGCTCTTAAACTTACTAAGTTTTGCCTAAGTCCTAAACAAAATACAGTCCTAGTAAATGGCATCTGACAATACACTGACAAAAGGTAATCTCTGGCATGCCATCTGGCTGATGAGCTGGCCTCTGGTTCTCACTACAGTAGCCAATTCGCTGGTCGGCCTAGTGGATGTACAAGTGGCAGGCAGTCTAGATGCTTCAGCCCAGGCGGCTGTAGGTCTGGCTGAGCATGTGCTTTTCTTGTTTATGCTGACGATTATGTCAATTGGTGTGGGCACGACTGCTTTGGTTTCTAGAGCTTACGGCACAGGCAATCAAGATGAATATATCAAGGCAGCCGGCCAATCGTTTTTGTTGTCCATTATGCTTGGTCTGGTGATGGCCTTCACCGCCAGCCTGACCGCCCAATTTGCCATTTCGCTCTTTACCAAAAATCAAGCTGTAGTCGAGGCCGGTCGTGACTATCTCACTGCTTACAGCTTTGTTCTTATTCCCTATAGCTTGACCATAATTGCCAACGCCGCCTTCCGTGCAATCGGCGATAGCAAAACGCCACTATATATAGTTGCCTGTATGACTGCTATAAATATAGCTGGCGACTACCTGACCGTTTACTACAACTTTCCAGTGGCTTCGCTGGGCATCAAGCTTGGCATCAGGGGTCTAGCCTATGCCGGTCTAGCCGGCAGCATTGTCGGTGCGATTCTAGCTTTCTATTTTCTCAAGAAATCAAAGCTGGCCCCCTCTCTGAAGGCTCTCTTACCGGCTGATCCTGAGATGCTAAAGAAGATTTGCAAAATCGGCATTCCTTCGGCAATGCAAAGGCTGTTTTGGGCACTCTCGGTCTTTGTCATTTTTGCCGTACTAACCCTCTGTCCCAATTCAGTGCAAGCTTTGGCCTCTTGGGCTGTAGGCATGCGCGTTGAAGCCCTAGTGTTTATGCCGCTTGTCGCCCTCAGTCTAGCGGTATCTTCTATTGTCGGACAAAATTTAGGGGCGAGGGAATTCGACCGCGCCTATGCGGCAGGCTGGCGCGTCACCGGCATTGGTATCGCCATGATGTTTGCCGCCGCCCTGGTACTTTACATGGGGGCAGATCTAATCGCTTCAGCCATGACCAGCGAACCGGTGGCAAAGACTTATACTGTGGCATACCTCAAGATAAACGCATTGGCCGAGCCCTTTTTAGCCTTGGCGATGGTCTTAGGCGGAGCCTTACAAGGGGCCGGTGAAACGCGCACGCCCATGCTCCTCACTCTCTTGACCAACTGGTTGATTCGCATTCCACTAAGCTATGTTTTAGCTATATCTTTTCATATGGGTGTAGACGGCGTATGGTGGTCGATGGCAATTTCAATCTTGATACACGGTTTATTGATGGCACTGCGCTACCAATCTAAAGAATGGCTGAAAGAGAAAATATGACCGGCAACAATAAAGAAAAAACCGACAAAACCATATTGCTTGTCTTGCTCTTTCTTGGCATTTTTGGACTAGCTAGCTATTTCAAATTACAAGAAGCAGTCTTTCCAAGCGCCTCCATCAACTTTTCCAAAAGCAAAGACGAAATCAGAAAAATAGCCGACCAATGGATAAAAGATCTACAGAGTCCTGGCAACTATCCTATCGTCTCCACCATTTTCAACGTCGACAGCAGCGCTAAAAACTTCTTCGATTTTAAGCTTGGCACCCGCGAAGCAAACCGCGTCATGAAGGAAGAAGCACCGGTATTTTATTGGGATCTGCGCTATTGCGAGCCAAAGAATATTGAAAACATTCGCATGCAGATTTCACCCGACGGCTCTTTGGTCGCCTATCAGTTTAATGCCGATCAAGACCGCAAGTTACCTAGTATCAGCCATGAAGAAGCAAAAGAGAGAGCCACCGCTTTTCTCTGCCGAACAACCGGGCTCAAAGAAGACAGTTTTGATCTGCAAAGCGACAAAATAGAGCAGCGAAGAGGAAGAACTGATCATAGCTTCACTTTTGAACGAAAAGACAAGATCTATCAAGGCGCCAGATTGCGCACTGATGTCAAAATCGCCGGCAATCTCATTTCGGAATACAACAGTATGGTGCACCTGCCGGATAGCTGGCAGCAGGAATATAAGACTATACGCACCAATAATGAACTTTTGCAGTCGGTAGCTCAGATCTTCTATATCCTGCTCTTTCCTCTCTCGATTGTGGTTGCCGTGGTGCACTGGCGCCGTGGCAATATCAGAGGGCGTTTCGTCTTCACCACGGCGGCAATCTTGACGGCCATCAATTTAGCCGACAGTTACAATGAGTTTCCCTATAAACTCTTCGGCTACGACAGCGATACTTCTTATGAGAGCTTCTTGCTCCAGACTTTGCTCAGTCCCTGGCTCGGCGCCATCTTTGTCTTTATCATCAGCTGCCTACTTGCTTCAGCCGGCGAAATTATCTATCGCAAACTCTTCCCAGAAAAAATGGCTCTAGAAGAGTTCTTCACCCTCAGAGGTTTGCGCAGCCAAGAAGGCCGCACCGGTATCTTGCTTGGCATACTTTGGTGTGCAGTTTCTCTTGGCTATCAAATTTACTACTACTATATCGGTCGAAAAGCAGGATTCTGGTGCCCAATTCAAGTCGACGACTATCAAATCTATGCCAGTTTCTTGCCCTGGATAGGAGCCATCAGCCTGGCTGTATTCGCCTCTAGTTCAGAAGAAATTCTCTATCGCGTCTTATTCATAGGCTTTGCCCGCAAAGCCGGTCTAAAGAACTTTTTCCTGATCAACTTTCTGCAGGCCACCGCTTGGGGCTTTATGCATTCAAGCTATGAGCAACAGCCATGTTATGCCAGAGGGCTTGAGATTAGTATAGAAGGCATGCTGGACGGCTTCATTTTACAGCGCTTCGGTCTTTTGCCCTGCCTGCTCTCGCACTATATGTTCGATGCCTTCTGTTGCGTCACGCCCCTGTTTAAAGCCCCGCCGTCCTTGGCTATTTCGGCTGCGGTGCCCTTTTTGCCGGTGCTCATCATCTTGTTTTTGAGCAGGAAGAAAACAGAAGAAAAACCGCTTTTGAACAAAGATCTGCTCTTGAAAGAGAACCAAGAAGCCAGCGTCGATGAGAAACTACCGGTTATCGAATATAACCCAATTAAATGGAGACTACGCTGGCGCATTATCGCCTTTATTGTGGCCGCTTTAGGTCTTGTCTATCTGCTTGATCATAAGACCGAGCTTTATGGCGAGAAAGTTAAGGTCTTAAAAATTGACCGTCCAAAGGCTATCGAAGCAGCAAGAATGGCTTTGGTAGAAAGAAAGATAGATCTGAGCGGTTATGAAGCCTATACCGGACTAAACAACAGCTATCCAGACCACATTGAAGAATTTCAATATATTTTCGAAAAGTCGGGGCTGAAAAGAACTATCGAGATAGCGGACAAAATCGAACGCTCAGCACTGATCTCGGTGCAATTCGTCAAGCCTTTGACCCAAGAGACCTATGGTGTCATTCTGGATGAAGAAGGCAAAGTACTCAACATCAGGGTCAATATTCCGGAGCACGACAGGGGGGCAAAACTAGACAAAAGCCAAGCTATAGCGCGGGCCAGAAGCTTTTTGCAAAACAATCGCCCGGTCTATAGTCCACTTGAAGAAGACCAATACAAAGTAGAAAAACAAGAGAATCGAATCGACCATGAAGTGACCTTCAAGGTTCCCCCTTATCATGTGGCGGAAGCGCCCCTAAAAGTGACGACTTCGGTGAAAGGCGATCTAGCCTGCAATATCGGTCACTACTGGGATCTGCCCACAGAGTGGACAAAGAAAAGAGAAATCAAAAAACTGAAAGACGAAGTTGCCGACTTTCTCAAACAGGCAAATGTTTACGTCATGCTTATTGCTGTTTGCTGCGCCTGCTATGTCACCATTCGGCGCGCCAATTTGAGATGGAAATTGGCTTTGAGCCTGGCTCTACTCTGGGGACTTTTGAATATAGCCGAACTGCCACTGACTCTCCACAATCTCTATGCCTATTATAAAGTGGAAGAACCACTGCAGAGCTTTTATATCAGGCTCTTGATTGATAAAGGACTAAGCTTGTTCTTACAATTCATTGGCGCTACCTTTGCACTAACTATGGTGCTTTCCATCATGCCTGAGAACGTCAAAGGCAATCTCAACACACTGCTGACCATGCTCATACCGTCCCGGGAAAAAGAACTTTCTAAAACCCACAGAGACTATTGGCTCGATGGCATAATCTTAGGTCTGGCAGCCTGTTTGACTCATCTGCTTTTTGAGCGCAGCGGTGAGCTGGCTACTATCTTTTTTGCCCACGAACTGCCCCGTTCATACGCAGAGACTGACACCTTGAGTGGTGCTTTCAACAGCATCGGACCTCTCTACAGTTTGCTCGACAGCCTGCGAGAAATAATCAGCCAACCATGCAACTATCTCTGTGTCGGCGCCTTGCTTTATGTTCTTAAGATTAGAAGGTTCTATCAAGCCTTTCTAATCTGTCTCTTACTCAATGTGCCGGGTCTTCTCTTGCAAAGAACAGTACCTGATATGGTGCTCTTCCTCATTCCAGCCCTGCTGAGGTTTTCCTTCTTATATCTAGTCACAGCTTGGTCGGTTAGACATAATTTGCTGGCGCTGTTTATGTTCGCTCTCTTCAGCCAGTTACTTTTGAGATTCAACTTATTCATCGAGGCAGGCAAAAGAGTCTTTATCTGGGACCTGCTGGCTCTCTTGATGCTGGCTCTGGTTCCACTAATTTATTTGACCTTCAATCAGCGCCTGCACAAATTGAGCAAAGCTCTGACAAGCAAGAAATTCTCAAAGACTTAGTCGAAACTTAATTGAGACTTACTTGAGACTAAATCAAGACTTACTTGAGACTTAATCAAGACTTAGTTGAGCTTTAGTCCTTCTTTGCCGCGCCCTTATAGAAAGCCAGACAAAACCACTGATTTAAGCGCACTACACCAGAGCCAAAGTTGTATTCAAATAAACCGGCAGCGAAAAGAGAGATGAGTGCGGCATATAGACCAAGGGCAAGAGCGCTTTCAAGCTCGTCTTCAGAGGCACCGATGGCAGCACTTCTGTACAAACCCAAAAGAGGAAGGAGCACAAGAAAAAGATAGGCGCTCAGACCAAGAAGCCCTGTGGTGGCGGCTAAATGCATAATATTGCTGTGCCCATGATTAAGGTCTTCCGACTGCCCTTTCACAACTGCTTCATTTAGCTCTATGCGAGGGAAATTGCGGGGACCGACTCCAGACAAAGGTTTCTTTTGGAAAGTTTTGACAGCGACTTCCCAAACAGTCAAGCGGGCTGTGACGCTGACATCTTGCCGCCAATTAGAAAGAGCCGAGAGCCGAGTCTTCACCACCGGCACAAATTGAAAAGCCAGTATTGCGCCGCAAAGCACAGTGAAAAGACCGGCAAGGAAGGCTTTTTTTGATATGCGCATAGTAAAGGCAAAGATAGCCACGGTCATACCAAGCCAGGCGCTGCGCTCTGCCGCAAAGAGCAGGCCAAGGAAATTGCATAAACAAATAGTCCAAGTTTGGGCGCGTCCACCAAAAATACTTGGGTAGCGAAAAGCTAGTGCTAAAGAAAGGAAAGCGCCGATCTGCATCACCCCGGCATAAGACATGGGGCTAGAGAGAAAACCAGTGGCTTGCAAATAGGGATATTTGGTGAAACGTCCGACATTGAAGAGTTGCTGGCAGGCACCAAGCAGACCGGAAATAGCGGTGACCAATAAGAATGTCTTGAGAGCGCCTTGCTTATGTCCGCCCAAGTGAAAAGCCAAATATGCTACCGGATAAATGGCAAAGCCGCGCACTGTGGAAAAACTAGCGAGACATTCGCCTGGCCCGGCTGCCAGCAAACCTGATAATAGCGAGACAAGCGAGAAGAGCAGAACCGGCTTGATGAAGGGCGCCTGCTTCAGTTCGAGCAGGCAAGTCTTAAGCCCTTTGGAAAAGACAAGCAGGGCAAACAAAAGACCAAGCAAGATCCAAGATAGAGTGAGACTGATTGGCAAAACTAAAGCCAATGCCAGAGTTAGGAAAAGGGACAGGCGCTCCAGCATAATCAGACAACCTGTCTAAGCGAAATGACTTCGCAACCAGTTGATCACCAATTGATCATCCCCATGATTTCACGTACATCATGCAAAGTTTGCGATGCCACTTTGCGTGCCTTCAAATTGCCATGCTCGATTATTTTTCTTACCTGATCGGGGTCTGCGGCCAAGGCTTTTCTCTTTTCGCGCATCGGTCTGAAATATTCATTGATCAGACCGGCTAGTTGTACTTTACAGTCAACACAGCCGATTGCAGCCGATTCGCAGTCGACCTTCACTTTTTCGAGCAAAGCTTTGTCCGATGCAAAAATTTGGTAGAGAGGCCAGGGCACTTCGCAAAGATTGGTATGTCCAGGATCAGACTTGGCAATACGAGTGCGGTCGGTAATCGCTTTCTTGACTTTGGCGATGGTATCTTCCTCGGTATCAGCGATCTTTATATCGTTGTTGAAAGACTTGCCCATTTTCTGACCATCCACCCCTTTGAGCAGAGGTGTAGTGGTAAATTCAGGCTTGGGCTCGGGAAAGAAATCGACATTATAGAAATTGTTGAATCGTCTGGCCACATCGCGGGCAAACTCAAGATGCGACTCTTGATCTTTACCGACCGGAACCAGCTCACCTTTGAAAGTAAGAATGTCCGAAGCCATGAGAACGGGATAACCGAGCAGACCATAGGTGACTTTCTCTTTAGCGGCTGACTCGTCGCTGTCGAGCATCTTGACCATATCTTTCAAGGTAGGCTCTCGTTCCACCCAGTTATGAGGGGTGAACATAGACAAAAGCAAATGCAGCTCGGCTATCTCGGGCACCGCCGACTGCACATAGACAGTGGCTACTTCGGGATCAATGCCTACGCACAGCCAATCGAGAGCTATTTCCCAGATATTGGGTTCTACTTCTCGGGTGTTTTGAAACTTGGTGGTGAGAGCGTGCCAATCAACTATAGAGAAAAACGACTGGTACTGTCCCTGGAACTTAATCCAATTGGAAAGTGCTCCAAAATAATGGCCAAGATGCAAACGGCCGGTCGGGCGCATACCCGACATAATGCGCTTACTGGACATTTTATCCTTTCAAGAATGAGGCGAGTCTGTGATTAAAGACTACTTGGCAGCCTTGGCGATTGCTTCTCTTACTTTCGCTTTTTTACGGTCGCTTTTGGCTAGACGACGCTTTTTCTTGATGCGAGCATTATATTTTGCTGTCATTTCGGTTTCCCCTTAAAACAACTAGTTATCTATAGAGCACTGATTTTACCCCGAGCACTGCAACAGCTCTTTAAATTTTTAGCGGGGGGCGAATCGCTCTCTCTCGGCATTTAGTCTATCGAGGTCAGACTGGGTAATTATGCCTGTCTGTACAAACAGCTCTATAAGCCGCACTCCCTTCTGCCGAGACATCTCGTTTAGTTCTCGTAATTCTTCCCCAGTCATTCTTCGCCTTTGTAACAGATATTGATCAAGCTCCACCCTGCCAAGCAGTAAATCGATGGTAAGACTGACCACAGCGTCGGGCGGCTCAAGATAGCCGCGCTCTAGTGAAAACTTACAAGTGTAGAGAACCTGCCCTGGATAACGCCCCTTTGCCGTAGCCACTTCGATCAAGCTCTTCTTCTCTCGAAAGTCGCTAAGAATAGATTTGAGATCATTGTCCAGGGCATCATTATTGAGAGCGATCTGACCAAAAGGGGCAAGGGGCAGCGAAACTTGAAAGAGTCTTTCTATATCTATGGCGACAAGGGGCAGCGGATCTGTCCGTCTAATATCGAAAGCTCCGGCTGGTTTCGGCTCCACAGCCACAGCAGCCTTCTTTTTATGAGCCTCCACATCTTGGGCAGTCAAGGCCGGTAGACTTTCAAAAGTCTGCGCAGCGGAGCCTTCCGGATTGGCAGACAAGATTTTGTTTTCCAGTTCTTGCTTGATCTTGGCTTCTTTTGCCGATTTTTCACTTTGCTTAAGAGCCTTTTCTTGCTCTATATCACCTTCCATATTGTCGGAAGAAGCCTCGTTCAGCAAAGGCAATTCCTCACTGGTCTGGGCACCAAGCGCGGTGCCCAAGCCCAAACTTTCGGCAAACTTCTGGCAAGGTTCGACCGAACCGGTCAAAACCAGTCTATATAAAGAAGCGGTAGCGCGCACAGCATCAAATTGAAACTCGCGCATAGCCTCACGCATCGAGCGCCCTTCTTTTGCCCAACCCAATACAACAAAGTCGTCCTTGGTAAGCGGCTGTTTGGCCAAAACAGCTTGCCATTCAGCCGTACCGAACCGAGAAGAGGTAACTATTTCGGTATTGAGACCCATGCCTTGTTCGGTGAGAAAAGCCATCTGGTCGGCAAATGAGTTTGTTAATCTCATCGGCAGTTTCATATTAGGAGTGATCGTTTCTCTAAACCGACTGGAAAGTTTGTCAACAATAAAGCCGCCTTCACGCCAGGCAAGTAGCTCTATAAGAGCATCATCGCCCTCGAGAATGCCGAAAGCAGCATAAATAAGTTCGCCTTCCGAGAGAAAGAGCTCACCACGATTATTGCCGTTCAATAACCTGACTTTGTAGCTCTTGCCAGCTTCGGTGGCTAAAAACTGCAATAGTCCAGGTAAGCCTACGTCGACAAGACTGCCCTCAATCATTAATAGAGGTTTCCTTTATAGAGTTCGCTTAACCACGAATATTTATATGCCCCATAGTGGTAAGTTGCCCCAGAGGGAAAACTTTCTAATAGCACTCCACATTTACAAAAGTTAATCCGCCCCTTGACTGCTTAGAGTTTTTTTCAATCTGGGTAAATATCAGGAAGAGTCTCAATAAAAGGGAGTTATGCCGAAATTGGCTTCTAGAGTTACGGACGATCTTTCAGACGACTGGTCAGAGGTTTTCGAAGAGGAAACTCTGCAGCAAGAAGACAGCGAAGAACCTGTCGAGGTGCAAGCAGAGGGCTTTACAGAAGACTCGGTCAGACTCTACTTGAGAGAAATCGGTCGGGTCAAAATGATCAAACCCGATGAAGAAATTGAACTGGCAAGACTAATTGCCAAAGGAGATCAGGACGCCAAGAAGAAGCTTATACAAGCCAATCTTCGTCTGGTCATCTCTATTGCTAAAAAGTATCTGAACCGCGGTCTACCCTTTCAAGATCTCATTCAAGAAGGCAATCTCGGTCTGATCAGGGCAGCTGAAAAGTTCGACCATACCAAAGGTTTCAAGTTTTCCACCTATGCCACTTGGTGGATAAGGCAGGCCATAAGCCGAGGTCTAGCCGATAAATCGCGCACTATCAGAGTGCCGGTGCACATGGTCGAATCAATAAACAAGCTAAAAAAGACCAGCGCCCGCCTAGCCCAAGAACTGGGAAGAAAGCCAAACGAACAGGAACTCTCCAGCGCCCTCGATATACCTGTAACTAAAGTGCAGGAAATCATGCAGGCTGACAGAGAGCCGGTTTCAATGGAAATGCCTTTGAGCAGAGACGATGAGACCTATATCGGCGACCTCATTGAAGACAACGAAAGCACTCGTCCGGACGCCACAACGGCCGACGAATTGATGAGGCAAGACCTTAGTCGGATGCTCAGCCAGCTTACCCCCAGAGAGCGCGATATTATGCATCTGCGCTATGGCCTTGAAGATGGACGGCAAAGAACCTTGGAAGAAGTAGGCCGACTCTTCAATATAACCAGAGAAAGAGTTAGACAAATTGAGCACAAAGCCTTTAGAAAGCTGAGACAGCCCAATTGGTCATCTAAACTGGCAGGCTATTTGGAAGACTGATCCAAAGAAGTGATAAAGAATTAGACGAAAGCTCTTCTTGACTGACCAGAACCTTGCTAGGGTTATCTTGGCGGTTATTCTTTGAGCATTCGTTTTGATCGAGAAGCAACTACTGAGGCCGGAAGAACTCTGCCAGCTGGTGGACTCATCCCAGCGTCAGAAACTACGGCTAATACTCAATGACCAGCATTCGGCCGACCTTGCCGAATGCTTCGAAGAGCTGCCGCCCGAATATCGCATTTCTTGTTTTCGCGTTCTCGACCTCGATAATGCCTCGGCCCTTCTAGCCGAACTGGAACCGGACAAGCAAAGCGAGTTACTGAGAGACTTGGGCAATAACTCAATTGCCGCCCTGGTTGTGAACATGTCGCCGGATGACGCCGTCGACCTGCTTTCCGAACTGCCCGAAACCAAGGCACGTGAAATCATCGACCAGGTCGACGATAGTGAAGTCAAAGAAGACCTCACCCAGCTCATGACTTTCAAAGAAGATACGGCGGGCGGCATCATGTCCACCGATTATCTTGCCCTAAGAAGCGACATGTCTGTAGCAGAAGCCTTGGTCTATCTGCGCGAAGAGTATGAAGACTTAGAAGAAGAAATCTACGACGTTTATGTAGTTTCGAGCAAAGAAGAACTAGTCGGCGTGGTCACCTTGAAAGAGTTACTAACGGCTGCGCCGGAAGTACCGGTGCAGTCGATTATGGACAAAGACCTGGTTTATGTTGAAGCCGATGTCGACCAAGAGCATGCCGCTGAAAAGCTATCGAGATATGACCTTCTCACCCTGCCGGTCGTGAACGAGCACAAGCAGCTGCTTGGCATCATCACCTCTGATGACGTTATCGATGTATTGAAAGAAGAAGCCACCGAAGATATTTATCAGTCATCTGGTATTTCGGCAGGTGGCTCGGAAGCGCAAGAAACCTTGGGCTACAACGTCAGGCGCGCCTTCAGCGCCCGCTTGCCCTGGCTGCTTGTCACCTTGATGATTGAAACCGGGTCGGCTTCGGTGATCACTCATTTCGATTCGGTAATCCAACAAACAGTGCAAGCAGCAGCTTTTATGCCGCTTTTGTCAGGTGTGACCGGGTCGGTGGCCACCCAGTCGACTTGCATTGTCATAAGAGGAACAGGTAAAACCACTAACTTTGGTCTCAAGTCGGCCCTGCGCAATATCTGGCACGAGGCTAAAGTAGGCGTCTTGCTTGGACTCTTCTGCGGTATTGCCTGTTATCTGGTCAGCACTTTTATGCACCAGGGAAGTCAGGCTCTTGGTATCGTCGTTGCCTGTTCCCTCTTTGTCACGATGACGGTGGGAGTACTGATAGGCACAATGATGCCCATTCTCTTCCATAAATTGGGGGTCGAACCAGCCCATGCCAGCGGCCCTTTCATAACGAGCATCCTCGATGTCTGTACAATGTCCATTTACCTGACTATCGTCCATTTGTTCTTGAGTACCCTGACTAGATAGAAAAGCCGTAGCAATGGAAAAAACCATGGAAAAACAAAGCCTCAGTCCGCTTGAAGAAATGCTGACCAGAAGAGCCAAGACTGAAGAAGTAAATGTCAAAGCAGTGGAAAGCCGCCACCAGAAAGGCATATTGACTGCTAGAGAAAGAGTGGAAGCCTTGGTTGACCCAGGCTCTTTCATGGAAATCGACCGCTATGCCCTGCACAAATGTCAGGAATTTGGCATGGCCGACAAGAAGCATTATGGCGATGGTGTGATCACAGGCCAAGCAACTATCGACGGCAAGGCAGTTTATCTTTTTGCCCACGATGCCACCTTTGTCGGAGGGGCGCTAGGTGAAGTTTTTGCCCGCAAAGTCTGTAAAGTTATGGACCTGGCCTATCAGGCCGGCTGCCCGGTAATTGGCCTAAATGAGAGTGGTGGTGCTCGTATTCAAGAAGGAGTCCGCAGCCTCGCCGGCTATGCCGATATTTTTTACCGCAATGTCAAAAGCTCGGGTGTGATTCCTCAAATTTCGGTCATTTATGGGGCCTGCGCCGGTGGTGCTGTCTACAGTCCGGCTGTCACTGATTTCACAATCATGGTCAAAGACAAGAGCTTTATGTTCGTCACCGGCCCAGAAATAGTGCGCACCGTCACTGGTGAAGACGTTACTCTGGAAGAGTTAGGCGGAGCCATGACCCACAATAGAAAGTCTGGCGTAGCTCAACTTTTGGCGGAAGATGAGGCCGATTCCTTCCACCTTACAAAACGCCTACTTTCCTTTCTGCCAAGTAACAACCTAGACCCCGTGCCATTGAACGAAGATTTCAACCCGCCATCAGAAGAAGAATGCGCCGAGTTGGATGCCATCGTGCCGGTGGAAGCAACTCGTCCCTATGACATGCATCACGTAATTGAGCGTATCTTTGATGATGGAGACTTCTTTGAAATCTCGCCTCATTTTGCCGGCAATATTCTCACCGGTTTTGCCAGACTGGGCGGGCATTCGGTCGGTATTGTCGCCAACCAACCGCGCATTCTAGCCGGCTGCCTAGACATCAACGCTTCGGTTAAAGCAGCTCGTTTTGTGCGCTTTTTGGATGCTTTCAATATACCGGTCATAACTTTTGTCGATGTGCCCGGCTATCTGCCCGGCACCCATCAAGAGTATTCAGGCATTATCAGACACGGCGCCAAACTGCTCTATGCCTATTGCGAAGCCACTGTACCCAAACTGACTGTGATCACGCGCAAGGCATACGGCGGTGCCTTTGATGTTATGGGCTCAAAAAATGTCGGCGGTGATTTCAACTTTGCCTGGCCCACAGCTGAAATAGCGGTTGTAGGAGCAGAAGCGGCAGTCAATTTGCTCTACCGCAAAGAATTGAAAGAGGACCAGAGCGGTGAACGCTTCAAATCAATGGTGAGCGAGTTCAAAAATCAATTCGCCAATCCTTACATCGCTAGCCAAGAAGGCTATATAGACGATGTCATCAAGCCAAGCGAAACAAGAGAAAAACTATTGCTGGCACTGAACGTGCAAAAGAATAAGCGGGTTGAGAGACCCAGACGCAAGCACGGCAATATTCCCTTATAAAGGAAAAAAGCTATAAGGCAAGAGACCTTATTTCAGCGCTGTTTTCTTCAAGTATGGATAGACCAGGTTAAACTCAGCTTTCTCTTCAGAAGATTGCGGATCTTGCTTGCAGTGATAATTGATCAGATTGACATGACCAAAATACGGCGCAGGCAATAGGCACTCGTACATAGCGACCGATTTAACTTCTGAATCACCGCCGGTTAGCTTGATTAAATGACTGAGGCAAGAATTAGGCGCCGGTGCGCTGTAACTGCTCTCTATAGGCGAGGCAATAAAATAACCTCTCAAGACGCCTATACCTTGTCGATTCTGCAATTTGGCAGATTCGGAAAGAAAGCGCTGCACTATGGACATCTCGGCATTGCCGATATCACTAAGCAAGACCAGCCCTCTAGCCAAGATAGCCCTACCTGCTTTGAAATTTAGTTCCAAAGCAGGAAGCAAACTACGGGAGAACAAGCCTTTCTCCATTTGCTTTACTTCTACTGTATCGATACGAGCCAAAGCCTCAAAAAGAGTTATCTGCCTGTTGAAGAGCCCGGTCTGGTGCATAGTGAGAAAATAGCCATGCAAGATAAAGGCGATGAAATCACTTGCCAATTGCATGTATTCGGCATTTTCGCAACCCTTGCCGCTCGCTACCGAGAGACTCAAATTAGAGCATGCCGCCTCAACATCGAGGGTTGTCACTGAGCGCGGATTCTGCACCACCGAGCCGAGATGAAAACGCTCAGGATCGGCAACTTTTATCAGAACCGCCGAGATATCAGATGGCATCGTGCTTGTAAATTCCCCAAAAGTGGTACATCAAGGTTATGGTCAATGGCGCTCGCAATGTAAGTCTAGCAATAGACTTCTAATTTGGGGGGAAATTGCAGGAAAAGTCGGTCCGGCTCTACCTCAGATGGAATATATCAGGTAAACTGGTAACAGGCGACCTGCTTGTGCATTCATGCTCATGCAGGAAGTCGACCAGCCTTCTTCGCCAGTACTTACTTGCCAGAGGCTCGGTCATCAGTACTCAACCGGTTTCCTATCTATCGGACATCTTCAAACGCGTTGTCTACTTATCAAGTAAATCGTTCGGTTCGCCCAAGGCATTAATTGACTTTGGGTTGCTTTAATTTGTGAAAAGAAAAATCTATGGCTCTTTTACCCCCAAAAAACAGTACTCAGGAGTTTGACCAATCGGCCCAAACAGTTCTTGGCGAGCTGAGAAAAGGCAGTGCGGAAAAGCGTAATGAGTTTGTCTGGGTGCAGCAAGAGAGAGTTTTTGCGGTGGCCCTGCTCGGCACCGGTAGCCAAGAGAGCGCAGCCCAAGTGACCATCTCGGCTTTCAACAATGCCTTCGCCTCGCTCAATCAAGGCTTGCCAAAAAATGGTGAAATGACTGTTTGGGAGTGGCTCTCCAAGTTCGTGGTGGAATCTATGTCTGAATACCACAACGAGTTCAGCGGCGCGCCCGAAGAAGATGATGGCGATCCATCACAGGATGGTTCCGCCAACATGGATTGGGAGACGACCGTACTACTGGGAGTGCAGCGAGTGAAACGCTGCATCAATCAGTTACCCAATGAACAGAAGCGAGTTTTTCTTCTCAGACACTCTCTTGACCTTAACTATGACCAGATTGCAGTGGTGACAAACCTTAGAGTTGAAAAGTGCATGGAACTTCTTTATCGAGCCAGAGTGCAGGTTGTTAAATGCCTCGGGCGGGGTTGATAAGCCAAATAAGAAAAGGATTTAATTCAGAATGTCTGACGCACAATTTCGATTATTGATTCAGCGGTCGTTTGATGAAGAACTCAGCAAACAAGAAAACCGTGCCCTCCTAGACCACTTGGACAGTTCGGAATCGGGTCAGAAATTCCACCATCAACTCGACCAAATGATTCAAGCGGCTCAGGATATGCCTCTGCCTGATGAATTAAAGCCCCAGAACCCCGAAGCTCTCGCGAGAATGATCATGGAACAATTACCGCAGAAAAAAGGCAATATATTCGGTTTCTTGACCGGATTATTCGGAGGAGGGGGCGGCGGCAAGCCTAAGCAAAAAGCCGAGCCGAAAAACGGCAAAAATCAAAAGGATGCCGCCGGTGATGGTGGCAGACGCGATGGCGGCAAAAAAGACAATGCCAAAGTAGCCAGAGGCAAAGGTGGCTTCAACAAAGGCAAGTCGCAAGATTTTGAAGACGATCAAGATAATGAAGAACCAGCCGGCAAGATGCCTGGTATCAAGTTCCCTCGCAAAGCAAAAGAACTAGACCAAGAAGAAATTGAGACCCAGGCTGGCGGATTTTCCCGACTCAAGTCTATGGGCAATCGCTCTCAGGACCAAGACAACCGAGAAGCGCAATCGACCACACGTTCGCTCGGCGAGAAATTCTCAATGCCTTGGGCGGCTCAAAGCGGCGCTGACGACGGTCCCCTTACCCTAGCCGAATCAATCAAGCGCAAAGTAACCGAATCTCAAAAGCTCTCTCCTATAGATGAGAACGAACTTTCCGGCAGTCACAGCGATTCTTACCTGAGCGGAGCTTCGGCTGGCAGCCAGGGCGGATTCGCCCCACCATCCCAACAGAATGCTTTTGGTCGCACCGATGCAGGTTTCGCCCCTTCTTTCGCCCAACCAGGTGCTCAGTCTTCGCAAAGTTCACAGAGTTCACAAATGGGTATGGACCAGCCCACATCGTCTTCAGACGGCTGGAGCGCACCGGTAGCCATGCCCAACAAACAACCTGTGAAACTGGACATGGGTGGCGGATTCAGCCCCAGCACCGGCGGCGGTGGCGGCAGTGCCATAGGTCTTAGTCAACCGGCAGCGACTCCTGCGCCTTCAGCTAATGATTGGGGCGGTGCTGCAGGCTGGCAAGGTCAAGCCCAAGCTCCGGCTCAAGCGAAAGAAGAACCTAAGACTGATTGGGGCTCCGGTTGGAATGCCCCGACCGACCAAAAACAACCACTTAAGTCATCCGACTCATGGGCCATGCCCGGAGCCGAGGGCGGACAATCATGGGAAGCAGCAAGAAGCAGCGCCAGTCACAACGCTCTGCCGGCCCAAGGTCAGGCGAGTGCAGCGCCCAGTGCTGATCCCTGGGGATCTCCAGGGGGAAGTCCGGGGGGAACTCCGGGGGGCGCTCAGGGAGGCTCAGATAATGCAGCCAACTCTGCAGGCTCAGGCTGGAACAGCCAGCAACCAGCTGCTTCACCTCCAGCTTGGAACGCCGCTCCCGCAGCCACTCCAGTATCTAGTTCGATAGGTGCCAACCCGACAAGTTCTGCTTCAGGCTGGGAAACAGCCGCTCCGGCACCATCTCCGGTCCCAAGTCAGCCGCAAGGACAAGTCGGTCTCGGCAGCTCAGCCGGGTGGGACAGCACTCCCACTCCAGCAGCCGGTGGCTGGGATGCTCCGTCCACAGCGGCTTCTTCCACAGCGGCTTCGTCACCAGCCTCACCCACTTCGACTAACTCAGGCTGGGATGCTGTACCAGCAGCTCAACCAGCAGCAAGCACTAATGCTGGCTGGGATGCCTCGCCCGCAGTTTCTGCACCAGCAGCTCAAAACAGCGGCTGGGATGCCAGTCCGGCCCCCGCTGCCAGCGCCAACTCCGGTCAAGCCGGCTGGGGTCAAGCCGGTGCCACGCCATCAGGTTGGGGCCAGACTGACAGCTGGACTGCAGCACAACCGGCTTCGGCACCGCAGGCGGTGCAACCAGTGCCGGCGGCTCCGGCACCGGCTGCCGATCCATGGGCACAGGCCGCACCGGCTCCAGCTCCTGCCCCTGCTAACTCTTGGGCGCAAGCAGCTCCAGCCAACCCGGCACCGATGGAGCATCAAGCAGCGGCGCCAGCCAACGACCCTTGGGCTGTGTCACCACAGGCGGTGGCGGCTCCAGCTCCACAGACAGCCCAACCGGCTGGCGGAGGCTGGGCTCAGCAGCCGGCTGAAGCCAAGCAAGCTTCCAAGCGCGCTTGGGCCACTGCCGAACCAGATCTAATTGAGACGGGTACTTTCCGGGCCTTCACCCCGAGCATGGACAACAGCTTGGGCGCCAAAGCGCCACCTCGTCCCCAGACAGGACAGCAAGCCAATCCCTTTGCCAACACTCAAGTAGGCGGCGCACCCTTAAGTAATGCACAAGCTCCTGCGCCGGCTGCTCCCATAGATAACCGCTTTGACGTACCTATATCTGAGCGCATAAAGCAACAGGCACCGATACAGCAAGAAGCCCAACAAGCTGCACCTGACAATCGTTTCGATATTCCGATATCGGAACGGATGAAGATGCAACAAGACGGCAGCCAAATAAAATCAGTACAGGAAAACAAACCGATAGCCCCTGTACAAAATCAGTCCAATATTCCAGTCAATCAAATTGTAGATAAAATGGGCGAAGTGCTCGCCGGAGGTCAGGCTCAAGCCAGTCAAGATGCTCGCTGGGAACTGCCGATTGCTGACCGAATGAAGATGCAGCAATCTGGTGCAGACATTGGCGTGCCCGAGCAGCCGGCTCAACCAGCACAGACAGGCTGGCAAAGTAACGCCCCAGTGGCATCAGGTTGGAATCAACAACCACAAGCCCAGGCGGAAGTGCAGTCAGGATGGGGCGTCTCGGCCCCCCAAGCCCAGCCTCAAGCCCAGCCAGTCGCAGAAGCTCAATCTCCTTGGGGCAATACCCAAGCTCAATCAGTTGAATCTTCTCCTTGGGGCAACACCCAGGCTCCGGCTGCCGTGCAGCCAGTAGCTCAAGCAGCAGAATCATCTCCCTGGGGCAACACCCAGGCTCAGGCGGTCTCGGCTCCTCAACCTGTGGCTCCAGCAGTCGAAGCTTCCCCTTGGGGTAACGCTCAGGCTCAGTCAGCGCCATCAGCCTGGAACCAGCCGTCGCCGGCGGCACCACCCGCGATGCCGACCGTGGCAGCGCCTGCCGCAGCGGCGCCGAGCGAAATTACAGACAAAGGTAAGGCCGGCGGTCTCTTCAACCTAGACAACAATGCTATAGACAAAATCTTTGATGGCATAGGTGTCACCGAATCAGTCAGTCAGACTGTGGTGAACTCCGGTGGTCCGAACGAACAGCCTCAAGCCTCGGGATGGGGAAATCAAAATAATGCACCAGCGGCACCGGCTGCATTTGCCCCGCCCGCAAGTCAGCCGGCAGCGGCATCACCCTGGGCGACGGCAGCACCCGCACCGGCACCGACACCAGCTGCCAACATACAGGCACCAGCACCGGTGGCAGCGGCACAAGCGAACCAGTCCAAAGGTCTGTTCCAGCTGGATGATCAGGCAGTTGATCAAATCTTCGGCAATATAGGCGTAGAAGAGAAATCAGTGCCAATTTCTAAATCACAGGAAATGTCCGCCCCAGTTGGCGGGTTTGCCCAGGCTCCTGCGCAGACAATGCAACCAGCTCAATCAGGTTGGAATCAGCCAGCTGTGCCAGCAGCCCCCGCTCAAGCCATGCAGGCACAGCCCGCCCAGGGTGGCTGGCCGCAAGCTCAGGCAACGCCGGGAGGCTGGGCGCAGCCGCCCGCCCAAGGCATGTTCCAAGCCGATGCCAATGTCATGAATAAAGTATTTCCCGAAGCACAGCCTCAGGCACCGGCTCAGCCTGTGATCCATGAAATCAGACCGGCTCCAAAAATTGAGGGTATCGGTAGATTAGATGCAAGTGCAGACAATTCGCAAGATACTGGTTCGGGAAGAATCGCTGCCATCGGCAAGTTCTTGCTTGACCAGAAAGACCTGGACAAAATAGGCAAACTAGCCCAGTCGGATATGGCTGAAGGTAAACTGCGGGTGCTGACAATGGAAGCCTCACAGGACCTGCAGGAATTGCTTGGTCAAATCGGCAAGCAGCAAGGCGTAATCGGCTCTGTGATTGTCGGACACGACGGTCTTCTCATCGCCAATACAATGCCTTCCGACATGGATGCAGAATCTGTAGGGGTCTGGGCTCTTGGTGTCTACATGAACACCGAGCATGTCACCAAAAAGATGGGACATGACCGGGTTCACCAAGTGGTCTCACGCACACCGCGGGGCTATGTGGTCATCGCCGATTTCGGCGGCGGTCTGCTCGTCACCGTCACAGACGGCAACGAAACAGATCAGTTGATACCGCTCATGCGCACCATCACCCTCTTGGTGAACTAGTCCGCTCAGGTAAGAGACAAACTAGCTCTGTGAGAGAACATAAGACGATAGAGTCCTGGCACCAAACCCGGTGCCACCTTTATTCCATTCGTCTTTCTCTCTTTCCAACCAAGAGACACCGGCGACATCAAGATGCGCCCAGGGCAGATTCTCGGTAAACTCCTTAATGAACATACCAGCAGAGCTGGAACCAGCTTCACCGCGTGAGCCAGCGTTCTTAAGATCGGCTATGTCGCTGCGCAGACCTTCCTTATATTCATCAAAGAGCGGCAGTTGCCAAAACTTCTCGCCGCAACCTTTACCACTTTCAATCACAGCATCGACCAAAGATTGCGACCCCATAATACCGGCAGCCACTCGTCCCAAAGCCGTTACCACGGCGCCGGTGAGAGTAGCAATGTCGATTAATTCGGTGACGCCTTCTTTGATTGCATAAGTGATGGCGTCAGCCAAAATCAAACGCCCCTCAGCGTCTGTATTGTTTACTTCGATTGTCTTACCATTCATAGACTTAAGCACATCACCCGGGTGCAGGGCATTATCGCCAGGCATATTCTCAGTGGCGGCAACAACCATCAAGACCGAAACCTTGGGCTTGAGTTCTCCGATAATTTGCATGGCAGCCAAGCAAGCAGCGGCTCCCGACATGTCGTATTTCATATGCTCCATGCTCTGAGCCGGCTTGAGAGAAAGACCGCCGGAGTCAAAGGTAATGCCCTTACCAATCAAGCCAATGGTGCGTTTAGAGCGCGGCGCCGTATACTTGAGAGTAATTAGCCGAGCTTCTTCCTTTGCACCACGGGCGACACCAAGAAGAGCGCCCATGCCCAGCTTCTCTATCTGATTTGGAGTCATTATTTTCACTTCCAGGTCAGCCTTGGCAGCTATCTTTTTCGCTTCTTGCGCCAGCCTGGAAGGAGTCATCTCGGACGGCGGCTCGGCTACCAATTCGCGGGCCAGATTGGTGGAAGTGCCCATAGAGACTGCTTTCTTGACTGCTTGATCTAGCTTGTGCTTGCTCAGGTTGCCACTGACGCTCAAGCCGATTCTTTTATAGAAGGGCTCAAGATGCTTAGACTCATCTTTCTGGGTCTTATACCGACTAAAGCTAAAGCTGCCTAAAATCAGACCTTCCACTACCGCCTCGAGAGCAGCATCATGTCCAAGCTTAGTACCGCGCAAAATAAGATGCATCGAGAGCAGGTTCTTCTTGGCTGCGGGCTTAGCGGGAAGGGCTCCTAGTTTACGAGCCAAATGAGCGCCGACTTTGCGATAGCAATTGGCACTCAGATCGCTCTCTTTCCCCATACCAAACAAACAGAGTTTTTTGAGACTTCCGCTCTCATAGCAGGGCAGCCACAGCTGTTGTCCAAACTTACCAGCAAACTCTTCAGCAACCATTGTCTTCATAGCCGCCAACATTGCTTTGCCTAGTTTCTTATCAAGCCCGGGCTCCTTGGTCAAAACCTTGACGGCATCCTCTTGAAAGAAGAGCGGTAAAACGATAACTTCTGCTTTTATCTCGGCTAAAGATCCGGTTTCAAGGCTGACTTTCATGATTCCCCCATTTAGTTTGTATGGTTGTTGATTACTTTGGTAACAATCTCGTCGACGATAGCGGCATCATAGCCGGCTAGTTGCCTACGAGAATAAGCAAGATAAGCTTCCATCCAGCGGCGCAGCTCAAGCAGCACGGCTGAGACCGGCACAGCCGCTCGCTTCATCTGGGCAAGGTTGACTGAGATTCGCCCTTCATGGTCAATGTGAAAGCGCCCTTTTGCCGGCGAGTCACCATGCACATAGTGCAAGCTGGAATTGAGCAAGACTTTATTATCTTCCGGTCCAACTAGATTCTGAATCTCCTCTGAAATCTTTTGAAAAATAGTGAGCGGTCTAAAGAGACTGCCTTGCTGAATGTTTGCCAACTTCAGTTGCACAAGCAAATAAATCGACTTCATAATCTTGTGAGTGCACCAAGTCTCATACGATTTCAAGACTTCGTCAAGAGTAGAGAGTCCGTCAATATAAGTTGCCAGCTCAGCTATACGTTTGCGATCTTCAATTTGCACTGCACTCTCATCAATAAAGGTAAGAGGTGTAGTCTTCATCTGCAGCCAAAGGGCCTCAAAGTTCCAGACCCTCTCCAAAATTGAGTCACGCCCCTGTGGAAATATGCCAAGAATCTGGTTGATTTGATCTTGAAACAAAGCGGAGTCTAAGAGGAGTCTATCAAGGCTCTGGCTGAGACGAGCACTATCATCCAGTTCTAGAGACTTGCCTTTATCTCGAAATACAAAAATTCCTTCGCTCCAAGTGGTGAGAAATTCCACCATGGCATCATAGCCTCTTAACTTACTGAGGCTGGCATGAGTTGGTTTACCGCCTTCGAAAGCTACAATCAAGGTCTTGTCGCGATTATCAACGGTCAAGAGTCCTGTTTTCTTGGCCGTAGCCAAAGACTGCAAGAGACCGGCAGTATCTATGGCGCCAAGACTTCCTATCATCGAATCCCGCATGGTCTCGATATTTGCACCGCGCGAGGTATTAGTATCATCCTCGGTGCGCTTATGATAGCCGCCATAGAGGTACTGATCATCAAGCAAAACTTCCAATTCTCTTGTATTGATAAAGCCGGCTTTAACACACATGAGACCCAAGAAGCTACGCTGCGACTTGCCCCAACCTTCTTCTTGCTGTTTCTCTAATAGCTCACGCAACTGGGTCTCAGAAATAATGCCGCAGGCTACAAGATAGCGACCAAGGCGAAAAGGCTTGCGATTGTGATAACAGTTAGAGAGAAACTGTATACGAGCAAAAACAGGATAAATCAGCCGAGCCGCTTCGAATTCCTGCAAAATGCGCAATGCCTCGTCGGAAGGCAGGTGATAGCGATCTTCCACATTGCGCACTATCGATTCCACCGAAGCGTAGTCGTCAATCATCTGCATCACCCAGTTCTGCGGAGCAGCAAGAGAATAATCATTCTTCACCGACTTACCGTAGTCGGAGAGCACGGGCACCGAGGTGGAAAGAATATGATTGGCGAGCGTGCTGCCGCCGCCGCGTAGGCGCCGCCTATCAATACCAGATACGGTGGCACAGGCATAATCGGCGAGCAATGGATAGCGGGTGAAAATTCCAAATGGGCTATCGTAAGAGTTAAATGTCAGACCACCGGTGGGCTCATCTCTAGTGAGCGTTATCGCGCCATCGCCTTTAACAAACAAAAGCACTCCTTGAGGCTTGAGCAGTTTCTTGGCATAGACGGCAAACTTGACCAAAGCATCAAGAGGCAGAGAGAAACCTGTCTGCATCAAATCGATAATCAGTCCGTCCAAGCTTTTGCCCGACTCTACAAGCTTATCCAGCTGTCCATAAAGATTCTCGCGGTATGAAAAGGTGAGGAAACTCAAAGATGAGTTCAATAGACCATCTTTACTGAATGACTGATCTGATAAGGAGCCCCTCTCCCGTTCCGTCAAAGCCTCAACCTCTGACTTCAGGGCTTTCTGTTTGAGTTCGGACTGCCGAGAGCCGGCTTAGCCGGTGCAGCAGCACCGCTGGGTTTGGAGGCGGTAGGCGCCGCACCACCTGAGGCGCCTCCAGGCATGACCATGGTGCCCATGAGACTCTGGGCAAAGCTGTCGGGAGGGGCAACAAAGAGAGCCCGGATAGCCACCTGCCCCTTTAACTTGCCGGACAAGATACGACCGACTTCGATGATTAGGTCGTCTTTGCTGCCGGTAACAAGTCGATAACGGGCGCCTCCCGATGCCGGACCACTCATAGAAACAAGGCGCATGGGTGGACTAACCCGGCCCATGATGCCGATGTATTTGGGTATTGAAACCAGCCTAGGATCAATCAACCAGGCTTTGGCCAGTTCAGGTTTATTGGAGGCCACAGCTTGGGCAAAATTGAGAGCCACCGACATAGGACCGTCATCGGGCAATTTGCCTGATATGGCATACTTGTTGCCCAAAAACTTGAGCATAACCTTGTAACCCACCGGCTGAGCTTTTGGTTTAGGCAAACTCTTATCTTCTTCAGCTTTGGCATCAGGGCTGACCGGCGGCAAGATAGTCAAAACAATGTCGTTAGCGGCAAAAGAAGCTCTGCCAGTGACATTCTGGGTAAAGAAGGGCGGCAGAGAGGAAAAGAGTTCGGGGGCTTCAAATAGAGTGCCGGCATTCATTTTGTAACCCTTAAACCAGAGTGTACTGTTCATACGGTCACCGCCGATGAAAGCCAGATAGTTGAGCGGTCCGGCCGTCTCTCCAGCCTTGCCCGAAGATTTAGCCGGTGCTTTGTCAGAGGGCTGAGCGCCGGAAAGCTGCTTCACCTCCCTCAGGGCGGTGAGCGGCGGCATCGGCACCAAGAATACCCGACCCTGCCTGGTCTGGAAAAGAACAGTATGGCTTTCTCTGATTTGAGGAAAACTAATCACCCGACCGGCTGGCAGTTCGTTTACTTTCATTTTGAACTCAGCCAGGGAAGGATTAGATTGAATGAAAAGCTGCATGTCGGCATGCACCATGCCGGGGCTAGCCAGAGCATCTTTGAGCACGTTGAAATAGTTGTTCCAAGAAACATCGTCGCTGGAAGTCTTGTACTCGGCTGCCGAATTGGTTAATGCCGCTACAGTCATACTGATCATGGTCTCAGGACGAGCCATGGTCTCAGGACGAGGAGAAAGGGTGGAACCTGCCTCTTCTAAGGCCAGAGCCGGCAAGGAACAGGACACCAAAAGAGCGCTTAACAACAACTCATTTTTCATTCTCATCGAAGAGCTTCCTCTTGGACCGGATTAGACAGTGACGCCCCTCAATTCTAACCGCTTGAATTCACGATTTTTGGCAGTTCCGGGCATTAGCTAGGACTAACTCAGGGCGAGTGAGAAAAAATCTTTCTCAAAACCGTGGGAATCCTCCCATGGTATGGATAGACAGGCGGCTTCGCCGGATGTACATTGAATCTACGCCAGCAAGGAAAGCCCAATGCCACCAATGGATTTTAACCAAGAATCATTCAGTAGGCCACTGTCCGCCAGTTCCCACGGCGCCGAGTCATTGGCACGCGAAGTGCAAAACCAGATGATGGGAACCCAGGCGGTATCGCTAGACAAGCTTGCCCTTCCTGCACCCGGAGCCGACGCTGCTCTGGGCATGGGCGCTCCGGTGGGTTCCGAGCAAGCCCTTTCTCCGCTTATGTCGATAATCTCCAAGATGCCTGGTCATATAGGCTTCTTCTCATCCTTCTTCGAAGGTTTGATGAGCTTTCTTTTCCCGCAAGACCTCATGAACATGCTCGACCCAAACAACCTGGGTCTCGACAGCCTCTTCTCTCCCGACCATATGAGCCTCGACCTCTCGCTTCTGCCGGATGACGCTCCTATTCTGAGCAACCTCGACAGCGGTCTAGGTCTTGGCCGAGCTGACATGCTCAGCGGCAAACTCAATATGGCTTTCGATCATGGCAGCCTTTCCAGAGAAGCGGTATCAAGCTTCAAGTCTCTCAACGTCTCAGGCAATGTCTTGGGCAAGTCGCAGTTTGAAGGCGGAGTGCTCAGCGGTCCCAACATGCAATCAGGTTTGAACGAAATGAGCGGAGGACACCTCTCCTCCAATACTCGCCTTTTCGCCGACAATTCCGGCGAAGCCGCCAGTGGATTCTCCGGTTCGTTCAAAAATATGACTTCAACAGGCAACTCACTCAACTCTAATATGAATGTGAGCGGCTCCAACCTCAATGCCGGTCTTTCCGCCAACGGTCAGTCTCTTTCAATTTCAGGCAATGGCAATCTCAACGACCTGACTGTTTTTGAGCCTTCCTTTAAAGGTGCTTTGAAAGACAATCTTCTCGCTGCTAATCCCGGCGATCCTTTCAAATCGTCCTTTTCGTTCAAGCCTGAACAAGCTGCAGGGACTGATATAGGCAAAGATCTAGGCGGCATGAAAGCCAAGGCTCTTAGTTTTGACGGCAAGAACAATTTAGATTTAAACAAGGCCGAACTGGGTGACAAAAATGTCGGCTCCCTGAACAAAGACCAGATTCATGACGGCGCCAACCACAGTCAGGTGAAAGACAGTCACGCCAAAGCTGACCATGCTAAAGCTGAAACTTCAAAAGCTGAAAAAATAAGCCATAAATCACCCTTCAAGCACAAGCACACTGCCACCGCTCAGCCCAAAGCAGCTGCTGCCACCCAAAGCAATACAAGCAGCCAAAATCAAATTGCCGAGAAACCGGCCGAACAAGCACAGGCTCCGCAGGCCCAAGACAATCAAACTTTGGGTGATCAAACCCAACAGAACCAAGCTCAGGCCGAAGCATCCAGCAGCACCTATACAATTAAAGCCGGCGACAATCTCTGGAATATTGCCAAAGATCAGCTCGGCAATGCTACAAAATGGAACGAAATCTACAAGCTCAACCAGGATCTTCTTGGTGCTAATCCCGACTTGATTCGTCCGGGCACAACCATTCAGCTGCCGGGCACAGAAGTTGCCGCCGGTGGTGACATCGCCCACTACACCGTCAAACCTGGAGACAATCTCTGGGATATCGCCAAAGAACAGCTGGGCGACGGCAGCAAATGGGGCGAGATCTACAAAAATAATGAAGGCATCATCGGCGACAATCCGAGCTTGATTCAGCCCGGTCAAGAACTTTCACTGGGCGCCTCCAACAATGCTTCGCTGCAAATGGCTGCTCAGCCGCAAGCCCAACCTCAGACTCTGGCTCAAACTCCAGATCCGCAAGCGCTTGGTCAAACCGCCATGCAAACTCAGCCTGTGCAAAACTATGGCTTCGAACAAGGCATGGGCGGCAGTTCCTCGATGCAAAACTTTGAAGCAGCACCAATGCAGATGCAGCCACAAATGCAACCACAGATGCAGCCACAAATGCCGGTGCAGCAACCAATCAACCATAGCGCCATTCCAGCAAGTGGTGTGCCTGTGGCTAAAGTTATTCCTCAAACTGCCGCACCCGACGCTTTCATACCGCCGGCCCATGCCGCCGATAAGAGCCTAAGCTTCAGCAACTTTGAAAACATCGACTGGAATACCTATACCGGCGGCACCAAGTCTTCAGTATCTTCCAGCATGGGTTCCGACCTGTACAACTTCCTGAAGAATAATCGTAAGTAAGAGTAAGCTGGCGCTCTCTCGCTTTCAATCATTTTTCAGTTCGCTAAAGACAAGGCCGGCAACCCTGCCGACATCGGCTAAACCAGCCGGTGCCTTCATTGCTTGGTTAGCAGTGGGGGCAAGTATATCTATGCCTAACGAGGCGGCAGTCAATTCTGTCACCGCCGGCATTGCTATGACCTTTTTGCCCTTGCTCTTGGCCAGGGCAATCAATCGACCAACCCCTTTGCCCGAAAGTGACTGGCTGTCAAGACAGCCTTCCGCCACAACGACCATGTCACAAAGATCGATCTTTTCAGCCAGAGAAAGTTTATCAAAAAGCCAATCAAAGCCCGAGATAATTGGCGCCTTAAGAAGCAGAGAAAGCCCATAGCCTGCGCCTCCGGCACTGCCGGCACCAGGTCGCGTTCTTAGACTAGAATCAGTCCCTAAAGTTCTCTCCAAGATCGCGGCGAAATTGCTCAAAGCCCTGTCCAACACCGGCACATCCTGCGGACTGAGACCCTTCTGCGGTCCAAAAACGGCAGCTGCACCAAACTCACCAGTTAAGGGATTTGTCACATCTGAAACCACATAAAACTGCACTCCGGCAATTGTTTTTTCGAGAGCAGTCAGATCTACCCGCACCAGATCGAGCAAAGATATGCCACCACAGCCGATATCATTATCATCTTGGTTCAAGAAGCGCGCACCCAAAACTCTAAGACATCCGGCGCCACCATCGGTAGAGGCACTACCGCCCAGGGTGACATAGATTTTCTTCAGACCTCTTTCTACGGCATCCTTGATCAACTCACCCAAACCAATAGTCTGAGCCCGCAGCCCGTCTAACTCTTGCGGCGGCAAATGAGCTATGCCCGAGGCTGAAGCCAGTTCCACCACAGCTTCCTCACCGGCAACTAGATAAGAAGCCCTCACTACGGCTCCCAGTGGTCCGGTAACATCTTTCTGAATAATTTTGACATTTGGTGCTAGTGCGGCTTTCAGACAATTGACCGTATCGTCTCCACCATCGGCAAAGGGGGCAGAAATGGTATCAAAACCGCAGCGCTCCGCTTCTTTAGCTATAACCTCAGCCAAGGCCGGGGCAGCGATACTACCCTTATAAGAACAAGGTGCAATCAGCACTCTTCTATTGGACGACAAAGTTAATCGCTCCTGGTCGGTTTAATGTGCATTAACAAGTTTATCTGCCACTGCAAGCGGGCAAGAAAAAGCAGATGGATTTTCTGCAAAAAATATCGAGGTTATTGCCATGGGCAAAAAAGACGACGTCAACAAACTTCTCGGTAACCTCAAGTCTTCGGCCGAGACCGCCAATGCCCCTGCTATTTACACAAGAGAAGTGAATCTTTCTTACTATAAAGAAAATCATGCTTGGCCGGGACGCAATTATATATACATTGGCAATTCTTTCAACATCAAAAAGAAAATTCAATCACCAAACAGTCGTGAATCAAGAAAAAGAGCAGCATGTATTGCCATGATGCTGGCAAAAGGCAAAGGCAATCGAAGCTGTCTTTCTGTGGGCGAAGCCTTGCAGCATGAAGGATTCAAAGAATGCCTCAGCCGCTTTGAATATGATTGGCTGGTGAGAGAAGCACATGAAACCTTACTTGGACCGGCTTATAACGATAAGGGAGAACTCTTACCTCTAGCCTTCACAGTTTGGCGCAAAATGCCCACACCAGTTCAGCAAAATTCAAAACAAGGCAAAAAACTGGCGAAAGCAGGCAAAGCCTGATCGGCAGCCACAACTAAGAAGCAAATTCAGAGGTCAACCGAAGAGCCCCTGCTCAAAGGCTCTGCTCACTTCTATTTTCTTGACTCGACGCTCATGACGCCCACCTTCAAACTCGGTACTCAACCAAGTAGAAAGTATTCCGGCTAGGTCGGAGAGCTTGGTGGAGCGACCTGCAAGACAAAGCACGTTGGCATCATTATGTTGCCGACTGAGCATAGCTTGCTCTTTGTCGTGGACAAGAGCGGCGCGCACCCGGCGCACTTTATTGGCGACAATGGAAACACCTATGCCTGAACCACAACAAATGACGCCCCTAAAAGACTCACCCTGGCTAACAGATTGAGCTACCTTTCTGGCATAGTCGGGATAGTCGCAAGAATCTTTTGAATTAGTGCCGAAATCAAGCACTGTATGTCCTTCTTTTTCAAGGAAGGCACGCACTGCCTCTTTCAGTTCAAAGCCAGCATGATCACTGCCTATGGCGATAACTTCGCCATGTTCTTCACTATTGTTCATAGACAACTCCGTTTATGAATAAACAGGTAGTCTACTATAGCTCAATTGCGAGACATCAGCGGGTGCTTCGAAGGGCGTTTTTGTCTGAACTATCTCTTTAATTCTGTCCACTCTAAAGACCAGAATATCTCGTCTTTCATGACAGTAAGCCACCATGCGCCAGAGATTTTGCTCTTTCATTATGACGAGCGGATCAAGAGTTACAGGATCGACGGCTTCGCGCAAAATGCTGTAATAGTAGGCTTTCACGCATTGATGATTAACTAGAGCTTTCTCAAGCACAGGCAAAGTGGAGTCGATGTTATACATCGGATAATCGAAGAGTTTCTCGGTCAGGCTGCCCATGCCCACTTCACCACTCGGCAAGAGAGAAGGAAGTTCGCGCGGCTCGATGCCATCAATAGTGACAAAATCATCATCGGCGAAAAGACCGTAGTCTTCTTCCATCTCGCCATCGCAAATCACCGATTCGACAATGGCATCGGCCAGTTCGAAAGCTACCTTGGCCACATCGGGCGGCAACATGCTATCGATCTTGGCAATGACATCCTTGATAAGCTGATCACGCTCTTCAGCATGGATGGTTACTCCAGCCACCAGTTTATCCAAAAGCCTGGCGCTCGTTAAAAGCAACATGCCTTCTTCATTGGTCAAACGAAGCTCGAAGCTATCCTTCAGTTCGTCAGACTTCCGCCTCTCCATATCGCCCGGGTTTGCCCCGTTCTGTTCAGGCATAGGAATCTCCTCGACAGAATCTACAGATTGAAAAAAGCGCACATATAACTAGACTAGCACCGCTTGCCAAGTACTGAAAAGTGCAGAGCAAAATGAGCCCTCAAAAGCTGCGCCGATAACTGGCTCTTATGTAAGCAGGAATGCCCTACATTCTTTCAGGAGCCGATACACCTATTATGCCCAGAGCATTGGAAAGTACCTGCTTGGTAGCTAAAATTAGCCCCAGTCTGGCTTTGGTGACCGATAACTGATCTGTAATCACCCGAGAAACCTCGTAGAACTTTTGCAGTTCGTTTGCCAGCTCAAAAGCGTAGCGAGCCAGCCGCCCAGGTTGCCTGGTTTCAACCGCCTCCAAGACTTCCTGCGGAAAAGATTCTAAACGGGTGACGAGGGCTTTCTGATGGGCGAGAACCTCGCTGTCGCTGTCGTACAGAGCCTGGAATACTGCAGGATTGCTCTTATATTCAGCCATAAAGCCATCTAGGTCAGAGGCGGTGAAGGGTGCCGGTTTATCGCCGTCGGTGCCTTGCATGGGTTCAAGAGCGCGGCGCAAAATGGCGCAGCAGCGGGCATGAGCATATTGAATGTAAAAGGCAGGATTCTCACGACTGGTCTTTTTAGCCAGCTCGAGATCAAAATTAATGGAGTTTTGTGGAGATGATTCAGCTAAGTAATAGCGAACTGCGTCAACCCCAACTTCATCTAAGACCTCGCCGAGCATAACGACTGTGCCCATACGCTTACTCATGCGGACAATCTGACCATCTCTGCTCAAATTGACAATTTGGGTAAGCACTACTTCCAGCTTGGTTTCATCAACACCAAGAGCCTTCATCGCCCCCTTCAAACCAGGCACCTGGCCATGGTGGTCGGCACCCCAAATATTGATCATCAAGTCATAACCGCGTCTGTATTTATCGAGGTGATAAGCCGAGTCGTTAGCCAAATAAGTTGTCGAGCCCGATGATTTACGCAAGACACGGTCGCGCTCATCGCCAAGTTCCTTAGTTTTGAGCCAGAGCGCGCCTTCGCTCTCATAACTCATGCCGTGTTTCTGAAACTCAGACAAAACATCAGCCACTTTATCGGCTGCGTGCAGGTCTCTTTCCGAATACCAACGGTCAAACTTGATATGCAGCTTCTCCAGCAATACTCTTTGATGTTCGATAATCACTTTCATGGTCAGGTCGCCCAACTTTACGGCGCCTTCTTCTTCTGAAAGTTCGAGATACTGTTTACCTACTTGGGCGACGACTTGCTCCAGAAACTCCTTCAGATACTCCTGGGGATAGCCTTCGGTGGGGTAAGGCACATCTCGGTCAAGCAAGATGCGATAAAGAGCAAAAGCACAGCGCCCCAGCTGAGCAATCTGCTCACCGGCATCATTTATATAGAATTCTTCTTCGACCTCATAGCCGGCAAACTTGAGCAAATTGGCCAAACAGCTACCAAAAACAGCATTGCGACCGTGTCCAATATGCAGATCACCGGTGGGATTAGCTGAAACATATTCGATCAAGACCTTTTTTCCAGCGCCCAGAGCCGGTTTACCATAGGAAGCCCCCTGGCAGAGAACATCACTGATAGTTTCATTGAGCCAACCGGTGCCAAGCTTAAAATTAATAAAGCCTGGATTTGCCACAGTGACAGATTCTAGATAAGTTCCCTGCGTTTCATCTTCGCGGCCAATTTGATCGGCAATGGCCTGGGCAATCTTGATAGGCGCTATCTTTGCTTGTCCAGCCAGCTTCAAGGCCACCCCGCAAGCCAAATCGCCGTGCTCAGGCAAGCGCGGCTTCTCTATTTGAATGGGGGCTGGGCATTCGTCTGTCTCAACTGGAATTGCGCCCAGGAGTCCCTGCCGACAGGCTGAGGCAAAAGCCCGCGAGACAATAGCAGCCAGCTTTTCTTTGATCATTGAATACCCTACTTAGAGACGCTCTGTACAAACAGGACAAGAAATGATATTACATTCGCCTCTTGCTGATGGCATATCTTGAAGCAAGCTTACTGAGAGGAAGACTAATTTGAAGAATCTAATATCGTTTGCCGCAAGTCTGGCAATCTTCTCTGGGGTCGGATTCTCTACCCTAGCCTATGCCGATAATATGGCCTATGCCACCGACCCGGTCGGCAAGATGAGCGAACTGACCAAGCTACTGGCTAAGCACGCCAAAGAACTGGAAGCAGTAGCCAACGAACTTGATAAAGTTTCAGAAGACCTCGATAAAGTAGAAAAACTTCCTCCCAAATCAGTCAGCCCAGAGCGCTTCAAAGAACTGGAAGGACGCTTTACGGCTGCGGTCAAACGCAGCGAAGATGTAGAGCGTAAGATAGGGACTGAGCTTGATCAAGATCTAGTCGAGATCAAGAAAGTAAAGAAGACTCTGGAAACAATTGCTAAAAGCAGAAAGAGCAAGAATAAGAGTACGGCCCAAAAGACTGATTCTAAGCTGAGCGATGCCGAATTGGCAGAATGCCTGAAAGACATTGCCGAGCTTGAGAAGTCGGCGCTCGACCTTAAGAGAGTGGTTAGCGAAGATAGTGAGCCAGGCCAAGGCAAAGAGAAATAATTCAGGCGAAAAACGCAAAGCAACTAGTTATCGCCCAAAATAAGACCGCCGGCTCAAAGACCGACGGTCACAGGAGTATCGGCGGAGGGGCACTCCGCTGGATATATTTTTATAGACCTAAGATATAAGCTTAAGAGAAACTCTTAAGCTCTAGCTATTGACGCCTTCCACTTCAGAAAGCAAGCTGAAAACCTCACTGAGAGCCAGATCGTAGTCTAAGCCCTCAAGAGCGTAACCCGACTGACCGTTTGCCGAAATGACATCAAAACGAGCTTGATGTTCACCTTCTCTTATGGTCAGAACGGCTCTAGCACCGCCTTTCAAAAGACAAGCAATTTCGGTCAACTCGGGCAGATAACGGGTACCAAATTCTTCTCTGCGGCTAAGTCTGCGCACAAACAGACTTTTATTGCGCCAATATGATTCTTGGCAGAGACCGTCGGCATGACAGCCCTCTTCAGCCGAAGTCAGTATCTGCCAACGTTCCAGACGCAGGGCCAGGTCACGAACTTTCAAGGCAGACAAACGAGCCTTATAGGTAACGGCGATATTGATCAATTTTCGCAATTTGCCTTGATCTATGGGCAAGGCTAAACCGCCGCTCAGAACACCGAAATTACGAGAATGCTTAGGCAAAGCCGAGGCTGTCTCAGGCGTCGAATCACCATACTCTTTCAAGACTGTCAGTGTCATTTTATATTGAACCTCAATAAGGCAAATTGGGCAGAAAAATTTGAACAGGTCGAACAGACACTCTTCGAAGTAAATCCGCGCCTTTCAGCGCCGGCTTCCACCGAGCGATATATCTTTGTATTCAGGACCGCTTTCAGCTCATGTCCTATTAACAGGGAATCATTATACGAGATTAGTACGAAGTTGATCATTTAGACCGATCACTTTTAATCAACGCCACCAAAGGTGGTGATGCATTTAAAAGCGCTACAGATCTCGTATATACCCGATCGCCCACTGCAGGCATAAAGCATACAGTTTGCATGCACAATCGCGCAATCCAGGAGGGCAGCCATGTCTGAAAGATCTTCACAAACAGAAGCTTTACACATTGATCGGATATACAAAAATAGTAGTCAATTGCAAATAGAGATCAATTCTCCGAAACCCGCAGAGACACTTGAATTCCAGGCTTGATTAGAGGCAGGAAACCTTAGTCGCACTTCATTAAGCAGAGAATATAAATAGAATGTGATTACTTAATTGCAAGTAATCTCATGATTAGAAGACGCTTCACTGAGCCAATCTCAGAGCTTGCACTGCTAGTAGTGGCATAGACATCTGATATCACCAATGGTGTATAGCCAATCGTTCATACTCAATGGTTCATAGCAAAATAATGCCAACGGCACCGAAGAAATTCAGACGAGAAATTCAGACTAGGAATACAGACTATATATCTAAAAAAGAGAGCAGCACTTTCTGCCACTCTCTATCTATAGATAACCTTAGCTGCTTAGATTAGGGTCCGCTCTTCTCGAGGGGAAAGATGCTCTTCACCTTCTGCATAAGCTGCTGAATCTTGTCGGGCATGACTTCGGTCTGAGAACCTGGATACTGGGCCATGCGACGCTTGGCAATATTCTGTTGAATCATCTGCTCGAACTGCATATTTTGCTTATCGTTGAGAATCTTCTTTTTAGAGAGGTAGTTCTGCATAGCGGCCAAGTTGAGCTGCTCTTTGCGACGGGCTATAGACTGCTGCAGAGCGACAATTTGCAAAGAGTCTGGATTATGCTCACCGATAAGCTTCTGCAACTTAAGCTGCTCTTCTCTAATGACGGGCAATATTTCGCCCGACTCTTTGTACCACTGCTGCTCCAATTGCTGTATCTGACTATTCTGCTGTGGTGTCAGCTCAAGCTTATTCCAGTCAATGCAGCCCGAGCCGCCCTCGGAGGGCTGAGCTAGACAAGCCTGAGCAAAGGTCAACTCGGTCAAGCCGGAGACCAGAAGGGAACAGGATGCCATAGAAAGGGCTAGCGATTTAAATGAACTGTTATTTGAAGGACTCACTTGATTGCTATCTCCTACTCTTCATATATAACGTTTTCCGCCTTATCGGCAGGTTCAAGTAATATCGATTCGATCATATATTCTTCCGAACTGACCCGCCTCAAACCACCGTCGGCAGGACCGGTCAGCCACAGGGCGCCCATACCAAATAGGGCGACAAAGCCGGCAGCACAAGCCACGCCGATATAGACTCGACGGTCAATACCGAAGCCGCGGCTCTTCTCTTTGGTCTGATTCTTGGGAGTAAACTGCACTACTGTCAGTTTGCTTTTAATCCCAGGCCAGAGGTCTAGATTTTCAGGGATCTCCGGCTTATAACTCTCTCTAATCAGCTCGCCAATAGATGAGATTCGACCGAACTCTTCCCGACAGCTGGGACAATCGGTCAAATGTTTGGTTATCTCGCGATGGCGCAGGGTGACCACTTCTTGGTCTAAATAAGCAGAAAGCTCGTTGTCAATAAGAGCACAATCTGCGTTCAGTCTTGATTTAACACCGCTCCAAATGTCCACCTTAGCGGAAGCCGGCAGTTCCAACCCTTTGGCTAACAATCTATTGGTGGCATTCAATTCGGTAAACTGAGAAAGACAGGTCTCACATTCCTTAAGATGCTTATTGACCCCTTCTTGGGCCGGAACTGTCAGTTCGCCGTCCAAATAAGCCGAGAGGTCTTCCTGAATGACATCGCAAACCGAAGGAACTTGCCCGGCCATCTTCTGCCATATATCAGGTACGTTTGCACCTATATTAGACTCGGAGTCGGAGGCAGAATCGGCAAATTGACTGGAAAAAGCTTTAGAAAGGAAACTCTGGAGCTGTTTCAGTCCCTCCAGCTCGGTTTGACAACCGGAGCAGTTCTCCAGATGCCCCTCAACCCGGCTCTTCAAGCTTCCGGTCAGCTGCCCGTCCAGATGAGCCGAAAGCTCGTCCCGGATACTTCGGCACTCTTCCGGTAGAGGAGGAGGAGAACTTACTTCGCTCTCATTTTTTTCTTCGTCAGCCATTTGAGGGAACCTCAGGATCAATCTTTTCGCTCTTGTCGTTGAGGTAGGGCTTGAGAATTTCCTGCAGTTTGGTCCTGGCCCGAGCTATTCTGGACTTTACGGTCCCCATCTCGGTCTGGGTAATCACTGCAATCTCTTCGTAACTTAACCCTTCCACTTCACGCAAGACGATGGCCGTCCGAAACTGTTCCGGCAATCTCAACATTGCTTGACGAATTACTTCTGAAATTTCTTTATTTAATGCTTTTTCTTCAGGAATTGCCGAACTGTCGGGAATATCCCGGGTGAGACCGTCTGACTCTTCGTCATCAAGGCCTTCATCCATTGAAACAGTCGGTAACTTACGCGGTCGCTTACGCAGCTCGTCATAAAACAGATTGGTGACAATCTGGGTGAGCCAGGAGCGGAACGAAGCCGGATTCCTCAAATTGTTAATATTGCGCCAGACTCTTATGAAAACTTCCTGGGCAAGGTCGGAAGTATCTTCCCAATCTGGAGCCAGTTGATAAAGCAAACCATAAACTGTGCGCTGGTGACGCTTGACCAATTCTTCAAAGGCTTGCGGTTCACGATGCTGGCAGGCCAGTACTAAGTCGCGGTCACTCTTCTGAGAATAAACAGTTGCCATCCAAAAACCCAATCATCGGCCTGATACAGCTCCACCACTAGAGCAGAGCCCCTATATGTTAGCACTGTAAAGACCAACTCTGCCCTCTCTTAAAGCAAGAGAAGCGGGAGATATCAAGTTCCTATTCATTAATAGATAAGATGTAAGTATTCAAAAAGTGGTAGCATATCCCCTCAGGCTGCTCGGAGGCAGCTATACGCCTTTCTTGCGGCGAGAGCATCTGCTCTAGTTTTTATTTAAGGGAGAGAGCATCTTGGCTAAAACTTATTTGTTCACCTCTGAGTCGGTGACCGAAGGACACCCTGACAAAGTTTGCGATCAGATATCTGACGCAATTCTCGACAAGATTCTTTCTCAAGATCCCAAAGGACGCGTCGCCGCCGAATGCGCCGTGTCGACCGGTCTAGTTCTTGTTACCGGTGAGATCACCACCACGGCTAACCTTGATATACAAGAGTTGGTGCGTTCTGTCATTACCGAGATTGGCTATGCAGGCGAAAAGGGCGGCGGCTTCGACGCCAATTCTTGCGCCGTGCTCACTGCCATCAATAAACAATCACCTGATATCGCCGGCGGCGTTGGCAAAGCTCTAGAACAAAGAGAAGAAGGCTCATCAGCCAAAGAAGACGAAACTGGTGCCGGAGACCAAGGCATGATGTTCGGCTTTGCCTGCAATGAGACCCCCGAATTAATGCCAATGCCTATCTCTTTGGCTCACCGCATTGCCCGCAGACTGACCGAAGTAAGAAAGAACGGCACTCTCAAATATCTTAGACCAGACGGCAAAACCCAAGTCACAATAGAGTACGAAGGCAATAAGCCGGTTAGAGTGGAAGCCATCGTCATCTCGACCCAGCACGATCCTGAAATCGACGGCATCGAAGACAACGATAAATTGCAGGCTCGCATTGCCCAAGATCTCAAAGCTTATGTAATCATGCCGGTCTTCCAAGATCTAAGCATCAAGCCTGATGAAAACACCCGTTATCTAATCAACCCCAGTGGTCGTTTCGTTGTCGGTGGACCACAAGGCGATGCCGGTCTAACCGGTCGCAAAATAATCGTAGACACCTACGGCGGCTATTCCCGCCACGGCGGCGGAGCTTTCTCGGGCAAGGACCCGACCAAAGTTGATAGATCGGCAGCCTATGCCGCTCGTTATGTAGCCAAAAATATAGTGGCAGCCGAACTGGCTGAAAGAGCTGAAGTTCAGATTGCTTACGCCATCGGCGTTGCCAGACCGGTTTCGGTGCATGTCACCACCTTTGGTACTGGCAAAGTGGAAGATGCCGAAATCACCGAAATGGTCAAACAGGTTTTCGACCTTAGACCAGCGGCAATAATCAAGACTTTCGAACTAAACGAGCAGCCGCGCAAGAACGGCGGTCGCTTCTTCCGCAATGTGGCAGCCTATGGACATTTTGGTCGCAACGACCTAAATCTTCCCTGGGAAGCTACCGACAAAGTAGAAGAATTGAAAAAATGCAGCCGCTCAATCTGCAAGGTGGAGTAATCGTAGATGCGGGAACAAACGTCGGGCACCATCACGGTTAACCCCGACACACCGGAAGCTTATACAGTGCAGCTCATGGAAGGCGAAGTCATGCAGGTCGGTCGCAAACCGGCTTCAGGCGGCGTCAAGAAGTTGGTCCTACCTTTTCCTGAAGTCTCGGGTCAGCATGCTGAAGTGAGATGCAAACCTGATGGCTGGACCGTAGTCGACAGCGGCAGCACCAATGGCACCACTCTAAACGGCTCCCGCCTCACGCCAGGGCGTGAATATCATGTGCGCCGAGGCGACCGAATCAAAATAGCGCAGTACGAACTTCTTATCTATCCACCCGACATCCAAGGAGTGGTGGAAGAAGAAATGGAAGATGCGCAAGATCGCACACAGTTCCGTATTCAAATGATGAATGCCACCATCTTGGTGGGAGACATCAAGGGCTTCACCACATTGATGGAGCGTCACGCCGATAAGCCAACCCTGGTTATGCAAGCGGCCCAGAAAGTATTTGACCACTTGAACGAAGAAATCAACCGCAACTTTGGTCAGTTGGAGAAAATCGCCGGTGACGCCATCATGGCTTACTGGCAAGGACAAGGCGCCGACCCCAAATCGGCCGGTTCGGTCTCAGCCTGCCAGGCTTGTTTTACAGCCCTTAAACTGCGTACCTTGACCATGCGCATGGGTCAAGATCAAAGTTGCTGGCCCTTTCCTTACCATCCCTTGATGCTCGATATGGCTCTGGCCACCGGTCCGGTAGCGGCTGGCAACCTTGGACATGCGGTGTCCAATCCGGCTTTGCTTGGCGATACAGCCAATCTTGTCTTTCGCCTGGAAAAACTTATAGGTGACGATCGCCCAGGCGATATCATCGTAGAAGGCGCCACCTACGAACTGGCCAAGAACAATTTCAAATTCGATTTTCTTGGACAAACCAATGTCAAAGGACGCCGCACTGCCGTAGACGTTTATAGACTAATTGAGCCTGTGGGCTAATGCTGACCCTAGAACAAGCCTGCGGCAAGCTACTTGTGGCGAGGCTGCCGGGGCTCAGCTTAGCTGAGCCCGACGATAGACTTTCAGTCATGCTCAAGCAAGGCACTGCCGGCGGTGCTTGTCTCTTCAAAGAGAATTGTCGCGATCTCGAACAACTAAACAAGCTCTGCACCGACATAATTCAAGCTTCCTTTCATACCCCGGTCTTGACCGTCGACCAAGAGGGCGGCGCCGTGCAGCGTTTCGAAGACGCCCTCAGCCCCTTCCCCTCGCCCATGGCACTCTGGGCCCTGGGCGAAACGGCCATTAGACAGGCCCAAGAAGTAGCCGCCGGGCAGTTGTACAAACTTGGTTTCAATCTACTGCTTGCCCCCACCCTCGACTTACAAACAAATAGGCTGAATCCGATTATTGCCACAAGAGCCTTTTCAGATCAGGTTGAGGCTGTCACCCGGGCCGGCAGAGCGGCCTTGCAAGCCATAGAAGCGCAGGGTCTACGCGCCTGCGGCAAACATTTTCCCGGCCATGGCTCCACCAGTGAAGATTCTCATCTCACCTTGCCCTCAGTCGACAAAGACAAAGAGACTCTCTTCCAAACTGACTTTGCCCCTTTTATCAATTTAAAGGACGAATTGAGCTGCATCTTGGTCGGGCATATTTGGTTTCCTCATTATGACCAAGAAATGAAGCCTTCATCTTTGTCAAAAAAATTAGTCAGCCAAGTCTTGCAAGAGGAAATTGGCTACAAAGGGCTCTTGGTCTCTGATGACATGCTCATGAAAGGGCTGACTGTAAATCTCGGCTTGAGCGAAGCTTGCCTGCAAGCCGTCGAAGCGGGTCTGGACCTTTTGTTGGTTCTAGGCACAGCCGAACAATTTGCCGATGCCCACAAAGAACTTGTCCAAGCCGTAAAATCAGGACGCATTTCTGAAAGCCGCATTCATGCTTCAGTCAGCAAAATAGACAAGTTGTTCAAAAGGGGCCGCCCCCTACCTAAGCAAGAAATGGAAAGCTTTAAAAGAGAAATCAGCCAAGACACCGAAAAAATGCTGGAATTAAGCAGTAGAGCCATTGTCCATTACAAAGGTGAGCCGGTTTCGCGAAATAATCTTATCGATGCGGTGATCATAGCCCCGGCCCACAAACGCTACAAACTAGATTTAGTAGGTGAACTAGAAAGAGAACTGGGACTGAGGCTAACCGAATTTCGTTATGAACTGAGCAGTGAATTAGAATCTGCAGGTTTCGCCGAACTCTTGGAAGATCTAACCAAAAGCAGAAGTCCGGTAATTTTTCTTAGCTATAGAAGCTTTATCAAAGCCCACAGCAAGCAAATTGAAATGTTGGAGAGGCTAAAGGCAGCCAATCTGCCCCTTATTCATATTGCCCTCGATAGCCCCTACGACCTAGTCTTGACCAGAGATAGCGCCACAACCAGCTCTTACGCCCTCATGGATCCTTCTGACCTGGCCATAAAGGCCCTAGCTAGGATTTTGAGCAGAAGGCAAGACAAAATCTCACAACAAGAAAATATTGCACCGCAAGGTAAACTGCCTCTATCTATAGAAGGGTAAGCGCACCGCTTTTGCGTGACAGCCAGTTATTGCGTGTATGCTATAGATAGTGCAGGCGGAGGAGAAATGAGCAACAGTGATAATTTAGGGGAAGCAGACGAGAAACTGCCAGCCGCTGAAGCTAAAGACGAGGCGCAGCCGCAAAGCCAAGCTGGTGCTGGTGCTGGTGCTGGTGCTGGTGCCAATACTAATTTGAGTATGCAGGAAGAAAACGATCTGCTCACCGTCGGTAAGAGCCTGCTCGATAATCCCAAAGTAAAGACCTATATAGGTCGCATGTCAAAAGTAATGCTGCTTTTCGCCATACTCGGCTGCGGACTGATGATCGCAGCTGTCACTGCCATATCAACAGTATTCAGCATGTTCTTGCCCAAATAGGGCAAACTCAAGTTCGCTAGCCGCCCTTAAGGTCGCGATAGAGCGCAATAGGGGTTGCGGCACGCAAAGCTTGCGCCTTAGCGGCTTCGGCTGCCGCCAGCAAAACGCCAAGGTCCAGACAGTCATCTGGTATGCAGGCCACACCAAAGGCCAGCGATAAATTTGCACTGTCTACACCATAGGCAAGCGGCGAACTCCAGATGGCACGCGCCACACGCTGGGCAAAAATATTGGCGCCGGAGGTCTTTGTATTTGGCAAGAGCATGGCATAGTCGTATTGCTCATAATGGGCCAACAAATCAATGTGCCGCTTCAATCTAGAAATGCGGCGCACCACTTCGGCTACTGCCGGCACATCGAGGGGCTCGCGGGAGAGATTAGGCGGACCCGAGACCACTCGCATCTCCATAATCATTACCGAAAGCGGACTGCCTGAGCGGTAACCACGGAAATATTCTTGTTCGAGAAAATAGAGAAAAGCCGGATAAGTAAACATACCGGTCTCTGGTCTTCTCAGACTCATCATTACCGAATGAATCTTTGACTTATCGATAGACTTTGGCGCTATGGCTGGTTTCTCTTCACGGCTGGCAACAAAGTCATTGGTGAAGGAAATCAAGTCTGAGCCCAAAAGTCCAGCCACAAGCGGCACCCATTGACTGCGGGTGAGGCGCTGATTTTCCACCAGAGTCTTGATTGCAGTCTTGTCATCGATGGCTTGATAGAAACGTTTGAGCAAGCCGGCATCCATACTGGTATCATGAGCAGCCAAATTATCCAGCTCGGTACTTGATATAGCCTGGTGTTTCTTAAGCAAGACACTATCGGGCAATAGACCGACGTTGCGAATAAAATTGACCTTGTCGACCAACTGCACCCCTTGAATAACAAGGGTTTCAACTTTTTGACCGACGTTTCTTTCAGTCACCCTGACGCGAGGTTCAAACTTATACTTACCTTCACGCCAAGTTAGCAATTCTAGTATGCCTTCATCACCGGCAATACCACCGACATCGGCAAGCTGGGGCTCGCCATCGACAAAGAAAACTTTGGCATGCAAACTGGTCTGGTCAATATCAAGACGCCCAGTCATACGAGCCAGCAAAATAGACTGCAACAGTCTAGAAATCTCAACCAGCGAAAGATCGCCGGTGGGCGGTAAAGTACTGCGGCTCCAGGCATTATCTTGGGTGCCGATTCTATTTACTGAGCTTGGGTCAGACTCTTCCACCGGCGCAGCGGTGTTCATATAGTATGTATCACGTCTCTTAGACGAATCTCTATAGGCTTCCGAAACCGAAAGGGCGCCGTCTGCCTGAATGCTCTGGTGCACTTCACCGCAAGAAGAAATAATCAGGTTGTAGACCAAAAGTACGTCGCAGCTTTTATAGTCCCAGACAAGACGCATATTCTTGCCTACGAAAAGCTTCCATTCGGTATCGCCGCCGCGCCAAGGGCAATGAATATTGAGTGTAAAGTCAACTAATCTATCAGGAGTGGTCCACGATATCTCCACCTGCTTACCCCGGTGCTCCATAGCCGCCTGTAGGTAGTGGTGTATCTCTGAAAGACCCGGAGCCGCCGGGAGCTTTTGCAAAGATTTGGGGATAGGGCCAGTTCTCCTGAGCATAAATACCGTCCTTTGTGCCCGTATCTACAGCAATAGGAAAGGGCACTTGCCCACCCTAACTCGACACGGCTTGTCTTACTCGACCTTTATGCCCTGAAAATCGTCAGGATAACCCCTAGACCCCAATGCCAAGAGATTATTCAATTATCAGACAAAAACCAAGTGCTTAAAGCTCTGAAACTTTAAGACGGCAAAATTTCAAACCGGTCTGACAAAACGATAGTGCGAAACATTCCACTCTTCACCGCCCTTGAAGCCCCAGAGTTCTTCGCAAGCAATATAAAACAAACGCCAGAACACCCACCAACGGACTTGATGCTTGGCACCATAGGTAGAGGCAAGCAAGGGCATGATTTCCTTCTTGTTCTTATCCATATTCTCAAGCCAATGCCTGGCTGTCTTTTGATAATGGCGCCCGTTTACTTCAAACTGAGCTTCCAATTTCATATGATCTTGAAACCTGGTCAGAAGCTGGCAGGAAGGCATAATGCCGCCTTCGAAAAAGTTTCTAGTGAGCCAGTCGCTACCGTCTTTATCTTGATAGTGATAACAAAAGCGCTTATGACTGAAAACATGCACAAAGAGTTTGCCGCCAGGCTTCAGCCAGCCATAAACGCGCTTCATAAGCTCTTTGTAGTTTTTCATATGCTCAAACATTTCAACTGACACCACTCTATCTGCTTGACCTTCATAATGAAAATCATTCATATCGCAAGTGAGCACTCTCACATTGTTCAAGCCAAGCGCCTTGACGCGGCTCTCTATATGCGCCCTCTGGGTGGAAGAATTAGAAACTGCTGTAATGCGAGCGCCGGGGAAACGCTCAGCCATATATAGTGTAAGCGAACCCCAGCCACAGCCGAGTTCCAAAATCTCCATGCCATCTTCAATTTCAGCGCGGGCGCAAGTAAGAGACAGCATTGCTTCCTCTGCCTCGGCTAGGGTCATATCTTCGCGCTCATAATAAGCACAGCTATATTTCAAGCGCGGTCCAAGACAATACTGAAAGAAACTTGTCGGCACCATATAATGCTGTTCGTTAGCACTTTCAGTGGCAATAGCCACAGGCATGCGCCCGAGTTCTTCCACCATCTTATCGAGGCGCTTAGCAAGCTCAGCATCCGGGGCGCTTTCTTCTTTAATCTTGGTGGCAAGCATATTGCGGACACCAAGGCGAATCAACCAGTCAGGCAAAATATTGAGAGCAAGCAGTTCATATATCCAGCTCTCTGAGCCAGGCTCACTCAATTTTTCGAAATCGGGCTTAAAATCGCCGCCTTGAGAACCATTCGCTTTGCCCACAGACTTAGCCTTAGCCACTTGCTCTATGCTCACTTGATTGCTACTCATTTTTTATTTGCTCGCTCGCTTGAACCAGGGAAAGAAGGCACTAGTGGACTCTTGATAGGCTCGGTAGAGTTCGCCCTTCGATAATAAAGACTGTTCTTCTGTGGCCTTGATGCCGGTTACCCGGGTAAGGAAAAAATACATTATCAACGGGCAATAAATTGTGAACAATCCACCCGGCGATGCCAGGGCAAAAAGCCAAAAGGATAGCCAAACCAACCATTCAAAAAAATAGTTTGGATGCCGACTATAGTTCCACAAACCAGACTGACAGACTTTGCCCTTATTGGCTGGGTTCTTGCGAAAATCTTCCAGTTGCTTATCAGCGATACTTTCACCAATTAACGACATAAAGAAAAGAACCACGGCAGAAAGCTCTAGCGCCGAAAGGCTGCCAGTACTGGTATTAACCATGGGAACGGCAAAGGCAAGCCCCAAACTCGACAAGAGCACAGCTTGCAAAAGAAAGGCTAGAAACATTCCCAGCCGCGCCCTCTCCCCCCAAGCCTCGCGAAAAGCACGATAACGCGGATCTTCCTCGGGATAAAGACGCAAAAATCGAAGCAACAAATAAAAGGTGAGACGCAGACTCCAAAGTAAAACCATGCCGATTAGCAATTGTCCACGCAAGCCGATGGCAAATCCAGCCCCGTGGCTAGAGACATAGGCATAATAAAGAACCATGACGCTAAAGCCAAAGCCCCAGAACACATCAACTATACCGCCATTCTTGCTGACTTCGGCATAAACGAGCACCGCCATAAACATCGCAATAATGATGGGAAAGCCTGAGAACCATAGATTAAGCGCAGCTTCGGGCATAAAACCTCTCGGGCAAAAAAGTCAAACAGAAAGAAAGTCAAACAGACAAGAAAAGCGATTGCAAACTACTGCCATGACCGGCTCTTTTTAGGCGGTCCCGCACACCATGCCAGGCACTGTCACCCGGCGGTTCTTCGACAACGATACAAGAAGCAGCGCCCGTTTCGTCCAAGTGCCGCAAATTGCCATAAAGACCTCTTGCATAATCTTTAGCTTGGCCCTCGACAAAGAGACTACGGTCGATAGAGACCTTATCCGCTAAATCTTGAGCGACACTATCAATCAAGCTTTGGCTATCGGCAAAAGCAAGCAAATTACAAGTCAATCCTTTGTGCCCAAGCTCAAGCAGAACCTCACCAAGCTTGCCGCGTTCCACCAAGAGCAAAGGTCTTTGCGGGGCATAGTGACTATCCAGCGTGCCTGGCGCCTTCACGACCGGCTCAGACTCCCCCTCAGCCTCGCTCTTGAGATAAGCAAGCTTCAGCTCTAGTCCACAGACAGCGGCAATATCTTCAGGCAAGAGCATACCTGGTCTCAAGATGGAGGGTTCACCCACCAGCGAAACAATGGTCGACTCGATACCGATATCAGGGGTGATACCATCGAGCACCATGGACACTTCCTCGCCCAAGCCCTCTTTCACAGCCGCCGCCGTGGTTGGGCTTAACTTACCAAATTTATTGGCCGAAGGCGCAGCCACCCCCGAACCAAAGGTTGAAAGCAAAGCCAAGGCGGTAGGATGAGAAGGAATGCGCACGCCCACTGTATCTTGCCCACCGGTCAAAAGAGTAGAAACATGTGCTTTGCGTGGCAAAATCAAGGTAAGTGGACCAGGCCAAAAGGTCTCACCAAGCAGTCTCGCTTCCTTCGAAAGGTAAGCCCAGTTATCGACTGCAGCCAGTTCACTCAAGTGCACAATGACCGGATGATTTCCCGGTCGTCCCTTTACCTTGTAAAGCTTGGCAATGGCATCGACATTACCGGCATCAGCACCAAGACCATAGACTGTCTCAGTGGGAAAAGCCACTAATTGTCCAGCCCTTAAAAGTTCGCTGGCCCGCTCTATCTCTTTCTGGTCGATAACAAAGTCGCTCATAAGTTAGATTATAACTTCGCCTATGCTTTCAAAATTCTTAGGCGCGGCAAATCTCTCAAGAAATGACGAGTGACAAAGATTGAGATTATTAGGGCGGCTATAGACAGCCTGCACCACACTTATGTTGCGCATGGCAAAAGCGGCAGCGCAATAAGATAGATAATAACGCCACTTACGCACAAAAACCTGATCAAAACCCAGTTCACCGACCTTCTTCAACTGCGCTTCAAAGCGCTCTTGCCAGGTGAAAAGAGTTTTGGCATAAGAATTGCCAAGATCTTCCACCTCAAAAAGAGACAGTCTAGTCAGGCTTGTCGCTTTACTGATGCGGTGCAGACAAGGCAAAAGCGAACCAGGAAAGATGTGTTTTTGAATAAAGTCGGTGTTCTTGCGAATCAAGTCATAGCGGTTATCGGGGCAAGTAATCATCTGAATTGCGGCTAAGCCGTCTTCGGCTAAAAGCTCGTCTATCTTGGCGAAATAAGCGTCATAGTACTCATCGCCGACAGCTTCAATCATTTCAATAGAAACAATCTTGTCATAGCCCTCAGGTTTCATAGCCCGCTTCATATCGCGATAGTCTATAAGTTTAAACTCAACCAAACCACTGAGCTCAGGCAGCTTCTCAAAAGCCTTTTCGGCATAGGCCAGCTGCTCTTTCGAGATGGTGATGCCTGTATATTTGATTCTATATTTGCTCACGGCATATTGGGCAAAGCCGCCCCAGCCGCAGCCGATTTCTAAGAGACTATCGCCTTCTTTCAATTTCAGTTTGCGACAAAGCGCCTCATATTTAGATATCTGTGCATCTTTCAAACTGAGCAGCCAGTCATCACTAAAGCGCGCGCTGGAATAAGTCATTGTCTCATCTAGAAAAAGTTCGAAAAGATCATTACTGAGGTCATAGTGATAACTGATATTTTTGCGACTATTGTCTTTGTTATTAAACTTGAAAAGATGCAAAAGCTGATTGAGAGCCCCGAGAGCATTGACCAAGATCGACTTGTTGCCCGTGCCCTCCAAGAGAGGATTATCATTTAGATTTAGCAAAAACCAAGCCACCACCGAGGCGATGTCGTCAGTCTGCCACTCGCCGTCCATAAAAGACTCGGCAAAGCCAATATGCCCAAACATAACCACACGCGAAAAGAAATTATTGTCCAAAACTTTGATTTGGGCTTCGACATAGCGTCCCCGCGGATGCTCTTTACCGTGGACACTATGCTCTCTGCCGTAAACAAGCTTTTCGCCGTCAGGCTGATAAAGGGTCAACTTACCGTACGGCAGGCGCTCCAAGAGCCCGGAGACCACTGCAGCGAAGCCTGAAAGACTAGAATTTGACTGTTTACTTCCTTTCTTTTCCATCGAAGCGGTCATACTCTCTTCTCCCATATCTTTCTAACTCTCGGATTCATAACATCGGTTTGCAAATGCAGGTCTTGGTCTTTTTCAAAGAAAGGCACTTTCTTGAGGAAAAGAAGCAGCGCCTGTATATGAATCATGGCAATGACTTTGACTGTGACAAAGGGATAAAGCAAGAAGAGCGAAAGCAATGACGATGTCTTGAAGTCTAACTTTCTACCACTCAAGGTGGAGAGCATTACTTTCTCGAAGCGACCATCAGAGACCGTATCGATAGCGATATTGAGCATATCGCCGGGCTCATTTATTTTGAAATCAAAATAGTCCTGCAGCCGTCCATAGGGTGAAACATAGAAATTCTTTGGCGCCCGCAGAGAAAATATATCAGTATGCCCGGCAGTTTGAGCGGCAGCTTGCGTTGACGGCGTCATAGTAGGCGTGCTGAAAATCTTCATCTCACCAAAGGTATTGCTCACTTCGATTATGACTTTGCAGAGTTTATCTGCTCGGTATAAAAAATAAAACGAAACTGGATTGAAGACATAACCTAAGACACGGGGATAAGTAAGTAAATGCACCCTGTCAAAGTCGTATTTTTCGCCCAGCTCAGATTCGACATAAAGACGCAGCCGCTCTTTCAAAGACGGCTTGCGACCTTGGGCATCAGCAAGTCTATAGCCCTTGAGATGGTCTTCTTGCTTGAACGAAAAAAGAGCGAACTTCTCATTACCAAACAAAGGCGAAGACTGATCTAAGGCGTCTAGTTCATCAAGGTCGAGCAAGAACATAAAGACACCGTAAGAGAATCTATGTTTTACCGGTGTCTGTCTCTCATGAAAGACCCGACACTTATATAGACAACTCTTGAAGGAGGCTTCCGAGCTAGACATGGGCCGGTTCTCTCGACTCTTTAAGATGGCTCAAACGCTCAGCTAGCTGCACCGCCGACATATAGGCATCTTCGTGAAAACCATAACGAAAATAACTGCCAGCAAAAAATATTGAACGCCCTTCCTGCTGGTTCAAAAGATACAAGTCGGGCTGAGCCTTAAAAGTGTCGAGGTTAAAGAGCGGATGAGTATAATTCATTTTGCGCAAAACTTTCTCTTGATCTATAAGAGAGGCAGCGTTGAGAGAGACGAAATAATTGGTCTCACCGCCCAAGCTCTGCAGGTTATTCATCCAATAATGAGTGGTGCCCAAACCGCCTTCCACACGGTGGTTCCAAGAAGCCCAAGCTCTGCGACTAGTGGGCATAACCGCATTATCTGTATGCACTGTAATATCGTTACTTTGATACTTGAAGGGTACCAATAGATGCTGTTCCAACTCGGTGGGACTAGTCAGCATAGCTAAAGCTTCATCGGCATGACAAGCTAAACAAACCAAGTCAAAGGCTTCTTTCTTGCCACTTTCTAAAAGCACGGTGGGGCGGTCGTTCTCATAAAAGACCTTGTCGACCTTACTAGATGTAAGCACTCTGTCATCAGACTTGAGAGACTTAGCGAGCCTCTTCATGTACTGAATGGCGCCACCATCTACGGTATACCACTGATAATGAGTATCTAGCCCAAGAAAGCCGTGGTTGTGGAAGAATCGCAATAGAGTAGCCGCAGGAAAATCAAGCATAGACTGAAAAGGTGTCGACCAGACACTTGACCCCATAGGAATCATGTACCAGTTTAGGAAATCAGCGCTAAGCGAGTATTTCTCAATATAATCTCGTATCTTTAGAGAGGCTATATCGACTGTCTCAAGATGAATAGGCGCATTTTTATTGAACCAATCCAACTGCCTAAGCATGCGCCAAAAACGCGGACTGAAGAGATTGCGACGTTGGGCAAAAATCTTATCGAGACCAGCACCATTCCATTCAAGAGGTGTGCGACCAGGCTCCTTAATCTGCACCGAAAAACTCATATCGGTCTTCTTAACCGGCACATCCAACTCTTTGAACATGGCAGTCAAAAGAGGATAAGTCTGATAGTTGAAGACCATAAAGCCGGTATCGAATGCTACTTGCCCACCGCTATGTTCTTTGCTTGGCACATTGATTGTATTGGTGTGCCCGCCTGCATAAGCATTGCCGTCAAAGACAGTGATGCGATAAAGATCCTTGAGCTTATAAGCAAGACCCATGCCGGCTATACCGCTTCCAACTATGGCAAGAGAACGCATCACTATCCTCTACTCAAATCTTTATTGATAAATTGCTCCTGGTCATAGGCTTCCTGCGGTACCGGACGAAAATCAGATACCAAATGGCACCATTGCATCATTTTCAAAATGCCGTAGGTGATATCTATTTCGCCCTTGAAGAAGCCCTGTTTCACCGAACCAGGAAAGCGATGATGGTTATTGTGCCAACCTTCGCCCAGGGTAAGCAAAGCAAGAAAGAAGTTGTTGCGGCTCTCATCACCTGTTTCATAGCGCTTGCCACCCCAGATGTGAGAAAGCGAGTTTATTGAACAAACACCATGGAAAAGAACGACCGTTGATACAAAAAATCCCCAAAGCAAAAGTTCCACGCCGCTGGTACCGGCTATAGGACAATAAATATCGAGCATACAACCAGTGAAATAGAGCAAAGCCGCCAAACAAATAGGCGGCAGCCAGTCGAAACGATTGAGAAAAACCAACTCTGGAAACTTGACCAAGTCGGAAATCACCTCATACCGTGTGGGCATATTGCATTCGGCTGTGATCCAACCAATATGCGACCAGATAAAGCCACGTTTGACAGGTGAATGAATATCTAGCTCGGTGTCACTGTTGCGGTGGTGATTGCGGTGATGACTAGCCCACCAAAGGGCACCGCGCTGCACCGAGAGACCACCCCAAAAGGCAAAGAGAAACTGGCAAAGGCGACTGGTCTTAAATGTGCGATGGGAAAAATAACGGTGATAGAAGGCAGTAATAGCAAACATTCGCACAAAATAAAGCCCGACCATCACCCCGATAGCTGTAAGACTGGGTCTGTAAAACAAAGCCAAGCCCGCAAAAACATGCAAAAAGAGAAAGGGAAACCAACGGTCTATTTGACTGCGCGCCTCACCGTCAAGCATTGCCTGCCGCCCACCGGCGCAATAATCGCTATCAAGAAAACGCAGCGCCTTGGGCAGTCGCAAATTGTAGATCAAGCCCGGGCGGCCATAATCAAAATAGCTCGCATCACTGGGCACAGGGTGTTTCTCGCTTGCCCGTACTTTTGAAAGACTATGTGCTGATGCCGTCAATTCAGTCGTTCTCAACTCTTTGATCATTTTTTCGCTTCAGGCAGATTAGCATAAAGAGTGTGAACTTCCCCTGAACGCAGTGCCAATCCCCAAAATCTTTAGCTCAGCAAACTCTTTAGCCTAGTTAATAATCAACCGGTCTTGCCTATATAGCGCGCCCGCGGACGAATGACCCCGCCATAGAGTTTTTGCTCAATAGCGTGAGCAATCCAGCCGGCAGCGCGACTGACGGCAAACAAGGTAGAACCGGAACCAGGCGGCAATTCGAGAGCATAATTGAGCGCCGCCAAACCGACATCAAGGTTGGGCAAAAGCGATAATTCCTCTTTGGCACAGTCAACTATCTCTACCAGACGACCAAGCTTTTCATTGCCAGGCTTAAGCTTAAGAGCATGCTCCAGCATAGCCCGGGCGCGTGGGTCGCCTTCGCTGTACAGTTCTGAGCCAAAGCCCGGAATAGTGTCGTTCTGCCTGAGATACTCCTTCAACCAGGCTCTCGCCGAGCGAAAACCGAGTGAAGCCGAAACTATGTCTTCGGTGCGGCGACTGGCCGAACTAGAAAGGCTGCCACTGAAAGAACCTAAAGCACTGAGCAGACAACTGTAAATCGAGGCATCGCAAGATGCAGCAATGCGCGAAGCCAAGGCTGCCGCGTTCAGTTCATGGTCGGCGCAAAGCACAAGCAAGAAATTGACGGCGTTAACATGGGCTTCCAGCTCAGAACCATTACTAGAAGCCCCACCTAGAGCCATTAGCAAAATGTTCGCCAAAAGTCTGGGACTGCCACTGCCATTGCTGTTGCCGCCGCGACTCAGGGCAAGAGCTTCTATACCGCCAGACCTAAGCGACAAAGAAACACACATGGTCAAAATCAAACGCCTAGCGGTGTCATAAATATCTTCCCGATTGAGCTTTCGGCTGACGGGGTCGGTCATCTCAAGAGAAACAACAAGCAACTTGAGAAGTTCAAGGCAATCGGTATCGGGAGTAACAAGACTGGAAAGTTCAGGCATCCTTAGGGGCTCGAGTTCCTGCCAGACCTGTTCATCGGCGCCGGTTTCCCAAAGCAACTCCACTGCCGCCTCAAAACTGACGCCGCTCTGGGCAAGCTCTAGGGCATTTTGCCCGCGATAGCGATGCCCATCTTCTCTAAGCTCGGTGATGGCCGACTTGATTGCCGGTCCAGTCCAGACAGGTTCAGAATCTTTCTGAGTCTTTACACCCCGCGCCGACTGTCTCAACCTAATAAGATCGCTCAGCCTATAACAGCGCTCTCGACCGCTGGCGCCGGGAATGCTTTCAATCTGCCCGCGACTGGCATAAGCATACAAAGTCGCCGGCTTAACACCGAGAAACTCAGCCGCCTGGGCTCCGACCAGAAATTTTTCATCAGCACCCGACATGCTCAGTATGATAGCAGCCAATCTATAAATAGATTTGGGACCGAACAAAACCCAAGTCTAACCTTGGAGCAAATTAGTAATTTTTCTCGATTAATTAAAGGATTTATTGATTGATTTCGATCAATATATCAATATAATGATAGTTAGCAGGTTGACCTTCCGAGGTAGTCAGAATGACGAATTTAACCCGAGTCTTGGCAAGACCTGAGTTGGTAGTGGACAAAAAATACCCCCAATACTCTGAACTGACAGACGAGATTCTCACCGAAGAAGCTCTTACATTTATTGGCGCCCTGGAAGAAAATTTCAGAGAATCCCAAGTGGCTCTGCTGCAAAAGCGAGAACTGGTCAAAGAGGCTCTCGACAAGGGACAGTTTCCTCAGTTCTGCAATGACAGCCAAGTAAGCGAAGGCAACTGGAAAGTCGCACCCACACCGTCCGATTTAGCCGACAGAAGGGTGGAAATCACCGGACCCTGCGAACGCAAGATGATGATCAACGCCCTTAACTCGGGTGCCCGCGTTTTCATGGCCGACCTGGAAGATTCAATGACGCCCACCTGGCACAATGTGCTCATGGGGCAGAAAAACCTGATCGAAGCAGTAAAAGGCACACTGTCTTTCACTTCGCCCGAAGGCAAGAACTATAAACTCAATCTCGATACTCGCCTCGCCACCCTGGTAGTGAGACCGCGCGGTCTGCACATGGTGGAACGACATCTAACAGTGGCAGGCAAGCCGGCTTCAGCCAGCCTCTTCGATTTTGGGCTCTACTTCTTTCATAACGCCAAAACACTTTTGCAACGGGGCTCTGGCCCCTACTTTTATTTGCCTAAACTGGAAAGCAGAGAAGAAGCCAGATTTTGGAACGATGTTTTCAACTTTGCCCAAGACTATCTCAAAATAGAACGAGGCACCATCAGAGCCACCGTTCTCATTGAAACAATTCTTGCCGCCTTCGAGATGGAAGCGATTCTATTTGAATTGAAAGAACACGCAGCCGGACTGAATGCCGGACGCTGGGACTATATATTTAGCCTGATCAAAAAGACCAACAAGCACAAAGAATTTGTTCTGCCGGACCGTTCAAAAGTAACCATGGCAGTACCTTTTATGAGAGCCTATGCCAAACTATTGGTTGATACCTGCCACAAACGCGGTGCTCATGCCATCGGGGGCATGGCTGCCTTTATTCCCAGCCGCAAAGACCAGGCCATCAACGAAGTAGCCCTCAAGAAAGTACAAGAAGACAAAGAAAGAGAAGCCTCTGACGGCTTTGACGGTACTTGGGTGGCGCACCCTGACCTAGTCAGCACGGCACGGGCAGTCTTTGACAAAGTTTTGGGTGCAAAACCCGACCAAAAAGAAAAGACCAACAACATCAAAGTTTCACCCCAAGATCTTCTGAACACCGCCATCGAAGGCGAAGTAACCCGCGAAGGGGTACAAAACAATATCGATGTAGCCCTGCGTTATCTTGACTCATGGCTAAGCGGCAACGGTGCAGCAGCCATTCACAACTTGATGGAAGACGCTGCCACCGCTGAAATCGCCAGAGCCCAGTTGTGGCAATGGATCAAGTATTCAACTTCGGTAAAGTCACCGCACTTCATCGAAAACATGAACAAAGATATCTATTTGTCGATCAAGAACAACTTAATCGACAAACTTAGAGAAACTGCACCCCATATCAAAGAAGCCTCCGAAATTCTCGATGCACTTGTGCTCTCAGACAATTTCGAAGACTTCCTCACCACACGTGCCTATCTTTATTTGCAAGACTAAATTGCCAACAAAGAAAAGCGCACCTCACTAGATTTTCCAACAAAGACAGTAGCAGTCACCGGCCTTGGCCGGTGCTCTGCTATACCCATCAATCTTAGGTAAACCCCGGAGTCTCATCAAGTCAAGCCACAGAGGGAAAGCAATGCAAAGCAAAGAAGAACAAATCAAGAAATTAGAAACTGCTTGGAATAGCGAGAGACGTTGGCAGGGGATAAAGCGCAACTACTCTGCAAAAGAAGTAGTACAGCTGCGTTCTTCCGTCAAGGTCGAGCATACTTTGGCCGACCTCGGCGCCAGACACTTCTTTGAACTCTTGCACAATGAACCCTATGTCATCGCCCTTGGTGCCATGAACGGTTCTCAAGCCGTACAAATGGTAAGAGGCGGGCTAAAATCAATCTATCTCTCTGGCTGGCAAGTGGCAGCCGACGCCAATAGCTCAAAGCAAACCTACCCCGATCAAAGTCTCTATCCTTCCACCAGCGCACCAGATTTGGTGAAGAGACTAAATAACGCTCTCATGAGAGCCGACCAAATAGATGCCAGCGAAGGTCTTTCTGAGCGCAACTGGTTTGTGCCGATTATGGCCGATGCCGAAGCCGGTTTTGGTGGACCGGTACATGCTTTTGAACTGATGAAAAACATGATCGAAGCCGGAGCCTCCGGCGTTCACTTTGAAGACCAACTGGCCGCCGAGAAAAAGTGCGGTCACCTGGGCGGCAAAGTGCTGGTGCCCACCTCGCAATTCGTCCGTACCTTGAACGCCGCCCGCCTGGCAGCCGACGTGCTTGATGTCCCAACTATCATCACCGCCCGCACCGATGCTCTCGATGCCACACTCATTACTTCAGACATCTGCGAAATAGATCGCCCCTTCCTCACTGGCGAACGCACAGCCGAAGGCTATTTCCGCGTGCAATCAGGCTTGGCGCCGGTGATCGCCCGCGCCCTGGCTTACGCCCCCTACGCCGATGTTCTCTGGTTCGAAAGCTCCAAGCCGGATCTCGCCGAAGCAGAAGAATTTGCCAAGGCAGTCCACAAAGAATTCCCCGGAAAACTGCTCGCCTATAACTGCTCACCGTCTTTCAACTGGAAGAAGCACCTTGACGACGAAACCATCGCTGAATTCAATAAGAAACTTGGCGAACTAGGCTTCAAATATCAATTCATCACCCTCGCCGGCTGGCACGCTACAAACTTGAGCGCATATAAACTGGCTCAGGCTTATGCCAAAGAAGGCATGGCTGCCTATGTCAGATTGCAAGAGGAAGAATTTGCAGAACAAGAAGCCGGATACACAGCAGTCAGACACCAAAGAGAAGTCGGCACCGGCTACTTCGACAAAGTACTGGTGACTGTGAGCGGCGGAAAAGCAAGCACTCAGGCTCTCAAGGGTTCCACCGAAGAAGAGCAGTTCACTGCCAAGAAAGAAGCAGCTCTCGCTGCGGTCTAGAGCCAACTCTAAACTTAAGTTAGTTTTCCTCCGACCAACGACTGCGGCCCCCACAAGGGGCCGCAAGCCATTTGGGAGGAAATTGGGCTGCTATAATCTTGCCATTCAAGTAAAGAGGAGCCCCAGATGTCAGCTACTTCCAACAAAATCGAAATGAGAAAACTCGGCGACAGCGGCGTTGAAGTTTCAGTGATTACTTTCGGCGCCTGGGCCATCGGCGGATGGATGTGGGGCGGAGCAGAAGAGAAAGACGCAATCGAAGCCATTCATGCCTCAATCGAGCACGGCGCTACATCTATAGACACAGCGGCAGTCTATGGTTATGGCCGCTCAGAAGAAATAGTCGGCAAGGCACTGGTAGGCAAAAGAGACAAAGTACAAATCTTGACGAAGTATGGCTTACGCTGGGACTCTAAAGACGGTGAACATTTCTTTGACTGGGAACAAGAAGGTGAACGCAAAGAAATTTACCGCAATGCCAGAAAGAAAAGCATAATCGAAGAGTGCGAGAACAGCCTGCGCAGACTAAAAACCGACTATATCGATCTTTATCAATGCCATTGGCGCGACCACACCACACCGGTGGAAGAAACAATGGAAGCCATGGTCGAACTAATCAAGCAAGGCAAAATAAGGGCAGCCGGTGTAAGCAATTTCACCAGCGAAGACATCGAAGCAGCTAGAAAAATCTGTCCGATAGCCTCAAACCAACCGCCCTACAGCATGGTGCTGCGCGACATAGAAAAGACCGTCTTGCCCTATTGCCGTGAAAACAATATCGGCACCATCGTCTACAGTCCTCTGCAGAGAGGCTTGCTCACCGGCAAATTCTCTCCCGAAGTGCAGTTCAAAGCAGGTGACCATAGAGCCAATCAAGTTCATTTTCAAAAGGAAAACATCAAACGCGTCAACACCATGCTGGAAAAGGTCAAGCCTGTGGCAGACCGCCATCAAGCCACCCTTGGCCAAATAGTGATTGCCTGGACAATCGCCCAACCTGGTATAACATCAGCCCTTGTGGGTGCGCGCGATGCGGCACAAACAATCGAGAATATCAAAGCCGCCCATATCAAATTGACTGCGGCAGACCTAAAAGAGATAGACAATGCCATTGCCACTCTCGAACTAGTGCCGGTTTAGTGTAACTATTCGTTCCTTTTTTGAGGAAGTAAACTTTTGACTGACTCTTCTGACTCGTCCGATTCGTCTGACTTATCTGAAAATAGGTGGTCAAAAGACTATATTCCAAAAGAAGATGCAGAAACTCGGGTCGGCGAAAGCAGGCCCGAGTTTGATGTTTTCCAAGCAATAAAAACTGATAGTAATGGCGGCCGGACAGAGTTAGGCCCGACTCAAGCTGAAGAACCAGAAAGCACCAGGGAAGAGTCAAAGCAGGAGTTCGAGCAAAATCTAGAAAAGACCGCTGAGAATGAACCGTTAGAAGACAGTGAAGAAAGAGAAGAAACGCAAGAGTCAGAAAAGCTAGACGCAGATGAGGCTGAACTATCACCCCTAAGGAAATACATTCTCAGCATGGCAGCAAGCCTCATCTTTCTCTGGCTACCCTTCGCCATAAACGCCTGCTTAGCAAGTAATATAGTTGCAGAAAGCGCAAGATTGCAGGCGATAATCAATATATTCACAGCTTCTGCACCAGTGCTTGCCCTGGTTTTGGTCACTATTTGCGGCGAAAAGTCTGCAAAGAGCTGGGCTATTATCGGCATCGTCGTTTATTTATCAGCCTCTGTCATAATCGGCGGACTGCCTCTGGCATTCAAATGCGCAGCCACTTATCAGGCCCTTATGAAAGACAGCGACCCAAATCTGGTCAAGCTCAACGAAGAGGCAGTACAAAGCGGCACCAGGCTTGTACTCTACAGCTATAATCAGCCGCTTGAGCGCACAAAGAGAATACTTAGATCAGAACAAAGAATTTTTCCGGGTTTTCTCTTGGTCAAGCTGCAAGGCGCCAAAAGTGATTGAATAGAACCTAGATTGTCTTTAGAACAGGAATGGCATTGGATGGACCTCTATAGGAGAGTCGGCAAACTCGACTCGCCGCCACCAAGAGAACCATAACTGCTAAAATTGCCGACTGTAAATACGGAGAGAAGAAAATGGGACTCGCTATAGAAGTCAATATTCTCGGTCAGCTTTTGGAGAATGGTGACGAAGAGGGTGTAGCCTTTTTCAAGGAAGAATTTGAACTGGTAAACAAAGCACTGAAAGTGCATGGTTTGCCGGAACACGTCGAACCAGAAGAGCCAGTAGAGTTTGACTCTTTAGGTTCCTGCTTATCTTTTCCGTACTCATTCGTGCACTACCTCAGAACCGCGATGGCTTATGCCAGGAACAATCGCACCCGGCAGCAGTATCTAGAAGACAAACCGGACGGAGATGAGAACAATGAGTTGTTGCAATGTGAGTTATTTGAAAAAACCACAAGTCATATAATCTGCCACTCTGACTGCGAAGGCTATTATTTGCCTTTAGATTTCGAAGATATCATCTTCGCAGACGAAGACTATCAATTTGCTGGCGGCATGCTTGGTTCCTCTAAGAAAGTCCTAGAGGAGTTATTGAGCTGTGCCGACTTCCTTGGCATTGAGATAACTCCAGACGGAGATGTTGCTAAAGAGGCAAAATTACAAGAAAACGACAACTTCGAAAATGATCCACTATTTAGAGAAAAGACAGTGTGGCTTGCCCTTTATGCAGCCGCCAAGCTTTCGATTGCGCATAATTCTGCAATCGTTTTTGCATAATTGAAATTTTCAGTTAGTGAAATAGGGATCAATTACCAGGTTGATTTCCTACACCTACGCGCTTTGCCTTACATTTCTTGGAGCAATACTTGACCTCACTCCATACTTTCTCCCATTTCTTACGCCATGTGAAAGGTCTGCCACAGCTCAGACAGACTTTGCTTGGCAGGTCGGACTTATTGACTCCTCTAGGCATCTTCAGAGCCATCCAGCAAAAAAGCAGTCTTCTCTGCCTTGTTCCAATACTGAAAGAAACGTCTAAACTCAGTCTTTCTTTGCAACGTAACAAACGGCTCATCCTCAACAATCTTTGCTGGGACTTCTTTCTTGATGGAATCGATCAAGCTGATAAGCAGCGGATTGTTCGCTGCAGGAATGTAAAGCAAAGAAGGTGCAAGTTGGAGAACAGTTTCCAGAGTGCCACCGCGAATGATGTCGACGGGTAGTTCGCATAAAGTCTCATAGACAAAAACAAGCCGCTTAAGACTGTAGTTTGCGTCCTTAAAGAACGCATCATCCCAAACATAAATAGCTTTAGTTTCAGCCGGGGCCGCATCAAAGACTGGATGGGTTCGGCGTAAGGCTTCTTGATGCAACAATATCAATGGTTTACTCATAATGTCATGCCCAGATTAGGGAAGAGTCCTAGTTGAAGCGTTTCATAAGTTGCGTGGAGCGGTTGATTGAGAGCCGGCGATGTATCAACGAGCTTGCCGAAATAGCGCTCCACGTTTTCTAGATTGAAAATATAGGGTTTGTTGCTGAAAGTGCTTGCCACCCATTGCCAGGAGAGATTGTTACTAGCAATGTCACCATCAAGCAGATGCTGCAAAAACCAACGCGCACCAGCCTGCCATTTGACACGTCGATAGTGCACCACATAACTAGCCAGATACATGCGCGCGTGGTTATGGATGTAACCGGTTTCTATTAGCTCGTTTATGAATGCATCAAGGCAAGCAACGCCGGTTTTTCCTTCTGCAATGTCAGCAGGCAAAGCATCGGCATAGTCTTGCGCACTGAACCCAGTTTTATACGGCTCAACATCTGCCCAAGCCCAGTGTGGATGTGCTCTCAGAACTAGCTGCCAGAAGTCTCGCCAGGCAAGCTCTTGAATAAACTTGGTAATCTGCACCGGCTGGCTGCATTGACTGAGTGCATGGTTGCGCACCTCATTCAAGCTCAAGACTCCATGGTGGATATAAGGAGAAAGCCTTGTGACATGTCCATCGCCAAAGTTGCGACTGCCGCCGTACTTAATGGGATTGATAGCAGCCAAGCGCATCTCAGCTTTTAGTCTACCGCCCTGAATCTGGCTCGCCGCACCATCTGCCCACGGTGCAAGTTTCTTGACGTATGCAATGAGACTGTCCCTGTCATCAAAGCAAGTCTGTAATGTACTCGTCATATGCGATTCCTGTCTTGCCATTAGTAGACTGCAATATAGGTCCTCATTGGTCCTTTTGAGAGTCTAGCTCAATTTTCTGCCCTCGGTGACGTGAATAAACGCCATTGCGGAGTGACTCTGCTCTGTACCGTTAAATGATGTATTTTTACTACCGTCTTAGCAAGAACTGAGCACTTGCAGCGGCATTCCGCTACTGGCTTCGCTATTGATTTCGCTTCTGGCAGAACTGTATACATCTCTTTGCATTCCCTTGTCAGAAGTTCGGACCGCAACTAGCATGGAGATCTTGCCCTTATATTTCCTTCGCACCCAAAAGGCGGGTGACTTTCTGTTATGTCAAAACTAAATCTCCACTTCTTCAAGCGTAAGCCAAAGAGCCAACCTCAAGGCGTTCCGTCTAGTAGCATACCGCTATCGGGCATGGTGCCGAACAACGCCTTTGGCTACAGCTATGAAATTGATGACTGGGCAAAACTCCGTCGTTTCCTCATTCTTGGCAGTGAGGGCGGCACCTATTATGTGGGTGAAGCCAAACTGACTATAGACAACGCCAAGGCTGTCGAACGCTTGTTGCAGATAGAGCCGCTAAAAGTGATTAGCGAAATTGTTGAAATATCAAAAAGCGGAAGGTCTGCAAAGAATGACGCCTGCCTTTTTGCTTTAGCTATGGGAGCAGGACTGGCTAGCCCAGAAGGCAAGGCGGCTGCGCTGGCAGCCTTACCTGAAGTGGCTCGTACCGGTACGCACTTGTTTACCTTTGTAGAGTTTGTGCAATCCTTTCGTGGTTGGGGCAGAGGGCTGAGAAGGGCAATTGCCCGCTGGTACGAACTCATGCCGCCGGAAAAACTGGCGGTGCAGTTAACCAAATATCAACAGCGCAATGGCTGGAGCCATCGCGATCTGCTTAGACTATCCCACCCTAAAGCTGCTGACGCTCTGCGCAACAGCCTCTATCAATTTGCTGTCAAAGGAACCACTGACGGAATAGAGGATGCCACCATAATTGGTTTTCAGAAACTGCGCCAAGGCGTAGGCGAAGAAAAGCTTGATGGACCAAGCGTTGCCCAGATTGTGGAAAGCGCAAAACTATCAATTGAAATGGTCCCGGCAGAGTTGCGCTTTTCCGAGGTCTATCATGTACTGGCTAAGCAAGCCGGTCTAGAGTGGCTGATTAGAAATCTGGGAAATCTGTCTAGGGTTGAATTGCTCTCTGCCAAAGACAGCGAATTGGTTAATATAGTTTGCCAGAGAATAAATAATCAGACAGCGCTGGAAAAGGCACGACTGCACCCGCTGAAAATCTTGGCGGCCCTAGCGGTATACCGCTCTGGCTTTGCAGTGCGCGGTGGCGGAATGTGGACGCCTCAAGCAGCAGTTGTTGATGCATTAGACGAGGCCTTCTATAAAGCCTTCAAGTGCATCACGCCGACAGGCAAGCGGCTCTGCCTTGGACTGGATGTGTCTGGTTCTATGGTTGGTACTAGAGTTAATGGCATTGTCGGTCTCACTGCCCGTGAGGCTTGCGGCGCCATGGCTCTGGCGACAGCCAAGAGCGAGCCCCCTGCCAATATCTCATTCGTGGCATACGATACAAAAGCCTATCCTCTGGCTATAAGCGCTAAGCAAAGGCTGGATGATGTGGTTGGTCTATTGAGCCGCACCGGCGGTGGAGGCACTGACTGTGCAATTCCGATGCACTGGGCGAGAGAGAACAAAATTCCTGTCGATGTTTTCGTCATTTACACCGACTCAGAAACATGGGCAGGAGAAGATCATCCGCTGGAAGCATTGAATGCCTATCGTGACACCATGGGTATCGATGCCAAACTAGTTACGGTGGCAATGGCAGCTAACCGTATCTCGCTTGCTGATTGCACCGACAAGAGAATGCTTAATGTTGTCGGCTTCGATACAGTCACCCCAGAACTAATTTCACAATTTGCCTTGGGGGACCTATAATAGAAGATGTCGGGTCGAAGGCCCAGGTTATCGACTTCCAATCGACAGGTCGCGGGTTCGAATCCCGCCGCAGGTTTTGGAAACAAGACAGGCGTAGCTCAGCGGTAGAGCGGTTTTATCTGGTCCAATCCTTATCCGACATCTTTTAATTGACCGGGACGATTTCTGAGGGTTATTGCCAAACACTCCCTCAGTTGATTTTTGACCGGTCTACCATTTCAAGTCGATTGAGTTTAGTGATACCAAGCTCCTTCGGCTAGTCTTGGCATACTTAGTTCTGCGTCTATAGATCTGCCTTCATAAATTCGTTGGCAGTGAATCAAGAAGTCTAAATGGTACTTGGCTAAGTGTCTTTTCTGGCTGCAATCTGTCCAGAATTCAGCCCAAAAGAAATTCTTACTTTCTATAAGATCTACTTTCTGTCGGTGCTAATCGCCATACCATCAAATCGGGCGTTGACCTCAGGCAGAGGCAACTTAAAGAGACCATCATCGACTCCGTCACTGTATTTCTCTGCAGTCGGTTCTCCGTCGCCCCAAGGGTTGTACAAAGTCACCTCGCCAGTCTGCTTGTCATAATCTACGACGCCATAAACATGATTGGTGGCAAGACCCAATTGTTTAACCGAATAGGGGCTCGGCACCTTTTGCCCATTGACGGTAGCGTTCTCATAAGAACTAACCGCCACAAAATCACCTTGAGCCAAGGCTTGCTCGATTGTAGCGGCAAGTTCGCCGCCTGAATATGTTCTAGGATTAGAAACAAGAGGATCACTGGGTGAAAGAACAGCACCAACATCTTCCAAAGTAGCGCCAAAAGGTACAGCAAGATGAGGTAAACCTTGATGCTGCTCTGTCTTTCTCGCCATATATGCTCCAAATGCCTTTTCTAACAGAGGCGCCCAATAGCCATGTTCAGTACCGCCGCCGAATCTTGCCAATTCTGTCGCTGTAGGGGCTTCTACAGTTACAGGATTTTCTGGATCAGCAGGAAAAGTAATTGTGTAAGTCGTCCGCCCGGATGAGTCAGCCTCATTGACTGTAATCATATCTAGAATTTTCTTCTTACCGGCCTCGGTAGCAGCTAGAGAAGCCAGCGGTCCAAGAAAATAGCAGTCACCAAGCCCCTCTTGATTAACGCCTTGCGGCACTATGCTCTCAATAGGTGACTCGTCTGCAAAAAGCACATCGCTTGCTTCGCTCAAGCGGTCCGCGTGCTCTAGCAGCGAAGCGTTGATGTCATGCAACTTTCGAGGCAATAAGCCATCTATATGCTCAAAGGATTTCTCTAGGTCAGCTCTGGTAATTCCATTATTCTCAATGAACCACTCGTCATTACTGGCAGAAATAATGGTATCCCAGTTTTCTTGTAACTGACTCTTTAGCATAGAAGGCTGCACCTTCTCATACACACCTTTGACGCCTTGGAACTGCCCTACCTCATCCCAAGAGATAGAGCCATCAGTATTTTGATCAAGCTGATCAAAAATAGCAACTGCTGCAGGTTTAAGGTAGCTAGTTCCCGAAAGAAAGTCTTTGGATGACGGCGACAATATATCATAGATCCTAGAATCAACTATCTTAGTACGGTAGTCCGGCACCTCAAGTTCGAACTGTAACAAGCCTTTCGCATAAGCCTCTGGATCTACTACATACTGACCAGCAAGGCTAAGCGCGTCGCCAGCCATTTCGATATCGGCAGCTGTAACAAGCCCGGCACCCTCGCTGAGTCCTTGTATAGAAAAGAGAGTCAAATCAGAAAAATGTTTATTGATTGTCGCCAATACAATCGCATCACGACCAGTTATATCGGTTGAAGCAAAAGCACTCTCAATTTCGCCTTTACTCATTGCACCATCATAATCTGTATCTACCTTAGGCAAGAGAGCCTTAGCCACCTCGCCGAAATCGGACGGATAAATATTAGAGAACTCCAGCACTGGCTCGCTTTCGCTTGACGAAGCCAGGGATTTGTTTCCCCCACCAGCTACATTTTGTTCAAGAGATGGGGCTGACACTCGGCTAGGCGCATAGACTTCATCAAAGAGTCTGCTCGCATTGTCCACAGAACTATCGCTTAACCTGCCAGGTTCCGACATATGGTCATGAGAAGCAATGATATCCGACATAGTAAAACCGCCCACTTAAGAAAACAGATAAATTACTCTGTAAATAAGTAGGATAGCGAGTCGATGAAACCAGACAGTGACCTTTTCGTGACCGAGTTGTGACTACAACTCTAACTTCAAAACAATTACTGAAAGAGCCCTGCCAGAAATAGCACTGGAAGAAATAGCACTGGAAGAGATAGCACGGGCAGAAATAACAATGACAAATTTCAGACCGCCAGAGCCCAAGTTTTCAGCTAAAGAAACTAGTCAGACCCTAGTCCACCCATCGGCAGGTAATAACCAGCGTCCCCATGTTGGAATACTTGAAACGCCCGCCAAGGGTCTATTTCAATATTAGACTCGTGGTCTCTGGCTCGCTCCTCCGGGGTGCGCACACCGTAGAGGGAAGAATATGCAACATTGGTGTGTAAACGAACAAGATCGTCAGACTCTCTATCCCAGAAAGACTTCTTGAACCTGATGTCTGTGACATTGCCGTCCTTGTCTCGTTCTATCTCGGCATTAGGCAAGGGGGTAAAGAGGTCGTCTTCTATTTTCTCAAGCTCTACCGCTACAGCCTTCATTTTCTTCGGGTCGTTTATCAAAGCGTGCGCTTCTTCAGAAAATTTCTTGAAGGCGGCGCCTTTATCGTCAGGATTAGCGATTAGCTCTTTGGCCATCTCTTCTAGTTGCATGGCTTTATGATGAGCATTGAAATTATCAGGCATAGAAAAATAACCTCATTGAAGAGTTGGTGTAACACGGCAGACTTATTGATTTTGGTAATGGCTCGAAGAAAGCGGCAATAGCCTTTCGATGCAGGCACTATAAACGACAATCTGTGTCGGTAACATGGCGGGCTTTATTAAAAATCTTGGCAGAGACTTCATTCTTGCTCGATAGCAGAAAGCCGAAAAAAAACTTGCAGATCGAAAGATACTAAGTAGTATTTGATCTTTCTCTCAGCAAGCAGTCCTAAAACAGCTCGTTTCCTTGCTTGCGCAAGAGCTCGTCCATAAGCGCCTTATCTTTCTTGGCCAAATCTTTGTTGCCTGTCTTTTCATGACATTTAAGGCGCAGTTCAAGAGCCCTGGTCAAAGATTTCTCGCTCTTCATCGAACAACATATGTCTAAGTCTTTGATGGCCAAGGCATATTTGCCTTGCTTGAAATAGTTGGAAGCTCGAAAGTAGTACAACCAGAACCCATCTGGATTAAACTTAAGAGCTTCGCTGTATTGTTCGATGGCTTTGTTCTGGTCACCCAGCTCGCTATACCAAGTGGCTCGATCTTGATACCAAACCCAAGCTATTTTTGAGAAATCTTTGTCGCCGACCTTGATGCCGCGCACTGCCTTATCTGAATAGCCGAGTGCGCCTCTAAAGTCACCAAGTTCACTGGCTATTCGTGCCCGAGCCATATAAGCAGTTCTATAGCCTGGCGCCAGTTTGATTGCCTTATCAACATCAAGCTTTGCCTTTTCTATCTGCTCTAAGCCTAGATAGGCTTCTCCTCTTTTGCAATAGTAAGAGGCATTGTTGGGACTGATACTAATTAGTTTGTCATAAAGCGGAATCGCTTTGGCCATTTGCTGGCGACTAAAGTAGTTTTCGGCATCGGCTTGCAACCGTTGTAAGCCCTGGGCCAATAGCGGCATCGACCATGATGACGACAAAAATAGTGCAAGCGATGACATCAGAATAATTCTGAATAGTCGACGACGCATCTATCTTTTGCTTAACTCTATGGCGACCGGAACGGCAGTCTCGCTCTCAGTGTGGCATGACTCGGACGAAAGCGAATCTTCTGAGATATAAGACTCTAAGTGTTCTCCGTGAGCCCCTTTAAGTGCCCCCCTTAAAGCCCATGGATTAGCAGCCACGATCTCGACATCGATAAGCTGACCAATCAAGCTTTCAGGACCTTCAAAGTTGACTGTCTTATTGGTGCGTGTGCGTCCCATCAGTCGGTTCATGCCGCGGCTGGAGCGCCCTTCCACAAGAATCTCAACTTCTTTGCCGAGCAATCTCTTATTGATGCGATGCGAGACCTCGCCGACCACGGTGTTGAGGAAGCGCAGACGTTCGTACTTCTCTTCCTCTGGAACTTGTCCTTCCCAGTTTGCCGAAGGTGTATGTTGTCTGGGTGAATAGGCGGCGGTATTGGCCACATCAAAAGCCAAATCTTCCACCAGCCTGACTGTGTTCATAAATTCTTCTTCGGTCTCGCCAGGGAAGCCGACGATCAAATCAGTGGTGATGGCAGCATCTGGTATTCGGGAGCGAATTTCATCTACTTTGCGCTTGTAAAAGTCTACGTTATAGCCTCTGGCCATGCGGCGCAAGGTGCGATCGTCACCGGCTTGAATCGGAATATGGAAATACTCACAAGCTGTCGGCAGCTCTTTAACAGCATCGATAATTTCAACATTTAGATCACGCGGATGACCGGTGACGAAACGCAGTCTCTTTATCGACTCTAACTCAGGGGCAGAAAGATTCCGCAGTAGATGGCCAAGATGAATTTTAGGATTCAAATCATGACCATAGGCGGTGACGTTCTGACCAAGCAGGGTCACTTCTTTATAGCCAGATTGAGCGAGGCTCTTCACCTCATCAAAAATAGACTCTGGAGAACGGCTCTTCTCACGACCTCTTACGTAAGGCACGATGCAATATGTGCAGTTATAGTCGCAGCCATAGATTATCGAAACCCAAGCGCTAATATCGTTAAGGCGCACCACAGGGGTTTCGGGCAGATCATCGGGCAATTCTTGAAAGATTTCCACCACTTTCTCGCCGCCCTGCGCGCGCTGCACAAGTTCGGGTAGACGATAGAGATTGTGGGTACCAAAAACCAAGTCGACATAGGGTGCGCGGCGACGCATCGATTCGCCGGCGTCTTGGGCGACACAACCACCGACAGCGATTAACGAACCAGGACGGGCTTCTTTATAGCCGCGCCAGGCGCCGAGATAACTATAGACTTTGTCTTCCGCCCCTTCCCTGATGGCACAGGTGTTTAAGATCATCAGGTCAGCGCCCTTAATCTCGGGGGTAGGCTCATAGCCAATTTCATCCAACAAACCGAGCATATGCTCAGAGTCAGACTTATTCATCTGGCAGCCGAAGGTCTCGACATATACTTTCTTTTTCTTATCGTTCATGGCTATAAGTATATAAGTAGTCAGTATGCGACGGGTTAGAGCGAGCTAAGATGCCCTCAGAACTTAGCTTTTCAAGAGCGGCTGTTCTAAAAACTGCTTGCGCCCTTTGCAATAGCCGGTGACGAGCAGGTCCGGCAAAACTTCCTCATAGCGCACCTCTTCTAGTTCGACGATATCGTCTAAACTACGCCCCTTGTCTGAGGCGAGAACCGGTCTTGACCCACTAGAGACAAGCATCTTTGGCGCCATGAACCAATAAATTTGGTCCACCAAATTAGCATCGAGTAAAGCACCAGCCAGCACCCCACCGCCTTCCACCAATAGGCGCCTGACCCCCTTTGCGGCAAGAGTGGCAAGGCAGTCTTTCAAGTCATAACCGCCGTCTTCTCTAATCTTGAGAGGCATAAACTCAGCCTTATCAGGTTTTATGCCCGTCGCCGAGGGCAACGAAAAAATAAAAGTATCGCTCTGTCCGTCAAATATTTTGGCTTTTTCGTCTAAAGTCAAATGCGGGTCGACAACCACCCGTCGAGGCTGCCGCGAGATTGGCAAGCCATCGCGCACAGTCAAACTGGGATCATCAAGCCGGGCAGTGGCCGCCCCCACCATGATCGCATCACATTCGCGGCGCAGTTTCTGCACCCTCTCTAAAGCCGCCGCAGCAGTGATATAACGACTGCGTCCGCTCTGATCGGCAATGCGCCCATCAAGTGTGCAAGCCATTTTTAGCTCGACCCAAGGCAGACCGCATTCCATCACTCTAAAGAAACCACGGTTGAGATATCGGCACTGATCAGCCAAAACCCCCACGGTTACATCTATACCAGCTTCGCGCAGACGAGCGATACCGCCGCCGTTTACCTTGACATTACTATCTTGCACCCCGACCACCACTCTTTTGATGCCGGCGGCAATTACTGCGTCGGCACAAGGCGGGGTGCGTCCATAATGACTGCAGGGCTCGAGATTGACATAAAGAGTAGCGCCCTTGGCTCTTTCAGCAGCGGCAACCAGAGCGTTTGGTTCGGCATGGGGCAGACCGGCTCTTTCATGGTGCCCACGCCCTACTATTTCGCCATCGGCAACTATCACTGCACCAACCAGGGGGTTTGGCGCTGTCTGCCCGGCGGCTTTCTGAGCCAGGTCTAGGCAGATTGACATAAAGTATTCGTCTTGAGACATGGCTTTAGCCGAAGAAGACTTCAGCGACCTTGTATATATCCATATCGAGCGTCTTGAGGCTATTTACAGCATCTTCAATCGGCACATCAACCAAGGTATTGCCATGCAATGCCACCATGGTGCCAAACTTTTTCTGATGGACCAAGTCGGCGGCAAGCACACCATATCTAGTGGCAAGCACCCGGTCAAAAGCAGTCGGTGAGCCGCCTCTTTGAATATGACCTAAAGTGGTCGAGCGGGTTTCAAAACCAGTTTCTTTCTCGATATGTTTTGCCAAAATTTCGCCGATACCGCCCAGTCTGACATGACCAAAAGCGTCGACTTCTCTTTCCGGATTGACTTGTTCGTCATCAAACTTGGCGCCTTCGGCCACGACTACGATCGAGAAGTCACGACCACGGGCATGCCTTTGTTTGATTGAGTTTATGACAGCGGTCAAATTGATGGGGCGCTCGGGCACCAAGATAAAGTCAGCACCACCAGCGATACCGCCATAGCAGGCGATCCAACCGGCATTTCGTCCCATTACTTCGCAGACCAAGACTCGGTTATGCGACTCGGCAGTGGTGTGCAGACGGTCAAGGGCTTCAGCCACAATATTTACAGCGGTATCAAAACCGAAGGCGACATCGGTGGCGTTTATGTCATTGTCAATAGTTTTGGGAACACAAACCAAGTTGAGATTATGTTCTTTATATAGTCTGTTGGCCACACCACAAGTGTCTTCACCGCCAACCACAATAAGAGCATCTAGCCGATGCTTCTCCATATTCTCTTTAATGCGCTCTGGTCCTCTTTCCACCTTAAACGGATTAGTGCGCGAAGTTCTCAGAATTGTGCCGCCCCGATGAATCAGACCACCGGTGGAATGCATGGTCAAGGGCATGACCATGTTTTCAATAACGCCTCTGAAACCTTCAAGAAAGCCAACCACTTCCGAGCCGTATTCTTTGACCGAGCGCCGCACTACAGCCCTCAATACAGCATTCAAACCAGGGCAATCGCCGCCGCCTGTGAGGATACCGATGCGCATTCAATAGTGTCCTATGATCAGAGCTAATTTACTTGGTCTGGTGGGCTTCCGGAATGAGCCTCCCTTTGAACCGCTTCGTTTACCAAAGGGTAGACAAGAGATGCTCAAGGAGCTTACCTTGGGTTTGAAAAGATAAGTATAGGTCGGCAAGGCTTTCGTTTAGCATGCAAGGACCAATTTCACTTAACTATTGGATAAAAACCTAAAGGTCGCGGCTGCACCTATCTTTTTGTCGTACATTTAGAGACTGTTTAAGCCATTAGTGCATCAGTGAGGTCGACATACATTGAATCTCTACGAATACGAAGCCAAGCGAATCTTTGAAGCTGGCGGCATACCCGTACCACCCGCCTTTCGCATCACCAAACCGGAAGAACTGGCTAAAGTTCACTTCGGTTATCCGCTCACCTTGAAATGTCAGGTCATGTCAGGTGGAAGAGGTAAAGCAGGCGGCATCAAGTTCGCCAAAGACCTGGAAGAGGGTATGGCCCTAGCCAAAGACCTCTTGAAGCTTGAGATTAAAGGCTCCAAAACCGAGAGCCTCTTGGTTGAGCCCAAAATGGCCATCGCCAAAGAACTGTACCTGGCTGTAACCCTTGACAGAGAAAAGGGCTGCCCGATCTTTATTGCTTCCGCCGAAGGTGGAATCGAAATCGAATCTTCTCATAACGTCCTGACCGAGCCGATTCCCTACCCCTACCATAGTTATGTAGGTCGCAATCTGGCTGCCAAACTTGGTCTCACCGGCGCAGTCATGGCTAAAGTAGCCGACATCGCCAACAAACTCTACAAAGTCTTTGAAAGCAAAGACCTTGACCTGGCCGAAATCAACCCCTTGGTGATCACCAAAGGCGACGATGTTGTTGCCCTGGACGGCAAAATTATCGTCAATGATGACAGTATCGGTCGTCAGCCCAGCTTCAAAGGCTGGATGGAAGCTCACCTCGTCGACATGAGCCCGCGCGAGCGCCGCGCCAAATTGGCTGACCTCAACCTGGTCGAGCTAGACGGCAATATCGGTATTCTCTGCAACGGCGCCGGCTTGACTATGGCCACTATGGACATGGTTAAGGCTTTCGGTGGTCAACCTGGAAACTTCCTCGACGCCGGCGGTGGCTCAGATCAGAAGAAGACCTTGGCCGCTCTTGAGCTCGTTAACGAGAATCCTAAAGTCGATGTCATCCTCCTCAACATCTTGGGCGGTATCACCGCCTGTGACGAAGTGGCTGGTGCCCTTGTCGACTTTATGAAGAAGTATCCTGAACGCCAAATGGTGGTCAGACTGCGCGGAAACAACCAAGATATCGCTGAAAAAATGCTCGCTCAGTCCGGACTGAAACTCTATCCGGATCTCGAGGAAGCGGTTAAAGAAGCAGTAAGCCGCTCCAAACAAGCAGCCAAAACACCGGCTTGCGCAGCCAAAGCCTAGTCTTTATTTAAGGAGCATTAGAAATGATTCTTGTCGACAAAAATACAAAAGTCGTAGTGCAGGGCGCTACCGGTAAGATGGGAGCTTCCCACACCAAGCGCATGCTTGACTACGGCACCAAAATCGTAGCCGGCGTTACACCCGGCAAAGGCGGCGAAAAAATCCACGGCGTGCCGGTATTCGACACCGTTGCCCAAGCCAAAGAAGCCACCGGCGCCACCTGCTCGGTTATCTTCGTGCCTCCTTACCTGGCTCTTGATGCCGGATACGAAGCACTGGATGCCGGCATCGAACTGCTCGTTCTCATCACCGAAGGTATTCCTCCGCAAGACACAGCCAAACTAGTGGCAGCCGTCAAAGCAAAGGGTGCCAAGTTGATTGGACCGAACTGCCCCGGCATCATCACCCCCGGTCAGTCACTGATTGGCATTTTGCCCGGCTCAATTTTCAAAGCCGGTAAAGTTGGCATGGTGAGCAAATCAGGCACCCTCACCTACGAAATCGCACTTGCTCTTACCGATAAAGGTTTCGGACAGAGCACCTGCGTCGGCGTAGGCGGCGACCCGATCAAAGGGCTCGACTATCAAGAAGTCTTGAGCATGTTCGAGAAAGATGCCGATACAGAAGTAATCGTCATGATTGGTGAAATCGGCGGTAATGCTGAAGAAGAAGCGGCAGAGTTCATCAAAAAGAACATCAAGAAGCCGGTTATAGGCTACATTGCTGGTCAAACCGCCCCGCCCGGCAAGCGCATGGGACACGCCGGCGCCATCATATCTGGTGGCAAAGGCACAGCCGAATCCAAGCTGGAAGCTTTCAAAGCTAACGGCGTGAAAGTGGCTATGACTCCCAACGAAGTAGCCAAACACGTTGAAGCCTGCTTGAAACAGCCGGCCAAAGCCTAAACCGAAAAGCTAAACTGCTTCAGCAGTGCTGATTGGCAAAGCAATGAAAAGCCCGGCGCTCTTGGTGCCGGGCTTTTTATAACCAGATTTGTTATTGAGGATACCAATTACCAATATGCAAAAGCTGTCAGTCAAAATCGCTTGCTTAGTGGTCTTAGCAAAGAACGGGTCTCTTTTAGTTTTGGCGCCCCTTTTAGTTTTGGCGCCCCTTTTAGTTTTGGCGCCCCTTTTAGTTTTGGCGCCCCTTTTAGTTTTGGCACAGCCGGGGCTCTGCCAAGCCCTAGACGATAACATTGTCTACGGCTTCGGCTCACGCTTTCAGAACTTGCATGGCGGTATGCAAACGCCCAAGTTTGAAACAATTGAGGCGGCTATCAAGAAAAACCCGAAAGATGCTCTGAGCTATGTGCGCCGAGGCGCCTACCATCTCGATGACGGTGATATGACCCAGGCTGACAAAGACTTCAGCCAAGCTATTTCTTTAGACAAAAATTGTGCCGAAGCCTATATCGGCAAAAGCAGAATTGCTCAGTTTAAATTGCACAGTCTGGAAGCGCAGAAATATCTAGAAAAGGCAGCCGCACTTGGTTCCGGCAATGTAACCTTGAACGCAATCTGGGAACATGCTTTTCTTTTGCGAGAGTCTAAAAACTATGAAAAGTCATTGGAACTATTCAAAAAAGCTCTAGCCATTCCCGACAAAAACAAATCAAGACAAGCCTACATACTTTATCAACGCGGCGAATCACTGGCCCGACTGGGACGCCTTGATGAATCTCTCAAAGACTATAACAATTGCATCAAACTCAATCCGGGGCTTGCCGACGCTTATCATATGCGCGCCAATGTTTACACCATGCAAAAAAAATACGATCTAGCTTTGGCAGATCTGGCAAAAGTAATTGATCTAAACAAGAACAGCACCAAACTTGGACGCGATTTCTTTGCCGGGCACAGTGCCGCCGCCTACGAAGACCGCGCCCGCATATTCGACAGATTAGGCAAACCAGAACTAGCTGCCAAAGAAAGAAAAGAAAGACTAGAGTTTGAGAAGAGGCGCTTTGAAGCGACTCCGTTCAGAGCGTTTTAAGCAGCTAAGAGCCAACTGCCGACAAAACAAAGACACCGGAGAGATACTTCACGAGATCATCAAGCGAAGCCGGCTGCGATCTAAAGCCGATATAGCCATCCGGGCGAATCAGGTAAAGACATTCAGAGCTTGCACCGTAGGTCTTGTGCAAGATTCTGTCGAAGTCATAAATGACCGAATTATAGTTTGGCAGGTCAAGCACTCCGTTTGCCTCAGGCACAATCACGTGCACGTCAATGAGATTTTTGAAGTATTTATTGACGTGCTCTTCGATGCGCTTGAAGCCCTGATAGCCATCGGGTGAAGCAACAAAACCATCAAAGAGAAGCAGTTGAAAACGCTCGGAAGAAAGATACTGACAAAGTCGTCTCTCATCACCCCTCTCGTTGCGACAGTCGCCATCGAGAGCACGGTCTCCAGCCACAGGCGCCCGCGCAAATTCAATCCAAGCGCCCAAACCCGGCTTTTCTTCGCCGTCGTCGTCTGAGAGCCTAAGAGTGCGACCGAGCGAGTCATCTATAGGGGGATGGCACTCCCAAGAGAGCGATGAAGAACGATAACTGACCCCGGTTAGGCTGCCCGAGCGCAAAATACGCTGCTGCACAAGTTCTTGTGAAGCAAGAATATGCATGAGCGAATTGCGCAAATTGACCGCCACCGGATGCCTGAAGGTGACAAATTTTGTCGCCATATGGGTGCCCTTCAAGACTGATTGGCCTACTTTCTTGCGCTCTTCTTCATAGGTATCCAGCAATGAATCATCAGACAAGCCCTTCAAACAGAGGGCAAGTTTCCAACCCAAATTTATTGAGTCCTGCATGCCGGTATTCATGCCCACTCCACCCACAGGGCTATGAATATGGGCGGCGTCGCCCAAGATAAAGACTCGCCCTTTGCGATAACCATCGGCAAAACGCCTGTGTACCTTAAACCATGAAAGCCAGTGTGGATCTTCAATCTTGATTGCCCGACCGACTCTTTCCTTGACGACTTCTTCCACCAATGCCAAGGTAATCGGTTCGTTTTCATCTACCGGTCTACCGTTTATCTGGGGATTATCATGGGGCAGTTCGAAAATTATGCGGAAACGCCCATCTCCGAAGGGGGAAAAGATGACATTGCCGTGCTCGGAGAGATAACCGGACATTTCATCACCCTGGATATCACAGGCAACATCGGCGGCACCGAAGAGTTCTTCGTACTCAGCCCCTTCAAAACTAAAGCCGAGAGTCTTACGGGTGCGGGAATGGGCACCGTCACAACCGGCTAAATAAGAATACTCAAGCTTTTCTTCAGCGCCTGTTTCAAGATTCTTGATTGTAGCCAGCACAGAGTCTGCCGTTTGACTGAAATCTAGCAACTCGAAATTACGATCGACCTTTACACCGCTTGCGCTCAGCACATTGGTAAGTAACTCCTCGGTCTTGCTCTGCGGAATGGCAAGGGCATATTTGTAGTGCGACTCTATCTCATCCATGTTTAGATGCACAATACGCTTACCGCCGGCGTAGAAATTTGTGCCCCTAACAGGCAGCCCGTTCTCCAGAAAAGGCTCGACTATGCCCATATTCTCAAGCAATTCCAAGGTCCTGGCATGTATGACAATGGCTTTCGAGACTGTGGTGGCGCTTTGAGACTGATCGATAATGCGAAAACTGATTCCACGGCGCAAGAGGTCGCAGGCCAGGGTCAGACCAGTCGGACCAGCTCCTACAATCAAAACAGGCTTGGTTTGCGTCATTATTGAACGGCTCTCGGTGATGAGGTGGATTATCTGCGCAATTATATTCGCTTACCGCGGTAAATTCAGCCGGGTGTTGCCAGGGACTGCCCCATAAATTAGGATAGGATATTGATGTCTCTTTACTACAACCGAAGCTATTCGAAAGGCGAGAGAAAAGGCATGAGCGAAAACGGCAACCCAAAACCCATGAGAGCCCTGGTGCTGCCCGGAGGCGGCGGTAGAGGCGCCTACCAGGTGGGGGTGATCAAAGCGCTCAGACAGGAGGGTCTCGACTTTGATTTAGCCTTCGGCACTAGTATAGGGGGCATCAACGCCGCCATTTACGCCCAGGGCGACCAGACCAGACTGGAAGAACTCTGGTGTCATATCAAGAGTAAAGACGTTTTCGCCCTCCCCTCAGCTCATCAGATAGGCAGACTTGTGCTTGGGCACAAGTTGGGACTTTTAGATAATGCCGGTTTGGAAGAGATTCTTAGACGTGAGATTTCGCTGCAAAAACTAAAAGCAAGCAAAACCAAGGTAGGTTGGTGCACAACCGACTTATGCAGCTTACAGACTAAGCTCATTACCATTGATGAAATAATGTCGACCAACGAGCTTATCGATGTTCTCATGGCCACTTCCGCTATTCCCATGGCTTTTCCGCCCCGTCACATTCACGGCAAAGGTCTCTGGATAGACGGTGGACTAGTGCGCAATACGCCAATGGAAACAGCCATTCATCTTGGCGCCGACGAAATTTATATGGTGCTTTTGCATCCCGAAAAGATTGATGTCTGCCCGGTCAATATGTTTGAAGTGCTGGTGCGCTGCCTCGACATAGTCTTAGATGCCAGCGCCCGCAAAGAAATAGACTCGGCGCAACTGTACAACCGTCTAGTGGAAGCAGGATCGCCTGAATCAATTGGACGTAAGAAAGTAAAGATTCGGGTTTTCCAACCCAAAAAAGGGGTGAATATAAACCTGCTCGATATCAACCCCGAACTATCAAGAAAGCTCATTAGGCAAGGCTATGACGATGCACAGGAGCAACTGGCACTAATTAAGCAAGCCGAAGAGCAAGCAAAAACAGAGGCTGGAAGCGAAGCTAACTTGTCGTCCGCTCTCAACTAGTACTGGAAGCCATCTTTTCGCAAATGAACCATGGGCTCGTCTTGGGTGTTAATGCCGCCGTCCATGACTTCGCCCAAAACCAGCATATGATCACCGGCATCCATCAAAGACTTAACCCGGCAAAGCATGTATGAAATAGCCGATGCAAAAACCGGATACTTAGCCTCGGTCAAAGCCAAGCCTTCAAATTTGCCTTCGTTATGAGGCTTAGCAAAAGCCTTGAAGATATCCATATTGTTCTTGGACAAGACATTGACGGCAAAACCACTGCCGGGCTCAAGCCGCTTGAGCAGGTCTCTTTGTTTATTGACTGCCATAACAATAGAAGGCGGTTCAAAACCAGCCTGACAAATCCATGTGGCCAGCATGCCGTCGCGGTCACTATCTGAACCAACTGTCACAATATAAACACCGGAAGCGATACGACCCATTGCCGGGCCGACTTTCGTCTTCAGATCATCACTAACGGTCATAGTTTTAGTCCTTTATTAGTTGCCTATACTTATTAGTTGTCTATACTTTCTCACCGACTTTTACTACATTGTCTGCGGCAGTCTCTAGTTTTTTGTTTTCCAACTTCTTGGTCTCGGCTTTTCTGACCACCTTGCCTCTAGGGGCTTTCATACGTCCAGTGCGGTAGAGCCACATGACGATGGCCCGAGCCAATTTGGTACTGTCGTGGTGGGCTACCGTAGTATCAGATGTAAGAGGACGTTTGATTACAGTCAAACCTTGTTCTTTCACCTTCTCAGGGTCGAAGCGAACAGCAGCGGTCTGGTCGGTCTTGCCCTCATTGACTAAAACGGCATGCAAGAGTCTGCCTTCATTTGTTTTCACTGAACCGGCATGGGCAAGCAGGGCTTCCACATGGTCACCGACCGAATAGCCTGTGGTCTCGCCAGCTTGGGTGGAAACATTGCAAACATAAAGTTTGCGTCCCTCGGCAGCTCTAATGGCTGACACTATGCCCGGTACCAAAAGATTGGGAATGATGGACGTGTACAAGCTACCCGGACCAAGAACGATAAGTTCGGCATCGAGAATAGCCTCCACGGCTTCTTGCACGGCTTCGGGCAAGGCGGGCTCGCAAGTAATAGTCTTGATGCGTTTGCCCACCGTGGTCAAAACAGACTCACCAGTCACCTTGGTTCCATCAACAAACTCAGCCGTCAATGTCAAACTAGACAAGGTAGAGGGCAGCACTTGTCCGCAGCTATTCAAAACATGCGAAGCTGTGCGGGTAGCCTTGATGATATCGCCGCCGGTGACAGCACAAAGAGCAGTGATAAAGAGGTTACCAAAGCTATGACCCTCTAGACCTTCACCCGACTCAAAGCGATAACGAAAGAGTTCGGTGACTATCTTATCTTGGTCGGCTAAAGCGGTGATGCAGTTCCTGATATCGCCGGGGGGCAGAACACCAAGTTCTTGCCGCAGACGCCCCGAGCTGCCGCCGTCGTCGCCGACGGTTACTATGGCGGTCAAGTTATTGGAATACCGCTTCAAACCATTGAGCAGATTGGACAAACCGGTGCCGCCGCCGACAACCACAATTTTGGGTCCGCGCTCAAGATAGCGCCGGCGATAAAGTACATCGGGTATGGCTTCACGATCATCGGGCAGATAGGCCCCGAGCACGCGCTGCGTCACGCGCACCACAGAAAAAAGCAAGCCGATAGAACCAAGAGAAAGAAAGATGATGCCGTTCACTTTACTGGGCAACACCGCGGCGGTATCAGAAAGCACCTCGTGCATAAATTTCTGAATACGCAAAACCGGATGTTTATCAAGCAACCAGAGCACACCAAATACGATGGCGGCTATACTCATAAGAATGACAAGAATATAGCGCTTCAGCCCGGGCAAAAGGAAACTTCTGATGCGATAGAGGAAAGAGCGCTTCATTTGCCGGTTAACCCGCCTCCGCCTGGAACAGTTATAGAACTGCGAGCTTCCAGTTGTCTGAAAACACCCATCTCTCTGTGCTCGATATCTATGACTATGTCGGGATACTTGGCTCTGAGAGCTTCGGCAAGAGTCTCGGCCACCGAGACCGAACGGTGCTGCCCACCGGTGCAACCAAGAGCGATGGTAAAGACATGACTCTTGGTCTCGAACATCAAAGGCATCACTTGTTCGATAAGGGGCAATAGATGCTCAAGAAAACCACAAGCACTGCCTTGTTCCATAACATAGTCGCGCACCGGTTTATCTAGACCAGATAGCGGGCGCAATGCCTCAACCCAATAGGGATTTTGCAAAAAGCGCACATCAAAGAGCAGATTAGCTATGGGTGGATCACCCTTTTTGAAGCCAAAGGAGATTATTTTGATTCGGTGTGACTCGTCGTGCTCTGGCACTTTATTGGTACTGTCCTTCACCACTCTGCCTTTTCAGTTAGCTGGTCACAGCTTCTTTGCTGGGCACGGTCAGGGTCAACCCTTCATCATCGCCCAGTTTCTTTGAAATCTCTTCGGCATCACCATCAAGCAAGCCGGCTTTGGTCATTTCCAGATCGCGTTTCAGTTCATTGGTGGCCTTCTCAATGAAAAGCTTGCCGTCCAGGTGATCAATTTCATGCTGAATAGCGCGACTAAGTAGATTGCCTTCGGCTGTCAGTTTAAGTGTCTGTCCTTTCAAGTTTTGAAAACGGACGACGACTTTTGAGGCTCTTTTTACTTCAAAAAAGACATCCGGGAAGCTCAGACAGCCCTCTTGACCAATCATTTCACCGTCTTTCTCAAGAATTTCGGGATTGATAAAAACGATGGGCTTAGCCGGCTCTTCCTCAGAGCTGACGTCGATGACCATGATGCGCTTAGATACACCAACCTGAGGGGCGGCCAAACCGACTCCGTCGCTTTTGTACATAGTATCGAGCATGTCTTGGGCGAGTTTACGTACCGAGCCATCGATTATAGTTATCTTCCTGGCCTTCTGCTTCAGCACTGGGTCTGGATAAATTCGTAACTTTAATACCGACATCTTTACGCCTCCCTACATATGGCGTATTTTAGCCCAAGACTAGCCAAGAGGTCCAGTTCTTAATAGAATACTTGCGATGAACGCAACCAAAAACTTACCAAAACCAAGGCGAAAGCCTTCATTTCAGCATCTTTACAGGCTCGGGTGGCGCCCTCAGCGTTTCATTACCCTGGCAACGGCTCTATCTATGTCTCTTTTTGCGACTGAGACAGGGCGAGCCGCCGACTGGGGCTATGAAGACGGCGAGGTTGAAAAGCAAATTAGCCAACCAGCCACTAAAGCAGGCACCAAGCCGATAAATCAAGCGCCTCAACCAAAAACAACTACAAATAACAATATTGGCAAGCTGCAAAATTCAAGCAAGCAAACCCTTGCTAATAGCCAGCCTCCCAAAATAGAAGCGAAAGAAAAACTGGATGATAAGGCTTCCTGGCTGGAGATTTTTGCCCTGGTCGCCTCCACCGAAGGAGACGACCGCTTAGCAGTCAAGTCGCTTTCCACTCTAAATTTTGAGCTGAAAGGCAAGCTGGAACAGTTTCTAGAAAAGAGGCTGGCTGAGCCGAACTTAAGCCCGTTGTACAAAAATATCGCTCCAATTTGGGCTGAAATTCGCCCCAAAGTAATGAGTCATGTCGACTATAAAGACAGCTACCGCCTGCTCTTTCGCGCCCTAATCAGACACTGGCTATTAAAGACCCAGAGGGCGCAAAGCCTGGATGGACATAGTGCCCAAGCCCTTAGCCTCGATGCTGTCAGTCAAGAGCAAAAGCCAGACAAACCAAAGACAGAAGTAAAGATTGAAAAGGGCGATGGCTATACTGAAGACCTTTTTGCCGACCTGATTGGACCGGCCCGAGTGGCTGAGCCCGGTCCACCACCCTTGACTGAAGAAGCGGTGAAAGCCTATGCCGATATGACTTGCTTCCTCTACAGCAAGAAACATCCTGACAAGTCGGTGGATCAAGACGACAATAGAGAGATTTTTGCCGGAGTAATTAGAGACCGCTTTCTTTCGGCACCATCAGAGAAAGCGCGCTTTGCCATGTGTAATTTTGATCTCACCTGGGCGGCATTCCGCTGTAAATATCTAGATGCCCCAGCTGCCGAAAAACAGCGCCTGGAGATATATAGCCAAGACAGTCTCACAGGCAAAGAGCTTACAAAGCTTTATGGTATGGGTCCCTGGGCTGAAGGCAATTTAAAAAAAGCAACGCCCTTAGTAAAGCCTAAAGCGCAATGAATCTATGGCATGCACAATAAACTTGAGATAAGTCTCAATGTGCCCGTAAACCACTAAGAAGCAAGCCAATACCCAAATGAGCACGGCATTTTGAATTGGTCTATCTTTCAAAAGGACTTCTTCGGGTGAACCAGTACTGGTATCACGTTCACTTAATACGAGATAGCGCAAGACCCCATAAAGAACCGGCGGAATTGTAATCATCATCCAAGAACCATATGCCGAATTGAAACAATAGAGACAGTAAGATGTCACCAATGACGGTACTATCACCGCCTCCATTCGGTCTAAAAGAGAAAGAGAATACTTGCCAAGCACTTTGCGGTGGTGAGCAGCATCAGCGCCGAGCGCCCGAAATTCTTGCCTTCTTTTTTCAAGAGCCAAAAAGAGAGAACCCAAAGAAGTACAAATCAAAAACCAAGGAGACAGATATATTTCATGGCCGCCGCGCGCACCGGGCAAACTATGCAAATTGGGCAAAATCCCGGCTGGTAACAAGTCGAGAATGAAAGAACCGCTGGCGGAGGCAGCAGCGGCGCCGGCCAAAGCTCTGAGGACAAAGCCGGAAGCAATGCAGAAGACATCGAGAATGACTCGGTGCTTGAGCCGGGTGACATAGGCGGCTTGCAGCAAAAGATAAGCCAAAATAACGAGGCAGAGCGCCGGTCTAACCAAGTAGGCAAGCAAGAAGCTCACCAGAATAGCCAAAAGACCGACTGTCACAGCTGCCTGTACCGAGATTTGACCGGCGGCAATTGGTCGCTTGCACTTAGTCGGATGCTTTCTGTCGGCTTCGACATCAAGGATATCGTTGAAAACGTAGACAGAGCCGGAGACGGCACAAAGAGAAAGAACGCAAACTGACACATGCAGGAGCACATCGGGTCTGGTCAGTTGCCCGGCAAACAGAGCAGGGGCGAAGGCAATGAGATTTTTAGTCCACTGGCGCGGTCTAAGAAGCTTTATATAGGCGGACCGGGATGCTTTTTCTGAACTGGACATGAATCAATTATAAAGGCAATTACTTCAGCCGCAACGGTAATCCGCAAAAGCAGATGTAAACAGCTTCAGCCCAGACGGCAGCTCTCTGGTTGGCAAGTCCAAGTAAGTCACGATAAATTCTAGCCAGTTGCACCTCGGGCACAATTGCCATGCCCACTTCATTCGAAACAAGAATGAAGTCGTAATCTTCTCTTGCTCTGGCTGCTTGCAATAGTGCATCGACTTCCTTAAGCACATTTTCTTCAAGGCAAGCCAAAACCTCGACTGAACTGAGCCCAGAGGGCATAGAAAGCAAGAGATTGGAAACAAAAAGTGAAAGACAGTCGAGTAAAACCACCCCCCGTCCGTCAGGCGGACTAGCTAACTCGGCAATCGCCTTTGATACCATCAGCGGTTCCTCCACCGTTTGCCAACCAGCGGGACGCCGGCCTTGGTGATTAGACACACGCAGCACAATCTCTTGATCTTCTCTGTCGACGCCCATGGTCGCTAAATACGTGACCGGCAGATTTGAAGCAAGTGCGAGCTTCTCAGCCAACTTAGACTTACCAGACCTGGCACCACCGGTGATGAAGGTCAATCTTTCTCTTTTCTCGGTCTCGGTCAAATTATTCACCTCTTAACCCAAGTTACCTGGTTGCTGAAACGGTCAAAAACGCTTAAGCTATTGCTACCAGAATGCTACAACAATAATAACTTTATTTCGATGTCGTCTATGTCAGCACAGAACTTGCCACAAAACGACAAAAACCAGCTCAATCTCTTTCAAGGTAGGTATCAGCCGAACTTCCTTGAAAAGACTCGCCCGGCCAAGAGCGCCAAAAAAGTGGTCGCCGACTCGCCCGAGAAAATCGCCGGACAGATAAACGAACTATACCGTTCGTTTATGCAAACCTATGTCAGGCAGATAAACAACGACACTCTCAATGTCACCATAGGTGGGGTCAGAATCGGCAGCGCCAAATATTCTCGACTGGCCCAAATCAATCTAAAGTCGCGCATTATTACCTTTTCACGCTTTGCCATAGAAAATGTGCCGGAAAGAGGCAGGCGCTATCTGGTTTTGCACGAGTTGGCGCATGTCATCGAGGCTTCTCATAACAAACATTTTTGGAACCAAGTTGAGCGCTTCGAACCAGAATACAAAGAAATCGGCGTGGCCCTAGACCGTGCCTTCAAGAAAAATGTGCAGAGATTTGAAGCCCGCCAGGCGCGCAAAGAAGGGCAAACTCTGGAAGAAGCCTTACGCGACCTCAACTTGCAGGGGGCAAAGAACCTGCTATGGACGCCGGAATACGGCATCATTGAACGCGGTGACTTGAAACTTGGACTACAACAAGATCAACTGCAACTCTTCACCGGTGAGGTCTCAAGGTCTTACTTCGATGAAGCTTTTGATGAATATCTCGCCCTTAGAAATGATGATGACGACACAATCGAACTCAGTCAGGAAGCCTTTGAAGAACGCCAGCGAAAAAACTGGGAGGACTTTATGCGCCCCGACCCCGTGCTCGACAGCAAACCACAGCCAAGTAAAGACTGTTTAGACAATTTAAACAATGCAAGCGATATCGATTTGGATGCCTGGTACGAAGACGACTATTCCGATGGTTCAGCCTTCGGCACCATGAGCGGGGGCTAATCAGGCAAACATCCCTGGAAGAGCTTAATTTTTTTTAGGGGTTAATCAGTATAGTAGTTATTAGAATTACTACTTCGAAGCAGAGGCTTCTTCGGTATTGATGCGCCCATTGCCTGGGCGACTATACAGAGTGGAAGCGTGGCAAGATTTAGGTGGTAATCGGAAATGAAAAGAAGAGTCGTAGTTACTGGCATAGGCATTGTTTCGCCGGTTGGTTTAACGACGGAAGAGACTTGGAAAAACTTGCTTTCTGGGGTCTCTGGCGTTGACTTTCTCACCCTATTCAATCCTGACCAATTCGGCATGGAAACTCGTATCGGAGCAGAAGTGAAGAACTTCGATATACAGCAGTTTTACCCGGACAAGCGTAAAGCCGGAGCCTTTATGAAAGAAATGGACAGGGTGACTCTCCTGGCCATGGCAGCAGCTAAACTTGCCTTTCAAGACAGTAAGCTGCAAGTAAATGAAGACAACGCCCATAGGGTGGCTACATTCATCGGTACAGGCGTTGGTGGACTGACCACCACCACCCAAGATTATCAGAAGCTTTTGGAAGGCGGTCCGAAGCGAGTCGGCGTGCGCTCAGTCATTAAGCTCATGCCCAATGCTCCCTCTGGTCAGGTTGCCATCGAATTCGGTGCCAAGGGCAGAGCCAAAGGCGACGCCACCGCCTGTGCTTCTGGTCTCGATTCGATATTAGACGCCCTCATGTATATTCAAGACAACCGAGCCGATGTAGTCATCACCGGTGGTGCAGAAGCCGCGATTAATAGCGTCGGAGTTTGCTCATTCAACAATATGACGGCGCTGAGCAAGCGCAACAACGACCCCAAAAAAGCGAGCCGACCCTTCATGAAAGATCGCGACGGCTTTGTCATCGGCGAAGGAGCTGCCGTTCTCATTTTGGAAGAATTGGAGCATGCCCGCAAGCGCGGTGCCACCATCTATGCAGAGGTGAAAGGCGGCGGTGCCAGCTGTGATGCCAATCATATAGTTGCCCCCCTTGAAAATGGTGAGGGCGCTGTCAGAGCCATGAAAGAAGCTTTGCAGGATGCCGGAGTGGCAATCGACCAAGTGGACTATATCAATGCCCACGGCACCTCTACACCGCTCAACGATGCAGCCGAAACCAGAGCTCTAAAGACAGTATTCGGCGAGCATGCAAAAAAATTAGCCGTATCTTCAACCAAATCGATGATCGGGCACCTTCTAGGAGCAGCCGGCGCCGTCGGTGCCGCTGTAACAGCGCTTTCAATCAAGGAAGGCAAAGTTCACCCTACCATCAATCACGATTCGGACGAGAAAGACCCTGTATGTGATTTGGATTACGTTCCCAATGTCAGCCGCGACCTGAAAGTAAGAAACGCCTTGATAGAAGCTCTAGGCTTTGGCGGTCACAATACTGTTATCGTCATGGGCGCAGTCGATTAAGGGCTAAGCTAAAAATTGCAGTAATCACGCAGTAACGGTGCGTTTGCGCGGCGGACCGGCAATTATCTGCGCAGCGGCACCGCTGTCAGAAGCCTTGGCTTTCTCGGCTAAGACTTCGGAATCGTGAGAGGCAACAGCGGAAGATACCGGCACCTGCGGCACTCGCAGTGGTTTACGGCTCGGTGCATTGGCTGGCATCGAGGCGGGTGCATTCTGCTCATCATCATCGTCATCATCGGCATTATTGCTTGAAACGACAACGCCGCCAGAGCCGGCAGTGTCGACGTCATCTTCAGATTCTTCAAGTTTGGAAAGATTGCGACTGTCATGCCCAGAACTACCCTCGGCAGCGCCTGCCAGCGCCGAGGCAAAGATACCGGCATCATTGGTTTGTTTGACATTAGTTTGACCAGAAGGAGTATTGCCAAGCAAACTTGAACCGCCAAGATTGGCAGAGAAAGGATCTTTTCTGACGTTTGAGGCCCCAGAAATCACTCTAAAATCGGACTGATTGAGAATCGAAGGAATAACAAACTGGGAAGACGCCGGTTTATCTAGACGAGAATCAATGCGATCGCCTTTATAGGTTAGAGAAAAGGGCAGACTCTGCGCCCGAGCAAAACTGTTGAGGCTGCTTGGATCATTTTCATATGCCGGGTTGAAAGATACAGACTTGCGGGGCGGCGCAAAATCAGTACCAAAAGTAGCTCTGTTAGCTGCTTTCTTGTGGAATTCAGGATCGTCTACTCTGAGATTAAAGGCGCCTGTTTCACGTTCGGGAGGTGGTGCCAAAGGCACACCAAGGTTACCTACTCCCGAGGAGGGCAAGACTCTGCCACTGGAGTCAGGCTGGAAGGCCTGACGCATCACCGATTGAGAAAGACCTTCTGCGGGAGCAAAACTTTGCTTACCCTGATAGAAGGGCTGAATTGCAATACCGCCGAGGTCTCTGTGAATCTCAGCATCGGAGAACTCTCTCACGCCAAAGAAAGAGGAAAGGTTGGTATCAGTTCCGGCTCGACTGGGAAGAACCCTAGAATTTTCGGAAGAGCTTTCGGAAGACTCTTCGCCACCACGCTTGAGAGCTTCATACTGTTCGAGCAAAAGCTGGTGATCGATGCGATTAGCCAGTTCAGTCAAACCTTGCAAGGCATAAATAGAAAGAACAGAATATTTAGCAACCCCGATTACCTCAGGGGAAAGCAAGATAGAACGGTTGTTGGCAAAAACAGGGTCAAGATGAGAGAGATTCCTAGTGAGGGCGCCATCTTTACCGAAGCCCAGCAAGAGAGCACGAGTCTGTATAAAGCCCGGCTCGCCGCCCGCCAGAGACAAAACTTTCTTGCCGTCCGGCACCAATCCCGATACCAAGAGTCTATCAAGAGCGACTTTGTCACCCAAGCTGGCCAATTTGACGAGATTAGAGCGATAGGTTGCCACTTCAATATCATTGGCGCCCCTAATCAGTCTCAGCTGGGCTTCTTCAAGCTGGGCAGCGCCTCGACCTCTGGAAGTCTCTAGGTAACGAAGGTCTTGAATAGTCTCGTAATTTTCTTTAATTAGCTTGCGCTGTACAAGGGTGCTGGTGGCATCCTCGATACCATTGAAGCCGAGCCTTAGTCTTTCTAAGCGAGTCGAGACTAAAGAGGTGGATACTTCATCAAGCTGACGAGCAGTGACTGTGACTAGATTGTGTTCTTGTCTAATCTGCTGCAAAGTATTAGCCGGGAGCAGTTGCGGATTGCGCACGGACTCGCGCTCAAGTTGCGCTAGAGCTTGGTCGGCTCGCACAATGGCGTCATCTCCACCACGGCCTATTTCTTTCACAGCTCTGCTGTAGTCGACCAAAGCCGGCTTGTCTGCCCTACCAAGATTGGCAACGAGATTATCTGTCTGACCGTCTAGGCGAGAGATTAGACGTTCTCTTTGCGCCATTCTGAGAGCATCATCAACCTTATCGACCTGCTCGACCAGTCGGTTATGAGCCAAGCGCGACGGACTATCCAGAGGAGTATCGTTCAGAGTCCTAACTAATTGAGGCTCTCTCAATTCTTGCTTGAGCCTGTTGACGGCGGCAACACTCTCATCCAAATTACGAGCCTGCTTGAGGTCGCCCACAGCCTCTTCAACTCGGCGCAGAGGCACATCTGTGCCCGGTTTGACCGCCGCACCGAGGTTAGTCCTGAGCTCATCAAGCTGCCCGGGTAGTCTTTCGACAATTGGGGTTGCCCCCTCTCTTACCCTCGACAAGCCACGCATTTCGACGGCAGCATTGTCTAGTTGTCTGACAGCAGTAGCAATCTCTTCATAGGCTTTAGCCTGAGTGGGAGTGAGAACCTTGGCACCGCCCAATTCCTCAATGCGGGCAATGGAATTGCGCATATTGGCGATGGTACGCACTTGATCTACAGAGCCATTGACCAATCTAGCTTGGTCGGCGATACCATCCAGATGCTTGCTGATTTGAGCTTCCACAGGCAACTGAGAACCTTTGGAAGGAGATACCTGAGCCACCGGTCTCAGCTCCTCGGCGAGAACCTCGGCTTTTCTCACCACTTCGGCACTGCTGCGGTTGACTGTAAAACTAGCGGCTTCGAGCTTGGCAAGATTATCATTCTTGAGGGCCAGCTTCTCGATGTCGTCGACGCTCTCTCTCAGATCTCTTGTCAGTCGATTGGAGCCCTGAGACTCGATATTATCAATTGAGTTTCTGATGGCGGCGATAGCGCGATCGGTTCTACCACCACGGGCAATACTATCAAGATTGCGTGCTATCTCATCAAGGTCTTTGGCAGAGCCTTCACCGAGCTCTCGACCGATAGTCTGCAAGCGCGCATTCAAAGCCACTGAAGCTTCGCCGACTTGGCTGCTGACCACTGTACGCTCACCGGCAAGAGCAGTCGATTCTACAACGCTGCGGCTCTCACCGGCGCGAGTGACGGAGCGGCGCAGTTCGGTGAGTTGTTCAACATAGCGCGGATTAGTAGAGAAGAAGCGGCTGAATTCCGGCTTAGAAAGATCATCCACCAAGGCTTCCACCCGGCGCGATGCCAGGCTGGGAGTATCACGCAGCACTGCCTCATCGACGGAGCGAAGATTCTGCAATACTTCTTCGGCTGTGGCGCGCTGTTTGCCAGTCATTGCCGGTAGGTCCTTCTCGATCAAAGTTCTCAGGTCGCCACCGCGACCGCTAACTCTGGTCAGATCATCAGCCAGTTCCAGTCCAGCTTGCTTGCCAATTGCTCTTTCAACAGTCGGCACAGAAACCTTGGCCGACTCAATGCGAGCAAGCGCCAACTGATCGCCCGACTGCTTGAGAGTTTCAAAAGCTCTCGCCAGCTCAGGTCTATCTTTGAATATTGCCTGGTACTCTGGTTTAGAGGCTATATCATCGATAGCTCTTGTTACTTTGCTAGACTGCTCAAGTCTGCCCACAAGCTGTTGCTCGGCACTGTTTGCGCCAAGTTTGACCGGTTCAGGCTTGATTTTGCGCAGATCTTCGATCAAGTTGGCTGCGACGCCACGCTGAGCCTGAGGCAAGTCTTGCAAGCCTCTCTCCAAAGTTTTCGCCAGCTCATCCGAGCTTCTTCCCACCTTGGCGGTGCTTTCGGTTATGTTGACCAAGGCGTCATCAACACGGGTGGCAGCCTGCTTGACCGATTGTCCAAACTGATCAAACTGTCTTGCTAGGGTTGAATTCTCGGCAAAAATCTTCTGAACATCGGGGCGAGCTAGTTTCTCTTGCAGTGCTTGCAGTGATAACCCATCGGGGTTACCTTCTTTGAAAGCTTTCACGTCCTTCAAAAGGTCGTCGGCAAGCTGCTTTTCGGCGCCGTTCAAGGCAGGCAGGCGTGTTTCAATTGCTTCGCTGAAACGAGAAGAAGCAATGGCGGGAGCATCACCCTTAACGCTTGGTTCGCTGTGAACCGGTCTTATGTCGTCTACAGTACCGGCAATACGTTCGGCACCTTTGACAGGCAGCTTCTCGACGGCGGCATCGGCAAGTTCATCGCCCAAATTGCCCAGTGTATGCTCTGCGCCACTCTTGGCACCGAGGTTAGCGGGCACATTTGTAGGCTCAACTTTTGCTGCCGCTTCAAGTGGTGCGGTACGTTCAGCGGCTGCAGCAATCGGCGGTTCTGCAGTAGGCTTTACGCTTGGCTTCGCGATAGGTTCTGCGCTAGGGGCTGTTTCGACTCTTGCTGCCGGAGCCTCTACTCTTGATACCGGAGCAGGCGTATCCAGGGGAGCTTCGACTTTGGCAGCCGGAGCTTCAACTTTTGCTACTGGAGCAGGCGTATCTAAAGGAGCTTCGACTTTGGCAGCCGGAGCCTCAACTTTTGCTACTGGAGCAGGCGTATCTAAAGGAGCTTCGACTTTTACTGCCGGAGCTTCGACTTTTACTGCTGGAGCCTCGACTTTTACTGCTGGAGCCTCGACTTTTGCTACTGGAGCTTCGATTTTTACTGCTGGAGCTTCGACTTTTACTGCCGGAGCTTCGATTTTGGGTGGAACTACTTTTCCAGCAGTCTCGCTCACTTCCAGTCCGGTCTGGGTGCCCCGGGCAAGCCGAGCCTCAGTCTGACCGACTCGACCAACTTCGCGAACGGCGTCATCGGCACCGTTTGCCAATTTGGCAGCTGGATTAGCGCCAATATTGAAGCGAGGAATGACAGCCGACTCAACCGGCGCAAAATGAACAGGACTGGACAGACCGGTGGGTATTCGAGGCAACCGGGCGGAAACTGCAGCGGCATCATCGATTTTGGTAACCAACGCTTTGCCTGCATACTCACCGACAGCAGTTTTGGCCAGACCTACTTCACTGACGCCGCGAGCAAAGGTGCTCGCTTCACGGGTAAAGGTGGAGGTCTTGGCGGCTCCGCCTATTGGTATGAGAGCAGTCAAGCCGAAACCGGTAATGCCACCCCAGGTCTTGGCCCGTTCATTAGCGTCGTCAGAAGTAACGCCTTTATAGGTCGACTTCAAACTCTCAGCAATTGCACCTGGAATGTGCCCAGGATTCTGGGCAATCGTCCCAGCGGTATGCAATAGTCCGCTTAAGGCACTGGTGTTCTTTGGAGCATATCCATATTTAGCGTATAAGAGTCGATCTTCCTCGGTGCGATTTCCACCACCGAGCATTGTTTCTAGACCTTTTACTTGCCCTGCTAGATTCTCGACCAAGCCGGTCTTGAAATTTTCAGTCTGGGTTCCTTTGAGAGTCTTATCCACCGGGCTGAGCGAAACACTGAAGTTGGTCTCACCCTGGGTGCCCAGGCTACCGGCACGCAGGCTAGGTAAAGTAGGTTTGTCAGGGGACGCCGGTTTAGCCTCTGCTTTCGGTTCAGGCTTAGACTCTGGCTTAGACTCTGGCTTAGCTTCTGCTTTAGCTTCTGGACGATGTGGACTGATCATGGCAAGAAGCTTCTCGGCTGCGTCATTCGAGCCGAGTTGAGCCTTCTTCGCTCCTTCTGCCTTATCGTTTGTCCCTGTATCGCTCATCTAGTCTTGCTTAGAACCTGGTTCAGTTTAGTTAAGAGCCATCTGCATCTACTTGACCCTTTTGGGTCGGTTGTTCAGAGTCTCGTTTTGGGTCTAGAGGGGGAAATCTATCGACCCAGCCGCTTATACACCCCCTGTCAAGAATTTAGACAAATTTCTCATCTTTTAATCCTCGCCGACAGCCGGATGCCCCTATAAACGGCAGTTAATCTTGCGGTTTTTCCCACTGAGGTCCAAAAAATTAAGCTATACCTCCATATCTATATCCCCACCGTCGTGACAACCTAAACGGCGAAAGGCAAGCCCGAGGCTTGTCAAGAGACATTTTGCTTCAAAGTTTTCCATCCACCCAAACTACTGCCCAGACTAGCTGGTATGTTTAGTCTATGTTCTTCTCCTATTTACGCGAATGCATAGACAACATTTACGAGCAAGACCCTGCCGCCCGCAGCCGTCTTGAGGTAATTCTTTGCTATCCGGGTTTCCATGCCTTGGTTTTCCATCGCCTGGCCGCCAAGCTCTGGAAAATGGGGCTGCGCACACCGGCCAGGTTCACCTCCCATCTCGGGCGAGTCTTTACCGGTATTGAAATCCACCCCGGCGCCACAGTGGGGCGAAGAGTCTTCATCGACCACGGCATGGGAGTAGTGGTGGGCGAGACGGCGGTGATCGGTGACGACTGTGTTATCTATCAGGGCGTCACTCTCGGTGCTGGAGCAGCGGCGCGCCAGGGAGCCTCATCGCGTGATACCAAAAGACATCCCACCCTGGGACGGGGTGTCGTGGTCGGAAGCGGAGCCGAAATTCAAGGGGCAATCGAAGTGGGAGACAATGTGAGGGTGGCTTCAGGCTCAATTGTCTTGAAGGATGTACCAGCCAATTCGATAGTGGTTGGTGTGCCGGGCAGAGTTATTTATCGCGACGGCAAGAAAGTTGAGAAGAAAGAAGGCGATGTGCCCGACATCGAAGCCGAAGCCATCAAGTGCTTGAAAGAGCACATCACCAAACTAGAGACCGAGCTGGGCTCAGTTAAGGCCAAGTTGAAGCAGCAAAGTCAAAGTATTTCAGAGCTGAAAGCTTTATCAACAATCCCTGAAAATAGAGATGCGGAAGCCTCAGGCACTGATTATCAGGCACTCGACAAAGAGACAAAAGGTAATGCAGCAGATCCTGTGGATGTCTTCTTGCAAGGCGCCGGCATCTGATATTAATTGACAATCACCTTCATGACTTTTGCAGAACAAAGGTTAGAGAAGCAAAAGCGGGGTAGAATACCATTTGTAGCTTAGTAGCGGAGGATGAATACTCGCATGGCCGTAAGCGAGCTTGAAAAGGCCTTTGGCACTCTAACCGAGGCGCTGGACCTTACCGAGTCGGAGATAACCGAAGAAATCAAAATTATCGAGCAGCAAATCGCCGAGCTCAAAGAGCGAATCGTCGAGCTGCACGGCAAACAGGAAACCTTGGCGCATGACCGCGAGTCGATATCAGAAATGGTATCAAGGTACTCAAGCACATCCTGATTTGCTTTATCAAATCTACCATCCGAGCGAAATTCAAAAGCGGTATTTATTCTAGATGTCCGGCTCTTGCCCGTACTGCGGCGCGAAACTGAATTACGGCATTAAGTTCTGCGTAGTATGCGGCAGACCGATTCAAGGCGGCGATGTTGGTCGCATCGGCGGCGGTATGAAGACTGGTATCAGACCGGCAGATGTCACCCGCAGACTGGAAGACCTGATGACTGCCGCCCGCTTCAAAAGATCCAAAAGGCAAGTCAACCTAGATCAGCAAGTACACTTCTTTTCGCTCAATGTTTTCTCAATTGTAACCGGCGTTGCCCTCTTGTTTTGCGCGGTCAAGCTCAGCTTGGACGGCGGCTTCATCACTAAAGAGAACAAAATGGTGGCACCGATCACCAAGATGCTTACAGATATGGGCGCCGACAAAGTCAATCTCAAAAACGGCACCTTTGCGGGCGGTAAAGCCGAAGACAAGAGCGCAACCGACAAGAAAAACGCAGACAAAAAAGCCACAGAGAAAAAGACAACCGCCCAAAGCAGCAAGAAAACTCGCTCCAGCAAAAAGAGCAAGAAGAAAGCAGTTAAGAAAAACACCGCGGAATAACTTTCATTCTTTATCTACAAGCCTGATAATGCCATGCTTGATAGACAAATCGAACTCTTCCAGGGTCCATTGTTTCTTCACTTTCGGAGAATTTTTTAGGTCGGCACGAATCATCTTGTCACCAGCGGCAGTGACAATATAGAGATACTCTTTCTCAAACAAAGGCGGTGCCTTCACTTGCAAAAGTTGACCGCGCTTAACTTCCAACCGTCCTCCAAATGCTAGAGAGCAGTAACCATTTGTCTACCCAAATTGACCTTGAGCAGTTCACTGGTACCATCAAGTAGCTGGCTTACTTTGGCATCACGCATCAGCTTCTCGACCGGATACTCTTTCGAGAAACCATAGCCGCCATAAACCTGCACGGCATCTGTGGTCACTCTCATAACCATATCTTGGGCAAAGGCCTTGGCACAAACAGCTTCTGCTATACAGAGCTGACCCAAACCTTGATCTGCCAGCTGTGCAGCCTGATAGACCAAAAGACGCGCTGCCTCTATATCTTTTGCCATGTCGGCGAGCATAAATGAGATACCCTGAAAACTAGAGATTGGCGCTCCAAAAGTATGTCTTTCTTTTGAGTAAGTAAGCGCATGTTCGAGCGCTGCTCTGGCTATACCAACCATAGAAGCGGCGATCAAGGGGAAGTTCTTCACTAGACTTGCGGCGAAAATCTTCTCACACTGACCAGGTGTACCAAGCACATTGGCTTTATCAACCATTACTTCTTCTAGACGAGCCGGTGCAATAAACTGAGACTTGCGCCCAAGCATCTCTAGGGGTGGGGCAAATTCCAAACCATCTTCACCGGCTGGTACGACGAAATAAAGACCACCGGAGCTACCTGTGGCATCATTGCTCTCTCGACGGTCTTCGTAGGCTTTGAATATATACCAGGCGGCACCAGGGACGCCACCATTCATAACAGCACCATGCTTACCGCTCAAGAAGTATTCATCGCCGTCTTTGCGATAAAAAACCTTGCCGCCGCTCAGGCCGCTCTCACCTTCCATGGCATAGCCGCAGAGCTGCGGAGAGTCCATCAGGGGTGAAAGCAAAGCTTTCTTCTGCTCTTCTGTGCCACCCTCTAAGACATAGCGCTGAGCCGCTTCAGAGGCAGCCAACAAACCAGCCAAGCCGGCCTCGCCCCAGGCCAACTCTTCGGCAATCACTGTGGTTTCTAGACAACCGAGTCCTAGACCGCCGCAAGATTCGGGCAAAGCCATATTGAGCAAGCCGGCTTCCCAGGCGGCTGCCACCAACTCCTCAGGATAGTGTTGAGACTCTTTGTGTTCGCCACCAGCCTCTCTCAAATTCCTTTCAGCGAAATCTCTGGCCAGCTTTTGATACTCCAAAATTTCAGGCGAAAGTTTGTGACAGAGCATTTGAACATCTCCCGGGTCGGCAATTAGACTCTTATTATGTCAGAGGTTATAGAGCAGGCGACCACCGCTTGACAGCCATCCCCATCGTGGGAACCATCATCAAGACTATGCGTCTGCCGATTAGTCGGGAATTTAGAGCGAAAACCCATCTCATCTTGAAGCAAATTTAAATTTCTACTAACGCTGATGCCGCTCCAGTCGAGGCTTTCACCCCTTGACCATTAAGCGCAAAACAAGGCATCATTACACTGTCAAGAAGACCGGACCAAAAAATGACCTTAGTCGCCCCATCGATACTATCAGCCGACTTTGCCCGCCTGGGCGAAGAAGTAGCGGCGGTGGAGAAGGCAGGGGCGGACTGGATTCACGTCGATGTCATGGACGGACATTTCGTGCCCAACCTCACTATCGGCGCACCGGTGGTGAAAGCGCTAAACGCTGTCACCGACTTACCTTTAGATGTGCACCTCATGATCGAAGATCCGGATCGATATCTTTCCGATTTTGCCGATGCCGGCGCCGATTACATCACCGTGCATCAAGAAGCTTGCCGTCATTTGCAAAGAACCCTCTCTCACATTAGAACTCTCGGCAAGAAAGCAGGGGTAGCGCTCAACCCCGCCACCAGCGAAGAAACCCTACATTATGTGTTGGACGACATTGATCTTGTTTTGGTAATGTCGGTCAACCCCGGCTTTGGTGGACAAAAGTTTTTACCGGCAGTAGTGCAGAAAGTGGCTAAACTGAGAGCAATGTTCAAGCAGCATAGCGATAGACATGTGCATATTTCTGTCGACGGTGGTATCAATCGCGATACTGCCAAACAAGTCATCGAAGCCGGTGCAGATGTTTTGGTGGCCGGCAATTACATTTATAAAGCGAAAGATTTGAACGAAGCCGTACAGAGCTTAAAAATGGAACCATCCAGAGTAAATGGCAAATGAGGAGAATAAACGTGAATAGACTTTCTCTAGTTGGCGCAGCAGCGGTAGTTATCGCAGCTACAGCTGGACTTGCAGTAAACGCCAACGAAGTCGATCAAGAATTTATCGTCGATACCAGCCCCATTGGCAAAAGCACCCATGGCGTGGTCACCTCCGATCAATTCCTCGAACTGGGTGTGCCCACTGCCAACAGCCTGCGCATTGAAGGCGAACAGTCTTTGCGCATGGGCAAACTAGACAGAGCCATAATGGTGCTGCAACGCTCGGTGGAAATGGCGCCGATGGATATGGATGGTCGCATCTTGTATGCCGAAGCCCTCGAGAAGAAACTAATTAAGCAGAAAGAAAAAAGAGACCCCGCCCTCTATAACTTCGTGGTCAAGCAATGGCTCTTTGTGGCAAAGAACGCTGAGTTTGCCGACCAAGGCATGCAAGGCTTCCAGCATCTCTACAAAATTGCCGGTACCGTGCCTAAGAAATTCGAGAAAGAAAAGAAATATCTAGAGCGGGTTTTGATCAGAGAAGACGGTACAGAGAAGGTGATTCTCGGCAAGAAACCGACTCCGGCCAATCTCTAAACCAACGCCTAAGTCTTCTTGGACAATTTTCGAACAAGCCATCTGCCAATCTTAATGAGCAGGTGGCTTGTTCCATAAAGGGCGCAAGCACCGCCAATGACCATCCAGGCCCAAGGACTATGCCAATCAATAAGATGGTCGAGCATGGGCAATGCTTCGGGTGGAAACGGCTCGCGAGGCAGGAAGGCGAGAATGAGCAGAAAGAAACCAATAGCAGCATTCAAAACGCCGAAGCTTAGTGTTAACCACCAGCGGTGCCAGAGCCAGAGCAAAGGCAGGAAGCCTAACAAGAGTAAGCTATCTGGAATAAAGATCATCGCCCCAGGCTTGATGACAAAAGCAAGGACTATACTTGCCACCCAGAGCAGCGTAGAAACAATAGTTGCCCATAGTCCGCGCCTGGACTTTCGAGAGGCTGTATCAGGGGCTGCCTCTGCTTGCAAATCTCTTTCCTTTTCATTATTTAGCGGTTGCATCTTTCAATTAGTACTCTTTCTCTCACTCAGACCCTTTAGAAAGATCAAAAATTCCTGCACAAAGAGCGGCACATCGTTAGAGCTGCGCAAAGAGTGCCTCGCCACTTGGGCAAACTCCAACTTATCAAAGTCACCCAGCCCCCTTTCTCTGAAAAGCCTTGCCAGGTAGACTTTGCGTGGACCTTCCCGAGGCATAGAAAAGGGCATTTGCGAGAGCACTTGCCCATGCAGTTGCAGCTGCTCATTGAGGGCATAAAGCAAAAACTCATAGCTGAAGCAGTCTTCCAATTCGCCGCCTTCGACAACCTTAAGATGATCGATGTCCCTGAGAGACTCCTCGATGATAGCAATTTCGTCCACGGCATCTTCATCGAGCAATGCCACCACCGGCAGTGAGACAAGCTCGCGCAAAAGCAGAAAGCGCTTCACCACTTGTTTGGCGCCACCACTCGATATCAGAGAAACACCCAAATCGTCGAGGCGAAAACCGAGTTTCTCGGCAGCGCCGGGCAGAAAGATAAACTCTGAATTGCCTTCGACAAGCAAAATCAGTCGCGGCGCCAGACGCGGCGATAGAGTATCGGCAAGCTTGATCAAGCCCTGAGCCAGACTTACGCTTGCAACCTTAGCAGAAACAGTAAGACTTTGACCGGAAAGTTCGGCTTCGCAAGCAGCCAACAAATCGCTAATAGGCTCATTCAAACCTTCTATCAAGCCTGCTATCAAGCCTTCTTGAGTAGGCTCATTATGCCCCAAAGAAAATTCGCGCCAATTGGGGCAAGCCAATAACCTAAACTGCAACCAAGCAAGCATCTTTTGACGCAGTGCGGGCGAAGCTTGCGGCTTTAGAAGCTCCACGAGTCTTTCAGTCAGGGGCAAAAGAGCGGCAAGCTCAGAGTCAGCGTCATCATAATTTTGGGGACTGAGCGGCTCGATGGCAAGCAAGTTGAATGCCGAGTCTTTATAGATACGAAAATCAAGCAAGGACAAAACGAGATTGGCTAAAACCACAGCCTTATCGAACTTTCTGCAGTGCATTGCACCATAAAGCCTAGCAAAATGCAAAGGTGAAAAAGCTGATGCTTTTTCTTTAGTTTGGGGCATCTTGCGCAAAACCTGCTTGCGCACTTGGGCAAGTCGACTGAGTGGCTCTTCAATTGTTAGAGACTTGAGGCATGCTGAAATTCTCTCTGCGGTCGAGAGCGAAATTAGATTTTCCATTAAACAGTCAAACTTCGTAATTTACCCTTCCCTTTTATGTCGTCTAGCGTGTAGTCTAATAAATTCCTCGCCAAATTATAAGAGGCGAGCAATATCCCCACGATTAGGGTAAAGCACCAAAGTGACGGTGAAAAACCATGTCATCCCTGATAGACGAGAAAGAGCGCAAGCTCTCGGCAGACGAAATCATCGTTGCCGGGTCTACCTGGGCGGCCATCTGGCATATGAGCTGGCCGATGCTTATACAGATGCTAATTGTCTCGGCAGCAAGCTTTGCCGATGTCTGGGTAGCCGGTAAGCTCGGTTCAGACACACAAGCTGCCATAGGTATATGCAACCAGATCTGGTTCATGATGTTGCTCATGACCGTAGCTCTATCCTCTGGAGCGATGGCTCTGATCAGCCGCTTCTGGGGAGCCCGAGACTACAAACAAGCAGAAGTGGCAGGAAGACAGTCTCTCCTCTTCGGCATAATCTTCGGCGTGCTTTCGACCCTAGCCGGTTTGCTTGCCACAAAACCGCTGCTGGCCATGTCGGGAGTCACTCCGGCTGTGCAAGAACTGGGCTGGAAGTTCCTTTCAGTGGATCTGCTCTCACAGTTGCCTTTCACCATAGTCTGGACGGCACATTCAATGTTCAGGGCAATCGGCAATAGCCGTGTGCCTATGTTGAACTGGCTGGCTATGGCCGTGGTCATCATCACGCTTGACCTAGTTCTGGCACTAAAATGTCAGTTGGGCATCGCCGGTATAGGCTGGGCCTGGCTTGGTGGCGGTCTGGTCGGTACAGCGCTCAACTTATATCTGCTTTCAAAATCTGATCTGAAAGAGTCTCTCAATCTATTTAAAGATTTTGAGTTAGCTCCCACCATAGACTGGATGAAGCGCATCTTGAATATAGGTATACCTACTTGTGTGCAAGATTTGGCCTGGGTCTTGGGCAATTTCGCCCTTTACGGAATTTTCTCACTGACCAGTAATCCAACTAGCTCGGAAGCAGCTTGGACAATCGGCTTTAGACTAGAAGAGATGCTCTGTACCTTGCCTTTGCACGCCATAGGCTGCTCTCTGGGCACAGTCGTCGGTCAAAACCTTGGCGCCGGGCGACCCGATAGAGCAGAGAAAGCAGGCTGGCAAGCAAATACAGCCAGTCTGCTCATCGAGATACCAACTTGTATATTGATGTTCATTTTTGCCGAAGCTATCGCTGCAAAAATGTCCAACGATGCACAGGTAGTGAAACTCACCGCTGACTATCTAAGAATAGTAGGTCTCTGCCAGCCCCTTGTGGCCTCATGGATTGTACTGTTTGGAGCGATGACCGGAGCCGGGTATACAAAATGGCCCATGTGGGTCGGTATATTCTGCCTGACCGTAGTGAGACTGCCTTTGGCCTATATATTGGTCAGTCAGTACAAAATGGGAGCCCAAGGAATCTGGGTTGCCCTGGCCGCATCGGCATCACTGGTGGGAATCATGGCCATCCTCCGCTTCCGTTCAGGAGCCTGGAAAAATCAAGAGGTCTAAGAGTGCAAGAGCCAAAGAAATTCTCTTGCACTCTTCTCTTAGATTAATTCGCTCCGACAAATTGAACTTTTTGGCTGTCAATTACGTCTTTAAAGCATAGCCACTATGCACAGTATCAAACGAAAGGAGGATGCATGCTCAAGCATCTTAAGTATCGCTTGCCTGTTTTCAGACTAATGATGGTCAAAGAAGCAAAAACAGGCACTCTACCCTCAATTAAATCAGCCCTCGATGCAGCCGAATTATTCATGCCCCTTTGCTTTGCACCGGAAGAACATTTCGTCGCCCTGCATCTCAATTCGAAATATGAAGTAATCGGCTTACACGAGGTTTCTCACGGCACGCTTTCAGCGTCCTTGGTGCATCCCCGCGAAGTATTCAAGGCGGCACTAGTTGCCAACAGTTATGCCATAATCGTTTGTCACAATCATCCCTCTGGAGCTCGCCTGAGCGCTTCCAGAGAAGATATTGCCACCACACGTATGCTCATCGACGCCGGCAAGATCCTTGGCATATCAGTGATTGACCATCTTATTGTCGGTCCGCAACCGGGGCTCGTAGACAAGAAAAATAAGAGTCGAGTCATTCCCCTATCGATTAGAGAGGAGCATCCAGAACTCTGGGAAAGGGAGTTAGAGCAAATTTAGAATGAGAAACGGGCACTTTCTGAAAGCTAAAATGTCTTCTGTAAGAGGTAAGCAGCCGCAATAGCACTGGAAATTTATGACCGAAAGACGAGAAACCTTAGCAGTTGCCGTGGGCAGCAAATTAATCGGAGGAGGAAACCCGGTCCTGGTGCAGTCCATGACCAATACCCCAACCGAAGACGCTGAGGCTACTTACAAGCAAATTGTAGAGTTGGCAAAAGCCGGCTCTGAAATAGTGCGAATTACGGTCAACACCAGAGAGGCGGCTAGAGCCGTCCCCAAAATCGTTTCACTGTTAGAAAAGAACAACATGGATGTGCCACTGGTGGGTGATTTCCATTTCAACGGTCATTTGCTTCTCTCTGAATATAAAGACTGCGCCAAACTACTTGCCAAGTACCGCATCAATCCAGGCAATGTCGGTAGAGGCGAAAAACACGACGATAATTTCAAGCAGATGATCGACAGCGCCCTCACCTGGGATAAACCCGTGCGTATCGGCGTCAACTGGGGATCACTAGATCAAGATCTGCTGGCTCAAATGATGGATGAAAACGCCGCCTCTAAAGAACCCAAAGATGCACATGAGGTCTTGATTGAAGCGATAGTGGAAAGTGCCGTTTCTTCTGCCCGCCTGGCCCAATCTTACGGCATGGCCAAAGACAAGATTATTCTCAGCGCTAAAGTTTCAGAAGTGCCTGACCTGGTCACTGTTTATCGCAAGCTTGCCCAAAAAACAAACCATGCTCTGCATTTAGGTCTCACCGAAGCGGGCATGGGCATGAAGGGCATGGTTTCCTCGGCTGCGGCGCTTTCTATCTTGCTCTTCGAAGGCATAGGCGACACCATTAGAGTGTCGCTGACGCCAAGCCCGGGAGCCCCCCGCATCGAAGAAGTACAAGTCTGCCAACAGATTTTGCAAAGCCTGGCAATACGATCTTTTAAGCCACAGGTGACCGCCTGTCCCGGTTGTGGACGCACAACCAGCACAGTCTTTCAAGAACTAGCTCAAGATATCGAAAAGCATCTCACTTCAAAGAGAAGCGACTGGGAAAGAGATTACCCGGGAGTTGAAACCATGAAAGTTGCAGTCATGGGCTGTATAGTCAATGGTCCCGGTGAGTCTAAGCATGCCGACATAGGTATTTCTTTGCCGGGTACCGGCGAAGAACCAAGAGCGCCGGTCTATATAGATGGTCGTTATCACAGCACGCTATCTGGCGCCGGACTGGCCGAAGACTTCATCAAACTAGTCGAAGACTATGTTGCCACCAAATATGGAAACCGCTCGTAATGACCATAAACAGAAAGAGAGCCCTGCTCAGCATACTGCCGGCCCTTGCCCTGCTCTTCTTTTGCCAAAGCAGTGCCCAGGCGAAAGTGACGTTGGCGCGCATTTTCAGTGACGGCGCCGTCTTTCAGAAAGATAAACCAATCAATGTCTGGGGCGAAGCCCTGCCCGGCGAAGTCGTCACTGTCGATATGGCCATAGGCAGAGCCCAAACCGTCGTCGACAAAAGCGGCAAGTTTTTGGTGACCCTACCGGCGATGTCATTCACCGAACCCCTGGAAATGACTATTACCGGCCAGAACAAAATAGTATTGAAGAATATTAGGCTAGGGCAGGTCTTTCTTGTCGCCGGTGACGGTATCATGCACGCCTCTCTGCAAGAAGAAGCAGCCCTAGAGAAGAAGTATGGCTCAGGCGAACTTGCGGAAGGCAATATAGAAATGCCTGACGGCATTAGGCTCTATAGACAACCAATCGCCCTCAGTCGCAACCCTGATACCATAGGCAATACCGGTGATGAACGCACCGGCACTAAGGGCTGGGTCAACATCAACAAAAATCAAGGCGAAGCTCTCAAGGCTTCAGCCATAGGTATGATTTTGGCGAGAGAATTGAAACGAAATCTCAAAGAACCGATTGGCATAATTCAAGTAACCCTACCCGATACACCGCTTAGATCCTGGATTTCGGCGCAAAGCCTCGACAGTGTTCCGGAAGCGCGCTCCATCGCTCAGAAAAACATGCTCGATGAAGACATTTATAAAAGAGACTGGCAAGAATATATCAATAGAACTGAGCTAGAAAAACTGCCCTCGAAAAACCTCAGCCAGATGACCTCGGCCGTGGCTAACGGCATGCTGGCGCCAATCACCCCCTATGGGCTCAAGGCAGTAATCTTTGCCCAGGGTGAAAGCGATCTAGCGGCACCACTGCAGTATAAGACTCTTTTTCCTGTCTTTATTAAAGACTTGCGTCGCACTTTTGCCCAAGAACAACTGCCGCTCTATTATGTGCAGTTGGGTGCACAGCCCACTGAAACAGCTGAGAAAGAGAACGCCAGCCAGTCCGCCAGCATCAGACATACCCAATTTAAAGCGCGCATTGCCCCCAAGAGCTATCTGATCGTCTCAAGCGACATCTGTCATGAAGATGAGAAGAGCGGCAGTATCTATATGAGCGCCGAAGATCTATCGAAGCGCATCGCCAACACCGCCCTTGCCACCCTCTTCAAGCAAGCAAAAGCCTATCTCTATCCTATAGTCGAGTACATAGAAGTAGAGGGCAATGCCGTCAAAGTAGTATTCAAAAATGCCGGACGGGGCTTGATGGCGAAAGGAAAACCACCGGTTAAGGGCTTTGCTTTAGCCGGCCATGATCATCAATTTTTCGAAGCCGAAGCAAAGATAGAAGGCAACACTGTTTTTCTAGAGTCTAAGTATGTTAGGCAGCCCAAGTTTGTCAGATACGGTTGGGGAAACAATCCTAAACTGACTCTATTTTCTTTAGACGGTTTGCCGGCGATGCCTTACACCAACGATCGCTAGTCTGTTTATTTCAAGCTATTTAAACAAGTCTTCTAGGCCGATTCGACTCAGTTTCTCAATTGTTTCAAAACTGCCGCTGGGAATGCGGACAAAGCGTCGGCGCGTAAAATGCAGTGATACCAACTTTTCGATTCGGACAATTTCTTCTTTAGTCCAGGGCTTCCCAGGGTCTTGCCAATCATGCAAGTAAGCACGGATCTTCTCTTTCTCCTCAATCTGAAACTGTGGTGTGGAGATCTTCAATGTTTTGATATGGGGATTCTTGGCGACTAGTCTCAAGATAAAGGCAGCATCGTAGTTGTTATCTTCTACCTTAAGAGTGCGCAGGCTTTTGATACCGGACAACTGCTCCAGCCAAGCGGGTTGAACTGCCATTCCCTCAAGAGAGAGAGTCTTTATATCTTTGAACTCAATTATCTTTTTTGCTATGGCTGAATCAATCTGAGTGCGTCGAAAAAGTAGTTCTTTTAGCTCCCTGGGTTGTAGTATGGACAAGAATGCTTCCAGGGCCCCAGGCTTAGCCTGTGAGACCTGCTCGATGATAACGGTGCGGGCAATCAGTTTGCCGCTGGTTGTTAGTCCACCAAAAGCCACTGTATTATGCACGTGCAAATTCTCGATAAATGGCAAGTCTAGTAGATCTTCTAGAAAAGCCTTATCCAACTTGCGATCCTTGATCTGAAGACTCCAAAGATGTTTCCAATCTCGCAAGGACTTTTTTAAAGACTTGAGCTGTTCATCGTGGTAAATGGTCACCTTCAAGTCAACGCTATCAGGCTTGAGTTTGCCAACAACTTGCAGCGGAAGGTCCTCATCAAGATCAAGTGCGGGGCGAGGTAACTTTACAAACACCTGCCCTTGGGCTTTGACTGGTCGAGACTGGGAAAGACAGAACTTGTCCTGCATATAGCCGAGCGAAAAATTAGTAGGGAAAGAAAAGAGATAACGGTCGCCTTGCTTAACCGGACCAAAATCGGTAAGTGGAGCCAAGAGTTTCTCTGCTCCATTACCTTCCACTATACCTTGCGCTAATTTCCTTTCAAAACGATCGGCATTGCTAGAGACAACTTCAAGCACTTCAGTCGCCTGCTTTAGGCTCTTGTCCTTCGACATATCAACCTTGGTCTTTTCAAGCTTGGCATAGTGCAAACCAGCGCCGAACAAGAGAGCCAAAGTGGCGACACCGGCAAAGACAGCCAATGACAAAAATGACTTAGCCTTCTTCTTAGTTTGCTTTTCAGAGAGTTCCTGCTCTTCTTCACTGACAGCAGTATTTATCTGCAAAGACGGGGCAAAGCCCTCAGATTTCAAACCGGCAGCAGCAGTGGGCAAACCTATATTCACTCTCGCTAGATCTAGGGCGAGTTGCTTCATTGTGCTGTAGCGCCCCTCAGTATCTTTGTTTAGACAAAGATTGACTATCGCTTGCACTTCGCTAGGTAAACCATAAACATATTGCGAGAGCGCCGGCACCGGAGCGGCCAGATGCATACCCATGGTCTCAAAAGCATTGGCACCGCGAAATGGAGGTTCACCGGTCAAGGCTTCAAAAAACGTGCAACCAAGGGCATAAATATCAGTCTGTCTGCTCACTGGACGACCCAAAGACTGTTCTGGACTGAGATAAAACGGCGTGCCAAAAATCTCGCCTGTTTGGGTGAGACTCTGCAGTTTCTGATTCTCGGCCGGGCTAAGCAAGCCAAGACCAAGCTGACCTTTAGTATCTATCGACTTGGCGATGCCAAAATCAACAATCTTTACCGAGGTAGCAGATGCGTCGCGCCTTCTCTCTTGGTCATGACCTTTAGCGGTCTCTTTCTCCGTCCAATTGATGAGCATAATATTTGAAGGCTTAAGATCTCTATGAATGACACCTTTCTCATGGGCAAAGTGCATCGCTTCAGCTATTTGCACAAAAACCTGAACAGCTTGCCTCAGACTCAGTTGCCCTCTCTCTTTGATTAACTGAGACAGCGAGAGTCCTTCCAAAAGCTCCATGACATAGAAAGGACATCGGCCAGCATCAACACCCATATTCAAGACGCTCACTATGCCGGGATGCTGCAAGCGAGCCAAGATCCTGGCTTCACTCTCAAAACGCTTCCAGGTGGAAGCATTGACTAGGTCGGGGAAAAGAATCTTGAGCGCCACAGGTTTATCGATTAGCCGATGTTGGGCTAAAAAGACCGCCCCCATACCACCGCGTCCCAACTCTTTCAAAAGATGATAATCGCCGCCAACCAAGGCCCCGATTCGATAAGAACGAGAATAGCTATCTGCCAACTCTGTCACGCTATGGTTGTCTCTGCATAAAGCAGCCTCAGTGTACAACAAAGAAAGGGAGAGGCGGACCTCTCCCTTTCTTTCTCAAGTCGCTAAATTGGCGATCTTAGTTATGCTCGTGCAACTTGCGCACAGCATCGGTCAACTTCGGCACTACTTCCAGCACATCGCCCACGATACCGTAGGTAGCATGCTTGAAAATTGGGGCTTCCGGATCTTTGTTAATTGCTACTATCACCTTGGAAGAAGACATACCAGCAAGATGCTGAATCGCTCCTGAAATTCCGCAGGCGATATAGAGCTGAGGGCTGACAGTTTTGCCTGTCTGCCCAACCTGGAACTGGTGATCGATCCAGCCGGCGTCTACTACGGCGCGGGAGGCACCAAGGGCGGCACCAAGGGCATCGCAGAGTCCCTGCAAGACCGGCCAATTCTCCGGTCCTTTGATGCCTCTACCACCAGATACTACTATTGCCGCTTCCGATAGTTCTACTTTATTGCCTTCAGCTGCATGCACAGCCACAACTTTGGCTTTGGGCGCGCTTATCTCAAGGCTCAAATCTTCCACAGCCGCATCGCCGCCTGCTTCGCTCAAAGCAAAGACGTTTGGACGCAAGGTAATGAAAGAAAGGTCTCCGCTCAGACTATAGGTTCCGAAAGTCTTGCCGGAATACATTGGACGAACAGGGCAAAGATTAGCGCCTTCGGTCACAAAGTCCATGGCGTCGGAAACGCAGGCAGCATCAAGGCGAGCAGCTGCCCTAGGAATGAAGTCTTTAGCCATCGATGTGCAGGCGGCAAAGACATACTTGGGCGAGACTTTTTTCACTGCTTCGGTGAGCGCTTGAGTAAAGGTCTCAGTGCTGTAATTTTCAAGAGCAGCATTATCGACCACCAATACTTTCTTGGCTCCAAACTTGCCAAGTTGGGCAGCCAGACCTTTGACGCCCGAGCCGATTAGTACGGCACTGACATCACCGCCAACGGCGGCAGCCCGACGATGGGCTTCAGAAAGAGCTTCTAGAGAGGCTTTGCGCACCTGTCCGCCCCTCTGCTCTACAAATACCAAAATTCCTTGCGACATTTGTTATCTCCAAAAAAATAGGGGCTTAAAGCACATGCGCTTCTGAGCGCAACAGTTTCACCAACTCGCTCACTTGAGCATCGCTGTCGCCTTCAATTTTGCGACCCTGAGGACGCTCAGGCGGCAAGGCCATCTCTTTGATAGTCGCCTTGAGATTGGCACCACCGACCTGACCTTTGACACCAAGGGCGGCAGCATCTTTGACGGCTATCTCTTTGCGGCGAGCAGCCATCACACCTTTGATTCCAGGATAGCGAGGCTCGTTCAGCCCTTTCTGAGCGCTGATCACAGCAGGCAAGGAACCTTCGATGAACTCATGGGCTCCTTCTATTTCTCTTTCTGCCTTAAAAGTAGTGCCGTCACATTCAAACTTGACTGCCATAGTGGCTTGGGCAAAACCAAGTAATTCGGCCAGCATGGAAGGTACTTGGCTGTTATCGCCGCCTACACCCTGCTGTCCCATGAAGACTATTTCATAGCCACCATCTTTGATGGCGCTTGCCAAAACCTTGGCTGTAGACAAAGTATCCAGACCGGCGAAATCAGCATCATTAAGATGAACGGCATTGTCGATGCCTCTAGCCAGACTGTCCCTGAGAACATCGGTACATTCGGCCCCACCCATCGAAATAACGGTGGTATCACCGCCCAGTTTCTCTTTCAGTTTAAGAGCTTCTTCAATGGCAAACTCGTCATAGGGGCTGGTAACAAAACGAACACCGGCAAAGTCGATATTCTTTTTGCCATCAGCAATCGCTATTTTGGCTTCCGTGTCCGGCACGGCTTTCACACATACGGCAATCTTCAAGGCCCTGTCTCCTAAAGAACGGCAATCAAAGCTGACTAATACTTATCGGTCAGCTTTAAATTGTAGGCTCTGTAAAGACAGGTATCGTTTTTTTACAAGATTCCTTAATCAGTTTAGATTAGCGCTTCTTCAAGTTTCCTGATTTTTATTGCGACCCTTGAGCCCGTCCGGATTGAGATAACATTTTTCGTTCTCGCACCAGACAATTTGATCGACAAGTTCATCAGGGTCGTCAATAACTGTGAGCAGTTCAAGCTCAGACGGCTCTAAATAACCACGCACTACGACCTCGTTTCTAAGCCAGTCCATCATAGGATTCCAGAACTTGGAATCTACGAGGAACATAGGAAACTTTTTGATCTTCTTCGTTTGAATCAAGGTAACTGTTTCAAATAATTCATCAAGACTGCCAAAGCCGCCAGGCAAGATGACAAAGGCAATCGCATACTTGACAAACATCAACTTGCGCAGAAAGAAATAACGAAAATCTAGAGATTTAGTTTGATACGGGTTTGGACCGGTTTCTCGAGGCAAAATGATATTCAAACCGACCGAAGTTCCACCGCCGGCAATTGCCCCTTTGTTTCCCGCTTCCATCACACCGGGTCCGCCGCCGGTCATAACAGCAAAGCCTTTTTGTGAAAGTTTGCGGGCTATTGTCTCAGCCAATACATAAACCGGATCTGACGGCTTACAACGAGCCGTTCCAAATATAGATACAGCCGGACCTATGCGCGAAAGTTCGTCAAAACCTTCCACCATTTCAGCCATCATGCGAAAGACACGCCAAGTGTCCTTCACATTCATCTCATCGAGTACGAAATTGGATCCTTCGCTCACAGGGCCTCCTTCAATTGAAAAAGAATAATTCGAGAGCCTGATTCTCAGGCATTTGTCCAGTCTTCACCAGATGCTCCATTCTGGTCAATTCTTGCTTCTTGCTAACTAAAAAAGATAGGGACACATGAGAGAGCTTCTTCAGGTCCTTCTCAAGCGCAAAGGGATGAACTTTGAGCGGACCGCTCAAACGCTTGGCAAGTTCGTTGGCTGATATCTCTCGTCTTTGAATGCCGGGTTTGTACGGCAATTTCTCGTTCTCCATTTCGGCATGGGTCTTGAAGCTCACCCATTTACTGAGCATGGTCTGCAAGGCAGCCATTACCTGCATAGCGTTCTGCTTAGTCAAGACCTCTTTCAGCCCGTTCAAGGTCTCTCTTCTTTTGCCTAAGAGCCAATTTTCAGCTACGGTGAAGATCTGAGAATTGTGGGGACTGAGAGTCTTTACCACATCTAGAGTGATATGTGTTTTGGGCAATATATATGTAGCAGCTTTAGCCAATTCGCTATGAATGTGCCTGAGATTAGCCTCTAGACCATCAATCAAATAGAAAGCAGCATCATCATCGATAGTGCAACCGAGGGCATGGGTTTCGGTTTGCATAAAGTTTTTGAGAGCCGCTGAAGGCTCACTGCCTGGCCAATATTTCACCTTTTCAAACTTTTCGATTTTGGCGTGCTTCTCAAAGAGTTTTGAAAGTCTGAGACTTGAATCAAAATTGCTGGTCGAAACAAAAATCAAATAAGTATTCTCGTGCACAGAGGCAATGGCGTCAGCCAAGGTTTCTTCCGCTACTTCTTTTGAGGCGCCGCCCTTAGAGGCAGCGCTCTTTTGTGGTTTGGCTTTGCTCTTTTCGGTACCTCGCTTTTTCGAGAACCAATCACAGCGATCGATGATAATCACTTTATTGCCCATGCCGAAAGGTATGGAAGCCGCCAGGTCAACAGCATCATTTGTAGAAACATTGTCTAGACGCTGATAGTTGAAGCTTGCAAAAGCCGGGTCCAAATACTTTGCCTTCAGCTCATCGAGACGACGATAGAGCAGGAAGTCTTCTTCTCCAGCCAGCACAATTACAGGCATCAGTGGCCGCCCTTGCCGATTCTTTCGCCGGTGGAAAGAAAATAGACTCGCTTGGCAATTGATGTACAGGCATCACCCATGCGTTCAAGAAAACGCCCGCAAAATAGAAATTGCGCCTTCATCTGAGCGCCGGCACTATCTTGTTCACCCAAATCGCTGAGCAGTCGCTTGGAAAGCAAGTCATGCAAATAATCCACATTGCTGTCAGAGGCTAAAATCTCTTTCGCCTTAGACGGCGAGTCGGTAAGAAAACAAAGCAATAGTTCCTGCACCATGTGATAGACGCTGGCAGCCATGCGCGGCAATTCTTCCGGAATTTCTATTTGGTCTTCGATTGCCCAATTGGCAAAGCGTGCCACACGATTGGCATGATCGGCCAAGCGCTCAAGTTTTGCGGCAATAAGGGGAATCGAAACAAGCGCCCGAATCTCTCTAGCACCATTGGCAGTATCGCGCTCAACCAAGAGATCGACGCATTTTTCTTCGATCTCAAGACAAAGGGCGTTGATCTCCGCTTCTTGTCTTTCTACCAAACTGAGGTCGGCGCGCTTGTCGCCTTTCAAAAGTCTAGTCACCTCATAAACCGTAGTCTCGACTAAGCGACCGAGGGTAAGAACTTCTTCTTTGATTAGGGTGATTGACTCACTCACTTGTCTTCTCCCAGTTGATTTAGTCTATAACCAGACCTATGAACGGTCTCCAAAAGCTTCGGCTCTTTCGGGTCCTCTTCTAGTTTCTGCCGCAGCCAACGAATATGCACCGCCACTGTTTTGACGTCACCGTCAAAATCAGTGCCCCAAACTTTATCGAGCAAGACATCGGTGGTAAGCACTTTGCCGGCATTTTGCATAAGCACTTTCAGCAAAGCAAATTCTCTGGGTGAAAGATCGATATTGCGCCCGCTAAAGACGACCTTGCGGGCGTCTTCATCCAAAGAGAGGGCGCCGACGCTAAGGCGCGCACCACTGCGCTTCTTCTTGCCGCTACGGCGCAAAAGGGCTTCGATGCGAGCCATAAGCTCAACCATAGAAAAAGGCTTGACTAGATAGTCATCGGCGCCCGAAGACAAACCATGCGCAATATCAGTGGGAGCCGAGCGCCCGGTGAGCATCAAGATTGGCAGTTCCGGTGCTTGCTCGCGCAGAATGGCGCAAAGGTCGGGACCTTTCATATCGGGCATCATCCAGTCGAGCATAACCAGGTCAGGATTAGCCTCGGTAAAGCCAGACACAGCCGCCAATGCCCGATTAAATGAAATCACCTCAAAACCGGCTCGCCTAAAGTTAAAGGTGAGCGTATCAACGATTGTTTCATCGTCATCGACAACCATGATGCGCGTTTTTACCGTCATTTACTTAGTATCCACAAAATTGGAAGAGCCCGGAAACTCTATACTGAAACGAGATCCTCGCCCTTCTTGGGAATAGACATTGATTTTAGCACCGTGCAAATCGACAATGTGTTTGACAATCGATAGACCAAGCCCTGTCGAACCTCTGGTTTTGCTGCGATCGACTCTATAGAAACGCTGAAAAATCTTGGGAATCTCAGATTCGGCAATACCAATGCCGGTATCCTCGACTTCCAACATGAAGGGTCGAACTCTGACAGTGACCAATCCACCCTCATCGGTAAACTTAATGGCATTCTCAAGCAAATTAACCAAGACTTGATGCAACTGATCGGCATCAGCCAAAAAAGTAGTGCCTTTACAAACTTCGCAAGCTACTTTTACCCCCTTAGAAAGGGCGAGACTTTCGGTGGTTTCAACCGCCGCTTTTACAGCCCTTTCTGCATCAATGTCGGCAAAAGAAACCAGGCTGAAAGAACCTTCCCCCCTGGCTCTACTTAACTTTTCGTGCGAAAGCAAGTCTGAGACTAGGTTCTGCAAACGAGTCACTTCTTCATCAGCACGCACCAGCATGCGACGAGCTGTGACCGGCTCATCGAGGGCGCCCGACAACAGGGTCTCCACCAAAAGCTTGATATTAGCGAGCGGCAGCCGCAACTCATGCGAGACTTCGGCTATCCAGTTATTGTTGTTGCCGGCACTGTTCAGAGCTGTAGCTGTGTCGGCGGCTTGTTCGTCAGGAGACATCGCACCACCGGTGGAGGCAGAGCCCGAATTCAGGCAAATTTCTTGAGCGCGAGGTTAGTTTCATTTGATCCCCGGGTCTGGCCCGATGCATTAAAATATTACTACTGTGAAGCGAACTTACTGACTTCTTTTAAAACAATTCAAGATACGGGGAACATTATGGGACCACTGGTACTGGCGATTCTCGACGGCTGGGGTATTACAACTGAAACCAGGGGAAATGCAATATTAGCTTGCAAAACTCCCAATTACGACCTTTTGAAGTCTCGTTATCACTTTTCCAAACTACAAGCATCTGGAGAGTTCGTCGGTCTGCCCAAAGGTCTGATGGGCAATTCCGAGGTAGGACACCTCACCTTAGGTTCGGGCCGGGTAGTGATTCAGAAACTCACCCTCATTTCCAACACCATGGCTGACGGCACCTTCTTCAAGAACCCCACCCTGGTGGAGGCAGTGGAAAACGTCAAGAGAAGCGGCGGCAACTTACATATATTAGGTTTGGTTTCAGACGGCTGTGTGCACTCCAGCCCTGACCATCTAGACGGTTTGATTGAACTGGCTAAGCGAAATCAAATTAGCAATTTTGTCATTCATCCAATCTTAGACGGCCGAGACACGCCGCCGCGCTCTGCTCTTGGCTTTATGCGCGAGCTTGAAAGAAAACTCTCTAACCTTGGCATGGGCAAGATAGGTGTCGTCTGCGGGCGATACTATGCCATGGATCGAGACCAGCGCTGGGAAAGAACCGAACTTTATTATCGCGCTCTCACAGAAGGCATAGGCGAGAAAGCAGAGTCGGCAAAAGAAGCAGTGGAAGCTTCATATGCCAAAGATACCGGCGATGAATTTGTCAAACCAGTCATCGTCAACGATATTCGTATCAAAGACGGCGACAGTGTTATTTGCTTCAATTTTCGCCCCGACCGGGTGAGACAGATCAGTCGAGTCTTGACCCAGCCTCATTTTGATGGCTTTGTCCGCAATGTTGTGCCCAAGATCTACTATGCCTGTATGACTGAGTACGACTCGTCGTTGGCTCTGCCCGTAGCCTTTAATCCTGAAGTCTTGCCCTCACAAGAATTGCACAATACCCTGCCTGAAATCTTGAGTTGCCACCATATTGGTCAGCTGCATACCGCTGAAACCGAGAAGTACGCCCACGTTACTTATTTTTTCAATGGCGGCAAAGAAAAGGCAGTAGAAGGAGAAACCAGAGAGCTTATTCCCTCCTTAAAAGTTGCCACCTATGACCTCGCCCCTTCCATGCAAACCCCTAAAGTTTGCGACTTAGCCTGCCAAGCCATCAAATCGGGCAAGCATCCATTTATAGTTTTGAACTTTGCCAATCCTGATATGGTCGGTCATACAGGCATGATGGAAGCGGCGGTGGAAGCAGTCAAATCAGTCGATGCGGCTTTCGGGCAGCTCTTGGCGGCAGTACAAGAAGCAAACGGCACGCTTATGGTCACAGCCGATCATGGCAATATCGAGCAATTAATCGATTATCAGACCGGTGAACCGCACACAGCCCACACCACTAATCCGGTACCATTTATAGTGGCAAGCTTCCAGAAGGGCGACAACGACCCTCTCAAAATTGCTGATAATACAAGCACTGGTTGCAGCAATCGCCTCAAGGACGGCACCATTGCCGATGTAGCGCCTACTATTCTCTCGGTGCTCGGCATTGAAAAGCCAAAAGAAATGTCAGGCACTTCATTAATCGCTCAGGCTTGAGAGAGCAATTAAGTTTTGCAAAATAAGGTAACGGGATGTTTTCAGAGCAAGCGATCTCATTTCCCCACCAAAACATATTCAGCGCCTAGACTCTAAATATAGTTCGCATCTAGAATGACAGATAATTAAAGAAAGACTTTTCAAGTAGTTTTACTTAGTCTGGATTACCTGTATAATTCGAGCGATTTCAGGTGGGCAAAACTTACTAAACTTTGCCTCCAAATGACACTCTGAGAGTTCTGTCACTGACAAATGAAATCTCTGGCGGAAACAAACTCATCAGGACTAAAAGGAGACGAATAGTCAATGATTACTTTGAGAAACCTGGCCCTTGCTGGCGCTAGCCTCGCTCTCGTGGCCTCCCTTGCTGCTTGCAGCGGCGGAAGCGAGTCCAGCACCACTGGCGCTACCACAGGTGCTTCCACCGATGCTGCCGCTCCGGCTGCTTCCACCGATGCTGCCGCTCCGGCTGCTTCCACCGATGCTGCTGCTCCTGCTGCTTCCACCGATGCCGCCGCTCCGGCTGCTTCCACCGATGCTGCTGCTCCGGCTGCTTCCACCGGCGAATCGCACTAATTCTCTTTAGAGAATCAGAAATGGAAAGACCCCCTTACAGGGGTCTTTTTTTTATGCAAAAAATAAGTAAGCGCCCGGGCGGAACAATCTCAAGCTGGTCCTCTTCTATAATTTAGCGACTTCAATAATCTAAAGACGATACTGGTGACTGCAACAAAAATGAACAAGTTCCCTTTCTATACAAATTTGGCTGGTCTTTTGCTGGCACTGACCGTGGGCACTGAGGTCAGTGCCCAACCGGTTTTTAATCTCAATAATAGCCAACCAACCAATCAAGCCCTAGCGGCACCGCCGCTTTCTTTTGTCGATGTCAATTCAGGACGCTTCGGCAAGCTTGAGATTTCGATGGATGACGGTCAATTTCTATCCGGTTCCACAGATAACTTGCATTTGATAGCCAGAGACATGGATTTTGCTCAGGGCGAATTGAAAAGTCTTGATCTCGAACTAAAGGGTGCCCATCTAAGAGACTTCATAGTCGATAAATTGACCCTCAGCACCCAAGGCACTCTCAGTTTCGACAGCGGTCTTCTGCTCAATCAAAAGATGCTGCAGTTTCGCAGCCCGGCTGAGGCGCAAGTCACTGCCCTAATTTCACAAGAGAGTCTAAATAAGTTTCTCAAAGCACCAACTACACTCAATCGCCTTTCGGTAACAGCCGGTCAACCGGGCTCTATTTTAAGCAAGCTATTAGGTCTAGCCCAAGGGGCGCCAAACCAAAATGGACAACCGGGTCAACCGGGACAAGCTGGACAATTTGGCTTGACAATGGAAACGGCCAATATCTCGCTTCTAAAAGCGAACAAAATCAATATCCAGGCAGTGGGCAAACTAGGTTTGTCCCAACTTGCCATTCCCCTCAATGCCGAGGTGGAAAGTCGTCTATTTCTTGAAAACGGTTGGGTTCAGGTAGGCGATACAAAACTAATGACAGCCGGGCAAGAAATTTCACCCCAGCTTTCGCAAATGCTGGTTGAGAAGATAAACAATCTCTCCAACCTTGGTCAAAAATCGGATGACATTCATTTCAGCTTCACCGATCTCAAGGTAGTGCCTGGAAAGCAGCTTATGGTTACCGGAACGGCCATGGTAAATAGGCTTCGCTTTGGCCGACAAGGCTAGACATAAGATATACTATACGGGTCGCTTGCTTCACCTAGAAAGCGAGATATTGATGTATAAGCGGCGCGATAACAGACAATGGGACCAGCTTCGGCCGGTTCGGTTTACGCGCAATTACACTAAAAACGCAGACGGTTCGGTCCTTGTAGAGTTTGGCGATACCAAAGTCTTCACAACGGCGAAAATCGAAGAGCGTGTGCCGGCCTTCCTCATCGGTAAAGGTGAGGGTTGGGTTACGGCTGAGTATTCGATGCTGCCTGGCTCGACCCTGGTTCGCTCCCCTAGGGAAGTGACCAGAGGGCAACCGAGCGGTCGCACCTCAGAGATTCAAAGACTGATTGGTCGCTGCTTGAGAGCAGTGGTTGACCGGCGCGCCATGGGCGAAAGAACCATCACCATCGACTGTGACGTTCTGCAGGCCGATGCCGGCACCCGTGTAGCCAGTATCTGCGGCGGTTTTATCGCCCTTTATGATGCCCTCTCTAAGCTTAGAAAGAGCGGCGTTTTCGACGATCTGCCCATTACCGAGCACATGGCTGCTGTTTCAATCGTGCAGATAAATGGTCAACTGCTCATCGATCCCAATTATTCGGAAGACTCACAAGCCGAAATGGATTCGAACATAGTGCTCACCGAATCGGGCAAGATTCTAGAGCTGCAGATGACCTCGGAAGCAAAGCCCTATGACCCGACCAAATTGGCTGACTTGATGACCCTGGCCAATAAAGGCATCAAAGAGATCATCTCGCTGCAGATGGAAACCCTGAATAAGAGACACTAATAAGAGACTTTAGGTCACTTATCTGAATTAGAGTCTGTACATAGATGTTAAATTTATGCTTTTTCCTCGTGACAACATAGAATTAGTCTATACACTTAAGTAGTTAGATCTTGAGAATGGCAGTTGGAAGAAACATTAGACTTCAATCCGATCAGGGAATCATTCAGGGACGTTACCCCCTGGAGATTGTTTGCTTCCACCCTCAAGGTGATGACTCGAATTTACAAGTTGCAGGGTATGCAAGCCACCCTGCGCGTCATTCCCATAGTCTGGACGATAATCTGGTCCACCCGGGGCTTCTCCCGCTACCATGCCGAAGAATTTGAAAAGGCGCGCAGCTCAGTAGGCGAGGCTGTGGACCGCGAAGAAGAAGCCTTATCTAGCCAAGACTACGAAGAATATAGACTTTTGGGACGCTGGCTGACCAGAAGACTGCACGACCTGGGACCTACTTTCATCAAGATCGGGCAGACTCTATCAACCCGTGCCGACCTTTTGCCCTTGCCGGCCATGCTCGAACTGGCTCAGTTGCAAGAAAATGTCGACGCCTTTCCCTACGAGATTGCTCAAGCTGTAATTGAAAGAGAACTGGGTGGCAAACCCGAGACTCTTTACAAGACTTTCGAAAAAGAAGCACTGGCAGCTGCCAGTCTCTCACAAGCTTACCGAGCCACCTTGCATGATGGCCGCGAAGTGGTAGTGAAAGTGCAGAGACCCGACCTCTCTAAAGTAATTGTGCTCGATATTCAAATACTTTCGGCAATTGCCGATGAAGTGATGAAATACCCCAGCCTTTGCAGACATACAGATTGGCCGGGCGTGGTAGAAGAATTCGCCCGCACCATCATGGAAGAAGTGGACTATATCAGGGAAGGTCGCAATGCCGACACTTTCAGAAGTAACTATCGCAATTTCGATCGCATCTACATTCCCAGAATTATCTGGAAACTGACCGGAAGACGCGTTCTCACCATCGAATATGTCTCCGGCATCAGAATCACCGATGTGGAAGGTATTAAGGCCATGGGTCTCGACCCGGAAGAAATAACCCGCACCGGAGCTAACTTCTACTTAAGACAGCTCTTGGAAGAAGGCTTCTTTCATGCCGACCCACACCCAGGCAATATGCGCGTCATGGCCGACGGCAGAGTCGGCATCTTTGATTTCGGCATGGTTGGCAGACTTTCGCCCGAGCTGAAACAGCACCTGGTAAACGCCTTCCTGCATACTGTGCAAAGAGAGTACAGACTTTTGGTGGACGATTTTGTCGGTATGGGCTTCCTCAAACCGGAAGCTGACCGCGACGCCCTCTGCCGCGACCTCACCCCTATTATCGATTCTCGCTTTGCCGATGGTCTCACCCGAGTGCGCTTCCGTAAAATGCTCTTTGATTTCTCCGAAGTCTGCTTTGAGTATCCCTTCCGTCTTCCCTCCGAATTTACCTATGTGATGCGCGCCCTGCTCACATTGGAAGGCATCGCTCTGACAATCAATCCCAAATTCAACTTTGTCGACGCAGCCATGCCCTTTGCCCATCGTCTGGTACTGAAAAACAATCAGGTCCTCAGTCAAGCTATTTTCAAAGAAGTCTTCAACGACGGAAAATTCAACCGTCAGGCAGCCATCAAGCTGCTCAAAACCGCGGCATCCCTGACCGGTAGCCTTAGATAGCCGAGAAGATTTGCCTTGCCCTTTAGCTATCCAGCTATTTGTCCCTTTAAATGTTTCTAGTAAAGGCCCACAAAAGCCTCTAGGCATGCAAAATATCAATGTAAAGAGGGTCTATCTTTTATGTGGCTGAAAGCAAGTGTCTAGAGATACGACTGTCGTAGACAAAAACTATGCAGAGGAAAAAGCCTGCATAAAATGTCGTCGTTCTCTGGAAGCCAGGGCTAAGTTCTGCGGCAATTGCGGTTCTGAACAGCCTAAAATGGTCTATTACCCTGAATTACAGTCGGTGCAGCTTAGCCCGCTCAGTCAAAGTAATCAGATGAGTCAGCTTAGTCAGATAAGACATCTGAGTCTTAGCCAAGAACTAATGATGGTGGGCAGCCGTGTGGAAGAGGCAAAACAAGCCAGCCTCATCGCCCCAGGTCAACCGATCTTGCAAGCGAGCTTGAACGAAAACCCAGCACAAGAAGCGGCTCGGGCGGTCTACACTACACCCGACTTCGCCAAGCGCAGGAAAAGACGCATCCCTGTTGAATTGAAAGAAGAATTAGCGGCGCTGCAGCTTTCTAAAGCGAAGCAGAAAGCCTTTCTTTTAATGCACTGGATTATCTTTCTGATTAGCAATTTAATCGGCTTGTACATTGCCTTGAAGTGCTATTTTGAATTTAACGGAGACGAAGTAGCCAAGATCATGGTGGCGACGACGCCTCTTATGTTTATCAATCTGACGGCCTTAGTTTGCCTCAGCCCGATAAAAGGCACCAAAAGGGAACTAGCTCGACTAAAAGAGCGGGAAACCTATATCAGACTGGAATTGGAAGTAGACGCCGACTAGTTTATTCCAAGCCATTTGCTCGGCATTTTCGTATGGATAAATTGCATTTAGAGGCCCTTAAGGCCCAGATATTTGCCCTAGCCCTTAAACATGGGGCTAAACAGTGTTTGCTGCTCAAGAGCGACGAGAGCGGCATCGAATGGAGCGAAGGCCAAGAACTGCTCTCAATAGATGTGGACTTCAAAAAACTATTAGAAGAAGCAAGAAATAATCTAGAGATCAATCTAGAGATCAAGGTGGAGACAATAAAGGTCGAAGGTATAAGCCGCAAAGTCTTGTTTGTTTCAGAGAAAAAAGAAGACTTTGAATACGAAAGGCTCAGACAGGAACTAAAGGACCTTAAGCAAAAGTTTTCAGCTATCTTTGACCAGACTTTTCAGTTCACCGGGCTTGTTTCACCAGACGGCATTCTATTGGAATGTAACCAGACTGCCCTAAAGTTTGCCGGATTGACCTGGGATGAGGCAATTGGAAAACCCTTCTGGGAATTGAAATGGTGGTCTCGCTCGCCGGAGGCAAAAGACCAACTAAAAGATGCCATTGCCAGAGCCAGGAAAGGCGAATTAGTTAGAGCCACAGTAGAAAACATTGGCGTCGATGAAAGTTCAGTCATGCTGGACTTTTCGATGAAACCAATTTTCAATGACGAGGGCGAAGTCATTTTCTTGATCCCGGAAGGCAGAGATATCACCGATAGACTGGAAGCCGAAAAGGAGCTGGAATTGAGAGCCGAAGCCTTGGCAGAAGCCAATGCCAGGTTGAAAGAGTCGGAAAAACTAAAGTCTGAATTTCTCGCCAATGTCTCGCATGAATTGAGAACACCGCTTACCTTGACCTTGGCGCCGCTGGAAACCTTGCTGGCAGGCGAAATAAGCAAAGAGCAAAAGCCCTTTCTAGAGCTCATGCACAATAACTGCAATCGCCTGCTATCCATGGTGAATGGTCTGCTCGACTTCTCAAAACTGGAAGCGGGCAAGGTGAACGTCAATAGAGAAGCAGTCGACCTGGTCAAACTAGTGCAAACATTGGCGAGCGACTTCAAGCCTCTCTTGGCAAAGCGCGATCTAAAGCTGACTCTTGCCTTGCCTGAGCAACCACTTTGGGTTGAAATTGACCGTTATCTAACCGAACGTATACTTTTCAACTTACTTTCTAACGCAGTCAAATTTACACCGAAAGGTTCTGTTTCAATTGAGCTAAGACGCTTGCCTGATGATATGGTGGAAATCTTGGTTAGCGATACCGGTGTTGGTATCAAGACAAGCGAGTTGCCCAATCTTTTTGTGCGCTTCAGACAGCTAGAAGGCTCATCGGCTAGGCGTTTTGAAGGGACCGGCTTGGGACTGGCCTTGGTCAAGGAATTTGCCGAACTGATGCAGGGTGATGTGCGAGTGGAAAGCGCAGAAGGACGAGGCTCGACCTTTTCGGTCAAACTAAAGGCCCAAGAATGCCAAAAGAGTGAAGGCAACGAACCGGAAGGGCGGACAAAACGTCAGCCCCTGCCCCGCTTTGATCCGATGAAGGAGTATCAGAAGGGAGTTCAATCAGCTTCTGATCTTAGTCAAAACAGCAAAACCACAGTCTTAGTTGCCGAAGACAATAGTGAACTAGCCAATTACATACACTATTTGCTTAAAGACTTTTGCCAGGTGAAGCTGGCGTCAAACGGCAAAGAAGCCTTGCGTATTCTAGAAGAAGAAGAACAACAACCTGACCTGATTTTATCCGATGTGATGATGCCCGAAATGGACGGTTTGAAGCTCTGTCAGGAAGTGAAAAGCAACGAAGCATGGTCCTCAATACCAGTTATTTTTCTGACCGCCTTGACTCACCGCGATGCCCTCTTGAAAGGTTGGCAAGCCGGTGCCGATGACTATCTCTTCAAGCCCTTTCACCCAACCGAGCTCACCACCAGGGTAAGGTCGGCACTGAAGATCAAAAAAGATCTCAACAAACTGCACCAAAAACTGCGAAACAGCAGAGATGAAGCTCTGCAAGCCGATACTTTCAAGAGCCAATTCGTCTCGATGCTCTCTCATGAAATCAGAACCCCCTTGAACGCTGTCATCGGCATGAGCGAATTGCTCAGCCAGACCAAGCTTAGTGCAGAGCAGGAAAACCTGCTCAAGACTGTGCAGTATTCGGCTTCTATGCTCATGGACTTGCTCAATAATGTGCTTGACTTTACCAAGCTGGAGGCGGGCAAATTAGAACAGGAAACAATCGAATTTATGACCAAAGATCTGGTCAATGAATCGCTGGAATTACTAAGCCCGGCAGCCAGACGCAAAAATCTTAGCCTGAAAGCCGAAATAGATCAGGAAGTACCGTTAACTGTGGAAGCCGACCTCTCTAGACTGAGACAGGTGCTGGTCAATCTCTTGAGCAATGCCGTCAAGTTTACTGAAAGCGGCGAAGTTGCACTAAAGCTTAAGCTGGAAGCCAAAGACAAAAGGCGTGCCATCTTGAGATTCTCGGTGATTGATACCGGCTGCGGTATCGCCGCCGAAAAACTGGAAGATATCTTCAAACCATTTTTTCAAGCCGACGCCAGTATTGCTCGTAATTTTGGAGGCACCGGTCTGGGTCTGGCCATCTGTCGCAGTTTGGTGGAAAGTATGGGCGGCAGCATTGAACTAACAAGCAAAGTGGGCAGAGGCTCATGCTTTAGCTTCTCCATCCCGGTAAAGATAAAAGACAGAAAAGAGACGACTGAGAAGAGCAAAGAGAAAGTGTCAGACATATTTGTTGAGGCAAACAGCCACGAGAAACTTTTCAGCGTCAAGCATAGACCAGAAGAAAAGCGTGAGTTGATTCTGATTGCCGAAGACAATCCAGCCGATCGAGCCCTGCTTTCCTTACAGCTCAAGGCCTTGGGCTACCGCTCACAAGCAGTAGATAGCGCCGACCGACTTATCTTAGAGTTCCAGAAAGGTCTCTACGACCTAATCATTGTCGACTGCCAAATGCCCATAATGGACGGCTTTGAAGCAGCTTTAAAAATAAGACAGCTAGAAGAAACAGATAAAGAAGAGGCTCTTTCCAGTGTCGATTTTCACGAGAGAAAACGTGTTCCCATCTTGGCCATCAGCGCCGAGAGCTTATCTGATCATCAAAAACCTTACAGCCAATATGGCATAAACCGACTGCTTCTAAAGCCGGCAAAACTGAGCACTTTGCGCCAAGCCATAGAAGACTGCTTTAGCAGCTCTACTTAAGGGTCTTGTTTTGACAGGTCCAACAAATACCTAATTCTCAGGCTTCCAGCGCAAGTTGGGCTTACGAGCGGCGGTGGCTTCATCAAGACGACCGACCGGGGTATTGTGAGGAGCGCTGAGGACTAGCTCTTTGTTCTCGTCAATCTCTTTATCTATGGTGACCATGATTTCGGCAAAGCGATCGAGAGTTTCCTTGCACTCAGTCTCGGTGGGCTCAATCATCATTGCTTCAGGCACCACCAGAGGGAAATAAACGGTCGGGGCATGCACACCATAGTCGAGCAAGCGCTTAGCTATGTTGAGAGTAGGCACACCTCTCTCTTTCTGCTTAACGCCAGAAAGAACAAATTCGTGCATACAAGGCTGATGATGTGCCACCACGAAATTATTGGAGAGTTTCTTCTTGAGATAATTGGCGTTCAAAATGGCATCTTTAGAAACTTGGAAGAGTCCGTCGCCGCCATGGGCCAGCAGATAAGAATAAGCTCTGACCAAAATACCGAAGTTGCCGTAGAAACCCTTTACTTTCCCGATAGACTGAGGTCTATCCCAATTGAGTGTGAAGCCGCCTTCTTTGGTTTTCTCAACGGTTGGTTTGGGCAAGAAAGGCTGCAATATATCGCGACAAGCTACAGCACAACCACCGGGTCCACCGCCGCCGTGCGGTGTGGAGAAAGTCTTGTGCAGATTGAGGTGACAGACATCAAAGCCCATATCGCCTGGTCTGACGATGCCCATGATGGCGTTCAAGTTGGCGCCGTCATAGTAGAGCAAGCCGCCGGCATCGTGTACCAGTTTCTGCACTTCCATGATTTCTTCTTCGAAGAGACCAAGGGTGTTGGGGTTAGTCAACATAATGGCGGCGGTATCGTCGCCGAGCACTGCCTTGAGCGAATCGATATCGACGAGACCTTTGCTGTTGCTCTTGATCTCAACCACTTCAAAGCCGAGTAAGGCAGCCGTGGCCGGGTTGGTACCATGGGCAGTATCAGGCACGATCACTTTCTTGCGCTTATGATCGGCTTTAGCCTCAAAATAAGCCTTTATAAGCAAAAGACCGGTCATCTCACCGTGAGCACCGGCAGCCGGCTGCAAGGTAACATGGGGCAATCCGACAACGGCGGCAATAGCTTCCTGCAAGTTATAGAGCAGTTCCAAGGCACCTTGTATCTGGTCTACAGGCTGATGGGGATGCAATTCTCTAAAGCCGTCCAAAGCAGCCATGGCATCATTGACCTTGGGGTTGTACTTCATCGTGCAAGAGCCCAGAGGGTAAAAACCAGTATCGATAGAGTGATTCAACTGTGAGAGTCGAACAAAGTGACGCACGGCCTCCAGTTCGCTCACTTCGGGCAAGGCCGGCGGCTTATCACGCAAGAAAGCGGCAGGAATCAAATCACCGAGCTTCTTTGACGGTACCTGGGTGCCAGGCAAAATCTCGGCTCTTCTTCCGGCTCTTGATTTTTCGTAGATAAGCTTTTCCATCATTTCCCTCTAGTTTTTAGGTTCAGTGCTCAAAAATATCTCTGTAGCCAAGCCTGTCGAGTTCACAAATAGTAGGCAAAGCCTGACAGAGTTTGGCATGCACATCGGTGCGCTCTTCTCTTTCGAGAAGCTCGACAATAATCTTGTAAATTGGCAGCAGCATACGCACATCATTGGCGGCATATTCCAACTGCGACTCGGTAAGATGCGGCTGTGCCCAGTCGCTGGTCTGGTCAGACTTATCTAGCTCGATAGCCAAAAGCTCGCGGGTAAGCTCTTTCAGGCTATGTTTGTCTGTATAAGTACGCACCAATTTGGAAGCAATCTTGGTACAAAAAATAGGATTAACGTCAATACCAAGGTAATACTTCAAAACTGAAACATCGAAACGAGCATAATGAAATAGTTTGATCACATTTTCAGCATGACAAAGGGTTTTGACATTGCTTGGCAAACTCGGGTCGAACATGCTCTTGTCTTTATATCTGACAAAACTGACAACGCCTTCATCGTCGCAAATCTGCACCAGGCATAGACGATCACGGCGCAGAATCAAGCCCCTGGTTTCGGTATCAATAGCTATAACTTTCTTGGTCAAGTAATGTCTCAGTCTGTCGTCGGGCAGATCGCCTTCAAACAGCTCAGGTTTTCTATGCTTGACCAGTAAATCAGTCTTCAAAAGGGCCCCCTGATATTTATCACTGAGCCAAATTATAGAAGCTTGGCGAAGCTTCAGTCCAAGTATAGAGAGCTTCTAATCTTTACCCCAGTGGCAGTGCTTAAGACTGGCAGTTCTTAAGAGCAGCAGCCTCAGCCAAGTGCATCACCTTGACATTCTGCTTGCGTGCCTTGACGCCCGCTTCCAATTGCAAAAGGCAGCCAGGGTTAGCCGTCACGACCACATCAGCGCCACATTTTTCTAAACAATCCATCTTGGCATCGAGCACTGCCAAAGAAGTTTCTGTATTGATGAGGTTGTAAATGCCGGCGCTACCGCAACAATGCTCATTATTCTCCAGTTCCACCCGCTCAATCAGACCGATCTTGCTTAGATAGTCAAGAATCGCCTCGGGCTCAGAGCGCACCCCTTGAGCATGGGCCAGGTGACAGGCAGCATGATAAGCCACCTTTTTCCTAGGAGCAGAGGACTGGCTGTCTTTACCGGCACAGTCATTTAGACTTGCGGCATAGACCTCTGAAAAATCACGCACTCGCCCGGCAAACAATCGCGCCCGCTCAACGAGGTGCTTATCGACTGCCGCCCCCTGCAATAAATGTTCATAGCTCTTGAGCATTGCCCCGCAACCGGCCGAAGTGACAACTATTTCACCGCTAGTCTTTTCGAAGAACTCTATATTGGCAATAGCAAGTTTTACTGCCAGGTCCGAGTCGCCGGCATGGTGGGCAAGCGCACCGCAACAGGTCTGCTTGGGCAACTGCAAATTATGACTTGCGGCTAAGACTCTGACAGCATCAAGATTGACGTGGTTGTAAAAAACATCCATGACACAGCCGCGAAAAAACTGAATTACCGAAGTATTCTTAGAAATATTCTTACGCTCTATTTCTGAAGCCAGACTGCGATGCAATCTCATTGCTGGTGTAAAAGTGACAAAATCACAAAGTTTGGCGATAAAGGGATGAGGAAAGACCGACCGGATTAGATAGGGGACTTTGGTTAAGCCCAAAATCTGCACAAAATACAAAAGATAACCAAGCAATCTAAGCAACCAATAATTAGGCAAGACCTGGGCAAAGGCAAAACGCATCAAGGCGGCAAGAAGCGGTGTTCGACGCGCCGCCAGCTGCGGTCGCACACTCTCCAAAATCTCTTCGTAATGCACCCCGGAAGGACAAGCAGTCTGGCAGCCCAGACAACCCAAACAAGCAGATAAGTGCTGGGCGGCCCGATCTGACAAACTTCCTGCTTCAGCGCTCTTAGCAACAGCCAATATGCGCCCTCGCGGAGACTGGCTCTCTAAGCCAGAGACAAGATAGGTAGGACAGGCAGGCAGACAAAGTCCACAATGAATGCAACTGGAAAGCAGGTCCTTCGAGACTTTCAAACTGGAGAGATCTATTAATCCATCGTGTTCAGTACTGCTCATAGATTTCCTTGATTCCTCGATTTCCTCGATAAATACTATCGAAGACACCAAAACGCGCTCTTGGATCAAGCGCCTCTTTCAGCCGACCAAAATAATATGAATCTGCGCCTTGGTCTGAGGAAAAAACAAGCAGTCCGGAGAGGCGCAACTGAAAGACAAATCTATCGAAACTATAAATGCTGGACCCGACTTCTCTTTCATTTTGTCTATCTTTTTTGAAGACTGCAAAAAGAGCACCAAGAATTTGATCTATAGAAGAAAACAGGTCGAGCGCCCCATCTTTGACACTGTGGCTGCGAAGCAAGCCGGCGAGAGAAATAGTGAGACGACCGTGAGCCGGTCTGTAGCGAAAGGGGAGAGCACAACTTGCCAAAGCCTCGATAAACTTGGCAGCCAATTTGAGAGAACAAAATAGGTCTAAGCGATCAAGCCAAGGACTATCGTAATCGGCAAAGAAAGTTTCTTCACTGAGCCCACTTGCTTGCACCGGCAAATCGGGCGGGGCAAGAGTCAAGACTTTAGCGCCTAGTTCATCGACATAGCTGCCAGGCCCATCAAATGACATAGCCAAGGCGCAATTTTCGTCTTGAGAAACAAGCTCAAGAGCACTAAAAGCAATGCCGGAAGAAAGAGCCTTTGCGGCAAAATCAAGCAAAGTCTTTGCCTGCTGCTGTTTTGACCGCGTATGCAGCAAGAAAAACCGCCTGGTTTGGGGCTTGGCAAAGAGTCTCAAGAAATAAGTGAGGGGCAAGCCAAAAAAGTGATTGCCGACAAAAAGCTTGGTGACATCATAGCCGGTGACATTCTTAACCACGCGCCCACCGCCTTTGACAAGCCTGCCATCGCCATCAAGAAAGCTCAGACCAAGCAAATTGGAGCGCAGGGCACCATAGCCGGTTTCAAGAACGCCACCGTCCCCCAAGCGGAAAAGCTCTAATAAGGAAAGCGAAGCATAGGCGCTTGAAACAGGGAATATCTGCCCGGCCAGTTGCTCTTGCACAAAAGACAAAGCTGTACCTGCTTGAAATTCAGCCACAAGATCTGAAACCACGTACTCGCATTGCCCGAAAAAAGCCGACATGTCTAAGCAGGCAAGATCGCGAGCGCCTCTTGTCTGGTCTGCTAAATACAATAAATCAGCTGCTAACTGAGAGTTATGGGGCAGCACCAATTGAGATGCTTGCAACAGCCGCACAAGCTCGACCATGCCCACCGGGCGAAAACTGAGCGCCTCACTTTGTGGCGCTTTTGCAACCGCCGAGAAGAGAGTCGATATAGATGGCATATATTCCACTTTGAAAAACTTGCCTTCTGCTTGGGCGAAATTGCCTGGGCAACTGATAATATAACGCAAATGAAGGTTTCAGGCACTCGCAATAAAATTGTCGTATCGGGCTACTATGGCTTCGATAATCTTGGCGACGAGGCAATACTAGAAGTTCTTACCTCTGAACTCAAAGAATTTTCAGATCCCCAAAATATTGTCGTACTCTCGCAAGACCCGGAAACCACGAAAAACCGTTATGGCGTTGATGCCATAAACCGTTGGCGACTGACTGAGATAGCCGCCCAGCTTAGACAAGCCCGACTATTTGTCAGTGGAGGCGGTGGACTTTTCCAAGATACCGAATCGGTCAAGTCTGTCATCTACTACGGCGGACTCATTTCGCTTGCCACTGCCTGCGGTGCAGCGACTTTTATTTACGCCCAGGGACTGGGCCCCCTTAAGACCGCACTGGGAAAGTTGATTACCAGACTAGCCTTGGCTCAGCCCGCGCTCATTGCAGTAAGAGACTCAAAATCGCTGGCCTTATTGCAAGAATGGCGCTTGCCGGCTCATGAAACCGGCGACCCGGTTTGGTTGATGGAGCCGAGCACCTTGCCGCCCAGCATTACCGAAAAACTGAAAGCACAGCAAGGAAAAATTTTAGCCCTCTCTTTGCGCAAACTAGAGAAGTTTGGGGAAGGACAGATTCGCCTGCTCGCCAAAAGTCTAAGCAAGACATTTGGCGGCGACTATACACTCCTGGCTCTGCCTTTGCAAAAAAATCAAGATCTAGAACCTTTGGCGGTTTTTACCGATGAATGGCTCAAGCTTGGGGGCAAGGACCTCCCACTAGATTTCACATTGATTGAAAAGCCAAGCCAGTGGCTAGCTCTCATCGCCCAGGCTGATTTTCTAGTAGGCATGAGGCTGCATTCTCTTATCATGGCGCTCTCTCAAAATGTACCGGTGGCTGGTTTAGCCTATGACCCCAAAGTAACGCATGTGCTTGAGGAATTCGAAGCTCTTTCGCTACCTCTGCAGACAGAAAAAGAAAGTGACTACGCCATAGACCTTCAGAATTATATAAATCAGTCAAAATCAGCAAATCATCTGCTCAGGATGAGACAGGCGGCTTGTCAGAACAAGGCGCTTCTGGCTAAAATTCTCTCCGATTGAGGCAAGTAAATTGAACAACTTAAGTGCACAAAATCTGCAAAATCGCGGCGTAGCCAGAGCCTATGTCTTAGGCTACCCGGTCGACATAGTCTCTATGGTAGATGCCCTCAATCTGATTGGCGAGTTTTGGCAAAACCATAAGCCCATGCATGTTGTCACACTCAATGCCGAAATGACCATGCAGTCGCTTAGCAATAACGAACTTGGCCAAATCATCGAGAAGGCCGATTTAGTTGTCCCAGACGGCGCCGGAGTAATTTTAGCCTTACGCGCTCGCGGGGCAGAATTTGAAAAGGTCAGCCGTTTGCCGGGTATCGAACTGGCAGCAAACACACTTGAAACAGCAAACAGATTAGGCAAGAAAGTTGCACTTCTGGGTGGAAAACCCGAAGTGATGGAGAACCTGATCAAAGTTGTGAAAGAGAAATATCCAGGTATCAAGCTGACAGCAGCAATCAATGGCTACTTCAAAGAAGAGGAAGAAGCCAAAGTTGTGGAAGAACTGGCAGCAGAGAGTCCTGATTTGCTTCTGGTCGCGCTTGGAGTACCAAGGCAGGAATATTTCATCCATAAGCATCGCCCTAAGTTTCCCAACACAGTCATGATTGGTGTCGGCGGTTCTTTCGACGTCTGGACCGGCTATGTACAAAGAGCGCCGGAAACCTATCAGAAATTACACCTAGAGTGGCTCTATCGTCTTATCAAAGAACCATGGCGCTTCAAAAGAATGGCTGGTACCCTGCCCAAGTTTGCCGTAAGCTCGTTACTTGAAAGCCTTTCAGGCAAGATGAAAGCCACTATTGCCCGGAATCCCTTACAAGAGGCGCTGGAAGCCGAAGCGCGGAAGTAAGTCATTATGCTCTTCGATCTCAGTTTTATGCCCGACTTGGCACAAGAAGAAAGACAGAGAGCGGTGAAGGAGCTCGACTTGAGAAGTCTGGCCCATCTTGGTGACGCTGTTTTTGAACTCTATGAAAGACAGCGTCAAATTTTAGAACAAAGCACTGTGCGCAAATTGCACGACAAAGTTGTGGGCAGGGTTAATTCAAAAGAGCAAGCAAGACTGCTTTTGGCACTAAAGCCACACCTGACAGAGGAAGAAAACGATATCGTCCGCCGTGCCCGCAATCTCAAGGCCGGCATAAGACGAAATGTCGAACAAGCCACTCTGCGCCAAGCCACGGCTTTTGAAGCCCTGATAGGCTTCCTTTACCTGACCGATGAGACCAGGCTAAGGCTCTTGCTCGATATGACAACTTAAGTGGACTAAATCTTAAGAGTAGGTTGTAATGCACCGAGCACCGACTAACTGGTGTTAACTTTACGACAGGGGCGCTAATTCAGCGTCCGCGCGACTTACTGAAAGCCCTCATTATTTAGAATAGATAAAGATGTCTCTTCAAACCGAAGAAATCTACCGCACGCTCCTGCTCTATTCGGCCGACGCCGTAATAGTCACAGACTGCGCCGGCACAATTACCACCACTAATCCATCTTTTGCCAAACTGGTGGGTGCCGCTGTCGAAGAACTTATCGGCACAAGTCTGGCTAATCTAGTAGTAGCAGATTGGGAACACGCCGAAGAGAAAACAATCGGTCAAAATATAAATGCTGACAATAGTGAGGCAGAGTCGGCAGGCGACACCCAAGCCGTCACTATATTGAGTCGCACCGGTTCCGAGCTGATCATGCCCGCAGCCCGCTTTCCTCTCTTCAATCAAAAGAGCGGAAAACCAGATGGTCATTTGACCATCATTTATGTTATTCAAGCCAATTCCTTGCAACAAGCCCAAACCGAATTCGTCAGCACGGTTTCGCACGAGTTACGTACGCCGCTCACCAGTATCAAAGGCTTTGCCGACACCATATTGAGGGCCGGCGACCGCCTCGACAGCTCGCAGCAGAGACGCTATGTCGGCATCATCAAAGACCAGGCCGATAGGCTCACCAGGCTGGTGGAAGATCTACTAGCCGTATCAAGGCTGGAGTCGAAGAAACTGCAACTAACAATTAGAGCTCTAGACTTAAAAGAAGCAATCGAAAGGGTGCAGCAAAACCTGGCTGATAAAGCCAAGAAGCACACCGTGATACTACAGATACCACCAGGGCTGACACCAGTCTGGGCCGATGCCGACCGGCTCGAACAAATTCTCACCAATCTTATCGACAATGCCATCAAGTATTCGCAAGCCGGCACCACGGTAACGATCACAGCCAAAGGCATACAAGATACACCAGAGATGGTCGAATTCAGCGTCTGCGATCAAGGTGTAGGCATACCGGAAGAGCACCTCCCTCAAGTCTTTTCAAAGTTCGGCAGACTAGATAACCCACTGGTTAGACAGACAGAAGGCACAGGCTTGGGACTCTATATCACCCGCTCTCTGGTGCTTGCCTTAGGCGGACAAATCACTGTAGAGAGTGTACCTGGTTCCACCACATTTACAGTCAAGCTACCCGCAGCCACCCCCGAACAACAAGCAGCCCGAGGCAGAGGTTAATATGCTTTTGCCCACACCGGTGATCTTGATTATCAACCAGCCCAGACAGGCTGCCGAGTTTTCACAAGTTCTAGAAAAGACCGGTGCTAAAGTTCATGCCGCCACATCCTTCGAAGAGGCGAACGAACTGCTTTCCTTTCTACACCCAGACATTATAATCTTGCCCAACCAGCTGGAAGGCAGCGAAGGCGGTGATGGTCGACTTTATTGCCAACAGGTGAGAGCCACATTAGCGCCACCACGGCCGGTGCTGGTCTTGCTGCATCCATCTACCGATGTCACCGAAAGAATCAACGCCTTTCGCTATGGCGCCGACGATGTGCTTGGTGATCCTATCGACAAAAACGAGCTGGCAATCAGGGTTCTTGCCCACCTCAGGCGCAGGCAGGAAGAATTTTCACACCAACTGACACAATTGCCGGGTCCAAACCAGATAAGAAGGATGCTCGAACAATGTCTTTATAGCGATAGACATTGGGCGGCTATTTCTATCGACCTCAATAAAATCAGGGTCTATAACGAAACCTATGGAGACCTAGCAGGTGATCAGCTGATCAAAGCCTTGGCAGCGATTCTCACTGATATAGCCGACGACAACGAATTTGTTGGTCATATCGAAGCCGATGATTTCTTGATGGTGACCAGACCTGAATTAGCCGAAAAGAAAGCTGAACTAATTTGTAGACAATTCGACAGCATCAGTTCCCGCTTCTATCCTAAGGGCGATATAGAAAGGGGTTACCTGATCTCGACCGGGCGAGGTGGTATTCGCCGAAGAGTTCCGTTAATTTCCATCGCCTGCGGTATCGTCAGCAGTACCACACGCAAGTTTCAATCATATGTCGATGTGCTCACTACGGCCAGAGACTATCGCTATCTGGCCAAGCAAAAGCAAGGCAGCTGCTGGATCTCAGAAAAGAATGCCGACGAAGTCCCTTATCCGCTGCCGGTGGGTCAAGATGCCCAGAGCGGTAATGCCGGGTCTGAACAAAACGAACAAGAATTTTGCGAGCGCACGACTCGTATCTTGGTTGTGGAACCAGATGGAGCCATGGCCTGTCTCTTGCAAGAGACCCTCGCCCTAGAAGGCTATACAGTACAAGTGACCAGCTCGGCCGATGATGCCCTGGAATTGGCCCGCTACGAGCCGCATCCAGACCTGATTTTGCTTGAATCAAATCTGACTGGGCGCAAACTGGACGGCTGGAAGCTCTGCCGCGAGCTAAAGTCGGATGAAGAACTTTCCAAAATCTGGATTGTTATGGCGACATCTCATCCTGACCAGTCACTCGCCCTAGAGGCGGGCGCCGACCTTTACCTGCCCAAGCCCTTCGACATGCCGTCTTTACTTAGCGAAGTCAGCCTTTTGTTGCGTTCACGCTTCAGTTTCTAAAGCAGCACCAAGCACTAACCTAGTTGTTCGATAATCCAACGAGCCGCTTCTACTATTGAGCCGGCTTGAAAATCGGGCTGAACCTGCCACTGATAAGTGCCCGCCAAGACCTCTTTACCATAGCCGGTCTCGACCAGAATTCCTTTAGCCCCGCAGTTATGAGCTAACTCCACATCGGTAGCTTTATCGCCGACGACAAAAGCCCGGCTTCTATCAAGCTCTTCATTTTCAAGAAAGGCTTTCTCGACTAACCCTGGTGCAGGTTTACGACAATTACACTCGATATTGTAAGGACTAACCGTGCCGCCTTCCTGCGCACTTAAATGGGGGCAATAATAGACGGCATCTAGTTTGGCACCATGACCGGCCAAAAGCTGGACCAAGCGTTGGTTGAGGTCCAAAATATGCGACTCGAGATAATAGCCCCGAGCCGCGCCAGTCTGATTGGTAGTCAAAACGCAGGCTATGCCGGCTTCATTCATAAGCCGCACCGCATCACCGGCGCCCTCAATCAGGTTCAAATTACTCAAGTCTCGAATATAGCCCGCCTCTACATTGAGAGTACCGTCTCGATCAAGAAAGACAACGGGTCTTTTGGGAAGGGCCAAGGTTCCTCCAATAAATTCAGACAACGCCTTAGAGAATAACCAATAAACCCAAGCCAGAGCAAGAGCCCAGGGACGGAAGCCTGCACGCATACGGTATATGCACTTTAAATATAAACAACGGCAAATAGTACTATCAGGCTACGCAGGATATGTTACGATGGTCTGTAGTGGTAAGGAAATTAAGTGATGAGATTACAAGACGAAAACGCATCTTTCCGCATCAATCAAAGCGGTCTTCAAAAGTTTCTAGGCGACCTCGAGTGTGAAATCATGGAATTAGTCTGGAAATTGGCAAACCCTACTACAACTGTCAGAGATGTCTTTGACGCCCTCAAGGTGAAGAGAGACATTGCCTACACTACTGTTATGACCACAATGGTTCGTCTCTCTGAAAAAGAACTGCTCAAGATTGTGGACAAGGCTGGACTGGCCAATGTCTATGTACCTCGCTATAACCGCGAGCAATTTGTCGAAGAAGCCATCAAACAGATTATGCGCAGCCTCTCAGACGAATATCCTCGCGAAGTCTTGAACTTCATGGAAGCCAACGAAGCGCGCATAACTAAGAAGGCAAGCAAGCGTCGCTAAGTTAAAGTCGCTGAGTCAACTAAAAACTAAAAGGAAAGGACCGCTCCCATTAATCTTCGGAGCGGTCCTAAAACTAAAGAGGGAGGCATTGCCTCCCTCTTTATCATTACTTGACCCGTTCTTATTCGTTGTCTGGAACAGGAGCGCCTTCAGGCAAGGTCGGAGAGGTCTTCTGGTGACGTTCCGCACGACCGGTGGTGTAGTGACGTTCGTCAACAACAGTCGGTTCAACTTGGAACATGTTCATGTCACGAGGACCTTCAACACGGCCGATTTCTTCGGGCAACTTGAGCTGACCGGGAGTTCCGGGCAAGATGATCTCAGGTCTGACGGCAACAACCAATTCGCTCTCGTTTTTGTTGAAAGCTTTGGAACGGTAGAGCGCGCCGAGTACCGGAACTTCACCGAGCATCGGTAGCTTGGTCAATTCACGACCGTTGTTGGTGCTGACCAAACCGCAAAGATAAAGCTCTTGTCCAGGCTTCAGTTCTACGATGGTCTGGCTCTTTCTGGTTGTGAAACCAGGTATCTGTTGGTTGGCAGCGCCGCCCAACGAGAAGGCTAGTTCTGCAGAGAGGATTCTTTCTTCAGGAGAAATTTGGAGGTTGATTGTTCCATTTTCCTGGAGAACAGGAATCATGTTGAGCCTCATACCAAACGGTTCGAAGGTAACCGAGGTAAGAGCGGCACCAGCTGTAGCGATCTGCTGAATGATTGGGATCTCACCACCAGCCAAGAAGGCGGCTCTCTCACCAGATATGGTGACCAGGGTCGGCTCAGCAAGAACGCGAGCGCGGCGCTGGGAGATGATGCCTTGGATGGTCGGGTTGATGGAGAACTGCGGACCGGTACCGTTACCGAAGTTGGAAATACCGGTGAACATGTTGATCAAGCCGCCGGGGTTGAAGGTGGCACCACCGGGAGAGGCTAGCAAGATGGCTTGCTGAAGCAGAGCAGCAGGAGCTGTCAACGGAATGGGCTGAGCTATACCGAGAACGCCACCAGCAGCAGTTGTGAAGGAAACCGGTCTAAGAGTACCGACCAACTGAGGGTTTGTGGCACCACGTTGAGCGAGGGTTAGACCAGGAACAGCGGAGAAGTCTCCGTAAGGAGCCTGGATACCGGCTGTCGCAGCGGTCAAGCCTTGCAAGTAGCGGAAGCCTGGGTTGGATTGCAGAAGGGCAGCAGGGTTACCAACGTTGGCCGATGGAGCAGGACCACCGATACCGAAGGCAAAGCCTCTACCAGCCACACCGAAACCAAGTTGAGTACCGAGTTCACGAGCAGCAGCCGTGTTCATTTCCATGAAGGTGACGTGCAGAGCGATGAGCGGCACTTTACGGACCTTAACGAGGGAGGTAACGCGACCGCCATCGGAAACCATGACCTGGGCTTTACCGATGTTATTGGGGATGTTGCCGAAGAAGGTGTATTGGTCAACAGAGGCGATCTGAGCCAGTCTGCCGGTACCACCGCCACCAGCCATACCGCCGCCGGCGCCAGCGCCACCTTGTTCACCCAACCTGCCGGCCACAATGCGGCTGTTGGCCACTTGGATGTTCATGCCGCGGTCATCCATAAATACGTTGGATGCAGCGAAGGCTCTGATGATTGATTCGGGGTGGTCGACATCACCGGTCAAGAGAACGCGGTCTGAACCACCTACTGAATAAGCCTTAACGATGATACGGGGATCGATCTCTCTGAGAGTAGCTTGGAGCTGGGAGTAATCTTTGGAGACTCTCAGGTCTACGTTAATGGAGTTGCCTGCATCGTCCCAAAGGAGCATGGTGCAGGTGCCTTGGCTCTTGCCGAGGAGTACCATCTGGTTCTCAGAAACCACGACCGGTTCGGCAATGCTGGGGTCACTTATTGATGTACGTACAACTTTGTTTTTGAACTTAAAAGTTCTCGACTGAGAAACTTTCAGATCGATTGCGCTTGTAGTCTTAAACTCTTCGAACTCAACTACGCCAGTCACCACCGGCGGAATCGGCTGAGCCGTGACAAAGTTGCTCTGATCAGCAGCCGCTTGGGCAATGACCTGATCTGGAGCGAACTTGCCAACCTCGTCTGCCTTGGCAGCCGGTGCAACAAATTGCAGCGCCATCACAGAAAGGCTCAAAGCTAAGCTCAATTTGGGCTTATTCATTCCACTCTCCCTCTACAACTCCCCACTTATTTTCCAATTTTTAGCGACTCTGGGAGCACTCATGGTAATGCCGGTACAGGACCGACCAGTACAGAAGCTTAACACGATTGCCCGGACAATGCACCAATATTTTTTCAGACTGGTGGCACTTTCAACATCAAGTTAACAATCAAGTTCAACTTTTGTCGATAGTGAACTCAGGCTCAGCAAGCCGGGTTTCAAAGATAATGCCGATAAGCGATTGACAACCACCTGTGGTGCACGACGTCTGCTAGTAGCGTCACTGCTAAATATGCAAGAGAAATATCAAACTTCAATCAATTTTTTTTAACCCAAGCCTGAACCTTTGCTGTCAAGGCAAAAGAAAAGAGCCAACCAAAGTTGGCTCTTTTCAATTTCTCTATCGCTTGGTTCGGATGACTTATTCGTTATCTGGAACAGGAGCGCCTTCAGGCAGAGTGGGTGAAGTCTTCTGGTGACGTTCTGCTCTACCCGATGTGTAGTAGCGCTCGTCGATGACAGAAGGTTCAACTTGGAACATGTTGAGGTCACGAGGTCCTTCAACACGACCAATCTCTTCGGGAAGCTTGAGCTGACCAGGAGTACCAGGAAGGATGATCTCAGGTCTCACAGCAATCACAAGTTCGCTTTCGTTCTTGTTGAAGGCTTTCGATCTGTAGAGGGCACCGAGTACCGGTACTTCACCCAGGACGGGCATCTTGGTTATTTCTCTACCGACGTTGGTTGATACCAAACCGGCGATATAGAGTTCTTGACCAGGCTTGAGTTCAACGATTGTCTGGGTCTTTCTGGTGGTGAAACCAGGGACGACACCGTTACCACCAGCGATGGTGGAAAGAGCCAAGTTGTTAGCCAAGAGACGCTCTTCTGGCGAAATTTCTAAGTTGATTGTGCCGTTGTCTTGCAGCACAGGAATCATGTTGATTCTCATGCCGAAAGGTTCAAACACAACAGACTGCTGAGCAGCACCAGCGGCAGCCACAGCCTGGAGGATCGGAATCTCACCACCGGCCAGGAAGGAGGCACGCTCACCAGATATGGTGACAAGGGTCGGCTCAGCAAGCACACGGGCTCTTCTCTGACCGATGATGCCTTGCACTGTCGGGTTTAGAGAAAAGGCAGTTCTGCCGCCCCAGTTGCTCTGACCGGTAAACATGTTGCCGCTCAGACCAGGTGCGAAGTTGACACCACCAGGAGATCCAAGCAAGTTAGCCTGGGTCAAGAGTGCGGTGGGACCGTAAACAATGTTCTGACCGATACCGGCTCCACCGATGAAGTTAACCGGCTGAACAACCGGACCACGAGGGTCGAAGGTCAGAGCCTGAGGAGTGGTGACAGGCACGTCGACACCACCCAATGGGTTCTGATAAGGACCAGCGCCGAGACCGAGGGCGGTCTGGAACTGCCTTAGACCAGGGTTGGAGATATAAGGCACGCCTTGGTTGGCAGCAACGGCAGCGCTTGTACTACCGCCGACACCGAAGGAGAAACTCTTGTTCGCGACACCGAAGCCAAGGTTCATCGCCAATTCGCGAGCCGATGTGGTGTTCATCTCCAAGAAGGTGACGTGCAACACGATCAGAGGCACTTTGCGAACTTTGACGAGGGAGGTGACGCGACCACCGTCAGAAACCATAACTTGAGACTTACCGATGTTGTTGGCAAGGTTGCTGAAGTAGGTGTAGCGGTCAACGCTACCGATGGTGGCAAGCTGACCGACCGAGGATGAAGTAGCGGAAGTACCGCCCTGTTCACCGATACGACCAGCGAGGATGCGGCTATTGGCCACTTGGATGTTCATACCGCGGTCATCCATAAATACGTTGGATGCAGCGAAAGCTTTGATGATTGACTCGGGGTGATCTACGTCGCCGGTGAGGAGCACTCGGTCGGAACCAGCCACCGAGAAAGCCTTAACGATGATACGAGGATCAATCTCACGCAAGGTTGCTTGCAGCTGCGAGTAGTCGCGACTGACACGCAAGTCTAGAGCCACCGAGTTACCGGCATCATCCCAAAGAACCATGGTGCAAGTACCGGCAGATTTACCGAGGAGCACGAGTTGATTCTCAGACACAACTACAGGCTCAGCAATACCAGGATCAGAGATGGAAGTTCTCACGATCTTGTTCTTGAGCTTGAAGGTACGGGACTGTTGGGTCTTGAGGTCGATGATGTTGGTTACTTTGTACTCTTCGAAATCTAGAGTACCGGTAACGACTGGAGGAATAGGCTGAGGAGTGAGGGTGGAGTGGTCAGCTTGAGCCATGATATGGTCCGGGGCAAGCTGAGCGACTAACTGCTTGGAGGAAGCGCTGGTCAAAGCGGAAGAAGGAAGAGCGGCAATCTTTGGAGCGACTACCGGCGCTTCGGTTTGAGCTACTTCCGGATAAACCTGGGCTTCACCAGGCTTGATATCACCACCCATGGTGGCGGCGCCGACTGGGGCGGCGGCAATCTCTTCAAGCGGCAGAGCCGGGTGTATGGTCAAGGCTGCTGCTGGAGCAGCGCCACCGGCACCGACTTCTTTGCTCTTACCTGAAAGGAAGAGCATTGCGTGAGGATCTAATTCTTTTGTATTTGCTGTTACAGCTTTTGTCGACTTAACAGCGCTCTTGGCAGCGACAGCTCTCTGCGATGCTTTCGCGACGCCAGAACCGGACATCTGTTGCCAGATGGCACCTTGCGGTTCAGACTTGGCAGTCAGCGTATTAGCCTGGAGCAGCACTAACGAAAGACTCAAAGCTAAGCTCAACTGGGGCTTATTCATTCCACTCTCCCTCTATGAACTCCCGACCTAATTTCCTTAACACTTGACACTGGGAGCACTCATGGTAACGCCGGTACAGGACCGACCAGTACAGAAGCTTAACACGACTGCCCCATATCTGCACGAATCTTTTTTCAGAGCGCCCACACATTGAACATTGACTTAACACTTATCTCTTCACAACCCGCCAATTAGCCAGGAGAGAAGGGTTGCGGCGATCACGGCAACCGCAACAAAAGCCGCCTGACAACCACCAGTGGTGCACGATCGTAAGTAGTAAATAGGAATGTCAAGCCAGCGACACGCCGGATCGGATATGCAGCGCCCAAGCCTCAGATATGCAGATGGCACCACAGGCGGCACCATGAATTTCTGCTAATTTCTGAAAATTTCGCCCGTTTCTTTTGCAACAAGGCTTATCAGTCGTTCCTCTTCGCAAGAGAAGCAATATTTCGAGTTGATAAGAGCTTGTCGCAAAGACAGTCTTCCTTATTTATAAGAAGGCTCACTGCACTCTTCTTCACAAATTGCCCGAAATCGCGCCATGACTGGAGGCAGGCAGGCTTATCAAGCAGCCTTATCCCTCGCGCTCGGCTTAATAAGTGGTATATTCTCTTACTAAGGATAGGTCTTTGCGCTTGCGGGCCGATCCAGAGATTCAATTGCAATACAGAACGCAGGAAGGACTTAGCAGTGGAAAACTCTTCCGAACAGGAGAAGGTGCTGGTAGTAGACGACGAAGCTTCTATTCGTCGCATTCTGGAAACCAGATTGAAACTAGCCGGTTATAACGTCGCCACAGCGGCGGACGGACAGGAAGCGCTAGAGCAGTTCAACGCTTTTCAACCGGATCTGGTCATCCTAGACGTCATGCTTCCTAAGATGGATGGCTATGAAGTCTGTCGCGAAATCCGCAAAACTTCCGACACCCCAATAATCATGCTCACAGCCGTAGCTGATGTTTCAAATCGTATTCAAGGTCTTGAAATCGGAGCAGACGATTATGTCGTCAAACCTTTCAGCCCGTCCGAACTGGAAGCTCGCATAAAAGCTGTCTTGAGAAGGACAGTCGAGAGAACTCAAGAGGTAGGTCAAAGCAAGAGCACCAATGTAATCACCATTGGCAACCTCAAGATTGATCTGAACAAACGCCAAGTGACTCGCAAAAACGAGCGCATCCGATTAACTGGAATGGAATTCAGCTTGCTTGAACTGCTGGTGACCAATTCAGGCAAACCTTATTCTAGAGGTGAAATCCTTCAGCAAGTTTGGGCTTATCCGCCGGATCATCGTATCGATACCAGGGTAGTGGACGTGCATATAAGTAGATTGCGCTCCAAGCTCGAAGAAGATTCATCCAACCCAGACCTCATCTTGACAGCTAGAGGTATTGGCTACATGTTCCAAAAGATTAACTAATTGGCAGAGCCAACAAGTAAGGTAAGCAAAAGAAAAGGACCGGCAAATGCCGGTCCTTTTCTTTTGCAAATCAGCCGAACTTAAGTACCGATCTTATGTACCGGTCTTCCAAGAATTCATATATTCAGTCATCTCAGATGTCAGCTTATCGATAGCTATTCCCATCGACTTCAGTTTGAGCGAGGCAATCTCATGATCAACTTCAGCCGGCAAGGTATAGACCTTGTGCTCAAGCTTGCCTTTGTGCTTGACAAGATATTCAAGCGCCAGAGCTTGGTTGGCAAAGCTCATATCCATAACTGAAGCCGGGTGACCTTCAGCACAAGAGAGATTAACCAAGCGCCCTTGGGCCAGCACATAAATGCGATGTCCGTTCTTCAGTTCAAATTCTTCCATGAGCGGACGGACTTCTTTACGATGCTTAGCCATCTTCTCAAGGGCGGTGAGATTAAGTTCGAGGTCGAAGTGACCAGAGTTGCAAACAATGGCACCGTCTTTCATTCTTTCGAAATGAGCTTTGTCGATGACATGACGATTGCCAGTCACTGTAATGAACAAGTCTCCAAGCGCTGCAGCCTCGTCGATGGGCATCACTCTGAAGCCATCCATAACCGCTTCAATGGCCTTAATGGAATCAACTTCGGTAACTATGACATTGGCGCCCAAGCCCCTGGCTCTCATAGCGGTGCCTTTGCCGCACCAACCATAACCGAGTACGACGACAGTGCGACCGGCGACCAATCTATTGGTGGCGCGGATGATACCATCTAGAGTAGACTGACCGGTACCATAACGATTATCGAACATATGCTTGGTCTGAGCATCGTTAACAGCCATAGCAGGGAACTTAAGAGCGTTATCGCGCTCCATAGCCTTCAGCCTGGTGATACCAGTGGTGGTTTCTTCAGTTGTGCCCAAGATTTCTGAAACTTGATTCTGACGCTCTTGCAAGAGTGTGGCAACCAAGTCGGAACCGTCATCGATAATGAGATGGGGTTTGTGATCAAGGGCAATATTGATATGTCTATGGTAGGTGGGAATGTCCTCACCCTTTATGGCATAAACCGACATACCCAAGTCTTTTACCAAAGAAGCGGCAACATCATCTTGGGTAGACAAAGGATTAGAAGCAATCAATACGCAGTCGGCGCCGCCGGCCACCAGAGCCTTGGCCAAATTAGCAGTTTCGCTGGTTACGTGGGCGCAAACAGAAACTCTGAGACCCTTGAAGGGCTTCTCCTTTTCAAACCGAGCGGTAATCATGCCGAGAACAGGCATATCGGCCGAAGCCCAATCGATACGCTGCTTGCCCAAGCCAGCCAGTTCAATGTCCTTAATTTCCGAAGCCATGGCAGTTTTATTACTCACCTGAATCCCCCTCTGGAAAGCACGCTCCAAAACGTAAAGTTTTATGGTAGCAGCAACTTTCCAATAGCCTGAATAACTTAGGTTTTCCTCAATGGTTCAAGATGGGTAGGGTAAGTGAATGAGCTCCACTTATATGGGTCTAACCCTTGACACGCTTAGAATTTCGTTTTCAAGGGAATTATGGATTTAGAGAAGCAGTCCTAGATCAGGTAGCCCGCCATGTCCGCTCGTAAAATTGCCAAAGCGCCTAAATCAGCTCTCATAAACACCCTGGCAGCAACCCTTTATATCTGTATGGGTATGGGTCTGATTTCGATTGCGCCGGCTGAAGCGGTGGTTCTCAACGGTCAGTTGGAAGAAGTGGAAGTGGCAGATGAAAACGCCTCCCCCGGTGTGCAACCGGGCGCCCTCATTCCCAATACCTTCCCCACCCATTATGCCGGCAAGTGGGTCTGCGAGACGACAATCACCGAATCTTCAGTACCGACTGTACTGCCCGGCACTAAAGTGCAGTCAGAGGTGCATTTCATTCCCACCGCCGACGGACGCATCGAAATGCGCCATTATCAGCCGGGCTGGGTGAGAAATAAATGCCTGACTGTAAGCTTTAACGGCAATGAAGCTAAAGCCGACACTACTTCCTATTATTTCGGCGAGAAAGTGCAGGGCGCCTGGGCTGCCCGCACCCGTGACCAGTACTTGCAAGAAACCGATGACCTAATAAAAGCTAAGAGTTATGTGGATCAATACATAAACGGGCAATATGTCGGACGCTACAGAACCATATCGGTCTTGCGCAGAGTAGCAGAAGATAATCGCAGCGTAGCTAGCAAATAGAGAGGAGAGGTCGCCCTCTCCTCTCTATTTATATTGCCTTGTATCGACTCGACCTAATTTTTGGTCTATCTGGTTTATTTGCCGGCACAAGCCATTTGCTTGGCAGAGGCGCGATTCTGAGCAAAAGATTTTTCTGCTCTGAAGCGGGCCTGATTGCCGAGTACATGTTCTATGCGCAGCAACTGATTGTACTTAGCAGTGCGCTCCGAACGACACGGTGCACCGGTCTTGATCTGGCCGGTACCTAAAGCCACAGCCAAATCGGCAATGGTGGCGTCTTCGGTCTCGCCCGATCTGTGGGAAAGCACGCTGCCGTAGCCATTCTCTCTAGCCAAATTTACGGCTTCGATGGTTTCAGTTAAAGTACCGATCTGATTTGGCTTGATCAAAATGGCATTGCCGACACCAAGTTCGATACCACGCTGCAGTCTCTTGGTATTGGTGACGAAAAGATCATCGCCAACCAATTGGCACTTAGCACCAATGGCATCGGTGAGTTCTTTCCAGCCATCCCAGTCGTCTTCAGCCAAACCGTCTTCGATAGAAACGATGGGGAAGTTGTTGACCATATTCTCATACACTTTCACCATCTCTTTACTGGAAAGAGATTTGTTTTCTGTAGCGAGTACATATTTACCCGACTGATAAAACTCGGTGGAAGCAGGGTCAAGTGCTAGGGCAATCTGCGAACCAGGCTTGAGATGAGCCTTCTCGATGGCTTCCATGATTAGCTCGAGAGCCGCTTCATTGGTTTTCAAAGAAGGAGCGAAGCCGCCTTCGTCACCAACCCCGGTGCCAAGACCCTTCTTATGAAGCACTGCCTTTAGTGCCTGATAAATCTCAGCACCCCAACGCAGGCATTCCGAAAAGCTGGATGCACCCAAAGGAACAATCATGAATTCCTGAAAGTCGACGCCGTCTTGGGCATGCTTTCCGCCGTTGAGAATATTCATCATCGGTACAGGAAGAATATTGGCATTAACACCGCCTACATATCTAAAAAGCGGCATTCCGAGCGCTTCTGCTGCAGCCTTTGCAACAGCAAGACTGACACCAAGGGTGGCATTAGCACCAAGTTTCGATTTATTATCAGTACCATCAAGATCGAGCAGAGCCTGGTCGATGGCCACTTGTTCTACAGCGTCCATACCAATCAAATGTTCGGCAATTACATCATGTATATTTTCGATAGCCTTGAGAACGCCTTTACCGTGATAGCGCTTCTCGTCTTTATCGCGCAGTTCCACGGCTTCAAAGCTGCCGGTAGAAGCGCCCGATGGAACCGCAGCTCGGCCCATGGCACCACTGGTGAGGGCAACTGTAACTTCTACTGTCGGATTCCCGCGTGAATCCAGGATTTCCATCGCCGATATTTCTTCAATATGCGTCATTATCTTTGCGCTCCTGTTTGCAGACAAAATTTATTTTCTTAGAGAGTTGGCTCAGAGAGCCGCCGTAGAGCGATCTCTCCGGCGTTTTGTAAATCGGTGTCTGCATTTATCAAAGAAAGTTTCTCCGAAATGCAAAATTTCACTGCTGCGATTTACAAAGGTTCAAGTATAATCCTTTCACTGGATTTCTAATTTAGATGCACCAGGAAAGATCATCTTTCAGGTCATAAAACTAAGAAAACGTAGTCTTCACTAAATCGTTCCTTTCGGAACCTAGAATTGGCGGAATAAAATGGGCAACCTGCATGGTGGCAGTTTCCAGGCGATCCAGGAATACTTCCAACAGAAAGAATGCCGCTTTTGTTCAAATTCCTTTAAGCCTGACGGCATCCAGCTTTTGCGCGAAGAACCGGGTGTTTTGGTAGTCAGAGTTACTTGCAGCACTTGCGGACACCCACTCGGTGTGGCCATCGTAGGTACAACACCTAAAGCTCAAGTAAAGCCGGCCCAAAGCCATCCGCGTGATTGGACGAAGCGAGATAAAGACCGCTTGGTGGGGCTACCTCCCATCACCTATGACGATGTCTTGAATGCCCATCAGTTCTTTAAGAGCCTGGACACCGACTGGCACAAGCACCTGCCAAAAGTCGGAAAAGCCAGCTAGAAGACAAGAAGCAAATTCAAAAGCTCGAGAAAGAACCGGAAACGGTTCTTTTTTGTTTAGAACAAAGTAATATCTACCCCTGACAGCCTCCGTACCGCTAATGCCGACCCAGTCAGGGCTTATGATTTAAGCATGTTCAACACCGAAACCAGATTAGCCCCCAAAATCAGCAAGAACCAGAACCCCTCTCTGCAGGTAGCCTGGTACTTCCCCAACACCTATGAAATAGGCATGTCTGGGCTGGGCTATCAGCTTGTTTGGTGGCTTATGGAACAAGACCCGGAGATCAATGTTAGGCGTTGCTTCCTCGATATAAAAGAGCCAGGAAGAGCCGCCAGCGACCTTATCGGCTTTACTGTATCGTGGGAATTAGATTTCGCCAACATCATCCGACTACTCAAAGAAGAGGGTATTCCGCTCAGCCGAAAAGAGCGGCTTGAGCTCGCCCAAAGCGGAATGGAATTGCCGATAATCTTCGGCGGTGGACCCGTCCTTACGGCGAATCCAGAACCTTTCCATGATTTATTCGACGTCATTTTGCTGGGAGACGCGGAAACTTCCGTGCCATCACTGGTAGAGTCATTGAAAGAGTCTAAGAGAAGTGGACTAAGCCTTAGCGATAGCGATGAGATACTAAATAGACTGGCAAAGATACCTGGTCTCTACGTGCCTAGTCGCTATATTGTCAGCTATGACAAGGGTAGCGGCGGTAAGAGGTCAGACTTTGCAACCATAAAATCTATTGATCCGATAGATTCCTCAATACCACCAGTGGTGCAAAGACAAAACTTTTCGCCGCCAAAAGAGTATGCAGTACATACGCAGATATTAAGCAGTGCCACCACCTGGAGTGACCGGTTCCTTATTGAGGTTGTGCGCTCTTGCCCCCAGGAATGCCGTTTTTGCCTAGCCAGTTATCTGACCCGCCCCTTTCGCGCCACCGATGTAGATACGATGATGCAAGCCATCGAAGAGGCGCTGCAAGTGACCAATAAAATAGGATTGCTTGGCCCCTCGGTGACCGAGCATCCTCTTTTTGATAAATTAGCAGCCCGTCTAAAAGATAGGCAAGAGATAGATCTTTCAATCGCATCGGTGCGGGCTGATAGTCTCAATGACGAAGTCTTAGCAGTGCTCAGAGGACTGGGGCAGAAAAGCCTCACTATAGCTATCGAATCGGGCTCGGAAAGACTAAGAGGCATAATGAAGAAGAATCTGAGCACCGAAGAAATAGAAGCAGCAGTAGCCAAAATCGAAAAAGCCGGCTTTGAAGGAATCAAGTTTTACGGCATAGCCGGTTTGCCCTTTGAAATACAAGAAGACCTTGATGAAACGGTAAAGCTAATGCAAAAGCTCAAGAAAGCGCACAAAAGAATGCGCTTTGTCTTTGGGGTTTCGTCCTTTGTGCCCAAAGCCCAGACTCCCTTTCAATGGTACGGACGTGACCGCGCCGCCGGCAAGAAGCTGGAATACCTGCGCAAAAATCTCGCCAAACTTGGCATCGAAGTAAGACCGGAAAGTCATAATTGGAGCGATATCCAAGCCCTCATTTCCAGGGGAGATCGGAGACTTTCGCAAGTTATCAAGGAAGTCTCTACTGAGGGCGAGAACCTGGGCGCCTGGAAAAGAGTGCTGCGCAACTTGCCGGAAGACATCCCCGGTCTTGACTTCTATGCCTTTCGCGAGATCCCCAAGGATGAATTATTACCCTGGTCTCATCTAACCGAAAAGAGCAAAGCCGACAATCTGCTGCGCCAAGCCGGCGAGGCCGAGAAGCTTAGCCTGGATTAGTCTAAAGTTTTATCCCGCTTAAGCTGTCAAAAGGCTAAACTGAAATTGTAAGGGTTGGGGGTAACGATGCAAAGCGGTGAATTAAGCTCGTCTATAAAGGCGAAAATTACAGAACTGACTGCACCTATAAAAGATGATCTTCTCTCTGGAGCGGCCGAAATAGCCTTACGCGCTATCACCGTCTATCAAACAGCCCTGAAGATTCAAGACGATGCAAGCCTCAATCTGAGCGCAAGCGAAAGAGCCGATGCCCATCTGCTCAAAGAAATCATTGCCCAGACAGCCTCAGCTCTGATAGATGTACAACCGGCCATGGCGCCTCTCACCGCCATGGGCAATATCGTTTTGCAGGCAATTGATCTAGAACAAAGCAAAGAAGCCATTATTGAAAAAGCCAATCAGGCCTTGACTAGATTTGAAAGCACACTTTGCGCCTCAGCAGCCACTATCGCCGATATCGCCTATGACCTCATAGATCCGGGCGAGCTTATCTTTGCTTATTCATTCAGCTCTACTGTGGTAAGTTGCTTACTAAATGCCAGGGCTAGAGGGCGCTACTTTAGAGTAGTTTGCACCGAAGCCAGACCCTCGATGGAAGGAAGAAAACTTGCATCCAGACTGACTTCGGGCGGCATTGAAGTAATTTACACTTTCGATAGCGCTCTGGGCTTGGTACTAGGCAACTGCTCAGCCGCCTTTATGGGCGTCGATTGCATCACCAGGGCTGGTGTCGTCAACAAAGTCGGCTCTTGGATGTTGGCAGTGGCCTGCCGCGAATTGAAAGTTCCTCTTTATGCTCTGTCGGGCACTGAAAAGTTCATTTCAGACGATCGTATGTTCGACTTTGAAAAGCACGAAAGACCAGGCAGCGAAGTTTGGGAAGGGGCTCCCAAAGGCGTAGCCGTGCTCAACCATCAGTTCGATCTAGTACCTTTCGAACTGCTTACCGGGCTAGTGACTGAAAATGGCATTCTCAAAGAGAAAGACTTAGATCCTTATTTCTCTGATTCGAATGCTGGTGTGCACAAAGCCCTCAAACTATCCTAGTTTAAGGATAGAGTCCTCTCAGTTTGCGGGCTTCGACAATGCGTTCTACAGCAATTGACATAGCCGACATGCGCAACGATAGCTGTTTGTCTTTGGCTCTGTCAAAAACACGTGTACAGACGTTGTTGACCAAACCTTCCAGTCGGCTATAGACCTCTTCTTCGGTCCAGAAGAGACGCATCAAACCTTGTACCCATTCGAAGTAGCCAACAGTGACGCCGGCGGCATTGGCCAGAATATCGGGGACAACCACTACACCTTTGGAATCGAGCACATCGTCGGCATTGGGGGTAGTCGGGCTGTTGGCCCCTTCCACAACCACCTTACACTTGAGCCTATCGGCATTACCGGCATGCAACTGGTTTGATACCGCACATGGTGCAAGGATATGACATTCCAGCTCCAGCAATTCTTCGTTTGTCACTTTATCGGCAGAGGGAAATTCATACATATTGCCGTGCTTATCGATATGAGCCATAAGGGCATCGATATCGAGCCCTTTGGCATTATGCAGACCGCCATGGGCATCAGAAACACCAATCACCTTGAAACCAGCTTTAGATAGATTGCGCGCCACGGCTGAGCCGACATGCCCAAGCCCTTGAATTACCACAGTAGGTTCACCGGTTAATCCAGCATACTCAGCGGCCCTACGGGCTGCCAGAGCCACACCATAACCAGTAGATTGCAAGACACCAAGCGAACCGCCGATTGACTGCGGCTTGCCTGTGACAACAGAAGGCACTGTATAACCACGGTTGACCGAATAGGTATCCATCATCCAGGCCATGGTCTGCTCGTCGGTATTGAGATCTGGCCCGGCTATATCTTGGCTGGGACCAATTAGTTCCAAAATTTCAGATGTATAGCGGCGGGTGATTCTCTCCAACTCTCTTTGCGAAAGTTGATTGGGGTCCATGCGAATGCCGCCGTGGGCTCCGCCAAAAGGCAGGTTCATCAAAGAACACTTCCAGGTCATGAGCATGGCCATTGATGCCACCTCGCCCAGGGTGACATCGTTGTGATAACGCACGCCACCTTTGCCGGGTCCGAGCGCCAAATCGTGCTGCACCCGATAACCCATAAAGGTCCGCACACTGCCGTCATCCATACGGGCAGGCACCACTACCGAAAGAGACCTCTTGGGATGGCGCATCGGTTCGAGAGTATTCGAATCGAGCTTGAGAATCTCAGCCGCCTTGTCAAGCCTTTTCTGGGCGTTGAGAAAGTCGGGAGTTTCCCATTCGTTCGCCACAGCACTACCAAATCCTTTGCTGTCGGTGGCAGTTCCCATGTAACCTCCAAAATGTCTCTTGCTAATGAGTAGAGATTGTAACTGTTTATTGCCTGTTTTTATCAACTGATTCGCGCAAGTACAAGAGCTCTAATTTTCTCAGCTTGCAAACGTACATCTTTGATAAGTGCCTCGGCTTCCACCCGGCAGTTATGGTTGAAAGTAACTTCCTCTTCACTTTCACCAAAATCTTTCAGGTTGATAAGCACGTTGAAAAAAGCACCTTCGCCGGCTGTATGGGCAACCAAACCAGCCACACCTGCATCAGAAAGAGAACTGGGATTACCTTTTTCCACCATCACCATGGCAATATGCAAAAGTTCGGGGACGGTCTTAAGTACAGTGAGCGGAACTATAGTGGCGCGACAATTGGCGGCGATTATGGCGATATCGCGCTTGTGACGCTCTTCTTTACTGCCCTTGGGCAGACGCCTCGCTTCCAAAATGGCATTGAACGCTTGCATATCTTCGTCCACAAAATAGAGCAGACGACGCTTCAGAGCTTGCGCTTCCCTGGCCCACTTCTCCATTTCCGGTCTCAAGGGCTCCATACCTTTCTTTTCGAAAGTCAGGTTGGCAACCATTGAGCTCAAGGCAGCCGATAGAGAGCCACACAAAGCCGATACCGAACCACCACCCGGAGCGGGTGATTCACTGGCCAATTCATGTACAAAACTGGTCAGGCTCATATCACGCAGATGCTTACCTGGTGCAGCTACAGTCTGTTCGACAATTTTTTCAGCAGGCTTGAAGGGGCTAAGCTCAGACAGACCAAGAGACTGCACGGCACATGAAATTAGTTCTTCTTCCGGCACTCCGGTGGAGCGACCTTGTTTACGCAGATAATGCTCACCGGCGGCAAGCATCGGCTTCAAAGGCACAAGACCGACAATTTCAGAGCCGGTCACTCTCATTCCCAATTTTTCAGCTTGTCTTGAAACTTCGTCAAAAGCATCATGCAAACTGGTCACTTCAAAATTAGTGAGATTGATAGAAACCTGAGCCCGCTCGTACTCATCAACATACCAACCCACGGCCCGACATTCTTTCAAGGTACCCGGCACCTTGACCGTATTGCCCTCTGCATCTTTTACTATTTCGCCGCGCTCGTCTCTCTTGGCTCGGCCGGCTTCTCTTATATTCAAGGCAATTTCATTGGCTAATTTCTTTGAGCGTGTATTGAGATTGACATTGTAAGCAATCAGGAAAGGTCGCGCACCAATGACAGTGGCACCACTGACGGCATTAAACTGATTTGGGCCAAAGTCCGGCTGAAAATCAGGGCTCTTCATTTTTTCGCAGAGCGCCTCATACTCACCCTGCCTGATATCGGCGAGACTGCGACGACTGTCTTTACGCGCCGCTTCTGCATAAAGATAAACCGGTATACCCAATTGAGCGCCGACTCGTTTTCCCAACTCTTCAGCCAGCTTGACACAGTCTTCCATAGAGACGCCTGTGACCGGCACAAAGGGACAAACATCGGTGGCGCCCATGCGCGGATGTTCACCTCTATGTTTGCGCATATCAATTAACTGAGCAGCTTTGCTGATGGCTTGAAAAGCTGCCTCTACAATCAATTCGGGCGGTGCGACAAAAGTCATAACCGTCCTATTCGTACTGGCGCCCGGGTCGACATCGAGCAGCCTGACTCCGCTTACTGCAGCAATCGCATCGGCGATGGCATCGATGATTTTTCTATCGCGTCCTTCGGAAAAATTAGGTACGCATTCAACCAACCGAATAGTCAAGGTAACCCCCCTTTGATCGCCGACCAAATAGTTATAGACCCTGACCCTTCGATTCTTCTATTTCTTAGGCTTTATGTAACCCTGTTTTTTGAATAGAAATGCGCCGTAAGTGAATCTCAATGTAAACAAAAATGCCACTATAGAAGTAAGCATCCAGGAAAGGGCCCAGACAAAAGCCGGTATGCCGGTAATATCCTGCATACTTGTGGCATCGGTAAAGCCCCGGCCGGTCATGCCAAGAGAGTGCGGCAAGAGAATCCAGATAAGAGAAAGTGAGTTGAGAGTGCACTGCACTGAAAGAAAAAGCACGAGCAAATTGGCGGTGGCATCATTTAGCTTTTTGCCGGCGAAATAGAACATGGCAGCCAGTGCCAAAGACCAGACCAAACTGCCAATCACCTGCAAAATCTTGCCGTTCAAAAGACCATTCAAATCTAGGAAACCAGGCAAAACAAAGAAAATTGCCCCGGCCAAAACAATGCCTCCAAGCAAATAAAGAATGCGCCTAGACCAATTTTTGAACTGACTTAGATAAATCAAAAGACAACCAAAAACGGTCTGTCCCAAATAACCCGCTTGGGTAATGAGAAAACTGATACCGCCTACGTACTGGGTGAGTCCGCCGTGGCCGGCTCCGTCTGAAACATTGGTCATGCCGGTGACGATACCACCTGTAAGTACAGTCACTATGGCATGACTCATCTCGTGCACAGTCACTACAAACTGGTTGATTGGCACAAGCAACCATCTGACATAAGCAGTATCAGAAAAGAAAACTGAAAACAAAAGCAAAGCCCAGAACAAAATGACATTGAAACCACCTGGAAAATTTCCCAGAAGACTAGATTGGGGCACCGCACTAGATTGAGGCACCGCCTCCTCTGCGGCAACCGACCTAAGACCGCCGGCTTTTGCGGTTTTTGCAGCCAAATCGGCTTGCGAAGCCGAGCCTAAGATTTCAGATTCCAAGGCAGCCAACTTCTCTTCATCACTCAGACTGCCTTCTTCCTTGGCATCTGAGACCTTGAACTTGAGCTTCTCTTTATTCTTCTCTTCCGTTTTATCTTTCATGGTCAACTATAATAAGCCGATTAGAATAAGCCGATCACTAGCATCTTTCCCAATTTACTCAAGTTTCGCTCTTGTCTAACTCTTTCCAGCTTAACTCATTGATCGGCATTTGCTTGCTCTGCTGGAGCACCTGGGGCATATTCGACAAAAAAGCCCTAGAGTCAGCCAGGCACCTGGAAGTACTTATCTACCAGCATCTTATCTATGTGCTGGAAGTGCCACTGATATTTCTGCTTCTGGGACTGGTCTATCCTATATGGTTGGCAAATCTGCCCCGAAACCTGGGGCTGGACAGCTCTCGGCTCCAGTATCTCCAGTTCAGCCATGCTCTTTTATTTAATAGCGATGAGCAGAGCCGAAGCCAGCTTTGTCTTAGGTATAACCGCCAGCTACCCGCTCATCGTTCAAATTTTGGCGCATTTTTTCCTACATGAAGCCCTGGTGCCTGAGAGACTTTTAGGTTCGATTCTGATTGGTTTAGGGGTAGCCTGCATCGGCGCCTCCGATAGTAGTGGTGACAATACTAGTAAAAATTCTGGGGAAGATAGTGAGCATCAAAACTCACGCCCTACTAGTAAGCTAAAAATCTTGATTTTGTGCAGCCTGGCCACCCTTTTCTGGGGCTTAACCGGTTTGTTCGACAAAAAGGCGCTCTTGAGCGACAGCCCCTTTAAGGTCTATTTTGCCCGCTGCGTCTGGGATGCCGCCATTGTGGCGATCATGCTGATTGTAGCTAAGCTGGCCAAGCAAACTGTTCATTACAGAAAGCCTCAAGCTTGGCGCTATTCCTTCCTCTCATCGGTTTGTCTTTCAGCCGGCACAATTTCTTATATGTTCGCCATGACAATGGCTACTGCCTCGTACATTATTGTAATAACGGGCTGCTACCCACTTTTTATGTATCTTTTTGCCCTGCTCTTTCTCAAGGAAAAGCTCAAGAAAACTCGCCTGGCGGGTGTTTTGCTGGTTGTTCTAGGAGGACTGCTAGTGCAGGAGACTCAGGGGGTATAGATATATGAGATTAACAATTCCCTTCTATGAGGCCCGCAAATGAGCGAAGATGATAATCGTTTTTCTGCAGAACAAGAGCTGAATGAGCGCATATTAGCCTCTTTGCAGAGCTCATTCTCGGGAGAAGAGACCAAACGCTGGATGACGGCTATCAAGGACGACCGCATCGAGCAAGCCGAAGAAGTGGTAGCCGCCGGTTCAAAAGAGAATCAGCTCTCTACTTCTATGGCCAACGTCATCGATAAACTCTTCGACAATTTCAAAAGATACTCTTTCGACTTCAACCGGCAGCAAGAAAATAAGCAATGGGAGGTCTCCTGCGAAAGACCCTCCAGTATGCGCACCACCGCCGACTATATGGAACATGGCAAACCAATCAAGTTCTGTATCGGCCACCTTTCTACAAAAGAATTCGCCCTGGTGATTCAGGGAGAAGAAGTACGCATCCGAGCCTATTTCCTACCTGTTGAATTTCTTATGGGCTTTAAACCAGGTCAAACCGATTTTCCGCCTTATCTTGACATGAGACTGGGCGTCTCCAATAGCTCTGTCACCGAACCAGTCTGGCTTATAGAGGGGCAGACGGTGGGACTAAACAGCCTGGCGGCGCTATCACGCCGGCTGCTCACCCAATTAATCAAAGTGACCAAGGGTGAAGCCAACTATGACGAACACTTTGTATTCAATCCCCAAGAAGCTATCGCGGCCGAAGTCGCCCCTAAAGTGGAACTGGACCGCTCCTATGACGACGATGTCAGCCCCCTAGTTAAGGAAGCAGAGCCCATGGCTAGAAGCTATGCCGTTGCATCCACTTCGCAAAATGAATTTTTCCAAGATGCCGCGCCGACATCCGTCAGCCAAAGCCGACAGAAATGGCAGGAGGCGGCCCAGATGGCGGTGGCTAATGCCCAGGCCAGACCTTCAAATTTTGCTGTAAACAACAACATGCCTGGCAACGGCGCCGGGGCGGTAGAAAGCAGTGTGCCCAGTTCGGCGATGAGCGCCCAACAAATTACCAACCCAAACATTGAAAATCCGGCTCAAATTCAAGCTCAAGCTCCAGTGCAAGCTCAAGCTCCAGTTCAAGTTCAAGTTCAAGTTCCAGTTCCAGTTCCAGTTCCAGTTCAAGCTCCTGCTCAAACGCAAGTTCCAGCTCCAGTGCAAGCTCCTGCTCAAGCGCCGGTGCCGGAGCAGGCACAAGCACAGTTTGATGCAGTTCTAGCTGCTGCCGCCGCTAAAGCCCAACCGGCGCAAATATCTCAAGCATCTCAAGTAGCTGAGTCTCAAGCCGAAGCTGAAACAAAAGCAGAAGAAAGACCCCCCAAGGAGTTCTTTGCCGCCCAAGAAGAACTAAGCAAAACAACGCGCAACACCTTTAACACGGCAGAAGTGAATCGCAATATCGCCAAGTCGATAAAGGCCCTTTTTGATACGGTTGATGCTTCTATTCATGAACTAACCCAAGCTGGGGTGGAAGCCATGCATGACGATGATATTGAAAGGGTCGGCGAAGTAATGAAACAGAGCAAAACTCTCAAGAAGCTGAGAGAGAGCATCGTTCAGCTATCTAAAGATTGGCAAAAGTCGATCTAAAACAAAAAAACAAAACCGGGACTGCTGACCCGGTTTTGTTTTTTGAAAATTCGGAGAGGGAGGGATTCGAACCCTCGGTACAGATTTTGTCCGTACAACTTCTTAGCAGGAAGCCGCTTTCGACCACTCAGCCACCTCTCCAGATGATTGCGATTAAAAGCGATTGATTTATCATAGCGCAGAATCTATTGCTTTTGCTTTCTTTTGCCTAATTATTTCGGCTCTTAACTAAAACTGGCCAAGCACCACCAGACAAACCCAGTAATAGGCAACAGCCGCACCGATTATCAAGCTGTCGCCCCGGTCTAGAAAACCACCATGGCCGGGGATAAAGTCACTTGAATCTTTGAGACCGGCGTCTCTTTTCAAGAGAGATTCACAGAGGTCGCCCAGCTGGGCCGCCACCGAGACGACAATGGCCATAACCGGCGCCTGCCAGAGATTGAAGCCAAAGGGATGACAAGAAAACAAATAGTGATCTGCCACATAAACCACCACTACACCCAAGGCAATCGCCGAAAGCAAGCCGCCGACAGCTCCTTCCACAGTCTTTTTGGGGCTTATCTGGGGATAGAGCAAATGCTTGCCAAATTTCTTGCCAAAGTAATAGGCAAAAACATCGGTGGCCCAGATGATGAAAAGAGTTGCCCAGACATAGGCCAAGCCCGGCTGTTCGAGGGGATTAGTGGATACAGGCATACCGGCGGGGCTGAGATTGCGCAATAAAACCAGGTGACTGGGCAGCCAGCCTACATATATAAATCCCAGAATGGTGGCGGCTATGTCGGCAATTGTGGCGGGCGGATCAACATTTCTAAAAAGCAGACGAAAGAAAGAAACATAGATGCCGATTGAAAGAAGCAAAGGAAAATGTCTGATCGAAAAATCAGTCCAATAGCTGGCATCAGCCCCGGCTGGCAAAGGCATGCCGACACCATGATTAGGTATCAAGTCGGGTATGGCCGCCACCACAAAGAAAGCGACAATCATCGATAGAACAATGCGGCTGCTGGGATTGATACCCTTGCGCCGAGCCATGCCGATAAACTCTTTACCACCCATAAAACAGGCAGCGCCTAAGACCAGAGCAAGAAACTTTCCCCCGGCCATAATGCTGGCCACAGAGATGCCAAATAACAACCAGCCATATATAAGTCTCATGGACTACCTGTTTTACCTGCCATCAAGCGAGAAGCAAAAAAAGCGGTGAGCGGAATGGTCAAGACCAGTCCTAGACTACCACTAATCGCCGAGGCCACTTCAGTTGCGACCAGATCGAGATTTACAAGTTTGCTTACTGGCATCTGGCTGATTAGAAGCAATAAAGGAAGAGCGCCACCGGTATAGGCAAGGATAAGTGTATTGGTCATAGTGCCCATGATGTCTCTGCCGACATTCATGCCGGCTTGAAAGAGCTTCTCGGGCTTGCTGTCTTTACCGGCAGAGGCCACTTCGGTCACCGCCGATGCTATAGAAATAGCAACATCCATAATCACGCCGAGGGCGCCGATCAGCATGCCGGCAGCCAACAAACCTTGATAAAAGCTGGGTGTACGTACCAAGACCGAGCCCCGCAAAATCTGTGCTTCCTCTGAAGAAAGACCGGTGAGTGGGGCAAATGTGATCACCAGATGCGCGGACAAGCCGGCGACCGTGACACCACCAACAGTACCAAATATAGCGCAGAGAGATTTCTTACTCCAACCGGCGACAAAAAACATGGTAGCAAGGGTGGTGGCAACACAGATCAAAACAGAAACAAGCAAAGGGTCGAAGCCGGCCAAACTAGATGGCAAAAGCACAAAGGCAATGAGCGAAACACTGATTGCCAAAGCCAGCAATGATTTCACTCCTTTTTTGCCGCCCAGCACTATGAAAGCCAAAAGAAAAACAATCAGTAGAGTGCCGATAGCCGGAGCCCGATGGTAATCGGCGACATTGATTTCACGCTTGGCGCCTGTCGTATTGACTATCAAAAGTACTTCACGGCCTGGCAAAAGGTCTATATTAAAGACTGGATTATCGGTGATCTCGTTGAAGACATCCACCTTTTCACCCTGCATACTGCCGGCAAGAACCTCTAGCCGCGCCGGTTGACGCTTGGCCACGATGCCTGTGCGGCTGGCCAGTTCTTCATTGATTTGAGCCGGGCCAACCGATATCACTCTTGCTGGGACAAATTCTTCCGACTCTTTCATCTAGAAAACCATACTATTGAAACAGATCGAGTTGTTTAATCTCTCCGGCGGCAAGACGCCCTTGCAGCCCCTGCGGTAAGGGTCTAGAGAGATGTTGATAGGCAAGAGGAGTAGCCATGCGCCCCCGCGGCGTGCGTTGAATGAAGCCGCTCTGAATCAAAAAAGGTTCCCAGACATCTTCCAAGGTATCGCTGTCTTCGCCGATGGTGGCAGCTAAAGTCTCAAGACCGACAGGTCCACCCTCATAATTATCGATAATGATAGAGAGCAATTTGCGGTCGGTGATATCCAAACCGAGGGCGTCGACTTGATAAGAATCAAGAGCGCGCGCCGCCATTTCGCCGTCTATCACCTCTGCCCCTTGATACTGGCCGTAATCGCGCACTAGGCGCACCAAGCGGTTGGCTATGCGAGGCGTGCCTCTAGCCCGCCTGGCAATAGCCTCCACACCTTCAGATTCCATCTTTACCGAAAGAATACCGGCGGTGCGAGCGACAATAGCTGAAAGTTCTTCTTGGGTGTAGAAGTCTAAACGGCAGACAAAACCAAAGCGATCTCTAAGAGCATTAGAAAGCATGCCAGCCTTGGTGGTGGCACCAACCAAAGTAAACTTAGGCAAAGGCAAACGCATAGTTCTGGTGGCATGCCCCTTGCCGGTAGTTAAATCAATGACAAAATCTTCGATAGCCGGATAGAGCAATTCTTCTGCCACCCGCGAAAGTCTGTGGATTTCATCGATAAAGAGCACATCCCCTTCTTCAAGTTGATGCACCAGACCGATGATGTCGCGGGGTCTTTCCAGGCTGGGACCGGAAGTTAGATGAATACGGGCTTGCATCTCATTGGCGATTACCCGAGCCAAAGTGGTCTTACCCAAACCTGGCGGACCATAGAACAAAACATGGTCGAGAGCCTCACCCCGGCTGCGGGCGGCCGAGATAGACATAGAAAGCATTGTCTTAAGTCGTGATTGCCCGATATATTCTGAAAGCGTATCTGGTCTGACAGCCTGGTCTGATCGCAAATCAGAATTGCTTTCCTGGCAGGAAAGTAAAGATGAGCGGCGATTGGCCTGTTCATTAACATCTTCTATAGAAGCCTCGGCAGAATGAGCGAGATCATTTTTTGCAATGTTCTTTGGCTTGTTTTTTGAAGTTTTGTTAGTGCCAGGCTGAGATTCCCCTGAGGGATCGCCCGATGTTTTGATGATGGTCATGGCGGAATTATCTCAAATTAGTCAGTTCATGAGAAGTAATCAAGGTGCTAAGGGGCTTTCCGTCATATGCTTATAATAGATAGTGCTAAAGCTCAAGCAGCTGGAGAAATGGAGATATACAGAAGCTATGACTTCGCATACAGTCAATGTCACACCGCCTGTTGTTGAAACCGGCTTCAGCTCGATTTCAAACGATTCGCTAAAGTATAATCCTAAAGTGCAGCAAAAAACTAAAACTCGATTTCCAGAAATTTCAGTAGTCATCCCCGTATTCAACGAGGAAGACAATATCGGTTTGCTATACAACAAGCTCACCGATGCCTTGGACAGTCTGGGCAGATCGTGGGAAGCCATCTTGATCGATGATGGCAGCACCGACAATTCTTTCAACAAACTGGCTGAAATTGCCGGCAAAGACGAACGCATCAAAATAGTGCGCTTTGTCAAAAACTTTGGTCAAACCGCAGCTCTAGCAGCCGGCATAGACAATGCCCGCGGCGACGTAATCATCCCGATGGACGCCGACCTGCAAAATGATCCCGCCGACATTCAGCGTCTGCTCGATAAACTCGACGAAGGCTTTGACGTCGTCAGCGGCTGGCGCAAGGAAAGAAAAGATGAACTCTTTCTGCGTCTTATTCCATCTTGGACAGCCAATCGCATCATCTCTCTCATATCGGGCGTAAGATTGCATGACTACGGTTGTTCCTTGAAAGCCTATAGAAAAGAAGTCATCAAAGACGTGCGTCTATATGGCGAAATGCACCGTTTTGTGCCAATTTATGCCACCTGGCAGGGTGCCAAAGTTTCTGAGATTCCGGTCAATCACCAGGCTAGACAATTCGGACAAAGCAAGTACGGCATTTCTAGAACCTTCAAGGTGGTATTGGATTTGATGACAGTCAAATTCATGAGCACCTATTTCACCAAGCCCATTTATCTCTTCGGCACAGCCGGTCTGTGGTCGATGGTTCTTTCTTTTTCAGCCTTCGCCTGGATGGTGGTATTGAAGCTGTTCTATCACACAAGCTTTATTGAAACGCCACTACCGGTGCTGGTCGCCATGTTCTTTATGGTCGGCATGCAGCTTATCTTGATGGGCTTGCAATCTGAAATATTGATGCGCACCTACCACGAATCACAAGGTAAGCGTATCTATATTGTCAAAACTTCGATCAATCTAGAAAACGAACTCGACTAGACCTTCCAATCGCACCCTAATAGAGGCGGTTGCGTTCCCAGTTAACGGCGGTTTCGACAGTGCGTCGCAGGTCGTACTTGGGAGTCCAACCTAGTACTTCTTTAGCTTTGCTATTGTCTGAAACCAAATAAGATGGGTCACCCGGACGGCGCTCGACAAACTCATGGGGCACCTTTGCACCCGAGACCGACTCGACCATATTGATTATTTCCTTCACCGAAGCCCCTTTAGCAGTACCAAGATTGACCGCAAGCGAGACTTTTTCTTTATCGAGCAAGGAAAGGGCCAGCAAATGGGCAGAGGCGAGGTCGTTGACATGAATATAGTCTCTGACACAGGTACCATCGGGGGTATCGTAGTCGTTGCCAAAGACCTTCAACTGGGGAATTTTGCCTAAGGCCGCCTGGATAGCCAAGGGCAACAGGTGAGTTTCCGGGTCATGACTTTCACCAATCTCACCCGAATCATCCGCACCGGCAGCATTAAAATAGCGCAGCACGATATAGCGCAGAGGCGTGCAAAGGGCAAGGGCGGCAAGCATCTGCTCTACCATTAACTTACTTGTGCCGTAGGTGTTGATCGGGTTCTGTGGATGCTTCTCGTCAATAGGTGAATAAACCGGATTGCCATAAGACGAACAAGTGGAAGAAAAGACCAATTTCTCAACACCGGCGGCATGCATGGCAGCCAAAAGGGAGGTCGTACCGCCCACATTGTTGTCCAAATAAAAGAAGGGGCGCTGCTGAGACTCGCCGACATAAGCCCGAGCCGCAAAGTGAACCACGGCAGAGACTTTGTGCTTGACCATTATTTCAGTCAGCGCATCCCTGTCGGCTAATTCGGTTTGATAAAAAACAACCTTATCGTCTGAACTTAGGGCTTGTCTATGACCAAGGGAAAGATTATCGAAGGCAACGACCGCTGCGCCGGCATTTTCAGCCAAATAATGCCTGACAAAATGACTGCCGATATAGCCGGCCGCCCCAGTGACTAGTAACATTAGGGTATCCTTTGCAAAGACAAGTGCAAAAACAGGGCAATTTTATCAAAGAATAGGGTTAAGATCTCGAATGTAGCGTGGAGTGAAGGCTGTGGAAGCCCAAAGTAACCAAAGCAAGTTAAGTGAAGCCAAAACAATGATCGGCTGGATCGGCGCGGCTTTATCAGGCTTTGTTTGCCTCTTCCTCTCACTCTCTACTGTTCATATATTCAGCCCCGGACTGCAAGAAAATGATGTTTCAGACCGAGACCTGATTGCCCCTCAGGCAACTTCGGTTATAGATAGATCTGAAACCGAAAAGTCTATTGAAAAGGCCAGACAGAATGTCATACCGGTTTTTCAAGTCGACCGCAGCCGCGACAGAGAAACTTTAGCCAAGATAGAAGCAGCCTTCGCCCGGGCCGAGAGCCTGCAGGCCCTCGGTCTTGTGCCTTTAGAGACAAAGATAAAGGTCGAAAATAAAGCCAAAGCAAACACTCATAATAAGGTCAAACACAGTCCAAAAGCGGTTGAGGCTGACGGGGCTGAAAAGCAATTTGGCTACAGCGAACAGTTGAAATATCTGCAAAATCAAAAGCAACTGCCCGAAACAGACAAGACTGCCTTAAAAGAAGAGTTGGAAAAACAAAGGCTCGCCTATGAACGAGCCCTCAAAGCCGGGCTAATTCAAGACGAAGAGCTCAATCTCGCTCTTTCGATCAAGCCAGATGAAATGCCTTCTTTCAAAGCCGAGACGATGACTGCTGCCCGGCGGCTCTTGTCTATTTTTGACCGCTACCCGGTGACAGACAAATCGGTCTGGCAAGAAGTGGTGCAAGAATTTTTGCCCGATAAATGGCCGGTCGCCACAAGGGTGACGGCTTCGCGTGTGATCAACCGCTATTTGGAAGCCAATCTTGTCATCGACTCGGAAGGGACAAAAGTAAAGGCTCAAGAGGCTGTCAAAACAGTCGAACCGGTAATGCGACCGGTAAAAGAGGGCGAGGTGATTGTGCCGCAAGGGGCTCTTATCACCAAAGACAAACTATATATATTGCAAGAACTGGGCATCACCCATGTTAATCGCTGGCCTTTTATATTGAGTATGGCCATCTCACTTATCGCAGCCCTCACCCTGGTTGCTCTCTTTCTTTACACCTACGAACCAAAACACTTTTTTGCCCCCAGTTCAATTGGCCTGATGTTTACTGTGCAAGTGGTGGTGGCATCAGTGGCTTCGCTGGTGGGCAAGACCAATCCTCAATTTGTCCCTATACCGGCGGCGGCGCTTATCCTCACTATTTTCTTCGGCAGAAGAGTGGCCATAGCCCTCACCTTGCCGATGATTTTGCTTATCGCAGTTGATCGTCTCATGGACTTGCATTTTATTGCCGCCCACCTGCTTGCCACTATCCTCGCCGTTTTGAGCTATTCATCAGTGGGCCGCTCCGCTGTCTTCAAGACTGGAGTATTGGTCGCATTTGGTCTAATTGCCGGTGATCTGGCCGCTTCTCTAGTCGACCATTCAATCAGTTTCGACCTGGCCACTTTCGGTAAGCGTTTGCCTCTCGATTTTGCCGGCGGCATAGTATCGTCAATAGTGGCAGTAGGCAGTCTGCCTTTCCTGGAAAATCTGTATGGTCTGATCACGCCCTTCCGTCTAGCCGAGCTAACCGACGCCAATCAACCGCTCTTGCGCCGCCTAGAAGAGAATGCCCCCGGAACCTATCAGCATAGCCTGGCCGTGGCCAACATGGCCGAAGCCGGTGCTAAAGCCATCTATGCCGATGCCAATATGGTGAGAGCCGGCGCTCTTTATCACGATATCGGCAAAATGGTGCGTCCCAAATATTTCATTGAAAATCAACTTGGCGCCACCAATCCCCACGATAATATGGCACCGGAAGACAGCCGAGCCAGAGTCTTGGCCCATGTCACCGACGGTATTGCTCTTGCTCAAAAATATTCGCTGCCGAAAGCCATTCAAGATTTCATCCCCATGCATCAGGGTACTACTCTGATGGCCTATTTCTACCACAAAGCCTGCACCAAATATGGTGCTGACAAGGTCGACCCCAATTTCTACCGCTATCCGGGACCAAAGCCAAACACAAAAGAGACAGCCATCGTTATGCTTGCCGATGTCTCCGAAGCGGTCACTCACTCTATGAGAGATCCAAGCCAGGAAGAAGTAGAGGCGGCTTTAGAGAAAGTCTTCCAGAACCGCTGGGACGACGGACAATTTAGTGATTCCGGTCTAAGCTATGAAGAACTGCAGAAAGTGAAAGCAGGCTTTGCCAGAGTGTGGAGAACCTTGCACCACGAAAGATTGAAGTATCCGTCCACCACCACGGGCAAGATGCCCATTGCGCCCACAGTGACCAAGGCAGAAATAATAGAAGAAAACAAAGAAGAGAAGCGCGAAGATACTGAAGAAATCGATCCCTGCCTAACCGCCACTAGTTTTGAACCGACAGGCGCTAATTCGCTTCAACCAGAACAGAAACCAGAGCAAAAAATAGAATAGCTTGGCGAAAGCTTATTTGAGCCTGGTGCGATAAAGCACGTTCAATTGCACCAAGGCTTCATCGACAAAGATGTCTCGCGCCTGAGCCAGCTCTAGTGCGGCTACCGCCCTTTCATAAGGCACTGCCTTGATATGCAATAAATAGCTCAACCTCAAAGCTTTATAAGAAAGACGATGCGGTGCTAAATCATTGTCGTCGATTATCTTTGCCAGATAAAAACCTTGATTGTAATTCACTTCCAGGCGCTCAGAAATGTCGAGCAAGACCTGGGGATCAAGCCCTTCTGTACGAGACTGAGAGGGCGGCCAAAACCGATTATCTTTCAAGAGCTGCACCATCATACGAGATGGATTACCCGACTGCATGGCACAGGATGACTGACCAAGAGCTTTCTCAAAGCCTTCTTCGGCAATGAGGCCCAAGACCTCGCGAGCTTGATCGAGGCTGAGGGTTTCGTTGTCGATCATCTCTTGTAAATCGACGGCACGGTCAATCAATTCTTCGCTCACACCTGCTGTTTCGCGTATGGCTACGCCGCAAGATACAGAACGGGTCAAGGCCATCTGTAAGGCGGCAATGAGCGACATATCGTCGAGCATGCCCACCGAAAAGAAAAGTTCACCCAAACGCGGTGTACCTCGACGCAAAACCGGTCGATAGTTAGAGTTCACTTCTTTCTTCAGATAAGTGATTTCTCTTTCTCTGGCGGCAGCCAAAGCAGAAATACATTGTTCTCTTGAGAGCGAGCCACGTCGCACCAATTGCTGGCCAAGCAGGGCAGTGTCAAGCAATTCTTGCGAAAGCAAACTGCGATAGCAAAAGATATGACCTAGGGGTAAACCAGTTCGTTGGCTTACAGCAAGCGCTTCTTCCAGATCTTCAGGGTTGATGATGCGAGATTGAGTCAGTAACTGTCCCAATTTATTGGTCAGAACATCTTCCGGCTGAACTACAGAGGCCCGAGAAAAAGCTTCAGCTAATGGAATCTTGTCCTGGTAACTGAGATTCAAAACCCGCACACCGACATCAAAAGGTAGCTGGCGATTGTTGATCAGGGTTTGTATTTCAAGGGCTACCTGCAATTCTGCTTCGCTTAGAAAACCCGACATGGTAAGCATCTTGCCCAAAGGCAGACCTTTCTCTTCAAAACTGGAAAGCGCCTCTTTCAAATATTCGTAGCTGACTATACCCGAGGCCTTCAGCAAATCACCCAAACGGACATGCCCGATAGCCATGCTGAGCGCTTCATTGATACCACTGGCTGTGAACCGTCTCTCCACTCGCCCCTGGGCTCGATCTGCCTCAATTTCCTTAAGCTTCTCGCCTTCACCGCTCAGTTCGGACACTGTCTACTCCTCAACTGTCAACGCGTTTGCAAAAATAGTGAGAGATGTACTGCCATAACGGCGCTGGTCTATCGGTACAAGCTTACTATCTTGGGGGTAAGACTCGACTTCTATCTTATCAAGTAGTTCGTTTGGCAGATGTTCCACAATAAGCCGACCTCTATTGCTCAAAAGCCTGCCAGTCTGGACAATTTGGACGATCTTGCCTCCTAAGTGCATTTTATAAGGAGGGTCGACGAAAATAATATCAAAGCTTGTCCCCTGGCGGGAAAAGAAAGAAAGAGCTTTCTCGAAATCCGCACTTATTATTTCGTATGAATCTGCCTCTAGCTTGAACTGACGGGCTGATTGCTTGATTGCCGAAGCACAGGATCGGTCTTTATCGACAAAAGTAACGTGGTCCGCACCTCGACTTAAGGCCTCGAAACCCATGAGCCCGGACCCGGCGAAGAGATCGAGAAAGCGAGAATGTCTCAATCTATCACCTAAAATGTTAAAAAAAGCCTGCCTGACCTTTGCAGAGGTGGGTCGCACCTGCGGCCCGCTGGGGCAGGTTACTGACCGTCCTCTGAGCTCTCCAGCAGTGATGCGCAAACCAAAAACCTCAAAATGCTCATGATAACATGTTCTTCTGCAATCACCGTGAGGAGTTATAAATGAGCGCTCGCCGGATAGCCCGCGAACTGGCAGTAATTGTCATGCCCCAGTTGCCTAAAAATCAGGACAAGCTGGAAACGACTCAAATAATGGAACTCACCGATAAGGCTATACATATGCTGGTCGATTATGCCAGACAGAGCCTCACCGACGCCCAAGCCATGGTCATTGCCGCCCAAGATGAATTGAGCGCCATTGAAGTCGAGCATGAAAGCAATCGCAACCGCGTAGATGAGCTGAAGCCGGTAAATCTCACCTCTAAGCAACTGAAAGAGAAGATGCAGACTTTAGAGACTGCCATTGCCCTCGTTTCTGAGGCTCTGGACATTCCTGAAATGGCTCTTGCCCTTGGCACACAAACGGTACGCAGCAACTGCAAAAAATGCGGTGCCATCGTCGACGCCACTATCGACAAGCCCCACAAAGATGAAGTGCGCGACTTTGTCATAAGACTGATCTCGGTTTATCTAGAAAACAAAGAGCTGGTCGACGAATTTATCAAAAGAGCGCGCACAAAATGGCGCGTCGAGCGCATGGTATCCATCGACCGCGACATACTGAGACTGGCTTGCTCAGAAGCTTTCTTTATGGACGATATTCCAATAAACGTAGCCATATCGGAAGCGGTGGAACTATCGCACCGCTTTGCCGATGCCAAAGCAGCTCGCTTTATCAACGGCATTCTCGGTGACCTATCGGAAGAAGCAGAAGCGGTAAGAAGAGCAAGAGCTCGCAAAAAAAGAGAGAGCATTACTCTTAACTGAGGACTAAAGACCATGGCAGAAGAGAATCAGAAGCAAGGATTCTGGGGCACAACCCTGACCAAACTGAAGTCGGTCTTGGTTAAGACAAAAGAACAGGTGGCCGACCCGGAACAGGCTGCAGACTCGGGCGGCAACGAAACAGATAAAATTGTTTCAGGCAATACTTCAGGTAATGCTTCAGGTAATGCTTCAGGTAATGCTTCAGGCAATTTCGAGCCTCAGGAAAAAGCCCATAAAGCAGAACAGACAGAAAAGCCTCATCACAGCGCCGTAGTCGACGAAGAGTATATTGAAAATCTGGAAGAACGCCTGATTAAGGCCGACCTAGGTATGCCGGTGGTGGAACCAATCATTGCCGCCTTGCGGCAGGAAGCACGCGGCAAAAATTGGACAGGCAAAGATGTAGACAAGTTTTTGAAAGAACAGTTTGATCTTTTGCTAAGCCAAACCAAAGGCAGCAAACTCACCTACGAAGAAGGCAAAGTAAATATCTATCTAGTGGTAGGTGTAAACGGAGTCGGCAAGACCACTTCAATAGGCAAACTGGCTGCACGCTTGAAAGAAAGCGGCAAGAAAGTCTTACTGGCTGCAGGCGATACCTTTAGAGCCGCTGCTGAATCACAGCTGGAAATCTGGAGCAAGCGAGCCGGTGTAGATATTGTGCGCCTACCTGATGGTTCAGATCCGGGCGCCGTTGTTTTTCAAGCGGTCAAGAAAGCTCGCGAAGAAAACTATGATGTGCTGCTCATTGATACAGCCGGAAGACTGCACAATAAAGTCAACTTGATGGACGAGTTGAAGAAGATTCGTTCGGTAATCGAAAAGCACGCCGGTGATCTACCTTTGGAAAGCTTGCTTGTCTTGGACGCCTCCACCGGTCAAAACGGTCTGCAGCAAGCCAAAGTATTTCTCGATATAGCCGGACTGACCGGTGTTGTGCTGACCAAGCTGGACGGCACCGCCAAAGGTGGCGTGGTCTTTGCCATTGCCCGCGAACTCAAGATTCCTGTAAAACTGATAGGCATAGGCGAAAAGCTCGAAGATCTAAGAGACTTCGAGCCTTCACTATTTGTTGAAGCCCTGTTTTAGAGCTTAAGCCTTAACAGACTTGATTTGCTCAAGAGCATCCGGATTTTCCACAGAGGAGAGATCTCCGACCGGCTCACCAAGATATTTGCGCTTGATTGATGCGCGAACAATTTTGCCCGACCTGGTCTTGGGCAAGGCCTGCACTGGAATAATGGTATCAGGTCTGAGAACCGGTCCCAGTCTGTGACCAACCATCTCGCGCAGTTCAGCCTGCATTTCGGCAGAATAAGTAGAACTGGGCATGAGCACCACAAAACAAACCAAGCATTCACCTTTAACTTCGTGGGGGACGCCTATAACGGCGGCTTCGGCAATTTCGGCGTGTTCAACCAAAACCGACTCTACTTCACCCGGACCGACCCTCTTGCCCGCCACTTTGATAGTGTCGTCGGAGCGGCCAAAAAGGAACCAAGAACCGTCGCTGTCTTTGCGAGCCCAGTCTCCGTGGTACCAAATGCCCGGATATTTTGAAAAATAGGTGTCTTCATAGCGGCCGGGATCTTTGAGAAAGCCGCGAGTCATAGACGGAGCCGGTTTGCGACAGACCAAATGGCCAATCTCGCCATCTAGACTCTTGCCCGACTCGTCAAAAACATCAATAGCCATACCTAGACCTGGTCCACCCAGAGAGCAGGGCTTGAGGGGCATGACCGGCAAGGGTGAAAGTAAGCAGCCGACTATTTCAGTGCCGCCTGAAATATTGATGATCGGACATTTCTTCTTGCCGACCTTATCAAAGAACCACATATAGCTATCTTGGTCCCAAGGCTCGCCGGTGGAGCCGAGCAAGCGCAAAGTGGACATATCGCATTTTTCCACCCACTCATCGCCAAAGGCACGCATACCTCGAATGAGGGTGGGACTGATACCAAGGGTGGTGACGCGATTGCGCTCGACCATTTGCCAGACAGTATCAGGATTTGGATGCCCGGGATGGCCTTCGAAGACCACCATGGTGGCGCCCCAGAACATTGTACCGATCATTTCCCAGGGACCCATCATCCAACCGATATCGGTCACCCAGAAGAAGATATCGTCGTCGCGCAAATCGAAGGCAAACCCTAGTTCTTTTGCGATTTGGGCAAGGGCGCCGGCATGGGTGTGCACAGTGCCCTTGGGCTTGCCGGTGGTGCCGGATGTATAAAGATACATGCTGGGATGTTCAGCACTGAGGTTCTTTACTGTTGGTGCTTCTACTGCAGACTCGATTAGATCATGCAACCAAAGATCGCGACCGTCTTTCATATTGACCATGGTGTCGCAGTGATTATAGACAATCACATGCTCGACGCAAGGGGCCGAAGCGACGGCTTCATCAGCTTCAGACTTGATTGCCACCAGTTTGCCGCGTCTCTTGCCGGCATCGGCGGTGAACAAAATGCGAGCCTCGGCATCAACCAGTCGGGTGGCCAGTGAATGGGGACCAAAGCCGCTGAAAACCGGCACAGCCACCGCCCCAATCTTGAGACAGGCAAACAAGACAGCGACGACTTCGGGCACCATCGGCATATAAATACCGATAGCATCGCCGGGCTTAACGTTTAGGTTGAGCATCGACTGGGCTATTTTGCCCGAAAGAGTGCTCAGTTCACCATAAGTGAGCTTGCGTTTGCGACCGTCCTCACCTTCCCAGATGATGGCCAAATGATCTTTGCCCACCGACTTGCGCACACCGGCTTTGCGTCCCTCTTCAAGGTGAAAATCAAGGGTATTGCTGAGGATATTCATTTCACCATCAACAAACCATTTGGTCCAAGCAAAGCCGCGGCTTTCGTCTTTCAGACTGGTATAGGGTTTATGCCATTGAAAGCCCATATACTTGAGCGCGTTTTCCCAAAACCATTCGGTATCTTCATTAGAACGAGCAATCAACTCTTTCCAATCGGCTATGCCGTGCTCATTCATAAAGTCGACCACTCGCGACTCCAGATACTTACCTGAGGGCTGCCAAATAACTTCCTGGGTCGCTTCGACTGTTTTGTTCATAATGCACTCGCTAAACAAGAAAACTATCAATATGCAATAGTTCGGACGGTGCACTCAAAAGCTATTGGACAAGAAAATTGTCAAACAGCCGTCTAAGCCCTAAGACCGAACGATTATTTCTTTGAAATATTACAGCCAGCAGGCTCTTTACAAGCCGAATCCAGAGCAGATTCCTTGATTAAGAATCTTTATAGGCTGGGCTGTCCGCCCCAATAGTCACGGATAGTCCTGACCAAGACTTCAACTGCCAAAAGAATACAGCCGAGCAAATTGGCAGTAAGGGCGCAGGCCCAGACCAAACGAGCATCCTTGCGCTCCATAAGCATAAGTACTGTTCCTTCCACCATTACCGAATAAGTGCCAAAAAGGGTCAAGCCCCAAGGTGTATTGCCGGTCAAATAAGGGCCAAGACCAAGCACCAGCCCCAAAAAGGAAGCAAAATTCATGAGCAGGCTGTCATAGAGACAGCGAGGCAAACTAGCCCAGTGCATGCGCCAGAGCACAAAAGCCTCGACCACCACTATCGGCAAAAACTGGAAGACGTAGAAGCCCAGCAATGTTTTGAAATCCTCCAGACTGTCCATATTAAACAATAACCGGTTCTGAGGACTAAAGCATGCCGCCCGATTTTCAAGGGGCTGGAAGAGAAGAACAGGAAAGGACAACCCGCGTCGACGGCATGGCTTCTTTTGAGCGCATAGTTGCCGACGGATACACCGGTATGACCGGCTATCAGAAAGGCCACATAGTGGGCGGTCACTATGAAATTGAAGATTTCATAGGTACAGGCGGCATGAGCCGCGTCTATAAAGTCAGACACCTCTTGGTCAACGAACCAAGGGCAATCAAGGTGCTCTTGCCCCAAGATCGCTCTGAGCAAGCCAAAGCCTTGCTTCGCTTCCAGAAAGAGGCTCGCATGGCTATGCGGCTTGAGCATGCCAATATCGTTAGAACGATGGAGTTCTGCTCGCCTTCCGATGGTCCACCCTTTCTGGTTATGGACTATGTTGAAGGACGATCGCTGGAACAAGAGCTTTCGGTCTTGCAAAGACTGACCCCTGAAAGAGCCGTTGAAATCATCTTGCAGGTGGCAAGCGCTGTTCAGCACTTGCTTGAAAAAGAAATTCTGCACCGAGACCTCAAGCCGGGCAATATTATTCTCAATCGTCTCAAGAACGGCGCCACCCAGGTCAAACTTATCGATTTCGGCATTGCCACGGCGCTCTACCAAGAAGACGAAGAAGACGAAGATTTTCCAGCTTCGCAGGTTCTCACCCCAGCTGGAGAAGTAATTGGCTCGCCGCAGCATATGAGCCCTGAGGCCTGCGCCGGCGATAATGTAGACGAAAGATCAGAGATTTATTCACTGGGCTGTATTCTTTATGAAATGCTGGTGGGCAAGCCGCCCATACTAGGAAAAAACGCCCTAGATACCTTGCGCATGCAGGCAAGCGTCGAGCCGCGACCAATTAACAAGGTCTTGCCGAAAGGCGAAGGCATCGAACAGCTTTCGCAAATAGTCTCAAAATGTCTTGAAAAAGAACCAGAGCAACGCTTTCAAACCATTGATGAATTTAAAGAAGAACTAGGCTCGGTCTTTGAAAAAGCAAAGAAGAAAAAGCAGCAGGCCAGATTACAAAACGCCAGATCTCTAAACAAGGGCAGCCAGCTGGCTAAATTAGCCTTTCTCGCAGCCGGCATCGCCCTTGGTGGCGCCACTGTCTATGGCGGCACGCTCTTGTTCAATCAAAGCCGACAAGAAAATGCACCGCAATTTGGCACTGCCAATGAAATCAAAAATGGTCCAGGCTTGGTCTACGAATACGGCATACAGTGGCGCCGCAATAGTCTTAAAGGTCAGACAATGCTCAATGACGCCAACCTTGAAGCAGTGAAAGACCTAAAGGCAGCCTTGAAAGCTTTACCAAAGTCAAAGTCGCAAAAGGACAAGACTCTCGACTTCGACGATGCTAGGTCGAAAGAGTCAAGCGCAATTGAAAACAAAGTAGAGCAAGAAGTTAAGGACTTGAGTATTCTTGCCAAACAAGACCTTTACTGCGCCCAACTTATCAATGACTTCAAATCTTCCAAGGTCAAAGAAGATTCACTAGATTTGGACAAGATTGAGTTGACCGAAAACACTCGCTCAGATAAGTTGTCGCATTCTCTATTGGAAAAAATCACCGAAGCGAAAAGCTTAGGAAATGAGATCTTTAGCCGCATAAAACTAATGATCTTTTGCGATGGTGACTACACAAACTTCAACCTGCAAAAGAAAGTTGCCCGGTCGGCACTAGATAAACCCAATTCGGGTCTAAGCGAAAGCCAAAAGTTGTTATTGAAAAGCCTTTGGCTGCTGCGCTTCTCACAGTATGTAGAAAAAGTGCAAGGCAAGGCTGAAAGGCCTGGCGATTTTTTCTGGAATGAGTTTGGTGAAGGAGCCTCTGACAAAGAAAGCACAAACTTCGACGAGAACACAGCCCTCGCCTACTTTCTTGCTGGAGAGTACTATTTTAATATCGGCGACAACTGGGATGCCAAACATATATATAAGCTCAGCAAAGATGCCTTAACGAGACTCAACGGAGAAGATGCACTTATTACAGTAATGGCTCGCAGTCAGCTCTTTCTAGCAGGGTCTAAAGATGAAGAGCCAAATCAAGAAGAAGGCAAACATTGCCTCAGAAAGCTAAAGAAGTGGCTAGACCGAGAGCCGGACAATAGTCGCCTGCTCTATTTAGATGCCATGGTCAGAGCGACTTTAGCGCGCAAAGAAAAGGGCATTGAAAAAGAGCTTGCCCTGAGCGAAATAGACTATGACTTAACAAAAATGCAGCTAACAGCGAGACGCTCGCCTTATCTTTTGGCCAGGCTACTTCATGAAAGAGAGACAGGACTGCGTCAAATTTATGGCGACAAGAAAAACAATCTAATTAACTTTAGAGCCGCAACGCTGCAACTAGTGCAAGGGAATCTGCCCCAAGCAGCCGACCGCTTAGAAGATCTGGCCAAGTATTACAGCAGTCCGTCAACTGCAATTAGCCGCCACAAACTGCTCCAACTGGCACTTTCAATAGAAGAGAGACTAAAGGCTCTCGGTCTAGAGAGAAATGAAAGGGCTTGCGAGACTCATACATATATGGCAGAAACTTTGCTCTTTCAAGAAGACAAGCAATTAGCTCAAACGGCTCTGCAAGAACTGGACCTGGCAGAGAAAGAAGCTCAGACAATTGACAGCCGACCATGGGAAGAGGGAGAAGAAAAAATCAGAACCCAAGCACTGAATGCTTTTCGCAGGGCGAAAATATGGCAAGGAAGAGCCAAGGCACAGAAAAATCTCTTGTTGCCTAGAGAGGCCCTGGCCAGCATCAAGTCTGGGCTGGCGGAACTGGACAAGAACATAAAGTATCTAGAGAAAACTGTCCTAGAAGAAAAGAAGAAATCAGCACTCTACATTTCAGACATGCAAGAGCGAAGCGACTTGTACGCCGAACTCAAGCATATAGAAACTGAAATCAAGAATCAAATTGATAATCTCAATCAGATCGACAAGAAATAAGAGTGCACCCTGTTATCGCTGACAAGCTCAGGGTGAAAAGCAGTGGCTAACATATTCTTTTGCCTGGCCATAACCGCCAGCCCTGCTAATGCTCCAAAACTTTCTTCGGTGGGGAGCTTGGCTAAAACTTCCACCTCTTTACCGGTCGATAAAAAGAGCGGCGCTCTGATGAAAACCGATAGAAAAGGTTGACTAGATAGACATGAAATCGGAAGTGGCAATTCGAAGCTGAATTTTTGTGGACCAAAAGCATTGCGCCGCACTTCGATATCCATGAGGGAAAGCCGGCCTTGGCTGCTGCCTTCAATATTGCGGGCCAAAAATATCGACCCCATACAAGTGCCCCAAACCGGCATGCCGCTCTCAATGCGTTCTTTCATAAGAGAGAATATGCGGGTATCAACACCGCTGCCTGCGGCGGTGAGCTTGTCGATACAAGTACTCTCACCGCCGGGAATAACCAGCCTATCGATTTGGCTGAGCTGTTCACTGTAGCGAATCAGTATAGGCTCAGCCCCAAGCGCGGCAAACCTCTGGGCATGCTCGCTAAAATTGCCTTGCAGCGCCAATATTCCTATTTTTTGAGCTGACTCAGCCTGCATACCCGCATATCCTCTATCTGACTACCAGCCGCGTTTGGCCAGATTTTCATCACCGACCAAGGTGCGTGCCGAGCGCCCAACCATGGCTTCACCAAGATTGCGGCTTATCTCAGCGAGCATCTCGGGGTCATTGCAATAAGTTGTAGCTTTGACAATAGCCTGGGCGCGCTTCATGGGGTCGCCCGACTTGAAGATGCCGGAGCCGACAAAGACACCTTCCACGCCAATCTGCATCATCAAGGCAGCATCAGCGGGAGTGGCGATGCCACCGGCGGCAAAGTTAACCACCGGCAGTTTTCCTTCCTGAGCCACTTGCAAGACCAGTTCATAGGGGGCGCCTATTTCTTTGGCATAGGTCATAAGCTCTTCTTTAGGCAAGACGGTCAATTTGCGAATCTCACCGAGTATGGTGCGGGCATGACGTACCGCTTCCACCACGTCGCCGGTACCGGCTTCGCCCTTGGTGCGAATCATGGCAGCGCCTTCTCCGATGCGCCTCAAAGCTTCACCCAAATTACGAGCACCGCATACAAAGGGTACGTCAAACTTGGTCTTTTCGATATGATACTGCTCATCGGCTGGGGTGAGCACTTCACTTTCGTCGATGCAATCAACGCCCAGAGCCTGCAGAATCTGTGCTTCTACAAAATGTCCGATGCGGGCTTTAGCCATTACCGGAATGGAAACAGAATTGATAATCGAACTAACCAGTTCGGGGTCGCTCATTCTAGCAACGCCGCCGTCGGCTCTGATATCGGCAGGCACTCTCTCAAGAGCCATAACAGCCACGGCGCCTGATGCTTCGGCAATTTTAGCTTGTTCAGCATTGACTACGTCCATGATGACGCCGCCCTTGAGCATGGCGGGCAAAGAACGTTTGACCAGTTCGGTTCCGGTTTTTACAGCACCAACGGCGCGTTCGCTTGTAACCATTTTATTCTCCTTTTAAATAAGCACAGTCTCTGGACTGTTCTCATAGCTTCCATTTCTGCTTCTGCCGCTCTCGCGGACTAAAACTCTTTCAAAATCTTGATAGGCAAGATTCAATCTAGCTACCCCTTCTTCAATACGCTCAGGGCTGTTCTGAATGAATGAAAGGCGCATAGTATTTAGCGCCGGCTCATTCACATAGCAATGCCGCGAGGGGGCGAAACTGACACCACTACGCTGGGCGAATTCATCTAGAAAGCGCTGGGCATCCATATGCTCGGGCAAGGTCAGATAGATAAAGAGTCCGCCTCTAGGATTTGTAAAAGTGACCTTGGTCTTGGCGAATGCACTGCTCAAGGCTTTGAGCATAGTATCTCTGCGTTCTTTATATAAAGCCCGCACCCGCACAAGATGCTTCAAATAAGAGCCGCGACTGAGAAAGCGGGCCAGAATCTCCTGATTGAGTGAGCTGGTGGAGAGGTCGCTGCCACGCTTGGCAAAGTTAAGCCGCTCCGCCACCGCCTGCGGTGCGACCAACCAACCCAATCTAATACCAGGGGCGAGAGCCTTAGAAAAGGTCCCTTGATAGACCACCATTTGATTGAGCTTTTCTGAAGCTGAGGCAAGCGCCTTCAAGGAAGGCAAGCCTCCTTCATAATCGAGGTCTCCGGCAAAATCATCCTCAAAAATAGGAACACCAAATTTAGAGCAAAGCTCGAGCACAGCTACCCGGCGTTCTGCACTCATGGTTATGCCGGTGGGATTTTGACCGGTAGGCATCAAATAAATGAACTTCACTTTCTTTTGCGAAAGCACAGCCTCAAGAGCTTTGATATTGATGCCCTGATCATCAATAGGCACACCAAGCAGATTTGCCCCTCTGGCTCTAAAGTTTGAAATAGCCCAGAAATAGCTGGGTTCTTCCATAACCACGGTATCTCCTGGGTCTATAAACATAGAACTCATCAGGTCGATACCCTGCTGTGAGCCGCTCAAAATAATCAGTTCACTATCTTGCACGGGCATACCACGTTCAGCTAAGTGCTTGATGACAAGCTCGCGCAATAAAGGCTCCCCACTGGCGGGAGAAAAATCAAAAAGAGGAGTGGCGCCACTTTCTGCCAGTTCAAAGAGTATCTCGCTGAACTCTTCTTGCGGGTAGGAATCTGCCACAGGCAGCCCACCGGCAAAAGAGATTAGATCGACCGACCTTGGACTGAGACTGACCGGCAGTTCAGACATAACCTGTGAAAGCTCTTGCCCATAAGCAGAATAGCGCGCCGACCAGCCTGGAGATTGCACTCTTTTTTTAGCCACGAAAGTACCGCGACCCACATGGCTGACAATCAAGCCTTCGGAGATAAGCTCTTCATAGGCACGGGCAATGGTTGAACGATCGACCTTGAGAATACCAGCCAATTCTCGACTGGGCGGCAGACGGGTGGCAAAAGCCAGGCTGCCATCTTCTATTTTCTGCCTGAGAATGGCTGCAATGGCTCTATATAGAGGTTCGCCCTCAGATTGAGCCAAACCAGCAAACAAGGCTGCTATATCTACCGATACATCCATGGTCAGATACTAGCAGAAATTCAGACAATCCAGACAATGCAGACAATTAATAGCAAAATGGCAACCATTCCAGCCAATCATGCGCCGACGACCACAGAATGGCACTTGCAGCATCCAGACACTCCTTATATATGAAATTGAACTTTCTCTTAGAAAAAGCCAGAATTTTCCATTTCATCGAGACTTTTATGAATGTCGTCGGCATCGCGAGCCAAGGGAGACTTGAGCACTGCGTCTGTGGCCACCCCTGAAATTGCCGAAATAATCGAAATGCCAAGGTTGGCTATAAAAGAAAGCACCACCGAAACCGGCAGATAACCAAGAAAGGTGGTCACAGAACAAGCAATCATGAGCATCCACACAGGCAGATGGGCAAAAGCCAGCCGGGTCTCGAGTATGCGCGTGCGGGTCAAGCATAGCGAGATGCACAGCCCGCCCATACCGTACAGAAAGGAAGCAAGCATGAAGCTTTCAGTGATCGATTGATTGAGTATCGACCAGGCAAACTGCACTAGGCTTTGGGGCACAGAAATAGCGTTTAAGGCGCCTTGTAGAGAAATATCGGCAAATAAAACCATCATGCGCGATATGCCGGATAGGTCTTGTCCGCACGCGACCACGGCAAAAAGAACGGCCACGCCTACTAAGAAACGATACTTCTCTTCCAGCACTTCACGCATGGCCAATATAAAGACCAGAGTGGAAATGGATGAGAGCATGACCAAAAGACAAGAACTGCGCCAGAGTAGCAAATGCTCAGGCACGAACTGCATAAGCTTTTGCGGCGAGAAATAGGCAAAGTTGCCTTCCCTGAATGTATAGACACAAATTAGAGTAGCGGCCACATGGCTTACGGCCGAAAACAAACAAGCCGCCTGCACAAAACGATGCCGCCGCATCGGCGAAGGCGCCGATGCCAGGGCACTGGTCTTGGGCGCCTCAGTCATTTAGACCGACACACGCGCTTGCTTTGCTTCGATTAGCTTGACACCCATATAAGGCACCAAAGCATCGGGCACAGTCACCGAACCATCTTCGTTTTGATAGTTCTCGAGAATGGCAGCTAAAGCCCGACCGATTGCCAAGCCAGAACCATTGATCGTATGGATATAGCGCGCTTTGCCACCGTCTTTCGGTCTATATTTCAGACCGGCGCGGCGGGCCTGGAAATCACCAAAATTAGAGCAGGAGCTGATTTCTCTATATTTGCCCTGGGCTGGGAACCAAACTTCCAGGTCATAACATTTGCGAGCACAAAAACCAATATCGCCCGAACACAAAAGCACTCGGCGATAGGGCAAGTTCAAGGCTTCGAGAATAGCTTCGGCATCTCTAGTCAGCTTCTCATGCTCCTCTTCCGAGGTCTCGGGGGTACAGAACTTGACCAACTCAACTTTATTGAACTGGTGTTGTCTGATATAGCCGCGTGTATCTTTACCGGCAGAACCGGCTTCCCTTCTAAAGTTGGGAGTATAAGCGCAGTGCAAGATCGGCAGCATTTCTTCATCGAGTGTTTCTTCGCGATAGAGATTGGTGACCGGTACTTCGGCAGTGGGCACAAGATAGAGTTCGTCGTCGGCGAGCTTGTAATAATCGCCTTCAAACTTAGGCAGTTGTCCGGTGCCAACCAAACAATCGCGATTGACCAAGATAGGCGGAAAGACTTCGCTATAGCCTTTACGGGCATGGGTGTCGAGCATAAGGTTCATCAGGGCTCGCTCGAATTTGGCGCCCCAATTCATCAGCACCGTGAAGCGAGATTCGGCAACCTTGACGCCCCGCTCAAAATCGAAGATCCCGAGATCTGTGCCGATTTCATAGTGATGGCGAGGGTTCTTGATACTGTTAATGGTGCCCCAGGTGGAAACTTCTTTATTGTCGTTTTCATCTTTACCATCGGGCACTTCGCTGGCAGGGAGGTTGGGAATACCAAGCAACAACTGCTCCAATTCCGCTTCCAGCTTGACACGCTCTTCATTGACCGCATCTTGCTTTTCTTTAGCCTGAGAAGCTTCTTTGCGTAAAGCTTCCATTTCTTCTTTTGCCAGCTTGCCGGTTTTGAAAGAAGTCGAAATCTCGTTGCGCCGGCGATTGAGATTTTCCCACTCAGCTTGAGCCTTGCGGTGCTTAGCGTCTATTTCAACTATCGGTCTAATTGAAAAATCACCATTTCGCCTAGCCAGTTGGCTTTCTACAAAATCTGCGTTGTCACGTATCAATTTTAAGTCGAGCATTTTGAACTCTTTCGCCTGAAATTACGTCTATCTATGTATCGAGGTATCGATGAAGCTAACAAGCCCCAAATTATAGCCAGGAAGAGGTAGATATTTATGAAAGAAACCGTGATTGCTAAGAAGCGTAGACTGAGCCCCGCGTCCACCGGAGAAGACTTAGCGGCGCTTTATCTGGAAGAGAAAGGCGCCTGCCTACTTGAAAGAAACTTTAGAGTAGGAAAACGCTGTGAAATAGACATAATCGCCATTCTAGAAGAGGCGGACGGCAAGCCCCATAGAGATGCGAAAAGGACACGCTATCTCACCTTCGTCGAGGTAAAAACCAGACGTTATGAAACTGACCCGGGAGCCATAGAACATACGGGCTTACAGGCAATTAGCCGAGATAAGAGACAGAAAATCAGACTGGGCGCCCTCTCATATCTTGAGAAACTGAGAAAAGAGCCCTTGCCTGCCCATCTGGGCAAAAGCGAGAGCCTCTTTCTGCCCCTCCGCTTCGACCTAGTCTTGGTTGATCTGCAGTTGAGCCGAGAGGCCATGCAGGAATTTCTCAAGGAGAACGACACAACCGCCCTCAAAAAGGCTGCCCGGATAAAACATTTCGAGGCAATCTTCTGATGTAGTGAAAATATCTTAACCACCCTCTTTGCTTGCTCCCAGAACTCTATAGAATAAGGGAGCAAGTATGGGGGGAGTGGATATGTTTGTCTGGTCGGATCGCAAATCGCAGCTGGATGACAAGGAAAGACTGGAACAAATAATCGGCAGCTCCGACGGTCTCAACCAAAGGGCTATGGGTTTGTTTCCCCATCCCAAGGAAGAAGCCCCCCGAAGAGTGGATTTTGCCAGTCAAATCAAATGTCGGCAGCTTTTGGTCAATATCGAAGGAAACGAAGAAACATGCGTATTGAGACTTATTTCACAGCGCAACAAATCTAGAGCTGCCGTTCTCATTCTTAGAGGACGGGTGCTGGGCTGCATCTATGGACGCAAAGAACATGACGGCAACCTGATTCAATTGATGGGGCAGGAAGCCTTCCAGCGTGTGCGCCTGGAAATTCTCTCTTCCGACACAATCATCGACACCTACAAGGTAGACGACAAGACAGCGATTGCTGCATCAGCAATTTTTCACGGCGAACTCTATCAGCCGCACAGTACCGAAACAGTAAAAGAAACCCTAGATTTTTCGCTCAACCACCTGCTCGAAAGCTCGATGCCGGGCACCATCGTCTTGAACGAAAACATAGATAATGCAGCCATCATCTATATTTTCAAAGGCAAAATACACGGTGTCTTTTCATTTGAAGAGGGTTGGTTGGACAATAGCCGCGAAGCCATAGAAAAACTCTTTCTCAAGCTGGGACACCCGGAAGTGCAAGCTTCTAAGCTGCTTGCCTGCAATATCTGGGAACTAAAACAATTTACTTTCTCAGTCACCGGTCTAGAAGAAACCCCTCTTTCGGCCAGTCACAGCCAGCTTCCTGTATCTTCGGGCGTAGACTATAACGAATTGGAACATCTGAGAAACGACAAGCAAGAACATGGTCTGTCGGCCACACTAAAAGACAGAGAGAGAGAAAGAGAGGAGCCTACCCGCTTTGTTCCAGGCAGCTCTAATAACCGCGTCAGTCAGAGCTACTGGAAAAACAAGAATGAGAATCTGTAATTGAAATTCAAAGAAGAAACCAGGCTGAAGAGCCCCAATCAAAACATAATGCCGCTCTCAGCCAGAGTCGGTGAAGATAACATACTCTATTTGGGAGGTATTGCCGCAACCGAGCTGGTCGAGAAATTTGGCAGTCCTCTTTGGGTGATGTGCCAAGAAACTATTGAACAATCACTAAAAGACATTCTTGCCGGTCTCTCACTCTACAAAGGCAAAGCGACTGCCTGCTATGCCGGTAAAGCTTTCCTTTGCACAGCCATTATTCGGTTGATAGATAAGTATAAATTCGGACTTGATGTGGTTTCGCAGGGCGAAATGGAAACGGCACGTCAAGCCAATTTTACTGGTGCAATTTTTTTGCACGGCAATAACAAATCTGATCTCGAACTGAGATCTGCCATCGAAAGGCAGCTCATTGTCGTAGCCGATAATCGCGAAGACATTGAAAAGCTGGCCCAATTCAGGAAGGAAGCGTCGCGGGGTCAAGACTCACCCACTGAGATATTGTTGCGCATAATTCCAGGCATTGACCTTGATACCCATGATCACATCAAGACCGGCCACGACACTAGTAAGTTCGGCATTCCACTAAGCAAGATCGATGAAATGATCTCTCTTGTGGAAAGCTGTAAAGATGTCGGACTGAAATTGATTGGCTTGCATGCCCACATAGGCAGCCAGGCTATGGATATTGAACCATTTGGCGAAGTGATTGAAATATTTGCCGACCTCTATCAAAAAGTATTCGAAAAATTTGGCTTTCACATGCCCCACCTTGATATTGGCGGAGGGCTGGGCATAGCCTATACCGCGAGCGATAAACCAGCCGCCCTGAAAGATTGGACCGCCTACATAAGCCGCTCCATGCATGAAAGTTTCAGCGAAAAACGCAACCTACCTCTTCCCCATCTCTCGATAGAACCGGGGCGCTGCTTGGTGGGCACTGCCGGTGTCACACTCTATCGGGTGGGACGCACCAAAGACCTTGATAAAGTAAGCTATCTCAGTGTCGACGGCGGCATGGCCGATAATCCTCGCCCTATTACTTATCAAGCCAAGTACACCGCAGCGGTGGCAAACCGCATGGAGCCTAGACCGGGCCGGAGCAAGCCCTGGTCGATAGTCGGTAGGTACTGCGAATCAGGCGATATAATCGTAGAGGAAGCCGAACTCGATGCTGAAATAGGAGATCTGTTGGCAATCTTTGCCACCGGTGCTTACAACTTCAGTATGGCTTCCAATTACAACCGTACACTCAGACCAACTTGCATAATGGTTAAAGATGGCAGAGCCGAGGCTATAGTGGAGGGCGAAACGTATCAAGATTTGCTAGCCCGAGACAAAATGCCCAGTTGGCTTTAGTCAAACCAGACAATAGTTAAAAGTCAAACCATTTGCAATCACCTATTAATGAGGCTTGATCCCTAATGGATCTCTTCAATCAGATTGGCAATTTTTTTAGTCAGATCAACTGGGTGACAATCACCAAAGTATCTGTCCAGATTTTTGTCATCTGCTATGGAGTACTTTGGCTCTGGCGACGCATTGCCGGCACCCACGCCGAAAGACTGGTCAAAGGCATGATGGTTTTGATCATCATTGCCGTAATTGCTTGGACCTTAGAGCTGACCATAATCGTTTCTATTTTGCAGCATATTATTCCAGTGGCGGCGATGGCCCTGGTTATCATTTTTCAACCTGAAATGCGCAGAGGACTGGGCTATCTAGGGCGCATGCAAGGCTTCAAAGTCGACCTTTCGCTCACCCATACCAACCAAGAAAAAAATGCCGCCATTATCAAAGAAATAATCAAAGCCTGCCGCGAACTGTCACGCACCAGAACCGGTGCCTTGATTGTAATCGAACCACCGGAGGGAGAAAGAGACTATGTCAGCCCCGGCACAGCTGTTAATGCTGATATCTCATCGACAATGCTGCTTACTATTTTCTTTCCCAAGTCACCCCTGCATGACGGCGCCGTGGTAATCAGAAAAGACAAGATTGTGGCAGCCGGCGTGATCTTGCCCATGACCGACAACCAAAAACTCTCATATAAATACGGCACCAGACACCGAGCCGCCATCGGTCTATCTGAAATATACGATGGACTCTGTATAGTCGTCTCGGAAGAGACAGGCGCGATCTCGGCAGCTAGCAGAGGAATGCTCGCACGCTACAACAATGCCGAAGATCTAGCCGAACCCCTGACTTACTTATACAATACCGGCGGCTCTGCCGGTTCCGGTCCGCTTGCCTCCTTCTTATCGCTCTTTGGTAGAGGAAAAAATCAGAAACAAGAGCTATCATTAGGCAGTCAGTCAATTGAACCGCCGGAAAACACCAGAACAGATCGACTAGACAGGCAAGACCCTACGAGAAAAGAAACAGCCATCTGAATGTCCATGCCAGTCCGAGTTTTCGCCAGGCGGTCCGACCGCACAAGATTTCAAAGCGGTCTTAAGCAATTTAAGGTCGGTCTCGGCTGCATACTGTCTCTAATTATTCTTCAACTTGAATTTGTGCCGACAGGCGCCTGGCTTTTGCCGGCTAAAGCGGCTGGTTTCGAAGAACTGTCGCCCAGCGCCAAAGAAGTCGCCAGCGACCTGGGCATAGATGATGAACTGAAAGCGCTCTTTAGTCTTAGAGAGAAACGAGCAGCCGGGCGCGAGAACGCCGGGGACACAACCGAACTGAGTTCACTCAATGACAACGATCCAGACCTGATCAAAATCATCTTGCTGCGACAAGAAATAAACGAAACCATACTTTCGGCAGTGCTGGAATTGCGGGTTATCTTGGCCCGTATCGATGAAGAAATCACCAGCTACAATGCAGTCAGAGCCTATCTGGAAGACCGCAGAGACAAGGCGATTAGATTGAACAACATTACCAACTTCATTTCAGGCGGTGCACTGAATATGGTATCAAACGGTATGGAAGTGCCGTCCGGGGAAACCCCTGAGACAGTGGGAGCCATGGTCGGAGTCCTAGGAGGCGCGGTTTCTACCGGCATTTCATCTTGGGCTCTAAAGATCTCTGGCGGAGAAAGACGAACCGCCATAGTCAATCCCAATATGCTCGCCAAGGTTTTCGGCTTGCCGACCGGGCCGGACCACGATTATCCTCCCCGCATCTGGAATTTTCTCAATGACATACCGCCAGGGTCGAGCACTAGAGAAACAAGAAAAGAAAAACTAGTAAGGCGTTGGCTCGAACTGAGACGTATCGACGGTCTCAATACCAAAGAGCACAAAGAAAGACTGGCTCTTTTGTGCAGTACTATACCCATGAAAAAAGGCGTCGATATCGATCTATTAGAAGATAGAGCGGCCATGCTGCAAGACGTCAAAGCAGCACTGTCGCTTATGTTCAACGAGTTACTTGAGCTGATGAAATCGATTCATAAGCGCTAAGCGAATACATTGGAATATAGATACTCACATACATATCTAGCAGGCCAGTTCATCCACTACGCGCCTAGCGGCATCAACAGGGCATTCGGCTTTCAAGATCGGGCGCCCGACCACGATGTAATCGGCGCCACGGGCAATAGCATCGCCGGGAGTTACTATGCGAGACTGATCGTCACTCTTGGCAAAAGCAGGTCTAATACCGGGAGTGACAATCAAGAAATCGTCGCCAACGGCCTCTCTAATTAGTGAAGCTTCCTGGGCGGAAGCGACGACGCCGTCAAGACCAGCTCCCTGCGCCAAGCCGGCTAGATAAGGCACCATCTTTTTCAGTGGCTGACTAACCTTCAAATCTTCAGCCAAAGTCTTTTCATCCATACTGGTCAAGATGGTGACGGCAATCAAAGCCGGACGCAGAGCCTGTTTATCGGGCAACTCCGCTTCTTTGACGGCCCGGGCAGCAGCCTGCATCATTTTGGCACCACCAAGAGCATGCAAGTTGAACATATCAATGCGATGCTTGACGGCACTGCGACATGCACCCGCCACCGTATTAGGAATATCATGAAACTTGCCGTCAAAGAAGACTTTCACCCCGGCTCGGGCCGTCATCTCGAAGAGAGCCGGTCCGCAGGCGGTGAAGAGTTCCAGACCGATCTTGAACATGCCCACTTCGTTCTTGAGCAGTTCTACTAGTCTCTCGGCTTCTTGGAAGTTATCAACATCGAGGGCTACTATCAGACGGTCTCGGGGAGAGAGGTCGACTGCTTTCAAATGGGATTTTGCTGAAATCAAAGCCAAGCACCTAATGTTGTTGCAAGAAACGGCCTGGCACAGGTGCCAAGCCGATCATAATTTATTGAATAAATTCTAATTGGAGCTAAGTCCGTACTATTTGACGGCTGCCTTGTCTTTGTCGAGCTTATATCTCTTGACAAAGCGGTCTACCCTTCCTTCCGTATCAACAATTTTTTGCTGACCGGTATAGAACGGATGGCAGGAACTGCAGATCTCAACACGAATTTGATTTTTGGTGGAACCCATCTGTACCGAAGCTCCGCAAACACAGGTCGCGACAACTTCAAAATACTTGGGGTGAATTCCTTCCTTCATAGCGGCACCCTGAATATCTATAGACAAATAACCCAAGAAAGATATCACAGAAAGAGCGACAGATTTGCATACAACAAGCTTTTCGTAAGGTCCCGTAACGTCAGCCAGATAAACACCAGCTAATTTAAACCTCAGCCCTTAGTTTATGGGCTGCTTGATTTCCAACCCCTCGCCCACAGTGCGGTCTAGGCGTTCACCTTCGATATAGAGATAAACCTTGGCTTTACCGGCAACCGAGGCCACCGTGCGGCGCAATTGCTCCATCCTGGTGTCGAAAGAATCGATACCTCCACCCTGCACAAAGCTACGGGACAGATTGACTATAAGCTCACCGCCATTTTTCTTGCGCACATCGATAAGGACTGTACCGCGCGGTAGTTCGCTGGCCAAACCCTGAGCCGCTTCATCGCCATGGGGACCTTCGGCTAACTCACGCACGGCAAAGTCGAGGCGGTCAATAGCTGTGGACGGCCCTTTGTAAGGTCTCAAGACTTTCTCAAAGACCAGAGAATCACCCTGGGGCTTAACAAACCAGAGAGGCAGTTCGGTGGCCGCGGCACTGCCCTCATTACGACTCTGTCTTTGCAATAGCTTGACCTTGAGGTCGCCTTCGCTGAGAGTCTCTCTGCCAGCGCAGCCACCCAAGGCCAATCCCGCTCCTAATCCCAATAAAGACACAGGTAGCAGCAAAAGACCGGCTGAACAAGAAAGAAAAAGGTGTTTCATTTATATTGCTCTTTTAGGATATTGCTCTTTTAGGGTTTGGGAGCCAAAAGCAGTTTACCGCTTCCGACCATTTCATCACCTTCAATTTTGAGAGTGTTCAGCCTAAAGGCATGGTCGCGGCGATCTAATTTTGAAAAATCAATGAGCGGATTGAGCAAGGTTTGGGCGAAAGCAGAAAACTTATCGGGCTCGACCAGACCATCGGCATCGACCTTGAGGTCATCGAGAAATATGCGCCGGTCTTCGACTAGGCGCGGTTTAGCCGATATTTTTACCGGCACACCGGTTTCAATCGGTGCCCCCTCGACCACGAGCACAGCATCAAGGGTGATACTATCGTCCTTAAGATCTACCTTGGGCTTTAGTACCTGCAGACTCTGCTCGCCAAGACCGGGAAGGTCAAGTTTGAGACCCTTAAGAGTGCGCGAGATCTCGGGAGTATTCAAGGCTTTTTCGATCTGAGCTTCAGACATCTCGGCTTTGACTGTCATCACCACCGGTGTCTGCATGCCAATTTTTCTATCTTTGCCTTTGCGATATTCATACCAAAAAGGGCTATCGGAAGTAAGGCGAAGATCGCCTGCCTGAAGGGGAGAACCCTTAACTTTGGGATCGAGCAGCTGGACGTCGACAGACTTGACCTTGCCTGCAGCCAGATCTGTCAGGCTGAAGGTCTTTACTTTTACTTTGGCCTTGCCGCCTGTCTTCTTCTCGATTTGCGACTTAGCCACCTGCGAAGCCACTAACTCGGTAACAAAGTTGATGCCGGTAACTGTTTGCAATGTACGAGAAAATTTCGAGCCTATTTTGAATGGCACCGCCTGTGGTGCGGCAGCAACAGGTGATGATGATTTTGATTTTGACGATGCTTGCTGCTTGCTCTTGCCGCCCTTATTTTGGGCACGCTCCGGCAAGGAGCTATTGCCCAACTGAACCGAATCACTTTTCTGAGTCTGTTGAGTCTGTCGAGTTTGACTAGCTTGTTCAGCGCTTTTGCCAGGCAAATTTTCTGGGGCAAGATCGGCCGCAGCCGTCAATCGAGTCGAACAAGAAAGGGCAAAAAGCAATGACAGCAAGTAAGGCTGGATAGACATGAGAGCACTATAGCAAAGAGCAAATTTCTTTGCTCAGGCAGACTAACCTAAGTATTAGGATTGGGATTAGGATTGGGATTGCGCATTTTATCGTTGAGTGCGTCTTTCAAAAGTTCGTTCTGACGCAATAAAGCCTTGAGATGTTCATTGGCAATAGCAAGCTCGGCTTGCAATTCGGCAACAGTTTGTTCATGACTGACCCCAGTGACCGGATCACGACCGGGCATCTTGGGCAAAAGAACATAGCCTAATTGAACGGCTTTTAAGGCTGCGGCGGTGCGGGTGGGCACCTTAAGCTTAGCCAATATACATTCGATATGCTTCTCGACTGTGCGCAGCTTCATATCGAGTTCTTCAGCAATTTCTTTATTGCGCAGGTCGAGCCTAATCAATACTTCAATCTCTCTATCGGTGAGATTGCAGTTGGGCATATTGGTGGTCGGGGTCTGCTTGACGAGCTGGGTGATTTTCGGGTCACAGTAGGGAAGGGCCCGAGTCACCTGCTCAATGGCTTCGAACAAAGTACGGGGACCGGAACTCTTCAGGCAAAAACCACGGGCGCCAGCTCGGCTCAGTTGGTTATGGTACTTGGTGGCATGATAAGAATCGGTGAGAATGAGGACATTGGCATTGGGCAATTCCTGCGAGACACGGCGACAGACTTCGACACCGTTGAGGACATCGAGATCGACATCGAGAATGACAAAGTCAGGACGCAACCGTCTAATCATCTCGGTGGCGGCCATACCATCAGAGGCTTCGCCGACTATCTCGACCACTTCCGAGACTACTCGCTTCAAACCAAAGCGAATAAGCTCATGCCGCTCGCATAGAACCGTGCGTGGACGAAACACCGAATGCCTCTGGACCGATATAGCTGAATCCAAGAAAGTCTCCCATTTTTCCGTCACCTTTCCCCAGGTGACGTTTTTATTGTAACAAGGTCGGGAAAATGCGTAAGAGCGAAATTTATATTCCGCCATTCTACGAAATCTAATCGTTAATGACGAGAAGCGAGCTGCTGATAACTAAGTAAGTTTAGCAATATCCTCACCAGTATTTGCTTTTGAACTTCTAATCAGAAAACGGTTTTCAAGCGCAGAAACCACAATACAGGCGCTTACTTCCGAAATTTTTGCCGAAAAGATGGCAAAACCATGAAAAGAGGTAAAAAACCTGATTCAATAAATAATTGTAAGCGAACGGCAAGAATTACCGCCCGGTGGGAATATTCCCATGGCAAGCGCTTTATTGAATCGCTAAATTAGTTTAGGCGGTAGCACTACGAATATATGTCCTCTATAGAGAAAGCAAGTCCACACAATAGTCAAGTGAGAAAGAAGGCGACCAAATTTATGGCCGCTAGCTTGCTTGGGCTGGCTTTTTCTCTGCCTTACGCAATTATTTTTAGCACTTTTACCTCTTTGCCGACTTTGGCTGCAAAGCTAAATGCCAAGCCCCTGCCCTCGCGCTTCGACCAAGCGCCAAATCCTGATCAGGAACCAATGCCTCCGAGCCTCTGGCACAACCGCCGCGCCGACTATCGTGATGTGCAAAAGAGCCAAAAGGAAGAAGAAGAAAAGCGGCTAAAGGAGGAAAAAGAGAAGCAAGAAAAGGCTAAACAAGCCCAAGTACAGGCTGTGAAAGATGTGCAACAGCAAGCAATCAATGCCAACAATCAAGCTGTAGCGCTGGGTAAAGCCGGGCGATTCGCCGATGCCATCGTGCAACATGAAAAGGCCTGCAAGATCGACCCAAGCAGCCAAGAATTCAAGATCAATCTCTCAGCCGCCTATTGCATGTACGGCGATCAAAGGCTCAAGGCAGGTGACGCCAGCGGGGCCGCTCATCTTTATCGAAAGTCTTTAGTGGTTCTCTCTAACAATGCACTGGCAGGCAACAAGCTCAGCCAAGCTATTAAGAAACTGGGCATGGACCCGACCTTGGCCGACAACCGCATCGGTCTAGGCGATCAACTGGCGGCCGGCGGAGATTTAGCCGGTGCCACCTTGGAATATACACTAGCCATGCAACTGGAGCCCGGCGCCAAGACTTACACAAAGATGGGTGATATCTCGGTGCGCTATGGGCAGGTACAGAATGCCCTTTCTTGGTACAGACAAGCGACAGTGAAAAACCCGAACTATGGTCCAGCTCATCGCGGTGCCGGCTTTGCTTATATGATGCTCAAGGACTACACACAGGCTGCTTCTTCCTTACGCAAGGCAGTGATAGCCGACCCGGACGACCGCGCTTCTGGTCAAGCTCTTGTCGAAATCTGGCGAAAACAAGTGGCCTCACAGCCGACCTTGGCCGAAAATCATCTCGGTTTGGGTACAGCCTTGCAGCTATCAGGCGATCTAGACGGCGCCGAAGCTGAGTATATGAAAGTTGAACAACTGGATAGATCTAATCCACAGATTGGTCCGGCACGCAATAGCTTGGTCAAAGCCCGCAAACACAAAGAGGCCGACAAACATAGGGAAGCGGCTGAAACCTTCTTTTCGCAGGGATTAAAACGAGAAGCCCTTTCGGAACTAGCCCAGGCAGCAATGATGGAACCCAATAATGCTCGCTATCAATTTCAATTGGGTGAATATCTGGAGGCGGCCGGAGATTATCAAAATGCCCTGGCAGCCTATCGTAAGTCGGTACTGATTGATCCCCGAAACGAAGAGGGTGCTCGTCGTATGAGGGAATTGGTCGGTCAGCTGAATAAAGATCAACAACATCAACAGCATCATCAAAATCACCAGCAGCAACAGCAAAACTCGCGCACGCCGGAACAAACTCCGCCACAGCGCATTCAGCTTGCCCGTCCGCAGGAAGAACAACCATCGCCGGTGGCAGTCAATACTAACTACAAAGGGGTAGAATCCTCTCCCTATGCTGGAAACTTCCGCACCCACGACGAGAGCCCTACCAGAGAAGTGGAAAAACGCGATATTATCGAAAAAACCACAGAACCAGCACCGACACAAGCAGCTTCTACTGCAAATAATTCTGCCGTTAGTGTAGGTATACATCCAGTCTTAAAACAAGCCGCCGAACTGGAGCAGAGAGGTGACTTCAATGGTGCGGTAGAAGCGCTAAAGGCAGCGCTTCCAGACAATCTATCCAACCCGGAGTTTCACCATCGCATCGGCATGGATCTTGTCAATCTTGGTCAAACATCAGAAGCAATCTCGGAGCTGCGCATCGCCAGTGCGCTAGATCCGGCCAATCGTATCTTTGCCGATGACCTGGCCCGCGTTTTGAAAATCCATCAAAAATCTCTCAGTTCAAACGGTGCAGGAGAAGGCAGATGAGTTTTTATTTCCAAGCACCTGATCTGGCTGAATTTCCAAGGAGGTCCTACAGACGCTTCTTGGAAGAAACAATCGGTAATTTGTTTGCTGAAATTTCACCGGTGACAAGTGAATATGCCAATCGTTTTGAGCTGACTTTTATCGGACCAGACGGCAAAGTGCATTGGAAATTCGAAGACTATGCCCATGATTCAGGCTATCCGACTTCGCCTGAAATGGCTCGCAAAACCAATATGACCCATGCCCGCCGCCTGCTCATGGATGTCTATCTGCGCGACAATCATACCGGCGAACTGCGCAAATCGACAGCTTATATGACCGATGTACCGGTTATTACCGACCGCGGCACCTTTGTTATCAACGGCTCTGAGCGCGTCGTTCTCGGCCAACTGGTCAGGGCTCCCGGCATCTATTTCAGCTCGACCGGCCCTACTTCTTATAAGGCGCTTATGCTGGCTGAAATGGGAGCGCCAATTGCTTTCGAGCTGGAACTAGACCCCAATATGGGCAAAACTTCTAGAGCCAAGTGTCGTATCAAATTGCCCAAACGAAGCTGGGTGGCGGCGACAACTGTTCTTTTGGCTATGGGCGTCGATGCTCCAGACATACAAAAGCGCATTGGCTCTCTCTTGGAGCGCAATCGTATAGATTTCAAAAAGATCTCACAGTCGGAAGCCCTGGCTGTGGTGGGTAGAGGATGGAAGCCTGATGGCGGCGGCGGTGCCTCGAGCGGTACCACGGCCTTAAAAGAACTGACAGACAAGCGCCGATACTCGCTGGGCAAACTAGGACGGCGTCGCGTCAACAAAAAACTAGGGCTGGAGGGCGAATCGCACCAGCTCACCGCCACAGACTTATTGGCTGCCATTGAATATTTGCTCGGTCTGCCTCTAGACATGGGCAAGATGGACAATATCGACAGCCTTGAGAACCGACACCTGCGCGGTGTAGGCGAAACCATGACCAGATCGGTCAGACCGGCTCTAGCCCAGATGACCAAGTCTATCCGCACCAGACTAGAGTTGAATGAAGACGAAGAGATTGGTTCGCCAAACGACCTGCTCGATACTCGGCCGTTCGCCAATGCCATCTCCAAATACTTCACCGGCAACCCGTTGGTTCAATATCTCGACCAACAGAACCCACTCTCCGAGCTATCCCACCGCCGTCGTATCACCTCTTTCGGACCGGGGGGCATAGACCCGGCTGCTGCGCCGGTTGAAATGCGCGACGTGCACCCGTCTCAAATTGGACGAGTCTGCTTGGTTGAATCGCCTGAAGGTAAGAACTGCGGCATGGTCTCTTACATGGCCACCTACTGTCGCATCGATGACGATGGCTTTATGACCGTGCCTTACCGCAAAGTAGAAAACGGCATCATCACAGATGAAGTGAAGTTTCTAGGACCCGGCGACGACCGCAATCACACCTTGGCTCCACCAGACACCAAAGTAGAAGGCAACCGCATCTTGGGACCGATGGTGGCGGCAAGACGCGGCGAGAACTTTATGGAAGTAGTGCCGGAAGACGTGGATATGATCGGTATTGCCCCCCAAGGCTTTATCTCGGTCGGTTCAGGTCTGATTCCTTTTTTGGAACACGATGACGCCAACCGTGCCCTCATGGGTGGTGGCATGATGCGCCAAACCCTACCCTTGATTAGGCCTGAAAGGCCTAGAGTGGGCACCGGCATGGAACGCATTGTGGCCCGTTCCTCTGGACATTCGGTCATTGCCAGAAGAGCCGGTGTGGTCACCCGTGTGTCGGGCGACGAGATCGTCATCACCCAAGCTTCCGGCGAATCGCGTACATACAATCTTATTCGTTATGACCGTACCAACCAAAACACTATTCTCGACCAGAGACCTTCAGTCAAAGAAGGACAGCAGGTAGAAGCCGGTCAAATCATTGCCGATGGTCCCGCTATAGACAACGGCGAACTTTCGCTGGGGCGCAATCTACTTATAGCCTTTCTTTCTTGGAACGGTTACAACTTTGAAGACGCCATAGTCGTTCGAGAAGGACTAATCAAAGAACATCGTCTCAGTCATATAGAGATAGAGAAACACTCTATAGGCGTGCACCAAACCCTTAGGGGTCCAGAAATTCTCACCCCCGAACTGCCCAATGTGGCGGCGAAAGACTTGGAACATCTGGACGATAGAGGCATCGCCAAGATAGGCAGCTATGTGCATCCAGGCGATATTTTGGTCTCTAAGCTTTCACCCAAAGAAGCAAAAGCTCTCTCGGCGGAAGAAGAGTTATTGCAAGCCATCTTTGGCAAAGTGGCCGAAGAAATGGGCGACACCAGCCTGAGAGTGCCTCACGGCTCGGGCGGCAGGGTGATAGATGTGCGCATCTTCACGCCTGAAACCACCCCTGAACTAAAAGCCGGCATCATCTGCGAAATAGAAGTGCTCATTGCCCGACTCTGTCCTTTAGAAGTAGGTGACAAACTAGCTGGTCGCCACGGCAACAAAGGCATCGTCGCCACAGTGGTAAAAGACTGCGATATGCCCTACCTGCCTGACGGCACACCGGTCGACCTGGTGCTCAATCCACTGGGCGTACCGAGCCGTATGAATGTCGGGCAAGTCTTCGATACCCAGCTTGGTTTTTATGCCAGTGTCTTGAACCGCTATTATCGAATTCACCAGTTTGACGAATCAATCGCGCCGGACGCTAGTTTCAGATTGGTTACCGACGCCTTGAAAGAAGTAAGAAAACTGCCCAACTATCAATGGCTGGGCGAAGACGGCAAGGTCAAGCTCTATGACGGCCGAACCGGCGAACCCTTCGACAGACCGGTCCTGGTGGGCAGACAATATATGCTCAAGCTAAACCAATTGGTACTACACAAAATCAATGCTCGCTCAGGCTTGGGCGGTCCCTATGCAGCAGTAACCCAGCAGCCGGTGGGTGGTAAAGCCAATCACGGCGGGCAGCGCATGGGTGAAATGGAAGTCTGGGCCATTCAGGCTTACGGAGCGGCCAATGTCTTGCACGAGATGATGACCATCAAATCGGATGACATTCAAGGGCGACATCAGAGCTATGCCGAAATGGTGCAAGGGGTTGAAATCACCCCTGGTGGAAGAACAGCCGCCTTCGACGGTCTTTGCTGTGAGTTGCGCGGTCTGGGTATGGAAGTCACCCTTGGCAAAGTTGTGGATACATTCGAACCGATACCACTTAAGGAAGAAGTACGAAAACCAGTCACTGGTTTAGGAAAAGAGCGCCAAGAAGAGTCGGATGGGACTCCTACGAAAACACTGGAAGAGCAATATCAAGTCTCCATGGTGCACAAATTGGAAAAAGAGGATGGCACCAAAATCCTCGAAATCCCAGCGGGCGACTATGTTCCAGTCAATAAGCCACCGGCGCCGCCGGTGATCACATCGATTACAAGCGGTAAGCATGGTGGGAAACCACGTATTGAAATGTCGCAAGAACCGTTGTTTGATGACATAGTTGAAGAAGATGCCAAAGATCTTGGTCAACATACTGAGTCCCAATCAATAAAGGCGGATAAACCTGAGACTCCATCTTTTGTAGACGACTTTATCAATCAAGTCACAAACGAAGAAGATGAAGAGGAAGATCTACCCCCTGAGTTGCTCGAAGCTGAAGCGAAACTGATTCGAGATCAAGAACGGGAACGAGCTCTAAAAGGGTCCCTTGCCGAGAAGGAGAAAAAGCAACAGTCCATCAGTGAAATAATCGCCCGCGAACTTGGGCAGGTAGCCATTGCAACAGGCAATCAAGCCGACAAAACTGGACAGGCAGAAATAGGGATTGGTAGCGGAGCATCCGCCGGAATTCAGGGTTTCCCCTCCTTCCTCGAACTGAAAGTTCTAGCTCGGCAATTGGCTCCCCTCGCGCCCCGCAGTCTCAGCGAAAATCAAGCCAATCAGATGGCAGACAATAGCATGGCCGGCTATTTCAAACGATCGGACCGTAATGCCGCTCCAGGACAAGATCCCTCAAATCTGTCGACGAACGATCTCACAATTGAGAAAGACGACGACCAAACCTAATTAATTGAGGACCGCCATGTTCTTTTCAAACCGAAGCCAAAAGCAAATCAGAAAACTAATTACACTTACATGGCTGTTTTCCACTCTAATCTTTTCAGTGGTCGGACCGGTGGGCGGTGCCTTTGCTCAAATAGGTGCCCCTGAGCCGCCGCCTCCTGGTGACGGCAGTATTGCACCGCCGCTAAATCCGGGCGATCTGGGCGGTCCCCAGCCTGTACCCAGCGGCGCAGCCGACAATAGTGCCGGCACAAACTTTTCGGTCGGCGCCGGTTCAGACCGCTCGGTGGTAAGACTATTCAATAACGGCCCACGCGGTCAACGCATGGTCCAGACAATCAGACCTGATACTCTCACACCAGATCAGCTCAACCAGATTCAAGGCATTCTCGGAGTCAACTTGGGCTCGGGCGAGCAATCGGTAGATGTCTTCGTCACCGATGGTCAGCTAGAACAATTGAACGAGGCCATGGCGGCTTATCCCCAGACGACCAATAACGGCGGACGCAAACAAATCACGACCGACGCACCGGCGGCCAACCGCCCCCTGCCGGGCAGAGAAGCCATTTATGCCTTTCCCGGTGTCGTGCCCACAGTGGCAACTTTCTCTCGCTATCTGGTGATTACAGGTGTGGTCATGGCCACAGTCTTTATGGCACTGGCCGCTTACTCTATGGTGAACGGCAGCCCTTATGGCGGTGCCAGAGTACTGGGCGCCGCCTCGGGTCTTTTCCTCTTGCTTGCCGCCTATACCATCTGGAAAATTGTGCAGATGAATACATTTAACGGCAACTCTGACAGAGCCGCCCAGATTCAGGCCAAAGCCGGCGGAGCGCTTGTCCAAGATGCTTTCCTGACTCGGCCTAATATGCCGGCCACACCGGCGGTCGGAGCCACATCTATTGGGCGCAGCGGCGTACCGGTGCAACCTTTAGATCCGACCGGACAATAATCTTTAGAGTATTTAGTTTAGGACTGCCTTTATGCCCAGCTCATCAAAAAGCCTGAATAAAACTAGAAGGGCACTGAGCGCCATGCTGTTGCTTTCTTTAGCTTGGGCGGGCGAGGCCAGAGCAGACAACAAGCCTGTCAATGAAATGTTCGGCGCCATGCCGTCGCGCAGCACCAGCATAATCAAGCGCTCGCTGCCATCGAGCAATATTGCGCCACCACCGGTGCAACCAGCCAACCCGGTGACCGCCCCCGGCGCTCTTTCCATGATGTCGGAAGACAAGCCGGAAACAAGATTCTTCGAGACTTTCGACTCTGCTTGCTTTAACGGTTTCCCCCGCCCGGAAGAACGAGTAATTTTGACCCGTCCCTTCAATAACGATTCGGACCGAGTCCAACAGTGGACCGAAACTGCTAGAAATGTTTCCTCTCGATATCGTAAAACTGCCATGGCTTTGCGTAATCTCCCGGTTCCCCAAGGCAGGGTAGATCTGGCAAACTATAAAGAGTTGAAGGCAGATTGGTTTGATAGTGCCGCCAACGTTTATGAGATGCTGATCAAACCGAAAGCACCAGCCCGCACAATTGAGGAATTACAAGAACAACTACAAAGAGTAGATAGAGAAGCAGACAGCGTTCAGCGTAACAAAGAATCACTTCTGGTTATGGAACGCTCCTTGAGAAAGCTCTACCGGGTGCACGAAAACAGATATACAGATGCCCTGCAGAACTTTGTCATGGGTGTACCTAAGCAAAAATAACCTTCCTAGTTTTCTTTTCAACAAAGCTTAGGCAGTCACCCCCCGAGAGGCACTAGCAAAAAAATGGCGATTCAACTTAACGAGCGGGATCAGTTGATCTTTAAACTGATTGATGAGCACGAAGTCTTGTTGGAAAAACACATATCTTGGTTCATAGCCCAAGACGACAAGCCGGTCTTGATTAGAGACCGTCTGCGCAAACTCTTTTATCTCGACTATCTCATCTGTCACAGACATGGCAGTAAACTGCCTTGGTGGACGACGCCGACCAAACCTCTGGTTTATATGCTTTCACCGATGGCCCGCAAGATGAGCGGCTTTGCCGAGAACAGTGAAGACATCTTGGACAATGATTTCCAACGCTATCACCTGGAAGTGGCCAATTTGCGCATGCTCTTTTTGGTGGCCCAAAAGAACGGCACTATAAGCGACTTTCAATGGAGTACATGCAAAGGCGAGAGAAAAAAGGAAACCGGTCTTTGCGCCAAGGTAACCTATAACTGCGGCGGTAAAACCTTAACCCTAGGCATAGTCAATCATGCTCCCGGGGTTGTTCCCGATGCCGAGCATCTCAATAAAGCTTTGGTGGCGGAGAAATTAGACTGGTTGCTCTTTATCAGTCAAGAAGAAAGAGCTTGCGATGCCGGTATTGAAAAGGCTCTTGTTGCCACCCACCAAGATCTATATAGAGAAGGAATTATTTCCAATGCCTGGAGAAAGGCAAACGGTGATTGTGTCGACCTGACCACAGGCGCCGTAGTGCCCACGCCGGCCTACATGTCCAATTATGTAAATGGGACCAATAATCTCAACATAGCAGTCTAAAAGGGTTTTCTCAGTGGGGCTTGAGAGCAGGGGCTTTGGTGAGCCTCTGCTTTCAACTATTGGAAAAAATCTGCAAATTTAATTTTGCCCGGAAATGAAATTGAAAAGGATACAGTCCGCTAGCTTAAGCACAGCTCATGTTAGCGGGCGTTAATGTGACTCGGATTACTGGAAGGGCGATTATTGACAGTTTTTCACCCTGGGTACTAGGATAAATATTAGCTCTGTTTAAGAAATGCGGTTTTCCCACCGCTTATCATCGTTTTGCCTGGCGACACTCCCCCACATTCCAAAACCGTTTAACAATTCAAATGAAACGGTATTAATAATTTAGCCAAACATATGGCTTCCCCCATGAGGAAACAATATGAAGACACCTAAGAAGCGATCAAAGCGAGGCAATATGCTCGTTTTCATCACGGCTTCCACTTTCATTCTGGTTGGCTGTCTTGCCTTTTTTGCATTAGGCTATGTAAGACTGCTCGGCTCCAACAACGAACAAAAGACAGCAATAGAAGCAGCCGCTCTTTCCGCTGCTCGCGATGTCAGCCGAATCGTGATTCAAACACCAGAATACGGCTGGATTGGAGTTTCCGACTCGGCACCCAACGGTGCAGGTACGGTTGCTGACGACAACTATTATGTGCCTGTGAGGGGAATCAACACAATAATCGGCACCAACAGAATTTGTCGCATTATTGCCGCTGAACTCAACGACGATACTCTTAAGACCATGGTCAATAAAGATCTGGAATGGGCCAAAAAGGCCCAAGCCAAGCTCAAGGCTGAGCTGGACAAGGCCATGGCCAAGGGCTATGTGGCTAAAGACAGCAAAGGACAAAACGTCGAAGTTTATAAGAATGCCGAAGATGCCTACAAAGCAAACGGTGTTCGCATGACCGGTGCTTCCGATTATGTAGATGGTTCACTCAAGTTGACTTTGGGCAGCCTATCGTCTGGTGCTCCCACCAATGTGCCCTTGCCTAGACCCTTGCTGAAGGCACAGGTGCCGGCAGCTGCTCAAACAAATAACTTCTATCTTTCTTACACCAATGTACCGGTGCAAGGTGTCGATTATGTCTTCGCCGGCATCGGTGATGCCATCAAATTAGTCGACTCAAAGAAATGGGTAGCCTCCAATGGCAGCCTTCCCTATGAAATGCCGACCATAGTCAAAGCCGAAGCCGAACAGCAGTTGAAAGGCGATCAAGTAAATGGCTACAAAGTGCGTGCAGTCGCCTGTGCGCAACCGGCTAATGTGACCGATCCCAAGCCCTTCCCCGGCGCCTTTACCTTCAGCTTCCCCGATGGGCTCTGTCCTGAAATTCCCAACCCCGGTGCTCTACTTACCTATGCCAATGCCCAAAAACCAGGCATAACGGCATCCTGGATGTACGCCAAAGATGGTGACTATCCTGTAGAACAACCGGTTGCCACTATGCAAAACTTGGGCTTCCCTTACGACGGTTTGTTGCCTGTGAATACCGGCGTCGCCTTTAGAAGGGGGCTAATTGACTGGTGGAAGAGAGCAGGCACCAAGCTAAATATCAGCTCGGCTGTAGCCATGCTCAACGATGCCACTTATAAGTTCCAAGAACCCAACCCCAAAACAGTACACTGGAAAACACCGGCTAAAGTAGGAGATTCATACAAATACGATCTTGGTCCAATACCGAACGGCAATATTCATATCTACCGAGTTGATCCCAACTCAGGCGGTATCACCTACCAAGCTAAACAGCTTGACCCAATTGAAATTCCCATTGCCCCCGAGAACCAACTATATTCCGAAAGTCTAGATGTGGTCAAAAACAGCTCGGTGGGCAAGCAAACAGTTGGTCCCTTCATGTTCCCCAATACCGGCGACCTCTTCGACCAGGTCTATCTCTTGCCTAACTTCGATGTCTATGTGCGCGACATGGTTTATCAACCTGGCGGCACCTGGGGGGGCAAGCATGGCGGTGAGCCGATGAACCATCCCAAGACTGCCTTCCTCAAACCAACACCTGGTCTGATGGAGTTGGGATCGGGCGGACTGGGCGCCAAACCAAAACCATATGACGATGGCGGCGACGATAAGCCTTATACACCACCCAAACCGAAAGGCTCAGGGTTGCCACCGGCTATCACCAGTCAGTCCGACCTGGCTGAAACAGCCGGCTATCCGGCCACCTTCTACCAGAAGTATCAGGTGGGCTCAGGTCTCAGACCGACTTACACTCAAAACGGCATGGCTGTAGACGTGCGCTTCCGCAGACAAGTCGATGCCGGTACATTCGAGGACGTACTTGGTTTCAAGATAGGCTATGTCGGTGAGAAGTACGGAGACGACGTGCCAGCTGTAACTATGCAGCCCTACGTTCCCCCTGTGGTTACCGATCCGCCTGCTGACACAGGAACAGGCACCGGCACTACTGGCACAGACACAGGCACGACAGGGACCGATACCGGCACCACAGGCACAGATACCGGTACGCCGACCCCTTGAGGCATGTTTCCAAATACGAATAAAAGAGAAAAGAGGCCTGGCCAGGTCTCTTTTCTCTTTCTCTTTTCTGTTTTCTGTTTTCTGGTTGAGTATGCAGCTAAAGATTCTTAGACACTGCTAAAATATGCCTTCAAATTGGCTCTAACCTGTAGTTTCTAAGGGGTAAGTGATGAATCGAATCTGGAAATTAGCTATCGCTTCTTTGGCTTTCAGCTCTTTCTCGTTAAACGCAGCAATAGCAGTTCCATCTAGTCAAGATTTGGTTTCTGCAATTGAAAAGGCCAAAGTACTTTCAGCCGGAACCAGAATATCAGCCGCTCTCAGCAACGGCGAAGCCTATATTTCAACTTTTAAAAATGCCAAAGCCACCGATGAAGATTGCAAAATCGAAGCAATTCTAGTGGCTAAAGCACTTATGGATCTGGCACCCTCTGATATAAACCGAGTCAATGTCTACTTCTACAATGCTATGAGACTGAACAAAAGAAAAGAAGTATCAGTTTCGGCAGGTGACGTAAAAGCTTTCGGCTCCGGTCAACTGTCTCAAGACCAATTGCTCGGCTCCATCGCCATCAAAGAAAGCGAAGTCTCAGACCAAGCTTCTAAGGCTGCTGCCTATTTGCAACAAAGAGAGGCGGCTCGTTCCAGCAAAACAATCAATAGCTATGTCAACGGCGACACTTTGGAAATTGTCACCGAATTAGAGCCCGATATGAACGATCTGGATATTAAGCTGGAAGGCACCAGAGTCGCCCAGAAGATCGTTGAAAAGACCGGTACCTCAGCCAAGCGCATCAAAGTCAGTTTTGCCGACCCGGTGGCTAAAGGCTCAATAAAAGAGATGACTTTCGACCTGGCCCAATTAACTGCACTCGATAAAAGTCTGCAGTCAGCCCTCTATAGCTTGCAAGTGGCTGCAGTCACCACAAAGATCGATCTGCAAACAGTAGAAGCAGTTGACGGTGCCGTCAAAGCTGAAAGAGCCGATGTGCTCAAGCGTCTAAAAGATTTGGACAAGAAAGGTGTAGGTATCGAACCTTTCAAGAAACAATTTTTTGACATTGAAAAAATGGTATCGCAAGGCAATGACGAACAGGCGGCAGAGGCTATCAAAAAACTGGCCCAGAGTGTAGCCGATCAAGAAGCTCGCACTAAAGACGCCAAAAATGCCAAACCAAGCGGCAAAGCCAGTGCACCGGCGGGTACTATCTTGCCCATTCCCAAAATCTGGTTACCTTCCTATCAAGACCGAAATCCTGATGGAATGGGCGGCGGCTGGAAAGTGGAAGATATTGTCAAAAGCCCCGACAAATATATCGCCGAAAAGGAATTACAGCTGAAAGGAGCAGCTGAAGCCGATAGAAACCCGAACTTCGCTAGAACATTGTCCTTTCTATACTGGCAGTTGGCTAACAACAAAAAAATTAGTGAAGCAGCCCCCTATGGACAAAGATTCTTAGAAATAGAGGCTCGCTATCATCATATGGAGACCTTGCGCAAGCAAGAAAAACTGAAAAACTAGCGGCTGCGCTCGAGCGCCTTTTCGACAAGAGCTGGCACAGTCCAGCTCTTGTCTTTTTCATAGCGCAGACAATAGCGGTCATAGCGGTCGGAAGTTTCATCGCATAGACCGGTGACGCCAAGCCTAAAGCCTTCCGCAAGTTCAGCTGTAGCCTTATCAATGGCGTCCTGCCGGGCCTTTTCCTTAGTGTCCGCCATACCGTAGAATGTCTTGCCCACCAGGTCCTGAGCGAGCTTCTCCACCACAGCCGGGGCTTCGGCATAAACACGTCGGCAGATGGCAACATGCCCAGCTTCGTGCTCTTTTGTGGCAGCCGGTGCCGCTTTAGAAATGCATACCTGCACAGGACAACTAAGCTTGACGGTCACACCTTTTACCTGGATGGTGCAGGTGGCAGCACCGGCGGTATCATCATGACTGACCGTCTCGGTATCTAGTTTTACGGCACAGTGAAAAAACCATTCGGTGAAAGCCTCATAGTTCAAATCATTGCAGCGGGTGCGCAGTTCGGGGCGATCCTCTAGATAGATAGTCTTCTCTTCAAGGGGTTGTACCTCAATGGCAAAGGGCTTGCTTGAGCAAGCAGAGAGCAAAGAGAAGGCCGCAATTGCAATCAAACAACGCAGGCTTGGCTTGGGCCATGCCCCTTTCATGAGCGCTTCAACTCCAGCGTAATCTTTTTTGCCACATCAGCCGAAATCGAAAGTTGTCTGATTGATTTGGGTTCGTAAGAGCCGGCCTGCGGCGGTACAAAGCGAAAACTGTAAACCCCGGAAGGCAAAGTGAGCTTGCAAGAGCCATCATCTTGGGTAAGGACGAAACCGTGAGGATAGTCAACGGCACCGCTTTTGCCGCCAGGTTTTTCTTGCCCAGATTCGACATAATCGTCGCCATAAGGAGCATATAGGACTCGACAGCGCGGTACTGCTTGTCCATCTTCACCCACTAGATGAAAGACTACCTGAGACCAACCATGCCAAACAATATTTATTTCGCAAGGCTCTGATTCAATTTCAATCTCACGTGCTTGGCTGAAATCACGGTGCACAACGAGATGATACTTGCCCGGCGAAAGGAAAAGACCATAACGCCCTTCACTATCGGTGGTGGCAAGTGCAATTGCCTCGCCTTGTAGATCTTCGTAGACAGCCACCTTCACCCCTGGTCTGGCCTGCCCGGCGTCATCCGAAATCTTGCCAAAAACGGCAGTGCCGTCGGCAAGCTTACAATTGAGTTGATTTTCGCCGTCTATCTCGAAAGTGCGTGTCCAAGGGGCTAAACTAGCATACTCAATACCACCCACGCTCAAAGTAGGACTATCTTTTGGATGGGCAGAGATTGTCACTCTATACGAACCGCGTGGCAAGGAAAGCATGAACTGTCCATCTTCATTAGTGCGGGTGAAATAGTCACCGCCGTCTTTTTTATCGAGGGAAAAGGCGCGCACTAGAGCCTGACTCAAAAGCCTGGTTTCATAACTAACCTGACCACGCAAAAGATTGCCCTTGCTTAAGCGATACTGCCGCAAGGCGGTACCGCCTTCGCTCTCAACCACTTCAATATCGTGTTCTTTATAGCTAAAACAGTTGGAAGTTTCAGGCGCTTCGATGAGCAAGTCGTAAAAACCTGGTTCCACGGCAAATTGAAAGCGACCTTCCTCGGCTGTGACGGCTTGGGTCTTCAAATCAAGCTCACTGAGCAAGAGCCCCTCGGTGCAAGGAGTAGCGGTGCGCACCATCGAGGGAGTCAAGGTAACACGCGCCCCCACAATGGCTTCACCGGCGCCGTCGCTGACGACTCCACCAAAGCCGGTCAAACCTGGCAGGGTGATGGTGATGTCTTCGTCATCTTGCACAAGCAAAACATCAGAACCGGTGGAAAGGAAGTTGAAGCGCGGATGACTATTATTAGAATTTGAATTAGCGCTGCCCGAAGCCTTAGCCTGAGCCGAGCGACCTTTCAAAGCAATATGATATTTGCCCTTAGGCACCACTAGAGCAAACTCGCCCTGGGGCGAAAGCGGCACATTTACCTTATATGCACTCGGTTCTATGCCTAGAGCAACCAATTCCATGCCCGAAAAAAGAGCAGAACGCAAATCATCTTCACCTTCGCTCTCTTGGGGCAATTTAACCCGGCCCCTTATAACAAAGCCGGTACTGAGACTGATATTGACGCTGGAATTGCCCAGCACCCTAATATCAGGCAGCACTTTCTCTAGAAATCTGGTACCGGACTGAATATCGGGCAAAGCCTTGATGGAATAAAAGCCCGGTCTCAAACTAAAAGAGAACTCGCCGCGGGCACCGGTCAATGTCTCGGCAAAAGGCTCTTCCTGACCGCTTCCAAGTACCTGATACTGATCAAAAATAACCACTTTGAGATTGGCCACGGGCAAACCCTGGTGCCTGACTTGACCAGCCAAGTTATAGGTAAATCGATCAGGTTCCTGAAAATAAGACACTTTAGAGACTCAAATAGGTCGTCTCTATCTTATTTGACCCCCTCTGAAAATTCCAGTGCCTCTTTGATCAAACTGAAAGAGCCTGTGATTATAAGACGGTCGGCGAAACCTCTAGAAAGAGAAAGAGGCAACTCTTGAGCTTTAGCTTGAGCAAACTGAAGCGCCTCGGCAAAGCCATGGCAAGCCCTAGCCTGGGCCCCAAGCGACGAAGCGAAGTCGACTATTTCTTGTGCCGATCGCATAGAGCGAGCATGGCTGAGCACCGGACAAAAAACAATATCGCCCGGGGCGATAAGCTCTCGCAAGATATTTTGATAGTCTTTGTTTTCAAAACAAGCAAAGATAAAGAGGAAATTCTTGTTTGTATAGGCTTCTTCTAAAGATGCACGCAAGGCTCTTGCCCCGAGACGGTTGTGGGCACCATCCAAGATTGCCGAAAAGCCGCGGTCAAGCAGTTGGAAGCGACCAGGCCAACGGGCTTCTCTCAGACCAATTAAAGTACACTGCCAAAGCCTTTCAAAATCTAAGCGGGTAAGACTTTGGCTGCCGGCAGGAGCGCTATCAGTCGAAAGCATAAATAACCAGGTCGCATAGACTGCACAGGCGGCATTGATGCGCTGGTACGCCCCAGAAAGACCGAGATCGGCACCGGAGAGCTCCGTCAGATGCTCAGCCAAAAAGGCTAGCCCCTCTAATTGCAGGGGGGCAAGCAACTCGGTGCGAAATAAGATAGGCAACTGCAGACTCTCTTGACCGTTCACCTTATTGCGCTTCAGCCAAACCAGAGGGCTGTCTAAACCTCCGGCGCGCTTCTCCAGAACAGGAAAAGCCTGATCTGAACAAGCAGTCACCAGGGGCAAGCCACTTTTCACTATGCCGGCCTTTTCAAAAGCAATCTTCTCAACTGTATCACCAAGAATATGCACATGGTCTAGGTCGACATTACATACAACCGAGACGAGAGCGCCGTCTAGGGCATTTGTGGCATCAAAACGACCACCCAGTCCCACTTCAAAAACCTGCACCGCCGTATTCTCGCCAAAATAAAAAGCGGCCATGGCGGTCAAGACTTCAAACCATGAAAGACCACCCAGCTGAGAGCCCTCCCCAAGGCTCTGGAACTCTTCATTTCGGGCCTTGACCACAGCCAGAGCCCGGGCAAATTCTTGGTCTGAAATTATCTCGTCGTCAATGGCAAAACGTTCATTAAAGGCCGACAGATGCGGACCGGTAAATTTACCAACGCGATACCCGGCCCTGTGCAAAATCGCCGCACAAAAGGTCGAGACACTGCCTTTGCCATTGGTTCCGCCCACGTGAATAAAGCGAAGCGCCGACTGAAACATCGAAAAATAGGCTTGCATTCTCATCAGCCCGGGCTTTTCGATTGTCGGTCCCAGCCCCTGCAAATAAGCCACGGCATCGCTATAGCTCAAGTCTTCGGTTTTGGATTTATCTGAACTGACCACTGGAAAGACCCATAAGACCGACCCAAAAAAGTCATAGGTTGCCATAAGAGTGTCACAACCTGCAAGTAATGTTTCTATATCTCCCATTTTCTTGAAGTAAATTTATGGCAAAGCTTACCAGCAACTTAGAACGACCAGTTGATTCGGCAGACAGCCCTGCTCAGGTAGATTCGCTCTATATGAGACTGGTAGACGAAGTCGGCTGCAGAGATTTCAACAAGACCAATTTCAAAACTTGCGATGTAAGCAGTCTAGACCTGCCCATTCCCGGCACAACTTCGCTAGAAAGAGTGAAGCTTTCCGACGGCTCAGAAGCCAGCTATAGAGTGCACATTCCTAAAGACTACGACGCCAATAAACCATTGCCTGTGGTGCTAATGTTTCACGGCTATGGTCGCACACCGTCACAGGGCGGTGCCGAAAGAGGCGCCGCCGGTATGGAAGAAGTAACTGGTCTGAGCCAACTGGCCGACAGCGAAGGCTTTATCGCCGTCTACCCGGAAGGCAACCCGGAGAGGTCCTACTCTTGGAACAACGGTCAGTGGTTCTTCTCAGGTCGCGACGATAAAGAGATGACCAATAAGATACTTGATACGGTGCAAGAAAAACTGGCAGTTGATAAAGACCGAATCTATATTGTCGGTTATTCGCAAGGCGGCAGCTTTACCCACAATATAGCCAACAAACTATCTGAGCGAGTGGCTGCTGTAGTCGAGAACGCCGGCTGGATGACCGGAAAGGAAGATCTGCCCAAGAGACCTTTTCCCATTCTTTCAATTCAATCCCGCACCGATGATACAGTGCCCTATGACGGCAACCCTTGGTATAGCATTACCATGAAACCGGAAAGCTATACCCAAGACTTCTATCGCCGCGCCAACGGTATTTCGGGAGAGCCGGAGGTAGCCACCAGAGTAGGTTTGGACAATACCAAAATTGAAGAATATACCTGGAGAAACAGTCAAACTGGCAACCAGGTGAAGACAATGGTCCTTAACGGACAAGGGCATCTCTGGTATGGTGGGAAAGGAGCGGAAGGCACCGCCATTGATACCACTAGAGAAGCTTGGAATTTCTTGAAGCAGTTTCGCCGCGTCGAAAGATAGATCATCTAGGGAAAAGTCGTATAGTATAGTATGGTCCTCATTTTAGAGAGAACCAACTTGACATTATTTACTCGCAGAAATCTAGTCGACAGCAGACGGGTGCACGAGGGCGGCATAATCTCGTTGCGAGTGGACAACCTCAAATCAGAGGAAGGACACGAAGCGATCAGGGAAGTGGTGGAACATAACGGCGGAGTGGTGATAGCCTGCCAACTAGAGCCCGACACCGTACTTTTGGTTAAACAGTACCGCTACTCAATAGACAGTGAATTACTCGAATTACCTGCCGGTCGAATCGAGAAAGGTGAAGATCCCTTTCCGGCGGCCCAAAGAGAATTGACAGAAGAAACCGGCTGGCAAGCCCAAAACTGGCAAGAAATAGGCAGAATTTATTCGGCGCCGGGCTTTTGCGACGAAGTTCTTTACATGTACAAAGCCACCGACGCTGTTTTCAAGGGAAAGAATCTAGACTTTGATGAAGAAACCGAAGTCTTGGAGTTGACCTTGGATGCAGCCTGGCAAATGGTCATAGAAGGTCGCATCAAAGATGCCAAGACCATCGCCGGGCTAGGAATCTTAAGCCGACTAAAAGAAGCGAAAGGCTGAAGCTTAGCGAAGATTAAGAAGCAGCGCGTATAAAGTGCTAAAATTTGGTTTGGTTAGTCGTAATTTTTGAGGTTGAAAATGGCGAACAAAGGCGACAAGAGCGGCTCTTCACTGCCCTTCATGGCTATGATCTACATGGCGATTTTCTCGGCATTGATTGTCGGAGCCTCTTTTGAAGTAATCAAATACTGGCCTTTGCCTGTGAGCGTTGTTCCCTATATGGACTTCAAAGGTGGAGCCATTTGGGGTGCCGTTACTGGAGCTATCTTTGGTCTAATCATCGGCTTTGTCACCGATGACAGCCACTTCCAGGAAGAAGAAGCCCAAGGCTAAAACAGAAGGTCTGATAATTATGCAAACGAGGGGAGAGATCCTCTCGTTTCTTTTTCTCCATGTCTATTTCCGACACTGCCTCCCTTCTACACCGGTGTTCCTTTCTTTTCTCTTGCCGCCAACTGCATAGAGCCACGACTAAAGGGGTATAGGCTTAAACAGAGCGGAAGGTCGAAGGTAAATGCAGGGCGCAAACTTCAGGATGCCGTCGGTGGACGGTCCAAACAATTTGGAAAGAGGTAGAACTCTTTGCCAGCAAGGTCTCTATCATGAGGCAGTGCCCTTTTTCGAGACGGCGTTGGCCATGGCCCAGCGCAATTTTGGTGAGAACGCACCCGAAATAGCAGAGTACCTGGAAGATCTCGGAGACGCTTATGCGGCCGTAGAGCGGGCCAGCGAATCGCTCATGGTTTTTGACCGACTTTACCGGCTGGCTGAGCGAATTTTAGGACCGAATCATCCCCAGATAGTCTCAGTTCTCTGGAAGATGTCTATCTTGGCCGAAAGGTTGGGCAATGTCGGTGATTCCTATGAAATGTGCAATCAAGCTCTTGGTAGAGCAAGGCTATGTCTTAGACCGGATGACGAACTGGCCAAGGCGGTGGTGGAACGCTTTGCCTATCTAAACGAGAGCTTGCAAAACTATAATGCTCAACCAAGTACCAGCCCTTACGAACAGGCGCCCCAAGACGACCTAAGTGTAGTAGGTCAAGTTAGCCAGGTCAGTCAACCCCCTGCAAATTCGGGCAATCCGCTCGACCTCATGTCGAACGAAATAGTAAGCAATCCTTATTCGGTTTATGAAGATCCCCGCAAAAGCCATGCGGAAGCCGCCGAAAGCCAGCCCCCGAGCCAAGAACAAGTTCCCAGCTATGAACAAGCTGAATATCTAAAGTCCGGCTATGAGCAAGCCGCTCAAGTTAATGCGTCTCAAGTTAATGCCTATCAGGCAAATAACTATCAGGAAGCGCCTCAGCCTGCCGCCATGCCCGTCGGAGAGATAGGCAGTATTTTCTCCGGCAAGGGTGAAATCGCCCGCAGCCCCTTCAGTCAGTCTTTGAATCAGGCCCTTGGTAGTACGTCGGCTATAGACTATGACGCCTTACCAAACAGCGCCAGAGGTCTCGATGCCGAATATCTGGAAGCAAACAAAAGAGCCGCCCTGCCAGGTCATCTCACTGAATCTTCCGTCTTTGGACAAAGGGATACCGGCTATCTGCCCGAAGAAGAAGACTACAACATAAGCGATATCGAAAATCTCACCGGCAGACGCACGCCCAAAGTAGAACACGGCGCCAAGAAAGCCCGCAAATTTGCCCAAGAAGCAGATAAGCGCATTGTGATCGGGCGAATGCTCAAAGAATATCTCATCCCCATTGCCGCCCTTGTGGTACTGGGCGGGATAATAATTTATGGCACCCTGCCACTTTTGCAGCCCCGCAAAGAGAAAGACCCGGCCGCTAAAGGCAGTATAGTAGAAGCCAAATATGTCACCGGCGACTTAGAAAAATCGATTGAACTATTGAGCGGCGACCGCGCCCGCATAGTCACCGCCGGCAGCGCCATGATTGTGCCCGCCAAAGAGCTTGAAAACAATCTCGGCAGCTACTTTGAACTAATCGCCAATTCACTTACAGAGAAGCAGCTTTTGCTAAACAAAGTAGAAAATGGTTATGAAAGCGAAGAAGGAACTATCTATTACAATGCCGTTGAGCGCGAGATGCTGGTAGTAGAAAAAATGCGGCAGCTGGCTCGGTTTGCCCAAAGTATTTTCTGGCAGACAGGCAGTTATCCGGTGATGATCACGCCTCAAATCAGCACCGAATTTTCATATATCAATCCCTTCGACAACAAAACTTGGAATATTCCAATCAAGCAGGTACCGGCTCGAACAGAGAGCTATGACAGCCTTGAGTTAACGCTCGAGACAGGTGCTACAGTCATGGATAGTGAAATTAACAAGCCAGGAAATATCGCAGCCTATGTCTCTATCTCGGGCGAGAAAAATAATGCCCAAAAAACAAATGCCTTTTATTTGCGAGGCGTCGGCAGAAACGGCGAACTAATCAGACAGTCCAAACCAGGCTTGTTTCTTGCCGTCAAGGCAGATAATACAATCATGGGCGGGCTGCAACAACCAACCGCCCCACCTGAAAAACCTAAAGCGAAAGAGACTAAACGCAGTTCTCGCAAAAGAGATAGCAAAAAATCACCGGTCAAAAAAGAGATAAGCAAAGACAATGCCGAAGCATCTCCAGCTAAGCCTTCCCCGGTTCCCCAAATAGAAGAAATAACTCCACCCAAACCAACCAGGCTATGGATTATAAACGGGGCCTCGGTTCCACTAGTCGTATTGCATTTCGGTTTGGCAATATCTTTAGCCGCTCTTACCCTAATCACTTTTGCCATTTCACGCATGGAAGGGGTGGATATCAAAGGTGAAAGAACAACCAATCACAATCACATTGTCCTTGGCATATCACTCTTCTTTTTCTTGGCCACCTGTGCCGCCTTGGTAATTCAGATGACCGTTTATTCTTAGCCTTTTACTGAAATTACAAACAAAGAAAATGACAAGCAAAAGCGACAAGCCTTAGTCAGGCAAAAAACTCAGAAATGAGATAAGAAGCAGCACCGAATGCTACCGAGACATTGAGCGATTCTTTGCGCCCGCGCATGGTCAAATGACAAATATGCTCGCAATAGGTCTGGGCTTCGTGCGAAACGCCGGTCACTTCGTTGCCCACCACCAAAGCCAGGGGGCGTCGCAAAGCGCCCGACTGCAGGGAAGAATAGAGCGAGGTGGAAAGAGCATTTTTCTCTAAAGCAACGATCTGATAGCCGCGCTCGGCAAGATCGCTTAGACATTCAGTAATGAAGGGATAAAAATACCAGGGCACAAAGTCTTCAGCTCCCAGCGAGACTTTGGCAATCTCTTTGCGCGGCGGTAAACCAGTGATACCGCAAAGGAACAAGCGTGAGAAACCCGCACCATCGGCGGTGCGAAAGATGGCACCGACATTATGCAAACTTCTTAAATCTTCAATCACTACCACCAAAGGGGAATTACCAGATTTATCTGCGGCAAGAAAAGCGCTGCGATCGTTCACGCTCAGATGCTTTTGTAATTCCCTAAACATCTCAACCTTATGGGTCATCTCTTTGAAATGTCTGCCGGTACGAGGGGTAAAAGGACGACCGCAAGTCGGGCAAAAACAAGCCGGCAGACCATCTGGACCTACAGCGGCGCGGGCCAATTCGTTGCGAAAGCGCGTGGCAAAAGGGGCATTATCTCTTGGTCCATCTTCTAGCTCTAAGAGCTGTAAATTAAAGCTGGAGCAGTCAGTATAGGGACAACGCCAGTTCCAGTCCTCAATTTCAGGGCTAGACATAAGATTGCCACTTGATCATTTCTTCAGCTTATTCTCGATGCCGGTGGCAAAGGTCTCCATCTGCCCGGCGATACCATCTCGATTGGTCTTTCTGAGCAAATCGGCATAATTGCGCAACAGATTAATTAGTTCGGGGCTGGAATTGCCCAGAGTTTTATTCTTGACGTCCAAGCTTTTGCGGTAGTGGGCATCGGCTTGATCATATTTTTCTTGGGCATGCAGAGCAAGCGCCAATAGATAAGTGAGACGCCCTACTTCAATGTGGTCGGCCCCAAAAATAGCCTTTTTAATATTGAGGCTCTTTTCAAGATGGTTATGGGCTTCGGCGTACCGACCAGCGCTAAAGAGCACTACACCTAAGTTACGCTCCAACACAGCCACATCTTTGCATTCCTTGCCCTGCTCATCTTTTCTGAGCACTAGGGCCCGTTTCAGCAAGAATTCAGCCTCATCGTACTCGCCGCGGTGAAAGCGGGTCATAGCCAAACCTTCTAAAGAGACCACTTGCCGTCCGTCCCCATCGGGAAAGCCTTCAGTTTCCTTCAAAGCGGCTTCCCAGTCGGTAACGGCGGTCTGCCAATCACTGGACTGCATTGCCTTTTGCGCCGACTGCTTGAGATCCTCAAAAACTAATGACATTTTCGTCTCTCTTTCCTGAATGTACTGAAGATGCTGCTATGACTTACTAATACCCATTTTCGTTAGAAATTTCTAGCGTACCCCCTGTCTATCTATGTAGTTTTGTTTCTAAGCGCTAGACTATGCGTTCTATGGATTACTCAAGGGATTAATCAAAGAAACTCACGCTTCAAGCAGAGCCGGGAGGAAATTTATGAAGCTTGCTCAAGAAACACCGAGCAAAAACACCACCGAAGAAAAGACGCCTGAAAAGAAAAAAACCGGGCGAAAAGAACTGATTAAGAAGTTCCCGGTCAAATGCAATCTTGAAGAATACGCCACCACTTACGATACCTTTACCTGGGAAGATGCCCGCTCTGAAATCTCCTATTTCCAAGACGGCAAGGTCAATGCTGCTTATAACGCCGTAGACAGGCATCTCACCGACGGACGCAAAAACAAAGTAGCTCTCTACAGCGTCGATGCCGCCGGGCAAGTGCAAAAATTCACCTTCCAAGAAATCCATGATGCCGCAAACAAAATGGGCAACGCCCTCAAAGCCCTCGGCATCAAAAAAGGCGACCGTGTCTTTGTCTTCCTTCCCCGCGTTCCCGAGTTGTACATAGCCACTATCGCCATAGCCAAGATAGGCGCCATAGCTGGTCCGCTCTTCTCGGCCTTCGGACCAGACGCTCTCAAAGACCGTCTGCAAGATTCCGAAGCCAAGATAGTGATCACCAATCCGGCTTTGAAAGACAAACTGGATGCCATCAAGAAAGACCTGCCTGATCTTGAACACGTAGTCATAGTCGGCGCCGACAAGAAGAAACTAGGCAAAGGTGAACTATCTTACGAAGACTTGGTGACCGGTCAGTCGAGCGAATTGACCTGCGAAAAGACTGATCCGGAAGATCCGCTCTATTTGCTCTATACAAGCGGCACAACCGGCAAACCCAAAGGGGTAGTGCATGTGCATGCCGACATAATCGGACATCATATGACCACCAAGTGGGTGCTCGACCTGCGCGACGACGACATTTATTGGTGCACAGCCGACCCAGGTTGGGTGACCGGCACAGTCTATGGAATTTTCGGACCTTGGTCCAACGGCGCTTCGGTGGTCAGCTATGAAGGCAGATTCGATGCCGCCAGCTGGTACAAAGTCATTGACGAACTGAAGGTAACAGTCTGGTATACAGCCCCCACAGCTTTGCGCATGCTGATGAAGGCAGGCGATGATGTGGTTTATGAACACAGTCTTGATAGCCTCAGACATATTCTTTCGGTGGGAGAACCGCTCAACCCTGAAGTAGTGAGATGGGGCATGAAAGTCTATGGACTGCCGATTCACGACAATTGGTGGCAAACTGAAACCGGCATGCAACTTATTGCCAACTTGCCCTGCAACCCAATCAGACCAGGCTCTATGGGCAAGCCACTGCCCGGAGTCTATGCTGCCGTCGTTAACGAAAACGGCGAAGAAGTAGCCCCTGGCGAACTTGGTAAATTGGTGGTCAAGCCGGGCTGGCCGAGCATGCTCAGAACAATTTGGAGAAATGAAGCCAAGTATCAAGAGTACTTCAAGATTCCGGGCTGGTATTTCTCGGGCGACAACGCCTGGAAAGACGAAGATGGTTATTTCTGGTTTGTGGGCAGAGCCGACGATGTCATCAATACAAGCGGACATAGAGTCGGTCCCTTCGAAGTAGAATCGGCTCTGGTCGAGCATAAAGCAGTGGCTGAAGCCGGAGTAATCGGCAAACCGGACAAAGAAAGAGGCGAAATCATTAAAGCCTTTGTGGTTCTGGCTAACGGTTACACAGCTTCAGACGAATTACTTGACGACATCAAAGAATTCACCAAGAAGCAACTGGCAGCCCATGCCTACCCGCGCGAAATAGAAGTAAAAGCCAGCCTACCCAAAACTCGCTCGGGCAAGATCATGCGCCGACTGCTTAAAGCCTGGGAACTGGGTCTGCCCACAGGCGATACTTCTTCGCTGGAAGATGACTGATTAAAGCCTCAGCTTTAACTTTGGAAAAGAGAGATTGGCAAACAATCTCTCTTTTCTTATCTTTGTCTACAGCCGTTGGTCGCCTAAACAGTTAAACTAAACTTCCATGAGCGCAGAATTATCCACCCTTCATGACTCTACCCTAGAGAGATTGCCGCCGCAGTCTCTTGAAGCTGAACAAGCCGTTTTGGGCGCCTTGCTGGTTTCAGGCGACGGTGTCTCCAGAGTGGTAGACAGCCTAGAGCCTGAATATTTCTATCGCAAAGCGCACCAGGTCATTTATGCCTGTATGCTCGATCTATACGATGCCAACGAGCCCATTGACATCGTCACTGTTTCGCAATTTCTCAAAGACCAGGGAAAGCTTGATATGGTGGGCGGTCGGCAATATATCACCGACCTGTCTCTATCGGTGGCGACCACCGCCAACCTGGAATACTATGCCAAAACAGTGCAAGAAAAGGCTGTCTTGCGCAATCTTATTAAGGCCGGCTCTGAAATTGTCGCCAATTGCTATGAAGAAACCGATGCCGATGCCGCCCTCGACAAAGCCGAGCATCTTATCTTTAGTCTGGCGCAAAAACGTAACATGCAATCGATGGTGCATATCAAGCATATTGTCGAGACCTCATTCCAGCGCATCGAAGAGCGCTACGAGAACCGAGAAGTGCTCTCCGGTGTGCCTTCTGGTTTCTATGACTTAGACGCCATGACCTCCGGCTTCCAGCCATCCGACCTGGTCATTCTAGCGGCACGCCCCTCTATGGGCAAAACAGCCTTCGTGCTCAACCTAGCCATGAGCTGTGCGGTCGAAAACAATATTCCCTGCGCCATCTTCTCGCTTGAGATGTCCAAAGAATCACTGGTACAGAGGATGCTCTGTTCAGAAGCGAAAATTGACGCCAACCGTCTCAGAACCGGCCACTTACACACCAACGACTGGACCCATTTGGCAGCCGCCATGGGCAAACTAGGAGAAGCGCCAATCTATATCGACGACTCCGCCATGGTCAATGTCCTCGACGTGCGCGCCAAGTGTCGCCGGCTCAAGGCTGAAGCCAAAGGTCTGGGCATGGTGATCATCGACTATATTCAGCTCATGCAGGGCAGAAAAGCCACCGATAACCGTGTGCAGGAAGTTTCTGAAATCTCGCGCAGCTTGAAGACTCTGGCAAGAGAATTAAGCACACCGGTAATCGCCCTCTCCCAGCTCTCTCGTGCAGTGGAAGCCAGACAGAACAAGCGTCCGATGCTTTCAGACTTGAGAGAATCAGGCTCTATCGAGCAAGACGCCGACTTAGTTATGTTCATTTACCGCGACGAATATTACAACCCGGAAAGTGACAAACGTGGCGAAGCTGAAGTCATCATCGCCAAACAAAGGAATGGTCCGGTAGGAACGGTTGACCTGCTCTATCAGGGCAGTATCACTCGCTTCCTCAACAAAGTGCATAACCAGTACCCCGAAGGCGGGGGCGGCGGCGGTCCTTAAATCCAGCAATTCACGTAGATTTCATTTTGACCTCACCGATGGTTCACGCTGGCGCCCTATATTGAAAGTAGGGCGGGGGGCGTAAAATGCTGGAAACTTTAGCAGCTCAAGAAAGAAAGAATAAGAAAGGTCGTTTGGTTTTGACTTTGACCGGCGGTTCTCTACTTTTGTTAGTAGTTCTTTTGGCTCTAGACCTAACAATTATGATGCTGGGCTATCAGGTCAACGATCGCATATGCCTGGCGGCCTGCCGCGCCGCAGCCAAACAAACCTCGGCATCAAAGGCTCTGGCACAGGCCGGCGATGCAGCAAGAAACTTAAATCTAGGTCTTATGTCGCAATTTATCAGTACAGACATACTGACCGACTCCGCTAATTTCATCTACCAAGACAAAGAAGAAAAGGGTCAAATCAGAAGTGTGACAGTGACCACCGAAAGCAAGGTGAGACTGCCCCTACCAGTGATTTGTCTGGAAGGCGAAAAGAGCAGAGCGGAAAGCAAAAAAGATAGCGCGGTCATTCTCAGAAAGCGCTGCACAATGCCCCTGCAAAGCCAAGTGGAAGCGACCCCTAAAGCGGCACACCTGAGTGATACAACCACTTATCAGCCTTAAGGAAAAAGCGGCTGCGTTCCGAAAATCCACATTCTTTACCGAGGGCATCTCTTAGGCAGGCCTTGAAAGCGACATAAGCTTCCTCCGGTCCGACCAGACTCTCTTCCAAAATCTCTAGTCCATCAAAATAAACTGATGAGGCAAAGCTTTCAATAGAGTCTTTCCACTTGCCACGGTCGGCTTCATATTGGGGTCCGCTACTATCGGTAGTATCAATTATATAGTCGGCAAGATGCATGGCATAGGCAGCATAACGAGAGCGCATCAAGGTCAGAGCGCTAGGCGGCTTCGCCCCGCCGTGAAACATTCCGCAGCACTTTGCATAGAACTGACCACTATGGCAGGGGCAAGGTTCATAGCGCGAAACTTTTGCTTTCTTTCTTGTCTTAATGGGCGCTGACATAAATAATATCGTTTGACTTACGGCCGATGCTTACCAAGCTGACTTTCTCACTCTCAAATTCGAGCACGCCAATGGTATCGGTGGCAGCACTAGTAATAATAAGCTTCTTGCCGCTCGGCTCCAAGGCGATTCCACCAGGAAAATCAACATCTAAAGGAAGCTTGAAATCTTTCACCTTATTGCGGCTGGTGGTGTCAAACTCTTCGATTGTATTGTCTTTGGCACAAGCAACGAAAAGGCGGCTGCCGTCATGATTGACAGCAAGACCGGTGGGACCGTTGCCACACTTGATTTGGCCGACTGGCAGGCGCTTGACCACATCTACTATGGTGACATGATTAGAACTCTTGCAAGAAATATAGGCTAGGCGGCTATCGGGACTAATCACCACAAACTGGGGTGCGGTGCCGACATTAAGAGAGCCAAGCAAGCGCTGATTCATCGTTGAGATGAAGCTCACCTGCCCTGTGGGAGCATTCAAAACCAAGAGATGATTGCCGTTTGGCGTCATGGCTAAACGAGAAGGACCCGGCGGTACTTTTGTACGCACCAATACTTTACCGGTCTCAGTTTCAATACAATCAATCAAACCCTGGCCGCTTTCGCTGACATAAAGCAAGTGCCCGTTCGGCAAAGCCGCCACCGCCTTTGGTGCCGAACCAGGACCAAGATCTATCTGATGACTCATAAATTCTCTTGCCGCGGTATCTATAATCAATAGTCTAGACTTGCTCTGGTCGGCAATATAGAGCTTTTCGCCCACCAAGGTCATGCCCAGCGGCGTGCCTTCGGTAGGAAACTCGATTGCCTTCTTTAATGACTTGTTGTCGACTAAGATAATTGATCCAGATGCCGACGAAGTTATATAGACGCCCCCGGTGCTCTTATGATGCACTCGTCCTGCAGAATTATGCTCGCTATGGGCTTTCTCGGCTTCGATTGTGATTGCCTGGTCGGTTACCAATGGCTTGTACTGGCTGGCTAAAGAGAAATTTTCTGGAACAATCAGGTCGGGCGCAAATTTAAGGGTGAGAATGAGCTTTTTTAGCTTGTCGTCAAAACTGCTCAAGGGGACAAGTCCGCCATGGCCGGCTTTGCGAACCACCTTAATGAAGCAGAGTCCGCCTTCAAAAACGATAGCCTCGGGCTGAGCCTTACTGGGCGCTATCTGCAAGAGCTTGAGGGCGGCAGTCTTGGTGTTGAAGCCGCCCGGAAAAACAGGCAAATAAAGATCACCGCTCTTTGTCTCGACCGAACCGTCCAAACGAATTTTCACCGTATCACCGAAAAGCAGTTTCAGTTCGCGGGTTATGGCAGGAGACAGCTTGGTGGCAAAAGCCGGAAGCCCTTGGGCGAAGAGCGCCAAGAGCGTGAGAGAAAGCAGAAAAGTTTTGGCGGCTAGATTAATCTGAGCCATGCTCACCCTTTGGTCGGAAAACATCGACTATCTTTTCGAAGATATTCTCGTCTTCTTTATTTTTGTGGTCCTTTTTCTCGCCTTTGCCGTTGCTCTTAGTATCAGACTTGTCGTTCTTTTTAGCAGTTGCTTTACCGTCAGCCTTGCTATCAGAATCTTTGGTTCTACTATCCGAGTCTTTGGCTTCGACAGTTAGCTTCTCGCCCCGCAATTCAGCCAGTTTTTCAAAAAGCTTGCGTTCTTCGCTTGAAAGTTTAGAGGGCGTCTCTACAAAGATATGAACCACTTGGTCGCCGCGTCTGCCGCTATTGCTCAGATAAGGAACACCCAGGTCTTTCATGAGCAATTGACTGCCGTTCTGAATGCCGGCAGGCACCTTAAGCGGCTTGTTTCCTTCCACCGTGGGCACCATCAGCTCGCAACCGAGGGCGGCTTGCGAAAAACTCAAGGGCTGCTTGAGGTGAATAGTTTGACCATCGCGTAAGAATTGCTTGTGTTCTTTGACATAAATAACCACGAAAAGATCGCCGTAGCCGCCGCCGTTAACGCCCTTGTCGCCGGCTTGAGAAAGACGCAGCCTGGTACCGCTATCAATACCAGCCGGCACCTTCACTTCAAACTCTCTTGCTTTTCTGGTCTGACCAACGCCCTTGCAATCTTTACAGGGCTTTTCTATCTTTTTGCCGCTGCCGTGACAGTCTGGACAAGCAACAATCTGATAGCTCTGCATAAAGAGCATATTGACCATCTGTCTAACCTGCCCTTGACCATTACAGGTGGCACAAGTGACAGCCTTCGAGCCTGCGGCGGCCCCGGTCCCTTCACAAGTGGTGCAGTCTTCCAGGCGTTTGACCTGCACTTTCTTTTCAACACCAAAAACTGCATCTAAAAACTCGATTTCCAGATCATATTTCAGGTGCGCGCCGGGGCGAGGTCCGGTTCTAGAAGCCGAGCCGCCTCTGAATCCACCACCAAACTGCCCGCCGAATAGAGCATCGATGATATCTTCGAAACCAAAGCCCTGAAAATTACTGAAATCGACATTGTCGAAATCTCTGGTGGACCCTTTGACACCCTCATGACCATAACGGTCATAAGCAGCCTTCTTCTGCTCGTCAGACAAAACTTCATAGGCTTCAGCCAACTCTTTGAAAGCAGCCTCATCGCCGCTTTCTTTGTTATCGGGGTGAAGCTGTCTAGCCCGGTTGCGGAAAGATTTCTTGATTTCATCCGCAGAGGCCGACTTACTGACCCCAAGAACTTCATAATAATCGCGTTTCGTCATAGTATCCAAGAGACCTTGCTCCTTTTGTGCATTCCGGTTTGGTGAGTGAAGCACTGTTTGCGTCTCTTATTTTATTAAAAGTCAAGAGCCAGAAACAGCCTCTGAACTTTTTATTGCCTTAATAAAGTTCAATCGTTCTCTACATCCAGCTCAAACCGAGACAGATCCTCATCCGACAAAGATGCCGCTTCGGTATCTTTTGTTCCATTGTTATCGATCTTTACGGCTTTCTCAACTTTTCTATTGCCGCTGTGTATAGCCCGGCCAAGATCCATAAGCGAAACATCAAGCCCGGCAATAAGCGGCTTGAGTTCAATGCGATTCTCTTTCGGAATATTCTCAAAGTCGACAACATTTTCAGGCATGCGCGCCAGAGCTTCCTTAACTGCCTCGACCGCCCTTAAGACTTTATCTACATAAGCCTTCTCGACCCGGTCGCCATAAGTGGTGACTGTGCGCTCCGCCTCGGCACAAAGTGACTGCGCCTGCACTCGAGCGGCAATGCGCTCTTTTGCTTTTCTGTCCTGTTCAGCGAATTCCTCGGCTTCCCGCTTGTAAGATTCCACTTCCTCGGGGCTAAGCCCCGTGGTGCGCTGAATAGTGATCGAATGTTTGATTCCCGAACCATAATCGCGCGCAGAACAATGCACTATGCCGTCGGCATCAATGTCAAAGGTGACTTCAATTTTGGGTATGCCGCGTGGTGCCGGAGGAATGCCTGTTAGGTGGAACTTGGCTAGACTTTTGTTGGCGGCGGCGATATCGCGTTCACCCTGCAGAGCATGCACTTCCACCGAGGTCTGACCGTCTTCAGTGGTGGTGAAAGTCATGGTGCCGCTTGTCGGTATGGTTGTGTTACGTTCGATGATACGGGTAAAGAGTCCGCCGGCTGTCTCAATTCCCAAAGAAAGAGGGATGACGTCGAGCAGTAGAATTTCTTGCAAGTCGCCAGAAAGAATAGAAGCTTGTATTGCCGCCCCAAGAGCCACAGCTTCATCGGGGTTGACCGACTTGGATGGTTCTTTCTGAAAGAACCGACGAATCATGTCTTGCACAGCCGGAATGCGGGTGGAGCCGCCGACAAGAATAATCTGTTCTATTTGATCAGGCTTGAGTTGGGCATCATCAAGCGCCTGGTTGAGCGGTCCTATAGTAGACTCCACTAGATGGGCAGTCAGCTCATTAAACTGCGCCCTAGTGATAGTCGTCTCAAGATGCTTAGGTCCGCTGGCATCGGCGGTCAAGAAGGGCAAATGCACCTCAGAGGTGAGGGCGCTGGAAAGCTCTATCTTGGTCTTTTCGGCGGTTTCTTTCAGGCGCTGCACAGCCATCAAATCAGAGGAAATATCGATGCCGGTATCTTTCTTGAATAGATCGATTAGATAGTTGATCAGAGCTTCATCAAAGTCATCGCCGCCCAAGCGATTATTACCGCTGGTAGACTTTACTTCGAAAACACCGTCGGTTATTTCAAGAATACTGACGTCGAAAGTACCACCGCCCAAATCGAAGACCAAGACTGTGGAGGTGCCATCTGCCTTGTTCATACCATAGGCAAGGGCGCTAGCCGTGGGCTCGTTGATGATGCGCATTACTTCTAGACCGGCTATTTGTCCAGCGTCTCTGGTCGCCTGTCTTTGGGCATCATTGAAATAAGCCGGTACAGTGATGACGGCGCGACTAATCTTCTCACCTAGATAAGCCTCGGCATCGTTCTTTAGTTTCTGCAAAATCATTGCCGAAATCTGCTCTGGGCTGTGAGAACTGCTATCTATGCCGATACGATAATTGGTGCCCATTTCGCGCTTGATAGACTGCACCGTGCGGGCGGGATTGGTCACAGCCTGACGCTTGGCTAGTTGCCCGACCAAGCGCTCACCATTGCGGGTAAATGCCACTACAGAGGGTGTGGTCCGACCGCCCTCGGCATTCTCAATAATAATCGGTTTGCCGCCTTCCATGATGGCGACACAAGAAAATGTGGTACCAAGGTCGATACCAATTATCTTATCTTCATTCATTTGAGTTCAGCCTGCCTAAACGTCGGCATCTGAAAGATCATAAACTTTTCCAGTATCTTGCTTACTAGATTCGGGGCTCTCCCCCTCACTCTCTGCCGACTCGGCCTTTTCTCTCTCTTCAGCTTCGGCAATAGCTGCCTTAATTTCTTCGATGGGCAAGTCTTGAGTACTGCGCATTGTGCCAGGACTATCTAAAGCATCCAGGCTATCGCATGTCTCGACTCCGGCACCATTTGAAACCACTTCTTGGGCAGTGGGGCGAGCCTTATCAAAATCAGGCACCGTAGTTTCTGTAGATACTGCGGCTTCTGTAGCTACTGCAGAAACAGCTTCGGCTGTGTTCTCTTGCCCAGGGGTTTCGCTGCTTGCTTCTGACGCAGGTGCCGCTGCTTCATCTTCACTAGGGGCAGTGGCAACGTTGACCAGAGCCGGTCGCAAAGTCTTTTCTTTAAAATTCCAGCCGGCTCTCAGTTCATGCACAACGGCGCCAGGCTCAACTTCTCGAGTAGCGATCTCTTGTACAGGCTCGTGCACACGCGGGTCAAAGGGTTGACCAACTACAACCATCTTTTTAATGCCAATCTGTTCGAGGCAACGGTTAAGCCTTGTAAAAACCATTTTCATGCTGTCGAACATGACCTTAGAGTCAGTGTTCTCATTAAGCCTGGAAGAAGCCATGTCAAGGTCGTCCAAAGCAGGGAGAATCGCTTCGAATGCTCTTTGCATGCCGATAGATTGGAATTCTTCCCGCTCTCTTTCCATACGCTTACGGAAATTGTCAAAGTCGGCAGCCATCCTCTTGTAAAGACTCTCGGCGTCGGTGGCTCTTTGCTCAGCTTCCTTCAGCTGCCCCTCTAGGTGAGCAATGGCAGCCTGAGAGACTGAATCAGATTGCGCCTGCTTCTGACCTACATCTATTCCGAATTGATCCGGATCTGGCTCGCCTCCGGCATACATAGCCCGGAAGAAAGCCTTGGCTCGATCGTTGCGATCGACCGGTTGTTCGTCCTGATTGTTTTGATTGTCTTCCATGACTGTTAGAGCGGTCTCCCAAGAAAAGAGAACTGGGGCATATGGAGCCGAAGCTCGTCTATATATTCTAAATTAGATTGGACAATAACAGTAGGGCGAAAAGTGCCGTAGAGATTAGAACCTGCCGCAATATGGCGTTTTCAAAGCCCCAAGAAAACTTAATTTGCTGTTAGTATTTCCTTTCATATCTTGAATACAAAGAGTCGAGTAGGGTTTCCATGTATTTAGAAGCGAATATTAAACTTGCCGTTTATGCCCCCAACGAATTCGGCAAAGCCCAAGCCAAAACAGCAGAAGGGGTAATGCGCTACGGCGTCAATCCAATCGCCTGCGTAATCGATGCGGCTTGCGCCGGCAGTTCGGTGAAAGCCCTCACCGGTATAGAATCAGACGCCCCCATAGTGAGCAGCATTGCCGAAGCCAAAGCCCTCGGCGCCGGGGCTCTGCTCTTGGGAACAGCCTGGAGCGGCGGCGCTATGCCCAGCGAGTGGAAGAAAGATATCGAACAAGCCATCCTCGCTGATATGGACATAGTCAATGGTCTGCATGACTTCCTTGGCGATGATGCCAAGCTCAGCCAGTTGGCCAAAGAAAGAGGCAAAAGACTTTTCGATGTGCGCCGCTCGCCCGAGAAACTCCCTGTGGCCTGCGGCAGAGTTATGAAAGAAAATGCCTTTGTCGTCTTGACAGTGGGCACAGATTGCTCCGTGGGCAAGATGACCGCTTCTCTTGAAATAAGGAAATCAGCACGGGAAGCAGGACTTGATTGCCAGTTCATTGCCACGGGTCAGACCGGCATGATGATCGAAGGCGGTGAAGGTATAGCCATCGACAGAGTGATAGGCGATTTCATGGCCGGAGCCACCGAGATGATGATTGTCGAAAAAGCAAAAAAACACCCTGGTTCTCTCATCTTGGTGGAAGGACAGGGTTCGCTCTCCCATCCTGGCTTTTCAGGAGTGACTATGGCTTTGTTGCATGGCAGTTGCCCGCAAGCCATGATTCTCTGCCACCGCCCATCGAGGGGCATAATCAAAGGCTCAGACAAAGCGGAAGCCGGTGTAAACGGTGCCGGCATGCCCATCAGCTCTTACACTCGATTGATTGAAACTTATGAGAGTATGGCAGCCTATATGCGCCCGGCTAAAGTTGTCGGAATCGCTCTCAATACGCACGACCTAAGCGAAGAGCAAAGAGCAGAGGCTCTGCGCCTGGCCCAAGAAGAGACCGGTCTGCCGGTCTGCGACCCGGTGAGAGAAAGCGGCAAGAAATTACTCACGGCTATTCAAAGTTTTAGAAATTCAAAGCTTTAGAAATTGAAAGAGGGAGCAAAAATGACAGCCACGACCACCAAGACAATGGGCATGAGTTTCGAGCCTCTGACCATGCATACCCGCCATCCATTCGGCATCTCTTACGGCACCTCGCAAGAAACCAAGAATGTTTTGGTGAAATTGCAATACGATAACCATATTGGCTATGGCGAGGCGGCACCTGCTTCTTACCACGGTGAATCAAGAGAAACTGTAATGACAGTCTTGGCCAAGTTTCAAGAGTGTCAAAGCGAGCTGTTCGGCGACCCCTTTGCTATCGCAGCCACCACTGCCAGAATGGACAAAATAATAGCCGGGCACGCGGCGGCGAAATCAGCCATTGAAATGGCCATGCACGACTTAGCAGGCAAAATAGCCGGGCTCTCGACCAGACGTATGCTGGGTTTGTTTGACGCACCACAGGCGATGCCGATGACCGATTTCACAATCGGCATTGACAGCCTAGATATGATCGAAAAGAAAACAGAAGAGGCTTTGGCAGCCGGTCACAAACTACTCAAAGTAAAGCTCGGCACCAGCTATGATCGTGAAATCATCGAAAAGGTGCGCAAAGTAGCCGCCCATATCCCCCTGCGCGTTGATGCAAACGGAGGCTGGAGCCCAAAAGAGGCAGTGGAGAAAGCCAAATTTTTGGCTGAACACAACATAGAGTTTATTGAGCAGCCCTTGCCCAAGTTTGCCCACAAAGAAGATTTTGCTTTTGTGAAAGAGCATAGCCCGGTGATGATTTTTGCCGACGAAAGCATTTGCAAAGCCAGCGACGTGGCTCGCCTGGCCGGGGCAATCGACGGTGTCGTGGTCAAGCTGGCTAAAAGCGGCGGTCTCTTGGAAGCAATTCGCATTATCTCGACAGCACGGGCCCACAGCCTAAAGGTTATGTTCGGCATGATGATTGAATCATCGATAGGAGTAACGGCAGCGGCCCAGCTGGCTTCGCTCTGCGACTATCTCGACCTTGACGGCGCACTGCTCTTGCGCGATGACCCATTTATTGGAGCGGTCTGGCAAGATGGCTACATGATGCCCAACGACAAGCCTGGTCTGGGAGTCAGCCCTAGAAATACAGATGAGTGACTAAATAAGCGCCAGCTTGACCACAAAGGGTAAGTGATCGGAGCCCACCGGTTCCAATACTCTTCTTTCTACAGTCTTGATATTGCGACTGACCAAACAGTGGTCGATAGGCAAAACCGCACCGCTAAATTTTTTGGGCCGCAACAAACCGTGACTCAAAGCCGAGACAGCGGGCCATGTCGGCTGCAAACCATAGCCGTCGGTGCTATCTAAAAATTCACCGTTTTGCAAAAGCTTTTGAAAATAAGGCGACCAAGGTGTGCAGTTGAGGTCTCCGACCAAAATATAGCGGTCACTGGCAGCCGGCAGCTCAGTGCTGAAAATCTCAAATTCTTCATTGCGCGCCTTGAGTCTGGCTTCAGGGCCAATCGGAGTAGGCGGATGAACAAGATCTAGGGCAACCAATTTGCCGCTTCTAGATTTAATAAGCGAACAAATACGAGGTCGATGACCAATTCTAGAGAGACAAACTTCCCCTTTTTCAATAGGCAACTTAGAGAAAAGCGCCACCCCACCGACATGTGGATAACAAATGCTATAGGGATAGCTTTTCTTTAATTCTTCACTGAGCGCCTTAGACCAGCTTCTCTCCACTTCACTGACTGCCACCACATCCGGTTCTTCCTTGGTCACCAAGGTCAAGAATTTTTCCTTTTGCTTGTTGCGTCCACCCCAAAGATTGCAATGCAAAATCTTGATCTCATCTCTGCCCATGCCACTATCTGCAAATACATAATCACCCCAAAACTGCTGCGACATGCGCCAGGACGAAATAGACAAGGTCAAGACCGGCATAAACGATAAGAGAAAGAGACGGGCAAATTTTCGTTTGCCTGAGAAGAGAACGAAGAAGAGAGATAGAACAAGCAGCAAAAATGCAAAGCAAAAGTAAAAAGGTTGAAAATGAGATGTTAATTCAAAGAATTGCCCACGCTCGGCAAGACCTGAGCACAGAGCCAAAAATAGCCATAGCGCCTGGCACAAAAGCATGCCCAAGATAAACGAAAAGGCGAAAGCATCTCCAATAAGCTTCATAGCAAAGATCCTATTAGCACTACTAATTGCAATTTCTATGCTAACAAGGCTCGGCAATACTCGCTCAAATTGGCGAATTTAAACCAAGTCAGCCCCACTTAGCCAGACGATCTTTAATTAGTTGAATAGTACCTTGTGAATAGAGATTGAAAATATGCAACTTGGCAGCAGGCACATACTTACTGACCACGTCTTTGCTGGCGCTGTCGCAGAGGAACATATCAGCATGTTTGACCAAATATTTGATCTCGGTTTCGTCATCGCGCAAAACCGCACGAACCGCCACTTCTTCTCCACGCATGGCTGCCACCAACTTGCCGGCCATCTGCATCAAATGCTGAGAAACCGAGACCAAGACCAACAAAGAAAGCTTAGGCAGATGATTGACTGCTTCCAATTCATTTCTGGCAGGCTCGATATTGCAGGCAACTAAACGAGTCAGATCTTTGATGTGCTTTTGAAAGGTAAAGAGGTGATAGAGACTGGATACCACAAGAGCGTCTTCCACCTGTTTGATGTCGCTCAGTAATTCTTGCGGCAAAAGACAGTGCACCGGAATCTCGAAATGAGGTGAAAGTTCCGACTCAATAAGCGCATGAAAGTCTTTATTGCCATCCACGACAATTACTTTAGCCACGGGGGCGCGCTTGGCTAGACCGGCAAAACAGTGCTGCACATCTTTATATGAATAGCCTTTTTCTGAGGCACGCGCTAAAAAGTCGAAGAACATTTCGTCCATCGACAGTTCTGTATTCTCAGACTCAACTCGCCGACCACTGGCGGCAACCCTAACACCACTGCCCTGTCTTATTTCTAAAAGACCAACATCGGCAAGATGATTGTAAGCAGCAGTTATTGTGCTGTAATGCACACCTAGTCTGTCAGCCAAAGCCCTTATGCTGGGCAGTTTTTCATGGGGACGCAAAGAACCTGAAGCGATAGACAGACCAAGCTGCTCAATGAGCTGATCACGAATTGGAATAGAACTTTCTTTGTTGATGCTTATCTTCACGGCACAAACTTAGCAAGTTAATTCACTCCGGGTCAAGTTGAAAAGATATCGAGCCGAAGAATTATCTTGTATGTAAGTTAAGAAAAGAGCCCAACTTTCGTCGGGCTCTTTTCTAGTCTTAATAAATTACTGATTGGATTTGTGAGAAATCTGTCCCTATTTCTCATTTGACCAATCTACATACGCTTGCTGAAATCGTCGCAGGAAGTTTGCTGATGGTTGCGAGGCGTTCTCATTAGCGATAGAGACAATTTAGCAGAAAAGAACAGGCACGTCAAGACTGTTATTTTTGACAAACCCCAAGTTTTGGCACCCTCGCCTTACTGACATGTTGAATAGACCAAAAAGTTGTGCAATTATTCTCAATAACCTAGCATAATGATTGAGAAAAGGTGTTCAATTGCACTTGCGGCGCAAAACTACAGGCATATCAGGTATATAACGATGGGACAGAAGCCCTCGAGTCAAAATGACAATGTGACAAGTTCCAACATGGACGCTATTGCCGACATCATCAAATCTATTCCAAAGGGCGACCATCTAACGGCACCCGAAGTATACGAACTTGCCAAGCAGAGAGGACTCAAGTTGAGCCTTTCGACTGTCTATCGCACCCTCAACAAATTGAAAGAAGTAGGCAATGTGATTACAGTCTCGGGCGACCGCGGCCTGCGCTATGAATCGGTAGACGACCAAGCCCACGATCATCTTATCTGTCTGGGTTGCGGTCTAACCATCGAATTTTACGATGAGCTCATCAGAGGTTTTGGTCACAATGTAGCCCTGCGTAAGGGCTTTGAGCACACCACCAGTCGCTTTGACATTCTTGGCTATTGCGAAAAGTGCCGAGTCAACAACGAAAGCCATAAGTTAGAGCAGCTGGCAGACAGCCTTTTCAATGCTATAGAAAAATGCGAAACAGCCCTCGAAGATTTACGACTAGCAGCCGAACAACTAAAAGCCCGCAAACAAGCGCGCATGACCCAACCGCTTAGATTAGCCCAGGGCAAACTGGATGAAACCCTGCGCGAAATAGACTATATCATCGGCAACACCATAGACCCGGGCAAAGCCGCAGAAGGCAATTAACTAACTATTTTGAGCCTGACTGAGCTTACTCTGGTATAGACGCTTGCGCGCCTCTTCCAGATCGCGCTCCGATTCGACAATAATCTGTTCCATATAGCTATGCGGCACCCGCCTTTTAGCATTGATCGCCGCTCTTTTCTCAAGCATCTTAGGCAATAGCTTGACGGCGCCCAGAGCCCCTTCCAACCAAGGCACCACTTGTCCGCCTCTGACGATGACGACGGCAAAGTAATAAGCCTGCCAAAAGATAATATGAGGCAAAAACTTGATTAAAAGGGCGTTTGGAATATTCTTGATGATTGTATTGAAATTATTTTGCGAAGAAAGGCGGACCACTAAAGGACTATAGCCACTACCGGTAGTACCACAACCCAAGTGGTAAATAATAGCTTCCGGTATGTAATAGCATTTATAACCAGCGCTCTGAGCCCTCAAGCCGATATCGACATCTTCTAGGTAGGCAAAATAGTCTTCGTCAAAGAGTCCTATATCGAGCAACAGACTGCGCCGATAAAGCGCCGCTCCACCGCAAGCACCCAATATATAGCGACCCTTGTCGAAGAGTCCGGTATCTTTCTCCCTATGACCAATTCTTCCGGGCAAACCGCCGCGGCGATAGCCATCGCCGACTCCGTCCAAAAGGCTGTGATCGTCATAAGCCAACATTTTGCAGCCAAGCGAGCCGCATTCAGGATGCTCGGCCATACCCTTAACCAAAGCCGAGACCCAATTGGCATCGACCACGGTGTCATTATTGATCAAAGCGATAAATTCACCGCGAGACTCTTTTATGCCTCGGTTCACTGCCACCGAAAAACCAGTATTAACGGCAAAACACGGCACCTTTACGGTGGGATAATTCTCTTTGAGAAATTCTACCGATCCGTCTTTAGAGCCATTATCTACAACAATTATTTCAACCTTCTCATATGTCTGCTTGAGAAGTGAGTCAAGACAACCGCTCAAAAAGTGCTTGCCATTCCAATTGGGAATCACTATTGAAACCAGCCCGGGCTCAAATTCTTTCGAGAGCGGCTCTTTGTCGTCCATAAATAAATTCTTTCACGCCTGCAAACTGGCTCAGTTTAGCAGATGCCAAAGCTATAACCAAAGCGAAAAGCAAAGCTATAATGAGTGACCCTGTCAAAGGACAGGTTGGAGACTATGTGAGCAAGAAGAGCAAAATTCTAATCATCACCCTGGAGCCGATCGGCAAGAAAATGGCCGGACCGGCTATTCGTGCTCTCGAGATAGGCAAGAGATTATGCCGCGATTTCGAAGTAACTGTGGCTTCCACAGTTAAAGTCGAAGACGGTATTGACAAGTCAAGTCTGCCGCCCAATTTAAAACTAGTGGAAGGCGCCGGTAAAAAGATGATTGCCCGGCTGGCGCTCATTCATTCGGCAATCTTTATCCAAGCCAATGTTCTCAAGCCCTTTCCCTTTCTGGGCAATATGGATAAACATCTCATAGTCGACCTCTATGATCCCTATTTGTTCTCTGTCTTAGTGCAATACAAAGATGATCCGGTCCAAGCTGAAAGCAGCTATAGATTGATGCATCAAGTCTTGGAAAAGCACATGATCAAAGCCGACTTCACAGTTTGCGCTTCAGAGAGACAAAGAGATTATTGGCTAGGACGCTTCTGCGCCCTCGGTCGACTAAACCCAGAAATTTATGCAGTGGACCGCAGTCTGCGCAAACTCATCGACGTTGTGCCCTATGGCGTGCCGGAAGAAATTCCCACAAAACTGCCAGGCAAAGGTCTGAGAGAAAGACTGCCGCAACTGGGCGATGCACCGGTCTTGCTTTGGGGCGGCGGCATCTGGGACTGGTTCGACCCTCTCACTGTCATTAACGCTGTTCATCAGGCGCTCCAAGAAAGACCAGACCTAAAGCTGGTATTCATGGGCACCAAAAGTCCCAATCCCAAAGTGCCGGTTATGGATATGACCGAAAAGGCACGTAGGCTTTGTGACGAGCTAGACATGACCGGTAAAAGCGCCTTCTTTCTAGACGGCTGGGTGCCTTACCAAGAAAGAGCCTCTTGCCTGCTTGATGCCACAGTGGCTGTGAGCGCTCATTTTGACTTACCCGAAACCCGTTTTTCTTTCAGAACCAGAGTGCTCGACTATTTCTGGTGTGGCATGCCCATCTTGACCACCGAAGGCGACAGACTAGCCGATCTAATTGCTGCCAAAGGGGCAGGCTTTGCCCTGCCATATCAAGACGTAGCCGCCTGGAAAGCAGCCATACTTGAAATGACCGGCAAAAACAGCCAAGAATTGCAAAAAGTGAAAGAGGCATCCAGAGCCTTAGGACAAGAGTTTCTTTGGGACAAAAATGTTGAGCCTTTGCGGAAATTTCTGGAAAATCCGCATCATCTGCCCGACTATAAAAAGGTAACCATGCCAAACTTGCTTGAGCGAGCCCATGCAGTCTATCGCCGCGGCGGCAAAGAACTGATACTTAAACGCTCAGCCGAGCTATTTGGTGACATACTAAAGTAATGAATACACAAGTTAAGGCCGCACCGGAACACTTACTGATGCTCAACTGGTTTGAGCTGGAAGAAACTAGGGCCTTGAGCGTCTTGGAAGAAATGCAGGCGGCTCTCAAGTTGATTGACGAAAAGCTCAGCCCCCGCCGAGTTCACGAAGTAAGAGTGGTAATCAGACGCTGGTATTCAGTTTGGGATATTTTAAAAGTAGACAATTGGCGCGATGACCGTTATGACAAAAAGGTCGGCAAACCGCTAACCAAGCTGAACAAGGCCCTGGGTAGACTAAGAGACCTGGACGTAAATATTGAGCTTGCTACTGCCTTTCATGCCCCCACAGTCTTGCTATCGCACTGGCGGCGCCTGCGAAATAAGCGCCGGCGCAAGGTCGCTGAAAAACTAGCCAGCCTAAAGGCGAAGCGCATCGGCAAAGAATTAGCCGAGCATCTCTCTCGCCGAGCCTATGAGATAGAAAGACTGCTGATTCCCCTTTCGGAAGACGAAGAAAGATCAGCCACCGCCAATCATACACTTAGCCCCCTGGCCAAAAGCAGCTATCACCATCTTGCGGCATATTTAGAGAGATGTGAAGAAGAGGCGCGGGTGATGGCCTCTCAACATCTTAGTTATGAAGAACTGCACGAGCTAAGATTGATAATCAAGCGTTGGCGCTATCTGCTTGCTGAGTTTTTCGGTCTGACCAATCTCGAACTGGTCAAGGTGCAGCAGTTATTGGGCAAGCACCATGACCTAGTCAGACTAAGAGAAGAGATTGAAAATTTTGAGAAAAAACAAAATTCTCATCTATCAGGCGATGAGAAGAAGAAACTAAAGCAAACCACCAGCCGCATTACTCTGGAACTAGCCAGATTAGATGATGTCATTGAGAAACTAAAGCCCGAATTACCTTACGGTCTAAGACCCTATCGCCTTAGCCAGTTGATAGGCTGATTTGCCAGTAAATGGCAGCACAAGATGCCAAGCATACAGCTTATTTAACTTAAATTGAATCTGATGGCCATGTGCTGTCTGGGAGCCTACAATTATGGAGAGGGGAAGTATGCCGATTTATATAAATCGGGCGGACGGAGCGTCAGGGTCAAATGATAATAAATAAGAAACTAACTATTCTAGGATCGGGCTCGGCTGGACTAACTGCAGCAATTTATGCCGCCAGAGCCAACCTTGAGCCCCTGGTTATTCAGGGTCTCCAAGCGGGCGGACAGCTCACCATCACCTCCGACGTAGAAAACTTTCCCGGCTTCCCCAATGGCATCCTCGGTCCAGAGCTGATGGAAGAAATGCACAAGCAAGCTGAGCGTTTCGGCACCCAGTTCATTTATGACAATGCCGAGTCAGTGGACCTCAGTCAGAGACCATTCAAAATCAAAACCTCCTCAGATGAAATTTATACCGACACTCTCATCATCGGCACTGGTGCCTCAGCCAAATTGCTGGGCTTGCCCTCCGAGAGCAAGCTCATGGGTCACGGTGTATCAGCCTGTGCCACTTGTGACGGTTTCTTCTTCAGAGACAAAGAAGTCTTCGTTGTGGGCGGCGGCGACACAGCCCTCGAAGAAGCCACCTTCCTCACCCGCTTTGCCTCCAAAGTGACGGTCATACACAGAAGAGACAGCTTCCGCGCCTCGGCAATCATGGCCAAGAGAGCCCAGAGCAATCCCAAAGTACACTTCATTTTGGACAGCGTCGTTGAAGACATTCTCGATGTCGAACAAGGACAAGTAACTGCCGTCCGCATACGCAATATCAAAACCAACGAAGTAAGCGAGCATCCTGCCGACGGCATCTTTATCGCCATCGGGCACAAACCCAATACCGAGCTATTTGCCGGACAACTGGAGCTTACCGAAAACGGCTATATCAAGACCCACGGAGTCAAGACTTCGGTGAAAGGCGTCTTTGCCGCCGGAGATGTGCAGGACGAACTCTACAGACAGGCAATCACCGCCGCCGGTACCGGCTGCATGGCCGCCTTGGAAGCGCAATGGCTCATCGAAAACGAGGCGGAGGAAGGCGGCAAGAGTGAGGGAAAGTCTGAAGCAACGCATGCCTGTACGCATTAGACCTATTCAGTACACCGGCATCGCACCATGACCAGCCTCGCCTTGGAAGATTCGATATCTTCCCAAGAAATCAGGAAGAAACTGCACTGGCTCTTAGAGATGATCGAGAGTCACCCTTGTTCGGAGCATCCTCTCTTTGCCCAGCTGGAGCAGGCAGACATAAGAGATGCTGAAAAGGCAGCTTTGCTGCTAAAAAACTATGACGCCCATGCTTCCCACCTGCGTCGACTGCTGCTCAAAGCAGCGACCATAATGCCGGAAGAGGCGGTGGGCTATATTCTTGAAAATGTGCGCAATGAATATGGCAATGGCCGGCCGGAAGGGCGCCATCAATTACAGTTGCAAGATGTGGCTTGGGGTCTGGGCATTGACCGCTCATTTTACGAAAAAGCACCGGTGCAAGCCGGAATCAAGAAATTTATCAAAGCAGTAACCCCCTTCTATTTTCCCATCAAAGAGAAAAAGGAAAGACTAAAGGGTCTGAGAAGGCCTGCCATCGCCGCTGGTGCCATTACCGCCACCGAAGTGATGGCTATGAAAGAGTTCAAATATTTGCAAATAGCCTTTCGCCCTTTCGGCTTGGCAGATCATATTTGGTTCGATCATGTCACTGTTGAACAAGAACACTTCGACGAATCAATCACTCTCGCCGCTTATTTTGCCGACACTGAAAGAGAGGCGGTCGAATTTGGCTTATTGGGCGTGCTTGATGCCAATCTGCATTTATACGACGGACTGCTTGCCACACTTACTTGAGGCTGCCATCAAAAAGTGAAAAAGATAGCCCTTGTAGTAAGAGTCTTTGACAGGCACGGCGGTCTGGAACTTTACACACACAAGGTCCTGGAAGGTCTCCTAGACGCCGGTCTGGATGTGACTGTCTTTTGTGCCGAGAAAAAGAGCAACTTTAGCCATGCCAATCTAGAGATTGTCACATTGGCTGAACCACAGCAAAAGCTGGATAAAGCCAAACGTCAAAAATACAACGAAGCTGGATTGAATGAACTGCTCAAAGCTAGGCGAGGAGAGTTCGACCTGGTGCACAGCCAAAACTGTCCCATTGATGCCCCCGATCTTGTCACTTTCCACCAGCACACGGCCATGCGTTTTTCGGAAAGCGGCAGAGAACTGGAAGCTTTAATCAATAAGATAAAGTGTCGTCTGCACCCAGCTTACAAAATACGCATTGAGCAAGACCGCAAGCTCTGTCAAAGCGCAATCATGCGCAGTTTTGTCTCTGAAATCTGCCGCCAAGATTATTACAAACACTACATGCCCGATGCTCTTGCCGCTAGACCCTACCTGATTTTGCCACCCGGTACCGAAGTAGATCTTGAGGCGGCTGAGGCGACACCACCGGTTAAGCTGAAGCCATTTACCTTTATTTTTGTCGGCAAAGGCTTCAGCAAAAAAGGTCTAGACACTCTCTTTCAAGCTTGCCGTATCTTGAAGCAAGAAAGACGTGACTTCAAACTTCTAGTAGTTGGTTTGAAAAATAGCCTCTATAACCGTTTTCTGGCTAGTAAAGCAGGCATAGCCGATCGAGTGCAATTAATGGGCTTCCGCAAAGATCTAGCCACCCTCCTGCCTCAAACTTCAGCCATTGTCGTTCCTTCAAAGTGCGAAGCCTACGGCATGTCTCCGGTAGAGGCCATGGCTGTCGGCACACCGGCAATTGTCAGCACCATGGCCGGTGTGACAGAAGAACTTTTGGACGGCAAAGAAGCCCTGCATTTGAAAGACCATCTTGATGCCGCCGAATTGGCAGGGCTTATGGCCCAACTGATGGACGACCAAACTCTCTATCAAACCCTGCAGATAAAGGGCAAAGAAAAGGCGGCAGAGATTACCTGGCGCAGAACAATCAAACTGACTTTAGAAGCCTACGAAAAAACATTGCAACTTAAAGGGAGCGGATTAGCTAATGGAAAAGCTTGAGAGCCAGGCCAAAAAGGCCAAGAAGCCAAACAGACTCGCCGGCGAAGCCAGCACCTATCTCAAACAGCATGCCCTGAACCCGGTCGACTGGTTTCCCTGGGGAGAAGAAGCTCTGCAAAAGGCTAAGTCGGAAGAAAAACCGATCTTGCTTTCAGTCGGCTATGCCGCCTGCCATTGGTGCCATGTCATGGAACATGAGAGCTTCGAAGACGACGAGACGGCAGAAATTATGAATCAAGGCTTCATCAACATCAAGGTTGACAGAGAAGAACGCACCGACATAGACGAAATTTATATGAAAGCAGTGCAAGTCATGACCGGTCACGGCGGCTGGCCCATGACCGTCTTTCTCACCCCCGAACTGAAACCTTTCTTTGGCGGCACTTATTTCCCCCCGGTGGAAAGACACGGCATGCCCTCTTTCAAACGAGTCTTGAAACAGGTCTTAGCGGCCTGGCAAAACAACCGTGACGATCTTGCCGCTTCCGCCGAAGAGCTGACCGAACATCTACGCCTTATGGACCGGGTAAAGAGTGCAGAAAACAGCCTCTCAGACCACCTCAAGGTCGGAGACGACTACTTGAACTATGGCACTATATCTAGTGCCTTAGAAAAATTTCTGCGCAATTTCGATGCCACCTATGGAGGCTTCGGCGGGGCACCGAAATTCCCGCACAGTTTTGCCATAGAGCTTTGTATGCGAGCCCAAGACAGAGTTTCGCAAGTGCAAGATTCGCGCAAAAAAGATTGCCTGACCCTGGTGGAAAAGACACTGGACGGTATGGCCATAGGCGGCATTCATGATCAGATAGGCGGTGGTTTTGCCCGCTATTCGGTAGACCGTAAGTGGTTGATACCCCACTTTGAAAAAATGCTTTATGACAATGCTCTTTTGGCTCGCACCTATCTTGACGGCTATCAACTGAAGGGCAATCGCTTTTGGCTCCATACAGCCGAAAGAATTCTCTCTTTCGTTGAAAGAGAATTGGGCACCGATATCGGTGGCTTCTATTCCAGCTTAGATGCCGATTCGGAAGGAGAAGAAGGAAAGTTCTATGTCTTCACCCGAGAAGAGCTCAAGCAGATCTTGGGAGATAGAGACGGGGTTTGGTTCGCCGACCTTATGGGGGTGAGCGAAAGCGGCAATTTTGAGCACGGCAAGTCGGTCTTGCACTTCCAAAAGCCGCCCCAAACCCTGGCTAAAGAAAGAGACATGAACTATGAAGACTTCATGCAGAGAGTTATTGAACTAGGCGACAAGCTTTTGATAGAGCGCGAAAAACGGGTGAGACCAGGAAGAGACGAGAAGATTCTCACCTCGTGGAACGCCCTAATGTTCTCGGCTTTCATTCAGGCTTATCAGGTTACCGGCAAAGACGAATACCGACTGCGTGCTGAAAAGGGGCTGCGCTTCCTGCTTGAGCATCTGCTCGTACAAGATAAGACTGGCAAAAGACTTTTGCGTGTCTACGGCAGCAAACTGCCTGGTTACTTAGACGACTATGGCGCAGCCATACTAGCCCTACTCGATATGGCTTCAATTGATGCCGATGGGGTGTGGCTCAAAACGGCAGTAGAACTAGCCGACAGCGTTCTAGCCTTGTTTGCCGATAGCGAAGAAGGCGGCTTTTTCTACACCGCAAAAGACCACGAGACCCTAATCGTCAGACCGAGAAGTCACTTCGACGGTTCGGTCCCCTCCGGTACATCTTCCACCTGTATGGCTTTTCTCAGATTGGCTAGACTGACCAATTTAGTCCGCTTTGAACAAGCAGCCGACGACATCTTGAAACTCTATGGACCAAATCTGACCAGGCTCTCAGATCAGTTTGCCAATCTAATCTGCTGCCTCGATTTCAAACTCTCGCAGCCTAAAGAAATAGCAGTGGTATTGCCGGCAAAACAAGAAAAGGGCGAAGCAGAAATGCTGCTTGCTCTCTACAAGAACTACAGCCCGTCCAAAGTGGTGGCAGTAAAAAGAGATGGGACAGAGTCTGACTTAGAGCTATTCAAGGGAAGGGAGAGCAAAGGTGGAACTACTATCTATGTTTGCCAGAACTTCACCTGTCAGGCACCCATAGCCGACGCCAAGGCTCTGTCTGAAGAGATGAAGAACTGGTAGATAGCTACATAATCGCTTTGATGAAATGCTTGAGCAATTCATCAAAGGGATAAACAGTGAGCAGGAGCGGTGTAAATGGCAAGAGCACCGCAATCAAAAGGGCTATGACATTATCTTTCGAGATAAGACAGACACTCATGTCTTTGACCACGTCATAGCTGCCATTCATGTCGGCCAAAGAAGACACGTCGGCAGCGCCCAGTAAACTGTCTTTATTTTGATCAAAATTATCTATCCACTTTTCTTTGAAAAGAGCAGCATGTTTATTGGCTAAAGCCCCATAGTCAAAGAGTCCATGCCTTTTGGCATCCATCAGTTTGGACGTGAAGGCGACAAGAGGAGAAAGAATAATTATCGCCATGATGAAGGTGATGCCCATAATCACGTAGCGAAATGAATAGAGAGTCTTGCCCTCGAAGATTATCTGCTCAGCCAAGATACCAGCGGCTTGAATGGCAAAGGCAAAAGCCAAGACAGCAAATTTTGTATGCCCGGTAGAGACGAAGAGTAGCCCTCCATGCCGGTCAGGATGGGTGGGCAAAAGTTTGAGCGGTAGTTTCTGCAAGCGAATCAAAAAAAGACTCCAGACCAGATAGCGCAAAAGCCAGCGCAGCCAGATAAAGCGTACTAGGGGCTTGGCCAAGTAAATATAGTAATTGAAGGCATAACTGGGCTGATTGCCGCCCGGCAATAGATGCCAGGTTGAAACGACCGGAGCATGGGTGCTGACATCGACCCACTGCCAAAAGAAGACAAGAATGAGCAAAGAAAACTCTAAGAAGTCTGAATTACGTAAGCGCAGGTGATGTTGCACAATGGCACTAAAGCGTTCTTGATCTTGAGCATCGACCAAGTGTTCGCGCAGATACTGCACAACTTTTTTGAGCCAGGGGTCAATAAAAGTCTCGCAAGAAATAAGTAAGGGCACCACAAAGAGATAGCGCACCAACTCCGAAATATCGAACAAAAAAGGCACATGCACCGAGTGTCCCACCGCCAATCCTTGCATGGCGCTCAAGACAAGCAGAGGCACGAAAGTAAGCAGAAAAGTGATAATTATTCGCAGGCGAATTCCTTCTTTATCACTGTGGGCAATGCCTACTCGACTAAGCAAAGAATGAAGAAAAGCACCGCTGCCGATGGTGAACTCTTCTGAAATTGGTTCTTTTGATTGGGCGGGCTCGGTCATATATACCTATTAGATTATTTAAGCTTTTTTTTGACTACAAGCTCGTTTGGACCTTCGTTATCTAGGTCTTTAGACGGCTTGGGCGGCACCACCAAAAATAGCTTAAACTTGCGCTCAATATCCGCATCTCGCTCTAGGGCGAGTTTTCGATACTCTTCGGCAGCCTGCGGACGACCATTTTGTTTCTCTAGAGCACTCAAGATAAGCAAGGCCTCAGCGGAGGGACTTTCGACATTGTCCCAATACATAGACATAATCTCAAAGCCCTTATTGATGCGACCAGACTCTAAGGCGGCTCTGGCAAAGAGCAATCTAGTCGCTTCGGTGTTGTGCAGCCTATAGGCTAACTTAGCAGCACCATAAGCCTGTTCCATGCGTTCTTTATAGCCGGTGGAAAGGGCCGCAAGGGCCACCGGAAAAGCAAATTCGGGATCGTTAAGGTCGAAGCGCCGACCATAGTCGAACTGTTTACAAGCCAGTTCGGGCGATTCAGGCTTGCCTTCAGCAAAAATGGCACTGCCATAAGCCAGATAATTGCGGGCGGTGGTGGGCTCCCATTTGATGCCATCGAGAGCGCATTCTTTCACTTTGGCTATGTCTTCTTTTGTCTTCAACTTATCGAGCATAGTCATGGAACGAGCAATACCCCCCCGGGCAAAGCCTTTTATTCGATCTGAAAGTTTGAATTTTTCGGCTAGTTCAAGCGTTTTTTCATAGTCAAACAAGGCAGCTTGAAAATCGCGGGCAGACTGTTGAAAATTACCCATCGCCAGATAAGCAAGAGGCAATTCTTGCGATTTCGATAAAGCCAGCTGAGCCTCATCCCGCCCCAGAGGGAGCTTGACGCCGCCATCAAGTGTATGATGAAAAGCCAAAAGTGCAGTTGTATAGGGATCTTGCTCTTTCTTTATCGGTGACAAAAGGGTCTCATTATTGGCATAAGCGCGGTCTCGCCAGATGGAAAAGCCACTGAGAAGCAAGATCGGCAAACTAGCCAGAGCCAGGTATTTTTTACTGTAACCAGTGGCCGCCACTTCTATATCATCCATCTTGATGTGCCCAAGCCGGATGAGAACAGTATCGCTAAGCAATAGACTCAAGCCGAAAAGCGAAAAGAAGAAACGAGTTCCTTCACCGCAGGTGGTGGCGGGTAAGAGCAGTTGCGGCAAAAGTCCAATTAAGAATAAATAGCTGCCCAGGAAGGAAAAGGGCTTGTTGCGCAGAAAATAAAGCGAGAAAAGAGCCAGGGCAATGATGGCAACACCGGCGGATGCAGCCAAGTCGAAACCGGATGAAGAAAATAGCTGAGCTGGATAAACAGTTAAGCCAAAGGGCAAAATGAAAGACTTGACCAAGTAAGCCAGTACTTTTAGTTCGGTGGTGAAGTAGCCAAGCCAATCGAGATTGGGCAGACCTAAAGTAAAAACATCGGGCAGTCGATGGTCCAGCTTCAATATAAAGGGAAGAGCTAGAGCCACCAAAAGAAGCGAGCCAAGCTCATAGCTTCTCTCGTAAAAGAACGTCTTCCAGTTGGTCTGCCGGGGCTTGCCCATGAGAGTCATAACCAGCATGGTCAAAGGCAGGCTGAGAGCCGTAGCCGACGAGAACAAAGAAACCACGATGAGCAGATAAGCCGCTAAACTGTAGCCCACCGAAGCAGAAACAGTCTTGGCGTGGAAGCCCTTTAGATAAGCCAGACAAGCCGACATATAGAGGAAAAAACAAAGCACGGGGGCGCGCCCCGAAATATAACAAACCGCCTCGCTGCTCAAGGGATGGGCGGCGAAAAGAGCACAGGCAAAGAGGGGGACAAAATTGAGAAAGCCCCTATAGGCGACAAAGCCGCTCTCAGCCAAGACCAAGGCAAAATTATGCAAAAGGAAGAAAGCTACGATTATGCCAAGTGCGGTGAAGAGCAAATTAGTGGCATGGTAGACCCCGGGCGCTTCCATATGTCCGCTTTGATAATCGATAGCCATGGTCAGACGCGTGAGGGGCTCGCTCAGAGGCTTCATGAAAGCGTCGGTGTAAAGCTCGTACCAGATAGGCTCCCACTTCTCACGCTTAACCGAGACGGCACCGAAGGGTCTGACATTGAAACGATCATCTAAGACAAAATCGTTCCAAATAGCCGTGCAATGCGAAATAGAAACAGAAAGCAAGAGCAAAGAGGCAAAAAGAGCCGGGCGAATACGGACCTTCCAGCCTGGTTGCGGCTTGGCAGTAGTAGTATTGGTCTGTTTCTTTGCCTTCTTAAAGACCAAGTGCTCAGAACTCCTTCATTCCGCCATCAAGCCATTCTTCATAAGTAGGCGGTTCGGCGGTATTTTCGCTGCCTCGTTTGAAATAAGCGGAGAGGAGTTCGTTATAGCGAGCGATCTTGCTAAGGCGGCTGGCAGCCTTACTAGTCTCTAACGCGGTCTCGCCACCGGTCTCTACAGTATTCTCAGGAAAAGACAATGACTTCGCCGGCGGTGTCAGCACCTTAAGCGGAGGGGTAAGTGAATGGTTCAAAGCAGACTTATCATGCGACTTAGCCTCGTGAGAATTCTTTTGAGGCAAGACAGTATTGACTGCTTTATCAAGCTTAGAGAAGCCTCCATGCTCTTGGATTAACTCGCTGGGAGCCAATCCGGGCGGCAAACTAGAATCAACGTCAACAGTCTGCATAATCACTTGTGAAAACTCACGAGGCAAGGCTTTATTGGAATTGTCAGTTATCAGCCGCTTCACTTCATCATAATGAGCAAAGCCCGGTGAGATACGACTAAAGGCTGTGACCGCATCACGAAAATGTCCGCTTTGCTCAAGCTTGAGACCATGGCTGTAAAGACACTGATCAAGCAGGGCTTTGATTTCCTCTCGGCCTTTTAAATTGCGACTGTGATTTTCTTCCAGGGTGCGACTGAGAAGATTGACGGCGCTCTCATCTTCACCGCGATTGGCATAGCCTCTAGCTTTCTCTAATACGACCCGACTATCTGTCGTGTTTAGTCCACTCACTGTCTCATAAGCAGTGAAAGCAAAAACAGCACCCAAAACCAGCAAAGAAACCAAAAGACCAGATTTGAAACAATCACTGGCTGAAAAACGGGTGCGTCTATAGGCAGCACGGCGTTGGCTTTGCGACTGAAGATCACTAGAATCACCAAAATCAGTAAAGAATGCATCAAAGTCTTGGCTGCAGACTCGGCGAGAGTTATCCCGCGAGTTATCTCGCGACTTATCTAGAGACTTCTCTAAGAGCACGGGTGTCACATAATCACTGCAATCAAGGCAAAAGTTCTGCCTATTGCGGATGGGCTTTTGACAGCTGGGGCATCCCAAAACTTTTGAACTTCTAGTTTGAAATTTCTGGTTTGACATCGATTTCAGTTTAGCACTCATCTTAAATAAGTCCGAGGATTGACTGCACTTTTTGCGCTAAAATTGCGACTGTAGCCCTATTTGATATAAAAAAATGACTGAAGTAGACAGCAAGCTCAGCAAAGAAGAGCGCCGCAAAGCTATGGAAGAAGCCGAGAAGGCTGAATTTTGGCAATCGGTAAAAGCTTTGTATATACCTTTCTCGCTCTTTATTGCCTGCTGTATATTTGCCGCCGGAGTTTTCTTGGTCTATTACAACGAACCGGCCGGCTGGGGATTTATCGGAACCACAGTAGTGATTGCCATCTCAGCTTTTATTGCCCTATTTCGCTTCCAAAACAAATTCAGAGCCAAGGGCATTATTCCTAACCGTGAAGACGAGAAAATAGGCACAAGCACAAAAGGAAAAGCTGCCGATAAAGTCGGCGGCGGCGCCGGCGTCGCAGAAGAGCAGGCGCAGTAGTCGTATTTTTTTGAACTTAGACTTGAATTGGGCGCTGCTCATATCTAGGCTCGGCCTTGGGCGGCTCGGGCTTAGGCGGCCCGAGCCTTAACTTACTCGAGCTTGCTCATTTAAGATGCCAAAAGAGTCGCCAACTTTTTAGTGGCGACTCTCTCAAAAATATTGCCGATAGCAATCGAGCGATTAACGCTTGGAGAACTGGAAGCGTTTACGGGCTCTCTTGCGACCATACTTCTTACGCTCTTTGACGCGGGGGTCGCGGGTGAGCAGACCTTCGCCTCTCAAAACCGAGCGGTTCTGCGGAGCGGCTTCTGAAAGAGCTCTAGCAATGCCATGACGAATGGCGCCGATTTGACCGGCGATACCACCGCCGCGTACCAGCACATGAACGTCGAAGCGTCCCATGGCATCGGCAGCGTGGAAAGAGGTGAAAATCTCTTTACGCAGAGCATCTCTGCCGCCGACATAGTCGTCCATGGTGCGGCTATTAATGGTCACCTGTCCGGTGCCGGGCACCAGACGCACTCTGGCGGTGGCTGATTTTCTTCTGCCGGTGCCGATGTACTGAATTACGCTAGACATTTGCCTCTTCTTCCTGATTTACCTTAGAAATTCTAATTCCAATTAAGCGGTCACATGTTTGGGCAGCTCATGCTGCGCCGGTTTTTGGGCGGCGTGCGGATGAGTTGCACCGGCATAGACTTTCAGTTTGGTGAACTGCTGATCGCCAAGACGTGTGTGGGGCAGCATGCCGCGCACAGCGCGCTCGATTATGGCAATCGGACGTCTTTGTCTTAGATGAGCCAAGCTCTCTTCTTTGAAACCACCCGGGAAGCCGGAATGTCTTCTGTAGAACTTGTCGGTCTCTTTCTTGCCGGAGACCTGGATTTTCTCAGCGTTAACTACTACGACGAAATCACCACAATCAACGTGAGGTGTGAATTCGGGCTTGTGCTTGCCTCTCAAAAGATTGGCCACTTCAGCAGCAAGACGACCGAGGGTTTTACCTTCGGCATCAACAACGAGCCACTCTCTTGTGACTTCATCTGATTTAGGGCAATAGGTTTTCACTCTCTTAACTCCTCGATGGTCAGCCCTGTGTCATTTTGAAAGAGCTGAAAATGATCAGGGTACCTGACCGCATTTAGCGTCAACCCCCAGGGGGGAGCAGTGGGGCCGGTGAGCAATCTGTCGTGGCTGGCCAGGGCCTGCTCGACAGCTTCAACACCCCTCTTGCCGAGACCTATATCGATAAGAGTCCCGACAATAATGCGGACCATATTGTACACGAAGTGATCGGCTGCAATCCAGAATTCAAGCTCGCCTTCACGTAAATTCAATAATTCAGCCCGCCTGACTGTGCAGATTGTAGAGCTATTATCTGAATTGGAAGACTTAAAAGATGCGAAGTCATGACGGCCCAAAAGGCTGGAAGCCGCACTGCGCATAGCTTTCAGGTCGAGAGGCTGGCGCACGAAATAGTGAGTATCTTTTAAGAGCGCAGATCTTTGAGATCGGTTCAAAATCCGATACACATATTCTCTTTCAGAGGCACTAAAGCGTGCATGAAAGTCGGAAGGCGCATTATCTAGAGCAGTTACGCTCATTTCTTTGATGACAATTCCATTCAAACGCCAGGTCAGATCAAATATTTCAGACTGACTCAGCGCTTGCCGCCCCTCGGGCAAAACCACATGCACGACTTGCCCTCTGGCGCTGACACCGCTATCGGTGCGGCCGGAAAAAATGGCGCGCAGCGGCTGACCAAACAAGATGGCAAGAGCCCTCTCAAGCTCTTGCTGAACAGTCAAAACGCCCTCTTGATACTGAGAACCGTGAAATTTCTTTCCGGTGTACTCGATCAAAAGGGCGATTTTGTTAGCTTCGACAGTCAACTATCTTGTCTTATTAGACCAGTTGAATGATGGCCATTTCGGTGCAGTCACCGCGACGGGGACCAGCTTTGATGATGCGGGTGTAGCCGCCGTTGCGATCTTTGTAGCGGGGAGCGAGTTCGTCAAATACTCTGGTGACGACTTCTTTGTCGTAAACAAAGGCGCCGACTTGACGACGCAAATGCACAACCCGAGCCACTTTCTTGGCAGCTTCAGCATCACCTTTTTTGGCTTTTTCGTGCAAATCTTTGTAGTCGCCGAACTGACCTTTCTTACCTTTGGTGATCAGACGCTCGGCGCAAGAGCGCACTGCTTTAGCCTTGGCGAGAGTGGTGACAATCTCGTCGCGACGCAGAAGCTCGGTGGCCAGTGCTCTCAAGACTGCTTTCCGCTGGTCGGCGGGGCGTCCCAATTGATTGCCGGGTACTCTATGACGCATGACTCTATCCTTCTAAGATCCTTTTAGATTTGACTTTGATTTGACTTGATTGGCTTATTTATCTTTGGGTGTATCAGCCAAAGTAAGACCGAACTGCCTGAGGCGCTCGATTACTTCATCGGCAGACTTCTTGCCAAAGTTTTTGATATTCATCAGATCATCGTAGGTGAGCTTGAGCAGTTCACCGAGCGAGTTGATGTTGGCTCTCTTCAAGCAGTTGTAGGCTCTCACCGAAAGCTCGAGTTCCTCGATGGAAATAGAGCTATGCTTGCCGTCTTGTTGCTGAGGCTGGGTTGCAGCCGGCACCATGGGCTTGCCGGAGAGTTCGGCTATCGGGAGCAGATGCTCGACGATTTGACGAGCAGCTTGCGAAATGGCTTCTGTAGCATCGATAGAACCATTGGACCAAAGCTCGATGGTGAGCTTGTCGAAGTCGGTTGATTCACCAACACGGGTCGGTTCTACGTTGTATGCCACTTTGCGGATAGGCATGAAGACGGCGTCGATAGGGAGCACGTCGATAGCCTGTTTGAAATGGCTGTGTGAGTCGGCGGGAACATAACCACGACCACGCTCGACTGTGATCTCAGCTCTCAAACGGCCGCCTTCGGCGAGTGTGCAGAGCTGCCAGTCGGGGTTGATGATGGTGGCATCGGCGGGACACATGATGTCGCGGCCGGTGACAGGTCCCTGACGATCTATATCTAGATGAAGATACTGAGGGTCGTTGCTGAAGGTCTTGACGACCAGCCCCTTCAGGTTGAGCATGACGTCGATGACGTCTTCCAGTACGCCGGGCACTGTGGTGAACTCATGAGTTACACCTTCAATGCGCACTGCACTGACTGCAGAACCATCGAGAGAGGAAAGAAGAACACGTCTGAGGGCGTTGCCCAGGGTTGTTCCATATCCCTTTTCTAGTGGCTCGATTACGAACTTACCGTAGATTGAGCCGTCTGTTCCGGTTTTATTCTCTAGGCACTTGATTCTTAGAGGTTCCATATTCTCTCCGTGAATGAATGTGTTTGACGAAGCACTATGACCATGACCTCACGGTCAGTCAGATTAACGTGAGTAGTACTCAACGATGAGCGCTTCTTTGATGCTTTGATCCAGATCTTCGCGGGACGGCGGATTGATCATGGAGGCGGTCAGATTTTCGATGCTGACTTCCATCCAGTTAGGATGGGCAGCGGCAGGAGAGGTCTCAAGGATGTCCTTGATTACTTTCTTAGCCTTATCGGAAACCGAAATTACCTCGCCGGGGCGAACCTGGTAGGAGGGAATAGATACGACCTTACCGTTGACGGTGAAATGACCGTGGCGGATAAGTTGTCTGGCCTGGGCGCGCGACGGCACGATGCCGGAGCGGTGCACCAGATTGTCGAGACGAGCTTCAAGCAATTGCAAAAGCTTGAGGCCGGTGGGAACTTTCTTTTGTCTTGTCGCTTGCTCGAAATAAGCAGAGAACTGAGACTCAAGAACGCCGTAAGTTTGACGAACTTTCTGCTTCTCTCTCAATTGCAGAGCGTATTCCGACTGCTTCTTGCGGTCCTGACCATGCTGTCCTGGACCATAACGACGTCTTTCAATAGCGCACTTGGTTGTGTAGCAGCGTGTGCCCTTGAGGAAGAGCTTGACTCCCTCATTGCGGCAAAGCTTGCAAACTGAATCCGTATACCTGGCCAACTTCTTAACTCCTCGACTTCTCTATCTCTGCAAATTACACGCGACGGCGCTTGGGTGGACGGCAACCATTGTGGGGAATGGGAGTCACATCTTTGATAAGAGTGATTTCCAAACCGGAAGCCTGCAAAGCTCTGATGGCGGTCTCGCGGCCGGCGCCGGGACCTTTAACCAACACTTCCACTTGTCTCATGCCTTGGTCCATAGAACGCTTGGCCACAGATTCGGCAGCCTGCTGAGCGGCGAATGGTGTGCCCTTTTTGGCGCCTTTGAACCCGACAGTACCAGCCGAAGCCCAGGCAATGACCTGACCTTGCGGGTCGGTGGAAGAGACAATTGTGTTATTGAAAGTGCTAGCGATGTGGACGACGCCCTGCAATACATTGCGGCGTTCTTTCTTTTTCGTCCTTGCCTTCGGAGACTTAGCCATAGCGTTCCTGTTTCTATCCTTTTAATTTCAAGTTGTAGTGATTACTGATTACGCCTTTACGACTTATTTACCAGCTTGCTTCTTACCGGCGACGGTGACGCGCTTGCGACCACGACGAGTACGAGCATTGGTTTTGGTGCGCTGACCGCGGGTCGGTAGACCGCGGCGATGTCTCTGACCGCGATAGCAGTTGATTTCAATCAGGCGCTTGACGTTCAGACCTTCTACCCTGCGCAGGTCGCCTTCGACCTGGTAGTTGCCGCTCTTCTCTACTTCTTCACGAATTTTGTTGAGTTCTTCTTCGCTCAGATCTTGAATGCGACGATGGTCGGCGATACCGACCTTCTTGCAAACGTTCTTTGCAGAAGTTCTACCAATACCGTGAATGTAGGTAAGGGCGATTAAGGTTCTTTTGTTTCTCGGCAGGTCAACACCGGCAATACGGGCCATTTATCCTCCAACTGACGCTTTTTTTGCGCTCTATTCTCTTGATTGCGCTGAATCTTTATAGATAGACAATAAGTTAACCCGGATATCTCTTGAATATCCTAATTGAAGTTAACTTCTTAGTTCTTAACCTTGGCGCTGTTTATGCTTGGGATTTTCACAAATGATCGCAACGCGACCTTTGCGTCTTATCACTTTGCACTTATCGCAAATCTTTTTGACTGAAGCTCTTACTTTCATTTTCGGCTCTCTGTGCGGCTTTTGCCGCTTTTACTGTAGGTGAAACGATGCTAACAATTCTAACGAGGAAGCCAAGCCCTGCCCGCATTTGCATGCAAAACAAGGGGCAACCAGACAAACGTCTAATTGTACATCAATCTTTGATTCTGTATGTAATTCTTCCGCGCGTAAGGTCGTACGGGGTGAGCTCTACACGCACTCGATCGCCTGGAAGTATCTTAATAAAGTTTTTGCGAATCTTGCCCGAAATGTGGGCCAAGACCTTGTGACCGTTATCGAGCTCTACCCGAAACATGGCATTGGGCAAGGATTCGCGGATTGTTCCTTCAAATTCGATGACGCCCTGTTTAGTCACTCAATTACCTCGGATGGACGCTTAGTAAGTACTTCTGGATAGCCTTCAGTGATTAACAAAGAATGTTCAAAATGTGCTGAAGGTCTGTAATCTTGCGTTACAACAGTCCAGCGATCAGACTTTAGTCTGGTCTTATCGCTGCCCAAATTGAACATAGGCTCGATCGCTATAACCATACCAGGTTTCAACTTGGTCTTGCTACCGGTACGATAGTTGAAGATGAATGGATCTTCATGATAGTCAGGCCCTATGCCATGTCCACCATAATCTCTCACTATGCCGTAATTGCCGGCGACTCCCACATCCTCTACGGCACCGCCGATTTCGTCGAGGGTGGCACCACCCCTGGCGGCTTTAATGGCAGCGTAAAGTGAAATCTGCGTATCTTTCAACAAACGGGCGACCACATCGGAAACTTTGCCCACAGCCACTGTCACTGCGGTGTCGCCGATATAATCGAACTTTTTGCCGTCTTTTTGTTTACGTACCGATACACCAAGATCAAGACTGATGATGTCCCCGTCCTTGAGTACCTTACGTTTATTGGGAATTCCGTGAACTATTTCTTCGTTTACTGAAGCGCAGACAGTGGCTGGAAAGCCTTTATAGCCTTTGAAAGTGGGAATGTGTCCGGCCCCGCGAATATTCTTCTCGGCTAATTCGTCCAATTCCCAGGTGCTAATTCCCGGCTCCACCGCCTTGCTGCACAATTCAAGAGTTTCACCGGCCAGCTTGCCGGCCTCCCGGATGAGCTTCAAGTCTTCTTCAACAGTGAGTATCATGGCCATCTTTACTTGTGACTTCCCTGATTGAGGGTTTCCAATATATCGGCGAAGATTTTTTCTTGCTCGCCTTCGCCATTAACCGATACGAGAATTTGTTTGGCTTTATAAAAATCAATGAGGGGGCTGGTCAGCTCGTGATAGACAGCCAATCTTTGTTTGACTAGTTCCGGCTTGTCGTCGGAACGGTGGCTCAGTTCGGTACCGCAAAGATCACAGATGCCGTCTTTTTTCGGTTTAGAAAACTTGATGTGGAAAACGGCATTACAGGCTTTGTTTGGACAAACTCTTCGTCCGGTAATGCGGTCTTCTAATAGGTCATCTGATGTCTTGAGATCGATGACACGATCTAAATTGGCTTTCAACTCACCAAGCAAGAGATCTAGACTCTCAGCCTGAGCGCGGTTGCGAGGGAAGCCATCCAGAATAAAACCGTTCTTGCAGGATGCATCATTGAGCTTCTCGCGAAATAAATCGATGAGGACATTGTCTGGAACAAGCTTGCCCTGGTCCATAAACTCTTTGGCAGCCAGTCCGGCTTGGGTGCCATTCTTGACGGCATCACGCAAAATATCGCCGGAAGAAAGATGGGCAAGACTTAGCTTGGCGGAGAGCTTCTTGCACTGAGTGCCTTTGCCGGCGCCCGGTGCGCCCAGAAAAAGAATACGCATTAGAGTTCCTTCTTGTCGTAGGTCTTGAACAGCCCTCTGGCCTGATAACGAGCCGAAAGAGCATGGGTGAGAATCTGTCTTTGTGTGTCGATGGCCACACCTACGAGAATGATGAGCGAAGTAGAGCCCAAACCCTGCAAGGTTGTGACCATGGTCGCTTGCTCCACGTGAATGGGAGCGATGGCGATGAAAGCTACCGAAGTAGCCCCTATAAAGGTAAGGCGATTGAGTGTCTTCTCTAGAAACTCTGTCGTCGGTCGACCTGGTCTGACGTGTTGAATAGCTCTGCCGCTGCGGCGCAGATTGTCCGACATGTCTCGCACAGGCAAAACGATGGAAGAGTAGAAGAAGGCAAAGAAAAGAATGAGCGAGAAATAGAGAACTGAATGCTCCCAAGCGTAATAAGAGAGGCAGTTATTGAACTCTTGCGCGATAAAAGCCCAGCTGTCTTTCACCCAGGTAATCTTGGCAAACTCTACAAAAGCCGGTCCGATGGAAGGCAGGTTTTTGATGGCATCATAGAAAACCATGCCGGGATCACCCTGATTTTGCTTTTGCAAAAACTGCATGATAGTGCTTGGAAACATAAGCAGGGAAGAAGCAAAGATGATGGCCATAACGCCGGAAGGATTAACCGGCAGATACATATAATCATCTGGAGCAGCAAAAATCTGACGCCCGACATTACGTCTTGAACCAAGCACCATGACTTTGCGAACGCCCTGCTGCAAGCGCACAATAAATGCCACCACCAGAAGGAAGAAAGCGGTCAGGGCCAAAACGCCGAAAAGCTGTGTTTGTCCGGTCTGCACTGTTTCATAAGTATTTTTGACCATGACCGGCAGGCGGGCGGCAATACCCAAGAAAATGAGCAGTGAGGCACCGTTGCCGACACCACGCTCGGTGATTAGCTCGCCCATCCACATAATAAACATGGCGCAAGCAGAGAGAATCAGAGTGGTGGTGCAAAGAAAGAGAGGACCAGGGGTGATTACCACACCAGGAATGCGGGAAAGAAGCTGAGCCAACATAAAGCTCTGGAATACAGCCAGACCGACTGTAACCAGACGCGTCACTTGGGCAAGCTGTCTTCTACCTTGCTCGCCTTGCTCTTTCTGCATATTTTCGAGCTTAGGTATGACAACCGTCATCAGCTGCATAACAATTGAAGCAGTGATATAGGGTCCGATACCCATTGAAAAAACTGAGAGCTTGTTGAGGGCACCGCCGGTGAAGAGGTCGATCATGCCAAGCAAGTTTTGAGCCAGTTCAGGGTGCTCGGTGAAAGCACCTGGATTGACGCCCGGAATGGGAATATGAACACCCACTCTATAAAGAACGATCATGGCCACTGTGAATAGAATTCGTTCTTTCAAGCCGGCGGCACCAAGAAGACCTAACCAGTCTTCAGGACCACCTATTTTGGAACCGCGCTTGGCAACACTCTCAGACATCTGGTTATTTGTACCTGTTTTTACTTACATACAATATTTTAGACCCGTCTCCGTCATTTCATTTCCCCCTAATTCAGAGGTGAAACTACTTAAACGGAAACGGGTCATACTTGACTACCCGGCAAATTGATTTTGCGCACTAGTCTCTGTTTTTAGGATTACGGGTCGGAGCTGCAGGCTGCAATACTTCGTAGCTGCCGCCAGCGGCTTGAATCTTGTCGATAGCGCCCTGAGAGAAATGATGAGCTTTGATATTGAGCGCCACTTTCAGTTCGCCATTACCGAGAATACGCAGAGAATCGGTGGGCTTGCGCAACACTTTATGCAACAAGAGCGATTCGGCTGTAACTTCAGAACCGGCAGGCAAGTTGTTCAAACTGCCGACATTAACTACGACCCAATCACGGCCGGGCACTTGATCAAAGTTGTGAATCTTGGGCAGTCTGCGGAAGAGGGGAGTTTGACCACCTTCAAAACCGAAGCGCTTCGATTCACCGGAACGCTGACCTTGTCCGTTGTGACCACGAGTAGAGGTTTTACCGTGGCCGGAGGCGCGTCCTCTGCCGACTCTCTTTTTGTTACGGCGTGAGCCTTCTTGAGGTCTCAGTTCGTCTAATTGCATTGTCTTCTCCTTTACCTTACGCCCCGGCAAAATCTCAGATTTGCACTGGAACTCGGTAGTTTTTGTTCTTACTTATTTTTTGGTCTCGGCGGGAACAACAGAAATCAGGTGACTGACTTTGTTGACCATACCGCGGATGGTGGGGCTGTCTTGATGAACGACTTCAGAGCCGAACTTACGAAGACCGAGAGCGCGAACCACTTTTACTTGGTCCTCACGCTTGCCGACCAGACCGCTTGTTAGTTTGATGCGTATAGCTGACATGACTAATTCCCTTATTAGGTTGACTTAGCTTGCTTGATTAAGCGAAGAGCTGGCGGATGCTGATGCCTCTCAGGCGAGCAGCTTCTTCAAAGGTACGAAGACCTTTGAGACCGTCAATGGTGGCACGAGCCACGTTGAGCGGAGAGCGCGAACCGAGTGACTTGGAGAGCACGTCGCCGACACCGGCCAATTCCAGAATGGCGCGGGCTGCACCACCGGCGATGACACCAGTACCTTTGGCGGCGGGCTTGAGCAAGATGCGGGATGAACCACGCTTGCCCACAATCTGGTGAGGAATTGTGCTGCCGACGAGCGGCACATTCACCAGAGATTTCTTAGCGTCTACGACGCCTTTTTGAATGGCGGAAATAACTTCAGCGGCTTTACCGACGCCGATACCAACCTGACCCTTGCCATTGCCTACAGCGACAACTGCACGGAAGGAAAGTTTCTTACCGCCCTTGACCACTTTGGTGACGCGGCGAACTTGAATGATTTTTTCTTCCCATTCAGATTCGACACGCTCGCGCTTGGTCTCATCGGACGAACGGCGATTGGACTCGCGGCTGGAGGTGCGACGACCACGACGTACGCCATCACCGGCTGCACTGGGAGCTTCCTCGAATCCGCCCACCTTATCTTCTTTATCCATCTAGGAGTAACCTCTTCCTCTTTTATCGAATACTAGAAATCGAGACCGGCTTCACGGGCAGCCTCAGCCACAGCGGCAACACGACCATGATAGATATAACCACCGCGGTCAAATACCACCTGTTCAATACCTTTTTCTTTAGCGCGCTTAGCGATAAGCTCACCAACGGCACGAGCAGACTCAACATTCCAGCTCTTAGGAGCATCTTTTTTGAGATCTACGTCGAGGGTGCTGGCCGATACCAAGGTGGCAGCTGCACTGTCGTCGATGATCTGAGCATAAATGTGCTTGTTGGAGCGATAGACGCAAAGTCTCGGACGCTCGCTGCAACCTTCAACACGGCGACGAATACGTCTATGACGTGTGATTCTGCTGGCTTTTCTATCTTGTTTATTGATCATTTCTTCTGGGTCCTTTGCCCTTTTGTTTCTCCCAACGCTGGCCCTCTTTCAGTGCTACGCAGGGATACTTGAACTTGCCATTATCGGGGGCTTACTTCTTCTTACCAGCGGCTTTACCAGCTTTTCTGCGAATGTATTCGCCTTGGTACTTAACGCCTTTGCCTTTGTAGACTTCGGGCGGTCTCTTACCACGGATGAAGGAAGACATGTCGCCGACAGCTTGTTTGTCGGCACCGCTGACGGTGATGACGTTGCCCTTACCAACGGCAATGGTTATGCCTTCGGGCGCATCGATTTCCACCGAGTGCGAGTAACCGAGCTGCATGACGAGCTTCTTGCCGTCCATGGAGGCACGATAACCGACGCCGACGATCTCTAAGGTCTTATCAAAACCAGTCGAGACACCTTTGACCATATTGGCCAAAAGAGTACGGCTCAGTCCGTGCAGGCTTCTGACCGAACGGTCTTCAGACTTGCGCAAGACGGTGATGGTGTCGCCTTCTTGCTTGAAGGCAATCTCCGGACGAAACTCTTTGGTGAGCTGACCTTTGGGTCCCTTGACCGAGACCTTGTTGTCGGCAAACTGCACGGTTACGCCGGCGGGCACTGTGATTGGTGCTTTACCTATACGAGACATTGCTTAACTCCTTACCACACTTCGGCGACAACTTCGCCGCCGAGGTTGCTCTTGCGAGCCTGACGGTCGGTCATCAGCCCCTGGCTGGTGCTGACGATGGCGATTCCGAGACCGCCGTATACTCTGGGCATTTTGTTGGCTTGTCTATAAACTCTTAGACCCGGTTTGCTTACGCGTTTGAGTCCTTGAATCACGACTTCGCCTTTGCCGCCGTACTTAAGAACAATGCGCATGCGCTGCTCGGGCGAACCCAGAGCTCTTGTCTCGTACGACGAAATGAAGCCTTCTCTGCGGAGAAGCTCGGCGATCGCCACTTTTTGTTTCGATGCGGGCATCTCCACTGCCGAAGCTTGAACGCGGATTGCGTTTCTGATGCGTGTGAACATGTCCGAAATTGGATCTGTGACCGGCATTTGCTATCTCCTACCAGCTAGATTTGGTGAGTCCAGGGATTAAACCATCATGTGCCATCTTTCTCAGGCATAGACGGCAGAGTCCGAAATCGCGGTAATAACCGCGCGGACGACCGCAAATGCGACAGCGGTTGTGCAAGCGCACTTTAGGGTATTTGCCTTTGGCGGCTTCTACCTGGCGCTTGTGCTCCTTGTCAATCATGGATGTTTTAGCCACGTTGTGCTTTCCTCTCCTTGGACCTTTTTCCTAGTTTGTTTGTTGCTTACGACGAATTACTTTTTGAACGGCATACCCATTGCAGCCAGAAGCGCATGTGCTTCCTGGTCTGTGGGGGCGGTGGTGACGATGGAGATGTCCATACCGCGCACCGCATCGATCTGCTCGTAGTTGATTTCCGGGAAGATGAGCTGTTCTTTGATACCCACCGAGAAATTGCCGCGACCGTCGAAAGACTTGGAAGAAAGTCCACGGAAGTCACGAATACGGGGCAGAGCCACGTGTATAAGTTTGGCCAGGAAGTCATACATGCGCTTGCCGCGCAGTGTGACCGAAGCGCCAACCGGCTGACCTTTTCTCAGTTTGAAGGTAGCGATTGATTTGCGGGCGCGATTGACTACGGGTTTCTGACCGGCAATGGTAGCCAGTTCTTTCACGCCGCTGTCGATTGCCTTGGCATTGTTGGCCGCTTCGCCAAGACCCATGTTGATCACGACTTTGACCACACGCGGCACTTGCATTTCGTTTTGGTATCCGAACTGCTTGGTCAGGTGTGCCCTGACTTGCTTTTCGTATTGTTCTTTGATGTCCAGCATTTCTCTTTTCCTGTTTTCTATGAAGACGGTCTTTGTCGTCTTCAAATCTATAGATTATTCAAGACCCAGGGTCTTGCGGGCTTCGGCTCTAACGGGCTTTTTCTTCTCGTTGGAGTAGAGCATCACTTTAGAGGCGAAGATTGGAGCTTCTTCTTTAATGATGCCGCCCTGTTGACCGCCATAGGCAGCCTTAGATTTCTGGTGGCGGGTCTGAATGTTTACACCCTCGACGACGATTTTGCCGGTTTTGGGGAATACTTTCAGAACTTTGCCGATTTTGCCTCTGTCACCTTCAAGCTTGGTGCCGTCTTTCTTGGTGCGGGTGCGAGCACCCGAGATCACCATGACCAGGTCGCCGCGCTTGACGTGAATATGAGGAACGAGGTTTGTGGCGGCAGGCTTGACGAGAGCGCGCGAGACAACCACCTTGTTGCCCATCTTTACTTTGGTTTTGATGGCTGAATTGGTGAATCTTTTCGATCTACCTTCAGTCGAATTGGCTGTCATAGTTAGAGCACCTCCGGAGCCAATGAAATTATCTTGGTGAAGTTCTTGTCGCGAAGTTCGCGAGCAATCGGTCCGAAAACGCGTGTACCTTTGGGGTTGCCGTCTTTCTGAACGATGACGGCGGCGTTGTCGTCAAATCTGATGGTGGAACCGTCAGGACGTTTGACATGATTGGTCACACGCACTACGACGCAACGAACCACATCTGATTTCTTGACCGGCATGTTAGGCAGAGCATCTTTCACGACACCGACTATGACATCACCAACCGAGGCATATCTCTTGTTGGAGCCACCAAGAACGCGAATACACATAAGTTCGCGGGCGCCGGTGTTGTCTGCGCAGGTAAGTCTTGTCTGTGCTTGAATCATTGGCTGGACACCTCACTTGCAGCGTTGGAAATGGAGTGACCGGTGATTTCGATTACTTGCCACTTCTTGTCTTTGGAGACAGGAGGACATTCTTCGATACGCACCACATCGCCCATTTGACATTTGTTCTCGGGGTCGTGGGCTTTGAATTTGCGTGTCTCTACCATTTGCTTTTCATACTTACGGTGCGGAAAACGGTTTTCTACCGCTACCACAACGGTCTTATCCATTTTGTTGGATACAACCTTTCCGACTAATACCTTCCTTGGCATTTCTTCGACCCCTTAGCCTTTAACTCTTTACTGTCTATCTAAACTTGCTCTGAAAGTTAGCCTTTGACGGCGTCTTTCTCGGTCATGATGGTGAGCATCTGCGCCAGCTCTCTCTTAGTTGTACGGATTCTGGCGGGATTCTCCAGCTTTCTCATCGCCAGCTGGAATCTCAGTTCCACCAGGCTCTTTCTAGCTTCGTCAATGCGACCGGTGAGCTCTTCTTTGGAAAGCTCTCTCAATTCCTTGACTTTCATTACTTGGCACCTCCGGCGTGTCTTTCGACAACACGACACTTGACCGGCAATTTTTGAGCGGCCAGCTCGAGAGCGTGATGAGCATCTTTTTGAGCTACACCAGACATTTCGAACATGACACGACCGGTCTTGACCACGGCTACCCAAAACTCGGGGTTACCTTTTCCGGAACCCATACGGGTCTCAGCCGGCTTTTTAGAGACCGACTTGTCCGGGAATACGCGGATCCACATTTTGCCGCCGCGTCTTACACTTCTCACCATGGCTTTACGAGCGGCTTCAATCTGACGGGAAGTGATCCAGGCGGGCTCCAGAACTTGTAGTCCGTAGTCGCCGAATTGCACCTCGACGCCTCTGGATTCAGCGCCACACATTCTGCCACGCTGATGCTTGCGATATTTGGTTCGCTTGGGCATTAGCATTGTTCTTAACCTGCCTTCCTGGATCTACGACCAGACTTGACGGGACCTCTCGCTTCGCGAGAGCCCTCTTGGGAACGCTCAGACTGAGACTTGATATTGGGCGGAGACCATTGACCGGGCTCGAGTTCACCTCTGAATACCCAAACTTTGACTCCGATGATGCCCATGAGAGTAGTGGCTTCAGCGGTGGCATAGTCGATGTCGGCGCGCAGAGTCTGCAGCGGAATACGACCTTCTTTAGCCCACTCGGTTCTGGCGATTTCAGCACCGCCGAGACGGCCGGCCACCATGATCTTGACGCCGACAGCTCCGGCGCGCATGCAACGTTGCATAGCTTGCTTCATGGCGCGACGGAAAGCCACACGCTTCTCCAGCTGCTGAGCGATGGATTCAGCCACCAGCTTAGCTTCGAGATCGACGCGATTGACTTCAAGAATGCTTATTTTCACATCCAGACCAGGGCGGTTAATCATGCCGCGAATCTTGGCGCTCAAGGTTTCGATACCAGCGCCGCCCTTGCCTACTACCACACCGGGACGAGCAGTGAAGATTTCAATTTGAATCTGATCCGCTTTTCTAGAAATGTCTACTTTCGAGACACCGGCTCCGGTGAGTTCCTTCTTGAGGAAGGTTCTGATTCTGTGGTCTTCCTCGATAAGCGGTGCGACGTCTTTCTTATTGACAAACCAATTAGAAGACCAGCCCCGGTGTATACCGACGCGGAAACCAACAGGATTTACTTTCTGACCCAACTTACTAGCTCCTCTAAATAAGATGCTTACCGGTTACTGACTAAATATCGGACAATTTGAGTGTGATGTGGCTGGAACGCTTAAGGATGGGATAAGCCCGTCCTCTGGCGCGAGGCTGGAAGCGTTCCATGGTCGGACCCTGGTCGCAGAAAGCCTCTACCACTTTGAATTTGTCCGCTTCCCCTTCGGAAACCGGATTCTGCTCGGAGTGTACGAGATTGGATACGGCCGAGTGCAGAAGCTTTTCGACCACGCGGGCAGCTGCGTACGGCATAAATCTCAGCATGACGCGAGCTTTAGCCACTTCCTTACCGCGAATCTCATTGACTACACGGCGCACCTTACGCGGTGACATGCGTACCCATTTTGCGCAAACTTTGCTTTCCATGAGACTTAACCCCTTTTGGCAGCTTTATCACCGCCGGCGTGACCTTTGAAATGTCTGGTGAGCGCAAACTCTCCGAGACGATGACCGATCATCTGTTCTGTGACATAGACAGGAACATGTTTGCGGCCGTTGTATACAGCGATGGTGTGACCAATCATTTCGGGCACAATCATCGAAGCGCGCGACCAAGATTTGATGACGCGTTTGTCGCCCTTTTTGTTCATATCCTCAACTTTTTTGATGAGTGAGGGATGAACGAACGGTCCCTTTTTAAGCGATCGAGACACAGTATCCTCCTACTTGGTTCTGCGCTTGACGATGAAACGACTTGAAGTCTTATGCTTGCCGCGACGGGTTTTGTAACCCATTGCCGGTTTGCCCCACGGAGTCTGAGGCTTGCCACCGATAGGAGACTTGCCTTCGCCACCACCGTGCGGGTGGTCGACAGCGTTCATAACAACGCCGCGGTTGGTCGGTTTGATACCCATCCAGCGCTTGCGACCGGCTTTGCCGAGACGCACGTTCTTAGCATCAGGGTTACTGAGCTGACCGATGGTGGCCATACATTCCATGTGCACCATGCGCATCTCACCGGAGGGCAGACGCAGGGTGGCATACTTGCCTTCTTTAGCGAGGAGCTGAATCTGAGCGCCGGCAGAGCGACCAAGCTGACCACCTTTACCGAGGGTCAGTTCAACGTTGTGAACCATGGTACCCAAGGGGATGGCGCGCAGAGGAAGAGCATTGCCGTTCTTGATTTCAGCAGCCGGTCCGGACATAACTTTGTCGCCGACCTTAACGCCGAGAGGGGCAAGAATATAACGTTTTTCACCGTCTACATACTGCACCAGTGCGATGCGGCAGTTACGGTTGGGATCGTACTCAACGGTTTTGATTTCGCCGGGTACATCGTGCTTATCGCGTTTGAAATCGATTACACGGTAGGCTTTTTTGTGACCGCCGCCTTTATGTCTGACGGTCAGGCGCCCCTGGTTATTGCGACCACCGGTCGACTTGAGGGGGCGAAGCAGGCTTCTTTCGGGCTTGTCTGTCGTGATCTCCGAAAAATCGGCGAGCGACATATTGCGTCGTCCTGCTGAGGTTGGGTTCACTTTGCGGGTAGGCATTTTCTTTTCCTATGAGTTCTTTTGAAGAGCCTTCAATTTCCCTTAACTGTGGGAGCTCTCTCCTAGGCGGAGAACAACTCCAGCGGTTCACCAGATATGGTGACTATCGCTTTCTTGCTATCTTTCGGGGCGCGTCCATGACGCTTGCTTCTTCTGAAGCGGCCGCGAATAGCAGATGTATTTACCGAGACAATCTCGCTCTTGGACTTGGGATAAAGTTCTTTGAGGATTTGCTCGAGCGCCTGGGCGATTTCCACCTTGTTGGCGTTTTTGGCGACTTCGAAGGTGTACTGCCCTTTTTCCATCTGAGCAGCAGATTTCTCTGTGATCAGCGGACGAATGATGATTTCAGAATGTCTTTTATTCATCTCTTAAGCGTCCTTCTTAGTCTGGGCTGATTTTTTAGCAGGAGCTGCACCATCGGCCTTGGTTGCTTTTTTGGCCGGCTTTTCTTCGCCAGACTTGGCGGCTTTCTTGGGCGCTTCAGCTTTCTCCTTAGCCGGAGCTTTCTCAGCTTTCGCCTTCACAGCTTTCTCGGCAGGAGCTTTTTCCTTCACCGGAGCAGCAGCGCCTTCGCTCTTGCAAGACTTGAAGCGTGTGTTGATAACTTCAAGAGTGCGAACGTCGGTGAGCAACACTTCATGGTGAAGCAAATCTTTTACGTTGAGGTTGGAAGCACGGATTACTTTCACACCCTCGATATTGCGAGCAGCCAACTCGACTTTGGCGCAGGTCTCGCAAGCATAGTCGAGCACTACCAGTACTTTCTTCTCGCAAAGACCGAGGTCTTTGAGAATCTGACAGAACTGCTTTGTTTTGGCTTCTTTGAGACCATCGAAATTCTCGACGATTACGAGATTCTCGGCGCGAGCGGCAAGAGCTGATTTGAGTGCCAGCACTCTCATCTTCTTGGGCATCGAAATGGAATAATCGCGGGGCTTGGGACCGAAAGTCACACCGCCGCCGGCCCAGAGAGGCGAACGGATGGAACCAGCGCGGGCGCGACCGGTACCCTTTTGACGCCAAGGCTTGCGTCCACCACCGGAAACTTCGGAGCGAGTTTTGGTGGAGGCATTGCCTCTTCTAGCATTGGCGAGCTGTCTGACCAGAGCACTGTGCATAACGCCCTGATTAGGCTCGATGGCGAAGACTTCATCAGCGAGATTTACTTCGCTGAGCTTCTTACCTTTGAGATCTACTACTTGCGCGGATGTCATTTTTCTTCTCTCTTACTGATTTAGTTCCACTTGGTTTTGGAAGGAGTGACAACAACAAGAGCCCCATCACAGCCAGGGATAGATCCCTTGACCAAAAGGAGGCCCTTTTCGGTGTCTACTTTTACAACTTTGATGCGGCGAGCACAGGTATTGTCGTCGCCCATATGACCCGGCATGTGCAATCCACGGAAAACACGACCGGGAGTGGTGCCGGCGCCGATAGAACCCATTGAGCGGTGGAATTTAGAACCATGGCTCATCGGTCCGCGGCCGGCGTTATAACGTTTGATTGTGCCCTGGAAGCCTTTACCGATGGAACGTCCACGGACATCCACACGCATTCCAGCTGAGAGAATCTCTTCTACTTTGAGAGCTTCGCCGACATTGTAAGCACAAGCATCGTTGCACTTCAGTCTGAACTCTTTAAGAGGCTGCATGGGAGCCAATTCTTTCTTTTTAAAGCCGCCCAGCTCAGGTTTATTGAGCTTCTTCTCGGCAACTTTGAAGCCGCCCACTTGGACAGCCTGATAGCCATGCTTATCTTTAGTCTTCACTTCGGTGACGATATTGTCGCCCAGTTTGACCACGGTGACGGGAACAGCCAGGCCGTTCTCATCGAACACCTGAGTCATTCCAACTTTTTTGCCCATTACGCCTAATGTCATCGTCTGTTCCTTTTAAATCTCTATGCTTTGCGCTTTTCGAGCTCTCATTTGGAGCTAATCAAAAAGCATTACTGCCTAAGAGTTTTACTTCTTTAGAGTTTTACTTCTATATCCACACCAGCCGGGAGATCGAGACGCATAAGGGCGTCGGCGGTGGTGGGAGTGGGATCATTTATGTCGATCAATCTCTTGTGCACTCTGATTTCGAAGTGCTCACGAGACTTTTTGTCTACGTGGGGTGAACGCAATACGCAATAGACGCGCTTCTTGGTCGGCAATGGCACGGGTCCGCTGACGGTAGCCCCGGTGCGCTTGGCTGTATCGACAATCTGGTCAGAAGACTTATCGAGCAGCCTGTGGTCGTAAGACTTCAAACGGATTCTGATACGCTGCACTTTTGCTGTACCTTGTGCACCTTCGGTCTTTTGGTTTTTGGCACGTGCCATTTCGTCTGTCACTCCCTGGTTCTTACTAGAACTTCCTAGAACATATCTTTTGCTTGTCTTTCGAATATCGCGAGACAGGGCGCAAGATTCCGCACGACTGAAACTCATCCAGAACCTCTCGCTTCAAGCTCGAACATTAAGCTCGTCTTATAATCGAGGGCGGCACGGGATGACCGTTCCAGCGAACGAACCACACATTGTACATATAAGACATAGTCGCTCAGAGTAAATTTATCTCACCTTTTGATGTCAAGCGACAACTGCTTGTCCCCAAGTTTGGCGGGCACAGTCAAAAGCCTTACCAGCAGGGGCTTCCGGCGCTCGAAAAAGATCCCCAGGATAGCAATGAGAATAAAACGTCAACTTTAACAACTGCAACACAAGAGCCAGCTTGAGTTTCAGCCAAGTAGTCAAATACAGCAAACTCAACAAAGCCTTAATAATTGCCGTTTTTCAACTTTATATATGTACACAGCGAAAGTGCACCAAAATTACAACTAAAATAGAGACTGCTCTTACTAAGTAAATTAAGCAGTGACCGTGAATAAGCCGATTCTCATTACAATCATAACTATGTCCTTGATAGTCACCCTCGCTCTCTTGGCTTCGGTGGTCTATCTATCGAGCGAAACGCAGAGACAAGGCGGCACCGACCATGGCTCCATCAGCCATAAGCTAGAGAGCCGCAGCAAGCCCGCCCAAGTCTATGAATTTATGGAAGAGTCGGCTCTAGATGCCGTCGAAGACAAAGAATACGACGCAGCAGTGGGTATCTTTTCAGCAATGAGGCCCTTGGCCAGAGGCTTTACTGATAAGAAAAGATATTTGGATTGCACCGAAAAACTAGCCGATCTCAGTCTTGATAAAACCGAGAACTACGCAAAGGCTACTGAACTATTCCAAGAACTCTTGCAAGAAAAGAAAGAGAGCGGCTCCCCTAAAGAAATGGCTTCACTAAAGCTTCGCCACGGCAAAGCAGAATTGGGATACGGTTCTTACCAGGAAGCAATAAAGATATTGCAAGAGGCCCTTGGCAAAATCACCGCCACTGGTGACAAGAAATTAGAAGCCGATTGCAACTACAGCATCGCCGACGCCAAAATGTATTTGCACGAATGGCAAGCAGCCATTCCTTATGCTGAAAAGGCGCTGGACCTTCTTTTGAAAAACCCTCAGCTTGGCGATAAGTTAGAGATGGCCAAATACTATCAAGAGCTAGGTTTGTGTAAATTTCACACGGGCAGACTGGTTGAAGCGGCCGACCTTATAGAAAAGTCTATTGCCCTTTCAAAAGAGGCAGGAAAGACAGAAGCAGAATTGGTCTCCGATCTGCGCAACCTTGGTTGGCTTTATCTCAGTATGGGCGATAAAGAAAAATCTAAGAGCTATCTAGAAAAAGTGGCTGAGCTAGAAAGTTCAGATAGTTCTGAAAGTTCCGGAAGTACGGCGGAAGCTTATATATTGCGAAGATTCTAAGCTGAAATTGAAAAAGAAAAGAGAGGTCGGATTACTCCGACCTCTCTTTTTTATTGCTTTGTTCGCTATTAGGCGATGATGCTGGCTACAACACCGGCGCCTACGGTACGTCCACCTTCGCGGATGGCGAATCTCATACCTTCTTCAACGGCTACGGGTTGAATCAGTTCAACGTCCATTGCGACGTTGTCACCAGGCATAACCATCTCAACGCCGGCAGGCAGAGTGATGGAACCGGTCACGTCGGTTGTACGGATGTAGAACTGCGGTCTGTAACCAGGGAAGAACGGGGTGTGACGTCCGCCTTCTTCTTTGGAGAGAACGTAGACTTCAGCCTTGAATTTGGTGTGGGGCTTGATGGAACCAGGCTTGGCGAGCACTTGACCGCGCTCGATCATGGTTTTGTCTACGCCGCGCAGAAGGATACCGACGTTGTCACCGGCGATACCGGAGTCGAGGGTCTTCTGATACATTTCAACACCGGTAACGGTAGTTTTACGGGTCTCTTGCAGACCAACGATTTCAACTTCGTCGCCCACTTTGACTTGTCCGCGCTCGATACGACCGGTGGCAACGGTACCACGGCCGGTGATGGAGAACACGTCTTCAACAGCGAGCAAGAACGGTTTGTCGATTTCGCGCTCGGGGGTGGGGATGTAAGCATCGATAGCTTTCATCAGTTCGAGTACGGCTTCTTCAGCTTTGGCATCACCTTCCAAGCACTTCAAGGCAGAACCGCGGATGAAGGGGATTTTGTCGCCGGGGAAGTTGTACTTGTCGAGCAATTCGCGGGCTTCCATTTCGACGAGGTCGAGAAGCTCGGGATCGTCAACCATGTCGCACTTGTTGAGGAACACGACGATGTGGGGTACGCCTACCTGACGGGCGAGCAGGATGTGCTCACGGGTCTGGGGCATAGGACCGTCGGAGGCGGAGATAACCAAAATGGCTCCGTCCATCTGAGCGGCACCGGTGATCATGTTTTTGATGTAGTCAGCGTGACCAGGGCAGTCTACGTGGCTGTAGTGACGATTGTCGGTTTCGTATTCAACGTGAGCGGTGTTGATCGTGATACCACGTGCTTTCTCTTCGGGAGCAGCGTCGATCTCATCGTACTTTTTAGCTTTCGCTTGACCTTTCTTAGCGAGGGTCATTGTGATAGCGGCTGTGAGCGATGTTTTGCCATGATCAACGTGGCCGATCGTTCCAACGTTCACGTTTGGCTTGTTGCGTTCAAACTTTTGACGGGCCATCCTCTTCTACTCTCCTTAATTAACGCGGTAATGGCATTTCTTGAATTAGATCAAGACCCTAAAAAAAATGGAGCCCATGACGAGATTTGAACTCGTGACCTCCCCCTTACCAAGGGGGTGCACTACCACTGTGCTACATGGGCGCGCATCTAATTATGTATGGACTCACCCGGAGTCCTTAGATTCTCCAGTTTTTCTTATGGATCTAGTTTTGGTTTGCTTGCATCCGGCTAAGATGCAAAATTTGCTCTTTCAAGCAAAAAGTTTGGGCGGAGCTGGATTCGAACCAGCGTAGGCTTGCGCCAACGAGTTTACAGCCCGTCTCCTTTAGCCACTCGGACATCCGCCCATAAGCCGGTGATGGGATTCGAACCCGCAACCTACGGTTTACAAAACCGTTGCTCTACCGTTGAGCTACACCGGCAAGCGCGCAAGGTCACCCATGCACGAGACAAGAATCAGATTCTACATAACTGAATTTCATCGTGTCAAACAAAAGCCCGTGAACGCGGCTATCTCGCTACAGGAACTTAATATAATTTTTGTAACGAAGATTGCTTTACAACCAAACTTGCAAGCAAGTAGGCTCAGGAGTTTTGCCGAACGATCTCATAGAAAACCACACCAGCAGCCACTGAAGCATTCAATGATTGAACACTGCCTTGCATCGGGATTTTCAAGAGCATATCGCAGTGCTCTGCCACCAACCGACTGATGCCATCAGACTCTGAACCAATAACTAGAGCCAGAGGTCGCTTGAGATCACTCTTGTAAAGCGACTCGCCCTCAAGACTGGTACCGGCTACCCAGAAGCCCCTGTCTTTGAGCTTTTCAAGCGTAGAGACAATATTGGTCACGCGCACCACGGTCATGCTAGCCAGCGCACCGGCACTTACTTTGGCAACGGTGGCGGTCAAACCGGCAGATCTTCTCTGAGGCAAAAGAATCGCTTTCACGCCGGCAGCATCAGCGCTGCGAATGATGGCTCCGATATTGTGAGGATCTTCTATCCCATCAAGAATTGCGATGACATAGCCGTCCATCGAACGACCGGCTTCTTCGCTTTCTTTCTTTGCAGCGTCAAGTCTGTCCAAGAAATCGGGCAGCTCTACAAATTCGCTTGCCGCCAACTGCGCGACCACACCTTGATGGCGGTCACGATCGCCAATTAGAGTCGACAACTTGACCTTATCGCAAACCACAGTAGGAATGCCATTCTCTTTTGCCAAAGCATTGATTTTGTCGATTCGCTTGTCGGCATCTATATCTTTAGCGATAAAGATCTTATTGACCGGAGCCTCACCTCGCTCAAGAAAAGCGACTACAGAATTTCTGCCGTAGATGAACTCGGCATCAACCTGAGCCTGGGTCTCAGCATCGAATGAAGGTAACTCGGTAACTGAATGACTGCCGTATCTACCGACCCTTGTTCTTTCAGGCGGAGCTTCTTCATCAAGGTTAGCCAGATCGGCGGCTGCACTTCCTGGACCGTCAAAGCGCCGCGGTCTGCGATCGTCAAAATCTCTCGGTCTTCTATCTCTGGGGCTATCCGAATCTTCAAAACGTTTACGCGGTCTGTCTCCCGCTTCTCCATATGTTCTCCGCGGTCTGTCGCCCGAATCTTCAGAAGGTCTCCGCGGTCTGTCGCCCGCTTCGCCATAAGTCCGACGCGGCTTGTCTCCGGAGTCTTCAAAACGTTTACGCGGTCTGTCGCCCGCTTCTCCATATGTTCTCCGCGGTCTGTCGCCCGAATCTTCATAAGGTCTCCGCGGTCTGTCACCCGCTTCGCCATAAGTCCGACGCGGCTTGTCTCCAGAGTCTTCAAAACGTTTACGCGGTCTGTCTCCCGCTTCGCCATATGTTCTCCGCGGTCTATCGCCCGAATCTTCATAAGGTCTCCGCGGTCTATCGCCCGCTTCGCCATAAGTCCGACGCGGCTTGTCTCCAGAGTCTTCAAAACGTTTACGCGGCTTATCCCCAGACTCTTCAAAGCGCTTACGCGGTCTGTCGCCCGAATCTTCATAAGGTCTCCGCGGTCTGTCGCCCGCTTCGCCATAAGCCCGACGCGGCTTGTCTCCAGAGTCTTCAAAACGTTTACGCGGCTTATCCCCAGACTCTTCAAAGCGCTTACGCGGCTTGTCTCCAGAGTCTTCAAAACGTTTACGCGGCTTATCCCCAGACTCTTCAAAGCGCTTACGCGGCTTATCCCCAGAGTCTTCAAAACGCTTACGAGGCTTTCTGTCATCAGCCCCTGCTTTCTTTCCGCCGAAAGAACGTCCTTTTCCTTGGCCCGGCCTTGATTTGGAGCTTCCTCCACCCTGGGGGCGTTTTTTGCCGCTATTCATCGAAATCCTTTTATATGCGGGTTACACCATAGACGACTGCATCAGAATTGATTACTTTTGCCACTAGAGGACAAATCATGCTATTCGACGTACTCTTCTTCGGCTTTCCCCTGGTTCTGTGCATCTGCATGGGCGCACACGCTATACGTGAGGCAGATAGACGCTTCTGGATGCCGGCCTTCTCGTTCTTTTCCTACTGCCTCTTCTACCTGGCCGGGGGCAGAGACGTAATACTATATCTCACTTGCTGCCTCTGCATGATGGGAGGATGGGCAAGCTTCGGCTTTGGCCTTTAATATTCGTAATCACTGTTTCTTGCGAGTGGCCGGCGTGGCAACGGTGGAGTGCCGATTCTGTTGGGCTTCTGCCAAAGAACGCATGGCTATATTATGCTTTTTGAGCCACCGAGAAATAGTATTTGGATCGCACCATTTATTCTCAGTCTCTCGGTAAATTTTGGCAATCTCCACCGTGCTGAGCTTCTCCTTGACGTATTTCTGCACAAGCCAGTCTTTATCTTGATATAAGGTCTTGGTTCTTAATGTCTTGCCCACAAGCGTCGCCCCTCAGCTCATCGAAATAATAGAAACGGCAAATCTATTACTAAATCCAGTAATAAAACCCGGTCGAATCATTTACTACATACTCTAATTGTGGTTCTTTCAAACGCTTCTGACAAGGGGCGGAGTATTATTTAAGGAGAAAAGCCACTTTAATTATTCGGTGCAAAGTGTCAAAACCAGAAAGCCAAGCCAATAAGCTCTCTCAAGAGAAAACTTTCAGACCCCCGCAGATAGATCTTATTTTGAGACAAAAAGCCCTGGCCGAGCCTCTGCAAAGCTTTAGACGCTCTGTCGTGAAAGAACTGGTTAAGGAGTCAATCAAGGCGCTAGCACAAAGCCACTCAGGGGCTCTAGCTGAACTCAGCCAAGAAGAATTAGCCATTAAGTTGGCCGAAGACAGCGCTGAAAAGTTGAAGGAAACTATGGACTCGCTGGGCATTAGAGAGGTGATCAATGCCACCGGCGTGCTTTTGAGCACCAATCTGGGACGAGCACCGTTGCCCGAATTTGCCGCTCACAATCTTTATAGAGCCGTTAGAAGATACTCCAACCTAGAATTCGACCTAGAAGAAGGTGAAAGAGGAGAGCGGACCAAGGGCATAACGCGACTGATAAAACTAATCACCGGTGCCGAAGCCGCTATTGTAGTGAACAACAATGCTTCTGCCGTCATGCTTGCCGTAAGAGCGCTGGCCCTCGATAAAGAAGTCTTGGTCTCGCGGGGTGAACTAATAGAAATTGGCGGCAGTTTCAGACTGCCCGATGTCATCGAAGCCTCAGGCGGACAGCTAAAAGAAGTCGGTGCCACAAACAAGACCCGCATTCAAGATTTCGAAAGAGTTCTGCAAAAAGACAATAATGTTGGCATGCTTTTGAAATGCCATCAATCTAATTTCCAGATCATTGGATTCACTGAAGAAGCCAGTCTTACCGAAATGATAAGCCTGGGCAAAAAGCACGACAAACCAGTGGTTTATGATTTGGGCGGCGGCTCTTTCGTTGATCTGTCAAACTTTGGACTGAAGAAAGAACCAACAGTAGAAGAGACATTAGAGGCGGGAGTCGACTTGGTGCTCTTCTCAGGCGACAAACTCTTGGGTGGACCGCAAGCTGGAATAATTGCCGGCAAGGCCAGGCTGGTGGAAAAGCTGAGAAAGTGTCCTATTTACAGAGCTTTGAGAGCCGACAAAGTAGTCATCTCTCTGGTGGAAGCCGCTCTCAGTCAATACCTGCTAAACAAGGGCTTTGAGAACTTGCCGGTCTTCCAGATGGCTGGTCAAACTGTGGAGGAGCTGCGCAAGAGAGCGGCAAATATATTGGCAGAACTGGCAAGCGTAGATAATCTGCAATACCAAATAGAAGTGGGAGACAGCCTTAGCACCATGGGAGGAGGCAGCCTGCCTGGAGAGAATTTAGCGAGCGCCGGATTGAAACTGAAGTCAAAGCGCAAAGACCTGCCGGCAAAAGAAATGGCCACTATATTGAGAAAGCAGTCGCCAGCTGTGATTGGCACAGTTTCAAAAGAAGCAGTCAATATAGATTTACGTACCGTCTTTGCCGACCAAGACAAAGCGGTAATAGAGGCGCTGAAGGCACTAAACCTGAATATGTGCTATTTTGTTTAGCCCGGAATGAACCAAAGAACTCAATTCTCAAAAGCGGGCGCGAAGTTTTAAATGGAAGAAAACAAAGAAATCAAAAAACTGGAAGCCAAGCTGGATGTCTTGAGCAAAAAGCTGGATGAGCAAATGCGCATCAGCCGCAATCTCACGGCCCTCTGCACGACAGTGATCATTGGTGTCATGTTCTTTATTTTCACCCAGACGATTCAGCATCTGCCTTCCATAATAGTTTTTCACTATATGAGCAACTTAGACGCCATAGTAAAAGAGTGGAAGCAGACCGAAAAGGCCATGGACGCTGCCAAATCGAAATAACTCTTTGCCTGCTTAATCGGAAGCTTACTTCTTAAGCAGGGCTTGCCGTCTCTTTACTTCAGATTCAACTTCGTCGGGTGATATACCGTTCACCTGCATTGGTCCGGCACAAATCTCACGCCAAGGCGCCCCAGCCAGAGCCTGCCTGACAATCACCTCAAAGACCTGGGCTCTCACACCACTACCATGCCTGCCGGAGGCATTTGGGAGAGGGGTGGTAGGTGCAGCCACCTGAGGACGTGGGATGGCCTGAGATGACACACCAGGGGTAGTACTAGGCACAACGGGGTCTGGTGTGGGAGCCAAAGTCTGCGCAACCGAGCCCAAACCGGAAGATGCCACAGCATTGGCACCGACTGCCAGAGAATTAGGAGCGCCAACCGCCCCCATACCAGCACCAGGCTGCGGCACAGAATTGGGCACTGAGGTTGGCATCGGATTTGGTACCGGGTTCGAGAGAGAATTAGGTGCAACTATGGCTGCCGGATTTGGTTGACTGATATTTTGGGCCGGTATCGGATTTGGTGCCGGCATATTGACATTTGTCGAGTTTTCAGCCGGCGTAAATAGCTGTTCCCGGCTGGGTTCGGCACTGAATAAATTATTGGCAGGCTGAGCCGGCGCATCAAAGAAGCTGGTCTGCGGTTTAGGAGCTGCCAATCTTGCTGCTTCCTCCATAGCCTGCTTAGTGCTTGTCAGCTGTCTTTGCAGGTCCGCCACCATGTCTTTTGTCTGATCGCGCATCTCTTCTAATTGCGATTTTAGCTGTGTAATCTCAGAATCTTTGATTGCTATTTCAGACTGCACCTTAGCCATCTCAAGGTCTTTTTCAGCCTGAATCTTCGCCAATTCAGACTCTTTCTTTATGAGTTCTTCATTGCGATCGCGCATCATCTCAGAAAGCTGTTCATAGCGATTGCTAAAGTCTTCCCACCGAGAATTGAGCATCTCCTGGGTTTCGACAACTTCTTGCTCTTTAGACTGCAAAAGCTCCGAGAACTCAAGCTCTCTTTGGTCCATCCGAGCCTTGAGTTCATCATTAGCCCTGCGCAAATCATCCAGCTGCGCAATCACCGTCTCATCTGGAACATACTGAATTTCAGTCACCACATTTGGTGAAGGACCGGAGGCAGAACCGACAGAAGAAGAAGCAGAAAAAGGCGGTGCCTCAGCCGATTGCACTGCATCATAAGCAGCACGGAATAATTCACCGGTCAACTTCTGCGTACCCAACAAATCAACCAATTTGCGCAACAGGTCGGCGGCTTGCTCTGAAGGGAAAACAGCCATGTATGCGCATTTGAATGTCCATGGATCAATTAGATTTTTACTAAGCTGATCAGCCAACGAGGTGACCAGTTGCTCCGGGGTAAGAGCCGGTTCTTCTTTCTTGCCTTCATCTTTGCTGGCGATTGTAGAAACCAAAGTATCGATGGAAGGTACTAACTCGCCCACTGCCTTCATCGGTTCAAGGGCTGCCGACATCGACTCGCTCAAACTATTCAAACTCAGTCCGATTTCACCAAAAGCCTGATGCTGCACGGTCTCTGACAGATTACGCACCAACTCAAGTTGTTCATTGGCGGCCTTAGCAATCTGAGAAAGATTGACCGAGCAAATTCCTATCTGCTGGTCCAAACTGTTCAAAAGTTCCAAGACCTGGCTGTTATCAACCTGCACAGTGACAGGAGCTGCTGCTGCCTCTTCGCTGTCTTTCTTCTCTTTCTTGCCACTCTTGTCCGACTTGTCCTTCTTATTGTCGGGCTTTGGTTCTGGTTCTGAAAACATATCGGCAGAAAGAGCAGAAGAGGAAGAAAATGCCATGGGTGAAACTTCGTCATTAACAAGATCAACTGCATCTTCAGCCGGCTCGTTAATAGATTCAGAAACAGACTCAGTTACGGATTCGGATAAAGATTGATGTGGAGCTTCGGGCACTGGAAAGTTATCAGTCAAAGGCAGATCAATTGCGGCTCCGGCATTCTCCAAAGGGAGTGTATCTTCTAGACCGTCAACAGCGTCTCTGGCGCCAATGTCGCCGACACTGGCTTCTCTAATGTTTTCCGGGCTGTTCTCGGAGCTGTTTTCAGAGCTTTTATGATCGGCAGCGGATTCAGTCTTGCTACTTTCGAAAGGACTTGGAACATAGGGATCGGGCGGGGCTATCTGTTTGGACAATGAACCACGCAGGCGTGCGCGCCTAGCAGCCAGAGAGCCGGCGTCCTGTTCTCCCGACTTGCCAGAAGCGATGTCTTGATTAGATCCGGCAGCGCTCCCCTTGTCCTCGCGAGCCATCTAGTAACCCTTCCAAGTTTCCAATGCTTACTTCATCTTATGAATATGTACCCAAGGGGCCAAAGACTTCAAACCCCCGCCCCCTGCAATTCCTAGTATATACCCGTGAGGGTCGGGCAAGGGAAGATCGCTGCCATGCTTGACAACGAGATGAGATATCTGTAACATTCGCCGTGTAGACAAGAAATTACTAGTCAGAGATTGAGTTCAGGCTCAACAAAGAACACACTAAACGGTGTCCCTGGCATGGCAAGACCAGCAGGGGACTGTCTGATATATCAAGATAATAATTAGACAGGGCGAGGTACTAATTAAGGTAGGTCCTGTTTCGGAGCTTCAAAGTGGACATCAACATCTGCCCGGCCTGCGGTGCAGTCTACAAACCGAAAAGTACAGACTGCTCCAACTGCGGAGCGGTCCAAGCGAGAGCGGCTTCCACTCTCATTTCTACGATGGCTGGGGCGGTTGCTCCCATGGTGGTGTCTGTAGCGCCTGACCGCTTGATACTGGAAAGAATTGTCACCGGACGACAATTGAACGCTCTGGCACCCAGTAATTACTTCGGCGACTCCGATTCTTACGGTACAGATGATTTTGCCGCTGAGTTTCTTGAAACCTTTGGCGGTACTTCCAGCGGCTCAGATGATGAAATGATTGCAGCCCAGCGCTCCAATCAAAGACAAGAAGAAGGACAGGCTCAAGACTTTTTCGGGTCCGAGACCAAAGTCGGCGGCGCTGCGCTGTTGGGGACTCTGGGCGGTGTAGCTGCGGCGGCAGCAAGCGGTGATTTCTTTGCCGGAGCAGCCGCAACCAATCAAGAACTGGCGGGAGTGGCCCCGGCCCGTTCGGAGAACCCGGTGGAAGTCTTTGTTCCCGAGCCAGAAGAAAGAGAAGAAGACGCTTTCGATACTCAAAATCTAAAAGCCTTAAAAATGGACCCCGAGGAAGAGCAGTCATCGGCACCGCCTGATTTCGCCAACTTCTCACCGGCTAAAGCCGAGAATATTACCGAGAGTCCCTTTGTGGCAGAGCTCAAAGAAAAAACCAGGATAGAACAACCAGAAGCCAGCAAAATCAAAGAGCATATTGCAGAACCGGCTCCGGCTCCAGTTGCAGTACCGGCACAGAATGCTCGCCCGCAGGTGGCTGGTCCTGCAGAAAACAGACCCAGGGTCGAGAAAGCAGAAAATAGCACCTATAAAGTACCGACTCCAGCCACAGCCGAAGCCTTTGACTTTTTCCAAGCCGGCAGTGCCAACCAAGTCCGCACCAGTAGCAAGCCTCTACGTGAGTCAGCGGAAAAGGCAAGCAGCGACGATCCACATTCAAGCTTTGAAAGTCTTCTATCAAAGAGTTCCAAATCGGGAAACTACAAGACCAGCTCGCATGATCTGAGAGAGCAGGAAGACAGCGATGACACCCACGAGAGAGAAGCTTTGAAAACTGCCAATAAGAAAGTTAAAGCGGTGGAAGCAAGCGACAGCTACTCAGATGATTCTGATGATTCCGAAGATGAAGACGATAGAGATGATGATGAGAGAAGAAGACCGACAAAGAGCAGTTCAGCCAAGTCAAAAAAGGCTCAGCCCAAGTCGGTAATCAAAAAAAATCGCCGCTCAGAATCAGATGATGACGATGACGATGACGACGATGATGAAACAGCAGAAGAAAAGGCGATTCCAGCTCGTCGTTCCTTCAGCGGTGACCCATCTTCGCTAAAGCCCACTCAAAGACCAGCCGCCAAAAAAGCAAGCCGTCCTGCCGCAGCCAGAAAGAGCCGCGGCAATGAAGACGATGACGATGATGATGACGAAAAATCGAATCTGAGAGAGAAATTTCAAGGTGGCTCATTTAGTATCGGCGGCTTCCCAGTCGACATCAAAGTGATTGCAGTAAGCCTCGGAGTGCTTGGTCTCTTTGCCTTTGCCATCTTTCACATTGTCGGCAACTTCTCTACATTGCTAAAGGCACCGCAGACTGCAGGGACAGGGCAACCAGGCTTGGGCAACCCACTTGGCGGTTTGGTGGCGGAAGCGCCAAAAGTCTCAGGGCGCTGGGTTCTGAACGCCTTTCAGAATGGCAATAGCTATCCAAACATTATCGAGATCAGGCAAAAGGGTGCCGAGCTAGATGGCATCGGTGTCGACCAAAAGGTCGGTCGTTTTTCGCTGAAGGGCAACCTGACCATGGAAAACGGTCAGCCGGTAATGCAGTTCAAGAAACAATTCTTAGATGCAAACAAAAGACCGCTTGGACCACCTATATTTTTTAGAGGGCAGCTCTTTCTAGAGCGCATCCCTTTGACTGCCGCCGGTCAGTGGCAATTCAAAAAGGTATCGCCAAGAGGACGTTTCGGTCTTAATCGCCAAGAACCACAAATGGTGAACGGTGAATGGCAAGCGATGCTGCAGAAGCCAATCGAGCCTGAACAAGGCGGTACGATATCGCAACTGCCTTCAATGGGAATTGGCGGAAGCGGTAGTGGTGCAGCCCCTGAGGACGGCGGCAAATTCAACATCATCACCTTTATGATGAAGAACGGCTTGATTGTAGCGATAGGCGCTGGGATAGCCTTCATCACTGGCACCTTCACTCTATTTGGACCCAACGGTCTGATCAATATTTGGAACAAGCAACAATACATTCCCAGTCAGGTCAAGGCTCAGCACAATAAAATAAAAGCTCAGCTTGCCAAACCAGTCAAAAAGGGCAGTCTCCCCTTGGGACAGAGAGTGGAGTGGAAGTGGTGGTTCCCCATGCCATGGGTGGTGAAAGATTTAGCCATTCCGCCGGATTTGCGCAAGGTCAACCCGCACGTATTGATCTTGGGTCAAGGCGGCAAAGGCAAATCGAGACTGGTGGCAAAAATGCTCGCCACCGACATAGAAGCAGAAGATCGCGCTGTGGTAGTGGTCGACTCAGATGGTTCGCTGGTCGATTTGATGATAGCCTGGATTTCGGCTCATCCAAGAGGACGAGAGATGGCTAAGCGGGTCATTCTAATTGACCCCACCTACAAGAAAGGCGGCTTTGCCTACAACCCACTCAATCTGCCTGACATGGGCGATTTGCAGACAGCGGCAGCTTCAATAGTCGACGGCTTCAAAGCCATCTATACAGAGCCGCCTGGTTCTCAAAGCCAATGGAACGCACAGACCGCCGACATTCTCAGAAACGCCATTCTCTTACTTATAGGCAACAATAAGACACTAATCGACCTGCCTACTTTGTTGAACGAAAACGACTTCCGCGATGTACTGTTGGAAAATATCGAGAAGAAGAAAAATCAGCGCGTCGAATTCTCTACACTGCTCGACCAGTGGGGCAGATATAAGAAACTAGCTAGAACAGACCAGTGGATCACCTGGGTAGAGCCTATCCTCAACCGGGTCAACCCAATGCTTTCCAATCCCAGAATCAGAGCGATTCTGACCAAGCCGCAAGGCGACTTAGACATCATGGATGTAGTCACCAAGAAGAAAATTCTCTTTGTCCGCATTCCTCAAGGTGATTTCGGACAAGACGCCAATCTCTTGGGCTCGCTCATTGTCTCAGGGGTGAAGCAAGCCTGCTTGACCCTCTCCACCACAGGCAATAAACAGGCTCACAATCCTGTGTCTCTTTATCTCGATAACTTTGATAACTTCATCGAGAAAAATACAATCGAGGCAATCACATCAGAAACCAAGAAATTCAAAATCGGTCTCATCGCCGTCACAAAGAGTTTGCAACATCTGCCTGAAGACTTCCGCAACCAGCTGATTATCAATATCGGCACACTGTGTACCTTTGCTCTTTCCAAAAAAGACGGCGACTTGCTTGGTCCGCAGATGTTCCCTATTGATGGACGAAAAGTCAAACACCAAACCATGTCGAACATCTTCAACCCAGTCAACACCGCGCCTCAGTTCGAACTTGTCTCTGACGAAGAAAAACTGAACATAGACAAAATCGTCAGACAAGAAGAGAGGACATTCTTCTGCTATCGCATGGGCGCCGAAGCTGGTCTATTCAACTTGAAGTCGCATACCTTTGACGACATACCCGAATCGAAGATCAAGAAGAAACTAATTGACAAGATGCACGCCGGAGCAAGCAAAAGATCTGAAAGTTCGGATAACGGAGACGACTGACAGTTGGCTTTGCTGTTGCTAAACTTAAGTTACTTAAGGAACCCCCACAGTCAAAGAGACTAAGATGACTCAAGATGGACATAGTCGCAGTATTTGGGAAGAGAGAATAGCGGATCTCAGACGCTATGACCTTGACAATCTAGAGTCTGAACCGGTCGATCCGGCTTCTCTGACAAGTTGGCCTATACCAGGCTTAACTTTCGTGCGCGTCGACGGAATTCTGCGTTCATGGGATATCGAGAGAGAGAAACAGCAGCAGGGTCAGAACGTCCAGCAAGATCCTGACCCGACCAAGCCGCCCAAGCGCATGTACCTTATGGAAGATGCTCTCACCGGCTTGCACAGCCAGAAAGCGAACTTAGCCTTTTTGGTACTCGGCGACAAAAGCGGTGTGCACTACTATATGGGTATATCGCTGCCCAGCGCAGTCGAAACAACTGAACCTGGCACAGATCCATCCAGTATTTGCTATAACAGCCTCAAATCAATTTTGCATAGCGTTTATGGCGGCGTCGATGTATTTAAAAAGCCATTTTCGGCTGAAGAAATGCATACTATGATCAAGCCGATGACGAAGTATACCGGTGTTGTCACAGGCATACCAGCCTTAAAATCAACTGCCGGTGATACCACTGACTCGGAACAAATAGAGAGACTGGCAGCCGGTTTGCAAGGCAATGAATTTGGCATGCTTATCTTGGCCGTGCCGATACCAAGTAAAAATGTCACTCGGGAAGAAACAGCGGTAGTAGATCAGATTCAACGAGCGCAAGAAAACGAAGACCCAGAGAAAAAGCGAAAAATCAAGTATTATCTCGAACTGCAAGACTCTTACCTAAAGCACATTCAGCTCGGCACAGCTTTAGGCATGTGGCTGACCGTGCCTTATTTCTTCGCCCCCAAACGAGATGTATTCGTCAGACTACAATCGCTGCTTCGTGCCACATATGTTGATGAAACAAGTCGGCCTACCCCTTTGCGCACTCACGAAGTGGAGGGCTTGTCTGATCATATCCAAAAATTCGGACTGCTGCGCACAAAAAGAGAAGGCGAATACTTCCAAGAATTGCTGGAATATCGTTTTCTCTCACCACTTAACTCGCGCATGTTATCAGCGTTTGTGCATCTGCCCAAACGCGAAATGCCGGGCTTTAGGATCAGGCGTTCAGCTGAATTTTCCTTAGCCGAAATTCCGCCCAAAGACCCCAACAGGGTGATAGCCATCGGCAACATTCTCGACCGTGGTGAAGACACAGGTAACCTCTATTACATCGATGTAGACGCGCTGCAAAAGCACACCATCGTCTGCGGGGTAACCGGCGGCGGTAAGACAAACACTTGCTTCTATCTAGTGGGTCAGCTATGGCGATACGGCATTCCCTTTATGGTCTGCGAGCCAGCAAAATCAGAATATCGACATATGATGCTCATGTCCGAGACTTTCAAAGGCGTCGGACAAGCATTTTCTCTTGGTGACGAAACAGTCTCGCCCTTCCGTCTCAATCCCTTCGAGATTATGAAAGGCGTCAAAGTACAAACCCACTTAGACGCGCTCAAGTCAGTCTTTAACGCCAGTTTTGAAATGTATTCTCCGATGCCCCAGGTGCTTGAAAAAGCCCTCAACTCAATCTATTCGGTACGAGGCTGGGACTTGATCAATAACGTCAACAGACGCCTGCCTCCAGGCATGAACCCGGGCGACCCCGATTGCCCACCCGAGATTTATCCCACCATGAAAGATCTCTACGAGATCATCGATCCAATCGTAGAGGGCTTCGGCTATTCAGACAGAATCGGACCCGACGTACAAGCAGCGCTAAAAGCCAGAATCGGCTCGCTGCTCATCGGTGGTAAAGGGCAAATGCTCAACACCCGCCGCTCCATTCCAATGAAAGATCTTTTTGGAAAACCCACTGTAGTCGAACTGAAGATGGTTTCAGAAGACAGTGAAAAGTCCTTCCTGATTGGCATGCTTTTGGTCTTCCTTTATGAGTACAGAGAAGCGCTGGGACCGCACGATCACTTGCAGCACGTCATGCTGGTAGAAGAGGCTCACCGTCTCTTAAAGAACGTGCCCACCGGTCAGAGTGGCGAATCAGCCAACCCAGCCGGTAAAGCCGTAGAATTTTTCACCAACATGCTTGCAGAAATTCGTTCATATGGACAAGGCTTCATCATCGCCGACCAAATTCCAAACAAGTTGGCACCAGAAGCCCTGAAAAATACCAACCTAAAGATTATGCACCGTATCGTCGCCGTAGACGACCGCGACTCTATGGGCGGTGCCATGAACCTCGACGATGTGCAAAAGAGACACGTAACAGCTCTTGGACAAGGTCGCGCCATAGTTTATGCCGAAAAAATGGAGCAGCCTTATCACTTGCAAATCATGTTCGACAAGACCAAAGAGGTGCCACCACCAGAGACACCAGAAGAATCTGATGAAGTAGTAAGACAGGCGATGAGAGGTCTGAACATCATCGGCACCTACGACCGTCACCTGGGCTGTAAATTCTGCTTGCACAGATGCGACTCACAGATTTTGGACACAGCCATTCCTGTAGCCGACGACCCTATATTTAGACAAGTCTATAACCGCTATGTTTTGTCCACTCTGAAAGATCTGACCCAGTTGGTTCATTTCCGAGCCCAGATCATTCACGAAATTCAAAGGGTTATAGGCGGTAGAGCCCGCACAGGCAACATCACCGGTATCACATGGTGTGCGCTCACACAAGCAACCGAGCGTTATTTCGAAAGAAAGGGTGAGAACAATTATTGGTTCTACGACCAAGTGCAAGAACAGCATTTGCGTTGGCTCAATCTGCTAAGACCTGCTTTTCAGCCGACCGAGGTCAATCGCCGTCTCGATATCGCCATTCTCAGACAATGGCGCGACGACTTCCTCGAGCTACACAAGCTAGATCAGGGTCCGCTTCCCACTTGTGCCCCGTGCACGTCAAAATGTCTTTATCGCTTCGAAGTATCCGAAGTAGTGAGAGATCCAAAGATCAAATTTGACTTCAACAGCTCCATCAACCGTAAAGACACGCCGGCTTCCGACTCAGCTGCCTGGTTCTGCCGTTTGCTCACAGAAAGACTGATAGGCATGCCCGACGTCGACCTAGCTTACTGCCTAGCCGCTCACCTAATCAAAGATCAACAACTTTCAACCGATGCTCAGTTGGTTCTGCTGCATAAAGTCAGAACTGCTCTGGAAAACTTCCAAAACGAAGCCGAGGCAGGAGAGCAAGGTGGAGGAGAATAGTCCCACTGCAAACCCTGACGCTTCAGGCGAAGACCAAACTTCGCCGCAACAAGCTGCACCAAATGTCGCGGCCGAAAATACAGCAAGCCAACCCACTGAGCTTTCCATAGAAGAGCAAGAAAAACTAGATCAAGAAACAGACGAAGAATACAACCGTCTTTTTAAGAGGGCAGAGCACAAACCTCCCAAAGATTTCTTCGAAGGTGCTCCCTCTAGATTTGGAGACAAGAAGCCATTAGCAGAAGAACTCGGCATAGAGGATATCTATAATCCGCTGGTAGGGGCACATGGACGTGTCTTTTGCGCAGCCGGTCCCGATACACCACTGGTGGTGATCGACGAAGAAGCTCTAGTCATACATCCGCCTCAATTGCCACTGATGCAAGACGGGCAAGCAGAAACTTATGGAGTCCAAGTCAGTCCAAGGGGCATTTTGCTGGACTTCAACGGTACAGAAAAGAAAATTCCCATGGCCAAATATAGAGGTCGGCCGATTTACTACTTTGGCGAATGCGTGCCTGGCAGCTACAGACATTATGCCGTGGTCGAAGATGCCAAAGGCGATATTCACTACATCTATGACCGAGACAGCAGAGAAAAGCTATCGGTAGATGAAGTCTTTAGACTGAGAAATCGCACGCATGACAGCGAGATAGGCAGATATCCCCATCTAATTTCAAGCATTGACGAATTCACAAGTGAGCCGGAAAGAGTAAATCCTGAAGGAACTACAGACATCTCGCTAGACTGAAAGTTCATACATAGAGATTTCTGTACTGATAGATTTCTGTACTGATAGATTTCTATACGGAGAGCTTTCTGCCAGACAAGAATCTTTCGCAATACTTTGCCCAGTTCTGACTCAACTCGTTCTGCACCATTTGCCCAACAGCAACAGAGGGCAAATCAATCGATATCGACTTACGGCGTCCATCTCTAGAATACTCATGGCGAGTGGAAGAATCATCTCCCACCTCATAAGCAAGCACTGGTATCCAGTTCTCACCATTCAATACTTCAAGCTGTTGCTTATTCAGTCTACGACCGGACACTTCAATTTCTACCTTGACCAATCGGCAAGTCTGAGAAAATGCTTCGATAGTGCGAGTGCCTTCGACTTCCAGCAAATGACTGTCTCCCGCTCTAGAAATGACCGGTGCCGGCACCGACGGCGGATTAGAAGGCGACACACCGGCCTCAGGCAGACTTAGTGTTGTCTTGTCATTGTCTATATGGGTAGTCTCAAGATTGGGTGATGTAATCACCGTATGGTCATCGTCTAGAGGTGAAGTGGGAATGCCTTGGGGCAAAGCAAAAGTAGTTGCTTGGTCTTCAGGCGCAGAAGATACCGGCACGCTCTCGAAGACATAGCCGCAAGCAGGACAGAGCGATGCCGACTGACTAAGCAAGCGGTCACAACCACCGCAGGGCTTGGTGGCAAATTCGAGTATGGCTCGTGAAGACATATTTTGAGGCTCGAAGACAACCGGCTTGGCAGGCGAAGACTCAGAACGATACGCCGATATCTCTTCAGCCGAAGGAATGGTCAACTGCGCACCACGAATCAATACCGCCAGCGGTGCGCCTTTGGAATCAGTATCGGTAGACAAGCCATTCTTTACGGCAAGCAGCTTCCAGAGTGTCACATCACGAAGGTCGGGATGCTTCATGGCAATAGAGCGTAAAGTGTCGCCTAATCTAACTGAATAGACAGAGCCTTCCAAACCGTCATTAGACTCTCTAATCTTACCGATAATCTTCTCAATATTAGCCCGACGCTCATCTTGACCAGCATTACCAGGAACCGCAGCCATACCTCGCCCTGTCGCTTCTTGGCTGGACTTGGGACCAGAGCCGACGCGAGCCAGCCATTCTCTCACCTGTCTCGGGCTAGGCAAGATCAAAACCGTGCCGGGTTTGGCGTAATAGCTACGCTTACCACCAGTCCAACGCACTTCAACCGACTTCTTGTTCAGTTCAAATATAAGGTCTGCGACGCGAGGGTCCTTAAACTTGCGAACAGCAATCATGGTCAGGTCTTCATTCTCCCGCACCACATATTTCTCTTGCAGGTTGTCCTTGCGGATCATTTCCTGCAACACTTCTCTTTCCTGCCTAATGCGCAATTCACGAGCGCGGGCTTCTGCTTCAGACTGTTGTCTTATGGCCAGCATAATTGCCATTTCTTCAGCCAGGCGACGTTCTTTTTCGTGATCGCGATCTTTGCGATCTTTATCGTCATCCAGTCGTTTCTTGGCTTCAGAAACCAGACGCTCTTTTTCTTTATGCTCAAAATCGAGCCGTCTTTCTTTCTCAAGTTCGCGAGCGTGAGCTTCTTCAAGCTCTTTGATATACCGAGCCTGACTATCGAGTTCGGCAATCAAACCGCCGGAACCATGCATAACATTATCAAGCATTTCAGAGGCGCGAGTGGTCAGTTCTTCAGCTTGTTGCCTGGTGCTTTCGGTCAACGAGCCCAAGGCTTCAGCAAAGCTACGCTGAGCATCCATCAAATCTTGCCATTTCGCACTATTCTCATCAGGAAGATGCTCATCGATTTGATACTGCATGGCAGCTTGGTCAATTCTATCGCCGGGTTGAACAAACGGCTCACTCTTATCAGGTACGGCTTCATAACCGATGCCTTCTTTTGCAGAAGGATCGCTCGGTCTAACTGCATCGTTATGGCGAACCTCGCTCTCGGAATCAGGCTTACCTTTGGTATAGAAGGAAACCAAATCATCAACTGATTGCGAAGCAATGAGAGCATCATCGGCATTGAGAATGCTTGCAGGAGTGACAGGAAGATTCTGGAAGGCAGTCTGATCATCGGCATCGCTGTGGATTGCAAGCATCGGATCGCTATAAGGCACACCGAAACTACCGCCGTAGATAGGATCGGCTGGAGACTGCGGCACGAAGTTGGTCGTTGAATCGGAGTATGGGCTGCCGAAACCTGCGTAGGCAGCACCATCAGTGGGTGAACCTTCAGGAATCGGTGAACCAAACGAGCTACCTTCAATGGCACTATTACCTGTCTGATTCATCCAGCCAGGATAATTACTAGCAATGTAGTCATCGATTGGACCGTAATAAGTAGCCGAATCTATGGTGGGCTGTCCCCAACTATTGGCTTGATTTGCTTGTGTAGAATCGACGGAAATACCCGGCACTTGCACCGCATTCAATTGTTGAAGCAAAGCTAGTTCTTCGAGCCTGGCCATCTCAGCTTGTCGGAGGCTCTCTATATCAGCTTGGCGCTGAGCCTCTTGCTGGCGTATGGCCTCTTGTTGCCTTAGAGCCTCCTGCTGAATAATCAGGTCTTGTTGCCTTTGCGCTTCCTGCAATTGAGCGAGCTCTTGGGCCCGCGCCTGGGCGTCGAATATCTGATTATTATCAACAGCAGGCGTATTCGACGAGTTCGAACTACTGAATGCAGAAGAGCTAGTCTGTCCGAAATTATCTGACAGAACTGAATTCAGAATTGTATCGAATACTTTCTCAACAATCTGAGCATCAGTAGGGGCGGCAAGGGGCGATACGTTGATTGAATTGGGCAGATTTAGAGGCTCAATCACCGTGCTAGTATCTGGTTGAGTTATTGATACCGGCTGAACTGGAACCGATTCTGGAGTTGGATTTGGAGATGGAGTTGGAGCTGGAGTTGGAGCCGGAGCGGAGACAGAATCGGAGCCGGCGCTAAGTTGAGATGCCACATAGATAATGTTGGCAATTATGGTTTCAGATGCCGAGACCGTTCCATCGCCATTAAAATCAGGATTGATGACCAAATTGGTCGGCGAAGGGCTATTGCCACTCTGGGTCTGATTGACAAGATTGATATAAACCTGCAGCAGCTGATCTTGACTGAGTTGCTCGAGTGGAACACCATTGGTCTGAGGCAGAATGACATTGTAGACAGGCTGCGAAATCTGCGAAGATTGAATATTCTGCACAGGATTGGTATTGTCTGACTGAGCTTGAGTTTGCTGAGCCGTCTGTTTAGGTTGGCCATTTGGATCTTGCTGGGTAGCTTGCGCTGGCTGACCATTTGGATCTTGCTGGGTAGCTTGCGCCGGCTGACCATTTGGATCTTGCTGGGCAGCTTGACTAGATATATTGGAGGGATCGTTAGAATTAGCGGGACCACTAAAGCTGGGGGTAGCGCTTTGATCGTTCGACTTAGCACCACCAGCCGATGTAGCAGCACTAGATGCAGTGGAGGTGCCACTGCTGCCGGGGTCACTAGCAGAACCTGTCGGCATAATGGGCGCGGAAGTAGAATTTGGTGAAGGTTGAGCACCAGTGGCGGCACCAGATGACTGGTTGCCGCCACTGCCACCGGAAGCGATACCAGTTCCACCCGCAGAGGAACCAGTTCCAGTCATCGAACCAGTACCAGTCGTCGAACCAGCACCAGTCATCGAACCAGTACCAGTGCCGCCGACGGAGGAGGGAGATGATGTTGATGCCCCCGTTGAGGCTATGCCGGTAGTAGTAGTAGTATTACCGGTGGCAGAAGTAGTAGAACTAGTTGAAGTAGCAATATTTCCGGGCGTCGAACCTGCAGAATCTTTGGCAGAAGTCGCTACAGTGACTCCGCCAATGGTGACAGATCCGCCGACTGAAACTCCAGAAGGTCCAGCCTGAATATTGATGGAAGCACCATCTTTAGCATTACCTACAGAAGCTGTGACAGAAACCACTTTACCAGCTGCATCTACAGTAACTCCTGTCGACTGGCCGGAACTGGAGCCGCCTGCAGAACTTGATGTTGAGGTGGGCTCTTTGGTAGTAGAACTAGTGCCATTAGAGATTGAACCGATGTTGCCGGCTTGCTGATTGCCCGCAGCGTTTGCAGCAGCCTGACCGCCTTGAACATTAGCTGCAGAACCCTGGGTTGAAACTTGAGAGACGATTCCAACTGCCGGAGTTTGAGCCGCGCCAGTTGGATTAACGGCAGAAGTGGCTCCTGCAGCCGTAGAATTTGTGCCAGATGGAGCGTTTCCAGTAGCAGCTGAAGTCGCAGAAGTTGTACCACTAGGACTTGTTCCTGCACCAGCTTGTGATAGGATACCACCAGACTGAGTGGCAGTGCCTGAGGTCTGTGCGTTGGAGATAGAACCAGCATTGGCATTCCCGGCCCCAGTGGTTGTGTTTCCGTTAGCAGAATTAACCGAATTCGAATGCCCCCCGCTAGGATCTTTCTGCTGAGAAGTGGTTTGAGCCGCACTTCCAGCCGAATTACCGGTTGCAGAGCCGACGGGCGAAGTGCTCTGGCTGGATGAGGCATTGCCTGTCGTAGCAGATGTCGAAGCCGTTGTGCCGGTCTGAGTACTTGCCTGGGCACCGGACTGGGTGGCATTTCCGATGCTCTGAGAATTACCGCCAGTTTGCCCCGATATGCCACCGGTCTGCATAGCTGAACCAGAGCCAGCTTGCGAGATGTTGCCACCTGCTTGGGGTGTGGCAGCACCTGATTGGGTGACAGCGCCGGTCTGTGATGCACCTCCAGAAGTGCCACCCGCCTGGTTTCCGGAGGCAGCCTGAGATAGACCACCTCCAGTCTGGGTTGCCGAACCAGCTTGAGCAGTTGTAGCGCCGGTCTGAGTTGTCGAGCCAGCTTGAGCAGTCGTACCACCGGTCTGAGTCACATTCCCAGTCTGTGCGGCGGTTCCACCAGCTGTACTATTCGCCTGGGAGCCAGATGCAGCCTGAGATAAGTTGCTTCCGGTTTGTGCAGACGCGCCTGTTTGCGAGGCAGCGGCACCAGCACCGGTCGTGGCTCCTGTTTGAGCAGCACCACCAGTTTGAGTCGTCGCCCCGGTATGAGCAGTAGCACCACCAGTAGCACTGTTGCCCTGGGAGCCTGATGCAGCCTGAGACAGGTTGCCACCTGCTTGGGTTGTCCCTGTTTGCGAGGCGGCACCACCAGCTTGGGTTGTCGAGCCAGTTTGAGCAGAGGTTCCGCCTGCTTGCGTTGAACCTGTTTGCGAGGCGGCACCACCAGCTTGGGTTGTCGCGCCTGTTTGAGCAGAGGTTCCGCCTGCTTGAGTTGTCCCTGTTTGCGAGGCGGCACCACCAGCTTGGGTTGTCGAGCCAGTTTGAGCAGCAGTTCCGCCTACTTGGGTTGAACCTGTTTGCGAGGCGGCACCACCAGCTTGGGTTGTCGCGCCTGTTTGAGCAGTAGTTCCGCCTGCTTGAGTTGTCCCTGTTTGCGAGGCGGCACCACCAGCTTGGGTTGTCGCGCCTGTTTGAGCAGCAGTTCCGCCTGCTTGAGTTGCCCCAGTCTGGGTAGCAGCACCGCCACCAGTAGCACTATTTGCTTGAGAGCCTGATGCCGCCTGTGATAGGTTTCCGCCTACTTGAGTTGTACCTGTCTGGGCGGAAGCACCACCAGCTTGAGAAGTCGCTCCTGTTTGAGAGGCAGCTCCACCAGCTTGAGTTGTCGCTCCTGTCTGAGCAGCAGTTCCACCTGCTTGCGTTGATCCTGTTTGAGCAACAGTTCCGCCTGCTTGCGTTGATCCTGTTTGAGCAGCAGTTCCACCTGCTTGCGTCGAACCAGTTTGAGCAGCAGTTCCGCCTGCTTGCGTTGAACCAGTTTGAGCAGCAGTTCCGCCTGCCTGCGTTGAACCTGTTTGAGCAGCAGCTCCACCTGCTTGCGTTGAACCTGTTTGAGCAGCAGATCCACTAGTTGCGCTGTTCGCCTGAGAACCGGAAGCAGCCTGAGACAGGTTGCCACCTGCTTGCGTTGCCCCAGTCTGAGTAGCAGCTCCACCTGCTTGCGTTGTTCCAGTCTGAGCAGCAGCTCCACCTGCTTGCGTTGCTCCAGTTTGAGCAGCAGCTCCACCAGTCTGAGTTGTCGCTCCTGTCTGAGCAGCAGTTCCGCCTGCTTGCGTTGAACCAGTTTGAGCAGCAGTTCCGCCTGCCTGCGTTGAACCTGTTTGAGCAGCAGCTCCACCTGCTTGCGTTGAACCTGTTTGAGCAGCAGACCCACTAGTTGCGCTGTTCGCCTGAGAACCGGAAGCAGCCTGAGACAGGTTGCCACCTGCTTGCGTTGTTCCAGTCTGAGCAGCAGCGCCACCTGCTTGCGTTGAACCTGTTTGAGCAGCAGCTCCGCCTGCTTGCGTCGAACCAGTTTGAGCAGCAGTTCCACCTGCTTGCGTCGAACCAGTCTGAGCAGCAGCTCCACCTGCTTGCGTTGCTCCAGTTTGAGCAGCAGCTCCACCAGTCTGAGTTGTCGCTCCTGCCTGAGCAGCAGTTCCGCCTGCTTGCGTTGAACCAGTTTGAGCAGCAGTTCCGCCTGCTTGCGTTGTTCCAGTCTGAGCGGCAGCGCCACCTGCTTGCGTTGAACCTGTTTGAGCAGCAGACCCACTAGTTGCGCTGTTCGCCTGAGAACCGGAAGCAGCCTGAGACAGGTTGCCACCTGCTTGCGTTGTTCCAGTTTGAGCAGCAGTTCCACCTGCTTGCGTCGAACCAGTTTGAGCAGCAGCTCCACCAGTCTGAGTTGTCGCTCCAGTCTGAGCAGCAGCTCCACCTGCTTGCGTTGCCCCAGTCTGAGCAGCAGCTCCACCTGCTTGCGTTGCCCCAGTCTGAGCAGCAGCTCCACCAGTCTGAGTTGTCGCTCCCGTTTGAGCAGCAGATCCACTAGTTGCGCTGCTCGCCTGAGTGCCTGAAGCCGCCTGAGACAAATTGCCACCTGCCTGCGACGTATTTCCGGTTTGTGCAGCACCAGTCTGAGCTGTCGCTCCAGTCTGAGCTGTCGCTCCAGTCTGAGCTGTCGCTCCAGTCTGAGCAGTAGCTCCAGTCTGGGCAGTCGCTCCAGTCTGAGCAGTTGCACCAGCCTGAGCAGTCGCTCCAGTTTGAGCAGTCGCTCCAGTCTGAGCAGTTGCCCCAGTCTGAGCTGTTGAAGTATGTTGAGCTGCGCCACTGGCAGTAGAAGCATTTGTCTGCGCACCAGCTGCCGCCTGCGATAGGTTTCCGCCGGTCTGTGCAGCAGTTCCTGTCTGTGCAGCAGTTCCTGTCTGTGCAGCAGCTCCTGTCTGCGCAGCAGCTCCTGTCTGTGCAGCAGTTCCGGTCTGAGCAGCAGCTCCTGTCTGTGCAGCAGTTCCTGTCTGCGCAGCAGCTCCTGTTTGTGCAGCAGTTCCTGTCTGTGCAGCAGCTCCTGTTTGTGCAGCAGTTCCTGTCTGTGCAGCATTCCCTGTGTGAGTAGCAGCACCGGTCTGTGCGGCACCTCCAGCAGCAACCTGTGCAAGGTTGCCTCCAGTTTGGCTTCCAGCAGGATTGGCGGCACCCGCATTTGCAGCAGTCTGAGTGCCTTGGTTCGCTTGTCCCGCAGCTGAACCGGCAGATGCTGCAGGCTGCGCTTGATTAGCGGCGCCTCCCGCTGCGACCTGAGACAGATTACTGCTGCCTGTATTTTGGCCTTGAGAAGCCTGTCCGGCATTAACCTGTCCTTGCGCATTCTGCGCTGTGCCTTGGGAACCTTGCTGTGCCCCCTGGGCAGATTGACCTGCCGGACTTACAGCGTTCACTTGCCCCGTTGCTGCCACCTGTGACAAATTACCGGAAGCTGCTCCGCCAGGCTGCTGTGCCGTCTGCGTTCCAGCAGGCGGTTGAACTGCGGTCTGCTGTCCAGCAGTTTGTTGTCCGACCGCCCCTGCCGGAGGCTGACTGCCTGCCGCAGGCGGGCTACCTGCTGGCGGCTGATTTCCAGCCTGTTGTTGCTGACCTGTGACCGCGCCCGCGTTCACGGCACCAGCAGTACCTGTGGCAGCTGCTTGAGCGAGATTTCCAGAGGCAGGTTGAGCGGCGGTTGCTGCACCAGCCTGCGGTTGAGCCGCACCAGAATTCTGTGCGGGGTTGGGCGCCGCAGGATTCGGACCTGGAGCAGGTGCTGGTACTGGGGCTCCTCCATGGGCTGGTACCGGTGCAGGTGCCGGAGCCGGTACTGGAGCCGGTGATGGTGCCGGTGCTGGCGCCGGAGCAGGTGCTGGAGTCGGATTTGGATTCGTATTATTAGGAACGGCTCCAGTTTTTGAAGCATCAGTTACAACACGAGATGGATCTGTTGTGGTGGCAGTTCCAGTGGTGGTACGCGGCAGTTCAGGCACAACGACTCTGCTTGAGTCAGTATTTGTTGTCGGGCGTGCATCGACCACAGCAGGTCGCGCTGCTTCGGTAGCGATAGCTCTGGCAGCTGCACTATCAGGTGGGGCTGGCTTAGTTGCTTCAACTGGAGGCTTATAAACTTCAGTTGGAGGCGGCATCTTGATTGGCTCTGGAGCTGCAACCTTACCGGATTCGGGAGTCGCTGGTGCTTTCGCCAGATCACCGCCCGGCTTAACACCAGTATCCACAACAATAGGTTTACTTGGTTCAACTGTTGGAGCAACCTTGCCGAGATCACTTGTAGGCGTTGCAGTCTTAGCAGGATCAGCACCGGCCGCAGGCTTGGTCTCCGGCACAGGAGCAGGTTTGGCAGTCTCGACCGGTGCGGCAGCGACCTTCTCTTTAACGATAGCATTCTGCAATGCTTGCTGAGCAGCTAACTGCGCCGCCTGTTGAGCGGCAGCATTATCAACGGTTGACTTGACCGGCTCCGCTGACTTAACTGGCTCCGGCGCCTTAACGGTTTCGGCAGTCTTCGGTAGTTCTGGAGCCTTAGCCGGGTCTACCTTCAGCGGATCCTGCTTCGCTTGGGTGGGGTCCACCGCCACAGGAGGCAATTTTGAAGGATCAGCCTTGGCAGCTTCTGCCTGTTTAGCCAGCTCGGCAGCTTTCTGCTGCTCAACGGCGCGAGCTTGCTCGGCAGCCTTTTGTTGCTCAACAGCACGAGCTTGTTCAGCTGCTCTCTGCTGTTCAGCACGCTGTGCTGCAAGCTTGTTGCCTTCGGCAGCTGCTAGAGCAGCAGCCGCAGCCGCGGCGGCAGCTGCCGTAGTCGCGGCATCGGCTGCTGGTCGAGGAGCCTCAACTACCTTATTACCATTGCCATCGAAACGCTCGACTGTACCTGTCTTGGTATCAGTAACAACCTTAGAATTGTCTGCATTAGTTTGGGTTGTTATTCCAGTATTTCTGTTCTCTTCAATCTTGACGCCTGTCTGTTTGTCGATTGTTGTTACGACATTCTTAGCTGCATCCTCAATCTTGATTGTTGTAGCAGTCTCGGTCTTGATGGTCTGATTTGCGAAGTCTTTAGTGACAGTGGTGCCATTAAGCATGTGGGTTGTTTCGACATTAGCAGTCTTGTCCATGACGACAATATTGCCCTGCTTGTCAAAACCGATAGACTGCCCTGCCTCAACTTTGATGTCTCGAGCTGGCATTCCAGCTTGCTCAGGCATCTTAATCATGGCTGAGCCGTCGGCGTTGTAGATCACTTCACCCTTGCTAACGCCGTTTCCATCTGTGATTGATGTCTTGCCATTAGCAGTAGTGAGCACAGAGGTCACATCACCGTGGCTGTCAAAGTTGCGCAGAACAGAAATGGTTCCGTCTGCAGATACAGTCCTCTGGCTGACCAGACTATTGCCTTGCCACGAGTACTCGACTTTATTGCCGTTCTCGCCGATGTATTGAATAACTTTTCCATCTTTGCTGTAGGTCTCGCTGCTTCCATCTGTGTGTAGATTGGTGCGCGATCCGTCAGCATGGGTGATGACAGGCAACCCTGACTTAGCATCGACCGTGATGCTATCGCCTGCCCCGTTCATCTTGACCGACAAGCCAGTATTTACTCGGTCAACAGAGGTATATTCGCCGTTGGGTCCAACTTGATAAACAAAACCCTTACCGTCGGCATCGAGCTTACTCAATACACGTCCATTGGCATCGGTCGTAATAGTGCCGCCCTTATCGTCATAGGCAACTCTGCTAACCACATTGCCGCTAGAGTCTAGGTTTGTTACTACAGGCAACTTAGAATTGGCATCGACAGCTATAGGACCGTTAACTGACTCAAATGTCTTGCCACCATCTTTGCTGATTTGCATAGCGCTAACATTTGGAGGCACGCCATCATACTTATAAAGAACGTTGCTGTCGGTTCTATAGAGTCCACCAACAACCTCACCTTTATCATTCTGAATAGGTCGATAGGCTTCGCCGGTATTGCGCGCATACAGATACTCACCACCGGCGGTGCTTATGGTGCCTTCCCATACTCTTTGCGCTTCTTTCGGTAGGTCAACTGTCTTGGTATTATCAGTAGGCGAAATAGCGGCTATCTGCTTCCACTGAGTGTCACCAGTGATAGGATCGCGAGGTGAACCTTCGACGTGAGCCCAAACTCCTTCTCGGTTCTTGATTTGAACAAGCTGTCCGGCCTCGTCATACTTGAATTCGTACTTAAAGCCGTCGGTCTTGTCTAAAATCGACTCCAGACGTCCATCGGTGTTGAAGCTCTTCTCTTGATTCTTGATGTAATCAGTTACAACATAAGAGCCATCTGCCTTATAGAGGGCGCTGATACCATTGAGAGTACTGTATTCGATACTACCATCAGCATTCGCTTTCGCCGCCGAAATCTGTTCGGTGCTGCCATCAGGCTTGGTGCGCACATAAGAGCCATCATCATTCCGGGCAATAGTGCTACCATCTGATAGCCTCGCCGAAACTATATTGCCATTGGCATCGAGAACAGCATCCATCTTACTGCTGCTTACTCGTTCCGAGACAAAGTTACCATTTATGTCATAAACCGATTCGGTTTTGACTCCATCTTTGACTTCGCTAAACTTGTGGCCAAAGTCTTTCTGTAGAGTCTCAGAGATATTCTGAGCCCTATACAAGACAAGCTCTCCGGTAGCTTTATCGTATACCGCGTATGGTGGCTGAGCATTCTTATCTGCAGCGTCGACAAGCTTGAATGACTCGGTCTGCCCATCAGGCAGCTTCATGTTTACACTGCGGGTGCCATCAGAGTTATATTCAACTTTAACTTCCCCAGCTGGTCCAACCTGCGAAGTCAGCATGTTGTCAGACGAATACCAGCGGTAATTCTTGGCGTCGGCGGTAAATTCACCGCGGGTGCCATTATCCAGCTGAACAATCGAAGAGCCATCAGGTTTAGTTATGTTGACAAAGCCACGCTCGTCGCGTTCAAGGTTGTAGCCGCTCTTGCCGTTTTGATCTACATAGATAAATTTCTCTGGATTGGATGGATCTTGAACCCTCTTAATATCGCCGATATAGTCGCTGCTGATGCGAGCGACCTTGCCATCTTTGTCATACTCGGTGACAAGGTGACCGGCCGCATCATTCATGACCACGCGTGAACCGTCCATCCTCAGTGTCTGCCTGATTCCATCAAGCGACTCGTAGGTAAAGTTACCGCTCTCACCGTCAAAAGAAGCGCCTTTCAGCTTCTCAACAGTATTGCTCTTAGTATCGAGACGACTCCACTCTCCGGTGCTGGTGTCTTTGGTGAACTGGTCAGCGCCTCTCAAATATCCAATCAGTTCGCCATTGCTGTCGAAACTCCGACTAGATACGACCTTGCCGTCGACCAGCTCAGCTCGGGTGTAAGCACCATTTCTTCCATAAGTATCTGATGTATTGTCTAAATTTCTAGCGGTGAAAGCCCCTGTGGTCTTATCATAAGAAAGACCTTCAATCGCCATATTGTTTCGACTCCAGACATTGGAAGTGGAATCGAAAGAATAGACATCAGCACCTCGTACAATCTGAGTCGGATTACCTTCAGCATTAAGATTGACAGTCTGATGGACCCCGTTTGCCGAAGTGGAAGTAATAACGCTCTCACCGTTGGCAAAGGTTGTAGTGCGCGTGCCATCAGGCTCCACTTTTATACTCTCGCCGGCTTTCTCTATGGCAAGATTGCCGCTCATATCTAAAGCAAGCTTGTCTAGCTTTTGACCATCTGCACTTTGCCAGATTTTGGTCCCTGGTGCATTAGGGTCATCTACTTGGCTATAGACGGTACCTCCATCGGTGACCGATACCAGATTGCCATTCTTATCAAATTTACCGGAATAGCCCCCAATAGCGCTAGTCAAAACCTTATCAGTACCCTCACCAAAACGCAGGCTGGTTGCTGATGTGACAGACACATCTACAAATCTGCTTCTGGCGTCAAAAGATACATTTTGATAGACCTTACCGTCAGCATCCTTCCAATTTTTGGCTGATTCGTCGTAAGTGAAAGTACTACCCGATATGCTCACCGATCTGAGCGAACCATCGGCCTTATAGCTTGCAGTGGTTGCTCCAGACCCACTATCAGGATAAGTCAGAGTGTAATCGCCGCTGCGCTCTCTTGTCTCCAGCTTACCATCGAGATGCTGCAGCTTAAGTGTGCCCTTCTCAGAGTCCACAGAAATATCTTTATAGACCTTACCATCGGTGGATACCCACTGCCCATCAGCATTCTTCTTAAAGTTAGGCGGCACCTCGGTAAACTTGCCGGTGCTCGAATCACCAAAAGCCCAATTGTAGGCACTTGAAGCCGCGCCAGTCACCGTATCGTAGGCAGAAGAAGCTCCATCTTTTACCGTTTGCCAGAGGCTTTGACCCGCTTTGTCGGCATTAGCTTGGTCTACCGCAGCGGCGGTTACAGCCTCTTTCGATGGCGCAGCGCCGTCTGCAGCGATGGCTGGATTTACTTTGGTCTGCACAGGTTTGGCAGCGTCGCCAGATACCATCTGCCTCTGTAAAGCGATTCTGTCCAGAAGATTTCCCGGTCTGGTCTGAGCGGCATCTATGCCAGCTGAGCTGCCAGAGACCGGTTTGACATCTACAGGAACAATCAGTTTACCGCTGCTGTCATAGCGATCAACTTTGCCACTTGGAGCTGTCACAGTGCGACTACCATCAGTTGCAATAACTATCTTATTGCCGGTCGCATCCGTAGAGCTAATTCTTCCTGATTTGTCAACCGTCGCATCAGTACCGACCACGATCTGCGTGCCATTTGCAGCTTTGACCACGCGATTGCCATCGCTGTTCGTTGTAACGTCCAGCTTGGCGCCGCTGCCGTTCCTCACACTGAAATTGTCGCCCTTGCGTTCCACAACAGTCGTATCTGAGCCACTATAATATTCCTGCCTAATGCTACCGTCGGACCTGGCCAAAGTGCTCTCGATGCGTCGCCCATTTTCATATTTGAAGTTCTTGACCGAACCATCTGCACCAACTTGAGAGAGCAACAAACCATTGGCGCTAGAAGTTTGGTAACCGCCCACGGTATCGTATTTAGTGACAGATTTATCACCATGGGTGATGATAGGCATGCCGGTCTTAGAGTCAACCGTTATCTTCTCGCCGTCTTTATTTAGTCTTGTATCTACAATACCGCCCCGAACGGTCATAACACTGGTATACTCACCCTTCTCATTCAAGCTATAGGTGACACCATTACCAGAGGCATCAAGCTTGCTTAGCACCCGCTTGTCACCATCTGTGGTGGTAGTATTACCACGGTCATCATAACTAACCTTGGTCAATATTTTGCCGTCAGTGCCGCGGGTGACTATAGAAGGCAGCTTGGAACCAGACTCCTGCACGACTTCGCCCGGAACGGTCTCGAATGTCTTGCCGCCGTCTCTACTTATTGATAAACCCTTAATATTGGGCGACACCCCATCATACTTATATTGCACACCGTTGCTACCAATATAGCGAGAGCCTATTTCTTCACCGGCAGCGTTTTGCTCAGGGCGCAGGTTGTCGCCCGTTTTTCTAGAGAAAGTGTATTCATTACCTTCAGTACTGATCGAACCTTCCCAAACAAGACGGCTTTTCTCGGGAACCTCTTTAGTCTCGAAAGGCGGGGTTTTCGATATCTCAGAAACTCGTTCCCACTTCGCATCACCGGTTACCGGGTCTCTAGAGCTTCCGTCAACTACACGCCACTGTCCAGCACGGTTAGTCACTTCAGAAAGCTGTCCATCATTGCCATATTTGAACTGATAGACAAAACCGTCCTTGCTATCGGTCATGGAAACCATTCGACCGTCGGCATCAATATCTTTTGTTACGCCGCGGAATCTATCTTCAATTTTGGAAGAGCCATCAAGATTGACGCGATGAACTTCACTGCCCGAAGTGTACTCGATACCGCCGTCGGAATTGGTACGCACATCAAGAACATACTCGCTTTGTCCTTGCCTATCGGTGCGAACATAGGCACTGGAACCATCAGGACTATCGTATTTGTCTATGCGACTGCCGTCAGGTAACTCCGCACCAACTATGCCACCACTAGAATCAAGTCTATAGCTTACTTTATTGCCATTTACCTGGTCATAAAGGTAGCCGCCATCGCGACCATAAACGGTCTCAGGCTCTCTACTATCGATAGAATCGGCGAAGCGACGGGTAAAGTCACTCTGTAGTGTTTCAGTAACCCCATTTCCTCTATGCAGAACAAGGTCGCCGCTTTCTTTATCGTATGTAGCATAGGGAGGCAGACCAGACTGATCATCCTTGACCAACTGAAAGGTCTCGGTTTCTCCAGTCATAGAAAACCGCACCACACTCTGCGAGCCATCGGCAGCGGTTTCAACCTTTAGATAATCAGAAAAACTAGACTGATCTACGAATGAATTATCGGCCCCGTACCAACGGGTGGCGCTATTGTCTGCTGCCGACTCAGATCTTGTGCCGTTGGTAGTCTGCATGATCTTATCGCCGTTCGGCTTGACTATGTTGACATTACCGAACTCATTTTGACTGACGCTATAGCCGCCCAGATTTTGTTCATCGACAAAGGTGCTGGCTTTATCGCCAACTTGCACCTTATGCAAATAACCAACATGATCACTGCTAAAACCGGTCAATTCACCGCTTGCTGAATACTCATAACGCAAGTTACCTGTAGACTCAGGTCCTTGCACCACTCTGTCGCCATTAGCTTTGAGAGTTTCCTTGCTGCCGTCTTTGAGATCAAAGGTGAACTCTTTCGAACTTGAATCATAATTTGCGCCGGCTAAGATATCGGTCTTGCCGGTGGCGGCATCATAACGTGACCAGACTCCTGATTTTTCATCTTTGATGAAACTCTGATCGCCGCGAACATAAGCAGTCAAGTTTCCGTTAGCATCAAAATCTGCCTTGGCGGTAACTTTGCCGTCGGCAATTTCAGCATGGCTAGACTTACCGTCTTTGCCGTAGGTATTGCGACTGCCATCAAGATTATCGAGAGTAAAAGTGCCCTTGCTTGCATCATAACTGGCACCATTGAACGGCTCGCCATTTTTAAGCCAGCTATTGGTTGCCGGCACAAAACGATAACTATCACCATTCAATGTTATTGAAGACAAAGAACCATCGGCGTTATTAACGACCTTAAGACCTTGTTCTGCACCATCAAAGCCCGTAGACGGTGCACGACCGACCGGCTCTGATGGAGCGAAATTGAGATCGTTGCCCGTCTGGCTTAGAGGAGGCAGTTCGGCGAGACCTTCCCCCGACGAAACAGGAGCCGCTTCAGCCGACATTGGGGGCATTTCTACAGTCAAACCATCGCGGGAAACGGCAGTAGGACGGCTAACCGGCAAGGAGCCGTCGCCCACCTGGGCAGGCGGCTTGGCGGCGGAGACAGAGGCATCTACGCCCTTACCAACTTGAGAAGGAGGCTGACCAGGGACGACTGTATCGCCAATTTTGACCGAATAACCGTCTGATGAAGAACCGTTCTGAGGCTTGGCTACTTCGCTAGATTTATTAGCATCGCCAGACTTATTAGCTTCGCCAGACTTATTGGCTTCGCCAGACTTATTGGCTTCGCTAGTTTTATTGGCGGAGTTGTCTTTGCCTGAGTTATCACCTTGTTTAGAGACGGCGGCCGAATCGGGCGAAGCAACTGCATTAGCCCAAGCCAGCATGTCTTGGTCATCGACAGTCGCCTTATCTTTCTCGGCATCGTCTTTTTGGCTGGGCTTGATTTTGTCTAGAGAAATCGGCGGGGCGCCGACTTTCGAAGAGGCGGAAGAACCACCATATTTCGATTCGATGTCCTTAAAGCGGGGGTCGCTCGAAACCGGCGGAACAAAAAGTGTGTCGTCTGAAATCTTCTTCTCGGTAGTCGGGACGCCCTGCGTCTTCTCAACAGCCGGCACATTCTGAGCTTGCCCGGGCTTGGCTACAACTTCCTCTGCCATGGCAGCAGAAGCTTTGTCTTTACCTGCTTCAGCTGCCTTTTCAGCGGGCTGATCGGTGTTTTTCTTCTTTTCTGTATCGTCTGCCAAAACTGACACTCCGGCGAATATCGAGAAGGTGGACCTACTCACTCTAAGCTCTGACCGGACGGCCTTGAAAGAAAATTGGCTAAAGAATGCGGACTAGTAAATTGACGCCAGTTTTCCGGGTTATCCGGCCCAACCGGTCTCCCGGTTTAGAACTATATAATATATGCTTTTCAAGCCCATAAATACTGTTAGCCACACAACAAATTTTGCCTCGGAGGCAGCCGAAGCCAAGCGAAAGCCCAGATTTAACATTAAACCTAGTGGGGCGGCTGAGTTTGCGGCGCCTGAGTCTGAGGAGGTGGATTCTGGGGCGGTTGAGCCTGCAGCATAGAGAGAAAGGCTCGGCAATATTGCAGCCACTTAGTAGCCAGATCATTATCAGCCAGTTCAGATACAGTGGACGGCGGCAGGTCAATTCGCACCGACTTACGTTTTCCTCCAGGCATATATTCATGCCTTACCGAGTTCTGAGCAAAGACTTCATAGAAGATCACCGGGTACCAAACACCAGAGATCAGCATCTCAAGTTGCTCCCGATAGACACCGATGGAAGGGTCCCAGCGCATACAAGACTTGACTATGCGCACTCCAGGACGAACCTCCCACATCAAACGGTCGCCAGCCACAACCGGGGGACGACTGAAGACCTCGAGCCCGGTTGGTAGTGGCTCCGTATCAGGCGCAGTTTGCGGAGCCTGTTGATTGGTCACCGATACAGAGGTGCCAACATTTGTAGTTGGATTTGTATTCACAGGTGCATTAGAAGCGCGAGAAAGCGCTTCAGCTGTCGGCACCACTGCCGGCGATGGCACTGCAGGCGGCACTGCGTTAGGCATCACGGGTGGCACCGCATTAGACACCACTGGCGATGGTGCTGGTGCCACCACAGGCTGTGCCATTTGCGACGGTATCTGCGGCTCCTGCGATACTACAGGCGCTACCATATCAACATTTGCAGCAGGTGAAACGGCAGGTATTGGCATGGTCTCATCTTGGCTGGCCAAGGTTTGTAAGTTGACTCCGGCAGCGTTATAGCCAAAGACTGGAAGCGGCTTGGTCAAGTCACCCTGAGAACCCGAAACAACGGCTTGAGAGCCTTCAACCGATTGAAGCGGCTGAATCGGAGGCTGCGCTTGCGGAGTTTGAGCATGCGGAGCTTGCTCTATGCTGTCATCGTCAAGCTCATCTTCATCTATGTCATCTTCATCTATGTCATCTTCATCTGGTTCAGGCTCGGCGGCGCCCTCTTCGCGACGCATCTGCTCTGCGTAGGCTGCAGCTGCCGCCCTGGCAGCCTCTTGCAAACGAGCAGCCTCTATCTCAATGCTCTCTTCAGGTGAGCTTGAATCTTCCTCACCCGGTAGATGCTCCGGTAAGTCTTCGAACTCTTTTTGCGCCTCCCGATATTCGGCGATTTCTTGGGGAGTCGGCAAGTTGAGAACCATACCGCGCTTTAAGACAGTGCGAGGCTTACCTTCATCATCAGAGTCATCAGAAATCTCGTTTAAAGAAGCTAGCAGCGGCCACAAGGAGCTATCCTTTAATGCCGGATGCTTGGCGGCGACGCCATCGAGACTGTCACCTAGACGAACTATATATCTGATGCGTCCGGTGTCTACTGTGCGACTTGAAATAGGACCAAGTATCTTCTCGATATTTGCTCTTCTTACCTGGCTTTTAGCCACGGCGGCACCGAGCATACTGGCATGGGCGGCTGACTCAGACTTTCCATCCCAGTTTGTGCCAAAGCGCCCACTCAGCTCTTCTTCAACTGTAAGGTTGCTACTAGACTGTTCGCTGCGTGCACTTGTTGCATTAGAGCGTCCGCCGGCATAGAGCCTTGAACGATACTCACGAATATCTAGCTCGGAAGGCAGCCAAATAGAAGTGCCAGGTCTAGGATCTACGGTCTGCTTGCCTCTCTCGGTACGAACCGGCAGCATATGTTTGTTGATCTCATAGATCAAAGCGTGCAAGCGCACATCTCTCAATTGTTTTTTGGCAATAGATTCAAGAGTGTCTTTTTCTTTGACTAGATACTTACGGCGCTTGTCCTCGCCTTTTTTCTTCGCGTCTTCAACCAAAAGTTGTCTATCCTTCTCCGCCTGTTCCTGCTGCTTCTTCTGATTCATCATGGCAGCGAGCATTGCCGCCCTGGCATTATTTTGCTTCTCGTCCTCTAGCTTATCTTCCTCGCTTTCTTTCTTTTTACCCTCAAGCTTGTCCTTAAGGCCAAGCATTGTTTCATCTTTATCACTCAGCTGACCGTCTTTTGTCTTAGCATCAGAGTCTTTAGTCCAAGAATCGCCACCGTCCTCAGGTTGGGCTAAATCTATACGGTGAGACGAAGCAAAATCGTCTCGACTGGAAAGGGAGGAATGATCGATTCGACTTTCAGCTTTGGCGACGCCATCTCGGCTCTCAGCCTTCTCGACTTTATTACCTTCCAATTTGGCAGTTTCGGTTTTCTCAGCCTTAATAGGCTCAGCCTTCACTGCTTCAGGTTTATCAGCTTTCTGAAGCTCGGGCTTAGCATCTTGCTTGGCGATGTCTGACTTAATCTGCCCACTCTCAGCTTTGCCTAGATCAACTTTGCTTAAATCGGCTCTCCCTAGATCCGATTTAAGTGCATCAGCTTTGCCTTCCAGCTTGGCTTGGGCATCAGCACCAGTGCCGGCAGTCTTATCGGTGATGGCTGTTTTCCCTTGTTGACTGCTTAATTCAAAACCAAGTGCGGCGGCACTAGTTGTCGCCTTTCCGGCAGCAGCAGCATCGACAGCCTTGAGATCACCGATGCCGGCGGCAGTCTTCAACCCGGCTTCGCCCACGCCCCCTTTGGCAGACTCTCCCAAAGGCGCAGTCTTGCTATCTACTTGGCTCTTAACTAAAGCTTCCACAGCCTTTATATCAAGGCTAGCAAGGGTCTTCGCATCCAGAGGCGGAAGCAGTTTCCCGTCTGTCGACTTCATTCCCTCGGGGGCAAGCATGGGCTTACCATCAGGACCTAGCACTAGACCTAGCTTGTTTTGGGCCAGTAGGTTGGAAAACTCCTTGATGTCCAAGCGCCCATCTTTTCCAATCAAATTGGGACAGTCGCCGCCACCTTTCTCTGCCGCTTTCATAGTCTGGCTAAGGTCTTTCAGACGAGCGACAAACTGCTCTTCTTGGGGGGTCAGTCTAGGCGGTTGTTGGGCATCGGTTTTCGGCATCTGCCCACGCTCCAAACCGCGAGGATCGACGCCATCAGGGCGACTTTCTCGCCCGTCTTGTCTGCCGTCTGGTCTGCCATCAGGTCTTCCGTCCGGTCTAAGTTCTGTGCCTCTTTGAGTTTGAGCCGCTTCCATGGCACGCATGTTCTGCGCCATCTGCTGAGGCGTCAAGTTTGTGCCGGCAGAAAAATCTTTAGCTTCTCGTTCGCGCCCATCGCGCTCACCTCGCCCTTCTCTTTCACCTCTAGTGCCAGAGCCAGGATCATTTGGTCTAGGTCCACCCTGGTTATCACCGCGGTTTGACACTTCAATGGGGCGCACCACCGGTTCAGCGGAGCGAGGCACAGCGTCGGGCGTCTTAGGGGGCTGATCTGGTCGGCCTTCAACTCTGGGTTCTACTCTCGGCTCTACTCTGGGTTCAGTTTTTGCTGGTTCTACTCTGGGCTCTACTCTAGACTCAGGTTTCGCTTCTGACTTTGGACCGTCCGCCCTAAGGCTTTCATTGCCTTTAACAATAGCCGCCTGCACACCGGCGTTTATTGTGCGCGACTCAGCTGGAGCGAGTCCCAAATCTTTAGCAATGGCAGCATCGCGTCTTGCCTCGCGAGCCTGGATTTCACCGAGATTGCGAGATGCTAGATCTCTTTGAACCAAATCAATCTGAGCTTGGTTTAGGACCGGAGCGCCACTGTTAGTCTTTATTTCAGGAGTCGGTACCACCCTATTATCAGGGACCGTACCAGGTCTGACACCAGCATCAACTACCGGTGCGGCTTTTGATTCAGATACTGGTGGCGCTTTCACCTCGGCACCCACAACCACCGATCTGGTATCGCTGGAAGGAGGTGCTTTACCATCTGAAGAAGCGGCATTACGAGGCTCGACAATACGCACTTCATTGGGATTGACCTGACTCAAAGACTTGGCCATTATTGAAGAAGCCGAAGGTGCGGCAACATCTAGAGAGGTCAGGGGTCGCGACGCAGCCTGGTCAGCCGGCTTTGAGACCGTGTCTCCCGAGCGCGGCGCTGAGTCGTTCTGAGAACGAGCCGGCACAAATGCACCGTTTGCATCTTTGACAAAACTACCGGTTGGGGTGACATAGGTCTCGTTTGTTCCCTTAGTGACCACAGAGGCCCTTACCGGGTCTCCTCCCACCGATATTGTCTGCTGCCTGATTGTACCTACGGCATTTAGATCAGAGGCGACGGCTCTGGCGACGTTATTGCCTTCGGCAGCAGAGGGAGGCAGCCTGAAAAGTGCAGTATCAGCCTGGAACTTACTGACGCTGTCGGGCGTGGTGGCAGGAGCTTCGGTGCCCTTATCGCTGGCTCTCGCCGCAGTGGGAGGCTCGACGAAAATAGGCGTATCGATTTTGTTTGCTTGGTTTTGACCGGCGGCAGGCGCAGCCGTATCGCCAACATTGCTCTTGTCGTTTGTACCGGCCATTAAGCCCCCTCAATCTCAATAAAGCAAAGAAATCGCCCGAATCTACTAGTAATTTGCCAAACAATAATAATATGAAACGCCGAACCGGTTGTCAACAGAACAAGCGCCCACCATTTCACTGTTTCGCCCATTTTGCAGGAAAGCGGTGGAAAAAACACCGATTTAATCTTGGCAACTGTCCAGGACGGCAAACTCCGGTATAGAAACGACCGTGATGCATGCATCCGATTTTCTTAAAGGCTTTGGACGAGGACGACCACCAATATGCGGCAAACTCATGAACGATCTAGCCCGCCACTAAACGGCAGACTATTCCACGAAATAGAAGCAGGCGAGAGCCTGGCTTCCCTAGCCATGAAAAGACTAGGAGATACTCGTTTCGCTCGCCTAATTTTCACTATCAATCGCGGCGAGATACCGGTAAGATGCGATGGTTTCAACACCTACGCCTATATATATCCTGGTCAAAAGATCTTGTTGCCCACAGCCGAAGAGGCATCAGTCTATAAGAAGAACTTCCTCACCGAATCAGCCCGCAATAAATTCGATCTGGCCCACTATGCCAGACCGGCGATGCCTTCAGACAGCATCCCAGTAAGTTTCAAGAACTTGAAAGATGAAACGAAAATTGCTGAGAAATACAACTCTTTCCAGGTCATAGACTGGGGTACGCCCCACAGTGATGTCGGCAATAGTGCGGCGACGGCGGCTCTAAACTGGCAAGACAGCAATGACAGTGCAAGCCAAACACAGGAACTAGAGCCAGAAGAAACAGGAGAAGAGAAAGAAAGGGATGAAGCTTTCGACATGGCTCCTCCGGCGCAAGAAAGCCCAAGAATTATGAAGCCTTGGCCGCAAGCTGGACAATCATACACTCGCCTGCTGGCACTCAAAACCGATGAACAAGACTTGCTCTATGGTCAGGGCAATCTAGAAATCACCACCCTATCGCATTACTGCAGAGTGATGAAATTCGAGTCTCTGTCTGAAGAAAATGAAGTGCTAATCAAACTGCAGGTTTTCGACAATCGCCGTTGGCAAACAATCTCTTCCTATACCATCAAGAAAGACCAGACAATGCGCATTTCGCATTATGCCGACGGCACCGCCGATAGAGTCAGTATGGAAATTCCAACCAGCATCGCCCGCGAAATTTCACTTGGTGATTTCACAAAAAATTGGAAGAACTACACAAAGGTATATTTCAATCACAAGGAAAATTCCAGACTGCAGCAAGCTTTCGGTAATTCAACCGGCAACTTCAGACAAGCGGTCTAGGTCTAGTTCTAGTTCTAGTTCTAGTTCTAGTTCAAAATCCGCAATAGCTAGCTTGTCTTCTCATCTTCGCCGGTAGTTTCGACGTTCTGTTTAGCCTGCTCTTCGGCCTGCTTATCGGCATTGAGAGAAGCCAGTATCTCTGGTTCAAAGAAGACGCCCGGCGGATTGAGTTCATGGATTGAACCTTGGGCATTAGAGAGATTGAGAATCTTGGAGAGATTTTCAATTACCTCGGGCAGCATTATTCGGCCCATGCACTCGCCTGGAGAACTCGACCCGGTCAAGGTACAGTATTTAGCGCCAATGCACTCACACGATGAACTTTGATCGAGCACTAAGTTGAAATAACCATAGGGTCCACTTCTGGCTGGATAGGTTGGTCCATATAGACCAATCACCGGCGTTCCGACCGATACAGCTATATGAGCCGGTCCAGTATCGCCCGATACTACGGCATCGCAGCATTTCAAAATGGCGGCGGTCTCATCCAGCTTAAGCTGACCACAAAAATTGAGGCAGCGATTATCGACCTCGGCATTAATTTTCTGAGCCAGTTCAAAATCATCACTACCACCAATAAGGACTGGCTGATGACTGCCTATAGACAAGAGATGCCTGATTAGATATATCCATCCATCGGCTATCCAGCCCCGATGGGGACGATGGGCCCCGACACCAGGGACGATACCGACCATGGGGCGCATTTCTAATTTACTGGTCTCCACCAACTGCGGTACTAATTGCTCGGCAATAGCATCAGGAAAAATTGTAGGAAAGAGCTTATCGGGAACTTCCTTACATATTGGCATGACCGTATCAAGGAAGTTACCAACTGCATGCTGCTGGTCGGCACTGCCGGTTTCCTTCTTTTCGTACCGCAATGTCTTGATACCGGTAAAGAGAGGCATCGTCAGACCTCGGTTTGAATTGGAAAGATCGACGAATAAATCAGGCTTGTGACTGGTCAAGATCTTGCGCTGCTGGAAAAAACTCAGATTTTTATCAAAATCTATGAATTCATCTATATGTGGACACAAGCCAAGCAAAAGCGGTCTCAGACTGGGATGTGACCAATAGGATATTTTTGCACCGGGAAAATTATATTTCAAAGTAGACGCAACAGGGGTGGCCAGCACCGCATCACCGATAGCGGCTGGATGGAATATCACTATATTGGAAATCGATTGCATATACCTTGATTCACTAGACTTATTAGGAATTTGACTTATCATTATCTATGATGAATCACGAAACTTATTATGTATTAGGTTGGCCCCAGCCCTCCGGAAAAATTGCAATCCTCTGTCGATCCAGAGGAAACAATCCCGGACCGGCTTACTGCTGGTCGAAGCGCGAAGCGATTCAGCTGCGTACCAGGTTGGCTAATGATAAGCGCGGCGAGCAAAATCCCTCGGCGCGTAGAATCATAAGACAGCTTCTAGTGTATCGGTATCTTTCCAATCATCCGCTGCCTTGGCGCAACGGTGACCTTTGGGTCTATTGCGACCCGGGTTATCTTGAGCCTATGGAAGCTGGATTTGCACCGGCATACTAGACTTGAGCCAGGCAAGCCAACAGCTAAACTTCCGCTAATTTTGGCGGACCAGTTCTTGTGCTTGTCTTTGTTTCGTCTAATATCTGCAAGTCTTCTTTATAATAGTGTTTGAAGGTCGGTCTCTTAGTCCGACCTTAACCGGCGCTTTGCTATAACCGAAATATATAGAATCGGGTCAAGTATCATCTCAAATTTATGAATATAGAAACCGTCATCGCAGTGCTCGCTATCTTGCTTGCACTTGGCTTTGATTTTGTAAACGGCTTTCACGACACAGCCAATGCTGTCGCCACAGTAATTTATACAAAAGCCCTAAAGCCGGGCGTGGCAATCTTTATGAGCGGTGTACTCAACTTCTTGGGAGCCCTTTTGGTGGGCACCGCCGTAGCCCAAGTAATTACCAAGATCATTCCAGAAGGAACAGTGACACTACCCATGGTTGTAGCCGTACTCTTGGCGGCTGTAATCTGGAACCTGATTACCTGGTGGAAAGGTATTCCAGTATCTTCCTCACACTGTTTGATTGGCAGCCTATTTGGCGCCGGTGTCACCGCCGCCGGTATGGGCGGTGTAGAGTGGCACAAACTGCAAGAAGTCTTACTAGCCCTGCTAATTTCGCCCTTGATTGGCTTTACGGCTGGAGCCTTTACCACCTGGCTGGCGCTCAAGCTTTCCAAAGAGAAAGAGAAAGACTTATCCAAGACCACTGATCACAACCCAATAATGCGCTTGCTGCACATCTTCTCTTCGGCCTCAGTAAGCTTCAGCCATGGCAGCAACGATGGTCAAAAGACCATGGGTATCATTGCCTTAATACTGGCAACGCACTTTTCGCAATATGGCTACACCGCCAAAGTAGTCCCGTTCTGGGTAATGTTCTCGGCCGCCTCGGCTATTGCCCTGGGAACAGTCATAGGCGGCTGGCGGGTAATTCGCACAGTCGGCACCAAGATAAGTCGTGAAAAACTTAGCCACTCGCAAGGCTTTGGCGCATCAATGAGTACAGCTTTGATTATCCTAGTCGCTTCGCACTATGGGGCACCGATAAGCACCACCCACACTCTCAGTTCGGCAGTGGCCGGCGGCACTATCCCGGTACACGGCAAAGAGAATCTCAACCCAAAAACTATGAAACTCATATTGCTAGCCTGGGTGCTAACATTACCAGTAGCGGCGACTCTTGCATCAGTCTGCTATCTCATTCTCAAATTTATTTGGCATGCCTGAGGTGTCTATGAAGTATGTAGTCGCATTCAGCTCTCCTAAAAGAAGCTCAAAAACAATCGAAACAGCTGTCAGCCAAGCGCGCAGCACCGATGCCGAAATCGTGCTTGTCAGGCTCATTCCAGACCCGGGCAAGGTGGGTATTGTTGCTCAATTGATATCGAGCGATCGCCCTCTCGACAAAGCGCGCATGCAGATAGATCAATGCGTGGAAGAATTGAAAGCAAGAGGCATCAAAGCCTCAGGCATCGTAAAAATGGGAGAAGTGGCGCAAGGCATCATCGACACAGCCAAAGAGTTAGGAGCCGATATGCTTTATGTAGGCACCACCAGCGTCGGCGGTCGGCAATTTTTCATGATGAAAAAGGACCCAATCGTGCATTATCTGGTCGAGCATTGCCCAATATCGCTCTGCCTAGTTAGACATGATATTAGTGCGGAAAGCGCCGTCGAGCACGACGAAGAAGTCGAGCTGGGTGAGTAATTTAATTGCCGCGATAGTCCATGCCAAGATCTAGAAAGTCTTGCATTGCTCCAGAACCAGCGCTAGGCAGACAGCGGATGATTTTCATGGGGGGCAGACATTCTAAGATGCGGCGCCCATAATATTTCTTGGTGAGCCGGTTATCGAGAATGGCGACAATACCTCTGTCGCGACTAGTGCGTATCAGACGCCCCACACCTTGCTTCAGACGCATGGTGGCATAGGGCAGGGCCAAATCAGTAAACCATGAGCGATCGGGATCTTGCTCCAGAGCCTGACAACGTGCCTCATATACTGGGTCATCGGGCACCTGGAAAGGAATCCTATCGATGATCACACAGCTGAGCTGACTGCCGTCAATCGAAACACCTTCCCAAAAGCTAGCAGTACCAAATAACACTGCATTTGGTGTCGACTTAAACCACTCAATCAACCGGGGTCTCGGCATTTCACCTTGCCTGCGGCTTTCGTAAGGTAGGCGCGGAGCCAACTCTTCATAGGCAAAATTGAGAGCATTGCGACTGGTGAAAAGCACAAAAGCGCGCCCTTCCGACAACTCTATCAAGCGCTCAATTTCATTCATAGAATACATGGCGAAATCAGGATGATTAGGCTCGGGTAGATCTCTAGGCAGGTAGAGCAAGGCTTGATTTTCAAAATCGAAGGGGCTGCTCACCAGCTTCTGCACCACATATCTATCGGCCCCAATAGAATCTTTGAAAAACTTGAATGGATCATCGCCGGCAGTTGCCAGAGTGGCCGACATCCAGACAGATGAGATTAGTCCAGGCTTGTTCAGCACAAAGTCGGCTATATAAGGCGAGGCATCGAGCGGTGCCGCCACCACTTCTAGTTTCACTTCAGCACGGTCGGTTCGCTCTACCCAGGTAACATAATCTTGGGAAGGATCTTCCAAAAGCTTGAGACACTTTATGTAGGCAGATATGGTCGTGATCAGACTTTTCGCCTTCAGCTGGGCTTTTTCTCTAGCCATCTCGACATCAAGAATATGCGAAAAATCACAGTTCTCTAGCCAGACTCTCAACTTATCGAGGGCTTCCAAAAGCTCTTGCACACCTTCGACTGTTTCATGAAGACGAAAACGCGGCACACGAGTCATATTGTAGAGATGGAAATAGAACTGTCCGGAGGCAATCTCTATATCGCCAAGCAAATGCGCCGGGGCATTAACTCGTTTTGCCGCCCGCGCCAGAAGGCGCTTGATGCCTCTATTGCTTACCGACAAACTAAAGGCATCGGTGGCAACATCAGGCAGGTGGTGAGCTTCATCGACTATAAGATATTGATAGGGCGGCAAAATGCCACCATGCGAGGCGGCATCAGCCAACAAGAGAGCATGGTTGACCACAATCAAATCAGCTTTCTCTGCCCTTCTTTTGGCATCAAAGTAGAAACAGCTGTTGAAATTGGGACAACGATTGCGCAAACAATCATCTGAGTCTGAGTTGATTTCCATCCAGAGTTCACCAGGAGGAAGAAATGACAACTCTGATATATCGCCGGTTTCTGTAGTATTCACCCAATCGACAAAGTCAGGATCAACCGCCTGCTCCAAGAGATGATCGTGAAAGCGTCGCATGCCTAAATAGTTGCCGCGACCCTTCAATAGAACTGCACTGAACTTGAACGGCAAAATCTCTTGCAAAGCCGGTATGTCTTTGTTTATATACTGCTCTTGCAAGGCTATGGTGGCGGTTGAGACAACCACAGTCTTGCCGCTCAATAGAGCGGGAATAATAGCGGCAAAACTCTTGCCGACTCCGGTACCGGCTTCGAAGACTCCGGTTTTACCGCTTTTAAACGAACGCGAAATTTCTTCAGCAAGCTCAAGCTGGCTTAAGCGGTTCTCATAACCACCCAGCTTCTTTGAAAGCATGTCAAAGATATCTTGAACGCTGTAATCACGCGACTCAGCAACAATCTCATCCACTAATGGAGGTAGCAAGGGCTTGGAATCTAGCGCCGCATATGATGCAGATTCGGAAGGGGCCTCGTTACCCACGCCCTATTACTGGCTAACAGAACCCGCTGGCTGAGCGGATTGAGGAGTATAGTCGGGCAGATTGAGGGCTTGTCCTAGTTTGAGGAAGTTGGCATTTCTCAGACCATTAGCTCTGCAAATTGCATCGAGCAGTCTAGGCGATGTCTTGCCGTACTCGCGCACAGCAATGGCAGCCAGAGTATCGCCATTCTGTACTTCTACAGTGGCATGAGCAGGCTTGAGGATGGCGCTGGGATCGATATTCTGGGGGACGAGCGGTTGCTGCGCCGCAGGCTGAGGAGCAGTGACGGCTGCCGGTTTGTCTGCTGGTTTGCCGACATTAGCCACAAGGCCCGACACAGCTGAATAGCCCCAAATGACTATCATTGATGTGACCGCGCCGGCAAGGAAAGCGATCATCATATAGAAGCTGGGGGTGCGCTTGCTCTGAGCTTGCTGGAAGAAATCTTGGTGGACGCCCGGCCAGAGAGCCTCAAGCTCATCGGCACGAGGAGCGTGCACATCGGAAAAAATGTTGGCGAAGCCGCCGGTATCACGCTGAGACTGCCTCTCTCTGCCAGCAGAGGCAGAGACGCGCTGAGCTTCCCTCTCAGCAAGGGAGCGTGTAGATATCGAACTGTAGGATTCCCGTGCGGGGGCTTCTGTATCCCTCACATATTCGGGCAACCCTTCTACTTCCAGTTTCTCTTGGTCGTATTTGATCACTGTGTTCATCTCTATGTAACGCCACTGGGGTAACACTTGCAGCATATTATCCCTATTGTCACTAGAAAGTCAAACTTCTTACTTGCATCTCAAAACGCTCACCAGGTTGGCATTTCAGAGATTCGAAAATTTTTGATGAGACGGCAAACACAGGCAAGAGCCCGCATCTCAGGCTGTCATATTAATTAATTGACAACCTCTCCTATGTTTACACCCTAGTCTTAAGCCCTGATTACAGGCGCCTTTACAAAGGTGCGAAAAGCGCCATGGCATGGCTAACTTAAGCGATCACGGCGAGGAATGCTGCATACAGCAATGCATAGCATCTAACATGAATGCATAAACGTCACATTGACGGTAAATATACCGAAACGCGACAAATTCTGAACGCTGCTTAATTGTAAAGAAGAATACCCTCTTGACATGGCGACTTTTCTCACATTAATAAACCGCCAGGCTGTCAACAGGAATCAGTCTTGTTTTAGTCCATGAATCTGACCAATGGTTTGCTTGGTGCCTGCAACCACCAGCGATGCTCTCTCCGGTTTGAACTTCTCCTTTATAAACTTATTCAAGCCTTCAAGACTGACAGCCTTGATGCCTGCAGTAAGCTCAGGAAGCGGATTGGGCTGATTGCTAAGCACCAAAGTCTCAAGAATCGTGCGCGCCGCCAGATGGCTATTAGACATCCAACGCACAGGCAAACCGCCATACATAAAGAGCTTTGCCTCGGCCAGTTCAGTCTCTGAAACCCCCTGCTTAGAAAAGCGCTTCAACTCGCCTTCTATATTTCTAAACACCGCCGGTAAGTTATTTGCCACCACAGGCAATTCAATAGTCCAAAGGGTGGTGCCGGGCAAGCTTTCCACATCAGAAGAGAGATCTTCGAGAGATAGGCTGCTCATCAAGCTCGACTCAGCAGATATCTTTTGGGCAAATCTGGAGAAAATCGGATGGCTGGTCAAAGCACAATCACTGAGCAAAAGTAGAGGATAGTCGGGAGCACCAGCTCCGGTATCAATCAACTTACCCAAGGTAATCATAGAGTCTGTGCGCTTCTCAACTATTATCGAGTTCTTGAGCAAGCGCTTCGGGTTAGGTTGAACCGAAACTTTCTTAGCCGCACTCTTACCGCTCCAAGCGCCAAAGTACTTTTCGCCTAAGCTGACGGCTTGGTCAAGGCTAATATCCCCGACAAATACCAAGGTGGCGGCATCTGGCTTTACGGCGACAGCATGAAACTCTTTCGCATCAGCCAACTTCAAATTTCCTATGAAGCGAGCTTTGTCAACCGGTTCCATAGGGTAAAAGCTTGTATTGGGTGCAATTAAACCCTGCAATAGTGCTCTGTCCACCCTCTGCTCAACAGTATTTTCTTGATGCTTTACTTTCTCAACGGCGCGCGATTTAGCACTCTCAAAACTCTCTTCATTTAGCTGGGGCTCCAATAACTGCCCAGCCATAATCGAAAGAATACTGCCGGCGTCTCGCGCTAGACATTTGGCTTGAAAGCTTATCCACTGCGGTCCAGAGTCAAACTTGACCATGGTAGCCGGTGCTAGACCAAGCTCGTCTTGTTTGGTCACCGCCTGGCTGCGATTCACACCTAATGAAGCATCATTCATTAGGCTGGCATTCATTAAGCTGGCAAGCAGAGAAGAAACTCCTCTCTTGCCGACTGGTTCGTATGCCTCACCGGCCTTAACCGCGCCGGCAATCTGCACCACCGGGCTGACCTTGGTTTCTAGTACGGCAATGTTCATACCATTGCGCAACTTGCCTCTCTTGATATTATCACTGGTGCTGGGCACCTCTTTTGTATTTTGGGCAAGCAAACGACTCGGGGCACCGACTGCAGTGCCGTCATCATCTTTATATGCGCAAAGATCGCCAATCAAATCGGTCAGACTGGCTTTCTTCTTTGCTTGTTTATTCTTGTCGGACTGCTTATTCTTCTCAGATTGCTTACTATTTTTAGCATCTTTATTTTCTTTAGAGCTTTTGCTGTCTTTCGAGTCTTTACTGTCTTTAGAGTTCTTGCTGTCTTTAGAGTTCTTGCCGTCTTTAGAATCTTTGCTCTCTTTCGACTCCTTCTCTTTAGGTTCGGACTTAGGCGCCGATTTTGGCGCAGTACCGGCAAGAATGCCAACCACTCTATTTTCAGAAGAGAAATAACGCTTAGCCACACGCTGCACATCTTGAGCTGTGACTGCTTTGATGCGATTTTGCCAACTATAGGCAGCCTGCCAACTTTCTAGACCATCAAAAAAGCCCAGATGAAAAGCCAGGCGATAAGGACCATCGCGTTCGACCAGTAGCTGGAACTCGGCATGATTCTTGGCTCTTCTAAGCTCACTGTCGGAAATAGAACCGGTCTTAACCTGTTCAATGGCGCTGTCGAAACCTTCCAAAACCTTGCCGGCGCTAATGCCGCCAGCCCCTTGCAAGGTCACGGCAAAAAGACTGGGATCTCGCTTGACCTCAAAAGCCGACCTGACTGTGCTGCAAAGTTTGCCATCAATAAGCTTGCTGCGCAGCCTGCCACCTACACCAGAATAAAGCACTTTCTCTAAAACGGCTAAAGCTGCCGTGTCGGCATCGGCAAAGCCGGGAACGTGATAAGCCAAAGAAACCACATCGCTGGCTCCACCGTACTTCATATAGATGCGTTTTTCGGCATGCTGCTGTGGTTCGGTTACTCTCACCGGCGGCGGTGCATCACCTTTAGCCAGGCTGCCAAAATATTTCTTGACCAATTCACCGGCTTTATTGCTATCGAAATCACCGACAATGACCAGGGTGGCATTACCTGGCTGATAGAACTGCTTATAGTGCCGTTTGGCATCATCGAGGGTAAGCTTCTGCACATCAGAAGGCCAGCCGATGGTGGGATTCTTATAGGGATGCCTAGTAAAGGCGGCTGAACGTACTTCTTTGACCAACAAATTGACCTGGTCTTTAGCCTCTTGCTCCAGCTCTTTCTCAATTCTTTTGATTTCTTGGCTGACATCATCGGCGCTAAAACCTGAACCCTTCATACGTGCCGATTCAAGCCGCAAGGCAAGTTCAAGTTTAGAAGGAGCCATCGTCTCAAAAAAGACAGTAAAATCATCACTGGTAAAGCCGTTAAACATGCCGCCATTGCGCGCAATCAAGGCACCAATTTCGCCTTTTCTCAGACCACTTACTTTCTGAAAGAGTAAATGCTCAACCAGGTGCGAAAGCCCAGTCTCGCCAAGGTTCTCATTGCGCGAACCGACTTTATAAAACACCATCGAGCTAAAGACCGGAAAAGAATGCTCTTCGAAAAGCAGCACTTTTAAGCCGTTCTCGAGCACGATCTCTTTGACTTGCGGTGCGCCTGCACCATCAATTTCGCATCGAGCCGGAAGAGGCAAAAGAGTAGATAAAAGACTGAAGGCTAGAGCAATGGCCCCGCACTTCTTTTGTAGTTTGGATTGAATCGATTTCATGTGCAACACGTTACCACATGCTCGAAAAACCGTTAAGAGTGGTTGAGATCTCTAAATTGGCTAGCCCGGCCAGACCAGCTCTTGATAAAATTTCTCAATAAAGTCCGCAAAGAGCGCAAAAATGACAGCTCAAGATAGCGAAATACAAGCAGGTGCAAGACAAACCGGTCTTTGCAACCAGCCCGAGCCAGGCCTCTCGAAACAAGAGAGTGAAGCCACTAGTCAAGCCTGTCAAGAAATAGACAATAAGCCGCAGACTGCTCGCCAGATAGTGCTGGCGGGCAATCCAAACGTAGGCAAATCAGTTATTTTCAACGCCCTCACCGGCGCCAACGCCGACGTTTCCAACTATCCCGGTACCACAATCGATATTGCCCGGGGCAAACTAGGAAACGATCTGCTCTCCGACACACCGGGTGTCTATGGCTTATCGAGCTTCAACGATGAAGAGCGCACCGCCACATCGATGATTCTCAAGGCAGAAATAGTGATAAACGTTATTTCAGCCCTGACCTTAGAAAGAGACCTCTTTCTCACCCTGCAGCTCATAGACTTGGGTAAACCGATGCTTTTGGTGATAAACCAAACCGATGAAGCCAAAAACCGCGGCATGCAACTCGATATCAACAAATTGAGCGAAGAACTAGGGCTAAAAGTAATCAGCTGCGTCGCGGTAGAAAACCTAGGCATCGACGAAATCAAAAACAGTTTGTCACTGGCAGCAATCGGCAAGTGCATAGATGGTGCAGCCGAACAACTCAAAACACTCATGCCCTTTGTAGATGAGGGCACCATATCTAGAGGCGAAGCCCTGCTCTTGGCCGAAGGAGACGAGGACATCATCGGCGCGGTGAAAGCTAGAGCACCGCAGATATTTGCAATAGATGTCGCAGCGGGCTCAGCCAAAACAGCCATTTATAGCCAAAGGCGCAAAAAAGTCAATGAGCTAGCCGAAAAAGTGGTAGCGCGAAACAAGCACGGACAAAATCTTTCGACCAAGCTCGGCAGACTTTTGCTGCACCCTCTTTGGGGCTCAATAATTTCAATTGCCGTCTGCTATTTGATTTTCTATCAGATGCTAGGCGTTTGGATTGCAGGCAATCTAGTCGATCTGACCGAAAAGAAAGGTATGAAGGTCTACTATGAGCCAGTGGTGCGCCGTGTTGCCGCTAATTATTTTCCCTGCTCTATAGAAGCGCAGGGAAAGACTTGGGTCTTCGACAAAGGCACAAAAGAAGAACCGGCTAAACAAGCCGAACTAGACCAAGCTATTAGACAAGTTCCAGGCAATGAAATTGCTTTTGATTTTTGGCACCACCACAACTGGCTTGCCGCCATCGGTAATACCATAGTCGGTGACTACGGCTTAGCCACACTAACTGTCACCTATCTGCTCGGACTGCTCATGCCCCTGGTGATTGGCTTTTATCTAGGACTTTCGCTAATGGAAGATTCTGGCTATCTGCCCAGACTGGCAGTACTAGTCGACAGACTAATGAACAAAATTGGTTTGAATGGACGAGCAATTATTCCACTCATACTTGGTCTCGGCTGTGTCACCATGGCCACTATCACCACCCGACTTTTGACCAGCCGCAGAGAAAAAATCATCGCCACAGCTTTACTGGGGGTGGCTATACCTTGCTCAGCACAGCTTGGAGTGGTCTCGGGCACCTTAGCCAGAGCCGGAGGAGCAGCCGCCTGGGCTGTTTATCTCACCTTGGTCTTTGGCATCTTAGCCTTGACCGGCCTAATGCTGAACGCGATTTTGCCCGGGCGCTCAAGCGGCTTGCTTATTGATTTGCCGCCCATGAGACTGCCTCGTCTCAATAATGTGCTCAAAAAAACCTGGAAGAAAAGCTGGAATTTCTTGCTCGATGCCATCCCGATGTTTTTTCTGGCTGGCTTTGTGGTCAGCCTGGCTGAGATGTCGGGTTTGTTGCAGCTCTTTATGAATCTGCTTAGCCCGCTCGTAGTGTCTTGGCTGAATTTGCCGGCCGATCCGCGCATTCCCACCACATTTATATTAGGTATAGTGCGCCGCGACTTTGCCTCTTTCGGCATTTCCGATATTCCGCTAACGGCTGTACAGGCAGTTACGGCGATGATTGTCATTACGCTTTTCGTGCCCTGCATTGCCACAGTGGGCGTGATGATTAAAGAGCGCGGTCCTAAAATCGCCTTCACCATCTGGATTGGTTCCTGGCTGGCAGCTTTCGCCATTGGCGGAATAGTGGCCAGGGTTTTACCCTTTTTCTTCAACCCGCTGGGCATTACTTAAGGTTACAAAATATTGGACCTGGCTAAACCTTGCCCCAGCCAGGCAAAAGAAATGATAGTATCTAGATCTCGCATTATGGCAGGCGTCGCCAAGTGGTTAAGGCCCCGGATTGTGGTTCCGGTATGCGGGGGTTCGAGTCCCCTCGTCTGCCCCATTTTCTTTTAGTAGATATCGAGAAACTCGCTAGTTCATCTTTTCGGAACTAGCGTTTCCTGCTTTTTGCTTGATGTGCTACTTTCTCTCACGCTGCAACCTGAATATTGAAGTATCTGCTAACTGTTTGCCTTCGGTTGTCGTTATACTCGGCGGTGGCGCTGTCTATCCAACCGGTCTAATGTCGAACCAGAGTGGCCATCGTTGAAGGACCGAGCAATTTTGCAACACACGGAGGCGGAAATCCTTCAGTTTCTTTTGAAATTATGACAAGGTTAGAGAATGAACAACCGTTATTCTGCGCACCTAGGCTGCCAGGTTGCCAGACTCACTTGCTTTACTAACCAAGTAGTGTATATGTATTATACAAACAGGTATAACTGGACCGGTATCTCTTGCAGGAAAAACAAGTGAAACAGACTAATGCTGAAGTGTCTAGATTCTGGCGGGAATTTGATGAATCGATCAATAACCTTCAAAGCCTTGCGCTCGAAGACGAAGAAATTACCACGCCGAATGAATTTCTGATTGAAGCTACGAAGTTCTTTGTTGCCAATCTGCTGGCAGACCATAAGAAGTTAAAACGCCCTGGTTTCCACATTTCTGAAGACGGATTTGTTAGTTTGATTTGGCGCAAGGGAGAAAGTTCCCGTCTAGACGTAGTTTTGTTTTACGAGCCGTCTGATGATACTGTGTCTGCTAAAATCATTTACAGCAACAAGAAGAATGTAGAGTCTCAATTAGTTCCCTTGAGCGGCTGGAATCGAGCAAAAAGCCCCACGGAGCAGACCTTAAGTTTAAGGATTGCTTTAGCTCGAAAATTCGAGCTAGATCCTGCTGCATAAATTTGGAATTAGCGATGAAGCTATACCGAGTCATTGCCCGCAGACCCAGAGAAACTGAAGAGCCAGTTCCAGCGGATCTTAAGAGACGTCAAAAACAAGGCATCTACATCGAGAATGGAATTTCCGTTTGGCGCTCAGATAAAGTAAGTAGCTATCAATCAATTCTGAAAGTAAAACTTGGACGTAAGGCAAAAAACAATTACCGCTACGGAGTTTTGTCTTGTGAGGTCCAATCTCTGCTTTCTATGGGCTACCATGTAAAACTTGACAAAGAACACGTGAATATTCGCTGCCCAGACTGCGATATGGCTAGTTTGCCCGATATTTGCAAAAGTACAAAAACTGCATGTGCTCTTGATTTAGGTAATAGTTTTGAGCATCTTCTAGTTCTTCTCAGAGATTTCAAAACTGTAATTCCGGTACCCAAGACTTCTAACACGAGAACCAAGTAGATGCCGACAGAGTTCTAGGCAATGAGATTCACCGATATCTAAGAAAGCAGTATTCAACTGATTGTGAGTAGCCTGCCGACTCTTTTCACCTATCGGCACCAGCGGATCAGCTTTAGAACCAAAAGCATAATACAACCGGCCCTTAGGCCTAGAGCTCAAAGACCAGCCCAGACCTCCAGAAACACCTGCCACCTTATACCCTTTGCAGGCAATCCGAAAGCACATCTGCTAGTATGAGACTGCCTTAGATTGTGCAGTTTCAGCCTCGCAGGAGCTAATCTTGACCACACAGGTTTCAGACCACGAAAATGCTATAGACACAAACCCTGAGAGGGTTAGAGCCACTTTACGCATTTATCATCCGGAACTCAATCCAGAAGAGATCACCCGCCTGATGCAGGTCAAACCGACCATGTCTTGGACAAAGGGCGACGATGCCTATGGCTGGACTAAAAGACCGGGGAAGAAGGCACCATCGGGCGGCTGGCTTTTGAGCAGCCGACAGAAAGTGAAAAGCAATAACGCTATTGCCCACCTAGATTGGCTTCTAGACCAACTTACCGGCTCGGCGTCGGTCTTGAAGCGCCTGCAAGAACAAGGCTTTATCGTCGATGTCGTGGTCGGCTGGCATGCCACTTCTTGGAACACTACGCCAGCTCTTACCCCTGAAATTATGCGTCGACTGGCGAACAATCATCTGCCAATTTGGTTCGACGTCTATCTCTACGACGAAGAAAACTAAGTTACCTAGCTAAGAGAACTTCCTAGGTCTCAAGTTTACCGATAGCCGCCGCCATACTGAACATCGGCTATTTTCTTGAACTTTCTCGGGTCCCAAAGATATGTCCACTGTTCGGTGGCAACCAACAATGTAGAGCCGTCGGGGCTGTACATACAAGCTCTAATTGGATACTCATGGGCGATGGTGCCAATCATCTGACCGTCTGAAATTCTCCACAAGGCGCAATTGCTGCCGTCCAAGACGGCAATCTGTGAAGAATCAGGGCTGATGACCAGCGAAGCAATGCGATTTGAAAGAGGAATCTTGGTGAGCAGCAAGCCCTCAATCGAAGACCAAATTTGGATACTATCGGTGGTGACAGCAATGAGATAACGTCCGTCTAGACTGACAATCAGCTTAAGCAGTTGGCTTTGCAAATCGCACTGTTTGCGAAATTCGCCAGTTGCCGACCAGACTCTAAGCCAGCTATTGCCGCCGGTGACAATAAAAGAACCGTCCCGAGCATAAGACATCCAGGTGATGGCCGAACCATGTTGCAGAGCCAAAAGTTGAGAACCGGTATCGGCACGCCAGAGCGATGCAGTGTCACCAGATACGGTTACGAAATTTTTGCCGGAGGGGCTCATCAATAACACCTTCGAGCCGGCAATATAAGGCACCATTGCGCTATGATCATTGGTGGTGTTGCGCACCGGCATGCCGCCGGTTGGGTCGTCTAAATAAAGGGGAATCTTGTTGCCAAATACGACGGTGTTAAATTCGTTGACTTGGGCAAAAGCTGAGGGAGCACCGGCGAAAAGCAGCGACGATAAGGCCGCAAATTGCAAAAATTGGGAATGACGGCTTTTTCTCATGACAATGCCCCTGATTGATAAAGTCTTTCGCTGTGGCATAAGGATAGTTGAAAGCGGTGAGAAAATGAAAGAGGTAGCCATGGCTCAAAACAAAAATGGTCAGACCGGCAACGCTAACCTTGAGGTAACGGGAGTTACTTTTGTGCAAGATGATAATGAAAGTGCCAAGCAAGACACAGCGGTCAACCAAGATAAGGCCAGGAAGCAGAATATCAAGAAAGCATCTTTTCAACTAAGCCCCGAAGACCTAGGTCGACTTAATACCAATAAAGGCTTGCTGCACCTTCTCAAAGCCAAAGACATCAGGGTGCGTGATGTACTGGAAGAAATCAAGTACGAAGAAGAGCTGATCAAGCTGCAAATAGAACTGGTCAAACTGCAGCGCTGGGTGCAAAACAACAACAAGCGCGTGGTTGTCATATTCGAGGGCAGAGACGCTGCCGGTAAGGGCGGCACAATTAGAAGATTTACCGAACACCTCAATCCACGAGCGATGCGAGTAGTAGCCTTGCCTAAGCCCACCGAAGCCGAAAAAGGGCAGTGGTACTTTCAACGCTATACGGTGCAATTGCCCAATCCGGGCGAAATAGTCTTCTTTGACCGCTCCTGGTATAACCGTGCCGTGGTCGAACCGGTAAACGGCTTTTGCACCAAAACCGAATACAACCGCTTTATTCAGCAGGTTCCCGAGTTTGAGCACATGCTCTACGAAGACGGCATCACCTTAATCAAATTCTGGTTCTCTATTTCAAAAGAAGAACAGGAAAAGCGCTTTGAATCGAGAAAAGTCAACCCGCTTAAACAATGGAAGCTGAGCCCAATTGACCAAACCGCCCAAGACAAATGGGAACTCTACACCCACTACAAAGAAGAGATGTTCAGCAAGACTCACACCTCTTATAGCCCCTGGATTTTGGTGAAAGCCAACAATAAACTGCGGGCGAGGCTGGAGAGTATCAGGTATGTCCTCAATCTCTTGCCCTACGAAGAGAAAAACGACGGCAAAGTAAGGCTCTGCCCAGATCCAAACATTGTCAGCCGCTTCCACCGTAACGTCATCAAGATTGATTGATATCAAGCACTAAGTATTGAACCGGCGCTTCTATAATTCTTTGTATGAGCCGGGCCAAAGACCTCTATACAACCGAAGCAGTGCTTGCCATGGCACCGGATGCCGCTTCTGCCAAGAACGGCAGCGACCTGGCAAACAGCCGCAAATGGCAAAACCTTGGTGCGGCCGAAAACTGCCTCTGGGGTGAATGTCAAGGCAGCGGCAGCAAGCCTTACCAGACCAGAATCGATCTAGGCGGTCCAGCCTTCAAATGTTCTTGTCCAAGCCGCAAGTTTCCCTGTAAACATGGGCTCGCCTTGCTGCTAATCGCCATAAAGGCAGATGAACTATTCAATGTGGGCGAGCCGCCTGACTGGGTGAGTGAATGGCTGGCCGCCCGAGGCGAAAGAGCAGTCAAGAAGAAGGAAAAAGAAGAGAAACCGAAAAGCGAAGAAGAACTGCAAAAGCAAGAAGCTTCAAAAGAGAAGAGAAAGCAAGGCCGCATTGACAACGTTGAAAGCGGCATCGATGAACTTGTCACCTTCATGAAAGATGTGCTTAGGCAGGGTACCGCCCAAATTCAAAACAAGCCGATAAGCTACTTTCAAGAGAGAGCAGCAAGATTAATTGATGCCCAGGCGCCGGGTCTGGCTAATAGAGTCATTGATCTATCTGCCACTGCTGGCGGTGACTGGCAAGGCAATATGCTTGCTGGGCTCGGGCAACTCTTTCTTATATGCAAAGCCTTTGAACAATCCAAAAGCAATACGGTGCCTGAATTGCTCAAGCAAGACATCTATGGTGCAATAGGCTTTAACCAGTCGCAAGAAGAATTGCTAAAAAATGAAGAAAATCGCCTTGATGGGCTTTTCTGCCTACTCGGTCAGACAGTGACGCTGGAAGACCGACTGCGGGTTCAGCGCAGCTATTTTTATCATATAGAAAGCGGCAACCTAGCTCTTGTCTTAGACTTCGCCCATGGTATCAGCCCTTTTGCTCGGGTAATGGTTCCGGGCAGCTTTTATCAAGCCTGTCTGGTTTACTTCAAGTCTTCCACTCCGCTCAGAGCCCTTATCAAAGACATTGGTTCCAGGCTGGAAGACTTTCATTTCGACTGGCAATTAAAAGGCGAAACAGTAGAGAGCGCAAGACATTTTCTTAGCCGTTTGCTTAGCGAGAATCCCTTTATAGACAGCCGTCCCATAATTTTCTCGCGCTGCAGAGTTTTCCATCTTAACCATAACTGGTGGCTTAGAGATAAAGAAGACAATCACCTGCCCATAAAGACCGGCGCGCTCGACCTTTGGCCGCTTGTTGCCTTTAGCGGTGGTGGCGAGATTGACTTACTGGCAGATTTTGACGGACAGACAGCCGTGCCAATTTTAGCCGCTCATAAGGGTGAAATCTTGCGACTGGAGGCAAAGAAAACCAGTCTATGAACGGCATTCAAGATAAGAAATCGGTGCAGGAAACCTGGCAAGCTCTTAAAACCAGCTGCATTCTCGGCACGCGCCAGAGCCACAGCCTGCCTGCCGGCAGTGGTCTATTGCTTAAGAAATTGGCTTTTTTGGAAGAAGAACAAAACAAAGGTCTCTGGCAGTCGACCGAAGATCTGATGCTGGCTAGGCTCGCTCTAGCTTCTCTGGCGCTAAAGCTGAAAGCCCCGATATCAGATGCTCTCAATCAAGAACTCAAGCAAGTAAGTTTATCGGCGGCAAAAGAAGATGACAGAGCGGAAGCGCCGCCACGAGCCCTTTCGGTCTTAAATCAATTGCTTACCGACACATCTAATGTTGGGCAAAAGCTTATCGGCGATTGGCTCAGCCTCTGCGCCGAGCATAACTATGTCGTAAGCAGACAGAGATTACCTCATCTGCTTGAACTCTTTAGAGACAAACCATCTTTGGTGGCAAAGTTGAAAGCTTGCGGCGGCGAGCGCCTTCGCTTTCTCTTGAGCCAAAATCAAGATTGGCACAAGCTCCTTGAAAATGAAGCTCTGGCCACCGAGAGCATAGAAGAGCTGACGGCGCTCTTTCAAGAAGGCACAGCCAAAGAGAGAACCGACGCCCTTTTGAGATTGAGAAAGCTTGATTTTACCCAGGCCGAATCTCTTATTGAAAAATGTTTTGTCAAAGAGACTCTAGAGTCAAGGGTCTCAATCTTGCTTGTGCTGGAAAAAAGCCTCTGCCAGGCAGACCAAATCTTTTTACAAAACAAAGCCCTTGCCGACAAGCGCAAAGAAGTGCGAGAACTAGCCGGGCTTTTGCTCTGCCGGCTGTATAGCTCGTCTTATAGCCAAAAACTAGTTTCTATTCTCAGGCAGCGCATCAAATTTGGGGAGAAATTTGAGCTTGATTTGAACGATATCGAGAAAGATATCGTCGACTATGAAGACCTGGTCGTCAAACAAAACACCATGGGAACTTTAGGTACAAAAGCACGCATCGTGCTGAATATGCTGGCACTTGCCGACCCGCTCATTTTTAAGACTTTCTGTGAGCCGGAAACTCTTGTGCAGCATATAAATGCCAGCGAGTGGCGAGAACCACTTTTATATGGTCTCTTTCAATGCTTGGCAGATTATCGCAAAAGCCCCGAAAAGACCCAAGAGCGAGACCAAATTGTCAGTTATTTGACTGATTGTTTGCTTGAAAGCAATGCCGACAATCTTAGAGAATCAAGTCATGGTATCAATTTTCTAAAATCGCTCAGCCAAGAAAAGACCGAAAAACTTGTCTTGTCGCGTCTGCCTAGATGGAGCGGTAGCGGCGGTAATGCGGCACCGCGCCTAGATATGTGGAACTATCTCATTCATCACGATGATGACTGGAGCAAGGATTTTTCTAGAACCATCGCTCAATTTATCATCAAGGAATTGTCTGAGAAGGTGCCTGCCCTTGGTTATGAGTTTACGATGAACGCAAAACAATTCGCCGCGCGCATGCACCCCGACACGGCAGAATTGGTTCCAGCCCTGCATGCAGCGGCTATAGACAAAGATTACTTTGCGCAATCGGTTAGTCAGATGGCGGAAATAATAGCTTTAAGGAAAGAACTGCAGGAAGCATTCAAATAAAGAGGAAAGAATGGACGCCCAATTACTGAGAGAACATGCCGAGAACCAGTACAAAGAAGAACTGGATGCGCTAAGCAGCGTAGATAAGAAGCAAAGACCACCGCGCTGGAAAATGTCACCGTGGGCGGTGATGACTTATTTGATGGGCGGCAAACTTGAGAACGGCTTTGAGATAAGCCCCAAATACATAGGCAACAGACGCACGATCGAAATTGCTGTGGCCACTCTCACCACTGACCGGGCCCTCCTGCTGTTGGGGCTGCCGGGCACAGCCAAGACCTGGGTTGCTGAACACCTGGCAGCGGCCATCAGCGGCGACTCCACCTTGCTCATTCAGGGCACAGCCGGCACCTCGGAAGAGTCAGTGCGCTACGGTTGGAACTATGCCAGACTTTTGGCTGAGGGACCATCGATGCAGGCGCTTGTGCCAAGCCCCATGATGGAAGCGATGAAGGCAGGCAAGACCGCCCGCATAGAAGAGTTAACCCGCATACCAGCTGACGTGCAGGATACTCTTATTACAATTTTGTCTGAAAAGACTTTGCCTGTGCCCGAGCTTGGCACCGAGATTCAGGCGGTCAAGGGCTTTAACGTCATTGCCACCGCCAACGACCGCGACAAAGGTGTGAACGATCTTTCCAGCGCCCTCAAGCGCCGCTTCAACACGGTGATTCTGCCGGTGCCCGCCACCATAGAGGAAGAAATCGATATTGTTACCAGACGCACCGAAGCCATGGGTAAAGCCCTGGAGCTACCGGCAGAAAAGCCCGCCATAGAAGAAATCACCAGGGTTGTGCAGATTTTCAGAGAGCTTAGAAGTGGCGCCACCCTGGACGGCAAAACAAAATTACGCTCGCCTTCAGGCTCGATGAGCACCGCTGAAGCAATTTCGGTGATGAATAACGGACTGGCTCTCAGTGGTCATTTCGGCGACGGCGCCCTAAAAGCAGAAGACCTGGCGGCGGGTATAGTGGGAGCCGTGGTCAAAGACCCGGTGCAAGACAGCCTGGTCTTGAAAGAGTATCTAGAAACAGTTGTAAAAGAGCGTGATGACTGGAAAGACTTTTATCGCTCCATAAGGCACTTGCTCTAATGATATTCGGTATCAGGCACCACGGACCTGGCTCGGCAGCCAGCTTGGAAAAGGCTCTGAGAGAATTTGAGCCCGACATAGTATTGATAGAGGGACCGCCCGAGGCCAACCCGCTTATCAAATATGTTGCGCCAGGCAGTGAACTGATACCACCGGTGGCATTACTCGCCTATGCCGGCGATGATGCCAGACAAGCTTGTTACTATCCCTTTGCCGAATTTTCGCCTGAATGGCGAGCTATGCTCTATGCCAACGAAAAAGGCTTGCCCTGCCGCTTTATCGATCTAGCGCAAAGCAATTGGCTGGCCCTTTCTAAACAACTGAAAGAAGAGAAAATAGCAGCGCTCAGCCAAACTGAGCTAAATAGCGACCCGAACGCAGAAAATCGAGAGAATCTAGAAGCTCCAGAAGTTTCAGACATTTTGCCAGATGCTGAAAGCGAGACAGATAACGAGGACGAAAGCTTAACCAAGCTGGACGACAGCAAAGATAAAACACCTCCGATACATAGAGATCCAATCGGCACCCTGGCTAGAGCCGCCGGTTATGAAGACTCTGAAGTCTTTTGGGAACAGTTGATTGAACAAAGAAAACAGAAAGAAGGCAATGCCTGCGGCATATTTTCGGCACTTCTTGAGGCGATGAAAGCCTTGCGCGCGCAAGAGCTTGAGAGCAAAGAAAATGGCGATCTCAACCAAAAGAAATTAGACTACGAAGACGAAGAAGACAACCTAATTGAACCTTTGCGTGAAATAGCAATGAGGCAAAATATAAGGCAAGCAAAAAAAGAGGGCTTTAAAAAACTCGCCATCGTATGCGGTGCCTGGCACGCCCCCGCCCTTACTGATGAAATAATCGAAGGTAAAGGACAAGCCAAAATAGACGCTGCCGCCCTCAAGGGGCTACCCAAACAAAAACTGGAAACCACCTGGATTCCCTGGACAAATGGCAGACTCTCTTTTGCCAGCGGCTATGGGGCGGGCATAACAGCGCCCGGCTGGTACGAACATATCTTTTCTACCGAAGGCGACCCCACCTTGCCCTGGCTGGTCAAGGCTGCCAGCTTTTTGCGCGCGGAAGATCTAGACGCTTCATCAGCCCAGGTTATTGACGCCGTGCGCCTGACGGAAGCCCTCACTTCTCTAAGAGAACTGCCGCATCCCGGGCTTTCTGAAATAAACGAGGCCATACTTGCTTGCCTGCTTGGCGGCAACCCTTTACCTCTAAGTTTGATCCAAAACAAGTTGCTTATTGGTGAAAAACTCGGGCAGGTGCCGCCTGACATACCAGGCACACCGCTGACAAATGACACCTTGCGTCAAAGCCAAAAACTTAGAATAAAGCAAGAAGCACTGAGCAAGACGCTAGAGCTTGACTTGCGCAAACCCCTAGACTTAGAACGCAGCTACTTTCTTAATAGGCTGAATATATTGAACGTAGCTTGGGGAGAGAAGCAAAAGAACCGCATCAAAACGAGCACCTTCCACGAAAACTGGAAACTTGAGTGGAGACCAGAAATGAGCCTGGCTCTAATTGAAGCTTCAATATGGGGCAAGACTCTCATCGAAGCCTCTTCGAACAAACTCATGGATGCAGCGACAAAATGTACTTCTTTCAAAATTTTAGTAGTGCTGCTTGGGCAAGCACTGGAAGCCAATCTCGAAGAGTCTATAAAGGGCTCGATGCGCCTAGCCAGCGAGCGCTCGAATGCCAGCCTGGATGTTTCCGAGCTGATGAGCGCCTTGCCTGTTCTGGTGAGCATTTCTCGCTATGGCAATGTCAGAGAAATTGACGCCGAACTGGTGAAAAGTCTGGTCGGGCATCTGGCCGAAAAGGTAATTATCAACCTAGAAGCAGCACTGGTCAGCCTTGATGACGATGCCGCCCGCTCTATGATGCGACTGATTAGTGACTGCGAAGAAGCTCTGAGAATTTACGAAGAAGATAGATATATAGGCGAACTCTATACTTTACTGGGCAGATTAGCTCGGAAGCCTTCTATTCACCCACTTATCAGCGGCAAAACCACTAAATTATTGTTTGATGCCCGCCGACTCAATGAAGAAGAGGCTCGTACAATAATGCAGTTTAGTCTTTCAAAAGCATCAAGCCATGCCTATAGCGGTATGTGGCTAGAAGGATTTCTCACCGACAATGCCCAAGTGCTCATCCATGACCATACTTTCTTTCAAGTGGTGGACAGTTGGCTGCAAAGTCTAGAGACTGAACAGTTTCAAGAGCTCTTGCCTCTATTGCGAAAAGTGATGGGACCTTACAGCATCGCCGAAAAACGAAATATTCAAGAGCGTGCCCTCAGTCAAACAAATTGGCAAGCCAAAGAGGAAGAAGCAGCGAGCGATAACGATCTTTTGCTCTTGCCGGTACTAGATAAGGTGCTCAGTCTTTTGGGGGCAAATCTAGCCGATCGGCAGACTGATGAGGTGCAAGCATGAGCGACGACAAACAAAATCAAGTCGAGAAAGAGCATAAAGACGAGAAAGAACGTAAAGACGAGAAAGAAAGAATTAGACGCTGGCGCCTCGCCCTCGGTGCCGGCAGTGAAAGCGGTGCTCATGGTGCTGAAGAATTCGGTTTATCTGCTGATGACCTGAATATGGACAACGCCTTGTCTCTGCTCTACGACGACGATGAAAGAAGCAAAAAAGCAGAAAGGTCGGCTGGTTTGGGAGCATCTAGCCCAAGGGTGGCCAGGTGGCTGGGTGATATTCGCAAATATTTTCCCACCACCGTGGTCTCGGTTATGCAAAAAGATGCCATGGAAAAACTCAACCTAAAAAGCATGCTCACCGAGCCGGAGTTACTTTCCACCCTCACTCCCGACATAAATTTAGTAGCCACTCTTGCTGCTTTGTCTTCGACTTTGCCGACCAAGAGTAAGAGCACGGCTCGCCTGGTAGTGAAAAAGGTTACAGACGAACTTAGTCGACGGCTGTCTAATCCGATGAGACAGGCGGTTGCCGGTGCCCTCAACAAGGCGAAAAGAAATAATCGCCCGAGACATTCTGAGATGGATTGGAATCGCACAATCAGGCTTAATCTCAAGCACTATCAGCCCCAGTTCAAAACAGTCATTCCTGAGCGAAGAGTGGGTTTCAGTCGTAAAAGATCTAGCCTGAAAGACATCATTATGCTGGTCGACCAGAGCGGTTCGATGGCTACATCTGTGGTCTATGCCAGCATTTATGCAGCAGTGCTGGCCTCAATCAGCGCCCTCAACACCAAACTTGTCGTCTTTGACACTGCCGTGGTCGATCTTTCAGATAAATTGAGCGACCCTGTCGACATTATCTTTGGCACCCAGCTTGGCGGCGGCACCGACATCAATAGCGCCGTCGGCTATGTCGAGACTCTCATCACAAGACCTAACGAAACTATTTTGGTCTTGATTAGCGATCTTTTCGAAGGGGGTAATCAAACGCAGCTAAAGAAAAAACTCTTGCGTCTGAAAGGCATGGGCGTAAACCTCATCGCCCTGCTCGCTTTAAATGACGACGGGGCACCGGCTTTCAACCCAGATCTTGCTGCTTTTATGGCGCAAATCGATGCGCCTGCTTTTGCCTGCACACCAGATCAGTTTCCCGAAGTAATGGCACTGGCTCTCAACCAAGGCGATATAGCAGGCTGGATAGCAAGAGAAAAGCAATAGCTTTACTTGCGCTGATAGGTACCCATAAGCTCGCCGAAAGCCAGGATGTGACCGGCGATGGCTTTCTTGAACTGCTCTTTATCGGCGCCGGCGCTAAGAGGCAGACGGCTGTCGAGGGCATAAACTCTAAAGTAATATCGGTGGGGTTTGCCTGCCGGCGGCGAGGGTCCGTTATAGCCGGCTTTATCAAAGTCATTTTTGCCCTGCAAAAAACTGGCGGTCTTATACGACTTTTCCACGCCCTCTTTCAATGCTTGAGTGGAAGGAGCCAAATCATAAAGCATCCAATGCCACCAAGTGCCAACTGGGGCATCAGGATCTTCGCAAGAAACAGCGATACTGACCGTGCCTTTTGGTACAGCGCTCCATCTTAGCTCGGGTGAAACATCTTGACCATCGGCGGTAAAACGAGCTGGTATAGGCGCATTAGCAGCAAAAGCCGACGTAGTGAGATTGAGGCGCTCGGCAGCCCGAGCGGCAGGACCCGCCACCATAGGTGGTGCAAAGAGAGCTAAAGCAGAGAAAGCAGAGAAAGCAAAGAAAACAGAGAGAGCAATACGCCCTGCCCTGACAAATGGCGCCGCTAGTAATCTTTGCACCTAATTTACCTCCGTAATTTCTTTCACTCTCAACTCATTTCTCTTAAAGATACCGCTTATTTTAAACTTGTGCCCTGCCGCCTTCTTTGTCAGACCAAAGGCTTTCCTGGCTTTCTCGCTACCGGCAGCGTCTAAATCCAGCCACTTGCCTTCGCTGTATAACGTATAGCCGGCTTCCGAGCAAGCGGGTTCGAGACTGCAATGTTTGGTATGCCCCTTGAGATTGGCCAGGGGGTCTTTGCCTGTTTGCTTTAGCTCGGCGGCACAGGCGCGATCGAGCAGATAGCCTGTATAGGTCTTTATCTCAGCATCTTTAGCTTTATCTTGGGCAAAAGCGCAGTTGGCGCCTGCAACTAAAGAAATAGAGAGAGTAAAACCGGCGCAGCTCTTCAAAAGATTGAAATAATTTGCCATGATTAACCTAGCCTTCAGCTTACCAATATGAGCTTTCAGCTAAATGTTATCAGATTAGAAGGGCATTAAATAAAGGCGCCGACTTGACCCCAGAAACCAACCCAGAAACCGGCATAGCTTCGCTAAAAGAAGAACTCAACAGACTGATAGCACCTTTCAAAGAGGAAGGACGCAAGGCGGCGGCAAGCCTGCGAGAAAAAATCAGACCAAGTTTGCTTTTACTAAGTAATAAAACTGAGCTTGCCGGAAATGGCGGGCACTCTTTCTTTGGTAGTGGTGCCGTAGCGCAAGCCAATGCTGATTTTAGAGTGCCTGTAGATAGAGAAGGCAAGCCCATGCGTTTTTTAGCCCAGCTTGATTTGCAGGCGCTTACTAATTGCGGCAAAGAGCACGGTCTGTCTATAGATTGGCTACCGGAGCAAGGGCTGCTCATGTTTTTTGTCGGGCAAAACCGTTGCCGCGACACTGAAGGTCCAACCCTAAAGGACCGCCAGTCTTTCAATATTTCACTTAGTCTGCGCCAGCCCGAGGAAAGAAAGCCTGGAGGAAGTGAACCGGCACTGACACCGATTCGTTTTGCCTTTTGCCAGCTTTTACCTCAATCACCGCAGCCCCAAGATTTGCCGGACCAGATGGCAGAGCCTCTAAGCCAAGCTCTTGCTGCCTTTGCCGCCAAGTTCAACCAATACACAATAGACAGCCTTGCCGGTGAAGATCTTTTTCTCGGGGCCTGGCAAGCCGAATATTTAACCGCAAGCCAAGATTTGAAAATTATGGCGTCCTTTTGTGCCAGCGGCATAGGCTTTAATCACAAGCGCAAAAACGACTGGCATTATCAACACCTGGTACAGGAAGCACCAAACTATGCCACTGCCTTTTATTTCAAAATGCCGCAAATGCCTGAAACAGTAGTGCTAATCAAACCTGAAGACTCAAGGGCGAAAGCCTTCGAAAAGGCTTGGCTCTTTCATATCTGAGGCTTTTATTTTATTTCGCGAAAAACGACTCGACGATTGCGAGCCCGACCTTGTTCGCTGGCATTTGATTTTTCCGGCTTGGTGAAACCATAACCCACAGATTGCAGGCGATTATCATCAATAGAACAGTTCTCGACTAGATAGCGCTTGACCGAACGAGCCCTCCGCCTTGAAAGATCCATATTGTATTGATAGCCGCCAATAGTGCAGGTATGACCTTCCACCTTGAGCCTTAGACCTTTGTCTTGTTTGAGATATTTGCTTAGAGACAAGAGTATCTCTTTGCTTTGCGGTCTCAAAGTATCTTTGTCAAAATCAAAAAGAATTAGATAACTGGTGGCTATACCATCACGTTTTAGATGGTCGTATATATCTTTAGCCTCACGATTGGCATCGCTCAAATCGCCATTGACATTACCTAGGGAGACAACCCAACGAAAGGGGGCATTGCCCTGAATGATCATGGGCATATGCGGATTGTCCAAGATCCAATAGGTCCAGCCGTTATCGCAAACTGCCTTGATTGCGCGCAATTCTCGAAACTGACCTTCTATTTTTATGCGCACATTTTCAGAGCCTTCCGCTCTAATTGAGCGAGGAATCTGCAAAACTTCGGCATGATTAACAATAAGCGATTCGGGACCATCGATGGCAAAGGGTGTGGTTTTACCCTCTTTGAGATCTTTGTAAAGTGCATCAGAAACTCTAAGCACATTGGTATAGCCAGCCAGGGTGCAGACTTCGTGCTTGGGATAAAAGAGAGAAACTTTATGCGAGAAGAGAACATCTCTATGGTCCACTTTGCGAGAACCACTGGCATTAGCCGGTGGGCCTATCTCCCAGTCATATATAAAGCCCTTACCTTTTGCTTCACATTCGGCCACCCTGGCGACAAAATCATAGTCTCCAACCTCTTTCCAGTGGCTATCGAGGCCCTCAAAGGTATGCACAGTCACGGTCAAACCAGGAACTATCCTGAGGGCGGTAGTCAGGTCCGGCGCCTCAAGAATAGTGGGCGGTCTGGTCTCGGAGGCGGCAAAGGCAGAGGCTAGCGGCAGTGCCGAAGACAAAGTCAGCGCGACGAAAAGAGAAATAAGCGACTTTCTAATAAGGCTACCCAAAACGGCCCCCTACAGGCTTGCTATAAAAACGAACTATCATTTTAAACACAAAGATGATTAAAGAAAGCTACAGTTTCGCCGTAGAGCCGCTTCGTTTTTATAGATTGAACTTAGGAATCTCGCTTGCGGCGAGAGACGAGATGAAATTTACCAGGTTAATAAGTTCAGAGGAAGATCATATATGTCTAAAGGAACAGGAAAAACCGGCGGAAAAGCTGTAGGTATTGACCTTGGTACAACCAACTCGGTGGTAGCCGTGATGGAAGGCGGTCAGCCGACAGTGATTGCCAATGCTGAAGGAGCCCGCACTACCCCCTCCGTAGTTGCAGTATCCAAGTCGGGTGAGAGGCTGGTGGGACAGTTAGCCAGACGTCAAGCCGTAATCAATCCGCAGAACACTGTCTACTCGATTAAAAGATTTATGGGAAGACACTTCCAGGAAGTGGAAGGTGAGAAGAAAATTGTTTCATATAAGGTAAAGGAGAGCCCCGAAGGCGGCTGCAAAGTTCCGATGGGCGGAAAAGACTATAGCCCTGAAGAAATCTCAGCGATGATCTTGCGCAAACTCAAGGAAGATGCTGAAAAATATCTCGGAGAGAAGGTCACCTCGGCTGTCATAACCGTTCCTGCCTATTTTAACGACTCGCAAAGACAAGCCACTAAAAACGCCGGCGCCATTGCCGGTCTGGAAGTGCTGCGCATCATCAACGAACCGACTGCAGCAGCCCTTGCCTATGGCTTGGAGAAGAAAAAGAACGAAACCATCTTGGTCTTCGACTTGGGCGGTGGTACTTTCGACGTATCTATTCTAGAAGTAGGCGACGGTCTCTTTGAAGTGAAATCAACCGCTGGTGATACCCACCTTGGCGGTGACGACTTTGACCACAAGCTGGTGCAGTGGTTTGCCCAAGAATTCAAGCAAAGCGAAGGTGTAGATCTGACCAAAGATCCCCAGGCTTTGCAAAGACTGACCGAAGCTGCCGAGAAAGCCAAAATCGAGCTTTCTTCCGTCAACGAGACCACAGTCTCGCTGCCCTTCATCACCGCCAACGAAACCGGTCCCAAACACCTCGACATGAAACTGACTAGAGCCAAGTTCAATGAGCTCACCAGAGACCTGGTCGAGAAGCTACGCAAGCCGGTGGAACAAGCCCTGGCCGATGCCAAATTGAACTATTCCAAGATAGATGAAGTTGTCTTGGTGGGCGGTTCGACGCGCATTCCAGCCGTCAAAGAAATGGTCAAAAACCTGACCGGTGGTAAAGAGCCAAACCAGAGCGTCAACCCTGACGAAGTCGTGGCGGTGGGTGCGGCAGTACAAGCCGGTGTGTTGGCTGGTGAAGTAAGCGAGATTGTCTTGCTTGACGTCACACCACTTTCGCTGGGCATCGAGACCATGGGCGGTGTCTTTACAAAATTGGTGGAGAAGAACACCACCATCCCCACCCACAAGTCACAGATCTTCTCTACAGCAGAAGACAATCAACCCAATGTCGATGTAATGGTCTTCCAGGGCGAAAGACCGATTGCCAGAGACAACAAACTATTAGGCACCTTCTTGTTGGACGGCATTCCACCAGCGCCAAGAGGCTTGCCCAAAATTGAAGTTTCTTTCGACATCGATGCAAACGGTATTCTCTCGGTCACAGCCAGAGAACAAAACACAGGCAAAGAGCAAAAGATTACAATCACTGCCTCGACCAACCTGACCAAGGAAGATATTGAGCGCATGATTAGAGATGCCGAAGCAAACGGTCAAGAAGACCAGAAGAAAAAAGCCAAGGCAGACCTGCGCAACGAAGCCGATGCCCTTATCTACTCGGTAGAAAGACATCTGCAAGAGTTTGGCAGTATCACAAGCAGTGCCGCCAAAGCGAGAGCTGAGCTACTCATCTCTGAACTAAGACAAAAGATCAAAGATGACCTCGCTTATGAAACCCTCAAGCAAGCATTGGACGATCTGGCTGCCCACCTGCGTAGTATGCAAAGTGAAGCACAAGCCGCCTCGGCTTCGGCCTCGTCGGCATCGGCGAGCGCCGACCGTGAACCGGTAGGAGCCGCAGCCGGTGGCGCTTCATCCAATAACAACGATGTGGTCGATGCCGAAATAGTCTAGGTCAAAAATTAAACCTGCTCTTCAAACCGGAAATTTAATTTTCCGGTTTGAACTTTTTGTTCCGAAATTACGTCTTACATATTGTGAGAACAATGCAGCGAACCGGTGAACCACTTTACAGATAGTGGTTTGGCGGCTCTGCTTTACAGCGCTTTCAAAGGAGCAAAATCATGAAAATCAAGTTTCCCTTACCCGCCCTAGCCATCGCCCTTAGTTTGACCACCTTAGGTTCTGCCATAAGTACTTCAGCTAACTCAGCCTATGCCGAAAACAGCGATCAAGTCAAAGTTGAAACCCCAAAAGTTCATGGAAGAAAAGCCAAACTCAACCTGAGTGAAGACCAGAAAGAAAAAATGCTCTCAATCAAAAATAAATTCAAAAGCGAGATGGAACCAAAGATTGCCGAGCTAAAAGAGCATAAACGCTCAATAAATGATCTACTCACCCGCGAAACAATAGATAAAGAGGCGATTCTCAAAGAGCAGACTAAAATCAATGCCATCATCGGCGATATCGCCTCCGCCCGCCTGGCCTACCGCATTGAAACCAATGAAAATCTCAACCCTGAACAAAGAGCCACCCTAAGAAAACTAGGAGAGGCACGTGATTTTGCAGGACGAGGAAAACATCAAGGCAAAAGAGGCGGCAAAGGCGGCCATATGAAACAAAAAGCCAGCGCCCCATCAGAAGCTTAGTCACTATGCCGAGAGTAAATGCAACAAGAGCCTCGCTTGAGGCGAGGCTTTTGTTGAGTTCTCTAAAATAGTCTAGGTCTTTATTTCAGTCACTCATAAGACTCATCGCGCTTGTCCCCGGGCTTGTGTACTGGCTCGTGTACTGGCTTGCACATCGGCTTTTATCCGGGCTTTGACAACAACCAGCTTTCTTGGTCGGCAAAACCTTGAAGCTATCTAAAAAGCAGCCGTCTTCAAAGTCTCGACAAGACGAATTACAGAGAATCACCGAACAAAAAACTGGTCTTGCAAATTGTCGGCGCCAAATAAAAAAGCTTAGCACCGGACTGTCATCGGGGACTTCAGCCTTGAGCAGACTGCGCTGCTCAGCACAACAAGAAGGTTCTCTAGAAGGTTCTCTAGAAGCTTTTTGAGTCGCTTCCAGCGACTCTTCTGCCAATACAGTGGGGCTAGCACTGGACAAAAGCAGACAGAGCAGTAAAAGTAATCTAGACATTTTGCCCGACTCAAAATCCCAAACGCACAAGACGACAGACAGGACAGTGCAAACCGGTACCGCGCAAAGCGTAGGAAGCGCCAATATTGAGAGCGGTGCCAAGGACAGCACGAGCGGCTCGATTGCTTTTCGACTGAGGCATGCTGATTGGAGCCGCCGGTTGAATTGGAATCTGTGGAGCAACAGTTTGACTGGGACTGACACCTAAAACTGGAGGCAAGAGCGCGTCCTGATTGGAGCGCAACTGGAAGACTTTACCAGCCTGCGCCACCCCAAGATCTGTTTGGGCAGGAAGAGCAGGTTGGACTAATTGAGAGTCGAGTAATACCACATCAGCGCCAGAGGCAGGAGCTTGCATTTGCCTTGAATATGCCGGTGCAGGGACCGGTCCGGCAGTTCTAATCTGCAGAGGAGAATTTGGTCCATTGCTTCGAATGGCGCTTTCCATCGCCGCTCTCGCTTCGGCAATCTGAGAGTCGCCGGGGTTAAAGAGTGAAGCGGCGCTGTAGTGCCCAAGGGCTGCAACATAGTCGCCCCGCCCCTCTGCCAGCGCACCCAAGTTAAAATAAGCGTCACTGTTGCGGGGGTCTTTACTCAGAACCTGGCGAAAAATCTCCTCGGCCAAAGTCAACTCTCCCCGGCGATGGCTTTCCGCTCCATAGCGCAGCAAACGTTCCACTTCAGGGTCTTTAGCACTGCCCGTCTGCGGTATGGCTGACTGACTTGTGCTGCGGAGACCAGCCGGCGCTTTAGCTATGGAAGCTTTAGGAGGCGCGGTCTTGGATTGAGTTTTTTTAGAGGCGGCGCTGCGTTTCTTTGCCAAAGCTTGAGAGCTTGGGAGGGCAAAGGAAACACAGATAATAGCCAAGATGGCCAGTAGTTTATTAACCATGACTATTCACCGAAGTGGTTTACCATTAAAGCAGTACATAAATTAAGTACACAATTTAAGACAAGCTGACCCTATAAAATAGGAGCCTCTTAAGTAGAGTCTAAGATAATAAACTGGTTCGGCCAAATAAGCAGGCAAAATGCCCATCTTTCAAGCAAAACTAAAAAAGCAGCCCATATTGGACCTTTCTTTCCTGGTCTGCTGCTTGGCTCTTTTTCAAGTAGGCACCGCCGCACCGGCACAAGCACAGCCAAGCGATACTGACAGTCAAGCCCCCAGCCTGCAGTCGGCTCCATCCATTCAAGGAGAGATCAAAGAAGAAGTAGAGCTGGAGACGCTGAAGAACGACTCCCTGGTTGAACCACAAGCAACCACTACCAATACGACCTCGAGAGAAGGAGCCTACAGCAAGAAGCTCTTTATTCAGGGCGAAAAGGCACTGAGAGAACGCCGCTACGAGACAGCCGCGCAGTTTCTGAACATGAGCTTGAAAGAGTTGTATAGAAGCCACGACCGCAGCCATCTCCAAGATATCGAACTGGCTAAGGCACAGCTTGACCTTGCCCTGCAACAGAATGAAAGAGCATTAAATGTGCTGAGCAAGCTGGAACGCTCACTAGGCAAAAGCGAAGAAGCCAGCTCGCTCACCACCGGCATCATTCAATCTGAACTAGCCGAAGCCGAGCTGCGCCTCGGCAAGCTGGATAATGCCGATCGCCATATCAGGGCGGCTCTCGCTTCAATCAAGAAAAGCGCCAGTAAATCAGGCACCCTGCCGCCCTCGAACGAACTAGGCAAAGCCAAGGCCAGAATGGCGAAAGTGCTTGCCCGTCGCGGTCTATCTGAAGAAGCTCGAGAGTATTTCCGGGACGCCGTAGACCTGATGGAAAAATCACCCGGCTATAAAGGGCTCGACCTTGCTGATGTGCTCAGAGAGGAAGCCCAGTTCTTTAGGAATATCGGCTTGCGCAAACAAGCGGCACAAATCTTCGACAAAGCAGCCAAAATCAAAGATGAAGCGAGCCACCCACAAAAGACCACCGAACTAGCCGGGCAGGTAGACTATGTCTGGGAAGCCGGGGCGCCCCATTCCCATGAAATCATCGACCAAGACTTTCCACTAAGATACATCCAAGTAAACAATATAAGGGTCGCCACTACTGTCATTGATCTTTGGGAGTTGGCCGGACTTTTGATCTGTGTAACCAATGTGGATGAACATAGACATATTCTTGGTCTAGGGCAAGTTCATTTTTATAAAGTAAAGAGAGATGCCGCCACCGGGCAGGTGAAGACTTATGAAGAGATCCCGCAAGTAGATCATAGACTGATAGATCGCATCAGAAGAGAGCGAAACATGTGGGATCTCACTCAAAATCGCCCCTGGCTTGCCAATATCCAAAAAACTAGAAATTTTCGCGGACTAGTCCCGCCGAGCGGTCATGATCTTTTCCGCGGTCCCAATGTCTTCGGTGTCTGGGGTGAATGGCCCGGGGTATCACATGTGGTGCCAACCCGGGTTTCAATTTTGCCCAGCCGCGAGAATGTTTTTTATGACGACGAACAAGAAGAAGGCACGAAAGAAGGCGGTCTCATTCGCTCGGAGGGTATCAGACAAATGGGTCTGGTTCCGATCAATATGGAGCCGCTTGAATCACGCACCGGTGAATTGTTTTATCTCTACCCCCGCGACGAAGATGTAGAAGTGAGAGTCACCGTGGGCAATACCAAATTCAGCTTTCCCTTTCACTGCCGCAAACGAAGAATAAACTAGACTCAGCTAGAAGACCCGGTATAACGATTTAAGCAATCTCTATAGCCTTCGATATAGGTTGGAAAATCCAAGCTTACTTTCAGGTCTTCCAGAACCTTGCGCCCGTTCACTTGTCGATTGCCCCGCAGGGTGTGATGCACAGACCCCAAAGGCACCGAATCAGGCATGTTTAACCCCAGCTTTTCACAAAGAAAGCTCACCACATTCAGATGGGTTTCAGGTTTAAGATCACCGACCACATAAGTACTGCCGGCGCGACCACGCAAAAAGCCCGCCTCAATAATCTTGGCCAGGTCTTTCAAATGAATTCGAGAAACATAGTTTTTACCGTCTCCGGGCAGACGATACTGACCGGAAAGCAAACGCAGATGCAAACCGTACTCAAAATCATAAAGCCCAGGCGCCCGCAGCGTCAGTGCATCGAGAGAACGCCAGATCTCTTCAGCCTCCAGACGAAGGCGAGCACTCTCTTCCGCCTTATCTACTTCAGTGTGTTCATCGATTATGCCTTGCTGTTTGCCATACACACCGGTAGAGGAAATATAGATCAAACCAGCCAGAGGAATCTCTTGCAGAAGATCACGATAGAGCTTATCGGAGAGGCCGTCTGGAGGAAAGGAAACCAATACATAAGACTGGCGACAAGCCGCTTGCAAACGACTGCGCAGGGAGGCGGAAATACTTAGCTCAGAGGAGGCGGAGCAGATAATCGGCTCTATGCCTAAGCCCTGCAGATGGAGGGCTCGCTCTGCACTGCGCGTGGTGGCATAAAATTTATTGATACGCAAAGCATCGGTTTGTTTGAGTCTGCCGAAAACAGCTAGAGCCGCTCGCCCTGCGCCCAAAAACACTAGAGACCGCCCCTCTTTCGCCGGCTCGTCGCGAGCCGTCAGGGGCAAACGCTCAGCCTGTTCAAGAGACACTGAAGTTTGTGTTTTGACAGACTCTTCGCCCATTACTTATTTGCAAAACCGAGTTCGTCCAAAGCCTCACTCAGAGGCACCCTCATTCTCTGACAATAATGCAAAGAAGGCACAGCCTGCTCCAGGCGAAGCTTGCCGCCAGCCAACAACTTGGCACAGTCGAGGGCGGCTTTCATGGTCAGCTGATCAAGCTTACCCGATGCCACCAAACTAGAAGCGATATCGCCACCCTTACTTTCGGCCGCTTGCCAATCTGACTGACTCAAAAGTCCCGACTGACAAAGCAATGAAAGAGCTTCCTTAACCGGTCCATCCGCAGACGGGGTTCGATAAGAATTGCCTGAAATCATTGTCTCTGCTAACTTTTGCAGAGCTTCATCCATGTTGAGCGCGCCAGAACGCAACTGCTCTTGCAGAGACAGCGCCGTCTTCAGCTGCGGTGCCGAAATGATACCTGCCATAACCAGAACTTGCCCTATCTGCGGCTTCACCTTGACCACAGATTCTCCGGGGTTGAGCTTCAAATCGGCGGCATCGGCCTCAAGAGCAGAGCCTCTGATATGGGCACGGCGCACGGCCTCGGCTGCCTTGATAGCAGAAAGAGTGCCTTGACTGACCAAATTCTGCACCTGTAAAGCTGCTTCAATAGTAGCCTTGGGTACTAGCCCCGCATCTACAAGAAAAGTACCTAGCATGACATTGGGTCGCTTCCTGACCAGATCAGGATTGGATACCACCACCTGTGGTGCAAACTGCTGAGCATAAGGATCAGCTACGGGTAAGCCAGGGCTGATTGGCACGGTGGAAGCTGCCGTCAGCGGATCTTGGGGAACGGGAGCCACGGGTATCGCACCATAAGCAGCACCGGGACCAGAAGCAGGCGAGCCACCATGAACTTCTCCGGCATTGCCACCGACTACACCGGGACCTACACCCGGCACTCCGTTGGGACCAACACCAGGCACCGCACCAGGACCGACTCCAGGAACCCCATATGGATAAGGCGAAGGCGTGTAGCCGTAGGGATAACCCGGATATCCAGCTGGCGGAACCTGACCGGGGGGATAACCATAAGGATAATAACCGTATGGGTAGGGAGGATAACCAATGTTTGGATTGGGATTGGGATTGGGATTGGGATTAGGATTTAGGGGCGCAGAAGACGGCGGCGCCACAGGGTTAGAAGGAGCAGGAGCCGAGTTTTGCTGAAGAGTCGGTGCTTGCTCTGCAGGAGTCTTGCCTGAATTAGAGACACCAGAACTGGAGACACTTGAACTAGAGGCAGTTGAAGCAGTTTCAATGGAAGCATTGGCGGCCTCAGGCAACGAATTCGCTTCAGTCATTAAGTGATTAGGATATTTCGCCTCACCTTTCTTCTTGTAATAGCCGGAGAAATCATTATCTTCCGGCTTCATCAGGGCGTTTTCATAAGAGGAGCCGGCGCTGGCATCATAGCTTCTATCGATGGAAGGTCCACTGCTAGCTTCGCTTTGTGTAGATGATTCGCCTTGACCGCGATCAAGAACACTGCGACCACGTTGACCGCCTGCAGTTTTTGGCTGTTCAGCCGGGGCAAAGATATTGGGACCATCACTAGGAAGTGAAAGAGTCAGTACGTCATACAAGAGTTCAACGTCATCAAAGCCGGTGCTCCACATCACTCTAGATGTAGCGCCTTCGCCTTCATATAGGGTCCAAATCGGTTCTGTTGTACCGACATCGGCTCTAACTGTCAAAGAAAAAGGCAGGCCAAGATTCTCACTGCGCCATGGCAACTCCACAGTGCACGATTTGGCTTTTTTTGCCTCGTTCAAAAGATTTCGAACATCGGAAAGCCTGGGCGTTCTGGCGAGCTTATCGAGCCGAAGATACTTTTTGGGTTTGTACATCAGAAGTAAAGTAGAAAACCGAATTAAGAGATTATCTTTTAATTTACCTTCCCATTCAAGGGTGATAATAACCCTACCTAAAAAGAGCCAAAATTCAAAGGACAATGACAAGCATGCTTAAGGGCAAAAAACTGGCCGTTATCGGAACCGGGAAGCTGGGAGAAGCACTAATTTCTGGACTTCTCAAAAATGGTGTCCTGCAAAACGAGGACATCTGCGGCACGGTGGCAAGAGAGACTTCGATTAAGCGAGCCAAAGAAAAACTAGCCATTGAGATTACCCTTGATAACAAAGCTTGCGTCAAAGACAAAGACATCATCATTTTGGCTGTGAAGCCGCAGAATATGGATAAGGTTCTCAAAGAACTAGCCGAGACCATCACCGAAAAACAACTTGTCATTTCGGTTGCCGCCTCTGTTTCGACTGCCTTTGTGCAAGAGCGCTTAAAAGGCAAAGTTGCCGTGGTCAGGGCCATGCCCAACACACCTTCGGTGATGAGAGCCGGTATGACCGGACTATGCGGCGGCGCGCACAGTTCTCAAAACGATCTCGACATGGCAGAAGCTATCTTTAAATGCGTCGGCGAGACAGTCTTTGTCGAAGAGCACCTTATGGATGCCGTTACCGCTCTTTCGGCCAGCGGACCAGCCTATCTTTACGTCGTTATCGAATCTCTGGCTGAAGCCGGAGTCAAGCTCGGAATACCAAGAGAGACCTCGACCTTGCTTGCCGCCCAGACAATGTATGGCGCGGCCCGTATGGTTTTGGAATCGAAAGCCCACCCGGCTCTTCTGAAAGACACGGTAACCACGCCGGCCGGTTGCACAATCGACGGCTTGATGGAATTGGAAGAAGGCAAACTGAGGGTGACCCTGATTAAGGCGGTGGTCAAAGCAGCTGAAAGAGCAAAAGAGCTGGTTCACCGCTAGAAGACCGACCAAATTATCTAGCCTAGACTAAGCTAATCTGATCTAATCTAGCCTAAACTAAACAACCAGCTCAATTTCGGTGGGCAAATCTTTTTTGAGCGACTCTTTTGAAAGGTCGTTCAAGCTTGTGCCTTGCAACGAAAGCTTCTTCAGTTCGCCCAGTGAAATCAAGAAGGGGACACTGGCATCATCTATTAAAGTATTGTCCAACCAGAGTTTCTCAAGACTCTTCAGACTTCTTAGTTTTTCAACAGCCTTAGAAGAAATTGGCGTGCCGGAAAGATCTAGTTCTTTCAAACCTTGCACCATAGCTAATTTTTCCGCGTCATCATCGGTCAACTTAGCATCCGAACCATCTATTGAAAAGAGATAACCGGTGGGAAACCGCTTCAAGAGACTGGTATCGACTCGTCTGTCCTTAGCTAGCTCCAATTGAAACTTCCGGCCCCGAGGCAGCAAAACCTGCCCTCTAGCTTGACATAGCGGTTCCCAGTAGTCAGGGTCGTCTGCCGACTCCACCAAAATCTCGCCCAAGCTTTCACCCTCAGGCAAGTCCACAAGGACCATATTGGCTGGTACTGCTTTAGCTTTCTCAGAAATGCCCGCCGAGGCTGCTCCTGAACCAGCAGTAGCACCGGCATTAGCATTAAGGCTGGTGGGCGCACTAGCGACAGACTTGGTTTCCCGCCCGCCTCTAGCATCCTTAGAGCCGGCAGATACAACCAAAACGGCTGCCGTCGCCAAGCCCAAAAATAACTCCACTGAAAGTCTGGAAAAATCGATATCGACTCTGGTGACGCCTCGGCTCATGGCCTCACGCGATAGTGACGGCGGAGAAAAAATAGAAGCGAAACCAAGGGGACTTTCCACGGCTCCGTACTCCTTCCATGGTGGATAAATACCAATCATGGTAAGAACCGTGAGACCTAGCCATAGATTTTTGATTTGGCTTTCTTTGAGCACTTTACAACCCCACTAGCTGCGATATTTATCGCCTATTTCTTCTTTTGCATTTTATGGTAACCCTAACCTCAACCAAGTGATCTAAACTATGTAGCCAAACTAACACTGGAGTCATGAAAACACTTTTACGAGCCGCTTGGTTCGTATTGAAAAGAGGTCTTGAAAATGTGGGAAAGATACAACCTCATGGGTCAAAACTCCATGAACCAGGGTAAGCCAGCCGACGCCGAAGCCCATTTCAGACTGGCTATTGCCGAAGCTGAAAAAATGGATGCTAAAGACCCCAAACTGCCGATAAGTCTCAATAATCTTGCCAACTGCCTGCGCATGCAAGGCAAGTATGCCGAGGCCGAAACCCACTACAAGAGAGCGCTGGAAGTAAAACAGAAGGCAGTCGGACCCTTGCATGCCGACCTAATTGGCATTTACGAAAACTATGCCAAGATGCTTAGAGCCGCCGGCAGAGAGGCAGAAGCCAACAAAATGGATGCTCACGCCCGTGCCATCTTCATGAAGAAGTAGAGGAAAACAATGACCAACTGCAAAGTGCAAAGCAAGCATAAATATCTGAGCGGCTTTGGCAATCATATGGTGAGCGAAGCCCTGGAAGGAGCCCTACCCCAGGGACAAAATTCACCGCAGGCGGTGAACTACGGGCTTTATGCCGAGCAGCTGAGCGGCTCTTCTTTCGTCATGCCCCGTCACGAGAATCTAAGAAGCTGGCTCTATCGCATCAGACCCTCTGTTTTGCACGGCGGCTTCAAACGTATCGATAATGGACTATTGAGACATCGCCCCTTTTTAGAAGCGGAGGCTACCCCCGAACAATTGCGTTGGGATGCCATCGACTTTTCAGAGAGAAAAGAAGACTTTATTGAATCTCTCAAGACCATAGCCGGCAATGGCGATCACGGCTCTTGTCGCGGCGCCGCCATTCATATCTATACCGCCAATAAGTCTATGGAAGACAGTTTCTTCTACAATTCAGACGGAGACTTTCTGGTCGTCCCTGAAAAAAACAGCCTCGTCATTGATACCGAATTTGGTGCAATGGATCTGGCGCCCGGTGAAATCGCCGTTCTGCCCCGCGGCATAAAGATGCAGGTCAGACTTGAGAATGGACCGGCCAGAGGCTATATCTTGGAGAACTATGGCGCTCCGTTCCGTCTGCCCGGGCTCGGACCAATAGGCGCAAACGGGCTGGCTAATCCTCGCGATTTTCTAGCACCTTGTGCTTCTTATGCAAACCAGGAAGGCGATTTCCGTCTGATCAATAAATTCAGCGGTAATCTTTTTGAAGCCGAGCTAAAACATAATCCACTCGATGTGGTGGCCTGGCACGGCAACTACTTTCCCTACAAGTACGATCTTTCGCTTTTCAATGTCATAAACACCGTCAGCTACGACCACCCGGATCCTTCAATATTTACGGTCCTCACCTCACCTTCAGAGATTCCCGGCACCGCCAATATCGATTTTGTCATCTTCCCGCCTCGCTGGATGGTGGCCGAGAAAACTTTCAGACCACCCTATTACCATCGCAATGTAATGAGCGAATATATGGGTCTGATTCACGGTGTTTACGACGCAAAAGAACAAGGTTTCGTCCCCGGCGGAGCATCGCTTCACAACTGTATGACCGCCCACGGCCCTGACCGAGACACTTTTAACAAAGCCTCCACTTGCGACTTAGGCCCCGTTTACCAGGGAAACACACTGGCCTTCATGTTCGAAAGCAGCCTTGTCTTTACACCCACAAGTTTTGCCATGTCTACGAAACACAGACAGACAGACTATTTAAGCTGTTGGCAAGGTCTTCCTGTAAATTTCAAACTGCCAACCAGGTCCTGACGTTTATAAACTGGTGAATAGGGTGGAATAAGATCTAAAAAGGAACCACAGAGAGGCAGAGATGAACAGACTACCGCCGAACAGACAGGGATCGGGCTCAGGAGCAGGTGAAAATCCGGCAGGGGGACCACGTCGGCTTAGATTGCCGGTGGAATCTTCATGTCCCTCTATGTCTAAAGTGCGTGTCTTGCTGGAAGAAGCGCAGTCGAAAAGGGGCACGCTGATTGAGATGCCCTGGATCCAGAATGACCGCAAGAGCTTTGTCATTACGGTGCAATGGGACGAAACTCTGAAGGACCCGGTCTGGACTCTTTACGAAGAGTCGGAGGGGACCTCGAAAGTAGTTTGGACTCAACCTTTCGCCGCCCAAGATCTAGAGTTTATGTACGACATTCTCTCGATGTCGGCGGGCAGTGGCGCCTCTGAAATACCGGAAGAACTTAAAGTGAAGCAGCCGGAAGCTCCTAAAGTATTGGACATAGACAAGTTCAACAGCCCGGCTGCACCAGCGGCTGCTCCAAGTTTAGGCGGCGGTCTTGGCGGTCTCGGCGGCGGACTGGGTGGTGGTCTTGGCGGTGGACTCGGCGGCGGACTCGGCGGCGGCTTGGGTGGACTAAACCCAACAGCTTCTCATACAAACCTGACCCCGGCTCAACCGGCCCCAGCTATGCCTCAGCCGGTGCCTCAGCCTATGCAGCCGCCGATGGGTCAACCGATGCCGCCCCATCCAGGCTACCCGGTTCAGTATCCGCAAGGTCAATATCCTCAGGGCTATCCACAGCCGATGCAGCAGGGCATGTATCCGCCAGAAATGATGGGGGGTTATCCGTCCCAGTATCCGCCATATCCAGCTCAGCCAATGGCACCGATGCCTCAGCAAATGCCTCAGCAAATGCCGCAACCGATGCCCCAACCCATGTACCCGCAACAATCTATGTATACTCCAGTCTCGACTCCGGTGGCCTCACCTATGTCGAGTGGTCTGCAAGAGCCAAAAATTCCCCTCGATTATCATCTAATCGATAAGCGAGCCAATGTTTTGCTGGGCACACTCCTTAGAGAGGCTGGCCTAATCTCTGAACCGACTTTGGAAGCCGCTCTCAAATTGCAGGAATTGGTCAGAGACGAAAAGCTGACACCGGAAAAGGCGCCTGATGTTTTGAAGCGCCTGCACGCCATGGGCGGCAGTATCGATCAATACTTAACCAAGGGCGACCTAGAAAAACCAGCCGGACTGGCGCAAGCAACCAAGCAAGCAGTAAGTTCCTCCAGTGGCAGCTCGAGTTCAAGCTCTAGTTCGAGCAGTTCTAGTTCTGCACCAGCCCAATCAGGGGGTCAGAAAGACTTGAAAGGAGCTTTTGATCTCTTGCAAAAGGCTCAGATTCTCACTGAAAACGATCTGACCACAGCCTTGAATGTGCGCAAAAAGCACGGCGGTGATGTTGTGCAAATTTTGGAAGCAGCAGGCAAAGTGCACAGAAAGACAATTGATGCAGCTCTTATGAGCTTGCCCTTGATCAGAGAAGGTCTGATGAAGATTGAACAGGTAATCATGGCGCTCAATTATTGCGAGCGCATGAGAGTTGGTTTTGATGAAGCTTTGGATGAGATGGGCTGGCAGAATCCCCGTAAACTCAGGACTGATCTGCCACTATAAATCGTCCTTTAGAAATGCAGGCGGATAGATGGGAAAGCAAATCGTACTTATCGACAGTGACCAGCACTTCTTGAAACTGGTCGCTTCAGTTTTGGAAGGACGAGGGCACAAGGCTCTGCCGTGCAGCAATCTAAAAGAAGCAGACGAAAAAATCAAAACAGCCGATATGGTAATTGTCGGCAGCCCACTTAGTGAAGGGGGCGAACTGCCCTGGCTTTTAGAAAAACGCCGGGCGGGAATGACTGCCAAACTAGTTTTGGTAGGCTCTTCGGCAAATTACATGGAAGGGCTGAAAAACAAGCTCACAGCCGATCACTCAGTCTCACTTTCAGTCCACAAACCGCTCATTCCCTATATTTTCGGAGCCCAGGTAGATCGCACCCTGGACGACGATAAATCGGAAGCAGCAGCCCAGAAGATGAAAGACTTTGAGACTATGTTTCTGGCGCTGGTAACCAAGTATGCCAGAGTTTTGCCCAATAGAATTATGGAACTGGCTGAAGCAATTCAAAAAGCCAAAAACGATCCGAGCAATGCCGAACTTACCCAAGAAGTTCGCGGACTGGCTCACAAAATCAAGGGCACTGGCGGGTCATTAGGCTTCAGAAAAGTTTCGGAGTTGATGGCTTATATCGAAGATGCGGCAGCGGAAGTGAGCAGCAAACCAAAAGACGAACAGCTGATCATTTGGTCGGAAGTTGATAGAAAACTTTTGGAAGTAAAAGAAGCAGGTGATTCGGAGTGCCAGGAAATCAATGAGGCAGTAGCCAGCTCTGGTATAAAGCCTCAACAAGCTGTGCATAATCCGGCCATGACCCGCATCTTGGTTGTGGATGAAGACCGGGGATTTTTAGATATAGTTTCTGAACTGGGCAAGCAAAGACTGGTTGAGATAGTGCGGGCAGCCGGGCTGAAAGAGGCTCTGGAACAAGCTGTAGTCTATCCTCTTGATGCTGCCCTGATTAACGTTTTGCCGGAAAAGCCTGAGCAATGCTTTGGATTGGCGCGTCAATTGAGAGAGTTGCCGGGTTATGAAAACCTACCGCTGGCTTTCGTCTCTGGTCAGGCGCTGGTTAAGAACATGGTGGAAGCAGCCCATGCTGGGGCTTCACTTTATCTAGATAAGCCGATTGCCTCAGATGCCCTGGAAAAGGCCGTACAACACCTGGTCAATATTAGACAGGGGGGCCGCCCCCGCATTCTGATTTGCGACGACGACGAATTCTTTTGCAATACAGTCGCCTTGGTGCTGCGCAATGAAGGCATGATTGTGCGCATCCTCAATGATCCCTCCAAAATTCTCGACACCATGCAGGAGTACCCACCCGAACTCTTGCTTTTAGACGTAATGATGCCGGGAGTCACAGGCTTTGAAGTCTGCCGCATGCTCAGACAAATTCCCCGCTGGCAAGATCTACCCATTATCTTCCTGACTGGACAGACAGGCGTAGAAGCACGCCTGGAAGCCTTTCGCTCTGGGGGCGATGACTATCTACCTAAACCAGTGGTCAACGAAGAATTGCTCACCCGCGTCAAGGTGCGACTTGACCGCTCGCGCATGCTCAAAGACCGCTCAGATAAAGATACAACCACAGGACTCTTGCTGCGCCGGGCATTCTCAGAGCAACTTGGTGCCATTCTTGCTGAGGCCCAAAGACTAAAGACTACATTTGCTATCTGCCTGCTCGATGTGGATCATTTCAAAAAAGTGAATGACACATACGGACACCTTGCCGGTGATAAAGTGCTGGCCGGGCTTGGACAACTGCTCTCTCGCCGCTTTAGAGTAGACGACCTGCGCGGGCGCTGGGGCGGAGAAGAATTTATGCTCGCCTTTAGAAGAGAAACAAAAGCCACCATGCACTTAGCCGTGCACCGAGTTCTGGAAGAATTCAGACAGATTACTTTCACCGGCGACAAAGGCGAAGAGTTCTGCAACAGTTTTTCAGGCGGCATCGCCGAGTATCCACTCGACGGCAACTCGGTCTTTGAACTGGTGAAAGTTGCCGATGCCAGACTCTATATGGCCAAGAAACGCGGCAGAAATCAAATAGTGATCGACGACGAAGAAAATATCGAAGAGAAGAAAGAAGGCACCACCGAAGGTGCCTCCGCCCGCTAGTCTAAATTTGTCTATTGCTGGCCTCTTCTTTCTTCTAAGATGCGATAGATTAGATTGCGATTTTCTTCTGTGGCAGGTTGTCTACCATAGCTGCCGTGATAGGTGTCGAAAGCACCGCGTTTTGGCACGGCATTCTCAATAAAGATAAGCCATTTCGAACCACGCGCCGGCATTTTGTCAGAGCCGAAAGTCCATCCGTTTGGCTGCTTCTCGCTTCCGGCTATCTTTTCATGAAATTCAAAGCGTATCGGCAAAGTGGCAGACAAGGGTGGACCCTTGAGAATTTCATCAATATGGAAAATCGCTATAGGCGGTCGAAAATAAGTGATGTCTTTCTCTAACTGATACTTCTCATAAGTGCAAATAGCAATAAACTCGCTGCTATGCTCAAGATTGCCATAAGTAAGGGCATAGCTTGAACTACTGCCGACCGCATCGGCGAGTATTTTGGGCGGTGCAATTATTTTTACCGGTGCATCTTTTTCTATGTAAACAGGCGGAGGCAGGTCTTTTTTGGGAGCAGGCGTTCTTATTTTTGTAGAGAGCGATGCTATCTTGGCGGTAACATACTGAAGATCAGAGTCTACTGAACTCAGACCTTGACGCAAATAAGGCAAGGCTTCTTCGTACTGACCGGACTGGGCTAAGGCCTGTCCATAATATGACTGCAAATGCAGCTTTGATTCAGGTTCGGCCTGTGACAAGGCTGAAACAGCAGCTTTAACTTCCTGCCAATTGCCGGCTTTATAGGCCGCTTGTAAAAGCCCCCAGTTTAAGTCGACCGAAGCAGAGGCTTGATTTATAGCCATGCTATAGCTTTTGCAAGAGGAGATAAAGTCTTGCCGCTCAAAAGACTTGAGGGCATCCCGGGCTAGTTTAGTGACTGTTATCGAGCCAAAAAGACCGGCATCATCAGGGCTATAGTCTGCCGCCGAGACAGCTGTACAAGAAAGAAGGAAGACGCACGAAAGAGAGATAGCGGGCGCTATCTTAGAATTCTGCATATTGACGCCCCCAAAGAAGAAATGAAACAAAAGAGCAGATTTAAAATCTGCCCTCAAATCTAGATAACCGAACTGAGGAGGCGGTCCTCCTCAGTTACTGCCAACAAATAAAAGCAAGCCTCATATATCTGAAAAAAACAAGAGAAGAAGTTTCTGCACTCCTTCTCTTGTTCTAGCAAGAATCTGAAAGGTCGCCTAGGGCGAAACCAGACTATCTTTACTCATCGTCATCATCACTACTCTTCTTGGTTGGTGCCGCAGCTGGTTTCTTAGCCTTGTTCTGCTGTTGCAGCATCTGCTGATATTGCTTCTGCTGTTGCAATTGCGCCACATACTTTTGAAGATTATCGAACTGTGGACGGAATCTTTCACCGGCTCTACCGTATTCCAAAAGAGCACCATTGTAATCTTTAGTCTGCATGAGCAAATTGGCAAGATTACCATGATAGTCGCCATTGGCCGGGTCTAGCTGTGAAGCCTTGCGATAGCGCGCAATAGCACCGGCGGTGTTACCAGCGGTGTAGAGATGATAACCGTAGTTGTATTGCAATACGGGATCATTAGGCTGCAAGGCTGTCAAAGTGGCGAAAGTGGAAGATACTTCTTTGGCTCGACCGAGCTTTTGATAGCAATCGAGCAAACTCTTGTAGATTGCCACTTTACGCTCAGTTGGACCTTCGGCACGAGCGGCTGAAGCAGTGAAGACCAGCGATAAACAGGCCACAGAAAAGACAGTCGTCTTAAAAAACGGTTTCATTTACTATGCTCCTTACTGCTGACCACGGTGATCTTCGATCACCTTGTAGATTTTGTTGCGATTCTCGTCATTGGCTTCCTGTCTGCCATAGCTGCCGTGATAGGTTTCGAAGGCGCCGCGTTTAGGTACAGCGTTCTCGATGAAGATTATCCATTTAGAACCAGGCTCGGGTAGTTTATCTGGTCCAAAAGTCCAGCCTTTAGGCATGACCGGTGTGCCGACTTTGTCATGAAACTCATAACGAATCGGCAAAGTCGGGTTGAGGGGCGGTCCCTTCAAGACTTCGTCGATGTGGAAGATAGCGATAGGAGGACGGAAGAAGGCTGTATCGCGCTCTTTCTCGAATTTCTTATAGGTACAAATAGCGATAAATTCTGAGTAGTGGAAAAGGTTCTCGTAAGAGAGAGTATATTTTGACTTTTCCGAAACCTCATCGGCGTGAACTAGATCACGCTCGGGAATCTTCTCGACGGCGGTGACTTCTCTGTACTTCACCTTAGACATGTCGATATCTGGCTTTTCGCCAGGCTTTTCAATTTTGATAGCCATAGCCGTCAGCTTTTCATTGAGGAAAGCATTATCTGCATCAAGGGTGGTGAGAGCCTTGTTCAAAATCGGTATAGCTTCTTCATAACGACTGACACCGGCTAAAGCGCGCCCATATTCAGCCTGCATATGCGCTTTAGCGGCAGGATCTTCGTTAAAGAGAGTCTCCATAGCCGAGAGTGCTTCATGCCAGTTATTGGCTTTAGCCGCAGCCTGCACCAGTCCATAATAGAGTTCTGGCGCTTTGACATTCTGGCTGACCGCCTTTTGATAGCGCTGCACCGCCGTCGGCCAGTCTTGGCGTTGAGCCGCTTTCAAGCCTTCTCTCGCCAGCTTGGTAACCGTAATAGACCCGAACTGACCGGCATCATCACCGGCTGTATCCATCGCTCTCACAGGCACCGAGATAGCCAGATAAGAAAGAAGAGAAACAAGAGCCGCGGCTCTGAATGCTCTGAATATCCTCATCATCTAACCTCGAATCGAAATAAGCGTTACCGAAAACAAAAAAACTGAATTTATCGGAACTAGTGGATTGACCGACAACTCCATACAAAGGCCATTTTCCACGTTTGAGCCATTTTATGCCACTTGACAGTACTGTTTTTTAGATTTGCAAATATATTTTTGTCGAAAGCATAATTGTCACGACCGATAAAGATGTCGAGAGCCGGCTCTTTGTTCCTAAAAGCCCGACATTTAATACTTCGCTTGCTGTGGCTTTAAGAATTCTCCGACTTTCCTGACTTTGCCAAAGAGCGCAAGCGCAAAGAGTCGCCTAAAGCGGTGCGGTCGGGCATGAAGCGAGCCAGAAAGAGCATAATCAGTCCAGAGAGGGAAACCCCAAGACCGAGAGGGGCAAGGGGCATATAGGTCAAGCTTGAAGTAAGCAGAAGACCGGAAACAAGTAACACACCGCCGACCAAATAGGCAGCCCCGATAAAGCTGCCCGGCCTGCTTATATATAGTCCAGCGTCAAGAGCGTGGCGTTCGGCAAGGTCCAGCACTTCTTGATCTATTGCCGGGTCAACTAGTTTGATCAGTTCGTCATCATTCATACTAGATAGGGCGGTCCTAGTTAAATCTGTCCCTTGTGCACTTCGCCCTATCTTTTCAAGCAAACTGTCATGAAGTGCCTTGCCACTGCCCGGCGCTGAAATGCCCTTCCTTAACCTTAAATGGTAGAGCAGTTCATCAAGCACCATCTCTTTGGTGACAGTGCCTGTCAAAGAATAAGACTGCAAAAGAGGACTATCACCATCAATGGTGGCAGGCTCAGACTTTTGGTCGGCACCAAATTTTCGACCAAACTTTTTAAATGAAAGCAAGGCAAAGAGAGTGGAGAGGGGCAACAAGAAAAGCGGATACCAGTCAAGGACAAAGTAGCCAAGCCGAAACAAGATGCCAGGATCTTTGATGAAACCGGGAGGCAGAATATAGAGCACCTGCACCTCATCTAAAGAGGTGGCAGAGCTTGAGTGCGGCAGTGACGAAAAGCTATAGACCAACTTGCCTGGTGCCCTATCAAAGCGAGCACCGCCCAATTCGCTATCGTTCAAGCGTCGATTTTGCAGATACTCTGAATCTTTCTGCTTTTCTATAGGCTTATCTACCAGACTGTCGGTTGGCTCGGCGGGCTGGTTCTTGCTTAGAGCAAAAGCCTCTGTTTGGTGAAAGCTCAAACCTTGACTGAGTGCTTTGGGCAAATGCAAACTTACGGCGACATTATTGAAAGAAGTGCACTCCTTGGAGGGCTGCAGCCTATAGACAAACTGACTAGATTGAGGACTGTTTAAGAGGGCGTGACGCAACACATACTCAATATCGAAAGTGACAGGCAAATTAGAGACCGACCTATGAGTATCGCCACCAGAAGAAGGAAAGGCTACTCTCAAAATCACCTGACCGCCCTCTTGCTTGAGCTGAAAATAAGCAGGACGTTTCTCTACTTTCACCGAAACAATACGAAAGCCTGAACTGCGCAGGCCCGAACAAGAAATAATTCGCTCAAAATAGCGGTCAGAGGCACCTTGTTTAACTGAGAATGTTTCATGAACAAGACAATTTGAGAGCTGGTCGGCTTCAATTTCGCTTTCAAGCGAAACTATTTGGAAGGCATCAGACTTTTGACAATTGCCCAGACAGGCAAGACAAACCAAAGCCAACCAAGATGCATAAATAAGAACTCTTCGAGAAATCAATATTCTTGAAAAAATCAAATTTCGAGTCTGCAAAAAGTCTTGATACACCGCTTTAGACCTGCTTTTCTGTTTTTTTTGTTCTGTGCGCACCGCAAGCTGCCTGCTGGCAGGTCTAATTATATAATTGCTGCAAAACTGAATGGGTCTTAAAAGAGCGGGGATTTTATGGAAGAGTCGTGTCAGATTTGCCGCAAAGCCAAAGAAGAAATTGGCAAAAGCAGCTATTACTTGTTCGAGACCGAGCATTTCAGAGTAAGACATTCAGACGAAACCAAGATTGCCGGCTACTTGATAATTGAGGCAAAGCGACATTTTTTGGACTTATCTATGGCCAAGCCGGAAGAAACAGCCGAATTCGGCGAAGTGCTCGCCAAAACCACAAAGGCTGTGCGCCAGGCAACTAAACCAATGAGGGTCTACACTTTCAGCCTGGCAGAAGCTGTGCCCCATTTCCATATGCACGTCATTCCCCGGCAAGAAGATATGCCAAAGCGTTATGTCGGCAGAGGCATTATGTCCTACCCCTTAAATCCGCCCCTCGATTGCCAAAGCAGAGAGTCTGTTTCACTTTCGATCACAAGAGCATTCAAAAGCCTCTAGGGAAACCCTAATAAAAATATAGCCCTCCCCAGACCTACCCGGGGCAGATGTCAGGTATCTATGTAACATGAGGTACTGTGGGGTGATGTGTTGAAATGGGGACCGAAGCAGGCGGCATATACAAACTGAACGATGGGCAAGCTTTAACGGGCGAACTCTTCTTTCGCTCGGGTCTGATTAGTATCGACCAGCTCTGCCATGCACTTTATGTAGCACACAAAAACAGCCTGCCCATCGGGCGGGTGATGATCATGCTCGGCATAACCAAAACCAGGGTTTTGGAGGGTGCACTGACCTTGCAAAATCTGGTCAGACAAAATCTGCTCAGTCTAGAGTTGGCAATTAAATGTATGACCTACCTCGGCACAGAAAGAGTACGTGTGGAAGAAGTGCTTTCCGAACTCGGCTGGAGCGGCAACCCGCATAAAGACGAAGGCAATTTAGGCGAAATTTTAGTAGAGGCCAAAATACTAACTAGAAAGACAGTCGATGACGCCCTCGGTCTGAGCAAGCATATCGGCTTGCCCCTTTGTCGCATCTTGGTTTTGCAGGGTATGGTCTCAAACAAGCTGCTCAGCGCAAGCTTTAAGGCGCAAGATGTAATTCGCTCGGGAAGAGTGAAAAAAGAGGAAGCCATCCAGGCTCTGGCTTCAGTGGCCAGCATGCTCGAATTTGAGAAAGCTTGCGAAAAAGCAGTCGAGCCCAAGCAGCCCTTTATCAAGCTCGAAGAACTTTTGCTCTTAGCTCGGTTAATCACAAGAGAAGATCTGTTTCGTCTAGAAAGAGAAGCCGAGAGCCGCGGATTCAAGACCATCGGTGAGTATCTGCCTGGTCTCTTCAATGCACCGATCATAGCCGGCGCTGTGCGCTTGCAAGCTATGATCGCCCGTTTCGAATTGAATCCGCTTTCGGCGGCATTGGCGCTAAGACTTATCGCCACCAAAGAAATGAGTCTCTCTGATAGTTTGAAGGAAGTCAGCAAAGAACCGGCACCCTATAATGGCGAGATCAGCCTCTACCATTTATTGCGTCTATCTGGTTTAGTGACAGCCTTTGACCTGAGAAGGCTGGGACATTTGCCCGCCCAAAGCACCAGCGAAGCCATAGAAGAAAGACTAATCAAGACCGGAATTTTGAACAAAGCCTCTTTGGATGCGGCAAAGAGATGTCACCTCATGATGAAAGAAGGTTTTCTCACCGCCGAACAAGCCCTAATAGTTTTACAGCACTGGTCTTGGAGCGGCGAAGGCTTAACCAGAGTACTGGAGAAACTGCACTGGGGTCCAGGCAATATGCCGACCTTGCATGCCCAGGCTTTTCGCAATTAGCCAGTTGATTTAATCAGACTAAATTAGCGTAAATCAGCCTAAATTAGCCGCGCACCCAGGCCAGAGCAGCCAACTTCACTGCTATAGACGCTTTTTTGGGGGCGATACTGATTTCTACTATCTGAGGTTTAAAGTCCACTGTCTGTGCCTCTTTTTCAAATTCTTCATTGAGGCGACTCAGTTTCTCCAGCAATTCATCAAGATTTTCCTCGGCTTGCTGAGCGGCATCGCGCTTGCGGCTTACTTTATTGAGATCGCGGGCGGCGCTGTTTGCCTTCGAAAGAGCATTCATCTTGCGTCCGACAAAGGCACCAAGGACAGTGGCGCCTATCGACAAAGCCGACTCCATCTCCAGACGTTTGACATCAGCTTGATGGGCCTCGGCTTTCTGCCTAGCCAGGCGCAGTTTCTCTTCTAGTCTCTCTATTTTAGGAGCATACTTCATACGCATGGTTTCAAGCTTTTCGTCTCGTTTTTCATTTAAGACCTGGGCAAGCCTCACTCTAAAGTCACGCTCACTTTCGTTTAAGTTAGAAACCAAACCGCTTACCTGATCTTTGAATAGCTTGAGTCTGGTATTGGCATAGATATGCTCTTCAAAGTCGCGACCAAATGCTTTCATAGCACTGGCTGCACTTAGTGCTTTCGGCACCGGCAGAAAACGCAAAGAGGCCTGGTCCGGCGATGACAAAAGCTGGTCATAAGTAATTTTGATATCTCTAGACTTACTGAAATCTACCGGCAACGGTGCGCCATCGGCAACAGGGGTCAAAGAGGCTTTAGTGCGCAAAACATCGAGATTGAGCTTGCTATCGGTAAAGCGCAGTTCGGCTATGGTAAGCAAAAAAGGGCACCACTCGCCGCGTGCCGGCGTAAACTCGGCCACACAAGCCGGAATAAAGTATTGCTCTAGCCCAGGTGCAAGCAAAGGCATGACTTTATCTGAGTCGGCAATAACAGCTATAGCTGGACTGCTCGGAACTCGCTCGTTGCCTAACACAGCAGTCTCAACTACTTCACTTTTGTTTGCCCCTTTATTTTTATTTTGATAAAGCCTTCTTATATCTTGCCGCGACAGAGGTCCACGCAAGTAAGAAAGTGTCGGTCTAGTGCGAAAAAGCACCGCCCCGTCTTCATGTATATTACTCATCAAGAAAACTCTTTTGCCGAGCTTAGAGAGCAATTGTTTCACGGAATTGCGGTCAAAGCCTTGCGCACCACCAGCGCTACCACACTGGGCAGCCAGTCCATCGAGGATGCGTTCTTTATCTTGCTCGGTTTGCAGGCGCCCTATAAACCAAATTCCGGCATTGGCTAAGCCCTTATAGTCTAAATCGACAGGATTTTGAGTGGCTAGCATGACTGATAGACCAAAGGCTCGTCCCTGTTTAAGCATGGTCAAAAGAGGCTTCTTACAAGGGGGATTGGCCACCGGTGGGAAATAGCCGAAAATCTCGTCCATGTAAAAAATGGCACGCAGACTGCGTGTACCTGATTGACGGCGCATCCAGCTCACCATCTGGTTGGTCAAAAGTGTAACAAAGAACATGCGCTCTTCATCGCTTAAATGAGCTATCGAAAAAATTGAGATGCGCGGCTTGCCCTCTTGGGTATAGAGCATACTGTCAATATCTAAAGGCTCGCCCTCAAGCCAGGCGGCAAATGATGGCGAGGCGATAAGATTATTCAGTTTGTAGGACAGTTCAAAGCGCTCTTTTTCAGGAAAGAAAGATTCTAAATCTATGGCTCCCACCCTAGCGAAGGGTGGATTCTGAATGAGACCAATTAAGGCGGTCAAATCAATTTCTTTGCCACTTTTCCAGAGAACCGAAAAAATATTGGCCAGCAAAACATGCTCTCGACTATTTTCGAGAGCCTTAAGACCAATCAAGCTCAAAACCGATTGAGCCGCACCGGCCAGCCGCTCAACAAATATTTCGGTATCATCGATTTCATCTGCGCTGGGAGCTTTGAGAAAATGCAGAAGCGATATGGCGCGACCAGCACTGCCGCCGGGAGTATAAATATCAAAACTGGCGTTATCATGCATTCTGGCAATGCGCTTTTCATCTTGCCCACTTTCCAAAAGGGCAGTTCTCCATTTCTCGGCTTCGGCTGCAGCGAACTGTCCAACTGAAAGTCCCTGCCGCCTAGCCTCTTCGGCGTCGACCCAGGGCTCGAAAGAGGCACCGTTCAATTCTTTGAACGAAAGCAATAGGTTGCCGATATCGCCTTTGGGATCTATGGCAATGACCGGTATACCGTCAATTGCGGCTTCTTCCAAGACACTAAGGCAAAGTCCGGTCTTGCCGCTGCCGGTCATACCGATGACAAGCGAATGGGTGACCATATCGGCACTATCGAGCAGCACCAATTCGTCGCTATCGACTTTATGACCAAGATAAAACACACCCAACTTTTCAAAATCTTGCATTTAACTAAAATCCTGCTTAGTCCCTGCTAATTGCTTCAGTGTAACTGTCGGTACAGACAGAAGCGCGCTTGACATTACCCTAAAATCGATACAATTTTTAGGCTATAATTCAGCAGAATAAAGCCATATACAGGATAAGACCGTATAAATGAAGCCAGAGAACCAAAACAATCTTGACCGCTCTGTGACAATCAAGAGAAAGAAACAAATTCCTGGCATCCTGCTGGGCACTATCGGTTTGGCTTTTATTGCTCTGGCTTTCGCCGATCCGCGCTTCACTGTTCTAGGCGGACCTTATGGTCAGCCCGACCCCCAACCGGTGACACCACCGGTGGTCTTCCCTCCAGTTATTTTCCAACCGCCGGTTGATAGACCGCCGGTGGTGGTGCCTACAGATGTCACCAATTCTCAACTGGTCGCCCCCACCGGTTTAGGCAATCTTCAAATCAATCAAATCGATCCTCATGCCATGGCCCTACTGGGCGTGCAACTCATACCCGACAGCCAGTTTCCGCCAAATGACAAAGTGCAACAAAACGAAGACTGGATCACAGTTTTATCTACAGAAGGTTCGGTCTTCACCAAGATCAACAACTATACAGTCGATCTTAAATCCGGCGAAATCTTAGTTTCAGTAAAGAGCCCATCAAAGATAGCCTTTGTCATCACACCCTTCGGCACCCTGGCATTCAGTGCTAATTCAGATGCAATGATCAGCTATAAAGACGGCGTTCTGCGCATAATGAATTTCGACGGTGACGGCATGGCTATCAAAGCCCAGCTCAATAAAGGACCCTTCGGCGGTCCGGCAGATCCGACGGTAACCATAGCATCGGGCTATGAGCTTGTCGCCTCCGAAAACAAAATAGGCAATAAAGAGCTGCGCCCAAAGGACGGCATTGCCAGGCGCTATTCCAAAGTGCTTGAGGACGGTCATCTGGCTATTTCAGAGTTTAGCGTAGAAAGTGCCATGAAGAATTGCTCGATGGTGGCAGACCTATCACAAAAAACAAGCGGCGTGAAAGAGAGACGCATCTTGTCTGATATGTCAAAAATGGCTGCGGTACTGAATTACAAGCATGGTACCCAAGGTTTCAGCGCCGATAAGTAAAGCAAGAACCATCCTAAGCCTAGTTTGGCTGCACCTAATTTGGCTGGCGCTGCTTAGCTATCTTGTTTGGGCGCCGACAATCGCCCCTTATTTCTTGAGCGATGACTTTCTTCATCTAAACTATCTCTACCGCGTCTGCCATGGCGAGCCTTGGCTGCTTTTAGACAATTTCAAATACACCTGGCTGGAAGACCGCTCCTTTTTCAATTTCTTTCGCCCCCTAGTAGAAGTCAGTTTAGCCTTTGACTATTTCATTGGCAAAGGCAGCCCCCTTGTCTTTCATATAACAGCTGTACTACTACATTTCAGCAATTCTATCCTGGTCTACTTCATAGCTTGCCTTCTGACAAAAACGAATAAAACAAGTGCCTTAATTGCAGCATCACTCTTTGCCGTGGCAGCAAATCATTGCGAAACAGTGGCTTGGATATTGTCTCGCAGCGACCTGCTAGTCACCTTTTTCTATCTCGCCTCTATATTAGCCTTTCTCAAAGCCGAAACTCAGTCAGAGCAGAAAGAGAGATACTCAGGCGCCTTTAGAATTGTCTCTAGGCTGGCACTTATACTAAGCTTGCTTTGCAAAGAAGCAGCCATCTCACTACCTTTTGTCTTGCTTGTCTTTTCGCTTAGCCTAGGCACAGCCCGCAAGAATGCCAAGTTCCATATAATCAACATGTTGCTTGCCGCTTTCTATCTAATTTGGCGCAGCTTTTCAATCGGCTCGCTCTACGGCGGCTACAGCGGCTCTCTGGGCGAATTACTAAGCTCGTCTCTGGGCACACGCTGGTTCGAAAGCGAAGCCCTCTTCCAGATTTTTCATCCATTCAATCTAGCTTATTTCGACAAGACTCACGTGCTCAGATTAGTCAGCCGCGTCACCTGGTTTGCCCTGGGTCTCTGCGTTCTAATCAATATTAGGCGCCTAGAAGAGAAACAAGCAACTTTGCTCTTTCTGCTCTTCTGGACGGTATTCAGCTTGCTGCCCAGCCTGCAAATACTGGGTGTTAACGCCTATATGTCTGGCAGCCGTATAGTTTATTTGAGTGCGGCACCCTTTATGATTTTTCTTGCCTTGATGCTGGAAATAAAACAAAGTCGATTCTCTGCCACCATATATAGAGCGGCCTTGCTCAGTCTATTTCTCACCATGACCTGGGCCGCCAGAGTAAATAACCAAGCCTGGCTTGAAGCCGGTCGTAGCATAGAAAAACTGCAGCATCAATTGCTTGTACTGATAGAAGCAGCTAAAGGCTCGAAAGTAGTGGTTTTCGACCTGCCTCAAAATATTAAAGGAGCCCATTGTTTTGCTTATCAAGGCATCTTGAACGGCATGCTCAAACCTCCTTTGACCGCCAGCGATTTATCAAAACAAGTAATCGCCCTCGATTTTCAGCCGCTTTTTGACGGCTTTGTCGATTGCAATTCATTGCAAAATGCCCTGCAGCAAAGAGAAAAGTATAGAGTTTATCGCTATGACCGTAAGGCTGAGAAATTTGTCCCTTATGAAAAACCCGTCCAAGATCAAGAAAGCCAAGAACATAAAGAAAGCAAGAATATTCAAGGCGTCTATCAAGCAAGCAAAGATGAAGATAACAGTTTCACTTCGCTCTTTTATGACCTCAAGGGGCAATGCGACTTAAATAGCGCCTTGGCGCTAAGCCTGCCCGAGCTGAAAGTAAAGCAGAAAACCTCTCTTTATTTTGCCTGGCCAAACGACCCTGACCACGACTATAGTGCCGCCTTTCTGCCCCTAAAGCCTGAAGAAAAAAATGATCTTGTCTATATGCCTATCAGTGATTATCGCAACTGGCTAGCTTCAGAAAGGCTCAGTCTTTTGAGGCTGACCATGCCTAAAGAAATCTATGAAACCAAGGCGACACCGACAATTACATTGCAGACACTTTCTGCGATATCGCCAAGGCTTTTGGCGGCTGATGCAGATAATGCCCATCTCAATCGTATCTACTTTACAAAAGAGTACAGCCAAAAGGAGGGCAGCTTAGACTTTGATGCCACAGCCCTGACTATAGACTGCGACGAACTGGTGCTCGAAGTTGGTAGAAAGTATGTCGCCTTCAATCATTACACTCGGCTTTCGCGCGACGATAAACCACTCAAGAAAGCCCTTATGAAAGTGCGATTGCCGGGCAAGAAAGGGCGCTATATTATCAAAGACAGCGATTTTCCTGAAAAAGGCTGGTATCAATTGCGCCTACTGCCTTTCAAAGATGGCAAACCATGCGGCTTATCGAGCAATGTAGTGATAGTTTATAAAGACTAGCACTAAAATCAGAAGTCTCTAGCGCAAATTCGACTAAGAAGCTTTCAACATAATTCTGGAGTCAGCTTTTTCGATACCAAGTTCAAAGCCAAGTTGTCTGCGCAGGTCTAGGACATCATTATGCAAATGCTTGAGTAAAGTCTCAGTTGCCTCTTGCCCATCGCGAGCATAGGCATCTTTATATGAACTAACGGCTATCGGCGTGCCGATATTATAAAGAGCTTTTCTCTTACCTTGCCAATCATAGCCTGCGGCGATGGGAATAATCGGCAGATCTAAACCAGCCTCAAGTGCGGCGAAAGCCACCTTAGCCACTCCCTTTTTAAATGGATGAGTGAGACCGTCATAGTGAACCGTACCCTCAGGAAAGATGACAAAGGGTTCGCCCTTTTCAAAGCGAGAAAGTACATGAGCAACAAAATCATAACGTGGGGAAGAGGGAAAAGCCCCGACTTTAGTAAGCAAAAAGCCTTGCAAGCCCTTTAGTTCATTGGGATGAACCATAAAGCAAGCGGGGCGATTGATGATTCGCCCAATGGTCGGGCCGTCAAAGCGCGAAGAATGATTCGCCACACAAATAAATGGACCAGACTTAGGTAAGTTCTCGATTCCTTTGATCTGAATATTTAGATAGTTATCGAGCACTATGCGGGTCAGCCCGGCCAATATGGCAAAGCTGAAAGGATCTTTTCCATCGACTACCTGACGCAACATCTTTTGAACCTCGTTTGAACCAACACTTTCAATTTAGTGGAAGGCACAAAGGTAAAGATGTCGCTAAACACACTTCAAAGACTGTTTTGACAAACCAATTATTTGCTTGCTGCAGCGGCTTGCCTGGGCACAAGCAAAACATAAACCACGGCGGCTACGCCAAAACCGACAAACCAGCCATAGTCATACAAGCCCTTCAGTGCCGGCACAAAAGCACCGACCCAGGCAAGCAAACAGCCCAAGGCGGTAGCTGCCAAGCTTTGCCAGTTCCAGGTGGCTTTGCCGACGCTGTAAAGAGAGGCAAGATCGAGCTTGGTCTTGCGCACTAGCCAGTAATCGGCAATCAGGACGCCGGCAATCGCCCCCAAACCGCCTGAATAGCCCTGAAGCCAGAGGAAGATATAACCGGACGGATCGGCGATAAGGCGCCAGGGTTGCATGAGAATGCCCACCAAACCGGTGATTAAGCCGCCGGTCTTGAAAGATATATAGCGGGGGAAGGCATTGGCGAAGTCATTTGCAGGCGAAACAACATTAGCCGCCACATTGACTGAAAGTGTAGCAAGAGCAACTGTGAACATCGAAATGACAACAACAACAGGCTCTTTGAAGCGCCCGATTAGTTTCACTGGGTCCCAGAGTTCGGTCAGCTGGGCATCGGGATAAATTACTATGGCCGCCGAGGTGATCATCACCCCCATGGCTGAAAACAAAGCCATTGCCGTGGGTAGGGCCACGACCTGACCAATTGTCTGTTCTTTTTGCGAATGCCCAAAGCGGGTAAAGTCGGGCATATTGAGCGATAAAGTAGCCCAGAAGCCAATCATGGCAGTAAGCGATGGAATAAAGACCTTGAAGAATTCGGAAGGGCTATTGAATTTGCTTTTTTGCTGCAGTAAATCGCCTAAACCATGGGCATGGTTAACAGCCCAAATAAGCAGGGCAAGGGTCATAAGCAAAACAAAGGGGGCGGCAAAACTCTCTACTTTTTTGAGCAAATCCATGCCCTTATAAACAATTGCTATATTGATCAGCCAAAAGAGACCAAAAGAAAGCCATTCGCCGCCGCCATGACCGGCAAAATTGCCAAAGAGCAAAGCAAAACCGGGCAGAAAAGCACCAAACATGGTGCACAAGGCTTGACCACCGATCCAAGCTTGAATGCCGAACCAACCACAGGCTACCACAGCGCGCATTAAAGCCGGTAAATTAGAGCCATAGGTGCCATAGGCTGCTCGGGCAAAAACCGGAAAAGGGATACCATATTTGGTGCCGGGATGGGAATTGAGCAAAATGGGCAAGAGAACAATGACATTGCCCAGCAAAATAGTAAAAATGGCCTGCCAGGCATTCATACCTGAAGCAATCAGACCGGAAGACATCATATATGTAGGAATGCAAGCCGACATGGAAAACCAGAGAGCAACATAGTTATAGGTAGTCCAGTTGCGCTCCGAAACCCTAACTGGGGCGAGGTCGTGATTATAAAGAGGGCTTTCCTTGAGGGCTTCCTGACTGGCTTCAGATAGTTCCACTCGACCATCTTGATGCTCAATCAAATTTTCAGAGTTTTCTGGATCGCTCATTTTGTGGTATACCAGTTTTAGAGTTAAGTCTTGGGGAGTCAAAGGGTGAGTATACCTAAATCAGGCAAAACCACAAAGACAAGAAAGAAAAAAGCTGACGATACCCTGGCCTCATGCCCGATGAACGGACAGGGCTGGTGTCCTTATCCATTTTCAGTGGCTCAGCTCAAACGTCGGCTCAAGGCTAAAGCCCAGGCCGAAGCAGAAGCTCGCTCTGCCGAATTGGAAAATAAAGCCTCTGAAAATAAGGCTGAGACAAAGGCAAAGACCAAGAGAAGAAGAAGAAAAGCCTCTTGATTAAAAGCCTTTCTATAGTTGCCTGCCTTGTTCTTTTGCCCTTTTCACTGGGGCAGGCTTTTGCTTATACAATTGAAGGCGGGGTGGAACATGTCGAGCGCATGCCGGCGGTGGCCCCCGAGCTTAGAGCCGGCGCCGAGTTTAACTCAGAAACACTAAAGACCTCGTCAGGCAACAATTGGATTCGCGTGCCAGCCTTTTTAGCCGGCACCTGGCTGGTGAAAAATGAAACAGCAGTCTACAGAAAAGACTTCAAAACCGGGAAAATTTATCAGTCGCCGCTCACCTTCAAATCCAGAACCGACTTTACTTATGGGCACCAACAAGACCGCCAGGGCGGAATCTGGCATTATGTAGGAGTCCCCTATACCAGCGAAACCCGCAGTTCAGACTATATCGAATACCACAAAGTCTCACTCAAAGACTTTCAAGTGCTGACCGACAGCGAAGTAAGATTTCGCTGCCTGATGAACGTGGTCAGGGTCTCGCACTATAACGACGATCGCATCTCGGGTAGCTTTCAACAAGAAAGCATTACCAGTTATCGCCCCCTGGAAGAGGGCACAATCGAACTTACGTCCTCCAACAAATCTTTCGACCAAGCCGGCTTGCCTAGTTTTGAAACCTGCAACAATGCCGTGATCAAGCGTTCAAAACCCTTCAAACCAGTAGCCGAAAAAGATGGCAAAGACCTGAAGGCTCTTTTTATTGAATTTCTCACTGCCACAGGTAAGAGCAATTTGTTGCCCGACTAAAGCTTTTGGCGGCTTCAGACTGGCTTGTATGGCATAAAAGAAAGAAAACCGTCGCCCTGCCACATGCCACAACTGATTGTGATCACCAGCCCCGAACCCAGATCAAGCTTGAAGTAATCACCGCGAGGGCTGGCGGCAACCCCTTTGACCTGGCGACCATAAATCCAGCTCCAATCTACCGAACAGACTGCCTCGCTTTGCTCGGGCACATCTGGGGCCGGCTTCACCGCCATGGCCACTTTCACGGCGCCGCCCACAATTTCAGCCGTAAACAAAATAGCCTTGCCGCTTTCTAAATAGATGGCAAAGGCTTTCAAACTAGACTGCGCTTTGGTTACGACTTCGCCTGTTAATACTGTCATATCTATCCCATCCGCCTGCGAAATAATATCATTAGTCAAATATTGGCATTAGTCAAATACTGGATGCAAACTGATTGAACACCAACAAATATGACGTGATTATCATCGGCGCCGGCGGCGCAGGTTTGATGTGCGCCGCCGAAGCCGGCAAGCGGGGGCGGCGGGTGCTGGTCCTAGACCACAATCAAGAAATAGGACGAAAGATACTAATTTCTGGGGGCGGGCGCTGTAACTTCACCAATCTAGGAGCCCGCCCCGAATGTTATGTTTCAGGCAATAAGCACTTTGCCAAGTCGGCGCTCTCTAGATATAGCCCGCAAGACTTTATCAAGCTTGTCGAGAAGCATCGCATCGCCTACTACGAAAAGAAGTTAGGGCAACTTTTCTGCCGCGACTCTGCCAGTCAAATAGTAGATATGCTGCTCAAAGAAGCCAGAGAAGTAAAGGTCGAGTTCAAGCTCAATAGACGCATAACCAAGGTGGAAAAGCCAGATCGTTTTCTAGTCAGCGATGACCGCGGTGAGCTTCACGAGGCGCCCTGCCTGGTGGTCGCCACAGGCGGTCTTTCCATTCCTCAAATTGGAGCCACCGGCTTTGGTTATGACTTAGCCCGACAGTTCGGTCTGAAAATAACCGAATTAGCCCCGGCGCTGGACGGCTTTGATTGGCGAGATTCAGACTTAAGCGAATTTACTAATTTAGCCGGCATCTCCCTTGATGCTCTGGTTTCGTGCAATAAGGCTTCCTTTAGAGAAAACATTCTTTTTACTCACAAAGGTCTATCAGGACCGGCAAGCCTGCAGGCCTCGCTCTACTTCAAAAAAGGCAGCCCGCTCTCAATTGATCTTTTGCCCGACCTTTCAGTAGAAGACTTCTTGGTTCAAGCCAAACAAAAACACGGCAAACAGGAAGTAAAAAACATACTTTCAGAGATATTGCCTAAGCGCTTTGCCGAATATTTTGCCAGACATCTAGCGATCAAAGGCACAATTGCCAATCTAGACGGCAAGAAAACAAAACTGCTCATCGATAACCTAAAAAGCTGGCAAGTTATGCCGGGCTCGACAGTAGGATACAAGAAGGCGGAAGTCACCAGAGGCGGTGTCGAAACGGCTTGCTTATCATCGACCACGATGGAAGCAAAAGCAGTGAGTGGGCTTTTCTTTATCGGCGAAGTGGTCGATGTTACCGGTTGGTTGGGAGGCTATAACTTTCAATGGGCCTGGGCTTCGGCCTATGCTGCCGCCCAAGCTCTTTAGTGGTCTGCGCCCTATCCGGATACCCCAAAATAAGCTAAGATAGAAGATAGAAAAAATTATGACAGAATCGGAGTCTCGGTTATATCTAAATATCAAAAGAGGGCGCTCTTATGCCCGGTTTCAATTTTGGGAAAGTAGAGCTCGGAAAGACTCTGGTCTGTTTATCGCTTCTCGTCTTCGCGGCAGCAAGCACCGACTTAACCGCTGAAGGTTCAAGCAAAAATACTGTTTCAGTTACCAAAATAGAAGCTAATGTACTAAGCCACGGTCCCTGTCTCATCTATTTTAACGACAATGGAATCAAACTGGAGTTGACCGAACAACACGTTGGCTATTACTGCTTCGCGCCTGATTGGCAGGTTGTCACCTATAATGCTCGCAATAACCTAGGCAATGCTGTTCCTTATGAATACTGGAAGCTAAACATAGCAGGCAGAAAAGCAGCATTAACAGACAATTTAACCAGCACAAATACGAACTATTTGGGTCTGCCCGTGCGCAAGGTAGAAAGGAAAGTCTTGCCCACCGACAGCTATGTCAGCCAGGCTGAATTTATCTACAGAGACGGCTCTGATAGAGGCGATCAGATGACTTCGCAATCAATTTGGGAAACTAGCGGCTATAAATTGCAAAAGAAACAACTAGACTTCTTGCGCTGGCGTTTCGACCTGCCCACTTTGAACGGCGTCATACTCAAACAGATAGACCGCTTCAAATCTGGCAGACAACGAACAATGTTCGAAACCAAGAAAGTCAGTCAAGTCGAAATAGCCAGAAATCAATTTTGCTATCCGAGCGGTTATACCAAGGCTAAGTCTTCTGAGGTCAAAGAAGAACACAAAAAATATAGAGAGGCGGCCGATATGTTCGGTACTCTCATGGGTGACTGAAATAGCAAACAAAATATTAGGAAGCCGGACTGCCAGTTTAGCCCGAAAGCAAGCAGTCGTGCATGTTTCAGACTACCGTTTCTAATTAGATGCTTTTGTGGAATGCTAAGTTAGTCAAAGATGCTTAGCGAATAAACAGCGATGAAGATAGTTCCAACATTAGTATTCTTTGTAATCTCGTACACGGCAGCCGACTGGGCGTCGGCGCAGGCGCAGCCCTTGCAGGGAGGCATTAAGAGCGACAACGAGATTAAACCATCACTGACTGTTCTGACCGGCGAAAGCAAGAAAGATATTTCACTAAAGCCGCCTCTACAAGGCTCTCTAGACCACAATTACCTGCAGTCTTCCACCTCGGTGATTCAGATTTCAGGCAACAAATATCTAAATGGTGGACCAGTTTTACAGTCTGGCACCAATCAATCATTTTTGAATATTCAGGTGCCTTCAACCAGTTATGGACCAATTCGCACTTATGGCTCAGGGGTGATTGCCCCGATAGTGACATCCCACCAAGAAGCAAGCACCCAGACTGTAAATGTGCCGGGGCAGGCAAGTTACAGCCCGGCTCGCCCAGGCGGCATCACCGATTATGGCGGAAACCAGATCAGTTCGCCCAAACCAAGCCCGACTTTAGCAGTCTCATCGGTTAGCGGGGTGACCACTTATGTTCCTGGTTTTGAAGTAAAGACAGTAACCAGACCAAGCAATTTGATGACTGCCTATCACTGCATTCACGGCAACCTGCCTTTTCTTTGCCCTGGTCATCACATTATTGAACCAGGCTACAAAGCCGATTACAACACATATACGCCGGAACAAATAAGAGGTTTTGACAGCAAGAACAGCACGCCCACAACCGTGGTCGAACAAAATCAAGGCAAGGCCAGTCCAACCAGTAAAGCATATTCCAGTAGAGAAGGCATAGTTACCTGGGCACCAGGCTATGAAGTGACGGTGACGGTACCGCATACGGTTAATGATAGCCTGGGCGGCAAGTGGACAACTAATATGACTGCACTTGGCGCCACGGCTAAAGGCGGCAATTTTAGGCTGCCTGTTGATACCAACCCGGTCTTTGTTAATATGCAAAGAGTGCCCGAAGAAGAAACCGCCACCACACTCATGCTGCCTGCTTTGGAAAAAGCATCAGTGGCAGTCAGTCCCAACTGGGGACAGTGGTACAAAGACGTAGCCAAAGCCATCTATAGCAGATGGCAATATGCCGATGTCGGCATCGGAACGGCAATAGTACAAGTCAAAGTCAATCAGGTTCATGAACTGCAAGCCCAAGTGGTGGATTTTAGAGCCGCCCCCGACGTAGCCAGAAACGTCAAAGTGGAAACACGGTTTAGGGAAGCGGCCCTAAAGGCGGCAAACAGCGTCAAATACTATGACATTCCAGGGTTTCCCTCAGGTACAACCCAAAAGGAAGTGACCTTCAATATTGAACTAAAGCGCGGTGCTGATGGACCCGGAGGCTTCAGGGTGGTCAAAGGCGACGAAGCAGATAATACCGCCAGTAGTATCAGCACACCGCCCCAAAGCGAAGGCAGCAAAAAAGTGAGCGACTGGGAGCTTTGATTAGATAGGAGCCACTACGAAATAGGATTGGACGGACCGGATTCTTTAGACTGCTCTTTGTTCTTATTATCTGTTTGTCGGTCGCCTGCATCAGCGCTCTGCTTAGAATCTGCTTCTTCAGAATGAGAGTGAGACATACCAGAACCGGTTGCGCCCACCGGTCCTCCATAGGCAGTAGGGGCAGTAGCGCTAGCCGTAAAAATCAATTCTTCCGGACTGGTATTGCGAACTGCGATAGCCAACCTCAGTCCTTGAAAAATGAACCAGACAGCCATACCGTGCACGGCAGTACCAATCCACTCATTGCCCAAGAGGCAAAAGATTCCATCTACTAGAGCAAGGCTTAAACCTAAAGAATACGCCCAGACCTTGCCCTTACCGGCGAATATGCCAAAGACAGCCATGAGGGCGATGTACAAAACATTACTGGCGATGACGCCGCCAAAGGCAATTAAGGCGCCAGTCTCTGTGGAGGGTGGCTTCAAAAGGTTGACGAAAGCCATCATCAACGAATCAGACATACCTAAAGCCAAGCCGAAATTAGACTTGGTAAAGACCATAAAGAGATTGACCACCGTGCATCCGGCCATCCAGAAAAACCAACTGGCGGAACTTTTAAAAGCCGCTTCAAATCTATGATCCATATTTTAGTCCCACCAAAAGTACCAAACCGTTGAGTCTACCAGGTTACCAGCCAGCTCCAAAATCGAGCCGCAGCCCTGCGCCACCAAATCATAACAATAATAATACTGATCAATAGCCAGTTCTAAGGCACTGTCATTATCGATGGGCGGGTTATTGACTATAAATTCGAAAGTGTCATAAGAGAAGAAAGCCGGCTCGGCAGCATATCTTTCATACCAGTACTTGAAGCCTGCCACATGATGAGGCGCATCCGGACAAGCATTCCAGCCGCCGAGCTTAAGCAAGGCAGGCAATTGCCAGGGCTCTTGCAGAGGGCAGAGGACAAGCAAAACTTCCGATAGCTGCTGCATGGCGAAACGGCCTTCCTCGTCAACACGCAGGTCAAGCAGTTGTACCAAGACATGAGCCGGTTCCGCCTCTTCAGGCCATTCCCCCATTAGTTCGTCATTGTCTTGAGGCTCAGGCTCCTGCAACTTCAACCAAGACTTAAAGTCGATGGCCAAACCTTCGCTGACTGTTTCTTCGAAATATCCTTCAAAATCTTCGTCATGACGTTCTAGAGTCGAGAAAAGCTCGTCCATGACTCCGTCATTCTGCACCAAGATAGGCCAGAAGCCGGTTTCTTTATGCACAGCCCTGATGGCATGCCAAACACCGGTAGCTTGCTCGCTTGTCACCGGTACAAAAAAGAATTCGCGGGGAAGGTCCTTCTCGACCTTCTTTACTAAGGCAATATCGATCTGGAAGCGCTTCAGTTCTTCCAGAATTTTCTTGTGGACCTCAGGAACCATATTAGGTTGCGACTATACCTATTGGGAGCTTCTTTTCAGTTCTGCCCCCAAATAAAGAGACTGAAACTCCCCTGACTTCTCACTTCCTTCAAACCAGCGGCTAAGAGCAAATCGCGATGGCGGGTGCGAGCCAAAATATAAGCCTTGGGTAATTCATTGAGCCGCTTGAGAAAGAGATTATGATTGTTGAAATTCTCTACTTTGCGAAGGCTATAAAAGGGCACCCCGGGCTTGCGCATATCATAAACGAGAATAGGCAAGGTGGAAGCCCCGGCAAAGCGACTGAGTTCGGGCAGACCGCCTTCCCAGCGAGCAGAAACCAAGGGTAGAACCCGGGCCATATAGTAATTGAGACCCAAGGTCATAGCTACTGCAAAGAACAGAAAGGCTCCCTGACGGCGATTAAAGCGCAAAAGAGCCAGGGCGATAAAAGCAGCAAAACCAGCAAAACCGGCGAACCCAGTAATCAGAGGACTGAGTTCGGGCGGACAATCTCTAATCAGCGAAATCAACTTGGGTGCGAAAATGCCCACCGCAGCCATACTGACCACAATTAAGAGCAAGGGCGCAGCCAGAGTGGCAAACTTATTGTTCTTGATATGCCGGTCGAGACAATCGGCGGTTAGTAGAGCCAAAGCAGGAAAAGCCGGCAGAGTATAAGGCAAGAGCTTGGACACTGAAATTGAGTAGAAAGCCAAAGTAAAGACAACCCAGATAGCACAATAGAGCCTGAGTAATGCCCTTTCATCCAGTTCTTCAAACTTGAATTTTTGTTCTTTCCACCTGGCTCTAAGCGCACCTAGACCATCTTTCAACAAAACCGGCACATAGACCGAAAAGGGCAGGAAACCAATCAACATAGCAAGCAAGTGATACCAAACCGGCTGCTTATGAGCATCTACGTTGGCAGTAAAGCGCTCGACATTCTCACGCATGATAAATTCGTTGAAATAAGCCCCTTTGGTGACATATATTTCAGTGGCAAACCAGGGCAAAGCTATCAGAGCCACAATAAATAGACCGGCAACCAGTCTCAGTCTCTTTATCTTTTCAAGAATATTGCCGCTCAGCAAAATATAGATACCGACAATGGCACCAGGCACGACCAGACCGACCGGGCCCTTGGTCATCACCGCAAGACCAAGCAAGATCCAGGCAAGATAGGCAGCTTTACTTGTTTTGTTTTGGTCTTGCATAGCCCGAAAAAATAGAAACTGGGCCCAAGCCATGAAGAGCGAAAGAGGCATATCGGTGATTGCTTCTCGCGCTGTGCCCAAATAGAGCGGGGCTAGAACCAAGCTGAAAGAAGCAAGCACTGCAGCGAAAAGTCCGAGGTAGCGCAAAACAAAGGCATAAGTCACACCAATTAAGGCCAAGCCGCAAGAAGCACCAAAAAAGCGAGCGGCAAACTCGCTCACCCCAAAAAGCTTCATAAAGAGTGCCATTGCCCATATAACAAGGGGCGGCTTGGTGAAGCGCACTACATAATTTAAATAGGTGGTTATGTAGTCACCGAGAACCAGCATCTCTCGGGCAGGTTCGGCATAGAGAGCTTCGTCTGGGTTAAAGAGCGGATAATCGCCAAGCCTGGCAAAAATGACAAAAGCACAGAGCAAAAGAACCGGAATAAAGACCAGAGACTTGGACAAAACTTTTACCTTAAAGAAGCCTGAACTAAAGAAGCTAGCTGAATTGTCCTCTATTTTCAGTTAACTGCAGCGCCGCCGCTTCTTGACATTGCCGCTTATTAAGAACTTGGTTAACTATACTTTCTTCTTTATCTATATAGGCTCCTGATATGTGAAGCTATGGTAATGTCAAATTCAGTAAGTAAAGGTCAGCAAATATGGAACTTTCACATAGACTCAAGTCGATTCCCCCTTACGTTTTTGCCGAAATAGATAAGAAACGCCAGGCTGCCATTGCCAGAGGTGTAGACGTTATCAATTTGGGAATCGGCGATCCGGACCAACCCACCCCGCGCCACATCGTCGAGGCTATGCACGACGCTGTCGAGAATCCGGTCAACCATCACTACCCCCCTTTCGGCGGTAGCAAAGAGTATAAACAAGCCATTGTGAAATGGTGCAATAAACGCTTCGGTATCGAGCTCAATGCCGACACCGAAGTCACTTCCTTGATTGGTTCCAAGGAAGGTCTACATCACACCATTATGGCCTTCATCGACAAAGGCGACATCAATATTATTCCTGATCCGGCTTATCCGGTTTATCGCACATCAACCATTCTTGCCGGCGGTGAGCCCTATTTCATGCCGCTCACACCAGAAAACAAATTTATTCCCGACCTAGATGCAATACCAGAGGCGGTGCTAAAGAAAGCCAAGCTTCTCATGCTCAACTATCCGGGCAACCCCACAGCCGGTATTGCCGATCTAGCCTTCTTCGAGAAAGCAGTTGCCTTCTGTAAAAAGCACAATATTCTGCTTGTACATGACCTCGCTTATTCAGAAATGACCTACGACGGTTACAAAGCTCCATCCATTTTAGAAGTTAAAGGTGCCAAAGAAATAGCTGTAGAACTGCATTCTCTTTCAAAAACCTATAACATGACCGGCTGGAGAATCGGTTTTGCCGTAGGCAACGCCGAAGCAGTAGCAGCAATTGCCAAAATCAAGTCGAACGTAGATACCGATATCTTCAAACCGATTCAATTGGCAGCCATAGCAGCTTTCGAAGGGCCGACCGATCATATCGATTTCTGCAACAACCTCTATATCGAAAGAAGAGACTTGGCGGTAGAAAGACTGAAAGCCTTGGGTTGGCCGGTACAACCTATCAAAGCCACTTTCTATATGTGGCTGCCCACTCCTAAAGGCATGTCTTCCGCTGATTTCTCAGCCCTGATGCTCGACAAAGCCGGCATAGTGGTGCCGCCTGGCACAGCTTATGGACCAAACGGCGAAGGTTTCTTCAGAATGTCGCTCTGCCTCGATAAGGCAAGAATGGCTGAAGCTTTCGACCGGATGGCGCAGCATTCAATCACTTACGATATGTTGCAAGCCAAAGTATAGTGTCACCCCAGAAGGAGCCCGCTTGGGCTCCTTCTAACAAGGATTTGTCGGATGCAGAAAGGAAAGAGCTACTCTGCAAAATCGATTCAGATATTGCCGGGCAACCCGACTGCCACGGCAATACATCAGATTCTCACATGGGCTCTCGAGAATCTAGACAAGCAAGTAGAAGTAATTTGGCCCTCGTCAATCAAGGGCTCAGAGTATAAACTTATCGCCCATGCCGACCCTATGGGTGGTGACCCAAAATGGGCACTGGCCGTGTCGGAAAAAGGCAAGATGCAGAGCCTCTGGGATTTCGCATCTTGCGATTCGCTCTTGGTCTTTAACCGCATCGAAGCCTCTCTCAATGACCGAGAAGGGGCCGCCCAACCGGCACCGGGAGTGACCACCAGCGAAGAAGAAAAGGCGGAAGAAAAAGCTTTCTTTTATCTAAATGAAAATGCCGCCAAGCAAAGATCAACCGTGCCCATACCACCCATGGGGCAAGAATCTTCCCTGACTCGCACGGCAACTGTTCTAAACGGCGATCTTGCTTTTGTGCAGATTACCGCCTTATTGCAATCAATCAACCTGGCCAAGATGACAGGTCGACTTGAGATAACTTCAGACAAAGGCACTGCCGAAGTCTTCTTCATAGAAGGGCAGCCCTTCCATGCCACCTCTCCTGAAAACAGAGGACCGGAATGTATTTATGAACTGGTCACATGGAAAGAGGGTCGCTTCTTCTTTCAGCCTAAAGTAATCACAAAGCAGCGCACCATCCATGATACCTTAGATTCCTTGATCATGCAGGGCGCCCAAATCTTAGACAAGTACAACTTCCTCAAAAATAGCGGCTTTAAGCCCGATACCATTTTAGTCAAGCTCATTCCCAGCATTTCTGATGCCGAGCTGAAAAAATTAGTACAGCCGGCCATACCGGTCGACTTTGTCTTGCAAAGACGCTTTTATGACGCCGTCGACGGCAAATCAAGCACAAGAGAGATAGTCGAAAAACTAGGCTACCTGCGCAGTCAATGGGTGCCGGTCATGTGCAACATGCTTACCTGTGGACTGGCCGGTTTTGGTACCATCACTAAAAGAGTGGGCAACCTGCCGCCTCTCGAACCAAAGACTGTAGATTCTTCCGCGGTGCAACAGGTGATCATGTCGCTTAGGCGCGGCGATACCGGCATGTTCAACTTCCCGGCTTTTCTATATTTCTTAGAGCAAGAATATTTCAGAGGACACAGATCGGGAAATCCGCTATCGGTAATTGTCTTTGAAATGCGCGTAAAGAGCGGACCGAACGGCTCTATTCGCGAGCCACTACCCATAGGGGCACTAAGAGAAGCGGTTCTGCGCATCTCGCAGGCGAAAAGACATAATGATTTATTGGCTCACTATGAGGCTTTCGACTATGCCTTGCTCTGCCCCGAAACCAAAGGGGAAGGAGCGAGAGTCTTTGCCAAAAGATTGGTCACGGCGCTGACCAAGACCCCCTTAGCCACAGGCGTTGATAGCCGCACCCTTTCACTTTCTTTCGGTGCCGCCTGTGTGCCCGAAGATTTCCTAGAGCTAGGTCTTTTGCTATCGGCGGCCGAAGCGGCTAAAACCAGCGCTCTCACCCAAGACAGCCCGGTCTTGCTGTATAGAGACCTGCAAGGCGGCGGCTAAAATGCTCGATAAGTCTGAGCCAGCAGTTGAGCCGGCAGAAGATCTAACGAAGAACCTAAAGGGCTTAGCCAGAAAAGAAGCCGGCCAACTAAAAAACAAGCTCAATAAAGCAAGCCGACTCTTGTTCGGTCAAGCGGCACCCGGCGATTCAGCAAGATTGAGCTTGCTCATTATGCTGGGTGCTGCCACTATCTCAATCAAAACGGCGGCAAATTTGCGCCGCTTGCTTACTGAATTGCAGAGAGCACCGGAACAGAGAGCAGAAGATACAAGCAGCTTTGCCCAGAGCATTAACCAGAGCATTGACCAGAGCATCAAAGAATTAGAAGACAAAGACGATCAAACCCTTGAAACTGTTCTGGAGCTGCTTTCTCCAAATACTCTTGCCAAAGAGACTCTGTCCAAAAATCGCGAGGCAAAAAGAGGTGTTTTGCAGTTTATCGACCTTCTCAGCACAGCCTTTGAAGCCTTACAGCAACCAGAGAAAAAAGACTCCAACCGCCGCCTAGAAAAAGCCGACAAAGAAACAAGCGCTAGAGACTTGATAAAGTTCACCCAGGTGCTCACGCCTCTAGATATAGTATCGTTCATGGTGCAATATAATCTGGACGCCTTGCTGGCAAATAGCGCTGGCAAGGCACTTGAAACCTTGAAGATTCTCGACCCGGCTTGCGGCACAGGCAATTTTCTTTTTGCCGCCCAAGAATATCTCTTGCCTCATTATCTAAAGAGGGGAGAAAGCAAGCAAGAAGCCTTTGCCAAGATCTGGCGGAATAATCTTTGGGGCATTGAAATCGACAGTTCTGCACTGGCCTGCCTCGGTTTACTGAGAGCCTTTAGTGCGATTCTGCACGGTCTGACAGCGCCAAAGCTTGAAGCAAACTTACTTTGTCTAGAAGACAAAACCATTGCCAATGGGCAGAAAACTTTACTGGGATCGCTCGATAAAAATGACAAACGCCTGACACCATTTCACGATTGCGACTTAGTTCTAGCCAATCCGCCTTATTTGGGGAGGCGTTTGCTCGATAGAGAACTAAAGAAAGCTTTGAAAGAAAACTATCCAGGCTGCCACAATGAGCTTGGCCACGCCTTTCTCAGCCGCGCCTTTGAACTTGTCAAAAATGGTGGTCGAGTCAGTTTCATAATGCAGAGCTCTATTCTTTCGCTACCGAGCGCTCGCACAATTAGAGAACAGATATTAACTAATCACCTTGAAAATGTAGTGTTATTGGGCTCGGGCATTTTTCCCTTCTTAAGCGGAGAAAAGGCTGATAGCGCCATCTTGAACATACGACAAGCGGCTGACAATGATGGAACAGGCAACGGAATAGAGGAAAGCAACCAGAGCGAAATCGGCAAAAGAGAAACCAGACAATTTGATCTGCGCAATATTGGCAGCGACCGCAGTCAAGCTTTTCAGTCAATCTTGCAAAACCGTGAGCCGCTGAGCAAATGCCAGGTCAGAAAGCAAGAAGATTTTCAAGCCCACGAAAGCAAGGCCTTCAACTTTTCCAGACCGCGGGCGGCTTCTAAACTATATAACAGCCTGCCTAAGCTGGCTGACCTGGCTGAAATCAAGCAAGGCTTGGCCACCTCAGATAATGAACGCTTTCTGCGCTATATCTGGGAAGTTGAAAAAGACCAGGTCGGAAAACGCTACCAACCTTATATAAAAGGGCGAGGCAATAAACGTTGGTATCATCCAATCGACACGGTCATAGACTGGCAAGACGGAGGCGGGGAGCTAAAGAAAGCAGTTGAAGCCGCCTATCCCTATCTCAAGGGCCGGGTGCATTGGGTGGTCAAAAATGAAGACTTCTACTTCAAAGCCGGGCTCACCTTTTCCTTTGTCGGCACCAAGACCCTGGCTGTGCGCGAAATGCCGGCAGGTTGCATTTTCGACGTGGGTGGTTCAGCAATTTTCCCTGGTCAAATTGACCTTTACTTATTGCTTGCTTATTTAAACAGCAGCTTAGCTATGACCTTTGCCCAAGACATCAACCCCACCATCAACTTTCAAGTGGGTGATCTAAAAAAACTACCAGTACCCAACTTTGCAGGGGCAGAAGCAGAAAAACTGAGAGACTTGGCTGTACAAGCCATCAAAGAGAGCAAGAAGCTGTTTATGCTTGAAGCACCACAGATAATACCAGCCCTGCAAGATGGCGAAACCATAGAACCAGAGTCTCAGGAATTTCCTCACTTTGAGTTATATACAGTAAACCAAGAAGGCTATCTGTCTTACCGCAAAGCGCATCATTTGGCGCTGGAAAAACTAATCGAACTAGATTCGGCAAGCAACGAGCTCACCCTCAAAATTGCAGCGCGGGGTATGACCCTTAGTGAACATACCGAGCTGATGAGCTGGGTTGACAACTTTCAGCGACCCGAGAATCAAAAGATCAAAGACAGCAAAGAATTTTGTCTGACCTTTATCTGTGCCCTATTGTATAAACAATTGAACAAAGAAGCGGTACTTGATCTTGCCAGATTCTTCGAACAAAGCTGTTTTGATAGGAACTACATAGAGACTCAACTGGGAGAAGAACTGCTCTCTTACGCAGCTAAGCTGAACGAGAAACTACCTTCGCTTTATCATCAGCAGCCGCCTTTCTTGGTCCTGCAACTTGGCGGCAAGTCATATGCAGCGGCAATGAGCTTGTTTAAACTGCCGACCCAAGAACTATTCAAAAAATTGCAAAACAAATGCGGCGAGATCTCGCAAGAAGAGAGAACCAATCTTTTGCGCTTGCTAAAGGAAGCCGAGGGAAGATCCCGCAAGGTATTCGATTATCTCAAGCAGCAATGACTAATAATTCTGACGCACAGTCTCATAGTCATTGCGAGTCCAGCTGTAGCCGCCTTGCACATTTGTATCGGCTATATACTCGGCTTCAAAACTGACAGTCTGTCTTTGCGAACCCTTTGGAAAAGTAAGACCGGGATTACCCTCTAAAGAAGAAATCACCCCAATGAGAATACGGTCGAAACGCTGTTTCCCAGAGGGTCTCGTGATTTCGGCAATAACATGTCTGTCTCTTGTGATAGTCACTTTCATTGTGGCCGAACCTCTAATCATAGCCACTTCTTGCCAGCGAGCATAAATTTCGGCACAAAGTTGCTTGTGCCAAGCTTCCCAAGCCAGGGTCAATTCTCTAGAGCCGCGCTCAGCACCAATATCGAACTTATTATTGGCGGCACTATCGAAGGCACCGCCGCTTAAGCGACTGTCGCTTTTGGCAGCAGCGGCAAACAGACTAGTATCGACCAGACCACTGGCTCTCTCGCCCGAAAATGAGCTTGGGGCAATGGTGTTTGTAGAAGAAGCCCGGGCGGCAAAGCGAGAAGGTGCGGTGGGAGGGGCTGTATCGCTTTTGCTGTCGGCAGACACTGTTGCCGGTCGAGAAAGCCTCGTGGTGGGCTGACCGACACCGTTCATGAGAACGCCGCCTTTCAAGACCTCAGCCGCCTCACAAGTTTGGCTTTGCCCTTGAAAGAGAAAGAGTGCTAATGCCAAAACCAAAGTGGCCTTGCCTAAACCTTCGACTTTTCTCTCATCAAACGGACTCATTTTCGAACCCTCAAACTTTGCTTGACACTGAAGATAGAGGACGGAACCAGAGGAAGGCTGTTCCCTGCAAATAGTTTAGATTAATACTTGCCCAAGACAAAAGCCGAAGGTTGGAACTCGGCAACCTTAACAATTCAAAAATATTTCCTTAACCACACCTTTCCCAGACTACACTCATCATATATGCATGAATCTCCTAATAAGGATCAGTCATGGAACTGGCAATTGGAATATCACTCACCGCTGCATGCTCGTTCATCGCCCTTTGGATTAACGACCGTTTCAACGTCGGCGGCGAGCTCAAAGAATAACTGCACCGGTTGGCTAAAAAACCGAATTGCGATTGGCCCAGACAAAGCGCTTTAAGAGCGGGGCCGGTCTGAAACGCTCGCCGTAAATTTGGAAATTTTCTTCCATCCTTTGCAAACACTGCTTCAGTCCCATATCGGAAGCCAATTCCAAAGGTCCTTTGCGCATACCAAGACCTGCCTTCAGGGCTGAATCTAAATCTTCAGGCTGGCAGATTCTCTCTTGCAAAGCCAGAAAAGCCTCGTTGATCATGGGCAAGAAGAGATTCTCGACTTGCATCTTTCCTTTAGCCGGGGTCTCGAAGCGGGCAACTCTTTCGATTAATTCACTGAGCTGGGGATTAACACCGCTGCGCTTCTTATCGCCGTCATAGGCATAAAAGCCAGCCCCTGTTTTCTGCCCGAGCACTCCGCTTTCCACCATAACTTCCAAAAGCTGGGGCACGGCAAAGCGTGGACCATACTCCTGCCAGTTATAACGAGCCACACTCAAACCAATATCGGCGCCGTTCATGTCTCTCAAAGCCAAGGGTCCTATGGGCATTACATAGTCGACCACGGCCTGATCAATCTCTTCCACACCGGCCAAACCACTGGTCAAAACATAAAGCGACTCATTCATATAGCGCCCAAGTAAGCGATTTACCAAGAAGGAAGCACATTCTTCCACTCTTACAGCTAACTTACCGATAGAAGCAGCTAAATTGAGAGCGTAGAGAACGGTTTCGTGCGAAGTTTCTAGACCAGGTACAACCTCAACCAATTTCATAATGTGAGCGGGGTTGAAGAAGTGCATACCCAGTACTTTATCGGCGCGCCGAGTAAAGGACCCAAGTTGGGTAATCGATAGACTGGAAGTATTTGAAGCCAGGATGCAATCAAGATTGCACCATTCATCTAAAGCTTCAAAAATAGCTTTCTTTACTTCGATGTTTTCAGATGCCGCTTCAATTACCAGCTCGACATCGGCGAAATTCTCATAGTCGGTGGTGCCCGAGATGCGCTCTCTGATGGCTAAACTCTCTTCTTCACTGAGTCCCTTTTTACGGCGACCGGCAAGCATTCTTTCTATATTGGCATAGCCCTTTTCCAGAAACTCCTGTGAAGTCTCTTTCACTAAGACAGAATGCCCTTTCTGAGCAAATGTTAGGGCAATAGAAGAGCCCATTGTGCCGGCACCAACCACGGCAATTTGGGCTAAAGCCCGGTCTTTTACGCCTTCAGCATAATCAAAGTCCATCTCTGGTCATCTGCCTTTTTGTTTGCGCCAATTCTATGTATAAGCAGCTAAATATTAATGCAAGCCGGGTGCAGAAATTTTGCAGCAAGCCTGCCTGACATCTGGGCCCAGACTACCTTAAAAAGCGGCCCGGTTTTTCAAGCCGAGACCGGAAAGCAAGTTACAGGGGAGCTTTGCAAGATCACAATTAATCACTTGACATCCCTGAATTTATTAAACAGTTATAGCTTTTTTGCAATACTTCGTTAAAATAAATGCACACTAAAGCTTATTCACTTTCATAGCACCAATCGAAAGTAACTGATCTAACTACTGCCTCCCCGGCTTATTGTTCAGTGCTCTATTTCGGCATCCTTTTCTCGTGGCATATGCCAGGAGGCGATTTTGTTCGCTTATCTGATTATTGCAATCGAACTAGCCATTCTATATACAGTCTTCTGGTACGTATTCCTTAGAGAACCACGTCCCTATAAAATTCGCGAGAATATCTGGGGCAATTATCAAGAAGGAAACAGAGCAGGCAGCTTCGAAAGTGCATGTGCCGCTTGCGAAACTGTCTCGCAAAAGAATCTGAATGATTGGAAAAACGAGCTTGCCATAAAAGCCGAATGGCAAGTAGAAGAAATACACACTTTAGAGAAATCTGTTGACAGCCCCGAGTTGCGCATAGCTAGAGCAATAAGACCAATTGAACTGCAACGCAGCCCCAAGAAAGGGGTTGAAAAGATTGTTCTCAATTCTTGCCGGCACCTGGACGGAGACGACGCCACCACCAGCGAAGCCAAGAGTATTAGTTTTCTGGCAAAATTAAGTGAGACTATAAACACGCTCTCGACTAAATTGCCCTGAAAACAGGAAAGCAGATGCCCCAAGAAGAAAATGCCCGCGCCCTGGTCGAAATTAGAAATCTGACCAAGCACTTCCCCATTCGCAAAGGCTTCTTTAATAAAGAATGTGGGGCAGTACGGGCATTGAGCGGGGTCAACCTCGATATTTTCGAAGGCGAAACCTTAGGCTTGGTTGGTGAATCAGGTTGCGGCAAATCCACCTTGGGTAGAGTGATGCTGCGTCTTATGGGCGCCACCGATGGTCAGGTCAAGTTCCAAGGTCAGAACATAATGGACTTAGACAATAAGGCCCTTAAGCCACTGCGCAAAGAGATGCAGATTGTCTTTCAAAACCCCTATGCCAGCCTAGACCCACGCATGACAGTGGAACAGATTTTGGCCGAGCCCCTGCAAGTACATTCGCTTTTCCAGGGTGCCGCTTTGCGGGCTGAAGCCGAGAGGCTGATTAGTCTTGTTGGTCTCAAAAAAGAAATGCTAGACCGTTATCCTCACGAATTTTCAGGAGGTCAGCGTCAACGTATAGGCATTGCCAGGGCTCTAGCCCTAAGGCCAAAACTGATAGTAGCCGACGAACCGGTTTCGGCTCTAGATGTGAGCGTGCAAGCCCAGATTCTCAATTTGCTTGTCGACCTCAAAAACGAATTCAAGCTCACCTATCTTTTCATCGCCCATAATCTAGATGTGGTGCGCTATATCAGCGACCGAATCGCAGTCATGTACCTGGGGCGGGTGGTTGAGATTGGGCAAACCAGCCAGGTCTACGGCATGCCCTTGCATCCTTACGCCAAAGCTTTGATATCGGCAGCACCGGTACCTGATCCTGATTTTGACCGGAGCAGTCGCATTATTTTGACAGGCGATCTGCCAAGTCCAGCCAATCCGCCTTCTGGCTGCGCCTTTCATACACGCTGCCCTATGGCTAGAGAGCGCTGCAAAACTGAAGTGCCAGAGTTGAGAGAGATTCAACCTGGTCATAGCTCAGCCTGTCACTTTGCCGAAGAACTCTTAACTTAGCGGGGTCTCATATCAGAGACAGTTCCGTCGGTACGCTGCCAGGTGGAATGGAAAACGCCTTTTTCGACAATGTCGTTATAGACAGCGAAAACACATTTGCCGGGACCGACCCCGACTTCATCAAGCAAAGGCTGGGTCCACTTGCGTAAAGTGAGAATACGCGGGGCGCTGCCTGTAATCACCCAGATCGGCAAGCCGGTCTTGAGGAAAGCACGAATTTTTGGCTCCCAATGTCTGGTTTGACGGAAATTACCGGTATCAATCTCAAGCAAAATGCGCACCGGCACAACGGTCTCACCACCGGCAGTCTCGACAAATTCAAAAGAAATAGTGGCGTCGGCCTGCTCTTCCGCCTCGGTCATATCACCAGCCAGTTCTTTCCAAAACTCACGACCGGTAACAAACTCTAGACCCCTGATCACACCTTCTTTTTCAGCATCTTCAAGAGCCAGACGCAGATCAACCAACCGGAGGAAGTGCTCTTTATGATAAGTATGCGGCGGACCGGTCGGTATAGTTTCCCAAGAGATACCGCGATGCTGCTCAAGGGCTCTGGCGCCGGCACTGGTAAGAAAATAAATCAACTCGGGGCGACCACGCCCTTCCATGCGCCCAGAAGATGCCGAACCGGTAAAGCCTGCCTGTTGTATGCGGCGCAGTCTTTTCCTGGCAGTTTCATAGCTGATATCAGAAAAACAGAGCCGTGCCAACTGACTGGAAGAAACAGTACGGTGCAAATAAAGCTCCAGCAAGGCGAGTATATCTCGCTCCATAAGAACAACACTGCGCTTGCGGGCTTTCGGCTTTGCCGTCGGCTTCATATTGACAGCCAGCTCGGTTTGGTTCAACTCATTCTCCAGTACTTGAAAGCAGCGAAGGAGCCCGACCAGCAAGCCCCAAAGAAAGGTTTCAATAGATCTATCTGAAAGATTTAACTCCGAAAGATTTAAGTCTGTTCAGATCTACTCTTTTTTATACCCCTTAATTCAATTCTAGAACAGAGCTATTCGCCAAGATCGTAAGACCTATTCTTTCTTCATAAACGGTATACAAAAAAGCGAAAGGAGGGTGGTGGCAATTGATACCGCAATTAGTGGCAAAATGGAACCGGAAAGGCGCTCGCAAAGACTGGAATAAAGCAAGCCACCGAACACCATACCAAGCTCATTGGCGAGATTGTAGAAACAGATGAACAAAGCCATGGCAAAGGCATTGTTCTTGACCGGAGCAACCTCCGCAGCCAAGCTATACAAGAAGAGAGTAAAAATCGAAAGCGAGAAACCGCGAAAAAACTCTATTGCAAAGGCAATGAAAGGATCTTGCAGAAACACATAAAGCAAAGAAGCCAGGATTGACCATCCGGCCATCCATTTCAGATCAAAACGCTTGTTGACCAGCCCATAAAGAAGCGAGCCGATGAGCATACCGAAAGAGCTCACCGCAGCCAAGTTGGCAATCAGCTCCGGGCTAAACTTGAGTATATTACGCTCATAAAAGTACAAACCCGTACCTAGGCTTGGGGAGAAGTTCCAGAGAGCAAGAAAGATCAAGGTTGCTTTCAGGTGTCTTTCGGAAAAGAATTCGCAAAAGCTGGATTGCGCTTCCTTACCGATAAAGCCGAACAGTGAGACCTTACTTTTCTCTTGAGAAACTTTGAAATCATGGAAGAGATGCCGTTCTTTCCACATGTCTCGCCACAAAAAAGCGGCCGTCATCAAAGCCGGCAGTGCCGCCAAAACCAGAGCACCGCTCATCACCAAAGAAGCCTGAGCAATAGTGCCGGTAGCTACAGATTGGGCTAAATAACCGCCCAATATCAAAGCCGGAATGTTGGCCAAATAATAGGCAAAGCCCTGCAACCCAAATAGACGTCGCGGCAAATGAGAACTAGCCGACAAAGAAGTGGTAACCACAGTAACTAGGGCCATGCCGGTCGAGCCCAAGAATAGAAAGAAGACAATGGCGAAAGCCTGCCATCGCCCGCTCAGTAAAGTAGCGAACTGATCATAGGCACAAAAACAAAGTGCTAGACAGACATACAATAACGCCGTCACCAAGTTCCCAAGAAAGAGATAAGAAAGGCGGCCTCTGCCTTGACCAGGGATGGTGTCGCAAATGATGCCATAGATGGGTTTTATCACCCAGGGAAACATCAAAAGGGCAAAAAAGCAAGACATGTCAAAAGCACTGAGGGCAAGCCGATCTTTTAAAAAAGAATTGAGCGGTTGACTGAGCAAAGAGAAATGCTGTGAGATGCCTTGCGTTAGAAAACAGATGGCTATAAGGGAAATTAGTCTCTTCTCAGAAAGAGAAGAAGCAGGAGACGCTGACTCAATCAGCACAGGCTCAACACCGCCTAAACTGGCTTGATTTCTTTGCTTTACTTGATCGCTCGAAGAAGAATCCATCTAAAAGCCGCCGCCTGAGCACATTATAGTAGCCTCATCTAGCGAAATATTTGGCAAACATTTGCGTTATTCCATGGTGCCAGATATAAACTAGTTTTTGTGCTTGTTGCGACATATTCTCAATAACTTTTGAGAACCAATCCGTTGACAAGCACTCCAAGACTTAAACTCTAAAACAAACAGAGCGAGAAGTCAGGAGAAGGTGAAGATTTGAAAGAATTCGCATTTTAAGCAGTTAATCAAACCCAATCCGGAAACCATTTTCAGATATCATGCTACCGCTCAACCTATATCTATAGATCGGATAGGAATATGGACCTGCAAAACATTTCGCAGCTAATGAAGATAGAAACTTCGCTCTTGGAAAAACTAGTGAGCGAAATCGAAGCACATCCAACCCTTGCCGGTCTCTGGGCTGAACCTTATCCCGAATATGCATCGGCTGGCATGCAGGTGGCAACTTTACTCAACCCGACAGGCGAACAGCAAAACTTTGATTATCGCGATTGCCGCACCATAAAGCCGACCCCGCTCTTAGAGTCGATGCCGGTAATGCAGTCTCTCTTTTTTGAAAAGGGTATGCCGCTTGCCGACATGGAGGTAATGGGAGCCCGTCTTCTTAAGCTTGAGCCTGGCACCTTCTACCATGAGCACAGAGACTTCGTCTATCTTGAGGCAGTGCCGCGCTTCCGCCTGCATATTCCCCTAATAACCAATGACCGGTCCTTCATCGTCGGGCCAGACACCAATGTGCATTTTCAGGCAGGTTATCTCTGGAAACTCGATCCGAAAAGCACCATTCATAGTGCTTGCAACTTTGGTGAAAGTGCCCGCATTCATCTCATGATCGACTGCTATGTCAACGAAAAGCTGCAAACTTTGCTCGACAACGAAAAACTGGATGAAACACTCAAAGTAGAGAAGGCGCCCTTGACGAGCCAGATCAAAGAGAGTCTGATTGAAAAGTCTATTCAACTTATGCAAAGCGGCTGCCAGAAGCAAGCAGAAGAGCTTATCTTGGGTAGTTTCTGCCACTATAACCTCTACCATTTGCAAGAAGGTCTAACCACCTACGATATTTTGAAAGAAGCTTATAAGAGAGCCGCTGAGAAAACACCAAGCCTAAAGGCAGAACTGGAAGAAAAGTTTCGATATTGGAAAGATCGCCTCATCGAAACCTACCCGGAAAGAAAAGACAGAGAATTGGCACCAGTATAGATATATAAAAAGATTGATAAATAGATGACGGAAGCATTCAGAATTCTCAATAACTCAGGCAAAGCCACCGGGCTTGATTTTTCGATGCCTTCCATTGCCGCCTATCAAGAACAAAAGCGCATCAAGGTAGTAAGCGCCGCCCCACTCAATTTCGGCAACCAAAACCTTAGTTGCGAAAACGAAGCTTCTATCCAATTTCTGAGAAGCCGCTTAGATGCCGCCCTTAAGCCGGAAACACCGTCCCCGTCCTATTTCCCGGGGCAGAATATTCCCGATAAAGGCAATTCGGGTAAAGAACTCAATCGCGGCAACTTGCTGATAGACCAGCTCAAGCACCTCTTTAGCTTTGACGAAAAAGGCAGGCTGCGCCTGCGCCAAGGTCATGCTCTGGGCTACAAACTCTACAAAATCAACACACCCGACAGTGAATGGCATTTCCCTTCAATAGGGAAGCCGCATCTTAACTTCCTCAAGCAAATGCAAGAGGGACTGCAAGAAGACGAGTGTGAAGCAGAAATGCTTTTGTCTGAATTCTCTAGAAATCTTTATGCCAAATATTTCGTCGATTTATTCAAGCAAGAAAGGGCTATTGAGACCCTTGCCGCTCTTTGTGCTGAGATTGCCGGCACCTGGTATCAACAAGCGCAAGAGCGCCCGGTCAAGATTGATGAGCATTGTCTGAAGCAAGCCCTGAGCTATATAGAAACCTATAGAGCCCAGCTAACTCGAGAAAACTTCGCTGCTTTCATTATCGAATTAGAAGCATTCTTCTTTGAGAAAGCTTGCTTGGAAGCGATGAATTTGACGCCCTTTGCTTCCGGTGTCTTCGAAGGCAATTTCATTCAGGTTTCGCTCATGCCATTAGAGCAAATCAAAGCCACCGAATTTTGCGTCAGAGAAAGATTGCTCGATGAAGTAATCAATCTCATCGCCCGCGGCTTTGCCCCGGTTGTTATCAACGAATACAGTTTAGTTGCCGACGGCAACCATAGAGTTACTTCCGCCTGGCTTTGGAACTTACTCAAATATCTGGATGAAGTGAAAGTGGAATGGTCTTTGCAAAGTGAAGCGATGCAAGAGGCTGTTGCTCGATTCTTTAGCCCCGGGGGCCGTGGAGCTTCTATATCAGAGGTTTCCAAACACGAAGTACTCAGTCATTTCGGCGCCTATCTAGCCAGACCGGAATGGATTGCTCGACTGCGCACACAAGTAAGACCGCACCTGGCATCTTATGAATACCTTGATGAACTGCCGGTGGTACTAGTGAGTGAGTATCGCTCCTGTGCGGTGGTCAAATTGCTTTATGACGAAGGTATTCAAACTGTAAGGGCTTGTCCTTCCCTTTATGAACGTATGGCCGAGGCCGACAATCTTGTCTTACCGCCCCGCGCCTCTTATCACTTCACCGATTCAGCACTCTTGCCCTGGTTCAATGTCTTGACGGTCAAACCGCTTGCAGGCAACCAGGAAAAACAAAACGAAAACTTAAAACCAAGACGAATTCCTAATTCGGCTCGCAAGCTCAGCCAGAAAACAGGAACTTACCAGGGAGGAAAACCGTGAGAGTAGCATTTCTAGGAAAAGGCGGTGCCGGAAAAACCACCACATCGGCCGGCTTCATCAGATATCTTGCCAGCAAGAAACCGTTTGTATTGGCTATTGACGCCGATGTCAACGCCCATCTAAAGGGCGCCTTGCACCGCACCGATTGGGTCAATTCAGGCAAAGATTATGAAATCGGCGAAGAAAGAGAAGAAATTATTCGCTACCTCAAGGGCACAAGAAAAGATCTGGAAGGCAAAGAGATGGTCGGTACAACACCGCCCTCGCTTGATTCTCGTTTCATCACAGTCAGCCCCGAAGACGAATTGGTGAACAAATATGCAGCCAAGAGCGGCAATATTTCGCTTCTCACAGTCGGCACTTATAAAGAGAGCGATGTCGGCGGCGCCTGCTACCACGTTAAGCTGACAGGTCTACAGTCCTTCTTTCACCACCTTTTAGACACCGAAAACGACTATGTTGTAGCCGACACCACTGCCGGTACCGACAACGTCGCCACCTCTCTTTCTTTTGCCTACGACATAAACGTTTTTGTGGTCGAACCAACCAAGAAATCGGTACAGGTTTATCTAGACTATATTGCCGTGGCGCCCCATCTGAAAGACCGTACTTATGTAATCGCCAACAAAGTCGATAATCCAGAAGACGAGCTATTCATTCTCAAGCATGTGGAAAAGGACCGCTTACTTGGTGCCGTGCCTCAATCTAAGCATCTCAAGCGCTTTGAGCAGGGCAAGAAAGAAGCTTTGGACGACTTTATGACCGAGCAATCGGTTGTCTTTGAAAAGGTTCTGGAAACAGTGGAAGCTAAAAAACGCGACTGGAACAAATATCTGGAGCTCTTGCGCGCTACCCACACCAAGGTATGCCGCGACTGGCTCGATGACTATTTCGGCTTCAAATTAGACGAAGGTCTCGATACCGACTTCACCTACGAGAAAGCCTTTGCCAAAACTCAGGCAAAAGTGCCGGTAAGTGCTAAATAAACTAGGAAGTTAACCAAGATGACTACTGCCCAAATTCAAAATCAAGAGACCCAAAGCCAACAGGCAGAGATTAAAACAGCCGAAAGGCTTACTCTCACGCCGAAAGTGCATGCCACCATCAAGAAATTTATTGATGAGAAGAAAACACTTTTTGAACTGGTCAAGGCTCTGGGCAGTCCTCTTAACGTTATTTTTCCCGAGTTGGTCGGCGAAAATGTCGATAAGTTCCAAAAGGCATTCAGCGAAGCCGGCGTTATCGGCAAAGTTTTCTTTGCTCATAAATGCAATCAATCAGACAGTCTGGTACGCAGACTGGCGGTTGAAAACGCCTTTCTTGATGTCAGTTCTACCCAAGAACTGCGTCATGCTCTGGGCGCAGGTTTTGAGTCTGCCCGCATCGAAGCAACCGGACCAAAAAATGTTGAATTTCTTGGTCTGGCGATTCAGCAAGGCATCATCATTGCCGTCGATAGTCTCTTTGAACTGGAAACAATAGTCAAACTGAAAGCCAGCCTTAAGCACCAAAAGCCTACTCGTCTTTTGCTTCGCCTTTCCGGCTTTGAAGCCACACATAGCAAGTTCCTCAATAAAGGTAGCCGCTTCGGTATTCCTATAAAAGAGATCGAAAAGGCTTTCGACATTCTGGAAAAGAACCGTAAAACTCTAGACTTCCTCGGCTTCTCTTTTCACTTAGATACAGTCTCGGTCTTAGAAAGAGCTGTGGCTATGGAAAATTGCATGGAGCTTTTCGACGAAGCACTGGCTAGAGACTTTGAGCCGCGGGTGATCAATATTGGCGGCGGCTATAAAGTCAACTATCTAGAAAACGAAGACGAATGGAATCGCTATACCAGCGCACTCAAAGAAGCCGTGCTCGGCACAAGACCTTCTATGACCTGGCACGGCAACGCCTTTGGCATGTCTTCAGACAAAGGCAAGCTAAAGGGCAACTTCAATAGCTATAGCTATTTCGATACCCAAACAGGCGGCAGCTTCCTCAACGAACTACTGAGTCAGCGCTTTCCAAATTTGGGTGATGCCACCGCCAAAAGCATCATGCAAGGCAATATGATTGAACTCTGGATAGAACCAGGGCGGTCGCTGGTTGATCAGACCGGCATTACCGTAGCCAGGGTCAATTCAGTACGTATGAGCAGCCGCGGCGAGCCCATAGTCTGCCTCAATATGAAAAGACAAGATATTTCCTTCCTCGATCAAGAAATCTTCGTCGATCCGATAATCATTGAAAAAGACGGAACAACTGCACAGGCGCCCCAAGCCCAGACCGAGGGCGAACTGATAGGAGTCTATTTCGCAGGCAACCTCTGCCTGGAAAGCGATCTTGTCTACCGCCACATGACCTACATAGCTAAACTGCCTAACCCTGGAGACCTGGTTGTCTTTGTCAATTCAGCCGGTTATTTCATGGACTTCTCGGCCTCCACTTCGATAATGCAGCCAGTGGCTAAGAAAGTTGCCGTCATGGAAAGAAACGGCGAATTCACCTGGATGCTCGACGAAAACTACGTTCCCTACTGGGAATGCCTGCCTTAAGAAGCCCACCTGATAAGAAACAAGACAAAAGCGGAGAAGAAAATGCTCGTCAAACATGTGAAAGAACTGATTGGAAAGACACCTCTTTTCGAAATTCCCGAAGAAGTGCATGGGCTGAAGAACATCACACTCTATGCCAAACTTGAGCTGCTCAATCCCTTCGGCTCTGTAAAAGATAAGAGCGCCTGGAATGTGCTCAAAGACGACATCGAAGCGATCAAAAAAGAAGGCAAAACCGTCATTGAATCATCGAGCGGCAACATGGCTAAAGCCATGCAATTGGTTTGCTCGGTCTATGATGTGCCTTTTAAGATTGTCACCAACCGCATCAAGGTCAGAGAAGTCAAACAGATTTTGCAGCTGGTCGGCGCCGAAGTGGACGAATTGCCTGGTCTTTCTGAATGTCCGGACCCCACCGACCCCAACGATCCAATCACTTTTATCGAACAGATAATGAGCGCCAATCCAGGCAAATATTTCCATACATCGCAATACACAAACGAAAAAAACATCCACGCCCACTACAACTCAACCGGCAAAGAAATCCAAGAAGATCTGGATGAAGCCAAAGCCGGAGGAGTCGACTTCTTCGTCGGCGGTCTGGGCACCACTGGTTCCACCCGCGGTGCCGGCACCTATCTCAAAGAGAAGAATCCTGAGATGAAGAATGTAGGTGTCATCGCTTCCAAAGGTCATCTCTTGCCTGGTATCAGAAACGTCGATGAGATGTACGAAGTCGGTCTTTTCCGCAAAGATTTCTATGACGATATTGTGGAAGTCTCGATGGATGAATCTATCGATGCCATGCTCATGCTCATTAGAAAGTGCGGCATTCTAGCAGGTCCCACTGGCGGTGGCAGCTTGGCTGCAGCCCTCAAGTATCTCAAACCCATCGATGCCACCCTCACTAGAAAACACAGCTGTGTCTTCATCGTATGCGACCGTGTCGAATGGTATCTCTCTTATTTGCAAAAGAACAAACCGGAAATTTTCGGTATGGCCGTAAAGAAAGACTCGGTCAAGGCTGTGACAAAAGAAGAAGCCGACAGTGCTCCGGAAGTAGATGTCGACGCTCTGGAAAAACTATTGCAATCTGCCGACAATCTGCAAGTGGTGGATATGCGGGGCTCACTTGCTTTCAAAACCAGTCGCATCAAGGGTTCTATCAATATACCCACCGACAGCCTAGAAGACATCGCCGACATGGGCGTGCCCTTCTCGAACGATCAGAAAGTAGTGTTGGTCTGCCCTACTGGTGAAGTAAGCAAGCGTTTTGCTTCCTTTTTCAAAAACAAAGGTGTCGACTGCGTAAGTCTCACAGGCGGTTTTGTCGCCTGGCGCGATGCCGGTAAGGCCACTGAAAAATCGAAGAGCGGTGGACGTCGTTTATTGGTTGGCGCAGGAGCTTAATCGAAAAAACATGTACTGCAAGGCTGGCGATAACCTAAAGGAAGATCCAGATCAAAAGACAGCGGCCAAAGCGACTTTCAACGCCGACTTGGTCAAGCTGGATTTTCCAGTTTTCCAAGCCAACCCTGACTTAATCTATTTCGACAACGCCTCAACCACCCAGAAACCTGCTTCTGTAATCGAAACCATCGAAAACTATTACAGAAAAAATTGCGCCAATGCCGGTCGAGCCTCTTACCTCTGGAGCAGTCAACTGGAAGCCGCCCTTGAAGATACCAGGGCGGCTGTGGCAGCTTTTCTTTCGGTACCGGAAAAGAGCGATCAAGTGGTTTTCACCGGCGGTGCCACCGACAGCCTCAACACAGTCACGATGGCCTGGGCTCTGGCCAATTTGCAAGACGGCGACGAAGTGCTGCTCTGTCCCAAAGACCACAAGTCGGCGGTTCTACCCTGGTATCACTGCAAAGAATTGCTTGCCGCCATGGGCAAGCATATAAAGATAAGACACTTCGATATCCACGAAGTAGGCGACTACGATCTCAAATCAATCAAAAGTCAGGTAAGCGACAAAACCAGAGTGCTTGCCATGGCCCACGTGCATCATGTCTATGGTCTAGACATGGAAGTTTCAGAGATAAGAGAAATTGTCGGCACGGACGTAATCATTTCACTAGATGCCAGCCAAAGTGTTGGACATACCAAAGTAGATGCCAACGCCCTGCCGGTTGATTTCATTTCCTTTTCGGGTCACAAAATGTTTGCCGCTCCGGGCACCGGTGTTCTTTATGCCGGCGATAGGGTGAAAGGTCAGCTTCAGCCCCTCAGGTTAGGCGGCAAAAGCAAAGCGGTGATAGAAAATGACTCGCTCAAAATAAACTCAAATTCTGTTTGTGAAATTCTTGAGTCCGGCACCCAGAACATCCCTGGCATCCTTTCACTGAAGCCTGCCATAGAGTACATAAACAAGATCGGTCTAGAAAATATCGAAGCCCATGTAAGCAAGCTTACAGTCGACCTCTGGCAAAAACTCATGCCCCTGCCCAATATCGAATTTGCACCGGGCATCGGTATCTGCGCCTGCGACAAAGGTTGGGGCATCATCTCTTTCCGCTTCAAAGGCATTAGTTCCAGCGACCTGGGCTTTGCCCTCGACGAAGAGAAAATCTTTGTGCGTACAGGCGACCATTGCGTTTGGAATAAAGCCGAAGCCGAGCCCGATTTTATTAGAGTTTCAATGCATGCCTATAACAGCCCCGATGATGTCGAGCAATTTGTGCAAGTGCTAGCCGACATCGTCGACTCTTAAGACACTAAACCAAAGCAGAGCAAAGTGAAAGAAGAAATCCTATGAATAAGACCACTGTAGCAATTATCGGAGGAGGCGTGAATGGCTTGACCTGTGCGGCCTATCTGGCTGCAGCCGGTTATGAAGTCAGTCTCTTTGAAAAGAGAACTAAACTGGGCGGACTCTGCGTTAATGAAACCCCTTTTGACAAACCAGGCATTGATTGCAAAATCAAAGTCTCTTCTGTTGCTTGCTATTATGGAATGACCCGCCATGAAATAGCTGAAGAGCTTGATCTTTTCAACCACGGCTTGAGCCCTTATTTGACCGACCCGGTGGAAGTGGTAATGCTCAAGGGCGGGCAATATGTTTTTTACCCCCGCGAAGGTTCGGCCGATATGGCGGTGGAAGAGACCACCGAGGACGATCGCAAGGGCTGGATTGAATTTTGGACTGACGTGCAGAAAGCGGCTGAAGTAATCTATAAAGCCTATACCAATCCCACCACCAAAGAAAAGGTCTTAGAACAACTAAAGAGCGCCGGTCTAGAAAAAATTGCCCGACATATCTTTAAAGGCAGTCTTTTTGATCTAACAGCAGAATACTTTCAGTCTAAAGCCCTCATGGCAGTGGCTGCCACCTGCACACCCGGTTTCGCCAACCAAGCCGGCTCGGTGTATGGTTGCATACACCACGGCACAGCCAGCACCTTGGGCGTCTTCGGCGCCTGGGGTCAAGTAAAGGGCGGCATGGGTAAGGTCTCGGAAGCACTGGCGGCGGTGGCACAGCAACGTGGCGCCAATTTGGTTGCCAATCTGGGCGTAGAAAAATTGCATGTGGTCGAAGACAAAATTACCAAGGTGCAGTTGAGTAACGGCGAAGTAAAGCAATTCGATATGGTCATAGCCGCCTGCGATTTGCACACACTCTTTGAGAAATTGATAGAAACCGAGCGGGTACCCTCCGGCATTCTCGCCCATATCAAGGCAAATCGCCCCCAGGTGTCAGCGGCGAAACTGCATTTCTTACTGAGTGGCAAGGCTGAATTTTCAACTCTTAGCCGTATCGGTCATAACCACAAAGGTGTGCTTGTCATCGCCCCCCAACCCGAAGAGGTGGTCAAAGCATCAAATCTAGTACCAAATGGACAGATGCCGCAAGAACTAATGATGACCATGGCTTATCCCACCCTGGAAGATGAGAGCATATATGGCGCTGAAAGCAATCGCGACCTGCATGTCCTCACTGTGGACGTGCATTATTTGCCGGCCTATCTAAGAAGGGAAGACGGCAGCAAGCGCGATTGGAGCGAAGAAGATGATAGGCAACTGCAAAAGCAAGTGGCCGATCAAATCGAAGAGTATGCCCCGGGCTTTAAGCAGCTGGTGAAAGACTGTTATGTAGTTTCGCCCTATGGTTTGAAAAAACATTTCAATAACGAATCTGTAAGCTGCTGGCACATGCCTATGACCGCCGAGTTTATCTTTGAGGGGCGGTCGCTGCCCACCTTGCCGCATTACAACACCCCCTTCGAAAATCTCTATACCTGCGGCTCGGGCACTTATCCGGGCGGTAATGTCACCCTGGCAAACGGTCACAACTTGGCTAAACTGCTCATTAAGGCTGAAGACAAGAGTGAAGATAAGACCGAATTGAACCGGCAAGAAAAAATAGGAACAAGCGCATGACTCTAACTGCCTACGTTGAAGAAATGCCGAAAGCTGCCGTGAAAGTCTTCAAAGCTGGAGCGGAGCATGTGCATCTCGCCCCAGCCATAAAAGACATGTACGAAAAGGCGCTTGGACCTGGGGGAGTTAAATGCCCAGGGGCGGACCCCTATCCCGATACCGATCTTTTCTCGGCAGAAGGAGTGGCTCAAACCTTAGAGCAAGGAGAAAGAGTACTGGCCCTTGCTGCTAGCGAAGAAGACGAATTGGTGGGAGCCATGGTCATGGACCGTCTCTCTCCGCATCATGTGGAATTCAACTCGATGGCGGTGAGAATTGACAAACGCGGAATGAGAGCCGGTTCCGCCATAGTCGCTTTTCTCAGGGACCTCTTGGAAGAGACTGACTTCACCCTCAATGCCACCGAACTAGTAACCCATAGCCTGGCTTCGCAGGCAGCTCATATCCACGCAGGTTATAAAAATATCTGCGGCTTCAGCTTTTGTCATTATCCTAAAGTCTTCTTCAAAGAGCATCCGGAGTCGGTACTATGGGTGGTGAAACTGCAAGGCAAGCTTGTCCCCTTGGCAAAAAGTTTCCGCATGCAGCTAGGTCGTAATCTTTCCAGCGACAAGACCAATGTCAAAACAAAAATTCTCGACTTGCAATCAAGACAATCAACCCAGTCTTCTTTTGTTAGACTGAGCGAAAGAGAATTAGATATAGCCTCAGACCTGCTGGCCAAGCGCACTGTCTATGTGCCCAAAGACTATTTGCCTTTGGTGCAGTCGATACTATTCCAGTTTGAAGATATCTTAGACCGCAATCTGCTCACCGAAAAACAAATTGCCATTCATGGTGAAGAGACGCAAAAGACAGAGAGACAAAACCTAAATATCGAATACAAAGAAGGCTTCGGACACAGTTATATCATCATGTCGAGCCAGTTCAGCTTTGATCGCCAAGAAATAGCCACCGCCCTGAAAGAGCTGAAAGACCTGGGCAAGCGTTTTATTTTGGTGCGCATGCCGGCGTTCAATGACGAAAGCCTGGCTCTAGCGGAATATCTCAGAGAAGAAGGCTTTGTCTTTCAAAGTTACCTGCCTCTTTACGGGCATTTCCCCGAAGATCTAACCGAATTTGGCGATATCTTGACCCTGCAGTGGATAAAGCCCGAAATCTTAGAGCAAAATGCTCTACCAGGCGAAACAGAAAGTGTGGTCAAAGTTTACGGCTACCCTCAAAACATATCAGGTGAGATTATCAATCAAATAAGAGTCGAGTTAAATAAGCAAAAACAGCAGGGGAGGGCTGAAAAATGATTGCCAGCAAGTTAACCGGCTCGCGCAAATCATTGCCTAAGGGCGCCCGTATGGTGCTTGACTCTTTGGTCGAAGCAAAAGAAATGCTTTCGGCAAAAGAATTAGCCTTCAGACTCAAGCTCAAGAACCCTGTTTCTGCGCCGGGTCTGACCACGGTCTATAGATCTTTAGAACTACTTTCGCGACTGGGCATCATTCAAGAAGTTCGTCTCAACTCAGAAGAGAAAAGATATGAACTCTTGAATCCGGGCGAACACAATCATCATCTTGTCTGCAAGACCTGCGGACAGAGTACCAAAATTAAAAGCTGCCTTTTGGGAGCCACAAGCGAAAGTCCGTCTTTCGAAAAGGAGCTTTTGAACGAATACGGTTTCAAGGTGAGCTCTCATGTGCTGGAAGTTTTCGGCACCTGCAAGCTTTGCCGCGAAAGAACCGAAAACAAAGAACAAACAGAAAACTACGACGCAATAACATTGCAAGGAGCAAATGATGAGAGTTGCATTTCTAGGTAAGGGCGGCGCCGGCAAAACCACAACTGCAGCCGGCTTCATTCAGTTTATGTCGGAGAGACATCCTTTTGTGCTCGCCGTCGATGCCGATGTCAACGCTCACCTCAAAAGCGCCCTCAATCTGCAAGGTGAAGTCAAACAACTGGGCTTGCACTTCGATAAAGTAACCGATTATCTGCGGGGGGAAAGGAAGGACTTGGGCGACCGCCCAATGATCGGTACAACCCCTCCGGCAAATGGCTCCAACTTTATCTATCCCAAGAAAGACAATCATTTCATCAAAGAATATGCTCTTTATGAAAGAAATATCGCCCTGCTTACCGTGGGCACCTACCAGCAAGAGGACGTGGGCGGTTCTTGCTACCACGAAAAACTGAAGAGCCTGGCCGGTATCTTCCACCATATGCTGGACAATGACGACGATGTGGTCATCGCCGATACCACCGCCGGTACCGACAATGTCGCCACCTCACTTTCCTTTGCATACGACATCAACGTTTTCGTACTTGAGCCGACTGAAAAATCTACTCAGGTCTATCTAGACTATAAAGACATAGCCCCGCAATTTGTTGAAAGAACCTATGTGGTAGGCAACAAGGTCGATGGCGAAGAAGACGCCGAATACATCAAAGGTAGGGTCGGCGCCGATAAATATCTAGGCTCGATTCCATACTCCACCTATTTGAAAAAATTCGAACAAGGTGATGATGACGCCATCAATTCCTTCCACAAAGAACAAGAAGCGGCCTTTGAAAACGTTCTAAAAGAACTGAAGTCAAGAAAACGCGACTGGTCTGAGTATATGGAGAGACTACAAAAGGCTTATGCCTGGGATTGTCAACGCTGGTATTCAGACTATTACAAACAAGATCTGGAAAGCGGCATCGATAAGACCTTCCGTTATGAAGATGTGCTCAGCCCCAAGAAAACAGCAGTGACTGTCTAATAACTAATCAGAAATCAGCTATGCATCGCAGTCTGAAATTGGAAGTAAGAACAAAGGTCAGACCGGAGCGAGACTATTTGAAGTCTATGCGCCTCTGGACGAACTTCTTTGCCAACTCAGGCGCCGAGATTAGCTTCATCAATGAGAAAGTCAATCTGCCCGCAGCCCAAGTACTGGAAATGGGCTGCGGCAACGGCAGATTGACCCATCAATTGGCGCTCTATGCCAGGCGGGTCGTCGGCATTGATTTAGACGAGAGATTAATTGAATTCGCCAGCGCCCACGCCGCCTCAGTAGAGATACCCAATCTGGAATTCTTGAAGATGTCCGGTGAAGAGCTGGATTTTCCAGACCAGAGTTTTGATCTGGTGGTTCTGCCCTGGATGCTGCATATGGTGCAGAAAAAAGAAGCACTACTTAGAGAAGGAAAAAGGGTGCTCAAACCGCAGGGCAAACTTATTGCTTTCTGCTTGTACGGAGATTGCGACTATGACCGAATCGCTCGCTATTTTATAGGCGCAAGAGATAGAGAGATGAATCCGGTTGAACTCTATGAAGACCCACTCAACCAGGTCTTTGGTAGCTTTGAAAAAATCGAATTACCGGAAGATAAGAGCGATTATTCCTTTATTTTTCCAGATTGCGGAGTAACAGCCGAGGCTTTTACTTTTGCCTTTGAAAACTGGTACGAATACAAGTTGAAAGAGCAAGAGCGAGGACGACTCAGACACCTGATACAAAGCTATAGACTAGGCAATCATATTGAACTCAAAACAAGAGGAGCAATCTATACAGTATGCCGATAGGTGATCAAGCCAGGGCTGAAACCATTCGCTACCACGAGAGCTATTACAGTCAACATAGCTTGTTCGACCAAGACAGCTGGCTCAAGGCTCCTGATCAATATTTGCTTGCCCTGGCGGAAGGACAAGCACCGCTTTGGCGAAAGCTTACGGGTCAGGCAAATTCAAGACCGCTAAAAATAGCAGATCTAGGCGCCGGAGTCGGTCGCAACGCTATTCCCCTGGCACGCTTTCTGAAAGAACAGTCAATACCGGCTCAAATTGATTGTCTTGATCTACTTTCTCTCTCTATAGATAAGCTTGAGCAATATGCCGAAAAGTACGGTGTCTCTGAGTATATCAAGGGTATTGTTCAAGACAATGACGACTTTCAGCCAACTACTGAGTACGATCTGATTATTGCCATTTCAACTCTTGAACATTGCAGCAGCAAGGCGTCTTTGCAAGCCCTGCTGCAGAGACTAGAAAAAGCACTGGCACCGCAAGGACACCTTATTGTCGAAATCACCACCGACCGTCAGGTGAGAGCAGTAGAAGACAATAGCGCAGTGGATACTTTTGTTGAGACCCCGCTGGAAAAGGGTGAAGTAGAAGTTCTGTTTCAGACAACCTTAGCCTCTCTAGAGCTAGTCCTTGAGGAAAATTTTCCCTACCGGGAGCAAATCGAATTAAATGGCCGCCAAGTCTTTTGGAGTTCTTGTCAGACAAGCAAGATTTTCAAGAAAAGGGCTTAGTTTTCTTTGGGCGCCACAACTGCACCCGAGAAAATAATCTGACCACTGCCACCATCGACGATATTAAGCAAGAAAGGACGATCAACTTTCATCTGCAAAGCCGGCGTGGGAGCAGAGCCAAAAACAACATCCATCGCAGTCGCCGCCGCCTCGGTGCCAGACTCGTCTACTTTTAACTTTGCTGTATGAGTAATACCGCTAACTTTGAGACCCGGACAGATCAAGGCAAAATCAGAAAAATCGCTGATGCCCAAATTTCTGAAATATTGCTCAAGACCAAAGTCAAATTCCATAGAGAAGCGAGGCAAGCTCAAATTGATCTGACAATCAATCATTGGCATGGTCGGGTTTGAAAGAGCCGGTAAACAATGACCAAAATGAAAGCCGGGACGAGGTAAGACTATCTGCATAAAGAGAGGCGAATTGAGATAGCGCAACTTAATTACCTGAAAGGCTTCAGACTCAAAATATTCAAAGTTTGCAGTCTGATGCATCATCGCCACCTGATAGGGCTGCCCACCTATTGGATAGAAAGGCTCGGGGGCACACTTCTCACTCTTAAAGTGGTTCTGCCAATCACCTTTAAAATAAACAGCATTGGTAATAAGCAATTCTTGACCGCGGACATCTGATACAAGATTTTGAATTAGATCTTGGGTGGCATTGGCAGCCCAGTAGTTTATCTGAGCCGGTGCTTCAGGAGAGGCGAAATCGATTCCATAAAGTGAAGCTGAATAAGACTCGATGCAATTATTGACGAACTGATCGTGGCAAAAAATACCTTTATTGAACCAGAGAGCTGAAGCAATCAATAATTTGTGACCAAAAGCCTGCGAAGTCAGGTGGTTTATTAGCTGGCGATTCCAGGGATTGATCTCGGATGGGTTAGGCAGCTTCAGAGTCTGCGAAATTTGCATAAAGGTCTCACCAGCTGCTCCGTTATAGAGCATGCAAAGCACCAAAAAGATGGAAGTGGGAGACATAAAGATATTGTCTTGCGGCTTGGCCATGGCTACTTGCTTGAATAGCTCAATACCAAAGCCATTGTTCATTTGAACAATATGCTTCCAATAGTCTTTATCGGACGGATCAATCGGATGTAGTGTCTGCATCATCGCCGCAATCAGGTTTTAGTTAGATACTCTTTACCCCGCCCGGGGCAAATATTCTCACTAAAACTCAAGACCGGGTTTGCGTTTATTTTCAGTTTTGCTTTCACTTTCGCTGCCGAAGGAAGTGACAGGCTTGCGCTGGTTATCACTCAAGACCTGTTGAGCGGTCTCGGCTATCTGAGAAGCACCTTCAAATAATGCACGTTTGCCGGGCATGGCATCTCTAGATTGCGGAGCCAGTCCACCATAGCGAGGTGTAGCCGTCTGCTGAGGAGTAGCAGAAAGAGACCCTAGTTGCGGCGCTTCTGGGCTTGCTGCTTCGGTCTGAGGCTCGCCGAAACCTTGAGCTTGAGCGAAGGTCGGGATGACGCCCGGTGCAGCCGGAATCATACCGGGAGCCGCCTGCGGAGCACCGCCGGCCATGGCCATATCAGAGACGACGCGAGCAGCGGTGACCAGTTCAGCCTGCGGTGCTGCGCCGATGAATTGACCGCATTCTATGCAGAACTTGCCCTTGCCTGCCGGTTTGTTACAGGCAGTGCAAATGCGAGCCCCAGAGGCGGCGGCAGGCTGTGACGGTTGTTCAGGCAGAAAGGCCGATTGCGAACCCATTTCAGTGGGCACAAATCCGCCCCCGCCTAGACCTGCAGAATGTGTAGAGTGTGCAGACGGTGCACCTGCCTGCATGCCATTGCCTTGATAGCCTGTCTGGTTTGCTGCTTGCGATAAGGCATCAACCACCGATGCTGCCGTTTGAGCAAAAGCAGGCGAAGCAAGAGGTTCGGGCATGGAAGGCAGATCACCTTCGGCTTGTTGCCTTGGTGGCTGTCTCTTGGCACTGACGTTGTGCAAGAGGTGCAGTCTGGCAATCTCTTCGATGCCTCTCAGGTCAACCATAAAGGGCTTGGTTTCACCAAACTCGGGATCACCGGCTGGTGATAGATAGACCAAAGCATGTTGCTTTTCCATACGCTTAATCGAATCTGTGTCGACCCTGGCGACAACCTGTTGCGAGTGAATTCTGTTCCAACTGGTAGGGAAGATACCGAAACCGTTGGCTTGGAAGTGGTCGGCAACACCAGGGACGACGATGGCGTGTTTGCCGATTTCATCCGAGAAGAATTTTGCCGTAGTTTCATCTGCGTTGTGCAAGCAGACACGCACTGCCGAGTTGGAGAATATAGTCTTCAGTTCGGAGCTGACGCCTGTCTTGTCGGCGCCTTCGATTTGGCTGACGTTCTGCAAGATAACCGTCAAGCCGCCGTTGGCACCACGGACGATAGCTGAGAGCCGACCGGCAAGGTCGATATTGAGGGTCTGATATTCGTCAAAGAAGGCAAACAGTGGCAGCACCGACTTTGTACCATATCTGGTGTGCAAGGCTTGTTGCAACTGATAGACGAAACAAGCAGCAAGCGATTCAGCATCGGGACCCAAAGATGCGGGAGCACCGAAGATGAGCACCGTGGGCTCGCGCATACAAGCTTTCATGTCGACATTGCTCTGGTGCGTGACACGCAAGATGCCGGCATTCTTAAACATGCGCAGACGACCGCGCACACCTTGAATGTTCTTATCCCAGTCACTATCTGTACGAATAATGGAAGATAGTCTCTGGGTCAACTCGCTTAGTTCGGCGGCATCCATACTGGGATCCGCTTTCAGTTTGCGCATCGATTCGACGATATTGCGACGGTTGTTGACCAGCTTCATCAAACCAAAGGGGTTGCACGGCAAGGGATCGAGCTGAGCAGCCTGACCATTCTCGTCTTCACCAAGGACCTGCACGGCGCCCCATTTGAGCAGCTGCACCAGACCTTCGATATAACCCATATCACGCTCTGCCCAGTGCTGTTCTTCAGGCGGCAGCGAGTTGATGTCTTGCACGATTGACGAGGCAAAGGTATTTGGATCTAGATCAAGCGGATTCCAGTGAATAGACTCAGAATCGAGTGGGTTGAAGTAGAGTGTGCGGAAACCAGCATGTTGAGCCTCGGGCAAAACTGTGTACTTGAAGCCTTCTCTCTTCTCATCCAAGTTGGGATCGTTGGCTTTAGCTTCTAAAGCAATAATGACGCAAGGCTTAGCCAACATAGCTTTGATGATGGCGCGCATCAGGGTGGTTTTACCTGAACCGGAAGGCGCTACGATGAACATATTTTTGTTGGGCAAGCGTCCCATCGGAATGGTGACAGGCAAGTGCGTGCGAGCCAGGAAGCCGAATGGTATGACCACACCGTCTGCTTCAGTCCAGGTAGCGCTGGGATTTTTCTTGCCTATACGACCGTGGCGTCTGCCATTAGGCGGGCAAACAAATGAGCGTTCGTATTCGCGTGGGGTCATAAGACCGCTAGGCGGATTGAATGTGCGGATTGTCTGCCAAGGGAAAAGACGTTTCTTGTGAGCGGCGGCAATGATGAGCGCAAGCAAAACCAAGGTGGGCATGAGGATGGCAATCGATGTAGCATCAAGGAAGCTCTTGCCTTTATGACCGAGAGAGATAGGATGTTTTGCCGCGCTTCTTGCCGTCTCAATACGCAGGTTCTTACCGGCGGCGCCTTGAGACATGCCTTCACCCATAATCTGACCAGGCATATGCTGCGCCATGTGTCCGGGCATACCAGGCTGCATTTGTGCAGGAGCCATTTGTGCAGGAGGCATCTGGCCCTGAGGCGCAAGCGGAGCATTCATTGGTTGTCCGTTTGGACCAAAGACAACTGCACCTGGTTGAACAAAGGGATTATGCGCAGGAGGAGCGGTATTAGTGGGTAAATTTCCCACCATGCCGCCCTGCATAGGAGCCATTCCCGGGGACATTCCCGGAGCCATTCCCGGAGACATAGTATTAGTCATTCCGGGCGCCATTGCTGGAGCCATAGAACCATCTACGCTGGGCGCCATATAAGCGCCGCCGTCGGCAGAAGACTGCATTTGGTTCATATGCTCGAACTGTCTAGCAGTGACAATCTCGCCGGTGTCTAGATTGCGAAAGTGGGTAACAACACCCCTCTCGTTCATTTGTGCGCGCCAACCCATCGACTAGCTCTCCTGCAACTATGAATGCTCATAGATTAATCGTATCAAATCAGAATATCGCACAATAGATTCCCCTTAACAACGCGGAAACTACGAAATCCAGAGCAATTTCTTGCCGATTGAGACAAATCTACGTCTACTCTTCGGAGACTCTTCGTCTACTTCTCGGCTACTGACCCTTTTCCTGAATGCCGACAATGTGCCAGCCGCTCGGTCCGCGCTGGACCAGGTATTCGACACTGACAGGTTTTTGCTGCTGCCCGGCTGCCGGGGAATTGAGTATCTGTGTGCCATTCATAAAAATGACAATGCTACCGTCGGGATTCTGCTGACCGCTGGAAATACTGGTTATATTAAACTGGCTGGTCAAGTTCGAGGTCGTCACAAGCTGTTCCAAATCGGGCGTCCAGACATTATTGCGATAAGCTTTGGCTGTCTCACTGTCCATCATAGCCATAGCCTGAGCCTGACTGGCAGATGCAGCATTTGAGTTCATGTTGAAAGAATAGGTGACAAAATTGCGCACAAAATCTTGGGCCGCTTGCGCATCTGATACTTGGGGCGTAGTCGCCGCATTGGGATCACCACCCGGTCCTGTGACAATTGATGACCCGCTGCCGCCGACGGCAGCCGCTCCAGTATTGGGGTTATAGGGATTCTGCTTAGTGCGAGCCCTTCTTGGTGGTTCTGAAGGCGCTCCGCCCCCGAGAAGCAAGGTAAAGAAGACCCCAGCCATAAGACCGGCCACAGCCACCATGATCAGAGTTAGTTTGTATCTTTCACCGGCTTGATAGTCGAACATAAATCACATCAACCAGACTGCAAAAGGTCTTCGGTAAAGGTTTCTGGTGTATAACCTTGACCCAACAAGTGACAGGCCCAGCGGGCATCGCCCTGACAAAGCTCGATCATCTTTGAACGCATCGGCTGATCTGTGTTGGGTTCAGTGGTTGCGACCCAATACATAAAGCGCGGTACAACCAATTTCACCACACCACGAGACATCTTGTGATAGATAAGGAAAGCATCTGAATACTCACGGTTCTTCCTTGTTAAATGAGCAATAGAAGACATTTCCTGCGGGGTCAAACCACAAGCGTCGCGGATGGCATCAAAGTTTGATGGGTCGTTACCCAAGATGATCTTGATAGCCGAGTTTGTGGCCAGGTTGCGGGCTCTATCATCCCGCAGCAAGTCGCCGAGTTCCTGAGATATGCCGATAAAGAGCAGACCTAAGTGTCGGCTGGTGCGTGAAGCGTCTTCCACAAGAGTCTTGCCGCCTTCATAGCGCAATAGTCTCCACAACTCGTCTATACAGAATACAAAGCGCGAAGGCTTACCTTTAGCAACTTGTTCTGCCTTATGTTGAGCGGCGCGGCGCAACACATAGTCAGAGACGAACAAGGTGACTACCGCTTCTAGGGTCTTGTCGTGGGCCAAATCGGAAGTGTCGAAGACCATGAGCTGAGTGTCCATAGGTATGGACGTGGGCCCATCAAAAAGCTTGCCGAAAATAGCACCTTTGCAATAAAGACTGAGACGATTGGCTAGATCCTCACAAACCTCTCCTCTTTTAGACTTGGTGTGACGGCTGGCTTCTTCGCTGAGCCAAGCCACCAGGTCTGATTCGATGGGAATGCGCCCTTGCGCCGCACAAGACCTATAAATCGCCTGTATGCCTTGCATTAGTATCGGCTTTTCATCTTTGTTGAGAGACTGTTCGCCCTTTTCACCCAACATAACCGAATGGAAATTGAGTATCTTGATGATATGAGATTCGGGCGGATTAGCCGGATCAACCGGCTTGCCCTCTGGTCCAGAAAGGGGCAAGTCATAGAGATTTATGCAAACTTGGCCATCTGGACCAAGCTTGATATAGGCAGTGTCGTCATAGACTTCGGTGATCATCCGATAAGAGCCGGAACGGTCGATAATGATTGTCTTTGCTCCAGACAGAGTCTTCATTTGAATAATCTGTTGGGCCACCATAGACTTACCTTCACCAGGCTGACCGAAGACTATGCAAAGAGCATTGGGAAGTTTCTCATCATATGGATTGAGAAAAACCGGTTCCAAAGTTTCTTTGGAAAAGCCCAGCCAATCGCCTTTCTCTGAGCCTAGTTTGGCATGAACAAAAGGAAAAGAGTTGCGTACCGTGGGAGTTCTCACCGCCTTACCGCGCCGAGCCACATCGATACCCAAGCCAGGCAGACTGCCGACAAAGAGTGACTTCTGTTCATGATAGCCAATAACAAAACGAGCACCACGACATTGTGGTGCCGCCGACCGAACAAACTCTGTGGAGCGGTTCAATTCTTCCATAGAGTCGGCGAAGAGAGTGAAATAAATGGCATAGTTGAAAACTTCTATATTGGTCGTGTACAACTCCGAACCAATATGAGCAGCTTCCTGAGCCTTCTCGGCTTCTTCCTGGTTAGGAGCCGAACGTTGTCCCATGATTGACTGATAGGTGTTGGCTGTGGCCTGGGCTTGCTTTTTCTGCAAATTCTTGCGGAATAACTCTTTATCAAGTTTATGAGCATAAATGTTCATGCGCCATTCGCAGTTGAGCCTGAGCAGGGGCTGCAACCAAAGCGGACCAGTGCGCTCTGGCAAGCGGTTCATATAGAGAGTTCGAATATAGCGACCTTTTATTTCTGGATCTTTTGGATCTGAATAAGGATCTGTCGAAGGCAGATACTCGGTCATGTCGGTTATCTTGACGAAGTCAGGGCTGGAAAAGTCATAACGACTTTCGCAGAGTTGCTGCCGGATTGTCGCAGGCTCGGTGTCGGGAAAGACTCTGCGCACAGATGGCGGTGCCGCCTGGGTCAAGGGACGCTGCGGCATAGGCAAAGTATCAGAGGGTAGAGAAGCCTGGCTGGGATTAAGCTCTTTGTAGAGCATCTGAAAATATTCGACCGCAGAGACAGGGCGTCCGATCATGCCGCAGCTGCCCAACTGGTTGATATAACCGTTGGCTCGTTGCACCAGGGTAGTGACGTTCTTAAAGTGACTGCCTACAGATTGTCTGGCTGCCTGACTGGTGAAAGCATCCATAACGTTATTGACCGCCGACTTAATTAGACTCTGCTTTTGCGGTTTCTCCTTGGGCGGACGATAGCAGAAGCTGACAAAGAATTTGAGTTCTGGTATGAAGTTGCGCGACAGCAAATTAGCTTGGTCGTTCTCGACTACTCTGGCTACATAGCGCAGAAAGTTATCCTCAGTGCACTCCACCGGATGCTTTTGGAAATACTCGTTTTTGGAAATGTTATGACAAACCACGGTCAGCTGAACCGAAGTATCGATACCGTTGAGAAAGCCGGTAAAGTGGTTCATTAGAGAAACCAACCTTACTTCGTCAAAGCCAGAGACATGCACCCCGTCTACTTCAAAGCAACAGCGGTAGGTACCGTCTTTGAGAACCAGAATGCCCAAGCCCGAGGCATCATCATGAAAGAGATCCCATAGAGGCAAGAGACACGAAGCCGATGAATGAGGCCGCGGCACAGGCTCACCCGGCAATCTTGAATTGGATCCCATTTGCTGCGAAGCTTCATCACCGCGCTTAAGGAAGCCCAGCAAGCTGTTCTCTTTTTGATAGGAACGTTTAATCGAAGTGACCATAGGCTGAATTACTTACTCCGTAAATTCAGGCAATTGTTCATCAACCAGAAAGCGCACCGGATTGGGATCCGGACCTGGTATGTAAACGCTATTGCCTACGTAGTAGTTAATCATGACCTCCCAACCACCCACACTCTGGTTCATGGTGAAAAGAGCGTAAGCCGGTCCAACCAAACCTAGAAATATACAGATATAGAGTCTTAAATCGTGGGAGCCGAACATTATCGGCACCATCCATGAATAAAGCTGAGTTGAGACTACAAGACTAACCAAGATCCAAATCAGCTGGTCGTAGCGCAACCCGAACAGCTTAGGCGAATCTTCTAAGTTTAGTGGTGTAATGTCTTCCATAACTTCATTCTATACAATTGAGAATTACAAGCAAGCGCAGGTGAGACTAGGGTGAGGCTCAGGTCAAGCGCCGATAGCCGCCTTTGGCACAAATATTTCTTCCACCAGATGAGGCGGAAGCCTTACAGGGGCTTTATTCCCGCTGGCAGCAAAACTACGCATCTTTTCAACCATTTCTCGTGGTAGATTGGCTCCTTTTACTTGCTGATAATATTTATCGGCTTCGGCAAACTCTCCTGAAAGTCTCAGTACTTCTGCCAGTATATAGTTATAGCGAGGCCTATTGCCAAACCAAGTTTCGTCGGCTAGAGCGCTGCTCAATTCCAGCTTAGCCAGCTTGAGAAACTTTTCGCCATCCTTTCCTTCCTCTCTAGAGCACCAATAGCCATTGAGGGCCAGAACTCCTCGATCAAGAAAGTGCACATTTTTATTGCGACCGGTCTGTACCGCATGGGCAAACTTCTTTGATGGTTCCAAAGGCGGAGCATCAGGCACCAGCTGAGGCAAGAAGTGATGCTCGGAAAAAGAGCTGAGCCACCAGGTATAGAGACAATTTGGGCAGGTGGCAAGCAGAGCGGCACGCAATTCAGGATCTGGCAGCACCCGGTGCAAATCGGTTTCAACCGGGGTGTTTTTTTCGACCGGAGGAGTTCTAGCGAGCTCGAAGGAAGCAAACACTGTTTCGCAATCTGGGCAAACCAGCGACAACTGCCTGAGCTTGAAGAACTTAATCATGGTCTATTAGCCGCCATAGCGACGCATCTGATCTTGCAAGTGGTTGAGAATAATGTCTGGAGGAACCGGAGTCCTCTCTCCATATCCGACCTGACCATTTGCGCCACGTCTTGGCACTTCACGAGGACGGAAGCGAGGATCGAGTCTGACTTTATCCACATAGTCTTTTGTGAGATAGGGCTGACCATAGGCTTGAGGATCGGCCATATGGGCTTCCACAATGCACCTAGATGTGTAGATTGCACCGTAATCGATGCTTCTAGCATCCCAGCGGGGATCGGCATCTTGCATATCTTGAACAAGCTGCACATCAGCCGTAGTGACCGAGTCGGCACCCATTGCATTGGATGCAATAGATACTTGAGGCAGAGAGTTGGGATTGGTCGAATAAGACTGTATGGCTGTCGCCAACAAATTGGGATTCTGAATGTCCGACCACGACATACCGGCACTTCTAAGATCGACCACGACATTTTTGACAAGGTCGCTCTTATCGCCGCCATAGTGCTGCAAGGCAGCGTTGAGGGCAGAGTTCTGAATATCGCCGGCGCTGGAGCCAGGCGCACCATCAGAACCAATTTCAACATCGACTGTGACCTGATCTGGCGCCCTATTGCCGCTACTGCCCATGTTCTGAATCGAACCAATCTGGACATTGCCCTGGCCAGCACCGACTGAGCCACCAGGTACGCGCATAGAGATATTGCCGAGATTCTGACCACCACCCTGCTGAGCATGGGTGCGTACATTGACATTGGTGTTGGCGCCGGGCATCGACTGATTGCCGAGGTTGATGCTGGCGGGGTTGATGTTGGGCATAGCACCGCTCTGGCTAGGCGAATCGACAAGCAGATCCATGTCGACATTGTTCATGCCGCCGCCACCACCCACAACACTACCAGAAACACTGGTTGTCACCACTCCACCAGAGACTCCACCGCCGGAGGCGCTTACTCTCTGAGAGGGCATGCTCATGCTGCCGCCGCCGCCACCGCCGCCGCCGGAAGCAATCATATTGCTTACCACATGGGTACCGGCTTTGAGCGAATTGTAAGCACCGACATAATCTTCAGGCTTACCGCCCACAGGGACCATAGATACCACTTTGTCGACCATATCAGTCTGGCGGCAGACTTCCACGTCACCGGTAGCCAGGGTGAGGGCACCCACACAAGCTGTGACCTCAGGAGCCAGTACTTGAGCTTGGTTGGCATACCAAGAATCTTTGACCATCGGGTGAGTACCTTCAGGTATAGACTGATTAGCTTTACTTTCCAGATAGGCGGCAGAACCACGAATGGCAGGTCCCCTGAGCCACTGAGGAGCACGCAAGATACTACCGTTGGCGGCACAAGCCCTGTTCAGCGGATTGATGCCGATACCGTTCTGGATCAAGGCTTCTGTAGCGGGCTGCAATCTCCAGCTCCAACCTGATTCAGGTGTGGCGTCCGTGGTCATGATATGCACGGCTTCAGCCTGTCTATCATCATCCATCTTGCCGTATCTGTTCTCGAGGAACTCGGTGTAGGCATTGCCCTGCTCACCGGTCACATAAGCTTGAGAGCCGATTGCAGCATGCTTAGCCATAGAACGGGCGAATCTCTGTTTGGCAGCGGCGGTTTGGGTCCAAGAACTACCGTTATAGGCCAATATACCAGCAGACATGCGTTCCATCGCACCCTGAGGCTTGTGCTCCCCGGCATTGATAGCCGATACCCTGGCGGCGTCGAAAGCTTCAGCATCGGTGCTCATCAATTCACCGTAGGCACCAGCGATGATGGCCATACCTTTTTGTTCTTGGCTGGCATTTTCATCAAAACGGTAGTGCATCACATGGCCTTGGCTGTCATAGACTGCATAGTTGCTGCCTGTATTGGAGCGACCAATAGTGGCACCTTGAGCCAAACGAATATTGGCTGCAGCGACCCTGAAAGGCACCTTGTTGTAACCGGCTTGGTTATAGCCTTCAATTACATCGGGGTGAGTGGGCGGTCCAGCCGGCTGAGGACCTTGCGGTCTAGGACCAGTGGGTGGAATATTGCCAATATTGCCTGCGCTGCCACCGCCGGGGCCATTGTTATAGCCTTCGCTGTCATCTTCAGGTGTAGCCATGTTGGAATAGTTGACCGGAGGCGGAGGCGGTGAGCCGTTATTACCGCCGGCTACAGACTGGGTGAACTGAGTCTGCGGCGCCGAAGCCGATGAACCAGCACCAGAGCGAGCGCCGGGCGATACGACTCTACCGGTCACTTGTTGAGTATTTTGTCTAGCGCCTGCCGCTGCGGCTGCTGTACCGGCAGCGGCAGCCAGATCGGCTGGATTAACCGAAGCCTGTGCTTGCGGACCGACCGCGCCAGGTCTGGCTACAGTTGCCGACACGTCTTGACGCTGGGTGGTAGGGTCGAAGTCTTGCTGCGGCTGCTCAAGAGCCGCATTGACACTGGGCGGTACAGCAGGAATGCCACCGACGGCGGCACCAGTCTGCTGGGTAGCCAGATTAGCACTGACTGTCTGACTTGCACCAGTTTGCGCCTTACCTGGGCCAGCACCTTGCACTTGCACCTGTCCGTTCTGAGCCAGGCGTCCGGCTGCATTGACAGCTCCACCTGCAGCTGCTGCGGCTAGATCGGCGGCGTTCAGTTTTCCTTCAGCAGTGGTGGTATCAATCTTGGCACCAGGCGCAGTCGGCAAGACACCCTTGCCTTGCTGCAAAGGAGCGCCCGGGTCGCCTTCAGGGGCAACATCGGTATTGACTGCTACTGTGGTCGGGTCGGCTGTACCTCTATTGATAGACTTGGTGGCGTCACCGAGAGCAGCGGAACCTTGCGGTGGCACGACAGTCTTGGCAGTGGGGGCAGCGCCGGGCTTGCTCACCAGATTGCCCTTAACATCGGTAGTCACCTGCGGGTTGGCAGGATCACCTGTGCCGGGCACCTTGAGAGAGCCTTTGGCTGTACCATCAGGTCCTTTGACCTCGGCCGTACCTTTGCCTGTGCCGTCATTGGCACCTTTGAGGCTATTAAGGGCAGCAGCAGCACCAGCTGCAGTGGCATTGCCGGCTGCATCACGTTCGACGTCGACGTCCATCTCACTCTTACCAGGTGTGGCAGCACCGGGCTTGGGTTGACCGTCTTTGCCCATGGCACCGGCGATGTCGCCTGGTTTCAAATCTTTGGCGGCTCCAGCTAATGCTGCCGCTGTGCTTGCAGCATTAGCTTTGCCGTCCACACCTTTCTTATCTTGCAGCTTTGCATCAACACCCGGCACTTTACCTTCAGCAGCAGCATTAGCATCTTTGGCGCCAGGAGCGGCAGTTGCCGATTTCAAATCTTTAGCATCGGGAGCCACGGCCCCTTTGGCGCCAGCACCGGCGGCAGTGCCGTCTTTAAGAGCCTTGAGGGCATCGGCAGCTTGCTGAGCTGTCATATCACCGCGGCGAGCCGCATCAGGGTCTTGCTGACCATTCTGCCCAGGACCGGTGGTCAAACCAGGAGCTTGAGCGGCAGCCATGGCCGCACCGATACCGGCAGCCGTAGCGGCAGTGGCCAAGCCCTTACCAGCGGCCCCGGCAGCATTGGCAGCCAGACTTGGATCTTGTCCAGTCTTGCTGGCGGCATTCAGCCCTGCGCCGGGAGCACCATCGGCTTTACCGGTGGCTGGATTGATATTCTTACCGGGCGGTACCGGAGCGTTTGGATCAACCTTTTTGTTGGGATCGTTTTCGCCAGGCTTCTTAGGTCCATTTGGTCCGACTGGATTGAGCGGCTGTCCATCAGGACCTTTGGCGCCTTTATCAGGACCGACTGTGCCATTACGTTCAGCTTGACGCTTAGCATCGAGCAAGCCTTGATTATTAACACCTTGAGGCACATTGAGGTCGACATTCTGCGACTTAGGCATGCCTTTAGCACCAGCATAGTTGAAGTTACCGACAGCATTGGCCAGGTGCATGGCGCGGTTGCCCATTGTGTTGCCCAGAGCCTTACCGGCAGAAAGCAGTCCACCAGTGATCAACCCGGCTGAAATAAAATCAGACATAGGCGAAATTTGAGCGCGAGCCAAGAAAGTAGGCACTTGGATCATGATTTGCAAGACACCGATAGCCATAATGATCTTGCCCCAAGGATTGAAGTCGGAGAGAACTACAACCACCATAATCTTGAGCAAGCCGACCCAGACAAAGGTCCAAAGGCTGACTTCAACAAAAGAGCGCACAAAACCGGCAGTGACACTCTCTGTATCGGGAGTGGCGAAAAAGACCAAAAAGATAGGCGCGAACATGTACTGCGCACAGAGCAAAGCAGTCTGAATCGCTTTGAGGATGAGGATGTATATGAGCTGAGCGATGAGAATGCCGCCGATAACCAAATATAGTATCAGTCCGACAAAGGCAACCAAGCTGCCGACAGTACCCAAGATGAGACCGCCAGGACCGCCACCTAATAGTCCACCGAAGACCTGACCGGCAACAGGGGCAGTGGCGTTGGCGAGCAGACCGGCACCGGCAACTAGACCAGCTTTGACTGCGGCAGCCATAGCCGCATCAAGCATAGCCACTTGGTCGGCAGAGTTGAAATAGATAGCCCTGATCATTTCATTTGAAATTTGAATTTCAAAGGCATAAATGGTCGGCCAGGCGAGCATTAATCCAGCTGTAAAGATCAAACGACCAACAGCACCCATCAGGTTGCCGCCGCCTCTCCAAGCAGCCTCCGCCCAGTATTTCCAGATGCAGAGAATAAAGAGCAAGAGCAAGAGGTCGACTGCAATGCCGTACATTACGTCGGCACCCTGTCTGATGTAGGGCGATATATCGTCAGAGGCTCCACCCGACGCGGCAAGACCATTGGTGGCGATATTGGGGTTCAAAACAAAGATACGGAGGAAGCCTGTGAGAAACTGCACAGCGTCTGCAATCCAGCCGTTGATAAATTCACTGAGCCATTTACCGATAACCTGACCAATATTGGCAAAGAAGTTGGAGACGATATCGTCACCCCAGAAAGCAGCCAGTCCTTCATATGTTTCGTTGTAAGAACCAAAGGCGGGCCAAAGCTTTGCCTCAACGTTCTGGGCAACAGCATCGGTATTTTGTTCTGCTTGTTCTGTGACAAGAGTGGTCTGCCCTGGTGCATCATAAATATAGCGAGCCGTGGGATCGGTATCATTGGCATCTTGACCAAGCGGTCTGCCATCGTTGCCAGTCATACCTTGACCGTCAGGTGTAAAGGTTTGAGCAGTGGCAGCTCCGCAGTTAAGAATCAAAAAGAGCATAAATGACGCCACAACTGCTGTGAGGCGCCTTGCCATTATTAGTGATGTCTTTTTGCCGTTGATGCCGTTTTCCACTTTCATTCTTCTTCTTTGCAAGAAAAGCGAGGCTCAAGACCGACTTTTCGGGGTGTCTTGTGGAAACACTTTAGGTCCTAAATTAATATCTGTCAGTGTGGTTATTCCCATCTAGACGGGAAATCTGGCGGATTTTAATCTTCTTCGAAAAAATCTATAAAAAAGACCGCGCTGCAGAGGGCGGTCAAATCTATTTATGTTAGAGAAATCCGCATAGCTCTTGCCCTTACGGGCGGTCAAATCTATTTATGTTAGAGAGACCGCCCTTACGGGCGGTCTCTCAAGTTTACCTGCCTTTTGGACCGGGGCGATTAGAGACCGCCGCCGAGACCGCCGTAGTTGTTGATAGCGAAAGTACCGATAAGGTGGACAGCGGTAGGTCCGCCGAATCCGATACCGAGACCTTTGGCTACGTTCATCGCAGCTTCACCACCATCACGCTGACCGAAGGCAATCTTCATGCCGGCGAGAGAGGAGGGAACAGTGGACAGAGCGGTGACAACACGGGAGATATCTCTGGCGGTGTCATATCCGTAGTCTGCCAACATACCTACTTCGTTGGATTGACCATAACGGGGGTCAACCCCTGCGCCGACCAAACCTTGTGCGTGAGCAGCTTGATCGAATACTCCGAGAGCCATGAGCACGAGTTGGGGAGCCAGAAGGAATCCCACCCGGGTCGCGACTTTGAAAGAGTGAGTAGCGGCGATTTTTTTGGCGAGGGATGAGAATTTAGTCATGGAGGACCTCCTAGGTTGGGTGATTTAGAGAAAGGTTGGTGTTTTTGTTTTTCTTTTTTGATTATTGCCAGCGCGCCTTATCTTCCGACGATTACACCGCTAACAGATGTAGATGTCGAGGTTCCAGCGCCTGAGGACCCGCCTGTCGGCACGATGGATCCAGGTTGGAAGCCACTGCCGTAACTGTTGATTGCAGGTTTGTTGAGTCTTCCGGCATTCGCATTACGAGCAATGTAGTGCGGTTTAACAGGAGTTCTCAAACGACCGGCCACATTTTCGGATGACCGCTGTGGTTGGCTCGTAGACTTGGCCGCTGGCAATTGCGGGGCAGTCATTGCAGAGGGAGATGCAGTCATAGGCTGCATGGGCTTACCGAATGCGGGGTTAAACGCAGTGGTTTGCTGAGGAAGAATCTGAGGAATCAGATTGGTAGCCACCATGGGCTGGGGAGCGGCAGGCCGCTGTTTCAAAACTGAGGGATCGACGCCGAGGAAGCTGCCGTTTCTGGCGCTTACGCCTTTACCGACGGTGCCGATAGGTCCGTTATATACGGTTCTTCTGGGAGGAGCAGATTGATCCATTCTGTAGGTGTTGACACCGAAATCGAATCTCATGCCTCTGGGGTTGGGAGCCGGGCGCTCTTGGGCGAAAGCCGGAGCAGATGCCGCTGCCACTGTCAAAGTTGTTAGAGCTAGAAGAAAACCATTGATTTTCATTTGTTGTCTCCGAATTATCGAGGGAGTGAAGACTTGGGGATACTTTGACTATCTGCGAAATAAGCCTCTGCCTATACCTGTCATCATCAGACTGGTCATGCCCACACCCATCATTGTGTTTGGTCTTCTCAGGGTGCTGCCGAGGACGGCGCCGGCTCCGAATCCCGCAAGAGCACTGATTGCTGTTGAGAGTCCGGCTCTTCCGACATCACGTCTCACCGGTGGATTGGGAGAAGGAGCGGAGAGGGTTTGGGTCTGCTGGACATTTCCGTAAGCGGTCATGGAAGAAGCTCCACCTTGCTGTCCGGGCATAATCCAGTCGCTGGTTCCGGCATTTCCCTGGGAAACCATTCCCGGGGCATCGTTCTGACTGGGAGAGCCGAAATCATTTTGGAAGCTACCTTGATTCATCAAAGAGTCCATCATGTTTTGGCGGGTCTGGGAACTCATGGACTGATTATTCTGAGGCGTACCGGATACATTGAGGTCTGCCATGTCGCGGGCTTGAGCTTGAGTCTGAGCCAACTTTTGAGCGACATTTGGATCTAGCGGTACGACTTCCGGAGGAAGCATCGAATCATCAGCTGCACTCATCGCGTACTGGGCAAACACTGGGCTTACTTGAGCAGTGAGCAGAGAAGCGATTACAAAGCTCATTGCCAATTTGGCTTTATTAGATTGAGATTTGAGGTTGCTTATCATTTGTGATTACCGTTTGTCTTTGTTTCGTGCGGTGTGTTCCGTTCGTGAAGACATAGTACGAAACCACCCCTGAAATAGAAATCGGGGGATTTCCCACGGGTATGGGAATATTCCCCCTCATTCCAGAACTATCGATTCTTGACGACTTAGAAGTTTGTAATCACAGCCGACGGCAAGAGCTTCTGACCGGTCTTCTGCGGATTAGAGTTAGCCGCAGACGGCATTGTTAGAGGCAGACCGAAATCAGTAGTCTTGTGGCTGAATTTAGGTATGCGTCTCATGCCCTGACCGAATTCATATGATTGATTAGCACTCAGAGAAGCAATCGGATTGTTTCTTGTGCTGGACAAACCATAATCTTGGATTGTCGAACCGGTAGATATTGTTTGACCACCAGCTTGGAAGCGCTGACCGCCACCCAAGTCTAAGGCGCTATGCCTCAAACCGTTACCAGTAGGCACGCCGGTGACAGTACCCCAACCAGCCCAGGGTCCAAGTCTTTCAATGTTATCTTGAGAACCATCATCCGGTCCCATACCGATAGCCGAGTTACGACCTCTTAGGTCCCACTGGCGAGTTTCTTGTCCGCCACGACGAACCGTGGGGATAGAAGTGTAATAGCCACCAGTGCCGGCGATACCGCCGCTTGGAATGATATTTACCTGCTGGGCCGGGTTGAAGCTGCCAAATGGAGCAGTGAGAGAACCGGGGTCAGCGCCAGGAGTTGAAGGCGGAGCCGGGACAACGCCGGTCAACGACGGTCCGAGTACGCCGGGCGGCGACACTACAGCCGGACTGATAGGCAGAGGAATACCGGAAAAATCGTTGTCTATCTGAGTAGTTGGGATAGAAGGCACCCAAGGCAGCAAGGTCGGAGCGCCACCCATACCCGGTGTCACCGGTACGGGGGTGGGACCATCACCAATAGCCGGAGGCTGTCCTTCAATCGCCGGGATAAACGGTGCGCCAGTTTGCTGTCCAGGGATGAGCGGTGTTCTCAATGTGGAAACCGGAGCGCCTGGAGCTGGAGTACCCTGGGGCGGACTGCCAGGCCAGGGACCGGGCGAAGCGGCCTGTGCCGCTGTGCCGAAAGCCGAGCCAAGGGTGATGGCTAGGGTTAGTGAAACAGTCTTGAGCTTTAACATTTGGTTTCTCCTGGAGGCTTTCTAGCGGGATGCGAAATTTGATTCTCAATATGGGGCTATTGTGAATTTGGCTTTCTGGCCGGTTGCTGAAGGTATTCGATTACCGTATCTAATTGCTGTAGCTTGGGCATTGGGGAGGTTGGGGCAGCGAGAGGCGCCGTTCATTCCTCCGTTGGTTCTTGCTCTGGGACCATCTTGCGAAATCTGCGGCATTGTCTGCACATCAGGCTTGCAGGCGGGACTTTCTCCGAAGTCAAAAACGTAGCTCTTATTTCCGTTTATGTTGCGACCATGATCTTGGGTTTTCTGCGAGTCCCATCTACATATAGGAGCACTGCCCGAGATTCCACCGCCTGGATTGATAGTTGTCCATGTGGCGGGAGGATAGGCACCACCGTTATTCTCGCGAATCATCCCCGGGTCGTAGTCGCCGGAAGGCGGCGGAGTCAGATACGGAGCAGCATAAGCGTTGACAGTGTCCTTATCTCCACCCATGACAGGCGGCACAAAAAGAGCACTGGGCGGCGGGCAAGGGGCACCATAGTGTCCCGGTGTGACAGGCGGGGGGCAGAAGCCGTCGCCGATGGGCGGAGGCTGACCCTCACCTACATAGCCATAAGCAGGAGCATTAGGTGTAGTCGGAATAAGCGGCGACTTTATTGTCGTCAGAACATCAGATTCACCATAAGCCATGGCCGCATCAGGCAAGCCCACAAGTACAAGAGCGAAAAGACCGGCAAAGACCAATCGGGACAGATTGAAACAGCGGCTCAACTTAGCCGACTCTTTGTTTGCAATCAATCTCTCACTCAATCTAAGCACTGCCTTTACCTATATCTGCGCTTGCGTCCTTACACATAGACGTGACAATACAGTAAAGGTTGGGGGCGCCGTTGTCTTGGGTGTACCTACGTAGTACCCCCCCGGTTTTTCCCACTCTGGCGAAAGATTCATATATAAGGAAGCCCTTCGCCGAAAACCTGGCCTCAGAAAGTCCGATTGCTGAAGCCCGCACAGCTGGCGTATATATTAAACATATTTACTTAGATTCGAGTGCCGGTCCTGCCATTAACTGAATGGCGAGGACAAGCTTGCCAGGCTCCCCTTCTGGAGAAACCCACTTGCCAAGAAATGATTTTCACGTGACCGCTACCAGGGGCGATACCATACGAATTAATCTTAACTGCTTAACAAATCGCTCTTCAGCGTCTCATAAAATAGAGAAAAAAGCGTTGTCACCACAGGCAGTATCGCCGCAAAATATGCAAAATACACCACTTACGGTGCTGGCAAGTGGTTGTTAATATAGGCACCATTGGCAATGGCAAATTTTCTTTTACAAAATCGTGCTTTGTCGGTATTATAGGTGCAAGAAAGGGGGCGCCTGTGAGCACTCAAAGATCAAATACTGCGGAAACCCAGGATTTCTTTACCAGCCAGAGTCCGGCTCAGCACAAAGAAGTAGTCGACCTTGAGGGTCTTGACCATGTCTTTAAATGGGCATCAGAGACGGTATCAGATGGTGAAGAAGACAAAAGAGTAAGGCAAGCGCGCGATAATCGCATGCGCAAGCAAGTACTCGAGATCATTGAAGACTATAAAGAGCAAAAAATAGTCTCGAAAAGTCAGGACGAAGTTGCCTACTTGCAAAGACGAGTTATTGCTCTTCTCACAAAGCTGCAAGAACTAACAGAAGAAAATTCAACCATTAAGCAAGTAATGGTCAGTCAGTTCTGGGCCGTACAAAAGATTCCTCACCTAGAAGCCCAAGTCAAGGTTCTCCAGGCTGTTGAATACGAGAAAGAGGCAGCTGTCAAAGAAAGACGCTATCTCATGGACGCTCTAGCCAAACTCAAGGTGGAAAGAGATTATCTGGAAGACATACTTGAGACTGTTGAAAACGAAAATACAAGACTCTCTGAAATTCTTAGAGAAACTAGAGCCGAAGTAACCACACTAAAAGCTCGCAAATGGTGGCACTTTTTTCTACCTAAGACGAAATAAGACCTAATCCATCCAAATTAAGTCATCGTCCATGGTCATAAAGTTTAAAAGGAGGTTTGCTCGGCAAACCTCCTTTTAAATATCTTTCAATGCCTTGGCAATTTTTCCCTCAAAACCTCTCGGCTTAGGCACATAGTATTTGCGTCCTTTCAGCTCCGCCGGCAAACATTCCATATCGGCCCTACCCTCTTCAAAATCGTGAGCATACTTATAGCCTTTGCCATAGCCGACTTCATCCATCAACTTAGTAGGGGCGTTGCGCAAATGCAAAGGCACAGGATGCTGCATCATATTTAGTGCATCTTGGGCGGCGGCCTTGTAGGCAGTGTAGACCGCATTAGACTTGGGAGCCAGAGCCATATAGACAACAGCCTGGGCTAGCGCCAACTTACCCTCCGGCATACCAATAAATTCGACTGCCTGCATGGCAGCGACAGCCTGAGTGAGAGCCTGCGGCGCAGCCAGTCCGATATCTTCCGAAGCAAAACGCACTAAGCGCCTAGCAACAAATAAGGGCTCCTCTCCGGCTTCCAGCATCCTAGCCAGCCAGTACAAACTAGCCTGCACATCAGAGTTGCGAATTGATTTATGCAAAGCCGAAATGAGATTGTAGTGATTCTCACCGTCCTTGTCATATTTGAGAATGGCTTGCTGCACTGCTGATTTGATTTCAGCTTCGCTTATTTCATCTTTACCTCTTTTGCTAGCAAGCTTAGCCGCCAACTCAAGTGAATTCAAAGCGGTACGGGCATCACCTGAGGCATATGAGGCAATCAGCTTGAGCACATCATCAGAAGCCTTGAGATTAAACTCGCCAATGCCTCTTTCAGGCAGAGCCAGAGCCGACCTCATAATTTTGAGCAAGGCTTCAAGCGAAAGCTCTTCCATGACGAAGACCTTCAGCCTCGATAAAAGAGCCGAATTTATTTCAAAAGAAGGATTCTCGGTTGTAGCACCAACCAAAACGATTGTGCCGTTTTCTACATAAGGCAAGAAAGCGTCTTGCTGAGCCTTGTTGAAGCGGTGAATCTCGTCTACAAAAAGAATTGTGCGTCGGCTTTCCAGATTCATAAAAGCCTCTGCTTCAGCCATAACCGCCTTGATTTCCTTAATGCCCGAAGTAACAGCAGAAAAGGAAACCCATTTGCTGTCTGTCTTTGTGGCGATGATGCGAGCAAGAGTGGTTTTGCCTACTCCGGGCGGTCCCCAGAGTATGAAAGAGCTTATTGAACCTTGAGCCAGCATGGTCTGCAGGACGCCGCCTTCCTCTAAGAGTTTTTCCTGCCCAAAATACTCATCAAGCGTGCGAGGTCTCATACGCTCAGCTAAGGGCGGTTTATTTAGAGAACTGGCTTGAAACAAACTTTGCGCCATTTCTTACTGAAACAAGACCCAGGTGGCGGGAATCAATGAACCCAAGAAGATGAAAATCATGAGCCAGATTATTGCTTGTTTGCTGTTCTTGAAAATTTTGGACATCTTTTTTGCTTTTGGAAATTGCGGCGACTTTGAATCTTACCACCTACCAGACTTTGAAGGATGAGTAGCCCTTCAAACCCAAGCTATCCATAAACCAGGTTGGGGTTGTTATTGCCCAGGCT
>MOYA01000001.1:2323921-2333995 GCA_001899315.1 Candidatus Obscuribacter phosphatis
TCTAGAAGCGGAATGAGGGCAATAACAACCCCTCCGGTTGCTATTGCCCTCATTACTGATGTGCGACCAAGTAAAACTTGCTAAATGCAGTGCCGACGCCAGCCAGGGACAAAAAGAAAATTCAAGAAAAATTAGAAAGTAAACAAAATAGAGTGATGAATGAATCATCAATACTTAAGTCGGGGGTCTTGCTCGTTTTTCCATCGAGGCTCCTTTATAAGTTGCATCTAATATCATCATTCCACAGCAGCTCGAAGCAGAAAAGGGCAAGTTGGTTCAATTTCTGTTTTGCAGATAACATTAACTGTAAAAAAAGTGCGGCGAAAAGCTATATTTAAGTTGGTAGCACCAAAGATTCAGCAATCCTGCTAATTCTCAAAGGCGCTCAGTTATTCAGAAACGACAAAGAGCAAAAGAGAATGGATTTAAGCAAATCGAATACTAGAGCGAAGCAAGAAAAGCTTCTCTATATTGCGCTCATAGCAGGGCTGGCACTTTCTTCTCTGCCTATGGCTCCGGCTCAAGCCACACTCCCCCCAGTCCTCGACGGATTGTCCAGCGCCAGTGACGATAAGGACAACAAAAAACAAGGCGACCCGGAAAACAACATTTTCTTTGTCGCCAGCACCAAAGATGAAAAACTTCAGGCGCAGGGCGAAATATACTTTCTATCCGACAAGATTAACCATTTCAGAGAACGACTACCGAGCTTGCCGGGGCTTGATCTGTCCAGCCTCTCTGAAGAAAACCGCAAAATTTTCGAGCAGAATCTGCAAGCCTTACAGGCTATTCAAGCCCATCAACTGGCACGATTACTTAACCGCCGAGGCACCTTCCACGCTATTTTGGGCGACCAGCTCAAAGCTCTGTCAGATCTAGATGAAGCTGTTCAGTTCGATGACTCATACGCGCCGGCTTATAACAATCGCGCTTGGCTGAGGGCGCAGAAAGGCAGCCTAAATGATGCCCTGGCCGACGTCAACAAAGCCATAGAACTCTCCCCCAAAATGGCTGAAGCCTACGACACAAGAGGTTCGATTAATCTCGCTCTAAAAAATATAGAAGCCGCCATCAAAGACTTTGACGCCTCTATTGAATGCAATCCCAAATATGCAGAAGCCTACTTCCACCGAGCCTTGGCCTATAAGAGCATGGGCAACCAAGAAAAGTATCAAAGCGACAAAAGCAAAGCGCGCGAACTCGATTATCCAATCGAAAGCAAAGACAACTAGAAACAGCCGCAAAGCTGAGCTAGCCCTCTTGCCGGTCATCTTTTGCTTCTAGGTCTTCTTCTTCTAGCTCTTCTTCTAGCTCTTCGGGCTCGCCAAGCTCATCTTTCTCTTCGGCAATTTCGTCCTGCACTTCGGCGCTTGCCCCCTGCATTTCTGCATCTTCATCTAGAGGGCTTTCAGCCACCTTGCCGTCGGAGCGAACAAAGTCATAGACAGTCCGAGCCAACTTTTCTGGAATACCGCTTACGGAAAGAATGTCATCAAGACTGGCTTTCTTTATCTTGTCGAAAGAACCGAAATGGTCAATAAGAATCTTACGCCTTTTGGCGCCCAGTCCTTTGAGAGCATCGAGCTTAGATGAAACTACACGTTTGGCTCTCAATTTGCGGTGATAGGTCAAAGCAAAACGGTGCGCCTCATCTCGCACATGCTGCATCAAAAGCAAGGCTTCAGAGCGCCTGGGCAAATAAACTGGTATTGAATTGCCCGGAAAATATACCTCTTCTTGCCTCTTAGCCAAACCACAAATGGCAAATTTTTCAGTCTTGAACTTTGGTCCGACCAGACCAATCTCTGACAGCGCCTCCATTGCGGCGCCTAATTGCCCCTTGCCGCCATCGATGATAATCAGATCTGGAAAAGGCTTTCCTTCGTTCAAGATGCGACTATAACGGCGCCCTACGGCTTCCTTCATAGAAGCAAAGTCATTAGGCTCGCCTTCCACCGACTTGATTTTGAACATGCGGTAATCCGACTTCTTCGGGCGCGCTTTCTCAAAGACAACCATAGAAGCGACGTTGTCGGTGCCTTGAATATTGGAGATATCAAAACACTCGATTCTCTGCGGTAGCCTATCTATACCCAAACCTTCCTTGAGAGAGGTCAAAATTCGCTCCACTTGGGCTGATTCCTGATCTTCTTCAGTGAGCACGCGGGTAAGCGTCTGCTTCGCATTCTTCTCGGCCATCTCAATCAAATCAGTCTTACCGCCTCTTTGCGGCACCAAAACTTTCACATTCGACCCAGCCTTTTGAGTGAGAAAATCTCTAAGCAAGTCCATATCTTGACTCTTATGGGCAAGCAAGACTTCACTTGGTATAGCAATATCTTCGCAGGAAGTATAGTACTGCTCTATGAAAGCATCGTAGGCTTCATCCCAATTTGTCTTATCTAAGAGCGGCAGAGTTACGGTCTCCGAGGCAATCAGCTTGCCTTCTCTCACTTTCATCAGACAAACAGCCAACATCTTTTCAGTATGAGCTTGAGCAATAATATCTTGGCAAACTCTGCGATTCTGGAAAAAGACCTGCTGCTTCTCAATCACCGTATATAGTGACTTCAATCGATCTCTAAGTTTGGCAGCCTCCTCAAAGCGCAATTCCTCAGAAAGAGATTCCATCTCTCTCTTCATCTCGTCAACCACCTCGGTTTGTCTACCGGAAAGAAACATCTCAACTTGCCTAACCATGCGATCATAAGGCTCAGCTTCGACATATTTTTGGCAAGGGGCAAGACAGAGCCCGATATGATAATTCATACATGGACGGTCCTTGAAGAGCGGTTTTGCCCGCTGTCTCATCGGAAAGACCTTGCGCAAAGTCCGCACTGTATCCCACATGGCACCAGCTTCCACATAGGGACCAAAAACTTTCGCCCGCGGATTAGCTTTCTTATACACCACCGGATCTCGAATCATCACCAAGCGCGGGAAATCGACACCATAGGTGATGGCAAGCCAGGGATAACGCCTATCATCTTTGAGAGCGACATTGTAGCGCGGCTTCTTTTCTCTTATTAAGTTGGCTTCTAAAAGTAAGGCTTCTTTTTCAGAATTTACTAGGATAGTCTCAAGAGAAGCCACTTTTGGCATCATGACAAAAAGCTTAGGTCGCTCTCGCCAACTGGTCTCCACAAAATAAGAGCGCACTCGATTCTTCAAGCTGAGAGCCTTGCCGATGTACAAAATCTCGCCCAAGTCGTCTTTGAAAATATAACAACCAGGGCTGTCCGGAAGACTGGACAGTTGTCTGGACAATAACTCGGAAGGCTTATAATCAGCCATTTTAGCTCTTCACTTTCTCAAACTCTTTGGCGATCTTTGGAATGGCATAGTCGAGAGCCTCGCCTATTGTTTCTACGGCGATTATCTCAATGCCATCTACTTTGTTTAATGGCAAGTTAGCCTTAGGCACAAGCGCCCGAGTAAAACCTAGTCGCGAAGCTTCTTTGAGCCGCTGAGCCAAGTTGAGAACCGGTCTGATTTCACCAGTCAAGCCGACCTCGCCTACAGCAACCAAGCCAGGATCGATCGATCTATCTAAGAAGGAAGTAGCCACAGCCAAGGCAATACCTAAATCCCCAGCCGGATCAGCGAATTCCATGCCTCCGACAATGTTGACATAAACATCCAATCGAGAAAGGACCAGTTTAGCTCTTTTCTCCAGCACAGCCAGTAATTGCAAGAGTCGATTGTAATCCCAGCCGTTGACCACACGCCGCGGCGAGGGATTGGGCGTGGCAACGGTGAGCGCCTGCACCTCTAATAAGAGGCTCCGCGTGCCCTCACCACCGGCAATTACAGCCGTGCCGGAAGGCGCCTGCCTCTGCCCTACCTTGGAGATGCGGTCAGCCAGGAAAAAGGCGGAAGGATTGTCTACTTCTTTCAGACCCTCTTCATTCATTGAGAAAATCGCCAATTCAGAAGTAGAACCAAAGCGGTTTTTCACCGCTCTGATTAGACGCAGTTGCCTTAAGCTGTCGCCTTCAAATTGCAAGACGACATCCACCATATGCTCCAAAACACGCGGACCGGCAATGGTTCCTTCCTTGGTGACATGGCCGACTAAGATTGTGGCAATATTTCTATTTTTGGCGGCATTGATAAGCAGCTGAGTGCCTTCTCTGACCTGTGAAACCGAGCCAGCCGCTGAAGAAATTTCAGGGTGATAAACAGACTGAATGCTATCGACAAAACAGACCGAAGCCTCTGTATTCATGATCAAATCAAAGGCATTGACCACATTTTGTTCAGACGCCACCAAAACATTGGAAGAATCTACCAAAAGACGCTTGGCTCTGATTTTCACCTGAGATGCCGATTCTTCACCGGTAATATAGAGTACCTTGTCTCGACTGGCCAGTTTGGCAGCCACCTGCATAAGCAAGGTCGACTTGCCGATACCGGGGTCTCCAGCCAAAAGCAGCACGGCGCCCGGTACAAGACCGCCGCCCAGTACTTCATCTAAACCGCGCATGCCGGTGGTGATGCGCTCCACTTCATCAGAATCGATTTCGGTGATCGGTTGAGCGCTCTTGCCGGCGTTGGAGTCTTGGGTCTTTGCCTGCGCTAGTCTTTGGGCAAAACCTTTCTTGCCGTCCTCTCCTTCTGAGATCTCCTCCACCAGAGAGCCCCAAGCGCCGCAATCGGTGCAGCGCCCCAAAGAACGAGATGTCTGAAAACCGCACTGCTGACAGACCCAGCGAGACTTTGCCTTCGCCATATTTGCACCTCTCTAGACAACAATATTTTATCGTGCGTGACATCTTGTATACTTATCAAGCTTTTCAGCTAAGCGTGCCCGGAGGACAACCGGATGTCAAGAAAACAAATAATGCTGGCTTTGCTCGTTGCGGCAAGCTCAGTCACCTGGCTAGCGGCTTCGCAAGCCATAGCCGGCGCTCACCCTCAGGCAGTAAAACTGCAAAAAGGTGGCGGTGATCCCCATGGTCCAGACCCACGCGGACCAGATCCCAGAAATGAAGTACACGATCCAAGCCTTCCTGCCAATAGAGATAGAGACATAGGAAAAGCGCCGCGCGACGTTTACGGCGACCAAGTGCCGAACGACAGAAAGCCCTACTAGATATGATTCTGGAATCGCCAGGGGCGATACTCTGCCAAATTGGACCCTTCCCCGTAAGATATTACGGCATGATGATCGGTCTTGGCTTTGTCATAGCCCTGTTCTTCGCCGGCAAACTAGCAAAGAAAATGGCACTCAGTCCTGATACTTTGGTCAGCCTGGCGCTCTATAGCTTTATCTTCGGCATTGTGGGAGCCAGACTTTACTATGTGCTTCTCAGCCTCGGTCACTTCATTCATCACCCTTTACAAATTTTTGCCACCTGGAACGGTGGACTAGCTATACACGGTGGCATCATTGGCGGTGTCATCGCCGGCTGCCTCTATCTGCGCAGCAAAAAGCTGCCTATCTTGCCCTACGCTGACGTAATGGGGGCTTGCATTCCCTTAGCTCAGGCCTTGGGCAGATGGGGTAATTTCTTCAATAGCGAACTCTACGGTCTACCGGTTGCAGAAAACTTTCCGCTCAAGTTACATATTCCAATAGAGTATCGCCTGCCTCAATATCAAGCCTATGAGTATTTTCATCCGACCTTTCTTTATGAGTCGGTCTGGGACTTTCTCATTTTTCTCTTTCTCTACTTCTATTTCATCAAGAAGAACAAAAATGCGCCGGGCATGACATTTTTTATGTATCTTGCCGCTTATTCGATAGGGCGAATCTTTATCGAGCAGCTGCGCATAGATGCTGTCTCGTATGTCTTTAACGTGCCCACACCGATACTAGCCTCGGCAGCGACCCTAGTCTTTTCTCTTTGCGCTATGCTCAACATCTATAATCGCGCCCAACATACGCAAGCTGTCAGCCAGCCACAAGACGCGGAAAAGTAGATAAAGACAGTAAAGCAGATAAGCGGGTGCACTTATCTGCTTCTACTTAGGGGATTGTCTATTTCAACTACTTGCGACCAGGAGCGAGGAGTTTGAGACGCTCTTTGACGGCAGCCATGTTGGGATTGTTAGCTGGAGCTGAGCGCACAAACTTTTGATACTCTTCCACAGCTTTTAGGGGCTGCTTCATCGCTTCATATACGGTGCCTAGATAATAATTGGTATCAACCAGAGTCTTATCGAGAGAAAGAGCCCGCATATACTCAGACATAGCCTTTTGCAAGTTATTCTGAGCTTGATAGGCAGTGCCCAAATAACTATGGGTTGCTGCATCATCATCTATTTTCAGAGCTGCTTCATAGTCGGCAATTGCACCCGGCAAATCATTCTTTTGGGTTTGCTTTTCAATCGCCGAATTCACCAGCGGTGATGCCTTAGCTTGCTTGATCTGCTTAATCAGCTGAGGGTAAGCCGGCTCTTTCGGATTGAGCACTCTAGCCTTCTCGTACTGAGCAAGAGCATTGTCGTAATCTTCCTTGGCTTGATAGCATGTGCCCAAACTGTAGTAGTAGCTGGCTTCATTAGGGAAGGCCTTGAGGGCTTCCTGATACTTAGCAATAGCTTCATCGTATTTCTTATCGGTTTGCAGTTGCACCGCTTCGTTGAAAGCCGCCGAAGCCTGGGTGCTTTGCTGCACCTGGGCCTTAGTGGCAATGGTTTGACACTTGTTAGGGTCAGCCTTAATTGCCGTCATGCGAGCTCTAGCATCAGCTGCATAACTGCCACTAGCTTTAGCAGCTAGATATTTGCTGTAATCACTAATTGCATCGTTTACTCTGCGATAGTTTTCATCAATAAGACCGATGAAGTACCAGTTATCAGATTCGTTTTTAGCATCTAGCTCAAGGGCTTTTGCATAGCAGCGTCTGGCATTATTGAAGTCATCATTGGACTGATAGGCGCCGGCCAGGTTGGTATAACCATGGGCATTAGCCGGATAGAGAGCCAATGCTTTCTCATACAAAGGAATTGCGGCAGCGAGATCACCGGCTGTATGCTTTTGCACTGCCTCATCCATAATCGGCTGGGCTTGCGCCATTTGGGCTGCAGCCAGAGCTTGCTTGTAGCCCGCTAGGTCTTTGGCAGGAGCCTTGCTAACTGCGTCTTGATAATTTCTGATGGCATTATCAAAATCACCCTTAGCCTGATAGCAGGTCGCAATAGCATAGACATAAGCAGACTCTTTAGGCATGAGAGAGATTGCTTTCTGATAGAGAGAAAGGGCTCCATCATAGTTGGCAGCCTGCTGCAACTTTATCGCTTCGTTATAGGCATCAGCGGCAGCCTGGGCATTCTTGATATCGCCGGTAGTGGCAAGCTTCTGGGTATTCTGGGGGTTGGCACTCAAGACCTTAATGCGCTCGTTGGCAGCCTTGAAGTACTGACCCGAAGGCGCTTCTCTCATATATTGATTGTATTTATTGATTGCTTGCATACCACGACCATAGTTTTCATCGATTGTGGCCATCAAGTACAAGCAGTCTACAGCGCCCTTCTTATCTAGGTTATAAGCCTTCTGATACTGATCAAAAGCTTCTTGGAACTTATCTGTAGCCTGATAGGCAACCCCCATGTTCATGTATATGGAACCGTTATCAGGGTCGAGCTGAGATGCCTGAGCATAGAGATCAATGGCAGAGGGAATATCACCCGAGGTTTGCTTATCGTAAGCTTGCTTGACGATTGGAACAGCCTTGAGGATATTGGCGTCCTTGATTGCTTTCTTATAGATGGGCTCGGCAGGACTTACCGAAAGAGCCTTTTGATAGAAAGAGAGCGCATTATCCAAATCACCTTTCTGCTGATAGGCTGTACCGAGAGCATAGAGGAAATCAGCATTCTGCGGCTGAATCGCTAGAGACTTTTGGTATTCGGCGATAGCTTGGTCAAACTGTCCGCTCTTCTGCAATTCAACAGCTCTGGTGTAAGAGTCAGAAGCTTCCTTCTCTTTAGCCAGTTCATTCTCAGATTTGATCTTTATTGTATCTGCCGGGTTTTTAGATAATGCAGCAAAGCGGTTCTGAGCCTGGGCAGCATAAGTTCCTTTTGGTGCCTGTGCTAGATAAGACTGATACTCGGCACGAGCCTGATTGCCATTGCCCACATGCTCATCGATGGTAGCGATGAAATAGAGGTTATTAACCTGCCCGTTCTTGTCCATTTCCAGAGCCTTGGAGTAAGAGCGTCTGGCATTTTGATAGTCTTGCATGGCGTATTGCGCCGATGCCAGGTTGTAGACCAGCCCTGCATTGTTAGGCACTATATCTAGTGCTTTCTGATAGAGGTCGACGGCAGAAATGTAATCTTTCTCTTTGTGCTTAGCAAGAGCCGCATCGATTATAGGTTGCGCCTTCAGGTCTTTGACCTTGAGTAGGGCATCTTGGTAGGTCTTGTTTTTGGGGTCGATGCTGGCGGCCAAATTATACTCAGCAATTGCCGAATCAAAATCTTTTTTGTATTGATAGGCAGCGCCAATATTGTAGTGAATGCCGGCATCATTGGGGGTGGCTTTCAAAAGTTCCTGATACTTAGCAATGGCACCATCATAGTTCTGCGCCTTAAACAAGTCGTCGGCAGCCTTTGCCAGATCGGTAATGTTCTTATCTTTCTGCGCTGCCGAGGCAGTTTTGATACCTTCCTGCGCGCCCTGATTGGTGGGATCAAGCCCTAAACTCTTTTGATAGTTATCGATTGCGCCTTTGTAATCTTCCTTGGCTTGCAGAGCAGTACCGATGTTCATATAGATGCTCGACTGCTGCTTATTATCGTTAGGTGACACCAGCGACAGTGCCTTCTGGTAATACTGAATTGCAAGATCGTAATGCTTCTGACTTTGCTGTTCTACACCAAGGTTAATTAGCCTATCGATATTGAATTGATTCTTGGCAGCGGGCAGTGCCGCCAATAACTTCGCAGCCACTGGGTTTTGCTTGCCAGGAGACAAACTTATCGCCAGACGAAACTCGGCTTCGGCTTGGCCGAAATCACCTTTGTACTGCAGACCTTGCCCAAGACCAATATGGTTTTCAGGCGCGGTCGGATTATCTCGCACTGCAGCTTCCCAACCAGCCACCAAAGCATCCTGCACGTCAGGATCGTCAGACTTCATCGAGATAGCTCGTCCATAGGCTGCAATGGCATTGGGCAAGTCTTTCTTGGTTTGGAAAGACTGCCCTAGTTTGACCTCAATTGAAGCGCTATCTTGAGTGCGAGCAGCGGCCTGATATTCGGCGATTGCTTCGTCTACCCTATCGGTAACACGCAGAACATCCCCTAATTTCTCGTGGATGGAAGCGTCGTCCTTAAGTTTGAGAGCTTCTCTATATTCGACTATGGCACCGGGAAAATCGGCAGCTTTGCGACTAGCATCAGCCATACCTACCCTAGTGGCAAAATCATTTGGATCTTTGCCCATCACTCGCACAATGGCTGTCAGGTTGCCCATAGTGGTGGGATTCTTGGGATCTAAAAGGGCTGCTTTATGGAAGTACTTAATTGCCTCGGTGGGATTCTTCTGGAAAACGAGACCATAGTTATTGTAGGCAATCGCTAGATTTTCTCTCGCCTTCTTATAATTCGGATCCATCTTTACTGCTTCTTCCAGCTTTTGAATGGCGAGCTGGTAGTTCTGAGCATTGATAGCCTTCACGCCCTCGTTATTGAGGTTAATCAGAGTGGCCTGGTCAAAAGCCTCAACGGCTAAGAATTTGCATTCTGCAGTCAAGCAGAGAGACAGTGCCAGGAGAATGAAAAGCGGTCTTTGCATCCGAATGTGTGTCATCTTAAGTGTTCTTTGCAACCATGTTTTACTAAGTACTAGGATTTTAGTCTATTGCCAGCAGCAAACTGCTCTTTTTATAAGGGGTTTTAGCTAAGGGCATTTTGCTGCTTCTTTCAACAGGTTTCAAAGAAGCAGATTGAGAGGAAATTGTTCCGGCTTGGCGGCGATTTTCTGTTTTGTAAGACAATCGATATCGATTGTCTTACAAAATACGAGCTGAATTTTTTAAAGCGGCTCTATATAAGTCTAGAGGGCCCGCTTCGCGAGCGGCTCTATATAAGCCTAGAGGGCCCGCTTCGCGAGCAGCT
>MOYA01000001.1:2334131-2369764 GCA_001899315.1 Candidatus Obscuribacter phosphatis
AAGTCTAGAGGGCCCGCTTCGCGAGCCCTCTAGGCTTTCACCTGCGCCTTGGCGCACTCATCCTACAGATTGTGTGGTGTGTTCTGTTAGGGAGAGACTTTATGCTTCTGGTTCAATTAGACCATAGTTACCATCTCGACGGTGATAGACAGTATTGACCTGGCTGGTCTCCGAATTGATGAACATGAAGAAGTCATGACCCAGCAAATCCATGTGCTTGCAGGCTTCCTCCGGAAGCATGGGCTTCAGAGGGAAGCGCTTGGAGCGCACGATTTTCGGTTTGATATCTTCAAGAGCCAAATCTCTATTGACTTCCAGGTCCGAATCCAGCTCAGCGCTGACATCCGGAGCCTCGTCGAGCCTATCTTTAGACTTTCCTCCCTTCGAGTAATGTCTGGTTTTGTATTTACGGAGTTGCCTTTCAATCTTGTCTGCGACTAAATCGATTGAGGCATACATATTTTCGGTAGACTCTTCTCCTCTAATCACATTGCCGTTGACCTTAATAGTGATCTCAGCCTTCTGACTTTTGGCTATCGAAGGGTTCTTAGCCACTGACAGAAGAGCCGTACAATCCAGCCTGTGGTCGAAATGCTTCTGCGCTCGCTGAAGCTTTTCCACCAGGTATTCTTTCAAGGCAGGGGTGAGCTCAATATTGCGTCCAGTCACGGTTACTTGCATAACTATCCTCCAGTCCATGGGAATACCGTTCACGCCTGCTGGGAAAACCCTACAGACATCCGACGACAGAGACCTATTACAGGTCACCTATCGTCCGTTAAAAACACTTTGCACAAAGCGTATGCACTTCGAGGTCTCGTTCTTTCACCAAGGCCGCGGTATTCCGTTAATGACTTACCCGCGGTTCGAGCCCCTATATCGCCTTGAAAACAAGATTTAGAGCTTTTTTCAAAAACTTACTTGAGCTTAGATATCAGGTGGACGGCATCGAAGGTACTAAGTAGCTTCGAGCTGTCCTTAAACGAGGCATTTACGGCATTAACCTCTTGCGACATGGCATAGGCAGGAGCGACAAAGAGCCTATCAGCGCGTTGCCTGGTCCCCATTGTGATATAGGGAGAATCACCGCTCGGCTCCACATGGGCTCGCTTCATTGCCTTTGGAGAAGACAAGACCTGTTTCAGCTGCGAGATAAAGGCTGTGGCAGTCTCTTTTGCCAAAGGAGCGCCCAACTCATCGGCTGAGGCAATTTCAGGATTGGTACGAGCAACTGTATCTATCACCCCTAAGCGCTGAAATAGTGAAAAGGCTTGTCTAGGATCGGAGGCATTCACTCCTTTGGCATTGATGGCGCTGGCAGCCAAACTAAACAAGACCGAACGAGGAGCCGGCTTGGATGGGTCGAAACGTCCATTTGCAGCGGAGCCAATCAGACCGGAAGCCATATAGTTTCGCAGTGAAAGCAGCCTGGCTCTGGCATCTTGCGGCATGAAGTCGTCATAGAGAGACATGGCGCCAAACTGCTCAGCGGTTGTTAGTTGTTCTGGATAAAGACTAGCGCTTTGAGCGCCAGCATCGGCACAACCGCGCAGGAACTCTTTGATTTCGGCAGCGTGGGTGCTCATGCCATCCCCGATTACATGCACCTCGACATCGGGCTTACCTGTCAGTTCGCGCACTTTCTCGACTGTGCGTTTAGTGTAGGTGTATGCATCAATTGTCTGATAGCGTCCATTCCAATAAGCCATTGGCGCAATCACATCATAATACTGAGCCAAGGTCTTCCAAGGGGTGATAGCCACTGCCGGAGCACGGTTCAAAGGGCTGTAGACCACAGCCATCATCGGATAATCAGGACCAAGGGCGCTTCTAATCTGCTTTGTATAGGCTTCTACAGCTTCACGATGCAGGTTTTTCTCTAGATTGGGGGCGATACCGTCGAGCCGATCGCCAGATGGTGTGCGGAATCGAGCCGCCACGATCATCTTTTCAGCATCGGCTTTGGTATTGTGCAATTCAGCAAACGACCAAGCAATCACCCTAATCTTGTATTTATGGCAAGCTTCGATAATCTGGCCAAGCTCGTTTGGCTGTCTAATTGCAGGCGTATTGCTTCGCGATGTCTGAATAAAGAGATTGCGAATGTCGCTTGCATAGAGTTTCTCAGCATAAGATGCGAAGTCTTTGGTTGGATAGTTCCAGAGATTAACCCAAATTCCGCCCCCATCAGCAATGCCAGGAGGGGGAGAAGCAAAAGACTGCCCGAGCGGCGAAGCCAAACCGGCTGCCGGAGCCAGTTGTGGCAAGCTGACCGGGTGATTCTTCTCACTGGATAATTCGGTAAGACCTTGCCCCCAAACAGGAGCCATATTGGTAGAGACAAAACCAAGCAAAAGAGCATGGCCAGCCACTGCACTCAATAGTTTACCGGAAGAAAATTTCTTGTTTGATGCCATTTCAGTAAGTCCGGAGAAGAAAGGATAATTTCTGTAAGAAGCTAGTAAGGAAGATTAAGACATTATAAAACCGTTATCTGCCATATGCCACCGAAAACAAGCCTCTAAACCTTTTTCTTCCTAGCAAAATGCGCTCCCCAAGCCGAATTTGAAAATTTGACCAAATCTTCTAGAAATGCTCGCCGGATCTTTATCGGACAGCCTATATAGATTGGAAGCTAGGGCAGCGGGTATATAAATTGCGTTCGTTACTCAAAACTTACGCAATCGGAACAAACAAATGAACAAGAAGGAACAGGAAATCCAGAGCAAGCTACTAGAACTAGAATCTACCGTGCTCAAAGAAAGCACAGAACTTAGTGTGGCAGAAAAGAGCACCGATCTGCTCAGCCAAAAGGCAAAGGGTAAAGCTGGCGACAGCAAAGATGAGACAGTGACAAAATCTGACTCGGCTTACTTCGGCGGAATTGGCCTGATCGTTCTGGGTCTAGTAATTCTGTTCCAGCATATTCATGTATCCAACAGCTTTCTAGCCATGCTGCTTGGCGGCGGCGGCTCCTTTCTAGTGGTCTTCCTGCCCCTCATGATCGGCATCGGCATGATGATCTACAACTCTCGCAATAAGTGGGGCTGGGTGGTCACCGCCGGCAGTTCGGTTATGCTCGTACTTTCTGTGCTGGCAGGTCTGCAGATGCGACTCGACTCTATGAGCTTGCTGCAAATGATCATGCTCTTTCTACCCTTCGCCATCGGCGGTTCTTTGTTGGTAAAAGGCATGGGCGGACCCAAAGGTGTAATGCAAACAGTCAAGCACAATCTCCCGAAAAAATCGGACAACGAATAACATTGATCAGACTTTTCGTAGGTAGTTTTCTGGCTGATGCTCAGGCACTTGGTCAAGAGCTAAGAGAATTTGCGGGCGAAATTGCAGTCACAAAACAGGTAAGCTTCAAAGCAGTACCAACAGCCAACCTGCATATAACCTATCAGTTTCTTGGCGAAGTCGATGACAATCAGCTTGCCACAATAAAAGAACGCCTCTCAAAACTAGCTTGCCAAATCAAGGCAGAGCTGCCAATTGCCGTCACTTATGATACTCTCAGCGCTTGGCCGAGCCCCGAAAGTGCTCGTGTCTTTGTCGCCGAACCAAGCAAAAAGCCAGAGTCCCTTATGGCTGTGGGCAATTTGATTCGCCAAAACTTGCAAGAACTGGTGGCAATAGATCTTTCGCTTGAACGCAATCTTGTCTTCAAACCGCACATCACTCTCTTTCGTATGAAAAATCTCGATAGCGAGCCGATTTATGAAATGGCGTTGCAAAGATTCAAACCAATAAGTCAAACAATCGAATTTGTCGACCTCATCGAAAGCAAAGGTCGCTATTCGTCAATCATGACTTTATAGCAGCCTTATAGCTGGTTTGAGCCGTTCTTGAAATAACCAGGCGGATAGAAGCGCACGGTCGGCGATGTTTCAGCCGGCAGAAGTCTAACCCCCTTAATCATTTGCACTTTAGACTTGGCAGGCAGCGCATTGATTAGTTCAGATCCGTTATCGATGGCAGGACTTGCCGGCTGCGAACTCGGAGAAGCATTCGGGGAGCCAGACTGAGGAAGAGACTGCGGAAGAGTCGGGGTAGACGGCGCTATGTTAGAAGCGTTTGGCGGAGCCGCCGGAGCCGTCAATAAAGATCCCTGATTTGATTCAGGGCGAGATTCAGGGCGGCTTTCTAATTTAGGCTCTGGTTTAAGTTCAGGTTTTGGCTCGGCACCTGGGGAAGGCGCAGCAGATTCTACCGGCTCCGATTCTTCCGTTACGCCAGTTTTCTTATTTGTTTCAAGGGGCTGATGAATCTTTAGATATGTGTTGACAGTCGGCTCGGGGCGAGCCTTCCAATTGCGCGAGTCGTCTTTGATTGTTTTGGCGCGATAGGCAATCGCCTGATTTTTGAAACCATTTTTGGTGGCAATGAAACCGTCCCAATCAAAATGCACTGGGTCGGTATGATCGCCTTGCTGGGCATAGCGGTGGGTGATGATGTTGGCATCTTGCACGTTGTAGCGATTTTGCAAATAAGCAACAAGCTTGATCACCGAATTCATCATGGCCGGAGGATAGTCCTGCGAACCAGTGTGATTCATTTCGATGCCGATACTATTGTCGTTATTGATGCCGGGCAAGGTCTTGAAGATATTGACGTGGACAGTTGCCAGATCGGGATCAACCGCTTGATAGATAGTGCCGTCACGCTCGACTACGTACTGAGCACCAGGATGCCTTATACCCATGGAACTCCAGCTTTCAATTACTCTCACTGCCGAGATAGGAATGCCTGTCTCAGTGGAATGCATGACGATGTATTTGACCGGCTCACGTCGCCAGAAAATCCCACCTCTAAGAGGATGATACTTAACGATGCCGGCTCGTACCAATTCTCTGGCCGCATAACTATCGGCGGTACCATTTTTAAACGCAGCAGCAAGCCGATCTGACTCCGCTTCAGGCAAGGGCGAAGTGTCGAAAGCCGGCGGACGAGCCATGAAAATGCCGATAGGATAGGCATAACGTGTCTTGGGTGCAGCGTGCTTATGGGCATGAGCTACTTTGCCATGATGTCTGCCATGGGCTACGACCTTCTTCCGACTAGAGCGGCCCCGAGCCGATGCGGTCTTAGAAGAAGATCTGACAACACTTTTCTTGGCGCGGGTGCGAGCCTCAGCCTGATTACCCTCTAGATTTGATAAACCCAGACCGGAAGCGATTAGTGAGAGCGAGAAAACGGAGGCAAGCAAAGGCTTGAACTTAGCAGCAAAAAATTTCTCGATATTAGTAAACACGTGACACCCCCTCCAGCCTTCTGCATTATAAAAGATAAACTGCAAGTAAGCAAACAAAATTTTGTCGGAGGCATGGGCAAGATTCCGGTCGTGGAGCGGTTTTTAGCCGGCGATATATACACATGACCACCAAAAGATTCCAAGTAGAGAGGCATAAGTAGAAGACCAAAACAGACACCTAAAGCATGCAAGCAAACCTCGGATGCAGACAAAATCTTGTCCTACCCAATCTTATCCGGCCAAATCAGTAAAGACAGTAATTGCAAGTTGCCCAAAGACGACAAACTGCTGTCAAGCTAATCTATCCAGCCGCCGCCCAGTATGAAAGTATCGCTTTCATCATAGATGCCGAGCACCTGACCGGCAGTGATGGCTGGCTGTGCTTCATCGAATACCACTTTGATCTTGCCGCCGGCAAGAGGATAGACCATGCCGGGCTGAGCCTGAGAATTGTAGCGAATTTTGCAGAGAGCTTTGAATGGTTCTACCGGCGGTGAAGGCATGATCCAATTGGCATCACTGGCGGTGAGTTCTTGCCTGAGCAATGCTTCTTTGGGACCGACATAGACCACACGCATCTCAGGGTCTAGAGACGTGACAAAAAGCGGCTCGCTGTAAGCGATACCAAGCCCACGTCTTTGCCCGATCGTGTAATTGAAGGTGCCCTGGTGCTCACCGAGAACCTGACCGGTCATCGTATGAATAATCGGACCGGGTTCGACAGTAAGGAAATTAGATAGATACTCTTGAGTGGTGGTACCGCGCGGTATAAAGCAAAGGTCTTGGCTGTCCGGACGGTCGGCGGTGACGATGCCTGCTTTACGAGCCAAATCTCTAATTTCGCTCTTGTCGAAATCACCCAAAGGCAACATGGTGGCGTTGACCTGTTCGTTGGTCAAACCCCAGAGCACATAAGACTGGTCTTTGCGAATATCTTTAGCCTTGCAAAGACGCTTACCTTCAGGGGTTTCCATTATGCGAGCATAGTGCCCGGTGGCTATAAAATCGGCATTGAGCAATTTTCGCCCATAATGCAAAAGCGCCCCCCATTTGACCAGGGTATTGCAAAGACTGCAGGGCAAGGGTGTACGCGCCTGCGCATAAGACTGATGAAACTGGTCGATTATTTGAGTCTTGAACATCTCACGCAAGTCAACAGCATGATGGTCAATAGAAAGATCTTCGCAGACCCTAGCGGCATCAATCATGCCGGTATCGCAACAGCGGCTGCCCGACTTAATCAACCAACCGGTAACACCAACAACGTCATAACCGGCTTCTTTCATCAAGAAAGCAGTCACCGACGAGTCTACACCGCCGCTCATAAGCACCGCCACCCGCTTCTTGCCCTCGGGCTTCTCGCGCACAGCCCTGGCGCCTGCGACATTGCAGACAGCTTCAACGGCTTCGGGTGTAGGCAGTTCAGACTTACTCATAAGCCTAAATATTACTACAGCTGAAAAGTTGTCAGGCGAAGGCGCAGCCCCAAGCCCCCGCTTCGTCAAAAGAATTTACAGAACCGCCCCTTCCAAACTCAAGAGGCAAAAGATGCATTAGTTGGGGCTGCCGGTCAATTTCATGAGACGGTCTCTTGCCAGCCTGGCGTTCTGCCCATTGGGCGCTGTCTTCAAATAGGCGCGGTACTCGCTTACGGCATCTCGTGACTTCTCGGTCTTTTCTAAAAGCAAAGCCAGGTTAAAATGGGCAATTGCCAAAGAACCGCCCGATTGCAGAATAGCCAAGCGGAAAGATTCGGCAGCTTCTTTGAGGCTCTCTCTTTCGCGCAGTATGACGCCCAGCATATTGTGTGCCGCCGGACAGGTTTTGCCCGCTCGCCGAGCATCTTCGATAGCTTTCTTAAAGGCAGCTTCGGCAGAAACATTGTCACCAGAGCGCCTGAGCGCCATGCCCAGGTTGTATTGAGCCTCGGTGAAGCCACTAGGACTGATTAAAATAGCTTTACGATAAGCCTCGATGGCTTTGGACAGCTGCCCGGTAGAAGAAAGACAAAGTCCAAAATTCGAATAAAGAACAGGGTCGGAAACACCGGCAGCGACAAGCATCTCATAACCCTTGGCGGCTTCTTTGTAATTGTTCTTTTTGAGAGCCGAGTCGGCGCGGGCACGCACTTCATTCAAAGCATCTTGGTCCGGCTGAGCTATTGAGCCGGTACTGCCAGAGCCAGAGCCGGGCTTAGCCATTTTGCCGGTCTTCAACTGCTCTATGCGATTGCGGGTCTCGCCTTTGTATTTTTCATCGCTTTCATACTTCAAAGAATTTTCAAAAGCCTTGATGGCAGCACTTTTATTGCCCTGCCTTTCTTCTATGAGACCAAGATTGAAGTAGCTATAAGAAGATTGAGGTCTCAGTTGCAGAGACCTCATAATGCTGCGGCGTGCGTCGGTTAGCCGTCCTTCTTCTAGATCGACCACGCCCAGTCCGCTAAATGCGGCAGCATTGGACGGGTCCAGCCTAATAGCAGTATTGTAGTGCTCACGGGCTTCTCTTAAAAAACTATCTCTCGTTTCGCGGTCGGCTTTCTCGGCGGCGTCGCGCAAAGCGTTAGCCAAATAGTAATGGATAGTGGGATTGTCTTTTTCTTGTTTAAGGCAGAGGCGCCAGGGATGAATGGCGTCTTCCGGCTTACCGCTGGTGTAAAGAGTCAAGCCTAAATTGGATAGCGCCGGCACATAGAGGGGCTCTATGTTTAGGGCTTTCTTGAAGTACTTGACGGCTGTTTCATTGTCGCCACGGTCGGCATATATACGCCCGATATTGTTGAGTGCTTCCAACATAGCCGGGTCTAATTGATGGGCCCGCTCAAAAGCCTTGAGAGCCTCTTCGCTCTTGCCGGCCTTAAGAAAATTCAAGCCGTTCTGCATCTGCCTGATTGCTTCCTCGCGCCCCTGAGCGAAAGCAGGAACTGGCGAGCCTTGCAAAAGCAAAGACAAACAAAAAGCAGTGGTCAGACCAAGCCAAGCCCGCTCAGCCCTAACCGCCTGACATCCCCTAGCCCGTTTCAGCAAATAACCAACCTCAACGCAATCAGTTTCATCATACTCCAGTCTAGGCAAAGCGAAATACTGCAACTGTAACAGTGCTGCACCAAGCCAGAGAACCATCCTTTCAAGATGCTAAAATGACATATTCGCCCGGAAATCAAGAAAAATAAGACATACAAGCTCTTCAGGAAGCCTTTTCAGAAATGCTGACAAGCAATCTAAATCTGGTCTCAAGACTACACCAGCTCTTTTTAGACAGCCCGCAATACGCCAAACTATTAGGTCGCACCGCCCGAGGTGCAGCCCGCACCGAGCTCAACTTGGTGGGACTGACAGATTCAGCAAAATCGCTTGTCTTTTCAGTGCTGGCCCATGAGACCAGACGACCGCTCATTCTAGTGGTGCAAGACAACCATACCGGTGCTCGCTACCATCAAGAGCTGTCAAACCTCAGTCGCTATCCGGTCTTTTTCTACCCATCCAGTGAAGTTTCGCCCTACGAGCAAGTATTGTCGAGCCCCGATAATATTGCCGCCCAGCTAGAACTCTTGCGCCACATCATGAAAGGCGAGAAAGAAAGCGAGCCCTACATAGCCGTAGTCAGCGCCCGTGCCCTTTCCCAAAGAGTGCTTTCCAAAGAGCAACTTGAGCGTCATAGCCTCTCTCTCAAAGTAGGCGAACAAATCGATTCCACCGAGCTAGGCAGAAGACTTGCCGCGCTTGGCTATTCCAAAGAAGCCTTGGTCACCCTCAGGGGTGAGTTTAGTATCAGGGGCGATATCATTGACGTCTTTCCCTCTTGCGGTCTGCCTATTCGCATTGAGCTATTCGGCGACGAAATCGAATCGATGCGCGTCTTCAACATCGATTCGCAAAGATCAATCGAACCAACCGACAAAATATCGATTCCGCCTAGATGGTGGGTGGTCCTCAGCCCTGACGAAAAAGAAAGAGAAGCCTTAGCCGACAAGCTGGCGGAAAAAACAGAAGAAGCAGCCGCCCACTTGAGCGAAAGTGCGGCTGAGACTCTTAAAGATGTTACCGGCTCCGACCTAGAAGCCCTCAGACTGGGACGTTATCCCGAGTCACTGGAATATTACGCGCCCTATATAGACGAAGATTTCGCCACCCTGATTAATTTCCTACCGCCATCATCGATGGTGGTATTGGACGAATGGGATACCCTCTTGGCGGCGCTGAGTTCTTACGACGAAAAGCTGGATAACACTATAAAGGAAGGGCTTGAAACCGGTCGACTCTTACCCCTGCCCAGACTTTTGCACCTTAAAGCCGGCGAAATCGCCACTTCTCTCAAACCTTTGCAGAGACTCTATGTCTCAACTTTACCTCTTGTTATAGAAGAAGAGGCACCGAGCCCAAGTCAAGCTGCAGCAAGAGTAGACTTTGACTGCCACCCCATCGAAAGATTCGGCAACCAGCTCAATCTTTTGGCAGAAAGAGTGAAGACCCTGCGCAAAGAGGGCTATCACATCTTGATTTGCACCGAGCAGCCCCAGCGCATCATCGGTGTCTTGAAAGAATATGACTGCCAGGCTGTCTATATCTCGCCGGAAGGCGCAGACACGCATATTAGCCCCGAAGAGAGCAAACCGGCGGCAGGCAATACAATTAATCCGGAAAATCTGCTTGGCGATCTCAGCACCGCCCTTGGCGGCAGCACCGCCAGAAAAGAAGAAAGAGATAAAATCTGGGTAGCAAGAAGTGGTTTCAGCCATGGCTTCAAACTTACCGATGCCGGTCTTGTCACCATCACTGATGCTGAAATTTTTGGCGTCAAACGTAAGCCGACTATATATAGACGACCAATCATAGAGAAAAACTATGAGCGTTTCACCTCGGTTTCAGACCTTAAGGTAGGCGACTATGTCGTTCATCTCAAGCATGGTATCGGTCAGTTTGTCGGGATCAAGCGCATAAGCATCGACTCTCAACAAAGAGAACACCTCAAGATTCAATATTCGGGCGACGATGTACTTTATGTACCGGTCGACCAGATCAATCTTCTCAGCCGCTACCGCGGTGCCGGCGATGCGCCGCCCAGATTGTCGCGCTTTGGCGGCGCCGAATGGGAGACCACCAAGAAGCGCGTTAAGAAATCGATTAAACAAGTCGCCGAAGATTTGGTCAATCTCTATGCCATGCGCGCCAAACAAGAAGGCTACCAGTGCCCGCCCGATACACCCTGGCAGTACGAAATGGAAGAAGCCTTCCCCTATGAAGAGACGCCCGACCAGTGGCAAGCCATTCAAGACGTCAAAGCCGATCTAGAATCGCCCAAACCGATGGATAGACTTATATGCGGCGACGTAGGCTTCGGCAAAACCGAAATTGCCATACGCGGCATTTTCAAAGCAGTGATGTCAGGCAAACAAGTGGCTGTGCTGGTGCCTACCACTATTCTTGCCCAACAGCATTTCAACAATATCTCGGAACGCTTTGCACCTTATCCGGTGAGAGTGGGGCTTTTGAGCCGCTTCCGCACCGCCAAAGAACAAAGAGAAGTGGCTAAGAAATTAGCCACCGGCGAATGCGACGTGGTCATTGGCACACACCGCATGCTGCAAAAAGACATCGCCTTCAAAGACTTAGGGCTGGTTGTCATAGACGAAGAGCAAAGATTTGGAGTCGGACACAAAGAAAAACTAAAGCAGCTGAGAGTGATGGTGGACGTTCTCACCATGTCGGCTACTCCTATTCCTCGTACTTTATATATGGCTCTTTCCGGCGCCCGCGACATGTCGACGATCAATACCCCGCCGACCAACCGCGCCCCCATCAAGACCTTTGTCGGCGAATACAAAATGCCCCTGGTGCGCACCGCTATCTTGCACGAAATGGAGAGAGGCGGGCAGATTTATTTTGTTCACAACCGCGTTGAAAATATCGAACAGATTGCCGCCGAAGTAAAAATGCTGGTGCCCGAAGCAAGACTAGCCATCGGGCATGGACAAATGGGCGAGCGCGAGCTGGAAAACGTGATGCTTTCTTTCTTGGCTCATGAATTCGATGTGCTCGTCTGCACAACCATCATCGAATCAGGTCTCGATATACCCAACGTCAACACCATCATTATTAATGACGCCGACAAGCTCGGACTCTCGCAGATGTATCAGCTAAGAGGACGCGTCGGTCGCTCTGAAGTGCAAGCCTATGCTTATTGTCTCTACAAACCTTCCAAGGTCTTGTCTGAGCAAGCCCAAGGACGACTGAAAGCAATCAGAGAGTTCACCTCGCTTGGCTCGGGCTATCAAATTGCTTTGCGCGATATGGAAATTAGAGGGGTCGGCAACATCTTAGGAGCCGAACAGCACGGTCATATGATTTCGGTAGGCTTCGACCTCTATTGCAAACTGCTTGAAGAGTCGGTGGCCGAACTGAAGGGCGAATCTGTTGCCCAAGATTATGATACTGCCGTTGATATCAACGTCACTGCCTTCATTCCCGAATCATATATCGAAAACGGCGAGCAACGCCTAATCGAATACAAACGTCTGGCTGATGTTAAAACCGAAAGAGAACTGGCCATGCTGGTCAGCGAGTGGAAAGATCGCTTCGGCAATATTCCCAAAGAAACCGAGCAGCTCATTCAAGTGGTCAAACTAAGATTGCTTGCCGCTGCCGCCAATGTCCAATCTATCAAGCCGGATATGCAAGGCATGCGGCTTTATGTACCCTTCAGATTACAACAATGGATGCCCATTCAAGCTAGACTACCTAAACAGCTGGGTTCCCGCACCACCTATAAACCCGGCATTGCAGGCGGTCAGGGCTCCAGCCCATACATTTTGGTCAAGGCTCAAGGGGAAGAACCAGAAGATCAACTCAATCTCTTGCAAGACCTCTTGCAAGCCATAGTCGTCAGCACCGAACTTAATACCAGACCCGTCTGAGAAATTCAGGAGGAAGGAAATTGGAAATGAAGATGCAGCTAACCAACCTTAAAGCACTGGCTCTCTTGGCCGGACTGAGCCTGGTCATAAGCGGTTGCCAAAAGCAAGGTGCCGAAAGCACAGATAAGACGACACCTTCTTCAAGTTCGTCGACTTCTTCAAGCTCTTCTACTTCTTCAAGCTCAGAGCCTAACAAAGAAAATTCAGACAAAACTGATGGAGCCGCCGGCAAAGAGAAAACGGCTGAAGCAATCAACGGCTCTGGCGCCGGCGAAGGGCAGTCGGTCGATCTCAAAGGCGCACAAAATATCAATGTCGCCAAGTTGCCGGAGAGCATGGAAATTTGCAAAGTGAACGGTACACCGATAACGGTGGCACAGTTCAAAAGAGAGTATCGCGAAGCCATTATCTCTTTGCAAAACACCTTGAGCGCCGACCCTGTGCAAGTGGCCATCTTTGACAAGCAAGCCGAAGCGATGAAAATAAAGCTGGAAGAAGACGAAAAGAAAAAACTTCTCGAAACAGCCAGAAAGCCGCAATCACTGGAAGGCATGACCCTCGATAAGTTTCTCAAGGCTAAAAAAATAAGCGAAGCCGATTTTGATAAGCAAGTTTTAGCCCTTGGTTTGGCTTTTAAAGTCGGCTCTAAACTAGTTGAAAAACAACTACTGAACGAGATTATCAATCGTGAGCTAATGCTTGCCGAGGCAAGAGCGCAAAATCTTTATAAACCGGCATACAACGACTTCCTCAAGATAAAAGAATCGCCGCGCTATAAGAAAATGCTCGAGCTTTCCGAACGCACACCGGAAGAGGTGAAGGAAGACTTGATCAACGATCGCATGCTCATGATCTTGCTTGAGAAAATCGCTCGCGAAAACGCCCCCTCCGATAAAGAATTGCTTTCTATCTATCAAAAGAATCAAGCTAGTTTCAAGCACGGCGAGTCAATCAAGCTTGCCCATATAGTGCTTGCCGCCCCATCTATCGACATGCCGCCGGTTGAAAGCATCAAGACCCAGTTGCGCAAGCAAAATCCAAAAATGAGCGAAGCCGACCTCGATAAAGAAGTGCTTGTGGTCAAACAGCAAAAACTTAGACTGGCGGAAGAGCTATTGGCCAGAGCCAATAAGGGGGAAGATTTCAAATCACTGGCCGACAATTTCTCTGAAGATACCATGGCAAGAATGGCCAAGAGCGGCGGTGAAATACCTGAACTAGACCTAAGTGAAGTGTCGGCTGATAAAGGCTCAAGCCCCATCAAAACCCTGGTTAATGCCGCAAAAGGGGTCAAGCCCGGCAAACTGGTTATGACACCGGTCGAAACCACGGTGGGTTACCATGTGGTCAAAGTTATCGACAGAAAGCCGGCCGGCACCACCAGCTTTGACGAAGCCAAAGAAGCCTTGAAAGAGAGCGCCATGGCTCAAAATATCGAAGCCACTAAAGAAAAATGGCTCAGTGCCAAACGTCTTAAGTCAAAAATTGTTTTCAGCGATGAATTTAGCAAAGCCTCAGGGCTGCAAGCCATGAAGCAAGGCGAATCGCAAGTCAAGTAATCAATATGAGATAATACGCCCGAGCCCTTGAGGAGATGAAGAATGTTCGACCGTCCCGGAGTTACTAGAGCAGTATTTCTTTCAGTAGCCCTTACTTTATTGGGCACCTGCCAGGTCAAAGCCGCCCCCGCCGGCAAAAAGACCACTAAGACAGCCAAAAGCGAAGCTGTCGCCAAAAGCGATAAAGTCAGCGAAGATGCTAAGACAGCCCTCAAAGACGGTCTTAAGCTCATGTCCGAAGGAAAAGGACAAGAAGCTGAAGCCAAATTTTCTGAAGCAATCAAGCTCAGCCCCAACTATGCAGTCGCCTATGCCAATCGTGCCAATATAAGCATGATTCGCAAACACTTCCGTACAGCTTTGGCTGACTGCAACAAAGCCATCGAACTAGATGCCAAACTGGCCATGGCTTATATAAACCGCTCATGGGCTTATCTTTCTTTGGGTCATATGGAAAAAGCCTTAGCCGACGCCAGCAAAGCCATTGAACTGGAACCCAAAGTAGCAGTAGCTTATGTGAACCGCTCCCATGCCTATGCCAAAATGGGCAAGAGCAAAGAAGCCCTCGCCGATGCCAGTAAAGCTATCGAACTTGAACCCAAGCTTTCCAGCGCCTATGTCAACCGCGCCCACGCTTACATCATCGAAGGCGACTTGAAGAAAGCTCTCGATGACTGCGATAAAGCCATTGAACTAGCGCCCCGTATGGCTAGTGCTTATGTAAACCGCGGTCGCGCCTTGCGCCTAATGGGACACTACGAAAAGGCAGTTGTCGATCTCGATAAAGCCATCGAACTAAATCCCAAGCTGGGCAGTGCCTACTTCAACCGTGCCGAAGCCTATCAAAAGCTCTATGAAGCAGACATGGCTGAAGCGAAGAAGCTCGGTTATTCAAGTAAGTAAGAAAGCAACTATGTAAGCAATATAAAAGAAGAGAGCGGCAATAAAGCCGCTCTCTTTCTTTAGGTATTTCACAAGCGAAGAGCTCTGCTTAACGGCTCACTGCTTAAGCTAACAGCTACCAGCTGTAGGTCTTGATTCCATAAAACGGATTGGCTTCCGACTCGGCGCCGGTGGCGGTAACACCACCAGACTCAGAGTTAGCGCCTAGACCGGCAATGCCGCCCGACTCCGATTCGGCACCGGTGCCATAAACACCACCAGATTCAGAGTTGGCGCCTAGACCGGCGATACCGCCCGATTCAGACTCGGCACCGGTGGAATAAACGCCACCAGACTCATTGCCACCGCCGATAACAAAAAAACCGGCTTCACTATCAGCCGAAGCTTTCAAGGCCATACCCAGAGACAGACTGATTGCCATCCCGGAAAGAACCAGAGCCTTTACAAGCATTCTCTTCTGTCCTTTATTCATCAATCTCTCCTCCTCAATTTGCACCTTATACTACCAGAATACCCTTATTTCAAAAGCGAGCCGACAATTCTCGTAAGACTCTTGTCAATTATTTGATCTAGCCCGAGACTTAATCTGGTTGCCGCCCATATCTTTGGCTTCAGCAACAAGCTCGTTAAGAATGCTCAACAGTTCATCAAAAACAGTACCATCATCGGGCATGGTAGCCACGCCGATACTTAGTGAGCAAGGGCTCTTCACCGGCTCTATAGTCATCGCCTGCGACTGCGCGGCGGCATGTTCATTGAGCATGGCGATGCCCATCGATGAGCGAATCACCTGAGCCATTTTCACCGCTTCAGCACCGTCCATACGAGGCAAGGCGACGATAAATTCTTCATGACCATAGCGACAGATAACATCAACCGGACGTGTCATTGTTGACACCACAGACGATACCGCACTCAAAACCGATTTTTCTTGCCCGACAGAACGAGCAGGTTCGCCTTTCTTTGGTCCATCAACGTGTATCAACAAAAGCGAAATCTTGTCTTTGAAATAGCGGGCGCGCTCCACTTCCTCGGTGATAGCGACAACTCCACCACGTCGATTGAGAAAACCAGTGGTCGGATCTTCACTTTCGTGAGCTTCCAGACGTCCGCGCAAAGTCTCCACTTCAAAGAGCTTGGCTAAATGGTCTGAAATGGTCACCAAAGTATCCACCACCAGCTTATTCCACTTTACCGAATTAGATGTATCGGCTTCTTGCAAAAGCAAAAGCCCAGCCAAGCGCTCATCTTTATCAGCTTCACTGAGCGAGGGACGCAATTTGAGCGGAATCAAATAGACCCTCTCTTTACCGACGGCAGTCATCACCTTGAGAAACATCTCGCGATACTCGTCATCGACTTCTTCGGCAAATTTGTTGGCATCTTCAACGAGAGTGACATCTTGAGGCAAGGTCATCAGATGACGGGAAAGCTTTTGCCCGAAAAGTGAAGTCAACTCTGGCGCTACCGCCTGTTTACCACTTTTGACATATTCAAAAATCTCGACTTTGCCGTCATCTTTACCAGCCAAAAAGAACATGGCGCGCCCGGCATAGAAAACCCTACCGATGCGATCGATGAGGCTTTGAATATCACCGGCATAACCGAATGAAAGATGTTTACTGCTGCGCAAAACCGAGCAAAGAGCTTTAAGCACTTCATCGGCATTAAAAGGTGAAAAATCGATTTCGTCTGTACGGTAGTTCAAAAGAATGGATTCTCTTTTTTCTCGGTCCAGATACTTGTATCGGGGCCGTGGCCTGGTATAACGCGGGTCTCGTCGTCAAGAGTGAAGAGTCTTGTTTTTATCGACTTGATTATCTTATCGAAGGAACCGCCCCAAAGATCAGTTCGACCTATAGATCTCGAAAAAAGAGTGTCGCCTGAAAAGAGCAGGCTATCGCTATCTTGAACACAAAAGCAAAGACTGCCGGGGGTATGACCGGGAGTATGCAAAACCTGGGTTTTCAGCTTTCCGAAATTTATCTCTTGGTCATCTGATAGGAACTTATCAACAGGCAAAGGTTCATCGGCGCTTAGACCAAACATAGAGGCTTGTTTGCCGAGCATGTTGTAGAGAAACTCATCTTCTTTATGCAGACAAATTTCAGCTCCGGTCTTTTCTCTCATTCCTTTGCTGCCCATTATGTGGTCGAAATGAGCATGGGTGTGCAAGAGATATTTTGCTTTCAAACCAAGAGTGGCTAGTCTTTCGATAATGTCGTCAACATCGCCGCCCGGGTCGACCACAAGAGCCTCTCCGCTTTCGCTGCAACCCACTATGGAACAGTTACAGCCAAGGGGACCGACAGGAAAGCTTTCAACTATTAGACTCATTCGAACATCTCGCTCACCGAACTATCGTCGTGAATGCGCCAGATGGCTTCGCCGAGAAGCTTAGCCACTGAAAGCTGCACTATCTTGGGCGAGACATTCTCTTTGTCATGCGGTATGGAATTAGTGACAATTAGCTGCTCAATGGGCGAATTATCGAGACGCTCATTGGCTGGTCCAGAAAGAACAGCATGGGTGGCGCAGGCATATACCTTCGTCGCCCCCTCTTTGATAAGCAGCTCTGCTCCTTTGACCAAGGTTCCGGCTGTGTCCACCATATCATCGACCATGATGGCCACCTTGCCATCCACTTCACCAACCACACTCATGACTTCAGCCACATTATGCTTGGTGCGACGTTTATCGATGATGGCGATGGGAGCGTCATCCAGTTTCTTGGCAAAAGCCCTGGTTCTTGAAACACCGCCCACATCAGGGCTGACCAAAACTATATCTTTGAGATTGAGCGACCGCACATAGTCAAGCAAGACCGGGCTTGCATAGAGGTGGTCGACCAAGATGTTGAAAAAGCCCATAATCTGCGGGGCGTGGAGGTCGAGTGCGACTACTCGCTGGGCACCGGCAGTGGTCAAAAGATCGGCGATTAGTTTTGCTGTAATGGCTTCGCGTCCTGCCGCCTTACGATCTTGCCTGCCATAACCGTAATAGGGCATGACCACGGTGATACGTCCGGCTGAGGCACGCTTGAGAGCATCAAGCAAAATCAATAGCTCCATCAAGTTTTCATTGACCGGAGTGCAGGTCGGTTGAATCACGAAACAATCGACGCCGCGAACACTCTCTTGCAATTGAACATAAATCTCGCCATCTGAAAAAGGCGAGATTCTAAGCGGGGTCAAACCGAGACCCAGGTGCTCGGCCACTTCCTTTGCAAGTTCCGGATTGGCTGTTCCGGAAAGGATCTTCAAATCGAGCTTGGAGCCTGAAATACTCTGAGCTCTGGCGGGCATTTGAGCAACCACTGGCAAATCCTCATGTCCAATCTAGTCTTCGGCATCGCTAATTATAGGCAGTGCAAAGGAAGAAAAGAAGCGCCCAATCTACACTTAGTAAAGCTTAAATGGCTGGAGACGCTAGCCTGACGGCAATCGCCAAAGATAAATCGGGTTTGGGATCAAATTTAATCCACTTTACAATTGGAAAGCACGCCTCGCAAAGCGGTTTTCACGTGCAGATAACTGAGACCACCCTGCAAATAAGCGGCATAGGGCTCACGCAAAGGTCCATCAGCGGAAAGCTCGATTGTGGCGCCTTCTATAAAGCTACCCCCGGCCATAATCACCTGGTCTTCATAGCCGGGCATCTCGCTAGGCTCGGGAGCCACATGGGCATTGACCGGCGAGTATGACTGCAAGACACGACAGAAATCTATGAGAGCTTCTCTTTTGCCGAACTCAATTGCTTGAATGATGTCATAGCGTTTGGAAGGCCCGGAAGGATCAACCTTGAGCCCGACTTTTGCCAGTGCTTGAGCAAACAACATCGCCCCCTTAACTGCACCTGAGACCACCGAAGGAGCAAGAAAGAGACCCTGCAAAACCAGACGATTCTGATTGAAAGTAACGCCGAGGTGACCACCTATGCCAGGTGCGGTCAGCCGAATGAGAGCGTTGTCGACAAGGTCACGGCGCCCGGCCACATAGCCGCCGGTGAGAGCCAAGCCGCCGCCGGGATTCTTGATCAGCGAGCCAGCCATCAAGTCGGCTCCCATAGATACAGGCTCGGACTCCTCGACAAATTCGCCATAGCAGTTGTCGACAAAGACAATAGCCTCTTTATCGATTTCCTTCACCACGCGGCAAAGCCTTGCTATGGCTGCATTAGAAAGAGTTGGACGACTGGTGGAATAACCACGCGACTTTTGAATATGAAAGAGTTTGGCCGGAGCTACCCGGGCAATTGCCTCACCAAGCTGACTATCCGACAAAGCATCCGGCATAGTATCGAGGGCGGTGAACTCTATGAGATCAGTTTCGACATAATTGACACCGAGATCGGTAAGCGAGCCCGAGCTATAACCGTTTGCACCGATAACTTTATTGAGAGTATCGTAAGGCTTTCCTGTCAGCGATACCATTTTATCGCCGGGTCTTAAATTGCCAAAAAGCGCGCAAGCGATAGCATGAGTACCAGAGACCATCTGCATACGCACACAGGCAGCTTCACAGCCAAAGACGTCGGCAAATACTTGATCAATTACTTCCCGTCCATAGTCATCGATACCATATCCGGTGCGTTCGGCAAAATGCTCTTCACAAATTCTATTCTTGCGAAAGGCGCTGAGCACTCGCTCTTGATTCTCCAGGGCGATACGATCTACTTCTTCAAAAGCAGCAGCAAGCTCTCTTTCTGCTTGCAAAATTACTTTCAGGGCATCAGCCATTATCTGGTCCTTATCTAAACAAAAGCCGCATCGCTGCAGACAGATTAATTATCTTGAGGCTGGGCAATTATAAATGAACTTTTTGCCTACAAAAAGCGTCTATATATCATGAAGACAATCTACTGCCTGCTAAAAGAAATATTGTTTTGGGCTCTAGCCCTGGTAAACGAAGCCCCGTGCCGCGTTTGCCTGCGCCCCCTAGCCTTCACAGCCAGCGAAAACTTCGTTCATGCAAACCGTCATATCTGCCGAGATTGCCTGTCCTACCTATGCCAACCAGAAACAGGCAGACTTGTTCTAGAACCAGAAACTTGCACAGAAACTTGCACAAATTCTGGCACAAGCTCTTTCGCTTATATTGCTCTAGCACCCTATGAAGATCTCGCCAAAGACCTAATTGCCCTAGTCAAACAGAAAGCCGAACATAGACTGCTTTGCGACCTGGCTTTTCCACTCTATTGCCTGCTCGATAAGATTACTTCAGAGGGCCCAGCGACAAGAGGTCTGACTGCTCCTAATAGACAGTCCTATCTACTCATTCCCATTCCCATGCACAAAAGCAAGCTGCCAAAGCAAAAACAGAACCACGCCAAACTGATTGCCGGTCACCTCGAACACTACGCCCGCACGCAAGGCATCTTCAAAAAAAAGTCACTGCGCTTGCAACTAGTCGATGAAGTGCTCGTACAAATTAGAGAAACAAAGCCTCAAAAATATTTGAACAAGCGGGAGCGCCGCCTCAATGTGCAAAACGCCTTTGCTTTAGGCAAAGACGCTGCAAAAATCAAAGACAAAGATGTCATTCTCATAGACGATGTTCTCACTTCTGGAGCAACTATGTACGAAGCTCTGAAAGAGATAAGGAAAGCTCAGCCGCGCAGCATTCTAATTTGCACCCTGGCCAGAACTATCTACATCAACCACGCTAAATCTAGGCGGGTTGAAACATAGGTGCGACGCGGCAAGGACGCACATCTACTTTCAACCAGACCTTACCTGTGACATAAGGCTCTGTTTTCAGCCAGGCATCGACTTCTTCACGACCGGCAAAATCGACCACCAAGATCGAACCCACCATCTTCTCGTTCTCATCCAACAAAGCGGTAGCAAATAGCAGACGCCCTTGGCTCTTCATTTTTTCAGCCAGCTTGAGATGCTCTTCTCTTTTGTGCAGGCGTCTTTCCAGAGCCTGAGCGTCATCACCGTCATAACCGGTTACTACAAACTGCATTTAATTCTCCGCCTCTACTTTGACTATTTCTTTGATTTCTTGGCTTCACCAATAGCTGCCCTAAAGGCGGCAATGGTCTCTTTAATTTCATTCTTGCCATGCATGATGGATAAGAAGGCAGCCTCAAATTGAGAAGGCGGCCAGTAAACCCCACGCTCGGTAAGATTGCGCCAGACATGACCGAAAAACTTGGTATCACATTTGAGGGCATCATCGAAAGACTGCACCGGCTCACTGCTCTCAGTAAAGAAAAGCGACAACATACCGGGCACCTGCAAGACTTGACCGGAAACATCAGATTCAGAAAGAACCCCTTTCAAACCTTCGGCGAGTTCCTCAGTGGTCTGGGCGAGCTTTTCATAAAGTCGCACCTTGCCGGCTTGCAAATAGCGTAATTGAGCCAGTCCGGCCGCCATGGCCAGTGGATTACCCGACAAAGTACCGGCTTGATAGACGGCACCTTCCGGCGCCACCATCGACATAACGTCGCGCCGACCGCCATAGGCGCCTACAGGCAAGCCGCCGCCAATCACCTTACCAAAGGTGGTCAGGTCGGGCTTGACGCCAAAACGTTCTTGGGCGCCGCCTAGGGCTACTCTAAAACCGGTCATCACTTCGTCGAAAATCAACAGCGCACCACTGTCCTTACAAAGACCAGTGAGGCTCTTGAGAAATTCAGGACTGGGGATGAGCAAGCCTGAATTACCGACTATGGGCTCCACAATTACGCAGGCAATCTCGGCAGTTTTTTGAGCGAAGGCTTGTCTGAGGGCATCGACATCGTTGAAGGGCAGAGAGAGCGTCAAACCGGTGAACTGTGTCGGCACACCAGGCGAGCTTGTGGCATCTGATAAACCAAGAGTAGCAAGTCCAGAGCCGGCTTTGACCAGGAAAGAATCGGCATGTCCGTGATAACAGCCATCAAATTTGATCACCAATTCACGCTTGGTAAAGGCACGAGCCAAGCGCACCGCCGACATACAAGCCTCGGTGCCCGAATTGACCATGCGCACCATTTCAACCGATGGCACCAGTTCGCAGATAAGCTCAGCCATTTCCACTTCCAAGCGGCTTGGCGCACCATAGCTGGTACCATGCACAAGAGCATCTTCCACAGCGCTCAAGACACAAGGATGTCTATGACCAAGAATCATTGGACCCCATGAACCGACATAGTCGATATAGCGATTATCGTCTTCGTCGATCATATAGGCGCCGTCGGCCGAGGCAATAAAGAGTGGGCTGGAGCCTACTGATTTGCAAGAGCGCACCGGCGAATTGACACCGCCGGGTATGCGCGCTTTCGCTCTTTCAAACAGCTTATCGGACCGCTCACGACAAAAGCCCTTTTCGCGGGTTGCCTCGGTGGTGCTTGCAGACATTTCAAACCTCTTTGGCAGTTGTTAAACCAAGTAGTCTTTGCACTACCGGTTCGGTCATCTTTACGGCTTTCTCGCCGGCTTGGCGATGGCGCATCTTGTGCTCGCTGTCGAAAACATAAAGAGCCGGGACATACTGATTTTCAAAACGATCAGTAATTGTATGCCAGTTATCTATGGCGCATGGCTGCTTCATTTCCCACTCTTTAGCACATTCCACAACTGCCGGAATATTGGTGTCCGACTCTTGTCTGGGCATATGCACCGAGATGATTTTCAAACCTTTGGACCCGTATTCGTCCACCCAGCGGTTCAAGTCGGGCAGGGACTCTTTACAGGCGCCGCAGCTCAAAGCCCAGAAATGAATCAAGACTGGATGACCTTTGAGATCTTCATCCTTTACCTCAGGACCGTTCAACCAATCATCAACGCCTGACAGCGATGGAAGCGGAGCATCCATTTTTAGAGCCATCGGTCATCCTCCAAATAACTAGTCAGGCTTAATTTTATCGCTTCTAGTCTCACTTTCCACAAAGTCTCGCCTATCCTTAACAAAGCGCCGACCAGAAAGCTTAGAGAAACAGATTTAGACAACAGATTTAGATAACAAATCTAGAAAACAAAAAACCGGGAATCGCATTTGCGAATCCCGGTCTTTGCTTAGTCTTTTTTCGAACTTAGACGGTGAGGGGCTTCTGACCCGGCTTCCAATCAGCTTGGCAAAGTCCACCGGTTTTGAGAGCTTCGAGTACACGAAGTGTCTCATCAACCGAGCGGCCGATGTTGAGGCTGTGGACAACCTGATACTGCAGCACACCATCGGGATCGATGATGAAGAGACCGCGCAGAGCGATACCCTTGTCTTCCATCAAAACACCGTAGTCGCGGCTGACATCTTTGGTGATGTCGGAAGCGAGAACGTAGTTGAGGGAGCCAAGTCCACCCTGAGCTTCGCTGGTGTTGATCCAGGCTCTGTGGCTGTAAACGCTGTCGGTTGAAACAGCGAGAACTTCGGCGCCGGCTTTCTTGATTTCTTCATACTTATCAGAGAAGGCTTTCAATTCGGTCGGGCAGACGAAGGTGAAATCGAGAGGATAGAAGAAAAGAACGAGCCACTTACCTTTGTAGTCTGTGAGTTTGACATTCTCTTTCAAGGTCTTCATGTCCTTGGTAGAAGGCATGTCAAAATCAGGAGCTCTTTTTCCAACTTGCAACATATCGGCAAATACCCCAAAAGCTTTGTGTAGGGACAAATATAACGAACTTCATCTTAAGGTCGGTTTCTTAAATGCAGCCCATGTTTAATGGAAAGCTCACAATTACCCGTTACCTAAACTAGAAAGCAGATAAAAAGCTGCTCAAAAAGAACAGCCAAAAGAAAAACCAGGCAAGTTCTTGCTCTAGCCTAGCTTTTCACCTTGTTCAGAGCCAACCAATCATTGAGATCTTTCTGCAAACCGTTCTCATTGACGAACTTGACTATCAGCGGGCTATTGGGCTCCCAGCCGATGGTGAGCAGATGATATAGATGCTCCTTGGGCGTATTGCTGTATTTGCTCCTGCCCAGTTCTGCTTCGTTGACAGCGTCAGCCATAAAAAATTCTCATCTATTGGAAAGTGCCAATGTAAATCCTTATGTAAAAAGCATTGTACACAGATTTGACCCTTTTGATAGCTTTTGGTAGTATTCCAAATCGCTTGTCCGCTCAGATGAGGGGACTGACTCTATTTGAGCGGTAAGACCGCCGTACCTGTTTAGTTGAGCAATCTATAGATAGGTAAGATTCGAGATTTTGGAGAAGAGAATGTTCGCCATTGTGGAAGCCTGCGGAAGGCAATATGAACTAGAGCCCGGTCGTTACTACGACATCGACATGACCGGCGAAGAAGAAGGCGCTACCCATGTCTTCGACCGCGTTCTTATGATCGTGGACGGAGATAAGTCGACTGTAGGTCAGCCTTATGTCAAAGGCGCTAAAGTGACCGGCAAAGTTATCTCCAAATTGGAAGTGAATGAAGCCCATGGGCGCATTCAATCCAACATCAAGAGCGCCAAAATAGTTGTTTATCATCAAAAGCCCAAAAAAGGCACCCGCAAAAAAGGCGGACACAGAGTGCAGTTCACCAGAGTAATGGTAGACAGCATCAGTGTTGATGACAAAGTAGTAGCCCAGGCCAAATAAGCCGGAATCTACTTATAAAGATTGAGGAGAGTAAAACGTGGCACATAAGAAGGGCGCCGGCTCGACAAGAAACGGAAGAGACAGCCAACCCAAACGTCTAGGCGTTAAAGTCTACGGCGGTGAGCCGGTTATCCCCGGTTGCATCATCGTCAGACAAAGAGGCACCAAGATTCATCCCGGCAAAAACGTAGGCAGAGGTTCAGACGACTCTCTCTTTGCAATTGCCGAAGGTGTGGTCAGATTTGAAATGTCCCGAGGACGCAAGTTAGTCAGTGTCTACCCAGTTTAAGCTTGGGCAGCCGTCCGAAAAGACACTGAAAGAAATAATTGCAGAGCTGCTTTGTGAAAACGAGGCAGCTTTGCCGTCTGCTTTCACTCTTTACGACCGTCATTCAGAAGGCGAGAGCCTGGCTGAAAAAATAAAGATAGCCGGTCTCGCTTACGACTCTCGCCATGTAGAAAAAGACTTCGCCTTCTTCTCAATCGAAGGACAAAAACAAGACGGCAACGCCTTTATCAATCAAGCTATCGAAAAAGGTGCCTCGCTCATCGTTTCGCAAAAGAAAAGCGGTCCCTATGCCGTGCCTCTCTTGGTCGTACCCGACGTGAGAGTGTTCATGGGACAGATGGCCAATATATTTTTTGAAAAACCAAGCGAAAAACTGAGCTTGCTTGGCGTCACCGGTACAAACGGCAAGACCACCACCACTCATCTGATTGAGCATATCTTCAACTTTAATGGTCGCCAGTGCGGACTGATAGGCACTCTCGGTGCACGCATGCCTTTGGCAGGCAAAACAGAGTACCTCGATGTGCACCACACCACGCCCCAAGCTGCCGACTTACAAGCCCTGCTTTATACGATGGCTAAAGAAGGCGTGCAATATGTAGCAATGGAAGTAAGCTCTCATGCTCTCTTTCTCAAGCGGGTGGAAGGCACCGAGTTTTCGGTGGGCTGCCTGACCAATATCACCCAAGATCACCTGGACTTTCATAAAACAATGGAGCACTACTACCGCTCCAAAGCCATCTTGTTCGAGATGCTCGCCGGCAAAGACCAAGCCTGCGCGGTTATCAATCTAGATGACAAATATGCCGAGCCTTTCCTCAATATATGCCAAGAGAACAAGACCAAGATTTTGAGCTACGGCAAAGACACTAAAGCCAGCATTCATCCTATTTCTTTCCAGTTTGATGCCAGGGGTACACAAATCGAGCTTGCCACTCCAGATGGTGTCATAAGCTTTAGCACCAAACTGACTGGAGAGTTCAATCTATACAATGTCATGGCCGCCATGGCTATTTCGCTCTCTCAAGGAATCAGCAAAGAAGCCGTAGCCGAAGCCTTGAAAGATTTTGCCGGAGTTGCTGGGCGCTTTGAAGTGGTGCAGCCGCCTTTCAAAATTGGTGAAGGCAGAGCCGTGCCCCTTTGTATAGTCGATTACGCCCATACACCTGATGGTCTCGATAATGTTTTGAAAGCCGCCCGCGCTCTGGTCAAAGAACCGGGTAAGTTAATTGCCGTCTTTGGCTGCGGCGGCGATAGAGATAGCTCAAAGCGACCGCAAATGGGTGCTATCGCCGAAGAGCTAGCCGACAAACTAGTGGTCACTTCAGATAATCCCCGTTCTGAAGACCCGCAGCAGATAATTGCCGATATTTTGGCCGGCATCAAACGTTTGAAAGACGTGACGGTGGAAGTAGATAGACAAAGAGCCATTCTTGAAGCAGTCAAGAGCGCCGGCTCAAGCGATGTGGTTGTGGTAGCAGGCAAAGGGCATGAAACCTACCAAATTCTCAAAGATCGCACTATCGATTTTGACGACCGCATCGAAGTAGCTAATGCACTGAAAGAGCGCGAAGATATAATAAGTATCGAAAGATAGAAATTTCCTATCTGCTCTAAATCAGAAAGGCACTTGTGGCAATCAGCTTTCACATTACGTCAGTCCGAGAAGGCACGATTTTCAATGTCATGCAGTTTCTCAGCCTTGAGAAAGTGACCGGCGTCTTGACCGTGCGCTTCGGCAGACAATTGCCCGAAGTGACCATTTACTTTGTGGCAGGCTCAATAACCACAGCCGAATTCGGCTCCATAGTCGGCGACTCTGTTCTTGACATGCTTTTGTGTCAGGAATTTGCCGTCAAGGAAGTCTCTTTCGCCCCCGGTCGCATCAATCAAGTTAACGAGCAAGCCATTATTGTCAGGTCGACCAATTTGGCCTCGGTCATGCTCAATGTCTCAAAAGATGTGGACAAATGCGAATCCCGTCCGCTTATCTATGGGCTCTTGCCCATCAATACCCAAAAGGGTGAAAGTGCTCCTTCGCTCTTGCATATTCTCAATGACTTTGCCCCCTGGCAGGAATCTCTCAGTTCGCTGCCACGCTCAGATAAAGACAAAAAGGCACCCTTGCCTCAATGCGTGCTTTTGCACCGCGCCCTGGCCAAAGGCTATATTAGTTATCAGCGCCCACTTATATCTATAAAGGCTCTCAAGCCTCTGCTCGAGATTTTAGGCGCTTTATCAGATAAAGAAACAAACAACTTGCGCGGCTATCTGCGTTCGCTCCTGCCGCACCCGCGTGCCACTCATCTTTCTATCGAACGTTTCTATGCCTTTGCCTCGGCTATCGAATCAATTGCGCAAAGACGCTCTCCCGAAGTAGGAGACCGTGCTAGAAGAGCTATTCATATGCTTATTCAAAATGCCACTAAAGTGCAGGACGGATCTGAGGCTGCCAATGCATGAGCGAAGAAAAAGTCGATCGCAAAAAAGAGCGGGAAAAGCTTAAAGAAGATCCACGAGATTTTGAACATCGCCTTCATAATGCCAAAATGTCCTTTCTCAACTATATGGCTAGGAAGGTCTTGCCGGGCGGGTTTTGGTCGGGAAACAGGCTGCAGCCTGGAGCCGGTGCGGCAGCCCCGGAGCCCGATACCGCCAATGGTGGCACACGCCCCAGTCATCTTGACGCTAATGGAAAAATCAGACTGCATCTCACCTTTGATGATGGACCAGACCCTGGCTCTACCCCCGACTTGCTCAATTTACTAGCCAAAAGAGGGGTGATTGCTACTTTCTTTTTTATTGGTGCCAATGCCAAAAAACATGCCGCCCTGGTCAAAGAAGTGCAAAATGCCGGACAGATAATCGGCAATCACAGCATGAATCATCTATTTTTGCCGGTGCAAGCGACAAAGAAAATTGAAAGCGAAATAGACGAAGCCAATCAGGTCTTGGAAGAGATAACCGGTGAGCGTCCCAGTCTTTTTCGCCCGCCTTTTGGATTAATCGACAAGCGCGGGGCCGAGCTTTTGGCGGCACGTCGCATGTCACCGGTCTATTGGGGAGCGGTAGCCGACGATTGGCAGTACATCGGAGAGGAAGCGGTAACCAGGCGTATTCTCAAACAGTTGCCCCGGGAAGAATTAATCGTGCTGCACGAAGGACCGCATCTGGGTGAGCAAACAGTCAAGGCTGCCGCCCTCTTGATTGACCGCTGCCTCGAATTAGGCTTTTCATTTGATAGTATTTAACGGTTATCTTTCTTCTCAAGGCAAAGGAAATAGCAGTGCTTGACTTCAAACCACCAAAAGACACGCCCTTTCTTTTCTGGTGGGCAAAAATAAATCTACCTCTGCACATGAAGTTCAGTATGAGAGGCACCTCGATCAAAATTATGGACGGGGCTTTGGAGCGCTTTGCCAAGCTGAAGGGCAAACATACTATGGTCTGCCCGAACCATTCCAACCGGCATGATCCCCAAATCATGTTTAGCTTTGGCGTCAAGGCCGGTGAGTATTTCAACTTTGTCGCCGCCCGCGAAGTCTTTGACTATGACCATGGCGTTAATGGCTGGTGGCTGCAACACTTGGGCACCTATTCAGTGGTGCGGGGCGCAGCCGACCGTGAATCATTCAAAACCACCAGGCGCATTCTCTCTGAAGGTCAGAAGAAACTGGTGCTCTTCCCTGAAGGAGAGATATCGAGGCAGAACGACACAATCATGCCTTTAGAATCTGGCGCAGCCCAGCTGTCATTTTGGGCTATGGCCGATCTGGAAAAGAAAGCGCAAGCAGCAAAGAAAGAGGACAAAAAAGACGATAAGAAAGAAGGAAAGACTGAAAATAGTGCAGTTGCCGTTGATGAACTAGGTTTTGAGCCTGTGTACATTCAACCAATGGCTTTCAAATACACCTACCCCGAAGACATTGCCAGTGAACTGAGGGGCTCACTCAAGACTCTAGAGATGCGTCTCGGGCTGAAAGTCGATGAGGAAGGCAGTTTCCAGACGCGCATCAAGAGACTGGCTGAGACTTTGCTTAGCACGCTTGAAAGAGAATACAATTTCAAGCCTAAAGATGCAGTCACTATGAACGACAGAGTCAAACAGCTGCGCGTGCATATTTTGCAAAATCTAGCCGGCATCTTGAGTGTCGAACTAGAAGCGGGTGGGCGCGAACTAGAATGGGTGAGAGTGCTGCGCAATAAGCTCGACGACTTCATCTACGAAGACGAAAAAGATATGTCTGAGTATGAGAAGGAAGTACATGCCGAGAAAGAAAAGACATACAAGACCTATTACAAAGACCTCAATCGCGTCGTCAATTTCATTTCTATCTATGACGGTTATGTCAGCGAACGCTCAACTCAAGAAAGAATCGCTGAAGTGCTTGAGCGCATGGAAACCGAGGTCTTAGGCGGCGAGAGCCCACCCAAGGGCGCCCGCGAAGTGATGATCGATGTGGGCGAAGCAATAAACTTAGGTGACTATTGGAGCCTCTACAAGAAGAACAAAAAAGAAGCAGTAAACCAAGTCACCGACCGCCTCTTTTCCGAGATTTCGCGCATGCTTGCCGAAATGGATGCCAAACGAAAAGTGCGCTATCTCTAGAGACCCTGCCAAGCAAAAACAGATTAAGAAAAGTTCCTATTACTTAATCGAAATCTTCTCTTAGCAACCGCCGGTTTCGATGGTATATTCAGGTTTTAAGAGGGATAGGTAACCTTTCGATGCAAAAACTCGCCTTGATTGGACTTGGAGCCTCCGGTTTATTCGCCCTGAAAGAACTGGCCGGAGCCGACGTAGAAGTACATGTTTTCGATGTCGGACCGCAATATGACAAACGTTATGCCTGCCCAATCGATCAGGGCAAGTTAGAAGTTTGCCCGCCCAAGGCTTGCTCTTATTGCGCGCCTGGTCAGTCGGCCGGCAGCTGGAACGATTTTAAAGTTATCTTGTCGGCCTCGCCGGTCATTGGCGGCAGGCTGTATGACCTCATCGGCGAAAACGAGTTGCAGAAAAGACTAGATGTGGTGCGCGCCACCATTCTCGATCACGCCCCCTGCCAGATTCCAGTGGTCAAGCCTAACGAAGAAGATCTGAGCTGGATCAAAAAGAAAGCTACTTTAGCTGGCATGACCTATCACTATCAAGAGCTTTTGCATTGCGGTTCTGACAATGCCCCGGCCATCAACACAAGCATACTGAACGAAATCAAAAGCAAAGGTCAGAACATCTGTTTTCACTGGGACAGCAAGGTGCTCTCAGTCTCTCGTCGCGGTGAAAAATTTGCCGTGCGCCACGATCGCTACCGCAAACCCGGTGAAGAGAAAGAAGAAATCTTCGACTATTGCGTCATTTCAGTTGGTCGCGGCGGCGCCCACTGGCTCACCCAGCAAGAATTCTACAAAGCCCTCGATATCTATCCCGGACAAGTGGACATCGGTATTCGTGTAGAAACATCTTGCTACTTCACCGAAGAAGTCGATAAACGCTTCTACGAACCCAAGCTCTATTACAAGAGCAGACATTCAGGCGATGTAGTGCGCAACTTCTGTTCTAATCCGAAAGGCTTTGTCACGCCTGAAAACCACCGCGAATATGTGCTGGTGAACGGTCATTCTAAGATGTATGAAAAGTCCGAGAACAATAACTTTGCCGTATTGGTAAGCAAGACTTTCACCAGACCGTTTAAAGACCCGCAAATGTATTCTCAGACCATCGCCAAAATAGTAAACATGCTGGCCGGTGGCGGACCTCTAGTGCAGAGACTAGGGGACCTAAAAGCCGGCAGGCGCACCAAGTCGCTCGACAACAATCTGATCAAGCCTACACTGGAAGCAGAATGCGGCGACATCTCGCTTGCTTATCCCCACCGCATTCTGCAAGGCATTGTTGAGTATCTGGAAGCCCTGGACAAAATCTGCCCTGGTGTCGCCGGTGAACACACCCTGCTCTATGCCCCCGAATGCAAGAGCTACCCTGACTCTATTTCGGTGAGCAAGAATATGGAAACCAATATCTCCAACTTGTTCATCATAGGCGATTCCAGTTCTTGGACCCGAGGCGTAGGACAAGCAGCCACAAGCGGACTCTTAGCCGGAGAAGGCGTCAAGAAAAAGCTGCTCTCGCCGCAGCCGGCGTCTGCACCGCATTCGGTACCAGTCTAAGCGGCTTTATCTAATTAATCACGCCAGAGGATTTCGGTGGTTTCGCCGTCGTCATCGTCGGCAATAATCTTGCGCTGTAAGGCGGCATAGCGGCTCACCAGTTCGGCAACATCGGGATGCTCAGCGCCAAGACTCTTCTCAGATACTTCCAAGCCCCAACGGTATAACCTATCGGCTTCATCAAAATTCTCTTGTTCTTCAAAGAGCTGGGCAAGACGACGCAGAGCCTTAGCCACGCTTGGATGGTCATGCCCCATCGACTCCTGAATAATTTCGACAGCCCGCCAATAAAGGGGTTCTGCCTCCGAGAACTTTCCCTGGTCGTGATAGACCTCGGCAAGCGAATTGAGCACCTCAGCCACATGCATATGCTTAGGTCCCCAGTCTTTCTGTCTCAATTCCAATAGAGTCTTATAGAGAGGCTCAGCCTGGTCATACTTGCACTGCACATGAAAGAGCAGGGCGAGATTACTCAAGGTTTGGGCAGTGCTGGGATGTTCCAGGCCTAAGGCAGTTTGTCTAATTTTAAGGGCGCGCCAGTGAATTTTCTCAGAGCGAGGGAAATCTCCTAGACTTCTGTAGAGTTCAGCCTGATAGTTCAAAACAGTAGCAAGAGAAGGATGTTCCGGGCCCCATTCGGCTTCGAAAAGGCGCGCAGCTCTTTCATAGAGCGGCTCGGCCTGCTCATATTTGCCGCCGGCATGATAAAGCATGGCTAGATTATAGAGACTAGAGCCAATGCTGGGATGCTCAGCGCCGAGAGAGGCTTCTCGTTTAGCCAGCGCCCTTTGGAAAAGAGGCTCGGCTTGAGAATACTTACCATGCGCCCGCAAGAAATCGGCAAAAGTCTCCAGCATCTCGGCGAGATCAAGGGCTGAACCATCGCCTTCAGCATTTTCATAAATAGTAAGGGCACGGCGCAAAAGCGGCTCCACACTAGAGTATCGCCCTTGAGCCCGGTAAACTGCCCCTAAACGAGTCAAAGCCTGTGCCACTCTTTTGTCTTCACTATAGAGCTTCTCTGAAATCTCCAGAGCCTGCTTGGCGAAAACTTCGGACTCTTTGAGATTGCCCATCTTTCGGTACATATCAGACATGTTGGCCGAAATATCAATCAAACCTTGTTCTACCCGAGTCTGACCGGGACTATTATCAGACTGAGACTGCACTCTTCGGGCAAGAGGCGGAGCGGGCGGCTCGCTTGTTCTCTCCGCTTGTACCTTATTAAAAGACTCGGTGGAGCGGCTGCCTGCGGGCTCGTCTTCCTCTTTCACAGCCACAACCAGACCTTCGCGCTCGTCCCCTCGCAAAACTGAAAGCTCTCGCCGCGCTTCAATTAGAGCCTTTTGGAAGAGCTTCTCGGCATCCTCCAGCCTCGACATCTCGAGAGCCCGAGTTCCAGCGGTGAGATAGGTTTCCCAACCTATATTCTCTTTTGTATTCTCTTTTGCGCTCTTATCTTTTGAAGGGTCCATAGGTCGACCAATCTCGGAAACTTACTAAGTTACTCATGCCCGCTGCACAGTCAAGATATCATAGGCTCCCCTATATTTTTGAACCGTACACTTTTGAAATTGTCGGGGCCGGCCACATAGTTCGACCAAGCCCTCCTAAGATTGAAAAGTAAGCTACAGAGAGGCAGTCGAGCAATGAAAATGGCACTTGCAGTAAAGACCAAAGCCAAGCCCCAAAAGAAAAAACCACTTACCCTAAAGGGAGTGGTCATCGATCTCTTCAAACTCTATGTCTTCTATGTTCTACTTTCTCTTATCATCATATTTGGAATCAAAGATAAACTGGTGCTCTTCCCCAGCGCGGATATGAGCTGGAAAACCTGCCTGCCCATACTTGATAGAGACCTTAAGTGCCAAACCAGTGAACTTAGCATTCCCACCCTAAACGGCAATAAACTGGCAGGGCTCTATATAAAGAACCCTAGAAGCAAGTTTTTGACCATAGTCAATCATGGTAATGCCGGCAATATTGGTCACCGTATTGTTATTGCGGCCAATCTGATTGGCGCTGGCAGTTCAGTACTTTTATACGACTATCAAGGCTATGGCGAATCAGGCGGGCAAGCCAAATTGAGCAATCTAGTGCCCGATGCAAGAGCCGCCTATGACTACGCCACAAACAAGCTCGGCTACCCATCTTCGTCCATCATTCTTTATGGCGAATCAATCGGCTGCGGTGTTACCAGTGGTGTCATGAAAGAACGCACACCCCGCGCCTTTATCTTGCAGTCGCCCTTTGTCTCGCTGATGAAAACCGCCAAAGACAAACTCTTCTTTATGCGCACCCTACCCGACTTTATCGACCCTGAGCCGCAACTGAATAATCTTGCCTCGGTCGAGAAAGCTCATCCACCGCTCTTGCTTATGCACGGCGATAAAGACATCACCCTGCCCTGCAAATACAGTCAAGAACTGTACAAGAAAGCAAGCCAGCCCAAGCAAATATTCTTGGTCAAAGGTGCCGATCACAACGACATTTACTGCCGCAGCGACAACTCGGTGTTACTGACATTGAAAAACTTTATCGAATCGATCTCAAGCCAGAGCGCTAACCAGGCTAATCAACAAATTCAGGAACGATAAGCTCTTTGGTGACGCCTTTCTCGTACGCCATTTCAAAGAGTTTGCGCACAGCCTGACGACCGCGCTCACCATAGTCGACTGTAAGCTCGTTGACATACATGCCGACAAACTTATCAGCCAGGTCGCGCTTCATATCGCGGGCAAAAGTCATCGCATAATCAAGAGCGTCTTGTCTGTGCTCAAGAGCATAAACAATGGCGCTTTTGAACATGTCGGTCACTTCTTTGACCAAGGTGTCTCCCAGATCTTTTCTGACCACATTGCCGCCTAGGGGCAAAGGCAAACCGGTTTCTTTCTGCCACCAGACACCCAAATCAACGATCAACTCAAGACCGCTCTCTTGGTACATCAGCTGTCCTTCGTGGATGATCAAACCGGCATCAGCCTTACCTTCCACAACATAGTCGATGATCTGGTCGAAAGGCACTTCCACAACTTTAAGACCGGGCTGCCAAAGATTGAGGGTGAGATAGGCTGTGGTCAACTTGCCGGGGATGGCGACAGTCTTATCTTTGAGGTTCTCAGCATTGACTCCAGGCTTGGCTATGACCATCGGCCCATAGTTATCGCCCATACTGGCACCGCAGGGCATGAGCTTGTAGCGGTCTTTCACCAAGGGATAAGCGGCAAATGAAATTGCCGAGACTTCATAGCGCCCATTGATGGCGTCTTGGTTGAGAGATTGAATGTCTTTCAGCACCTGATGCACGGTGAGACCGCGGGTATCAAGCTTATCTTTAGCCAGAGCATAAAACATGAAGGCATCGTCCGAATCGGGCGAATGAGCAATTGTTATTTCCTTGGTCTGAACAGTCACGGCTTTTCTCCCTGGCTCAGCTGATACACCCTAATTGTCGCTCTTAAAGAGCTACTTAAGCATGAACAATTTCAAAGAAAGGGTGCTAAGCTCAGTCCCGTTCTTTTATTCCATCACCTTAAGCACAGGTCATAAGTCATGAAAAAACCACAGGCTCTGCTTTTCGCCCTGGTGTCCTTCTCTCTGCTTTCTCTAAACAGTGCGGCTCTAGCCGGCGGTCAATTATATCCAAAGCTTTACGATGCCACTTATGAGGTAAAAACTCCCACAGGCGTCTCATCGATGCGCTCAATCTCAGACGGCAAAGGGCATTTGCGCACCGAGGTCAATGTCGGTCCAAGCAAAATGGTGACCATCATGGACTATCCAGGCAAAACCACATACACCCTTATGGAAGCCCAGAAAATGGTGATCAAAAATCCGATTGCCCAAGAATACGAAGGGGAGCTCACTCCTGAGTTGGCTAAGAAGAAAAACGCCGAAGACCTTGGTTTCAAAGAAGTTTTGGGGCATAACTGCCATGGCTGGAAGTTGAAATTGCCAAACGGCGTCTCGGAACACTGGGTTGATGAGAAGGCAGGAATTTTAGTGCATTCGCGCACCCAAGCGGGAAACTACATCACCGAGAACAATCTCAAATCGGTGAATATGAACCAGCCCAAAGCCGATTTGTTCGTTGTCCCGGCCGGCTACAAGCCGATGAACCAATAGCACCAAGTGCAGACAATCTAATAGCCTGTAGCCCATTCCATCGGTTGGTTGAGAGTCAGGTTGCCTGGCAGCGGCGGCGACTGGTAAAGCCGTCTAAGCGTGTTTATATCTCTTGCACTTAAACCGATGGTGCGGGCAAAGACTTTGGCGGGGGCGGTACCGGCCGGCGGCTGATACATCAAGTCTTCAGGACGGTCGCTCTTGCAATAAAGGCCCATCACATGGCCAAGCTCGCGCATGAAGACCGGCGAGAGGGCTCTTTCTGGTATTTCAGGCGGATAGAAACTGGGGCGCAGCAAGTAGATCCAAGTGCGCATACGACCGTCTTTCACAGCCAAACGAGTCACACCCAAGACTCCTTTGGGTAAAGTATTCACCCAAATAATTTCGGCATTTACTTCTTCTTTGGGCAGGGCCAATTTAACCGGCAGATACTGACCCCAGCGGGCAATTACCGCTTCCACACTGCGGGTCCAACTCTCAGGCGTGCCGGCAGGCACTTTCACCCGCAACGGAAAGGATGTCCAACGGGCATAGGTAGTACCGCTGCCGGTGGCGCCAGGAAAGGCGGTAACAGCCGAGAGATAATCACCGGCATTGGCATCAAAAGGCAAACTAGAAGCAACCATGGCGGCATCAAGTGAAAGCCCTCCGCTTGGCGCCGGAGCAGCTGATTGGGGCAAGGAACCTTGGGGCAGTTTACCAAACTGAGAGTTTGGCAGAGGGGGGCGACCGGCATTATTGGGTGCTTGCCCCGACCAGGCGGGAGAACTCGGAGAACTCTGCCAGCCTGATTGAGCCGGTGCTGTATTTGGTCTAGTCACATTAGAAGGACTCTGCCAGCCTGACTGCGCCGGTGCCGGACTTGAAATATTCGACATACTAGATGGG
>MOYA01000001.1:2369881-2434463 GCA_001899315.1 Candidatus Obscuribacter phosphatis
GATGGGTTCTGCCAGCCTGATTGCGCTGGTGCCGGATTTGAAATATTCGACATACTAGATGGGTTCTGCCAGCCTGACTGCGCCGGTGCCGTATTGACATTTTGGCTAGTCATATTGGGGGGCTGAACCACTGGTCTAGATCCTTGCCCCCCCTGAGAAAAACCAGATGCATTACTAGGAAATGCACTACCAAAACCGCCACCAAAGGCGCTACCACCTAAAAGCTTGCTTTCCAGACGAGCAATCCGCTCACCCAGAGCCCCTTGCTTTGCCGAACCAAACACTTCCTTCTCTAAATGGTCCAACCTATCGACCGCTTCATGCTCACTATAGGTAGTACCAAATGCCTTTTGCTCCAAAGCGGTCAAGCGATACTCATCTTGTGGTGTAGCTGACTCCCGGGGCTCCTCATCAATACTTCGCGCCTTATTGAGGGGCTGCCCTTGAATATTTGAACCGAAAGGATTATTTGGTGAGGCGGCATTCTGCGGTGGTGGAGGCGGAGCATCCATCTGAGCCGCCTCTGGACTGATTGGTTGAAGTTTGAGTTCTTCAGCCTGAGCAGCACAAATACAAGAATAAGAAGCAAGCAAAGCCCCCATTAGAAGAGCCTGAGAGCGCTTCTCAACTGGATTAACCGGCTTTCTCTTTTCTGCTCTTGAACTCATGACCTCAAAACTATCGCTCTATACTATTTGAACAATCAATAAACTCAACCGAGTAAATCTTCGGGCATGGCCAGCCCGGCTCGCAGACTGGCTTGCAAATCGAGAATCGGTTCGACCAAGACAGGTGAAAAATGCAAATGCGGCTTTTCCAGTATTTCTGTCAAAATCTTGCATATGCCAGGATCCATCGCTTGCAAGATCTGTCGGCTTTCGGCAATAGAAAAAGCCGCCACAGCCTCAGCCCAATACTCTTCTTTAGATGTGGCGGAATAACCAGAAATAAACTGCCGGAAGTTCAATCTTTCCGGTCGAACAAGCTCAGAATAGCCTTCATAACCAGGCGGTGGCGGATTATCGATACGACAACGCTCTAGTCGATTGCGATACAGTTCGCCGATTCGATCTTGGCTTGCCTGCGACAGACAAAACTGCAATTGATGGCCAAATTCATGCGAAACAACCAGGTTGACTCTCACTTCTACATAGGGCGGGAAGGGCGATGTAACACTGGCTAGAGTTCCGAAGCGCTTGAATAAATCGATATCGCGATCAAACTCTTCGGCATCTAAATCGACCATGCCGGTGCGCACACGCGTCACTCCGGCCGCACCGTGTTTGACATTACCCATGGCACAATTGCCTTCGCTCTTGCGCACCACTTGTAAGATGCCTGAACGCGCCCAAATATTGAGACTGTCGATAACATACTTTTTCTGTTGGACACCAAGTCGATCAAAATCTTGAAAATAGCGAATAATCTCATTCTCGCCATAGCTCTTGTCCCGGCGATAGAGGGGCTTGAGATAATCTTTCTTGACTGACTTGCCTTCCGAGGTTTGTCCCTCAAAATAGAAAGCCAGCATGTTCGCCTCTTCCACCCTTCGAAAGGGAGTCATGGTGCAGTGATCGCGCACAGCCAAAGAGAGACCGTCGTCCATCACGCCGACCAAATGATGATCGGCGGTAGCCACTCTGCCATTGATGACAGTCAGATGTCTCTCGTTATAGTAAAGATCGCCTGTGGGCCCGCCTTCTTTCAAAATAGGCAGGGTAAGCTCTAGACCGCGAGAGTCAATGCCTCTAAAGACACAATCTTCCAGATCGTCAATGACGCGTAATTCTTTCGATTCTTTCTCGGAAGCACCCAGAATCTTGATATGGCCGTCTTCATAAAGAAAACCAACCACTGTATCGGACATCAAAATATTGCCGAAATCAACCACGAGTGTATTGCCGCCAAGCTCAAGAAAGCCGCTTGGTCCAAACTCCTCGCCTTGATCTCCCGACTTATTCAGAATGGTTTCTGCCTGCAATTTAAGACCCATCCTAATTATAGACAATGCCCTGCCTCAGTCGCCTGAAACAGGGCAATGCCTTGCTCACTCTTACTTAGCAGCAACAACAGCGCCAACGCTGTCCTTAGCTTTATTCCAATCAGCCAAGAAAGACTCAACGCCTTTATCGGTGAGAGGATGAGAGACCAGCTGCTTGAAGATCTTGTAGGGCATGGTGGCAATGTCGGCGCCGGCCAAGGCAGCCTGGGTGACATGCACCGGATTACGGATGCTGGCGGCCAAGACCTTTGTTTCTAGGTCGTGGATAGCAAACATGTCGGCAATCTCTTGAATCAGTTGCGAACCGTCCTGGTTTATATCATCAAGACGACCAACGAAAGGGCTGACAAAATAAGCACCGGCACGAGCGGCCAACAAGGCTTGGTTGGTAGAGAAACAGAGTGTGACATTGACTTTGATGCCTTCTTTAGAAAGCACACTGGTGGCTTGCAAACCAGCCGGGGTGAGAGGGGCTTTGACAATTACGTTGGGAGCCCATTTAGCAATCTCTCGTCCTTCCTTGATCATGCCTTGCGGGTCGGTGGCGATGACTTCGGCGCTGACCGGGCCAGGCACTATTTGGCAGATTTCTTGAACCAGTTTCTTGAAATCCTGCTTCTCTTTGCTCACCAAGGAAGGATTTGTGGTTATACCATCAAGAACACCCCAGGCGGCAATCTCACGAATCTCGTCCAGATTGGCTGTATCTAAAAATAGTTGCACGTCTAACTCCCTTTGCAGAAATCTACAAAATTAAGGCTCAATGCCCAAAGTATAAGCCTTTGATTACTCATATAGACAAGCCCGGCAAAAAGAAAGAGCCCCTTGTAAACAGAAGTAAATAGAAAAGACCCTTATCCCTGGTACATTCCAGCCATTTAATGTCAAATTTCGCTTGGAATGGCAAACTTACCGACGGCCTAAAAGCGCTGTGAAGAATCAGGGTAATTTAACATCCTCTTAAAATTCAAGGTAAGCAAGCTAACCAAAACCAGGATATTAAATGAACCTGACTTGGCACAAAGTGTAAGTATGAAAAGCAGATTTTCTGAGCCGCATATAAATAGGTCCCCGAAAGCCTGGCAGATTGTCGCGGCAACCATGGCCGGTGTAGGCATTGGGCTCACAGTCATGCACTTCATGCCTGCCAAGACCAGCAAATCTCTAGCCAGCCAAACTCAGAGCGGTAAACAAAGCCAAAGCAAGGCTGCACCGGCTAATCCGCTTGAAGCAGTTAATCTTTGGCCCAAGCTCGATAGCCGCATGAATGTTCTACTGATGGGAGTAGACAGCAACGGCAGGGATACCGAAAGATTCAACGGCTGTCGCTCCGACACAATAATTCTTGCCAGCCTAGACCCCGAGACAAAGAAAGTTTCGCTCATTTCTATCCCCCGCGACAGCCGGGTGCGCATTAATCCGTCAAACGGTAAACATACAGTCGAAAAAATCAATGCCGCCCATGCCATAGGCGGTCCAGAGCTGACAGTGCAAACAGTCAGTGAAGATTTCGGTGTGCCTATCGACCATTACATGGTCATAGACGTGCAAGGTCTGAAGCAATTGTTTGAAGCTCTAGGGCCGGTGGAAGTGATGGTGGAAAAACCAATGCACTACCGCGACCGCGCCGGGCATTTGAATATTGCTCTAGAACCAGGTCTAAACAAGCTCGATGCCACAAGATTGGAAGAATATGTGCGCTTTCGCCATGACCCCAGGGGTGATATCGGCCGCATCGAAAGACAGCAATGGTTTTTGCGCCAGGTCAAGAAAAAGCTGGAAGAACCGCAAGTATTATTGAAGTTGCCCGAGCTTTGCAAATTAGCCGGTGAATATGTACGCACCGACCTAGAACCAACAGATATGCTCAAGTTGGCTGCCTTTTGCAAAGACTTAAAGACCAACCAAATTCAAACCGCCACCTTACCCGGTGAGCCGGTGACCATCAATGGCGGCAGCTATTGGGTGCCCACTCCCGACACTTCCGCCCTGGTCTTGCACCGCATGGCCGGTGCCCCTCTATCAGTTTCAGTGATTGCCACCAATACTGGTGCGCATATTCATGCCGTTCACAATAGCGATATGACCAGCGACATCAACGATCAATCATCGGTCTCGTACGCTGCCTATTCAAACGACTTGGTCAATTCTGAATGTGCCCAAGCGGCAGGAACCAAGCCGCCCTCGGTTGTAGTGAAATATCCCAAAGGCTGCGAAGAGACAGCCCGCAACCTTGAAGGGCGCCTGAAAGAGAAGGGTTATAATGTACGCTGGATTCAAAAGGCAGACCTCTCTGAATGCCAACATGAGCTTTTGGTGCAGACCTCATTTAGAGCCGACGATCAGCTCACCCAGGCAGTCAAGCAAGCCATTCCAGAGTTAGAAGCCTATCCGGTCAATGTCTCTCCCGAGCCGCGCTCCAGCTCAGACTTCGTCATTGTTGTTACACCTGGTTCTAAAATAACTGGTCCGGCTGCCAAAGAAACAGAAGAAGCCGACCTGCCCCAAAAGAAAGAGGACGCTCACGGAGCCTGAATTGGAAGCTTCAGACCGGCGAGTCGGGTTTAGAATGGGGATTAGGAGCTGGCTGGCTCTGATTTTCACTATCTGCCTGCCTTTGCTTTGTAGACCGGCTGCGGCGGTACCCAAGACAGAGACTCGCAAAGAGCAAGTTCAAAGCAAGATAAAGACCGATAGCAAAGAGACAAAAGTAATTGAACAAGTGCTGGAGAGTTCGCTGCAAGGCACTTATCAAATTAGACTGAGCGAGAAAAGTATCAAAATAGAATATCATTCCACCGGCTTCATTCTCGTCGCCAAGGCGCCAGACTGGCTAATTACGGTGGTTTCACCCGCATCTAAGAGTTATGCCGTTTGTACGCCAAAAGAGTGGCGAGCTTTCTGTGACAGCACTATCTACTCGGTGCCGGAACTGAAAAACTACACGAAAGTGGGCGGCAAGAAGACGATCGACAGCGCCACCAAACTGCCTCTGATTGAGACGGTCTATAGGGGACAAGAACGGGGCGGAGCCGGCGAACTCTGGCACAATGAAGAGATGGACGATATGATTGGCTGTCGCTTTATCACCTACAACCTGAAGGTGGAAGAGGCACCGCTTGCCATTATCTACGGCTGCTTTGGTCTACCTAAAGGCGATGGCTTGCTAAAAGCCGTACTCAAGGAAAGCAAGGACAAAAAACTCTATTGGACGATTAGATCTAAGAGCCTGAAGGTCTTATCCAGGCAAGACAATGCCGCCAAGGAAGCAGACTACACTGTGCCTAAAGGCTACAAAAGGGAAAGCAAACTATCGAGAGAACTAGTCTATGGTAAAGCCGCACCGGTTATGGACGAGATGCTCAAAACCTTTGGGGAAGCCAGTCGCTAAACCGTCACTAAAACCCAGAACCAAGGCCGGCATTAGGTTTTAATGCTGCAGTCTGTCCAGAAATCGGCGCCCCCGGGTATAAAGCTATGTAAGCCCAGGAAACACTTACTACATGGCTAGCTCAGGCGAAAGCAAAACAGATACAAGCAGGGAAGGCGCAGGAAAAGCGCCTGCCGAGCATAGCGAGCCGAACAGCAAGAAAACTGAACCAGCCGAAGCAGCCAAAGCTGAAGCAGCTAAAGTAGAAGCATCAGGCAAGGCTCTCAGTGAAATTACCAGCCAAGACCACAAAGAATTCCGGGCCAGTGATAAGCCTGCAGCCAGCACTGCCGAAAAAGCTCTCCCCTCAGTAAGCCTGGTCGATTCTCAAAAGGCACCCGACCGCAAAGCCCTAGAAAAAGACGCCGAAGCGATTCGCAAAGCCACCGGCAACGACAACTATATCGCCCGCTGGTCTGACAACGAACGCATCATCAATATTCTCAAGGGCAAAAGTGAAGCCGAAATCAAAGTTCTCGACGAAGTTTACCGCAAGAAATACGGCATCTCAATCGAGAGAGAAACGGCTTATATGTCGGGTTCTGACCGTGAGAAGGTCATGGGCGCCCTCTACAAGAAAGACAATGACAAAGCCGGCTTAGAAGTAAGCCGCGTCGCCACAGCTCTGGCCGAAGGAAGAGAATGGACCGGACGGTCCCAGACCATGCTCGACAAAGACCTGAGAGACTCACTCAGGGGAGCAACCAGCCAGCAAATTCAAGAAATGGAACGGGAGTATCAAAGACGCCACGGTATAAGCCTCAGTGCCGCTATTGAAAGAGACGGCAATATAGGCAAAGAAACAAAAGAAGCCCTCAAGATCTATCTCAAAGGCAGTGATAAGCGAGAGGCTAAAGACACAGATACACTGACGACCCTGGCTCTCAAGTCTTCCGACCTGCAGTTTTTCAAAGAGGTAATGAAAGATGCCAGCCCTGCAGACCGGGCGCGCTTTCAGCAAAACGGCGGTGACAAGCGCCTAGTCGATGCATTTTCAGGCAATGATCTAGACCAAGCCCGCGACTTTGTCAAAGAAGGCAAGCTTACTGCCGCCACCCAGGTAAGAGAAAATACCGGCACTTTTATAGACAATAACCAGGGTATAGAGCTGGCGCTCAGTCGCATGACCGATGATGAACGGGCCCGTTATCGCATCGGTCGTCATCTTGCTGGTAAAGACCAGGAGCTATCAGAAGCTGATCAAAAGCGCTTGAGCGCCATGCCCGAAACTGAAAAAACGGCGGCGAGTGCCTATTACAAAGAACTGAGAAAAAGCCTGGAAGGCGCCGGTAACAGCACCGAGCTAGCCCGCTGGGAATCGCTTATAAATACACGCAACGGTTCTTTTGTGGCCTCTCTTGATCAGCACCGCGGTCTTTTCTGGAACGCTTCCACCGCCACCATTGGCTCCGCCGTTGAAAACATGAGCGAGAAAGACTGGAGGGAAGCCAAAGCCAATCCAAACTCTCGCAAAGAGCTAGACGCCATGCTCTTGAGCCTCAACAAAGACGAGCAAGAACGAAAAGCGATCTTGAAGATCTTCGACGACAAGATGAAAGCCCAAACCTTTGCTGAAACAAAAGATACTGGGCGGGTTTCAGTCAATGACAAGCTGGAAGAAAACTGGGGTATCTTCAAGAACGACCAGGGCGCCATGCTGGAAGCCATCGGCAAAATGACGGCGGCAGAAAGGGCTCGCTATAGAGACGACGAAAATTTTCGCAAAGAACTTGATCGCAAAGTAGAGCGCTACCTGAGCGGCGATACCGAAAGAGAAGCACAACGTCTACTGGGCAATATTCTCGAAGACGGCAAGACCGGCTCTGATATTCTCACCAAGCTAACCCAACACAAAGCCAATCTTTTTACCGATGAAGAGGCAGCTCTGAGAGATATCGACCAAGCCCTCAAGCAAGATCCTAAACTAAGAGAACGCCTGCAAAATCCGCAAAGCGAAGCCGACATCAAGTTTAAGGCCGACTTTGAGAGAATCGCCCGTGAAACTCTCGGCAAAGACCGCTATCAAGCTCTTGTGCCCGAGCTAATCGCCAAAGGCGGTTTTGATCTTGAGAAAATGACTAGACTCTCCAAAGGTTTCTTTTCAGACGACGAAGAGACCACTTATAAAGACATCGCCGCCGCCTCTAACGATTCTAGAGATCGCCTGATCAATGACAAAGCTTATCGCGAGCAAGCCCTCAGTCATCTCAATGAAGAAGAGAAGAAGATCGCCCTAGCAGTAGCGGCACAAGGAGAATACAAACCGGAAGATAAGATCAGACAAATGGTCCTAGGTTTTGGTGGCAGCAAAGAAATAGTGGGCACCCTGAAAGATCTAGCACCCGAACAGTTGAAAGAACTGAAAGCTGCCTATGCCCTCAAGTATGGCAAGAGTTTTGAAAACGACCTGATGGACAAGCTGGGTGGTCAGGAACTGGCGGAAGCAAGAAGAATACTTAGTAGCGATAAAGACATAGACACCAGAATAGATGCCGCCCGCGATGATATCTATGCCACCAGAAGCGGTGTCGGAGCCGGCTTTGCCGATGTATTCAGCGGCACCGGCAAACAAGCCGACGACACAATGGACGAACTGCTCAAGACAGCTGCCGATGCGGCGAAAACAGGCAGAACCCTAAGCCCGGAAGAAACAAGAGCGCTTTTTGAGAACTACGGCAAAGCTGTAGACAATCATCGAGAATCCAAATCGGCGGCAGCCGACTATACCGCTGATGCCATCATCGCCGGTGGCACTATCGCCTCGGTAATTGCCACCGGCGGTACAAATTTACCTCTAGTGGCGGCGGTTTTAGCCGCTGGCGGAGCCGCCACCAAGGTCGGCACCAAAAGTTTGCTCATGGGTAATGATTATGACTTTGCCCTCGGCACTGTGGCTAAAGACGCCAGCATAGGAGCCCTAACCGGCGCCACCTCGGTTTTTGGACAAGCACAGCTGGCTGCTGTCTTTAAGATTGGACAACAAAGCGCTGCCGCCGCCAGCGGCAAAGTAGTAGAAACTCTGACCAGAAAGAGCCTGAGCGAAATAGCCAAATCGGCTGGTCTTTCGGTGGCCGATGACGCCGCCTATCTAGCCCCCGGCTTTGAAAAACTAATCAGCGAAGGAACAGGGGCCACTATGCGCAACCTGCTCGCTAACGGAGCCACCAAAATTGAAGAGAAAGCTTTTCAAGAAATTGCCGAGAAAGCAGTCGATGCCAGCATCAAAGGGGCACTGAGAGAGGCGGCGGTGCAAGCTGTAAGAAAAGAGTTGACCGAAAAGGCCACCGAAGAATTTGCCAAGCACACCGCCAACTGGCTTACTTATCAAGCCACGGCCCAAGCCCTCAATGCCGGTGCCGGCGGCGGCGCCAACAGTCTCACCGGGGTCTTAGAAGGGCTTACCAAGTGGGATTCAAATAAAAGCCTTGCCTATAACATCAAACATGTGGGCATGGAAACCTTTGCCTCGACAGTTGCTGGTGCCGGCGGTGCTCTTGCTTTTGGCGGCTTGTTCAAAGCTGCTGAACTTGGACATGCCAGAATGCGCCCAGAGCCTAGTCTAAAAGCAAGCGAGGGTCCCGCCTTAAGACCTGAAGTGACAACAGATGCAAAACCAGATCTAAATAGACCGGCAGTCTTAGATTTTTCGCCTGGAGATGGTCACTTTGCTGCAATAGACAATTCGGCGGCCCCTGAAGGCAAACTCTGGCATCCGCAACGCGATTTCACCAAACTCGAACCGGCTGAAAGATCAGCCCTATTGGGCAGGCTTGGTAGTGACCGTTCGCCCCTAGCAGGCAAGACCAGCATCGAATCTTACATTGGTGAATTTGATGCAGTCGCTCGCGGTTGGGATGAGAAAATGGGCAAATTGCCCGCCCTGAAAGAAAGCAGCAGGGCACATCTGGAACAGGCGACCAGAGAAGCAAGAGCGCTTTCAGAATCACTTGGTGTGCCGGTCAAAGACGGACATATCGATATCAAAGCCATGCGTGCCAAAGCAAATGGCGACGTGCAAGTAGAACAAACCATCAAAAACTATGAAGAGAAGCGCGGAGTTTATGCTGCCCTAGTTAATGCCGAAAATTCGCAGGCAGCCCTGCGTGCCGAAAGTTTGCAACCGGTCTTTGATAAATTTGCCCAAGAACAAGGTCTGCCGCCTATCAAAATCAAAACAGGCGATGCCTTGTCTATGTCTGGGCAAGCCGCCTACTATCGCAACGGCGAACTCTATATTCATCCGCATTATCTGCTTGATGGCAGTCGCAAACTCGATTTACTAGAGCTGGGTTATCACGAGCTCACCCACCACGAACATTCCTTTACAGTAGCAAGATCTTATGCGGACGCACTCAAGCTAAACGGCACACCAGATAGAAACCAGGCCGAAGTTCTCAGTCAGGTATTCAAACAACAAACCGGGCAAGATCTAAGCCCCGAAGCCGCTCTTACTTTCTTAGAGAAGCGCCATAGCTTGGCAAAACCCAATCTAGACGAAGCGGGACTAGCTAGAGCAAGAAGGCTGGAAGCAGCACTTACGCAGAATCAACCTGTCGGTGCAAAACTAGAAGACCTTGCCACCAGCTTTAGAGTGGCTGAAAGCGCCCTCAAACGGCTTGACGATAAAGAGCAAACTAGTGAACTTATAGCCAGGCTTTATGCGCCGAGCGGTGAAGGCAAAGCCCTCTCATTGAGACTTTTCGGCAGCGAAACACCACCTGCCTCATTAACCAAAATCTTAGAAGGTAATGCTTCAGATAAAGTTGAGGCTGCGACGGCTGAGCTTAGAAGCACAATCACTAAACGCATGGATGCAATCAACCAGGAAAGACGCCTGGCTTATGATTCTTATATGCAAGACCACGAAGTGGATGCCTTCTTAACTGGACAAAAGGCCAGAATACGAGCTGCCGAAATGGGCATCAAAGACAGCCCGGCCTTTAGCCGAACCAGCACCAATAGCAGTGGCATCGATGTCAGCCTAGATCGTGTTGATGCCCCAAATTTGGCAAGGGCTACCAGAGACATCATAGAAAGCATAAAGAAGGGCGAAGAGCCAGCGGTCAAGCCGCCTCGCCTGCAGCTTGGCATCGGCAAAAACACCGGCACTCCAAGCGATTTCAACCCCCAGAACGGCACTTTCTACTTCGAGAGAGTGACTATAAATCAGAAACTACCTTTCTCTGCCACCACCAGCAAAGCGCAGCGCAATCTAAAAGTCGGCGACGAACTAAATTTGAAATTACATCCGGACGGCGCTCTTGACCGCACACCACTCAAAGTAGTGGCCATCAACAATGACGAAATCACACTCAGCTATCAAGGTCGCTTTGAAATGCGAGCCGGTGATGCCAAAAGACATAATCTAGGACTTGCCGATGACCTAAAGGCTTTCGCTGTCTCTAGAATGTCCGCCCGAATTGACGAACCAGGATTCCGCCTTGATAGTGGAAATCCTTATTTGAACGATCTGCTCATGCATGGCAATAATCTACAAAGAGCCGATATAAAGCTCTTGAATCAAGCCTTGAGAGCGCAGCAGTTTGATGGTCAATTCAGATACAACTTGCTTAGCGAAGTAAAAAGAAGAGGGGCGCTTGGCGAAATAGACGAAAATACAGGTCATGCTTGGCTAATTCAAATCGCAGAAAGAAGCGGCGCCTCAAAAGTCGATAAAAGCAAAGAGTATCTAGACTTTTTTAGAGCTATGCCGGACGATACCATCGCCCGCATGGCTAAAGACAAAATAAAAGCCGAGCCTCTACAAAAGGCCTTAAGTGAAGTCGTTGTAGGCAGCAGACTGGACACCCTGAGCAGCAAAGAAAGAGCGGCTGTACTGGTAAAAGCCCTCAAGGCTACGCCCTCTAGAGAAGATGGTGGGCTGACGAATAATACAGCCATCACTGGCAAAATATTCAAGAATTTTGAACCCGAGTCACTGGATAGTCTCAGTCAAGCCGATAGAGCAATGGTTTTAGACAGGGCCCGTGCTCTAGCCAGGTTGAGAGAAGGTATAGAAGATGTAGGTGAGAAAAGTCGATCCGAGCACGTGGCTGAATTGTTTGGAATGTTTCATAGAGCCGAAGTGGTCAGCGAAGGCACCTTGAACCGCGCCCTCGACAAACTTTCACCCAATGAAGTTCGTGCCCTCAGAGAAGTTTTGGAAGAAGACAAAGACTTCCTGACCATGTCTGGTTTTAATCGAAAGATCGACCAATTAGTAGAGACCTTGAGGGCTCATGACCGAAGCGGGGCAGATCGTTCTTTCATAAGAGTAGCTAAACCAAATGAGACCGAAGCACTCTTTCGCAATGCCGAAATAGTCTCTGTTTATGTCAATGATGATGACGCCGGCAGGGCTCTAGCCTATGCCTTTAGAAAGAGAAGTGGCATCTCGGTGGATATTCATTCACCTTCGACCATGGAAACACCGACTGCCAACATGGTTCTTTTGACCAGAGCCGAAAATGTGGCCGGCTCAAAAGCCGAAGACCTGATCAATAGAGGTCAAGCCCATTTGGCTGAAGCCTTTGCCGACTTTGACGATAAGTTCAATTTTATGGACATAGCCAAAGCAGAGATAGCACCTGATATTTTTGAGGCTAAGCTCAAGAGAATTGCTCAAGAAAGAATGAGTAAGAGAGAGCCGACCACCAGCCAAAGCGCAGATGATAGGGCGGCAATCAAAAGACTACTGGCCGACGAGAGCGTAGAAGAAGAGGCTCTGAAAGAGCGCGCCCTGCTTGCCATCTTGCGCATGGAACAAGACCGCGCCCATGCCACAGCAGAAGCTTTTCTGGAAGCATCGCAGGTAGTATCACTAAGAGATCTCTATAGGGGAGCCAAAGGACTGGCCGACAAATTACATGCCGGACGCAACCCTGAAGACTTTATCTATGTTGTCGATGGAGACGGTGAAGGCAGCGGTCTATTCGTCACCGAAATATTCAGACAAATAAATCCGCGCAGTCAATATATGACCAGAAGCTATATCGACCTGCATGAACCGGCGGAACTAAGAGGCAAAACCTTTGTCATTCTGGACGACTGCGTTTACTCCGGCAGTTCAGCTATCAAGCATGCCGGTCTTGTAGAAGATCTAACCAAGCGCTTCGACGGCACAAGAGCAGTGGTCGGCACCATCGATGCCCATACCGAAGGCTTAGTCGAGTTTGCTGCAAATAGACACAACCTGGCCACCAAGGGCGAGCAAAAACTAGCACAGCTGGTGGTGGCGAACGACACCCGTCCAGATTTCAAACAAGCAGTAAGAGCCAGTCTTGTAAGAATGAAAGGGGAAGAGTTGGCCACGCCAGAGGCTTTAGAAGCCTTAACAGCAAAGTCTGAGAAAGCGCAGTGGAGCAAATCACCGCTGGTCAGCGGCATGATTTACCCGCATATGCTGCCCAACAATAATCCTGATGAATTCAACCGTCTAATGGGTTCGGTTCTAGACCGTGCCGGAGCCCACTCGGAAAGCCCGGTCAGATTGCAGCGTCAGCTTTTGGAATATGGTCCGCAAAATGCCGGTAGGGTAGATGAACTAGTAACAAGAGGTGGCTCTGGAACAAGAGAGCAGCTGGATGAAATAATCGCCGCCAATAACGGCGGCATCATCATCGATCTGAGAGCCCCTAGCGACGGCAATCTCAGACTTGAGGCCACCCCTCGCAACAAGACTCTTTCGCCCCGCGCAGAACAAGAGTATATAGAGCGGCTAAAGTCCACCCATTCACATAAGTACGACACCTTGGAATATCATCCCCTCGGACTTTCCACCAGCGCCGACAAACAGTTGACTGCCGACCAAGTGGAGCAGTTCTTAGCCCTCATGGACCGGGCCAATAAAGAAGGCATTCCGGTCTATGTACACTGCGAATTTGGCAGAGATCGCACCGGTCTAATGATCGGACTCTACAGAATGTGGCAACACAGACAAAGTGCCGAGAAAGCTTGGGAAGAAGCTCTCGCCTATGGTTTCAACCGCAACTTGGTGCATATGGCAAACAAATTCTTCGAACTAGAACTATAGATAGAACTATCGAAAACTGATCAAGAGCGAGTCTGTGAAAGTTCCTGATAAATCTTCATTACCCCGCCTTCCTTTCTGACAAAGAGCACAAACCAAGAATCATAATTCTTGAGATTGCTGTGTCGAAGGGTGGTAATCTTGACGCCTTTACTTTCCAAACTATAGGTGGTCTTGGAATAACTGTCGGTATCTTTTGCAGCTTTAGCGGTGGGCAGCACGGCTAGTATCATCTTTTTGTACTCGGAAGCAGGCAGTCGCAGTGTGCGACTTTTACCGCCGACATAATAACGCGTGCTTTGTATATCGGCGTTGTCTGAATAGAGATCGACAATAGCCGGGTCAAAGGAATTACTCAAGGCAACATATCTTTCAAAAAACTTTTTTGCCTCGGCGATGATCTGATTTTTTGAAGAAGAAGAACTATCATTCTTATCGGCAATAGCATTTTTAGTATCTTTAAGCTCTTTAGACTCTTTAGCAAGACTGTAAGAGATCGAGAGAAAACCCAAAGTCAAGCTCAGTCCAATCGCTATAAATCCGGTAAATATCTTCAACATAAGGTCTTTCTTTTCTACCCCATTACTGCCATTCAAAATCTATAGTAAGCTGCACATAGTCACGTTCATCGTCTTCTTCACTATTATCTAGATTTGACACTGTCAGGCCAAGCAAGCGCACACTGCGCTTTTCCACATCGGTTGTTGAGAGAAGTTCGAGAGCCATAGCCAACAATTCTGTTCTCTTTGATATCGACTGCAAGACTGTACGACTGCGGGTGATTTGCTGGTAGTCGCCATATTTTACTTTGAGTGTGATGGTGCGACCGCCGGTTTGACAACGGTCGAGTCGTCTTTCCAAGGTATCGGCTATATCACCAAGAGCCTCATAAATAGCCTGTTTTGATGTGAGATCGTCGGCATAACTCTCTTCTGCACCAATAGACTTTCGCACTCTATTTGGTATCACTTCACGGTCATCTTGACCGCGCGCGATACGATAATAATAGCTACCGGCTTTACCAAATTTCTTGACCAGTTCTATTTCAGATAAAGCCTTGAGGTCTTTGCCTGTATGAATGCCTGAGGCTTTCATACGGGCGGCAGTGACATCGCCTATGCCATAAAATTTTTCGATTGCTAAAGACTCGGCAAATGACTCGGCTTTGTCGGGTGGAATAAGAGTAAGTCCGTCGGGCTTGCGCAAACCAGAGGCAGTCTTCGCAAGGAACTTGTTGATTGAGACGCCGGCAGAGGCGGTCAAACCTGTGCTTTCTTTGATGCGGTTCTTTATCTCACGGGCAATGAGAGTAGCCGACGATCTTATTGCCGGGTTCTCATGCTTATTTTCAGTAACATCGAGATAAGCCTCATCAAGCGAAAGCGGCTCAACCAGCTCGGTGTAATCATGAAAGATGCGATGGATTTCTTCTGAGACCTGACGATAGACTTCAAAGCGAGGTTTAACAAAAATGAGGGCAGGACAGCGTTCTATGGCGGTACGCGCCGGCATGGCCGAATGTACGCCAAAAGCCCGGGCCTCATAACTGGCGGCAGCCACCACGCCACGGCGGTCGGGTGAGCCCCCCACCGCTACCGGTTTGCCTTTCAGAGATGGATTATCCCTTTGCTCCACTGAAGCAAAGAAAGCATCCATATCGATATGAATAATCTTGCGAATACCCGAATACTACCAGTCGCGGGGCAAGGCTTTACGCAATTCATCGGGATGATTGATGGGCGTGCCGCAATCTACACACTTGGGTAGACGACCGACGGTCCAGCCGCTTGTCGGCAAAGTATGACCATAGATATTGCACTGTCTGTCTTTGGGCTGGAAAGAATAAGTAATGGCAGTCCAGAGATCGATAAGATGGTCCCAGACTGTGGTGCGTCGAATGCCTTCAATTTCTTCGACTCGAATAGCTTTCTGCTTCAAAGTAGAAATTTGATCTTTCTGCAACGGCTGGGAGCCGGGTGCTCTTTTGCCGATTACCGAACGATTGATCATTTTTTCGACTCCTCTACATATAGATGTGCGCACACACAAGAATTATAGCTTTACAACCAGGCTATATACAATGAACATAAGTTTATCATGCAACTATTAGTTCCAGCTAAGAAAAAGAGAGGGCGATAACGCCCTCTCTTTCATGCAGCTTAGCTAAAGGCTTAGATAAGTTCTTCGATAAAGCTATCGAATACTTTTTTATCAGCCTCGAGTGATTGCTTGACCAAAGGTCCTTTCTTGAAGGCCAGTTCACCGTCTTCATAAGTAGGCATATCGGTCTTGTAGAGAACGCCGAGGGGAATCTTATCGCCCCATTCAAATGCTTTCTCCATGCTCTTATGGAAGTCGGATGGATCCCAACCTTCGTCTTCGAGCTTGTAAACACGCTCTTTGAACCAAGGATAGGTGTTGACTTTGTTATAAGTAACACAGGGGCTGAAGACATCGACAAGGCTGAAGCCTTTGTGCTCGATAGCACCAGCGATGATCTCAGCAAGATGCTTTTGCTCGCCGGAGAAACCACGGGCCACATAGGTGGCGCCGGCAGTCAAAGCCAGAGCGAGTGGGTTCAAGGGCATTTCGATATTGCCTTGCGGTGTCGACTTGGTTTTGTGACCGAGGGTGGTGGTGGGCGATGTCTGACCAGTGGTCAAACCATAGATTTGGTTGTCCATTACCACATAGGTTACGTCCAAGTTACGGCGCATAGCGTGCAAGAGGTGACCAACACCAATACCATAACCGTCGCCGTCACCACCGGTGATGACTACTTTCAAATCGGTATTGGCTAGGTGAGCACCGGTTGCCACCGGCACCGAACGACCGTGCAAGCTGTGAATACCATAGGCATGAATGAAGCCGGGCAAGTTGGAGGAGCAGCCGATGCCGGAAACAACGAGAAGATTCTCGGGCTTGATTCCGCATTTGGCAGCCGCCATTTGCACGCCTTTCAACACACCAAAGTCGCCACAACCAGGACACCAGTCAGGATCGACCGGTCCTTTGAAAAGTTCGACTGGAAGCTCTATTACAGTTGCCATCCTTTTAAATTCCTCACTTTAGATATTTACGAGAAGCGGCTTATTCGGCAGCCAGCTTTTCAAAGCTATGAGTAGAGCCGGTAGAAACACCAACCAGCATACGAGCACCCGGCTTGCCGGTGGCTCTTTCGCTAAATTCGATATTCCAAACTTGCTCGCCGTATCCGTTGGCCGACTCTTTGGTCAGTTTGGACGGACGCAATTTTTCAAGAGCATGTGTACGCAGATAGTGATAGCCGATATCTTTGGCTTCTTCCTCGGTGCATTCGAGAGAGAGCGGCTTACCAGCCAAAATGCGTTCCACATGGGCAACTACAAAGAGCGGCTCGATAGGTTCGCCGTCATACTTGTTGACGTGGGCATCCATCGAGATACCGGTTTCAGCCTTGATGTGTCTAGCCATCTGGCTTGTGTAGTTAACTTCCACTGAGATTTTCTTCTTGGCTTTAGCCAAAATCTCAGCCACTTCTTTGGCATGGAAGGGAGCAATGTATTTGATATTGAGCATATTGGTCTTGATGCCTTTGGCATTCAAGAGTTCAACAGCTTCCTTGACTACGCCCCAAGTCGAGCCCCAGCAAACCAGGGTGACATCGGCATCAGCAGGACCTTCCAACTCAGGAGCCGGCAGTTCTTTGAGAAGGTTCTCAATCTTGCGATTGCGCTTCTCCATGATCATGCGGCGGGTGCCGGGCGAGGTGAACATATCAGAGATGAGGATGCTCTCTTCATCGTGATCGTCAGTGGCCGATACATAGTTGCAGTTGGGAGTGCCAGGCAAGGCGCGAGGCGAGATACCCGAAGGAGTGAATTTGAAGCGCTTGAACTTGCCTTGATCTTCTTTCCACTCACTGACCACTTCACCGCGATCGATTTTGACTTCGCAGTTGAATACTTCAGGGTCTACTGTCTCAGGGTGCTCAGAAAGGAGCAGGTCGGACATAAGCAGAACAGGAAGCTGATATTTATCGGCCAAGTTGAAGACTTCTACTGTGGTGTCATAGGCATCAGCAATAGATTTAGGAGCCACGATTAGACGTGGGAATTCACCCTGCGAAGCACCATAAACTTGGAAGAGGTCGGCTTGCTCTGTCTTTGTGGGCAGACCAGTGGAAGGACCACCGCGCTGTACTTCCACAACAACCACCGGCACTTCCATGATGCCGGCCATACCTACTGCTTCGGTCATGAGGGCAAATCCACCACCGGCGGTTGCACACATGGTTCTGACGCCGGCGATACCGGCACCGATAGCCATATTGACCACAGACAATTCGTCTTCGCACTGCTTGACGCAAATGCCGGTCTTGGCTGCATGGCTTGCCATCCAGTGCAAGATTGTAGAAGCAGGGGTCATCGGATAAGCGCTGTAGAACTTACATCCGGCAGCATAGGCACCGAGTGCAATCGCTTCGTTGCCGGTGATGAAAGGACGCTTCTTATGGCTGAACTTCCACTCTTTGGTGAGCGGTTGGCAGTTTGCCTTGGCAAACTCGAAACCTGCTTTGAGCAAGCCAACGTTCAGATCGATTACTTTCTCGCCTTTGTGGCTGAAAGTATCGGTCAAAACAGAAGTGGGCTCATCAAGACCAATATTGGCCAAATAGCAGACAGCGCCGACGGCTACTGTGTTCTGCATGATCGCTTGCAAAGGACCATGGGTCTTAACGACTTCTTCTGTCACTTTAGACATAGGCAAGCCGAGAATCTTGACGCCTTCTCTTACTTGCGAAGGCTCGCATTTGATTCTGTCTGAGTTGAAGATTACTACTCCGCCTTCCTGCACTTCGCCGGCATGGCGTTCAATAGAATCCTGGTTGAGAGCGACCAAAACGTTGAGGTTATCGCCGTGGCTGAGAACTTTGTTCTCACCGACTCTTACCTTCAACCAAATATGACCGCCCCTGATAATTGACTGATAGCTGTTGTACGCATATACGTGAAGACCAAGTCTTCCGCACGAGCGCGCTAGGGTATCGCCGGATTTGTCGAGACCGTCACCGGCAGCTCCAGCAATCCCAATTGTGACTTCCTGCATTTAATTAACCTCGAAACAACGACTTAGCAACGACTTAAGAAGTTTTGATTTGCCGCTTACTTAGATGGGTCGCCCCACAAAATAAGACCTTTCGAAGGCGCATAGAAATACGCCTGAATACTCGCAGCATAAGATATCACAAAGGTCTTATAAGATCGCCGGAAGAAGCCTGAAGCGGCTTAATCGGCAACAAAAGTTGAGGTTGCGAAGTAGCTATTTCTTAATGATGCTGGCTTTCGGAATGCTGCTCGGAAGCGCCCGCCTCGCCGTGAGCGCCGCTTGCACTTTCATTTAGCGGAACAGTCATCCACCAGCCCATGACGCCGATCAAGAGGGCGGCGGCAGCAAAAACCACAGCCTTTAACAAAAGATCATGCTCGGGTGCGGCATCGCCGCTGTGACCATGGCTGTCACCGGCATGACTATCATGGCTATGGCTGTCATGGCTATGACTGTCGTGGCTGTGACTGTCATGACCGTGACCATGACCATGTCCGTGACCGTCGTGATGATCGTGATCGCAATTGCCGTGGTTGTCGCTATTTGACATTTTCTCTTCCGTTTAATTTATGAAGACAGTGTGGTTAACAAACAATAATCCAAGCCAAAGCGAGGGTCTACCTGGGGGGCAAGTTATAAGCCAACCAAGAGATACCCGCCACGGAAGCAAATATGACCAGGGCATAATACTGACCTCTGCCGTTTTGCAGATATTTCAGCACTTCACCCATGCACATGGTGCCCATGCCGGCGCCATTGACCACGCCTTCCACCAATTTGCCGTCCACTCTTGTCCAAAGTCCTTTGAAGGAAGGCAAGAAAACACGGTCGACCAGTCCGAAGTAAAGGTTGTCCATGTACCACTTGTTGAAAGAGAAGTTGTAAAGCAAGTGGGCGAAGCCTTCTTTCGACTCGGCAAAAGTTTTGTTGAAGTGCAGGGTCTTGGTTTGATACATGGCGAAAGCCAGGAAGATACCAACTGCAGCTACAGCGATGGAAGTGCCCATCAAGGGCAGATTGCAACCTTCAAAATGAGGACCCATAGGTCCGTAGACGAAAGCGGCAAAGTGATTGGGCAGACCATGCTCAGCGGAAGCGCCGGCAAAGGCAGCCTGCAAGTTAGCTGTGTTGAAGCCAAGATAACCAGTGAGCATCGAGGGCACTGCCAAAACCAAGAGAGGCCAGGTCATGGAAGCGGGCGACTCATGGGGATGAGCGTTGCCACGGTAAGCGCCGGTAAATGTCATGAAGTAAAGACGGAACATATAGAAAGCCGTCATACCGGCTGTAGCCATCATCAGCCAACCGATGACCGGGTGACTGTGCATGGCGGCTGAAATGATTTCGTCTTTTGAAAAGAAACCGCTGAAGATAGGGAAACCGGAAATAGCCAGAGTACCGATCAAGAAACAGAAATGGGTGATAGGCATCGACTTATTGAGACCACCCATCTGTCTGATGTCTTGCTCACCATGCAAACCGTGAATGACGGCTCCGCTGCAAAGGAAGAGCATGGCTTTGAAGAAGGCGTGGTTGAAGAGGTGGAAGATACCACCGGTGAAAGCGCCACAACCAAGACCGACAAACATATAGCCAAGCTGCGAGCAAGTGGACCAGGCGAGCACTCTCTTGATATCGTACTGACTCATGGCAATAGTGGCTGCCATGAAGGCGGTGATGGCGCCGACGATTGCCACCACATGCAGTGCTTGCCCCATATGCCCGTCCGGTGTAAGCCAGAGCGGATAGGCACGGGCTACCAGGTATACACCGGCGGCAACCATTGTGGCAGCGTGGATAAGAGCCGAGATAGGTGTGGGACCTTCCATGGCATCCGGCAACCAAACGTGCAAGGGGAACTGCGCCGACTTAGCCATCGGCCCCATGAGGATAAGACAAGATATAAGGAATAGAGATCCTTCACTGAGGAAGCCGGCATCGACAGCTCTGTGGATGACACCGGACAAATTGGTGCCGTTCTCACCGATAAAACCAAGAACCACTGAACCTTGCCAGAAATCTTTGGTAGCCAGGAAGAACATCAAGATACCGATAAGGAAGCCGAAGTCGCCAATACGGTTGACTACAAAGGCTTTCATACAGGCTTTGGCAGCCGATTCTTTGTACCACCAGAAACCAATAAGGAAATAAGAGCAAACACCGACGAGCTCCCAGAAACCATACATCTGAAAGAGGTTGGTGGAGACGACCAAGCCGAGCATCGAACCGGTGAAAAGAGAAAGATAAGCGTAGAACCTAGAATAGCCGGGGTCTTCGCGCATATAGCCGTGGGTGTAGATTTGCACCAACAAACTAATTCCGGTAACAACGATGAGCATCAAAGAGCAGAGGTTGTCAACCAGCACTCCCACCGATAAAGTGAAGGCATCAGAGACATACCAATCGATATTTTGTTGGAAGAAAGGCGCCCCGTAGCTGCCGGTGGCGAGAGCCTGAAATATGGCGATGGCGTGGAATAGACCGTAGAGCACGGCACTTATCGAAACAACCATCGACAAAGTCTTGGAAGCTCTCAAACCCATAATAATAAGGAAGCCCGCTAAGAATGGAGCTGCGACGATTAGTCCTGCATGCTCGACAAACCATTTGAGCTGATCTGGGGAAAGTGGAAGCATTTCTTCTCCGGATTGTTGTTACCCACTAGATATCTGATGCGCCTGTTTTGTGAATCTGTTTAGAGCAGCTTGCTCTTGACTAGATCGGCTTACAGCCTAGATTGTAAAACTATACAATCATGACGACTCTCTCAGTACCTTTCGTCACGCTCTGTAGAGACTAAAAAGTTTTTCTATTCAATAGTGAGCAGCTGTACCAACATTCCATTTATACTGTCTCCGAATAATTTCAGGATCCTCAGGAGTCGGCTGTGAACGAACCACAACACCTTTTGACAGCGCTGTTCTTAATTCCGCTGATTGGCATGCTTGCCATAGCTTGCGGGCCGGAGTCAAGCGCTCGAAAAATGGCCATAGCGTTTTCAAGTGCAATGTGTGCCATGTCGGTATGGCTCTTGACTATGTTTAAACTCGATTCTGCTTCGCAGTTCCAATTTGTCGAGAGACTGCCCTGGTTCACTCAACCCTTCCCAGTGCAATACTACGTCGGCGTTGACGGCATGAGTCTTTCACTGGTGGTCTTGACCGGTTTTATTACACTTATGTCGGTACTGGCCAGCACCAGTATTGGTGACAATCGCCCCAGACTTTACTACAGCATGCTCATGCTGCTCATATTCTCTGTTCAGGGCGTCTTCCTTTCTCTTGACCTCTTACAGTTCTTCATCTTGTATGAATTGGAACTGATCCCGATGTATTTCTTGATCGCCATCTGGGGTGGTCCGCGTCGTTCCTACGCCGCGCTCAAGTTTCTTATTTATACTTTCTTCGGCGGCGTCTTGATGCTGGCTGGCTTGGTCTATATGTATAGCCAGATGGGCGTAGGCTCGGGCGGAATGGCCACCTTCGACATGGTTGAACTGGCTAAACTACCGCAGCTTCTCCCCAAAGATATTCAGTGTTTGGCTTGTCTGGGTTTCTTCCTGGCCTTCATCATCAAGCTTCCTTCATTCCCTGTACACACCTGGTTGCCCGACGCCCACGTCGAAGCCCCCACTCCCATCTCTATGCTTTTGGCTGGACTGCTCTTGAAAATGGGCTCCTATGGTCTAGTGAGAATTTGTTTGGGCTTCTTCCCCTATTTCTTTGTCGACTATGGTCCGCAAATTATGGCTCTCGGCGCCTTCAACATTGTTTGGGCGGCAATGGCTTGTCTCATTCAACAAGACATGAAGCGTGTTATCGCCCTGTCTTCGGTCAGCCACATGGGCTTCGTTTTGTTGGGAGTAGCTTCACTATCGTCAGCAGCTCTTAATGGTGCCATCTTCCAAATGATCTCGCACGGCGTTATTTCAGCCCTGCTCTTCTTCTTGGTGGGTACAGTCTACGAACGCACCCACACCAGACAAATTGGTGAAATTGGCGGTGGGCTAGCCAAGCAAATGCCGACCCTCTTCTACTTCTGGATGCTGGGCACCATGGCTAACCTTGGTCTGCCTGGTCTATCCGGCTTTGTAGCCGAGGCGGCTGTATTCTATGGCTCCTTCACCTCGCCCATGGCACAGCTAGCCGACAAAGGCGGAATGGTGCAAGGCTGGATAATCTTTGCCGGTCTTGGCGTTATTCTCACCGCCGGCTATATGCTCTGGCTCTTGAAGCGTCTCTTCTACGGCAGCGAACTGGAAAAATGGAAAGGTCATCTCTCTGATGCCACCCTCACCGAACGTGTGGTTGCATACAGCCTATCTTTCTCAATCTTGGCGCTTGGTATTTACCCGCTTATGCTGAGTAAATATTCAGCTCCCTTGGCTGACAAAATGGCTAAAGAAGCTCGCGGCCACATGACCATGACCTACGAAAGCAAACCGGCTGAAGTAGCAGTCAAATAAAGCGAAACTCGAAACTCAACAAACGGGACTATTGCGGCGCTGCCTATTTAGTCTCGTTTTGCTTTAACTCGTCTTGGGCATTTGGACGCAGCTCTTGTTGCGGCTCAATCGGCACAAGTTCGGGCGGCGTGAGAATATTCTGCAAAGCAGGCGCTGTGGAGTCACTCGGTCTAATGATTACACGCCCTTCGATTGCCTTACTTACCGAAGCAGAGACACTCTCGATAAGTTTGGCGGCTGTGTCGGCATCATAATATTTGCCCCCCGACTCATTGGCGATGCAATTGAGTTGATTGCGCGAAACCGGATCGCCTCTCAAGTTGAGCCCAACCACGTCTACTTTGATCTTGATTCCATACTTGGGTAACTGTCTAATCACTTCGCAAGGATTGCCACCACAGGTATCTTGTCCATCAGAAATGAGAATGATCGTCTTATTGCCGGTTAGCCCCCTAAAGTCGCTTGCCGCAGCCATCTCGATTGAATAAGCCAGAGGGGTCATGCCATAAGGTCTTATTTGTCTAACCTTTTCGATGATGGTGCGGCGGTTGCCTGTACCAATCGGCACAAGCAAAGCTGAATTACGACATTCATTGCCGAGGGAGGCAAAGCCCCCGCCGAATAAACTACCGCGGCTACCGGCGCCCTGATAGCCATGACCAAAAACACGCAAACCAAAGTTGACATCAGGAGGAATGCGGGCAATAGCATTTTGCAGAACCTGCTTAGCCGCATCAATCTTTTGTGTACCGCCACCAAGACCTTCAAGCATACTGCGCGAGGCATCAACGATAAAGAGGACATGAACCGGTCCCCCCTGTCTTTCTACGCCGGTCTGGAGCGTCGTGCTGTCTGTATTTACCTGTAATGTAGTACTGCCGGTGCCAGTTTGTAATGTAGTGCTACCGGTGCCAGTCTGTAATGTAGTACTGCCGGTGCCGCCCTGCAAATAGGGATTATTAGAAGGACTACTAGAAGCACCAGAGGGAACCGGCACCATCATCGGTACATAGTCTCCCGCTTGCGCCCAAGCTGGTTGAAAGGCGAAAGAAGCAAGGGCTAAACTCAGCGCCGACAGAGCGAACGTCCTTTGGCGGGCGAATTCAGTCATCTTTCTTTTCCTCGGCTTTTTCATCTTTGCCTTCTTCTTTAGCATCGCCGGAAGCTTTAGCTTCGCTCTCTTCTTTAGCTTTCTTCTTTTTCTTCTCTTCTTTTAGGCGCTTCTCTTCTTGCTTTCTAGCTTCCTCAGCCGCTTTCTTTTTGCTCTCGGCTTCTTTCTTTGCCCGATCAGCCTCTAGTTTGGCAAGCTCAGCATCTTTCTTGGCTTGCTCAGCATTTTCTTTAGAGAGCTTACCTTCTGAATTGCCTTCAGACTTACCTTCAGACTTACCATCCGGCTTGCCCGCCACCAAAATAACTCGGCGACTAATTGGTATAGACTTCTGCCCCTTGCCCAGTGTTCCCCAAACAGTCACATAATATAGACCCTCTTTATTTTCATTATTGAGGGGCAGTTTGACATTGAAAGCTGCTCCATCTAACTTAACCCCGCCCTTCACCGGGATGTCCGAAACCGGACGAGGCTCGCCGGGAGAACCAGCTACTGCAATCAAGGGCGCGGCCAGAGCGATTGGCGGAAAGAACATGCCACCAGCCACGGCGGCTACCATGCCACCAATTTTGATGGCGGTGACAGCCTTGCTGTAGTCATGCTCCGAGCGAGCAGAATAAGCAACATAATCAAGCGGAGGGAAGTAAGGCAAAGCTTCTTCGCCATCGTCACCGGCTGGAGCCGCACCGCTTTGATTGGCTTCCCATGCCAAGGTCACTCTATCGAAAACATAGGGACTATTCATCACCCCTTTAACTTCCACTTTTTCACCCTGCCCAACCTGAAAAGGCAAAGGTCCCATCAGAGCGTGACGGCTGACCACATTGCAGACAGCGACAAAGCGACCGCTTGAGCCCAGAGAATTAACTGAAAAACCGATATGGGTGGAGTCAGGCGAGAGTATAGAATCACGGTCGTCCTGCCTGCTCAAAAAGACCTTGAGCAATCTGGCAGCAGCAGCCTTGCAAGGCTTGACGGCACCAACATCTGTGCACTTGACCGAGGCAATACTTTCAGTAAGCGCGTCCGTCCCTTCGACAAGAGTGTAACGCCTATCTGGTCCAAGCCCAGACTCATCGAAGTGTGAAACCTGGCCGCGCGATGCCAAATATGCACCGTGGGTAGTAGCAAGCTTTTCCGCCAGATTATCTGGAGTCAAAGGCGAAAGTCCATAATTAGCCCTTTCAGCATTGACTATCTCGATAGCAAAACGCCCTACCTGATCGGGTGTACTCGGCTCAAGGTTCTCTCGCTTGCCGGCAATTTCATCAAGATAATGCGCTTCCTTAACAGTCTCAAGCGGCAGACCACCGGGGCTTGCCCCCAAATCATCAAGAGAGGGAAGCGGCTCTGAGGCCCGCTCCGGCTCCATACCACCTAAGATAGTCTTTTTAAGTCTTTCGGTACGATCAAAAAGCGTATCTTCTCTGAAATCTTTTTTGAAGACTACCTGCTCTAAAATCGACAATCTTTCGCCGATTGGTGCACCACTATTGGTGCGCCCTAGTGTCACTTCTTCGAGGCGACCGATGGTAGGATACTGATCAACACCATTGTTTGGATAGGGAGGCGCCGGTCTGGCAGCGCCCGCGCTGTAGGGATTGTTGCTGCTGTTGTTATTGCTATTAGTATTAGGCGAAGTTGTGGCGGCAGGCAAAGTATCTATTTGGGGCACACCGGGTTTGAGTACGCCGGAATTGAGTAAACTTGTATCGGCAGATGTAGGGCTGGAACCAGGAGTGGCGATACCACCAGTAGTGCCTGTATTTGAGGCGGCAGGCGCTGCCATCGCGTGGTTATGACCATTATTATTATGTCCGGTATTGGTTGCAGGACTGGCTTGTCCATAAGGTGCAACACCATTGGCGCCGGTAAGTGGTCGACTAATGCGGGTGGGAGCAGGCAAGGGAGGACTGCTTGCCGAATTGGATGGGTTGGCAGCCGGTCTTTCTATTCTATTGGGGTTAGCCGTACTCTTAAAAAATGATGGTTCGGGGGGCGGCGGCGCTGCTTGCGCGAAAGCGGCCGAAGCAAAATTAGCCGAGGCAATACTAATGGAAAGGGCGGCAACAAGCCCCCGCCTCAAGATTGGGGCGGACTTACCTGTCGACAATACTGCATTTCGATGGCGCATACCATATAAGGATAGCAGGAGCGGCCATTTCGGGCTCAGTGCCGAACTTTGCCTAGACCAGGCAGGCTATTGCCCCTTGCCGACCGGTAACGCCGCCCGATTGCCTATGTGAGAAGAAAAGCTCCGGTTTACAACTGGTACAAAAGGAAGTGACGTCGACCTCACCCACCCCCTGCTGGAGAAGCTGTAAAGCGTTTATGGCTTTGAGATTAGGACGGGGTTGACCGTCTTCCCGGCGAAGCACAAGGGCTTGGACCAAGGCGGCAGACTCTGCCTGAGAATGAGTTTGGTCTGAGCAAACCGTGGACATAAGCCGAACAGCCACATCTTCACCGGTCGGATAACAACAAGTGCCAATGGCTGGACCAACTGCAGCCAGCATATACTTCGGCTCACCGCCCATTTCCACCATTCGCTTTACTGCCTGGGCGGCAATCGCTTCGGCAGTGCCCCGCCAACCGGCATGGACAATAGAAAGCAAGCGCCGACGCCGCTCGTATACCATGACCGGCACGCAGTCGGCAAAATGGAGCAAGAGAGGCAGTCCACGATCGGCAGTAGTCAGTCCATCGACGCCGCTCAGAGCTTGTGAGCCTGGATGCACCGCACTCTCAGCCCCGACATGGACAACATTACCCGAATGCACCTGCCCTGGCACATGTAGTCGGTCATGGGTGAGACCAAGAGTCTGGCAAAGCTTCTCACGGTTGAGTAGCGCTGCTTTCTTCACCGCTTCATCACCGACGCTGCGCCCCAGATTGAAACTATCATAAGGCTCTGGACAACTGCCGCCAATTCGGGTGGTAAAGGCATGAATAAGGTCTTTTTCAGAGCTGAGAAGGGGAGAATGAGCCAGATGCAGCCCCTCGATATCTTTAATATGCCAATCGTTTACATGCAGAGCGCGGCTTAAGAGTTGAGAATTCATAGTGAAAGACCTCCACATATATTTATAGCCTGTCCTGTGATTCCCTGCGCCTGATCGCTGGCCAGAAACAAAACAGTTGAGGCTATTTCATCGGCGCTGAGAAATCTTTCTTGAGGCACCGAAAGACGGGTCAGTTCCATAGATTGGTCGGCAGGTAAGCCGTTTAAGGCTTGCCACTCGCCGCTGCCTATCTGCTCTTGCGCAAGGTCTGTCAATACCCAGCCAGGACAGACAGCATTAATAGTAATGCCGAAACGGGCATTTTCTAAGGCGGCAGCCTGGGTAAGCCCATTCAAAGCGAATTTGGCGGCACTATAGGCCGAGCCCCAGGCCTCGGCTTTACTGCCTGAAATAGACGAAATATTGATGATGCGCCCAGCTTTTCTTTCTATCATAGAGGGCAATAAATGCGACATGATAAGCATGGCAGCATTGAGATTGATATCAAACAAACGCCGCCATGACGTTAGACTGTGACCAGCTAAGGCTTCGGTTTGATATATGCCGGCATTATTGACCACGATATGGAAAGGCATCTCTTGCTTTGCTTCTTCCAGCATCGCTTCTACGTCTTCAAGCTGCGCAAAATCACAAGCCCGATAGCGAATTACCCTAGACGTACCACCCAGTGTATATATAGATGCAATTTCTTCGCTAAATTTCTTCAGTCTTTCAGCATCTTTTGCCACAAGATAAAGATTGGCGCCGTATCTTGCAAAAGCAAGCGCCACCGCTCGCCCGATACCGCGCGAAGCACCACTTAGAAAAACATTTCTATTTTTGAAGATATCATCGGCAAAGAGAGCGCCCGACGAGTTCTCAAGTATCACAATTAGAGCGCCTTTGTTACGGAAAGCTAACCTTACATTATAGCGGGAACCTTGCTAAACTTTTGCAGTCTATTAACTGCATAGAGCCATGGATGGCGCCAACTTCAGCAATTTCTCCAATAACCCTTACACCATATACAACGGTAAATAATAATGAACGCAAAACTCACTGACACTAAGCTTTCGATCGCAAAATCAATCAGAAAATCTGTGCTGGCCGGTTTTGTAATCAGCCAATTAGCCACTGCCTCACTGCCTCTTTCTGCTATGGCTGCCGACAATGAAATCAGATTCGCCGGTCAAGGTCTCTTTACCGTAAGCGGTTCTGGTGGATTGACTGCAGAGAAACGTGCTGAAACCATTCAGACCAATTTAGACAATGCCTTGGTGGCAAGCAAAGATCGCACTCCGGCAGCAGTCAAGATCACCTATGTAAAAGGACTGCCGGTACTCACCCTGGGCGGCTACCAGGTAGTCACCGTCGACAGTACCACTGCCAAAGCCCAGAATACAACCCCTGCAGTTCTCGCCACCAAGTGGGCTGACTCCTTGCGCACTGCTCTCAGAGATCAAACAAGTGTACAGAGCTATGTCTCTCAACTTTCGGGAGAATATGACTCTTCCGCTCCGGCTGCATTCAATAGCCCGGCTCCCACACAGCCCAATACCATGCCGCCGCAACAACAAGCCTATCAGCCTCAACCACAGCCTTACGGACAACCCAGCTTCAGCACCCAGCCTTATGGTGGTGGTCAGCCTTATGGCGGTCAGCCCTATGGCCAAGGTGGTTATAACCAACCCAGCACTGGCTACAGACAAGGGCGCATCACCTATGCTCCTGCCGGTCTAGTGCTGCCAATCACTCTATCTTCAGGTATCTCCACCCAAGTGGCCAAAGCTGGTGACGTGGTGCAAGCCGCAGTCAGCCAGACAGTAATGCTCGGCGATTCGATGATCCCAACCGGTTCAGTGGTAATAGGTACAATCACCGATGCCGAATCGGGCAAGATGCTTGGACGCTCCGGCAGCCTTGGCATCAAGTTCAACAAACTGCGCACACCTGACGGCGTCGAAACTCCCATTTCGGCTCACCTCGTGGGCGGTATCGGCAAATATGCCGGCGGAGCCCAAGAAGAGACAGTCAAGGGCGAGACCTGGAAAGGCAAAGTCGTACAAGCCGGTGTGAGAGGCGCCATTGGTGCCGGTACGGGCGCCGCCCTCGGTACCGCAGTAGGCGCCATTGCCGGTGGTGGCAGAGGCGTCGGCAAAGGCGCTTGGTCGGGAACCGCTATCGGAGCCGGTGTCGGTGTTGCCCAGAGCTTGATCTTGCGCAAAGGCGCCGACGTCAATGTTCAAGCTGGAACAGCAATGCAGATACAACTAGATCAACCGGTCAGCATTGCCGGGACAGCACCAGCAAACCCCTACTAAGACTACTGAGTAAGGGTAGACAAAGAAATTGAAAGGGGCGCTCAGTGAGCGCCCCTTTCTGCTTAGCTTAGCTAAACTTAGCTTAGTTTGTTAGGTCTGTTAGTTGCCCGGTCCAAGCAACTGGAAGGCTGCCCAAGTGCGGGGTGAGCGATCACGAGAGAGAGCTGCCAGCTGCGCTTTACGCAGACTCTGAGCCGAACCCAGACCAGATTGCTTGCTCTTATAGAAGTTGACAATCTCATCAATACGATTACTCTCGGGCTGAGTCCAGAGACTCATCAAGACATTTCTAGCACCGGCATAGCTGAGCCCGCGGCTGAATACCTTGACTGCATTACCTCTTACATCTTTAGAGTTGACCGAAGAAGCAGACCAAACAATCAAATCACTAGCCATCTTGGTACCGCAAAGTTGATCTGCAGTTACCTTAACACTCTGACCATCAACGCCATCAGAGAGAATTGGCAGTACCGAACGCAATGGATTTGCTTCCAAGAGAGGCAACTTAGAAGAGAAGTGGACCACCGATTTACCGCGGGCTTGCTCTTCCAGATTACCTAAAGCAGCGTCTTTGCCGGATAGGGTGGTGACACGATCGGTGCCCACGGCGCTGGCGATCTGTTCAGTCTCAGCTTTCTCAGAGGCTTGAGCATTGCCTGCTCTAGCCACTACTATGGAAAGGTCTTCGGCGATGCGCGGCTGACTATCAAGCAAGACAGCGGCAGATGAGACCATGGTGAGCAAATGTCTTTCGACCAGAAACTTACCTTGATCGTCAATTAGGGCAGCAAAAGGCAGGTTGTAAAGCGGTCCGTCTGGAATCACCACCAACATTTGCTCGGCATTGCGAGGCAGAAACTGCCTGATTGCAGCAGGCAAGAGCTCGCCGTAAAGTGATTTGAGAACAGCACGCTCTGGGTCACTACCAGTGGTATCAGAGGTCGACTGACCGGCGGCTGCGGTCAAGAGCGAAGTGATTTGACTCTTCAGCCTGGCCCTGCCTACCGGCAAAGACGAAGAGGTCATGCGTCCGCCCGGCTCGATGGTGAAAGCCATTGTAAAGTCGGGACCAACCAGATAGTCGATAGCAACTGCGTTATTCTTCTCGACGGCAGCCGTAATATCTTGGGCATGAGTGGGGACAGGCGCTATCAGCCGAGCCAGAGCTCGGTTAGTTTTGACCAAACCACCGAATCTTTCCATCCAGCTCTTCCATTCTTTGGTGACCTGGTCGGGAGTCGATGCCGCCTCCGCCGCATGCAAGCGCGCCCGCTGCGTAGCCAGTTCTATATACACATCTCGGTCTTCAGGTTTGACCTGTGCACCTTTACGATTCCATTCACTAATGAAATTCTCTTCCTTAATTTGCTCAGCTGTGACCAAAGCCGGCTCGGTCAAACCTTGGGCAGCTAGCTGCTGCACCAAGAGAGCAGCCATGTCTTCGCGTGAGGTTGGATACGAAACCGACTCAGCCGAAACGAAGTCACCGGCCTGGGGTGATCTGAAATAAGAAAGGGCACTATTGATTGACTCTTTGGCGGGCTCCACTTCACCCTTGATTCCTTGCAGCTTGGAGAGCATGGTGTAGGCGCGCCAAAGGTTGGAGTCATCATTGATTTTTGTAGAAATCTCAATCGCTTGCTTGGCATAAGACTCAGCATTGGTTAGATCTGAAGCTTTCAAGGAAATTTCAGAGAGCGCCTGCAAAATCTTGGCTTTGGCCTGCTTATCAACCTGCTTACCCATGGCATTGATGGCGCCGGTAAGATGGTTTTTGGCATCACGGAAAGAGCCGGCACGCCCCTCGGCACAACCAAGGTTGGCCATTGTGATGGCATTCAGCCTGGGTGATTTGGGTGTGATGACAGCGTGATAGTCTAAAGCCTGCTGAAAGTAGGTAATGGCTTTACCGGTTTGTCCATCATTTAGCTCAACCACACCCAGAGCATTGTAAATTTGGGCGACGGCGAGAGTTTCGTTCTTGGCTTTGAGCACCGACACAGCTTTTAGAAGCATTGTGCGAGCCAGATCATAATCTCCGCAAGCCGATAAGACAAAGCCATAACCTTCTTCAATATTGGCTCGGGCAATTTCGTTGACTTGCTTCGAATCCAATTTCGACATCATCGCCAGAGCCGTTTCGAAAGAACTGCGAGCAGCGGCGTATTCGCAAGCAGAATACTGAGCATTACCAATAGCCTGATAAGCAGTCACCTGAAAGACATTTGAATCTTTCGGGGAAGATTTAGCAACCGAAAGAAGTTTATTGGCTTCTTCGAGAGCAGCCACGAACCATCCAAGATCGATCAAGGAGTTGACCACGGCTGCTCTTACTTGCACAGCTTTGGCTATATCGCCTTTCTGGTAGCTATACTCAGCTCCCTGCTGGAAGAATTTGACCGCATCTTTAGCCTTGCCGAACTTGATGGCCAGACTGGCGCAAAGATACATAATGCGCGACCCCTCTTCGGCATCCGCCAGCTGCCCGTTATTGAGAGCGCGCAGCGCCTGGTCTAGCTGCTGAAGCGCCCAAACCGGGTTATCAAGACCAAAGTAGGCTTGGGCTAAGACAACTCTCGCCTGCGCCAGAGCTACTTCATTACCGGCAGTACCTAAGACTTCCAGGGCATTCTCGCCCAGGTGCTTAGCCTTGATCCACTGCCCCTGATCAACATATATCTTAGCCATATTGGTGAGAGCACGCCCTTGACCCTCTGCGTACTTCATGTCCATGGCCAGACCATAGCCCTCTTGCCAGACACTAAGAGCCTGCCCGAAAAGCTTTTGGTCATAAAACTTCTGCCCTTCTTTTTCCAGTTTCTTGACTCGCTCTAGATCCTGAGGGGTCTGCTCCAGCTCAGTCATCTTACGAAGCTCCTTAATAAGAGCCTCAGAAGCTATGGACTTGTCTGTCACTTTGGGCACAGGCAGAGGCGCAGAGCTCGCGGCACTATTACCTTTCGAATTAGAAGCTGCATCGGAAGCGAATACGGGACTAAAGCTCGAGACCGATGTAGTCAGAGTTAGCGTGCATGCCAGAAATACTGTTTTTCTCATCTACTCAACTCAAAAGATTGGGACAACTCGGAAATGTAGGATGCCGGCTTTGGAAAAAACATCTAGACAGTCTCTAAGAAATGCAGATCCAAAAACCGTCCCGCTGCGATTCGACGGTACTCATACTTGTGCACTCACGAAAGGCAAGGGATAACCGATAAGGATAGCCAATCGAGCGTTTTTTTACCTGTAAATTCAACCAAAATTGAAGACATATGGGCAAAAAATAAGGTTTCGAAGAGATAGTAAAATTCGGCTCACAAAGGTTTTCCGGGCGGAACATTGGCAGACGGAGAACGTCCCGCCAAGATTTAATCAAAACTTTTCTGCGAAAATATCCTCAAGAAGGAACAAATTGGCGGCTTCCGCCGACTACTAAAATCCTGTAGGGGCTGCAGTGACATCATGGGTGGTGTGCAAAAACGAATTTTAATGGTAGCCTCTACTAGATAGAAGAGCAGGTTTTATGTGTATTTCAGCTAGAACTAGAAATCGGAGCAAAGAAATGAGTAACCTTCGCCAAGTCGCATCGATAGCCCTTACCGCAATCACCATGCAGGCAGCCGCCCTGACCCCTGCCCTGGCAGACACATTGCAGGCTGGAGTGAGCAAAGGCACCAGCCAAAGTAAGGTAAAAACTTTCTTCCAAAACCACGAGAAAGTCAGGCAGGCAACCATTGGTGCCGGAGTGGGAACTGCCGCAGGAGCCGTCAGTGGACTGGTCTCGGGAAAAGGACTGGTGCGTGGGGCCGCTATTGGGGCAGGAACAGGAGCCACCGTGGGACTGGTAAATTCTAGTAAAATTATGAGTAAGCACCCGGTTGTAAAGGATGTCGCCAACGGCACCATTACTGCAGCAGGTCTCACCTGGTCGGCCTCAAAAGGTAGAGGTCAGACCAAAAACGTAGCTAAAGGAGCGGCGGTGGGTGCAGCACTCGGTCTAGGAATGGGACTCCTGAAGGATAAATTAAGATAAGCCATGCAAAAACGCAGTCAAATTCTCGAAGCATTTAGAACCAAGGAATTTGACCTGATTATTGTGGGAGGCGGTGTCGTAGGGGCTGGAGTAGCCCAGGACGCCGCCTCTCGCGGCTTATCGGTGGCCCTTGTCGAAAAGGACGATTTTGCCTCTGGGACCAGTAGCCGCACCACCAAACTTATCCACGGCGGTCTGCGCTATCTCGAGCAATTGCAATTTAGATTGACCCGAGAGCTCTGCCAAGAAAGAGGTCTTCTAGAACAACTGGCACCGCACATGGTGAGAGATTTCAGCTTTGTCTTGCCGGTGAGAAAAGGCAAGACATTTTTTGGTTTAAAGGCTGATATCGGCCTCACTCTTTACGACATACTTTCAATCAATGCCGCCGGTGTAAGACGGCATGAAAGACTCTCAAGAAAGGCGACCTTGAGCGCCGTTCCCTCTCTTTCACCCGATGGCGTGCAAGGGGCGCTGCGCTTTCACGACTGCATTACAGACGATTCGCGCATCGTCATGGAAGTATTGAAGTCAGCCGACAAATTTGGCGCTCATTGCTTGAACTATATGGAAGCAGTGAACTTTGAAGGTACGGAAGAGCATATCGCCGCTGTAATCTGTAAAGACAGAATCAGCGGCGAAGAGATAAGAATCAAGGGCAAAGCCTGTGTCAATGCGGCAGGGGTCTGGACCGACCGCTTGCTAAGACAAATTAAAAGCGACTGGAAAGACAAAGTAGCGCCGGCCAAAGGCACCCATATAATGCTGCCCCTCTCTTGTTTTGAAACCAGTACCGCCTTATTTTTGCCCACCGATGACGGACGTTATGTCTTTGTCGTCCCCTGGCAGAAAACATTGATGGTAGGCACCACCGATCTAGCCTACGAAGGCCCCCTGGAAAATCCCAAGCCCACCGAAGAAGAGATAAACTATCTGATTTCAGTCTTGAATTCGTACGGCTCACAGGGCAAACGCCCGGTTGAAAGACGAGATGTAATCGCCTCCTGGGCAGGGCTCAGACCGCTAGTACTAGCGGAAGGCGAAGAAACCAAAAATATTTCCAGAGAGCACCTATTGTTCACAGGTCCTATGGGCATAATCGGGCTTATCGGCGGCAAACTGACCAATTACCGCATGCTTGCCATTCACCTCACCGACATGGTGCTGGATAAACTCAAGGCTAGGCAAGCCGATGTGGCAGCCTTGCCATCAAAAACCGGCAGTATCATGCTTGGTGGCTGGGAAGATAAGAACGATTATCTAACCAGCTCGGCAAAAGTTTTGAGCCAGGCAAGAAAGCTAGCCTTAGACCCAGCTTCTATAGAACACATTATTGCCACTTATGGCAAAGACGCTCTCAAGATTCTCCAGATTGTAGAAGAGCAGCCGGCCTTGGTTGAGCGCATTTGTCCCGACTTTCCACCGATAATGGCCGAAGTAGCCTTCGTGGTGGAAAACGAACTGGCAGAATGTTTGGTCGATATTTTGGCCAGGAGAATTAGGCTCGCTTTTCTACACCACAGACAGTGCCTTGCCGCCGCTCCCAAAGTTGCCAAATTGGTGGCTAAGTATAAGCCGGGCTTTGACAATGAGCGTATAGCCAAAGAAATAGAAAATCTGGTCGGCACACTCTATGAGAATCAGACACTCTATGCAGCCAATATTTCATAGCGCCGTCAGCCTGGGCAAATTGCCTGGAGACTTGCTAAACAAGCTCGGACAATTTGTCAAGGTAGAAGTAATTGACCGCACCCAGCCTTTGCCCCTAAATAAGATGCAAGAGCTGGCGGCCGCTTTTGATGTCATTCTTTCTGAACCGCAAGATAGGCTTGATCGTCAAACCCTGGCAGGCGGCAAAGTAAAGATGATCGCCCAGCGCGCCGTAGGCTTTGACAATATTGACTTTGAATATTGCAAAGAGCAGGGAATCTTGGTGGCGAATACACCAGGAGTGCTCGACAAAGCGACAGCCGACCTGACCTTCTCGCTCTTTCTTGCCTGCGCCAGACGCATAGTAGAAGCCGACAAATACGTGCGAGCCGGTCTCTGGAATGGTTTTGAGAACGAACTAATGCTCGGACATGAAACTTGCGGCAAGACCTTCGGCATAGTCGGGATGGGACGCATCGGCAAAGAAGTAGCCAGACGCGCGCAGGCTTTCGACATGCGCATTATCTATACGCGCTCAGACTATAGTGATTCTTTCAAGAGCGATGAGAAAGACTTAGAGTTGCAAGAGAAATACGGCGCCTGCCGCGTCAGCCTCAATACACTAATGCGCGAAAGTCATTTCATCAGCTTAAATTGCCCGCTCAATAAAGACACAGCCGGTCTTATCGGGGCTGAACAAATAGCACTGATGAAAGACCAGGCGATTTTGGTCAATACATCAAGGGGAAAAGTTGTAGATGAAGCAGCCCTAGTGAAAGCCCTAGTGGAAAAACGGATAGTGGCAGGTCTCGATGTTTTTTCTTATGAACCGAATGTTCCAGAGGCTTTGATAAAACTCGACAATGTCGTCTTGGCACCACATATAGGGTCAGCCACGGCAGAGACAAGGCTGGCTATGGCCCGATTGGCTGTAGATGCTGTTATCATGGCGGCACAGGGTAAACCTGCAGCTAATTTGCTTAATCAGTCGCCAATCTTATGAGTTTTGCCAAGCTCTTTAGCAACCCCAAAAATCGCACCCGACTCTGGCTTGTCTATATTTCGCTGCTCTTTTTCTGGGGAATGCAGGGCTATGCCTATTTAGGCAAGGTCTATGGCAAAGGCGAGATGTTCGCCCAGATTATTGAAGGCAAGCCCTATGTAAGCGACTTTATCAATTCTTATGCCGCTGCCCGACTGGCTCAGCAATGCTTGCAAATTAAACTAAGCGGCTCGCCGGAAGCACTGCCCCGCATCTATGATGCTGAAGTGCAAGCTCGACTGCAGAACCAATTGATTGCGCCGGTAAAACCAGAAAGTCCGTTTTACAATCAATACGCTCCAGTCATGTACCTGCTTTTTCTCCCCCTTTCTCTATTTTCAATGCCTCATGCCTGGCTTGTCTGGTGCTTCGGCACCGCGCTTGCCATCCTGCTTATCTTGGTCAAAACGGTCCTACCCCACTATCAAAATCTCAAGACCAAAATCTCAATACCGATTGCCACTTTCGCCTCCTTCCCATATTGGATGAGCTTTAAACTTGGTCAAACCTCGCTTTTTCTTTTGCCCGACATGCTTTTGTTCTGGCATTGGTTGGCAGGCGGACGCTACTTTATTGCCGGGATAAGCGCCAGTCTGGTTATATTGAAGTTGCAGTATCTGCCAGCCATAATGGCTGTCGGACTAGCGCTTGGGCGCCTTAAGTTTCTAGCCGGTTTCAGCAGCGGTGCCATCATTCTTGGCACCGCCTGCACCTTACTTTTAGGCATACAAAATATCCTCGACTTTCCCAGCGCCCTGTTGCAAGGCGAAACCGGACATGCAGTCACCGGGGTCGCCCCTGAGATGATGCAAAATCTGCGCGGTTCACTCTTTCTCATCACCGGGCAAGACGGCAAACTAGAACATCAGATCGCCTTTGCCGTCTGGCTGGCAACGGCTATCTTCATCTACTTTATGTTTAAGCGTGAAAAAACAGCCAGCCCAGAAAAGCGCAATCTACTCTTTGCCTCAAGCCTTTGCCTTATGCTTGTATCGAGCCCGCACTGCCATATGCAAGACTATGTGCTTTTGGTCTTTGCCCTAGAACTAATTTATCGCACAAGCCAAAACCTAAAGACCGAATCGCTTATACCAAGTTTGGCTCTTGTACTAGCTTTTCCCATCTTGAGTTGGCCTTTCTTTATGCTCATGATGGTCTTTCATTTTCTCAAGATCCAACCCTTCTTTATTTATGCCTTGCTTACGCTTGGCACTCTCAGAGGGCTTATTCAGAATCTTCATCAAAATCTTCATCAAGATCTGAAAAAGATTCCGGTGTCAGATCATCAGCAAGATCTGGATCGGTGATAAAGCTCTCTTGTTTCTGCTTTCGTCTTGATGTCTGTCTGTAGCGTTTATTGAGACGCGGAATACTGACGGCGTTCCCATCACCACCTACAGTCTTGACCGACTTCTCCACTTTTGTTGATGATTTGCGAGCCTCCTGCCGAACCAGTTTGCTCTCTTCCACAAGAGTCAGATAACTCTGATAGCGACGCTCATCTATATTTGTAACGGCACAACCTTTCTCGACTGTATGCAAACAATCTTTGAAATGACAGTTATCTTTCTGTTCAGCAATTTCGGGAAACTGGTCAGCTACATCTTTGGGCTCGGGGTGCAGAAAATCATAGAGGTTGAAACCCGGTGTATCAGCCACCCAGGTCTGGTTATTTAGGTTTAGACAATAGAGTTCACTGGCGGTGGTGGTATGTCTTCCCACCCCGAAATCGTTCTCCATTACACCGGTCTTAAGTTCAAGTTCAGGTGAAAGGTTGTTCAGAATCGTCGACTTTCCCACCCCCGAGGCCCCGGCAAAGACCGAAATCTTACCCGACAGCAGATTGCGCAGGTCGTCTATGCCTGCACCGGTGCGGGCCGACACAAATATGACAAAGTATCCAAGAGGTTCATAAATACTTCTTAAAGCTAGCTGCTCATTTTGGCTGGCTAAATCACTCTTATTGAAGCAAATTACAGGCTTCGAAAACGGCATGGCCAGCTGGAAATGTACTAGATAACGATCGCACAAAAGGGGGGAGAAATCGGGCTGCTTGACGGCCTGTACAATAACAACCTGGTCGACGTTGGCCAGCGTGGGTCTTTCGAGTAAGTTCCGACGTGGCAGCTGGGCGGTGATAACTCCCGTCAAAGCTACCTCATCAACCTCCTCGACTTCCACACGGTCGCCGACGACTATGGACACTCTCTCTTTTTTCAAGCGTCCGCGCGCCTGACAGAAGAAGATTTTCCCAGTCAGGCAATCAACAAGATTCACCAGATAACCGCCAGCATGGCTTCTTAGCACAACGGCTTGAAAGGTCATAAAACTCCCGAAAGCGATTAAATAGGCTAGCAATGCCACAAAAACAATCCTAATAGAAACAGGTCTGAAAAACAAACAATGAGCACGGCAATAATGGAACCAATGACAGAGCAAGCTAATACAGGCGCCAATGGCAAAGTAAAAGAACTGGAGCATATCCGGAACATCGCCATCATCGCCCACGTTGACCATGGCAAAACCACACTGGTAGATGGTTTCTTAAAACAGACCGGCGTTTTCAGAGAAAATCAGGAAGTCGTTGATTGCGTAATGGATTCGAACGACCTCGAAAGAGAGCGTGGTATCACCATTCTGGCCAAGAATACCGCCGTTAAGTACAAAGACCATCTGGTCAACATTGTTGACACCCCCGGACACGCCGACTTTGGCGGAGAAGTGGAGCGCATTCTCGGTATGGTGGACGGCGCCCTTTTGGTAGTGGACTGCGGCGAGGGTCCCATGCCCCAGACTCGTTTCGTCTTGCGCAAAGCGCTTGAGCGTGGGCTGAGACCAATCGTGGTGATCAACAAAATTGACAGACCTAATATAGATCCCCACGTGGCAGTCGACAAAGTATTCGACCTCTTCGTCGAGTTGGGCGCCAGCCCTGAACAGCTCGACTTTCCCTATCTATTCGCCTCGGGCGTCAAAGGCATCGCCATGCACGAGCCCACCGAAGAGGGCAAAGACCTGCGCCCCTTGCTTGATCTAATTTTGAGCCATTGCCCAGCCCCGGATGGCAGCACCGAAGTCGCCTGCCAGATGCAGATAAGCATCCTCGATTATTCGGACTATCTAGGTCGTATCGGCATCGGACGCATACATAACGGCAAACTAAAGGCCGGCGAGCAAGTAAGCTTGATCAAGGAAGACGGCGCCATTGTAAAAGGCAAAATCAGCAAGCTCTTCACTTTCCATGGTCTCAAAAGAGTGGAAGTGGAAGAAGCTAGAGCCGGAGAAATCGTTGCCATAGCTGGTTTCGCCCAAGCAAACGTTGGTGACACCATCACTAACGGCGAGACACCAGAGGCTCTGCCGCGCATCAAAGTAGACGAGCCAACAATGAAGATGGCTTTTCTTGTGAACGACAGCCCCTTCGCCGGGCAAGAAGGCAAATTCGTCACATCAAGACAGCTGAGAGCCAGACTCTTCCACGAACTTGAAACCAATGTCAGCCTGCGCGTAAACGAAACCCAAAGCACCGACACATTTATTGTAAGCGGTCGTGGCGAACTGCACCTCGGTATCTTGATCGAAACCATGCGCAGAGAAGGCTTCGAATTCCAGGTTTCGAGACCGGAAGTAATCATGAAAGAAATCGACGGGGTCGAATGCGAACCTTTCGAAAGACTATTCATAGATGTACCCGATGAATATACCGGTTCAGTAATGAACGAGCTTGGACCGAGAAAAGCCGAACTGCAAAATATGAATGTAGAAGGCAACCAAGCCCTGCTCGAATTCGTTGTACCTACCCGCGGACTAATTGGATTCAGAAGTGAATTCCTGAGATTGACCAAAGGCAACGGCGTCATGAACCATGCCTTCATCGAATACAGACCTTTCTGCGGTGATATTGCCCGTCAAAGAAACGGCGCTCTCATTGCCTGGGAAGAAGGCGTCGCTACTGCCTATGCCATCCAGGGTGCCGAAGACCGCGGGGTCTTCTTCATCACCCCCGGCGCCAGAGTCTACAGCGGCATGATTGTAGGCGAAAACAATCGTCCCCAAGATCTCGATATCAATGTCTGCAAGACCAAGAAACTGACTAATATGCGCAGCGCCTCAGGCGATGTGCTGGTCACTCTGCAAGCACCAATCGAGATGAATCTAGAAAAATGCTTAGAGTACATTCACGACGATGAGCTCGTGGAGATAACACCGCAGACGGTGCGCATGAGAAAGCGCATTCTCACCGGCAAGCGCTAAGCAAAAGCAGATAACCAAATCTATCTAGATTAGAGAAAGAAAGTGGCTGGTCAGACAGCCACTTTCTTTTTTGCTCTCAGACTGAGTTCTCAGATCAGCCTATCAGATCGAGCTCTCAGACTGAGTTCTCAGGTCAGCCTATCAGATCAAGCTCTCAGACTGAGTTCTCAGATCAGCCTATCAGATCAAGTTCTCAGGCTGAGTTCTCAGGTCAGCCTATCAGATCAATTTATCAGATCAATCTATTAGATCGAGCTCTCAAAATAGATTCTCAAAAGTACCATTTAAGGCGAAGCTTCTAGAAGGGTGCTCGCACCCGCAGCCCCTGCGCACCACCAGTAGTATCAATCATCACAAAGGGTGCTTTCACCTTAACGCCGCCCCGAGTATCAACACTAACAAAGGGAGCCTTGACCGTTACGCCATCAAGGACAGAAGCGGCTTGCCCAGGAGCGTTATTCTGACTTTGAGAGTTTGGATTATTTTGAGAATTTTGAGAGTTCTGAGAATTTTGAGTGTTCTGAGAATTCTGAGTGTTCGAAACAGCTGAAATATTCGCACCCGAAAGCAAATCTTGCACTAGACCGAATACTCCACCCATCAATAGGCCCAGCGAAGACGATGCATTAGGAAAACTCGGGGCCTGATTTTGGGTTTGACCGAGGAGCTGATTTGAGGTCTGCCTTAGGGGCTGACTCGGGGCCTGATTTTGGGATAGATTTTGGGGCTGACTTGTAAGCTGATCTTGGGACTGGCTCGGTAACTGAGTCTGCTCTGGCAACTTACTCTGAGTCACTGGCGCATTAGCACTTGCTTCTTGAGCACTTGCTTCTGAAGTACTTGCTTCTTGAGCAGTTGCACTTGGGGCAATTTCAATCAACAAAGAGAAAGCTGCAATACCTAAGCTTAAGGCAGTAAGGACAGTCTTCTTGGTCATGGCTCTTGCTTCTTACCTCACTTGGCAAAGACCGAACGGTAACTAAGCTACAGAGAAAGACAAAAAAATAGGAAGCAAAGCCTCCTATTTTTCTTTCTATTTTGCTTAACCGGCTGTAAACTTGCCCGAGCTGTCTAATGCTATTGATTTTGCAAATAGCGGGGGGTAAATCCAACCAGCTTGCCAATTTTGTCTAGAGCTTGGGCCATCGAAACCAGCTGCGTATAGCTATAGCCGCCTGAATTTCTAAAGGAGGCCTTAACCTGAGAAAGGCTGCGCAGCTCTTGCTTCGCTTGCTTAGCTTTCTGCGAGCTCAGCTTACCGGCAGCGATATCTTGGGCGATGCGGGCTTCCAGGCGCGCCTGGCGAGCATCGATATCAGTCCAGGCAATGGCTCTACCAACGCCGGTCCGATTGTCGATGTCCTTGTTTAGACGCTCCAGGTCGCGAACGAGAGACTCGGTCTCGGCAAGGGTCAAGCCGCCGCCAGAAGTAGAGAAGGCGACCTTAGCCTGACTGATACGGTCCAATTCATTCTTGAGCTGATTGCCGGCACTGGCGTCAACTTTCTGAGCGAGCAGAGCATCAGAAATGCGTTTACTGGTTTCCGAAACTCTGCCGTCAATGCCATTCCACTGAGGTGAAGAACCAGCAAGCTTGGTATCGAGACGAGCCGAAACTTTCTCAAGCTCGGTGATTAGAGCTAGAGACTCTGCATAGCTGAGACCGCTGCCTGAAAATCGATATGTGACCTCATCACGGGCGATGCGATCCAAATCACGTGTGAATTCACGCGACTGTTCACTGGTCATACGCCCCGAGGCAACGGCATCGGCAAGACGATTATCAATCTCAGACTGACGCGCGTCCACATCCGGCAGAGACGCTACGCTCTCCTTCATGCTGTTCTCAATGCTGGCTGATAGTTTCTCCAACTCCAATGCAAGGGCGGCATGCTCTCCGAACGAGAGTCCGCCGATGGAGCGATACTTAGCTTCCAAATCCATCAGACGATAGAATTCGCGCTTGAGACTGTCGGCATCTTTCGGGGCTAGACGTCCCTGCATAACCCCTTCGGTAATGCGCTGATAAAGCTCTGACTCTCGTTTGGCAAGATCGGGCAAGGCTGTTTCCGAATTCTTCATTTGCGACTCAACATCTTTGATCAGCCTATCTAAATCGGCTGCAATGGTGAGAGCTTCGCGAGCATCAAGAGAGGAACCAGAAGTCAAACTACTCTGCTCAAAAGCAAGTATCCGATTGTACTCAGTGCGCAGATTCTGTACTTCTTGCGCGGAAAGCTTACCGGTCAACGTGCCATTGGAAATAGTCTGGTCCGCCTGCTCTTTTCTTGCTTGAATCGATTTGGAAACAAACGGATTATCACGAATTTCCTTCTCCGTGCGGGCGGCGAGTCGCTCTAGATCAAGGGCAACGCTGAGCTTCTCCCTATCATCGAGCACTCCGTCAGTGGCTTTAAAGGCAGCTTCGCGAGCGGCGATTCTATCGAGATCTTCCAACAGTGACCTGGTTTCATCGGTGGTCAGCTTTCCAGAAGAGGTCCCTTCGGCGATGCGACGACTTATCTCATCTTTGCGTCGAGAGACATCAGGCAGCACCGCTACCTCTCTGTCCTTGATGAGCTTGAACATCTTACCGTTCAAGCGAGTCAAATCTACAGCCAAGCTAATCGCTTCCTGGCTATCAAGCCCCTGACTGGAAGCGGCATAAGTAGCCTTGTTTGCAACAATCTTATCGAGATCCGACTTCAGTTCGACTTCATCAACTTCAGAAAGACGCTGACCAACCTTGGCATCAGCAATCCGCCGACGATAATCTTCGATACTAGCATCTATACCAACCCAAACCGGCTGCTTAGAATAAACAGCACGGTCAATCTTACCGTTCAATCTCTCGAGATCTATAAGAACGTTTTGAGCCTGAACAATATTCAGCTGACCACCACCAGTAGTTCTAAAATCGGCAGTCTTTTTGCTAATCGCATCCAGTTCAGACTTATAAACCTGCGCCTCACTCACCGTCACAAGACCGCTAGAGAGAGCCTGAGCCAAATTTCTATCGACTTCAGCCTGGCGCCTGTCGACATCAGATATGACATTATTCTGCACTTCTTCATCATTTAGATGCGAATCAATTTGTCCACTCAACTTCTCAAGATCGAGAGCGAGAGTAAGTTGCTCTTCAGAGGTAAGGGGTCGACCCAACTTCCTCAAAGATTCTTCTTTGTCGGCTATGCGCTTAAACTCAGCCTTCAAGTCATTGGCTTCGCGGTCAGTGATTTTGCCCGAAGCGACACCACTTTCGATCCGCTTCGAAAGTTCTGCTTGTCTGACATCAATTTGGGTGAGACTTACTTGCCTATCATGAACAGTTCTGGTCAGTTTCTGACTCAATCGGTCCAGTTCCAAAACCAATCTAATTGAATCAGAAACGCTCAAGTGTCCGGTCTGAGCACTTGAAGCCTGAATACTTTTATTGATTGTATCCAATTCCATTTGAATCTGAGCATACTCTTGCGCCGTGAGCCTACCATCAGAATAAGCAACAGAAAGTCTCTTCACAATTTCATCACGGCGGGCATAGACATCAACAAAGCCTGTTTGTCTGTCAGACAGGCTAGCTTCCATCTCTTTGACAAGACGGTCTAGGTCGAATTGCAGGCGCAGACTCTCCCATAGACTGAGAGAACTATCTGAGGCCCTGAATACAGCTTCTTGGTCGGCGACTCGCGAGAGCGACTGCTTGAAGCTCTGATACTGCGCCTGAGTGAGACGTCCGGCTCCATATGCATCCTCGAGTCTCTTCTCAATGGAAGCCTGCCTAGCATCAACATCGGAAATCGAAGAAACCGAAGCAAGAATAGTATTGACATCTGCCGCCTGAGCGCCGCCACTGAATCCGATTGCAAACGTAAGCATAAGTGAAGCTGAAATTGACTGTTTCACTACTGCTCTCGCTCTCAGGTGTCGCTTCATAAAATCCTCCAATGGACCAAACGAATACTGTAGAAAACCGCAGACCAAAGACGGACAAAGCTGCTTGCAAGCAAAGTTCACCCGACTATACCGAACCGAACCCAGATGTCATTAGACCCAAGTGATTCGAGTGGTATAGATGCATATTCTAGAAGGTTTGTTCCAAAAATTGACCGTCCAGCCCTTGCCATTTCTAGCAGAAATAATGCTCGTTTTTTGGCGCGCCTTATTTTGTGCCACAGGATGCTGGATGGCAAAGCTGCCAAGTTGAATGATGGGACATTGCAAGTCAGCAGATATAGAAGTTTCAAAGTGAGTCAATCTGACCTTGCTATCGAGTCCATACCTAAATCCAAAGGCTGAAAAAGGAATTCGCATAAGAGCAGGGTCGAGGCAGAAAAGGTGAAAGAGTTTCCAAGACCCAGAGCAAGAATTCAAAGATTGACCAAGAGCGGAGTTAAAAAGCCTCGTATGAGATTACGGCGAATATAACCCGCCGCAATGCACACATCAAACAAACTATCCCCAGTACCCAAGCTGGAATCGAGGCTAGCTGCATCCGAATCATTTTCAACATCAAGCGGATTCGATAGCAAACCTCGAACCGCCTGAGAGCCCTGCCCATGCCAATCATGGCTGGTCCGATTAGACTTAGCGAGCGTTTTGTTTCGGTATCTCTCAACTGAAATTATGATCTGGAGATACTTCCTCGAGAAAGACATTCTATTCTTGTTCATAAACCCAAGAAACTCTTTGGCACATCTGAGCGCAATCTGAACATTAGCTGTTCTTTCGGCGCATATCTGACATCCGAAAATTTCACAGTCCCTAAGCAGATAATCATTAGTTTTTTGCTGCAGCAGAGGTACATCTCTAAGCTTACTTTTCTCCCAGCAATCTAGGTCTGGTCGCTCAAATTCAATCGCATCTCGAATAGAACTCTTAAAGCCCTCTGGCTCTGTTTGCCAAAATGAACGATTAGAATCAGTCTGCGAGAATTCTTGATATTTCTCACCAGCGGAGCTTGTAGAAGAGGAAGAAGATGAATCTTGGTCTTGCGAATTTGTACCTGAATCAAAATCGAAGCTTGCTTCGCCAGATTTCTCATTTCGCGCTTTGAGAAGGCTAACTCCAAGCTTGGTCAATTGAAACTTAGAACCAGCAATCGCGACAACGAGACCAGAAAGTTCAAGGTCTGTAAGTACTTCGAGCAACTCCCGCTCCGAAATCTCTAGAACGCGCAGCAGACTATCGTAGCTAAGGTCGCCATCAATTAAAGAGTTCAATACAGACATAGCCGGCTCATTTAAGTCGGTCTCAATTTCATTGGTTTCATGCTTCAATTCCGGCACGGCCGTATCGGAAGGAAAAGGTGCGGAGGACGCATATACTTTAGACAAGTGCCGCTGAAAATATTCTTCACTCTGAGGCATCTCCCACCTAGGAGTAAGCAAACTTCGCTTACAAAAAAGTTCCATAAAATGTAGAGAGCCAATACCTCTAGCAGAAATTCCCCTAGACCTGTTGTTCATATCTATAGCAGCAAAAACAGAGCGCAGTATGCCCCAGGCAGAGGACTGTCTTACTTCGACCAAAAGAGAGAACTTGGCTGAGCTAATGTATGCGCCCTGCTCAATAAACCAAATTGCAGCGAACCAGGCTCGGAGTCTACGCGCACCTTGAAAGAAAGTTCCTGCAGTAACAGAAGACTGTTTGTGACAGTCACTACAACGATAAGTGCGATTATCAATTCCAATTTTCAAATTCTCAGAAAAGCAGTACTTGCAACAAAGCAAATACTTTGCCTTCATGATCGACAAAAATGCTTCTCTTACAGAAGCTTCACAAGGGAAAAGAGATTGAAATTCTTTCCACAGCTGCTCAACTAGTTCATCATTACAAGACCAAGCAGCTTCGTCGAGCTCCATTGCCTCCTTCTGAAAAGACTTATCTTTCCGCATGGAAAAAAACCTCAGTCGGTCATGTCTATATAGACGACCAAATCGAGAAAAAAGTTCAAAAAATGCAGATTAATTTGTAAGCTTATCGATATCGATAGGCTTACAAATTCTCAAACTTGAAATTCATAAAATCAAAGGCAGCCTATACCTGCCGTTACCGAAGCCGAGAGAACTCACTCTTCGCGTGCTTGTAGATGCTCTTTCGCAATCTCTCCATATTCTTTAAATCATCTAAAAGTGCCTGCGAAGCAGTGGCAATCGCCATGTTCTCATATTTCGGACCAACGCAAACTGCCTTCACCTTTGCAAGCTTGTCCCCTAGAGTACCAGATATAGACTTAAGATTATTAAATTCATCGCTCAAATCACTACTTAGAGTTTCAGGCAATGATAGCGATTGACACTCTTGTTGAAGATGCGGAACTAAATAATCCATCTGACCGACAAAATAATCTACCCATTTCTTTCTAGGCGGCAGCAGCGCTCCAGTATCAATGATGCCCGTCCCGTTAACAGGGGTCAGAATAATTGGACCGACAGCATCTGGTCCACCGCAAAAGACCTGGTCAGGTTGCTGAACCTCACAAAACAATGACCACGCAGAATCTTTCAAATGATGTAGGGTATCTCCTAACTCCTTCAAACTTGATTCGACAGCCAACTCAGACGCCTTAATCTGCCCCTTTAGCGCCTTTGGACTAGCAGGAGCAGAAGATACACCAGACTCTTGATAGTAACTCTTGGTCGCTTCCGCAGAAACAGGACCAAAGGAAGACATAGATAGAAGAATCAGACAGTAACTAAATACAAAAGTCAACCTAGAAAAACAAAGCAACTCTCTAGAGGTAGAGGCTCTACTGGCAGAGCAATTCTCAATCATCGCAATCAGTTCCTTTCGAGAGTATCTTTCTCTTTCGAGTTCTCTGCAACATTAATACTAATGCCATTATCACTTATACTGGCACCTTCACTCGCACCTTCAAGGGACCTTAAGGTCTCAAAGACTTCCGATTCAGAAAGAGGCTTCGAAGAGCGCATTCTAAGTTTCTCATCGAAAGCCTTGACTTCCAACTCTTCATCAAGTAGCTTTTCCTGCTCGAGAAGAGAATTCTTTAAAATCTGCCTATACATACTAGCTCTCGCCAAACTAACGATCATATAAGCAGGCACAGCACCAATCAAAAAGACCAAGCCACCAAGAGCGGTGACAACCAACAATATCAATTCTGTAAGCAATACCCTAACCATCTGTCCCTTGGTTACTTCATTGCTCGCTCGAAAGGACTCTATAGGACCCATCCCGCGATCGACAATAAAGTACTCATAAAAGCGAAATGACAAATCTATCCAGATTCCGGGAAAGATGAAGCAAAGATATGCTGGTAGACGAATGGTGCGCATGATGAAACTTGCCACCAAAAACTGCCAAAAGTAACGCCAGCACTTGGACAAATCGGCAGGGGTTGGAGTCTCTCCTTCTAAGACTCTCAGCGAAACACGAAGGAGACCCATCTGCAAGATCGGCGCAAAAATGAAACCTGAAATCAACTGAGCGAAGATTAGGAATCCATACAGGTACCAAGGAATTGTGTACTTAACCAACTGAGCAGCAAAAATAGCCAACCCCGGTAAAGCCATCAAAGCTGTACATAGCCAGTAAATGCAAAGGACGGCAAAGAATGGCAAGAATGAGTTGATCATTCCGCGCCACCCTTCCAGCAAACACTGCTCGATGGAGAATCTAGCTGGTATCTTTGGCGGTGTATCAGTTCTAGGAATAGGACTATTGGTCATGGAACAAGCTGTCTCCAATTAGGATGATTTCTATCAATATGAATTATCTCAAGATGCATCAGATACATGAACCATGTCAAACAAACTACCGCTTCAAAAAACAAGGTATCAAAGTATCCCCCCAAAACTACGTATCAAAAAACCACAAGACACCTAGAAAACTTACGCATACCAAAGACTAACGAACCAAGGAACCTGAGGCTGAATCAGGAAGGGCTTTGAGCAATTCACCCCAGAGGAAGCCCTGACCATAGTCGATACCCATTTCGATGAGGACCGGCAAGTCAGCACGGTCTTCTATCCCTTCTGCGATTATCTGGGCGCCTAAGCTCTTCGCCACATTTGCTAGTCTTCTGAGTAGGCGCGCCTTAGCCGGTTCTGTCGACAAGCCAGCCACATACTTGCGATCAACTTTTACTAAATCGGGCTCAAGCAAGATTAGCGTCTCGAGAGAACTGCGCCCAAAGCCAACATCATCCACTGCGACAAGTACTCCGGCGTTCTTGAGCGCCGAAACGTGCTCTCGCAGATAAGCGGGTTCACTTATGAATTCTTGTTCTGAAATCTCGATACAAAAACGAATGTCAGGTCTATCTTTAGGAAATAGGTCGAGCAGCTTATCTACAGGGGTTTCAAGAAGTGTGGATGGAAAAAGGTTGATATGGAAGCGCGTTTGCTGCGCGTTAAGTGACTTGCCTGAAGTGTCACCATTGCCGTGAGAAACTGCAGGCAATATGACGTTGGGGATATTGGATAAACAAAGACGCAGACATTGCAAGTCAACAGTGGTGAGAATATTGTTCTCGACACAGATACGGAAGAAATCAGATGGGCTTTCGAAAGCACCATCGGGACCGCGGCTGAGTACCTCGTAACCATCTGTCCCTTCATCGGCCAGGCGGATAATCGGTTGATAGACCGTACGAAACTCTCTGACATCGAGAAGCTGTTCGACAATATCGCGTTGAGTTATCGAGCGTCCGCGAGCCTTCTCTGCTTGCGACGAAGACTCTTCGCTGACTGTGACGCGATTTTTTCCGGCTTCTTTGCTGCGTTTGAGCGCGCTACGTGTCAGATTTACGGCTTCTTGCACAGAAGCGATGCGAGCGGGCAGACTGACCACCCCAATAGAGGCAGTGACAGAGACCTGATCATCTGTACTCTTCATGGGATTATCTGATATCTCGCAGCGGATTCTCTCAGCGACGCGCATACCGTAAGCCATATTGGTATCAGGTAGAAGAACCAAAAACTCGTCGCCGCCGACTCGAGCCACATGATCAGTAGGACGCAAGATAGCCAGAACTCGCTTGGCAGTTTCTTTGAGAATGACATCGCCGGTGGTGTGCCCAAGACCTTCGTTCACTTTCTTCAGATTATCGAGATTAATGAGCATAGCGATAAGAGCCTCGCCCGAACGACCGGCTCGGTTCTCTTCTATGCGCAGAACTTGCTCGAGACCCCTGACATTAAGGACATCGGTGAGATAGTCGGCACTGGCAAGTTTCTCGAGTTGAGAAAGAGCACTAGCCAAATCTCGTCTGAGACTGGTTATATCTTCTGAATTGATGTCGAGACGACCATTTCGATACGGCGCCGCCCCATTGCCCGAAGCTTTTGAACCGTTGCCGTTATTAGAACCATGACCAACTAACGATGCGGCGCTGGCATTTGCGCCGCGAAGTGAGCTAGATGAACCAGACAAATTGAGACCATCCAAGCCGCCTGCATCGGTTGAGAGACTGCCGTTGGCGCTGCCGCTGCCGGCGCCTGCAAGTGATGACCGACTGCCTTCCGCACTTGAACCATCCCCTGCGCCGGCGACTGTATTAGAGTCCTCATCGAAGTCTAGATTGCGCCTGTCGCCCAAGAGTTCGACCAGAGCGAAAACGAAGCTAAAGCAGGCGAAGACAAAGGAAATCAGGGGCAAACTATTGCCGCGAGCCTTCACATCGCCCGAGAAGAAAGCTTGGACGGCACTGGCTTCTTCCCTCTCCATATTGACGATTCTTTTGAAAATCTGTTCGCTTTCGGTCACTTCGCGGTTAGTGAGCAAAAGAGTGCTGCCTCTATTGGGCTTGTTCTCAAGGCGGAGTTTCACATCAAGTTCGATCTCGCCCAAGCTGATGGCTATTTCGTTTGATAGACGCCTGACTCTCTCGCTGCGTCCGTATTGACCATTCTCCAGAGACTGAATAGCGGTCAGATGCAACTTCAGCTCATCCACAGCCTGCTTGTAAAGCGTTAAGTGTTGAACTTCTCCGCTGGCTACATAACGCTGGCTATTGAGCAAGACCATAGAATAGGCATTGCCCAGGGTCTGAAGCTCCTTCACGGCAGTCTGTCTTGTCTCGAGCCAATGGTCGCCGTGGTACTGACCAAAGCCCATCATAGATAAAAGAGTAGAAATCGCCAACAAGAAGAAGGCGACTGCCAGGCAAACTAAGGTCTTCTTTTCGGCGGAATTTCCCATCTGGATGTTTGTGCCCTTCTCGGATATCGAGAAGTCTCCTGCGGCAAGATAGCGGCTGATAAATGCAAAACCGTGAAACCACCTAATTCATACACAGATTTGATAAGAACTAATCGTTTCGGCTACAGTTCAAGGTCCGGGCGCCTGCAGTTCAAGGTCCGGTCGCCTACAGCCCTGAACTGACCGGCATAGGCTGTTCGACAACCTTCACATCGGGGCGAGCCTTCTTAAAGGTTGATATCTCGTCGGCAGTTAACTTGCAACCGTAAAGATGGAGCTGTTTCAAGCTAGACAAGCCAGCCAACTTGGTCAAACCTTTGGCAGTCATATCTGTCTCAGAAAGATCTAGCGTGTTTAGATTTGGATACTTTGCCAGGACTTCTACCACGCTATCGCCTAGCTTATTGCCCGCTAAATTGAGACTAACCAGAGAAGGCAGACCGGCAAGGCTGACCAATGCCGGTGCCGCCTTATCGGTCAAGCCAGTGCGCGCCAGCCCCAAAAGGACAAGCAAGCGACATTTAGCCAGCTCAGAGATTGCGGCATCATCCAGTTTCAGCCCGGTCAATTGCAGGGCCTTTAGTTTGCTATAGCGAGCGAAATACTTCAGACTCTTTGCACTAACACCGGTCCCCGAGTAATCCAAACCCACGATAAATTCCAGCTTGGTGAGGGGAGCCACACTAGCATCGGTAAATCCAGGATTATCGACCAGATACAAGTTGTTAAGGTTCTTGAAACCAGCAATAGTTTTGGTATAGGTATCATCGATACTGCAATTTTTCAGACTAAGCAGATAAAGCCTAGTCATCGGTACTCGTGCCAGCCCAGCCGGGCTTATCTCCGAATCTACCAAAGAAAGTTCGGTGAGCATGGCGTTATTTGCCAAATAAGAAAGTCCGCGGTCGGTAATCTTTTCTTTCATACGAATGAAAGTCAGATTAGGATTACGTTTAATCTTGAAGGCAATTTCGTCATCGGCGGTATGGTCTTCTATAACCTTTTCGCTGTCGATATCGATGACCCGCTTAACCACAGGCGCTGGCGCAGGCTCGATGTTCTTGGCACTAGGTTGCGGACTGGAAAAATGCTGCACTAAGAAGATAACCGCAGCCAATCCGACCAGACAAAATATTGCCGCTGCCGCAACAATCAGAACCAGACCGGTTCGATTTGTCTTGACCAGAGCCACCTCGACTACATCATCGTCAGATCTGGAGCCCGCCAGCCCCGATTCAGACTGCACTGAACCAACTTGCTCAGCGTAGCGTCCATAGCCCCCCTCGACCGGCGCCGGTAAGCGAGATCCTTGGGTTTGATTGAGGGCTTGAGAAGCCGGTACCGGCAAATAAATAGAGGGTTCGGAATAATACTGCCCAGTAACACTTTTTGATTGGGGGACCGGATCGAAATCAAGCCCAGCCAAAGATATAGATGTAAGCTCAGTAACCATCTGCGATAGAGCCGTAGAAAGCGGCGGTGAAGTGAGCTGGCTAATCTGTATCGAGACTTGGTCGCCCAAACGCGGCGCCACCACCCCCGGTGGCAAAGCCATCACCCCGAGTTGGCAGGCTATGGCAATCAAATCTTGCCTTAACTCCTGTGCTGACTGATAGCGGTCCTCAGGTTCTTTAGCCATGCAGCGCAAAACACAAGCTTCCAACTCGGCAGGAAAATTGAGACCAAGAGAAGCCTCACGCAAGCTCAAGGGTTTCTCGGAAAGATGTTTGTCCATGGTGACAAGCTTGTTTTCGCCTACAAAAGGCGGTGCCCCCGTCAAGCACATGTACATAACACAGCCAAAAGAATAGAGATCAGAACGGTTATCGACTCTAACGCTGCGAATTTGTTCGGGGCTCATATAGAGCGGCGTACCGAGAGCCTCACCGGTACGAGTCAAATCTTGAATGGTATTGTCATCGATATCACGCAGCTTGGCGATGCCAAAGTCGAGTAATTTGACCTGCACCCCTCCGGTCGGCTTGACCGCCAGCATAACGTTGCTTGGCTTGATGTCGCGATGCACGACGCCATGGCTATGTGCTAGTGCCAGAGGCTCAAGCATAGAGATAAAGATCGGCAAGGCTTCTTCTAACTTCAGCACCGAGCCCTGAGAATTCTTGACCAGGTCGGCAAGCGTAAGACCTTCTACGTACTCCATGACCATATAGGGTCGTTCTTCGCTATCGATACCAAAGTCATTGATGGCAACAATGCCTGGATGATCGAGAGAGGCTGCGGCTTTAGCTTCTTGGTGAAAACGCAGGCGTGCTTTGGGCGAGGCAAACTTGTTCTTCATCATCTTGATGGCGACGATTCGATCAAGAAAGACCTGGCGCGCTTGATAGATGACGCCCATACCGCCGGCGCCTAAAACCCCCAGCAGATCGTATTTTCCAAGATAGTTGGTACCGACTAGTTCGTCCGGCTCATCCTGGCTAGGACCGGCGATGGCGCCCGGCGAAACAGGCACTCTCTCTCCGGCGGGAGAAAGCTTCTCATGAGAATCGACGCTATCAGAGAGGTTCCCCATACGGCTGGTTTCCAAATTGCCAACATTGATTTCGATCGAAACAAAAGTTTTGTCGACTTCGGGCAGTTCAGGTGAGGGCAAAGCTTGTCCCGCCAAATAGACCCGTCCAGAGCTGGATGATGGCGGCTCCAGCGCCGTTTGCTTAACTGTGCTGACTTTCTGCCGAGGTGAGACAAAATTCTCTACTGAACTACCTGCAGCCCCCATTATTGAACTACCTGCAGCTCCCCCTACAGAACGACCCGCCGGACTCCCTCCCGGACTATCAACAGAAACTTCTTTTGATATACCCATCTTTTCAGCATCGGCATCAGAAAGCTTTACAGCACAGGCATCGCCGGCTTCGGAAAAAAGATTAGCAGCATCGGGTAAACCAGATTGTCGTTTAGCTAGCCCAGTTTGAGATTTAGCTATATCTGATTGAGATTTAGCTAAAGCAGGAGGTCTCGGAGCCGGAGGCGGCAATACAAAACCTTCCGGTATAACCGGGATCAGTGCATTCTGATCAGGTGCCGAGTTTTCATTCTGAATCTGGGACTGAGGCCCGGGCTTAAATAATCCGCCCTGGCTTGACCTTAATTGAGCCGACTTCTTCTGAGACTCCAAAGCATCCAGAGACTGGTCAACAGCATCAACAGCCTTAAGGGGTTGTCCCCCTAACTGCTCTGAACCAGAGCTGCCGCCGGTCTGCAAATTATCAGTCATTAGCCTGCTTTGTCACTAGCCCCAAGAGTCTATCTTAAAGACACGATACCACAGGCAGTGCTTATCAGAAAGTCCCCTCGATTTTATAAGACGCTCAACAGCTCAAAAGACTTGAGAGATTGAGAGATTGAGAGATTGAGCTTTGTCGAATCAGAAAAGCAAAAAAAAAGAGAAAGGAAGAGGAGTAATCCCCTCTTCCTTTTAGAATCTACCTATCTGGAGCTAACTTGGAGCACCAGTTTAGTAGTTAGTAGACGTAGAGCATCTCTCTGAATTTGGGCAGAGGCCAGAGTGAATCATCAACAATCAACTCCAACTCATCGGCAAAAGCCCTGACTGCATTCATGGCTGGTATCACCTTCTGCTCGAAGAAACGAGCCCGATTGAGATTCTCGGCTTCGTGGTCGCCTGATTCTTCATGGTGAGCCTCTTTGACCATTGATTCGAGTTTATCAATAGCCGACTGCAGACTGCAAATCTTTTCGCAAAGCTCTTTGAGCAGATGCTCTTGAGTCGAGAGATTGACGCCATTGACTGCAGCACGGGTGGTGGCGATGGTCTGAGCCACTTTCTGCTGATAATCAAGAGCGGCTGGCAAGATCATTGTGCGAGCCATATTTGCTGTAAGCAATGACTCGATATTTACTGTCTTGCAATAGGCCTCGAGGTTGATGTGATAGCGGCTGACCAGTTCTTCATTCTCAAGCACTTCGTACTTTTTGAAGAGAGCCAAAGTTTCTTTATCGACCAGGCAAGGCAGAGCCTCGGGTGTGGTCTTGAGATTGGGCAAGCCGCGTCTTTCAGCTTCTTCATGCCATTCACGACTATAGTTGTCACCATTAAAAAGAATGCGTTTGTTCTCGCTTAGGGTTTCACGCACAACTTTCTCAACGGCAACACCAAGATCGGTGCCAGACTTGACCAATTTCTCGATCTCGCTAGCAACATAATCGAGTGATTCAGCAACAATGGTATTGAGCACGGCATTGGGCCAAGCAATCGACTGGCTAGATCCGACGGCTCTAAACTCGAACTTGTTGCCGGTGAAGGCAAAGGGCGAAGTTCTGTTTCTGTCCGAATCGTCACGAGGCAACTCAGGCAAAGAGGTAACACCGAACTGCAAGGTTCCCGACTGCACCGATATCTCTTTTTTGCCGCTTATCAGGGCTTCAACTACCTGGGTCAACTTATCACCGAGATAGATGCTCATGATGGCTGGCGGAGCTTCGTTGGCGCCTAGGCGGTGGTCGTTACCGGCAAAAGCGATTGAAGCTCTGAGCAGATGTCCGTATTTATTGACGGCGCGAATAACAGCGGACAACACAGTCACAAACTGTTGATTGTCTTGCGGCGTATGTCCGGGGTCAAGCAGGTTATTGCCGCGCTCGTCAGCCATAGACCAGTTATTGTGCTTACCGCTGCCGTTCACGCCGCTGAAGGGCTTCTCGTGGAAGAGACAGCGCAAACCATGCTTGCGAGCGGTATTACGGAAGACTTCCATGAGCAGCATATTGTGGTCGGTGGCCAGGTTGCTGGTTTCAAATACAGGCGCCACTTCAAACTGCGCAGGGGCAACTTCGTTGTGTCTTGTTTTGACCGGTACGCCAAGTTTATAGAGTTCAGCTTCAGTGTCCATCATAAAGGCGAGGACGCGCTCTTTGATTGAACCCCAATAGTGGTCTTCCATTTCTTGACCCTTGGGCGGTCTAGCACCAAAGAGGGCACGACCGGCATTGATGATATCGGGGCGAGCCAGATAATAAGCATCATCAATCAAGAAATATTCTTGCTCAGCACCGACCGTGCAAGTGACTCGTTTGGAATCATTGCCGAGCAGATTGAGCAGTCTGACAGCCTGTTTTGAAATGGCTTCCATCGAACGCAATAGCGGCGTCTTCTTATCGAGGGCATGGCCGGAATAAGAACAGAAAACAGTGGGTATGCAAAGTGTCTTACCGTTCACACTCTCCATCAAGAAAGCTGGACTGGTGGGATCCCAACCGGTATAGCCGCGAGCTTCAAATGTAGAACGGATGCCGCCTGACGGGAAACTAGACGCATCAGGTTCACCTTGAATGAGAAGCTTGCCTGAAAATTCCAGATTAGGTTGACCTTCTTCACCGCTGAAAACCAAGAAGGCGTCATGCTTCTCGGCAGTCAAACCGGTCATGGGTTGGAACCAATGGGTAAAGTGTGTAGCGCCGCGTGAAATGGCCCAGTCTTTCATGGCGTTGGCGACGATATCAGCCATTGAGGCATCGAGTTGCTCGCCATGATCGAGGCAGCGAATCACAGCCTTGTATACGTTCTTGGGCAGCACAGCGCGCATGGTGGCGCGATTAAACACGTTCTGGGCAAAAATATCAGATACCGATGTCTCGGTGTAATCAATGCCAGTTTGCACCGGAGTCCGGCTCTGCACAGCCTTGAGAGCATCGGCACGGAGATTTGCTCCTCTATCGGCATTCACGCCTCGTTTCATTACCATTCCTCTATCCTTAACTGTCATCTAAATATCTCCTAAATAGGTCGGCACATCAGCACATCTGTAAATCTTCAATTTCTAAACTCAATAAAATCAGATTCCTAAAGCTTTCAAAATGACGCGTTTGCGCCTTTGTCCATCAAACTCGGCATAAAAAATCTGTTCCCAAGGTCCCAGGTCAAGCTTGCCTGCAGTCACTGGAACGGTAACTTGATGGTTGATCAAAATCCGCTTCAAATGAGCATCACCATTATCTTCACCGGTACGATGATGCAGATAAGAAGGGTCTTCTGGGGCGAGTTTCTCAAGCCAAGCATCAATATCTTGAATCAATCCGCCTTCCCAGTCATTGACATAAATACCGGCGGTAATGTGCATGGCAGAGACAAGAATGAAGCCTTCTTGCATGCCGGTTTCTTGCAGGAACTGGGCCACTTCATCGGTGATTCTTATATATTCGCGACGCTTTTTAGTATCAAACCAGAGATACTTGGTGTGGGCCTTAAGTCCAGCCTGCACTGTCATATATACTCTCCCGCAAGAGCCAAAGTCTAATGATAATCGAAAGTGCCCAAAAGACTATTAGAGCGCCGCTTTTAGTAACTTTGGCGCAACAGTAGGCTGGCTTTAGCAAAAGTGGCTATTTATGCGCCTCAAGACTTGTCAGCAGGCAACCTGGTGATTAATTCCCAGACTTTTTCGCTATTTCGGGTATCAAGATTTCGTAAAGCTTCTATCGTCTTTTCGTAATTGAGACCACTTCTCTCAGTCAAAACCCAGTGCCGGTCAGCTTTATTCCAAGTGCCCAAAAGGCGAGTGGCAGTGCTTGTCTTTTCATCAAAGAGAAGGGCGCGCAGGGCGGGGCTGTGTTCTGCAGCCTGACCAGACTTGAGCAGCCTCAGCATCTGCCCTCTTTCCCCCAGAAAAAGCCCATACTGCGAGCCAGAAGAAATGAGCCCCAAATGGCTTGTGGCAGCTATATCTTCCGGTCCCGGATGCGCCCCCCTGGCTAGAGGATGGGTGTGAAAAGTCAGCGTTTCAGCCTTATTGGGAGCTGGCAGGGCAGCTAAACCAGTCTCAGTGCCGTACTTGCTGCGGCTCAGCCGCATGCTGGCCAGATCGACAACACTACCGGCTTCCCGACCGTTGTAGACATGACCTGGTCTGGCGGAAAGGGTTTTCGCCATCTCCAGCAAATCGACTTTATCGGCGCGCCCAAGAGAAGCAGGAAGAGCCTCGGTGCCAGGTCCGACAAAAGCCACACGGTTTCTAATAGGGTCAACAAGTTTCTCGGTGACGACGGCGGCAGAACGACTATACACAAGCGGTGTGCCGAAAAGCTTGGTGGCAGCATAACCACCACCGATGAGTCCGGGCGCGCCTTCAACCAAATTGGCTGTGCCACTAGCCAAGGCCGATGACTTCTTCTCGACAAAGTCTTGGTGAGCAAGATTAAGATTGGCGCTAGATAAACGGTCGGCATCGCGAGAGAAGCCAGCCAAGCCGCTAATGCCGTCATAGGTCTGCTTGGCCATCAAAAGAGCGCCACCCACATAGCCCAGGCGCGGTGCAAAGCGCAGCAGCGCAGTACCCGCTAGGCCAATGGCGGCGCCACTGCCCATCCTTTGCAGCACGGCACCTTGATTGTGCTCGAGGTCGAAAGCAATTTGGTCCACCGTCTTGCCGGGTACCCGACTGAGTATCTCGCCACCAAGAGCAAGCTTTTCTGAAAGAGGCATGCTAGAGGCGGGTTTGTCGATTAAAGATCGGTTAGAAGACTCGCTGAAGAGTTTATAGGCGTCAAGACTCAACTCGGCATTGAGACTGCCGGCCTTGACGGGCTTCGACTCGCGACTTTGGTCCATAACAATTTCCGCATCCATAAAGGAAGCCTAACCAATAGCCAAGCCGTTGTCATGGGTGAAATTACGCAAATGGTCAGGGCTTTGCTTTGCCGACACCCGAAGCCTGACCAGGAGACTGACCTGAAACTTGACCAGAAGCTGGACCAGAAGCTGGACCAGAAGCCTGACCAGAAGCTGGATCAGAAGCCTGACCGGCTGCGGGTTCAGCTTGCACCGGCTTGACACCGGCTAGACCGCTTTGCGCCTCCAACTGGCTGGCATCGAGGGCAAGAGCCTGCTCAAATGACTTGGCGGCTTGCTCAGCATCACCACGCCGGGCCTGAATTTTGCCCAGATGTGTCCAAAGCGATGCTTGCTTGGGCGCGAGTTTCACAGCTTCCTGAAACTCGCTTTCAGCCTTTACTAAATCACTCTTCGACTCAGCCATCCAGCCCAAATCTACATGCAGCGCCACCACCTTAGGTTGCAATTTAACCGCTTCGCTAAGTTGTTCGACCGCCTTTTCGGCACTGCCTTTAGCCGCCAACAAGAAAGCAAAATCGGCATGCCCGTAAGCATCTTCAGGATCTTGCGAAAAGCTCTGGCTGTAGAACTTTTCGGCTTCATCGAAATGACCTTCGCTGGCATGAGCAAAAGCAATAGAGCGCAAGACTTTGCCAGATTCTGGTCTGTAAAAAAGAGCCCATTCAAACTCGATAAGAGCGTCCTTCCATTTTGAATCAGCCGCCAACTTGAGACCGGCACGATAATGTTGCTTCATGGCCTCGTCTTTGATCGCCTCTTGCTGATTTTCAGAAAACGGCACCGGTTCGCCTATACCAACCACAATAAGAAGCTCAGAAACTGCCCGGCCAAAATCGCCGCGACAGAGTGAGACCAAGGCGAAATCACGGTGCGCAGCCTTGAGAGTTGGTATGCAATTGATGGCAGCCTTGAGTTCTACTTGGGCAAGGTCGAATTCGAAATTGCGCATATAGGTCTGAGCAGCCTGGTAATGGTCCAGAGCTTCATTGTTGAGCATTGCCTTAGCCTGATCTTCCTCTTTCTGCGCCCGTTCAAGAGCCTCAAGAGGATCTTCTTTAAGAGTGCTTTCGCTGCCTGCGTTTTCGCTGCCTGTATTATTAGATTGAAGCTGCGCTTGGTTTTTGGCTGGATCGAACTTTTGCGCCCAGACTGGCTGCAAACTTAGTGACTGCAAACTTAGTGACTGCAAAGCCAGGGTTGCTGCGAGCAGGGCGAAAAACCGCGGCGACAGAGAAGCCCGAACTTTCGACGGCAATTTCGATTTAAGTCTAAGAAATGGATTACTAAGGCTCATCGCGGTCTCCCCTCTGAACAACATCATAATATTCCATTAGCGCGCCGTGCTGCCAATACAGCAAAACCTGAAGTAAACTCAGGGTTTCCCCCAAGCGCTACTTGCTTTTCTCGGGCAGAGGAGCCGAAACTATAGCTATGCCGTGCTTTTCAGCAAAGGCAACCATTTCTTCGCGGTCCACCACCAGGGTCTCTTTGGCCTCGACCACCAAGATACTGCCCTCGGCGCCGCCTTCGGCTGCGTCTTCTTTCAACATTGAACGCAGAGTACTCAGGCCCACCGTCGGCACATCAAAGCGTTGATCTTGATTGGGCTTGGACACTTTACAAACCACCACCGGACCGCGTGCAAGCTTGACTGCTCTTCTGATTGTCTCGTCGGTGCCCTCGATGGCTTCAATTGCCACAACCATACGATTGCGCACCACAACAGTTTGACCGATATCCAATCTAGCTATTTCACGGGCAACTCCCATGCCGAACTCGATATCGGCATAGTCTTCAGCGCTCAATTGGCGACTGGTCATTGAACCAATCTCGGGAAAGAGATGAGAAAGGAATTCACGCTGGGTGAGCACCTGGACGCCCATAGCTTCCATGAGATCACCCATATGATTCTGGATTGTGTCGTCATTGAAATTGGGTAACTTTGAAAGCTCGCGAATAGCTGTCCAATCAAGTTTGTGCAACTGCCTCAGCAAATTGAGCTTGGGCACTTTGCCAATAAATACGGCACAACCGCAGCCCTCTTTCTTGAAAAGTCCGAGGTTGCGCCCCAATTGACCTGGAGCAATAAGAAAGGTTTTGTCAGCATGTGGCTCGATTAAGTCGCGGGCATCCTCTGAAAGAGCCAGACCGACCACACTAAAGCCTCTAGCCTTGGCAGACTGCGCTACCAGAGAAGGCAGCTTGCCCTCGCCGGCGATGATTCCAAGGCTCTTGGTGTCGACATTGCGGTTGGTTTCTTTGGTAAGACTCATTGTGCCCATCAGTTTATTGCCCTGCTCTAAAAATGCCCTGCTCTAAGCAGGTAAAGTGCCTGCAAAATAGACCGGCTTAGTCTATCATGTACTTGGCAGCCATAAATTGTCTCGAATTCAGGCTGAACCGCAAACCCGTTTCATTTGAATTAAAGTGAAGCAGGCAAAGCGGGCAAAATCGCTCAAAACCGCAAGAAGAAGCCTTTTCGCTTGACATTGCCGTTTAAGAGTAATTAAACTGGCACTATGGGTTAGCCTGAAGAAATCAACGACAATCGCGGCACCCGAAACCAACACAACAGACCTACGCAACAGACCAACACAATAGACCAAAGTGGTAGCAATAATGTCTCAGACCAGAATACTCAATTTCACCAAAGCCTCAAGCTCGCTTGTTCTTGTATTGCGGCTGGTTCTGGCCCTGTCGGCGCTATTCACCATGGCAACCGAGTCGGCAGAAGCGCAATTTACTAAAGGTCGCCGCGAAGATTTGCCTGACGCATCAGGCTTTTACATGTCGAGAAGACAGTATCAAATCATTGATGACGGACCAGTGGTGCGCAATTCAGCTGGACAAGTAGTACCGGCCGGTCAGGCCGGCTTTAGCAGCAATGTCGGCGGTGGGGCGCCACTGCAAAGAGCCGGTTTTCAGTCTTACAGCTCTAATTTGCCCCAATACAATCCATCGCTTTTGCCTAAAGTGAACAACGGCGTGCCCTTACAACCAGCAGCCACACCGGGCGGACCAAACAGCCTCACGGCCAAAGCACTCAATATGGGCAAGAAAAAGTCCACCAAAAGCAAAAGCGGCGGCAGCGGCAAAAGTTCAGGAAGCAAACCCGCTGGCAAACCTTCTGCTTCAAACCAAGTTTCGGCTTACAACACCTATAAAGGTTATAGCCCGGCAGCCTCGGCCAACTTGCCCCTGGAACAGTCAAATGTCGGCATTGCCGAAGGCGGCTCCGCCGGGTCGGGGATGAACAGTTCGACCAATGTCAGGGGTAGTGTTCTGCACTGGTCGAAACGCCGCAATGGGCAATAGTGCGGGCAAGTTTCTCCCTGGCAAGCTTTACTCTATATAAAATCTTTTGGGTAGGTTCTTTCGGCTAGGTTCTTTTGGGTAGGTTCTTTTGGGTAAGCTTTACTCCTTGTAACCTTTACGCACCCGACAACTGTCAGCAATAATCTTCGTGGTAATATGAAATTCTTCTGCCCGTAGCCCAGCTGGATAGAGCGCATGGCTACGAACCATGAGGTCGTAGGTTCGAATCCTACCGGGCAGGATCAAAGCGAAGCAAAAGCTTCGGTTAAATCGCCGTCCTTAACGGGGCGGCTTTTTATTTGGCAATTCTCACATCCAAGTATCACGATTATCGAAATAAGTAACTTGCCTATTTGGATACTTAGCTTTGAATTCGGTAAATTTCTTCAGCAGTTTCTGATAGCGCCGTTCAGACGAAACGATGTCTGTATGCTCGCATTCAATCAAATAATTCTCCACCCGAGAAAGCTTTGAATCCGAAAATCGCCAATTGCAGCGAGAAAGGTCATTTAGATTGACGATACCATAGGCGGTGATACGACCGGTATAGTCGACATAGGGGTCAATATAGCTGAGCGCGAGATCGCGCGCGCTTCTAAATACTGGACGCCTGCCATGCAGCCCTGTATCACGTGAGCGCCCGACAGCGCCCCAACCTGTGTCGGTCTTAAAAACAAATAGCACGTGGTCTAAGTTATCCACCGACTCAAGACTCATCAATAGGGGCGGATAGCCATGCTGCTCGAGAATAGCAGCAGCGGCCAGCGCACCTTCTAGACAATGTGCCGTCTTGTGCCGCACCACTTCACGAAATGAATAGATGGTACTAGCCCGGTTATAGGCAAGAGTGCGCAGGTACTGCTGCACCTGCCTGGGAGTGCGATATTTATCGATTATCTTTAGTTCGGCTGGAGTGAACTTATTGCGGTCCGGTATCATAGTTTCCCAAAATTCAAACTTTCATCACTGAGTCATCAATTGCACTGGTCTTTAGATTGCGCCGAGTTTTGGATTGAGCTGAGCTCTAAATTGTACTGAGTTTAAATTCCACAGAGTATAAATTTCACAGAGTCCTCATTCAACCCGAATTCTCAACCACATTTCAATTCATCGAAGGAGCACCAAGTTGACTCACGGTTTCAACCTTAGAGGCTTCATTATGAGGGCACCGTTGCCGCCCAAGACAGGCTTATTTCGGCCAACCAAAACCTCATCAAAAGCTTTAGCAAAATCTTGCACTGTCATCTTGAAGACACCTTCTTTACTTTCCATACGCTTACCAGAGATATTTAGTTCGGTTCGACCGCGTGGGTCGCGAACAGTCACTATGCCATCAGCATATCCGAGCACGCTGTAATCATGCTCAGGATGCAACCCTTTAGACAGAGCGGTCTCATTCCCTGCCGCAATTCCTGCCACCACCGGCAGGGCTTTGCCATCATTGAAGTTATCTTGCAGTAGGCTCTGTACGCCGTCTACATTATGAGAGTCTTTCAACTTTATGCCACCAGGCATATATCCAGTGAGAAGCTTCAGCACTTCGGTGGCTTTACCACTGTCTGCATACTCTTGCGCACTATCCAAGAACCAGCCGGCTGAATGCCCCAAGATACGTTCGCGCTCTTCTGGATTGTTCTTGAGATACTGCCCAAATGCTTTTTCCATCACAGCGGGCCAAACGCCGCCGAGCCCGGTCTGAGCAAACTTGCGCTGTTCTTCTATAGTCAAGGGCTGAACAAGCTGAGGCTTTTCTCTGGCACCGGCAAAAGTGACTGTGTATGAGCCGTCGCCATTCTGCTTGATGCTTTCTCGAATGACCTGAGGATCGGCTTGAGCAAGGCTGGACAAAGGAGCCATAAAGAAGCAATTGTTTATGTCGCCCTGCACAACAGCATCAGACTTGATTCCCTTGCCATCAGCACCAAAGAGCGGCTTATTGCTCGTATCTTTGGTTCTCGGCGAGCTCAAACCTAACCACTCAGAAACAAGCCCTAGAGTCGAGGGCTCATCTTTCTGAGGCTGGGGAAGGACTTTGTCGCCTTGTTTTTCTGTCATCGGTCTCAACTAAAGCGTTCGCAGATGCTATAGCCAATAATTGGCGGGCCTTTCATCTATTTATATGCCCCAGGCGGACTTTTTTGACACCGGAAAAGCCTGCGGACACAGTGAAAACCAAATTAGTTGGGCATTTCGGACAATATGACAGCCAGAGCACTTCAGAATTAAGATTATTTCTGCAAAAAAAATTGAACTTTTTGACTCAAAACAACGTTTATAAATCATCCCCTCAAAATAAAGGATTTACCAATATGAACTTCCGCCAGATTTCCAGCTATCTTCTTATGGCACTGACAATCGGAATGTCGTTCTCTGACTGTTCAGCAGATGCAAGAGGCGGCGGCGGTCGAGGCGCCGGCGGCAGAGGTGGCAGGGCCGCTGGGATAAGCGGTTCACGAGCAGCTGGACTGAACGGCGGGCTGAGAGGCACTTTGAGAGAGGGCATGGGCGGCATGGACGGCTCTCGCCTGCAATCTTTGCGCCGAGGCGACCTAGACGGCGAAATAGGTTCGAGAACCCAAAACTTTAGAGACAGACTCTCAAGAGGCGAGATTTCTCAAGACCAAATCGATTCCTTTAGACAGCGCATCGGCGGCGGCCAAGGCGCGCTAGGCGGACAAGCAAGAATGAACGGCATAAATCAGGCACAATCGACGCGAACCGGCACTCAAAATCAAGTTCAAGCCAACACTATAGATTCAAGCAAAATGGTAAGAAACTACTCGCACAGTGGCGAAACAAAAAATGGCGGCACCTATGACCGCGAACGTTCAATGTCCTATGAGAAAGGAGAGGGTTTAACCAAAACAATTAGCACAGACGGAACTACAGCAAACGGAGGCAGCTACGATCGAGACAAGACAGTAACCTATAGTAAAGGTGAAGGCTTCGACAAAACTGTCACTACAACCGGCACCACCGCCAACGGCGGTACTTTTGACCGCAATAAGACTGTCACCGCCGGACAAGGTGAAGGCTACAATAAAAATGTCACCACCACCGGCACCAC
>MOYA01000001.1:2434528-2822188 GCA_001899315.1 Candidatus Obscuribacter phosphatis
GGTACTTTTGACCGCAACAAGACTGTCACCGCCGGACAAGGTGAAGGCTACAATAAAAATGTCACCACTACCGGCACCACCGCCAACGGCGGTACTTTTGACCGCAACAAGACTGTCACCGCCGGACAAGGTGAAGGCTACAATAAAAATGTCACCACTGTCGGCACCACCGCTAACGGCGGTACGTACGACCGCAACAAGACTGTCACCGCCGGACAAGGTGAAGGCTATGACAAAAATGTCACCACTACCGGCACCACCGCCAACGGCGGTACGTACGACCGTAACAAGACTGTAACTGCGGGGCAGGGTGAAACAGCTACAAAAGTGATAACCACTAGCGGGACTACTGCTGCGGGCAAAGAATACGAGAAAGAAAAGATCTATTCCAAATAGACTTATGCACAGCCAAGTTCTATAGAAATACGCTGCCTTATTGAGGAAGGATGGAGTCTTCGCAAAGACTCCATCCTTCCTTTCTTTCTTCGTCTTACTGACCTAAGACATAAGGCGTCACTCTCCGGTAAAGATCAAATACAAGTGCTTCAGTTTTGTAAGCCAATCGATATCGATAGACTTACAAAGTCAAATGCTCACAAATTTCTCAAGAAGCCTTGACCGAACTAGACGACTGGTCTACGATCTACTCATCTGAAATTAGATTCGATAACAGTAAATTTGTAAGCTTATCGATATCGATAGGCTTACAAAAAAAACAGACAAAATTTTTCGCCACAGCCGAAGGAGAATAAATGAAGACGCTAGCTGTTCTCGCCCACCCGGAAAGAAAAAGCTTCAACGGCGCCATGTATGATGTGGCAAAAGATGTCTTTAGCCAACCAGGGCATGAATTCAAGGGTTCGGACCTCTACAGGATGAACTTTGACCCGGTCTCAGACCGCAGAAATTTCACCACCATTGCAGACCCCGAATACTTCAAACAGCAAGCTGAAGAAGCTCACGCAGCAAAGCACAATACTTTCAGCCCAGATATTGCCCTAGAAATTGAAAAGCTTTACTGGTGTGATCTCTTGATTTTTCAATTTCCGTTGTGGTGGTTCTCTGTACCGGCAATCATGAAAGGTTGGGTAGACAGGGTCTTTGCCATGGGCAAAATATATGATGAAGGACTCTGGTATGAGAAAGGGATTCTCAAGGGCAAGAAAGCAATGCTATCTCTTACAACTGGAGCCGGTGAAGAAGAATTCCAACCAGGCGCAGGCCACGGAGACATCAATCAAGTTCTTGCCCCGCTCAATCATGGCATTTTTGGCTTTGTCGGCTGTGAGATTCTTCCACCCTTTATCGCCTGGTCAGCAGCTCAAAAAACAGATGCTGAGCGTAGAATCTACCTAGAGCAATATCGTGAAGTTCTATCCAAAATCAAATAAACAAAGGAACCGCCGACAGTGCATCAAATAACAAAACAGGGCGAGCTGGAGAAGCTAAAAATCAAAAATCAAGCTTGCAGTGCCGAATTATTTTTGCAAGGCGCACATCTAACAGCCTGGCAGCCGAAAGACCAAATGCCAGTCCTATTCCTTAGTAAGAAATCAGCCTTTCACAAGGGCAAAGCAATCAGGGGTGGCATCCCCTTGATTGCACCTTGGTTCGGCGCCAGAACCGCTAACCCACTCGACAAGCGTACAGACGGACCATCGCATGGTTTCGCACGCACTTCTGTATGGCAGCTAATTGATGCCACCACCATCGGTGACACTACCAAACTTGTACTTTCGCTAACAGCAAACGAAAACACCACATCCCTGGGTTACAGCGACTGTGAGCTAACCTTAGAAGTCGAATTGGGGCACAAGCTTTCCCTAAAACTTAGCTTTAGAAACCAAAGTGCCAAACCAATTTTTATAGAAGATGCTTTTCACTCTTATTTGGCTGTCAGCGACGTGAGAGAAATAGAAATCAGCGGTCTAAAAGGCACCACTTATTTTGACAAAACAGACGACATGAAAGAAAAAGTGCAAGAGGAAGAAAAGCTTGTACTTAAGGGTGAGACCGATAGACCTTATATTGATACCACCAGCAAAATTGCCATCGAAGACCGAGTCTGGCAAAGAACGATTCATATTGAAAAGAGCAGTTCTCTGACTACGGTGGTTTGGAATCCCTGGCAGACACTAGCTGCCAAAATGACAGATCTAGAAGCAGAAGAATGGAAAGACTTTGTCTGCGTCGAATCGGCTAATGCTCTCAAGAACAAAATCAGAATTGAAAGAGGTTCAGTTCACACGCTAGAGACGACAATCTCAGTCACATAGATAATCATCTCAGTCACATGGACCACCACTATATTTCTTCTTGCACTCTTTGCATAGCACGACCAAGCAAATAGCCAGGCAAGAAATTGCGCACGGGTCTTATCTGCCTAAATATTGTTTGGCTGGCTCCTGCACCGGGGAAACTTGCGCCTTCTTTTCGACATGCAAAAATAAATGGGCGTAAACTAGGTTCGAACTCTGCTAGACGCAAACCTATCTCTTTGTCTGTCAGATGAGCAAGCGTAGCCACGAGTTCTCTCGCCCTATTTGCCTGTTTATCAAATTGCTCTCTCAATAGGCTGACAATCTGATCAAAATCCTGCCAAAACTCTTCAGGCAACTCTCGGCGAATAGATTCAAGATCAGAGCCGCTCACTAGGTGCTCCCAAATAGCCAGAGGCGTCACCCGCGAAATCATGCTGTGTATACGCAAATAATCATCGGTCTTAATTTTCAAACGCAGACCATCGGCAAAGCGAACCACAAAGCCTTCCTGTATCAAGCCCAAAGAACGCGCGCTTTCACTCAGTTCATGCAGAGATTGAAATTCGAACCGTTTAGCCAGCGGAAAACCGAGCGCGTCGGAAACGTCCTTTAGTTGACTATAGTTCAGCTCAAAACCGGCTTCATCGTAGGCGCCCAAGAGCACGAGCGCTGACTCTTCATAGCGAATGACAATCCTATTTTCAGGATATACAGCTTCAAAAAGATAAGTTGTACCCTCATCCAGAGATGAGAGATTGGCGCTTTCAAGACGAGACTGAGCCCAAAGTGCTTGGTCTGAATAGAAAGAACCTTTGGTGGCACACTGCCACCGCCCGCGATGACAAAAGACGATTATCAAACTGCCATCTACTTTCTCAAAGGTCTCGAACGCGCCCAAAGGCCAGACGGAATCGCCTTCACCAAGATTAAAAAACTCAGGAAAAGGTGTAGCAATCAATCTCTTGTCGGATAAGTCGAGAATCAAGCCTCGAGCCAAAATAGAGAATTCATCCCATTGTTTCTCATAGACACACTTAGAGGTATAGACAAAAAGCGACAAGCCATCTTTGCTCTTTGTTTCGACCACACTGCCTTGCTTGCTGGCCCGCTCAAGTCCGTCTATCAGTTCAGCAAAATCGAGACAGCGAGCCTTATGAATCACAGACTGAGAATGATTAGGCTCGGTCAATTAAGGACTCTCCCGATAAGAATTACTGGCACCAGCATTATTCACCGATGTATAGGCAGTTCAAACTAAAGAAGCCCCCGCTCAAGAGGGTTTCTCTGCTCAATACGCAGCCGAGACCGTTCAAAGGCAAGGCAATAGTTAGGCGCTGGCGATAGATAGGGGCAAGGGGACATTAACTTGAATAGCCTACCAAGCCGGGGTATAACACTTATAAGTGCTACCAAACTGGTAAGAGCAGTGGAAGAAAGCCGAAACACCACTTACAGTTTATTGCAGTTGGTTTGTGCCGACTTAATTTTTATCCTGCACAGTATGCGCTATTTTGAGACTTTGGCACCACCTGACTGGTTCAAGTTCATTGACTTTTCAGCACTCTTGCCCGGCATGTTCAAAGAAGCTCTGGTAGTTGCAATCATTACCCCAATTGCCCTTGTGGCAATGTGGATTGCATTTTCGATGTTTAGAGAACCGCCTAAACTAAGCTTTCACCTTTTGCAATTAGCCATTCCATTTTTGCCGGCTTTTGCCATCTTAGCCTGGGGCTTGCAACTGGGCGTGGTCGGCGGCGATACCAGCCATATTATTGGAGCCGCCGACTTCCAGACAGCACCACAATGGCAATACGCCATCTATCAGAAGCTAATCACAAGCGCTTTCATCCCGCCTGTAATTGCGCTGATTCCAGCAATTTTTGCCCCCACTTTCAAATCGCAGAGATTGCCCGCCCTTTCAATATTAATAATAGGCACAGTAATGTTGATCGCTTTAGAAAGCGACCATCTAACTCAGCTCTAACTAAAGCTCTATCTAAACTAAAGCCCTATCTAAACCAAAGTTCCAATCAAAGCTCCAATCAAAGCTCCAATCAAAGCTCCAACCAAAGCTCCAATCAAAGTTCCAACCAAAGCTCCAACCAAAGTTCCACCTACAGCTCAGTAAATAGCAAGGGCAGCGTAATCTTACGCTCAGCCGTAATCTCACCATTTTCGAGCCACGTTTCTACATCTACTCTGTCAATTGGAGTCAATAAATCAGATGGAAATAGCGGAAAGCTTGAAATAGTGGAAAGATAATAGCGGCGGAGCAATTGCAATTGGCAGACTCCTATTTAGACTCTCAGAAAAGAGATGCACACCAAGCCCGCCCCGAGCAGGTTGAGGCACAAGAGAAAAAGCGAGCGGCAGAGAATCTCTATGCCGATGCCGACTTATCTGCCTCGGCAAATCAGCCCGTCAAACCGCAGGACGGCAATAGCTGTCCCAGCTCTGTGCCATATCTTAAGCTAGTCAACCGCGCCCTCGAAAACTTTTATGACCCTTCGCGACTGACTGCCACCCAAGTACAAGAGATAAAGAGCAAATACAACTGTTCTATCAAGAGCGATGCCGATGCCGTTAAGTATGCCGACGAAGCCCTGAAGACATTACAAGACGACTATACCGACGTAATTACGAAGCCCGAAACAGTCGAAATTTTGCGATCTGAGAATGGCGAGATCAGTGGTATCGGCATCGAGCTCAAAGACAACAGCCCCAAGAAAGGTCCCGCTGCCCCAACTGACAAAGCAGCTGACAAAGCAGCTGACAGAGCAGTTGACAAAGCAGTTGAGCCCAATCAGATTGTCATAAACAAAGTTGTTGAGAATTCACCGGCTCTGGCAGGCGGGCTAAAGGCAGGCGACCGTATTGTCAAAGTAGACAACGAGCCAATTGACACTGAAACCGCCACTGATACCGCCAAGCTTATAAGAGGAGAGGTCGGTACCAAAGTAAAGCTGACAGTGGAAAGACAGGGCAAAGAAGAAGTAGTAGAGATGACCCGCGCCTTGATTGACTTTCCTGCAGTAAAGAGCGAAATGCGCGATGGCTATCTGCATCTATCGGTACAAACTTTCGGACAGTCCGACACATCAGATGAAGTGAAAGCAGCCATTCAAGGGCACCCCGATGCAAAAGGCTATATCTTAGACTTGCGCAATAATCCGGGCGGCTTCGTCATGGAGGCGCTTAAAACAGGCTCACTGTTTATGACCAAAGGTGAAATGCTACGCACTCGCACTCGCGCTGCCGACCCTGATGCGGTCGATTTTGAAACAACAAACTATACCCTCAATGACAAGGGCATCCAGTTATCTAGCAAGTATGACAGCGATCCCCAAGGCAAACCATTCGAGGGGGCGCTCATGCAGCGGCACCCCGACCTGGTGGACAAGCCGGTCGTAATTTTGGTCAACGAAAATTCTGCCTCGGCCTCTGAACTTTTGACAGGAGCCATGAAAGACAATAAAGAAGCCTATGTCATTGGAAACCAGACCTATGGCAAAGGCATAGGTCAGATCACCTTTAGAAATGGCTTGCCCGATGGCAGCTGGCTCAAGGTAACCAACTTCCAGTATTTCACCCCTAATGGCACCTGGCCGGGTGATGCCCACAATCGTAAATATGGAATAGCGCCGGACCTAAAAGTCACCTTGCCAAAAGATGTGCAAATGAACTCGCCAGAAGACATTCAGCTTAAGGCAGCGCTCGATTATCTAAAGTCGAAAGAAACCAAATGAACCAACTACATATATTGGGTTGACATCTCGTTTAATGTTAGAAATTTCGCCTGCCAGCCGACTAAAGGGGCAAAACCTTCACCCTATTTAGGTTACAGTTAGCAGCGCTCTTCCTTGACACATAACAATCTTAGAGTTAGTCTAAATAGTGTAACCGGAAGAGGAATATCTGTGGACACGGCAGAAACAGTTTTGGCTTCTCGCGGTGTTAGGCCCACTCCTCAGCGTGTGGTGATTACCGAATACCTGCTGAACACAAAGTCGCATCCTACAGCCGACCAGGTCTTGGAAGCTGTAGCTAATGCCTTGCCGGTTCAGCTTTCTAGGGCAACGGTTTACAACACTCTCCACACTCTTGTAGAAGCAGGGGTAATCCAGGAAGTCTACACAGAACCAGGTGGTTGCGCCAGGTACGATGCCAACACTGAGCGCCATCACCATTTCGTCGATACAAAAAACGGTTGTATCTACGATATTCCTTTCGAAGCAGTACCATCGCTAGATAAGAGCCTTGACGACAATTACAAAGTCTCTAACTACACGGTGACATTCTTTGGCGAACCAAAACAAGGTCAACCAAAACAAGAATCCTGATCAATGTGGCAAAGCAAATTTTTGTACTGCATCGATGCTAAAGTTTCGATGCCGCTAGATTTGCTCGTCTAAACTCACACAACCAAAGACACAAGCAAAAACACAAACAAAAGGACTCCGTCAAATGCAAAAAAGAACGAGAAGTTTGGTAGTTCTTCAGGCAATAACTTTGTCGATACTTTCGCAAAGTTTACCGGCAATGGCTGAAGACGCCCCCAGATCAAATTCATTCTGGTGGCCTGAAAGACTTGATGTTTCCTCGCTCAGACAAAATTCACCAGAATCGAATCCACTTGGTCGCGACTTCAACTATGCAAAAGAGTTCGAAACTCTCGATCTAAAAGAAGTAAAAGAAGATATCAAAAAAGTACTGACCACATCGCAAGACTGGTGGCCAGCCGACTATGGCAATTATGGTCCATTCTTTATAAGAATGGCTTGGCACAGCGCCGGCACTTATCGTGTTTATGACGGACGTGGCGGCGCAAGCGGCGGTCAGCAAAGATTTGAACCGCTCAATAGCTGGCCCGACAACGCCAACCTCGATAAAGCTCGCCGACTTTTGTGGCCGGTCAAAAAGAAATACGGTCAAAAACTATCATGGGGCGACCTCATGGTCCTGGCAGGCAATGTCGCCCTCGAATCAATGGGCTTCAAAACCTATGGCTTTGCCGGTGGACGTCCCGATGACTGGGAACCAGACATGATCTTTTGGGGCAGCGGCGAGAAATTTATGTCGAATAACCGCGACGCCTCAGGCAAACTAGCAAAACCGCTGGCAGCCACTCAAATGGGCTTGATCTATGTCAACCCAGAGGGACCAAACGGCAACCCCGACCCGCTTGCCGCCGCCCATGATATTCGCGAAGCCTTTGGCAGAATGGCTATGAACGACGAAGAAACAGTGGCGCTCATCGCCGGCGGTCACACCTTTGGTAAGGCGCATGGCGCCGCCTCGCCCGATAAATACGTCGGACCAGCACCAGCCGGTGAAGGTGTTGAACAACAAGGTTTTGGCTGGGTAAACAAGTACGGCACCGGCAAAGGTAAAGACACAATCACCAGTGGTCTAGAGGGCGCTTGGTCGCGTGATCCGGTCAACTTCACCACTCAATATCTAGATAATCTCTTTGGTTTCGACTGGGTTTTAACTACCAGCCCGGCAGGAGCACATCAGTGGACCCCTAAAGATAAGGCAGCGGCGGACCTAGTGCCTGATGCGCACGATCCCAAGAAAAAGCATCCACCAATGATGTTCACCACAGATTTGTCCATGAAGATGGATCCCGAGTACAGCAAAATAGCCAAGCGCTTCCAGCAAAATCCGGATGAATTTAAACTGGCTTTTGCTAAAGCCTGGTTCAAATTAACCCACCGAGATTTCGGACCAAGTTCGCGCTACTTGGGCTCGGAGGCGCCGAAAGAATCTCTTATCTGGCAAGATCCCATACCTAAAGCCGACTACAAATCTATTGATCAAGCAGATGTGGAAAACCTCAAATCGAAGATCTTAGCCACCGGCGTATCTAACAATGATTTGGTGAGAACAGCCTGGGGTGCGGCAGCTTGCTTTAGAGGCACCGACAAAAGAGGCGGCGCTAATGGCGGTCGCATCAGACTGGAACCGCAAAAGAGCTGGGCGGTCAACGATCCCACTGAACTAGCGAAAGTGTTGAAAGCCCTTGAATCTGTGCAAAAAGACTTCAACAGCCAAAATAAAGACGGCAAGAAAGTCTCTATGGCAGACCTGATAGTTCTAGCCGGAAATGCCGCCATAGAATCGGCAGCCAAGAAAGCAGGAGTGGATATAAAAGTACCGTTTGCAATTGGTCGCACCGACGCTTCGAAAGAACAGACCGATGTAGCATCAATGGGCTTGCTCGAACCAAAAGCCGACGGCTTCCGCAATTATTATGCCGAGGGCAATAAAAAATCTCCGGCTGAAGCATTGGTAGAGAGAGCCGGTTTCCTCAAGCTGACAGTGCCCGAGATGACCGTGTTGGTGGGCGGTATGCGCGCCCTCGATGCCAACCAAGGTCATTCACAAAATGGAGTGCTGACCGCTAGACCAGGCACACTTTCAAATGACTTCTTTGTCAATTTGCTCGACATGTCTACAAAATGGTCCAAGTCTGCAAAGAGCGAAGGTGTCTATGAAGGACTAGATCGCAAAACCGGCAAACTGAAGTGGACTGCCACACCAGCAGACCTTATCTTTGGTTCAAGTTCGGAACTGCGGGCGGTGGCAGAAGTCTACGCCTCTGATGATGGACAGACCAAGTTTGTGCAAGACTTTGTCAAAGCCTGGACAAAAGTCATGAATCTAGACCGTTTCGACCTCAAATAAAAAAGAGCAACTGACAGGGCGCGGTTCATCAACTTAATGATGAACCGCGCCCCATTTAAAAGAACAAGAAACCAAAGTTCAAAACTCAATCAAAGCAACAGCAACCACCTAGGTCAATCGCAAAGACAGTCTCGATATCTAGGGCAAAGTACAAATTGCCTTAGCCACTTGAGCAATTTTTTCTTCACACTGAGCACGACTAAGTTTTGCATCTGCCACAAAAACAGCCACTGCATAACTGTGCTTCTTGGGCGAAGTAAGTATGCCCACGTCATTAGTCGAAACACTAAGCCCCTTGGCGATGCGCCCCGTGCCAGTCTTTTCGGCAATAGTCCAACCGGCGGACAGCCCAGCCCTAAGACGATTGTCCCCGGTCTGACAACGCCTCATCAAATCTAATAGATAATTAGCCGAGGCAGGTTTCAAAAGCAGTCCCTGATGCAACATCTGCAAAAGCGAACAAATGTCTTCGGGCGTGGCACTATCTAATAGTGCGGCACCACTATTGGCGTCATCAAATGCAGAGACCTGTCTTTCATAACGGTCTACCCTGATGGCAAGAAAACCCAGTGCTTTGAAGGTTTTGTCGACCGCCGCCGGTCCGCCTAGTAAGCGTGTGAGCACATCGCTTGTGCCGTTATTGCTCTTTAGCATAGACCGCTCAATCAAATATGAAAGCTTGAGCGACTTGGTGCCACGCGGTAAATTCTCCGGCAAAGCCGCCTTGCCAATCTCGTCAATTTCTTTAGACGACACAGGCACATCTTGACTAAGTTTCAACTTGCCTGCATCAACTTGTCTCAATATGGCTATAGCAACGAGCATCTTGGCTACACTCTGCATACGAAAGTTATCGCTGCCGTTCAAGAAATAAGCCTCGCCCGAATCGATATCGACAACACCAACGCCCAAGCGTCCTTTAAAAGACGAGGCAATACCAGAAATCTGCTGGTTCAATTGCTTATCTAGATTGGCCGATGCCGGTAGCATAATTTGGACAGGCGAATAGACCAGACCAAACAAGAAAACAAGGACAGTAACTACTTTGGCGGAACTCCAAATTTTCATCATCAAATCAAACACCCAATTGACTGTCTAAGCCTACAGCACAAGCAGTGGGGCAGCAATCTGCTTTTGTTTCAGGCTTGCTAGCAAGTAGGTCATGAATGACGGTCATCTTGCAAAGCAGTTAAACTATGCTGGTCGGACTAACCACGGTAAAGTCATGTATTTAACGAAAAATAGTTTCTATGCCGCCCTAGCCTTAACGGCTCTGGCAACCTCCTCAACCAAACCGGCACTAGCCCAAGCTGAAGACCTATTTTTACTGCAAGACTCAAAACCAATGGTGACTAGAGCAGGCGCCTGGCATACCTGGAACCATCATCTCAATCTCAAACCTGGTCAAGAAAAAGCCAAGCTCTTGCTCAGATTGACAAATGGCGCGGAAGGACGTCCCAAGGCAAGCGACATCAAGGTCAGTCTGGCCGGTAAGCCCTATGCGAGCATTAAAGACTTTGACGGTAACGGCATCTGGGAAAGTAACTTAACTGGCAAGGTGGCAGCAGGCAATACACTCATCACCGTGCAAGCTTTTGGTCCTTCCGGTGCATGGGTCAATATGAAAGTGCATATCGAACGCCCTGTGATTGCATCAGTACAGCCCCAGCCTTTAGGTGTCGGCGAAGATATAACTATAGCAGGCAACAGTTTTGGCGAAGCCAAGGAGGCAGTGCGCGTCAATCTAGGAGGAAAGCAATTCAAACCTCTAAACGTCGCAAGCAAGCAAATTCAGTTTAAGTTGCCTAGCAAAATTGCTTCCGGAAGCCAGTCTCTGACAGTTTCAGTAAATGCTGTTACCAGCGCCCCGTTCAATGTACAAGTCCGCGCCACTCCCAAGATCACCAATATCGACATGCTGTCGTCCCCACCGCAGCATCCAGTAATCTTGAGCGGCAGCGGTTTTTCAGCTAATGCTGCCGAGAACGAAGTAAAATTTGGCGATTACAAAGCTCAAATAGTCAGCGCCAGTCCATCGAGCATCACCTGTCTGGTGCCCGACATGCCTTTTCCTAAATGGCATGTGCCAATCAAAGTGAGCACCCACGGGCTTACTTCCACAGAGAAAATCTTCTTCAATGTCGACATGCGCATCATACCCAACGAAGGCATACCGATTCCGAATTAAGCCTTGCACTTCAAGAGAAAGATAATAGTTCAAATAGCAGTCACGCTTGCCTCTTACGTAGGCTTTTGCGTGTATAAGCTATGCGGTCCGATTTCCGGACACCTACAGCTGCAAGTTGCTGATCTGCCCAAGCTTTTCCAATTGACTGCTTTAAGCCTGCTCAACGGCATAGCCTATATCTACCTTCTCTTCCGTTCCCCCAACCTATTTCTAGTCACGCCAGCATTCATTTCAGCAATTATCTGCGCCTGGCACTACAGACCAAGAAAGCCTAGCAAAAGACACATACTTCTTTTATCTCCTCTTCTAGGCGCATTTCCTATAGCCGGCTGGGGGGCTTATGTTTCGATAGCTAGACAAAATTATGAACTTTCATATTTAGGACTGAAACCCTGGGTCTCTACTATTCTTGCCTCTCTCTTTCAAGCAGCATTTATTCCTATTGCCACCATATTGGTCTTTCATCTAATAGACAAAGAGACCAGGAGCGAAATACTCTTTGCCTTTTCGATACTAACTCTGATTGGCTGTCTGATTTACCTTCAATATTTAGCAGCAACGATGCCGACAGCCAATAGCTGGCTTTAGTTGCAACAACAGGCTCTATACCAAACCACACAGTTTATTAAGTGATTGCTGCATAAATTCAGCTCCGGCTTCTCACACGAGAATAGGTCAAGCAAAGCACCAGCGAGAGCCGCCATGAAATCAAGTTATTTTAAAAGAACAGGTTATTTTAAAAGACCAGCTTATTTTACAGCTTGCCTTAAAAACTTTGACTATTCCACTTTGTGCCTGAATCTTTTTAGAGCACTGCTGGCAGTAAATTTAGTTTGCTGTGCGCACGGAATCTACAAGGTTCTTCCCCAGACCTGGAACCTAAAGCGCGAGCCCCTTGTCTGGGGTTTGGACTCATGTAGAGTATTGCTTGACGGCGTGCTCGCTAGCTCCATCTCAATTTTCTCACCGGTGATGCTACCTATCGTGGTAGTTGCCATAGTAGCTCTCGTACTTACTCATCGAAAACTCGGTATCGTCGACCTCTGCAACTTGTCTAAGGCACTTGCACCCACATTAAGCTTGCCATTTTGGGCAACCTATGTGACATCGCACCGGGACCAAGATAATTCCAATCACTTTAGCTACAGTAATGAATGGTATACAAAGGTACTAGAACTACTGGCTCAGTTCTCTGAGATAGTACTTTTTCTTACAGCGCTCTACATACTTCTATCACCAAGATGGAAAGGAAAACGCTCGCCGGCTATTGCTGTGCTTGTCCTATTCCTTTGTCTTCAGATAGGTATAAGTCTCATAAGTTTCATGATGACCACAAATTTCTGGCTTTAAGAAAAGCTGCCAGCCAATGCAATCTGAAAATCTGCAATCCGATAATCTGCAAAAAAGATGTATCATCTTGAGAATTAAGATCTGTTTATGGACCTGCTTAAAGCTATGATCACTAAAAGATAATCGGGAAAGATAATGTCTCATCGCATAAGCCTCATTTACAAAACACTATTGCCGTTTATGGCACTCGCTTGTCTGACCATGCCAGCTACTACTGCCAAAGAAACAAAAGTCAAATCAAGCAAAAGCGCACAACAAATAGATCTGACAGGAAGCTACCAAATGCGCAGCGGTAAATCGGCGGGGCTTCTCTTGATGAAAAGAATATCTGGAGAGAAGTATCGCTTTCTGCTCAATTCAACCTGGGAAGGCAGTAATGAGGGACAGGTAAATACCGGCGAAGCGGCTGGCATAATCAATTGCCAAAACGGCGCAGCCTCCCACCAGGAAGAGGGCTTCAAACTATTCTTTATGTTCAAAAAGGGTATCTGCGAAGTCAAATGCGATAAACCGGAAGCTTTCGGCGGCATCAACGTCAACCCGCAAGGCAATTATCGATTAACCAGCAGCAAGGCACCATCAGAAGCCGAATTTATGGAATAGAAATGAGCTTGGTCCAGTCAGGGGCGGCACCATTATCAGTACCAAGAATATAGCTGCCGCTCGAGTCGATATAATGCTCTTGCGGACCGTATTGAACTTTGTATGCAGTGCCGCTATTTGGATCATAAACATTTTCGACACCTCTAATATAGTTGGAGAAACCGTCATGACTTCTATCCTGCGAAGCCTGTTGGTTCCAATAAGCTTGATTCATGCGTTCATTATGCGCCTGCTGAGACCAATAGCGGTCTGAAATCGACTTAGATATTTGCTGACTGACCTGCCTATAGTGATTGGAGACATTGACTGTATTGCGCAATGAATTAGCAGCCCAAGCTTGATCGACCTCGAAAGATTGCAGCATCCGCAAGATCACACCGAGAGCCTCACTGTCTCGTTCAGCCGGCGCCACCACTCCGGCAATCTTTGTCACCCACCACATTCCTGTACCATGGGCTACGGTCGCCTTGGTCACTGCTAAATAATAGGCGACAGCAGGAATATTTCCGTACATGCCGGTCAACTTGATTGTGGCTGCCTCAGATCTGGTAGCACCGACAGTACCATTAACGGCGACGGCAATCTCAGGATGGTCTTGCGCATCCACTACAGTCAAATCAGAAATGAACTTACTTAAGTTGCTGCGGGCGTATTTTTCGGCAAAGCGGCGCGCCGGAATATAATCTAAGACAAGACTGCCATTATAGTTTTTGCCGCTATAAAAGCCCAAACTGCTCAGGGTGGCATTAGGCATGGTGCAAGGCGCCAACTTGCCGTCGCCGATAAAGGCAGTCACCATCTGGTCAGGCGAGACCGCCTTTACCCAGGGTCTAACATCTAATGCACTGAAACGATCAAGGCGCCCCTGAACAGTCCAATTGCTCGGTACATCAAGCGAAAAGGCGCCCTCAGCCGGGTCGGTATAGCGAGTCCAATCAGTAGCAAGAGTATTCTCAGCTGTATCATTCTGCTTGGTAAAAGCAGAATGTTGGGAAAGCGAGAAAGAAGAGAGAATCTCAGCGAATGTCTCTTTGTGGTCTGGGGCGGCTGGAGGGGCAATAAATAAACAGAGCCGACCAGAGAATGCTGACTGACTGGAATTAGCAGGCGACAAGAAAAGCAAGGCCGAGCCTGCTTCGCTGTCACCTTTGTATTCAGCTCTATAAATCTGTTTGCCGACCAATTGCGCAGTCGACCAACTCTGCGGCACCAAAGCTTTGAGAAATAGAGAGACGAATTTCTCTGGGGGAAGTTTACTAGCTTCAGCATCTGAAACTGCAAAGAGAAGCCAGGAAAGCATGGCTCCATCTGGTGCTTTTATATCAATTCGTCCGTTCGACTTATCGAGCTTTACTTGCCAATCTTTGGGATAGAGAAAAGTCACTGGCGACTGCGCATCTTCAAATTCCAACCACTGTTCTTCAGCCTGATCTGTAGACTGATTTGTAGACTGATCTGTAGTCTGATCTGGGGACTGGGCAAAGACCGAAAAGGGAGCATTGAATAGAACAAGAAGCAAAGAAAAAGAGCAGAAAAGTCGACTGAAACAAAGAGAAAGGGACGCCCGCGCTGGATAATCCATTACTTTGACGTCCCTCCCTAAAATTAGAAGTTCTAGACTTTAGCTCTTCTAGACTTTCTTGATCGCCGGCGGCACCCAATCACCGCTCAAAGCGGCAAAATCGGGAGCATAAAGGCGCATGGTCACGCCCAGCACTCCGGATGCCGGCGCAGGCAACCAGTTGGCTTCTTTATCAGCACCAGGATTCTCGTGCTGGATATAGAGATCGAGAGAGCCATCGCTATTGTATTTGAACGGCATCCACGAGCTTACAGCAAAGCGATCTAGTGAATTAGCCACCTGGAAGCCATCGGCATCATACATGGTGACAGACCAGAAGGCTGCCACCGGGGGCAGTTGCGCTTTGTCGAAGTGCAAGACATATTTATTCTCGCCAGTGAGTGGCTTTCCATCGGCATCAGCAAAGTTCAAAGGATAGATAGCGTCTTCCGGTTGGTTGGCACCAAGACCAACAAGGGCAACAATGGCGCGTTTGAAATAGAAGTTACCGTATACACCCATTGTGTTGGTATTCATTGCCCAACCATTGACCGGAGTACCAGTATCTTTTGTCTTCTCTTTCATGACTTTTAAGGCATCGCTGGCACCTTTCTTATAGGCAGCAACCAAGGCGGTATCCCAAGCAGAAAGGTCGAACTTGGCACCGGCAAAACCAGCACGCTTCAAGCGCGCTACTGTAGACCAATCAGAAACATGGGGTTTGTGCTTCTGCCAGAGAGTAGCGGCAAGACCAAAATAATCATCGTGAGACATTCCGACTATGGCATCCAGCGGCGGTGTCTTCATATCTACCGAGGCATCAACTTTCAATTCGGGGGTGTAGTCATTGCCCCAATGCGATAGCGGCACCAGCTTGACCTTGTCTTGCAAGGCATGCACGGCGGCATAATCGGCCGGTCCGTCGGTCTTGATTCGACCAATCACCCAAAGATTGCTGGTGCTTACCTCAATAGGCTCGACGCCTTCAGGCAAGCTGCCTTTATAGCCAGGCATGACCAAAGCGTAGTTTTGAGGTTTGTTGCCGGTGGTGCGCCAGCCGGGAACGGCGATGACATCAGACCACATGTCCAGGATCGGCATAAGGTAGTATCTATCGCCAAAATCTGGAATAGAGAGAATGACCGGCTCATTGCTGATATCAACCCAACCGGAACTATAGAGTGTGTCGAAATTGGGACGAACTACTGCGCGAAAATCGGCAGTAGGATAGGCGCGCATATGAGAAAAGCTATTTGCGGGACCAAAACCGGCACGCACACCGGCAGGGGCGTTAGTTGTCTGACGGCGGGTCAACTCCATCAATACCAAGGGGAAGAAGTAGAGATAGGCTTCCATACCTAGAGCGTAAGCCTGTTTTTCTGTCACTTTTTCGCAAAGAGTAGCTTGGGTCATATTTGAACCTCTGTTAGAACGGTTTGAACTTATTGGACTGTTTGAACTGTTTGAACTGTTTGAGCGAGTTTCCGAGCCGATAGCGCCAAGTGCTACAAGCGGGTCCCTATTGAACCAGCCCGACCGAGAAACCGTCACTTTATCACCTTGGAAAGCAAATTAGATTATTTCCTTCCGGAGACCTACTAATCAGGCTTGTTCATCTTAGTGGCTCACGGTTTGACAGGCTTTCCCGACTCGCCAGACTTGCCAGATGACTTGCTAGATGCCTTGCTTTGACTAGGATCGCGCCCAATCTTAGATTCAAAGACGATATTGTCCATCATCGACTCAATTTGGTCCCTTTGACCGGGAGAGTAAGAAACTTCAATAAGATCAACTTTGCGCTTAAGCCCGGCAGGCACTTCAAAGTCTTTGGGGTTATAGGGAATCTTCTTACAGCTTGTAGTATCAAGTTTAAGCAACTTGCCACTTCGCAAGTCGGCAAGCATACTGTCATCAATCTGAAAGGACATGCTCTTTGGCAGTCTTTTCAAATCCTGACCACGCGTATAACTGTAACAGCGCAGTGGTAAGGAACCAAGCCTCGGCGAAAAGACCAGACGCTTGTAAAAATCTAGAATCGGGTCAGCCACCAAAATCTCGTCGCAGGCATAGCTCTCGGTATTTCGCACCACATATTTGGAACATTTCAGTCCACAAATTTTGCTTTCGCCGACTTTCACCCGCTTAGACAAAGCTTCTTTAGCAATCTTCCGCCTTTCTTGCTTTGGATCGATACTGGCCCAGGGACTGGTCAAAACAATCGAATTGAAATCAGCTATCTCACCAATCCATTCGACCTTTTCTTTTGGGCGGAAGCAATGCACTTTATAGTCAGGCGCCTTGACTACGAAATGACAGCCCATTGGTTCAGTCGCTATAGCTATGGCTTTCTCGGTCAACCAAACTTTCAGATAATTGGCTTCTTGCTTTTGCTCAAGCACCCATTCTTGAGGTGCAGCAAGCACCGCGACTGATGTGCACTGAAAGAATAACACCAGGACGAAAACCAGATAAGACAGCCGAAAGAATCTGCTCAAAATAAGCCCCACCTCAACGATGCTCCGGTCTTTTTTCAGTCTTGCGACTGCGATCATCTAGACGCGATTCAAATCCGACGCTATCTATGAAATCGCCGATTTGCTCGCGCTCTCCAGGTGAATAGGAAACATCAAGTAGATCGACCTTTCTTTCAAACCCCTTGGGCAGCTGGAAATCTTGAGCACTGTAGGGCACTCTCTTACAAGATAAAGTTGTCAGTTTAACAATCTTACCCTGCCGAATATCATTGGCAATGCCGGTATTTATCCAGTTTTCCTTTGACTTGGCTGAAATAGCATGCCCTCTGGCAAAATACTCATAATAGAGTGGAATCGCCTCAAAAAAGGGAGTACTTACCAAGCGGGAATAAACCTCGCATATTTCCGGTTCAACCTTGATCTCGTCAGCCACCACAATTGAAGAAGTCTTGGTGTTGTAAATTCTGGTCTTGAATCCGAACTGCTGCCCATTCTCGAAAGAGCTTGGCAGCCGAAAGCGCTCCACCTGCTTAGGAACGGCATAAGGATTAGTCATAACCATCGAGCTGAAGTCCTTAATCTGACCTATCCACTCAACCTTTTCTTTTGGTCTAAAACAATGCACTTTCCAGTCGGGATGACGAGCTAAAATGACGCAACCATGCGGCTGCATTTCAGCGCGAAAGGCTTTCTCGCTCAAGCGAACAGTCAAAGTGATACGAGCCTCGTGCTTTTGCACCAAAAGCCACTCTGTTTGAGCAGCAAAAGCAGGCAGGCAACTCAAAAGCACGCTGCACAGCCCCAGACTGGTCAGAGACAAAAGGCGTATGCAAGGAAAAAAACTGACCTTTTTCACGAGGCTCTTTCCGCATAATTGGGCTTTCATATATCATAAACGATACAAGAAAACGTTGGATGAAATTGCAGCTGAAAAGACACCGATATTTTCTACTTCTGGCGGTTATCACTGCTCTATTTCAGTCTGCACCCTTGCCAAGCTAGGCTGCTGCGCCGCTGCAAAAATACAAAGAATTTGAACAACTCTTAGACGCTAACAAACTAACCCAAGCAAAGAAGCAGGCTCTAGAGCGCATCAAGACTTATCCCGATGATCATCTAGGCTACCGATAGACTACAGGGAAAGCCTAAGCACATCTTTCAGCCCACCCTCCCAAAGCTCTACTTCCACAGGTTTTCTTTTCTTCTTTACCGTGCCAACATTAGAAGGCTGCAGAAGCGGTACTGTGCCTGAGCTACTATCCAAAACAACGAGCTTGATTCTGGCATGCTTTCCTTGCCGATCACTGACAAAGATCGTGGTCGCGCCGACTCTAAGGGGCTCAATCAAGAAAGATCTTGGGTTCAACAAAGTCACCCTAGTCATCGACGGGTCAGGTACGATCACTCTAGTTAAGTCTTGATTAGAGACCACTTTAGCGGCGGAATTTTTGCTTATCTTGTAGTTATAGCCTTTCATCCAGATGCCATAAGCAAGAGCCGGTCTATCTATATCAGGGAATTTAGATTCCGGTGCCCGCGACTGCGACTGCGAGTGAGCGGGGTTATCCATATCATCAGCTAAATCTTGCTCATCAACAGCTTCGAAGTGCAAGACAATATACTCGCCATCAACATCTTTGGCACAAATAGTCGCCCTGCCGGTCTTTTGCGCCAACAAGAAGAGCTTGCCATCAGCACCGGTGGGAAATACAGTGTCTAGACAATCTGGATTATTGCTTGCCAGCTCAACTAGAGGTTTATACCAACGCAACATGCGCCCACTACCTACTGCAATCTTACTTTCGCCAGCGAAGGCAATTCTATCTGTCCCATGCGGTTCATAATACTTCTGACTTTTGCCCTGGCAATTCTGGCTGCTAACCTCTGCCACCCCGATGCGCTTGCACACCTCTGGCTTTTGACGAGCTCTGACTTGACGAGCAACAGCGGCGTCAGCGGCGCCTGGCGCCACCATATGTAATACCGGTACATCATCATCGGCGGCGACCGATTCTTCTATCGCCTTTGGCTTGACTTCAACCATGAAAGCAACAATGCCATGATTCTCACCCTCAAAGAAATGACGGCTAATAGCACTCTGGGCTGGCGCCCCTTGTGCCCGAGCGCTCGCCCTAATATATACCTCAGTTTCGGCCACCGCCAGATTATCGCAAAGCAAAGGCTTATCGACCGAGGCTTGAGAGATGCGCTCCCCTAGGAAAAGACAAAGGGCTTCAGAGGGAGCCAAAGAAAGCTTCTTAAAGCTTCTCCATTCGGTCAGACGTTTGTCGACAGCCTTTTTGAGAACTGGAGTCACCAAAAGTAAAGCCGACTGAGAAGAAGACGGAAATGACACATCAGTAGAACCAGAAGAATCTGCTTCGCCCGCCAGAGCAGGCATACCAAAAGTAAAGCCGACTAGAAAGAATAGCGACACAGCCGCTGTCTTATTTTCTGGCAAATTTCTGATATTCCTGATAATTCTGAGGTTTAGCCGAAACTTTCGCGATAACCGAGAACCACTAATAAACATGGACCACCATAGATTACATTCAGCCCAGCTTCCTTCGCCATTCTAACAGAGAGGCTACTCTCTGCACCGGGCTGCATCCAAATATCCTTGATGCCGCAATCTATGGCTTCTTGCACCAAAACCTCGGTCACCGGCGGCGGTGTAATTATAGACAAAGCGTTTTTACCAGCCGGCAGGTCCTTGAGCTTCTTGTAGGCTTTATGTCCTAAAACAGTTTCAAGCTTAGGGTTAACCGGATAGGCTAATCTTTCATTCTGCAGATAACACAAAAAAACCTTGTTGCCATACTTGCGCCGATCTTCGCTGGCACCGGCAACGGCAAAAGCCTGGCAAGAAAGAAAGGCGTCAATCTGTCGATCTAATTCATCTCTGTTGAACATAGCTAGATTCTAACCTAATTCAGCCAATTTCTCGCCAAGATAAATATAAGTCTTGCCGCCGCTGGAAGAGCCCATCTTCACTATGTCTTCAGGACAACCTTGGGCGATGAGCCGACCGCCGTTATCGCCAGCCCCAGGACCCATATCTATAACCCAGTCACAGCGACTAATTACGTCCATATCGTGTTCTACAACAATCACAGTGCTGCCGCGGTCGACCAAAACCCTTAGTTGTTCAACCAACTTTTCAACATCGGCAGGATGCAAACCAGTGGTCGGCTCATCCAAGATATAAACAGTGCCGCCCTTTTCTTCGCGCTGCAATTCATAGGCCAGTCTAATGCGCTGAGCTTCGCCACCTGATAGCTCGGTGGCAGGCTGCCCCAGCTTTAGATAACCAAGACCAACCTGCTGCAAGGTGGCAAGCGACCGCCTAATTGAAAGCACCGCACCACCCTTACTATCTATAGAGGCAAAAAACTTAGCGGCGGCATCAACAGTCATATCAAGCACCGAGGCTATGGTCTCGCCCTCATAGAGCACCTTGAGAGTCTCTGCCTTATACCTAGAACCAGAACAATGAGAGCAGGGAGCATAAACACCGGGCAAGAACAATAGTTCCACAGCTACATAGCCTTCCCCTTCGCAGTCGGGACAGCGCCCGCCGTCTACGTTGAAAGAAAAATGTCCAGCCTTGAAGCCTAAAGCTTGGGCTGCGGCTGTCGCCGCAAAGAGTTTGCGCACATGGTCGAACAAACCTGTATAGGTGGCAAGATTAGAGCGCGGCGTGCGCCCAATAGGCTTTTGATCAACCAATACCAAGCGTTTGACCGCCTGCAAGCCGGCGCACTTCACTTGACTGACATCGACCAGTTCGGTTGTTTCATCATCATCTTCTTCGCTATCTGCTTCTATACTGGTTTTAGAATTGGCTTTAGAACTAATATGTTTCTGCAGAACTTCAGACAAAATCTGACTGACCAAAGTTGACTTTCCCGAGCCGGAGACACCGGTTACGGCAGTAAATAGACCGAGGGGAAAGCTGACTGCCAGGTCTTTGAGATTGTGCCTGGTAATGCCAGAAAGCTCAAGCCAATGCTCAGGTTTAAGGCGCTCCACCTTTTTTGCTTTACTTGGCTTGGAGGGGAAAAGAAAACGCGCCGTCTGAGAGGTGCCAATGGCTTTGATACCATCGACGCTACCGCTATAAATAAGCTCGCCGCCTAGGTCACCGGCACCAGGTCCGATATCAACTAAAAAGTCTGACTTTCGCACCAATGACATTTCATGCTCAACAACAAAGACTGTATTGCCCATCTCTTTGAGGCTCTTGAGCATTTCATAAAGAGCTTCCCTATCTGCTGGGTGCAAGCCAGCAGAAGGTTCGTCGAGCACATAGACAACACCAAACAAACCCGAGCGCAATAAGCCGGTCAAGCGCAAGCGCTGCAACTCGCCGGCAGACAGAGAGGCTGTAGTGCGCTCTAGACTAAGATAGTCGAGACCGAGCTTTTGCAACAAAGCTAATCGGGCGCAAAGGTCATCCACCAATAACTTAGCCACTTGCAGCCGCGCCGAATCGTTCTTATCCGACTTCGCAGCCCTGCTTCCATCGCCATCCAGGTGCTTCTGCAGAATATCGGGCAAGCGCCGCAAAGGCAAGGAAGTCAACTCGGCGATATCATAACCGGCCACCTTAATCGCCAGAGCATCGGCTTTCAGCTTCTTGCCACGGCAATCATTGCAGGGGCTTTTCTCCATATGCCTCTCGGCTCGTTTGCGCAATGCCGCACTCTGGGTGGTGCCAAATGTGTGCAGAACATAACGAGCGGCACTCATATAGGTTCCCTGATAGGGTCTTTGAATGCGGTGCGCTTCTCTTTCGGCATAAACAGTGACGACCGGCTGCTCATCAGTGAAAAGAATCCACTTGCGCTCATGCTCGGGCAGATCTTTCCAAGGCTTATCTATGTCATAGCCGAGAGTGGCGAGAATATCTCGATAATTCTTGCCCTGCCAGGCCCCCGGCCAGGCGGCAATAGCCTTCTCTCTAATAGAAAGATTAGGATCAGGCACCAGCGAAGCTTCGCTCACAGTATGAATTAAACCCAAGCCGTGGCAGGTAGGGCAGGCACCGGCGGCGGTATTAGCCGAAAAATGATCCGAATCGATTTTGTCTTTATAGTGCTCTAGCCCATCAGGATAGTCGCCGGCGCGCGAGAAAAGCATGCGCAGTAAGTTTGAAAGAGTGGTGAGGGTGCCGACTGTAGAGCGCTGCCCCGAACCAAACTCAGCCCGTCTTTGCTCTAGAGCCACAGCCGGAGGCAGTCCACTTATCTCTTGCACCTTGGGCGGCGGCAATTGGTCAAGCAACCGTCGGGCATAGGGGGCAATGGTCTCGAAATAGCGGCGCTGCGCCTCGGCATATATGGTGCCAAATGCCAAAGACGACTTACCCGAGCCAGACACACCGGTAAAAGCCACCAGACAATTATGAGGAAGTGTCAGGTCTATTCCTTTGAGATTGTTCTGGCGGGCCCCCCGCACCTTAATCGTCATGGTTGTTTTGACCGCGAATTAAGCGGCTCTAAGGGTTTAAACATCTGCCAATTCTATAATCCTTACAACCTAAGACAACCTAAGACAACCTAAGACAACCCGAGTCAATCTCAAATAAACTCGCAAACTAACAATAAAAGAGCTCAAAATTCCAGAGATGCCCGAAATAGAGCCCCTAACAAAGCCAGAAATAAGGACGGAAGAGCAGCCCTGGGTAACTACTGCGCCAAACGCGTCCGGCGAAAAGGCGACATTTAAGTCTTTGGCTACTTGCTCATTTCCTCTGGCTCTCGCTATATTTCTTGGCATTAATCTAGTCTCAGGTTTTGCACGACCTCTCAAGCCGCTCTCACCTGAAGAACTGCCGTTCAAAGCCACCTGGGAATGCCAAAGAGCTAAGCGCTTTCTTGCCGACTCTCAAAGGCAAGCCCCCCAAACAGTTTTATTCGGATCCTCTCTTATGATGATCCCGACTACTTGCGCCGAAGCCGACTACAAGAAAACACTGATCGATCCTGTGGTTGATCCCTATTCCAGCCGCTTTGCCTCCCTGCTAAACAGTAAAGAAAGTAAGACGCAGACAGCTTTCAACTATGCCCTGCCCGGCGCCATGGTATCGGACCACTACTTTATCGAAAGAGCCCTTTTTAGCCAGACCCGTAAACCGCAAAGAGTGGTATTGGGTATCACACTGCGCGACTTTATCGACTGCGGAGTCGATACGCCCACGGCTACGCCGGCCTACATTCACTATCGTAACTACCTTAGTGAAGAAGCGCTGGATGAAGTTTTGCAGAAAAATCTCAACTTTTGGCAAAAACGCAATTACTTTGCCGAACGATATCTTTACCTTTGGGGCAGACACAACGAGATTCAAAAGCTGGCAACCAAGCCTTTGCAAGCCACCTACGACAAATTGGTGAGCCAGCTTGGCATCGATACCAAAGGGGTAATGGGGGCTAAGGTGCCGGAAGATAACGACAGCACCACCGGTGGTGAAGAGACTAAAAAGGGCGGCGACAAAGTTGACGCCATCATGGCGGCCCAAGAGGTAAAGCCGGGCAATTTCGTCATTTTGCCCGAGATGAAGCTGCCGTGGCAAGACAATACTCGCGAATACAAGAAACGCTTTGCCCACAAAAACGAAGCTGTATTCAAATCTGAACAAGCCTTCCTTGATGATCTTTTAGCATATAACAGCAGTTTGGGCATTGAAACAACCATAGTCAATATGCCGCTCACCGAAAGCAATATGAAGCTCATGCCCAAGGGCTCTTACGATGAGTACAAAGCCATGCTTATCGCCCTCAAGACTAGGGGCGCAGACGTGCTTGATCTGAACGATTCGTCTTTCGATTTAAGCTGCTTTAGAGACACTGTGCATATGAACGGCAGAGGCGGAGCCAAACTGCTTGCGGCTATCGCCAGCCACATAAACACAAATCAAGATGAATTAGCCGGTCGTAAAAACCGATACCAAAAGACTAATTGACGTGCCGAGAGAGTCTATCAAAGAAAGAGAAGATGAGGAAGAAAGGGCGAGGGCGGCAGCTTACACCCTTGGCAAAGAGCTCAATGACAAACAAGTAGAATGGCTTGAAATGTCATTAGAAAACAAGGCAGAGGAAAGCGACGCCCAAACACAGCTGGATATTGAAGAAAAAAAGAGCCAAGAGCTAATCAGTAGATTGGAGTTACTCGGCTACTATCAATTTCAAACAGATGCAAATGCCCCAAGCAACTGGTTCAGACATCTCTTGGGCATCATCGAAAATTTTCCCAATCAGTCCGGCTATGTCGCATCGATACTAATGAATAGCTCCGGCAGACTGAGCAGCGAACAATTTTCGCAGGCCAATGCACTCTGGCAAAAAATGGCGCAGGAGCGGCCGAAACCTAATGTCTTAGGCAATGCCGGTGCCTTTCTAATTTGGCGCGATCTGAAAGAAGCCAATCGCTTGCTGGAGCAGGCTCATTTACTCGAATCGGATAATGTGCGCTGGCCTTCACATCTGGCTCTGTTCAATTTTATGACCTACAAAAGAACGGCTGATGAAAGCCTCAAACAAGAAGCAGCCAAGATGACGGTAAAATACGGCGAGATCACTCTAGCCCTGGGCTCGCACACCCCCTGGCTCGATCTTGAACATGTGGGCGAATGTGCTCTCTATTTAAATGACTTTGAGAAAGCAATCAAGTGCGCAGAAGATCTAGAGAACCTCAACATACACAAAGCCCATAGCCAAACGGCTAATGCTCTGCGCGGACTAGTTTTCAGCCGCCGCCACCAGCCATCACTAGCGGTGGCAGCCTTACACAAACTGGAAGAAGGCTATGGTATAAATTCGATGACCTTCAAGTTGGCGCAAGAGTTGTTCAACCTGGGTGAAATTGAAGCAGTGAAAGAATTTGTGCGCATCTATGAGGCAAAGCTTGGTCGCAAGCGCCATTTAGAATGGCTAGAGATACTTGAGACAGGTAAACTGCCTGATTTCAGCCAGGCCGATTTTTGAAGAGCGTTAATCTTTCGCCCTTAGTTTTGTTTATTTATTTTGTCAATTCAAGTCTGTCAATTCAAGTCTGTCTAAACTAGTTTGCAGTTCCCAGCATCTGCTCATGCCAGAGGCATAGCTCTCTCATTTCAGTTTCAGGAGCAAAACCAACTTTCTGCATAAGGCTGAAAAAAGCCGGGCTGGCTTCTCTCAACAGGATGGGAGGTGTTATTTCTTTGTGAAAGTCGGCATTGAGTTGCCAGAGGCGGCGAGAGAATTGCAGTTCCTCTCCTATGGGCACTGAGGCTCTGTGAGAAGGCGAGGTATATGGCAAGCAATAAGGACTGCGGCAGTAGCTTCCGTCGGGAAGACTTAGAACCAGACCGCCTTCTCTACTTCCAGCCAGAAAGTCTCGACTATCTAGTATGTCTAATATGGAAGCGCCGCTCTGTCGAGCTCTAATTGTCAGGGCGCAGACTGCTCTTATCTTGACTGGCAAAGGCAACAATTCTTGTACTTGCAAAACAGTGGCACCAGAAAAGATATCATCATCAAAAAGAATATAGTCACCGCCCGGTATCTTATCCAGCTGTAAATCAATGGCTTCGGCACCTGGGCGGGCCACCAAAAATGGTGCAGCTCCGCCATCAGACAATGGAAAGGCGCGTGAGATTTTCAGATCAATGGTACCTGGAATGCAAGGGTCAAGACTAATTACTTTCTGCCCTCTAGCAAGAGTCTTTACCGCCTCAAGCTGTTCCTTCAGCGCTAGCAAATCCACCTGCACCAGTCTTTCTTCATCCGGTTTCTTCGCAAAGCGATGGACGCAAGCGAAGAGTTCTTGCAGGTCTGTCAGAAATCTCTCTCCGGCTTCCCTCACACCCTGATGTGTTTTTTGCCAGGCACCTGTCGCCCATTCCAGTTCCTGCCGCAAATATATAATTGCCCTTTTCGGACTTGGTTCATCAATTTTTGATATCGAAAAACTCTTATCCCCAATAAGCCTGTCTTTCCAGAGCCAGAAACTGGCTGTGGTGCCTTGTATCTGCTCAGCAGAATCACTGCATCGCAACATCTGAGAAGAAATATTGCGGCTTGACTCTTCTACAAAAAGAATCTCCTCTCTTTCTATGCTCGCACTTAAAAGCGGACTCTGTCGATAACGCCAGAAGGCTTCTTCGCAACCGGGGCGAGCCACGCAAACAGCACTGCCTGATTGGCTGAAGGCGAGAGAAAAGCGGGCATTGTCTGAACCAAAGACATAGGCTACCTCCAGCCAGTCATCAGGGTCTACAAAATCAGGTAAAAGACTGCGGGGAATATTTCTCAGTAAATACTGCTTTAGGCGCGATATAACATCGGTGAAGTTGACCATACGATCGGTAGCCAGAGCTTCCCAGGAGCATTCCATCAACCAGGGACTTCCCTTCACGGCTTCTTGCACCAGATGAAGGCGATGACAGGCTCTCAAAGCCTCCTCCCGACACTTGGGCATGACATAGCTATCATGGGACGGCGATAAATAACCTGCAATTACAATTTTTCCAGCAGCTTTCAGTGCCCGGGCAGCGATTTCCATCATCTCTATATGCCCATGGTGTACCGGACAAAAGGCCCCCGTAGAAAGAAGCACAAATAGACGACGGTCAGAAGAACTTGGGCATATATCTTGAGCGAGACTAAGGTCTTGTAGGTTTGTAGCAAGTTTGTGCAGCGGTGTGCAAAGCCAATTGAGGCGGAAATAGTCTGCTGAATTCAACTCCGCCGCTGTGGCACCGTCATTGAAGAAGCCAGCTTCAAATAGATTACGGGCCGTATCTTCTGCCCTTTCACCGGTTAATTGGGGCAGGACGAGACTGTAATAGGGGTCCAGACTGGCTCTGGCGATCATTCTGGAGGCTTGTTCAGGGTCCTCGAAATTATTCAACTGGTGAAATGCATCAATTGTCATAGCCATTTCTTTCAGGCATACCCAGAGGTTTAGAGATGCCCGGCGAGCGCTTTCTTGGCAAACCGCAGCGTTCAAAAACCACGTCGGTCCTCATAATTATTTTCTTTCCCTCTTTTCCTTTCAGCGCTTGCGAATCGTGCAGTACTCGGTGGTCTATTAAAAGAGCTTCTCCGGCGCCGAGAGAAAGTGCGGCAATAACTTCATCATCCCGAGCAAGCCTTGTCCAGTCTTCATAGACACGCTGCTTTAAGGGCAGTTCAATTTGTGGGTCTTTTATAAGTCTAGTGGCGCCACCATGGGTAGCGTCGGAGTCGGTAAGATAAAGGACTAGACTCATCATGGTGCGTTTGCCTTCATGGTAATCAAAAGGTGCATCATAATGCGGTACCAAGAGCCCACCTTCTACATACTTTATAAAGCGCATAAGAGGATTTACCGCCACCGCCCGCCAAATAGGGTAATCGTCCCAGTCTGCCGGGGTATTTTCTTGCATAATTCGCAGTCGCGGGAAATCAGGGCAGAGACAAAGGCGTCGAAAAACTATATTGGATAGGTCTTCATTGAAAATAGATGCACGGTAAGAGCCGATTGGGTCAATGTCGGGGCGATAGTCTTTCAACATGCCGTTCAAGCCGACAGGCACCCATTCGAGCTTATCAAGCAAGGATACAAAACTCCTGCATTCTTCCGCCCTAAGCAATCCCGAAATAACGAAGGCCGAGTCCTCAAAACTGCTTACCGGCTTTCTCTGCGGCACTATATTGGGCTTTAGAGATTCATCTAGTTGGTCAATTATTGGCTGCGGCAAGACAAAAACATTGACAAATTTACCTGCAGCCATACCACCCTTGAGCTCATCCTCGGTGAATTCTCGGCGCCAACCGCCCGGCACAGGTCTTTCCATAACATCTAGATGCACTGCCGTCGACCCGGCAACATATTTGTGATAGTTCTGCCGGTTTAGCTTATCAAGACGAGCTGAATATTCGTCATATTCGACCCTGGCATTGCCCCGAAGAGAATCTTTCAGGTGCCTCTTTAGTCTATCGTCTCGCAACGAAAGAAGGAGCGAGTAAAATTCTATAAAATCATAGGGCACACCGATGAGTTCTTCATCTGTTCTACCGTCGTAGATATCGCCTGTAGGGGTCGCTTCTATCACCGACTGAGGCAAATGCAAATACTCAGCCAGCCGGCTAACCTCACTTTTGTGCAGGTCTGAAATCAATTGCAGGTCAACCATGGCGTCGGCGGCCTTGCCGAAATAGCCTATATAGCCGCCTTCATCCCTGTTTGTTGTTCCCAGCAAAATAGCCGGTTTATCTTGCATAGTGAGCAAGCTGGTCAGGTAAAAGAGTGCCGGAGTGCGTAGATATGATACTAACTGACCGGCGGCCCAGTCATCGCCCTTCTCTCCAAAAGCCCCGTCCAAGGCAGATTTCATTGCTTGAAAGCTGGCACTGAGATCCACCTTAATGAGGTCAACAAGATTGCTATCACAGCCTCTTCTTACAGACTCAACCACAACCTCACCGCGGTCCATTGCCACCTGCTGGTTGCTTGTACCTTCTTCAATAAGATATGGAAGAAGAGCTGCAGTAATCTTCTCAATAGGAGAGTCAGGTAGTTTCGCCGCTCTGACTGCAATAGCCAGTGTAAGAGCGGAATCGATACCGCCACTGATGCCAACAACCACTGCCTTCAATCCCGAGTTTCTCAAATAACCATTGAGAAGCAGGCATTTTGCTTGCAGGTATGGCTCTTCACGAAAGCCTCTCAGTCGCCGCAAATAAGCCAGAGCTTCTTTGATCTGCAAAGGTCTACTCTCCGTTCTACTCAGGACAAAAGACAATCAGGCAATAGTGAATCACAGAGAGCACACCAACATAAGTTCAGACTTTACCTATTCAACCTCTGAGCATAGGCATAAATCGCCAAGATACTGAGCGCATCGGTTATCTCGCCGCTTGCCACCATCTCTAGTGCCTGCCCAAACGGCACTTTACGCAAAGCGAGGTCTTCTGTACCTTCCGGTTCTGCCTCACCCTCGGTCAAACCAGTGGCAAGATAGTAAGTAGCTTCTTCATCAGATACCGAATTAGACAAATAAGACCGGCCAAGCACCTCATAATTAGAAGCTGTCAGACCAGTTTCTTCTTTCAATTCACGCACCGCTGCAGAGAGCGGGTCTTCACCCTGGGGGCAGCCGCCCTCAGGTATTTCCCAACTATACAAATCAAGCGGATATCTATATTGCCCAACCAGATAAGTATTGCCTTCCTCATCTATTGGCAAGACACCAATAGCTTTGTTTTTATAACTAACAGTGGTATAGGTGCCGGGCTTACCATCGGGGCGAATCACATCGTCCTCTTGAACCCTTATCCAAGCATTGTCATAAATTTCTTTCTTCTTGAGTGTTCTCCAAGGACTCTTGACTGGGCTTGATATAAAGCTCGGCAATGGGCTTGACATATTCTTCGTCATCTAAGGCTCCCTAAGACTCAATTCTAACTAGGTCTTGGTCTGACAGTTCCACACCAGACTGACTAAGAGTATACGCTCTCAATTCTAAAAATCTGAGCGGCAAATAGACAAAGGCGGCAGCCAACCAAGCCTGCAAGCTGGGAATGCCGAACTTGAGGCTAAAGCCAAACAGGGGTAAGGCTCCCGATGTCAGAACACCAACTGCTATACCGCAAATGAGAGCGGTTAAGGCGGCCGGATGATAGACCTTTGTGCTCGCACTTTTCATATGAGCATCGCGATTGACGGCAAAGACGCCTTTGCCTGTTCGGCGCGAAAGCCACCATTCGCAAAGCATCACCACAGTGGCGGTCGGCAAAATCACACAGTTGAGCGAAACAATCGCCTCAAGTGATCGAGCCGCCCCCGATATCGATAGTACGGCCGCTGTAACTGTACCCAAACCAGCTAAAATAGCCACCCAAACTCTCAGGCTCAGTTTCTTAAGTTGAATGCAAGCCTGCACCGAACCAAACAAATTAGAATCGTTGACGGCAAAATATGACACAGTAAGCACCAGCACGGCTAGCGCCGTAAAACCCCCAAAGCTATAGTCATTCATAAAGGCGGTCGCTGCACCATATTCGGTGATGCCGGTGCTGTATGCCACCATATAACCGGTTATTGGGAAAATAAACTGACCAATCAAGAGTGAAATAATCAAGGGCCAAGCGCAGGTAGAAATCTTGCTTTTGCCAAAGCGCCAATAATCACATTCATTACCCCAAACAGCAAAGCCTATGACAAAACCCGAAATTCCAGTCAAAGAAGCCGCCAACGAACATTTCTCGCCGACTTGCCAGATAGAGACAGGGCAACTGCCGAGGGTCTTAAAGAATGTATAGCCCACCCATAATATAAGCAGCGGTGCCGCCACAAAGCGAGCAAAATTAGCCACACCTTTGAAGCCAAAGAAATTATTGGCAGCCATGAGAACGGCACAAATAGCCGAAAGCCACATCATTGGCAGCTTCAGCGAAATCAAGCCAGCCAAGCCTTCAGCCAGAAAGAGGGCAGCCAGTCCATAAAAGGCAATGAAAATAAGCACCAGATTGAGAGCCACAAATTTGGCACCGCCCGAGCCGAAGACCAAGCGACTGAGCATGGTGTAGCTCAGTCCAGTATGGGCACCAAGCAGACCGGCGGGTATGCTGTAAGCCAGCAAAAGCAGCCCGCTAAAGACAGTAGAAATAATCACCTGGCGCAGACTATAACCTTGCTTAAACCATTCAAAACCGATGAGCACACCGGGAAAAACGGTCACCATTGTGATCCAGAGAAGGGCCATGGTGAAGCTACTGCGCCTTGCCTCTAAGGGCACGGGGCCATCTAGATAATCGTTTTCTGAAGCCAAATGCACCTTCTCCGACTAGCTTTCAAACATGATAGCCAGTCTAAAGAAGGTGCAAAAGGGTGAAACTACGCAGCCTTAAGATTAGGACTTGCCTAAAATGGCAGCCAAGTCGGCTTCGGGCTTACCGGTCGGCTTAAGGTCATAGCCTTCTACAAGTACTTTCAGCACATTGGGTGTGACAAAGGCGGGAAGATTGGGTCCCAGTCTAATGTCTTTAATGCCCAAATGCAGCAAGGTCAGTAGAACAGCTACAGCTTTCTGCTCGAACCAAGAAATAATCAGAGATAGAGGCAAATCGTTGACGCCGCATTCAAAGGCTTCGGCAAGTGCTACAGCTATCTTCACAGCCGAATAAGCATCATTGCACTGCCCTATATCGAGCAAACGAGGTATACCGCCGATATCGCCGAATTCTTCCATATTGAAGCGATACTTACCGCAGCCGAGAGTCATGACCACACAGTCTTGGGGTACTTGCTCGGCTACTTCGCTGAAATAATTGCGAGCAAACTCAGCCCCGTCACAACCGCCAATCAGGAAGAAATGCTTGATTTGACCAGCTTTTACAGCATCGATAACCTTGTCGGCTACAGACAAAACTGCATTGCGACCAAAGCCAATCATAATCTCTTTGGCAACAGCATCTTCGCTAAAGCCAGGCGCCGCCAGGGCTGCTTCGATTACAGGGGTAAAGTCATAGTCTTGAATCTTTCTTACACCTTCAAAGCCCACCACGTCCATGGTGAAGAGTCTGTCTTTGTAGGCATCAGCCGGCGGCTTGAGACAATTGGTCGTCATCAGCACAGAGCCTGGAAATTCGCTAAACTCTCGTACTTGATTTTGCCAGGCACCGCCATAATTGCCGACCAGATGAGGATATTTCTTCATTAGCGGATAGGCAAGCGCCGGCAGTAGTTCGCCGTGGGTGTAGACATTAACACCTTTGCCGGCAGACTGCTTCAGAAGCTCATGCAGAGAATTGAGGTCGTGTCCGCTTACGGCAATGCACTTTCCTTTTAGCGGAGTGGTGCGCACCTTGGTTGGCTCGGGATGACCAAAAGTTTCGGTATGGGCGCGATCAAGCAATTCCATCACCAGCAAATTGCATTCACCGGTGCGCAAAGCCAAAGCTAAAAGCTCGCCGAGATTCTGCTCAGCTTGGCAAATATAGTCGAAAGCTTCATAAATAAAGGCGGCGATGCGAGCATCTGTATAGCCCAATAACAAGGCATGATGAGCGTAGGCAGCCAGACCTTTGACTCCATAAGTGATTAGTTCTTGCATGCCGACAAGGTCTCTACGGGCTTCATCACCGGCAGCGGCAATCTTAGACATAATGCTTAGGGTCTCGGCAAAAGCCAAGGTCGAAAGCTTATCTTTGGGCATTGAAAAAACGGCAGGGCCGGTAAGCACTTCGGCTTCGGCATAAACAGAAAGATAAAGCTGCCTGGCTTTTTCTAAAGTAAGGCTTAGTTCTTTGATGTACTCAATGTGTTCGTCTGTATCAAAGTTGACATTTGTCAAAGTCATAAAAAGGGCTTCCAGAACCCGCGCATCGATGGCCGCATCAATGGCTCCTTTTAAACGGGCGCGATGGCAATAGATGGAAATACCCTTACATATATAGACAATTAGATCTTGCAGAGCAGCCGTCTCAGGACCTTTTCCGCAGACACCCATGGTGTTGCAGCCGGTACCTTGGGAGGTCTGCTCGCATTGATAACAAAACATGCTGGTCATGATGCCTGACTCCTTTGACTTGTGTGGCTTAGGCTTCAAAAGCATGACATTTGCACCGACTGGAAACGTCGGCAAAAGGGATGAACAGCAAGGATGATTCGAGACTAACCACAGCGCCAAGATTGACACTATTACGGCGCCTTAAAAATAGGACTCTTTTATCCTGAAATACTTCTTTCGGATACTTGGCAAATCAACCAAGAGAAATCTAGATTGCGGACTTACTCAAGGTTATTTTGGTTAAGGTTATTCTGGGCTCTTTGTTTCGGCTTTTGAGCGACAAATCATAACGCTGCAAGGTGCCGCCAATAGAACCTTCTGAGAGACACTACCCATGACAAAACGATTGATGCCTTTGCGGCCACGGGTGCCGACAACAATTAAATCGGCATCGAGACGAACGGCCGCCTCAACAATTTCGTCAGCTGGAAAGCCTTCCAAAATCTCGCTGCTTAATCTATCGGCCGCAAAGCTTTTCGCCAGCCTTTCAAGCACTTTATCGAGCTTCTCTTTCATCTTAGCCCGCACCTTATCTCTCATCTCGCTTATCACTGGCGAGGGCAGAACACTCATATAGCTGCCTATCAGCATATTCTCAACCACAGAGATAACATGAATGGAACAGTTTTCGGCAAAAGGCTGAGAGGCGACAAAGTCGGCCACACCGTCGGCAAAGTGACTGTCATCGACTGCGACCAGTACTTTCATATTTACCTCCACAACCATCTAAGCAATTGGACTGATTCGAAATGATAGCAGCTGTTGCATAATCTAAGCATGTTAGAAAGGAAATCGAATTGACCGAAGCAACCAAGCCAACTATTCAGCAGATAGAAGAAGCGCAAAAGACAAGCCTGACAAAGGGGCTGAGTTGCCAGGAAGCCAAAGCACGCTTAGCCATCTGGGGCGAGAATGCCATATCGACAAAGAAAGACGGCAGCGCTCTGACACTTGCCATCAGACAGTTTCAATCTACTGTAGTAATTTTGCTCTTAGCGGCCGCGGCGGTTTCTTATTGGGGTGGCGAACATCTGCAAGGCAGCGGCATAGTGATAGCCGTCTTAATCAACGCCTTGGTGGGCTTCGCCACCGAAATGAAAGCCAAAGTTTCTCTAGAAAAGTTAGAAGCCATGGCTGGACCGACAGCCCGCGTGATTCGAGACGGTTTGGAAAACGATCTGCCGGCTAAAGAGTTGGTTCCTGGCGATCTTATTTTATTGGAAAGCGGCGACCGAGTGCCCGCAGATCTCAAAATAGCGGAAGCGGCCTCACTTTCGGCCGATGAGTCGGCAATGACCGGCGAAAGTGTCTCGGTCTACAAAACTGATAAAGAAATCGATGGTGAAGACGAAACCATGCTATTTCAAGGCACCCTGGTGCTTTCAGGAAGGGCACGGGCCATTGTCACAGCCACGGGCAACAACACCCGTCTTGGCAAACTAGGCAAATTGCTCAGCGAAGCTGTTTCGGGACGTACTCCACTAGAAGAGAGCTTGGAAGAACTAGGAAAGCAACTGACCTGGCTAACCGTGATTCTCAGCACCATTATCGCCTTGGTTGGCATCTGGCATAAAGAAAATCTCTGGCTCATGCTGCAAACTGCTGTAGCCCTAGCGGTTGCTGCCATCCCCGAGGGCATGCCGGTAGTAGCCACCTTGGCACTGACAGCCGGCACCCATCGCATGGTCAAGGCCCGAGCCTTGATTAGACATCTAGCGGCGGTCGAGACTCTAGGCTGCACCACAGTTATTTGCACCGATAAGACCGGCACCCTCACCGAAAATCAAATGGTGGTGACAGATATTCTTTTTGCCCGCGAACATTTTTATGTTACCGGCAAGGGTTATAACCCCGAAGGTGACTTTATTGATGCGGAAAGCGGCAAGCCCGCCAAAGAAACCGCTATAGAAGAACTAAAGATCTTGCTGCGTGCGGCGGCTCTATGCAATGACGCCAGACTTGAAAAACATGAAAATGAGAAGGAAGGAACTTGGCATGTGCACGGCGACCCCACCGAAGGTGCTCTGTTAACTGCCGCAGCCAAGCTAGGGCTGACCGCCCAAGCCGACTTTTGTGTTTGGCCTCGCCTGCAAGATTTGCCCTTTGATCTTGAGCGCAAACGCATGACCACCATTCACCAGGGTCCGCAAGGCGAGCGCTATGCTTTTATCAAGGGCTCGCCCGGCTCGGTCTTAGCCATAGCCAATCGCATTGAAATGGATGCCATCGGCGGCAATACCGAAACTTTAGACGAAGCAATGCGCAGTTTCATTTTGCACAAGAATGCCGAAATGGCTGAAAAGGGACTGCGTGTTCTGGCTATCGGTTATAAAACAATTTCCGAAAATGACACTGTCAGTATAGAAAAAGTGGAAAACGATATTGTCTTGCTCGGCTTAGTCGGTATGCAAGATCGCCCCCGCGAAGCTGTACCTGACTCTATTGCACGCTGCCACAATGCCGGCATAAAAGTGGTCATGCTCACAGGTGATCAGCCGGCTACAGCCAGAGCCATCGCCCAAGATCTTAAGCTTATCGAGCGAGAGCAAATCTTGCTGGAGGATGACAAACGCATTCTCAGGCTTAGCGACCTCGAGCATTTAGACAAAGGCGAGCTGGCCAAAGCACTGGCGCAGGCACGGGTACTAGCCAGAGCCACACCAGAAATGAAACTGAAAGTAGTGCAATGCCTGCAAGAACAAGGCGAAGTTGTGGCTATGACAGGCGACGGAGTCAACGACGCGCCCGCCCTGCGCCAAGCCAATATAGGTGTAGCCATGGGCTTGACCGGCACTTCACTAGCCCGCGAGGCTTCGGCTATGGTGATTACCGACGATAACTTTGCCACCATTGTCAAAGCTGTCGAAGAAGGACGCATAATCTACGGCAATATCAGAAGAGCAATCGCTTATCTGCTGACCGCCAGTCTAGCTGCCGTTATCTGCGTGGCTCTGGCTGTACTCTTCGACACGGGGCTGCCCTTCACCCCACTGCAACTGCTCTGGCTCAATCTAATCATGCATATTTTCCCTGGCTTAGGCATAGTGGTGAGCCGCACCAGATGCGATGTCATGCATATGAAGCCGCGCCACCCCAAAGACAAGCTGATAGATAAAGAAACCGCTATCGAAATTGTTCTAAGAGCCTTTATTGTCGCCGGTGCCGTTCTCTACTGCGCCCACTTCCAACGCAACAGTCAGAACCTGCAAACCGTCGCTTTCTCGACGCTCTCTCTGGCTCTTATTTTGCAGTCGATTTCTTGGATGTTCAAAGACTCGCAGCTTAAGTGGAGCAATGCAGATGAAGTAAAGAAACTAGCTTGGCCGGCAGTGAATATTATTGCATCGCTTATTTTGTTGGCTATGGCAGCTTATCTCAAGCCGTTGCAAGACCTTTTGACCATGACCAAGCCAACCCCAATCGAAACTCTAATTGTGGTTGGTGTCTCTCTGGCTTCCTATACTCTTACTGAACTCTTTCTCTTTGTCTTTAGACTCTTCAACAAGACCAAAGGCTAAGAAACGCAAAAACATTTCGGCACCGTCACAAAAGCTGCAGCCAGGAAAATCTTAGCCCAGCCAAGAAAGTCTTTTTGATTCAAAAACCAGCTCTTCTCGAAACTTAGGATGGGCAATATTGATCAATTCTCTAGTGCGCTCGCGTAAAGTCTTGCCATAGAGTTGAGCCACACCAAATTCGGTGACAACATAGTGCACATCGGCACGAGAGGTAACCACGCCACTGCCCACCGATAGATTGACGGCGATGCGCGAGACAGTGTCACCACGGGCAGTGGAAGGCATGGCAATGATGGCCTTTCCACCGGGGGCTCGACTGGCGCCTCTGATAAAGTCTACCTGTCCGCCAAAGCCGCTATAAAGATAACTACCGATAGAATCAGCCACAACTTGGCCGGTTAGATCTACCTGCAAAGCCGAATTGATAGCCGTCATTTTATGATTGCGCGAAATATTGAAAGGGTCGTTAATATAATCGCTGGTTTGAAATTCCAGGGCAGGATTGTTATCTACATAGTCATATAGGCGACGACTACCCAAGACAAAGGTAACAGCCGACTTACCAGGCAAAAAGGTCTTGGCGTCATTGGTAATCACGCCAGATTCCATAAGATCGACTATGCCATCAGAGAGCATCTCGGAATGAACGCCAAGATTGCGCTTGTCCCTCAAATTAGCCAGCACCGCATTTGGTATTGTGCCTATACCAAGCTGAATGGTGGCTTCGTCTGCCACTAGAGTCGAGACATGCTTACCAATGGCATCTTCCACATTAGTGGGCGGTGCTTCAATCAGTTCGGGCAAGGGCCTATCGGTTTCGACAATATAATCTAGCCGGCTTACATGCACGAAAGAGCGCCCGAGGGTGCGGGGCATCTGCTTATTGACTTCGGCAATGACGACGCGAGCCTTTTTGCGAGCGGCAATGGAACAGTCGACTGAAACGCCATAGCTGCAATAGCCATGAGCGTCGGGCGGCGAGACCTGCAACAAGCAAACATCGATTGGCACTGTGCCCGACTCAAATAGGCGCGGAATTTCGCTGAGAAAGATAGGCATATACTCTGCCCGCCCTTCATTTACAGCTTCTCTAATATTGCGCCCAATAAAAAGCGCTTTCACCTTGAAGCTGTCTTGATACTCTTCTTTGGCATACTCGGCCTTGCCCAAGGTGAGTATATGCAAGAAGGTGACATCACGCAGTTCTGGCGCTCTTTTGACGAGAGCATCAATGACACATTCTGGGGCAGCAGCGTTAGACTGAACATAGATAGTGTCGCCGCTTGATACGGCACGCACAGCTTCTTCGGCACTGCACCGGCGGCTCTCATAAGTACTGCGCCAGTTGCATTTCTCTCTTGTGCCTTGCATAACTACCTCTTCGCAACCCTGATGCTCACAGCGTGAGTTGCGCAAGTATTACATGGGTCGTAAGCTCTGACTAGGGTCTCTAGGTCAGCTTGCAACAAAGCTTGCCTGGCCCCATCCTCAACCTCGGCTATGCGAGCCTCAACAGTATTTCTAATATCAGATTCAATGCGCTGGGTGTTCTGCGCCGATGGAGTAATTAGGTCGGCCGCCCGCACAACACCTTTCTCATCAAGATCGTAATAGTGATAGAGAGTCCCTCTCGGGCATTCCACCGCCCCCACCGCGGCACCAGGCAACTTATCCAAAAGCCGGTCTATGTTAGTTTCATTCTCATTTCTAGCTTCACCTGGGCTCGCCTTTTCATCTTCCTCAATCTGCAATAAAGTCTCGCAAATTGCCTGAGCCCGATAAACTGCCTCAACAAGCTCAATTGACTGAGCCAAATTATTGAGCATAGTGTTGCATGAACCTTTGGCTAGCTCACTAGAAAGAAAGAGTTGACGGGCTTCTCTGCCTAGCTTTTCGCTATGAAAACGCAGCCGCGCTATGGCACCCACCATAAAGGGCTGAGCGGCATTGCCGCTCTTTTTGGCATGACTGTAAGCAACCGGATACTCGCCTAAGTAATCTCGATACTCTTCAATAGAGCGCAGCCATGACTTTGAAGACTTAACTCTGGTGCCGAAATAGCCATAGGTTGGTGAATCATAATCAAGTGCCAGATACTCAGGCTCAAAAGAAGGTATGGCGGGCAGCTTGAGGTCTAAGAAAACCTGTGCCAAATAGAGGGCTTTCTCGCGAGCATCTTTCAGCCTGTGCGCCATTACATTTAGAGCTTCACCGGAGGGATGAGAAGAAAGCTTGAAGACATGCAGATTGACCGGATGGAAAGACCGTCCACCCACCATATATTGCACATCGTTGCCGAGGGTACGCAAAAAAGTCCAAAGCGCAAACTCTTCTTTATGCTTGTCGGCAAAAGAAATCAGGTCTTCTACACCTAAAAAGTCGGGCAAGACCAGAGCACAAAGATGCGTAGCATGTGATTCGATGATCATGCCTAAATGCATCAGTTCGCGCAATAAAGTCGTTTTTTCATCGGCTTTATAGCCGAGTAAATTTTCTATGGCAAAAATGGAAGCGAGCACATGCCCGGTGGAACAAATGGCACAGATACGAGAGGTCAGATGAGCCATCTCGTCATATTTGTGACCAACCACAATCTTTTCGAAATAGCGGGTGCCTTCAAAGACATCTAGCTTGACGTTCTCGACCTTGCCGTCCAAAATATCGACTGTTACAGCCGAGTGCCCTTCTACTCTTGTCACTTCCGGTATAACAATCGTGCTTTTCTTTATTTCTGCCATTTTTCCCCCATTGGTATCACAGCACCAAATGCGGTGAGGCGACCAAGCACCTCTTCCATTTCATAACCTTTCTCTTTCAAGATTGTTGTCATAGCGCCAATTTGAGGCTCTTCGCATGGTCCAAAACAGCCATAGCAAGCCGCCCCCATGCTCGGGCAAAGGGCGCCGCAACCAGCGGCGGTGACCGGGCCAAGACAGGGCAAATTGTCCTCGATCAAGACACAGGGATTTTCGCGCAGCTTGCATTCTAGACAAACCGGCTTTGAGACAATGTAAGGCAAGTGGTCGCGCAATAGACTGGCCGTGACCGCCAAAAACTGACTGGCATTGATGGGGCAGCCGGAAAGTTTTACGTCTACGGCAACATGACTATCTAGCGGAGCAGCATCCATAGCCTCGGCGGCAATACTAGAGGCGGCACTACCGTAAACAGCCTCAATCATCTCAGCTGCTTTGCATTTGCAAAGCGCGCCCTTTTGCACACAACCCCAAACAGCGCAGTTGCCCACCGCCACCAGCCATCTGGTATTGGCTCTAATGCGCTTGAGCTTTTCCAGATCGTGCTTTTGGCTGACACTACCCTCGACAAAGGTAATGTCCACTGCACCACCTTCATTTTTGCTTTGCGCAAAAGGAAAGCGCACAACACGCACAAAAGGAAGAAGCTTATCGAGATTCTCCAGTATAACCAAGAGTTCTCCGGCGCAACCGGTAAGTCCTTCCACCGCGATGGTCGGCAAATGATTGGTGCCGCTACCGGCTGCAGCGCTCATTCCAGACCTCCTTGCAAAGAAGCGGCATCGCACTCTATTGCTTCGGGTACATGCTTAATTTCGGGCAAGGCAAAAACAGGTCCTGCCTTGCAATTGAATTTACCGCCGATAAAGCAATGTCCGCACTTACCGATGCCGCACTTCATGTGGCGCTCCAGAGATAGATGAATGTTTGCTTCGTCGACATTTCTTTCTTTCAAAACATCGATGACATACTTGTACATAACAGGCGGTCCGCAGACAGCCACACAACTATCACTGCTTATCTCAGCCTGGCGCAAGAGGTCGGTGACCCGACCAAGTTGCATGGCTATTGGCGGCAAAGCTGGACCTACTACTTCTTCGGCGGCGATAAAGATATCGATATCGCGTCGACGCAGCAAAAACTTAAACTCTTGGCGAAAGAGAATATCATTGGTATGACGCATACCATATATTAGTACCAATCTGCCAAATTCTTCGCGGTGATCAAGGGCATACTGCCAGACCGATCTAATCGGCGCCACGCCAAGACCACCAGCCACCATAACCAGATCTCGCCCCTTAAAGGCTTCCATCGGAAAACCCTGACCATAGGGTCCGCGCAGACCGACGCTGTCACCTTCACTCATGTTGAAGAGGGCGCTGGTTACTCTACCGGCACGTCGCACCATCAGCTGAATCGACTCTGATACTCGCCCTGAACAAACCGATATCGGACACTCGCCAACACCAGGCACCCACAACTCAACAAACTGACCAGGGCGACAGCCGCTCAGGCTGCCTGTTCTTTCTGTAAAATCAAAAAGATAGTTGTCTTGCGCCATGGGCACAATCGAGCGAATCGTGCCCTTAACCGATAGATAAGGTGTTTTTCCTGGAATCATTTAGGCTGCCCCTCATCTTTTTCTTGGCGTGCCACCTGCAAAATATTCACAACCTTGACGATATCGTCTATGCCGGAAGGGCATGAGACTGTGCATCGGCCGCAACCGACACAGGTCTTGAAGCCATAGGCATCGTCAAAGCCGTGCAATTTATGTCTATACCAAAACTTGAGACGGTCAACCGGCCCTGGTCTAAAGTTATAGTCACCGGCTACTTTGGCAAAGCCGACAAACTGGCAACTATCCCATTCGCGCCGACGCTCTGCATCGCCCGAACCATCTTGTTTAGATGAAAGGGCCGCCACATCAACTAAATCAAAACAATAACAAGTGGGACATACAGGTGTGCAATTGCCGCAGCTCAGGCAGCGGTCGCCCAATTCTTCCCAAACAGGATTTTCCCATTCAAGGTCCATAGTGCTGCGCAAATTATCGACCTTAAAGCCTGTTTCAAAGGCTTCACTGCGATCTAGCCAAAAGCGCTTATAGCGGTCTTTATGCGCTTCCCTAGCTCTTTCCAGCACCTTATCTGCAAAGGCATCGGCAAGCAATTTCTGCCCCTGACTGCTCTTACCCTCGATGAAATAACCATCTTCAATATCAGTAAGAAAAACGTCATAGCCCTTTTCAGGACAGTCGGTCCCCATAGACTGACAAAAGCAATGCTTATCAGGCATGCATGAAAGCCCAATGATCATACTAGTGCGACGCTTTCTAAGATAATGCGTATCACCGGGAGAATCTTCAAAGATTGTATCCATTATGCCAAGCCCGGCCAGGTCACAGGGATGAACGCCAAAGATCACCTTAAAGACCGGCTCTTCGATACACTCTTTTATTTCGCCGTCTTCAAACTTCACCAGAGTCTCGCTCTGCGGATAAAAGAACTTCTTGGGCGGCAAAATTGTGCGCAGGGCTTCAAAGGCAATCTCAGAAGCTTTCTCAACAGCCTTAAATGAATAAGACTGTTTAGATACTTTGACCGGCGCAAAAACTTGACCAAGACTCTTCAAAGCATTGAGGAAGTCGGGAAAGCGCTCTTTCGGCAGAAAGTAAGTAGGGCTTAGCATCACTTCGACAAGCCTGCAACAGGGCCACGCTTACCAGCTTTCTTGCCGGTTTGGCCAGCTTGACTAGAAGCTTGACTGGCTAATTGATCAGGCTCTTTCAATCTAACTATCTGCACAGAACAAGAAGCTTCTCTTGCCACCGCCTGTGGTACTCGACCCAATAAGCGATTGGGGGCGCTGCCATGTCCACCGACAACTATTTTGTCAGCCATAAACTTGGCGGCAGCGGCAATAATTTCATCTCCAGGCTTACCTTCTAAAAGCTCAGTATGCGCGGTGCAATAAGGTATACCAGCCTCAAGCTTCTGGCGGAAATTTTGCAAAATCTGCCCGGCACTGCTTAACCTAGTCTGAAAGACTTCCAGGGCGATGCTCTTCCATTCAGGAGACATCGACTCACCGGCGCTATTCTGCCACTGAAAGGGCTCTACAACAGTAAGCACCTTAAACGACGTGTCTTTTGGCCAATGGCTACTGAGCACATTCTCCAATATCTGATCTGCGAAGGGCGACTGGTCTATGGCGATTAATACTTTCACTTTCGCGCTCCTTATTTAGTTTCATGCTGCTTGGTTTTGACAATTTCGACAGAGCAAGGGGCATGGGTGGCCACTTTCTCGGCAACACTGCCCAGAATAAATTTTTGCAAGCCTTTGCGACCATGAGAACCCATGACAATCAAGTCGGCGTTCCAACTTTCAGCTTCATCAACAATACTCTCGGCGATAGAGCCCTCAGCCACACGGGTCTCAGCATCTATGCCCAACTTCTCTTTGATCTTGCCCGCCACACCTATGACAAGTTTGCTTAGATAGTTTTTGAATTCCAGCCTCGCTTCGTTCAACTGCTCTACATAAGCAGACGATGTCGGTACAGCATATTCGTAATAGATGGGTTCATTAACGCTCAAGACCATAAACTCGGTGCCCTTAGCCCACAGTCTTTCTAACAGAGCGTCAACAGCATGGCTAGAACATTCAGAACCATCTACAGCAACCAGAACTTTCATATCTCCGTCCTTCTATCGAGAGTGGGGCGTCCAAACTATCGGCCCTTCCAATTTTCACCCTCCAGCCATTATTTCGTATCGGCCAAAAGTATTACCCTCAAGGTCTAATCTGAAATAATATCTTTCGGTTAGTCAAAGAGTTAGTGGAGTAGGTTATTTGTCATTCGCCGAAAATCTGAAGACAATGCTACAGCCAGTGCAAGCGGTTAGGGCATTAGCCTGGCAGCATCTACTGACAGCCGCTCTTGCTATTTCATTGCTTGTCTCAGCTGCAAAAGCAGGGGCGGCCGACATCAATGCCGACTATGCCGCCTTTATGGAAAAGCTCCAGAAGCGAATTAAGCGCAATTGGGCGCCTCCCACCGCAGGCTCAACCGGAAGGGTGAGAGCCCTATTTACAGTAAGAAAAGACGGCACAGTAAGAGCCATGCGCATCATCCAATCGGGCGGGGCTGAGGCGGACGCGGCCGCTTTGAAAGCGATTCAAGATTGCGGCGATTTCGACGCTCTGCCTGAGGGCGCCCCGGCCACTGTCGACATAGAGTTCACCTTTGACTATAAGTATTACGGAGCCATCAAGCCCGAAGAAATAATTGCCAAGCTGTGGGAAGGGTCGGTCTCGTGCCAAGCGGAGAGACTGAAAGAAGACCTGAAAGAAAGAGAAAGAAATGAGAAAGGTAGGCAGAGCCGCCAGAGCAAGATTAAGGGGTACTAATCCGGCTTTTGACATCCCTGTTCAATTATGCAATAATGGCGTTCTTGCGATTCAATATGGATTTAGTTTTTTAGAGCTGTGATTAGTTTTTCCGAGCTTGGTCTGTCCAAGCCAGTCGTTGCCGCGTTAAGCGAATTAGGATATGAGTATCCGACCGAGATTCAGGCTGGTACTGCCCAGTACATCCTTAGCGGTCTAGATGTTATGGCCTCAGCCCAAACGGGCTCGGGTAAGACAGGCGCCTTCGCCCTGCCTGTCATCGAGTGTTTAGACGAACCCGATGAACAACCCCGTTGTCTGGTTCTTACACCGACAAGAGAATTGGCCCTGCAGGTAGAAGAAGAATTTCGCAAATTTTGCAAATACAAGAAATTGAAGACCGCCACTGTCTATGGTGGCACTGCCTTTGCCAAGCAAATCGCCGCCCTGAAAAAGCCGGTCGATGTAATCGTAGCCACACCTGGACGTCTGCTAGACTGCGTCGAACACAAATATGTCAATCTCTCGAAGGTAGAGATTTTGATATTGGATGAAGCCGATAGACTGCTTGACCTTGGCTTTATGCCGCAGTTGCGCAAGATCATCTCAAAATTGCCTAAAGATAGGCAAACCTTGATGTTCTCGGCCACCCTTGAAGGCAAGGTTGCAGCAATCGCCTCTGACTATATGCAAAACCCTGTCACGGTGCGAGTGAACACCGAAAGACTAGATGTCGAATCTATCGATCAACGCTTTGTGCACGTCAAAGAATACGACAAAGACGAGAAGTTGATTGAACTTTTGAGTGCCATTCAAAGCGATAAAGATATTGAGATAGCTAAATCTGCCGCCGCCAAAGAAGCGAAAAGCAAGAAAGCCTCTAAAGATGACGAACCTGACGAGGTCGAACTGAGAACCGATTCGGTGCTCATCTTTACTGGCACCAAGCGCAAAGCCAGCTGGGTGAAAGACAGGCTGCGCGACGCCGGCATCAAAGCAGAAGAGATTCATTCGGACATAAGCCAAGCCAAACGCGAAAGCACCCTGAAGCGCTACCGCGCCGGTTCTTTCAATGTGCTAGTGGCCACCGACGTAGCAGCGCGCGGTCTGGACATTCCTTTTATAGGTCATGTTTTCAACTATGACCTGCCCGAACTGGCCGAAGATTATATTCACCGCATCGGAAGAACAGGCCGAGCCGGGCGCTCAGGCGTGGCAACAACTTTCGTCTCAGACGAACAGAAGCATCTTCTCGCTTCTATTGAAAATATAATCGGCATCAAGAAAGAAAAGCCCAAGCTCAGCATGGCTAAGCAAGCGGCTCTCAAGCGCTTTCATTCAAGACGTCGTTAAAGAGAACAAGTAGTCTAATAGACAACTTTCACCTTGTTTTTGACTCTCGATAAAGAGACATAGCCACCTGCTCTATCAAATCCCGCATAGCAAGCACTTGCAGCCATTCCGGTGGAATAGCCTCAATGCCATAGAAAGCACCAGCCAATTGTCCATAGACAGCGGCAGTAGTGTCGGCATCATCACCCAAGTTTACTGCCAACAAACAACCATCTCTAAAATTATCGCTGCGATAGAAAGCCCAGAGAGCCGCTTCCAAAGACTCTACTACATAGCCTGAGCCACGAATTTGCGGCGGTTGTTTGGTTTTGAAAGATCCGGCCGCCACGGCAGCGACCTCATCACAAAGTGGAATCTTCTCAAACTCAAGACAACTTTCGACAGGGCTGTAATGCGCTGACAAAAGCTCATCTTTTGCAGCTCCTTGCAAGGCACCGACGATGAGAGCGCCCAAATAGCGGCAAGCATGCAGACAGGCAAGTGCCCCATGGGTGGTGCGTGAGCTATCCTCAGAAAGTTCAATTGCTATCTCTGGATTGCGAAAAAAGAAAAGTGGCACTGGCGCCAATCTCATGATTGAACCGTTTCCTGCTGTTCTTTCGTTGAGCGTCCCGCAGTAAGGTTGACCTGTCTCGATAAACTTATCGAGTGAAGCCTGCGTGGTGCGTCCGATATCAAAACAGCGCCCAATACTGCTTAAATGCCCTTCCTTATACCATCTAACATAGCGCTGCATCTGATCTAAGGCATCAAAACCACGACATTCAAGCAGACTCTCGGCTAAACAAAGAGCCATCGATGTATCATCAGTCCATTGCCCAGGCTCAAGACCGGCCGGACCACCGCCGATCATTTCATGCACCGGGGCGAAGGTACCCGGCAGGGAGAATTCGACACTGGCGCCAAGGGCATCGCCGCACGCAAGCCCAAACAAACTACCGACAAATCTGTCTTTTAGTGCAACCAAGTTTTGCTCTCTAGTATTTATCAAATCCAGAATAGCACGTAACTGTTTTCACCCTAAAGCAAATCATTCGTCATTAATCTGACTCTGTAACTGCTCAATAACCTCAGATATCAGCCGAGAAAAAAGACCTGAAAATGACGTTGGACTAACAATCTTGTTGGTCTTCAGCAATGGATTGAAATCCGCTTGGAAGTCGCCAAAGCAATCTTGATCCATAAAAATGGTTCCGAAATTTCCTTCTTTGTCAAAAAACAAATATTCATGACAGTTATCGTCAATATAGCGAACACCAAAGGCAAAGAAATTTTGGTCTATATGCTCGATGTGTTGAGGCTTATAAAACTCTTCAAACTCTGGGCGACCGCCCCAACAGTAATCAATAAAATTGACTAGACCGGGCTTGGCTATTTGCTCTTCATCCCAGTGTTCAAGTATAGCCAGTTTAGTCTCAAAAGTACCAATACCAAAAACACCATAGTTAAGAGCGAAATCCCGCAATTGATCAGGCAGCCTGAAGCCGTTGCTAGTCTCGTGCATGACTAGCTGCTGCTCGCTCAAAAGCTTTCTGTCTTGCATGCCAAAATATTCAGCATAGTCTGGCTTTATCTGCTCGTAATACTCAAGAGCCGCTCTATACCTTGCAACAGCCTCTTCGAGCGTCTCATCTGGTGGGGCAAGCTTCAACTTGGCTTCAGGGTCAGAAGCAAAATGCGCCTCAAAATCGGCGGACCGACAAACTTCAGCCAGCTTGGCATTATTGGTCAAAGCCTCGTGCTCTCTCTTTTTCATTTTGGTTAAGAGGTCAAATAGCTGAGCCCGATACGGGTCAGCATCAAAAGATTGAGCGGTGCCGGTTAATTCGATCAGGCGCAAAAGTACAATGGCATGGGTCTCAAAAAACGGTTGCAGCTCACTTTGATCATCAATTGGCGAGGTAATGGAAAAACAAGCATTAATATGATCAAGAGCTATTTTGCATTCTTCTAGACTGACTGCCCTTTCGCAGAGAGTCCAGGCTAAAGTATTATGGGCCGCCCTAAGCGTCGCTCGCACATGCGAGTCTTCACTCAAATAAGGAAATAGGGTGGTATTTCTGAGCTTATCTATGGCGGCGCGACAGGTATCTAGAGCTTGCTCTATCTGCCCGAGCTCATATTGGGCGTATCTTCTTGAATCATAGATCCATGCCCATGAAGAGCCAGCATCGCGACCAGCTAGACCCCCATCTAGACCACCGTTCAAAAGACTCTCAGCTTTACTGAGAGTCTCTAAAGCATCTTTGTAGCGCTTCTGCGAAATTTGCTTTTGCGCCTTAACTAGATGCTTATCAAAATCTTTGGCTTTATTTCTAAAAAATAGCGACATTGAAAAATCCCGGTCTGCCAGTCTCTGGTTAATAATCTTTGCTTAGCAATCTGTACTTTTAATACTTTGCTTTCAATACTTTGCTCTCAACACTGTGCATGTCTTACTGCCAATGCACTTAAATTAGCCGGGCAATGACAAAATCTGTTTATACCTAATGCCAGGAAAGACAACTGCAGCAAGGCGCTCATCAATTGAAAAAGTCTGTTTCATGACATCAAACAATAGGTCTCGATAATCAATCAAGACCGATAACCCGGTGGGGGCAAGAGTCAAAGAGGGATCTTCCTTCAAACCAGGATAAACCCCAACCACTCGACCGCCCTTTATGGCGCCACCACATATAATGGCGGCAAAACCCCGGCCATGATCTGTGCCCAAGGAAGAATTTTGGTAGACACGTCGTCCGAATTCGGTAAGCACCACTGTGGTGACTTGCTTGCGCAGAGGACCCAAATCGTCTTGAAAAGCGCGCAAAGAGTTGCCTAAGTCTCTAATAAAGCCGGCTTGCAGCCCTTCCTCATTGCCTTGAACAAAATGAGTATCCCAACCGTCACTATCTATACAAGCTACTTTTAGACCCACCCTCGCCTTGATCAAGCCGCAAAGGTCACGCAAACCCTGACCAAGTTCGCTATCTGGATACTGCCAATTCGCTCCCTTCAGCTTTCTAAGATTTTCTTGCTGCTGCCTTAGCCCAAGCGCCTTAATGCGCTCAAGCATCTGCAAGGTGGAAGTAGCGGCACCGGCAAGTTCTTTATTGCTACAGGCACCATAGAGCTTAGCAAGAGTGGCCGACACCGCGGCTGTCTCTGCAGTGGGCGCTTCCAAAACCACCTCGTCTATGCCACTCAAAGCCGCTATGGAAGGAGCGCCGCGCAGAGACTCAGCGACATTGGTGCCCATCGAAACAGCGCTAAGGGGACCAAGCGGACCACTACTTAAGGCAAGCAGTCGACCAAGATAGCCGCCGCTCACAGGCTCTACATGACCGCCCTTAAAAGTGCTTCCGTGTTCCATCTGATCTTGGGCTTCAAAATGCGAGCCCGATAAATTATCAGTACCGACTGCCTGCACAAAGCTCAGCTCGCCGCTTTCATATAAAGGCAAAAGAGGCGCCAGCTGTGGGTGCAGACCATAGGCAAGGGCACCGGGGGCGCTAGCAGGCAAGGGTAAAGACTTGCCAATGGCAATAGTGGGACGAAAGCGATGGTAATCATCATCAAAGGACGGCACCAGCATATTGAGGGTATCGGCACCGCCGCGCAAAAATATCACAACCAGACAGTGCTCACTGGCGGCAAAGTCGACAGTCAAAGCGGCAGCGGCGCGACCACCGGGGCGAGTCTGTTGCCCCCCCGACTCAGATAAAGGCTGAGATTGAGCTTGCTGCTTGCCTTTACCTGCTGTATCTTTTGTATTTTTTATATCTTTTGAATTCTTTGTATTTTCAGGCATAAGAAAACACCTCAATGCATCTGAAAAGCCGGAGAGCAGAGTATCATCGCCAAAAGCTCCTGCTCTTTCAATTTACTTTCTGAAAATGCCTGCCGCTCGCCCTCGTCGGGTAAGCGACCCACCAAATATGGAAAAATCTTATTTTGAAATTTTGGCGGAGAATAATCGGCGTTGAGAGCCTCGCCCAAGCGAGGCAAGTCCACGCTCAAAGATTCAATTTTATTGGCACACAAAGCCATGGCAAAGTTCCAGCGCCAAAGCAGGGTGCCCATCCAGGGCTGAGATTCCATCGGGTAGCCGTCTGGGGTGGGATACTGGAAAACAGGTTGCCCCATGCGCTCGAGATAGCGTACCAAGGGAGCACCGGCATTGGTATCACCGGCAAGAGCCCTAATTGAACTGACCATAAAGCGAAAGGGTCTCTTAAACTTAGTGGCACGAGAAAGTGAACTCTTAAATTGGTCCGAGGCTAGAGCCTGCCTCAGCATTGGTTTGATTTCACCCTTTGTCTCTTTAAAAGTATCAGCCAATTCCTTGACCAACTGAGGGTCTGGATTGTCGCTAACAAAATAACGCGAGAGTTTGTAAGCGACATAATGTGCCGTTGATGGATGCTTCATCAAAATATCAATGACCTGTTCTAGATCGCCTTCCCCGCCGCCGCCTGCAATAACATGCCCGAGTATTTTTTTAGGGCCGTCGTCATGACAGGAACGGTCAAAATAGACTTCGCCGCGGCGATAGCGGTCGTGCAGCTTGAAGCCAGAGAGAGCCCTTGCTACCTCATAGACATCTTGTTGGGTGTAACCACCATAGACGCCCATTGTATGTAACTCTAAGAGTTCTCTAGCATAGTTCTCATTAGGTCTATCGCCGGCTTTGCTGACATGGTTATCTTTGCCGTCTAAATAAATAAGCATAGCCGGTGAGCGAGCCGAACCCAGCACCAGGTCTCTAAAATTACCAAGGGCGTGCTTGCGTATCACATTGTTCTGATCTGCCGGCTTCAGATAAATACAATCGCCTTTATCTATACTGATATTGAAGTGGTCGCTCCAAAATTCCACGAGACACTCTAAGAGTTGCCGTCGGCTGTAAATAGCCTTTAGCATGGTGAAACGTGCCATATCAGAACGCAAGACTTCTTTTTTAAATTCATGCATGTTATGCATATCAAATTCAAGCGACTCAAAGCGCCGCACCCTAACATCGGCAGCTTTATCATCAATAGAATCAGGATGCAGCTGCTCTTCCAAATAGCTGGCGCCCATTGCCTTCAATCTATCTAGATCGCCTGGAAAGGGACCAAAAGAAATTCGACTTAGCGTATGAAAGTCTAAATCTACTTCTCGCCCGCTGCCGACTATGCCACTACTTTTGATACTATCTGGAATACGATGACCGAGGTTCTGCGATATCGAACTGCGCACCAATTCGCAGCCGGTCAAAGACGCGCCGTAAAAGCAAGCAAGTACATAAAGCATGCGGCGGCGACTTATCTCTTCTCTAACAGTCTTGCTGTCGCTCATGCCTTTGCTTTTTTCTTAAAGAGTGTGCGAACAAAAATGCCAAAGCCCATGGTAATTGCCAGTGGCAAGAGAAAGAACCAGCCCACCACAGGCAAAACAAAAGAAAGCACCAAAACAAATGAGCCGGTGAGCATGTCTTTGGCACTTTCTGGCTGCCAGCCGCTATTTCTAAGCCGTCGACCAAGCTCTAAAACCAGACCAGAAAGACCTAGATTAGCCAAAGTGAGACTGATTGAAATCAAAGCGATAACAAACAAACCACCAATAGGCTCGGGCAGTTTCGAGGCTAGTCCGGCAGCAATTGTGATTGTGACAACTATGGGCAAACCAATCAAAAAGGCAAGCCAGCGCTTTTTCGGCGCTATTTCAGCGGCAGCCAAAACCATACCAGGGAAGAGTCCATACAAAAGCAACCAGAAAGCGGGAAAGGTTAGGCAGATACCAAGGACACTAAAGACCACCGCCATCGTATCGGCTAAAAGCATTCGACCTCCCGCCCAATGAAACTCTAGAAACAGGAACTACCTTGTAGAATATGCCTCATCCCAAGAGAAACTATCTAAAACAGGCAATTTATCTAAGTGGACAATTTATCTAAATGAGCATTCTGTTTAAAGTCAAGTTTGCCCTTACGGCAGCCGGTTTTGCCATGACAATAGGTACTCTGGGCTGGCTGGGGGCGATTTCTGCAGCGGACGCCCAAGCAATACTTAACCAAAGACAAGGGCCCAAGCTAACTATTTGGACCTTTGACTATCCGCAAGACTTGACCTTTCTCAAGGACGAAAGCAGCACACAGATAGCCTATCTAGCCGGACACGCCAGAATAGTTGAGGGGCGCGTCTATTTCAGGCGCAACAAGAAAACGCTAAAGATACCGACCCAGATGAGCAAGTTTCCAGTAATTAGAGTTGAGACTGCAGGCAAGATAAAAAACGAAGCTATTGATCCACTGGTAAAAGTTTTTCTAGATGAAGTGAAAAGAAGCGGCGCCAAGAAACTGCAAGTAGATTTTGACGCCAGAGAAGATGAACGGCAATTTTATGCAAGTTTCTTACAAAAACTCAAAGAAAATCTCACAGTGGCTTCTCTGGCAGATGTCAAAATTAGTATTACTGCGCTAGCCAGCTGGAGTCTCGAACCTGATTTTCTGCCCTCTGTCGTGGACGAGAGGGTACTAATGCTCTTTAGTATGGGCAAGGATGAGGATAAAGTGCTTGCCGCCCTCTCAAACAAGATAGCGGGGCAGAGTGGCGGCGATGCTCTCTGTTTGGGTATAGGCACATTTGAAGGGGCAGTCAATGAAAAGATTGGTCGGCTCTTCCCTAAATGTCGCAACTGGTATGTATTTAATGCACATAGCTGGTCGGAAGCAAGCTATGCCCGAGCCAAGAAATTAGTCAAAACACTAAGCAGGTAAAAATGAAGCGCAACAAAAAACTAGTCACCGCCCTGCTCATGGCGGCGGTCTTGCAAACCTCCTTGCAAGCGATAGTGCCAAGTCAAGCCTGTGCTCCAGAATTTCCCTATGCAGTTTTCTATAATGTTAACCACCCCGACCTACCACTGGAAAGCTTTGCCAGAGGTAATCTAGGCATCTTGCAACGCAGCTATGCCAAGTCTTATTTGATTGTCGCCTATCGCTATCTTGAGGGTAAACCCCTAAGCGACACCGAAACCGCAAGCATCATGCGCCTCTGGAAAAATCGCCTGAAAGAACTAAACGGCGAAGGCACATATTTTTGGAACCAAGCAGACAACTTTCTTGCCCTGAGAGAAAAGGTGTTAGGGCCAGGCGACAAAACCAGCAAAAAAGACAATGCACCCGCTTTCTACTCAAACGAGAACTTGACCGGCGCCTCACTTGCTTTTGCCACGCAAAACCTAAGCGATATTTTGAAGAGAACAGCAGCAGGGGGCAAAGCCGGCACATCTAGCGAAGCCAAACAATGGCTGAAAAATCAAGAAATTGTTTTCAAAACTGCAGCCGGAGAAAGCGCCGGCAATTTAGTGGCTCCACCGGCTACAGCATCGTCTGATGCCAAGAACGACTTCCTTTATCAAAAGGCGGCGCTGGCTTTCTATCAGAAAAAGTATAGCGATGCCGAAAAGCTTTTTGCTACTCTGATTGCAGACGACGGTAAAGGCTCTGCCGAAAACAAATATGGCAAACTTGCACTATATATGATGGCACGCTGCCAATACCAGGCCGCGCAAGAAGGTCAAGTAGAAGAGGCAGAAGCAATTGAAAAGATTGAGGCACTGCTGAAGAAAGTCGAGAAGAATCGTTTTGAAGAACGGCAAGAGATGCTCGATCTTTTGCAGCCTTTGGTTTATGACAAAGATGGACTAAAGCGTCGCGACATCGTTAAGGCAACCGCACAGTCGATAACAGCCGCCGATGCTGAAAATTTCGGCACAAAAGTGGGCGACCTCACCTATAGCCTAGATGAAATGTCGGACGACGGTGAAAGCCAGTCTGAACCAGAACCGTACAACGAGAAGGAAACTGACGAAGAGCGAGCCCGGAAAGAGAAACTGCGCCTAGAGAAAGCTTACAAGCAGAAAAGAGAACTAGCGGAATTGACCGAACTGAGCGATTGGCTAGAGACAATACAGCAAAGGCTAGATGCTTACAGCTATGATAGCGTCACCGAAAAAGCATTCAAGAAAACAGTCGAAACCCAAAAGAGTGCCTATGCCCTGAGCAAATTCAAAGACAAGAAAACCCTACCCTGGCTTGTGGCGGCAGTCTTGACAGGCAATTTAGACAAGTCTGAGGTGCTTGAGGCGGCAAAGCAAGTAAGCAAAGAAAGCCCAGCCTACAAAACTATTTCTTTCTATTTGGTGGACCATTACATAAAGACCGCTCAAAAAGAAAAGGCGCTTGAGAGACTGGCAACGGTTTCAGGCAACAACCTCGAAAGTACCGAGAATTTATTCAAAGCGCAGAGAATAGCGCTTGCAGACGACATCAAAGATTATCTCAAGGCCGCGGCTATGAAACCAGCCGAAACCAATACCTATACGACCTATGTCTCGCCTGACTGGAAGAAGCGTCTAAATAGCAAAGGCGAAAGTAACAAAGAAAGTGCCTCTATCGACGAGAGAGTGGCTGAGATTCTCAATCAAGATCTGCCGCTCAAATACTGGGTTGACTTTATGAAAAACACAAACGACAAGGGTCTCAAGGCAATTCTTGCCCGCACAATCTTTGTCAGAGCGCAAATATTGAGCAATCAAAGCGCCAGAGCAGAAGCTCTCAACCAGCTGGCGGTGAGTGATGCGAAACTATACAACTCTTTAAAGACAGTAGATGAAAGCAAAGGCGGACGCTACAACTTTGCAAAAATCTGCCTGCAAAACTTTGGGTTGAGGCCTTATTTAAAAGGCGGCACTGAAAGACATGGCCTCGCTTATGGCGAGTTTGACTATTACAACGACAATTACTGGACCTCTGAAAAAGACAGTCAAGATGAAGAAACTGAGGACTACAAAGCAGACAACTTACAAGAGCAGATGCTCAAATCTTACTTAGCCAAATTGCCGCCGCTCTCTCAAGAGGATAAGCAGCAAGCTGCTAAAGAAGCCAAGATCATAAAAGCTAATCCTGCCGCCGTATTTTTGGGTAATGCCGTATTTGCCCGACTGAAAGAGAATCCTGCTGATGCATCGCTGCCGGAAACGCTCTATCGTTTGGTCAAACAAGCGAAGTGGAGCCAGGGCGGTGCCCTCGCCACTGAGTATTCGAAGAAGGCACACAGCGCTCTACACAAGCAGTTTCCTCAAAATAGCTGGACCAAGAAAGCACCGTATTATTATTAAAGACTCGGCGCCAATCTTCTAAAAAACATGTCACCAGACCGACACAGTTCGGTGCTACTTTCAGCGCACTGATTTTCTTACTAAGCGCGGTGAATAGCATGGACAGACTTGAGAAAGATAAGCCTGCAGAAAATGCAATGGCGTTTGACTTTGCCCCTACAAAAGAAGAACTGGCAGAGTGCAGAGAAATGATGAAGTATGACTTTGGACCGACCAAAGAAATAGAAAAGGCGACAATGTCATATTCAGCAAGCGGCAACAGCAATGGCGTTCAGAGCGAAGAAACACGAATCGACGGACTGAGACTGCCGGACCAATCTAAAGATGATCCGACCAGCTATACTTTCACCTATTCTGAAGATCACCAAGAGCCGAATGTTAAAACCGCCGTCTTTAAACGCAACCAAGACGGGCAGTTAGAGCCGGTTACAGACGAGAACATCAAAGCCAATATCAATGAATTGGCTGGCTTTATGATGAATAGAGAGTCAATGCAAAGGGCACAAAATCTTTGCCGAAATGTTCTGCTCGATGCAGGCGAAAACCCTGATAAATACTTACCAAAACTAGATGCGGACTTTCTCTCAGAGGACGCTCGCCCTGTGCCGTTTTATGACAATACTATTTATCCGCCAAACTCAGACGCAGACTTAGGCGCAGCCGCTGACAAGTCTGTGCCCTTTTATGACAATACGATTTATCCACCAAACTCAGACGCAGACTTAGACTTAGCCAAGACTGTGCCCTACTATGACAATACTATATTGCCGCCGGCGGCACCGCTAGGTAATCAGAAGAGCGGTAGACCGAACTGGTGAGCGAACTGAAGAGCGAAGCCGATTGACCGGGGCATTTTGTTGAAGAAAGGACGGCATACACTTCAGAAACTGTTGCTTCAGAGTTTGCGCAGTAAATGGTTCGCGGTCTAATAGATGCATGAATAGACCTCGACTTGCCTTAGCGCTGACTGCGGGCATAACTAGCTTTGTCGCTTCACTTTTGACCGCACCTGAATCTGCGGCCAATTCTACAGCTGTTTCTACAAATAATCCGGCAAATAATCCTGCAGATATTGCAGCAGCTAAAGTGACGGAGCAAATTGCGACAGAGCAGATTGTCTCAGAGCAAGCTAATCAAGCAAATAAAGAGCTGGCGAAGAAAGCGCAAAAATCTGCGCAAAGAATGAAGCCCGGAAATATAGAAGTACATGTGCATGTGCCGGCTGCAGTAAAAAAAGGCAATGAGAAAGTGCCACTATTTGTGGTACTGCATGGCGGTCTAACAAACTGGTTAATTGTCAAGCTTGACTCACAGATTTGCAAGCGCGCCGACAAAGACGGCTTTATAGTTGCCTTTCCCCAAGGTACATTCCTTACCTGGAATGCTGGTCAATGCTGCGGTCCAGCAAAGTGGCGGAGAAGCGATGATGTCGCTTCAGTGAATGTCTTAATTGATGAACTTAAGGACAAATACAAGGTAGATCCTAGTCGTGTTTATGTGGTTGGCTCATCGAATGGAGCCATGCTTGCCCAGAAGTTAGCGATGGAAAGTCCTGAAAAAATCGCAGCGTTTGCCTCTGTGTCCGGCTGCCTCTATCAGAGCAAAAAAGAATCGACTGTGCCCATAAGCGCCTTTCTTATGAACGGAGAGAACGATAAGGTGGTGCGCTTTCAAGGAGGCAGAGGGGGACTGCCAATATATCGCTTTGATTCAACCCCGGCAGAAATGGCACTGCAGTATTGGATTGAACGCAATCAATGCCAAGTTAAAGTACAAGAAGACAGATCTGAGTATCTCATGAAAGATTATTGCGGAGAGGCAGATACCGAGGTGCTCTACTATCAGGTAAAGAAAGGGCGGCATACCTGGCCCGGCGGGCTTCACGCCCAAATAGCCGGCGCAAAAGGCGACCGCCTCTTGAACGCCACAGACCTGATATGTGATTTCTGTCTCAGACACAGGCGGAAACAATCACCCTGATAGAGAGTCTTGCTTTATAGTTAGCCTTTAGAGCTGGATTTGCCAGCACTTTCTCTGACTCTCAGATTAAATGAAATCCCTCCGTTACAGCTCCATATTGCTTTCATTTACCTTGCTGCTTGCCCAGCCCGGTGCTTTCTGCCAGGCAGAAAAGACAGTCCAGCCAAGCGATAAAGCCGAATTAGCTGAAAGCGCCGTCACTGAGCGTGACGCTAATCTGCCTGCACTGCCCGCTCTGCCCGGCAGCGAAAAGCCAGCGCCACTCAGGGGTCCTCTGCCCAAACCCTCGCCAAATGCCACACTGGAAGAGCTTTACCCTGAAGCGAATTCGAAGGCGCCCTATGATGCCAGTAAGAATGATCCTAACTTGACCGACAAACAAAAGAGCGAAGCTGGACAAGTGCAAATCGCACCGGTGCCGGTATCTGAGCTTTTGCCTATAGGCGGAGGCAAGTTGCCGCCTATCCAACTGGAAGCCTCGTATAACGAACCGATATCGCTTAAAAAAGTCCTCGACCTAACACTTGAAAACAATTTACCGATTCGCATTTCCCAAGCCGGCTTTGAGTCGCAGCGTTATCTTTATTATGGCGCCCTAGGCAGAATCTTGCCCGACCTGATTATGACCTATAGAGGTCAGCGCGTAGATAGCGCCACCGCGCCGCCCAATACCGTTTTCACCACTTCGACAACGGTGCGTTATCCGGTTTTCCAGGGTGGGCGAGTGGTCTACGGCGCCCAGTCTGCCCTTTTTCGCAGTCGAGCAGCAAAGAATGCCTATTATGCTTCGGTGAACGATGCCCTCTTGGACGCTTATCGCAGCTATTACAATCTTTTGCTCAATCAAACCCTCTTGCAGATCAGGGTCAAGTCGGTGGAGTTGTCGCGCACCCAGCTCAAGCTAAACGAACAACTGAAAAACGCCGGAGTGGGCACCAACTTTGCCATTTACCAGTCGCGCACCCAACTAGCCCTAGACAAACAGGCGCTCTTACAACAACAGGTAATCTTCAGACAATCGGCGCTGGCTCTCGCTCGAGTGCTCAACACCAGCATGATAATCAATTTTATACCGCAAGAGACTGTTGTAAGAGAGCTCAAATTAATTGACCCAGACATTAATGTAGAGGCACTGGTCGATGCAACCCTCAAGTTAAGACCTGAGCTGAAACAATTCGACAACCTCAGGCTGGCAGCCAATCGCAATATACAGGTGGCACAGGCGCCGCTTTATCCTTCTTTTCAGTTTTTCACCTCAATCACCGAATCCAAAAGCGGCGGCAGAGGCGGCTCCGGCAGCCTGGCCGGTTCGACCGTGGTCATCCCAACGGGCAGTTCCGGCGCTGGTATAGGCATTAGCGGCGCCGGTAGCCGCTCTTTCTCAGCCGGCTTCGACCTTAACTGGAGCCTTCCTTCTATGGGCGTTCCCGACACCTTCAATACTCTTTCGGCAAGAGCCCTGGCTAGGCAGGCGCTCTTGCAATCAAACCAGCAGTATCTGACAGTCATGCAAGAGGTGCGTTCATCTTATTTGAACATGCTCACCGCCAGAGAGCAGGTAAAGGTGGCGGCTGAAGCAGTGGTCTCGGCCACAGAGCAGCTTCGCTTGGCCAATCTGAGAGTAGCCTATGGACAGGGCATCAACCTGGAACTTATTCAAGCCCAACAAGCCTATGTCACCGCCCTGACTAACCATGTGCAGGCAGTTATCGCCTACAATATAAGCCAGGCACAACTCTTACGAGACAGCGGTCAAATTTCGGTAGAGACTCTGACCAAAGAGATAAAACAGCCGATAAGTATGAAGCCTTGAGGACAAGGACTAATAGACCGAAGAGAAATTGAGCCAAAGACTTGAAAGAGAAAGACTAAAGACCGAAGAAATCAGAACTAAAGATTTGAAAGAAGAGAAAGAAAAGAAAGGAAAGAAAAGAAAGAAAGATCTCAAAATAACCCCGAAATATCAAACTAATTTGTACGCCCCTAGAATAATTAGATATGCTTACTGATATGACCAGCACCCAAAACGAAACCAGCAAACTGAGCAATCCCAGAAACAAGAAGAACTGGGTCAAGAAAAGCTTGGTCGGGGCACTTCTGCTTAGCATCGCTGGTGGTGGCTATTATTTCTTTGAGCAAAACAAAGCTGGTCACGAGAAAGAAGAAATCAGCAAAAATCTCATTTCTGTAAAACGCGGTCGCGCCAAGATTTATGTTCTGGCGACTGGACTAATCAAGCCCATACAGGAAGTAAAAATCAGCCCCAAACAAACAGGCTTATTAAAGACCCTTCTAGTTAAACAGGGCGACCGAGTAAAAGAAGGTCAGCTGATAGCAGTCATGGACGACAGTAATTTGTTGGGTGACGCGGCGGCAGCAAGAGGGGCTTACCTAGCCGCTCTCGATAATGTAAACAAGCTTGAAAGCGGTAATCGCCCGCAAGAAGTCGCCCAGGCGCGCTATCAAGAATTGAAAGCTAAGAACGCCGCCCGCCAAGCCAAGGAAAACATACAGAGACTGGAAGCACAGGTTGAAGCCCTGACCATTCAGCTCAGTCGCAACGAAACCTTTGCCAAAAGACAGACCTATCTGGCGCAGGAAGGAGCAGTTTCCGACCAAGCCGGAATCGATGCCGATACGCAGGCGGAAGTAACCAAATCGCAGCTCAGGGCCGCCAAACAAGAGAAAGAGCAGGCGGAAGCCGCTCTGGCACAGAGCCTTGCCGAAATGAACGCCATCGCCGAGCAGCATGCTTTGATGCGCGCCGGCTATCGCAAAGAAGATATAGAAGCGGCAAGGCACAGCGCCATGCAAGCCAAAGGGCAGTTGATGCGCGTGGAAAGCCTGATCAACGACACGCGCATTAAGGCTCCTTTTGCCGGAGTAATCACGCAAAAATACACCGACGCCGGAGCAATTGTCACACCAACAACTTCGGCAGCTACCACTTCGGCCACATCGAGTTCGATTGTGGCTCTGGCAGGTTCACTAGAAATGGTGGCACAGGTTTCTGAATCAAATCTGCCCAAAATTAAGTTGGGTCAGCCAGTAGAAATAACTGCCACAGCCTATCCTGACAAAATATTCCGCGGCAAGGTTACCCAGATTGCGCCGGCGGCAATAGTGACATCAAACGTCACCACATTTGAAGTGCATGCCGAGCCCCTCGACCAAGACAGTCAACTTTTGGCCGGCATGAATGTCTCGGCGAAATTTATCGTGGGCGAACTAGATGACGCCATCACTGTCCCGACAGTTTGCGTCATTTCCCGGAAGGGACAAAGCGGCGTCTTCATGCCGGATGCCAAAGGCGAACCAGAATTTAAGCCGGTCAAAACTGGACCGACTACAGGCAGAGATATAGTGATTACTGAAGGTTTGAAAGACGGAGACAAAATATTCCAGGGACTAAGTCGCGAGCAACTGGCCAAAGAAGGCTATGGCGGCAGACAGCAGACCGGACAGGGCAGTGGTCCAGGGGCTTCTGCCATGCGCATGGGCGGGGCAGGACGCATGACCAGAGGCTTCGGCAATTGACATTTAGCCATTTACAAGTTTCTAGATAATGAAATCGCTGGAAGATATCTCTGAGTTACTCGCAATAGCCTGGCAAGGTATTCTCAGTAACAGATTGCGTAGTGCTCTAACCGTGCTTGGCATCGTCATTGGTATCGCCTCAGTGATCACGCTTTTGGGAATCGGACAAGGAGCCAAGCTAGAGGCAGAAAAGCAAGTACAGAGCCTTGGCGTCAACTTGATTTATGTCCGACCAGGAGCAGCCAATCTCTCAAGTATTTCACAAGGTCAGGGCTCTGCGGCAACTCTTACCTATGACGATGCCCAAGCAATAAGAGAGACCTGTCCAGCAGTTGAAGATGTGGCGGCCCAGTACAATTCGGGCTTTCAAGCGCAATACGGCGAGCAAAACACCAGCACATCTGTGGTAGCAACAGAACCGTCCTACGTCGATATTCGTAATTTCTATCCAGCCAAGGGACGTTTCTTCAGCAACACCGACATGAAAGAAGCGAGTCGTGTCTGCGTTCTAGGTGAAACTGTCGCCAATAATCTCTTCGGAGCCACAGGCGAAAACCCAATGCGCAAGCAGGTGCTGATCAGGGGCGAGCTCTTCGAAGTTATCGGAGTAATGGAACACAAAGGCGTTACTCAGATGATGGATATGGACGACCAAATTTTCATTCCATTGACCACAGGCTATGCCACCCTGGTCGGACTCAATGCCGTAACCGGCAAACAAGTAAAAAGCATCTTGGTGCGTGCCAAAGAAAACGAAGATTTGCAGGCGCAGTTCCAAATCACCAACTTGCTTAGATTGCGCCACAATATTCAAAATCCAGACAGCGATGATTTCACCTTGCGCACCCAAGCCGACATCATGCAAACCGCACAGTCGATAACCGGTGTCTTCAGCCTTCTGCTCGGTGCCACTGCCGGCATTTCGCTTTTGGTCGGAGGCATCGGCATCATGAATATCATGCTCGTCTCGGTCACCGAGCGAACCAAAGAGATAGGCATACGCAAAGCGATTGGCGCTAAGTACTCAGAAATTCTCGCCCAATTCGTCATCGAAGCAGTGCTGATGTCCCTGACAGGCGGCATACTAGGCATCGGACTAGGTGTGGCAGGGGCCTCAGCCCTGAGCCAATTTGCCAACTGGAAAACCGATGTGACACCAGCTTCGGTTGTTCTTTCTTTCTGTGTTTCGCTGGCTATCGGTCTATTTTTCGGCATCTACCCAGCAAGAAAAGCTGCTCGACTCGACCCTATCATTGCCCTGCGCAGCGAGTAGCAATCGAGCAATGACAAAAGAGCCTGAAACCGTAATCAAACTAAGCGAGATTGTCAGAACTTACAATCTCTCGGCCGAACCGGTTTATGCCCTGCGCGGCGTCTCACTCGAAATCAAGCAGGGCGAATACGTGGCAATCATGGGCACATCGGGCTCAGGCAAATCGACTCTCATGAATATAATCGGCTGCTTAGACAAACCAACTTCAGGCACTTACACTTTAGACGGTCAAGACATCACAACCAGAAGCGACGACGAATTGGCAGCCATTCGCAATCGCACAATCGGTTTTGTCTTTCAACAATTCAATTTATTGCATAGTATGACCGCGCTGCAAAATGTCATGCTCCCTCTTGTTTATGCAAAGGTCCCGAAAGTAAATCGCAAGGTCAAAGCAGAACTTGCGCTAAGTGAACTCGGCTTGAGCAGCCGCATGGAACACAAACCAAACGAACTATCCGGCGGACAACAACAGCGCGTAGCCATAGCCCGAGCCATCGTCAATAGTCCGCGCATTCTCTTGGCAGACGAACCAACCGGTGCACTAGACAGCAACACCGCCCGCGAAATAATGGGTCTCTTCAATAGACTGATGGAAGAAGGAATGACTGTCATCATCGTAACCCACGATCCCGAAACAGCATCACATGCCAAACGAGTTATAAAAGTAAAGGACGGTCTCATTCAGGAAGATACATTATGATGGCGAAGCGTAGAGCCAAACGAAAAGACAGCTGCAGCTTCTTCAAAGCCAGTCAAATAGCGATACCGCTATTGGTGCTAGCCTTGTCGTTTTATAGAGCGCTTCCGGCTCATTCGCAAGAAAGAGAAGACCCTCTTTCCAGCACTATTCTGGCGCCCGAGAAGAACAAGCTGGACGCCCCCTTAAAAGAGGGAGAGTTACTCGGAGAAGCAATTTCATCCGAGGACGGCAAGTCAATTACCGTATCGTTTCAGAGCTACTCAGAAAGAGCTTTGTTTGTCGACGGTGACAACGCCCGCCTCATTGCTCAGTTTGAAAAGAATCAAACTAAAAGAGTGCGCCAGTCCTCGAAAGCCACACACACTGACGACAACCTGCCCAAGCAGCTAAACGACATCATCTCGGCACCTGCCAAAGTCAATATTCCAGGCGATAGTGCTTTTGTACTGAGCTCAATCGCAACCATCGGCGCAGGACCTCTGTCTTTCGACTTAAACAAGTCAAAAAAATCACCAGCACATCTGTATTACGGTAAAGACCAAGCAAGACGAGAATTGGCCGGACTTATATTCGGAAACCGAATAATCTTTCCAGGAGAAAGAAGTGCTGGAAAGATATTCCTAAAGAGCAAGACCGATAGCGATGCGACACTGAAGCCTAGCATTATTTTTCAAATCAAAAGTTATCCTGATCAAAAGGCAATCGGCACAATCGCCTTACCAATTAAGTAAGACTGCAAGCCAAAATCAGACAATGGTTATGTACGAAAATTTCTATCTAAAAGACTAAAGATCAAGCGAAGATACTCAATCCTAAGACTTCCACTTGATGTTGCAACCAAGACTCGGTTTCTGGTCTTCCATACAAGGATGACCGCTCATAGTTGCTTCAATTGCTTCTTTCAGATCCTTGCCGGTCACCGGTATGTCTAGAGAAGGTCTACTATCATCGAACTGCCCTCTGTAGGTCAGCCTGAGATTCGAGTCAAACAGGAAAAAATCTGGAGTACAGGCTGCATCATAGCTCCTAGCTACTGATTGCTCACCGTCAAAGCAAATCGGAAATTTGTATCCCTGTTCATGGGCAAATTCTTTCAGAGACTGCGGAGAATCCATCGGGTAAGCAACTGCATCGTTACTTGAAATACCAATCACTGCAAGCCCTCGCGGCATATACTCACTCGCGAGTCGTCCAAGTTCCTCTTGTAGGTGCTTAACGAAAGGACAGTGCCTACAAAAAAATATTAGGAGAATGGCTTTCTGACCAATAAAACCACTCATTGAAACTTCAGCGCCGGTAACTACGTCCATGAGGGTGAAGTCTGGAGCTAAAGAACCGATAGCCATTGTCATAGTGGAATATGTTCTTGCCATCGTTGCTTACCTTTTTGAGTGTTCGTGAATTAAACAAAGATAGAAAAGACTATTGTACGCGCTCGGATGCTTGACAACAGGGCTGTGGAATGTTTTTCGAAATGAATCTTTGGGCTGTAGATTGATTCTTCAAAGATCGCAAGAATTTCCCGGGAAATTCTTGCGATCTTCCTAAACAAGATTGAGGAAACGTTTAATCTGAATTTTGGTCAGCCAAATTGAACTTTTTCCGAGCAGATCACGTCTTACATAGTAGGAGCCCATATCACATCCAACCGTAATGGAGAGATGCTAATGCGCAGGAAACAAAAACCTATAAAGGACACAAAGAGTGATACACTCGCCCTCATTTACGTAAAGCGCTACATCGCAAGTGCGCCATACAATTATATTTTCACGACAAGAGAACTACTACAGCTGATCAAGCTCCGCGCCACTCTAGACTCATTTCTAAGCAGACAGGCAAAAGCTGGATATCTAGAGCGGCTTACTTGGGGTGTCTACAGAAAACATGATCCTCGAAACAAACCTGTTCCAGAAGAAAGGCTCGCGGCAATAAAGCGCAAGGCCTTCGCCGGCGATATGGCAACTACAAATCAAACAAGAACCGAACAAGTACAAGAGAAGTCCTTGTTTAGAAGAAAAGCCGGAGTCCTACCGGGGAGACATACTCGCTTTCTCTGCAGAGGCGTAAAGTGTGGATTCAAGGCAGAGCAGATAATCTTCGATGCCCAGCAAGGAATAGGTTATTTGAGAGAAGCTAGGGTCAACTTCAAGGCAGTGGGAAATCGTAAGATTGCGCTAGGTGAAACAGAGGTAGGTAGAGCATTTAGAGAACTCTGGCTTTTGGGAAAGGCGTACGCATCGAAGAAAGTTGTTGAAGGAATCTACCAAAAACTCACCAGAGAACAACGTTTGTTCCTGCCAAATCTAAAGAGGTTTCTGCCTCAATGGATAAGCGACAAGCTACCAGATCTTCCGACCGAGGCTATCATGACTATTCTGGAGATACCAAAACTAAAGAAAAGAAACGAAATCAAGAATTATAGAAAACCAGGACGACGGAGAGTCTACTAATTTGGTGAACCTTGCACAAAGGGCGAAAGAATAGCTGAAAGAATCTTGCAAGCTGGCACCGCTAGCGGCGGTTTTGCTGCGGCAGCCATATCGACCACAGCGCCTGCTAGCCAGGGTAGCTCCAGTCGATTGCCCATGCGCAGGTCATATTCCATAGAAGCTGTGACATCTGGTGAAAGACTATCAAGGTATTGCATGAGGTCCTCGACAATATTCTCTGGCAAAGTGATGCCTCTGGATAGCGCCAAATCTCTTACCTCCGACATAACAGAAAGCAAGAGTTCTCTTGTTTGCTTATTGCTGCGGACCTTGCCGATAGACTGGCGAGTGGCTGCTGTAACAGAGCTCATCGCGACCAAAACAATAAACTTCTGCCAAATATCAGAAGTAATGTTTGCAGATATTATGGCTTCCACACCGGCTCTCTCCAGAGACTGCTTCAAATTCCGACAACGCTCTGATGCCATAGAATCGCGATTATTCAACTCTCCAAAGACAAGCTTTTGGACAACGCCGTTCTGTTGTATGACTCCTGGTTCTAAAATCGTCGCTCCGACATAACTGATTCCGCCTAGAATTCTATCTACCCCAAAGGCATCAGCTAGCAAGGCGTCCTTAGTGACACCATTCTGAAAGGAAATGACGGTGGTCGAGTTTGAGACAAAAGGACGAATTGCTTCGATTGCGCTAGCAGTGTCCCACAACTTCACTGTTAGAAAGATGAAGTCGTAATCTAAGTCTTCTAGCTTTGCTACAGCCTTTGCCGGGAAAATCCTGATGTCTCCCAGTTCGGCACTTTGCACAAGCAGACCAGTTTTCTCAATAGCCTCTAGATGAGCGCCACGAGCCACGAAGGTTACGTCCTCTCCATTTGCGGCAAGTCGAGCACCAAATACGGCACCAACACCCCCGGTTCCAAAAATTGCAAATTTCATCGCCAACTCCGTTCCTATTGTGCGACAGGCGCCACTATTGGCGGATGCTCTTGTATGTATTGAACGATTTCATCAACATCATCAGATATTGTAAGGACCTTATCATAAAGCTTGTTGGCCGATAACTGTTTAACAAAAGGATAGACTGGCTTAGTCTTTGTCCAGTACTCGCGACCGAAGAAAACCATCGGCGATGCCATTCCAGTGGTTAAATAGTGGTTTTGAGTCAGGTCCTGAAAAATTTCCTGAATGGTGCCGGCACTGCCAGGCGCATAAATTATTCCACTGGTTGCTATCGTGACCAGACCATCTTCGCGCAGACTATTGGCAAAATATTTTGCGATGTGAGAAGCGAAGGGGGTGGGCGGCTCATGTCCATAGAGCCAAGTCGGCACACCCAAACTATAGTAGAGATTGGACTCAGGAGCGGGATAATCCTGCATTACCTTAAATGCTAAACTGAGCCATAGTTCATGCTTATAGTCAGGAGCCTGGGAAAGATAGGAGACAGCAGACTCCAGTTCGTCGAGGCTGCGGTCAGCAAACCAGGCACCGACATGAGTTGCTTCCATAGCGCCAGGGCCTCCACCAGAGACCATTAGATAACCCAATTGAGTGAGGCGCCAAGACATTAAGGCGACGCTAAAATAGTTAGCGGCACCGCGGCGCATCTCATGACCGCCCATGATGGCGACAATGCCGCGCCGAGGCTTGCCTGGTCCGACTATATTCTCGAGAAACTCGTCCATAGCGTTGCCTATTGAATGGTCGTGCAGGCGCTGAGCAAGCGAATTGATTAAGCCTCTGGTGCAAGCACCGCCGACCTCTCTAAAATGCGCCAAAATTTTGGCATCGAGGCAATCATCGTAAGATTGGGGGTCCTCTAAATTGAATCTGTCATACAACTCGCCCGCACTATATAAGAATGGGCGAAAGGGATTGAAGATAAGCCCCTCGATGAAAGGAAAGACAGAGGCGCCGCGAGCTTCGAGACTTTGTTCTAAACGGGCAGATATGCGGCATCCCAAAAAGTACGAGCCTCTCACCTCACTTTCCATCAAAATGCGCTCGGCTTGAGACAAGTCGAGCCCCTGCACGGCATAGCCGTTCAAACCGCGCCCCTGAGCCAGCACCTGGTAAAGTTCTTCGATTGTTTCAATTTCTTGCACGCGCCTTTTCCTATATTGGCTACTTATTCTTGATAATGAACCTCTAGTTCATCCGGACTCACGTATTCGCCCCGACTCCGCACCCTTACTTGCCATTACTTGCCCTGATTCGCCCCGACTCCGCACCCGCACTTGCTTGCCACGAGTCCGCACCCTTACTTGCCTTTACTTGCCCCTATTCGACCCGACTCCGCACCCGCACTTGCCTGCACTCACTTGCAAGTTTAACCAACCTTAGCCTGCAACTACAACGCCTAAGAGATAGCAAAGCAAGAAGGACAACAAAAGATTTAGTTGCTATGCAAAATGCAAAAGTCAAGCAGTTCTATGCGCTGCAACGTGCTAAATACCTATATGTGAAGATGTGAATCTGTCTACAGCCAAATTTAAAAATCAAGGCGACTGGAGGACCAAGTGAAGAATATCGGCATTATTACGTCGGGCGGAGACTGCGGCGGTTTGAACGGCGTCATCAAAGGTGCAGCCCTGAGAGCGCTGAGTAAGGGCATGCAAGCCTATATCATTCCCAACGGCTATGCCGGTCTCTACAATTTGGTCGACCTGAAAGCTTTGACCAAACTAACCAAAGAACGACTGGAAGAGATAGCCGTCTATTTGGCCGGTTCGGAAGCAGGAAATTCCCGAGTCAAGGTTTCCAAAATCAAGGATGACAAGAAATATGACCGCATCAAAGAGGGCTTGAAGAAATTCGGTCTTGATGCCCTGGTCATCGCCGGCGGAGACGACACCGGCTCTGTTGTTGCCGACCTTGCTTCGCAAGGCATCCCCTGCGTGCATGCGCCCAAGACCATGGACCTCGACCTCATGCCCTACAGCGTCGGCGGTGATTCCACCATCAACCGCATTGCCGAAGCCGTGCGCGATTTGCGCACCACTGGACGCACCCATAACCGCATCATCGTTATGGAAGTCTTCGGTCGTTACGCTGGGCACACAGCCTTCCGCGGCGGCGTCGCCTCTGATGCCGATGCCGTTCTGATACCGGAAGTGCCGGTGGACTTCGATGTGCTCTACAGGCATGTCAAGAGCGCCTTTGTCAAACGAATCGAAGAAAGCGATGTCCACGCCGGTACAGCCATGGTGGTCGTGGCTGAGGGTCTGAAAGACGCCTCTGGCAACGAATTGGTTGATATGAGTTCAACCCCCGACTCTTTCGGACACAGAAAGTTGATGGGCGCCGGCCGTTATGTAGTCAAACAAATCGAAGACCGCATCAAAGCCGATCCCGAAGTGAAAGAGTTCATGAAGCGCACCGGGCAGTTCGTCGAGGGGGTTTACGAGATTCCTGAAGTACGCGAAATCAGACCGAGCCACTTGGTGCGCTGCGGCTTCGCCTCCGCCCTCGATGCCAATTTTGGTATGGAAGCGGGTGCAGCAGCTGTAGAACTGGTAAGCCGCAATACCTTCGGCGTTACCGTTGTCAGCCTGCAAGCCGGCGAAATCCAATATATGGATGTCAAAGATGCCATCGTGCAAAGACATGTCGACCTCAATGATGTAGCTCTTTATGAATCACTTGGCATGAGCTTCGGTAGAGAGCCTGGCAAAGCCGAATTCACTCTCAGCAAGGTGACAGGCAAACCGGCAAGAGTCTACTAATAGCTAGTAGCAGATAAAGTCGGACATTCTAAAATTCTGTAAAGAAGTCAGGATAGCCCTACCAGGGCTGAATGACTTCTTTTCAGCTAATTGGGGGTTGGAAACAGCGGCCAATTGTGAGACAGGCACAAAGGACGGCAAGAAATAAAGTGGTATGATCGCGCCTCTGGCATTTTTGTCCTTGAATAGCCTCGGTTGTCAAAAGATATACAAGAGACCACCCGGCTATTACAATTAGACATTTCCAAGACCGGTGTCAATTAATATAACTTCGACAGGCCAAGCGGGGATTTTCAGGTGATAAGCGCTAAAAAAAATAGAGCAGTACAAGTAGCCAGCACAATACTTCTTGTACAGCTATTGCAGACACAAATTCTGCAGGCTCCGCTCTGTTCCGGCATCCTTTCTATTCCCGCGGCTTCAGCAGCTGAACCGGCAATGGTGCTCAAAGGCGCCTACAACGATGGCGATCAGTCGGCGGCAACCACAACCACAACCACAACTACTGCAGCGCCAGAATCCAACTCAGCTTCCAGCACAACCGAGAGCAGCTCAACCGAGAGCAGCACAACCGAAACCACTACTGGCGAAGACACTAAGACAGAAGCTACAACAAGCCAGACCACAAGCAAAACCAGTAAGGTCGACGATAAAGACAAAAAACTTGAAACCGGCATCAGCGTCTCTACGCACATGCCTCTCAAGACAGACGGCAAAGCCGGCAATGCTTCGAGCAAGCTAAAGTGTGTTGAATTTGCACCCAGCAAAGACCCCTTCGAAGAAGCAATCAACACCGCAGCCATCACAGCCATGGAGCGGGATCCAGAAGTACTGCAGGCTGACCAAAATCTCTTCAAAATGCAAGGTTCTGGTCAATCGGCAAAAGAAATGTCCAAGAATTTCTTGCATTATCTCTTGAACTACCGCGGTGTCGGACCTTCCAGCGCTGGCGCCAACGCCCTCATGGAGCGCAAAATCAAAGCCAGCTCGACGCTCTCTGCCGAACTGAAATGGGAAAAAGCCGTAGACGAGAAATATGTCAGCACGGTCAATGCCTGTGCTGAACTGGCCGATGCCCTCGACCGAGAAGATGCTGCCGATAGAGCCCAAGCCTTGAGCGACGCCAAAGCCAACCTCAACCTCTTGGTGGGTGAAGAAGAAACGAACAAATTGGTGGACAAATTTCAAAACCTGAAAGCCACCTTGCCCGCCACTTTGCCCAATCCCGGCAGCTTGGGTGTAGCAGCCGAGAGAGCCAGAATCAGAACTCTCGAAGAAGCTGTAATCAAGCAAGATCCCATTCTTTCAGCCACCGCTCAAAAATTGGCTAAGTACACCGTCACCACCAAGACCGAAGTGGTCACCGGCGCTGTACAGACAGCCCTCGGTGTGGCGGGTCTAGCGCCCTCCCTCATCGGCCCCTGCGCCCAGCTCGTCAAGACTGCCTTCATTCTTTCCACCGGCGGATCCGAAGAGAACAAACTCTACAAAGAGGTCTTCCTCTTCAAACGTATTGAGGTTAGAGCTCGCACCATAAGCCAGCTTTCGTCCACTGCAGTACGTTCATATCATATGGCTTGCATGACCAAGCGTCCGCTTCTTGCAGCCTATGCCCAATCACTAATGAGCAAGATGACAGATGCCGATACAGTCAGCAAAATTGTCTCTGGCAATCTAGATACTCGTCTGGCTGCGCCGGTCAATGCTGCCACAGCATCACTGGAAGCCAAAGCAGCAATGATTGAAGCCAAAAATACTGCTAAGGCAACCGCTAAGGGCGAAGAAACCAAACCTGATGCAAGTAAGGAAGCAAGCAAAGTAGAGACCAAGGCTGACGCTGCCGCAGTAGGCGAAACCAAGCCTGAAACCGTAAAGGCTGAAGGTGTAACTTTGGAATCAACCAAAGAAAGCCCGACAGCAGCAACCACAACTGCTCAGGCTGCTACATCTAATCAAACAGACAGTCAACAGCTTGCCGAAAAACCAGCTGTAAAAGCTGATGAGACCGAAGCCAAATCTTGGGACAACAAACAAACTCAAGACTAACCTAGTCTCTCTTAAGTAAGTAGACAGAGCGCGCACCAAATAAGGTGCCCATTTCTACAAACCAACTGCAATCAGCTACAGGAACAAGCTAGCCCTTGAACCCAGTTCAACTAATTGCCACGCTCAGAAAGCTAGGCAATTATCTAGCCGGTCTGTTTCCATCTCTTGCAAAGCTTGCCGACCTAATCTTCGGCAAGCTTTTTGCTTTACTGCAAAAGTCACCTGGCTATGACCGCTTCAAAGAGCTTTTAGAAAAGAAAGAAATAGCAGCGCTCTCCGCCATCTTTCAAAGATTCTACTGGCGCCCTTATAGCGATGATAGGCTGAGCCATTCCGCCAGTGAAGATTTCGCACCAGAAGCATTCAAGATTGTCAGACCACTTCTGCAACTTGCCATATTGAGCGTCCTGCTCATTCCCTTCACCGGTGAAAACTTTCCCTTTCAGAGGGTCTCTCTAGAAACCTTCGCTTCTTTCAAGAGCACCGCACCGGTTTGGAGTATCTATCTCTGGCAGCCACTCTTCGCCCTTTCTTGGTCAGCGCTTCTGACCGGACTAGCACTCTCCAACCGTCTCGGCTTTTTGGCCGGCGCCCTGGCCTCACTTTACTTTCTTGCCACCACCAGCATAACCATTCCCAGAGATTTCTGGAACGCTCTATTGGGGGCTTCCGTACTAGTCAATCTACACTTAAGCGAAAGCGCCCTAGCGCGTGACTCCCGAACCGCCAAGCTAGGCAGTCGCGTCAATCTCTTGCTTGTTTCTGTGGCAGTCGGCGTGCAGATAATGGTAATGACACCGCTCAAACCATTTATCTGCGACACCCTAAAATTACAAAGCGCCTACGCCGGCATACCAAGCGGTGTCATATGCGGTGCCATACTCGGTCTTTTGTTATTGACACTGGTTAACCTTACTCTTAAGTATACTGACAAGAACACTCACGAAAATTTAAAGGAAAATTCAAAGGAAAATTCAAAGGAAAATTCAAAGGAAAATTCAAAGGAAAATTCAAAGGAAAATACTCACGAAAATTCTCAAGAAAATTGCGACGCCACCGCACTCGATAAAGCCACACTGAAAAGCTACCGCTTAAGCGCAGCGCTCATGCTCTTCTTCCTCTTTGCTAATCTGTTTCGCTCTAATGCAGGCGTGACAGCCGGGCTAGACCTTTCATCCTTAAGTTTATCGAATGCCTATCTCTGGCCGGTCTGGTACTTCATCGGCATAGGTATTATGCATAAACTTATTAGTTCAAGCAAAGTCATAGCCCGGTCGCTGCCCGATCTAGTACCGGCAAAATATCTCTCACCACTGCTTCTCACCCTTCTGCCTGCAGCTCTAATTTGCACCACTGCCGATACCATTGCCCTATTTTTCGCCAATCTGCCGATCAATGCCGCAACCACCTTTTTGAGCACTCAGTCCTTTGCCTTCTATAAGGTGCTTAGTCCCTTCCTCTTTGGCGATACCCAAACGAGAATCAGCACCACCTGGTTCAGCTATGTACTAATGTTCGACCTCTATCTGGTTATCTGCTTTGCCATGGCCAAATGCTTAAGCACTGAGCTTATCAATAGGTTTTTCTATCTCACCGCCCTGGCTTACTTTCTAATCTGCGAGTATTTGTTTCAATTCCATTCTTTTGCCAGAACAGTCAAACATTCCCTCATATTGAGCCTCTTTTTTGCCGTCTGGCTGATTTGGCTAATGCATACAGTGGGCTGGACAATGAGCAGACAAAGCTCAAAGCTCTGGCCAGAACGCGGTCGCATCTTAATTTATGCGGCGATAGTCGGTCTCTGCGTGCTCGAAATACACGCCCGCCTGGCATCTCTCGACTTCCGCATAAACAATGAAATCTTCCTGGCTATGTTCAAAGGCGTAATCGAAGTCGGTCCACCCTACTATCTCTATATACTAGCCAACAAAAGACTAACGACCTTACCCATAACACCCAGCTCTCTCTTTAAGTTCTTCGCCTTGGGCGGGCTCCTGTCAGGCTTGAGCAATTTATTCGACAAGTTGTCCTTCTGTCTCAGTTCCAACCAGGCTTTGACCACATTTCTTGACCACCAGATCTACCGCTTCAGCAATTACGGCACACCATCAATTTATTGCCCGGTAAGCTTATCGGCGCTGGTATTAAAGATGGTGCTTTACCTGACCTTACTATTTGCGCTCAAGAAACTAATCGGTAAAAGAGACAAAAGCGAATCCTACACAGCATTCGCTCTAATGTCATTGGCGGGCGGCATCGCCGCCTTCTCGCACAGCATGGTCGACCTGCCTTTACCCATCAATTTCAGATTGCTTTTTGCACCGACGGCAGTCTATACAAGTTTCAATATAAACCTACTCAACACCTTTGCTCTAGCCTGGCTACCAGCAATTTTCGTATCTTTATTCAAAGCCAAAGCAAAGCCCAAGTATATTCTCGCTCTAGTATCATTTGCGATACTACTTGCCGGCACTGTCAATTTTGAATTAAATAGTGCATTCTTGCGCGCTGCAGACTACATCTATCAATATGCCTTCCTGCTAATCGTCAGCATGGCTCTTGCCCTGCAAAAACTTATCAACACGGTAGAACTCAGCCAAACAGATATAGATACTGTAGATGATGATAAAACCCGACAAAAGACAACTAAAGTTCTTGAAACTTCTCTTTATGTACTACTGGCAGCCGGTATCATCTGGAGTGGCATAAGCAACCATCCTAAACTCACTCAAGGAGTCTTAGATTGGCAGGCTCTCAATGATCAGATCTATAGCCGCCAAGATAAGGGAGGCAGCTACATACTATTTACAGGCAAAATCGCAAAAGCAGCCGGCGGTAACGATCAAGACGAAAGAGGCAGGGCTATGGCGGCAGCCAAGCAAATACTTTCCCAGGCGGCAACAAGCGGCAAGTATGAAAATCTCAATGTGCTTTCTATAGAAGAACCGGCCCATATGAATGCCAGCTTGGTGCTTCGCTATAGCTTCCAAGCCAAAGAAAAGGTTCTAATGTACGCACTTATAAATAAGCAAGAAAATAGCACCGGAGACGAAAGTCAAATAAGCCAGGCAAGCAGGCCCAGTCAAGAAAACAGTCCTAATAAAGAGAGCACTAATCTAGATAGCACTAATCTAGACAGGACTAATCAAGAGAGCAGAAGAGAAGCCGATAAGCTCTACTGGGCAGGCACCACAGCAATTGTGGATGACGGCGCTGACTATATCTACTACACTATTTTCGGTCCGCCGGCGCAGGCAGACCACAACGAAGCCGAGCTGACCTTAATGGTGAACAAAAGATCGACACCGCGACAAAAGAACATCACTAATGACTGAAATTGAAAGAAACGAAGTCGCCAAGGACGCACCTATACTTACTCAAACACTGCGCAAAGTCTCTCTGCGCCTTTTGCCGTTTCTTTTCATCTTATATATTGTCTCCTATCTAGATCGCATAAACCTGTCTTTTGCCGCCCTCAAAATGAATGCCGATCTAGGTTTCAGCGACAGTGAGTACGGCTTTGGCGCCGGTATTTTCTTTCTTGGCTATTGCCTCTTTGGCATACCAAGCAATCACATAGTAGAGAAATTTGGACCAAGGCGTTGGATAGCACTGATAATGGTGCTATGGGGCTTCATTACCATCGCCCTTTGCTTGGTCAGAGATCCTTTTACTTTTGCCCTTGTCCGCTTTATCTTGGGCGCGGCTGAAGCTGGTTTCTTTCCCGGCATGCTTTTGTATCTCACCTATTGGTTCCCCAAACGAGAGTACGGCACAGCTGTGGCTCGCTTCATGACAGCCATTCCGGCAGCAGGGCTTCTGGGCAGCCTAGTAGCCGAAAAGGCATTGGGCATGGAAGGGCTTCATGGTCTCGCCGGCTGGAAATGGCTTTTTCTAATTACTGGTGCACCGGCGGTGGTGCTAGGCGCCGTAGTACCATTTCTGATACCAGACCGCCCGGAGCATGCCAAGTTTCTTAGCCCCCAAGAAAAAACAGCACTGCAAGAAGCTCTTTCTCGCGAAGCTCTTTCTCAAGAAGCGCCCTCACAAAAAGCTTTTTTGCAAGAATCCCGCAACCAAGAGCCTGAGAGACAAGACCAGAAACAAGATAAAGCACAAGATGAAAAACAAAACAAGGCACAAAGGCAGACGAAAGCAGGATCGGCCCTGACCAGCAAAGTAGTTTGGACCTATGCCCTTATTTACTTCACCCTGACAGTGAGTATGTATGGCTTTCAGTTTTGGCTGCCGCAGGTAATCAAAGCTTTCTCGGCAGCCGGACAATCCGATGCCATTACTTCTAGACTGACAGCTATACCAGCTATTTTTCAAGGCTTGGGCATGCTAATTATTGCGGCAAGCTCGGACAAGAAAAGAGAGCGCAGTTTTCACTTGGTTGTCGCCAATGCTCTCACTGCAATTGGATTATTGTCAGCCCTCTATCCCGATAACGGTATCAAGTTCGGTGCTCTCTCTCTAGCGGCTTTCGGCATCTGGGGTGCAGTCGGTCCCTTCTGGGCCCTCTGCCGTGAAAGTTTGCCGCGGCACCTGCAGGCAACCGGTATCGCCCTGATAAATTCAGTGGGCAATTTAGGCGGCTTTGCCGGACCATTTTTGATTGGCTTTATCAAAGAAGCCTCGAAAGAGAACGGGCTGGAAACAGCCTTAGCCACTCTTGCCAGCGCCAGTCTTGTCTCAGCCTTAATTGTTTATCTAAGGCGGCGTGCGCCGAGCATGTAATTCTTTGATAAGAGAATAATTGGTACGACCAAGCAAAAGAGAAACGTTGCGATCGCCTAGCTGAACCCGTCTTTGATATTCAGACGGGTTGGCTGGACTGTACTTCCAAATGATGCGACTGCCACCCTGATAGTCAAAGACATCGACTTGCACCACGATAGGCATATTGGAAACAGCCGCCTGTTGGCGGTCCTGTGCCTGCAAAGTATTGGGGGTCGTATTGGTGGCCGGCGCCAACCATGAATTACCAGTCACCCTGATAGAGCGCTCAATCGGGTCTTCTATAGTGACAACTTTGATACTCCAGTTGGTGGCTTTGTAGTTATGAGCCAGAGCTCTCTGCACCGACTTAGCCGCTTCATGATAATTCTGTTTGGAAAAAACCTGATTGGGATGCACATTAGTAGGGTCACCGACCATCCCGGTGAGTTCTTTCAGGACGGTCATCTCCATCATATTCTTTAGACGCCCGCCAAAAATTAGCAGAAACAGAACTAGGCAGCCTGCTGCGATTAAATAGTCTTGAGGGGGTAAGGCAAATTCCATGCGAATTATCAGTCACAAGAGTCTTCTTACCTCGGATTTTCCCAGACTGGGCGCTTGTTAAACATCAGCGCAAGCCGAGATTGCGGGGCGAATACCAGCCGTCGCGAGAACCTCCCCACCAGTTATTGACGTAAAAGCGGTCCTTGACCGGGTCATAGTCATCAATAGCCATACAATGACCAGGCACGATATAAGCCACACTGCCGCGTGTTTTTAGAGCTCCGATTATATCTGCTTTGCGGGCGCCGTAACCCATCCAATTATCCAGAATGCCCATATTGGTTCCGCAAGCCAATCTTGAGACATAATTGAGCTGTTGATTGGTGGTGCCCCGATAGTCATAACCCCGCGACCGATAGCCCAAGGCGGCAATGGCGGCAAACTGAAATATTTGATTGGAATAAGAACGGTTCCAACTGGGCTCGTAATTGAGCTGAGCTTCGGTAAGGGGAACCTTTACCTTCTCACCGGCACGGTTGGTACCAGCCGAGGTGACATAGCCCATAGTCGAGGCTTCTTTCAGCCAGCGAGTCAGCTCCTGTGGTTTGCGTCTAGCCAAATTGCTCTCCACAGCATTGAGCGAACAGGTACCAATCGAGCCTTGATTGATAAAGCGCGCCGGGTCGGCCAGTTCTTTCAATGCCGACTCAACCAGTAAGCGACGTTCCTGAGTGCCCACCACCCTAGCTCGCCCCACCGGTGCAGCGGTCAAAATCTTTGACAAATTGTCATAGGTAGCCGCTACATCTGACTGGTTGGCGCCCATCCAGCCGCGCCTACCATAAGAAAGTGCACGTGATTCGAAACGATTCATCCAAGAGAGGGTCTCAGCCTCGCTGCCTTTAAAGACGCCAAAGCGAGCGGCATTCTTGATAAAGTCTTCGCGGGTAGACTGAAAAGCAAAGATATCACCAAGGTTCGACTCACTTTGATCGCGCAATTTCGCTGGAGTAAAGAAGCGCTCGTTTAACTCTTTAAAGGCTAGCTCGCCGTCATCGCGCACACGCATGGCACTGCGCCAAGCAGGCATGGCACCGTTGTCTGAGCGCACCACAAACTTTTCACTATCGCCCACCCTTTCGCTCATCTGAGTGACCAGCTGACCCGATGAAGTGCGGTAAGTTTCTATAACTTTGTTCAGTTTATTGCCTTGGTCATAGAAATATTGCTGCACCGCCCCTGAAGGTCGTTCGATAGCGACTATGCGGTCGCCATGTTTCTCGACTTTATTGAATTCGGTGGTCAAGACAACAGTCCTATCACCGCTCATTATGGCGATATTGCCCAGTGCCGCTTCTTTCTGCCCGACCCTTACCTGTCTTTGACTGGCAGTCAAATCTAGCTCATTTTCCACACCGTTTATCGAGGTGCGAATTTTGCTCACTATAGGCTGACCATCCTGAGAACGTTTGATTATGCCGTCTTCTCTTTCATAGTCTATTTCGAGGCTGTTTCCGCCTCGCACTACTTTTGAGACGCAGCCTTCTTTCAACGTCACAAGAGCGCCGTCGCCCTTTCTGATATCAACCGATTCGAGCGTCCGTTCGCTTGCCTGCAAAGGTCTAAATAAGTCCGGTTTTGAGTCCGGTCTTAAGTCAGTTTTTGAGTCAGCCTTTAAGTCAGATCTTGAATCTGAACTTGATTCGGCATTCAACTCTGGTCTCAGGACAGACTCTCGCAACTGGTTGCGCGCTTCAATGGCGGCAAAACGATTATCTAGTTTCTCCCTGGCTAAATCGCGTTCACTTTCCAGCGGCATAACTATCGACCATCCCTAGAGGGGAAGAGTCCTCCTTGCAAATCGGCCACTATGCGAGCGGCATTATCGCTATTGAGGCGAGTCAAATCGGCGCCGCCGCCGGGCAAGCTGCTATCATATTTGGTGGCAGCATCCAGCACCGCGCTGTTTCTAATCGCTGCTTCAAGCTTGCTGTCGTTGTTGAACATGGCATGCACGTCGGTCATATTGGCTTTGCCAGAGGCCGAACGCTCAACAAAGTCAGACATAGACTGAGCAAAAGTATCCAGTTTAGCCGGGTCGGCAAGGGCTTTATCTAAACCTTCACTAAAACCTTTGAGCGCCTGAGCACCATCTTTATCACCGTTCTTTTCTAGCCCCTCACCCTTCTTGCCTAATTTATCTTTGATCTCTTTAGAATGCTTAGAGAGATAGGCAGCCAGTTTCTTGGGATCCCATGGCGGCGGACCCAGTTCTTCCATAAAGTTATCGGGCAATATATTGGTCAGGAAGCTCGAATAATGGACCGGATTCATATCGCTGACACGACCGGAAAGTTCGTTCAGGGCTCTGAAAGCTGACGATTCGTTGTTTAGATTAGTGGGATTAGGACTGACCTGATCCAGCTTAGAGTCTAGTTTCTGGTCTTGGTTCAAGTCGGTTTCGGGCAAATCGCTGCCGCCCCCGCCTCCGCCACCGTCGCAGCCACCGCCGCCGCCTCCGCCGTCGCAGCCACCGCCGCCACCGCCTCCGCCGTCGCAGCCGCCTCCACCGCCTCCGCCCAAATCAGACCCACCTTGGTCTATAGGTTCATCAATAGGCTTCCGGAACTTAGCATCAAAACGCTCGGCAAAGTCAGAAGAAACCAGATCGCGGTGGGCAGGATTAACATCTAGGCGAGCGACGCCCTTGCCATCAGAGCCTTTGACCAGATTGCCCAGGTCGTCAATTACCTTTTCGGTGACCGCGCTATCGGCGCCACTCTCGACCAGTACATTGTAAGTATTCAAAGGCTTGTCGCTAAAATCAGCACCGACTCTCACTTTGCCATCTTTGCCAATGACTATGTCAGCCTGACGAGCGGCTTTGGCTTGGTCTTCGGCTGAGAGCCCCTCGGGCAACTTAGTTACCTTAATTGCAGCAGACTGACCTTCAGCAAGATCTCTACCGCCCCTTGATTGCAGTGTCGAATCGGCAACATAACTGACCTTGCTGTCAGCCTTTAGATACTGGCTCTCAATTGGTTTTGGATCATAGCCTGGTACCGGAGTAAAATCTAAGACCCCCTTGTCTATGGGAGTGGTGGATGCCAGTTGAAAAGTTGAAGACTCAAAAGCTGTAGTGGGTACATCTAATATAGAAAAGTTAGAGGAAAAGGAATTTCCTTCCCTAGCAACCTCTTGAAAAGAGGCTCGTACATCACCTGAGAAAGAATCGTTCATGGGCACTCCAAAAGCAAAGGAATTCATGCGCCCAACTTATGTGGCAATCGTTTCAACTTTGTTGCAGGCTTGCCGTAGTTTTCCCACTCAAGCCCCTTCCGGCATAGATTCAGAAGGCAAGCAATGAGCGGCAAAAGGCAAAACTATTTCAATTCGGATCATTCGGATAGTCCAGACAGTCCGAACAACTCAAACGAGACGGATTCCAAAGATCAAGACCGCACTGTCCCCAGCCAAGACCGCACTGCCCCCAGCCAAGACCGCACTGTCATTAGTCAAGACCGTACTGTCATTAGCCAAGAACGCACCGCCGGCGCGCGCGGTCAAAGCGCCTCCAGCGCCGTCGGCTATCTTAGTGCCGCCACAATAATCGGCAACTATGAAATACTTTCCTTTCTAGGCGCCGGTGCTGCCGGGCAAGTCTATAAAGTCAGAAAGCTAAGCGGCGCAGACGAATCGGACTATGCCCTCAAGATCATGATGGGGCAAGATGTAAGCGAGCTGGCTATCGAACGCTTCCGCACCGAAGTGCTTGTCATTTCCAGACTCTCCCATCAGAACGTAGTGCAAGTGCACGACAGCGGTGTGCATCCCACCGAACTTGGCGCCATGCCCTACTATGTCATGGACTATGTCGACGGGCAGACTCTCTCAGAGATAATCAAAAAAGGCTCACGGCAGGGTCTGCCTCTGCTTGAAGCCCTCGATATGTTTGCAGCGGTAGCTCACGCCCTATACGCCGCTCACAAAATCAATATCATCCACCGCGATATCAAACCGGGCAATATCGTGCTCGCCAATTCTAAAGGCTTCCTTGGCGACCGAGTCAAGGTGGTCGACTTCGGCATCGCCAAATTAGCTGGACGCGACCATGGCCAGTCGCTCACCGATAAGGGTGAAATTTTCGGCAGCCCGCTCTATATGAGCCCGGAACAGTGTGTAGGCGGCAGAGTAGATGCCCGCTCCGATATTTACTCACTGGGATGCACTCTTTACGAAGCACTTACCGGCACTCCGCCTTTGCAAGGGCGCAACTCAATCGAGACCTTTACTATGCACCGAGAAGTGCGCCCGCAAAGGCTTTCAGAAAGAAGACCCGATAAGAAGTTTCCACCGGAACTAGAAGACTTTGTCGACCAACTGCTTGAGAAACTGCCTGATGACCGGGTGCAGACCATGCTGCAAGTGGTTGAAATCATAGAAGAAATCAGAGAAGCTTCCACCCCCAAAAAAGCAGCAGCACAAGCTCAAACCAGACGCACACGCAAACCTGTACGCGCCACCAATCTTTCAGAAGAAGAAGCCCGCCCGGTAAAAAAAGTATTTACCATGACCATGGCGCTTGTGCTGGGCACGCTGATAACCGGGCTTTGCTTTGTTATCTACACTCTGATAAGCATAGATCAAAAGGCTAAAGAACTGGCTATACCGCCCGAAGCAGAGCATTTGACCCATGGTGAAGATGTAACCAGCATGGTCGACACGGCGAAGAAGAAACAAGAAATAGTCACCCAGACTCCAAGCACGACCATACTCAATCCAAATGAAATTAAGCCCGGCTGCTTCTACAAAGGCGAAGTAGATGTGGACGGCGAGCAAATGTCAGAATTTGAATTTCCCTCGAAAGAATCAGCCGGCACCATTGGCTTTGCCTATGGCGGCAATAATAGAAAGAAAAAGAAAACTGTCTCGAAAACTGAAATTCAATCGAGCGGATTTAGAGACCTCGATGACCTAGATAGAATCGTAGATCGTCTAAGCGAAAGAACCAGTATAAATGCCAAAGTAAAAGACAAAGTCAGGGTTCCCACAGGCTCGCACATGAGTTTCATGCCTCTGCGCGCCGCCCTAAAATATCCAGAATTCATGAAAGGCTTTCGCCCCGAAGATATTGATGAATTGAAACTGAACAGTGTTAAGACCAACATATCTAAATTGATCGAAAGCGCGGCCGATGCCTTTCCGTATTTACATATACTCTATTTAGAGGGTAGTGGTGCCAGTGATAAAGATATCGAGACAATCAACCGCTTCCAGAATCTTCACGAGCTCTACCTGCGCGCCTCCAACGTCACTGCCAGTGGTGCGCTAAATCTCAAGCGTCTAGAAAGACTTAGTATACTTAGTCTCTCAGATCTAAAATCTAATGTCAGCCAATTAATCGAGAGACTAAGCCAGTCAAATCATCTGCGCTCTCTTATTATCTGTAAAACAAAACTATCAACTGCAGACCTAAAGCGCCTAACCGAAAGCCGGTCTCTATTGGCAGTAACCTTTGTCGATTGCAATATTACATACGACCAACTGACAAGCATTGCCCCTTACTCAAATTGGGTAGATGTGAGGGTCGGCGACCTCAACTGCACCACAGAACAAGCACTAGCTCTTGTTAAGAGCTTTAGACGTATCGCTGCAGTGCATATTTACAATAAAAAATGGAGTCGGCAAGAGCGTGAAAAACTTGAGTTTCAACTCAAGAAAATTCTTCCCGAAAAAGCGAGCATCACCCTCATAGAATCAAGACCTTCCAGCAGCCTGGAGGCTATGGACTATCTTGAAGAATAGCGACGAAACCATACTGAGCAATTCTCAAGACAAAAACTCGCCAGAGTATTTGAATAAAGGCGAGATACTGGGCTCTGAGACAAAATACAAAATTCTAAGCTTTATAGGTCAAGGCGCAGCCGGACAAGTCTACAGAGTACAACAACTAGAAAAGAGCGAGGACGCAAATTCTCAGTATGCCCTGAAAATCTTGCTCGGTTCGCAGCAGAGCCCCCAGGTTCTCACACGCTTTCTTACAGAGATAGAAGTAATTGCTCGTCTGGACCACGGCAATATCGTAAAGATTGTCGACGGCGGACTCTACAAAAACAAAGTGCCTTACTATGTTATGGAACTGGTGGAAGGCGCAACCCTGGCTGAGAAGCTGAAGAGTCAGGGTCTTTCCCCTCTGCCCGAAACTCTAAAAATCTTTATTAGCGTTGCCGACGCCCTCAGTCATGCCCATGGCAAAAGAATTATGCACCGCGATATAAAGCCTGGCAATATAGTTATTGCAGACGAGCAAAAAGAAAGAAACATCTACGCCAGAGTAAAAGTAGTAGATTTCGGCATCGCCAAACTAATTGGTCGAGAAAACTCTGACCAAGCTTTGACCGGCAAGGGCGAAATCTTTGGCAGCCCACTTTATATGAGTCCAGAACAAGCACAGGGAGGCAAACTAGATGAAAGAAGCGATATCTATAGCCTCGGTTGCACCCTTTTTGAATGCTTAACCGGCAAACCGCCATTTCAAGGGCGCAACCTAGTCGAGACCCTGACTGCCCATGTTGAAGCCCAACCGCCACGCCTCAGCGAAGTTCGCCCCGGGGCAAGGTTCCCCAAATCTCTGGAAGACTTTCTCGATCATTTACTGAGCAAGTCGCCCCAAGATAGACCGCAGAGCATGGCGCAAGTAGAAGAAATCTTGGAATCAATCTTAGAAGAGCTTGGTATTGAAAGCGAGATAGAGAAAACTGAGCAACTAAAGAGCTTGGCTGAAAAGAAAACGAAAAGAAGAAAAATCGCCACCGGTATCGTCGGCGGTGCCACCACCGAAGACAGCAAAGCCATATACGGTGTGCTAACTATCAGTTCTATCAGCCTCGTACTAGTCACACTGGTCGTCGCTGCCTTACTGTTCATCAAAGGGCAAGAGAAGACCTCAAATACTGAAGTGCGCACCCCGATTTCACCACTTTTACCGCCCGACAAGTTGAAAGAAATCGGCAGCGCACCAAAGCCCCCCGAACCGACGGTCGAGAGAGCTGAGAGTTTACTGAAAGTAAAAATCAAAGCCGGACAATATTTTCAAAAATCGCAGCCCACCACGCTCGGCGCCAAATCAGGTCTAGACAATGTCTTTCACATTCCTGAAGGTCTAGACTTGGGTGTCATCGAAGTAGAAATGAACAAAGACTCAATTGCGAAAGTCAGCGAAGGTGCACCCAAAAGTACAGACCCGGCTAATTTGTTTTTAGAAGTCGGTCTGCCCAAAGTCTATAGTCGAGTCAATAAAGACCTGCTCTTGCCTGAGATTGGCGGCTATACCTATCTTGTCGACATTGCTGATTCTAGCGACGGCAAAAGGCTATTCATCGGCGACCATCCTCAACTCTTAAAAGGCTTTAGACCAAGAGACCTGAAAGAAATTGTTTTCAAAGAAGCAGAAGGCAACAAGTACGATTTGAGCCAATTTACAACCACGGCAATACCCTACTTTACCGAACTGACCGCCTATGAAATTCCGACTTTCAAACTAAACGAAAACGCCATTAAAGCCATCGCAGCATCAAAGCATCTAATCGCTCTAAATTTGCAAGACTGCGGTCTGCCGCTCAAAGCGCTGACACCGATAAAGCAGCTTAATCTGACAGAAATCACTTTGTCGGGCAATAAGAGCGAAGACCCAACAGCCCTGCTTGCTAGTTTAGATAAGAAAAGGCGACTAGAAAAGATTCATCTATACGGGCTAAAAGCCACTCCCGCTCTCATTAAGCTCATATTTTCCAGTGAAAGGCGTCAAGTTGACTTGATAGACATGGAAGTGCCCTTTTCAACGCTCTTAGAGGTTTCTCCCAAAATTTCACTGCGAACCTTACATCTAAAAGATACCAAACTAGCACCAAACCAGTTCTGCCAGATTTATCAGCGCATCGCCAAAGTAGAAAAGCTGCAATATTTCGAAAGCAATTTCGATGAAGTGAAATGCCAGGAAGTTTTTGAAACACTGCACAAGATCAATCCTAAAGTGGATCTTTTCATCGAAGCCAAGCACCGAAACCCGCTGCAATATTTAGCTGAATAACTTAAGAAAGTTCAATGAAGACAGTGCTTTGCGCCGCTTGTCACTATAATGAGCAGATTAAACATATCAAGCTCTCTGGAGGGTCTCGTGCTCAAAGCAGGTATCGTCGGCTTACCAAACGTCGGGAAATCGACTCTATTCAACGCTCTTACTGCTTCTTATCAGGCTGAAAGCGCCAACTACCCGTTTTGCACCATCGAGCCCAATGTGGGCATTGTCAAAGTGCCCGATGCACGCCTGGAAAAACTGCGCAGCATGGTCAATCCGCAACAAGTTTTGCCGGCCGCCTTTGAATTTGTAGACATCGCCGGTTTGGTACGCGGCGCCAGTAAGGGCGAAGGGCTGGGCAACCAATTTCTCTCGCATATCAGAGAAGTCGACGCTGTTGTGCATGTGGTGCGCTGCTTCGATGACGAAAATATCACCCACGTCGACGGCGGTATCGACCCCCTTCGCGACGTTGAGACCATTCATATCGAGCTTGCCATGGCTGACCAGTCATCAATCAGCAAAAGGCTGGAGCGCCTGCAAAAACAAAAGAAACAAGGCGACAAGCGTGCCCAAATAGAGTGCGATATTTTCGAAAAGCTATCGCCTTATATCGACCAGGTCAAAGCCTGCGATTTGAATATTCTCAGCGACGAAGAAAGAGAAATCTTGCCGCAGTTGCAGCTTTTGTCGGTTAAACCGATGCTCTATGCCGCCAATGTCAAAGAAGAAGAACTGGCCGACCCCGATAAGAACAAATATGTCATGGCACTAAAAGCCAAAGCCCAGGAAGAAGGACGTCCAGTGGTGGTTATCTCGGCCCAGATTGAAGCCGAACTTTCCGCCCTCGATGCCGAAGAGCGGGCTTCCTACCTGGAAAGCCTTGGGGTGGAAGACTCTGGGGTGAACAAACTAATTCGTGCCGCCTTCGACCTCTTGGGTCTCAAGACCTATTTCACCGCCGGCGAAAAGGAAGTGAGAGCCTGGCCCTTCGAAGCCGGTTATACCGCCCCTAAATGCGCCGGCATCATCCACTCAGACTTCGAAAGAGGCTTTATCAAAGCCGAGGTTATAGGTTATGACGACTATGTTCTTTCTGGCTCTGAAAAAACTGCTAAAGAGAAAGGTCTCATGAGACTTGAAGGAAAAGAATATGTAATGAAAGACGGAGACGTCGTTCATTTCCGCTTCAACGTCTAATCTTGAGAGATAGCTCCGCCCTCTATGGGAATTTCCCCATTTATAAAAGGCGAATGGCGCCCTAGTATGGTTCAGTCGGAAAAACGAATGAGCCTCGCCATGAAGAAAGAAAGTCGTTTAGTTAGAGTTCTCGCCTGTGCAACACTGGCACTGGGCTGTCTCTTCAACTTCGATCTCGGCTTAGTCTTGCCGGCCCAAGCTCAATACACCACTGGCAGCAGCGCCAATTACGGCACAGCACCGGTAGTCACCCTGCCTAACTATTGGGGCGATGCCCGGGTCAATAACGCCGCCTATGGCGACTATCGCAATCCTTACACCGGCGGTGCCGTCTACGATAACGGCACCGTCAACACCAAAGGCAGCCTGCCTTCAAATTTCGGCTCTACTTATCAAAACACCGCCACCAGTTCTTCCAGCGGCTTCAACTCTATGGGTCTGGTGATGGGCGCCGGTATGCTCGGCGGCAGTGCTCTATTAATGAACGCAAGCAGGCTGGCCACCCTCAGGGCTGGTGGACACCCGATGGCCGGCGGCAATAGCCAGAAAGCCTATCATGAAGCCATGGTCAAAGCAGAAAGACGCCGCAAAGAACAAGAAGACAAAATCAACCGCGAATTGCAAGCGGCCCACGAAGACAATATGCGCAAAAGAGGTCAGTTCAAAAGACCGGCTGAAAGTGAATCGGTAAGAGGTGAGGCTGAAAATATGGCAGCCAGACCAGGCAATGGGCAGTCATTTGAAAGACCGGGCATATCTGAAGCCGGCTTGGCCAGCGATAAGTTTCAAAAGCAGGAAGAAATTCCAGGCGACAGCGCACAGGCTCTTTCTTTCTAAAAAGCATGAAAGACAGCCTAGCAGTCCGCTTCACCGCCGGTCTGACCATGCTCTCTGGTCTCACCGCCACACTGGCGCCACTTTCTCTCAGGCTGAAAGAACATCCGCGGCTCTTTCATGCTCTGGTGCCCTACGAAGTCTATCACCTGAGCAATACACTATCGGTCCTGCTTGGCTTTCTCACCATCTATCTAAGCCTTAATCTATTCCGTCGCAAAAAAAATGCCTGGCTTATCACCTTACTCTTAAGCACTGCTCTGACTCTTTTGCAACTAGCACGCTACGGCAGCGAACACAGCCATTTCTTCCATCTCGATATTCCAACTTATAGCGCCTTACCGGCTTGCCTGAGCATTATCGCCTTACTATCGGCAAGAAAGTCTTTCACGGTTAAGAGCGAGCCAATTAGAGGCTTTGAATTTCTCAAGAAAGCAATGGTATCGCTTTTGGCTGTGCTTATTTATGGCATTGTCGGCTTCTTTCTGTTAGACAAAAAAGACTCGACTATAAACTTCAACTTTAGCCAAGCCCTCGTTGCCACCATCAAAGAGATTACCCTAATTGGCAATGGCCAAGTCTGGCAGGGTAGCCGCTTTGCCAGATGGTTTCTAGATTCACTGCACCTTTTTGGCATCGCCTCGGCTCTATCTATTGCTTATAACATTTTTCGCCCGATTCGTTATCGTCTAGTCAATCAACCAAAAGAAAGAGAATTAGCAGCATTGCTGCTCGACAAATATGGGGACTCGTCCCTAGACTATTTCAAGCTGATGCCCGACAAATCCTATTTCTTTAGCAGCACGGGCAACGGTTTTATTGCCTATAAAACCGAGCTGAACGTCGCCATCGCCCTTGGTGACGCCACCGCCAGCGGTGACGACTTAGAGCTTTTAATGCGAGAGTTTCTAGAATTTTGTCGCGAAATGGATTGGTCGACAGCTTTTCTGCAAACCAGTCCAAATAACTTACCCATCTATGAAAAGCTTGGTTTAAGAGCGATCAAAGTGGGTGAGGATGCCGTTGTCGACTTAGAAAAATTCTGTAGTGATACCATCAAGAAAAAGACCTTTAAGTCTGTGATCAAGAAATTTGACAAAGAAGGCTACCAACTAACCGAACATCAGGCACCGCATACCGAAAGCCTGCTAAACGAAATGGAAGAGATCTCGAAGCAATGGCTTTCTTTGCCTGGCAGAAGAGAAAGAGGCTTCAGCCTTGGACAATTCAATCGTGAAGACCTGCAGAAAAACAAGATTTATGCCGTGCGCAAGGCGAGCGGAGAGGCCACTGCTTTTGTCAACGAAATTAGAAGCTATAGCCGTGTAGGCGAAGGCAAAGAAGCCACGATCGACATGATGCGCTACAGAGTCGACGCCGAAAGCGGCACCATGGACTATCTTTTTGCCAAGTTGCTGCTTAACTTGCAAGCACAGGGTTTCACAAAGTTCAGCCTCGGTCTGGCAGCCCTTTCGGGGGTAGGAGAAGCAGCCGAAGACAACCTCTACGAGAAAACTCTGCACCAGGTCTATGAACACCTCAATCGCTTCTTTTCATATAAAGGTCTGCGCAGCTATAAGGCCAAGTTCGACCCGCTTTGGGAAGAACGCTTTCTGGTCTATAGCGGCAAAACAAAAGAGTTGGTCAAAGCCGGTCTAGCAATAGCCAAGGTCACCGAAGAATAAAGATCGCTATCTCTCAATCATAGACATGCGCCGCTCGTCATAGCGTGCCCCAGACGCACTCAGATTGCCAAGTTCTTCCAAGTCGCTCTTGCTCAGTTGCAAACTAAGCGCCTCGACATTCTCTTCTAAATAGCGAGCCCGCTTGGTGCCTGGAATAGGCACAAACTGCGGGTCACGGCTGAGCACATAGGCAAGCGCTACCTGGGCAGGACTGGCTCCATACTTCTTGCCTATTTCTTTTACGACTGCCACAAGCCTTAGATTGGCGGCAAAGTTAGCGCCCTGATAGCGCGGGTCTTGGCGCCTATAATCATCTTCACTGAGGTCTTCAAACTTCTGCAATGCCCCGGTCAAAAAACCACGACCAAGCGGGCTGTAAGGCACAAAACCAATACCTAGTTCTCTCAAGCAAGGCAAGATCTTCTCTTCCACACCCCGCTCCCAGAGTGAATATTCTGACTGCAAACAAGTGACCGGAAAAGTGGCATGAGCTTTTCTGATTGTTTCTACACCAGCCTCAGATAGTCCGAAATAGCGCACTTTGCCCTTCTCGACCAATTCGCCCACGGTGCCGGCTACTTCTTCGATTGGTATGCGGGGATCAACCCTATGTTGATAAAGCAAATCGACATAGTCGGTACGCAGCCTTTTGAGAGACTCATCAAGCATTTGCTTGATGCGGCGGGGATGACTATCGGCACCGGTTATCTGACCATATTCAATTTTGAAACCAAATTTGGTGGCAATCTTAATTTCTTCCCTGCGACCGGCAAAAGCCTCGCCTAAGAACTCTTCATTGGTATAGGGTCCATAAATTTCTGCAGTATCAAAAAAATCAATCCCGAGAGCCAGAGCCCTTTCAATCGTCTTGAAAGCCTCTTTCCGATCGGGGGTGCCATAAGCCCAGGTCATGCCCATACAACCAAGTCCAAGCCGGGAGACCTGTAAGCCAGCTTGACCCAAAGCCACTTTCTGCATTGCTTCCTCGCAGTCGCTAAATTTCAGGTATGTGAGTGCCGGTAACTGTGCGCATATTGCCCGAAACTCTTCCCAGAGCACAGGCTCTCATATAGTCGGCTTCATCTTCCCGCCCACTCTTGGCAAGCAATCCGGCATAACTTTGCATCAAAGAAATGAGAGCGCCGTCAAAAGGATTAAGCGCATCTTGCAAGATAAGCAGGGCGCGCTTGTAGAACTTCTCGGCTTCTTCCAGTTTGCCGCGCTCTTCCAAAATCATGGCAAGATTGCGCGATATCAAGCCCACTTCTTGGTGCTTAATACCAAGAGACTTCTCATAAATATTGAGCATCTTGCGGCAAAGGTCTTCCGCCTTCTCATAACGCCCTGTCTCAAAATAGAGGCTGGCTAATTCTTTAGAACTATCGGCTACTTTCTGATGATAGGGACCGAAACAAGAGACAGTAAGATCTACCGCCCGCTTGTGGCAGCTCTCAGCCTCATCCTTACGACCGGCTTCGGCTAAAGCCCGACCCAGACGGTGCAGACCCAATACCCGACGTTGGTCTTTCGGCTCAAAATTCTCCGCCATAGCCTTGGCTTCTTCCAGCGCCTTCAGGGCACTTTCGAAATCGCCTCGCTCCGAATGCTCTTCGGCCCTAGCTACAAGGCTTTCCCAGGTATCGGTCATGAAAAAAACGCCCTCAACGACTACTTACTCTATCTTATGAGGCAATGTTAACATTTTCAATCGGGGGCAACCTTAAGTAGAAGCCCCCGCAATAGCTATAATTTCAGGACTCAATAACAGCTTTTGAAATGTATCTTGACAGGCCTCCTAGCTCAGTCTGAACTAGTTCAGCCTAAAAGAGTCTTGTAAGGACCGGCAACCAAGCATGAAAAAAACTATTCTGGCGCTAGCAACAGCACAGCTAATTTTTGCCTCTTGCCCTGTCGCTCTAGCCCAAAGCAGCCAGTTCAACGACATGCAAAAAGGGCTGGACAAACTGGAACAAAAGTTTTTCGAACACAGCTATAACGACAGCGGCGATAGCATCGAAGACAGACTTACCCGCCTCGAGAAAATGGTCTTCGGCGAAGCCCGCACCGGCGATAATCAAAGCCGTCTCAACAATCTCTTGTCTGTGGTTTCAGCCAATCAAGATTCTAGTTCTAATTCTAGTTCAGCTTCTAATTCGAATTCAAGCGCAAGCGCTGGTGCCGACAACACAAGCGATACCGGCTCTTCTAATAGTGCATCTAATAATGCTTCTAATAGTTCTTCAGGTAGTTCTTCAGGCGGGAGCGATGACACCGCCTACAGTGGCACAGACTATCCCCGCGTCGATATGCTCGAAGAAGTAATAATGGGGCAAGAATATAAGAATGTCTCGCTCAAGAAAAGGCTAGACCAGCTTGAGACCAAGGTCTTTGGCAGGGTCAGTCAAGACGATGACCTTTCTTCGCGCACAGACAAGTTAGAAATGCACTGGCAGAAAACCCTCGCCCCTAAAGAACAAGCTCAATACGATCGAGACCTCACTTGGCTGGAAAGCCAGGTTATAGGCCAGAGCTATCAAAACAAACCCTTTATTGAAAGGGTTCAGACCCTGGAAGGAATCATCTTTCCAAACGAACACACCGACTATAAAGTACCGCTCAAAGATCAGATTGCCACCCTGGTCAATGCCGTCCACTTAAATGGTCAAAGTGGGCATCCCTCGGTCAATTCAGTCACCCCCATGGACAACGGACAAGATTCCGGTACCGCCACAGATTATTATGGCAACGCCGGTTCATCAGATTCTGCATCCGATCCATCAACCAACTCTTATGGCGGTCGCAGCCCACAGTCGGGCTATACAGCTTACAATCAGGCAGGCAGCAATTCTTCCGGCTCGCCCCGCAGCTATAGAGCCAGCCCCTTGCAGCAAGAATATTCTCAGTCTGGCGACTTCTCGACTGCATCAGGCTATCCGCAACCAAGTCATTCTTATCCTGGTGGATCAAACTATCAGAGTTCTAATTATCAGCAGCCAGGCTATCAGCAGCCAGGCTATCAACAACAATCTTATCAACAGCCTAACTATCAACAAGAACCTTCACAACAAAATCTGGCTCAACAGAATTATTCTCAGCAAGATCAGACAAAACAAAATAAAGGGCATCCCCTGCTCAAAGGTCTTGCCAAAGCTCTAGGTGCAGCCGCCACCATGGCAGTGGGCGCGGTGAGCAGCATGGGCTATGGCTATATGCCTTACGGCTATGGCGGTTACGGCGGCTATGGCATGAACCCTTACATGATGGGAGGCATGCCTTATGGTGGCGGCATGCCCTATGGCTATATCCCCTAAGGAAAAGAAATGAGAAAAGCACAAGTCGGCAGCCGGTCTTGCAGGAAAATCTTGGTTGGCTCTGCCATATCGGCTCTCTGTGCCATTTCTGCTTGCAGCTTGCTAGATTTAAGTTTGCTAAATTTAAGTTTGCCGGGCTTTGCCGAAAGCGATAAAGCAAAGTCGAAGGCAAGCAAACGAGGCAATGAAAACTATCAAGTCAAAATCGTCGCCCATCGCGGCGGTAAGAAATGGGCGCCAGAAAATACTCTAGCGGCTTTTCGCAAAGCTGTTGAAGCGAAAGTAGACGGTATAGAACTCGATATTCACAAATGCAAAACCGGTGAGCTTGTGGTCATACATGACGACACACTGGAGCGCACCACTAATGGCAAAGGTCTAGTCAAAGAGACGACTTTAGCAGACTTGCAAAAGCTAGACTGCGGCTCTTGGTACGACAGCTCCTTCAAAGATGAAAGGCTGCCGCTCTTGCAAGATGTACTGAAATTGGTGGACGGCAAACTCGAAATCAATATCGAGATCAAGAACTGTCCGATGAATTACGAAAATATCGCCGAAGATCTGCTGAAACTTTTGGCAGACTACAAGTACCCAGACAGAATCATGATCAGCTCTTTCGATCACAAAGTAATCAAAGCGATAGCGGCACGCAGCAAGCGTTATAAACTAGCACTGCTCGGGGACAACATCCCCTATGACATTGCCGGTTACGCCACCAATGCCGGTGCTTCAGCTTGGAACCCCGCCTTCGACTGCGTGCGCCCCGATTCGGTTAAAGATGCCCATGCCGGCAATATTTCAGTCAACACCTGGACCCTCAACAAGAAAGAAGAATGGCGCCAAGCCTTGGACCTAAAGGTCGACTCAATCATCACTGATGATCCGATCGGGCTAAGAGAATATTTGCAAAAGCACTAAAGAGAATTCTCTTTAGTGCTTTCCTCACTTGCTTGTTCATCTTTATCTTCATCTTTAGTCTCTAGATAAGCACCAGGTTCAACAACATTACCTTCTTCATCAGGCTCTGGTAGCGAAAGAGGCAAGGTGAACCAAAAAAGTGAGCCGCCATCATCTGGCAGTTCTATACCAATCTGACCGCCCTGCGCTTCCACCATGGCTTTGGCAATAGCCAGCCCCAAACCGGTGCCAGAGCGGTATTGACCATCGCTCGAACGCAGTTGTTCAAAGCGAGCAAAAAGCTTATGAGTTTGATTTTTAGGCACACCCGGCCCATAGTCGCGCACAGAAAAGCGACAAAAATCGGAAAAATTGGAAATTTCTACATCTATTTGGCCTTGCGGCGGCGAGTACTTAATTGCATTCGAAAGTATGTTGCTTAGCACCTGCAAGGTACGATCATAATCACAAAAGACCTCAAGGGAGTCGTCCACTGCCAGGTGGAAACAAACCAAGGCTTCATCAGAGAGAGTAGAAAGCCCCTCCAAAGCCCGGTTAACAAGTTCAGAGGCTTTATACGTATCGCTATAAAGCTCCATTTTGCCCGCCTCAATTTTGCGCATATCGAGAATATCGTTAATCAAGCGCATCAAGCGATCAGCCTCATCGGCCGCTATCTTGACCACGGGCATCGAGCCTTCCGGCAAGGCACCGGCAAAGTTAGTCTCAAGCAGACCAAGAGCGGTTCTAATTGATGCCAGGGGCGTGCGCAATTCATGCGAAACCATAGAATAGAAATCGCGCACTCGCTCCTCTACCGCTTTTCTCTCCGTGACATCACGCACGATACCAATCAGTACTGTCTCTTCACCACGCGATACATTACTAATACTTATTTCCACAGGCACACGCAGACCATCTCTGGTCAGACCTGACAACTCTCGCACGCCGCTTGTAGGCTTGACGGCACTACCTTCTGGCCCGTCAGCACTGGCAAAACCGAGCATAAAGCCTGGCAAAATAGATTCCACCGATAGACCAACAGGCTGCGCACTGGCAAAACCGAACATCTGATCAAAGACGGCATTAGAAGTCTCAATGATACCATCAGTAGTGACAGTAACAATACCATCAGGCGCGGTCGAAACCAAGGCACGCATGCGCGCTTCCCTCTCGGCAAGAGCGTCTCTAGCCTTATTCAATACCGCTTCAGCCTCTTGCCGGTCTTCCACATAGCGGGTTACCCCGTATTTCAAAAGCAAAAGGGCAACAAGAGATGAGCAGAGAATAACAAAGATACCGCCCATACTATTGAGGTTATCGCGGTCTAGGTCGCTGAAACGATCGGTCATCTCACGGTTGATTGTGCGAGAGACATCTTTTGCCAGCCATTCCACGTGCTGAGTCATACCATCTTCATCAAAGCGGCGAGACCTTTCCATCGCCGCCTGCAAACCACTGGCATCGCGCACGCTCATTACTTCCTCGGCGCAACTCTTTCTAAAGCTCAAAGACTCGGTCAGATCTTCAAGCAGCATGACATATTCACTGCGGTCGGAAAATAGCACCTTCAGCTTAGAAATATCAGCCTCGATTTGAGAAAAGGCAAAATAAAAGCGATCTTTGGCGACAGCTTTACCGGTAAGCAAATACTCTTTCTCGCCTGTTTCACCACGGGTGAGTTCGATAACTACAGAGTTCAAAAGATCTAAAAGCTGAAACTGCTTAGAGACCAAGTAACTGTTTTGCAATCTGTCCACAGACAAACTAAGCGTGGTTGTGCCGATAAAGACAATCACAAAAGCAACGACTACGATAATTGCCGATGTCTTAGTCGTCAGAGAAAGTTGCATAATCTTGACTAATCGACGATGCGATAACCCGCACCACGCTTGGTGCGAATGATGCCGGTCTCGTCTGTATCGCCCAGCTTCCTGCGCAGGGTTTTCATATGGGTACGCACAGTATCGACGCTGGCATTAGAATCACTCTGCCAAACCCGGCTGAGAATAGTTTCCAAAGTAAAGCTCTGATTGGGATAACGCATCAAAAGCTCAAGCAGGGCAAACTCTTTGGCGGTAAGATCTATCTCTTGTCCAGCGCGAAAAACTCTAGCGGTTTCGGTATCGAGTTCAATATCACGCACGGTCAAAAGCTTGCCGGCATAAGTGACCGGACGCCGCAATAAAGCTTGCACTCGTGCATTCAATTCTACCGGCGCAAAGGGTTTGACAAGATAATCATCGGCACCGGCATTCAGCCCCGATGCCCGGTCCTCTACAGAACCACGGGCGGTGAGCATCAAAATAGGAGTACGGCCGCCTTGCCCACGAAACTGCCTACAAACATCAACCCCAGAAAGATCCGGCAGCATCCAGTCAAGAATAATCAGCTCGTATGTATTGACCTTCAACTGGCTTAAGGCAATAAAACCAGCGGCGACATGATCAACCAAATGGCGACCTTGTTCCAACTGCAGCTTGAGAAGTTGACCGAGATTTGTATCGTCCTCAACCAGCAAAATTTTAGCCATGTCAACTCCCAGATCCAACCAGTCCAAATTGTACATCAAACAACTGAATGACCTTTCCAGGCAAAGACTCGAACCATGAAACCGGGGAAATTAGTGTAGTATCTCCCAGCCTGAGGATCTTTCTAGAAAGCGCCTCTTGCATTGAATAATGCCTTGAATCTTCTTGCAGGTAACCGAGATCTCTGTCTGGCACACCATAAGCACGCAGCAATTGAAGAGCTTGATCGACACAGTTATTGCCTAGAATACTCCAGCCCATATAGCGAAGACGCTGGGCCATCGGCTCGACGCAGCCGGGTCTAGCGTCTTCGACAGGCAAGACTTTGGCAGCATGATAAACAATATGTGGTCCGCTTTTCATTGCCGCCAGCATATCTTCACGACTACCAAAAGCAATCCAAAAATCGGTATCGCCGCCGCGGGGCACATGACTGTACCTGACAAGCTGCCAAAGATTTAGGTAAGAATGACGGTAGAGATGATCACTCGAACCAAAGACATAACGACTCTCACCTTCTGCGCCGCCGTCTAGTTGAAAGCCCCAACCAACATGGCCAAAACCCAGCGCTTGCTTGAAATTGATAAAAACGAGCGCTTCCAAATCAACCTCTTCAATTGCCAATCTGTCTTAGCACAGCCAGCTCAGCTTCCAATTGTCCGATTCTGACAAAGGCAGCTTCTAGACGAGACTGGCTGCGCGAGAGCATCTCTAAAGCCAGTTCTAGCTGTCCGCTCAATTTGAGCAGCTCGGCATTATTATCTATGCGAGTGTCCATCTTAAAATTGAGACCACCGGTCTCAATCGACATATTGAGGCTGTTGGCGCCGACCTGCCGGCTTTCGATATTCTCGAAATTTTCGACATCAAGAACAGACTGGCTCTCACTAGTATCGGCACATTCGGCTCTCTCTACAAATATTAGTTTCTCTTCCGCCACGCCGTCCTCCGAGTCTTCTTTCGCGCCAGTATGTCTATACGCTCTTTCTCGTGGTCATTTAATACCCATTTATGCCGGCTTTATAATGCGAGAGTGCTGAAAATAGCTTCAGAAGCGCTGTAAATAGATACAAAATCACTAGAAAAACCCTGGCAATTATCAGACATTTACTGCCTGAAAGGGCTTTGCCCCAGAACTGAAAAAAGTTGCCATGAGAGACTCTAGACAATTTTTGGCAGCGGTAAAAATTTTTGTTTGACTGGGGCATCAAACAGGTAAAACAGATTCATAGGGACCTCTTTTTATATTAGATATAAAAGGAGGTTTGTGATGAATTTGCCCCTGAAAGTCCCATCGCATAGTGGCGCATTAAAACAGACCGAATGAACAGACCCTACAAGTCAGGAATCGCTGCGCTCAAGCTGCCTAAGCTTGACCGTCGCCTGCCGACTTTAGAAGAGATCTGCCTCTTTCTCAGCGAATCACAGAAAAACCCCGGAAGAGCGGTCGAGCAACCCTTCGCGGTGGGCAAGCCACTCTATACTTACTGCCTAACATGCCTGGTCGAGAACCCAGGCGAGATACCAAAATGGAGCCTCTATCAGGGAGATGGTCCCTCCGGCGACTCACTCTGGTCGCATCAAACCGGCGACGCTGGACTGGTGCGCAACTTCATTTTGAAAGAATGCCCGGAAGAGGGCGACAGTAGGCAGTCGCAAAGCACCACTTTTGGACCGACCGCCCAGACTGCAGCCATAAGCTTGACCCGATTGCAAGCGATGCAGGCGGCAAAAGAACCACCCAGAGAGGCGGGAGGCAGCCAAGAGCCTCAAGGTTATTTCAAGTCTCACAGCCACCCCGGTCAAAATATTCAGGAAGCAAAAGTGGAAGCCAGAACGGAAGCCAAAGAAGAATTAGAAAAGAAAGCCCAGGAAATGTCGCCCGAGCCAGCCACAGGCTCTGCCAACGGTTCTTATGGTTCACCGGTCAATGCAGCCGGATATAACAACGTCAATAATGGAGTCAATAATAGCGGCAATAATAGCGGCAATAATGGCGGTAACGGCAATAACAGCCTCGCCTCCGGTTCCAATCCCGCCCTCGGAGCTTATCCCCGCACCCCCAGTGGCGGTCTTCTAAATTCAAACGAAGTCGGCACAGTGAGCGGTTCCCGACCGCCGATCAGCGCCTGGGGAGTCTCGCCCCAAGCCGGCGCCCTCATCGGCAATAAAATCGAGAACCTGCCCCTACCGAGCGACCAGACTCCAGCAGTGGTGCCGCCAACTGCGGTTGCCCGACCCGAGATCAAGATGACCTATGGCGTCGAACAGACCGATACAGCCAACTATCATTCATCGATTCTGCCTAAATCTTTCACCAACCCGCCGCCCTACACCAAACGCCCGCCCACATTGGAAGGAGCGCTGACCGACATGACCCCGCCGAGCCTTTTGCAAAGTATGCAAATAGGCAAAATGACCGGCGTTCTCATGGTTGTCTCAAACGAAGACATGGTTGAAGTTTACTTTGAAGAAGGCGCCCCGGTGCATGCCATAGCCCCAGACTCTAAGGGCGAAGCAGCGGTGATGGAACTGCTCACCTGGGACATCGGCAAATTTGCCTTCTATCCAAATGAGCGCACCACCGAAAAATCGATTCGCCGCCGTATGGAAGGCATGCTCATGGAGTCTGCCCCCCTCACCGACCAGTACCGCTATTTGCACGAAGTCGGTCTGACCATGGATTCTTATGTAATTCGCCGGCACGGACCGATATCGGAAGCCGAATTTGAGCAGCGCATGGAAAGAGGCGCTCGCATGGATATGGCTAAGCAAAAGCAGTTCTATCAGCTCATCGACAATAAGAGCACTCTCTTTGATCTCTTGCGCAAGATGCCCATGCCGAAAGTAGAGTGGATTCCCACCCTGTACAACCTCATTTGCTGCGACCTTGTCGCTCCGGCAAGCAGCCACAAAAGAGAGGCAACGATACCATCTTTAGAGTCACTCGGTGTCGACCGCGCCCCTATAGAAAAAGCACTGAGAGCCCTAAAGCACCCCGAGACAGGACTTTACGACTATCCGGTCATCTGGCACTTCATCGAGCAAGAATACTGCCGCCATGAACATACCAATAGCCCTTTCTGTCTAATTATGTTCGAAATGCGCTATCGCACCCAAAACGGGCTAGAACTCTTGCCGCCCCAAGCTGTGCAAGAAGCAGCAAAACGCATCGATACAGTAAAACGCAACATAGATATATTGGCCCATTTTGAGCCGCCCACTTTTATCTTGCTGCTACCGGCTACCCAGGTCTCAGCCGCCACACTAGTAGCCAAGAGACTTTGCGACATACTCTGGGATTCATCACTGGGCGGTAATCTAGACACTCGCAGTCTGGCCCTGGCCTTTGGCGTCGCCGGCTTGCCGGAAGAGAATCTCGACCTTGCCGGTCTGCTCAACCAAGCGAGAGAATCGCTCAACCAAAGCAAGCGCAGCGGCAGCCCAGTGGTCTCGGCAGGCAAGAAAGCCTGATTGCCCAGAGAACAACCTACAAGCTTGCTAAAATATAGGTATGAAAACCCAAAGCGACGAGCAAGAAGAAAAGCGAGCCAGGCTTGATTTAGAAAATCAGTCTGCCCTGCTTGGCGAAGATTTTAACCAAGATTCTGGCGAGTTGGCTCAAATAATAGAGAAAGCCAAAGGCAAAGACATTATCTTCTTTGACGGCGTCTGCGGGCTTTGCGACCGTTTTGTTCAGTTCGTCCTCGAGCACGACGACGGACACTTTTATTTTGCCTCCTTACAAAGCCCTTTAGCTAAATATGTACTAGCGCGCCACGGCGTCGACACCAAGGTCTTGAGTTCGGTCTATCTGGTCAGAGACGCCCTTGGACCGAAAGAGCGGCGCTATAAACGCTCAGAGGCAGCCCTGCGCATAATGGGTGATTGCCGCGGTGCAAGCAGTCTTCTCAAAGGTTTCCTAGTCATACCGCCCTTCTTAAGAGATCCGGGCTATAACCTTGTCGCCGCAGTGCGCTATCGCCTCTTCGGCAAAAGAGATGCCTGCCGCATTCCCGCCCCGCAAGAGCGAGATCGCTTCCTCGACCTCTAGACTATAATATTCGGGTCTGTCAAAACCGGTCTCATAAAGCACAATCTTGCCCAGCACCTTCCACTTACTTAAGCCAGAAGACCTGAAAGAGAGACTCAGTCAGGGGAAAGTCCAGCTCGTCTTGGACACCCGCCCCGTTGAAATATTCGCGAAAGGAAGTCTACCTGGATCGCTCAACCTGCTTTGGGAAGATACCTGCTGCAAACCCCAAATAAAGGTAGCGCCGGTCTTGCATACCCCGGGCTATTGGGGCAATCTAGACGAACCGGCTCTTGAAAAACTAGCCCAAACGATAGGCGCATTTGCCGGTAATGAAGATGAAATAGTGGTGGTCGGCTCCGGTCACAGAGACAAAGGCAGAGAAGGACGCATAGCCTGGACCTTAGCCTATATGGGGGCACAGAAAGTCAGCCTGCTCGACGGTGCTGTAGAACCGTTATTAGATATTGCCCATGGCAAACACCCAGGCAAGCAAGAAAGTAAAGAGGCGCCAAGCAGCCACCATGGCAAATTCAAGCTCGCTCTGGACGAAAAGCGGCGCATAAAGATGCCCGAGCTGAAAAATCTTTTGCAGACCCAAGCCCAAGCAATAAATCTAGTAGACACGCGCAGCCTCCCCGAGTTTAATGGAGACAGCTACGACTACCAACCGCGCAAAGGGCATATACCAGGTGCAATTCTCTTTCCCTATGACGACATGTTCTCCGGCAAGGAAAAATTGAGTTATATAGAAAAGGACCAATTTCTTTCTAAAATTGCCGCGGTCGCGGACAAGCCTACTATTTCATACTGCGAAGTAGGAGTGCGAGCGGCACTTTATGCAGTTTTGCACGAGATCTACCAGGGTCAAGTGGTGAGAGTCTATGACGGCTCAATTATGGAATGGGGTGCCCATAGCGAGCTAGCTATGAGCGGTGTTCAGTAATGGCGGCGAATATAAGCGCTAGCCCAAATAGAGCGACACACAGCGCAGCCTCTCAGCTTATGCAAATAGCCAGGGCAAGGGCAGCACAATCGCTAGCACTGACTGGCAATTTAGCTCTTTCACTAATTTCTCTAGCCGCCCTCATTGCCACTAGCGAAGGTGGCACCGCCCTGGCCCAAACAAAAGGCAGCAGCTATGAAAGCCTCTTGCGCCAAGCCACGCAAATAGCCGACAACGGCAATATGCTGCAAGCGATAAACAATCTTACTTTGACAATAGACAAGTACCCCAACCGCCCCGAGGCTTTTTTGCATAGAGCGCTTGTGCGCAGACAAATTGGCGACCTAAAGGGCGCCCTACTAGACCTCGACAAGGCTTTAGCTCTGCAACCAAACTATGTCTCAGCCTTAATTCAAAGAGCGGCGGTAAGGCATCGCTTATCAGATTCGAAAGCCGCCAAAGTTGATATCGAACGAGCTGTCAGCCTCGCCCCCGGCAATGCCCAGGCTTATGCCGAGCGCAGCGCCATCAAGTACGCCTTAGGCGATCTGCAAGGTGCTCTAGCCGACTACAATACCTCCGCCACCATTAATCCCGAAATGGGTAAACGCTTCAACAAAGCACTCAAACCTACGGTTAATGCCGGTTTCAATGACTATGTCAAAGTCAATGCCGATCAAGAAAGCAAAGGCGAGAGCAAACTAGAAACCAAACCAGAAACCAGAGCAGAAAATAAGGCAGAGCCGATAAAAAATATCGCTATCCGCACGTCCCAGATTCAAGCCGATTTCAAAATAGAAGGCAATGGTCTAGCACCAGATGCAGTGCCATCACAATTAGCTCAGTTTACATCTGGTCAAGCCGGGCAAGTTCAAAATCAAACAATCAATACAGACAGAGTCAAGCTGGTTAAGCGGCAGCCCCTCAAGGCAATTGGTCCAAATGCAGCTAATCTACAGACTAATCTACAGACTAATAAAAACTCAGCCCATGGCGGGCAGCCGGCCAAAGCCGAGAACGCCATTGCACAGTCAAAAATAAATAGCAGCCCCGGCAAGTACACCAGTCGCGAACTGGCCCACCTCAATAACGAAGCAGCCAAAGCCATAAGTGCCAAGCAATTCGATAAAGCAATCGACATGCTAGAGAAGATTGTCAGCTCATCGCCAGGCTATATGCACGCCCGTGACAATCTAGTCATTGCTCATAACAACCGTGGACTGCAGCAAGCCTTGCGCAATCCCAAAGAAGCAATCAAAGAATTTCGGGCCGCGCTCTTTTTAGATACAGCCAGAGAAGTATCAAGGCGCAATCTCAATTCGATGATGAAAGAAGCAGGGCTTAACCCGCTTGATGCCGCCGAGCGGTCACGCGAAGCTGCCAAACTAATCGAAGCCGGAGACCTGGACGGTGCTTTCGTAGAACTATCTGAAGCCTTGCGACTGCAAAACGATCGCGGCACGCGCATGCAATTAGCCAGACTAATCGATAAGATGGAAAATCGAGATAGCGAGCAAGCCGCCTTCGCCATTTTGGAAAACAGTCCGCCCACAAGCGCCTCAAACTCTCAGCCTAATTCTCAGCCCTCTTTAGAAGACCAAGCGGTGCCAAGCCAAGAAAGCAGCACTAAGCTCGCTCAAGCAAATGAGCCGGCACAACCAGTTCAAACTGATCAAAACAATCAAAATATTCCAAATACTCCAAATGAAACGCCCGTCCCGGCGCCTTCGAACATACCGACACCAGAAGCATCAAAATCTCAAATAGATGCCCAGCCATCTCAGTCAGCTCCGCCAACTCAAACAGCTCAAACAACTCAAACAGCTCAGTCATCTCAAGCTCAGCCAACTCCGGCTGCCCCAACCGCAGTGACTGCATTAATAGACAACCGTCCCCCTGCCTTCGACAGCGAGAGCCTGCTTTCTCGCATAGAAACTTCGCCTGATGACGTACTGATTGTCGCCAAACAGTTTTTAGAAGAAGGTAATTACCGAGACTCTGAAATAATTTTGTTGAAGCTTGTAGAGACCATAGCGCACAAAAGCGAGACCCAGCCCGATGCCGTAAACAAAAGCATGGAAGCGGTGCGTGAAATAGCCTTGGAGTCGCTCGCCCTCATTTATCAAAAGCAAAGCCGCCTTGAACAAGCCGAGACGAAACTGAAGGAACTGCTCAAACTAGTTGAAAGCAAGAGCCGCGACGAACTGCATATGGGCAAGATCAATTCAGATCTAGCCCGTCTCACCAAGAGTATGGGCAAGTTGGATGAAAGTGCCGCCTACGAGGCCAAGGCTAATTTGATCTTGAACAAGCTTTCAAACAGCCAGCAGTAATTACATCTTTTCGTACCAGACCGGACCATCGTTAGCCGGCTTATCTTCTTGTGCACCGCCCGCAGTGGCAGCGACAGCGCCGCTGTCATCGGGCAGATGATCAAGCAATCTAATATATAGCTTAGCCATCTGCGCTCTTTCTTCGTCGGCCCAAGGCAGCGGGCGAAACTGATCGAGCACGGCGAAAACTTCAGAGCGAGTCTTGCACGACTGCACTTTCTTAAACCAATCCTGCAAATTGAGCTGTGTCATAAAACCCTCTTCGCTATCTTTGAGAAAGTCGCCTAAGATGCCTAAAAAAGTAGAACCCGCAGTTTATGCGAGTTCTACATCATATCTAAAAGCTCTTGAGTGCGCTTTACACAACTCTTACTCTAGGAATCATTTTCCTTCGAGTTCGCCAAGGCTGAAAGATTCGGGGTGGAAGGGAGTTTCAAAGCCCTTCATGAAGCCGTTTTTGATACCGTAGTAGGTACCTTTAACGCCACCAACCACAAGACCGGCGGGGAGGGTGAAGACGCTAACCAGGAGGCAAGCGGGACCACACTCTTTGCCTTTGATCGACTCAGCACCTTTGCTGGTCAAGTCGATGTAGGACTTGTAAGACTCACGCACTACAGCCACGGGAGTACCAAGCACGGTACCGGCTACGACACCACCAACTCTGGTGGGCAGAAGTGCACCCTGGGTTACTTTCTCCATGGCATCATCAGCGGCCATCACGGGAGCAGCAACCGAAGCTGAAGCAACCATAACCATCGCCAGACCCAATACTTGCTTTTTCACAATGAACCTCCTCATAAGCTCACTTGTTGGTAAAAATTATCGCTTGACGTCCAATATTTAACTTCATCTCACAGACTAGCTATATATTGGGACAGGAATTGCCTCTCGTCAACCTTACTCTTTTTATCGAATGTTTATCGGACAGTGCGCTTTCGCCTAGGTCCAGATTCATCACTCTTGTCATGCTGCTTGTATCTTTTTCAAGGTTACGGATAAACCGGTCGCCAAGTGCCGGATACGGCAACAATCATATTGTCGTCAAACATTTTTCCATGTTAGGGCCTAAAACTCAAGCAGACTCTTAAAGGAAAGAAAATTGCATATCGCTAATAAGCACAGCAATAGCGATTTAGCTATATTGCGTATAGAGGCAGAACTTGAGGGCAAGCCATTCAGCCCAAAATCTGTCCTTGTATATGGTGTCAGGTAAAGAAATTTGCTTGAGCGTTGCAGCATCTTCATACAAACTAGCCAGGCTAATTTCATGCTCGCTAAAGAAATTGACGTGACCGCCCTGTGGCGGCGATACAATCGAAAGCTGCGGGCACCGCACCATCTGTAGTGCCAGAGGGGCAAATGACTGAGCATATGGCACAATCGGATCATCTTGGGCGGCAACAATGAGTGTCGGAATCTTCACATCGCGTAAAACACGCATGGCACTAGCCGCCTGATAGTAAGATTCGGCGCAGTCATAGCCGGCATCGATTGCCGTGAAGTAATTATCAAACTGCCGCAATGACTTTATTTTCTTTAACCGCTCGAGATCATAAGTACCGGGGAAAAGCCGTTCACGCTCAATAATTTTCTTCTTGAGAGAAATGAGAAAATTGAAGTCATAGAGCCGGCTTGCGCCTCTCTCAATCGCCTTTACAGACTCGACCAATTCCACCGGCGGTGATACCGCCACCACAGCTTTAAATAGGCGACGCAGGCGGTGGTCCTGGCTTGTCCCTTGCTCACCGGCAGCCTTAAGCACCAGATTGCCGCCCAAAGAAAAGCCGCAGGCATAGATATCTCGATAGCCGAAGAGTTCCTTGAGATAAAGCCCGATGGCAAACAAATCGCCGCTGAGACCGGCATTATATAGGGTGGTACAAAGACTAAAAGTATCTTCGCAATTGCGCATATTCATACGAAAGACATCAAAGCCTGCCAGATGCGCCTTATAGCCGAGTCCGTTGACATAGGGAGCGCGGGCGGTACCCTCCAAACCATGCACGACAATCATGAGAGGACGCTCAGAATGACCCTCGCCGCCATGGCTTTCTGAGTGTCTATTCAAATAGCCGGTGACCCAATTGTCACGTTCGACTTCTATTTGTAATTTCTCACCGTCGCTCAAGACCGGGCGTGCAGCCAGCAGGGCGGGCACGATCGTCATAGCATGACCGTTCTTGAGACCGGGATGCGGCTTAAAATGTGGCGATATTTTTTCTATTGCAGTCATAATATAATAGATGGCATAGTCTCTGACTTTAGCAGCATTTTGGTCCAAGACCCGCTTATGTTATACGATGGCGAACCTGCATTTTTTGGAATGTTCCTGATCTTTGCGATCCTGGTACTACTGGGAATCGCCCAAAATCAGGGCATTTTGCCGCCTCTGCATTACTAAGTAAAGCCGAGGGGACCGTGCAAACTCTATATTTTGCAAAACGCATACTACCTTTTATTTTGGCGTTCAGCGCCACTTGTTTGGTGGCTAGCGGCTGCGCGCCCGAGCCGGTCGACATGGCACTCACTCAAAATGTCAGAGTCGAAATGGTGGACTGGCACGTGGCTGGGCTTTGGGTCATTAACTGCCCGGTGGTCTGGTTCAGGGTCTACAACTACAACAATGTGCCGATTCACGACATAACAATCAGCTATGTCACTTACGACTTTGAAGCAAAGCCGATGGACCACGGCACTTACACTATCGACGGTACAGTGGCACCAATGGGGCTGAAAAACTTCGTTGAACAATATGTAGGTCTGGTCAGCGTCGAAAGCGACAGACTGTCAATAAAGCTTGAAAGCGTGAAAGCCGGCGAAGGCGGCGGGCACTAAATAAAGGTTCTTGCTTTCTAGGTTGGGGGCGGCAAGCTGTTTCCGCCGCCTAATAATACTTCTCTTCTTTTGAGAGAGACCGCCATATTGCATAAGCAACCAAGCCGTAAAGCACACAGAGAATAGCAAATGTGACCATCGGCATCTTCTGATAGATGCGGGCAAAAGGCCTGATAAACATGTCGACGAAAAATATAGCCAAGACAGTGAGCCTCCCGAGTAAAACCATTATATGCAGCAAGAGCGCTTGTGGGCGCTGCATTACGCAAGGTTTACAAGAGGAAGGTTTATTTTGCTCTAAGCCGAGAGCAGCTTAAGTACTAATTTAAGTAATGCCTTCAAATTTGGCTCAAATACTGGCTCAAGTATTAGCTTTTATTACTTTAGCGGCTAAATTTACTGTCGCCAATATTTGTGATTGCGCAACCAGCGCTCAGCAAGTGCCGGTGAGAGCAAGTGAGGATTGAACATTATCAAAACGCCGATAAGCAGAAAGAGAGTCAGACCGGCGGACAGTATAAAGAGCATCATAAATGCTTTAAATTCTCGCTAAGGGGAAGCACGAAAATTACCAATCAATGAAAGAGAGCAGCTTTTCATTCCAGCAAACTTTCAATAGAAATAAATAATACACCTGCTTAGCGAAATGTCATATCAAAAAAGCATAAAAGCGGCCAGTTTTTATCTGCCGCTTTTATGAAACCCGGCTAAGAAAGCCGGTTTAAACGCTACTCATATTGCAGAGAGCTGACCAACTAGCGCTGGTGATCGAGCACCACATCAACGTGCAACACACTCGAAGCCTGCTTGGATACTACAGTTGTAGTACCTTCATCATCGCCATGATGAGCGTTATTCACCTTGGGCGCAGACTCGCCGGCGGCATGACTCGATGAATTTCTACCGCCAGAAGCCGATGAAGAACCTGATGAAGAGCCAGAAGACGAAGTCGAAGCTTTGGCAACTTTGTTCACCCGGCTGATGCCAGATGTTTTCGCAACCGGCTTCTTGTCTTTCTTTTCAGTGCTTACCTTGATTGGCACCGGTGTCGGATCTGCCTTGGGCTCATCTCTGATTACAGGCGGAGCATCGATGCGAGGCGTGTTGTAGCTGATATAGATTTTGGCAGGCACCAAATCTTTGCTGCCGGTTTGAGCAGAAGCAATCATAGTCACTTGTCTTTGCGGCTTAGACAGATAGGCTTCAGCATCAATAGGTGTGCGCGAAAGCAAGAGTGTGAGCTTTTCGGTACCAGGATTATCATCAAAAGTTAGATAACCGCTCTCGGGCAAAGTGTACTCTTTGCCGCGCTCAAGCCTGTTGTTTTCTTTGCTTGATGGATCGGGAAAGAGCACTGCTTTCTCGTTGACACTGCCTTGACTGAGCAAGATATAGGCGTAGCCGTCGATATTTGACTTCACATGAAAACGAATCGAATCACCCGAGCGAAACTGAGTCTTATTGGTGACACGCAGCACGCTATGTCCGCGCTTCAATTCAATCCAATAGCGCAAGCCGGTATTAATTGTCTCGGTCGGTCTATCAAGCTGTTGAAAGAAAAGACCTTTAGCTCCTTCAGGCGGAGCTTCTGAAGCAGCACTCTCCGAGCCACTTTCTGCACCTTCAAGTTGAGCATATGCACCCTGCGGATTGACCGCCAGGCTCATTACCAAACTTAGAGCAAAAGCGCCGACCAGCGTTTTCTTCAGCCCATAATTTTGCTTTGATTGAGGTGACATCACTTTCATTTACTCCCCTTATTTCGGACCGCGGAGACAGCTCCTGTCTATTTTGCCATCTTTGCCATATTTTCGCGACCTATCCGGTCGTAGAGGCTCTACCGCCTAAACGAACACATTAGGAAGAAGCCAGAAAAACTATTGGGTCGCCTTATGCTTAAGTTCCATCAGCCTCAAATAGACCGAATCGCCCATCAGACCAGACAAGCCGACCCGCGAAGTACCAGGGTCGGCAAAAAAGCGCGGACCGAGCTTATCGACATTGGTCTCGACCCCGTCGATATAATCGTCAGTGCTGAGTAGGTCGAGCGCATGCTTGACGAACGGCTCATATATAGATTGGTCGTTCAAAAACCGAGCTTTCTGACTGCTCGCCACAAAAATAAAGCGCTCGGTACCCGCCGTCTTATCAAAAGTAAAAGCCTGAAAAGCCTTGCCCTTCTCATCTTGAGAGGCTTCGCCTCCAAGCGCAATATTTATCGACTTTCCTTTCTCTAAAAGCTGATCCTGAGCTTCGATAACCGGATAAATCAAGGCAACACTGCCCGAATTACCGCGGTAGAGACAATAAACATAGCTAGGCGTATCGGCTGTTACTTCCAGCGAAAACTTTTCGTTGCCGCTAAAAACTTCGTTATTGGGCGACTTGTGCCGCTGGCAAGTGGGCGCTGCCGCATCACTTACCCATTCGAGCATCTCGACTCGCACCCGGGGAATATCTGGAAAAGAAAGCCCCATATTAGGAATAACATTGGGCTTAGGCAGTGCCTGCGCCCCTGCCCAGGTGAGACCCATCACCAAAGCAGTGGTCAGCAAAGAAGAAATAATCGGCAAGGGAGCCGGCTGCACAACCACAGCGGGCGCGCCCACTACACCGGCGGCAGGCAATCGCAACTGCGAGGCTCTGGCGGCAGGCATGCGGGTTTGCGAGGCACGAGCGCTGGGACGCTTCTTGCCCTTGGGCTCCAGCTCGTCAATTAGACGCTGTCCGCAACCTTTGCAGAAATTGGCCAGCTCCATCGAAGAGCGTCCGCATTTAGGACACTGAATGCGCACCACTTCTCTAATGCCGGCAAGCTTAGCGGTGCCGGGCTTAGAAATATCAGTAGCGGTGAGCTTCTTGACCAACTCACCTTCGCCGGCATTGCGCAAACACTGCACCACCGACTCGATCCAAATCATCTGCCCAAGAGCAGCACTATCTTGCACTTGGGCATCTTTCGAAATCGCACCGCAGTGCATACCAATTACACTGCCGTCTTTGAAAACAGGGCAGCCAGAGGCTTCTTCGGGCAAGCCGATATTATGCACAACATGGGAAGGATTCTGATCTTTAGCACTACCAAGCAAGACGCCGCGGCGCAACAAAGGCGCCATCGAAGCATCTTCCACCCAAAGGGCGGTGACCATATCATTCGGCGAAAGCGGCGTATCAAGCCCCAACTGCATCGGTCTCTTTTCAGACTCACGCACAAAAGGCGCTTCGTAATAGCTAATTTGCCTGGTCTTAATCAGCTCTTGCAAAGTGGAATAAATGGCAAAATCATCGAGCCCGCAAAGCTGCCAAAGACTGCCAAGCGGCGTGCCGCCGTCGATAAAGGGCCAAACAATGCGACAAGCATCGCGACAATCGGGCGGCAAAATATCGTAGTTTGGTTGTTCCTGCCGCTTTGAAAAGAGACTGCTGGGTCCGCCGACAATGGCGGTCAACTTCTCAAGTTCGTCCATACGCCTCAAGGCTTCAATCAAAAGCATATCGGGCGGTCGGCTGATCTCAGCGCCGGCGCTCCAGTCGGGCACTTCGTCGGTGGCAAAATGAAAAAATCCGGCTAATCTGTGATTGATAATCTGATAGAAAGCCGACTCATTGAGAAGACCGCGGTAAAAAACTTGCTTTATCTTGCCGCCCTGGCAATAAATCTGCCCGATAGTACGAAAACGCTCGTCCATCAAAGAGAGCGTGCCTTCTTTGCGGGCATTGGTTATAGTCTGCAAAACCAAAGGCAGCTCAAGCTCAGAAAGAGACCCAGCCAAACCACCATCCCGAGTGGGTTGAAAGCGCTCAAAGCTATAAACCACTTCTCGGGCTATCTCTTCAGAGACATCGCCGCTGGCTTCTTGCAGTTTCAAAATAGCGACATTGTTCTGCTGCAAAGGCAAAGCCGGATAGGGAGCAGCCAGCGCCTGCTTAGCCCGGGCGGTCAGCTCTTTCAAGTCGAGATCGGGATGAAAACTGATGGACCGCACCGAGTATTCTTTGCCGCTGGTGGGAAAGCGCAAACGCAGCGCCGGCAGCAACTCGCGATAAAGAATCAGGGCATGGGCAGTGGTTACAACCGTATCGCCGTCGACCTGAAAGGCAGCACAAAGCGGCTCACGCACAGGCAGAGTCTGGTCATAAACCATGCCTACAAAGCTTGCATGTTTGGTCAGGTCGTCATTCATCACATCTAATAGTACAAGAATGGCAAAATTTAAGTAACTCTAGCCCCTCTGGATATTCCCTTGAAAACAAAAGAATCGCAGACAGCGAAAGTGCAAGAAATTGAAGTGGCTGGGGTCGACTACAGCGCCGCAAGCAAAGACCCAAATGCCACATGGCTAAGCCTCGGGACCCTGTCAAAAGACAGCAAAGGCATGCCCACGTTGGGTTTTGAGCATATTGATAATACAGGATCAATAAAAATCGCGGCATCTCTTTTGAAAAACAAACCGATATCGGTTGGTTTTGATTTTCCCTTCTCCACGCCAAAAATTTTCCAAGCCTACCTCGTCCAAAATTCTAGCCCAGAAGCAAGCCAAACCGCCGCACAGCAAGCGATTCAAGCGCCAGCGAAAGAGAAGACACAAAGCCAAAGATATATACATCAAATATCTTTCGAGCGCCTATCGGATATCGCCAGCTTGTTCAGAACAGAGTCGAAGCGACTGGGAAGAAAAGAGCCACTGCGCCTTACCGACAGCCTGGTTAGTCCTAAGGCAGCGAGCCCGCTACATTTGATCAATCCAGGCATGCTCAAAATGACCTGGCAAGGCTCTGCACTGCTGCAAGAAATGCAAGACAACGGTTACCTAATTGCCCCATTCGATACAGGCTCAAGCCATTGCCCAAACCAAAAGGTGGTCTATGAGACTTACCCCAGCGCCATCTTAAAGGCACTAGAGCTGCCCTACCAAAAATATAAAGGTAAGGACAGCCAGGCCCGCGACCTGCGGGCAGAAATTGTGGAAGGTCTGAGCAAGTTACACACTGTAAAGAGACTGAATTGGCTAGGGTTGAAGCTAGTAATCAAGCCATCTCTGAGAACAGTCGCCCTCGATGACGACAATGCCCTCGATAGTCTGATAGCGGCTATTGGTGCGGCACTAACCAGCCTTCACCCAGAAAGAGTTTCGCCTCACATTCTCTTAACAAGCCCTGAACACCGCCACCTCTTTGAAGAGGCGATAGCAGAAGGTTGGATCTACGTTCCCTACCCTTTGATCGATAAGCTATAATGCTTTCCAGCCCGTTGGTACATTCCACTGTGTACCACTTGAAAGGCTTTGTGCGCCCGTAGCTCAGTGGATAGAGCCCCCGCCTTCTAAGCGGACTGTCGTTGGTTCGAATCCAACCGGGCGCGAGTTTTTAAAATGCTCCGCAAATGCACGAAATAGCCCCAGCAAAGATTGTTCGACGCACCGAATGAACGGTTTGAAAGTCGGGCGAGCTTCCTGACTCGCTCGCCCGACCTTCAGACCGTATTAAACAATTAGAACCGCCGCTTTACCTGTAAGGACAACACTTTACTAATGCCTTACAGCGACTCGAGAGCGGCTGCGTGCTTAGCTGCGCTGTCTTAACATAGAGAATTTGGTCGCGAAAAGGTGGTTTACCTACTTTTCGACCAAACCCGGCAATGCTAAAACTGTAACAAACCTGAACCAAACCGGCGCAGCATCAAGCTTTCGCAACAGAGTCACTATTTCATCCCGCCTGAAAGCGGGGGCTTTGCGTCGGCTACACCTACACAAAGAGTATTGAATCTATGCCAATTTCACTGACTATCCTGCTTGCCTCGCTGGCTTTAGGCGGGCTTGCTCGCGCCCTGCTGGACGACTCAATCACACATGGTGCACCCCTGGGCTTGGGGATGACTCTTATAGTCATGCTCAATACCAGCGCAGCAATTCTATCTCTTCTACTTATTAGAAAAGAGAATAAAAGAGCCCTACTCTTCTTTATACCGGCAGCGCTAGCCTCGACCGGGCTTAGTCTGAACGATTCGCCCTGGCTGAGAGCGCTCGACATAGCAGCCATATCTATAAGCACCGCCTTTGGTGTATACGCCAGCATCAGCAAAGAACCAATGCTGTCAGGCGTGATGAAAACCATTCAGAACTATTCCAGTGGAGCCATAGCCCCGCTGCTAGCCGCCATCGAACTAGTCTCTGAAAACATAGCCAAGCGCACCCTCATGAACGACGAAGCAAGTCGCATCTTCGGCTTTATCATGAAAGGCAGTTTCATCGCCACGCCCTTCTTACTGGTCTTCACCGCCCTTCTCTGCTCAGCCGATGCAGCCTTCGCCAAGCATCTAGGCGATTTTATAAAGCTCTTCGACCTGCCGAAACTGCTTGAACTAAGCGTCACCACAAGTATTCTCTCAGCCATGGTGGGAGGACTGCTCTGGTCTGTGGCGCAGTGGACAGCCCAATCAGAGCCGAATCTTGCAAGCACTGCAAGTACTACAAGTACTGAAATTGCCGGCTCTGAAAGCGCTAGCCAAACAAGCAACAGTCAAGACCTCACACCCGCAACAACAGGCATCAAAATAGCCTTGCCCGAAATGGCTACAGCCCTAACTCTGCTCAATCTGCTCTTCGGTGCCTTTGTCTGTGTTCAGATCAAATATCTATTTGGCGGCGCTCACTTAGTGCAAATCACGTCGGGTCTCACCTTTGCCGAGTACGCACGCCGGGGCTTCTTTGAACTTTGCACGGTATCGGTTCTGATGCTGCCTCTCTTGCTCAGTGCAGACGCCGTCTGCCAAAGGGCCAGCAAGAAAGCCAAAATAGTTTTCAACACTCTGGTATCAAGTACGGTATTGCTGCTCTTGACCATAGTAGCCTCTGCAATAGAACGCATGCAGCTATACTCAAGAGAATACGGCATGAGCGAACTGCGTTTCTTCACCACAGCTTTCATGCTCTATCTGGCAACAATCTTCTTAGCCTATCTTGCCTCGGTAATAAGAGCGCAGCGCCGCATCTTCGTACCTGCCACCTATGCCCTCGGGCTAATCTCAATCTCGGCACTGCATATGGTGAATCCTGAGTATATAATCTCTAAATCAAACATGAGCAGACCTGCCGACAAAATAGATGTAGGCTATGTTCTTTCACTAAGTTGCGACGGCTTGCCGCCCATCGTAGACGAATTGCCGCGCCTGCCCGAAGCCGAGAGAAAGCAAACCGCCAGTCAGTTGCTCGCGCGCCTGAACGGCGCCTGGAAGACCGATTGGCGAGCCTTCAATCTGTCGCGAATGACCGCCTATATAAAAGTCAAAGAAGCCGAACCACAATTGAGGAAATACGCCGGGACAGCCAATACTCTACAGTCCAAAACTTTGCCAGCCAGTAATTTGACAGCCAGTAACACATCGGCGACTGCGAGCCCAGCTACAGCATCAACCAACAAATAATCAGATAGGAAAGGACACCTATGAACTATTATCAAATGAACAAAAAATATCTCAAGCAGCTGGTGGCGCGACATGTAAAAGAAGGCTTTCTGAAGCGCAATCAAATTATCGATCTGGTCATGAATGAATTTAACGATCTAGTAGTTGGTGACGATAACGACAGTAATACCAAAATAGACACCGAAATAGACACCGAAATAATCGGCGGTATCAAGGGCGGCATCAATAACGGTATCAATGGCAACACCAATATTACAGACGGTGGCGCTAGAGCAGCAAGCTTTAGCGCCAGCAGGCTCGATGACTGGGGACGCTTAGACCTCTCTGCAAACGCGCGCGAGCGCAGATTGCGTCAACTAGAAATCTGGACCGACCATGCCCTGGCACTACATAGAGAAGAAGAAAGGCGGTATCCACCGCTCACCGACTGCGACCGCATCGACAGAGCCTTCCAAAAGCTGCAAGAACAAGACATCATCGCCCGGCAACATTTCAGCTGCTGCAACAGTTGCGGACACCGCCAGATCGAAACCGACGGCATAAAGCTGATGATGCGCGGACAAAAGAAACGCGGTTATGTTTTCTATCACAAAGACGACACCGAAAGAGCGGCTCGCTCGGGCTTGCTCTATCTTACTTTCGGAGCCTTCAGCGAGCCCGACCCGAGTTATGCTAGTGATGCTAGTGGGGCTAGGCAAAATAGCCAGAGAGATCAACTGCAGGGCAGTCAACTAGATCGCAACCAAGCAATCGGCGAGATTCTGCAAGAGACACTAGCCAGCGAAGGTCTGGAGGTTAGCTGGAGTGGCTCGGCACTGCATCGCATTTCGGTCACTCTCAATTGGCAAAAGCGCAGACAAGACCTGGCAGAACAAGAAAACGAGAGAAGCAAGCGTGAAAAGAGCGAAAGAAAGACAAGCGGCAGTTTCAAGCGTAAACGAGCCAATTTGAAGATAGTCGGCTAACATGCAAAGCAAGAACGTCGCCGAGGGGGCGAGATGCAAAAGGCATCGGCAGAAAATGAATAAGGCTAGTAAACGCATCGGCAAGGGCAGAAAACTTCTGCTCCTACTCGCACTGCTCATTTCGATGGCGCTTACTGCCGATGCCTTGCTTTACCCACGCTTGTGTTGCAGCACCGCCCCCGCCACCACCTACAACCGCGGCGCCAACGCCATCTGGTTGCGCTATCTCTGGTATTTCGGCAAACACAGTGACGCCGCCCTATCGAGCCTCATCGACAAACTAAAGCAAGGTCAGTTCAAGTATCTATACTTTCACGTGCGCAGCCTTGATGAGCAGGGAAAGCTCATGCACCGCTACAAAGAAAACGCTCTGACAATCAATACCCGCATAAAAAATGAAATGCCGGGAGCAAAGTCAATTGCCTGGATTTATGTACAAAGCGTCTATCTGCAAGCAAAGCAAAAGACAACCGATATCAGCAAATCAGATATAAGACAGAACATGGTGAAAGAGGCAAAATATCTGGTGGAAGAATGCGGCTTTGACGGCATTCAGTGGGACTATGAGTTTTATCCTTCGGGCAATAAAGACATGCTCGCTCTGCTTGATGAAACGCGCCGGGCGCTGCCCAATGCCTATATATCAGTGGCCGCGCCCTGCTGGTATCCCGGTACTCTCTGGGGCTTTTCAGACTCCGACTTCAAAGAGCTAGCCGCCCACTGCGACCAGATAGCGGTGATGTGTTACGACACTTTCTTTCACTATCCCCGCGCCTATAGTTGGCTGGTGGCCCAACAAGCCAAACACGTCACCCGCGCCTGCACTCTTGCCAACCAAGAAAGCGAGAAGCAAAGTGGTCAAGATGATGCAGGCGGCATGGGTGGGCAGCCACAGTCTCAACCTAAACCTCAAACTAAAGCTCATAAATGTTCAGTAATTCTTGGCTTGCCGGTCTATGACGAAGGCACAGCCGGACATCTCACCCACAGCGAAAACCTGCGCACAGCTCTAGCCGGCGTGAACGCGGGCTTGAACGAACTGGCGAAGCGCGACCGCAGCCGGGGCAACACCGACAAAGAGAGCGACCATCCCGCCCGCAGCCTCGAAAGTTTCGAAGGGGTAGCCCCCTTTGCCGAATATACGATGGACGAGGGCGAATGGCGGGATTTTCAGAAGTTTTGGGTGACTCCTTAAGAGCCCGCAACAGTTGACATCTCTCAATGCTTCTTGGGGCTGGGCTATGGTATCCTAAGAAATCCGACACCATCGGCACCCAGGGCGAGTGGCGAAATTGGCAGACGCGCTAGACTTAGGATCTAGTCCGCAAGGGTGGAGGTTCAAGTCCTCTCTCGCCCAGATTTTTTAGAAACCGCCGCAAGGCGGTTTTTGTTTTTGTCGGTGCGAAGTTTCAAGGGTGGTTTGCGGAGCGCCATCAAATTGACTTACGAAAGACTTTAGAGTACTGCGACGATACAGAAGGAATGAGAAAGAAGTTACGTTGGGGAAAATCAGCAATTGTAGCCTCGCTCAGCACAGCCGCATAACAGAGAAACCGGAAACGGAAAGGGTTCTAAGCTGCTCTAGGATTTAGATAGACTGGGCACAGCTCCTTGAAAAAAATCGGTGATACCGTAAACGGTGGCTCCAAAGAGAGACGAAGTCTGTACTGCCTGTTCTTAAATTACAGGACTAATTTAAGCCGCTGATTCAGCAACTCAGCCATCAATTGACCAATCCAGTTGCCATTTTCGAATATTTCGATTATAATCTATAATTGCGATTAGCTCCCAGCGGGTTCCAATACATGGCTCAGTTACATACAGTAAGAGAACCGATATATGCCGAAAGAGACCAGGCGGCAGCCGTGCAGGCTTTTGGCAAAGCACTGAATGCCATCAAGAAGGCTCGCCTGGTTGGACCAGAGGGGCAAGAAATCCCAATACCTGAGCCGCTTTATCGTGTTCTGGAGCAAGTTATTCCTCTTCTAACAGCCGAAATGGCCGTCTCAATCGTTCCAGTTGGACATTTGCTCACAACACAAGAAGCTGCAGATTTGCTCAATGTATCCCGACCTCATCTAATCAAACTTCTAGAAGAGGGGTCCATCAGTTTTGAGCGCGTAGGCACACATCGACGCATTCGCTTCGAAGATCTGATGGAGTATAAACACAAGCGAGACAAGGAGCGTCGAAAAGCGCTAAGGAAACTTACGGAGATGGCACAAGAAGCCGGCCTTTACGATGAGGAATAAATCGCTTGGCAGTTTTTCCAGCCGTTCTTGACGCATCCGTTCTCTTCAATCGCCCCGTAACAGATACACTGTTGCGGGCTGTCGAGTATGGACTCTATCGCGTTCATTGGTCACAGCTTATCCTTGATGAGACGACAAAAAACCTCATCAAACGAAGGAGAATGAATGAAGCTCAAGCAGTCCATCTACAAGAAGAGCTATCGAAAGCATTTCCCGAAGCGATGGTATCTGTGCCCGACAAACTAATAGAGCAAATGACAAATGATCTAGGCGATCGCCATGTCACGGCCGCGGCCGTAGTGGCTCAGGCGCAAGTGATAGTCACCTTCAACTTAGACCACTTCAAATCGAAAGATCTTGAACCTTGGAATTTAGAAGCTCAGCATCCAGATGTGTTTCTATCGCATTTATTCGACTTAGCGCCTCAACTCTTCCTCCAAATAATCAAAGAGCAATCAGAGGATTTGACTGACTTGAGTGTGCCTGATCTTCTAAAGAAGCTTGAATCTCATGTACCGAATTTTGCTTCCCAGATTCGCACGCTCGAATAAACGTAGCCGAATTCAGTCAAGCAATTTTATGCGCAAGTCTTCAAGCCCTAGTCTTCCGGCAAAAGCCAGTCCCACTCCGGAACAAATTGACGAACGAACTCAGCAGGAATAGTCCTATCCTTGCTGAATCGCTTATCTGTAGACCGCTCCAGATTTCCGCCTGAGCGCCAAAGTTGTGCCGCGCAATCGGCTGTTTCTTCAGGATAATCCTCTGCGTACTCCTCAATCTCAGAAAAGTTATCACCATGCTTAAGACGATAAAGCGCCAAAATAATAGCTTCACACAGGTTAAGTGCATTCTGCTCATCTTGCTCGCGACATAGCTCTTCCAAGCGCTCAAAATATGGCTCCATTACCTCAGACAAAACCTCTGCAGCGCCCTCATCTGGCTCTCGGTATCCTCGCCATGTTCGACCAGAGTTAATGTAGACATCGCCTTCACTGATCTGATTCAGTGCGGTTTCAATCTCTTCGGCCAGGTCCTCCATTCGAGGGCTCTTGATCGCCGCATTCACCAATGCGGCAGCAACAGGCTTCAACTCCGGTTGTTGCTCGAGAAGATCCTGAAGCACTCTTCGCGCCACTATCGGATTAAGTTGTGAGAGATCGAGATCTTTCTTCTGGCTCTTTGGATTCTTCGGGCTCTTTAGGTTATTAGATTTTGCCATTTGAGTAATTCCACCATTTCAGCCTGCAGAAACTTATAGAGTCAAATCACGAAATCTTTGACTTATATACAGCCAGACCTTCCTTACCGAGCACTTCAGCATATCCGGCGGGAGGTCCGTCGAAGAAACCCCACTCGGTTACTTTTGCCAACTCAGCCAGTCGAGCCCCTAGTATAGATGGATCCGGCTCAAGATCTCGGCAGGCTTGCAGGTGTAATTCGCGAAATTCATCAACTAGATATTCGAGTTCACACTCGTCCTGGAGTTCAAATATGCTGTCTAACTTGACCAGCGCGTATTCTGCTATCTCCATCACGTCCGTCAAATTCCTCGGCAGCATATCGGTAAGTGCATCTAAAACGATATCAAATCCAGCAGAGGGAAGTTGAGAGTCCCAGCTTCCAGGGCCGTGGTCAACAATCTCCTCGACAGCTTTATCAAGCTGTTTCGTGAACTTTCTTGCTAAATCAATACCACCGTCATGTTCTGCCGCTAGGCTTAGCAAGAGCCGCTCAGTATTTGTGTTATCGGCAACACACAATTGGAACAATTGGTCAACCAACCAATCCTTACTTTTTCTTTTTAATTTTTGCTTTAAGTTCTTCATCACATTTCGCCCTAGACGCCCAAGCCAGCAATCGCGATTTCCATCCCCCACCACTAATGTTGCAAAAACTTTTCTCACGTCATCTTCAAGCATTACTAGAATTTAGAAGTTTTCGCCCTGTAAAACCATCTGCACTGCTGCCGCCTCTGTCTTTTGGTTACTTGCTTCATAAGCATTACGAAGATTCTCAAGAATCTGCTTGCGCAATTCTACTGGAGTCTGTTTGTTCATCAACTCTCGCCCACGACTCAGGAACTTAATCGCCTCAGCGACTCGCCCCGTTTTCATTGCGACGCGACCTGCATTATTTGCAGTCCTGCAGATGTTTTGTCGAACTCCATCATCACTTGATCTATACTTGAAAGCATCGTTGTAGAACGAAAAAGCTTGATCCCATAGATTGAACCTTTCCAGATCCTTTGCCGCTTTCAACTGAGAATCTATGTTTGTAACAAGATATCGAAGTGTGTCCTCATCTTTCTTGATTTGAGCACTAGCAGATGCAATCTTTGCTCTCGCCGCATCAACTTTCGGCTTCGCGGCATCAGCCTTTGCGATTCGTTCTGATTCACTCTGTGTGGCAAGAACTATCTTCTTCATTGCTGCAATGTCTTCGGCAGCTAGTGAGTCCAGCAATGGATCGTGCACTTGAAAGTACATAATCGACCTTTCCTGAGGCGAATGGTCTAAGCCAAGTGCGTGCCCAATCTCATGCAGTGCCACATTTCGCAGAAACTTGCCTCTAAATCCAGAGCCGTTGGGAGCAGTCAACTTACCAGAAACAGTCAAGATTCTAATTCGGGCATGAACAATCGAGAAAGAACTTTCGCAGGTTGTCTGGCAAGCGCCAACAACATCTTTGGCTCTTAGCCCTAGTTTATCCGGGTGATCAACCCACTCACAGGTTATGTCGGCTTTTGTAGCCGAGTTGACATAGGTGAACTTGATGCGCTCCTTCATTGCCTTCTGCCACAACTGAAAAGCTGTCACTAACCAAACTCGGTCACCAGCGGTGTATCCCGGAATTTTCGAGCAATCTGAATCAGTCGGTATAAAGACCTTAAGCGGAAATCGAGCCTCGCGCCAGCGTGAGTATTTTTCAAGATGCTCTTCTTTCGCCTCAAAGAGCGCTTGCTCCAGAGTCTTTCTATTTTCAGAAAGAGCAACTTTCTCGCGCGCTAACCGTTCCAAGATTTCCTGCAACTCCTTCGGTGACAGCTCCCTAGGCTCAGGCAAAGAATCTTGCACCGGCGGATTTATTAATGAGTCGAGTGCTCTAATCCTTGATTTAACTTGGTTTATGGAGTGGTAGTTTGGATAGTGATTCTCGACGCTGCGTAGTGATTCAAATGCCAGCCGAGGCGAGTTGAGTCGAGTTTGGATCAATGCCCGAAGAACAAGCACATCGCAATTGTCAGCCGAAAGCGCTGAACTACTAGATGAGCATCCTGACAATCCCTTCGCTAGATATTCGCCGTCCTCCAGCGATAGGAGAAGTGGGTCTGCTGAAGCATTTCGCAAGGCATACACTAACCAGGTATCGGCCTCATCAAGGCGCCCCGCGCGCACTCTCTCGAATGCGCGTTGCAAAACTTGCCAAGTGAGCTTCGGATCTTTTTCGGAGGTTGTCTCTTCCATACCTACAGAACCAGACGGCGCCGCTCGAATAGATATGTTGTCAGCTAGAGCTTGTGAAGTTAAGCACTCTGACCGCAATATTAATGAAAGAAGCGCGCTCATCACCAAGAGACGCCTCAAACTGCTAGGCATGGCTGAATGGAGCAACATGAGAAAAGAAGACTGCCAATTGGATATACCTCTAGGTACTTGCCAAATTCATAGATGGGACAAACGAATTGGTTATTTTTAAAAGTACTGCAAACAATAACGCCCGAAAAGGGGAACCCCATGGGACGTCCCGTGTATATCTTCTATCATGATTCGCAAATAAAGTCCAAATCCTCAAAAGCCAAAGCCCTTGCGACTCTTCAAACCTAAATTGTAGGCTGAAGCAAATGCGCCTATCCGTGGTCACACCACTACTAGCCTGCCTGCTACTCCTCAGGCGGAAACAGATAAACATCGAACCAGCAATTCACCCGAAATCGCGCCAGCTCAGAAATAGTTTCCGCAGTCAAAGTCGGGCATGTATTGTCAGATTCAGCAAACCAGGCACAAACAATATCGGCGTCATAGCCCTCATGCTGAAGACGATGAATAACTGAAATACGGTGGGCAAGCTCGCCGAGAACAAAACGAATATGTTCGTTAGCATTAAGAGATCTGATTTTGCCCTCAGAGCTAAGAATCCAAGCGCCCTTCGTGTAAGGGCTGTAAACTCGTCCAGACTTTCCGGACCGACGGTCGCCTTTCCGATGATAGTAAGTAGGGCTGAAGCCGAACTGCTCAGTAATCTGCTCGGGATCAAGATCTTCGTGAAAGAGCCGAAAACTGGCTTTCACTCGATAAGCCGAGGTCGCGATTGTCAGAGCACGCCTTGGTGCCGAAAATAAGTCATCGTAATTGCTCATTTTGTGTTAGTCCAATGCCAGCTATCTTATGCGTGGCTCGATGGCTGCGAACAGCTCAATTATGATCGATTACGATGGAAAGCTCAACAAAGTGTTTATCAACAAAGTGTTTAGTGGCTCAATTAATCTAACCGGCAAATCCAATCCACGAATACCCAGCCGACGACCATCTCGAAATTGCCTTGCGGTCCTAAAAATGCCCGCCCACTATGCGACTATACCAAGCATCACACAACCAGCAAAGCTATGCGCCCTGGTAATCTGTTAGCATACTGACTGTTCCAGAAAATGATTCAAATCCGAATATAAATAACTCTCTTCTCACTCCATCGCAAATCCGCTCACGCAACTGCGTGAAAATAGGAATGGCAGCGCGTACTATAGGTTATTTAGTATGAGCACAAACCAATTCCCACTCACAAAGAATAGACAGGTAGGCACTCTATGACCAACCAGATTGAGCCAGAAGAAGTAGAAAAGCTGTCGCCATACGACTGGAACATCTTCTCGATTACTCATATTTGTATTATTCCTGCGCGACATCAGCATAGCCGAGAGAATCCATTCCCCTGGGATGAATTTACCGAAATCGACAGAAACGTGAGGAAGAATGTCGTTCCAACTTTAATTGAAACGGGATTTTATGAACGAACCAAACTCTGCTCTTTCAACCTGAGTATTCAACTGACCTCTAGCTGGGACCAAAGAACCGAAGTAACCCTCCTTGGGGGGAGGGGAAAAGTGCTTAAGGCGATTAGGCGAATACACTTTGAAGACTATTCGTTCATGGGTGAAGAAGAGCTTATTGCCTTTCATTCTGGCCTTGCAGCAGAGGCTATTCTTGCCGCATGCGAAAAATACAAGCTTGATGAAACGGCGGCTAGAAGGCTCACAGAAAAGTATCCAGTCGCAAAGATAGAGGTATTGCCCACAAGATTCGAGCCAACACTGCCTCTTGAGACACCAAAGGACAATAGCCTAGATTCGCCCCTTAGCAATACCGAGCTCGCATTCGAAACCCAATATAGCAGATACAGCTGGTGCGCATCGGCGCCTTTCACCCAGCAAGTTCTCGACAAGATAGGACCTGACACAGAAACAGTCTTTCTGCCAGCGGGTTTGTTTCCTGACGAAATGGTGAGCATAGCCAATGCTATGTTGCGAGCGCCCAAAGCAACGCTCATTATCGAAGAATTTGATCATGATATTTTTCTGCCATCCGATCTCAACTTTCTCAAATACTTCATAAATCTCCGCCGCATCAGATTGGTATTCAACCTTTATTCAAATCTTGAAGGACTGAAACATTTATCTCCAGAAACCATTAGACTGGAGCTAATAATGAGAGATGAGAAACCCGACCTGTCGCCGCTTTCTCATTTCAAAAGACTGCAAGCCCTATTGCTCGAAAAACACTACGAAGATCTCTCCAAGTTCTCTAACTTGCGCACACTGCGCGCACTAGCAATCATTTCGGATAGCTTCACTGACTTGCATACTCTCACAGGTCTCGAACAGTTACAGTCGCTCGCTCTGGTTGATTGCCGTGTCAAAAATCTTAGCCCTCTCACAAAGATTGGGCGCCTGCAATTTCTGCAGTTAGATAAACTATCCCAACTAGCGTCGATTGACGAAATCGCCGAGCTCAAAGACCTTGAGTATCTGATTATAACAAACTTAAATAAGCTCGAAAAACTGCCTTCATTCAAGTCTTTGAAGAGGCTAAAGAAAGTCGCCCTATACAGCAATAAAAACTTGGTAGATCTTGCGCCTCTGGCAGAAGCACCAAACCTAGAGCACCTATCAATTTACGACATGAAGAAAATCACGCAAGCCAATGTCGATTGTTTTAATTCCCACCCAACTCTTAAAATATTCGACTCTGACTGCAAAGATGTCAGCCTGCCCGACACAAAATGTCCAATCTGGCGCCGACCATTTGAATTCTCAAGTCTGTAAAGACAAAAGCAAGGCAGAATCAAGTATCTATGTTTCTAGCAAAACTATGTAGAACAAGCGCTATTTCCTTTGAGCAACAAAAAGGCAAGGCAAAGACACTATAGTCCACTACTCGGAAGCACTTTCGGCATTGTAGGCTTAGCACCGCCTGCCTTAGCTGCAGAATTACCTGAAATCGAAGTCTCCCAAGGACCGTAGAAATGTCTTCTACCCGCCGTTTTAACATGGCGCCAGCATACAAGGCGATCATGGTAGTAGCTAAGCTCTATCCAAGAATCACCAAACCCGCATGCCACGATCATATTCCTATAGCAAGTTCGAAAATCTGGCTCCCCAAGGAAACTCTCAACAGAAGCTCGTGGCATACCTAACAAATTTACAGACTTCAAAAGGTAAGTAAACTGGTCATCACGCAAATTTGGGTACTTTAGCCATATCTCTTTCGAAAATTTTCGCGACTTAATTAACTTTAGCAAACGAGTACCCTCATCCACCTCCGCTTTAGATGTCCTGACACCACCAGTAGTGAAGTCCGCCTTCTCAGCGAGAATATAAACTCTACAACCATCAAGCTGGTCTTCATGAATTGGGGGTACAGCCGTATTACCCTTATCAGAAGTAAGCCCAGGGCAATCAACGCCAGGTACACTCACGAGATCAAGATTGACGAAAACTGCAGGTTCATTTGCGATGGGCGAGGAAGGAAGAGGAGGCATAGCCAGACCGGGAGGACTTAAGAAGAAAGGAAGAATCAAACCTCCTAGGAAAACAATAGTGAGAAACGGTATCTTTCCAAAATGAGCAGACATCAAAACACCTAGGTTAAACACTCAGAAAAACAGACGCAAAAGCATCCTAACAGCATTAAGCTAAATTGAATTACTAAACTACAACCCTATCCTGTGGATTATCCCACTGAAGTAGGAGTTATATCCATCGCACCCAGGATTCTACGAAACCCGCAAGCCATGTGGGAACTAGCAATAGAAAAGACCTGCCATTACACTGAGGTTATGATCAAGAGCACACATACCAGAATAAGAGAAATAGCGCAGATAGGCATAATCACACTACTCTGTGCCGCCACGATGGCATTTGGTAATGCATTTGGTAATGCATCTGCGCTTGCATACAGAGTCGAAGGTGTAAGTAGCGCTGATGGTAAAGTCATTTTGGAGTATAACTATCATCGAGTAAAGCTGCTACCAGGCAATCTCATACTAGCTGAAGAACTTAATCTACTGGTGCCAGAAAGACCCAGCCATCGTTGCAAAATTCTTACAGCAGGCGGAATTGAAATAACGCCACCATTGCCACCAGATTGCACACTAAAGGACATTTACATAGATAGTGAGGCTGTGCCTCGAAGCACACTAAAACCCGGACTGCTTAAACTGCCAAGCTCGACCATACTTACAATAGCAGGCCCTGATGGTTTTGGTCTGTGCACGCCAGATGGCAAGACAATTTTAGAGCCCAAATTCCACATGATTGGACAACCGGTCAATGGCTTGTTTCCAGTTTTCAATATCGACCAATCAAACCTTCAGATAGAGTTCATACTTGATGCCAAAAGCAGAAACTATCAAAAGTTAGCCGTGACAGATAGAACCAGAGCGCTCTTTTACACTGAAATCGGAGAATCAACTAATACTCAAGAATCTTCAAGAAGCTCAATTACGGCACGCAACCCCGAAAAAGCAGAAAATCCAGAGAAAACAGAAAATTGGCAAAAAGCACTAGAGCCCTTAACAATCACCCGCAGGGAAATCCCAAGATACCAAAATATTCAAGGAAGTACGGGTGATTATTGGATCTGTGGAAACGCCAATAAATCGACTATACAAAATCTCTCAAAACAATCGCCTACTTCACCTCAAACTCTGCGTCACCCGGCAGCTCATAGAGAGCACGCAGCGAGACAAAGTCATTTCGGGTCACCGGACTGGCATCGCTGTATTCGACCTTGGCACGATAACTGATGCGCACTCCATGCCCGCACATCACATCCATTTCGTTGTCGCTGTGCCCAAGCCCCAAGACATGTCCAAACTCGTGACAGCTGGTGTCGCGCAGCTCCTTGCTCCAGCGAGAGCCCCAACGGCGCAGATACTCGGTCTCGATATGCACAATGCAGACAGCATCAGCAGAACCGGTCCAGGGGTAATATGTGCACCCCACCGAATCGCCGCCGCTGCGTGGGCACCAGAAATAAAGCACGTCGGCGCGGCGCGGGTCATCAACAAACTCAAAGTCGACAATGCCCAAGGGTGCCACCCACTTCCAGTCATTGATACCTTTGATGACGACATCGCGATACCCTGAAATATAGTGCTCGACCCGCCCTAGCCCTTCAAAAAATCCCGGACGGCGAAACATACCATATAGACTTTTGCATTTGTCGGTGGTCAGTTCGCCGCCCACATAGCCGGCGGGCAGCTGCAAACCATCGGCAACCCAAATCTTGATGGTCTTCATTTTAGTTTTCTCGCCTGGCTCTTTCTCATTGCACCAGCGCAAAAGACGTCCATCATGAATCAAACTATAAGGCTGTATCTTGCAGAACTGCTTCCAGTCTTTCAGCGTTTTAGCAGCAAGCTGACTAAACTGATTTTGGGGCGGCGTCATCACCACAACCCGACACAAGGCGCGTTCTGTCAGGTCGAAATCACCGGCGTAAAGAGACGAAACGCCAAGATAGTACTGCAGCGAAACATCGCGCCCGCGGGCAGTCACGCACTTCTGAAATAGCTGCTTAGCCGCGGCAAAGTCGCGTTTCATATAAGCCGCAAGAGCCTGCCTTTGTAAGGCTTCGACATCGACTGAAGTGTCAGCACCGCGCCTGCAAGCTTTGCCCTTGCCGCCAGCCTTAGCGGCGCTCTTACCCTTAGCCTGCCCTTTGGTCGGGCTCTTAGCAGCCGCAGAACTGGCGATATCAGGCGGCGAGGTCAAATCTGCAAAGCCAATTGACAAAATGCCAAGCAGCGCCATAGTCCAAATAGCCGACCGGCGCCGGTGCTGATTGAGCTTAATGTGAACCGCTGCCATTCTCAGCTAATGCCTTCACCTCAAAACCATATCAATATACTTTATACTCAGCAGAACAATCACCACAACAATCGTCAAAACAAATCCGAAAACAAAGCTTAGCCTAAAGGAGCCCCAATAATGAGCCAGCACAACACCATAGCCCTTGTCACCGGTTCGAGCCGCGGTCTTGGCAAGAACATGGCCATGGCTCTCGCCAAAAACGGCAACGACCTCGTTATCACTTACAACAGAAACAAAGATGAAGCACTAGCAGTAGTGGCAGAGATAAATGCCCTGGGGCGCAAAGCCTGCGCGCTACAATTAGATGTCTCAAAAAGCGATAGTTGGGAAAGCTTTGCCAAAGCCCTGGCAGAGGCTCTTAAGGCTAACTTCGATAGCGACAAATTCGACTATTTGGTAAATAACGCCGGCATCGATAGCCCGGCGCCTTTTATGCAAACAACAGAAGAACAGTTTGATCTGCTCATGACCGTGCACTTCAAAAGCGTCTATTTTCTCACCCAAAAACTTGTGCCGCTCATGCGCGACAGCGGACGCATAGTGAATGTCTCAAGCGGGCTAGCCCGTTTCAGCATCCCCGGCTATTCGGCTTATGCTGCCATGAAAGGCGCAGTAGAGGTCATGACCCGCTACATGGCAAAAGAACTAGCCGATAGAAAAATCGCCGTCAACACAGTCGCCCCCGGCGCCATCGAAACCGACTTCACGAAAGACCACCTGGCGCATCCTGGTGCACGCGAAATGATCGCAGGCTCCACAGCGCTCGGACGCGTCGGCGTGCCCGACGACATTGGCGGCGTCGTCGCCTTCTTGTGCAGCGATGCCGGTCGCTGGGTGAACGCCCAACGTCTCGAAGCTTCAGGCGGAATATTTATATAAATAGATTGGGAATCTGAAGACTTCGGTAAAAGAGATAAAAGACACAAAAGACATAAAAAAGATAGAGAAGAAAGAAGAGAAAGACTTGAAAGACTTTGAAGATTTGGAAGATTTGGAAGAAGAGATAAAAAACTCAAACCAGCAGAATGCTTCAGTAAGTGCTTTAGCGCCAGTCGGTCGAAACCGTCTAGCAGCAGCGGCAGCATCGCTTGTCGTCTGCGCTTATGCCGTTGGCCTGGTTCTGCCGGTTGATCAACTTTGGCTAGAGACCTATGTACAAGCCAGTCTCTACCCGGCAGCACTTGCCCAGAGAGCAAAAGAAGACGGACCACATCCAGCACCGCCAGTAGTGCAGAGCGACAAGACTGCCGCCCCCGGTACGCCAAACAAGTCAAAAGCAGACAAAGATAAAAAGTCGGGGCAAGACAATAAGACAGAACCTGCCAAAATCGACAAAGCGGCAAGTGAGCGACTCTTCAAAGAAGCAATGGATGAGCGGAAGAAAGAACACTATCCCACTTCGACTCAGAAACTGCAGGAAGCTCTAGCTGCCGACCCAAAAAACGAGAAAGCAAAGAGAGAAATTGCTTTCAACTATTTCAAGCTGGGTATGAACATTCAAGGCTTTACAGATGTGAAGATCAACTTTATCAAGAAAGCCATTGAATACGACCCTAGCAAGCAAGAATACAAAGACACACTAAAGAAACTTTCGGCGGCGAACGCAACAGCCAACCCGAAGCCCAGTAATAAATGAGCAACGCAGACAAACCAGACTGTTCATCATTTAATTTAAGCCCAGGATTTTCACCGGATTCAACCTCGGGGCGTTAGGCTACTCTGGTGATAGCCGATAAATCGGCGCCAGCGAGGATGAATTATGAAGTTCTGCCGACCGTTACTGGGCAAGCCAGAGAAGTCTATTGCCGCTATTTCTGTGGCAATTACCATGCCAATGTTGATTGTGCAGGCGTTCAACTGGCATTCGATAAACTCTAACGATGCATGCTCGGCAAATTTGCAAGACTTTTCAGCAAGCGAAATCGAGGCAGAGCCGGAAGTCAAACCCAACTTAGACAAGACAGCAAGACCGCCGCGCTATAGCGACAAAGCCAGCTATCTCAAGGCACTAAAAAGAAAAATCGCCCGCAATTGGTATCCGCCAAAGATGGGCGAATGGCATACACCGGTGGCAGCATTCCGCCTTGATGCCGCAGGCAATCTTATCAATGAACCCAGAATATTAGCCAAGAACAATCGCGTAGCCCGACTTGAAGAATCATGTCTCTGCGCCATCAGCACGGCCGGACCATTCGGTCCGCTGCCCGCAGATATGCACGCCAATCAGGTAATCACTATTACTTTTGACTATGCGGGACTAATTGCCGACACCACAGACTAATACAAAGAAAGAGAAAGAGAGAGCAAGAGAGAGCAAGAGAAAAAGACCATGACTGTAGAAAAGAAAAGCAGAAGTACAAAATGGCTCTTGCCGACAATGTTAGTGGTGGCAGCTCTCTCGCCAAGCTTCGAGGCTCTTGCCCAAAATGCAGATAGCGCAGGGAAAGGCAAAACCAGCGAAGACACTGCAATAATGGAAGAAGTGACGACGCCCGCAGTCACCGGTCGATTCAACCAGGCGCTCTGGAAGAATCCGCCGCGCACACGCCCGGGGCTGGATAGAATGGGCATCTTTCTTGACTTTTTGAAAGACTATAATCTGATTGGTATGGAACGCAGCCAGTTGGTGGGGCTGCTCGGTCCCTCACAAAGAACTGATGATGCCAACCAAGCTTTTTACTACTTAGAGATGGGCATGTGCGGCAACGACTATACGGGACTCAACATCGAAATCGCCGACGGCAAAGTTAAGCGGTGGCGAGTGGTGCAACCGATGGGCACCTTCAAACCAATAGGCACTTGGATAACTGAAAACGTCGTGTGCACGCGCAACAGCAAACGAACGCAATATCAACAAGACGAAGTCTTGATCTACACGCCAAAGAGCGCAGCGAAATAGGGAATATGCAGCAGACTTCCCCTCAAAATTCAGAGAGGAAGTCGCATGTTAGAGGCCAGCAGGCAGTGCGGCTTAGCTATTCGGTTCACTGAATTGTTCTTAGCCTAATACAAAATCACTTCTCTCAACCAGTCTTGACGGTCTCTTGGTGTTCTTTCAATCCGAACTGTCTCTTTAGGCTTATGAAAAGTTCCATCGATCATAAAGTTGCGCGAATGGAAGCTAGGATCTCGCTTAGCAATTTCTTGACTGACGGCGTTTTCATAACGCTGCAAGCTTGCTGGCTTCTCAGGCATCTTGTTATAGCCAAAGGGCAGCGCACCCATCATATCGGCGCGCTTGTGGCTCTCCACTGCTTTCTCATAATCAACTCTATCTTTATGCAGTTGTCTGCGTTCTTCTGGTGTCATTCGATCTTGCACGGCCTGTTCTGCTCTGATTGCAGTTCTAGAATCTTTATCATCCAATTTAGATGAATTCAAAATCGGCAACCTCGAATCGGCGGCAAACTTGGTGCCTTCGAGTTCAAGTTTAGGCAGAGACGGATACATATGATCGCTGGGCGCTTTCTCGTAGACTCTGCCCTTATAACCCTCAATTATCAAGTTGGCGCCATTAAGTTGATTGTCGTTGCGCTGAACTTTATCTGTTGAGGCTTGGGACTCAACCAAGTCGAAATTCTTCATAGCAATACCTCTAGAAAGTTGGATTGCTGAAACTAGTAAAGTGGGGTGTTGCCGATTGGCACATTGTAGTCTCAGAAAATGGTGCTCTGGGTGCATAGTCAAAGTATCAATTATTATTGGCAGCTCACGGTCTATAAGATTAATTGCGCGGGCTCAGAGTTTACTCTACGCTCGCCCCAAATCTGCCGTCACGACAAGCATTGCGACTAACATCACGACCTAAAGTTTGTTGCCGCTCAAACCTGCCACCACAAAATTAATTGCAATTGCTTGGCGCAAACTAATTCCAATCACCGGCGCCGGGTCGGGCAAACTATAACGATTAGCCGACTGGCTGCGGTCAAAGTGCGCAGTCATGTGCAGCACATAGCCGCGCCCATATTGAAAAACGCAGGCGAGAACGCCGTCGCCGTCTTCACTGGCCAAGCCGTCACTCTTTGCCAGCACCCGCACCGCATCGGGGCGCAAAATCTTGATCAGATGGCAATGCGTATCCATCTTCCAATAAGCATTAGTGGCAACATGCTGAAACAAGCTGGGGTGCTCGCCGACAATATGCGCGTCATACATGCGCTGGCGATTCATGACGCCGGTCCAGGCAATATAGCCAGGGAAGAACTTCTGATTGAGGCGGTCGAGCATCCAGTCGGTGGTAAACAAATAGCCACCCTTGATGACAAACTCGCGCACCTTGAGACTCGACTGGTATGACAGATTGCGGGGTCCGCAGTCGATAACCAGCACTTTCACACCGGTAAGGTCAAAGCTCTGAAAATCTTTCTTGTCGACTTCGGTAAAGCGAAAGCCGGTGTCAGAGAGGGTGCGCTCAGTCTGGTCGTACTTGTCGGTGACAATAACAAGCTCACGCTCAGACATCTTACTAAGACCAAGAAAAAACTGCGGATGCGCCTGCGAAAGCCAACCCTGATAAACAGCCGGCACACTATCGGTGGTGGCAACACCGGCGCCAAGAGTGGTCGGTATAGGTCCAGTGATGCCGGCGCGCCCGGCAAGCCCGTCTACGGCAGAAACACCCTGAAACTTGCGATTTTCGATAACGCCGCCCTGCAAGGGTGTGGACGGGACGGGGGCGGAGCCGGAGAGGGTCGAGGTGGACGCGGAAGCGGCGCTTGACCCGGGGCTGGAGGCGGGAAGAGTCGAGGTGGACGCGGAAGCGGCGCCTCCGGCAGGCGCGGGAGAGGCTGTTCCGGCTTCGACTTCGGCTTGGGAATCTAAACTGGGCACAGACGGTTGCAAGACCGGCTCGGGTGCGCCGCGCTTGAGGCGGAAGGTTCTAGAAGAGCTGCCGTCGTTAGTGCCAGACGCAGCGTCGCCACCTTCGGAAATAAGCTCGCCGTGGTCGTAGCCATAGCAGACAGCACTGCCACCGAATGCGCCAAAGGCAGACAGAGCTAGGCATAGAGCGATGACAGGCGATGCTTTCAAGACAGTTCCTTTCGATAATGACGGTCATTCTAGCCTACTTCTAATGGGGCGGCACGCCCATAATGGTGAAACCACGGATGCGCGTTCTTGGGGTTTTGCATATATTTTTCATGGAAACCCTCAGAGACCCTCTCTATGAATTCAAACATATCTCATCGCCTCAGACTGATTGCGACCATCACCTTGTTCGCGTCGGCAGTGCTCGACATTATGGTGCGCATCTGGCTGGCAACAGCGCAGCAAGCCAGGCTCGAACCGGCTCCTGTCATGACAAGCGCCCTAGTCGCTCTGGTCTTGGCATTTGCTCTAAACAAAATCAGCAAAGACGAGGCAAGCAGAGCATCGGCGAGGGTGCCGATAGCGGTTAGACATTCGGCAGAAAATGCGGGAATAGATTCAAGAAAGTTGGCAGGGCAGAGCGAGTGTAGTGCTTCATCAAGCAAGACCGCCAGGTCGGCGAACGGGCAAGCAGTGTGGAGGAGCGGGCAACACTGGCTTTTGCTGCAACTAATAATGATAGGTAGGCTTTCGTCGCTGCTTTAGCGTTGGCGGCTAATAATTATAGATAGAATGTCGTCGCTGCTTTAGAGTCGGCAACTAATAGCTATAGATAGAATATCGTCGCTGCTTTAGAGTCGGCAGTAAATAGTTACAGGTAGAGTTTCGTCGCTGCTTTGAAGTCGTAGAGAAGGGGTGGCGCGCCATAGTAGAATTGTCGCCGGCGTCCCATTAGACACCCCAACAAGTCTGGATTTTCGATGGACAAGCGACTCAACCTAGACAAGCCGATTGAGTTCAAGCGGCTTAGCAATCTGTATAACGCGGCCACATTTTTCATTCTTTTGTTTGCAGTCGAAGGCTTTATGGGCTTCACGATGTTTCAAGCAGAAGTCAACATCGCCTTGAGCATCTTGGGATTTATCGCATTGGCGCTGCCATTTGCGTTTGTCTGGCATTTTCAAACTGCCAAAATAGTCATAGACAAAGAAGGCATTTCTGCGAAGAGCATCTTCAGCAGCAAGCGTGTGCGTTGGGTTGACGCCGAGAGCTATAAATCAGTAAGAGTCAAAGGCACGACCAATTACATTATTAAAGGTAAGAAGGGCGACCTCACTCTTACAGAAAACATAATCAATTTTCCCTATCTCTGGCAAATCTGCACAAAGACCATCGACGAGCCCCTGGGCAGACACGAAATAATTGATGTGCCACCACCACCAGACGTGCCGCAACTGCCATCATCACCAACGATAGACAGCATGGCCATCGCCATTGCTGCGCTAATATTGGGAATATTCGCCAGCGTAGAAAATTTCGAAACCATCTCGCTAGCGTATCTTACGCCCACTGTGCCAATCAGCAAAGCAGCAGAGGTTGCAGGCAGCGGCAAAGTGGTGCTAATGAAAGGCAACCTCTATTTCGACAACGGCATTGCCTCGCGAGACGGCAAAAGTCTATACGCGATGCAGTTGGGCATCATTCACGCCACGGGCACATCGGCAGATGACTACTGCTGCATATGGACGCCGTCAAAAGCTTGGCTGCAAGACGATAAAGTAGAAGTGGCGGTGGAGATAAATGACCCCAAAAGAGATTTTCTAAGCAAAGCTGATTGGGAAGGACTGCTGGACAAAACCTGGCGCAACACCGATGTAAGCAAGCAGATTGCGCCCCAGCAAGATAAAGAAATAGAAGAACATATAAAGAAGAGCGGAAGCATAACCCTTCAGATTTACAACATTTCCCAAGATGCACCGCTCATGGTGGCAGGCAAAGTCGAAAAAGACGGCGATGGTTATATCATCAAGCCAGCCAGCAAAAGTACAACAATAATCAACAAGACCGAAAGACAACTAAAGAACATCGGCACGGCAGAGCTAGCCGTATCGGTCGGCTTGCTTGGCTGGTCGCTGATTGGGTTTGTGTATGCGCCTATTGCTTCGAGTAGGAATAAGAAGCGTGGTGTGGTGGTTTAGGTGTGTGTGGGCGCTATGTGGGTTGAGCTTGTGGGTTTTGGGGGGGGGTTGGTTTAGGTTTGTAGTTTAGGGGTGATGGGTTCGGTTCGTGGTTTAAGCGGTGCGGGTTAGTTTCGTGGTTTGGTGGTAATGGGTTCGGTTCGCGGTTTAAGCGGTTGGTTGGGCAAGGAGATTAGTGGTGAAAAGATTCGAGAGAATGCATATCAGTACCGACATTGGGCTGGGCGCGCTGACCGAACTTTTAGCTATCGGCTTGCAAGGCAATGTCACTGATGTCGGGTTTATTGAGAATCGAGGACTCTTCTTTGATATAACAGTCGATACCGCCGGTGGTTACAATGTCACCATGCCAGACGACTGCGACCTTGAGTTCGAGAAAGAATATCTGACCATGCCCATAGCCATGATGCTAGGCGCAGCCCTCATTGGGGGCAATCCAAAGGTTGAAGGTCGCTACGCCAATTACTTTCCGTCAAAAGAGTTTTTGGAAAAGCATTTGACGCCATCAAAAATGGTGCTAGATAGAGATTCTAGTTTGTTCTACCAACTTGAACTGTCTATAAATGACCTGCAAGAAATTGCCGACACACTCTGCGGTAACACGACTGATATTGAGACTCTAGCTAGCGACAGGGAGTTTCGGGTGATATTTCCTGGGCTGGCGTATAGATTTGGCAGTTATGGACCAGCCAGACACAAGAGTGGCGTGGAAGTGAAAGCAGACTGGTCGGCAGAAGACGACGAAAGATATCACAAACTGGAAGCGCCGATTGCTTACGAAGACTTACTGAACCTTTGGCTGGGGGAGATTGGCCTGGAGGCTTACGATCCACCGTTCGCTCAAGTGCGCAAGGCAAAATGGCAGCTTTCGAAGATGCTGAGCAAAGTGCCGGCGGCAGACCGCATGCGGGTATTCGACTGGGTTAACGATGTCAGTTTCAATATTGAAGAATTCCACAGCTATAAGGGTGGAGTGCCGATTAATAGCCCGCTGGAATGTGTGTTTGGGACCGGGATTATGACTGTGGATACCAATATGAATTGGGAGTTGGTGGAGGTTTAGGGGGGGCGGAGGGGGATGGAGGTCCTTGGTAAAGGTGACGGGGGTGTTGGGGGAGTTGGGGTGGAGGAATGGAAGGTTTCGGAAGTGGCGAGATTGTTGGGGTTGTGGGGATTGGGCGGGTTCAGGAAGTTGGCATTAAGATTGCTGATAGCAGTCCTGGGTACCAAGACACAGGATTAAAGAGACAGACTTGGCTTGAAAGATTTGCAACACAACTTAACAATCAGGACCTGTTTGGTGAGATTTAATGGGGAAGATTTGCTTGGAGGAAGAGCTGGTAGAAAGCTAGGGGGTTGATGGTGTAGGGTTTGGTGAGGACTGGCTGGACGGACGAGGCGGAATCTAGAGAAATGAAGGGTCACGCACTAGACTTAGGCTCTAGTACAGCAATGTGTAAGAGTTCAAGTCCCTTCTCGCCCACCATCTACGATCCAGCGAAAGCTGGGTTTTCTTTTTGGGGGACCTTCTTAACATCGGACCAGGCATGGATCACCGGGGAAGGAATGGGAATGAGAGTGCTACACTGTACAGGACCAGACAACCAGCGGAAGAGCACTTCGTTTACACCGAAGGGGTTAGGAGTTCGAGTCTCTTACCGCCCAAGGCTTTTCAGGATCGGGTAGTTTCTAGATGCTACTCCCGAGCGAAAATCTGGTTTGTTTCCAGGAACCGAGAGAAAACGTTTTTTCTTCTCTCGGTGCGTAATACCGTATGTGGTGCCGGGAAATGGGACGCCCAACTCCAGCCGATTATTTGAACCGTGCACTTGCAATCATTGAGGCTAGAGCACTCCGCAGTGGCGAAGTCGATTGGAAATCTGTGCGAGCGAAAACTAGCGAGTTGGCTGCCGACGCAAAAAACTCAGCGGATACGTACCACGCAATCAACTTCGCGCTTGAACAACTAAAGGACCAGCACAGCTTTCTCGTGGGACGAAACGGGCAAGGAACAAAGACACAAACTAAAGCTGACTCTAACGTCGACTTGCCAAAGCGATTGCATCGTCCCGATATTATTCGAAAAGACGCACAGGAATTTGGATTCTTATTGGTCGAGCAGTCGGGCGCTTCATCACAGAGCACCAAAGCCCAATCATACGCACGTCGGCTCCAGGAAAGAATCAGCAACGCTTTGATAAGCAAACCTTCCGGGTGGATAGTAGATCTACGCGGAAATGGTGGCGGTAACATGTGGCCGATGATTGTAGGAGTTGGGCCCGTTCTAGGCAGTGGGACGCTTGGATACTTTCAATACAGCAACGTGGCAGTCCCATGGTTCTATAGCAATGGGCAGTCGGGAGTGGACAACGCTAGGGGCAGGTGCGTCAACTTCAAAGTGTCAGATAGTCTGCCGGATTGTGCGCAGAACGTTTCAGTAGCGATCTTGATCGACAAACGAACTGCGAGCTCCGGCGAAGCGGTGGCAATTTCTTTCCGAGGCCGCTCACATTCCCGTTTCTTTGGGGAGCATACCTGCGGCTTATCAACGTCCAACGAATCCTTTCGACTATCTGATGGCGCAACTCTTTACGTAACGACGTCTGTCGAAGCTGACCGCAACCATAATATTTACGATAGGGGTATTGCGCCTGACAACCCGGTCAAGCAAGGAAACATACCGCTGGGCGATGTGAATGATCCAGTCATTCAGAGAGCTCTTGAATGGCTTGCCAAATGTTAGTCTTTAAGCTTGCCGTGCCCACTGGTAGGGAGGGCATAATGTACATGTTTCTCAGGTCAGGTCAAATGTCATGCTCGAAGTAAAGAAGATCGAATTGCAAGATGAGAAAAACATCGACGATTCCAAAACGCGCAGCAGCGGTAGCACCACCCTCGACGACATTGAGCAATTTGAGTCGGATCTCTGGCAGGCCGCAGACAACCTTCGAGCCAACTCGAAACTAACATCAAGCGACTATTTTATGCCGGTGTTGGGCGTGATTTTCCTGCGCCACGCTACCAATCGGTTCAACGTCGCGCATCGCCAGATCGAGGCTGACCAAGCGAACGGCAGGATGCCAAAACGCAAAGTGTTGCCCGCGGACTACATTGCGCGTCGGGCACTTTACCTTCCGGAAGATGCCCAGTATGACTGGATCATGCAGCAAGCATCTATAGGCGGTGCTGATCTTCCTAAACTCATCACTAGCGCGATGACAGCGATTGAAGAGTCTTTTGAACCTCTCGACGGCGTCCTACCGAAGGATTACGGAATTTTCGAAACCAAAGTTCTCGAAGACCTAATGCGCTTGTTCAACAGCGAGCTCATCAAAAATGCCTCCGGTGACGTGTTCGGCCGCATTTATGAATATTTCCTCGCTAAGTTCTCTATTCAAAAGGCTCATGACAACGGTGAGTTCTTTACGCCTTCCTCGATCGTCCAAACAATCGTGAATGTTATTGAACCGGATCATGGCACCATCCTCGATCCCGCTTGCGGCTCTGGTGGCATGTTCGTCCAATCAAGTCACTTCATTGAACACGAAGGCGGAGATACCGCAAAGAAGGTGGTTTTCTACGGGCAAGAAAAGAATCGGGACACTATACGCATCGCGAAAATGAATCTCGCGGTGCACGGACTGGAAGGTAAAATCGCCGAGGCAATAACTTACTACGAGGACGAACACACTCTCGTTGGCAAATGTGATTTCGTCATGGCTAATCCACCGTTCAATGTGGACCTCGTCGATGCGAAACGGGTTGAAGGCGATCCCCGCCTCCCCTTTGGTCTGCCCGGAGTAAACAAGGACAAGAAAGTCAGTAACGGAAACTATCTGTGGATCTCATATTTCTGGAGCTATCTTAACAACAAGGGCCGTGCGGGATTTGTCATGTCGTCACAAGCATCAAGTGCCGGGCACGGCGAAAAAGACGTCCGTCAAAAAATAGTTGAGACCGGCGATGTAGATGTGATGATCTCGATCCGCTCCAATTTCTTCTACACGCGTTCGGTACCCTGCGAGCTATGGTTTTTCGACCGTGGCAGACCTTCGGAGCGCAAGAACAAGGTGCTAATGCTTGACGCACGCAATGTGTACCGCAAAGTTACTCGAAAAATATTTGATTTTTCTCCAGAGCAAATGAAAAACTTGGCGGCGATCGTTTGGCTTTACCGCGGCCAGCAAAACCGGTTTCTCATGCTGGTGAAGGAATATCTCAGCTACGTTTGTGCTGAGAGCGCATTTATTCCCCGCGCGCTCGCTTCCTTCGATTCTACGCTCTTTGACTTGCTTGGCTCGTTTGATTTGCTGGCTAAGGCTCTAGCAAAGAATACCAATATTGATACAGAACAAAAGAAGATTCTATCTGGGGCTGTCACACAACTACGAGAAACTTCCACACTCTATAAGGCTGACGCTCAGCGCCTCTTGTCGAATTTGGCCGCCTATAGCGAGAAGTATGGCAGTGCCCCACTTCCAGACAACAAATCTCAGCATACTGCTCGAAGGACTTTTGATCCAATTACGGAGACGATCCGGGGTCTAATGAAGCAGGTGGATTTGCTCTACAAACTAACCGCTCGTGCTGCTGATCTTGGTTCCTTACTTGCTGCGGATGAATCGATCTCGGCCAGCTATGATCGCCGAGGCACGCTTCGGTTGGTGAAGAAGTTAGAGGAAGAACGTAAGACTGCAGTCGAGCAATTAAAGCACGCGATTTACTTCCATCGACAGGTTGCGTGGCTACAAGATCGCTTCCCGGACGCGGTGCTCGCCGATGTACCCGGACTCGTAAAGCTCGTAGATCACAAAGATATAGAAAATGCCGAATGGAGTCTCGCCCCGGGACTCTATGTGGGTGTTGCTCCTCCGGAAGTGGACGAGGATTTCGATTTCGAGCAAACTCTTCGCGATATTCACACCGAAATGGTCGATCTCAACAAGGAAGCTGCAGAGTTAGCAGCTAAGATTCAGGAGAACTTTGAGGGGATGGGAATATGAAGTGGACCACGAAGTCCCTTGCGGAAGTGGCGGACTTCTGTTTGGGAAAGATGTTGGACGACAAAAAGAACCGAGGAGAACCTCTTCCTTACCTGGCCAATGTCAATGTGCGTTGGGGTGAATTTCATCTCGAAAATCTTCGAGAGATGCGGTTTGAGCATGACGAAATGGATCGCTACGGGCTGAAGTACGGCGACATCGTAATGTGTGAGGGGGGCGAACCGGGACGATGCGCAATATGGAAAGAGCCAGTGCCAGGAATGATGATCCAGAAAGCTCTTCATCGCATTCGCCCGCATGATTGCATTGATCATCGCTTCTTGTATTACACATTCTTGCATAAAGGAAAGACTGGTGAATTTGCTCCCTTATTTACAGGCGCGACTATCAAGCACCTTCCGCGTCAGCAGCTGGCCAAGCTTGAGATCGACTTCCCGCAGCTAGAAGTTCAGCGTCGCATTGCCGATTTCCTTTCCGCCTACGACAATCTGATTGAGAACAATCGGCGTCGAATGGCCTTGTTGGAAGATGCTTCGAGGCAATTGTATAAAGAGTGGTTTGTTCGGTTGCGCTTTCCCGGCCACGAACACACAAGTATAGTCCACGGTGTACCGGAGGCATGGGATCGAGTTCCTACTCCGGATGCGATTTACGTCAATCCACCGACGCGATTATCAGATGAAGACGAGCATTGGTCCGTGGAGATGGCCGACCTGGATACAGACAGTATGGTTATTCAACAGGCGACGCGGCGCGAAGGACGATCTGGAAGTAAGTTTCGCAACGGAGACACACTTTTTGCCCGCATAACACCATGCCTCGAAAATGGAAAGACTGGGTTCGTCAACTTCATGGAAGATGGGGAAGTAGCTCGTGGCTCCACAGAATTTATCGTTCTTCGGTCTAAGCGCCTAACGCCCGAGTTTGTATATTGCCTTGCTCGCACCTACGAATTCCGCGAAAACGCAATCAGGAGTATGGTGGGTTCTTCTGGTCGGCAGCGTGTCCAGGAGAGCTGCTTCGACAAGTTCTTGGTCCTTGTCCCGCCAAGCACCTTGCTGGGCGTCTTTACCGAATGTGTAGAGCCTATGTTCCAGCAGATTAGAGTGCTTCATAGCATCAACCACAAACTCAAGACTGCCCGTGACCTGCTTCTGCCGCGATTGATGGGTGGGGAAATCGCTGTGTGATGGAAATGACGACGGCATGATCACGGACATTAATAGCGAAGACCGGCTCGTCCAGAAGACCTTTGCGGACCATCTGGAAAAGTCTCTTGGATGGGACAGCATTTACGCTTATAATTCAGAAACCTTCGGTCCTGCTGGAACACTGGGGCGAGCGTCGGAGCGGGACGTGGTTTTAGTTCGCGACCTGCGCGCTGCCGTCGCACGGTTGAACCCCGACCTACCAGAAACCGCACGGGAACAGGCGATCACCAAGCTGACGACGCATGACATAGCACGATCGCTCATTCAACACAATCGCGAATTTTACGGTTTCATTCGCAATGGAGTACCTGTGGAATGGCGAGACGCATCGGGTGAAACTCGCTATGAGCATGCGCAAGTAATCGATTTTCAAAATCGCCCGGGAAACAACCGATTCCTTGCGGTTCGCGAATTAAAGATTCAGGGACTTCGGGTTCCTCACTACAATCGGCGCGCTGACTTAGTTTGTTTCATCAATGGTCTGCCAATCGTGTTCATTGAATTAAAGGCAGTCTACAGAAACATCCGCGCTGGGTTCGACGACAATCTCACGGACTACCTAAGCGAACATAGTATCAATCACGCATTTCATCACAACGCCTTCTTAGTGGTAAGCAATGGCGATAAGGCTCGCTATGGTTCGATCACTAGCAAATGGGATCACTTCGTTGAATGGAAGCGAAACGCGGAAACTGACAAAGCGCGGGTGGATGCTGAAGCCTTGCTAGACGGCATGTTGAAGCAAGAGAGGTTGCTCGACCTTCTCGAAAACTTTATCCTCTTCGATGATAGCCGCGCTGGCGGCACCCGCAAAGTTGTAGCTCGCAATCACCAAGTGCTCGGCGTAAACAATGCGGTCGCCTCCGTCAAGCGGCAGGAGGCACTGAAACGGGAAATTCCCCCGGAAAAGCGCTTGTTTGAATATACCGTACCGATGCCGGAACTTCCACGAGCCGAAACGCCAGCTGTTCGGGAGGCAATACTCAAGTCCGAGATGAACAAGAGGGAGGAGTTTCTGTCTTTGATCAAACGCTCACATCCAGACTTAGGGCGGTTGGGCGTGTTCTGGCATACGCAGGGCAGTGGAAAATCGTACTCAATGGCGTTCTTTGCCGAAAAGGTGCGCCGCGTTATCCCAGGCAATTTTACTTTCCTGGTCATGACTGATCGCGAGGATTTGGACGATCAGATCTGGCGCACTTTCATAGGTTGTGGTGTCACCGATGAGAAGACTCCGCGCGCTGCCTCCGGTGAGAAACTCAAGGAACACCTGCACGGCAATCATCGCTTTATCTTCAGCCTGATCCACAAATTCAATAAGCCAGTAACGGAGCCTTACAGCACTCGTGACGATATCATCGTCGTTTCTGACGAGGCTCATCGCACTCAGGCGGGCAAGTTCGCCCGTAACATGCGGCTCGCACTGCCGAACGCCTCGTTCATCGGATTTACTGGCACGCCATTGTTGAAGCATGACCAATTCACGAAACGTATCTTCGGAACTTACATTTCTAGATACGACTTCAAACGCTCCGAGGAAGATCGATCCACCGTCAAACTGATTTACGATAACCGTGGGGAGAAGCTCGGAATCGCGCGTCTCGATCTGAATGATCGGATCGCAGAAGCAATCGAGAAGGCGGAGCTAAATCCCGATCAACAGTCGTTGCTGGAGAAATTGCTTGGCAAAGACTATGAGGTTATTACTGCCGACGACCGGCTCGACAAGCTCGCTGATGATTTCGTCGAACACTGCTCAACGAGGTGGCAGACTGGTAAGTCGATGTTTGTTTGCATAGACAAAATTACTTGCGGTCGCATGTTCACTCGCATCCAGCCCCGTTGGGAGGCTAAGCTCGCGGACTTGAAAGCGCTGATCACGATAAAGGAAGCCGAACTCAAGATCGCTACTGATTCGGATGTACAGGAACGCCTCGGAAATGAGATCGAGTCGCTGCGCGGCCAGGCGCAGTGGATGGAAAGCACCATCATCCAAATCATCATCAGCGAGGCGCAAAACGAGGTGCGTGACTTCGCGAAATGGAAAGTCGATATTATTCCGCATCGGACGATCATGAAGACCGGATTCCATACCCCGGATGGCAGGCGGGTGGGAGTCGACGATGCCTTTAAGGACCCGAAGCATCCATTCCGTATTGCAATCGTTTGCGCCATGTGGCTGACGGGCTTTGATGTGGAATGTCTTGCCACTTTGTACATAGACAAGCCGATGAAGGCACATAATCTGATGCAGGCCATTGCTCGTGCTAACCGCGTTTTTCCGGGCAAAGATTGCGGCGTGATAGCGGATTACAACGGCATGCTCAAAAGTCTGCAAAAGGCGCTTGCACAATACGCGCTTGGGGATGATGACGCTGGCGGCGATGACGAAATTGTAGCCCCCATCGAGGTGCTCGTTGCCGCACTTCTCCAGGCGATTGAGGAAAGCGAGAAACATCTTCTCGGACTTGGGTTTGATGCACTCCGGCTGCGAGGTGCAACTGGATTCACACGGATCGAAGCTTTGCGGGATGCCGTCGACGCTTTATACACCTCGGACGAAGCGAAACGCCGATTCGAAATCATGGCCCGTCAGGTCTTCATTCGTTTCAAGGCTTTGTTGATGGAGCCTAGCGCATTCACTTACGCGGAGCGCCACGATAACATCGAGGCGATCTACAAGAAGCTTGAGGAAAAACGCGACACTGCCGACGTGACGGAAGTGCTAAAGCAACTGCACCGGATCGTTAACGAAGCTATACGTGCGGCAGCTCCTGGAGAGGATCGTGCGCAATCTTTGACTGTAGATCTCAGTCAGATTGATTTCGAAAAGCTGCGCGAAGAATTCGCCAGCAAGGTGCGCCGCAAACATGCTGCTGTTCAAGACATTCGCGATGTCGTCGAGAAGAAGTTGGCCGATATGCTTGCACGCAATCCCCTGCGAATGGACTACTACAAGAAGTATCAGGAGATCATCGCTGATTACAATCGCGAAAAGGATCGCTCCACTGTCGAGCAAACATTTGCGCAGCTCGTCGCCTTAGCTGCGACACTAGATGAGGAGCAAAAGCGTGCAGCCAAAGAGGGATTGAGCGACGACGAATTGGCCCTCTTCGATCTTCTCTTTCGTGAGAGCATCACCAAGACGGATCGCGAACGCCTCAAACAAGCTAGCAAGAGCCTGCTGGATTCGCTCCGAACACTGCTTAAGCCGATGCCAACTTGGACGAAGAATAGCGCCACCCAAGCACAAGTTCGTGTGTTCATTCTGGACAGCCTCTATCAGAACCTGCCTCAGCCGCCATTCACCGATAACGACATAGAGCAGGCGACCGAGAACGTCTACAACTTCATCTGGGCAAAAAGCTTGGACGCGGATGCGACGTGGGTTTGAATCAAACCAGTCGACTTATGCTCTAGTCACGGCGATACTACATGTGGTGCTGCTGCGAGCAGTCGACTTGGTCTGTTAATTCGGCACTTACTCAGGCCGAAAAGCCGCTTCACCAGGTCGAGCATGAATCCACAGTTCTAATGGCAAGTGTCCGGCATTGAGCCCCAATATAAATTGAGCCTTTTCCTCGGCCTCTGTGCCATACACCAAGTAAATACATCGTTTGTATCCGAAGCCCAAGAATCGCTCGAATGTCTGCAAATCCTTGATGATGCCTGCTCTTCTTGCGGTGCAGGGCTTAATTTCAATGATTGCAAAATTTCGATGAGTTCCGGGCTCATGAACCAAGAGGTCAGGCTGAAGACCGCCTTCAGGAAAGTATGGATGGCCTTGCTTGTCAATTTCACCGTTCAGCGCATACGGTGTCTCGATCTTATCCCACTCTACTCTAAGCTGGTGATATAGCTCGTAACAGTAGACGCGCTCTCGGTAGATAGTACGCGCGCGGCCATTCTCGGTTACGACAGGAAGCAAGAAGAATTTCCCGGGAATTGCTTGGGTCGCAGTTTGAAGTAATTCTTCGAATTCTTGCACGCTCTATAGCTCCGGCTTAACTGACAGGGCACTTGGACAAGAACTCCTCATACTTCTTCAGATCCGCATCTGCCTCGGCTACAGTCGCGCAACCACGATTAACAGCTGAACTTTCGTCATGGCAGCGAGCAGAAGTAGAGGTCATGCCCTCGTTTACCAACTTGAGTTTTTCTTCCGTGACGTTGACGTTCTTCAAACGCTGCGTCTCTATGCCATATCTGAATCTCTCTACGACACCACCAAAGAGTCTTTCCTCAATGGCTCTCTCCCATGCCTCACGCAGCAGCTCATACCACGACTTCATATCGCGCTCAAGCCTATCGGGATCAGATCCAGTCCTTTCCAACTTTTCCAAACGTTGAAGGTCATTCTTTAGATAACCCTTGCGTTCCTTGCAGGTTTGCGCTATCCAAGGCAAGTCTTTGCTCGCAATGCCACTGGTTTTGCCAACCTTCCGCACACTTATTGCGGTGGACTGTGCGTCCAATTTTTTGACAGCGCTTTGTAAATCGAGCAGAAAAACGATGTCGTGCGTAAAGACAATGACTTGTCTGTTTTTTGATTCTTCGACCAAGCGTTCAGCGACGTACTTCCTTCTTAAGTGATCCAATGAAGAGACTGGATCATCCAGAATGATTGGACCGTTGTTCCGAGACGAGCCGACTTCTGCCAAGAAAAACGCCAGGGCGAGCGCACGCTGTTCGCCTTGGCTCAAAATCTCTGACAATGCCGCCTGATCCACGCTCTTTAATGCGATATGGCATTTAGTCTTTCCCTTCTCTCCCCTGCTGCCGACCTTGATCGGGATGTCGTTGCAGTTCAATGCTTTCAACTCATGTTCCAGACACTTGTTCAATTCGGCTGTCACTGCTTTCTCGACAAAATCTGAGATTTTTGTTGTCATACTTGTAGTCGACAGCGCACGCACTGATGCTTCCATGACGCTGATTTCTTTGTGTTTCGATATAGCGGCCAACACATCCCCTATTCGCTTTGCCAGAAGCTGTCGCGCTTTGAATTCAGCAACCTGTTTTTCGAGTTGCTCCTTGCGTCCAGGTTGCAGTAATAGCTCCTTTTCAGCAACAAACGCATTTAGACCTTCCAGCCACTTTTCAACCTTTGGCAAGGGACTCGTAGTCATGGCCGCGACTGACTTTGAGGAATCCCCACACAACGCTTCCAAATCATCGCGCCGTTTCTTCCACTCTGCGCAAAACGTCTCAATGATCTTCCAGACGTCGTCGGCATCTTCTTTCAAGTAAACACAAATTGAATGCGTTTCGACTGCTGTAATGCTAGCTCCGGTAACTTCACCTTTCGCCTTTTCCACTGCTGACTGCGCATCTCGCAAATGTGATTCAGTCTTATCTGAAACGAATTCCTCGAATCGCTTCAGTCGACGACTTGCCTCGTCGCTAATTTCCTGATGACAGAAGGGACAACGTTCGTGCTTTTCACTGTCGGGAGGAAACGTAGACTCTGGGTAAGCTTCCTGGCAAAAGTATTCGCGGGCAGCCAGCCAAAGCGTCTTCCAAGAATCGCTACCCACACCTGCAACTAATTCCGAGCCGAAATGTTTACCTCGAGCCAGTTCATACGCTTCCTGAGCCATCTTGAGTTTTTGCAACAGCTGATTGATTTGTTGCGCCTTTTCGTCGCTAACCTTAGCCAATGCCAGTTTGACTTTCGAAATAAACTCAGCGCACTCTGTGATCCGCCGTTTGGTTTGAGCAATCGACTTCGTTGGATCTGCTTGCTTCAGCTCAATAAGCTCTTTCTCAAGCTTGACAAAATTTTCGTTTTCCTCTTCCGAGAGCACCGAAAGCTTAGTGAATTCCTCTGGTTTGCTCTGGGCCGATAAGTCCCGCAGCTTTTGCTTAATAGAAGTATCCTCAACAAACTCAGCAAAATTCGGGAGCTGTGATTTAAGTGTCTTTGCCCTTTCTTGCAAAACCGCCTTTAGGCGATCTTGATTGACCGCCAAGCGCTGTAGAATTACCAGGTCATGCGGTACATAAGCCACATCATTTTCCGTGGTCAGATACAGTGAGCCGCACCTGGAGTCAAAGATGCTAATAGTACGAAGCTTTGGTTCTGGTGGCGTGTTCACGGTGCGCGTGATTGTTTCAGAGGCGCCACCATATGCGATATCAATCTTCGCAATGCCCGTAGTTTGTTGCCCATTCTGACTTTCATAAATGTTTGGAAGGATCTTTACCTTCTCGTCAACGGTCCTGCATGACTGCTTTAAGACGCGCGCATAGCTGGATTTACCTGCGGCATTATTGCCAAAGACAATTGTTAAGCCAGTCTCTGCAAACTCAAGCGCTTGGCCCTTTTGAACGGCACTTACGTTTTCCAATTCGTAGAGTCTGAGAATGCTGGGCGCCTCTTGCTGGTCATCCTTTACACCCAGAAACTGGTCTTTCGAAATCGGCTCCGGCGTCCGCGCTCCATCTATTTTCAGACCGCCCACTGCCAAGAGCATGTCTATAGCTTCATTCTGGTGCTTCTCGTCCAACGCTGGTGTATGTAGCAACTGCCTTACTAAATCCAACTGCCAGTTCTTGAGCCCATCCAGCCAGCTCCATACTTCAAGCCTTAACTCGCTCACTGTTCCTCCTCAGCCACCACTTCGCGCCCATAACTCCTGGGCAGCGTGTGACAATCATGCGGAGCGTTAGTTTATCACGGACGTCATTGCATATCTTCAGCATATCCAGAGCGATGCACGCATGCAGCTGCAAGATATCGAGATTTGATCGCGGTTTATGGCTGCACTCGATGCCAGTCATTTCCTAATACGATTGGTTTTGATTCTTTGGTCACCGCCGTTCGTGCTTTTGACGGCGAGAACATTGACACGACTTTCCGCCGCTTCCAATGGCAACCCTAACGGGCGCTTCGCGTCCATTGGGCGTCGTAAAGCCGCATGTCGGGCTGACGCTCGTGTCTTTTGTGACGCACTTAACGCACATACGGAGGTGCCAAATTATGAACGATTCAATCACTATCGTTGGACATGTCGGCAAAGATCCCTTAAGCAAGTCCTTCGGTCATAACAAAGTCGTCAAATTCTCGGTTGCAGTGAAAGAATATTCTTCCAACACGGAAGAAGAAAAAACAATGTGGATCGACGTTGACGCCTGGAACGGACTAGGTGACCGCGTCGTGAAGACTGTCACAAAAGGCAGGGAAGTGGTGGTTAATGGCAGGCTCGCGATGTCCACATATTCCAAGGACATTGAAGGCACTTCTGTACAGATAACCAAGCCTGTCATCAAGCTCACGAGCTTTCACTTGTGTGGTCCGAAGCCAGCGGCTAAAGACGAGACGCAGACGGAAGATTCACAACCGCAAGCGTCCAGGAAAAAACTGGCGGCAGTAAAAGCATAGTTAGCAGGGCAGGAGCAAACGCTCCTGCCCTTTCCTTTTGTCTCGTCGAGAATTGTTTTTAGTATCGAACGAATTTTCCCACCGCCTCATTAACTGACTTCAACCCGTTTTTTAGAGCATCTTGCGACACTGCATCACGCGTGGTATCACACGCTCTTTGCCCCGCACTAACTCTTTACGCTATCTGCGCTCCCTTTCACTCCTCGTTGTTTCCAACCATTGCCGAGAATACAGCCATCGAGTTCGTGGAGTGTAGTCGCGGTAGATTCTGCGGATCACGTCGAAATTCTCGTCATAGTTGTGAGCAAAATATCGTTCAAGGTCCTTGTGAAATTTTTCCTTTGCTCGTCTTATGGCACTTTGTTCTTGAACGCGCTGCGCATACTCAGAGATTGACATGCCGATTACTTCCGATTCCTCATCGCATTTCTCTTCTGCCTTTCTACGCCGCTCTCTGGCGATGACATTCTCAGGGTGTTTGTATACCGCCCAATACATGCAGCTTCGTTTCCTGGTTGTGTTTGTTTGCCAGTGGTGGTAGTCGATGAGTTGCTCATCCTTCATTCTGTGCAACAGGTCCTTTAGAAACGCGGCTCTTACGCTGGCTTTTCCGACGACATAATTCAATTCTGACTGCTTTAATCTCGTCGGCTTGCCATCGACTTTTTGTTTCAGGGCCCTAAGAAGTTTTTGCCTGCTCCGCTTCTCATTGGGTTCTTTGACTGTCATTTTGATCATCCTTTCTGAAAAAACACTTTGCCAAAAGGTTTTACAGCAAAAAACCGACTGCGACAAAACTCGAAGATTTACAAGCCGGGCTGCTTGCTTCCTCCCATGCCCGGCACATAGAGCCTAACCCGCGCCACCCAGTGTCAATGCCCAAGCCATTCGGTCCTTCCTGCGGTCGGAGGCATTGACACCAGGGCCCGTGGCTGCGGGTTTACCGGCATGTGCTGCATGGGATGCGCTGCGCAGCCCTAACACATGGAGGAAACGAGCATGAATAGCCGGACACTGAAGAAGCATCTTAAATACATCGTGCCTGAAATGCGCTTAGCGCTCATAAAGGAGCCAGGCGGGAAGCCCCTACCAATAGGATGTCCTGAAGATTTGGAAAAGTTTGTTGCACCGCTCAAGATGTACTCGGAAGAACATTTCGTTGCGTTCCACCTTGACGCAAAGAACGCGGTAACCGGGTATCACGTCGTTAGCCATGGTACCGTCAGCGCGTCGCTGGTTCATCCTAGAGAAGTTTTCAAAGCTGCCCTCCTTGCTAATTCGCACGCTCTTATAGTGGCGCATAACCATCCGGCGGGCTCGCTCACGCCCAGCAGCGAAGATATCGAAGTGACCGAAACGCTCATAAAGGCTGGTGATTTGATGGGTGTCAGGGTGATAGATCACATCATTGTCAGCTCCAACGGTCTATGCAGCCTCCGAGAAACGCGCCCGCATTTGTGGCCTTAAAGATCGCGCAAAACTTGGTCGACGGAAAGAAGCGCTTACAAGCGCTTCTTTTCTTTTCCTTGGTTTCCCGGTCCTTATATATAGTCAGGGCACCTATCCTTTACCCTATTGTCAAGTTATACAATTTCCCATTTCCAACGAACCGGGAACAACGATATACTGTTATCGTCGACTATCAATGGTAGCGATTGCCGCAGATGCGCAACCTACCATTAATAAGATCAGTGACTGATCTTCTTCCCCCTTCATTTTTCGCTGTTACTTCCATTACAGCGTGTCAAACCAAATTCTTCTTTTAGCTCTGAGTTTCGTGAACCGGCGCCCGGAAGGCAGCCGATTAGAAACCAGACCAAACCGAAAAGGAAAATCACTCAAGAGCGATTAATCAATACTCCTGATCAGCAGTACTGATCACTCGATTTTCGGTTGTTAGCTGCAATCCGCGGCCATCAACTTTTCCAAGTTCAGCACCGTCAGCGCGTCACAAAAATGCTGGCGAGTATCAAAAGCAATAGGAAAAATACATGACACAAGAAACTCCCGCTGGAGCTGCTTATGGGCGCTCCGAGCTTCTCAGTCGTAGAGAAGCTGCTGCTTATCTCGGAGTCGCAGAACAGACTCTGGCAATATGGAAATGTACGAAAAGACAAGAACTTCCATACGTAAAAATCGGAAAACTGGTTAAATACCGTAAGTCCGATCTCGACGAATTCATAGCCAAGAATCTTCGAAGCGCATAAGAAACCAAAGACCCAAGAACAGTTACGAATCCCTTCCGGGGGACGAACCCTGAAAACAGGGCTATGACATATTCGATGGCTGGCTTCTTGGGCTAACCCTGCTACGGTAAATCTAGGAAACATAGACGCACCACTGCCGGTGTTACCCAGTCTTCGGACCTGTCTTGCCCAAATATACAAAACAACATTTAGTCACTTGGTGAGTTCGCGAGATGACTTGGATGGCTTCGCGCCCTCTTACTCAACACTCACCGGTGACAGGAGGTGAAACAGTGGCACCGACCTCATCGCCGTTTGGCGGAATTGAGCAGGTTCTTTTACTTCTGTTCGTGTTGATGGTTCTTGTCGGTATAGCCGGAGGTAATTCGAGCATGGTTCTGAATCCAGTGTTCGACATTGTCGGGCAAATGGTAAAGGTTCTTCTAAGCCTTCTCAGCACGCTTCTAATAACTCTGTTCAGAGTCTTGGGTAATGTTCTCGTGTCTGGAATAAAACTCCTCGCAGAGACGCTCACAAATGGCTCTGGAAGACAGAACAAGAGGTAGAAATCACAAGAACAGTCCGCAACAACATCACGAACGGAAGAAACCATCAGGAAACTACAGTTACCATATACGGTGTCGCCGCGAGGAGGTGGCACCGACGCGCAACAAGCATCGAGCGAAGCGAGCCATTACCGGGAGGCTTGACCGTACGGTAATGCAAGATACAGAGCGCACGGTCGCGCTCGCAAGATGCCCACTACAAGAGGGCTGAATGGGACGGTACGTTCACAGAGAATTTCGTCTCTGACATGGTCGTAACCACTATCCCAAGTATCACCTGCATTGAATAGGCCGGTACAGCGATGAGAATGAAAAAACAATATCAAGATATGAGCGTCGGGCTGAACGAACGCGACCGCGCTCGATTAATACAGCTAGCAAGAGAAAAGGGGGGTAACCAAAACAGAATTCGCCCGAGAGGCAATCCGCTGGTACATCACAAACTACGAGGAGATCAAAGGACAAACAAGAGACGGAGAAATCGCAGCAGCGATGCGATACGCAACAGAACAAATAGTAAAAGCAATCAATGGAGGAGTAGACAGAATATGCAAAATGCTTGCCAGACAGGGACGAGCGATAGGGACGTTATATGAGCTCAGCTGGATGTCCCTACCGGACGATGAAGACGCGCGCAAAGCGTTTGAAGCCGCGGCAACCAAAGCCAAACAAAAAATGGCACGGCATGTCGAGAACGATGAAAAAGAATTCGCAGAACGGCTGAAGAAGGTTGTGAATAGCTAAATGGGCGTAGTCATCCATGGTTATATATCGGCAAGAGAAAGACGAAGCCGGGTAAAAGGCCGGTCTGCCAAGCGAGTCGCAGTGGAGAGAGCTCTGGCGCATGTGAAGTACATTCAGCACCGTCCAGGTGAAGACCGAGAGCCTAATGGTAGAAAATTCTTTACCGAAAGCGAAGAGAATCTCGACGGACGTTCACTTCGGATCGCAATCAAAGAGCTCGAAGAAAGCAACGTCGTTATCCACAAGCTGACCCTCGCCCCGGAAGTATCTCCCGACGATAAGCGAGCGTTTACCCGTGAGGTCATGCAGAAGCTATCAGAGGAGAAGGGACAGAATCTGCGCTGGATGGCAGTCGAACACAACAATACCGCGCACCATCACATACATGTAGTCATTCTCGGGAAGGATAAGCAAGGAAACAATGTCCGCCTCGATAAAACTGACTATCCAAGGCTGCGCGAATGGGGTGATCAGTATCTTGAGCGTGTACAGCCCTTTGAGATGGAGCGAGCAAGAGAAGAGCGCAATCGCAAAGAAAAGGAGCGAATTGAAGCACACAAGAGAGAAAAGGAACTGCAACGTCAGGAAAGAATTCGAGAGGGACTCGAACTGCCCTGGATGCACAAGAAAATCATCAGAGAACAATACGAGCCCTATAGCAAATGGAAACAGGAACCTGAGAACAAGCAGAAAGAACGAAACGCTGAGAAAGGCAGAGAAAGCAAGGTCGAAAAGCCTTACTTCAATGACACCATTTTCGCCGCCGGCAAGGAATGGTCTCGCCAAAATACAGCGGCCGAACTCAGAGAACTGAACTCTTATCTGTGGGACAACCCAGATGAGCGGATTCCGCGAGGAGAATACAAAAAGCTTGTTTCCTGGATAAAAGACTATGAGCAGCAGAGAGTGCCAGAGCGCTCTGATGAACTCAAGGGAGCAGAACGGGCGCAAAGGAACCGCAAAGACGATTCCTTTGAATACCAGGGTAAGCGTTACAGCAAAGATAGCTCCTACGACCAGTTAACCGGACTCGCTAGCAAACTTCGGGGCAAGGGCTCGGATCGCCTGCCGATCGAACAGTATCAGAACCTGAGAGGTTGGATAGAAAATGCTGACCGCGCCAGATGGGCCAGAGTGACCGAGCGCCAGCTAGAGATTTCAAAACAACGGTACGCGCAAGAAGGCGCTGCAAAGACATCGCCAGGTGCGCACCGCGCACAAAAGCCATTGCAACAGCAGATGATGTCCAACCCGGTTGTCGGACTATTCATGCAAGGCGCATCTCTGGCAAACGAGTTAGTTCGCTGGGTCGACTTGCGAGACAACCGAGACCGGCTGAAGGAGGCAAAGGACGGTCTTGAAGACGCTAAGAAAGACAAGCACCAGGACTATGTCAAATCTGACCGGACGCATGAGCAGCGAGAGCGCGACCAAGCGGCAATCGAAGAAATCGACAAGGCTATTGACGAAAACAAAGAGAGCCGCAAGCAGCGTCGGAAAGACAAAGAAAACGAGCGCGAGAAACGCGATCGCGGACTTGATTACATGAGGTAGAAACGTGAAAGCAAATGATTCCGGCATCGTACAAACCAATGCCCAAGACTTTCCGGTCCTCGCAGTAAACGTGCTCGACAGACTTGGCTATCAGGTTTCAAGAGCGAGCAAGCAGCTAGACCAAATACTTGCAGTCGAGCGCCTCGATGAACAAATCGGACGCGACTGGCGGCGGCATGAGTACCGAGTAGTGGTGCGCTGGAGGAGCACCTCTGAAGGTGACATGCTAGTAACAATAGAAATCGATGAAAAGAAGGGAGCAGGAACACAGAGCGATTGTCTGAAACGATGCGACCAGATCCTACTGGAAATGCAGAACGACGCTGGCCGAGTAGTGGAGGCAAAGCGCAGGAGAGAGAAGAGCACCATTTATGGCGCTGCCAGGTGGGGCACCATCGATGACTTGAGGACAGCTGGCTATATCCAGCCAAAAGCTGATCCCAAAAGACTAATCATCGGAAGAACGAGCGATAACAAATATATTCAAGTGCCAGAACTCTGGACCCATGCGCACGCACTAGTGTGCGGCAGAACTGGGGTTGGCAAATCGCGCGGTTTCTTCATCCCACAGCTCATCGAGCGCCTTGGCACCAGCATGGTTGTTACCGAAGCGACTCCGGGGTACGAAGCAGGCGAACTCTACAAACTGACTTCCGGCTGGCGCAAACTTGCAGGACACAAAATCTACTGCTTCAACGCCTCGGACATGACTTCGCACAGAATCAATCCGATTGACCGAATAAGACGAGCGCCGGAAGAGCTAAAAGCACAGCTAGCAGAAAAGTTAGCCGACCTGGTGATTCTGAACGGAGAGCCAAGCGAAGCCAGACACGAGCAGACTTGGATCCGCTCAGAAAAGCTTTTGCTTGTGCCGCTCATATTGCATGCAGCCGCTAGCGCTCCTGAATACGGACACTTCGGAGCTCTGCGATGGCTGTTACTTAAGGGACCGGACCGCCTAGCCCGGGTTCTAGCGACTAGCCCATCTGAAGTCGCACAGATGGAATTCGAAGGTTGGCTGCGCCTGAGCGGCGAAACTGACTTTCGATACGGAGTCTTCTCCGGACTCATCACAAAACTGAATCCGTGGATGACCGATCAAATGGTGGCACTGACTGAAACCACCGATATCGAGCTCGATGATATGAAAAATGAACTATTTACGTTTTACCTGGCGGTACCCAGCCGAAGCCGAGACAGCAAGTTAATCGGGTCACTCATGGTCAACTTTCTCCTCGATCACATCCTGGAGACGCGAGAGCAAATGAAATATCCAGTGACGATGCTTCTAGATGAATTCACCAACTTCGGCAAAATTTCGGGCATCGGCGACACTTTGTCTATCATCCGCAAGAACAAGGTCGGGCTGGTTCTCGGCTTCCAAAACCACTTCCAGCTAGAGCAAGTCTACAGCCGAAAGGAGGCGCAAATAATCATCGATATGCCTGCAACACAGGTGTACTTCAAGCAGAAAACCTTTACCGAGGCGCGAGAACTCAGTGAAGCAATCGGACGCACCACTATCGAGGAGGCGACAGTAAGCGACAACGGCAGGGTGCAAGAAATGATTCAGGGGCGGGCACTGATAACGCCGGATGAGCTAATCGGACTGAAAAACGAAGTCATCGTCTTCGCACCGGACACCAGCCCGCTAAAACTTCCTTTCACCTCGCCGACTGCTTACGAACAAGCGCTTGCATACGACCCGCCCGAAAGACCCAGGCATGCTGTGAGCGAGTTCATTCGCAGACGCGGGCGCACAGCGAGCGAGCCTACCAGTACGGCAGAAGAAGAGCCTTTCGAGAGAAGAGATACCTGGAAGTCTAAGAAATCGAAGAAGCACCAAGCCAGCACCAGGTACCCAGGCGAACCGCCCCGCGCCTCTGCCGAAGACAACGCCATCAATGCTGGTTCGCGAGCATCGCAAAACGATGATCGCTCCATTCAACCGAACTCTGAACACGGCAACAACAAAAACACTTCCGAAAGGCGAGGTGACTACCGAAGAGACCAGAACAATAAAGGCACCACAGGTAATCCAGAGCAACATTCCGACAACTGTCGAACCCATGGTCAAAGCGCAGACATCGCTCCGCCTGACTATGGCGACTAACCACCCCTAAAAGGAGAAACTTCAATATGCATCCAGACACAGTACTTCTATTGCAGAGAATGCATTCAGTAGCCTCAACCAAGAAGGAATTGAATATTGTACTCACCAGATTCGGTGAAGTTTATAAATGCCTCCACAAAAGCCAAGACCCAAAAGAGCGCTTTGAGGCTGCATGGGCGATGGCGTGTATCGGTGATCTTTATGCAAGGCTCAATGAACCATACGAGGCAGAAAGCGCTTACAAGAAGTCGATTGCCCTCTTCGAGAAAGAGGGACACTTGCTCAATTGCGCGATGGTCTGCCTTGAGACAGCAGCGTTCTTCAGGAAGGTACTGCTTGCCGTTGAAGCCGAGGATATGCTCAAACGCAGAATCGTCTACCGGATACGGCGACTTGGCGCTGGACACCCGGACGTGCTAGCGGCTGGGGAAGAACTAATTCACTTCCAGCGAACAGATGAAATCATCAACGCCGCCACGCACCGCTGGTGTAAAGCCTGCAACATCGATGATTATGGCATCGGTTTTGACCTGGAAAACAGTGATAGGGCAGAGAAATAATGGCAGCGGGAATAGCGGTAGGTATATTTGTTTTCCTGTTCACGGCAGCGTTCCTCGGACAGAATGTGCTTCACAACAATGAAGCGGGCAGTTTTCCCGGACTTCTGGCAGGAATCTGGGCGGCATGGCCGCTGATTCATAAGGCTCGGGTTCAAAGACATAACTTCTTGCACCCCGCAGCGACAGAGTATCAGGTTCCCGTAAAACAAGCCTTTGCCACCATTCGGGATCTACTTGCAGACATATCGTATAACTTCGGCGACAAGTGGCATATTGCCAGCGCAGACACTATTAGCGGACGAATAACCGCAGATCTAAGATTTGTCGATGAAGAGGTGCATCACGACATCGACTCAAGAGGACAGATTCACACGCGCCGGGAGAGGCGACAGAGATACATCGGGCTTGAAATTTCAATTCGAGATAGTGGCGCAGGCACAGCGGTTGTGAAAATGGACTTCACTCCAAAGATTGAAGGGCTGCAATTCTACGCATGCGCTCCGATCATAGTCGGGATGATTGCCTCTATTGAGAGTCGCATCGGTCCAGGACTGCAAGCCGAAGACCCAGTCTCATCAAAACTTCCGGCGCCACCATGGTGGCTAATCGCAGCAAGCGCTCTGGCTCTGCTTGCAATGTTCGGCGACGTCCAGAAGGCAATATTCCAATGAACGAAATACATAAGGCCTATAACATCCTCGGGCTTGAACCTGGCACTGGGTTTGACACCATCAAACGCCGTTATCGAATACTTGCGCTCGCATGGCACCCCGACCGGATGACCAAGCCAGACGCAAAGAAAGAAGCAGAGGAAGAACTCAAGAAAATCAACCAAAATTTCGAGAAACTCAAGAAACACTTTGAGTCTAAACACCAATCTGGACCGAGCTGCCGCTGCCAACCAGCGGCGGCCGGCCCGCCGCCGAATCATGCCAACGGTGCTGGTGGCAGCGGTAGCACCGGCAGAAACGGCAGCAACGCAAACGGCAACTCCGCGGCAGGCGATTCTGGATCTGCTCGCGACAATCAGAAATCCGGCTCTCGCTCGTCATCTGGACCAACCACCGGTTCGAATGCGGGACAAAGTGACGCCGAGAGAAAAAGGAACGAAGAACAAGTCGCGCGAAAGCGCTCTGAAGAGCGTGAGCGCTAGGCAGCAGAAGAGGAGGCGGCTCGTCGAGCCGCCTCTGCCGCCAAGCGCGCAACTGAAAAGCAACAGCTCGCAGAAAATTCTCTGAAGGAGCAATCTCTCAACAAAGACGAAATGCTCCGCTGGAATTGTGCCCTGCTTATTGGGGTGACGTTTTTAAGCTTGATCGGGTACTGTTGGGTCGGCTGCGCGATGTGCAGCTTAGTGACTCAGGCCAAAGCTGCTGTGTTTAAGCGATCGCTTCTCTTGGCAAGCTTCGGGTTCTGCACTCTGTTGACGATGATTTTACTTGCCAAAGCGAGCTTATATAATCAACATAGACATTATGACGCCTATCGCACATCTTCGTCGGTTTTGAATTAACGATAAGCTCCGAAACCATGCGTTGCATGTTTCTATTACCCTTATAATCATCAACTATCAGAATTCGCCTGGGACAAAATTGAAATGAAAGTCTCAACTGCTAACCCACATACTCAAACGAGCTCTTTACCGAAGATAGTGAGCTTGTTTTGTGGTGCCGGCGGACTTGATCTCGGATTTGTTGAGGAAGGATTTCAGATTCCATTAGCTGTTGACATATCTGCAGCAGCCATAGAGACTCACTTGGATAATTTTCCATCCTCTGCAGCCATTGCAGCCGACCTAAATGCGCTCGGTCCTACAGGAGTACTAGAACAAGTAAGAAAATACATTCCAAAACAGTCAAGCATTGGCGTTATTGGTGGCCCCCCGTGTCAAGGCTTCTCGCGCGCAAACACTCGTGCAACAGCTGACGATCCAAGAAACAAGCTCCCGAAACTGTATTTGAAAATCATAAAAGCACTGCAAAGTGAGTATTCTGTTGAATTTGTTGTTCTCGAGAACGTTCTCGGTATTAGGGACTGTAAACACGCTAAAACTTTCTTCTCCGTAAAGGATGGGCTTAAGCGGCTAGGATTTCGTGTCGATGACAACGAACTGTGCGCCCTAGATTTTGGGGTTCCGCAAATGCGCAGACGAGTTGTTCTGATAGGAATGCGTAAAGATCGAGATTATCCGACCGTTGTCGTTCGCAGACAAAAAGGCAAACGCACGGTGCGAGAGGCTATTTACGGTCTCTGTGCACCTGCATTCTTCGCTCCAAAGCTTGCGAAGGATGATATACCTGAACATCCAAACCATTGGACGATGAAGCCAAAGTCAGCAAGATTTAGCAATCCTGATGCGATGACTAAAAACACACGAAGCTTCAAGCGCCTCACGTGGGACGAACCAAGTCCAACTATTGCGTTTGGCAACCGGGAGATCCATGTTCATCCGAACGGACATCGGCGATTAAGTATCTATGAGGCAATGCTTATTCAGGGATTTCCCGAGTACTTCCAACTCAACGGAAATTTGTCACAGCAGGTTGAGCAAATTTCGAATGCTGTTCCACCGCCTTTAGCTCGCGGCATTGCCTCTGGAATTCGTCTCTCAATAGTAGCGCATACTGAGATCAAAATTGAGTCAGCCGTTTCCGAGCCCCTGTGATTTCTCGGCAATTTGTGAATAACGACAACTAGAATTGCGTTCCTCAATACTAGTTGTCGAATCGCCACAAGTCTACTTCCGGTATTTGGTCCAAACGCCAAATTACCGTTCTAAGAGAGCCAGATAGCGCATTCCCCGATGAAGTTTTCTTCAAGCCGCTGATGCGCACCGCCATGCCAGCTTCAAGTGGTTCTGCCGAGCTTAGTTGCGTCCGACCAAGTCTAACGGTATAGTCATCTGTTGCTACCGTGCCGCTGCCTGAGATTGATAGTGTGAAATCGCTCGTACTCCTAATCGGAAATGGTTTTCTCGTGACCGTCCCCTCAATGCTTTGAACTTCTAAACTATCGGACCAACTCTCATTTACGTTCTTCCAAAAAGCCGGACAAATAATCTGGTAACTGCAACGAGCGCATTCAGTGATTGATGGATTGGCTTTCACAGCTCCATTACCAATAGCATTATTGTAATCGTTCAATCTTTCAACAGCAGCTGCAGCTTCGGCATCACATTCCTCAGGTTCAATGTCAATGACTACCGATTGTCCGGACACGGGCAGCAGAACAGCCTTCTTGACCCAATAACCCTTCACCGCGTGCACCATCGCTGCATAAAGTTTCAGCTGGCGAGAGTAGGATTCCTTGGCTATGGCGCTTTGTTCATCAGTGATTACGCCTGTCTTGTAATCGACCAGTTGTTCTGAATCAAAATAATCCGGTCGCCCCTTCAGCTTATTGTCATAACATCTAAGCTCTAACTCCCTCGAACCTGACGAGTTGCTAGTTCCACGACTGGTGCAGGTAGGCTCGTATTTGCGAACGAAATAACGTAATCCTGAATATAGCAGGTGATATCCAGGCCATCGTTCAGCATCCGCGAATCTCTGGTTCAGCGGGTGTTGCTTTGCTCGTTCGACCTGATACCTGATCCTTGTTGACCAGGCTAATTCAACATCAATAGGCGCTTTAGAAGCATCATAAATTATCTCGTGAATAATGGCTCCCATCCAGCTTTTAGGATGTGCAAGAACAAATTCATTGGTCTCTCTAACTCTGCTGAATCCTGCCTTTAATTGGCATGCTCGCAGTAGCTCATTTGTAGATGGGCTAGACGCCTCTATTGATGGAAGCGTTAGCATTAAAATGGTCTCCGCAGTAACTCGAAAATTGAGCGACACTTAATTGACAATTCCTTGTCTCTGGCTTCTACAAAAGCTTCAGATAAGGCAGCGCCTATGTAGTCTGGGTGCGTTTGATACAGGGGATGAACAATCAGCTCGACTTTAGAGTCGCGCACCCCTCCCGGAATGCCTGCGAATTTAGAGAATTTCCAACCAGGCAGAGCACTTAGATACGTCTCAACTACATCATCAGCAAAATCCCAGTAATCAACGCCAAAACCTATTTCAGCCGTAGGGGCAAGCGCCAGTCTGACTAAATCTAATGCCAATCGCCAATCTAGAAGATTGTGATAAGCCATATTTCCGTAATCCCGCAGGCAATCGTAGCAGGAGGTTTTACATTCGCTAGCGTGCTCACTTGCCTTCAACGGACTGATGAATTTTCCATGCCCTTCGTCCAGTACAAACTTCAGCAGTTCGTGCATGTAGTTGCCGGAACCTAAAACAGAACAGTAGCCGGCTCCGTTTTCCAAATTATCCGAAAGAAATACCTCGCCTTTGATTTCGCCGTTACTCACTCTCATTCCGCGAAGTCCCACTTTTAGCTCTCTCTCATCGATGTCTAGCAAGTCAGCGGCAGCACTGCGCATCAGGAATCCAAGCGAATACAGAGCGGCTTTACCTTCAACCGAAAGTGGTGACAGATTCAGTCCTACAGGAATTTCATGAAGAGAAAATAGCAAAAGATCCGTCGGCTTGATTGATGCAAGGGCGCGGCGATCCGGGTTACCGGTGAATCGTGCTTGAACTCCAATTTGTCTGAGCGCAGTGCGTGTCGCCCAAGTGTTACTGTTGGCTCCGTCCACGCGCTCGAAATTGAAATAATTGCCATCATTGTCATTTATGACACATACAGTCTCTTTGCCAGACCATATGTCAAAATTCGCGACTGTGCGCAACGGTTGAACGTTTATACCTGTCTTCGTTCGTGATGCCCGAGCGGCCCATTCAAAAACGCCATCAAAATCTCGGGTACCTTGCCCAAACCATGTGCAAAAGCCCTTTGGCTCTGAAATCGGAACAATTTCGTACGGATGCTGACTGTGCCCGTCAGAGTCACAAACCGGACATCGCTCCGCCGGATCATCAGAAAGATCTACGGAGCTGCAAGATTTACAAATTCCAACGTCTATGGGTTGTCCTAGCGGATCAGGTTCCTGGACAACGATATTGCCGACGGGTCTGAAGTCGACAACACCAACTGATGTGTGAATAAGTCCATCTTTGACGGTCTCAGACCCAGGAGCAAACTGACTTATTGCGACGTCCAGATCTCGATCAACCACCTCGTCGGGAGGCCAAGGGCGAACGGATTGCGGTCGTCTATGAAACAGATATCTCACCCTCGTAGGTAGACCGAACATTGGTAGGATACCGCGATTGGCTAACCGATCGCTAAGCGAGGTCTGTCCCATACGTCGATCCTTCGCTATCGAAGTAACATGACGAATAAGGTCATGGAAAACATAGCCAATGAGAGAATCTCTCTTCTCCTGCAGGGTAGGATCCGTCTGAGTTAGCAGTATATCTACTATTTCTTCTATGTCTGACCCGTGATTCGCAATCCACCGCTCAATCACGTCAGCAACCGTACATTTAGCCGATGCCGCGCGCACGCCAGGAGGTGCCAGTGACAGCCAATCAGCTGCATCGCCAAACTCGCCATGGACGTTGTCTCCGCCCTCCCCCTGGAAGAGACCAGATTCACTAAATGAACGCCTAAGAACTTCTTTGCACAGCATTCGTTTGAGAATTTCTTCCCTCCGCACATCGACGTATGGCTGCGGTGGTTTTTCGCATGTTATGCGCTCTGGGCGCAAAAAATAATGATCGTCATGACTGCGTCCGCGACACAATGTCAAAGCAACCGAAAGGCTTGACTTGCGTCGTCCAGCCCGACCTACTCTTTGCTGATAATTGAAACGCATCGGAGGCATGTTTGCCATCATCACCGCGAGCAGCGAACCAATATCGACTCCAGCCTCCATTGTTGTTGTGACACTAAGGAGATCAACGGTGTCAAGCAGCTGATTCTCAACGACCGGCAAGCAAATATTTTGGAACAATCGCTGCCGTTTCCTGGCATCGGAACTATTAGTTTGTCCTGTGAGTTCTTCACAATTCAATCTAAATGCTGGACCAGATGCCCTTGCCAAATACGCATAGTAATCCGCGGCTTCACCAGAAATTTCCGTTTTTGGTTTGTATGATAGGTTTCCCTGACAGTCGGTACAAACCCCGCCTGCCTCGTGTAAATGCTTTCTGCGGCAATCCTCACACTCGAATACGCCTTCACTAGCTGTGGATACATAAAGTTGCTGACTTTGCAGAACGTTTTGTAATAAAGCGCCACTGTTAGTCAGGTGTGTAATGACCGCGGACCGAAATACAGATGGAGGTTGGCGCTTATTCTTACTCGCAACCGCAAGAACATATCTTTCTACGTAGGGTGGAGTATTTACTCTGCTACTCGCCCCACGAGTATCAATTAGTCTTCGTTCGCCGAGCAAACGAATCACACCGTCTGCTGTCTGCCTAACAAGCACATCATCGCACTGATCCCCGGCACATGTGGCATAAGCTATGCCGAGTGACTCTAGAGAGCGCCGTCCCGATGCAAATATTATCGACATTAATTCATCGGCACTTGTCGCCTCAATTCTTTGAAGGTGCCGCCGTTGCGCTGAATCTAAATCTGCGTCCGACTTTACAGACGCCCCGGAGCTTGACCAGTTGTATAGGTCTTTCCACGAGCGCCTACGAGTATCAGGGTCTGACCACATCACTTCTTGAGCGAATCCGGCGGGATTGATACCCAAATCCAAAAGTTTCTTGGCCGCGGTATTGGATAGACGCACGACCGCGATGGTTCCAGAGACGGCTCGCTGAATTATGAGTTCCGCCTCTGCCGCATAGGTGCTACCGCTTGGTGTTTTCGAGTTCGCCATCGATGGTGTTTCTGCAAGCGCCAAGACCATTGCATCATGCTGATTGCTTAATTCGAATGCTTCTGCGGCAGTTGTTTCAGCCGAAGTTAGCTTATGCCCCTTTAGACGCTTGTGAAATGCAATAGCTCCATTCGCCTCGCTTTCAAGAGATTCGCATATCAGCTGACGCAACACATCTCGATAGTGTGAGAATCGCATGCCAGCAGATAATTTTGCCGCATCCTGACGGCTGTCCGAAAAAACCACTACCTTCTTCTCGTTTCCTGATCCGGCTGGCGCTATCTCCCGCAAGAGCCCATCAGTCAGGAGCTGAGCGACCTTCTGAAAGCCTGTTCGCAGCGTTCGAATCGGAGAACCAATGTCTCTTCGATGCCAGTCCGCATCGCATCTTGGACATTTTGATGGATATGCCGTATTAGATTCGTCAGCTAGATCTGGGCGAGGTTCGCTATGCATATCCCTAATGTAATACAGATAGCCATCTGTTCCAGCCAAAGCAACTCTCGCCTCAGCAGGAATGAATGTTGCTTCTCTCCACTCGCGACTGACACCATTTAGATTCCAACTTGCATCTTGCGGCACTAATGTTGTAGGCCAGTAAACACAATAAGACAAATAATTGCGGTCAAGGGATGCGAGTTCCGGGGAGGATTCAAGGTCTGGATGATCTGGACTGAGAATCCACTCCTCTGGATTATCAGGATCTTCTCTTCTGTATCCGCCGAGGAAGGTTTCGCCGCACGGCTCGCAATAGAGAAGCTCTAGTACTCTAGAGCCGCAAGAACATAATGGAGTGGGCACAAAATGAAGTTTGCCGATACGACTTCGATCTACCTTTCTGTCTAACGCTGAACAATTCGGGTTCGTGCAAGCCCAGAGTCCCTGGAGATTCCGAAAGAACATGTGTACTCGGATAGGACATAATGCTCCGGCCCGCTCATCATGCGCATTCCCGAGGCAAACCAAAAGCGACTCAACCCAGGACTCTTGAATTTGAACTGATTCTTCCGGAAATAGAGATTTACCCAATTCCTTTAGTGTCAAAGGCATGATGTCATTGCCTTGTCCATCTATAGAACACGCGCTCCGCACGGCATCAGCGGCACCAATTGCCTTTAGCAAATCGAACAGTGATTGCTGCTGAGTCGCATATGCTGGGAAGGTACTACCAACACGTTTAGCCAATCTGTTGATAGCCTCATCAACATCACCCGACGGAGAGGATAAGGTCTTCGAAAGATCATGCAACTCGCTACCGAACTGCGATATTGCTGATACCTTGCTGCAGTCAATCGGAACCTTCGAGCCCGTTAGCACGGTGAACCGATCAGCAGACCTTCCAAAGAATCCTTCTAGGTATTCTCTTCCTTTTGTGTCGTCCTCAAGCGAAGCGCTTGAAGCCACAATCCGCAGCTTGTCGGAATTAAGTGACAGACCGAGGCGCGAGAATAGCAGCCTAAGTAGGTAAGCGACCTCAGTGCCAGGGGTCCCTCTGTAGGAGTGCAGCTCATCAACAACCAAATAAAAGACATTCTCTCTGGATTCGGAAAGCCAGTTTTTTGTCGTCTCGAAAATACTCCGCTCAAAGTCTCGCATTAACATGATATTCAGCATTGAGTAGTTTGTGATTAGAATGTCCGGAGGCTTCTCTTGCATATCCCAACGGGACCACATCTCGGCTCCATCCAGTCGCTGAAAGAATCGGGAAGCGTCGGTACCGGCAACGCGAGACGCATCTCTGTCTATGCTCTGCAGCTCCTCGCGCAGCTTGCTCCTATTTGAGCCTGTAATCGCACCCGAGATTGGAGTTCGTCCGGTGTATCGACCAAAGTAAAATGGATTCCCGTTGTTTCGGTTCTGGTACCAACTCCTGGCTTCTGCGCTATCAAGCGCATCTCTCAATCGCGCTACTTGATCCTCAACTAGAGCGTTGAGAGGATACAGTATGAGCGCTCTTACGCCGGCAGATCTAGTTTCATGGCTTCGCTGGCTTATGCGTGGAGCGAAAGATCTTCTACCGCCTCTAAGACTTGAATGCCTCTCACTCCACCAGTCCCATGCTGGACTTTTTGCACTCGGCGCTGACCAACTCTGAGACTCCTTAACTAACGACGACACTATGGGCAGAAAAAATGATTCAGTCTTTCCTGAGCCTGTTCCAGTTGTAACGATGACATCCTTACTTCGCTTTATGCAATTAACGAATGCTTCCGTCTGGTGCTCGTACATAAGGCGTTCGGCAGGAAAAAGTCCCGCGGTTACGAAGCCTATAAGCCTATCTATTTGTTGGGAACTCCAACCATCCAACTCTCGTCTTGCCATCTGCTCAAACGTCTCATGCGAAACATATGCTGGCACCGGCTCGATTATTGGGTCCCTGTATAAACGTTTATCGGAGTCTAGTAAGACTCGACGCTCGGACTTCAGATCCTCGTACCGCAATTCAAACGGACTATCTAGATATCGGAGGTAAACATCTCTTAGCGAATTGAAAATTGCGTTTGGGTACGTCACGAAATTACTAGTTCCTGCTCGAGAATAATTGACAACATTTTCGCACCTTCAATGGGAATGTGGTAATACTCCAACAAACCCGCACCCTCTTGATATCCGGGTGGTTCTCCCGAATACAAAAGCAACGCACGCTCCACAAGCAAGGGCGGGCGATAAATTCTTGGGACCGCCAAAATGTTGTTATCCTTGCGGTAGTCAAGAACGGATACTGAATTTGCAGATAGAATCTGATACTTTGCTGTGGCTTGATCTTCCATCAGAACGGCTTGTCTATTTCTGACTGCATAGAGCAGAGTTTCGTACAAACCTGAAAATCGATACAGTTGAGCACCAGTAAGATCCGCATAGATGGACTCGCTAGGCTCCCATCTATGACTAACATAGTTAAGGCGCTCGATTTTCCAATCCTGGCCAAAGGGAATTGCAGCTCCCCTCTCCCTAAACGTTAACCTCGATAATCGGGGGAGTGCTCTAAGTAACGACTCTGGTGCGACCCTTTGAATTCGAAACCCTAAGTCTTTGCATTCGCTCTCAATCACATCGCTATCGATACCACGAATAAGAATTCGGTCTGGACAGTTCTTAAATGCAGCGAGTTCAATATTAGCTCCAAACGAGCAATCAAGAAGCTGGTAAATTAGAGCGTCTGCTCTAGCTCCTGTTAAGATGGCTCTTGATTCTCCATTATGCTCATGCACAGCTATCACTGGCGGTGTGACACGCCATCCTCGCTCGCAACCAGACTCAAAGAATTCAACATGAGATAGACGCTGCAAGTTAGAACGCAGTGCACGATAGACAGATGAATCATCACCTGAGTCTTCCGTGGACTCTGTTGGCCTGTTACCCCGACAATTTAAATCTGAGGCATTCACAAATTGCCGAAACTGATACCAAGAACCGCGCTTCATTGCGGATAGTGCAAGTAGTAGTTCATTTCCGTCCATTTTTTAAACTCTTCCATAGTCGTCGAGCGAGTTTCTTATAGGAAAGCCACAACTCTTCCCGCCCCCCTTCCCCGCTAACAATCAGACCCTTGCGTGATGCATCCATTATTGCCTGGATCCATCGAAGCACCATCTTGCTCCGAACCAAATTGCCTTCCACTTGTACCGATTTTGGCTCTAGCAGCTCGATTGCTGATACTCTCTTGTCGCAATGGATTGGATCATCCGGAATAGACCACACTGGCTCGAATGAAATGTTCAAAGGCTTGCTTTGATTTCCGCTATCTCGCTCAATGAATATGTCACCAGGCCGTCTTCCTAAAAGTAATCTATTGGTTGGAAAAATTCCTGTAATTGCATGCAACTCCCCCAACTCATCGACTGTCCATAGCGAGCTACCGCAGATTACATACTCCGAATTACCGTTTTGAACTCTGTGGCAAATCCAGGGCTTCCAATTGCAGTCCGGTTCGACAATCTCGTAACGTTTGCTAATTCGCCCGAATCTTACAATATGTTTTCCGGGGCTGTATGCAAAAGCTGATGAAAAACTTCCTGAACTATCGGTTATTACCGCAGTCTCGTCTATAGTCACACCGTTTTCGAGCGGAGGATGAATTCGGATTTCCGGGGGGTAACCATGAAGCCACACTCCATTACCGAGTCTCACTCCAGACGAAAATGAAATCTCAACTATCGGGGCGACGTTAAACACCTCAAGCTCGCCTGTGAACTCTTCCCCTGGAACTACAGTTGGTACTACGCCTTTATAGCAAACGAACCCCTCTGGTATTCCATCGTTACTGGAATAAATGTCCTTCGGCTTAGCGCCTATTATCTGCAAAGCAGCTTCGATTTCCGCAGATGCCTCGTCACAACAAAGAACGCTGTAAGTTTGGCCGATCTCTAATCGTCCGAAGTTTTGAATGAATCCGCTGATCTGTTCTCCGGACTTTAGAACTATGATTTTTCGACCACGTAATCTCCATCTATATTCAATGTCCTCGTCCTCGGAAAAGCCAGTCCCTCCAAATTTCAACAAATTCCCTAGGTAGTCCGGACGGATATCGGAATACCAACAGGGGTGGATTCTCCTAATGTTATATGCCATTCCATCGCTAAGAGAGATGGATAATTCCCTGGGCATTCTTTCATATCTTCTGGCAACAAGAGTAACTGAGCTACGCTGTCCTGGAAGGAACCGAAGACGAGGCACCAGCCTTAACGCCCGCTCAAGCGATCTTTGGACTAGGTTCACTCTAGTGTTTTCAAAACTGCTATCTTCATGATTGTTGCCGGTGAATTTTTTCCAACTCACTGCACGGCAGGAACGGCACCAGCTCTGTGGCACCCGCTTTCCATTCATGGTTCTTCGCCCGAAGTCACGGTCTAGAGGCTTCACCTCTCCGCAGTGAGGACACTGTCGGTAGAGATCAGACATCACTGCTGCTGCTAGATATTGTTCGCGAGGAATTCCAACATGAATATGATTGCCAGCGAAACTGTACTTAAATAAGCCTAAATCACCGTTCCTATCCACTCTAGACCAGCGTTCAAGATCATCCCAAAGTTCGATCATTCTATCGAACCTTGGATAAGGCCTATTTACTTCAGCGGGTTCTCCCAGGACCTTACGGAGATGGTAGTAGTATGCAAGAGGTCCACGCTCAGGAGACTCCTCCTCCACCGCGATGACGAACAGACTCAGATAGCCTATCGACGGTGGAAACTCAAGCCGTCGTTCTCTCCATCCGTTCCATGCTTTTAGGGCCTTATCACAAACCGTCATACTGCCTGAAGCCCAGGAAGGACCAGATTTAAGCGCCAGAATGAAGTCCTTAAAATCGCCCTCTTCTCCACCCAGCTGCTCAATCAGCTGTCTCGATACGGCTAGATATACGGGCATACCTGATCTTTGTTTATTGAAAAAATGTTTTGCGATTCGTTCATTCCATTGCAGGTAATGCATAGTTGTATACCAGCGTCATCATCATCTCAATATTGCCGCAAGGACTTCTTCGCCCTATCATGCCATTTACAATACTACGTTTTTTACTCCGCTTGACTAAACACGCTCATATTATGGCAACAAAAGGACTAGCCTTGTTGGAGTAAGTTTCGCGGTTTGCCACTGCAATGGTTTCGCGTCCCATAAGGACACGAAAATAAGACAGGATTAACCGTTCGTTTCGTCCTTGCCGAACCACCCAGTTCAAGCAGTCCTTCCGCGTTGGTCGAATCGCCTATCGTCCTCCTGGACGTGGCTCTGTTCCTCGCTCCAGTATTTTGAGGTATGCGGCGTACACAAAAACTCGGCCTCTCAGTCTGCCAGTAACCTCCCTTACAATTCCAATTCGCTCCAGATTTTGAAGAGCGGCGGTAACAGTTGGCGTAGTCAGTCCGAGCGCTTTCACCATTTCCGGTATCACTGCCAGTGGCTTTCTCTCAAGATATCTATGCACCTGAAGGGCTGATCCGGCGCTCCGTCCGACATCAGCGATCCTCTCGCGGTCAGTCTGAATGAGAGCAAGAATTTCACGGGCAGCGCCAGTGGCTTGTATCGCTATATCGCTGACACCAACAAGAAAGAACTTGAGCCAACTTTCCCAATCTCCGGTCTCGCGAACATGCTGAAGATGTGCATAGTATTCCTTGCGGTGCGTCTTAAAATACAAGCTGAGATACAGAATTGGTTCGGAGAGAACACCCTCGGTGCAAAGCATTAGGGTGATAAGAAGACGACCGAGCCGGCCATTACCGTCCAAGAACGGGTGAATGGTTTCAAACTGATGATGAACAAGCGCTGCTCTAATTAGTAGCGGCAGCTTGTCTTCTTTTTTGTGCAAGTACTTCTCCAAGTCACTCATGCATTCAACAACGCGATCTGGCGGAGGCGGCACATAAATGGCATTGCCCGGTCTAGTTCCACCGACCCAATTTTGACTATGGCGAAATTCGCCTGGTGCTTTGGTGCCACCACGAGCACCGGTCATAAGCACCTCGTGAATCTCCCGTATCAATCTCATGGACATGGGGAAACCTTCTCTTAGCCGCTTCAGTCCATGATTCATGGCGGCTACGTAATTTGAGACTTCTTGAACATCGTCCAATGGCACGCCAGGAGCCTCTTCGCTTTCATAGAGAAGCAGGTCTGACAGAGAGGATTGCGTTCCCTCGATCTGAGACGACAATACCGCTTCCTTGCGTACGTACATGTAGAGAAACAGTTGCGTATCCGGAAGAACAGTAGCAAGACCGTCTAAGCGTCCGAGTGATTGGCTCGCCTTCTCGACCAGCCCCTGAAGGTCGTCGAGTTGAAGCCCTGGCGGCGGCAGCGGGCGTGGGACCAAAGCCCAGTAGGGTTCCTCGCTGTTTGCTGAACAGCGTACTCTTTCTCCCAGTCTAGCTTTCCGGTCAATTTCCATGTCTTATTAAAGGTGCCTTTAATAACGAGAGTCCTTATTAAAGGATACCGCACTTTCCTTTAATAAGGGCGCTGTAGACGGATAGCGGCGCCGGACGCTTGGCAGCCGTGTCGGGAAATTTGGAGTTCGGGAGCCCGATTCTCTAATTGCGACACTTCTCCCGACAATTTGTCGGGATTCCGAAAGAAAAGCAGTCCGATAATAGAATCTAAATTCTGCCTAGTTCTGGGTGTCGACACTCACCTCGTAAATTTCGAATAAGCGAGTCACTATTAAACCTCTAAAATCAAAACTTTTGCCATAGGACCAGTGTTTCCATTCCCAAACTTTTCGCCATGCATCAAACTCTGAAGCTCTTTAGGCGAAACCGTTGCACAAAGTACACCCTAGAAACGGGCGCGCGAGCAAGAGATTATTGAGAGCGCAGTTTTTGCTTGAAGGAGAGAAAAGTTACTGGTGCTTAGTCTGTCTAAGAGCGAGCCATCGATCAGGAAGGAAGTCATCGAGGTCTCGCATGTTCGCATTCGGGAAGCGAGTGAGAACATCTTTGAAATATTCGAAGGAGTTGATATTCAGCCTTTCGCAATTTTGCCAGTCGGAGTCGCATGTCTTTGCGCTGTTCTTCAGTGAGGTTCTTCGCCACACGCTCGATATAAAAGAGACTTTTGATTACGCCCATGGGAAATTCGACAGTTGTCTTGTCGTCGAGCCAGGCTTCTTCGAAGCGGCAGTGTACATGAGCCCAGCAATTGGCAGAAGTAGCACCAGCTGCGATTATCCCGTTGAATTTGTTTGTGCCGTCAGAGAGATGAACGCCCTTGAAGCCTTTGAGAATTTTCTCCGGGTACATGGCGTGTTCCGTTTCAGAGAAATCGTAGATGGTGTAGGGATTAGAGCTATCGCCGAGCATGGACCAGATGATGCCGCGGTGAGTTTTACCGAGACCTTTTTTGGACAGGCAGGCAGGCGAAAAGATTTCGATTAAATCAGAGAGGACATTTTGAATCGTTTTTGGCGACGTACATGACGCAAATCGATGCCATCCAGAATCATCATGAGAGTCGGGTGATCAATCTCGATACTATTGCCCACGACGTGCGGCGGGAACTTGAATGTGCCCTTGGACAGAAGCTTGTACCAAAGCACGAAGCCATCGCCGTCCCATGCAAGGATCTTAAGCCTGTCACCTCGGCGATTGCGGAAGACGAAGAGGTTGCCAGAGAGGGGATTTCCCTGCATGAAGGATCGCACCTGACCGGATAGTCCGCAGATACCCATTCTCATATCGGTGGGTCTGCTACAAACATAGATCTTCAGATTGCCTGTGGGAACAAGCATTGCGTTATCGGAGCGCTTGTAGAACGGGGAAGAGCAAAGCGCTATTCGATGCAGCCGGAAGCTCAATAAAAGACCTTGTTGCGTGGAGATCTCGATTCCTTCTGTCTCAGCCTGAGGCGCCTCAAGCCGCTGGAGGCGAATGGAACATTTTGCCTCGACAAATTCCATTGAAGTTTTCTTTTCTTGCCTCTCGTTGGTCTCATTCGCTAGACGACTCTTTCTGGCAGCTCTTACTGACTCATTGCGTTGTTCCGCGTCGCGACTCTCAATCACAGAGACCCAGCTGCAGAGAGTACTGAGCTTCAAACCTCGCTCTCGGCAGAACCGAGCCTTACTGAGGCCACTTGCCTGTCAGCTTGAAAGTACTTTTCTCCAATGCTTCTCTTTCTCTAACTCTCTCTTGCTAGTTGACACTGTGCTGACTGCTCCGAATTGCTAAGCCGCAAGTCTAAGCACTGAGCCATGCCACTGAGCGGGTGTAGTCCCTGCAACGCTCTCCCACAAGGTAATAGTGGCGACTGAGCGCTTCAATTTCTCGCTGGCCAAGCCCTTGAAGGGTTGAATTGTCCAAAATAATAGAGCTGCCTTCAATGCCCGTACGGCCTGCGACCTTTTTGGTTTCAGCGAATTAACTCACGATAGGTTTGCTTCATCAAGGACCGGTGCTCCGACAAAGGCACCGATGCCATAGACCTAATCCAGCATAGGTCAAATGGTAAAGCTGGGCAAGCTTTGCCTGGCTACCCCATAATAAGCAGCCCAATTATTGGTTCCATTCGACTGTCGAGGCTGTACGCTTGACGTATGCACGGCATATACGCTATATTGAGTGCATGAAACTTCAATGAGAATTCAGGCATTATGCACGCCCTCGCTACACCGACAAAACCTACTGGCGCGGCTCTTCTGTCTCGTCGGCTTCGAGCAGGCGGAGTATACCGGCGTGAAGATCTTGCTCCGGACTCTAATGCTGTTGACCGTCATTTGAAACAGCTACAAGAAACAGGCCGGCTCAAAAAGCTATCTCAAGGACTCTACTACGTGCCTCGACAGTCGGCCTATGGCGCGTTGCCGCCAGATGACAGAGAACTCGTTGCTGCATTTCTGCGTGATGACAATTTCTTGCTGCTTTCACCGGCCAGCTACAACACACTTGAGCTAGGCGGCACGCAACTCTACAACCGTACCGTTGTCTACAATCACAAGCGACACGGACGGTTTACTTTCGGAAACCGGACATTCGATTTTCGAATGAAGCCGCGATTTCCGCGCAGACTTTCCCATGAGTTCCTCATTGTTGATTTACTCAACAATCTGGATGAACTTGCAGAAGAGCGCGAAGATCTCTTGCGTAATGCTCAGCTTAAAGCTCCGACATTGGACCGCCGCAAGCTAATGCAAGCAGCATCAAATTTCGGAACTGTAGCGACAAAGCAATTGGTCAAGAAGTGGCTTGATGTCTGAATACTTGCATAAGAGAGCAGATTTTGCAGCTCTGCTGAATCTCATTGCGAGCAGAGATGGCATCACGCCTACCTTGGTCGAAAAAGATTACTGGATCATGCACAGCCTTCACGGGCTCAAGCAACAAGGATTTCAATTCGAATTGAAGGGCGGCACCTCACTGTCCAAAGGGTTTGGAATCATCAAACGGTTTTCAGAAGATATAGACATCCGCTTTGAACCTCCTGCGGAGATGGAGGTAAAAACTGGAAAGAATCACGATAAGGAGATTCATATTGAATCCCGCAGGAAATTTTACGACTGGCTCGCCGGTGAAATTGACATTGCGGATGTCACAGCTTCACGTGCCACCGAATATGACGATGAGCGCCTGCGAAATGGTGGCATACGCCTCAGTTATGAAACCAAGACCGCAGAACTTAAGGGAGTAAAGCCAGGTATCCTACTTGAAGTCGGCTTCGATGACACCGCGCCAAACACCTCTGTGGACATTTCATCTTGGGCTTTGGAAACGGCTCGCACAAATAAGGTTGATGTCATCGATAACCGGGCGATTGCCGTTCTCTGCTACAACCCCGAATACACATTCGTTGAGAAATTGCAGACAATCTCTACCAAATTCCGTCAATTCCGATCTTCTGGCAAAATGCCCTCCAATTTTCTCCGACACTACAACGATGTTCATTCGTTGCTGGACGTTGAGGCTGTGCAGCGCTTCATCGGCACCGAACAATATGAACTACGAAAGAAACAACGCTTTCCAAGCCAAGACGAATTGCGCATATCCAAGAATCCGGCATTCCTCTTCGAAAACCCTGAGGAATACAAGCAATTCGAGAGGGAGTATAAGGGAACTGAAGCTCTTTACTATGCTGGACAACCGTCCCTTGCTGACATTGCAGCAAAGATCAAACAACACATCGACAAGCTGTAGTGCGACAGCTAGACGCGAGGAATTGCAGCGAATGACCTTGATTTATGCTCGCTTGTCCAACGTATGCACCGTGCACGCGACAGATTCATTACTCACTAGATTAACTCCCGAGGGACAGCGTGAGGCAATCCCGGAAAGGCGTCCCAAGATCATCGCCATACCCCGATTTCTGGGAGCAATGCCGTGGTGGGCAGCGACACAGCGGCCTATGATACGCGGCGGCTGGGATGCAATCGACTGGTTAATCGAACGTGCAGCCGAAGCGAAGAAACCGAGCTTTCTGCGGACAACCCCTCTTTGGCAACATTGATTGAGACAGATTCCGCTGCGCGCCGTCAGCGCCAAGGTTACCCATGTCTCGTTGTAGAATCACGCCATTAGAGACCGCTACAATATAAGTAATAGTTTATAGAATCATCAAAAAACGCAGCTGCAGGACGAAAGAGGGGTTGCTAAGATATATTTCGAATATCGCCCCGGTATGTCTATGAAAGTAGCCCGCCAAATTGCCGTCTATGAACGTCTGCGTGACAAGCCTCTCTGGAGCCTGCTTGCATCTCGCAATGCTCCTATTATCTTGGCCTTGCTGCAGGCTCATTTACTAGACAACGAGAGGCGTGTTCCGCAATCCATTCTGTATGAGCGAATTGAACGAGAGCTTGAAGAACTTCGCGCTGCGGGCGTTGACGTGCCACAGCGCGCGCAGGCTTATGTAGCCGATTGGCTCTCAGCCGGCTACCTAGAGCGGTACTTTCCCGTAGGCGCCACAGAAGAAGAATACGAAATTTCCGCAGCCGCAGCGCAAGCAATTAGATTCTTAGAAAGTAGTATCGACAGGCGAGCGACAGCAACAGAAAGTCGTTTATCTGCGGTCATTCAACAACTAGTGAGACTTATAGAAGAGACAGACAGAAATAAGAGCTCTCGTATCTCAACACTGCTGCAAGAACGAGACCGCATCGACAAAGAAATCGCACGCGTTGAAGGCGGTGATATCCACGTCCTCAATGACCTTCAAGCCCTAGAAAGGGTTAGAGAAGTGATCACGTTGACGAAGGAACTGGTGGCTGACTTCAGACGTGTAAGAGATGAGTTCGATATACTGAATCGCAGCTTGCGCGAGAAGCTTCTCGAAGAGACCGATAGTCGAGGCGACGTACTCGAAGCTCTATTTGCTGGTGTCGATCTCATCGGAGAGAGTAACGCCGGACGAACCTTCGCTGCCTTCTGGCGACTATTGACAGATCCTCAGCAGAATCAAGTATTTGAAGACGCCCTCGAAACCCTTGCCGAACGAGAGTTCTTCAAGAGACTGACACCCGATGAACGTCAATTTCTGCGCCGTATGACACGAACCCTCTTGGAACACGGCGGCATTGTGCATGACGTTCTACAGAACTTCGCTCGAAGCCTCAAGGCCTTCGTGCAAAGTCGTGAATATTTAGAGCAACGAAGAATAAACCAATTGTTGAATGAAGCCCAACTCGCTGCGCTCAATCTCAAAGACGTCCTAGGACTCACAGAGAAGCTTGAATACGATTTACCACTAACTAGCTGCCGCATCCGCAGCCTATCGCAGATGACCCTGCATGACCCATCTCTCGGGCTATCTGACACTACGATTTCCGATGCTCCACCGGCTGACATCAAGCTTGAGGCGATCAGCGAATTAGTCGCGCAGTCCGAGATCGATTTCCGCACTTTGAAAAGTAACATCCTCGCGTGTCTCTCTGATCACCAGGTGCAACAGGTATCGATTGGCGAAGTAATTAGAATTTATCCAGTTCTACAAGGCTTAGGCTCTGTCATTGGTTATATTTCGCTTGGGACTCGCCATGGCATTGTTGTCCCTGATCAGAATGAAAAGGTTGTTTGGGAGGGGGCTGATGGCGAACGGCGATCGGCAAGAATACCGATGATTTTCTTCCAAAGGGAAACGGTGAATGATCTTGGATAACGATGCTTCAGATTTGAGCCAAATGGATTGCAATTCGTACTCGCTCGGAAATGAGGATCAACCGGAGGGTGCAAATGCTTTATTCTTTGGTGACACTGGTGCTCTACCATTGGATACACGCCGAACAATGATGCATTTGCTCGCGGGACCATTTGTCTCCGGTAAGAAACATTCAAAACTATGGACAGCTCTCATAAGAGATGAGCGAATCATTAAGAGTAGGCTTTCCGAGTTCTTTCTCGATATCGTTATTGATCGCGAGCAGCAAGTAGCTTTCGTCAAACAGTTTGACAGTCAAGGAGTCGAAGTGCCGACTTTGTTACGCCGGTCTCAACTGACTTTCGTAGATTCGGTACTAATTCTCCATCTTCGCAGACGATTAACCGCTGCAGACGCACATGGAGAACGAGCGGTTGTGTCGGAGAGTGAACTAATCGATCATCTATCAGTTTACGAACGCGCGGCAAGCACCGACCGCGCCGGCTTCATCAAACGCGTGAAGGCCTCTGTTGAGAAGTGCAAGAAGAATAACATTCTTCAGTTAATTCGGGGGAGTAAAGATCGATTTGAGGTATCACCAACACTCAAACTACTCTTTTCTGCAGAGGAAATAGTCTCACTCACAAAACTGTACTCAGATATCGCCGCGGCTGAGGGACAACCACGGCAAAAATGCCACATCAAACAAAGTGAAGCTGATTACGGCGCAGAATTGGGTGAAGAAGATGACGACTGAAGAAACCTCGGACTCAAAGATAGAAGTACCACCAAATCAGTTCCGCATGCGTCGACTTCAAGTGCTAAATTGGGGAACATTTTCTCAGTTACATGACATGCCCATCGCGGAAAAAGGTTTCCTAATTACGGGACCATCTGGAGCGGGAAAGTCTACACTGCTTGATGCGATTGCCGCGCTCCTAGTCCCACCAAAGTGGCACGACTTTAACGCCGCAGCAAGGGAAGGAGACCGCGCCAGAAAGAATGATAGAAATCTTCTCAGCTACCTAAGAGGTGCCTATGCTGAGCAGAAAGACAGTGAATCAGGTGAATACGTAGTACGCTATCTAAGGGAAAACACAACACGCTCCGCACTTGCTTTGTCATATCGAAATACACTTGGACGAACTGTTACCATTGCACAATTCCTATACATCAAGGGCGCAAGCAATAATCCTCAAGATGTGAAACGACTTTATATGATTTTCGAACGCGAGTTCGACCTTAAGGAACTCGATGGAATCGACATCGACATTCGTAAGATCAAGCATGCGTTTGATGGGCAGGCTCATATAAACGATGAGTTTAGACCTCATGCTGAGCGTTTTAGAAGGTTGTTAGGTATTGAACATGAAATGGCTTTGCGCCTTCTTCAAAAAACGCAGTCAGCAAAGAATCTTGGCGATCTTAATCTATTTCTTCGTGAATTTATGCTAGATCCACCTGATACCTTCGAAGTCGCTGACCGCCTCGTAAAGGAATTTGGTGAACTTGATCAGGCTCACCAATCGGTAATAACGGCACGCCTGCAAATAGAGACGCTGAAACCAGCGCGAGAGCTATTCGAAGAACGCAAAACCTTGAATGAGCAATACCTGGCTTTGTCGCGCCTGCAGCAAGACCTCGAAGCATTCACAGAACAGCTACGATGCAAATTATTTAGTGAGCGAATTGCTGAGCTTAGCCTAAAGGTTCAGCAGACTCGCGCGGTCATCGAACAGAAGGAATCGGCAAAGCTTGCAGAAAAAGAAAAGCTTTCCGTACTAGAGCAGCTGCACCAAGAAAAGGGTGGAGGTCTTATCGAACGCCTAAAATACGATAGGGTTCAGTCAGAACAATCAAAAACAGAGAAGCTCTTGAAGCTCAGGCAGGTTCAACAGGCTTGCGGGGCTTTAGGATGGGAAACACCGGCATCTGCAGAGAGCTTCGTTGCCATGGTAACCGAAGCACGCGGGCTCCTGTCAGATCTGCAATCTCGTGGTGACGCTATGCTTCAAAAGCTGCTAGACGTTCGAACTCTGAAGCGGGCATTGGAAGAGCGTCTTACAGAGTGTCGCCGTGAAGTTGAATCGTTAAGACGACAGCCATCCAATATTCCCTCACACATGCTCCGACTGAGAAAGCAGATTTGCACTGCGATATCCGTGCATGAAGATTCACTTCCGTTTGTCGGTGAACTGCTTGAGGTGCGAGCGGAAGAATCAGAATGGCGCGGTGCAATTGAGCGTGTCTTGCACGGATTTGCTTTATCAGTTCTTGTCGAAGACCGTCATTACAACGCATTGACCAACTACGTCAACTCCACCAATCTCGGCATGCGACTGGTTTACTACAAAACATCTTCAACGACTAGTCGAACAGATCGAACTGCACCGCTAAACTCTCTTGTAAGCAAACTTACATTCAAAGGGCATGCATGCAGCCCATGGCTCAAATCTGACTTGATTGAGCGTTTCAATTTTGACTGTGTCTCATCCCCTCAAGCGCTACGCGCTTCGGAGAGACCGGCAGTAACAATTGAAGGTTTGATTAAGTCAAGCAAGGCTCGCCACGAAAAGGACGATCGCCGGGATATTAACGATAAGCGTTTCTGGGTTCTGGGCTTCGATAACAGAGCAAAATTGGCTATCTTCGAGGGAGAAGAGCAACAGTTAACAGCACAGCTAAAGGCTAAAGATAATGAAATAGAATCTATAGAGTCTGAAAACAAGAAGCTGAGTGCCGACGGACTCCGTTGGCAAACATTAGCAAACCTGTCATGGAAGGACATTGATGCTACTCCTTCTATAGATAGAATTCGTGACCTGAACGAACAGATAAAGCTATTGGAGAGCACTAACTCTAATCTGCAGAGTTTAGGTGAACAGATGGAAAATAAACGGAAGAAAGTCCGCGAGATAGAGGATTACATTGCAGAACTTAGTGGCGAAGAACGTGAGCATAAGCGTGCGCTGGACAAATGCAATGCCGATCTTTCGGAGAAATTCGAGCAATGGGGACAAGCTGAAATTGCCAGCGAACATAGAGAGGAGCTAAAGCGCAGATTCGACTGGGAGGCCAATACTGTCGGCTTGAATAACCTAGACAAAACCGGTCACAGAGTTGACAAGCTAATCGAAGAAGAGTTGAAAGAATTAACTGCCTCAATGGCGCAACAAAAACAAAAGATTGAAACTACATTTGCAACATTCAAACGCGAGTGGTCGACAGAAAGCGCCAACATGGACGAAACACTTGCCAGCGCTGGTGACTACTTTCAGCTTCTAGTGCGCCTTGAGAACGATAATCTACCAAAGTACGAAGATAAATTCTTTGACTTACTTCACAACCAGAGTAACCAAAACTTAGCCGCCTTAAACACTCATATCACCAATGGTCGCAAGATGATTTATGAGCGGATGGAGATGGTGAACTTTAGTCTGAGCCGGGCTCCTTTCAATCCAGAGACTTTCTTGCGTATCCACACCCAGGATCGCAACTTAGAGCAGGTAAGAGAGTTCAGACAGGAGATTTCCAATGCCTTAAGCCATGCGTGGTCCTCTGGTGATCGGGAGCAGGCTGAAAGTAGGTTTAACGTCCTACGCAAACTTGTTAAGCGATTATCGAGTCAGGAGACTGAGGACAAGAATTGGAAAAAAATGGTCTTGGATGTGCGCGAGCATGTCGAATTTGTTGGTCTTGAAATCGATGCGGATGGGTGCGAGATTGAAAGCTACAGAAGTGGCGCAGGAAAGTCTGGTGGACAAAGGCAAAAGCTTGCCACCACCTGTTTGGCTGCCGCGCTGAATTATCAATTGAGTCGAGATGAGGAACTAAAGCCCACATATGCAGCAATCGTCCTTGACGAAGCATTTGACAAAGCCGACAACGAGTTCACGGCTGCCGCGATGAATATTTTCAAGGAGTTCGGTTTTCAAATGATTGTTGCGACACCTTTAAAGTCAGTGATGACCCTAGAGCCATTTATCGGCGGAGCTGCCTTTGTTGATATTCGTGATCGACGCGTTTCGATGCAGCTTCCACTCGAGTATGACAACATAGGCAAGCGCCTTAAACTCACTGAGGAAATGAGACGAGATGTCGAATCAGCGATTGCTACTTCCTGAAGGTGTAAAAGAGAAGCTAACGCGCCTCTATGCTAGCAAGCATCAAAGCTGGCTTAGCAGCACTGACTCAAATGCTTGGCCCCTGCGCATCAAACTGGGAACACCCACTGAAAAAGAAGCAGCAGCCAACCCTTCAGCAGTCAAAGATTGGATTATAGCCTGGAGTTCTTGGCAAGGGACAGGCACTCTCTCGTGGAGCGACAAACGTTGGCACATTCTTGGCACTCAGAGTTTACCTCAAGAAATTTCGTTCACTGATGCGGCGCAAGTTGCTCTATTGATTGGAGAGCGCTCTCGATGGGAGAGAGCCAAGCAGAGATTTCTGGACTTAAGTGAAAAATGGCCTATTTTGCTTCACACGTTGCCACGCTTTTTCTATGCTCTAGCAGATTATTCAGACTCGGATATTGCAAGGCTTACGTCATTGCTGGAGTGGTTTGAAAAGAAAACTCCAGTCAATTTATATCCAAGACAGATACCAGTTTCTGGTGTTGACACAAAATGGCTGGAAAGACACTCCGGCATCATCACAAAACTACTGTCAGTAATCCAAGATAAAGATGAAGATAATCTATACAAACTTACTGGTCTAACTGTTCCTCCTCGACTGGTGCGTTTTAGAGTTTTAGATAGCGAGCTAAGAAACCACTTCTCAGGACTTTCCGACATAACCTGCCCAGTAGATGAATTTGCTCGACTTAACTTGCCTATCAGAAGAGCGTTCATTGTAGAAAACGACCAAACCGCCCTCTGCTTTCGGGATCTTCCGGGTGCTATCGCCATATTCGGTCGGGGCTACTCTGTTGAAATTGTCGAAGCCGTGACATGGTTGCTTAAGATTAAATGCTACTACTGGGGTGATCTCGATACGCACGGATTCAACATCTTAAATTCCGCGAGATCACATTTGCCACAACTGGAGTCATTGCTGATGGACGAGGAAACGCTGACATTGCATAGGGACCTTTGGGTCATGGAAGAGAAACCCATTCTCGCCGCTAATCTAAGAACGTTATCGGTGGAGGAACAGAACCTTTATCTCGCACTAAGGGACAATACTTTTGGAACAAGAGTGAGGCTAGAACAAGAACGCATTAACTGGGAGTTTGCCTGGGATTGCATTTGTAAGGTATATCACAGCAGATCTCTATCTGGGAAACCAACTGCAATGCAAAGCACAACTCTTGAGGACAGTACTCAATTGAGAATTAAAGCTTCGAATTTGTAAACTACCTGTAATCAATCACCTTGGCGCCTCTTTCAGTGCAATATTCGAGGACCCCAAGATGCGAAGACCAAAGAAGCGCCCATCACCCACCCGCACCAACATCGCAATCGAAACCTATGCTAATCTAGAAACAGCGCTAATTTGAGAAAACTCAGCTTGCAAGCGCTTTATAAATTCAGCTAAAGCGAGGTAAAAAATGAGTATTGTTTCGTGCGGTTATAAAGCTTCTCCCAAGCAAAATGCTGAAGAGGACTTCTTCCTTTTCACAGAAAACCTTGACCTGTTGCGAGCCAACGAAAAGACCATTCTGGAATGCGCCGAATACTTCTTCTGTGATATTCCATTTTCTTTCTGCTCTTGGCCATATGTCGACGGCGATGGTCCCTTATGCCTAGGCTTTCTGCTGCTGGGCTGGAGAGGCAAACAATTAGTCGAGCCTTGCCCAGACTGCGCCGGGCACTGCCTCGTCACGTCCTTTGCCGGCTCGCCCTTATCTGGTGGCAATAGTTGGACAGGCTTTTGCAGCCATTGCAACAAGAAGCACCGTAAGAACAATTCTGCCCACATGCCATTCGTCGAAAGACTTCGCTTCATCGTCAATCAAAGAAAGCAATACCCGCAAACGATAACGCGCCTTGAAGAGTATGACGCCATGAAGTTCACCTTTGCCGGACACGGTCTTGAGCCAGCAAAGAAAGTGCGACCCGTCACGATTGACCTCTATCAGCCTGTGCCTCTGGCTGAACTAATCAAAGAACTAAGGAATGGCACAATCAGACCAAAGAACCCGCCAAAAGCCAAATAGGACTTAATTGGCAACATAACCGCCACAACTACAATCATTCTGCCTCAAAGAAAAAGAAAGCAGAACCGAACTCACATGCCTAGATGATTCAATACAGACTTGCAGAACTCTGCGCGCACTATCTGAGGTCTGAATATTAAGTCGCCACTTCATTCGAATCAGACTGACGTACCCCAGCCATCATAAATCGCCTTATAGAGCGTTGCGAGTTGACCTAGGTTACCAGTTCGTTTTGTCACTTCGGCAGGACTGCGCATCTCAACAGAACAAACAAGGTAATTCCCGGCTTCTCCGTCATATTCGCTGATGTGCTTTAATTCGTGCCCAATTTTAGGAAAAGCTTGAAGTAGCAGTGCAACAGAATTCTTATCAGGTGCAATAAAGTAATGCTCAATCTCTAGTACTTCATCTAAGTTACATCCAAGACTAATAAGAGATTCCATTAGCTGAACGTCGCTTGGATGCCAATCACTTCTGTCAGTCATTATCAGCTCCGCTTAAGGCGTATTCCAGATTTTCCCTGAATCCACAGAGTCTAAATGGTATCAAAGGCCTAACAAAAGTCTCAATACCCAGTCGCTCGTTCCGCCGCCTGTTCTATCGTCTTTTCTACCTTCCCTTGCACTCGCCTCAACCGCAAAGCACTCTACGCCCCGCTGAAAGTACTTCCCGAGGTAGTCATGACATCAGCACTCTCTCAATGAAATTAATGACTCAGACCAACTAACTAAATCAAGCACCAAAATACCCTCTAGAAAGTTGTAGAATACTCACCAATCCATGAACATCCTGCAAGACGACCTGACCCTTCTCACCAAACCCGACCACTTTCTTGGCTGGCTTGGCGAAGACCCAGCTGCCGTTATTAGAGATCAACTGGAAGAAGTCTTCAAACAGCAGATTCCCACAGCCTGGCTGGGGCAGCTTATCGTGACCGCTCCACCGCGCTTTCTCACCGGTGCCCGCCGCTATCAAGATAGCGACGACGACATTCCGCAAATTAATATCAAAGCTAACCCCCACGCACCTGCGCTAGCAGAAACAGGCAGCCCCAAAGGCAGAGATACTGCCAACACTACCCAGGGCGAATTCAAAACCGCTGCTGATACCGAAGCCGATCCCGAAAGCGAAACCGAATCCGAATCTGAAGAATCATACACCTTCGTATTGGTGCGCGCGGCACTGGCTATGCCCTTCAAAGCAATAGTCTGCCAGCCGGGCGGCATCGTGCATGAAATCAACGGCGTTCTATCGTGGATTGCCACCGGACTCGATACCGAAGACTCTAGAAAAGACAACGTCTTTCTAGACCTAGACGACGCGGCAGATTCTGCCATGGACCTCTTAGAAGAGCGCCTCTACGAAGACGAAGGCGAAGACCAAGACGAAGCTGACAACGAGCAAGATAGTGAAGCAGCCGACCAAGAAAAAGGCGGCAACATCGAAAATCTAGCCCAAGATATCGAATAACTCAAACTCGCGCCAACACAACACATCACAACACATCAAATCACATCAAAGCACAGCTCATCACAGCTAAACCCATCACACAGCCCTCATCACACCGCCCGCATCACCCTGCATCGCTTGTCGAGGGCACGTGAAACTCGGCATCAACCCCGTCTATCAAACTCTGAATTGTTTCGTGCATCTGCTCTGTCACCACGCGCCGGGTCTTGCGCGGGTCTTGTTCATAGTCTTGCAGAAAAACCCCGAGATCTATCGGCTTAGCGATGCGCACAAAAGCACTGCGCGGCGCCACTTGCAACGGACGCTTGACGCCGCAGACTTCGCGCTCTAGCTTTAGCACCATCTCGGCAAGTCGATCTTCCGAGGGATTATCGGCAATATAATGGGGCTGCCAGCTATCCATTTCAGCAATATGTTTGAGCTCAGACAAATCAGAGCGCAGTCTATTCATCACCAACGATGTGCGATTTTTAGCTTGCACCACCAGCTGGCGCAAGTGAGAACTGAGACGCCAACTGCGATCTATCGCGGCAGCACCTTCATCGGGGGCAGCTTGACCATATCTATCTTCAAGCTCATGCAATAAACTTTTCTGCACATCTTTCACTCTGTCGCTCAGTTCACTCAGGCGCTCAGAGCCGGCAGAGAGTTTCAGCATAATCTCTTTGCGGTGCAACACCTCGGCAACTATTGCACCGATGCGCTCTTTCAGAGCCTGTTTCTTGGCGAAATAAGAAAGCTTCTTTTCTAGCTGCTGCACGCGCCGCTCTAAGATATCTGCTATTGAATGGCGATAGTGATACTTAATAGCCATGGGCACCACAAAGACAGACCAGGCGGCATCACGCTCGCGCTTCTGCGTCAGCGCCTGCATCGCCACATCGATTGCACCACTCTTAAAATGCTGCACCGTGTCATTGAGGTAATAGATTTCGCCTTCCGGAAAGACGACAAGCACATCGCGACCGCCCGCCACAACATCGACTGCATAGCGCTTCGACTTGGCGGTGTCGCCCCCTCGTTCCACCGAGAATGCGCCTAGCCGCTGAAAAAGCCAACCGGCAAGCCCCGAGACTTCATCAAAAGCTTCGCGATTCATCATATAGAAAAATCGTCTATTGCAGCGACGCGAGACCTCTACGCAAACTTTAAAATCATTCTCGTCGGCATGATTAGAAAGCAAGAGCACACCGCAACCCGGCGGCAGGTTCCTAATCTGCTGCAAGTCTTTCTCTTGAATGCGCAGCCTATTGTTGAAAAACAGATCTACTCTAAAGATAGTCTGAACTATGGCAATAACCCAGTTCCAAGGGGTTGCGGGACGAAACGCCTGCCGCGAAATAAGCTCTCTGATGCTCCCCTTGTCACTTATCGTCATGCGTTCATTCGAAACTCGGCAACTTGCAATATCAGCCTCGCGCTCAAGATTGGCGAATGATCTTGATGTCGCGGCGCATCTTCTTATGCGTGTCTCCACTTGTGGCAACACCGATAATCATCATTATCAAGCCGCCGCCTATAGCCGGCAGCCAGCCTGTGATAGAGAGCGTGGCGGGCATGACTCCGGCAAGCACCTTGAGAGTTACGGCAGGCAAAAGCCAAAATCCGAAAAGCCAAGCCGGTACGAGTATCAAGAGCGCCATACCCCAGGTGCCGATTGTCAGCATGGCACTGATGGCTATGGCTATTAATTCCACCAACCAACCAAAGAAAGCAAACAAAATACCGGCGGCAAGGGCGTGCATGAAGTTGCCATGAAACTCTACTCCTGGAAGCATCGGCAAAAGGAAGTAAAAGGCGCTGGCGGTGAGTAAAAGCCTGATTATGCTGCGGACCATATGCAAGACCTCCTTACAAGTGCCCTATTCATAAGAATAACTGAATTTGGAGTTCTGCACATCATTCTCTTGACTGAATCGCGCTCTGTCAAAAATTGCACCGCCGAGTGGTAGCTTACAAAGCGACCATCTCACCTGCGCACAATGTCAATGGGCTAAAATTCAATTCCCTTCGATAGATTTGAGCATATGGAAAAAAGAAACATCGGTGCTATTGCCCTGGCGGTGGCTTTTGTCTTGCAGTTGAACCCGCTTGCGGCGTCGGCGCGCAGCGAAGCACCTTGGGTGGCTAGACACGGCGTGCCGAAGTTGGCGCAAACACCCGACGGCAAGATTGCCACAAACGACGGCGATCAGATGCCTGAGATTAAGTATGAGCTCGGCAAACAGCCGCTCAAAGAGCATCCCGGCGGGGCATCCAACGAGGCGACCGCCAGAAACTTTCCGATATCAAAAGGGCTTGCCGGGGTTTCGATGTTTCTCAAGCCGGGTGGGCTGCGCGAAATGCACTGGCACGCAAATGCCGCCGAATGGGCTTATGTGGTGAAAGGACATTGTCGCATCACTGTTATCGACCCTGAAGGTCATCACGAAATCAAAGATTTTGGACCTGGCGATGTTTGGTATTTCCCCCGCGGTCATGGACATTCGATTCAAGGCTTGGGCGACGAAGAGTGTCACTTCATCTTGGTTTTCGACAGTGGCTATTTCTCTGAGTTTTCTACTTTCAGCGTAAGCGACTGGTTGGCACAGACACCACCAGAGGTGCTCAGCAAAAACTTCGGTTTGCCGGCCAGCACTTTCGCCGGCTTCCCCAAGAAAGAAGTCTATATCAGCCAGGGACCAGTGCCCGCGCCTTTGCCATTAGATCCGGCGCCGGGCAGTGAAAACCCGCCGCCCCTGACGCATAAGTTCAGCTTGGGTGGAAAGACACCGGTGTCGACACCGGGCGGTTCTTTCAATGTTGTCGACCAAAAACAGTTTCCGATTTCTACCACCATGACCGGTGCCATCTTGAAGATGAAACCATATGCGATGCGCCTCTTGCACTGGCACCCAAATGCCGATGAATGGCAGTATTACATCAAAGGTCGGGCGCGCATGACTGTTTTCGGCTCGCAAGGGCGCAGCATCACCCGCGAATTTGGACCGGGCGACGTCGGTTATGTGCCTATGGGCTGCGGTCACTATCTAGAGACCGTCGGCGATGAAGAGTGCGAAGTGCTGGCTGTATTCAACTCAGGCAACTATGAAGAGATCACCCTGACTGAATGGCTGGCGAAAACACCCGAGCGCTTGCTTGAGACAAACCTCAGTGTTTCGCCCAAGATTATCGAGGCGATTAGAAAAGGTCAGATGCTCTTTAGCTTGCCCCAACCGCCAGAAAAGAAATAGCGAGCACTCACCTAAACACCCGAAATAAAGCCCCGGCGGTTGTCTGGGGCTTTATTTATAGCGCCCAGCAGCATGTCAATGGGCTAAAATTGAAAGAGTCAATACCTTCTTTTGCCACATAGTTTTGCAGCAGGCAGTTAGATTCATTCCGCTAGTTTTTGTATTCGTTCGCTAATTCGCAAACCAGTCACTTATCTAAATTGTCACCCAATCAAATTTGAGAGCCCCATGCCTAAGAAGAAAAACTCAAAGCAGCCCAAAAACTTCTCTCAAAAAGACTATGAACACCCAGCTGCCGCCTGGGGCGCGGCCATGAGCGTCGGGCGTATCTTGCTTGAGCAAAACGAAATTGTGGAAGGGGTTCAGGCTGTCTTTCAGATGAACCACGAAAATGAAAGTTATGACTGCCCCGGTTGCGCCTGGCCGGACGACCAGCATGGTCTAAAGATGGACATCTGCGAAAACGGCATCAAGCATGTCACCTGGGAGATGACCAAGAAGCGCACCGACCGCCAGTTTTTTGCCGAGCACACAGTCACCGAGCTTTTAGATTGGTCTGACTTTGAGTTGGAAGACCAGGGCAGACTTACCGAGCCCATGGTCTATAACGCCAAAACAGACAAGTACGAACCGATTAGCTGGGAAGACGCTTTTGCCCTCATCGCCAAGCATATAAAGGCTCTGCCCTCACCCAACAATGCCAGCTTTTACACCTCAGGCAGACTCTCTAACGAAGCCACTTTCCTTTATCAGCTCTTTGCCCGCGAACTGGGCACCAACAACTTGCCCGACTGTTCAAATATGTGCCACGAGGCAAGTGGACGCGCTCTCAAAGCCTCTATCGGCACAGGCAAAGGCACCTGCGATCTAAACGACTGGCATAATTCTGATGCCATTTTTGTCATCGGCGTAAACGCTGCCACCAATGCGCCGCGCATGCTCACCGCGCTCACCGAAGGCGTCAAGCAGCGCAACATGAAAATAGTGCATATCAACCCGCTTATCGAAGTGGCGGCCAAAAGTGCTATCACCCCGCATGAAATTATGGATATGCTCACCTATAAGGTGACCCCCACAAGCGACCTCAATTTGCAGCCGCGGGTGGGCGGCGACATGGCTATCATGCGCGGCATGGCTAAATATCTTATTGAGCTGGCTGAAACCAATAGTGGTGCCCCCGACCGCACTTATATAGACAAAGCTTTTATTGAAAAGCACACTGCCGGTTTTGCTGAGTATAAGAAAGCTTGCCAGTCTGTGAGCTGGGAAGAACTGGAAAAACAGTCGGGCGTCACTAAAGACGAGATTATCAAAGCAGCAGAAATTTATCGCCAGGCAGACCGTTGCATAATGAGCTGGTGCCTGGGCATCACCCAACATGAATACGGTGTCGATACCATTCGCGAAATTATGAATGTGCTATTGCTGCGCGGCAATATCGGCAGACTAGGGGCAGGACCGACACCAATTCGCGGTCATAGCAATGTGCAGGGCAACCGCACCTGCGGGGTCGACCACAAACCATCAGAAGAATGGCTGGCTAAACTTGACGCCGCCTGCGGTATCAAATCACCTATACAACATGGGCTTGATACTGTTAGAACAATTAACGGCATGTACAACGGCGACGTAAATGTCTTTCTTTGTATGGGCGGCAACTTTGCCATCGCCACCCCTGACACCGAGCGCACTTTCGAAGCTTTGCGCCGTTGCGGCTTGACCGTTCAAGTTAGCACCAAACTTAACCGCAGCCATATAGTGCACGGCAAAGAAGCACTAATTTTGCCATGCCTGGGCCGCACCGAAATAGACATGCAAAAGACTGGCGAGCAGTCCGTGTCGGTGGAAGACTCGATGAGCATGGTGCACCTGTCGCGCGGCAAAAGAACGCCCGCCTCGCCCCAGCTCAAGTCTGAAATAGCCATCTTGTGTGGTATCGCCCGCGCAGTCATGCCCCAGTCTAAGACCCCTTGGGAAGACTATTGCGGCAACTACGACCTGATTAGAGACAAAATGGCAGAAGCATTGGTTGGCTTCCAAGATTTCAACAAAAGAGTGCGGCAGCCCCATGGCTTTAGACTGGAGCAACCGGCGCGCGAGCTAGACTTTAGAACCCCGACCAGCAAAGCCAACTTTTCCACCGCCGCTATGCACGACGCGCTGCCGCCGGCAGGCAAGCTGATGATGTGCACTGTGCGCAGCCATGATCAGTTTAATACCACCATATACTCTGATAACGACCGCTATCGCGGCGTCAAAAATCTGCGCACACTCTTGTTTATGAACGAGAAAGACATGCAAGCCCTAGGGCTTAAACAGTTTGACCTCATCGACATCACAAGCTATGCCAAAGACGGCAGCGAGCGCACAGTGAAAGAATTCCGCGCCGTCAAATACAATATTCCCCAAGGCAGTGCAGCCGGCTATATGCCCGAATGCAACATGCTTTGCCCCATAGGCGACTTTAGCCCGCAAAGCGACCAGCCTATGATGAAACAAATAGTGATAAGCGTTAAGAAGTCACCGGCAGCGGTGACCACCTGAGCCAATGCCAGATTATATATCAGAGCATTTATCAGGGCAGCCATCAGGTAAGACGCCAGAGCAGACGTCAGGTCAGAGATCAAGTCATTCATCAAGTCATTCATCAAGTCAGATGCCAGACCAGCCATCAAGTCATACATCATGTCAGTCATCAAGTCATAAATCAAGTCAGATGCCAGACCAGACAGCAGAGCAAGCATCAGGCTCTAAAGGGTCCAAGAAAAGCCGCAGCATAATGTCGGTGCAAACTTTGCGAGTCGGCAAATCAAGTGATCTGCCCTCAAGTGATATACCCTTAAGCGAAATCCCCTTAAATGAAGCGCATTTTGAAGATTGGCTGTCTGTTGAAGCACCTTTAGAAATCTATCTGCGCGAGCCAGCCAAGACCATAGCTGTCACCATGCGCACCCCGGGCAATGACGAAGATCTCGCCCTGGGTTTTCTCTATAGCGAAGGCGTTATTAGCAGTATTGACCAGGTTTTACATGTGGAAAGCCTTGGACAAGACGCTATCGCCGTTAGCCTAAAAGACCCAGATAAAGTCAACCTTGATGCACTCAGCCTAGAAAGACACAGCTATGTCAGCTCTAGCTGTGGTGTCTGCGGCAAGAAATCTATCGACACAGCCAAGACTCAGTCTTTGGTGCAGCCCCTCAGCAAGAAACTGCCTGCCGAGCTTTTGTACGAACTGCCCAAAAACTTGCAAGCACAGCAGCCCGACTTTGGCTCGACAGGCGGCATTCACGCCTCGGCTTTGTTTGACCTTGACGGTCGACTTTTGACGGTAAGAGAAGACGTGGGCAGACACAACGCCCTCGACAAGCTTATCGGCGACAGGCTAAAGCAAGATCTTTTGCCTATGGAAGACACCATATTGCTGCTAAGCGGCAGAGCCAGCTTTGAGCTTTTACAAAAAGCTGCCAAAGCGGGCATCGCCATGGTGGCATCGGTGGGGGCACCAAGCAGCCTCGCCTATGAAACAGCCCAGGCTTGCAATATCACCTTAGTGGGCTTTCTGCGCCAGTCTCGCTTTAACGTCTATTGCGGCGATGGTCTTGCACCCCAGACAAAAACAAATGCTGCCTCTGATGGTCTAACAGAGTAAGTCCCATGCCCCCAGAACTAAAGCGACCAGAACCCAAAATCGAAGGCGAAAAGCTTAGCGGCTCAGTCGAGCGCGTTACTTTTCATAGCGAAGAAAGCGGCTTTTGTGTACTGCGAGTGAAAGTGCGCGGACAGAAAGACCTGGTTACAGTCACAGGCAGCGCCGCCTCGATATCACCAGGCGAGTTTATTGACTGCATCGGCAATTGGTTTAACGACAAAAACTATGGTATGCAGTTTAAGGCAATCAAACTGACCGTGGTGCAGCCAAGCACCATTGACGGTATCGAGAAATATCTAGGGTCTGGCATGATCAAAGGTATCGGACCACATTTTGCCAAAAAGCTGGTGAAAGCCTTTGGCGAAAAGGTCTTTGAAGTGATTGAAAACGAACCGGAAAAACTGCTTAGCCTGCCTGGTATCGGACAAATGCGCAAAGATAGGGTAGTGGCTGCCTGGGGCGAGCAAAAGATTATTAGAGAGATAATGGTCTTTCTGCAATCATACGGTGTCGGTACATCGCGGGCGGTGCGCATCTACCGCACTTACGGCAACGAAGCCATCGCGAAAGTTTCAGAAAATCCATATCGCCTCGCCCTCGATATACATGGAATTGGTTTCAAAACAGCCGACACCATCGCACAAAACCTAGGCATACCAAAAGACTCTTTGATGCGGGCGCAAGCCGGTGTTAGGCATGCTCTGCAAGAATATTCGGGGGATGGTCACTGTGCCGCTCTGCGCTCAAATCTTGTAGAAGAATCTGCCAATTTGCTCGAGATTTCGCAAGACCTTGCCAGCACCGCCATTGATGCCGAAATCAAAGCGCAGAATCTAACCATCGACCATGCCGGTACTGAGGACGAAGCCCTTGTCTATTTAACCTCGCTGTACAAAGCCGAAGTTGGCGTCGCCGAGAGCTTGATGCGCCTGCACACAGGCTTTCCGGCTTGGTCAAATATAGATATTGAAAAGGCGATACCATGGGTGGAAGAGAAAGCCAAGATTGAACTCTCGCAGTCGCAAAAGAAAGCGGTCGCTTTGGCTTTGCAAAACAAGCTTTTGGTAATCACCGGCGGTCCCGGTGTTGGTAAGACCACCCTGGTCAATAGCATTTTGCAGATCATCGCTGCCAAGAAAGCCCGCATTTTGCTATGCGCCCCCACCGGTCGCGCCGCCAAAAGACTCTCAGAATCGACCGCGCTGGAAGCCAAAACAATTCACCGCCTGCTTGAGTTTGATCCTAAAGCCTTTGCCTTTAAGCGCAACAAAGAAAACCCGCTTGAGGCAGACATAGTGGTGGTCGACGAAGCCTCGATGATTGATGTCATCTTGATGAACCAATTGCTCAAAGCCATACCCGACCACGCCTGCCTGCTGTTGGTGGGCGATGTCGACCAGCTGCCTTCGGTTGGACCAGGCGCCGTACTGGCAGATATTATTCAATCACAGGCACTGCCAGTGGTGAGACTGACCGAAATCTTCCGCCAAGCCGCCACCAGCAAAATCATAGTCAACGCCCACCGCATCAACCAAGGCGAAATGCCCCTAAAAGGGGAATCTCAAGAACTATCAGACTTTTACTTTATAAAAGGCGAAACACCAGAAGACATTAGCGAAAAACTGCTGCATGTGGTATCAAAGCGTATACCTGAGCGTTTTGGACTTGACCCTATAAAAGACGTGCAAGTGCTGACACCGATGAACAGAGGCGGTCTGGGCAGCCGCTCGCTAAACGCCGAATTGCAGAAGATATTAAACCCGAAAGAAGGCCCGCAGATTAGCAAGTTTGGCTGGCAATATAAGGTCGGCGATAAAGTATTGCAGACAGTCAATAACTATGACAAAGAAGTCTTTAATGGCGATATCGGCACAATAAACGCCATCGACACAGAAGAAGGCGAGCTATTGATTGAATTTGACGGACGCGAGGTCAAGTATGACAGCAATGAACTTGACGAAGTAATGCTTGCCTACGCCGCCTCGATACACAAATCGCAGGGCTCGGAGTATGCGGCGGTGGTGATACCGCTGGCGATGCAGCACTATATGATGCTTGAGCGCAATTTGCTTTATACAGGTGTGACTAGGGGCAAGAAACTAGTGGTAATAATCGGGCAAGCCAAGGCGCTTGCCATGGCTGTGAAAAACAAGCGCTCGGCTAGAAGAACCACAGCTTTGGCTTATAGACTGCAGAGAGCGAAAGAGACAATCAGGACAATAATGGGATAAAATTGTGAGACGCAAAGGGTAACCAGTTATATTTTCAACCAATAGACCGAAGACAGACGGGTCGAGGACAAGTTACACAAGAGCTCAGCGCAGGACGTAGCGAATTGGCAGTGCAGTGTTCTAAATGCGGAAGAGAAAAAGGCGAACCAACTGGAAGCGGTTCGTTCACGTCTTTTCTGATTGGGGAACTGACCTGTAATTGCGATCTCAATTCAAAACAAAAGAAGGGCAATAAACTTTGTCCAGAATGCAACAAGATTATCCCAGATATCAAACGAGTCGGTAGCCTCACGGCCTTTATATTTAAAGATTTGCGATGCAAATGCAGCGAAACCTCAAACTCATTCAATAAGTCGATGGCAACCAGATTTGTCGACAGCACCGCCACTGCCAGAAGGAAAAAATCAAAGGCCACGGTACTAGCAAGAACTAGGTTCAAGCTAGCGGCGGAGTCGGCTGCCTTTGTCAACTTAGCCCCAGGGCAAGTGATCGGAAGCACCTATGAACTACTTACTCTTGCCGGGCAGGGCGGTATGGGAAGCGTCTATAAGGCTCGCCATCTATCACTAGATCGCGAATCGGCAATAAAATTCTTGTCACCCTCTCTAGTGTCACAAGAAACTTGGCGTTTGTTTCAAAAGGAAGCCAAGATTATTTCTTCGCTGAATCATCCTACGATTTGCCAAATCTATGACTTAGGCATACACGCTGGTTGTTTACCCTATTATGCAATGGACTTTATAAAGGGCTTTACCCTAGAAGAGTTAATTACAAGACAAGGTCCCCTTTCTGTCGGCGCGACAATAGAACTCTTTCTTAAGGTGCTTGATGGGCTAAGTTATGCCCACAGACACAATATTGTGCATAAAGATATCAAGCCTGCAAACATAATGATTGAGAGAAGAAAGGGCAGCGCTGCTCAAGTACGCATCTTAGACTTTGGCATTGCCGAGTTGACCGATCAGTCAGCCAATTTGAAAGGCGACGAAAGTGTAGAGATTATAGGCAGTGCTGCCTATATGAGCACCGAGCATTTGGAAGGCAAAGTAGTTGACAAAACAACCGATATCTACAGTATCGGCTGCTCTATCTTCGAAACACTTACGGGCTCTGTGCCATACGAAGCAGATAGTTTCGATGATTTGCTAACCTTGCATAAGACTAAGGACGCTCCTCTTTTGGCTGAAAAGACAGGGGTCAGATTTCCACTCGAACTTGAAGCCATCGTGAAGAAATGCCTGCATCAAAATAAGGAAGCACGTTATCAAACAGCCGGTGAGCTGGCAATAGATTTGCAGCGCATTATTGACCAGAAAGAACTACAATTTGCCCGAGATGAATTTAGAACACTATGCCAGGAAACCAAGCCAGAGCGGACCTTCTCTAAGAAACAGATAGTAATTGCTTCATCAGTGACTGTATTGCTAGTAGGCAGCCTTTGTAATTTGGCTTTCAGTTTCTACCTAAATTCAAAGAGTGACTCCAACAGCCAATTAACAAGCACCGGCAAGCAGAAGAAACTTCAGGAGCAAGCAGACCTTGCCAAAGACATTTTTCTTTTGCGGAAAACTTTAGCGGAATCGCCACAAAAAACTTCTGAATCAGATCCGTTGGCTGAAGTATTTAGCGACCAGTTGGAGTCAACTGGCTCTCTTGTTGGCAAAGGACTCATCTTGAGGTCAAATTTGATTGAGGTAGGAGCGCCTAAAGAAGATCTAAAGCGTATCTCAGATATAGATTGGACGAAAGCAAACTTAGCCAACTTAAGAACTTACGTCCCCCGTTATCTCGCGCATGCAAAAGCAAAGGACAGAATTCCTCTTACAGCGGCCTCTAGAGAAGGTAACAAAATAAAAATTCGGTTCCCTAAAGACATTTATCTTTGCGCTCTTGCTGTCGATAAAGAGGTTCCTAAACTAGTTTCTTCAGAACTGATCATAGATTCAAGAAGCCCGGTATCGCTTTATTTCGGCTACCAGACTCGTAATTATCCGGAAGTCCTGGAGGAGGTCAAGAAATTTAGCATGGTTGGCGTTCGTGTCGTATCTTTGGAACTAGCTTTTGTAAAGCTAAACAATTTACTTCAGATTTTGCAGAGCCTGCCAGAGTTGAGAGAAGTTTCTTTCTTTAATTCATTGCAGAAGTGCGTAGGCAACATTCAAGCTTACGAAGAATGCCCCATAGATCCAGGCAATCTAAAGGAGATTGATAAACTTAGGAACCTAGTGTCACTCGGGCTACCCGGAGATAAACTGAAAGCGAAGGACTTAGCTCAGCTCAACTTACTGAAAAAAATAAGTACATTTAAACTCAAATGCAGCAGAGATATTTCCGCTGTAATCGAGCTTCTTAAACAGTATCCCAACATTAAGGAACTTTGGATAATTGATTGTGGCTTGAAAGATAGCGATCTTGAAGCTCTCTCTGAAATCACAAGTATTGAAAGACTGCGTATTCGCAGGTCGCTACTAACCGCTGCCAGCGTAGATGTGTTCTGCCAAATGCCCAACCTGAAATCACTCTACCTAGACACAAAGTGGTCGGATGCTGGCAAATCACAAGAGTTTCAAAAACTGAAAAGCAAAATTCCTGATTGCCATTATGAACCGATGGTGGATTTTACATACTGGGAAATGTTTCCAGATACTCCTTACTTCAATCAAGACAAGAAGCCTTAGAAACCAAGACCCCCCATCAATCACTTCCTTTTCAAACACTCCAGCCAGTAAAGCCCGGCTATGCAGAAGACATTGAACAGCGCCAGCCCAAGCCAATAAAACAAAGTCGGCATAGCCCCTTTATCTATCAAAGCCAAACCCACCGCCGGTCCTACTGTGCCGGCCAAGCCCCAGCAAAGCGAGTTGACCGATAGATATGTGGCCCGCGCACTGGGCGGCGCAAGCTCCACCACCAACGAAGACGCCGCCGGCCCATAAAGGGCGTTGGCAAAAGCAAAGATTGAAACTGACAAGATTGAAAGAGTAATAACCATCGACTGCGAAGCACTAAGAGCCGGCAAGAATGCAGTGAGCACCTGAGCGGCTAGCCAAGCCAAACAGGCAAGCATAAGGGCGCGTGTTTTGGCTGAGCGCGACGCTTTTCTAGAGATGGGCAAAATCAAAAACGAGACCAAAATAATATAAAATGAGAATATCACCGCCACACTAGATGCGGTGCCTGTCATATAAGGCAGGCGCGATGTATAAAGCGGCAAAGTAGAACTCATCTGCAAGACATTATTGGTAAAGAATAAATTGAGCACCGCATACAGTGCAAGCTTTCTGTCTTTCAAGGCAGTCAACCAGTTTGAGACCAAACCGGCGCGGTGACTGTGAGCCGTTGTCAAATCTAGAGTTTCGCGAGTGCCCCAAATTATAAATGCCAAAAGTGCAAGAAATGAGACTGCATCAAATAGGAAGAGCAAGCGATAGGCGGCATGGGCGCCAATCACCAGACCACCGGCGACCACACCGATGCCAAGCCCAGCATAGTCGGCCATGCGCGATAGGCCAAAAGCTTCATTCATTTTGTGTTCGCCGGTGAGGTCTGAAACCATAGACTCAGCTGCCGGCCAATATAGCCCGATGCCCAAGCCGCTCAAAATATTGCCCACAAGAAAAACAAGAAAGCTATCTGTGGAGGCAAAACAAAAGGCGCCGATGCTGAGGGTTAGACAGGCAAGCATGAGCGCCCCTTTGCGCCCGCATTGTGCATGGTCCGATAGGCTACCGCCGGCGATACGACCCAGGACGCCTGCCAAACCACCCATACCCAAACCTAAGCCGACATTGGCAGCCGGTATGCCTGCCACATTGACAAAAAATATCGGGGCATAAAACATGGTCAGACCGCTGCCGATGCCAGATACAAAGCGGCCAAGTGCAAGTATCAAAACCTGCTTATCTAACCCTAGCGATCTGAAATAACCAAACAAAAGAGACCCCCATAGCACTACATTATCTTGCCCTCAGGGTCTAATTTAAAGCCCCGTCACGGTCGGCGACTATGGCATCAGATAAACGGTATCCGCTTAGAAAGGCGCCCTCGACTCGGGGAGAATGCAACCAGTCGCCGCAATAACCAAGCTTGAGGTCTTGTTGATAAATATAGCCTAGATTTGGCGCAGCATCTTTATCTACCGGCTTGAGGGCAAGGGCATAGCGCCAGCGGTGCACCTTAGCAAAACTAGGTTTGGGCAAGTCAACCTGCTCAAAGTTGGCAGCACAAAACTCATGAAACTTAGCTAGAACCTCTATCGTTAACGCCTCATCGCTCAATTGCCAGAGACTATCGGCGGTGGCACCGCTGATATGCAAAACCCAGCGTTCACCTGGTGGGCGGCCAGGTTTGCTGCTATCGCGCGCCAGCCATGAAAAGAAACTTGTGGAGCTTTCAAAAGAGGCACCATCGAAAGGTAACGCCAAAGGAGCATCGAAGGCGAGCATTACGGCAATGCATGGGGTGAAGCGGTATGCACCCAAGTCTAAGTTTGTCAGAGCCTGGGCTTGGGCAGGGGGCATGTTCAAGACTAAGTAATCGAAAACCTGGCGCAAGACCTCACCCTCAGGGCTCTCACCCGCAGGACATTCGCCTTCAGCAAAGGCAAGCGACCAGCCAGCCTCGCTTTTCTTGACAGATATAACCCGACAACCAGTGTGCACATTTAGCTCGGCAGATTCGGCTATATGTTCAGCCAAACTACGCATAGTGGGAACACCCACCAATCGCTCTTTACCATCGCTGACTAGAGAAAGAGCTGGGTCTGACTCACCTTGGCTGACAAAACGCCCTTGCCAAGATTGAACCACCGACGACTGTCTAAGCGGCTCGATGAAATCTCTAAGGATTTGGTCTTTGACAGTGAAATACTGCGCCCCATAATCAAATTGATTATGGTCTCTATCGCGACTGGCAAGCCGCCCACCGACAAATCTGCCCTTGTCAAATACTTCAACGTCAAAGCCGGCTTGCTTGAGTCTGGCCGCTACTACCAGACCGGCAAGACCGGCTCCAACTATGGCGACTCTGGGTTTACTGCTAATAGTCACCAACTCCTGATCGTATTTTGATGATATCCATACAACTTGAACAGTAGGTGAACGCAGCTAGAGACTGCACTATTTTGTATTCCTTAGATTCTATTTGTTGGCAGCGACAATCTCCACCTGCAATCCGTCAGCCCATTGCTTATGCTCGTCGTTGTAATACAGATAACCACGGCTTGCTGGTCCGGTATAGTTGCCGGGCACAGCTGCAATCACGCTCACCGGCACTTCCACACGGGCACCGCCGCCCAGCGTGCGCCAATAAAGCACAACTTCTCTGCCCCGCACTTCATAGGCGTCGATGGTGCCTTTCTTAACCAGCTCTTTCAGCTGGTCGTGACGTGGCTCAAGACCACCGGGCAGCCCCAAGATTGCCACCGGTGACGGTACCACATCTTTGGTCTTGTTCACCACCACCATTGTCGCCTCGGTGGCCAGGCCTTCGCTCAACTTAGTCTGAGCCAGTTTGGTTTCGACCGCTAGCTTACAGGCATCAGAGCTGGCCGGTTTGATGGCATTGTATTGCACCGCCATCGAATAGGGCATGGGCGCCCCACCTTCCATGCGCAGCTCTAACTTGTGCTCGCCAGGGCTCAGCAATTCGGTCATGTCGGGCAACTTGATGGCGCCTTCTGTGGACGGGCTAAAGTCTGCCCAATCGCCAATCGACTGCCCATCGACATACAGACGCACCCGCCCGGCGGCCTTGGGTTTGGCATGCATTTCGTCATACTTTACTATGGCGCGCAGAGCCAAGACGGTCGATTGAGTTGAGCCGTAGCGCCCGGCTTTGCAAGAGTCGGCAAGATACTTTATTGCTCTTTCCACATTGCCTGCATATTTAGGGTCGCGCATCCAGGCTAGAGCCGCCAAAGACACACCTTCGACTTCAAGCGATTCGCCCTCACTGCCGACGATACTGCTTTTGATATCAGTAACGCTGCCGTTAGGCTTTTGTTTTGCAGCCAGCTTGTCCATCAGCTTGGTGGCTTCGCTCTTGTCGCCGGCCATGCAAAGAGCATTGGCAGCCAGGGCGGTGACATAGCTATTGTCAGATTTGGCGGAGGCTGCTTTTATCGATGCTAGCTCAGGGGCAAGCTCTGCGGCTGGCTGACCGGCTTCCAATAGCGCCCACAAAATATAGGCATTCGAACAATCTTTGTCTTCTATCCAGGTATGTAGAGCCCTGCGCTTGCGCGAAAAACCGCCGTTGCCGTCGCGCTGCTTGAAGAGCCAAGCACGAGTGGTGTCGATCATCTTACGGTCAACTTCGCGCACCTTAGCCATATCATTAAAATGCATCAGACCGAAAGCGGTAAGAGCCTCGTGCCCGGGGTTCTCGCCAAACCATTCATAACCTTTATCGGGGCACCAATAGCTGACCAAGCGCTTATAACCGGCGTCGAGCTTTTGTTTAGAAGTTTCGACCAGTTTGGGACTAACCCCGGTATGCGACATAAAATATTGCTGCGCCATGGTCAGTGGATAACTAGTTGAACAAGTCTGCTCGAAGCAACCATAGGGGTCTTGAATCATGCGCTCAAGAGCCTCGGTCATATTGGCAAGCGGCGTGGCATAGACCGCTGTCTTAGAGATCATACTAGCCGGCACCACAGTACCCGGCACTTTGATATTGTGCACCACCGACTTACCGGGCTCGAGTATACCGGCAAAGCTCTCTTCTACAGGGAAGCCTTTAGGCTTGACCAAAATCTGTCTTTCTATGCGGTCACTGAACTGCCCTGCCTTAGCCGACAAAACCAGAGGCTTGCCGCCGTTGAGTATACCCACATCAATTGGCTGCAAAAGACGCAGACGACTATCACCGCCCATGGTGCTAAAGGCACCAATCGGGCTACCAAGTTTGAATTCACCTTTTAAGTCTGTCGAGACATTGACATCACTCAAACTGGCAGCGGTGGCATTGACCAGACTGACCGGCAGCAAGATCTTGTCTCCGGCTGTTACTTCCAAAGGCATCTTCATTTCAGCATAAAAGGGCTGCACAGACTCTATGCCGACGGCGGCGGCACCAACTGCACCACTACCGGTGAAGGCATCGGCAAAAACTTTAAATGTGGTGACACTATCGCTAAGGTCAAATTTTACTTTAGCTTCGCCTGTGGTGGCATCGGTGCGAACACCGGCATTCCAATATAATGTTTCGGCAAAATCCACCCTGTCATTAGCCTGCCGATCAGAGCGAATCTGATGAGCAAATTCGCGCACCATGACCAAATTGTTTACACTCATGGGGGCTAGCTCATCGGCCATGAATGCTTGTTTTTCTCTTGCCACTCTAAAATTATTAATGGCATTTTGCAGTTTGGCTTCACTATCTTTGGGAGCCCTAGCAACCTCTTCACGCATCTTTTTGTCGCTGCCGAGCGGTCTATCGGCAACTCGCAAATCATTGACCATAACTTCATTCTTTTGGTCAATCTTACGGTCATCTTTTCTGGGTGCCATCTTTGCCATAAGCTGGCCCTCTTGCAGCGGAGCTGGAGCCGCTAAAGGTCTGGCACCAGGCATAGCCCAGGGCCCCCTTGCCCCACGCTGCCGCATCACTCCCATTGCCGCACCGCCCATGCCACCAAAAGCTTGACCTTCTAGGCGCATGGCATCATCGCGTTCGACTTGAGCACTTATCTTTAGCGCCACCGCTCGTCTGGCATCGTCGCCGTTCTTTTCAATAAAGTCGGCTAGGTTGACTAGGGCGAAACGTCGCCACCCCTGGGTGCCCAATAAAAGATCGGTGGCTATGGCTGCTTTAGGATTGTCTTTATCTAGATAGACATGGGCATCGGCAAGGTCTTTCACTTCTGGTTCAAGAAAGACCATGACCGGCAGGCGAGGCGCTTGTTCGCGCTTCTCGACCATTTCTAAGACACTATCATCGGTGACAGTGAGACCGACCACGGCAGAAACCGGCTTGCCATCACTGTCGGTGGCTTTCACAGTCAAGCTGGCGCCTTCACCCGGCACATATCTTTCTTTGTCAGCCTTTATAGAAACCTTTACAGCCTTCTTAGGCTCGCGATAGATGAGACGCTCAGCTAGAGGCTGATCAGCTTGGCTCCAAACTGTGGCGGTGAGTACACCGTCAATATTTTCAGGCAAGTTGAAAGTAATGGGCAAAAAGTTATTTGCAGCATCAGCACGTTTCTTGAGGTCGACCTGACATTCACCGACTATTTCTTCGCGGCGGCTCAAAGTGACTTTATAACTAGGTTCGCTTGCGGCAACAAGCAAAGTTACCGGTGCCCCTTTGCCGCAAATATCAGAAGAAGCACGCAGTACAGCCCCTTTTGCCTTGGCGGCGGGCAGAGCATAAGTGGTCTTGATGCCTGCCGGTTCATCGATTGAAATAAAATAAGACTTGCCGGCCTGAGGCTCAAACTCAAAGCGACCGCGACCTTCATGCTCGGTCTTGAAAGCAGCTACCTGCTCGCCATTTTCTTTGCAAATTAGTTTGCAAGAAAGATCGGCGGGTTTGCCGTTTGGTTGCTTGGCTTGAATATAGACCCGGTTATTGAAACCTGAGACTAGGTCGCCGCCTTCCGGATAAATATTGAGGTCGACTGTCTGCAAAATAATTGGAATTGTCTTGGAGGCGGTCTCAACCACGCCGCCGTCTTCCACCACCAATGCCAGGGTGCCCTCGCCCCGGGCAATCTGTTCGGGCAGTTGCAGCGAAACCTGACAAAGCCCTTGCTCATCAACCTTAGCGGTACCGCCAGATACTTCCACGCCGTCGATATTGGCACTGACAGTCACTTTGGCGCCGGCGGGCACGCCGCCTTCGGCGCGCTTAACGTCGAGGGTGGCGTTCACCTTTTCACCAGGGCCATAGCCGTCGCGCAAAAATGTAATTTGAGACTTTAGCCTGGGGGCGCGATAAGCGCGCACGTCAAACTTGCGCTCGGCAGGGCAGTGACCATTCCAGGGATAGGTCGCTTTCAGAGTGTACTGCCCGCCTGCTTGCCCCTCGGGCACTTCCCAGGCAAAACCCCAGACACTGTCTTGCACTTGGGCAGAGCCGGCCGCCACATTCTCGCCTTTGGGTCCAAGAATGGCTATTTGTACATTTTCATAGTTATTGCCAGACAAAGGCTTGTGCTCGGCAGCATCAAGCAAAATGCCGCGGGCATAAACTTTCTCGCCAGACTTATATATAGGTTTGTCTGTGCTGACAAAAGTAAGAAAGCGCTCTTTACCGCCTAGAACCGCAGTCGTAGCCAGGTCTTTATGCATGGTTATCTGCTCCTTCGAACCAGCCTCGGCGCGAGGCAGCTTAGTTAAATCAATTGCCCCGGCAGCCAGAATTTTGCTGGTTGCGCCCCCCAGCCGAGCACCGGCTTGCAAGCCCAGTGTTTGACTAAGCAGCACCGAACCTAGAACTGCCACAGAAAGCCCACCGACGATTAATTGGCGCGACATTGTCTATCTCCTTTTTGCCAGTAGCCCGATTATGGCAGTCGGTAACATTCAATAGACAGAACATAAAGACTGGCAAAAGTTTAGGGTAAATAGCAGGTTGAATACCGGCATTCCCTAAAGACAAAGACCCTACTTGGCGCGGAGCCTCAATTTAATCTATGACGAGCACTTTAGAATGAGCACTTTAGAAGAATCTATAAAGCGGGCGGCAGCAGCCCTCGCCGAGGCTAAAACAATCATTATTACTGCTGGAGCCGGCATGGGCGTAGACTCAGGTTTACCCGACTTTAGAGGCAGCGAGGGCTTTTGGCGGGCGTATCCGCCTTATGCTCGCCTGGGTCTAAACTTTGAAAGTCTCGCCACACCGCGCCATCTTGTTGAAGACCCCGAATTTGGCTGGGGTTTTTATGGGCACCGCACCATGCAGTACCGCGCCGTGGTGCCGCACCAGGGCTTTGCTATCTTGCGCAATTGGACAAAACAGCCAGGCATTCACTGTCATGTCATAACATCAAATATTGATGGACAATTTCAAAAATCCCACTTTAGTGAAGACGAAGTGGTGGAGATTCACGGCTCAATTCATCATTTGCAGTGCACCGCCCCTTGCGCCCCCAAACTCTGGCCAAACAATCACCAGTTCGAAATCGACTTAGAGACAATGCGCACCAAAGATATTCCATATTGTTCAAACTGCCAGAGTGTGGCTCGACCAAATGTCTTGATGTTTGGTGATTTTCAGTGGATAGAAAGACGCACCCGTATGCAAGAAGAGCGCTTCAACAAATGCACAGACTGCGTAGACTGCAAGCAGGCACCGGTGATAATCGAGCTTGGCGCCGGCAAAGCCATACCGTCAATTAGATGGATAGGCGAGAGAATGGTAAGGAACCGCAATGCCAAACTAATTCGCATCAATACTCGCGAAGCCGAAGTGCCTGATGGTCAAATTTCGATTGCACTGGGGGCGCGTGAGGCACTTGAGCGCATAAGTGAAAATCTGGCATAAGAAATAAGCAATAAGAAATAGCATTCAAGCTGCTGCGTGCTCAGCAAAGTCGAGCAATAACTGGTTCTTGTCACTTTGCACGCTATTTGCTACAGTTTTTTGCACTATATTTGCATCACTTGACAGTCTGATCACCCTGAAAGTCGAACCGCTAGCGGACTTCTAAGCAGAAGTCCCACTGGCACTGCGTCTATACAACAGGGCCATACATACGGACGCTGTGCATATATCGTGCACTGTCTCATTTATCTTGCAAAAATCTGTAGCGTCTATTTTGCAAAGTGACAGGGGCGTAAGTGGTTTCCAGAGCGGCACAAATGGGAATACAGCAGGTATCTTCAGAGAGGGCCGCCCTGGTGTCCAACAGAGAAAGCGAAGAGAAGGGCGACCTGAGGCTAGCAGGAAGCCCAGAAAGTAAGGCTATACGCACAGCCGATGCTCAGGCAGCAAGAGCCGCCGGGGTATCCGACGTGAAAGCGGCGCAAGACTTAAACCCGAACAAGCACAACGGAAGCGCGGGCGGCGACCAGTTAGAGAGCATACAGATAATCGCCCTGGACGATGGCGGCGTATATGAAGTCGTAAAGCCTGACCAGGTAGTCTTGCAGGGGTATGTGCAGTATCAAGAAAACGAGTGGGAGGGCTTCAACAAGCTAGACCCGAAGCAGCAGAGGGAGATAATCGAAGCGTTTGGCAAGGCGTCAAACATAGCGCAGGACTCCTACAAGAACCAGATCCAGGCGGTAGCGGACTCAGTACCACAAGGCTTCTACAACGTGGGAAAGGGGCTGTATGACAGCGCAATAGCCGCCGGGACTTTTATGATAGAGGCGGTAGATAGACCGGAGAAGATACCGGAAGCGGCGCAGAAGCTGGCAGACCACCTATCAGCGGCGATCATGAGCGGGGTGAAAGTCTCGCAGGTGATAGCCGGTTACAGCCAGGAAGTGGCGCAGAGCGGAGACTACAGCCGACCGTTAAGGGACTTGCAGACAGTAACGACGCTAGCTAATGAGCATTGGGAAGCCATGCCGCTAGAGAAGCGCACGGAGAAAGCCAGCGAGTTAGTAGCGGAAATGGGCGTAGGGTCAGTAATTGGAGCGGCTGATAGGTTGGCTAGATCGGGCAAGCTGATAGACGCTCTGGAGGACTTAGCCAAGTATGCCAGAGACCTGACCGCACCAGGACGTGAGAAGGCAAGGCAGGCAATAAGCAAGTTTCTGGGTGATGCTTTTCAGCCTAAGGGGCTAACAACTAACGGCTTTGAGATGCCGATCCCGAAGCAGCAGCCGGACGTAGATGACCTGGCAATGCTCAGAAATAAAGGGCTTCCAGACAACGTTAAGCCGAGCGAACAAGTGACATCACGTAGAAATTTCTCTCCGAGTGGCGAGCAAATTCATCAACTCAATCTTCCTGAGAAAGTGTTCAAAGCCGCCGAAGCTAGGGGCATTAGTAGACAGGTTGTACAAGAAAAACTCAACAAAGTTGCTCAAGCCTTGAGTGATTCATATTTGGATTTGGGCGATTACAACCCGAAAATTCATGGTTCAGAAAGAGCATATGGAAGTAGATTGCATGAGCTTCTAAGACGAAATCTGGGAGCCGATGACCTGATTCATACAGAAGCTAGCTACAAGAAAGGGCTACCTGTTCCTTGGGGCAAGCTTGGCTCTTCTAGGGTAGACATCGCTCTAGGAGAGCATGAGAAGCCATTCGTTAGCATGTGCTTGAAGACACTGGGAGCCGTACCATCCGCGCAGCAAGAGCGTGGGTGGTACAGGAACTTGCCACGTCTAGATGATGAGTCAGTAATTCCGCGTATCTTTTTCAAGCTAGGAAAGTGAGGCAATGACCATGGTTTCGGATGATAGTCAACCGGTAGACATCATGCTTGAGCTGCCAGAAATATTGGAACATCCAGTTCTTATGCCTTCTGGCGAATATCTATCGATTGGTGAGTATGTAGAGCATCCAGAGTTTGGAGTAGGCAGAGTCACACGTATAGCTACTTATCATGACGATCTCGGAATAATAATTCGCGTCGAGTACCCAGATCACAAGCATAGGACGCTGGGCCTTAAGTTTGTGCATAAGGTGCTGCCAAGCGAAAAGAGCCCCGGTGGGGACTCTTTGGAATGAAACATTTTGGGCATCATCGGAATCTAGGACTTTTTACCAAGAAATTGGTGCAAAACTAGAAATGGCATCATTTGGCACACCATGATCAGGCAACCATGAATAATATCCTGGCCCAAGATCCCAGTGATTGCCGCCTTGATCGCGGTGCTCGTAAAATCTCCACTTACCAGACACAACAATTATTGCAGACACCTTATCGTTCCAATTGTCGCCTACGTAGCCCCAGGCGAGATTTGAAGGCCATTCAGGACCATCATAATTTCTATGCACGTACAGCATGCGACTGACAATCTGTTTTATGTTCATTCTCGCTCGCCCGATCTCTAGCAGCCCCAAGAAGACCGATCAAACGGGCATGGCTGACTTATGGTCGAGAAATTTCGGCTCTTCACAACGATGACCAGACACTAGCCCTAGTGTCTGCTATCGGGTTCAGTCGCAAAGTATGGTTTATGAGCAAAACACTACCGGTAGCGTCCTGTAATTATCTAAAATTCTAACGGTTGCGTCCTGGAAACGCCTAGAGAACCCCTCTATTACTGTATCACTCCAGAGACGAAGCTATTGCTTTGGTCAAGGCTATGGGGTAATCGATACCGCTGCCGGTGCCTAACACTGCTCAAGTCAATGCCATCAAGTATCAAATGCAAAGTAGCAGGCTCAATTTCTAGCCCTGCAGAACTCACGTGCTCTAGGTCTGGAAACTGGAAGGTGCCTTTCTGGAGCACTTTGTAGAACATGGCGTAGCCACTGTTGTCCCAGAAGACGTCCTTGATTCTATCTGCCCTCTTATTTTTGAACACGAAGAGATACCCGCTCAGCAGATTCAGATGCATGGCTGATCTAATCACTGATTGCAGAGAATTAAATGACTTGCGCATGTCAATATCCTGAGTGCAAAGAAAGACTCGCGTTTTACTTGGTAAGCTGATCACAATGCCACCTCTCGAAGAACCAGAACGATCTCTTTCAAAGACTCTCTATCGATGCCGGTAGAGATTTTTACAGTTCGTGCCGCAAGATCTAATTCAGCAACAGCTGGCTGCGAATTTGTCTCTGCGCAAATCTTCACTGGATGCTGCAGTTGAGCCACCTTCATGAAGACAGGATTGCTATCGGTCTCAGTCTTCGCGCTCTATTCCTGATCTCGCTGCTGAATAACTTTTCTTCAATGAGAAAAAAGTATTCGGATTCAAGCCTTCTCTCATGCAAAAGGCGTTCTGGCTTAACCCGCTCCCAATCTGCGCAGCAAGTACCTTCTTCCAGAAAGTCTCTTTCGTTTTGTCTCTCCTCGACTTCGATTTTGCCACTAAACCTAACCCCGCTTACTCAGCTAATCGAAAGCATTTAACGACACGCCTTTCTTCACTTTAAGTATGGGGTTGCTGTGACGCTCTCTTTTTGCACTATATTTGCATCACTTGACAGTCAGATCACCCTGAAAGTCGAATCACCTCTAGCGGACTTCTAAGCAGAAGTCCCACTGTCACTGCGTCTATGCAACAGGGCCATACATACGGACGCTGTGCAAATATCGTGCACTGTCACATTTATCTTGCAAAAGTCTTTAGCGTTTATTTTGCAAAGTAACGGGTTCTATTCTAGCCTTGATCTCTGGTCTTTGAAAAACATAGAGCACCAATAGCGGTAGCAATAGGCCGACACCATTGCACCACCATAAAAGCTGAGGAGTAATATGCGAATGAGAGGCTGGATAACTCAAAAAGACTGTCTGCGCCGAAAAGATGAAGAGCATAGACACCTTGAGTATCCTAGAGCGCATAATCATGAAGAAGATTGCCATACAAAAACCAGAGATAAGCCCAAGTAAGACAGGCTCAATTGTCAAAAAAAGATCGTAAGCGCGCTGATAGCTCAAGGCTTTATTTTTCACAGCGTAAATATTTTCAGAGATAGCAGCCGCCTTTGCGTCATCTATAACGGCGAGTACCCGACCTTGTTTGTCGATAGACTGCAGCAAGCCAGATTTTGATTTAACTAGCGCCATGCCCGAACTAAATTGTCCCGCCTGCAAAAATTGAGGCGTCACAACAACTCTGCCATTCTGGTCGACATAGCCAAATAAACCATCTTTTTGAAAGTAGCAAAGCCCTTCATGCATTTTGCCAAGCTTATCAAAGCCGCCAGCGACAGTCTTAAACTTATCATCGAGCAAATAATACTTGCCGTCTTTTCGCCAAGTACAACGCTTTTCAGAAAAGCTTGTGCTATCTGCCCAATTGGCCGCAAAATTGAGTGCACCGCTTTTGTCTATAAAGCCTAGATCTGTGCGGGCATAGCCGTCAGAAAATGCCTCTTGCCATTTGTATTTGGCGGCAATAGCCAGGTCGCCTGCTTTGTTTATATAGCCAAAGCGCCCTTCAAACTGGAACGCAGCCAAGCCCTCAGAAAAGTCAGAGACCGCGGCAAAGCGATAAGGAATAACAAGCTTACCTGTTGTATCGATGAAGCCCCACTTGCCCAATGCTTCAGAACAGAGAGGACCCTCAGTGTGGTCGGTCGAACATAAGCAAACGGCAGCCAGACCGTCGCGAAAGGGTCTAGCGTGGTCAAAACGAGCGGGTATTTGCACCTTGCCCTCTTTATCGATAAAGCCGACCTTGCGCACATCGCTAAAGATAGCAAGATCTTCTGCGGCGTCGTCTTCTACTTCTTTGCCGGTTCTATAGAGAAAGTTGCCGGTCTTATCTATATAACCATTGCGCTGCTGCCCGAGTCGCGAGACCCCCAGAGGGCCAAGCGGCAGCAAGAACTCGCTTCTGCTTACCTGGGCAAAGCCATGGCTAAACTTGTCGGCACGTTCATATTGATAGGGTGTTAAAAACTGCCCGTCGATTCTTTTATATGCGTACAAATTTTCATTGGCTGAATAAAGAGAGTAAGGCACTCGCAAGAGTGCAGTGACCGAGCAATACCAAAATAAAAACAATCCGAAAGTGAGAACTAGCTTCACTATGCACCCGATATCTGAGAATGAGAATTAAAACTGCTGCGACGAAAAGGGCCGACAAAACTGTTCAATAATTCGATCATAGTTAGCCCCGAAAAAAATAAAGGCGAGCGACAAACAGCTACGCAAGTGTTTTTTCTGCGCGGTCTTATCTGTTTAGATCTGTCTGTACTTTTCTGTGCCTGCTTTTCTGTGTCGGCTTCTCTTTTTGGGCGGTCTTATCTTTCTAGTTATGACTGTGCTGTTTAATTTAGCCCTTCGTGATTTCCCCATTGAAGACGTCAAGAGGGGTTCGCATAATAGGCAGCATCCCCGTAATCCACCCTTTTCAATTTTTTGCGCTCACGACGGCGCGGTACTGCTTACCAATAAGCTTAATAAAAATAACCGCAAGTTCGCTGAGAGCTCCAGCAGGAGTTTTCTATGGCTGATTCACATCATTCTCTAGAGTCTGCAGAACCTAGAACACAGCAAAGCCCCGCACCAAACAAAGCCTCAGATGCTTTGTTTGATGAATATATGAATACGCCGCCAGCGCGGTACGAGGCCAAGCATGGCGGCGACATACAAATTCATTATGGACCAGATCAATATAGAGACGGTCTTGCCCGCGGGCTGACAGCCGCCGCCGAGGCTCTAGAAGTTTCGGACGTACAAAAACATCTGGAACCCATGTCGGCTCAAGAAAGAGCAGACACACTCAAGGCGATGGCTTGCATCAATAGCGAACGCCATGCCGGCGACCCGCGCGGTATTCCAAAACTTGAACTGATCGACAGCGAAAAGGGCCTGACGATTGAATCGGAATACAAAAGCTGGGATCTTTCTGGCAGAGAGCTACCCTCTAAGCGCTATTCTGAGTCGATTGGGCTGACCCCGAAAGGTGACCCAGTCAACCAAGAAGAGCCGCTCTATAACGGACATACAGCTGATGCCTATGCTCGTGCTGCCAGTGTTGGCGAGACCAAAGAAATAGCCAAAGCGCTGGAAGGAATGAACCCGGAAGAGAGAGTGAAATTTCTCTCGGCCATTGAATGCGCCAATCGCCAACAACACGTTAACGACCGGCACCACACACCAATTCTCGACTTCAAGATATCGCCCGGTGCAGAAGTGGTCGACCTATCGGTGAAATACGACCCAAATCGCCGCGACAGCAAAGAAAGAAAGTATAGAGTCGGTGTAGAGTAGACTGCCTGAATAGGCTTAGCCAGTAGGTCTACTTAGCTTAGCCGCGGCTGTCGGCTCCACCGATATGATCTTGAATCATTTCATACCACTGCGGCCAGTCGTGGGCGAAGCCCTCACATGGGCGGAAAGCATGCCAAATGCCTTTGTCCCACATAATCTGCGACATCCATTGATTGTTTGGATAGAGCGGGTCTTCCACACCGATTGGCATGATAAATTCAATTTTGCGAATCTGTTCAATTTTGGCATGGTCTTCTAATGCCAATAGATATTCGCAGGGACTGCCTTGACGCATGGCGCCGTCGTCCATCTGATTGTCGGTCCATTCGCGCACATCATAAACACCGCTCATACCAAGCACTCTGTTGAAGCGCTCGGGATAACGCAGGGCGATGCTGTAAGAATGATAGGCACCAAAGCTGGCACCGATTGCCATCGTAAATTGATTTTCGTTCTTGGCATAAACGAAAGGCAAAACTTCGTTGATTACATACTCTTGATATTGCAAATGGCGACGAGCGCGATCAACAGGCGGTACGTGGGTATTGAACCAGCTCTCTTCATCAATACCGTCTACACAAAAAATCTGAATCCAGCCCTGCTCGATATGACGCTCAACAGCCTTGAGCATGCCGCGATTTTCCCAGTCAAAGAAGCGTCCGCAAGAAGTCGGGAAGACCAGCACTCTCGCTCCGGCATGACCGAAAGTGAGAAGCTCCATATTTCTACCGAGGGTCGGACTATGCCAATTGTGATACTCTCTCAACACTCTGGGGGATCCTTTCTAATCTGACTTTCTTTTGTTCTGGTCTTGTTCTGGTTTTGGTTTGATTTAGTTCGGTTCTTGAAGTCTTCAATAAGACTTTAGTCTAGTCTAGTAAAGCAAAGCTTCGCTTTGGTCTTAATCTACTTTCCTTGGCGCCAAGATTACCAATATATTCAATGCCTTGCAGCAATGAAAACACCGCCAAACAGCGCACTTACCAGAACGCCAAGATCATAACATAGACGGCTGAAAGGCGTGGCGGGGCGCCAATCGGCAGCCCACGACCCATAACAAAACTTAGAGAATAAATTCGACGGGGCACGGATTCGAACCTGCGAAGTCTTTCGACACGTGGGTTACAGCCACGTTGCTTTGTCCACTTGCATACCCGCCGACGAAGTCAAGAACAGAACTGGCAAAAGGGCGGCGCCGACTGCTAATCGATAGCAAAATTAGCAGCGTCTTCTAAATAAGCCAAATCAAATCAAGTCAAGCCAAATCAAGTCAAACCGAACCGGCACCATATACAGTGCGCAGCCAGATAGAATGACAAATAAAAAGCCCGAGCTTTTTGCCCGGGCTGCTGGACTCAAACTGTTTGACCTAAGCCAAGCAAAGCCTCTTGCAGCCGGGATAACCGAGGACCGAATAATAATAACGATAGGTTCGACTCAACATATTTACTCTCAGATTTACTCTCAGACTTTATCTGTTTTCTTGTTAGTTTTTTGGGTTCTTTTCTGACGGCAGAAATCTGCCGCCTGCTTTTACTATAACATCAATACTAACCTCGTCAAGCCAACTTTTAGCAAGAACGAGGCTATCTTGATTGAATTGAAATCAAAACTGATCAGAGCTCATTTGACAGCAGTCAAACTGCCGTATTCTTACTCAAGCACCTTGACGCCATCTTTATCAACAAATTGATTTGTGCAAAGCATAATTGCATCAATAAACTGCCAGATACCCAGCCCACCCAAAGTGAGCAGTTGAGCAACACCGCTGCCATAGCGCTTAACATAAAAGCGGTGCATGCCGCAAAGTCCAAAAATAGAGGGCAGATACAAAAGCAAAAGTGCAGTACCTTTGCGATTGCCGCCCGGCACCACATTGCCCTGTCCGTCTTTGAACGTGCCAAAGGCAAGCATGAACAAATCGATAGTCATCCAGATACCAAGCCCACCAAAAGTAAGAAGCTGAGCAACAGCACTGCCGGTCTTGCCCAGATAAAAGCGGTGCGCGCCAAAGACTCCCAAGAATAAACAGAGCAAACAGGCTACCGCTGGATCTTTGTCGGTCATGACGACCTCCTTGTTGATTAGTGACTTTTCTCTAAACTGGCAAAGAACTTATTCTTACGGGTTTCCATTTCTTCAAAAGACAGGTCTTCTTTGTGGGTCAATAAAGACCAACGATTACCAAAGGGGTCTATAACCTGACAATACCTATCGCCCCAAAACATGTCGGAGGGAGACATCATCACTTGCGCACCACTGGCAGTGGCACGCTCAAAAAGACTATCGCAGTCAGCTGTATAAAGCATAAAAGTGACAGGCGAATTGCCCAAAGTTCTAGCACTGCGCGGCACAAAATCGGCAATTTCATCGCATATCATTAAAAGACTAGAACCTATTTTCATTTCGGCATGCATGATCTTCTCTGTACCCGGATAAGTCATGCGCATCACTTCAGAGCCGCCAAAAACATTGGCGTACCATTCTAGAGCTGCCACCGCGTCAGGCACAGTCAGGCAGACCCGCAGTTGACAATCGCTAGCTTCAGTTTTCATTTACTTAGTGTTCCTTATTATGTCGCTATGCATGGCATAGTAAAGCACAGTGCGCGGCTTTGGTACATCTTGTCTAGAGACTTGGCATTCTTGTGCGACCCTCCCACTTTATATCCACCGGGGGTAGTCACTATTTAGGCGCACTTATTTAGGCGAAGTAATTTAGGCAAAATGACCGAGTCCAATTGGCAAAAATAAGAAGTAACCGACTACCTAGCCAAAATCGGCAGTATGGAGGCTAAAACCTTATTGAGCACAGCTTTTGCGTATTTTCCGCAAGCCCTGCCATAAATATGTCACCAACCTGAAGCTACGATAAGGTCCCCACACAAACCCAGGTAGCTTTTCTTATGGACACCAGACCGAGCCGACCTATCCAAAAAATTAGAAGCTTTCAGGGCAAAGGACAGGCGAGCCTTTTCGCCTTTGTTTTGCTTTCCCTAAGTGCGCTGCCGGCGCAAGCACAGTGGCAGCAGTCACAGATAGCTTATGTGCAGCCGACACAGCTTAACGCCGCTGTGCAGAGCCAGCCGAGCCAGATGAGCGAAACCCTGCGTAATCAGGCTCAAGCCTACTATCAGGCTGGTCAGTTTGGGCAAGCTCTCTCGCTCTATCATCAGCTTTGCTCTATTCCCGGCGCTTCTGCCAACGACTTTTACTGGCTGGGTGAAGCTTACGCCCACACCGACAACTATGCCAGCGCCGCCCACTCTTTTGAGCAGGCTATGAAACTGGACCCAAATAATGAAAAGCTGCCGGTCAGACTAGCCGAATCTCTCATCGGCGCCGGACAAAGAGACCGCGCCCGCGACGTCTGTCAGATGGCTTTGCTTTCGGTGCGCAATGAAAGAGCCCGCCTGCAACTGAGCATGATGATTAAGATAAGCTCGATGGGCGAGCCGGTCATGCAGCGCAATAAAGTCACAGGTAACGGTCACAATGCCCATAAGGAGCGCTAGAGATGAGAAAGCTCCAAAATCGCCGCAATCGTAAAGGCTCATTTGTAGCCGAGTTGCCCCTGGTTCTCTGGGTGCTCTTTATGGTTATCGGCTTTCCCCTCTTAAATCTGAGCGCCGCCTTCCTGCGCATTTCCTTTCTTTATGCCGGTGTGCACATGGCAAGCATCTCTGCAGCCAGAGCCAATACCTTCCTCAACCCGGTTGACGGCAAGCCGTCTGCCTGCGCCGAAGCGCTCACCAAATTGGCACAGACCAAGTCATCTTTTGACGGTATCGATATTCAAAATATCAAAACCGAAATTGTCATCACCCATATTGACACAATGAAAATCAGTCTAGCCGATGCTCCCCTCACAAAACCGGCTGATTCCAGTGTCAATACTTATCAGATTCAAGTGACGGCTGAATGCTCTGCGGCACCGCTCTTGCCGATACCATCACCGGTGCCGATTGCCGGTGTGACAAAGCCTCTAGTATTTATGCTGAGTGCCCGTCAATACTGCGAAAACCCACAAGGCTTGACCCTCTGATTTTTACGGAACCTTTCTTATGCATGATAGAGAATATGAGAAACTGAAAGCCTTTAGAAGAGACCCCAGAGGACAGGGTCTGCTTTCATTGATGATGCTTTTCGCCTTGATTATCTTTCCCATGTTTGCCGTGCTCGGCTTTGAATTTGGGCGACTCTATCTAGCCAAGCAAGAGTTGCAGAGCGCCTCCGATGCCGCTGCTCTGACCGGCACCGCCACCCTGGCCAGCTCTGACAATACTAATCCTACTCAGGCTCATCTTGACGCCATCGAAAGCGCCTTGAAAATTTTCAAAGCCAACACGGCACTGGGTGTGCCTTTCACCAGCGCCACTGTGGTGGCATCGAAGGCTGCTCTGACTTGCAATGTCGGCGAATCAAAACTTTTTTTTGAATTTCTCAACCCGGTCACCTATGCCGTAGAACCGCTCAGCAGCCCCAACGGCAAAGTAGTAAAAATCACCGCCAGCACCGGCAGCGAACTTGCCTTTGGTAAGTTTTTAGGCATCAAATCTTGGGGCGTCAATGCTGTTTCCACAAGTGCCGTACCCAAACTAGACATGGTGGTTTGCTTCGACGTATCGGGTTCGATGGACGATCAAACGCCGGTTACTTTTGTCAAAAGAGTCTGGGACGAAACCCTCGGTACAGGCAAAATAGTCTACAAAGATGTAGTCGGTGTAAACGGGGTCATGAAGGGCAAAATCTACGACATCATGAAGCCCGGCGCCATGGGCACCAGCTTGAATGCCGTGCAGCCCCAACTTTTGACCGACGCCTATTACAATTCCAAAGCCTACTTCAGTGAATACCTGGCTAGTTATTACGGCACCAAAGGTCTGCGCTCCAACTCGGTCTATCCAGAAGCCGGAGCCCCTCCAGGCAACTGCCCGCCCGGCACCGCTTTCACTTTTGATGGTTTCCGCTGCTTCACCGATGAAGTGGTAAACATAGACGGTAAAGATTTCTTCGGCGGCTTTGTTTATGACGGCTACAGCTTTCCCGACGTGGCTACCTTGGTGGAAGCCTCGCGCGGCAACCTGGAAAATGACGTGGTCTTCAAATCAAGCCGAGCCTATACTTCGGTCTCGGTAACACCGCGCCCGGGTTATCAGAAAGCTTATTTCGAAGCTGCCGCCAAACAGATAAGACCGCTTATAGACGCGAAAGATGCTGTCTTGACCATGAATCAAATCTTGAATACAGATGCCGATACTCATTTCGGTTTCGCCGCCTTCGACTCGGAAGTGGGCACCGCCCCTAATAGCACAGTCGACTGGCACAATATCGATGATGCCGCTCCCTATGGCGCCATTCAACCCTTTCCCTTGCCCAGAGTAGTGATCTCTAAGATTGCCGGCACCACTCAGTTCAACGAGGTCAATACTTCTATAAAGAGCTGCGTCGCCATGGGTGCCACCAATATTGGTGCAGCCATTCATGCCGCCACCCAAGATCTAAAGGCAAACGCCAGACAGGGATCGGTCAAAGCCATAATCTTGTTTACCGATGGTCAACCGACTGCGCCGGGCGGACCGCTCGACGCCGACCCCAAAGCCAATGCCCGCAAAGCAGCAGTGGCAGCCAGAGATGCCGGCATCGCCATCTACACAGTGGGACTGGCTCAAAACGCCGCCATCATCCCCGATCAGAAAGCCATTCTCAATGATGACAATCCCGACCCGACCACCGGTGGTATCGCCGCCATCGCAGGCAACGGCGGCACTTTCAACCTGGTAACCGACGCTACGCAGTTGCGCACCACCTTTGCCAAAATAGCGCGCAGACTTGTGAAACTGGTTTCTAATCGCTGAGGAGACGATAATGAAAAGACAAAAACATAAAACTCTCCGGACAAGAAAAACCGGCTCTTTATCGGTCGAGCTAACCTGCGGCAGCGTCATGGCAGCGGTCTTTGTAGTGATTGCCTTACACCTCGGCATCATTGTCTTTGGTGCCTATATAAATGATAGGGTCTGTCGTGATGCCTGCAGGCAGGCAGCCCAGGGTCAAGATCTGGCTGAGTCGACCAAGCTCGCCTCAGCTGTAATCAAAAGTTATCCGGGTGGCACTTTCCTCTCGCAGCCCAAACTTGACGGCGCCGTTGTCTATCAAGATTTTGGCGGTGCGCCCCCTTCACAGACCTCTCCTTACGTGCAGGTGCGCACCAAAACCGAGGCGGTTATGCCATTTGGACCTCTGGCATTTTTCAATGCCGGAGTCTTGCAAGACGGCAAAGTGGCCTTCGTCAAGTCATATACCTTTCCGATTGTGCGAGTGAAATAAAGACTTTTCTGTCCGATTCGATTAATTCAAGAGCCCGCCACTAATATCAAGAAGCATCGCAAGGCTGAACAAGATGTCTTAGCAAGAGTCTTGGGGTTTCCACCCAAATGTAAAGCGATATTAAGGTCACCCTTTTAGGGGATAGCGCCCCTAATCTCAGGCTGTCATAGTAAAAACTGGCGGGCACATTTTTTGAGACAAATTGTCGGGAGTTTTCATGACTTCTGATCATTCTGCATTGCCTGGAACCACAAATTTGGCCGGGCAAATCAAAGAGAGCGTGAGCAAGAAAGTTGTTCTCGTTGCTCTTGAGCAGCCGCGCCAAGTGGTGCATTGTCGCGGTCCGGAAGAAGTGGCTGTGACATTCGCCATAGCCCTAGCAAATTATCCGCCCTCGGTGATGCGCTTACCATTTTGCGTGGTGCTGCTCGATGTTTCGGGCTTAGACACCGAGAGCGAAGAAACCGGAAGACGGGCCAGAAGAGCCTTGAACCGTGTCACCAGCGTCATCAGAGGGGCTCTTAGAGACGGCGACATCATCGTTCGCTACGGGCAAAAACGCTTTGCCTTGCTTTTGCTCGGTGCCGACGAACAAGCTTCGGGCAAAATCTGTCAGCGCATCAAAGAAGCAATTCATCGCTATTTCTTTATCGATATAAGATGGCGAAGCCCAATCACACTGGAATTTGCCCTAACCGAGCACGATCCTGAAAGCGGCAATGACATAAGCGAATTGATTTTCAGCAATGAAAAAAACATTCGTCTGGCTAAATCACTAGGCGACGGTGCCATCGTTACTCGCTCGGAAGCCCAAGATGCTTTTTTATCACACCGCAATTTTGTCTTTCACCTCGGCGACTGGCTCGACTCTGAGCTTTTGACCGAAGAAATCGATGACTAGAGAAACGAAAGGACCCTTCATGTACGACCATCTCTGGGGACTAAATTCGAAGCATCGACACGATGTTCAGCAAGACAATGCCGAGCTGATCAAAAACAAACTGGCCAGGCTAAAAGTAAAGCGCTGCGACTGCTCTAGCTGGATGCAAGAATTGGTAGCCGACTATAGTCACGAACCGCGCGTGGAAGGCGAATATTCCACCCATGTTTCAAACGAGAAGCTCATGGCCTTTTGGCTCAAGAAGCTCTTTGCCGAATTGCAAACCTTGGTCAATCAGTTTAATGCCAACTTAGACGAAGACTATATGTTTATCGAGGCCACCGAGCCCGAATTTCATACTGTCGTTTGCAATGAAGCCCCCGCGCCCGGCAAGCCCGGCAAAGAAATTTATTTCGAAGCTCATTTTGTCAGCCGCACCGCCGCACTTTTGCTGCGCGGCTTCGACCACGAAATCGATGTCTTTATAGTGCCTGCCGATGTCTGGCTGGGTCTCAGTCTAAACACCATAGACCAGAAAGATTATCCACCGATATTGAGGCTCAACCTCTTGAGCAGAAACGAAGCCGAGCCAATTTTGAGCACTGCCGCCGATCAAGTGCAAGAGAGCGCATTTAGAAAAGATAGCGAGCTTACAAAAAATAGCGCTCTTACAAACACAAGGACGGGCACGGCCGCGGCAAAAGGGTCGGCAAATTCTTTTGGATCAGCAAATTCTTTTGGATCGGCAAAGTCTTCTGGGTCGGCTGCTCCGGGTGCTTCTATGAGTTCGGCGCCTTTGGCGGCGCCTGCTGCACAGGCAATAACAAGCCCAAACAAAGAAGCCTCTCTAGTTAAGTCCTACGAACCCTCAAGCACAAGCGCTGAGCATATTGACCCTGAGCATATAAACGAATTAGCCCGTATGCTTTTCAAAGAACTTATTAAAGCATCGCTCAGGTGAGGTTGCCGTGCCCAACCGCAAGCCCGCCATCAAGCCCCAGAAGCGCTCACCATGCGGCACGAGCGCCCTTGAGCTGCCCCTCGCCATGTTCGCCCTGCTTATCATCTTTGTTTTTCCGATGATCAACTATGGCACAATTTTCTTGCGCTTCGCCTTGCTGGAATCTGTGGCAAGAGAAGGCGCCCATGCCGCAGCCACCGCCCATAGCTTTAGCACAGGCAGTGCCGGACGCCCCTCATCGCTTGAGGCAACACCGGCAACAGTAGGCAGTTACGCCAGCCGCTTCACCGGCATAGACATAGTGAGCACCAAGGTCTCAATCATTTCCATAAGCCGACAAACCGGCGCCGTCGCCATCACCACGCAAAAACTTGCCACGCCTGCCAACACCGCAAACTATCTCTACTTCACCGAATGCGCAGTCACCGCCGACTTGCATCCTTTGGTCGAATACGCGCTGCCGCCGCTAAGCAATGTGCCAGGCTTAAGGCCGTGGCGCACCACAGTGGCAATTAAACAAGTGGCTGAAAACCCCCAGGGGTTGAATGAGTAAAGAGCCAAAGCTCGCAGTCAAGCGGATGAGAAAAATAAACCACCCGGCCGATGTCAAAAACAAAGCACAGTAGAAAAATAGTAAATAATGGTCCCATGGCTAAATTGACCGAGCTCAGCCCCCATACCCAGTACCCAGAGCCAGAAGTAATCAGATCTAGTCTAGCAAAATCTAGCTCGATCCAAATCAAGATCTATCCAAAATCTAGATGGCATCTAAAGCAAAGAACTTTCTTTTGAGAGTCAGAAAAATGTCCAGCAGCAAAAAGAAAAGTATCGCAAGAATAAGCTGCCGCAAGGAAGGAGTATCCACTCTATTCATCTGCATTCTCTTTGGCTGCCTGATACTACCGGCAATGGCGCTTTTCACCTTTGAGGTTGTCCGCGCTTCCTCAGTTAAAGACCAGCTCAGAGCCATCTGCGAAGCCTCGGCGCTAGCCGGTGCAGCCTCTATGGCAAGCTCCGATCTCACCGATCTCAACCAGACTCATCAAGTAGCTATCGATGCTTCATTGAATACCTTCAAAGACAACAGCATCTTTGAAAAGAGACTGGCTAATGCTGCCCGCAGTTACAGCAAAGACCAGCAACCAGATGCTAATGCAACGCTTATGTACATCGAGCTGCTCGACCCAGTCGGACCTCCGCCTAACTCACAAGTAGCCTTTGGAGACAGCCGGGGGCGAATAGTTCATGTCATTGCCTCTTACGGACTAACACCGGTTTTCGGTAGTTTTCTCGGCATAAGCGGACCTTTCACAATCAGAGCCGACGCCTATGGACGCGTGCCCCAACTAGACTTGGTGCTCTGCTTTGACATATCAGGCTCAATCGATGACCAGACCCCGGTCACCTTTGTGAAAAGATATTGGGATACGACAAACAAGCGCATCATATACAAACTAACCAATGCCAGAGCAGGCGCCCCCACAACAGGACTAATGGCTTCAGGCAAACTATTTGATATTTTAGGCGCACCGCCGGAAGGCACCGGCGTCAATGCCGTGCCGCCGCAGAACTTAGACAACAGCTCTTCCAGCAGTCACACTAGACGTCTAACTTTCTCTCCTACCCTGCGGGGCTCGCCCAATGCCGGTTCACCTCCGGGCAATTATCCAAATAGCACCAGTATTGGTGACAACTACACTTATACCGACCTAATCGTCAATATCTCCGAAAATCCAGACTATACACTCAATGTGCCCTTTCTTAGCCCAGGCGGCTTTTTTTATCCAAGCATGGAAGCAGTCGTAGAAGCAGCGAGAGGCAATCTCGAGAACGGCTCAGTTTACAGCAATGCCAGACTCGATACAGTGCCGAGTCTGACTTCGATCACACCAATGCCAGGCTATCAAGCCGACTATCGCGCCTGCGCTCAGAAAAAAATTCGTCCACTCAGCCAAGCTCAAGATGCAGCACTCAATTTCTACACAATCATGAATAACAATACAGAGGCTCACTTTGGTTTAGTGTGTTTCTCCAGCGACTCAGGCAGTTCGCCGACAGAGACTGTGAGCGGGCCAAATGTGGCAAGCAACTATAGCGCCGGCGGCAATGGTCAGTTTCCCCGCCCCGGCGTCAGTCTAAACAAAGACGTCAGCAACTTCGCGTCAGTAACCAATTCAGTAGCGATAACTGTTGCCAACGGCGGCACCAATATTGGCGATGCCTTATATACGGCTAAAGATATGATCGTCAATCAGAAACGCATCGGGTCAAAGCGCGCCATCATTCTCTTTACAGATGGTCAACCAACAGAACCAGGCTACAATCCATCTTCATATGCGCGCACCGCCGCCGGCGCCGTTAGAGATCAAGGTATTCCGATATACACAATCGGCCTGGCGCAAAACAGTTCCATTATTCCAGGCGAAGTGAACACTCTAAATGATGATCCTAATAAGCCAGTCACCTATGTGAACGAAAGCGGACAGACCATGACCTATACACCCGGTTCGAGCTATCCGGGCGTATCTTACATAGCTGGGAACGGTGGCAAATTTTTCCTTGTTACCGATGCCACCAAACTAAGAAAGACATTCGAGAATATCGCCCGCTCTTTAGTGCAGCTTGAAAAGGTCGACACAAGCGAATGAACCATATGAAAAGAAAGAAGCGAGCGACGATTTTACTGGAATTATCATGCGGCGTGCTCTTTCTGATGGCACTCTTTATGATGGCTGTAGACATAAGCTTGATGATGTTAGCCTACCAGCTCAATGAAAAATGCTGCAAAGAAGCCTGTCGAGCCGCCGCGCAACAGAAGACAAGTACAGCGGCGATGCAGGCAGCGACAACCGCCCTTGCTATTCATCAAGGCGACGGCGTCTACATAAGCAGCCCGAGGCTAGCGACTATACCCGGTGCTTTCGAATATCAAGACTTTGGTGGAGACCCTCTCGTGGGACATCCTTATGTAGCGGTTACCACCGAAATAACCGTTAAATTGCCTGTGCCTGTAATATTCATTGGCAACGATTTGGGCAAAGGCGGCATCGGTATGTCAGACACTTGGGTATTCCGCAAACGTTACAGCTATCCAATTGTGGATCTCAATTTGACCCTTTAGAAGATGCAAGCGAAAGCATTTTTGGGGTACAGGCAGATCGCTTGACTTCCCCTTTTGATGTTCGCGCCTATTCTCTTCAAAAGCTAAAGCGATATCGTTTTAGCTTTTTCATACAAACACCGCCGCCCAGCAAATCCAGCCAAAAGCCCACCTATTGGGACTCGAACCCAAGAACAAAGATTAAACGGAAGCAGCCAACATTAACTAGATTAATCCGAAAGAATGATTGCCTATTCAACCAATTATCGATATAGTTGATTTGCAAACTTGATTTCAGGGGAAGAAAGATGTCGCTTTCAAAGAGAAAACTGGTGATTGTAGGCGGAGTAGCCGGGGGAATGAGCGCAGCCACCAGGGCAAGGCGCCTGGCAGAAAATTGGCAGATAGTTGTCTTCGAACGCAGTGGTTTTGTTTCTTACGCCAACTGCGGACTACCTTACTATGTAGGACGCGAAATAGAAGACGAAGCCAGCTTGATCGTACAGACCCCTGAAAGTCTTAAGGAGAGATTCAACTTAGACATCAAAATCTTGCATGAAGTGACAGGCATAAACGCCCAAGAAAAGACCATAACAGTGACAAATCTAAAAACCGGCGAGTCTTTCGCTGAAAGCTATGATGAGCTGATTTTGTCGGTGGGCGCAAAACCAATCAAGCCGCCGCTTGCGGGCATTGATTTGCCGGGAATCTTCACTGTTCGGAGCATAGAAGAAATCAGACAAATAGATAATTGGATCACACAGTTCGTCGAACGGCTCGCAGACCAAAACCTAGAGAGAAGACCGAAAGCAGTTGTCTGCGGTGGCGGCTTTATCGGTATAGAAACGGCCGAGCAGTTACAAAAACGCGGGTTTCAGGTCACTTTGGTTGATGGACGTGACCATATTTTGGCGCCGCTGGACGGCGAAATGGCAGAGATAGTCCAGCAAGAAATGGAAAGACACGGTATCGAGCTTTTGCTTAATGCCAAAGTGCTTGGATTTGAAGCAGTAGGCGCTGGAAGCGACAGACAGGCAGCCAGTTGCTTGGTTAAATGTGAAAATCATGAGCCGCTTGCGGCCGACTTGGTCATTCTTGGTTTAGGCGTAAAGCCAGACACTGCCTTAGCCAAGGAAGCAGGAATCGAGCTTGGCACCACTGGCGGTATTGTTGTCGACCAGTATCTAGCAACCAGCAAAGATTCGATCTGGGCTGTCGGTGATGCCATTGAAGTCTGCCAACCGCTTTCCGGCAAAAACACTCTTATTTCGCTTGGTGGTCCGGCTAACAGACAGGGGCGCAGCGTCGCCGAGAACATTGTCATGAAAGCACAAAATCAACCGCAAGCACAGTGGAAAACTTATAGCGGCACCTTTGGTACAGCCATTCTGAGAGTGTTTAGACTGGCCGCTGCTTCTATCGGCTTGAACGAAACCACCTTGAGACAAAGCTCTAGCAAGGAAAATTTCCAGGTTATCTACCTGCATCCAAGCCACCACGCCGGCTATTTTCCAGAGGCGAAGCGTCTCGATATGAAGCTAATTTTCCACTCTCAAGACGGCAGCATATTAGGTGCGCAAATAGTCGGAGTAGAAGGAGTAGACAAACGCATCGACATCATCGCCACGGCAGTCAAAGCCGGGCTCAAAATCACCGATCTAGCCGATCTCGAATTAGCTTATGCACCGCCCTTCGGCTCGGCCAAAGATCCGATTAATTTAGCCGGTATGATTGGCGAAAATATCTTGCATGGGCACTGCAAACAGTTGCTGCCGCAAGATCTGACTGCTGCTAATGACGGAAAACAAGTTCTATTTCTAGATGTGAGAAACCACAGCGAAAGGCTCAGGGGCACCATTGATGGAAGCTTGCACCTGCCTTTGCATGAAATCAGACAAAGAATCAATGAAATTCCCAAGAACATTGAGCTGGTCGTCTTCTGCCAGAGCGGTCAAAGGTCTTACGCCGCGCAAAGACTGCTTGAGCAAGCAGGATTTCAGGCAAAGACCCTAGCAGGCGGCTATCTGACATATAAACTCAGTAGGCAAAACAAAGAGCGCAATTGTCGCCCAAGCCAAGCAAGCAAAACCGAGCCGGCACAAAGCGTGAGCAAATGCGCCGGTGCAAATCAAACAATGCTAACCTCACCTTGATTGTTCACCACTAATTCACATGGCTTTGGCATTCTTTATGCAGAGGGTAAAGCCATGCTTGAATTTCGCCAGAAAACAGAAAATGTTTCAAACAATAGTGCCGCAGAAGACGCACAGTGCCAAGTCTCTCAAGACAAAGACTTTGAGAAAGACTTTGGCAACGGCATCGAAGAAGACACTTGCCGGAACTTGCTGGAAAGAGTCTCGAATAATTTAGAGGGCGACAATCGAGATTGGCTTAGATGGAGCACAATCTCGAAAGAGAAACTGACCGACTGCAAGGTCTTTTCGGTCAGTAAGGTGCACTCAGCCAGCCTCTGCCCCGAAAAGAAACGCGGCAATTTCTACACGCTTGATTGCAACGACTGGGTGAATGTAATTGCTTTGAGCGATGACGGCAATGTCTTGATGGTTGAACAGTTCAGACACGGCGTCGAAGATCTGACTTTAGAGTTGCCTGGCGGCAGCAGTGAGAAATATGACGAGAGCCCACTAATAGCCGCTCGCCGCGAACTGAAAGAAGAGACCGGTTATGAAGCAGGCGAATGGATTGAGCTAGGAAAGAACCATCCCAATCCGGCATTGCAAAACAATCTTTGTTATACCTATCTGGCTAGACAATTGAATATGGTTGAAGAACCGCGCTTTGATGAAACCGGCACTGAGCGTATTGTCAGCCGCTGGTTCAGCCTGCCTGAAATAGAAGAAGCGATTAGAAATGGCAAGATAAGCCACAGCCTAGTCATTACCGCCTTTCACTTTCTTGCCTTGCATCGCAACAAGATTTTCTAGAATCAATTTTTAAATAGGTTCAGACAGGTGGCAATATAAAGAATTCCCCACTTAGCCTTTCCTATATAGCTAAATCAGTTCACTCGTCAATAAGAATTTAGAGCTGCAATTAATTTGAGCCGGGTCTTCAAGGCCTGGCTTTCTGTATTGGGGCATGCTACATTTAACGATATGGTTAAACATTATTCCGAACAACTTGACCGCACTTTCTTTGCTCTTTCAGATCCCACTAGAAGGGCGATCATTGGCAATCTTGCCGGGCGCGGCGAATGTTCAGTCCTAGAGCTGGCTGAGCCCTTCGCTCTATCGCTGCCGGCAATCTCGAAACATATCAAACTGCTCGAGAATGCCAACCTGGTCAAAAGAAGGGTTGAAGGCAGGGTGCACTATTTGAGCCTGGCGCCCTCCCCCATGGAAGAAGCAACAAACTGGCTCACAGTCTATAGCCGTTTCTGGAATGCACAACTGTCTAGGCTGGAAGATTTCTTGCAAGAAGAAGAAGAAGAAGAAGCAGCAGCAGAAGCAGCAGCAGAACAAAGAGAAGAAGCCCGCCTTAGGCTTGCCGAGCCAAAAGATGGACCAGAAGACTCAATAAAAAATTAAGACCAAAGTCAGAGCCAGAGCCAAAGACAAGTTCAAATCTAAGTTCAAAGCCAAATCTAAATTAGAAGCCAAATCTAAGTTCAAAGCCAAGAAAAATCGACAAAACTAGAGACTAAAGAACAGAAACAGGAGCCAACCATGTTTGTTATCGAAAGCAACTGCACAAGCGAATCGCTCACCCTCAAGCGGGTAATATCTGCACCAGTAGACCGCGTCTATCAGGCCTGGGTGGAGCCGCAGAAACTGGCAAAGTGGTTTGGCTGCAGCCAGACCAAGAAGGTGGAAGCCGAGCTTGATTTTCGAGTGGGCGGCAAATACACAATCAAAATGTTCGTCGAGCTTGCAGAGCAAAACAAAGATAGTGATGCTGAATCGCAGTCTAAAGAAGGCGGCGCCAAAACCGCCTGCCAAAGCGAAGGCTCAGCGCAGCAAAACTGCATAGTCAATACAGTTAAGGGCGAATATCTAGAGATCGAACCAAGCCGCAAGATAGTTTTTACTTGGACCAATAATTTTCCTGAGTTTCCAGCCGATAACACTTTGGTGACGGTACAGTTCAAAGATCTGGGCGGCAAGACCGAACTAACTTTGACCCACAGCCGCTTCTTGAGCGAAAAATCGGTGGAAGCGCACAGCTTCGGCTGGACTGCCACCTTGGAAAAACTGGCTGAATCTGATTTTGCAGCTTAAGCAGCACATTAGAGCGAAAGCAATTAGAATCTGCATTCAAAAACACAATTATGGAGTGAGAAATGAACGACAACCTGAAACTAGTCAAGGAAGCCTACCGCGCCTGGGAAAGCAAAGATATAGAAGCACTAAGCAAGCTCTTACACAAAGACTATGTGGCAAAAATGCCTGGAGGCATGCAAATTGTAGGCATCGAAGGGGCAAAAGAATGCCTAGCCATGTGTCCCTTCACCTGCACCTCTACAAACGAAACATATCTGGTAGACGGCGACAAAGTCATGCGCATCTGGGATAACCTGCACGGCGGTCCAGCCACTTTCACCATGCGCATGGCCGAGCTGACCATAGTGAAAGACGGCAAGATCTTTGCCAATGAGGCTTTCTTTGACTCTGCCGCCTTTCCACCAGAAGTGCAAGAGGGCTTTAAGGCCGAGATGGAAAAGCAGAAACTGAATCTAAATAAAGACGAGAAGAAAGAGCAAAAGGCTGCAGCGGCTCACTAGTGCCTTAGTCCGCAGCATCGCACAATAAAACCCTCGGGAACAAACCCGGGGGTTTTTTATCTCGAATAATTAGAAAAGCATTGAGGTCTGAGATACTTTGTCAAAATGGCCTCATTCTAAAACTGTAACTCCATTGGAGGTGATCACTGTGGCAATCGTCAAACGAGTATTTCTATTCCTGCTTACAAACTTTCTTGTAATCACGACTTGCTCCATCTTCTTTCACATCTTTGGAGTCGGTCAGTACATTACCCGCTACGGCGTTGACTATACAAGCCTAGCTATCTTTTCGCTCATTTATGGCATGGTGGGCTCTCTAATTTCGCTCTGGATGTCGAGAGCGATTGCCAAATGGAGCTATGGCGTTCAGCTTATCGATGAAAATGTCGCCGACCCGCGCCTGCGAAATTTGGTACGGGTCGTACAAGCCCTGAGCCGCAAAGCCGGGCTCAAGACCATGCCCGAAATAGGCATTTACGGCAGCAACGAAATTAATGCCTTCGCCACCGGACCAACCAAATCGATGGCACTGGTGGCAGTATCAAGCGGTCTTTTGGAAAGAATGACCGATGAAGAAATAGAAGGCGTAGTCGGCCACGAAGTCTGCCACATTGCCAATGGCGACATGGTGACCATGACACTCTTGCAAGGCGTGGTCAACGCCTTCGCTATCTTTCTTTCCCGGGCCATCGCCGCAATCGCCACCCGACCTAGCCGCGACGATGAAGGACGCAATAGCTTCCTCTACTTTATTATCAGTTCGGTCTTGCAGACTGTCTTTCTCTTACTGGGCGCCATTGTGGTCAACTGGTTCTCTAGACACCGCGAATTTAGAGCCGATGCCGGAAGCGCCGAGATAGCCGGTCGCAGCAAGATGATTGCCGCCCTAGAAAGACTGGCAATGAACTATGACCACACCTATCAGGAAAAAGGCGCCTTGGCTACGATGAAGATATCGAACCGTCCAAGCGGCTTCTTAGGTCTGCTCTTTGCCAGCCATCCGCCCCTAGAAGAGCGCATCGCCGCCCTCAAGAAAGCCTAAAGCCCGGCTCTTTTAGTTGTCGTATTGGCTGTCGGGGGCGGCAGTGCCAAGAAAGCCCATCTTGTCATTGACCACGTCATAGCGACCGGACATGCCCTTTTTGAAGGTGGTCACTGTCATATCGGGTCTGAAAATCTTGATGTCTTGACCTTCTTTGACCATTCGCGCCCGCGAACCATTGGGGTAAGCGATGACAAACCCCCCCGAATAGGGCGCCACTATGGTGCCGTCCATATAACCGCCCTGCAAAATGGAACTGCCGTCGGGATACTGAATCACCTGAGCGGTCGAACCGTCGGTCATGCGCAGTTCAAAAGCTTCATATGGTTTATTGGTCGGTTTCTTGACCGCATAGGGGTCGACATCTTGCGCCGAAAAGACAAAGATGGCGTCTTTCATAAAGTTGACACTGTCGTAGGCTAGTTCTTTGCCTACGGCTCTAATCACTTTGCGCACCGGACCGCGCTTCTTGGCAGGCGGGGCAGGCTGCGCCGCCATACAGGTTTTGATTGGATCTGGATTGAGATCGTGCAGAGCGCGGGTCTCAGCCAATTGCGCCTGGCGACGAGCATCCCAAGCAGCTTTATCGGCGGAGGCTTTATCGGTTGAGGCTCTGTCAGCGGTTAGATCTGAACCGGCTTGGACATTGCCGCCGCCGTTATCGCCAGCCACACTATCGGCCTTTGCCGAAAGCGGCAAAGCTTGGCAAAGCATCAGAGCAAGCATGACAAACTGGCATCTATTCATAAATCTCTCCGGCAAAATGTCTAGTATACTGCACATTTTCGAGCCCCTTTCGGTGGACGGCATGAGCAGAATTTTCTTCAGTCTTACTGCCTTGCTGGCTCTAGGGCTAACAGGCTTGCCCGGACTGGCGCAAAGCGGCACCAGCGACCAAAGCGAGCGCAAGAGCAATTCTAGAGACTCAAAAGGCGCAAGCCAGTTAAAAGATTTAAGCCAGTCAAAAGATCTAAGCGAGTTAAAAGACTTAAATAAGAGCCAATTCAAAGTCAATAAACTCAAAGAAGCCAAGCGAATCCTTCTATCAAACGCCAATCCGCAACTGGCAAGAGCCCTAGCCGACGAAGTCTTGCAAGTTTATCCCAATGACATAGACGCACGGGAGATGCGCGGTATAAGCAATCTCAAGTCTAGAAAATTTGAAGAAGCCAACCACGACTTTGAGTTAACCCTAAAGAACGCCGACAAGCTGGACAAAAACAAAAAGGCGATGCTCTTGATGCTCAAAGGCACAGCCAGTATGGATCTTTGTGAAGCAGGCCAGGCGGTGCAAGAATTGACTGAAGCTTTGAGCATTAAACCAATTGATGCAGCTTACTTTAACCGCGCCACATGCAATGTGCAAACCTTCAACTATGAAGCGGCAATTAAAGACTACACCTTTCTCATCAATCATGAAAGAAAACGCCCGCGGGTAGACTTTATGCGGGGACGAGTGCATTATCTATTGGGCAACTATGACCGCGCCATTCAAGACTTTACAAGCGGCATCAAGATGACGCCAAGCAATGCCTCTTTGCTTTATTTAGCGCGCGGACGCGCTTATCAAGCCAAGGGCATGGATAAAGAAGCCTTGCAAGATTTCAACAAAGGCTTTTTGCAGAGTGATGACTTTGCCGAAAATCACTTTATGTTTTCAATCGATCAAACTCTCAGTGATACCGGCAGTAGTGCCGCCAATAGACTGACGCAAAGCGATAACAACTACGAAGAGGCACTCAAGCTTAAGGAAAGCGGCAAACTAAAAGAGGCACTGCTCTATCTTGAGCGGTCTATAGCGCAAGACCCTCAACGCAATGCCGCCCGCATTTTGAAGGGTAATATTCTTTTGCAATTGAACAGACCGGCCGAAGCCTTGCATATGTTTGATATCGCCTGGACAATCAACAATCTAGATTTGGAAGCAGTGACAGGTAGGTCAAAGGCAAATCTCGCCCTCGGCAAGCCCAATCGCGCTCTGGCAGATATAGGCAAGTTAATCTGGGCAAATCCGGACGACGCCACGCTCTATTTTCAAAAAGGTTTGCTGCTTGAGAAGCTCAATAAGAAAATAGAAGCAAGACAAGCCTTTGAGAAGGCTATAACTCTCAGCGAAAAGAATAAGAAACTAGCTCTAGCAGGCGGTAAACGGGCTATCGGGACAAAGCTCTCAACTAAAGAAGAGAGTCTGGTAAAAGCTCGCTTAGAAGTACTAAAATAAAGAGCTTGATATAAAACCAGAAACAGACGTAGATCTCTCAACAAAAGCAGAAGTCAATTTTTTATGGCAAAGAACCAATCACTAAAACCCGAAGACATCGCCAAAGCAGCAACTAAATGCACTGCCAATCTGGCAAAAGCCCAAGACTTCATGGCAGATCGCAAGTACAAAAAGGCGATTCTGGTTTTAGAAGAGGCTGTAGAAGTGGCGAAAGAAGCCAATCTAGCCGAAATCACCTTTTATTGCCTGAAGGCGCTGGCCCAAGCCCAGAGAAATGCCGGTCTAGAAAAGCAAGCAGAAAAATCTGAGAGTAAGGCAGTCGAGCTAGATTTAGGTCTAGAGCCGGCCAAAGCTATTGGGCTGCAAACAGAGCAAGAGAAAAGATCTAAAACCGAGAAAAAATCCGATACGCAACTAGATAAACAACCCGATAAAAAACCCGAGAAACCAAAAGTAAAAGCCAGTCTCACCGCGCTAAAAGCCATGACCTTAGATGAGCTTGTGGACGGCGCCGCCGAACCCGCAGCTAAAGCTGTGCCTGTGCGCCCCATCAAAAAGGACGAGAAAGAAGAAAAGACTTGGCAGTACTATCTTGGCAAATCGACAACCACAAGAAAATATGAGAAGAAAGTGGAATTCTGCCAGAAAGCAGTCAAGGCCGCCCGTAAAGAAATCGGCAAAGACTGGGAAAGCAAGTATCAAGGTATTTTCTGGAAGGCTCTCGAAACCAGACCGATTATGATCTGCTTGGCCGAGCTGGCTCGCAATCTTAGATGGGAAGATGAGCTGGAAGAGGCAATCGAAATCTATGAAAAGCTTATGACCCTCAACCCCGATGACAATCAGGGCATACGCTATCATTTGGCGCCGGCTCTTTTGGAAGCAGGACGTTACCTCGAACTGGAGGAGCTTTTGCGCAAGTATGGCAGCGAAAGTCATGCCTTTTTGCTATACACAAGGGCTCTCTGGCTGTTCACTAGAGACGGTGTCACTCGTCAAGCCGACGAAGCTCTTCTGCGCGCCTTCAAACGCAATCCGCATGTACCGATTTTTCTCTCAGACATAATCGAAATGCCTGAAGAAATACCTGAGACCATGGGCATAGGCGACGAGGACGAGGCCATCGCATATGTGCTGGATAACGGCTATCTCTGGGAGGCGCCGGCCACCAAGTGGATGGCGGATGTATTGGAGAAAGAACTCTTCAAAGCCTTTGCCGAAGACAGTGAGCTAATAAGCGAAGTACTATTCGAACTGAAGCTTCTATAAAATGGCAAAAAAGATTCGACAGAAAAAGCTGAAAGAAAGTACAAAAAACTTTACCCCTCTTTTTAGCAAGCCTCTCAGCAAAGTACTTCTTTTGCCGATGCTGCTCACACTGATGCAGAGCGGTCTCTTAAGCGTTATAGCCTTGCCCGAGGCGGGTGCAACCCAAGCCAAAGAAACTACAAAAAATACAGAAGACTCTCTCAAAAAAGAAAGATTGATCCTCAAGAACGGATCATATTTAGTGGTGCTCGCCCCCGACGGCTTTATGGGCAAAGAAAAGGAAGAAACCCCCTATGGTCTATATAAAGGTGACACGCGTTATCTCACAGCCGAAACAATTAGCTTGACGAGCGGTGTCAAACTACAGACTGGACTGTCTAGCAAACTACCACTCAACCTAAGTAAAGCTGATACCACGGCCGGTTATAAGGCCGTCTTTGAATATGACGGCAAGGTCAAACTAAAGAGGGAATTGCTTGTCAAAGGCGGACTCTTTGAAAGACTGACATTTACGAACACACTAAAAGATAAAGAAAGCAAAATCAAAGTTAGCTGTCGAGCCCTGGCCGACTTCAGAGATATGTTTGAAGTAAGAGGACAGAAACGAAAAGAACGGGGCACCTTCGATACCAAAGCCATGACGGCAGTCTATAAAGGTCTAGACGGCAAAGCCTTGAGCACAAGCTTGCTTCTAGCCGTACCCGATTCTACTAAAGCCAGAGAAAATGGCGATAAAGATAATGACAATAAAGGCGGCGAACTAACAAGCGAATTTTCACTCACTCTAGCCCCCGCGCAAGATGCAGAACAAGGAAAGCAAAAAGCCATAGTGGAGCTTGCTTATGTTCCAGACCTCACCAGTCATAAGAAAGTAAGTTTTGATGAAGCACTTAAGCAAGCCGATGCCGACTTTGCTGCCTTCACAAAGGGTCTATTGAAGGTGCGCACAAATTTGCCCGAGGTAAACCAAGCCTTTGCCCAAGCCGAAAGAGATCTATTTTTATTGCATCTCGACATAGATACAGACAAACATAAAGGCGGCGCCTTTGCCGCCGGACTGCCTTGGTATGCCGTGCCCTTCGGCAGAGATCAGCTCATATTAGGGCGCATGCTTATGCCCTATGCCCCACATCTTGCCAAAGAAGTAATTCTCTTTCTAGCCGCCTATCAAGGTGACAAACTCAACAAAACAGTTGAAGAAGCACCGGGCAAAATCATGCATGAACTGCGCGACGGTGAGATGGCAAGACTGAAAGAGATACCTTTCACTCCATATTACGGCAGTGCAGATGCTACCCCGCTTTGGCTCACCTTGATCAAACAATATATAGACACTACCGGCGACACCACTATTCTTGCCGACTTAGATAAAAATATCGACCTAGCCCTTTCTTACCTAGAAAAAGAAACAGCCGATGACTTTCTGTATTATGGTGACAAAGAAGGCAAAGCAGCCCTAACCAACCAAGCCTGGAAAGACTCGGGAGATTCGGTCATGCATAAAGACGGCAGATTAGCTGGCGGACCGATTGCCATTTGCGAAGTACAAGCTTACCTATATGATGCCTGGCTGGCTGCCGCAAGCTTTAAGCAGATGGGCGGCAAAACTGGCGAAGCCGAAAAACTGAAAGAGAAAGCGGCAAGATTGAAAGAACATTTTCAGAAAGCTTTCTTTGAAGATAAGAACGATTTTCCGGCCCTGGCCATCGACGGCAACGGCAAGCCTTGCCAAGTCACAGCGTCTAATGCCGGACACCTTTTGGTCAGCGATATTATCAGCCCCAAGCAAGCCCGCGCCATCTGCGACCGTCTAATGCAAGAGGGCATGTACAGCGGCTTTGGCATCAGAACTCTAAGCCAAGGAGAAAACCGATACGACCCGGAGAGCTACCATAACGGTTCGGTCTGGCCCCACGACAACGCCATGATCATCGAGGGTATGCGCAAACGCGGCTTTCAGGAAGAAGCCCAAAAGATTGCTTGCGCCTTACTTTTGCTGGCGGCGCAAAGCGAAGACAAAAGACTGCCGGAATTATTTTGTGGCTATAAGAAAGAAGGCAAGCTTCCCAAGCCCTATGCCGTCTCTTGTGTACCGCAGCTCTGGTGCGTAGGTGCCCTCTATCAAACCATGACCGTGCTCTTAGACTTGCAAATAAGCCAAGGCGACCTCGTGGCTAAAGGCAGCCTGCCGTCTATGTTTGAGCAAGTTTCTATCAGCGGTGAATTGAACAATAAACCAGTTGACCTAGTCATAAAGAGACATTGAAACAAAACAAAAGACTCGAATTTTACTTCGAGTCTTTTGTGAGGCGGTAGCAAATCTAGAGAATCAAACACCTAGCAGGTCTTGCAAGAGCGACTTGACTTTGTTGAAGCCAGGCTCGTCTCCTTTATTTCTATAAAACTCTGCCAGTGAAAAATAAGAAATAGCGCGCGGGGCTTCGCTGCCACTAAAATATTCTCGACTTTCATAGAGAGCCTGGCGATAACCGGCTTGCACAGCACCAAAATGTCCAGCCGATGAATCTTAAATTGGTTGTCTCAAAGAGAGAATAATCTTGCATGGGACAGGTCCCCTTTCGCATCCCCACACTTACACTATAAGCAAGCTCTGTGAAGACCAAGTGAAGAGAGCATGAAATCAATGTGAAATGCAATATAATCTGCATTCTCTTTTGTTATCTGCATTCTCGAACTCTAAATAAGTCTTAAAAATTTGATGAAATCGGCAAAAACCAAAAGCACGGCAAAGACCAAACTCAAAAGAATTTTCATAGCAAGCTGGTTTGTCCTGTGTGGTCAAGGCGTCACCGAGGCTTGGCAGGCGAAAAATCCGAGCGCCGCTAAAGAACTAGCAAAAGACCGAACAAAAGAATCAACTCAAAAATCCCCTCCAGAATCAGCTAAAGAATCACCTAAAAAATCTCCTAAAAAATTACCAAAAGACCAAATTAGCATTTACGACGATCCTAATGACCGGCAGACCTATATTGAAAGACGTTTCCCCTCGCCCAAGATTGCCGCGCAAGCCCTCGAAAAGAAAATAGGCAGACGCCTGCAAGACGACTTTGCCAAAGCCGGACTGAGTTATCCGCCCGACAATTTACTTATGCTGGCCACTAAGAACGACAAAAAACTGACTGTCTACATCAAGTCTAAAGGCAAGTTAGTGCCTTTCAAGACTTATGAAATAATCGGTGTCAGTGGTGTAAGCGGTCCCAAAATGCAGGAAGGCGACAAACAGATTCCGGAAGGCATCTATAGAATTATCGGCTTTCGCACCGACGTCCAGGCCTATATGGCTCTCATGGTCGATTATCCAAATAGTTTCGATAAACAGAAAGCGAAAGCCGACAAGAAAAGAGCCAAGAATCTCGGTTCAGACATACTCATTCATGGCTCTCGCTATTCTTCCGGTTGCCTGGCAATGGGCAATCCAGCCATCGAAGAGCTTTTTCTTTTGACCTACAAAGTCAGACCAGAGAGAACCAAGTTGATTATGGCGCCTTGCGACCTCAGAGCCCCGGGGGCTTTTGAAACAGCTCTCAAACAAGCGCAGGTAAAGCCTGAATGGTTGCCCGAACTATACCGCTCTATAAAAGACGAACTGACAAAAATTGAATAAAATCAATCATCTAAACTAATGCGCTTTGACCGATTTTGTTTCTTAGAAGAAGTCTTGCCCTTAGACTGCAAGCGGTCTTGCACCGAAGAATAGGTGGGGCGAGTAGCCCGGCGAAGCTGCGGCGGCTCTGACACGGCTAAAATGAGCTCGCGCAACTTATCGATGCAGTCTTGCTGATTGGAGCCCTGGCTGGCAAAGCGCTGCGAGGCGATAACCATTTCACCGCCAGTGGTGAGCCTCGACGCATAACGACTGAGAAAACGAGCCTTAACATCGTAGGGTAGGCTGCTTGCCGCCGGATACCAGCGCAAGACAGCCTTGCTGCAAACTTTGTTGACATTCTGCCCGCCCGGCCCACCGCTTCTGGCGAAGGTAAAAGAGAGCTCGGCCGCATCGAGGGCAACTTTTTCGTTAATATAGATTCGATTCATGGGTATAGATTATTTGGTTTATACAGGTATTTAAGTTGAAAAAGCCACTCTTGTTTTTGCTGACAGCCGCCTTAGTTAGTATAGCGCCGCCCGGCGCCAATTCTGAGCCCGAAAAGGCGAGCCTGGGACAACCCGGGCAAAAAGAGTATAAAGCCGGTGTAGAAGCTTACCAGAAAAAAGACTATAAAGCGGCAGAGGGGCATTTTCGCAAGTCTGTTCAGGAAGGCAATCATAACCCCGACGTTTATTTGTACAGCGCCCATACTTTTATGGCTCTAGGTCAATACTCGCAGGCTTATCAGACCTATGAGATTGTCACAAAGTCTTTCAAAGGCAGCAAACAAGCCAAAACCGCCGAACAAGGCATGGAAGCAACGCGAAGCAAAGCTGGAGCTGCCGCCAACGCCTCTGCGCCCCCGGCTGCACCGGCAGCCGCTCCGGTGGCAGTGCCGGCCGCTCCAGGTGCTGTCGGACTAGCCACTCGCATCTTGGTCATACCGCCCATGAAAGGGCACCAAGCTTGTTTACCGGCCACGATCAAGGCGGTAAATGATGCAGTGGCGGCGGTTCCGCCCCATCTGCGCAAACTGCTCGATGACAGCGGGGCTTCGATAGTGCTTTCGCCCAATATTATCGATAGATGGCCCGACACCGTAAAAGAACTAGACGAAGAGCAAGAAGGCGAGACAATGGCTGAAGCAGGCGGTCGCATCTATGGCAAAGAGATGTGTGTCTATGAAAGAGCCAAAATTAGAGGCTCGATGAATTTGAAAGAAGCCAGAGCACCTAAGTTGATCAAACAAACAGTCTTGAACATGTGCTTTCAGGTTGTGGACGACATGCAAAATATCTCCAAGAGCCCTGAGTTGCGCAAAGTTTATGAACTAGATAAGCAAAACGTGCCCGACTCACTCAGAGAGAAATTAGCCACCTTTATCAAAGAAGACGACTGGGGTCCGCGCGAAACCTGCTCCGAGCTTACCGGGTCTATGTTAGGCGGCTCAGACGACTATACAGAAGATCTTTACCGCTGCTTCCCCAACACAAAAAAATGGCTAAAAGCCTGGTTGAAAATATAGCTATGGAATCCCCCCTTAATTTGCCCGATTGGGAGCGAAAACTTTATCAGCCGGGAGGTGGTGACGCCTTTCTCTTTTATGTTGTGTTTGGTAGCTTCCAGCAACCGATGACTATCTCAGGCAGTCGCTATCAAACCGCTGGTCTGCCCGAAGAAGTGAGCCTGGGGCTCTATGAAAGAGAAAGTGAAAGAGAGACCCTAGAGAGCTTTGTGCAGGGCTTTCTAGCTAGACGTTTCGCAAATGATGAGCCCGAAATCTATGAAAAGGTAATTACGGCACCACAATGTCTGGTGGTGAGCGGCACGGTGAAAGATCCAGATAACCTCAACTATTTGCGCGACACTCTCGGGGTGGTTTCGGCCATACTCGACAATGGCGGTATTGCCATTTATGACCCGCAAAAGTTTCACTGGTGGTCGCCTGACCAATGGCGTGAAGCCGTGCTCAAGCCAAGACAACCGCTTTTCAATCAGCATGTTTCGATACTAATCTCGCCCGAAGACGAAAAACAAGGCAAAGATGGACCGCTTTGGCTGCATACCAGGGGCATGCGTAAATTTGGTCGACCCGACTTAAGCCTGCGCAACCTACCGCCCGAAAAAATAGAAGCAGGAGTAGACCTTTGCAATTATCTGATTGAAGACCAGATTTTAGGGCTCAATCTGCAAGAAGGTCAGACACTAGATGCCCCCGGTCTACCTTTTGGAATCACCTGCCACCATAGGGGCGACTTAGAAGACCCGGACTTCAATAATGTTCATCTCGAAATTAGGCTGCCTCAAGTTTAGACTTTGGCATTCTAAACTTTGACATTTTTAGCTTTGGCATAACCGATCAGAGCTTGATCTTCAATCTATCTAAAATAGCCTTGGTACCTTGATTGCGCCGCAGCTCTTCTTTAACCGATGTCATTTCTTCATCGACGCCGCGCTGGTTCATGCCGTCAAGCGAAAAGCGCATAAGAGCATGAATCTCGCCTTCATAATCAAGCTCAAGCTGGCTAAAGACTTCGCTCACATTGTCTAGGCGGGCAATCTGCCAAGGTTCCCAGCCGTGCTTTTTGAGAAGAATCTTCACCAGAAAATCACGCCCAACTTTAGGGCTATAAAAGCGGAAGCTGACCACTGCTTCTTCATTATCATTGCCAGTAGAGTGTATAGAACAACCATCGAGACCTTTGAAATCTTTGATGGTCAAACCCAACTCGGCAAGCAAAGCACCGAGCACCTGACTGCGCTGCTCGGGCGGACAGGCCAAAAGTCTGCCCGCTAGAGTCTGGGGATGACTGCGCAAATAATAAATCATGCGATCTTGGGCCACCATCTTCATGCGCCGCAAAGAATCGTTGGCGGCATGCCCGGCCACATTGAGCAAGGTCTTGAGATCATCGCCGCCGGCAGCATAGGCAGGCAAAAAGAAAAGATCTTGCCAAGAAAACTTAATTGGAGAAAACTTAATTGGAGAGAACTCTATCGGAGAAAATTTAGCGGGTGAAAAATAACTGACCGAAAGATTGCGATAGACGCCGCCGCGCAGCTCGCGGTAGAGCCCTTCGGCGGTGACCGCCACAGCGCCCCTCAAAACTTCGGTCTGAAAGCTGGTCAAACCAGGCGTAGAATAAGCCGGCTTGACCAAGAGATCTTCTACTAGAGAGCGCACCAAGCCGTCCACATCCACTCTCTTTTCAAAAGTTTCGCGATCATGATCTTTCAGGGCGAAAATGGCTTCTTGGAAGGCAAAAAGCGGTGTTGTGGTCCACAAAAAATAAAGTGTGGAAAAGAAGAAGACAAAACAAAAGAGAATAGAGAATACTTTGCGCAATTGGACTCCGCTTAGGCTGATGGCTTTCTAAAGCTAATATTAGTGCTTTATTTTAGCGTTCCATTTAAGGGCTCTATCTTAGGGATTTATTTTAAGGCTTTATTTTAGAACCATATTCTAGAGCCTTATTTTAGTGTACTGGTGCAAATAAGTCAGCATCATAGTCTTTCGCCCGCGTGCCGTCTTCTAAAGCCACACCCTTGAGCGTGCCAAGCAACTGTCGGTCTTTCGCGCTCAAGCCATTGATTCTAAATAAAACAGCCTCAAGATGGGGCAGTTGTTTTAAGGCAAGCAGCCCTTGCACCGTCACTTTAGTATCAGAGAGATTGACACGCCTGAGCTTCTTAAAAACAAGCAATTTCTTAACGCCACTATCGGTGATGTCATTTCTCTGTATGTAAATCTCTTCCATATCTTTTAGACCGGCTATTCGCTCGATAAATTTATCGGTGACCAAGGCATGAATCGGCCAAAGAACACGCAGCTTCTTCATCTTGCTTATTTCTTCGGCGCTATCATCACCAAGGCGCGCACCATTCATGGTGAGACGAGTGAGGCTCGGCATATTGGTAAAAGCCTTAAGCCCGGCACGACTTACATCTAAGAAGGAAAGATTGACCTCTTCCAATTTGCGCAAATTAGCCAGTTGCTGCACACCCTTATCGGTTACATCCGTTCCCGATATATCCAATTCGGCCAATTCGGTGAACTCGCCGATAATTGCCGCGCCTTTGTCGTCGACTTCTAGATGACCACATTCAAGGCGGCGCAGAAAGGGCTTACAGATGCGCAGAGCCTCTAAATGGGTGGCACCATAATAATTAAGTTTGACATGCAAGCGTTCATCGGCACGCAGCCGAACTATCCCCTTAAGGGGAAAAGCGTTGTCCTTTGCCCAGTCGGTGCCAGTGCCTAGAGCCGGTCTCACTATCTTGGCCTTGCCGAGGCTTTCGGCAGGCAAGCGCAAAACCACCATGTTATTAAGAGGCGGCTGAGCAAATGAACTTGAGGTAGCGCCCCAGCCCTGCAAATAGAAAAGACAAAGGACAAGACAAAAGCAAAAGAGAACCGGCAAGCCGGTGACACTTAATTTTCTAACTTGGCACTGTAAATACAAATTCTATTGCACCAGAGCAACTCGCCAATGTCCGTTTCGTATAGCAAAATCCATGTCGTCAGATGTCAAAAATCCACTATACCGCGGTGTTCCCGGTTGCCCCTTGATGACACCGCCTTCCACTATTCGAAAGGTAGAGCGGTCTGCACTGGAACGAACGTCCAGCATAATACTGACAGTGCCAATTATCTCTGAAGTTCTCGGCATAGACTCTTTGGGGTCACCCCCTCTTACAATAGCCACGTTATAGACCTTGCGCGCTTGCAATGAATTTAGATCGCCTTTGCCGGCTGTGACTATGGTAGCACCTACTTTGATATCGGGATTATTGTCACTCTTCCACTCACTAACAAAATATGAATTAAATTCTTTATTCTGAGGATCGGTAATTATTTCTCTCGATCTGAGCACTCGATGCGAAATAGCCAAATTCTGCAACCAATTAGGTGCAACTGACTTGGTTCCGACAAAGGCGCCAGCCTTAGATACAACAGTTACGGGCAGATAGTTCACGCCCACCAGTCGCCCAAAACTTGTACAGACCTTGTGGGTAAGAGTAATCTGGCAAAACTGCGGTCCTTTAAAGCCTGTCTGACAAGAATAAACAAGTTCAGTCCGGTCCCCAGCATCATCCATCAGATAACCATCAATAAAATTGCGGCGAGCAATTTGCCTGGCCATTTCTTCAGAACGTCTATGGTCATAAGTGCTTGGATGTAAGTTGGAAAGATAGTAAGCGCCAGTGAGAGCACAACTGTCAGCGGCAGCCTGCAACTGGCTGCGTACATAAAAGGCGTGGCTAAGATCGATAGCCACACCGCCAATCATAAGCAGACCAAGTGTGGTGAGCAGCAGTAAGACTGCCGAGAAGGCCCCTTTCTTATTTCTTGCTTTCTTTCGCTTCATTAGGACCTCTGCTAGTCGAGTTTTTCTGTTGTCTGGGCACTCATCTTAAAATGTTTACTGATGCCCAAAATGTCAGGCTCAGGAAATCGCCTGCAACCGAATATCTCGGGCGCGAAGTGTACTCGCATCGTCACCGTCGGCGGTATCGCATCAGGCGAGAATTCCACCAACTCAAACTGTTTATAGCTGTTCACCACCCCAGGATATTCAACACTGTAACAAACCTGACCATAGTTTTTTCTGACCAGGTCTGGATTATGTATATAGGCTACGGCAAAGCGACGAGCAGCCTGGGCACTGGCTTGCTTGAGAGTGCAATAGATCGTATACGCCTGCACACATTGAGTGACAACATAAACGGCTACAAGCATAAGCGGAATAATGAACATAAGAGAGGCAGCAAGCTCGGTAGATGCTTGTCCGCTCTTTCGTTTCAAATTTCTGATTTGCAGGCTCACGCGCTGTCTCAACCTCACCATGACTGAAAAATTGGCACTGTAGCCGAAGATCTTATACAAACGCGCTTAGCTAACCCCAGAGGATCTGGATTAGGAAAACGCGGCAAAGGCGGCTCACCCAGCCCGGGCATATAGGTGCAGGAGACAGTGATAGAGCGAGGGAAGGAGGTAATAACCCAACCCCCATCGGGAATCTGAAATTGTTCGGCACTGGTGACCATACCGGGTATACGAATACGGTTCAGAATCAGTTGCTGGCGCTCAAAATTGTTTATTATGCTCGGGTCACGCAAATATTCGTCAGACAAGGCTCGAGCCGCTAGCTGGGAGGCCTCGGTCATATTAACGCCAATGACATAGGCATGGGCCACCTGCAGTATGCCTAGAATAACAAAGACAATAATGGGCAAGAAGAAACAAGATGAAAGCACAGCTTCCACAAGAACTCCGCCTCGTTTTTGTCGAGACTTGCTAAAGTTCATTTATTACTCGATTGAAATGACGTAAGAAAAGAATGGATTCCTGCTTCTTAGTTCATGCTAGCAACGGCAGCCCTCGGCGTCAACCCCTCAAAACCTCACCTGATAAGGGTTTCGACAAAAGAGATGTCACAAAAAAGCCATCAAGATGAAATTGAAAACAGGCAAAAGCTGGAAGCGGAACTGGCTCAATGGCGCGCCGCCTGCGGCAGTTATCGCTTTGAGCTGATCGAGCATTTGGACCGCTTGGCTCTGCTCTGCCATCAAGAAAATGACTATGAAAATGCCGCGGCTTACTATAGAGAAATAATTGAAATTAGAGAAGATCGCCTAAAAGGCTGCGACCAGACTCAGTGGCAAGAAGCACGACTGGCCTTGATGACAGCCTGCCATAGGCTGGCTTTAGTTTGTCGCATCAAAGGCAACTTTGCTGAAGCCGAAAGATTTTATCTTAAAGCCTGCCAGCTGGCCGTGGACGCTTACGGTGCCGACCATGAAATTGTGGTGGAGCGGCGTAACTTCCTGGCGGGTCTTTACTTTGCCCAAGGCAGCTATGAAGAAGCCGAGAAAATCTTGCTTGCCAGCCTCGACTTTTATTCGAAAAGACTGGGCGAAAAGCATAAAGTGGTGGCCCTCACCTGCTTTGCCTTGGCGCTCACCACCCGCAAACTGCCTGGTGCCGAACAGCGCTCACAAGACTATTTCAATCGTACTAAAGCTTTGACAATGCCAAACTTTGCCTCTCTAGACTTGAGCGACGGAGAACAATTCAGCCGCGCCCTTATGCATCTAGCGGGTGAGAAATACCGAGCCGGACGTTATGAAGAAGCCGAGGAGCTTTTCAGACAGCTAGTCCTGAGAGAACTAAGCGAGCTTTGGCCGGAACACCCTCTGGTGGCAGATAGCTATCAGCTTTTGGGCGATTTGTTTAAGAGTTTCAATATGCCTGGACAAGCCGAGGAATTGTATAAGGAAGCAGCCAATTTGCGGCGGCGCTTGGGGCGTTCAGCCTGCCTCGGTCTAGCCCAAAGCCTGCATTCTCTAGGCACCCTCTTGTTAGATAATCGCCGAGTCGAAGAAGCGGAACGCTATCTTCGCGAAGCCTGCCAGCTTAGGAAAGATAGCTTCCCGCCAGTGCAGGTTGCCTCTCTTAAGGCACTGGCCTCGGCCTTACGCAAGTTGCAGCGCACCGCCGAAGCGATTGTCTTAGAAGAACAGGCGGAACAAATTTTAGAAGATTATCGACCATCTGCGCAGCAGCCTTAAATTGCAACAGGCTTGAAACAATTTGCCCCTAGATTGTCTGCATAACCCCACTGATGCAGGACTAAAACCATGGTTGACACAATTCCACAGCCAAAATATGCAGACAAAGTCGACGATGATCACAAAGGCTATAAACTCTTAGAAAACGGCAAAATTCAACCACCTTGCGATGACAATTCTTGTCCGATGCCGATAACGGAAGAGAAATTCAAGGCGGAAGTACTGGCAAGCCCTCAAGCAAGAGAACAGTGGGAAGCCTGGAGACAAAACCACAAACCAGGCAGCAATGAAACATTTTTACCAGGCAACTTACCAAAAGTCGAACTTTACGATTCCAAAGCCAAAACTGATCTAAACGACTTTAGAGACATCAAGTCCAATCCTCTTTTCTTGAAGGGTCAAAGCACAATCGACTGCCATAGACCCAACCAACAAAACGACTTCAAGCCCCTCGACTTCAAGCCTCTCGACTTCAGCCAGTTCGGATCAGGCAGAAGAAATAGCGACCTTTTGAATCAAGGCGGGGCGCTCACAGATAAAGACAAAGAGAATCTGCGCAAATTCCTTGCCGAAATCGGTAAAGCAGATAACAAAACTGAAAACAAAATAGGAGACAAGCCCGAGAACAAACCTGAGCAAAAACCCAAGACTGAAGAAGGAGAACTTCGTAGCAGAGGCATCAAACTAGAACCTCAAGTTGAAGAGAAACCAAAGGAGAATTCTGAAGGCAAAGAAAGCGGTAAAGAGTCAGGTAAAGAGTCAGGTAAAGAGTCAGGTAAAGAAGGAGATAAACTCGATAAGAAAGACGAGACCGATTTAGCAGACAAAAAATCAGATAAGGCCGAAGAGAAACAGGAGAAAGCCGAAGACAAAAAAGAGAAAGTAGAACCCAAGTCTGAATTTCAAAAGAAAATAGAAGCAACAGGAGCCTATACTCTCGACAATATCCAACAAGCTTATGACGATGCCGCCAAGAATGGCGCCGGTGTAGCCATGGTTATTCTGGGTGAAAACACCCCGCATGCCAATGAAATGCTGGACAACTTGTCGCAACTGCAGAAAGAGAATCCGAATTTGCGCTTTGTCGTCATCAATAAGGACGAAGTGGCAGCTAAAGCCGCCGCCAACCCTGACGATAAGAGCATGCAAAGCTGGAAAGGCTGGATAGACGGTAATCTAAAAGATTGCAACAATCAGCCTTTCGACTATCCGTTCACCTCGGTACAGTCGCTCACCGCCGGACCTGACGGCAAACCCAGACCAGAGAAGGTAACCAGCACCCACTGGGGAACCGATATCTCAGCCGGACTGCAAGACCAAGCCCAGTATGCCGCTGGTGGAACCAGACGTAATGCCAACCTGTTTAGCTTCAAAAACGACCAAGAACCATCAAGCCCATCTGACCGCGTGGTCAAGCCTGCGATAGATAAACAGAACAAACCCGAACCCAAGCCGGAGCCCAAAGTAGAAAACAAACCTGAGCCTAAACCAGAACCTAAAGTAGAAAATAAACCGGAGCCCAAGCCAGAACCTAAAGTAGAACCCAAACCAGAGCCTAAATTAGAAAACAGAGACTCTGCCAAAGAAACTGACAAACCTAAAAAGACTGTATTTGATGGCAGCGAATACAAAGAAGCTTTGAAAGAAGCCAAAGAACATGGATTGCCGGTAGTGATCAAAGTTGGCACAGAATGGTGCCCACCCTGCCAAAACTTTGAAAGAGACCTAGCGCAAGGAAAACTGGGCAATGCTCTAGAAGGCAAAGCCGTGGTAGTTAAGGTTGACGCTGAGAGATATCCCAATCTTGCTAGAGGCGTGGGCTCTTATCCTACTTTCAAAACAGGCTACGTCAACGACCAAGGCAATCTAGTGATCACCAATCAGTTCACCAATTATTCTTCGCCGGCAAGCTTCAGCCAAACAGTGCAAAGAGGACTGAACTCTGCCCGTCAAGGAATAAGATAGACTCGCAGATAACTAGATAGAAAAATAAAGTCCGGCGGGTATAGCTCAAAGAACAGGAGCTGTGATGCAGGACAAATTCAAAGAACAAAGCCCTGAAAAGCTGAAGTTCAAAATTACTGAACCGACATTAGAGAGCGAGCAAGCGGAGGCCTCGCTCTCTTTTGTTGCCGAAAAAAAAGGAGAGCTTACGCCAGTATCGGCAGTGTCGGCAGACTCGCTTGCAAAACCCACCGAAAAAACAGCTGAATTGCACCGGGCATCTTATACTAGGCGCCTCACCGCCTGGTTTATAGACAATGCCATAGTCACTCTCATCTGTGCTTTGCCATTTCTGCTGCTTACCACTCTTGGCTATACTCTGTCACCGAATCTATCCTATGGCAGTATTGAAAGCAATTTCCTCTCCAGCCTCGAGTACGGGGTGCCCCTTCTCTTAAGCTATTTGATGCCGGGTTTCGACCTAATGACCATAAGCATGGCAATATCGAGATTCGGATCTATTGGTCCAAGCACGCCAATTATTGAAATCATCTCGGTAATATTTTTTGCATGTGCCCTTTCTATACATTTCTTCGCCAATGTCATTTATCAAACTTATCTGCCTCTGAGTAAATGGAAGGCCACTTTCGGTCAGTTAGTCATGAAAACAAAGGTAGACACCTTCACCGGTGACAGTCCTAAAGGCATCTATGTGTTTGCCAAGGCAGCGATGAAAGTCTTCTTTACCGGTCTAGGCTTTCCTATGATAAGTTCGCTTCTTTTCTTTTTCTTTCCAGGCTTCCTAATCGCTCTGCTAGTCTTCCTTACTTTTGATCTTTCCCCTAGCTTCAGCAAAATGAGATGCTCCCTAGATCGCTTTCTCTTTTATAGTTTTGAGCATGGCACGGTCTTTCCAGTCGGCAAAGAAATACTACAAACCTGGGGAGGCAGCAAGGCGATACCGCAATATTTCACAGCCAATAGAATAAGCACCAGCAAAGATCATATAAGAATCAGATATAAACCTTACGCTGCCATCAGTCGTTGGTTCGAGCAAAGATTCAGCCAGACAAATCAATGGACATCTCTGGGCATAGTGCTTATCTCATTTATTTTGTTTGCTGTTCTCTCCACTATTTTCTTTCCTTTCTTGGGTGCCCTCGGCGTAAACTTTGATGGTCTTATCGAAGCGCTCAAGTCTCTCTTAGAAAATGGCGGCGCCAATGGTAACACTGGCGCAAGCGGTGGCGGCTCCGCCTTGGTCTACCTTAGCTATACAATGGCCGGGCTGTTTGCACTGTCAATGACAGCCCTTTTTGCCTTTCTAATCAAATTGCTGCTCAAGCCCAGTCATTTACGTTTTGATGCCTCAGGTCTCTGCTTTGAACGCTTCAATGAAATGAGCGACTCTTATGCTGAAGTATCACCAAAGCAAGAACAACTCTGGAAAGATCTAGAGAGAGTATCTCTGCAAAGGGTTACTGGGCGAAACATCGACTCTGAGCCGTCCCTGATATTCGCCTGGAAAAGCGGCAAAACTACAAAGGTGGATCTTTCATCTGTGCCGACCATGGATGAAAAGGCGGCGATCTTGAAGGCAATTGACCGCTGGCGCAAAGATGTGCCCATCGACGCAGAAGTGATTAGCTGCCTGGAAATGCCCTCTGAATATAGCTATACCGAAGTTTGGATGCAGGCGCTTTGCGCGCCGCCAAAACGCGAGCGACTGAAGCCACTCATCGAGGGTGCTGTACTCAAAGATAGACAATATCGCGTACAGAAACAATTGGGCGCCGGTGGTCAGGGTATTGCCTACCTCACCACCGACAATAACTCTGGGCAGACCGTTGTGCTCAAAGAAATGCTCTTGCCAGTCTTTGTCGACATGGCAGTAAGAAAACAAGCCCTAGATCGCTTTGAAGGCGAATGTCGCATTTTGAGATCACTCAATCACCCAAAAGTTGTTAGTCTCAGTGATTTCTTTGTAGAAGACCACCGCGCTTACTTGGTTCTCGAATATATCGAAGGCAAAAATCTCAAAGAAGAAGTCAAACAAGGGAAGGTCTTCAGCCCTGCCCAAATCAAAGAACTAACCCTTGAGATGTGCGAGATACTTTCTTATTTGCATAGCTGTGAACCGCCGGTGGTGCACCGCGACTTTACACCCGACAACCTAATGTTATCGAGCGAAGGCAAACTCAAGCTAATCGACTTCAACGTGGCCAACCAACAAGAAGAGACCGCCACCGGAACAGTCGTCGGCAAGCAAGCCTATATGCCCCTCGAACAGTTTCAAGGCGAGCCCTGCCCCCAAAGCGATCTCTATGCCATGGGCGCCACTCTCTATTTTCTACTCACCGGTGAAGAACCGGAAGCTCTCACCAGGTCGCATCCAGCTAGTTCTGCCAGCTTTCGCTACAAAGACCTGCCACCCGGTACTATCGCCGCCCTCGATAATCTAGTGGCAAAAGCTACAACCGGCAGCCTAGAAGAAAGATTTCGCACAGTTGAAGAAATTAGAGACTGCATAAACAAAATAGACTTAGGCGAAACAAAAGCCTGAAGACTTGCTGCCCTGATTGACTCAGGGGCTTTCTAACCCTTAAGCTTAGCCAGAGCCGACTGACAGTTTGTATTCTGGGTATCGCCGAACTGCCCTATCTGCCACAGTGTCGCGGCCGCCTCACTGCGCAAAACCGGCTGCTTAGGCTTGAAAGCACCAATTGAGCCAAAAGCACGCTGCATATTGGAACCCTTTGGACCAGAGACATAAAAGTCTTGATGCACATAACCTGTGAACCGTTCGTCTACTTGTTTGGCATCGCTGAATTTCCAGACGGCTTCCATCTGACTGCGCCAGGGTGGCAGAGCCTTGCCCACATCAACAGCCACTTTGATGCCCATTAACTCTTCACGGGTGAGCGGTTTATCAGGGCGAAAAGTACCGTCTTCATAGCCGATTGAATAACCGGCATTAGCAAGAGCTTGAATATATTTGTATTGGGGATGAGTATCCGGCACATCCTTAAAAACAGGCTTGAGCTGGGGAGCCAGTCTAATCTTTTTCGATTCGGGCTCAAGTAAGTTATAAGCCTTGAAAAGCCATTCGATGTACTGAGCCCGCGACACCGGACTGTTAGGGTCGAATTTATCAGAACTTCCATCAAAAAGACCAAGTTTGTCCAAATCTTTGATCATGTCAGCCTGTGGCACTTCTTCTAGGTCGATAAAGATATGGGCGGCTTTGGGCTGCTCCGAACTGGAATTAGAGCCTGAATTAGAACTTGGATTAGAGCCTGAACCTGAGGCTGAACCTGAATCAGACTTAGTCTCGCTGCCAGAAACAATAGTTTTGTCAGGCAAACTGCCCTGGGCGGCGGTCAAACTCTTGTAAGCCTTGAGTTGCAAGGCTTGCTCGGCAATAGTGGCCTTGAGACCGGCGTTTTCGCGCTCAAGCGCGTCAATCTTCTCTTCTAGCTGCTTAGAATCACCGCAGCCACTCAATGTGACCGATAAAGCCAGAGGTAGCAGAAGTAAGCCAAAGCGAGAACAAATACTCATAAATTCACCTTTTAGTCAAAGCCAGCCTGCTGAACGCTATGGGAGAGTACCATTAAGCACCCGAAATTAGAGCGAATCTCACCAAAATAATCCGGTTTACATTGCTTCGAAGTTCTGGCGAGGCGGGTATAGCTCATATGAGCGAAAGAAAGAGCGATAACGAAGTGAATGGGTCAATAGCATGAAAGAAGAACTGCAAGAAAAGATCCAAGAAAAAATCAAAGTAAAAATTGTGGAAGACACAGTTTTGGAAGTTTTGGAAGTTTCGGAAGAAGAGAAAAAAGAGGAAGAAGCGGTCTCGTCTATAGAGCAAGCAGTCCAAGCACCGCTTGAAACCAACACAGAAGGTAATTCCGAGAGGGCAGCGCTGGAAGAAAAGATCTTAGCGGCAGAAAGTCTCTCAAAAGCAGAAAATTCCAATGCCGAATCAGAGATACATCGAGCCTCTTACACCAGAAGATTTTTTGCTTGGTTTATCGACAATCTGCTAGTCTGCCTGGCTTGCCTAATACCAATAGGCATTATGTTCGGAACATCAATGCTCTTGGCTCCCGAACTTCTGAATAGCGGTCGAGCACCAAGCTTCTGGGAAATTATCGGTCTATTCATGGTTGGCACAATACATCCCTCCAGCAGCGCTTTACTTTCCATTGTTCTGCCTTTCGGACAAGCGGCTTACTTCATACAACAGTCGGTGAGCACACACAACATCAATTTTTCGATTGGTTTAGGTTTAGCCATTTATGGCTGCGCTGGGGCTGTAAATTTCTTAGGCAACATCATCTATCACACCCTCATGCCTTTGTCGGGGCTAAAAGGCACAGTCGGTCAAAAGATATTAGGTATCAAGACCAGATGGCACAATAATAAACCAAGCCTGAAAAAAGCCTTTGCCCGGGCGACTCTTAAGGTCATCGCCATTGCAATTTTTGCCTTACCGCTAACAATTATTTTCTTCAGGGCTTTTCCGCTCGCTATGCTGATTATGTTTCTCAGTATGATCTTTGATAAAAGACCAATATTCTCTCGCATGAGAACCGGTCTAGATAATCTCAGTTTGAAACTATTTGGTCTTATCCCGTCTTACGCCAAGGGCAGCGAAGTACTGCGAGATTTTAAAGATTCCCGCAACGATGCCCTCAAGTCACCTGAAAAACGGGCCCAGACTCATAAAGATCACATTATCATCAGATACAAACCCTATGCTGCCATTAGCCGTTGGTTTGAGCAAAGATTCAGTCAGACCAATCAATGGACTTCTCTAGGTATTGTGCTTGGTTCCTTCGCTCTATTCTTTCTTCTTTATGCAATATTTGAACCATCACTCACTGCAGCCGGTTTAACCTGGGACAATATCCAACAAACACTGGCTAGATTTGCCGCGCAAGGCGCCGGTGGGGTTGGCGGCACAGCAGCAGGGGGCGGCTCGGTTTCATCGGTTTTCTTTAGCTATAGTCTGGCGGCAATTTTTATTGTAAGCACCCTGGCTCTTATCAAGTTTTTTGTGCAAGCCATGCTCAAACCTACTCATCTGCGCTTTGACGAAAAAGGTCTGACCTTTCAAAGATTCAATGAAGCCACCAAAAGTTTTGTACCGACCTCATCGAACCGTTGGGAAGATCTCACCCACGTGGCCTTGCAGAGAGTAAGCGGGCGCTCGATAGATTCAGAGCCCTCGCTCATTTTATCTTGGGCTAATGGACAGACAAGCAAGCTAGATCTTTCATCTGTCCCGACTATGGATGAAAAAGCCTTGATACTAAAGGCGGTGGACCGCTGGCGTAAAGATGTACCGATTGATGCAGAAGTAATCAGCAGCTTAGAAGTTCCACCTGAATACAGCTATACCGAGGTCTGGTTGCAAGCCCTCTGCGCCCCGCCCAAACGTGAGAGGCTTAAGCCGCTTCTGGCTGGAGCAAGCTTAAAAGACGGACAGTACAAAATAGAAAAACAACTGGGGGCAGGAGGGCAAGGAGTCGCCTATCTAACCCACGATCATAGCTCGGGAAGAATGGTGGTACTGAAAGAAATGCTCTTGCCGGTCTTTGTCGATATGACTGTGCGCAAACAGGCTCTTGACCGCTTTGAAGGCGAATGCCGCATATTGCGTTCGCTAGACCATGCCAAAGTGGTTAGTCTTTCTGACTTTTTTGTGGAAGACCACCGCGCTTATTTGGTGCTCGAATATATAGAAGGTCGTAATCTAAAGGAAGAAATCAAACAGGGACGCGAATTTAAAGCAGCAGAAATCAAATCTTTGGCACTAGAGATGTGCGACATTTTGGAATATCTTCATGGATGTGAACCACCGGTGGTGCATAGAGATTTCACCCCTGATAACCTCATGCTCTCTAGTGAAGGCAGCCTCAAGCTGATTGATTTCAACGTTGCCAACCAGCAAGAACAAACCGCTACCGGCACAGTTGTGGGCAAGCAGGCCTATATGCCTCTTGAACAGTTTCAAGGCAACCCCACACCGCAAAGCGATATTTATGCCATGGGCGCCACACTCTATTATCTTCTCACCGGCGAAGAACCAGAACCGCTCACCACTTCTCATCCGGCACAAAGCCCTGCTTTTCGCCTCAAAGATTTAGATCAAGAAAGTATCAAAGCCCTAAATGAAATTGTGGCAAAAGCAACCAATAGTTCTTTAGAGAAGAGATTTCAAAACATAGATGAACTAAGAACTGCAATTAAGGCAATCAATCTTTAAGTCGCCCCTGTCGAGGATGCAAAATGGCCGAGTTTCAAATCGCCGTAAAGTACCAACCACCATCACTTAAGAACGCTTTTCTTTTGATGTGCGTGATGCTGCCGGTTTGGAGCATTGTTTTGCCGCTGGGCTTTGGTATTGGTATGACTTGGTTCTTTATGAATCTATCTGGGGCTGTGGCCCCGGTTGCTTTTACTTTTGCCATGTTCTGCCTGGCCCTTTATCTGATTGGTTATACCGCCTCTGCCGCCTCCGAAGACAAGTTTATACATGTGCAAAAAGAAGGCATTGCCATGCCTCTCTTTATGCTGCCCATGCTCGCCTTTAGGCGCATGCAGCCCTGGCAAAACCTGAAAGCGGCTCATATTGTGACATCGGACAACAATAAAGTACTGATGCTCACTTTCGAAGGACCTAAAACTGTCAAGCTCAATGTCAATCATTTAGACAAAGAAAAGCTGGAGAGTTTTCTGCTTTCGCTTGAACTATGGGCAAAAGGCTGCCAACGCTCGCCCGAATTAATTGCATATCAAACCGATTTGCAAGTGGAAGCCGGCAAAGGCGGCGGACTCTCTTACACTCATATCTGGCAAGATGAACTATCTAGGCGTTTTGCCACCACTAGTTTCATCCCCCTCGAACCAGATCAGACCCTGCAGAGCGGTCGTCTTAAAATAGTTCGACAACTTGCTTTTGGGGGCTTTTCGGCGGTTTATTTAGCCCAGCGAAACGGTCACGAACAGGTGGTCTTAAAAGAAGCAGTGGTGCCCGATAATGCCGACCCTAAAGAAAAAGAAGCGGCAGAGAATCATCTTAAGCGCGAATCGGTCATGCTCTTTGGCATCAAGCACCCCGGTATAGCCCGGGTGGAAGACTATTTTGTAGAAGACGGACGCTACTATTTGGTTATGGAATATGTCAGCGGGCAAGACCTGAGACAAATGGTCAGACAACACGGCGTGCAAAATCAGGAGAAAACAATAAATTATGCTTTGCAGGCGGCAGAAGTACTGAACTATCTGCATCATCTCGACCCGCCCATCATTCACCGTGACCTCAGCCCAGATAACCTGGTGCTGGATAATGAAGGCAATTTGAAAGTAATCGACTTTGGTGCTTCAAACGAATTTGTCGGCACCGCCACCGGCACTCTCATCGGCAAACAAGCCTATATGGCACCGGAGCAGATAAGAGGAAAAGCCACCCCGGCAAGCGATGTTTATGCTCTCGGTGCCACAATCTATTATTTGCTCACCGGTAAAGAACCAAAACCGCTCACACCGGCTCATCCCAAGGCGCTGGCGCCGGAAGTAAGCGACGAATTGGATGCCCTGGTGGCAAAGTGTACGGCTTTCGAACCGGAAGAGCGCGTCAAAACAGCACAAGCAGTTATTGATATGCTAAAGTCCATTCAGTAGTGAGCTTGCTTCTTTGCATAAAAGGTCAAAAATGAACAAATGAACAAATGGTTTCCCGTTCTTTCATCACTGGCAATTTCAATGCTTCTTTGCCTGCCCGGCCAAGCGGAAAATAAAGGCGGCAAGAAAGTGGAAGCAGCGCCAGTCAAAGTCCCAAAAGCTGGCGGCAAAAGCAATGCAAAACCCGAAACACCAACTCGCCCCAAAAACTATGCCGCCCAGGTCTTGACTCGTGAAATCGCCCGCGAAATTTTAGGAGGCTCGGTCAATGCCAGCCCCAGCAATACCTATAGCGATGCTGTGAACGGCAAAAGCTTTGTCAGCAATGCCAGTTTTCTTTTGCGCAAAGACGAAAATCCACCTCTTTTAGGACTGCTGATTAGACACGAAGCAGACCCCAAATCTGCCCTGGCCAAATTTACGAAGGCTAAAGCAGAGCTAAAAGGAACGCCTGTAAGCGGCTTGGGCGTGCAAGCTTTTCGCACGGCCAAGCCGCAAGAATTGCACTTGCTCAAAGGTCTCAATTATTTAGTTATTACCGCCGGTCCGGCGGACAAACCCGACAAAATCATGGAAGAACAATTGGCTAAAACTGTTCTGCCCGAAATCAACTTCTAAATCAGAAAAGACCGGGTGGCGCAATATAGAGGCAGCCACTGCTTCAGCTTGCACTCTTAGCTCTGGCACTGCCACACTCTCAAGCAAGAGGCTCTGCAGCATCGGACCAAGAGCATAAATGCGGGGTATGAGCATACCATCTGGGCCGACAAACTCGCCCGCAGCTGTGAGCTTGGCATCGAGGGCGCTCAGTATAGATCTGCCTTTGAATAAATCTGCCTGCGGCCCGGTGCAATTGATGATGCGATCTACATAAATTGTGCGCCGTGTTTGAGATTCTCGCATTAGCAAGCGCACTTGCAGACGCATACCCACAGGCACCACAGACTCGATGCGGGCGGCCAGAGTTTGACAAAGAGTTGGTCTAAGAAAGAGCGACCGCAAGCGATTGGCTATCTGTGGGGCCATGCGATGTCTATGAATGTCGAAATAGGTCTTAAGATGACGTTGAAACCGTTTCTTCTCGACCACACTAAGGCTCGCCCAGAAGCTCTGGGTATGACTGCGCAAACCATCAAAAAGCAAGCGCCAACTCTCATCGTTAGCGCGCTCCCGCACCTGTGCGCGCAAGTCGCTCAGGGCTCTTAGCACACTGCCCCGCCGCGGAATAATTTCACTCTTGCGACCGACCAAAGACTGCACATGGGCGCAAGGCCAGAGTCCGTGACGCGAGACTGTATATATAGGACCTTGATGACCGAGATTTTCCAACTCGATCAATTTATCGACAGCTGTCAATCCTGTGCCGACAACCAGCACCGCTTCGTCCTTGGCTATTTGCTCTAAACAGCCACTCTGCCAAGGGTTGTGAATATAGCGCCGGTCCTTAAACTCGTCATCCTGCAACCAGTTTGGTTTGCCGCCCGATAAATTGCCGGTGGCAACCACGACAAAGTCAGCATCCAAGCAAGCGCCGCTCTCGAGTTCTAGTTTGAACCCGCGTCCAGATCTATTTACAGCCTTGACCATATCTTTCACATGGGCGACCGATTTGCCGGCTGTGGTCTGAAAGAGTGAAGCAATATATTGACCATAAAATTTGCGCGGCAAAAAAGAGTCGGCTTGAACAGCGGCGTCAAAGCCACGGGCATAGTTTAGGAAATGCTCGGGTTCTTCGCTAAAGGCACTCATTTGCCCAGCCGGTACATTTAACAAGTGGTCATCACAGGTGGTGCTGTAAGCCAAACCAAGACCGACAACCTCGCGAGGCTCGACGATTTTTATATCAATCTCGCGCTCGCTTTTTTTCAGTAAATGCAGCGCTGTCATAGCACCGCTAAATCCACCACCTATGATAACCACCCTGGCTTTCATATGACCTCCTTTCACTTGCTGAAGCATCGCCTATATTTCTACTATGCTTCAGCAGCGCAGGCCCGTCCAATGAGCATTTGCAATGAGCTATAAGAAAAACTTTGGGCTTATATAGACTAGAGCAAGCTGCCGCTAATTTGCCCGGGCAAAACGCTTAAAGGCTTGCACCATAGAAGCAGTCGGCTTGTCGCGATCTGTGACGAAGGTAAAGTCGCGCCTAATTGGAATCTCAAGGGGCACGGTCTTGAGCAAACCCAATTGCAGCTCTTTAGAAATAGCCGAGAGCGAAACGATAGCCACGCCAAGACCAGCTGCCACAGCAGACTTGATTGCTTCAGTTGAGTCCATCTCAAGCAGTATATTGAGGTCGCTTGTCTTCAGTCCGCCTGCTCTAAAGGCTTTCTCTATGAAAAAGCGCGTACCCGAACCAGACTCGCGCATGATCAGAGGGGCCAGCTTGATTTGCTCGAGAGACCAAGCTTGACTGGCAAGCTCTTGCCAGGTGCTGTCGCCTGAAACAATCAAGACAAGCTCGTCAAGGCGATACTCTTCCACTTTGATTTTCTTTCTTGTCACCGGACCTTCCACAAGTCCTAGATCTATATCGCCGCTTTCGAGTTTATCGGCGATATGCTCGGTGTTGCCAGATATAAGATGGAAATGCACCTTGCGGTGTTTCTGAGCAAAACGGGCGACAAGCTCTGGCACAACATACTGAGCAATTGTGGTGGAAGCACCGATACGCAACTGCCCGCTATGTTCTTGAACCAGACCGGCCAGTTCTTCGCGGGCTTGCTCAGCGATACGATGCACGGCTTCGGCGTGGGGCAAGAGCATTTGCCCACTTTGCGAGAGTACTATTTTTTGCCCGCTGCGATCAAATAGACAGCAACCCAACTCTTGCTCAAGCGATTTGATTTGTAAGGTCACAGCCGGTTGTGTCAAAGAGAGCACTTCCGCCGCCCTGGTAAAATTGCCTTGCCTGGCTACTTCCAGAAAGGTGCGCAGTCTATAGTCTTCGATCAAACTCTCTACTCTAAACTCTATTAAGCCGCAGATTATACAGTAGCGCAAAAGCAATTGAAAGATCTGTCAAGCGCTAAGGATACTGGGGAAAGGAAGCGCTCCCTATCTTCTAAGTCATTGGAGGAATAAACTCAGCTGCTTCGAATCGTGGAACAAGAGAACCGGCTCCTCGCTCGCAATGTACTTCAGTCTGCAGCAAACGAGACGGCAGAGTGGGAAATATTTGCCTAAGTGTACCCAAGTCGACTGGCTCCTCACCCATCTTGAGAAAAATGTATCGATCTTCAATGAAGAAGGCGTACTCGCAATCTTTGAGTGAATCTTGGAGATAAGGAGCGTAGCTTATGCCAAACCATCCCAGCCAGTAAGGAAGCGCAGGAAGTCCCTCCCAGAGCAAACTGTTATCCAAATCATATCTTTCTTGATAAGAGTGTTGCACAATAGCCGAAGCAAAAAAGGCGCCCACTAATTGAGATACTACTGTAAAAAATTCTGAAAGTAACTTGAAACCATTTTTCTGACCGGCTATCACCGCCAGAGGAATCGATAAATCTAGTACTCTTCTATTAGCAAAGCGTTCTGGCTTAACTTGGCTGGAAGCCTCATCAATGGATGACAAAAAATGAAAGAGTTCCAGCGGTGGAAAGGAATACCAATCAGATTGCATTCCGGCGCGATTTGCCGAATCGATGACCTCCAGCAGGTGCCTATTACCAGAACCTCCTAGAAAGCTATCATAATCACTCAGACCGTACAGGAGAGGAACAGCGGAGGGAAAGATAGTTTGCAACTTTTGCACCACTGCTAGAAGATCCCGCGAACTGTCTCGATCAGCAGGAAGACTCCACTTCATGGAAATCCATCTGGAGTTATTCTGGCAATGCTCGCTGAATCTCTCAAAACTCTCAAAGTTTGTATTCTCATAGATCTTGGCATCTTCTTTCAGCGTTTCGCTTGTCAAAGCAATTCCAAAATCCCCCTTCGGTAAAGCATAAAGTCGACCAACACATACATCAGCCAATTTGCGCCCTATAGCTTCAGCGATTTTGATCGATTTGGCAGTTCCGCCATCAAGGCACTCAATCAAAGTCCGCGATTTGAGTTCAGCAATTCCTGTGCTCATCCGTGCAAAGCTATGTATTCTTAGACAGGGTTCTTCATCCTTCGCGCGGGTCCCGCCTGGAAGTAAATTTATATCAAGTCGCCGAACAACCTTGTTTTCAAAGGTGCAACTGTAGTTCTCCTCTACAATTTCATCCAGCCAAGTAGAGATAAAATCCACCTTGACTGGATAAATTTGAAGTACGACAAAGAGCTCTGCCTTGCCTAACATTTCGATACCTCCCTACTATGGGAGATCTTACTGGCAAAATATAAAAGTTCTGATTAAATCGACCTACATCAATTACTAGAGTTACCGAACTGTTCTAGGGCAACTTACCAATCTTGGTTGCATCCTTGCTTTCACCCTTTAGCGAAGCTAAATAAGTCGCCAGTTTATCTAATTCTTCGTCGCTGGCGGCGAGCGGCGGCATGATGCCATGATAAGGATTCTTATCAGCTTCCTTTTCTTTCAGCATTTTGAGGAAGCCAACCACAGCGTCCTTGTCTCGATCGCCGATCATTCTTTTCATGCTGCGATAACCATCGAGGGTATGACAGCTCATACACTGGTAGCGGTACATAAGCTCGCCTGCATCGCCTTTGCATTCAGGCGTCTTGGCTAGAGCCCCAGCCCAGCGACCTTTATTGAGAAAGCCTGTATCGGTGATCTCTTGAATTTCAGCCTTTCTGATACCGTTGGAATACATATAGTTGTATACAACGAAAGGTTTGCGCAGCAGTTCGCGCATCCATTCGGTGGTGCCGGTCACAGACAAACCGCAGATCAAAAAGAGAATGGCGATGCGGAAAGTAAAGCCGCGCGGATTGAGATAAGGACCAAAGAAGGCAAAGAGAACGATCGTGCCTGAAAGAATGAGGCTTAGATAGAGGGCTCTAGCCAAGACCGAGAAGTTACCGACACCCGAAGTCTGAATACCGGTGAAGATTGTGTCTACCGCAGCTTGAGGAATTTGCTTGAGGTAGAAGTAAGAAACAATCGGACCTAAGATGAAGATTGGCAATAGCCACTTGGCGCAGAATCTCACCATATAGGTACGGAAATGAGGATCTTTAATGCGCGAAGATGTGACCAGCGCGTACATACCGGCGATGGCACCCATAATCAGCATACGAATGATCAGACCCGGCCAGTAAGTGGGGTTCAAGAAACCATCCAGCCAATTATGGCTTTCGGTCCACTTACCGGGGGTAAGCATGAAAGTAATGATACCGTTGATGATGACCAAGGTGAAAACCGAGAAAACAAAATAGAGCTTGGCCAGCTTCAAGTGAGCTTCTTTGGAAATTTTGTCCCAGGTGTAATAGTAGGCAAAAGCAGTGGCTAGTTCAGCCACAAAGAAAAGATATTCAAGGGCCCAAGCCAAAGTAAAGATCTGAATCAAAGAGGCTGTGCCGTCAGGACTGACAAGTGAAATCGAGAACCAAATACCCACCCCGGTCATAGCCCCAGATACTGTAGTGACTATGAGGAAGAAGCGCGAATGGGTTTTGAGATAGTCGTACAAATTCTCGTTCTTGCGCTTATAGGCAAGTATCTCGGCGGCGGCTAGAAAGGCGCCGCCACCCACAGCAAAGTGCGAGATAAAGATATGGATAATTGAAATTATGCCTATAACCCAGGGTCCACCAAGATAAGGCACAACCCAAATTGGATAATTCATGACAGAGCTCCCCAAACACTGAGCGCCACCGCAGCGATTGCAATAATGACACCATAAACCGTAGCAATATTAGAATTAGACTTAGACTGGCCGCTATCGAAGAACGGCACGATAACAAAGCCCAGCGCCGCCACAGACATCAGCAAGATGCCGAATAGCTCTCCTTCAATTGGTCCCACCATGGGCGGTACCAGCTTAAGAAACTGAAACGGGGCGAGGAAGTACCATTCTGGTTTAATACCCAGCGGTGCGGCGCCAAACGGGTCAGCCTCGGGACCGATACCCCAAGGGGCAAGCGTCACCAAAATAAAGAGCAGGTTGAGGGCAAGAATCCAGACCAAAATATCTTTGAAGAAGAAATTCGGGAAGAATTTTTCATAGGTCTTCTCAGCCTCTGGAATACCCTTGAAAGCAGCCGGCTCAGACATACCGTGCATTTGCACCAGTAAGAGGTGCCCGCCCAAAAGAGCGATAAGACAAGCCGGCAAGACCGCTACGTGTATGACAAAAAAGCGCGAAATAGTTGCCTGCGAAATAGCCTCGCCGCCTCTAAGCATGTCGGCGATAGTGCTGCCGATAAGTGGTGTCTTCGCCGCCACATCGAGACCTATTTTGGTGGCAAAGAAACTGACTTCGTCCCAGGGCAAGAGATAGCCGGTAAAGCCGAAAGCCAGACAGAGCACCATCAAGATAAGCCCACTGTACCAGGTAAACTCACGGGGCTTGCGATAGGCTTTCATAAAATAAGCCGAAAAGAGATGCAGCACCACCACAAAGATCATGAGGTTGGCGCCCCAACTATGCAAAGACCTGATAAACCAGCCAAAGTCAATCTGCGAGTTGATCTTCAAAATCGAAGCGTGAGCCGACTGTATTTCCGGCACATAATAGACCATGAGCAAAATACCGGTGACTATCTGAATACCAAGATATATAGCCGCGATGCCGCCCATGTAGTACCAGAATGAATGTTTATGAACTGGTACTTTCTTCTTTTCCGCCAGGTGCAAAAAGGTGCTGAGGTTGAACCGGTCTTCTAAAAAGTTCAAGACCTTAGACCCTTTGCGTGTATCCCCTACCATAGTGCTTCCCTAACCTCTTATCAATTTATTTGCTAAGCCTGCGAAACCACAATTTTGCCGTTCACCACTTCGGCTTTCAGTGGCGTCAATGGCTTAGGCGGCGGACCCGCCACGTTCTTACCCGTATGCGAGTCATATTGCCCGCCATGGCAAGCGCACCAGATAGCGTCTTTATCGTTGCGATATTGCACTGTGCAACCAAGGTGTGTGCAAATGGCCTTGAATGCATGCAACTCACCGTCAGGCGTATGAATAATGAGAGCCGGTGTTGAGCCAAATCTAAAGTTGCGACCGGAGCCCTTAGGCAATTCTTCCAGTTTGCAAACTTCCAAACTGGTCACCTTTGTTTCAGAATCTTTATCTTGCGGCTTAGGCTTGAGATAGCTATAAACCGGATATAGCGTCATGCCGCCCCAGAGCAAGGCGATACCACCGACGGCGGTGCGCATCAATTTGCCCCGCCCCACAGGACCCTCGCCCAATATGTCGAGGTCCCAATGACTGTCAGTCTCAGACTTATCGTGACTAGGGGTCTCTAGAGCTGTTTTTTCATTATTGTCCGAATCAGACATCTTCTCTTTCCCTTTGCAAAATTAGGTATTAGGCAGGGCTTCGCCATCTTTAGGGGCATAAGCTTTAGCAACCAGCTTGCACAGCCAAACCAGATAGACGATAAGAGCCACAGCCGAAAGTACAAATGTAATGAGCAGATCCCACTGGGTCGAGACTGGCACATTATTTGGGTTGAGGTTGAAACTATTCATGTGCCAGACCCGCAACTGATGACGATTGATAATCATCAAAAGAATGATCACGGCATTTGAAATGAGTGAAAGAATGTAAGCCTTACTGTTGCCGCTTTGGCTTGCCAGTGCCGAAGTAACCACGGCAACTAAGGTAAAGAGCATGGCTGCCCCAAAGATGGCAAAGGCAATTGTGTCGCCACCCATAAATTTGTGCATAAACTCGGGCGGCAGACTCTTGAGATACCAAAAGCCGACCGGCACTTGCAAAAGCGTAAAGGCTAGATAAATGCGCGAGCCCAGCTTGATCATGTAATTGGAAAACTCGGCATTGCGCTTGGCAATATAAAGACCGAATAAACCAAGTGTGATGCCGGCAGTGGCAAAAGAAGCAACAAAGAAATGCAAATAGCGCGGAATCAAAGTGCCTTCAGACAAATTGAGATGCAAACCGTTGGGGTTTTGACTGTACATAGAAAGCCACTTAGCCGGGGTAAGCATCAAAGTCATATTGTTTGAGAAAAGGAAGCCGACTAGGGCAAAACCAAGACTCATAACCAGAAGCAACGCCGCAGTCTGCACTGCACCAGAGGCGGTCAAAGCCTTTTCTGATTTGAAGTAGCGATAAATCACCACATAAGACAAATAATACGAAACGATGATGATAAGAAGAACCGACAACCATGGCACTGCCATCAATATTGATGAAGTGTAGAAAGCCGGTCCATAAAGCAATTGCACGAACAACAAGGGCACTATACCCTGGGTGACCGCAAAAGAAATGAAGAGCGGCAGGGCTGTGGCCAAGGCTTTCCCAGTGCGGAAGAGATAGCCTTCGCGATTCTCTTTACCGGCAAAAATAAGGGCGGCGCTTAAGAAACCGCCACCCAAAACAACATTCATCGGTAAAGCGTGCAAGAAGAAACCGAGTATAAGCAGCGTTTCTAAAAGCCACACCGGAGCCGGAAAAGGAATCGGCTGATATAACGGAACGATTGAACTAGGGTCCATGATAGGTTACCAATTGAGCCTGTATTTCATTCAATACTTTGTCACTATAGATAACTAGATTCATCGACCAAACGGCTTTTCGATACAATCAGCAATTCCAACCGAAAAGCCCAATAAGCCGCTAAACAAGGGCTTTTGCCATAGGCACCAGAGCAAAATCAACCACAAGACTGAGACACCAGCCAAAGGGATGATTACCTATGTATGCGCTATGCGACAAAAGCAGAAAATTTAGAAATAGAAGAGAAAAGAACAGAAAAGTACAGAAAAGTACAGCTAAAAAACGGCTAAAAGACTGCAAATTCAAGCGGGCTCGGTAAAGAACAGGCGGCATACTCGACATGCAAGACTCTTCTATGAAGCGGTTTTACAGACTTTGAAGAAGCGTGAACAACCAATTGCTTCATAGCAATAATCTCACCGGCTGAGGCGGTCAAAACTTTCTCAGTGTATTTACTCAAATCATTGCCCAAATCATTGCTATTTTCGCGCCTATAAAAATCACTATCTAGCCGCCCTAACTTATGGCTGCCGCACAATATCTTCAAGGGTCCGTTGTCTATTTCGCATTCATCAAAATGCAAGCGCAGGGCGACCATCTCTTCTAAAACCTCTACCGGAGGCTGGACATGGACAATATCATCTTTTATAGACCAGGCGCTGTAACCTGGGGTTTCGAACTTGCTTTTCAGGGCAATGGTTAGGTCTTGATGCCAGGTGACATACCAGTTTTTCTCGGGATTCTTATCAAAAAATATAGCCCTCACTGCTTTTGTGGTTCGCCCGGCTCTGGCATCGAGATTTTTAGTCAAAAAGAAATGAGCCAGCTTTTCGGCTTGCCGGGCATAAGTCTGCACAGCCGGGCAGGCAAGCATGCCGCGGCTGCCCGCTTCGGCAGAGCCGGCAATAAATTTCTCTATCTCGGCAAGCAAAAAATCACTCTGCCACTTAGGCAAAGAAAAGCCGGTATTGACCGCGCCATCAAGCTCTAGCTGCCGCGCTGCCTGCTCTAGGGATTCATTAAAGGCTTGCTGAAGAGATTTTTCAAGAGCCTCATCAAGAGCTTCTATAGAAGAAACAGCGTTTTGTCTATCTTTCATATGGGTTAAAATAGCACCTTATGAGTTCTCAATTGGAATTTGCCAAGCATAAAGCAATACTGAAGACAGTTCTGGCGGCAACGCTTCTGGCTGTCGGCTTATTTGTCGTGCCAAATTTGAGCCAGGCGGCACCAGTTTCTGCCAAACAACAAGCTAGCAATATAGATGATTCTGAGGCAATGCTTTCTAAACTGATTAATGCCGACCTGATCAATACAAAAAAGACCAATACAGAAAAGAAATCTCCGCCCGAAAAGCCCAAAGCCAAGCCCAGCAAAGGACAGTTACAAGTAACGGTTAAGGCTGGCGAAAAGCTTTTGCCGGTGAAAGAAAGCCTTCAGATTGAGCGTGGAGAAGTAAAGAGCCTCAGTTCAACCGACGCTGTGCTGACCATCGAAACCATCGAAGACAAAGACAATTTCAAAGTGATTGCCCGCATCAAGGGCGACCTTTGTGGACGAGTAGAAATTGCTTTAGACCAAGAAAACTTTTCTATCAAAGGCTTTGACAGCCAGACTGCCACAAGTGCCAAGTCAGAAAAAGAACCAGAGAAGGGCGAACTAATCACAACCGAATCAAGCACAAGCTTTGAGCGTGCTTTCAGCCTCCCCTTCAAAGTGGCAAGCGACAAAGCACAAGCACTGGTTTCTAATTCAAGCCAAGAAATCGAAATAATTCTGCCTCGTCTGGAAAAGTCTCCGGGCGAAGACATGTAGAGACAAAGAGAGCTAAAGAGAAATAAGAGAGCGAAAATTCAAAGTCTAGTCAGACTGCGGGTGCTTCAAATCAGCTTGAGAACTACTTGCTTCAGAAGTTTGCGAACTGAGTATATGTGGCGGCTTGGTGTCCATAAAGACCAGACAGACGGCGCCGACAATCAAAACAAAAGCAGCTAGATAGTTCCATTTAAACTGCTCTTTAAGATAAAGCACCGAAAACCCACTAAAAACAAGCAAAGTGATTACTTCTTGAATGACCTTCAACTGCGCTGTTGTGAACTGATAGCTGCCCAATCTGTTTGCCGGCACCTGAAAGCAATACTCCAGAAAAGCAATCAGCCAACTGACAAGAATCACTTCCCATAGAGGTGCCGACTTAAATTTGAGATGCCCATACCAAGCGAAAGTCATAAAAACATTGCTGATGACGAGCAATAAAATGGCAAACACGACTCAGGTCTCCATAAAGAACTAGAACTGGTTATGCATCACTTCAGGCGGCGGCGGTTCGCCTTTGTCGTAATAGCGAAAAATCATGCGGTCCAACCTGAACGAATCGGGCTTGACGGCAAAGTCGCCGCTGAACGGAGAAGAAAAAACAAAAACTAGAAAAATATTGAGAGCGAGAGTTAGGGCAACAAGAATAGTCATAATCACTTGTGCCTTGAGATGTTCCACCGCAAAGAAATAAGTAAAGATAACAGTGAAAGAGCCGCCCACAATCAGGACCACCCAAAGCAAGGGCGAAACACCATGAGCAGCTGAAATAATGCGGGTGCGACGGTTCTGGGTCATTTCGCAGACCTGACTAATAAGTTCCTGATGCAAAGCCTTCTCGTCTTCTTCGCCCGGCTTTATCGAAGTAATCTCTTTCCATATGGCCCAGACCGAACTAAAAGCTTTGACACTATAGCCGCCTTTCTCCATGGCTTTCCATTCTTCGCTCACTATTTCATCGGCATAGCGCACGCATAAACCCTTCAACTTTTCTCTTTTTGGCTCGGGCAAGCCATTGGCCAGCAAGTATATATTTGCTAGACCAGAAGCCTCTTGGTCGACCAAAACCCGCAAGTCTTGGGCATGCTGCATGGTGTCCACCACGACAAAACCAAGCAGCACAGCATAGAGCGTGCCGACCACCGATAAGAGATAACCGGCTACCTCATGGTAAGAAACCAGTACCTCGAAGCTTACTTTTCGACGCACATAAAGCATACCGGCCACAGACAAAGCCGTGGTCAAACAAACTGCTAGAAAGCCTGCCAGATATGAGTTCATCTATAGAGATCTAAATTAGCCTTTTCGCCAGTACTCTCACTTGAAGCAATGCGAGGAGCCTCTTCAGTGGAAGGGGTAACCGAAGCATCAAAACTTCTATCGATACCAGAGGGCAGACCACGTCTCTCAAAGAGTCTAAGCCATTTCTCGAGCCGGATAGATAGATCGTGCCCAGCTGAAAGATCGCGATAGACCGCTATTGAATCTACACCGGTAGCCAAAACTGCAGTGGCATTCTCTAATGAAATACCACCAGCGGCAACGATTGGAAAATCAAGTACTTTGCGCCAGCGCACCAAGGCGGTCAAACCTTCATGGGCTTCTTTGTGAGTTTCATCATCAAAAACCGGTCCCACTGTGATATAGCTTGGCTTGAAGGCAAGGGCGCGAGCCACTTCCCAATAAGCGCGGGCAGTCACACCGAGCTTCAAGCCGCTATCAGACAGGCGGGTGAGATCGTGACTAACCAGGTCAGCCTGGCCAAGATGGACGCCGCTTGCACCATATTCGATGGCAAGGTCGACATAGTCGTTGACAAAAAGCTCGCAGCCCATTTGACGACAAAGCCTTGCTGCATCTCTAATCTCAAAAGACAAAGCCTCGCCGCTCAAATTCTTTATGCGCAGCTGAATATGCTTGACTCCGGCAGTGACTAAACGCTCGACCATGGCAAAAGAATCGACTATTGGATAGAAGCCCAGATTGCTGGTGGGGCGGAAAGCCATGCGCTGCCTGCCTTCTTCCCCGGTGAGGGTAAGCCAAGGCAAGGTGGACTGATCGCATTGCCACTGACCGTGCGACATCACCTGCGCCCCTTTGCCGGGGGCAAGCAAGCTGTCTAGAGACTGATTGAGATAAGAGCGAGCAATGACAAGCCCATCCATAATGTTATGACCCAAGCAAACCGCCCCGGCTAGAGCAGAGGCAAGAGTATCGCTCTTGCCCAAGGTCTCGCGGGTGGTCCGACGCAGGCTGGAAAGCCAGAGCCCGCTCACGCCATTAGTGAAATAGTCTTGGCTGAAAGAGCCTTTACGCCCGCCTCCCGTCAACAAAACAGAACGCGGACCGGCAACGACAAGCTTCATGCCCAATTCTTCTATGTATTGGTCTAAGGCGCTGCGGTCATCTAGAGCGGGCATCTGCCCCGCTTGCTCGCCCAAGAAATAGCCGGCCTTGGTCAAACTGACTGTGATCATATGACAGAGAGGCAAGAGTTTTTCTTTGATTGCCCGGAAAAGCGGATTATCGCTCAAAGAAAGGACCGTTTGGCCCTCGCCCAAAACTGGGTCGTAAATGACAAAGCGAGGTTTTTCGGCTGAAATGAAAGATACCAACTCTTCCACTTGTTCAACCGAATCGATATAGCCAATCTTTAGAGCCGCCACTTTAGAGTCGGCGGCCAGTGTCGACAACTGCGCGGCGAAAGCCTTTGCCCCAACCGGGCTGACCAATTCGCAGCGGCTGGTGTCGGCAGCCATGACGCCGCTGCAAACAGCAGAGGCATAAACGCCGAGCCCGCTCAAAGTCTTCAAGTCGCAGGCCAGCCCACGGGCTGAGCTGCCGTCGAAATTGTTAACCACCAGTGCTAGTTCTTTAGCTAACAACTTGCCCTCCCGCTCCAATCACGAAGATTAATTGACGATAGGCTAACAGTAGCTCATTTATCAATGCCGCTCAAGAGCAAAGAGCTAAGAAGAATCAGCACAGCATGCCGATTTCAACTGCAAAGGCGGTTTTCGCATAGCGTTTATATAGACACCACCAGACCATTAAAGAGCAACTTAATATCGAAAGCATAACAATTAAAATTAGCGCCGGCGGGGCAAATTTTACTTATGAAACCAGGCTATAAAAAAATCGACCTCAATAGCAGAGCCGATCGCAAGCGCGCCAAAATTTTGTTCTACACCCACCCCATTTGGCTTGTGGGGCTTCCCTTTGTCGTTTTCACCTCGACCTCGCAGAGCGACAGGCTCATCCCCTACACAAACAATATAGTCCTCGACCTAATCCTGCTTTTGGTTTCCAGCCTTTGCCTGGCAAAAGCCTATAGCCTCAAACGACTAACTTTCACCTATAACGCCAAGAAAAGACCGGCATCAATTATTTTTCAAAGCAACGGCGATCTGGCTATTAGAAGGTCAACAAGCGACAGCGGCACCCTGGTAGACAGCAACAAACTAGATTCGTCTCAGGTATCCGACCTACTAGATTTCATCGAGGCCCACCCAAGAGTGGCTAACGCCGTCACCAAGCAAAACTTACTCAATCTGCGCAACCGCAAAAGAGCCGAAGAACGCAGCGCTAGAGCCCAAGAACTAGAGATAAGATTTTCGGACGGCTCTAATCTGCAGAGACTTTTGGAAGTACTAAGAGACAATGAAGCTTCTATCGCTGCTAGTTTCAAAGTCTTCAGTTATCCGCTCGTGCTCTTTATCTTGCCCTATCTTTGCAAATCAGCCTGTCGCTGGTATATGGTCAGTTTCTGCGGTCTTTCACCCAACGCTACTTATCATGACGCTTTCGACGGCCATAGCGGAATCTTCGACATACTCTCTATCTTCCTCGGTCTGCCACTCTTTGTCATCGGGGCACTCTCAGGCGCACTAAGTTTTCCCTTTGCCCTGGCCCTCACTGTTTCATCTAGCAATATTTATGGGCAATTGGCTATAGCAGCAATATCGTTGGCTGTCTTTGCCTATTTGCTGACCGAGCTTCTCAAGCCAAACAAAATCACCTTTTCTGACAAAGGCATCTGTCTTTGCACACGCCTAGGCGGTCTGGAGTTTAACAAGAAAAGCCTAAACTGGCAGGAAGTGAGCAATGTCACACTGAAGAAAGAATCTATCGACCCGCATAAGTGGAAAATCTGCTTCTGGAAGAAAGACAAGTCATTTCTAGAAACTAATTTGAGCGGTTTCACACAGCCCGATATAGGACTTTCTTTTCTGCGCTTTCTTGAAAAACATATCGCCGAAATACCGCGCGACGCCGAGATTGAAAGCGCCATCAAAGGGACCGCTGCCACAAGCTTCACCGAACTTTGGCTAAGCTCACTGGCCACGCCACCCAAACGAGACAAACTGACTCCTCTTGAAAAAGGGCACTATCTAAAAGAAGGGCTGTATCAAATAGAGAGTATCTATGCCGCCGGCGGGCAAGGTCTCACCTATACCGCTGCTGCCCGCGAAGACTTGCAGACAGTGATTATCAAAGAATCGGTCTTGCCCCTATATGTCGACGAAAAAATCAGACGCAAAGCCCTCGAATCTTTCGAAGCAGAAGCAAAGCTATTGCAAACTCTCAGGCACCCAAATATAGTCAAACTCTTAGATTACTTTATCGAAGACCACCGCTCTTATTTGGTTTTGGAACGTATTAACGGCAGAGACCTGCGCGATCGCGTCGAAGCAAGTCTTGAATTGACCGGCGAAAGTGGTTTTGATGCCGAGACTATACTAAGCTATGCCCGGCAAATGCTCGATGTGCTCGATTATCTACACGCACTTTCACCACCGGTGGTGCACCGCGATTTCACCCCAGACAATCTAGTGCTCGATCAAAGCAACCAGCTCTATCTTATCGACTTTGAAGTGGCTCGTCTGCATAGAGGCGAAAGCAATGCTTCGGCAACCATGGTGGGCAAGCATTCCTATATTCCGCCTGAACAAATCAGAGGCAATCCCTCTCCGGCTTCAGATCTCTATGCCCTAGGCGCCACTCTCTATTTTCTTTATATGGGCAAAGATCCCGAACCACTAAGCCGTCTAGCTTTGCAGGCAAAAGAGACAAGTTCAAGTTTTGAAAAACTGAATAACTTAATCGGCATGCTTACCCAATTAGACGAGAGTAAACGACCATCAATTGCTCAAATTAAGGCACTGGTCTATGACGAAAAAGAAGAAATAGTAGAAAGAGCAGAAATAATTGAAAGATCAGAAGAGCCACTGACCATCAAGATCAAAGAAAAGGAACTCGAAAGCGTGCAAGAGGCAGCGGAGGCATGAAGAACACCGAAGTCTCAATCAACTATAAATCTAACGGGTTAGAGTCTGTTAGAGACTTACTTATGTCTAGTATGACTCTCTGGGCAATCATTTTCCCCGGAATATCCATATATGCCGCCGTCTGCGAAGCAAGCCCCTTTTCTATTTTCATCATGCTCGGCTCTCTTGTGTTTGCCGCCGTCTGCCTCTGGCTGCTGCTTCTTGCTTCTGATAATCGTATAGTGCTTTCAAGAAGCGGGCTAAGAGTGCCCAGCCGCCTCACTCTCTTTGCCTTCGGCAGAGAAGAGATACCCTGGCAGCAAATCGAAGCGGTGCAAGTACTGGACGCCCTAGACCAAGACGACCGCCATTGCATAAGCCAAGTACAAAAGCGGCTGCTCTTTAAACTAAAAGACCAAGACGAATTTGAAATCACCTTGAATCAAATAGCCGAGAAAGACGTAGAGAAGCTCCTTCTCTCTCTTTCGGTTTGGCTTGAAGACGAAAAAGTCAGACCGCTGATGGCGGTGAAGTGGGGTCAGTCTATTGATATTGAGGGCCAAGACAAACCCGAAACCTATACAAACCTCTGGGAAAAAGAGCTGGAAAGCCGCTATACCTCCACCGCATTTATGCCGCTTGAACCAGGGCATAAATTATTGTCTGGCAAGTTGAAAATTATCAAGCAACTTTCTTTTGGAGGGCTATCTGCTGTTTATCTGGCTCAAAAAGAAGAGAAAGAACTTTGTGTCTTAAAAGAAGCCACACCGCCCCAAACAGCCAAACAAGCCCTTAAAGATAAGGCCGCCGAACTATTTGCCCGCGAAGCCGAACTCTTGCTCAAGCTCTCGCACCCGCAATTGGTAAAAGTAATCGACTATATTTTTGAGGACGGACGGACATATTTAGTGCTCAACTATATAGAAGGGACAAACTTGAGACAGTTGGTCAGAGAAAGAGGCGCACTAGAAGAAGACCAAGCGCTGGAAATCATAGCCTCGCTCACCGAACCACTGGAATATATGCACAACCTCTCACCGCCGGTGGTGCACCGCGACATTAGCCCCGAGAATATAATCTTAGGAGAAGACGGCAAGCCAATCTTGATAGACTTCGGCGCCGCCAGCGAATATCTAGGCACCGCTACGGGCACCCTGGTGGGCAAGCAATGCTATATCTCTCTGGAACAGTTCAAGGGTAAAGCCCAGATAGCAAGCGATTATTATTCACTGGGAGCGACTCTCTATTTTTTATTGACCGGCTCTGACCCGATACCACTAACTGCCTCAAACCCAGCGGAGAAGCGCCCCGAGCTCTCGCCCCTGGCTTGCCAACTGACCAGCTCGCTCACTGCCCTAGATCTAAGCGATAGACTTTTCGACCCGATTGCAATTAGAAACCTGGTGCAAAATCAGAAAGATCTGAACAAAGAAACTAATCGGCAAGAAGAAAAAGACTCTTCAAACGAAGTTAGACTTGTCGACCGATGAAGTACTGAAACCACGCTGCTCATCGTAGGTAATACGAATCGAGCCATCGGCATTGGTCCAAAAATAAATGCCGGCACCGGCATTGACCTTGCGCAGTGTTTCATCGAAATTGGGGGCGATAACATCGATATCACCATCAGGACGTAAGTGAAAGATTACTTCGCCAAACTCAGTGCTGACGCGAAAATAACCGCCGTCACGTAAGGTTTGGGTATAAGAGCTATCACTGTCGTAGAAAGTCAGATCGCCGTTTGGATGCTGAATTTTGCCGGCACCGCCACCCAAATCTACAACCAGATCTCCGCTTGACTTCGCACCATTGCCGCCCTTAGAGACAAGCAGGTCTTCTTGACCCGCCTCTCTTGCTTGTTCGACTTGCTCGACTTGCGCTTCGGTGCCGGCCAACTCATCAGCCAGAGCTTCTAAAGATAGCCCTGACAGCGGTTCTTGATTGGGGTTGCCGGAATTACTCATTAAAAGACGGCCTTTGCCGGTTGAATGTGACCGATTTCATAATGAAAGCGGCGGCCCTAAGAGCCAGCGCTAATTATACAGGCTCGATTAATGGGTGGAGATATAAGTCAGGCCACACCTTCGCTTCTCTTGTCATTCTTACCGCCAAAGTCGACAGAAGAAACACTGTGGACAAATTGCACTTCCAAACGCTGCAAAGTCTTGCGGGCCCGGTTGCAAACATATGGATTCTCATCATCGAGAAGCATAGCCAGAGTTTCACGAGGCAGATCGTAGTTCTCGGCCAGGCTATATCTGATATCTGGATTGGTATCAGCAAGCAGTACTTGTAGAATTGCCGGCTTGAGCCCTGAAGAGACGGCTGCATTACAAGTAAGCATAAGGCGCACAGCAGGCTCAGGATGCTTGCTGAATGCCTCTAAAAGCGAGTCGGGCAAGTGTGGACTGACAGCCAATAAAGAAAGTAATGCCGGTCGATCAAACAATTGTTGAGCCAGTTCGGCAAGAATGTCACTATCGGTTTCGGTTGAAGCTACCTGGTTGACCAAAAAAAAGAAATCGTCGAAAAGCATAATTACAGCCCCGGCTTGAGAGTAACAGCAGTGGCTCCATTACTACATTAGTACCGATGCCGGTTTCTGAACAGTGGGAAAACTCATATGTTCGGAAGGGTTAACTATACATTTCGCAAAATAGCGTGATTAACACTCACTTTTAATCTAGCGCGGCTTTGCGCCTTTACATTGGCGCACCGCTTAGAACCCTCACCAATAGGGGTTTTCGAGACACAGAAAAAGGAAAAGCAAAATTCTCTGAGCCTCAGCCCTTAACTCTTTCAAGAAAACCTATAGAACTTTATAGCCAAACCCCAACCCCGCAATTGGCCAGGCGACTAATAATGGTTTCATACCGCCTTGGCGCGATTACTTTCTTGCCCTCAATTAAACAAAAGAGTCAGTCGATGGTTGAAAGCGAAGATAACCAGGAGACCGGAAGAGGCAGCAAACAGATACCCGCGCACGTGGTCAATTTTTTAAGCAAACTGCGCATTTCGCAGGCCCACCAACCCAATCAACTCAACGAAGATCCCAATTGTAAGACACCCATACCAGATGAAAATTACGACCTGTCCTTCGCTTATTCCTTTCAGTGGGAAGAGCCTGGTCGGCAGATAAAGGAGGCGCTCAAAGTGTTATTGAACAGAGAAGGCGAAAATCAGACAGAAGACAGCGCTGTCAAAGTAAAGAAGCGCGGCACTCAAAACCCTTCGGGCGAAAAGCAACTCAACTCAGCCGCCCTGGAGGCAGCTCGCATCAGGTACCTTCTGGCGATTAATCCCAATACACCGCCGCCTGTGCTTGAGCATCTCACCCGAAATGCGCCCACATCATTATTGGAACGCATTGCCGAAAACCCGCGCACACATTCCACCACCTTGGCTCGGCTGGCTTCGCACGAAGATTTCGAAGTACGAGCAGCAGTAGCCGACAATCTCAACACTTCCATCAAAACCATATGGAAGCTGGCACGGGATACCCATGCCGATGTGAGATTTAGAGTGGCTGAATGCTATAGCGTGCCCTTAGTGGTTCTCAAAGTTCTAGCCGAAGATGAGAACCCACATGTGGCTTTCAGAGCCCAAAAAACAGTCTGGCGCATCTTGAAAGAGGTGACCGAACTGCGCACAGCCTAGACTAATGTTTACGCCATTGCTGCCTCAAAAGTCGATTTAACTCGGCTTGTATTTCACCCTCGGCAAACTGGGATTGCTTCATAGCGCATTCTTCCAGTTCGTCTCTTTCTTGGCTTGTCTCATAGCTCAAAGGCTTAATGAGACTCATATGCCACTTGCTCGGCAGTGAACCAAGATTGAGAGGGAAAGGCAACCAGGGGAAGAAAGGTGTAATCGGAAAAGCCGGCAAGCCTAGGAGCTTGGCGGTTTTTTCCATATTGGTCAAAACCGGCACAGCCTCGTCGCAACCAAGAGTAGCCAGAGGAAATATTGGCACACCCATCTCGACAGCAGGCAGAAGCTTGGCCCAATCAAAAACATTGAGTCGGTCTCTGCCCATATAGGGCTTAGCTAGACCAGGCACGCCTTCGGGAAAAATAGCCACCAGTTCGCCCTTAGAAAACAGTCGTTTCATATTGGCGCTGGAATAGGGCACAAAGCCAAGTTCCATCAGGAAACTGTGCAGGCGCTCGTCCTTAATCCAATCAAGCTCGGCGACAATGTGCACCCGGCGCGGATTTTGGCGGGAAGACATAAGAGCGTAAAGCAACATGAAAGCCGGCCAGGGCAGGAAGCTACCCGAGTTGCCGACGATTAGAGCGGCACCATCGCGGGGCAATTTTTCCAGTCCGCTCACTTCCACTCGCCACCAGTCGTGGAAAAGGAAGCTCAAGACCGGCTCGACCCGAGCCAGAACTCGCATATCAAAACCATGATAGCGGTCTGATTTGGCGGACTGCTTGAGAAAATCGCGATAATTGGAGAGAAACTGACTCATTATTCATCCTCGTCTATTGCTTCGGCAATTTTTTCTTGTTTATAGTTTGAAAATTCTTGCTCGTCTTGGTCGGGCTCAGGGCTGGTGAAAAGTAGCTTTCGCTGCCTGAGCATGCGGTTTAAATCATCTTGAATTTCATATTGAATTTGTCTGGCTAACCGCAGTACAAGCTTTCGATCAGAGGCCTTTTCGGGTGGATAATCGAGCTTGATTGGCTTATGCACATGCACCATCCAACGAATGGGCAGGGGAATGAGCATGAGCGGAAACGGCAGCCAGGGGAAGGTCAAGGTCACCGGAAAGAAAGGCATTTTGAGAAAATGCGCAACTTCTTTCAGATTGGTGAATTCGGGATAAATCTCGTCGCCGCCTAAGGTTGACACAGGTATGAGCGGGGTGCCTGTGGCAATAGCCAGTTGCACAAAGCCCGGATGGAAATCGAGCACCCGGTACCTTTCCCGAAATGGTTTGCCCACACCTCTGATGCCCTCTGGATAAATGCCGACAAGCTCGCCCATTTCGATTAACTGTCGAGCATTGCTGAGCGAAGCTCGCACTTGCCCTGTGGCTTTTACCCAGTTGGAAAGACCTGGTATATGAAAGAACCAGTCGGTGACCAGATATCGTATCCTCCTGGCACTGTCGTGACCAGAAGCCATAGCCATGGAAATCATCGCCCCATCTAAGGGCAAGAGTCCCGAATGGTTCCCCACCAGTATGGCCGCCCCATCTCGGGGAATGTTTTCCACTCCCTTAACTTTCACTTTGAAATACTCTTCAAAGAGAAAGCGAAAGAAAGGCTCCCAGCGGGCATAGGTCTCAAGCGAAAAGCCGAACTGATCGGGAGCGCTGTAGCGCCGCACAAAATCAGGGTTGGTCCGCGCCAGGCGGGCCACCGGGTCTTCGCTAAAGAGTCGCTGCAGGGATTTTTTCATGTCATGCGGCTAACTAAATCGGTTTACCTACGGACGATTTTGCCCAAAAGCCAGAGGAAGCCAAGCACACCAGGACCGAAAGAGACAATCAAAATGAAGCGTTTGAGCAAATAGCGCAAAAGATGTTTGCCCTTCTCGGAAGCATCTTCCATGCCGGTTTTCAGGTCCGAATCTTGCTCTTGGGTGTCAAATTCTTGCATTTATAGTTCACCTATTTAATCTAAACCAAATTAGTGGTTTCCGCGGCTCAGTATATATATTTACTGCTATCTTTATAGGCAATTTTCAGAGAGGCTTAAGAAACATTAAGCAGCCCACAGAGCTGTATAATCGACAATTTGTTAGTAACTCAATAGGAAAGACCACGAAATGCAACCAGACTTCGAACAAATCATGCGCTCTATGTCTAAAGCCCAAGAACAGTTGATGAAAGTTCAAGGCGAATTGTCCAACACCGTGGTTGAAGGTCAAGCCGGCGGCGGCGCAGTGAAAATCACTTGCAACGGCGAGTTTAGCTTCAAGAGCCTGAAAATCAAACCGGAAGCTGTAGATCTGTCAGACCTATCCATGTTGGAAGATTTAATTTTGGCTGCAGTCAATGATGCCAGCCGCAAAGCCAAAGAAGCCGGCGAAGAGAAGATGAAATCGTCCATGAGCGGCATTCCTATGCCCCCAGGCTTGTTCTAATTCTAGTCGGCAGCAATAAATAATCGTGTATTTCACTCCGCCACTGGCCAGACTTATAGAAGAATTCCAAAAGTTTCCCGGCGTCGGCCCGAAGTCGGCGCAGCGCATGGCATTCTTTGTGCTCAATATGAGCGATAACGATGTTCAGAGCCTGGCCCGTGTGCTGGTGGATGCCAAAGACAAAGTGAAACACTGCTCATCGTGCTTTCATTTATCGGCAAACGACCCCTGTGAAATTTGCACCAATGTGCGCCGCGAAAAAAGTACGATTTGCGTCGTGGCTGATAGCCGCGATGTAATCGCCCTAGAAAAAACAAGAGAATATAAGGGTTTCTACCATGTTCTCAATGGTCTAATTTCGCCGCTTGAAGGCCGTGGTCCAGAACAACTGCGCATCAAAGAACTTTTAGCTCGCACCGCCGGCGGCACCATCAAAGAAATCATTTTAGCCATTAACCCAACTATAGAAGGTGATGCCACTGTTCTTTATATAAGCAGTCTGGTCAAACCCTTGGGCATCAAGACAACCCGCATCGCCTTTGGTTTACCGGTCGGCTCAGACTTAGAATATGCCGATGAAGTAACACTGACACGCGCCTTAGAAGGGCGCCGTGAAGTGTAACAGCAATGAAAAATGATGGCAGCACTTCATCAAAAGAGCGCTTGCTTGAACTGGCAAAATCGAGCACCTTTGCCCTAATCGACGGCAAGCTTTCTGAGGGCGGGTTAAGAGAAACGCTCTCTACTCTTGCACCTGGCAGCATCATTGACCAAAAGTTTGAAGTTGTAGAACTTTTGGGCAGCGGCGGTATGGGTTCGGTATATAAGGTAAAACACCTGCACCTGGGCAACTTGGTGGCACTGAAAACATTCTCAGGCAAAGAGGTAAGAGCAGAAGCCTGGCAAAGATTTGAACGAGAAGCCAAGTCTATTGCCAGCCTCAGACATCCAAATATCATCTCGGTTCTCGACTTTGGCATAAACGATTCAAAACCATACTACACAATGGAACTGGTGGTGGGCGAATCTCTTGCCGAGCGTATCGAAAGAAAGGGCGCCCTATCTGAGCGAGAACTGCTCTATGTCATAGCCAGACTTGCCGACGCCCTTTCGCACTCGCACAAGAAAGGAATCATTCACCGCGATCTTAAACCCGCCAATGTATATATCGAACTGGCTGGCGATCAAATAAGCAATCTCAAACTGGCCGACTTTGGCGTCGCCGGACTGCTATCTCGCCAAGAAAGCAAAAGAGAAGCAAACAAAAAAGAAGCAAATTTTTCAGACCAACGCCTAACCCTACCGGGAGCCGTTTTCGGCAGCCCGCTTTACATGAGCCCGGAGCAGTCGCGCGGTGAAGAGCTTGATGGCAGAACCGATATTTATTCCCTTGCTTGTCTAATCTATGAATGTGTCACCGGTGTGCCACCATATGCAGGGACGACTGCCATAGAAACTTTCATCTTGCATAATACTGCGCCCATTCCGTCTTTATCAGAATACAAAGCCAGCACGCCCAAGTGGCTTGATACACTTTATTTAGCCATGATGGCAAAAGAGCGAGAATCGCGAATTCCCACTATGGATGAAGTACTGGACACTCTGGAATTCAATGTAGGAAGAAAGAGTAAGAAAATCGCTGCCGGTAAAAACAAGGCGGGCACGCTCAAAACAGAAGAAGAAAGAGAAGAAGAAACAAGTGAAAAACAGACAGACAGGAGAAGCGGTACAAACCGAACTCTGCCACTGAAAGCAGTGCTAATCAGCGCAGCATTCACTATAGCAATTGCCTCTATCGGCGGTGCCGCCTACTATCTATTTTCCAAGTCATCCAAGCCCATGCTCAAGAGCCAGGGTCTACCCAAAGTGCCTGTAGAAGTGACAAAAGAACAACTTGAAAAAGTAAACCAACCGCTCAGTCGGGTGGTTGGACAACATATTTATTTTCAGCTTCCGTCTGAACCAATCGGTGCTTTGACTATACAGCAGAAGCCAGTACCGGAAGGAACCAGAACCTTCAACTGCTTGACCAGTGACATGGTGCGAATTGAATTCAACGACAGTTTTCCTGATAAACCTGAGCAATTGAGCCTCTTTGCCCCTGAAACATTTACAGGCATTGCCCAAGGGAAGGGTGTAGCTTTTGACTGGGGCGATGAATATTTTCCTTATCTAGCAAGATTTAAACGCCTTTATGCTGTAGAGCTATACAACACAAATTGCACAGGAAAAGCAATAGATGATTTGAATACCCTACCCAAATTGGAAGTACTGAAGCTTAGAAGCAAATCTCTCAAAGCAGCTGATATCAAAAGGTTGAAGCGCCTAAATCAACTAAATCTACTTTCAGTCTGCAACATAGAGATAGATCGAGAACTTGTACAGGGACTGTCGCCTCTGAAACTTACAGCTTTTGAACTGAAAGAGGGTGGAATTGATGCCGAGACCATTCAAGAACTGAGCCGCCTGAAGGGACTGGAAGTTCTAGACCTAGAGAGACTGTCCTTGCGCGACAAAAACATATTGCAGGCCTTAAGAAAACTGCCCAAGCTCAGAGAGATGACATTTTGCGATACCAATATTTCTAATAAAGAGATGCTGTCGCTTAAGACTTGGCCCAGACCGCTTAAGTTGATTTTGCGAGAAGAAGGCTTAAGCGAAGAAACCTTGGATCAGCTGAGAGAACGTCACGATGTCGTCAGTAAGACAGCCAAGAAGAAAGAAATTGAATTACTCAAACTACTTTCAGACTAACCCTGAAAAATAAGCTTCAACCGACGAGTGAGCGCCGCTTCAGACAGACCGACCAGATCGAGCAGAATATTTCGGGCACCATGCTCGACAAAGTTATCGGGCAAAGCCAAAGTATTTATCTCTATTGCTTTAGCATTTTTGCCTTGCTCAAGCTGACTCATTCTATAGCGGCTAGCTTCTTCCAATACAGCCGCACCAAAGCCGCCTAAGACAACACCTTCTTCGATGGTGACAAGGCGACACTCTCTGGCAAAGAAATCGCGCAGCATTTTCTGGTCGAGTGGTTTGGCACTGCGAGCATTGACGAAAGTAAACTCGACACCATGGGTATCTTTGAGAGCAGGCAGAATAGCCGCGACTTTCTCAACCATGGCACCATAAGCAAGCACAACATTAGCTGCTTTCGCCTTGTCGGCAGGCTGGTGCAACACTTCCCAGCTGGTATAGTCCAGCTTCTCAAAAGTGGTCTGTCCTTTGCTTTCAATTAGCATATCAAGCTCGGCGGCAGCGCAGGCTTTGTCTCGCGGAAAACGAATGGCCACTGGTCCCTTGCTTTCTTTGACTGCGGTGAAAACCATATTGCGCAGTTCTATTGCATCTTTAGGCGCCAAGACTGTCAAGTTTGGAATTGCCCGCATATAAGCTATGTCGAAAACACCCTGGTGGGTCTCGCCGTCTTCCACCAGACCACCTCTATCGATGCCGAAAATGACCGGCAAATTCATAATGGCTACGTCATGGATGACTTGGTCGAGGGCTCTCTGCAAGAAAGTGGAATAAATTGAAACCACAGGCTTGAGACCACATTTGGCCATGCCCGCCGCCATGGTGACGGCATGCTGTTCGCATATGGCCACATCAAAGAAACGCTCGGGATAGACCTTGCTGAACTTGACCAAGCCACTACCTTCGGCAGTTGCCGGGGTGATGGCCACTACGTCTTTGTCTAAGGCGGCAACATCAATTAGCGCCTGGGTAAAGACATCTGAATAGGTCTTGGGCTTGGCTTTAGGCGCCAAGGCGCGCGGCTCGCTTTTCTCAGCCAGAGCGGGCTCTAGAGCATAGGCCGGTACACCGTGATATTTAATAGAATCTTCTTCGGCAGGGGCATAACCTTTGCCTTTGCGCGTAATCACATGCAATAACTGCGGTGTATCTTTGTCTTTGACCTTTTCCAGGGCTTCCACTACAGCTTTCACATCGTGCCCATCTATTGGTCCAGAATAGTTGATGCCCAGTTTTTCAAAAACAATGCCGGGTGTATCGAAGCGACCTTTCGCTTCTTTCTTGACCATTTCAATCAGCTGCCAAACAGCCGGATTGAGCCGCGCTTCATCAAGTTGTCCCTCGATAAAGTCGATTTTCTCTTTGATGTCTTTATAAAAGAAAGTTTCTTTGATGCGCTTCATATACTGCGAAATGCCGCCCAGGTTCTCTGAGATAGACATCTCGTTGTCATTGAGAATAATGACGACGCCCTTTTGAATGTGACCAAGATGGTTGATCGCTTCCAGCGCCATACCGCCGGTCAAACCACCATCGCCAATCACAGCGACAATCTTGCGGTCTTGCTTGAAATGATCGCGGGCCAAGGCCATACCTACGGCAAGCGAAATAGATGTAGAGCTGTGCCCGGCAATGAAAGCATCATGGTCGCTTTCGCTGGGGCTGATGAAACCGCTCAAACCTTTGAACTGTCTCAAACTGCCAAATTTGTCGCGACGCCCGGTGAGCATCTTGTGCACATAAGCCTGGTGACCGACATCCCAGAGAATGAGGTCGTTGGGCGTGGTGAATACTTTATGCAGGGCGATGGTTATCTCCACCACCCCGAGGTTTGAAGCGAGATGCCCGCCTGTCTTAGCCAGAGAGTGAATAATCTCCTGCCTGATTTCGGAGGCGAGGTGCCCAAGTTCCTCATGGTTGAGCTTCTTGAGCTCACTGGGTGTGAGCACCGCATCGAGAAATGTAGTTGTCGGCTTGACTAGTGTATGCATAGAATCCCCGAAATTCGCCGTCCGGCGGGCATTTCATGACCAAATAATAGCAACCCATAGGCGGGTCGGTTCATAATTTTTTTGATGGATTACTGGAAGTTTTCAAGAGAAGCAAAAGGGGCAGTTGGGCTCTACCTTCCGGCGAACCAAGCTAGCCCACAATTTGTCCAAACTTCCGTAATCTCTGTTCACAATATAAAAATTGTTTGAGCAATCCATCAAATTTTTGGTCAATTCTTAGCCCTTGCTAATTTGTTCATCAATAACACTATAGGGCCGAAGTGGTCGAGATTAATGCTCGAAGCGAGAAATCAAACAAAGAATCAACCGCTGTCCAACAAATCTTGCCGCTTTCAAACAATATCTTGTTGTTCTCAACTTAGTTGCTCTCGAACACAATCTTGTAGGGCTTGCCGTCAATGACCAAGAGCAGTTTCTTGCCCACAGACAGATAAGCCGCAGCATTCTTCAGTCGAGTCAGTTCAAAATAACGCGCCGAACCAAACACCACAGTCTCGGGGGTTCTATTGCCGGCGACCGCTTTATAGAGACTATCTACATAAAAACCGTCGGCAGCTAGATAGAAAGTCTTGTCGGCAACTCTTTTGATGGCAGCAGTTTTTGCAGTCGCACCTTTCATTTTGTCATGGTCGGTTTTGCCTTCAGATTCAAAGTCAATTGACTCTTTCAACTGACTGGCTTTCTTATTGCGCTCAAAAGCATCTTTACCCGAAACCACTCTAAAGTCTCGCAAAAGTGGGCTTTCATTATGACTGGCAGCTCTTTGTGAAAATCCGGCGGCACTGCCGGCGGCAATACTTTTCTCGGCGGCAAGAGAAGAAGGGCGAGGTGCCGCGCCGGGTCTATTCATAGAGCCAAAAGAAAGTACCTGGTCAAATCTCGGTCTTACTATTCGATTATTCTCAGAGGGATCTGTCACCAAAAAGGAAGTGTAATTGGTGATAATGCCGTGTCGTTTAGATAATTCGATAATTTCGTCAATGACTTCTTTGTTTTCACCGTTTGCCTGAGCCACTTCGGTTAAATAGCCAATACGACGCATGGCCCAGAGTCTGGTCAGATGACTGGAAGAAGCATCGGCGCCGGAAAATTCAAGCGGAAAACTGAAGGACTTGAGAGCGCCGTTAACCTTGCCTGTAATCTCCAATTTAGCCGCCCCAGAGCCCTTATAGCGACCAAGCAAGAGAACCTGATTGCCGGCAAAAAGATCTTTCACCGAACGCGGATAAGTGTCTTTGACCGTCACTCCGTTGAATTTTATTTCGACATCACTCATCATCGGCGCGCGAATTTTGTCATAAAAACTAGAAAGCGCTACCTCTAAAGATTCACCAGGCTCGACAAACTGAGCCGTGCCATGATTATCGCTGGAAAGTCGGTTCAAGAGCCGGGTGTTGACGTCATAACCGACACCAAAGTCGAAAACTCTGAGATTTCTATTTTCTAGACTGGCGGCTAGCCCCTTTAAAGAAGTCTCGCCCACAGTCGGTTCGCCGTCAGTAAGCAAGACTAAATAAGCAGGCCGCTCTCCGGACGCTTTCAAAAGACTCTTTCCCGAATTGAGGGCGTCGCCTATATTGGTGCCGCCTTTGGCCTCAAGCTCATCTATAAAGTCGACAGCTTTTCTTTTATTTTCTAGATTGGCGGGCAGCAAGCTAGATGCCATCGAATCGGCATCAGTATTGAATGGCACTATACCGAAACGGTCCTGCGCATTCAGCGAAGTGATGACATGCTTAAGAGCTTTTTTGGTCTGTTCAATTTTTTCTCCTTGCATAGAACCGGAAGTATCGGCAAGCAGAACAATATCTTTAGCCACTATCTGATTTTCAGGGACCTTTATAGGCGGTGTGAGCGAAAGCAAGAAATAGCCGTCCTCGCCTTCTATTTTGTGCGTGAGCAAATTAGCCGCCATGTCTTTGTCTGAAAGACTGTAATAGAGAAGAAAGTCTTTATCACAAAGACTATTTTTTTCACTGTAATTGAGCTTTGCCCGGCGCTCTTCCGGGCGCTCCACTTTGATCTTGTGCGAAGGCGACCAAATTGTCTTGAGCCCGACCTTACCTGTCATTTTCACAGTCAAGACCGTATCGTCCACCGCACCACCGGCGGCATCATTGTCCCGCTTGAGGGGAAATCTATATTTAACCATGCCGTTTTCAGCCTTGAGTAGCTGTGTATATTCCAGCTCAACTTTTTTGGTGCCATGGGCGGGAATAGGAAAAATGCGAGCCCGCACCGAGCGTTGGTCGGCATATTCAAGTAAGCCGGGATCAACCATCTGTCGCACTATCGCTTCGTACTGGGCGCGGGCTTCCTTTGCCTCTAAAATTTTGCCTTCCACCGGCTTGCCGTCTATGTGCAGAGAGAAACTGGAGAAAGTGGTGTCATCAGGCAAGGGAAAGAGATAAGTGCCGGCGGCATCACGATCGGTGTCGTTATAAAAGGTCTGGGTGACATAAGTCTTGGCCACTTGGTCTGTAATTTCTACTTTTATATCTTGTGCTTTCAAATGCAAGCCGATACTGACCCCGCCTTTCAAGACAGGTCTTGGACTAGGCCTGGGAATCGGTCTGGGATTAGGCCCGGGGTGCGGCAGAATCGGCAAAATAGGCGAGATGGGCATTGGTCTGACGCCCATATTATTGAATGCCGGATCTATGACTATGAAGCCGGCGGCTTCGGCTGCCGAAGGCAGAAGTAAAATGCTGGCAGCGAACAAAGCACATAGAGCAGGGCGCATATCTTGTCCTCTTTATTAGTCGGTCTCTGGGGCAGATTAGGTTCACTAAAATATTCTTTCAGCCTGCGCCTCAGAAGACTGCCGGATATGCCAGGGGAGGTCTCTCGGGTATTGCGGGTATACAATCCAGGGTTTCTCCTGAATATAAACAAGAAGCCGTTCAGTTTTGCCTTTCGCTTGATTTACTAGGCTTTTTCCTGGTTATTTAGCAGTCCGACCGGTCTAGACTACGGGTGAAGGCATTAAACTGTTTAGTGATTCAGTTTTGAGGGTCAAATGCCGCTCAGCCTTCCCAAGCTCAACCTGCTACCAGGCCTAAGGAAACTTTTGCCTGCAGGGCGAGCCGGTGCCCCCAAGAGGGATAGCCTGCTTTTCGAACGCCTTTTCTGGGGCGCCCTTTCGGGAGGTCTCGCTACCATCCTCTTTGCCGAGTCTCCTGTTCTGGATACGATGGAAATGAATCTGCTTGAATGGCGCTATAAAACAGGACATGAGCTCAACCGAGCTTTTCGCAGTTTCTATTCTTTTGCGCCATTGAAAGCGGCAGGCAATAGCGATGTTGTACTAGTTACCTATGATGACGAAGATCAGTTCGACCTGGAAGGCGAAGGCGAAGAAGGCGGTGCCGCCCCCATTCAAGAAGTCATGGCTAGGCTGGTCTCAACCATAGAAAGCGGTTCGCCCCTCTTGCTGGTTCTCGACTTAGACCTGAGAGGAAAAGCCGATAATCGACTGGTGGCGGCGTTGAGAGCCAATAAAGGCAATACAGTTTTGGCTTTACCAGGCAGCTTGGACAATCCTAACGACCTACCGGCGGCGGAACTGAGAAAAAGCGTGCTCAAATGCGCCTTCGACCATGTCATCATCGAACAGAACGGACTCACCTGCCGGATGCCCATACTGGCCAATCTGAACAATATATACGTAGGTGAAGGCGAAACAGCCTCAAATATGAATGGTCGAGGCGAATTAGTAGAATCTCTCCCCGAGGTGGTGGCGCCACTAATGTCGGCGCGTGCCGGGGTCGGACCTTCCCGCTCCAAAATTTCAGACTTTGCTCAAGAAGAACTACCTATTTATATAAAGTTCTCGGGCAAAGAATATCCGGTCTACAAAGCCCGCGATATCTTGAGCGAAACAGTCTCACCGCTTTCCTTCAGCAACAAAGTGGTGCTTCTGGGCACTAATTTCAGCCAGAAAGTAGACAACACGCCAAGGGTACGCACCCCGCTCATGAACAAAGTGCCCAATATCTATATACAAGCAGAGGCGATTTCGACCCTATCCAAGAACGAGCCGATAAGGTCCTTTCCCCGCTCTATCCTGCACCATATCCTACTCCTCATAGGCGGCGCCCTGGGGGCACTTTCATCAACCTTGGCCATGGGCCGACGCACGACGATCTTCCTCACAATCGCCATGCTGCTCACCTTGCTCACCCAGCTAAGCTTTCAATATCTCAATGTACAGGTGCCGGTGCTGCCTTTATTGGCGGTACTGATGCTCACTTATATTTTCGGCACCCTGATTTATTTAGATACCGACTTGCGTCTGCGCAACCGCGAACTAGCCATGGCCAGAGAAGCCATGCAAGTGCGCGCCGAAGAAGAAAGACAGCGTATAGCCGAAGACCTGCACGACGAGACCCTGCCTGCACTATCGGCGGTGGCACGCATGGCCGACAAGCTTACCCATGAAATGGACGGCAGCGACACACCCAGACAAATGCGAGAAAAGCTGGACGGCGCAATTAGCGAAATGCGCCGTGTCATAAACGACTTGCACCCTTCGGTGCTGGAGACTATGGGCTTCAAGCCGGCTCTAGAAAACCTGCTTGCCATTTTGGAGCGCGAAACAGATATCGCCGGTCAGTTCGAAGATCGAACTGAAAATGGTCCAACGCCGCCACTCGATCTAGAAACTATTTTGAACGATTTCACCAGACTGCAGCTGTATCGCATTGTGCAAGAATCGCTCAATAATGTGCAAAAGCACGCCCAAGCCTCAGAGGTGAAACTTATAATCAGTCAATTTGGCACAGATTTAGCCGAAGAAGGTCTGCAAATTGATATCATCGACAATGGAAAAGGCATGGATCTAGACTTTTCCCCTGAAACAAAGGGAACCAGACAGTCGAGCAAGACCTCCCATGGGCTAATTAATATCAGGCAAAGAGCACAGCTCATCGGCGCCCAGGTAAACTGGAAGAAGCCGGATAGCACATTTGCAAACGATAGCAACAGTTCAAATAAAAGCGGCACCCAGGTAACCATAAAGATGACTATAAGGAAGAAAGAGGAAGGAAACGGATGAGCACTCTCATTGTTGACGACGAAGAAAGAGACCGCACCTGGCTCAAGAACTTGCTCACCACCAGCCCTTCCCTGCAAGGCGAACTGCCGCAACCCATACACGAAGGGCAAGACGGCAGCCAGGCGGTGGAACTAGCCAGCAAGCATCACCCCAAGTTGGTCTTCCTCGACATCAAAATGCCCAATCTTTCGGGCATCAAGGCTGCCGAGCAGATTCTCAAACAATTACCCGACACAGGCGTAATTATGCTCTCTAACTTTTCTGACGAAGTCTATGTCAGACAACTTTGGAAAGTGGTACCCCCGAACGGTGTCTTCGGCTATGTCCTGAAAAGTGCCTCGGACGAACAAGTGGTGGAAGCAGCCAAGGCTGTGCTTTCCGGCGACTGCTGGATACATCCGGGTATAGCCCGGGTAATTCAGCGCACGCAGAACCGAGCCACATCACTTACCCCGGCCGAATATGAAGCCCTGGTTTGTATCGCCCTGGGTATGACCGACCATGCCATAGCCAAGAAGCTCTATTTAACTGAAAAAGCAGTGCAGTCAAGACTGAAGTCACTCTATGCCAAACTCGGAATACCGGGGCGCAGCGAATCGCACGACACCGAATTCAATCAACGCTGTCGGGCGGTCTATGTATCGACCAGACGAGGCCTAATCAATCAAAGCGAGCTTGATGACTGGGAAGCAAAAATGCAAGAAAGCAAAGCCGATGTGAAATAGTGGAAACAAAATAGCGAAGATGAAAACTAAACTCTTGCTCTTACCGACCCTGACGGTCTCATGTCTAATGAGCCTGGCTTTTGGTGTGGTACAGAGCCCGGCCATACAAGCCATGACCACTGAAGATTTAAGCCGGGCCGAAGCCGGTGTAAAACTCTTGATGGGCATCTATGGTCGCTTGGGCAGTGAGCCTCAGCTGGCTCTCAAAAATGAAGGCAAGAGCAAAAGCGACATGAGGCAAGACATGGCGCTGGGAGTGAGCCCGGCCTCCTTACAAAGAGAAGCCAACTCTCTAAGCGAACCGGGTCAACTGTTGAGCAATCAACTGGCTTTCAATAATAATGCTGATCCGGCCTTAGTTATTCGCCCCCAGCAAAGCAATAAAAAAATCACAGTGGGCCGCGCTGTCATGCAAAAGGTCGTACCCATAGAAGGCATGACCATCGCCATGGCGCCGCCATCTGAGAAAGCCCCCAGTCGTCGCGTCGCCTTGCAGGCGGCAGGTTTTGGCGCCGAAAAAGAGAGCCGACTGGCTGAAAAAACTGAAAGCAGTAAATTTGCCGAGCTAAAGCAAGAAGTGCAAGCCACTAACCTTAGACAAAGAACGTCAGCCATTCCTTATTTGGCAGGCAATCAAATCGGCACGATCACACCCATGCAAGACAAAGGCCATGTGCGCGAATTTAATAGCGACAGCAAGCGCACCAGCTACAATACCACTATCGCCCAACAAAATGGCGATAGCTTTGGCGGCAGCATGGGCGCAAGCTCGTATGGTGCTGGTATGGGCGCCGGTATGGGTGCCGCTAATTTTGGCAGGGCCGTTGTCAGTGCCGAAAGAGACGACCAAGACGAAAGAAGCGACAAGAACGAAAAATTTGGCTTGGTGCGCCCGGCTGAACAGCCTGGGCTGTTTAAATATGTCAGAGAACATGCCCAGCCCTTGCCCAAACAGGCACCGGTAGACAGCGAAGAACTTGGTCGAAAAAATATCAGCAAAGATGCAGCCGGCGAAGAAGTTTTTCTGGCTGACAAACTAATGACTGTGCCGCCACCGGCAGCCATGCCGCAGGCAGCCCAATACCAGCAAGCCAAGGTGCAGAGTAAACCTCAGTATAAAGTCGCGGCCGGCACTGAAAAGAAAGCTCGCGAAAAAGCCAAGGCTGCCCCAGCCAGAGAAGAGCCATTTATTACTTCCGCTCGCAATGCCCCCGGAGCACCGCCTCTCGTAGCCTATTTGCCGCCCAGCACCTTAAGAGGCATAAACGGTCTCAATCTCTGGGTGGGTGAAGCCGAAACACTGAATTTTTTGAAGAGTCGAGGCACTATAAGAAGTACAGCCACCTTGGGCTGGAAAGTGGTGACCTTGACCAATACTCAAGGCCAGGTTGCCTGCCAGGCGTATTTGCGCAACGGCAAACTAGAAGCACTGAGGGTTTATAGCTCTGACCTCTTGCCGAACAGTCTCGGTGTTCCTATAGACAGCGACCTCACCCAGATGAAAAGCAAATATGGCGAACCGTCTTTTGTCTTGGAAGAACCCAAAACAGAAAAACCGAGCGCAGTTTCGGCCAAAAACTATGTTTACCCCTTAAGCCAGGTTGCTTTCCAAATTGCTCGCGATAAGAACCAAGGGCAAGGCAAGCCAAAAGTAGTGAGCGTGCTTTTCTTCCATTATTTATAGACTGCTTCGTATTTCACCCACCTGACAACCCCGCTTGACCGTGCTAACTTAAGCTAGTTGGCAAAATAAGAGGCAAGTTGGCGCAAGATGAGTCTAAATACTGAAAAGGCAGCTCTGAAAGAAGTACCCAACAAAGACCAAGCTCAAGAAACAAGAGAATTATGGATGGCTGATCTGGCTAAGCCGCCAGCCGCAAATGAAATCAGAAAAGTTCAAAATGTGCCGGACGAACCGGAAGAAGAAAGCGAAGCCCATGCACCGGAAAACCTTTCGGAAGTATTGCGGGCGGAAGACCCTCGCAATTTAGGCAAAGGTCTTAGAACCATGCAAGGTTTGGTGGAAGAATTCGCTTCGGCCAAAGACAAACCCAAAGCCCTCGGTCAAATGCGAGATGGCTTTGAAGAAGCAGTAAAACAAACCGACCGCGATTTTGAAGAAACCAAGACAAAATTTGAGCAAGAAAGGCTGAAGCTTAAGCCCGAGATGGAACCAAGGGTGAAAGCTTTTGAAAGCGCCGCTGAAAACATGGGTGCCGCCCTGGGCAAACTGCCCAAGGAAGAACAAGAAAGAATGACCTGGCTCATGGGCGGTTATAAAAACGGCAAGAACTCTCCCGAACTTGATGCAGCCATTGCCAAGGAAGTGAACAAACATCCGGGACTTTTGCCGGCTTTAGAGAACGGCATCAAAGCCCAGACCGAGCTTGCCCCTTACATGGAAAAAGCAAAAGAATTGAAAGAGAGCATGGATGTTGCTGTCGCCGAAAGAGTGGCAGGCAGACAGGTCTATAGCGAAGTCTTAAAAGAAGGCGGCGACTTGAAACGAGCCCAGCGCATGGAAATGGAAGCAAGAGCGCTGACCATGGGCATTCCCCTTGAGCAACTTGATGCTCTTGAGAAAAGACAGAAAAATTAGAACAAAAACTTGAGCATGCTCTAGTCTTACTTGCTGTAGACTTATGGTCATGACAGCAAATTTTGAAACTAGAGAAAACTTGATCGACACCAAGAAAGACCTGCAAAGATTACCCAAGGCCGAATTGCACCTTCATATTGAAGGCACTTTCGAGCCTGAGCTGATCTTTGAGATGGCGGCCAAGAACAACGTCAAACTTGCCTATGCCGATGTAGAGGCCCTTAGGCGAGCCTATGACTTTGCCGATCTGCAATCATTTCTCAATGTCTATTATGCCGGCATGTCGGTGCTCAAAGACGAAAGCGATTTCGAAACACTGACCAATGCTTACTTTGCCCGAGCACAACAAGACGGTATCGTACACGCTGAACTCTTTTTTGATCCCCAGGCTCATGCCGCAAACGGTATCGCTTTTGATACCGTCATCAGGGGTCTGCATCAAGCAGTCAAAACATCTAAAGAAAAATACGGACTGACAAGCAGTTTGATTTTGTGCTTCTTGCGCGACTTAGATGAAGACAGCGCCATGCAAACTTTAGAAAAGGCACTCAAGCACCGCGATAAATTTATCGGGGTTGGACTGGACTCAGCCGAAGTGGGCAATCCACCCTCAAAATTTGCCCGCGTCTTTGCCCGGGCCAAAGCAGAAGAACTGAGACTGGTGGCGCATGCCGGCGAAGAAGGCCCACCCGAATATGTCAAGCAAGCACTCGACTTACTTAAGGTCGAACGCATCGATCATGGTGTGCGCAGCCTGGAAGATAGCGAACTGACCAAGCGCCTCATCGACTCAGGTATTCCGCTAACCGTCTGCCCGCTTTCCAATGTCAAACTAAAAGTTTTTGCCAATCTGCAAGAGCACAACCTCAAGAAGATGCTTGATTTAGGTCTTAATGCCACAGTCAATGCCGACGACCCAGCTTACTTCGGGGGCTACTTGCTGGAAAACTTCTGGCAGTGCAAAGAAGCACTATCGCTGTCCGACCAAGAACTTGTCAGACTTTGCAGAAATTCAATCAATGCTTCTTTTATGAGTGCTTCCGAAAAGTCTCTTCATCTTGCAAATTTGTAAGAATGGCAAGAATGTTAGAATAAAGCCTTAGCGAAGTACATAAAAACATTCTCTCCGGCTCAGGCATTGGAAGCTTATCAACCTCTTTACTTGCGACATCGTCCGCAGACCCTCAAGCAGCTTGTGGGTCAACATTCGGTCGTCAAGACTCTTTCCAATGCCATCGAGAACGACCGCATCGCCCATGCCTATTTATTCACCGGGCCAAGAGGTACAGGTAAGACTTCAAGCGCTCGTATCTTGGCCAAGTCGCTTAATTGCCAGGAAGGACCGACAACCGAGCCTTGCATGGTTTGCCCCATGTGCACAGAGATCAAGCAGGGCATTTCACCGGCTGTTCTAGAAATAGACGCTGCCTCGAACAACTCGGTGGACGACGCTCGTATTCTTATTGAGAGAGCACCACTGGTGGCTCAGGGCGGGCGCTTCAAGCTTTATATCATCGACGAATGTCACATGCTCACCAAAGAAGCCTTCAATGCTTTGCTGAAGACAATCGAAGAGCCGCCGCCGCGCGTTATCTTCGTCTTAGCCACCACCGAAGAACATAAGGTGCCGCCCACGATCATCAGCCGCTGCCAGCGACTCATGTTCAGATTGGTCAGTCACGAAGATCTGATTGTGCACCTGCGTAATGTCGCCAACCAAGAAGAAATCAATATCGAAGACAGTGCCCTCGAATTAATTGCCAGGCGCTCGGGCGGCGGCTTGCGCGATGCCATGGGTTTACTCGATCAAGCCTCTCTTTTAGCCACAGCAGAAAGACCGGTCTCGGTGACAGATCTTTTGACCCTGCTTGGCGCCATCGACGAAGATGTCTTGCTCGAAATAAGCAAAGGCATGAAAGAACGCAACGGTGAGCAAGTCTTAACAGCCGTGCACGGACTGCTCAGTCGTGGACGCGAACCATCCTTGGTGGCACTCGAACTCAGTAAGCACTTTCTCAATATGACCAAAGCTCTGCATCTGGGTCGCTCTAAAGAAAGAGACAATAAAGAAAGCATTCTGGCTCAAATCATCTCAGGCTCAAGCGGCTATATACAAGCAATCACAGAGCTGGCGCCGGCTTTCGAAGGTTATGAACTAACCCAGATGGTCGAACATCTAGATAGATTGGAACAGTCTTTGCGCCGCTCCACACAGCCGGCCCTCTCTTTAGAAATAGGTTTGCTTTCGCTTTGCTATAGACAAGAGATTCATCTGATCAAAGACTTGGTCGGTCGCATCGAAGCCTTAGAAGCACAGCTGGCAGATGGTCCTCGGGTGCAAATGCAAGCGCCGGTACAGGCACCCAGACCACAGAACCAGATGCCGCCGCCTCCAATTAGTCATCAGGCGCCTTCTTCTCCAATTAGTCATCAGGCGCCAGCGCCTGTGCCGTCAGTCAGAGAAACACAGCAGGCTTTTGAAAGAGCGCCACAGCCCGATTTAGAGAGAGCAACACCACCCGAACCAGAAAATCGGCAGCTGGAAAGAAAAGCCTCTAACGAGCCTGAACCGGAAAGAGAAGAAAGACCAAGCCCGCCCCCTCAACCAAAAGCGCCGCCTCCGCCTGCTCAAAATACTACACAGAACACTACACAAAGCAATACAAACGAAGAAGGCAGCTACCCCTTCGAAGTAGTAAACGAGTTCTGGTCAAACCTATTGGAAGAACTCCATTCGCGCTCCATCCCCACTTATAGCTTGGTTTCCCAATTCGGCTTCCCTCTGGCTTTGAGAGAAGACGAGCTGGTAATCAGTGTTTCGCGCGAACACTTCCAGAAAACCATTGAAAACAAAGCGGACCAAATCAAATCGGCCGCCAAGAAAATCACAGGCAGAGACCTTTTCATCAAAGTAAAGATTCAAACAGAACAGCCCAACCAGGGCAAGATTGGTCGCAGCGAGCCGAAAAACGAAAGCGAATCACAGCCACAGCCTGGTCATGCCGGACAGAGACAAAGCCAACCAGCCCCCAGAGAATATGCCAGTCCGCCCAATCCACCCCAAGGCGAGAGCGATTCTCAAGGTGACGACGACGATGAAAGTGACCCGTCGCCGCAAGATCTAAGGGGTAGGTCGAGGCCGGATCCCTTTGAAGAGAGCGATGCAACCGTTTCAAGCTCAAGTTTAGGCTCTAGTTTAGACTCAACAACTGAAGGCGTGGCCACTTTGTCGAGCGAAAGACCCCGCCGGGCAAATAACGTGCCGCCGCCTGAAACCGGCGACCAGCTCATGGTGAAAGAAGCCTACAAACTTTTCGAAGGGCCTGGGTCGCGTCAGATAGGCTGACTACTGAAAAGCTTTCCTGAACCCAGGCTTTATTTGCTGGACAAGACTAACGGTCCGGCAAGAGCGAAAAGCCTTCGCCAATCGAGTCAACCCCCATTAGGGTCAAGAATTGATGCAGATTCTCGCTCGATAACTCTTCTTGGTCGAGCCGGTCGACCCGAGCCCTCTCGGGACCGGTGCTGCAATAAGTTATCAAGACCTGCACTGCCGAGCTTTCACCCTGCACCAGTGCCTCAACCTGACCGCTTGCCAGATTGCGCACATAGCCGCAAAGCCCAAGCGCCTGTGCCGTCCTTCGGGTACTTTGCCGAAAGAAGACCCCCTGCACCTTGCCGGTGACTAAAAGATAAACCGTCCTTAAAGCCATGACCATCAAACCCTATCAGATAATAAATTCAATATAGAAAGGTGGTCAACAGGCTACAATGGAGAAATCTGTCGACACCTGCGCAAAGGAAGTCAAGGCCCCAATGGCGCCAGAAGAAGCGAAACTTCAAAACGAAGAGATAACCCTCGAGGTGCTGGATGCAGCCATCAAAGAGGCAAAAGGCGACGATCTCGACATAAATCCTTTTACCCTGGCGCGCAAGCTCTCGGTAGAGCCCCATATCTTGTTCGAAAGCAGAGAACTGATGGGGCGTATCATCGAAGCAAGACGCAAAGCCCAGGGCGATAGCGCCACTTTTTCCTTAGACTCCGAGCTTTTGCTCAAGGTAAAAGAGCTGGAAGGCGAGCTCAATCGCCTCACCGAAATCAATCAAGAGCTTTACGACCGCGGTCTCTCACTGGAAGACCAACTGGTGGCGGTCGAAGCCAAAATGAGCGATCTCGAGACCGAAGCCGAGACCCTGGCTATGCAATTGCAAAATTCCTGGCATCTTGGCTATAACAAGGGTCTGGCCGATGGGAAAGCCCAGGGTGGAGTCGCCGTCGCCGAAGTGGGGGAACCGGTTGGTCATACCACCGCCGAACACGAACCGGTAGTGCTTGAACTGACAGATACAGAAGAAGCAGGACAGACAGAGCCAGCGAAAGCCGGCGATAAAGATTTGCCAGAAGAGCAAGATATAGCAGAGACAAAGTCGGCTGAAATAGAAGAAGTCGCCGCTGAAAGCCCAAAAGAAATCATCGGTAGCAACGACAGCACCGATACAGGCGAGTTCCAAGCCAAACCAAGTTATAACGACCGAGTCTACAATGCTGTTTCAAGCAGCTTTGTCGCCAACAGCAGCAAAGAAAACTATGGCAGTTTCTCTTGGCGCGAAATTGAAACTGTCTATCAGTACAGCACAGTGGCTGGTCGTCCCAATATCAATCTCTATTTCGAACCCTTTGCCCAGCCTCCACAAGAAGAAGATGATGAGCAAGAGCAGAATCAGGAGCCGAGTAAGCCCAAAGAGGCAGCCGCAGTCAAGCCAAGCAAAATTGGTGAAACCAGTGCTTTGCCTATAATCGAAGACTTCCTCACCAAGCCGGAAGAGCCTAGCGAACAAGCAAAGAATCAGGCCAAGCTGCAAACTGAAACCCAGCCCATACCCGGAGCCGCGGCTTATTTCCAGGCTCAAGCCAAAGCTGAAGAAGCAGCCAAGCAGAAAGAAAAAGAGAAGAGCGAAGAAAGCCCGCGCCCCCGCAAAAGACGGACCGACGAATTTCATGCCGACACCGCTGCCATTGATATGGGCGAAAGCCTCACCCTGGGCGCTGAGTTTTACCAAGGGCTGGGCGTTATTAATGCCGATGCCGACCGCCGCCCCGAACTTTCCACTTTCGACAGCCTCACTGCAGTAAAGACTGAAGAAGGCGGTAAGGACGAGCTAGATCTGGACAAATTGGATATTTTCGAAGGATTGGAAGATATAGAGGAGCTCTCGCAAATAGAAGTGATTGAAGATGTGGTGCTGCCCGACATGCCCAAGAATACTAGTGCCGAAAGCAAGAGCAATAACAGTCAGGACTCATCTGAAAGCAGCTTAGAAAGCCAAAGAGATAGCCAAGATAGCCAAAGAGAAACTCAGGACGGCATCAAGCGAATGGAACTTGGCCCTGAGGATCTGCGCGAATTGGTAAAAAATCGCATCAAGCAAGCCGAGGTTGAGCACCAAACCGAGAAGCCGACCCAGGTCAAGCAAGATGATGAAGCGGCCGCTGCCAAACTAGACGCAGAAGCGATCAAGCAGGGTGTACGCAATAAGTTCGTGGGAGGCAAAGCCCCCAGCCAAGAGACCCCAGCACCGGCAGTGGTATCTACACCAAGGGTGGTGCCGCCCGAAATTCGTAAAGCCTGTATGATTCTTGGTGTAAGACCGGAAGAATTAACCGTGAAAGTGGTTGTGGATGCCTGGAAGCGCGAAATGTCGCAACCCGGCGTGCACCCCGACACCGGCGGCGATACAGAAACTGCAATTTATTTGAACAACGCAAAAGTAGAATTGGTCAAATGGATTGAAGCGCAGACTCCCAAGCTAGGCAAGAAGTTTGGCAGTCAACAAGGCGGTCCAAAACCGCATGAACCAGGCAAACCCTTCATAATGGGGCAGAAGCCTACAGATAAAGGCAAATAGTCAGAACATGTACAAACCAATAGTCGTAATCGTCGGGCGCCCCAATGTGGGCAAGTCTACATTTTTCAATCGTTGCATCCAGCAAAAACATGCCATAGTCGATGATACCCCCGGTATCACCAGAGACCGCATCTATAAAGACTGCGATTGGTCGGGGCATAACTTTATCTTGGTAGACACCGGCGGCATTTTGCCCGACGAAGGACGCAGCTTTGAGCCCATGGCCAAAGAAGTGCTTGACCAAGTGAAACAAGCCTTGGTGGAAGCCGACGTCATAGTCTTTATGGTGGACGGCAGAGAAGGCATCACAGGCGCCGACGAAGAAGTAGCCAATATCATCAGACGGGTGAAGAAACCGGTGATTCTTGCCGTCAATAAAATTGACAGCATCAAAGAAAACAATTCGATCATGGAGTTCTACGGTCTCGGTCTAGGCGATCCTATGCCTTTGTCGGCCATGACCGGCGCCGGTAATGTCGGCGACTTGCTCGATGCCATCATTGCTTACTTTCCCCAAAACGGTAAGGTGGCAGGCAAGTCAAAGAAAAAGCAATTCGACTATGAAGAAGAGCTGGAAGAGACCGAAGAGAAAAGAGATCCGGCTACCTGCCCGGTTTCTATCGCTATTGTGGGTAGACCAAATGTAGGCAAATCATCTATAACCAATGTACTTTGTGGTCAAAAACGCTCGATTGTTGCCGATGAACCCGGCACCACCCGTGATGCGGTCGACACCAAGATTACTTATCAGGGCAGAGAAATAACCCTGGTAGATACAGCCGGCATCAGACGCAAATCGCGCGTTGATTATGGGGTCGAAGCCTTCAGCGTCGTGCGCTCGCTCAAGGCCCTGGAAAGAGCCGATGTGGTGGTTCTTGTCTTGGACGCCAGCCTGGAAATTTCGGACCAAGATCAAAAATTAGCTTCTAAAATTGAAGAAGCCGGTAAAGCAGCAATCATTGTTATGAACAAATGGGACCTGATTCAAGACCGCTCATCGACCACGATGAATCAGTTCACCGACCTGATCAAAAGAGAGTTGCGCAGCCTATCTTACGCCGAGGTGCTGTTTACTTCAGCCACCAATAAGTTGCGCATGAATAAAATCATCGAAGCCTGCCTGAGAGCCTTTAGCGAAACCTCAAGGCGCATCAACACAGGCTTGGTCAACCAAATCTTGAATGAAGCCGTAGCCCTTTCGCCTCCTCCTGCCAGCAAGCGCGGCAAAAGGCTCAAGGTCTATTATTCCACCCAGGTGACCACAAATCCGCCTACTTTCGTTTTGAAAGTATCTGATGCCAAGCTACTTTCGCGCCCCTATCAAACTTATCTGGAGCGCAAATTGCGCGAAGCCTTCGGCTTTGCCGGCTCGCCTTTGCGCATAATTGCCCGCTCTAAAGCCGAAAACTAGTTGAAGTGAAAAGAAAATGCTTTTATTGCTTCTACAAATAATAGCTGCTTACCTTATAGGTTCTATACCGACCGGCTATTGGATTGGCAAAGCTCGCGGCATCGATGTAAGAAAAGTAGGCTCTTGCTCTACAGGCGCCACCAATGTCTACCGCTCGGTGGGCAAACTGGCCGGCATAGCCACCCTAATTATCGACCTCTTGAAGGGTCTTTTGCCGGTCATTTACTCTCAAAAGATAAGCCACGAATTAGCCCTAAACGTCGGCAATCTTGCCTTCAATCTAAGCGATATCGCACCGGTACTAGTGGCACTAACCACAATCATCGGTCACAGCAAGTCTATCTTTCTCGGCATGCAAGGCGGCAAAAGCGCTGCCACCGGTCTTGGTACCATGCTCGCCCTTTCGCCGCCTGCTGGTGGTCTTACCTTTGCCACTTGGCTCATCGTCGTCTTCACAAGCAAGATAGTCTCGCTGGCATCGATGACGGCTGCCGTAGCCAATGTCGGCTATATGATCTTCTTCCAGGCACCGCGAGCTTTTGTGATCTATAGTGTGATTGGATGTCTATATGTGGTCATCCGCCACAAAGCCAATATCAAGCGCCTTATGAATGGTACTGAAGCAAAAATTACAGCAGCAAAAACTACGGCAGCCAAAAGCGGAGACAAGTAAGATGAAAGTGTGCGATTTCCCTGGGTTCAGGGCGGGGCATGGTTTTCTGACGCTTGCCGTCAGTGCTTTACTTGCTAATACTTTGTTTGCTTCTGCTTTACTTGCTCAGGTAGCGGCAGCGGCGCCAAGTTTGCCCAGTAAGACAAGCAAACCCGAAACACCAGCCAAGAAAGAAACTACCAAAGAAAGCAGCGGCGGGCGCACGCCCCTAACTGAAGAAGAAAAGCTATACATCAGAATCTACAAGGCAGCTAACCGCAGTGTGGTCAACATCTCCTCGGTCTCATCGGCGGAAGAACTGATGACCAATGCCATGCCCAGCGAAGGTTTTGGCTCCGGCTTTATGCTCAAGACCGAAGCCGGTGATGGATACATTCTAACCAACCACCATGTGGTCAGAGGGGCGAGCCATCTCTTGGTCACCTTCTATGACGGCACCACAGTACAAGCCAGTCTAGTCGGTTTCGACGCCCACACCGATCTGGCCGTGCTCAAAATCAATCCGCCCAAAAATCTAGCCCTTTCACCCATCCCCCTGGGCGACTCTTCCGAATTAGAAGTAGGACGTAGAGTTTTAGCCATCGGCAATCCATTTGGGTTTGACCGCACCCTCACCGAAGGCATAGTTTCATCGATAGGTCGCACAATCAAGTCGGAAAACGGCAGACTGATCAAGGGCATAATCCAGACCGATGCGGCCATCAACCCGGGCAATTCAGGCGGTCCGCTTTTAGACTTATCGGGCAAGGTGGTGGGCATAAACACCGCCATATTCAGCGGCACCAGACAATCTTCCGGCATCAGCTTCGCTATTCCGATCAATATCGCCAAAAATATCATTCCGCAACTAATCGAACACCATCGAGTCTTACGCCCAGAACTGGGTCTCGATGCTATTCCCGATGAAAGAGGCGGACTGAGAGTTTTGAGGGTGAGCCCGGGCGGTCCGGCAGCCCAGGCAGGCATTCAAGGACCCAAAATTATGGTCTATCGCTATGGCGACATGGAATGGCGCCAAATGGAGAGGGGCTTTGCCGACCTGATAGTGGCTGTGGACAATCAACAGGTGAACAGTATCGACACTCTGATGTCATATATAGAAAGCAAGAAACCTAATCAAGTGGTAACACTGACAGTTGTAAGGGCCAACCGTCTTCTCAAAATTCCAGTAAAATTAACAGTCAGTGCACAAGACTGAAATAATTGAACCGATATCGGTTGAGTGAAAAGCAGGCACAGGCGAACCATCGCATTTAACGGAGTGAAGCATTGTCAAGAATCTTGGTCATTGAAGACGACCTTTCCATAGCCGAATTAGTAAAAGTCAATCTTGAACTGCTCGGTCATCAAGTGGTGACAGCTCCAGACGGTATCAAGGGTCTGGCTATGGCCCAGCAAAACCGCCCCGACTTAATCGTCCTCGACGTGATGATGCCCGACCTGGACGGCTTCACCGTTTGCCAGAGACTTAGACAAAATCCGCAGACCAATCCGATTCCGGTGCTGATGCTCACGGCTCTTTCCACCACTAAAGATAAGGTGGCTGGCTTTGACGCCGGCGCCGACGACTATCTAGCCAAACCTTTCGACACCCCCGAACTGCAAGTGCGGGTGCGTGCCCTTCTCAGGCGTGCAGGCAGCGTTCCTCATTCATCAACCTTGCCCGAGATTCTTACAGCAGGTGAAATAACATTAATACCAGAGAATCTGCAAGCAAAGGTCGGCGGCAGAATTGAAAAACTCACCCCCACCGAGTTTGAGATATTGCACTGCTTGATGCAACATCACGGACAGACAGTGTCGACAGGCAAGTTGTTGGAAGAAGTTTGGGGCTATGCCCCCGATGACGACGTAGACACCATCAGAGTGCATATCAGACACCTGCGCACCCGTCTGGAAAAGGGCGAGCGCAAGTATATAAAAACCGTATACGGTGGTGGGTATCAGCTGGTGGCTGAAGGCTTCAATAAAGAAAAAGGCAGTGAATAATTTCTCACCTGCTCTTTTCAGTACATAAGAATAAACTCTCAGCTTAATCCTTTTCAAGAGCCCAGAACCTTTACCGGCTGGGCTTTTTGCTTGATGAGAAAAGACTTACTATAAACGTTTTAGGTTAACCTGAGAATTCCCAACTGGACATATTGGAAACCCTCCCTTTATCATGTGCGATGAGCAATTTGGAATATTCTGGAACCAATTTGCCCTGTTAACCATCAAGAAACTTGTTCTTGACCCAAGGAGCACCACCTTGTTATTCAACAGCCTTCAATACCTAGTCTTTCTACCGACGGTATTTTTCCTCTATTGGATCTTGCCGCAGAAAGCGCGTGTGCCACTGCTTTTGGTGGCAAGCTATGTGTTTTATTGTTCTTGGAGACCAATCTATGGCTTGCTCATATTTGGTCTGACCCTGGCAAACTTCCTCTTGGTGCCGCTTATCGATAAGGCCGCCAAAGCGGAAGGCGGAAAACATCTGGCCTTCACTGCTAAGGGCTGGCTCTGGGTGACAGTGGTGGCCAACCTAATCACCCTGGGTATTTTCAAATACGCCTATTTCACCATGGACATGGTCAAGGGCGGTCTCGGACTCTTCGGTGTTACCTGGAGAGAGCCGCACCTGCACATTATCTTGCCCCTAGGCATCTCATTTTTCGTCTTTGAATTCATTCACTATGCCATGGAAGTCTACCGCGGCAAGCCGGTGGTGAAATCTTTCTCGGCCCTGGCTCTTTTCGCCAGCTTCTTCCCGACTCAGATAGCCGGACCAATTAAGCGCTATCAAGATTTTGTGCCGCAGCTCAGCGAAAAAATCAAATTCAAGTGGGAATACCTCGATGAAGGCATGCAGCTCATCTTGATGGGTCTCTGTAAAAAAGTGCTTCTGGCTGACAATCTGGCTCTGGTGGTGCAGGCCGGTTTTGCTCATCCCGAAAACTTTTCGTCGGTAGACATGTGGCTTATCACCTATGCCTTTGCCTTCCAGATCTTCTTCGACTTTGCCGGTTATACCGACATTGCCAGAGGCTCAGCTCTCTTGTTTGGCTATAAAGTACCGATTAACTTCAACCTGCCTTATCTGGCCGCCAACGTTGCTGATTTCTGGCACCGCTGGCACATCAGCCTCTCCACCTGGTTGAGAGATTATCTCTTCATACCGCTAGGCGGCTCCAAGTGCAGCAAAATTCTCAACTATAGAAACCTCTTTCTGACCATGGCTCTGGGTGGTCTCTGGCACGGTGCCGCCATGCACTTCTTAGCCTGGGGCGCCTATCAGGGTATTGTGCTCATCTTGCACAAAGAGTATTTGCGCCTGCTCGACTTTGTCGGCATAGCCAAATCGCTCAAAGAGAACCAGACTCTAGCCAAGGTCTATCACGTCTTTTCAGTGATCGCTACCTTCCATATTGTCTGTATCGGCTGGGTCTTTTTCCGGGCAGAAAATATGTCGATAGCCGGCACAATCATCGGCAAACTGATGCAAGCACCTCTGGAACTGGCTAATTTCAGCGCTGCCAAATTGGCAATTCTGCAAATTCGCGATCCGATCATCTTCCCGGCACTGCTCTTGCTCTTGCCTGTCTTGATGATTGCCCAACCGGTGGTGAACTGGCTCAACGACAAAGCCATCTACAAGAGCCCGCCGTGGGCCCTGCAAGTGGGTGTGATGGTTCTGCTCATGTGCATCATCACTGTCTTCAGTCCCGATAGTTCGCCTTCATTCATATACTTCCAGTTCTAAAAGCTCACTTTTAGAACCGTTTGGGGGCACTGTGGCAAAGTTAGACCACGATAGTTTAAGCGATCTTGAAAATCCGAAAAGCGGCACAGACCTTAGGGACACAGCTGCCGCACCGGAGAAACTAGAACGCGCCTATGCAAAAGGCAAGGCCAGGGGCGGCTTCTTCCAGTCGCGTTTCTTGGCTGGTCTGTCTATCTTTGCCGCGCTTAGCTTGGGGCTGCAGTTTCTTTCAATCGAGAAATTAAAACCAAGCGATTTTCCTGTGCGCACCTGGACAACCTGGGCGATAAGCGAGTTCTTTGCCCAACCGGCTCAGCCTAAAGACGTGGTCTTCCTTGGCTCAAGCCTGATGCTTGTGCCTCTCGATGGCACCGATGCCGATTTTCTCGGCAAGCAAATAGACGCCTCTCAGCATCACCGCTCTATCTATTTTGAAGACGCCTTCAAAAAGGCAAGCGGCAAATCTGTTTCTACCTACAATTTTGCCCTTCCAGGCGAAATGCCCTCAGACGCCTATTTGATCACCGATTTTCTCTTGAAAGAAAAGCGCGCCCCAAAAGTTCTAGTCTATGGTGTCGGACCGCGCGACTTCATGGACAACCTATTGCCTTCCCCCGCCGCCACCGACCCTTATAAATATCTTTCGCGCTTCGGCGATCTTTCCGGTCATGCCGACTTGCTCATGTCAGATTGGCAAGAAAGATTGAACTGGGAACTTGCCCGCCTTTGTTATGTTTATGGCAATCATGGTCAAATCGCTCTCGATGCCGCAAGAAGCCTGCGCCCCCTTATCGATAAAGTGGCGCCGCGTCCGGCTAATCTCAGCGAAGTAGACCGTATCGCCTTCAGAAGAAAAGTCTTGCCCGACTATCTGCCCTTTGAAGTCAATCCGCAGGAATGTTTCTTCCGCCCGACCGATCCAGCCAATCGTCCGGGCTTTATGGACAACATTCAAGAATACAGAAAGCGCTACAAGACTCTTAAGATGTCTACTTTTACAGCGCAAATGCGCTTTCTCAAAGACTTGATTGCCATTGCCAATGAGCGCGGCACCCATGTGGTGCTGGTGGCTATGCCCATCACCCAGGTCAATAGAGAGCTTTTGCCCGATGCCTCGTGGAATCTCTATAAGAGCGAACTAGCTAAACTGGCGGCGCAGTCGCAAAGTGTCACCTTTAAAGATCTGCATGCCGAAGGCAAAGGCAAATTTGCTCTCAGCGACTTTCAAGATACTGTGCACCTGCACTCAGGCGGCGGTGCCAAGTTGCTCAGCGAAATTGCCCAGATTATGGCTAACGACCCGGTTAGCCGCAAAGCCCTAGAGAAAAATGGCGGTGACCAATGAAAAGGGTCAGTCGAGCCATGGCCGCCATCGCCGCATTTCTTGGAATAAATGTGGCTTTTTCGTTTTATGCCCCGCTCAAATTCAATCCTTTCAACTATCCCTACAAAGGCTGGAGCTGGTGGGGTTTTCATGACTTAAAAGAAGACAAACAAGTACATAACGTCACTCTTTTGGGCTCATCACTGATGGTGGCAGCCATAAATAATTGCGATGCCAATTATTTGAACCGCCCCCTCAACCTGACCAAGCATCACCAGTCTCTTTATTTAAACGATAAGCTGGAAGAAACTTTCAAAGGCAAGTTCCGCACTTTCAACCTCTCCGCACCGGGGCAGATGCCTTCCGATGCCTATTTGACCGTAAAGAGCTTGCTTGCCGCCTCACATCGTCCCGATGTGATTATCTATGGCGTTGCCCCCCGCGACTTTATCGATAGCCAGCTGGGTAATCCCACCGATACCGAACCATACCATTTTCTCAGCCGCATCGTCTCTACCGACGAATGTGCCGGTGGGCTATTTAGAGACCCCTTGGGCAGACTATCTTGGTTCATCGATCGCAATCTTTATTTTGCCCACCATGCCCTAGATTGGCAGATGACCGCCGAAAAAGCTGCCACCCGCTTGCTCAACAAAGTAGCGGCCGTGCCCAGTGGCGCCCAGCCTTATACTTTTTGGCAGCGCACCAAGCTAATACCAAACTATCGCGCCGGTGAAATTCATCCCGATGCAGTCTATACGCATCCGCTCAAGAAAGAAGATGTGGCTGCCAATTTCAAAGACAACACCGAAGAGTACAAAGAACGCTATAAGAAAGCCGATGATCATACATTCAAAACTCAGATGTATTTTCTAGGCAAACTGGGCACCCTTTGCAAAAAAGAACGCATCGAACTAATCGTCGTCAATATGCCGGTCAGTCGAGAAAACATCAACCAACTGGGCGCCACCACTTACTTAGACTATGTCTTTGCCGTCAAGGGCAAAGCTTTTGCCTATGGTGCGCCCTTTTTCGATCTCAACTATTTCTATCTCTACGACAAAAGTCTCTATCATGACTATGTGCACCTAAATGCCTTCGGCGGTGCCAAATTTCTAGACAGTCTGGTCTCGGCTCTCAATGAAGATCCGCGCACCAAACTGACTATGGAAATGGCCGGACGCGAACTCTGGAAACACGATGAACTGGAGCGACTGGCTAAAGGAATAGATCGCGATCGCGATCCCGATTCGCTCACCAGTTTAGAAAAGCTGAAAGGCAAACTAGCCGAACACAAACTAATCGAGGCCAAGGACCTGGTGCGCGAACACCGCAGCAAAATCAGAAATGTGGTCAACGAATTGCGCAACAAAAAGCAGATTGGCAGCCGCATCGATACAATCGAAAAGGCTGAGCCCGATGACGAGACGGGGGTAGCAATGTAATGGCTGCCAGCGAAACAAGTAAGAAGCGTGCCAATGCCTTTGTCTGGGCCGTGGTTTTGTACGGTGCTCTCAACCTGGCTCTTTATGGCGTTCTTGCTAAAATGCCCGAGCGTAAACTGAGCTTGAACGGCATCAAAGCCACCAACTATGAAAAGAGAATGGAAGGTCCGTGGATCTGGTGGGTCTCGCGCACTTATCTTTCCCAACTGGAACAAAAGGCTCAGCCCGACATAGTTTTGTTTGGCAGCTCGCAAATGGGCTCGGCTATTTTCTCGGCCGAAGCCGAACATCGCGGCACCACAGTCGATACCACAGACCAAAGAGAAGTAGAGAGACTGGCTGCCGAAGTAGCCAAAGCCAGCGGGCTAAAGCCGCGCGTCTTCAACTTTTCTATGGGCGGAGCCATGGTCTCAGACCATTATCTTATCGCCGACAGTCTGGTCAGCAAAGCCGATAAGAAGCCCAAGATAGCCATTATCGGCGTCAACCCTCGCGACTTCATCGACAATAACCTACCGGCAGCGGCAGCCACCGACAGCTTCCACTTCCTTTCACCCTATTGCAAGTTAGACAACTTGGCCGTCCATTCATACGACAGCCCCTTCGGCTATCTAGACTATTTGCTCTCTCGTTATCTACCGCTTAGACAGGTCAATCTGCTTGCCTTCGGCGATATCCCGCCCTCGCTTGGGGCCCGCGCCAGTTTCACCAATCCGGAAGGCAAGGGCATTGACACCAGAGCCGACAAGAAAGCCAATAATGCCCAGTTAAATTCAGGGCAAGTAACCACAAAAGTATTGCGGGCCATAAGCGGCTCGGCCGGCGACGTCAAGCGAGGCGAATGGGTATTGCCTGCTTACCCGCCCTATCTCTATATGGATAATTCCAAGGAATATATCAAGCGCTACAAGCGTGAAAATCCGCCTTGCTTGGCCGGACAAAAGCGTTATTTCCAAGAATTGCTTGCCCTTCTGCACAAAGAAAACATACAGATAATTGTGGTCGGCATGCCCTCAAGGCTCTCCAATCAAAATTTGCTCAGCCAAAATTTTTGGAACAACTTCGACTCTTATCTAGAGAAGACCACAAAAGAACAAGGCGGAACCTATGTCAGCCTATTCAAAGACCAGCGTTTCGTGGAAGAGAAAGACTATCTCGATACAGTGCACTTGAACCGCTGGGGCGGCGGCAAACTGGTAAAGATCATGGCTGAAACAGTGAGTGGCAATACTGCCATGGTGCAAGCGTTGAAAGAGTGTAAGAGCGATGCCGTAGCCGGGCGAGACAAACCGGGACAAAAGCCGCTCTAAGGCTCAGTTTGCAGTTTGCGTCCAGTTTATTTAGCTTTCGACTCAAGCAAAAGTTGATTCAAAAATTCCAAATCTTCCCGCCGCCACATCTCCATAATCGGGCGCTCGCCCCCGGGCGGCCAAGCCGGCTCGGTGCCAAAGACCTGTTCATCCAGTTCTTTCATAGAAGCTTGATAGATTTCGCGACGCCGACTTTCGCTGTCATTCAACCCCATTTCATAAAGCCTGGGCAAAAGCACATCTTTGTGCTTCTCTAAAACAGCCTGCATGACCTTGATCGCTTCGTCTTTGCGCCCTAGTGCAGCCAGATAACGGGCATAGGTCAACTCGGTGCGAAAACCGCTTGGTTTGGCTTCAATCGCTTCTTTCAAGAGCGCGAGAGCTTCTTCTTTGCGCCCCAGTTGAAAGAGAGTCTCAGCCCTTATTGCAGCCAGTTGTGCCTGCGAATTCTTATTGCTGAACAAAGCGCGGTAAGCCCATGAAAGAGGAAAAGGATGAGTGCGCAGCGCCTCAGCCCCTTCATAAAGCTTGAGGGCGCCGCTTTTGATGTCAGCCTCTTGTACGTTTCTCACTCTTAGACTGCCTGCTTGCTTTGCATCAACACAAGCCGGCAGTTGCTCTATAAAACAGGCTGTCTCAGGTGCATCAGGCAGGCGCACAAGCAACTGGGCACCATAATAAGAGCGCAGCATGGTCAGCCAAAGAGAGGTGGCATAAGAGACATCGAAGAGGGCAAAAGTAATAATCATTGCCCCCAACATCTGCAAGAGCATCTGCCCTTTCACCACCGGCGATGCCAGCCTATCTTTCAAGCGCTTATTGGTGGAAAGACCTGGGCAAGCCGCTTCGAACAGGGCAACCAGTCTTTTCTGTTTCTCTAGGTCAAGGCAAGAAAGCGGCAAGCGTGCCACCACATCAGGTACTATCTTGCTCTGGTCGAGCGGAGAGCTGTCACCGCTGACGGCCGTGGATCTAATCTCTAGAGTGCCGAGCAAAGTAAGATAAAGCTCGCTGACAGCGCTCAAAAGAATGCGTCTTTGCCCAACCAGCACCGACACCACCTCGGTTTCGCCCTTATCGCAAGCCGTTTCCACCCCGATAAAACGCCGGTAAAACAAGAGTGGCTGTCCATTGCGCCAGGGTCGAAGCCAAGATGTAAGCAAATTGCTTTCCAGAAAGGTGGCCAGCAGATGAGCAAAGAAAAGGGCGGCAAAAACCATAGAAGGAAAAAACAGAAGCGGCTCTAGCTTGAACCAGCCGGTGGTGCAAAGCAAAACCAGAAAGAAAAAGCCAAATATGGGCCAAGCGAAGCCCACCACTGTATAAACCGAATGAGAGCGGCTGGCAGGCAAAACTTCAAACTTAATCTCGGCGTCCGATAAATTAATACCTTTCATCCTCCGCTCTTAGCTAAATAGAGTGATACCCGGTCAAGGCGGGTTTGACTCGCCAGCAATTGCCGGCTTGCTGAGCCTGTCAAAGCAGTTTAGACGTACACTGCCTGGGCTTTACACTAAAGATATAAATAGCTTTGAAGCGGGCAGAAAATTAAGGGACCCCAGGCAGCGAAAGCAGCGGTATTTTCTAATGGCACTGATCAAAAAAGAGATTGGCGAGCTTCTTGTCGACTCCGGCTTAATCACATCAGACGAGTTAAAGCAGGTGCAGCAGGAAAGAATGCGCACCGGCGAACCGATATCGCTTATTTTATCGAGACTGGGTCTGGCTAATGAGACCCACCTCAAATCAGCCCTAGAAACCCAATACGGCGTCAATTATGTTTCACTGGCCAAGGTACAACCAGAAAGCTCGGCTCTTGAGCTTTTGCCCGAAAAGGTAATGAGACAGCACCAAGTTGTGCCACTCTATCTTGAGGGCAAACTACTCACCGTGGCCATGGTCAACCCCAATAACCTGCTTGCCCTCGACGATGTCAAATACAGACTTAAGAGCATGCAACTCAAGCCTGTGGTCTGCACCGAAGATGACTTTCAGCACTTTATGGAGACCATCTATGCCCGCCGCCAAGACGAGCTCACCGAAGAATGGGAAGAGCAAGCCGACAAGACCTTTATAGAGTCTGAAGTCGACCTTTCCAGCCTCGATGTCTTGGTGGAATATGAAGACGCCATCAATGACCTAGACCTGGCCAAACAAGCCCAAGATGCGCCGATTGTGCAGCTGGCCAACCAGATCTTAGCCAAAGCCATCAAGCGCCAATGTTCGGACGTGCACATAGAACCGCAGGAAAAAGGGGTGATGGTGCGCTACCGTCTAGACGGCGTGCTCTTTGTCGACCGCAGATTACCCAAAGCCATTCTTGCCGCCCTGGTATCGCGCTATAAGATTATGGCCGACCTCGACATAGCAGAGAGAAGACTGCCCCAAGACGGTCGCATCAGAGTGCGCTTTTCAGGAAAAGATATAGACTTCCGCGTCTCCACCATTCCCTCTAAACACGGCGAAAAGGTGGTCATGAGACAGTTGGATAAGTCGGGCACAACCTTCGGACTGGACCATCTAATCACCGATCAAGACACTCTTTCGCTAATTAGAGACATGGTGGCTAAGCCATACGGAATCATATTCGTCACCGGACCAACCGGCTCGGGCAAGACAACCAGTCTCTATTCGGCCTTGGCTGAACGCAATACTCCCGAAGTAAACATATTGACTGCTGAAGACCCGATTGAATATGAAATGCAGGGTATCACCCAGGTGCAGGTCTTAAGAGAAAAGGGGCTGGATTTTGCCCGCATTCTGCGGTCTTTTTTGCGGCAAGACCCCGACATCATACTGGTGGGTGAGACCCGCGATAGAGAAACAGCCAAGATCGCCGTCGAAGCCGCCTTGACCGGTCACTTGGTCTTCACGACCCTGCACACTAATGACGCACCAGGGGCGGTGACACGTTTGGCCGAAATGGAAGTGGACCCCTATCTGGTCGCTTCGGCAACTATCGGTGTCATCGCCCAGAGACTGTTGCGACGGGTCTGCAATGAATGCCGCGAAGACTATCGCCCCGACCGCAGCACCCTCGAATACCTAGGTCTAATGGACAAACATCAAGAGAGGCTGGCTGATTCCACTATTCAGTACTACCGCCTGCGAGTCGATCAAGAGGGTCAGGCAATCTTTAGCCGCGGTCGCGGCTGCGATGCTTGCAACCGTACAGGCTATAAAAACCGCATCGGCGTATTTGAAGTGATGAAAGTCAACGATGAAATACGCGACCTCGTATGTAAGAATGCCACCACGGCTATGTTGCGTCTGGCTGCTAAGCAATCAGGCATGATTCCTCTGAAAGACTATTCGATAAGGCTGGTCGGGCAAGGTCTGACCACCGCCGATGAAGTGGTGCGTGTCACTCTTTCAGATACTTCCGGCGACGAAAAGCTCTGCGGTAAGTGTCGCAACCCTATTTCTGATGAATTTATCAAATGCCCTTTCTGCCAGCACGATCTAAAAGTATCCTGTCTGCGCTGCGGCATGTTGCAACAGGAAGGCTGGCAGAGCTGCCCAAAATGCGGCCGCTCAAATATCGAAGAAACAGACGAATTTCACTGTCACTGTTGCAGTGCCGAAATCTTTGGAGAATGGCATACTTGCCCTTATTGCCAAGCTTCGCGCAGCAGCGGCGGTAAGAAAAATGGCAAAGAGAGCGAGGTGAATTAATGTCGGTTGAAATGCAGGAATTGCTGCAACTTGTTGTAGACCGGGCGGCAAGCGACTTGCACCTTAAAGCAGGCGAACCACCAATACTTAGGGCGGCCGGTAAACTGACCCGCATCAGTCTACCGACCTTGTCTGCCGACGATACCAAAAGACTGATTTTTTCTTGTCTCAGCCCCGAGCAAATCAAGCACGCCGAGCAAAATCTCGAACTAGATTGTGGTTTTGGCATCGAAGGACTGGGTCGCTTTAGAGTCAATGTTTATAGAGACAGGGGCAGTTGGGCTGCTGCACTGCGGGTGGTGCTATCACGCATGCCCAGCCTCGACGAGTTGGGGCTGCCGCCGGTCTGCAAAGAGCTGCTTACCAAACCAAGAGGACTGATCTTGGTCACCGGACCCACAGGTTCTGGTAAGTCGACAACCCTGGCGGCAATGATCAATGCCATAAACGAAAAGCAAGACAAGCATATTTTGACGGTGGAAGATCCAATTGAATTTTTGCACCAAAACAAAATGTCTTTCATCAGCCAAAGAGAAGTAGGCTCAGACACGAGAAGCTTTGCCAATGCCCTGAGAAGCGGACTAAGAGAAGACCCCGACGTCATTCTGGTGGGTGAGATGCGCGACCTTGAAACTATCCACTTGGCGCTGACTGCCGCTGAGACCGGTCACCTAGTCTTCAGCACCATTCACACCAGTTCGGCGCCACAATCGGTGGACCGCATCATCGATGTCTTTCCTCCAGAACAGCAACAACAAATTCGCATCATGCTCTCGCATTCACTGGTGGGGGTTCTCAGTCAGACCCTCTTGCCAAAGATTGAAGGCGAAGCAGGCGATTCACCGGTAACAGCCGGGCGCATCATGGCCATGGAAATTCTTATCAACACTCCTGCTATAGCCAACCTGATTAGAGAAGCAAAGACCGCCCAAATTTATACTTCTATGCAGATGGGCGCCAGCCTGGGCATGCAAACCCTAGAAAGCTGCCTGGCTCGCTATGTCAAAGAAGGGCTAATCAGTCATAAAGAAGCAATTTCTAAGTCTAGTCGCCCTGAAGATCTTGAGCAGTTGATTGGACCAAGAGCGGCGGCTAATAAAAGTTATGGCACTAGCAGCGGATTTGGCAGGTTCTAATGGAATTCGTCTATAAAATCAAAGACGAGCAAGGCAAAATCAAAGAAGCGGTAGCGAGCGCCGAATCTCCAAATGTTCTCAAAGCTCGCTTACAAGCTCGCGGCATCGAGGTGGTCGAGATTAGACCTCGCACCGCCAGTGGTGATTTGCAAGCCACCTGGAAAGCTTTGAACGAGAACGTTCTGCAAGTAGACTTTTTAGAGCGCGTCACCATCAAAGACATGGTGGTTTTCTCTAGACAATTTGCCGCCATGGTCTCATCGGGCGTCGCCATGCTGCGCACCCTCACTATCATTGTCGAGCAATGCAAAAATCGCAAACTAAAACGCTGCCTCGAAGACGTAAGACAGTCAATCGAAGCCGGTCTCTCCCTTTCAGACGCCATGGCCCGCCATCCGCAAATCTTCGACAAACTCTATGTCTCGATGATCAAAGCCGGTGAAACCGGCGGTATTCTCGCCGATGTTTTGAAGAGATTGGCAGACTTTCTCGAATCTAAATCGAAGCTGAATCAGAAAGTAAGAGCCGCCATGATTTATCCCATGGTGGTTCTGGTTGTCTCTATTCTTGTCTTTTGGGGCATGCTCACTTTCATCCTGCCTATCTTTGAAGGACTCTTTAAAAATATCGGCTCTGAACTGCCGGCTTATACTCAAGCTTTGGTAGCCCTCTCGCAAGCAGTCCGGTCAGTCTGGGCCTTTCTCTTTATGGTTGGCGTGCTAATAGCCGGCTGGTTTATCAAGAAGTACTACGCCACCGCAGCCGGGCGACTGCAAATTGACGGCTTGATTTATGTGACGCCCATGCTCGGTGACTTGGTTGCCAAAGTATCAATTGCTAGATTCTCAAGAACTTTCGGTACCCTACTGAGAGCCGGAGTACCAATGCTGACAGCCTTAGACGTGGTCAAAGACACGGCTGATAATGCCGTGGTTGCCGAAAGCATTCGCAAAATTTATACCGATGTCAGGCAAGGCGGCAGCCTTTCTAAACCGATGACCAAATCTCAAGTCTTTCCATCAATGGTCACCCAGATGGTGGCTGTCGGTGAAGAAACCGGGAGGCTGGATGAGATGCTTTCTAAGGTCGCCGACTTTTACGATATGGAAGTAGAGAACGCCGTCGAGGCTCTAACATCGCTTTTAGAGCCGGTCATGGTGGTTGGCATCGGTGGCATCGTCGGCTCTATTGTGATCGGCATGTATCTGCCAATTTTCACTGTGATCAACCAGTTGAGATAAAGCAGGTAACGGTATTTATTAAAGTCTTAAAAACATTTTATAAATCGGAGCGATAAGTCTTTTCTGGACGGGGAACAAGGTCGCTTCAGCCCCATCTATTGACTATTTGACCCGAAAACAAGACAGTTGCTAGCTGATCTGACCCAATTCTGAACTTGGCTTAAGGAGCGCCTTTCGCAAAGTCGCAAAAGAAGAGGTTGAAACTGCCTTGACAGCCCGCATTTAGCGGAAATCACGCTAGCATTTATATAATTACTCTGGTAATCTGCGACTGGGTCTATTAAATATAAAGATGGAAACTACAACTACTAACTCAATTACTCCGATCACAAGCACAAGTAAAGTGGTGAGCAAAGATTTGCAGGCTAAAAGTGAAGCGCCAAACGGTGCGACTCCGAGGACGGAGATGAAGAATTCGGCTACTCCCGGTAAGGGAGAAATCAAAGGACCAGACCAGATTCATAACTGGCTGGCTGTTTACTCCGAGTCGAGAGACCCGGCCCTGCGCGATTCCATCATTCAGGCGGCTTTGCCCCTGGTGAAACGTATCGCCTACGGTCTCGCCCGCCGCTCTACCGACCCGGTGGAAGATCTTATTCAAGTCGGCTCGATTGGTCTGATCAAAGCTGTCGATCAGTTCAAACCAGATGCCGGTGCCAAGTTTCAAACCTATGCCACACACTTGATCACAGGCGAAATCAGACACTATCTGCGCGATAAGACCGCCATGATCAGAGCCCCGAGAGAACTGCAAGAACTCTCTTTCCGTATCAATAGATTGGTGCAGAATCTGACAGCCAAACTCGGACGCGAGCCTTCAGACATTGAAATCGCCAGCGAATTGCAGATTCCTGTCAGCCGTGTCAACGAAGCCTATGAAGTAGATCGCAGACGCACGCTTATTTCTCTTGACCAGGCCCTCAGTAATGATGCCGGTTCAGAACAGTCTCTTATCGACACCCTAGTCGATTCACGCTATCAGAGCAATCAGTTGGCTAAAGAAGATCGCTTTATGCTGGCTGAAGCAATTAAACAATTGCGTGATGGGCTGAGAGAAGTGGTGCAACTGACCTTTTATGAAGATCTCAGCCAAACCGAAGTGGCTCGTCGCCTGGGCATATCCCAGATGCAGGTATCGCGCCGCTTGAGAGCTGCCACCACCGAACTGAACAAAATCATCACCCAGAGCAAGAAAGCCCCGGGCAACAAAAGCTAGTCATTTGACTGATGAACGCTCAGCTTTCTCAGGCGGCCATCAAAGTCACTAACCTCGTCAAAAGGCGAGAGACTAAACTGCTCAAATCTTTCTTGGCAATAAGCGGCATCAATCTAGAGATAGCCGAGGGTGTTACCTATGGGCTTATTGGACCAAACGGTGCCGGCAAGACCACCACAATCAAGCTGCTCTTGGGTCTTTTAAAACCCGACGGCGGTGAAATCAAAGTGCTGGGCAAGCCCGCCGGCGAGCATGAGGCCCTGCGTCGCATCGGCTTTCTTCCAGAGTCTCCCTACTTTTACAGCCACCTGACCGGTCGAGAGTATCTTACTTTCACCGGTCAACTCTTTGGCATGCAAGGACCAGCACTGCAAAACCGCATCGGCGAGCTTTTGCACTTGGTCTCGATGGAAAACAAAGCAGAAGAGAGAACCGGCACTTACAGCAAGGGTATGCTGCAACGCCTGGGCATGGCCGCCGCCTTGGTCAATGACCCCGACTTGCTCTTTTTAGACGAACCCATGTCGGGGCTTGATCCTTTGGGCAGAATGGACATGCGCAAGATCATTATCGCCCTGAAAGAGAAAGGCAAAACAATCTTCTTCAACTCACATCTCTTGCCCGATGTGGCCCATTTGTGCGACAAAGTAGGTGTGCTCAGCCAAGGTAAACTGACTGCCGAAGACGATTTACTCAGCATTACCCCCGAGCGAAACGCCACCGTACTAGAAGAATATTTTCTTTCCCATATCGAGGCTTGATTGGAGCACTGTGCAGAATCTCAAGGGCAAAAGGTGACCGCTAAAAAAGCGGGGCTATTGCTGCCGGTTTTCGCTATTGCCTCCAACACTTTCAAGGAAGTGAGCCGCGATAAAGTGGTTTATACCTTTTTTGTCTTCGCCGTGATCATTTCCTTCTTTGGTCTGGCGCTGGGTTCGCTTTCGGTGGGGCAAGATCTGAGGATCATTCTCGATCTCGGCATGTTCGGCATCAGCACCATAGGCGGTATTATCGCCGTTTTTGCCGGGGCCAATCTTGTCTATAAAGAACTAGAAAAAAAAACCTGCTATCTCATCTTTACCAAACCGGTACGCCCGTGGCAGTTCATCTTGGGCAAGTATCTCGGACTGGCGCTCTGCTTATTGGTTCTCATCGCGGCCATGGCTGTTTTCTTGACCCTCACCGTCTATATCGCCGACCCCGGACAACTCTTAGTCTTCAAAGAAAGAGTGCTTTTCATTGGCGCTTCTTTATTGCTCACTTATCTGGAGCTGCTTCTCATTATCGCCGCCGCCGAATTCTTTTCCACTTTCTCTTCGCCGATAATGTCGGTGGTCTTCACAATCGCATTTTGGTTTATCGGACATTCAACCGCTTCCCTGCAAGATCTGTCTAAGCTCTTCACAAACTCAGCCCTACAGCAATTGGCAAACTTTCTATACTGGACCCTGCCAGATCTCAAAACCCTTACTCAGACAAGATCTGCCATCATGTACGGGCAGTTTCCCAATAGTGAATTGTCGATCTATTTGACTGCATATTTGGTTTCTTATGTCATCATACTTTTAGTGCTCTCGGCGATGGTGTCGGAAAAAAGAGAGCTACCCTGACATAGGCAAAGCGATATCGAGATTTCATGGACTGGTACGACTTCAATCTTTATTTGGCAGCCGACGCCCTCACTTTAGACACGGCGGCTTTGCTTTTGGGGCTTTGTATCGGCAGTTTCATCAATGTTCTGGCTCTCAGAACCTTGAAGGAAGAATCAGTCTGGCGCAAAGGTTCCTATTGTTACCACTGCCAGCACAAGCTTAGTCCTCTAGAGTTGATTCCGGTCTTGTCTTTTCTCTTTCTCAAGGGTAAATGCAAACACTGCCAGGGCAAAATTCACTGGCATTATCCCCTGGTAGAACTAGCCACCGGTCTAATTTTTGCAGCGATTGTGCATTTTCTCGGACCAAATTATTGGCACCCGGGTCTAGGTGTCTCAGGCTTAGACATCACCCTCACCGTCTGCGGCATGCTCATATTTGCCTCAGCACTTATTGCCGTCACCATCACCGACTTCAAAGAGAAACTGATTCCTCACGAAATCACCTATCCGGCTATCATTCTTGGTATCGCCTATAGTGCTATGGTCAGACACGATCTGCTCGGCACCATGGCCGGTGTGGGCGCCAGCTATATCATTTTCGACTTCATCGACCATTTCGGAGTACAGTTCTACTATCTCACCCATCCGGGCTTTAAAGACCGCCACAAGGTGGAAGACGAACTAGATATCGACGACCAGATTGACTATACGATGGAAGTGGGCTATCTGCACGCCGACGAAGTCGATGAACCTTTCATGGTAATGGGCGGCGGCGACGCCGTCTTGAGCGCCCTCATCGCCGCCTGGCTCGGTTGGCAAAAGTTGATTCCCGCTCTAATAATAGGCTTTTTGGTCGGTGCGGTCATGGGCAGCATCTATCTCTTAGTCGAACTAAAGAAAGAAAGACTGCTCAATGCCGCCCTAAGCAGATTCTTCGGAGGCTTTGCCGCCTTTGCCGGACTGATGGCTTTGGCCCTTTGCGGTTTGGCTAATAGTTTTCCCGAATCGAATATTTGGGGCAACAGCGTCACCTACCTACTCATCGGCGCCCTCGGCTTCGGAGGCGGCACAATTGGCATAATGACAGCCCCCGGACCGCGTCTGGTCAAGCATTTCCCCTTTGGTCCGGCACTAGCCATCGGAGCAATTTTTGCCATTTTCCTGATTACCGGCACTGACGGCTTTATCAGACCCTTGTAAAGAGGGCATAATAAAGATAATCAGGGGGGTCGACGTGTTTAGCTTCGGCAGAAAAAAAGGGACTGTTCTCGGTCTCGACATAAATAGCGACAGCACCACCTTAATTCACCTTGAAAAAACCAAGGCTGGAATTGAAGTGGCACATTTCGCTTGCCAGCCCACCCCGCCCAACTGTGTCAGAGACGGTTTGGTGACCGACCCTTTTGCAATGGGAGCCCTGGTGGCAGACTTGATTAAAGAGTCGGGTGTGCCAACCGGCGGACAGTCACCAATTCTCAATGTCTGCGTTCCCGCCCAAGCGGTTGTGATCAGGCTGATGCCGGTGCCTGTTGGTATGCCCCCCGAAGAACTGGCTGATGTGGTCACACAAGAAGCCACCAACCATGTGCCTTTTCCCATAGCCGAAGCCAATTTGGACTGGTTTCAGATGAATGCCACCGAACGTACCGATCCTGATGGGGTGCGGCGCGTCGACGTTATTTTGGCGGCCATTCAGCATTCTATAGTGGAATCTTATTGGCGTATGGCTGATGCAGCCGGGGTCAAACTCGGCAAAGTTGAGGTTTCCTCTCTATCAGTGATAAGAGGCTTAGCCCTGGCGGGTTATCTTGGTTCGAGCGGACATATCTCGATGGTGGTCAATATCAGACAAGATGCCACAGACATCAATATAGTGCGCAGCGCCATGCCCCTTTTCGGTCGCTCGATTATCTTGGGGGTTGAAGCCTTGACCGAAGCCGTGGCGCGCAGCCTCGACATCTCTTTCGATCAGGCTATGGAACTACTGCCTGAGATTCCGGTCTTCAACATCACCCCCACCGATACAAGAATGGGTCAAGCCGGACAAGTAGCCCGAGCCGTCTTTAGCGATATAGGCGACGAAGTCTTGCGCTCCTTAGACTTTTACCGGTCGCAGGTGGGCGACGTCAAAATCGACCATATACTCTTATCTGGTCCAGGCTGTATGCTGCCCAATATGCACGAATTTTTCGCCAGCAAATTAAGAGCCAAAACAGTGCTGGCAGACCCGCTCAGAGACATGATTGTCGACGAACGGCAGATAACCGAGCGCATGCGACCAATTTTGGCAGCCCTGATTGGTTCTTCCATAGAATCAACCTGGAATCCGTCCATCACAGTCGATATGGACCTCAATAAAGAAGGACGAATTCCCCTCGGTCTAGATCAAAATCGCACCCAGAATATTTTTGAAGAAGTCGAAACAGTAAAGGCGCCGCGCTGGTTCAAACCGGGTTTGGTTGCCGCAATCTTTAGTACAGTTGTGGTCTTTGGCTCTTACCTCTACCTGACCTTGCTCGACCTGCCCCTCACTCAGACCGCCATAGAAAAATCGACTAGCGCCATCGCCACTAGCAAAACCGACCTGACCAGACTGAAAAAAGAGAAAGAAGAAAACGCTGTTTTGCTAAAGCGAAAAGCACTACTTGACCGGCTTGTGGGCGGCATCAAACATTATTCAAATTATATGGATGTGGTGCGCGAAAACACTCCGCGCGGCATTCAACTAACCGAGTTGAACATAGGCGACGAAGAGCTCAAAGTGGACGGCGCCGCCGTTGATTTTTCAGCTGTAGGCAATCTTTCGGTCAGCCTGGGCACAAGCCCGGCCATCTCAGAATCAAATATCGAATACGCTTCAAGACCTGAAAAACAACCAGGTATAGTGGCCTTTTCTTTGAAAGCCAAGCTTACTAAAACCAAGCCGGCAAGTGAGCAGAGCAAGCCGCCGGCGACCCCCATCAACACAGCCTTGATAAATTCGGAGGTGACGCGCAATGAATGAACGCACACGCCTCTTGTTAGTGCTGGCACCAATTTTGATATCAGGGACAGCCGCCTTTTCTATGAACTATCCGGCTTATTTAGATAGTCAACGTTTGCATGAAGAGCTCAAGCAAAAAGAAGATGAGCTAAAGAGTCTGCAAGACAAACTGGCAGAGAGAGCCAGTGTCGACCAAAGTCATAAGACTCTGGAATCTGAAATTCAGAACCTGCGCAACGAGATTCCACAAGCTCCCTATTTAGATCTGCTGATGCTGGATGTGCAGCGCATGGCCGATGCTGCCGACATCGATATTATCGCTGTTGAAAAACCCGACGAAAGAAATAGCGGTGGCACCGAAACCAGCGTTGATGCCGCCGACTTGGAAGTGCTCGAAGCCGGTCTAAACAAAAATCAAGCGGGCAAAAATATCGCTCTAAACTTAAATCAAAACACAAATCAAAACAAGCAAATTGAGCCTAAGGCAGAAGAACGCAATTCGATGGGTGTCAAGCAAATGACCCGAAGGCTCTATCTAACCGGCGACTACGGCAAACTAATTCAGTTTATGAAAAGACTGGAATCTTATCAAAGAGTACTTTCGGTAAATCAATTATCGGTGGCTATGGCTGGCGGCCCTGGCTTACAAAACAAAAGTCCGGCGGGCGAAAGGGCACAGAAACTTAAGCTAAAACAGCCGGTCATGTCCTTCCTTCTCAATATTTATTATCTGCCTTGAGAATTGAGAAGAAAAGCGAGCCCGAAAATGAGACTAATCATAATACTAGTGACCGGATGCATACTGATAGGCGCCACCTACGCCTGGAGCAGCAACGTCGAAAAGACTGACAATGACAAGACTGCCAAGGCTGAACAGTTTCTAGTGCCCCTTGCCAAAGATTCAGAGGCTCGGCAAAATCAAAAGAAAGGGTCAATTGGCCCAGCGAAACAAGCTGATTTGTCCAAAAGTCAAAGAGAAAACCATACTCTAATTAGTGAAACAACTGCCGATCAGTCGAATAAGCCAATAGTGGCAGAGAAAGCCGAGAATTTTCGCGAACCGATCACTCCTCTTGATCAAGCCCGCCGTACAGCTAAAGAAGCCTTAGACAAGAAAGATCCATTTGAAGTGAGCTTGGAAGCCAAACCCTTTCCACGCTCACAAAAAATCGCCGAGGACCCAAATGAAGGCAAAAAAAAGGTGAAGCAACTGGAATTGGTGCCGCCACCACCGACGGGGGCCGGACTGGGAAATTTCGGCGACATGCCTGGTCCCCATAACGGCTTTATGCCGCCGGCGATGGGTGGCGGACTGGCAAGTGGATTAGCAAGTGGATTGGCTATTTCAGACCTGCCCTATCCACCTGAGAAACCTTCGACCCTAAGATATCTAAAGCTTACCGGCATCATCGGCGACAAAGCTGTCTTTCATATCAAAGATCAACTGACCCGTCGCGCCAATCACTGGCCATCAGACTTGACCTTGGCTACCGGTCAGTCATTTTCTGGCGTCAAATTGGTCTCGGTTTCGGCAAAAGACGAGAAAGTCACTTTAGAAGAACACGGCGAGATGAGCGATATGTATCTGCCCGGTTTGCGCTAACTAGACAAAGGAGACTCTCTGGATGATGTCGACTATACAGCAAGCCGTTTCTGAAAGCACCAGACTGCTTTCCACCTGGCAAGAAAAAGCTGACAGACTCGACGATAAAGAAAGGCTGGCTCTTGAAGTACAGCTCAAGACCCTCTTTAGCGAAGAGCTGGGAAGACGGGGTTTCTTTGCGGCCTATTCCACTTCTGATTTGCAGTTGACCAAAGCCATGCAAGAGACATTGAAAGCAGCAGTGCTTAGCAACATTGATGCCGTTGGCGATATCATGGTGAAGAATGTCTTTATGTCTGGTCAGTCATATTTAGGATCCCTAGCCAGCTTAGCCCACGAAGGAAAAGCCGAGGCATCGAAGCAAACTATGATCAAGAGCCTAGACTTGATACAAAGGCTTGGGATCGATGAAATCAAAAACAAATTACAAGACGCCCTGCTTGCCATTCACTCTTATCAAGATGAAAATGAAAACCCACAAGATAAATGGCAGCAGTTTTTTAAGCGCTGGAACTACAGAAGAGAGAATCTTGAAAAAATGCCGGATTTGTTGAATGAAGCATGAAACGGCTAAAGAACCGCAATACCTAGTTCTAAAGCCTCTACTAACGGAAGATGCGCACCAACACTGGCAAATTTTTTCAGCAATTCCGCCAATTCTGGCTATTGTTCTCACTGGAGTAGCAAGCCAGTTTCCCTTTCCCTTAGCAGTTTGCATAGTATGTCTCTTCATCGGGTTTCTTTTCTATTTTTTTACATCCTCAAATGTTTTCACAAGTAGCAATCGTTCTCAGTTGGAACTGAAAGCAAAAGGTCTAGATATAAGGGACAACAGACTAGATGCGATCATGCCCTGGGAATGGCTGACCAAAATAGAAATTCGTCATCGTCGATTGAGTCTCTTCCCAAACTATGTGACCTTTACATTCAAAGACGGCAGCGATATTCTCATTCTCTGGAACGACATTAAGGAGACAATTGACTCGACTCACCTAGTCTCTTGCGTTCGCACATGGGCACCTCATGCCGAGATCATCGGAGATGCTCAATTGACCAAATCTGAATCATTGGCAAGTTATACAGAGCTCTGGCTAAGAGAGCTGAGCACAACATCGCTAGAGAAACGCCTCAGACAAGATCAATTACTCACAACTGGAACCATCCTAAATGAGATCTATACAGTAAAAGTGATCTTGAGCGGCGGTGGACAAGGAACAGCCTATCTAGCCGAAACCACAGCTTCGCCCCACTTACCGGGCTTGCCACCACTGGTGGTAGTAAAGGAATTCATTCTGCCCGACAACGAAAGAGGTCGAAAGAAAGCCACCGACGACCTGCTCAAAGAAGTAGCGCTCCTCAGACGAATCAATAGCCCTCTCATAGTCCATCTATACGACTTTTTCTTGGAAGACCTGCGGGCATACTTAGTGGTCGAATATATAGAGGGTTGCACCCTCAGGCAACTGGTCAGACAGTACGGCAAACTAGAAAAACAAGAGGTGGCTCGCATAGGCGATTTACTCTGCCAAGCGCTACTCTATTTGCATGAACTAAGCCCAGCCATCGTACATGGCGACGTCACTCCAGACAATATAATGATTGACCGAGATAGAAATGGCAGCATCAAACTGATGGATTTTGACGCATCGCAAGAGCTTACCCGTAATAAAACAAATACTGTTGTAGGTAAACACTCTTATATGGCGCCGGAACAGTTCAAAGGTCTACTGAGCCAGTCCAGCGACATCTATGCAGTAGGATGCACACTTCATTTTCTGCTCACCGGTAGAGATCCTGAGCCATTAACCGAATCAAATTCACATAGAATAATATCGAAAGCTACAAAACTGAATAAAGCAGAGCGCTACCAAAACTTGCAAGAGCTGAGGCTTGATCTTGAGCAACTTCGATAAAGACGAGAAGTCCTTCAATATAGTGCTGAAAAATCCTTTCGCAAGGCAGTACGACGCAATATTGAAAATTCTTCTGCCGCTTAGCATCCTAGCCTTGTGCTATCTCCTCTACTATCTTATAAAGATATTGCCATTAGGACTCTCCAATTTCTTCGCGCTAAAGGCAGCCTGGTTCAGCTTCATCCTTTTGCTATCCTACCTTGCTGTCTTTAATTTGCAACTAAACCGTCGCTTTGTCTTCAGCCAAGAGAGGCTCTCTCTGCCGGCAATCTACTGTCTGGCTAGCGGCGGCAGACTAAGCTGGGAATGGAAAGATCTAAAACGAGTAGTATTCTCGGCAAGCCAAGAACTGATTGAAATACCAGACCAATTAGTGCTTGTTTTCAGCGAACCTAATGGTCTAACGGAAAAGAACATTTATATTGATGTGAGAGATTTAGACCATAACGATCTTAAGAAGCTAATCTACTCCATCACCAGTAGCGCCCCTGACGCCGAATTCAGCCCACCCATCGACCAGGTGGCAATAAAGATTCCAACGGCAAGCGGCTTGAAGCAACTTAACTTTAACGACTTTACCAGTCTCTGGGACCATGAATTTTCAGAGCGCTTTGCTCCGACCCTCTATGTACCACTGGCTGTTGGAAGCAAATTGAGAAACGATTCGCTAACAATTCTAGAGCTATTAGCATGTGGCGGTTCAGCCGCTATATATGCAGGCAAAGATCTTCTGGGTGAACAAATAATAGTCAAAGAAGCGGTTATTCCGCTAAACGCGACACCGGAATTGAAAGAGAAAGCACTTGAATTATTCCATCGCGAAGCCTTACTTTTAAGCAAGCTAAACCATCCTAAAATTGCCAAAGTGCTGGACCACTTCGTAGAAAACGACCATCACTATGAGGTTCTTGAATTTATAGACGGGCTTGATCTGCGACGCTTCGTCAAAGAAAGAGGCCCCCAAAGAGCGGAATTCGTCCTGCAATGGGCCGAACAAATAGCCGAGATATTGGTTTATCTGCACGAACAAGAGCCGCCAATCATACATAGAGACCTCAGCCCGGACAACTTGCTCCTGAGAGTGGATGGCAGAATAGTCTTGATTGACTTTGGCGCCGCCAATGCTTTTGTAGGCACCGCCACCGGCACCATGGTCGGTAAGCAGTCCTATATGCCACCTGAACAAATCAGAGGCAAAGCCGTTCCCCAAAGCGATATCTATGCCCTGGGCGGCACCTGCTATTTTCTCTTCACAGGCAACGACCCAACACCGCTCGAGCCCTCGCAAATCAATCAAGATCATGAACTAGCTGCGTTTCTAAATCCATTTCTAGCCCGTTGCACTGCCTTAAACCTGGAAGATAGATACACCTTAGCCGGAGACGTCTTGCAAGCAATTCGAAGCCTGCGGCTAAATCTAAAAAGTGAAGCAATCAGTGAGCCGGAACTGAACTAACCGTCGGCCACAGCATTGTCAATGAGCGACAGTGGCCAAACTGATTGCTTTAGCCTTTGGCATTGGGTAATCGCGTCTATAATAGGACAAACTGCCAGCAAGGAGCTGTCCATGGACTCCACAAGCAATGACCTTAGTTTTCAACTCGAACAAGTGAAAGCGACGCTTTCTGATTTGACAGCTAGAATCAACAATATAGAAAGTGTCTTAAAGCTGACAAGCCCGGCACCGGAAGAGACAAGCGCGCTGCAGTCAATACAAGAAGCAAGCGAAGAAGAAAAAGCAGCAGCCCAAGCTCAAGCTCAAGCTCAAGACCAAGCTCAATCTCAAGACCAAGCTCAAGACCATGCGATAACCAAGACTGCTCTTGAAGAAATTGAGCCGCCACTCGACAATTCGGCTAAAACACTTTCTAATTCGCCATCTTTAACAGTCACTGCTGAAAAGAAAGAAACCGCCAATCTGGAATCGACCATCGGTTCGCTCTGGTTGAACCGGCTGGGCATAGGCAGTCTTGTCATAGGCGTTGCCCTCTTTGTCCTTTATTCTTTTCCATCCTGGCCGCCCCTGGCTAAGATTCTCGCCGGTCTTTTGACCGGTCTATCTCTAACTTTCGGTGGCGAGTTTTTTGCCAAGCAGCTCAAAGCCGATGATCGCCGCTACGGCGAAGGTCTTATCGGCGGCGGCTGGGCTCTTACTTATTTCAGCACCTATGCCGGACATTACATCCAATCGGTGCAAGTGGTGCAAAGTCCGATCCTTGCAGCTTTACTGCTCTTAGCCGTATGCGCTGCCGCCTTCTTTCATGCCCGTGAGAAAAACTCACAAGTGATAGCCATTCTATCTGTCGCCTTGAGCTTTTATACAATATGCATACAGCCGCTCACCGTTGCTTCTTTGGGCGGCTGCTTGTTGATGGCCCTGGCTGCCTATACCCTGATTATTTCAAAAGGCTGGTACAAGCTTCTTTTTTGGACCAACCTCATGGCATATTGTACTTACTTAGGCATACTCAACCCAGGCTCTAGTGCAAGCACCGCCCCGGCTCCCAGTCATTTTGAGACTTTGATCTATCTATTCTTATTCTGGATTGGCACAAACATTTCAATTTTCCTCCTCAATGAAGATGAGCCAAACAAGAAAGATCGCCTCACCGTAACCACCCTGCTAAACGGACTATGCTTCGGTCTGGCTGCAGGCAATCGTCTAGAACTAATGAACCCGCTCTGGCGAGATCTGATGCTACTCTCAGCCGGTTTCCTCTATTTAGCCAGCTATAAATTTGCCAAACAACGCGGGCTAAATGCCGTGGGGGCAATGAATGTCTTTATTGGCGCACTTTACACCACTCTCGGTCTGACTAATCTAAGCCCAGCACACTTCTCGGTCTTGCTCTGGCTTGTAGAAATTCCAACCTTGGTTTGTCTTGGTCTAAAGCATGAGTTAAGGTCGCTGCGATTTCTAGCCATAGGTCTTAGTGTGATCACAGCGGTCAAACTGTTGCTACTCTGCTTTTCAGAAAAAGCAATGAGCACTTTTGCATCTCTACCAGGCTTTCCCATCAGTGAAGCTGTTTCATACTACTCGCTTTCGATATTGTCTATGGGCATATGTGCCGGCGCCTATCATAAATGGCAAAAGCGGGCAGCTGCTTTTGACAGTAACAGTAAAGGTGTCTGGTATTACTGGTTCTTATGCGCTCTTGCCTCATTTATTCTGCCGGTGCTTGTTGTATACAAACAGACAGCCACCAATCTAATCGCGCTCGGATGGGCTATTCAAGCTGTTTTCTACTTTGCACTGGGCACAGTCATCAAAGAAAAGGCAATAAAATGTCTGAGTTTACTGCCTTTATTTACCGCCACCACACTGTGCATTTTCTCGCCTATCAAGGGAGATTTTGCTGAGCTCACCGTGGCAGCGATAATATTTGCCCACCTGAGCGGCGCCATACTCAGTCGCAAATTGCCCGATAAACTAAACGGCAGCGAAAGCTCTTTCTACTTTTATTATTTTGTCACTATGGGCGCCGCTGCCACGTTTATGCAAACCTGGCTCATAGCTCCAGATAGTTTCTTGGCAATTAGGTGGTCCGGCGAGGCGGCGGTTTTGGTTTCTTTAGGTCTCTGGTTCAAAGATCGCTATACCAGAATCATTGCCGGTTTATGGTACATAGGCGTCATGCAGGTCTTGCTCTTCAGCTACCCGCATTGGGATCTGGCGGAGGCACTCTCTGTAGTGGCAGTGGTTTCGCTGGTGGCTTGTCTCTACCGCCTTGTGGCAAACAACTATCCAGAGCTTTGCCTAGCTAATGAAGTGCGGGTAAGCATCTATTATCAATTGTTTGCCATTGCAATTATATTCGGCGCCATATCATCTTTCGCCCCTACTTCTTTGGTCTCGGCAGAACTGGGAGTCTTCGCGCTTCTTCTCTGCGCAATAGGATTCATGATTCCAGATAAAGTATTTCGAGTAAGTGGACTGCTCATCTTCGGCGATCTAATCTTCAAGCTGCTTTTTATCGACCTGGCCGCAGCCAAAACAGAAGAACGCATAATCTCGTTTATCTTGGCTGGTATAGCACTGCTCATCGCCTCATACTGCTATACCAGATATGGTGCAAGACTAATAAAGAAACAGCCCGAGACTAAAATCAACCCTTAGAGACTGGTTTGGTCAAATAGAGAAAAGACAAAAAACCGAGACTGCCGACGAGTGCGGCAGCAAAGATAAGTTCGGCACTCGGCTCGCTAATGTGCAAGCGCGTAAGCAGCACCGCCAGTCCATTATGACCGGCGTGCAGAAACATGCAGGGCAATATAGATGCACTGCGCAGACGCATAAAAGTAATTAAACAACCGAGTGAAGCGGTCGGCAAAAAGCGCATGACACTCAAATGAAACAAACCGAAAAGGGTGCCGACGGCAACTATCAGTTTTACCGAAGGAAGTCTCTTAGACAAAAGTGAATAGATCACTCCGCGAAAGAGAAGCTCTTCGAAAATAGCAGGCGCCAAGGCGATGGCGATAATGAGCAGCCACAAAGGCTCCGATGACAGCCCCAGCACCTGCTCCATAATCTTTTCGAGAGCCTTGGTATTGGGCAAAAACTGCGCCTGGGCGCTGGCAAGCAAGACAGCGACGGTGAAAGTGAGGGGCGCTGTCAGCAAAGCCGAAAGACAAGTGAGGAAGCCGCCGCGGGGTTTACTCAGAGCAAAGACAGACTTGAGGGGCAATTTGAGCCAGAAATAGACAAGAAAGAAACCCGGGGCAAAGACCACGAAAACCTGGGTAAGAATTAGCCCCCAGACATGATGGGTGACCACCATTGACTGGGAAAGATAGAACATCAGTAGAAAAATGCTGGAGCAGAGCAAGAAAAGTTCGCGACCAAATCGCCCACTCGACCAACGGCGTTCAGGCGATTCTTCCACACCAAACATGAGATCTTCTCTTTCCATGGTAGGAGCGGCAGACATAGTGAGAAGCCAGGCATAGGCAAGCGAAATAAGGCAAGTAAGCGGCATCAGGAAGGCATCCCAACGGGCTTCTAATATGTCGTTCATCATAATCAGACAACCGAGAAATGGCACCACCGCCAGAGGCAAGCTAAGATGTATGTCTCCGCTTACACCAATACCAAGGGGCATCATGGCCACAAACATGAGAGCGGTAAAATAGCCCTGGGCTTGTTGCACAGTGCGAGCCAAGCCGGCAAGAGACAGCAAGGTTACAGCCAAAGTTAGACAAAGTGGCAGCATCAAAACAGCGCTGATTAAGGCACAACTGAGGGGCAGGCGTGCATGCAGGGGGAAAGGCAAAATCTGCAAAAGCGGCGGTTGATAGAATTGCGCGACATAAAAGCCAAGCAAGGTACAAAGGACGAGTAGGTAACTAATCGCAGTCACAGCCAAGACTTTGCCGGCAAAAAGGCGTCGTCTGGAAATGGGCGTGATCACTATCGACTCTAGCGTACCGCGCTCTCTTTCACCGGTCAAAAGGTCGAGAGCCGGATAAATCGCCCCGAGAAAGGCGACAAAGACAAGCAAGGCTGCCAGTGTTCGGGCTATAAAAGGGCTGGCTATCTGACTGTCATCGGGCGGACTAAGCACCTTAACCCGCACTATTGGCGGTGCATTCACCACTACTTTATGCAAAACAAGCTTTTCTTTTAAGAGCTCTTCTCTTGTGGCAGTCAAGACCGAAAGCATGCGCATACCGGCATAGGAAGAGGATGGAATGCGGCCGGTGTAGAGTACTTCGACATTTGGGCACTGATCGTCTTTTGTAGATTTTGAATTTAGATACTCGGAAAGTTTCTGGGCAAAGTTGGGCGGTGCCGACAAAATCACATCGACCTTGCCTTTCTCAAGAGCACTCAGCCAAGCCTGTTTATCACCGGGCGGCAAATTGAGATTGACTACCTTCAGACCTTTATTGCTTGAAAGCTTGGTAAATAGAGCACCGCCGTCGCCCTGAAAAGCAACCGAAGTAACGTTGAGGGCGGCTTCCTTAACTTGGCTGACTATAAGTTGCGGTGCCAAGCAAGAAACAAGCGGTCCAAGAAGGAAAGCAAGCAAGACGGCTGGAATAAGAGCCTTGAAGTCACGACACATATCGACCAGCTCTTTTGAAGCGACAAGCAGTATCTTCTCTAGAGCTTCCCTACTGAGCATTGGTCAAAGACTCACTTTTCCTCACCAGCTTGACAAAAGCTTCTTCTAGATTAGCTTTACCGGTCAGTTCCTTCAGTTCTTCCACAGTGCCGACAGCCAAAAGCCGCCCTTCGCTGATTACCCCGATGCGGTCGCAAAGTTTTTCGGCTTCGCTCATTGTATGGGTAGAAAGCAAGATACATTTGCCTAACTGGCGTTCTTGTCTAACAAATTCGTGCATAGCCGATGCGGCTAAAACATCAAGCCCGGTGCTGGGTTCGTCCAAAATTATCAGCAAAGGGTCATGAATAATCGAACGAGCGATAGAAACTTTCTGCCTGGTGCCTTGAGATAGTTTGGCCACACGGGTATCGGCATATTGCTTAAAATCTAAAGCCTCAAGCAGCATATCAATGCGTTGATTCAAAAGCTCTTCTTTCATATCGCAGAGTCTACCGAAATACTGCAAGATTTCTCTTGCAGTCAGACGCTCATAAAGCCCCGATGTCGAGGAAAGAAAGCCTAGATGTCGGCGAGCCCCCTGGGGATCTTTACTGACATCAATTTCGTTTATAAAGGCCGTCCCTTCGGTGGGGGCATAAATCGTTGATACCACCCGCAGTGTGGTGGTCTTACCGGCGCCATTGGGTCCAAGCAAGCCAAAAACCTCGCCTGGCTCTACAGCAAAGCTAATGTCCTTGCAGCCATAAAACTCACCACGACCTTTATCGTAAAAGCGCTTGCCCACACCTTGCACCTTGAGACTCATGCTTTACTCCTAAACATCAAGAAACCGGCTAGAGAAGCCATGACAACTGTATAAACCAGGGAAGCAGCAATTGCTACTATTTGAATGGCGGAAACTTCGGCTGAAGTAAAAAATTGCCGCAAAGTGAGGGCGAGTCCAAGAAATGGCACCAGGGCCAGATAAGGCTGGGCATGAGCGCCTGACATTGATACAGAGGGCAGAAGGGAAAGCGATGGTACAAGCATGACCACCAACATAGGAATAGCCACCCAGTTTTGAGCCGACCTGACTGTGCGGCAAAAAGAAGTAACCAGCATCATCAAAGAAGAAAGCAAAAGACCCATAACCAAATAGCTGACTGCCACCTCGGCAATCTGTACTGGGGTGAGCAGACTGTTTAGCTCGGAAGCACTGATGGTTTGCAGTTTGCCGGCGGTATAGATAAGCAGGGCAAAAACGGCAATTATCGAGAAGAAATTGACAGCCCCGGTAAAGATACCAAAGAGAGCCACCGAAGCCAGTTTAGCCAAGATGAGAGCCGACCTGGATACCGGCAAGAGTTGGGTGCTTTCGATAGTTTTGCGCTCAAACTCTTCTGTGGTAACCACTATAGACGGATAACAAACCCCTACACTCATCATCATGATACTGACCAAAAGCATGACAAAGTGCAAGGAGTAAGACTCTTGCTTGAGGGGGTGCGAATTGACCATTTTCGATCTATAGGCATTGAGTGAGCCGGTTTGCTGCAAACTGTCTTTGATCTGCTGGCGGTGATAGACCTCGAGAATTTCTTTAAAGCGCTCGGTCTGCATAAAGGCATCGAAGCTGTGGCCGACATAAAGATCCAGAACGCCGTTCTTTGCTTCTTCTGCAACAACCAAATTTACTTCTCTTTTGTGCAGCATGGCGCGGGCTGACTTTTCATTGCTTTCAAGCAGTTCGGTTTTGTCTTTGCCCGACTTTTGGGCATTATTGATGGCATTCTTGATATAGACGAGATTGACCGGGCTGAGTCCATAACAAGCGACCTTAAAGGGCTTTTCTTTTGAGGCGGCCTGGGTTAACAGGGTAAACTCCACACCGACAAAAGACAAAAAAGGATAGACCAGGCAGGGAATGAGCACGGTGTACATGAAGACATCGCGGTCACGAAAAGAATGCTGTAGCTCTTTTCTAGCAACCAGCCCCAAGTGACGAAAAAATTTCTTCAAGCCTGAGCTCCCCACAAGACCGATTTATCAGCCGCTCTAAAGTCTTGTTCAATAAGGGCTATACCCAGTACAGAGAGCCTTCTATTTGCTCAATCGGAAGAGAGATTAAGCCCGAGCAGGCTGCTGCCTGTCACTAAACGGCTATAGTCTTGAGGAGTATTGACATTGAAATAAGGCGGCAGACTGGTTTCGTTATCTTCACTGATCTCATAGGTGGAAGTATTGAGCCCGGCCAAGAAGTCTTTCAAAGAGAGATCGCCGTTAAATAAAGATTCTTCCAGGGGTTTGATGCAGTTCTTAGAATAGACGCCTAAAAGCGGTTCTAAACCCTCTTCGTGGGCAGCCACCACTACGTCATGCTCAAACCTTCTGGCACAAAGCTCACGGATTAGCCTGGCGCTGACCAGAGGCATATCGCAGGCAATGACAAAAGCATGACTGTGCTGCGAGATTAAGAGCCCCGAAAGTATACCGCCCAAGGGCCCGCGATATGGAAGTATGTCTTTGACCACATCCACTTCGAAGTCTTCATATGATTCGGGTTCGTTTGAGACCAAAAATGTCTCAGAGAAGAGGTCTTTGATATTGGTGAGAATATGGTGAATCATCGTGGTGCCGCCATAAGGCAGAAAAGCCTTGGGGCGTCCCATGCGTTTTGAACGGCCACCGCAAAGTATCAAGGCGGTCAAATCAAGGGGCAGAGCCTCACGGTTCTCTGTATCGAGAATCTGTGGATGCTTCTTGAGGGGCTCGCGTCCATCGCCCCTGAAGATATTAGACTCGTCTCTTTCTAGACTCATTGCCTTACTCACCGCGATAAACCGGCTGTCTCTTCTCGGCAAAAGCAGCAAGCCCTTCCAGTCTATCTTTAGAGTTGAGAAGAGTGAGATAAGCCTTGGTTTCAAGAGCCAATCCAGACTCTAGGTCACGGTCATAACCTTCGTCTATGGCAAACTTAGCAGCCCGCAGAGAAAGAGGTGCTGCTTGAGCTATCTCATGAGCCCAAGTGCGCACCACAGCCATAAGCGGTACGTGATACCCACCACTGGCGGTGGCAATACCATCGGTACTTTCAGCATAACCAGCATCGACCGAAACCACTTTGTGGATGAGACCGAGATTGTGACCTTCCTGGGCAGTGACTGTACCGGCTGTGAGAATTAGCTCTTTGGCTTTCGACTTGCCAATCAGTCTGGGCAATCTTTGGGTGCCGCCGGCACCGGGAATGATGCCGAGACGAACTTCGGTGAGGCGCAGCTGTGCTGTATCGACCATCACTCTAAGATCGCAAGCCAGAGCCAGTTCAAAACCACCACCCCAGGCGGAGCCGTTGATAGCGGCTATAACAGGCTGAGGCTGCTTTTCGATTGTACGCATCACCTTTTGAATGAGGGTGATATAGTCGAGGGTCTCGCCCTGGGTCATCCCCTTGCGCTCAGCCAGGTCGGCACCGGCGCAGAAAGACTTTAGACCCGAGCCGATGATCGCAATCACTCTCACTTCTTTGTCTTGGGCAAGCTCATCTAGAGCTTTGACTAGATCGTGCAAAAGAGCCCGGTTAAGACAATTCATCACCTTGGGACGATTGAGCTTGAGCCAGGCTAGGTGACCTTCTTTTTCAACAAGCAGCACTTGCTCAACTTCGGTGGTAGTACTCATTTACGCTCTCCCAGACAATAATATATTCTCTATTCTGCGCCCACTTTGGCACAGGCTTTGGCACGGGCGGCAAGCTCGGCGCGCAGGTAGCGACCGGGCAGTTCTTTACCTAAAAGTTTCTGGGCCAGCGCACCGGCTTCAATCAAAGCGGGCAAATCGATACCGGTTTTGATGCCCATGCCATGCAGCATATAGACTAGGTCTTCGGTGGCGAGATTGCCTGATGCTCCTGGTGCATAGGGACAACCACCAAGTCCGCCCAAACTGCTGTCAAAAATAGTCACACCAGATTCGATACCAGCCACCACATTGGCCAAAGCCGTGCCGCGGGTATCATGAAAATGGAGAGCTAATTTCTCAAATGAAACCAGACCCTTGAGGGCATCCAATACTTGCTTGACTTGCAGTGGATTGGCCGCGCCTATAGTGTCTCCTAGAGAAATCTCATGCACGCCCATGGACACCAGCCCTTCCACGACTTTTAGAACCGAATTGATTGAAACCGGTCCTTCGTAAGGGCAGGCGAAAACGGTTGAGACATAGCAGCGCAAGCGCATACCGTCTTGCAAAGCCACATCAGCCACTTCTTTCATGGTGCTTAGCGCTTCGGCGACAGATTTATTGATGTTCTTCTTGCTATGAGCTTCGGAAGCCGATAGAAAGAGGTTGATCTGCTTCAAGCCACTTGCTTTAGCTGCTTCATAGCCTTTTAGATTGGGCACCAAAGCCGATATAGAGACATCGGTGGGCAAAGAGAGAGAGGCAATAACTTGGGCGCCGTCTGCCAGTTGCGGTATCCACTTAGGCGAGACAAAAGAAGTGACTTCAATCTGTTTAAGCCCGGCTTGGGCGATAGCTTCGATTAAAGCCACCTTATCGGCCGTTTCTATGTGCTTAGACTCATTTTGCAAGCCGTCACGGGGACCAACCTCAAATACAGTCACTTCTTTTGGCAAGTTATCAAACATCTAATTCAAGACCTAAGACAAAACCTAAGACAAGACCATCAAGAGATCGCCTTCGTTAACGAAGTCACCGCTTGTCACCTTGATTTCCTCTACTTTGCCGGTTTCGGTGGAAGCCACAGGCAGTTGCATTTTCATCGATTCGAGTATGGCTACGTCCATACCATCCTCAACTGCATCGCCCGGCTTGACCAGCAATTCCACAACCACACCGGCCATCATTGAACAAATCTGTTTCATACAAGTCTCCGCAAAATCTAAAGAGAAGAAAGAAAAGAGAGAAAGAAAATAAAGAAAACAAAAAAAATATCGCATCGCGGTCTGGTTTGGAGACGCTAAAAGCTGGTTGCCTCTGCTATCTACAAGCCAAAGCCGGCGCAACAAAGTTGCACGAAGCATATCTTAACAAAGCCCGTACATGTATATATGACCGCCATCTTATCTGATGGCAGCTTACTTGTTGAAGAGACCGCGCAGCGTATCCCCTAATTTTTTGACATTTTCGTCTTCATCGCCAGAAGCCTGCGCTTGTTCGGCACCACCCTCGCTCTGACCCCAATCAAATGCAGGTCCTTCTTTCTTGCGACGACCGCGCACAGGCGATATCAGTGCCCCACCGGCTGCACTGGCGAGGGAAGAACGGTGTTCGTTCTCTTCGCCTTGGCTAGGAGCCGGGGCAGCCTGAGCAGAAACATCTTGGCCGGCTGCGGCAGGAGCTGGTTCGCCCCAGGCCGATGTGGCTGGAGCGCTAGGTTGACCCCAAGCGGATTCGGCGGATTCGGGGGCAGGGGCGCTGGTAGCGCCCCAGGCTGAGGCAGCGGTCTCGGCAGCCGTGGTCGGAGCGGCCCAAGGAGAGGGAGCAGCAGCGGCCGGCTGGGACGGCTCGCCCCAGGCGCCCATGGTATTGGCAGGCGGCTGGGCATTCGGAATATTTTGACCAGACTGACCAGATTGAGCTTGATTCCCGCCAGAGGGTTCGCCCCAGACTCCCTGTCCCCAAGCAGCAGTGCTTTCAACCGGCGGCTTAACCGGTTCCGGCGCTGGTGCTGGACGGGAAGAAGCAGGCTCACCCCAAGCGCTGACCGGCGTGCTCGGTTCGCCCCAGGCAGCCGAGGGGCTGCCCCAGGCATCGGCGGCGGACTGCGCCGGAGAAACCGGGGTGGAAGACTGAGAAGAGAAAGACGGCGCAGCCTGTGCCGGTGCCGCATCAAGAGCAGGGGCAGCGCTCTGAGCGCCCCATGGAATGACTTGAGGTTCTTCTTGCTTGTCTTGCTTAGCAGGTTCACCCCAGGCCGAAGCAGCAAAGGAACTGGGATCACTGGTATCACCGGCGCCACCAGCCGCATCGAGATTCATATCTACAGCACCGGCATTACCACTGAAAGAACTCAAAATAGGATCGTCCGAAGGAAGATCGGAGGGCGCTTCTTGCGGTAGAACTGACTCGCCCGGCTCAATGACAGGATTATCGCTGGTGCTGGTGCCACTCTTAGCCAGCTCAAGTTCGGGCTCTGGCTGAGATTCGGGCTCTGATTTAAATTCGGATTCTGGTTCGCTTACCAGCGGAGCGACTGCCTTGGCTTCTGAAACAGAAGAGATAATCGGCGCCGGAGCTTCCGGAGCTGATGCTTCCGGCGTACTAACCGTGGGCGCGCTCGGGGCACTCGATGCAGAGACAGCCGGTTCTGATACTACTGGTGGGGCTGACACTACTGGCGGGACCGATACTGCCGGTGAGACCGATACTGCCGGCGGGACCGATACTACTGGCGGTGCTGGCTCAGCCACAGCCACCGCAGCAACTTGCGGTTCGCTTTCTTTTGCCGCTATTTCAGGCTGAGCCTCTGCCGTTACCGACTCTCTGACAATTTTCGGCCAGTTGCCGCTCAAATAGCGGTCGCGCATAGCCAAGACTCTCTCTCTGTCTTTGACCAGCGACTCCAGTCTGGTTTTGTTTTGATCTATGCGTTTCTCAAGCTCGCCGATTTGCTGCGTAATGACATTGATCTCTTCTCTGGTTACTTCTTCTTTCTCAGTAAACTCAGAGAGTAGGTCCCGTAGCATTTCGGGATTGATGGCACCCATAGTCGAAAAAACCTCTATCTAAAGTGAGAGCACTGCTCTGTGCCATATATTCCCCACAAAGCACAAAAGCATTCGAATATTAAATCATGCTGCAGAAAAATTCTTTCGCATAAACAAAATAATTAGACGGCGCCCTCTTCGCCACCCAAACGAGCGTAATTCTTGGTTTCTTGAATCATGGCTGAGAATAACCACATACAGAGCTGGTCAAGCGTCTCAATCGGTGGATTAGCGTCTTGCATACGCCACATCATGCCCTGCTCGGTAATCTTCACTTGAATAGTGGCAATCGGCTGATAATCATTCTCGGTGCGGCTCAAAGCCATTACTTTACTGGTGGGTACCAAGAAGCATTCCACTTTGTCGTCGCAACCACGTACAACCAAAGAACAAAGACGGGTTGAAAAACGAGCCCTGAAATAGGTCTTGGTTTCTTCTGCTTCTCTAAAGCGGTTGTACTTGGTGACCTCGGTCACGTCTCCTGATATAGATCCCGAGACATGCAACTCGGTGCCATTGGCAACCTGGTTGAATTCGAACATATAACGCTGCAACAAGCCATAAATCTTGTCGACTAGAATAGCGATGCCTGACTTATAGATAGATTCGCGATAAACCTCTTGCAAATGCACGCCGCGCTGGTCGGCAAGAAATTGCAAAGAGTCTTGCTTGAGCTGACTCATCCAGTCGGTGCCGGGTTCGACCGGCTCAGACTCATGATAAACAAGAATCTGTTCCGACACAGCCACCGACCAGTCAGGATTTTGCCCGGCCGCCAAGCCGTTCGAATACATCGAGCGGTCCACGGCCCGGTTGGGCAAGGGAGCCTGGGTGGGCTTACCCGGATTACCGTCCAGGAACTTGCGCACTTCTTTTCCGGTGGACTTACCCTGTTGTGGAGGGTTGCGTCCGTCGTTCCTTCCGAACATTCTTCCAATACTCCCGTTCCGCTAGCGCCAGCCTGCTTTAAGGCTATGCCCATTTAGATGCTCTCTAAAACGACTATATTGAAAGATCAGGCTTTCTGCAAATACCTGACAAGCTGAGTATATTCGTTTAGGTCGGCTGAAGTATTCTGCAAGTTGGACCCGTCGGCATAGACATGCACTAGGGGCTCAACGGCATCAGGCAAAACCAAGATCCAGTGGTCCGGGCGGGTCTGAATCTTGACGCCGTCGAGAAGCTCCATCGGTCTATCTTGGTGTTTCTCCACCAGAAGCCTCATCACCCGACCTTTTCTTTCCCAAGGACAATGCACCGAATCCACTTGATAATAGAGCGGCGGCAGTTCAGCCACGGCTTGCTGCAAAGTGCGACCCTGATAGGTCAAATGCTCGAGCACTTGCCCCACGGCAAACATGGCGTCATAACCGTTCTGGAATTCAGGGAAGATGAAGCAGCCGTTGGCGCTGCCGCCCAAAACAGCTTCTTCCAGCTTGGCTGTAGTGCTGCCGATTTCGGTCTCGGAAGCCTTGCAGCGCACAACTTTGCAGCCATAGCGGCTGGCGATGCGCTCGATTACCGAGCTGGCATTAACCGGTACAACGATGGAGCGACCTGGCTTATCGCGCAAGATTATGTCGGCCACCGTGGCTAGCAGAAGCTCACCCCTGATAATCTGTCCGGCTTCGTCGACCAGGGTCATCTGTTCGCCGTTTCGACCAATCTGCACGCCCAAGTCTGCACCCAAAGCCTTGACCACATCGGCAAGCTGCTTGCGCATCGAAATGCGCTCTTCTTGCCGGGGCGGCGAATTGCGAATCGATGAGTTGAGCACGACAGTCTCGATGCCGAGTTGACCGAGCAGGTCGGGCAAGAGCACGCCTGTTTCGGCCATGGCATAGTCGATTACAACTTTTGGAGCATGGGTGGAAAGGGCTCCAAGCTTGGTCTTTCTGGTGTAGTTCGAACCGGGCACGATACAGAAAGGTACTTTGTCTTCTTCAAAGACTTGCCCTTTAACGTGGTTGAGAAATTCGTCGACATAGTACTCGCGCACACGGCTGGGGAAAGAGATGCTGCCCACATCGGAAGGGGCGCAACGAGGGAAGTCTTCCTTAAAGAAAGTGGTTTCGATCTTGCGTTCCATCGACTTGGTTATGGCCACGCCCTGGCTGTCGAAAAACTCAATTGTAATTTTGTCTATTTCGCGCTGTGAAACCCGCACATGAATCAAACCGGCGGCACGCTGGGTTTTGACATAATAGCGCGAGATCGGCAGGGGCATCGACTCTAGGTTCTGCACTTCGATGCCGACCGAAGCCAGACCTGAGACGATGGCGCGGCTGATCATCTGTGAAACTTTCCAGTAATCACGGCTGACCAATACCGGTCCACCCTTGAGAGTGGCGCCATAGGCGGCGGCAAGATTGACGGCAAACTCGGGGGTGATGTCGACGTTGGCCAGACCACGTACACCATGGGCACCAAATAAGGTGCGGGGTGCGCGTGTGCCCCAAATTACAGATTCGAGCACTTTGGCGCCGCTGTCTATGTTTTTATCAGGCCAGATGCGCACATCAGGATTGACTGTTGCTTCTTGTCCAACCACTGAGTTATTGCCGATAATAGCCCCTTCCAACAACTCAGCCGAATTATGAATAGTGGAATTATTGCAAACCACGCAAGCTCTTAACTGAGCATTGCTGCCCACATAGGCGTTAGACCAGATAACCGGCTGTTTGAGCGAGGCTTTCTCTTGAATGACGACATTGTCGCCGATGACGCTGTGTTTAGATATGACTGTTTCTCTGCCGATGCGGCAGTTCTTGCCAATCATGACCGGGCCTTCCAACTGCACCGAAGCATCAATCTGAGAGCCATGTCCGACAAAGACACCGGGCTCGATTTGCGGCAGGTCGAGACTGATATTGACTAAGCCATCGAGCACGTCGCGGTGCGCCTGACGATAAACAGCCAGGTTGCCGATGTCGCACCAGTAGCCGTCGGCCACATAGCCGTACATAGGCTCATTGCGCAAAAGCAAGAGGGGGAAAAGATCATTCGAGAAATCTTGTTCACGGCCCATAACTACATAGAGCATCACTTCGGGCTCAAGTATGTAAGTGCCGGTATTGACTGTATCCGAAAAAATTTCAGAAGCGCCTGGTTTTTCCACAAAGCGCTGAATGCGTCCTTCGTTGTCGGTAATGACGACGCCGTATTCGAGGGGGTTCTCGACTCTTTTGAGAACCAGGGTGGCTTTCGATTTCTTCTCTTTATGAAACTCTAGAGCCTTACCTAAGTCCATGTCGGTGAGACTATCGCCCGAGATGACTATGAAAGTGCTATCGAGATGGTCCTGAATAGCCTTGACGCAACCGGCTGTACCAAGGGGCTTGCCCTCTTCCACCGAATAGCTTATCTTGCAGCCGAAATCGGAACCATCACCGAAATAATCACGAATGGCATCGGGCAAATAATGCAGGGTAAAAACGATGTCATCAAAGCCATGCGTTTTGAGCAAATTGACTATGTGCTCAGACATAGGCTTACCAGCCACAGGCACCATCGGCTTGGGCAGATTGCAAGTGAGTGGGCGCAATCTCGTGCCGGAGCCGCCGGCCATGATAACAGCTTTCATCTAACTACCTCCCCTTGCCACTGCTAGCAGTTTTTTCTTTATCTGAAACCATGACTGAACGCTCGGCTTTGACCATTTCCGATTCGTTCAAAACTTTCTGATAGACCTCGCGAGTGCGCCTTGCAATTACTTTCCAGTTATAAATGTGCTGCACTTTGTCATAAGCAGTCTCGCGCAGTTTGTCGGCCAACTCGGGGTTGCGCAAAACTTGCAAAAGCCCCCAGGCAAGCGAACCGGCATCGCCTGCATAAGTGGTGACGCCGGTTTCCATATTCTCGACGAAATCTTTCAGACCACCGACATCGGAAGTTACCACCGGCACTTGGGCGGCCATGCCTTCCAAGGCCACTATGCCGAAAGGCTCATAAAGACTGGGTATGCACACCGCATCGGCGGCTTTATAGAGATGTTTCAACTCTTCATCGCCGACATAGCCAAGAAAATGGGTATGGTGCGAAACACCGAGGGCTTCTGCTTGACGCTTCAGATCGTCTAAATAATAGCCGGTGCCGACAAAAAGAAACTGCGTACCGGGACGCTCAGAAATTACGCGGGGCACTGCTTCGAGCAATACGTGCACGCCTTTCTCACGCACCATGCGACCGACATAGAGCACTATCTGCTGATGCTCTGAAACAAAGCGTCCTCTGATCGGACGCACATCGCACTCAAAATCAAAAACACTAGGGTCGGTGCCGTTCGGCACCACGGCAATCTTATTGGGTGGCAAGCCGAAGAGCGTCTGCAACTCACCGTTCATCGCATGAGAATTGACTATCACTTCCCAAGCTTCAAAAGTAAGACGCCACTCCATCTGGTGAATATAACGCTGCAAGTCGCTGTGGATGCCGTGCATGCGACCGGCTTCGGTTGCATGCATGGTGGCGACAAGAGGAAGACCAAAGCCGCTTTTCAATACCCAAGCAGCATCGGTGACCATCCAGTCATGGGCATGAATAATGTCGAAAGGGGCTTGCTGATGCAGCTTGATGGCATATTGCAAAAGCCCAAAATTGAAGCGGTTTACCCAAGAAAGAAAATCAGGAGTGGTATCGGTCTGAGTTTTGACGCGGTGTATGTGCACACCGTCTACTACTTCATGCTCGGCCTGTCCTGGATGGTCGGCAGTGACCACATGCACTTCCACACCAGAAAGCACCAGCTCACGCGAAAGGGCCCAGACAACTCGCGCCAGACCACCAATAATGCGCGGCGGATATTCCCAGGAAAGCATCAAAACTCGATTCGGCACTTTGTTCCCCTTGTTTTTGCATTACTCACTGGAGAGCGGTCTTGACAAAAGGGCCATGATCGCTTCTTCAGGCGTCGAAATACCCTTAAGTGTGGACTCCACTTGCTCAGCTATGGGCAGCTCCAGTCCGAGTCTTATCGAAAGTTCACAAACAGCCTGGGTGGTGGTCACCCCTTCCGCCACCTGACCCAGTTCAGTAAGTATGGTTTCAAGACTCTTGCCTCGGGCTAGACCATAGCCTACGCGGTAATTGCGCGAAAGGCTGCTTTCGCAAGTGGCAAAAAGATCACCCATACCGGAGAGTCCGGCCATGGTACTGGGGCGAGCGCCAAGCCTAACTGCCAGTCTTGTCATTTCAGCCAACCCTCTTGTCAAAAGCGAAGCCTTGGCATTAACCCCCAGCCCTAAGCCGTCGCAGACACCGGCAGCAATAGCAATAACATTCTTGAGGGTGCCGCCCAATTCCACACCGGGCAGATCGTCATTGGCATAAACCCGAAAGCGCGGCGCGCTCAAAACCTGGCGCAGTTGCTTGGCAACAGCAATGTCTTTACAAGCCACCACAGAGGCTGTCGGTAAGCCACTGAGAACTTCCATTGCTAGATTTGGACCAGATAGTGCCGCCACCGCCGCCTGAGGAAAAGCGGCCTGGATGATCTCACTCATTCTAAGATGACTTTTCAATTCCAAGCCTTTGACGGCACTGACCAGAACCGGCAGAGCCAGACCGGTCTCAGCCATAGCTTCGGTCAAGGCTCGCATCCCTTGCGAGGAACAAACCAAGACATTGACATCAGCCCCCTCAAGACACGCGGAGAGATCGCTTAAGACCTCAACACTTTCAGGCAAAGGCTGAGTTCTAGGACGATCGATCTGACGACTAGAAGCCAGGCTTTTAGCCCGCTCTTGATTGCGACAATAGACTTTGACCAGACAATCGGGCTTGCCACCCCAAAGACTAGCCAGGGTCAGCCCCCACGATCCGGCACCTAAAACCGCTATCACAGTAGATTTGCCAGGGGGCACCTTGAGATCCTTTCTTATTTAACTTGCTTACTGCCGACTGATCGCTTCTGGATGATAAGCAATAGCACAATTTCGTCCAGCACTCTTAGCCTGTTGCAAAGCTTTGCTGGCAGATTGCACCCAACTTTCCACCGTCATATTTTTAGCATCTAGTATCGAAATTCCAGCCGAGCAAGTGGCGTAAAAGCCTGAATGAGAAAGGGTAGAGTGCTGAATAGCGGCAAAGTCGGAAAGTAGTCGACCGGAGAGAGCCAAGGCTTCAGCCTCATCGAGACCTTCGGCAATGATACCGAACTCGTCGCCGGCATAGCGCCCGATGATGTCTGACTGTCTTAGACGTTTACGCAATAAGAGCGAAAGAGCGACCAAGACTTTGTCTCCACCAGGATAACCATGTCTTTCGTTGATTGATCTGAAATAATCGATATCGAGCAAGATCATGGCGGTGAAGCCGGTATGACGACGACGCTGTGCCACCACAGTCTGAGCTTGTTCCATAAAAGAAGTATGGTTGAGCAAAGAGGTCAAACCATCGCGGCGCAGCAAAGTCTTCAAAAAGCGGGCGCGCTCTAATCTTGAACTGACCGAACTAAGCAAGAGAGCCGGCGGCACCGGCTTGACCAGGTGATCATCGCCACCGGCGCGAGCGCTTTCAATGCGAGCATCTATCTGACCTTGTGTGGTCAAGAAAAGCACCGGCAAAGTGGCATGTCTTTCGTCTTGCCTGATATAGCGAGCTAATTCGTAGCCGGTCATGCCCGGCAACATCACATCTAGTAAGACCAAGTCGGGCTGAAAAGCCGACATATAAGACTCGAAATTTTTGGGATCGGTACAAGTGCGAACCTGATAGCCAGCCGATTCAAGAAAGGCTCTAATAAAAGCAGCCTGGTCGGGATCATCTTCTACAGAAAGAATACGCGGAGTTTCTTGATAGCGTTTATCAAGCAAATATTTGAGCCGACGAAACATGGCTTTGATATCAATCGGCTTTTCAAAGTGAGCATCAGCACCGCAGTGTATCGATCTGACCTTGTCCAAAAAACCGGTTTGTTTGGAAACAATCAAAATAGCCATCTCATCGCCGCCGGGCATGGCTCTTATCTTTTCCACCAGTTCGTAGGCATCGCCGTCAGGCAGTGGAATTTCTAGAATCATACCGTCGGGCATGCGCTTTTCAATTTCAGCCAGAGCTGTGGCAAAAGAGCGAGCACAACGGAAGGCGAGGCCGGCGTCTTCCACCTGCCTCTTGAGAAAATCAACCTCTTTCGAATCTTCATCGACAATGAGAACTTCCTGTCGACCGACTGCCGGAGCCGCTCTGCCCTTACCAAGATTGAGAGTGGTATCACCGGCATCATCAGAGCCGGTAAATTGGGTGGAAAGCTCTTGCAGCAAAGTTTTCAACTTTTCAAGATCAATCGGTGAGGCGGGCCCGCTCTGGGCCACAATTTGGTCGCAGAGAGCTTCGCCCTCCAGCCCCATGGCGGAGACTTTCTGGAAGCCGTACATACTGCCGGATCCAGCCAGCCAATGAAAATGTCGACTGAGCTGTTGAGCCAGATCTTTATTCATTGGATTGGAAATTAGCTTGGTTACCAATTCGATAATCTGAGCCAGCCTGTCAGTTGAACGCTGCACATATTGGCTCTTCAGTTCTGAAAAGGTCTCCTGCCAGTTGGCCATGCCGTCCTAACCCTCCAGAATGGCCCTCATTTGATTCGCCAGAACTGTCGGATCAAATGGCTTGGTCAAAACGCCTCTAGCCCCCATTCTCTTGAGACGCTCGATCTCAGTGGTCATGGCTTTGGCGGTAAGGAAAATCACCGGTATATTGCGGGTGCGTTCATTACTGCGCAAGGCTTCCAGAGTACTCGGACCATCCATCATCGGCATCATCATGTCGAGCAAAATAACATCGGGCTGCTCGACTGCCGCCTTGTTGACTCCGTCCTGTCCATTTTCTGCTTCGATAACATCAAGACCACCCAACAGGCTCAAGCTCATGCAGGCAATCTGACGTGTATCTTCTTCATCATCGATGATGAGAACTCTCATTGATTATCTCCTAGTCAATCCAAACGGGATCCCATGCCAAAACCAAAACACCTAATCTAGTAATACCCAGTCTGCTGCAAATAACCCTTATTCACTATTCTCTGCGCAAGGCAGTTTTCCAGCATTGGTCAAAATTGTATTGATCTGATCGTAGAGACGAAGCGGGTCGAAGGGCTTGGTTATAACAGCCAGCGCCCCCATGGCTTTCATTTCTTCAAATTGCTCGAACATACCCTTGGTAGTGCAAAAAATGACCGGCACTTCCGAGGCTTCCGGTTCTTTACGCAGATTCTCCAGAGTCTTTGTGCCATCCATGCCGGGCATGCAAAGATCAAGCAAGATGACATCGGGTTTTTCATCACAGGCGATTTTGATACCTTCTTGTCCGCTTCCAGCCTCTAAGACTTCAGCACCGTTCAATAAACCAAGACAAGAACTGGCGACCGTGCGGAAATCTTCCTCATCGTCGATTATGAGAACCTTCATCAATACCTCGTTATTGCTGCATACTCATGGTCATTGCACCGCCCGAAGCCATGGTCTGAGGCGAGGGCGGTGACGTATTAATTACCTGTGCCTTTGGGACACGGAACCAGAATGTACTGCCCCTGCCTTCTTCCGACTCAACCCCGATACTGCCGCCATGCTGCTCGACTATACCCTTACAAATGGCCAGACCCAAACCTGTACCGCCTTTCTTCTTAGCATCAGAGGCTTCTACCTGCTGGAAGCGCTGGAACAAACGGTTTTTGAAAGACTCAGGAATACCACGACCACGGTCTATGACTTGCACTTCCACCATGCCGCCTTCTTCTTCACGGCAGACGACAGTTACGGCAGCCCCCTTGGGCGAGAACTTAACAGCGTTGGAGACCAGGTTGACTATAACCTGAACCAAACGGTCACCATCTGCGTGCACGACAAAGTTGGTCGGCTGCATATCGAGGGTAACGCCGTTATTTGAGGCAAAGGCTGAAACAGCTTGTTCTGAACGCTCTAATATGTTGGTGAGCGGCGTATTCTCGAAAACCATATCGAGTTTGCCGGCCTCTAGTTTTTCAATGTCGAGGATATCGTTGATTAGACCAATTAGTCTTATGGTGTTGCGTTCGGCAATACTGACCACTTTTTTGACCTGATCGGGCAGTTGCCCCATGGCACCGACGGCAAGCAAGGTGAGCGAACCACGAATAGATGTGAGTGGTGTACGCAATTCGTGCGATACGGTGGAAACGAATTCTTTCTTCATACGCTCCACCTCGCGTCTCTCAGACACATCAAGGATGTTGAGCATATAGCGCATCTTACCGTCGCCATAATCAAATTCAGCCAGCGACAGCTCTACAGGGAAATCTTCACCGCGAGCATTCAAACAGTCGAATTCACCGATACGGTTATTGGCTTTAGTAAACAAAGTTTCCATAAAGGCAGCCCGGTCATTGGCATCATTGACCGAAAAGATACGACTATCGGCAAAGAGAGACATTATGTGGCGACCGACCATTTCATGACTGCGCATGGCGAACATGGCTTCAGAACGCGGGTTCACCGACTCTACTCGGCCGTCTTTGTCGATGATAAGCAAGCCGACGATCATGTGCACGATGATCTTTCTGATACGTTCTTCCGACTGTCTCAAAGTTTCTTCGGCTAACTTTCTTTGGGTGATATCGTGAGCGACACAGAAAAGAGCCCGGTCTTTCTCAGACCAGTCTGCCGACCACAATACAGTTACTATGCTGCCGTCCCGCTTCCTGACCCGGTTTTCAAAAGAGACCTTGCCGGTGGCACCACGCACCGAACGCACCGCCCTAATGGTTTCAGGAATATCGTCTTGCACGATAACTTCGATAAAGCGGCGCCCCATCAGTTCATCTGGATAATAACCCCAGCTTTCATAAGAGGCCGGGTTGATAGCGACAAACTTTCCATCTGTATCGATTGAACAAATTACATCGGCGGCATTTTCAATAACGGCGCGCTCTTTGCGGCTGGCTTCGGCAAGTGCCTCAGCCATACTTCTAAAGGCATCGTCCAACTGGGCAATTTCATCAGCCCCGGTAAGTGGAGGATTGAGCCTTTGACCACGGGCTAATCTAAATGAGTTATCGGTCACAGTATTGAGACGGATGGAAATGCTCTTGAGGAAGTAATACAACAAGAGGAAGGCTATGGCGATGTTGACGACGACGCCCACCACCAAGAAGACCTTAACCATGGTTCTACTTCGGTTTTGTTGCTCAGGGCTTTCGTTTTCAATCTTGCGTTCGTCTTCGGTGAGACCCTTAAGTTCGTCTTGCAACTGGTCAGCCAATTGCCTGATTTGTTTGTACATATGGCGGGCTCTAAACTGAGCCACATCCACTCTGTTATCGTCAATAGCCGACTTGGCTTCGCCCAAAATCTTCAAACCATCTGAGGTAATGGTTTTGAGACGCACCAAGATCTGCTGCTGTTTGTCATTGTCACCGACCAAATTAGAAAGTTCGGTCAAATCCATAGGAATCTGACGCACGATTTTGTCGTAACGGTCGGAAAAAAGCGGGCTCTTGGTGATTGAATAGCCGCCCATGGCTACGCCGGCATCATAGAAAAGCTTAGAAAGTGCGTTTGCCTGAGAAATAATCGCCTTGGAACGAACCTGTCTCTGTACTTCTTCTTCGGCTTTCTGCAGTAAGACAGACAAGATAATCAAGAACACCAATTCAAAGACCAGCGGTACTAAGACCAGGATAAAGCCCTTATGCGAGATCTTTAAATTGACGTTGAAACGCATAGCCACGAAAAGTTAGTGCACAACACCATATACCCGAAATTCCCAATTTCCCACATAAAAGAGGTCGGGTAAGGCCTATTACAAGACAATTCATCTAGTAGAAGCCGAATTACTTACTTATATGTATTGCCGTTCAAAAGCTTTTCTTTGATCTTCTGCAATTTCTCGCGGTCCAGGGTATAGCCGCCGGGTAAGGCTATCGAGCCGCCGCCGGCGCTGGCAGCACCCTGTTGCCCAGTATATTGCTGCTGCCCCGTATATTGCTGTTGCTGCCCACTATATTGATTTTGGCCGCCGCTCGGCTGGGTATAGACCGGCTGCTGAGGCACCGGCGCCACGCTGGCATTATTGCCTTGACCAGGCGAATCAGAAGCCAAGTCGTTCAATATTTGCTTGGTCTCGTCATCCATCATCACTTCAGCTTCGCTGTTCACCCGAGCATAGCCGGCGGGCACGCCGAAATAAGTCGGCGGAATGTCGCAAGTCTGCGACCGATAAGTATCAAGCACGGTTTGAGGACTGTTATTGGTGTAAAGAGTAATGCGCAGCGGAAAGGAGCGTGTATTGGGCAGACCATAGGCTCGCGAAATCATGGCTGAGACCTGGGAAGGCACTTGAATTTCATCAGCCACCCAACAATCGGCGGCATTGACCGACTGACGACGGCCGCCGGCCTTAGAAGATAGGCTGGCATTGCGAATGCTGTAAGAAGTGGCCTTGAGTCCAGCTACTCCACCTACAGTGCCACTGGCCCATGGTCTTTCAGCCAAACTCTGACCGCGCGAGGCAAATTTCTGATTCAGTTCAGCCGTCCACTTTTCAAAAGTAGTGCTGTAGAACTGCCTGGTCTTGTCGTTATAGAAAGATACGCTCCAGCCAGGCGCACTGGTGACAACGGTGCAGCCCAACTTGGGAGAGACCATCTTTAGCCCGGAAGCGCTGATATAGATGTAGGCATCGCCGAAATTAGTAGACCTCTGGGTGAGCACCCAGCCGCGGTCACCGGCAAAGGCCGGTGCCAGAGCAGAAAAAAGACCCGCCAAAGCCAGTGACACCGAAAAGACAGCCCCGGAAATTCTAGCCAATGCCCTATCCTCTTTTAGATACTCCTGCCTAATATACAATCAGATCGCAGCAAAAATAGCTATTTCCCCTTGCCAAGTCGGGTGCGGGGATCTAAAGCGTCGCGCAGCCCGTCGCCCAAGAAATTGAAGGAGAGCACGGTGATAAAGATAAAGAGCGACGGAAAGAAAATGAGATGGGGATGCGCCCTTAGACTGCGCCAACCATCGGAAGCCAGGGTGCCCCAGGAACAAGCCGGCGGCGAAAGACCCAGTCCGATAAAGCTTAAGGTAGACTCGGAGAGAATCGCCGAAGGGACAGTAAAAGTCAGGGCCACTATAATTGGTCCGAGGGCATTGGGCAAAAGATGTTTGAGAATGACATTGAGATTGCTCTGCCCCTGGGCGTAAGCGGCTTCGATAAATTCTTCGTTTTTCAATGTGAGAAACTGAGAACGCACCAACCTGGCAGTCCCCATCCAACTCACCAGCCCTAAGGCTATGAGTATGCCGAAAGTGCCGCGCCCCATAACCACGCCAATTAAGATCATGACCAGCAAATCGGGCAAACTGTAGGCGATATCGACGCCTCGCATCATCAGGGCATCAACTTTAGGCGAAGAAAAACCAGCGATTGCCCCGTAAACACTGCCAATCAGAAAAGCGGTAAGAGCAGTGGTCAAACCGATGGCAATGGACAACCTGGCACCATATATAATGCGAGCCAAGAGATCACGCCCTAACTCATCAGTACCCATCGGATGCAGCCAACTAGGCGCAGCCAAATAGTCCGAACTAGTCTGATCGTAGGCAAAGGGCGTCAACTCCACACCAAAAGCTGACAAAAGCGCCACTAGACAGATAGCGGCAATCACCGCCAAGCCAAGCACCGCGGTTGGTATCTTCAAAAGTCTTTGCCAGGGCGAGCGATTAGCTGCTGTCATCACTCCATCCTCAGCCTGGGGTCAAGCCATTGATAAACTATATCGACAAACATATTGGCGACGATCAAGAGAACGGCAAAGACCATTGTGGTGCCCAAAATCAAATCATAATCGCGGTTCATGACGGCGGTGATGAAAAAGCGCCCCATACCGGGAATGGCAAAAATATATTCGACCACAAAAGAGCCGGTAATGACGATGGCAGTCAAAGGACCAAGCACGGTCACCACCGGCATAAGCGAATTGCGCAAGATATGACGCACTATCGTCTTCTCTTCCGACAAGCCCTTAGAGCGGGCTGTCCGCACCCAATCTTTTTCAACCACTTCCAAAACCGAAGCGCGGGTAAGTCGAGCTAAATAAGCACCAGGAGAGAAAGCAAGCGTCACCGCCGGCAATATCACATGCCAGGGACTTTCCCAGAGCCCCACCGGCAAGATGCGCAGCTTGATGGCAAAGACATAAATGAGCACGGCACCGATGACGAAACCCGGCAGAGAAACACCCATAGTGGATAGAAACATAGCCAGTACATCTTGCCTTTTGCCCCGGTTGAGGGCAGCGATGGCGCCCAAAGGCACCCCAAAGATTACCGCTAAGCCGAGGGCGACAATACCTAGCTGGCAAGAGACGGGGAAAGCATCGAAAAGAATATCGTTGACCGTGCGATTGACGTATTTATAGGAAACACCAAGGTCGCCGCGGCAGAGTCGCCCGATATAAAGGAAGTATTGCTCATGCACCGGCTTATCTAGATGATATTTAGCATTCAAGTTGGCGACAATCTCGGGCGGCAAGCTTTTCTCGCTGTCAAAAGGCCCCCCGGGGACAATGCGCACCAGAGCAAAAGTAAGCGATGCCACTATAAGTAGTACCGGTATAGACATCAAAATTCGGCGTATTATCAGAGAGAACATTATTTGTTTGATTCTCCCACTTCTACGGTTTTGAAAAACTGAAAGTCTAGAGGGTTGACGGCAATGCCTTTCACCCAGGGCTTGACCATAATGTTTTGAGTGGCTAGATAAGCAGGAACAATGGGGACGGCATCCCGGCAAAGCATAACATCGGCTTTCTGATAGAGAGCTTTTCTTTTCTCTTTATCTTGCTCGCCTTCGGCTTGTTCAATCAAATTATCATAGTCTTGACTATGCCACCGCGTATGGTTATTGCCGTTGAAAGTGGTAAAGAGATTCATAAAGGTCTCTGGGTCAGGGAAATCGGCCCCCCAAGAATCGCGGAACATCTGGGGCGGGTCTTTACGGGTAGTGGCTAGATAGACCTTCCATTCTTGATTGACCAGATCAATTTTGACGCCTAAATTGCGCTTCAATTCATCTTGCGTAGCTTCCACCACAAGCCGCACATCTTCGCGATTGGGATAGAGCAATTTGGTCTCCGGAAAGCCCTTGCCGCCCGGAAAACCGGCTTCACTCAAAAGTCGCCTTGCCGCTGCCACATCGAAAGAAAGACCGCAGCCGTCCCCACCCAAGGCTGGAGGAATCCAGCTATTGGTCGGTCTTTCGCCGCGGCGCAAGATTTTGGGAAAGACATTACGATTGATGGCCATGGCAAAAGCTTTACGCACCCGCACATCATCAAAGGGTTTCTTACTGACGTTGAAAGCCAGATAATAAGCCCTCAATAGCGGAAAGTTGCGGTATTCGGGCGAGGACCGATAACGCTCGACATCAGGAGTAGAAAAGGAACGATTATCGACAAAGTCGAGTTCATTGTTTTCATAAAGAGCAAAGGCAGTTGAAGCCTCCGGCACCATGAACATTTTGATTTTGGAGAGAGCCGGTCTGCCTTCAAAAAATTTCTCGTTGGCATCAAGCTCGATTTTGTACTCATGCTGCCATTTAGCCAACTTGAATGGTCCATTGGTGACTAAATGTTCGGGCTCGGTCCAACGGTCGCCAAACTGCTCGACTATATCTTTCCTTTGGGGAAAAGTTGGACAGAAAGCAGTGAGATAAATAAAGTATGCGGCTGGTTTGCTCAGCTTCACTTCAAAAGTTTTTGCATCGATCGCCTTCAGTCCGACCTTGCTAAAGTCGCGAATTTTACCGGTGTTGAAATCGCGCGCCCCCTCTATATCGTAGAGAAAGAAGGCATACTGCGCAGCCGTTTCCGGTTTGAGCAAACGCCGCCAGGCAAACTCGAAATCATAGGCGGTAACCGGCTTGCCGTCGGTCCAAGTGACACCATCGCGCAGATGAAACAAATAGCGCCGACCACCGTCGAGCACATCCCAACTGGCTGCACAAGAGGGTTTCACCTCTAAATCATTGGTGTACTGGGTGAGGCCGACCATGAGATTGGAAACCACATCAAAAGAGGTGGAATCGGTTGAAGTGTGCCAGTCAAGACCAGGAGGCTCGGTGCCGAGATTGATGCGCAGCACCTTGTCTTCGTAAGGTTTGCGCAGCGCCAAAGGTGAACCACTAGAGTTAATTGCATTATCGCCACAAGCAGTCAGTAATGTTGGGGCAAGAAACAAGAGAAAAAGCGGAGCCATATATAGAGGTAGCCGACTGACAACCCACCCTTGAGACGCTTTACAGCCCGGCTCTGCGAGAAATAACTTAACGAAAGAAATTAAAAAGCGGTCATCTTTCGCCGGTCTATTGCTCTTCCTCAGAGCTGCTTTATTTACCCCCACGCCCCAACAAGCCTCAAAAACCCAAGTCTCCCCTTTGTTTACTTATCGCCATCTCATATCGAGCCCCAGCCGGTGCGGTCTATGTGCGACCCGACTATTCTAGCTTTATTGACAGTTTTTCGGGCTGCTGGATATACTCTATCGACGCCTCCGAGGAGGCCTTTTTGGTTTGCGTTCTTTTTTTTAGTGCGCAAGTCATTAGCAAAACTGTCCGATACTTGTCGGTAATTCACCCGTTACCTGTGCGTTATACAGGGGGAGTTGGAACATGGCTAAGAAAGATGATCGCATCATCATCACTCTGGCTTGTGGAGAGTGCAAAAGACGCAACTACACAACCATGAAGAATAAGAGAAACGATCCCGAAAGGCTCAACATCAACAAATACTGCAAATTCTGCCGTAAGAGCGTTGAGCACAAAGAAACCAAGAAATAAGCACTGACTGGTTTCTGCCGGCGCCTCAAGCGCAGATAAGAGGCGGAAACCAGCTAGGCAAAGGCCCGTATGGGTCTTCAAGCGCCCTTAGTTTAATGGTAAAACGGGGGTCTCCAAAACCTTTGATGAGGGTTCGATTCCTTCAGGGCGCGAATTTATAAATGGTGAACGCTGAACCTATGGCAAACCAAAACATGACAGTAACCGCACCCTCCGAACAAGAACCGGGCAAAGAGCCAAAGAAACCGCAGGCTGAAAAAGAAGCCTCAGGCATCAAGGCCATAGCTCAGTTCATGAAAGAGGTTGCCATAGAGCACCGCAAAATCACCTGGCCCGATCGCCGTCAAATCGTGCGTGAAACCTGGAGCGTAATCTTCCTGGTCTCGGCCATCACCGTCATGGTGCTGGGCATCGACTGGGTTCTCGGACACGTCATATTCGGTCCGCTTGAGCACTGGGCAAGACTGCACGGAGCCGGAGTGGGCAGAGGTTAAGGAGCAAACTAAAGACAATGGGCTTTATCAAGACTGACGGTCAAAGACGCTGGTATGCAGTACAAACTGCATCCGGTCACGAGAACAAAGTGAAGGAGCACATCGAAAAGCGCATCCTCACTATGGGCGCTCAAGATCGTATCTTCGGAGTTATCGTGCCGGAGAAAATGGTGACCAAAGTCAAAGACGGCAAACGCGTGGAGAAGCGCGAACGCGAATATCCCGGCTATGTTTTCGTCGAAATGATCCTTGACGATGATTCCTGGAGAGTCGTAAGAGAAGCTCCCGGAGTAACTAAGTATGTCGGCGCCGGTAAGAAACCGACACCAGTTCAAGATTCTGAGATTCGCAAAATCTTGAGACGTCAGATGGCTATGACCGGCATGAAGGGCAAGAAGCCCGCCGCTATCGACGTCAAAGTGGGCGATTACGTTCGCATAACCGGCGGACCATTCGCAGACTTTACCGGAGAAGTTACAGAAGTAAACTTGGAAAGAGAGAGAATCAAGGCTTCTGTTATCATCTTCGGACGTGCTACTCCAGTCGAGCTGGAGTTCAACCAGGTTATAAAAGTGTAAATGTGGTGGACGCTTAGGCGCATCTACCATATGATCCATAATTCGACCAATCAGATATACAGCAAAGCAAGTTAGGTAGAGAACCGTGAAAAAGGTAGTAGGTAAGGTAAAACTTCAAATTCAAGCTGGCAAAGCCAACCCGGCACCGCCTATCGGTCCGGCTCTCGGTCAGCACGGCGTCAACATCATGCAGTTCTGCAAAGAGTACAACGCCAAGACACAAGACAAAGCTGGCTCGGTAGTACCAGTCGAAATCACAGTATACGAAGATCGCTCCTTCGACTTCGTTCTCAAAACTCCTCCGGCTGCCGAACTTATTAAGAAAGCCGCCAATGTGGAAAAAGGCTCGGCGGCTCCCAACAAAAACAAAGTTGGCACTCTGAGCAGAGCTAAAGTCACCGAAATCGCCAAGGTGAAAATGCCCGACCTCAACGCCACCACCCTGGAAGCTGCTGAAAGCATGATTCAGGGCACCGCAAGAAATATGGGAATCACCATCGTCGACTAAGACGAGACAAATTAAGTACGAGAAATCAAAGCAACCATCAGGGAATTTCAAAAATGGCTACGCTCACCAAAAGACGCAAAAAGCTTGATACCTTCTATAAAGAGCACAACCAGGCTGTAAATGCCGAAGAAGCTATCAAAGCTCTCAAGAAAGAGAACTCTGTCAAATTCGACCAGACCGTCGAAGTTCATTTCAAACTAGGCGTCAACCCTAAACTCAACGATCAGCAAGTTCGCTCCACCGTCAACCTACCCGGTGGTACCGGTAAGGAAGTGCGCGTGGCAGTTGTAGCCAAAGGCGACAAATTGAAAGAAGCCGAAGCTTCCGGCGCCGATCATTTCGGAGCCGAAGAACTGGTTGAGAAAATCGGTGCTGGTTTCCTCGATTTCGACAAATTGGTCGCCACTCCCGACGCCATGGCCATGCTCTCCAAAATGGGTAAAATCCTGGGTCCGAAAGGCCTCATGCCCAACCCCAAAGATGGCACAGTTACCTTCGATGTCGGCAAAACCGTTAAAGAATTGAAAGCCGGTAAAGTATCTTTCCGCGCTGAAAAAGACGGCGGTATCGTGCAGATGGCTATCGGCAAACTTTCCTTTGATGATGCCAGACTTTTGAAAAACTTGGCTGCAGTAGTCGACCAAGTGCAGAAGGTCAAGCCCTCATCGGTAAAAGGCACCTATATCAAATCTGTTTATGTCAGCACCACAATGGGTCCCGGCGTTAAGCTCGATTTGAATACTTTGCAAGACCTATCTAAAGCAGCCACTGCTTAGTCCAAATAAATTTCAAAGAAAAGAGGCTCGGAATTCCGAGCCTCTTTTCTTACTGCACCGTGCCTATAGCCTATGGTCCCCCGGCAGTATTGGGAACCACATAAGTGAATGGATAGGTCTGCCTGGCCTGGAAGGTGAGAGGCGCCCCACCCGAATAGGCATAGTGCACCACAAAGGGCTTGATATCAACCTGGGTGACAACTGAGACCGTGCCGCTGACCGGCCCGCCGAAATTGGCTTTCATGGCGGTTATCTGAGCCGGGCTTATTGTGGAAGTGCAACTTTGCAATTGAAAGTTAGAAAGCATGGAACTGCCCTGAGCATTAGCCCTGGCAACAATGGCCTGGGCTCGTTTATTGCAGTCGGTGGGATCACCAATTGAAGCCACGCGGGCGGCTTCTCGGCAAGTAGCATCGTTGATTTGCACACCGATTACTATGACGGCGAGGTCAAAGAGGCAAAGAATTATCGGAACCAAGATAATCAAGCCGGCCACAAGCTCCACAGACGATTGCCCTTTGGCTTTCGTTCTTCTGCCGGCGTTTCTATCTAGGTTATCTAAGGTAACTGACTTAAACATTGCGCTCCAATATTGAAAGACTAGTCAAGAATTTAGTGCAGGTACCAATGCCTTGTGCAAAGTAGATTCAAGATCTGATTCCAGCTTGGTCTGCCGAGGGTGCGCACCCCCGATTATTAACCCCAACTAACCTTATTATTCCACCAAACTTCTATATGTGAAACCCCCCACTATATTTTAATGCTGACTGTCTCGCCTTGGTTTGAGAGACTGCCACTGTATTCAGTATCACTTTTAATCACGGACAAGGTTGGCCGACTGAAAACACAGTCTAGATTAAATGATGGGCAATAGTGGTATGACTATAAGCATAGGTCTTAAATTGACTGTCGGGGAAACAGTTTAGACTGGGGGTTTGATATGCGTCTTTACTCGCAATGCTTGTCGACAAAGAGTTTCAGAGCAGGCAAAGCTCGAAACCGGGTTGGCGCCTCGGCCCAAATGGCAGAGTTTGCACCGGCTTTAATGGTCTTTATATTGGCAGTTCTCTTTCCAATGATTAACCTGCTCAGCTTCAGCACCGGTTATGCCTCGGTCGCCATGCTCGGACAAACCTGCGCCGTCCAGGCGGCCAGTGCCGCCACCTACGCCCAGGCACTTACCGAGATGCGCAATGCCGCCACCAGCATGACCAATTCAGGCATCGGCAGATTTGCCAAACTGCAACCAGTGGGCGGCTCCAATGGCACCGGCGTCGATCTTTTTATTACCGAGACCGATTTGAACTCCAAGGCGGTCACCAAATACGGGCCAAACACCGGCGTCACCGGTACACCAGATAGCACAAACAAGATATACGAGTTTTCAGTGCGAACCAACTTCAACGTCGGTCCCTTTCTCAATCTAGGCTCGTTACCCTTTGTGGGCGGCATTCCCTTGGTGGGAGCGCCGGTACTAATCACCACCCTCTCGCACCGGGCGGTCGAACATCAAGAGGCTCTGAAATAAATCTAGCCGTGCTTGCAAGTTGCAGCTCGCTTTAGCTTAAAATAGACTTGTGGTTCTGCCACAGGTCGGCACGGGCGTGCAAGAGCAAGGAGCACCACTTGGTAAAGTTCAAAGATTACTATGAAATTCTCGGCATCGATCGCAAAGCCAGCGCTGATGAAGTGAAGGCGGCCTATCGCAAACTGGCTAGAAAGTATCATCCCGACGCCAATAAAAACGACCCCAAGGCGGAAGAGAAAATCAAAGAGCTGAATGAAGCCTATGAAGTTCTCAAAGATCCTGAAAAGCGCAGTCGATATGACCAACTAGGGGCCAATTGGAAAGCCGGCGATAACTTCAAGCCGCCGCCCGACTTTAGCGGCTTCAGCTTTGACTTTGGCAATTTGGGCGATATCGGAGCAAACAAATCATTCTCCGATTTCTTTGACATGCTCTTTGGTCAGACCTTCGGCTCACCCCAGCAGCAAAAGGCACAAGGCGCGCAGACCAGAAGACATATGCTCGACCAAGAAGCCGATATAGAGCTTACGGTAGAAGAATTAGCCCGCGGCACAAGAAGAACTTTGCAGCTGAGCGCGCCGGGCGGCAAGCCCCGCACACTCGAAGTCAAGATTCCATCAGGGCTGAGACCAGGCAAAAAAGTAAGAATCCCCGGAGAAGGCGCCACTGCCAGCGGTACCAACACCAAGGGCGATCTTTATTTGCGCATCAAGGTTAAACCCCATGCTTATTTCACCATTGACGGCGACAATCTGGTCTGTGAAATTGCCATAAGCCCAGCCCAAGCCGTTATCGGCTCAGAGGCCCTGGTCAATACAATCGAAGGGCAAGTGAAGATAAGAATTCCAGCCGGTACCCAAAACGGGCGCATGCTTAGACTAAAAGGCAAAGGACTGCCTGGTCGTGACGGCGGTGCCGCCGGAGATCAGCTGGTACGAACAAAAGTAGTGGTACCTTCGCAGATTTCAGAGCGCGAGCGGGAACTCTACAGCGAATTGGCGCGCATAGAAAAAACGCCCACTGCTTAGTTTATTGTCCAGCTAATTGCCTGGTCTTTTGCATCTCAGTCTTTGAGATGCATATTGTTTACTGCCATGCGGAACTCATCAAAGCCTGATGTTGACTGATTTTGTCTGCACATTACTTCGGCCATGATTTCATGCAGATCTGGATTCAGTTCTTGCAGCTTGCGTGCTTTATCGAGAGTGTCTCGCGCTTCTTTCAGCTTATTGGTGCCGATATAAAGACGGGCAAGGGCAAGCAAAGCCTGCAAATCATTGGGGTTTTTGGCTACTATTTTCTCTTGATCGGCAAGGGCACTTTCTAAAAGACCGGCATGGGCTGAAACGATGTCATAAACAGCATAGGGATAGCCAAGGGTGTCTTGCTCTTTGGTAAAGCCCTTGCGAAACTCTTCAAAACCGTCTTGCTGTTTGCCGTCCTGGGCGAGAGCAAAACCAAGCTTACGCTGATAGGAAGGGTCTTTTGAATCGACCTGCATAAGTTCGGTAAAGGTTTTCACTGCCTCTGCAGACTTATTGGTCTTGAGATACATGTCACCAAGTTCTCTCTTGGGAGCCATTCCGACCTTGTCGGCAAATACCCGCAAGAGTTTTTCGTACATACCAATCGAGTCTTCATCGCGATTGACGGCATTGAGACCACGGGCATATTCCAAAAGAACAAACTGACTGTAAGGGGCGAGCTCATAGGCTTTAGCCAAATACTCGACACCCTTTTCCTTATCAGCCTTACCGCCGCCTTGCACCAAGGTGACTCCGGCAACGTACAGAGAACGGGCATCATCGCCTTTTTTGCCGGCCAGAGCGCGGGCAGCATTAAGGGCGGCGGCGACATCACCTTTCTTGAGCAATTTGAGGGGCTCAGATTGGGCTACTTCTTCGGGAAATTGCGGCGAAACCAGACTCTTGTCTGCTACGTTCTCGGCTTCCGAAATTTCTTTAGAAACACCATAAATGCTTACTTTGTCCGGCACTATCTTGACTGTGGCACAAAAGGCGCCGCAACAGCCGAGAGCCAAAGTAACAGGCAAAAGCACGTCGGTGACGATGCTAATCTTATAAGGGTTCTTCTGCCCTGCCTGCGCGCCTTCGGCGGCAAGAGGTTCTTGGGCGGACAAATTGGTGGCTGAATTACTAGCGGTCTGGGCGCCGCTCATAGCTTGAGAAGAAGCATTGCCGGCAGCCTCGGCACCTGGCCCTGATGCAGATGCAGATGCGGGCACCGAGCCTGCAGCCTGGGCATCAGAATTTTTGGCTGCCCCTTTCTTGTCGTCACCTTTTTTCTTGAACATCTTCTTCTTCTTCCACCGATACAGAAAGCACTGTCTTATAAATTTTAGTCGCTCTCATTTAGAACATCTTCTCATATATGATTTTTCTGCCTCAACTGCAGCCAACTTAAAACAAAAGATTCACAAACCGACTTCTTTGATACATATTGGTCGACTCGGCGCTTGGCTTCCTCGGTCAATCTCAAAAGCTCTGATAAATAGCGAGTGCGGCGCTCTAGAGCGAGAGGTCGAGGGTTTGAGGTCAATCGCTTGATCTCTAAAGCTAGGGCGGTGTCAAAAACATGGGCGCCATTATCAGCTTCATCCTCAGAGTCTTCCGAATCTTCTGCCTCATTAATCAAAGTGAGCAGCACCTGGGCAAAAGCCAAAGACTCTTCCACCTGCTGGGCACCGTGAGCCTTAGTGCCGCTACTACCCTCAAGAAAGCTTTGGCGGGCCAATATGGCAGCGCTCTCGCTGGTAAGCCAATTGCCAGTAGACTGGGCTTTACCGGTCAGGGGCACATCAATCAAGATACCTAAATTTTCTTCCGGTCGGTTCAAGAGCGGCACCACCTGACAGCGGCTGACAATGGTGGCCAAAACATCGTCGACGGCGGCAGCAAAAAAGAGAAAAAGACTGGGAGAACGGGGCTCTTCGATTGTCTTGAGCAAGGCATTGGCGGCTGGACGATGGAAAGAGCCTTCCGATGCGTCTTCTATCACCACCACCCTTTTATAGCTGGTGGTCAAAGCCAGTTCTTCCGAGAGCTCTCTTGCTCTCTCCACCGGAATCTTGCCGCTCTTGCTGCCCTGCGAAGAGAGAACATACCAAGCTTTAGGATGGGTATCGCGGTACAGCCATTTGCAGTTTTGACAGGCAGAGTTAAAAGCCGGTTCATCTATGACTTCCAGCTCCACATGCTCGACATCGTGTTCCGGCTGCAAACAGGCTTTGCCGCCCGCATCTTGGCCATCGCCTTCCCTATTCATCGCCTCACAGTTAAGAAAGGTTGCCAACTGTCGAGCCATTTGCCACTTGGCCCGCTTATCTCTTCCAGTCAAGAGAAAGGCATGGGCCATGTGCCCGGAAGCAAGCCCACTCTCGAATAGACGGGTTGCGGTCGGCTGAGCCGAAGTCAAGTTGGTGCTAAAAATTCGCTGCATAAGTAAGTAATAATAACCGGTATGCGCCGGAGAAATTGACAGCTCTTGGCGAGTACCCTAGACTATCTGGGTCTAAATAGCGTTGAAAGATGTTTTGGATCTCTTTGAGACTTGAGTCTCTTTGGGTTGTTGAAATACTTTCATTCGCGTTGCTACTGCGGACTAGCCCGGCACGCCAACACTCAAGTTGTTGACGAATAGGGGCTCAAATACGCGGCAGATGCTTTTTGGCTAGACATAATGTCGTTCGTTTAGTTTGGAGAGATCAGACCTTGGCTAACGTAGTTGTTGTCGGAGCGCAGTTTGGAGACGAAGGCAAGGCGAAGGTTACCGACCTTTTGGCCAAAAATGCCGACGTAGTCGTCAGATATCAGGGCGGAGCCAATGCTGGTCACACCGTCGTTGTCGACGGCGAAACATATAAATTTCACCTTATTCCTTCGGGCATTCTTTATGAGGGCAAAACCTGCATCTTGGGACCGGGTATGGTTATCGACCCGAAAGCTTTCATAAACGAATTGAATGCCCTGATGAAGCGCGGCTTGGATGATACAAAGCTGAAAGTATCAACTTCCGCCCATGTCACCATGCCCTACCACCTCGCCCTCGATGCCGCCGAAGAAGAAAGCCGCGGCAGCCGCAAGATCGGCACCACCAAGCGCGGTATTGGTCCCACCTATGCTGACAAATGCGCCCGCAGCGGCATCCGCATGGAAGACCTGCTCGATAAAGAAGTCTTGAAAGAAAAGCTGGAATGGATGGTGCCTCGCAAAAACGTATTGCTGGAGCGCATGTACAACATTCCTCCCTTTGATGCCAAAGCCATCTTGGAAGAGTATTCTGGCTATGCCGAGCAAATTCGCAAATATGTCTGCGACACTTCCGAATACATCTTTAACGCTGTCCAAGCCCGCAAAAACATCCTTTTCGAAGGCGCGCAGGGCACCTTGCTCGACCTCGATCACGGCTCCTATCCCTTCGTGACCAGTTCCAGCCCCTCTGCTGGCGGAGCCTGCATCGGCGCCGGCATCGGACCGACCATCATTGACCGTGTTATCGGCGTATCTAAAGCCTTCATGACCCGCGTCGGCGAAGGTCCCTTCCCCACCGAGCAAGAAGGCGAAATCGGCGAAATGCTGCGTCAAACCGGCAAAGCCTGGGCTGAAGTGGGCGTCACAACTGGCAGACCGAGACGTTGCGGTTGGTTCGACACAGTCATCGGTCGTTATTCAGTGCGCATCAACGGTCTCGATTGCTTGGCTATAACCAAGCTCGACGTACTCGATGAATTTGACGAAATTCAAATTTGTGTCGCCTACAAAGATAAGAGAGACGGCTCCACCCATAAAGAAATCTCTTCCATCGGCTCCAATTTCAAACATATGGAACCAATTTATAAGAGCTTCCCCGGTTGGAAGAAGAAAACAGACGAAGTGCGCAGCTTCAAAGAATTGCCCCTCGAAGCCCAGCGCTACCTCGACTTTATTGCCGAAGAACTGGACTGCCCTGTGGCCATTGTTTCGGTGGGACCGACACGCGACAAGACAGTGATCATCGAAGATCCTATCCACGGACCGAAGCGTGTTCTCACCAAGTCTCAGCCCTAAATCTGAAAAGAGCAATATTGAAAAAACGCCTGAAACCCAGGCGTTTTTTTTGCTAATGCCCAACCGCCTTACCAAAGGCTCGATAAATGATGCCCCTCAGCCAAAGCGCCAAATCAGCCTGTTTGCCTAAACAACGTTCGGCACCGGCTCGGGCGGAGGCATCATCGGGCAGAAATTCAAGAATGCGTCGATAGATCTTCATAGCCGACAAATAATCGCCAAGGTCGAATTCATAAAGGTGGGCAAGCTCTGTAAGTGCCTCAAAATTGACCGGCTCTTTAATAAGCACCTTCTCCAAAATCTGACGAGCCGACTGATAGCGGCCAAGCTCCTGATAGGCTCTAGAAAGCTCAATTTGCCAAGAGAGCTTCTCTGGTGCTTTATCTATGGCTTGACTGAGTAAATCGACGGCTCGCTCACTTTCATTGAAAGATTGCGCCACTTCGGCAGCCAGATGCAAAACGGTGGCATCATAAGGAAAGGTGAGGAGCAGCTTGTCTGACTGTTCACGCGCTCTTTTCAGCGACTGACTGGCAATCAAAGCCTTGACCAGGGCAATTCGCGCCGCTTTATTGCCAGGCGCCAAGTGCACGGCATCTTCAGCCAAATCTACCGCCATGGCACTGCTCAAATTATCAAGGTGCAGTGAAGACAATTCGATAAGAGGCTCGACCATCTCAGGAGCCAGGCGGCGCACTCTTTCATACTGCACAATTGCCATCGATGTAAGACCGATATCGCGATATAGCCTCGCCCCAAGGAGAGCCACTTGCAGGTCACCCGGACGTTTGACCAAAAGATCCTCCACAAGCGGGCGCGCTTTGGTCAAAGCCCCTTCCGAAAGCAAGCGCTCTACCTTAGCAAGGTCGCCTTGATTTTGCTTGGGGCTGCCGAGACGGCTCTGCACTCCCACTGACTCTAGTGCCGAAGCGGCATCGGGCGAGCCCAGACAGAGACAAAACAATAACTGCAAAGCTAAGCAGTGATTTGAAGAGATAGGCAAATGGCGCAACCAATCAATCACCGACTGAAGAACCCCTTTTCTGCAGAGAGATTTATACAGATTAATTCTACCGGACTGGTGTTAGGATAGTTAGAGAGTCTTCTGAAAGCGACCGAATGACAGAGAAGCTTACTAAAGAAAAAAGTACCGGCATCGACTGGTATTCAATAGGCGTACTCTGGTTCTCAACCCTGGCTGTGAGCGGCGTCATCTCTCTTTATGTCATGCTCATCGCCTGGATGAATATAAAAGAGACGGATACCGATCCGGTGGACCGCGCCGCTCTGCAAGCCGCTGCCGCCCTTGCCGATAAATCTATTGAAGACCAAACTTTCGGCTCGCTCTCTTTGATGAATAGAGAAAATTCACGCAGCTTCAACACGGCGGTCTCGCTCTTGCGCAACTGCGGCAGCCTAGCCAGGCAACTTGATTTACCAGTGGTAAAAAGAGCCCTGGTTCAAGATATGGTCCGCATCTCTGAACTGCAGAGTCAATTTATTGCCCGCCTAGAAAATGATATTGCCCCGGGCGGCTCTGTATTTGCAGAGGTCAAGAGAACAATCGAAGGTGGGCTAAGAGGCAAAACCACTCTTAAAGAACTGCATCTGCGCCTGGGCTATTTAGACCAAAAATTGTTGGATGTCACATCTATACCGGCTTTGAGCGAAGACCAGGGCAAGACATATTTAAAAGCAGGCAAAATCGCCGCACTACAGGCAGTACCAATTAAGGAAAGTGAACAAGTTTATTTCTTTGCCCAAGAGCCGCCACTGCGAAAAATCGAGGACAACCAAGCTTTTATCGATTGGCACAAAGAAGAGTTCAAAAATCGCCGCGCTCTGCCTTCTGCTCTGTTGTTGGAAGCACGTCTAGAAACCGGCTCCAGCGGTGGTTCTTTGCTTTTGGCCAAACGCAGTGTTTGTGTCAGCCTCGGGAGCAAAGCCGACACGAGAAACAACCCGCAAGCCCTGCGCCTGAAGCCGCTCGGTTTGGTTCTTGCTTTTCCACACGGCAGGCTTAGCCGCGACGCCAGCCTGCGTGACCTCTTACAGCGCAAAGATTGGCTAAACAAGGGCAATTGGACCCAATATAGAAACGGCAATCAGAGCTATCAAAGCGAAAGCGCAGACCCGGCCGGCACTGCCCGTTTGGTAGGCAATATCGCCATACCGGAAGCACCACTGCTTGAGCAGATGTCACCAGGCGAAGCGCTCTCTCTAATTTTGTATGAATTCGTCAAGCACCAAGAGCGTCCAATAGAACAAAAAAATCTACTCAAAATAGTGAACGCCTCTTTTGCCGAAGCGCCTAAGGCTGAGGCTCAAGAACAGACTGATAGAGAAGACGATAATAACGAACTGGATTATTTATCGATGCAAGAGCGGGTAGCCAATCAAGCCAATACAAGCCTTGTACAAGAGAGCGATGCCCGCACTTTTGCCTATTTGTACAGGGGCGGCGCTAGGGAAAAAGGCTTAAAGGCTGTAATAAACGCCTTTAGCGATGGGCAGCGCCGTTTTCCAAACTCGACACTACCAATGGTGCTGTACCAGGATGGCAGCGTCGGTCTGCCCGGGCGCAAAGAAAAATATGATGCCGCGACCTCACTGCAAGACCCAAGCCGCAAACTAGTAATCGATTTGCTCACCGATATCTATAGCACCAATTTGTCGGCCAACGAAACAATGACGACAGCCAGAGTGATGCAGGCTAACGCCTATAAGAAGATCAAAGAAAGCAACGACAGAATCTTTCTTTTAAATCAAGACTTGATTTACCTGACTGGTATTAAGCAAGACGACAAAACCAAGGAAGAAATCAGTCTGCGCCGCATTAAGCTGGAAAACGAAAAGCAGAAACAACTGGTCTTGAACAAAGTCGTCTATCTCTCGACACAAGCCCAACAAAATGCCCAACTGACAGCATCCACCTCTTTCGAGGTGGGCTCGCATCTCTTTCTCTTGGCCGCAGGCGGCATTCATCGTCTGCAAGCCGGTGATAAACCGGCTTATCTTTTAGGCAAGCGCTATGTCTTCAAACCGGTTTTGCAAAGTCTAGTTGAGTCTGAATTGTATGAAGAAGCAGAAAAACTAGCGAAACAGCTCAATCAACCAAAAGAGAATCAGAATAGTTTTTGGCTCAAGACACCGGACATATTAAAGAGCGTCACCGCTGCCAAGCTGGATGCCGACCACCAGATTAGCATCGAGGGTAAATCTTTGTCAGACTTGATAGCGGAAGAAAACGCCGGCTTAGCCAGACCGGAAACCTTGGTCATAGACAGCCGCGCCCTCAGCGGCGATTTTCCCACACTGGTCTTTGGCAACTATCCGCTCGCTTCATCGAGACATATGAACGGCGAGCTGATTTATTATTGCCAGACTGCCTGCAAAACAAAAGAAACAGTGGTTTGGTCGAGCCTAGCTCGAGATTATTTGAAGCGCAGCAGACTAGCGCGAGAAAGCGAACTTTATAATATCGACCCCAACTGGTGCAAAACGGCGGTGAATGCCAACCTCTTGCCGGAAGAAGCCGGTTGCCCTCAGCTGGGTGGGGAATGGCAATTGCGCGCCCCCTTGGTGCAAGCTGACAAGAGCTTACAAGAAGCCATTAAAGGCGCAACGCTGACCGATCCTAAGAGCGGTCAGCGTATATTGCAAATTCCAGCGGCAGGGCCCGATCTGTTTTAGATTGCTCTATTAGTCGTTGCGCTTACCTTTTTTCTTACGTCCGCCTTCTTCCGAGGCGCCGTTTTCACCTTCTACTTCGGCTTCTACTTCACAATCCACCGGTTCTTCTTCGCATTTGACCGGCGGGGTGATGCCGAGGTGGTTTTCGAGAGCCTTGAGACGCTCTACCACTTCTTCATATTGTTCTAGAGAAACAAAGCCGAATTCACGGGCAGCATCTCTAACTTTCTTCTGAAACTTGTTTGAAACTTTCTTTTCGAGCCCGCCGGTACGCTTGGCAGCCTCATCAGAGAGTCCTTTCAAGAAAGATTGGGCAGATTCGGTTTTGATCTTGCCTTTTTCTTCTAGGTCATCGATTAGTTCTTGACCGACTTTGACAAGGTCTTGCATGGCTTCTTTGAGAGCATCTTTAACGCGCTCAACATTGGAAGAAGCACCGACACTGGTCAGTACGGCTTTTTTGAGTAGTTTGGTACGGTCCGACATGATTCAACTCCTGGGTTAAATGCCTGGGTTGGCTGTTCTGATTTCAGCCTTTGACAATATGTTCTAACTGCTATGTGCAACCTGCCCATGATTTTATGCGCGTGGCAAGCTCTTTGTCTGCCTGTTGCCCTAGATCTCAAGATAACTCTTTACACAAAGCCATATTTACAGAGAAATTTGCACAAAAATCTTTTCAGCCGTTAACGCTAAAATATTAGTCGCAAAATAATTACCAAGCGGTTTACAACCAAGGGGATCTAAATGAACGCAAGGCTCAAAGCTTGCCTGGCTGCATTTCTTACCATTACAGCCTCTCTCGGTGCAGGCCTCCCAACCTCAGCCGATACCGGCGCCAACACCGGTCCGGGTGCCAAGCCAAAGCTAGTGGTCATGCTGGTGGCTGACAAAATGCCCTTTTCCAGTTTGAACCGCTATAGCGACAAAATGGGCAACGGCGGTTTGAAGTTTTTGGCTGAAAACGGCGCCAACTTTGTCAACTGCACCTATCAGCAAACCAATACAATGAGCAGTTGCGGCAATGCCACTATCGCTACAGGGGCGCATGCCTGGGCTCATGGCATCATCTCCGACCAATGGTGGGACCGCCGCAAGAACAAAGCCATCTCAGCGGTCTACGATGAAAACGCCCAGATGACCGGAGCCAATGCTCCTGGACCGAGTTCCAAACTGCTTAAGGGCAGCACTATCGGCGACGAACTCAAGCTAGCCACAAATGGCAGAGCCAAAGTCATATCTATGGCAGTCTCAGACAGTCAGGCCCTGCTTTTAGGCGGCAGGCTGGCCAATATCTCGCTCTGGTTTGACAGCAAAACCGGCAATTTCGTCACTTCCTCGCAATTTGGCCGCGACCTGCCCAACTGGGTGAAAACCTATAACGATACCCGACCGGCTGAGCGTTACAGCGCCAAGCCCTGGGTGCGTCTCTTGCCCGAAACACAGTACGGCGTCAGCACCAGAGACGACTATACCCACGAAAGACCGCTGCCTCAAGACGGCAAAGCATTCCCTCATGTGATTAATAATCCGGTGCCGGGCGAAGGGGCTTATGCCACTCTACCCATCACACCCATGTCAAATCAGATGGTTCTCGACCTGGCTAAAGAAGCAATTGAAAAAGAAGGCTTGGGCAATCACACCGATACAGATCTGCTAATGGTTGGTCTGTCGGCCGGCGACAAATTGGTCTCATACTTCGGACCAACCTCGCAAGAAGCGCAAGATCTTGTTTTGCGCATGGACCAAGGCATAGCCGGGCTGTTCAGCTATCTTGATCAAAAAGTCGGTCTAGCCAACTGCCTAATCTGTTTCACCGCCAGTAGTGGCAGCCAAGCCATTCCCGAATTCTCAAAAGAACGTGGTTTAGACGGCGGCCGCATCGATCCCAAAAATCTCAAGAATTTCTTGGACACCACCCTCGACAACCGACTTGGTGCCGATGATTGGATCGAAGCATTCGAGCCCCCTTATGTTTATCTGAATTTCAACGCCATCGACAAAAACAAATATCGCCAGCCCGATGTGGAAGCCTTGGCCGCCAAAGTGGCGCACTCGGTGCCCGGTGTAGCCGAAGTAATCACCACCGCCCAGCTCTATGCCAATCAGGTACCCAATGGTCCTTACAGCGACGGCGTCAAGAAAAGCTATTTCTGGGAGCGCAGCGGCGAACTATATGTGGTGCCTAAACCAGGCTATATTTTCTCTGGCGAGGCTAATGGCACCGAAAGTGGTTCGCCATACAATGCCGACTCACAAGTACCGCTTCTGCTCTATGGCTTCGGCATCACCGGCGGACGTTATGGTCAAGCGGTTTCACCGGCCGACATTGCCTCCACAGTGGCTGCTCTAGCCGGTGTGCAATGCCCCTCGCTTTCCGAAGGCAAGCCACTGGCACCGGCCATGGCACCACCAGTAGGGCCGTTCCGCCCCAGAGGTCAAGAAGCGGGACCCAGTCAAGCTCAAGAAAACAGCAAATAAAAGAGGTCTAGCCTGAAGTGGAAGCAAGTAAAGAAACGAAGACTCTAGTACTGGTCGACGGCAGCTCGCTTGCCTTCCGCTCTTTTTATGCCATGTTCAAATCTGGACTAAGGGCCAAGGACGGCACCCCGACCGGTGCCGTTCACGGCTTTTTTGCTTCACTCTTCGACCTCATCGAAAAGCAAAAACCCGACATGCTGGCAGTTTGCTTCGACCTTTCCGACCCCACTTTCAGACATGAAGAGTTTGAAAGCTATAAGGCAAACCGGGCTGAAATGCCTGATGAATTGGCCCAGCAATGGCCAATCATCAAAGAAGGTGTGCAAAAGCTTGAGATTCCACTTTATGAACTGTCGGGCTATGAAGCCGACGATGTTATCGGCACCGTGGCTAAGCAAGCCGAAGCAAAAGGCATGCGCGTTCTAATCTTGACCGGCGACCAAGACGCCTTTCAACTTTTGGCCGGGGAAGAAGACAATATCGAAGTCTTGATGCCTTCCAAAGGTGAGCTTATCACTTACAAAAGAGCTAAAGTCTTTGAAAAACTCGGGGTTTACCCAGAGCAGATCACAGACTACAAAGGTCTTTGTGGCGACAAATCAGATAACATTCCCGGGGTAAAAGGCATCGGCGAAGTCACCGCCGCCAAACTTTTGGCGAGCTATGGCACGGTTGAAAAAATCTACGAAAACATAGATGAGATAAAGTCGGCTTCGGTAAAGCAAAAACTTATTGACGGCAAACAAAGCGCCTTTGACAGCAAAAGGCTGGCCACCATAAGACTAGATGTGCCGCTCGACTTTGATTTTGAACACTGTCTTATCACCATGCCCAATCTCGAAGAAGTGGCGGAGTTTTTTGCCCGCCTCAATTTCAAAACTTTGACCAGCCGCATCCCCAAGGTACTCTCGCGCTTCAGCGCCGACGGCACCGAGCCGGTCTTACCTAAAGTAGCAGTGGGTGCCTTGGTGGGCGCGGCCCCAGAAAGTAAAATTAGCGAAAGTAACGAAGTAAACCAGAGCATGGTCGGCAAAGGTGGACAGCTTAGTCTCTTTGACACGGCCAAGCCCAACTACAATAGAGAGCTAGCCGCCCTTGCCGAAGGTGGACGGGGGCGCATGGTCTCGGTCAGGCAGCCCAAAATAGAAGTTGTACTTGAACCTATGGAAGAGCCGCTGCTGGTCACCAGTGAAAGCGAGCTGGACGATCTGATTAGCAAACTCAAGCAGCAGTCGGTCTTATCAATAGATCTCGAGACCACCGGCTTAAATTCGCTCGACACAGAAATTGTAGGCTATGCCCTGGCCTATGACGAGCGTGTCAAGCTCAACGAACGCAATCAAGTGCACTTGACCGAGAACGGCTTTGGCGGCAAAGCTCTCAAGTCGGCCTATATACCAGTGCGTCATAAAATAACCGGCGGCAAAGAACAGCTAAGCCCGGCTCTGGTGGCAGAAAAACTAAAGCCGCTTTTGCAAGACCCGACCATAGGGAAAGTGGCTCAAAATGCCAAATATGAGCTCAATGTATTTTCGCTTTGCGGCATCAAAATGCAAAATGTTGTCTTTGACCCGATGCTGGCAAGCTATATAGACAATCCAGATCAAAAGCATGGTTTGAAAGATCAGGTTGACCGCATTCTCAACTATAAGATGACGAGAATAAGCGAACTTATCGGCACCGGCAAAAAGCAATTGACCATCGACATGGTGCCCCTCGACCAAGTGGCAGCCTACGCCGCCGACGATGCCCGCCTTACCCTAGAGTTGGCGCGCTACTACGTGCAAACCATGGACGAAGAACAAAAGTTTTTGCTCTATGACATGGAGCTGCCACTGGCAGTGGTGCTAGCCGAGATGGAGCAAAACGGCATTGTCCTCGATTTGAAATATCTCTCTGAGCTTTCCACCGAACTGGGCACCGAGCTGGCCAGACTAGAAAGCGAGATCTATCAACATGCCGGTCACGGCTTCAATATCAACTCTACCCAACAGTTGCAGAAAGTGCTCTTTGAAGAACTTGGCTTAAAAACCAAGGGCAAGACCAAGACCGGTTATTCTACCGATGCCAGCGTCTTGGAAGCTCTCAAAGAAGAGCATCCGATCATTGCCTGCATACTCGAATATCGCCATATTTCCAAATTGCGTTCTACTTATGTAGACGCCCTACCAAGAGAAATATCTAAACGCGACGGCCGCCTGCATGGTGAGTTCAACCAGACAGTGACCAGCACAGGCAGACTCTCCTCTTCCAATCCTAATTTGCAGAACATCCCCATCAAGACCGAGTTGGGAAGGCGCATCAGAAAAGCCTTCACCGCCCAAGAGGGCTGGTCTCTGGTTTCAGCCGACTATTCCCAAATAGAGCTGCGCATGCTCGCCCATATGTCGGGCGACGAAACTCTCATCGATGCCTTCCAGAAAGACCAAGACATTCATGCCCGCACCGCCGGCGAAATCTTTGAAGTACCCATTGAAGAAGTAACATCAGACCTAAGAAGGGTGGGCAAGACAATCAATTTTGCCCTGGTCTATCAGCAAGGCGCCTTTTCTACAGCCCAAGACTTAGGCATATCAACCAAAGAAGCCCAGGCTTTCATCGACAAATATTTCAGTCGCTATCCAAGGGTGAAGGGCTTTTTGCAAGCCACCATAGAAGAAGCAAAAGAGCTCGATTATGCTCGCACAATCTGGGGCAGAAAACGCTATTTCACCCATCTTAACGACCGTAACGACAATATCAGAAGAGCCGATGAAAGGGCAGCCTGTAATGCCCCCATCCAGGGCAGCGCCGCCGACTTGGTCAAGCTGGCCATGATTAGACTGGACCGCGACCTCAAGGCAAGCGGCTTGCAAGCCCGCTTGATCATGCAAGTGCACGACGAATTAGTTTTGGAAGTGCCCGATCAAGAAATAGAAGCCACCCGCGAATTGCTTAAAAATGCCATGCAATTAGACCAACCACTGACGGTGCCGCTCAAAGTAGATTTCGGTGTCGGCAAAAACTGGATGGACGCAAAATAAAGCTTGACGCTGGCACATCTAAGCCGATTTTCAAGAAGCTTTGACACCATAGGGATTTACCGCCTTAGCCTTGAAATAAGGCAGGGTGCGCACCAAAGACTGCTCGATAATTTTGTCTAGATGTTCAACCCCAACAATTGAACCATAGCGTGAGAGCACCACCAGCCATTCATCGACTTCGCTTTCATGAGCCACCAAAAGCTTATGCAAAGACTCTCTAGTGATGGACATAAGTAATGTGCGGTCCATCAAGTCGGCATCAAGCCCAGCCGAAAAACTCTCACGGGCCAACTTATACACCTCACGCGCTCCGGCAGCCCCGGCAAAAGAGAGCGCTTTCTCGGTTTCTTCCACCTGCCACCAGCCGGTGTCGATAAAAAAACCGGTCAAACCAAATCGATCTACTTTCTCGCTAAACTCTATTAGACAGAAAGCCGACTTTAGCCATTGCGGCGCCGCAGCAATATACTCACGAAAGAGATCACCTTCCAAAATAAGTTTATGGCTTTGCAGGTCGCGCCTAAGAAAAAGCAGACCTGCTCTAAGTTTGGCTGAAAGCCTTTCACCGCGCACGCTCAGTTCCATAAATGCCTCGATTACTTTCTACTGGTGACTAAACAAATAGTTCACCGATAGCCCTATTCTTAGCGGCAAAAATGGCAAAAGAGGGTCAAGCCTGGGGGAAATACGAAAGTAAAGCCCGGGCAAATATCTAAGCGCAAGCCCTAGTGCGAACTAGTCTCGACAGGCTCCTGGGCCCTCATAGCCCGGGCTTTTCCAAGCTTGCTGTGTTTGAAGCCGTAGACAAAATAAATGAGAAGTCCAACCGGCAAAGTCACGCTATAGACCTTGAGCACCATAGGTTCGAGATTGCAAGCCAAAATAGAACAACCTACCGCACCGGCGATAGCCAAAAGAGGGTGCACCAGCTTCAGTCGCAAAGCACCGATACAGACCAGCACAAAGGCCACCAGGGTACCAAGCACCATCATATCGGCGATGCTGCCGAAGGGAACAAAACCGGCGATACCAGCCACAATCAAACCATTAAGGATGATACCGAGCACCGGATTGCCTTTTGTGGTCTTCTGAAAAACAGGTGGCAATAGACCATCTTCAGCCATATTTTTGAAGATGCGCGGTCCACCCATACAAAAGACGAGCAGCACGTTAAAAATACCAAGCACCGCACCAAATGAAATAAACTGCGAAGTCCATCCTTCTCCGACACTGGCTAAAAGCTTGGCTAGAGGGGCAGCTGCTTCGGTGCCGACAAAGAGCTCATTGGGCTTGCCGTCGATATAACAGGGGGCAAGACCGGTGGCGACCGCCATCACCGATATATAAAGGAAAGCCACTATACCGACACACCAATAGGTGGCTAAGCGGGTGTCTTTCAAACTCTTTGATTCACGGGCAAAAGTATAGAGGGCGTCAAAACCGACATAGGGGAAAACAGCAGTGGCAGCCCCTTTCAGCACGCCTTCAAAGCCATGGGGCATAAAAGGAAACCAGTTGGCGGGATTGACATGGCGCAAACCAAAACCAAGAAAAACCACCAGTAGTGTCATCTTGAGAATGACAAGAAAGAAATTGAGCTTGGCCGACTTTGAGACACCGCCCAAAAGCAAAATTGTCGATACCAGAAAAATAACGCCTATGGCAATGATATTGACCCCGAAATGAAACTGTCCGGTATGGTCGATAACCGGTCCACACCAAAAAGGATCTATCTTAAGGTTGGTGGCATTTTTTAGATACTCACCCCAGGCGATAGATACAGCCGAGGCACCGAAACTATATTCGAGGAAGAGGCCAAAAGCGACAATCCAAGCCATCACTTCGCCGATTGAATAATAGACATAACTGTAAGCCGAAACACCATGAGGCACTTTCACCGAAAAGCGTTCATAGCAAATAGCGACAATAAGTATCACTATGCCGGTGATTACAAAAGACAAAATGCCTGCCGGACCAGCCTTGCCGGCTATGATGCCGGGCATGGCGAAAATACCTGCACCAATCGTGGCACCGATACCTAGGGCGGTGAGCATAAGCCAACCTAGATGTTTAGGTGTATCGGCGGCCGAGCCGAAATCAGCATCAGTGGTGCGGCGCATCAGCGTTGTCAACAGCGACATATACTAATTCCTTACGATTTGGCGGGCAATCAAACAAAGATGCTAGCATAGCGCCAAATTTCCGTTTTTTACCAGCGAGGCTTTTAAAAATGAAAGTCGTTAGAGCAGCAGTCGTAGGCGCCGGCGCCATGGGCAGCGGTATAGCTTGTGTTTTGAGTCAATGCGGCATCGAAGTTCTTTTGAAAGATGTCGAACAAGCCGCCGTAGATCGTGGTCTTGGCAATATAAAAAGAATGTACGATTCCCGTGTCAAAAAGGGTCTCAATTCTCAAGAAGAAGCCGATAAGTTGTTCGGTCTTGTCAAAGGCAGCACCTCTTATGATGATTTCAAGAATGTCGACCTGGTCATCGAAGCTGCTTTCGAAGAGATTTCAGTAAAGCTGGACATATTCAAGACCCTCGACGCCATCTGTCCTAAAAAAGCCATCCTCGCCACCAATACTTCGGCACTGTCGGTCTCTGAGATTGCCGCCGCCACCTCGCGCCCCGATAAAGTGCTGGGCATGCACTTCTTCAATCCCGCCCAGTTTATGAAACTGGTAGAGGTCATACCCGGCGTGCACACTTCGGAAGAAACAGTGAAGACAGCCATGGATCTTTGCCGTGAAATGCAAAAGACCCCGGTGAAAGTAGAAGAATGCCCCGGCTTTTTGGTCAATCGCGTGCTCTTCACTTATATGAATGAAGCTCTTTATGTGCTGCAAGAAGGCAGCGCCACAATCGAAGAAATTGATGCCAAAGCAGTCGAACACGGTCTGCCCATGGGACCCTTTGCCCTCTTTGATATGACCGGTATCGATGTCTGCGCCCATGTCACTCAATTTCTCTATGAGCAGTACGGCGAGCGCTTTGCCCCTTCACCTTTGCTTGCCAAAATGGTCAAGGCTAAACAACTTGGTCAAAAAACAGGTGCCGGTTTCTTTATGCACGACAAAGGCGTACCAGCTAAAGGCGAAGCCAAAGTGGTCAATGCCAAAGTGGCTGAACTGGTGGCCGAAGCCAACAAAGAGAAAACCTTGCCCAAAGCCGAAAAATTCGACGGCTTGAGAATTATTCTGCCTATGCTCAATGAAGCAATTTATTGCCTGCAGGAAGGCGTGGTCGATGTCAAAGACATCGATTTAGCCATGGCTAACGGCTGCGGCTTCAAAAAAGGTCTGGTGGAATTGGCTGACTCGAAGGGTCTGCCTTTCTGCCTCGATGAACTTAAGGCTTATACCAAAGTAGATGCTGAAAGATTCAGACCCTCTTGGCTCTTGAGCAAACTTGTGGCAGCAAAAATGACTAAGTTGAGCGACTTTGGCAAGAAGCCTGCTGTAGTCTGCTAATTTATAGTTTGTCACTAAGAAAGGCTACACAAAAACCATGTTCAAGTGGCTCTTTGTCCTACTTATATTCTGGTTTCTCTATCTAATTCGCGAAGTCTTCCCGCCCTTCATCGTGGGCGGGATCATCGCTTATCTGCTCTTACCCTTGGTCAACCAAGTAAGCAGCACATTCAAGATACGACCTGGTCTTTCAGTGGCGATCATTTATATTGGCGCCCTGGCTCTGATTATTGGCGCCAGCGCCTGGTTTGGCGGCTCGATTTTGGAACAGTTCTCAGCCCTGGCAGCCCAGCGCAAAGACATAATCACAAGTCTGATCAAACAAATTTCAGACAGCTTCCAGTGGCAGCTCGATGTTGAGAAAACCGCCGAAGAACTGACGGCAAGCCTAGAGCAAAACATCGGCTCTCCTGAAGAAATAGTGCATCTGGGCGGACTCTTATCTAAAAGTCTTTTGTCTGTTCTGGTCTGCGTGGTGTCATCAATTTATCTATTGATCGACAGCCGCTCCGTCGGACAGTTCTGTCTGCGTTTCCTGCCCGAAGAACAGCATGAAGCAGTGAAGATTCTCTCTTCGCAGGTAAACGTCATGCTGAGCAAATATGTCAGAGGCCAACTCTTTCTGATTGTCCTCATGTCCGGCGTCGCTTACGGCATTTTGCACTTCTGGCTCAATATCAAATATGCTGGTCCAATAGCCATTCTCAGCGGCTTTCTAGAGATTATCCCGGTGCTTGGACCTTTCTTTGCCATAACTATTGCCACCATAGTAGGTGTGTCGCAGCAGGGCGTGGCAGTGGCTATATTTATTATTCTGGGCTATTGGATCGCCCGCCTGGTGGAAGACTATGTGGTTGTGCCGCGCTTCATCGGACACGCCGTAGAACTGCACCCGCTAGCCATTATATTTGCCGTTTTGTGTGGCGAAGTCATGGCCGGCGCCCTCGGTATGCTAATTGCCATACCTGTGGCGGCGACAATCAAAGAAATTCTAGACTTTTACTATCCGCCGCCGGGCAAACAAGGCTATTTGGCTTACATAAAGCCTAAATCAGATCAGACTAGATCAGAGCAGGCTAAGTCAAATCAAGATGAATAATGGCGGCAATTGTGATTGCATAAGCAATTGAGCCGATGGCCAGATGCCAGGGTTGCAGCCTGGAAAATTTGAGCATAAGCAAATAGAAAGTAGCAGCAGTTATGGCCACCGCACCTGAAAGCAAGGTGCCGGTATCTAACTGCCAGGCGGTAAAGGCGACGCCGAAAGCGACAGGAAAACAGCTCTGAAACACAAGAGCGCCGCTCACATTACCAAGGGCGAGAGTGTCTTTGTTGGAACGCAGCCAAAGCACTGAATTGATTTTCTCGGGCAATTCTGTAGCCACAGGACAAATAATCAGCGAAAGGACAAGCGGCGGAATATGAAAGTCGTCTGAAAGATTTTGTATGGTCTCGACAAAGAAATAAGCACCGGTGGATATACCAAGTAAACCAAGCACAATCTGGGGCACAATCAGGCGCAAGCGCTTTGAACCAAGTTTGAGCAGGCGGTCCAAATAAAGACTCTCAGGCTCTTCACCGACCTCGCCCTCATGGGCAAAAGACTTCCACAAATAAAAGGGATAAATAAGCACCAAAAGAACAGCCATAGCGGGGCGCCAATAGCCCTGAGCCGGCAGAAAAGAAGCAGCCATGGCCAAAATGTAAGCGGCGATAAAAAATCGCAAATCCCTCTTGATTACACCCTTTTTAATTTCCAGCCCAGGCTTGCGCCGACCAGAGCGAGTAAAGAGCAAACAGCTGATGCCGCAAAGCCCGAAAGTGAGCGTAGAGAGCATGAAAGGGGCACCGGCTATAGCTCCGATGCCGACCTCGGCCCCGTGTTGCTTGCCAAAAAAGATGAGAGCGACCACAGGAATGAGGGTCTCCGGTAGAGCCGTTCCCACAGCCGCCAAGACCGATCCCACTACCCCTTCGCTAAGCTGCAAACGCTGACCCAGCCACTCTATGCCGTTTGTAAAGAGCTCAGAACAAAAGACGATGAATATAAGAGTAAAAACGAGGATAACTAAGTCTAAGATCACTGTTCACACCCGAGGTTCTTTCTGCGAGAATACCAGAAGTTTTGAAATAAGATCTAAGAACGCGACCGAAAAGTCAGAAAAGTAAGTGCGAAAATTCAGTAATGATATCTATTGATGATGTAAAACATGTGGCCAAGCTTGCCAGGCTGAGCCTAACCGATGAAGAATGCCGCAAGCATTCGGAAGAACTGTCACGCATTATCGAATTCTTCGACGAGCTCAAAGGCATCGATACTGAAGGGGTGGAGCCTATGTCGCACCCCATAAGTGCCGCCAATGCCCTCAGACCCGACCAAGTAGTCAGGGCTTTCAGCCGAGAAGAGCTTATGGCCTGCGCCCCGGTCAAAGACGGCAACTTTTTCAAAGTGCCGAAGATAGGGGAATAGAAAGTATGAATGCAAATTTAAATTGTCGATGGGAGCGCCGAGACGGTGTAGCTCTCACCCCCCGAAATTGGAACACAGCATTTAAAAAGGAGGCATTATGAACACCAGATTTGTGTTTGTCACGGGAGGTGTAGTTTCATCTCTGGGTAAAGGCATACTGGCCGCCTCTCTGGGTAGACTTTTGCGAGCTCGCGGCTTGACCGCCAGTATCGTCAAGCTAGACCCTTACCTCAACGTAGACCCGGGCACAATGAGCCCCTATCAACACGGCGAAGTATTCGTCACTGAAGATGGTGCCGAAACCGACCTCGACCTTGGTCACTATGAGCGCTTTATCAATGTCAACCTCGGACGGATGAACAATATCACCGCCGGTGCCATCTATAAGAGCGTCTTGGAGAAAGAACGCAAAGGCGATTATCTGGGCGGCACAGTGCAGATGATTCCCCATGTCACCAACGAAATCAAAAACTTTCTGCGCAAAGGCGCCCTTGCTTCAAAAGCCCACGTTGTTATTGTCGAAGTCGGCGGAACGGTGGGCGATATCGAGAGCCTCATCTTTTTAGAAGCGATCAGACAAATGCGCAAAGACGTAGGCAGAGACAATTGCTGCTATATACACGTCACCATGATTCCCAACCTCAAAACCACCAGCGAGCTAAAGACCAAACCAACTCAACATTCGGTCGACACACTGAGAAGCCGCGGTATCCAACCCGACATTTTGGCTTGCCGTACCGAGAAAAATCTGGGCACTTCCATTAGAGAAAAACTTTCACTCTTTTGCGACGTAGATCCAAACTGCGTTATTCAATGTCGTGATGTACAGCATCTTTACGAAGTACCTCTTAACTTGGAACAAGAAGGTCTGGCGGAAAGAGTGCTGGAAAAACTAAGACTGCCTAACACCGAACCAGATCTAGCCGCCTGGCAAGACCTTGTCGAAAGAGTCAAGCATCCGGAAAAACAAGTGACGGTAGCCATCGTAGGCAAATATGTCATGCTCTCAGATGCCTATCTATCTGTGGTTGAATCACTGAAGCATGCCGGCGCCAAACTCTCCACCCAGGTCAATATCAAATGGGTGCTCTCTGAAGACATCGAGAAACACAACGCCGAAACTTATCTCGCTGATGTAGACGGAATCTTGGTGCCGGGAGGCTTCGGCGACCGCGGCATAGAAGGCAAAATCGCCGCCGCCGGCTATGCCCGCAAAAACAATATTCCTTTCCTCGGTCTTTGCCTGGGTATGCAAATTGCAGTAATCGAATTTGCCCGTAATGTAGCTGAGATGCCCAATGCCCATTCCACCGAATTCGATGCCGCCAGCCCCTTCCCTGTTATCGATTTGATGCCAGACCAACATAGTGTCACCCACAAAGGCGGCACCATGAGACTGGGACGTTATCCTTGCCTGCTCAAGGCCGGCAGTATAGCAGCGAAAGTCTATGGTCAAACCGAAATTTCGGAAAGACACAGACATCGCTATGAAGTAAACAACGACCTCAGAGAAGACCTGGCTAAAAAGGGTCTAGTCTTCTCTGGTCTTTCGCCTGACGAAAGATTGGTAGAAATGATCGAACTTCCCGGTCATCCCTACTTTGTCGCTTGTCAGTTCCACCCCGAACTGAAGAGCCGTCCAGACCAAGCCCATCCACTCTTTGTCGGACTGGTGGAAGCGATGATCAAAGAAGCCGATCTGAAAGGCAAAGCCAATATAATTGCCGCTAAAGAAACTCTCTCTAAAGACGGACCGGTCTCTAAAGAGGGACCCGCCTCCAAAGCCGTCAATCAAACAAGATAATGAAAGAACGTCCATGAGCACCTCTCAAAAAAACAAGCCCACCGCCTTCACTTTAGCTCTCGCCCTAATTACACTGGCCCTTGGTCCTGCCACCAATGCAGTTTTAGCCCAGGGCACCAGTCTAGAAATCAGCGAAGTGAAAGACCAGAAGACCAAGTTAGATGCTGCAAAAGCCGGCGGCGAAGCTGACGAGGTCAAGCCCTCAACCAAAGAAACAGATAAGACTTCTGATAAGAGTTCTGATAAAAGCTCTGATACGCCTACTGCTGCCGAGCCTGAAAAAGACAAAGAGAAGACCGGCACCAATAGTGAGTCTGGTATCGCCGGTGAAGCCAAAGAAAAAACCGGCACCAATAGCGAGCCTGGTATCGCCGGCGAAGCCAAAGAAACTGCCAGCCAAAAGGCGGAAGAGCTGGCAAAACTAAGCGGACACATTAGCTGGTGCAAGTCAATTGCATTTAGCCCCGACGGCAGCAAAGCCATTTCGGGCAGTGATGATGACACAGTGAGATACTGGGACCTCACCACCGGCAAAGAAATCAAAAGACTGGACGGTCACGAAGACAACGTCAATAGTGTCGCCTTTTCACCAGATGCCACTAAAGTTGTCTCGGGCAGCATCGACAAGACTCTCAAAATTTGGAACCTGGAAACAGGGTCCTGCGAAAAGACTTTGAAAGGTCATGCCAATTTCATAACCGCAGTCACTTGGGCGCCGGGCGGCAAGCAAATAGCCTCGGCCGACTATGACGGTACTATTCATATATGGGATGTCGAGAGCGGCAAGACAGTCACGGTACTGACCGGCAGACCAACGACCATACGCTGTCTAGCCTTCACCCCCGACGGTGCTTATTTATTTTCTGGCGCCAGCGATAGACAAATCACCCAGTGGAAGCTTAAGGACGGCAGCCAAGTCAGACAACTGTCGGGGCATAAAGGCGATATCACCGCCCTCGATGTAAAAGGCGACGGCAAGACCCTGCTTTCAGCCAGCCGCGATTTGTCTTTGAGACTCTGGGATGTGGCAAGCGGCGCCGAAACTAAAAAACTAGTTGGACACGGCGACTGGATAGTGAATGCCGCATTTTGCGATGACGGCAATATAGTGAGCGGCAGTCTCGATAAAACCTTTAGACGCTGGTCGACCGAAGGCAACGAACTAAACTGCTATACCATGAACAGTTTCGGCATGTGGAGCCTGGCTTTCACTAAAGACGGCAAGAAAGCCTTAACCGGCAGCAATGACTATACTCTGCGCTACTGGAAACTTTCAGACTAAGTAGGCAATTGAAATAGAATTGCCGGAGCTTTCTTGAGCTTGGTGCCCGACCTGACATATAGGGGATGCCTGGGCGTGCCTCTTGCCGTCATGTCGATGATAAGACAACGAGCGGGATCAATATTTGCCAATACTTGGGCAATGCGCTCGGGACAGAAAAGGGCGTCATTACCCCAAGCCAACAAAGTATGCCTGGAGACCGTCTGGCTGAACTGCAAATAAAAGTCATTCTTTCTGCCCCAAAGCCGCCCGATAGGGTCCCGCGCTTGCCTGAGCAACTGCGGATAGGGCGTGACATAGGCGAAAAGATTTGTCACCACAAAACCATCATAGCCGTTGGCTATGGCCAGGCGTCGACAACTGGCGATAGTGGGGTCATCGGCGGTGGCATCAGCCAAAGAAGGATTAAGCATGACGATAGACAAGAAATTATCATGCTCGAACTCTTTAAAATTGCGCCATAACAAATAACGATACTGTTTTTTCTTGTCGAAAAGAGCACCGTCGACACTCAAGTCGATAGACTTAGTCACGATTGGCTGGAATTAGCGGAAGACGGAGCCGGAGCCGCAGCTTTAGGCGAATCGCCGCTCTCCAGCCGTTTGAGCGGCTTTAGGATAAACATAAAAAGGGCCGCCGAAAGCGAAACCATAAGCACTATGGCTATAGGATAACCATAAAACCAGTTCAACTCAGGCATGTTATAGGGTGATGATTCGGGATTGAAGTTCATACCGTAGATGCCGGCCACAAGGGTGGGTGGCGCACAAACAGTGGTGATCACGGTTAGTACTTTCATCACCTCTGATAGACGATTAGAGGTGGTGGACAGATAAACATCCATCAAGTCGGAACAAAGTTCGCGGTATGTATCGATAAAGTCGGCAATCTGCACCACATGATCGTGGCTATCGCGTAAATGCAAAAGCGTATCGGCGGTGAAATAATCGGGACTATTGCGCAGCATCGAGCTGAGGGCTTCTCTAAGCGGGAAAAGGGCGCGACGCATAGCCAAAAGTTCACGTTTAATTGAATGCAGCCTGGTGACCGTACGTTTGCTTGGGGCATCAAGAATCTCGTCTTCCATATTTTCGAGCTTCTCGCCAAAATACTCCAAAATTGGATAATAACAGTCGATGACACTATCTATAATGGCATAGGCAAGATAGTCGGCACCGGCAGAGCGCATGCGTCCCTGTCCTTTTCTAATGCGCTCAAGCACCGGCTTGGTGGCATCGATTGGACCTTCCTGAAAGGTGATGACAAACTTATTGTTGAAATAAAGGCTGACCTGCTCCTGTTTCAGCTCATCTTTGGCTTCCATCATATGGGCAATGAAAAAGCAGCAGTCATCGTAAGTTTCAAACTTAGCCCGTTGATGCACGGTAACAATATCTTCTAGAGCAAGCGGGTGAATTTTGAATAAATCGCCCAGCCACTTAATTTTCTTGTCGCTAGCCAGCCCCTCGACATTTATCCAAACCACCGGCCATTTCTCAAGCTGAGAAACCACCCTGGTTATCTCGACCCGATGCTCTTCTAAGAGGCGCTCACCGTCATAACAAATCAAGCTTATTTCTGTTTGCGCCGCGTCCGGATCAAAGGTCAAAGACTCGGGTCCGACGCCTGCCACCATATACGGTATGGTCATCGTGGTCCGAATAGATTTGCGTATTGTCTTTCGATGAGACACTGACGACTCCCGCTTGATTCTTATTACTCTTGAAAGCTTTGCACAGTAAAAGATTAATATAAGAGGGCAGGCAGAAGCAAGCAGAATAGCGATCTAATATGTGGTAATCTGCCAAGACAGGGAAACAACTTGAGGATTGACATCATGACGACTCCTCTTGCCAGCGTCGGCTTCAAAATATTCAGCCCGGAAGAGGCCCAGCAACTAGCCGGTACCGTCGCCGAGAGAGGCGAGCGCGTAGGTACCGCTCTAGGTTATTACATGGTGCTCAAGACCGGCACCCGCTCGCAACTATGGGCAAAACTAGACGAAGAGAACCGCCCTTATTCAATTTGCCCCCACTATGACGGTGACTCGCGCACCAAAGTCTTGCTTTCACAAAGGCTCAAGTATAATAATCGCCCCCTGGACGGGCGCTATCTGGCCTGGGTCAATCCCAATTCCAACACACCCGGCTTAGGCGGTCTGCCCGGCGACTATACAATTATTTTTGAGTGTCCTGATTATGCCTACTGCAATTTTATGGAAGTGCCCTGTGTCACCACAGTGCAGCTAACTGCAGCCGCCAAAGACATAAGCATCTTCAACAGCAAAGAAGAATACCGCGAGTATGCCAACAAGGTTTGTCCAATCGGCAGTGTCATGACCGCCGGTACCACCGGTGCCGCCACACCGGCCTATCTGCCCGACGCCTATATATGCGCCGAAGTTTTGCAGACTCAGGTCTTTGAAAATCCCTACACTCACTATTATTTTCAATGGGCGCTGGTGCAAGCCGGTGCCGCCCAATTCGACGTCTGTGTCGATGCCGCCATCTTAGAGATACCAATGGTGGCAGGCGGAGTTGTCGCCGGTAATTTTCATATTTCCGGACGCATTGTCTTAGAATAAGCCACTATCTTTTGAGCCACCATATTTTGAGCCACTATCTTTGGTGGCTCACCCGGTGATCTAGAGATCTAATTATAGAAAGAGCCCAGGTCTGGTCGTCTTCTTCCTCGAAACAGATGGTCACTTGGGCAAATGTACCTTCCGCCGAAGCAACGCCTCTAAGCATCCAAAATTCGGCGTCCTCTTCGGTAATCTTTTCAAAGAAAGCTCGCCCAAAGATGCCGTTGCGTTCATAACGCACCGGATCATCGATGACCTTGATTTTGCGCAGTATTTCTTCGGCATCAAGCGGCTGACCGGCGGCATCAGTAGCCGACATACAGGTGACGCGCACATTGCGTGTCTCATCATAAGCCAAAAATGTCTGCCCTTCTTCCAGCTCTTCTACAAAGGTGCCGGGTATGGCAATCGACCAACCGCCGCCTAAATTTTTACGCACATCATAACGCCGGTAGCCGACCAGACTAAGCCTTGCCTCGCGAAAGTCGCTCTGATCGGCTTTTTCTTCTATAAAGGCAGACATTTCGCAATCGCTGCCCGAATAGGCAATAATCTGCGCCCATTCCCGCCAGGGAAATTCTAAGTCAGGATCGAGATTGTAAGCCGAATCGAGGTGCCGCAAGACTGTCTCATTCAGCTCGGCTTCGCTTTCGGTAAGAGGCTCGCGCCATCTCATGGCGTTCCACATATAACAAAGCGCCCGACCTAGATGATACTCGGCGCCATGACCATCCTCCCACCAAGGAAAGATATCGCGACCGAGAGAAGGTTCACGGGTAACGGCTTGCAACCAGTGCATGTCGCGTGGACCAAGCTGGGTCAAAATAGGTTCACTGACATCAAACTGATGCCCATCAAAAGGCATAGCCAGATGAAACTTAGCCCCTTCCCGGGACAATTCAGAGACTCGCTTACTGAGTGCCCCCATCCAGCGATTAAACTCTTCATAAAGCCGCTCTTTATCACCGGTTTCAAAAAAGCCGGTTTCATCCAACGCTTCTGCTTCTTCTTCCGAATACCAGTCGAGACCAAAGCACTGAGCCAGTTTTCTTAAAAGATCACAGATAAAAATATGATAGCCCGGTCCAGCTGAAGAAGTGGCGGCAGCCACCAAAAGCTCGTCTTCAGACAAAGGGGAGAGCATTATCGGTTCAGCCCCAGGATGCAGCAAGAGCATCAAACAAGGGTTGCCATCATCATCTTCGGTCCACTGGGACCATTCCAATTCGTCAAAGGCAACATTAGAGATCCAGCGTTCAAACTCTTCCAATGTGGCGCGGTCGAACACCGCAGACACCTTTTCAGAATTAACGCCCTTGCCTGAAAAACGCCCCTTCAAATAAAGTCCAAGACTCATACGACCTCCTAAAGGCATTCTACTAGAAAGAGCAGATTAAGTTCTGCTCAGTTCTCTCTAAATAAAGTCAGTTCTCGGTTGAGCTGAGCACAACGGAGGAAAGAAAATGTCTGTGTTTGCCAGCAAAAGTGAAAAGGTCAATGGGCTTAGGCTCTTCAAGATGTCAAAGGCGCCTATCATATTGGCCGTCATGGCACTTTTCTGCTCTAGTCAAATGCAGGCCCAAGCGGCACCTTCGCTGAACGACAGCGAAGTGAAGACCACTGCCATGGACGAAATCTTGCAGGCAGAAAGGGTTCTCACCAGCAAAGGGCTTGGCAGAGCCGACAGCAAAGGCGAAAGAGTCAGCCTACTCATCACAGCCAAAGGTTCAATAGAAAAGGTAACCGGCTCTTTCGGCAGCATTACCACTGAAAGACCTAAGCAGGGCAAGCTCATATCAAGAGAGACAACCATTCTTTCCACCTCGCCCATCCCTGGTTTGATCAAGACCACAGTGGAAGACTTCAGCGGCGACCTGGAAAAAGTGACCAACTTGTATAGCGATGGACACAGCGAAACCACTGTGTATAAGTGCGGCGTCAAAATCTAAAGGCAAGAGCTAAAGAAAAGTTCTAAAGACAAAATATTTAGGACAGTTCTAAAGACCGGCGGACCATTTGCTTTTTTCCACCCGGCGCAGATCTTCTAGCTGACTGACCGAACGCAGAAAGCTCTCAAGCTTTGGTAATTCATCGTCGGCGGCATCGCCCAAAAAAGGCCGAACAATCAAAGCATTACCGTAATGACGGTTCACTTTGCGCAATTCATCATCGACAATCAGCACTCTAGCTAGACTGATGCCGTTCTTTTCGATATGGCGCAGATCTTTTGCATAGTAAGTCTCACGCTTAAAGTGGTCAAAGCGCTCGGTGCAACGCTCTCTCCCCCAGACAAAGAGCGGCTCAGGCTGTCCTTTCATTAGTTGCCGGCAAATAGGACCGACATAAGACAAGGTGGCCGAAGACCAGAAGCCAAGGCGAAAGTGCTCGCCCATAGCTGCCAAGAAAGAGCGAGCATGCGGACGAAAATAGACAAAATAGGGGCCAAGCAGCATGTCATGCGGCTCCCCCTCTGACAATGGGCTTTCCTGCCCTCTTATCAAAGTTTCGTCTAAATCAAGAATGAGCAGCGGCTTTTCCATACTTAGATTCAAGCACTTTTGCTTCAATTTTGGCTTAATTTGCTGGGGCTCTGCTAAAGTAACCGCTACCAGAAATCAACAAACTTTCCAGAACACTTAAAATGACCAGACTAACCAGATTAAGCTTGCTGTCAATGTTATCGACTCTGCTTGCAACACTTGCAGCAGCTCAATCTATTGCTCAATCATCGCTTCCCAGCTTGCCACGGGGCGTAGAAATAGGACAAGCCAGTCGCTTTCAAGTGCACATCGAAACCACGATGAATAACAGTGCCAGACAGCCTTTACCAAGACAGATCAGAGTCTGGCATGCCCTACCTGTGTTGACGCCTTGGAGCCGAACCAATCGCCTGCCTGGCGCAACCTCTTACAACTTCGAACCGCGAAACGGCAAATTTGAAGCTGAAGCCGACCAAAGAAGCGGACACATTTATTTTGAAGAGAACCGGCCTTTTCAAGCAGGCACTGCCCTAAATTTCAAAACCGACTTTGAAGTCTTTTCTGCGCCGCGGCACTTTAGCCCAGATAATCTCAGATGCAGCTTTCACGACTATAAAAAAAGCGACTTTAGCAAAGCCGATAAACTGCAACCTGTCTTGCCCGAACTGCAAATTCTGTCGCAACAACTAAAGAGCGACTCGCCCATAACTTATGTGCGCAATATCAGTGATTGGCTCAAGCAGAACATAGAATACGATGACTCGGTCAGCTTTGGCGCCACCGATACCCGCGCCATTCTTAGGGCTAAAAAAGGTCATTGCGGACATTCCGCCAATATTTTCAAACAACTCTGCCAAGCGCAAGGCGTACCATACCGCAGCGCTTGGGGTCTATTTCTAGCAGACCGCTCCGTCTTGAACTCGATGGGCAAGAGCCCCGAAAGCTACTCTTACTATCACACCTGGAATGAGGTTTGTTTCCCCAATATTGGCTGGGTTGAAGTAGATCCAAGCAGACCTGATTGTTTTGATATTCCGGCAAATTATGTAATCAACAATTCTTCCTTCCAAAACTGTGCAGTTTGGATCACCGATGCTTCAGGCTTTCCACACATGCCAAAATGGTCAGGCTCGTCTTATGAGTTTGATATAAAAACCAAAGTCAGCTTTCAAGAAAAGTAGTTCAATAATTGATCAGACAATTTAATAGTTGATGAGATAAGACCCAGTTATTGACACCGATTTTGGCGCATCGTTCAGCCACTTGACCGGGCACAGTATCTGACAGTAGAGCCCAGAAAAGAAAGCGCGGATCAAGAATCTTATCGTCTTTGACAAAGGCTAGAGCGCGATCTATATTGCGGCAAAGGGCTCTGGAAGGTCCTCCTATTGTTCCAGGCAGTTCCTCGGCAAGGTCCGGATTAGGGAAAGAGGCTAATACTCGCTCTACCGAAGCTTGAGGCAGACTGGATGCGCGGCGCAAATCATCGGCAAGATACTCATAATTGCGTTGCAGGGTGAAGAAGAGAGAATCATTGCCAAAACCTGATGTACTTCCAGGTGCAATTTCAAAACATGAGGAGAGCCCGCGGTCAAAAAGCTCGCTATAGTGCTTGTATTGCCACCACCGGCGCGGCCAAAGCGAATAAGGTGCCGGTAGGCGAATGTAGCGCTCAAGTGCCACAACAAAGGCGACCGCAGCCAAATCGAGCCCTCGCCGCGAGAGTACTGTTTCAGTCACTATGCCGGGTCGAGACAATATGGCATAAAGCAGGTGCTCAGGCGAGGCAAAGTAAGCACCACTGGTAAGGGCAGCAAGATAGGCTCTAAAAATCAGCTCGAACCAGCCAATCGGTGCGTCGGCAATTGCCAAGACTTGCCCGGCTACAGCCTCTTCAGTAGAAAGAGAATGGCATCTTCTCTGCTTTCTGAGGGCAGCAATCAAGTCCGAAGAGTCTTTCCCTAAACCAAGTGCATCAAGCAAAATGCTCAGGCGGGCTTCTTGTTTGCCATGGCGTAAAATTGCCACAAGCAGAAAATCATCAATATCTCCAACCTCTTCTTCGGCTTGTCTAAGGTCGAATGCCTCTTTCAGTAAAGTTAGGGACTGTTCAGAAAGTAGAGTGAGCAAAAAATGACATCGAGGAAATTTAGGGTTATGGAAATCGGCAGCACCAAGTTCAAGCCCGCAATCAATCAACTCATCTGTCAACCTGCTGGCATAGAGCTTCAGATGTTCAAGACTCTTGAAGCGCAAGAAACTGGGCAAAGCGCGAAAATATTGGCTAAATCTGTCAAGACACAAGGCTGAGAGTATATCGGGTGGTTCAATACAATCGCGGCCAGCCTCAATTGCTTCGATAACAGCTATTGCCTCTTGGTCGAACTCGACATCACCATAAGCGCGATAACTCAGCGAGAATATAGGACTTGCCGAGGTAGCCAAAATGGCAATACTGGGATCTTTCAGCAAAGCAACAATTATGTGCTCGAAAGAGACTTGTCTATGACCGTTTTGCATTGCGATGCGACCGGCATATGTCAAACAAGCTTGACTAGCCGGGCTCAGTCTTTCAGACAAAGCAGGCGTCGGATGAAAGTCATAAGCCTGAGGATCGAGACAACTGAGCTCTCGGACATAGAGCCGGCTTGGCTCCATAGCAGCCCCTTGGCAGTATCTTGAAAAGAGCCGAGCGGACAACTCACCCCGATTAAGAATGCGGTCAATCACATTTATAGTCGCAAGACTGGAAGAAGATATTAGAGCCAATAAAAGATGCCCGCAATGCGCTTTTCCTGCACCCAAACCTCTGGCCCCAAGCAAACATTCAGCCAAAGATTCAGTGAAATACCAAACAAGGCTATTTTGATTTTCTTGATGGACCAATTGGGAAACTTCATCGGCTTCTCTCTCTTTCACTTGTTCTAAAGCCAGAGAGATTTCACGATCAAAATCAACCCCCTCAATAGCAGCACCCTCAATAATGGAAGCCAATGGCAGAGGCGCATCAAGCAACAGAAACCGCAAGAGAAGCAACTCTTCTATTTGCCTATATCCGAGGGCGCGTCGCTCGGCATCGGCTCTATTGATGAAATAAAGACAGGTATGATCAAAACCTTCAACGACAATTCGACCACCGGCATCGGTAGAAAGAAACGGCTCAAGACATTGGCGAATTGAGGTCATATAAAACCATTCTACTCTTCATACTCTGCCCTTGCCTGACCAGCGGCACTGCAACAGAAAAGAGGCACTGAAACAGAGAAGCCGCCCTGACTGGACGGCTTCTCATTTAATTTTGCGGTTGGACAATAGTCTCTAGCGAGCGCCTACAGTCTCTCTAGGCAAGATCTGCTCAACAGTAAGAACTTTCAGATCGCTCTTATTGGCAGCTGGTTTATTGCCCAAATAGTCTTGAATAAAGCGCGAGGGACGCTTGTATGAGACTTCGATGTATTGAATTTGGGCTTGACCGCGCGGGCAGTCTTTGAGCAGCGAGCTGATGTCCTTGAAGGGCACATAGGCCATATCAGATTCGGCTTCAGGAGACTCTTCAGTGCGCTTTCTAATCTCGTCACGCACGACCACCACACCATCAACAAAAGGAATGAGGATAGGCTGGGCGTCGGTCCAGAGGCAAGCACGGCGCACTTGCCCTTGATAACGAACATAGACCACTGGTGCAACATGCACACCTTCAAACTTCTTAGCCAGTTTGGGGCATTCACGGTTCCAATGCCAATCACTTTCAAGGGCAGCTGTGGGCATGGTATCAACCACTTCGGCTTTAGCCAGGAACTGGCGAATAACCATTTCGTTAGACTGCTTCCAGTTTGAAATGAAGATTTCAGGATCGTATTCCATGCTGGCATCTTCGCTGTACTGGGGATCTTGAACAACCGCAGCGAAATGCTTAACGCAGGCGCTGAGCTCCATTTCGCCTTCGATAGAGAAGAAAGGCGCTCTACGATAGTTGAGAGAGAAAACAATGTGCGGATAAGGTGGAGCAGTCGGGTCATCTTTCTCGAAGGATTTCACATCTTCTTCAGCGCTGCCGTAGAAAGAGAAGGAGAACTGCACACCAGTAAACTGGTTGTGATAATAAGCGTCGTTCTCTTCCACTTCATAATGGGCTCTTTCGGAGAAATATTTTGTGAAAGCCTCTTTTGTCAACGCCTTTTTGCTGGACTTCGCAAAAATGTAGACGTCATAACTCATACCGAAATTCGCCTCCGGGGGAACAGACCTTAAGGATCAAACTATAACAGTAAGTCGGCTCAAGTTGTAGAACTTGCGCAAAATAAGCTCAACACTTAGTTTCCTAACTACATTAAACGTTGTAAATACTAGTCAAGGTCTGTATACTGCCTGTTTTCAGGTGTCGAGACTAGCAAAATTCTATCAAGAACAGCCAGCCAAGCCGACTTACCTCTTCCCCATCGGTAAAAGCCAAGTCACATGAGCCAGCTAAATCTGCCAAGATATTTCGTCGCTCGCTCCGACCAGCAGCCTATCCAGGTTAAACCTGAAAATTTTATTCCTCTCTATGCTCTCGACAACTTCTTTGCCGGCGGCAAGCATTTGCAAGAGCAAGAATGGCTGGTCACTACAGATGCCTCAGGCATTTTGCATGCCATAGCAGGCGACCAGATAAATTTTCTTAGCGAAGACATTAAGTCACAACTAGCCCTCAGCGAAGTGGCCTGCGGCGGCAACAATCGCCTGGTTGAAGCTATTGAGTTCTATCTCTTTAATGTCCAACTTATGGAACAAGCCCCAAACGCGCCGGGGTTGAACGACCCGATTTATCTATATGGTACCTTGCATGGTCCTTATCCAAATAGCCAAGCGCCCTACTTTATAGAGGGGCAGCTGACAGTCAGCCGGGCAGACCTATTAAGCGGCTTACTGCAGGGCTTTCCCTACAAATTTACCGCCCCTGGCATGGGTGCCGAACCAGGCAGCTCAGACAGCGTCTATCATATGACCCTGCCCGGAGATCGCGACGAAGAGACAATTAGAGGCGCCGGTATAATATTCGCCTACCCGCTCATGCCACCAGATATGATGTCTTATGGAGCCGGTAATGAAATTCTCATTAAGCAGTACCTTTTTGACATAATCAGCGCCATAAAGGAAGACCTAGAAAGCGAAAACATCAAACTACCGCTCAGGCGAATGAAGCTGCCCATACCAAGCCGACTTTCCATGGAACAAGAACTGGAAGCCCAGGGTTACCTCATTAAAGGCGACACCGCAGTGAGAAAACCAAATGCCTCGGGCGGTTTCCAGGGGCTTCTCCATTCGGTTTTCGGTTCAGGTAAAGCCGACAAATTGGAATTGCCCCAAGAAGGCAAAACCGCCCAGTTTATGCAACTAGCCGAGCAAGTTTTGCACAGTCTGCCGGGCTGGCCGCCTGAACGAACCCGAATAATGCGAGACAAGAGCAAGCCGGCCACCCGCGAAGTTCGTATGCGCGCCAAAGGAACAGCGGCTCTGAGCCCGCGCGAAATCAAAACGCCGCAGTTGAGCGATAAACCGATTCAAAATCAGAGACCGCAGCAGGCAAGAGCGCAAAGCCAGAACAAACCAGCCGGTTGGATGCTCGACTTTATTGATAAACATCAGGGTACAAGCAATCAAAGCAATAAAGACGGCTGGGTGCGCCTCACCGGCGCCGCAGTGCCGCCGCAAGAGAGCAAGAAGCCCAGCGGCAGCACATTTAGCTACAGCTCCAATACCTCATACTCACCTTACAACGCCAAAACCCAGACCCCGGGATGGATGGAAGACTTTTCAGCAGCCGATACCGATAAAAAACAGGAAAGAAGCGAGGAAAAACCTCAAATCAAGGAAACCCAGCAACAATCTTCAGCCAAACCTGATTGGATGAAAGATTTCGAGTAACCACCAAAATAGAGGCAAAGAAATGGGACACAAAAGTGAAAGACCAGTAGAACCGTTTTCCGATCTGCATGTCGAGCACGGACATGTGCGAGCCACTCTGCTGCATGATCCCACAGTGGAAGGGCTGGACATGGCCATCTATATGGATGGCTCGGCAAGTATGAGCGGCGATTATGCCTATAAGAAAAAATACAACAACCTGATTGACTGGTTCTTTGGCCGAAACGAAGTACAACTGCCCAACAATGTCGAGCCCCAGGTGCAGTGGATGCTTGAGTATCTAGCGACAAAAGACCGCAACGGACTCTTGCGAGTAGCTTACTGGGCATGCGGCCCCCATGGCAAAGATATTGAACTGGTGGGCGAACTGAAGGGCGTCGATGTCCAATCTTACAAATTCCCGGGACCAACCTTTCAGGGCAAATCTACCAACCTGGCTCCAGCGCTGAAAGATTATATTGTCTATCTGCGCAAACAAATGCACTTGGGCGCCAGACGCGGCTGTGCCGTTTTTGTCACCGACGGCGAGATTCACGACGAAGACGATGTTAGACGCTATTGCAATGAAATAGCCAAAGAAATCAATAAAGGCACCCTTCCGAAAATCAACTTCATTTTGGTCGGCGTTGGCCAGGGCGTTAATGAAGAGCAAATGGAAGAGATTTGCCACGTGGAGTATCCGGGTATAGGACACCTGTGGTGTCACCGTATTGCCGAGGAGATTAATGAAGTTGCCGAACTAGTGGCGGTTCTAGTCGATGAATCGATGACTGTGGCCGGCGGTGGCAAAATCACCGACGACAAAGGCAAAGTCCTCAAACTCTACGAATCGAGACTGCCGGCTGTACTGGAATTCCAGATTCCGGAAGGAGCCAAGAGTTTCACTTTAGAGATAAATGGTCAAAAATTCACCCAACCGATACCGGAAGACGATGACGACGACGACGATCACCACTAAGCCGCTAAAGGCTTGACCGGTTGTCGGCACCCTTTCTCTTTATTTATAGAGGTCAAAATGGCTCACAAGCATGAAGTTATCTCGAAACCATTTTCAGATGTTCACAACAAGAATGGTCGGGTTCTCGCCACTCTGCTGCACGACCCAACCGTGGAAGGGCTTGATGTAGCTCTGTACATGGACGGCTCAGCCAGTATGGAAGACGAGTACGGACCAAGAGGCATTCTGGCAAAACTCGGCCCCGTGAAAAATCAGGTCGAGCCGCAAATGCGCTGGATGCTTGAATATCTGGCAAACAAGGATCGCGACAGCGTCTTGCGCGTCGCCTATTGGGCCACCGGCGACGGCTCACAAATAGAAGTAGTGGGCGACTTGACCGGCGCCCAAGCTCAATCTTACAAATTTCCAGGACCGCAGTATTACGGCAAAGGCACCGTAATGCTGCCGGTCTTGCGAGATTATGTCGCCTACATTCGCAAGCAAACCGAATTAGGGGCGCGAAGAGGTTTGGCGGTGATAATCACCGATAGCCAAATTTATGATGCTAATGATGTGAGAGCCTATTCAGAGCAAGTGGCGAAAGAAATCGCCGGCGGTCGCCTGCCCAAGCTAAACTTTGTACTTGTCGGCGTCGGCGACCAAGTAGACGAAGAGCAAATGGAAAAAATCTGCCACGAAGAGTATCCCGGCGTCGGGCACCTCTGGTGCCATCGCATTGCCGACCGCATGGAAGAAATGGCCGAACTAGTGGCGGTGCTGGTGGACGAAACCATGACAGTGGCATCGGGTGGAGTCATTTATGACGACAAAGGCACTGTGCTGAAGCGCTACGAAAGCAGGCTTCCGGCTGTGCTTGAGTTTGATGTGCCGGAAGGCTGCAAGAGCTTTACCCTAGAGGTGGGCGGCACCAAATTTGAACAGATGATACCGGAAGAAGATCATCATGACGACGATGATGACGACGATCATCAGATGCCGCCGCAAAATTATGGCAGCGGACACAGTGGTGGTCACGGACATTCACACTAATAGTGCAAGTAGGGGGTACAATCGTGCCCCCCATTTCATCTAATTGAGAGCGAGCAAACATGGGCAGCGACGAGAAAAAAGAAACCAATCATGAGCACAAGCATGAGCATGGCGGCTGCTGCGGTCATGATCACGGTCATGAACATGAACATAACCACGCGCATGAACATGAACATAACCATGAACATAACCATGATCATGATTCGCACTTTCATGAAGCAAAAGTCGAGCCCAAAGGCAAAGAGTTGAAGGTCTCGATACAACTTGGTAAAGCCAAAGTAGATTCAGAGGCTCATGAGCATGAACATGAACATAAGCACGGATCCTGTGGTCACGATCATGGGCATGGGCATAAACACGAGCATGAACATGGATCCTGCGGTCACGATCATGGACATCAACACGAACATGAACATGAACATGGATCCTGCGGTCACGATCATGGACATGAACACGAACACGAACATAAACATGAACATGAACATGAACATGAACATGAACATGGATCCTGCGGTCACGATCATGGACATGAACACGAGCACGAACATGAACATGAACATGAACATGAATCCTGCGGGCACGATCATGGACATGAACACGAATCCAAACAAGAAAACAAGTTTCTAAAGGTGACCGTTCAAAACGCAGTCGCGCAAGGTGCTGGCTGCGGACATGAGCATGATCACGGATCCTGCGGTCAAGATCATGGACATGACAAAGGTCACGATCACGAACACGATCACGACCACAGCTCCTGCGGACATGATCATAGCCACGAACACGACCACGACCATAGCTCCAGCGGACATGATCACGATCACGAACACGACCATAGCCACGGACCTGGAGGCTGCGGTCACCACCACCACCATGAAAAACCGAAAGATGAAAGGGTTGGTCACAGAGAAGCGGAAAGCGGCGGAAAAGCCTGTCAATTCAATTTAGACTTCATCTTGCCGGGTGAGACAGACGAAATTGGTCGATTTGAAAAACTAGAGAAATTGCTGGAAGAGAAACTAGGAATCTCCGATGTGCACCTCAGAAAAGACTCTGACCGCATCGAACTATGCATTCACTACGACCCAGATATAGTCCAGCTTTCGCAAATACTTCATCTTGCCAATACCATGGGCGCAGACGTAAGCAAGCGCTATAGACAAGGAACTTGGTTTGTAAGAGGCATGGACTCAGCTCAATGTGCCTACATGATTGAATATGCACTCAATCGAGCCAAAGGTGTTCTGCAAGCCAGTGTTGCCTATGCATCAGAAAGACTGGTGGTCGAGTACGACAGTACATTAATCAGCAAACGCCAAATCGAATCAAAGGTCAAAGCCCTTAACTTCGACCTTGAAGAACCAGAGAAAGGTCATGCTTGCTCCTTTCACTCTCACGGCGGCGGACTAGCCCCCATGCTTGAGATACCACTGGTGGTTGCAGCCGGTGTTCTGCTCTTCGTAGGTTTCTTCCTTGGTATTAAGGAAGGTGCTGCGGCTCCGGTGCCTACTACATTTTGCATCATGGCACTTGTAGCGGCTGGTTTCTTTCCGGTTAGAGGTGCAATTAACTCAATCAAGCAAGGTATGTGCGACATTGAGACCCTGATGGTGCTGGCCGCTGTAGGAGCCGGCTTCACCGGCGCCTGGTTCGAAGGTGCCTTCCTGCTCTTTCTCTTTAGCCTAGGCCATGGTCTTGAACACAGAGCAATGGACAAAGCAAGACGAGCCCTTGAAGAATTAGGCAAACTAAGACCGGAAAAAGCCCGACTCAAGGTCGGAGACGAAATTAAAGAAGTGCTTGTCACAACGGTCAAGCGAAGCGACACCATAGTCATACGACCGGGCGACAGAGTGCCTTTGGACGGTACCATCTTGAGCGGCAGAACATCGCTTGATGAAGCCACTATTACAGGTGAATCAGTTCCAGTTGCTAAAGGTCCCGGTGATTCTATATATGCCGGCACAATCAATAGCGAAGGCGCCATCGAAGTAAAAGTGACCAAGCTCAGCGGCGAATCAGTATTGGCTAGAATCATCGACATGGTAGCTGAAGCTGAGGCGCAGAAAAGCCCAACTCAAAGACTGGCGCAAAAAATGGAGCGTAAGTTTGTGCCACTGGTATTAGTGGCAGCACCGGCTCTTACAATTATCCTCATGCTGATGCAGACTGACTTCCGCACAGCACTTCTACGCGGCATATCTTTGCTGGTAGCGGCTTCACCTTGCGCGCTCGCTATCGCCACACCGGCGGCGGTACTGGCTGCGGTGACGAGGGCAGCACGAGGCGGAGTGCTCATCAAGGGCGGCGCCTATCTGGAAGCCCTAGGAAAAGTTTCAGCCATCGCCTTTGATAAGACAGGCACCCTGACGGTCGGTAAACCAAAGATAGTTTCAATCACACCTTTGAACGGAATGTCCGCCGACCAGATTCTCCAGAAAGCGGCTTCTGCCGAATCGCATTCTTCCCACCCTCTAGCTCTGGCAATAGTTGAAGCAGCCAAAGAGAAAGGACTCTCTATCGACAATGCCGAAAGCAGCGAGGCTATACACGGCAAAGGGCTAAAATCTTTGGTAAAAGGCGTTCCCATTTTGGTGGGCAACCTACTTCTCTTTGAAGGCAGCAACATTCCCGAAGAAGTAAGCAAGCTTGTGAAAGAGCTAGAAGAGAAAGGACAGACCATAATGGTCGTCAAAGAAAATGAAACTTTCGTCGGGGTACTTGGCGTTGCCGATACAGTGCGCACAGAAACAAAGCAGGTCTTGAGCGAGCTAAAGAAACTAGGTATTGCTAAAAACATCATGCTCTCTGGCGACAACAGCACTGTCGCCAAAGCAATCGGCAAAGAGCTGAACATGGATGAGGTCAAAGCACCACTTTTGCCTGACCAAAAAGTTTCAGCGGTAAAGACAATGGCAAAACAAGAGAACGTAGCCATGATCGGAGACGGTGTAAACGATGCTCCCGCCTTGGCTGCAGCCTCTGTAGGCATCGCCATGGGCGGTACCGGTTCAGACGTAGCACTTGAGACTGCAGACCTAGTACTAATGAGCGAAGGACTAAATAAACTGCCTTTTGCCGTTAAGCTAGCCCGCACCGCCACCAATACTATAAAGCAAAATATGGTAATCGCCCTTGGTGTCAGCGCCGTACTGGCTATAGCCTCTATCTTGGGACTGGTGCAGATTAGCGAAGCAGTGGTTCTACACGAAGGCAGTACGCTGCTTGTGCTGGCAAACGGACTAAGACTCTTGCGCTTCAAAGCTGACTAGTTAACGGTCGGTTCATGAAAGTAGCCATACCAATCACTCTTATAGTTTTGCTCTTGATCGTGGTCGTGGTCAATCTTTTCAATGCTACTACAAGCAATACCAATGCTCCTCTCGATCTGCTTGAGACAGAAACATTCAAAGACAACGCTAAAAAGTTCGAAAGCTGCCTAAAGGTGCCTTACCAAGCCGAAAACGACGCCTATTATGAGGTCGGACAATTTGGCTCATTTGTCTGCAAGATAGCTCAAGCCGATTTAGAAAGATGTGTGCAGAACCTCAAGCTTAGCAAGGTCGACAAGCTGGAAGAAGAAGAAAGAGCCCTGACATTAATGATTCCTTCGCTTGAGATCAAATTTGCCGAACCGGCAAAAGATGTGCAAATCTATCACGGCGACAAACTGCGCTCAAGCCAAATGCCCTTCGACTTTGTCATTATGTATTATGAACCCAAGACATCGCAATGTTCCTTCCTCTTGAGTTATAGCCCACCCTTTGCCAGATCTTCACTAGCTTTCGCCAGTAAAGTCAAAATTGAAATCCCTAAAATTCTCATCGAAAAGGCAAAAGCCGGCGACGCCAATGCTCAATTCGAGCTAGCCGACCTTATATCGAAAAAGAATACCAAAGGTGAATCGAAAGAGGCTTTCGATTGGTTTATCAAGGCGGCACAACAGGGTCATAGTGAGGCGCAATTCCGTGTCGGCAAAATCTATCTGACCGATTGTCTAGGCAAACCAAATAGGCAAGAGGCGCGGCTTTGGCTGGAGCGCTCGATGCAACAAGGCAACAAGCTGGCCAAAATGGCTCTCGATCAAATGGATATTTCCGGCTCTAGCAAAAAAGATAGAGAGGCTGTCCTTTTGGAGCGAGTGCTGAGTGGTGAAACTCAATCGAAAGTCGACCTTGCCAATTTCTATCACTATGAAGTAGGTGATATGGACAAAGCCATGATCTGGTACAAACGAGCCTCAGATGATGGAGAAGTTGACTCAGAAATTACTCTTGCCAAACTGCAAGAAGAAAGAGGAAATACAGCCGAAGCCGAAAAACTCTACTATGCTGCGGCATCTTCCGGCTCTTACATAGGGCTTATGAAATGCGGAGACATGGCTCTAAAGAAACAAGACTACAAAACAGCGGCCAACTATTATCGCAAAGCTATAATGACCGACCGTACATATTTTGGCGCCACCCATGCAGCGGTCGCCCCCGAGGCTGATTGTCGACCAATCGATAAAATACTAAGAAGCGGTGATGTTCGAGGCGCCGCTCAAAAGTACCGAGAAACGGCAATGAGGAGACACGCGAAATAAATAGCGAATCACAAGCAGTAATACGTGTTCTCGCTGCCGTGATTTGCCGCCGCGGGCAGTACTTGCTTTGCAAAAGACCTGACGGAAAGAGACATGGTGGACTTTGGGAATTTCCCGGGGGCAAACTAGAAACCGGCGAGGATCACTTTGCCGCAGCCAAAAGAGAACTTTTGGAGGAGCTGTCACTAAAGGTCACTGTCTGCGGTGACTCACTGCATTCGGTGGCAGATCCCCAATCACCATTTATTGTCGATTTTGTCTTAACAAAGGTAGAGGGCACGCCCAAGTTGCACGAGCACCAGGCCTTGCTATGGGTCAATGCCGATGAGCTAAGCTCTTTGGCATTAGCACCAAGTGACAAAAAATTTGTTCAAGAAAGAAAAGAAGTATTGAAAGAAATTGCCGAAAGAAATATGGAGAGTGAGATTAATGAATAAATGCAAGACAAGCAAAACAACAATTACTCTAGCCGCAGTTGCTCTGACAATTTTGGCCAGCCAACTGCCGTCTCAGGCTGAAAAAGACGACAGCAAAGGCAGACAAAGACTGGCCGGCAAGACCACAGAGTATCAGCCCAAAGAAGGTTTTGAAAGACGGGCGCTCGATCTGGTCAATACTCTGAAGGAAAACGAGGTTGGACGATTTGGCACGCTTTTGGACGGTCTCAGCCAGGCTTACGACATGGACAACACCCTAAGAGGCACGGGACCTTTCACCCTCTTTGCGCCCATCGATAAAGCCTTCGAAAGATTGCCGCAAGAGACAAAGGACACCCTCTGGGCAAATAAATCTAAGCTGAAGCAGGTTCTCAGCTACCACGTGGTGAAAGGCAAACTGACAGCCGATGACCTAAAAGACGGTCAACAAATTCAGACTCTAGAAGGTCATAAATTCACTGTGCGCCGAGACGGTGGGACCATTTATATAGATAAGGCAGTTTTAAAGGTGAGCAATATTCCGTGCTCCAATGGCGAACTGCACGTTTTAGAAGACGTGATTATGCCCCCGCTTGCCAAGTAAGTTCTCGGCATTTTGGTAAAATAACCCGAAGTACGCCGCAAGAGCATATTCAGAGGCTAAGGCAGAGGCTAAGGCAAAGATAGAGGCAACATGAAACTAAAGAATCAACTTTTCACTATTTCAGCCATGACGGCACTTTCGCTGCCGCTCTGCCTAAGTAGCACGCCGCCGGCTCAAGCGGACAATCCGGTCTCAAACGCTGTCAAAAGCGTGGTCGGCGCCACCGAAAAGGTGGTGAAAGGCACGGCCAAAGGAGCTGAGATTCTTGTAAAGGACGCCGTCAAAGGCACTGAAGTGGTAGTGAAAGGGGCGGCTAAAGGCGGCGAAATTCTCGTTAAAGACACAGGTGCCGTAGTGGTAAAAGGCGGCGAAGCCGTGGTTAAGGGCACCGGTGCCGTCGTCAAAGGCACCGTGCACGGGGCCGAAGCCGCAGCTGCCGCCACCGGTAAGGCTGTCGGTCATGTGGTTGGGGCAGGAGCCGGCGCGGCCGGTGCCACCGTGGGCGCAGCATCAAGCATTACCGCTGAGACAGTGAAAGGCACTGGAAAAGTCGGCACAGCTGTAATCGGCGGCGCTGCTGCAGCAACAGGAGCCGCTGCGGTGGGAGTAACCAGCTTGCTTGGCACTACCCTAGCTGTCACCATAGATGGTGCAGGCAATATCATTGACGATACAGGCAAACTGGTTGGTAGAGTCAATAAAGACACTACCACGCTAGCCAAAGGGTCGCTTTCGATGTCGGGACGCATGATGACTGTTTCAGTCGATCAAAATGGTCAGATGCTGGACTCTAGTGGAGCCAACATAGGTCATATTCTAGGAGCAGAACCGGCAAAAATTGAAACAGCCCAAGACAATAAGTCGACTGCAGTTCAAGCCACCAGCCAGAGCTCAAGCTGGACCGACGAAGACGCCCTGAAAGACGCAGCCCCTAAGTTGCATGGACCAATTGAAAAGTAACTAGACTCGCTTGGAGCAGCGTATGCTCTCTATTTTAGAGAAGCATACGCTGCCCATCTTTTCAGCACGGCCGGCTTCTATCCTTTCGGCAAGCATTACTTCCGTCTAGCTCTAACAGTGCCCAACATGAGCGCCAGCTTTCTTAGCTGGTTGCGCAAGTCAGAAAACGTGACGACAAGCAATCCCATCGCAAAGACATAAATAGCGCGAAAAGGATCTAGACCAGAAAAAGAATGCCTAATCTGAAAGGCCAACCACAGCAGTCCAAA
>MOYA01000001.1:2822194-2860308 GCA_001899315.1 Candidatus Obscuribacter phosphatis
CGCCTGCCTTTTCTTAAGATCTAGATAAAAGGCAATGACACAGCCAATGAACATGAAGATCGAGAAAATATCAAAAGCAAACATCGGTGCAGCTCCAGAGGAGATGCCTTCATAATACCAGCCAGCCTCTTGATAACACCTTTTTCTTCAACCCGTATTAACTATTACCGCCGCAAACCGTGATCGGCTAAAATTAGGATTCGTGGCAAAGCGGCGAGAATTAAAAGCACTATCAAGGCAATTGATAGAAACGAGGCTTGGAATGAACGAAACGGCAATCTCTTCAGCCTTAAAAGCTCTGCTTACAGGCTTCATAGATTACGCTGGCATTTTTCCTCCGGCAAAGCTAGAACTCGACAAAGCCTTAAGCAATTTCGATCACTATAGGCAAAGCCAATACGCCTGGATGCTGCGCTGGTTTGTACTGGGAGCGGCAGAACTGGAGCGCACCCCACAAAAGTTTGACGGCTGCCTTTCAGTGATTGCAACAGACGATAAAACAAGAGCGGCAACACTGGAAAGCACCGCCATTTTGAGCTCTAATCGCCCAGTCTATTGTGAAGTGAGCGCCCTCGACAAGCTAGAGGCAGTTAAGGCGGCGGGTAATTTCGCCAAGATTAGAACCGGTGGGTTGAAACCGGAAGCGATACCGGAAGTACGTGTCGTTGCCGAATTTATCAGAGCCTGTGCCAAACTGAGGTTACCCTTCAAAGCAACAGCCGGTCTGCACCATCCTATTCGCTCGCAGCAGCCGCTTAGCTATGAAGCCGATGCCCAAACAGCAACCATGCACGGCTTTATTAATGTCCTTATGGCCGCCTCTTTTGCCTGGCATGGTGAGGGAAATATCGAACCGATCATTGCCGAAACAGATGCCTCTGCTTTCCACTTTGACGACAGAGCACACTGGCGCAACCTATCTCTAAGCGAAGCTCAAATCAAACAGGCAAGAGCTGAGTTTATGCATTCTGTTGGTTCCTGCTCATTTGAAGAACCTATAGAAGATCTAAAAAATCTCGGTTGGCTTTAAGCAGACCAGCATAGATCATGACTAAAGATGAAATCAAAAACAATAGACTGCCGGGACTAGCACTACCGGCGGGGACACAAATTGTCACCACTGGTGAAGTCAGAGACGATCAAGGACTTCCGCGCAAAAGAACCGGTTCGGTAGGCAAAATTGTTGCCGCTGATACTTCTACTTCGCCGCCACTATATAGGGTGCTTTTCCCTGATGGCTTTACCGCAAGTTTAAGCAGGCAAGAACTATCAGTCAGAAAACATGTTCAAAGCATCAATTTTGACCGCCCTCAAATAAACGACAACGATCTTTTTCAATACATCATCTATAAATGTCAGTTTGGCTCACGTGCCTATGGGCTGGAAGTGGAAGACTCGGATTACGACATGAGGGGCATTTACTTGGCACCAGCCGATATGCACTGGTCAATTTGGGGACTGCCGGAACAAATCGAAAATTACGAGAATCAAGAGACCTACTATGAGTTGCAAAAGTTTCTCGTCTTGGCGCTAAAAGCCAATCCTAATGTGCTCGAATGTCTTTATGCCTCCACGGCAGAAATAAAGACAGAGTTAGCCGACGAACTGCTGCAAAACAGACACAGATTTCTTTCCAAGCTGGTTTATCAAACTTACAACGGATACGTGCTTTCGCAGTTTAGAAAGCTTGAAAAAGACCTGCAAAACAAAGGTGAGCCAAAATGGAAGCATGTCTTACATCTAATTAGGCTCTTGCTTTGTTGCATTCAAATCTTAGAAAGCAGCGATCTAGATTTACGGGTCTCTGAGCATAAGGCAAAGCTAATGGGTATTAGGCGCGGCGAAATAGATTTTGCCGAAGTTGATGCCTGGCGGCAAGAGTTACACAAGAAACTTGATCTCGCCCACGAAAGAACCAAGCTGCCTGAGCGCCCTGACTATGAATGGTGTAACTGGTTTCTTATAAAGGCAAGGCGAAGTATGGTTTAGTAGAGATTCTGAGGCGAAACTATAAAATAGACCAATAAAGCAATAGAGCAAAAGAACAAAAGTCTGAAGAGGTGCGAGTAAATGTTCGAAAATTTCACAAAATCTGCGCTTGAATCGCTGGTTCTTGCTCAGGCAATCGCCTCTCTGCAAAACCATAAAGAAGCCAACTCAGAGCAACTTTTATTTAGTATGGGCACACTCGACGAAAGTCAGACAAAAGATCTGCTTGCCGCCGCCGGACTAACCAGAGAAAAAATATATGCCGCCATACAGAACAGCGCACAAAATCTAAGTTTTGATGACATCGAGAGAAGACTAATTCATTTAGATATGGCATTCATAGAAGAGCTTCCCTTGCATCAATCAATAACTGCCATAATTGAATTTGCCGGCAAGTTAGCCACTCAAAGCGATAGAACTTGTATAACAAACGAGCATCTCTTGCTTGCTTTACTAGAAACAGACAAAGGTACAGCCTCAGCTTGGCTCAGTGCAGATGGCATTGGTGAAATGAAGGAAAGCCTTAGACAATGCTTGAACGCAAGCAAAACTGTCAGCCACAGCTCTTGATTGAGTGATAAATATTTCGCCGCGATGCCGCACCATACTTGGTGCCTTTCAACAAGCACGGGTAGATTCATCTCAATAGAGACAATAGATAGAGACAATAGACAGAGCCAGAAAAGAGCAAGCGAAGCAGCCCAGTAAAGCCCCAATAAAGTCCCCCTATAAAGTCCCAATAGAGCCAATGCTAAGCCACATTAAGCAATGCTAAAGAGAAAGGTGGGGTTGTAAAGCACCGCCAGCGCTTCAAAACATCTAGAAAATCAACAACCATCACTAATACCGAGCCCAAATCGTCCCATCGAGCGATCAATAGAGATATCAATTAGATACAATTGCAGAGTACTTTTCCACTTGGGATTTACCTCTGATGAACTACAAATCGCTTTTTATTCAAGGTGCTCTTTCAATTCTCGTCTCGAGCGCTGCTATGTTTACGGTCGCTCCAGCGCAGGCGCAAGGTCAGCCAAATGTATCGGTAGTTCATCTGCAAGTGCAGCCAGGCGCCAACGGTCAACAGATGGTGCTCACACCGAGGGGTATGCTTGTGCCGCTGCCAGGTGCAGGCGTCAACAGTAATGTCGCCGAAATCTATATGGGCGCCGATGGTGGTTACTGGTACGTCGACAAGAACGGTCAGACCGAAGACCTGACCAACTATGTACAACAGCTTAAGTCACGCGCCGGGCAGTTCCAAACAGCCACCCCGCCGCAGAACATGCCCTATGCTGCCCCACAAACCACAAACAACACCACCAACAACTACAATTCTGGCGGTGGTGCCGGAACGGGTCTTGCCACCGCAGCAGCGGCAGGTATGGGGGCAATGGCAGGAGCCGCCATGTCTGGCATGTATTACAACAATGTTCCTTATGGCACACCGCTTTATTACGGTGCCAACGGCCGTCCCTATTACAACAACAACGGCAACAACGTGTTTGTAAACGACAACGGCGATGTAAATTGGAACAATGTTGCCGCCGCAAACAATATGCACAACTACAATCAAGAGCAAAAAGCCAGCCAGGTGGCTTCTTATCAAAATCAAAATCAGCAGGAACGCCAGCAGTCAATGTCGAGCAATCAGCAAGCGAGACAAGCAGCTTACGCCCCGCAGCAGCCCGATTATGGCGCTCAAAGTCAGCGTTTTCAGCAACAGCAACAGTATTATCAATCGCAAATGCAAAACAAAGGTGAGCGCGCCCAGTCATGGCAACAGAGCAGCGGCAGCGACAACCCCTTTGTGAGACAGCAAGGTGAAGGCGGTCGCACTGCCCAAGGCCAAGGTGCTGAAGGCGAAGGCAACAGAGCCGGTGGACGCTTTGGTGGCGGTGGCGGCGACGGAGCTGCCGGTGCCCAAGGCGGCGAAGGGGCTCGTTCCGGCGGACGCTTTGGCGGTGGTGAAGGCGGCGGACGTTTCGGCGGCGGTGAAGGCGGCGGACGCTTTGGCGGTGGTGAAGGCGGTGGACGCTTCGGCGGCGGTGAAGGCGGCGGACGCTTTGGCGGCGGTGAAGGCGGTGGACGCTTTGGCGGCGGACGCAGAGGCCGCTAAGACAGAGGCAAATCCTCCAGCGACTTAAACTTCACGAAAGAGATAAAAATGAAAAATACAAAACTGAATAGCGCCGCCTCAAAAGGTCTGCGCATTATTTCCTGCGCCCTTTTGGCAGGCTCGATAACGTTATCGGCTTGGGCTGCCGAAACATCGGCAGACAGTGCAGGCGGCTTTACAGTTGACCGAACCAGCCTGCCCATCAAAGAGCCGGTAGCACCGGAATCGCATGAGCTAGATGCTAGAAAGGCGAAGTTGCCGGAACTGTTTTCTGTAAAAGCACCGGCCAATGCACCCAACGTCTTGATAGTACTCATCGACGATATGGGCTATGGTCAGTCTAGTGCCTTCGGTGGACCGATTCATATGCCCAACTTAGAAAAGATGGCCAACAATGGTCTGAAATTCAACGGTTTTCACACCACTGCCCTTTGCTCACCAACAAGAGCGGCATTACTTAGCGGCAGGAATCATCATACCTGCAATATGGGTTCTATCACTGAGATGGCCACAGGCTTCCCTGGGCAAACAGGCAAGAGACCAAATTCGGTGGCACCGCTGGCTGAGATCTTACGGCTCAATGGCTACTCTACATCAGCCTATGGCAAAGCCCACGAAACAGCCGCCTGGGAAGTAAGCACATCAGGACCAACCGACCGCTGGCCGACACGCTCTGGCTTTGACAAGTTTTATGGCTTTATCGGCGGCGAGGCCAATCAATGGGCGCCTACTCTATATGAAGATATGACACCGGTAGAGAAGACCAGAGATAAAGACTATCACCTGGTCAACGACATGACCGAAAAGGCTATCAGCTGGGTAAAAGCTGAAAAATCATTGACCCCCGACAAACCTTTCTTTATGTACTTTGCCCCAGGTGCAACCCATGCGCCGCACCACGTGCCAAAAGAGTGGATAGCAAAATACAAGGGTAAGTTTGATCAAGGCTGGGACAAAGTCAGAGAAGAAACCCTGGCTAAGCAAAAAGCTCTCGGTGTGGCGCCGGCCAACGCCACTTTGGCACCCAAACCACCGGGCATCAAAGACTGGGACAAACTAACCGCCGACGAGAAAAAACTCTTTGCCAGACAGATGGAAGTATTTGCCGCCTACGGTGAATTCACAGATCATAATGTCGGCAAACTGTTCAAAGCGATAGAAGATCTAGGACAGATGGACAACACCTTGGTCTTTTATATTGCCGGAGACAACGGCGCCAGCGCAGAGGGTGGCTTTAACGGTCTCTTCAACGAGATGAGCTATTTCAACGCAGTGCCGGAAAAAGTCTCAGACGTGCTCAAGCATTATGACGAACTAGGCGGTCCCAACTCATACGGACACTATGCAGCCGGTTGGGCTGTAGCAGGCGATACGCCCTTTAGCTGGACCAAGCAGGTTGCCTCTAACTATGGTGGCACTATGAACGGCATGGCCGTGCACTGGCCAAAAGGCATCAAATCGAAAGGCGAGTTGCGCTCGCAATTTCACCACGTCATCGATATTGCCCCTACTATTCTAGAAGCAGCTGGCTTGCCAGAACCCAAGTCGGTGAACGGCACGGCTCAGACCCCCATCGAAGGCGTTAGTATGCTCTATGCCTTTAATGATCCAAAGTCTGAATCTAGACACAAGACGCAGTATTTTGAAATATTCGGCAACCGGGCCATCTATCACGACGGCTGGTTGGCAGGAACAGTGCACCGCGCGCCCTGGGCATACGAAGCACTAAACACGCTCGAAAACGATGTTTGGGAACTTTATGACACTCGCAACGATTTCAGCTTGACCAACGACCTGGCAACAAAAAATCCAGAAAAGTTGAAAGAGATGAAAGCACTGTTCATGAAAGAAGCAGAAAAATATCATGTGCTGCCCATCGATGACAGAACACTCTTGCGCATGAATGCTGCCACGGTAGGACGCCCGGAACTTCTAGCCGGCAGAAACAGCCAGACTCTTTATGAGGGTATGACCGGTCTTACCGAAAGCACTTTCATGAGCACCAAAAACCGGTCCTACACAATCACAGCCGAAACCGAGCTGGACAACAATCAGACCAACGGCGTCATAGTCGCCCAAGCTGGAAAATTCGGTGGCTGGAGCTTCTATCTAAAAGATGGCAAACCAACCTTCTATTACAACTTCTTGGGCCAAGCAAACTACAAAATTGCAGCCAGCGAAGCCCTACCCAAAGGCAAAGCCACCATCAAGTTTGATTTTGCCTATGACGGCGGCGGCGCAGGTAAAGGCGGCACCGGCACCATTTATGTTAATGACAAAAAAGTCGCCTCCGGACGCATAGACCAAACCCAGCTGGGAATGTTCTCTGCCGACGAAGGTGCTGACATTGGTATGGACTTGGCCACGCCAGTTTCAAGCGAATATCAAGCCCCCTTCAAGTTTGAAGGCAAGATCTCTAAAGTTATAGTCGAAGTAAAACCAATCAGCGAACTAGACAAAAGAGAGCATCAGAAAGCTCAGACCGATGCCCACATAAAGAAAGCCATTTCCGACTAGAGGCAGCAAAAATCAAAGCTTGAGGCAGCGCACAGACCTACTGATGCGCTGCTTCCTCTTTTAGAGCCTGCGCACTAAGCGGCCACTTCACCCAAAGCTTGGTCCAAAGTTTGTTGGTGCTATCGCCATAGAGCTTAATAAAGTAAGCACCATAAACATAAACTGCCCGCCCCTCATAAAATTGAGGCGTCTTATAGGGAAAGTCATTATTCTCCATAGGGGGACGCACCGCCGGCGGCACCAGCCTGTCAATCAAACGCCAAGCCTGTTGCTCAGTAAAGTGCTGCTCTTTGGGATAGACAGCCGCAGCGTAGGGTCTGTCTCCATGGGCCTCTCGGTCATAGACGAAATACACCTGTGCATCAGCCAACTCGGTACTATCGACAAAACCACGAGCCAGACCATGTGGGTGCAGAAAACGATAATGATAGGCAAGATGCCAGGCACATATGCGAGCGATAAAGTCATTTCCCGAATTAGCCAACTGCTCAAGCAAAGGCTGCAGACCATCAACGACAAAATCTTCCTCGGTGGCGGCCATAGCGGCGGTCTCTTCCGCACCATACTCAATTAACTTGGCAATCGACCGGCTATCTGTACTAAGATGCTCGTGCGCATAGAAATCAATACCATTATAGAAGGGAACGTCAGACTCAATCGACTTGCGCTTGGCAATAATCTCGAGCATCCAGTCACCGATAACAATCCCCGAGCCCTGCAAGTCGGCATCGGTCAAACCATTCATCAAAAGTGGACCAATAAACGGTCCGGCAAATCCAGGTCTTTCAATCTCAATATCTCGCGCCCGCACTAAAAAGTCAGCAAGCGGCGGTAAGTGCGCGGCATCATTGTTATACATGTCACCAATAGCGGCGGCAGCTGCAGCTCGAACCAAATCAGACTGATGATCAAAAAGTGGCTCTAGAAACTCTCGACTCTTGCTCCAATCATCAGCATCGAACATTTCAGTCATAATCTTGCATACCAAAACTACATCAGCCGACAAAGCCTCTGCAACTGGTTTAGAGGCAAGCCACTTTTCCAGAAACTCTTTATGCTCGCCGTCATAATTACCCCAACGCAAAAACGACATCAGCAAATAGACCGGTTCGTCAACCGACAAAATGCCGTCCAAAATGGGGGCAAGTCTATCGGCCGCCGCTGCAGGATTAAATCCAGGCTCTCTATATTTCTGACTATTCTCAGCCCATACAGCGTTTTGCATGCGATTGACAGCATAGTCGCGACACTCTAAATCATCAGAAGCCAAAAGTTTGACTGTCTTGTCAAAATAACTGTCCCAATCTTCTGCACTATGAAGCTCTGAAAGCTCAAAAGACTCCACGTATTTTCTAATTTGCTCAATATCGCTTGCAAGCATTAAAGACACCCGACCAAGGAAGAATAATAAAGGTCAAAACCAAAGAGCTGCTGAATTAGCCCGAAAGCAAAACAATAGCATATTGGGCGGCATGAAAACTTTGCCTATATAATGTCGAAACATAGAACCTGTGGTGTTTTATGGAGCGATCTAGCAATTGAAATCAAACCGCGCAATAAAGTTTGCCTTCTCTCTTACCTGCTGCTTTATAGCCCTTTCTCTGGGTTATCTGTTTGCCGAGCTAAGACAAAAAAGCCCAAGACAGATAGTCTCGCAGGCGGTTAGCATTTTTGGCGGCGAGAAGCTCAAGCCCTATATCAAACCCACTGTAGCCATGCAAATTGAGCAATATGGACAAGCTACAAGAGAACGTCTGCAAAATCAGTTTAGTGCCATAGACAAAACTTACCCGCCCGATACAGTTGCCTTTGTTGCTCTGAAAAACATAAAAGCTTTGCAAGTCTATGCCAAGGGTAAGGAAGATTCTTTCTATTATGTTTGTACTTATCCGATACTGGGCGCCAGCGGCTATCTTGGTCCTAAACTTAAAGAGGGCGACCGCCAGGTGCCAGAGGGCATTTATAAACTGACGCTCGAGCCCGATACCCCCTATCATTTAGCCTTGCGCCTCAACTATCCAAACCAGAGCGACTGGGCAAGAGCCAAAGCCGATGGGAGAGAGAGCCCCGGTAGCGACATTTTAATTCATGGCAATACAGGCTCAATAGGCTGCCTGGCAATGGGCGACATAGTGGCGGAAGACCTTTTTGTGCTAGTACACGACACAAAAGAAAAAACGGCAAATCTAGTCATTGCCCCGGTAGATTTTAGAAGTGAAGAAGCCCCGACTATTGAAGCTCCTCCGACATGGCTGCCCGAGCTATACGATGAAATCAGATCGGCGCTTTCGAAATTTCCCAAGCCAGGGCTTAGCAGAGCGCTATAGCCCTATACCCTAATTTTAAGCAGTCGCTCGGCATTTCTGAAACAAAGTTTCTCGCGCGTAGACTGGCTTAGCGGTACGTTCTCAATAAAGTCAGCGGCGATAGCACTGCTTTCATAGGGATAATCTACAGAGAACATAACATTGTCTTCACCAAGCTCTGCGACCGTGCAAAGCAAAGGATTATTGGCGCAGGCACCAGATGTAGTGACAACAAAATGCTGACGAATAATTTCTGATGGCATCCGCTTTAAAGCCTTGGCAAAAGGCGTAGCTTTGATGCGGCTATCTAGACGCCAGAGCATAAAGGGTAGACCTTCACCCATATGCCCAAGAATCACCTTCAGGCCAGGAAAGTTATCAAAGACTCCACCAAAAACAAGCCTCAATGCATGAGCCGCAGTCTCACAGGTCCAGCTGTAAACAGCACCATTGAGCTCTGGACGCCCAGAGTAGACATGAGGCTCATCAAAGGGATTCATCGGGTGCAGATAGAAGGGCACATCTAACTCCTGCACTTTCTGCCAAAATGGCCAGTAGCGCTTATCATCGAGATAGATGCCCTGTGTATGACCGTTCACAAGAGCTCCAACGAACCTATAATCGCGCACACAGCGCTCTAATTCACGAGCGGCAGCTTCTGGGTCTTGCAGAGGCAAACAGGCAAAACCTCGATATCGACTGGGGTGCCTTTCAATCTGCTCAAACAGAAAGTCGTTGCAGCGCCTAGCAGACTCTATAGCCACAGTCGCATCAACCTCAGCCTGCAAGCCCGGCGCAGTCTGGGAAAGCACCGAGATCTCGATGCCGGCTTCGTCCATAGCCTTGAGCCTCTTATCATCGAAATCAGAGAGAAGGGCTTCCATTGAAGCTAGCACCGCACCCTCAAATAGACCTTTCATCACTGCCATGTACTTGCCAAAGCCGGGTCCAGAGAAGTGTTCCTCCAAGGCGATTTTCTTCACAAATAATGACCTCTAAACTGGCTAGCCAGATTGAAGTATAGATGAGAGTAGGAATGACTTCATTAGAATCGCCTCTCTGAGACCTTAGGCAATGAATCATCAAAATAAAGTCTTAGACCAGCGATACTGCTACCATAAACAGAGCCCGAGAAATTCAATAAGCACAGAGCCAAACTAACAAGCAAGAAAACAACTATGAAAAGACCACTTTCAATCAATAGTTCCCAGCTAGTCGCCGTTTCATTAACCTTGTCCATCGGCTCAGTAACCTGGAGCCTTGCCCAGCGGTGCTCTATAGACAGCGCCCAAGCGAGCCCAGTTGTAAACAACAGACAAAGAAATCAACTCTCTTCTAGGGCAACTCAAAATTACACAACTGGGGAGCCTAAATTTAGAGCGACGGTCAGAGAAGGCGCCGGAATACAGATAACTCTAATGCCAAGTGTTCCAGGCTTTCCCAGCCAAGCCTACTTGATCAAGATAAACAACACAACTCTATGCGGATTGAACCAAGAACAAATAGGCCTGCTACTGACCGGAAAAAACAAACTACATCTAATTTCAGACCAAGGCGAAGAAATTAGTGTCGACGCTTCACCATATGAATTACCGACGCCAAACCAAGATTCAGACAGGGAAGCAATTCTAGCTAATTTCACCTCAAAATATAATGGTGCCAGCTCAGTATTTGAAAACGCTTTGAGAGCAAACAACTTAAAAGATGATGAGTTCTTTAGCAATACGCTCATGGCTGCGGCAGACGCTAATGAGCTAATTAACCTCGCCGAAGATGACAAAGAGAACTCCGATGCCTCACTTTCTGCGGCACTAACTTATTGCACTTCCACACAGCTCACTATGGGTATGATACCTGTCGCAAAGAAAAACCTGCAGAGACTGATAGAGTTACAAACAAAGCAGAATGCAAACGATACCTTATTTAACTCCAGGCTAAGAGAAGTATATATAAAAGCCGTTGCCTGCGGGCTCGACAAAGAAGCTGAAGCCTTAGGATGGGCGGTATGTCGAGGAATAGTTGGCAGTTCTTCCAAGCAATCGCAAAGAGAAACAAACAAGGAAGATGAAGAGCTGCTCTTTGTCAGAGCATTCGCCGGCAATCTAGCAAAGACATCACCCAAAGATGCCCTTAAGTTATTGGAAGACTGCGGCCAAATTGCTGGAAGAAATCCGCAGAGCTTTCCATGGCAAGGTCCTCTCAATTGGAATGCCGAATTCTACGCAACCTGTGGAAACTATAAACGGGCCTCGCAAGAATACGAGAACTCTTTGAAGGAATTTACAGGACCGGCTTTACCAAGCGGTCCGCAGAAATATAAAGCGCAAGATGTAAATGCGTTAAGCCGATACAACTATATACTGCTGCGACTGTCGGAGCTGGCGCTAAAGCTAGATCAAACTGACAAATCTGTTGAATATCTAGAACAATCAAGAGACAGCTATTTAGCAAGTTTAAAACCAGATATGCTTCCAAAACTGGAAGAGTTGCCGCTTTTGTGCCCGACTCCAAGACTGATTAATTATGCCTTGATAGAGTCATACTTGCGCAAAGGAGATGCAGGCTCAAAGCGCAAAGCAGAAAAACTGCTGGAAGAAACTCTAGCAGACAAGACTAGGAAACAAGCAACAACAACAACAACAACAAGATTGACGGAACTGAGGAATATTCAAAATGGAGGCTGGCGAAAAGAATTCTATTTTCCGGAAACCACCTTCACCAATACTGATGTTTTCGCGAGAGAGCTTAATAAGCTCTACGAAAAACTAGAAAACACCAGCAACGCGTCAATTGCAAAAGACAAGAAGAACATCTCGCTAAAAAGCGCTATTGAAAGCCTAGTCAGCAAAAGTACTGAAAGGAGCTTTGACTACGGGGTAGGCCAAAAGCAAATAGATTATTACTCCTGCCTTTTCTATCTAGCCAAGGAATTAGCTGCCTCTGGCCACAAAGCCGAATCGATAGCTTTGTTTGAAAAGCTTAAGGGCTCTGCATCAGCACTCAAAAACTCTCCATACATCAAGCTTCCTATTGAACTCGAAATAGCCGCCATCACCAACAATTTCAGCAAACTAGATGAAATGCTAAAGCCTGTTTCTCACTGGTCTGAAGTCACCCCGATGAGAGGACTGGCAGATATCTATATCGCAACAGGTGAAACTGACAAAGCAGAAAAATTTCTTGCACATGCAGAACAACAGCTGCAAGAGAAAGAGTCATTGACAGCCTCAACCCAGAATCAGGACGATGAAGGAGTCACCGAAACACAACTAGTCAAACCCCTGATAGCTTTAGATCGCTGCAAAATCGCCGCTCTAAACGACGATATCTCAAATTTGATGAAGCAGTTCAACAAAAGCATATTCGATATCGACGCCATTAGACTGACAGCACCATCAAGTCTTCTTGACTCATTCAATCAAAAGTATCTCAATCGAGTTATCGAAATCATCAATATTGTCAACAGAAAGGGACACCGAGATAAAGCCATTGAAATTTGCAGTCTAACAATAGAGAAAATGAATGATAAGAGCTGCTGGCTTGGGGTCTTCCAAAATTCGGCAAACAGCATTAACTTGCTGCGCCCGCAGGCACATCTAAAAGCCAGCTTAGGCATACTACTCTTTGAAGCAGGCGAACAAGACAAAGCCTTGCCTTATCTAAAGACTGCTAGTTCTGAACTAAAGGACTGGAGCACACGCCAACTTCTTCTCACTCTTGCAAAGTGCGCTTATGCAAAAGGCGACTTTGTTGAGGCCAGTCAGGCGTATAGCAACCTGGCGAAAAACAGCTATTTTCCCCAAGCAATCTCATCGCCAAGATTGCTATCAGACTTAAGAAAGACCTACGCTCGAGAGTCCATTGCCTCTGCACTAAAGGCTAAAGATTTTCCTGCGGAGCAGCTCATCCGACTTTATAAAGATCTAGCCGAAATGCTAGATGCACCAAACGAAATAGCGGAGAGAACTGTACTTTACAAGAAAGCTCTTGCCCTTTCAGATCCAGATTCTGAATTCGCTAAAGACCTGAGTCTTAAAATTGCTCGCCTCGAAACGAAGTCTACCGATTCAAAACTCAGAATTGATCTGCTTGCCAGAGCATCTAATGTCGCAATAAGAAGAAACAGCCCAGACGCTGCACAACTACAAATAGGTTTGGCTAATGAAGAGATTCAGGGAGGTCAATTTGATAACGCGGTCAAAAATTACTTGGAAGCAATCAGACAAATTCAAAGAAAGGTAAACAAAACTAACTACTGCGACCAAATCTTTAGCAGCCAGCCATGGGGGTCTTTACACCAACTAAGCAAAGCCGGCAGAGGTAGCGCTGTTGAAACAATCTACCTAGCTCTGCTCGATAAAGCGAAGGAGCTATATGGGGAAAAAAGTGCTGAGACAAAAGAAGTACTATCTCTTTTGATTCCATTTTATGCAGAAAAGGGAAACCTAATCAAGGAAAGCAATTATCTTGAATCTTATCTTGAGATTGATCCCAGAAAAATAGAACTCGGCACCTACAATACTTACGCCACTCCCAGCAGGCTAGAAGAGACCTTTGTTGCACTAGCCAAGAAAGCCAGCACTGCCGAGTTTTCCAAAACAGCCCTCAATAAGTTACTCGCTCGTACAAAGGTTTATTATGGCTCAGATAATATACACGTGGCACGTATATTAGCCTCTCAAGCCAAACTTGAGGTTAATTGCGGAAATCTATTGAAAGCAGAATTGTTGGCAAAAGAGGCGCAACGCATAGAAGAACTTTATGGAGCGGTGAATACATTGGGCTTAGGCTACAATCTTTCGAAGTCGCTTCTCTTTGAGATTTACTCAAAACAAGATAATAAGGCTAATCTAGCTGCCCTAGATGAATACTATAAAGAAAGAAGCAAAGAAAGTGAGAAGCATTGGTCATTGGCACCGTCCGCAACAAGCAAACAAAAACAAGAGTACCTAAACTATTGGCGTCAAATCTCGCCATATCAACCAATGACTATTGCATTGCAGTATCAGATGCTCAATGAGGCCTACCAGGCTAAAAACTGGCAACAGATTAAACAAGATGCACCGTGGTTTCTACGGACCCTTGCTCACAATTCACTCTTTCTTTCAGGCGGTTGTATTTCTTCGCCTTCCCCAGCCACTCAGAAGTACTTTTGCTATAAGGCTCTAATTGAAGCATGCCAAAATACAAATGATCGTAGTAGCGCACTAAACTGGCTACAGCAAGCGAATTCTGAAAAATGCTATAACTCTTCGGTGGAAGAACTACTCTTTCTTGCGAAGATAGAGTATTTGTGCGGCAATAAAGACAGAACAAGAGAACTCTGCAAAGAAGCGAAACAAGAAGCTACCGCCAAGAAGCTTCCGCAATATGCCAACTACCAATACGAAATTGCTGAACTTATGAAAATGACAGGTTCAGAGCAAGAGCAAAAACAAACTGCAGAACAGCAAGAGCTGCTTATGTACCAGAATCAAGTGGAGATGTACAGACAGTATGCCAACTCGAAGCACAAGGAAAACCAGTCGAGCTTGGTGCTCAAAAAACCGCCGATAAGGCAAGCCAGTTCAATAGACGACATAATTCCCGCCAACCCGGTCTCATTTCCGCAAGATGTAAAACAAGGCGAAGACAAATACTCGCTTAACTATGCGATTCTTTGCGAGAACCTGGTACTTGAAAATGGCGCGCTAGTGAAGCGCAACACTCAACAGGGGGGTATGTTTGAATACTCCTTTGCCGGAGCATTCAAATCTTTAAAGGCAAGTCAGCCCATCCATAAGGCGGGTTCCTTCCAATTCTTATTCGATGGAGGCAATCTAATTGTGCCACAGTCCACGCCAACACCAAACATACCGTGGAGCGGCGGCACCGGCGCGGGCGGTACCGGCGTGGGAGGCAGTACTGGCGCCTTGTTTAATGGTCCAGTAGGCACTGCTGGTGGCGGATATATGGGCGGTCTCGGATATTCCGCACCACCAGCAGTAATGCCCTTGCCGCTAAAGCCAGCCCTTGAGGCACCAGCCAAAGCTCAGAGGCTAGACTCAACTTTAGAGGAGCTAGTTCCTCAAGAAGGCGACTACATAGCAGATAGCCTAGACCTAAGGAGCCTGATTATTTTAAAGACTCGAAAAATACGCATTTTTATCTCACCGAAATCAACTGCACCAATTGTTCTAAGAACAGATATCGGCGCAAGTATCAATTCTGAGCCAAAGTGGCTTCAAGCCAGTCGAGCAGGCTTGTTAGAATTTTGGTACGACGGCAACGGAGAGATTAATCTTGGCGATTACACCGCCTTCTCCGGTATCATCTATGCACCAAAAGCAAGAATCAGATTAGGCAAAAGTTGTCAATTCACAGGAGCTATGGTGGCAAAAGATGTGATAGTTGGTGAAAATTCAGTCGTAACTTATGCAGCATCACTGGCACAATGGCAAGCCATGCAGAGATAAATTTACCGAAAAGTGAGAGGAAACGCCATTACAACTCACCGACCAAGGGATGTCCATCAGAGCCTGCCATCTGCATTGTTCGCAATTTGCCATCGGTTGCAGGGTAGCCGATAAAGCCAGTTTGCCCCGTTTGACGATTTGGCGGCAGTCCCAAATTCTGTAAAGTTTCTTCCGTCGAGTTATACCAAGTACCTATTTTAAGAATGCGGCGAGCATCATCACCGGTGGCAACTTTTCGACCAAGCTCGTTAGCGATTCGCACATGTTTTTCAATCATCTGCACAGAAGTAAGTCGCTTGCCCTTTGTCGAATCCCAGAGGTTCTCTTCTATACCGGCACGTGTATGCTGACCAAGAGCAATCATCATGGCAGCAAGCGGGTGAGAAAGTCGATGTACAGATTGATAGGTGAACACTGAACCATGAGGAGTGCGACGCACAAGCTCCATCCAATCGAATGGATTTGCACCACACGAGCCACCACCGCCCATACTGAAAAATCCATTAACAGGCCCCATATAAAGCCCTCTCCGAATCAATCGCTCAACAATTTCAAGACTGTGAATATGCGCCAATGCGAAATAAGGCTGTATGCCATGCTGCCGGAGACGCTTCAGATGCTCAATATAAAAATCAGGGGTGGCATCAACAACCATATTTGAGAATGCCCACAACATTTCCTCTGTAGCAACATGGGTATTAGCCCAGTCTTCCATTGTCGTCAATGATGTGATATCCCACTGACACGAACCTATAGCAACCGTGACCTGATCTGGCTTTGGGTCTAGCTCTGCCAACATGTGGCGGGTGTCGTAGCCTTGCCACTGCGCTTTACTGTGATCGTCCGGAGGCGAAAAACTAATTGAGCCGCCAACTTGCAAAATCATCTTTGGTACAGCTTCACGCAAGCGCCCGATCAGCTCACCGTACTCTTTGAAGTTCTTGGAAATCTTGCCGGTCTTGGGATCTCTAACGTGAATGTGCAAAATGGTTGCACCGGCGTTATAGCAATCGACAGCTTTCTGCACTTGCTGGTCCCAGGTTAGCGCAATGTCTTCAGGGTAATCTGACGGCAGCCACACCGGTCCATACGGCGCCGCTGTGATAATCAAAGGGTCTTGATTTTCAGGCAAGAGTGAATCATCAGTAAAATACATCGCTTTCTCCCATGGCCTGCAGCCAGTAACTGAACTGTAAATATCGAGCGCTGTCAAAAGCCCAAATAGAACTAGCCGGCAACATTGGTCATAGTTGCGCAAGTCCCAAAATTTTGAGCTCATTTATTGTAACTTGTATCTGTTTCTGAAAGGCAAACTCATCGCTTGTCAAGATGCAATCCTGGCAGTGAGTAAAGGAAGGAAGTCAAAATCTCTCAAGAAGTCTCTTCCAGTTACACCACTGTTGATCCAGTTTTAGATTGAACGGACCCTCCTTAAGCGGTAAGCTAAAGAAACAACTTCTAGAAGAAATGCCGATAGAAAAGACAAAGCACCTGAATCAGAATTCGCCTTACGAGGTACAAACAAAGAGTACGAGGACAGAACAGTGCGGCCGCAGAAGTATCAGGTGGCTCGACCAGATGGACAAATGACCGCAATTGCATGAAGATCTATTGGTGATATGATTCCACCTCTGATGCCTCACAAAAAGGTCTTACCCGATAAAGTTATGCTGGACAGGCACATTAACGCATTATCCATAGTCGTTCAACGACTTGAATCGAGGGGTATAGCCTATCAAGTCACAGGTGGCATCGCTGGAAACATACACGGCTCGCTCTGGCCTCCTCACGACATAGACCTGGAAGTGGGAGCCGCCGATTTTGAGCGCGTTGCCGAATTGTTTGCGGCTGAACTTATAAAGCAACCTTATCACCATATCGATGAAGAATTCGAAATGTGCCTGATGACACTGATGATTGATGACATCGAGGTTGACATAAACCAAGTTGAAGATTCATTTGCATTCACCAAAGACGGCAGCCGCGTACCGATTGTATTTGATCTAAAGAAGGCTGAACGGCGAACCATCTCAGGACTATCGGTTATGGTGCAGCCACTGAAAGACCTAATTGCCTACAAGACCCTCATCGGCAGAGAGGCGGACGTGGCAGATTTACTGAAACTTTAGCTCAGCGGCAAGAAGCTAGGTCCTCAGCTGAATACCTGAGCAGACTCGGGATTGACTCCATCTCGTGGAAGCTCTCTACAGATAGAAGTGCTTATGGAGCCAAATGGATCCACAATTAGTAAGACAGGCATCTCTAACCGTAAACTTGCATGGAAAATGGTTGTTCGGATCAGTATTGAGCCATTCATTACTTATAGGACCAGGCGCAGAGAGAACCTCTCTTTCTCCTTGGCGGTCGAGCATGATTTTGAACAGTAATTTGTTCTCTTTTGTCTCATCAACCATTTCTTCAAGAAAACCGATTCCAGCATCAAAGAACATAGAATCGTCTACATCGCTCTTATCGAGCAAAAGCCCTAAGTCCTTTAGAAATCGCACTCGCTGCCGCTCAGGCACAATATCGGTGACGACTGTATTAAATTCATAGTCCAAAATACCATACTTCAAGAATACACCAGCGCTCAAATCCCGCAAGTCGGCGACTTCAATACCATGATGTCGAATGAAAGCACTAACTTCGTCGGGCGCTCTTTCAATGGAAGTCAGCTCCAATGTATGCCCAATTAGGGTGTCTATAGATCGATACCGCAATCCGCGAACTAGTTCCTTAATTACAGACAGACCAGGAATTGCATTTGGTGGTAGCCCTAAATTTGGTTTCGGCTCTCTGGTCAGATCGTACACCATCCGAAGATTCGTCACAGCAGGCTGTTGTTGCCCAGCCTGCTCTGATTTGCTAGCTCGGATTATCGACTGCAGCTTCCGCGCGAGCTTTTGCCACCAAACGTAAACCACGAGTATCTCCCGGTGTAGAAAGTCTTGCTGCCATTGTACCTCTATTTATAGCGGCGAAAAGCGAAAACTCGAAGGTTGCTGCTATCTATCGATTTCGAAAAACTGCGAGAATGGTGACTTCTACAGCCCCATCCAGAGTTGCGTTGATTTCAATACAACCAGGACTCCGGCTTGACTATGTCACTGCGCCGCACAGACGGTAACCCACAATACGGTAAGGTCTCGTAAGTCAAATGAATCAATCGCGACCAATAAGTGGTAAAATATCTCATATTAACCTCGTTATTGCTGTTTAACACGTAACATTTTACGTGTTAAACAAAGGAAAGAGCATGGTTCATTTCGGATTAGCAACTACCGCCGAGATAGCCGAGGAACTCGCAGCTAAGCTACGCGCGCATAGACTTTCACAAAACATTTCACAGAGAGAATTGGCGGCCCGTGCCGGAATTTCCAATAAGACACTAACAACCTTCGAGCAGTCTGGCAGAGTTTCGCTCGATGTATTTTTGCGTATTGTCGCGGCCCTTGGGCTATCTGAGTCACTGTCGACACTTTTCGAACTAAAGCAACAAACGATTAAGGAAATGGAAGCAACTCAACAGAGGCGACAACGAGCATCGCGAAGACATCCATGAAAAAATTGAATGTCATTTATACGGGCTGGGGAGAACGGTTCACTCTAGGGGTCTTAGCCGACAACGGCAGAGATATTCTGTTCGAGTACACGGCTGAAGCTATTAAGCGGGGCTTGGAACTCTCGCCATTTAAAATGCCCCTGAGCAGCAAGTCCTTTGGAAATCATCCTGCGCATCAACTGGGACTGCCCGGACTAGTAAGCGACTCCTTGCCCGATGGTTGGGGCATGGAGGTGATGGACAGACTCTTCCGCAAGCAAGGACGAGATCCCGCTGAGGTGTCACCGCTTTTCAGACTGGGATGTATCGGCGAGACGGCGATGGGCGCGCTTGCATTTGAGCCTAGCGAGATCGATAGTTTGCCAGCAGAAGACGTGGAGTTACTCGAACTCGCTCAAGACATTCGCCATGTATTCGAAGAAAATGAAAGCGAAGAAGTGCTTCGGAAGCTTGTACTAATGGGAGGTTCACCGCACGGTGCGAGACCGAAGGTACTAGTCAATTTCGACAAGAATGCGAATCTAATTTCCACACCAGCGTCTGGCCGAGGAACGCCGATGATGGTTAAATTTCCGGCACAGAATGAGCACAAAGAAGCATGTGCTATCGAGGCGCTATATTGCGGGCTCGCAAAGGCGAGCGGCATAACCGTTCCGGCTTGTCATTTTTTCGATCTGGATAAAGATATTTCTGCCTTTGGTATCGAACGCTTCGACCGTGTTGAGGGCATGCGGGTGCCCATGCACACGGCCGCTGGCGCAGCGCATGTAGATTTCCGGCATCCACAACTTGACTATATTTCCCTGTTGCGATTGACCAAGTTTATGACGAAAGATATGCGCGAGGTGCTCCATGCATTCGAACGCTGCATCTTCAACGTGCTATTTAACAATCGGGACGATCACTCGAAGAATTTTTCGTTTCTTATGGAGAAGGACGGTCGATGGAGGTTTTCACCAGCTTACGACCTAACTTACAGTCTAGGACCAAATGGTGAACACCAGATGGACATTTGCGGCGAAGCACGGACACCCAGCCGCAAACATCTATTGGAATTGGCGGATAGAACTGGAATCAAGCGGAACGCAGCCAACAAATCTATCGATCGGATTGCGGCGGTGTCAGAATCTTGGCTTCAACTGGTTGGCGAGTTACCCATCCGCGAGAAAACGCTGGAGCGGATCGAGAAAGCTATAGCGGCAAATCGAAAGCGTCTCAGAGAATAACGACCTTCAAGCCAATGCTCTTGCGGCATCGGTATGCTGGTGCACGCTTACCATTGGTAAGATTTTCGCGAGTTACTAAAATTCATTACTCGAACAAGATCAGCAAGCGCACCAACAATAGCACTTGGGATTGAACTTTTGAGGACGGCTGACTTAACTGCTATTTCCATGGCCATATCCTGGAGCTCAGATCTTGCAGGAATTTCCTGTCCCAGTACTAAGGGCTCAAGTAAAGCTACCGGCTCACCTCGATCGATGTCCGGCAAAAAGTCCGCTTTATTGTCCGGTTTCCTTCATCCCATAAAGTCAATATTAGCTGCCATTCTGCTCGCTGAACACCCCTAATAAAGTCCGGTAAAAAGTCCGGTAAAAATTCTGGTAGAAACACTCAAGATTTAACGGTTAACTGAAGTACTGGATCGGTCAGTTTGCAGAAGTCGCAGAAGATTGCCTCGGGGATAGAACGAGCAAACAAAGGCATGATCTAAAGAATCGCTATTGAAGACCTGCCACATCAAGTCTATGCAAAGATTTTCTCGTACCAATACTTCTCTGGATCTTTGAACCAATGCTCGTTCTGTTGCGTGAGTTGCGAACGTAAAACAGACATCGGAACTTCATAACGACAAAGAAGTCCGATCAAATCACGCAACGCCGCATCAGACAGAACTGGGACCGACAAATAGACCGTCAAGTCAGTAAGGTGCCCGCGCACTCCGTTCACACCGTCGATCTCTTGCAGCCATTTGAAGAAGTGGTCCTCATCAAGTTGGCAATAGAAATGACTGGGTCCAGGAATTGTCAGCGTCGCTCTGTGCTCTGGTTCTTTCCCCATAGATGCATTCTACATCACACAATAATCCGCGCGAAAACCAGGTGCTTTCGGTCCCCCCAAAAAAAAGAAACTGACGCAGAACAAAACGCCCACACCTTCTCACATCCTTTTTTTTGAGAATGCTAGAAGGCATGCGCCTTGTATCGCCTGATCTCAATTTAGAAATGAAATTGGTGGAGTCGGCGAGAATCGCCTGCACCCTTATTCTCATTAAGACTCGTCAATTGATTTTGTTTGACGGTGCGGGTTTCGGAGTTTTGTCGCCTGCGCGGAGCGGCGCTAATGGTCCCAGATGGACACATGAGATCCACAAAACGGGCCACAGCTCTAAAAGAATTTTGGGGTACCCGAGAGGCTGTTCAATGCACCAGCTTGACGCCATTGGCAACCCAACGATATAATTGGGTTGTGATACCTGAATTTGACGAAAACGGAAACCTCCCGGAGGGGGTTCATGATGCCACGGTTGAGGAGGTAAGGACCCGTTTCGCCTACAACCCGGCGCGACAACGTTTGTTCGATGCGTTCCTAAAGGTTTTAGAGATTCTACAAGGCTGCAACAGCCCCGAAGTCCATCTGGATGGAAGCTTCATTACAACGAAGGAAGAGCCGAGCGATTACGACATGTGCTGGGAGTCTACCGGGGTGGAACCGACAGACGAGTTGCGGACGTTTTTGGAATTGCGCGAGCAAAGAAAGGAGCGATACTTGGGCGATATCTTTCTTCGAATGCCTCAACCTCCATATTTTTACGATCACGTCGAACACTGGCAAAGCGATTCCAGGCAAGAAGATGTAGTCAAAGGAATTATTCGCATTAGTTTGGGAGGTGAAGTCAATGATCAAGAATGAAAAGCAGTACAAAATGGCTAAAGTAAAGCTGGATAAGTGGCTTCAGACTCAAGGACAACTGCGAGAAGGCGCATCGGCTGGACAACCCGATTGGATCATTGAAGAACAGGCATTCGGTGTTGAGCAACAGATAAAACAATTGCAGGACGAGATAGCGGAATATGAACTTACTGAATCAGGGCAGCACGATCTACCAGACCCTACTTTGGTGCTCGACATTCCGTTCTTGCTTATTCGCTGGCGAATCGCTTGTCGTCTGACCCAGAAAGACTTAGCAACACGGCTAGGCCTGCACGAGAATCAAATTCAGAAATACGAGCGCGAAAATTACGGCTGTGCCTCGCTTGAGACCATCTCACGGGTTGCGAACGTCCTGCAACAAGTTCTCGTGGAGCACAAAACTGCACCTAGTTCGACGCAAGCTTCGCGGCTACCGTCATCGGACCTGGCACAAAAGGTCCAGTCAAGATGGTTTGGGCGTTCCGATGTTATGGGATTCAACGGCAGTCGAGAAATTCTTATGGATGCCGAGGAAACCTTCTATCGGGAAATGTGAGTGCACAAATGACGACTAAGCACAAGGTAAACGACTCTGAGCGATGGCAAAAGCTTGTAAGCGAAGGCAAAAATGCCGGCCGCGCAAGAGATGTTCATGGTTCTGCATCAAAGTTTCAGGACGCCTACAATGTCAGTCGCTCTTTTGAACGGAACGATCCACGCCGTGGTGAAAGCGCCTATTATCTGGCATACGCTCGCTATGTCGAACAAAAGCCGGAAGTGGCCACCGGATTATTCGAGGAAGCTCTGGAATATATGCTTCCCGACAAATCGCAAGCGCAAAGATGCGGACAGATACACTCAATCCTTTCAGCTATCTACTTTGGATTGAGTGAACTAGATGATGCTGAGAAGCACATTCGAGCATCAATGAAGATCGGCGACGAGCTATCTCAAGAAAGCTGGGAAAATGTTCAGATGCTCGCCTCGATCATGATGATCAAAAAGAACTACAAAGAAGCAGTTCCTCTATTGGAAAAGCTTGTTTTGATTTATCGAGATAAGGCTCCTACCGAACTTCCCAAAACAATTCAGATTCTTGCCTACGCTCAACGCGAACTCGGCAATGCTGACGAAGAGACACGCTGGCAAAAGGAAATCTTGCGCGTCCGTGAGTCTCAATCAGCGGGACAAATCACTAAGATCGAGTTACCAGAAGAGATGCCGGAAGGGTGGGGACTGGATCGTATAACGCACTTCATTGAAGCTGCGCGGCAAAACGAAATAGCATCCTTCCACAACCAAAAAGAGCAGTTTGAAAAACTCCTCCAACTGAATGAGCGTTTTTGGACGACGCGGCGCAATCTGACTCTGCATATAGTAGACGTGATTAACAAGAAACACTCAAACAAATCGTTTGATCAGCTGAAGCTGGATCCTGAAGACTGGCTTGAGCTGTATTTCTTCATGCGTGCGCACTCATCATTCCTGGGCGCCGTTCGCTTGGCGCTCAGTGCGCAGTGCCCCGAGGCATACACTTTGCTGCGCGGCGTGATTGAGAACGCTCAGTACGCATTCTATGTTTCCACGGATGAGAGTCTAAAACGAACTTGGCTTGATAGACACAAAGACGACGACGCCAGAAAGGAAGTTCGGAAGAAGTTCGGCCCATCTAAGATTGGTGAAGCGCTAGAAACCAGGGACGCGGCTTTGGCAACCCAGGTCTCGGACTTGTACGACGAGACAATTGATTTGGGCGCTCATCCGAACGTGAAGGCGTTTCTGGCCAATGCTGTTCAGACGAATACAAAGGGAGAAATTATTCTGTCCCTTGCCTATCTCAATCCTGGTGAAATGGAAGAACTCCTGAAGCGGACTCTAGAAGTAGGCAACGTCACCTTAGATCTGTTTCGTGCAACCTTTCCCAAGTTAGTTGACTAGAATCGAATGAGCCTGTAAATATCAGTCTACTCCGAGATCTCGCGTGATCGATGCACCCAGCACAACTTCTTCGGGACGAACGTTTGCTTGGCGCACGAAGACTCTTACTAAACGATCCCAAATCTCCCGCTCAGATTCATGCTGAGGGGCGAACTCTTCATCATTGAGCTTGATCAACGATTGAACTAGTTCCCTCATGGTGAGGCTCTGTTCTGACAGTCGATATCCAAGAAACTCATTAGCCACCTTGAATGGGGGCGTCTTTAAGTCGATGAACATTTGGAGAAATGGCCAGCCCTCCTCAACAACGCTAAGCGGCAACAACTCCGTAAGCCGGGTGTCCGGTGAAATCGTATGTCGGCTTACATTGTAATTCTCAATCAAAGCTCGTCTAAGCTTATAAAAGACTCTCTGAGTTAGACAGGCGCGAGGATCGGCGGTGGAAAGGCGAACCCTCAGCCACTCGAAAACATCTCCAACGGTAATCATCTTCTCTGCATCGCGGTCGGGAATATCCAGACCGAACTCTTCCTCAATAGCCATTACAAGCTCGACTGAATCAAGTCCCATTCCTATGCCTCCCCCCATTCCATTCCCGGAGGAAGAGCAGTACCGGCATATTCCAGATGCAACACTCTTCTATGATCTGGAGTCTCCGCTACGTTGGAGCTGTGCAGAATGAGGGGGCGCATCGCAATAATGTCACCACGTTCGGCTGAGCAAACAACTGGAACATGATTGTCGCGCAACTGTCCGAGTTGATCAGGATCAAGAATTCCTGCAAGATGCGAACCGGGAATGAACTTGATCGCACCATTTGCTTCGGAGCATGCATCAAGATGTATTCGCAGCGAAACCATCTGCTCCAAAATCGAGGCTGGCGGCTGCACGTGCAATATCCCATCCTTTATTGACCAGGGACCGTATCTTTCTGAATCAACTCTGTTCTTAACGGGGATATTCAAGTCTTGATGCCAAGTCACATACCAATTAGACGCGGGCGTTTTGTCGAACAGAATTGCCCTTACCGGCAACGGCGCAACACCAAGAATCTCCTCTGCAATCCTGAATGCAACACTTGAATTAGCAAAAGTCCTAATTGATGAACAACGTTTGAGCATATTTCGCAGACCAGGCGCTGCTTTCTCGTTGCGCGTCTCTTCTACGCCATCGATCAGCTGCTCAATTTGCGGGGCTGGCACAACAGCCTTGAGGAGCGCAAAACCATCTCTCCTAAAGTCAGTAAGTGTTTGTAAGACCTGTTGCATAAATGTCAAATTCTATCACTCTGGACGCGAGACTTGAGAACCTCAAACTCGAAAGCGCAGTCCGAACTGGGCGAACCGATGGTGGCGCACCATACGGTAAGATATCGTGATCAAAGTCAAGTTCAAGAGTTGCCAACGACATTAAAAAGCACTTCGCAGTCACAGTAGCCACCGGATTTTCGAAGGGCTTCAAGTACGTGAGCCTGGTTGCTCGTGATGTGAGACGCCAACCAGCTTTTAGTCAGCCGAAGAGAATGATCGCAGCTTGATTTAGCAAGTTCTCCGTCAAGAAACACCCCTAGACTTTCCAAATTATCAGGGCTTAGCATGAGCTCTGCCCACTTCCTCCCATACTCTTTTAAGCTGGCGAGCCTCTTGAGAGTTTTCTTGTTCCTCTCACCACCGAGCGCAAGAAAATGCTCAAGAGATTGTAATGCTGCCGGATAGTTAAGCAAGCATTCTTCGGCAAGTGACAGTAATAGCCACGCCTCCGCTGATTTGGGTTGCTCTCGTAAAAATTGTCGCAGGTCTTTCCGGCTCTCAGTTAAATATGGGACCGCCTCTTTGTGTGGGGTCCTCCGCTCATAGGACCCCTGCCTAGAAAGGCGTTGCCCCGTCTCCAAAATTTTTTGCAGTCGTGCAAGTTCCTCTGGCATCTAAAGTTCATCCAAGATCGTCATCCAATCTACAATCCTACATCCTAGACGACGACACAATCAAACTCTTTGCAAGCGCAGCTTGGCATTGAACGGATTCTCGGACTTGAGCACGCCATCTATGATGTGCAGTAACTTGCGCATGACGCCGCCCAATGCCACCATCTTGTTCTTCCCAGTCGCTTCGATTCTATTACAGAAGGCGATCATAAATGGGTTATAGCGCTCCCCAGAAACGGTTGGAAAAATAACCGCTTTCGTATGCGGGTGCTCCCAACTTTCGAAAGTCGTGTTTGCCCGCGCAACGTAACGGAAGATCTTTCGCTCAGCACAAAACCGGCATAGGCGACCATTTTCCGAACGCTACTAAAACGATGGATATCCGGTATCTCTGCCAACAGGGCATTGGCCGTCGGCTCGCCAATACCAGGAATTCTGACAAACAGCTTTCGTTGCTTTCGGAGCTTTGGCGTATTGTCGATGTGGGACTCGATCTCACTCTCGATCGCCTCTATTTGCTCCTCCGGCAAGTTTATCCTTGATTCTATAGAGGACAGCATCGGAGGAAACATGCAAGCTGCTCGCCGTATCTGCCGGTCGCCTCCATGCAGAAGCGCGCTTCAGACACCAGCAGCTCGCCCTCCAACCAAAGGAGCAGCATTTCGAAGCCTTCCTGGTCATTGGTGAAAGCCCGATGCTTCGTGGGTATGTGCTTCGAAATTACTGCGACATCGAATTGGAATTTGCCGATGTCGATTCCTGCAAAACCATCAATCATTAGGGAGTCATTTCTTCTTTGGGGATGCTGTGCTCAGGCTAACCTTATGGAAAACACAGGCTCATGACATACCCCAAGATATAGTCCAGCCTCTACTCAACAGCGAAAGCGACGGGAGATCGAATCTTAGCGTGGCAGTCTCTCTGGACTAAGGCAAGATGCAGATTCATCCCATCGCTTTGAGCTTCCCGGTCGATCGGTTCAAAGTCACCGCAGAATTGGCCATGAGGCGGGACTGATTCCCAAAGTCCGATACGCGTTAGCGCATAAGGCAAGATAAACTGAGCAAGTGGGGGAACAAAGCAACATTCGGTTCGAGAGCAAGCTTTAGGTAAAACCGCAGGCTCAACAAGTAGAACCGACATTGCAATCGAGGAGTTAGGAACTCTAGTCGAACTTAAATAAGTCCACGGGCCGACCGACCAGCAGAGAACAATAGAAGAATTCGCCGAGGACGCCATGCTCTACACGGCATGTCACTGGCTAAAACACTTCATTTACGTTGTCGTCAACTCAGAAGACTTACGAGTTCCTGAGGCGCTTGAAAAACTGGCGGGAGTAAAGCGGTTCGACGATCATGAATTCATTGGGCACGTTGTACTCGTCTGAGCATCACCCAAAATCCGAGCGCCCCCCCGTGATTCCAGCTGAGAAAATATTATTTACGCAGCACAAAAAGCCCAAACCTTCGCACATCCCTCTTTTGAGAATGCTCGAAAGCATGCGCCTTGTATCGTCTGCTCTCTATTTAGAAATAAAAATGGTGGAGGCGGCGAGAATCGTCTGGGCAGCCGATCTCATTAAGACTCTTCAATTGATTTTGTTTAATGGTGCAGCTTTCGGGCTTTTTGTCGCTCGCGCGAAGCGGCGCTAATTGTCCCGAATGGACACAGGAGGGTCCACAAAGTGGGTTACAGTTTTTGAAGATATTTTGGGGTAGGACCGGGCAGCCAGTTTCACCTATTACACATATTGCATATATTTCAGTTATCCGCTAAACTTGATACAGAAACCGGAGGTGTGGCATGGCAACAGTTCTCGACAGACCACTAATACCAACCGAACCAGAGGTCGCGCAGGCGAAGCATTCGTTCAAATTGCTGAGCGAGGATAACTCTAGCTCGCATTACATCATGGGCAGTGAAACAGGTGTCAAAGTGCCGATTCCGGAATCGGTATTTAACCTGTTTGTGACGGTGCTGGCAGAACTTTCAAAAGGAAACGCTTTACAGCTTGTCCCGCTCAATGCTGACATCACCACCATAGAAGCTGCTGAAATAATTGGCGTATCGCGGCCGTTCCTCGTCAAACTGCTTGAACAAGGCAAGATCCCGTATCGGATGGTTGGACGCCATCGCCGAATCTTGTTCAAAGATTTGATGGAGTATCACGAAAAGAGCAAGAAAAGCCAACTGACGGCAATAGCAGAAATGACCGCTGAAGATGATGCAGCCGGTCTGACGTTCAGGGAGTGATTGAGTGGAGCGGCCAACGAGCTACACCGCGCTGTTGGACTCATCAGTTCTGTTTCCTGCCTTCATCAGCAGTCTGCTGCTTTGGATCGCTTCGACAAGATTGTTCCGAGTCAAATGGACTGAGCAGATCCACACTGAATGGATCGAACGCAGACTTGCACGATATCCGGATCTAAGCCGAGCACAGCTTGAAAGGCGGCGGCAACGCATGGATGCGGAATTCCGCGACAGCCTTGTACTCGGCTACGAAGGACTTATCGAAAGTCTCACGTTGCCAGATCCAAACGACCGCCATGTTCTTGCGGCCGCCATCACTTGCCGCGCAAACGTCATAGTTACTGCCAATTTGCGCGACTTTCCAGAATCCTCTTTAAGCCAGTATTCAATATTTTCTCAGCATCCTGACGACTTCATTCTCGATCAAATGGATCTTCATTCCGATAGTGCCCGCCTCCTCGCAACTGCTATCGCACAGCACAAGCTCAGTTTGACTGACTCCCGGCCGACCTGGACAAAGTATCTGGAATTCATGGCGCGAGAAACTGTCCTGCCTAAAAGCCATCAAGCGGCGACAGGCAAGGAGTTCAAAACGCTCATAAGTGCGGCGCTTCAACAACTCCAAGCAGGTAAGTGAAAGCATGACGCGGAGAAAGAAAGTAAGAATCGTCAATCATCTAACAGCTAAAGAGTTAGCTGATCTCATCGGCGTGAGTGTGACAGAGGTCATCAAGTCTCTGTTCCCAAAGAGAATAATGCGCACAGTTCACAAAATCGTTGAGCCTGAGACTGCTCGCGCACTCGCGATAGATACGGGTTGTCAACCGACTAATGATGAAGACCCTCCTGATGAACATGCAGCTGCTGTTCCCAAGAAACCAATTATTCCCCAAGATGGAGAGCAAATGGCGCTGCCAGAGCCCGAACCAGAGCCTAATTCGGAACAAGACACTTAAACGCGAGCAAAGTAATTTATGTCTGTAGAGACAAATACATCGAATAAAAGGCTAACGAAGCAACAGCTGTTAGACCTCGACGAACGCTTGGAGCAGGGCATTCCCAAGGACCTTCTCTCCGGAATACCAAGAAATGTCGCGGTAATGAATCTTTTGCGCTACTACGAGGATCAATTCCGCCTATACAACCCCCAACTACTCCAGGGCGAAGTCGTTGGCCTGCGTGAACTGATAAAGCAAGGGCAAGACAGTATCCACTTTGCCATGTGGTGGATACACCGATACTGCAAGAATGATGCTTCCCTTTCCGCGATTCGCAGGACGGACGACGCAGTCTATTTCCTAATGAAAGAAATCATGGATTTCGCCTTAGCGTATTCCGGAGCCTGGGATTACATGGGATTGTTGTGGCGCGGCAGTCACTCCGCGAGTTTCAAAGACGACAATAGCGTTGAAATTTCGTACTTCGATAAGATCACGGAGGAGTTCGAAATAGCGGATCAGTTGTTGAATGCGCCTTATCCGCCGAATCTCTTAGACTCACCACGTCCAGACTTAGACATACGAGCATTCTTAGACGAGGCCCGTCCTCGTCGACGAGGCAAAGGACAAGTAGAGTACTCATTTCCAAATCAGCAATTTGAGAAGATTCGTGCCCATTTCGATAAGGACTCGGAGCCGCTTTGGGAAATGCCACCCGCTTGGGATATCGGAGGATACACGTTCGCCGAGTTGCGGCAATTTTGGACTGCACTAACCGCATGGTGTTCCGTCCATCAGTTAGCCTGCTACTACTCTGGAGTGGAAGGTGTAGGCGTTGACAGCCTTATTGAGAGGCGACCGGAACGGCAATGGATCGACGAACTCACAATGCGCTCCGGGCTTCCATTTGCTAAGGTCAAACAAATCGTCACAGATTTGACTTATGCTCCTGAACTCTACGACCGGCCAAAGAAACCAAACCCAAACGTGCTTCAACAACCCTTCTTTCGCGTTGCACGAGATGAACTCGCCCTTGGAAATCAACTTGTACTCGGCTCTAACGCGGACAGGAATACGTGGTCCTTGATTGGTATCATCCGTCAGCCAATTCAGGATCGACTCAAAAACAAAAAGGAAGATTACTGGCTTGAAGAACTACGCAGAAAACTGAGCGGAAGAAACATTGACGTATTTGGTCCTTTCGAATTCAGTGTTGATGGTGAACCAAGCGATCTAGATGCCTTAATTTATGATTCAGCCAGCAACTCCGCTATGGTTACACAGCTTAAATGGCACGTCGCTCCCGACAGAATTAACGAAATTGCTCACACTGCCGAGGAATTGAATGACGGCATCCGTCAGGCTCTACTGGCAATGAAATGGATTGCGAAGAATCCTGAAGAACTGGCAGCTAGGATTAAAATCGACGTCCAAAGACTAAAGACATGTCAGATGAGGCCCTTGGTTTTGTCGAAAAACATGATGGGCAAAGGACGAGCAACCAATGATGCAGTCCCTATCTGTAGCGAACGTCTGTTCGATTGGATAATACTCGACCCACATCAAAAGTCTCTTGAGATTCTTTGGCAGGTCTTGGTCAAGCGCCGATTCCTTCCCAAGCTAGGCAAGCATTACTCGGAAGAGGATGCAGACTTTGAATTTAATGGCGTGCAACTCATTGGTAAGAACATGGGTCTAAAGCTTATCGGCCCGTGGAATCCGAAAGATGACATTGACTTTGAGGGACTTTAAGCCAACGCGACTACCGTTTGCCGAACCGATGGTGGCACACCATACGGTAAGGCAAGATAAAGAAAATTTCTTCTTATCCCGAAATCCGCCAGCAGGCACGGTCTTAAGAATCAACAAAGGTAGGGCATTGACTCATTCTGCTCTTTCTATTTCGGGCGACGGCGATTCGATGTACAGCAAGTCAACAAAGCCTCGTCGCCGTCGCGAGTTGAATGCTAGCAGAACGGTCAAGCCGAATTTTTTTCGATGTTCGGGCTCTGGACGAAAGTGATACCAGCAAGTGTCGCAGCGAAGCAAGCCAAGCTGATGGTGGCACACCACTCGGCAAGGCAAGATAAAGAGTAAATGTTAAAAGCGCAAATACCGTACAGGGTCAGGGCTGAGTGCCATGCACCGATGAAGTCGCGCATCTCTGCCGCCATGCACGTCCGCCGCACTAGTACATTACTTAGCTGTCATCGCGCATGGACAAGGCTGATGCACGCATTCAGTAATTTCCCTAGAGACAGAAAATCGATCAGGCGAGGACAATTGAGATAACGACTGCGCAATGACATGCGCGAACGTTGATAAACATTTCTCTTCATTTCTGATCGCCGACATTCGTTCCGGCGATCTTTTTGTTCAAACGGTCGCATCAGGGTGCCGCAAATTTCCCGCCTTCAAGGAATTACGCGGGAAGGAGATCACCATGTCCGAATCACTTCCAAAACTTCATTCAGTAGCCGCAGCAGCAGACCCTCTCTGCGTGCCGCTGAAGACAAAGTGGCGCCTCATCAACTCCCGTCAAATATCGTTCATCAATATCAATCGTCGTGTTCTCATCTCAAAAGACACAATGAACAAGTTCATTCAAGCAAATACAATCAACAAACCTGCTCCCGATGACATTGCTCAGAATTTCGTCTAACGCTAACGGAACTGACACACCTCGCATTAGCTAGCGTCGAGTCCTAATGCTGATTTTCTAACTAGCAAACACTCATTGAATGCGCGATCATTAGAGCACCGCATACAGTGCCTCGCAAATCGCGCACCGAAGGAAGAATCCACGGCAGGCGTCAAAGATGGTATCTGGAAACGTGGTAACAATTGGTACATCTCGGTAAAGATCAATGGCCACCGCCGAGTGAAATCTTTCGGACGCGACCGCAAAGCCGCGGAGCTTGCGCTAGCCAAAATCTTGAAGCATCGTGCAGTTGCGAATGCCACAAGTGATTGGTCTGGGTTGACTGAATTCACCAAGCCAAAGACACGCGAAATGTTTGCAGAAGTGGCAGAAGACTATCTCGCGGAAAGAGCGAGTTTGAAATACAGCAGCTTGCGCGGCTACCGCAAAGTGCTGAAGAACTATTTGCTTCCTGCGTTCGGCAAGATGGAAGTGAGCGACATCACAGAAGAAGACATCGCCCACTTTCAGGCTGAAGTATCGAAAAATGTTTCAGCAGTCAGAACTTATAACATCATGGGTCTGCTGCGGTACATCATGAAAGTCTGTTTGCGAAGAAAGTTGAAAGCCGAAAATCTCACTGCCGGAGTTCGCCAGCTCACGGAAAAGAAACCAGACATCGATGCGCTGACCAAAGAGGAACTCGAACTCGCGCTTTCAAAAATCGTTCCACACTATCGAGCTTTGTTTACCGGCCTCGCATGGACCGGAGCCCACCCGAATGAACTATTTGCTCTCCGCTGGAAAGACATCGATTTCAAGCGAGGCGAAATCCGCATCAACAAAAGTAGAGTACGCGGATCGGAAGACCTGCCGAAAACAGCATCGAGTTCGAGAATTGTTCCGATGCTAACCGTCGTGCGCGTTGCACTAGAGCAGGAAAAATAGAAGGGCGCTACCAATCTAGACGGACATGTATTCACGACCAAGAGCGGCCAGCCCATAGACAAAAATCTTGATCATGTATGGCGTACAGCATTACGGAAAGCCGGTCTTCGACATCGGCCCTCATATCAGCTCCGGCACAAGTTCGCTTCGCTTTGCTTGGAGAATGGAGTCACGCCAGGATGGCTAGCCAATGTGCGCGGCCACTCGACTCTGCAAACGACATTTAAACACTACGCACGATTCATCAAAGACACGTCGCGCGAGAATGAGGCTCGTTTGGAACATCTACTTACTCCTGGCTCTCACCGCGAAAGGAAGGTATGAACCAAGCTGAAGATTACCCAAAAAATCCTTACCAAAACCAGGTGATTTCAGTTCCCAAAAATAAATTGACGGGCCACAAAAGGGGCCACACTTGCATGCAAACGCAAAAACGCGAATACTCAAAAGTGTGAACCAGTGACGCTTTGAAGCCTGTTCTTAATAAAAATGGTGGAGGCGGCGAGAATCGCACTCGCGTCCAAAGTCGCCGAGAAGCAAGTTACTACAAGCTTAGTCTGATATTTCCTCAGTCACCTTGTGGGTCCGCTGAAGGCGGCTCAGACCGCCGACCGGGTTCGCGATTATGGCTTAACAGGTGCTAGCACTCGCTAACTTTGCACCCGGGCAACTACCATGGTTTACCCTTGCGCTTCGGGTAGTCAGGAAGCGGTCGAGTACCGCGCCTAAGTTAAATTAGGCAGCAAGCGCAAGCTTAGCTTGACGCTTGGCGGTGAAATCGATGACGTTATTGGCATCTTTGTTTTTGCTTATTTATTAACGAGGCACAAGCTCCCCGGCTTGCAACTTACGACCCAACAGCCCTGTCGAATCTAAACGCCCCCATATAAAAATGGAGTCAGTTGCTTACTTATCTCTTCAGTTTTCAGGTTGCACAAAGTCGCCGACTGACGACCTATGTCTAGTTTATACCAGAGCTTGTCCCTCGACAAACCCCCAACCTAAAGTCTTTATTGTTGCGCCACAAATAGGCGAAATGGCTTAGATTTCATTGCGTCCAGACAAAGCGATAACAGCTCAGCCCCTTGTGTTGCCGCCCACAAAAGCCGAAACGGCTTAGCCTTTCTGCAAAACAATCCCGACCCAATGCCCGATTGTCTCAGACTGCACAATCCTGAAGCCCTTCTCGCCAGCAGCCTTTTCCAGCAGGGGCAGTTTCTCGGCGAGAATGCCGGCACAGAGAACAACACCGCCATTAGAAAGCATTTTGTAATAATCAGGCAAGAGTGCCACGATGTCTTCGCAGGTCAAATTAGAGAGCAGCATGTCAAAAACGCGATCTTTGACCACATCGGTGCTGCCGGTGAGCAGTTCAATGCGACCGTCCACTTCATTCAGCTCAAAGTCTTTAGCGGCGAAATCAACCGCCACCTGGTCAATATCGACCGCGCAAATACGGCTGTCTTTATTCATTAACGCCGCAGCTATAGCCAAAATACCGCTGCCGGTGCCGACATCCAAAATGCGTTCACGGGGCGGAAAAGATTCAAGGGCGCGAAGGCAAAACTGCGTGGTTGCATGCAGCCCGGTGCCAAAAGCCATACCCGGCTCAATATAGATAACGTGTCGATTACTCTTAAGTTCTTCATCAAGCTTACCAGCGCAGTCTCCGTCAGCCTGCGGGTGGTACCAGGACGGTGCCACAACAAACCGGGTACCGACACGGAAAGGCTCAAACCCCTCTTTCCACCGGGCTAGCCAGTCTTCCTCGGGCACATCCTTGCGCCTTAGTGACTTCAAGGTCTCGGCTAATCCATACTCTTCAAAGGCAGCAGAGATCTGAGCGAACTGCTCTTCGCTCAGGACCGGCACGTCGTAGGTGGCGCGCACCCGCACCTTCCCGCCGGCCTCTGGCTGGCCTGGCAGACCTTCCACCTCACAGCCGGCGGCACCCGACTGCATGAGCACCCAGCAAGCCAGGTCTTCGTCCACCTGCTTGACTTCAATCTCAAGCGCAGCCCAGCTCTTGGTAGTTTCGGTCATTTTCTAGCCTCCAGAAATCGCCATTTAATATAACCTATCGATTTAATCTAAATCTTGAGAATCAGTTGAAACTTTTTGCCAGCCAGTTCGTATGCATCCATGTGAGCATTTTTCTTAATGGCGGAGACAAAATCATGTACGAAGGGGCGAAGGCGGTTTTTGTGCCATTTCTTGTGGCGGCGCTTCTGTGTGTGGTGGCAGAACTAATCTGGGCGGCTGTCAAAAAGAGAGAAGTTTATAACTTCAAAGAAACACTCTGTAATCTCTCGATGCTGGTAATCAACCGGTCTACCCAGTTTATGTTCTTAGGCTACACCTATTGGGTGCTTTCCCTTATGGAGAAACTGCAGCCCCACCGACTGGCGGATACCCCACAGAATGCCATTCTAGCGATAATCTTTGTCGATTTTCTGTACTACTGGGAACATCGGGCGCTGCATACCAACCGCCTGCTCTGGTGCCTGCATCAGGTGCACCACTCCAGTCCCTGGTTTAACTTTACCGCCAGCTTTAGGTTGCACTGGCTGGGTCGCATTATCACACCAATTTTCTTTGCCCCAGCAGTAGTGGCAGGCTTTTCGCAAGATCAGATAATTCTCTTTGCCACAATCAATCTTATCTATCAGTTCTTCTTGCATACCGAAATGGTCGGCAAACTCGGCTTTCTTGAAGGCATTATCAACACACCATCGGCGCACCGGGTGCACCACGGCAAAAACGAGATTTATCTAGACAAAAACTTTGGCGGTTTATTTATGATCTGGGATCGCCTTTTTGGCACCTATCAGGCTGAAGAAACCAAACCAGTTTATGGCGTTACCGAAGGCTATTTTGGAGCCAACCCTTTTGTGGTGCAATCGGCCCTTTTTCGTCGTTTCTTCAAAGAGTTGTTCAAAAATGCTAAGCAAGCCATTCGCTGATTCATTTGCCGCTCAAATTTAGACTCAAAAGCAAGTAAAGTCTCACTAAAAGCATATAGCCAGACTGCCTCACTGGCTGCCAAACAAGCCATCTCAATGACTACCCAGCTAAATGACTGTGCAATAGCACATTAACCGGGCGAGGCGAAAATCGTATTATTCAATCACAAAGGGGACATGGTGATGGACCAATTGCGGTGATTGAATTTTCTTCGATTCCTCCAGGCAATCGCCCGATTTTCCTCCGCCATCACCATGCAGAATAGAGCTTGCTTTGCCGCTCAAAGGGGTGGGGAAAAGGCAAGCTCAATTCTGCGTCGTTATTGATAGAACCAACTAGGGCTTTGCAGTAGGTCAGGATTTGGCGCCTACCAATTCTGCGCTGCTTGCCTTTATACAACCGAGCTTGGCTGCCATTCTACGAAAGAAGGCAGGCATATGCAAATAGGCACCATGGGCAGAGACAGCATCCAAACCCGACTCAAAGACCTCATCATCTAGATTTTCACTGATAGCTCTGGCACTATAACTAAATAAATCAGAAGGGTCCCAAACATTCCAGAAATAGCCGAGATGTCTGTTTCTAGCTAGCACATCGACACCTGCAGCACCAATAGCAGTGGCACCAACTCCGGCGGCACCAGTACCAGTACCAACACCATTACTAGTGAGAGCAGCACCACTTTCGAGGAAAAGCTTCAATTCATGAAACAACCCCACTTGTGAAGCAGTGGCACACCAGAAATCTATCACTATCTGACTACAATGGGGCAAGCGCGGCAAAAAGTGAGTAACCACGTCATAGACAATCTGACCGCCCATGCTGTGACTGACCACGACAATGGGTTCGCCGCCGCGCTTCAGCTTGGTTTGCTGGGCTGACTGCAAAGCATTGATGAAAGCACGCGGGATAGCACCAGGTTTAGTATCGCTTCCCCGGGTAGAAAGATAAGACCAAATATCATAAACAAACTTGGCGGCAGCAGATTGTGCTAATTTCTCCAAGGGACTTTTACCAAAGGTTGCAGTGCTACTCAAGAGATCAACCATCACCGAATCTTTTATTGTCGGCATACTTAGCCGATCACGATAGAGCGGTTGATATTCAGCCCTAAGTAAATCAAAGCGTGCGGACATCAAGCTGCGCAAAAGCTTCATTTCGTCACAGACTGTTTTGCACTGGCTCATCTGCATAAATGTATCTTCGTCAAATGCCACTTCATCGGCAGCTATACAAGCAACAAGCTCGTCAATACCAGAAAGCTTCCCACTCTTCCTAATGCCTTGACACAGCAAATTGCTGAGCGCCTCGCGGCTAAGACGGGTAAAACTGCAGGTAGTCCTACCGCCGTCTGAGAGCTTTTCTCTAAGGGCTTGAAAGCGACCACTCTCGGTCAGTCTAGCCGAAACAGGACTTTTGATACCGACTGCTTTCACCGGTCTGAGTTTTGAAAGTGCCTGGGACTTGTCTTTGATACCAGAGAGCCCTTCGCCGACAAGCTCACTCAAACCGCTTGTTTGCATAAAGCGCGAAAGACCTAAAAGAGTCAACCAACGGGCACCTGATTGGTCCGATAGGTCGCTCCAATTGCAACGGCTAATTTCGACACCGGCAGGATCATCAGAGATACATGGAGCAACAAATCGGCGAAGCAAAACTTCTATCTGTTCCCAATCACGCTCATCGCGAACAGACACGCCGTGCAAATATATTATCGGCAAGATCAAGTCTCCATGCACAATGCTATAGACTACCGATTCCTATTTCTGTCATACCACATCCACTAATCGGCGATGGTTGACTGCATCGTTATAGAGGGATTGTGTTTCGATTCCTTTACTTTTCAACTCTCAAAACGGACTGACTGCAGAAAATCGCCGGGCAATTCTCATCTTGCTGTTTGGTTCAGGCTAAAATTGAAAATAGAGCGAAAGCCAAAAATATAGAGCCCAAAAACCAACCATCCGAAGAGAAAAATGATCGCAAAAAGCCTGCAAGAGTCTGACAAACAGCCCCAAAAGTCATTCAGCGCTGCAGAGATAGGATTGATTTTGAAAGCGGCGCACTTTGCCGCCAACAAACACAAAAGCCAAAAGCGCAAAGGCGCAGAAGCCTCGCCATACATTAACCACCCGCTGGAAGTAGCCGACCTCATTTGGAATGCCGGCCAGTATCACGACCCAGAAGTAGTATGCGCCGCTATATTGCACGACACTGTTGAAGACACTGAGACTACATTCAACGAAATTGAAGAGCTTTTCGGCAAGCGCATTGCCTCACTCGTTAAGGAAGTAACCGACGATAAGTCTCTGCCGAAAGCCGAGCGCAAGACTTTGCAAATTGAACATGCCCCTCATTTAACCGAGGGGGCTTCACTAATTAAGCTCGCCGATAAGACAAGCAATGTTAAAGACATAGTCAATGACCCGCCCCCAGACTGGAGCGAGGAAAGACAGCATGACTATGTGGAATGGACTAAGCTTGTGGTAAACAAGCTGGCGCCGGTGTGCCCGCCTCTGAAAGAACATTATGAAAGAAATTACCAGAGCGCAAAAGCAACTCTGGCAAAACAAGCTAAAAAGATTCGAGATTAAAAACTTGCCGAAGGTCGGAGTCGAACCGACACGGAGTGTTTGCTCCGGCTGATTTTGAG
>MOYA01000001.1:2860399-2896071 GCA_001899315.1 Candidatus Obscuribacter phosphatis
GAGTGTTTGCTCCGGCTGATTTTGAGTCAGCTGCGTCTGCCATTTCGCCACTTCGGCTTGGATTGGTTTATTCTACACCAAGACCTACGAGACAAACAAAATGAAAACAAAAGCAAAGAGTGAAAAGGCGGGTTCAAGCCCCTCCCTAATGACATCCGGCGACTACATTTGCCTACTCAGCGGCTTCGGAAAATTCGGCGGCGGCTCATACAATCCTAGCCAGGAGACCGTTGAGAGCTTTCCCGACATATTGATAACCCAAAGTGAAAACAAAGCCAACAGCACCAAAAGGCGCGCAAAAGAAGTTCACATTGAGAAAATCGTTCTTGAAACAGTCGGCAAAACTGCCTGGAAAAACTTAAATAGCAGACTGAAAAAGTTGCCCGAGGACAAACCGGTAGTACTTGTCATGACTGGTTTAGCCGAAGGAATCAAGGGCTTACACCTGGAACGCTTTGCCATGAATCTGCGCGACTATCGCATCAAAGACATGAGCGGCGCCCAAATAGTCGACAAACCCATAATAAAGGATGCTCAAGACCTAATTAGAACCACTTTGCCTCTAGATAAGCTAAGCGAAAGTCTTGGCAAGAGTGGCATCCCCTGCCGAGTTTCCAATCATGCCGGTACTTTTATTTGCAACGAGCTTTACTTCAATGCCATGCACCACACGCAAGACATCAAAGCCGTGAAAGCCTGTCTCTTTGTGCATATGCCCCTTGCCGAAGAGTTTGCCCAAGTCTGCAGTACATCTAAAAATAAGAAGCTTAAAGCTAGGGCTATGGCAGCAAACACACGCAAAAAACAAATTGAACTTTTGCGCGATGCACTAGCTGAAGTAATCGAAGGCGTGGTCAAGACCAGCTCCAAGTAAAGCTCCAAGACCATCTCCAAGACTATCTCCAAGAACATCTAAGGAACTTGAAGTAAGCTTGCTGTATCATCACTAATCTGAGACTGTTTTCTGAGGAGAATGAAATGTCGGCTTCACGCAAAAACAATGGCTCTTTTCTCAAAAGACTCGCAGTACTCTCATTGCCGTCGCTTGTGCTGGTGCAAATGGCTTTGAGCATACCGGTTGCCGTAAAAGCCGATTGCGGTGATTGCCCAAAGAAAGCCGCCGACAAAGAAAGCAGACGAGAAGGCTTCAACCAACCCATGATTCTCGCAGGCATAAAGAGCATCAAAGTTGCAGTCGGTGAATTAGAAGACAGCCTCAAAGCACAGGGCGCTTCATCAGAAAATCTAATAGCCAAAATGAAAGAAGAGCTTAGCACCACCCATGCCACTATCGCCGAAGACAGTGAAGGCTGCTGCAAAAGCAAGACCGGCAAGAACAGCGAGATTCCACCTATTCTCTATTTAAAAGTACGCTCGGTCAGTGACGATAAAAACAGTGTCTATTCTGTCGATCTTTCCCTGGTGGAAAAGACACGAGTCAGTCGCAACCACAAAGACATTATGGCGGCAGTTTGGCATAAAGACATAATTGGCAAAAGCAGCGGCAAGGTAGCTGACGATCTTGCCGAGCAAGTCACCGTTCTCATGAAAGATTTCAAGAAAGACTACTTGCTGGCTAACAGCGCCGATATCAGTCATCCTGAAATGCTCGATGAGCAAGGCAAGAAAAATCATCCTTTCAAAAAGAAATAGGTCAAAAAGAAATAATTCAAAAACAAAGAAGCCAAGTAAAAACTAATGATATCGCCGACCAGACCAAAGAACACAATCATCGCTTTTACTGCGAGCCTTTTGACCTTGGGCTTAGCCTCGCCGCTGCAAGCCCAAATAAAAAAGGCTGAGCCGACCAAAGCTAAGATTTTCAAAGCCACCGATTTCAAAAGCTCTCTTTTGTCTTTATATAATCTGCCTCAGGTAAAGAAACACAATGGCAGAGTGGAATTGAAAGTTCTGGCTCGGATAGAGGACTTGAGCCTTTCAATCTATCACCTCGCCACAGGCTTTAAGACTAAAGAACTGGGCGATAAGAAAGAAAAGATTGCTTCATTGTTTCAGCAGGCGCTCAACCAAGAGCACGTAAAGATAGTTGCTGACTCATCTAATAACCTTCTTGTCGTAATTGAAGAACGAGGCAAACTGCCGCAAAAGCTCATTGTCAGTGTCATTCTTTCTAAAAAAGTGGAGAGGAAAGATGCCTCACTCAATAAGTTTGTTTTTTGCTCTTTCGAAGAAACCGACGAAAAGAAACTGCTTAGCACCCTTGAAAAGATGGCGAACTCTCTTGGCCGGCAGTTTGCCATTGCCCATGCACGCGACGAAGTCAAGCCGAAACCTTAGCTTTGTTCTTGCCTGGCTTTTGGCAAGCCAAGTTATGCAAGCCGCTTGGGCAGCTCAACCGACTGTGCAAGCACTTAGCAAGGGTAATCTAGACGTAGAGCCTTTGCTTTTGGACTCACCAAAGAGACAAAAGATTAGGCTTAGAGATGTTAGCCCTTCTTACTGGTATGCAGGCCGCTACTTTGTCGAGGCCGTGAACTGGCAGCAGCCGGTTCTAGATAGCCGCCTTCTGCCTGGAAATAAGCAAATTCTTGTCAGTACGCTGACAACGAATCGAACGGCGAACGGTTTTAAGCTTGCGCAATTTTCGCCTACAAGAAACAGCATTCTCACAAGTAGCCTGCTAAGAGAGAGAAAGGCAGTCTCATACTTCCGCCATTCACTAGAACTCGAAGGCGAGGAACCGCTGCTACTTTCGCCGCCTTTGGAAAAAACACCTTACTGGCCTTATTCGCTCTATTAAGCAAAGCAATGTACTAAAATTAGACCGTTAAAGTAACTGAAGCGGTTAGAGAAAATGGGAAAATACATACTCAGCATTGACCAGGGAACCACAAGTTGCCGGGCGATTGTTTTTGATAAAACCGGAAAAACACTCGGTATCGGGCAGCTGGAATTTGAACAGATTTTTCCCAAGCCGAGTTGGGTAGAACACAACCCACAAGAAATATTAGATAAGCAAATTGAGTGTATTAGACAGGCAGTCAAGAATGCCGGTGTTGAGCCAGAAGAAATCGCCTGCGTTGGCGTGACAAACCAGAGAGAAACAACTGTGGTTTGGGAAAAGGATACAGGCAAGCCCATTTACAACGCCATCGTTTGGCAATGCCGACGCACCAGTGAGTTTGCCGAAAGTTTGAAAGACAAGATGGATCTCTTTAGGTTGAAAACTGGGCTTGTTCCAGATGCCTATTTTTCTGGTCCAAAAATCAGATGGATTCTAGACAATGTGCCAGGGGCAAGAAAGAGAGCTGAAGCAGGAGAGCTGCTGTTTGGCACAATTGATACCTGGCTAATCTGGAACCTAACCAAAGAAAAGACCCATGCCACCGAGGGCAGTAATGCTTCACGCACAATGCTCTTCAATATCAATACAATGGTTTGGGATGACGAACTTTTAGAAATCATAGGCGTACCGAAAGCAGTACTGCCGGCAGTACTACCATCTAATGCCGATTTTGGTCATACAATTAAAGAGCAAGTCGGCTTTGAAGCACCTATTTTAGGCAACCTCGGCGATCAACAAGCGGCCCTCTTTGGTCAATGCTGCTTTGAGGAAGGCATGGCTAAGTGTACTTATGGCACCGGCAGTTTTCTTTTAGCAAACATTGGCAACAAGCCGAGATTAGCAAAGGGACTGCTCACCACAGTGGGTTGGCAATTGGAAGGCGAGAAGCCGACCTATGCCTTCGAAGGTGCCATCTTTATTGCAGGCGCGGCAGTGCAGTGGCTGCGCGATGGTCTTGGCATAATCGAAAGCAGCGACGAAACTGAAAAGCTGGCCCGTTCTTTGCCAAGCAATGAAGGGGTCTATTTTGTACCGGCATTAGTTGGGCTCGGATCGCCTTGGTGGAATTCAGATGTACGTGGCACCATAGTTGGTATCACACGCGGCACCGGTCGCTCTCACTTTGTAAGAGCCACCCTAGAATCTATGGCTTATCAGGTGGCCGACGTCGCCCACGACATGCAAGAGAACGGCATAGTCGTAAAAGAATTGCGGGTAGACGGTGGTGCCACCAAGAATACTTTCATGATGGAATTTCAAGCCGATGTCTTGGGAGTGCCGGTCACCCGCGCCACCAATGTAGAAGCAACTGCCTGGGGTGCTGCCGCTCTTGCCGGTCTCAAGGCCGGTTTAATCAAAGATCTGGCTGAGCTTAACTCTGGCTGGCAGAAAGACCTTAAGGTGGCACCGGCGAGCGATAGACAAAGCGAACTTGCCGGTTGGCGCAAAGCCTTAGAGGCAGCTTTTGCCTTTTAGAAAAATATTTTTCTGCTTTCCTCCTAATTACTTCTTTTAACCGGTTGGGCTGATACGCACCCCAACCGGTTAAATTAATGAAAGCAGTAGCTTCTTATCAGAGTCAAAACATCCACCTCAGTGTCGAAAAGGACAAAGCAGTCGTCCTTCTCGGGCTTGTCAACAAGTTGAACAACTCGCAGATTACGCTCGACCATCCGGCTGAGCGCAAAGTGCTTTGGGATCTCGAATGTATGCTCGCTGGTGTAGTTGAAGAAGCAAGACAAACAGACTTTCACTCGCGCTTGCATAGAGCCAGAGAGGCAACCTGGCCGACCAGACGTCGCACCGCCCAAAACTTATCTAGAGAGAGCCTAGCGCCGGAAAGCTCTGTGGAAGACACTCTGGTTATCTCAGCCTGAACAGGCTCAACCAAGCTTTTTATGCCGACCTGAAACAGAAAGACCTCCGTAAGGAGGTCTTTCTGCGTGTCTTCGTCAAGCGGGGGGAAACTCAATAAAACTTTCTATGACTGTAGTCGTCTACTCTATTTGCTTGCCGTATCAAGCAAGGCACGGGGCAAGCCTTCGGCGACGACTGTATTGAAAGACTCGACAGAAACGATGTCAAACTGGGCACCTTCATCGCCAACCATTCTGAGATCCAGTTTTGCCAGTGCTTCAGTGCCATTTCTTTCGTTTCCTATTTGCAAGAAGTTGATTCTTACTTCATCGGGTCTGACCATCTTGGCTGTGGCTCGGCTGATTACAGCAATCAACTCGCCTTTATCACTGGGTTCACCATCACTAATTACTTCTATGAGTAATTTCTTTGTGGCTCCCTTACTCTGCTCACGCCTTTCAAAATAGTCATCTAGAATTTGAGACAGGGGTTTGGCCATATATGTTCCCCCGTTCGGAACATTTTTAGAAAAAATATCTGGAACAACCGAAAACCCTACATTCTTGAAGATTTGAGAGTTGCTGGAGAAAAGAGCAACAGTGATGCCACTCTTGAAAACAGGAGAAATTTGCGCGGTGAAGCTAAGCAATTGATCTCGACACCACTGCCAACGGCTAACACCGCCGGGGCAATCGGTTTCGTTCATCGAACCTGACTTATCGATAACAATGGCAATCTCATAGTTAGACAAAAGACTAAGCTCTTGAGAACTGAGAACTTTGCCCACTATTGGAACTTTAGAGGCAGCAGCAGAAAGAGCGCTGCCAGCATTGCCTAAAGCCGTGCCGCCCGAGAGTTTGCCAGTGCCGCCCGAAGTGCTTGCTGACGCTGCGCCTGAAAGACTAGTCTTGCTTTTGCTGGTGAGACCTTTCAACAAATTGACAGCCTGCGACTGCAGTTCAGGCGAACTTGAAAGCGCGCGCCCAAGCTGACCGACCGCTTGTAAGCCTCGCTTAAGCAAGAGGTCTTCCGAATTACCACTACTACTACCAGAGCTATTTGTAGAACTATTTGTAGAACTGGTGGACAAATTGGTCGAACGAGGCGAGGGGCTTGAAGCTGAGGAAAAAACGCTACGGTCGTCAAGTGAGAAGAGCCCACCTTCGCCGGTCGGACTAGAGGAAGGCTGGCGCCCCGGATAGGAATTTTGCGCAGACCCCAGCATAGAACCCTGCATAGCCCCCTGCATAGATCCCTGAGAATTGCCCTGATAAACCGTGGAGCCGCTGTCAGGGCGGCTTAGGCGAGGCGTGGTTAGGGCACTCTGGCTGACTGAGCCAGTTAGTTTGAGATCATCAGTGCGTTTGAGACGAGTGGGCGCCACCGGCGGCATTTCATTGCCGGCCCAGACGGCTTGAGCACAGCCCAGAGCAAAGAAGGAAGCCAGGGCTCTTATCTCAGGCGAGAGTCTCTTGAATCGCTGACCCATATACATATTTATAGCCCTCGCCCTTTGACTGAATCTTATGAATATACAGCCTGAAGGAAAGTTCCATGTTTTAAAGTGGTCAGTTATGGTAATTTCTTGGTGGTGCTTGAAAATCACCCCAAAATCTAACGGGAAGCACCTGTGACTGCATATAAGTTTGAGATTTGAGATTTAAATTTTGAGATTTGAGATTTGAGGTTTGAAGTGAATCGTAAGCGACCAATCATCATTATGTCGGCTGTTTTTTCCGCTTTTCTGACATCTTCATTGATGCAAAACCCTGCTCTCGCTCAAGGCGAACAGCTTGAATTGAAGGGCTATAAAGACAACGATCCGAGCAAACAAGAAAAGCAAGCAGCCAAGGCAGCCCAGCCTAGCGATGCAGTTCCGGTTCGTCCCCTTTTAGATAACGGTCAATATGTTCCGCCCGATGGCGTCATTGACGGCTCCAATCTCAAACAGTTTCTCAATTCCGGTCCGGTTATCGATCCCCGCGCCATGGAAGAAGCCTCGATACAGGCTGACAATATGATGCAGATGCCGGCCGAAGCACCAAACGGCCGCAAACCAAAGAAAAGAAAAGGCTTCTTTGGAGCCATCTCTAGAGGTTGGGAAAACACCTGCAATGCTATTGGTTTTCCAGTGGGCAAGAACGACGACATCGGAGTGGACGCCAGTCTCTCATCAGACCTGCCTCAAGAAGTGCGCGACGCATACGGCGCCTACAATCCAAACAAGTAGTTATTTGTTGTAGCAACGGTCGAATTCGCTCAAGGCTTTTTTAGCCTTAGCCAATGACTTAGTATCGCCTTCTTGGGTAAAGAAATGACAGGCATCGCTGAGCACTTGCCTATAATTGAGGTTTGCTTCAAGTGACCACAAATACTCTTTCTTAACAGCCGCTTTATCACCCAAAGCTTTAAAAGAATCGATGCGCAGCATAATGGCTTTGCGACGACTGTTGTAATGAGTGACCGTGACAATCTTCAAGACCTTCTCTGTATCTTCAAGAACACCTTTATACTCTTTCTGCTTGTAGCGAAGGGAGGCGCGAGTGACAAGCAGGTCAATCCAAGTAGGATACCGTTTCAAGCCATCACTCATTGTCGCTTCGGCATCTTTAAGCAAGCCAAGACGTTCTGCCACTTTCGCTTTCAATAAATAGCTATTGGGCTCTACTTTCAATAATTGATTGGCAGTAGTTGCCACCTGATAAGATTCTTGCAGCGAGCCTTCATCAAGCAAAAGCTCAGACAAAATCATTTGGGCATAGCCATCATTAGGTGAGAGCGCCACAGCCTTTCTAATAGCTAGCAGCGCTTCCTTGCGCCTATTTAAGTCTTGCAGCCAAGACGCCTTGGTACGATAAAACGACGCCTCATCAGGCGCCAAACTAATTGCTTTATTTATAGAAGCCAGCGCTTGCTCTGAGCCATCAAAACTATTCTCCCAAGCTGACTGAGCTTGCTTGGCCAAATTCTGAGCTTGGCTTGATGGTTTGGCTTGCAGACTGCTAAAAAACTGCAAAGACAAAAAAGAAACAAGCACAATAACTGAAATTAGATCCAGCCTAGCGCTCCTAGAACAAAGTCTGGCAAGCGAAAATAATGCAGATATAGATTGCACTAAAGACAAGGCAAAACTCCGCCGAGCTACAACACCAGTCTAGCATCTAAGGAACTGCCGCCTTGGGCTTAGTTTAGTCTACATCGCCACTGATGAAAGTAACGGTTCTGACCACGCCGAGAATCGCCGCTGTAGGCACGAGCAACATGGGCACAATAGTCCAGAATTCCATGGGATACCTCTTTCTTTTGTCTTTCGGCGTCGGGCACCGAATTTGATAGCAAGATGGTAACGCCGACTGCAAGAAATGCAGCCAACAACTTGCTCAAGATTTACAGAAGCGGTTCAAAGAAATATGAAGAAAGCGAAAGAGTGGCGCCGAAAGCCCAACTAGACCAATGAGAGCGAGGAAGACAAAGAGCGAAAGAGAAAAGTCAATTATTACAAGCATTACGCAAGGTAAACGATGTTACTGATTGTTTCTCTCGGCTTCTGGTCTCAAAACTAGAAGCAGGGCTATTCCCCAAGCCGGAGCAAAGAAAACGCTCAGCACCACCATCAGTATCACCAGCGCCTTATTGGTAGAAACTCGGCTGGACCTCAGTATGGGATAGACCAGATACCAAATGGTCAAGATAATACCAAGACCAAGGGCAATATAGGCGCCGTACCTAATCACTTCAATAAACTGGTTTGTATGGGCCTCGATAGCCGAAGCAAGTAACCAGTTGATTAAACCCGGGAAAGCCAAGCCAAACAAGCTCAAAAATACGCCCCAAAACAGATACCAAAGCCCCTTGAGCCGCAGCCCCCGTATGAAACTAATCAGCACCCCACCAACAAAGAGTGACAAGCCTAGACGCATATAGATAGTTAACGAAAGCCAACTAATAGTATTTAAATCGTATTGCTTGATGAGAGTTTCAGCCTGGGCTAAAGTTCCACCTTCCACTTCATTGCCTCCGCTTATCGAAGATAAACTGGCTCGGCGTCTACCTTAACCCGAAAGAGAATATAAGGTTTCTCGCGCAAATCTTTGCCGCCATGAAAGAAAGGCTGGCGATGCAATTGGTTGGCGGTGAAATAAAGATAGCCGTCCTGAGCCAAACAAAGAGTATCTGGCCAGAGCACGCGTGGGTCGCAAACCAGGGTTTCGTGCTCACCCTTGAGCGAAATGCGATGGACGGCGTTGTGTTCATAGTCAGTGGCATAAATGCGACCAGCCGAGTCAGATTCCAGTCCGTCTGAGGCGCCTTTCTCAGCCACTTCACAGACAGATTTTGCTACTTCATCGTCGCTGATGCTGCGGTCGCACAAAAGATCGAGATTAACACTATAAAGTTTGCGACTGCTTAGTGGACAGTAAAAAAGATGCTTGCCATCTGCACCAATAGCGATACCATCGGCGCCGACGCGCAAACCGGTGCGCTCACCGTCTTCCGAGACAAACATAAGCGGCGCCCCTTCTACTATAGGCAGAAAGCCCGGGACGGCTTTGGTTGAGATATGCCCGGCTAGGCGGCGGAAGCTCTCGCCTGTTTCGAGGTCGACCACCACAAGCGCGTTATTGCCGCTCGAACTAGAATCGGTGAGGAAGGCCATGCCGCTCTTGCCGCGCCTCAGGTCGAAGCGCATGTCATTTAGATAAGATGTAGGAAGCGCTACATCGGCGGGAAACTTGATTACTTTCACAACTTTATTGGTGCCAAGATCGACACAAACCATCTTGGCAGCACCAGGTTGCACTGCGCCAAACTTGATTGAGCCGGTATCCAAAAGCCATAGCCTATCTCGCGGGTCGATAACAACGCTCTGGACGGACACCAGACAGCTATCGACCTTGTCCAACTGCAGCTTGTTGATTTCGGCATTAGGATACGGCACCAAATCTCCGTCCCGCAGTTCACAACAAGTATTCTCTACACCTTCTTCCCAGCGGGGGAAGTTGAGAAATTTGCGACCAGAGAAGGAAACAGCTACACCAGTGGGCATCGCCCCTTTGATGGCAGCAACCACTTCGGGCTTGCCAAGAAAACGCTGACTGGGGACGAGCTCTTTTATTTCTTCTTCAGCTTTGATGATGGTGCCGCCGCTATTGGTGCCGCCGCCACTGGACGTGCTGCCCGGGCTCGCATTCTGGCTGTTGCCGACGCTCGGGGTCTTGGCGCTCTTGCCCATTACCGCTGAGCCCGCGCCCGAAGCTTTAGCAGAGCCCTTGCCCGTGACCGCCGATCCCGAGCCCGAAGCCTTAGCAGAGCCCTTGCTTGTGACCGCCGATCCCGCGCCCGAAGCCTTAGCAGAGCCCTTACTAGTGACCGCCGCGCCCGCGCCGGGAGCAGCTCCTGCCGCGCCTAAGGTCTGTAAAGTTAAACTCAAGGCTAGAGGAACTAACCAAACCGCTCTAATTAGCTTATTCAATTGAATACTCGGCATCACAACCTCATCAGTCAACCAATTCATTCTATACTGGTGCGCAGTTCTATAGCTTTCATCAAAATAAGTATTGACGATATTAGACGACCGGTCTATTATTATCTTAGTCGTCATACGGACAGTTATAACTAACCTTAGAGGAAGACCAATGTCCAATTTCAGTCAGAATCAGGGTCAGACCCTGACCGCAACGAGCGAAGCAGACCTCAAAAATGTGGGTCTTTTCAGCGAGCTCAAGATTAAAGACATCACTTTGCGCAACCGCATAGCGGTGTCGCCCATGTGTCAATACAATTCAATAGACGGTCTGGCTAATGACTGGCACCTGGTACATCTAGGCTCTAGAGCCATAGGCGGAGCGGCGCTGGTGATTACCGAAGCAGCCGCAGTGGAAGCAATTGGTCGCATTTGCCCAGATGACTTGGGCATTTGGAGCGACGATCAGATCGCGCCGCTCAAGAAAATCACTGCTTTTATAGAAAGCTTTGGCGCAGTTCCCGGCATTCAAATTGCCCATGCCGGGCGCAAAGCCTCCACGCGCAATCCGTGGAAAGACGGCGGATCAAGACACGAGAAACAAAACGTGCCCGAAAGTGATGGCGGCTGGCAGCCTGTCGGTCCTTCAGCATTGCCCTTTTCAGATAATTCAATTACCCCGAGAGAACTTTCGATTGCCGAAATTGAAGCCATCCAAGACAAGTTTGCCCAGGCAGCAGAAAGAGCCTACAAAGCTGGTTTCAAATGGTTGGAAGTGCACGCCGCTCACGGCTATTTGTTGCACAGTTTTTATTCGCCCCTGTCGAACAAACGCACAGATAAGTACGGTGGCAGCTTAGAAAATCGCATGCGCAACGCCCTCGAAACCATCGAAAAGGTGCGCAAAGTTTGGCCGCAAAATCTACCCCTGACAGTACGAATTTCGGCATCCGATTGGGTTGAAGGTGGCTGGAGCGTCGATGACTCTGTGATTTTGGCTGCTGAAATGAAAAAACGTGGCGTTGATTTGATTGACTGCAGCAGCGCCTTTGTCAGAGCCGGCGACCGTTATCAATACGGACCGGGCTGGCAAGTACCTCTTGCAAAAGCAGTAAAAGAACAAGCTCAAATCTTGACCGGCGCAGTCGGTATGATCACCGAAGCGCAGCAAGCCGACCAAATCATCAAAAATGGCGAAGCCGACCTGGTCTTTCTTGCCCGCGAAATGATCAGAGACCCTTACTGGCCCTATCATGCCGCCCAAGAGCTGCTGGATAAAGCCGAAGCCAAGAAGATTCTGCCAATCAATTATTCTTATGCAATTTAGTTCTAAAGTTAGTTTTTGATTTAGTTCTTTAATTAGTTCTTGATTTAGTTCTTGATTTAGTTCTTGTATCAATAAATCTTGTTTGAAAACTGGAGTAGAAATGACAACAGCAGTTGCTTACAAAGCCTGGGAACTGAAGAGCTTTTCCCTAGACTCTAAGAAAGATATTCAACCGGCCCAGAGACATGAAAAAAGCGAGAAGCTTGAGCATGAACAGGTGCGCATTGAAATCAAGGCCGCCTCGCTAAACTATCGAGACTTGCTGGTTTCGCGTGGACATTACAATCCGAAGCTACCACTGCCCGTGGTGCCGCTAAGCGATGGCGCTGGTATAGTCACCGCCATAGGCGAAGGCGTGAGCAAATTTAAGGTAGGCGATCGAGTCATGCCTAACTTTATGCCCGAGTGGCTGGGCGGCGAAGTCACCCCCCAAGCTGCAAAAACCGCACTGGGAGGCTTTGTTGACGGCATGCTGCGCCAATACGCAGTATTCAATCAAAACTCACTGGTCTCCATACCCGAGCATTTATCTTTCGAAGAAGCTGCTACTTTGCCCTGCGCTGCCCTCACAGCCTGGAGCGCTTTGTTTGTTAACGGCCAACTGAAAGCCGGACAGACCGTGCTAACCATGGGCACCGGCGGCGTTTCGCTCTTTGCCTTGCAACTGGCCAAACTGGCTGGAGCAAAAGTAATCGTCACATCAAGCAGCGACGAAAAATTGGAAAAGCTCAAAGCGATGGGCGCAGATGAGCTTATCAACTATAAGAAAAATCCTGACTGGGACAATGCCGTACTGAAAGCAACCCATGGTCATGGTGTAGACCATGTGGTGGAATTAGGCGGCGCCGGCACTTTGGAGCGCTCGATGAAAGCAGCGGCCATGAACGGACATGTAAGCGTTATCGGAGTATTGGACGGCATCGCCGGACCAGTTAATACACTGGCTTTGATTATGAAGAGCCTGAAAGTGCAAGGCGTCTTTGTTGGTTCAGTTGAGCGCTTCGAAGCAATGAACAGAGCCATCACCATGCATAAGCTCAAACCGGTCGTAGACAAGGTCTTTAAGGCTGATGAAATTATCGAAGCGCTCGCCTATATGGAAAGCGGCGCCCATTTCGGCAAAGTTGTAGTCAAACTATAGACAGCAAGAAACTCTAGTCAATAACAACAACAAAAGAGCCGCCCTGCTATGGACGGCTCTTTTGCTCTCCAAATCAAACGAGCAAACTTTTAGAACTTAGTAAGACAGTACCCGACCTTTGACATTGCGATTACTGTCGTACTGAGCGGTTGAACGTACCGGCTGGCTGAAGCTGTAGGAACCGTAGGTGGATGCCACCGAACGATTGCCGTAGCTGGCAGCCTGCTGCTGGTTGCGCAGATAGCCGCTCACATCACCAGATGCAATTTGATTATCACCCACTTTGCGAGCCTTAGCACTCATGGCTGAGGGCTTGTTGGGGCTGGCAGTGCGGTTGATGATTGTATAAGAAGATTTCTTGGACGGTGCCACCCGGTTGATGACATTAACGCGATAGCGGCTGCTGGCGTCAATATCGGTCCAGTAATAGTGCCTTAGATTGTTATCTCTATTGCACAGGGGCTCTTCCCAACCAGATACTTTATGCCGCTCCTCAAACACGGTCGATTGAGCGTTGGCTTGTAGATTGTTGGTAAGAATCAGGGCGAAAATTAGGGATACCAGGAGTTTTAGATGGAAAAGAATATTTGCTGCTCTTTGCCGGTGATCTAATGGATGCTCGCTCATTGGAGTTACCTCAAACAATTAGAAAATCAGCTGCCTGATATATGTATACAAAAATGATGTAATCGATTTGTAAACGATGTCAGGGGAGCTTCCCATCAAAAAGATTAAATCTCAAAAAGCCCACCCCTTGGGCGGCCGACTCAGATAACTGAACCGATATCGGTTTATTTTATAAGTCTCAACTCGGTAGTTTTTCAACCGATATCGGTTTAATTTACAGCTCTGTTTTCAAATCGCAGCCCGCCGGTTTATGAACCGATATCGGTTTAATTTACAGCCTGTCTTTTAATCGCAGCCAGCCGGCTTACGAACCGATATCGGTTTAATTTACAGCCCTGTTTTCAAATCGCAGCCCGCCGGTTTATGAACCGATATCGGTTTATTTTGCCACTAAGCCTTATCAAGAATATAGCCACTGCCGTGCACAGTCCGAAGAATGCTGTTCTTGCCTTCTTCGTCAATTTTCTTTCTCAACTTATTTATATGTACACGAACGGTGTCGGCGGCCGTGTCCTTCTCGTTGGACCAAACTTTGTCTAGTATTTCTTCCGAACTAAAGACCTTATTTGGATTGCGCATAAAGAACAAAAGAAGATTAAACTCTTGAGGCAAAAGCTTTATTTCAGCGCCGCTCTTGAGCACCCGCCTGGAATTGCCGTCTATTGAAATATGACCGGCGCTAAGCACATCGGACATCATCTGGCGCGGGCGACGCAGCAGGGCACGCAAGCGAGCCCCAAGTTCTACCGGATGGAAAGGTTTAGTCAGATAGTCATCGGCGCCAGACTCAAAGCCCTGAGTCTTGTCTGAAATCTGCCCCCGTCCGGTCAGCATGATTACAGGCAGAGCACCGCCGCGGCTGCGATAAGTACTGCACACTTTGTAGCCATCCATATCGGGCAACCCGACATCCATGACAACAAGATCGTATTCATAATGAGCCAGCCGCGAAAGGGCGTCTTCGCCGCAATCGGATGCTTCCACTATATAACCTTCGCCCTCAAGCCATTCGCCAAGTACTGAAGTGAGCTCAGTATCGTCATCGACAAGCAGGATCTTCGACATAAAAACCGCGGGTGAAACTGACAGTGAAATACTAACACGAAAGAGGGAGGGGGCAGCCCCTCCCTCTTTTCTGTAATTCAGTCGAACCAGAAACTAGTCCCAGCTCAAGGCTCCACCTGTTTGATAATCGATCACTCTGGTCTCAAAGAAGTTTTTCTCCTTCTTGAGATCAATCATCTCGCTCATCCACGGGAAGGGGTTCTTGGCGCCCGGATATTGCTCGGGAAGACCAATCTGACGGCAACGACGGTTGGCGACAAAGCGCAGATACTCAGAGAACATCTGGGCATTCAGTCCAAGCACGCCGCGCGGCATGGTATCTACGGCATAGGCATATTCCAGTTCGACGCCTTGCTTAATCAAAGTCTGAATCTCTTCTTGGAACTCGGCGGTCCAAAGATGCGGATTCTCGATCTTGATTTGGTTGATAACGTCGACACCATAGTTGAGGTGCATCGACTCATCGCGCATGATGTATTGGAATTGCTCGGAGGCTCCGGTCATCTTGTTCTGACGTCCGAAACTGAGCATCTGCACGAAGCCAACATAGAAGAAGATGCCTTCCATGATGATGTAATAGCCAATGAGATTACGCAAGAAACGCTGATCTTTCTCGGGGGTGCCGGTGTGGAAGTTAGGATCGGCTAGTTCTTGGGTGAACTGCAATTGGAAAACATCTTTAGCATGAATGGAGGGAACTTCGCGGTACATGTTGAAGATCTCGCCTTCATCGATACCGAGACTCTCCACAACATACTGATAGGCATGGGTGTGAAGGGCTTCTTCGAAGGCTTGGCGCAACAGATACTGACGGCATTCAGGATTGGTGATATTGCGATAGATAGCCAGAACCAAGTTGTTTGCCACCAGTGAATCAGCGGTGGAAAAGAAGCCGAGGTTGCGCTTGATGATCATGCGCTCGTCTTCGGTCAGTCCATTGGGGTCTTTCCAAAGAGCGATATCGCGGCTCATGCTGATTTCTTGCGGCATCCAGTGGTTGGCGCAAGCATCCAGATACTTTTGCCAAGCCCACTCATACTTGAAGGGAACCAATTGGTTGAGGTCGGCGCGGCAATTGATGATGCGCTTCTCGTCAACAGTGACGCGGTGGCCGCTCATCGAAATTTGCTCAAGCCCGGTGGCACCAGCGCCGGGAACCATGGTCACCGATATTTCTGAGCCCTGAGTCATGGGCGGCGGGGTGAAATCGAGACCGGAGGCTGTGGCGGCCGCGGCATTACTGCTCGTGGGCGGTTGCTTGGTGGTCAGGGGAACGTCATCAAAACTGAGCATGTGGATGTCCTTTTCTAGTTTTGTTTTAGGGTTAATTACTGGCAGGCTTCACAATCAGGGTCGGTTATGGAGCAGGCCTTGGGCTGCACCTGAGCCTTCGCGGCTGAGGCTGTCGGAACTTTGTTGAGCACGCCGATCTGAGTAGTTGATTTCTCAGGGGCTGTGGCTGAGGCGGTGCGCAGGTAATAGGTGGTTTTGAGACCCTTGGTCCAAGCCAGTTTGTAGGTCTCGTCCAGTTTCTTACCGCTTGGTTCAGCCATATAAAGGTTCAAGCTCTGAGCTTGGTCGATCCATTTCTGGCGTCTGGAAGCAGCTTCCACCAACCACTTAGGATCAACTTCGAAAGCTGTAGCGTAGAGAGCTTTCACATCTTCAGGAATACGATCGATGGGCAGCAAGGAGCCGTCGAAATATTTCAGATCGTGCACCATCACTTCATCCCAGAGACCAAGACGTTTCAAGTCTTCCACCAGGTAGGTATTGACCACGGTGAACTCGCCAGAGAGATTTGACTTGACATAGAGGTTCTGGAAGGTCGGTTCGATAGATTGGCTGACGCCGATGATATTAGATATGGTGGCGGTAGGAGCAATCGCCAAGCAGTTGCTGTTGCGCATACCATGGCGAGCGATATGCTCACGCACCGGTGTCCAATCTAGGCGACTGGAGCGGTCTACATCAACACTACCGCGCTCACTGGCCAAGATATCGATTGAGTCTTGGGGCAGAATGCCTTTGTCCCAGAGTGAACCCTTGTAGCTGTTGTAGGTGCCTCTTTCGGCAGCCAATTCAGAGCTGGCCAAGATGGCGTAGTAGCTCACGGCTTCTTGGCAGTAGTCGGCAAAGTCGACTGCTTTATCGGAAGCATAGGGTAGACGCAAGGTGAGCAGAGCATCTTGGAAGCCCATGACGCCTAAGCCGACCGGACGATGGCGCATGTTGGCGTTGCGAGCTTTGGGCACGCTGTAATAGTTGATATCGATAACGTTGTCGAGCATGCGCATGGCAACGCGACAGGTGTGAGACAGTTTCTCGAGGTCGAGGGCGCCGTCTTTGATGTGAGCGACCAAGTTGATGCTGCCCAGGTTACACACAGCTGTCTCGCTCTCAGATGTATTGAGAGTGATCTCGGTGCAAAGGTTGGAACTATGCACAACACCGACATGCTGCTGAGGGCTTCTCAGGTTGCAAGGATCTTTGAAAGTCATCCAGGGATGCCCGGTTTCGAAGAGCATGGTGAGCATCTTGCGCCAGATAGTGACAGCGGGCACTTTCTTGAAGAGCTTGATGTGCCCTTCTTCAGCCATTTTTTCATAGCGCTCGTAAGCAGCTTTGAATTTCTTGCCATAGAGATTGTGCAAATCGGGCACTTCGTCTGGGCTAAAGAGAGTCCAATCGGCATTCTCTTTTACTCTTTCCATAAAGAGATCTGGAATCCAGTTGGCGGTGTTCATGTCGTGGGTGCGACGACGGTCATCACCGGTGTTTTTGCGCAACTCAAGAAACTCTTCGATGTCCATATGCCAAGTTTCTAGATAGCAGCAGACAGCCCCTTTGCGCTTGCCACCTTGGTTGACGGCGACAGCGGTGTCGTTGACTACTTTCAAGAAAGGCACTACGCCCTGGCTCTTGCCGTTGGTGCCGGCAATATGCGCGCCAAGAGCACGCACCGGTGTCCAATCGTTACCCAGCCCGCCGCTAAACTTAGATAGCAAAGCGTTCTCTCTTACTGCCTCATATATAGATGAAAGATCATCATCGACCGTGGTCAAGAAACAAGACGAGAGCTGCGGTCTATGGGTACCGGAATTGAACAGTGTGGGTGTGGAGGAAACAAAATCAAAACTGGAAAGTAGATTGTAGAACTGGATTGCTTTCACTTCGCGGTCGATTTCATTGAGGGCTAGCCCCATGGAAACACGCATCCAGAAAGCCTGCGGCAACTCAAATACAACCCCTTCTTGGTGCAAGAGATAGCGATCGTAAAGAGTTTGCAGACCGAGATATTGGAACTTCAAGTCGCGGTCGGCGTTTAAGGCGGCTGCTACTTTATCTAAATCAAAAGTAGCCAGACGCGGATCAAGCAAACCGACTTTGATGCCTTTGGCAATATAGTCATGGAAATAAGTCTTGTAGCGGTCTTTCATTTGCTCTTGGCTGACCGACTCGCCCAAAACTTCTAGGCGCATCTGCTGCAAAAGCAAGCGAGCAGTGGCAAAGCTATAAGCAGGATCTGTCTCAATCAAAGCCCGAGCGCTCATGATGGCCGAGCGAATTACTTCAGACTCTTTCACGCCTTCATAAAGACTTTCCACCGTTGAATTGAAAATGCGGCGGGGGTCGACCATATCACCGAGACCGGCACAGGCATCGACAACAATATCTTTCAAACCAAGCTGAGCCAAAGGCACAGTGCTGCCGTCGGCGCGGGTGACATTGGGACCAAGATTCATCGGCTTGGCTTCAGGCTGCTGAGCGGCACGCTCTTGAGCACGAGCTTCGCGATAAAGAACATAACGACGAGCCACTTCTTGCTCACCGGCGCGCATCATGGCCAGCTCAACTTGGTCTTGAATATGCTCGATGTGCAAGACGCCGCCTTCAGGCAGGCGCTTCATCAGGGTTTCGACAATCTGACCGGTGAGCTTGCTTACCAGCGCACGCACCCGCGAACTCTCGGCGCCATGGGTGCCTTCAACAGCCAAAAAGGCTTTGGTCATAGCTACGGCGATTTTAGAAGGATCAAATTCAACGACATTACCGTTGCGTCTGAGCACCTTATATAGTGCAAATTGGCTGATCCGTTCTTCACTCAGTCCAAAACCAGCGGGGTCGGCATGGTGGACTGCTGTAAGCACCTGGGTCATCTCGTATCTCCTGAAAAGTAAGAAATTAGTGCGGGAACTGAGGTGAGAATCTTTATTGAACTAAGGGGAAAGTGGACAAAACAAAGCCCTCTCAGTGGATTGAGACCAAGAGGGCGCAACAAAACAAAGCATGCCTTGTCTATAAGCGCCTCTTAACCTCGAAGAGGTTTGACTTTATGTGCGCCCAGGTGGGTAGTCTGGCTTTAAGTGCGACTCTTTCGAAACGCTCCTAATTACAGTTGCGGGACAGCGATGGATTCACACCATCTTCCCCCACCAGATCTCTCGCTTGTTTTGCCTCGCTTTCAATTCATAGATAGCCAGCGTCGAATAGCCCAGGAGCAAAACCAAGTTTCAAACTTGCCCGGGGCTTATTAGATTGGATATGAATGAATCGAAAAGCTGGAGACTCGAGTAGATCCCGTAAATTGCAGGGCACTCAGCTAATTAAGCGAAATTTCTCCTTGATTCGATTCGTCGATGTGTAGCAAGGTAACACTTACAAATTGCAGGCGCAAGGCTACCCCAAAAGCACGGGTAAGAAAGGCTGAAACGAGGCTAAGCTTGGGGCTCAGAAGGCTCAACAAGAACCACCTTTGACTTTGATAATATATACACACGAAACCATTCGTGATACCACCGCATAAACACCCGATAGTACGAAGAACATAAAATTTCCTCTTCCTGCGTCGTTTTAGCACCATCTAACGATATATAGAAACGGCGTTACACCGCACTCATATTGAGGTTAACGAAGAATGATCTTTCAGGCTCAAATAGCGGCAAACTGCTATCTTGCTAGGTAGCAGTCTGCTGCAGCGACTAGAAGGAGATAAGACGTGGCAAAAGTTATAGTCAAAGCCAATGCGGCAAACGGATTCAGACAGGAAATTTCTTCTGACAATCACGCCTTTGCCTCCGATGCCCCCAAAGAGTTCGGCGGCTCAGACTCAGCCCCCAATCCGCACGAGCTTTTGCTCGGTTCGCTGGGTGCCTGCACGGCCATTACCTTGCAGATGTACGCCAAACGGAAAGAGTGGGACTTACAAAGCATTAATGTAGACGTGCAAGAAGAAACAGTTGCAGGCGAAGACGGCACTAAGAAATCGCGCATTGTCAGAACCATCGAAATGACCGGCAATCTCACCGACGAGCAAGTGACCAACTTGAAGGGTATCGCCGACAAGTGCCCAATTCATAAGCTGCTGGAAGGTCCCAAGCAAATCGAGACAACAGTAGTTCATAAATAAAATAGATGCCGGGCAGTCGCCAAGCAAATCTAAATTAGCTAAGCAAATCTAAATTAGCGAAGCAGACAGATTTAGAGACGCAAACATGTATTAGAGAACCAAATCTAATAAAACCGCCAAATCGGCGAGAGACATAAACCCCCGCTTATCTTAAAATTGGGGTCTATGAATTGTGCCGTTCTCAATCTTGCCGACTTTGAAGCCGCCCTCAAGACCAGATATCTGGGTCGGGGCGCCAACGAATGTCATGAAGAAATAGACAGCACCAATACCCGCGCGGCCAACCTGGCTGCCCTGGACGCAGCCAGCGGCACGGTGATCATGGCGCGCAGCCAGAGTGCCGGGCGCGGCCGCCAGGGCAGACAATGGGTTACACCCCTCGATGCGGGTCTCGCCTTTTCAGCCATACTGCGCCCCAACCTTCCCCTCAATAAACTGCCTCTGGTCACTCTGGCGGCAGGCAATGCCGTTTGCCGGGCAGCCACAGCCACATGCGGGGTCAAACTCGGTTTAAAATGGGTGAACGATCTCACCGCCCAAGGTAAAAAAGTCGGCGGCATCCTCGCTGAAAAACCAGTGAAGGCTCTCATTATCGGCATCGGTATCAATATCAGATTGAACCGAGCCGAATTGCCTGAAGAAATAAAAGATCGGGTGGACTGGCTGGAAAATCTGGCAGGTATGCCGGTAGATGCCAATCTTTTGGCGGCAGCGCTCTGCCAAAGCCTGGAAGAAGAGCTAGACAAGCTGGAAGAAGCGCAGTATCAAACAGTCATTGAGGACTGGAAAAAGAATAGCGTCACCCTGGGCAAGACCATTAAAGCCACCTATGGCGGTGCCGAAATTGTGGGTGTCGCTAAAGATATAGGTGACAGCGGCGCCCTAATTGTAGAGAAAGCCGGGGGAGAAATAGTAGAGCTATCAGCCGGTGAGATTTCAATTCGTATGGCCGACGGAAGCTACTGCTAGTGATCTTCTGCACCCATTGGTTCATCATCGCCGTCTCAATCTTTCTGCCTATTTATTGGCTAGCCGGCGGCAGACCAAAATGGCGCGCCTTTATTTTGCTTGGCTTTTGTCTAATCTTTCACAGTCATTTTGCCGGTGCCGCAGGGGTTCTGCCTATAATCACTCTGGCTTTAATCACCTATTTTTGTGGTCGCCTATCGGGCACCACCGGTGGGGCAGCGGCAATCGTCGGCATTATCATTTCAACTGCCGCCCTCCTTACATATAAGTATCACCAATTTTTGCTCTTTGATTTGCTTGGCGCCGTCAATCGACCACTAGCCGATCACTTTGCCTCGCTGCTCAAGCCCCTTTTACCGGCCACTCCGCCACTGGCGATTAGTTTCTTTGCCTTTGAGTTTATACACTATTTAGTCGAGGTGAAAAGAGGCAGAGAGCCAATCAAGAATCCCTTTCACTTTGCCGCCTTCACTATCTATTTTCCTTCTCTAGTAGCCGGTCCAATCAAACGTTACTACGACTTTCTGCCCGAATTAGAAAAAGGTCTGAAGCAAACCAAAACAGTAATGATTGCGGAAGGCTTGCTTTTGATGGCTTCGGGCTTTTTCAAAAAGATGGTGCTGGCCGATAACATTAATCAGTTCATTTTGCATCAAGAGCCATTTTTCAATGTGCAAAGCCTGCCCGAGCGTTGGCTCTTTGTGCTGGCTTTAGCCGGACGCATCTATTTCGATTTCTCTGGCTATACAGATATCGCCCTGGGTCTATCTTGTATGCTCGGCATCAAACTGCCAATAAACTTTAACAAACCCTATGGTGCCCGCTCTATTAGAGAGTTTTGGCAACGCTGGCATATGTCTTTGAGTTTCTGGATAAGAGACTATATTTATATTCCCTTGGGCGGCGGCCAACACGGCGCCGTAAGAAGAATACTGAACGGGCTCATCGCCTTTGCTCTTTGCGGTCTCTGGCATGGAGCCAGTTGGAACTTCGTTTTCTGGGGGCTCTATCATGGTGTCGGTCTAGCCATCAACAATTACTATCGGCGCATCACCCTGTTTAAGCCGCTGGCAAAAGCCTTCGACCGACTTCCCGCTCTCGCCTGGCTGAGCACCTTCCTTTTTGTTATATTGGGCTGGCTTCCCTTTTTCTATCCGCTCGATAGAGCCTTCGGCATGTTCCTCTTGCTCTTCCAAACAAAGCTGGTGCCGCTTGAATAAAGAAAAGCAAAAAAGCTATAGCCGCTATTTCTTACTGGGTACAGCCCTGGGTTTCCTGCTGTGCACACTGCTCGGTCAGATGCTTACCGCCTCACCACTGGCGGTGCCTAGTTTTACACGCTTTCACGAGTATATCAATCCAAACGGCGGCTTTTATCTAACCTATAACGAAATTCTCGCCCAGGCAAGAAAAACCATGGACGAAAAGCCCGGGCGAAAACTGCTAATTATTGGCGGCGACTCGGTCTTTTATGGCGAAGGGCAGAGCATCGAGCACTGCTGGACAATTGATTTGCAAGAAGAGTTGGATAAACTCTACCCGGGGCAATATGCCGTGCTCAACCTGGCTCTACCGGGCACCAAAGTTTTTGAAGCAGGCAATTGGGTCTATGAAAAACTGAAGCGCGAGGGAAAAAATGTTCTTCTGGTCACCAATGCCATGCCCTCCACAGTCTTCGAACCATCGGGCACCATTCCTTTGCACTATATGTTCTTTGATGCGGTCGAGAGAGGGGCGCTGGATAATTTTGCCGAAAGATTATCTTTTGCCGAGAAGCATAAAGAATGGAGCCTCTTTCAAGACGACAGCCATGGCGAAAGCCTTAAACTGAGAGCACTTTTCAATCATTATTTGGCGGCAGAAGAATTGTGGACCCGCTTTACCTATTATGTTGTGGGCAACTACTATCACCGCTCTACGGCTGCCGCCTCGCTCTTACCTAGACGCGTATTCAAAGATCCATTTATAGATAGACCAACCTTTGACCGCACCGATGTGGAAAAACTAGACCACGGCATCAGCCAAGTAAGAAAGTTTCTAGCTGGTATCACAGCCCTCTATGAAGGCGGCAAAGCAAGCGAATACGAACAGTTCTTTTGGCGCCGCCTGCGGGGCTGCACGCAATGCGCCGTTCCGGCATCAAGCCGCGACTCGATTATTGTGGCTATCACAGCCATTAATCCGCTCTTTATTGACGAACTTTCACCCAGAGAAAAAGCCGACTATTTGCATATAAAGAAACTCTGGCGTGAAAACTTTGAAAGATGCGGCTTTAAAACCATCGAACTAAACGAGACTCTAGCGAGCGAAAACTATGTCGACTTTGACCACCTCAACCCGGCAGGTGGAAAGCTTATGGCGAAAGAATTGGCAGCCAGACTGAGGGATAAATCTAATGACTGAAAATAACCCTGAAGCAAATGAAGCAACAAATAAAGAACCGAATAAAGAACTAAATAAAGAACCGAATAAAGCTGCCGGTTCAAATCAAGAACTTTTTGGCGACGACGGCAAACAGGCGCAAAGCACAAGACTGCAAGAGCTAATCTTGTATAAAAACAAATGGTTATCGCTTGTTTCGGGCTTGGCAGTGGGAATCTTTTTGCACTACTTACTCTTTAGGTTGACTCTGCCGACCGAACCTTTTATCTATGCCGCTTTCTAATGTTTTCTGAAGTTTTCTGATGGTTTCTGATGCTTTCTGCTGATTTCTGATGTTTCCTAATCGTTTCTAGTGCTTTCAAATATCTTCTGATATTTCCCAAGCAGATAAACCTATTAACTTATCGCCTAACAGCTACAAAAGACGCTCCAACTCTTCTACATAGAGAGCCGCCCGTGCCGCCGCATCACTTTGATCTTGCATAAGGCGAGCCGCCTCTTTAGCTTTTTCTTGATATGGTGCAGAAAGCAAAATTCGACACTTTTCGGTAAAATCCTGGGCCCGGCTCTCAGAAAAGGCATCGGCCTTAACGCTCTGCGCCACCCCAAGTTTTTTCAGCCTAAAGGCATTATCAAACTGATCATGGGCAAACGGTGCCACCAGCTGCGGCACTGCCGCATTGAGCGCCTGAGCACTGGTGCCGATACCGCCATGGTGCGAAACAAAGGCGGCGCGACTAAACAAAATATCAAAAGGTTCGTACTGAGCATGGTGAACAAAGTCGGGCAAGGGCGGCAAGCAATCTTTATAGCGACTGACAAAAATAGCTCGTCTATTGAGCTTCTTCACAGCTTCAAGGGCAAGGGCAAAATAACTATGGCTATGAGCCATGGCCGAACCGGCAGTAAAAACTAAAGGCGCTTCGCCTGCGGCAATGAAGTTTTCGGTGGCGGCGCTAAGACTCTCTACCCCTGAGCGGTTATAGAGCGGAAAGCCAACAAAGCGCAAGGGGGATGGCCAGTCGGCTTGAGGCGCCGCAAACCATTGAGGAAAAGCACAAAGCACTTGATCGGGCGAATGCAGCCAGCGCGAAAAAACTTGTTTGACCGGCGCCAAACCAAGAGAGCGCCTGTAGGTATTGAGATCGGCGCGACAGTTGCCGTCTAACAAAAAACGGTCGACAAGATTGAAATAGATGTCTTTGAAAATCTGCGGACAGGCACTGGGAATCTCAAAATCTGGACCGGTGGGCGGCTCAAATCTAGAGATGAGGCAACAGGGCGAAAGGTGCACCGTCGATAGTGGCACAGCCTGCAGCTTTGCCGATGCCGCCTTCTCTTGCAAAATGCGACCGGCAATGGCAAGCGTAGTACCAACCATCACTGTTTTGCCCGGCACAACCAGCTTTTCGAGAGCGTCCACCGAGCCGGGCAAATATTTATAGAGATTCTTCCAGACCGTGGCAAAGGCGCGGCGCGGCTGCCACAGTTCGGGGTCGGCGGTGACAGCCTCAAAGCTTGCTCGATCGCCCATTTCTATAAAATCTAGACCATGGGCGGCTACCTTGTCGGCAAAATATGCATTGGCGACAAAACCAACATCATGACCACGCGACTTGATAGCGCGCGCGATCTCCACCATAGGATTGATATCGCCGTCACTGCCTAATGCCAGTACCAGGACTTTCAATTAGCTAAATCAGTATTGAATAACTGAGAAGACCTCTAATGCGCCTTCTTTGCCCGCCAGCAACTTCTCACGGCCTGATAGGAAGTCGAGTTCGACGACGAAACCGGCGCCGACAACCTCGGCTCCCAACTTCTCCATCAGCTGTCTGGCCGCCAAAGCAGTGCCGCCGGTAGCCAACAGGTCGTCGATGATAACCACTCTATCGCCCTTGCCCACTGCATCTTTATGCACTTCGACAGTGTCTTCGCCATATTCGAGGGCATAAGAAACACGCTCGACATGGTAGGGCAGTTTGCCCGGTTTGCGCACCGGCACGAAACCGACACCCAGGTGGTGAGCCACAGCTGGTGCCAAAATGAAGCCCCGCGCTTCAATGCCGACCACAACAGTGGGATTGAGCTTCTCGGAGGTGTTAGAGAGACTATTGAGAACGCAGGCAAATGCCTCGGCATTCTTCATCAAAGTGGTGAGATCTTTAAAGATAATGCCCGGTTTGGGAAAATCGGGAATGTCTCTAATGGTCGACTTAAGCCAGTCCTGGCGCTCTGGTGTGAGGGGCAGAGTCACCTTGGCATTCTCAGTTTTAGCGGTCATCTCTTTACTTCCTTGTTTTTCCATCACCGCTCATCAATAGTGATAGACGGTGAGCCTTTCAGCTTTTCAGCCTCGGCGCCCAGAACTTCCGGCTCGCCGCTTAGCCCAATCTGGTTGGGTATGAGAGCTAATTGTAGCTCTTTCATGCTGCATTGCGAGCACCACTTTCGGAACTTATCGGTCTGAGCCAAAGAAGCAAGCAGTTGCTTGTACTCGGGAGTCTCTTCTACACTAGCCACCGGTGAGCCAAGCAGATCTAGATAGATAATGCCGTTCTCAGTAAACCAATCGATCCAATGCACCCGCTTGAGAGCTGCCAGCGCCAGAGCCACTGACATCTTAGTAGCCCCTAAAAGTGCAGCCAGTTTGTCGCCTTCCACTTGACCATCGCGCTGGTTAACAGCAAAACGAATCAGTCCCAAAAGCTGCTTCATAAACTGGGCAGGATCTTGAGGCTCCAGGTCATCTTCGCGTTCACCTACCAAATACACAGTCTTGGCTCTGGTGGCAAAGAGCAGGTCTTGGAAATTCTTCAAAGAAGGCGGATACTGCCAGACCAATAAATGCTCAGCGGCCTTTAGCTGGGTGCGATCTTGGAACTCGAACTTCTTGAGGTCGGGGGCGGAAATCTTGGTCGCTTCCTCGCCAAAGAGAAACACCCCGCTTAGCTTACCGACCGCCTTGGCAATGACATCGGCGCGACCGGCATAAGCTCTCAAATCTTTAAATGTAAGCCGCACAAGCGACTGACTCTTGACCAGGTTGGCGCTCTTGGTCAGTTCATCTATGTCCTGCGAATCTATTACTTGCGAATTTATCACCTGCGAATTTATTTCTGACTCGGTCTCTGCCATAGCTAAAGCCGGTGCCGGTGAAATGCCCGCACGCTTGACGTTATCGACCGCTTTGCCGCTAGAGGCACCTTGCGATTCGTTGGCCTTCTCGGGCTCATCAACAACGGCTGCAGCACCGTGCCTGCGCCAATCGACCATCATAAGCTGCAATCTGTCTCTGCCGCCATAGCTATTGATCTCGGCATTAAAAGCCAGATCTACAGTTTCGCCCTCGTTAGGAGTGCGACCGCGCGAATTCCACATGACACATTCAAACTGATTTTCACCGGCTGCAAAAATCATGCGGCTATGTTTGCCTTCTTTGCCGAGTGGTCGCACCGAAGTAACTTTTAGCTCTTCAATAACCAATACCGGTTTGCGGTTATTCATGCCGAACGGAGCCATGCGATTCAATTCTGAAACAATACCCAGGTCCATTTCAGAAGCGTTCATGACGGCATCAATTTCGACCCTACCGCGCAGACTCTTGGTGCCAATCATCCGGTTACAGCTATTGACGATTGAGCGCGCCGCTACTTCCGCTTTCTCAACAGCAAAACTAAAGCCGGCAGCCATCTTGTGACCACCCCATTTATGCAAGAGGGCTTCGTTATCTTTGAGCACCTCATAGAGGTCAATCTGCTCTACCCCTCTAGCCGAACCACGCACCAGTCCTTCTTCTTTATCGAGCTGCCCAATAAAGACAGGGCGCTGAAACTTCTCGACCAAGCGAGAAGCCACGATGCCGACTACGCCGTGATGCCAGCTCTCGTCGTAAATGCAAATGCCCTTATCTTGGTCGAGGTCGCAAGTGGTCATCACTCTTCGGTCGGCTTCGGCAAAAATGCGCTCACACAATTCTTGTCTGCGGGCATTTTCGCGGGCCAACTGCTGAGCTAATTCTTGCGCCCTCTGCGGGTCTTCTGTGGTCATAAGCTCTACGGCAGAGGCCGCATCAGAAAGCCTACCAACGGCATTAATGCGCGGCGCCAAACCAAAGCCGACCAAGTCGGTATCTTCCTTGCCGCCCACCTGCTGCAACAAAGCCTGCAAACCGATTCTTTCAGATTTAACCAGTTTCGGTAGCCCAACTTTGACTAAATATCGATTCTCTTTGACCAGAGGCACCAGGTCGGCGATCATGCCCAAAGTGACAAAATCAAGCAATTTGTCAGACTCTTCACCGCGGCCAAAATGGTGCAAAAGACCCTCGCAGACCTTGTATGCCACACCGACACCGGGCAAATTATAGAGGGGATGCTCTTCGCCAAGCAGCTTGGGATGCACCACAGCCACAGCGGGCGGCAGCATCTCGGGCATGGTGTGGTGATCGAGAACAAGAGAGTCGACACCAAGCGATTTAGCTAGGTTGATCTCTGAAAAGTTTGAGACACCGCAGTCACAGGTAACTATAAGCTTGGTGCGATGCTTGCTGGCCAAGACGCTTACAGCCTTGAGATTGAGACCATAGCCCTCTGTCAAACGATTGGGAATATAAAAATCGACATTGGCATCAAGCTGACGCAAAACAGAAAGCAAGACACTGGTGCCGGTGATACCATCAACATCGTAGTCACCATATACGGTGATTTTCTCTTTGCTTTCAATAGCCTTGGCTAAACGCTCGATTGCTTTCTGAGCATTAGGCAACTCTGAAAAGTGGCTTGGCTTGTAGGTAGCCTCGTCTAGATAGGCTCGGCAAGACTCTACCGAATCAATACCGCGACGCAAAAGAATACCAGCCAGCACTTTAGAGCCGCCGCAAGCGGCAAGCAGGTCTTCAGACGGCGGCTCACCGGGGGGAAACATCCAAATCTTTGAGGCTTTCTCGGAACTCTGCGTCATCTCACCCCTGCCACAACCAAAACTTCAAAACCTAACAATCAAGAACACAAGTAAAATCGCCCCTGAAAAGACACATCCGATATGCGCAAACCACTTATGGGATACGAAACGGATATACTCTTCAAATGCTGCTTATCTGCCTTCTTCTGCAATCGTAACATGGAAGATGGAAGGCACAAGAGGAAACATCTCTCAGCAAATCAGAAACCCTCCCGCAAGGCAAAGAACCGCACACAAAGCCATTTTCGAGCAATTACACCGACAAAATTCAAGCTGCTCGTTTTGCTTTTCTATCTTTCGCAGGCAAGACGAGATAACCAGGTGCTATAAAGACAAAACCCGGCGAATAAACAAAACATATACAAACGATCAAGGCGATGCAAGTCAAATCGCAAAGATTTCATCTTGCATTTTATTTGTCGGGCTCGCTCATCAGTTCAAAAATGCGTTTTGGCTTTGCCACTTTCGGCCATCGCCTCAAGTCATACTCCACCACAGTGGTAAAGACCGGCGACTTTGGCCAAGGCAAAGCCCAACCGGCCATCCAAATAATCGGGAAAAGAGCGACATGCAAACTGAGGGCCACCCAAAAAGCCTGGAACAGACTCTCATAAGACCGCAAGAAGTCTTGGATTGTTTTTCTAATTTCGAAAATTGATCTGCCCTCTGCAGGCAGCCGAAATACGGCATATAACTTAGAATGCTATTGACCACCATTCTACTTAAACAGACCTCTTGATGCTACTATGAAAAACCATGAACCAGTTTTCGGGAAAGATTAATAGAGCCGCGCGGCACAGCCATACCGGCAGCAAAATGGTAGGCGCCCTCGCCCTGACTCTTTGCATCCAATTTAATGCAATTGCTTTTGCCGATGCGGCAAACCCTAAATCTAAAATAGCCAACGGCGAAGATGCCGGAGAATTGACAGTCGAGCCCGCCGCCACCAGCGCAGAAAGCCAGGCGGCTAAGCCTGCCTCTAAGAATGAAAAGGCAACTACAAAGTCAAAGAAGTCAGACAAAGCAGACAAGTCAGATAAATCAGACACTAAAACAAGCAAAGACGACAAGAAAGCAAAAGACGAGAGCCGGGCAAACTCTGAAGAAAGCGCGGTAGAAGGCAAGAGCAAAGCTCACAAAGAAAAGAAAGAGAAAGAGCCGACCGCCGAAGAATTAGAAAATCAGGCTCTAGAGAAAGAATATCAAGAGAACCAGGCCGCTCTCGCCGCCCTATTGAAGAAAGTAAGCACCCCATTTACAGCCAAGGGCGAAGATGGCGGAGCCCAAAAGAAGTCAGGTGAATTGAGCGCCCTAACCTTAAATGCAGGCGGCTCAAGCCGAACCAAACTAGGTAGCCTGGGAGACCGTCTTTTGGTATCGAGACTCTACCTGCCCGGACGCCTTGTGCTTGGCAAACCCACCCAGTTTACAGTCAAAGCCAAACCCGGCATGTGGGCGGCTGTAGCCATGGCCGACCGTGACAGCGGCGCCAAACCTATATATGGTCACAATCTGAGACTGGGTCCAGACCGCAAAGTAGTGGCCCTTGGTCAGGTACCAGATAGCGGCGTCCTCTATCTCAAATATTTTGCACCGGTGGAAGGCGATCTCATCGGTCAAAGTCTATTTTTTGAAGCGGCAGTCTGGCCAGACGGACACCCCGAAATTGTTGAGTTGGCTCAAGTGGTTTCATCGGAAGTAACCAGCAAGCACAACGGTATCCTAGTGACAGCCGATCTGACCAAGAAAAAAGGGGTCAGAATAGTACCCGACTCGGCCATTCCACCATCTCAGCGCAACATCGGCAGCGGCGCCACCCTCGACTCGGGCAAGCCCTAAAAGCCCACAGCAGGTTATAGAAAAGGAAATCCCATGCGAATCTTGCTAGTCCCACTAGACGACAGACCGGTAACCTACACATATCCCCAACTGATTATGAAATCAGCCCGTGTAGAGCCTGTTCTTCCGCCCAGAAGCTTGCTTGGTTCGCTCAACCGCCCTGCCCAGATTGATGAACTCTTGAGCTTTTGCGAAAACATCATTCAAAAGAACACACCAGATGCAGTAATTCTCTGCCTTGACAGCTTGCTGTACGGAGGCCTAATTACTTCGCGGCGCACCGACGAAGATCTAAAAATAATCAACGAAAGATTGGAACGCATAAAGAAGTGGCGCCAACTTGGACAGTCAGCCAAGCCGCAGATCAAGTTTTATGCCCAGTCGTCGATCATGCGCATTTCAGACAACTATGACAACACCGAAGAAAAAGACTACTGGAAGACCTATGGCCGTGAGCTTTTCGAATGGTCCGGCTGCTTGCACCGCCTAGCCAAAAGAGAAAAATTGACACCGGGTCTTTTAGAATCATTAGAACGCAAGATTCCAGAAGCCATACGCAAAGACTATTTCGATACCCGTCTGCGCAACTTCACAATCAATCAGTTTGTCTTGCGGGCGATGGACCGTTCGAAGGGCACGCCGTTTTTAGACTATCTAGTTTTCTCGCAAGACGACTCCGGCACCTGGGGCTTAAACGTCTCAGAAAAAGAAAGACTAGAAGCCGAGTGCGCCGCCCTCAAACTAGACGAAAGAGTGACAGCCTATGCCGGCGCCGATGAGGTCGCTTGCACCTTAATATCTAGAGCCTTAATTGATTATGCCGTACAAACCGAAACAGCCACTCGCCGCCCCTTGCTCTCTGTGCGCTTTAGCCCCAAAGAAACCTGCTCGATCGCCAGCCGCTATGAAGGTCAAGAAATAGGCGCCACCGTCAAAGCACAAGTAAAAGCTTGCGGTGTAGATTTTGTCATCGAAGATAATGATGCCAATGGCGCCGAAAGCAAAAACACAGGCAAACAGCCATCTTTCACCCTGATAGTGCACGGACCCCGCGAAAGACAGGGCGACCACATTACCCTGCCGGGTCTGCCAGACCTCAGCCAGTTAGACACAAGAGCCGCAGTTGAAGCCACTCTAAAAGCAATTAAAGAAACCGAAAGCGATGTTATCTTAGCCGATGTTGCATATGCCAACGGCGGCGACCCCCTCTTGGTCGAAGAACTGCTCAAGGCACCAGATATGATGACAAAGATCAAATCTTACGCCGGCTGGAACACCACCGGTAATACCATGGGCTCCGCCCTAGCCCTGGCAGTCGCCTATTGGTTCTATAGAGAAAACGAAAACCAAGAACATAGCCCCTCCGCCCCCAACAAGCTGACCGAGCATCAAAAGCAATGCCTCTTTACCCGCTTCCTAGACGACTGGGCCTATCAAGCCCGGGTGCGCCGTAATCTGGACGGCGACCCTTCCACTCAAAGATTGGCGGAACAAATTTCACCCTTTATCAAGTCTATTAGCCAGGCGGTATCAATCGAGCCGGCAGTACGACTGTCCTTCCCTTGGCGCCGCACTTTCGAAATCGAGATAGGCTTTGAGGGCAGCTAAAATGAAAGGGCAAAAGTCGAACTTTTCCAAAAAACTGGCAATGGAGGCATTACTCTGCTTGCTTGTCTTGCCCCAAGCGCTGCCGCAGGTTGCAGCAGCCGAATCATGGGAAAAGTTGGACCGCAAGCTCAAGAGCCAGGTGCTGCAAATCAACGTCGGTCTAAAAATGAAAGTAAAAGACAGCCTCTGGGTTCAGCTGGCCGATCTTTCACCCAAACACAAATTTCCTGTTTTTTCATCATCGCTGCAAGACAAAGGCTTTCGTGTAGTCGGCTTTGGCACCTGCTTTCCGGTAAAGACAACCAGCCGTGATAAGACCTATTTTTTGACCAACAAGCATGTGGTCGATACAGCCGATCAACTAATCAAAGAGTGCCAACTCTTTTATGCAGCCATGAAGCTTTACGCCGAACAGACCGCAGGCTGGGGCGGCAATGCCGACAATCGCTTCAAAGAAGTGCTGCAAATAGTTAATATCTCAACCAAGAAAGACCGCACCGAAAGCGAGTTGGCGCAGTATCGCCAAACCGTCAATGAAATCTGGGATACCTATGAAAAAAATCTTTCCACAAGGGTAGATCCCAAACGCACAGCCTTCAACAAATATCTCAGTCAAGCTTTAGTAAGCTATGAGCTAGGCTATTTTATGCACCCGGCTGGTCCAGCCAACCAACCGCCCATGGTGGCAAAGCTTTATAAAAATGCCAAGCCGGAAAACGAACAAGATCAAGATCTAGCCATACTAACAGTGGAAAAGACTAATCTAGTGCCGCTTGATTTGGAATCGACACCGCCTTCGGAAGGTCAAGAAATTCAAGTCATAGGCTATCCGATGGCTTCAGATCAAATAGATGCAGACTCCAATAAATATTATGCCCCCACCTTCAGCACGGGGCGAGTAAGTCGTGTGGCGCCGCGCATTTTGCAAGTCGATGCGCCAATAACAACCGGCAATAGCGGTGGTCCCGTGGTCAATCAAAGAGGCAAAGTCGTGGGCGTGGTGGCAAGGCGCGCCATGTCATCCAGCGGCACCGAATTAACCAATTTCGGCGCGGCAATAACAGCTCAAAGAGTGAAAGATTTCGCGCCGGAATTATTCAGCGGCAATTAGCCCGATGAGCTTGAATGATATGAATAGATGAGGGCTTCGTTATTGCCTGGCTGTCGATTGAGCTGGGGAAGGGTCATTATTTTCGAATGAGGCATTATCGCGCTGGATTCTCCACATGAAAATCCGATACACTTTTCCAGCCATAGAATTGGCAGCCAATGCGTTTTCCATTAGCTTCTGAAAATTCCGCTGAGGGACAAGACTTACTGAGGACTGACACAAGTACGCAACTGGCATTTATTTCAGAGCAGAGTCCGACGTTTAATTCTGAAAGTTACATACAGGGAGTTACTCATTTAGGTGGCGCTCTCTGTGTGGGCCTTCATACCAGAGAAATCTTCCTGGTTGCTGACACCAAACATTGGAAATGAGAAAAAGTGGTACAAGAATCATTCCAAGCTGGAGTACAACCAAGATCTTTCTTTTCCATGGCCATTGACTGGCATTAAACCTAGCAAACTTCTGGACTTGATGTGAATCCCAAAAGTATCCGACACCTACAAAAAGCATAAACACCCCGAGAACTAAGCATTGTAGACCTGCGGAAAAATATGGCGAATACTCAATAGCGCAGAAGTACATTTCGCAGAAGAACAACAAGAGAGCTGAGACGAAAACGCACAACGATCCGAATATTCGCCTGTTTTGCTTTGAGGCTACGTCTGATGAGAGAGAATCAACACTATTGACAGGCGGTACATAGCTATCAAAGAAGAATATGTTAGTTAGAGCGAGAATCAAGCATATCAGGAAACTAACCAGCCCGGTTTCTGTCGCTTCTCGAAAAGAAGAAGTATGCTCCGTTGCCTCCATATAGAATCTACTATAAATGCTACAAGTGCTAATACCGGAAAATAAAAGCATTGCAATAGGTATGATGTTTGAAATTTGACTCTTCTTCATCTCTGCTGCTCATTCCATTCTTGATACCGCATCTCTTTGTACCCGGTGTGCCAATAATGAGTGAGATAGATTTGGTTCAAAGTTTAGTGTAGCAAAATCAATCTAGCGAGGTCGAAGTCTCTCGGGACCATGGGCAACGACTGGCTGTGGCTTTGCTGTGCGACCAGGAGGGGAAAAGATGCTTCGAGTTGGCAGCTTCGTAATTCTTTAGTTGTCTACCAAACTTGGGACAGGTCAGTCCAAACTGTCTCACCCATTATTGGCAAACAGGGCCTTTTCTTCACTTCAAGTATGGGTTTGCTTTGCCGCTCTCGTTTAATTCTTCTGGTTCTAGCTTGGGAGAGACTTGATTTTTGGTGTGTTTAAGAGCTGAGAACTTGAACATTGCAGTATAACCCTCTTCGACTGCTATGACTCGACCACTTGGACCGCTGGTATCAAAAAGGATTCCTACAGCTATATTTGGATCTAAAGGAGCCCCATATACTAGCAAGCGTGCTTGATGGTTTGAGAGCATACGCCTCTGAGTTTCAGAAGTAACTGGGTTGAATGCATCAAAACCTTCTCCGTCCACATATGCTGTCAAGCCGAGCTGTTCAATTATCTCTGCTTTAGTTTTACCAAGCAGAAGTTTTGGATGAGCAATAAAATCTGCTATTAATTTCTCCCTATCAAATAAAGCCCAACCTCGCTTAGTGAAACCACTTGTTTTTGGAAAGACATAGCAATACAAGGAATACCCGGCAATCGAGCATACCAAAACAAGAGTAACTAAAATTATCCGACACCACGTCTTTTGCATGCAGTCTCTGACCCCACTCATTTTCTTGTACCACATCAAGCGGACAATTTCTGTTCTCGAAATTGCTGAGCGAATTCCGACGTTGCAATTCTTCTCAGCGACCCGTGCGGTCTTATCGTGTTTTAGTCGTGCCTCCATTCCTCAGTGATTGTGCGAGCTTCAGGGCGTCCTTTGGCACCAGACGAGACGCTCCAAGACTCTCACAACACGCTCTCCAGGCAAACTAAAATCCACCTCTATCGCCAGGCAATCGCGCGTGCTGATTTATAGAACCTCTTGCTCAATACCAAAGTTGGAAGACTGGTAAAAGTGAATTACTATTTTTACCTTTGTTTTGGTAGGCCTGGTGAACTGACAGTTCTTAAGGCTGGCCCCTGCGTGCCAATAGTGTTTGAGACGGATTTGGTTCAAAGTTTAGTGTAGCAAAATCAATCTAGCGAGGTCGAAGTCTCTCGGAACCATGGGCAACGACTGGCTGTGGCTTTGCTGTGCGACCAGGAGGGAAAAAGATGCTTCGAGTTGGCAGCTTCGTAATTTATTAGTTGTCTACCAAACCAGGGACAGGTCAGTCAACTTTTCTTGGGACAGGTCATTTTTGACGAAAGAAGGCTTGCGTGTGCTTTCTAACAATGCAGGAAGTGTCAGTTTTCCAATATTTGGATGTGCCAGAAGGAGATTGGTAGAAGTACGTATTTCCAAATATCCGAGACGAACTACTATAAGAGCGGATAGTTAAAAAAGGTCCTTTGTGTATGAGCGTTTTCAGAAAGAGAAAAATGCAAGTTAATGCATTAGAGAAAAGCCTGTTAATTGGTTTTGGACTGCTTTTATGTCAAGTGATAATGTGCTTTACGGTGCAAGGTTGTGCTCCAATTAACGAGAAGCTACCAGTCTGGCTGGGGCTAGCAACAGGTATAGCTAGCATTTTTCTTTTTCTAAAAGAAAACCCCAAAATAGAAACAACAAGAGTTAAAACCTTGTCATTGCTTTGCACTGTTGTTTTTTGCTCAGTGAGTGTTTACACAGCAAGTGACTATTGGAAAGGTCACTTTGTGAGTCGGCTTATGCTAGATAGTCAAAATAGCGCTGATTAAATAAGAAGGGAAGTGGAGCAGAGTTACTCCACCTCCCTATCTCTAGGCTAGAACCCAGATCAACTTTGAATTAGAGGGGTCCAGGATTTTGCGGACAGCCTATGAGGGCAAGAGTAGCTGCACGCGGGGGCAAGCCGGTTGCAATATATTCTTGAGCTACGCGCCGGGTACAGTTAAACGAACGCTTTGGAGACTGATTCATTCCCATTACTCGGTCAACCATAGGCAGGAAAGTAGGAACAGTTTGCGCTCCTTCTAGGGTTATCAAAAATGCCTCAGCCCCTGTGTGCCAATAATGAGTGAGA
>MOYA01000001.1:2897644-2899940 GCA_001899315.1 Candidatus Obscuribacter phosphatis
GTCTCAAAGTTGTTGACACGTTCCGGCCCGCAATTCACGACTATCATACATCCAATACGGCAGCTTCTCAGTGCCCTCTGTACCAATAATGTTTGAGAAAGATTTGGTTCAACGTTTAGTGTAGCAAAATCAATCAAGCGAGTTCGAAGACTCTCGGAGTCATGGGCAACGACTGGCTGTGACTTTGCTGTGCGACCAGGAGGGGAAAAGATTGGGGCAACCCGAGTGAGTTTTTCAGCATCTTATTAGGGTGGTCAAGACTGACATTAAGTTCAGAAAGTTAGAATGCCACGCCGGAACACCTAAAAGGGGGGAACCCCAAGTTGTTCCAGATGCCTTCCCAGTCTTACTCTATAGGACTCGTCAATGTAAATGAAACGGTAATTGTCGAATGCGCGTACGTCTCTGAATTCCTCTGTGTGAACGCCTCCGTGCTTGTCGTAGAACGCTATGTCAATTGCAGTATACTCTCCAGAGTGAGCCAGAATCGTGACCCTTTTATGTGCACCAAGTTCTTGAATAATGGTCTTACCCAAACCAGTATTGAGTGTTACTCTCTCAATAGGGGATTGGCTACGGTTCTCGATTTCTATTAGGTAGTCTGAAGGAAAAAGTATAGTCCCGGTATAACTCATTCCTACTAGAAGTAATGCAAAGGAGCAAAAGCCGAAAATGAGCCCTTTCTGGAATTGATTCGTGGCAACGCCCATGCCTGTCTCCTTGAGCTTTATCTAAACTGCGTATTGAATTGATTTCACAGTTAGCACTTACCCCACCCATTTTCTTGTACCACATCAAGCGGACAGTTTCTGTTCTCGAAATTGCTGAGCGAATTCCGACATTGCAATTCTTCCCAGCGACCCGTGCGGTCTTATCGTGTTATAGTCGTGCCTCTATTCCTCAGTGATTGTGCTCGCTTCAGGGCACCAGGTGAGACGCTCCAAGACTCTCACAACACGCTCTCCAGGCAAACTGAAATCTACCTCTATCGCCAGGCATTCGCGCGTAAATTCGTCGATGACGTTCAGCGTTCTGAATCTTCTGCCGCTGGATAAGCTGTCGCTAACGAAATCTAGCGACCATCTTTGACACAGATAAGTGGCTGGTTGAAGCGGTTTGCGAAGTAGGCGTTCTCTCTTGCGGCATCGCTGGCGCACCTGAAGTCCCTCTTGTTTGTATATTCGGTAAACGCGATGCTTGTTGATGCGCAGACCGTCACGTTGCAACAGCCAGATTACTCGCTCGTAGCCAAATCGTTTTCGAGCATGCGCAATCTCCTTTATCTGTTCACGCAGTTCAGATTCATCCTTCTTGGTACTTTTGTGTCGATGAGTGCCCCGGGCCAAGCTCACGGCAATGCAGGCTTTGCGCTCACTAACTCCCACCGCTTCAAACGCCGCCACAACGGCTCTTTTCTGAGAGGTGGTCAATACTTTTTTGAGAGTGCAATCTTATAGCCGTCGATCAGAATTGCCTGTTCGCCGAGCAGCTTTTTCATCTGCATGTTCTCTTCTTCTAGCTGCCTGAGGCGCTTGACGTTAGCAGATTGCATGCCGCCGAATTCAGCTCTTCAGATATACAGCGTGTTGTTGGAGATTCCGTATTTGCGGCAAAGCTCGGCGGTGGTCGTGCCTGTTTCCGACTCCCTAAGTGTAGCTACAATCTGCTCATCCGTGAATCTGCTCTTTTTCATTAGACCTTCTCCTGTCTAATGCTTCCGACCAGATACTCTGCGCTCCCAAGGGAACTTTGCACTTCTGTCTGGGTTCTGCCAGCGTCCTGACAAAGCAGCATTCAGCAAGTCCTGCACTGTCAGATCAACCTTACGCCCCTTACCGGTCACCTTCATCACCGCCCAAGCAATCGGTGTCAAGGGCAGCAGAGCCATTCCCCATGAGATAGATAGTTCATCCCAAAAGTACCGATCGTCAAAAGCACTAAGGTCGCAATTGAATTCAGCGCCAAAGTCAGCAATTAGTTCATAGCCATCATCCCACTCAATGCCGAGATCGATCTGAATGACTGTCTCCGAATTGATGGGTCTATCCGGAAACGGAGCATGTTTCCGAACCAAAGCTATGACCCTGTCTTGGACATCACTAGTGCCTTGATCGCCCATAAACCAAGTGTCCTATCGCCCTCCGTTACAGCTATTGTAGGATTTATTGCAATCAGCCAGACCGACTGACTAGCCCCATGATACTAAGACCAGCTGCCATCGACAAGCGCCCAACTACTGTTCCGAAGCTCTTCGTCCCGGCTCTCTTTGGTCGGAACGTGTCAACAACTTTGAGAC
>MOYA01000001.1:2901555-3148362 GCA_001899315.1 Candidatus Obscuribacter phosphatis
CTCACTCATTATTGGCACACAGGGGACTCCTCTGTTGTTTGCCAGATAAAAGATGCAGAGCTTTATGCCTTCCTCCCGTAACTCTGGGATTACAGTCCCAATAAACTCATCTATCTCAATAGGCTTCGGTGTGCAATCAGGCCAGGTTGATGCTCTGCAGAGTTCGGCGTACTCTAGTGCAGGCCACACCGGAAACACGGTAAGGTTCTCGTCATTTGTGGCTGCTAGCGCCCATCCGTTGTTATAGAGTCCCCAGACCTTCTCTTGGTCTGCAACTACCTTGACAAAGTGCCTGTATCTTTTAGGACCGGGTAATGCAGTGACTGCTTCCAATTGCTTCTGGCTAATCTTCATCTACTCCATCCCTCACTGACAATTACTAAACAGAGCGCTCCCTATCAAAGTCGCAATACTTCAGGACAAACCCTCCAAATCGCGCTGAGACAAACTCAGTAAATCGTACTTTGTAATAGCACAATATCTGTTCATACTCGACACGCACCAAATCTGGTTCTCTGTTAAACCTGCATTTCCAATCAAAGCACAACCTATGATAGCTCTAGGCAGCGCCATGACCAATTGGCAGCAAGTTTTCAACAAGGCACTTCAGATATATCACTTCATCCATCTTGATTCTTTGTACTAAACCTGGCTATCCCTCAGTTGCATTATGCCCCAACTAGCTACTGCCTCTACCGCCAGAGTATTTGGCAGACCAGGCAACTCACACAACATGAATCACCAAAACTCAATTCGCGTCGCCAAGCAACCCTCAGAGAAGCCTTACCTTGAAGAACTTTATTGACAAGCCTAAAGGGTTTGTAATCTTCCAACACTTGACAGAATAGGCGATCTGGCTAGAATATGTAAGCACCTACGTAATTCCTTTCCAAACTCGACCGGGTGACACAATGGACCATATTCGAACCCTTGGAAGTCTGGCGATGAGCAGCCGCCTTAAACGACTCTCGGAAAAATTCTTTCAGGATGTTCAAGAAATCTATGAAATGCATGATATAGACTTCGAGTCTAAGTGGTTTCCGATTTTTCATCTATTAATGATTGAGGGAACACTATCAGTTACTGAAATTGCATCCCAACTTGGAATTACGCATCCAGCCGTCAACTTGACGGTCAAGGAACTCGAAAAGAAACGGTTGGTGGCGTCGGCAGCCGATAAGCGCGATGGTCGCAAACGTTTAATTTCTTTGACGGCAAAAGGCAAACGCCTGGCTGAAAATCTTGAACCAATCTGGCAAGACATACGCGCCGCTGTTGATCACCTCATAGAGGAAGCCGGCGGAAAATTCTTACAAGAGATTGAGTCGATAGAAGAGAAGTATTCATCAAAGTCTGTGAGGCAAAGAATGTTAGAAATCAAAGCAGCAAACAAGGCACCAAGAGCAGAGATAGTCCCCTTTGCGCCGGAGTACAAAGCTGACTTCGTTCGCTTGAATAAAGCCTGGATCGAAAAGTTTTTCAAAATGGAAGAAGCAGATCTTCGTATCCTAGAAAACACCGATGCAATCCTCAACGTAGGCGGAGCAATCTTCTTTGCCAAGATAGACGGAAAAGTTGTCGGGACATGCGCAATCCTCAATATGGGCAATGGCGTATTCGAACTAGCGAAGATGGGCGTAGACGAGTCATATCAAGGCCGCGGCATTGGGCGTGACCTAGTCACCGCATGCATCGACTATGCAAAACGCTGCAAAGCCAGCCTAGTTACACTGGAAACGAACTCTTCACTTAAGGCAGCTATTGCACTTTACAAGAAGCTCGGCTTTGTTCAAGTCGACAAACTAGACCATGAAACAGAGTATGATCGAGCAGATACTTTTATGCGCCTCGATCTTGCCGCCGCAGTGAGATAAAGCCAATGAATAGTCAAATATCAGAACTCGATGCTTCTGTCACCGAATGCCTAAAGAAATACGACATCAAGCATGAGGTATTGCAATGCGAACCAGACCTAGCCGACACTGCCGTGTTTTGTGAGCACTACGGCTATCAGTTGCAGCACGCAGCCAATGCCATTATCGTCGCGACCAAAGCAGAACCAATTCAGTTTGCATGCTGCATCGTGCTGGCAACGACAAAGTTGGACGTCAACAAAAAGGTCCGTCAGATAATGGACGGCAAGAAGGTCTCCTTCGCAACCCCTGAGCAAACGCGGGAACTAACGGGCATGCTGATTGGCGGAGTCACTCCCTTTGGGCTACAACAAATACCTCTATACATCGACTCTTCTGTCATGCAGCAGCCTCATGTCATCGCCGGTGGTGGCAACCGCTCAACGAAAGTTTTGCTAAATCCTAATGAGTATCTAAAACTGCCTAATGCCCAAGTCATAGAAGGTCTGGCAATTCCAAAGTAAATCGAATTTCGAGGTCCCGCAGCCTGTTTGAGCACCAGCGTGACTTTGGATTTATGTTAGTAAGAGGCGGGAGTTCCGCGTTAGTTGCGGAACCAATCAGTTAAGCGTTGGCATTCCGCCAGCTCGTATCTCATTCAGCCACTTATTGAGAAGATTCTGTTTCTGAGCGATAAAGGAAACATCCTCGGCACTCAACTTGACTAAAGAATTCTCGGTCGATTTGGCTCTGAGCCTATTGATGAAAAACTCAATATACTCGCACACAATCTGCGTTTCACCGATCTGGAGCAGTGCATTAGCAAGACTCCAATCAGAATGCTTGCCCACGGGAAGTTGCATCATCAATACTAACCTTTCCTTAGCAGCATTGATATAGCCGTAAGCTAACTCAACCCGACCTAGAATAGAATGCCCCAAACACTCTGAGAGTGAATAAATGTCAGCATTAGACCCAGTTTCATTCAACCGCCCTTCATTTATTGACCGATGCTTTTGTAATAGCTCGCCTAGACTGCGTGCATCTTCCAACAAGTCAAATTGCATAACCAATTCCGCAATATGGGAAAGCTCATACGGAAAATAAGGCAAAAAGTAGGAATCAAGTGTGCTCGGAAGCATATAAAGTTCAACGGCTATAATCATTTGCTGCGCAGCCATGCGCGCGAAGGATTCGTTCTCAGCGGTCGAACCGCGTCCTACCATGCTCGCATATAAGTGGGATAACTTACGAGGGAATTCCTCATTGGTTGGGTCCAGTTCCGCAGCTCTCTCGAAGAGTCTCAGAGAGTCTTTAGGAGCCAAGATTGAAAAGAAAATAGCGGCGTGACATACAACTGCGACATCGTCAAAACAACTATCTAATTGACGAAGCCAATGCTGGCGAGCTTCGTTGTATGTTGACGATACGGTGTGTAAAACTATGAACTCATGGGCGCAATGCCTTGGATGATTGTCAATTAACCATAGCAAGTGCTTTCGAGCGGAAGCTGCCCCGCGCCCAAGAAGATAACCTAATAGAGCAAGACGAGCATCCACGTCCTCTGGAGTGTCTGAAACTTTCTGCTTTAGTTGATCTAATATGGCACTACCGACTCCGCCACCCGCTTGCGTCGCAAAGAAAGCATCTGCAGAACCTTCGGGTACATAGTTATGCACAAAATACACTCATAGCACTCATCGTTCTATTCTCGCACATAAGCTATCCGATAATTCTCATTGTGCAGGTACCGATTTGCAATCCTAAAACTGGTGCAGAACCGGCAATAGCGCGCTTTTTATTCTTCATTTGACTTCAAAGATATCAGTGAGTGAATTGAACAATTCTGAGTGCCTCATCCATAGACAAGGCATGCAGTGACCGACCAGGAAGCGCTTCTAAAGCTTGACTCTTGAGCAAGTTGATTCTCGCTCGTAAATCCTTGCAAAGTCTAGAACACTCTTGAGTATTTCCGCAAAGTTCTAGAAGTTTCGCCTTTCCCAACATTGCTGGTATATTCTCGCCGTCTAGAGCAAGTGCTTTGTCAAAATGAATACTTGCGGTTTGCAAATCACCTTTCTCTATAAAGATCAAACCGCACCGAGCGTGAGCCTTAGCCCTGGAGGTCTCACTGCGCTCCATTACTTGCGTTAAAGCGGCTACCGCCGAATCTAAGCAGCGATTGCGGAGTGCCTTGCAGGAAGACGTACTAGCGAGTCTACGATAAGCAGCAGCCTTTATGTAAAGAGGTTCAAAAGACTTAGTTATGCGAGAAACAGCATCTAATAGCTCGATTGTCATCCGCGGGCAGTAGTCACCACACTTAATGCTTGCACACATTAGTTTATCTTGGCCCTTTGCTTTGTACAGATCAATCAAGCCATCTACCTCGCTACCCAATTCAAAGTTGCATAGGGCTCTGTTTTCTAGGCAGTATTTATTTGCAGGACTTCTTTGAACCGCTAGGTTCAATGTCTCTTTAGCTAGCTTATAGTCTTTCCTTTTTATAAATATATTTGCCTTGGTAATTAGCGCTTCAAGTTCAAGTTCTTCTACGTCCATCAAATCGAGAACCTTGGCTTTTCGAAGAACTGTATCGCACTCCGCCAAGCTTTCTTTCAATTGGTCTGTGTTTAGATAGCACCTAGCTAAATAGTAATTGGACAATATGGTGCTAGCCGATGAAGTTTTAGTTATCCGAAATAGTTTGGCAGCTTCTTTGAAATTCTCTTGCTTATAGAGACTCGCTGCTCGCATAAAGACTCTATTTCGTTCAATCCGAGCTTTGTCCGGGTACAGCAAGCCGCCGAACCACTCAGATGAGAATTTAGTGAAGTCCTCTTCTGACAGTTTTGATAACTTCTCACTTATCTCTTCAGCAAGCAGTTCTCTGAAATTAATCGTGGCGTAAAGAGTTGGCAACTCACTTACTTCAGGTAGTGTTTTTGAAAAGCGCCTGCACTCATCTTCTGTCAAGAACTGAACTATCAATTTGCTTTTCCACATTAGGGGCAACATTCTCTCTACCCATCGTCGATCATAGGCTTGCTCACCGTAGCCATCAATTAGATGCACTAGTTCATGCATCAAGGCGTGTTGCTTATTCTGTGCCAGAAAAAATTTGTCGGAGATAAGAATGTATCCTGGTCCACTGACAAGGTAGGGCTCAGTACTTATTACCTTAGACAGCAACTTTCTGACTCGAAATATCGAGATAGGCCCAAGTGTCTTGGCTGCTCGGGTCAATACAGAGAATCGTCGCTCAATCTCCGTCATTATTTCGAGTAGCTCTTCTCTTTCCGAAAGATTCCATTTCAGAAACTCATACTTACTCCTCAAGAGGCTGTCCTCTGCCAAATTCGAAGGATCTTCTATAACAAAAGTTGAAACCCGCTTGTTTGAATCTGCATTCTTGTCCTTAATTGCAGCAGGGCATGAAGAATAATTAGCACGCATTTCACGAGGAGCAGAGTCTGAGCCATAGATAGCCTGTGCGCTAGCACCGGCCGCGAAGAGACTCAAGAAAACAAAGAGACCAAAAGAAAGCAAAACAAAATCAGTTAGCCCTAAGGACTTGCACCAATCTCTCATATTCGGCTCCATGTACCGCCGACACAACCGTCAACAGCCCCAAACTTTAAGGACGCTTCTTAATTGACGAAAAGCTTGGGGGTTCTTCACCGCCGGCGCCCATCATCAAATCGATCTCACTGCCGACCTCTGTATAACCCTTGGGCGGCTCAAAGAGGCTGGAGGGCAGTTTCTGCTTTGTAATAGAGAGTGTTTCAAATGCCGACTTATAGTCTTGGTAAGAACCAGGTCGCAACACCGACGCCTTTAGCACAACCCCTTTATCGACCTTGACCCGGGTCAATTGCTTCATTAGTTCGGTCACTTGCTTGGGGGCCGGAAACTCATCAGAGATCCAGACATAGCCTGCCGGGTTGGGATTGACTGGACGCTTGGCTTTTGGCCCGGCCTTAGCCGCAACGGCTTTCTTAGAGCCAGGCTCTAGCTGTCTGACGATTGCCATTTTGCGACAGAGATAACCACTTACCTTTTCTTTCTGCCCAGTAGACTTGAGGGTGAACTCAGCCATCATCATGCGTTTCTTGCTTGATCCGGGCATGCGAATCAAGTTCTCTTTCCATTCGCCATAGTCACGACTGATGATGCACTTGGTCTCGGGGTTGAAGGCATAACTTTGCCATTTGGGTGCCCTTGCAATCCAGTTTATTCCCATCTTCTCGATGTCCATACGCATCGCTGTTTTGCTGACGCTCATCACCAGGGGGCCAAGTTCGCTGTTCTGCTGCAACACATAGCCGTCCATCTTTTCTTCGGCAGAGGCAATCGGCACTGCCACCATCGACAGAGCCAATACTGTTAACGATGTTAGAGCTGCGCGAGCCGGAGCAGTAAATAGAGATTTTGTATCGAACATCTTATCGAACATTTTAAGGTAGCTCCATGGGTGGTGGCTCGAAAGACCAAATAGAAAATATATGCTTGTCTTCTTTGTCTGCAGCCTTCTGCACTAAGTGAATTAGGTCGGGTAAAGATTTTATAGGATCGTCCGAAAGAACTTCAAAGACATCGTCGTCTCTTTTGGCAGTTTGCACTATCGCCTCGGGCTTGAGGGCACGTGTGTCATAAACAACAGTCAAGGGCGGCTCTTTCATATCGAGCAGGTTGGCAAATATTACGCCGTTCAACATGCGCAACTTGAATTCTATAACCGAAATACGACAACCGCAATTGATGCGATGATAGACCGCTCTCATAATATGGTAAGGCGACTCGCCTTTCTCATCCAAAATCTGAGAAGCCATCTTGAGGGCTTGGGCAAAGGGGTCTCGATAGATTCGTTCTTTTTTCTCCGGCAGGGCTGAGACCACCTGCCCGTTGAAGCGCGTCAAATACTCGCGAGCCCCGGCATCATCTGCGGCAAGCAGACGATTGCCCACAAGCGCCAGTTTATAGCAACTGCTCTGCGGTGCCGACTTCATGGCTTCTTCATAGGCTTTGCGCGCCAAATCAAATTGCTTTTGTTGTTCGAGAACTCTTCCCAGCTGATAGAAAGTCTGGTCGGCGCCGACAAAGTTGAGCGCACAAGTGGAGAGCAGTTTCTCTTTGTCGGCAGGCGATAGCGCCGACTGCGACATAAGCAAAACAGCCAGCTCGTGATCGGCAAAGGCAGCCCCCACGACAGCCGGGAAAAGCTCCGCGAGCTTGCTTTGGTCTTTATTTAGCAATAGGGCCTTGAGATAAAGAGTGTTGACCTGTTGGTCAGACTTTTGCCCTAAGGGGTTACTCTTGAGGGCAGAGGCAAAAGCTTCCACCGCCTCTTTGTACATACGCAAGGTCAGATAGGCAGAGCCAAGCAAGAGCCATTTCTCACGCGAGTTCTGCCCTGCTGAGACCGCCAGCTTCAGCTCTTTCTCGGCGATAACCCGACCATCGACACCATCGACCGAAAGACATTGAGCAATACCAAGATGAGGGCGCCAATCGTTTGTGCTGAGCGAAATCGCCTTACGATACTGTTCGACAGCTTGAGATCTTTCACCATTGCGCTGATAAAGAATGCCTAGATTGGTTCGCAAATTGGCATCGCCCGGCTTGGCTTTCACAGCCTTTTTAGCTTCAGGCAAACTATATAGTAAGGTCTTCTTGCCAAGATAGAGAACAGACAGCGAAGCAGGAATCAAATATTCCTCTTCGGGAGAGAGCAACTTCTCTTTCAGCTTGGCTTCCAGGTAATCAATAGCTTCGCTGACTTTGCCTTCTTGGGCCATATCGCGCACAGACTGCCGCAGCTTGCGGCCGTTATCTTTCACTTCACCCTTGGCTGACTGCAAGGCCGGGCTGGCGCTGGGGGCGCTGTCTTTCTGATTTAGAGCCCAAGCTGAGCTGGTAGAGGCAACAAATGAAGCACCTAAAACAGCTGCCAATATTTTCTCTCTAAAGTGGTCCACCGATAGCCTGTCTTGAGCCTGTTCTTTGCCTGACTTACAATTCTACCGGCTTGGTCGACTAATTGTCCGAGAGATAGGCAGATTTAAGAGTCTTGTAGGCAATAAAGCCATAGACCAGAAAAAGAATGATAAAGCCGATGAAGTAGAACTTGAAGCTAAACCGCAGTAGCGGTCTCAAGACAAAGTCAATAATTACAAGACCGGTGGCTGCGCCCATAACCGTCACCTCGGCTGCTGTCTACAAGTCAGCGACTGACTTTGTGATAATCGTAACTCTTTGTTTGTGATTTTCATCACATCGGCAACCTTAATTCTTGCCCTTGACATGCTCTCATACCTATTATCGATTAGAATTCAGGAGAGTAAACGCACCTCTCTTGGAAACGAACCGATTGAGTTGCTTAGAAACTCGCATTCAAAGTAGAACTAGAGTTACCTGAAAGTTTAAGGACGGCGCATGACAGTCAATGAAAGTCTCAAGGCAAAACTAAGAGATACCCGCTTATTCACTCTCGCTTCAGCCCTTTTACTAACTTGCTCGCTTAGCTCTTGCAAAACAGCAGAAACAACTGGAACAGACGGCAGCAAGCCGGACAAATCTGCCACCACTGGCAATGCCGGACCAATAGTCAAATGCGCCAATACCGCCTTACCTGCCACCAAAGAAATTTTAGACGGCGAGCGGGAAGTTCTAGCTAGTCCCTATCCGGCTGGGCAATTCGGCGGCATGCTGCGCCGCTCTATCGTCATGGCAGATCCTAAAACCTTCAACTATTGGGCGGCAGCCGACAGCACCTCGCGCGAACTGGCAAGCCTGCTTTTCTCTCCGCTCTTCGACTCAGACCCCAACACCGGAGACTTGGTGCCGGCGCTGGCCAAAAGCTGGAAAATGGACGAAGACAAAATGACCTATACAGTGGTCTTGCGCAAAGGCGTAAAATGGTCTGACGGTAAGCCCTTTACAGCAGACGACGTTGTTTATACCTGGAACAAGATAATCAAAGAAGGTTACGGCAATTCATCTTTGCGCGATGTTTCCAGCATCGAGGGTAAATCTCCGGAAGTAACCAAGATTGACGATTACACAGTCCAATTCAAAACAGCTATTCCTTTTGTGCCCTTCTTCCGGGTGATGGGTTTTCCTGTCGCCCCCAAACATATAGTCGAACCTGTGATTTCAGGGAAAGACGGCAGAAAAGCCTTCGACAGCCTTTTTGGCGTCAATAGCAAAGAAAAATTCGTCACCAACGGACCCTATGTGCTCGAGTCTTACGTACCGGGGCAGAGGGTCGTCTTTAAGCGTGCCGAAAACTATTACATGCTTGATGAAAACAAAAAATCTCTGCCTTATATCGAGACCCAAGTATTTTCTATTGTGCAAGATGTGCAAAGCAACCTGCTCAAATTTAAGGGCGGCGAAATTGATATCACCCCTGTGCGTTGCCGCGATGCCGGCGACTTAGTGAAAGAAGCTGAAAAGCTCAATTTCAAACTTTATGACTTTGGGGCAAACTATGGCAGCACTTTCATCACCTTCAATCTAAATCAGCGCAAAGACCCTAAATCGGGCAAGCTCTATGTTGACCCGATCAAGTCAGCCTGGTTCAACGATGTCAATTTTAGACAGGCAATCAACCATGCCATTGACAGAAAAAATGTGGTCAATAACTATTTCAAAGGTCTCGGCGCCCCAGCTTTTACCGCAGCCACAGCCGGTGCCCCTTTCACAAACGACGAGCTGAAACCCTTTGAGCGAAATGTTGAAGAAGCGAAGGCAATGCTGGCCAAGTCTGGCTTTACCTGGAAAGATGGCAAATGTTTCGACAAAGATGGTCATGCTGTTGAATTTGACTTGCTCAGTTCGGCAGGTGGAACTTTCTATGGCTTCGTCGGTGTTGCGTTCAAAAAAGATATGGAAGCGCTGGGCATCAAAGTCAACTATCAAGAAATCGACGGCAATCTCTTGCAAAACAGAGTTCTAAACTCGCTAGACTGGCAGGCTGTGCTCTTTTCACTCACGGGTGATCCGCTTGAGCCGAACGACTCGGTAAACGTCTATAAAAGCTCGGGACGTCTGCATCTCTTTGATCAAAGACAGCAAGATAAAGACGGCACCATCAAAGTATCTGATGCCCGCCCCTGGGAAAAAGAAATAGATGATTTGTTGGATAAAGGCGCTAAGACCTTCGATAAAGCAGAACGCAAGAAAATCTATGACAGAGTGCAGGCGGTTTTCTACGAGCAAGTGCCCTTCATATATATAGCGTCGCCCAAGCAGATTGTCGGTGTGCGCAATACACTGCGCAACTATGACCCGACACCGCTCACCCAACTGGGGCTTGGACTGCACAACCTGCCTGAGCTTTGGATTAGCAAATAATGGCTCAAATGGCTCATCGATGTAAGTCGCTTTACACTGTCTTTTGGGCAGCAAGCTCTTTGTTTTTGAGCTTGAGTTTGAGCGGCTGCATCATGCCGCCGCCCAAGCCGGGCAGCAAAATATCTGATGTTTTGAAAGTAGCCGAGCTGAAAGAGTCAAGCAAGAACTCGCAAGAAAGCCCACAAAGCCAAAGCAAAGAACCAAGCAAGAGCGATGACAAACCGGCTCCGGGGCTAAGCGAGTTGCCTGCCGATCCTGGACCTTTCAATCTGATAGTCGACAAAGAAGGTCGCGAGCTGTGGCAGGCTCGCGGCGAACTGGGCAAGTTTGGAGGCACGCTTAGACTATCGTCTTTCGGCGATGGTCCCAAGACTTTCAATGCCTGGGATGCCAGCGACGTAGAGAGCCACGGCATTGGTCTCATGCAATTTGATTCGCTGGTGGATATTGACCCATGGACCGGCAAAACCACACCCAAGCTATGCAAAGAAGTAACCGTCAGCCCCGATGGCAAAGTAGTGACCTTCAGATTGCGCAAAGGCTTGCAGTGGTCGGACGGCAAACCTATAACCGCCGATGATATCGTCTTTACTTTCGACAAATTGGTGAAGGACAATTGGGGTGAGGGTAGCAATAGAGACACAATCAGCATACCCAGCGATTATCCGACCATTGCCAAAGTGGACGATCTCACCGCCACATTTACTTTCAAGAAACCATTTTCACCGCTCTTGCTCAACCTAAATGCGCTTATGCTTGCTCCCAAGCATGTCATGGAACCGGTGACCAAGAAAGGTAAAGCGGCTTTCCGCCCCTTCTGGAACATCAACTGCGATCCTAAAACAATTGTTGGTTCCGGACCCTTTATTTTGTCTTCTTATATTCCATCGCAAAGGGTCGAATTTAGACGCAACCCTAATTACCATATGGTGGACAGCCAGGGGCGCAGACTGCCTTATCTAGACAAGATTGTCATTTCGATTGTAAAAGAGCAACCGCAGATGATACTAAAGTTTTTGGGCAAAGAAGTAGACTTGCTTGATATACGCTCGGTGCGCGGTATGGATGCCGCGGTCTTGAGAAACAAAGAAAAAGAGCTGGGCTTTACCCTGCGAAATCTTGGTCCTGATGACGGCACAGTCTTTCTTATGTTCAACATGAATCAAAGAAAAAATCCCAAGACAGGCAAATATTATGTTGACCCAATTAAGCAAGAGTGGTTCAACAGCACTAAGTTTAGATGGGCGGTCAGCCACGCCATCGATCGCAATTCGGTGGTCAACAATATTTTGCGCTCGGTCGGCTTTCCGCTCTCGACTTGCCAGACCACAGCCTCGGCTTATCACAATAGCGAACTCAAACCAATAGAATGCGACCTCGAAAAATCAAAAGCTCTTTTGAAAGAAGACGGCTTTGTGCTAAAGAACAACGAACTTTTTGACAAAAAGGGCAACCGGGTCGAATTTGATTTGATGACCAATGCCGGCAATACAATTCGAGATGCTGTCTGTATTCATATAAAGGAACAGCTGAGACAGCTTGGCATAAAGGTCAACTATCAGCCAGTAGAATTCAATGCCATGCTCAATCGTACCCATACTTCTCTTGATTGGCAGGCAATTATGCTTGGTCTATCGGGCAGCAGGCTAGAACCATACAGTGGTGCCAATATTTGGAAATCGGATGGTCGTATGCACGAGTTTGACCAGCGCACAGGCGATGAAAGCGGCAACATCAAGGTCACCGACGCCCGTCCCTGGGAACTGGAAATTGACAAATGCCTGGACCAGGCAGCCGGCTCTTATGATGAAAAAGTGCGCACTGAAAATTATAGGAAAGCCGAGACCTTGGCATATGAGAACCAACCCTTTATCTATATTTATTCTGGGGCTTTGCTGACGGCGGCCTCTAACAAGATAGGCAATTATAAGCCTACGCCTCTTGGTACTTATTACACCCCGAAAGGCACCATGCACAACCTTGAAGAAATCTATCTCAAGGAGGGTCAGTAAATGTCCACACTGGGCTTTATTTTAAAGCGAGCCTTGCAGGCGGCACCACTGATGGTGATTATCTCTCTTATCGCTTTCACCCTTTTGAAGATGACTCCGATAGACCCTCTAGCCAGTATGCGGGCGAACCCGGCGGTATCGGCTTCAGCCATAGCCCAAGAAGAAGAAAGACTGGGCTTGAACAAACCGGCACCGGTGCAGTATGTGCTTTGGGCTAGCAATGCCGCCATGGGCAATCTAGGTTTGTCGAGCACCGGCTCGAAAGTAATCGATAGGTTGACGGCGCATGCCGGCAACACCCTTATGCTCAACATTTTGGTGCTGCTCTGCACTTGGACTATTGCCTTACCCGCAGGCATTTATGCCGCTGTGCATCGGGGCAAATTTATAGACAAACTGTTTGGCATCTTAAGCGCTATCGGTATGTCTATGCCGGCTTTCCTTTTGGCATTTATGCTCATGGTGGTGGCACTGGCCACCAAGCTCTTACCAATTGGCGGCTTGACCAGCGCCGACTTTAGCGAAAGAGACGCGCTTGGACAATTCTTAGATATAGCCCACCATCTGATTATTCCAGTCACTGTTTTGACCTGCATTTCGCTTGCCGGTATTCAAAGACAGGTGCGCTCTAATCTGCTCGATGTGCTTAGAGCCGATTATGTGCGGACAGCCCGAGCCAAAGGGCTGCCTGAAAACAAGGTGATTTACAAACATGCTCTGCGCAATGCGATTAATCCACTGATTACTATTCTCGGCTTTGAATTTTCATCACTGCTGAGCGGTGCCGCCCTCACCGAGATGGTTCTTTCTTATCCGGGGCTGGGCAAACTCACCCTCGACGCCATGCTCACCAAAGATATGAATATGGTCATGGCCTCTGTAATGATGGGCGCCTTTATGCTCGTCACCGGCAATATGCTTGCCGATATCTTGCTTAAATATACCGACCCTCGCATTAGAAACGACTGAAGATATGGCAACGGCACAGGCACCAGTAATAAACACAAGAGTAAGCCGCAAGACGGTGGTAAGAGGGCTTTGGAAAGACAGAGTCTCACGCAGCGCCTTGCTTGTACTTTTCTGCTTTTATTTTGCCGCCGCTTTTGCCGATTTCCTTACCCCTTATGGCATGGAATTCAACGACCCATCTTATGGTAACGCTCCGGCTACACCGATTCATATACAAGACGAAAGCGGCAATTTTTGCGCCCCTTATGTCTATCGTATGACCCAAGAGAATGATCCCGAAACTTACAAGCAAATATTTGTCTTGCAGCCTGATACAAAATATCCCATCAAGCTTTTTGTCAAAGGCGATGAATACACGATGCTGGGCTTCATTCCCGGCAACCTGCATTTATTTGGAGTAGATTCCCCTTGCAGGCTCTATCTGCTCGGCGCCGACATGAACGGCAGAGATAATTTTTCAAGATTGTTCTTTGGGGCGCAGAAATCACTCACCATTGGTTTCCTTGGTCTACTAATTGCTTTTCCAATTGGCATTGTCTATGGTGGCATCTCAGGTTATTGCGGTGGGCTTATAGATGTTTTCATGATGCGCTTTGCCGAAGCGATTATGTCAATTCCCAGTCTTTATTTGCTCATTGGTCTAGCGGCGATATTGCCGGTCGGCATGTCTAGTTCGCAGCGCTTTGCTCTCATTACAGTCATTCTTTCTTTCATTAGCTGGGCGGGGCTTGCCAGAGTAATTCGCGGCATGGTGCTCTCGATAAGAGAAGAAGAATTTGTCCAGGCGGCAAAGTCCATCGGTATGCCTGACTTTCAAAACATTGTTAAACACGTCATTCCACAAACATCGAGCTATTTGATTATTGCCGCCACCCTGCAAGTGCCAAGCTTTATTTTGGCGGAAAGCGGACTTTCACTAATCGGTCTAGGTATTCAGCAGCCAGATGCCAGTTGGGGCAATATGCTCAAGGCGGCGATGGATCAACCAAACGAACTACTGAACCAACCCTGGTTGCTTGCACCTGGTTTTCTTATCTTTATTACTATTTTGTGCTTCAACTGTATTGGTGATGTGCTGCGAGATGTGCTCGATCCCAAACTTTCGGGAGGGCGCTAGTTGAGTCTTCTTATCGCCAATATCGCAATAGTCTTGGTTGCCAGTTATCTTGCCCTGCGCTTTCTAAAGGAAAGCCCCGGAGAGAAAGCTTATCTTTGCCAAGATTGTCGCTTTAATAGAGCCGATCTTTGTCTCAAGCCGGAGAGACCAGAGGCGCTAGAATGCACCAGCTATCGCAGCGGCCAACCTGAAGAGAGCCCAAAAGAATAGGCTTTAGCCTTGCAAAAAGACTTAGAGAGTCGACTTAGGAAGTTGAATTAGGGAGTCGGCTTATTGCGGGTGGCGAGGCTGCCTGTATGAGCATCAAGGGCAGCTGTTAGTGGTTCGTTTGCAGCGATGATTGAGGCAATGGCGGAAGCCAACTTACCGCCGCCATCGGCATTGAGGTGCACGGTATCACAAAAGTCGCCACGACCAAACTGGGGTGCTTCCACCAAACTAACATAGACAGCTTTGTTCTGGTTGCAGACCTCGGCCACTTTCTTGCCATAAGCAGCAAAAAACTTCTCGCCCAAGATGGCTCTATTTTCTGGTGTTAGAGGCATACCCAAGACAAGTACAGTGCTGCCTTCGCCTTTAAGGTAAGAAAGAAAGTCGGACAAATAGTCAAACTGCACATCATAGGTATCGGGATGGGTATTTTTATAGCGCCTTTTATAATCGCGGCTATTGTCTACGAACAACTTAGGCAGATTGGGTGTGAGCACGGCTTGCCCCGGCTTGATATTGCCCTCATAACCACCCATGACAAATTTGACCTGGTCGGCAACTAATTTGGCATTGGCAGAATCTGAGGCGGCAGTTAACTTAGTATCACTAGGTTGGGCAGCAATTTTAGACTCACCACCGGCAATACCACAAGCCAAGAAAGTTTCTACAAAAGATCTGGTGCCGTCTTTTAGAGGAGCCTCAAGCCGTCTAGTTGGAATTTCCTGCCCGGCAAAATACTCAAGTCTCGACCAGGGACGGTTGAAGGCTCTATTAACATAAGCGCTCATGTCGCTAAATTTGGAGAAATAGCGATATGGCTCGGTAGCCCCGGCACAGGGCAGTGAATTGTCGATAAAGTCGCGGGGAGAAATAGTCAACACCACTAGCGGTGGCGCCCCTTTGGTCTTATACAAAGCTTTGGCGATGGCAAAGTGATCAGAGATCATGGCGCCGGGCAGAGCCGAAAGAAAGACATAGCGCTCAGGCTCACGGCGAGTCTTTGCCAGAGCTCTTTCGATAGTGGGGCAGTGATGGTTATCGACAAAGTCTATAGACCGACCGGTCAGATTAGCATCGGCTGCCTGCAAACCACCTATCTGCGAACTACCGAGCACGGCCACATCGGGGCGGGCACCGGTCAAATAAGCACGGGCCAACCACCAACTGGAGGGCTTGCCTTCCTGCTTGACCTTGTCGGTGAGTTCAAAGTTTTCATCAGTCAAAATGTTGGCGGTTTGTTTTTGCCCGGCAGGCAAAGCAGCGATGACACCGTTTAGCACGGCGAAACAAACTGATGCGGCTACAAATCGGGAGAGATTCAACAAAGCATGGCCCGGTAAACAAAGTCATTTTAATTGACAAGCTATAAGATAAACCTATCTCTTGTTTACTGCCTGAGTGCTTTCTCAGAGCCGCGAGATCAAAAACATGCCGACAAAAAACCAGGTCCCTGTGCCGGTTCACCCACCGGGCCCACAGGGACCTGCTCCTAGTAGACTGATCACGAGATCAGAACTTTTCAATTATCGCTCCAACGGCGCTCCGTAGAATTGCTTAATCCGGGAACACGTCCAGTGACTGGAAATGCTTGCCCCGCTTGACTGTGAGCCCTCCGTCCTTGGTTCGATGTTTTTATTATAGCAAGCTCATTGGGGTTGACAAGAGGATCTGATAATCATTATTTTCTTGTAAGGATCGTTTGTATATACAAGCCCTCTATTCAGCCGCCTCAGCCTTTTCGCCGGCTTCAGGCTCTTTGCTCAGTATAGAGAAGAATATCTTGACAATTCGAGGGTCCCACTCTTTGCCTGAGCCCTCTTGAATCAATTTAATCGCTTCTTCTTTAGAGAAAGCTTCGCGATAGGGTCTTTCACTGGTCATGGCAGTATAGGCATCAACTAGTGAGACAATGCGCGACTCGATTGGAATAACATCGCCCTTCAAACCATTGGGATAGCCGCTGCCGTCCCAGTGCTCCTGATACGCTTCCACCACCGGCGAAATCTTGGATAAGAGCCTGGCCGGCTCAAGAAACTTAGCACCGGCATGGGGCACTTGATTGATATAGACGCGGTCTTCTTCGTTGAGATTGTCGGCTTTCTTGAGAATGTCTTCTGGTACCACCATTTTGCCGATATTGCACATGACTGCGGCCAGTGACACCACTTCGGTGTGGTCCTTGGCTAAGTGCAGACTCTGAGCTATGCGCGAAGCATAAGAATAAGCGCGCTTGGAACGCTCCGGCGTATAAGCCGAATGCTCTTCCACCTGGCGCACCAATTGGGCAAGCAATCCAAGTAAGCCCTTTTCTTTCACTACTTCGACATCTAAGCCGCTGGACAAATCTATCGAGCCGCCTTTGGCGCCGACTTTCTCGATTGTCTTGCCGGCACCATCTTTGTCGGCTGCTTCAGATGCGTCCAGCACAGCAGCTGGTCCCATACGAATATCTTGCTTCATCGCATGCTTGAACTTCTCTTCGCCGCCATCGGCCAATGTAGGCAATAAGTCTTCGGTGACGGTGCAAACTTGGTTGCGCCCGCGGTGCTTAGCCAAAAATAGAGCTTGGTCGGCCAACTCAAACAAGCGAGTCTTATCTTGAGCATCGTTGGGGAAAGTAGCGACACCGATAGAACCAGTGACGGTGCCGGCACCTTCTACAGGTTTCTCACGAATAGCGGCGCAGATGCGCTCTGCCACCATCTTGGCCCATTTCAGATCGGTCTCTGGCAAAAGAATGACAAACTCTTCACCGCCAAAACGACCGACGGTATCAATTTCACGCACCGATCTTTTTATGACATTACCAATATGTATGATGGCGGCGTCACCGACATGGTGACCAAGATTGTCGTTTATTTTCTTGAGATAATCGAGGTCGACGATAATGAATGAGAAGGGGTGACCAAATCGCTGGAAACGGTCAATTTCTTTTGATAGCTGTTCTTCGAAATAACGGCGGTTGAACAAGCCGGTCATCGGGTCGGTAACAGCTTGCCTTTCCACTGTGGCAAACAGTTCGGCGTGCGAGATAACGACCCCGACCCTGTCGGCGAGGTCAATAACCATTCTCATGTCTTTGTCGGGCAAGGGCTTGCCGCTGTCTTTAGAAATCAGCATGAGGGCGGCTTTGAAAGTACTGCCCTGACCAAGCGGCACGAGGATGGTGCGACGGGTATCGAAAGAGTCGGTCCATAGGTCGTCAGACAAAGTTTCTTTCAAACCTTGGGCGTCGATAATTACAGTCTGCCCTTCCAATAAAGCATCTAGATTTTTAGAGACGATGGCATCGGCAATGCTTTGAGCGGCAGAAATCACCGGGTCTTCCTCAAGCATAGGCATGCCGGGCATAGCCGGAGGCAAGGGCGGCGGAAACTCATCTTCGTCCCCGGCAAACTTGCATTTCACCGCCTTGAGAGGGGCGCTTTGACCTTCTATATAGTCGTACAAAGAGACCACACAAAGGTCGAGATCAAAGTACTCTTGCAAAGACTTAACCAGAGTATCCATAATCTGGTCGGCTTCTTTGAGCGAACGTTTGATCTCGAGTGATACTTTGTTGATTAGAGACTCACGCAATTGGTCGGCTCTAATTTGTTGCACCGCCATATCGGCGCGAATAACGTTGGACAAGTGACCGGCGATGGTCAAGCCCAGTTCTCGGTCTTGTGGTCTAAATTGGGGGCGTTTCGGCTGTCTTTGCCAAAGTCCGATCACACCCATGCGGTGACCTTCCGACACCAAGGGTAGTACCAAGGCCATATCATGACCAAAGAAAGGATCCCCTTTGCGGGAATATTCCATATTTACGACTTTGCCGCGTCCTGACTCGAACACGGCAACAAATGGATTCTCTTTATTGGAAAGGTCCATAGACCCTTCTTCGCTCTCTCTTATCTGGGGCTCAAGCAAGTTAAGGTCTTGATTGAAGAGATAAATCTGAGAGTGAATAAAGCCCATGTGATCAGCAACAAGCATAACCGACTTAACAAGCGAATCACGGCTGCTCTCGCCTTTAGAGTCGCGAAACAGCGAAGCTATCTCGTTGATGAGCTTCATTTCTTGCGCGTCCATTTCGATCTTGCTTTGGTCGAAAGACTGCTGCACAACAACCGAAAGCATTTCGGCGACTTTCTGCAAGACCACGGCGTCTTCGGTGCTCCACTCACGTGGACGTCCGCACTGTTGCAACTCTAGAAAGCCCGAGAAAATACCACGAGAACGCAACTGCACCATAAGGCGTCCGCGCACATCACCCAGTTCTAAGAGTGAGGAAAGAGTGCGGGACATTTTGTGCAAATCGGTATCTTGGGCAGTATCTGGAATACTGATAACACCAGCCCCCGATTCATCAGGAAAGCGCGAGAGAAATTCGAGCACGATGGACATCGACTCTTGCGAATTGAGCTGGTTATCGACAAAGCAAGTATTGCCGCCGATTGAATATTCGTTTGTCACCGCCAACTGATCCCCGACCACTTTCCACATAAGCCCTCGATCGGCACCGAGTATGGTGGTAAGTGTTTCGATGGCGTATTGCAAAATAGAATTAAGATCGCTCGAATGTCTGAGCTGACCGATGATCTCACTGATAATAGACTGGGCGGAAGGGGGAATGAGATTTTTGCCATGGGTAACACCCATGGTTAGTTCAGAACCAGGGTCGATGGCCATCAAGCCCGATGAAGTACGAGAAGCTTGACCTTTGCGGGACTTAGCCGGAACCAGATTGGCTTCGGCACCGGCCAGCGGATCTGGTTCGAGAACATCGCCATAAATCGAACCTTCTGCATTTATGCCGGCTGAGTTCATACTGGCAAGCGAACTGTGACTGCGTCTAGCTGAACGCGCGCCGCTCAACTTATCGCCGCCGGCTTTCTCGGCAGCTCTATCAGGGGCGTTGATTTCAGAATTAGGCAAAGGAGGATGGGGACTGAAATCTGAAGCATCGGTGGGCGAACCGGGAGAAATAGCAGAGACCGGTTCGGCATAGTTACCGGCCAGCTTATTCATCTGCACAGTGGGCGAAGGTGCCGAAATAGCTGGATTGGGAACAGTTGGCACGCCGCTGTCGGCAACACTATAGCGGCCGCCGCGATAGTCCATGGCGATAGGCTGGATTTTGTTTGGACCGGTAATGGTCTGAGCGGCTTGCGAACTTGGCGAAACGCCAGGGGGAGTGAGCTGAAATACTGTTTCGCCCGAATCTTCTTGATTGCCGGTGCCGTCAATTATCAGACTCTGCTGGATCGGACCTTTGAGCACAGGCCAAAGCCCCTTCACTTGCTGCACAAAGCGAGGATCACAACCACCGGGTCCCAGTGAAATGCGGGCATCTTCGATACGATTGCTGTCGGCTAGAGCAAGTGATTGCCAAACCGGCAAAAGTCTATTGAAAGCCTCTCTGACAATACCCGGGTCGATTGAACCGGCGCACTGATATTTGTGATTTTCGGATGACTCGGTGGCTTGCTGACCATAGACCACCATGGAAAGCCGCGGGCTCTCGACAATGACGCTCCATTCATCAGGGCCTTCGGCGCGCTCATCAGAAAAACAAGCGACATAGGTCGATTCTCTCAGCAAAAGTCCAAAGTCTTTGCCCGAAGGCAGCAAATCGCCAGCCCCGTGGCGGCGCCAATAAACTATGACAGGGTTAATTTTTTCAGCCAGGATAAGCTGTTCGACCTGTCTGATAAAAGGCAGAAAACCATCGGGAGCCAAGATGCTCAAAGGCAGCGCGCCTGGACCGGCCTGCTGCACCAGCATCATCAGAAGTTGTAAAGGACCCGACCGTCCTGAATCTTCTAGCAAGTTAACCCGCTAATCCTCATAAACAAAGGCCTTATAAGACCTGCTCCCCAGAGATTAATACCACCCCGAAATGACCGTTAAGCGAACTTATAAGTACTGTATCTTCTTGTGATCAGATATATATGCATTTTCGTGGTCATGCTAGCATTAACTGACCCAGTCAAGTGGAAAGTTAATGGTAAATATCGTGGCGCAAAGGCAAACGGCAGTGGAATTAGACTTAAGCTCGGAAATCTACAGGGAGAACCTGGCCTTCTGGGAAAAAGCCTGGAGCGGCGTCACCCGTCCCTATAAACAACTGCCCCAGCTTTCTTATGTGCCGCGCATTCCCGCCGACTTGAAAGAAAGAGGCGTAAACAAGGTGCTCGACCTAGGTTGCGGTTCCGGCTGGCTGTCGATTTATCTTTGCCGTGAAGGTTTTCAGGTCACCGGCGTGGATGTATCAGCCCAAGCCATAAAATTGGGCAAAATATGGGCCAGAGAAGACGGTCACTCTATTGATTTTCAAGTAAGCGACATCGAAACAATGGAGTTCGAAGTAGAGTCCTTCGACGCCGTCGTTGCCAATTCAATCTTCGAACATTTCCCTCTCAATATGAGCCGCGACATAGCCGATCGCATCTTCAAGATGCTCAAACCAGGCGGAGTCTTCATCGGGTGTTTCGATAATGTGGGCGGTGGACCCGGCGAATATTTCGAGCTCGAAGACGGCACCCATGTCTATACCGATCCGATGCGCAAAGGCATGCTCTTGAGACGTTATCAGAACCAAGAATTGCACGATCTTTTCAAAGACTTTAGCAATATCACAATCGAAGAAGTAGACGCCGGTTCGAACTATCTTACCGCCGTCAAATAATCAAGCACATTTGATTTCAGTCCAAAGGCGGTCATAGAGAAAAACCGCCTTGCCAATATCATGCAACTCTTCGCAGCTCTGCAAAACACTCTCGGGCGGATACAAATTTGGGTCTTGCTTTAGTTCGGGGTCGACACCCTTGAAAGCAAGATAATTAGCCGTAGCATAATGGGTAAAATTGGCGCAGGCAGCCGAGACTTCAGGCTCAAGCATGTAATTGATCCACTTATAGGCATTCTCTTTGTGAGGCGCCTGCCTCGGTATGCAAAAATTATCAGTCCAAATCGATGCCCCTTCGGCGGGAATGACATAGCGCACGTCTTTGTTCTCGCGCCGGGCTTGGTAGGCATCGCCGCTATAGACCTGAGACAATAGCGAGTCCCCGGAGGAGAGCGCGACAATCACCTGGTCTGAGGAATAGCACATGATTAGCTTCTTCTGCTCTTTGAGCGACTGCGCCGCTATTTCTAGTTCGGCGACATTGACAGTGTTATAAGAGTAACCACTGCGCTTCAAAGACATGCCAATCGCCTCGCGGGCGTCGTCCAACAAAGTTATGCGATTGGCAAAACGTTGGTCAAAAAAGAGATTCCAGGAAAGACGCTGCTTGTCGCCAGCAGCTAAAGAGGGGCTACCGCCCGATTTGTCTAATATCTTTTGGTTGTAGCCGATACCGGTGGTGCCCCAGGTGTAGGGCATGCAATAACGCAAACCCGGATCAAACTGAGCATTGAGAAAGCGCGGCATCAGCCCTTTCATACCGGTTATCCGATCATGCTCCAGCTCGGCAAGCAAAGCAAGCTTTTTGAGATTTTTGACCATATAGCTGGAAGGCACAATAATATCGTATTTGGTACCACCAGCCTGCAGCTTGGCCAAGAGAGCTTCGTTGGAAGCGAAAGTATCGTAAACCACTTCGATGCCGTAGCGCTTTTGAAACTCGGGTATGGCGTCTGGATGCAGATAATCGGCCCAGTTGAGAATATTCAGTTGCTTTTCGTTCTGCCGACTGGGCTCGGCGCAGCCGAAAAGCTGCAAAGCCTGAAAAGCAGCTAAAGCCTGCGCCCCACCTTTGAGAAAGCGGCGCCGACTGAGAGGCTCAGTCAAATGTCTATCTGCCTCAAGATCATTCATCAGCCAGCACTCTCACTTCGCCCTTGATTGCAAACAAGAGAGTTTCGCCGACCTTGGACCCTTTCACTTCTGACGAGGGCAGGGTGGCTTTAAATTCAAAACCCTGGCTGCTCAGCACAAGATCGGTAAAGCTGCCTTGATAGGAAAGATGCTTGACGATCGCCCTAAGCTGATTTTCGCCAGCACCTGCAGCCGAAGCAATATGCAGAGCCTCTGGTTTGAAGATGAGGCGGGCTTGCTTAGGCAAAGCATCTGAAACTTCAGCTCTGACATAAATCTTCTGGCCGTCGCCAAGCATATAAGCGCGCCTGCCCAAAGCAGAGGCAGCACCCGACTGGCTATCTTGGTCACTTTCAACAAGAGTAGCGGCTAAGACATTTGAATCACCAATAAATGAGGCAACGAACAAAGTCTCGGGATTTTCATAGACCTGAGTGGGGCTGCCAATTTGCTCGATATTGCCATGATTGAAGACGGCGATGCGGCTGCTTAAGGCAAGAGCCTCAGACTGATCGTGCGTGACCATGACAAAGGTCATATTCAACTCTTTCTGCAAACGCGAAAGTTCAACCTGCATTTCTTCTCTAATTTGCACATCGAGAGCTGAGAGAGGCTCATCTAAAAGCAATACCAGCGGGCGCACAGCCAAAGCACGAGCTAAAGCGACACGCTGCTGCTGTCCGCCTGAAAGTTTGTCGGGTTTACGATCTTTGAACTGCTTGAGACGCACTATATCGAGCGCTTTTTCTACTTCAGAGACTATATCTAAATTGGCGATGTTACGCCCGGCGCCATATTTCAGCCCAAAGGCGATATTTTCAAAGACACTAAGATGGGGAAAGAGGGCATAACTTTGAAAGACCATATTGACCGGTCTTTTGTGGGCAGGCAAAGCATTCATCACCTTACCGTCGATGAGTACGCTGCCGGCATTGGCATCTTCAAAACCAGCGATGATTCTAAGTAAAGTGGTTTTGCCGCAACCGCTTGGCCCAAGAAAACTATAAAACTCGCCGCTTTCCACTTGCAGTGAAACACCGTTCAGGGCATTGACCGAAGCACCGTCATAGCGCTTCACCACTTGTTGAGCGGCAAGCAAAGTCACTGTTTCTTCTTCCCGCCTTCTTTCATATCTTTTATTAGAAAGGCAATCTGCAAATTGAGCAGCACTTCTTGCGAGTCAATATCGACCTTGAGAATATCGGCAATTTGCTCAAGGCGATAACGCAGAGTATGTCTGTGAATAAAGAGGGCTCGCGCCGTCGAATTGAGGTTGGCGCCTTGTTCTAGATAAACCTTTAGAGTATCGACCAGCTCTGACTCCCATTCCTCGTCATAACTGGCCAGTGGGCTCAAGGTCTCTTCCAGAAAGCGCTCCACCTCTGGGTGATCAAAGATAAGATAAAGCAGACGGCGCACCCCGAGTTCACCGTACTCGAGCAAAAACTCACCCTCGCCGTGCATCATCGAACCAATAACCAAAGCTTGTCTGGCTTCGCCATAGGCATCTGCAATTTCAGGCATGGTCTCGACCAAGCGACCGGCACCGAGCCTTACGGCTACTTTATTGCCGTCGCCTTTGTTGAGATCTCTAATGGCGGCAATTATGTCTTCGGCATGTTTGCGCCAGGTTTCGGCGTTTTTAGCAAAATGCGGAACAACAAAAGCTCGCATCCCTTCAAGATCGCATGAAATAAATTTGTCGTCGGGAAACTGCACCACTATTGGTGCTTCACTCTTGCCTTTTTCTTTGCTTATTTGAACATCCACGGCAAAGACATGAAAGCCGTCGCAAAGATCAAAGCCGAAACTGCGCTCAAGACGCTCTTGGTCGGCACTGGCCAAACCCCGCCCCGAGATGAGATCTTTCAAGAGTGTGCGCTGGGTGGCGGCAAAAGAAGGTGAATCTTTCAAGCGATGAGAAAAGTCGACCTTGCAGGCAAGAGCCAAAGGCTGCATATATTCGGCAATCTGATTGAGGTCGTCCTGGGGGCGCACCATCACAGAAACATAGCCAGCAATCAGCTCGCTGAAAGGCACAGGAAAGACTAGACGGCGTCCGAGGCGTACCGGTGCTATATGAAGATCGGCTTGGCCATCTAACAAGGGACCGACCTTAGGAGAGAGCGCCTCGAGATTTTTCTTGTAAATCCTGAGACATTTCATGCTCTCGTCCGACAAATGTCTTTGCTGACTGGCCGGAGTGGCGCCCATATTGCGCGCCGCCAACACCTTAAAGTCTGCCGTTTCCACCGAAAGGGGGCGGTTCAACCAACCGGAGACAACTTCGATGAGACCATCGAGACCTTCTTCTAATGCGATAGAGAGCATGACGCTATAAAGCCTGGCCGAAGAAAGTTTTAGTTCTCGCAAGAAGACATAACGAACGTCTTCGAGCACCTGCACGGGATCGCCGTAGCTGGGCACCACCAGTAGGGGAATGTCTGCGTCTTTGCAGCGCTTGACCAGGCGTTTGAGAGCGGCATCGTTGAAAGCCCCCAGGGCAGCTTCGCCCTCCCCCTTGGCAGCGCCGACCGCAATAGATTCGGGAGTAGCCGGGGTGGAGCGCACGATAACTAAGGCTGATAATTTTGCCAAAACAGCCACTTCAGTATTGAACACCGACTCGGACTGAGTGACCACCAAGCTGCCGGGACGAGGAGACTCGCCCAATGTCGATATGACCTGACTAATGGGACGCTCTAGCTCGCCGCAGAGAACCTGAGCCTCGGACAGGGCGTCCGTGGCGAGAAGTTGCTTGATCGTAGGCTGCACCGAAGTGGCAAGCTGGCTCATAACATCATCATAGTACAAATTATAAACAAAGCATATACCGCACCACCGGCGACACTACCGCAAAAATAAAATCTAGACTTTTCAGGAGATTTCCAGCCTTTATCTATTGCGGTTTTTGCTCTTTTGAGTAAAATTTAACTATTCTCTCTTTTACTTGCCAATATCAATCAAACTAGAAAGCTTCAAACAAAATGCAGATCATTCACAACGAGCATGCAAAAGCCCTAGACAAGCGACTTCTCGGTCTATTCGAGACCAAGGCTCGCGAATTCACGCGCTTTTCAGAAGAAAACCCTAAAACGGCCATGATTACCATGCTTATTGCCGGTCTTTATGAAGAGTTAGCCGGTTTAGTTAAGCATTAATGCATCTGCATTAGTTCTTATTTCAGGTCCAAAGCAAAGCCCTGTCGGTATTTCCGGCAGGGCTTCGGCTATATGAGTATTTTCCCCATTTACAACCGATTTCGCCCTGATTTAATCTAGCTTGGTCGGCAATGGAGGACATGCAGTGGATATTCCATTTTACCTGGCGAGCGCACTACTGGCGGGAGCCCTTCTTTATTGCATTGCTGAATCAGATCGCCTTTTGCACAAGATAAAGCCGAAGAGCAAGAAGCTAAGCTCTGGATCTTGGGGCGTCTATGACGGAGTAACCGTGGAAGAGTCGGTGGGCGAAGTTGAAGTCAAACCACTGGGCGGCAGACAAAAGGTAATAGGCGGCAGCGCCACCTATGCAGCCGGTCGCGGTGTGAGAATGAACGGCTTGGGTTAGGCTAAAATAGAAGCCGTTCTCAAAACCAATATGACTAGATTGAGCTAAATTGCAGAAAATCAGCAGATTTAAATTGAATACCACCGCCGGTAAGGCATTCGCCTTAGGCCTGGGACTATTATTAACCCAGTCTTTCTGGACCCAGTCTTTCTTGACAGATGCTCTGTCGGCGCCAGCCTGGGCGGCGGTCAAAGACGAAACCACAAAAGAGACCGAAAGTGCCGATGAGCTAAAGAACGGTCTTAAATACTCACATTCAGCCGGCTATCAAAAAGAGTTCAGCGCCGCCGTCAAGAAAGGGCGCGACTTTATTGAAAAGTACCTCAAAGAAAACAAGAACATAGACCCAAGCAGCCTAGCAGTTGTCTCAGACATAGACGAAACCATCCTCGATAACCGCGCCTACATGGAAGAAAAAGCCAAAGCAGCGGTGAAAGCAGTTGATTGGTCGGGCTGGGAAGATTGGATGGCCAAAGCCGAAGCCAAGCCGCTGCCTCAATCAATAGCCTTGCTCAAATTCGCTCGCTCTAAAGGCATTGCAGTTTTTTTGATCACAGGCAGACAGGAGCACATGCGCAGGGCCACTATCGCCAATCTCATCAAGGCCGGCATAGTCTACGACGGACTCTATATGCGCAAAGACCACGACCGCACTGCCGCATCACAGATCAAGCCGGAATATCGCAAACAGATAGAAGATATGGGCTACAAAATTTTGGTCAATATAGGCGACCAGGAGTCTGACCTTTCTGGCGGCTATAGTCTTTCAGCCGAAAAATTGCCCAACAAGATGTACACAATAAAATAGAGTGCCTCTTAGACAACTGGCAGCGCTTTGTCTTTCTATTTGACCAGACGCCCGGAAGTGAGATTGTCGGCGCTGATGATGCCTATATCGCGCAAGAGTTGGGCTTGCTGAATATTGAATTCGATGATGGCGGAAGCCTTTCGCACCAAAGCCTGGGTAAAGTCGCGCTGGGCATTGATGACATCGATGTTTGTGCCGACGCCATTTGCCAAACGCACCCTAGAGAGACGCAGTTCTTCCGCCGAAGAAAGCACTTCCTTGGTGGCCACTTCTATCTGTCTTTCGGCTGTCTGGCTCTGCAGATAGCTCTGCCTCACCTGTTGGTAGACATCCATAATGGTTTGGTTGACGCGCAGATTGGCTTGTCTAGCCTGGGCCCGCGCTGCCTGCACATTAGCTAAATCAGGCACGCCGAGCGATGGATAGTTCCAATCGACTTGAAAACCAATCTGCACCGATTCTCTGATTTTTCTATTAATCACTGAGCCGGGGCTGTAAGACATGCCGGCGGGCACCACCGTGTTAGCGGTGGTGATGCGAGCAAAGTCATTGACATTAGTGAGAATAGATTGGGCGCTTGCCGGCTGCGCCAGAGGCACAGCGGTATAAGAAGGCGCCGTGGTCGTATAGGAAGTGCCGAGGGTTTGGCCGTTACCGGCTACCGACCCAAAAAACTGAAACTGAGGATAAAGAGGAGCGGCTTGCACCTGAATATTGCGCTTGGCGGCAATGCGCAACTCTTCGAATTGCCGCAACTCAGGACGATTGTCGATGGCAATGCCAATCAATCGATTGATGTCCAGCCCGGGATCAACCAGTCTTACTTTTCGTACTTCTGATTCTACCGAGAGCAAGTTGACTGTGGCATTGAGGTTGAGGGCTGTAGCCAGGTTGATGGCAGCGTTACGCAGTCCCACTTCTTGGGTGAGCAAACCTTGTTCATCACGGGCTAGCTGTGTTTCAGACTGCAAAACCTGAAAGCGGGTGCCGGTGCCGGCCTTTTCTAGTTGTCTGTTTAGGTCGACCTGGGCCTTTGATACATCGACTGCTCTCGACTGAATCTGCAAAAGGGCCTGATTGCGCACAAGTTCATAATAATTGCGGGTGATATTGAGCAAGGTATCGTTGATGGTGGCACGGTATTGCGCCCGACTGGCTCTAAAATTGTGCAAACTTGATAGAGAGCCGAATAGAACACTGCCGCCTCTAAAGCCAAAAAATCTATAACCGGCCTGAGCAGTGACAAAAGGGTTGGCAAACGTAATTGGAATGGTACCGCCGATGAGAGTAGTACCCTGTTGGTATTGCGAGCGGTAGCTCATTAGAGCATCGGGAAGGAAGCGCCCAAAAGCACCGACGCTAAGCCATTTATTCTGGGTCATCACTTCGCGCTGAATGCGAATGGCCAGATTATTGTCGAGACTATAAAGAACCGCTTCCTTGAGAGAAATCGGCTGGGTATAACTGGCTTCCAGTCTAATTGGCGGCAGAATGGGTGAAAGCGGCATAAGCTCGCCGCCCATGGGCAGACGCAATTCAATCGCTTCACCCTGTAAGAACTTCTGCCTGAAGCTCTCAGCCTGCGTATTGATTACTTCATAGTCTTCCTGCCTCTTACCGGTGTTCAAGCCGGAAGTCTGCCCGGAGACATTGGCCGGATCTTGCGCCTGTCGCCCCGAAAGCCCGGTGGTGGTGGTGGCGCTGTCAGGTAAGGGCTGAGCAGGCGAGGGGGCATCTACCTGGTCGAGGGGATCTCTAAAGACTTGACCACCCTGTCTGGCCTGATCTGAAAAGTTATTAGTAGAGTTATTAGGAGAGTTATTTTCGGCTGAATTAACCGGGCTGTTCTTAGATTGTTCGCCCTGACTGACGGCTCCACCTTGACTCTGGTCGACAGCCAGGGGCTCAGTTTTCGCACTTTCTTGCGCCCAGACCGGTGAGGTAAACAGTGCAAGGCTTAGAGCCATGGCAAGCCTGGTCCATTTAGTATTAATGTTATTGTCGCTAAACTTACTGTACTTAACCATAATCATTTAACCAGCGCTTGCACTTCTTTGAACCGAGCCGTGCCAGCCTCTTTCAACATCTCAAAGAGGGCTGTCTCGGTGGATGAAATAATCGCCCCCGCCCTCTCCATTTTCTTCAGCCCCACACTACGGTGCAAAGCTTCACGGCTACCCACCGCGTCTTCGATGACATGCACCTGATAGGAATGGCGCAAGAGTTCATGCACCGATTGATTAACACAGACATGGGTTTCGATACCGGTGACAATCACCTGCTTACGCCCAAGACTTTCTAGATGCGCAAGAAATGTATCAGTAGTCACGGGAAAGCAATTCTTTTCGAAATACTGGGCGCCGAGACAAGCATCTTTAATAGGTTGAACTGTGGGACCGAGACCTTTGACATATTGCTCGGTGACAATTATGGGCAAGTTTAAGATGGCTGCCCCTTTAGCCATAGTGACAATTTTTGAGACGAGTTGCTCGAAATTTTCGATATGTGGGGCAAAGCGCTCTTGCACATCAATGACAAGCAGGCAAGCCGAACTGTCGTCTAATAAGTTTTCATGTCTGAGCACCGGTATTCAAGAACCTCCGGGGCTGAAGGATACCATTGGTAATTATTGGCGATCTTGAACAATTCTGAGCGGTTCGGGCAGTTAGGAAATGTTCAGGAACGGGTCAAATATAGAAGCTTTGTGTAAACAAGCCTAAATGCAAGGCAATCGGGCTTTGCTTTGTCCGCCGAATCTGTGATATAAATCCACATGTCGGGGCGTTAGCGCAGTTGGTAGCGCGCTTCAATGGCATTGAAGAGGTCACGAGTTCGACTCTCGTACGCTCCACCATTTATTAAAAGCCTCCGGGTCAGCCGGGGGCTTTTATTTTTGTGCTTATTTAGTCTGTTTTTCTTGAAAACCTGGCTTTTTCTTTGCATTATTCGCCAGATCTTTCTAAACTTTAGATATGGGCATAAAGTCAAACAATCTGGTCCTTGTAACTCCTTTCGTCATGCTCTTCTTTGGAGTTTTGGCCATGGGCGTTACCGCCTTCAATCGCACGGTTGAATCGGTGCAGACCTGGTTTGTCAGGGTGGAACACCCGGCCAAACCGAGTTTTGAAAGCTATGACAAGCTTTTGAAAGAAGTGGTGGTCAAAGTAGGAGAGCGCCGACTGGTTGATTATGACGCAGTCAAGAAGAGCCCCAATTTAGGTAAAGCCCTGGCTCAATTAGCCAGCCAAAGCAGTGACAAGTTCGAAGACGAAGACGATAAGCTGGCCTATTGGATAAACGCATACAACTTACTAGCCCTGAAATGCACAGCCGACCATTACCCGGCCAAGACAGCCAAAGTTGTCAGTCTCGATTTGCACCGCCACCGCTTTGTGGTCGGAGGCAAATCTTTGAGCGCCGAAGAGATATTGCGCAATCATATTTATCCCGACTTAGTTGATACTTTTTCCAGCAGCTATGACAAAGATGCCATTCCATTTTTGCTTTGCCGAGGCACCCGCGGCGAGCCCGATCTTTTGGACCATGCGATCACCGGCGCATCATTAAATGCAGACAGCCTGGCTAACCGCCTCGCTTTCATAACCAACAAAGAAAATGTCTTTGTCTCACCGGACGGCAGGAAATTTATGCTCTCCACCTGGTTCCAATGGCATAATCGCATTTTTTCAACACGCCATCGCAATCTGCACAAATATATCTATAGTCTTTTGCCCGAAGGCAAGCCAGCCATCGACCAGGTATTCAGCCTCGATGAATACGATACGAGATACAACTGGGCAATGAACAGCAGCAAATAAATGAAGACAAGCAAAGTTTCCAGGCTCTCAGCCATTTCTTTAACCGCCGGTCTATTCTTAGCTTTAAGCTTAAACGCTTGCAGCAATGCCCAAGAAAATACAGAAAGTGGCAGAGAGAGCAGCAGCAAAGAGCCGGAAAAACCGCTCAAACAGTCCAGACAGTTCAGCCTGAGCAAAGATAATCCAATCATAGTGGTCTATCCCAGGTCGACTGAAGCAATCGCCGCCCCTTCATCTTTTATCATCGGCGCTGTTTTGCCCGGGGGCAGCCTCACCCTTAGCGACGGCAAAACAAGCAAGCCGGTCACACTCAATAAAGATGGATACTTTGCCCAGGTGATACCGCTTAGCCGAGGTGAGAACAACTTTGAGCTGCAATATAAAGAGGCAGCCAGCGGTCAGATCTTTGCCAAGCAACTAAAGGTCAATAGAGAGAAGTTGAAACCCGGCATACCAAGCCAGATTCTTTTGATTTCGCCTGACAATCTAGAGCCCAAAGAAGACAGGGCTCTCACCACCGGCGATATCATAGAGTTTTCCTGTCGGGCCACCCCGGATGCAGCCGTTAGTGTTGAACTAGCCGGCAAGAAAATCAAGCTTTCCACCTTGAGCAGCTTAAAGGCCCAGGTTAAAGGCGGCGTTGCACCGACCATTAATCGCGGCATGGAAGCGGCTTATGGCGAACTATTCCAGCGCTATCCCCAACAAGCTTCTGATCTTTATATAGGTCTTTATCGCATTGAAGCAAGCGATAACTTCGTCAATGCTCAGCCCCGCTACCTGCTTTCCAAAGACGGTAAATCAACCAGCCTTGCCTCTGCCGTCAACCTGTCAGTGGTTAGACAACCACTGACGGCTTTTACCTTGCACGACGATACAATTGTGAGAGTGGCTCCGGAACTAGCCAGACTGACACCTTTACCGGCAGGCGTGAGAGTGCTTACCGATGGCTACCAGAAAGACAATATCAGATGCCTTTATAGGCCAGGCAAGCATGTTTGGATCAAAAGAGAAGACTTGCAATTCGAACCGCTCGGGGCGCCAATTCCAAGAGCCGTTTGCCGCACCCTGCAAGTGGGCAAAGACGCCTATGGCGAGGTGGTAAGTATTCCAATGAGCCAGAGACTGCCATTTATTGTGGAACAACAAACCAAACCAAATAGGCTGGTACTAAAAATATTTGGGGCCCAGGCCGACACCGACTGGGTCTATCAAGCACCGCCAGACGAGAGAGAAGCAAAGCTTATTGAAGACATAAGTTGGAAGCAACCAGACGACCACACTTATGAAATAGATGTGGCTCTGAAAGCCAATAGACAATGGGGCTACTATCTCGACTACAGCGATAACACCCTTAATTTGCATATCAAATATGCGCCCACCTTGGCCAAAGGCGACAAAAGACTGAGCGGTCTCAAAGTCTGCGTCGACCCTGGGCATGGCGGCAATGAATCTGGTGCTTTAGGACCTTCGGGCATTAATGAAGCCACTATAAATCTAGCCATCGCCCTGGAATTCAAGAAAGAATTGGAAAGATTGGGGGCGACGGTCTATATGACTAGAGAAAGAGACGTCGATGTCAGTCTCGCCGATAGAGTCAAATTTGCAGTGGACAAGAAAGTCGATGTCTTGGTTTCGGTACACGGCAACGCTTTGCCCGACGGCAGAGATCCAATGAAAGAGCATGGCACTTCCACCTATCGTTATCACCCTCAGTCGATAGAACTGGCTAGATTTATCAAGAATGCCATGGTGCGAGATCTAAATTTGCCCGACTTAGGCGAGCGTTATCAAAACCTTGCCCTGTGCCGACCAACAGCGATGCCGGCGGTGCTGGCTGAAGTAGCTTTTGTGGTCAATCCGGACGAATACAGCAATATGATCAATCCCGATTGGCAAGCCAAAGCCGGCAAATCTCTAGCTCGAGGCCTGGCGGATTATTTCGCGCCAAAGCCTGTGGAAACGAATCAAAATTAGAGGTGCAAAAGAAAAGCGCCCTGAGCTTGCCGCACCACTTGCGGTATCATCAGAAATCAGTCTGATAATTAACCAAACAAAAAAGACCCGAATAAATTCGGATCTTTTTGCCTAGCTAATTTAGTGATTGAGAGATTTAGAAGCCCTGTCTTGGCGGCAAGGCGCCTAGTGGATCAAGACTAAAGGATCTTTCTAATTCTTGCCTGTAAGCCATATTGGTAAGAGCTTCTACTGAGTACATCTCGTCGTGCCAGTAACTATCTTCCCTTTCCTTTAGCTCCTCTAGGCGTTTACGTAGATTTGCGGGAATGAGATCTTCTTGCATTAATCGCCTCGAATCTAGTTTGCTTTATATATTTCTGCCATCTTATCTGGTGGCGCGAATCAAATTTGATTGCGCTTGTTAAGGTTCATTCTAGAGAATCCAAATAGAGAAGCAATTCTTGACTTCTCGCTATATCTAATAGAAACCGGCACCAATTGTCACTTTCCAAATTGTCTACTTAAAATCTTGCCTTAGACTTTGACAATATATATTTCAGGCAAAAATCAGTACGAAACGATTTAGCAATGCAAATAGATCGAATATACGCCCAAGAAAGGCTAACGTCTTATAATGAGAATATGAATTTAAGACTGCGACTAGAGAAATTATGTGATTCAAGAGGCTGGACACGCCTCGGCTTCGCCGATGGCACTGCCATCATCGGCAGACTCTTGCGCATCGGGCAAGATTATGTGGAATTAGAGACATACGGCGACCCTGATAAAGGGGGCGTCTCCGAATCTGAATATTCAAGACATCTCATTCCCTTGGGTCTGATAAAGATAGTGACAGTTGAGTCGCCCATCTTTGCCGAATGCGAAAGACGCAGGCTCAACTATCTTTCTCGCCTAGATTCCAATCAAGACGCCCCAGAAATGGAACTCTAAATCTAGAGCTGGAACTCTAAATCTAGACCTGAAACTCCAATTTGCTCATTGCTTTAGCTGGTCTTAACTTTGGCTTTGCGTTTTTTCGCCCAGCCTTCGATATTCTCTTGGCGCGAACGGGCCACAGCCAAGGCGCCTGAAGGCACATTCTTGGTCACCACTGAACCAGCGCCCACCACTGCTTCGGCTTCCAGCTCCACTGGTGCAACCAGTACAGAGTTGGAACCGGTCGAAGCACCGTCACCAAGAATGGTGCGTTCTTTCTTTTTGGTTATGTGATCGTAGTTGGCTGTAATTGTGCCGGCGCCTATATTGACATTGTTGCCCAAGGCGGCATCGCCGACATAGGAAAGATGGGAAACATTGGTATGCTCGCCCACTGTAGTTTTCTTTAGCTCGACAAAATTGCCCACTTTCGAGGCATCGCCGACGCTATTGCCTTCTCGAAGATGAGCAAATGGACCTATTTTAGCCTTTGCACCAATGACCGAATCATTGACATGGGAATGATTAACACTGGTGCCATCCCCGATTCGCACCCGTCCCTTGATCACCGAATAGGGTCCGATCTGACAGCCGGAGCCAATCTCGACATCACCAAGTATGATACAGCCAGGCATAACCAAAGTCTCCTGTCCAATTCTCACCTCTGGAGAAATCCAAGTAGACTGGGGATCGATAATGGTGACACCGCTTTCGAGAGAGAGGCGGCTAAGCTTTATGTCGCGCAAATATTTCATTGCTTCGGCAAGTTCAATTCGAGAATTGATACCGGCCATTTCGCGCCAGTCTTCCAGAACCTGGGTTTCAGCCCCCAGACCCGCTCTATGAGCCCAGCCCACCAAATCGGTCAGATAATATTCTTTCTGTTTGTTCTCGCATTTCAAGTCTTTCAGCCCGTTCTGCACAGCCGGCCAGCTCAAGCAATAAATGCCGGTGTTTACCTCTTTGATTTTCTTTTCATCGGCGCTGGCATCTTTGTCTTCAACAACAGCCTTGACCGCCCCATTTTGATCGCGAACAATACGTCCGTAGTTTTTGGGATCATCAACAATGGCAGTGAGAGCAGTCACAGCCGCGCCGCTAAGCACATGCTTATCTAAAAGCGCTCTCAGAGTCTCGGCCTGAATCACCGGGGCGTCACCAACAGTGACGATCAAATAGCCTTTGAAATTATCGGCAAGCAAGGCCGGCTCCACTTGCAAAACAGCGTGACCAGTGCCCAGCTGCGGCTCTTGCAAATGGGTGCTGGAGGACTGGGCAAATTCACTATCGCTGACATAGCGCCCGACCAAGTCGGCTTGATGCCCAACTACCACGTGCATTTTTTCGCAGCCGAGGCGGGCGCATTGCCCCAAAACCCTCCCCAGTATGGGCTTGCCTAAGACATCATGCAAGACCTTGGGCAAAGCCGATTTCATGCGCTTGCCCTGGCCTGCCGCCAACACCACTGCTCTCAAACGATGACCGTGATCAGCTAAAATCATAGACACACCCGCTCCAGGAGTACGATTCGCGAAATATTCAGGCAATTAGGTTAGCACGAATGCCACTCTAATAATTGCTAAAAGAAGAGGCTCCTGACTGGAGCCTCTTCTTGTTTTATTGTTCGCAGGGTTGGTGCTGCCCCAACAGGCTCAATCCCTTGTGCCTCTCTACTGGAGTTTCTGCGATAGTTGCCGAAAAAACTCGGACAGGTGTTAGCTGTAAGTATATTTTTTACCGAAAACCGCGGTTCAGCAATGGTTTTAACCTTTCGTTTATTTTGCCTGTAAAGATTCGAGCAAGAAAGTCTAAAGAACATTATCATCTACCAATAGATATAGCCTATTTGCACATTCGTGGCATATATCTTTAGTGACGGGAGCTGAAATGAAACATAGAGCGCGCCTGACAATTTGTATTATCGGACTGTTGTTGGTCATGCTGGGACTTAGCGTAGGCCAGGCTTTGGCCCAGAGACAGGCACAGAGACCAGTCCAACAAAACCCGGGTGCAGTTCGAGTCTATCCTGAATTCAAAAGTCAGTTCGGCGTTATTCGCTGGCTCAAAGAGCAAATGCCCTTGCGAGTCTTTATCAGCCGCGGACTTAGTCTTGATTCGGTAATAGATCCACAACTGGGAGCACCGGTAGCCAATGTAGACAACCTTTCGGCCTGGCCGGGGCTAGTGGCTCAGCTTATTGAAAACCCGCAACAATGGAACAGCCTAGGCATTGCCGAAGGCTATGTCGACGGGCATTACCAGGCAGCCTACGAAGGTATAGCCTCATGGAAAGTTTTCGAGAAAGAAGGTTTTCTTTCCTATCAATTCACCAATGACCCAAGCGAAGCCGATATCTACGTTTTCTTTACCAAACAATTTGTCAACAAAATGGGCATGGCGCTCTTCGCCAATGACATTCGCGGCTATACATCTAAAACAAATTTTCCATACAAAGCCATTCTCGCCGGCGGCCAAGCCAATTTTAAACCGGTGGTGATTGTGCTTAGAACCACCGAAGGCAGAGGCGGTTCGATGCCTTTAGGCAAAATGAAAGCCGCCGCCACCCACGAATTTGGTCATGCCCTGGGCATTGAGGGACATAGCACTAATGCCTCAGACTTGATGAGTGTCTATTATGGACGCGGTGTCATCTCACCGAGTGACGCCGCCACTCTTCGCTATCTATACCGGCTGCAGCCCGACCTCATTCCCTAACTATGCGCGACAGAGACGATCGCTACGACCGAAGCAGGGCAAGGCGCCCACCAAACCGAGGCGATAAAGCGGCGGCGGAACGTTTCAGGGAATTGGACAGACGAGCCAAAGAAGAAGAGGCTTTCGAAAAGAAAGAAAAGAAACGCAAACGCAAAAGACTGATCAATCTAATCAGCAATGAAGCGCTTTGCTTGCTTGTGATCTTTGCCTTGATAGGCTTGTGGAACTACATCGCCGGTGACTTTGCCGGCGAATATGTGGCGCACGATCGCAGCCTTGGGTTGGTGAAAATATCACTCGTGCGCAATGGCGACAAACTGAACGGCGAACTGGTCTATGCCGGTTCGCCCTGTCTATACTTGCAAGGCGACTTTGATCAACAAAAGCCAAAGCAAAGACTAGTTTTCGAAACCGACCCCGAATTGAGATTGCAAGGCAAAGCCATGAAAGCGGTTTTCCTGGGTACAGTGACCAGCTCAGAAGCTAAAGGTACCTTGGTTGATGCCCAGGGCAAATACAAGCTCAAGCTGGAAAAGAATCTGCTGGCCTCACTCTTTCGCCTAATTCAAAATAGCGTGCCGGTGGTGCCGGCTTTCCGTCCGCCATCTTGGGTTAATGACGAAAAGCCGAAAAGCTTCCTAGAGGGAAAACCGGCAAGCACAGCCAGTTCTCCTCAAAGCGAAAAAATGCGCATTCAGAGACTGCGAAGAGAAGCCGAAATCAAGGCGCTCAATCTAGGCGCCCTGAAAAAACAGATTGAGCAAGAAAAACAATACAGCCAAAGGTTGACTCAAGAAGATCGCAAACGCTTTTATGAGATGGGCTCTGAATACAACAAGTCAATCAGCAAAGAAAGCTCACTGGCTAGGTGGCGCAGCCTGGTGAAAGAAGGCGAAGGCAAGAGCGCCAGTGAGTTATATAAGACACCACAAATCAACCAACAGCCTCAGCTTGACGGCTCATCTAACTCGGGCTTGGGTGCAAGCGATAGTAATACTAAACGTATAGACCGTGACGCAGCTCGATAACAGTGGCAGCCGGCGGGCAAAACAATCTGATATTGCTGCGCGGGTCGGCGCCTAGTCCGCGTGATATGTGGAAGGTGGTAGAGCCTCGCTTGATCAAGCCGCTTGCCTCATGACGCTCCAGTTCAGAATCGGTAACCAAGGCACCGAAGCCCGGCAGACGCACCTGTCCCCCATGGGTATGACCGCCAAAAGCCAGATGAAACCCCGCTTGCGCCAACATGTCTAGTTTCTTAGGCAGGTGAAACAGACCCAGCTTGAGAGCCGCAGCCGGAGCCCTGTCCATAATAGTCTGCAAATGCTCGGGGGCAATTCCAGGATAATCGATGCCGACAATAAAGATATTTTCGTCGGCTAAATGCACCGACTCATTAACAAGGGGGACAAAGCCGCCTTTTCGCAGAGCCTGAGCATGGGGCGTAACATCTTTTTTCTTGGGCGGGTGGCGCAGTTTTCGCACCACGCGACCGAGGGTTTTATTGAGAATGGAGTAATCGTAATAGTCGTGGTTGCCGAAAACGGCATAGGCACCCAGCCTCGGCTTGCGACTCAAGAGATGTTCGCCGTACTTGAGCCCATGTTCAAATTCAAAGACATCGCCAGTCAAGACAACTAGGTCATAGTCATCATCGGTGATACCACGAATAAATTCCACTTTGTGATCATCCTGTCCACTCAAGTGCAGGTCAGAAAGATGCAAAATCTTGAGATTCTGGTAGCGGCGCCCAGGTCTTCCGCCCTTGGCGGTGGCATCCTCGGCATTGACGGCGGCAATCAGAGGCATGAGCGACTCTTCTTCGGTCTCCACTGCAAGATTCTCTAGCCGATATCTGCGAGTCTCTATTTTGGTGCCGTAATAAAAGAGAGCCAGCCCAGCCAGCGAGAGTCCAGAAAAGGCGAATAATCCTAAACCAATCAGCTTGCCGTTCAAAGCCGGCTTTGCTTTATTCTGCTTTCCCATATTCTGCTTTGAATCAGCAGGCAAATTCTTTTTGCGCCTTTGCTTCCATAGAAGCATAATCAGATACCAGATGATCTTGCCTTGCATCAGACGTACTCGATGCTCTCAAGGCGCTCGGCGGCAAAGGGCACGGCATCGCTGGGTTCTGCGGCAGAAGCGGCGCGGGCAATATCGGGAGCGCTCAAAGTGGAAGCCAGCCAGCGGAATGGAAAACCGATACCAATGAGGGCGATAGCGGCAATAACATCGAAAGGCAAGGGATACCAGGTCATATTGCGCGCCAGTTCGAAAACCCAGGGCTGCCAGGAAAGCGCGGCTGAATTACCGTTGATGAGATATGAAACCAGCACCGAACCAAAGAGATACATTAGACCGCATAAATGAGTAACAGTGAGACCACCGGCAACACCGAGCAGTTGCGAAAGACTGGTGCGTTTGCCGCGAGTAATCATGCCGGCGACAAAGGCTGTAGGAATGAGTGCCAGTAGATACCCAAAGCCGGGCTCGTAACAATAAGAAAGTCCGCCACCACCGGCGAAGGCATGCACGCCAAAGAAAGGACCAGCCAGACCAAGAAACAAGAAAATGCCAACGGCCAAAGCTGAAAGAGCCGGTCCCAAGATATAACCGACCACAACCGCAGCCGGCGCTAGTGGACAATAATAGTGGTTGCGATAGGCTGGGGGAGCCGACTTGAGCTCGGGGTAGATTTTAAAGACTTTCTCTTGCGCCTTGACCGGAAGCGCCTGGGCACCAACTCTGACGCGGTTATCAACAAAATTGACCAGATTGCGCTGGGTGGGAACAGGCACAGCTAGGGCGGTGAAAGCAGCCAAAAACATAATCAAGACAGAAAGCATGGTCATCACCACCTGGCCAACTGTCGACTTACGTTTTATGCGAGCTACTTGTTGAGTTCTACGCAAAGACACCTACCCTGAACTTGGCCCTAGCTTTAATGCAAAGCTATTGTCTAAGGGATGCTCACCACTAGTCAAGCCCTGAAGATATCCATTGTATTTACATTACGACTAAAAAATGAGGAAATTCTCGGTTTTTCTTAAAAGCCCCTTAACCGCCCGCGATTCCAAAGAGTTCATGCAACGACTCGATACTGATATTGTGCTGCTCCAGCCAGCCATTTTCTCTTAACCGCTCTTCAAACAGGGTCATGAAAGCAGGCGAATTGAGCCTATCAGTCCAGAGGATCATGGCGTCTTCATCATTGTCCAGATAATAGTTAGGTCTGATGCCTAAAGACTTGAAGCCGAAACGTTCATAAAGCTTCTGAGCCGCCTGGTTTGAGACCCGCACCTCGAGGGTGAGCCAATCGGCAAGAAGTTTGCGGGCTTGAATAATATCGTTTATGAGGAGTTTCTCACCCACTTTCTGCCGCCTAAAATCTGGATGCACAGCCAAAGTGGTTATATGAGCCTCATCTTCTACCCGCCAAAAGCCGGAATAGCCCAAAACCCTGTCTGAATCTGCAAGACGGGCGGCATAATAAAAACCTTTGGGATTAGCCAGTTCGTTGATAAAGGACTGCCTGGTCCAGTGATGCGAACCAAAGGCAACCGGGTCTATCTCCATCACCTGATCAAGGTCGGCGACTGTGAGCGGGCTTATGTCAATGACTCTCGACTCTTTGTACAACACCATCTTTTTTGAGCGTCACCGACGCCCCTCTTAAATACAAGGGCTCCACCTTCATATAGTCTAAGAAAGACTCTTTTGACAAAGATAACCTAAGAATGCCCAGTTTAGCCTGGGTGACGGCCATATTCTTTACGGGATGCAATGGGTCGTCGATGATTCGCACAGGCGCCAAGCAAGATTCATATGATTCATAAGACTCATAAGATTCATGGGCAAACTGCCTTAGCTTGGTCAAGGCTCCGGCATCGGCATAGACTGCACCGCCGAGCTTGCCGTCCTGCAACTCTTCCAGTTCTTTTAGAAAAGTCAGAGTCTCGCTAAGGGTCCAATAAGAAGGCTCTAAATCACCCGTAGCGATCTTGAGATCAAGCAGAGCCCCAGCCCTCTCTATAGAATAAAGAGCGGCATAACAATGGGTCTTAGAGGCTTCTTTGATGATGCAAAGCCGCAAATTACCGCCCGGCTGCATTAGACTGTCGGCGTGATCACGCTCTGCCATCTGCAGCGCCGAGCCCTCCAAAGAATTAATGCCAATCAAGGGCAGAGCCATAACCTGGGCGAGAGTGCGAGCAGTCACCAATAAAACCCGCACCGCGGTAAAGCCACCAGGGCCGGTGCCGACTATAAGAGCCTGCAACTGCGACTTGCTTCTTCCAGCTTCTTTGAAAAGCTTATCTATAGTCGGTATCAGAGAAGAAACAGTACCTTGCCGCTCCGAGGTCATGCCCGCAAAATCAAGGCGCTCTTCGCTCAAAACCTGTGGTTCAGACTGGGCGTCCCCCTCGATGAGAGCTACAGCCAGATCATGACCGACACCGGCACAAGAGAGGAAAAGCATTAGCTTTCTTTGCCGGCAGCCGTATCAGAGTGCATCTCTAAAGCAGGCTCTAAAACTGCTTCTAAAGGCGCTTCTAAATCCGCTTCAGACTCTTGAGCCTGGTGGGCTTCCGCCACAGCTTCAGTACCGTCCTGAATGGCTCGATTCAAAGCTTCTTCGCCCTCGGCAACAATTTCGATATTACCGCTTTCGATCATCTCTTCCAACATCTCGGGCGTGAGACCTTGCTGCCTCAAAACTTCCATCTGCAAAATGTTGAGAAACTCTTCGGCGCTAACGCCTTCCGGCAGTTGGCTGGGGTCGAGCATCTCGGGTGTAATCTGCGAAATATCGAAGATTTCCATGGGCTCAGGTTGAGGCTGAGCTCTGAAAATTTGCTGAATCGATTCGGCCTGTATAGAGCGCAAGAGTTGATTGAACATATTGAAAGCTTCACGCTTGTACTCTTGCAGCGGGTCTTTCTGGGCATAGGCTCTAAGTTGAATGCCTTCCCGCAAAAGATCGATATTGTGCAGATAATCGACCCACTTACTATCTATGTTGTGCAACAAGACTTGACGCTCAAACTCACGCATCTCCTCCAGACCAACATGCTCTTCTCTCACTTTGTAGGCTAGTTCTACGGCATCCCATAGCTTCTCACGCATGTCTTCGTAAGAGAGACCTTTCAGTTCTTCCACTTTTACATCGTGCATCATGGGAATGTCGAGAGACAGTGCCTGAAGGGCCTGAGGCAAGCCGGTCTCTTCGAAGAGATCGGGCGGCGAATCAGGATCTAGATGCGCTTCCAAAACCAAGTCGAGGTGCTCTTTCAGCATGTCGAGCATGCCTTCGCGCAGGTCGGCTTTCTCTAAAATTCTTCTGCGTTCGCGATAGATAACTTCACGCTGGGTGCTGAGCACATCGTCATATTGCAAAACGTGCTTACGCATGTCGAAGTGGTGCGCTTCTACTTTCTTTTGCGCCCCTTCGATGGAATTAGTGACCATGCCCGATTCGATAGGCATGTCTTCGTCGGCTTTGATCAGATCCATCAAACGAGAAATGGCTTGCCCGCCGAAGATACGCATGAGTTGGTCTTCTAGGGAAAGGAAGAAACGGGTGGAACCAGGGTCGCCCTGACGACCGGCACGACCCCTGAGCTGGTTGTCGATACGGCGGGCTTCGTGTCGCTCAGTACCGATGATGTGCAAGCCACCAAGTTTGGTGACTTCTTCATGCTCTTTATCGGTCAGCTGTTTCATTTCTTTGGTTAGATCTTTTAGGCGAGCCTCATACTCAGCCGCCTTCTCAGGGTCTGAGTGCAGATCTTCGGGGCTATAGTCTTTAGCCAGCTTTTCTTTGGCAAGATATTCGGCATTACCGCCAAGCAAGATATCGGTACCGCGACCCGCCATGTTGGTGGCAATGGTGACAGCGCCCTTACGACCGGCTTGGGCGACAATCATCGCTTCTTTTTCGTGCAACTTAGCATTCAAAACCGAATGCGGGATGCCCTTTCTAATTGCCGAAACCACTTTAGCAGTGCGCAAGGTAGAGAACAAGCGATCGAGGAACTCTTCTTCTTTAGAGAGTTCGCCTTCCAGCTTCTTCACCACTTCTTCAAATTTTTCGGCATCTATCTGCCCGGGGCGCTCTAATATTTTGCTCAAAGCCGCTGTTCTGTCGCCCTCCAAGCCGCGCCTCTTCATGATCTCTTCCAGGCGCTTAACTTTCCAGAGCAGAAACTCATTCATCGGGCCCGGCTTAGAGAGCATTTCATCGATAAGCTCAGATCTTTCGATTGAAACTGTACCGACCAGTACCGGACGCCCAGACTGATGCAGGTCGACAATTTCTTCCACCACCGAAATATATTTCATGCGCTCGTTTTTATAGATGACGTCGGGATGATCGACGCGGCGAGACTCTTTATTGGTCGGTATTGAAACAACGTCGAGGTTGTAAATCTTGGCGAATTCAGGCGCTTCGGTCATGGCTGTACCGGTCATACCCGAGAGTTTGGGGTAGAGCCTGAACAAGTTCTGATAGGTGATGGAAGCGAAAGTCATTGTCTCTTCTTGAATCGGCACTCTTTCTTTCGCTTCGATTGCCTGGTGCAGACCATCACTCCAACGGCGTCCCTGCATCATACGACCGGTAAATTCGTCTACGATAGTGACTTCGGGCTTGCCCTCTTCGTTGGGAACTATGACATAGTCGGTGTTGAGCTTGTAGATTTCTTTTGCTCTCAGCGCCTGTGTCAGGTGATGGGCATAGTTATGATGCATGTCAAAAAGATCGTCGACGCCGAGCATTTTCTCTGCATTGACTATGCCTCTTTCTGTCAGCAAAACGTTGCGTTGTTTTTCATCGACATAATAGTCGCAGTCTTCGTCGTCTTTGTCTTTGCCCCGCTCAAGCAAGGGCGAAACTTGCGACATGCGAACATAAAGCTCGATGAAAGACTCGCGGGGATAACCCGAAATAATTAGAGGAGTACGAGCTTCGTCGATGAGGATATTATCGACTTCGTCAACGATGGCAAAGTAATAAGGTCTCTGCACAAGCTCATCGAGCGATTTGCGCATATTGTCGCGCAGATAATCGAAACCGTATTCGTGGTTGGTACCATAGGTGATATCAGCCTGATAAGCCGTCGCCTTTTCCCAGTCGGGTTGATGAGAATAGACCAAACCAGTAGAAAGACCGAGATAGCCATATAGACGACCCATCCACTCAGAGTCGCGGCGGGCTAGATAGTCGTTGACCGTGACCACGTGGGCGCCTCGACCAGCCAAAGCATTGAGATAAGTGGGCAAGGTAGCCACCAGGGTTTTACCTTCACCGGTGCGCATCTCGGCGATTTTATTGAAGTGCAGCGCGGCGCCGCCCATAAACTGCACATCAAAGTGCCGCATATTGAGCACACGCGAACCGGCTTCACGGCAAACGGCAAAAGCTTCAGGCAAGATGCTTTCCAAAACTTCAGCCAAGGCCTTGTCTTTCATGGTACGAATTTGCCCAGGCATTTTCGGCACATCATCGGCTAAAAGTTTGACGTCGGGCACATCTTTCAGAGCATTATCAATTCTCTGCTTAAATTCGGCTGTCTTGCCCTTAAGCTCGTCGTCGCTGAGCTTAACAAAGGCATCGGCAAAAGAATTAGCCCTGACAACGTAAGGCTTGAGCGCTTTCACACGCTTCTCATTGGTGTCGCCAAATAGCTTCTTGACGAAGTTCTTGACGCCGTCGTCCCAATTACTCATTCTTTCACCTAACTCCTGCCCGAAGGCACAAAACACGCAGAACAATTGCCAAAGGAGTAGTTTAACCCTCCTTTCGCCACAATACTCTTGCAACAAAGCCTATTTTAACATCTTGGTAGAATCCCCTTGATATGTCACCCTTAGCAGCAGCCGGGCTGCTATTATCGGAGGGACAAGAAAGCAGGGGCGGCAAGCCCAGGCAAGAAGAAGACGTCAAGAAGCAAAATGACGCCGCAAGTTTGAAAAAACGGGAGTAAAAGTTGGATAAGGAAACTTCATCAGAACAATCTAAGACAAGCAAGAAGGTGCTGTCTGGTCTGACCCTGGCCGAACTGACCGAATTCACAGATAGTCTCGGATTACCAAAATTTAGAGCCAAACAGATACATAGTTGGATTTATGCAAAATGGGCTAAGTCTTTCGACGAAATGACCGATCTTGGGCAAGAGTTGCGAACTAAGCTTAAGGAAGTAGCCGAAATTCAACTTTTAAAACTGGCTCACCTAGAGGTCAGTAAAGACGGCACTCGCAAATATTTATTCGAATTGCCCGACGGTCAATTGATTGAATCGGTCTTAATCGCCTTCGATGATCGAGACAGCCTCTCGGCTTGCTTGTCTTCGCAAGTGGGTTGTGCAGTTGGTTGTACCTTCTGCGCCACAGGTTATTTAGGCTTTAAGCGCAATCTCAACCACCAAGAAATAGTTGATCAGGTAATGAGCATTCAGCGCGAAAGCGGCAAACGTGTAGCCAATATAGTCTATATGGGGCAAGGCGAGCCCTTGCTCAACACCGACACAGTAATTGAATCGATTAAAACTCTTATGAACTCGGTCGGGATCGGGGCAAGACATATTACAGTCTCGACCTCGGGCATCGTACCGGGCATCAACCAGTTGGCCGCCGCCAACCTACCCATCACCCTGGCTCTTTCGCTGCACGCACCCGACCGCGTCACCCGCGAAGAAATCGTACCTATTACAACCAAGTACCCCATTCATAAAGTTATGGAAGCGGTGCACGACTATGTCAACACGACAAGACGCCGAGTAACCATCGAATATGTTCTCTTAGAAGGCATAAACGACTCTGAAAGCCAAGCCCGGCAGCTGGCCGAATTGGTCGGCGACTTGCACTGCAATATCAATCTCATCCCTTTCAACCCCACCAGAAATAAAGAAGGTGTAGTGCTCTACGGTCGCCCCGATATTTCTACACAAAAACGCTTTAGAGACATTGCCGGACGTTCGGGCAAGACAGTCACCATCAGATTAGAGCGCGGTACCGATATAGATGCTGCCTGCGGACAGCTGCACAATAAATTTATTGAAGCCAGGTAATACAAAGTGTTCGATAATCTTTTTCTGGACTATGAAGACATCAGAGAAATTCGCAATAGCTTCAAGACCGGACCCTCTCCCCTTTTAGAGCAATATCGCCTGGAAGAAGCCCTCAACAGAGAGCGTTTCGACCAGTGGATGAAAGAAACTTTCTTTGCCGAAAGCGATTATTCCAAATTTTCCACGGTACTGCGGGCGATACTAAACCACCAAGCCTGGCATATCGCCCTCGACCATAGCGGCAAGCCGCTTTTGACCACAGCTATTCCCGACAATTTCGAATACCTGCCCTTCACCGACGCAAGTGGTCGTATCGTTCCCGAGATTACAGAGGCAGAAGCCGGGAAAATCAAAAAGCACAAAGCCAAGAAAAACCAGCAATCTCCGAAACCGCTTATCGACACAGCGCGCCCTCTTTTGACGCTATATGAAAAACCGCTTGAGCAGGGCAGTACTGCCCAAATAAACGGACTAGAACTCTTTAACTTCATACAAGAAAACGCCGCTCAGATTGACGGAATGCTTATCGTTCCGGCGAGCAGAAGCGCCGATGAACCGCTCTATCTAAGCTCAAAATATTTCTTTCGCCTTGACGAATTGAGCCAAGCCATGCGGCTTGAGCGCGCCTTGGTCAAACCTTCCGCAGCAGAGGAACAAGTTAGTCTACTCTTGAATGCTCGCTTTTGGGTGGAAGGACGAGACGGTAAGGCAAGCTTAAACAGAGCCCTTCATTCAGAGGCAGCCCTGATTGACGCCATCACCTCGCAAGAAAAGTGCGGCATGCAAGTTTGTTTTGAAATGAGCGGACGCGAGCTTTTTCAATATGTCAAAGACAATCCAAGTGTGGACGGCATTCGCATCAACTGTATCGGTGGGCTGGATGCTGATGGCAAACGGCTTAACCAAATGGTCTTATCACTGGCTCAGATTCACGCTCTTTTAGAGGGAAAAGATATAAGACCAGGTGTGCGTCCCCTCAAAGCTCGTTCGATCAAAGAATTAGAGTTTTATCTCACGCAAATGGCTTTTCCCCACAAAGAGCGAAAATTGATTGAAGCCGAAACACCAAGCTTGAAAGCCGAGAACAAAATGCTTGTCAGAGCCATGGTGCCTTATATAAGTGTTTGGCGCCAGCAAGAAACAGTAGCCGGACAATTTGAAGAAGGCGACGAAGGCATAACTTGGAGCCCAGTTTTTGAAGTGCCCTGCAACTATAAAGAAGTTGAGGGCTTTGGCCAAGGAAAGTCTGAAATACTCTGCCCAGGGCATTTGGTGCGCGAACTAAATGCGCTAGCAATGGGAGCGAAAGACACCGATTCAAATTTCAAGCCGGGCAAGAACATTTTTATTGGCAGAGTTCTAGATGATTATGATCGCAAGCAAGCACGCTATCGCATCGATGTGGCCAAACAGCTTTTGCAGCTCATGAATGCTAATCAAGACGAGCTGCCCCGCCAGTCAGTGCAGACAGTTTCGGGTGCTAGTGTCTTTAGAAAAGCACCATTTTCGGTTAAGAGAGATTGGATCGAAGCCAGTCTCAAGCGTGCTGAAAAGTATCAGAAAGCATTTGTCTGGGGCGGTTAGCCAGTTATCTAGCTTTATTTAGTCGTTAAGCTGGCGGGCAACAGTGAATTTTCGGGCAGGGCTTCAAACTCGAACTTTTCACCCTTGAGCTTAACCCGTCCCCATGGCACGCCCGGCTCATGGTCAAAGATAACGAGATAATTTTGGCTGGCACAAGCAGCCAACCACTGCGACTTAACATCACAACTGGCCAGAGGATAATGGTCGTAACCCATGACCCAAGGCGGTGAAAGATGACTGCGGGTAGGTAGAATATCGGCAAAGTAGACAGCCTGCTCAGCACCAGACTGCAGATAGACAACTTGATGGTGCGAAGTATGACCGCCGGTTACCTTCACATGCACACCCGGGCAAACTTCATAGTCGCCATCGACGAGCTCTAACTGTCCGGCTTCTTGCAAAGGTACAAAATCATCGGGGCGATAGCTGGCTTTCGCTCTAGCATTGGCCTTAAAGGCAAATTCCCATTCACCCTTTTGCACAATATAGCGAGCCTTTGGATAAGTGGCATTGAGCTTGCCGTCTCTCAAAATAGTAGCGCCGCCGGCATGATCAAAATGCAGGTGCGAGATAATTACATAATCTATGTCAGAGGGGGTCAGCCCCAGATCAGACAGCACCATATCTGGTGCTTTTAGGGTATGCAGATCATAGCGTTGTCTTTCTTTATCGCTCCATCTATCACCCATACCGGTTTCGACTAAGACCTTCTTGCTGCCGGTATCGACAAGCAAAAGATTGCAAGCTAAGAGCACACGATTGGCTTCGTCGACATCGGTCAACTTGCCCCACATTGTCTTTGGCACAACGCCAAACATGGCGCCGCCATCTAAGCGAAAAGTACACTCTCTAATAATGTGCAAGTCAAAGTCGCCGAATTTCATAGCCGCTCCAGTGCCGCCTAATCTATAGATTGATATTCTACAGTTATCTAGCCGGTCAATTGACTTGATAGTCTAAATCAATAAGCGCCTGGCGGGCGCGTTCTTTAATTTGCTTACCGGCATTACTATTAAAAACAGCCAACCATAAAGCGATAAGCTGCTCCTTGGCTCGGTTGCGCACTTTCTCCGGTTCGTTGGAGCGGTAAATTGCATCCCAGGTGCGAATCTTCTTAACTATAGACGGGATACCGCTCTCTAATATTTTTGCCTGCCCAGCCAGCCAGCGCGGAGCCTCTGGAAAGCGAGCAGCCATGCGGTAGTACTTTGCCGCTTTGGCCTCATCATGCCAGTTCAAATAGGCATTCAGCCCGGCAATATAAGGCAAGTACCAGTTATTTGGATTTCTCTCTATACCAGCTTGCAGAATCGCATCAGCCAAGTCGGGACGTTTTTGGTCGGCTCCCACGCTGAAAGAAGCAAACCAATAAGCCTGGGCGAAGCGAGGATCGAGCCCGGTGATTAGCTCAAGATAAGCTGAGGCTGAAGCATAACCATCCAAAAGCCTGGCTCTGCTATCACCTTCATAGCTTATAAATTTGAGCCAATATAGATCGGCAAGCAGTTGGTCATAGCCCAGAGATACCAGCTTTAGGTCGGCGGCTCGGGGCAAGCGACTGCCGGTTTCAATAGGCGCCCCGGCATATGCGGTCAGGCAATGCTGCCGGGCAAAGAAACAGGTAAAAAGGGCGCAAACAAGCAGAACTAGCCTAAACAAAATCTCTACTGTCGCTTTTAGCTATTACTGGTTTGAGAGAACAAGGGTGGTGCCGGGGGCAGTTCCAGCCAGAGCAACACCGGTTTTGTTGCCGCCGCGAATAGCATAAGAGGTGGGACCACTGGAGGGACCGATGGCGCTGTATTCGATTTGACCCGGTGACCCGATAGAAGCTGGAGGAGCGATACGAGCAGCAGCTACATCGGTGACACTGCCGGCTGTGGGCCACGCGGAGGCGTTAGAAAATGGATTGACAGGCGGGTTGCCAGGAGCACCGTCCTTGGCACTGGAGCCGCCAGGGAAATAAGGCTTGAAGTTGTCGACACTGCCAGGATAAGAACCACCCGAATCGGTGGCATAAGACTCGGCGGCAATTTGAGCGGTTCTCATATTGGCTTTGACCGAAGCTTCACGGGCTTTGTCCTGGGCGCCAATGAAGTTCGGCAGGGCAATGGCAGCCAAGATACCAATAATGATTACGACCACAAGAAGCTCAATCAAGGTAAAGCCTTGATTGGACCGCTTTGTCTTTCTCTTTGGTCCAGTACCTCGACCCGAACCTGTACCCGCACCTATATAAGTAGTTCGGTGAAGATTCCGGTTGCGCTCGTCCAACATATCTAAGCCCCTCAAATGTGACCAAACTCATATTAGCCGGTTTTAGTAAGAGTTTGCAAAAGATGAAACTCTATCTGAAAAAACAGGAAAGACATCCCGCCATGCCCTAAAGATGCCCAGTATGGAGAGAGAAATAACAAAAACAGAGAGAATGGCGCCAAAAGAAAAGCCGCCCGGTTGAATGGGGCGGCTTAACATTGATTTACACTAGACCTGGTCTAATTAGTTCGAAGACTTCGAAGAGTTTAAACAGTAGCCAGTTCTTTCTCGACTACTTTGGTCTCGGTCTTATGACGATCGTGCTGTACTTTGCGCGGACGTCTCAGGTGCTCCATAAATCTGCGATGAGCCAGGGTATCGATTTGAGCTTGTGATGTCTTTTCCGGTACCGAAAGAATGAACTCGGTGTTGCCCTCAACTTTGGGCTGTTGGTTGTATTTGCCTACCAAATAGAGGTAGCCGCCGCGTGTCGAATATACATAATGAATCATGCCGCCTGCCTTTTCTAGATTGCTCTAGGATGCCTTGAAGTAACGCCTGGAAGAAAAGAGTTTGTCTGAGAGAGTTCTAAGATTGCCTCACCAAGGAGTGTAATGGCAATCGCCTCAAATGTACACCACTGAAATACTAAGTGCGGAGCCATGTTTCAAAGTGAAAAATAATATTGTCTGAACAATTCACTTTTCACTGTGTTACAGAGCCCTTTACAGTCCACTAAGGACTGGCTCCTGATGCGCTTTTCGACCCTCCTTCCCGGGTCGATGAGTCAGCTTCTATTGTGAGAATTTTCTCTACAAGGTCATCACCGATCATTATGGTGACCGAGCTTTCTATATCTCCAACAGATGCATTAACCACATCTCCTATATTACCCAGGTCGGACTTCACTAAACTTGCATCTTCAGGATTGGCTTTCTGAGCCACAATTCTCGTGCGTTTCAAGGAGTCTGATAACTCAAGCATTCGCTTCTGGACAATGACATTTTTATAGCCCTTAGAACCCAGTATTTTAGCCAGTTTGAAGCCCATACCCTCAGTAGAACTACAGTTGCCAATAGCAACTCTGATACTATCCCTGGTGGTCTCAATAAAGTTGGCGCCCATCAGCCGAGCCACCATCCTTCTGACATCGCTTCTTTCCACGGCCCAGTCTCCGCCTGGAGAGAAATTGCCTGGCATCATCGTTAAGAGTTGGTTAGATTTTGGAACACCACGCACAAAATTAGCCATCTCAAGAATTTCTTGAGCACTAAGGTCGGTGCTTATATAGTTCTGTGCAATTTCGATGAGCTTGGGAATATGCTTCCAAGACTCGGGTTTGAGCGCCTTGTCCAGCACGGCTCTAAGAAAAATTTCCTGTCTTTGCACGCGCCCGATGTCACCGAGAGCATCATGGCGAAAGCGAACAAAGCCCATGGCCTGATTGCCCGTAAGGGTATGCACGCCCGGCTCCAGATCAATCTTGAGCTTGGCGGTCCAGTCCATATATTGCATGCGCTTAGGCACTTCCACAGTGATGCCGCCTAGCTCGTTCACCAAGTCGACCAAGCCATGTACGTTCAGGACAACATAGTGCTCAATTGGCGTGTCTAGAAAATTGCTGATGGTTGCTTTTGCCAAATCAGGCCCACCGATGGCATTGGCGGCGTTGATCTTCTGCGTGCCGTTGCCTGGAATATCTACGAGGGTATCGCGCGGTATCGAAATCACCCGCAATGTATTTGCAAGAGGATCCAAGCGACCAACCATGATCGTATCGGAGCGCCCTGTGAAGGCGTCTTTATCGGCTTTGAGGCGGCGACCCGAATCGGAATAGACCACGTCGGTACCAAGCATCAATATAGTGGTCGGCTTGCGCAGAGTGGCTATGCGCAGCTGCGGCGGCATGAGCTGTGGTTTCGAAACCGATACATAAACATAAGCCCCGAGCACTCCCATAAGCGCGCAGGCAAGAAAAATGAAAAGCCAGTTGGATAGTTTCAAGCTATCTTCGGATCCCTAAACACTGGGATATTATACGTGCTGTCCTTTTTTAATTATGAAACGATTGGAAAATGACAAAATTTCTTGCCCTCTTTTAAAGCTGCACCCACTGGAAAATAAATAAAGGCGCCAATAATGCCAGCCTCTCAAAGCAAAGCTCTACCGCAAAAAATTCTCACCATAAATTTCGGCGGCATTGGAGATGAAATTTTATTTCTTCCCACCCTCAAGGAAGTGAAGCGGCTCTTGCCCTCTTGCCGCATTTCTCTGATTTTAGAGCCGCGCTCAAAGTCGGTGAAAGAAGTAAGCAACCTAGTCGACGAAGTCTTGCTCTTCGATATCAAGAAAAAACCGCTAAAGCCCGGTGATTATCTTGAACTTCTCAATCTCACCCGCTCAGGCAAATATGACTTAGTCATATCATCTGGGTCTTCACCCATGGTGGCAATGCTGCTCTTTGCCTCAGGCATACCAATACGCATTGGTTATGGCACAAGCGCGCTTTCCAGGCTGCTTCTCACCCATCCGGTACCACTCAATAAAGAGCAATATGCCGGCAATATGTATCACGATTTAAGTGGCGGACTGGCGAGATATCTTGGTCAAGAAGAGTCTTCACAGCAAAAGTCAAGACAGGCTGCAGTCATACAAATTCCAGAAGTTTATGTACAAGAATCGAGCCGAGAGCGCATGAAAGCGGCTCTTGCCGAAGAGGAAGCGCAGCTGGAAGCAAGACTGAAAGATTTAAGTAGTGCCACCGCCACTAATGCTGATATTGGCACTGACACTACCAGCGGTGCGGCAGCAAAAGCAAAAAAGAGACTACTCTTGCATCCGGGTACGAGCCGACTGGCGGTACAGAAAGGCATCATCAAGACCTGGGAAAGCAAGCATTGGCTGGACTTGATACGCAAACTGCTCAAGCTTGATAACACCGAGGTGATCTTGGCAGGCGGACCCGACGATGAAGAGGTCATGAAGGACCTGCAAGCCGAGCTTGGCGAAGAAGCAAAGCGCATAATTAATTTCTATGGCAAAACCAAAAGCCTGGCTGATCTAGCTGCCCTAATTGAGATGACCGACCTTTTCATCTGTGTAGACTCGGCACCGATGCACGTGGCAGTCGGACTAAATAAGAAAGTAGTGGCTCTATTTGGTCCCACCGAACCAGCCAAGCTGATTCCTCAGACCAAAAACTTCTGCGCCCTCACCGATGCTTCAGAGCAAGTGGTCAGGAGTTTGCTAGACGGGCTCGGCGTTCGGCTTCTTCCCGATACTGTTTTCCAGTCTTCGCTGGATCTACTGAAGCAAGAGTGAGACCGATGAAGCTTTCATCGAACTGCTCTTTGATCACTTTGTCCATTTCCTTACCGCCGTCTTCGGTGAGCGCCAGCAAGGCATCGACCACATTCGGGTCAAATTGAGTATCTCTCAGTTTGCGCAATTCTTGGATGGCTCTTTCATGCCCGATGGCTTTGCGATAAGGGCGGTCGGTGGTCATGGCATCGTAAGCATCAGAAACGAGAATAATGCGGGCACCAATCGGGATGTCTTCACCCTTTAGACCATCGGGATAGCCGGAACCGTCAAAATACTCATGATGGTGCTTGACATATTCACGAGCCCTGACGAGGCCCTTCAAATCGCCGATGATTTCAGCCGACTTGACCGGGTGCCTGGACATAATCGACCTTTCTTCCGGGGTAAGCTTGTCGGGCTTCCACAAGATAGACTCGGGCACACCAATCTTGCCGATATCGTGCAAAATGCCGCCCAGCTCAACGTCGCGCAGCATATCGTCGGGCAAAGCCAGCTGGCGGCCAATCAGCACCGCAATACGACTGACTCTCAGGCTATGACCGGCAGTATAGTCGCACTTAGCATCGAGGGCATCGGCTAAGGCTCGAATGGTTCCCACCGAAAGACTCTCAAGCTCGGACAGGGCAGCACGCAGCTCCACCACCAGATTGTCATTATTTTCTTTCAGCTCATAAGCTTCCAGGGCTCGGCGCACAGTCAGCTTTAGTTCGTCGGCATCCCAAGGCTTGGGAATATATTTGTAGACATGCCCGGCATTGATGGCATCGATTAAGGCTTGCACATCGGTATAGCCGGTGAGAAGAATCTTGATGGCGTCCGGTCGGAGAGTGAGGGACTGCTCCAAAAGCTGCACCCCGGTCATCGAAGGCATGCGCTGGTCGGTGATGATCAGCGAAATTGACTCCTTCTCCAGAATCTCTAGACCTTCTTTACCGCCTGTGGCTTCGAAAATGTCATGGTCTTCCGAAAGCACTCTTCTCAAGAGCCTCAAATTGGGCACTTCATCATCAACAACCAGAATTTTGTGTCGGCGCATTCTGAAAAAGTTACCTCGGAGAATCTCTAAAAATCTGCTTTCTCAATCAGGCTCACTGATTTGAGACAATTCACCCGGCAAGTTCGGGCTTTGTCGCTTGGCGGTCAAGGGGATCCTGACAAAGAAGGTTGTGCCCTTTCCCAGCTCGCTGCTAAACCAAATCTGCCCGCCATGTCTTTCGATTATGGAATGACAAATTGATAGGCCAAGCCCGGTACCCTGCCCGACCGGCTTGGTCGTGAAGAAGGGATCAAAGATTTTACTCTGAACCTCCTGCTTAATACCAGGCCCATTGTCCGAAATTTGAACCAGAACACTCTCTCCCTCCAGTTCAGCCTGAATATTGAGGCGGGCTTCAGCCTGCCCCTGCATGGCTTGAGCAGCATTAGAAAGCAAATTCATCCAGACCTGGTTGAGCTGACCAGGGTAACAAAGCACCTGGGGCATAGAGGCAAAGCCTGGGCTGAAATGCACCGGTATCTTGTCGTTGCCGTAATACTGCGAAAGTATCTTCAAGGTCGATTCGATACCTTCGCATATGGAAGCCTCTTTCAGCTCGGCTTCATCAAGACGCGAAAAACTGCGCAGGTTGCGAATAATATGGCGGATGCGCTCAGAGCCTTCATTGAGGTCGGCGATGATGTTATCGAGGTCGCTTATCAAGAAATCATATTTGATCTTGCGCTTGAGCTCATCAAAGTCGCGGCGATGCTCTTCTTCGATTTCAGAGGCTTTATCGACCAATTTCTTTAGTTCATCGGCATATTGCTTTAGGTACGGCAAATTGCCGTGCACAAAGTTAATCGGATTATTCAGTTCATGGGCGATGCCTGCTACCAAACGACCTAGAGAAGCCATTTTCTCATGGTGAATCAGCTGCGATTGCATTGTCTTTAGTTCGAGGTTCTTAGCATCAAGGTTGAGGTTTTTGCCGACCAGGTCACGGTTTTTGCTGGAAAGTTCACCCACCAGGTTGGCATGCTCAATTGCCACAGCCACCTGCCCGGCCACCACCTTGGTCAAGACCAGCTCCGATTCTTCAAAGACCTTGTCTTTGCGACGGTCGGCAAGAATGATCACACCGCGCGAAATCTCGCCGTACATCATGGGCTGCAAGACGATAGAGCGAAAACCCGAGCTTTCAATCTCTTCTTTTACATCGGCAAAAAACTGATCGGCAGGAGCATCTGTAAAGACAAAGGTCTTTATCTTTCTGCCTGCATCATCTTTTAGATAGGAAGAGCGCCTGCTTAAAATAAAGCTCTGCAGCCTAGCCGAAATCGAGCCTACAGGCTGATTCGCAACGCCTGAGACACTTTCTTTATCTAAGGCAGCGGTCGAGGGCTCTGAAGCTTGCACATAAATATTGGTGGACTCGCCGGTGGTAGGCGGGCAGAGAATAGCGACAAGATCGGCAGAGACAGCCTGGCTTAGTTGATTGACGGCTGAGCGCAAGATCGAATCGAGTTCGAGTGTACTGCGCACGCCTTTATTGATAGAGTTAATCAGTCGCTCTCGTTTTGCTCTTTCTTCCGACTCAGCGATGAGCTTTTCGTTGGCTTCCAACTGTTCGAGCAAACGTTCATTGCTGCGCCGGCTAACCCGGCTTAGATAGTCACAAAAACGGGCCCAAAGAAAAGCCACCGAAGTAAAGAAAAAGGCACGGGCGAAAATACGACGCCAGAGCTTGAAGGCAAAGGCGCTAGCTAAACCGCGCGGATTGGTCGATTGCAAGAGATAAGGCAAAAGAGGCGAACTTTCATAGACCAATAAACCGATATAGCAAAGCGCCACAAAGGCAGCGACAAGATAGATGCCGCGCCGCCCGAAAGTATAGCTGGAGAGCATGATCGGCAAGAGATAAAGCACATAGAGATCTGATTCGATGCCATGGGTAAAATGCACCAGACCGGTAAGAGCAAGCGCATCGAGTACAAGCAAAATGGCATTGAAGCTCTGCAGCTTGGCCCGCGAGCTACGCAGAGCTTTAACCACAAAGGCAAGCCCGATAAAAGAATAGATACTGACACTACAGATGATACCGGTAGCGCGATAGAACTCAAACTCGACACCGGCAAAACTATAGATGCCGACGCAAAGACACAAACTGACAAGCGAAAAAGCGATACGAAATCTGAGCAATTGCTCGCTTTTCAAATAGAGTTCACTAGTCAGTTCACGGCTCTTCGACCTATCGATATTAGGCTCACGGGCAATGCTCTGGGTCATTTTAGAGATACTCAGCCGCTCGTTTATAGACTTCCGCCGCCTCGGCAAAACGGCCAAGCGCCTTCAAAGCATTACCCCAAGCGTCATAGACATCGGCATCATAAGGGTCAAGCTCGCAGGCTTTTTCATATTTTTCTAGGGCAAGTTCGGTCAAACCAAGCAAAGAGAGGGTCTTGCCCCAGGCATAAAAGAGTGAATGGTCACCATCGGTGGTTTCAGAAGCAATGCGGAAACTTTCATCGGCTTCGACAAAACGCCCCTGCAAAAGATAGACCTGCCCCGACACCACTCGCGCTTCAGCATTGGTGGGGTCTTCAGCTAAAACCGATTCGACGGCGGCCAGGGCTTCATCAAGACGATTCTGCTCTTTATACGAGCGGGCTAGAGAGACTCTGATATCGGCATCTTTCGGGGTAGCAGCCAAAAGCTTGAGAGCCTGTGCTTCCACGAGTTCATAGTTGGCGGCTTTCAACATTTTGTCCAAGGCTTCTTTTTGATGCACCAGACATTCGGGATCATAGAGCACGGCTTCTTTCAGATGCTCGCGGGCGAGATTGGCATCACCTATCTGATCTAGCGCCCTCGATAAGTGCAGATGACCGAGGGCATAATCTTGCCGCAGACTAATGGCAGTCTTAAATTTTTCGATGGCATCTTGATAGTTGCCTGAGAGCAAAAGGGCACAGCCTAAGCCATCTACGGCCTGATAATTAGCCGGGGTCTCTTGAATCACCATGGCAAAATGCCTGGCCGCCTGGTCATAGCTGCCGGCACCCAGATGAGCATGACCCAGCCAAAAATCATACTGCCCCGGATTATCTGGAGCCTTCTCCATCATGCGTTCAATGGCCAGCTCGAACTGCCCGAGCAAGATCAGGGTGACCGCCAAATAGACCCGCAAATCTCGGGAATCAGGCTCTAGAACAAGGGTCTTTTCAAAGGCATCGGCGGCGCGTTCGTACTCAGCCAGCTGTACACAGACCAAGCCGAGATTCATGGTCGGCTCCACCGAGGTGGAATCCATATCTGATGCTTCCATGAGCTTTTCAGAAGCTTCTTCGGTGCGCCCAACCCGGAAGAGCGCCACGCCCCAGTCGTTATATATGAGAGCCCTTTCTCTAGCATTGAGACCGCGATGCCCAAGATTGACCGCCTCTTGGAAAAGACGCACGGCATCGTCTATCTGACCTATGAAAGCCATCGCCGAAGCGGCATGGCGCAAAACTGTGACATTGCGCCCGTCCAGTTGCCAAGCCCGCAAAAAACATTTACCGGCATCAACTTCATTGCCGAGCTGAGAAAGGGCCAAACCTAGAGAAACTAGAGGCTGCGGTAGTTCAGGCTCAAGGTTGACCGCCGACTGAAAATACTGAGCCGCTTCCATAAACTGACCCTGTTGAAAACAGATAAGACCGCCCTGAATATAGGCTGCGGTCATATTGGCATCGATCTTGAGGCATTGATTGAACTGCCCGAGCGCCCCACGCCAATTGCCCATCTGCCCAAGCGCTATGCCCCAGTGCAAGTGACCAACGGCATAGTCGGTGCGACGTTCGCAGGCTTCTCTAAACTCGGGGACGGCCTCATCGGGTCGCTCGTCTTTGAGCAAAACCAAGCCTAGCTGGTAATGCGAATCAGGATTGTCCGAATCGATGGAGAGCGAGGTCTTGAGATGTCTTTCGGCTTCAGCCAGCTTGCCCGAGTTAAAGGCCAATACACCCAATTGAAACTGCACAGCCGGATCGTTGGTGGCTGCCACAGGATTCTGTTGTGTGTATTGCACAAGGCCGGAGTAAGCTTCTTCCCACTTGCCCTGTGAAACCAGGTCGGAAACAACCTGGGCGTACGGGGTCTGCATTGCGGACCTTTCACTTCAAGACTATTTCTGATGATTTGCTGACTTTCTCAAATCAGCTTGCCTATTCTAGCCGAAAAACCGAACAGGGCAAAGAAGCTCTTAGCCACTCAAAGCCGACCAAAACAATCAGACAAAGCAAAAACTGTACAGCCCAAAACGCCGCCACCACTTGCCATTCGCTCACGCCCTTTTCGCTGTAGACCGCCTCATAGTGGTGATGCAGGGGGGCCATGCGGAAAAGACGCTTGCCTTCGCCGGGTAGCTTCTTAGTAAGTTTGAGCTTGATCAAAGCCAGCTTACTCATGGCCTTTTCGGGAGTATAAGGCTTGGTCAGCTTGAAATAGACGACCTGGATCATCACCGACAGGGTTTCAGCTATATAAATTGCCGCAAGAGGCACGAACCAGATAAGCAAGCCGCCCGCTAGAACCAAACAAGACATCAAGCCGCCGATAAAGAGACTGCCTGTATCGCCCATGAATATCTTGGCCGGGTTTTTATTGAAAAATAGAAAGCCGAGCAGAGCACCGGCGGCGGTAGCAGCTATGGTGGCAAGTTCGCTTTGTCCGGTTTCGTAGAGCAAGACCGAAAGCAAGGCAAAGACTTGGCAGGAGGTGCCGGCTGCTAGTCCGTCCATGCCGTCGTGCAAGTTGACGGCATTGGTGGTGGCGGCGGCCAAAAAGGCACCGAGAGGCACCAAGAGAAGCAAAGGCAGAGCAACAAAACCGAAGGGGGTGCCTGTATGGGAGGCCAATGCCGGAAATGACTGCAAGAGAAACTCGGGCAAGACCAAGGCGCCATGACCCTGCCAGGCAATGATGCAAGCAAGCAGTGCACCGAGTATGGTTTCGATGAGCAAACGCAACTGCCCCGGTATGCCCTTATTGGCTTTGTTGATTACTTTGGCTGAATCATCTAGAACACCAACCACACCACAAAGGGCGCCGGTAATGACAACTGCGATTGCCGTCAGACTGAGCGGCTTGAAAAAACTGACGGCTAGACAAACCACAGTGGTGGCAAAGATAAAGGTAAGTCCGCCCATGGTCGGAGTCTTCGCCTTGTGGGCGTGACTTTTAGGGCCTTCTTCGCGCAAGAACTGATTGATCTGCAGATCTTTCAAGCGCTTTATATAGAACGGCAAAATCGCAGCAGTGAGCGCCATCGAGCAGAAAGCCGGTAAAAATATTGCAACCGGCGCCGGCATCATGGCATAAGCACATTCAGGCACTACAGCAAGATCTATGCCGCAGCTCTGGGTCAGACCGGAAATTTCCGAGACAGCTTTCAAATTAGATTTAAGTTTGTTCCGCCGACAACTAGTCTAGGTAAAAGCTAGTAACTATCTTGCGATGTTCTTTAGCGTAATTTACCGACTCTAATAGTGTATGACTTGTGTGGTAGAGAAAACAAATTATTTGTTGGCAGCGATCGATTATTTCGTGGTTGCAAATGCGGCTGGCATCAGCCAGAGTCATGGTACGTCTTTCAGGATACTCAACGATATTCTTTATACCGATTAAGAGATCCTGCACTTCGCCTGGTTGCTGACTGATTGTCTGCGGCAAAATAATGTTGAGGCGGTCTGGATTAGCACGCTGGGCGCCTCTAATCACAGCCATATTGGTACCGTTTGCACCACCACTGGTGACGACCTGGTTGCCCGAGAGCACCAGAGCATATGAAAGCATCTCTACCAATTGCTGGTGAGTGAGGGGGAGGTTACGGGTACCGATGATTGCCACTTTCCTCGGGCCTGATTGCTGAATAAGCAAAAGTTCTTGGGCCAGTTCATCGACGGTGGGAATTGTGGCGGCAGTCGGTTCTAACGGCATATACTTCTCGATCCCTTTTATATATCTGGTTTTCGTTCTTGCTAGTTTCCGGGTTGCTTATCTAAATTTCTAAAATTTTGAAGCCCGGGGAAACTTATGGCAAGCTTAAGATTACAAGCCTTGTGAGCGCTTTGGCAAAAGCAAGGGCTTTGCTGTTTACAAGTTTTAATTAACGATAAGCCAGGTTATTGAGGAAAATAAGGGAGATGAGCGCCTCTGTCCCGGTCTCAAGGGATTAACAAAGAGAGTCCATCGCATAGCAAAGATATATCCGCCCAAGGCGGAGCTTCTTGGCAATTCAGTTAAACTTAAGTTTGGAGACTGGCTGTGGCTATAGATATTTCGGCGGAAGCCAAGAGCGTTATGGAAAATCCAGGAAATTACGGCTCGGCTCACCAGCCAGGCGCCTTGAAACACCCCGAGCTGCTTGACAGGCTCAATGCCGAGCAAGCTTCGGCGGTCGTACAGCGCTGGGGTCCGTCGCTGGTTATTGCCGGAGCCGGCAGCGGTAAGACGACGGTTCTGACCAAACGTATAGCTTTTCTAATCTCTGAATTGAATCAAGATCCCGAATCGATTCTTTCAGTCACCTTCACCAACAAAGCCGCCGCCGAAATGCGACACCGCATCGAAGCCATTGTCGGCCCCCAGGTAGCCAGACGCATCACTATAGGTACTTTCCACAGCATCTGCGCCCGCCTCTTGCGCTTAGAAATCGCCAGCTACAAAACTGCCGACGGTCTCACCTGGGACAAAAACTTCGTTATATATGATGAGAGCGACAGTCAAAGTCTAATCAAAGCCCAGATTGTCAAACTCAATCTCGATGACAAGGTCTTTGTCCCTAAAGAAATAAAGCACACAATCTCGGCCCTCAAGAACGACGGCTACACCCATGAAGTCTATGCCCAAGAAGCAAAGAACTATAGAGAAAATCGTCTAGCTGAAATTTTCACAGCCTACCAAGGCGAGCTTTCACGCAACAATGCTCTCGACTTTGACGATCTAATCTTGATGTTCACCGACTTGATGCAAAAAAATCAACAGGTGAGAGAGCGCACCCAAAGAAGATTCCGCCATGTCTTGGTGGACGAGTTTCAAGATACAAATAAATCGCAATACGATCTAATCTCGCTTATATCGCGGGTAGACAGCCCTGAGCACTACCTCAAGCGCGACAATCCCAGCCTGCTGACCAGCGAAGAAGGGCTCTGGAACGAGCGCTCCATCATGGTGGTCGGCGACGTAGACCAATCTATTTATTCTTGGCGTAAAGCTGATTTCCGCATCATCCTCGGCCTGCAAAAAGATTATGAAGGCTGCCGCATGATCAAATTAGAAGAGAACTACAGATCAACTTCTACTATCTTGGAAGCAGCCAACAGCATCATCGCCAATAACACCGAGCGCATCGACAAAGTATTGCGCTGCAACCGCGGCAAGGGCGGCAAAATCAACTGCTATGAAGCCCAAGACGAAATAGACGAAGCTTTTTATATTGCCGAAGAACTGAAGAGATCGCGGGCTCGGGGTAGAAAACTCTCCGAATGCGTCATTCTCTACCGCACCAACTCGCAGTCTAGGGCCATAGAAGAAGTCCTGGTGCGAAGCCACATTCCTTATGTAGTGGTGGGCGGCACCAGATTCTACGACCGGCAAGAAATCAAAGACATGATTGCTTACCTCAAGCTGGTCTACAACACCAAAGACGGACAAGCCTTCAACCGCGTAGTCAATGTGCCTAAGCGAGGACTGGGCAAAACCACCCTGGAAAGAGTGGAAGCCTATGCCGAACTGAAGAATATGAGTTCGATAGAAGCCTGTTTGGAAGCCGAAAGAATCTCGGAACTCTCTGCCAAGACTGTGCAAACACTGAAAACCTTTGCCAGCCAAGTGGTGACCTGGCAGAAGATGTCGGAAACAGTAGCCGTGTCCGAACTGCTCGAAAAGATTCTCATCGACACAGGCTATATGGATAAGCTGGAAGACGAAGCCAATAACGCCAAAGACGAAACCGCGCTCTCTCGTATGGAAAACATACGCGAATTTGTTTTGGTGGCTAAAGAATTCGAAAGCATGGCAGACGAGCCGGACCTAGACTCATTCTTGACTCGCATTTCACTGGTGAGCGATCTCGATTCGGTGAAAGATTCGGAAGACACAGTCAAGCTCATGACCATTCACTCATCCAAAGGTCTTGAGTTTCCCACCGCCTTCATCATGGGTCTAGAAGAAGGTCTCTTCCCCCACGTGCGTTCCCTCGATAATCCCAGCCAAATGGAAGAAGAGCGGCGACTGATGTACGTGGCCGTCACTAGAGCAGGCGACACACTCTATATCACCCTGGCAAGAAAACGCTCCATGATCGGACGTGGCTTCAGCGGTGGTTTCTCATCCAGTTTCACCATTCCCAGTCGCTTCTTGAAAGAGATACAACCGGGTCTAATTTCGGGCTACTATCCCACCGGTGAAGACGGCTTTGCCAAACATGTCGAAAGACAGGCCGGCACTTGGGGACAAAGTCAGGGACAAAGCAAGAGCTACGAAACCGGCGGCGGTTACGAAAGAGAACGTATTCCCGATGAGGAGTCGTCCTTCAATCGCGACGGGGCTCAAGACCGTAAACGAAACCGAGAGTACTCGGGCTTCGAAAGCAAGTACGGCAACGACTATCAGCGCAAAAACAGCTCTGGTTCGGGCTCAAATTCTATTTATGGTTCCGGTTATGGCTCAGGCTCAGGCTATGGACAGTCTAGATCTGGTTCTGGTTCGGGATCTGGTTCTGGTTCGGGATATGGTTCCGGTTCGAGATCAGGCTCTAATTATGGTTCTAGTTCTGGATATGGTTCTAGTTCTGGATATGGTTCGGGTTCTGGATATGGCTCCAGTTCTAGACCAGGCAATAAGCCAGGCAGCAATGCCGGCAGCCGACCGGCTAGCTCCGGCTCGCCCTATCAATCGCAATCACAGCCCAAACCACGGGTAATGCGTAAAGAAGCCGAAAGCGAAGCGACTCCCCCGCCAACCTATGAAAAGCTGACCGTAGGGGACCGGGTCAACCATGTTAAGTTTGGTATTGGCACGATGATAGAAGTTATCGGCGATGAAGATAAAGAACTTTATGTGGTCAAATTCGCCGAATGGGGCGAAAAACGGCTAGATCCCAGATACGCCAAGCTAGTCAAGATTTCCTGACATGAGGTCCGTCAAATCTCTGCCGGGCGCCCGCCATTTAATATATTTGGTGGGCTTAAGCCCATGTCGGAAAATTTGTCAGGGGGTATAGCGGTGTCTCAAGAGAGAACCTTTGTGGCTGTTAAGCCAGACGGCGTAGAACGCGGTTACGTCGGCGAAATCATTTCACGCTTTGAGCGTAGAGGACTGAAACTGGTCGGACTAAAGCAGATGCAAGTGCCGGTGGAACTGGCCGAGCGTCACTATGGCGAGCACAAAGGCAAACCATTCTTTGACGGTCTGGTGAAATTCATCACATCTGGTCCGATTGTTGCCATGGTTTGGGAAGGCAAAGGAGCCATCACCCTAGCTCGCAACGTCATCGGCGCCACCAACCCGGCTCAATCGGCCCCCGGCACCATCAGAGGTGACTTGGCCGTCGAAATCGGTCGCAATATGGTGCATGGTTCGGACGGTCCCGAATCGGCAGCTCGCGAAATCGGTCTCTTCTTCAAAGACGAAGAACTAATCAAAGACTGGAACCGCGCCGTCGATAAATGGGTCTGCGAATAATCAGCCCAACATTGTCATAGCCATTTGAAAGACCTTCTCGCTGGGAAGGTCTTTCATGCATGCAATGGTGCCTAAACTGCATTTCTTTGAGAAACAAGGCTGGCAGGAGAGATCCAAGTGACAGGCAGCCACCTGCTCTGGCGCACCATAGGGACCATTGCGTCCCCAAGGCGAACTACCATGCAGGGCAAGCACTCTTGTTGCCTTTTCAGCACAGCTGCCCGCCCCGACCGCACAAGCTAAATGCAGGGGACCGGTATCGGCGCCGATGACCAAATCGAGCTTGGCAAAAAGTGCCACCAGATCTATGAGATTGGTTTCACCAGTGATATCAGCCACATGGCCTCCACCCCCGGTGCCCGAAGCCAATCCTTTATATATGTATTGATTTGTGGTCCGGTCAGAGGGACCACCCAGCAAAAAAATCCGACAATCTAAATCTCCCTCTTCCAAAAGGCGCTTACCAAGCTCGATCCAGTGGTCTGACGGCCAAATCTTGGTGTCCCAGGTGGTGCCGGCGAAAAAGCCGATATTCTTGGTCGCCGTATTTGGTGCCCCCGTCATACCAAAGAGCGCAGCAACCTTAGCCTCAGATTGAGGTGGGGGCGAGGGCAAGGGAAAACAGACTAATGTATGGCTATCTTGTTCTGAGCTCGCTTGAGCAGGTGGTGCGGCACCCCGGGCGGTACTGATGACAAAGTCGGCGAGAGCTAGATTGAGATCGACCACATGCCTGGAAACCCCGAAATAGTCGCCAATATCCAGCTTGTCGCTAAGCAAATACTCGGCCATTTCCCTGGTGCCCTTGAAGCCAAAGACTCTTTTTGCTCCTGACTGCCTGGCCAAAAAGGCACTCTTAAACAAACCCTGGGCATCTATAGCATAGTCGAATTGATAAGACCGAAGCTCTGAAACGAAGGCCCGCAAAGCGGCTACAGACTTAAGCATGGTGGCAGGCTGGCCGCTTTTCAGACCGCCTAGCCATGTCTTCTTCTCAAAAACATGCACTTTATCAACACAAGGATTATCCACCAGTAGCGGTGCCGCCAAAGGTTCCACCAACCAATGCAATTCCAGCCCAGGCAGAGCCTGCTTCAGGCGATGCGCCGCCGGCAAGCAATGAATTACATCACCTATGGCAGATAGCTTTACTAATAGAAGTCGCGCCATTGCAAAATCTCTTGGTCAGATGCGATTGTACATCTAAAGGCGCAAATAGCCCATGGCTTTGCCTTTCAAGCCTCAAGACCGGTCATTACTTTTGGTATCAGCCATTAGCTATGGTGCGGCACCACCGACAAGACCAATTCCGCCCCTGGTATCACTTTAGCGGAATTTGAAAAACCCGAGAACCCAACTCTGTGGGCGTTTTAAGCCACAAAAGAAAAATGTATATCCAATAGGTTATAAATGCATAGATGTTTGGTACAATATATGTGCCACCTAGAGTGGTGGTGACCTTATAAACGGTGGTGAACCAAATATCCACCGACAAAATGAGAGAACTCCCAACAACTGGGGGTCCTCCGTCGGATATTGCCCGAATCAAGAAACCGACGACAGCCGCATTTGAATGAATGCAAAAACCCTACATACATTAAGGAGTGAAACATGGCAGGAGCTGCAAAAAAAGCTGGTGGCAAAGCTAAGCCCAAAGCCGCTAAATCAGCCAAACCGGCTAAGGTAGCCACAAAGAGACTGGGTGGTGGTCGCAAACTGGGACGTAAAGCCCCGGCCAAGCACACAACCAAAGCCAAAGCGCCTTCGGCTTCCCGCGGCGGTGACGAGGATTACATGAAGTTCTCCGGCAAGTTCACCGTTCGTCTGCCCAAGTCGCTCCACAAAGCTCTCGTAGACAGAGCTGAAAGAGAAGGCGTCAGCCTCAACCTCTTCGTCACCAATGCCCTTTCCAGAACAGTAGCCTTGCCCAGCAAGAAGCGCTAATTAAGGAAAATCAGTCAATTTTTAAGATAAAGGGAGGGGCCAAGCCCTTCCTTTTATTTTTTTAAGATAACGCAAAGACCTGATTTCCCCCTGGTTTATCAGTCACTTATCTGCATTATTAGGTACTTTCACTTTGAATCGAGCCCGGAAACCGATAAACTGACCAATGGCCGACTCTATGGCGAGCGGCGGTTCACAGCAGGAATTTATCAGTCATGAGCAATTCGGTACCAATTCTCAACCTTAAGGCGCAATACCAATCGATTCAATCTGAAATGGAAGCCACAGTGCTGGAAGTACTGCGCAGCGGTAACTATATTCTGGGCAAATATGTCACAGCCCTGGAAGAACAAGTAGCCGCTCTCAGCCAAGCCAAGTACGGCATCGGCGTGGCAAACGGCACAGACGCACTGATTCTCGCCCTCTGGGCCTTAGACATCAAAGAAGGCGATGAAGTAATCACTACCCCCTTCACCTTCGCCGCCACAGTGGAAGCCATCGCCCTGCGCGGCGCCAAACCAGTCTTTGTCGATATCGACGAAAAGAGCTTCAATATCGATCCAGCCATGATCGAAAAGGCGATTACCGCTAAAACCCGTGTCATTATGCCGGTACACCTCTATGGACTGCCGGCCCACATGGAACCAATCATGGAGATTGCCCGCCGCCACAATCTAAAAGTGGTGGAAGACAATGCTCAGGGAATTGGCGCCCTCTATCGCGGCAAACCCACAGGCTCGATGGGCGATATCGCCTGCACAAGTTTTTACCCCACCAAGAACCTTGGTGCCGCCGGTGATGCCGGTATGCTCGTCACATCTTGCGACAAGCTGGCCGAGAGACTAAAAGCCATTCGCGCTCACGGCATGAGAAAACGCTACTACCACGATGAACTCGGAGTAAATAGCCGCCTAGACGAATTGCAAGCCGCCATTCTCAGCGTAAAACTACCCCACTTAGCCAAGTGGAACGCTCGCCGCGCCGAGATTGCTGCTATTTACAGCCGCGAACTGGCCGACTGCCCCGGCATCGTCACACCGACAGTGAGCCTGGCTGGCGTGCCGCAAGAACAAGCAGAAAAAGAAGTAAAACACGTCTATCACCAATACACCATCCGCGTCTTGGGAGCAGCCGATGCTGTCGGTCTGGAGAATGCCCGTCGCGATGCCCTGATTGCTGCCCTTTCAGCCAAAGGTGTTGGCTCGATGTGCTACTACCCCGTACCGCTTCATGTGCAAGACGCTTTCAAAGAAATTGGCGCCACCATGGGCTCGTTCCCTATCTCAGAAAGACTCTCGCGCGAGGTACTTTCCTTGCCGATGTATCCTGAACTGACAGATGAGCAAGTGGTCTACGTAGCCTCATCTATCAAGGAACATATGAAGAAGGCCGGCAGCGGACAGACTGCTGATTGCAGTATGGCTGTGCCGCAAGCCATTGGTTCCACAAAATAGGCAGCGAAAGACTGTTTCGTGAGCTCTCACAACAAATCACTGACTGCGGTCTTGCTGATAGCCAGCCTTGTTATCACGGCTCTCGCCTATCAAAGCGTGGTTTTTGATTTCTTTGCCGGCGACGATTTTGTACATCTTATTTGGCTCAAAGATGCCGTCGTCAACCACGAATTGATCTGGCGCAACTTCCACAGTTCGTGGCTGGACGGCACTACCACTAAGTTCTATCGTCCGCTCATTTCAGTCTTTATGGTCGCCGACTATGTGCTCTTCAATCGCAACGGCACAGGCTTCCACATAACCAATCTGCTCTTTCATCTCACTTCCACCCTGGCCATCTTCTTTATCACCAGGCACTTAGGCAAGAATTTTCTGCGTCTAAGACGCAGCCCAGACGGCGCCCCGCCCGAAGGACCAAGCCCTGATGCCAGCCTGCACTATGCCTGGCCTTTCTTTGCCAGTCTTTTCTTTGGGCTCTACCCCTTACACCCCGAGGCGGTTTCATGGATAACCGGCAGGGTAGATGCAGTGGTCACCGCCTTCATCACTCTTTCCTTCTGGCTCTATTTAGAAGCCCGTTCGCGCGGCAACAGCGGCAACAACACTAAACTGCTGCTCTTCCTTTCGATTGTCAGCCTAGCCCTAGGTCTGCTCTCAAAAGAAATGGCCATCACTTTACCGGCGGTCTTCGTCCTCTTTGAACTGGTCTTTCCACAAAGGTCGAGCGCCCGCGGCGTAGAAGCAAAAGCCATGCTGCGCCGAGCCCTAGATGCAGTGCTTGCCTCGGTACCTTTCTTTATTTTGATCGCCGTCTACTTTTGTGTGCGTTTTCTTGCACTCGGCACCATGGTCGGTGGCTATGACGATTCGCTCTTCTTTATTTCCGACCCCAAAGCTTTTGTCTATACATGGCTTGCCGGGCTGCGTATGTTCTTCGAGCCTTTCAATCGCGAACTGGTTAGCGTCAGATCGATTTGGGCGAAAGGCTGGGACGCCTGCCTCATCCTCAGTATCCTCTTTTCCTTTGCCAATTTAGTTAAGCTGCCGGCGCTCATGCGTCTTTATTTCTTTCTATCGGGCTGGTTGGTGCTTAGTCTTTTGCCGGTCTATAAAGTATTCGCCATTTCTGACGACCTGCAAGGCAGCCGCCTTGCCTATTTGGCCACCGTGCCCCTCTGCTTACTGCTGTCTCTTGCGGTGGTAACAGTCAGGGGCAAGAAAGCAGAGCCGCTAATGACCGGTCTAAAACTAGCTCATTCAGGCACTTTCGCCATATTAGCCTTTGCCATATTGGGCATGAACAACTTTGCCTGGGTCAATGCCGGCAACACAGCCAATGCCATTAGAGAGTCTCTAGCCAAGCTTTACAGCCAAGTGCCTGGTGACCCGCAGATACTTTTTGTGGGCTTGCCCGACCAAGAACACGGTGCCTATATTTGCCGCAACGCCTTGCCCGGCATGACCCGCGCCCCACAGCTCAGTCGTGATGTTCTCAACGCCATCATGGTCGATCGCTTCGAACCGATTTTTCCCTTTGGCTATATAAAAGAATCACTCTATAAAGACCGCGACAAAGTAAAGATATTCCGCTTTGACCGAGAAGCAAAAGCACTAATGCCTGTAAGCCTCGACCAGAGCAACTATGACAGCCAGACTGAATCGACATATGCGGGCGAAGAATTGAAGAAAATCTTGAGCCCTGCCGAAAATCACGGCGAAGTCAAATACGACATGAACAGCCTCAGTGTCGAAGGCGGCAAAGGTCGCTGGGGTCGCCCAGAATTGAAACTAGCCATTGCCGACCGTCCCTGTTTTGCCCTTGAATTTGTCGCCGTCACCATGAAAGTAAGCGACGTCGGTCGCCTGCAAGACGGCGTAGACTTGCTGTACAGCAACGATCTGGTGCCCGAATTTGCCCTCAAATCACGCACCCACGCCTATCTAAAAGACGGACAAGACTGGCAAAATCTGAGAGTGGTTCTGCCTTTGCGCAGCCTGCCCGAATGGAGCCTGGGCGGTAAATGTCATGGCTTTATTTTGAAATTACCCCATGAAATGAAAGCCCAAATTGAAAAAATCGAAATACTGAAAGCCGACTCGGTCTGCCCCTCTATTAGTTTTGAGGGCGGCGGCTATTTAGGCAATAAAGGCTATCTGCATGTCACTAAAGAAAAACCAGGCATCTTGCAATACGATCTAAAATTGCCCGAAGCAGCCGGCGGCGCCATTGAAATCACACGAGCCAATCTTTTGTTTGAAGAGCAAAACGGCAGCGAGCCTTCCAAAGTGACAGGGCAAACAATCGACCTACCGAGCGGTGAAAAAACTGGAAAAGTTGTATTGGACATTAGTAGATTCCCCAGCCTGGGCATCTATGAACTGCGCCTCTATGCCAAAGACAAACAAGGTCGGCGTTCCCATAATTCCGACCACATTGTCATAGCCCGCGATAACTAATCGGCCTTCGGCGCCTTGAGCAGCATGCGACCATTGCCCACCCGCCTGGTCACCTGTCGATCATCAAAGAAAGAAAGCAAAGCCATAATATATTTGCGGCTAATCTGCATAGCCTCTCTAAAATCTGAAGGCGAAATATCGCGCTTAGACTGCCAGAGCTTACCCAAAATCTTATGGGCCCGGGCTATTTCTTTTGCAGAAGCAGCAAAGTCATAAGCGACAATAAAGACTTCCTCGCGCTTTTCAAAGGCCTCTAGAAATTGCTTGGCGTCCCTCAAGCTAAGCCCGGCAAGAATAGCCAGCTCTTTGATTTCTAATATTGCTTTTTCGTCAACGAGGGCAAGCAAAGCGGCAGCCTCAGCACTGACGCCACTCTGGGTGGTGGCAACAATGCGGTCACCCTGACGCTCTAGACCGGCTTGCTTGGTCATATTTTCATCTGCCAGCACTGCTGCTATTACTTCACCAAAGACTTCGCGCGCGAGGAAAGGACAAACCGCCGTGCGTAATGACTCGATAACCACAAAGCCCTGCCCCGCCGCAAGCTGCTTATGCATAGCCGACTTGACCGATTCTTTCAGCTTTTCAAAGCGGGCATAAGACAAAAAATGCCCTGCCAAATGTTCGATTTCATTTGCTTTGGTAAGCGACCGGACCTCAAGGCTAGATGGTAAGAAACAGGACAATTCAGCCTCTTGCAAAGCCAGGCGGGGATACTCAGCGAGCACCAAGTCGAGAGCCCGTTGATAAGACAGTTCGGCCAAAGCAGAAAGCAAGGGCGCCACAGCATGGCGCTTGAGATAGGTCGGGCGGTCGCCGGTCAAGACAGTACCGCCGGCGATATCACTGCCGGTCTCGCCCCAGCGCATAATAAAGCGGTCTTGCAAGCGCACAGGCGCCCGGTAACGCCCGTCTTCCGCTTGAAAGGCCAACTGGGCAAAATACCCGCCCTCTTGCCGTTTATCGAGCCAACGCAGATAAGCCGGGTACTCGGCCGTGCCATGGTAAATTTTCACCTGCATGGGCAACTTACAATGCTCGAGCTTGCCGCCCTCAGCATCTTGCAATACCGCCAAAATGCCGCCAAAGGTCTGGGGCTCAGACCCAGTAATAATCACTCCTCGGCTTAAAGCAACTTCTTCTTTGAAGGTGAGATTGACCGCCAGCCTTTGCCCTGGCAAGGCTTTTTCCAGCTTACGACCAAAATTTTCAAGCCCACGCACGCGTGCTGCAGCACTCAAGCCCACCCCGGTCAGATAGACCGAATCACCGCTCTTCAACTCACCTTCAAGTAGTGTGCCGGTGACGACTCGTCCATAACCAGCTTTGACAAAAACTCTGTCGACCGCTAAAAAAGCAGCGCCAGCCTTCTTTGTACCAAGGGCTTTAGCCTGCTCTTTTAAATCGGATTCGCCCCGAGGCAAGCCACGCAACACCCGCTCAATATCTAGCTTTAGCGCCTGAACGCTCTCTTGCGAATGGGCATTTACCCGCGCACAATGCAAGAGCGCCAGTCCATAATCTTGCAAAAGTCGGCGGCAATCTTCCTCGCTCTCTTCGACTGTCTTTTTGCCGCTGCCGGACCCTACTAGGTCAACCTTGCTGAGAGCCAGTATGACGCCCTTGACTCCAAGCAGACTAAGAATTTTAATATGCTGAATCGTCTGGGGCATCGGTCCTTCATCTGCCGCCACCACCAGTAGTGCTATCTCCACCCCGCCGACACCAGCCAGCATGTTTTTCAAAAACTTGCCGTGCCCGGGCACATCGATAAAACCGGCAATAATCTCAGGTCTGTCGTCTTCGCCCTTAAAGATCAGGGGCGCAAAACCCAGATCGGTTGTCATCTGCCGCTCTCGCTCTTCTTTGAGACGGTCGGTATCGACGCCGGTCAAAGCCCGCAACAAGCTTGTCTTGCCGTGGTCGACATGGCCGGCCGTGGCCAGAGTGAAATGAGCAGTGGGCAATTTTTCCATAGCAGATAAGATTATATTCCCGATTGCCTAAGATCGTTCTAAAGGGAATCAGCAAGACAAGCGCTAAAATCAACCTCGCAGACTGGCAAAGTTTGCCCAAACGGAGATATACAAGTGCTACACCAGCTTATCGATCCTATTTTATTGTGGATCAAAGACCAAGTTGCTCAAGGCGGCTATCTTGCCGTGATGATCATGATGGCAATCGAATCGGCCAATATTCCGCTTCCCTCTGAAGCGATTATGCCGACAGCCGGCATTCTGGTGCAGCAAAATAAAATGAACTTCCACCTGGCAGCCCTTGCCGGTGCAGTCGGCTGCGTCATTGGTTCGATTCCATCTTACTTTTTGGGTAAGTATGGCGGTCGCCCTTTTCTGGCAAAGTATGGGCGTTATTTGCTATTGAAAGAAAAGGAACTGGAACTGGCCGAGAAATGGGTGGACAAATACGGCGACATGACTTTCTTTGTCTGCCGGATGCTGCCTGTGGTGCGCACTTTCATATCTTTCCCGGCGGGAGTGCTGAAAGCGCACTTCCTCATGTTCAATATCTTTACCTTTGTCGGCTCTTTGATCTGGTGCTACTTTCTCACCTGGGTCGGGGTCTACTTCGGCGAAAATATGGAAACTTTCAGAAGCATCTGGCACAAGTTTGACCTGGTAATCGTGCTTGTCTGTGTCGGCGGTTTCGGCTATTACCTCTATCGCCACCTCAAGCACGACTAGGGCAAGAGCCCTTACTTAGGCTTGCTTAGTGTGTCAGCCTTTCTTATATTGTCTGCGTCTGGTGTCTTCTCTAATTTCAAGCAGTTCGATCAAGAGCTTCTGCCTGTCGGGACCGTCCCAACGCTTCAACCAATCTTGTATTGCCAACTGAATCATGCCGCTCTTATCGGGCGAATGGGCGCCATATAGTCGCTTCAGCTCGAGCCAGATATTTTGCAGGGCGGCCAGCTGGTCGGAAGGAAGCTTGATAGTATAAGAGATATACTTTTGACTACCACTTTGCGGACGCGGCAAGCGAGCAGTCAAAATGTCTTCGGCGTTAGCGCCGTCGCTCTGAGCACTCAGCTTCTCAAAGCCCGGAATCGGCTCAGAAGGCAAGCCCTGGAAAGACTCTTCCCCATTGCCCTCCCGCTCTGCTTCCACTTCATTATTGCTGCCGTCTTCTTCTGTGCTAATTTTTTCTTGGCCACGCTTGTTATTCAAAGAAGAGACCTCTATATTCTGGATAAATAAAGCAATACGACAACAACATTGTAAGGGCAATTGCCTGGATAATAAAGAAGAAAAGATGAAGCCCCTTGAAAATAGGCAACTACTAAGCAGGTAAATAAACTATGTTGGCCGAAATAGTGCGAGCTATTCTTGAAAAGATTTTGCGCGACAAGCTAATCATGGGGCTTATCATCATGATGATTGTCGCCGTCTTTGTCACCGGCGGACAAAAAGATCCAAACGGCGCCAGGCTTTTCTCAAAAAAATACGGCGCCGGACAAGAAGCTGATTTGCCCGAAGAAGGCGGCGAACAGCCCGGAAACGCGAACAATATGGCCAATCATCAAGCCGGCGGACAAAACCAAATGGCCGGGCAAAATCAAAAGAACGGACAGAGCCAACAGAATGGACAGAGCCAGCAGAATGCTCAGGTCAATACACAGCCCAATTCACAGCCCAGCCCCCAGCCCAGTCCGGCCGATGCCCAGGTGGCTACCGAATTTATTCGCTGGTGGTTATCTAAAGGCATGGACTATCAACAGGCCACAGCCGACGCCTCGCATAAAGAAGCCCTTAGTTGGATCAAACCGCCAGCCACCGATGCTTTCGTCACTCTCTTTTGGCCAGCAGAATTAGCAGCAAATATAAGGTCAGGCAGACAGGTGGGAAACTTCCAGATAGCCACAGTCTCACCTCTTGCCATCAACCCAGACGGCAGCGTGCCCCTGCGCGTTACCGGCGTACTGGTTTTACAAGACACCGGCTATGCGCCGCGCAGCCAGCCGCTCGAACTCAATTTTCTTGTCAAGAAAGAAGCAGAAGGTCTGCGAATAATCAATTTTTACCAGCAGGCCGGCATGATAAGCACCTCAGGGCAGTGATTCTCGACTAATTTTTGAAACGAAATTATTCAATGCCTTTTAGGCAAACGGCTCCAAAATATTCTTGTGGTATATTTACTGAACGTTCGGGGCATTGACTCCGCTCGTTCTGGTAATTCAATTACCAGTCAAGTATGCCGAGGTAGCTCAGTCGGTAGAGCAGAGGACTGAAAATCCTTGTGTCGGCGGTTCAATTCCGCCTCTCGGCAAATCTTTTAAAAACATAGATAGAAGGTCGGTTACCCAAATCGGGCTCTTTGAGGAACTGTTCAGATGAGCACTACTTTGTCTCGCCCTCAGACTAGCCGTCTAAAAAAATTGAGCCTAAACCTGCTCTCTTTTTTTGTTGTCGCCACCACGGCGGCAAGCACTGCCATAAGCGGTTGCGCAGCGGCGCCTGAAAAAGACCCGAACTTTTTGGTAAAACCCTATGTGCAACTCGGTTATAACTTTGCCGACAAGGCCGGCAAAGTGCTCACCATAACATGGTTTGCCGATGAAAAAGCCGACTTCAAAATAAAGGTAAAAGCCGCCGACAAAGAAGTGCCGGTGACCATGGCAGTGAGAGAAATAAGCCTGCCCAGACAATGTTTTAGATACAGCGCCGATCTTGACTTTAGCGGCGACAGTTTCAAGAAAACTTTCGTCAAATATTCTTATGTAATTGAAAAGAACAGCAAGCCTGTTTTCAATGCCTCTGGTTATGCCAGACTTAGCCATGGCTCAGAAAAAGACAGATCAGAACTAAAGATTGTTGTCTTTGGCGACTGCGGTGCCAACACCACCGGTCAAAAGAACATCGCCAATCAATGCTACAAGCAAAACCCAGATTTGGTGGTCATCCCCGGAGACATCGTTTATCAAAGAGGCTTGTTTGATGAATACCTCTCCAATTATTTTCCAATCTACAACAGAGACAAAGCCGATGCTGAAGGTGTACCGCTGATTCGCTCGGTCCCCGTTGTGCCTGTGCTGGGCAACCACGACATAGCGCTCTCAGGCAGAGGGGTAGACCTCTCTAATCACCCTGGTGCTCTCGGTTATTTCCACTTCTTTCAAGTGCCTCTTAATGGCTTTAGCGCCACTACCGGCGGCGCCAACATACCGACCTTGAAGGGCAATCCCGACAGACAAAAAGCTTTCACCAGCGCCGCTCAAGATTCTTTCCCGCGCATGGCCAATTTTTCTTTTGACTATGGCAACACGCACTGGACAGTTATTGACGGCAATTTTTATATGAACTGGTCTGATGAGAAAATCAGAGCCTGGTTGAGAGAAGACCTGAAGAAAGTAAAGCCGGGCATGTGGAAATTTGTCACCTATCACCAACCGGCCTTCAGCATAGACGCGCCCCACGGCAAAGAACAAAGAATGCGACTGGCTCAAGATATCTTGCAGGAAGAAAAAGTAGACATGGTGCTCTGCGGTCACTCGCACTGCTATGAGAGATCAAGACCGCTAAATTTCAAACCTGCCGGCAAAGACCAAGCCCTGAAGCTGAACCCGGACGGCACCGTCGACGGTATCATCAACACCGACCCTAAGTTTGACGGCGTAAAAGTCACCAAAGCCAACGGCGTTATACACATAGTAACCGGCGGCGGCGGCGCCAACCTTTATGTGAAAGACCCCACTTACAAACCAGGCGACGCCCACGACTATATGCCAAAATTTGTGGCGGACCGTCACAGCCTCACTGTGCTAGAGATCAAGGGCAAAGAACTAAAATTTAAACAGCTGGACGAAGACGGCAAGGTCATAGATCAAATCACCCTCGAAAAATAGATGAGCGAAAACGTCAATCACAGCATCGCAGGCTCGTGGCTCGGCAAGTACGGCTACCAAGACGATAGTGACGGTTCGACCTTTGAAGCAGTCTTTCTTGAAAGCCGAGGCTATATCGAAGGCAGCATCTTGGACGACTGCAGTCTGGGCGAAGCCTTTGTCACCGGCACCTTTGTCTATCCCAATATCTCTTTCACAAAGAAGTATCGCAAGCCGGGTCTTGAACCAGTGGAATATCGCGGACAGATGAGCGAAGACGGGCAGAGCCTCTTGGGGGTCTGGACAATCAAGGCAGAAAGACCGGGATTGCTGGACAATCGCGGCACCTGGACCGCCTTTAGAGACGGCACAGAGGATGCTTTTCCAATCAAGACCTTGCGCAAAGAATTGCTTGCCCAGGCAGGGTCGTGATGGTTAAAATTAGAGCTACCAATAGACAGGAAAATTATCGTGCTTGAAGTCGCAAAAATTTCAGTTATCGCCTTTGCTGTGATCGTCATCGCCGGCGGTATCATGGGCTATGTCAAAGCCAAAAGCAAAGCCTCGCTCATTTCGGGACTGGTAAGCGGTATCGCCCTAGTAGGTTGCTTTATTGCCGCGCAATCAGCCCTGAAGGCAGGGCTCATGGGTGCCTTGGTGGTATCAAGTTTGCTCACCGTAGTTTTTATAATTCGCTATATCAAAACAAAGAAATTCATGCCGGCAGGCATGATGCTTATTTGCTCGGTGGGCTCGGTCGGACTTTTGGCTAAAGCTCTATTTGACGCCAATTAGAGGCAAACTCTAACTAAAAGTAGGCGGCAAACCATCTGACCTAAGAACGCTTTTTGAGAGCTTTCAATCTTTCGCGAGCAGCGCTCAAGGTTTCGTCTTGCCTTGAGAAACAGAAGCGCACATAATTATGCTTGATGGGCGAATCACCAAAGAAACTGCCGCCCGGTACCACCGCCACACCAATATCTTTGACCAGATGCTTGGTGAAATCTAGATCGCTTTTGAAGCCGAAACTGGAAATATCGCAGAAGGCATAATAGGCACCTTGCGGGCTAGTGTAAGGAACCCCGATCATATCCAGTGTTTCGAGCATATACTGACGCCTGGTGGCATATTCGAGCTTGAGTTCATCATAATAGCCCTGAGGCATATTGACCGCTGTCACACCGGCTCGCTGCAAGGGCGCCGGAGCCCCAACAGTGAGAAAGTCATGGACTTTGCGAATGGGCAAAGTCAACTCGGGACTTGCTATCGCCCAGCCCACACGCCAGCCGGTAACGCTGTAAGTTTTTGAAAGCGAATTGATTGTCACGGTCAGATCGCGCATGCCGGGCAGAGTTGCCATCGAGATATGCTCGTTGTCGTCAAACAAAATATGCTCATAGATTTCATCAGTGATGGCAAGCACTCCCCATTTCTGACAGAGCGCAGCAATAGCCATCATCTCTTCGCGGTTGAAGACTTTACCGGTTGGGTTATGCGGCGTATTGATGATCACAGCCCTGGTCTTGTCGTTAAAGGCACGGGCCAGGTCAGCTTCATCAAAAGTCCAATTGGGCGGGCTCATCCGCACATATCTCGGCACCGCGCCTGAAAGAATAGAATCGGGACCATAGTTTTCATAAAACGGTTCGAAGACAATTACTTCGTCGCCCGGATCAATTAGAGCCATCATAGTCGCCACCATAGCTTCGGTGGCACCGCAGCAAACAGTGATCTCGCTTTCGGGGTCAATATCAAGCCCCTGAAAGCGCTTAGTCTTTTCAGCAATAGCCTGCCTGAGCAGTTTATCGCCCCAGGTAATAGCGTACTGATTTACGTTATCGAGAGTCGCCCGAGTGACGGCTTCTTTTAGCTCAGGCGGACAGGCAAAATCAGGCAAACCCTGGGCCAGATTGACAGCTTTGTGCTGCAGTGCCAATCGAGACATCTCCCTAATGACAGACTCCTGAAAGAGACTGGCACGGGCCGATGCATGCTTGAAAGTCTTGTTCATGACTACTCCCTTGAAAGCGGCGCACAGAGGCAGAGGGTAATTATAGTGAATAGACCGGCGGTTTGATCTGGACAACTGCGACTAATAGATTGGAGTATCGCCTTAATTTTGAGGATGACTGCTGTGCAAACCTAGCATCGCACGGCTCAATTAAATGGGCAAAGACTTTAGATTCACTCTAAAACATGTTGTTGAGAATAGTCGACTCCCTTCAGACAGTCATAGAAGTGTCCGGCTGCCCAGAACAGCATCCGAAAGGAAGTCCAATATCTGTCTCAACAGCATCGAAGCACAGACAATTCTGGAATCTCCACAATGGAGTCACAGCTAAATGCGACTACTCGGAAAGTATCGAAAATTTTGCAACCGAGAGGGAGGCAATAGAATTTCTGAAAGAGGAATTTGCTTGTACGCCTGGGGTGCTAACAAATAGAGGTCTCGTTGTTAATTGGAGTAATCATTGCGATGAAGAAACGCTATCAATAACGGTAAGAAAGATACTAATAAAGGGTAAAGAACCGAAGAAACTGCCCAACGCCAATGACAATGCCATTGCCGCACACCCACACCCACAGCCACACCCTGTCTATTAACTGCAAAAGACTCATCGCCCAGGATGTAACATGAGCGAGCCAGCCTAGCTTGTGAGCACCGATTCGATAGCCAAGTATGACAATCAATTCTAAAGCTTACACACAAAATGCTGAGCAAAAAAAATACCTAAGCAGATAATGGCTCAATACCGAGGTTTAGCGCACGTTGATTTTCTCTCTTACCCGAATTAGGGAATTCACCGCAAACTAGGCAGATGCTGTAATGAAATAACTAAGCGGAGAGCAAGCATGAACTCAGCAGAAAATTACTCAGCAGAAAATAACTCGGCAGAAATCTCCTTCAAACAATACGTGAGCATGGCTAGCAAGCTACTACCGGAGCTTGAGGGACTGCAACGCTTAAGCAACCTCGATCAAGCCTTTCGCTTTCTAGAAAGTATTGGCATTGCTGTCAAAGAAATGGATCTGCTCTCTCAAGATGAATTTACACTTGACCTAATTTTTCCGATCAGCAAATCATCTCGGTGCCTTGTGCTTGCAGCCAGTTGAGTTGGACATCTGACGGCGGTCGCCGTCTTTGAAAGCAAACCAACAAACGATGAACTACTTAGCTGGCACCTGCAGATGGGCTGGAAACCGCAGGTATCTGCACTGCAAGATGGCGAGAAGATACTTGGCTATGCAGCCTGCATATATAGATAACTCAAGACCTGGTCTATTTGACAAATTGACCGCCAGGCGCAGGCTCTGCTGCAAATACAAATACAAGCAAGCACGACAAATCAACGACAATCGTTCTCAATAATAAGATCAGAACGTCTCACAAATTTATCTTCAAAAATATTGCAAATTGCAGTCATCGGCGCTAGGCTAGTCTTATCCAGTTGAGAATTATTCTCAATAAAAACACAAAACCAAACGACACTCATTTTCAAATAGAAACACCCATTGTCAAAAATGGGTCAGATTTTTGCATCTATAAATCAATAAGGAGCAATCAAATGAAAGGCAAATTGTTCTTCGGAACACAGACCGGCACCACCGAAGCCGTAGCCGAACAAATACAAAAGGAACTAGCCGACCTGGTAGGCGAATGTCGCAATATCTATGGCGTCAAGAAAGAAGAATTGGAGGATGCCGACTTCCTAGTGTTAGGCGGCTCCACTTGGGGCGATGGCGAGCTGACCGACGACTTCCAAGATTCACTGCATATATTGGAAGCAGCCAATCTAAGCGGCAAAACGGTAGCTCTGTTTGCCTTGGGTGACCAATACGGCTATGGCTATAACTTTGTCTCTGCCATGAAAATTGTCTATGACACAGTAAAAAAATGCGGCGCCAGAGTGATTGGCAGCGGGGTCAGTCGCGCCGGTTTCGATTTTGAACATTCAGAGTCTTTGCAAGACGACGCCTTCCTCGGCCTGGTTCTAGATGAAGTCAATCAGCCGGAAATGACCGAAAAGCGCATCAAAGAATGGGTCTCGACAGTCAGACAAGAATTGGCCCAGGCTGATTTGACTTCGGTTGGCTAAAGACAATAGCAAAGAGCAAAGAGCAAATATCAAAGAGGACAGGCAATGTATTTTGTCGACGGTGAAAAAACAGCTGTAATGGTAGAACTCTTCGGAGGACCGCTCGACGGCATCACCGTCGACTGCCCTCTGGCTCCACCTCCTTGTTTTCTCATTCCCACCGGACAAGAGTTAGAAGTATCGGTCTATGGTTTTGATTGTCTCAAGTGCGAGAACCATCACACCCTGCTTAAATACAGCTATCTTGGTCTAGAGTCGGTGAGTGCGCAAGAGATGACCGGACTAAGTCCATCTTTGAATTGACCTAGATATCTATCTCTAGCGACTTTACTTACTTTAGTCTGCCTGGTGCCACCAGGCGGCAGTGAGGATAGTAATAGCGCAAAATTTCGCTGAAAGTTTTACCTTGGGCGGCTTGCCCCTGGGCGCCCCATTGGCAAAGTCCGACACCATGACCGGCGCCGAGACTTTCAAAAACCAGATTGCCTTTGCCGTCGCTCTTGAAGCTGTACGATAGTCCTGGCGCAAAGCCCCAACCAAGCTTTTGCCCAAGCTTGAGCCAAAGTTCATAACCAGTCAGTTCGAACTCTCGATTAGCGCTTGCCGCCTTTACCCTAAGGGGGCGACGGGAAGAGTCAGTTTGCATTATCTGCAAAGGCACAAAAGAGAAAATCTCTTTACACTCAGTGAGCGAGATTACTTCTTTATGCACTTTGCAAAATGGTGAGCTTTTACAATACGGGCAATGCAAAGGATTTGCGACGCTGCCGTTTTTTGTCTTGCCGTCAAAAACAGAAATAGTCGAAAGCTTACCGCCGCAAGTAGAATGGAAATACGGGAAAAGCAGTTTCTTGTCTTCCATTAACTTATAGCCGAGGGTTTTCTTCACAGCGGCAAGACATTCAGGACGGGCATATTGGGCGCCAAGATAAGCCATGACATTAGTATCATCGGTGATACCACCTTCCTGCCCCTGCTCAAAGAAAAGGCGATTTTGCACCAAGACCGATAGAGCTTTCAGCGCCTCCGGCTCAAACCCTGGCGGACACTCTGAACCGACCACGGCGGCTAGATAGTCAACCAGGGGCAGTCTAGCTGTCAATGAAACTCCGTCTTTCCATCTAGCTGTAAGCGGCCCGGTAAGATCGCGGCAGCGGTCACCCTTTTCGACATGCAAATATTTGCCCAGCGGTGCAATTGTGAGAAAGCGCCCGCGAACTACGGCTTGCCCTTGTCCGCCTTCACTCTTGACTAATTGCACTGAGCCGTCTTTAGCATCAAGCCTATAGACGCCGCGCTCTAAGATTATCGACTGCGGCGACAAAACGACAAAGGGGGCGCGCACTGTGATGGCATCAAGCGTGTTTATTTTTGACGAAGTTCTTGACGAAGTTTTTGCAGAGAAGAGTTTGACTACAACCTGAGCAGGCAATGCACAACCAGGCAAGCAGCAAGCAGAAAAGAAGAATAGACAAGAAAGCAAGACAGCGATGAAAACCGATTGATTAATGGGCAGGCTATTTCTTGTTCTTGCGGAAGACTTTCTCAAGGGCAACTTTACCAAGAAGTAGAAAGAATCAAATTAGAAGCTTCAGGCACGGCCGCATCGACCGAAGTACCGGCGGGACTAAAGAGACAAAAGGCATTGCGCGGCTTATCGTAAGGGAAAAAGCCGATTATCTGAGACTGAAACTTTTTGCCGTGGTCTGTGGTGCCTGTCTTTGCGGCGATTTGCATCTTGTCTTGCGGATCAAGCTTAGACGAGGTTCCTTCTTGCACAGAAAGACGCATACTACTGCGCAAAAGCTCGGCACTCTTGCGGGTCAATGCCACCGCCAGCGGTTTCTCTCTATCTTTCAGTTCAAAGTTCTCACTGCTGTGCAAAACAGGCAAGCGCTCACCCGGCCCGATGGCAATCAGGCCAGCCAAGCGCATCAGCTGCAGACAATTGGGTTTAAAGTCGGCAGCCAGCCCCAAAACATAGGGCAATGACGGTTTAGTTTCGCTCTCAAGAGCCGGAAACAAACCGCTGCTGCGACCAGCCACCGGCGAGGCCAGACCAAGGGCGCGCGCCTTAGCCAGAAAGGCGCGAGTGGTCAGTGAACGAGTTGCCTGGGCAAAGAAGCAATTGCATGAGAAAGCTAAAGCACGGCGCAAATCTAGCCGTCCATGAGCGAACTGACAATGCACTTCCCCAAGCTCTTTGACACCGCTGACCTTGTATGTGCCGGTGCATTCAAATTGCAGGTTTGTGTTAAAGCCGTCTTCTACCAAAGAGGCGGCTGCGATGAGCTTGGCAATAGAGCCGGGTCTGATGGCGGGTGCATCTAAGCCTGTGGGAAAGCCGACATGACCGCTATGCAAGTCGCACCAGAGAAAAACACTTTTGCCCTTGGCCTGCACTTGGGCCTCGGAAGAAGAAGCAGCGCCAATCGAGCCTATCGAAAAGAGCGAACGAATAAAGCCCCTTCTGTTCAAATCAACCATGCTTGTTCTCGTTTACTCTTGCACTTTACTCTTGCACTTCAGTCTTGCACTTTACTCTTGCACTTTACTTTGACTAGCATCTCATCTTACGAGAGCTTGACATCCATCCTACATGCAGGCAATAAGATTTTCACACTTTATGCAAGACTAAAGCCTGAGCGAAAAGACATAATAAGTAGGTCTTCTGCCCAAGTGCCCTCAATATAAGACCCGCAAGCATGTACAAATCAGCCTTAGCTATCGCTTTAGCCTGCCTTAGTGTGCTGGCTCTTCCTTCTTTTGCCGCACCGCCTTTGGCCTCACCGCAGGTTAGCAAAAACTTAAAGACAGTTCCATTAAATAAGATCGCCATGCTGACCATGCAAAATCAGTTTGCCGATGCGCCTAAAAACCTTAGTTCGCTAGTGAAAGAATTCGATGTACCACCCCAGTATCGTAAATCGAAAGGGCTATTCGTGACTATTTTTGAGGGAGAGAAAACCCGAGCCTGCTGGGGTTCGGTCAGCCCGAGGTACTCAGACCTGGTCAGCGCCACTGTCTACACCACGGTGGACGCCCTGGGCAAAGAGTACCGCTATCCGCCCATAAAGGCTAAAGAGCTGCCATCGCTAAAGGCACAGGTAACCATAGTGGAGGCGCTGGTGCCGGTTTCGCAAGGAAGCGGCGCCACTTTGCACCCGCTCACCGATGGACTGATGGTGCGAAGCGGGGGCAAAGGGGCCGTGCTATTGCCGGGTGAGGCATCGAGCCCTCAGTACCAAGTAATGCATTGCAAACTCAAAGCTGGTATAAACCCCAAGGAAGCCTGCCAAATTTATGTACTAAAAGCCCATGTCATCAGGTAATTAGCTGTGAAAAGCCTCTTTGAAAACATCAAGAACGCCCTGCTCTCATGGGAATTTCTTTTCCTTAATATCATCTTTTTAGGACTTGTGGCGATCATGTTGGAGACGCCCACCGGCTCTCTTGCCGGCAGTATCGCCCTAGAGGTGCCGAAAACCAATCTATTTAGTTATGACCTGAAAGGCAACCGCGTTTATGCCCTGGTAAACGGTCCCCGCAACGGACCCCATGTGGAAAGAGGCGCCTGGGTAAATAATGATGGCACTTTTCAAATTGACCAGTTGCCGGTCGGTGAATACACCCTTGAGGTGAGAGCACCTGGTTTTGGTCGCGAGTTTGCCCGCGGGCTTTTCGTAGAAGACGGCAAGGTCGCAAAAATGCCCAAGCCCCTCAAACTGAGTCTATTATCACCAAGCGTCAATATCGCCTCAAATAGCCGAGTTTTTACAACTAAAGACAAACCCAACTTTTGGGTAAATGCCACAGGGGCAGCCGAAGCCACAGTCAAAATCTATCGTGGCGATCTAAAGAAATTACTCGATGTTAAGTATGCCCAGAGCATCGGCGTCACTGTTTCTTCAGATCTATCTATGTATTTAGACTCAGCGCAAAAATTCAAAGATCCCTTTTCTAATCCGGTGCAAGAGTTTACCCGCAAGTTAAATCAAGATTCGAGTGATTCTTCCCATGCTGAATTTGCTTTTGACAAGCCGCTGCCGCCTGGAGACTACTTTACTGTTTGCCAAGTAAAAGACCTTTTCGGTAAAGAAGGGGCGACGGCAATGACTTGGTTTTCGGTGAGCGATATCGGACTCGTGATCAAACAAAGCCCTGATGAAGCTGTGATCAGAGCGGTCGACTTGGTCACCCTCAAGAGCGCACCAAATGTGGAGCTAGCCCTTTACCGCAAAGACAATTTGAATGAAGCTCAGGCTAAAGGAAAGACCGGTGCCGACGGCATCGCCCGCATTGCCATGAGCGATGACCTGAAAGCGGTCTCTTCGCAAGATCTGATGGTCTTGGGTAAATTGGGCGATAGTAATGCCTATGGAGGCTATAACTATTGGCGCTCAGACTCTGATACACGCAAAACCTATTTCTTTACCGACCGACCGGTTTACCGACTGGGACAAACAGTCATGTTTAAAGGTATCTGCCGCAAAGTGGCTGCCGACGGGCTAGTCAATGCCGGAGCCGGCGAAGACTTGGTCATGACTGTGGAAGATCCTGACAACAACTCTATTCAGAGTATCAATCTTAAGACCAATAAGTACGGCGCCTTTTCGGGGCTAATAAATATTCCCGAGAACGGCAAAACCGGCGGCTATCAGGTACAGATTGCCTATGGCGGTGAAAACACAAGCTATCACTCATTTGAAGTAGCGCAATACAGAAAGCCCGAGTATCAAGTTGAAGTGGAGCCTATTTCAGAAAGACTGCTCATGGGCGAAAAGGGCAGAGCAAGAGTAAGAGCCACCTATTATTTTGGCGGACCTGTTGCTGGTGCGAGAGTGAAGTATTCGATTTATTCTTCGACCGACTATTCTGCGCGCTGGAAACTCATGGATCGCCCAGAATATTACGGCTTTTTTGACGGCTTCGAAGGTGACGACTATGACAGCAGTTCGGGTGATTACCTCACCGAAGGTTATGCCGTCACCGACGCAAACGGTGAAGCAATTGTCGAATTTGACACCACGGCGCCGACAATGCCACTTAGTGGACCAATTGGTTCCACCTTCCAAGACCGCAAACTAAAAATAGAGGCTGAAGTAACCGATATCAGCCGCCTCTCGGTAGTCTCAAGCGGCTATGTGCCCATGTCGGCAGCCGACTTTACCCTCTTTGTCGACCCCAGTAGCTATGTGGTCAAATCAGGCGAGAGTCTGCCTGTTTCGGTCAAAGCCGTCGACTATCAAGGCAAAGCCATAGGCAACAAAGCTGTCAATATCAAGATCATGCGCTTCCCTTATGACAGCATCAAACAAGAATACAAACCCGACCAAGTGGTGGTGCAGCAGACAGTCACCACCGACGGTGCAGGCAAGGCTTCGCTAAATGCTTTCATCGGCGATCAACTGCCTTCCGACAGCTATTATGTTGTGGCGGAAGCCTTAGATGATAAGCAGCGTAAGGCGGTAGACACCAACTCTATATGGATAGCCCAAGGCGAGAAACCATTCTTTTTTGCTGAAAACGAAGCCAAGGTACAACCGCTCACAGTCAAACTCGACAAGAAAGTCTATAAACCGGGCGACAAAGCCCGCGTCATATTGAGCGGGCCGTTCACCGGTAAAGAAGGCTTTGAAGCTCTAGTCTCGGTGGAAGGCACCAAGATTCACGAACTGAAAGTGGTGCCCTTGACCAGCTCTGCCCAACTTGTCGAACTAGACATCAAAGACAAGTACGCCCCCAACTGCTTTGTTTCGGTTGCCGTTGTAGGCAAGAAACGCCAGTTCTACACCCTGGAAGAGACCGTTCTGGTTAGCCCTGATTCGCACTTTATGAAACTTGCCGTCAAGTGCGACAAAGAGAAATACAAACCAGGCGACGATGCAGTCTATACAATAGAAGCCCGCGACCAAGCCGGCAAACCGGTGGTGGGCGCCGAACTAGCCATGGCGGTTGTGGACGAAAGCATCTATGCCATCAGAGGCGAAGCCGCCGAAGACATCTGCAAGTTCTTCTATAGCCGCATCAACAATTGGGTGACCACTCTTTGTTCCTTCCCTGAGCAATATTCAGGCGGTCCAGACAAGATGGAACCACGGGTGAGAAAAGACTTCAAAGATACTGCCGCCTGGTTCCCAAGCTTGATTACAGATAGCCAGGGCAAGGCTGTGGTCAAGTTCAAAATGCCCGACAACCTGACCACCTGGCGCGCCACTGTGCGTGGTATCACGCTGGGTACCGACGTGGGCAGCACTGTTTCAAAAGTGATTGCCACCCAAGACATTATCGCCAGACTGGCCCTGCCTCGCTTCTTCTCGCAAGGCGATCAGGGACTGGTGACAGCAGTAGTACACAACTATACAAGCAAAAACCAAGACGTGAAGCTCAATCTAGAGCTTTCCGGCAACGGTCTTTCCACCAATGTGCCACTGGCGCAGACAATCTCTATTGCGCCTGATGCAGCCAAGCGATTCTCGTGGGCCGTAACCGCCAGCGCCGTCGGTCAAGCAAAAATCAAGCTCACAGCCATTGGACAGACCGCCGCAGACGCCCTTGAAAAGACAGTCTCGGTTAGACCGATGGGTGTGCCTGTCAGCCTGGTAAGAGCCGGTCTGATGACTAGAGACGACCTAGAAAGACAGGTCGAATTTGCTCAAGCAGCCGATGCCGTACCCGGTACAATCAGTCGCAATCTCAGCCTGAGCGGTTCGACCATCGGTCCTGTACTGGGTAATTTCAAGGCTCTCATCGACTATCCTTATGGATGTACCGAACAAACCATGAGCCGGCTTGTCCCTTCGACTATAGCCTTGCAACTAAGCAAGCAGCTCGATATGCCGCTTTCCAGCAGTGAAAAACAGCTCTTCGATAAAGTCTATAAAGAAGCCATGGCAAAGCTCACGTCCTATCAACATAGTGACGGCGGCTGGGGCTGGTGGCAGAACGATGAGAGCAGACCGTATCTGACCAGCTATGTCATGGAAGGTATGAAACTCCTGGCTGATTCAGGCTATAGTGTCGACCGCGAGGCCATGAAGCGTGCTTCGCAATGGACAGATGAAAGAGCCAAAGTCTTGCTCAAAGCTCTCAAAGATCCCAAACGCTTGAAAGAAGTTGCAAGCGAAAAGGAAAATCAAACCGACCTGGCCTATATGCTCTATAGCCAGTCTCTGTGGGGCTTCAAAGCAAATAGCCAGCAAGAAGTCTTGACCTATTTAAGAAGCACTGAAGTCTTGCCTCAGCTGACACCGGAAGCACTGGCCTATTTGGCACGCGCCGCCAATAATTTCGGCTTAGCAGAAAGAGACACAGCCACGGCTGCGATCAATCGACTGGTAGAAATCGCCAACAACACCGATGCTACAGTTGACTGGGAATATACCAAGAAACTAGCCGATAAGCTTGGCGACCGCGAGCAGCTCTGGTACTCATATAGATTCTCGCCGGAAGAAACAACGGCGCTTGCCCTGGCTGCCATTGTCGAGGTCAAACCCAATAGCGAAATTATTGAGAAGACCAAAAACTGGTTGCTTATCACTAGAGGCAAAGAAGGCTGGGGTTCAACCAAAGCCACGGCACAAGTCTTCAAAGCCCTAATGATAGAAGAAATTGCCGCTCGCAAAATGGACGCCAAAGCCAGTCTTTCCGATACGCTCAGTCAAGGTTTCTCTTGCCTGGTAGATGGTATCGCCTATAGTGACAGCAATCGCTACGGCAAAGAGACCTTGGTCAGTTTCGATAAACTGGGCAACCAAGGCGGCAAGACAATTATTGCCAATAAGGGCGGCGGCAGATTGTATTACTTTGCCGAAACCAGATATTTCAAAAATCTGAATGGCCAAACCAGCACCGGTGTGGAGAATCTGCCTAGTGATCTGAAGATGGAAAGACATTTCTATCGCATCAAAGCCATGCCGCCGGCTGCCGACGGTACGGTCAGACTAAAGACCGAGGCCATTGCCGACGGTCAGATTAAAGCCGGCGAGACCGTGCTTATGAAGACCATTGTAAACACCCCTAGAGAGCTGCCCTACATAATGGTGGAAGCCTGCCTACCAAGCGGTGCAGAAGTCGTGCAAGACAGCTCAAAAGAAGGAAATATCGAAGCCGAAGTTCAAAACAATGCACCCTTGGGAGACTGGGGCGAACCCTGGTGGACTCACCAGGACGTCTTAGACGATCGCATTGTTTATTTCGGTGCTTCGCTCAAACCAGGACAATCTGAATTTGCCACTTTGCTTAGAATGGAATTGCCAGGCAAAGTGGGAGTGCCGCCGGTCTCGATGGAAGGTATGTATACAAAGGCTGTCAGAGGCTTGTCCAATCTGGACGTCTTGAAGATTGCCGAGTGAGTAACTGAATAAATATGAAACTGCGTTCGCCCAAACCTGCCAATATACTTTTGGCGCTGGCCATACCCGCACTTGTCTTCGTTTATTTCAGTACCCATCCCTTTTCAAAAGAAATGGCGGGACGCTCGATCAATTTATACGGCTTCGCGCCAGAGCACCGTCAAAACTTCAACAGCGCCCTCAAACGACTTGACGGCGCCGTCATACAACCGGGGCAGGTCTTTTCATTCAATAGTCGCCTTGGCGAGAGAACCGTGTCAAACGGCTATCTTCCAGCCCCCGGCTATCTCGGCAATGACCGCTTCAAAACCACCGGCGGCGGCATTTGTCTCATTTCTTCCACGCTCTATCAGGTTGCCCTACTAAGCGGGCTTACTGTGATTGAACGCAAACCCCATGTCAAAACAGTGGCTTCAGTGCCGCCTGGTTTTGATGCCACAGTCTGGTACGGTCTGCAAGACCTCAAGATCAAAAACAGCTTCGACTTTCCAGTCGAAATTAGCTGCCAGGTCGAAGGCGAGCACGCATCAATTAAGATCATGGGTGCAAAAAAGGGAAAAGAGCTGCAATTAGAGAGACGCGAAATGGCTTCAGATAATCGCACCAAACTTGTGGAAGTTTATCTAAAAGACCGCGACCAACTCAAACTAGTCTCCAGAGACAGCTACCGTATCGGGCCCTGAATTGCCACCTGATTTTTTATTGGCTAGCCCTTGCACAAGCATAAGCACAACCGTCAAACCGGCGAGACCGCCAATGACATTGAGCCTATCTTGCATGGAAGCATGCAGACCTTGTTCGACCAAGCCGCCGCTAAGCAAGGCAAAGGCAGAAGACAAAACAGGCAAGAGCATCACCGATAGGCAGCGATTTTCTTCCTTTTCTTTGGCAAAATAGCCTTGCAGTAAAATTGACGCTACTATACCTGCCACCGCCAGAGCCACCAAATAAGAAGCGGTTGGTTCAGCATGCAAGAAGAAACTGGTCAGCCCAGCACCAAGCGTGCCAATCACGGCTAGGGCGGCGGCATCGACACGGCCTTGACGGCTGGCTTTGATTAGCACCAAAACGCCCACTATGACAAAGAAACCCAAATACTGAGCAGCGCTGACATAAGAGTGTTGCAGGTTGACACCGGTGACATTGGATACATAAAGATTGGCGAATGCCTGTTCGAATAGCCGGGCGGCAAAGAAGAGAGCCGCACAGGCCGGTAACTGGCTGAAGGTTCCCACCACTACGCAGGCAGCGAGCGCAGCCATGCCGACATTGCCAAAGAGCCTGGTGGAAAGTAAGGTAAAGATACCGACGAGCAAAAGCGACTTGAGATACTTACCGGCGCGCTCGCTGTCGTCATATTTCGGGTCTTGGGCCATGCGCCCGAAGGCATCGAGGGCATACATCAAGCCGAAACCACCGCCCACCACGGCAGCCAGATTGGTGAATGAAATCAAAGTGAGGGCCTTGGTGAGCACAACCAACATGCCTAAGCCGCCCGAAATGGTGAGCACCAGCCTTTTCACCAAAAGTTTGTCGTCATGCATAAAGGGGCGTTGCATGAGATTGAGCAAGGTGGCGACGGCGAAAGCACCGGTGATGATATCGGCATTTTTGCCAGTGGGTGTGCCGCCTTGCGAAGCAACCAGCGCCATACCAGCTAAATAGGCAGACGAGGCGGCTATATCGTCGAGACGCACCTTGTCGCCGGCTTGGGCGGCAAAGTTCTGCACAACCTTGAGAAGCAACATGCCGCAGACATAAGCAGCGGCATTAAGCACAAAATGCTCGCCGCCATTAAGCACCAGCAAGCTTGAAAGAGCAAGCAAGAAGGTGGTGCGCATATGTCTATGCTTGGCAGGGTCGATGACATTGGTTAGATAAACGGCGACTGCACCGCCTAGGGCAAAGGGCAGAGCCTGCAATAGTTCTAAATGCAAGAAGAATCCGGTCGCCCCCAAGGCGGCAAGAGCACCGAAAACGGTAAGTAATGGTTTGAGCTGGGTCTGGAGGGCGCCGCTTTCGACCGTGGCCCAGAACTTGGAGCGCACCAGGTCAAAAACACATACTAATGCCGCCAAGCCAAGCAGAAAGGGCGTCAACCCGTTTGCCATCAGTTCGTTCTGCCCCATAACAACTCCATTTTGTCGATTTTGCTGATTTTATCTGAACCAAAGCGCCAGCGCTTTAGCGGTTTATAACTAGAAAGCTGCCGCAATTAGGAGTTCGGCGTTTCTGGGTTATATTAGACTAATTGGAAAGCAATCGGTGTCTTGAATTGAAAAAGGGTGCAAACAGATGAAGCGTCTGCTCATTTTAGTCTTTTTCTTGGCGGTCTTTGGCTTGGTGGCTATGACAGCCTTTCAAGCACCGGGCGAAAGAGGAACACCGGCAAATAGAGCCGTTGAATTTGTAGAGAATATAAAGGCCGGCGACTACAAAAAAACTGTAGAAGGCTTTGGCGTAAACACTTGCCGCTGCCCCGGTACTTTAGGCTGGGCCTCTTATCTTGTCTATGCCTCTAATGAAGCCACCAATATTGCCTTTATGTTCGGCAAGAGCTTTGACTATGGCGAACCGCGCTGCCGCAAAATCGCCACCACGGTGCAACCGACCACTGTCTTTGATAGACCGGAAGACTGGGACGTCAATGTCGATTTGAGATTTGTCGACGGTAAGTTTCAGCCCCTATTTCTGCCTCTAAAAATGGCTTACGGCTATGACATGAGCGAGGAAGAGTTCAATACTTACCTGGCTAATCCGGATGCCGACGCCTGGCAAGGCTTTTGCTTGCGCCTGCGCCCATCGCTTGCCAAAGGTGTGACCGACTTTCCAGAAGAAGCCAAAGCGCTGGAGAAAAAAGGTCATGACGCCGACAGCAGAGCTAAAGCCATAACCGGCGGCAATGAAAGAGCAGAAGCAATAGCCAAGAATCTTTTCGGAGAGGAAGCCACTCAGTACTTGCATCCTAAAGATGCCGGCGCTGTTATCAAAGCCGACGGCACAAAATTGTCTGCATCAGAAATAGAAAAGCAACTGCCTCGACTATGCGCGGCCACTCTGCGCCTGCATATGGTTAGAAGAGACCAAAAACTGCCCTTTTCGGTTTCGCAGCTCTTAGTTATGGACCCTGTTCTGACAAAGAAAAGTGACAAAGGGCAAGCGGTCTTTCTTGAGCTAAAGAACTATTTACCGCCGGTACTGCAAGAAGCAGCCAAAGAAGAGAATAGTAGGGAGGGTAAATGAAATTTGTCAATCAGCCTTGGGGAATAAGACTGAACCTGACTTTTGTTGCCTTAGTCTTCACTCTCGTTTTGTACTGGATGTACAAAGATCATAAAAAGACCACAATGGCACCATCCTCTTCAAAAGTAGAATCAAGAATTGAGCGCGCGGCAGAAAGCAAGCCATAAATAGGCAAATCAAGAAGTCTTTAAGCTCTTATTGCGCAAGGTTATATAGAGAACCACAGCCAAAGGCGACAAGAGATAGAGCAGCAGCGCCACCAAATCTGGTGCAAACGCCGGCAAGCCATAAGCATAAATTGCATAAATAAAGACCAAACAGTCGTCTAAAACAACCTTGACCAAATAGGCAACCGGGTTGAGCCTGGCTAGTTTTGCCAAATAGTACCAAAGCAGAGCAGAAGCGATGGCACCGCAGCCGACATTGATCAGATAGTCTTGCCAATAACGCTGCCCCGAATTGACAATAAGATCGTAGACCACCGAAAAAAGCATATAGAACCAGAAATTGCGACAAAAGCGCACATAGAGCCCCACCGCGATGACAAACCCGGCAGCCGACATAAGAAAAGACTGGGGCAGCTCTAAAAGATCTGAAAAAACAGCCGAGAAATACTCGGGGAAATTGCCCAATATATCAACGCGCTCGCTTCTAATATCGGGCGAATAATAAAAGAGCAAAATTGAACGCAAGGTCTCGCGCAACTGCGTCAGAGCCTCGATGGTCAAAGCAGCGATAATGCCGTCAATCCAGAGTTCTCTTTGAGTGAGCCTATCGACTATACCGCGAGGTTTGAACGCCGCTGACAAGAGAGGCAAAAGCTCGGTCTTAAAGACCGGATGCAAAAGCCGAAAGACGGCAAAACAAAGGGTTAGGGTGAGGAATACCCGCCAGAAGACACCGCCGCAATGCTGCACGAGAGAGAGCGCACGCTCAGTAATATAAGTGATATCGGTAAGTTCGCTGCTATAGCCGGACCAAAATGAAGGTAGATGATTGACTTGTTCAAGCAAAGGCACCAGCGCCAGCACGAGCGCCACTACCAGCGGTGCACGAAAGCGCATCACACCGGAACGCAGAAGGCCGACTACCCAGACCAGAAGGACAATACCCACAGCTACCGCGCTGTAAAGCCGCAAGTTTTCGAGAACTGTGTCGTATGGGCGGGCTTTGCTGCGCTCGAACGACCAAGCTTCGGGTATCTGCCAAGCCTGACTGAAATTGCAGGGAAGGTCGCCCACCACCTGCAAACTAAAGCGATAGGGGGCGTCACCCACTTGATATTCGGGCACGCCGAACTCGAAAGAATAGTCACGCCGATTCTTCTCGTCTTCCCAGCTTACTTTAGAAAGTTTGAAGTTCTTATACTCTGGATGCACCCTCTTAATATAGGCAAGGGCAATAGCGGTGGCTTCCTTTTCAGAGATGCGTTTACCCGGGGCATCGTCGTCTTCGGTGAGATTGAGTGAGTATTCAGAACCATCCCCCCTCAGCTCTACGTGATATTCGGTCGGATCTCTAAATCTAAAATAGCGAACCGACCAAAGCAAACCGGGCTGAGTCTGGTTACAGAGAGCGAGCATTTTCTCACGCCCGACTTTCTCATAGAGATATTGCATCTCATAGGTGCCCACATTGCTGAATAAAGTCGGCAAAACCATATGATGAGAAACATTGATGCCCGCCTGCTTGAGAATCTGCGAGGCTCTATCCATCGCCTGAAAGGCATTGATCTTGACGCGGCTGTTATCGCCCGGCACAGGCAGGTGAAAGAAGAAAGTAGTAACTAAAGCAAGCAATGAAAAAAGTGAGGCAACGATACGGAAACGTCTGCTAAAGCCCTTGTATTGAAAATGCTCAACTGAGGCCGATTCTTCCAGCTTGGCGTTGTCGACCAGGGGTGCAGCAGCACTGGGCAAGGCTCGATTTGTCAAGGAAAGGTCGAAGGCGGCAAGATCAAAGTGCGAAGACCGCCTCAGACTGCGCACCGCTAGTGATACTATCAACAAAAGGGCAAAAGGCAAAAGGGGCAAGAGGGAGGAGAACCAGAGGAAGGGCTGGGCGGCACCGACTGAGAAAAGCGGCTTGACATCGAGAAAAGCATCGAGCAAATAATGCCCAATAAAACACGGCAGCAGTCCATAGCGCCTGAGAATGTAGCCATAGAACAAACCGACCACGGTTAGTTCTATGCCGCGGGCAAAGCAAGGCTGTTGCGGATAAGAGCTATGCATGAAAGCCCAGATCATCGCCTGGGCCAGATTAGCCAGCCAAAACTTGCCGGTCGCCCTTTGTACAATAGAAAGCCCAACAATGCGAGCCACGGTCTCTTCTTGCGAGGCAGCGTGCAAGCCAAGCGATATAGCCGAATAGAAAGGCATGGCCGAACTCAAAGTTTCGACACTATCAATTCCGCTCGGGCACCAAAAATTGAGCTTATCGCCCAGCAAGTAATAAAGAACAATCCAGCCAAGATGGATGCCGGCGACAAGATAGCCGACCGAAAGCGCCTTGCAGCCTTCACTGGTGAGGAAACCCGGCAGCCTGAGAAAATTTTCGAGGGCGACACGATCTGGATAGAAGCGTCTATAAAGAGTGTCGGCGCCGCCAAACAAAATTGCCCCAACAAGAGCAGAGCCCAGCGCCGAAGCACCGCTTCTGGTGAAGTAACCAAGGACAAAATCGCTGTAGGCGACGGCAGTGTCGTAAGAGGTGCGATAACTCTCAAAGTCGTTGATGCGGTCCAGCAAAGAAACAAGCGCCATAATCAAGCCGCCGAATACGGCAAAGCGAAAACGCATTTCTTTGCGCGATATCGCCCAGGGCACCACCAAAACCGAGATAATCTGCAGGGTGCCGTAAAAAATAGAGGCAATATTCTGCAGCAAGTTATTATACGAGCGCAGATTTTCATACTTGCGCGAAAAGCTGTCTGGCACAAAGAGATAGCGCGTATAGCCGGTAATCTTATCGCCGCTTATGCCGATATAGTGGCGCAGTTTACCGCCGACATAGTCTTTGGTCTGATCTTCAAACACGAAAGTATAGTCGGTGCGGTGCAGCTGCCCCCGGTTCTCGTCTCTCACTAATTTACAGGTGCCAGGTACTACAGCCGCCTCACCTTTGAGAAAATCGGAGGCGAGATATATAGCTTCTTGATGGTTGAGACTTTTCATCGGCCGCTCAGGCTCAATATTGCGGCTAAAGCCAATCAGCTTGCCATCAGGCGACAGCCAGACGCGAAACTGCTCCATGGCAAACTCACGACAAAAGCGCACTGACCAAGCCCATATTGGAATCTCGCCCTGCATGAGTTTGGCAGAGCGATTTAGACCTAGTTCCCATTCCAGAAAAGTCTTGGCTTCTTCGAAACTGGTAAAGACAATCGACTCTATATCTTTAGTCGGCTTGTCCTTGGCTTTGGGCTGAGCTTGCGAAGGAGAAGCAAACTGACCCGGCATGGGGAATATGTTGCCGTCGTAGCCATACTTTGATGCAAAGAAGCGAGCTTTATCGAGTATCTGCTGCCGACTGACCGAAAGATTGAGAGAGGCAGTGGGGAAGACAGAGCTTTGCAACCAAGCGTACAGCAAGAGGCCAAGTGCAGCCAGAATGGCTAAAACCGGCAAGAGCCGGTCTTTATTGTCCCCTTGTGATGTCACCTTAGTCTCTAATCAAACAACAACCATGAGATTTGATGATAGCAGGCTTATGGACATTAACAAAAGCTGAATCTGATATATCTACAAGGGATAATTGTGAGCGTTTGTAACATGTGCAGGATCGATTTGCTGTGGCTATTAAGTCCGAAACTTATATGTGGGACAGGGAGCGCGAGACAATCGAGCGTCCTGACCTGTTGCTTTTGCAGGTGGAGCGGCTCAAGACCGTTCTCAAGCGCGTCTTTAATAACCCGGTCATGCAAGAGCGTTATCTGGCCGCCGGCATCAAAGAGAGCGATATAGAAAAAATCAGCTCGGTCAAAGACCTGGCTCGGTTTCCTTTCATGAAAAAGACCGACCTGAGAGAGAACTATCCTTTTGGTCTTTTTGCCGTCCCCCTAAACGAAGTAAACCGTCTGCACTGCTCTTCAGGCACCAAGGGCAAGCCCACCGTGGTTGGTTACACCAAGAACGACATAGATGTGTGGGCGCAGGCCTGCGCCCGCTCGCTGGCATGCGCCGGCGGCAGACCGGGCGACGTCATCCACAATAGCTATGGCTATGGTCTTTTCACCGGCGGCTTGGGCATGCATTACGGCGCCGAGCGCCTGGGCGCCACTGTCGTGCCCGCTTCGGGTGGGCGCACCCAGCAGCAAATCATGCTCTTGCAAGATTTCGGCGCCAAGATTATTCTGGCTACCCCCTCTTATATGCTCAACATGGCCTACACCATGCAAGAGATGGGCATCGCCCGCGATACCATTAATTTAGAAATCGGTATTTTCGGAGCCGAACCCTGGACCGAAGAAATGAGGGCTCAGCTTGAAGCCTTGCTCAAAATACAAGCTCTAGATATTTATGGACTCTCTGAAGTTATGGGTCCAGGCGTCTCTATGGAATGTATAGAGGGCAAAAACGGTCTGCATATCTGGGAAGATCTATTCATTCCAGAAATCATCGACCCGGACAGCGGTGAAGTTTTGGCAGACGGAGAAGAAGGCGAATTAGTCTTCACCACTCTCACCAAAGAGGCGATTCCGGTGGTACGCTACCGCACCGGCGATATCTCGCGCTTGAGCACCGAGCCTTGTGTCTGCGGGCGCACCTTTAGACGCATGTCTAGAGTGAAAGCCAGACTGGATGACATGCTCATTATTAGAGGCGTTAATCTCTATCCTTCCGAAATAGAAAAATGTCTGCTCTCGATGGAAGAGCTGGCACCGCACTATCAGCTTGTTGTCGACCGTCATAAGGCACTCGACACTTTAGAAGTGCAGGTGGAAGTAACCGAAGCCATGATCAAGCGCTGGGGAAGATTCGAAGACGGCACCGTAGAGCTTTCTGCCCTTTGCCAGGGCATTCAAAATTTGATGAAAGATTCACTGGGATTGACAGCTGAAGTGAAGTTATTGGAACCCCGTTCGATACCGCGAAGCGAAGGCAAAGCGGTGAGAGTTATTGATAAACGTAAGCACCAAGGAGATAAAAATGGTTAAGCTCATCGCTCTTTATAAAATGCCGCAAGACGCAGCTGCCTTCGATGACAATTACTTCAACTCACATATTCCCCTGGCTATGAAAATGCCCGGTTTGAAGAAAGCAGAAGTCTCAAGAGTGACCGGCTCGCCCATGCCCAGCAACGATTTTTATATGATGGCTGAGCTTTATTTCGAAGACCAAGCCGCCCTCGATAGCGCCATGGCTTCGCCGGAAGGCAGAGCAGCAGCGAAAAATCTCATGGGTTTTGCTAAAGAAATCGTGCACATGATGTTTGCATCTGTAGTAATCGAAGAAAAAGTACCGGCTGCGGTCTAATTTTCTTCTCATAAGGAGCTTTTCATGGCACATTCACACGAAGCCGTATTTACCGGAATGGCTCCGGAAGCATACGGCTTCAAACGCATTATTTATAGCAAGGTCGGTTATGTGGCGACAGTGACCATCAACCGACCGGATGTGCTCAACTGCTTCGACACCCTCACTCTCAAAGAGCTGGGTACAGCCTATATGGATGCTGCAGCCGACGACGCCATTGCCGTCGTGGTCATCACCGGTGCCGGAGACAAAGCCTTCTGCACCGGTGCCGACCTGAAAGAGCAAGAAGAATACATTTTGAAAAAGCCGAACAACTACCACAAGTGGATGTATCAGTTTATCGAAATGCATGACCGCCTGCGCAATATCGGTAAACCCACTATCGCCCGCTTGAATGGTATGACCGTAGGCGGAGGCAATGAGCTGAATATGGCTTGTGACTTAGCGGTAGCGGCCGACCACGTGGTGATAAGACAAGTGGGTGCCGCTAGAGGCAGCGTCGCCGCCGGCGGTGCCACCCAATGGCTGCCTATGATCATAGGTGACAGAAGAGCCCGCGAAATGCTTCTGCTTTGCGAGCCTATCGATGCCTATACTGCCCTAGACTGGGGACTGGTCAATCAGGTAGTACCATATTCGATGCTTGACGCAGCCGTAGCAGACCTAGCTGAAAAGCTCTACAACAAGCTACCCGAATGCACTCGCTATACCAAGCAGCAGCTCAATTTTTGGCGTGATTTCTCTTGGTCGATGACCATCGGCCATGCCAGAGACTGGCTGACCTTGCATGCCGGACATTTCGAAACAGCAGAAGGTTTGCATTCATTCAGAAACAAACAAGAGATGGACTACAAGAAAATCAGACAGGCGGCAGCGGCGCCGGAAGCAAGCGCCAGCAAAAGCTGTCCCGGCTGCCACGCCCAGATGCCTGAAGATTTCGGATTTTGCGGTAACTGCGGACACAAGTTTTGATGACTCACTTCAATTTAAGAGAACATAGATAACCATGGTGATGACAATGACTTACAAGAACATACTGACCTCAAAAGAAGAAGCAGGCTCTCCCTCTTCTTTGAATTGTTATATAGGTATAGCCACCTTGAACCGCCCTACGGTTCTGAACGCTCTCAACCACGAGCTGATGACCGAACTGGTGGCGGCACTGGCCGAATTCGACGCCGACGAATCAGTAAGAGCGATAGTCATAACCGGCTCAGAAAGAGCCTTTGCCGCCGGTGCCGACATCAAAGAAATGTGCGACGAAACTACTGTTTCGATGATGCTCAAAGACCGCCTCGCCACCTGGGACAAGATAAAAGAAATCAAGAAACCAATCATTGCTGCAGTGAGCGGCTTTGCCCTGGGCGGCGGCTGCGAACTCTCGATGATGTGCGACATTATCATCGCCTCAGAGACCGCTCAATTTGGTCAGCCCGAAATCAATATTGGAGTAATACCCGGTGCCGGCGGCACCCAGAGACTGACCCATGTGCTCGGCAAATACAAAGCCATGGAATTGGTTCTGACCGGACGCCCCTTCACCGCCAAAGAAGCACATGAACTGGGACTGGTCAATAAAGTAGTACCGGTGGAACTATACCTAGAAGAAGCAAAAAATCTAGCAAAAGAAATCGCCGCCAAATCACCGATTGCTGTAAGACTAGCGAAAGAGTCGGTGCTGAAAGCATTTGACGGCACCTTGGCCGAAGGTCTCAACTTTGAGCGCAAGAACTTTTATATGCTTTTCTCATCAGAAGACCAGAAAGAAGGCATGAAGGCTTTTCTAGAAAAGCGCAAAGCAGTGTTCACCGGACGCTGATTCAGTCTTTATCTCGTACAAATTCGCACACTTATACAGGATCTAAAAAATGTCCAGCGACAACGAAAAAATTCTCTTGACCGAAAAGAAAAACGGCGTCGGTATAATCACCTTGAACCGTCCCGACAAATTGAACGCTTTCAATGACGAGCTTACTTTTCAATTGCAAGATGCTCTCAAAGAGATGGAAAAAGACAAAGAAGTAAGAGCGATAGTGGTCACCGGCGCCGGACGCGGTTTTTGCTCGGGTCAAGACCTGCAAAGTCGTTCCATCGCCCAAGAAATGGGTCAGCGCCCCTCTCTGGGCGACAGCATCAGAAGACGCTACAACCCGATAGTGATCAAACTTAGACGCATGGAAAAGCCCATAATCGCCGCCGTCAATGGTGTCGCCGCCGGTGCCGGAGCCTCAGTTGCCTTCGCCTGCGACTTCCGCATCGTCACAGAAAAGACCAATTTCATTCAGTCTTTCACCAAAGTTGGTCTCATTCCCGACTCGGGAGCGACCTTTATCTTGCCTCGTCTAGTGGGTGCCACCAAGGCATTTGAACTAATGCTTTCAGCCGATAAACTCTCAGCTCAAGAAGCTTTCAATCTCGGCGTGGCAAACAAAGTAGTGGCTGAAGAAGACTTGATGAAAGAAGCGATAGCCCTGGCTGAGAAACTAGCTGCCGGCCCAAGTAAAGCTTTTGGGCTGACCAAACGGGCAGTCAACAAAGCGATCTTCCACGATCTAGAAGAACTCTTAGAGTACGAAGCTTCTCTGCAAGAAATTGCCGGACGCTCCGATGACTTCGCCGAAGGCGTGAAAGCCTTTATAGAAAAGCGTACACCTCAGTACACCGGCAAATAATTACTGAAAAAGTAATTTGTCCATACCCCGGCAAAGCCCCTTTTGTTGCTGCACTTTGCTAATAGCAAGCAAGGTTCCGTCCACATAAGGGGCTGCGCTTTTGCCGGCGGCATGACTGATGACCAGCCGCTCTTCCGGGTTGGAAAAGACAGCATCAAAAGCCAGAGTATAACCAGGCAAACGCAGTGAATGGACCCTTGTGCCGGCAATATCGGCACCACGCCCGGGCGAAGTTTGATCTTGCACCGATAGAGCCTCGGCATCACAGGGTGCGGCAGCCAGTCTCTCAGCCAACTCTCTTGTGGTGCCGCTCGGGGCATCAGACTTGGCCGCCGAGGCATAGTCGATAATCTCGCGATTGGGCAGATAGCGAGCCGCCAAAAGCGAAAAATGAATAGCGAGGGCGGCGGTAATGGAAAAGTTGCCGCAGGCAATAATGCCCACTTGCTTAGAGAGAGCAAGAGCCTCCAACTCTTTATATTGGGCTTCGCTTAATCCCGAACTGCCCACTACTACGAAAATGCCGTGCTCTAAAGCCAATTTGACATTGGCATAAACAGCTTGAGCGCTGGTGTAGTCGACATAAACATCGAATGACCTCTCTTGCAAAGCTGTCTCTAACTGAGCGAAAACAGGCACGGTAGCCCCGGCTATTTCGATGACACTGCCGCCCTTGCTTCGCGAAAGTGCTGCCGTTAGGTCAAGCCCATCGGCTTTCACAATAGCTTCGGCAACTGCGCTACCGGTCCAGCCGGTGACGCCGCCAAGACAAATTTTCATGCTTTACTCTTTCTATTTGGTGACTTTGACTCTAAATGAAATTACTGGCTCTGCGTCTTTTGAACTTCATGCGACTTAAGAAAATCAATGAGGCTATCTTTATAGATACTGCCTCTGAGAATATTGCTGCGGCCCTCATTATCCACCTTGATTACAGCAGGCAGATCGTGTTCAGCGCGCAAGTCGTACTGTTCTTTCAGATACTGAATAGACTTATCTTTCTCGGGCTCATAGGGATGGAACTCAACAAAGACCGGTCTGTAATCACTTTCGATAAGACTTCGTACATCTGGGTTGAGCAAACAAGAAAGTCTAAAGCTATCGCTGGCGCTGCCGCAATCTTTAACCATCACCAAAAGTCTTGGCTTGTCGCCTTGATTGGGTTCTTTCAAAACCTCGTGCGAAAGCCATTTAACATCTCCCCTGGTGGGCTTGAGAGTATGCCAGCTGCGTGCCAGATAAAGATATCTCATCAAGTCTGGTATATCGCGATAAGAGTTTAAGTAAGGCGCCCTTCTTGTGACAGGACTGCCACGAAAACCAGAATAGCGGTAATCTTCCTCGCCATAAACATACTCATAACCATCACCATAAACCTGATTGTGAAAATCGGAATTTCGATTGCGACCAAGTTCTGCCAAATTAGCACTGGATGATATTTCATCGCTCCTAGCCCGGGCCAGTTTGTAAGGCACCACAAAAAGTCCAGTTTGTCTTCTTGAGCCGAGCTGGTCGGTGAAGCCCCAAAATCCTTCGCCTAGTCTCCTTTCAGTCGCTTCATTGGAGTAACCGGAAGGCATTTCCACCCGCACCGGCAGGAAGTTTTCATTGATATAGGCGCTGACATCGGGACTAGAGAGTCCCTCTGATTCCAGCCTGTAGGCAAAAGGTTCTCCCTTTTGGATGAGCACATAAAGTATGGGTTTCTTCACTCTGGCACATTCACTAAGAGCTTCACTGCGGGTGCGCCATTGCAAAGGCGGCTTTCGTCTAAATGGCGAGCTTAGATCATAAGTCAGATGCAGTGAAAACTGCTTATCTAAACAAAAGAAGGCAGCCAAGCCAAATGAAACAAGCGCCACCAAATAAAGTGCACGAGGCTGAGAGCGAGTACCCTTATAGTCTTTATTCATGGGCATAAGAGTACTCCTTGCGAGACAAGAAGAAGATCGCCATCGACAGAGAGACTGTAATGACGCAAGTATAGTTGATTAGATATGTGAAGAACTCGGCACTACCGTTGAGGATATCGGCCACCGGTATATTGGGATAGAGAAAGACACAATAAGCATCGGCACAAGCCTTATAAAAATTGATTATGAAGCTTGGCACTTGGGACAAACCCAAAAAATGCCCAGAATTGTAAGTGAGTGGTTCAAAGAAGCTGCGCACTAGCTGTCCGGCAAATAATACACCGGCAATCAAGGCCAAGTCCTTTATGCCTGTCACCAAAGACGAAAAGAAAATCAAGACACTAGCTGTACTGAAACACAATAAAACCCGCTCCAACCCATTGGCGACAAACTCTGTGTTGAACATAAGTGAGGGTGAGAGCACCACAGAAACGAACTGCTCGATTAGCAAAGCCTGTACAGAACATATCGATGCTGCAATCGAAACAGCCAACCACTTGCTGAAAACATAGCGGCTTATCGAGACTGGACGAGACAAGACAAGCGATATGGTGCCATGTTGCCGCTCACAACCAATGACGCCGATACCCCAGAGCAAAGTAAAGAGAGTGGCTATAAATGGAGGCGATAAACAAGCATCGTCAACCGCCACCGAAGCATTGCAACGCATAAGAGTCGTGCCGCCTAAAGGCAGCAAGATCATTAGAGTCAGTAAGATCAAGCGAACATTATTCGACTTGAACTGCCTCCAGGTATTTACACAGATAGCTCGATTCACTTTGCCCCTCCTTTACTCATCTCGTCGACAAAGGCCTTTTGCAAACGAGATAGCTCGGGTACAACTCGCGTCACTGGGATTCCGGCTTCCACCATAGTTTTGATTAGTCTGGCGCATTCGGCTTCACTGCCCACCGTGATTGAAGCATTGGCTTCGGTCTGGCTAAACTGCTCAAGAGTGGCCCCAAGTTCGGTGGCAATCTTACTGACTAGGGCGCTGTCCACCAAAACTTCATCGCTATAACCCAACCAAGAGATACACATGGTGCGAGGCACAGACTCTTCGCGGGTACGCAGATTTTCTTCTCTGACTACTTTGCCTTTCTGAATGAAAATAACGCGGTCGCAGCTGCGCTCAATTTGGTCGAGTTGATGCGAATTGAGCAAAAAGGTGAGTCCGTCTTGACGCAAACCCCGCAATAAACTCTGCACCACTAAGACCCCATGGGGGTCCATGCCAGAGGCTGGTTCATCAAGCAAAAGATAACGCGGTTTGTTCACTAAAGCCTGAGCAAAGCCAAGCCGTTGCAGCATGCCGCGCGAGTATTTTCTAACAGCCATAGACCAAGCGGCCGGGTCTAACTCTACTTTCCTGAGCAGTTCTTCGCATTCATGCAGGCGCAGCTTTTCAGGACGACCACAGAGTTCGTGGTGAAAATGTAAAAAATCGCGCCCGGTCATCCAACGGTCAAAGGTGAGACGCTCAGGCAGATAACCGACCATGGCTCTAGTGACCAAATCGTCCGGCGCCAAGCCGTCGATGGTAATCTCACCTGACTGATAGCGCAAGAAACCCATCATGCAGCCAATCAGAGTGGTCTTGCCAGCCCCGTTCGGACCAACCAGACCGAGGGCCTCACCCGGCTTAATCGATAGTGAAACACCATCTAGAGCGCGTACCTTGCCGCCCTTGTAAGACTTGACCAGATTGACCACATTAATGCCGCTGGCGGCAACATCAACAACTTCTGTTGATGGTACTTTTGTTTGCTCTGCTGTTTGCTCTGCTTCGACCATAATCGCCTCAAAAAAGGGCACCGACCAACAACTTGGCATAATGACAACTTACCCAATTTTAGTCCGCCTTTGCCATATGTGCTGAATCTGCCTTTAGTATGTTAAAAGTGAGGTGGCAGGAAAGCCTCCTTATCCCAAGGGCTTTTCCTGGGATAGCAACCGACAAATTCGCGGAATTAGAAGAGATGAGTAAGGAAAAAGCGAGAAGATTTAACCTGTTGCCTGGGCGAAAATTGCCCTTAATCTTGCTCTTTACTTTGCTGGCTTTTATTAATTTCAGCACTTCGCTTTTCAGCTCAAAAGCATTGGCTCAAATTGAAGACGCCGAGGCGCCGCAGCAAACAGAGCCATCTGAGCCAAGTAATCAAGATAACGCAGAGAGCAAAAAGGCAAAAGCGGCAGAAAACACCAAGAGCGAACCAAAATGGGCAAAGCTTATTGACCTTTCAGGGCGTTTTCAATATGAAATTCCCGATGGCTGGAATCTCACCCGCAACCCCTTTCTACCAAACGATATTTTGGTGCAACCCTATCAAGAGCGCCAAAAAACTATTTTTTTCGAACTCAAAAAGGGCAGGCTAAACGAAGCCAAAGCCAAGGCTTTCGAAAAGGAAAACCTAGCCAAACTGGAAGAAAGCAAGCTTATCCATCGCAAACAGATAACGACGAGCACCGGTCCCGGCTATTATCTAGAGCTGGACGGACTTTTGGAAGGCGCCCCCGTGAAAGAGTATATTTATTTGCGCAAGCTAGGCAGCGAAGTATTGGCGATCACAGGTTGCAGCCCCCTCAAGATAGACAAAAATCTGGAAGAAACTCTGGGTAAAGTAAATGCATCTATAGTGCCTAAGCATGTCAAAATGCCTAAGCGCGTCATTAGAAGATAGGAGTGACAGGGGCATGTCCGACCAGGCTTCCAGAGCGGTACCATTAGTTATCTGTATTGCCTTTGTTCTGGGCGTCTACGGCTTCAGCGCCGTTTCGCGTCAAGCCGATCCTAAGTTTTCTCGCGAACTAAAGAGCAGTTATCCGACCACAGCTTATCAGGCTCTTTTTGAAACCAAATCGACCAAGGGTGCGGGCACGGTCATGCTTTCTTGTGACGGCGAAGGTCATATGCGCATAAAAGAACTGGCCAATCTGGTGCAGTTTTCGCAACAAGTGCACAATACACTCGGTCAAACCAAGGTCGAAGAAGTAGTGGTCAACGTAGATAGAGTCACTATCCTCAATTATTTGACCGGCAAAAAATATATCATCAACGAACAAGAAAAAACTTACGAAGAGAAAGACCTGACCAATCTGGGTGTGGGTATTTATGATGAAGCCATGTATGAGAGTTCTAAAGCCAAAAGGCTGCCTGATACCACCATAGACGGTGAACCGGTAAGGGGCTGGCTCACCACTTTTCCCCTTTCAGATGCCGATCAAATTGAAGCTTATTTTTCGAAGCGCACCGGCTGTCTAGTGAAAGCCAAAGGTGCCGGAGTGGAAACCAGACTGATGGGCTATAAGCCAGTGCCCTTGCCACCGCCGGCTTTCGTACCACCGCCAAGCTTTGTCAAGAAGAAATCACTTTAGTCAATTTTTCTGCAAAGCCCTAGCCATGCGCAGACTTTCATCGGCAAGCTCGCACAAGCGCGCTTGTATCTTGGGCTCATTGATGTCACCATCGGTATAGACAAAACGGGGCACGATCATGGTGCGAAAATCAAGCATGAGCGAATTAGCTAAACCCATGGCCGACATATAGCTGGATTTTCCGCCGGCAGCACAGAGCATACCGACAATTTTGTTTTCCCAGGCCTTGCCGGTAAGTTCGATCAAGTTCTTCAAGACCGCCGAAAACGAATAGTTGTAGACCGGGAAAGCCACCAAGATAAGGGTGCTTTCGGCAATCATGGCACCGAGCTGTTTCACATTGGTGTCACCATAGGCGGCACCACCATCACAGAGAGGCAAGGGATAATCACGCATGTCGACAAATTGAAGAGAATCGTCTTTGCTCAAAGACGATTCTAAATATGCCTTCACCGAGCCCGCCATCTCTCTGCTTTTGCTTTCAGGATTGAGACTGGTGCTCAGTACTAAAATTTTCAATGAATTTTCCTCTCTAAATCTAGATGCAGACTCTATGCCAGTTAGATGCTCTAACTAGAACTCTCAATTAAAAGCCAGGATCTGTCGGCATATTCTTTGGCGGTTCTTCTGTCGGCTGCGGGCGACTGGTCTCTTGGTTATATTGCATCTGCACCGGCGCAGGCGGGGCTTCAGAGGCAAGTTTGTGCTCGATAGTGGCAATGCGCTGTTCAACTTGTCTGACTCGCTCTTTATCTTCATCGCCGCAGCAAGCGACAAATCGCTTGTACTCATTCATAGCCGAGCTAAGATGCCGCTCCGACTCGAAGAGCATGGCTAATTGCAAGTGTACTTCTCTATTATTGGGATCATACTCGAGGGCACGGTGCCAAGCCTCGATAGCGCCCTGGTGATTGCCCTTGGTCAAAAGACAGATACCGATATCGAGATAGACTCTTTCATACTTAATGCCAATAAGCGGATTTCGCGTTTTGACCATGTCTTGCAGAGAAGTATGGGCTTTTACCCATTCCTTCATTTTCATCAGACATTCGCTGTATCTAATCCAGGCTTCATAGTTATCCCAATCGCGTTGGTACTGACCTAAAGCTTCGCGGTAAGAACTCAAAGCAGCATTGAGATGACCGGCGCTGTCTTCATTTATGCCATTGGCCAGATGAATCTCGCGGGTAAGCGGATCCATAAACTCGGTGTCGCGAAAAGCCAGACCAATTTCTTCCTGAGCTTTTCTATAGTTTTTCATGCGTGTATAACAGCGGGCCAAAGCCAAATGACCGCGCCCAGTCTTCTCGATAGACTGCTCGCAGTGCTTGGTGAGGGCATCGACTGCTTTCTGGTCTTGCCCTTTAGCAAAATAGGTCAAGCCCAAATAATAGAAGGCTTCTGGATTGTAGCCATTTCGGGCAAAATAACTGGCCTGCAAAAGGGCATCGAGGGCGCCGTCATAATCGCCTTTCTCATAAAGCTTCTTGCCCAGCTTTGTGTTCTTATCGGCCGGGTCTTTTGTATTTTTGCCTGAGACCTTAGCCAGTGCGGGGGCTAGAGCCGGACCAGCCAGTAAAACCGGCTGCATTCCAATCTGCAAAAGCAGACCGGAGGCTAAAGCAATAGCCCGCTTGTATGTTCTAGCTTGGTCTTTCTTCATTTTGCAAAATTTCCAGAAAGCGGGCTTCGTCAATAACCTTTATACCAAGTTCCTGCGCTTTAGCCAATTTAGAGCCGGCCCCCGGTCCCGCCACCACCACATCGGTCTTTTTGGATACCGAAGATGAGGCTTTACCGCCTCTAGCTTTGACGGCCTTCTCAGCTTCGGTGCGCTCCATGTTTACCAAGGTGCCGGTAATAACAAAAGTCAGTCCGGCTAGGAACTGAGGTAGTTCAGGGCCGCCGCCTTCATCTTCCATTTTCACCCCGAGTTCTTTCAACTCGCAGATGATGCTCTGGTTTTCCGGCTCGGCAAAATACTCAATTACATTTTGCGAAATAACCGGACCGACACCATCAATAGCGGCAATCTCTTCACTGCCGGCCTGGCTGATTGCCTGCATAGAATGAAAACGACCAGCGATTAACTCAGCCACCGAAGCGCCCACATGCCTGATGCCAAGACCAAACAAGAGCGCCGCCAAAGGTCTATTCTTAGAAGCCTCGATTGCCTTTATGGCATTCTCGGCAGACTTTTCGCCTTTCTTGGGCAAAGAGCGCAAATCATCGATTGTCATCCTGTAAAAGTCGGCCGGTGTCTTGACCATACCGCGCTCGAATAACTCACCGATGAGCATCTCACCGACACCGTCTATATTCATGGCTTCTTTGCCGACAAAATGAATCAACCGCCTGAGGCGCTGGGCTGGGCAGCCATAGACATTCAAACAGCGATAAACCACTTCTTCTTTGATGCGCACAAGTTGGCTGTCGCAGGCCGGGCAGCGCTCTGGATAGTGAAAAGGCTCGCTTTCAGAAGGGCGTTTCTCAAATTTGACGCATACTACTTCGGGAATAATCTCACCGGCTTTGCGCACCACTACGGTATCGCCAAGCCTTATATCAAGTCTTTCAATTTGGTCTTTGTTATGCAGAGTGGCGCGTTTCACCGTGGTACCGGCCAGCTTGACCGGGGACAGACAGGCAACCGGAGTGACCGCTCCGGTGCGACCGACATCGAACTGCACCGACTCAATAACGGTCTCGGCTTCTTCTGGTGGATATTTATAAGCAATAGCCCAGCGCGGCGAATGACTGGTATTGCCAAGCAAGTCCCAAAGTTTGCGATCGTCTAACTTGATGACCACGCCATCGGTTTGATAATCAAGCTTGTGCCGAGCATCTTGCCATTTAATGACAAAGTCCATCAAGCCATGAGCATCGGTGCAAGTGCGATTCGGCTCAACCGGAAAGCCCATGGCTTCGAGCAAAGCCAGGTTCTCAAAATGACTATCGGGTTGTTTGACGCCCTCGTCCAAAATATAGAGGAAGTAAGTCCAGACAGCTAGTTTGCGCTTAGCGGTGCGATTTGGATCTTTCTGGCGCAGCGAACCAGAAGCGGCATTGCGCGGATTGGCAAAAAGCGGCTGCCCTTCTTCTTCTAAGGCGGCATTGAGCCTGGCAAAGCTTGAAACGGGCATATAAACTTCGCCGCGCACCTCGACCTTGGCGGGTGTATAAAGCTCAAAATCGCCACCTTGGGCAGGAGGCGCCTTGACCGTGCCGTCCTTATAGAGAGCCACCGGCTTGAGGCGGCGAGGCAAGCCGGAAACAGTCTTAAGGTTGAGGGTGACATCTTCGCCTACTTCGCCATTGCCCCTGGTGGCACCTTGGACAAAGTCGCCGTTTAAATAAGAAAGCGCCACAGATAAGCCATCTATTTTGTGCTCACTGACATATTTGAGGCTTTCCAGGGCTTGGTCGTCAGCCAGAGCCCGAGCCAGGCGCTCTTGCCAGTGCACAAGATCTTCCTGCCCCATGGCGTTGGCCAAGCTGAGCATGGGTATCTTGTGCACTACTTCTTTGAAGTCGGTGCTGGGCTTGGCCCCTACCTTTTGGGTGGGGCTGTCGGGGCTGGCATACTCAGGGTGCTCGCTTTCTAAGGCTTGCAACTCTCTAAAGAGTTTGTCGAATTCTAAATCGGTGATTTCAGGCTGTTCGACATAATAGAGAAAACGATGGTGCTCGATGAGCTTAGCCAGCTCGACAATGCGCTCTCTTACTGACACTCCGCTTTATTCCTTAATTTAGACGTTAGTCTAGACGTTAATTTAGACGTTAATCTAGGCCTTCGCGGCTGAGAATGACGCAATCGCCTTGGGCTGTACCAGAGCAAATGGCGGCGGCTCCCAATTTAGCGCCACGAGCTTCCATAGTGCGGGCCAGACTAAGAAGTATACGAGCACCACTGGCACCAATCGGATGACCGAGGGCGATGGCGCCGCCGTTCACGTTTACTTTCTCAGGATCGATACCGAGCATTTTGATTGACTTCAGAGCTACGGCAGCGAATGCTTCGTTAATTTCCATCAGTTCCAAATCTTTTACAGAAAGCCCGGCTTTCTTCAAAGCTTTCTCGGTGGCAAGAGCAGGCACAGTGGCTAAGTAAGGCACATCTTGCCCGATTGAAGCATGGCTGACAATTTTTGCCAGGGGCTTGAGACCAAGCTCTTTGGCTTTGCCGGCGCTCATGACGAGCAGCATGCAAGCACCATCATTAACACCAGGGGCATTACCGGCGGTGATAGAACCTTTGTCATAGAAAACCGGCTTCAGCTTAGCGAGAGCTTCCATAGAAGTATCGGCGCGGGGCGATTCATCGCGGTCGACTAGCTTGGTCTGACCTTTACCGGCCGGTATTTCCATTTTGTAGATTTCTTTGGCAAAAGCACCACTTTCATGGGCTTCTACTGCTTTCTTGTGGCTGCGCACCGCCCACTGATCTTGCTCTTCTCTTGTGATGCCAAACTCTTCCGCCACCTTGGCACCGTGCACAGCCATGTGCACGCCGCTCACAGGACACTCTAGACCGTCCACCAGCATGGCGTCTTGAAAGGCGACATGGCCCATGCGCTTACCGAAACGAGCCGAATTAGCTTCCACAATGTAAGGAGCCTGACTCATAGACTCCATACCGCCGGCAAGAATTATCTCGGCGTCATTGGCTCTAATGCGCAAATCGGCCAGAGTCACGGCACGCATGCCAGAGGCACAAACTTTGTTGACCGTGGTCGACTCGGTGGTCTTAGGCAGACCGGCGGCAAGCAAAGCCTGACGAGAGGGAACTTGACCACTGCCGGCTTGAATAACTTGACCGACAATCACTTCATCGATTGTCTCAGGATTGACTTTATTGCGTTCGACAATCTCTTTGATCAGAGGTGTAGCCAACTTGACGGCGCTCAAAGAAGCAAGCGAGCCACCCAGCTTTCCAAAGGGTGTTCTCAAACCGTCGACGATTACAGTTACTCTATCTTCCACGTCAAATTCTCCCGAGCCAAAGCTAAGTTCTTAACACTCAAATGTTAGTCGGCTTAAGCGCCAAGGGGTGCAGATACTCATTTACTCTTAATAAGACCCGGCTATCTCTACTCTAGGTTTTAGTTTATTATTGGAAAGTAAGCTTGCTGCCGGGACAACGAATGTCAAGATCTCAAAACGACGACGAGCCCTATGCCCGTTCTTCAAGACGGCCGCCGCCGCGCCAGGCAAATCGCAATCAATATCAAGATGACGACGACGACGACGATTTTGAGGAAGAACAAAGCCCCTCTGCCCGTCAAAGGTCTAAATCTAGGCCAAGCAAGAGACAAAGCGGACAAAGAAAATCGCCCTCAAGTGGTCAAAGCGGCAACTTTCTAGACAAAATCAATCAATATATCGCCGAAAAGCAGCAGGGCGCTGTTGTTGAACCAAGCCGCATAGAGCCAGGCAAGAGATTGGTGGCGCTGGGCATAGACTTTGGTGCCGCCTACATAATTTCACTGGTGGCCGGCTTCATTCCCATGCAGACCATACTCACCAACCAACTTGTCATTCCCTTAGTCCTCTGTTTTAGAGACTTCTTTTATGGCGGCAGGGGTCTGGGCAAAAACCTCATGGGCTTGCGAGTAGTAAACATGGCCACCGGCGAAGGCCCAACCTTGCAACAGGTTCTGGTGCGTAATCTCATTTATCTGGGACCCCTCTTGCTCTTGCAAGTTACAGAACGCCTCTTGCATTTATTTGAAATTCACGTCAGCTTGACTACTGCCGTGGTGACAGTGAAAGAGGTCTTGAAAGCAGTTCTTTCTGTTTACGTATTGGTAATAGTTCCGCTTGAAGCCTACCGCAGTTACGCCAGGGAAGATAGTATGAGACTTGGCGATGCCTTAGCCGGCACCTGCCTGGTCGAAGACGAGATGAATTTCAGCGAAATACTGCCCAAATGACCCACAAAACAGCCTATATCTGGGGACCGGTTACTTCTTTCAACGGTGCCATCGCCGCAGCTCTTGTCATGAAGGGCTGGCATGTCCATTTCGCTTCCAAATCTTCGCTCAATATACTGAGCCTATCGCCCTTAGATTTGACAACCCAGGCTCGCAGCTTGCTCGACCTAGCCCTTGGCGGCAAAGAAAAAGCCCGCGCTTTTCAAGACCGCCTCAAGGTGGTCGAAGGTCCTGAGAACAAAAAGAGCCCGGAAGGCAAGAATCAGAAATATGATGCCATCATATTCAGTGCCCTACCGCCCAACTTTGATGAAGCAAGAGGGGCGCGTGCCCCCTGGACCGGCGGTGACCTAAAAGCCTTGACCCGCAGTCATAAAGACACGCCTATTTTTATTGTTTCATCGCTTTGGGGCGGTATTCAAAAAGATGGTGTGGTGCCGGAAGAACTTGAATTTGGCAGGCGCAAACCCCAAAGCCAATGGGAAAACACCTGCCAGCAATATGAGCAGCGTCTTTTAGAAAGTCTATCGGGCAGTGAATCTGTTTGGTATATGGTGAGACTTCCCATGCTTTCCGGCGATACAAAAGACGGCAGCACTAGTCGCATTGCCGGCATCTATTCACTTTTGCGTGAACTGAAAGAACAAAACAGCAAACCATTAAAAGGCAAGGGTCCGCTCAAACTGGCTTACAATCCGGATTCCACTCTCTGGTTTCTACCAATTGATCATGCCGTCAATACTTTCTTGCGCTTACTAGAAGACGAAAGTCGCCCCCGTATCTGCAATCTGGTATCAACCCAGGCCTCACTCAATCGCGAGTGGCTGAGCCACTTAGCGACAGTTCTGCAAGCAGAAGAAATCGAAGCGAAAGATCCCGATGATTTAAATTTGCCAAGTACTTTGCGCAAAATGCTGATTGATGATGTGCAAGTAAAGACCCGCAATCTTTTTGAAGTAAGCGGGCGCTATCAATTATTGCCGGTGGTGGCCGACAAAGATTATCTAAGCAAACTTATCGACTATGCCGAGTCGATGCACTGGGGCGAGCCGCAAAGCCAGCCACAAGAAACAACTGTAGACTATTCTGAAAAGGTGGCACGCTTTTATTTCGAAGAATTCGTGCCTGAAAAGCTCGCCCAAGGGGCCTTGAAACACGCCAAGATCAATGGTCACAAAATCGGCTTTAAGCTCAGGGCATCAAGCTTTCCGGGCTGGATGCTCAAGGTCAAACCAAATAGCGAAAACGAAGCAATGCTGACAGTTATTGACCCAGCCTTCGATAGACCAGATGTTTGTTTTCACTTCAGCGGCATGACCCTAGCCGGTCTCATTCAAAAGAAGATACATCTTTCTAGAGCCTTACTGATGAAAGAAGTAACTGTGGAAGGCAATATGCTGCAGGTCTTTAGAATTGCCGGGCTAATTGAGAAGTTTCTCAAAGACTTCCCACTAAGCAAAGAAGACCTGGCTAAAAGCCAGGTCGACTGAGACTTATACACCTGCTAGACCGCAGAGCTAAGATTTAGCTGCCGCTTGCGACTTAACCGCCGAGATCAAATTAGCCATCTCAATGGCTGCCACAGCTGCTTCGGCGCCTTTATTACCGGCTTTGGTGCCGGCTCTTTCAATAGCCTGTTCAATACTGTCCACGGTCAAAATTCCGTTTATAACCGGTATGCCGGTCTCAAGAGCGACACTAGATAGACCGGAAGAACTATGAGAAGCCACATAATCAAAATGGGCGGTGGCGCCGCGAATTACAGCACCGAGAGCGATGACGGCATCATAGCGACCGCTCTGGGCGGCATGCTTGACCACGAGCGGTATTTCGAAGGCACCAGGGCACCACATAATCTCAACTGATGAAAGGTCGGCACCGTGTCTTTTGAGCGATTCGGTGGCACCGGAGAGCAATTCCTTGGTGATGAAATCGTTGAAGCGGCTGACTACCACGGCAAACTTCAAACCGGTGGCAATCAATCTGCCTTCGATTACTTCAGGTTGACCCTTAGACATTTAACTCTCCTTTTGTGGTCTTCTCTTTTACCGCTTCACCAAGCTCAAGCCAGTGCCCTAGCTTTTCTTTCTTGGTGAGCAGATAGTTCATGTTGTGACTGTTGCAAGCCGGCGGCATCATCACCCGACCAGTAACTTTCAAGCCATAGCCTTCCAAGCCGACAATTTTTCTTGGATTGTTGGTGACGATACGCACCGAGGTCAAGCCCAAATCACAAAGAATCTGAGCACCGACGCCATAGTCACGCAGATCTGGCTTAAAGCCCAGGGCTTCGTTAGCCTGCACTGTGTCCTTGCCGGTTTCTTGCAGAGCATAGGCTTTGATCTTATTGAGCAGCCCAATGCCTCTGCCTTCCTGGCGCAAATAAACCAAGACACCGGTTTCTTCTTTGGCTATAAGAGCCATGGCTGCTTCTAATTGGGGACCACAGTCACAGCGCAAACTGGCGAAGACATCGCCGGTGAGACATTCTGAGTGCACACGAATGACCACATCTTCCTTGCCTGCGACATCACCTTTGACCACAGCCAAGTGTTCCTGCCCGTCAAGCGTATTGCGATAAGCATAGAGCTTAAATTCACCATAGGCGGAAGGCAATGTGCATTCAGCTTCTCTGACGACAAAACGCTCTTTGCCTAGGCGATAAGAGATGAGCTGGGCAATATTGATAAACTTCAGGCCGTGCTTGTCGGCAAACTCGCGCAATTGCGGCACACGCGACATGGTGCCGTCGGCGTTCATAATCTCGCAAATAACCCCGGCGCTCTTGAGACCAGCCATGCGAGCCATGTCGACAGCTGCTTCGGTGTGACCGGCGCGCTGCAAGACACCGCCTGCCTTAGCCACTAAGGGCGATATATGACCGGGGCGTCTCAGGTCTTCGGGCTTAGACATTTCGTCGACACAAACTTTGATGGTTGTGGAACGGTCGAAGGCGCTGATGCCGGTTGTGACACCAAATCTAGTATCAGCGTCGACAGTGATGGTGAAGGCCGTGCTCTGAGATTCGGTGTTGCGCTCAACCATGAGGGGCAAGTCGAGTTCTTTTGCTCTTTCAGGGGTAATCGATAAACAAATCCAGCCCCGAGCCTCAGTGGCCATAAAGTTAATTTTCTCGGGGGTGATTAATTCGGCGGCGCAAATCAAGTCGCCTTCATTCTCGCGACCTTCATCATCACAGACCACTACAAACTTGCCAGCCTTAATATCGGCGATGGCTTCTTCCACACTGTCAAATCTGACTTCGGACATGCTAGCCTCCGGTTTGACGTCGCATATGTCAAGCGACACCTAAAGCATAGCCCCCATGGACCTTTATGGGACCAATATTATGCGATTCTTTATTATGCATTCTTTTTAATTAAGCTGGGTGAGCCTGATCACATACCGAGCAATGATGTCGGTTTCCAGATTGACGCGGCTGCCCACCTTTAGCTCACCCAGGGTTGTAACCGCCAGAGTGTGGGGAATGAGCGCCACTGTGAAAGTAAACTCATCATCGGCTTTGCTTGGGGTAGAGCAGGAGGCCACAGTGAGCGAGACACCTTCCACCGCCACCGAACCCTTCTCGACGAAATAGGGGGCAAAAGCCCGCTCTGCCCTAAATGTGATCTCCCAGGAAAAACCGTCTTCTTTGATGGAAGCCACCTCGCCCACAGTGTCGATATGGCCGGTGACGATATGGCCGCCAAGTCTATCGCTCACTTTCAAGGCTTTCTCTAGATTGACCCGGCTGCCCACCTGCAGTTCGCCCAGACGAGTGCGTCTCAAGGTCTCATTGATTGCCTCGGCGGCGAACCATCTGCCCTTTTCGCCGTCGGCGGCAAAATCAGTGACAGTCAAACATGTGCCCGATACCGAAATAGACTCGCCGAGCTTGGCATCGCTCAAAATTCCCTCGGCACCTATCTTGAGGCGGCGCCCATCGCCTGTGTCTTCCACAGCAAGCACCACACCGACCTCTTCAACGATTCCTGAAAACACTATTTTACTCTCACTCTCAAACAAAATTTGACTTTAGCACAGGGCCAAAGTCATGCCCATAAATGCAACTAATTTACTGCGGCGGCGGCGACAAATCTTGAAAGTCGGCGATCAAAAAAGCTTTGGTTTCAGCATGTTGACCAATGAGATAGCGAAAGCGAAAGTTGGACTCGCCGGTGTCCTGCGAAGAGTGAAGAGCAAAAACCCCTTGTACTTCCACAGGAATCATACCGCGATTGTCGGGATCGCCGGTGGCCACCTTATCTACACGCACCGCACAGACCTGCTTGCGCTCGCTCATATCGCGTATAAGCCCGATAAGCTCGCTATTTGTGCCCGGCACCATTTTGCTCCGCGCCATTGCGGCAAAAACGTTGGGAGCCAGTTCCTTGCGCAATTCCATAACATTTTTTTCGCAGTTGATATAACTTGAATCAAGCAAATGCATGGTCACATCTCTAACAAAGGCATCGATAGTCTGCTTGGTTTCACTTGATACTTTATTGCCCTTAGGCATGGTCAAAAACAAGACGCCATTGATAATCACACTCACACCCAAAAGAATGTGCACGCCATAGGCTTTTATGAGCTGTTCCGGGCCTATCTTTTGCACCTTCCAGTACATGGTTAGAGTGCCTCCATCGTGCCCAGCATCCAGTTATTATGCGAGCGGTACATCTTAAGCACAGCTTTGCAATCGGCTGTAGAAGATTGACCCTGTTTCGTAATTTTCTGAACGCCTTCCACCATCACTTCGGCATCATTGTCTTGTGATTTCAAAACCTTGGCTTTAGTAATTTCGCAGCTGCTCTGCACGCCGGCTCCATCCCAACTCCAGGTAAACATATCGGCGGCGGCTAACTTAGCCATTTCTTCAAGACGCGCCTGATGAACATATTTGAGGGCAAGAAAAATACAAACAAAAAGAGCACAAAAACCAACGAACCATTTACCTGGTGAGAAAATCTTTTCCATTAAGATCTAGACCTCAAGCTCTAACCCTCATGTTGCAGACCGAGGTAATAGACAGCCTGGCGACAAGCATCGGTATGCGAAAGCTTGGGATTGCGCCTTCTCACGTCTTCGATCATCTGCAAACGACGCGGAATATCGCGTATTGGTTCTGATGTACAGATCCAATAGTCCATCGGGCTGGGCACAAGTCTAATCGTGCCATGCACCGCCCCGACAATGAGCAGACATTGGCTGTCTCGGCGCTTCTCTTCGTCTCGGCTAAACTGCTCGATGGCTGCGGTTTCGGCATCGGTGAGACGCAAGGTATCTTTGAGCATACGCAAGTCGCTGGGGTCTTGCCTGAGCAATATCTTCATGTGCGAGTTTTTCACAACCGAATCGGCTTGCTCTGCTTGCCTAAAGAAGTCTTTCAACTGCTGAGTGATACTGACGAGCATCATACCGTAGTGACGGGCTCGTCTCGAAAGGTCATCCAATAGTCTTGCCCCGGCCTTGAATCGCATCAGTGTGGCAGCCTCGTCTATGACCGCGGCAAAGCGCTGTCCACGCGCCTTAGAATCGGCAGCTTTGCGCCTGATGAATTCAGCCAAGATGAAAACAGCTATACGCTCAAGACGAGGTTCGTTTACTTCTCTGGTATCAAATACGATGAATAGTTTTTCGGTCTCAATATTGGTTAGACCATCAACAAGACCGCCAAAAGCACCGGTTCTAGTAAAGAGTGAAAGACCTCGGGCAAACTGCTGCAAGCGATCTCGCTGCAAAGGATCAACTTCGTTGGCGGCAGCCTGCGCCGTCACCTGAGCCAGGTCAGTCATGGTCGGTACTTGGTTGCGGAAACTGGCTTCCATGTAGGCTAGACGAATGAGACCATCAAGCAAAGATTTCTCTTCCACCGATAGTTCTTCGCGACCTTCAGGGGCAAGCATTAGGTCGAGCAGGGAAAGCAAAGTTGAAACTTTGTCGGCGGAAGGCTCGCCCATCTTGTCCTCAGGACCGAGGTCGAAGGGATTCAAGACATAGCCGCTGGAAGGACCCAAGTCGACATAGGCACAAAGTTCGGGGCCGAGAAGTTCGGTGATGAAGCGATAAGCACCAAATTTGTCTACTGTTTTATCTATGAGCACAAAGCGCGTGCCGAGCGGCAAAAGTCTGAGCATCATCATCGACACGGCAAAAGATTTACCCGCCCCGGTGGTTCCCACTACGAACATATTGTTCGCGTCTTTGCCCTGCCCTCTAAAAAATGGATTGAGCAGAACCGGTTCGCGTGAGGCAAGAGCAAAGCCGAAAGGCACACCATCGGGAGTACCACAAGAGGCAGTAAAGAACGGCCACATCGTACCGACAATTGGCGACATGACACGATGGACAACAGCCATTTTGTCGACGCCGACCGCCAAAGTAGATTGCCAAAGATCGAGTTGCAACATCTGACCGCGATCCATCTGAGCGCCGCGGTTTTTGAAAACACGCCTGATCTCATCCATATTTTGAGCCAGGTGCTCTGGGCTGTCACTAGCTGTAGAGAGATAGAGCGATACATCAAAAGCTTTGTTGGAACTGCGCAAGAACTCTTGAATGGCTTGAGCCGCCGAACGAGTCGATTCGATACCTTCCAAGTCGGGAGTAGCCAACTGCGTAGAAGTGACGTGACCCATGCGGTATTTGAGCTTGAGTTCTTTTCTCACCCGGTCTTGATCGCATTGATGAATAAAGAGCGAGAGTGTGTATTCAGTCGAAATAGTGAGCAAGTCGACCAGCCATCCCATCCAGGTTTCATGGGGTGTGGCGAACATATATTGGGTACCGATGTATTTGCCGTCCAGCCAAACATATTCATCGGTAACCTTCATAGCCGAACCAGCCAAAGTAGACGCTTCCGACATATTAGTGCGGGAAGGCGGTGCTTCAGGATCTTTCTGATAGAGCGATGGATTGAGATCTGAATAGATCAAATTGCGCACTTCTTTGCGCGACAAAACTTGCGGTCTCAGGTTTGATGTGCGCAACTGCTCAACAGCAGTCTTCTTGAGACGGTTCAAGATCTCGAGATATTCTTCGTGCTTCTGAATTGAACGTCTACCGCTCCAGCTCTTTCCTGTTTTGCAGTCGGGCGGATGATAACTGATGACCACATAAAAATCGCGCTGAGGCACGAAAGTTACGTCTTGTACCTTACGAAACCATTTGTCGGTATAGTCGGCATACCACTTGAGATAGTCGTTGTCGGTCTTGAGCAAGATCTGATAACGAGACAAATATTCGTCGACCGATAGGTTGCGGCTCTTGATAATAATCTGAATGTCAGACTCACAAGAGTTGGCAAAGTTGGCAAAGGTACGAGCCATGGTCTCACGCTCGGCCTCATCAAAGAGCAAAGCGTTGATGCCTTTGCAAGAAATATACTTGCGGAAGCTTCCGTCTGATAAAACAACCAGACCTTCTTCTTCGTCTTCACCCGGAATGGAATGAATAAAGCAAACGTCTTGCCAACTGCTGGCGCCCCTCTTGTCTGCTGTGGGACCATCATCGGCGTGGTTATCGCCTTCCTCTTCGCCAAAAGGAAGCATCTCCCTGAGTTTTTCAGGCAGCCCGTTATAAAAGCCGGCAACAATATTTTGGAAAGAGGCGTGCGGCGTTGTGGCTAATCGTTTACCACTGACAGAGGGCGTGGCTAAACCATAACTTTCCTCATCTTCGTCCTCGTCTAAATCGTCATCATCATCATCGTCGTCATAGCGACCGCGACCGGGCGGCTTCTTGCCTCTAGAGCCGCCAGAGCCTCCTCCTGAGCCTCGTCCGCCAGAGCCTCCGCCTGAGCCTCGTCCGCCAGAGCCTCTTCCAGACGAGCCCGAATTGGACCCGGCAGAAGGACCTCGTCCTCCTGTTCCTCGTAAAGCTGAATACTGGCTGTCGCTTCTTACCATAAATTAAGTTTACAACGGAAGAGGGCTAATCACCCACCGATGTAGAAATCATCGCTCTTTTTCTTGGGTTCCTGGATGGTCGGATCAGGATAAAGCCTTCCAGGCTCAGGCTTTGGAATAAAACTGGTCGGTACCAGGCGAAGCTTGTAAAGAAGCAGATTACGCCACCAGCTCATGGGCTTCAGGTCGGTAAACTTGACAGCCGGCAAACAGAAGCAGAAGAAGACTATGGCAAGCAAAATATTGGCAGGCAAGTTGCCGACCTTCCAACCCTGCGGTACAGCCGAGAGTATGTAGAAAGAAATGGCAATGGAGACAACCAGCATCAATAGCTGACGGACCGTAAAGTCCCACAGCTTAAAGGGCTTGTTCAGTACTATGACTTTATGAACCCTGGACATAATTCACCCCTCTGCCTAATATTCCACTTTTTTCAACTTTCAAAGGGAATTAGGTCTGTCTGTCCATTCTCGGCTAATTTCATCAGCTTTCTAGCCATGATCGCATATGACGAGGGAAGATGCGAGATAACGCCGGCGAAGTGATTACGACAAGCGTCAAACATACCGATTCGCCTATAGAGTTCTCCAATCAAATACTCGACATCTACACGGCTATCGACCGGGCAAGAAACATCATACAGAGCCTTAGCGAGCATCTCAAGGGCAGCCCTTCTATATTCTCTCGCTTGTGGAACGGCACCACCGTCATCGGCACACCAGGCAGCATACAGGTAGAAAATACCGGCTTCCCAAAAGTTCAAATCTTTTCTTTCCGCCCGCATGGCTGCCGCCCTGTACTGCAAATGCGGTGTCGAGCGAGCTTGAAAAAGTGCACAGTCTTCCATGGTGCGTTCAAAACTCTGCGCCCAGTCGGCCCTGCCGCAACTAGGGCAAGTGGCTATGGCATAGGGTTCATAACAGGGCGTGACATCATAGACATGCTGCCTTAGTTCACTGTTTCTAAGCCCGGTGTCGACAAACTCACGCACCTGCCTAGTCATGAACTTCAGCCCGCAGTCAGGGCAACGAACGGCTATGTTATCTAACTCCAAGCGAAAACCCTTTCTAGAAAAGAGGCGACGAGATAGCTGGTATCAAATCGCCTCTTTTCAATTGTCATCTATTGTCTAGCTGGTCTTCTCCTCATCCTCAGACCGTTTCGCTATCATCCGGATCATTGGGATTTTTCTTTTTCTTCTTGCCTTTATCGAGGCCAGAATTTTGAGCCCAATTGCGCAGACTACCCATCTTGCGATTGCTTGCTTGAGTCATCTGCTCACCAAGGCTCTCACCGGTGCTCTTCTCTGCCCCGGCAGATTCACCAGCAGCCTCGCCGGCAGCCTTGGCTTTAGCCGCAGCCTCTTTCGCCTGCGCATCTTTAGCCATGGCTATCTCGCGACTGCCTGCCGAGTTGATCGGTTGAGCTGGAGTTCGATTGGCAGCCGGGATAATCACCGGCGCAATCATGCCACTGTCATGGTGCGGCTGTGCTTGACGCTGCTCGATAGCACCCTGATCCGGCGCTCTCCAAGCTTGGGCACTGGCTTCATTGGCCTGTGCCACCCGCCATGCGTCAGCCCCTTGCATCGGCTGCGCTGGAGCCTGACCCCATCCGCTTGCTGCATCAGGAGCCGGAGCCGGCATTTGAGCTTGCCCTTGACCGTGGCTCTGTTGGCCCCAGCCAACACCACCGATATCGGCGATGCGCATCTCACCTGTAGGCTGCGGAGATCCGCCGCCCTGTGGCTCTATGCGAGGAGGTTGGTCACCGGTATTGCCCGTATGTTGCTGGCCGGACAGATGCTGAGAAGAGAAGTCTCTCATCATCTCACTACCGCCTGTTCCGGTCACATAGTTGGTGCCGGTGACGTAGCCGCCGCTGGCATCATAGCCGCCGGTCGGCGCATTCGGCGCACCATAGACGGCTCCTCCAGAATTGTCCGCACCTGTATTGCCAGCGACGAAACCAGCATTATAAGTAGGATTCTCCGAGTTGTTGGCGACATTCTGTATTGGAGTAGGGGCAAAGCCGCCGCCACCATATACAGGGTCAACAGGAGTCGGAGATCCACCAGCTACAGTGTACTGAGCACCGCCGCCGGAGCCGGTGTCGACCGGCGTTGGCGCTGAAGCAATACTGCTGTTGTAGTTATAGCTGGTCGCACTGCCGTCGGCAGACATAGCCATGCTGTATGAAGCAGGCGCTCCACCTTGGGCTAGGGACTGATTTTCCATACGAGCCGTATCTATCACTCTTCCAGCCTCGACGTTGCCGCCGAGGGCTGCTTGCACGGTCTGAGCCGGTACACCGGTCATCATCTGGAAGGCACCAGCGTTGGTGGTAGGCACACCTCCAACGACAGCGGCTCCATTTGGATCGCTGACGGCAGCGGTGTAATAGCCGGCCCCAACAGATTGCACCATCTGGGCAGCTTCACTGCGGGTCTGCGCTGCATCGATCATACGACCGGCATCGATATTACCGCTCATGGCTTGCTGCACTGTTTCGGCACTGACACCATACCGCTGCTGGAAGGCTTCACCTGCCGGCATAGTCTGATTGCCAACCGAAATCGGTGTATTGGGATTATCGAGAGCAGTCTGATAGACAGGTCCTGCCGATGCGGCAATCGACTGTCCATCCATGCGAGCCTGGGCCACATCGATGGCTCTCGCCGCCTCGATATTGCCGCCGCTTGCCGCCTGCACAGTCTCAGCCGAGACGCCGTAGCGAGCCTGGAAGGCCTCGCCGGCCGGCATCGAATGATTGCCGACAGTGACGGGGGCATCCGGCTGACTAAGAGCAGTCTGATAGAGAGCTCCAGCAGAATTTGCAATCGACTGACCTTCAAAGCGAGCCTGAGCAACATCTATCGACCTTCCGGCCTCGATATTACCAGAGGCTGCAGCTTGCACAGTCTCAGCCGAGACCCCGTAGCTGCGTTGGAAGGCTTCGCCTGCGGTCATAGTTTGACCACCCATGCTCACCGGCGCATCAGGCTGACTCAATGCAGTCTGATAGAGCGGCCCAGCCGAACCGGCAATCGCCTGTCCGTCCATCCGCGCTTGAGCGGTATCGACCAAGCGTCCGGCTTCGAAGTTGCCGGCAGCAGCCTGCTGTACAGTTTCGGCACTGACGCCGTAACTGCGCTGGAAGGCTTCGGAAGCTGGCATGGTCTGTCCACCCATGCTCACCGGAGCATCCGGTTGGCTGAGTGCTGTCTGATAGAGCTGACCAGCCGCGCCTGCTATGGACTGACCATCCATGCGAGCTTGAGCCACATCGATGGCTCGGCCTGCATCAACGCTTCCGTTCATAGCGGCTTGTACGGTCTCAGCGCTCACACCTGTGGCTCTGGCGAATGCTTCCCCGGCAGGCATGGTCTGACCACCATAATTTACCGGTTCGCTCGGTGCAGAAAGGGCTCTCTGCATCAAGTCGCCATGGGCGGAAGCAATAGCTCCACCTTCCATGCGTGCTTGTGCAGAATCAATGGCATAACCAGCCTGCACATTGCCGCCCATCGCCGCCTGAACAACTTCAGCGGTTACACCGTGGCTCCTTTCGAAAGCCTCGGCATTGGTCATTTGTTGACCACCAACCGAAGTTATACCGTCGGGATTGCTGAGAGCCTGACGATACATCTCAGGGTTGGAGCCGGCGATTTGAGCACCTTCCATTCTAGCCTGACCGGCATTGATTGAATTATGTGCACCCACATCACCAGCCATGGCAGCCTGGACCGAGCCTGCGCTGTAGCCGTTAGCCGCTTCGAAGGCTTGAGCATTGGTCATCTGCTGACCGTTGTAGCTTGTCACACCATCTGGATTGGACACAGCATCTCTGAACATTCCAGGGTTGGCGCTGGCAATCTGATTGCCCTCGATGGCGGCCTCTACAGCACGTCCATACTCAGGAGAGCTGGGATTGACCTGCAGAGAGTTCTGCACGGCATCGGCGGAAACACCGTTAGCAGCGCGGAAAGCTTCAGCATTGGTCATCTGCTGTCCATTGAATGTGGTCAAGCCTTGAGGATCGCTCACTGCCGCTTGCAGCATGTCACCTGCCACTTTAGCGCTGTCCTGAGGATTCATAGTGGAGGCAAATCCTGGTGCGCCGTCCACGCCGACTCTACTCAGATCACCGTCTCCAGGTCCGGAAAGACTTGGATTACCGGCAAGAGGCATGCCTCCCGGTCCTGTGAGCGGATTACCGTCCGCACCTACACCAGTGCCCAGACCAGTTCCGATACCCATGCCTGTGTCAAGAGCTCCACCAGCACCGGTGAGTGCGTCATTACCGCCAAGGCCCGCAGTCAGTCCAAGTGGGCTGGCAGTGTTGAAGTCATTGGATCCGGTAAAGGCAGTCGGGGTGAGTCCACCACGGGCTGCATCGTCCATAAAGACGCCGGCGGCACCGCCGAGGAAGCTATTGTTGTCTACATTGGCGTTATTGCTGGTGTTGAGATTATCCTGACTGCCAAACTTAGCAGTGTGCTCACCTTCAGCATTAAAGCGGCTGGAGACACTGGCGTCGGTATCTTGAGCGACAGTGGTATTGCCAGCCACTGCGTTCAAGCCAGGCATTGCGCCGGAAGCGCCAGCTCCGTCGAGCCCGGCTGCGTCACCCATGGGTGGAGGACCAGCCAGATCGCCAGCGGTGGCAGCTTTGCCGTCGTTAGCTCCTTTGGAGGCATCACCGGACAGAGGTACAGCCGAGACGTCACCGGCTCCGCCGTCCATGCTGTCGTTGCCGCTTTGTCCAGAAAGAGGAACCTCAGCGGCACTATCGGCAGTACCACTTGCCCCAGAGGCATCGCCACTGTTCGGACTGAGAGCGGCAGCATCTTGCGTGCCTCCCAAGCCGCGAGTCTCGGACACTCCAGCACCAGCAGGTGCCACGGGCTGACCGTCGGCTGGTGTCGCACCGACACCGGCAGCAGAAGAACCGCTGTCAGCAGCAGCTGGGGCTCTGCTGGCGCTGCTGGCACTGCCTCCCTGGTTGCCTCCAGCCGAAGCGCCGCCACCGCCTCCGCTGCCGCCCTTGCCGCCACCACCGCCGCCGCCTTTCATAGCGGCAGCAGCACCGGCTTGTGCAGCACTCTGAGCAGCCATCACAGCTTCAGTGACCATACCCGAGAAGTCAAAAGCCGACTTGATCGCGGCAACAGCCATAGCAAGCAGAGACGCGACGATTATGGTGCCGGTAAAGCCGACACCTTTAAAGCAAGCAAGAAGCAAGATTACAGTGTTCCAGAACAAACTCCAGAAACAAACTGTGATCACGCCCTCAACCCATGAACCAAGCGAGGCTTTCATTTTGGCAATCGGCCATACCCATAGAGCAGCGGCAATCGGCCCCATGCACCAGAGATAATAAAGATAGGCCATCTGGAAAGCGCAAGAAAGGTTCCAGCTCAAGGCGGCAGTCATGCCCATACTATTGACCATGGCGCGCATGGCGTTCATCACCTGCGGGACAGTCTCATCAGGCAAAATACTTTGATAAATACCCAAACAAGGATCGATTAGGGCAATACCAAGAGTGTTGCGCTCAAGCACGGCAAATACGGAAAAACCGCCGGCTGCAGCAGGCTGACGAGTCTCGCGCAATGTATTCAGGTTATCTTGTGGCCTGTTTACAGGAAAAGCCCTCTGAACAGCACATTTTGCATCTTCGTACATATCGGAGCCGAAGATGCGCGTGTACTCGGTTGCCACTGTATAAGTGAGCGAATTAGCCACGTCAATGCCGTAGTTGATTACAAGGAAGCTACCCGGAATGAGGAAGATAGCCACAATGGATTTGAGCAGACCCTCTAAGGGGTGAGCTTCACCAACCAGCACAGGCGAACCCTGAGCGATGATGGCGCGCACCTGAGCGAGCACTGCACCAGGCAAGAGCAAAAGCACAGCCATAGGAATAAAGAGATGGTCTCTTATATCTTGCCAGACGTTGCCGGGCTCAGCGGTGAAGTTAGTAAGGAACTGCTTGCAATAATCTATAGCTGAATAAGCTTGGTTAGTAGTAACACCAGCTTCAGAGTTGGCAGTATTGTTTGCCGCGACACCACCAACGCCGCTGGCGGCGTGCATGATGCGCTCAGGACTGAAAGCCTTCTCCACCATCTTGGTCATGGCGCCATTGGCCTGAATACCAAATGAAGTATCAGTGAGCAAGGCACCGGTAGTGGTGTAGTTCTCAGTATCTTGATGGGAATAGTTTGCCGGAGCATTTGAGGTCCAGACAGGCATTGGCGGAACGAGAGAATACGGTCCACTCTTGTTTGTGATCATAGTGGGACCACCGGCATCTTTGCCGTTGCCCTTTAATTCAGTCTCTCTCTGGGCATGTTTATTCCTGTCGTCGTAATTTTTTCTAACGGCAGGCGCACCTTCAACGTTCTGTTCGGAAGCCGAGCCGCCTCCGTTTTGCGCCGGCTGAGCGAAAGCGGCGCCAATACTAAAGAAGAGAGAGAAAGCAACCATGACTAGCAGCGAGCTAAGGTCTTGCTTCTTATGAACGGCCTTTCGCATTTCTATTTGCCTCATCGAGTTACGCATCTTTCTTATCCTCTTTCGAGCCGCCGGATTTACCCTGCATGTCGGTGACAGTCTTGTCGCCTGCTAGGTCAGCGGTGCGAGTTGCACTGGCGCTGGCACCGACCTGACCACTGGAAGCGTCGACCGTGACGCTCTGAGGTGCAGAGTCGGACTTACCGGCATCGCCACTCTTGGCGCCCTGACCAGCGTTCTGGTTGCCGCCGGCTTGCGGAGGCGGTGTCGTGCCAGAGCCACCACCGTCACCCTGTCCAGACGAACCTTTGTCGCCTTGTCCACTGGCCGCCGCAGCGTTGGCCAGTGGCACAGCGGCCGAGCTTTTGTCTTTGGCACTACCGCTATTTGGACTGAGTGGCACAGGCATCTTGCCTTGATCGCCTTTGCCGCCCTGTCCTCCAGCATTCTGCCCAGGTGGCAAACTGCCTGCACCAGAAGCATTAGCATTGGCACCGTTGCCTCCGGCTTCGCCCGGAGGCTTACCGGTATTAGGCCCGGCATTGTCACCCTGCTGCTCGCCGCTCACCTTCGGAGGCGCTACTTCAACGCGTCCATCTTTCTTGCCGTCTGAGCCGGCATTACCGGTTATGTTCAAACCACGAGTATCAGGCGCGGCATTGGGATTACCTTCGGCACTATCGTTGCCTTGTCTGCCTTGAACGCTGGTAGAGTTTCTAGACTCAGTTTCGTCACCACCCTCTTCGCTCTTGCCTGAACCTTTGTTGCTTGTCGGAGCGGCATCTTTGCCGCCGCCGCCACCGCCACCACCGCCGCCGCCGCCACCGGCTGCCTGCATGCCTTGTTGCATGCCGGAGCGGTACTGAGTTTCAGCACGGGTGAAGGCACCTTTGGGATCGAACACAAAAGGCTCAGTCGGAACATAAAGAAGTAGACCGAGGAAGCTGGCAAAAATACACACTTCCCACTGCAAGTCTGAAGTACCACCACCGGTATAGATCAGTCTCTGGGTCATGACTGCCAAAATTACCATCCAGAAGAATCGCCAGAGCGAAACTTTGATGACTGCTTCCACCCAGTTACCGAAAACACCGCGAAAAAGTCTTTGACCGGTAGCGGGCCAGGCATAGAAAGCAGCAGCTAACGGTCCCATCAAGAACAGATAGCATATTAGGGTAATTTGCAAGGCCGACATGATCACAAGGAAGAGTGCTGCCACCCAAACCATGTAATTGAAAGCAAACTGCAAAATAATCGATATGAAGCCCTGGCGCTCCATGTGCACGGTACCTTCTCTCATATTCATGAAGATACCTTCGCCCGGCGCGAACCAGCCGCCCAAGGCAGCATCAAGCAGACCGCCCAGATAGGCGCCTATGCTGCCCAAGAAAGAGCCGCCCAAGGCAGCAAAAGTACCGCCGCCTCCACCGCCTCCGCCGGAAGCTCCGCCACCGCCGGCACCACCACCGCTGTAATTTGGGTTAGCATTAGGAGGCAAGATGGTGTTGTCGTAGTTGCCCGGCTTGGGGTCATAAGATAGTTCACGACACCAGTTGACAATCATTGGAATATCAACCCAGTCTCGCATTGAATAAGCCATCGAATTGCCAACGTCGATAGACCAGCTGACAATCACCTGGGTACCGGGAATCAAGAATACAGCCACAATGGCGCGCATGATACCGTCGAAGGGGTTCATCGCCTCGGGTGCATTGACCACCGAACCAAGACCACGAGCAGCTATGCCTTTGACTTGGCTGATAACTGCACCGGGCAATAGAAAGAGAATAGCCATCGGTATATAGACATGCTTATACATCTGCATGACCATACCTACAGCATCAGGAATAGTACGAAAGAGGGCGCCGACGTTACCGCCGGTGCCGGAAGCCTCATTAGCCACGTTAATGAGAGCACCCGAGCCATCAGCTTCGACAATGCGCTCAAATAGAGTGTTTAGCGAGTTCTCGCCGCCATATGCCGAACTGTTCGAAGCACCAGCGGTGGTGAGACCAGCCGCACCGGCAACGTTCCAATGCAGTCTCTCGGGGTCAAGAGAACGCTCTAAGCCCCTAGTCAAAGCCTGGTTGAGTAGAATACCAGCACTGGTATCAGTAATCGGAAAACCGGGAGTAGAGTAAACATCTTGCAAATCACCAAGGTTCTTCGGCGATATTTGTGTAGTACCGGCGGTTTCTTCCATGTGCAAAAGCCAGTTTCTTCCAGAACTGTCTACCGGTGTACCGGTGGTCATAAACTGACGCATAGGAGCCGTTATCGGCTCAGCCTCGATATAGTTCTCAGTACCAGGCCGTTTCTGCATACTGGCTCTGTCTCGTTCCCAGTCTTTCTTAGCCCAATAGTTCCTATCAAGATACCTTTCGCGGTTGGCATAACTGTCTTGACCGGTGGGAGTGTCTGGACCAGGGGCGGCGTTGTGATTTACCTGTACAGCCTGCGCAGAAGCGGCACTATAGAATGAGCCTCCGATGAAGGCAAAGGCAGCCAGACTAAAAGCCAGCATAGAAATATGACCGGCTCGAGCACTAAGACTAGCCTCGGTCCTTTCAAAAGATTTCAATATATTTGCAATCATCTTCTTCATCGTATTTCTCTATTGCGCTGTAAAGACACTTAGTAAGGTTTCAAGAAAAACTGTTCATCGCCGCAATGGCACATTCCGGCTTCCGTCCGTCAGTGAAACCGAAAGACGATCGTTCCAAGGCCTACCAAAAATTGTAATTGTGCCCTTAACCTCCTGATTAGGCTGCACCAAGGTAGTTTCAAAATCAGCTCGCAAAGCAGCTTCTGCCAATTTGCGATTATTCTCCGAGACCGAAAAGGCCTCGGGGTCAAAACTAAAATCGTTATCGCTGTTGTTCTTTATAGAGACTGTCAATATAGATTTGCGGGCTGTCACGTTCACACCCTTGAGTTCCATTGAGATGCCGGGAGCACTGGAGGCGGCAGCCTTGGGTTCGGGTTCAGACTGAACAACCGGAGCCGACTTGAGGTCTGACTCCGAAGCAGCACCGGAAGAGGAAGCAGCAGCAGTTTTGCCGCCTTTCTTGTCTTCTTTCTTGTTGCTCGCTTTAGCGTTAGGAACGGCTGCCACTTTTGCCACTTTCTCTTTAGGCGCTTCAGCCTTACCGAAGCCGAAGAGCGAACCAAAGCCGAAACCACCTTTGTCGGGCTGAGGTGCAGGTTCAGGTTCGGCGACAGCTAATGACTCGGCTGAAGGAGAGATACCAGAGACCTTACCAATGATCGAGCGGGCAGCTGATACACCAGCAGTAGAAGCCAGTTCCATCTGTGCCGCCTTCAAATCTTCTTTAGCCGAATCAGCCTCGTTCTGTGACTGAGCCACATCGGCGGCCGCTCTCTGCTTCTCAGAGTCTGAACCGGCCACTTCCACCTCTTGCCGACGAGCGGCCAGGGTTTGCTGAGCCAGAGCAAATTTATGATAGGCATAGAGATAACGGTAATAGGACTGCACTAAGTCGGTCTGCATGCGACGCACAGTGGAATAGGTCTTCTTGTCCATGGCCACTGGTTTGAAAATCGCATCAACCTGGCGAGGGTTGACATTGAAACTACCCCTGGTGGCATCACCGGGTAAACCAACATCGATACGAGAGAGAGTCTCAGCCAGCTTGGCATCACGCACTGCATCTTTAATGGCGCCGCCGTTCAGAGCTCCCTTCCAGAGAATCTTCAAATCATCACGCTGTTGGTAAGGAGATCTGGCGTCCATGCCTTTAGGAATAATTGGAACAAAGGTGGACTTCTTCTTCTCAGGCTCATCGTCCGACTGCCTGCGTTGTCCGCCACCGGCACCGCTGCCTGCACCGCCACCGCCAAAAAGCCCGGCTGGTCGCTCAGGCTGCTGCGGTGCCATCTGCGGCGGATAGCCGCCGGGATAGGGATTGCCGTAAGGATTTAGATAAGGATTGGCGTAGGGGTTGGCATAAGGATTAGCATAGGGATTGGCATAAGGATTGGCATAGGGATTTGCCGATGCATCACCGTTGTAGGCCACATTTGCCTGGGTGGAAAGCGTCACTGCCGGTGGTGGCGGCGTTAGAGCCCCGCCACTGACCAGAGACCCAGGCGGCGGGGGCGGTACGACTCCGGCATTGCCAAAGGCGCTCTGATAGGAATTACCGTAGGAAGCCATCTCGACAGGCTTGGCTTCTTCAGCCGGTTTACCAGTGCCGGGAATTTGACCGGCAGAGGCAGTGGAACCGGCATTATCTGTCACACCGGTGGGCAGCCCAGTCACCGAACCTTGAGCCTGGTTGAAACCAAAACCGGAAAAATTACCGGAAGAAGCAGTGGCGTTTTGACCGGAGATTGGATCGCGTGAAACCTTGGGCAATAAGCGGCCGAGCCCATCAAAGCTGAAGCCGCCAAAACCACCGCGCTGTCCTTGTCCCTGACCTTGACCCTGGGCCTGGGCTTGGGCCCGCAAAGCCGCTTGTTCTTGGTCTGCCTGCTCTTCTTGCTGAGCCATTTCAACAAACTTAGGATCGACTCGCGGACGGAGACGACCGAGGGCGCCTCCACCTGCAGGGACCATGGCTTGACTGTCGTTCTTACCCAAGCCACCACCAATTCCACCGCAGCCGCTCAGGACTGTGGTGGAAGCGATCAGGACAAGGATAACGAGGACGTAATTCATATTTTGAAACTTCAGTCTCCTTACTTACCGAGCAACTTGGCTCTAACTGCAGTGGACGAACTGGATCCGCCGCCGCCGTAGTAGCCACCGCCGCCACCGGAGCCACCATAGCTCGAACCATAGCTGGCAGGCGTCGCGGCAGCACGCATACCAGAAGCTGGTTTACCTAAGCCGACCGGGCGGGCGGCGACATTGGTCTTGGCCTGTTGCTGTTGGGCATACTGATTGCCAAGCCCACCCATCTTAACGCCGGGCAGAGCAGTGGCTGGTCCCATCCCTCTAGCCGGAATATTTGAACCAAAACCAGCCTGAGGCAGATTTGGGGTCTGAATGCGCGGTGTTACCGGACCAGAACCAGTATTGAAGGGCAGACCGCCTTCAGGAATGCGACCGCCATTGTTACCAGTGGGAGCGAGTGGGATGTTGTAACCCTGATCGTTTGCTGGAGCAGTGCGGTAGTCTTTGATAACCGGACCATCATCCAAGATCTGGACTTGCAATGGTGACTTGTGCCAGCCAGCCTGCTGCAACTGATTTTTTTTGATATTGATGGAACCGGCATTCTGTGCCGATGCTTCAACTTGTGAAAATACCGCCAGGCCGAGAACAGCTCCCAGCACTGTCAGATATTTCGATTTTAGAAAATTCGGATTCATAAAATTGTCCTCTTAAATCCCTGCCAACTCCAATTATTGATTGTAAAAATCTTTCGCCAGTTTTGCTTGCTTAAACCCGTTGTTTAGCGTCCTCCGGGAAATCTAATCGGTATAGGCATGGCATTGATGCTGTTGATCATGCGGTTACCGACTCTGCCGACGGTACGCTGCAAGATGCGACTACCTTGACTGTTGGAGCGCTTCTTGTTGCTGGAGGAACTATTCATCTCATCGTCAGGCAGAGAAAGGTCTTGCGATGTAGATTGATTGACCTGTACAGCCTGAGGTGCCTCCGGGGCAGCCTGGTAGCCCTTATCATCGAGACCGGGTTCTTTACCCATGCGCTTAAGCGCATTCTGAGCGGCACTCACCTGAGGAGAGGGAGCCGTACCGGCAAAGACATCGCCGGGACCAGAACTGGTATTGCCGCGTCCATAAGGAGTCTCGCGCTTGACGAAGGCACCAGGTGGCACTGATGTATAACCTTGCGAGGTGCTCACCTTGCCGCCCCCTGCCGGGGCACCCATGCCACCAACAGATACCGAGCCGCCGCCAGAACCACCGTAAGTAGAGGAGAAACTGCCGCCACCGCCACCGCCGCCGGCGATGCGAATCATGCCTCCGCCCTTCAAGCCGGGCAGATCAAGCTGCTCAGGCATAGGAGGGAAGCCTGTCGGTGCCACAGGCTCTTCACAAACAATGGGAAGGAGCGATATGTCGGCACGTCTGGGTTTGGGCGTGGGACGCCAGCCTGGGCTAGCCAAAGGAATGTTGACCGGAGCCGCTTGCTGAACCGGAGCCGGAGCACCATGACGGGACTGTTGGGTTTCATTGGAATACTGGTTATCGCCGGGTTGATGTACCCACTTGCCCATGTTGACCGGCGGCAACTGCGCCAGAGCCGGTTCGCAGATATATGGAAGCAGGATTCCCGAGGCAATCAGGGCCGAAAGAATTACTCTTGACATGGTTGTTTGAGCTTGTATCACGCTATATCCCTCCACGGGACGGTTGAAACCACGGCCGGTTTCTAGCAATTTCATGCCCATTTTTAGTAAGTAGAGAACGCCAAAATGGTGAATTTATGGGCTTGACAACTAGATTATGCGAACTTTATGCGCCTGTTTAAGACCCCTCGAAAAATATGCACGGAAACCCCAGATAGCAAGCGGAGTCCCTCATTTGTAAGCCCTTACCCGCCCCTTGTCAATAAGAAATTACAGTATTCCAGGAGCAAGTGTTGGCTAGATAACATTTTTGCGAAATGGGGAGATTCCCATTTCGCCGCAAATTTATCTGCAATTAATCGGAAAAGCTTTGCCACCGGAAAATTCGACAGATTAATTATGGCGATTGCAAGCTCGCCGGCAAAATAGCCAGCAAATTTTTCGAACAAGACTACAATAAACCGTAACCTGAAGCGTATTCTGGGTAGGAAATGCAGCAAGGCATGTTTATTTATTAGGCTGTAAGTAGAAGGCAAATGACCGATAAAGATCCAGATTTAAAATCTCACCGCATCTCGAAACCCCTGGCATTCGCCCTGGTGTCACTTATATTTAGTACAGCCTCACCGCACTGTCAGGCACAAGCAAAAGGTCGAGGCGGCGGCGGCGGCGTCTATCTCACCACCCCCGAGCCGACCAACCCGCTTGAACATAACAACCGCGCCGTCGAGCTGGGCACAAAGGGACTTTGGGACGCAGCCATCAGAGAACACGAAATCGCCTTGGACGGCGATCCCGAAAATACAATGTTTCGCCGCAATTTATCGGGCGCACACCTTAGATATGCCGATATTTTGGCGAGCAAGAAAAACTATACAGCCGCCATCGATCACTATCGCAAAGCCCTTTTTGCCGACGAACACAACGGACCGGCCGACGGTAATTTAGATAGATGCTTAGCCAATCTCGGCAAGAACCCGCTTGATCAGTCTTACAGACTAAGCCTGGCTGAAGGAGCCGACAAAAGCGGACACTTCATCGACGCTGTAGTCGAATATCAAAAGTGCCTGAGACTATCGGATTCAGGAGCCAATCACTACAAACTTGGACGCTGCCTGCTTAGGGGCGGGAAAATAATGGAAGGCTATGACCAGCTTATTCAAGCCTTGCGCAAGAGCTGGCCAAAAGATGATCCCCTGCTTGTCGATTGTCATCTTTTACTAGCCGACACCTTAAAAGACTTTGCCTATAAAGCCAAGGCTTATCCAGACAAAACAGTTTATATAAAGCGCCTCAACAATGCTTTCGTTGAGTATCGCCGGGCTGTTATGCTCAACCCCATTAACGGTGAGGCCTTATCTGGCATGGCTGAAACAGCCAGAGAAGCCGTGGCCCTCAATCCAAGCTTTAGAAACCTGCTCAATTTAGGTGCAGCCTATTTGCTCTCGGGCGACTACGACCGAGCCAAGGTCAATTACGAAAAAGCCTGGAGACTGGAGCCGACTAATCCAGATTTAGCCAAGGCCCGCATGGCTTATCACCGGGCCATAGCCGAAGCCCCAGTTGGCATAACTTCCAATTTGCGGGTCGCCGAGTCGGAGCAAAAAATTCAAGACATGCTGGCTAAAGAGCCTAACAATGTGCAGCTGCTCTATATTCTGGCGCGCTTAAAGGAAAAACTGGGCGACAAAGAAAGCGCCATCGAGCTTCTGGAAAAAGCCAAATCTATCAGTGCTTTCTTAGAGCCGGCAGTGATTCCGTCTTTAGATAGATTGAAAGGCGTCGCCAGTGGTGGCACCGAAACTGGTGGCAAGCCGGCGCTCGGACCAGACGGCAAGCCGGTGGCGTCTAGTACTACCGCACAAGCGGCAGCCGAGAAAGCCAAGGCAGAAGCGGAAGCAGCCAAGAAATACGGCGAAGTGGAAAGCCTTTTGTCGAGCGGCAAACTTGATGAAGCCGACAAAGAAATTGAAAGTTTATTGGCAGCCAATGCCGCCGACGGCAAAGCTTGGATGTTCAAAGGTACACTCTTGGAAAAGAAAGGCAATATCGACGACGCCTCGGTGAGCTATCGCCAAGCAGCCGGATTTAAGATAAGCGGCGCCGAAGAAGCATTGATAAGATTGGAAGAAAGTCGAGTCAAGCCGCTTGTACAAGATGCAGACAAGTATTTGGCCGAGAAGAAACAGGTGGAAGCAGCCGAAATCTTGAGAGAGGCGGCCAGACTGGCACCCAAGCTGCCGAGCGTGCATAAAAAACTAGCTGAACTGCTCAGATCGATGGGTGAAACCAAAGAAGCAGAGAAAGAGGAACAGAAGGTCAAAGACATGGAGAAGAAATAGGCAGCCGTTTTTAGGATAATAATTCCAGGGTAAACAGCTATTGCCAGAATGCACTTTCAGCCTTAAATTATAGAGGTTTCCAAGGGGCGCATTCGAGACAAACAAACAAACAAACAAACAAACAAATTAGGTAACACTGAGTCAAACCGTGAATAGAAATAGCAAAGCGACAATCTTATCTTTATCTCTCGGTCTGCTCTTGAGCGGCGTCATTGTCGAGTTGCCCGCGGCCCTGGCCATGACCCTGGCCGAAGCTGATCAATTGCTTTTGCAGGGCAAGCTGAAAGCGGCTGAAGAAGCTTATCGAGAGCTCTTAGGCGAAGACGAAAACGGTGATGCGGTGGCCGGTCTCTCAGTAACACTGGCTAAACAAGGACTGGAAAAACCATACAAGATTGTCGAAGCAGAAAAACTGCTCAGAAAAAGTCGCGAAAAGTTTGGCGATAACCCCAATGTGCAAGCCGCCACCGGCTATGTCGCCTATGTGCATTCAAAGACAGTAGCCTCGCCCGCAAAAAGAGATTTATTGCTGGAAGCAGCTGAGAGTCTGTCAAAGAAGGCGATAGACCAAAATCCCGATATAGTCATTGCCCAGCAAACTCTCGGCATGGTCAAGATTGCCCAAGATGATATCGAAGCAGCCGTGCCCCCCCTAAGAAAAGCCTGCAACCTGGCTGAAAACTGTGTCAACCTTACTTTGTTGGCCCAGGCTCTGCTCAAGCTAGATGCCAAAGACAAAGAGGCGGAAGAACTGGTCAACAAAGCCTTGCAGCTCAAGTCTGATTATTCAGCCGCTCGTTTGCAAAAGGCTATTGTCTTGTCGGCCCAAGGCAAAAACGAAGAGGCCTATCTAGAACTCAAGACTATTCCAGCCGACCTGCGCAATTCAGAATGGCATACTGTGGCAGGCAATATAGAAAGCCGCCAGGGTGATGGTCCCTCGGCACTGCAAAGCTGGAACAAAGCCAGCATGGAAGACCCCCGCAATCCTGAACCATATAAAAGAAAAGCCGAACATTATATGATGCGCGGCGACGGCGCAATGGCTATTGCCGAGTACCATACCGGTCTTGAGATTTTGCCCAACGACTGGGCCATGCGTGCAGAACTGGCAGAACTAGCCCTGCGTCAAGATAATCTCGATGTGGCCGAAACCGAATTCAAAACCATTCTAGCCACCAAACCGGATGATCCAAAAGCTATGCTTGGTCTAGCCCGGGTCTATTTTCGCAAGTATCGCAAAGAAGGCAATTTCCCGCCCAACTTTAGCCAACACATGGACAGATTGCAGCAAATCATCACCGAACAAGCTGTGCAAGGTAAAGTGCTCAAAGACGGCGCCCGCAATTTGCAAGAAAGTATCGAGCTTTCAGAAGCCACCAAAGCCATTTCGCAAAGACGCTTTCGCGAAGGCAGACAGAAGTTTTTGGACGTTATCGAAAAGCATAAAGACGAACCCTTTGATGTAATCACACTCGGCGAACAATGCTATTTCGAAGGTGACTATAAGGCGGCGGAAAAGGCTTTTAACTATGCCAAAGAATTGCCCGAGGTGAGCACCCGTGCCGAACAAGGTCTGAGCAAGATAAACTCGCAGCGCACCGAGGCATCTAGACATGTGAAACTGGGGGATGCCGCTTGGAAGATTCCCGAAATTGCCATAGACCACTATAAGCAGGCTCTAAACGCCGATCCGCAGTATTCGGAAGCCTATTTCGGACTTTTCAATCTTTATACCAAGTCTGATAAACAAGACCCAGCCCAAGCCATGTCTTATGCTGAAAGTTTTTTAGAAGCAGCCGAAGACGCCAGTCCGCAGCGCAAGGAAGTGGAAACTGGTCTAGCCAAGCTTAAGAAGAAAACAAGCGGTGGTAAGGGTAAATGAGCTTTTGGACAAGACCGGTGAGCTGATGTAAGTGTTTAGTTGTATTGTGGGTATCATATTAGAGAGTTTAGTGACGGGGATAGTCTATGACGGTCGGCAAGAAGAAACCAGTGAAAGGAGCCTTTAACGGTTCCTTCAAAGGAAGTCTCAAAGGTAGAGATGAAGTCTTCGACGCCTCGCCCGATGCCGGGGACAAAGCCGACTCCAGTTCCAGCGCCAAAGTCAAAGGCAAGGCAGCCGGCTTTATGCAGAAGTACACCAATACTCTCAAAGCTTCTTTCGATGAGATGGACAGCGACGAACAAGAAGCGATGATCACCAAATTTTGTTATGTCATTAGCATCGGTATCGCCATGGTGGCTCTCAGTTGTTTCTATACCATCCTACCGCCCTTGATTAGAATTCTGGCTCTACCTATAGTTTTGACAGGCGCTTGGTTTGTAGGCTCTAAAGTGGTTGCCCCAGCGATGATAGAAAGATTCCGCAAATAATCTAATCTAGTCAATTTAGCCAATCCAGCTAAATCTTCAGCTCCAACGAGGCAAACTTATGGCTCTACCGAAAAACCTTAGCAAATATGCAGGTGGCCTTGTCGTACTTGTTGCCGCCTCACTTATGCTCGGCTCGATTTTCGACTATGTTTCGGGACTGATTCGCATCGTCTCGGTTATTGTCACTGTTGTTGCAGTTTCTTGGCTGGCTGTCTTTATTATGTCTAGAATGAAGGGTAGCAAAAGTAAGCGAGCTGGTAGCACACAACCAGACCAAGACGACACGAAAGATGAAGAGACCTAGCTGTGATGAGAAATTCAATCAAACCAATCTTGCTGGCCTTCCTAGGGCTGGCCATCTGTCAAAGTGCCGAGGCGCAAAACCGCCAGCAAGACCTATACAAACACAATAGCGGTCTAGCCGGTAAATCAGCCGTTCTGCCCATCGGCACGTCATTCGAAGGGCGCATACAATCGACCATAGGCTCAACTGCATCCAAGCCTGGTGAGAGATTCTCAATAGAAGTGTCGGCTCCGGTCATGGCCAACGGTACCGAAGTCTTGATCCCTACAGGTTCTCAGATCATCGGTGAAGTAGTGGAAGCCATTCCTTCATCAAGGCAAGAAAAAGACCGCGAGAAGCGCATCAAACCTTTAGGTAAATTGCGCACACAACTTATGTCGCTGCAGATGCCCAGCGGAATGAGTTATCCAATCGTCGCTTCCATGACCGGTGAGGTGACTCATAGCCGCTATGGCACTTACCAGGGTCTTTCCGGGCGCAAAAGTTCGGTGGCTTATGTCGGCTCCCAGTCTGGCTTTGATGCGGTCAATCCAGCGCTGCGCGCCCCCAAACGCAATGGACAGCTGGCTGTAATCAAAAAAGATGAATTACTGCACGACCCAATTTTGGGCGAGGACAATCGCGGCAGCGATGGACAAAAGAAAGTGATCCGCTCTCTAGTAAAAAAAGGCAGAGACCTCTATATCTATTCCGGCTCACCGATCACAATCAGATTAGATGCGCCTCTCAAGCTCAGTTACAGCGCCTCAGCCGGCGGCAGCTCTATCGATATGGTCAGCGAAGACGATGACCCTCTAGGCAAACAAGCTCCTAAGAACGGCAGAAGATTTAGCCCGACCCGCGAGCGCAATAAAGACAATCAACAGCCAGAAGTGCAAGATCTTTCCGGTCCTTCTGCGGTAATGGGACCGGCAGGAGGTCAAGGCGGCAATCAGACCGGCAGCTTCGGCGGCGCTAATGCCCCTAATAGCGGTAATAATATGGGAACTATCGCCCCGGGTAAGCAACCCGGCAGCGATTTCTAGGTAGCTAAGAGAAGAAAGAGAGCACCCTCGATGAAAGACAACGACCAAGAGAAATTGCCCTTTGTGGTGGCAATTACAGGGGCGTCCGGCGCCATTTATGGACTGCGACTTTTGCAATATTTGCTCGAATCGGGGCAGCCGGTAGACCTACTGCTCTCAAAAGCGGCACAGCGAGTCATGAAAGAAGAGCATGACTTAGAACTCGGCAACGAAGTGGAGAGCAAACTGCTGGCTTATCTAAAGCTACCACAGGCAGTACCACTAAAACTGCATCCACTGAACGACTATGGCGCCAGCGTGGCCAGCGGCTCCTATCGCACAAGGGGCATGGTAGTGCTACCTTGCAGCCTTGGCAGTCTTGGTGCACTCGCCGCCGGACTGACTGAAAATCTTATTCACAGAGCCGCAGCAGTGACGCTCAAAGAGAGACGCAAGCTCATGGTGGTGGTGAGAGAAATGCCCTTCGGGCACATCCAACTGAAGAATATGCTTAGTTTGAGTGAAGCAGGAGCCATCGTTGCCTGCGCTTCACCAGGCTTTTATCACCGCCCCGAAAGCGTCGGCGATCAAATTGACTTTGTGGTCGGACGAGTTCTAGATCAATTCGATTTCGACAATAAGCTTTTCAAAAGATGGAAAGAAGATAGTCGACCACTGGTACAAAGCCCGCGTCAAAGCCATTGAGCAGGAATCTAATGGACAGTTTCAATTCAAAGATTGCCAAAATAGTAGGTTTCAAGGGCTTAAAAGGAGATATCAAACTCTCTTTGGAAACCGACTTTGACCTCATATGCGGTATCAAGAGCGTCAAGCTGACAGCACCTATTTCAGCACTCCCTGCTGAAAGCATCAATGCTAGAGTCGATAGACTTTACTGCGAAGGACGACTGGTCTTGCTTAAACTGAAAGGCTTTGCCGATCGCACAGCTTGTGAAAAACTCTTGGGCTACACGGTCTATACTGAAAAGGAGCAACTGCGAGCTTTAGACGAAGATGAATGGTGGATAGACGATCTTATTGGTCTGACTGTCTATATCAGACATCCCCTCAAGATTTTCGGCAAGGTGAGCACAGTCTACGGCGACAGCAATATGACCCTGGCAGTTTGCGACAAAGCCGGAAAAGAATACTTGGTACCTTTTGTGAAAGCTTTGGTACCGGTGGTGAATATTGCCGAAGGGCGAATTGAAATCGAGAATATCCCTGGACTTTTGGATGAATCTGTCGATGATTCTGTAGATGAATCTGGCGATGATTCGGAAGAAGACCAAGAGTAAGCGGCGGCAGATTAACAAGAACTCCAATTAATTCGACACATGGCAACTTGCTATGTGGTTCGATTTCCTTTAATTTATACGAAGCTGCATAGAGTCTTTAGAAATCTGTCCCGGAAGTGCAACCTTGTCATAGGTCTATCCGCCGGGCCCGACATCTCAAGACTTGTTTCTCACGACCGACTCAGCTGGAATCTCTAAAACAAGTCATCCCCGACACAATAAGCCTCTGCATTCGATGAGAGTGCGGTTTAGATTTGCTTTTGTCGGCTGACTGTCCAGCGTTGCTTAGTCTGGGTTTTACCCCTCAGTCTTGGCACAGTCATCTGGCAGTCTTCTCAAAAATGTCCTAGAACTTCCAAGCCATGCTCACCAGCTCCAGAGAGTAAGAAAAATGTCTTCCATAGTGCAATCAAGAATGCAAGCCAGAGCCCAATCGGCTCTATCAGTTCCGCAAAGCGAAGAACTGGAACTAGCCCTACCTAGCGTCAGTGTCATCTCATACTCTGGCCCAGGTGGTGTCGGCGGCGTTCCCGCCTCACTGGCTCCGATGGTGAAGCGCCTCAACACCAGGGTCAACTGGTATGCCCTCACCGAGCAGCCCCAAGCTGATTTCACCCCGCCAAGCGAGGGCAATGGCAGACTCTCGGTTAAGCAGCAAAAAGCACAGTCTCCCACTTATTTCGGCTTCTCCTTTCATAAACCGACCTTGCCCGAGCGCTTGATGGACGGGCACAGACGCTTCTGCCAGAGCTATCTTTCACCGCTTTTGCACGGCTTTCCCGAAAGGGCAATCTTCGACCAAGAAGACTGGAAATCGTTCAAGCACTTGAACGAGCTTATGGCCTCGCATTGTTTAATTGCCAATTCAGACAGTTATCCCAGTCTCTTCTGGCTGCACGACTATCAGCTATCGCTTGCCTCAATGCTCATTGGTTCGCAAGCCGGCATCCTGCTTTCACAGTTCTGGCATGTGCCTTTTCCCAGCGCCAAAATCATCACTGCCTATCCTTGCGGCAAAGAATTAGTGGAAGCACTGCTGCAAAACAGATTGGTGGGCTTTCACACCAAAGACTATGCTGAGAACTTTATGGACGCCGCCCAGTTTTTCTATCCCGAGCTGGAAGTAGATAGACTAGCGATGACTCTTATCTCTGAAAGAGGCAAGAGAACCAAACTATCGGTGATGCCTCTGGGCATAGATGTGCCCTATTGGCAAAATCTGGCCAGAATATCAAAGCCCTATTCCGAAGCACTGGCTTTCAAGCATGACCTTGCCCCGCAGGTGATTCTCGGTGTAGACCGCCTAGAGAGCAATAAAGGCATTTTAGAGAGACTGCAAGGACTAAAGCATCTGCTCTCAAACAAACCGGAGTGGCACAAACGTTTTCACTTTGTGCAAATTGCCCAAGAAGTAAAAGAGCCAAGCGGCGAGCTGAAAGAATACACCGAAGCGGTGGAGAGAAAGATAGCCATTATCAACAACGAATTCGCCAAAGAGAATTGGTCGCCGATAATCTATATAAAGGGCTCTCTCAACCACGAAGAACTGGCCGCCTGGTATCAGAAAGCCTCGGTCCTGAGCGTCAATTCCACAGCCGACGGGCTTAACCTGGTGGCCAAAGAATTCGTTGCCGCAAGAGAAGACGAACAAGGCGCCCTGGTCTTGTCTAAGAATGCCGGAGTATCAAGAGAACTAAGCCATGGCGCTTACCTTGTCGATCCTAACGACGCAGCCGGACTGAGCAGTCAACTATTTAACGCCCTCACAGCAGATGCCGAAGAAAACCACAGACGAATGCTTAGTCTGCGCCATGCCATCGGCTGGAATCAATTGCACAGCTGGGCTCAGGGCTTTTTGCGAGAAACCCTGACCACCGAAGAAAATAAGTTCTGACTTTCACGATTTATTCACAGGTCATCATTTAACTTATAGTTGCTGCCTGGGCCCGGAGGAAATCTTCCGGGCTCAATAATTTTCAAAGGTTTTGAAAAGCGATTTACAAATTTTTCACAGATGTCATTGTAATCTAGCGCCATAAGCCGAAGAGCTAACCCGCCCCTCTTTCTTTTCAAGCCATAGGTGACCGTATGGTGATTTCTTATGCACGCCCTGAAATGGGTGACTTTAGTAATGCAAAAAAACAAGACACCGTTGAGAATGCCGGCAACGACAATCTAAGCTTTGCCGTCTTCAAACCCCAAGATCTACAAAAGCTCAATGATCTGCAAAAGCTCGATACCCCTCAGGGCCAGCACCAAGCAGACAAAAGCAGCATCTTGCCATCACTGGAAATAGCCGGCGCCTTCAACAAAGGCACAATGAGTGATGCCGACGCCGAACTGATTTTGGCCGGTATGAGAAAGAAAACGGCCGACCCCTTAGCCGCGGCCCAGGCCCACGAAGGTGAAAAGCTCTGGCGCCGCAGCCCCTACAAAAACCTGACCGAAGACGGCGAATATGGTTGCGCTGCTTCCCTGGGCGTCATGCTCAAAGAAATGGGACATAGATTTCAGACCTCACCTTTGGCAGCAGGTCTATACAACAATCTGCGCGACTCTGGATGGAGCCGCTCCAGCATGAATATGGCTCAACCGGGAGATGTCATTTTCGGTGAGAAGCTGGGTAGAGACGCTAACAAAGGCGGCGGAGCCGGACACATTGCCATGGTGGTGGGCAAAGACTCTAGAGGCAATCTGATTGTTGCCGACAATAACGGAGCCGAAGGCGGTGTCTGGTCCATAAGACCGCTCACCGAAAGTTTCAAGCCGGAACGCTATAACATGAACGCCCTGAAAGTAATTAGACCGCCACGGGGCTAATTTAGGAGATAATATTGAGGGTCCAGGTAGTGACTTTGCCCGAAAAGACAGATTAACTCTGAGAATCTTGACAGGCAGCGATAAGAAAAACCATTCTTGAACTCAACCCTTAAACAACTCCTAGAGCCAAAGGTCTTGCACAAGAGCTTGATTCTTGTGCTTTTGCCACTCTTGATTCAGACTATCTTTTTCTTTCAACTGGGCGGCGTGGTCGCCAAAGCAGAAAGAATGGCGCTTGCCGAGAGAAGACAAAGCACTGTGGTAGAGCAAGTGAATTGGCTTATAGCCATTTTCATGAGCACAACTTCTAATTTAGGTACGTATATAATCACCGGCCACAAACCTTATGCCGAAGAAGGCAAACTTGCCCTTATCGACCTGCGTCGTCAATTTGATGAACTAGAGAATCTCTTGGCCGACAGCCCCAAGCAGTTGGGTCATGTTAGGCAGATGCGCGAAATAGTCGAAGTGCAACTGAAGGAACTGCAAGCCCTGGAACCGACCGAAGAGCGAAACAGCTTCACCTATTTGTGGAGCCATATGAAAGAGTTTCGCGAGACCATGCAAGAAGTCGGTGTGAGAACCGGGGTGCTGATGCGCATGATCTCTTCTGAGAAAGACCAACTCTCTAAAGTAAGGAAAGAAGAGGCAAGAGCCAGACAATCAGTAAAAGACCAGCTGCTCATCGGTATGATCGTCAACTTTATTTTGGTGGGTATTTTGTTGATTTGGTTTATCAACGACATCACCGGGCGCCTTTCACAACTTGTGGAAAACGCCCGCAAAATTCCCACCGGACAACTCTTGGACGCCCATGTCAAAGGCAGCGATGAACTGGCCTACCTAGATGAAGTCTTGCATAATGCCGCCGAAGACCTAAAGAAAGCCAACGACCACAGACAGTCATTGATGGAAATGGTGGCGCACGATCTGCGGTCCCCCCTGATGAGCTGCCAGGTTTCAATGCAAATTTTGAGCAGCGATAAAATGCCTGAATTGCCACCAATAGCGGTGCGGCAGATCAACTCGGTACAAGGCAATATCAAACGGGTAGTAGAGATGGTCAATGACCTTCTTACCATCGACAAACTAGAAGCAGGAAAGCTCGAGCTGGAAATAGACGAAATCGATGTCAGTGAGCTTGCCGCTGAAGCTATCGAGAGTGTCTCAGCCCTTGCCCGCGAAAAGCAAATCAAGATAAACAATACCTGCACCGGTGAGATCGTCGACGGCGACTTCAAGAGACTCTTGCAGATTTTGCTAAATTACCTTTCAAATGCCATAAAGTTTTCACCGCCCCAATCAACCATCTCGGTATACTGCGGCAAGCAAGACGACTTTGTCGTCATCTTTGTGCAAGATCAAGGACCAGGGCTGGAACAAGAAGATCAAGAACATTTGTTTGAGAAATTCTATCAAGTCTCAAACAGCGAAGACAGTCAAGGACAGAAAAGTAAAGGTTTTGGACTAGGATTAGCCATATGCAAATTGCTGGCCGAAGCTCATGGCGGTGAAGTCGGCGTAGAAAGCCAACTTGGCAAAGGCAGCCGTTTCTGGCTGACTTTACCGCGCAGCTGACAGAAAGAGAAAGAAAAACAAAATCAATAAGAAGCAAAATCAATGAGAAAAGAGCCTAAAATGCAAAGCAGCACTGAACCTAAGGAAAGCCGATCTTTCTCTGCCTTTGCATCTGCATCTCTGCTTATTACTTCGGCAATCTTGGCTCTCTTCTCACCAATAATCAGACCGCCTGTCGTCAGCGCTCAAACGCCACCAATGGTGGTGTACCGTTTTCCGGTCGACAACAGTGTGGGAGAAATATATCGCATCACAATCGAAGAAAAGCCCCAGTACCAAAATTTAGGACAAAAGCTATTTTGTCGCGCCATGGGTAATGTTGGACTGCGCAAAGATTGGACGATAAATTTGCGCTATAACCCAACCATCGTCAAATACCCAGACAGCATAAACAAGATTCCAACCGAGCAAGTAATCGCCATGGGCTTTGACTACGCCGGTATTGGAGACTCTTTTGTAGACTCTATTGCCCGCTTCAAAAACATCTATGAACTAGACATCAGCAATAGCGAAGTCAGCGATAAAGGGCTGGAGAAATTGCTGACACTTAGCAAGCTGAGGAAGCTAGATGCCGGTCATGCAGCCATATCTGGTTCTGGCATAAAAGCCCTAGCCAAATTACCCCATCTGAAAGAGATCTCTTTTCGCTTTAATGATCTGCAAGTGGAGAACCTAAAAGACCTAAAGAATCTACCCTCGCTTACCCATCTAGACCTGATGAAATGCCATTTGCGAGACCAAGATATAGCCGCCCTAGCCGGTTGCAAAAAGCTTGAGTATCTAAACCTACAAGAAAATCACCTGCTGTCAGATAAATGCATCCCGCACTTACTTAAGCTAAAAGGGTTGAAGGGGCTGGATTTACGAATTACAGCGCTCACCTATAATGGCTTGAAACAGCTCAAAGTTATGAAACTGCAATCACTTGCTATAGACCGCAGATCGGTCAGCGAAGAAGAAGAAAAGTTGCTTAAGGCCGCTCTCGCCCCTACCAAAATCATCATAAAGAACAAAATGAAAAACAAACTGCGCATCTTTGAAGATGTGACTGGAGAGAAGTTCACACTGCCAATAGGCAAATAATCGACTAATCCAAAGCGCTATCTCATCAATAGCTATCTCGCAAAGAGTTACCCCAAGCCAGAGACCAATACAGAGACAACTTTATGAATCCAAAAAACTTACTTATATTGATCGTCATTATTGCCGCTCTTTTTGCTGCATCGAAATATTTCAATCCAGTGCATTCCACCGAAGCCTTCATAGACTTAGCCCAAGTCTGCCAAAACAAACCGGAAGCCAGTGAAGCACCAAGAGATCCGGAAGCGGTCAAGATGGACGCATCCTTGCCGGGCGGCAATGCCGTCTCAGCTATTCCTACCACCGTGCCCGATGAAAGACCGCCGACCGAACTACCGATACACCGCATGACCGTGAAAAAAGGTGATGCCATCAATGTTCAAATAGAACAGCGCGACCTGCCGCTTTACACTTGCTATATCAAAAATGCCCTGCTCAAACGCGATCAAGAAGCGAAGACACTGATCAGGCTAAAGGCTGAAAGCACAGGCAAAGATTATGTCTATTTCTATTGCCACAATGGCATCGGTGGAAAAAGAGAAGAATATCCACAATGCTTAGTGATTGTGGATATTCAACCTTGAGCTTCAATTGTCTTTTCGACCGCTACCACTTCAAGATATTGAACTTGTCCATATCTACTGTAGAAGTATTGCGATAGAGCGAAAGCACGATGGCTAAGCCGACTGCTGCTTCGGCGGCGGCCACGGTCAAGATAAAGATGGCAAACAACTGCCCCTTGAGCTGGGTGGGGTCGACATAGCGAGAGAAAGCAATCAAATTGATGTTGACTGCATTGAGCATAAGTTCGATTGACATCAAGACTCTAACGGCGTTGCGCGACTTGCACATACCATAGACACCCATGGCGAACAAAACCGCTGCCAACACTAAGTATTTGACTAGAGGCGCTTGATAAAAGGTAAGCATGACGAAAGCCGACAAAATTGTGGTGGCCACGATAACAGGCTTGTTGCCGCCCACAGAGCGAAAAGCCCAGCCCAAGCCGGCTAGCATAAAGGAAAACCAAACATCATAGTGATTGGTGATCACTCTTTCGACGCCAAGACCGGTAAAGGTACCGACAACAGCCGCACATATAGCGACATAGACAACGGCTAGGTTGGCCGAAAAACTTTCACGTTCGCGTTTAGCAACGCCGGCAGTGTTTTGTGCGTTCATTATTACCTCGAAAGCGCCAAGTTTTCCTCGGCTTTTTGTTCTTCAGTGGAAGTAACTTCAGTGGACTCGGGCTTCTCGTTCTTAGCCATCATGATGGCGCCCATCAAGGCGGCGAGCAAGAGCACAGAAGCAAACTCAAAAGGAATAGCGTAAGAAGTGGTGAGCTGCTCGCCCAAAACTCTCACGGCATTATCAGGTAGAGCCTCGGTCGAGACCGGCCAGCGCTTCTCGCCGGTAAGAGCGGCAAAGATAGTGGCAAAGATAAAGACTGAAACCCAGAGAGGAAAACCTTGCTTGACATTCTGCCAAATCTGAGCAGGCAGAGGCAAATTATCCGAACTGCCGGGAGCGGCTTCCACTTCGGAGCGCGGATTGGTCAACATGAGGGCGATAACAATAACCAGTGTGATAGCCACTGCATAGATCATGATCTGAGCCAGGGCTAGAAACTGTGCCGACAACAAGAGAAAGAGACCGGCGATGGTTCCGAATACTCCGATGAGAATAAAACCGCTTCGAATGACGACGCGGTCCACTAGAACCCCTACCGCCAAGCAAATAGCCAGCGAGGCAAAGATGTAGAAGAGCCAGGTCTCTACTGCCGGAGCTGCCAACAAAGTTGCAAGCATTTTTTCTTAGTCCTCTTCTTTCGGTAATCTCGAAACTAATTAGTTTGTAGTTAGTCTTTCTTTTCTTCGGCTGCAGGAGAATCGGCCTTGGGCTCTTCTTTCTTCTCTTCTTTTTTCTCTTCAGCTTTAGGAGCTTCGGCTTTAGGCTCTTCTTTCTTCTCTTCTTTTTTCTCTTCGGCTTTAGGAGCTTCGGCCTTAGGCTCTTCTTTCTTCTCTTCTTTTTTCTCTTCAGCTTTAGGAGCTTCGGCTTTGGCAGCAGAGGCACCGGCAGCAGCAGGCGCGGCAGCACTGGCAGCAGCAGGCGCGGCGGCACCGGCAGCAGCAGCCGGTTTGGCAGCAGCGGCAGCACCAGCAGCAGGGGCAGCTTTGGCTGGCTTGGGCTTGGGAATAGGCATTTCTTTGCGCTCGAAATAGAAAGCCGACTCGTCTTGGCTCAAGGTGAGCTTCTTCAAGTCATAAATGAGGTCTTCGCGAGCATACTCCGAAAGTTCAAAGTCATTTGTATTGATGATGCAATAAGTAGGACAAACTTCGGTGCAAAGTCCACAAAACATACAAAGACCGTGGTCGATCTTGAAGTCAATCAGTTCCAGTTTGCCGGTTTCGGCGCTCTTTGCCGAAGTAATCTCGATGCATTTATCGGGGCAAACACGCTCACACTGACGGCAGGAAATGCAAAGATGGTCACCGGTTTCAGGGTTGACTGTGAGAGCCAATCGTCCTCTGAAGTTAGTGGTGATATCAGGCACAATCTGGGGATACTCTTTGGTAATAGGCTCCCGGAAGGAGTGACCAAATACTGTAGCCAAGCCGCGTCTGACTTGATTCAGTCCGTGAAAAGCTCTAGCCAACAAATTAGCCATGGCAGTTTACCAACCCCCTTGCGAATACCACAATCACAAAAACAATCAAAGAAAGAGGAATGAGCCGCTTCCAACCGAAGTCCATCAACTGGTCTATACGGAAGCGAGGCAAGGTGCCGCGAATCAGAATAGCGAAGAAGACCAGTGAATAAACTTTGAGAATCACCCAAAGAGTAGAGAAAAGTGTCTCAGGATTGATCAAGTGCAGAGTCTGCACTAAGAAAGAATCTCTCAGGGCTTGCACCAGCTGCGGCACAAGAGGCAGCTTGTCTAGAATCCATACCGGTATCGGATTGTCTCCGCCGCCTAAGAACATGACGGTGGCGATGCTTGATACAACGAAAAGGTTGGTGAATTCAGCCAAGAAAAAGATAGCGAATTTGATACCGCTGTACTCTGTGTTATATCCGCTTACGAGCTCAGATTCTGCTTCAGGCAAATCAAAGGGAATACGGTTGATTTCAGCGCAGGCGCCGGTGAGATAAAGCCAGAAGCTGATGATAGTGCAGCAGATTAGAGCACCGGTAGCCACGGCTGAAAGAGCCGAAAAAGGATAACTGGCTTGCAGTATGCTGCCCACCGGTTGACCACTGATCATCGCTGCCAGATATTTATCGATGCCGCTCAAGGCGCCACCACCCAGCAAGTTCCAGTTTAGAATACCGCCAGCTTGCTGTTCGGTTATCTTGACCAGGTCTAGGGTACCGGCCAAAACACAGATTGTGATTATGGAGAGCACCAGAGGAATCTCGTAGCTGATCGCTTGGGCGGCACTTCTCAAACCACCGACCAGAGAATATTTATTGTTGGAGGACCAACCAGCCATCACCAAGGCCACAACCGGCACAGAAGCAGCAGCGAGGACATAGAAAATACCGGTCGGTAAATTCAAAACTTGGAAGAGAGCATGATTATTAGTAACGGCAGCAAGAAGCGGCACGGCTCCAAAAATAGAAGGAGCAAAGAACACTATCGGCGCCAGAGTGAACATAACGGCGTCGGCGCCGATGGGAGTGATGTCTTCTTTGAAGAGCAGCTTGACGGCATCGGCAGCGGTTTGCAGATAGCCATCAGGTCCAACGATATTGGGACCCTTACGCACAGTAAAGAGAGCCAGGGCACGGCGCTCGATCAAAACCATGAACATGGCGTTGATTGGAATAAAGACCAAGATAGAGACGACCGGTGTGACGAAACGCAGAATCTCGTTGATGAGCATGGCTCTTTCGCCTAGACCGTTCTGCAAAAGCATGGGCAGTAGAATACCGACCGCCCATGTGGCCATCCAGACAGCAGTAAAGACTATCGTCAGCCAGACCAGACTGAGTAAGGTAAGTTTTCCAATTTCGGCGCCGTTTGAAATCATTTTTTTAACTCTCTTATCTCTTTCAACTTAATTTGGTTATCTGTCTACATCGGGAAGAATGACGTCGATTGAGCCGAAGATAGCCATAATATCGGCGATGGGACTGCCAACCAAAAGTTCGGACAGCACCGACAAATTACAGAATGAAGGATTGCGCCAGCGGAAGCGGAAAGGTTTCTCGCCACCGGTGGAGGTGACATAGCAACCGATGATGCCCCGAGGCGATTCGACGGCAGCGAAACCTTCACCGGCTTTTATACGCATACCGGCCATCTGTTTCTTGCCCATGATCTCGCCTGCGGGAATCATGTCGAGACACTGTTTGATGATCTCGTTCGATTGGCGCATTTCCAAGATACGAGCCATGTATCTATCCCAGGTGTCGCCTTCTTTGTCATAAGTGATGACATCGAACTTGAGTTCGGGATAAACCGAATATGGCTTAGTTCTTCTCAAATCTAAAGGAATACCTGAGCATCTAATGCAGGGTCCGGTCACACCGTAGTCTTTGGCTACCGACTGCTTGAGAATACCGACACCCTTTGTACGCTTGAGAAAAATCGGGTTCTCGGTAACGATAGCTTCGTATTCATCAACTCTTTGGGGGAACTCTTCGGTGAACTTGCGCACCTTTTGGAACCACTCAGCTTTGGGATCGCGGTGCACGCCACCTATTCTTATATAGTTGAACATCATGCGCTGACCGGAAATCTCTTCGAATAGGTCAAGCAGCTTTTCTCTTTCTCTGAAAGGATAGAAAGGGAAACCGAACATGGCGCCAAGGTCGATGAGATAGGTACCGAGCCAGAGCAAGTGAGAAGAGATACGATTCATCTCAGCCACCATGACTCGCAGATACTCGGCGCGAGGCGGCACGGTGATACCATCCAGTTGTTCGCAAGAGCGAGCCATCGCCCATGATGTGAACATGCCAGAGAGATAATCGACTCGGTCAATCAAAGCCTGATACTGAAACCAGGTGCGATTCTGACCTTGCCATTCCTGAGCCCTATGCAGGTGACCGAGAATAGGCTCGACATGCTTAACCTTTTCACCATCAAGGGTCAAAATCAGTCTCAAGACACCGTGGGTGGCAGGGTGCTGCGGACCCATATTGATGATCATTTCATCGGTTCTCAGGTCATCAGTTCTCAGGTCATCAGATCTGAAGTCTTCTGTTTTAACTAGTTCGGTAGCCATTTCTTGATCCTATTTCTAAATGCCTTGCTTATCTAAAACTGACTCTGTGCTTGGAGTTGAGATCGTCTGCAGGCTGTTTGTAGTCTCTTCTAAGAGGGTGACCTTCCCAATCCCAAGGATTGAGAATGCGGCGGGGATAAGGATGACCGGTGAATCTAACCCCGGCTAAATCATAAGTCTCGCGCTCATGCCAGTTAGCAGCCGACCAGAAGTTGGAAATGCTTGGTACTTCAGGAAGCTTGCCTTCTGGAATGGAAGCTTTAGGAGTCATCACCTTGAGGACCAGCTCGTCGTTGTTGTAGTAGGACCAAAGGTGATAAACGGCATCGATAGTGTCGTTATTGTCGACACCAGATACGGTGATGAGCAAATCAAGCTTGGTTTCTTGCGAGCTGCGCAGAAGCTTGAGAGCTTGGTGCAGATCATCTGCCGAGATGGTGATCGTTTCTACACCGCAAGAATCAGGCAGTCTGTTGGTGGAGATGCCGTGCTCTTTCAAGAACTGGCCAAATTTACCCGGCTCTAGCGGAGCTTCAGGTTGGGCTGGCGGTTTTGCTTCAGTACTCATTTTCTTTTAGTAGACCCTATGCTTGTTTCTTTTCAGTAACTTCGTCGGTGAACTCTTTAGCCTCAGCCACCAGGTCGTCGACCAAGCGTCCGGTATCGTAGTCGACATAGCGAACGGCGCGCTGATTGTAAGTACGCTTCTTGCGCTCATGGTAGTTTTCGGTTCTGATTTTCTGTTGCAACTTGAGCAGGGCGTCGAGAATAGCTTCTGGACGAGGCGGGCAGCCGGGCAGATAAACATCGACGGGGATGATGCGGTCCACACCTTGCACGACTGAATAGCTGTCATTGAACATGCCACCAGTGATGGTGCAAGCCCCCATGGCGATGACATACTTGGGTTCGGGCATTTGCTCATACAGAGTAATGAGAGCGGGAGCCATTTTACGAGTGATCGTGCCGGCAGTGAGAATCATGTCGGCTTGGCGCGGAGTGGCTCTAAAAACTTCAGAACCGAAGCGAGATATATCGAAGGCCGACATACCGACGCACATCATTTCGATGGCACAGCACGATGTTCCGAATGTCAGAGGCCAGACCGAATTAGAGCGGGCGGCATTGGCTATGGGTGTAATAACCGGGCTGAGAAGCTCACCCAGAGTGTCGATCGCATGATCGAGCGAGGTGAGAGTGACAGTGTCGCGCAGCTCTTCTGGAACCTGCGGACTGCCTGTTTGAATTAGTTTGCCTTCACTCATTTCCCTATCCTATTTTTATCTGGAAATTTGGTTTTGTTCTGAAAATCTGGTGAAACTCTACGAAACCTTGCTTATTGCTCCCACTCTAGGGCGCCTTTCTTCCAGGCATAAGCCAAACCGGTGGTAAGGATGACTAGGAAGATACCGATTTCGATTGGTCCAATCATTTTTAGACTGAGCAAAGTGCCAGAGTTGGCGGTGCTTATCACACTGTTGAAATTTTCACCCAGGAGAATGCGAGGAATATTGTCGGTGGCGAGGAGCCACGGAATAATGAATATCACCTCGATATCGAAGAGTATAAAGAGCAGGGCGTACAGGTAATAACGAATATCAAACTGCACCAGGGCTTCCTGGAACGGTTTCATACCGCATTCATAGGGTTGGTTCTTGATGGTGTTCGGCCTGTGATAGCCGAGAGCCAACTGCAAGACCCAGGCAAGCAAAATCATGCCCAGGGCAGGCAGGGCAAAGCCCACCACCACGAAGAGAATAATTTGGATTATCTGCAGCGCACTTTGATCCATAGTGATCAGAGCCTTCCTCTTATGTTGACCCTCTCAAGAGTTTCAACCCGAAGCGGCTCATTTAGGTGCTTGGCGGAACGTTCTCAAGAAGACAGTTCCGATTCGATACTAAATTTACGGCTTCCTGGCTGCCACTAATCAAGAGGCTAACTATTTTATTTCGCCTTAAAGCATACCAGGCTAAAGACTAGCTGGCATGTCACCCAGATTATAGCCAAGTAAGCACAGTTACCCACCGGTTGTAATCAGGATTATGGAAAATGCCTTAATTGCCCGACATGCGACAAAAAATAAAAGTCGAATCTATAGATACACGACAAGAAATGTCGTTAACTTAAGGTGAAGCAACCTCTTGATAAGCGAGCCCCTCTGTTTTAGAGTTGAAACAACCAAGTAACTAAGCCAATCTAAGGCGCTTTTGAGGAAACAATGGTTAACAAAGCCGGACCTCACACCTTACCTCTTGTAGTCTCGGTAATAGGAAGACATGAGGCGCAGGAATCTTTTGGAAACGACCGTTAAAACACCAACCAAACCGAGACGAACCTCGGCTAGACCGATTGCAATAACAAATATTGCTACAACACCTACTTTCAGCCCATCAGAAAATCAAATGAATTCATCAGGAAACCAAGCAGGCGCCTCCCCCTCTCCCAAAAGGCTGAAGGAGATTGACCAACTGTGCTCTAGATTGGGCGTCACCTGCGGACGCATGGGTCTCGTGCATGAAGCCCTCACCCATAGCTCGGCCGCCAAAGAGATGCCCGGCGCCAAGGACAATGAAAGACTGGAGTTCTTCGGCGACGCTGTTTTGCGCTTTGTTGTCAGCGAATATCTACTAGAAAGATTTCCCGAATATGACGAAGGCAAACTTACCGAACTGCGCTCGGTCATAGTCTCAGATAAGGTCTTGGCTGAAATCGCCCAAAACATGGGACTAAGCAAATATATTTTGCTCGGTCAGAAAGTTCAGATGCGCCCCTCCATAATGGCTCAAGCCTTAGAAGCCCTGATTGGAGCTATTTATCAAGACCTTGGTCTTTTCCACGTGCAAGGTCTTGTCGTGAGACTTTTCGGCGACGCCACCACCATTGCCGACCGCGACGAAGTTAAGGACAACTTCAAAGCACAGTTGCAGGAGTTTACCCAAGCAAGGGGTCAGGGGCTGCCAAGCTATCAAGTCTTGGAAACCGAAGGACCGCCGCATGAGCCGACCTTCAAGGTTTCGGTGGAGATTGCTGGAGAAACCATAGCCAGCGCCAGCGGCAAATCAAAAAAAGCAGCAGAACAAGAAGCCGCTCGCCTGGCTTATGAAAAGGTCATGCCTAAGAAATGAAGAGAGCTCTTGCGAGCCCTCTTCATTTCTTCAACTAAACAAACTAGGCTATTGGCTTAGATTGCCCAAGTCATTGAGCGTAGCCGGCTGAACAGCTGGAGAGGCAGCATAGGGGTCGATTCTGCCGGCATTGAGGCTATTGCTGTTTGGCACAGGGGCGCCGGCGCTGACTGCTTCGCTGCTAGAAGCATCAGTCTTCACTTCAGCGGCGGCATTGAGGGTGGGGTCATTAGCCGTACTGGCCAATTCGGTGGCCTTGGTTCTCAAAAGCAAAGCTTCTTTCTCGGCACGAGCAGCTTTGTACTCAGCTTCCGCTGCTCTCAAATGAGCCTTGGCAGCTTCTAACTGTTGACGAGCCTGTTCAGTGCGCTTGCGCAAAGCTTCTACTTTCTGATTGCTACGATCCAGTTCAGCCGAGCCTACTACGGTCTGGCTTGCTTCAGCTTTGCTCGAACCTGAGAACTTGAGCAACTCCAACTGGGGCTTGGCGCCAACCGAGGTACCGGCCAGCCCTGCTCCTATACTGATTGCCGAAGCAACCAGGGTCAAATGACGAACTTTCCTCATTGAAAAACTCCCTGCAAGGCCTCGATGACCCCGCCTCACATATCCAAATCCGAGTAAATTATAGTCAAGAGAGACCAAGATAAGCAGCAAGTATGCCGCCGAATTTATCGAGCAAAATCGGCTTGGCCAGCCGCTTGCGACCAAGCCGACCGACAAGCCGAGATAGTCTTTGCATAAGCGAGAGGCATACATTTATATTCGAAAAGGTGCCGCTTAAAGATCGGATGCAAATACATACAACTCAAACCGGTCAAAGCCAGGTAAGAAGGAAGCGGCGGCAACCTTAGCGGAAAATAACCATCTAGAAGCCCTTCAAGTCTAAATGTTCACTTAAACCTCAAATACTTCTCTTGAAAGCTGCATATACATTGGTCTATATTGTGGAACTCGCCAGCGTGCGACCGCTCTATTTAAATGTTTATTCCTAAACTTTGAATACGAGTAAGGTGAAGTCTTGAAAGGCTTGTGCCCCAGAGACGTAAACTAATAAGTCGCACCAGCACAACCATCTAAGCGTACCCCGCTGGATGGCGGTTCGTGCTAAGGCGTCTGTGGCTTGACAGCCTGGCAAAGTACTTGGAGTAACCATAATGACAGTAGCCGAGCCACCAATTCTAAAGGACAAGGGAGTGACAATTTCAGTGGCAGAACAGCAGTTGGAAAACGCAAAATCCGAATTCGAGCGTCTTCTTGAGGAATCTCTTAGCTTCAAATTCGAACAGGGCGATATTGTCCCTGGTTGCGTAGTTCGTATAGAAAGAGACGGCATACTCGTTGATGTAGGCGGTAAATCAGAAGGTTTCGTACCTCTGAAAGAAGTCTCCAACATGAGCGTAGACAGCATCAAAGATGTTTGCAAAGAAGGCGAGAACCTAGAGTTCTACATTCTGCGCGAAGAGAACGAGAACGGTCAGCTTACCCTCTCACTGAAGAGAGTCGCCCAAGCCAGAGGCTGGGTCCAGCTGGAAAATATGAAGCGCAACGATGACACCATCCGCGCCAAGATTTCACAAGTGGTCAAAGGCGGCGTAGTAGTCGATGTATACGGACTGAGAGGTTTCGTACCGGCCAGCCAACTGCGCGTCAAAGGCACCACCCCCGAAGAACTGATCGGCATGGAAATTCCGATGAAGATTCTCGAAACAGACACCAAGCGCAACAAACTCATCCTCAGCCAAAGACTGGCTGTACAGGAAGAGAAAGCAGCTCAAAGAGAAAAAATTCTCTCCACCCTGGAAAGCGGCCAAGTCGTCACCGGCGAAGTGGTCAGAATTGCCGATTTCGGCGCTTTCATCGACCTGGGCGGTTTGGATGGTCTATTGCCCATCTCCGAAATTTCGTGGGAGCGCGTCTCGCATCCTTCCGATGTACTCAAAGTCGGACAAATGGTCACCACCAAAGTTCTCAAAGTGGACCAAGAGAAAGGTCATATCAGCTTGAGCCTCAAGCAGATGCAGCCTGATCCGTGGAAAGAAATCGAAGACAAGTTCAACGAAGGTCAAGTTGTGAGCGGTACCGTTCGCAAAATCCAGAGCTTCGGCGCCTTTGTTCAGATTTATCCCGGCGTCGATGCCCTTCTGCCCACAGTAGAAATGTCTGAATCACCCACCACCAAACCTGAAGAAGTGGTACAGGTCGGACAACAAGTCAAAGCCATCATCAAGAAATTCTCGCCCAAAGAGCACAAAATCTCTCTGAGCTTGAAAGGAATGGATGTCAGCGACCTGCTCGGCTAAAGCAATCTAGCTCGGTCAATACCGAACAGAAAACCATCAAAAGAACCTGCCCCAAGCAGGTTCTTTTTCTTTCACGTCTTTATCACGCAGACAAGCTTAGCATTTGCTCACTTAACCCCCTGACAGAATTTTCTTTTATTGCAGGTACTTACTAATGAGCAACCCCGAGTCTGACGGCGTAAGAAACAATTTCGAAGGCCAAAATTTCAGCCAACCCGGCGACGGTCAAATAAGCCAGCAAGCAGCCAACACTTACAGCGACGGCGCCTTTCAGCAAATGGCCGCCAACGATAGAGTAAGCAATGCTCTAGCCAGCGAACAAATGGCTAAAAATGGACAATTAGGCAATCTAGAGATCACAGGCGATAGCCAAAAATCAGGAAATAGCCAGAACAAAGCCGGCGACAGCCAGAATAGTGATAGCCAGAATAGAGCTGGACAAGCAGAGAACTCACAAATCAATAGCAACGACAGTAAGTCACTAGAGGGCTCAGAAGAAATCCAAAAGGACGCAGACAAAGCCGGCAAAGCTGGTGAAGCAGGTAAAGATGGTAAAGCTGGAGTCGAAAATATAGACAGCAACGGTCAGAAAGACGGCGCTGCAAGCAAAGCCAATCCGGAAGGGGCCCAGGAGGCGATGAACGCTAATCCGCTGGATGGCAACAAGGACGACAATGTTAGTGAAGCCCCTTCAAGCGAAATAGATCAAGACCAGCAAGGCGAGAATAGCGCTCAAGAGGCAAGCAACATTCATCATTTAGACATGCCGAATAATAGCAGCCAAAAACAAATGGCAGACGGCAGCCCCGCTGGAGCAAACGACAATATGCCCCCGAGTGGCTTCGGGACAGGCGGCGACGGTAAGGGGGGAGCCGCGCCAGAGCCGGGACAAGAGCCTAAAAAAGACTCTAGTAAAGATCTGGGCAAAGACTCCGGAGCCGATGGGGCGGGTTCAATAGTCAATGACAGAAACGACAACGCCCAAGAAAACAAACAACTCTTCGGTGACCATAGAAATTCATTGCCAGCTCAGTCTAAAGCAAATGATCAGGTAAACAGTCACGGACAGTCTTCTCAAGAGCACTCAGAGACTTTGGACCCAGAGTTCTCACCCGAGTCTAACGGAGGACACGGCAAGTCGGCACCCGAATCTCAAAGCCAAAAGGAAAAGATGGATTTCAATCCCGAATCGAATCGCAATAAAGAGGGCGATGCCATGAGGGACGCAGCCGGTCAAGCCACAAACAACAGTATGGGCGCCAACAGAATGGGAGCAGGCAAACTTCCGGCAAGCAGACCGCGTTGGTAGACTGGGTTGCTAGATATAAAAGGAAGAGAGCCCTCTAATATAGAGGGCTCTCTTTTCAAACAGACAAATTAAACAGACAAACCTTCGATTAAACAGTGGCTACCAATTTGGCAGTCAAAGTGATCTTGGTGTTGAGCAATCTGGAGATGGGGCAGCCTACTTTGGCTTTCTCAGCACATTCCATGAATTTGGCTTCGTCACTGCCGGGGATGGCAGCTTTGAGATCCAAGTGGATTTCAGTAACGGTGAAGCCGGCATCTGTCTTTTCGAAAGTAAGGGTGGCTTCGGTATCGATAGAATCAGCTTTCAGACCAGCTTCGCCTAGGATGTTGGAAAGAGCCATCGAAAAACAACCAGCATGAGCAGCAGCGATCAGTTCTTCCGGATTGGTACCTTTGCCGTCTTCAAAGCGGGTGCCGAAGGAATACTGGGTTTTCTCGAGAATACCGCTCTCGGTCGAGACTGTTCCCTTGCCATCTTTAAGACCACCGGCCCAATGAGCAGAAGCTTTACGTTTCACAGAAACCTCCTGTTGCCGACTGGCAACTGCATGTGAATGAACTAAATGAGTATAGGGTCCAGTCGGTTCAACTTAGAGCAAACATAGCTTTTCTTAAAAGTTCAGCGCAAACTAAAGTTAGGCTTAGGCAGCCTCAAAGCCTCCGCCAATGCCACCATAGGCGACACCAGAGGCGAAGCCCACCTCTACATAGAGGGTGGTACTTTACCAGCTGCCAGAGCCTGAATCAGAGCTTGCACCGCAGTCGGATCAAACATCTTGCCGGCATTCTCAACCACGTCTTTCTGAGCCTTGGTCGGATCTTCAGACTTAGAGCCATTGCGCTTCTTAGCGACCATCTCGTGATAGCGATTAGCCAGACCGATGATTCTCGCCGCTACGGGAATCTCATCACCCTTGAGTCCAAGAGGGAAGCCATTGCCGTCAAATTCTTCATGATGGGCGCGCACTATGGGCGCAAGGGGCTTCAAATCAGGGAAAGAGTCAAGCAACTCGGCCCCGTCTATGGGATGATGCATGACCATGAGTAGTTCGGCATCAGAAAGTTCAGTTTCGGCTTTCTGCAAAATCTGAGCGGCCGAGCCCAGCTTACCAAGGTCATGAACTAATGCAGCCTGCCTGATCACGTCAAGCTCCGGACCACTGAGGCCCATCTCTCTAGCAATGGCCAGCGCATACTCGGCTACAGCTCTAGCATGACCCGGTTCGTATTTGTCCTTACTTTCAATTTGCGAGACCCAACCATCAATGCGTCCCAACATACGCATATCAAGACCCGGTGTGGCAAAAATATAGTCCGAAGTCTCATCCTTAGAACTCTTCATCAGAGCATCGAGCTTCTTCTTAGCCGCCTCTTCATCTAGTTCCTGGCTAGGGGCGGAAGCGGCCGGTGCAGAGACAGCGGCAGGCGCAGGCGGCGGAGCGGGAGGTTGAGTCTGTCCCAATTTGGGCTTGAGAGAACCGCCACGGCGACCACCCAACATGGAGCCGCCTAGACCGCCGCGCAAGCCGCCGGCAGGGGGAGGGGCACCAGCAGCGCCACCACCAGCAGGTGTAGGAATAGCATCGAGGTTGCCCCATTCAGCGGAGGCACCGCTCTTTGGTGTAGGAATAGAATCGAGATCGCCCCAAGATCCTGCAGCCCCTGCATCAGCCGCAGGCGAGGGAGCAGGAGTTGGCTCTGGAGCTGGTGCCGGTGCTGGAGCAGGTGCTGGAACTGGCTCTGGAGCCGGTGCTGGAGCAGGTACTGGTGCCGGTGCTGGAGCAGGTACTGGTGATGGTGCTGGAGCCGGTGCCGGTGCTGGAGCCGGTGCTGGAGCAGGTGCTGGAGTCGCTCCGAATACAGCCCCCGGGGCGATTGTCTCAGCTTGTGGATCTTTTTCACGCTCACGACGCACTGGAGTGATCGACACAGGCGAGATGCCGGAGGGAGGCATAGTAGCCTCTTGGTCTAGGTCTTCCGGAAGATCGCCGAAATCTAGATCTGCATATGGATCGTCGGCAGAGCCTGCCGCTGGTGCCGGAGCGGGAGTTGGTGCCGGAGTTGGTGCCGGAGTCGGTGCCGGAGTCGGTGCCGGAGTCGGTGCCGGAGCCGGAGTTGGTGCCGGAGCAGGAGTTGGTGCCGGAGCCGGAGTTGCTGCCGGAGCCGGAGTCGGAGTAGGCGCTGGAGTAGCGGCTTGTGTCGGAGCCGGTGCCGGGGGCTGGGGCAAGCTGACCGGAGCATTATGATTTGGCGGTACCGGCACCTTAGAGGCGGGATAATCACCCGTGACTTGTTGAATTTTCGCTTGCTGAGAGGCGTCGAAGACCTGGGGCGGACTATTTTGCGCCGGGTATTCGCCGGTCACCTGCTGCGCTTTAGCTTGAGGAGCGGTGGCGGCATTTGGTTTAGTCGTCGGCGGCGCCGGAGGCTTCGGCTTAGCCGGCTGCACCGGTGGCGGTGGCACCGCATGCTGCCCGGTCTTACTGGCTTGCGGAATGGCCTGTTGCCCCAAAGCACCTTTAAGAGCCCGTCTCACATCGATTGCCGAAGCACTGGCCTGCTCGGTAGGAGATGAGACTATGCGCTGATGCAACTGCATAATTGGCTCACGCGCTCTCTTCTCAGCCGGCAACTTAAGTAGAGCCTCAGCGACTTTGTCAGCCACATTCTGGACCATATCAAGCTCATTTTTGGTCCAGGCTCTACGATAGTCGCATTGCTGCAAAATGACACAGCCATGAGTGCCGTGTGAACTGCGCAGAGATACACCAAGCAAGGACTTGGCACCAATTAGTTGCAATTCTTCCTGAGCCGGAGAAACATAGCTATTTTGCTGACCTTCAAATAGCTTGAGCGGCTCACGGGCAAGCAAAATCTGTGCTACCAGAGAAGAATCAGCCGAAGGCCAATAGCAGTGTTGCAGACTCTGCACTTTATCCTGCTGCCAAAACTCATAGCATTTCCAACCGGCCTGTTGATCGTCTGTACAAATAAACAAGCATCGGCTGACATTAAGAGCCTTGCCAAGAATATTGACCACCATAAACAAGGCATCGCCGATGCCCAGTGAATAGGTCATCAAATTGCCTATCTCGACGAGAAATGTATCTCGAAAAGTATCGCGCTGCACAACGTCGTTAATCTGCGCCAGTCTGATAACATCGCCCAGCTCGCCGAGAATGACTCTCATCACATTCAGCTCTTCCGGGGTAACATCAACCGAACGACTCAGAGTGAGAGAGCCAAAGGTGCGCCCCTGCAAAACCAAGGGCAGGGTGGTTGATTTTCCCGGCGGGACATTGCCTGTAGTGCGATACTCACAAATAGAAGTAACGTTCTGGTCCAAAGGATTGCTCAGCACAATTTGACAGGCATCTGCTGAAAACTGATCGCCCAGCTCTTTAACTGTGGTCTCCAGGATGCGACGTAAGTCGCGCACTCCGGTCAGTTTTTGTACGAGTGGACTGTTCATTAAGATCCTTCAAAAACTTCCTTTGACAGCTCTATCTTTCAAAACCCTTGGTCTTTAGAACTCTTAGCTTCAAAACTGTTGGCACTAAACTTCCCGTCAAGACTCTATAGCTCAGTATAATTCTTCCCCATCTTATCAATCACCATAACACTAAGAAAGCCCTTAGCTTGTAAGCACATCAATAAATTATGCAAGAACCGGGAATATTGCCAGAGAATAGCGGCAATATCAATATAGAAACTGAAAGCCCATCCTTAAGGAGCATCGCTTGACCGATACCAAACTGAGCCTGCAGCATGAAATACATTTTCAAGGACCACAGTCCGTCGGCGATATTATCGGACAGGGCTTTCGCATTTTCAGACGTAATTTGCCTGTTATCTTCCGCACTTTGCTACTTCCGACAATAATTCTCAGCCTCGGCAGAGTGGCGGTCAGCATAGGTACAAGCTACATTTTCAAGGGGAAGACCTTGGTACCAAACCCTGCCTGGATTGCGGTGGAAGGTATAGGGATAGCCCTCTTGGTGGCCGGCGTGATCATTTTATATGTCAGACAATTGGCCCTTGTGCGTCTGTTCACCGGCGTTACCGATGATATTAAAGAGGCAATCGCCGCTAGCAAAAAGAAAATCTGGCAGATTGTCGCCCTGTTTTTGGCCTGGATGGCAATTATGGTGGTCACCTTAATCACTTGGGCCTTGATTGCCGCCTTTCTGGCACCAATGCTCAAAACATCGGGCTCACCCGCCATCTTAGCTTCGGTAGGGCTAGCCATTTCAGTTATAGGCTCGGTTCTGTCTTTAATATTTATCGGTCTCGCCGGTTCGCTGGCTTACTATGGGCTTGCCGTCGAAGATCTAGACCTAGGCACGCTAATTTCCAAATCTTTTAGTTTCGCCCTCAATTCACTCTTGCGGACCATCGGCTTCGGCTTCCTTTCCACCCTGGCCATAAGCATCTTGGCTTATCCCCTCAATTTGCCTATCTTCATAATATCGATAATCTACTTTCTGGCAGCGGGCGTGGCGTCGGGTGCCAGCGAGACAACCCAGCTGCCGGTCTGGCTGCAAGTGCTCAGCGCCATATGGGAAACCCTTTCACAAATGGTTCTTGGACCAATCTGCCATGTTGCATATGGGCTTTACTATCTAGACCTAAAAATGCGACAAGAAGGCAGCGACTTGCTCAAGCGCATGAAATACCTCGAACAGAACGACAGAAGAGAAGAGCCGCCCCTGAGCAACCGCGCTCTAATCTAAGCAACTGACGAGGTCTAAGTGGAAAAGAATATCGCCAAAGAGATAGCGGCCGTCGCCAAAGACTATCAGTACCACGATCCACCTGGTGCGCTGGTCTGGCTGCAAGAGCTGATTTCCAACATTTTGAGAGCCATTTCTGAATTCCTTTCACTCTTGCGCTTGCCGATTGGAACCGCATCCGATTCGAGAGCGGCAGCCTCTTTTGTGCAATATCTGGTGGTGGGAATAGGTATAATTTGCGCAATCTGCCTGGTGCTGGTCATTGCCGGCAGACTGCGTCATATAGCCGCAGCAAAAAAATTAGCCCAAGCAGGACTGATTGACCAAGAAACCATATTAGACAGAAGGGGCTGGCGTGCGCAAGGCGAGCAACTAGCCGCCGCCGGCAAGCATAGAGAAGCAGTGCGAGCCCTCTATATGAGCGCCCTTTATTGGCTGGACGAACAAAGCATAATTGCCTTTGCACCCACAAAAACCAACTATGAATACTTCTATTCAATCAAGGACAAGACCAGAAATCAGCAATATCTTGGGCTAGACGAGCTCTTTGCTTCATTGGTAGACAGAGTAGAGACAATTTGGTTCGGCTTTGCCGAAGCGGGCGCTGAGGACTTTTCATTCTGCCTGGACAAGCTTAGTGAAATGGAGCGTCTGAAAGAATGACGACTAGCCCTTCAACACCGAAAGAGCGCGAAAATAAAGGGCTGATGCTGCAGCTTTTCGTTCTGTTTCTGGTCTGCGGCTTGATGACCTATGCCACCATCAATAGTGACAAAGACATGGAAAAGCTGATGCCCGAGTCGAAGGTCTTCGCCTCAAGCTACAACTTGAAGCCGAGCGGCTTAAGCGCGCTTTTCGAGCTGCTCGAGAAAGTCAATCATGGCAAAGATCAAAAGCACATTAGCCGCTGGGAAAAACCCTATCGAAAATTGAAGGGCGGGCAAGACCTGCCTAAAATTCTAGACAGCACTAGAACCAAAGAGTTTGTCAAACCGGCGCGGGGCACCCTGCTCATTGTCAGACCAGATAAAGCCTTGGCCGAATACGAAGTCAAGGAACTGCTCGAATGGGTGAAAGACGGCAACACTCTTGTCTACCTGGATGATTTTCGCTTTTCCTTCAGCCGCCGCATGCTGGACAAAGTGGGCATGAGCATCGAGCGCATCACCAAGAAGAGCCCGGAAGGCTCACCAAGTGACGCTATCGACTGGCAAAAGCAAGTCGGCAATGAGAACAATCTGGCCGCACTATACAGCCATCTCCACAATCTCAGATTGACTACCAATGAAGGACTTATCGGCGGACAACCTCTAGCCAAAGTAGATGGTCATACGATTATTGCTCAGAAAAACTGGGGGCGAGGCCGCCTGCTGATCAGCACTGCACCGTCAATGGTATCAAACAAGTTCATTGCCAAAAACGAATACTGGGGTAATTTTCAATTTCTCTATAACTGGCTCAGCAGCGCCGAAGGCGACATTATCTTTGATGAACGCTGTCACGGCTTCAAGCCGTCTTCCAATGTATTGATCTACTTTTTGAGGGGACCGGCGGGCTATGTCACTTGGCAAATTCTTATCTTGCTTGGCATCGGTATTGTCAGCACCCACCAGAGATTCGGTAAATTGCAAAAGCTCGAAAAGAAGAGACGCATCGCCGACAGCGAATACATAGACGGACTTTCAAACACCTACGCCAGAGCCAAAGCGCGCCAAGCCGCTTTAGAGATCATCTACCAACAGATGTTCAATCGCCTTGCCAAGAAATACTCGGTCTCGCCCCACGAGGGAGCCCAAAATCTCATCGAGGCGATCAACAAATCGTCGACAGCAAGCGAGCTTACCGCCCTTACCGTGGCCACAATCCAAGAATGCTCCACTCTCTCGAAGGAACTCAGCGATGAAGACTTCCTTAGACTGACCCAAGCATGCGATAAGATACTGAGAAGCCTAAATGAAAAGAAGGAAGAATGATGCAACAGGAAGCAGTGGAGACATCCTCAGCCAGCCAAAATGAACTGAGCCTGACCAAAGTGACTTTTTCAAGGCTAAGAGAAGCGTTGAACGAGGTCATAGTCGGACAGTCAATGGTTATCGACCAAATTTTGACAGCTATACTAGCCGACGGACATGTGCTCTTGGAAGGCGTACCGGGAACAGCCAAGACTCTTTTGGTGAAAACAATAGCCTCACTTGTCGGAGCCGAATTCGGGCGCATCCAGCTCACTCCCGACATGCTCCCTTCCGACATTGTCGGCACAAGTGTCTACGACCTCAATAGTCGCACTTTCAATCTCAAGAAAGGTCCAGTCTTTACCTCGCTGCTCTTGGCGGATGAAATCAACCGCACCCCGCCCAAGACGCAATCGGCCTTGCTCGAGGCCATGGAAGAAAGACAGGTGACTCTCGATGGACACACTGAGAAATTGCCCGAACTCTTTCTGGTGGTGGCGACCCAGAACCCGGTTGAATTCGAAGGCACTTATCCCTTGCCCGAAGCGCAGCTCGACCGCTTTATGCTCAAGGTCTTGATTGGCTATCCGGGCGCCGATGCTGAGAGAAAGATGCTCTTCAACTGGCAGGAAGGAAAGTATCGAAATAGTCGCAAGCTAGAGCCGGTCACGTCTACAGAAGAAATACTCAGATGCCGAGAAGAGCTCTTAAAAGTAAAGGTAGAAACCAGCATCATGGACTATCTGGTCGAGCTTGTCCAAAAGTCGCGCAATATCTCAGACCTGCAACTGGGTGCCAGCCCTAGAGCGGCACTTTCTTGGTTGGCTGCAGCTAAAGCTCATGCTGCCATGGAAGGACGCGACTTTGTCACCCCCGACAATATTAAGTTTGTCGCTGAACCAGTCTTGAGACACCGCCTTATTCTTACTGCCGAAGCCGAACTGGACGGCGTGACGATATCGCAGGTAGTGGCAACTATCTTGCGCCAGGTAACCGTACCGAGATGACGGCCAGCCAGCGTTTCTATCTCTTAGCCATACTGGCTATTGCCCCTCTGGCAGCCGCAGCTTGGTGGCCCGAACTGGCCAAAATAGGCTTGGTTCTAGATGTGCTCTTGCTTTTGGCTGTGCTGATAGACCGTCAATTGACACCGCCTGCTTCTCAACTTTCCGCTAGTCGCGAAGTAGACGCTAGACTTTCGATAGGCAGAGAAAACGACGTAGTTCTCACCCTCTCTAATAATGGCGCCTTGGCTCTAGACTGCCTCGTGCGCGACGATGCCCCAGAGATAGCCGGAGCAGGGGCAACCTTGCATGCCAGGTTGGAACCACAAAGCACAGTAAAGATCTCATACCGACTTAGCCCCAAAAGGCGGGGCGCCTACAAGTTCGGCAACATCAACCTGCGTTACCGCAGCAAACTAGGTTTGTTTTTTGTTGAAAAGAAAGTCAAGGTGCCACAAGAAATCAAGGTATACAGCGATCTCAAGGCCCTGCATGATCTTTCGGTCAAACTTTCTCATTCTTCCGAATTGGGAGAACTGCACCAAAAGAAAAGGGGACAGGGAACAGACTTTGCTTCACTAAGAGACTACAGCGCCGGTGATGACAGCAAAGCCATAGACTGGCGGGCAACAGCCAGACGAGACCGACCGGTGATACGCACCTATGAAGCGGAACAAGAGCAAAGGCTTTTGATTTTAGTCGATGCCGGACGCATGATGGTATCAGACCTTGAAGGTTTGAGTCGCTTTGATAGGGCTCTCAATGCCGCCCTTTGCCTGGCTCTTACCGGTCTGTCTCATAATGATCAAGTGGGCATCGGCATATTTGCCGACAAACCCCTACTCTATATGCCGCCTAAGCGCGGCAAGCCCTATATGCATCGCATCTTAGAGAGCACCTTTGCTGTAGAACCTCGCATGGTAGAGCCTGACTATGCCGGGATCTTGTCATATTTTGCCCAAGCTCAAAAAGGACGCTCGCTTATGGTCGTGCTCACCGACCTGACCGACCCGATAGGTTCTCAGGCCTTGTTATCAGGCCTAGCCAGCCTGGCCCCGCGCCATCTGCCTTTCTGCGTCACCTTGAAAGATCGAAATGTGCAGCAAATAGCAGCCTCTGCCATAAAAGATCAAAAAGATGAAAAAGAGCAAAAGCTGGAAATATATCGCAAGGCTGTCGCTCTTGATCTACTCAGTCAGAGAGAACTGGCACTTTCAGTCTTGACCAGGCGCGGCTGTCTGATATTAGATGCCGCCCCCCAAGACCTTTCGGACAAACTGGTGGAAAAATACTTAGAAGTTAAAGCGAGAGGCCGGCTATAAAATTTATGGATAGACTATTCTTCTCAAGCTTTGTCATGCTTTTTGCCGAAACCATGGCCATTCGCTGGCTCGGCATAGAAATTCCGGTACTGAGGGCCTTTCCCAATCTAGTCTTGATGCTGGTCTTTATCGGAGCCTCAGCCGGCATTGCCCAGCCAGATAAGAAGAGCGCCCCCTGGAAAGCAGCGCTCTCAATCATCTTGCTCTCTATTTCGGTGATAGCGGTGCCGCTTACGCCCCTAAAAGATCTGTCTTTGCGCATCGATGAAAACAATACCACCGCCGGTGCCACAATCAGCCTTGTACTAATTGCACTCAATGCCTTTAGTTTACTCACTATCTTTAGATGCATAGGCGCAACCGTCGGCGAAGAATTCAAAAGAAGAGAACCACTCAAAGCCTATTCTGTCAACATTCTTGGTTCAATGGCCGGGGTCTTGGCTTTTGCCGTTTGTTCCTTTCTAAATACACCCCCCTGGCTCTGGCTCACCATCACCGGTGCCGCCGCCTATACCTACAACAAAAATGCCAAATTACTCTGTCTTTTATTGCCAATCATAATCGCCTCTTTCTTTACTGCCCAAGGGGCTTTCTGGTCGCCCTACGGCAAGCTCGAAATCAAAAGCTTCGACGTACCAAGCAATAGTCCATTCGGCACCGGCAATTACAATCTCTTTTGCAATAACGTCTATTTCCATTCTGCCACCCATGTGCCCGATCAGCAAAAATTTGATGGCTATGACGCCGCCTCGCCTTCTCAGGACAAAGAGAAAGGAGAACGCCTGCTTGTCCACGCCTACAAACTAATGAAGTTGCCCTATCGCTTTGCACCGTCCAGCTCAGACGTGCTCATACTGGGTTCAGGTTCGGGTAACGATACGGCTTTTGCCATCAAGCAAGCAGGAGTGGAGAGGGTAGATGCCGTTGAAATCGACCCGGTTATTGGCAATTTTGGCAAAACCATCCATCCTGACAAACCCTATCTCGATGACAAAATCAAACTGATAATCAACGATGCCCGTTCTTATTTACACGATAGCGAAAGAAAATTCGACATAGTAAACTTCGCCTATCTAGACCCGGGCGGCACCTTGAACACAGCCTCGTTCATGCGTGTGGACAATTATGTCTTTACCGAAGAGAGCATCAAAGATGCACTGAAACTGCTCAAGCCCAATGGCATTGTCGCAATGAGCTTTGCCACCGGTAGAGACCATCCGGTCACAGCCAGACTCTACAATACAATCAAGAGCGCAAATGGCAAGGCTCCACTTACTCTTTGCGACGACAGCTTCTCTAGCTGCATTTTCTTGTTCGGCCCGGGCATTGAAATGCAAGAAAGCAAGCTTCCAGAGCTTGTCAAAGAAGCTCTCAGCGCCGACAAAGAACTAATTGTCTGGCAGCCAAACGAGACGCAGGCCAAAATAAGAAAAGCAACCGACGACTGGCCCTTTCTCTATCTGCAGTTTGATACCACTGGACTGATCATCTACAGCACCTTTCTGATTTTCACCATACTCATACCGGTTCCCTTTATTTTCAAACTAGACAAGACCTCGGTTTTGGCACCGCAATCTTTTGCCATGTTCACTCTCGGTGAAGCCTTTATGCTAATGGAAACAAAGTGCTGCACCGAGTTGTCTCTACTCTTCGGTAACACCTGGATCGTCAGTTCAGTTGTCATCTTTTCTTTCCTGACTTTGGGCTTTCTGGCAAATCTTTTCGTTCTCAAGCTTAGCGACGATAAGCTCAAAAAGGTCAAGCCCATTTGCTATCTGCTGCTTACGGTCGTACTCTTGTCAGACTTCTTTCTCACCTTAGCCAACCTCAACCTACCTTCCGGTTCGGCAAAAATCCTGACTACAGTGCTCACGTGCCTCCCAGTCTTTTTCGGCGGCGTGCTCTTTTCCTCTTATTTCAAAGAGATCAAAGATGCCAATCTAGGGCTGGCTGCCAACTTGCTTGGTGTCACCTTCGGCGGTCTGCTTGAGAATCTCTGCGTAGTCGGCGGCATCAAAAGCCTCAGCCTGCTAACCCTACTTCTTTATCTTCTCTCAGCACTGCCGGCGGTGCGACTCAAACTATTCCCTTATCGCAAGCATACTTAACCAGAGCTGTCCGACTCTTCAGTTTCAACTTCTTGCGTATGCGAGAAGCATGCAATTCCACAGTCGACTCCGTCAAGAAGAGCCTTTGGGCAATTTCTCTATTGGCATAGCCCGAAGATATCAGGCGCAATACTTCCAACTCACGTGCCGAAAGATTAGCCTCCGGGCTCTCGCTCGACTTTTCTTCCGGCAGGGGACGCAGGCTTTTCTGGTTGCCTGAAACCGACTCTAGGGCCGAAATCAACTGCCCGGTCAAATTACTGATCAAACCGGCATGAAATAGCTGATCTCGCGCACTTTGAAATTCAAGACAATGACCTAAAGCAATAGAAGCTTGCTTGGTCAAAGTGTCCAAACATTCCATTTCAAGGTCAGACCAATGCCTCTTTTTAGAAGAGACCAAGGCAATAACGCCAAAGCTTGACGAGCCCTGAAACAGAGGCAAGCCCACCATACTTTCTATACCATCAAAACTGAGCATGTCATACTCATCTTCGCTGAGCCGTCCCTCTTGCTTGAGGAGGGAAAGGTCGCTGTAGGCAGACAAACGCCCCAACAATTCGCAGGCAAAGAGCGGAAACTGACTAGTGCGACCAAGTCCTAGAGGAGAAAAATCAGGGTCTTCCCATTCATGCAAGACCTGCGCCGCACCACCGGCAGTGCGCACCACCAAACATCGTGAAGGTTTCAAACCCCTTCCCAATGAGTCGGCGAGAGTCTGCATAACGAAATCGTGGTCAAGCGAAGAATGCACAGCGCATATAGATTGCCGCAACCACTGCTCGGCGGAAAGACGGCGGGACAATTCAGGGGAGGCAGCGCTATCTTCCTGAAACCGAGTAGATATCAAAGACAACATCGGACGTGAGAGCAAAGAGGCCAGCAGGTAACCGGTCTCTTCGCAATGCAGCTGCTCTTCTTTCGACGGATGATTGGAAGAGAAACCAAGCAACAGCAAACCGCATACTCTCTGAGTGCGCAAACGACTGGCATTGGTCAAGGTGACTGTGACCGGTATGAGCAAGCCGCCTGTTTTTTCTTGCCCATCTTGGGACGGCAAAGCAGCCAAGGAAAGAACGGGAGAATCGCCAGCATGGCACAATTGTTGCAGTTCTCCGCAAGCAACCTTGACGGCTTGACCAAGGGACAAGTTGGCGGCAGCCTCGGCTGAGCACAAAAGCCGAAAAGAGCTTTCGGAGGTGATTGACTCAGGCTCAAGACGACGCCCCTCTCTGGCGAAGTCACGACCGCGCACCAAGCCTTGCAAAAGCGCACCGGTCAAACCAACCAAATAACGAGTTCTTACTTCGACACCAGGCTCGATGGAAAAAGCATCTACAGCAAACAAACTGAGGGTGGGAAGTGAAAGGGCAGCGGCTAGGTCGGCGACGTCGCGGTTGAGCGCAGCCCAAAAATTAGAACCCCCATCAGCCTCGGAAGACTGCTTACGAATTCTAGCCAAAATTGAAATTGGGCCCTCAGACCAGCTATTCATCCCACACCCGCCAACTGGCTTACTTTCTAAAATAGCCCAACTGGCAAGATTGCGGCAGCAGCCAAGCCTTTGCGCCTCGAAATCCAGTAAGGCATACGCAACAAGGCTTTTGAGACTGATAACTAATTGGCGCCCCAAGAGCATTAGGTCCTGAAGTGCTTGAAGGGCGGACTATTTGAGACAGAGAATCTACAATTGGCCAAATCTCAAAAATTAATATTAAACACCACCTGCCAAGCATCAAGAGCCAAGCCAAACTTGCCAGGAATTCAGGCTTTCCAGCGCTTCCCCTTGAGAACATATTGTTATAGAATTAATCTATAGCCGATCTATATATGAATTAATCAAGAGACCACCATGCCAAGAAAGACCGACTCTGAACAAACAAAAGCAAAAGCCAAGGCCGTAAGCACTTCCTTGCGCAACTTGAGACGCCAATTCGGTAAGAGGATGGTCGAGACACTATTGAAGTCGCCCACCCTCATGGAAGATATTGACAAAATCAGAGAAGCAGGCGTGCGAATCAGGCTGGTGGACGGACCATGCCGGGCTTATTATGACCGCAAGAAACGCACTATTTACATTGGGCGCTGGTGCCCGCGCAACTACAAGCTGATAAGCATTGCACATGAATTTGTACACGCTCTGGTCAAACCCACTCTCGATCCTATCCCCGGCAAAACCGGCAGACAGGAATTTATCGACCGTTGCCTGGAAGAAGAAACTGAAGCAATTGTGCACGAAATAGAAATTGTTAAAGAGCTGATTAAGGCCGGAACGCCGGTAGATCCAAAAGAACTCGAGTGGCTCAAGCGCTATCGCCGCGGCGGGCGCAAAGCCATTCGCAAAGCTCTGGAGAAGACGATTACATCAACCACAGGTGAGGATTACCCCGAATATTACGGCAGCTGGTACGACGAGATTGTGCCGCCAGCTCAGCGCTTACCGTAAGCAAAGCCTCTTAATCGGCTACTGTCTTATCGCAGCAAGATCGCGATTAGACAGAATAAGCAAGACTGGGGAATTCCGAGTCTTCGGTTGTGTCGATTGAGTACGGCTCAGCAGTCAATGCCGAAGCATCGGGGATGAGTCGGCGAATTTCTTCTGCAACAGCATGGGCTTCGGGCATACGGCTGTGCAAGTGAATGGTCTCAAACTCAAGCGGTACGCGACTGCCATCCGAGGCGGTTACTTCACCATAGCGCAATAGACTGTTCACTTGCTTCATAACTTCGCCTGGCGACTTGATAATGGCGCGGGAATGAGTGTGCGGTAAGAGACTGCCATTGGCATCATAAGAGCGGTCAACCCAAGCTTCTCCAGCTACACGAATGCCGGCTCTCTCACCGCAGGCAAGCAATGTGTTGCCGGCCGGACCGATAAGCACCAACCAGCGATCAAATTCAGCAACAGCGCGGGCGACAATGGTGGCGATGCGAATGTCATGGCTCATTTGTCTGTAAAGAAAGCCATGGGGGCGCACCTGGGTTATATCCAAGCCGAAAGTGCGAGCCAAACCAGACAGAGCGCCCAATTGATACAAAATAGAGGCTCTCAGTTCGGCAGAAGTAAGGTGGATTTCTCTGCGACCGAAGCCAGCCAGGTCGGGATAGCCGATATGAGCACCGAGAGCTAAACCGTAATAGCGAATGCTCTCCAGAGCAGCTTCCATAAGGCTGGGATCGCCAGAATGGGCGCCGCAGGCTACGTTGGCTGAAGTAGCGAAAGGTAGAATCTCTTGCTCACCTTCCACACGGTAAGGACCGAAACCCTCACCGATATTGGTATTTATGTCATAGCCGCGTGAGATGAGGATGCGGGAAGCCGCGCCCTGGTGCGAAAACGCCATCGTGCTGGCGGCAGGCGATGACTGCTCTCTGCTATTTCTGTCACCACGACCTTTTTGATTCTGATGCTTTGTTCTTCGCACCGCTATTCCCTCATTTCATGCCGACTCAGGCGGACCAGAAATTCTAACAAGAAATGAGACAAATTACTCTTCCCAGGCGAAACCCTATGGCGTTCTATGAAGTTAGCATTAAAATGGTTACAGGTTCTAATGTGAACATTGGTTTTAATGTGAACTTAGATTTTAGTGCGGTTGTAGAGTTTTTAAGGGTAGAAAGCGCTTGAGAAAAGCACTATGCACAAATATAGCGGCGCTAACCCTTTTGACGGCTTTGTCATTGGGGCTCAGTGAATTCTCCGCCAATCTTCCCGCTCAAGCCGAAGCAGGCTTTATGGAAAGCCCTAGCGACCTACGCCTAAAAGCCATGGAAGCCCTGCTCAACCAAAACAAAGAGCGCGCATTTGAGTTTTACAGCACCGCCATCGAAAGGGCTGTCACTGAATACGGCACAAAATCAACCTTTCTGGCCGACCTCTGCTATGAAGCCGGCTCTCTGGCCAACCGCATGGACCGTTTCGACCGAGCTGAGACCTATCTAAGACAAGCCCTTGCCATCAATCCGCGCTTATCAATGGCACGTATGGAATTAGCCGAGGTCACTCGCAGAAGAGGCAAGCCCTTGGAATCACTGGAACAGATTCAGCGAGACCTGGCTAATCATCCCAATTCGATCATTGCCCGTAAGCAGTTTGTGCGCTGGCTTGGTACGAATAGCAAAACTTTGACCGACCGCTCTATTGCCCATCAAGAAAGCGTTCGCCTGGCTATGGCGACCAGATCTGGGGGCAGTACCGACGACAGGCTGTCAGCCTTGACCGGCGGCAAAACAAAAGCACCGCCTCAATCTAAGTCAGAAAGTGACGAACCGGTGTTAAAGCCGCAAGATAAACCTGGCGACACACCCAAGCCAAGCGAAGAGCCTGAGCAAACCCACAGACTGCCAGGCAGACCGAAAATCAGGTCGAGCGAAGAAATCGATAAAGAAGAGAAGCTCAAAGAAGAAGCTCGCAAAAAGGCTGAACAAGCCAAGAAAGAAGAACAAGCTAGAAAAGAAGAGCAAGCTAGAAAAGAAGAACAGGCTAGAAGAGAAGAACAAGCCAGAAAAGAGCGTCGCAAGCAAGCTCAAAAAGAAGCCCAAGCGAAAGCGCGCCTGCAAATGAATGAAAGCAAGCTGGAAGCGAAGAGTGAAAGCAAGAAGAAAGTAAACACTGCAGCAGAGAGCAAAGAAAAGCCAGAAGAAAAAGCAGAAGACAAAGCAGCAGCTAAGCCCGAGAAAGCAAGCAAAGCAAATAAGCCGAAAGCAGCCGAGCAAGTGACTCCATCTTCGCAATCACTGGTGCCGTCTGCAGGACAGGGCATGCCCGCTGTGCCGATGCAACCATACCCAATTTATGCGCCGGTGCCTGTTCCTTCCGGACCGCCGACCAAGCGCCCGAAAGCAGGCGTACTAGTACCGCCGCCGCCGCCCACACCGCTCATCTTCCCCGGCATGCAGCCACCACCGGCGATGATGCCGCCGCAACAAATGCAGCCCAAGCCTAAGAAAGAAAAGCCGGCGGTTAAGCCCCAGCCGAAACAGGAAGAAGAAACCAAAGAACCGGAAGAGAAACCACCGGTTACTTCCACACCCACCGACCAAGATGCCGAATTTATCCTCGACTGGGGCGGAGTCAAGAAAGGCAAAGGTAAAGGTAAATAAGCCCGGATTGCTAGGTGGCTTAGTTGTCGGAGTTCATAGCCGGTCCCGAAGCTTGTTGCGAACTTTGTTGAGAGCCTAGTTGAGAGGGCTGAGGTTTGCGCATGCCAGGCTTAATAGAAGGCAATTTCTTTTTCTGCTCGGCAGTGAGAACGGAACGAATGGCTATAAAGTCATCAATCATCAAGCTTTCAGCCTCACCTTGAATCTTGCGCAATTCACTATGTTTGGCTCTTATTTGTTCGTCCGTTGAACCTGGTTCAAAGAGTAAATCGCGCATCTCAGCCCGTTTCGCTTTGATATCTTTCTGCAGCTCTTTAGCCTTTGCTTGAGTTTGACTGCGCATCGTTTTTATTTTGTTCTTTTGCTCTTCGCTGAGATTGAGTTCGGTGAGGTTGAGCGGAGTACGGCCTGGCATGCCCAAGCCTTTGCCGCCAATTCCACCACTCAGTCCACCTCCCTGCATACTTCTAAGGCGATTGCGCACTGGGCCATCACCGCTCTCGCGCAATTGCTTCAAACGGGCGAAACGATCATCATCGCCGCCCATCTCTCTTCCTCCTGCCTGACTATCAAAGTTTCGCCTGAAGCGTCTCAATCTAGTTTCAGGGTCTCCATTTCCAGCCTTATCGCCAGATCCGCTCTCCATCACTTCGGCGCCGCTTTCAGGCGCGGCAAAAGCGAGAGGAGAGGCTGCTTGCATCAAGGTGAAAGCAAGCAACAAAGCGGTTGCATTTGCTCTAAAGTTGAATTGCATAAAGACCATCCTCATTAGTACTGATGCCGTAATCGTCTACGCCACCACCAACAATATCATCGTAAGCATCCACGACATCATCCTTATCGGCAGAAGCAACTGTTGCAAGAGCTTCTACTTTGCGAGGCTTAGCTGGCTTAGCATCTTTCGACAAGGGCTTCACCGGGTTATTTTTAGCAAGTGCCGCAGTCACTACATCCTTCTGATTAGTGCGCACCGCTTCAGTGGGAGAAGCTTTCTTTTGTGGCTCACCAACCGAGGCAGTGGGCGCCTGAGCCACCAAGGTGGGAATAGTTTGGCTGCGATTGCCGCTAAAGAAGTAGACACCGGCAGCCAAAACTGCCACAACCGCCGCCGCCGCTGCATAGCGAAAAGTACCGGCTCTGCGCTTATTGTCTGCGAAGGCCTGCATAGAAACCACTGGGGGCGCAGCAGTTGTTTCAGCCGATATCGCAGTTGAGTCTGCCAGAATCGGCGGCGCGGTCTTCTCTAAACGCGCCGCAATAGAATCGGCCAGGTCCCGACTCAGTGTTGGCTCGGGCAGAGCCTTAAGTCTGTCGACTAATGCTTCGAGCGCTTTGAGTTGAGATTGGCAAGTCGAACACGTACTCAAATGAGAGTCGACCGAGGCAAACTCTGCTTCGCTCAGCTCCAAATCGAGATAGGCGCCGAGCATCTCATGCACTTGCTCACAAGCGGAGTGCTCGAGCTCGTGCTCACAAGCGGAGTGCTCGAGCTCGTGCTCACAAGCGGAGGGCTCGAGCTCGGGCTCACAAGCGGAGTGCTCGAGCTCGTGCTCTTTCTCGTACTCTTGGCCCCCTAGATTATTTTCCTGACTGGTCATATAAGAACCTCAAATAACTCAGCGCGACTTCACTGGCTGGCAGCCGTGTTCGCTGTAGTAAGGATCAAGCATTTCTTTCAATTTCATTCGCCCATAATGAAGACGTGAACGCACTGTCCCTATACTAGTGCCGACTATTTCAGCAATTTGCTGATAAGAAAAGCCCTGTATATCGTGCAATACCAGAACCACTCTCTGATTATCCGGCAAGAGCCTGATCGACTCTTCAAGCAAACGACTCTCTTCTTGATTATCGAGTACCTGCGATGGGCTCGGTCCTGAATCGGCCACTTGAGACACAGTTCGTCCGGCACCACTGCCGCATTCATCATCACTGCCATAGGCTTGCGGATCGAAAGAAAGAACTTCATCGTCTCTTCGGCGCTGCTTCATTCGTATCGCGTCCATACAAAGGTTCTGGCAGATTCGAGCAATCCAGGGCGCAAAACTAGTCTGGGCGCGATACTTATCAAGATTCTGATGAACTTTGATAAAGCAGTCCTGGACTATTTCTTCCGCTTCTTCGGCATTGCCAATCAGACGATAGGCAAGGGCGAAGGCCCGGGTTTGATAGCGCCTAACGAGAACTTTGAAGAGATCAATATCGCCTCCTTCCCGATATTTTCTAATTAGTTCCTCGTCGGTCAGCTCCACGGCTATCAACCACCTCTGGGTGCTTCACTTGTATAAACGTAATTTGGACTGAAAAAGTTCAATGAAATCAGATAAAAATCGCTCAAATTAACAAAGGTTAATAATTCACAAAGCAGTCTTGAAAAATCACTCCTCCATATTTACCTTTGCCTCTAACTAATCAAAGGTGTAATAACACAGAAATATGCCCAAATCATTCGTCGACCTCGAGAAAAGGCTGAATCTTCTCTTTTTGCTTGTCCTTTTTTCGCTCTGGCAACTCTCAAGCACAGTAGCTTTTGCCAAAGACGGACAAGATTCAAATATTGAAACCTGCAAGAAAAAAGAAACAGCCGACCTGCCCAATTTCCACCAGGTACATCCTTACCTATATAGAGGGGGAGAACCCAGCGAAGTCGGACTGAAGAAATTGAGCGATCGCGGTATCAAAACCATTATCGATCTGCGCGCTAAAGGGGCGCGCACCAGCAAAGAAAAGGCGCTAGCTCAGACATTAGGTATGGACTATATCAATCTACCAATGAGTGATAAGGCCCCGACTCAGAGCCAAGTAGAGACTTTTTTAGCAGCGGTAAAAGAAGGAAGAGAGAAAGATCGCCCTGTCTTCCTGCATTGCGCCCATGGCTCAGACCGCACCGGCTGCTTAATCGGCATCTACAGAGTGAGCGAAGACGGCTACACCTACAAAGAAGCTTACAAAGAAATGCGCCGCTACTATTTCGGTCCCCAATTCAAAGAGCTGTCTGGGGCAGTAAAAGCAAGAGCCAAAAACTAACTAATTGGATTCCTTCAAGATTTTGCCCACAGCAAATTTAAAGGCGAAATACGAAATAGGCAGCGAAGCCAACATACCTACGATGGGACAGATTGTCATCACTAAGGGCTTCACCATTTCGGGTTGGTGAATAATAGCCCCAAATACGCCCAGACAAAAGCCAAATATCATGCCCAAGAAACCACCAGCGAGAAAACCGCCGACTGCGCTTATGGCAAAAAAGACCAACCACCACTTAAAAATCAATTTGTTGTTCACTGCCGATCCTCAATAAAAAGAGCTGCTTAGATAAAACCTCTCCTATCGTCCTCCGTTGCGGCGCCATAAAAGCGGAGAGCCAGTTCTTATGTTTGTATTAGTATTACTATTGGTACCATTATTTTTTACTGGCGGGTTGGTAGTGCCGACTTTAGCCGGAACGGAACCCGATGCAGGCTTTTGACTATTCAAAAGCTTGCGCTGAAAATTGTTGTACTCTTTGAAGGGATCGTTTGGTCCTTCAGTTTTAACTCTAGCCATTTCGGTCTCTACCTGGCTCAGCTTCTCCTGGGCGGTGCGAGCCCACGGATAATAATGCAAAATCTCTTTCAGTGTAGAGATTGCTTTCTGATAATCGACAAAAGTCTCAGCCAACTTCACTTGATACCACAGAGCCTGCCAATTACTAGGCTCGAGAAAGAGAGCTTTTTCTATATAGCGCTGCATCTCTGGATAACGCTGGGCTTTAAACAAGTGCACCGAACAGTCGACATTGACGGCTGCGTCCTGTGGTGCAAGCAGTAGAGCCCGGTCCATTGTTTGTCTAGCCGAGTCTAGAGCGCCGGTATCGAGGTAGAGCAAACTCCAATCAGCAAGAATACGACCTTCGATGTCGCCCGCGCCTATACGCTTGGCTAAGGCTTGCGCTCTCGTGAAATTGTCATAGGCAGCTTTGGCATGCTCAGGGCGTCCCAGATCTTTAGCCATCATTCTCTTGAGATTACCGATGCGCCCTAAGACCTTCGCCTCATTACGCTTATCACCATTGGCGGTGGCAGACAACAAGGCCTTCTGATAGTAGACTTCAGCCGACTTAAACTCCCTTTTCTGAATCAACAGATCGTCGCCCTTTTTGATAGCTCCATCGATTTCGGAACGCACTTTCACCACAGAGGAAGACTTGAGTAACATGCGTTGAAACTTGTAATCTATGTAGACCACAAAATTTTCAAGCAATGGATTGCCGATAATGCCGAGATTATTGGTCTGGAAGAAACCTTGAGAATTGGCGGCAGCGGTCTGCGCCCCCAAAGTATAGGTAAAGTCAACCGCCGGCACTGTTTTACCACCCAGAGCGATACTGTCGATGGTGACACGACCAAGTTTGATATTGCGACCATCCAAGCCGGTGCCCTCGGTAAATCTTTGCCCGGCAGCGGCGCCATAGCGCTGCGCCACCGCAGCCGGCAAGTTGTTATAGGCCGCACCTGTGTCCACCAGCATCTGCACTTCTTCTTTGCCGCCGACACGCACTTTCACCACCGGGGCTGTGCGTTTGCTAAAGGGCACAACGGTCAGATCATTTGGTCTAACAAAATCATCGGCATCAAAAAAGCTAATTTGTTCTTTGCCATAGTCGATTGCCACCACATAGCGGCTAATCAGGTTTGTACCGATGATGCCGGCGAGACGACGCCCCAAATGGCGTGACTGCCCAGAGAGATCAAGAATACGTGCATCTAGATCGTTGACTACTAAATTACCCAATTCAAGGCGGCCGATGGTCGTCGTATTGGTGGCAACCGCCCCACCAAGGGCAGCTAAGTTAGACTCACCTTCCTTAAGCAAAAGATTCTCAGCAGCCACTCTTCTGTCAATGATTGTTTCAGAAGCACCTGTATCAAACAAAAATTCCAACTCTTCGCCGTTATTCAAACGCCCCTTAACCAATAGCTCTCTTTGGCTATAATCGAAGGGTAAATGCACAGTACGGCTCAACTTGACTGTACCGCCCGGTCTATCAAATTCATCTAGAGCAAACTTATTCTTCAGCGAAACATCATCAAAGACTCGCACAAGAGCAGGTCGACCCGAAACACTGCGGGTCTGTCTAAAAGGGAATACCGAACCAAGGGCAGGCTTGTACTGACTATAAGAGAGCTTGACGCCTTTCACTTCAAGAGAAGTCACCTGGTATGAATTTGGTTCGATATTTAAGATAAAACTGTCGCCGTTGCTACTCTGCACTTCCACCACATGCTTATCTTTTTGGCTTTTCAGTTTGACGTCCAGGGCACCAGCAGCCAACCCCTTGGTCACTTCCAAGAGAACAAGAGCCGGTGACATAGTCTCAAAATTGAGCGATAGGGCCGAATCACCCTGCAAGTCTTGCACGCTGCCGCCGCTCTTGACCCAGGGCAAGTTGCCGTCAAAGCCTTGCGACCAGATCAGCCCCGAATTTTCGTGGTCCAGTCTCCAGAGATTGCCTTTGCGCGACAGCCTGAAATTATCCTTTAGCGGCAAATCTTTAGCCACCATAGCATCGATGGTATCGCCACTGCCGCCGGTGGCATCCAGCTCGCGCCCTACGGCAGTAATACCGGCAATCTGTGCTTGCACAGCTTCGGCGCCGCCATAAGCATCCAAACTATGGCTCAATAGCTGGGTCAAGATTTTGGCACTATCTTCTTTGCCGCTTTCTTGTTGCAGTTCTTCGGCCATCAGACCTGAAGACGGGCAGCAAAGCAAAACAGGACCAAGCAAAAACACCTGGCTGAACAAGAAACAACTTAAGTGAAAAGTCAGCCTTTGGCGGCGGCAAGCTGTTTGCATTGGCCCACCTGCGGTAATTCCAACTCAGGAAGAGACTTATAGATCTGCCTCAGTTTAAGACATTGACTGATTAGCTCTTCCACTTGGGCGAGAGGCACCTGGTTGGCGGCATCGCTTTTGGCTTCATCTGGGTTGGGGTGGACTTCCATAAACATACCATCGCAACCGGCCACCACCGCCGCCCGGGCTAGAGTGGGAATGTACTGACGTTGTCCACTTGAGGCATCACCGGCGCCGCCGGGCAATTGCACACTGTGGGTGGCGTCGAAAATCACAGGATAACCGGCTTCTTGCATTATCGGAATAGAGCGGAAATCAACGACCAGATTGTTATAACCAAAACTGGCACCGCGCTCGGTCAATAGGACATTTTTGTTGCCGCTGTCTACAATTTTTTTGACGGCGTTGTGCATGTCCCGAGGCGCCAAAAACTGTCCTTTCTTGACATTGACACATTTGCCGGTCTGGGCGGCGGCAACCAAAAGGTCGGTCTGGCGGCAAAGGAAGGCTGGTATCTGCAATATGTCCAAGACTTCGGCAGCAGGCTTGCACTGTTCACTTTCGTGCACATCTGAGAGCACCGGCAGCCCCAGTTCTTTCTTGATCTGGGCGAGCATTTTCAGCCCTTCCTCTAGACCCGGTCCGCGAAAACCATTTACTGAAGTGCGATTGGCTTTATCGAAAGAAGACTTGAAGACAAAATCAAAGTCGAGCTTCTTGCTTAGCTCTTTCATCTGAGAAGCTGTCTTGTACAAAATGTCGTAGCTTTCAATGACACAGGGCCCGGCAATTATCAAAAAACGCTCAGGTGAGGTTTCGAAACCGGCAATCTTTACTCTAGCTATATCGGCCTTAGCCATGCCTTATCTTCCTAAGTGAAACTGTAGAATACCTATGGCATTGTATCAGCAAGAGCAGGCTAAGCATTTTGCCCCTATGAAAGATGAAAAACCCTATCGAGTAGACGACAAAAGAGGCGGTATCAAACTCTATGTCCTAGTGGAGCCGGGAAAGTCCGTTAGCCAATTCCACGCCTTGATCTCGGCAGATGATCCGAGGGTGAGCACCGCGAGACTGGCTGTAAGACTGGCAGCGAGGGCGAAAGAGGGTGAAGCCAATAAAGCTCTCTTGGAATTTCTAGCCAAAGAATTAGGCTTGTCTAAATCATCTATAACCCTGGAAAGTGGAGCGCACAGTCAGCACAAAACGCTCTTTCTCAAGGGGGCGACAAAAACTCTAGATAAGCTTCTGAGCGACATTATTGAGTCTTTGCCGCCTAAAAATTGAGCTTAGCTGCGCTTCACCAGCTTATAGACTGTATGACCGGCACGTTGCGAAACCGGCATAATCAGACCGAGTCTGATTGCTTCTGCCAGAATCGGACGCAGGGTCTTGATGCGTTTTAATTGGCGTGGTCCACCGGCCATTTCAGGCAAGGTCATGCCAAGTGGGTTCTTCTCCAAGAGCCTGACAACCTTGTTTTCGGCAGAAGGCGGTTTGACCACAGGTTTGCGGGCTATGGGCGGACGACCGCGCTTCTTCTCGGTCTTTTCCGACTCCGATGCGCCCTCTCCCAAAGTTTCTAGATTGTCAGTTTCGCCATGCCCCGAATCTACTTCTTCAGGGTCGGCTTCTTCAGGGTCGACTTCGGTATTCTCGACATCGTTAAGCATCGACTGCCTTTCTTATTTTAGGGAAGAGAGTAAGAACCATCTAAGGTGATATTATACGCGCCATAATAAGCCGGTCTTGATCATAAAAGTGTCCGATTTCGAGAAAGCATTAGAAAGCCGCTATCGCATCCTTGGCAAACTTGGCGAAGGCGCCATGGGCCAGGTTTATCGAGCTGTGCAATTAGAGACCGGCCGACCGGTGGCCATTAAGGCCTTGGCCAGAGATCTGGTTGCCGATCCCAAATCTTTGAAGCGGCTGGAGAGAGAAGCCAAGTCTTTATCGGTACTAAGCCATACCGGTATTGTCTGTGTCTACGAATTTGACACAGTCACAGCCGATGTGCCCTTTCTAGTCATGGAATTTGTGCCGGGACGCTCACTGAAACAGATTTTGAAAGAGCGTCAGCTGAAACTGAAAGAGACTCTCAACCTGATGGCCCAAGCAGCCAAAGCGCTGAGCCATGCCCATGTCAAAGGAATCATACACAGAGACGTCAAGCCGGCTAATATGCTCATCGATGAAGCGCGCATGGAGCTCAAGATAGTTGACTTCGGCATCGCCAGAAAAGCAAGCAATTTGACCGAACAGCTCACCATCGAAGGTGAAGTTTTCGGCAGCCCCCTTTACATGAGCCCCGAACAGTGCCAGGGTAACGAATTGGACGCAAGAGCCGATATCTATTCACTGGGCTGCGTGCTTTTTGAGTGCTTGACCGGCAGACCGCCCTTTCGCGGCATTTCTGCTTTCGACACAATGACCATGCACCTTAATGAAAAGCCGGCGGCGCTGGCAAATTTGATCAATCTAGGAGCTTACGGCGAACTCGATGAGATTGTCGGGCGTTGCCTGGAAAAAAATCCCGAAAACCGTTACCAGCAGATGAGTGAACTGGCTTCAGCCTTGGCGGTTTTGAAAGAAACAGCAGCGGCAGCGCTAGAGAATAACAACGGGGAAGAACCCAAAACAGCCGCGTTCCTGCAGACCTCGGGCGCCAGAAAAGAAAACGGCGAAGAGTCTAGCAAGAAAAGCAGCAAGGCACCGGTGGTTGTCATTATCACCATTCTTGTCATCTGCTTGGCGGCGGCCTTCTTCAGGCTCAGCAAAGTCTCCAGTACCAAAGAGACAAAATTGCCGCCTGCGCAACCAGAAATCAAAAATAGGGCGCAAAAAAATCCGCCGGCAAACTCTCAAGATGCAAACTCTCAAGACGCAAGCGGGCCGGCTAGTGCAGAGAACACAGCGCCACCACCAGTTTCACAAATCGGCATTCCAGCCTTACCGTCGCACTCCAATTCAAGCGAGAAGAAGCCCCTTGACGACGAAAGCAGCAAGTTTTCACAGACCGCTCCCCAAGGCTTGCTAATCGAAGTAAAAGACGAAACCAGCAATAAAGAATAGTTACAGGTTGCAGCAATAGACCCATACGACCTGGGCACAATTGATATATTCCAGAGTGTTCTTTGCAAGTTAAGTTTCATTGCTTTTCATTGCTGCGTTTAGAGGATAAATACCTTGAGCATCGGCTCGTTCGTTTTTATGTTGCACAGCCATTTGCCTTATTACAAAAAGGCAGGCATGTGGCCCTTCGGTGAAGAAAGCGTTTATGAGTGTATGGCGGAGACCTATGTGCCGCTGCTCAACGCCATTGCCGACTTGCACAATGACGGTATCAATGCCAACCTGACCCTCGGTCTGACACCAGTGCTTTGCGAACAGCTCGCCGATGAACATTTCAAGAAAGGCTTCGAAAAGTTCTTGAAAGCTCGCATTGAAGCTGCCGGTGAAGATGAACAACGCTATTCGAACCAGGGCAAAACACCCAATCCAGAACTGCATCAGCTTGCCCGCTTTTATCTAAACTGGTTCAAACAGATAGAGAAAGACTTCACCCATCGCTGGGGTAGAGATATCTTGAGCGGTTTCAAACGCTATCAAGATCTCGGTGCCATAGAAATAACCACATCGGCGGCCACCCACTGTTTCTCACCACTCTTAGAAGAAGATGTCACTCTGCAAGCAGAGTACAAAACAGGTGTAGCTAACTATAGAAAACATTTCGGCAAAGACCCGCAAGGTTTCTGGCTGCCGGAATGCGCCTATCGCCCCGAAGAAAACGGACGCGCCGGTGTTGAAAAATACATGTACGAAGCAGGCATCAAATACTTCTTCACCGAGAGCTTTGTCATTAAGGGCGGTCAAACAGCAGAAGTAAGAAGAATAGTCGGACCCTATGGTTCGGTTCAATACATACCTACCGCCACCACATCTGATACCGGTCTCGATACCTACGAAGCTTTCTGGCTAAAAGAGTATCCGGTTGCAGTCATGGGTCGCCACGAAGAAGCTGGATACAAAGTTTGGTCGGCCGACCACGGCTATCCAGGCGACGGCAATTATCGTGAGTTCCACAAAAAAGACGACAAGTCGGGCTTGCATTACTGGAAGTTGACCTCGAAAAGCACCGACCTTGGCGCCAAAGAAATCTATAATCCCGAAGCAGCCGAGAGCCGCATGCGCGAGAACTCTGATCACTACGCCGGCTTCATACAACAGTGCCTAACCGAGCATCTGAAAGCAACCGGTAAACCAGGCTTGATCATGGTTTCTTTCGACACCGAACTCTTTGGTCACTGGTGGTTCGAAGGCGTCACCTGGCTGAAAGAAGTGATTCGCAAGCTAAAAACCTATACAGCCGTCAAACTGACCAAAGCCTCCGATTATCTCTCCGAGTTCCCTCCCGAAAAGACAATCGAACTGAAGCAGTCTTCTTGGGGTTCGGGCGGCCACTATCAAGTTTGGCTCAACGATGAGACCGAATGGATGTGGCCCCAAATTCATGACAGCGAGAAGAAAATGGCTGAAGTGGCCGATATGGCTGCGGTGGGTCATGACAAACTGATTACCCGTGCCGCCAAGCAATTAGCCCGCGAACTTTTATTGGTCGCTTCTTCCGACTGGCCCTTCTTGGTCACCACCGGACAAGCAAAAGACTATGCCACCGACCGCTTCAAAGAGCACAAAGAGCGCTTCGACGATCTCTATAAGATGATCAAGAGCGGTAATGTCGATGAGAAAGTACTGGCTCAACTGGAAGATACCGATAGCCTCTTCAACGGCGAAGATCTCGATCTGAAGAACTTCTCGCCAACAACACTCTCGCAGTCGCTTACAGTCTAGAGGGGAAAATGACAGAATCACAAGGGCAACAGGGGACACGTTTGCCGGTTCTGGTCAATCTAGAAGACGGTCAACGTTTCACAATACAAACTCAGGCCGTGACCTTGGGGCGAGATCCTGATTGCGACCTAGTCTTGGCAGAGGACGGTTATGCCTCGGCTAATCACTGTCGCATATTCTGGGATCAAGGCCGTCTCTGGTTGGAAGACTTGATGAGCAGTAACGGCACCACCTTGAACGAGCAGATTGTAAAAATACCCACAAAGCTAACCCCTGGCGACGTTATCAAAGCCGGGCGCACTCATTTTCGCATCGAATAGAAAAGATCAAGGACGAGCACTACTGGGATACTGACCGGTTGACTCGATACCTTCATTCTTTTCTTCTTTCCAGAATTCGCCGGTTTCATCTTCTTTGGTATAGGTCGGCACCGGTGCCGCCTCTTCGCTAACACTGCCTGGTGCAGCCACCGGTGGTGCTTGCAAAACCCTGGCAGCATCCGGCGCATCGGCATCATAGTGAAAAGTACCGCCCGTTCTAACCTTGCCGCCGCCTGCACCCGAGATGGGCTTTCCTTGCGGCAAAGCATGGTTAATACTATCTTGCGGCTTTTCTTGCGCTTCGGTAACTGACTGAACCGATTTAGATGGAGGTGCCGAAGGAGGAAAGATAATGAAAAGGGCGACCACCACGATGGCGAAAGCGGCAATTCCGGCTATCAACATAAACTTCTCGCGTTTATGCTTCACCTCTTCCGGACAATCGCGGGTCATATATTTGCCGTCGCTGCGCTTGTAGAGAGTGTACTTCTCAAGATTTTCTCTCTGCAAAATAAGGGCGTCGATCTGTTCTATTTGCAGACCTTCTAAATGATAGACCGGGGTTTGACAGCGCTGACAATAGCGAAAACGCTCGCGTCCCTCTGCTTCAGCCCACTTCCAGGGGCAAGGCAAGGCTTTCTTATGGCAAGGGATAGGTTCTATCTGCGCCTGCGGCTCTAGGGCTTTGGCTTTGATAGTTTCTTTAATGCGCGCTTCCTTCAAAACAAAAGACTGCGAGACCGCCAAATTGAGCGCGTCATGATCAATCATGGTCTTGGCCACGGGCTGTTTGGTTTTCCGGGTCTGACTCATGTTCTGGCTAATGTTCTGACCAAGAACCTGATCGTTAAACTTAGCAGCCTGCTCGACAATACTTGATATATCAGTGGTAACTAGTGTTTTGGCGATTCGTCTTGTTTTCTTCCGTTCCGGTTTGGCTGTCTCAGATAGAGACGGCACCTCGTTTTCCAGCATGGTCTTGGCCACGCGGCGGGGTTTCTTACCACCCGCGGCATTGTCATTACCACTTGCAGCAGAAGCATCTACCGAATTTATAGGAAGAGCAGTATTTTCAGGGTTGACTGTGGCTTCTTCTGCGGCTTTGGCAGCCAAATTCATCAGAGCCTCGATATCAGGCTTAGCCATATCGGCTTCCAGCATAGTCTTTGCCACACGGCGACGCCGCTCTTTTGTTTTAGAGGGGTCGAAATGCATTTCAAGCTTGGTCTTAGCGACCTTTCGCTTTTCTTGATCTGACTCTCCGCCTTCTTGCACTTTTATTAAACCCTTCTGAAATTTATATTGTAGATCAAAGTTCTAATCTAGCAGACTGAACTGATTCTCCTAAAGCGACGAAGTCGAGAGTATAAATAGGACAGATTCGGCCCAAAATCACCTGGACTTACTTAAATTCAATACCTATATGCCAGCTAAAGAGATGAAAAACAGACGAAAGAGAAACGAGAGAGGCGGCGCCTCGATAGCCGAGTTTGGACCAGCCCTCGGTCTAATTCTTATCTGTATCTTCTTTCCACTGGTAGATATGCTGGCCATGGGTGTCTCTTATGGACTCTGTATGGTGCTCAATTACAATCAAGTGCATGAGGCGGCGCTACTGCCAAGCAGCGAAGCCTTGAGTAATGCCGGACCAATCAAGAAAGGCATCCCCGACCAGTGGCTCAATGGCATGGGTCATTTTGTGAATATGTCCGGCTATCCAAGCACTGTGATTTCTTACAGAAACGGTCAAACAGACGCTACCTTGAATCAAGATAAAATTGTGACTGTATCTACGACCGTCGTTTGCAATCCATTTCTGCCGATACCCTTACCCGTCATTAATGTACCGGGGTTAAACGGACCAATGAGCTTCACGGTCACGTCAGAAAGCCAGATGGAAAATCCTGACCATGTTCAATAGAGACTGGAAAATTGCTCACAGAGTCCACCCCAGAAAGAATGGACACAGTATCGTTGAAGCCGTGACAGCCGCTCTCATTCTGATACCTATCACCTTGCTAATTCTAGACTTGCTTGTGCTTGTAATCGCCAATTCCATGAATGATACAGCAGCTAAGAATGCCGCCCGAGCCGGTGCCAATCACTCAGATTCAGGAGCGGCTTTCACCGCGGCCCAAACAACTTTGAACAGTTTTCATAGTTCTCCCATTCTAAAGACACTTCAAATAAAGGCTTTCGACTATCCGTATCAAGGCGACAAAGTAGCCTGCACGACAAGAATGATAGTAAACCTTCCAGTACCCTTTCCAGGTTTCTCTACCTTTACCTTCGAAGCTAAAGCAGTGGAGCCATTGGTGGGTGAGAAATAGGAGAGGCTTGACCTAAATGACAAAACGCCGAAACATACGCAAAGAACGTGGTTCGATTATTACCTTTGCCACAATCCTAGCCCTTACCCTAGTAGTGCTGGGCTCGGCCTTTCTGTTCTTTGTGCTCTTTATGGGTGGTCAGAAGGAAACCAAAAATGCCGTAGATGCTGGAATCTTAAACGCAGGAAAACAAGCCCTAGACAAAATTAGCGTGCCTCTTCCGGCAGGTCCGGCTAGTACATTCGCTGATATAACCACAGATCGAGCCGCAAATTATCTCATCGGAGACGGGCAGATAAACCTGCGGCGAGTAAACCGTATGTGGGGCAAGGCCATGCTCATGGCAATCAACATACAGGCAATGCAAGCAGAGGGTACAGCCGGCAGCGGACAGGGCAATGTATCAAATGCCCTCAGTGAAGCGCAACAAACTTCGGATGCGCTGGCAAAAGAATTGATGAAGCAAGAGAGACTTCATCAATTCTTTCAAGATGTAGCCGGGCAAAACTCAGTGCGAATGCTTGGCAATGGTGCCCAAATAAAGGTGAAGGCAGGCAGCAACTGGGAAACTTCACTGCTGGATAGAGGCTGCGAAAGCAATATAGTGCTCAACGGAGGTCCGCCTCTATTCAACCTACCTCCGGGCTATGTACTTCCGAATAACTACTATACCCAGTGCACAAGGCCTAATCCTCCCGCTGACGCGGCAAAGCTCTACTTTCTCAAAGGCTACACCCCGCTGCTTGTAAATGACAAAACATTTTGGCAAGTGCCTTTCAAGTTTGACGACAAACCACATTTGGTGGCGCGTTCAACCTTCGACGCCAACACGATGAAGAACCAACCACTCAACTGGAATTTTGCTGTTCCAAATGCTTTTTCTGGTGAAGGCGAAGCCGTCAAGAACGGACCCACAGAAAAAGCGATGTCTTGGATGCTCACCAATCCAAGAGAGCCCTTTCAACTGGCTATGCCTCATTCATTCGTGAAGATTCACGTTGACGAAAACAAGTCGCATTGGTTCTATTACCCAGGCGGTCCACCGCCACTCCCTGATACCGAATTCGGTATTGCGCAAACCTATGGCTACACAACCGAGACACAAAGCAGCAGCATGCCGGGCGGTGGACTGCTCTGCACAACAGTGTCGGCAATGAGCGTTCTGCTCGGCACTGACGTGGTAGGCAGAAGCCTAGACGGTATCATTTTTGGACTGCCGGAAGGAAACACAACAGCGGTAGAAAACTACCTAACGAACCGCTGCAATGAGATGATATCGGTGACTGGTCATTCAGTGGGTGTCAACCAGGTGCATCAAGCTTTGAGCAATCCTGTGACAATTGGAGCCCTCATCGCCGGAGTGAGAGATTTCTATCTCTACAGTCCAGATGGTATGAGCCTGAAATGCAATCCGGCGCCTCTTGCTATTGCCGAATCCCCCTGGTTAGCGACAATGATCTCCAATAATCCGGACGGTTCAGAAAAACTTGTTATAGACGAAGCCTCTATGCCAGCACCAATCTTTTTTGTTCCCACGGTTGTGCCGGCCCCTTTTTGCTCGCCCAAACTAGCCCTCGGCTGGGGTCTATGGAAAAAAGATGTAGCCTGGCAACCGGGCACCGGTTATAACGGCTGCCTTGGTCAAATTAGAGTAAAGCGCTGGACCAATGTGCACGCACTTGGGGTATGCACCTTCCCTTAACCAACTGCTTGTTGATTTGTTATTTGAGGGCCCAGCTGATTGAAATAATCGTGCCGCGGTCTTTTGGATTACGCACCAGTACTATGGAAAGTTTCTGTTTAAGATTGTCGGCATTGATGATAAAAAGATCACCGACCTTACCGATTGCCTTGCGCCCTTCTTCGCTTGGTGTAACTGTGTTGAGCTTAGCCTCGCGGCAGGCATCCATGTACCATTTATGCACTACATCTGGTGCATCTTTGCTGTACATGGTCAGCCCGGCGGTGGGCTTACCACTGGTCGAATTAACAAAGCCTTTGTCGTAGGCGTTGGGATACGGCTTAATTGGAAAGTTTTCCGGTATATAAGGCCTCAACTTCAAACCAGGAATGTTCAGGTCTTTGAGAGCCTGAGCTCTTTGCTTGGCTCTCTCCTCAGCGCTTGGAGGATTCGGATGGGGAGCCGTCGGTCTACCGCCGGCATCTAAGGTCTGCCCAAAGGCAGGAGCACTGGCCAGAAGATGAATAAGAAGAAGCGGCTTTACGATTTTCATGAGAGTAATTCTACTACCTCGCTGAGCCCACCGCTCCTGACATCCCCGCTCACGCTTTTTCTCAGCAAAACTTGTCAAACATAGTGTTTTTGGTGTCTGTTTTGTTATTTCTTTTGATATTTCTTCAATGACAAGCCTTTGCCCTTTCGCCCCGGCGCCTCACTGTTGTACCTTATCAACCTTATGAGGAATACCAGAACAAAAATAATAGCCACCATCGGTCCCGCTTGCCGTGACCCCAAGGTGTTGACCGAAATGGTCCGAGCCGGCATGGACGTTGTCCGTATCAACTGCTCCCATTCGTCTCCCGAGTTTATTCAAGACGTAGTCAAGGATGTGCGTGAGATAAGCAGCCGTATGGAGCTGCCCATCGGCATATTGCTTGATCTTTCCGGACCGAAGCTGCGTACAGGCAAATTGCAAAACAATGAAGCTGTCATGCTCGAACGCGGCAAAACTTTCACCCTGACCAATAAGAAGCTTGAAAACGGCGGCAACGAGAGCATTGTCAGTACCAACTATCCGCCCCTAGCTAAAGAAGTAAAGCCGAACGATGTCATTTTGCTTGATGACGGCTTGATCGAACTAAAAGTGCTGCGCACTTCTGAAACCGATGTGGAATGCGAAATCATCATCGGCGGTCTTCTCAAAAACCATCAGGGAATCAATATTCCAGGCGTCAGGCTCTCAATTCCAGCTTTGACTGAAAAAGACCGCGAAGACCTAAAAGTAGGACTGGCCTGCGAAGTAGACTTTGTCGCCCTCTCTTTTGTTAGAGACGCCCAAGACATAGTCGAACTGAAAGAGCTGATAGGCGACCACTGGCCGCCGGTCATGGTCGTAGCCAAGATTGAAAAACCCGAAGCTGTAGACAGCCTCGACGAAATTTTGGCGGTTACCGACGCAGTCATGATCGCCCGCGGCGACCTCGGCGTGGAACTGCCCCCAGAGAAAGTACCGCCGGCACAAAAACTGATCACACGCAAAGCAAATGCCAAAGGCAAACCGGTGATCACAGCCACCCAGATGCTTGATTCGATGGCTAACAATCCTAGACCGACTAGGGCTGAGGCATCTGATGTGGCCAACGCTATTTTTGACGGCACCGATGCCGTCATGCTTTCGGAAGAAACCGCCATGGGCGCCTTCCCCGTGGAAGCGGTGACTATGATGGACCGCATCGCCTGTGAAGCAGAAAATAGCCAAGACCGCTCCACGCTGCACGAGCACGAGCTTTATTCTTCAGCCCATGCCGTCGCCCACGCCGCCTGCGCCATGGCAGTCGATATGAATGCCAGAGCCATCGCCACCTTCACCAAGTCGGGCTCGACAGCCAGATTGATTTCGCAGTTCCGTCCGCCGGCGCCGATTGTGGCTCTCACCCAGCTCACCCATGTTTATAGACAGCTCACTTTGACCTGGGGCACAACACCCTTGATGCTCACCGAAGTAAGCGATTCCGAATCGACCTTGGCCCTTGTCGAAGATACTTTGCTCAAGAAGAACCTGGTCAGCGCCAAAGACAAGCTCATTATCACAGGCGGTCTGCCTATCGCCGCCCGTGGACCGGCTAACTTTGTCAAATTATCGGTAATCTCGCCCCGGACACCGGCCAGTTTCTGGCAGTTGAAGGGCATCTAATCTAAGCTTAGCCAAAATCAAAATTGCCAAAAGCTATTCTGGTTTGTGCACAAGATAGGCACAGAGAGGATCTTCTCTGAGAATATATTTCTCTCTGGTCACTTTCACACCCAACAGCGATTCCATCAAGCTAGGTTCCATCGAGCAAACCTGGCTAAACTTGCTGACCAAATTGTGCACGGCGCAATGTCTTTGATAAATGAGAAAGTTGCCGTCGGGCAATTCTTCCCATTCGGTCATATAGCCGTCTTCGGAAAAGATAAGCGAAACCTCTGCCACTCTTTCTTTCAGACTCTTGCCCTTGACGCGCTCCAAGAGCCGCTCCAATCTTTTCTTGTTGCGCAAGGCAAGCAGCTCCATCACCCCTTCTTGTCCGCGGCTTTCATATACCGCCTCTAAAAGGTCTTCGGCAAGATTGGCGGAAGCAGAAGGAAAAAGCCCCTCAGCTTTGCTGGAGAGTTTATAGCGATAAGTCGGCCTGCCTCGCGACTGCCTGACCATGCGCGACTCTATCAGTCCTTCTTTCTGCAAATGGGTTATATGGCGGCGCACCGCCATCGAAGTTATGCTGAGCAAATCGCAGAGTTCACCAACGGTCAACTCGCCCTGCCTCTTCAAATATAGAAGAAGGGCTTCTTGGGTTTTCTCTGGGGCGTCGCCTAAAGGCTGTGACAACATAACTTATTACTTACTTTTGATTTGTGTCTTTTTCTCAATAGTAAACCAGGTTTTATTACTGAAAAGTCTAGGTGTTTTTCTCGGTAAAGACCCAGACTTTGCCAAATATGACCTAACTTACCCCCTAAACAGACTGCTCCCGAATGGAGCTCTGTCATATATCCAAATACATTATAAAAAATCGGGTGGACTAAAACCGATTTTTGATACTATTTTATCTATAAAATGCTCTAGGTCAAAGGTTGGATCGATTTAAGGCTTGTTCCCAAGAGTAGATCGTATAAGTAATCTAGACCGAAAAGTCCAGAAAGTCATTTATAGAGGGTAGCTGAATCAATGACCGCGTCAAATTCCAATTCCAAGAGAATTCTCGAAATCATCGACCTGCACGTCAAAGTTGAGGACAAAGAAATCCTCAAAGGCGTCAATCTCACCATCAATGCCGGTGAAGTGCATGCCATCATGGGTCGCAACGGTTCGGGCAAGTCCACCCTCTCCTATACGGTCATGGGTCACCCCCGCTACAAAGTGACCGGCGGTCAAATGCTATATAAAGGTCAGGAAATCAGCGAAATGTCTCCCGACGAACGCTGCAAACTCGGCATATCACTGGCTTTTCAATATCCTGTCGCCATCTCCGGCGTCTCGGTTTCAAACTTCCTGCGCAAAATCACCAACAGCAAGCGCGGCAAAGAGATACCGGTGAAAGAATTCCGCCAAGAGCTGAAAGCAGCAATGGCTAAGCTAGGCGTCAAAGATGAATTCCTTTCACGCTATGTCAATGATGGTTTTTCGGGCGGCGAAAAGAAACGCCTCGAAATACTGCAACTTTCCTTGCTCAAACCAAGTCTGGCTGTACTCGATGAAACCGATTCCGGTCTCGATATCGACGCCCTCAAGACTGTATCGGAAGGGGTAAACGCCCTGGCCTCCGATGAAACAGCAATCCTGCTCATCACCCACTATCAGCGCATGCTCGACTATGTCCAACCCGACTTTGTGCACGTCTTCCAAGACGGCAAGATTGTTACCTCGGGCGGCAAAGAACTGGCTCTAGAACTAGAGAGCCGTGGTTATGACTGGGTGACCGGTGAGCCCGCCTCTGAGCCTGCAAAAGTATAAGGAACGGTAATCATGTCTAAAGTTGATGAAAGCACCGAATCAAAAACACCGTCCCGCGACGAGCTGGCGCTTGAGGGCATAGGCACCGATTACAAGTACGGTTTCCGCGACGAAGAAGACTATGTCTTCAAATCAGGTCGGGGTCTAACTAAAGAAATAGTGACCAAAATCTCGCAGATGAAGAAAGAGCCGCAATGGATGCTCGACTTCAGACTGAAAGCTTTTGATATCTTTATGAAGAAGCCCATGCCCACTTGGGGCAACTGCGATCTTCTCAATGATATCGACTTCCAAAATATCTTCTATTACATCAAACCCTCAATCAAGGGCGAGAAGAATTGGGAGGACGTGCCCGACAATATCAAGAATACCTTCGACCGCCTCGGCATTCCCGAAGCTGAAAGAAAGTTTCTAGCCGGTGTCACAGCCCAATATGAATCGGAAGTGGTTTATCACTCCATTCGCGAAGATCTTGAACAACAAGGCGTTATCTTCCTCGACATGGACTCAGGTCTGAGAGAGCATGAAGAAATCGTGCGCAAACATTTTGCCACGGTCATTCCAGCTGCCGACAATAAATTTGCTGCCCTCAACTCGGCAGTCTGGTCGGGCGGCAGTTTCATCTGGGTACCGGAAGGCGTCAAAGTGGAGATCCCTCTGCAGGCTTATTTCCGCATCAATGCTGAAAACATGGGACAGTTCGAGCGCACCCTAATCATCGCCGAACCGGGCAGCTTTGTGCACTATATCGAAGGTTGCACAGCACCTGTCTATTCGTCTGATTCACTGCATTCTGCCGTTGTAGAACTAATCGCCAAACCAGGCGCCCATATTCGCTACACCACTATTCAAAACTGGTCGCGCAACGTCTACAACTTGGTCACCAAGCGCGCTGTTGCCCATGCCAACGCAAAAGTAGAATGGGTGGACGGCAACCTCGGCTCCAAACTGACCATGAAATATCCGGCTATCTATTTGATGGGCGAGAAAGCTCATGGCGAAGTGCTTTCCATTGCCTTTGCCGGTGAAGATCAGCACCAAGATGCCGGCGCCAAAATTATTCACGGCGCCCCCGACACCACATCCATGATTGTCTCCAAGTCCATTTCCAAAAACGGTGGACGCACCTCCTACCGTGGCTTGATCAAGGTTTACCCTGATGCTAAGAACGTCAAGTCATCGGTAAAATGCGACGCCCTTCTGCTCGATGAAAAATCACGCTCCGACACCTATCCAACCATGGAAGTAGACGAGAAAGAAGTGAGCATCGAACACGAAGCCACTGTCTCGAAAGTAGGCGAAGAGCAGCTCTTCTATTTGATGAGCCGTGGTCTCAGCCAAGACGAAGCCACCGCCATGATCGTCAACGGCTTCTTCGAACCCTTCACCAAAGAGCTGCCGCTCGAGTATGCCGTAGAACTGAACCGTCTCATTCAGCTTGAGATGGAAGGTTCAGTAGGCTAATCAGTAAATAAGAGAGGAAACTGCAAAGTTATGTCGGAGCAAGCGAAAGGACCACAAGTGAGCACCCTGGCCAAAGACCAGGTGGGAGGTCTCTTTGCCACACAAGAACCCCAATGGCTAAAAGAAAGACGCCTGTCTGCCTGGGAAAGCTATTTGCAAGCCCCCATGCCGACAGTCAAGAACGAAGACTGGCGCTCGACCACAGTCAATAAATTAGACTTGGGCAAACTCTACCCAGTCAAGGCTCTAACCAAGCAGGAAGCCAAAATTCAAAGCGCCAAGCTGGAAGCTTCCCTAGAGAAAATCGGTGAAGCCGCCGCTGTCTATATGGAAGACTACGCCACCTCTACCTTTCATATTGCTGCATCAAAAGAGATAGCCGAAAAGAAAATCACAGTTTTGCCCCTCGCCCAGGCTCTTGCTGCCGAGACGACAGCTAAAGATCTGGAGAAACTAGCCGCCCTGATAGACGCCAAACGAGGGGTAGTGCAGGATAAATTCACTTTGATGAATACTGCCCTGAGCGCTTCTGGTCTCTATGTCCACATACCGAAAAACACCACTGTCACCGCACCTGTGGTGATGGCACTAAACCTGCCTGCCGGTGCCGCCGACAAAGCCGTAGAAAGCAGCGAAAATCTCGCCGTCTTTCCTAAAGTGATTGTGCACGTAGAAGCCAATTCCACTTTGAAATTTGTCAGCCTGACCACCGCTTCTGAAGCCAGCAGTGAGACAGCCGCTCTGGTTAATGCCGTAGTGGAGTTTCATGTCGAGGCAGGAGCGCGGGTGGAAGTAGCCGAAGTGACCAACTTGACCCCCGGCACCTTCTTTGTCAACCGCGTCAGAGCCTACCTAGGAAGAGATGCACAGATAGATTTCACCACCGCCGGACTGGGTGGTGGTCAAGTAAAATCAGATCTGGAGACTGTTCTCGAAGACAGAGGTGCCCAAGCAGCAGTAAAAGGCATCGTACTGGGAGCCGGTAAAGAGCATTATGCCTACAATACAATTGCCGATCATAAAGCTCCCGATACCACTTCAAATATCGTTTTCAGAGTGGCGCTCAAAGACAGCTCGACATCTATCTATCAAGGCAATGTTGTTGTCGACAAAGTAGCGCAGCGTACCGATGCCTATCAGTCTAATAAGAACCTCTTGCTCAGCCGAGCAGCCAAGGCTGATTCAATTCCAAAACTAGAGATTCTCGCCGACGACGTAAAATGCTCTCATGGTGCCACAGTATCCCCGGTAGATAGAGACCAACTCTTCTATCTGATGAGCCGTGGTCTGACCCGCAGTCAATCGGAAGAGCTTATTGTCACCGGTTTCTTCCAGCAAGTTCTTGATCTGATTCCGATAAGCGGCGTAAAAGATTTGCTGGCTGAACTGGCCGCCAGTCGCATAGAAGACAAAATGTAAAACAGAAAAGAAGAGTGAGCCATGACAGAGCTTAAAGTCGAGAATGTCAGCCTTAATGAACTCAAGCCCGGAGGGGTGAAAGTCTGCAAGCTTGGTGATCTGGACCTAGCTATCTGTAACGTAGACGGCAAGCTCTATGCAGTACAAGATGTCTGCAGTCACGACGACGGCCCGCTCGGCGAAGGCGAACTAGACGGCTGCCAAATCGAATGCCCCAGGCACGGAGCCCGTTTTGACGTCACTACCGGCAAAGCCCTTTCACTACCGGCGGTGCTGCCCATACCCACCTATAAGGTGACCGTCAAAGATGGGGAAATTTATGTCTCGACCCAATCGGGAGAATGAAGATGGCTACAATTCTAGACAAACCCGAAACGAAGGAAGCAATGTCCAGTCTAAACCTAGAGAAAATCCGCAGAGACTTTCCCATCTTGAGACGAGAGGTGGACGGTAAACGCCTGGTTTATCTAGACAACGCCGCCACTTCGCAAAAGCCACTAAGCGTCATCAACAAACTCAGCGAGTATTATCAACGCTATAACGCCAATGTACATCGCGGCATCCACACCCTCTCGGAAGAAGCCACCGCCATGTACGAAGGTACGAGAGAAACGGTAAGACGTTTTATCGATGCCAAAGAAACCTGCGAAATAATTTTCACCCGCGGCACCACCGAGGGTATCAACCTTGTGGCTTCCACCTGGGGCAAACAAAACGTTCTTCCTGGTGATGAAATAGTACTCTCGCCTATGGAACACCACTCAAACTTGGTGCCCTGGCAAGTACTAGCCCAGGAAAGAGAAGCCAAACTGGTTTTTCTTGAATTAACCGCCGAAGGCGAAATCGACATGGAAGCGGCAGCGAAGTTAATAGGCGCCCGCACCAGAATTGTGGCCGTCACTCAGATGTCCAACGTTCTCGGTACAATCAATCCCATCAAAGAACTGGCTGCTCTAGCCCATAAACAAGGAGCGATCATCTTGGTGGACGGCGCCCAGAGCGTGCCGCACATGCAAATCTCGGTGCAAGAAATGGATGCCGACTTTGTCGCCTTTTCTCTGCACAAGATGCTCGGACCAACCGGCGTTGGCGTACTCTGGGGCAAGAAAGACATTCTCAAAGCCATGCCTCCCTATATGTACGGCGGCGACATGATTGCCTCTGTTTCGCGCGAGCGCTCGCGCTATAACGAATTGCCTTGGAAGTTCGAAGCCGGTACGCCCAATATAGGCGATGTCATTGCCTCTGCGGCAGCCTTTGAATATCTCAGCGAACTTGGTCTAGAAAATGTTCGCGAACACGAAGTAGAAATCACCCGCTATGCCCTCAACCGTCTGCGCGAGATAAACGGCATTGCAATCTATGGACCGAAAGATCCGCAGAAAAGAGGCGGAGTCATATCTTTCAATATGAAAGACATTCACCCCCACGACCTCGGTCAAATTTTGTCTGATGCCGGTATCGCCATCAGAGCTGGACATCACTGCTGCCAGCCCCTGATGAAAGATCTGCAAGTGATGGGCACGGCCAGAGCCAGTTTCTATATCTATAATACTTTCGAAGAAGTAGATATGCTGCTTGCAGCATTGAGGGAAGCCGATAAGGTAATGGGTAATGTCGCTTACAGATGATCTTTATAGAGAAACGATTCTCGACCACTATCATAATCCGCGCAATCAGGGAAAAATCGAAGACGCCTCAGCCGAAGTCGAAGGTGTCAACCCTCTTTGTGGAGATGAGCTGACTCTCTTTTTGAAATTGAACGATCAAGGCATCGTCGAAGACATTAAGATGAACGCGCATGGTTGCTCAATCAATACAGCCTCAGGTTCTATGATGTCTGAAGCAGTCTTGGGTCAAAGCCTGGAGAAAGCGCGAGAAATAATCGAGAGCTTCAAGAATATGATGCTCACCAAAGGCGAAGAACTTCCCCTCGACGAGGAATTGGAAGACCTCGAGGCCTTGCGCGGGGTGAAGAAGTATCCGGTTAGAATCAAATGCGCCCTTCTGCCCTGGAATACACTACTTGAAGGTTTGGAAGCAGCAGAGAAAAAGTGCTGCCAGCACTCGTAAACACAGCACTTAAGGAAAAATGCAATGGCGACAACGCTGCAAGAAGATTTAGTCTATGAATGTTTGAGAGAAGTGGTCGACCCCGAACTGGGCATCAGCGTAGTCGACCTTGGGCTCATCTATGAAGTAAAAATCGACAACAACAATGTGGTTGTGAAAATGACCCTGACCTCACCGGGCTGCCCGGTCGGAGCCGTGATACAAGCCCAATGTCACCAAGCAGTCAAAAAATTACCTTGGGTAAAAGAGGTAAACGTGCAACTGGTCTGGAGTCCTCGATGGGATCCCAAAACAATGGCCTCGGAAGAAGCAAAGATGGACCTGGGCATTCTTTAACTTTATTAATTGCTCGCAGCCCTTCAAAGCCAGCCAGAGACAAGGTCTGAATCGAGACGGTTATCAAGCGCACCTTTTCTATTGAAAGGGTGTATATGCCTTAGTAAAATTAAAAAATGCCAAGAACTGTCATTCACGACCACGACGGTCACGTCGACGACTTACTAAGCTGCATATTGCTCTGGCTCAGCCCAGAGATCGACTTGCAGGCCGTTGGTATTACCAATGGTGACTGCTATGCACCGCAGATTTTTGAAGCGACACAAAAGATAGCGACTTTTCTCGATATAGAAGGTCCTGAAATAGCCGTCACCGAAGATGAAGTGCCAAATCCTTTTCCGGATAACTGGCGCCGAGAATCTTACATAATCAATGAACTGCCGCTTTTTGAAGACAACTATCTAAAGAAGACCTATCAGCAGGGTCGCCCCCGCCGCATCGACAGTGTCTTTTTAGACTGCATCGCCAATTCAAAAGTGCCAATCACAGTGGTCACCACCGGTCCGCTCACCAATATGGCCAATCTACTGGCCAACCATCCTGAAATCAAAAAGAACATTCAGGAATTCATCATCATGGGCGGCGCCATCAGAGTGAAGGGCAATGTAGAAGAACCCGGCCATGACGGCACAGCCGAATGGAATGTCTATGCCGACCCGGCTGCCTTCAAACAAATAGTAGACAGCAAATTGCCCATCAAACTGATTACCCTCGATCTCACTAATGAGCTGCCTGTGACCAAAGACTTCCTCGGCAAATTGGAAGCACAGGCGGAAAAATCGCGAGCATCGGCACTAGCCGCCAAACTCTGGTCGCTGGTCAAAGGTTTCGACTACTATTTCTGGGACACAATTACCGCAGCCGTAGCCATCGAACCCGGTCTCTTCACCTTCAGTGATATAAAAATCGATGTTTCCACCTCGGGCAAGAGCATGGGGCGCACAAACCAAGCTCTCTTCGGCAGAAAAGTACAGCTAGCCACCCAAGTCAACAAACAAGGTTTCGAAGATCTGCTCTTGAGCACTTTGAGCATTCGCTAAAAGCTTTTGGCCGCCCCTCGTTTTCGAGCTTGCCAAATTCCGCTTGACTTCACAAACCTTTCCTGTAATCTAAGGAAACTTACTAGTCCACCAAGAAATATCTATGCTTTCTTGCCCAAAAGGCAAGTCAGATCTATTTAGGTCTGACTAATTTGGCTGATATTTCGTCAGTTTCATCAAATTCATCAGTTTCATCATTGAATAAAGGCAAGCGATGGCTATTGACCTAAAGAAGTGGCAGAAGCACTTCAAAGAGAAAGTGCTCGATAATCCCAAATACAAATGGTACAGACGCTCAGTTTATGCCATCTCATTTGGCTATGCCATTTTCTTGGCTGTACAAAGCAGTCCTTATTACAGCGCCATTGGCCAAGCTGAAAGCGCCTACAAACAAGGGAATTACCCCTTAGCTGAAACCTATTTGAAAGAATCTCTTGCACTGTGCGAGACATTTGGGAGCGACTGGCAAAACGATAAACGCACAGTGCGAGCCATGAACAATCTGGCTGAGCTTTATCGCCAACAAGGCAGATACCGAGAAGCCGAGCCTTACTATCGCAAAACAATCGAAGCGGCCAAAGTCAACTTTGCTGAAAACCGCCCGGAAAGAGCTGTAGTGCATAACAATTTGGCGGCCCTTCTGCGCGAAATGGGTCGCTATAAGGAATCGGAAAGCGAGTACAAAGAGGCACTGAAAATTTGGCAAGAAAAGGTCAAACAAGACTCACCGCAATTGGCCAAGTTTATGTGTGGCTATGCCAAACTGCTCTGCGACCAGGGTCGCTATCAAGAATCGGAAGATTTATATCTTAAGGCACTGGCCCTTAACGAGGCAAAAGTAGGCAAGAGCGATGTGGACAATGCCTACATCTTAGCCAATATCGGTGGACTCTACCGCGAGACCAAGAAATACGACCTAGCCGAGAAGTATTACAAGCAAGCGCTCGCCCTCGACTTAGCCGTGCTTGGCCAAGAACATCCCGATACGGCTTCAGACTATAACAATCTGGCAGCGCTCTACCGAGAACAAGGCAAGTACGATTTGGCCACGCCGCTCTTTGAAAAGGCTCTAAATATTAGACTGGCAAAGCTTGGCCCAAATCACCGCCTAACGGCAAAAACTTTGATGGGCAAAGCCGAATTAGCCAGGCGGCAAAAAGACTATAAAAACGCTGTCTTATTTGCCCAAAAGGCACTCTTGATTCAAGAGAAGAACCTTGACGCCCAACACCCCGAAAGAGCCGAATGCCTTGACATATTGGGACAGACTTATCTGGACGCTGGAGAGCGCCAAAAGGCTGTGAAACCGCTAAGCCAAGCACTTGTCATCAGAGAAAAACTGCTTGACCCCAGCCACCCCGACCGCCTGGCTTCTGTGCAACACCTCAAGCAGGCACGAAATAATTTATTAGAATCGGGACAGTGAGCCCCGGCAGAGGCTATGATCTGACTGATATAGTAGCCAGCCAAGGGTAAGTCATGTTCGGAAGTAAGAAAACCGGCGTTCACGTTCAAGAAGCCGACGTCAAAAAAGCTCTTTCACAAGTTATGGACCCCGACCTCAACATCGATGTGGTCACCCTAGGTTTTATTTCTGAAATCAAGATTGAAGGCAGCAAGGTCAGCTTCAAACTGACTCTCACCACACCCGCTTGCCCGGTCAAAGAAAAAATGGAGCAAGAGTGCAAAGATGTGGTGTTGGCTCTGCCCGGCATTGAGACTGTGGAAATGGAAACCACAGCGCAGGTGCCGAACCAGCGCAAAAACTCAGACAAAGAACCGATACCGGGCATCAAGCACTTAATTGCAGTGACTTCGGGCAAAGGTGGAGTCGGCAAATCTACAGTATCGGTCAACCTGGCTGTAGCCCTGGCAAAGATGGGTGCTTCGGTCGGCATCCTTGATGCCGATATCACCGGACCCAATATTCCAATCATGATGGGCGTCGATAATTACGAACCGACTGCTAAAGATGGTCGCATCATTCCGGCTGAGAACCATGGCGTCAAATGTATCTCAATGGCTTTCTTTGTCCCTAAAGACACCCCGCTTATCTGGCGCGGACCGATGCTCGACAAAGGCATCAAACAATTCCTGCGTGATGTCGAATGGGGCGAGCTAGATTATCTTATCGTCGACATGCCCCCGGGCACAGGCGACGCGCAGCTTTCCATATCCACCGCCACCCAGCTTTCCGGCGGCGTCATCGTCACCACTCCGCAAGAAGTGGCTTTGCTGGACGGCATGCGCGGCTTGACCATGTTCCAAAAGATGGAAGTGCCGATTTTGGGCTTCATAGAAAATATGAGCTATTTCCAGCCCAAAGGCTCAAGTGAGCAGTTTGAAATTTTTGGCAGAGGCGGCGGCAAGCGTTTAGCCGAAGAAACCGAAGTGCCCTTCTTGGGCGAGATTCCGCTTGATCCGGAAGTGCGCATGGGCGGCGACGCCGGTGTGCCGGTCACAGTCAGCGATGAAAACAGCCCGGTCACCCAGGCTTTCATGTCTATCGCCAAGCAAGTGGCCGCCCAGGTTTCCATTCACAACCATCAGGCCTTGACTGCAGTCTAAAATGCACTGCCAGAATTGTTCTTACACAGTCGAAACAGGCTGGGCTTTTTGTCCCTCTTGTGGCGTTATCTTGACGCCTCTGAAAAAGTTCAAAGAAGTTGAGAAAAGCCAAAGTCGCAAATTCACTATGAAAGAGCTGACTGTCGACGTCATCGTCAGACAAGCATTGGCCGGCAGCGACTGGCAGAAAGTCTGTCGAGAGATAATGGACGCCAATGAAATCACCGCCAAAGATGTGCTGCAAGAGTTACACCGCCGCGGCTACAAAATAGAAGACGGCAAGCCGGTCAAAATAAGCGGCAAAGCTCGCTTGCTTTCCATCGGCGGGCAAGACAATCTGGTGGTATTTTCGCGCAAGGAAAATGCTGAAATAGCAGCAGAGCCCGGTGAAAACAAAGAGACACAGAAAGAGTACAAGCTGAAAGGCATGACACTAGCGGCGGTGAAGCAGAATTTGCTCGACGCTTTCGAGGAATTAGATCTTGGCGAACCGGACAAAACAAAAGCAGTCGAAGCCTTAGCCGCCGCCTATGCACTTTTAGAAAATCTGGAAACTACATAGTTTTCGAGCTATTATAAGAAACGACAAGCAAATACGGGCCCCGCTTCGTTTCCCACCCTCGACCCTATATACGGTGCATGCTCAAAAGTATACACATTAGAGACTTTGCTCTCATCGAAAATACTCTGGTAGATTGGACCGCCGGATTAAATGTTTTGACAGGCGAAACCGGCGCCGGCAAATCTATCTTGATGGACGCCCTCAGCGCTGTCCTGGGCGGCAAGGTATCGCCGTCTATAATCAGACCAGGAAAAGAAAAAGCCTTTATCGAAGCAGTCTTTGCCGCCGATTCTTATGTGACCGCCTTTCTGAAGCGCGAAGAACTGCTTGCCGAAGATAACAGCGACGAAGTGATCGTCGCCAGAGAGATAGGCAAAAGCGGCAGCAAGGTGCGTATAAACGGCACCTTGGTTAATACCAATATACTGGCCGAACTGAGAGCGATGCTGGTGACAGTGCATGCCCAACACGAAGCCCGCACCCTCATGTCGCCCCAATCGCAACTGGAACTTTTAGACGGCTTGGGTGCCGAGAGTCATCAGAAATTGGTCGATAAAGTGAAGACACTTTATTTGAGACACCGAGACTTGGCCAATGAACTGAACAATCTCAGCATGTCTGAAGAAGACCGACTCAAGTCTCTTGATTTTGCCCGTTTTCAATGGCAAGAACTGAATAATGCCGAGCTAAGTAACGCCAACGAGGACGAAGAGCTTGAGCGTGAGATTAGCGTGCTGGTCAATGCTATTGATCTAAAGAGTCAATCAATGACTGCGCAAGAACTCTTAACCGGCGGCAATATGGAAGAAATTTCGGCTGTCGATCTAGTGCAGAAAGCTCTTAGCGAAGTAGAAAAATCGTTGCGTTTTGACCCCAGCCTGGCACCACTGGTGGAGACACTGCAGAGCGGACTGGCTTCTATTGAAGAAGCCTCACTTTCACTGAGACGCTACGGCGACAGTCTCGACACCGACCCAGATACGCTCAGCGACTTAGAAGCAAGAGCGGCCCTGCTCTCTACGATAAAGCGCAAATACGGTCCGACTCTGGCTGAGGCCATGCAAAAAGAAGCGGCTTTAGCCGAGCAGGTCGACCGCCTCGAGAACAGCGCCTTGACCTTGAGCAAAATGCAGAACGAGCTGGCCGAACTGGAAGGCACAATGATGAAAGCCGCCCGCGAACTAAGCGAAAAGAGGCTCAAGCTTTCACAAAATCTCTCTGCCAAAGTAGAAGGTCATTTAAAAGATCTAGGCATGGAAAAATGCCGCTTCGAGATCTCTTTTCAAGAGCTGCCCGGTTGTGGACCAAGCGGCATCGATAGGCTCGAATTTTTGATAAGTCCCAACCCCGGGCAACCGGCCATGCCCCTGGCCAAAATCGCTTCGGGCGGCGAATTGTCACGCATTATGCTGGCAATCAAAACTATTTTTGCTTCGGCAGACCATGTGTCAACTGTCATCTTTGATGAGATTGACACAGGACTATCAGGTCGTGTGCTCAATGCTGTGAGAGATAAACTAGCCGCCCTTTCGCGCTCGCATCAAATATTGTGCATTACCCACCAGCCGATTGTAGCTTCAGTGGCTGACAACTATTTAGAAGTCAAGAAAGAACATTGCAAAGATGAAACTGTGGTCAGCGTCAGCAAGCTGGATGATGAAATGAGACTAAGATCGCTTGCCGCCATGGCCAGCGGCAATGCCAGTGAAGAGTCGTTAAGTTTTGCCAGATCATTAATGGAACAGGCAAATAGCGCCAGAGGCGTCTAATCGCTCGCTTCTTTATTTAATATTGCTGAATAGAAGAGCCTATTTCATTGACACGAATGTATATCATTCAATAGAATGCACTTTACCCTCTGACTTTGTCTTGGGGTTTATTGGGGCGTCGCCAAGTGGTAAGGCATCTGGTTTTGGTCCAGACACTCCGAGGTTCGAATCCTTGCGCCCCAGTTCTGCTTGTCTAGATAGACAGCTGCTCTCAAAGAGCCATTAAAACTAAGCCCATTAATCCAAATTGCAGGAAAAGAGTCATGGAGAAATTTACACTGGCAGTCTCGAAGCGCCAGGCCAAAACCCCGAACCAGCTGAGACGCGAAGGTTTAATCCCGGGCACCCTTTACGGAGCCGGTGTAGCTTCTGAAAACATTCAGTTCTGCGCCAAAGAGTTCGGCCACCTTCCCGCCGCCGCCTACTCTCACATGATCGAACTTGACTATGAAGGTCAGAAAATCAACGCCTTGATTCGTCAAGTACAGCGCAAATCAACCAAAGACTTTGTCTACACCGTAGAACTCTACAGAGTAGACCTGAGCAAAAAGCTCACAGTATCAGTACCGCTCAAATTCGTCGGTGTCTGCCCTGCTGTTCAAGCCGGCGGTATCCCGGTCGAGAACTATCAGCAAGCCGAATTGGAATGCTTGCCCAGTCAGATTCCGGACTTTGTTGAAATCGATATGTCCACCATCCAAACTGTTGATGGATGCATCCACTTCGGCGAAGTAAAAGTGGCTGAAGGCGTGAAAATTCTCAATCCCCATGATGAAATCGTGGTCAAGATTGTTGCTCCCAAAGCCGCTCCTACCCCCAAAGAAGCTGCAGCAGCCAAGAAATAATCTAGGCGCTAAGAGAAACAAAAAGCCTCCGCAAGCGGAGGCTTTTTTATTTGGTAACCATCTACTTCACCTCAGTATTTGCGCCAACCTGGCGCAAAATTCAACGCCTTCAGCCACCACCGCCGCCGCCCGAAAAGGCACTGAAGCCACTGCTTGGACCGGCACCTGTATAGGTGCGATGACTGGCGTACTGTGCCACCTGCGCATAGCCGACTTGGGCTTGATATCGCATATTTGGATTTTTGCTATAAGAAGCAACCCAGGAATAATGCTGCATCGCCCTTTGTGTTTGATTGAGATTGTGATAGCAGAGCGCCAGGTAGTAATGCGACTGATCGTTACAGTAACCGCCCTGATCCGCTTTCTCAAAGAGAGCGGCAGCTGGACCATAATGCTGCTGACCAAACTCCTGCACAGCCTGTTTGAAGCTAGCCGGCACCGCCTGTGGCTTAACTGCGGACGGCTTCTTGTTCTTCGCTTCAACAAAGGCAGAATTGAAAACCAGAAGCATTGCCGCAGAGACCAAAAGAAAGGAAACCTGTCGCATCATCAAAACCTTCTCTCGCGCAATAAATATAGAAGAGCTTCCACATCCATCATAGTTCACTCACCAGGGAAGGTGATCAAATCTGTACGAATATCCCACCCCGACTGCAAAAGAAGGGGAAGTACGGGTCAGGCCGGTGGCACATTCAAAATCGACCTGATGGACTTTCTTGAATTTATAGACACCACCAAAGTGCAAAAGTTGTTGTGAGGGCTTGTTTTGATTCTGAATGAAATAACCGGCGTATTCGGCAAAAATGCTGGCTCTATCGCCGATATTGCGACTGAGCATGACAAAGGGCTGCCATTGCAGATCACCGGCATTATTCATCAAGATCAATGATTGCATACCACAAAGAGCAGTCTTGTCGGTAAGCTGAATCGTATAGGGCAGGCGAAAAACAGGTTGCACAGCCGTTCCAGAGACAGCTTTTCTGCCTGTGGGAATATTGGCTGCGGCAACCAGAGAAGCATGAAATTTAGGTACGTCTATAAGCTGAAACTTACAACCGGCTTCGCCAAGACCGGAAGCACCGTTATAAGATTCACCCCGTCTTTTAAATATCACTTCCTGAGGCACAAACATCTGCACTTCTAAGCGCTTCAAGGCGCCTAGGCGCACCTGTGTTTCAGGAATGTCGAAGTAATTGGCACTATTTTGGAACTTCTGATAGAGAGTACCGTTTTCAAGCTGCAAAGTGCCTTTGGGAACGATCAAAGACGACTGACAAAAGCTCGGTCTATTTGTGTCAATCAAATCGTCTTTGCTAAGCGCCCGCACTTCTGTACAAGAAAACAGAAGTACTATCAGAGATATTGCCGCTTGGAAGTTCGCTTTCAATTATCTTTCCGTCAACCTGTCAATTCTAATGGGCTCTTGGGTTGAATGCTTAGCCGAGGTCAAATTTAATAATTACACCATTCCACAAACTCGTGTAATAGTGTAATATAAAAATACGCCGGTTTGGAGAAAGCCATCTTGAAAGATGCCAAGCTTGATTTAGTTGAGTTCAAAGATACTTGTTGCCCCGTGCAGGTCATGCTTCCTGACGAAACACCGCTCACCGACAAGGAAGCTAATGATCTAGAGGATCTCTTCAAGGTCCTGGCAAACGACACAAGATTGAAACTCTTGCACACTTTAGCGAGGGTGGAAGAAATGTGTGTCTGCGACCTTGCCCAAAGCCTCGGCATGAACGTTCAAGCAATTTCAAACCAGCTGCAAAGGCTGGCGGACCGGGGCATAGTTGCCACCAAGCGCAGTGGCAACATGATCTATTACAGAGTGGTAGACCGCTGCCTCATTGACATACTAAAGAAAGCGCAGTGCCTGCTCAATGATGCAGAGAATAACAAATAGTGCTCGCAAGAGCCGGGAGGATTAGACAATGACCGAAGAGAAACAAGACAAAAAGCAAAGCTGTTGCAGCTGCTGTGAAAAATCTGCCTGTACTCCCTGTAAAGGGTGCGAATGCTGCTGTTGCTGCTGCAAAGAATACAAAGAAGGACAGACCTGCTCCTGTTCCAAAGATAGTCCTTGCTGCTAAATAGAGACAAACCAAGACCAAAGAAGAGAGACCGAAAGTGAAATTGAGGTCTCTCTTTTGTTTGTATCTATTCTTTGGCCTGACCGACTAGACAAAACTATTGCCAAGCCTGGAAAATTCCCCACTAATCTGATGTAGATAAGGCGATCAAAGGGCAAGGAAAATGCAAAAGCAATACAAAGACTATCAAGACGGCGATCTCACTTGTGAAGCCTATGTAGCTTTTCAGGACGGAGCCAAGGCGAAGCCGGCTGTTTTGGTCAGCCATGCCTGGGGCGGTCAGAGCGACTTTGAAAGAAGCAAAGCCGAAAAGCTTGCCGAGATGGGTTATGTAGGCATTGCCATTGACATGTACGGCAAAGGACGTCGCGGCAACACCATGGAAGAAAATTCCAAGTTGATGACACCCTTTATGGATGACCGCGCCATGCTGCGCAAGCGTATCTTGTCTGCGCTTTCTTTTGCCCAGAGCCTAGATATGGTCGACGGCAACAAAATTGGCGCCATCGGCTTCTGCTTCGGCGGACTCTGTGTGCTCGACCTGGCCCGTAGCGCCGCCCCTGGCGTGAAAGGGGTGGTTAGCTTCCACGGACTGTTCCACGCCCCCAAACTGGGCGAGCAAAAGCCGATTACATCTAAAGTATTAGTGCTGCATGGTTACGACGACCCTATGGCTACGCCCGATCAAATGGTCGAATTAGCCAAAGAAATGACCGCCGCTGGCGCCGATTGGCAAATTCATGCCTATGGCAAGACAGTCCACGCCTTTTCCAACCCCGAAGCCAATATGCCCGAGATGGGCATTCTCTATAAGGAGTCGGCAGACAAACGTTCTTTCCAGGCTATGCAAAATTTCCTGGCTGAAGCTTTGGCCTAAAAGCCTAACTGTCACCGCAACTGGCCAACTTGTCTATACTTGCAAGTATGGATAGTAATTTTGCTGACCAGAAAAAAATCATCTTAGTCACAGGCGCCACTGGCTATGTGGGCGCGCGGCTTGTGCCCCTGCTTGCCGCCAAGGGCTACCAGGTGCGGGCAGCCGGACGATCCCTGGCCAAGCTTGCCTCTCGCCCTTTTGCCACCCGGCAAGGTGTTGAACTCTGTGCCGTGGACGTGCTCGACAGAGAAGCCTTACAAAAAGCACTAGCCGGTGTCGACTCGGTTTATTATCTGGTTCATTCGATGAATTCCAGTAACAGAGATTTTGCCGAGGCAGATCGGCAAGCCGCCAAACTTATGGCTGAAGAAGCCGAACGGGCTGGAGTGAAGCGGATAATTTATCTAGGCGGCTTGGGCGAAGACAGCCCGGACTTAAGCAAACATCTCAAGTCGCGTGCCGAAGTCGGTCTCATTCTTGGCCAGGGCAAGGTACCAGTCACAACCTTGCGAGCCGGCATGATCATAGGCTCAGGCAGCACCAGCTTCGAGATCTTGCGTTATTTGGTAGAGCGACTGCCGGTGATGATCACACCACGTTGGGTGAAGACTCCATCTCAGCCCATAGCAATTCGCAATGTTCTACATTATTTGGTCGGCTGCCTAGATGTAGACGCCACCACCGGCAATACCTATGATATTGGCGGACCAATTATTCTGACCTATATGGAACTGATGCAGACCTATGCCAAGCATGCCGGTCTGCCCAAGCGCTTGATACTACCGGTGCCGGTCTTCACCCCTGGGCTCAGCTCCTATTGGATACACTTTGTCACGCCGGTACCATCTTATATAGCCAGACCACTGGCTGAAGGTCTGCGCAATCCGGTGGTCTGCCAAAATAACGAGATCAGAGATCTGATCAAGCAAGAACTTTTAACGCCCGATGAAGCCATCAGAATTGCCCTCGAACGCATACGCAATCAAAGTGTGGAAAGCAGTTGGACCGACGCCGGCAAAATGCCGCCTGCTGAATGGCTGGCACCTGGAGATCCCGGTTTTGCCGGCGGCACATACTACGAAGATAAGCGAAGCATCACAGTCAAAGATAATAGCGCCGAGGTCTGGGGTAGACTGGTGCGACTAGGAGGCAAGACAGGCTGGTACTATGGAAACTGGCTCTGGAAGCTGAGGGGCTTTCTCGATCGGCTGGTGGGCGGAGTCGGCTTGAGCCGGGGAAGGCGTAACGCCGATGAACTTTTTGTCGGCGATGCCTTAGACTTTTGGCGGGTAATAGAAGTAGAAAAAGAAAAGCAGCTTTTGCTGCTGGCTGAAATGAAGCTGCCTGGCGAAGCCATTCTAGAATTTCAGATCGAGAATAAAGACGGTTTGACTGAAGTAAAACAAATTGCTCGCTTTGTTCCTCATGGACTGCTTGGTTTAGCTTATTGGTGGGCGGTCACACCACTGCACGAATTTGTTTTTAGCGGCATGCTCAGAGGCGTGGCAGCAAGATCAAAAGCAAGCATCGTGCGCGGACCACAGCGGTTCTGAATTACTCAATGCGCACCACTGTTATTTCAGGCTCAGCCTGCAGCGCATCGAGAAGCAAACTCGCTATCTTTCTTTGCTCTTCGCCGCCTGTTTTGAAGCGCCCCCATTGCCAAGGTTTCAAGAGCAACATCGGGTCTTCAAAGTTGACACTGACAAACCAATCAGCCGGTTCAGAATCAGGCTTGGCTATGGCATTGCCGTCTTCATCTTCGTCGGCGGCATAGGAAACGCAAATCCAAATAGTGTGCTCCTTGGACTTAATCCAAAAGCCCCAGCCATAATCTTCTTGGCAAACCTCATCACAACTGAGCCCCATAGCCGATAGTTTCTGACTGAGCCAAATGGCAAAGGCGCTTCCAGGCGAGCCATTATTGCGCTCCAGATCGCCTTCCGGCACATGGGGGAACTTAGTTGTCTGCACTAATATGTTTTGCACATAGACCTCAAAGCGAGCATTGGCTCTAATATCATATATGCTATGACGATGATGAGACGATTAGATAAATTGAGCCTGGTGCCGCTGCTTTGCTGGTTGATACTTTTGACAACCAGCGCTCAAGCAGACAATCTCAAAGAGAAAAAGCAAAATACAGCCGAGGCTCTGCAAAGCCTGAAGAGGGCTATTGAATATGGGAAGCAGGGCAATAAGGAAGGCGTAGAAGCAGAGTGCAACAAAGCTGTTGGCAAAGACCCGGATAGCCTTGCTATATTGCTGCCGGCAGCCAAGATCTTTGCCTTTCTAGGTAATCACAATAGAGCATTGGAGCTAATCGATCGCAGTATTTTGCTGACCAAATCTAAGCAGACTGGCAATGCAAGACTAATAGCCGAACTATACGTCAATCGAGGCAATGTCAATCACCAAGCCGGTCGAATTCAAGCTTCGATTGACGACTATAAGATTGCGATTGAATATGATCCCTTTGTCGGACATCGAGCTAGAGCTTATGTCAGAACCCAACAGCGCAACTATAAAGGCGCTGTGGAAGACTATACCGAAGCTCTTAAGTACAAAGAAGATGATGAACTCTATCGGCAGCGCGGCACCGCCAGATACACAATCAGAGAAGTCGATGAAGCAGTCAAAGACTTCAGCCGAGCTTTGCAATTAAACCCCAAAAATGCCGGTGCCTATGCCCGAAGAGGAGACGCTAGGGTGCGCCTGAAAGACTACAAAGGGGCATTGGATGACTTCAATAGAGCGATCAAACTGGAACCAGATAACGCCATAACCTATGTTGGTCGAGCCATTGCAAAAGCCGAGATGAACGATAGAAAGGGGGCACTGGAAGACTTTGAGCGCTCTCTAAAGCTTGACGAAAATTCTTCGGTTTATCTTTGTCGCTCAGAATATCTTGCCAAATGGGGCGACAGCTCAGAGGCACTAGCCGACCTAGATAAAGTGGTGCAAGCTAGACCGGAAGAAAGTGCGGTCTATGCTGAGCGCAGCAAACTAAAACTAATGAGGGGGGACTTTTTTGGCGCCCAAGATGACTTCGCCAAGTCTATCGGCATACAGATTCAAGACCAATTGAAAGCTACTCCTAAGTATTGATGAATAACCTCCTTCAGATAAATCAGAACTGCCCCGCGCCGCTAGCAGTGGAACTGGCAGCGCTCTGCGTCGAAGGCTGGGTGGCGGGCAACAAAGTGAGAGGTGAGTTTTTCAACTATGAGATGGCGCCTGGCAAAGAGCAATGCCTAGTTATCACCGAGCGTCCGCAGGTAAAGCAAGGCGAAGCAGCCTTTGGTGAGCTTTGTTCAGTCATTATTGGATTTTTTGCCCAAGGAATCGAAGTGCGACCAAGCGGTGCAATATTCCAAGATCTTTCTATTGAAAATCTGCTCAACTGGCTTTCTGCAGAAACGCCGCGAAAACTCAATCCAGATCTAGCGGTTCCCTATCATAAAGACAGCCACCTGAGCCTCGGCGATTTGATTGAGATAAATCATTGGCTAAGCCAGAAAGAGCAATCTATAGCCGACCTAGAGAGGATGCCGCAGTTCACCGACACTTTTCCCTTAGTGGACATCTATGCCGGAGATTACAGCAATCTGCGCCATAGAAGCGGACACGAAATTTTTATGGTCTGGCAGGATAACAAGTTTGCCGAGCAACACAAAATTGACGCGCCGACACCAGCAGACGAACTGCAAAGAAAATACGCCTGCTTTAGGGCTGGTAAAGTCTATCGACAGAAAGCAGGCGTTAATCTGGACAGACTAGGACCTTACCGAAAATCGAGCGAAAACCGCCAAAAGTATGCCTATTTACTGGGCGGTCTACCAGAGAGCGAAAAGCGCCGCATCTTTCGCTGGCTGGCAGATACAGCCAATGATATCGACTATTATCACGACAGCAGAGGCGGTCAGGTCATCCCCGAGATCTTTGAAATTGCATTTGAAGACAAAGTGCTGACCGCCAACCGAGACTTGATACTAAGGCTGAGAAAAGCTCTGTAAGGCTTAGCTAGACTTAAATATTGGCTGCAGCCTTCATATCTCTTTCGAACAAATCGCTGCGTCCCATCTTCTTATAGATGGCGCCTCGCTCTTTAAAATAAATCGAAGCCGGCAATTCTTTGATGGCGGCGGTATAGTCGGCTAGGGCTTTCTCAGCCTGTCCGGCTTTGTTGTAAATGCGGGCTCTCTGCACCATAGCTTGATCGTCATGCGGATTGATGCGCAATTGACCGTTTAAGACTTGTATAGCCTCGTTGTATTTTCCGTCTTTCTCAAGACAAGTTGCCTGCCTATATAGATAAGTATCTTGCTTGCTTATGGCATAAGCGCTTTTGTAAACAGCCAAAGCATCCTTATGCAAACCGCCATTCTCTAAAATTGAAGCTTTGGTATCTAGCCCTTTGATCTTGTCTTTGGGCGCGCAGTACTCAATATACTTGTCGATACTCTTTACCGCCTCGCCATAACGCTTTAGATTACTGAGGGCCAAAGCTCTACAAAAGTATCCCTCTGTGAACTCCGGCGCGAGCTTAATACTTATATCGGCATACTTGAGAGCTTCCTGAAAGTCGCCCTTGGTGACATTCAGCTCAGCTAACTGACTATAACTATGGGCGTCTTTAGGATTAAGTGAAATAGATTTCTTGAGGAAACGCTCCGCTTCCACAAAGCCATCGCTAAGCCTTTCAATATTATTGGAACTGGTGCGGGCCAGGTTCTTATAAACAGAAGCATTATTCGGCTCGAGCTTTTGCGCTCGCAGCAATAAAACCCGAGCATTGACAAAATCACCACGCGACATAAGGCGATCTGCCTCATAGAGCAGCCGGTCGACGACGCTCTTAGGGCGGCTCTGCTGAGCTTCTGCAGACGGCAAAGCGAAAGCACTAGCGGCAAACCAGAGCATCAAAATAGTTAGTATCAAGTTTCGGTAATGCAAGAAAAACAAGCCTCAACACTAGCTATCTTTCTCTACCATAACACAGCCGCACCACAGAAGCACCATCATCGCCGCGTCCGACCGCTCAAAACGTCCGCACTGCAATAGATTCCAGTCTCTCGACCAGAAAATGGGTCAATTATTCTCGGCAGCCTTCAGGTCTTTCCGGTACAAATCCAGCCGCCCCTGTCTCCTATAAATCTCCGCTCTTTCTTTGTAATAAGCTGCCGTAGGCGCATCCAGAATAGCGGCGCTGTAGTCGCGTTCAGCTTGAGCGAGCATACCAAAGCGAACATAAAGTCGCGCTCTCTGCAGGCGCGCTTGTTCATCTTGGGGAAAATCCTTCAGCCAGGTTGACAGCACAGCTATAGAATCTTTGCCTTTGCCGCCCTTATCTAGGCAGAAAGCATATCGATATAGGTAAGAGTCTTTCTTGCTCTTCTGCAAAAGCACTTTATAGTCTGCGGCAGCTTCCAGATAACGCTTGCGTTCCTCCAAAAGCGAAGCCCTTGTTTCACGGGCGACAAGACTATTGCCATCGAGTTTGACGGCAGTGTTGCCGGCCTCTATAGCCTGGTCGTATCTTTTCAAATTACTCAACGCTACAGCCTGGCAAACATAAGAGGACACGTCAGAAGGCGCCACCCGACTACCGTCTTGGGCCGCCTTTAGGGCATCTTCATAGCGCCCTTGTATGCAATATATTTCAGACAAGTGGTTATAGCAGCGCACCGCATTCGGTTCCACCTCCAGACCTTTCCTAAAATGTCTGATTGCTTCATCAAGACCAGAGCCAAACTTATCAAAAGTGTTATAACTGCAGCGGCCAAGCCCGATATAGACCTCGCTGTCCTTGGCGCCTAAGTTTGCCGCCTGCTCAAAGAAACCTTTGGCTTTGACAAAATCGCCCTTGTCCATCGATTGTTCGCCCAGATTTTTATAGTACTTGGCTAAATCTTCTTTTTTTTCACTGCATGAAACGAAAGGAAGAAAAGCCTTAAAGCTGGCAAACGGATCAGCATATAAAACAACCAGCAAAAACAAGACTGTCGTTCTATTTGTGAAAATACTCCGACCCATGCTCGCCCTCGCTGCAAGATGAAAGACAACCTTAAGGACGGGATTAAGCCTTATCGTGCCCCTCTAGCTTAGGCGGCTCGGCAGCCCTGGCAGTGTCTTTAGGCTGACTGGGGTTGGCTGTTTTGATGGAAGTCTTTTCAGTAACTGGCAATTTCACAGTAAAAGTAGAACCTTTGTTTAGTTCACTTTCTAATTCTATAGAGCCGCCGTGAGCCTTGATGATTGTCAGGGCAATCGCAAGACCAAGACCGGTGCCGCCGCCATAAAGACGACTGCGCGTACGCGATCTTTCTACTCTATAAAAGCGATCGAAAATGCGCTGTTGGTCGGCGGGAGCGATACCAATACCGGTATCAATCACTCGAATAATCGCCTGGTTGTCTGTATGCCTCAAGGTGACGGTAACTTTGCCGCCAGCCTGCGTAGCCTTGATGGCATTATTAGTTAGGTTGAGAAACACCTGCTTCAATCTGTCGGCATCGGCATAAACCCAAATTGATGACTGCGGCATAATAAACTGAATCTCTATCTGCTCAGGAGCAATCACCGTCACTGTGTCTTCCACACTCTGCAGCACATCGCGCAGGTCGGTCACTTCCTGCTGGTTGATGATCGCCTGACCGGCATCGGCTCGGGCTAATTGCAAGAGGTCTGACACCAGTCTGATTAAGCGACCCGACTCGTCTGATATTGTCTGTAGTGCTTCGCCCAAAAGGTTGGCATCTATGTTTGAGCCACGTCTGAGTAGAAGTTTTGTATAGCCTTGTATAGAGGTAAGCGGTGTGCGCAATTCGTGCGAAGCATCGGCGACGAACTGACACTGAATATTGAGCGACTCTTCCAAGCGGTTCAAGAGTTTGTTGAAAGCTCGGCGCAACTCTAGAATCTCCGCCGGCTCATGAGTATCTACTTCCAATCGCTGCCTTATATCCATGCTGACCAACTTGGTGGTAGCAGCGAGCAATTGATTGAGCGGTCTCAAAATCAGTTCAGCCAGAAACCAGTTGATGCCAAGCAAAATGAGCAAAAGCGGAATATAGAGAGGAACGTACTTGAAGAATTCCTGCACGGAGCCGCCGGTAACACTAAAAACAATGACATGGCAAATGATCACCGGCAAAACACCTGACATGGTCATAAACATGGCCAGGCGAACCTTCATCGATTTTGACCATTCAGACTTGTCCAAACTTTTTTTCCTGGTCTTTTAACGCTCTTATTATAAAGAAGAAAGCATCAAATCTTCGGCTTGTAAAAGATCCGCTTAAATTCCGGCATAAGCAATCTGTTCGCCACTAGACAAGAGCCTGTATAAATAGATTCGCCGCCGTCAAGGTCGAAATACTCGCCCCCGGCTTCCTGGACAATAATCTTCATCGGGGCCAGATCCCAGGGCTGAACGCCGGTTTCAAGCATAGCTTCCGAGCGTCCTTCAAAAACCAGGGAAAAACCAAGATAATCGCCAAAGCCACGTTGTCTCTCAGTCAACTTGACACATTCGGTGAGAGCAGGCCAAAGCCCCTTGTCTACAATGCGGTTGGGCCCGCCAAAATTGAACATAGCCGATGCTAGTTTATTCACCTGCGAAACATGGATTTGCTTATCGCCCTTGAAAGCACCATGTCCTTTTTCGGCATAGAAAACTTCATTCATTGCCGGCGCACTGACAATGCCCAGCACAATATCTTGCCCGACTTCGAGGGCAAGCAAGGTGGACCAAATCGGTATACCCCGAGCAAAGTTATAAGTGCCATCGATAGGATCAACTATCCATGTGCGCTCTTTCTTACGCGCCTCGCCTTCTTCTTCGCCGAGAATGCCGTCTTCGGGAAAACGCTCTTCCAGCCGAGCCCTGATAAATTGTTCTACTTCTTTATCGGCGCGCGTGACGGGAGAGCCATCTGACTTGGTATCAACTTTGATACCGGTATCAAAATAGCTCATGGCAATCTTGCCTGCTTCCGCCACAATTTGGCGGGCAAAAGCAAGCTCTTGAGCATAGGCACTGGTTGAGATAACCACGGTCGGCTCTTGAAAAGAAAGTGGAGAGAAAAAGGAAAGAGAGCTGGACTCGGATCTTAGACGAAAACTCCCGCCGGCCGTCAAGCCGTCGGGAGTTCCGCGTAGATCAGGTCAGGTCCAAGCTCTCGCTGGGAGATTTCTAGAACAGGTATTCGTAGATGGCTCTAGCGCCACGACCAACACCAACACCTATGTCACGTACATCGATAAATGTACCTTTGACTAGGCGCTCCCAAATGAATCCTTTCTGTCTTTCTGCGTATGCCAAACGCATATCTTGTTCGGCATTTTTCTCTTCAACAGCTTTCATACGAGCTTCCAGACTGTCAACACGTGCTTTCAACTGATTGAGTTCACCACGGAACTCTTCCAGAAGAGCGGCAAATTTCTCGAGGTCGGCCTTGTCGGCTTTCTTTGCGAGGCGCTCCTGAATGCACTGTTCGTATTTGTAGAGAGCAGCTGCCAGTTCAAAACGGGTTGTGGATTTTTGACCACGGTATGTTCTGTCCGGATAGCCTACCAGCACATGGCATTCGCCATTTACTAGTTCTTTGAGGGCATTGTAAGCCCACTCGTTACCCACTACGTCTGTCAACTCGCTGATATTAGTTGCACCTTGAGCATTCGCGCTATTTGCGTTGATCAAGGTGCTCGCACTTACGGCAACAAGTGCTGTAAGAAAGGTTGCAAACCCCTTTTTCATAATAGTAATCACTCCTTCAGCAATGACCTGACTCTAACGTTCGCCATCATAACGTAAATATTCCAGACGGTAGTAGTAGTAAAACCTAGAAAAACACACAGGCAAGCACATATGTCCCGAAAACCCGCATCTACTGGCTAATTCAGGCTTATTAAATCAATCTAATAATTTACATTCAGATCGCCCAAAATATATCCAATCGAAATCCCGAAAGACCGATAATACTTGGCTTCTTGGCATCGTCAAGGCGGGAATTCAAGCCTGTAACAGCAGTTCGAGCACTGCAATTTTCAAGAGAGTAATTATCGGAAACAGTTATCAGCAGCGGCTGCAAAGAGTTGCGCTTCGTAATAATTTGCTCGACTGCAAAAGTCATGCCAGTTCGCAGATGAGCAATTCACATATAAATAGAATTATCGCGCCGAGGCAGCCAAGCGCCGCAAACAGAGAACTGGGCTTAGAATAAGTAGGGTGCAAAAGCAAAGATAAGTTTTCGGCAAAGCAAGTTTGCCCCGGTGCTTCACCATATATAGTGCGAGTAGAGATGGAGAAAATTGCAATTGGAACTTAGAATCGCCCATCTTTATGCACACTTTCTCAATATCTACGGCGACAGAGGCAATATCATCGCTCTCAGCCAAAGAGCAAAATGGCGCCAAATAGAAGTCAAGGTAGACGCCATCGATTTAGGACAAGAAATCGACCACGAGTATTACGACTTTTACTTTGTGGGCGGCGGCCAAGACAAACAACAGATTGTCATCGCCGAAGACTTACTAAAGAAAGCCGACGCCCTCAAAAAAGCCACCGACAGTGGTGCAGTGGTGCTTTCCGTCTGCGGCGGCTATCAGCTACTCGGCCATTATTACAAGCCACATGAAGGTCCCGAATTGAAAGGCATTTCGCTGGTTGACGCCCACACCGTGGCAGGCAACCGGCGCATGATCGGCAATGTCATAGTCAAGCGAGAAGATGCCACCACTTTAGTGGGCTTTGAGAATCATAGCGGCAAGACTTATCTGGGCAAGGGCGTAAACGCCTTAGGCAAGGCAATTGTCGGCAACGGTAATAACGGCGAAGACAAAATGGAGGGACTGGCGCAAGGAACCATATACGGTACCTATTTGCACGGTTCGCTCTTGCCGAAGAACCCTGAATTTGCCGATTTGCTTTTGAGTCAGTCGCTGAGCCGACGTTATGGCAGCCAAAACCTCAAGCCCTTAGACGACAAACTCGAAACCCAGGCCCATAAACGAGCCCTCACCCTGCCTGCTTAACTGAGAAACATTGTGAAAACCCTATCAATTTTAATTCCAGTCTTTAACGAAGAAGCGACTCTGATTACCCTGCTCGACATGGTTCACAATGCCGACAGCCTTGGTCTAGAGAAAGAGCTGATTATTGTCGACGACGGCTCTACTGATAATACCCGCGCCATCTTGAGCGAGCTGGACACCGCTAAATACAACGCCAAAATTTACTATCACGAAAAGAATCAAGGCAAGGGAGCGGCTTTACGCACAGCCCAGGGTTATGCCGAGGGCGACCTGATCATGATTCAAGACGCCGACCTGGAATACGACCCGAAAGAATACCCCGAACTGCTGCGCCCCCTTGTGGAAGGAAGAGCTGATGTCGTCTACGGTTCGCGTCTTTGTGGCGGCAAGCCCACGCGCGCCTTCAAGATAATGCATCTTTTCGGCAATAAGTTTCTTTCGCTGGTCACCAACATTCTCTATAACGCTACGCTCACCGATATGGAGACCTGCTACAAAGTCTTCAAGAGAGATATTTTCAAAAAAGTGAAAATAAAGTGCGACCGTTTCGACTTTGAGCCTGAAATAACGGCAAAAGTGCTCAAACAGGGAGTGAGGCTCTATGAACTGCCAATCTCTTACTATGGCAGAGACTATGATGAAGGCAAGAAAATCACTTGGAAAGACGGCATCTGGGCCATTCTTGCCTTGATTCGCTTTCGCTTTACCGACTAATTGGCAAAAATGTTGGCTAGCTACTTGCCTCTTTTCGCAGGCAAGGTTATCCTCGGTTAATATTTTGGTGCCCTTACTATTTTTCGCCTAAGCCCCAAGCCCCGAGCATTTTCTTACCATGAAAACTTTCAGAAACATCGTTTTGCTAGCTTTAGTAGCATTGGCCTGGAGTTCAGACCCGGCTTCCGCTCAAAACTATAACTACCGCATCGGCGACACCAGGGTACAAGCCGGACACAACGGGCTCGCCGGTCAACCCGGCACTTACATCACCGGTGGCACTCTCAGCCGGTCTGCTCAGGCGGCTGTTTTGCCCATGCCGCCCCAAGTCACCGGTCAGCAAGGCGGTGCCTGCGGCATCACACCGGGCACCACCGCCAACGCCATGGGCTTGCAGAGTGCCCGCATGGGTTCCACCGTGGGCATGGCCGGCGATTATATGCGTTCCGACCTCAATCCCAATTGGAATATCACCCGACCTCAACAGCAACAGCAGCAGCAGATGCGCGGGCAGCAAAACCCTTATCTGGTCAGGCAGCCTGTGCTCAACCGCCCCACCAATTACACCACCTATGGCTCAGCCACCGGCCAGCGCACATATCAGTCCACGACAGTGCCGGTCAACAACAATAACTATTCCGGCTCAAGCTATAAGGGCTACTAGAAATTTAGAGCTGCTAAACTAAACTGCCTGGAGAAAGAAACAGGCAGGTATTGGCAATGAAAAAGGTTGTAGTTATAGGCGGCGCCGGCGCCATGGGACAGGTTATCGTCAGAGACCTGTTGGACAACCCGGAAATCGAAGTGATAGTGGCCGACTATGACCGCGAAAAGGCTGACAACCTTGCCCAGAGCCTGGCCGAACAGAACGGACTAGTGGTGGGAGAACGCATTCGAGGCGAATTTGCCGACATCACCAATAAGCCGGTGCTGGTGAAGATCCTCAAGAATGCCAGCTGTGTAATTAACTCCACCCCCTATTATCACAATGTCAATGTCATGGAAGCAGCACTGGAAGCCGGCTGCCACTATACAGATCTGGGCGGACTCTTTCATGTCAGCAAAGAACAGTTAAAGCTTGACGCCCGCTTTAAGGAAAGCGGACTGACGGCTGTAATCGGCATGGGCGCCGCCCCGGGCATGACCAATATCATGGCCGCCAAAGCCCAAGAAAACATGGAAAGCCTGGAGTCTATCGATATCTTTGTCGGCTCGATAGATAATACCGCCCTCGATCATCCCTTCCTGCCGCCTTATTCCATCGAGACCCTCATCGATGAATACACTATGCCGCCCATGGTTTTCGATGGCGACTATAAAGAGATGCCACCCCTCTCAGGCGAAATCGCCGTAGATTTTCCAGCACCGGTGGGTGAACAACATGCCATTTACACCTTGCATTCCGAAGTCTTGACCCTGCCCATGACTTATAAGGCAAAGGGCGTAGAGCGGGTAACTTTCAGACTGGGACTACCGATTGAGTTTCACGAAAAAATCAAGTTCTTGATGTCGCTCGGGCTCGGAGCCAAAGAAAAAATTCACACCGCCGATGGTGCTTTCTCTCCGCGCAAAATTCTAGCCACCCTAATTAATCAATTTCCCGTTCCCCAAGTAGAACCAGATGACTGCGAAGTAGTAAGAGTAGATGTAGTGGGGATTATCGAAGGAAGACGGACCATGTGCCGCATGGAAACGACGGTGTACAACGACAAGCGCTGGCATGTTTCCTGCGGCGCTTTAGATACCGGCGTGCCTCCATCTATAGTGGCACAGATGTTATGCGACGAGACCATACACAGTCGCGGTGTACTGGCACCAGAAGTAGCAGTACCGGCAGATCGCTTCTTTCAGGAATTAGCTAAACGCGGCATAAGTATGCACCGCATTTCTAAGCAAGAGCTGGTTTTTCACTAAGAGACAAAGCCGCTACTGTTTCGGCGAGACTGGCTTGGTCAAAGACATTGAACACTTTGATCTGGCGATCTATTTTCTTGACCAGACCGGCAAGCACTTTACCAGGTCCAATTTCGACAATGGTATCAACGCCGTTCGCGGCCATATACTCGACCGTAGCAGTCCATCGCACGGCGCTTTCCATTTGCCGACCGAGCTTCTCTTTCATGACCGCAGGCTCTTTGGTACCTTGGGCATCAAAGTTTTGCACAACGGTAAAAGCAGCGGGGGCAAACTGACAGTCTTTCAAGGTTTGGGCAAATTCATGAGCGGCAGCCGACATCAGGGGTGAGTGAAAAGCACCACCGACCGGCAGAGGAATCGCTTTACCGCCGCGTTCCTTCACCAAGGCACCAGCCCTGGTGACAGCCTCGGGATTGCCTGAAATAACCAATTGTTCGCGGGTATTGAAATTAGCCACCAGCACTACATGCTCGGTACCGCCCACAGGCTTACCTTCGGCTAGCAAAGCTTGCGAAACTTCCTGGCAAACTGCTTCCAAAGACTCGGCGCTCATACCGAGTACAGCAGTCATCGCCCCCTTCGGGCAAGATTCCATTAGAGAAGCACGCTTCTCGACCAGTTTAACTGTATCTTCCAAGCTGAGCACACCGGCGGCACACAAAGCAGAAAATTCACCAAGCGAATGTCCCGCTACAAAGTCGGGTTTCGGTCCGCCGGCCTTTTGGTAGGCAGCCCAGGCAGCAAGAGAAACAGCCAATATAGTAGGCTGGGTATTGATAGTGCGCTTTAGGGCATCTTCCGGACCTTGGAAGCAAAGCTGACTGAGTGAACGGCCGGCCGCAGCGTCAATCTTGGCAAAGGTATCACGAGCGGTGCTATTGCCCTGCTCAAGATCGAGACCCATGCCCACAGACTGAGAACCCTGCCCGGGGAACACGCAAGCCAGCTTAGCCATTATTCAATTCTCCTATGATCTCACTTCAGCTTTAGTGGAGCGAAAACTTTTTTCGATTGTGCCAACCACATCGGCCCGCACCATGTCGCAGGCGACGCGAATAGCGTTCTTGACCGCTGTGTGACGCGAACCGCCGTGGGCAATCACGCATACACCTTTGAGCCCAACCAGTGGGGCACCACCAAAGATATCAGGATCGACTCGTGACTTGAGCGCCTTAAATGCCGGCTTGGCTATAACGCCGCCCAGCTTACCGCGCATCGAACTCATCAATTCTTGCTTGAGCATGTGGTTGACCATCTTGGCAATGCCTTCTGCTGTTTTGAGCGAGACATTACCGGTAAAACCATCGGTGACGACCACGTCCACTTTGCCCATGGGATAGTCACGACCTTCGACAAAACCGATGAAATTAAGATCATCTCTGGCTTTTAAGAGGGCGTAAGTCTGCTGCACCAGATCATTGCCCTTAGTTTCTTCGGCACCAATATTGAGCACACCAACACGCGGTCGCTTGACATTATTGAGACCGGAATAAAGAATCGAACCCATCAAACCAAACTGCACCAGCATCTCAGCATCGCAGTCGACATTGGCACCGGCATCGACGACGATGCAATGCTTGGTGTGAATGGTCGGCATCTGAGCGGCAATGGCGCAGCGCATGACATTTGGCAAGCGACCGATTATAAAGGTCGCGGCAACGGCGGCAGCCCCGGTCGAACCGCAAGCGACGACGCAGTCGGCGTCGCCCTGGGCAACCTGGGCCATTGCTTTCACTATAGATGAATCTTTCTTGCGCAAAACGGCTTTGCTGGGCTTTTCATCCATAGCCACAACTTCAGAAGCAGGAACGATTGAGACGTTCAGCCCCTGAATCTCATGGCGTTTGAGCTCATTTTCGATGTCCTGAGGGCGACCGACCAACTGCACCGAAACGCCGTACTCACGTGCGGCCAGCACAGCACCATGCACCACCTCGCGGGGCGCATAGTCGCCACCCATAGCGTCTATGGACACTCGTATCATCTACTGCTCCAGGCTCCAGTTAAGGCTCAAGCCGTTTGTCAAACTGTATGCACCCGATCAGACGGCTTTTCTCGACCGAAGACGAGAGACGCCGCCGATTAATTACAAACTATCAGGAAGCCTGAGCGTCAGCGCGGCGAGCTGGTTTACCACGATAGTAACCGCAGTTGCCGCAGACGGTGTGGCGACGACAAGGGGCGCCGCAGTTCGAGCAAGTATCGATGTTCATTTCAGCGGCTTTCCAGTGCGCTCTGCGCTGGTGCTGCTTTTGGTGAGAAGTCTTCTTCTTAGGAACAGCCATGGCTGTATGGATCCTCCAACATATCCGGACCAAATATTATCTACGAAAAATGGCTCAGTCCTGCTTAGGAAACAGAGTCTTTAGGTTCTTCCAACGTGGGTCGATTGGACGTTCATCTTTAGAACCTGCCGCCCCGTCTTCTGAAACAGCCGCGGAATCAGGATTTCCCGGTTTTGGAGGACCGGAACAATCACTGCCGCACCGACAAAAGACAGGTGAAGCTAACGTTACAGCTTGATACACAACGTCGCTGATGTCAATAATGCCATCCCGGCCAATCTCTTCATAGAAATCATTCTTAAGTAATTCTTTTTCGCGAGGAGCCCCCATTTCAAACTCTTCCACCAAGTCGCGATAAGGCACCAAAAGCTCGTCCACGTCCACGCTCAGCGCTTGGAAGTACTGACGCCAACAAGTTTCACAGGTAAGCTTTAGAAGGGTCTTAACATTGCCGGCGATTTTCACCCCGGCGCCGGTGCGAGAGACCGTAAGTGTCCCAACTACAGGCTTTACGGCATCATCTACGGGCAAGGTTTCTGAAAAATCGATAGTAAAACGTCTTTCACCTAATTGCCCTAATTCGTCGATACTTATTTTCATGATCTGGCTTGAAATGGTTGATAAGAAGTGAATTATAGTACAAATCCGCCCCTTCTCCTGGCAGCCGACTGGCTAATTGACGGCTTGGGCGGCGGTGCGGCAGAGGCTGCCCTAGTAATCGAAGAGGGTCTGATAAAAAAGATCCTGACAGGTAAAGAGTCAAGAGACAAGTTCCTGGCCGGCGAGCAAGCTTCTGCCTATCGCTTTATAAACTTTCCAGGCGCCATCTTGAGCCCTGGTCTGATCAACCTGCACACCCACCTTGACTACACTGCTGCAGCCGATCTTTACGAGCAGTATAAAAAAGACGAGGGAAAGCAAACTTCTCAAGACAACCTCTTTAGATGGCTCTATAAGCTAGTTTCAAAGTCTAGACAATGGTCGGAGCAAGACTTCAGACAGTCAGCCGCAAGCGGTGCAGAAAAGCTTCTTGCCGCAGGCGTGACCTTCTGTGTCGACAGCTCTTATACCGGCGAAGCCGCCCGAGCGCTTGCTGAAGCAGGGCTGAAGGGCCTGGTTGGGCTTGAACTTTTTGGCTTAGATGAAAGCCGCGCCGCCATCAACTTTGAGCGCTGGCGACAAAGATGGGAAGCTCTCAAACAAGACCCGCTGCTTGCCGAGCAAGATAGAGTGACACTGACTGTGGCGCCGCACGCCCCTTACACAGTGGCCCCCTCGCTCTGGCAAAAGGCCGATGCCTTTGCCGAGAAAAACTCTTTGCCTGTACTCGCCCATCTCGCCGAGAGCAGTCAAGAGTGCCTCTGGCTGCAAGCCGGGGATCAAGAAATCGACGACTATATAAGGTGGGTCAGTCCGCCGGGCAGCAGGGAAGATCTGCTGGAGAGCTTGAGTTTTAGAGGGAAGGGACGTACACCGGTAGAGCACTTGCAAGAGCATCAAGTCTTGAACGCCAGGCTTATTGCCGCTCATTGTCTCAAGTTTAGCCAACGAGACTTTGAACACTTTGCCGAAAGCGGCGCCCGAGCCGCCCTTTGCCCTCGCAGCAATGCCACTTTAGGTAATGGCAGTCCCGACCTCAAGCGTTTCTTGCAACTACCGGCCGGTCTGGGCACAGATAGTCTCGCTTCCAGCCCCGACTTAAGCCCGAGGCTGGAGGCCGCCTGGCTAAAAGAAAGCATTGACAGCCGCATTCTGCATTGCTTTATCACTGAAAAAGCTGCCAAAGCGGCAGGTAAGAGCGACTTGGGCGCCATTCAAGTAGGACACAAAGCTGATCTAGCTATCTTTAGACTGTCTCAACCAACTTTGGTAAGAAGCCTGGATGAGGCTTATGCCGCCTTCTTTGCCCATAGCACCGAGACTGCAGCTGTCTTTGTAGACGGCAGGCAGATTTGGGCAAATAATTCGTAGATAAAGACAGCCAAACCTGGTATATAGAAGGAAATCGACAGGACGGCTTTTTGATTAAGGTCTAGACAAGGGGCTAAGTGATGGCAGGACGTACTGACCATATTTGCAGCGGGAGAACTTGTATGTTTTGCCGGGTGCTGGAAAACCCGCAAAAAGTAAAGGGCGGAGCAGGCACCCGTGCTTATATGGACAATCAGGTCATCGAAAGAGTAAAAGAGCTGGAAGAACGCTCTCTCTTGACCACTACGGCGGCAGCCCTTTCCAATTCGGGCGGTGAAGATATTGAGCGCCTGGCCTTAATTGACTCACTGACCGATCTTTATAACAGTCGTACTTTTTTGAAAGAAATAAAAGACGAGTTGAAGCGGGCCAAGCGCTACAAACGCCCGGTTTCACTAATTATTGCCGGGGTTGACAACTTCGACGAAATGCAACGCAGCTTTGGCGCCATCACAGCTGATTCGGTGCTGAAATTGGTCGGTAGTGTCATCAAGTCTGCAGTGCGCGATGTTGACATTGCCGCCCGTTATTCAGCCGGCGAGTTCGCCATTATTTTGCCTGAAACCAATGCCCAGGGAGCGGCAATTGTGGCTGAGAGAATTAGAAGCCGGGTGGCCAATCATGACATCACCCATAACTGGCACAATCTCAAAGTCAGCACTTCGGTGGGAGTGGCGGCTTTCCCGTCCCATGCCCGCGAACACGACGAACTGATACACCGAACCATTCAGGCTCTGGAGGCAGCCTTCCAAAAGGGAGGCAATCAGGTTGTTACCTCGGTATAATCCCTGATTTCGGCGTACTTATTATAATGGGGAACTCTATCTACTAGAGTTTCCTAAATAAGGCTGTACTTTCAATAATGAGCATACTTGGACAGGCTGGCAGCAAGTCTCCCGGCAAGGTCGGGGGATCCGGACCAAACATAAAGGCCCTATTCAGCGACTGGAAACCGCTAACGGTTATTGCAGTTCTGATCTGGTCTCTGACCACATTGATTCAGGTGGTTCCCAATAAAACTGTAAAAGATTGGGAATACCTATCGTCTCTGAGCGGCGAACCGCTGCGCATGGAAATCATGAAGCGAGTCGAGAAATTGCCTGACTGGTCAAAGATGAACGACTATCAGAAAGAATTCGCCGTCAAGACCGAATATGAAAACGCCTCAATCGGCAACAATATTCAGGTTTTGGGTCATGTCAAAGGCTATACGGTCTTTACCAACCTAAAACTCGGTCTAGACCTACGCGGCGGCAGCCAACTTCTTTTGCGAGCCATCCCGGCTCCGCCCAATGTGCCTGTCATAGACAACCATGTCATGCAAGGCGTCGAGACTGTCATCAACAACCGTATCAACTCTCTAGGCGTCTCTGAAACTCTGGTGCAAAGAGCCGGCAAAGATAGACTGATTGTTGAATTGCCCGGTATCAAAGATCCCCAGCAAGCCAAAGACCGCATCGGTACAACAGCTTTGCTCGAATTCAAAGAAATGGTCTTCACCTCTGAAGGCGGCATCGCCTGGAAAGATGTCGGTCTCACCGGCGCCGACTTCAAGCATGCTCAATCGACCCCCACAGCCGGCACCTATCAAATTGATTTTGAATTTAAACCAGAAGGCGCCAAGAAATTCGGCGAATTGACCAAGCGCTTGGTCGGTCGCTATATCGGTATTTTTCTTGATGGCCAGCCGGTTGACCGCGGTCCTGACGGACGACCAATTCCAATCGAACGTTATCCCGGTGTGCGCGTCAATGAACCAATCACCGGCGGACGCGGTCAGATAACCGGTTCTTTCACCCAAGCGCAAGCAGCCGATCTGGCTTTAAAACTAAACGCCGGTGCCTTGCCTGTGCCGGTTGAAATTTTGGAAGAAAGATCGGTGGGCGCCACCCTCGGACAAGACTCTATACAAAAGAGCTTGCTGGCCGGGGCAGTCGGCATAGCGGCTGTAATGGTCTTTATGGTGGCAATTTACGGCTTGCCCGGCTTAATCGCCGACCTGGCTTTGATTCTTTATACAGTGGCGACACTGGCCATTTTCAAAACCGTACCGGTAACACTAACCTTGGCTGGTATAGCCGGTTTCATTCTCTCAATCGGTATGGCGGTGGACGCGAACATTCTAATCTTCGAAAGAACAAAAGAAGAACTGAATCGCGGTCGCAATCTTTATGTGGCTATCGAGAACGGCTTTGGCAGAGCCATGTCATCAATCTTCGACTCGAACGTCAATAGCCTTATCGCCTGCGGCGTGCTCATGATCTTCGGTACCTCAATCGTCAAAGGCTTCGCCGTCACCCTGGCCATCGGGGTGCTCGTCTCGATGTTCACTGCCATTTCGGCGACCCGCACCATGCTGCACCTAATCCCCAAAGAACGCGGACTTTTCGGCCATAGATTCGACGGCAAGAAAGTCTCGCAAGCCAGCAAGGAGACCTCCGATGCTAGATAACGTAAAAGTTGACTTGGTCAAATACAGAAATATTTGGTTCGGCATTTCACTGCTTATAACCATCCCCGGTATCATCGGCATCATCGCCTGCATGAGCAAGTACCATGCCCCGCTCAAGCCTGGTATCGACTTTACCGGCGGCTCAATCTTGCAATATCAATTTGACAAGCCTGCCAGCCTGGAATCTGTAAGAGAAGTCTTGGATGAATGCGGCTTCCACGGTTCGCAAGTGCAGCAGGCCACCATATCAGGCAAAGAAGCCGTGGTCATGCGCACCAAATCTATCGATACTGAAGCTCAAAAAGCAGTTATAGACAAAAAGCTTGTCGAAAAGCTGGGCACATTCAAATCAATTTCAGTAGACAAAGTCACTGCCACAATTGGTCCTGAACTATTGACCAATGGTCTGGTGTCTTTGCTTGTCACCTTTGGCGGCATGGTTGCCTACATCAGTTATCGTTTCAAATTTGACTTTGCCATCTGTGCCATCGCCGCCTTAGTGCACGACATCACAGTTCTGGTAGGAGTATTCGCCCTATTGGGCTATCTCTTCGGCACCGAAGTAGATAGCTTGTTCATCTCGGCTGTGCTCACCGTGATTGGCTTTTCTGTGCACGATACCATCGTCGTCTTCGACCGTGTCAGAGAAAACGCCAAGTTTGTGGGCAGCAAAGTTGTCGATCCAAAAACCAAAGAAGAATACAAAAAGACCTTTGGCGACGTGGCCAACGATAGCGTTAGTCAGACTCTTGCTCGTTCAATTTACACATCTTTAACGGTTGTGATCACACTTACAGCCCTCTATTTCTTGGGCGGAGTCACCACCAAAGACTTCGTGTTAGCCATGCTCATCGGTATCATATCCGGTACCTATTCATCTATTTTCAACGCCAGCTGCCTGCTCGTCTGGTGGCGCGAACAAAAATCCAAAAGCACACCAAAAGCCGCCTAAGAGGATAACCATGCCCGAAAATTTATCTGAAGACCAGAAATGGGAACTCCTGACCCGCTCTGAAAAGCTGGGAGAGGTGCTGCTCAAACAGGGTAAACTTACCCTCGGTCAGCTGGAAGAACTAATCAAAGAACAAGAGCGAACCGAGTCTCCCATAGGCGAGTTGATTCTCTCTAAAGGCTGGATGACCAGACAAGAGTTGCTGGCCGCCCTCGATCTGCAACACAAAACAGACCAAGCAATCATCGATTCTCTCACTGAGATGATTCAACGCAACACCAGCGAAGAAAACAAATAGGCAACCGCATAAATAATTGGAATCCCGATAGATTAGCCGGTATCTCCCACATCTCAGGAATACGATTTGTCGGAAAGTGAAAGTGAAAACAAAAACCCAAATGTCGACGTCGCTTTAAGACGTTGCGAATTGCTTGGCGAGCAAGGCCGCTTTAAAGAAGCCAGGCAAGAAGCCCTGGCGGTCTTGGCGATTGAACCAGACAACCTTCCGGCGGCGCGGCTTTTGGCCTACTGCCACTGGGCCCTAGGTGACAATAGCGAAGCGATAAACGTTTGCGAACAGACTCTCGCCTACTGCCCGACCGATATAGCGACGCTCAAGACCCTTGGACAAATCTACCGGTCGATGAAACTCTTTGAGAAGAGCCAAGCCTATTTTTTGGACGCTCTCAATCTAGATCCGGAAGACGAAAATACCCATCTAAATTTATCGATTCTCTACTTGGCCATGGAAGACCCCGAGGCAGGCCTTTCCTATGCCCAAAGTGGTCTCGAAATCGCTCCAGACAACCCAGACTTATTGGTCAACCAAGCCTGCGCCTATTGGGCTCTCAATCGCCACGAAGAAGCTCGAAACACCTGTCGTACCGCTCTGGAATTGGCGCCAAATAATGCACTCTATCACTACGATTACGCTCTCTTTAATGAAAGCTATAACCGCCAACTGGCTCTTGAACATGTAAAAGAAGCGCTAAGGCTAAATCCAAACGATAAAAGGGCGCAGACACTTTTAGTCAACTTATTGCAAGATGAAAATCGACTGGTGGCACCACTGCTCAAATTTATCGAGGAAATCAGCCGAAAGCAAAACGAAATCGCCAGCCAAGAAGGCCGCAATGTCTTTCTTGAATATGCCGCCTTACTCGCTCTGGTTATCCCACTTTTTCTATGTTACACGCTCTCAATTTTCTTACTGCGCCTGACTAGCTCAGCCAAACTTTTACCCCCAAGCTGGGTAAAAATCAACAACTATTCACTCTTTGGTCTAGCTGTCTTTGTCTTACTGACCGGCGGCATCTTTACTATGGTTGAATTTGCCCAAGCGAAAGAACGGGCGGAAAGACAGGCTCTGGTAGTAACAAAAGCCAATGCCGGTGAGTCTTTTATTAGATTTAGAAAGCAGTTTGTCAGTGGTAAAAAACTAAGCGGCAGCCGGCAAGATTTTGAAACTCTCTATCAAATAGAAAAAGAAAGAACCCCTCAAAACCCTGAAAGACGGCTGCTAACAACATTCTGGCTGGGCATCATCGAGGCCAGTTTGATCAGCCCGCTCAAGGCTCTTGCCTATTTTGACGAAGCCGAAAAACTGGCTGAAGCCGCCTGCGACAGAAGCGATCTAGATTCCAGATTTCGTTTCATTTGCACCCAAAGACTTTTGCAAGCCTATAAGAACTACGTCACAGGCAAAAGCAAAACCGAGCCCGATAGACCAGACTGGCTAAATACCGCGGGTGATATCAAAAGAAAATGAGCGATAAGTTTAGTCACGCCGAAATAGCCGAAGCACTCTTAAATAAGGGAGACTATTCCGCCGCCGAAAAAGAGTTTCAAAAAGCGCGCAAAGCAGGCGAGCTAGACCTTAAGGGTAAGTGTCGACATCTGGAAGCTAAGGCGCTGGTCAGTTTCTCCTCGGAAAGTAGAATTGAGCTGCGTGAGCTGCAAAAAATAAGTACAACAGAGCCGGCTCTAACTAGAGTCGCCGGCATAATCGCCTTTCAAAACAAAGAATACAAACTGACTCTTAGCAAATTGGTCGAATATCTAAAGCTTGCCCCGGCAGACACTTTCGCCTATGGCTTTGCCCTTGAGGCAGCGCGGCGCAGCCGCAGCTGGAAGAAGCTGAAAGAGCTGGCTGAGCAATATTTCGAATACTGCCAAGATGAAAAGAAAGCCAATGCCCTCTTTTATCTGGCACTCTATCACATAAGTAAGCGCGAAGACGACGAAGCCAGACAGGTGCTCAACCAAGCCCTTGAGCTTGACGACAAAAATGGCAATTGCTTGGCTGCTCTAGCCCGGCTCGACTGCCTGACCGGCAGATACGAGGCGGCCGCAGAAAACTTGAGAAAAACTTTTGCCATAGATCAAGGCAATGAATTTGCCCAAGAGACACTAATCATCAACCAGAAAGGCAGGTCGCCCCTGCTTGCCTTTATTTATTCGATGCTCTGGTATCTCTATATAGTGCCGCGATTGACCATCGAAAGACTGCGGTTGGTCAATATACTTATACTGTTTGTTTTGGCCTTACCTTTTCTCTTTCTTTGGACCATTTCAGAACTGGCTCTATTTGCCCTGCGACTAGATCGCAAACTAGAAAGCCAGATGCCGGTCAAACTGCTCTCACAGAACGCCTATTCTCTACCGGCTATCTTATTTCTGCTCTTGATATTTTACGGACCATCATTACTGAAAAGCGACGAAAGTGAAATACTAGAGCGCCAGCTGGCACCACCGGTGAAGGCAATTAGCCGGGAAGAGCAACTAGAAAAAGACAATATAGAAGAAAAAGCGATAACCAAAAACTATGATGAGTGGCTGGATAAAGGTTTTGCCGACTCAGACAGCACTTGGGTTTTGGTCGACTATGAACTGCGCAAGAAAGAAAAAGACGAGCTGCGTCTGGCTTATTTGCTGGCGATTACAGCTGAAAGCGAGATAGAATATCGCGCCGAAGTTTTGTATAAATTAGCCTTGAACTTAGCCGAGAAATGGCAGCAAGAAAATCTGGTCGAATATTTGGACAAACGTCTCACTACCCTTAGAAGCAGCCACACTAAAGGCGATGGTCCCCCGCCTTGGCTGGGTGAGAGGCTGAACAAATAACTTAGTGAGTAGATTGTAAAAGACTATGGCATCAGCTAGACAAACTGCTTACTATTATTATGACAGCTGCCAATATCCCCAGGCTCTAACGGCATTAAAAGACGCACTGATTGAAGATCCGGATGATATCGGCCTGCTCAATATGCTGGCGGTTACTTTCGCAGAACTGAAGCAGTTTGAGCTAGCCAATCAAGTAATCACCAGAGCCCTCTCTTTAGACCCTAACTTTGCACATACGGTAGGGAACTGCGCCTTTATCTATCTAAGCCAGGGCAATCTAATAGAAGCAGCCAAACACCTAGATAATCTTCTTACTCTGGATCCGCAAGACTATTATGTGCACTTGCTCTTTGCCGTGCTGGAAGAACAGAGACAAAACTATCTAAAAATGCGTGACTACGCCTACAAAGCAACCAAGCTAAACCCAACTTCCGCGGAGGCTTTAGAATATTATGCCAAAGCCCAGATTTATTTAGATCAAACAGAAGACGCCAGAGAGATACTGCAAGCCGCTTTGGCTCTCAACCCTGAGGATAGCAGGCTGCACAGAATTTTCGGACAGCTCTCGTATGAAAGTGGCGATCCAGAAAAAGCCTACCACAGCTTAAAAGAAGCACTCAGACTCAACCCGCACAATCTAAGCGATGCCGAGCTTTTTATAGAAGCGCTCAAGGCTCGCAAAAATATTGTCTATGGGGCAATTAGCGACATGCTGCTTTATCAGAGAGGCAAGGGACAACAACTGGTGCAGGAAGCACTGAGCACGCCCTTCACTTTTCTACCGGCGCTTGTAGTGATACTCTTTGCCAATATTTTGAAAGAACTAGCCACCCTCATTTTCAGGTTTGACAAAAACGTAGCCCGCTATATTAGTCCTGAAATTAAACGAGCCAATTCCCGCAATCTCTTGGGCTTTCTTTTGCTTTTTGCCTGTCTCTTTATCTCGCTCAAATTTATACTATCGGGGCAATAACCCGACTTTAGATAAAGCTGAACTGGCGAGTAACAGGGCAATTTGTTTGAGATTTGTCTATACAGGGCATGATCTCCTGGCAAAAGCTTTTAGGAGACACATGATGGCAGGCAAACACGTCGAAGCAAACGAAGATCAAGGAAGAGGCAAGCAAGACGGCGGACACACAAGCGCCTTGCACGCAGATGCTTACAGCCCGACGCTTAATCATCGAGTAATGAATTCCGACGGCACTATCGCCCCGGGTAAATGTTCAGCCGGTCCGAAACTTACCGATTTGACCATAGATGTGGGCAATGTTCATGTTTACGATACGCCCCGGCGCGATGCTTCGGCGGCAGAAAGAGCGGCGGCAGCCAAAAGAGAAATGCCCATTTCAAATGAACATTTCAGAGATCTGGTCAAAAAAGGTGCTGAGTACATCGCCATCAATGGTCCAAACTTCAACATTCAAATGCGCAACGCTCTAGACGAAGCAAACCAGAGCGATAAATCGAAAAAGACAGGTCACAAGCATGTGGACGACATGCTCAAATATATAAACAAAGAGCTTTGCGGCACATCATATACACTCGGGCGCCAAGGCAACAAGGTAATTGTCTATGACACACACTATGACAATAAACCAGCCGGCAAATGGGATCTCGACAAAAAAGCCTGGGACCGCAAATAAAAAGCGGCAGCAGCGGCTCTGGCTTGAATAATAGCTAGCTTGATTAACAGTTGGCTTGATTAATAATTGGCTCGTTTACTAAAACAAGACCTTGCCTATTTAGAAGAATAGATATGCATTTCTATTTCTTGCAAGGTCGCCATGCCGTCCTTGATTGACTCTTCCACCACAGCTAGAAAATCTTGAATTTTCTCGGCTGTATCGCTCAATTCCACCACCACCGGCAGGTTTGAAGCGAGATCGAGAATCTTGGAAGTATGAACCTGAGAATGGGCACCGAAGCCCATGATGCCGCGAAAGACGGTAGCACCGGCGATACCACGATGACGAGCCTCGTTCACCAACCATTCATATAATGGTCTGCCATTTTTCTTTTCAGACTCACCGATGAAAATTCTCAGCAAAAGCCCGGCTTTCTTATCGACCATCTCTCAACCTATAGCAAACGTGCAAGTACAATACCCAACCAGACAAAAATCAGCCCCAGAGCCAATTGGCCAAAGGCATTCAGAAGAGACAACCAGATTTCGCCATCCTTAATCAGCTGCACCGTTTCATAACCAAAGCTTGAGAAGGTGGTGAAACCGCCCAAGACTCCCACAGTGAGAAACAAGCGGACGTCGCCACCCAGAGCGGTTTTTGTTTCAGCCAGCTGGGCAATCAAGCCAATCAAAAAACAGCCAACCATGTTGACAAAGAAGGTCCCGATGGGAAAACCCAATTCGGGGAAGAACTTATGCAAATTGGTGGAGGACAAGTAGCGACAAACGCCACCCAAACCTGCACCGAGAAAAACATAAAGAAACTGCATGACACCCCTCAAGAGCAGCTTATTATACTCTGTAAAGTCTTACAGTCAAAAGTCTACAAGTAACGCTCGGCAAGCCTCTTGCCTTCCGGCGACAAACGCCGATAAAGAGAATTTTTCAATGACTCTAGGTCGAGTCCGCAACTAGCTCTGGCAGAATCTTTAGAGGCGCGACTGAGCATCCAAAGTCCATGCTCAATCAGCATTTCATCAGTCTCGGCTAGCAAATATTGGCGCAGAGTATTGATCACTAAAGCAAGCGAGGCCGCTCCAAGGGCAAGCTGATTGCCGATCACCACCAAGGCATTACGCCTCATGCCACGCAGTTTGGGGCGCCGCAGCGGTGAGCTGAGAAAGCGCTGATGAAACTCGTCCTGATCTTTGATGGCAAACAAAGCAAAGAGGTCAAGATAATGTCCAACACCGGCTTCAGGACGAAACTCAGGCCATATCGCCTGCTTCTTCTCTTTCTGCAAACGGCTATTGTAAGGGCAGACCTCTTGGCAGATGTCGCAACCGAAGACCCAGTCACCTAGCTTATCTCGCAAAGATAGTTCGATGCCGCCCTTATTTTCAATTGTCAAAAAAGAAAGACATGCGCGGGCATCAACTAAATAAGTCTTAGCATCAACGGTCATATTGACACCATAAGCAGTATCACCCTCTCTCTCTAGCGCAGGCAAAGCAGAACCGGCAAGAGACAACTCTTTGATTGCGCCGGTCGGACAAGTGACGCCGCAACGAAAGCAGGCGCCGCAGGTGCCGACACAAGGTTCATCTGCCGGTAATTCAAGATCTAAAAACAGCTCACCGATAAGATTGTATGAGCCACCAAGCTGAGGCAAAATAACCAGTGTATTCTTGCCGACAAAGCCCAGACCATGTCTTTCGGCAAAAGCCTGTTCAAAATAGGCGGCATCATCAGCGACTGTGCGAAAGGCTACTTTGCGTCCGCACTCTTTCTCGATAAAGGCATGTAGTTCTTTCAGCTTGGCGCGCATGACCACGTGATAGTCGCGACCTACTGCATAACCGGCTACCCGCCCATAAACAGTCTTGTCATTTGCAGGCGGCGGCGGCGGGCTGTTGTAATAGCCGACCGAAACAGTCAAGACAGTGCGCGCCTGCTCAAATGTGCGTTGCGGAAGGAAGCGCCGCTCGGGCTCACGGGCTAAATAATCCATCGAGGCGGCATAACCGTTGGCAAGGAAAGCTTTATAGGTAGCCTGTTTAGCCGCAGAAAGAGGCTCAATCGAAGCAAAAACAAGCCGGTTAAAACCCAGGGAAAGCCCGGTTTCGATTATGCGTTCTTTGAGGGAAACTGGATTTATACTCAAAACCGACTGGCACCTTTAAAATCACACTGTTCTAAGAAAACAAAGCCATTCTATGGTAACAAAGATGACAAGAAAGACCCTAATCAAACTTATTGAAACAGTATTTGGCTGCTTTATCTTGAGGTCTGGCTTGAGCTCTGGTTTAAATTTTGCCTTGAGTTCTGGTTTAGATTTTGCCTCGTGTTCTATTTTAGCCCTGCTCTTGGTCTCTGGCGTGACCGCCTTGCCTGTGGCAGCAAAAGCCTATATAGCCAATCGCCAAGAAATGACCGAGCAAGCCGACCTGATTGTCTTGGGGCAGATAGACAAAGTTAGGGCATGCAATGAGACAGGTCGCCCATTCAACTATAGTGAAGAGGCTCAAGCCAGAGTAATCAAAACAATCAAGGGCAGCTGCCCGCCAGATATTAAAATACTAGGCGGCGAGAACTTTATCTGCGCTCGCTTCCATATTGAAAGCGGCAAAGCCATTCTCTTTCTAAAGAAGACCGAAGGCGGCTATAGAGGCGCAAACTGGCATCTCTCGGCAATGCCAGTAATAAAAGTCAAAGATGAAGAAATGGTGCACATGGCTGACAATGCCTATGACCGCAGCACCGACAAGACCCTTAAGCTGAACGAAGCTATGAAAATAATCAAAGAAGATCTGGAGAAAGCAAGTTTACTGGCACAGAGCCCCCCTTACATAAAGACACTTTTTAGTGCCCAGGCAATGTATAGCAGCGCCACAGGCGAGAGCGGCGCGATGAGCAAAGAATATGAAGCCTATAGAAAGCTAGTCGAAGAGAAGAGCAAAGACAGTGTCGGCTCCACTAAATATCTCAATCTGCTGCTTGCTTACGGCACAGCCCCGGCGAAACTTTATGCCGTATCGGCGCTTGCCCGCAGCGAACCGACAAAGGCTAAAGACTTATTGAAAGAGTGGCGCAATTCTAAAGAAACAGTGCAGTATCTAAGCGGTTGTAAAGGAACCTCCGAAAGCCTTGGTACAATAGCCGAGGCGTTCCTAGCAAAAGGCAGGTATCTAGATTTTGAACTGGGTCAAAAGTGACGGCAAACAAGAAAAACTTGAGCTGGCAGATTTTGAATATGATCTGCCGCTCGAACTGATAGCTCAAAAACCGCTGGAAAAGAAAGACCATTCCAGGCTCTTCCATCTTGATAGAAGTTCGCAAAGTTTTGCACATAGAAGCTTTTATGAGCTACCGGAGATCTTGAAGAAAGGTGATCTTTTGGTGGTGAACGACACCCGGGTCTTGCCATCACGCTTGGTGGCAAAGCGCGCCTCGGGCGGCACAATCAAGATCTTGCTTTTGAAGCCTCTATCAACCAATGTTTCTATTTGGGAAAGCATGGTGACGCCAATCAAGCGGCTAAAGCCGGGCGAAGAACTAATGGTGACAAAAGACGACGGCAGCCAATGCCAGATCAAAGTACACGACATCGTCACCGGTCCCGATGGCTTTAAGCGCCTACTCGTCGACCTCGGCGAAAAGGCGGCGGTTTATGATCTGCTCAGCAAAGTTGGCTTTGCACCTTTGCCTCCTTATATTCAGCGAGACTATCAGACAAGCGAGCACCGCTCCCAAGATTTACTTTTATACCAAACCATGTTCGCCACCGCCCCCGGTGCAGTAGCCGCCCCCACCGCCGGACTTCATTTTACCCCGGCGGTAATCGAAGCTCTCAAAGAGAAGGGAGTAGAAACGGTTAGACTGACTCTGCATGTGGGTGCCGGCACATTTAAGCCGATAGAAGAGTCGGTGGAAGACCATACAATAGAAGAAGAACTTTATACTATCTGTGAAGAAACAGCTGCCGCTGTCAACAAGGCAAAAGAAGAAGGACGGCGAGTAATAGCGGTCGGTACCACCTCGCTAAGAGCCCTAGAGAGCGCCGTAGTGAACGGCAAGCTGCAAGCCAGAGAGAATGCCTCCACCAGCTTATATGTAAAGCCGGGCTATGAGTTTGCCGTCATAGACGGCATGATCACTAACTTCCATCTTTCGAAAAGCAGCCTTTTGGTTTTGGTAGCCGCCCTCACCGGTCGCGACCTGATTATGAAAGCCTATCAAGAAGCAATCAAAGAGCGCTATCGCTTTTATAGCTATGGCGATGCCATGCTGATTTTATAGAAGCAGAAAATGTGATACCGCTAGCGGTGCACTTTCTTAAGCCTCGGGTGCAAAGGCAAAACCATTGCCGCCTCTAGACTGCACAAATTCGCAAGCCAGATCGGCACGAGCAATTAGTTCGCGGGGGTCATCACCATGACCGGGGAAGTAGGCCACACCAAAACTAAGTGTCACCGGCAGCTTGTGCCAGTTATGCCGCAGGTCTAGCTCTTCAAAGCGCTTGCGCAGACGATCAGCCAAAACAGTGGCACCGCGACCGGGTGTTTCAGGCAAAACCAAAATATAGCGGTCGTCGGCAAGGCGTCCGCACATGTCTACATCAGATCGTATACCGGCAAGCAAAAATTCAATTACCGAAAAGACAACAGTATCGGCGGCGAGATTACCAAAGCCCAATTCAATCTTGTCAAAACCATCAACGCCGACCATAACCACCGAAGTGGGGCGGTTGTATCGCTTGGACCGCTTTACTTCCCTGGTTAGTTTGCGAAAGAGATAGCGGAAGTTATAACAACCGGGCAAACCATCATAGAAAGCAATGAGGTCGAGGTCATCGGAAGTGAGGGTGATTTCTTCATCGCCCTCCCGCACATGCGAGAAAATGTCGCCGGCTTGCCTTTCGCCGGGGGCATTAGCCTGCTCTAGGGCTTTGACTTTGCCGTCACTCCAGACCTGGTTTCTTACATTAGAGAGCTGTCTATGGAAAACACCGTCCCGGATAAAGGTCCGGTCCGGCATATTATTCTTTTTGGGCTGTTCCGAATTGAATAAGTTCATCGCTTTAGTTTACAGGTTCCAGATCCCTTAATACCCGCTTTTCGCCATGATTATCCTCTTGTCAATGCAAAATTAAAGGGAGGATGGCTCAAGCAAGAAAAGTCGCACCATATTCAGTGCTTCATTGGCAGTGCGGTAGCGCACCTCCGAACGGTTGATACGAGAGCCCAATAACAGCTTTCGCACAAACGACAAAGGTTCTTTGCCTGGGCTGACAGCGGCCACCAGCGCCACATAAACCAAGCCTACGGGCTTATCTTCGCTGCCACCCCCGGGTCCGGCGATACCGGTGACGGCCAGAGCCAAATCGCTTTCGGTGGCGGTCAAAATGCCTTTAGCCATGGACACAGCCACTTCTTCACTGACAGCCCCGTATTTATTTATTAGATGCTCGTCGACACCTAAAAATTTCTCTTTTGCCTCATTGCTGTAAGCCACCACAGCCGAATGCATAAAACGCGAGCTGCCGGGCAGATCGGTCAGCCTCTCGGTTATCAGACCGCCGGTGCAACTCTCGGCCAGACTGATGGTCTTGCCGCTCGACACCAATAAATTGGCCACAACAGACTCTAATGTATCGTCGTCTTCGCCATATAGGGTAACGCCCGAGCCACGCCTGATCTCGTCAATGACCGGCTGGGCAGACAGGCGCGCCTCTTCGCGGGTGGCGGCTTTAGCCGAAACACGCAGGCGGCACTCCCAACGACCGGCATAGGGCGCCACGGTCGGATTAGACAATTCAAGTAGATGGGAAAACTTTTCAGCCAGGGCCGATTCGCCAATGCCTATGTGCTTAAGCTCTTTCGACCAAATTGTGCCGGCTGGATAATGCTTGGCCAAATAAGGTCCGGCCGTCTCACTCCACATAGCTTTTAATTCACCGGGCACCCCGGGAAAAGTGAGGATTACCCGGTGTGGCGCATCGACCGAATCTTGAGCAACATAGTCGCTTTCTATTGCGGCTTTCTGCAGAGCCTCTTTGCTGAGACCCCAAATAATGCCGGGAGCCGAACCCACCGGATTGGGCAAAATATCTGCGCCTTGGGGGCGCATGGCTTGCTTGCGATTGCTGGGAGGCATGACCAGATTGCGACTGCGAAATAGCTCTTCTATAAAGGCTAGAGTTTCGGGATCGATAACCATAGGACTATCGAAAACAGCGGCGATGCACTCGGTGGTTAGGTCATCGGCGGTTGGTCCTAAACCACCCGAAGTGATGACGATGTCGGAACGCTCTAAAGCCTGGCGCAGAGCACTCTTGATGCGCTCGGGGTTATCGCCGACCGTAACCCGGTAATAGCAATCGATGCCTAGAACAGCCAGTTCGCGCGCCAAAAATTGTGAGTTAGTATCAAGTACATCACCGAGCAAAAGCTCGGTGCCAACGCACAATATTTCAGCTATTGCCACTGTCTAGACCTGTTAATGGTGACCGCCGGCAGCCACTGTCGGCTCCGGTGCATCTACTTTATAGTTAAAACAAGCCCAAACGCCTAGGGCTAGAACGCTAGAGGCGAAACAAGCAAAGAAGAAAATCAGCCAGCCTTTAGCAGGATCGTTATGATGACCGTCGCTCATTAGGAACTCCTTAGAAATCGATTTATACAAGCGCTCGTTTCAGTATAAACTCTTGGCTAGCCCAAGACGGTCTATCGTTCAGATAAACTAACTCCAAGACCGACGACCGGGCAGTCAAGAGAGCCTCACCCGCTCTGGCTTTATTCTAAATTTTCGGGAAAGATGCGACGCAAGGCTTCTAAATCGACGGTCTTGCCCGCAGGCACAGTGGTCTGCAATATATAGCGATGCTTAGAGCCGACCATTGAGCCGATAAAGCCTTCATAGTCTTTATCATCAGCCCCTCTAATCGTCACCAGCTTATAGCGACACTTGGCATTACCCACGGCAAAAGAATCTCGACTCTTAACCGTGGAAAGTCGCCCCATATTGAGATCTTTAGCCGATCCAACAATAAAGTTATCGCTGAAAATATCGAGCAAAAGGTCACCGGCCGACTCTTTCGAGTCATCAACTTGAGAGCCGGCAGCTTTGCCCCCCGTCAATAAGAGCGCCTCTCTAAACAAAAGGCTTTGCTGACCGACATCCTTATTTTCAAAGAGACAAAGAGTGGCATTCTTAGAAGCCGTTGCCAGATAGGGCTTACCCAAAGACTGTGTCGAAAAAGGAAATGTGGCAACAGCCCGGGCAATTTCTTGCGGGTCAATCATGCGCCTGCCCCTCTCACCAAGCGACTGCACTAGCTTAACGCCGCCGAAACCGCCCAGCAAAAGCCCGAAAAGCGCAAAGAGAGCTAGTGATATTAGGGCAGGTTTAGAACTCATCGTCTCTTATAAGAAGTGAATGTATTGGAGAGCAGCATTGCCACAGTCATTGGCCCGACACCACCCGGCACCGGAGTAGCCTTTGAGGCCACCTCGACAGCTTCATTGTAATCTACATCACCGACCAATTTGCCTTTGCCGTTCACTTCAATGCGATTGATGCCCACATCAATCACCACCGCTCCGGGCTTTATCCAATCACCCTTGATCATATTGGCGCGTCCGACGGCAGCGACAAGCACATCGGCACTACGACAGACAGCCGGCAAATCGCTTGTGCGGGAATGGCAAACAGTAACAGTGGCATCTTTAGCCAGGAGCATCAGGGCCACCGGCTTGCCCACCAAAGCCGAGCGTCCGACCACCACTGCGTGCTTGCCCTTGAGTTCCACACCTTCATAACGCAAAAGTTCCATTACACCAAGAGGTGTGCAAGGGAAAAGACCAGGCTCGCCGATAGCCAAACGTCCCTGGTTGACGGCGCTTAAACCATCCACGTCTTTATCAGGGTCGATAAGCGAAAGCACTTCTCTGCTATCTATGTGCGCAGGCAAGGGCAGTTGCACCAAAATGCCGTCCACCGCTTCATCTTCATTTAGGCGGCGCACCAAATTCTGCACTTCCAATTGGCTGACATCGGCGGCAAGTCTGTGATGAAAACTGACTATGCCCACTTCTTCGCAAGAGGCAATCTTGTTTTTGACATAGGTTTGCGAAGCCGGATCATCGCCCACCAAAATCACTGCCAGCCCAGGTCGACGCTTGCCGCCCGAACCATCAGCCTGACCTCCAACTTGAGCTTCAATCTCTTTCTTAAGCCTGTCTTTGACGGCTTGCGCCACGGCCTTGCCATCTATTTTCAATGCCGTACTTTTCACTTTATTGGTATCGCCTATACACTCAGTCATACTTTCCCCCATCGCTAGCCCCTCTTAATCACTTAAACCACCCGTAAACTAACCGCCAAAATGCTGAAAACAATTTTTCATGTCGGCAAAACCGCCCAAACGTGAGCTAGGCTTGCCATTTTCATAAAAGCGCACCGCCTGCCGGGCCTCAGAAGCCTCAACCACCCTACCGATGGCGGTGAGGGGGACGCTAGCAGGGGCGACCTCTCGCACTTTTTCAAATAAAGCCGGCGGCATTGTGCCGACAAGCTCATAATCTTCACCGCCATAAAAGGCAAAAGCCAATGGGTCGTGCTGCCATTGCCGACTGTACTGCCAAACCGCCTCCGAAACCGGCACGGCTTCCAAGTCAATGGCCATACCCACCGAACTGGCTCGGGCTATCTGCACCAAGCAGTCACCCAAACCATCAGAAGAATCCATGAGCGAGCCTTGCCCCCTGGTGGCACTGACCACCGACCAGCCGGTTTCAAGCCGCGGTACGGGACGAAAATGCCTAGAGAGCAGCTGACTGGAAGGCGTGCCCGGTCTAAAGAGCGAAAGAGGCAAGGAACCATAGCCCAGAGAGGGCGGAGGCTCGCCGCTCTGGGCCAGTTCAAAACCCTGTCGACTGATCAAACTAAGGGCGCATCCGCTGTCGCCGAAAGAACCGCTGACAAAGACCACATCGCCAGGGCGTGCACCGCTGCGCCGCATCACACCGGCACTGTGCAAGTCGCCCATGACTGTGACGGCGATCATAAATCTATCGCCGCGGGTCAAGTCACCACCGGCAATGCGAGTGCGATAGCGGGCGGCACAGTCGGTAAAACCCAGATAAAACTGTCGCAACTCCGACTCGCCTATATAGACCGGCAGAGCCAGTGAAATCGTCATATAGCGAGGCATACCGCCCATGGCGGCAATGTCGCTCAAGTTAACGGCACAGGCTTTCCAGCCTAATGAGAGCAAATCGGTCCAGTCTAAGCGAAAATGCGTGCCCTCGATTAGATTATCGCTGCTGACCAGACCCCAGCCGGGCAAAACAGCACAATCGTCGCCGATAAAAGAACTTGCCGTCCATTCTTTGATGCGGGCGATTAATTTCTCTTCTCTTTCGCTCGATGACATAGCAAAAGCATGACTAGACAGGTCTCGAAACTCAAGGGGAGAAAGTCGAATATCAACAAATGCTGCGAAAATGCTACAATTTCCTGAGTACACATTGCGCTCAAAGCTTTGCTTTAAGGAACTATCGTGCGATGGCAATAGTAGTCACAGTTCTTGACCTGGTCATAAATCTATTTTCGATGGCACTGTTGCTCTGGTGCCTGATTTCTTGGTTTCCCAATATAAACAGATACGACCAGCCCTGGCGCACCCTGGACATGATTGTCACACCGGTTATTTCGCCGATTCAAAAAGTGGTGCCGCCCATCGGCAATATCGATATTTCAGCCATGGTTCTCTTTGTCGCCATCGGCTTTACCCGCAATTTGCTGCATACACTACTTTAAAATAATCTCGCACCCCAAACAGCCAAAAACAGGCGGCAAATGTGCCAAAATAGCCAGCCACGGTACAGTGCGCGGGGCTCTTCGAATTTTTGACCATGCCTAACAGACGTCAATTCTTGTTATCTTCCTTTGGTTATCTGGGCGGCTCTTTCCTGCTCTCAGACCTCTTTACACCGGCTGCCGAGGCCCGCAAGGCGCCGAGAACGGCAAATCCTCTAGCAGGAGGCTTTGGCGGCGGACCTCGGTCAATTTTCAAAGAAGAATGGCCGCCGGCAATCTTGCCTGACCATGTCGGGGTCATGGACAAAGGTTATCTTTGTTTCACCGACAACTATGGACGCCTGGCGGTGGTAGACATGCGCAAACCCGCCCCCGGCAAGCCCCCCTTCAAAGTCTTAGCCTCTATGAGCGGTCTCGGCAATAAAGTCATCGACTTTGCCGTCACACCTTATGCCGCTTATGGCTTGGTCTATCGCGACAATGAAAATAGAGAAGCCGTGGTCAATCTGATCTCGATTTCTTTGGTGCCGCCCACCGAACCGCGCATAATAAGCGAAATGCCTCTCACTAGAATGCAAGACGCGCAGTCAATTACTGCCTGGGGCGACTTGATTTGCATAGCGGGAACCGCCAGCTCGGGCGAAGCCATTGCCTCTATATATGGTGCACCCAGTCGTCGTGGCGACGCGAAAGAACCTTCTTATCTGGCTAGCCTCAGCGTCAAAAATCCGATCAGACAAGTTGAACTGACCGAAAAGCAACTGACTATTTTGTCTTCGGACAGCCAGAGTGGTCGCTCTTATGTCGACTATGTCTTTCTGCAAAACCCCGGCTCGCCCGAAGTACAAAGCTCGGTAACTCTAGAGGGAGACTTCCGCGTACTGAGCCGCTTCAAAGACTCTGTCTTGGTAGCCGGCTATGAAAGAGGCAGCCGCCCCGGTAAAGGACGTTGCTTGGCCCGCACCTTGAGCACCGGCGTCAATGCCCGCGCCCTGGCATCGATAACACTTGATCCACTGCTTTCAGTAGAGTCGGCCAGCGCCCAGAAAGATCGCTATGTTGTAGTCGGTCGCAGCCAGGGCAAACGCAATCTCATTTCATTAGTGCCCGATTCAAATCGCGCCCTGCAACGCGAACAAGTTCTCGACCTAAAGACAAGCAAAGACGAAAGCGGCTTGCCAGCCCAGGGAACAGCTGCGGTCATCTATAGAGACCCGCTCATTTATATTGCCTCGGGCTGGTCGGGCGTGCAACTCTTGCATCGCACCAAAGAAGGTTTTGCCCTTGCCACCTCGTACACAATTCCGCGACTGGCCGCCTCTGGTTTGGCGGCTTTTCGCGACAATGTAGTAATTGCCGGCTCGAAGTTGCAACTCTATAACATCAGTCGCCCCGAGCGCCCCATGCTCATGGCCGCCGCCGAACCCGAAACCCCGATTAAGGTATTGGTGGGCGCCGCCAGTCGACTGCTTTGTCTCAGCAAAGACGAGCTAAGCATGCGCCAGATGCAGAAAGACTCGCTAGAAACACCAATAACCAAGGTGAAAGTGCAAGCCAGCCAGATCTGCTTTGACCCTGTGGAAAGCGAACAGCGCTGCTATGCCATCAAGCCCTTGGATAAGACCACCAAGATAACCATCTTTCAGGTCTATAAAGAAAGTCTTGTCAAAGAAAAAAGCTTTGAAGTGCCCGGTCTCTTCAACCGCTGCCAAGCCAGAGGCGGTCAGCTTTTACTTTCCAGCCTCAACGACCTCGCCCTCTTGAACAAGGGCACTACCGGCGGTGACATGGAAGTGCAGACCAAACGACATTTCGATAATCTGGCTATTCGCGACATGGCTATCACAGACAACTGTCTGGTCATGACCGCTGTAGACAAAGACTCGCGCGGCTTCTTTTTGGTGCTGGGTAAAGACGGACCCGAAGCCATCACCCGCGGCTCTATCGATCTACCACATGACGGTGTGGCCATGGCTTGCCAGGGCAATCGCGCCGTAGCAGTGGGCAGAAACGCAGAAGGCAAAGACTTGAGCACGATCATTTCTTTTGCCCAAGAAAGCGCCCCGCAAGTGCAAAGCACTCTGCCTGCTCTAGAAGGTGTCTCTTCGGTATCAATTTCGGGCACTCTGGCTATTTTGGCTGGACGCGGTCTGGAAATAGTCACACTCTAAATAGTCAGATTCTAAATAGTCNNNNGATGTTCACGAAGCTCGTGGGGATCTTTTTGCCCAAGAAAGCGCCCCGCAAGTGCAAAGCACTCTGCCTGCTCTAGAAGGTGTCTCTTCGGTATCAATTTCGGGCACTCTGGCTATTTTGGCTGGACGCGGTCTGGAAATAGTCACACTCTAAATAGTCAGATTCTAAATAGTCAGATTCTAAATAGTCACACTCTGGGGAGTCGAAATTGAGCGAGACGGCGGTTGCGCCTGCGATAGAAAGCAAAGGCGAAGAGAAGAAGAAATTCAGCCTGGGACTGACAGCCCAAATATTCATCGGTCTTGTGGTCGGCATCACTGTTGGTCGCTTCTTTCCTAATATAGGCATGGCCATGGCGCCCGGCGCCGATGTCTTTCTGCATCTAATCAAATCAATCATCGCCCCACTAGTCTTCGCCACCTTGGTGGTCGGTATCGCCGGTTCATCGCATGGACACTCGCTTGGGCGCCTCGGCTTTCGCTGCTTTATCTATTTCGAAGTAGTAACTACACTAGCCCTGGCAGTGGGACTGCTCATGGTCAATTGGCTGCAACCAGGCGCCGGTATAGACTTATCTCATGCCTCAGCCAGCCAAGCCGGTGAACTGCTGGCCAAAAAGCCTTCGGGCGGCGATCTAATCGTTCATATTTTTCCCACAAGCATAATCGACGCCATGGCCCGCGGCGATGTCTTACAAATTGTAGTTTTCACGATCATATTTGCCCTTGGTGTAAAAGCAGCCAAAGCCAATCAAATAGTCGACTTTTGTCAGTCGCTGTCTGAAGTGATGTTCAAATATACCGGCTATGTAATGAAAGTGGCACCGCTTGGAGTGGCCTGCGCCATGGCCAACACTGTGGGCAAATACGGTCTCGATGTGATGGTATCGCTGGGCAAATTGGTGGGCACCCTCTATTTAGCCCTAATTGTTTTTGTGGTCTTTGTGCTTGGCCCAATAATGTATCTGGCCAAAGTGCCAATCAAGAAATTTCTTGCAGCGGTGAAAGAGCCTTTCATATTGGCTTTTTCCACCACTTCATCAGAAGCAGCCTTACCCAAAGCCTTGCAGTCGATGGAAAGCATCGGTGTGCCTCGCCCCATCGTCAGCTTTGTCTTGCCCCTGGGCTACACCTTCAATTTAGACGGCACCACCCTTTATCTCTCGTTGGCGGCGGTTTTTGTCGCGCAGGCCGCGGGCGTACATATGCCTATCGAGCAGCAAATCTTGATGCTGCTTACTCTTATGCTTACCAGCAAAGGTGTGGCTGCCGTACCTAGGGCCTCTCTGGTAATCTTGGCCGGCACCTTGGCCAACTTCAATCTGCCTCTAGAGGGCATCGCTCTCATTTTGGGCGTCGATACACTGATGGATATGGCTCGCACCTCAGTAAACGTCTTCGGCAACTGCCTAGCTTCGGTGGTGCTGGCCAAATGGGAAGGCGTCATGGATAAAGGACAGCCTTAACACAGTAATTACCCTGGTCTTTGGCAGTTCTTACGGCAAACTTAAGTAAGTCGTAAGCATTGAAGCGAAGAACGCGCTATAAAAGTGGGTATCTACACTCTAGTAATTACTGCTCGGAGGTTAAGGCATGAGCCCTTCTGAAACTACCACAAGGCGTCGCTTTCCTAGAATTTCATCAACAGCCTTCGAGCATCCGCAAGATAGACAGGCACTGGAAGCACTGAGAAAAATTCCTGTTCTAGACAAAGTCGTACATAAATTTATCGAACTAGGCGCCGAGCGCTATTTTAGAACCCAGCTCTTGGGCGGCGCCGTGCATGTCACCCCTAAACAATGCCCGCGCGTCTATAAACTCTTCAAAGAAGCAGCTGAAATATTAGATATGCACGAGCCGGATCTATTTCTCGCTTCCAATCCCTACGTCAATGCCTTCACATTTGGCGTAGACCGTCCCTTCGTGGTACTGCAAAGCGGCTTAGTCGACTTGCTGACCGAAGAAGAACTGATGGGTGTAATGGGTCACGAATTGGGACACGTCAAAGCTGGACACGTACTCTATCGCAGCTTGGTCTTATTGCTTCTGCAAATCTCCAATGCCATTGTACCGATTCCGGGTCTAGCCCAAATGGCGCTGCGCATCGCACTCTTTGATTGGTACCGCAAGTCAGAACTGACCGCCGACCGCGCCGAACTTTTGGTCACACAAGATCTAAAAGTCTGCCTCAATACACATATGAAACTCTCGGCCGGCTCCAAAACAATATTCAATGAAATGGATACGCAAGAGTTTCTCAGACAAGCCGATAGCTATGAAGATCTCGACTACAGCACCCTAAACAAAGTCTACAAGCTCTTAATTGAACTTGGCATGACGCATCCAATTCCAGTCTACCGAGCAAGAGAAATCAAACAATGGCATGATTCCAAAGCCTATACCGAAATCATGGCCGGTCGCTTTCCCACAAAAGATCAAGAAGTAACCACACGCAACTGCCCCCACTGTGGTGTAGAAGTGGCGCCTTCCTTCTTCTTTTGCCCCGACTGCGGCAAAAATACGAGAGTTTAAGACCAGCAATAGATAAACCAACTAAAACTCTCAAAAGGACAAAAGCTTGCGACCCAAACAGCTAAAAGCTGCCCACTGCCGCCGGCCCCTCAAGATCAGACTTCTCATGCAATTGGCGCCTATTCTGCTTTTAGCGGCAGTCTGGGCGCCTTGCTTTTGCACCGCCGGTGATAGCAAGCTCTTATTTGAAGATCAAATCGAAAAACTTCTAAAGGAAGGACAAGCAGCCAAAGTACTGGATATTCTCAATGACAAGAAAAATCAAAACAGTCTTGCGGCGCCAGCACGGTATCGACTCAAGGCTAGAGCTATGGAAATGCTCTATCGCCACAAGATGGCCATCAGCTTGCTGCAGGAAGGACTGGTAAAATTTCCGAAAGACGCCAAGCTACACTATGCGATGGCTAATTTGATCTATGACCGCAAAGATCCACAACCGGCAATTAAAGAACTAACAAAAGCAATAGAGCTAGATGGCAACTTTGCCGAAGCTTATCTAGAGCGAGCAAAAGCCTATTTTGTTCTAAGCGAACACTTTATTGGCCAAGACTATTTGTCCGAAGCTCGACAAGACTTAACCAAAGCGACGAAACTCAATCCCAATCTAGCTACCGCCTATGACTATGAAGGGGTATGGGCAACAGCAGAAGGCCGTTATCTAGATGCTATAAAGCTCTTTGACAAAGCCTTGAAAGTAGAACCGCGAAACTACACCTTCCTCTGCCATAGAGCCACAGCCCTCAACTTTTCCAACCAAACCGATAAAGCACTAAAAGACATCGAACTAGCTTGCCAACTCAAGCCTTACGAAAAAACGATGTGGAAAAGTCGAGCTAATATGCTCATTCAGAAAAAGCGTTATGCCGAAGCTTTACAAGTAGTCGATGCTTGCCTCAAATACGACAAAGGCGGGCGAGCCTATGAAGTACTCTTGCTTAAAGCTCGGGTTTTGAACCTGCTCAATCGCTTTGACGAAGCCATTGCTATTTATGACAAAATGATTGCTCTTTCGCCGCTTGATGAAGACAATTATGTCGCCCGCGGCAAATGTTACTTAGCCAAAAACAATTTTGCCAAAGCCCTCGACAGCTTTAATGAAGCAATTGGTCTTAACCCCGATATCGGGCTTTACTATGAATTGCGCGCAACAGTATATGATAGAACCGGCAAGCAGAAAGAAGCTGAGAAAGATAGACAGAAAGCCGCCTTCCTCAAGGCACAAAAACTGAAGTAAGAGATGACCAAAGCCAAATGCAATCTAGTCAGTAAAAATTGGCGGCAAAAAAGTTTAGTTTCCAGACAGATTTTGCCGGTCTATTTCTTAGCAACCTGTCTTATGTTTGGCTCGCCGAGCTTGAAGGCACAACCTGCCCCTCCGGGTAAAATGAATGACAACGCCCTCAATAAACTAAAGTCAGATTGCGCTTCTTTGCTTAGTCTTAAGCGCAAAGAAGATGCCGACAAGCTTGTGGACAAAGCTATACGCAACTTTCCAAAAGACGAAAGACTCTACTTTCAAAAAGCCTTGATAAAAGAAGAGCAGAAAGATCCATATGCTGCCATGAAAGCCCTAGACA
>MOYA01000001.1:3148373-3231268 GCA_001899315.1 Candidatus Obscuribacter phosphatis
CTGCGAGCCAAAGGCAACTATATGCTCTTTGAATTGACCGAGGAGAAAGCCTGTGAGGCAGCGGGTCGTCGCGATCTGGCCATGGTCTTCAAGCTCAATCCCAAACTCGCCGACGCCCATGACTATCAGGGCGTCTTCTATGCCGCTCAAAACAATATGCCGGAAGCGCTCAAGTGCTTCAACCAAGCCATCAGCCTCAAACCCGAAAAACCTGAATATTACAAACATAGAGCCCTTGTCTATAATCAGCTCAAGCGTCCCAAAGATGCCCTGAACGATCTGGTCAAGGTGACCCAATTAGATCCAAGAGAATACGGTATTTGGGTCACTCTTGCAGAACAAGCCGACTCGATGGGGCTTTACAAACAATCTATCGATGCTATGAATCAGGCTCTTGTTTTAAGACCGGAAAATTACGACCTAATGCAAAGAAGAGCGGCGATCAATCTAAAGAATCATCGTTTTCAGGAAGCCCTGGTCGACCTCGACAAACTAATCAAAGTCAGTGCTCAAGACGATGATCTATTCCGCATGCGAGCCCAAGCCTATATCGGCCTGAAACAGTACAAAAATGCCTTAAACGACCAAAATCAAGCAGCCAAGTTGAACCCGACTAGCTTTAGTAATTTTGCCGAACGAGCAAAAACCTACAGACTACTTGGCGATGAAAAGAAAGCCAAGCAAGACGAAAACCGTTCTCAATCTTTGCAAAAATAGACTAAGCTTGCTCTGCTTCCACTTCTACTTCTTCGGTGCCGTCAGAACCGTTAGAACTTGAGGAACCAGAAGATGATTGCGAGCCACCATTGTTAGAGTCGCCTTTGGTTGAGGCGCCACAACTAGGACAAAAAGATTTCTCTTTATTGGCAGGGGCACCGCAAGCCGGACAAGTGAAGCCAGGCGAAGCTGAATAACCAGCTTTAGCTTCCGCTTTCTGACTAGGAGTAGCGTCTGGATCGTTCTTGACTTTGAGCTGGTCAATCTCAGCCTGCAATACAGCAATCTCGTGGTCAAAAGCTGCAGCTTCGGCAACCAGCTCTTTCAACTTCTCTTCATTGACTTCTTTGTCATGTTCATATTTATCGAAAATAACCCGACCGATTTCCATCAGCTTGGCATTCTTTTTGCGCTCGAGCTCGCGTACCTGGCTATTGAGATTGAAGCCTTGCATCATCTCTTGCGAGCGTTCTTGCACCTTACCGACTTCCTTAGCCACCGTATTAATGACATTGTCGAAAATGCTCACTATTCAATACCCCCAGATGCGGATGTGCTCAATAGACTTTATACCTCCAAACCAAGAAGATTGCCCGGAATCTTCCGCAATCTATAAACAAATCACACCTTGGCGCCGGCGTCAGCCTCGGTATCGTGCTGCAATGCCACTTTCACACAGTTTCTGCCACCCGATTTTGCTTTATAGAGAGCTTCATCGGCTTGCGAAAAGAGATCTTCGGCGGTATCACAATGCAAAGGAAAATTAGAAACCCCGAGACTGGCTGAAATATTGCCGTACTCTGGAATTGTCACTTCGTTAATGCAACGGCGTAAGCGCTCGGCTAGCTGCTCGGCCATGTCTATCTCGGTGTTGGGCAGCAAGAGACAAAACTCTTCGCCGCCATATCGAGCGACAAAGTCGGTACTGCGGGAACTTTGCTTAAGAACAGCACCAATAGAACGAATTGCTTCATCTCCGGCCATATGACCATATTGGTCATTAATCTTTTTCAGATAGTCGAGGTCGACAATAATGAGAGAGAGCGGCTGATCGTAACGCTTAGCCCTTTCAAACTCTTTCAGCAAATTCTCGTTAAAGCTGCGTCTATTATTGACTCCGGTCAAACCATCGGTAACCGCTTGCATTTCGCGCTCAAGATGCAACTCGGCATTTTCTATAGCCACAGACAGGTTGTCGGCAAGTGATCCAATCAGAGAAATATCATCGATACTCCAATCTCTGTCAAAATCGATGTCCTGCAAGAAAAGAGCGCCCAAAATGCGATCGCGCATGACCAGAGGCACAATTAGCCCGCTTTTGATGCGCAACTCTCGCAGAAAAGCAACATTAAAATAGCCGCCGCCGCTAAGATCGGCACTATCTATGCTTTCTGGGGTCTCTTTAGCCAAAGCAAGCCTGATGAACTCACGCCCGATATCGGTATAAAAAAGCTCTCGCGAAGCCGATAGACCAGGCTTAATATACTCATGCACTTCGATTTCACTGACAGCCGGACCGCTTGCCTCAGCCCGCAAAAGCAAACAACGACTAACACCAAATGTAGTACCAATCTTTTCGACGGTAATGTCGACGACCTGCTTAATATGCACCGAGCTGCGCACAGCATTAGAAATCCAATAAACCAGACGCTCACGCTCAAGCTGTTTCATTCTGATTGAATCACGGGCGGTGATATCGTGAATGAGCTTGAGGGTCTGCTCCTCCATCGAACTGGTTTTCTCTTCTATTTCTTCATACTGCCCGCGCAGACGCTCGTTCTCGCGCTGCAACTCTTTCATCTCGAAAGCTCGACTGAGGGCAAGAGCAATAGGCGCCCCCGACATCAAATCTTGGGTATGCAATGGGTCGGGCAATTCGCTACCGGCAACCAAAACCACTGCGACAAGCTCGCCCTTAAAATAGACCCTTACTTGGTAAACCTTGCCTAGGCTTTCAGTCATGCCCAAAAGCAGAGCGCGATCGACATTTTCAAGCCAAGCAAGATCGAGCAGATGCACCCTGATATCGGCGTTATGCCTGCTAAGAGGCGGCTCATCGCCGCTGTAAGCGGCAAGTTTATCAGCCGCCGCACCCAAATAAAGCTCGACCAGCTCTGAAAACTCGCCTTTCATATCGCCATAGATACACTGATCAGAGAACATCTCTAAATCGGCGTCCCACATAAGAATTGCCGTGCTCTGCGCCGAAAGAGCCCGGGCGCAAAGCTCATGCACACAAGCCATAACCTCCTCAAGCTCAATAGCCGAGAGGATGTAAATAGTATGAGCGCTGATATTCTCGTCGTGTGGCATACTTGCCTAAGTTCTTCCCCGCCAAGGCGCGAAATAATCGCAAATCGAAGATAATCGGGCATTTTCGGCGTCATAACCCTGACAATGCCAGGCAAAAGCGGCCAAAATCGGTACAATTTAAAAGCGAAAGATAGGTCAGCCGGCCCGGCCGGAGGTAAGAAATGAGCAAGTACAACTATTTCAAAAGCCCGGACACCTCGGCCAAACTAGTCTGCGCCGCCTGCTATCTAACCGGAGGCATTGCCGGGCTAATCTACAGCATAGCCAACGGCACTTACAAAGATGCTACTTTCTTTCGCTTTCACTTCTTGCAGGCAATTATGCTGGGCATCATCCAGATCTTTATTTCTATGGGTGGCGGCATCTTGGTCAGCACCCTCACCGGCATCTTGAGCCTTTTCGGCAGCGCTACCGCCCCCATTAGCGGAGCCATTTCAGACATTTTCATTCTTGCCCTCAACATAATATCCAAACTCTTTCTGCTTTGTGCTTTAGTGGGTATAGTGCAGAGCCTTCGTGGTAAAAACCTCGAACTGCCAGGAATCTCAATTTTGGTAAGACAAAATATGCGTTAATGAGCAGTTCTTTGAGACACCTAGCACTCACCTGGCTTTTGCTCGCCGCCTCTTTTGGCGGCATAACTGCGGCAAGCGGGCAAGATATCATCCCCGCCCATCCAGATGCACCGGGCGGCGGCAATCCTTTTCAGGGCTTGGGGCGCCCAGACGACCCAGCCCCATCACGCGTTCAAGACTATCTGCCCAAGAGCATTTCAGACACGATTATGCAGGCGGTGCAAAAGGGTGACCTTTCCAGCCTAAACGAGCTAAACGGCACATCCAGCAGTCTCTTAGACTCACCATCGGGCACCGGCTTAGGTAGCGACCCATCTCAGCCGTCCAGCTTGCAACCCTTAGGCTCTCAACCCTTAAGCTCTCAACCCTTAAGCTCTCAAGATCAAGGCGGCATCCCCGCGGCGGATGCCAACCCTTCTCCGCTAGACACACCAGGTGGTAGCGCCCTCAACATCGATCCCACTCTGAACGGTGGCTTTGTGGCGGTGCCGGGCGCAGCCGGCAGAGCCCAAGAACAAATCCCGCCGGCTGCACCTTTCAGCACTTTTGGCCCAAGCTTTGGCAGCAGCCCCGGTCTAACTCTGCCCGACACTGTGCCACAAAACAATAGTGGCGACCAAAATAGCGAAGCAAATATAGATATAGATAAAAATGCCAATGCCGGTGCCGGTGCCGAACAAAGCCAAGCAAAGGCAGCAAGCCAAAGAGGACAGACAAATCTCTCACTGAGGCGCCCGCCCGACCCGATGGTCAAAGAAGCCCTGAGAGAAATTAAGCAGGGACGCTACCGCAGCGCCCTCGACCATTTAGACAATCTCTCCAGACTCTATCAGCAAGCGCCTGAATTAGACTATCTAAAGGGCATCGCCTCGGTGATGAATCATGATTTTGCCCAAGCTAAAGTCTATTATCAAAGGGTCGTAGAGAGCAGCGCCCCGCTTGAGCTAAAAGACCTGGCCAGGCGCGGTCTAGCCAAACTAGAATAAAGCTTGGCGCCTATGACTTAGTGCTAAACAGCCACAGCTCTGCCCAAATAGACCATGAGGTCTTCTGGGTCGTCAGTAACAATGCCGTCCAGCGCCAAATCAAGCGAACGGCTCCAGTTTTTGCGCCCATTAATGGTCCAAGAATTAACCTGGATGCCGTTTTTATGGCACTCTTCCACAACATCGGCCCGACAAGAATCAAAGCCCGGATGATAATATAGCGCGCCAAAACGAGCCAGATAAGCGGGTAAATCTAACACAACAGCGTCATTGAGCACGGCAAGCTTGTACTCGGGGGCAATTTCGGCTAGACGCGCCAAAACATAATGGTCGAAAGAGCTGATGATTATTGACTCTTTATGCGCATAATCGGCAAGCAAAGCAACCACATCTTCTTCAATATTTTCGTAAGAGACCGGCGTATTCTTAATCTCAATATTGAGCATGCACTTGCCGTCCACAAGCTCAAGGACTTCTTGCAGGGTGGGCACTTGCTCACCCCGAAAGGCCTTATCGAACCAAGAACCAGCATCGAGGCGGCGCAGTTCGCCCAGGCTAATATCTGCGACCAAGCCCACGCCGTTTGTGGTGCGCCCGACATCATCGTCATGAAAGACAACCAACTCACCAGTGGCGCAGCGCTGCACATCGAGCTCAATGCCGTCGACCTTGAGGTCGAGAGCCTGGCGAAATGCCGCCATAGTATTCTCCGGCGCCCATTCGCGACCACCCCGATGGGCAATCACCTTAACTTTGCGGGCCATAGGGTGTTCTTTGGCAGAGAGGCTTCTAGTCATAGGGCTATAGACTCTCAGCTTGGAAATTAAAGGTCAAGCACCCTTTGTGGATGCGAAAGACCCATATTCAATGCGAACACCGGCTTGTTGGGCGGCTTCACCATAATTTTCTCAAGCGGTGCCTCTATGCCATGCGCAATGCCATGCTCGATGCCGAGCAGCCCGGCAATATTCTTGAGCACAAGACAGTCTTTCTCGAAACTAATTTGTAAGAGCCCAAGCGCTTGGCAGAACCAAAGGTCTCCATCAAAACCCGATTGACCAGATAACCATGCAAAGCAACTCCCGCGGGACGATCTTGCAAAAATTTGATCAGACCAGAAAATGGCTCGGCGCAGCACTTGACAATACGGTTAGCCACTTCTATCAATGCTTTCTTCAGCCGCAAAGGTTTCACCAAGTTGAGCGTCGAGCCCTTTTCGTTCACAACGATCGCAAACAACTGAATGACTAACCTATAAATCCGCTTAAACTTAAATGCAATTTTGCCTAATGCAATTCTGCCTAATAAAGCTGATAATAAGCACTGCTTCAGGCGCCAAAATAGCCCCCACCAGACAAAAGACCAATAACAAGAAAAATGTCTCAAACTAAAAGCAAGTTAAAAGTGGCTGCGGTACTGCCGGCAAGATATGCCAGCACAAGATTTCCAGGCAAGCCCTTGGTCAAAATCGCCGGCATGACGATGATCGAGCGAGTTTACAGACAAGCAGAAAAGTGTCGACTGGTGGACGAAGTGCTGGTCGCCACAGACGATGACCGAATCAAAAGCTGCGTAGAAAGCTTCGGCGGCAATTTTGTCATGACCAGAGACGACCATCCCACAGGCACTGACCGCCTTGCCGAAGTTGCCTCGCTAAGACCCGATATCGACATCATAGTCAATATCCAAGGCGACGAGCCGCTCATAGACCCAGCCCTGGTCGATAAAGTTATCGAACCGGTTCTCAATGCCGACGCCCATGTGGAAATGTCCACCCTGGCCTTCCCGCTCAAAAATCAGGAAGACATCGAAAATACTTCTATAGTAAAAGCAGTGGTAGGCTTGAATGGTTTCGCCATGTACTTTTCAAGACTACCGGTGCCCTTCGACCGAGACAGCGACAAGCGTCCCGCCGGCGAAAAAGCCCCCGCCCAGTACCTCGGGCACGCCGGGCTCTATGTCTATAAACGCGACACCCTCTTAAAACTAGCCTCACTACCCGAATCTCCAATGGAACAAATGGAAAAATTGGAACAGTTGAGAGCCCTTGAAAACGGCATCAGAATTTATGTTGCCGTAGTGGACCACAGGCGCACCCCAGCGGTGGACAATCCGGAAGATGTGGCGGTGGTGGAATCTTTTCTTGCCTCACTGACGTCTAAGTAAATCTCGTACCATTGCTTTGACCGTTAACCGCTGACCGTTGACCGTTGAGTTGAAGAGAGAAAAAAAATGCTCAATCAAAAAACACTCAGAAAGAAAGTTGCCCTATCGGGCGCACTCGCCCTGACAATTTCAACAGCAACCAGCATAGCACCGTGGGCGGTGCAGGCTGGCAACGACTCTAGACAAGTGCGATGGGCGCCGTCAAATCAGACAACAAGCAAACCAATCAGAGCCATAGACCCTAAAAATCTGCCCGACTTTGCCGTCTATGAAGCACCGCCCTATCAAGGCGACAATGCGCAAGATGGGAGCAGCCGCATACAGATGCCAGCCGCCGCAGGCGATGGACAATCGGGCACAGCGCTAAAGGCAGATCTTGCCTCTGCCACCTTACCCACCACAACCCATATGAAACTGGTGCTCGAGACCATAGTAGACGCCAAAACCAGCCAGCCCGGCGATATTTTTGAAGCCCATGTAAAAGACGATCTGTTTATCGGCACAGTTTTACTCTTGCCCAAAGGCAGCCTGGTGAGAGGACGTGTCTTTGAAGTAACCAAACCGCGTCTGCTTAGCCGTGCAGCCAAAATAGGGCTAAAACTAGAACAAATCGCCACCCCCCAGGGTGAAGTAATTCCTTTAGATGCCGCCCTAGAATTTCAAAAAGGCCTGACCAATACCAAAGGACAACTCGACCCCGGCACCAATTTTGGTACCAGAGTAGAATCAAGCGTGCGCTCGGTGACCGGCATGAATAGCTCAGGCGCTGCCCGCAATGCCCTCATCGCCGCCAACGTTGCCACCTTGGGCGCACCGGCGGTGGCAACCGCCATAGGCAGCTCAGCAATTGCCATCTTTAAGGCAGGCGACAATGTCAGCCTCGCCCCGGGGCAAGAATTAGAAATTCAGCTCACCAATGACCTAGGCTTACAGCTGAACTAGAACGAGCCAAATCAAAGCTAGTTAAACCAAGCTAAAACAAGCTGAATTAGAGCAAATCAAATCAAAGAAAAACAAAGCAAAGCAAACTAAGCAGTTAAGCTTTGACTGTCTTGCGCTTGGCTGCCGCTTGTTTGATTTGCTCTTTCACCATATGCAAATTGCCATAGAATGTCTTATTAGCAGGCTCAAGATTGAGAGCGCGTTGAAACTGCTCTTGCGCTTCTTCTAAATAATTGCGCTTCTGATAGATAACCCCGAGATTATTATGAGCCCAGGCATGATTGGGCTGCATTTTGATGCAAGCCTTAAGCTCTTTGATCGCTTCATTTAGCTTGTTCTGCTTAAAATAAAGATTGGCTAGATTGTAGTGCGCCGAAACAAGATAAAAGTTGTGGTGCAGCACTTGCTTATACTGTTCTTCCGCCTCATCATAGCGACCTTCGTCGGCCAGCAACGAACCCAAATTGATGCGTGCCTCTAAATAATCAGGGCGTTTATGAACGATATATTCATAACGATCAATTGCTTCTTTATTACGACCCTGCAAGTGCATAATCACAGCACCTTGATGCTGCGCTTCCCAAAAATTGGGCTTGAGACTGAGAGCTTTGTTCAGTTTGTGCAAAGCTTCTTTGTACTGCTTCTGCTTAGTCAAAGCCACAGCTTCTTTATAATACTTCTCGGGGTCGCGCTCTTCGATAGGAGAGGCAGGTGCAAGCAAATCTTGCAGCAGCGCTTGTTTTTCTTTACGCTCTTTCTCGTCTAGATATTCTTCCAGCTCAATTTTCTCAGCTTCGTCCTTGGGCTTATCAATGCCAGGTCTAAAGACTCTGGTCTTCTCTTCGCCCTCTTCTCCCTCTTCACCAACTTCAGATTTTTCGCTGGCTGACTTGGCAGCAGGTTTTTCAGTGGCTGTCGACTCTTCCTCTGAGTCGTCGGCAATAGGTCGAGCCATCTGCTTAGAAGCAGGTTTAGCGGCAGGTTTAGAAGCACCACCACCGGTACCATTACCGGTGCCACTACCGGCACCACTACTAGTAGCATCTTTACTCTTGAGGTCGGCCGCGTTCTGATCAGAGCGGGCAGCAGGCTTTGCTGGTTCCTCCACCTCGTCGGCCTCTTGCACGACTTCTTTCTTTTTGCCGACAAAGGGAATGCTGGGCATCTTTATGGAAGGCATTTTCAGCTCAGGCTTTTTAAATGCCAGCGCAGCAGGCGCCGCACCACAAATAATTGAAAGCGACAGAGCCACCGGCAGAACTTTGACCAAGCTGCCAGAAGACTTTCTTGCATTTGATCTTGCATGGGATCGTGCATCGGAAAGAGCTATTTCAAACATCTGCATTTGAGTACCTAAGACGGTCTACGAATCTAATATAATAACGGAGCCTGGAGATAATTGCTTGAGAACATATATACAATCGGCTCCAGCCAAACAGTTAAGCCCTACTCATGAGAAGCCGCATGCGTCTGCATAAAAAACATGAATTTCCTGGAAAGCTGCTTGTGGTCGAAGGTGTAGACGGCTCGGGCAAGTCGACCCAGCTGGACCTTTTGCGCAATTGGCTAGAGGCAAAAGGGCAGAGCGTAATCTTTACCGAATGGAATTCATCGGCGCTAATCTCGAAAACTATCCGCAAAGCCAAAACGGCAAACTCGCTAATACCAGTGACATTCAGCCTTTTGCACGCAACAGACTTTGCCGACCGCCTCGAGAACATAATCATTCCGGCGCTTAAGGCAGGTTTAACGGTACTAGCCGATAGATACTGTTACACGGCTTTTGCCCGCGACGTAGCCAGAGGCGTAGATAAAGACTGGGTTAGAAGTCTTTATGGTTTTTCTATAAGACCGGACGGCGCCTTTTATTTTCAGGTGCCGGTGGAAGTTTCACTAAGTCGCATCGCCACATCGCGCCGCCCGGGCTTTTATGAGTCGGGCATGGACATGGGTATATCGAACGACCCGATAGAATCTTTCCAGATTTTTCAAAGCCGCATAATCAATGAATACGACAGAATGGCTGAAGAGTTTGAGTTTCATGTCATGCCCGCCGAAAAACCAATCCACGACCAGCAGGTGATGTTTCGCAAGATCGCCGCTGACATACTAAACAGTTAAGCAGGAGAAGCCATGGAAAAACCAAAACGGCACGAGTATCCGGGCAAACTGGTGGTGATTGAAGGCACCGACGGCGTGGGGCGCTCGACTCAGGTTGAGCTATTAGCCAACTGGCTGGCGGTGGAAGGCTATGGCGTCACCCGCACCCAGTGGAAGTCTTCGGGCTTGATTGCCAAAGCAATCGAAAAGGCTAAAGATAAGAACGCTCTCAATACGATTACCTTTTCGCTTTTGTATGCCACCGATTTAGCAGAGAGGCTGAACAGCACAATCTTGCCCGCCCTCAAAGCCGGGCTTATCGTTTTGGCTGATCGCTATTATTACACCGCCTTTGCCCGCGACGTGGTGCGCGGCGCCGACCCCAATTGGGTGCGCAAACTCTATGGCTTTGCGCCCGCGCCCGACATGGTCTTTTATATGAAAATGCCCATCGAGCCTCTGCTGCGCCGCATCATCACCACCCGCGGTGGACTCGACTTTTACGAATCGGGCAGAGACATAGGCATGTCGACCGATCTCTATCAGTCTTTCAAGCTCTATCAATCGCAGATTATGTATGAGTTTAGCGAGATGGCGGAAGAGTTTGATTTTAAAGTGCTGGATGCCAGCCAATCTATAGATGAAGTGCAGAAACAGCTGCGCCGGGAGATGATGCCGATCTTGGCGGATAAGAGCCTGGCTGGGTAGGGGTTGGCTTTGTATTGATTTGGGGTTGGCTGGACTTGGTGTGTCAGGTCAGGGCTTGGTTAGTTTGGGGCGTGATTAAATCTTGGTCGTGGTCTTGGTCGTGCGAGGCGACTGCGAAGTCTAAGGGCATAGTGCAAGTTGGACTAAACTGTGTGGGCGCTTCTGCTTAGACATCCACTTGAAATGCCAGCTTGTAAAGCGGCAATTCGGACGGTTCTGCTAAAAAGAGATTTTTCTGAGGAGAGTTGCTCAGGGTATTAGCACATATTAATGAGCAAGTGGTTTGAAGAGAGGTTTCTCGTTCACTATAAGCAAAACCTAGACCGGCTTTCCGTCGCGACTCTCCAGCAAAAGGGTGACCGGACCGCTATTAATCAGGCTAACTTCCATATGGGCGCCAAAGACGCCGGTGCCTACTTTGAGACCGCGCTTCTTGAGCTCTTCCACAAAATGCAGATAGAGACGCTCGCCCTCGGCAGGCGCGGCGGCCTTGGTGAAACCCGGGCGCCTGCCTTTCTTCCAATCTGCCAGCAAGGTAAATTGAGAGACCACGATGACATTGCCACCGGCTTCCACCACCGAAAGGTTCATCTTATCGGCTTCATCATTAAAGATGCGCAGTTCGGTGGCTTTGCCCGCCAGGTAGACACTATCGGCTTCGCTGTCGCCTTCTTCCACCCCAAGCAAGATGAGAAGCCCGCAAGCTTTGCCGTCTTCGGACGAAAAGGAGCTGACTAGCTTACCTTCCACCTCGACGCTGGCTCGTGAAGCACGTTGTAACACTGCCTTCATTATTTAAACTCCTGCTCCCTGCGGGGTTTCGGCGCATTTGACGCCAACTTGGACAGTATTAGAATAACCTCTCAGCAATTCTTGGGTTGTAGTGTGTTAACATTCAAATATCGACGCGGGGTGGAGCAGCCCGGTAGCTCGTTGGGCTCATAACCCAAAGGTCGTAGGTTCAAATCCTACCCCCGCAACCAAAAGAGAAATAGAAAACCGGTGGTTTCGAAAGAAACGCCGGTTTTTGTTTGGGGTAGGCAGAAAGCAGTTGCCTTACCCATGGGTTGGCAGAGCAAATAGTTCTATCGCCACCATATATGGTGACTCGCCGGATGCCAGTTCGAATCGTCGTTAGCGCGCCGCCTATGTCCATGATACGATGTCGGCATGAAAGTCCATGTAACTATATTAACGACCGTCAAAGCGCTGCCAGCCAATAGAGGTTAGGAGCAGCTCGTCGCGTATTAGGACTGGACTAAAATTTTCGATTCCAAATTTGCCGACGAAGCTGCTCATGAAAGCATCTGTGTCCAGCTGGCTGAGAGGAAGAGAAGTGGCTATCTGGTTTACGTCCGACCATCATTTCGGACATGCTAACATCATCAAATACTGCGAACGTCCGTTCAACTCGGTCGGGCACATGAACGCTTCCATGATTGAATCGTGGAACGGGGTTGTGGCGCACGAGGACACCGTCTATTACCTGGGCGATTTTGCCATGCAACCACACTTGGTGGCAGATATCTTGCCACAGTTAAACGGGAAGAAGCTTCTCATCGCAGGAAACCACGACCGCTGTCACCCGAAGATTGGCAGCCCCAGTAAGTGGCTTCAGGCATACATGGATGCCGGGTTCGAGTCTGTGGAGATTGACATGCAAATGGAGATCGCTGGCGAGATGGTTCTGCTGCACCACTTTCCATATCGTGCTGAAACAGAGCCAAAGCAGAAGTATTATGGTCAGCGCCCCGTGGACGGCGGTGGCTGGCTAATTCACGGGCACGTTCATAATCGATGGAAGGTTTCCGGGCGGCAGATTAACGTCAGCGTAGAGAACTGGAACTTTGAACCGGTCGGACTTGACGCGATAGCTGCGATTATTGAGGCTGGTCCGCAATCGGCAGCCGAGGGACGCTCTTACGATTGAGGTCGCCCCAACGCGTCCTTGAGGCATTTTCCACCAAATGCTAGTTTTCTCGCGCGAGAAAATATAATATAACAGGAAATTATGGAAGCAGAAAAAGACATCCTGGAATATGTACAGTCCGGCCAGCTAGAGCTGCCGCCGCTCAAATTCATGCCGATAGCTGAATCCATTGAAAGAAGCGACATTGAGCCTGATGTAATGCTTCAGACCAACTGGCAAGGAAGGACGTTTACCTTTGTCGGGGAAGTTAAGCGGTACGGAAGCGACAAGTCTGTAAGCCAGGCGGCAGAACAGGCGCGGTATTACGCGGAAAGGCTCCAGGTCAATCCGCTTGTAATAGTGCCTTGGCTTTCAAATGAGCAGCTTATGTCTCTTGAACAGCGAAGCATAAGTGGTGTGGATCTCTGCGGCAACGGAGTGGTTGTCGTGCCGGGGGAGGTATTGGTATTCAGGACCGGGCAACCAAACAAGTTTCCGACATCGCGGCTCATACGGCGCGTTTATGAGGGGACCAGTTCTCTCGTTGCGCGCGTTTTTCTATTGCGCCCGCAGTATAATTCTGTCTCCGAAATTCTCGCCGAGATAACAGCGAGAGGCGGAAGTATAACTCTTCCCACTGTTTCCAAAGCATTGAAGCAGCTGGAAGAGGACGTGATAATCGAGAAGTCCTCGAAGCGCATCCGAATTTTGCAAGCGGACAAACTATTGGACCGGCTCAAGTCGAACTATGAGCCGCCAAGGCCACGCGGCTTTGTTCGATATAAGCTAACCACCAAAAACAATGCCAGTATCGGCGAGATTCTCCTCGATGCAGCCAAAGAAGTGGGTGTAAGAATTGTGCTCTCAGGAGAAAGCTCGGCGAATTTTTACGCGACTCTGGCAAAGGAGCCGATTGATACTTTCTATTGCACTGAGACGACTTCACTACAGTTTGAAAAATGGAATGCCGAGATGGATATCTTCAGCCGATTTCCGAACGTCGAACTTAAAAAGTGCGACTCAGACATTGTTTACTTCGACATGCGCAACATGAAAGGCTATAACGTTGCTTCTCCGATTCAGTCCTACCTTGAACTTGCAACGTCGGACAAGCGCGGGCAGGAAGTTGCAGAACAGATTCGAAAGAAGATCATTCAAGACGTGAAAGATCTTCAGGGGAAATCAGGCGAATGAGCGATCTAGATCTCTTCAACACCTTTATTGATTTGCATGAGAACCTCTCAGGCAGGGGCATTTCGATCATTCTGGGCGGTGGTTTGGGGTTGTATCTAAAGTGACCTGTCCCAGGTTTAATGGACAAAAGCTGAAGAAACCAAGTTAAAAGCTTGCTGATTGAACCAGCCTTGTCCGAGACCTTAGCCAGGCACATTATCGAAACCATCAAATGCATCTCGAACAATTTCCTCCAGCGCAATCAACTCTTCCTCTTTTAGTGCAACGAATTCTCTCTCTCTCCTATTTTTGGGAAGCGTTCCACCATTTCTATGCACAAACAACACAAACTGCTCTGCAATGAGATCCGGCATCTCAACAACGTTCATAACCTCTCTTACGGCTTGGTCGCGACGCGTGAGATAGTCAATCTCTCTCGGAAGGTCCGCTTCTACAGTTCGTCTGACACAGCTGTAGAGAAACTCCGCAGACTCAGTACAATCGAAGTATCTATAGAGATCCGCAGTATCATTTAAGACATGTATATTCCCTTTGGCAGCTGGCTCCCATTCAATGAACTCCATAAGTCGAGCTGAATGAGACTGAAGTGTCTCGCGATACTTGTCTATCCAGTCCAGCATCACAGACGAAACAGGGAAAAGCATTCCAGGCGGCGTGAACTGTCGGTCTGATAGAGTGTGATGAATTAGACATCGGTGCAGTCTTCCGTTCCCATCAGCAAATGGATGAACATAGACAAATCCAAAAGCGGTTGCAGCCGCTTGAAGAACCGGGTCTAAACCGCCCTCCTTCATGATTGTATTCGCTTCGATTAGCGAATTCATCAGGTCCGCAAGAGCATCCGGTTTCGCGCCGATGAACTCGGGAAGCGGCTCACCATCAGCAGTGTGTTCGCCGAGAAAAACGCCATCAGTACGCAACCCGCCTTGTACAAAACGATTGTCTTCGATAAGAATTCCATGAAGACGAATTATTTCTTCGACGGACAGGGGATTTTTGCCCGCCTGCATGATTGCCCTTCCCCATCGTTCGATTCGATTTCGAGCCGGCCGTTCACCTTCTATCTGAAAACTAGCCTGACTATCTGCCAAGAGCAAGAAACTTGCAGCGCGAGAAACTACAGACTTGCTCACACGTCCAATGATACTTAGCGCGGACTTGGATAAGTTGCTCTCAACTAAGGTCTTCAGCAATTCCGTCTTTCTGATAATTGGGCAGAAGCGCGCAGTGCCTAAAAGATTGTCACGCACTTTATGGCGACGCGATAATGTGCCACTAGCCTTGGTGAAATACTTGTCGGTATCTAGCAAATCAACTGATGTGACATTAGGTGCATCAGGGACTGCAAGCATATTTCCAGTTAGCAATTCATAAAGATACCAGGCGCGGCGAGTCAGCACGCTATTGGGCGCGGACAATACATATTGCTCGATTGCTTCCGCAGGCAGAGAAATGAACACACGCTTTAGTACAAGTAAATCAATGTTTTCATAACGCATCGCGAAATTTAGATGCGCCTGAACAGTTGGTTCCAGCTCGTACCGCTTGCTGTAGATTTTCCATCCACGCTCTTCTTTTATATGCCCTTTGATGTTTTGCTCAGTGATACAACTGGATTGTCGGACTGGAGCTTGGACGTTGAAGGCATGAACGAGGGCGGACAGTCCGGCAAGAGTTGTACCAGACGGCAAAGTTACCCCCTGAAACAGAGCTGGTTTTTGGATTGGTAAGTCCATTTCGAAGTTCCAAATCGTTCTTTTCAGGTTCCAGATGTATATATTTTACCCATAATGGTTCCAAAATAGTCGAAAACTGACATTGGAGTTCCAAATCATTCAAAATCTCCCCACACTGCCAAAAATCATTGACCGGGGTCCAATCTCTTCAAAGTGGTTCCAAATTATTCTTTTTTGATGCCATGAGCCCCACTTTATCTTCCAGGCACAAGTTCTTCTATCGCGTTCGGCCGCCAACGTGTCTTTCCGGCGCCTTACCCGGCGGTCAAAAAGGAGAGTAATGTCTATCTGGTTTACGTCCGATCATCATTTTGGACATGCCAACATCATCAAATACTGCGAACGTCCGTTTAACTCGGTCGAGCAAATGAACATTTCCATGATTGGTTCATGGAACCGAGTTGTCGCGCCGAACGACACTGTATATTCCGTGGGCGATTTCGCCATGCAACTGCGGTTAGTGGCAGAAGAGAGCGCTTAAGACTGATTCTCCGACTTAACGAGCTGCAGGCTCGTAATGCGTGAACCTTTCTTTGCCTTCTCTTCTGAGTAATCCCGCGTTCACAAAATTGGTCAGCTGGCGTTGCGCTTTCTTCCGGTCAGAGTCCATTGCTTTTGCATAGTCAGGAGTTGTAATCGATGGTCTTGACGCTATAAACTTCCAGCCTTCGCGCTCTTCAGCATTTAACAATTCGAGAAGCCGGGGATCCAAGGTAGCAACAGCATCCTCGGCGCTGCCGTGCAACTTAAGCACCAAATAAGGTGCCTCATAAGAATATTTCGGCAATGGAAGGCCCAAAGATTCAGGTATCGTTCTGAGGGTAGCCATTCCCAAACCACATTCCGCTGCTAGTTTCATACGACTGAATATATAGTGAAGTTGCGGGTTACGACTCAACATTGGAGCCCGGAACGACTTCATTTGCTCAAGGGCTATTGGTGACACTGGTGTCCCAGGACTCTTTATCTGCATCGAATGTGGCGTAAGAAGCAATTGGGCTTTTGCTCCTGCAACATCGCAATCACGATGGACTAGCGCGTTAATAATTGATTCTCGGAGCAGCTTCATGACATCGCCGGCTCGTTCATGTCTCTGCATTCTCTTTCGAGTGACGATGTTGGGCAGACGAATACGCAGCCATGCTTCTACATCTTCTGGATTGATCTATTTTCAGACATCAGGACAGGGACAAAAAGTCGGCAAAAGTGCTGCTATTTCGCAGAAGCGCTGGCGCTTGTCCGATGGAGGGATGCCGCCCGACCATGCCGACCGTGCCGATCATGCCGCTGCCGTTGCCGTTGCCGTGCCGCCGGGGTTTGCCTTCTTCTAAAAACGGTGCACTGAGCCAAGCACTGATTAGATCGAGCAAAGCGCGTACTCTTGAGATTTTGGCAGTTGCTGATAGGAAAATGAACAGTATTGCACTTCTTAACTGTATACCTAACCGCGGCCTCCGCCGAGCCAATGGGGAGAAGCTGCAAGACAGGCAGCAACAGTTTACAAACGCTCTGACAGCAAAAATTCTAAAGCAGTAGAAAAAATACTCCCTCAATCTATGGCAAAGTTCTGGACCACTTCAAAACTTGGTCACGAAGCACAATCTTAGCCTCGCTGAAATAGAGATCAGATGCAGCCTTTGCATCAGCATGAGCTTTATCAAAATTGCCTAGCCCTGCTTCCGCCTGAGCCCTAAAAAACAATGCACCAGCTATATCTTTGGGTGAGACCAAGGCTCTCTCGCAAGCACCAAGAGCTTCTCTATACTGTTTGTTCTTCACATATAGCCCTGCCAGTCTAGTATAGAGCTCAACTGTCTCAGGACCAGGAATACGTTCGCCAATGAACTCTTTAAGATGCTCTATTGCACCTTCTAGATTTCCCATCTTTTCTTCAACAAGAGACAGTTGATCAAGATAAGAGCGGCCGCCGAGAGTAACGGCTCGCCTTGCATCGACCAAGGCCTCGGCAAAGCGCCCGAGGGCGCAGTAAGCAATAGCTCTATCTACAAATAGACTAACCATTTTGTCATCTCGCTCAATGGCTTTGGTAAGTATGCTGACTTTCTTTTCGTCATTGTTCCAACAACCGAGAGCCCTCATCTTGAGCTGATCTAGCGAGAGTTCTTTCTCTGGACGAAAGGTCACAAACCTAATATCCTTCAAAACGCGAGCGCCGCCACGCCCAAACCGCAGTAATAGCTGACCGGAGGGTAGCTTCCAGCCCTCCCAATACTGGGGAACCTCAAACTCGCAGGCAGAGAGAATTCTGCCACCATTTGCCGTGAGTAATGAGCATACTTCAGACTGAGGAACACAACACTGGTCTACCGCAATTCCCAGACTCACGGACTCACCAGTTTGCAGCTTACTCTCATCTGACCGGTACTCCAAACTACAAAACGGGTTAATATCACCAACTTTTTGATATACATTGCGCCAAGTCTCGCCAGGCAACTTAATTCGAGCACCTACAATTCGATTCAACTGAGCGATGCTCAACGGTTTCTTTGATGTGCTAAAAAAATTCACTAACTCAACTACTCTATCCTTCCCCTCTGCCGGAAGTTGCGATGCGTTGAGCTCAAAAGGCGCACCTAGTTTGATTCGTTCCATGAGAAGGTTCGCCGCACGGACACAACTCTCTGCACCTTCACTATCATCTCGATAGTAAATTACGGCCGCTTCCTTCAAATCTCTAACTGCGCGTTCATAGCGCCTCAAGCGGTACTCGACTAAAGCCCGAAACTGAAGCCAAGGACCTAGCTCTTGTGCACTGTGATATTTGGAGTAAGAAATTCTGCTATCACGAACACTATTGTCTGCAATTTCTCTGGCCTCCTCAAATCGGCCTTCTTGCAAAAGAAGTCTGGCAATCAAGGCGTTCGAAGCCGACAGCTTGGCGTGCCGAATGGCATCATCAATTCTTCCAACCCGTTCACAAGCTATTGCAAACTCATACTCAGCCGGCTGCCGGAAAAATTGAGCAACATCCCACTTTGGCAAGCCCTCAGTGTAGTCGGCAATAGCTTCCTTATAATGCCCGGCCGCTAAAAGATTGCGAGCACGGCGAAGCTGCAATGGAAGCCGGAGTCTAGAGCCAGATGGACGCTCCTCATCCTGCTCAGGGGTGCTGTGCGCCGGGAAACAATACGTTTTCTGCATTAAGTTTGGCAACGGAACGACAACTTCGCCAGTTACTAAGTCTGGATCGTAAGTGGCGGCTAAGGCGCAATTCGCAGGCTTAGTTGATCCGACAATCAAAAACAAAATAGCTAAAGCAGCTTGCCTTCTTTGATAGAGACTCACACTAAATTACCTTCGACTGATAGTTGAGCAAGCAGCATCAATTGATGCGGAAGAAGCTATAGCACTGGCATACTATCGCATTTAAGTCCGCGCGAACAATAGTTCATCGCTTACAAAGCCTTATTGTACAGCGCTCCATCATTACTTACCAAAAACTGGGCCCCATCGACTCGGTTCTATTCCATAATACATATGCTTCTTTTCTTGAAAGGCACGTGAAAGTCCATCACAGACTCTCAAATAACCCGCTTCACTCATCAAAAATTTCCAATTTCAGCCCTCCCCACACCCAAATCTCACCCAAAATCGCCAGATTCTGCTAACTTATGCAGACCCCTAACTGATCAAGCGAAGGTGAACATGCCCCATATAGTCGTGAAACTCTGGCCAGGCAGCACAGAGGAACAGAAGCAGAAGCTTGCCGATGAAATTGTCAAAGCCGGTGCTGACATTTTGGGCAAGGGTGACGCCTATTTTTCGGTTGACATAGAAGAAGTCGAATCAACCGACTGGGCCGAGCAAGTCTATAAACCCGAAATAATTGGGCGTTGGGATAATCTCTATCGCAAACCCGGGTACAAAATGTGATCTTAAAATTCAAAGCCACAGCAAAGCGAAGCAGCCGCGTAGCTTCGCCAGCATCGCCTACCCTTGCCTCTTGCGCTCTAATGTCGGCACTAGTTTCCACTCTCGGTTTGCTGACAATTTTGCCAGCCACAACTGCCCGGGCCCAAGAACTCGACCAAGAACCAGACCAAAGCCAACTCCAATCCCAAAGCCAATCCCAAAGCCAAACTCAAACACAATCCCAATCCCACCCCCAAAGCTCTCTTCAAACAGCATCTCAATCTACAAGTAAGCCGGACAGCCAAAATGCTGTTCCTCAAAACATCTTCAACCTAGACCTTTGCACTCTCGCCTATCAGCTCTATCATCAGTCTTTGTGCCTGCCACTCGACCCTTGGTACGACATGATGTCGAGGGTGGGCAGCGACAGACGCGACAATATCTGTCGCTTCACCCACGAATACGCCGCCGCTCTAGGCGCTCGCCCTAGCTTTTACAGCGGGCCCAATGCCATTCGCGGCTGGGGTAACAGCAATCTCAATTTAGACCCCATTTTGACCAACTATAAAACACTCGACGTCACCTTACCCGCTTTTACCCGAGATGGTGAGCGCTATCTGGCAGTTGCGGCACCAGACCATATAACAAAAAACATCAAAACTATCGAAGGCATTCGTTACCGCTCAAAACCAACAGCCTATCCTCACAACGACACTGAAAGATTTTCAATCAAAGACTATGCAAAAGGCAGCGACCATATAGTAGTTTTTGAAGGCGGCACCGGCAGTGATGGCAGTAAAGATCCTTCTTGGAGTCTAATGGGCTTTGTCTTGATGCACAAGACCGCCACCGGATATGATGCTCATATTGTCTTTAGAGGCAGTCGCAGTGGCGCATCGCTGTCAAAAACAGTCTGGAGAGCGCAGAACATTATCGGCGAGCACAAAGGCAATCCTGATTGGATTACCGACCTGCGCAGCAATAGTCAAATAGAGAAACCACTGCTTAGCAAAGTCGGCAAAGTCACTGCCGGCTTTGCTGATTCTTTGCCCACTATGCTTGGTACAATCAGCGCCGCCTGCCAATATCTTGCGGCGAAATATCCGCCGCCCGAGCATATTTATATAACCGGTCACAGCCTTGGTGCCGGTCTAGCCAGTCAATTCACTGGTGCACTGGCACAAGGTGAGTATGGGCAGCAGCTGCGCCAAGAAGTAAATTCATGGGACTGGAATAAAGCGGCTCTGGTGGCTTATGCCCAGCCGATTGCCGGCAGCCCCGAGTTTGCTCAAAATTTTGACAAGCTGATGCCCAATGCCGAACACTACTGGGTGGAAGGCGACACCGTGGTTGAAGCCACCGAAAACGGCATAGTCGGTCTTTTGATAGACAAAGGCGAGCACTGCGGCAAACAAATCAAACTAATGCCTGTGGCTAACTGCCAAGACAATGTGCACGAAGTCTTTGTCATTAGAGACGCTCTGGTGCGCGACTTAGCCAAAAGCCAAACCGAGCTGGCGAGCGCCCTGGGTCAATATAACAGCTGGGGCTATTATCAAACAATGCTCAAGATGCTCGACGGCAAAGCCGACAACTATGTCTATCCGGGTGCAACAGCCCCTAAACTGGTCACCACTGAAAACTTGCCAAAGATGCTACAGAACTATGCATTTGGGCAAGAGTTTGCTGCCTGGCTTGAGAATGTCTATGCCCGCATGATCGCCGAAAAGAGTAGCTATATTGGTCCAAAGTTTCAAAGCACCCTTGATGAAAGGAAGCAGGTTGTACTCGATTTGGTGAAACGTATGCGCCAACCAAGAGAAATAGACGCACTAGAAAGAGAAGCCACTTTGCTGGATGGCAACTTGGGGCTCACCAATGAAGAGCAGTGGATTTATTGCGGCACGATTCTATCTGAAATTGAAAAGGCAAATCTGCCTCTTCCCGAGCTTTTGACTAAGCCTGCCATCAAGACTAATCTCGACTCAAAATTTGACGAATAAATCGAATCAAAGCCCCCTATCATCTAGAACACAAAATACTTAGCCAGACAAATATCAACCCAAAGCTTTAGCTCTTAAGCATGATGGCCACCAAGCTCGCCTCTGCCAGACTATTGGCAAAACACTTGCTGACGGAAACGCTGAGGTAAAGATGGGGCATCTAAGCAGTCTACGAAATCTACATAATATTGGTGGGCAGAGGCAAAGAAAGCCGCTGCAAGCGCTATTATGTGCCGCGCTTCTGCTCGTCCCCAGTATTGCCGCGACCACACCGGCGATAGCCGCAGCCCCACAGGTCAAACAATTGAAAGCGCCAGCAGCTCAGACCCAAGACCGACCAATCAAAGATAAATGGGCGCTGGTTGTGGGCATCAGTCAGTTTGCCGACAAAGGCATCAACCTAAAGTATCCAGCTAAAGATGCCACCGACTTCTATAATTTTCTTATTGGCCCGGGGCATTTCAGCAAAGACCATGTGCGCCTATTGACCAACGAAAAGGCTACGCGCGCCAATATCCTGGCCACAATAGGCGACCGCTGGTTGCCGAGGGTGGCTCATCCAGACGACTTAGTGGTGGTCTATATCAGCAGCCACGGCAGCCCAGCCGACCTTGATGTCGGCGGCGTCAACTATATCGTCGCCCACGATACAGATCCCGAATCGCTCTATGCCACAGGCATACCTATACAAGACTTGATGCGCATTATCAAGGCGAGGGTGCATTGCGAAAGAGTTGTGATTATCTTAGATGCCTGCCACAGCGGTGCGGCATCGACCGATAGCAAAGGGCTCTCTCGCACTGCCAACGTCAGTGCCGATGCAGTGGTCGCCGGCACCGGACAGCTGGTTATCGCGTCAAGCAAGCCCGACCAAGTCTCATGGGAAAGCAAGAACTACCAAAACAGTGTTTTCACATATAGATTAATAGAAGCCCTCAAGCAGAATGGAGGAAAAACACCGCTTGGTGCAGTCTTTCAAAACATGAAAGACAATGTCGAGAATGAGGTTCTGCGCGACCGTGGTCATATGCAGAGTCCCGAGATGAAGAGCCGCTGGGATGGAAGCGAATTATGCCTGGCGGCGCCGCCGACCGCGCCGAGGGCGGGTCTTGAACTGCCGGAAGCACTCGATATTACTTCCACTAGCGTTGGCGCTGGGCAAAATAATGCAGGCAGCAGTCAAAAATCAGAGAGTGCCTCGCAACCGAAAGAGAGACCGCTGCCGCCAAAGACCGTTCTAAATAACGGTAATATTTATCGCGTCTTTAACAGCCCAAGCAAACCATGTCGCTTTGAAATAGATGGATCGGCGCTTGTCACCTATCTAATGAGCTATCACTGGAACGAAGGTCGAGGAAAAACACCGGGCACACTTAGTTTAAGACGGGCGGACGGCACTACTTATGGACCATTTCAAACCGAAGGCAAACCTGGTCAAGGCGGTGTGCCTGACGCATACTGGGAATGCCAGCCCATGGTGACGATTGCACCGGGCAGCTACACTGTGATAGACAGCGACCCGTCCACATGGTCTCAAAACGACCTATCGGGTAATGCTGGCATTGCCAAAGTGAAGGTGGCACCGGCGAAAAGTACGTCGGTAACTATGCGCAATTTAAAGCGAGAGCCAATCAACACAGTCTTTAACAACGGCAATATCGCCGCGGTCTTCAATCGACCAAGTCGTCTCACCTGGTTTAGCATCAAAGCGCCGCTGCTTGTCACCAATATGATGAACTATCACTGGAATGATGCACATGGACAAGACCCTGGTGAGATTGGACTGGTACATCAGGACGGTACTATTTATGGACCTTGGCGCACTCATACCGCCCCTGGTCAGGGCGGTGTGCCAAATGCCTATTGGCTATGCGAACCCGAGGTGGTTCTCAAACCCGGCATTTATATGGTCACCGACAGTGATACCAGCACTTGGTCGCAAAATATTGAAAGCAAAAATCAGGGCATCACCGAAATCAAAGGTGTCTTTCAAGATTGAGACAGTCCCCCTAAAGTTGAGAGATACCCAGTTGACGATTTATTGCAATTTCATTTGCAAAGCATCAGAGTTGTGGTACAAATAAAATATAGAAGTAATAGCAAGCAGCTTTGTGCACCAGTTAATCAAACGGGTCAAGAACAGTGTTTACGTTAATCTCCCTCGGTAAAAGCAAGAGTCAGCGCCGCTCCTGGCGCCGGTCATCTTCGTTTGCATGTTTTACCGCGTCGGGAGTACAACACAATGCTTTATCTAAATTCTCAAAATAGAATCAATTCATCGCTCCACCATGTCTCAGCAAAGCCGCACAAGTTCTTGATTTCGTGCGTGCATTTCTGGCGTTCAGAAATAGAGTAGCGCCCAGCTAATTGGCAATATACAAAAAGAATGCAGATCAAAAGATGTAGCTAATCCTACATCTCTCACTTCTGCGTCGCAGGACATGGTGTCCAAACTTCCTCCAAAGTTGTAGGAGCAGGTTCGATTCCTGCGCGGCGCGCCATGGGTACGAAGCGAATTGGAAAGCAGCCTGTCTTGAAAACAGGTGCCCCAAAAGGGTTGTAGGTTCGAGTCCATACCGTACCCGCCACTTCAAAATAAATCAGTCACAAAAGGAGCCAGAAGTAAAACTCGAATTAAATCAAATCGAATCAATTCAATTCAAATCAACCAGATAGCGTGCTGAGCCAGTGCTTTCCCGATGACCAACCGAGAAAGCGCCTACCACCACCGGCAGTGCCACCCGAGCTGTCGAAAGATTGCCCTGCCGAAATATCTCTCAAACCAATTAAGATTGGCGCCAATCTATTATCGAGGTCTTTCTGACTCGCACGTTCAGAAAGCTTTGCCAGATGCTCTTCCATAAATAGCAAACAAGGTTCGATAGAAATGCCCTTGCTCTGCAATAAAGAAAGATAGAAAACTATTTGTCGAAATCCGTAGGCAGCATTTTTGATTCGACGCAATTCAATGCGCCAATCGTTGACCCTCATCGACAAAAGAGCCACTATAGAAACGAAAGCAGACTGCACCATGTTCTCTAGATGCAGCCTAGCGTCAGACTTAAGATCAAGAGCGACAACCAGCGAAGCCATATTGTGCGTGGTGACAATCTGTGCTTGCTCGATGATGCGCCCGTTCTCAGCACAATTTCTTCTACCACTGCCACCGGTCTCTGCCAGCCCGGCCATTCTAGTGCAAACGCGCCCAAACTCTTTCGATAGCCTGACACCCTCTGTTTCACCCGGTGCGGCGATACTTCTTATCTCAGAATAATCAATGCCGTAATAACTTTGATATAAAGACCCCTCCAACAATTGGGCAGCATCTCTTGCGGCAAACAAAAACTTCTCACTGAAGTCACCCATAAAGATATCCACAGCCAGCTCATAGATCAGCGGCACCTTAAGCCCAGCTGCGGCAGTGAGGGTCAAAAGCTCGCTCACCACCTTGTTTGGCAAAATAGAATGAGGGAAATAATTGAGCACCAAACAAAGAGCATCGGCAAGCGCCTCTTTAGCAGCAGCCCGCAGAGAACCCTCCTCGGCCATATCTAAAATGAAGGGCGACAAGGCAGAAACCCAGGGCAGTTCGGCAAAGCGCACCTGGCTTTCATAATTGAGCAATAAAAGTGAGCGCCGCTGTCTAAAGGCGCTATACAAAGCCAAATACAAGTTGGCAAGCCTCTCATCAGAAAGATTGCGCACCAAGGTAAGTCCGGTTAGCTCGGGTAAAAATCGACCAAACTCTTCACTAGAAGAAATTAGTCTTGCCTCAAGCAAGCCAGCAATGGGCATAGCGAGTCCTTTGCGCAGCTTGGCAGCAAAATAACCGGGAAAAGCGAGTTTATCGTCAGGCCCTGGTGACGGCAGCAAGTGCTTCAGCTCATCATCAGTAATATCAGAAAGAAGCGCCTCTATATTCTCAGCGGATAGACCGCTCTCTGGGTCAAACTTTCTAAGCCTGGCCGCCACAATTTTTCCATATTGAAAATGCGGACGCTGAGAGGCTTGCCTTTGCTGCATAGCTCTCAGGCTTTTTAGTTTTTCACTGCCCGGCAGTCCATTCTTATATATGTACGCTGCCAAAAGCGACTTAATCCAAGAGGGCTTGATGCGCTCAGCCTTGCGATTCTCTACAAAATCTTGGAAGCACAAAAAGAGCTTATGCTTAATTGACTTTTCATACTTACAAGATTTGAGCTTGGGTAAATCTGCTTTGCATAAAGACAGTATCTTAGCGGCACGATCAAACCACCCAGCATCGACTTTTTGAAGAGGCTCACCGCCGTGCACCAAAGGTTGCTTAAACTGATCACGCACTAAACCATTACCGTCGCGCACAAATTGCGGCGCTTCACCAACAACAGTTTCAAGCAAAAGAGCCACCATCTGATCATATAGCGGCAATGAAGCAAGCACCTGCTTCATCAGCTTTACATCAGAGGTTTCTTGCATGTTGTCGAACTTGCGGCTCAGCTCAAAGCATGTCATTACCGAAAAGAGATCACCGCCGGGCGCCTGACTTACAACACCATGACTTACATCACAATAAATGCCAGCCACCGGATAAAAAGCCAACTCTGAAAAGAAAGGCACCAGCTTATCTATCAAGTCTTGAGCCCGTTCCACTTCACCCTTTTCCACCAAATAGCAAGCCACCAGCAAAGCACCATGTTCCGGCACTAGCAAACGATAGCTCTTAGCAGTCAAAAGTCTGGACAAATCTTGAGCGCCGCTTTCTTCTAGAAAATAACTATTGAGCGCCGCCCGCATGGCGGCAGGCCCTGGTTGAGCCGGGAAATCACCAGGAGACTTAGCGGCAATCTCGGCATATTTTGCTCTTTCAGCTTGACAAACTTCGCCGCCGGCCAGAAATCGTCCGGTGGCAAAGCCCCCTTTCACCACTTCAAGAGTGACCCAAGGCGGTGTGTTCTTGACCGGGGCGCGAGAGCCCACCGAAACTTCACCAGAGAGAATGCCCCAGACAACGTCGTACCAAGCCCGGACTTTCTTAGCCTTGACCGGACTATTGCCGGCCATCGCCTCCAGCAGTCGTGCCATAGGATACAGCGCACCAACTCTTGGTTTATCGTCTGACATAAAGACCTCAAAAGATGCGAAGTTAAAGCTTAAGCTCTCAGGAAAAGCAGTTTTAGAGCAAAGCGCCAAAAGTGCCAAAAGTGCTGCCGGAAAGTTTCGAATGGCTAAGGGCGACCATTGGCTGAAATTTAGTGGTTACCCGCCGAAGACGACTTTGCAAGACGAGAGTGTCTATAATAACTCTGTTTTCAGCTTAACTGCCTGAAGCAAAGCGAGAGCCTTGTCAGGAGCCAATTTAATGACCACAAAATCTGACAAAACAGACAAAGTAGTCGGCGGAGTCGACCTCACCGGCACCAAAGAAAATCCAACCGAGGCTTGGCTTGTGGTGGGGCGCATTTCTAATCTTGGCTTGGAGATAATCGAAGTCAAGAAAACCGGCTCACATTTGCTGGCAAGAGACCTGGCCGCGTACAAAACTATCGAAGCGTTGGGTGTGAATTGTCCGCTGTCGCTGCCGCAAAAGTTTCTTGACTTTCTTGCCCAAAAGAAACTGAAGAAAAACTATGAAGAGTGGCATCAGGTCGTGGAAGATTTAGTCTTTACGCCCTACGATGAATTTCTTAGCATAGCTAAAGAATTCGCCAAAGAACCAAAGCGCATCACCGACACCGCCAGTGGTGCCAATGCAGCCAGCCCGCTTAAACGCGGTAATCCACCCATGCTGCATCTAACCCATCATGCCATTCGTTTTCTTGCCACCCTCGACCCGGCACGCTATTTTGTGCGCCCCATGCAAGATCCGATTGCTTTTGGTTGCGCCGTCATGGAAGTCTGCCCCCAGTCGACCATGAATTTTTTGAAGCTGCAAGACATCAGCTATGAAAGTAAAGATAAGGGAGATCAGTCGCGAGACAAAGACGAGCTGCGCCGAGAGAAATTAGTTCATAATCTAAGCAAAATCAAAGAGAGAAAAGCTCTTACTTTCAAAGACTTTCCGGCGCTAATTATCAACCAGCGCAATTTGATGCATAATTTTCTGCACTCAGATAAAGCAGTAGAAGCCTTGCTTGCCTGCTATGCCACATCAGTCTATGCTGTCAGCCCCGAACATTTCGAGGACCCCTTTGCCGCCGACGCCTTAGAAGTTTTAACCGAAGGCTGGACCTATCGGCTGAAAAACCTCTAAGGCATCAGCTTTTGCAAGGGGTAATGAATAATTCTGTAATTTAGTCGGCGTCGGCTAAGCGTTGGGTCTGATATCAAAACTGGTATCAACACTAAAGCCTATTGTAGTGCGCTTGGCCTTTAGATCTCTCCTGCTGATAAAGCGGTCGGAGCGCACTTCTCGAGCTGCTTCAGTCGGTCTAAAAGAATAGACACCCACCAGATTTGCGGCTTCTCTCACAGCATCTAGGTCAGTCACACTGCAGACACCACGACCTCTTTGCGGAGCCGGCGGCTGCGCACTCTGACCAAGCAGACTGAAAGTCAAAGCCTCAGCCGCACCACCGGCAGTGACCATCGAATTAGCCATAATCTGAGCCTTGTGCCTTTGAATATACTGCTTGAGAGAGCGCAGATCTTTATCTTTCACTTGCCCATTCAATGAATTAATGCCAAGCAAAGAACCACCTGACAGATAGAGGAAACAGACCGGATTGCCGGCTTCATCAAGCACTGCCACAGAACCAGGCGACTCTAGGTCGTGAATATATTGCATACAGTCGGCGAGTGAAGCCAGTTTATCTTCGGCGGGCGAGGGGCTAATCACCCCACCATGAAACATGGCGGCAGCCGACTCGACTAGTTCATCAGCGAGGACATAGCTCACAAGTTCGCTATTCACCGAGTTAATTTCACTCATCATCAGACCATAGGCTTCAGGGCCAAAGATTTGTTCAGAGCGCGACTTGCTGCCATAAACACAGGCAATCACTCGACCCTTATAGATGAGAGCGGCCGAGCGCGATTTAAAACGACTCGACTCCATCTTTATACAACCAGAAAGTTTCTGAGCCTCAATGCTGACCAACTGAGGCAAAATAGGTTGTCTATTAGAGAAAGAAAAATTCAAACCAACTTTAGGCGACAGGTTTCGACCCGGCAAATAGTTTATGGCGCGCCGGCTTGTGCCTTGAAATTCCGGCTCCGGCCGTTTGATTCGACCCAGTGGCCCCCTAAAACGAAGATTAGCTAACATGGCTGCTCCAGTCTAATTCGAGAGGTAGTAAAAATTATGCAAAGCTCAAGCCCAACCTATTTGGTCAAACCAAAAGGCTACAGATCAGCTCGACCGGTTAGAACACCAGTCGCTTTGAGGCGACAAGCGCAAGACGGCGAGCCAAACAATTGGGCCAGTGAGGCTACTCAAGGCTCTTTCTGCTTTTAGTAAGTTACACAGCAAGGCTAAAATTGCCTCACTCCGACCAAAGGGCCGGGCCGAATAAGTTTTTCACTCCTTCTAGCTGCCGCCGATTCTATACCTATATTTCACGGTTGTAAAGTGGGCAAAGCGAGAAAATTCGCCTCCTCGTCAATTTAATCTTCAAGGCAATGGCCGCGCCCTCAATTAACTCACTGACTTTATCCAAAAATCCAATTGATGATCCAAATAAAAATCCAACCAATTCCTTTGCCAAGACTTTTACAAAGTATGGGTATAGTCTGACTACACACCGCTGGACTCCGCAAGCCCCGGCAGGCCCCCGCCGAAATAGTTCGGGAGATTTACTATGAAAGAGATTGAAAACAAGCCGCAGCAAAGGCAAGAAGCCGCCGAAGAGCAAGAAACCCCTGTGCTTGTGCTTGATTCGGCCAAAGCTATGACAACACCAGTTGGCGCGGGCAGCGACCTAGCATCAAAAATAAACGGTCGAGAAGACGAAAAGAAATCGGCAGATCAATTGCTAAATGCGCCTGGTCAATTTGAACTGGTTAGTGCAAACGGCGACCAACTTATCAAAACCCAAGCACCCAATCCGGAAGATGTACAAAAAGGTATTCGCGCCTTGCTTGGAGACGCGCTTAAGGGCGAGAAATGGAGCCAAGATTCGGTGGATACTTTCAATCGCATCTTCAAAGAAGAATCTAGCCTGCCAAACGCCAGCCCAGAGTCTATCGCCCGAGCTTTAAATACCATTGGTGGTGCGATAAATAATCGGGTCAGCCCAGAACTAGCAAACGACAGCAGTCGTCGCCCCGAACCAGTCGGCATGGGTGTCGTACAAAACCCAGACGGCAGCTATAGCTATTATATGACTCTCAATAAAGATAACGCCGCACTGGCCGCCAATAGGCTAAGCATAATCAGCGGTCAAAGCAGCGACACTGTCATTAAGCTTGGCCCATTCAAAAAAGGCACCGCTATCTAGATTTATCGCTTTATTCTAAGAGCCGCAGCAGCGCTTATATTTCTTGCCGCTGCCGCAAGGACAGGGCTGTTTCCGTCCCACTTCAGAGTCGAGAGCCGGCATCGGCCGTGCCTGCACAGTGGAAGTATTCATTTCAGCCTTGGGACGAGACTCTTCTTGCAAAAGTGCAGGACCCATCTTGAGCAACTTACCGAGAATATTATCGAAAGAATTTTTGAGATCTTCCGGAGAATTCTCTTCGTTGAGACCAAGTCGACGAGCAAAGCCACCGGAAGAAAAGGCTTCCTTACCTCTCAAATCGTATTCTTCGGCAAGACTGTCATTGCCTTGCATACGATAGTGGTTGCCCAAGTTCATATAGACCGTGCCTTTATCGTCAAGGTCTTCATTTTCGAGCGCTTTCTTCAAAATCGCTTCGCGCTTTTCGGGTGTCTCATCAAAACTATCGGCATAAAAGACCCAACCGTCAGCCCAGGTAGGATCTTCACTGAGCCATTTTTCAAAGAGGGCTTCAAACCCTTCCCCTTCGTTAATCTCACGCACACTTTCTGCCATGGCCATGCGCCAAAAGCTATCAGGTCGTGCCGATGCCGGCTGCTTTGTGCTCTTTTCCGCTTCTGCAAAACATTCGATCAAACCAGCGGCCATATCGCGGCGGCGCTCCATCCAGGCAGCATCATCCAGAGCCTGCGACCAAATTTCTTCAAAGGCTTCCGGAATCCAGTCATAAATGCTGACATTTACACCAAACTCTAATTCTTTGAGATTCTTGACACCATAGTCACGGCCAATTTTGACCACCCCTTCCAGGGCTTCTCCCCACAGTATTGCAGCCTCTTGCTCTTGACCTTCTTCATAGATCTCATAGCCTTTCATGACGTCGAGTTCTATCAGTTCGGCGCAAGGTACATCTTTCAGCCAACGGCGCCACAGTTCTACAACACAGGCATAAGCCCAAGAAGCCGGGTCTTTCACCTGCTGACTGCGAAAAGCGCGCTTTTGCCACAGATCAAAGGTAACCTTGCTGGCACGCCATTGCTTGCGACAAAGCTTTTCAAACTCAGCTCTCTCAACTTTTACACCTAAAAGCTTGAGCTTCTTCAAAATATCTTCGTCGCTAAGACGAGCCACTTCGGCAAGATTTCTAGCTATGGCTGAGACTCTCATGAAACTGTCCTCTCAAGGCAGATGGAAATAACGATTAGGCTTCCACAAGTTCGGCGTGCAGAGTTGTCGAAGAAACCAGATCAATCTCTACGTTCAACTCATCGGCTATGTGACTGAGATCTTTGCTCAGCTGTTCATATGAAAGTGTTTCGGGCACGGCAATCTCAGCGTGCATTGTGAATAGCGGCAGACCGGTGACAGGCGCGTTGACGATGTCGGTTTGCACATTATGAATGTTGACTTTAGCGCTAGAGAGATAGGATGAAACACGATGAACGATGCCTTCTTGATCAGCACCAGTCAAGTGAATGTCATAAAACTTGTGTTTTTTGCTGTCTACAGGCACTGAACGAGTGCGCTTGCAAGCGACAGTGAGCCCGTCTTTGCTTAAATCAGCCAGGGCTTTTTCAAGAGCTGCCAATTTTTCGTCGGCAACTGTAACCAGTGAAATAGCAGCAAACTCACCACCCAAAAGCGACATGCGACTGGCTTCAAGATTGCCGCCGTGCGATGCGAAAACTTCACTAAGACGAGCCACAATGCCGGGACGGTCCTCGCCAAAAGCAGTAACAAGAAGCTGATTTCGCATTGCTGAAAATCTCCCAATAGATATGAAGTATGCAGATTGTAGCCGATTATGCGCCAGAAATAGGGATAAGCACCTCGAACTGGAAAGATTGGCTAAGCGGTTTCAGAAAATAAAGAGGCAGAATAACGCCCTTGAGAAAATTGCTGATATTGCGCTATCATTCTCGTTAAATCAGTACAAAATTCAATTGAGGCAATGGTCATGCTTCTTGACTGGCTTATCGTGGGTGGCGGCATCCACGGTACCTTTTTGTCCAACTATTTACTCAAGCGCAAAGGCGTAGACCGCGATAAGTTGGCTGTCTTAGATAACCAAGCGAAGCCGCTTGCCAACTGGCTACAGCAAACCGATGCTGTAGCTATGAAGTACTTGCGCTCACCTGTTGAACACAACCTAGATGTGGGTGGGCAAGCTTTACGCAAATGGTCCCATGACAACAACATTCCAGATACCGACCTGTATTCAAAGTACGACAGGCCCTCCTTGCGCTCCTTCAATAGTCATGCGCTAGAACTTATCGATCGCAATCAATTGGAATCTCTGCGCATTATTGGTGCGGCAAAAGTTCTAAGCAAGCATAAAGAAAACTATCTACTCAAGACTGACGATCCAGACTTAGTGCTTAGCGCCAAAAATGTCATTATCTGCACCGGACAAGCCAATCGCTTAGCCATCCCGGCTTGGGCAAGACTTTCTTGCAAAATCGAGAGTGCTCCCATTGTTCATCTCTTTGACAAACGCTATCAGACCATTTGTAAAACAGTAAACGACGGCCATATTGTCATTATCGGCGGTGGCATCAGCGCCGTGCAGGCAGCGCTCTCTTTGTCAGAAAAACATCCGGGCAAAGTAGTCTTATTGCATCGCTATCCGCTTCAAACATATCAATTCGATGCAGATCCTTGTTGGCTTTCAACGCGCTGCCTAAGTCTTTTAAGACAGACTAAGAACTTAACGCATCGACGCAGAATTGTAGAGGGGGCTCGCCATAAAGGCAGTTTTCCCTCAGACATCGCCAAACAATTAGATGCAGCTCTAGATCTAGGGCAATTGCGCTGCCATCTCGGGGAGGTTAGCTGCTTCGACCACCATGAGCACTTGCTCAACTTGGTCTGCGGTAAAAAACTGCCATGCGACCTCTTGGTATTAGCCACAGGATTTGCTGAGAACTCAACCAGCGATTTTGTGCGAGACTCTATGCAGGCTCTCAATCTAAAGGCTACACCATGCGGTATTCCAGAAATTGATTATTTCTTGCGAGCAGACAAAGGTCTTTTTGTCAGCGGTCCGCTTGCCGAGTTGGAACTAGGACCTGCCGCTCGAAACATCGTCGGAGCAAGAATCGCCGCTGAACGCATCTGCCAAATTGGACGCAGCAAAAAACCGCATCCCAAAGAGTACAACTATTATTTTATGGCAAGCAAAAGGGGCTAAACTTTACCCGCCGAAAGCAACTGCTCGCCGACTATCTCGCGCCAAGTGCTGCGATCTATATTGCCGCCGCAGACGACTACACCGACGCGCTCACGGGGCTTAAATTCAACATACTTACTGGAAATAGCTGCGATGGCGCAGGCGGCGGCGCCTTCAATGAGCATGCCTTCGTGTTCGAGGAAATCAAAGACGGCTTGTCTGATATCACGCTCTTCCACTGTCACCCATTCGTCGACAACTTCTTGTACGAGGGGGAAAGTAATGGTCTCAGGATCGATATTACCGGCGATACCATCGGCAATAGTGTCGTGTTGCATAACTCTGACAACATGACCAGACTGCACCGCTGTGCGCATCGAAGGCGATGCCGCCGGCACCACGCCAACGATGCGGACTTTCGGGTTAATTACCTTGGCTACCAAGCCGATGCCAGAAATTAGACCGCCACCACCGACGGCGACAACTATTGTAGAGAGCTTAGGCACAAGCTCATACATTTCCAAACCGACCGTGCCCTGCCCGGCGATAACTTCGCGGTTGTTATAGGGCGAGATATAAAGACCTTTCTTTTCCTGAGCCAGACGGGCAGCGTATTGCTCGGTCAGTTCCATATCGTCGCCATGCTGAGTGATGCCGACGCTGAACATTTCTAGCTTTGCCTTTTTAATTGGCGAAACATTGGTGGGTAAACAGATAGTGGTCTCGCGCTCGGTGGTGCGGGCCGCCTCGGCCATACCAAGGGCATGATTGCCGGCTGATGCAGTAAAGACCTTGGTCAAGCCGCGCTCTTTAGCAAAAGTCATGGCGTTCAAGGCGCCGCGATATTTGAAGCTGCCGGTGACTTGTAGATTCTCAAGCTTCATCCACACTTCGGCGGTGGAAACATCCGACATCCAGTGACTTTTTCTCAAAGGTGTATTGGTGACAAAGCCGGTGATCCGCTTTCTAGCGACCAGCACATCTGAAATACTAAGACGTTCTTGAGCCACAGTTGAGGTCCTTTCTGTCTGCGCCCGACCGAAAAAAGACAATCGGTAGACGCCTTGGTTATGCAAGATGGGTCTATCTTAGCGCAACTAAACCGAAATGCGACTTTTGCTTGGAATATTCAGTTTGAAAAATGGAGCGGGTAGCGGGAATCGAACCCGCGTGTGCAGCTTGGAAGGCTGCCATTCTACCATTGAACTACACCCGCGTACTTCAGGCTAGTTTTCGTAATTTAGCATATCTTGCCGCAGTTGTGCAGCATCTTATGCAAATCGGGTGCAAATCTGAGCAAATCTGCGCAACAGAAATCTATATATAGGTCCGCCTTAAGCCAGACTCATCTTGAGAACCAACTTGAGACTCAAGTTGTCAAACGTCGATTTCGAATTTGCTTCAGGATTCGCAAAGGAAATCTAAAAGTTTTCTGAACCAAGCTAAAAAGCTATGTCATTAATTTGTCGTGAAGACATTAAAGTGATACTTTTTATATCGAACTGAGAGCTAAGAGCGGATGTCGGATGACAAGCCGTTCCTAATTCTCATCAGCCGGTGCTTGTTTAATGCTTCTCGCGAAATTATCCTTGCACCAAACCAACAGGGTTAGTCGCTAACTAGAGTAATTTCAAAATCCCACCAAATTCTTGAAAGAACAAGGAAGCCATGGCAACATTCATCCAACAATTAGCTTCGATGTCTCAACAACTAGCCCTCGTGTCGGATCCCAAAAACACAATTCGCTTTAGCCCAGATTCGCAGCCGGAAGTGCCTAAGCGCCTGGTTCCGCCGCACGTAGAATCACTCAAGCCCTATCAACCCGGTCGCCCACCGGAAGAGCTGAAAAAAGAGCTTGGTATTGAACGCTTCGTCAACATGGCGTCCAACGAGAACCCTCTGGGACCGCCGCCATCAGCCCTGGCGGCCATACAGGCCAACCTCACCGAGATCAACCGCTATCCCGACCTCTGCGGCACCAAACTAAGAGAAGCCCTGGCTGAAAGATTTGCCACCAAGGTGGACAATATCGCCTTGGGCAGCGGCTCTGAGTCGACCATGGCCAATATCATCCGTGCCTTCTTGCACGACGATGATGAAGTGCTCACTTCGCAAGGTACATTTATCGGACTCTATGTTCTGGTCAAAGCCCAGGGCATCAAGCTCAATACTGTTCCGCTCAAAAACTATCATTTCGACCTCGACGCCATCGCCGACGCGGTCACACCCAAGACCAAAATAATCTACCTGTGCAACCCCAATAACCCCACAGGCACAATCTTCACCCGCACCGAATTCGAAAACTTCATTCGCAAAGTACCCGAGCATGTGCTCGTCATACTCGACGAAGCCTATTACGAATTCGCCGCTCACAACCCGGAATATCCCGATTCGATGCGTTATCGCCTCGACAACGTCTTGACCCTGAGAACTTTCGCCAAAGCCTATGGCATGGCCGGCATCAGATTGGGTTATGGACTCGGTCACGAATATTTGATTGACTATGTCAACCGCATCAAGCTGCCCTTCGAGCCCAATATTCTCGCTCAGTCAGCTGGTCTTGCCGCTCTCCATGATGACGAGTATCTCGAACATACTCTACTCAACAACGAAGAAGGCATGGCTTACCTAACCGGCGAATTCGACAAGCTCGGTTTGCAGCGCATCCCCTCCTACTCCAATTTCATCATGATTGAAATGGGCAGCCAGGAGAAAGTGGCTCGTATACACGAAGGACTTCTGCGCCACGGCATCGCTATCAGACCGCTGACAGCCTTTGGACTGCCCACTTGCTGGAGAGTTTCAATCGGCTTGCCGCAAGAAAACGAACTCCTCATCAAAGCTCTCAAGAACATCCTCTAACCAGTAGGTAAATGAACAGAGTTTTCAAAAGGCGAAAGATTGCGTTAAGAGGCAAATCTCTCGCCTTTTGTGTATCTATTTGTGCAGCCCTGAGTTCCTATATATGGATAGCTGGGCAAGCACCGGCGCTGGCCCAGGTTAGCCTGGTCAACACACTGCTTGATACAGCCCAAATTGAATATAACAAGGGCAGCTATCAGTCAGCTTTATCGGTGAGCGAAAGAGCCCTGGAAACAGCCAAAGAGCTAAAGGGTCAACCCTTTTTGCAAGCCAAGGCACTCTTGAATGTGGCCAGCACTCTCACCGCCCTTGGTCGCTACAAAGAAGCAGAAGAGCACTATAAGAGCTTGATGGCTCTCTTAGAAGCAAACAAGCTTATCTATACCGAGGCAGGACTGCTTGCCTTCAATAACTATGCTTCGCAAGCCCAGTCGCTCGGGCGTTACACCGAAGCTTCGGCACTTTTGAGCAAGGCCGTTAGCATCGGTGATTCCAGTTTTGGACCACTGTCTATGCAAAACGTGCTGAGCATAAACAACTTGGCTGCGCTCTATTTAGGTTGGGGCAAGCAAGACGAAGCGGTGCCCCTGATTGAGCGCGCCGCCAAAATTGCCAAAACGCCCAAGGGCAAGAAATCAATCGCCCTGCCTTATGCTCTCTGTAACGCCGCAAAATTAGCTGAGCTTAGAGGCAATTACAAACAATCGGAAGAACTCTGCCAACAGGCGCTCTTAGCCACCAAAGCCATTTTCGGCGAAAAGCATCCCTATGTTGCCTTGGTCTACAAAAATGGTCTAGCCCAGACAGCAGTAAAAAACCAAGACTATGAAACCGCCGAAAAGTATCTTGCTTTTGCCCTAGAAATAGACCAAAAAGCCAACGGTACCGAGTCGCTTACCTATGCCGACACCTTGGTTACTTTGGCAGACATTGAAAGCAAAGCCGGTAAGTACACCAAAGCCATGGAACACTTAGAAAAGGCGAAAGCCATTTATAAAGCGGTTTTGGCCGGCAACGACACAATCAATTCTATTGCCGCAGATGTAACCGAAGGCAGCATAGAAAGCCGCTTGGGCAATTATGACAGTGCCATAGAAAAGCTCAATTCTTCCCTCTTAAAAGTGAAAGCCATATTGGGCAACAGTCACATCTTTGTCGCCAAGCTTTATAAAGAAATCGCCGAAGCCGAGTCTTTTCACAATCCTAAACTAGCCACTGAAAGAATCGAGGAGGCGCTGAACAGCGCCCGCAACAGCGTCGCCAAGACCAATCCAGACTTCATCGACATCGAAAGAACGGCAGGGCGAATCTATCGCCTCGCCGGCATGAACGACAAAGCGAGAACCTATCTAGAAGACGCCCTGGCTAATGCTCAAGTTTGTTTCTCAGCAGAATCATTGGCCAGCCTTTCTATTCAAAGAGAGCTAGCCAATTTAGAAGAAGACCTTGGCGAGAACCAGAAAGCCTGCGAACGGCTTAAATCTGTAATCAGTCAAATCGAGAAAAATCACGGCGCCGAAAGCCCGCTCTTGATAGCAGATCTGCAAGACTTGGCAGAGCTGCAAAAGCGGCTAAACCAGGGTGAGGAAGCACGAGCAAATATAAATCGTGCCGCCGCCCTCTTGGAAAAGATGCCGGGAGCAAGCGAACAAACAGCAGTCAAGCTCGATCTCAAGGCTGGTTCCAACAAGCCAATTACAGACAAGTGGGCTCTGGTCGTCGGCATCAGCAATTTTAGAGATTCATCCATCAATCTCAAGTATGCCGCCAAAGACGCCACCGACTTTGCTAATTTTCTCACCCAGAAAGCCGGCTTTAAAAAAGACCATGTCAAATTGCTCTTAAACGATAACGCCACTAGAGACGGTATCATTCGCAACATGGGCGAGAACTGGCTCGGGCGCCTAGCCAACCCAGACGACCTTGTCGTAGTCTATGTTTCCAGCCATGGCTCACCCTCAAACGATGCCGCCGACGGCGTCAATTTCTTAGTTGCCCATGATACAAATAAAGACAGCTTGGTCTCCACCGGCATTCCCATGCAGTGGCTCAGCAAAATGGTGAAAGAGCAAGTTCATTCAAATAGAGTCGTCTTGATTCTAGATGTCTGCCACAGTGCAGCCGCTTCCGGCGCCAAAGGCTTGATCAAGCAGCCGGCCAATACGCCCGAGACTCTAAAAATCGGCGAAGGACAGCTTGTCATCTGCTCATCCAGCAAAGATCAAGTAAGCTGGGAGTCAAAGAATTATCCCAATAGCGTCTTCACCCGTAAACTGATAGAAGCCCTGAGCGAGGCACCTCGCCCGGTGACTGAAGCTTTTGAACAAATGAAAGACGATGTGCAGAAAGAAGTCTTACGAGATCGAGCCAGCCTGCAAACACCAATTCTCTGGAGCAAACAGTGGCTGGGTAGCCCACCCGTACTTTCGGTACAGCCGGTGGCACCGAGGCAGGGTCTCTGACAAACTCGATGAAGAAAGCTAGTTCGCGTCTGCGTATCAACGAGGGGCAAACTTTCGCCGGGCGTTATCGCATTCTTGAGCGAATTGGGCGCGGGGGCTTGAGCGTAGTCTATAAGGCAGAATGTCTTGAAGATCAAAAACTTGTGGCGGTCAAGCTTTATCTGCCCAAGCTCAATCTAGACTTTGAAAAGGCTCAAAATTTGGCGAGCAGCAATGCCGACCTAGATAAGCGCATCGTGCCCCTCATCGAATTTGGTTTTGATGAACCGGCAAAATTACACTATGCCGTCATGCCCTATATACAAGGGCAGACCCTAACCGATCTAATCTTGCTAAAGGGGCGCCTAGACGAAGGCGAAGCCGTACTCTTCCTCACCGAAATAGCTTCGGTGATCAAAGCCGCCCACGACTGCGGTATCACCCATGGTGACATAAATCCAGGCAATATTATCATCTGCGAAACAAGAGAAGCCGAAGCTCCGGTACTAAAGCTAATTGACTTCGCTGTTCATAGCACCGAAAACACAGAGCTGATTGGCTCACCTTCTTTTATGAGCCCAGAGCAGTGTCAGGGCAAGGTAGGCGGCAAGGCAAGCGATATTTATGCCTTAGGTTCCCTCTTGTACTATTTAGTAACCGGCAATCCGCCCTTTCAAGAAGCAACGGCCGAAGCGATCATCTTAAGTAAGCTGGCCGGCAAGCATCCGCCCTTTGAAGCCATGCCTTTCACGAGCCACGTGAAAAGCATTTTCCGCCGCACTCTCAAAAGGAAAAAAGAAGAGCGCTATGAGAGTGTCGATGAACTCCTGCAAGATTTAGCCTTAGCCAAAGGTTCAATAAACATTGAAAACGCTCAGTTAGCCAAGGGGCATGAAAAGAGACTACCGCCCCAGCTAAAGATTGCCATGCTGCTTGCTTTGGCTTGTATCGCCTATGCCATGGTCAACCTCATAGGTAGGCACTAAAGACTTGCTTTGTGTCAAAACTCGATTTGAGTAAGCAGAGCTACAGCTATCTGTTGAGGCTCTAAATCTGCTTTCGCGATTCTTTCAAAACCCGCAAAGCAAGCCGGAACAAACTTGCCAAGAGAAAAACCTAATCAGATCTTAAAACCAGCTAAACTTAGCAAAAACGGCATTACTATTGCATTTGTCACACACCACTCCTCGGAGTCGAATAATGCAAACCACAGCAATCAAAAAAACAGTCGTTGAAGCCACCTGGAATCTCGCTCAAGTTCAACAAGAAGCAGCTCGCGAAATCGGCACTCAATTTGCCACCATCATGAGCATTCTTCCCCAGTACGGCGTAAAGGCTGTAGAAGAGTTTCGCTCCGCTATGCAAGCCAAAAAACTTGCCCATCTTCACACCCTCGGTATCAAAACCCCTTATGAACTCGTCAAAGCCACAGCTGAATTCGAAACCAATGTTTTCGGCAGCAAAATTGAAATCTGGGGCGACGAGAAAGAAGCCGGCATGACCTATCTTTCCTGCGGCATGTGGGAAGCTATGAACAAAGTCACCACAATGACCAAAGAGCAGCAAGATGAAATGGCCAAAGGTTGGGAAACCTGCGTAACCACCATGGCTACCAAACTCGGCTACACCGCCAAGCTTGAAATGACCGAAACCGCCTGCACCATTACTTACACCAAGTAATTTCCAGCAGCACCTGAAATCCCAAAGAAGAGAGAGCCCTAGGGCTCTCTCTTCTTGTATTTTGTGAATCAAAGAGAGCTTCGCTCTCTCTTCTTGTATTTTCAACAACAATAAAAGAGAGCGCCCCTGATGGAGCGCTCTCTCGATTTAGCTTTGAAGATGCTCTCTTTAGAGATTGCCTCTTTGTGCTTGTTCTCTTTCAATCGATTCAAAGAGAGCCATGAAATTACCTTTACCGAAACCTGTGGCACCCTTGCGTTGAATGATTTCAAAGAAGAGTGTCGGTCTATCTTGCACCGGCTTGGTGAAAATCTGCAGCAAATAGCCTTCCGATTCGCGGTCGACAAGAATACCCAACTTTGCTAGTTCGTTGATGTCTTCATCAATCTCGCCCACTCTTTCTTTCAGAGTTTCATAATAGGTCATGGGCACGGTCAAAAATTCTATGCCGCGCTTGCGCAACTCGCCCACCGTTTTGATGATATCGCGGGTGGTGATGGCAATATGCTGCACGCCGGGCGCATTGTAATAGTCAATATATTCTTGAATTTGAGACTTGCGCAGACCTTGCTCGTAAGGCTCGTTGATAGGCATCTTAATTGTGCCGCTCTTGTTTGCCATTACTTTTGAGACAAGCGCTGAATATTTGGTGCTGATATCTTCGGCATCGAAATATTGGAAGATATGGAAGCCGAAAATCTGACTGTAGAAGTCGACCCACTTTTGCAAATTGTCGGCCTCGACATTACCGACGATGTGATCGATATGAACCAAGCCGGTGCTGTTGCCGCTCTTACCAAGGATAGTCTTGAAGCCAGGTGCGAAACCTTTATAGTTGCTTCTGTCTATGAAAGTGTGGATGGTGTCGCCATAAGTAGCAACAGCAGCCGAAACATAGGTGCCGTGCTCATCTTCCACTACTTTGGGGGCATAAATGCTCTTGGCACCGCGAGAGACAGCGGTTTCATACGAGGCTTTTACATCTCTGACACGCATGCCGATGCTTTTCACACCGTCGCCGTGTTCTTTGACGTGCTCGGCGACTTCAGTAGAAGCATTCATCGAACCGGTGAGAACAATTTTGACATGGTCTTGTTCAAGCACATAAGAGACCATATCGCGGCTGCCGGTCTCAAGACCTCGATAACCGACGATATCGAAGCCGAAGCCACGGTTATAGTAGTAACAGGCTTGCAGGGCATTGCCCACATAAAACTCGACATAGTCGAAACCGTCGATATTTATTTCTTGCACCGGGTTCTCTTCTTTGACTTTGGTAGCTTCTTTTGCCATGACCAACCTCGTTTTCTTGTCGCTTTTTGCAAAGCAAAAATTTAAATGATAAGACCGGCTGAAGCCGCGTTGAACTTCGCCTATCTATTTGATATCGACATTGTACTTCCAAATTTCTTAAGAATCAGCCTGACATGCAGATCTTAGTCAAAACTAAGCAAAGCGCAATTGCCGCTACAGCAAAAGAAAAGGGCTACTCTAATCGTGCAGGGTAGCAAGTCTTACCGAAAGACCAGTTATTTTCCCTCTTTACTCTTAGCTGCCGGCTTGGCTTGTTTGCCTTCCGCCAGCGCCTTCTTAAACTCCAAAGCTTCTTTGTGATCAGGGCGTATCTTCAAGCAAGATTCAAGCAATTTCTGCCCTTCGGCAGAGTTTTTGTCTTGGCACAAAAGACAATAAGCCAAGCCAAAATCAAACGGTTCGCGAAAAATATCATCGCCGCCGCTCTTTTCAATTAGCTTGCGATAGAGCGGAATCGCCTCGTCAAAACGACCGGTTTCGCGCAGGGCATCAGCCAAGCGATAACGGTGCATCATGCTGTATTCGTTACCCGCCGCCGCCTTGCGAAAATGCACCAGGGCTTCTTCTTTTTTGCCGAAATGATCTTTGACCTGACCGAGCATAAGCTCTATGGTCTGCACTGCCGGATAGCGTTTTTGCAAGTCTTCCAACTTGGCTACTGCGCCCTTCTCATCACCTTTGAGAGCCTGGCGCCAGGCTTCCACACATTTGGTCGAGACCTCTTCTTCCATGGCCATATTGACCTGAAATAGTGAAGGACTAGTGGCTTGTTGCTCGCCTTTCTGCACCTGAGTGAGATGCATACCCTCGGTCTGAACCTGACCGCTGCAACCGCTCAAAAGAAAAACAGAAATTACTGAAATCGAGGCAAGGACAGAGTATTTTTTCATTTATATCTCATCATGCTGGGCATGCTGCATATTGAGCACACTACAAGCAAACTTAAGGAAGTAAGGTGGCATGACCAAATCCTTGCATAACTCTAGGCTCTTTCACCTTAGAAATAGAAAGGTCTCGGTTTAGAGTGGTCTCGGGCAAGGGCGGCGGCGCAGTTTCCATTTGTTCATCGGTGATATGCGACTGTTTGTCGAGAGCGTGCGAATCTTTAGCCTTAGCCTGCATCAGTCTAATGCGGTTGCTTACCTTTTGAGAGTATTTTTCGGGCACTTCGTTGTTGTAGACCATATCTATCAAGACCTTGGCCGCCTCGAAGTAATCACCTTTCTTTTCATAAAGCTCAGAAAGCGCCACACGCAAAAGCAGATCTTTTGGCCTTTCATCTTTTAGATAATTGAGACGACCTAAAGCTTCATCGACAATATGCTTATCGCTGGCAATGACGGCAATCTGGTGGTAAGCATGATAGAAAGTCGGCTCGCTCTCAGTCACTTGCAAATACTCGCGGGCAGCTTCTTTCATTTGCCCAGAGCGGCGCAAAGCTTCAGCCAGACTGAAGCGCAATTTGGCATCGCCTGGTTCAGACTCAACTTTTGCTTTGAGGGCGGCAATCTCTTCCGCTGTTGGCTTTGCAACTACAGCACCAGCCTTGGTTTGGGCATGATGGGTGCTTTGAGCCCTTGCCTCTTCGCCCAGCACCAGACCGGCTACAAGCGCCAGTACAAGCAAAGCTGATTTATTTCTCTCTTTTTCCAAGGTCATCTCTACCACCAAATTGAGACCCAATTGTAACCCCAGAGGCCAAGTATTAGCCTAGGCGCGCTTAATGAGCACTCTAAAACTCTTATCGGTTTGTTCTTCAGTGCTCTCAATCAAGTGTCCTTCACTCTTTACCGACTCTGAAACACTTTCCACCGGCTCACCGGGATCTAAGTAGACGCACAGAAGAGCGCCTGGTTCCATCTTGTCGAGTTTCAGGCGAGTCTTCACAAAGTTCATGGGGCATTTCACCCCTCGCAAATCTAGTTCTTCCATTTTTTGCTTTAGTCAGTTCTTTATTTGGTCATTTACTTTTCAGGTTCTCTTAAAGACCTGGGCCAAAGCATACTGCAGGCAAGCAGCCGCCGGGGTTAGGACAATAGCTTCTGTCGCAGTAACGAATCCACTCTTTGTGAAAACATTCGCGCCCTTGAATATACTGCGAAAGCTTGACCAGCAGGTCTTCGGCACTGCTCTCGTTCTCTTGGGCAAGACAGGGCAAACACAGCAAAGTCTCGTCTTCGCCCAAAGCCAAATTAAGTACCTGCTGCCTCAAACAGATGGCAACCCGACAGCGGGCGCAAACCACAGGCAGCCCTTCTATTAAAATCTCTTTAGCTTCTTTACGGTCGCTCATATTGGGGAAATCACGTAGTCGGATAGGGAATCTTACCTTACTAAAAAGACTATAAAACGTTAATCTAGCCCCGGGTTGCCAAGAGAAGGCAATTGCTCAACAGGCGTGTTCGGCAAGGGGTCAACTAGTTTTGGTTTCATTCAATGACGCAGCAGCGCACGAGAAAAAAGCCCAGCCCATAGACCAGGGAAGGCAAACCGGGGCGTCTTTAGAAGGCGCAAACCGCCTCGACCTTTTGTCGTTATCGCAACCGACCGACAAATTAAAGGCAGGCACACTGGCTTTTACACCGGCCGTTGAGCTTGAAAACGCCGAATCAGCAAAGAAAAGCTTGGAACAAACCAAATTCAGCCAAGCCACAAAAGACAATCAAAAGTCTGGTTTCACCCATGCAGCCATCGAAGTCGGCAGTTCATTGACCGCCGGCATAGGCGGCACGGTGGGCTACTCGCTCTTGCGCAGCGCGCCTTTGCCGCCTCTAGCCCGAGCCCTATCGCTGCCGGCTGCCATGGCCGCAGGAGGCATTCTCAAATACGGCAGCAAAACCGGCATGGAATATGCCACTCTAGATAAGAGCGAGCATACCGCTTCTAGCAAAGACCTAGTATGGGGCGCCGTAGATGCCATTTCAGGCATAGGCGCCTCAAAAGTAGAAAGACTGGTTTCTACTCAATATTTCACCGCCCTTGGTCGCCACGAACTAGGGGCCTCGGTGGCGCAGCCGGTGGCTCAGCATACAGGTTACTTACTGGCCAAAGAATCGCTCAGTGCCGGCTTTAAGTCGAACACCCTGCGCGGTCTGACAGGCGGTGCGGCTGGTGCAGCTATTTGGAGCACACCGCATCGAGTCAGCGAAAACTGGCAAGAGATAAAGGAAAAGCCAATCGACGGTTTACTGAAATCGAGCGGGCAAATTGCCTCTGATACCGCCTTTGGTAGTGTAATGGGCGGCGGACTGGGCTTTCTTGGTACCGGCGCGGCAAGATATAAAGACGTTTACGGCAAGGTAAAAGCCAAGGTCAATCCCGATACAGATGTGCTGCGCCTCGACAACTATCACATCAATGACTTCCATAGCAACACCGAAGCCCTGCCCCGCCTGACCACCTTGGTGCGCGACTTGCAAAACGACTCGGCTAAGCGCGGTGTGGACGGACGCTTCTTTGTACCCGGCGATATCGAATCGGGTCGCGTCAACTTTGCCTTCACCCAAGGCGGCAAGGTTGAAAACGAAATTTTGATCAAAGCCGGAGCCAAAGAACTGGTGCCGGGCAACCACGCCTATGATGCACCGGGCGGTAAAGGAGACGTCGCCCGCTATCCAGCCATCATGGAACCGCTCTTGCAGAAAAATCCGGATGTATCTTTGCTTGCCGCCAACTTAGATGTTTCGGCTTATCCGCAGTATGAGCGCATCTTGAAACCATACAGTGTGCGCACGGTCAAAGCCGACGGCGTCGAACATAAAGTTGCCACCATCGGTCTTACCACCGAAGAAGGCGCCATCGAAGGACTGAAATATATAGATGCCGCTCAGGCAGCAGAGAAAGCCATAAGAGAGCTGAATGCCCAAGGCGTAAAGATAATCAACATACACTCTCATCTTGGTCTGGGTGAAGACATAAAGCTGGCTCAGCATCTAATTTCTAAAGATCTGAAAGTAGCCGGCATTTTCGGTGGGCATTCTCATGATGCCCTGCCTCGCCCGCTCTGGGTCGGCGCCCGCGGCTCTAATCCCGAGTCAAGCCCGCTTTCACTCTTGCCCTTTGTCAGATCAAGCCAACCAGGTAATTTCGAAATACCTATCGCCCAAGCCGGACACAGCGGCAATTGGGTTGGTGAAATGCGCCAGGCAATCAGACCGGACGGCACCGCCCACCGCTATCAAACCACCGGCAGATTGCACCAAGTAAGCGCCGACATTGCCGAAGACCCAGCCACTCGCCAATTCCTCGATGCCAATTTAACCGACATCAAAGCTCTCAAAGATCAAAGCTATGGAGCTTCTGCAGCAAACACCTATGAAGTAGCCAATAGCCGCAACAGAGAAACCGCCCTGGCTAACTTGATGGCCGACTCGATCTATGAGGGTCTCAAGAAACGCCTAGGCGACCAGGCACCACAGGCGGTGATGGTCCATTCAGGCGGCATCAGGGCCGACCTGCCGGCCAGTCAAAATCTCACCCGCCTTGACATAGCCAATATAGTCATGAATGCCGGCAAGCGTGAAGGCGAGCAAAAAGAGCTGGTCATGGTCACCTTGAAAGGCAGCGAACTAAAGAATGCCATCGAATATGGTTTGCGCGAGCGGACAATGACCAAACCACCAAGCCTGGCAGACAGATTCAAGGCTATGTTTAAAGAACCACACTCAGAGTTGGTGGACGAGCCCGGTAACTTCGTGCAAGCAAGCGGACTGCGCTATAGCTTCGATGCTTCAAGAGCACCGATAACCCCGACAAGCACCGGTGACAGAGTAGTAAATCTAGAAATTCGCAATGCCCAAGGTCAGTTCGAGGCAGTCAAACCGGACGGTACCTACACAATAGCCACTCGCTTCCACCCTCTTGAAAAATGGTACAAGTTCAATATCTTTGGACCCAACCGCACGCTCGATGATGTGCACAAACAAGTCAATGCCACAGCGCTGCCTTATTCGCAAGTAGACCTTATAGGCGAACATATAAGCGGCAAAACCATCGACCCGCTAAAGGTCAGCCCGGTTGAAGGCCGCATCACCGACCTCAGCAAAACAGCCGAAAACGAGCTCTTGCACCCTGGCAAATCGCTCTTTACCCAGCCTATAATTGCCGGTAGAGAAACTGATAAGAAAGGCGAAAACAAGTAATTGACCAATCAGGCTGATGCCTCAGAAGCACTGAAAGCAGCCCAATTAGTGGCTTGCCCGGGTGTTTTGCTTTGTGCGCCGCTTTTAGACGGTGACAACAACGCTGCCAAGCAAACCCAAAATACTGCTAGCAAAGCACACCCCTCGAAAGCAGATCTGCCAAAAGCAAGAGTAATGATCAGCACACTGTCTTACGCCAGCTTGTCCCCTCTGATTTTTGCCAGCAATCTAGCAGCCACAAGCCGCACAGGTCAGAGCATCATGGCATGTGGTCTGACTGTGGCCTCGGTGCTCGCCCAGCAACACCGCCCTATGATCGAAGCTCTTACGGCGGCACAAAACTCAAAAATCAAACCGGACGATGCTCATTTGCTTTTGCAAGAATGCGGCTTTCAAACCGCGCTCTACGAGACCCCGGCTGGTGCCCTGCCCTATATCAAAGATGCAGCCGTCGCCCTCTATCTAACTTTGCACTCCAGCCAAAATCTACCCGAGAGTATTCTCGCCTTACTCGAATTTGGCGCACTATTATGCTATGACGAGACAATGCCGCCGTTAATCAGATACAATCGCAACTGGATAGTTACCGCGCTTAGTAACGTTCAGTCTCAATACGGCAGTGACAAATACCCTGTATAAAACATTCATCCCTTTCGCTTTACTCTTGCTGGTCACAGCTCTAGAGCCGGTGCAGTCGGTTGCCGCACAGACACCACCAGCAAGCACGCAACCGCCTGTCTCTAATTTGCAGAGCGCCCCGGCTCATGCCAATACAGAAAGTAACGGGCTGGAGCTTCTCTATCAGGGACGCAATTTCTATCAACAAGGCAGATTGCCCGAGGCCTTGAACAGCTTCAAACAATTCGCCATGGCCCGCCCCAACAACCTATCTGTGCATTTCTGGCTTGCCACAGTGCTTGATGAAATGGGCAGAGCCGCAGAAGCAGTGGAAGAATACAACGCCTCACTCAAGCTTGCTGCTTCAGTGGGCATGGATTCGCCCGAAGTACGCATAAATCTGGGCAACAGCCTCTGCCGCATCGGTCACGCCAAAGAAGCGCGCATTGATTTTGAACGCAGCCTAGAAATAGACAAGCGTTACAACATGGCTTATCTAGGACTGGCCAAGTGCATGCTTGCCGAAGGCGATTATGAAGGTGCCGCCCTGGCCGTGGAAAAGTATCAGAGAGATGGCGGCACCGATATCAATTCGTCTTTGCTGATGGGTCTGAGCTTAGCTGGACAAGGTCAAGCCCTGAAAGCACAATATCATTTGAGACTATTTCTAAAACTGGCGGTGCCCGGTCTAGAGTACAGCCCCGGTCGAGCGGCAGCGGCAGTAAATGGCGCCAATAGCAATGCAAACACCGGTAATGCAAGCACCGGTAATGCAAGCAATGGCAATCTTGGCACCGCCCCCGGTGCCAACACCACCAGCCAAGCTATAGAACTGGCTAGACAGACTTTGGCAGCTATTTCGGACCTCTAGAGCTGCAAATAGAGCTGCAAATAAAGCTGCAAATAGAGCTGCGAATAAAACTGCGAATAAAACTGCAAAACAAAGCTAAATTAAATTACTTTGACAGCTTTCTTAAGCGGCTCTTGTGTAAATCACAGCGCTGTATGCAAAAATGCCGGTTTTATTGCAATCTTTCAAATTAAATTACCCAGCCCGCCGTGAAAAAAATAGAAGTTCGCATAGAAGAAGACAATCTCGGTCAGATGGAAGTGCCGGAACAAGCCCTCTGGGGGGTACGCACGGCGCGTTGGTTGAGCCGCGCCCGGGCAGGCGCTTTCAAATACGGGGAAAGCAAGTTGCACCCCCTGCTTTTAGAAAGTCTTTGTTTGGTACAAAAGGCTAAACTACTTACTATTAGATGCCTATCATCTACAGGCGAAACTTCTGTAAATGCCGGAGTTTCAGTTAAACCGATATCGGTTAATAACTCGGTTAATTCGGTTAATTCGCTAATCAGCCTGCGCCTGCAGGTCTTAGACGAATTATTGAACGGACAGCACAGCGCCGAAATAGTGGTCGACCCGAGACTCTCACTTTGCGGAGAGTCACTATTCGACAACCTAAACGAAGTGATGACCGGACGTAGTCGACAGCTTGTTGGCTTGAAGGCGCATAGCGAAGCCGATAAAAGCGCTGAGGAGAGCTCCGCACCGACCGCTGGACAGACAATTTGCGATTTCAGGGGCAGCGACTATTTTCATTTAGCCTTGCGGTTAGCCGTCTTTAACAGCTTCAGAGATATCGAAGCCACCCTGCTAGACCTGGAAAGACTCTTGCGGAGACAGTCGCTCAGCCTTGAGAAAGAATTACTTTTAAGCGGCAGAGAAGCGCCTGAAGACCTGCAAATTGCTGAAATATTCAGCCAGTTCGGCAATCTAGCCGAAAGGAATATGCGCAAATTTAAAGAAAGCCGCAGCAAACTGCTAGAGATGAGCCTCAGCGAAGAAAGCGCCTTTCAAAAGCAATATTTTCTAGAACTAACCAAGCTGACTGGTTTAGGCATCACACCGGCGGCCGAAAGCACGACGCCACAGTCTCTCTTGGTACGCAGTTATTTTCAAGCTGATTATGCCGATCTGCTCAAAGCCTCATCAAGTTTGCAAGAACTAGCCCTCGATATCAACCAAATGTGCCAGGTCCTGGCAGATCTGGAAGTAAAAGGCCTGCTTGCCCTGGCACCGGACGAAGAAAAGGCGAGAGCCAGCCTCACCGCCCTCAAGCTGGCTTGCCTGCGTGTGCAAGCCACCGGTAATCTGGTCGGACTAGCCCTGAACAACACCGCCTCAAGCCTTGCCGGCACAGCCTTGCTTGAAAGTAGTGACGCCATCAAGGGCGCTCTGCGCAGCTGCAATTACACCTACATTAATCGAATAATTCTTTACACCAGTAAGAAAAGATAAAGCGAAAGCGGCGCACCACCGCGCCACCACTAGTGGTGCCACCTTTGTTTTCTACATCTTTTCTACTGTCCTCTGAGAATATTTTATCTTCGGTTCTCATCAGCCTTCCGGCGTGTCTTGTCGTCAGCCTGTGCCCATTTCAAAGTCGGCAAGCGAAAGCGAGATATACAAACAGGCAAGACTCAATAAGCCCAAGCTATAAAAACAGAACATAAGAAAAGCAATTATGAAAGCGATTTGATCTGGCAAATCGTTCAAATTTGGTTACCATTAATATCCGCATGGCAACGCTCACTATCCACTTAACGGCCTTGCATCCACATAATCGAGTGAGCTGAGAAAAATCTTGCCCGCCAGGGCGGCTCTTCACTGACCCCAGGGAGACTAAACCTAATATGTTCAGCGGATACCGTTTTGAGATGATTGTCGGCTGCATGAGCGCCGGAAAATCAAGCGAACTGATCAGGCGTATCGAAAGAGCCAGACTGGCTTATTTGCCCACCATCATTCTCAGACCGGCAACAGATACGCGTTCTAAACCCAACCACGTTGAGTCGCGCAACGGCATGACCTCGCAAGCGATAGTGGTTGAAGAATGCAAAGACATATTGAAGTATTCTTCGCATGCCGTGGTTATTGGCTTAGATGAATGCCAATTCTTTGGCGACGGCGTAGTGGAAGTAATTCAGACCCTCTTGCGCCAGAAAAAGAAAATCATTGCCTCCGGTCTCGATCTCGACTATCGCGGCAAGCCTTTCGGACCAGTGCCCGAGCTTTTGGCTATGGCCGACCGCGTTGATAAACTTCTGGCTGTCTGCCGCAAGTGCGGTTCAGACTTTGCCTGCCGCACCCAGCGCCTGGTGCATTCAAGCGAACAAATCTTGGTGGGCGACGCCCAATACGAAGCCCGCTGCATTCACTGTTTTGAACCACCAGGTGAATACCAGCTGCGTCTTGACCTACCTAAAGTAGAACAGCAAGTACCCACTCTTGTGCTGGCCGGTGTCGACGCTGCCGTGGAAATGGCAAGCTAAGCAGCCAAAATCGAGAAGTTACAAAGAAACACACTTCTTGGCAGCCGTCCTAAAGTAAAAAGCTAAGCAGTTATTAGCCCACGAGCAAAAAGCCGTGGGCTTTAATTGTTTACACGGCTTAACCTCTTGGATACTGCCGTTACCGGCGAAAACCCTCGGGAATACTTAGCACGAAGAGTGCGACAAATTTTTTCCTTAGATACTGCCTTTAGAGCGTGGAGCTAATTACTATGATTTCCTTTCAAAACTTTATTGACCAAATTCGCCACCTTATTCATTCGTCCTGCGCCCCCAAAAAACAGCAAGTTGAAACTCCCGAAGTCAATCCCTGGCGCGAGAACCTGGACAGATTGGCGCAAGAACATGGCGACCAACCAAGTTGTTCTAATCCTTCAACAGTAGAGGAACAGTTTCAGGTTTTGATTGAACAAGCCAAAATGGAAAAGACCAAGGAAGCACTGCGCAAGCAACAGGAACTGCTGCAAAACGGGGGAAGACGCGCCGCTCGCCCCAACGATAAAACTGTTACAGACGCCAAAGCTTGGTGGGGACAGGCTGTTGCCACTTGGGACCCGGAAGACAGTAAAAACGTGACCCTAGAGGACAGACGCCACCCCAAGCAGCACAAGTGGTTCAATCAATAATATAGGATTTTCGAGACATTAGCCGCTATAAGTTTGACGCCCCGGGGCAAGTGGTATGATCCAGACACGTACCTGCAACGGCATAGATTAAAAGCATCCAGATTTTGGGTGCTAATTGGGGGTCTGATGCTCAAACATTCGGCATTGCTATTTTCCACCGCAGCACTTTTGGCGGTATCTTCCAACTTGGTCATTCAACCGGATGCTCAAGCTAAGGGCAAAGGAAAAGCACGCCCGAGAACTGGACACGCATACTTGGTTCCGCCTCCTCCGGCTTACGCTCCTTCTATATTGCCAGAGATGCGTCGCAGCCAACAGGCTCATCCCACCGGCACAACCAACCGCTTAGTGGAAGAAGCCGATGCCAGCGAAGCCCAACCCGAGCAAGCACCCAAATATATTTATTCGACCACCGGTCAAGAACCCAAGGCGGTCAAACAAAATCGTTATGTCACCATCTGGAACAGCAAAAGCTAACTCTCCAGATACTCTTAAGGACCTCTGAAAGAATTGAGAAAACCGGCGCTAAGCCGGTTTTTTTTCGTATGAAAGAACAGGTAAACTGGGTAAAACTAAAAGGCCCACCGCAGAGATGTCATATGACTCAAGGCACTAACCGCAAAAAAGCAAAGCTGAGTTCGGCAAGTTTTAGCCTTGCTCTGCTTCTCATCTCTTGCTCGGTCTTATCTTGCTTGGTCGCCTCTGTGCCGCAAGCCCAGTGTCGCCGTGCATACTCAAGCTATGGCGATGTTGACGAAAAAGTATTGGACGAAATCTTGCACGGCAAAAGACAAAGCGCCAAAAGCAACAAAGGCAAAGAGCCGAGCCGCAAAGGCAAGCGTAAAACGGGCAAAGAACTAGATCAGAGCAACTCGGTGAATTCAGATAGCGGCACCATTCAAGTAACAAGCCTAGCCAAAAGCAAAAGCAAGAAAGTCTCAACCGGCAATGAAGCACAGCTATTGGCACGTCTTTCGCCCATTCAGCCGATGACGCCGCCGAACTCTGTCGCAATTCAAAAGTTGAAAACTGCAAAGTAAGCCAATCGTGAATAATGCAAATCACCACGACGAAGACGATGATTCTCTCGAACCCTTACAAGAGAGAGGAGAGCAAAGCGCCCAGGACAATCGCTCCGCCATGGAAAAACGCTTTTCTGTAACCGGTTTTCCTAGCCCGCCGCCTGACCGTGTTAATAAACCTGGGGTGAAAAAAATCACGCAGCTAGAATGGCTGATGCCTGACTATGACAAGCAAGAAGTGCCAGAGCCGGTGAAAGAAATTGCCAACTTGGCAGAAGAAATCGAGACTGCAGCCGGTGTGCAAAGGAAACAACAAGAGGCAGCCCAGCCAAAGTCCCTAGACCCGCAAAACGAGCCCTATCCCAAGCGAGCCTCTCCAGAAATTAGACAAAGCCCAGAGACGCCGCCGCACAGCCAAGAAGTCAGACAAAGCCCTCAGGCTTATCTGCAAGAAGTTCAAAACGAGCAAAACTTTCAAAACGAGCAAAACTTAGACGGTCTAGATGCGACGAGGGTGCCACCGCTGCCACGCTCGCTGGCGACGCCCGCCGATCTAGAAAATACCATGCCCTCAAAAGATAACAACCAGAAAATACAGTCTCAAGAAAATGCGGCAGCCTATTCAAAAGAAGCTTTAGCAGCCATTCCGACACCGCGTGCCACCACAGAGAGCAAACGACCAATCACCGAAAACAAACGCCCACTTGCAGAAGAACCAAGCGAACCAGCAGTAAGGAAAAGCCGACTGCCTCGTTCTTTCACTAAAGGCGACGAGCGCCAAGATGAAGAAGCAGAATCAAGAGGAGCAAGGCGAACCCGCAGCCTATCGAGAAGCCTCGAGCGCCCCTCAGCCCTTGGTGGCATTTTCGAAAGCCGTCGCAGCAAAATCACAGCCATTCTAGTGGGCAGTATCGCCCTCGGTTTCACCATCGGCTTAACTGCTTTTCTGGTCATGCCCCGCAGCGATAAAGATAAAGACAGAGATTTGGCCAATTACAATACCGCGGATGCCACCAGCGAAGGCAGAATTTCGGCACCGAATAAGACACCAAATACAACACCGAATAAGACACCAACTCTGCCGTTTCTAAAGCTTGATACTAATTACAAAACCTTAGAAGAAGCAGAAGCAGGCTTTGACGAAGCGGTCGCCAAAGGCGAGCTCAACGATGCGCAAAAAGCCCTAGACCAAGCCCAAAAACTAGCCCCTGAAAGCTTGAGCGCCCAAGAGAAGCAAGGACTTTTGCATCATCTTAAGGGCGACTCTGATAGTGCCTTACAAGTGCTGAGCGAAGTCTTACAAAAGAGTCCCCGTCACCTGCCGGCTCTCTTTGACCGAGCATTTATCTATTTTGCCCAAGGAAAATTCAAGAAAGCGCAGTTAGATTACACCCTTATCAATGCCATAGAACCAGGCAACGAAAATGCCTTGCTTGGTTTGGCATTGTGCAAACTAAGGACCGGAGAAACTGAAGCGGGACTTTCTACTTTAAGTAAAATCACCGCAGAAAATCCTAGCAATACGCTGGCGCATAGAGCCGCCGGAGAAGAATTTCTCAAAGCCGGCGACTATGAAAGAGCAGTAAGCGCCTTTAGTCGCGCCCTCGATTCAAGCAGCTCTGATGCTGAAATACTAGCTCTCCGAGCTAGAGCCTACTTACTTGGCGGCAACAAAGATAAAGCAGTAGCCGACTATGCGGAAGCCATATCGATAAATAGCAAACCAGAGTGGAAAGCAGATTTAGAAGTTGCCAGAAGCCAACCCTAAATCTGCATAGAGCACACCGAATAATATAGGAAGGTGAAACTATGCCAGGTCCAAACCAAATGCCTCCGGTACCAGCTGTCGGGCTCACTCTCGCTCAGCCGAAAGAGCGCGTAGAACAAGCTCTAGATCAAGCCATTGCCAAAGGTCGCAACTTGCTTTCGCGCAAGGCAGACTCGCCACAAATGATGGACGATTTGAAGCGCCAGAATTGGAGCTGGGTGCTCGAGACTTCCGAAATGCTCAAGTCTTGCTTCTCAACAGAATCTGTTCAGCTTTACTTTGCCTCGAATGTATATTTCGTACCAAGCCTTAAGGCAAACGATTTTGAGCGAGACCTAGACGAATTTCCAATGATAGTGAATGGGCGCGTCGACCGACTGAACGGCTTTCGCAAAATGGCAGCAGTAATACCTGAACCACCTTGCGGTGATTTTCTTGCCGCCTTGTCTCATCCGGCAATTTATCATTCCTGCTGGCGTCCGTTTGAATTAGGACAGCACGGCAAAGCGATTGCCTTGGCAGTGAAAGAAGTGGAAGACGCCATTAGACTTGCCACCAGCGGCAATATCAAAGAATCAGGCGCCGAATTAGTACGCAAAGCCTTTGACGCGGAAGAAGGTATTTTAGCCAGCCCGGAAAACCCGCCTATTGAAAACGAAGGCATAGCCGATATCATCGCCGGATTCTTCAAACGTTATAAAGGAATTCCAGAGAACGCACCTATCGCCATTCAGCAAACAGCTCGCATAATGTCTTTAGCAAGCTATATCATGCACACTCTCGACAGCATACATATTGCCCCTAAAGAAAGCAGCGAACCAGCGGCTGAACCATACGAGTTTGAGTTTCTCAAAGATTGATTTGAAAGAAAGCAAATTTGAAGGAGAACTGGACTAACCCAATGCAAAGCTATAAAGACAGAATCGCTGCTTATTTGAAAAACGAGAAAGCAGCTGTCGGGATGCCCATCTCTCCCAAAGCCTTTATCATTCTCAACCTCATAACCCTAGGCGCCTTTACCCAGGTCTGGGCTTATCATAATTTCCAAAAAGATCAACATTACAAAAAACATCCCAAGTTGATAGCTTTTGTCAAATGTCTCTTTCTGCCCATCACCCTAATTACCTTGCTCAACTATTTAGAAGAAGCAGCAAAGCAGCTGGGCAGCGCTCTCAAAATTCCTAAGAATCTAATTGCTTTCTGCTATCTGCTCAGCTTGGCAGTCAATATCTATTCAGTGCTCATGGACAACGCCATCTCTTCCTCGCTTCGCCTAACAGTGTGGGTATGCTGCGGCTTTGTGCAACTTTTTATGCTTGTCTTTGTGCAACTGGAAATCAATAGAATTAACGAAGAGCTGCGCCCATCGGTCAATCTGAATAAATACAAAATGAACCTGCGCAAGTACTTTGCGGCAGTAATTTTTTCTTTTCTCTTTCTAGCTTCTAATCTGCTCAGCTCCATCTTTCTGAACGCCATGGCACAGGCTGTAGGAAGAGACGAGGCGGAACAAGACATTCACCCGCAAAGACGAAAACACCAGATAAACTAAGGTGTTCGACTCTGCGACTCTCGCTTCTTTTAAGGCATCTAGCGCATGCACCAGCCCCGTTCCAATTGCCGCCTCTATGTTCTGCTTGCTAGAGATTCAAGCGACGCAGTGATTATTAGACGTGGTCCCTCCAAGCGAGTGCAATTAGTGAGCTGGCAGAGAGACGAAGACAAGTTTGCGTCAGGCCAATGGTTCAAGGGACGCATTTATGAAAGGCGCTGCGACCTCTCTCCATCGGGCAAATATCTGCTTTACTTTGCCGCTAGCCATAAACCACCTCTTTATGCATGGACAGCAGTAAGTCGTCCGCCCTTTCTATCAGCCCTGGCACTATGGCCCAAAGGTGACTGCTGGGGTGGTGGCGGACTCTTTGTTCAAGAGAGAGAAATTCACTTGAATCACCCAGCGCATCAAATGGACCTAGCTGAGAAAAATTCGCTGCCAAAACATTTCAAGATAGGGCGCACAAATGAACAAGCCGGTTGTGGTGAAGACTTTCCCATTTATCATCTGCGCCTTCTGCGAGACGGCTGGCAGCCTATAGAAAAGGAAGAGTGTAATGCAAAAGAGAAAACAGAGCCGCTCTTTCATTTCAATCTGCCGATAACATATAGCAAAACCCGCCCTGCCGAGGCTAGCAAGCGCAACAACGGCGACCAGCTCAAGATGAGCATCTGCGGCATCGCCGAGCCAAATAATCCTTGGTATATAGTTGAATATCAAATCGAAGCAAGCAGCGGCACAATTTTAAAAGAGCTTGGTCGGCTAGACTGGGCAGACTGGGACAGTAACGGCGATCTGTTATTTGCTAAACAAGGCAAGATTTTTCGCTCGAAAAACCTGATTGACTCGTTGGAACTAATCGATCTAAGAACTAATCTCTACCAAGAGATTGCACCTGAACCTTGGGCAACGCGGTGGTAGACCTAAAATTACTACCGCTCTTTACGTTTGCGTCAAAAGCTGATGGCAATTCAAGATATGATATGCGCTAGAATGTCACACATATCGGTTACAAAGCAAATCTCAGCAGCAGGGACACATGACAGCAAAAGCAGAAATAGAGAAAAGAATCACTGAACACTTAGAAGATCCTGCCAATTCACTGGGCGCTGAAATCGACTTAAAAGCCTTTATCATCTTGAACATAGTCACGCTTGGACTTTACCAGCTTTTCTGGGGCTTCTATCAATTCAGAAATACCTTTCTATATTTCAAGCATCCGCGCTTTGGCGCGATTGTTTCGACACTGTTTTTGCCCATTGCCCTTAACGGACTGATTGAATATTACGAAATGGTAGCGGGAAAGTTGGGTGACAGGCTGCGCCTGCCGCTGCCGAGAATTCCACTTGCCATAATTTTCTTTGCTACGGCAGTAGTGCAAAGATTGAGCGACAAAATATCAGAACCATTGGGCACAATAGTTGGGCTCGGCGCTGAAATAGCCGGCATTGTCATCTTGGGTTTCATTCAGTCTGAAATCAATCGTCTCAATCGGCAGTTTCGTCCGGAGCGAACTAATAAAGGTTTCAGCCTGACATGGAAACATATAGTCGGGCTTATCGCCGGTGTAATCAGTCTATTGGCGATTTTACTAGCAGCAGGTTTGATGCAAGAAGCAAGTAGATAGTTAATTGGCTATCTTAAAAGCGGGCGGGCGACTGTTGCCCTTTACTTATAGAACCGACATTTTCGCAAGTTTTCATTAAGCACAGCCAGTTCAGCCTTTATTGTTGGACTATCTTCAGCGCAAGCCAAGGCGGCATAACTAAAGATGGCAAAATCGATTTTGTTTGGAGGCGAGATATGAGCAATCTGCCAGAACCAGATCTTTAGGTCATCGTCGTCTTCTCTTTCGGTTTTGCTATAACTCACTATTGCTGAAGTTCCATCTGGAAGAGCCTCAATTGGAGATATCAGGCAAGCCTCTTCAGGAATGGATAGTGTCTCGAGAGCATGTACTGCCTCGTTCCTGGCAGAGGGCTTACCAGAAAACTGGTTAAATGGCTCTTTGGCGCTAAAAGAGAGCACACTCAAACGTAAGGCCCCCGAATCTTGGGAACTGTCGTAGAATAACCCGCCGCCAGCTTCTCCGTATTCTTCTATCCAGTGAGATGGAATTTGAAAGGTGACAACTCCACCGCGATAATTGATAGTTTTCATCAGCTGTAGTTTCCACATAATTACCAAGCTATAGACAAAGAAAGCCGGTACTTGTCAATGCTCTGCCTGACTTTTTACTTTGCAGTAAGAACAAAACTAGAGCTAATTGTAGCTTGCACACTAAGGCAAAGATAGCGGTAAGAGAGAGACCGACTACAAAATTGATGTACTATGAACAAAAGCAAGGCAGCTGGGCAAATTTTGTTGAGGGTAGCAAACCAATGGCTTATAAAGACCAGCCGGTGCACGAAGCGGCAAGAGGCGAGCCGGAAAGACTCAAGTGCCTCATAGAGCAAGATCCCCATCTAGTTCATGTGAAGGCTTTCCTGGGTCAAACTCCTCTGCATGCTGCTGTTGAAGACAACAATATCGAATCGATAAATATACTGCTCAATGCCGGAGCGGACGTAAACGCCTTAGATGAAAGAGGATACCCTCCGGCATTTGAGGCCAGTTCTAGAAAAGCCTTGGAAACTCTTGTGGGTGCCGGCGCAAGACTCGACATATACTGTAAACACGGGCTAAATGGTTTCCTACACTGCGCTCGATACATTCGAAATATTGAGACCCTGGATTTTTGGTACGAACTGGGCGAGCCAATCAATAAAGATCCCCAGTCAGGCGCAGCTGCTCTTGTCGGTCTTTGCTCTCAGGTAAGTGATACTGATGAGATTGAAGAAGCGCTCCAGGTAATCAGGTATCTGCTCAAGAAGGGCGCCGATATCGATTTACAAAAACGTAGCGATACTACAGCGCTAATTGAAGCGTGCTGGAATCAGACGCTTCCAATAGTGACACTCTTGCTGGAAGCCGGAGCAGACACAAATAAGAACAACATCGAAGGAAATACACCACTCCACTATGCAATTACAAGAAAAAACGAAAAACTGGTTGAGTTGCTCTTAAAACACGGGGGCGATATCAACCGGCCAAACAGGTTTCACGATGCACCTATAGATTTAGCTAGAAATCTAAACTTTTACCTTGAACGATTGGAACCCCTTTACATACCAAAACCGATCAGACCATGGCCGAAAGCAGAAGACTTAATCGAAAGACTTACGAAAATTCCAGAATTCAAAAATTGCTCCCTACAGGGCTGCAGCGAAGAGGAAATCTGCAAACTAGAAAAACATTTCAACCTTTCACTTCCGGCAGTTTATCGAGATTTCTTAAGAACACTCGGCAAAGGCTTCGGGAGTTTCATGTCATCTGATCATATTTCTTTCGAATTTGACCAACTGTTTGATCAAGCCCAGCATCCTTCTTATGCAGAGTATTGCCAGCTTACAGCAAAGTCATTCGTGTTTGCAGAAAGGGGTTGGGAGAATTTCTACTATTTTGAAGCCGATGATAGCTCTGACGATCCACCGGTCTTTATGTTTGAATGCGGCGAATTCGGCTCGCGTCAGGTGTATCGTAGTTTCTGGGAATTTATTGAAGATCGGGTCGTTGACTACGAAATCTTGTCAGAAGGACGTTGCTTTGCTGAATAAATAGGAGCCCTTTGGCTCAGTAGAATCTCGCCAACTAAACTAGGACAATTCAGTTTTTATTTCTGACTCTGCCACTTCAGCCAAGTCTTTAGATTCTTCAACATTATCTTCGGCGTCATCATCTTCTTCTGGAACTTCATCAGCTACAGGCGCTGGCTCTGGCGGCGGCACATAGACAGGCAGAGTGCTAGGCTTTTCAAAGCCAAGTTCAGACAACTGTTTCTTATCTGGAAAAGAATGCAAAATAATGCGCGGCGGGAAATTTTCATCCACTTCCATTCGCGCCCCGAGACCAGCCCTGGCGCGGTTCAGGCTGACAACCGCCAGACTTTCATACTGCCCTTCCGCCCCTTCTCTGAAAAACTCTAGATACTCGGCAAGAGGCAAGATACTGCGCCGCCCTTCAGGAACAATCACCTTTGTATATAGACGCCCTTCGTCAAAGTCTTGCACAAGCTCTAGACTGGGTGAGAAGACACTGTCATTTGTTTCTATGGCAATGCGCTCAGACTCCTGCTGATACATCAAGTTTAAAGCAGCTAGACTAAACAACTTCAGATCGTAGTAACAGGGATGATCGGGTGGCAACTTGAGAATATCCCAGGTGCCGGAGCGAAAAAGCAAGGGCAGCATTGGTATCGGCCGCGGTGCTTGCCAGAGCGAGGCGGCAATCTCAAACATAAGCATCATCGCCGAAATATCAAAGGCGTCACAAAGCAAAATGCGATCGGCAGAAGGGGCGATGACTACCAAGGGTCCTTTAATGCCGCCGGGGCTACCGGCAAATATTTCAGGCACCAAAAGTCTTGCTGAAGTATGCTCATCGGGCCAGGCGGCGACAAAAAGATTGATACCATCTTCGATGCGTCTAAAATCTGGGGGCGAGATCTTCTTGAGATTGGTCACGGCTACATCCATAGCCGCCTTAATCGTCAGATTCCATTGGCCAAGCTCGACATCACGCACATGAGCAAAAGTATCGCCTTGGTCATATAAAAGACCGACACCGAGTTGTTCAGCCAGGGGCAGATAGACCAGCTTGCCGTTATAACCGCGCGAGGCGTTAGAGCGGCCCAGTGGCTTCCACTCATAAATATCGGCATTTTTGCGGTCAAAAGTAACTTTCGCCCGCACACAAGGAAAGAGAGTCCCCTTCAGCGTCTCTAATATGCGCTTGCGCTCTCTTTCCTCTGGCGAATCTCTCATATCTAAACTCGCTGCCCAACTAAATCTTTCTGCTAAATTCTCTCTACTTACTAAATTCTCTCTACAATCATGGCTATGCCCATGCCGCCGCCGACGCAGAGACTGACGCAACCATAGCGCAATTTGCGTTTTTGCAGTTCGATACCGATAGAGAGCAAAAGCCTGGCGCCGGTAGCACCAAAGGGATGACCAAGGGCAATGGCACCACCGTTGACGTTCACTTTTTCGCGAGGTAGATGCAATTCTTTCTCGCAGGCAAGATACTGCACGGCAAAAGCTTCATTGATCTCGAACAAATCAATCTGCTCCATTTTCAGTCCGGCTTTCTCAAGAGCCATCGGTATGGCAGGCACAGGACCAATACCCATAATCTCTGGCGGCACACCGGCAACAGCCCAAGAAACCACCCGCATCATGGGCGACAGAGACAATGCTTCGGCTTTCTTAGCCGAAGTAACGACCAGAGCTGCCGCACCGTCCACGATACCGCAAGCATTGCCGGCAGTAACGGTACCACCCTGTCTAAAGACAGGCTTGAGCTTAGCCAAGCCTTCCAGGGTCGTCTCCGGTCTAGCATGCTCATCTTTCTCGATAATGGTGTTGCCTTTTTTACCGGGCACTTCCACCCCGACAATTTCTTCCCGCAGACGTCCGCTTTCCATGGCTTTTGCCGCCAAAGTTTGACTGCGCAAAGCAAACTCGTCTTGGGCTTCTCTACTTATATTGTATTTTTCGCGCAAGTTTTCGGCGGTCTCACCCATTGAGGCACGGGCATAGGTATCGCGAATATCTAGACCATCCCAAAGTTCCATGTGACCCATGCGACAGCCCCAACGGTTGCTCCAGTTCAGATAGGGTGTCATCGATAGAGCATCGGTACCGCCGGCCAGTACCACCGATGACATACCCGAGCGAATCTGCATGGCGGCAGTGGCTACGGCATTGACCCCTGATCCGCAAAGCAGATTGAGAATCAAACCAGGCGTGGTGTCTTTCAGACCATTGCGCAGGGCCACATGTCTTGCTAGATAGATGGCGTCTTTGCTGGTTTGGATGACATTGCCCATGACCACAGAATCGACAACTTCCGGCTTGACGCCGGACCTTTCCATGGCACCGGCGGCAGCTGCCACGGCTAGGTCGGTGGCAGACTTAGACGCCAACCCGCCGCCAAAGGCACCGAAAGCGGTACGGGCACCGTTAACGATAACTATTTCATCCATTTCACTCATTACATCGAACCTTATCTAACCGAACCAAAACTCTAGGGCTAGTATCTCACCATGGAAACCACTGAAGCGAACTATCGTTATTCTCAAGCAAATTAGCAAGCGAAGGTGTGAGATCGGCTCTCAAAGAGGCAAATAAAAAATCAACACTTGGCAAGACTGTCAGAAGCAAAAATAAACAATCTATCAAGAGCATATTAGTTTTAAATACATCAGGCTAAAATTTGCCTTCTGGAGCCGAATAGGCATTTATCACTTATTGGAGGGTCGAACCTTGGCTAAGGTTGGAATACCGAAAGAAATCAAAGACAACGAATACCGCGTTGCCATCACCCTGGCTGGAGTCAAATCACTTGCTTCGGAAGGTCATACCGTCTATGTGGAAAAGAATGCCGGTGTCGGCAGCGGGATGAGCGACGACGAATACAAAGCCGCCGGGGCGACCATATTGCCCGACGCCGCTTCGGTGTTCGGTGAGTCCGACCTGATCTTGAAAGTGAAAGAGCCCCAAGCTCAAGAAGTGCCGCTCCTCAAAAAAGGACAATTGCTCTTCACTTATCTGCACTTGGCTGCCATGCCTAAACTGGCCCACGACCTGGCCAAAACCGGCGCCACCTGCATTGCCTACGAAACAGTGCAATTGGCAAACGGTCAACTGCCCTTGCTCACCCCCATGTCTGAAATTGCCGGACGTCTCGCTACCCAGATTGGTGCCAATTATCTTGAGCGCCCCATGGGTGGACGCGGCGTGTTGCTCGGCGGCGTCCCCGGCGTTGAGCCCGGCGAGATAATCATCGTCGGCGGCGGCGTGGTCGGTACAAACGCAGCCAAGATCGCTCTCGGTCTCGGCGCCCGCGTCACAATCTTCGACCTCTCACTAGAAAGACTGCGTTATCTTGATGATGTCTTCGGCGGTCAGGTTCGCACAGTCTTCTCGGTAGGCCACTATCTCGAGAGTCTACTTCCTCATGCCGACCTGGTTATCGGCGCCGTGCTTATCCCCGGTAAGCAAGCACCCAAGCTAATCACCAGAGACATGGTCAGCAAAATGAAGAAAGGCGCCGTCATCGTTGACGTAGCCATCGACCAAGGTGGTTGTATCGAGACCATCAAAGCCACCACTCACTCGCAACCGGTTTACGAAGTAGACGGTGTTGTACACTACGGCGTCGCCAACATCCCCGGTGCCGTACCGTGGACTTCTACCCGCGCTCTCACCAACGCCACCATGCCTTACGCTATGAAACTGGCTCGCTTCGGCTATCAAGCCGTTCTCGACGATCCGGCTCTCAACTTGGGCGTAAACATCCACGAAGGTCAGATCGTACACCCAGGCGTGTTGGAAGCTGTCGGCAGCCCTGTTGCCGCCAAGTAAACAAACTGGTTAAAATGCAAAGAACAAGCCTCCCGGGGCTTGTTCTTTCTTTTACTATCTGTGAGAGGTTAGTCAGTGATGAGTTTTATAAAGACCATAGTGGGCTGGCTAACAGGCAAAAAAGCGGAAGCACCGGTCGAATTCACTGTAGTCTTCAAGTTAACGGCTCACAAGTTAAAAATGCCTGTCGGCATGCAATCTGAGCCAATGACCAATTCTGGCGACGATGAAACACTAGACGCCTTCTGGTCTGATGAAGTAGAAAGCGCCAAACTAAAGCAAAAGCGATTCACCGAGCTGATGGCGGAAGCTTTGCAAAAGAGAGACCCGGAAAACACTTACGTTTGCTCCGACAAATTTTATATCACGGTGACCACTAAAGACGGTCAAAACGGAAGCATCTTCAGCGAAAACATCTGGAGGGAAGTAGCCCACTGTCCAGGCGAGCGCAAGCCAAAACTGCGAACAACATTAGCCATGGGCGAAATGACGAAAGAGTGCTCGCTCAAGGGAAACCTCGACCGCATCATTCCAACAAGCCGAGGTAAAAACTACATCGAATATTGCACCAATCAAATGGAAGACAAAATCTTCTATGAAGAGATGACTAAAGATCTCTATATGAGTTTTGTCCTGGACTTGCCCGATCTCTTCCAATCTGTTTCTAGAGAAGACATAGATGAATGCGGAAAATCGCTGGCTGAACTAAAGGAAATCGCCAAAGACAATTTACGCCGCTGCCTGCCCGAAGCCATTGATGTGCTCAGTCGAGACAGACGCATCTTTATGCTGGCAGCGGGTGGCAATTATGAAGCCTATACAATTCACTTGCCGGAATGTCTGCAGCAAATTCGCACGACCTTGGAGCGAGACTTCGCCTTTGCTATACCTGGTCGCGACCTATTTATATTTTGCAAAGCAGATGACGGCGAAGCCATGTTCACTCTGCAAGAGCAAGCCAAGCTATTGTTCAAAGATCATTCCCGTCCAATAACGCCGGGCTTGTTTCTATTTGAAGATGGACAAATGAAGGCAATCGAAATAAGCGCCAGCTGAAGCCAGCAAGACACCTTAGAGATTTATCTAGTGGCAGGCACCGAGCCGGCACCAACCATGACACCACTACCGGTTAACCTGGCGGCGATGCGCTGATTGCTGCATATTGCATCAGCAACCGCGCTAAAGAGCTTGGTGCCGCCTTTGAGATTTAAATGGGCGCAATCTTCAAAATCATCCAAATCATAACCATTAGTTTTTCCAGGCTCTACAATCGGCACCTGATACCTAGAGGCAACCTCTTGCACAGTATCTTCAAAGCGCTTGAGGTCGTACTTGCCTTTCTGCATCAAGTCATAGTTTTGTCTTGTCAGCGGCATATTGACCACGCAAACCGGCACATCATTATCTTGAGCCAACTTAAACAGCTTCTCTAAGAAAGTCTTTTGGTTCTGAAACTGCTCTTCACTAAAGGTGGTATATATTTCTCTATAATCATTGAGTTGTTTAAGCTCGTTGCGAGGCTGTTGATAGACAGCTTCAGCTTCCCAATATTTATCGACTTCAAAAATATTGGCTGGTTTCTCGCCCTTCTCGCCTTTATTGATCTGCTGTTTAGCCGTATATAGATCGACAGGATGCCCAGTCAGACGGCTTGCCGCCTGGGCAAAGATACTCTTATAGTCATTGCGGGCGGCGGCATAGGTCCAAACTTTAGATATGGCAAACTCGGTCAAAGAAGCAAAATCGGGCTTGGTGGCCAGCAAATCATCGAAATTCTGCATATCCGACAAAATTTCGAAAGTAGGACTTTTACCGATTTGCGATTTGTTATTGGCACAAAGATCGCGCGGCGCCATAAAGAGCAAAACCAATTCCGGCTTCTTACCGCTTTTTAGATACTTTTCTAAAATCAAATACTGGTCTGACACCACCGCCGCCACCACCGAAGCATTCACGGCTTTAATCTTGCGGTCTAGCTTCTCGCTCAGCTCTTTCTCTAGATAATTAGCTCTACTGTAGGGGCAAATCTGATAACGCACATAAGTGGAATCCCAACGAGTCTTCCCCTCTTTCATGACGTCATCGAGGTGCGCCATCGGATAAAGAGAAAGAGAAGTACCGAGCATCAAAACCTGAGGATTCTCAGACGAACTAATGATCTTGGGTAACTTACCGACCATGTTGTTCTGTCTAATTGTGGTCAAGCCGGTACAAAACAACAAATTAAGAGGCTGGGTCTTTTCCACCAAGTAGCTAAAGCCGAATAAAGAGATAAGCGTCAATATAGAAGCACTACCGGCCAGGCGCCGCAGGGCTCTCTTGCTTAAATCTATCGCTTTGCTTAAACCGCCGCTCATAATCACTTATATAGACCGTATCGCTCAGATCATAAGTTCTAAAGCGGTAGCTTCCATTAACCGAAGTTCATCATGGCGGTCGTCCTACCGCTTGCCTGGAAACTGTGGCAAACTAGAAACATGACGAATATAAAAGGCTTAGTCCCCGGCTTCATCAAACGCGGCATCAAAGCTGCTATTTCCAGCCCTACCCCACAGGGCGCAGACGCCATTGAACAGGCAAGAGGCGCAGTCGAACACGACATAAACACCCTCTTACCGCCTTCAAAACTTACCACCGAGCCCGGAATCTCAACAGCCGCGGTCTTTCACAATTTCTTTGCCGACTTTAATCGCCTTTGTGATGAAAACAAGGAAGAGTCATTAAAGATTCTCAAGAAAGACTACCCAGCTCTTACGAGCGTAGCCGCCCCGGCTCGCGACTTTCTTAACCACTGCAGCACTATCAGCCCGCCCCTAGACAGCGCCGTGCGCAGACAGTTTTTCAATAACCTGCCTTTCGTCAATTCGCCCCTGAGCTACGAACTACTCAATTACAAAAACAAGTTGCCGCGTGTGGGGCTGCTCTACTATCCAAACCCCGAACCGAAAGATTTTTTGATTGACAGCCTGGAAGGACTTTGTCAGGTTGACGACATGGAACCGGGCGAGCTTTTGTCTCGGGTCTGGCAAGGTCGCGAATGCGACTTTAATTTATACAGACAGATTCTCAAAGATGAGATCAAAAGCGAATTGGAAAAACTGCCCCAGAGTTTCTGGCAGCACTTTCCCGACCAAGAATGGTTTCTCAACGAAATCACTCAACACACCCAATACCAAATGGCTTTCAAGCAACTTTTAGATCAAGATTACTGGGACTTGATTATTGTCGGCGCCATGGAAACCAGTCTCGGTCATACTCTTTATGATTGCCTGGACGGTAAGCGTCCGCCTGTACTCTATTTCCATCACGGGCATTTGAGCGGCGAACCGCTCGAGAACTTGTTCCTGAAAGCCGACCATTATCTAGCCAAAGGCAAGCCGGAAGAAAACTACTTTCTCAATCTCGGCATAAGCAAAGAGCAAATCACCACTTTCGGCTCGATTAGAGAAGAAGCCTTTCCCCGCCCGGAAGCAATAGAAGCAGAAAGGCATAGACAACGACTGGCTCTCAACATTCCAGATGATGCCACCGCCATTGTCTATGGTCTTACTTTAGACATTTATCTCTACGAAAAGAAAACCTGCGAAGAACTCACCGAGCTGATGATTGAAAGTTTCGCAAAACTAGCCAGCGAAGAGAAAGTGCATAAGCCCTATCTATTTTTGAAATATCATCCGGCACCACGCTCAGATAAGTATTTCAGCTTTAGTCGCAAACAAATGCCCCTGCATCATTTTTATGATCGCCTAAAGCCGCTTGGCTATGAATTAAGGCTGATCAAAGAATTGAAACCATATTTAAAAGCAGCCGACTGTTTCGTCGCTCACGAGTCGGCAACTCTGATAGATGCCCTTGAGCTAGGCTGCCCTACTTTGTCGCTTTTGTATCACCAAGGCAAAGGTCAGCCACTAATGAGCTTCGAGGCTTATGGCGAACATAAAAGTCATAGACTGCTGACTGATTTTGATGAACCCGCCACTATTGCCTCGGTGATTAAAGAAATTACCGACTGCCCCCGCCAGCAGGTCTGCAAAGAAGGAGAGGCAGTATGGCAGGCAATCTTCGGTCAAGGCAGAACAGACAGTGTGGCAAAGATGCTCAAACTAGCAAACAGCTATTTAAGGTCAAACAGTGAATAGAGCTTTTTCGATTAGCCTTGTAGCACTGCTAATGGTGGCACCAAGTTGGTCTAGTCATGCTAATGCGGGTCCGCCCCCAAATAAAAGCAGTAAAGCGACGACTGAAGCCAAAGCCCGAAGCAAAGTAATCTTAGTGGCAAGCGTTAATAAGGTCAAAGACCTGAAAAAGCAAATAGACTTGGTGAGAGAAAGCAGTCCCGTAGATGAAGAACTAGTTTTTTACTACTCACAAAGAATACTCATTTTTACCAACCAGGTGGAAGCAGTTCACCGCAATGTAGCAGACGCAATCAAGAAACATCCCAACTGGGCTTTACCATATCTAGTGGAAGCGGATATTGCCGAACTGGAGTTTAGAGAAGAGGACCAAGCAAAGTACTTGCAAAAGGCGCTTGCCGTGCAACCACTTTGTATGAATGCAGTCTTTAAGCTAGCCGAGATGAAGCGCCATACTGGACACCCTACTGAAGCCGAAGCAATTTTACAAAAGGCGCTAGAAGCGCTGCCACGCACACCACAAAGTATCCTATCTCGCCGCGAAGTTTTGAAAGAATTGGCAAATTTGCAAAAAGACCTAAGAGATTTAAGTGGCGCTACAGCGACACTAGAGGAGGCTTACGCCCTTAAGACCAAAGATGCTCTCACCTCAAGCAAACTAGCCGAGGTTTATTTGCTTGCGGAGAAATATCAACAAGCCAAAGCAGTCTGTGACCAGACGATTAAAGACAAATATGAAGACACTTCAATTTACTACTGGCGGGCCCAGGCCTATTTCAAGTTGAAGAAACTGAAAGAAGCCGAACAAGATCTAGATCGCTATCTTGGACCGGCCTTCAAGAAGCCAAATGCTTCGCTTATGCATACAATCTCTGTCGAATCAAAAATAAGAAAGGCGCTTGATCTTAGAGCAAAAATCTATGAACAAACCGGGCGAAAAGAACTTGCACGCGCAGAGCGAGCCCATCTCGACGCTCTACAAAAAGAAACCTACGAGAATACTCTTTTCCGCAGCGGCAAATAACAAAGACAAAGCATTACAGCAACAAGAGAAACAACCAATAAAAATGACCACCCCCAAACAATGACCACCCCGAACAATGACCAAGAAATTGAATACTAGCCTAAAGAGAGATAACCGGCTGCTCGTGGTGCCGGCTATCTTGCAGCCGGCTTTGCTTAGCGCTGGTTGCTGTCTGGTTTTTGCCGCAGGACCAAGCCAAGTTAAAGCAAATAGTAACTCTAGTTTGGGCAGTCAGAAAAAATTGCTTTTCGTTGTTCCATATAAAGATCCAAAACTCATTATTCAGGCACTAAAAAATCTGCAATTTCAAAAAAATGTGCCGCCAGAAGTTCCCTTTTATTACGAGCAAAGGCTCTTGATTTTCAGCAAGCGTCTTGACGAAGCCAAGAAAAACATTGCAGACAAACTCAAAACAAATCCGAATTGGTCACTACTCTATTTCTTGCAATCAGACATTGCCGAGCTTGAGTTTAGAGAAGAAGATCAGATATTGCTGCTTAAGAAAGCCCTAGCAGCAGAACCTGAATGTGTCGGCGCAGCGTTCAAACTCTCTGATTATTACAAAGAAACAGGAAAGCCGGAAGAATCGGTGAAGATACTGAAAAACACACTAGCTCGCCTACCAGGCAATTTGAGCCCGGAGAGAATCGAGACACTGAAGAATCTCTCAAAAGTGCAACTCAACCTCAAGGACTATGCTGGTGCAGAGGCATCTCTGAAAGAGGCAATTCAACTGTATCCGATAGATAGCTTCAATCACAGCCTTCTCATAGGTGTATATATAGAAAGTGGCCGATGGAAAGATGTGAAAGCCACAGCCGACCAGGTACTAAAGAGCAAAAACATAGAGCCTTCTTTTTACTATTTCCGAGCCCTAGCTAATTTCAATTTGGGTAATCTCAAAGAAGCTGAAAAAGACTTAGATACGTTTATTAGCGGTTGCTCGGCGCCGCAACACGATCTGCAAAATCTTCCAGCCCACTCAGTCTTGAAAAAAGCAAGAGAACTTAGAGCTGAAATTTATGAAAAGACCGGTCGAAAAAATCAGGCAGCCAAAGACCGAAACTATCTTAAGGGACTGCAGAAAGAAGCCTTCGACAACTGCATCTTTAGAGAGAGTTCGCTAAAAAAGAAGAAATAAAACCGACTAGCGCATTAAATTAGAAATGAAGTCAACCCCCTCCAAACTCTAGTAATTGCACTATACGATAGTATGATGTTCAGAGGAAAAGAGAACGACTAGTTTCTCACTTGGTGCGAAGTCAGTTAGTGACAGCATCCACAATTTCTCTGCCTCTATATTGTCCACGGCGGCGAACATCAAACTCTCGCACCACCTGCTTTAGCTTAGGACCTGGTTGGGCAACAAATCTAATTCTCTTTCCCTGCGCATCATCTAGCAGAGTAATGGTGGCACTTGCGCAGGGACGAACCTCAACCAGATATCTTTCTCTCTTGAAATTTCTGTCTAGAAAGTATTCGACTTCCTGCAATTGGCATGCAAACTTTCCATAATTATAATGACTGATCTCATAAAAGTACCTAACTTGATATTCGACTCCATCCACCTTAATTGGCTCACTATAGTGGCTTTGATGCTTACCTTCAAAGTCCGGTGAAAAGAATTGGATGCCGGTGACAAACAGAATCAGAGCCATTGGCAACCCTAGCAAGATTGAAACAAGCAGGCGAAATCGAAACGGCGGTAGACTAAACAATTCTCTTATCAAAAGCAATTGAATGAAAATTGTTAACGACAAAGACAATCGCTTCGCTAACAGACTGGCAGGCTCATAAGCTCCTGGATGAGAAACAAAAGTAAGCAGCAAAAGAAGAGAGAAAACTCGCATTAGAATTTTTAGAACCGGCATAAAATACAAGCCGCCTATTTCTCTAGCGCAGCAAAATAACTCTCGGCTTTTTGCCTTTCTGCCTTGGCAAGTTCAGCCATCTTCAACTTATCGTAGATCTCGGCGCGATTATATGATAGCTGTCCTTTCTCTTCAGCTAGCTTTGCTTGCTTCAAGACTTCTTCGTAGGTCTGCAAAGCCTTGTCATACTCGCCCAGAGCCTCTTGTGCTTCCGCCTTGATGAGAGTAGCGGTTCTAAGGGTATCGCTTAGGTCTTTGCCGCCACTGCAAAGACTGCTTATCTGACTGCCATAACTCTCAGCTTCTTTGTAATGCTTTAGCTTTAGTCCTTGCAAACCAACCTGAGTCAATAGAGCTAGACACATTTCATCGTGTTTATTCTTAGACTGACTCAAGATCTCGACAGCCTTGTCATAAGACCGGGCGCCCTCTGCAAATCGACCATGCCTAAAGGCCTCACGCCCAGCAACAATCTGGTTCACAACCTTAGCATCCATCTTACCTGCATCAATATTGATGAACCGCTGGGTTATACGCATCTCGCGCTCTAAAGGCAGCTTGTAACCACGGTGAGGCACAGCGCCTAGTGATACCGTATATGGTTTAACCGCAGAACGTTCTGCCTGCAAACGTTCCTCATCTGTAACGCCCCATAGACCTTGAATGTTTGAACAAGCACTGAGATTAATCGACAGAACAGCCAAAAGAAAAATTGAAAGAATCACAGAGCGCAATAGATTGTCGTTCTCGAGAACTTTCATAGATCTGACCAGAGATGCGGGTTGTCATACACAAGAGTAAGACTGACTTCGAGCTTGCTACTACCAGCATGCCTGAACCAAGCCCAGCCATGTTCTATAATTTGACCATGAGCAAGTTAAAATTGACATCCTGGAATGTTAACGGAATAAGAGCTGTCAGTAAGAAAGGTTTCTTCGAATGGTTCGAAACCTTCAAGCCTGATGTTCTAGGTTTACAAGAAACCAAAATAAGCGCCGACCAGTTAACCCCAGAACTGACTGAGCGTAAGGGTTACAAGAGCTTTTTTGCCCATGCCGAAAGACGCGGCTACAGCGGCGTCGGTATCTATACCAAAATTGAACCGATATCGGTTCAAGAAGGCTTTGGGGTAAAACGCTTCGATGACGAAGGGCGCACCCTCGTAGCCGACTTTGGCGACTTTCTTCTTGCCAACATCTACTTTCCCAATGGCGCCGCCAACGAAGACCGGCTTGCCTATAAGATGGATTTTTATACAGAGTTCCTGAAATGGGCCAAGAAACAAAGCAAGGCCGGCAAAAAGCTTATTGTCTGCGGCGATTTCAATACTGCTCATAAGCCAATAGATTTAGCCCGCCCTAAAGAAAACGAGAAAATATCGGGCTTTTTGCCGGAAGAACGCGACTGGATGGACAAATATGTCAAAGCCGGCAACATAGATACCTTTAGAGAATTCGACCAAGGTAAAGACAAATACACTTGGTGGCATATGCGCACAAATGCTCGCGAAAGAAATGTTGGTTGGCGCATAGACTATTTCTTTGTCAATGAACTCTTGAAAGACCAAATTACCGGCGCCGGTATTCTTGCCGACGTTATGGGTTCAGACCATTGCCCGGTGACGCTGGACCTTAAGGTCTAGCCCCCTTAACTTGCTGTTTTATCTTGAAAATAGCTGAAAAATAGGCGATCATTCCCTCTCCCCAATATTTAAGAACGGCAATGAATCAGTTTCCAGAAGAGCAATTTAGACCAGATGAAAGCCAGGGCAATACAGGGCTAGGGTCAGAATCAAACGAAGAATCAGGCCAAGCCGCAGAAGAGCCAGTCGGTACAAGCAGCCAGCCAGCCCCGCAGCCTACTTTAGAGTCGGGAAAAATCTGGGAAAATCGGACCACCAAAGAGATTCTCTATGGAATTTCGAAGGCAAAAAAATCTGACTATGCAGTGCTCAGACTAGCTTCTCATGACATCAATATCGATGGCGAACTGCTAATCAGCAAAGGTTCAACTGTGAACGGAGCCAGACTCTTACTTGAGGAAGGCTCTGTGGAAGGTTATCCGGCCATGAAGGCCTTGCTGAAAATAACAGATGGTACATATTCTCTGCTTGATTATTCGGCAACTCAAGCAAACGCCATACATTTAGAGCAGGGGCTGAAAGTACGCATCAATAACCTGCTCACCAGCTTGCCGCATTTGCCTGAAACTCTAGAAGAGCTGAATGAAGGCGCAGCGGTTGCCAAAATGAGAAGTTTCAACCCAAGCGAGTTGGAAAGTCAGCCAGAGGAAAGTGTAAAAACCAAGCCTCTGAGAGGCAAGGGCGAAGCCCCGCCCCATGTCGAAACAGCAGAAGAAGCTCTGCAGCGTACAATGCCTGTGGCAGTAATCATTACTATAGTGGTAATTGTCCTGGCCATCATCGCCACCATCGTGGTGATTTCATTCAAGCCGACCATTCATCAGCCCTGAAATGTCGCACGCGAAGCAGCAACTAACTCGCCTTAACAACACAAAATTTTGAGCATGGCTCAGTCGCCAAACTCAATAACGGTAGGAAGTTTTTTATCGGCAGGCAAACTAGGATTAAGAAAGAGAGCTTGTTCGATACTTCTAGAAGCCGAAACCGGATCGCCCATTCTGCGAAAAACATAGGAAAGGGCAAGATAGATCTTTGCTGAATTAGGATCTACTCTTTGTGCATGAGCAAGATCATTGTGTGCCGCTACCCACTGCTTGAGCTGAATGTAGGCACAGGCACGCTTGTAAAATATCTGAGCGTCCCGGGGATTCTCACGGATAGTTGCATTGTAGGCCCGCAAAAGCTGCTTGGGGTCGCCCTCTTCTCTAAAGTACTCGCTATTCAGTACTAGTTTATCTTCACCGTCACCAACAATCTCGTCTTTAGCCTTAGCGCTCAAGACCGAGACCTTTGATGTTTTCTCCAGCAAACCTACTCGGTTTTCGGCTCCAGATGGCACGGACGGCAAATCTTTCTTTATCATCTCAGAACTATCAGGCTCCAGCTCTTCCTTGACTATGCTTGAAATTTCACGAGGACTAGCAGCGGCAGCAGCCAATACTAAAGCTCTACCATCCCACTGACTATTGAGAACTGGGGTCTGGTGCATTTGCCTATCTTCCAACACTTCGGCCGAAACTTTCTCCTTTGTTTCGACAAAGGCTTTAGACAAATCTTTGGACTTGCCGCCGTCTTTCATACTGTCTATAAGATGCTTGGTAAAGACACCGTTTTTATAGCGCCTTGATTCGAATGACTGTTCATCAGTACTGGAAGAACAAATAACCATTTGACCTGAGCCCTGGGCCAGAGCTTCAGCATCGAAATTGGCCGCTCTCTTCATGCCCTTAGTGCCGGGCTTAAGAGCACCACTATGACAAGCATCCAAAATCAATAGCACCCGATCTGTCAAAACTCGCTTGTTCGTGGCATCCAACACACGTTGCATCTCAATACCTGATGCAAAAAGATCTTCAGGGTCTGAGTCATAAGCAACCAGATAATTATCCCCTCTAAGATCCATTTGAGCAGGACTGCCATGGGTAGAGAAGAAGAGCACAACAAGGTCGCCTTGCTTGGCCACGCGAGCTAGAAACTTGCTGCCTAATTCGGACATCACCCGCCTTTGAGAAGCCTTATCGTCAAGCAAAATACGCACATGGTCTGGTCGAAAGCCGGCGTCATTAACCAGAAAGTGATAGAAGTCGGCAGCATCTTTGGCGGCATAGCTTAAGCGCGGAATCTTGCCATTTTTGAAATTGCTAATGCCGACTATAAGGGCCCATTTGTCTTGTATTGGCTTGTCGGCGGCGCTGCGATCGTCTTTTCCGATTTCAGCAGCTGCTGCATTAGAACTCAAACCAAAGAAGAAGAGTCCTGACATAAGAACGAAAGCAGGCAATAGCTGCCAATGCTTTATTTGCCTGACTCTATCAATCATTATCAAGCACCTCGCCCAAGCCGAAATGATATCTAACCCGAAAGTATACTCTGAGGAATATATACCAAATTTTCCTGTGCCACAGCTAGAGGAAGCACTTCTGGCATAAAAGTCCGCTCGCTCGCCTCCGCTTACCTATACAGACATAGTGTCACCGGTGATACCAGAAGCATAAAGAGTTCAGCGCCAGTTAAATATCAAGACAAGAAATAGACATTTGCTACTGAGTAAGTCTCCTTCGCGCCTAAAATTACAGCTACCTAAAATTACAGGTAACTAAAATTACAGCTAAAGTTTCCATCAATCAATAACCCAACTGCAATTTAATCGCCTTGCCCATTTCAGCATCCAAAAACTCATAGCCGTCTTGCTGCAGCTTCTGCGGCAAGACTCTTTGACTAGGCAAAATCAAAGCTTCGGCCATTTCGCCGTAGACGGCCTTGAGCATGGCCGGCTTGACCGGCATGAGACAAGGTCGCCTCAGCACTCGCGCCAGGGTGCGGGCAAACTCGCCATTTGTTGCCGCCTGGGGTGAAACAAGATTGAAAGGACCGCTCAATGTCTTGCTGACAATGGCATGATAAATACCGGCACTGACGTCTTCTATTGAGACCCAAGGAAAATACTGCTTGCCGTCGCCAACAGGTCCGCCGCCGCCAGCCTGAAAGACCGGCAAAAGTTTACCCAGAGCGCCGTCTTTAGGGCTTAGAACCGCACCAATGCGAGCAAAAGCAATACGGCATCCAGCTTTCTCAGCAGGCGCAGCGCTCTCTTCCCAGCTTTTGCAAACATCAGCCAAAAAGCCCGCACCGGCAGCAGAATCCTCGGTCAGAGGCTCACTGCCTCTGTCGCCGTAATAGCCCACAGCAGAAGCAAAAATCACGGCAGCCGGTGGCTCTTTCATATCTGCCACCAATCTGGCGAGGAAATTGGTCGAACGCACCCGGCTTTCAAAAATGAGCTGCTTTTCTTCGACATTCCAGCGGCGGGCTGCGACATTGCGACCGCAAAGGTGCACAATGGCGTCCAAGCCGCCCGGCAAAGCTTCGCATTCTTCGCTGCTCGGATCCCAAAAAATCTCGTCAGGCTTAGAAGATCGGCGCCGCACCAAACTATAGACTTCGTGACCTTGGGTACGCAAAAGAGCCTTCAAATGGGTACCTATCATGCCAGTAGAGCCCGATATCAAGACCCGCAATTTCTTTTGGCCATAGCGAGCCTTGAGCTCTAGATCGCGAGCCAAAAGTGCATGCCTATAGCGAAAAAGTCTCTTCAGTTCGCCTTTAACGTAGAGGGCTCCGCCTATTTTTCCAGCTAAACCCAGCGGTGGGCTAAACTCGATGCGGTCGTGCAATAAGCACTGAAAACCCTGCTCACGAGCGGCATCATCGGCGGCAAGAGGGACAATGCGATGCACGTGCTGCCAATACTGAAAAGGCCCGGCGATCTGATAATCACAAAACTGCTCATCTTTCACATAATCTTTGTGACCTAAAACCCAGGGTATACCAACCGGTCCCTGATTGATTTGCAAAACCACGCGAGCGCCGTCTCGAATGCCGCCCGAATGCTCAACCAGACGCACATCGACCCAGGGCGGCGATAGACGGGCAAAAGCCCCCGGCGCCTCATGCCAGGCAAAAACTTCTGCCGCCGGCGCCTTAAACTGACATTTTGCCTCAAAAACCAGATTGCCCACAGGTCCTCCCGACTCAGATCAGTAAATTAGCTGTTGTAAGTAATACAACCAATATTATGGACCGCTATAAAGACGGTTAAAATAAATATCGCTCAGGTATTACATTTAGTAGGGAATCTCTTTAACCGCTTAAGGAAGCTGCCGTGTCTATCAATAAGGAATGGAAAAGCTACTTCGACCAAGGCAATCAAGCCATAGAGGCTGGCAACTATGAGCAAGCCGAGACCATGCTCAAGGCAGCCCTGTCTTCGGCAGAAAGAGGTCAAGATGAGCTCACAACCGCCACCAGCTTAGATAGACTGGGCGAGCTCTACTTTGAGATGGAGCAATACGACCAAGCCGAACCCCACTTCAAAAGGGCGCTTGGCATCAGAGAAAGGCTATTGAAACCCCATGATGATGCGGTGGTTTCAAGCCTCAACAATCTTTCGGCACTTTACTTCTTTCAGGGTAAGCACGACCAAGCCGAAGCCCCCTGCCGCAAACTTTGTGAAATTTATGAAGCGGTTCTGGGCAAAGACCACGCCGAAGTGGCCACCTCAGTGAACAATTTGGCCCTTATCTATTCAGCCCAAGGCAAAAACCAGGAAGCCCGCGGTTTATTTGAAAGAGCCTTGGCTATAAAGGAAAAGGCTCTTGGGCGCGAGCACCCCGAGGTGGGCGATATTTTGCACAATATCGCCAATATCTGCATTTCAGAAACCAACTATGAAGAAGCCGAGCCTCTATTGACCGAGGCTGTGGGCATTTTAGAAAACACCATCGGCTCTGACCACGCCGACCTCATTCCGATTTTGACAAGCTTGGCGGCAGTCTCGCAGGTCAATGGCAATCACAAAGCCACCAGCAAACATCTAGAAAAACTGCTTGCCCTCAAAGAAATCAACCTCGCCCCCAATCACCCTGAAGTGGTGGACTGCATCATCAACCTGGCTTCTTCATACTTGTATGAGGGACGTTTTGCCGATGCCGAAAGACTCTATAAGAGAGCCATGGGCATCAGAGAAAGAGCAAAAGGCAGACAAAGCCCCGAAGTAGCTGAAATTATCGCCGCCATCGCCTTTGTTCATCAGTCTGACAATAAATATTTGCTGGCTGAAAACCTTTACAAAGAGGCTTTAGCAATTTGTGAGCAAAGCCGCGGTCAGAAAAGCCCCGAAGCCGAAGCTAGGCTGTGGGACTTGGCCTGCTTGTATCACAACAATGCCCGCTATCAAAAGGCCGAGCCACTGTGGCAGAGACTTTCAAAACTGCGCGAAGAAACCCTCGGAGCCGAACACCCCGATACCCAGGCTTGCATGGATAGCTTGACAATATGCTATTTGCAGCAGACCAAGTACAAAGAAGCCGAAGAGTTGTTGAACAAACTGAAAAAACTGAGGGAAGAAACACTCGGACCAGACCATCAAGATGTGGCTGCCTGTCTGCACTATTTAGCCGAGATAATGCGCCACGATGGACGCTTTGACCAGGCAGAGGGCTATTACAAACGAGCCCTAGACATTCGCACAAAAGCACTTGGACCCAACCATCCCGAAGTAGCACATAGCTTAGAAGGCTATGCCCTGTTGCTGGCCGCCACCTATCGCGAGATGGAAGCCGAACACATGAAGGTGTGTGCCGAAGCCATTCTTAAGGCAAGCGCCCAACGCTAATTTGGCAGCGCTAATTTCGCAGCACTAATTTCGCAGCACTAATGTGACAACGCCGCTTTAGCGAATCTTTTGGGGCTCAGATAAAGCCTCGGCATCTTTAGCCGGCTTGGTTATTGTGCGAGCATTCTGCAGCGCCGAAATCTTGTTACTCTCCTCACCCTTATCACTCTTGCGCCTAGCGGCGCTGGTCATTATTTCAGCCAGACCAAAAGCGCCCATTATGCGAGCCGCACAAAAGACACCACCCATGAAGGCACCCATAATGCCCGGTGCCATGTTGTCGGCACCGGCCAGATAGAGATTTCTCACATGGGTATCGGGCTTAAAGCTGCGAGCCGCCACTACTTGCGGTGTCATGGGCTGGCCATAGATGCGACCGGCCGGATGCCCGGTAAAGCTCTCAACAGTAAGCGGCGTTGATAGCTCACAATAGTCAATCAAGTCTCTAAAGCCGCTATAGCGCTCTTCAATTATCGACAACAAATTATCGGTGAGCCTATCTTTGTACTGCTCATACTCACTGCCGCGTTTCTTCCAAGCAGTATCTTGCCACTTTCTAAAGGGTTCGGCACTGGCAATAGTGATTAACTGCGCCGTATGCTTTTCTGCCATCTTGTCTTTCAGAGAGGCAAAAGAAAGATAGGCAAAACCTGGCTTGCCTAAGGGGTTTCTGCGGGCAGCATACTCGGCGTCATGGTCATAACTAGTGTGCAGCCAGTGATTCTCACCTTGAAAGCCAAGCTCTTGCGGGCTGCGCTTAAAGCCTATATAGGCAGAAATAGAAGAACAATCAAGTTCATCGGTATAGCCCTGAACCGGCACGCGATAGCCGGCAGGCAAAAGCTTTTGAAAAGTAGGATAAATGCCGGCATTAGAGATAATATGACGGGCTGAAAAATCGAAGGGCTTGCCTTGGGCATCTGTGCCGGTGACACCACAAGCGACACCATTTTTGACAACAATCTCATTGACTTTATGATTAACAAGCACATCGCCGCCGGCTCTTTTGATTATTGGCACAATAGACTGGGCGATTGAGTCGGCAGAGCCTGTAGGATAGTAGGCGCCGTTCAAGAAATGGGTGGCAATGAGAGAATGTATGGCAAAGGAACTGAGCGAAGGCGGCAAGCCATAATCACCCCACTGAGAAACCAGAACAGCCTTGAGTTTGGCATCTTTAAAGTTGGCGTTGAGATAATCGGCAGTAGAAATTATCGCCAGCTTTTTGAAAGTGGTATTTAAGAGATTGACCGGACCAGCGATAAACCCAGGCATAAAGCCTGCAGCAGTTTTGGTTTGAACGGCCAGGCAGACTGCATCAATATCTTTGAAATATTGACGAATAGCCGCTCTCTCTTGGGGAAAACGTCTTTCTAACTCGTCTATATAAACAGCACGATTAGACGAAGCAGATATAGTTAGATCGGGATAGACAAATTTATCGTAGATATCGGGCAACGGAGCCCAATCGACTCCGCCACCACTGACCAGGTCAAAGAGCTGGCGCGAGCGGCTGCCAGGCTGCATTTCGCCAACATAGTGCAAGCCCACATCAAATTTATAGCCATGCCGACTAAATGTATGGGTAAAGCCCCCGACTTTGAAATGTCTTTCCAGAACAAGCACTTTCTGTCCTCGCATCTGCGAAAGCAGACTGGCTGCAGTTAGGGCTCCCATACCAGACCCTATTATGATTACATCATAGTCGAAAGACATAATTATTTGAGACCTCTAAGTAGATTGTCGAAGTTTAAGTTATAGATTTGATCTGGCTCAGCCCATTGAGAGAGCATACCGCTAAGCTCTAGGCTGATCGCACCGTGGGCGGTGCTCCAAAACATGGCAGCGATCTCAACATCACGCAATTTGCTAGACAAAAGCCCTGCCTTTTGGCAATCAGATATGGTTTGCACCAAGACCATAAAGGTCTGACGGCTCTGCTCTTTTTCCATCTCTTGCGAAAGATTGCTAAGCGGCAGTCGACCACCAAAAACAAGTTTATAAAAAGATGGATTGCTGAGGGCATTTCTGCGATAGGCATCGCCCAAGGCGCGCAACCGCTTCAGAGGATCACTCTCTTTCAGAGCCCCTTCCTCTATTTCCCAGAGCCGCCTGAATCCCTCTTTCCAAAGTTCATCAAGCAGACCTTCCTTGCTGCCGAAGGCGGTATAAACCACCATGGTTGAGGCACCAACTTCTTCGGCGAGTTTACGCAAGCTCAAAGACTCTGTGCCACCCTCGGCCACCATACGGCTGGCCGTATCAAGCAGACTCAAGCGCAAGCTATCTTTCTGCTTTTGCCTAAGCAGACCGCCAGCCGATGGCTCTTGCCTTTTGGGATTTTTAATAACAGTGTTATTTCGCATAACATTGTTATACACAATCAAAATCCATCCGTCAAGAGAGGGAAAGGCTGACCTTATATATGCGGCAAATCTCTGCAACAAAATACCTGAGACAAAGACCGAGCTCTTAGGGGCTTGCCTCATTGCGTTTGACTGAGCGAGAGCTACTTGCTGACTTTAGCTTTACTCTTGTTGGGCGGCATGGTCCTAAAAACTTTATTTGTCTCTCTCATGCGCCGAGACCCCAGGGTCGACTTGGCCTGTGTATAAAGTTGTATGGCTTGTTCATAAGCACGAGCATGAAGCGCCGCTTTTACAAGAGAGGCATAGACTTTGTCAGTGCTTTCAACTCTCAAGATGCCTCGGGCGATGTGAGAGGCAAGGTCAAGCTCACCAAGCCCCAACGCCAGCTCATAAGTAGGCGGTCCGATATCGATGATGCGTTCATAATTGTAATCAGAAAAATTTTCATAACTACGCCAACGGGAAAACCAAATATTGCAATCATGCTCGGTGAACGAAACCAAAATTAGAAAGCCAAAATGGCGCAAGTAGGCTCGAAGCTCATTATAGCGACGGCGTCTGACAAAGTCCTTCCAAAGATACGACAAAAACGGCTCCAGCACTTCATGGTCAGCATTCGACTCTTTCAGCCTCCAGTAGATTCTTTCAAGTCTTTCCTTTTCCTTCAGAGCCTTATTGAGCGCAACCCACTCGTCTACGAGGCGCCGGTCCGCCCGGCCTGCCAAGATAATTCTCTCTTTGTCATTCCGCCAGCGCCTGACCAAGGTCAGCGCCGGACCATAGTTCTTGACTAAAACCCTAAGATCTCTTTCCCAAGGTCTAAAGACATCATCATGATTTAGCTGAAAAAATTTCTTGTATCCGCGCAGAGCACCCTTATAATCTTTTCGCTCAATCAGAGCATGAGCTTCGGCCAGAACCTCATCAGCCTGTCGCTCTTTGTCGAGAATAGCCTGACGCGCCTTTAGTGCTGCATCAACGTTAAAATGCTCATTGCTCATAGTTAGATTATATAATCGAATCAGAAAGCTCACAAAGCGGGAGGGCGTCAATGCCACTAAGCAGTTGCGACGACGACAGACTCTCTTTAATTGCAAAGATACGGGCTAGTTTTGCCCAGGCAAGAGAACTGGCAAAAGAAGGTGCACTTGCAGAAGCCCTTGAGGCATATTTGTTTGCTTTCGACAACGGACACTTGGTGCCAGGCTGGGGTGGGGTCCGCCTAAGTTATATTCCTGCCGAAATAGCAAAATTGGGCGATCGCTTACCCGCAGCGCTGCAAGCCCTGCGACAAAGAAGAGACGCCAGAGAGAAAATGCTTAGCGAAGGAGAAGAAGACCCTTTTGTAATCATGGAATGGCGGTCTTTGAATCGCTATCTCAATGAGCAGAAAAGAGAGCTAAAGCTGCTGCGGCAGCTAAAGGCAAAAGGCCCAGTCGCTCAAGAGGTAGAAAAGAGCATTGTAGTAGAAAATTATGACAGCCTTTTGCGAGACGGCGAATACAAAACGCTTGCAGACTGCTTTGAAAAGTTCGGCAGAAAATTTCTCTTTTCTCTTTTTCATTTTGATTGTGAAGTACTGCTGCCCAGCAATCAGAACAAAATGCCAAAAGAAATGTGGAAGGCTAAGCTGGCACAAAATATCTTAGCGGACGGGCAGAAACTCTATGAATTGGCTTTGGCCACTAAGCGCTGGGAACATGCCGATGAGGTAGCAAGAAGAGTCTTATCATATTGCCCGACGATGGATTCGTTTGAGAAACTCGAAGAAGTGGCTTTACGCCTTAACTGTAAAGCGAGACTGAAGAAGCTGAGAGCCATTAAAGAAGAAATTCTTCCAGCCGAAGTGCTGGTGAAGGGGTCAAACGAGAGATAGATAAATAGAGAGTAGAAATAAGCAGTAACTTGGTCGACCTGCTGCCTAGTCCTAGAGTTCAAGAAATCGGCGAACCTGAGTTGAGCTTCTTCTTTGTCCCTTACCTCTCTGCGAAGGGACCGATTCGGTAATATCTGCCAAAGTCGAGTCAGTGTATTCGCCTGTCTATCTTTGCGAAATGGTTTTTGATTTGTTTCCACAACTTTGTTTTCTTGTAGGGGCCTCCATTAAGAATTCTTGCGCACTTCTTCACATAGCTAATGAAATTCAATTTTCCGAGATGTGTATATCGAGAATAGAGCTGCCTTCGAAACACCTTATTCTGTCTTCCTTTCCGGCCCGCCTTAAGACAATCCTTGTTAGCAGTATTTATGGCCTTGATTGCTTTCGCCCAGTATCGAGAAAGAGTTTGGGCTCTAAGCAAACGGCTCTGACCATCAAAAGTGAAGCCGAGGTATTGCAACGGCTTTTCACCAACTCTTAGCGCTAGAGTATTATCTGTGCACCTCTCAAAATGTGTGATTGTGGTTTTCTTGCTCTGAAATTCTAGCTTGAGGTACCCAATTTGCTGTTTAAGCAAGCTGTGAATTTGAGTTTCATATCGAGGAGGGAAAATGCACAAAATGTCGTCGCTATACCGACGATAGAGTCCACCAACTTTGTTGCATTCTTCTTGAATCCTTTTGTCGAATGGCAACATATATACATTGGCTAGGCAAGCACTAATCGCGGTGCCCTGAGGGATTCCGTAACTGTTTCTGTTTATGTTTACAAGGCTTTGGTGCCGCCCATCTCGCCCCTTCACAAGATTCCTGAACTCATCGTTTGAGCAAATCGGCCTTCTTTTTCTCTGTTTTTGATTGTAACCCAGTCTAAGAAAACAGCTCTTCCTGTCCACCCATGCAAACTTTGTTATTGATCTGAACACGGCATACTCCGCCGCATTCAGCCGCTGAGTACCATTCAACTCTTGCCACTGGTCCTTTAAAATCTTGTGGTCTAGATTGTCAAAGAATCCCTTGATGTCCTGGCAAAGAACAGTGCATCCGCCTCTTTTCTCAATTTCGTCAAATACTTCTTTTGCGAAAGTTATATTATTACCCAGATTTGCACGGTATGCGGTTACGCAATTGCTGAGCCCATTAGCCTTTAGCGTTTCCTCATATTTTTCGTTGATCACCTTGGCGAAGTAAGAGTAAATGCTGCTATCTCGATTGCCCGCAATCTTTATTTCTCGTTCCTTTATGGTGCCATCAATTCTGCGATAAACAATAGAGAATGCCAAAAACGGCAAAAACCCATGCTTCTCTATGTTCCTATCATCAACAACAAAAGAGCGCGCTTGCTCAAATGTCCAAGGCAAGTCGAAATGCTGATAGGTGGTGGCTGAAAACCAGCCGTCTCTCTTTTCCTTCTTCAACATCAACAGTAAAACCCCTTGAAGGGATATGCAAATAGCAAAATCGGAAGAGCGAAGGAATCGTGTCTTCCCTTAATGTCTCTTCCGATGACTAACCATGACTCTAGAGTCTTGTCCAAGCACAAGTAACAATTAATGCTATAATCAAAGGAGATTATAATGACAACCCTGTATAGACTAATCTGGATAGCGGTTACGCTTATCCGACTGTCCTGGCTACGACTCTTTGGAC
>MOYA01000002.1:0-21025 GCA_001899315.1 Candidatus Obscuribacter phosphatis
GATCCGTTGTTAATCCAGGCAATGTCTTGATGGCGCCTATTCCGGAGGAGGATTCCGGTGACTTTGCCCAGCGCATGCTCTCCGGTCCGCCTCAGACCAATGCTTACTATCAGGACTCTATTGCACAACAACAGGCGGAGCAAACTGCAAGAGAAATGCAGCGCCTAAGTGATAAGTATGAGTTGAACCAGGCTATTCGCAAGGGTGGTTTTGGGCAGGCTGAAATGAAGGCCATTCAGGATATGATCAAGCAGCTCATCAATGATCTGCAATCTGGGTTTGAGTATGACTTCGTCAAGGCGCTTTATGGCTTGGCCGCAATCGGATTGCTGGTGGCGGTCCCTGGGCTCTTTGCTGCAATCAACACGGCCATAGCCAATACTGGTAACCCTCAGTTGATAAATGCCTACATCGGCGCTATTAGCACGATTATGATAATGCTCGGTGCAGAGGGGGGTCAGCTTCCCGTTAACCAGCTTTCCACCAAGGCAGGAGGTTTGGTCGGTGAAGCCTTTACGCGAGCTTACCTTAAGGTGAAGGGATATAATATCGTTGCAGAGCAGGTCAGGATTTATGTCAGCGAAACTCAATACTTTGTCGCTGACTTCATAGTCCAACACCCTAGGGAGGCCAATCAGTTGCTGGTTGTAGAGTCCAAGTTCAATCAATTAGCTGGTAAGTGGTTAGGTGCATGGGCCAAATCTAGGGGGCAAGATGCCAAGGTTATGCAGTTTGCAGAACAGGGCTTCGGCAAAATCGGCTCTGGAGCTGATGCCGAAAAAATCGATTTCCGGATCCCTGTGGTAGTGAGAACCTGGGATAGATCTAACCCTAAATGATGAACAAATTTAGTTTCTAGGCTTAAGGAGAGCGGGAATAGAAGCTTCTCGCTCTCCTTTTTAGTTGAGTTTTGATTCCATGCTTCCTTATGTCATTGAGTTTCAAGTATAATTCTGTTTGCAATGTTCTGCTACGAGTTCACATTCAATGAGTCAATATAGGCTGAAGAACTACCTTTTAACCCGGTCAGCTGAAATGTTTGCGTCTAGTGGCTTCACTACATATGACGACAAGGTTTTAAGATCTTACTATTCCATGAATCTTCAACAGGACGTTTTAGGTGTTGTTAAGCTTGATTATCATTGGAATCACGGTGTCCTTCATGCAAATTACATTTATGGTATTCGCTTTGAACAAGTCTATAGACTGGTGTTTAAGATCTTTCCAGATGATGAAGAGCTTCTCGAAGGGCACCAAGCGGCGCCTCTCAGTCAGACTATTTACGAAGGAATTGACCAGCATCGAAATGTCTTCATAAGATGGTTTTTTATGTATTGGCCAATACAGAGCGAAAAGGCTGTGAATGATTATCTAAAGGAAATCAGAGGATATATTCCGAGAATCATCATTCCATACTTTAGAAGCCATGCTTCTTTAAATGAAGCGAGCAACTTCTTTAAGAGAAGAAACTTGAGGTCGCCGGTTCTTTCGAAAGTAATTGTTTACATTCTCAATCAGGAATATGATCTTGCAGAATCAGTGGTCAGGACTGACTTTCTTACCTTCAGGGATCCTGCCGTTGTCGTTTGGGGAAATCGCCTACTTGAGTTCATTTCAGAAGCGAGAGCCGGACGACTATAGATACTGTGAGTTAATTGAGCAGTCAGCTTCTGTTTATAGACTTGAAGTTCGTTTCAGATAATAACTGATATGTTGCATCGACAGTTTGAAAGGCTGTAGATGCTGCCTTGGAGGGGGTCTTTGGAAACAAATTTTCCAGCCCTCTCCCCTTTTTTGCCTTTTCTATTTTTGGGGTACCCGACTTTTGGGCGTTTCAAGAATGATCTCGCCTGGAGTCCCAGCTATCAGCCGGATTTATCGGACGCCATAGTCAAAGTACACGCTCTCCTCCTATTTTTGAGTCTCTTGCCGCATTGGAAGAAGCTCTTCAAAGTCTCACATCTTTACCAAAGCCTTTGAATCTCTTTGGGTTTAGCTGGGTGTAGAGAACGGTATGTTGAATGTTTCTGTGCCCCATGTAGCTTTGAATGGCCCTGGTATCGATGCCTTCGTCAGCAAGCTGGTAGCCCTTGCCGTGTCGAAGCATATGAGGGTGCACGCTCAGTTCTAGACCAGCCTCTAGACCGGCTCTTACAAGCATTTTGTGAATGGCGTTTGTGGTGAGTGGACCTTGACGTTCTGATTCAAAGACAGATTCAGTCGCCCCGTAGTCCCGGCGAAGTTTTCTCAAAGCCCGTATTTCATCACCTTCTAAGTAGTGAACTGAAGGGTCGCCGTTCTTGAGCCTATTCACATGCAGCCGTCCTCGATTTAGGTCAAATTGCTCCCAGCGCAGGTCGGCAGCCTCTCCGACTCTAAGGGCGTGTCGATACATCACAAGGATAAGCAGGCTGTCCCTTTCGCTGTGCCTCCCCAGACTTTTGGCGGCTTTGATGAGCTTGTTGACCTCCGCGACCGTTAAGTATTCTCTGGATCGCTTCTCTCGATTTGGCAGCTTAAGGGGTGGACCGTCCTGGTTCTTTGCTTTTGACTTGGACTTTCCCGAAAATGATTTCTGGTTCGACTTTTTTGACATGAGTGAAAATCTGCCTTTGGGTCTTCTCTTTGTCTATAACATTACCGTAAATGGACATTATCGGTAATGTTTGGAAGACTTCTTATGCTAATCGCAGAACTAGTTTGATCGTTTCTTCTCGACCCGGCCGTTTGATCACAAAAGCAACATCTTTATTTCCGTGTTCTCTCAGGTACATGGAGGTCGCCGTTACCAGATCCTGCCCAGCGCCCGGAAGGTCAGCGACTTGCTTTCCATCGAGTTCCACAATCAGGTCTCCTTCCTCCAGGCCAGCTTGTTGTGCCGGCAGACCAGGTTCAAGTGCATAAATCTGTGGACCAAGTCTTTCACGATATTTTTCAAACTGAATTCGTGCCGCGCCGATAGAGATACCAAGGCGCCCAGTTTTGATATCGCCTTGTTCTTCCGCTGGTGGAGTAAAATCAATAGGTTCTACCATAACCAAAGCTCCGAGTCTTGCTAAGTTGGCACACTTCCATTTTACAGGGTGACTAAATGTGATCTCAGGGTCGACAATGGTCATTTACGCAGACAACCCTGACGGCTAAGCTGGCATCTGGCTTGGCGGACATTGTGACTTCGGCTACTTTTGATGTAACGTGGTGAAGCTGAAGACTGGGGGTTGATAATTCAAACTTTTGGCAGACTGAAAGAGCAAGGGAGGAGTCAAGTTGATCAAAATAGACTACACACTGCGCCCTCAAGATGAAAAGGAGCTTCTAGCGTTTCTCTCAGAGATTAGCTGTCCTGAGGCATTCGTTTGGCAAGTTCCGAATGCTCTATTTACGATGGAAGTGAATGGTGTAGATTTTAGTGACTACCATAATCGTTGGACAAGAACAACCCCCGTTTTTGAATTCGCAACCCAGCTTAAATTTTATCTTGTTGCGCTTGAGCCTCGTCATCGTGCATTCGTTTGGCATATTGACGGACCCGGATTTCTGCAGGTTTGTCGATTGAGCAAAGAAAAGCTCCTATTGATCAATTCAGGTCCCGAGGATGCCTCTGCCGAAGTGAGTTTAGAAGAGCTCCGTATAGCAATTGACAAGTTCTGCCTCAGTCTTTACCACGAGGTAGTTGTTAGATACCGCGAAGCTTTTGAGTTCCTGAATCATGCCTCGAGTGGAAGACTATTGGACCAATGGATTGACTTTCTAATGACGCCTGGAGATCAGCTCAATATGGAAAAGTACACGATATACGTGGCAGAACCTGACGACTTCAAACCCTTTTAACTACCTGGATTTAATTCTGCTTTTGCGTGCTTCATCTAGTAGTAGGCATAGTACTGAGAGCTCATATGCCTCAGCTATCGTTCAGTTTTGTGGCAGCTTGCTCAACTCTTGGAGGAGGATTGGCTCTGTTCCTTTCTTGAGGGGCAGGGTATAACGGTTAGCGGGAGACTTACTCGTGTTCGTTCTGCGGCTTGAGCTTCTCTCAATTTTTCCGCACTTTTTGATTTTTAAAGTGCCATCGCTGTTGATGGCAGAATTATTCCGACCTTGGCTGTAAGCGTCTCTTAATATCAGTTATGTTAGTGACCGCCTTTTCCGAAATGCCCATCTGATAGGCGTTTTGGAAAAGGTGGAACGCGCGCAGCGCATTTTGGGGGACCCTTAGAGGATCGAAATCGCCGAGGACCAAAAAGGAGAAATACACTAAACTCTAAGAAAAATATGTCTCAAAGTCATTGACAGGTTCCGGCAGGCGAATCTACTTCCTCACATAGCCATCGTAGGTGCCGGATTTGGTAGCTCTTACTCCGTTATACGATTGATCGTGTCGCCTGATTCTATTCACATTCACCAAAATGAGCATGTTCTCTTCATCGGACTTGCCCATCGTTTGGAGAAGTCCTTCCAGCAACACATAAGAGCCGTCGTATTGCTCCATTGGGAAGCCTTTGGGCTCAGTCCTAATATCGCTGGAAAACTCAACACCAATTGAGTTCGAGTAAATTCCATAGTCTGCATCGTCTTTGGAAAGATAAAGAGTCTTATCTTCAAATTTGTTGTGTAGATAGCCGGAAACTCTTATGCGCTTACCTAGATATTTACCGGGATTGGCAATGAGTGCTACCAATGAAACTGAAGAAGTAGCTTCTTTAGCCGCGATACTATAAGTACTATTTTTATTTTCTGTTTGCGAGAGTCCTTCTATCGAGCTGGCGTTTAATACAAACAGAGCCAAGACAAAAGCAACAAAAATCCTTAACTTCATAAAATTAAGTACCTACCTGAATTACGACTCCAGTATAAACGATTGTCGGAAAGATTGCAGAAATAAAAGTGGGAGAGCGGAACCTGTCAATGACTTTGAGACATATTTTTCTTAGAGTTTAGTGTATTTCTCCTTTTTGGTCTTCGGCGATTTCGATCCTTTAAGGGTCACCCAAAATGCGCTTCGCGTGTTTCACTATTTGGGAAACGCCCATCAGATGGATGTTTCCCAAATAGCGGTCACTGACATAATTTGGATTACCGGACGGTTCTCATAACTGTAGTATCACCGGCGGTGGCTGTCATGGTTTGCTCAAACGTCGCAAGTTTGTTAATCCAAACTTCACTCGGCGGAATCTTAACTGCCGAACGACCTCTCACAAATCTCTCCGGATGCCTTTCGAAGGCAGAAGCTAAAGTAGCTTGTTTTTTTTGTACGCAGTCCTCAATCGCTCCAGAATGCACTGTGCCCGGCGTTAGAAGAGCTAACCCGAAGTGGTAATTTCCTTCGTTGTACCAGTTGAATAACAGTCTGCAAAACTGCCTGGAATCTTCAATTGAGCCAACTCTAGACGGGAAGCTGGGTCTGAATAACGTCAACTAAAATTGTGCGCCACCGGTACGAATATTATTGAGACAACGTCGATGTCATAGGCATCATTTATAAATGAGGCAATTCGATCACCTTTATCGCCTGTCACAGTCAAAGTACATGCTCTCCTCCGATTTTCGTCCTTTTTGAGCCTTTGCCGCATTTGCAGAACCTTCTCAAGGTCTCACACTTTACCGAACCCTTTGAATCTATTTGGATTGAGCTGAGTGTAGAGAATTATATGTTGCTCAATAGATCACAGAGATGAGCAGGCTATCCATTGATCGACGACCAGTGTCCGGCGATCAGATTGAAGAAATCTGGTGAATGCGTATCCAGCTCCGGCTCAATTGATCATTATTCGGCAAAGCCAAGATGGTGGGCTATTTCAAGTAGGCATATAGTTCTTGTGCTCTGCAGATGTTAGCTCCACCTTTGAGCACCAGTGCTCTGCAGATATTTGCTTCACCTTTGGGCGCCAGTGTTATATTCTTGTGCCAGTTTTATATTGTTGTTCCTGGTCTAATTCTTGTGCCGGGTCTAATTCTTGCGCCGGGTCTATATTCTTGTTCCGGGGCTATTCTTGCTATAGAGAAAGAGAACATCACCGCGAGGGCGGCCAGACTTGTCTTTCAACTCGATGCTACTGACGAAGTCGGGCGGTGTTTCGCCTTTCTTTGTGAACTCTTCAATTACCCTTTTGGTTAGGGCTGGGTCGTTGCGCATTTCTAATTTGAAGTCGTCGCCCAGATTTTTATTGATAGCATCCATCAGCTTTTGCACCCCGGCTTGACCTTCCTTGCCGTAGGCTTGATAAGCCATGAGAAACATCAGCTCTCCTTCTTGCGATAGCATGTCCATGCGACCTTTATCGAGAATGAGCCCAGCCATAGCCTTGCCTGCGCGTTCCAGCATTTGCGGGTCTAGTACATCGGCTCGTTGTTGCTGCGCCGGTGTAAGGCTTTCGCTAACCCTAAGAGCCTGATCGCCGTATTTGGCTGCAAGCTGCAGATTGGCATTTTCGGCTTTGACCGGATAGACGGCTGACTGCACAAAATCGGTCAGTTGAGCATCGCCCGCCGTTGTCGAGTCATTCTTGTTTAGATGACTGTCAATTGAATAATTGCTGGGCTCGGCAATCTTTTGCATAGAAAATACCTGTCGGTCGGGGTAAAGAAAATAGGTTGGACCAAGTGTTTGTTTCTATACCGCTCAAGCTGTTTCTCGACAAGATATTTTGCTGAGGTTTTTTATGGCTAATTTCGGCTTTTGCAAGAACTCTTCATTTTGTGCTCTCGGTTTTGAGTACTTTTCTTGCAGATAATGTTTTTATTTATGCAACAGCTTTGTTGTAATTGTTTTACTGCAACAACTTTGAAACAGTCGGGCTATAGCATTCGCTTTAAATCAAATCGCGAGAGTTCTTATAGCTCTGTCTAAAATGACAATGCCGGGCGCACTGTATGTGGTGCACTTGGCTGTTTGTGCTGCTTGCTCAATTGCGATGAAAAGAGCATGGATAGCGAGTTTTGGTGATGCGTGGAGCCGGTTTGGGTGGCGCGGTTGTGCTAGCTTTTCTTGCGCTTTAAGTGCGATATGAGTTGGTTTGATGGCTTCGGGTGCTTGCCTTTGTGTTGGTTTCTGCGCTAAGCATAAAGATGTTCTATTCAGATTCTCATTGCGCTTTGCGCCAAGGTAAGGAAAAGCCAAGGATTAGCTAGAGGCTTCCTATCAATGTTTTGCTTTGGGCAGTTATCTGCTTCGGGGCATAACGCGCTTGGCTTTGAGTGATTTGCAATAGAGAAGTGCAACATCTTATGCGCCATTGCGGTGCAGTGCTGCACGATTGTTCCCAGAAAAACAAGAAGAAACAGGGAAACACATGAAAAATTCAAGAGTGAGTGGTCTCATGCTTGCCGCCGTTGTGGTAAGCATTGTCTCATTGTGCAACAGTGCACAGGCACAACATCCATTGGTGGCAGGTGGTCAGATTCGCTTTGGCGTAGGCAGTGGCGGTGGAATTGGTATCGGTTTTGGCGGCGGCGGAATTGGTTTGAGCGTCGGCGGTGGCTTTTACCCCTACAATCCTTACTACCAATATCGCCCCTATCAGCAGTTCAACCCGGGCTTCTACTCGCCTTACCGGCAGCCCTACTACCAGCCACCTTATTTCAACAACTATTACCCGCCGGTGCGCAGGGCTCCAGTATATGTCCCTCCCTATACGCCGATTCCGCGCAACGTGCCTGGCTTTGATCACAACGACTATCGCAGGCAAGAAATTGAGTCTCTAAGAAGACAGCAGCAGTACTTGGAAGAGCAGCGGCAGCAGTTGGAGCGCCAGCGCCGGGACTATGAGCATAGTCAGCGTCAGTTGCAGTTAGAGCGAGACCGCCAGCAGCGAGAGTTTGAGCGGTACTGGCGTGAAAAGCGCTAAGAATTTCGATGGCTTGAATCGCCTGGCATGAGGCTGGGCTAAAACTGTTGGAGCGGCAATGCAGGGAGGTATTGCCGCTCCTTTTTCTATTCGGAGCAAACTATGAAAGATTTGACTAAGGCGCACCTTGACCATGGTATCTATTTTTTTGACCAGCGCGATTGGACTGTCTATGCAGGCACCTTTGCGCACTTCTACGGTTGCTCAATTTATGGAGGCATTCCGTCATTGATCGAGGCTCATGAACTAGTTGAGATGGTTGGTATGGACGGCATCAGGGTGCGGCGTGACGGCGAGGAAGCCGAATACCCCGTGAAGGATGCGCCGCCTTGTTGGAGGCGCTATGGTTTGGAGCGGGTGAAGAACCAGTATGGAAAAGATTATGACTCGCTGCCGGATGGAGACGCGGCGGAGCAGGCACCGATTTATCCTGCCGATGATGACCTGTAGACTTTGAAATCTGAAGTATGCCGCGACCTTCCTTTGGGATGGGAGGCGCGGCGACGTGTGGATGCTGGCTCGCGTCTTGCTTCAGCTGGTTTGGGTATGTCCGAAAACTTGCCGAGAGCTCTCAAAAAAGATCAGGGCGATGACGTATCTATTTTACTTCACTTTTGAATTTTTAATACGATAACATATAATAAAACAACGCTTTTGAAAAAGGAGAAGCCCCCACAGCACTGACCAAGGTCGAATGCTGCAGGGGCTAACTCACTGCGTCAGCGCACCAGGGCCGAGATGCTGGCCAACCACCAGAAGGTGGCGCCCAGAATCAAGACCATTGCCAGGTAGGCTGACAGAATCACAGCCTTGGCGCCGGCTGAGACTTCGAAGAAGCTCGCGTCCTGCGTTGGCTCTGACTGCTCGTAGTCGTCGTCCTTTCGGCGCAGCTTGCCATAGACGAGTAACAGGCTCATTGCCGCCAGGAACACCCCCAAGAAGTATTGCTCGAAGTAGATTCCGTGCGCCAGAGAGAGCACCACCGGTACCAGGAAGACCCAGCGCGGCAGGCGGGTGAAACGGCTGTCGATTTCCAGGAGCCCGAGGACTGCGAAGAAAATCAGCAGGGAGTCTTTGATGACGAAGGACAGGACAACCAGCGCTGCCAGCCCCGCCCACCAGAAACCGCGACCGAATAGGGTGGCGATTCTGCCACCGTCCAGAGGTGCCACCGGAATCAGGTTGAAGAGGTTGATGAGCATACCGATGCCGGCCAGCCAGAGCCAGAGCTTGTCGCCGTTCAGCTGCCAGATACCCAGGCAGGCGAAGGCTCCCAGCGCGCCCAGCAGCGGACCACCCATAGCCATGATTGCTTCGTCCTTGGCGTTCTTGGGCAGTTCCTTCATGCGAATCAGGGCGCCGAGAAAGGGCACGAAGACTGGCGCTGAGACCGGCAGACCGATCTTGCGAGCGGCCAGCACGTGACCCATCTCGTGAATCCAGATGAGGGCGACGAAGCCGAAGGCGCCCCAGAATCCGAGGTTCCATGCCCACCAGTAGCCCACCATCGAGATGGCCATGGAGATGAAAGTGCCGAGCCCTTTCACCTTCAGAATAGTGCCGAGTAGGACCTTGCCCTTGGTGGCGACGATGGCCAGCAGGGCGAGCAGTCCAGATATCACAGAGTTCTTTTGCGGTTTCTGGTACATAGATTTCTCCACATTCTAGGTAGTGGCTCTGCCTCCCCGTGAGTCAGAGCAGAGAGGGGCTCCTCTTGCGAGAAGCCCCTCGTGCCGCATCTCTGCAGCTTGCTTACTTGCGCGCCGGCTGTGCCGACTCGCTCGCCTTCCCGTCTGCCTCGATCTCGACCGCCGTGAAGGTCGTCACCGCCAGCTCCGGACCCTGGATGTCCAGGTAGGAGAAGCGCACGTGGTCGCCCGGCTGCACGAACGGCACCTTGGCGTAGGTGTCGCGCGTGAGCGTGAAGATGCGCTTGTCGCCTTCGATGAGGAAGGCGTAGACAGCCTGTTGCTGCTGCGCATTGCCGGGGAGCACCGAGATGCGGAAGATCTTGCCCTCCACCTCTTTGCTCACCTGCGCTTCACGAGTGATGCCGTCCTGGCTGCTGCCGCGCTTCGCCAACTGGTTGGAATAGAGGGCGAGGGCACGCTGCATGTCGGGGGCGATGACCACATCGGCCGAGTTCTGTCCATGGGCATGGAGCAGGCCGACAGCCAGGTAGGAGCTGCCGACGGACTGGGGCGAGGTGTAGATGCCCACCCAGGTCAACTCGCCGTAGATCGAGTAGAGCTGCACCGACTCCACGCTGAAGTTCTTGAACTGGCCGGTGCCCGGGGCATGCGACATGGTATCGACGACGGTGGCGCCGACGTTGAACCCGCGCAGACCCGGATAGTAGATCATCTCGTTCTTGGTGGTGTCGGCCACGAGCACGCCCGCGACGCTGTGGTCGGAGTCGCGAGTGGAGGTCATGGGCATGACCCAGACCGAGTGCTCGGTGGTGGTGTAGTTCAGGTCGAACTCGGAGGGCTTGAGGGTGCCGTCCTTGCGCACGCCGAAGAAGACGCTCCAGTAGTTGTTCTTGGCGAAGTCACCGGAGTACATGCCCCAGTTCTCGGCGTACTCTTTGATCAGCCCTTCCGGGTTGGCGCGCTCGATCCAGTGCGGCTGTTCACCGAACTTGTACTCGACCACCTTGGGGGTGCGCTCGGAAACGTCGACCACGAGCACCTTGGTGATTTCGCGACCGGCGATGCCGCCGAAGGGGCGCTTGATGTAGGTCACCACCCAGTGCGGCTTCCAGCTGTCGTCAGCCTCGAACTTGGCGTCCACCAGCAAGCCGTCGTTGTAGCCCAGCTTGTAGAGGTGCCGGTTGAGGTTGAGGCCGAAGTTGCCCTCCTCGAAGAGCGTCATGCTGAAGCCCAGCTTGAGGAAGGCGTCCTTGTTGGGGTCCTGCGCATCCACCACCACATAGCCGGGGCTGACCGGCTCGCCGAAGTTCATGGAGTCGGCGAAGTTGGCGAATTCCAGGGGAGCGACCCAGTAGCGATGACCGCCGATGGACTGGAGGTCATAGGCGTCTGCGTCGATCTTGTACTTGCTGCCCAGGTTGGCGTCCGGGCTGGAGGTGAGCGCCGTCTGACCCTTGAAAGCTGCGTTCTTCTTGGTGACACGCACCATCCGATTGGGGTCGGTGGGCGGCATCACTTCGTCGGCTGCGGCGATGCGGATCTTGGGCTGGGCGGCGAAGCGCTGCGCATTGCTCGGACCCCAGGCGTTGTAGGTGTACTGCACTGTCGGCACGACGATAAACAGCGTCACCAGCGCCAGGATGGAGAGCGCGATGCTCTTGCCCCGCCATTCGTGCATGAACAGTGCCAGCACGCTGGAGGGCACCACGGCAGCGAACAGCGGCCAGTAGTAGCCGAAGTAGCTGCCCTGGAAGTCGGGCATGAAGTAATACAGCACCAGCCGCACCAGAAGCAGGCTGGCGACGGCGCTGGCGATGCAGCCCAGCATGAGCGTGCGCTTGCGGTTGTAGGGCTTGCGCTCGTTGTAGCGGTAGCTGTAGCGGTCGTCGTCGCTGGGCTTCGCCTCCTTGAAGAAGAAGTTGAAGGCGGCGAAGATGCCGGCACTGACGAGAGCCACCAGCAGAGCCAGGGGCCAGAAGTTGGAATCGAAGATCATGTGTTTTGCTCCAGCACTTTTAGCGCAGTTAGACTTTGATACAGAACGTGACTACTTGGTGGAAACCGGCTTGGTGTTGACCTCCAACCGGCTGATGAGAAAGAAAGCTTCTTCTCGGCTCGTGCCGCAGACATCCAGCGAGGGCTGGAAGCTGGAACACACCTTGGGCCGCTCCGGCTTACCGAAGAGCTTGCAGAGATTGGCTTCCGACAGGTGGGGACACCTGACTCCGGCCGGCTTGCCGTCGGGCATGCCGGGAATGGACGAAGAGATGGAGATTGCCGTGCAGCAAGCCCCACAGTTCGAGCGACAGAGCATCGGTCCTCTCTTTATCTTGTTTAAGTTGCTTGACCTAGTGCGTCGACGGATTGCGTCAGCCCAGGGCGGAGGTGTCCACCGTCAAGCCGAGGCGTTCCGCCACCTTCTCGACCACAGCCTTGATCTTGACCTTGTTGTCGGTCCAGAACTCCCAGCCGGTGGAACCTTCCCACTGGCACTGGTTGAAGATGAACTGCCGGAGACCGAATTCTTCGGCCGCCTCGCGCAGATACATGTTCACCGTCCAGCGCTCGGAGTCGGGGATGCGGTGGTAGCAGGGTTCGTGGGCGACGAAGCCCTTGTCGTTGGCCAGATCGTTGGCGAAGAAGATCCAGTTCTTGCCCATGTGCGGCGGCTCGAGAACCAGCTGCATTGAGGTGTCCTTTCTGCAAGGGTAAACGAAGATAACCGGCAAACCAGCCTTGTCAAACAAAGCCTGCAGCCGACGCCATGCAAAACAGCCCACCTCTGCTCGAACGAGTCGAGTAGAAAAGCTTTGTGTGGTGCGTGTTTGCTTGGTTTAGGCTTTAGGCTCTGTGTGAAAAAAAGGATGATTTGTACCCACCACCCTAACAGAACAGAGCGCAGAACAGATTGGTGCCAGAGGCGGCGGAACCGCCTCGCTCTTTATGAGCGGATGCTGTCAGGGTGGAGCTTTTAGGCATATTTGCCGAGCCGTGGAGGCCGCTATCAAAGCTGTCAGAAGCGGCAAGGTCTGCGTGTATTCACCATGTGGTAGATTAATTAAACGCTTTAAAGATTAGCGAGATAACGCTAACTAGAAAATACGCAAGAAAAACAGTGCAAGAAAAACAGCGAAATTTCTTGCATAAGAGTCATGGCATCAGTTGACCATAAGTTTCTTCGCGAGGCGATGCTAACCCGAGGGAATACTAAAGAAAATAGTAAAAGCGCGAAAAAGAAGAGGAAACCGAACTGGGTTTCCTCTTCCAGGGAGGGAATAAAAGTCATCTGACCTTCATGATCATTTTGACTATTCAGAGCCTTCAGACTATCCAGAGCTTTCAAACTTTGCCGGGGTCGAGCGCGACAATGCGCTGCCTGAAAAGTTCGGAGGCTTCTTCGTCAGACAATTCTCGCCCTTTGCTGTCGACCAATTCGGCTGTGCTGATGGCCTTGCCGACCACAACCCTTGCGCCGCGTCGATAGAAAGGAAAAAGCAGGAAGACGACGAAGTACTGCAAAGCTCGGTCGAGCTTGGCCAGCCAGGCGCCAGGATACTTGCCGTAGCGAATGTAGACAGGCACGAGATAAACCGGTTGTCCCATGCGGCGCGCCGCTTCTCGGGCGATCTTGACCGTGCCCGGCTTGAAGGGTGCCACTTCGGGTGAGAAGTTGGTCAGTCCCTCCGGCATGATCACCAGAGTTTCGCCGCCCTCGAGCATCTTGGTGGCTGCTTCGCGGGTGCGGGCTCCGCCGTCGCGAATTTCGTCGTTGGCGGCAAAGACACCGGCTTTGGAAAGCCAGACGCCCAGAAGCCCCCAGAAGAAAGTCATGACGCGGCCATGGGCCATGAATCTGCCGGTGCCATCAACCAGAAGCGGCATGAGACCGACATCAGCCCAGTGCGGATGGTTGCCGCTGAGAATCTTGGGACCGGTGACGGCGTCGATATTCTCCTTGCCTTCGATATGCACCTTGCCCACCTGCAGCGCAATCAGATAGCTGAACAGGCGCTTCACCTTGAGGGTGGTTTCGAGCGATGGCTTGGGGGCGATGTAGCCGCAGGTCTTGACCTTGTCGCGCTCCGGCTTGAGGGCGCGCACTTTCAAAGCAAACATAACAGACAGCACCATCAGAGCGGCGAGCAGCCCAATTCCAGCTGAAAATGCCGAGAGCATTAACCAATCGGAGCTGAGGCTCTTCGCATAGAGAGCTATTTCAGAAAACATATTTTGAGTCTTTCTTTCGCTTAGTTAGAGCATCGATTGCCGGAAGAACCGGAAGTCGCGGTGAAGCGACTTCCGGTCTTCGTTCAGATGCCGGTGGGAGTGGTGAAGCCCAGCTTACGCACGAGCGCCAGCGCTCGCTTCAGCTCCTTGCGGCTTTCACCGTTGTTCTTGTGCACGACCTGGGCACGGGCCGAAGCCAGCGCGGTGCGCAGCTCCTGCAGTTCCTTGTCGAGCTTGGCGATGCGACCACCGGGCTGGGCCGGGGTTTCCATCAGACGCATGGCGCCGTCGATGAAGAAGGTCGCCGCCTCGAAGTCGCTGAGCACGCCGAAGGGGAAGCCGAAGATGGAGGCTTCGGCGTTGGACACGGCGGTGTCGACAGCCTTGTAGCGCTCGGTCTCACCGATGGCGGTTTCGACCTTGTCGGCCTTGTCCTGTACGGCGGCCAGCAGGCTGCGGCAGGCATTGAGCGTCTTGACCACGTCGGCCGCTTCGTTCGGGCGCGTGGGCACGAAGCGGGTGAGGCTGCCGTGCTCCTGGAAGAGGTACGGGTAGGAGCCGGCCAGGCGGTTGAAGTGCGCGTTGACCAGGGCAAGGTTTTCGAATTCCTTGCTGGTCTCGCCGGCGCGCGGCAGCTTGCTGAGAATGGCCGCGATGGCTTCGCGGGCGATGTTCATCTCGGCGACGTCCTTTTCGGTGACGTTGCCGCAGTGCAGAAGGCGCAGTTCGCAGTTGTTCACCACCTTGGCGACAACGGCAAAGCAAGCGCTGTTGACGGCGCCCGAGAGCCGCGTGCGGTCGGGGCTCTGGTCGAGAACATTGGCAGTGGAGAGCCAGAGCATGGCTTCGCCGAGCTTGCCGCCGTCGAGACTGCGGTTCGCTTCGGAGACTGCCGGCTTGGGTTCATTCGGATTGGGCTGAGAAGCAGTCATGAGACACCTTTCATGATGGTTGTTCAGATAGTTGAGTGAACGCTTTTCTGAGAGCCTGCGACCTAACCATTGCCGAGCGAGCGCTACTAATCTGGTTGGTATCACCAGTGGTTGCAGTGCATGTGCGGGCGTGGGTTAGTGTTTCGTGACTTGTTTCAGAAAAGTTGTGAGAAAAGGTAATGGGCCCAAAATCTAATACTGTGGTGTTAGTGAAATCATCCGCGAAGGGTTATCTGGTTTACAAGAAGTGGTTATATCTGGCTAAGATTTTGGCTCGGGGTGGTTGTCATGATGCGCAAGCTGCGCTCACTTTCTAACGCCTGCATGCCTGCTGATTTGGGCAGTTTTTGAAGATTTTCGAGCTTAGCGGAAGGTGCGCTAGAGGGCGGAAGCCGAGATTAAACACTCTTATTTCAAGAGAGCCCATGATCGCGTTAGAGATCTCCCATAATTGCCGCTTTTCTATAGCCTCTTGAGCCACTATTCACTAGTTTCAAAGAGTACTCCTTTATCTCATCAAGAGATTTCCATCTAAGCACTTCCAAATACCGTATCCATTAGACATCTATTGCAAGAAAGAGCGATCAAGCAGCTCTTGCGGTGATTTGCCTATGTGAAACGGGCTGAGGATTTGCCTTTGATGGTTTCGTTTGGGAGTGCGATTAACTGAACTGGAGCCAACATGATCAAACGTATCATGACGAGCCTGAAGGCTCTGGCGCTGCTCGTCGGCTTGGTCCTCTTGGGACTGATGGCCAGAGGCGGCGTTTTCACCCAAGAAATTGAAGGCAAGTTGAGCGCCCTCAGTTTCGACGGTGTCCTGGAAAAGCTCATCCCGCTTGGCGTCAACGCGCTCATTGCGGTCATCTTTCTGGGCATCTCCTATCTGTTCTACCGCCCGGCTCGGGCTGCCCTCGTCAAGACCCTCGATACGACCGGCGCCAGCACTCGGGGCAAGACTCTGATCTTGCGTTCGATGCAAACCGGCTACTGGGTCTTCACTGTCTTTGTCGTGGCCAGTGTGGTCGCTCCTGAAGTGCTCTCCAAGCTGTTCCTCGGCGTGAGCATTCTCTCGGCGGCTCTGGCCTTGTCACTGCAGGGGGTAGCCAGCGACCTTGTCTGCGGAGTCTTCCTGCAGATGACCCGGCGTTTCCAGCCTGACGACAACATTGCCATCGTCGGCATGGACGTCAAAGGCAAGGTAGTGGACATCGGCTATCTTTCCACCGTCATCAAGGTGGAAGGCGGCACGGTGGCCATTCCCAATCGTGACATGTGGGCCAAACCCACCAAGGTCAACGATCCACCCAAGTCCACCATCATCCTCGCGGATAAGTGGACCCCGCTTCCCAAGAAATAGTAGCCCGCGCCTCACTTGCCAAATGAGTCGAGGCTCGGGGCGTTTCTGCGCAAGAACGGCTGCGGCTGCCCATGTCGGGTAGCTGAGTCGGCGCATGCAATCAACTACAACACGGAGAAAATCCAAATGAAAACCAAGGCTTTCACTTCCCCTTCCCTGGCTGCTGTGGTCGCTGACGTTCTGCTCGTCGGCGTGTTCGAAGGCGAGAACTTCGACGGCGCCAAGGGCAATTCCTTCGCCAAGAGCGCCAACCTGCTCACCGAGGGCTCGCTTGCTCGCAAGGCCGAGTCGGTGGGCTTCAAGGGCGCCGTCGGCGAGACCATGGAGCACTTCACCGACGGCAAGACTGCTGCCAAGCAGATCCTGGTCTTCGGCCTGGGCGCTCGCGACAAGGCTGACCTGACCGTCTTCCGCAAGGCGATCACTGCGGCGCTGCGCAAGGCCCGCGCCCTCAAGGCCAAGCACGTGGCTTTCGCCGCCATCGATGCCGCCGCCATCAAGAGCGACGCCTACGGTGTGGGCGAGGCGCTGGCTTCCTACGCGGCCATGATCGACTACGAGATGAACCACCAGAAGACCGAGAAGGGCGGCTACAAGGGCGAGAGCCACTTCGCCAAGCTGCACCTGGTGGTCGACGCCGGTTCGGTCAAGGAAACCGCCCGCGGCCTCAAGGACGGCTTCGCCCTGGCTGCTTCGGTGAACCTGGCCCGCGACCTGGCCAACGAGCCCGCCGGTGAATGCACCCCGGATCGCATGGTCAAGCTGGCCAAGAAGATCGCGGCCGAGAGCGGTGGCACCATCGCCGTCGAGATCCACGACCGCAAGTCGCTCAAGAAGATGGGCGCCGGCGCCTTCCTGGCCGTGGCCCAGGGCTCCGACCAGCCGCCCTACCTGATCGACATGCTCTACACGCCCAAGGACGGCAAGGCCACCGCCGAGCTGACCATGGTCGGCAAGTCGGTCACCTTCGACTCGGGCGGTCTCGACATCAAGCCGGCCGACGGCATGCGCGACATGAAGCGCGACATGTCGGGCGGCGCTGCCACCATGGCGGCCATCAAGGCCATCGCTGCGCTCGGTCTGAACATCAAGGTGCGTGCCGTCATGGCCGCCACCGAGAACATGACCGGCGGCTCGGCCTACAAGCCCGGCGATGTGCTCAAGACCATGAACGGTCTGACGGTCGAGGTGGACAACACCGACGCCGAAGGCCGTCTGACGCTGGCCGACGCCATCGAGTACGCCAAGCGCAAGGGCGCCACGCGCATCATCGACCTGGCCACCCTCACCGGTGCCGTGCGCATGATGGTCGGCGACATCGCCTGCGCCGCCTTCGGCAACAACGACGAGTTCACCAACCTGGTGGTTTCGTCGGGTGACGCGCAGGGCGAGCGCATGCTCAACGTGCCCATGTGGAAGGAGTACGACGCCTTCAACAACTCCGACATGGCCGACCTGAAGAACTCGGGCGGCGCTCCGGGCAGCACGACGGCGGCATGGTTCCTGCGTCGCTTCGCCGGCGAGGACATCCCCTGGGTGCACCTGGACATCGCCTCGGTGGCCTTCCGCAGCCGCGAGCTCGGCCCCGACCCGCGTGGCGCCACCGGCTACGGTGTGCGCACCCTGGTCGAGATGGCTCGCCGCCTGGCCAAGTAAGCCTGGGCTCGGCTTCGGCTAAGCTCTAGAGGGCGTGCCGACGGGCTTTCAGCTCGTCGAGCACGACCTCGATGAGGTTATTGACCGGGCCGACCGTCGTGCCTTCGATGCCGCGTTCTTTTCTTTCGACCAACCAGTCGAGGAAGAGGACGCGGCTGAGGGCTTCGGCATAGGGCAGTTTTTCGCGCACTTTGGCTTCGTCTCTGCCTGACTCGAAGCAGTAAGCTTCGATGACTGTGGCGGCATAACCGGCAAAGGCGCCGTTCTTTTGATGAGTCATCGTCACGGTGGCGAGGTCGACGAGCGGCACGCTAAGCATCGAAAACCACGACCAGTCGATAAGAAAGAGCTTGTCATGGCGCAAGATGATGTTCTCGGCATAAAGGTCGCCATGGGTAAGCGATATCGGTTCGTCGGCAAGTTCTTCGGCAATCAAAGCTGCCAACTTGACCACAGAATCGAGTTTATCGCCGTCACCCAGGTGCCAGGCGCTGAGACTGTCAGCTAGCGACCGGGCAGTTGTTTCATAATCAATCGGCGAAAGTGAACGCAGTATGCCAAGCGGCATCAGTTCATCGGTGCGGTAGGAATAGCTGCGATGCATCTTTGCCAGCTCTTCCCCGAGATTGTGCGCCACCTGGCTCACTTTAGCGGTAGGTTCGTTTTCAATATAGGTGAGCAGATTCACCGGTCCCAGGTCTTCCATCAACATAGCGGTTACCTGACCACTGTGAGCAGCCATGAAAAGCTGCGGCGAATTGGAGATGGATGGAATCAGGATGCGCTCGTGCAAATCCTGCTCGACATCCCAGGGCGGCAAAACTTGCTTATAGATGAGCGAAGCCGGAAGAGCATCGCGAAAAACCAGTCTTTCAACCCTAGAGAGGTCTCGGTGCCTGAGAACTTCTCTTTCGACAATCTCGACCTCTTTGCCGTAAAACTCGCTCAGCCAGGCTTGCATCTTGGTTTCGGCGACAGGCTTCAAGAGGTCTAAATGAAGTTGCTCTAGAGAAAGGTCTTGACCAGGTTTGGACGTTGCATGCTCATGCGACGACGCCTGATTAAGACCGGAGCAGTTGTCTCCAGTTTGGCTTGTGGACAAGTCGTTATTGCTTTCACTCATGGGCTGACCTTCGTGGGCCGGTCTCTGGAGGCAATGCTGGAGAGGTAAGACGGCACATTCTCATTTTACTCTCGTGACAATCCATGAGGCTCGTTCTCAGGGTTGCACAAGTAACGAACTACTAAGTTTCAACCTAGCAACAGGAGTAAATATATGTCTGATGGTGCTGATGGTCATGACGGTGGTCATGGCAGTTCCGGCGAAACAGCCGGTTCGCACGATGGCTTCGGTGTGAGCGACCTGGATGTCGGGCACGGTCACGGCGGTTACGGGACAGACCCGTCCGACGCCGGCCGTTCCAAGGGCTTCTTCAAGAAGCTCTCGCCCGAGACCCTCATGGTTGGGCACTCGCACTGCGACCCCAAGGGGTGGAACGGCGATTTCACCCATGTTTCTGTGGACATCAACAGCGGTACGAAGGACGACGGCGTGCCGGTTGCCACCTATGGTTCTGGTGATGGGCATCGCGACGCCGATGAGGAGCAGGAGTTTCGCCGCAAGGTGCGCGAGGCTCTGGACGACCCGCGTCGGCGTTTCTATGGCGCCCATGTGGTCTGCCACGGTCAGCTCGACGTACCCAAGCTCTTCCGTGAGGCAGCGCTGGCGGCGGGCTTGATTCGCATCTGCAACCGCATGTCGCACTTCCCTTCGCTCGACCAGACCAAGTACTTCCTCACCGATTGGAGCGGGTCGATCAACCTGGCTCCGATGGACGAGAAGTATCTGACGCCTCTGGAGATCACGCGCCGCACCGGCTGCCGTGTTCCTGCCGGGTACTACGAGGGCGCCATCGGCTGCACTCGGGTCTGGCGTCAGTTTTGGCAGGTGGGCAAGCGGCGCAGCGTGCTGCCCTGGAATACCGAGCTGGAGGTGGACCGCGATGCCCAGACCTATCTGGAGGTGAACATCACCACCTGGTACTACGGGCAGGCATGCGACTTCGAGACTCGTTTCGAAATGCGCATCGTCTCGCTGCCGATCTACAAGTTCCGTCCCGATGACCCCAAGCAGGGCGACTGGTACTGGAAGCACTCTTCGTGGAAGGCCCATCAGGCCGGCTGCGACAAGGTGCTCAAGGCTCTCTTCGCCGAACTGCAGAAGGCTCCGCCTTCCGAGCTGGCTAAGATGAGGCGTCATGCCATCATCGATGCGGCGCGCAAGAAAGAGCAGGAGGAGGAAGGCAAGCCCGGTAAAGACCAGCTGCCGACCGACAAACTGCCGCCGGCGGACAAGCCTTTGCCTGGTCCGGTGGACGAGTCGGAGCCGCGGTTGCCGCCGGTGGTGAAGAAGTTCCGCGCTGATGACGAGGTCGAGGCGGCAGCTGGTACCCATTCCGGTGCCGATCTCGATTCTTTCTTTGCCGACCTGCCCGAGCCCAAGGCTCAGGCTGCGGTCAAGACTGAGGCAGCTGCACCGGCAGCGGCCGACAGTGCGGAAGACTGCAAAGATGGCGGTGGGCAAGCCCGCGTCACCGTCGAAGTGCCCTTGCTCTCGGTCGAGGCTTGTCGGCGCTGACTTCCATTCAATGCGGTGCGCTGAGAGGGGGAGGACAACCTCCCCCTCTCTCTTTCTACTAGAACAAACATGGAAAAATCACAAAAGTCTTTTTCAAGCTTGCGTCTTTCCAGGCTGCGAGCGGAGCATCTGGCTCAGGTGGCTGAAATCGAGCGCCTGAGCTATGCCGATGCCTGGAGCGAAGAGGATATCGCTGCCTTCTTCGATTGGGGGAGCTGCTTCGGCTATGTTCTCACCTGTCGTGAAGACGATAACCCGGTCGAGACTGTGGCTGCCTTCCTCCTCTTCGAGGTGACCCAGGGGCGAATTCACATTGCCGACGTGGCTGTGCATCCGCGCTTCCGTCGCCTCGGTTTGGCCAATCGTCTGATCGAGCGCCTCTTTGTGCTCGGCAGGCGGCTTGGCAAGAAACGCGTTTCTCTGGAAGTACGCCAGAGCAACTCGCCGGCAATCGAATGCTACTTGCGTCTTGGTTTTCGTCGCCAGCGCATCAAGAAGAACTACTACCCCGACGGTGAGGATGGTGTCTACATGAGCCGTTACTTGCCTGAACGGGTAGAAGACGGCGAGGCTGCCGCTCTGAGCCAATAGGCTCGGTAGGCAAGCCAAACAATGAGAAGAGCGGGGTGGTATCAATGGCGATATCACCCCCGCTCTCCTTTTTTTTACTTTTATCTATGATATGAAATAGTGGAAAGCCGGCTCTTTCTCATCAG
>MOYA01000002.1:21965-210541 GCA_001899315.1 Candidatus Obscuribacter phosphatis
TCATCAGCTTATGGATGCTCAGTCAATTAAGATTTGAGCAGTTCGCCCTCGGCGTCTGAAGCCAGGTCGGCGATGATCATGCGGGCGCGGTGGCTCATTTCTTTAGCCTGGGTCAATTCGTCCATTTCTTCCTTGAGAATGGAAAATTGCATCAATACATGGGCTAAGACTATGTTCTTGCTACCCAGTCTAGCCTCGATCATCGAAACTGCACCTTCATAGCAGGCGGAGGCGTCTTCCCAGTTTCCACTTTGTTGGCTTTCTTTGGCTCTAGCCAGTAAGAGTTTCCAGGCTAGGGTTCTTTCGGTATCTTGGGGCTCAGGTTGGGTTCTTCTAAGGGCAGATTTGAAATTGTCTATGTTCATTGCTTGCCTGCCTTGAGTTGCCTGCCTTGAATTGGCTGAAATACTATCGAGAACCTCAATCCAATAAGTCTCATATACCCAGGCTACTATAGTCTAACGCCGCTATCACAAAGACTTGCGGGGTTTTCTTTTGTAAAAGTAATTGCAATGCCAGCTTCTCAATTTCTTGGCAAAACAGTGGCTTTGGTAATACTCTTTTACGTTGTGCTTATTAGAGGCGATCACGATCAATGTTGCGCGTAGAAGTTTTTTCCGGTCCATATTGTCCGTATTGTGAAAAGGCAAAAGCCTTACTGAGAAAGAAAAAAGTGACATTTGAAGAATTCGACGTAAAGGCTGACAGTGCTAAATTTGCCGAGATGTTTGAGCGCAGCAAAGGTCGCAAAACCATCCCTCAGATATTTATCAACGGCGAGCACATCGGCGGCTGCGACGACCTTTATGCTCTAGATGGGCAGGGTCGCTTAGATGCTTTACTCAACGGTCAAAATTAGTCAATCTTCTTTCACTGGCGATTTGTTGTTTCTTGCTGCTGAGCGAGAAACGCTATGGCGATTTTTTGAGGGACTCTTTAAATGGCCCTGCCTTGATTTTCTGCCAAATGCCCCAATCTTCCTCAAATCTTCCTCAAATCTTCTTGTATAAGGCTCTTTAGTAAGCTCATACTCTGATTGTACTTTTCACTTCGAACCTAGCTGCAGGATTACCAAGAAAGCCCTTTCGGCAGACATAGTCTCGGTCAATATCACCAAGTAGGCATCATTGCGATGTCTATAATCTCTCTGCTTGATTCGAACTGAATACTTACACCTTAACGCTGCTTTTGCGGCACTTTCCATACTGAGGATTTATGAAAATGATGCCATTGCGCCAATCGGGGCGTAAGCTTTTTTGTGGCGCGCTAATACTTGGGCCTCTAGCCTGGTCGACGGCTGTGACTGGCGCTGAATCAGATCACTCTCATCACTCAGAGCACTCGGGACACTCAGAGCACTCAGAGCACTCGGGACACTCAGGTCATTCGGGGAATATAAATTCACCACCGGTGATGCCTTCGCAGTTTGGCGGACCCTATCAATCTATGGGAGCCTTAGGCTCGGGTACGGCGCTTGTACCGGCTGATAGTCCTGGGTATATGTGGCATTTTAATTTGCCTTTTGGCGATCAAGAAGACCAGAGCTGCATGGCTCACGGCGAGTTCAAGTTGAGCTTGAACAGTCAAGGTGGACCACGCGGTGTCAGCGCTTTTCAGTCGCAGAACTGGCTTATGTCGATGTGCGAATTCAGGCTTTCTGAGACTAGTGCCCTGATGTTCAGGGGCATGTTCACCTTTGAGCCCTGGACATCTCGCGCCGGAGGCTTTCCCCAACTGTTTCAGAGCGGCGAAAGCTATCGAGGACAGTCAATTATTGATGCCCAGCATCCCCATAACTTTGTCTCCGAGCTTTCGCTAGGCTTTACTCAGGCTCTCAGCGAAAGCTTTCGATATTACATCTATCTTGGTTTTCCGGGTGATCGAGAGGACGGTCCGCCAGCTTTTATGCACCGCCCTTCCGCTATGGAAAACCCAGCCGTGCCTCTCAGCCATCATGCCCATGATGCCGGGCACATCACCAACGGCGTGCTTTCGCTTGGTTTTGACTATGAAAAACTGCGCTTCGGCGTATCGGCTTTTCATGGTCGCGAACCTGGTGAAGACCGTTTGGCAATCGATATTGGTGGCTTTGACAGCTACTCTATGCGTCTGCAATATATGCCCAGCGAAAATTGGGTTTTCGGCGCCTCTTATGCCCATGTTCACAACCCCGAAACCCTGCACCCGGGCGATCTCGAACGTTTCACCGCCTTTGCCTTATATGGTCGGCGCTTTGATAACGGTTATCTGGCTCTCTCAACAGTTTTCGGCAAGAACATCGAAAAACACGGCGGTCAGACAGGCGGTCTGATCGAGGGCAGTTTCAACTTTGAAGACAGGCATTATCTCTATAGTCGTATCGAGTATGTAGATAAATCGGGTTTAGGCGGCACAAACGTCTTTGGAAAGCCGGGTCTATCTGCTTTCGAGCACGACGAACACGACAAATACAACGAAGATGCCCATCTTGAGCTGGAAAAGAGCGCTCTTGTCGGTGCTTTTACTTTTGGTTATGCCTACGATGTCTATGCATCCAGCTCGCTAAGAGTAGGTCTGGGTGCCGATGTCACTTTCTATGACATACCGCGTCAGTTGTCGCCTGTTTACGGCGACCCTGTTTCATTCATGCTCAATATCAGAATCAGGCCGGGCCGCACTTTCTGAGCTTGGGCGCTGCCAAAGAGGAAAAACTATGCACATCGATCTTGCTTCGCTCATCGTCGCCGTCATCATCGTCTACATTATCTTGCAAGTCTTAAGAAGGGCAAGCGCCATGGTGGTAAATATGGTGCTCTTTATCTTATTGCTTGCCATTCTCATGCCCTACGAGACCCGCTCTCTGGTCAGTGGTCTAGCCGGTCTCATCGTCGAGCTTTTGCACAGGCTTATGTACGTCTTTTCGGGCGCTTTTACCCCCGGACGTTAATAGTCGCCGAGCATTCCCTCAAACAAGCAAAAACTAAACCAGGAGAAAACTATGAACACTCCAAAGAAAGTACTGATAGGTGCCTATGTGCGCACACCAATCGGTAAAGTGGGCGGCAAGTTGTCGCGTCTTGAAGCCTCGGACATGGTCGCCCATGTGCTGAAGAGCGCCACCCGCAGAGCCGGAATCAAAGACCTCAGTCTCATTGATTTGATTGTCGCCGGTCATGCCGTACAGAGTTATTTCGAACCAAATACGGCTCGTGTATCGGCTCAGAAAGCCGGCTTGCCCGACAATATCACGGCCTATACCATTCAGCATCAATGCGCTTCCGGCATCAATGCCGCTCATGCTGTTTGGTCGGCTTTGCGCCAGGGCGAGGCCGCTCTTGGTATCGCCTGTGGTGTAGAATCTATGTCGCTGCCGCCTTTGATTGTCTCGGGTAAAGAGCGCTATAGTGGCTTGAACCGCTGGCTGACCAGTCGCTCGCCCAAATTTTTGCGCAAGATGTTTAAGACCTATGGTCCTCTGCCCTTCTTTGGTCTGGCTGAAAGCGGCTTGGGACCAATGAAGCAGTCGAAAGACCCGGCAGTTTTGAACATGATCAAAACCGCCCAGATAGTTGGCGATCTGATGGATATCACCCGTCAGGAAGCGGACGAATTTGCCGCTCGCAGTCAGTATAATGCCCTTGCTGCTATGGCGAGCGGCAGGCTGGCGGCTGAAATCGAACCGCTTTCTATTCCCGGTGTCGGTCTGGTCGAGCATGACGAATTCCCTCGTCAGACCTCGGTCGAGACCTTGGCCAAACTGCCCGAAACAGCCCGCTCGCGGGTGGTCACTGCCGGCAATGCAAGCGGCATGGGTGACGGCGCTTGTGCTCTTGTGCTCGTCACAGAAGACCTGGCCGAGCAACTTGGTATTGTGCCCTTGGCCGAACTGGTCGATGTCGTGCTTACAGGGCGGCATGCGCTTACCATGGGGCTTGGCCCGGTTGATGCAGTCAACGAACTGCTTGGCCGCAATGCGCTTGCCGTAAGCGACATCGGCTATTGGGAATTGAATGAAGCTTTTGCCGCCCAGGCTCTGGCTTGCATTCATCGACTCGGTATCGATATCGAGAAAGTCAATCGCAATGGCGGTGGTGTCTCGCTTAGTCATCCGCTGGGCATGACGGGCGCGCGCATCATCGGCACCGGTGCTCTCGAACTGTCCTTGACCGGTCAAGAGTTTGCCGTAGCCACCCTCTGCGTCGGCGGTGGGCAAGGTGCTGCCGCCCTCATCAAAGCTTACAAAAACAACTCACAGGTGAAATAAAATGACTACTACAACAATGGCAAAGACTGACAGCGGCTGCGGTTGCAACTTAGAGACGTCAGCTGGGGCTGCCCCGGTCAGCTGGAAGTATTTTCGTTTAGAAGTACGCGAAAACGGTGTCGGCATTATCTGGTTCAGCGTGCCCGGCAAGGTCAACTTGCTTAAACTTGATGCCGTTTATGAGCTTGAGAAAGTGCTCGACTATTTGGCTAAACGCCAAGATCTGAAGGGCTTTGTTTTGGCATCGCCCAGCCCCGAGAACTTCATCGCCGGTGCAGACATCACCGAGATCAACCAGCTGCAAGAAACTTCTGAGGCAGAAGTCTATCGTATGCTCGAGCGCGCCAAGCTAATTCTCGCTAAGATTCCTGCTTTGGGCAAGCCTTTTGTGGCGGCCATCGATGGACCTTGCAAGGGCGGCGGGCTGGAACTGGCACTCTGGTGCACGCACCGTCTTGCTTCTACCAGTGCTAAGACTGCCTTGGCTTTGCCCGAGGTGCGACTGGGTCTTTTGCCTGGCTTTGGCGGTGCCGTTATTTTGCCCCGTCTAGTGGAGCCTGCCGAAGCCGTCAAGATTATTTCCAGCGGCATCGATGTCAATGCTCAAGAGGCTTGGCGCCTGGGTTTGGTCGATGAAGCCGTGGCTCAGGCGCTTTTGCTGGCTAAGGCCGAAGCAGTGGCCCTTGGTGAAGAGACCATCGACTTTGTCGACAGTGATACCGGTCGTGCTTATGCAGCCAAGGCGGCAAAAAATAAGAAACCGGCTTTGAGTGAGCGTTTCGCCTCTGGCATGCTGCGTGTCAAAGGCGGCGGCGCCCTGAAAAGCAAGGTGGCCACTTTTGCCCACAATATTCCTAAGTCATCGATTGTGGCCACAGTGAAGGCGATGTCGCGCGGTTATGATGCCCCGGCCATTGCCGCCGACTGCGCTCTTAGATGTCTAGATATGCCTTTTGATAAGGCTTTGGCCTATGAGTCGGCGGTCTTTGCCAAACGCACTCAGACCAATGAAGCCCGCAATCTGGTCGACATGTTTATCGACCGCAGTCAAGCTAAAAAGCTTGCCGGTGAGGCAGCGCCTTATGCTGTTAAATGTCTGGGTGTTGTCGGCTCGGGCATCATGGGGCGAGAAATAGCCTTTGAAGCCTTGATGGCTGGCAGTATCGAGAAAGTGGTGCTGGTTGATGTAAAAGAGGAACTTTTGACAGCAGCAACTCAGCACATGGCCGCTTTGACCTCAGAGCGCGACAAGTCTGGCAAGATGAGCGAAGCTGAGGCTGCTGAAGCTCTTTCTAAGTTGCAAACAGCCACCGAATATAGTGCGCTCACCTGCTGCGATGCCATCATCGAAGCAATTCCTGAAAAGCTTGAATGGAAGCACGCTTGCTATAAGCGTATCGACAGTGAAATGGAAGCGGCCGGTCGCAGCGAGCCCTACTTTATCTTTTCGAATACGTCGGCGCTTTCGCTTGAGGCTCTGGCGCAAGGCGTCAAGTTCAAAGACCGCTTCAGCGGTATGCACTTCTTCAATCCGGTCAGCCGTATGGTTGGCGTGGAAATTCCAGCCACCACCCATACCAGCAAAGAAACCCTGGCTACTTCTATAGCTTTGGTGAGCGCTCTGGGCAAGTTGCCTCTGCCTTGCAAAGACTATCCTGGTTTTATCGTCAACGCTATTTTAGGCGCCGAACTTGTGGTGGCCGCGCATCTGCTCAACATGGGCGTTTCTGTAGAGTCGATAGACAAGGCTATGAAAAATTTCGGCATGCCCATGGGTCCCATCGAGTTGATGGACTATGTTGGGCTGGATGTGGTGCTCAGTGTGGCCCGCACTCTGAACAGTGCCCACGGCGAACGTCTCGCTTTGCCTGAGGACAATATCGTCGGCAAGCTGGTTGAACAGGGCGCCTTGGGCAGAAAGAGCGGCAAGGGCTTTTATATCTGGCAGGGCGAAAAGGTGAAGAAGTCGGCGTTGCCGCCTCGCGGTGCTATGGCGAAAGTGCTTGGCAAAATCACCGGTGGTGGTGGCAAGCGCTTGCCCGTGCTCAATCCGGCATTAAAAGAAATCGCTCCGGCACTCGGTAGCTTCCCCATGTGCGAAGAGGCGATTCGCGAGGTTTTGGTCGGTGCCATCGAGATGGAAGCGGTGCGTGTGCTGGAAGCCGGAGTGGTGGAGGAGCCCTTTTTGCTTGACCTGGCTTTCAAGGTGAGCACCGGCTTTACCATGTCTTTGGGTGGGCCGCTGAAGCATATCGATCAGCGCGGGGTGAAAGCTTTTGCCGACCTCATGCGCGATATCTCTATCGGCAGTGGTAAGCCTGGTCAGAACTGGCGCCTGAACTTTGCACCAAGCAGGCTTTTGGAAGAATTGTCCGCTTCTCGCCGGAACATCTATTCATAGTCATAATCATAAGCTCTTGAGGTGAGCTTTCTTCGCTAAATAGACTTGGGCAGCTGCTTGCGCTATGCAATCGGCTGCCTTTCTTTTCTTTTTTGGGAATTAGAAATAGACCGGTCGTCTGTCTAATCTTGATTAGGTAAGTTCTTATCAATGAACTTACCGATCAGGTTGCCTTCTTCTTCGCCTTTTGGACTGACTATGGTCCAATCCAAAACATCTTTCTCGTAGACTGTCAGTGCTTGTCCATGCTTGTAGCCCGGCAGTCTCACCTCGCTAATGAGGATGCCGTCAATGCGGTCGCCGCTCCAGCTTTTGACAAGGACAAAGACTTGCTCAAACTTTTTATTCTGATCGTATATTTTAGTGGTGATGCTAAATGTGTAACCTTTGGGCAGACCCTTGAGGAAGCGCCCTTTCGCTTCAGGCAAGGTTTTTCTCGCTTGGGCAATCAAGGGTTGAAAGAGCTTCTCAGAACTTAGATCAAGCTCCACTACTCGATCAGGCGGCGGTGCGCCTGGCACTCTAAAACCGAGAGATAGAGCCTTGTTTAGATCTTCATTCGCCAGTTCTTTTTCTTTTAGTTTGTGATGGCAGACTCCTCGCAAATAATAAATTCTACCAAGTTCAGCCTGCGAAACAGGCTTTCTCTCTCCGTGCGCAGCGGCTACTTCGAGCATCTTCAAGGCTTGGCTAAAATCTGCCATCGCTTCTTTTTCTTTGTTGATGCTAAGTTTAGCCAGCCCAGTCTCTTCTAATAGTTCAACTCTAAGCAGGTCGGGCAGGGCGGCGTTTCTTATTGAATCACCGAGTTTGATGCACTCTTGGTACATTTTTAACTGCCCCAAGCATTCGGTCTTTAGGGCAAGAGCCAAGTTATGGTGCTGCTTAGTTTCTTTCATCGTCAATGCATCGGCTTGATCAAAATCAGCTATGGCCTCTTTAAATTGTCTCTGTGTCTTCTTTAGGCTGCCTCTGTTGAGATAGAGCCAGCTTTTGTCTTTATTGACGGCGATCGCTTGGTCATAATATTTGAGTGCCAAAGCGGCACTCTTTGGGTCAGATGTGTATGAGTGTATATAAGCTCTTTGAGCGAGCGCTTCCGGGCTTTTGCCGTCAAGCTTGAGGGCTTCTTCTATAGTATTAGATGCTAGTTGCTCTTTGCCCTGAGCGAAGTAATACTGGCAAAGAAGGGCGTAACAACGCACTCTTCTTGTGATTGGCTGTGCCTTGTTTTTGGCTGTTTCTTCCAGGCTTTTGGTATCGCCCTCAGTGACCTTGTCGCTGTGCATTTTCTCTTGCAGTTCTGCCAATTGGCTGTCGCTCAGATTTTTGCATTGTGCTAAGGGGGCAGCAAGGCTAAAGCTGTAGGCAAGCAGTAAAGAAAGTAAGGCTAGCGATCTGGCTTTGTGGTCTGGCATTTTGCTTCCTTCGGTTTTCGATCATGTTGGCATTCTAGTTGTGATTCTGGGCAGGTTATATGAGTGTTTAGATGAATTTTTACCTGATAATTTATCCGAATACTTGTCTGGATATTTGTCCGAATATTTAGCTGGTTATTTATCTGGTTATATAGCTGGTTATCTATGCTTACAAGCCGCTTGCTTTCTTAAGCCAGATTTCGGCTTCTTCCATCTTTCCTTCTGCCTTGAGCAATCCGGCCAGCTCTTCCTGCGCTTCGCCGACGCCGCATTCGGCCGCTTCCACCAAATAGTTGCGGCTATCTATATCAGATAGAGCTTTGATTTTCTTATCACGACTGAGACAGTATAGTTCCCATTTTGCTAGATAATAGCCGCGTTCTGCTGCTTCGCCATACCAATGGGCGGAAGCGGCATAGTCTTGCACTACCCCATTGCCGCGGGCATAACACTCGCCAAGCATATACATCGACGATGGATTGTCTTTGGCGGCTGCCTTGCGATAAAGGGCTACGGCTTCCTTGAGATTGCGCGTCACGCCCAGTTCACCGTGATAGTGCACATTGCCCAAATAATAAATAGCCCAGTCGCTGCCGTTGCGCTTTCCTTCCTCCAAATAGTTTAGAGCTTCGCCTTGTTTGGCAAACAAATCTTTGTGGGTCCAATATATATAGCCAAGGCTGGTGAAAGCCTCGACCACGCCTTGTTCGGCTGCTCTAAGAAACCACCTTTCGGCTTCGAAAATATCAGCTTCGACGCCGCGACCATCTTCATAGAGTTGAGCCAAGGCAAACTGAGCTTCGGCATTGCCCTGATTGGCAGCCATTTTGTACCAATAGGCAGCGCGCTCTAGATCTGCTTCTACTAGTTCTCCGGTTGTATAGAAAGTGCCAAGCAAGAACTGGGCATAGTCAAAGTCTAATTTGTCGGCACTGAGAATGCAGTAATGCAGGGCTTTCTCTAGGTCTGTGTCGGTGCCCTCGCCAAAGCGATAACATAAATAAAGACTGTAATAAGCAGGCGGATAATCATGCTCAGCCGCTTTGCTGTACCAAAAGAAGGCTTTGTCTGCGTCTTTTTCTACACCTTCACCGTCATAAAAACAATCACCAAGTCGGCATTCTGCCTCGGCTAGCCCTTGGTGCGCTGCCTTGAGAAACCACTCATAGGCAAGCTCATCATTTTTTTCGACATAGAGACCCTCTTTATAGATATGGGCAAGGTCGAGCTGTGCTGAGGCTAAGCCGCTTTCGGCTAGATTGAGGGTGCGTAAAAACATATGGTCATCGCCGGTATCTTCTTCCACCGGTACCGACTGACCAAGGGCCGCTTTGACTTCCGCTTCTTCCATGCACATGAGCTTAAGACAACGTTCCATCTGCTGCTTGAACTCAGCCATAGAAGAGTACCGGTCATCGGCATTTTTGCTTAGCGCTTTCATGATAATGCGTTCGAAAGCCTCTTGTTTTGCTGTGTTGGCAAAGTTTGCCGGCACTTCGTTGATATGCTTGAAAATGACATTGAGAAAATTATCGCCTTCAAAGGGTGAGCGCCCGGTGCAGCATTCATAAAGCACGCAGCCCAGAGAATAAATATCAGAGCGGTAGTCGACCTTTTGCCCCATGCACTGTTCGGGGCTCATATACAAGGGCGAACCAAAGACCTCGCCTGTTTGGGTGAGCCTGAGGCTCATATTGCCGGGCAAAGAGAAAATTTTGGCAATGCCGAAGTCGACCAGCACAGCTTTATGCGCGTTTTCAGAGTCTTTGACGATCATGATATTGCTTGGCTTGAGGTCGCGATGGACAATGCCTCTGTTGTGGGCATGCGAGAGTGCATCCGCCACTTCAATGACATATTTGAGGGCAAGCTCGGGAATGATGTTGCCTTTCTTGATAAGCTCACTCAAGGGCAGACCCTCAAGATAGTCCATCACCATAAAGGGAACCCCCTGGCCGGAAACGGCAAATTCGCGCACCGCCACTATGTTTGGATGGCTGAGGCTGCTTGCTGCTCTGGCTTCGGCCATAAACCTTTTATACATGACTTCGTCAGAACCGGCGTCTGCCAGAAGCATCTTTATGGCCACGTCTTTCTTGCCCTCTGCCGCCTGTCTGTCGATGCCGCGGTAGATGACGCCCATGCCGCCTCTGCCGATTTCGTCCAGCAGTTGATAGCGTTCGCCGAGCTTTAGTTGACCGGGTGAAATAACCAGGGTGGAGTTCAGGTGCGAGCCGTCATGTGGGCAGCTGGTCAGGCTGCCGCTAAAAGTACGGTTGCATTCGGCGCAGTGTTTACGAAAGGCGGCGGTCATAACTTACTTTGCTTCTCTTCTCTTTTTGATTTTTTGCCTGCCCCTTACTTACCCGGCTCTACTTTGTTTGCAACAAACTAAAAGGGCTGAGCCGGGCGATAATCGCAGATTGCATCGCCCTGAGACTGATTGTCTATGCCCGGAGCGCAAAGCCCAGCCTCTTTATCGCCCGGGTGGCAGCCGCGCAAATCTAGGCTGAAGCGCATTTTGTCGCTGTCGTGGGCGAGGGTGCGGTGCAGGTGATCGGCGGCAAAAAGAATGGCTTCGCCTTGTTTGAGAGCAAAGCCATATTCGTCTTGGCTGGCAAGATCTTGGCTGGCATAGGGATAGAGGTCGGCCGAGTACCACTGCGAATTGCCAAAGCCGGCTTGTGTCTTGAACTTTTCATAGGCAAATTGGGCCGAGCCGTTTTGCACAGCTTGCTTAAATAGCTGAGGGTAAAAGACAAAAGTCTCAGAGGCTTTGACGTCGTGAAGGGCGACCCAGAGATTGATTTGACTGGTTGGATTGGCATACCAAGTGTCGCGATGGGCGGCAAAAGCCGCTGGAAAATCTTGCCCTGCTCTGGCTCTAGCCGTCTCATCGAAAATTGGCTTGACCACGCGCAGACGCGGCACTTCAAAGAGAGTTTCAGGGCTTGCATAGACAGCTTTGAAATAAGTCTCGATGAGAGCCTGGCGCAATGCTGCATCTGCCGCTAGTCTGTTTTTGGCTTCTGCTATCGCTGCTTTCAGCTCTTTCTCGTTAAGTCTTTTATGGGCAGTGCGTGGAGTCTCTCCAAAAACAGCCTTTATATGGTCCCAGGCTAAGTTTTGAATAGCCGAGAAAGCCTCGGCATTATTGCCAATTTCTATTTTGCTTATCTTGCCATCAATGAGAATCTCGCGCCGGCGCTGCAGCTGCTCTGCATAACTTGCGGCAGACAGTTTGGTGCTAATTGGTTCTAGGCAGAGTTCTTTCGGCACAGTCACCCCAATCTTTTGATAGCAGTTATATTTGGCTCTATACTTGCATCTACATTTGTGGAGTCGATTATGCTGCAAGCTCAAGATATTATTGTGCGGCTTGGTCTCAAGAGTCACCCTGAGGGTGGCTATTATAGCGAGACTTATCGTGGCGGCGATTGTCAGGTATCGCTGTCTGGTGCTTTGCAAGCTCGCCCCTCGGGTACGGCAATTTATTACATGCTGACGCCTTCCACTTTTTCTGAGTTTCATCGTCTAGCTTTTGATGAGATTTTCCATTTTTATTTGGGTGATGCCGTGGAAATGTTTCAGATAGATGCTGAAAGCGGCGAACTAAATCGTTATCTGCTCGGCAATGACATTCTCGCCTCTCAGGTGCCGCAGGTCTTGGTAAGAGCCGGTGTCTGGCAGGCTTCGCGCTTGCTTGCTGCAGATGCAATTGCTTGCGCTTCTGTTGGGGCTTCGCCAGAGAGCTATGGCTTTGCCTTGCTTGGTACGACAATGGCGCCGGGTTTTGATTTTCGTGATTATGAGCAAGGTACTTTTGCCCAGCTTAGTGCTCTATGCGGCGGCAAATGCGATGAAATTGTCAAAAGCCTAACAAGAGAAAAGAGAGTCTAGCAATTGATAGTGAGCTTGACTCATTGAAATTAAACAGAAGAGGCGTAACCAAAGAGGCGGAAATGGCTAAAAGCAAGAGCTTGGCGCAATATGTAAACGATAGGCTGGAAGCACAAGCTGACCCAGTCAAGGCAGAAGAGATGGCGGCTTATATGCGCACCGAGATGCCCTTTTATGGTGTGCAAAAGCCAGACCGTGTGCCGATTATTCGCGAGATCAAGAAGCTCTATGTGCCGGCATCTTTGAAAGAGTACAGCGAAAATGTTTTGGCTCTCTGGCAGCAGAGACATAGAGAAGTAAAATATATCGCCATCAATTATGCTGATTCTTTTAAAGAGTTTGTGATACCGCAAGCGGTGCCACTTTATGAACGCATGGTGCGGGAAGGGTCCTGGTGGGATTTCACCGATCCGATTGCTTCTTGGCTTGTGGGGCGGGCTTTGCTTGAGAACGAAGAGCAGATGCGACCGCTGATCGAAACCTATGTCGATGACGAAGATTTTTGGATTAGGCGTACTGCATTATTGGCTCATCTGGGGCATAAGAAAAAGACCAATCACAAAGCCCTCTTTCGCTATTGTCTAGCACTGGCACCCGAGAAAGAGTTTTTCATCAGAAAGGCTATTGGTTGGGCTTTGCGCGAGTACAGCAGAGCCGAGCCCGAGAGAGTGAGGGATTTCCTCAAGAAAAATAGCAAGACTCTCTCGCCCCTCAGCTATAAAGAAGGGGCGAAGCATCTGGTCAAGCTGGGACTTATTGAGCTAGACTAGCTTGCGTCTGATTAGTCCCAGCCTGACTAAACAGTCCTGGCTGGACAATTCTGATTTGTGATTTAGCCTGCGATTGCCGGTTCGCCTGAGGCTGCTTCAGAATCTTCGGCAACCAAACCCGGGAAGGGATCTGCAAATTGAGCCCAAGCACTGGGACCTTGCGCGAACTCTTCGGCAGTCAAAAGAGCTTTGTTCAATTCGGCAATTAGCCACTCTTTGTCCATATCGATGCCGATAAAGACCAATTCTTGTCTACGGTCGCCAAAGTTCATTTCTTTATCGCCCACCAGGCAAGGTTTGCCCATGTCTAGCTCTTCTTGAATGTCGATGCGGGCTTGTTCGTCCTCAGGCCACTCTTCTTTGTCTACTTCGGCCCACCACAGGGCACCGCCGCGAATATTTGAGGCACCGCCGGCTTGAGACCATTCGATTGAATGTTTCATATGATTAGCAAACCACATAAAGCCTTTTGAGCGGACCACGCCGTTCCATTCGGTATTGAGAAAGTCGGCAATGCGCTCTGGGTGGAAGGGTTGCAAGGCTCGGAAGACAAAGCTTGAGATGCCGTATTCTTCAGTTTCGGGCACATGCTCGCCACGTAATTCTTTCATCCAACCCGGGGCTTCGGCTGCTTTTTTGAAGTCGAAGAGCCCGGTGTTGAGCACTTCTTTCAGGGCTACTTTGCCAAAATTTGATTCAAGAATTTTGGCTTCCGGATTGAGATGGGCAATGATGCCGCGCAGCCTGGCTAATTCTTCTTTTGATATAAGGTCGGTCTTGTTTAGGATGATGACATTGGCAAATTCTACCTGGTCAATCAAAAGGTCTGAAATAGTGCGATCATCGGTCTCATCTATTTGCAGATTGCGCTCGGTTAGATCGGCGGCTTCGGCATAATCTTTGAGAAAGTTGAGTGAGTCGACCACGGTGACCATGGTATCGAGTGTGGCCAGGTCTGAGAGCGACTTGCCGTTTTCTTCGACAAAGGCAAAGGTTTCAGCTACCGGCAGCGGTTCTGAGATGCCGGTAGACTCTACTAATAGATAATCGAAGCGACCGTCTTTTGCTAGTCTTTCAATTTCAAGCAAGAGGTCTTCGCGCAGGGTGCAGCAGATGCAACCATTACTCATCTCGACCAGTTTTTCGTCGACGCGGTTGAGGCTATTGCCCTGCGAAATCAGCTGGGCATCAATATTGACCTCGCTCATGTCGTTGACGATTACAGCTACTTTTAAGCCTTCGCGGTTTGATAGCACTTGGTTGAGCAAAGTGGTTTTGCCTGCGCCTAGAAAGCCCGAGAGCACTGTCACCGGTAGTTTTTTCATGATTCTATCCTCGATGTTTTATTTCTTGGTCTCTTTAAAGACCGAGTGCACCCGGCAGCCGGGGCAGTATTTGCGCAATTGCAGTCTTTCAGGGTGATTACGCTTGTTTTTAGTGGTGGTGTAAAAGAAATTACAGGCCAGTTCGCCACAGGCCATCTTGATGATGATGCGGTCGCTTTTCTTCACGGTGAAGCTCCGGACGGTTAAGTTGTTTCTTGGTGATAGGAGATTATCATTTCTTTGGGTGAAAATTGTGGAAATGATAATCATTTATCAAGATTTGTCACGGCGGTTTCGCAAAAGGCAGCAATTTTTGGCTGCTTGGGCTGGAGCTAAATTGGCAGAGGGCTAAATTTGGGCCTTTGGGTTACTTACGGGTTGTATCTATATAGTTGCTGGTTTTGGTTTCTGGGTTTGGTTTTTAGGTCTGGGTCTTAGGTCTGGTTTCTTGGCTAAGTTTCATGCAGGCAAGATTTATTGAGGCAATTTAGTTTGGGTAGGATATTAAAGTCGGTGGCTCTTGCTTGAGCTGCTGTCGGCTGGAGAGTTCGGTCTCATGGGCTGGACTGAGGGGCTGGACTGAGGGGGAAAGACCTTGCTCACCGATATGGGAGCTAAGCGCTTAGAAGTAGAGTGTCAGATACTCTGCGCTGCTTTGCGTCAAAGCTGGTCTAGTCAAGATTTGCGTGGTGTTTTGACGGCGGCTGGTCAATTGGCTGAGTTTTTTCCAGACTTACTGAGGTCTGGCTCGCTGAAGAATAGCGACCTGCCAGATCTGTATGAATTTCTTGGTGTAGACAAAAAGGTCGGACCAAATAAGATGAAGGCGCTGTTTAGGTTGCAGCGCAAAAAGCATCTCATGACCAAGAAGCTGCATGGTCGCGAGAATCGGCTGGCTTACTATGAACTTTTGGATTGCGGCTTGGTCTTGAAGCACCCGCGTCTCAGGCTCAGTCACGATTTGAATGTACTGAGGCAGGCCCTGGTCAAGCACAATCTCATTCCCGATGACGGCAGCTTCAACGCTCCTGGTCAAGCCATGCCCCATCATGCTGCGCCGCAGTCTGGCCAAGACCTGCTCAATATGCCTGGTTTGCCGCCGCTTGTTAGGCTGATGGTCGACAAAAGATTTCTTGGTCCATCTGAGGTGCAGGCTTTGCACTTCCAGCTGACTAATTTCAAAAAACTCACTCTCGAAGAAGCTATCTTGCAAGCCGGCTATGTAGACGGTGTCACCCTGCAGGCGCTGAAGGCGCATCTTGGTGCCAGTGCGGGGATTTAGGGGCATGGATGGCGGGGCGATTTTTCTAGTTATGAAATCAGGTTCGAAAACTCCATGTTGTTCCACATGAGCAGTTGACTGAAAGTGCGCTAGCTAAAGGTGTTATTAGCGCTGCCGCTGCTCAAACCGCCTTAACTTCGCCCAAGCGTCTGATTGCGTAATCGTCGTCCCAGCAGACGGCTGCTTCCCACGCGGCTGAGGCTTGAGTAGCTATTTCAAGCGCGCCTTCATCAAGATCAGCGGCATTATGCGGCAGGGCCAAATCTAGGGCGGTAACGTCGACGTGAGACTCGTCCCAATCGAGCAGCGCCACTCTATCTTGAGTCATGCGAATGTTTGCAGGATTGGTAGGATTGCCATGTACGACGCCGGTCGGAAGCCCGAGCAGCCGCGTCCAGGCGGCTCGGCATCGGGCTACGCCTTCAGCTGGCATTTTGCCTAGATTTATCTTCGTGCCAGTGTCTTCTTTCAGGAGGTCGGTCGAAGAGCGCCAACCCGGGCGCTGCGGCCAGCCTTGTGTCAATTGATGCAGCTGACGAAGAGTGTCGGCCACCCGGCACCAATCGGCTTTGGTCTCAGGCGGCTTGCCCTCCAGATATTTCATCACCACCAGGCCGCCTGCAAATAAGCGCCCTTCCAGGGTCGGGATTGGCACCGGCACAACTAGACCTTTATGGTCTAGATAGATAAGTAATTCGGTCTCCCAAGCTAGGTCGGCGGCGCTCCTGGAGCCTAGACGCGCGACCGCGATTTGCTCGCCTAGGCGGACAGTCCATACATCGTTTGCCACTCCGCCGGTTAGCGGTTCGATGCGAGCTACGCCTTCGCCCCAATGTCTAAGCGCCTCCCAGCCAGTTACCGTCATGGTCTCTCCCAACTCACTTGTCAAAGTATAACCAGCAATGCCTTGCACGCTCAGAAAGAAAATCATCACTTAGATTGATGTTAAGCCAAGTCTTACCGTTCAGACTTGTTATAACCTGAACACTCAAATAGACGCTCATCAAGGGCTCAATTAAGCCTTATCAAAGCTTCCAAAATATAGCTTCAATAAAGCTTCTGCTCCATTCAGAGAGTAGAGAACCTTTTGTTTGATGTCTCAAATTACTGGAAAAGTGATCTGCCAATGTTGGATAAGAATCTGAATTGCCCTCTAAGTGCGCTCCTTGATGTGGTGGGGGCAAAGTGGTCGGTGCAAATTTTGCGCGAAATAGCACTTGGTCCGGTGCGCACTCGTAAGTTTCTCAGGCTGATACCAGGCTTGACCATGAAGTCTTTGCAAGAACGCATAAGAGCTTTGCAAAGTCTAGGGCTGATTGAAAGACGCGAATTTGACGAGAAATTGCCTCACGTCGAACATGCCATAACCGAGCGCGGGCGCAGACTTTTAGCTTTGATGGCGCAGCTAAAGGCTTTGGCTGATGAGACTGCTTCATCGAAATGTTGTTGCTCTATAGAAGGCTGCAGCGAAGAGCAGATGGTCTGCCCGTCGCGTCGACAAGCTTAGTAGATTTAGCTAGAGCGGCAATTAATCTGTTAGGGCAGTGCGCCGATTTTGAAGCTTTAGATAGAGCGGCAATTTCTCGGCTAGGCAGTGAGATAAGTTATTACTTCTTCGCTTTATTTTATTGCGCTTTCAATTTTTTCATCGACCAATAGATGGATACTTTTTGGTAACTGGTTACTTTCATTTATCAACTATGCTTCAGGCTGGTTCTCGGTTTAAGCTCTGGGCATGACTACATTTTTTATCGCTTTTGCAATTTTCTACGTATTTCATGCACAGGGCATCACGCTCGGCTATCACCGCCTGCTTTCGCACAAAAGTCTAAAAGTTCCAAAATGGTTGGAATATTTTGTGGTATCTGGAGGCTACCTATGTTTAGAAGGCTCGCCGATATTCTGGGTGACGACGCACCGACTGCATCACCGCTATTCAGACCATGACGGCGACCCGCATGCTCCTAAAGATGGGCTTTTTCATGCCTTTGTCTCGTGGATGTGGAAACCTCAAGTCTATATAAGTGCCAAAGAAAGTCGAGAGCTGGCGCCCGATTTGTATCGCGACCCAGTTTATCGCGCCTTGCACGCCGGGCACACGCACTGGGACGGCATTCTCTGCTTGTTCTTTGCCGTCGCCTTCCGTGTCGCTCTTTATTTTCTCTTTGGACCAGTTGTGCTGGCAGCCAATCTTTTAGCCACTTTCATGTCTTTTCTTGGTCCGCTCTTGGTCAATTCAGTGGGGCATCTGCGTCAATTCGGCTATCAGACCTATGATTGCAACGACGATAGCCGCAATGTTTTTTTAGTGGCTATGCTTTCCATGGGAGAAGGCTGGCATAACAATCACCATGCTTTTCCAACTTCGGCTAGGCATGGCTTGACTTGGCGCGAGCCAGATCCTACCTGGCTAACCATTTCAATATTGAAATTGCTTGGTTTGGCAAAAGAGATTCGCTTGCCGAAAAACCAGTCGCATTTTGCCACCGCCCGCACCCGGGCCGAGCAAACCGCCGATATGGCAAAAGCTGAAAGCGAAATGGCTGCTGCCGGGAAGTAGAGCTAAAGCTCTTCGGCACCCAGTTCTTTCATTTCTTGCCGAAGAGCCTTCAGCTCTTCCAACTGGCTGGCTGTTCTGTTTGTGAACCAGTCTGAAATTGAGTCAATTACTTCGGCTTTGAAGAACTTAGTCTCTAAAAGTAAGTGTGACATACTGGAAAACCAGCGCAGGGTCTGATCGTCAGACTTGATTGAATTGGCTAATTCAGTCACATCTCTTGAGATTACGCACTTATCTTTGCGTCCTTGCAAAATCAAGATTGGCAGGTCGTCGCGCATTTTAGCTGCAAACTTGCGGTTCTTGCCGACATATTCTTGGGTTTCCAAAAGCTCGGCAATGGTGAGCGAATGGCGCATGAGTGGGTCATTGAGCATGTCGTCAACCACTCTTTTATCGCTTGATACCAATTGCTTCATAAAAAAGTTTAGATTGACATTGAATTTGGGGTTGATGATGATGCCTTGCAAACCGGCAGCCAGACTGCCGGGTGAGAGAAACATCCGCGGATTGACTTTCACCGCCGGTGCCGAAATGACAATACCGTCAACAAGCTCGGGATGCTCGGCGGCTAAGTGCAGGCAGGGGGTAGCGCCAAGGCTTTCGCCTATGATTACAAGCGGAATGCCGGGATATTTTGCCCGCATCGCTTGGGCGAGCTTGACCAAGTCTTGGAAGCTCTTTTCGTAGTTGACCTTTTTCTTTTTGTCTTCGCCTGAGTTGAAACGATTGTCGGGATCGTAATAGCACTTGCCAAAGCCGCGCATATCGTAAGAAACGGCGTAATGGTTGTAGGCGGCAAAGACTTTGCCTGTGATGTTGTATCTGCCGCCGTGCAAAGTCAAGCCGTGCACAAACAAAATCAGCCTCTGGGGTGTGCGATCAAAGCCTTTTGGCAGAAATTCATAAGTGGGAATGCCAATTTTTTCTGTTAGTTCACCATCAATTACAACCGTGTAGCGCTCTTTTGGATCTTTTGAGTATTTGCTCCAATCGAGGGGGGTGGGCGGTGCCGGTCTGGCGAGTGGCTCGGCTTGGCGTGTTTGGTTAGTTGACGCTTGAGTGGCTTGGTTGCTTGGTTCTTCGGTTGCTTCGTTGGTTGGCGCTGCAGTGGCTTGGCGTGTTTGGTTAGTTGGCGCTTGAGTGGCTTGGTTGCTTGGCGCTGCAGTGGCTTGGCTAGTTGGCGCTTGAGTGGCTTGGTTGCTTGGTGCTTCGGTGGCTTCGTTAGTTTGTGCTTGGCTCTCGGGCGCTTCAGTGGCTTGGTTTGTCTGTGCTGAGGCTGGTTCTTGATCTTGCTCTGGGGTGGCGGCTAGAGCTTGGCAGAAGCTTGCACTAGATAAGCCGAAGATAGCCAAGGCTAGCGCCTCGCTTCTTAGTCTTTGAGAAATTTTCATCAGCGCCGACGCCTCTTTTGCTTTTTCAATTATTTTAGTGTTTGTTCTAATGTTTTGGCAGTCGACCTGTCTTTTGCAGCCAGATCGGCTTTGCCAAGTTTATCGTATGCAGCGGCGCGCAAAAGATAGTTTTTGGCAATTTTAGTATCGTCGTACTTTATTGATGACGTGTAATCACTAACTGCTTGCTGATATCTGCCGAGTTTCATAAGCAGGTCGGCGCGGTCTCGATAGACTTCGGCCGAATCAGGTTCGATTTTCAAGAGAACGTTGCAATCTTGCACGGCTTCTTCGACTTTGTTTTGCTTGATGCGGGCTTGTTTGCGTGTATTGAAGATTGATTGCAAGAGATCGATATTCATCACTGCATCTGTATTATCGGCAATCACTTCCAAATAGCGAGTGCAGAAGAATTCAGTCGCCGGCCAGTTGCGCAGAGCTTCAGAAGTTTCTACCTTTTGCTTGAGTAAGCATTCGCTTCTGCTTTCGACGCGCAAGGCTTTATCTATTTCTTGATCGGCTTCTTTGATTCTGCCTGCCTTCCATAGCCTGACGGCGATTGCGTCGTAGACCCTCATGTCGCCTTTATGAGTGCGGGCATAGTTGCTCATCGATATACCGGTGGCTCGGTTTTGGTCTATTCGAATCAGCAATACCGGCGGCTTTTTGTCTAAGATCGAAATATCGCCATAGGGTGGGATGCCTTCTTTAATTAGTTGTTTGACATCGGACAGGATGTTGTCTGTGGTTTTGTTTTTATTGAGCTTATTGAGAATCTGAGCGTCTTTCAGCGCCGGTGCATAGTTGCCGATTGATATGTTGGAGAGCAAGCGAAAGAAATAAGGTCGATAGAAGTTGGGATCTGTTTTGATCATTTCATTGGTCAGTCTGATTACTTCTTCGTAGTGACCTTTTTCGGTCATGGCAGGCAGTGAACTGGTCATATCGAGGATGCTATTGGTGTCGCCGACGGTGCGACCGTTTACTGAAAGTTTGCCTGATTCGGCTGTCAGTCTTTTGTATTCGGCGAGATCTTTGCGGGCGGCTTCAGCGTTGCCAAGCTTCATCTGCAGAGTGCCTCTGTTCTTGAAGTTAATTGCTTCTTCCGGTTTGAATTTGATAGCTTGATCTAATTCTGCTAGAGCTGATTTAGTATCGCCTAGTTGTAAGAAATAGTAAGCGCTATTGCCGTGGTAATTGCCTATGGTGCGTCTTTCCAATGGGCTCGGCTTGGTGCTGCGCAAAGTCTTGCCAAAAGATACCTCGCAGCCTCTGCGGTAGTATTGTAGGGCTTTGACCCAGCGTTTCTGCTGTTCAAACTCTCGTGAGAGTGTGAACATCACGTTTGGATTATTGGGAAATAGCTCGGCTAGAAATTCAGGCGTGCGCAGTGATTTTGAGCGCGAACCTTGTTTGAGCGGAATGATCTTGAATTGTTCGCCCGTGGTTTTATCGTTGATTACAACTATTCTTCCTTCTCTTGTTTTGACAAGCTTGTGACCGCGGCTGGATTTTCCCGAGATGAAATCATTGGCAAACTTTTCGGCATCTTCCGAAAAGCCGATAGTGATTATGGTTGGCTCGCCTGGGGTCTGTACATGCAAGATAGGGGCGTCGGGATCGGAATGATTGATATAGCGACTGAAGCTATCGGCGGTCTCGTCTTTCTGGAATTCTTGAGAAAGAGACGGTTGGGAGAATATTAGCCCAAGGGTTAGTGCTGAACTCAGACCTAGCGCTGAATTTAGGACTAGTCCTGAACTCAGAAATAGTGCTGAGCTCAGACCTAGCCCTAATCTTAATCTTAAGCCTAAGCCTAAGCCCAACTTGAAAAGGTTCATAGTACCCAATAGCGAGATGATATTTCGGTTTTACAGGGCTGGTTGGTTTTGAAGAGCTTCATCAAAGTTTTGCTCGCAGAAACAAATGCCTCTACAATGTTAGCATCGACCAGACTGGAAGGTAATTGATGAGAAAGACTGCCCTTGCCTTATTCTTGCCGGTGCCGCTTCTATTGATGTCAATCGCGGCGTCTTTGCCCTTTGACGGCAGCCAGTCTTTCTTTTGTGTGCAGCCCTGCTTTGCTCAAGCGTCTGGGCAGCGCAGATCGACCCCGCAGCAGTCTTATATCTCAGGCTTAGCCTTTTATAGAGCGGGTCATTACAGAGAAGCGGCACAGCTCTTTTGGAAGAATATCACCGACGAGGGCGGTGGACCTTCGGCTTGGCTTTATATGGCGCATTCCTACTATGCTTGCGGTGAGCGCGACAAGGCTATACAAACCTATCGCACAGTCAGGGATGTGCTCAAATCGCCCCAGGAAGCCGCCGTTGCCAGTCAGTATTTGGCCAGGCTCGACCCTCGCAACGAATGGAAACCTAAGGAAGGCACGGTGGCAGCGGCGCCCAAGGGCTCCACAAATATTAAGAAGAGAATCGAGATAGTGCGTCCGCGTATCGGGCATCCTGAGGTTTCCGCCGATACCATCGATGCTATCGACGAAGCCATCAATAAGATTCCTCCGCGCATTATGAAAATTCTCAATGATGCCAGAGTTTCAATCTGCATCACCCCTACTATGATCGATAAATTTCCCGAAGGTGCCTATCAGGAAGTGGCTGGTTATGAGGGCGGAACGGATAAAAGTTGCCCTGGCATGTATTCCAATGGGATTATCTATATCGCCCAACATACAGTCGATGAGCGAACTGATGATGTAAAGACGGCTTTCTCAAGGGACAGCATCGAAGAGACCTTTTTGCACGAGACCGGTCATGCTGTTGATTTTGCACTCGGGGCTGTTTCGCACACAGACGAGTATAAGCATGCTTATCTGCTTGATATTGCTCATGTGCCCGATGATGTGGCGCATCGTATTCGGTACTATTTGCAGAAATCGACAAGGGGGCAAGTCGAGTCTTGTGCCGAGGTGTTGGCTAATTTGATGGGCATGCACAATCGACAAAGCGAAGACATAAATTCTGTATTCAAGAATACAATAGCAGTACTTAAGAAAAGAATCGGCTTGTAGTTCCAGCTTTTCAATTGCTGTTTGTTCGGTTAGTATTTGTTCCGTTAGTATTTGTATTTCAGTGTTTAAATGCGGGGTTTTAGATGAAGGCGAGAGCTCTTTCACTGATTTCAATACTCTTTTGCACTGGCTTTAGCACTGTGGCACTTTCGGCATGTGTCAATCTCGGCAAGCCCAAGATGCAGACCCCGCAAGAGCGTGCCACCATGCAAGTGCTTGAGTTGCATCTCAAACTCGAGGGCAACACATACGGCTCTGATGATGAGAGGCGCAGCTACAAAGCTGTCGAGGAAGCCCTCGACCGCGCCTTGCGCGATGCCGGGGCGGGTGAGTTTGGGCGGCATGAATTTGGCGGCGGTTATTGCCGCATTTTTCTATATGGTCCAAGTGTAGATAAGATGTCAAACATAGTCGAGCCAATTTTGAGACAACAGACGCTGCGTCCAAAGTGCTATATGATCAAGCGCTATTCTCAGAGTTTCGGACCGGATGCCAAAATCGTGAGAATCGAATTGACAAAATAAAAGAAGCGCAAGGCTTGGTGGTTTGAACAGGTTAAAGCGGAACTATTTCTACAAAGGGCACGATCATTCTGAGGCTGCCTGGCACTTTTCTTTTCAGTATCAAACAGACTTGCCGGTCGAAACCATTTGGCCTGTTCTGGGGCGCATCCAAGACTGGCCGAAAGTAGATAATCGGGTCGCTTACGTGCGCATCAACGAGGCTCCGGCAGCCGGCGTGGCCTATAGGCTCAAACCTTTCAAGACGCCCGAACTCAAGATGCAGATAGTCAAGTTTGAACCACCTTTTCTCTATAGCGACTTGTGTCGTCTGCCGGGTGCCCAAGTCTATTTTAGTCATCAGCTCAGCAAGACAGGCAAGGAGACCTTGATTAGGGCTTCAATCGAAATCGATGGTCCCCTGACCAAGTTTTGGGTGGCTGTCTTTGGGGACAAGTTTGCAGCTGGTTTGCATGAACAGACCGAGCGCCTCTTGATTGTGGCTAGAGGCGGCATCGAATGAGCTTGTGAGAGCGAGGGCTGCGACGCGCGAACGAGGGCTGTGGTGAGAGCGAGGGCTGTGACGCGCGAACGAGGGCTGTGGTGTGATTGAGGGCTGTGACGCGCGAGCGAGGGCTGTGGTGAGAGCGAGGGCTGTGACGCGCGAACGAGGGCTGTGGTGTGATTGAGGGCTGTGGTAAGAGTAAGCGAGTTAGCGAGTGAGTGCCGAGGAGAGAAGAATTGTCTGGACGCGAAGAAGTTTCTTTTGGTGGTGTTTCGCAGAGTGGAGAGCCCGATAGAAACTGGTACATGCTGGCGTTCATCTCTATGTCTGAAGACGGCGCCCCGTCTGTAGAGTTCGATGACTTTTATGATGCCTATATCAGCGATATCTTGCGTTGTGCTGACTCGCTGGCTAATGTTGTTCGGTTCTCTTTGCCTACGCCTCTGACAGCGCTTCCGCAAGTCTCAGGGCAAGTCAACTTTCTAACAATCTATCAACTCAAGAAGAACTCTGAGCCGCAAGGGCTTGAATCAGCCATTTTGAGCCCAGAGCATGCAAGCGCTTTTGCTGAGTTTAGGCGCTGGAAGAGTGAAGCCTTTGCATACTTCGATCGCGCCTACTACTTATGCGAAACAGGTGCTGACGCTGTGGTTGAAACTCTCACCAAGTGTGAGTTGTATTTGCAGCAGTGCAGTCAATTTGGCTTGGATTGCGGACCTACATTTAAACCTGAGGTCATGGCGGGCTCTGTTGAAAGTGCTGGAATTTGCGTTGATGCTGAGGCTTGTGCTGACAAGAATAGTGGAAAGGAAGTCGCCAAGCCTAAAACTGGTGAATCAATAGTCATTCAGTTTGAGCGGATTTTCGACGCATCGCCTTCTGGTTTGTCGAAGTCTCAGGATTCATTTAGGTGCCAGCTTGGAGGTGCTGAGAGGTCCGGCGATAGGCTGACACTAAGGTCTTGGCTGAAGAGATAGATTTGGGTTATGCCAATCACCAAGAAGCGATGCTACCCTTTAATTTAACCTGTAGAAAACTTGTTTCTGGAATGCTGTTATGTGGGCCGGGCTTCTGACAATTCTGCGCTGCCTCTAGACTGGCTTTCTATATGGTTCTGGGTGTATTTGAAATATCCAGAAAAATGTTTTTAGGGGGTCTTGTAAGCGGTATCGGATGCGGTATTCTATATACATGAGCGGTGAGCGCTGGTCCAAGAGATTCAGTGCTTTGAGCCGAGGGACCTTGTGGAAACGCCAAGTCTGCGCAGACTGGAAACTGTAGCAAGTGAGTCCGCTATTCGCCGAATCTGACTGAGGCAGTAGAAATATCGAGTCTTCGCAAGAGACTGTCAGCCGATAGCATTTAAGCCGCCGCAGTTCATTCTGGGTGGCTTTTTTGTTTCATAACACGAGAAAGAAAATCAGTGGGTTGAACTGTTTTGTGTGTCTATGGTGACAGGGATTGATTTTCCCTGTTGGAGTGATTTTTCTTGCAGAGCAGCAGTGTCTTTGGATCTGCTGCACTGTCTGCAAATACCAGAAAGAAGAATTTCGTGTTCTTCAAGCAAAAAGCCGTCCGGCAGGAGTTTGTTTAGGTTGAGGGCGCATTCAAAGATATCAAACACTTTCTGACAACTTCTGCATGAAAAGTGATGATGGTGGTGGATGCCCGGTTTCTCATACAAAATGGCTCCCCCTGGCATATCAACTTGTTTCAATCTGCCTTCGAGAAGAAGGGTCTTGACGTTTCGATAGACAGTGGCAATGCCTAGTGATGGGCAATATATAGACGCTAAGTCAAGAATCTCCTGCACGGCAAGAGGACGATTCTCATAATCGAGTGCCTTGAGGATGGCACGACGTTGTACAGTGTTTCTTTCCATGTCACGATTATAAGCTAAAAAAAGACCGCCCGGTTGGGCGGTTTTTTTTAACCGATATCGGTTTATTTTTTTTCTATTCATTGTCCGGAATTGGCGCACCGTAGGGCAAGGTGTTGCCGATGAACTGATGTCGCTCAGCTCGACCGCTGCGATAGTAACCGCTTGCCTTGTGTTTTCTTTCACCAGTCTTCGAATCTTTCAATTCGTTCTTTTCTTTTGGTTCCGCCGAGGCTTTTACCTCGGTAGTCTTTGAAATCTCTGGGTCGGCTTTGGCACTGTTTGTGTTCAAATTTGTCGAGCTGCCTTCTGATTTCTGCAGCTTCTCAGAATTGGACTTCCTTTCTTCAAGCTTTGCTTGCGGTCCAGAAGGACCGTTGTCAGGGATTGGGGCTCCGGGTGGAAGTACATTACCGACGAATTGATGACGTTCTGCTTGACCACTGGTGTAGAACTTTTCGTTGATAATCGATGGTTCGACCTGAAACAGGTTCAAATCACGCGCGCCTTCCAATCTTCCAATACCAGTGTTCTTTTTCGCTTCCTCGGAAAAAGCTTGGTTGGTGGAAACTGAAGTCAAAAGCGAGATAGCAACCAATGCGCCAAACGCCAAACGAGATTTTTTCATTGAATTTTTTTGCCTCCGGCAATATGTGACTAATTCTAGCCTAAGCGCCTTTTGTGGACTTTGCCAGAATAAGAATAATGACAACCGGACTTGACACAAGTGGTAATGCGAACCTATTATCAGTAAAACGCAACGCGTGTCGTAGTCGCCCCAGATGGCGGCATTTCGATGTGCTCAAACATTAGATCGGTCTGCATCAGTTTGGAGATAGTCCTCCCGATTGCGGCTACGGTGCGCTTGCGTTGCATTTTGGGGAGATTTTCTCTTGAGCGTAAACGCCGATTTTAAAAAGCTGCCTGTGACGGTCCTTTCGGGTTTCCTAGGTGCCGGTAAAACTACTTTATTGAGTCATATCTTGAACAACCGGGATGGTTTGAAGGTCGCGGTGATTGTCAATGATATGAGCGAAGTGAATATAGATGCCAAACTGCTTCAGCGGGACGGCTCTCTTTTGAACCGAGCGGAAGAGCGTCTGGTTGAGATGACTAATGGTTGTATTTGCTGCACGCTTCGCGAAGACCTGCTGGTTGAGGTCTCAAAGTTGGCACTGGAGGGGCGTTTCGACTACTTATTGATCGAGTCGACAGGCATTTCTGAACCTATGTCGGTGGCCGAGACCTTTGCTTTCACTGATGCTGAAGGTCGCTCTCTTGGCGACATCGCACGTCTGGATACTATGGTAACCGTTGTCGATGCGCTCAATTTCCTAGAGATGTACAGCGCCAGCGAGAGATTGAAAGAGAGAGGCATGGCTTTGTCTGATGTCGACGAGCGCACAGTTTCAGACCTGCTTGTTGATCAAGTTGAGTGCGCCGACGTAATTGTTTTGAACAAGCTTGACTTGGTGGACAAGAGCGCTGTAGTTCGTTTGGCTCAAATAATCAAGCATTTGAATCCTTCGGCAAGAATTGTGCGAGCACGCTTTGGCGTTGTGAGCAGCGAGAAGATACTAGACACCGGCTTATACCAGTTTGATCGAATGGCGGAAGCCCCTGGCTGGATGCAGGAGCTACGTTCTGGAGCCGGATTGGCGCAGAAAAAGAGTGAAAAGGAAGAATATGGCATAAAGAGCTTTGTCTATAGAGCGCGAGTGCCTTTTCATCCAGAAAGATTGAGGCAGCTATTGGCTGAAGAGTGGCAAGGAGTGCTTCGCTCTAAGGGATTTTTGTGGATTGCAAGTCGAATGGACTATTCAATTGAGTGGTCACAGGCTGGCGGTTCTTGCCGAATAGAGCCGGGTGGCATGTTCTGGGCTGCAATGCCGAAAGAGCTTTGGCCTGTTGATTCTTTGCTGCGCAGAGACATAGACGAGAATTGGACCGAGCCTTTTGGCGACCGGAGACAAGAGCTAGTCTTGATAGGAATCGACATGGATGAAAGTGATTTGCGCAAACGCTTTGATTCTTGCCTTCTCGATGAAGTAGAAATGAACGCTGGGCGGACTGCTTGGTCCGGGCTGTCGGATCCCTTTCCGAATTGGAACATAAGATTGTTGCACGAGCATGCCAACGAACTTTTAGCCGCTGCTGCCAAATAGACGGTAGTGCCAAGAAAATAGGAGAAGAATGTGAATAAGAAATCGGGACGCGATAGTGGTTTAGCCATGCCCAAGAGACGCAAGTCAGATCCCCTGGTTGCCGCTAAGATTGAATTTGTTGACTATAAAGATGTGAATTTGTTGCGCAAGTTTCTTAGCGAGAGCGGCAAGATTCTGCCGGCTCGCATTACCGGCACCAGTCGAACTAATCAGCGGATGATTACCAAAGCCATCAAAAGAGCAAGAGCCATCGGTCTTTTGCCCTTCAGCGGCAATAGCTAGTCATGATTGACGACATTGATGCACGGCAAGTGGAACAATCAGAATATCACCGTGTCAAAGGCCAGGATTTCATAGAACCTGGACGCGCTGCCGAAAAATGTTTGCAAGAAGCATTGAAACACTGTCAGCTTGCTGAGTCTTATATACGAGACCTAAAGTATGACAAAGCTCTGCTTCATCTAAGAATAGCCATAGAGCTTAATCCAGTTCTGCATGATTGCTATTATAACTTGGGTCGCGTTCATTTCCTTCAGAACAACTTTGAAGAAGCTCTGGACAGCTTTTCAGAAAAAATCAAATACGCGCCTGCATGTGCTGAAGCCTTCTATTTCAGAGGTCTTGCCTATGCCGAACTCAATATAGTGGCACCGGCTGTGGATGATCTTACTCTTGCCCTAGAGCTTGATGATCAATTGGCTGGTGCTTACTTCGCGAGAGCACAACTTTTGGCAGCAGAGCAATTTTTTGAAGAAGCTATATCAGATTATGATAAGGCGATAGACTTAGACCCGCGTCAGGCGGATGCCTACTATGGGAGGGGCTTGGTTTTTGAGGTTTTGGAAGAGCCCGACAAGGCTCTATCAGACTTCGAGAAGGCCTGTGACATAGCGCCTGATTTCGCAGATGCTTTCTACAGTCGCGCGGTAATCTTGGCTTCTCTAGATAGGTTTGAAGAAGCGCTTATGGATTTCGACAAGGCTACTGAATTGGATTCGGAGCACGCTGAAGCATATCTGGGCAAGGCCGAGTGTCTAACTCACCTTGGTTTTGGAGCCCAGGCAATCGAAGCGGTTACAGATGCTATCTGTCTGGACCTATCGGCTGAGCCATATCTTCTGAGAGCCGCTCTTCATTGGCGGTTTGGTGATCAGGCGGCTAGTTTTCGGGATTTCAGCGCCTATGTTTCAAGACTTAATGCCGAATACGGAAAGGATAGTGAGCAAGCTGCCTGAGGCTTCAAAAGCAAACTTTCAAACTGAGTTTGCTCGCATACTTGAGCAAGAGATTGAACTGAAGGAGGCTACCTTAGGGGTCCTTCATCAAGAATTGTGGCTATTTGGACAAGATGTAAAAGCTGAGCCGAATAGGTTGCTCTCTCTTGGTTACAGCCAGGTTAGGGTTGCCGATAAGGCAAAATGTACTTGCTATTTCAAGGATTTTGGGTTGAAAAGGCTATATGTGTGGGGCTTCGGCGTTCTACTTATTGACTTGGCTGACGGCGCTGTAAATTCAGGCGCGCAGTTTCAGGGGGTGTATATAAACCGATATCGGTTTATTCCTGAGGTCGTAAACTTAAATTTCGCCTTTAGAACCGGGGTACCCCATTGTCCCGAGGACCTCGGGGCGTCCCTGCCTGTCACAGCGGGAGATTGGGGGTTCGCTTTTAGGCGGGTTGCCGCGGTATTCAAGATTCTGAGAGAGCACGAAGTATGCGCAGTAAGAGAGCTGGGTCTATCGGCCCGCCAGGCAATGCTCGAGAAATTTCCGCAGAAGTATTGCACTTGTCTTGAATCTTTAGTTCGAATGAAGAAGATTTCCAGTCGTTTCAAGAAACTTTCTCGTGCACTACGGGTCGTGAGCCATTGATTTTTTAGCTGCTGGTGCTATATTCGGTCTCTCTTGATTTCAATCTTATCTTATCGGCCCAGGCGACCAAATGGCAGTCTTAAGCTTCTTGAATAGCACTTCAAAAAGAAAGATGCTTGTGTTTCTCTGGTCCCTTTCGCCTTGGCTCTTCCTCGCCATTGGCTTGCACTATTTTAGAGATATCGGTGTGTCCTTTCTGCTCTATCATGGGTTTTGCCTCTTGCCTGCCGTCTTATTGAATCGACATCATTGGCGGGAACATCTCAAACTGCCGTCGCGCTCAGATTTGATTGTTCTGCTCTTGAGCAGCATTGGTTTTTCGCTCTTTACGTGGATAACCTATGGACTTTTGAGTGATTTTCTTGTCGATAGAGAGCTAGCATTAAAGAGCTTGATTGACAGAGGATTCAAGTTGAGTTGGTTCATTCCTTTGAGCCTTTATTTCCTTACTGTGAATCCAGTTCTAGAGGAGTTATTCTGGCGGGGTGTAGTTCTAAACGAGCTTTGCGACGAGCGAGAGCCTGTGCTGAGTCCAGCCGGAATTTGGACAAACGTCGCTTTTGCCATTTGGCACTTCTTGGTGGTGCGACTATTTGTCGCTCAGACGTTTGTGCCTTTGGCCATTGTTTGTGTTCTGAGCGTCGGATTCTTACTTTCGTGGCTATATAGAAAGAAAGACTCACTCATTTTGCCAGCTCTCTATCATTCTGTGGTTTTCGACTTAGCCGTGATAATCATTCTGACTATGGTTCTATTTGGACCCATCCGGCTTTCTGAGCATTCGAAGCTCGCGCCACTGTTTGCCAGAATTCAGGGATGAAACTTAAATCCGAGATTCATGATTTTAGATGTTAAGATCTCGATGGTCAGGCATCTTACTGGCTTTTCGCGGTTCCAACTGGGGCTTATCCAGACCAATTTCATTGCTGTGAGTGTAAGTTGTCTCAAGCTGTAACAAAGGAGTCTAGATTGCTAAGCGAGAAGAGCTTTGGTTTACCCTTTCCCAAAGGTAATAGGAAACATGTCTCAATGGCAGTTAAATCATGGCTATTCTCGGTAAGGTCTACGCTATTGAGATTTTCAAGCCTCCACCTCGCTCACGCATTTAGGCTAATTGGATTTTTCGTTCTGGTGATGCACTCTAGCTTTTTATTTGCGAACGCTAGTGAGCCCAACGATGGAGCAGTGGTTGATTCAAAAGCTGATTTGAAAAACCAGAACTTGAACAGTGGCAATTCCAATTCGGTAGAACCGGCTAGCTCTATTGCGGCGGAAACTTTGAGTAGTGGTATAGAACTCTACAATCGAGGCGACTACAGAGAGGCAAAACGGATTCTTGAGAATGTTGCCAGAAAGTCTCCTTATGATGCTTCTACGCGTTATTACTTGGGGCTTGTATATCAAGCGCTCAAGCAGAACGTTATGGCAAGAGCGCAGTTCGCTTGGGTGGCATCATCCGCTCGGGATGCCAATCTAAGAAGATCCGCTGCTAGGGCCCTCGGTACTTTTATCAATCCGAAACGGGCTGGTGAAGCCGAGCTTCTTAGATCAGGTGCAGATAACGACTATCGAACTCTTCTTGCCGCTGCGCGAGCAGAAGTAGCTGCTCAAAGAAACAGTGAGAAAAATTTGGAATCAGTCATTAATGACGATCCTGCTGTGGGGAAGTCGATGCGAGTGGGAGACCAATCCACTTCTCCAGATTCTGGTGACGGTGCGTCTCTACCTTCTAAAGCCGGCAATGGACTAGATAGCGGTTTGGTTGAAGGAAAAGAACTTGGTTTGGGGCGCTCAAAGGAGGCTTTGTCTCAGCGGAAAGTTGTCAGTTCCGCGTCGTCTCTTGGCAATGCTCCTTCATCGAAGAGTGTGGACAGTTCCCGGAAAGTTTATTTTAGAGTGCTTTACTTCTATTCGCCGGATAATACTACCTGTGAGGCTTTTGAGCCGATTTATTGCAGCCTGAGTGCAAAGTTTCCATCGCTCGATTATCGCAAGGTTTTGTTTCAAGACAAAGCTAGTGCGGAGGAGCGAGCTCTGGCAGAGCGTTACAAGGTTAGTCACGTTCCCCGGCTGGTTTACACCGATGCCCAAGGAGAGGAGTTATTCAATGAAGACATTAGTCTCTTTAGAGAGCGCTTGAAAGATTTGAGCGGGACGGCTAAATATGGTACTAAATGAGCAACTGAGCGCACAGATCACTTTGACCGGAATGACTATGGATCTGATCGGCGGCTTGTACCTCGCATACGATCTTTTGGGGGGTGATAAAGGTCCGCTTAGCACTTTGACCAGATGTGTCACCTATACGCTGATACTTGTGCTGTCAATTAGCACCACGATGGGACTCAAGTTCGGGCTCCTAGCGGGAGCCGGATTGGGAATTGCATTAGGGTTGCATCTGGAGCGAATCGGACGCGGGCAAAATGAGACAAAGAGATTTCTATTTTCACTCGCTCTGATTCGTTCAACTGGTCTTTTCCTTGCAGCCTGGTATGAGAAACTTTCTTTCGTGGCATTCGGATTAGTTCCGGTAGTTTTTGCGGCAGCTTTTTTATTGCCACGGCTAAAGTTGACTCCTGCATTCTTCTACGAAGTTGGCAAGAAACCTTCGTTTAGCTATCGGAAACTTTGCCTATCTTTGGTTTTGGGTGGACTTGCTGCTAGCGTTGGATTTATTGCTGCTTTCCTGCAACATGACCTAGGTCACATGGGCGAGCGTGTGCTGCGTCTTAGTTTGACGATAGCGATGGCAACCGGTTTGACAAGCTCGCTAATACCTTTGATTGAGTGGTACGCTGATAACTTGCCGGGACGCACTATGGGTTACATTGGGGCTACTTTATTCGTTTTGGGATTCATGATGCAGTCCGTTCCATCTCTTGTAATCCTCGTAAAGTGAGCGTGCTAGAGCTTTTCTTCATAGGCGGCGCTAAGCAAGATTGTTCAGCAAAAAGAGTGTGGAAGTCTCCGCAAAAAAAATACCGATATCGGTTTATTTTTTTTTGATTCTTTGCTTTAGCTTTCGAGCTGATAGTAATTGCTATAGGGTTGCCTCTGAGCTTATGTTTCTATTTTATGTAGGAATTTGGCGATTAACTCAGTCAAGGTCTCGAAAGATATTCCTGAAAGAGAATGGTCGGAATACCGAAATATCTCTTCAGTAGGCTGACAGCCAATTGCCTTCAGGCGATTGCGCAGTTCCTTCGCCTTTGAGATTGGTACAACTGAGTCTCTTGCCCCGTGAATAATCAGAACTGGAGGCATTTTCTTTATTTGCTTAATCGGACGAACCAAAGAGCCAGACAAACTAACAACCGAGATAATCTTATTATCTCGACTGCCAATATCAAGCGCCAGTTGTGCTCCTAGGCTATGTCCTAGCAGACTGATTCGCTTGGGGTCAACTCGAGGATCCTCGGATAATCGAGCAAGTGAGCGTTGAATCGCTGCGGACCAAATCCCAAAACTCTTTCCCATATCGCTTTGGCTTGCGGAAGATTGCCTGGTAATGTCCATGTAGTGCAACACTGCACAGATTCTTCCACCTTGGGAGAGAGACTTTGCTAGTTCCCTAAAGAAACCACCCTCTTTGTCCAGCCCGCCAGAACCGTGCAGAATAACTAAGCATGGTAGCTTCTTTGATGGCTGCTTGGAGCTGGTTTCTATTGTTGGTTCGAAGAATTCAACTCTAGGCTGAGCTCTTTCCGCAGTAACGGCTAACGGTTGCATCGCAATAGAGATCATAGAGAACAGAACTATGATTGCCTTAAGGGGTTTCATTTAGATTAGCCATTGAACTATTGGTCTATTTGCAGTATACCGTTTTTGTTTTTGCCAGAGTCAAGGTTTGTCCAGAGCAATACCTCTTGAGGTATCTTGATCCGATATAGCCATTGGCTACGCAATATGAGAGCATTCTGGCGGAAGATGTCGCTGTAACTATTTCTGCTGAAGCGGATAAATAGAGAGACATGTACTTTCTACTGAGTCCGACGAGTCGACGTTTAGCGATTATTCTGAATACAATTGCGGTGTCGACGGATTCAATCGAAGCCGCATTTTCTTTCTTTGCCTCTATTATTAGATTTGCTGGGAAGACTTCGATTGCTAGCGAGCCTTGCTCTGGTCTGGCTGGAGCTAAGGATATTTTTCCACCAGCTTTGCAGATAATGGTGCCATCAAATTCTAGTTCAGTGAGGACTGACAGCACATCTCTACTGCTGTGCCCAAGCTCCTCAATCAAATCGTCTACGGTTCTGTCAGCGCTTCGCAGTATGCTTAGAATACCTCTTTGCAGTTCGCCTTCCGCGAGTGATTCCTTTTGTCCGCTATTTTTGGAGTTCTTCTCCTTCTCCTTCTTCTTCTTGTCTTTATGTCGGCCTGGTGCAGCCTTCGCTTTACTTTGTTGAGTTCTGGTCTGACTCCATTTTGTGGAGTCTCTTTCATTGTCATCTTTTTTGTAAGCATCGCTCTCGGCTTCATCTGCAGCAAGTTCTTCATTTGGCTTAGTGTTTGCTGCCGTCAATAAAGATCTTTTGTCGAAGAAATTGCGAAATTTAAAAGTTGGAAAGGTATCTTTTGATAGCTCAACCTGCGCGCGTTCGGTCACAACTAGTGCCGTTTTCAGAATGTGGAGTGATGCTGATTGTGACAAGCATAGCGCCTTAGATAGCCAGTTTGAGCTGACGTAGAAACTTTGGTCTATTGTCCATATCGCAAATAGCCATGCTCGAATGCGACGAACTCCGTGGAAGTAGGTACCGGCAGTTAGCTGATGTTTCTTCTTGCATTGCAAACAGACAAAGGTTCGAAAAGTCTTGGAAATCTCGATTTCTGAGCCATAGCAGCGTCTACAGTCTAATAGTCCAGCTTCTTTCAGTTCTGATATCACAGCTATCCAGCAAGCGCTATCGTCTGGGAACTCCTTGTTGAAGTTGTTGAGAAGTTCTTGTCTTCTTATTCTGTAGGTATCCAGGTCGACAATGGCATGAATCCTAGCTTTCGCTTCTTCATTGGCATCTCTTTTCATCAACAGTGCCTCGGTGAACTATCTACTCTTAAAGACGTAATTTGAGGCGAAAAAGTTCAAATGTTTTGGCGGAATTTTATAAATTCTGTTTGACTAAAAAAAAGAACCGATATCGGCTCTTTTTTTTAGGGTACTTCTTGTTAGTGCTTTCGCTCTAGAGTCCTCCTCCAAGCCCCCCGTAGTTGTTGATCGCCCAAGTGCCAAGCACATGCACCGCTACGGGCAGTAGCAGAGCAATCGCCACTGCCTTTACGAGCAGCGTGGGCTTTACAGAACTAGCTGATTTGAGAATACCGAAAGCTAAACCAACACCGATGATTAGCGCAATTGCTGAAAGGAATCGCACGATATCTCTAGCTGTGTCATAGCCATAGTCCGCTAGCATTCCGACCATATTTGACTGTCCATAGCGAGGATCGACTGCTTGCCCGATTATTCCGCCGTATCGAGCTCCTGATGATGATGTTGTTGTTGGGTTTGTGAGTTTGATGATTCTTGGCGCTATTCTGTGTTGTTTGTATTGTCTTGGATTTTCAAGAACAACAGCTCCTGTGTCTTTTGAAACGATTCTGTGTGCTAGCGCGAGTCTTTGAGCTTCCTTCGATTCGCCTTGCTTTTCTAGCCTTTCGCATTCTTCCTTTGCCCAGATTTGGGCAATTTGAGCAGCGAGTCTCTCATTTTGAGCGAACGTAAATGTTCCACTATTCTTCGAGGAAGTCTTCCTTTCAATAGTTGTCGTTTCTGCATTGCCTGTTAATACTTGCTCAAGGTTTTTCAGCATGCTGCCAGATTTATTGACTTCGATTCTTTCATATGACAATTTGTGAGAGTAGTCGAGTTCTTGGAGTTTCTCTGGAAGATTCGACTTCAATCCTGAGATCTGATAATCCAGAAGCTTGATGGGGTGTGCCAATTCCAGCATTTCATTCGCTAGAGACTGATTGAACTGGGGCTGCGGTCCATGAATCCAGATCACTGTATTGTTTTGAGTCTCTGAGGTGTTTTCTAGAGCGAGCTTGACGGCGGCTGCATTATCTTCGCCACCTTCCTTATAGAGAGATTCTAGAATCTGAATCACAGGTTTGGGCTGCTCTCTTATCACTCTTTGCTTTTTCTCGACCTCATCATATGCAGTGAAGTAAACTGCAGCGGGCAGTGATTCGGGAATATCTCGCAGTAAATCCTTGATTGCAGCGGCATGGTTTTTCATTGAAGATGAAGTATCGAGTACCAGTGCGAGTTCTCGTGTCGGAGGCCTCTTTATCACTAACTCTCGTTGAGTTATGTATATAGGGTTCTTGGAAAATGGATCTCTAATTGTGATCGGTGCTTGGCTGATTTTTCTTTCGAATCGAATGCATCTCCCTTGAGAAGTGTCAGTTTTTTCAATCTTGATGTTGGTATCTATCGATTTGGCGTCCGCGGTAGATTTGCTGGTACCGTTGTCGCTTGAGCTCGATAGGGCGACGTTATCGCTTTTGATGATGCCTGAAATTAGATAGCTACTCTCTTTTGTGATGGTTACGGCATGATTTAATCCATTAGGTTTGGCTAACAACCTATTTGTTGATGAAATTGTCATCTTGTGCCTTTTCGGGGTCTTAAAGTTGCTATCGTCTATGTCGGGCAAGGGCAACTCGCAGCTATCTTGGTTGACCCCTCTTAGCGGAATATTGAAGCTGAGAACTAGCCTTGAATTTCCGCCATTACGAGCTACCGGGTAGAAGCTTAGGTCGGCGCTGTTGGGTTTAGATTGCGTGATGATTAGTGGGTCTAAGTGGGCTCGACTTGCCGGCGCATAATTCACAGGAGCTAATTCTGTCTGACTGATGACGCACTCTCTTGAGCTGCCGTCCACCCAGGCAGTTGCCCTGTTGATCACAGCGCCCTGCGGCAGATTTAGGTGCGCAAATAGTTCGGCGTCAGTTTCTGTCTGATTTAGCAGTCGCAGATCCCATTCGACCGTACTCGTTAAGCTGGGAGTGTCAACCGATGAATGAAACTGAGAGTCGGTTATGACTAGACCGTCGGTGGGCTGATAGACCCTGTTGTCTGTACTCTCGTCTAACTTTGCAGTTTGCGGGTGCCTGCTGGTTAGGGTGAAGTAAAAATCTGCCTCTCGTGGATTGTCGATATCGATTCCTCTTTGCTTAATGAGCAACTTGGATAGGTCTAGCCCTCCGAGGGGATAGATTGCCGGGAGCAAGTCTTCATCTTTAGCTAGCTTTCTTAGGTGGCTCAGTTTCGCCGCGCTCTCAGCGCCTTCCTCTCCCTCTATACCGTTGAAGTTCTTGACTGTATCGATGAGTCCTTGTATATACTGGCTTCTGATGTAGGGGGCAGACAATAGCATCGCCGCAAGCAGAGCTCCGGTAAGGCTGAAAGAGACAGTTATGCGTCTAATATTGCTTGCCGATTTGAGCCAGAGATCTAGTCCCAGTAGGACAGACGCGATGAGCATTATTGGTGACAGGGTGATGAGAAGCATCCAGCCGAATTTGCAGTATGAGACGTTTTCTGGATTGAATTGTAGGTTTAGAAGAATCATCGACCAGACTGCAGTCGAGCCTATTGCAAAGCCGTTCATGAGGGCAGTTAGTCTGGGTCTATTGAGATAGCCCTTGCGCACAGATTTCCAGACAATAAAGTTGAAGCTGGGGACCGAGAGCAGAAAGCCTATCTTGCAGGCTTCGGTGAAGATATTGCCGCCTTGTTTGTCCGTCAGGCAACTAAGTGAGCAGGCACCTAGAATTAGTCCCGGCATAACAGAACCGAGTGCCAGAACAAAGACTCCCTCGAACGGTGCTCTGAATTCGTTTAGCTCTTTCACGCCTCTGAAAATGAAGCGTTCAGCCGCTATATATAATACCGTTGTGAGAGTTGCAAGGGCTGCCGCACTTAAAAAGAATAGTTTGAGATCGTTGGAGAAACAGGCATAGGTGCCGATGAGCACAGCTGCTAGGGCTAGGTAATATGATGGCTCGGTAGTGAATCTCTGCGGTCCTGCATCATAACCGCTCAGTAGCGGGCTGGAGCCACCGGCATTCAGTTCCGGCGGCAATGCATTTTGGTCGGAGAGATCTTTCTCTTGGGTTTGCATAAGAATATTCCTTAGGTTGAAAGATAAGAGAGTGCAAAATAAGTGCTTGAAGAAGAGCTGATAGAGAAGAGCTGATCGAGACTGCTGCGCAGCTGAAAGAAAATTTGTTTGAATGAGAGTTTGCCTTGAAGAAGATTCGTTTGAAAGAGGGCTTGCCTGAAAGAAAGTTTGCCTTAAGAAAAGTCTGTTTTAAGAAAAGCTCAATCGTAGAAGAACGTGCTGTAAGAACAATTCACAGTGATGACGATTCACTTTGGGAGAAGCCATTGCTGCTGAGGGCTCCGGAAGTCGCCGCATCTTGCGCAACACTTGTACCGCTCATGGCGTATCGTCCGCACGCAGAAGCGGCACCGTATGCAGTATCTGCTGTGTGCAGTGTTTGCTGTACATGGGAGATGTGCTGCGCAGAGTAGCTGCACTGCGCAAGAGTGATAGCCACTGCAAATCGCATTAGCTCTAAATCACAGCCACTACAGATCGCAGCCACTGCAAATCGCAGTAGCTCTAAATCACAGCCACTACAAATCGTAGTAGCTGAAATTCACTGCATCTGCAAATACAGTCACTACAAACTACAGCCATTACCAATTACAGCCATTACCAATTAAAGAATGGACTTGTGCGTTGCGGCTCGGGATATTGTTTTTGCGCTGGTGCAGAATTGCGCGAACTTAGGCAGCCACCGGTGATAGTGGCGCTGTCGTTTGCGGCGATTTGTTAATTCATTATCAGTTTGTTGGCTGAATTGCGCAAGGGCCTGCTTTTGCCGTGAGGGGGGAGTTCCCCCATTGCGCACAGTCAATTGTGAGCCGAGACCAAGTCTTGTTACTTCTCTAACAGGGTTACTTCTCTAACAGGGAGCGCAGCATCCAGGCATTCTTTTCGTGAATTTCCATTCTCTGTGTGAGGAGGTCTGCGGTGGGGGCGTCATCGCATTTGTTGCAAGTTGGAAGTAGCTCTCTAGCTGTGCGCGCAACTGTTTCCTGTCCCTTCACCAACTGGTGAATCATCTCTTCAGCGCTGGGGTGACCGGTCTCTTCTTGAATCGATGTCAATCTGGAATAGACTGCATAGCTGCCCGGGGCTTTGTGTCCAAGCGCTCTAATGCGCTCAGCTATAACGTCGATAGCTAGAGCTAATTCGTTGTATTGTTGTTCGAAAAGCAAATGCAGAGTTTGGAACATCGGACCGGTGACATTCCAGTGGAAATTGTGGGTCTTCAGATAAAGCGTGTAAGTATCCGCCAAAAGCTTGCTCAGTCCATCGGCGATTTCTTTTCTCTGGGCTTCGCTCAAGCCAATCTCGATCTGCATCACTTGTCGATTCTCCGTTTTGTTTTCAGTCTTTGATTTTGTTCTTGAAATGTTGCCTTGAAGTATTGCCTTGAAGCATTGCCTTGAAACGTTGCCTTGAAACGTTGCCTTAAATTATCGCCTTAAATTATTGTCTTGATTTAGCGCCTTATACAATTGCCTTGAAGCATTGCCTTAGCTTGTTCCCTTTAAGAATCGCCTTAGATTGTGGCTGATTGCCACTCGGCTCCCTACCATTTCTCTTCTTTGACTGTATTCTCCATTTCGGCCTTCGTTTCTAGCGAAAGAAGAGTGAGTCTTTCGTGGGCGGCATTGAGCATAAATTCGGCGTTGTTCAAGCTGGTGCCGAAAACAGCTGCGCAGAAACAGAAGGTTGGTTCCCAGGTCGTTTTGAGATTGATCTTTTGGTTGTAGTTCAATCTTTTCAATAGGCGCTCGATTACTATGTGCAAGCCCACCTCGCCGGTTTCAGGGCAAATAACCATGTAAGTTCCGTCTTCCAGCACGCCTGGTACATCAACGTCGCGGATGCACTCTTGCAGAATTCGAGAAGACTCGACTTCAATGGCAGCGCGGGCTATTGGTCCGCCGGCACGCTCGATCTCATCTAGGTTGACTATGTTGCCGACAATTATGCCGAGCGGATTTTTGTATCTCTTCGCTCTCTTTACTTCTTCCTTCAATACGCGCCTGATGAAGCGCTCGGAATAAAGTCCGGTTTTCGGGTCTTTCATCAGGTGATGACGATCGCGTCCGGTACTAACTTCACCTTCGGGAGGCATGATTGTCTTGGTGGAAGCAAGTTGAGACTGTGCATTCAAGACCTTGCGAGTCTCTTCAGTCTTTTTGCGTTCTGCTTTTCTGATGTCGGAGAGCTTTTCCTTGAAGAGTGAATCACGGGTGAATCTTTCTTCTTTCTTCTTTTCAGGAGCCATCTTTACAGGTCGCCTCACGTGAATCGGATCCGGCAATTGCCCAAATTGTCAAGACAGATACCCCTGTCCGACAAGCAATGTCTATTTTGCCATGGTTTCACGCTTCGGTCAGGTTATTTTATCTGGAAGAATGCAATTGTTCCGTCTGAGTACCCTGCCGCCAGGCTCAGAGCGCCTCGCCAATTGAGGCAAGAGACTTCCGCTCCTTCTTGATGATGGACTAGCCATGGGGCCGGCTGGGCTTTGCGTTTTTTGAGATAGCTCAAGTCTCTAATAAATATAAGACCGTCCAGCCCGCCGCTTGCCAGCAGCAGCCCGCTCGGTGCAAATTTCAGTACCGAGATGAAGCCATCGTGCCCGGCAAGCATCTCAGGTTTGCTGCCCGCTGGACCCTTGCCGCTGAAATCCCAGATAACCGCCTGCGGTCCGCCGCCGCTAGCCAGAAAGGTCGAATCGCTGTCCCAGGTCAGTTCTTTTACTTTTGTGGCATAACCGTCCATGCGCAGGTCGCTGCCGCCTGGCAGAAGCCAGACATGGGCGCTGCTGTCTTGACACCCGGCAGCTAGAACTTTACCGTTGGGGCTGTAATCAATCTTCAGTATCGAGCCTTTCCAAGCCAAGGTTCGTCTTGGGCTATCCTGCCCGATGTGCCAGATGGTGGCTTGGCTGTAGCCGCTTGTGGCGAACATGTCCGGAATTTGCGGATGCCAGACAAGGTCTGAAATAGTCGACTTTTGTTCGACGAAATCTTGAATGAGATGACCATCGAAACTGTAGAGTTTCACTTGTTTCCCGCAAGCTGCCAAAAGCAGATCGTCTTTCCTGTGCCAGAGCAAGTTCTCTATCCAGCCTCGTCTCAAGCTCATTTCAGCCACCCGGCTGAAATCTTTGCTGTCGTAAACGATCAGTTTGGCATCTTGTCCGCCCGATGCCAGGTATTTACCGCTCCTTGACCATTGTACTTTGAGGGTTCCCAATTGATGCGCCTGCCACTTCCCTCTAAGCTTGCCGTCGTCCAAAGAGACAATACTTATGCCTCCGGAGGCGTCGGCTGCCGCCAGCAGATCACCGTTTGGCGAGAAGCTGATTTCATTGACATAGTCGTCGAGGCTGGTGCGCCAGAGCGGCGCCAGTTCTGTTATTTGAGGCTCAAATGCGGTTCTTTCACCAGGCATTTCTGGAATCCCTCCACTAATTCATTTCTGTTTAGATTGCGTCCGATGAAGATGACTTGGTTGATGCGTTTTTCGTCCAGCCAGGGGCGATCGGGGCGACCATCAAAGAGCATATGCACGCCCTGGAAGACAAAGCGTTGATCTTCGCCTGCTACGCTGACGATGCCTTTCATTCTGAAAATGTCCGCGCCTTTTTCTCTAAGCAGGCAGCCCAGCCATTCATTAAATTTGATATGATTGATATTGCCATCACATTCGATACCAACCGAGCTCACTTCATTGTCGTGACTATGCCCGGCTTCAAAGCTGTGTTCTGCTTGGGGCTTAAGTGTCTGCTCGCCTGAATTCGTCTTTATAGCCATTTGAAACTCTTCCGGTCTATGTTGGGTGAAAACAGCGTAGATGCCTTTTTTGAGTGCGAAATTGAAGGTCATAGTGCCGGGCGTGTTCAAGTTCAATTCGTAGAGATGATCGATTCTGCTCAGTGACTCACCAGGCTTGAGCTTGGTCTTCTCGTGAGAGAACTGCCTCATCGCCTGTTCCGCCAAGCCATTGAGAGTCGTCTCGTGGGGCTTGCTGCCCTGGTATTCCATAAGCAGCAGATTCATGCTTGGGTCCGGTCCGTCTTGCAGTTCTAGTTTGCAGGTATCGTCCAGTTCGTATTGTCCGACCCACTCAAAGGGATACTCTGGTTCCAGGAACGTCGGTTTGACCGCCAGCGCTCTATCGAGGTCGAAGCCTTTGACATTGAGGATGTTATCCATGTCGACGGCGGCGTCTTTGCTCCTGAAAATTTTAGCCATGGCGTTCATGGCTCTGATCTTTTCTTCTAGCCGGTCCAACTCTTCGGTGCTGACCAGATCGGTCTTGTTTAATAGGATGACATCGGCGAAAGCGATTTGTTCTTTGCATTCGGGGCTGCTATCTAGATGGAGCAGAACATGTTTGCTGTCTATAACGGTGACGATGCCGTCCAGCTCTAGAAGTTCGTGCACTTCATCGTCGACAAAGAAGGTTTGCGCCACGGGCGCCGGATCGGCTAGACCGGTAGTCTCGACCAGAATATAATCGAAGCGGTCGCGGCGGCGCATGAGATTGCCGAGTATTCTGATTAGGTCACCGCGGACGGTGCAACAGATGCAACCGTTGTTCATTTCAAATATTTCTTCATCTGATTGAACAACCAGGGCGTCGTCAATGCCTATTTCGCCGAATTCGTTTTCGATAACAGCAATGCGCTTGCCGTGGTTTTCAGTGAGAATACGATTGAGTAAGGTTGTCTTCCCTGAACCGAGAAAGCCTGTTAGAACAGTGACTGGAACTTTTCTTTGTTCGTTTTCCGGCATCATTTCCTCCTTGAAGGCGCGCCAGATCGAGCCGGTTGTGGTCGCGGCCGCCTAAGCTAAACCGTGCCTGACCGAACTTGTAAAGGCGGCATTTTCTCTTTTGAGAAAATGATAGCCTATTATCAAAAACTTGTCTATCGCCCTATAATCCTGCGGCAGTTAGCTTTATGATTTGTGATGGGGGCTGCCAATGAGGATCGCTAATCTTGAGCATGGCCTCGGTGGAAAGGTCGACCATGTCATGGGCTAATTGTTCGAGTGCGGCGTTGGCTTTCTGGGTGGTGTCGACTATGAGGGTGCCTCGTCCGAGGCTCAATATCATTTCCAAAGGCTCGTTCACACCAATCAGTTCGTCGATACTGTCGGCGGTGTCACCCCAGGGATGCAGAAAGATTATGTCCACCGCGGCTGGTATCTTGTTCGCCTTTTCGTGTATGGCTTTATATGCCGCTTTCAGTGTTTCGAGATTTTTAGCAGCGTCGCCGATTACAACTCTTTCTCTTATGTATTCAGTATCGAGATGTTCAGACCACATTTTGACGATGTGGTCTGCCTGAGAGCGTATGCGTCCAGTCGCTCCCGCCATGATCACAAGCCGCTTGATTGAACCGGGCCCATTGTCTTCGAAATAATTGCAAGCCGAGTGCATGGTGGCGAGGCCGCCGAATGAGTGTCCATAGAAGACTGTTTCGCTAAAGCAAGGGCTGAGAACCTCCATGTTTGTCCGAGGCTCGTCCAGCCAGATGCTGAGCGGCGAAATCGGGTTCACGCCGATGGCATCTTGTCCATTTCGTTTCGCCAATTCTTGTCTTTCGGGGCAGGAGATGTAACGGTCTGAAAACTTTCCAGTCAGCCGGCTGCCGTTATGGCGAGGAGTGAAGACAACATGTCCTTCTTCTAGAAATCGTTTTAGATGCAGTGCTTCAAAGTCGGCGGCGCCGCGTCCGGGAAAGCCCGGCTGAAAGACAAAGAGCTTTTCGCTTGGCTTATCAGGCAAATGCAGCTTTCCCTCGACAATGCCATGGGCGCTCATTACTTTTAACCAGAATGTGTTGGCTTTCTCTTGTAAAGGCAAGATACTCTCCACTTCTATTCCGTGCCTTCTCCTGCCTTGATTAGTCGTGTCTTTTGCTGCTTTGCCTTCTTCTTCAGTGCAAAAGGGCAGGTCGTATTGTCTGAGAGGCGCTGGTATTGAATTGAGAGTTCTTTCGGGCATTGTCTACTCGCTTTAGCATTGGTGGGGGCATTGCGGTAAACAGGCATTCTATATGTATTGGGCTCCCAAAACAATGAGCTGGCGCTCTTTGTGTTGAAGATCGTTTGGCTCTACTGGACAAATCTAGTGGCTCGCAGAAGTTTAGACACCTTCGAAATGTCTAGTTAGCTTCCGAAAGTCTAGTTGGTTTCGAAGTGTCTAGTTAGCTTCCGAAAATCTAGTTGGTTTCGAAGTGTCTGAAAACTCTAGTTGGATTGCAAAAGCTTGGGCAGAAGTTCTATAAAGGAATGCAGCGGCGCCGGGCTATTTGTCGCCTTGCTGCGCAGTATGGCGCCTTCCAATCCGCTCAAAACAATTTCTGAAAGCTCGAGCGGACACAGGTCTCGGCGCACATCTCCCTCGCTCTGTGCGAGTTTCAGGCATTGCGAGAATTCAGCGCGCCATCCGTCTAAAGCTTGGGCTAGTCTTGCTCTCAAAAGTTCACTTTGTCCAGACATCTCTTGTGACAGAGTACCAATTAGGCAACCGCTCTTACTTGGACAGTCTCCCTTCTCTTCTGCTACTGAGCGAAAGTATGCAAGCAGTCTATCGAGCGCTCTTTCTCTTGGGTGTGAGATTGAGATTGAGGTTGAGGTTGAGCAATAGGCCGATTCATTCTCTCGCCCGGCAGCGAGCCCATCTTGCACTAAAGATTCGACTGAGCTGAGATGGCGCCTTATCTTTTGGATATGATTGCGGTCGAAGCTATCGATTATTGCAAGAGCAAAGTTTTCTTTGCTATCAAAGTAATGATAGAAGGACCCTTTTGGTACACCAGCTTGATTTACTATTTCTTGGATGCCCGTGTTTGTGTAGCCTTTGGCGAGCATGAGCTGCAGTCCGGCTTCAATAAGTTTGTCGCGTGTTTCGCCGCGTCGCTTAATTGAAATCATTATTTATGCTCTCTTTCGGGCAGGCGGGCAAAAGCTGGCGCTGGCACGGGTACGGTCGACTTCTGTTTCGGTTTCCTTGCCACCTGACTTTGCCCGCGCAGATCTGAAACTATAATCCAGAGAATGAATGCTAAAACCGCCAGTGAGAATAGTTCGTTGTCTATCATTTTGAGTGTTCCTTGTTTCTGGCAGGGCTCTTGCGTTTAGTTCACAGCCCTGCGGGCTTTTATGTTTTTCCTGCTTAGCCGACCGGTCGTCTAGTGGTTGGCCAAAAATTTGTGATTTGTTTGGGTCGCCAAGTTGGATCCCAGGCTGGCTTTTAGGCTGTTCAGTAAGGTTAGTTTGTCTAGCTTTGACTGCGTGCGTTTGCTCAGCTGCCCTTGCCAAATATCGGCGAAGTTATCTTTTGACCCTGCAAATAAACCGATATCGGTTTCTTTTTGGGGGGTAGATTTTTGCTCTTCAGTGTTCATTATGCTTACCTCCTGTGATCCCCCGTCCAAACTTTTAGTTTTCAGCCGGTTGATGTTTACATAATAGACCGGTCGTCTCTGTTTTGACAAGTACCCCAAAAATGAAGTGGCAAAAATTAGTGATTAGGTCTCCACTAGGGGATCGTACTCTTCCTCGGTTAAGCCGAACGTCCAAGCTACCGCTTGTTTGGCTCGCTGCATAGTGGGCGGCACCCTAAGAAAGTACTCCTTGATGCTGCCGTCTGGTTCTGGGGTTGAGTTCTTGACCCGGACAACAATAATAGGCTCGTCCGATTCGAGATTCATGCGATATAGAATGCCGGCATTGTCCTGATGCATCTTTACTACTTTTCCCTCGCGCAAATAGTTTTCTAGTCCAAAGCGCTCGATCAAGACGCGGCGAACTTCTGCATTGGGCTCAGACTCGATCAGGTCAAAGGTGAGCGGCTCGGGCAGCAGAATTACATAGGGAGGAACCAATACTCCGTGCCAGGCATACAAACCCCAATCATCGCCAAAGCGCATACACATCTTGTCTTCGGCGTGTATGCGGAAACGATTGTCGCGATGTACTTCGAGTGGGCGATCGGTCATTATACAGAGATTTTCGTAAGCCCAGACCCAGCCGGCGTTCCGTGCTAGGTCGGTGAGACCTTTCAGTGGGGTGGTGCCTTCAATGCCGAGGCGATCGACAAAGTCATAGTAAGAAAGCCAGCTAGAGTCATGCAGACCGTAGTTGATCTGCCATTTCTGAGGACCTGCGAGAATGCCGCTCATGGTGGGAATCCGCTGCTTGAGCGGTTCAGCCACATAGCTCCAGACTTGCAGGTGCACGGGTTGGACTAGTTCATGATAAATCTGTTCGGCGGCTAGAGCCGAAAGTCGTCCTTCTATGGCTGACTTTACCTGATTCTCGGCCTCCTCGCGTAGTTTCTTGGACACATTAGCACCTGCCAGGCTGCGCAGATAATGCCAAATATAGATTCCCATGTTTTCGGCGAACTGGTCTTTCAGATACTTCTCAAGTAAGACCCCTTCGCGCTCTATAACTTTCTTTTCGGCGCTCAGGCGCAGGCTTCGTCTCACTTCTTTCCAGTGCGCTTCACCTGAGATTGCCTCAAGTTGTCTTGGGCATTGTTTCCAAACGGCATCCCAGACTTCTAATTGGGCGGTATTGAGGTGATAAGGCCAGTCTATATCGCTCTCTAAAATGCGCGAGGCTGTGTTGCCCGCCCATGGAGACTTAAGCCAAACAATGACACGAGGTTCGGCTAAACCTACTGCTCGGTATGCGGCCTTGATGGCGGCTTCCGCTTTGACTCGGTCGGTTTGCCCCTTGCCGAGACCATTTAGGCGCCACTCCTCGCGGCACTTTTCCAACAACTTCAGTTGTCTAGAATTGAGTTTTTCTATTCTAAGTTCAGTCGACGACATCTCTGGGCGGTGCTTCCGGCACATACTCCCGCTGCTGGATTATCCGATAATAGCCTTCGGGCAGATTGATTGTACCGTGTTCTTCGTGAACTAATCTGGCACCGGGCTTTACTTCTATGTAGCGTTGTCCCTTGGCGGTATACATCTTTGCATACTCAGTGCTGATGGCATGAGCGTGTCCGGTCACTTCACCGTGCTGCAAAATCACTCGCTCTTCGCATTCCTTTTCGATTGCGTTCTCCGGCAAAGTTGGGACTTTCTGCAAAAGCACATCGCCTTGGCGATAGGTGTCCAATTTGCTGACTGGGCGAACAGCTTGTCTAGTTTTAAGCAGCATTTAGGTAACTCCGTCCACAAAACCGTCCAAATTCATCTTAGCAGCTTAGTGCCGACTTCTTTCCGGCATTTGCATATATTCCCGTATTGGCTTGCAATTCCTCGCTTTTGATGGGTTTTGCCGCCGATTTGGTATTTTCTGCGCGCCGATTTGGTGCTGATTTAGTATCTTCTCGCGCAGATTTGGTTCTTCTAGCCCGAGACGGCGCTAGCTCCGAGTTACTTTGAACCTATCTAAATCGTCACTGGCACTATCTCCGAGTCACTTTGAACCTGTGAGAATCGTCCCTAAGGCGGGGATGAAATGCTCTGTACTGCTTGTCTAGCTTTTGGCATTGCTTGTCCGACCAAGCGGTCATAACGATTTCAAGCTCTTCCGGCAGAGCGATGGCTGCTTTGCTCAGTGCTTCGGGTTTGAGCCAGTCGGGTAGCTGTGCATCCGAAACTATGATCTTCAGGCTCTTTACGCCGTAGATAGCAGTTGTTTCAATGGGGCAGTCCTTCAGGCGGCAATCTTTCAAGCTTAGGCGCTCAAGCTTGGCACTGTGGCTAAGAAAGTGAAAGGTGCGCTCATTCAGTTCGCAGTTGATGAATTCTATCGAAGTCGGTATGGCTTTTAGTTTTGTTCGGACAAGATTGTTGTTGACCAGATCGCCATAGGTTCTAGAGGGATGACGTTCATTGATATCGGATAATCTGATACCCGGCAAATGGGCGCCCTCTACGGCGAAATAGGTTAGTCCTGGAGGTACTGAAACCGGCATGCTGGCTCGAGAATTGACGTGATAGATGAGAAATTGTAGATTCTGAAATTTTGGCAGTAGCTCGGTGAATTTGCTGATTTCGCCGGGCGCTTCAACCGGTATGCGCAGATAGCGAGTTTGTTTGGTACAGGCTTCAGTTAGCCAGCGCAGCTCGGTTTCGGCTGTCTTTACCGCTGTCATGTCTAAGCCGCCTATCTTCTCGGTCGGCAACTCGGCGCATATTATGTTTAGGGTCGAGTCGCTCAGCGGTTTGATTAATAGGGTGTTTTTCTCTAGTTTCTCCAGTTTCTCTAGAGATATTTGGCTCGGATTTTGCATTGGCTGAATAGCAATGAATGAGGGCTCCTGCTCGGCAGCTTTCAAGACGGCAAACTGGGCCACGGAGGTGAGTGATGCTTGCGGAAGAACGGCATCGTGGCTCTCGGGGCTTTTGCTCTGGCTCTCAGAGCTTTCTAAGGCATTATCCTGCCTCTGGTTTGTGAGGTTGTTGCCTGCACCCCGGCTTGTGGTGTCACCAGTAGTGTCGCCGACCAATTCTTTTCTTTTGTCCTTGTCTTTGCTTGTACTTGCACTTGTGCTTGTACTTGATTGAATATGAGTACTGCTCTGTCTGCTGTTCTTCTTTGAATCATTGCTTAGGTTGAAGAGCAAGAGATAAACAGCGGCGAAGCTCAAGAAAACCACCGCAAGCAAGGCTGAGAGAAATATCTTCAGATCTGGCGCCAGGCTTTGCAATGGAAGTTCTTTCCGCTTTTGCGCGTCTGCTTGGCTGCTCGCGCCGGAGCGGGGTGAAGATTGTTCGGCATCAAGGTACTTGTCTTTTGGCTGAGAGAAGCGACGTCCCTCTTCCAGCACTTTGAAATGCTCTAAGGTATACTGTAGCGGTTTCTTGGCCAGGGCCAGCTCTAGGTCGGCGGCTAGCTCTGCGGCACTCTGATAACGATGATCGGGCTTCTTCTCAAGGCATTTTGCAATTATTGCTTGAATAGAAAGGGGGAAGTAGATGCCGGTGGGTGCCTCTAAAGATGGTGGCAGTGTGTTTAAATGCGCATGGCGTAATTCTTCAAAGGACTGCTCTAGAAACGGTGGCGCTCCCACCAGGGTCTCGAATATTACGCAACCAAGGCTGTAGATATCTGATCGGCGGTCTACGGCGTCGCCAACAAACTGTTCAGGGCTCATATAAGAAGCGCTGCCGATAATGTCTGCCTGCTTGAGGACACCTTTGGGCTGTAGACCGTTACTGTTTGGTTCACTGTCCAAACCTTGCCCTTGTGATTCTCTCGCTGATTCAGCTAGGTCGGCGATACCAAAATCCAGAATCCTTATTTCGATAGTGTTGCTTGAGCCAGTTATCATCAAATTAGCGGGCTTTAGATCTTTATGAACTACGTTGCGTTTATGAGCATAGTTGAGACCTTCGCAGACTTTAATAAACAGTTCGAGTGTGGCGCCAACTGAAAGAGGTCCATGCTTCACAATGGTGTTTTCCAGAGTAGCCCCCTCTACAAAGTCCATGCAGTAATAGGGGACTGTCTCGTTATGGATGCCTAAATCATAAACTTGGCAGATTGTCTGATGCTGCATTGTAGAAACAAGCTTGGCTTCTTTTTGAAACAGAAACCAGGTGCGTGGGGTAATCATGCTGGGTAGGAGAAATTTGACTGCGCATAGCCTTCCCAGAACTGTATGTCGAGCTTTGTAGACCGAACCCATGCCACCTTGTCCGGCCAAGTCAATCAGTTCATAGCATCCACCAATAATCTGGCCTGGAGCCAGTTCCGCCATCGCTATGGTGGCTTGGGCCTGGTTAGCTCTTGCTGTCTGCATAGCGGTTTTAAGGCTGGTGCGCTTGCTAAGCAGCTCTCCGCCATGATATCGGGTTTCCAGTCCAGCCAGATTTTGCCGCCTGTAATCATCAGAGTCTTCATAAACAGCTACATGAGCCGGCGCCTGGGCTTTTGATGAATAGTCGGGTTTGTTCCTTTCAAGCAGGGGTTTGCGGCACTGGCACCGCTGATCCTTGAAGAAAAAGGCTGTGATACTGCCTGTACGCTCTACCGTCGGTATTAACTTTAAACAGCGTTGACAAATGCTGCTTTGCTCTCCTGTGCGGCTTTTGGATTTCTCAAGCGGTTTTTCCTTTATAGATTCATGCGCTTGTGTCGAGCTCTCTTCGCACTGACAACTTAGATCACTTAGCAAAAAGCTGGTGAGTGATCCCCGCCGTTCTGCCAGAAGGCGACGTCTGCCACATCTGGAGCAGATGTTTTCAACGCCCTTATTCTCGTCAGTCTTGTTCAAGTTCTTGAGGTTATATCCTGTGCTGAATTGCTAAAATCAATTGATATTCGTTTGGGGTTCATCTTTTGAGCAGATTAGACCGCGCTTTTACATTTTTCCCTGCCAGTGAAATCGAAACCTTGAGCCCCTATGCCTTTATCGAATTTGCTTTGCGATTAAGGCTCTTTCGAACATTTCGCGAAAGCCATCTAAGAAAAGTTCATTCAAGAAAAGGCTATTCAAGAAAAGGCTATTCATTAGCTTTGTGCGCGCTCCTAATTCTTTACACTCTCTCAATTATTTCATTTTTTCACGCAGCTTATGCATCTCCGCCGCCTCCTCCTCAATCAACGAAAGCTAGATTGTCTGGTGCAACAGAAACTAGCCAGGCGCTTGAGTTGTTGGCCAGGACAAGTCAGTTTGGTATCGCTCGCTATTTGATTTCTAAAGATGCTGTATCAGTGATAACCTTTACCGGTTCAACCGTTTGGCGGAAGAACATGCCTGATAAGGTGATTATGGTTCGCCCTGAGAATAAGATTTTCCTTGAAACCACTAGGAAGGATTGGATTAACTGGGCTAGGCGGGGCATTGACCTGGTAAAAATCAAACATGTAGAGAAAGTTGGTGTCGAGAATCTGTGCGGTAGGACGGTCGAGCACTATAAGGCCTTTGAGACTGAAGTCCCCATTAAGTCAAAGCCGAGTGCAGAGTTTTGGACGATTCCAGGTAATTCATTCAACGATGCTGTACTTAAGTACTGGTGCGATATGCTTGATTTGCCCACGAAATATGGCTTCCCAATAAAGGTGAAACAGAGGCATGAAGGGCAGTTTGTCACTATGGTCAATCCTACCTCTCTCAAGATTGTTACCAGCAAGACTTCAGACTTCGCGGCGCCAGCCGGCTACCGCAAAGCAAGGGACCTGGCTGCCTTTTATTTTTCTGAGAGCGGAGATGAATTACAGTCTTCGGATTTAACTGACCTATTTATGTACGAAAAAAGAGGCAGCGATAGGGATTTGGTTAAGCCTGTGGGAGAAAAGGATAAGTGAGGGGGGTGGGTAGCCAAGCGGAGGAGTTAAGGCTTCAAATTTTGAACTGCCTTGATTCTATGGGTAAAAACAAACCGATATCGGCTTGTTTTTACCCTTTAGATGCCGTCGTGCAAAGCGTAAATAGAAGAAGAGCCCGACTTCTGATTTTGCAGACAATTGAAGAATGCTCTTCGCTGCCAGCGGATGCCTTGTCTGTGTTGACTTTTGAAATGGCAATGCTTGCACTGAGTGATGATCCTTCTATTTCGGAGGGAGCGAACGGTCAATTAGAAAGGCTCTTTGCCTTTGTCGGCAAGCAAAGACTGACGCAAGAGCTCTCTAGTCTTGAGCGCGTGTTTAGGACTTCATGGTGCCCTCCTGGTGAACAGTTCTCTTTGTCGGCAGACCTTGCCATACCTACGGTAGGGCTCATGTCTTTGTCTCGAAACGGCTATCTGCGCGAGGCGGCTGTGCGGCGCCTAATAGAAAGTGGAGATTGCTCGGTTATTCCATTTCTTTTGCTGCGTCTACGAGACTGGGTCGTGAAAGTTCGCGATCTTGCGCTTAGCGGTCTTGGAGCGGTCTTGCAAAACAAAAGTAGAGATGCCTCAGTCCTTGAAGAATTGGCGCGCAGTCTCCCTTTGTTATTTCTTTTGGAGCGCAGTCCGAAGTGCTCAGCAAGCATGGATTTGATTACTGATTTATGCAGAGAAGCTGTTCAGTTTGATAGCAAAAGTGCAATAGAATTAGTTTTGAGTGGTGTTCAATGTTCTTCTTGGTTGGCCAAGCTAGTCTTGGAGCATTGCTTGGCAGATAGTTTCCTGCCCCTTCTTCACTGTGAAGATGAAAGAATCGCTATGATGGCTTTCAATTCCATCAGATCGGTAGGCGAATCCGGCAATTTGATTGAGTTGGGCATAGATGACTTTCCCGCTTTGTTGCGTGAGCTATTCTCAAGCAAGCATACAGAGTTAAGAGTTGAAGCCTTGCGGAGTTATTTTGCAGGATTTTCCGCTAACAGGTCTGACGAACTCGCCGAGGTGTTAAAGGAGTCATTGTTTAGTGAGCGAGCTGGAGTGCGTGCGCTGGCTCAATATCTCCTCAAGGGCGAGAATATTGAAATGCTTTTCCGGGCTAGGCTTCAAAATCTTAGTCATAGGCTGGATCAGTTTGAAGAAGTGAAGGTCAGCGAATTGGTCGTCTGCCTTTCCTGTATGAAACAGTTCGGCTTGACCGTTGAAAATGAAGAGATGTTGGAGCCGTTGCTGATGCACAGCTCAGCTTCTGTGCGAGCGGCAGCCTTTGAGGTGGCTTTGTTTCAGTGTCTGAATCGGGGTCAAGAGGACCAATTCCTTGCTTTCCTATATAGATGTCTGGAGGATGGATCTGGAAAATGCATTAAGGTTGCCATCAAGCATCTGGATAGCAAATTTGCCGTCGATTTCAAACGAGTAGCTGGCTATATTCAAAGAGAGCCGCTTGCCAAAAGATCTCTCAAGTTGATGCCTCATCTTTCCAAGCTTGATTTTTGGCAAGCCCTTTCTTTGCTGCTTTTTTCATTCAATGCTGCATGCCTTGACGACTCCGATGATGCGAAAAAAAGAATTGTAGTTTGTCTTGATAATTGGCTGAGGAAGAGAAATTCTTCCTTTGTCAGGCCAAATCAAGAAGCCGTTCAGCGCGCGCGCGCCGCATTTAACCGTTTTGGCAAGAACTTGTCTGAGAGTCTGAGAGTTCCGCTGGAAGCGGTTTTGGCGCAAGAGCAGTCTTAGAAATTTTGACCTGGTCCGAACATCTAACCTTAAATCTGCAAAAAAGATTGAACTTTTTGGCTCGTTCTTACGTATATAGCTTGGAAGGTTTTTGAATTGAAGTTGGGAGTAGCTTATGCCGTCAAGTCGAGTGTGGGATTTTAGCGGTGCATATAGAGTCAGGCTCTTATGGGCGTTCACAGTAGCACTGACAGTAAATAGTTTTCTGGTCATGAATGAGGCTTTGGCGGTCCGCAGTGCTTCTGTTTCGCAGGCTAATGAAAGTAGCAATGCAGCTTCTGTGGAAGTGGTTTACCAAGCCTGGCTTGATCGCAAACGTTATCGGGAGATCCCGGTCAAGATTTATATGCCTAAGCATTCCAGTACGGCTGCGCCTGTTGTTGTGTTTTCTCACGGACTGGGTGGTTCGCGTGAAGCCGCGGTTTATCTTGGTGAAGCTTTGGCTGAGCATGGTTATGTCTCTGTGCATATCCAGCATCCTGGCAGTGACGAATCTCTCTGGAAGACTGGTGATGGTAAGGGGCTGAAAGAATTCTTGCAATCAAGAAAAGGCGGGGGTGATAGATCTTCCTTGCTGGCTCGGTTAGGCTCTCCCGGCGGGCTTGGTTCCGGCGGGCTTGGTTCCGGCCGTTTTGGATCAGGCGGCGGACTAGGGGCCTCTGGTGGGTTTGGTTCACAGGGCGCGGGCAATCGTTCTGAACTGGTCGCCGCCATAAGGTCAAAGATTGGCAAAGGCGCAAGCGGCGAGAATCTCAAGTTGCGTGCAGAAGATGCGATTTTCGTTCTGGATGAATTAGCTCGTCGCAATGATAACGATGCCGTTTTGAAAGGACGTCTTGATCTGAATAAGATAGGCATGGCAGGTCATTCTTTTGGCGCGCTCACGACTATGGCTATGGCTGGGCAGAATTTCGCAATTGGTAATGTCAGTAAATCAGTGGCTGATCCCAGAGTGAAGGCGGCGATTTATCTCAGTCCGCCGGTGAATTTGCACGGCAGAGAAGCCACTGATGTATACGGCAAGATCAAGATACCCGGCATGTTGATGACTGGTACAGAAGACAACTCGCCTATCGGCGAAACTAAGGCAGAAGACAGACCGCTTCCGTTCTATGCAATCAGAGCTGGTGAGCAGTATCTGGTTAACTTCGAGGGTGGCACCCATTCTATGTTTGGCGGCAGAAGTAAGACAGTCAGCGCCGAAGCAAAACAAGGGCATGAAATGATCAGTCGGCTCTGCATTGCTTTCTTTGATGCTTATCTATGCGGCGATACGCAGGCTAAGAATTGGTTGAAGCAAGACGCCGGAAAGTATCTTGGCTCAAGGGCAAAGTATGAGTTTCATTAGTCTTCATGCCGTGCCATGATCTCAATCTAGTAGGCGCTTGGATTTTGATATAGCGATACATCGGTATTAGGCATGAGCTTTTGCAGAATTTCTACAAAGTCTTGGTCTCGGCCTTCCAGATAGTCTTTCGCTGTCACTTTCATTTTGGTTAATCTGCTTAGCTGCGCTATTTTGTTGAGCGGCATGCCAGTGGTGGTTTTGAAGGCGAGAGAAAGATATTCCACTTTAGTCAGCCTGGAAAAATCTAATTGATCTGCTGAGGGTAAGTCGCAGAAAACTAGATCTAAGCTCCGCAGATAGGGCGATTCTGAAAGCAAATAGATTTCCTTTTGACTGAGGGTTGCCTTGTAAAAGCGAAGAGAACCCAGTCGCGGGCATTTCGCTACTACCTTCAGCAGTTCGGCTAGATTGCCGGCGTTGCCTGCAACTTCTAATTGAAATAGATGCAGCTTTTCTAGCTGCTCTAGACCTGCCAAGTTCATACCGCCGGCGCTCGAATTGTAGAGGCTTAGTCGAGACAGTTTTTGAAACTCGCCGTTCAGATCTTTCTTTAGTATCGGCAAAGCTTGCGGCGGTAAAGAGAGAGTCCGCAAATTCTTGAGTGACTTTAACTTCTTTTCTAGTTGGCTTAAATCCAGCGGGGTGCCGGAATCCTTCTCTAATTGCAAATTGCGCGAATTTATAAAGACGCCGAAGATATCATCCGGTTTGAAGGAGTCGATGGTCTTAAGCAGATATCTGTAATCGCCGTTTATTTCTTTGAGCGATAGACCTTGCCCTTTCTGTAATTCGATTCTGTCTATGCCCTGGGGCAGATAAGTAATTATTGTTCCTTCTTCATTGCAGACATTGACCAGTCCGGGTGTTTGGTTGTTCTTGAAGAAATAGCTCATGGCGCCGTTTTCGTTCTTCTTCGAAGTCACTTGCAGTTCTTTGCTGGGCACAGTCTCAAAGACGTCAATGAAGTCTGAATCTAATTTTGAGACCTTCTGATGAGTTGATCTAGTATCTGAGGATGCCGACTTTTCTTTTTGCTTTTGAGCTGCAGTATTTTCTGAATTTGTGTTTCCTAAATCTATGTACATTTGACCGGCTAAACGCCCACCAGCGGTGTCGCTGCTGATAATCTCGTTGTCGAGCTTTATGCGAAACTTCTTGCTTGGTTGTGAAAAGAGAATACCGGTGAGAATGAGAGAATTGAAGCCGATGAGCAAAAGACTTACTCCGGTAAACAGTATGATTTTGCCTGTTCTTGGCTTGTTGATACTGCTAAATAAATCTTTCTCTTCTATTTGGGTATATTTGGCGAACTGTAATGGCTTTCCTTCAAGCAGCCGCAGCAGATCTATCGATAATTCGCTGACGCTCTGATAGCGCTGATCTGGTGATTTCTGCAGACATTTACTCAAAATTGCTTCTAGTTCTTCGGGAAATTCAACACCGCTTGCTTCGCTCAAGCTGGGAATGGCTTCTTTCAGATGCAGCTTGCCGAGCAATTCGAATTCGTATTCATCGAAGGGCGGGTGTCCGACCAAAGTTTCGTACATAGAACAGCCGAGGCTGTAGATATCGCTGCGCTGGTCGAGACTTTTGCCGGTGAACTGCTCTGGGCTCATATAAGGGGCGCTGCCTACCACCTCGTCTTTAGTCAGTCCGGCTGTTTCGCTTAGTTCTGATATACCAAAGTCTAGAATCTTTACCTCGGGATTATCGCCGCGAATTCCCAGCATGAGGTTGGCCGGCTTTAGATCTTTGTGAATGATGCCGCGCCTGTGGGCATACGATACACCTTCGCAAACTTTTAGAAAAAGTTCTATCGTTGCACCAACCGATAACGGTCCGTTTGTATCGAGTAAACTTTCCAGCGTAAAGCCTTCGACATAGTCCATGGCATAGTAGGGCAGGTTGACTTCGCCGTCGGCGCCGCCTCCCGATAGATTGAGCCTGGCAATGCCCAAATCGTAGATATGACAGATGGTTTGGTGCTGCAAGCTGGCTAGAATCTTGGCTTCATTCTTGAAGAGTTTCCAACTCGATTCTGAAATTACCGAAGGCGAAAGCAGCTTGATGGCGCATTTGCGCCCCAGGGTTTGATGTTTGGCTTTAAAGACCGAGCCCATACCGCCTTGACCGGCTAGGCTGATGAGCTCGTAGCAACCGCCAATCACCTGTCCTGATTGCAAAGCAGCCATTGCTGCTGCTTCTTGCGCTGCTTCCAGGGTCTTAAGTGAAAAGCGGGTTTTAATGGCGGTGCGCACTTGGGTTGAGCGATCGCGCCCGCGTTTGGCTGCTCGCTTGCTGGTTAGGTTTGGATTAGGACAGCTGCAGCGACTTTCTTTGAAAAAGAAGCTGGTCATGCTGCCCGGCATAGATGTAGCCGCGTAGACCTTGCCGCAGCGGCGGCAGATTTCGGCAAGGTTGGCTGCCCGCGCCGGCTTGACAAAGCTAGCTTGCCCTATGCTTTCGCCTTGGTCGCAACTGCAACATAGGTCTGACAGCAAAAAAGAAGTCAAGCTGCCGCCTCTGCCCTCTTTTACTTTAGGCTTGCGGCAGCGTTCGCATATGACTCTTTCTTGCTCTTTCAACGCTTCTACCCTGAGAGTATAGTTAAGTATAGCTAGATAATGCTTGAGAAGAATCAGAGAAGAATCAGAGAAGAATCGGCGATGAACTTATGAATGACCCCTCCCCAACCGATCTTGAAAAGGCGAAAGAATCCCAGCGCTTGGCGGCTGCGCCTTTTGATGCCGATGCTTGCAAAGAGTCGAAAGTAGAGTCGCCGCAGTTAGAGCTACTAATTCATGAAGATCAGTCTTCGACAAGCCAAGGGTTTCAATCGTCTTTCTTGGCTGAGGTTTCAATCGAGCAACCTGTTATTGATCAGCCTGTTCTTGATCAGCCCGCTCTTGAGCAGGATTCTTCTGAGCAAGCTTCTGGGCAGAGTGGCGAGCAACTGCAGTTTTTGCTAGCCCGTCTAGATTTGCTCTTTGAAAAGAGGCTGACGAGCGGGCGAATAACTGAGACTTATCTGGTCAAAAAGAGAGCAGAGCCTCGCTCTCTCGTTTTGCGTGTACTTAAACCTCCTTTTTTGGCAGATCCTACAGTCAGACGTCGTTTTGAAAGAGTCTATACTTCTCTTTCTAGGCTCAATCATCGCTCGATAATGCCGGTCTTTGCTGGTGGGCTTGCCACCGCCGCCGGTGAAGCTAGTGCAGGCGTAACCAATGCCGGCGTAGGCAGTGACTTAGGGAGAGGATCTGCTGCCGGCTTCGTTTATCTTTTGCTGCCCTATCATAGGCGCAGTCTCAAGTTGGTTCTCAAGCAATTGGGGCGCTTTCAAGAGAAAACTTCACTGCAGCTGCTGTGTGAAATTGCCCAAGCCCTTGCTTATGCCCATGAGCATGGTATCGTACATGGTGGCATCGAGCCCGATGATGTCTTTCTCAAAGCTGCCATAGATAAAGATAATAGCTTAGAAGTTATCGTTTCCGATTTTGGCATGAATCGAGTCGGCGCCGATGCCGTGGCGCCGGGTGCCCAGGTGGGCACCGGTGAATCTTTCGGCAGTGTGCGTTATATGAGCCCCGAGCAATGTCGCGGGCAAAAGCCTGATGCCCGCTCCGATGTTTACTCGCTTGCTTGTCTGGCTTTTGAAATGCTCACCGGTGAAGTTGTCTATGCCATGGGTAGTCAGCTTGAGGCAATGCTCTCGCAAGCTGAAATGGAGCGAGATTTGCTGATTGAGCGCTTGCGCAGCAGCGGTGTTTCTGAAGGCACGATTGAACTTCTCGCGTCTATGTTGGCACGCGAGAGCAAAGATCGGCCGGCCGATATGAAAGTGGTGGCCGCTCGTCTCAAAGCTCTTTGGCAAGCGGCTCCGTCCGGCGACGTTTCTCTGGGAGAGCTTCTTGCTGCACGAGATCCAGATGATTCGAAGGGCGAGCCCGCGCCGGTTGTCTCCGGTGGAAAATGGCTTTCGCTTGGTGTTGTCCTTGCCGCCGCTGTCTTTCTTTTTGCGGTTTTGCCGGCACTCTGTCTGCTTTTCATTGAGCTGGTCGGCGGGGCGTCTGCACCAGAGCCATCGCCGGTGCAAAGTCGCGAGTTTCAAGAGAAGCTCAGGCAGGCGCGTGGTCTGGCAGAGTTCCTCAAGAACAGCGATTCAGGACCTTTCACAAGAGAGCGCTTTGCCTCCATCGCCAGACAGATAACCAGCCAACTCTTGCAAGAACTGCAATCTGAAGATGAGGGGCGTCGCTGCGAGGCGGCGTCTCTCTTGGCGCGCCCAGTGCTGCGCTTGAAGGAGAGCAACAGCTTTGCCCAAGATGTGTGGATCTTGCGGCAGGCGCTCACTTATTTGAGAGAGCCTCGTCACTATGCTGCTTTATTTGATGCTGCCGCCACCGAAAATAATAGCCAAGCAAGAAAACAGTTGTTATTGGTTCTTGGTTTTCTTGCCGCCAATGATGATTTCGCCGCTAATTACTTGCTCGAAGCCGCCGATAGCGGTGGCGCCCAGGCTCTTCTGCCGGCGCAAATCTCTGCTGCCTACCGCGAATCTTTCCCAGACAAACCTATGGGCAATCTTGAATTTGGTTTGCTTGAGATTTTGCAAACCACTTCTAATCAAGCCTTAATCGACTCTATCACTGAATCGTTTATGCAAACCGGCGGCGTCGATTCGCCGGATTGTCTGGATGTATTGCAGAGTTTGCAAGGGCATAGAAATTTGAAGATCGCTCTGATGGCTCAGCAGCGTCTGAAGGCGGCGAATGCTCGCAATGTGCAGAATGCTCGAAACGGGCAGGGTCAATAAGATGGGCAAAGCAGTTTTTGCTGAAGTCTACGAGATTGTGAGGCTGATACCGCGAGGCAAGGTTCTAACTTATGGTTATATATCTGATATGCTCGAGAAGAGGCTGTCAGCTCAAGGTGTAGGCTGGGCGCTCAATGCGCTCTCGTCGTCTTCTTCTGGACAGTACAATTCATCGAATGTGCCGTGGCAGCGCGTGGTCAATGTGAGCGGGCGTTTTTCCACCCATAAGGTGCGTGACGGCGTTGATTTGTCCCGTTTGCAGCGCAGTTTGCTTATTGAGGAAGGCGTTAAATTTATCATCGACCCCAAAGACGGGCAAGAAAGAATTGATATGCACGAATGCCTTTGGCGCCCGCTCTCTTAGGTTTTTGCTGCTTTCTTGCTTGGCTTGCGTCAGTCTGGATTCTAACTTGCGTCAAACTTAAGCCTGAGTTGAGGTTGAGTTAATTTATCACGGGCTTTGATTGTGTACCCTAGGCACATTCAGCCTTAAGTTTGGGAGAATTTCGATGAGTATATCTGGCGTAGCAGTCGGGAATGTCAAGCGCTCCGTCTTGAGATCTTCCTTTCCCTTGGCATGTTTGGCTTTGAGTCTGGTAATCACTAGCCCGGCTGTTCAGTCTAAACCGACTGCCTCGCCGACCAAGTCGAATCTTTCCCCCCGCACTACCGGTGGTGCGGGTGTCTCGCAGTCAGCTGCCCGTGCTTTGCCCCTTGGCACCAAAGTGGCCAATCACGGGTTTCGGGACCGTCTATTTAAAGGCAAGCTTTCAGCCGATGTCACAAACGGTGAAAAACTTCTTTTGGCAGGCAAATATGCAGAAGCGCAAGAGGCCTTTCGCCAGGGCATAAACAAAAACTCTAAGGACACTGCTGCCGTCACTGGTATGGGCTTGGCTCTGGTGCTGCAGTTCAAGCTTGATGCCGCTGATGAAAAATTCGCTCAAGCCCTCAAGCTCGACTCAAAGATGCCTATGGCTCATGTCGGCCAGGCTCTTTCCAAGCTATACCGGCTGCAGACATCAAACATGAATGTCTTGCAGCAGCGCAACGGCATGCTCAGTTCTGCTGAAGCTTCTTGCCGCACGGCTCTGCGTTTGGACCCCAAACTGGCCGAAGCTTACATAGTTCTTGGCCAGGTGCAGAAAGAGCAGGGTCGGCTCAATGAGGCGCGTTCTTCTTTGAGCCAGGCAATCGGCATGGATTCGCAATATGGTACGGCATTTGTGCAGCGCGGCCTGATTGAACTCAAAACCGGCGATATAGCCCAGGCAATCAGCGATTTCAGCGAAGCCATTTCGCTGAAATCAAGCAATGCCGCAGCTCACTATGGGCTTGGTTTAGCCTACCTCAAGCAAGGTCAGCTTGATGACGCTCAAAAGTCTCTCAATACCTCTATATCTCTCAATAAAAATAGCGCCCCGGCTCACATTGCCATGGGTGATGTTTATCGCCTGCAAGGTAATCGAGTCGCTGCCGTCAATGAATATCAGAAAGCAATCAGCATCAAGGCTGAAAGTGAAGAAGCGTATTTGCGCATGTCCGACATCAGAGAAATGCGCGGTGACCTAGAATTGGCTCTGGCTGATGTTCGCTCTGGTTTGGCTCTTGCTCCCAACAGTGTCGACCTGCATCGCCGCGCCGCCGACATCGCCTTAAAGCTTGAGAAAATGGACGATGCCATGAAAGAGTACTCGCTGGTCTTGCAATATCAACCCGGTGACGCAGCCGCCGTTAAAGGCATGACTCGCGCCCTTGTGCTCAAGGCGCAGAAAGACGCCGACGGTGCCTTTTTCTTATCTAACAACTATGAGTCTGCCGAAGGTCTCATTCAGCAGGCTATTCAGATGAACCCCAATGACATGGAGCTGCGCCTGGCTGATGCTAAGCTGCGGGCAATGTCGGGCAAACCGGTTGACTTGACTCAACTGGGCACACCGACCAATGACGCCGAGCGTATAGCTTTCGCCGAAGCGGCTCTGGCTCAGTTTAAATATCAGGAAGCCGGTCAAGCAATGCAGACCGTTATCGCCAATTGCACCACAGCCGAGCAGGCTTTTTCGGTGGGCGATATGGCATTGATGATTCGCGATCTTGACAGCGCCGAAGCTGCATACAAGAGAGCCTCGAGCTTTGGTAGCGGCGAGAAAGCCGACAGCCAAGACGTATCGGCTCGCGCCACACGCAGTCTTTACAGGGTTAGCCAGGCTCGCGATAAAGCACAGCAAGAGCTGACCATGGCCAAAGACCTGGCAAGCAAGAAGCAGTATCCTTCCGCTATTGATAAATTCAGAAATGCCGCCTATCTCAATCCGCGTCAAAGCCAGGCTCATCTAGGGCTGGCCGAGACCCTCGAGAAGCTATTCAAGAATAAGGCGCCATCAATGAGGGAAGCGGCTTTGCATTACCGCGCTTATGTCAGTCTTGAACCAAATATGCCCGAGAAGCAACAAGAAAAGTTTGCTAAGAAAGCAGACAAGTGCGATGAGATCGCTTACAAAATTGAGCAAGGCAAGCCGCCCAGCAAGCTTTCCGCCGTGTTTGCCCCCTTCGGTACTTTTGCCTCTAAGGTAGAGAACGGCATCAAAGAGTTGGTGAAATAATGCCTTTCGGGCTGAGGTGTTTTGGCCTGATCCGGCAAAGCTATGCCGTTCTTGGTTTGGCTTTGATGCTTGGTTTGGCTTGTCCTGTGCATTCAGAAGAGACTGCAAAAGACACAGAAAGGGATAGAGCAAATGAAGTATCTCTTTCTGTCAAACCTTTGATTGGTATAAACTGCGACGTGCAAGGGGAGAAACCGCGCAAGATTGGACTCTCTCACCTCTATGTCGAAGCCATTCAGAAGGCCGGTGGAATAGCCATTCTTTTGCCTCCGATGCCTGAGACTGATTTGCTGAAAGTCATCGATAAACTTGATGGTGTTCTGATGATCGGTGGTGATGATTATCCGCCCTCTATCTATGGTGCTGATCCACACCCCAGTGTTTCGATTATGCACAAGAGCCGGTCTGATTTTGATATCGCTTTGGTCAAAGCGGTTTTAGCCCGCAATAATATGCCTTTTCTCGGTATTTGTGCCGGCAGTCAGGCTCTCAATATCGGAGCCGGCGGTACTCTTACTCAAGATATTCCGACCAGCCATCCTCAGTCTAAGGTGATGCACGCCAGTAAGGACGGTTGGCAGAAAGGCTTCAACACACATGAGGTAAAATTTGTTCCGGGCAGTAAGCTTTGTCTTGCCCTTGGCAAAGATTCACTCACCGAGCCTACTTCGCACCATCAGTGTGTTGAGAAGCTCGGTGTCGGTTTGGTGCCGGCTGCTAGCACCGCAGATGGTATCGTAGAGGCCGTGGAAATGCCTGCGCGCAGCTTCGTGGTCGGGGTGCAGTTTCATCCGGAACGTGCTTTTGAAAAGAATCAGGCTCTCTTTGCTAAGTTTATAGAGGCTGCGCAGACCTATAGTTCCAGCCGGAAGTAGTCATTCGGTGTCTTGGGATTTGAGCCGCATGAATGGGAGTAATTCTTTGTCTGTTGCCGAATATCAGATCAAGCAAGCTTCGCAGGTGCCTACGGCAGTTTTGTCCGGCTCTATTCAAGATCTCTTGCGCGATATTGAAGTGGCGTCGGCAAAACGCTTCTCGGGGCTAGGTTTGATCGCCGAAGAAAAGCTTTCGGATCATATTCCGCAAGAGAGAGTGGTGGAGATGATAGAAGCTAACCGCATGTTGGTGGCTTGTGATGCGCAGGGTGTGCCTGTAGGCTTTGCTGCTCTGTCTCTTTGGTCGTATGGTTGTTTATTGGAAGAATTGGATGTTTTGCCCGAGCATGGCGGAAAAGGGCTGGGGCGAGCGTTGGTGATGGCTGCCATCGAATGGGCTAAAGTCAATCGACAGCCAGCAATTTTTCTTAGCACATTTGCCGATGTTCCCTGGAATCGACCCTTCTATAGTCGTCTGGGCTTTCAGATTGTGCCTGAATCAGAGCTCAATGTCGATATGATGCAGTTGCGCAATAACGAGATCGCAGCCGGACTACCGGTCGATAGGCGGGTCTTTATGCGCATGTCGCTTTAATTTAAGTGTCTGTACTAGACGCTGGATACTAAACTCGAGGCTGTTTGAGCTGCTCATACTTTTTGAGCCAACCTCTGTTGATGTCTACTTGCTCATATCCGAAGCGCTCGCCATTGATGCGAACAGTTTGGTTGGGCGAAACCCAGTGTCCTTGCTTATCATAGTGACCGCCGGCTTTACCGAAACCGACTTTACCAGAGGCATTGCCGGTGGCTCCCAAGGTTGTGTCGGTTCCTTCTTTCCAGGCTTTAGTAATGGCTTCGATGTACTTGGGATTGTCAGACCGTCCGGGGTGGTGCGTTGGATAGTAACTACCTGTCAATGCTTGCATCAGGGTCTGGTTGCGAGCCATGGCTCGGTTCATCACTTTCTCGGCGAAAGCAAGGTGGGCTTCTGGACCTTGCGATCCAACTTCAGAACGCAGTCTACCGGCGAAGGCCGCCATAACTCTTGGATCTTTCAACTCTGCATCAAAGCGGGATCTATCTATAGTGCCTGGTTTGGCTTCTGGTGCTTGTTCGGCGCCTTCTCTAGTTCTAGCCGCGTCCTTTCCGGCGACTCTGGCGGCGTCTTTCTGAATTCTCTTGGCGCCTCTGTCTTCAGCCTTTATTGAGTCCCCTTGCGGCGTTGCTATCTGAGCATAGCCTTTGGCTTGGTAGTCTACATGGTTGCCTCTAGAGTCTCTGGCTCTTTCCACCGAGCCGTCGGCTTTCGATATGCCCCTGAGGGCTATCTTTTCACGTCCGTCACCGTCGCCGGCATACATATGTACCATCTGATTGCTGCCGGCTTTGATGGTTTCAAGGCGCAGTTTGTGCTCTTTGCCCGCGTCATCTTTGTAGCTGAGATTTTTTACGCCCGAGTTAGCCAGGTCGCGTATAGTGGCAATCTTTTGTTCGTCAGAGACATCTTTGTTGAATAAGCTGGCTGCTTTTGCCTGGGGGCTGTTATCGGGCTGTTTAGCTACGGCATCAGCCACCGATAGCTGGTTGTCTTTGCCTTGGCTGGCTGCGATAGCATCGCCGGGGCGGCAATAACTGGTGTTCATAGCCCGATCGAAAGAAGCTTTGTTGGTCAGTTCATTGATATTGCCGAATTGCAGAAAGCCCGATGAAAGAGCTGCTTTATCAAAAGTCGGGTCGCCGCCGCCTTGACCGCCTTTGGCTGTTTGCCATACAGAATTGTCTGCCAGGCACTGCCGCGATATGTTTCCCCACTCAGTCTGCTGGACGGGGGTGAAATTTTCCCGGGCTTCCGCCCTGGGTTGAGCCTCGCAATGCGAGGATTCGCCACTGCATTTGGTCATAGAAAAATCTTTTTGTCTTGGTAATGCCTGCGGTTACCGAATATTGAACACTAAATGTGCGGGGGTTCGGCTATATCCTGAGAGTATATCGGCGAGTTGTGAAAAACTCGTGAAAAAGCGGAATGGCTTTGGGATGGGATTGAGAAATTGCTTGGGTGCGCTCAAGGTAGGGGCGGGAGCGGCGGATTGATCAGTCCCAAGCCGAATAACTTACCTAGCCACTACATAGCGCATTCATGCAATCAGGACTGGGGCACCTCTGGGCTGTTTCTTTTCTTTATAGCTTAGAATAGCATTTCATCATTTGATAGATTCGAGAGAAGCAAGCTGAGCTAACTTAGCAGAGCAGGAAGGACAAGCAATGACATCAGAAAGAATTACCGTCGAGACTTTGGTATCCGCACCTGTAACCAAAGTATGGGCTGCCTATACGACGCCTGAAGACATTACTCGCTGGAACGCCGCTTCTGAAGATTGGCACACCACCAAGGCTAGTGTTGATTTGCGTACGGGCGGTCAATTCAGCTCTCGCATGGAAGCAAAAGACGGCAGTATGGGCTTTGACTTTGCAGGGACTTACACTAATATCGTTGAGAACAAGCTAATTGAGTACTCATTTGGCGAGAGAAATGCTCGTGTTGACTTTATAGAAGGAAGCGACGGGGTCACGGTGCGAGTCACTTTCGATAGTGAAAGCAGTCATTCGCTTGAACAGCAGAAGCAAGGCTGGCAGGCAATCCTCGATAACTTTGCCCGTCATGTGCATTCATCACTCTTGGGGTAGAGCGATTTTTCGCAATTGAAGCGCTCATCTATCCCGCGCTTCTTAGCTTTCGGGCGATACCAAGTTTCGCTGCCGAATTGCTAGGAAGAGAATGGACGAAACTGCTATTGCGCAAGTTGTGCCGACCATTGAACCGATCAGCACTGTTGATTGGCGAAGATTAGCTATTTCATCGACGCTCATTGCACCGCTCAAATGAGACCACCGTTCAGAATCTCGTAAGCCTAATTCCAACCACCACTGACCAGCACCAAAGCCGGTAAGCAAGGCCGATATGGTGATGACCATTGCTGAAAGGATGATCTTATTAGTCGATGTTGTTATTCTCATTGGTTCTGCTGCGTTTTGAGCACTTTTCTCTTTGTCTAGCTTTGTTTTGGCTAAGTTATCTTGATTCTAGAATAACCTGAAAATTAGGAAGTGACATCGGATAATTGGATAGTCATTGTCCTGCTGTCATGGCGTTTCCAGTGATAGCAAAAGATATCCCGCGTGAAGTCTCAGAGTAGTCACATATCGGTCATTCCGCAGTCACATCTCAGTCTGAATCTGTTTGTATATTCTCTTCTATGTACGAACTATTTTCTGAGGCAAAGCACATGGACAAGACATTCGACGCTGAAGGCAGCAGAGCCGGCTTTTCAGATAAGGCGTTTGGACAGATTCTTTATGATGATCGCCAGACAATAAAGACTCTTAAAGAGATGTTGGAGCTGAATGATTTTGAACTTCATCAGTTTCCGCGAAGGGCCAAACATGTAGAGCTTACCCCAGAGGGACCGGTAGTTGATCAGGTCAACATAGACGATAAGTCGGTATTGGATGTCGCCGAATCAATCGATAACCTCTCTCCAGCGGAGAAGGCGGCTATAGAAGCGTGGCCGGTGCTGTCGGAGACTACCGTTTGTATAGACCCGGATGTACCAGGCTCAAAAGGTCAAGTTGTGTTAAAAAGATGTACGGACAAGGACGTGACCGATCTGAGCCCTAAGGAGAAGCATGACTATTTGGAGAGCAAACAAATTCACCTTATGGATACCGATACTTTCGTTAAATTGGACGAGGATAATTACCTCATCATTCCAGAGCTTCCACGGCTTAGATGAAAATAGCTTTGCCAAGTTGCTGTCTTCGTTTGCGATTCTGAATCGGCGCGATAGAAAGAAGTATCTCCGTATCCAATCATGGTTTGGCAAGCGCCAATCACTACACCCGTTAGAGTTGATTGTGGCGGCGCCACTGATACTAGGTTGGGTCTGGTGGCTGGCCTGATTGGTGCCTGCATGTCTATGTAGAAATCTCAGTTCATTTGTCTATCTGAGGGCGCTCCAATGGCTATATCTCAAAGCCCTCAGGCACCATTGCCCGAATAACTTCCCACCAGTCTAAATTGTTGGCGGTGTTTTGAAATTGCTTTTGCAGCATTCTGGTCGGGCTTGTGAATTCGATAAAGGAATCAAATTCACCAAAATCTCTAAAGCAGTCAGTCGGAAAGGGCACTTGTCCGAACTCTCTATGGGCTGCTTCGCTGGGTTTCTGAATGAACTCTTCAACTAGCTTGTCGTAGACCGTGGTAAGTGTGGACGCTGTTATTTCTAATTCTGTAATATCGGCATCGTCATTGGCTGCTTGGGTGATACTGCTGGTGGTGTTGCTAGAGGCGCTATATGAATACACTTCCATGAAGCGCTTAAGCATAATAAGCTCCCTAGGCTTGTTTTCGAGCTTCGCCAATATCCTTCGTAAACGATGCTGCGCAAACTCGTCTAGTTGGTCAATATCTTTTTCCAGAAGCTTCGATAGTCTGGGAACCACCTGTTCTCTCAGCGATCTCTCCTGAAGTGCCTTCTCTCTGCCCTGTATTCTCCCTGGTTTTCTGTTCATGACCGAGAGCATTTTTAGGTCGTTCTTTCTTATCGCTTGCCAGTTCTTTTCGTACCACTTCAAAATCTTCCGTTTGAGTATATTGAGGAATTCCTTGGCAAAGCGATAGTCCCGCAAGTGAATGAAGGAAATCTCGTCTCTAAGGGCTGGTTCTAAAAGTAGCAAGCTGGGTTGGGAAAACTCTTGCAGTCCAAATAGTCTCTTTATCTCTAGGGCTGCTTCGGTCATTTCCTTATGGTAAGCAGACCACTTCATCTCTGAGGTTTGTGGGCGCTCTTGCAGGTCGGGCCAATCTGGGCACGTCTCTGGGACTGACATATAGGCGAACGCAACACAGGCTGGACCGATAGATGCATCGATTTCCCGGGCAAAACTTTTGTACATCTCCAATAGCTGTGGATCATGCGAGTTTGAAATGAGAAAAGGCAATATCTGGCACTCGTCACCAATGCATGCTTCCCTTCTTTTGAGCAGCTCTATTCCTGAATAGTGAGAGATCATTTCTATTTCCAGTGAGCCTGTTTTGATCCTACTTTGACCATCGCTTTGTTGCGAATTAACCATGATGGTGCTTGGGAGTTAATTGACCTGCCAATTTCCGATTCCTTTGGCTCTGGCAGAGAATGATATTATAACTATCGGTGCTCGTTTATTGTCTGATGGAGGCGCTATAGTTAGATGAAGGCTCTGCCTTTAGTTCTCCTCTCTTGTTTCTTTATCTTCAATCAGCACGCAACTGTTTTGGCGAATGAAGTGGATGTTGACATAACTCCTTCGTTAGCGAGTGAGTCTTCCTTGAAAGCCTCAGAAATGCAGCTTTATCTGAAAGCAATTTCAGAACTCTTCAAAGGAGACTTCGCAGCGGCTGAGCTTACAAACACTCGAATACTAGATGGAAAACCAGATGATTTTTGCGCACTGAATAGACGTGCTCAGTGCAGATTTGAGCTGGGAAAGTATCGTGAATGCATAGCTGACTGCTCCAAAACCCTGAGTATTTGCCCTAACTACATTGAAGCAATGCAGTTAAAAGCTAAAGCACTGAGGAGAATGGGGCAGATTGAGGAAGCCGTTGCATGTGAACTTAGCCGTCTTGATATTGAGGCAGCAGAAATAGAACGAAAGCGAAAGGCTTTGAGAGAAGAGGCGGAAAATGCCAAAAGAGGAATCTATGTGGGCACGGTGACCTTCGGTAGTCCCTAGTTGAGCATCACCGCTGTGGAAAAAGACGAGGTCTATTGCTGCCGGCTGTGTTATATTTCTCGTCGTTGTCCGCATGGTCTCTAAGTGATAAACGATGTCTAGAACTCTATTAGTTTATACCGCTCCAACAGACAGCACCGATGAGCTGCATGACTATGTTTTGAATAATGATTTTTCAAAGTTCAGGCTTGATAGGTGTGCAATTTATGCATTTCTTGCTCGACTTTGGGAGGACTTTCCAGGTCAGTACGATAGAACATCTCTGCCCTTCAATAGTTACTTCGTGGAGGTTCTTTGTTGGCCTGATATTGAGGAAGAAATTGTCGCTAGAGTAATGAGCATCGCTGATAGTCTTGGTTTGGTTGTTTTTGACTATGCCGAAGAGAAAACCTATTTCCCAAAAGCGCCGGATCAGAACTTTCGCAATGCTTATGAAAGCGGCGAGGTGGACCAGTTCTTCCTTGAGAACGACCAATTCCAGGCGTATGAAATTGAGTTGAATCAATTACTAATTGATAAAGGGTTGCAGGCTCAGCAAGCGAAGTTGATTGCAGATGCTGAGAGCGGAAATCCGGTAGCAAACTTTATGCTGGCCAATTTGAAATTTAGTGATGCTCTGCACTATGTGTCACCTTTTGGGCATAGCAAAAGCGGAAAGCTTGAACTTCTAGATAAAGCTCTGAGCTATGCCAAAGCTTGTGCTGAAAAGCCTTATGCTGTCGGACAACTGCAGAGAATTCAGCAAGCTAAGGACCAAGTTGCCGGAACCTAGCTAGAGTGAGTAATTTTTCCAGTTACCCTTTCTGTCCTGTGTTCCTTAGATTTTGGACAATACCAAGTTTCGCTGCCGAATTGCTAAGAAGAGAATGGACGAGAATGCTATAGCGAAAGTTGTGCCGCCTATTGAACCGAACAGCACTGCTGATTGGCAAAAATTAGCTATTTTGATTACCCCCAGAAGTTGAGCCGTAGAAGAAATGACATCTGCGCTAGAACTAGAACCTAGAAAGGAGAACAGTCAGATGCGCAAGAGTAAATTCACTGAAGAGCAAATGGTCGCCATCCTTAAGGAATAGGAGGCCGGCATCAGTATAGAAGAGCTTGTACGCAAACACGGAATCAATAGTCACAATCAATATTGGTTCACAAGCATCGAAGACGCAGCCACGCTGATCTCTAAGTGGAAACACGACTACAACACATTGCGTCCGCACAGCGCTCTGGGCAACAGGACACCGCTACAGTTCAGACTAGCAGCCGAAGAAGCAAACCGACTTCTAAAGGAGAACAAACTGGATTTAACTGGGAATAAAAACTAGCAACTGTCTCTTAAAGGTGGCCCAACAAATGGGGCAGCGTCAATGATTTATTGTTCAAATCCCACAGTTTGAAAACTGTAGGTCTTTCATAGAAAATCTGCGAATTGACGTCATAGTCTCACAATGGTCGGCTCAATACAATTACAGACATTATTCTGAAAGAGAGTCAAATGAAAGGCGACAACACCGAGCAAGAAGCAAGCGCTAGAAGATTGCGAGGCAGGCTGTTACTTCTAGGAAAGTGTCTCTATCTGATGAGTCTCATGATGCCCTTTATACACTTCGGCATTGAGCGTCATACTTGGGACATATGTCCTAGCAGCTTTTCCAATTACAGCTACGCCGGCTTCCACACTCTTTTACTTGGGTGGCTGCCGTTCAGAAAAAGCTATTCGTTTCTTGAGCAAGTAGGTTTTTTTTGTTGGTGGGCTAATCCTATTTTGTACCTGGCCTTAAATTTCCGCTCTCTCAAACCCCAATTTAGCGCGACTCTGGCTTCTACAGCTTTTCTTCTGTCAATAACTGGCATAGTTTGCTTTTTCTGTGAGCAATTCATCGGCAAGGAATACTTCGTTTGGCATCTTCACTCGGGCGCTTATGTATGGTGTTTGTCCATGTTTCTCATTGCTTGTGCCATGAGTTCAGGCGATGCAGAAACGGTTGGGCCGGTTAAGCTGCCGCAGAGTCAGTAATTTCCCGCTGCGAGTCATGTAAGCGCGCTCTATTTATCAGCGTACCAATTCTATTGATTCTCCAATCCCATAGCTGCCCATTCATCAACTGTAAAGCGCTGAGTGATGTGCTGCGGACAGTTCCAATCATATGCTTGAACTTCCAGTATAAATATGCGCTCCACTAGCGCTCGATAATCGGGCAGCAAGACCAAGTCGCGCAGATCGCCTGCATCTTCTATCTTGACCCAGCGTGCTAGTGCGAAGACTTTTAGTCGGCGTCGATGAGCGTAGTCCATGAAGAATAGACACACTCTGGGATTACTCTGCAAGTTGCCTGTGCTTATGTACTGCCTATTCCCGCGAAAATCGGCAAAGGCAAGTGTGTTTTCGCCTATAACTTTGAGAAAGCCAGGTGGACCACCGCGATACTGCACATAGGGCCAACCGTTCTCATTGACCGAAGACATATAGAAGCCATCTCGCTCGGCTATGAACTGCCTCTCGTGTATCGAAAGAGTGCAGGCTGTGTCGCTTTCTCTAAATTCAAGATTGGCTTCGTTGGAGGCAAAAGTTCGTTGCGCCGCCCTTACGCTTTTTGTATACGCTATCCTTTTAAATTCAGAATGCATGACTCACCTCAGGAATTAAGGGGCGCGTGAGCGCGCCCCTGATAGATTCGATTATGCCTTAATGCCGGCCAGCTCTTTCACCGCAGGAAAGTCGATATCGACTTGACTTACTTTACCGATGAAGTTTGCCGCTGAGAACATGCCTACAAGCAGAATTATTTCTACAATTTCTCCATCGCCAAATCCCGCTTCGTGCATGGCTTTCAGTTCGTTGTCCGTGACATCTCCCCGGTGCTCCAATATGGCCCGCGCAAATTTTACTGCTGTGTCTTCTTTTGCTGCTAAAGCGGCTCCGGCTCTAGCAAGTTCAATTTCTTTCTCGGTCATGCCTGCCCCTTGGGCTATCGCCGAATGGGCTGATACGCAGTATTGGCAGGCGTTGGCTTGGCTCAAGGCTAAGGCGATTCGAACCCTGATCGAGGCATCGAGCTGTCCCTGATACATTGCTGACCAGTAATCAACAAATGCGTTTACAGCAACAGGCGAGCTGGCTAACACTTTCACAAAGTTCGGCACCATGCCAAAAGCTGTTTGCGCCTTTGCGAAACCTTTCTGAACTTCGCTGCACTCGCAGGTCTTCTCTACAACAGATAGTCTACTCATTTGAATCTCTCCAATCATTTCATTCTTAGGGTCGATAATTGTGCCAACCGAACGTTCGGTATGGATTAACTGTACCAAACGTTCGGTTGAATTGTCAACCCTTGATAGAAAGACCCCAATTATCAAGGTTCAGCTCTCTGGCGTTGCCGAACGATTGGTATAATTTCCTTATTAAGGAGTGGCTAACATGGCAACGGCATCACGGCAGGAAATTTTGCAAGCGGTTCTTGAGCTCTTCCGCGAATGCGGTTACGAGGGCACCTCCATGGCGATGATTTCCGAACGCACCAAGCTCGGTAAAGCCAGCCTTTATCACCATTTCCCTGGTGGGAAAGAACAGATGCGCGATGAGCTGGTGAAACTGCTTGCAGACTGGTTTCGACCGCGACTGGAACAACTCAAAGATGATGCAACTCCTCCACGGGGGCGCGTTAAGGTCTTCATGAGCGAGCTAGATTCTTTCTTCGAGGGAGGGCAGCGAGGTTGCTTATTTGCAGCGTTGGCAGTTGGTACTGCTGAGAACGGTTGCCGTATCGAATTGAAAGACTTAATGAATCTGTGGATTTCCGCCCTTGCTGAGCTTGCAGAGAAAAGCGGCGTACCAGCCAATGATGCGCAGACACGCGCAGAAGATTGCGTTGCCCAGCTTGAAGGTGCCTTGCTGGTCTCTCGCATTGTTGGCGACAAGAGCATATTCAAGAGAGCGCTACGCCAGGCGCCGGATATGCTTTTCGGCTCTTCCCGTCAACTTGAAAGTTAACACTCATACGGAGACACCCATGGTGATTCGTCCACCTTTACCGCCTTTTACTCGCAGTTCTGCAATTCAGAAAGTGCGTTTGGCAGAAGATGCCTGGAATTCGAGAGAGCCAGAGAAAGTAGCGCTTGCCTACACTGAGGACTCGCGCTGGCGAAACCGCTCTGAGTTTCTGAGCGGTAGAGAAGAAATCATCTCGTTCTTGCACCGCAAGTGGAAGCAAGAATTAGACTATAGGCTCATCAAAGAGCTTTGGTCTTTCGATGGCAATAGAATAGCGGTGCGCTTCGCCTACGAATGGCATGACAACGCAGAAAACTGGATGCGTTCCTATGGAAATGAGAACTGGGAGTTTTCTGAAGATGGACTGATGCGTTTGCGCTATGCCAGTATCAATGACCTGCCGATTTCCAGTTCTGAACGCTTGTTTCACTGGCCTCTCGGAAAACGTCCAGATAACCATCCCGGGCTGAGCGATTTAGGATTGTAGAAAGCAAGCGAGGGTCTAACTCCAGCAGAGATGCTTACACACAATGCGCCTCAGTGCTTTCACGGGCTCTGGTTCGACTATCTGTGCCTAAAGGGTGGCTTCGGGTTTGGCTTCGGACCATTAAATACAGGAATATTCGAAGTCCACTAGTATGCCCATGGCCGCGAGCTTGTCAAAGAGACCATCTCTAGCATCGCTCGGCACATAAACCCGGTAGGAACCTGTTTGACCCTTTTCTTTGACTTCAAAGTAAATGCCCGCGTAATTTGAATCAACTAGTTTTACGCGCTCAAATCGGCTTGTCGCGCCATTACTCTCGACAATACTGCGAAATTCTTTGTACGGCATTCTTGGTGTAAAGTTCTTCTCTTGCCAGATATTGAGAGATTGCCTAAGCCCGTCGTAAATTTTCTGCGGAAAGTCTAGTTGCTTTGCCCAATATACGTCGATGCCGACAATGACGGCAGCAGCTACTACTAGAATCACTTTCGCACTAAACATCCCCCGCCTCTATTTCTCTCCGTAGGCAATATTGAAGAAATTCTGGTCAAACTCTTCAAACGACATTGAGTATTCGCCGGCGCGGCTGCCCTTGGCGCCGCCCCAGGGATTTCGCACCGTCACCGTGCCGCCGTCTGGACCTTTGGGGTCATAGGCAAGCACGGTATAGATATGAGCCCGGGCATAGCCGTCCTTGGTTTCGGCTGTGAAATAGAAGGGTCTTCCGGGACCGGTATCGGCAATTACCGGTCTTATCGGTTGCTTGTTCAGTGATTCGTCTAGCTTTTGGGCTAGATATTTGTTGCTTACCAAAGGCATTACATGATTTTGATAAGGTCGACCGGTAAATAGACCCAAAGCCGAATACCAGCCTCCGCCATCAGCACCTTCCGCTGGCGAGTCACCACCGCCCAAGTTAAGTGGTGTGCGCCGGAAGACGCTGCGTTGGCAATAGGCGCCATAGGCTTTTTCTAGGACCGACGCCCAGATGCCGTATTCCCCTGGCTGGTTGAACAAACCGCGCTCGGCCTCGGTCGGAGATTTAACCGATATCGGTTCATTTTTAGCTCCCGGAAACGTCACCGTAAAAGTGCCGTCACCGTTGTCCTTGATCATATCCCGCACCAGTTCAGGGTCGCTGTAAGACACTGCTCCAATCGAAGCCAAGAGATAGCAGTCATTCAACAAGCCCTGATTGATGGCATCGGGCTTGATGCTCTCAAGTGGTTTGGAGTTGTCTTTGTACAGGGTCTCGACCTGATTGAGCTGCCCCCAATAAGTGCGTCGCATAGCATGGGCGGTTTCTTTCATTGCCTTATAGTCGGGCGATTCATTCATCGCCCAAGAGAACTTTTGCAGGTCTTTGGCGGTAATACCGCGCCATTCGCCGATGCGATAGTCGTCATTAGCATCAGGCAAAACATCATAGTTGCGCAATATTATCTCGGCAGCATCGCGCAAATCAGACTTTAGAGTTTTGTCCTCTACCGCTGCTTCCAGGTCTGCTTTGGTGAGGAAGCCTTTATTGCCGCGGTCCAGCTTTTTAAACTCAGCAGGGTTGCGTCCAATGCTCTCCACATCATAAGCCGTGGCCATATCTTTAGATACAGTCTTTTCCAGTTCGCCAAAAGCTTCCAGGTCTTTGCGAGTGACGCCGCCTTTACCGTCGGCTGCCCCTGAGGCCAGTCGGTGTCTATAAAAATACAGTGCTGCCAAGGTCTGGGCATCTTCTCTCTTGAAAGAGGGATCTTCCAGAGCCGTTGCCAGCTCTTTGTCTGAGAGAAACTGGTCTTTGTTTTTGTTGATGCGATCAAAAAGTGACAGTGAAGCTTCTGGAAAATCGGCAGTGCGCACCATACGAATCGGTGCCTCACCCGGATAGGGCGGCGGCGCCACTTCCAACTCATCGGGGGTGATCCCCCTTTTAATTGCGCGTTTCAAAAACTCATCTAGCTGTGGGCTTAAGCTGTTCGCCTCGCGCGGGTTCAGTTTTTCCAGCTCTTCTAAAAGTGGCTTACCTCCAGCCCCTAGCTTTTCTGGTTTGAAGTTTTCTAAGTCTTGTATGTCAAAAGACTTCTTATTGAGCCCGTTGAAATTGGCGAGCAATTCTTGCACAGCCGCTTTATCGGCATCGCTGAGAAAGCCGTCGATGCCTGTGGGCAGCCTGCCGTCGCGTTTGATTTGGCCGTTTAGCAGTAAGGCATCGACCAAGTCTTGCTTGTCGATGCGCCCGTCAGGTCCGGCAATTTTTTCTTGCAGCTTGGGATTTTCAGAAAGATGAGAAAGCGCCTTAACAAGGGCGGCGTTGGTTCGCACCTCCGGGCTAAGCTCTTGCACCGGCTGCTTTTCTTTCTCGCGAGTCTCGTCCAGCATCTTCTGGCAGGCTGCGCTGTCGCTCCCTTCTGGGCACTTAGCCTCAGGGGTCTCTTTTGCTTTTTGAATTTGTTCTTGTGGTTCGGCCATACTTAACCCGCAGAGGTCGTTAGACCTCCAAACAAGCTTCCGGGGGGTATGGTCTAAGATATGCTCAGCCCCGACTAATTACCAGGGTGAAATTACGAGTTCAGAGTGTACCGTAGAGCTCTAACTAGATAGCGGTCTTAGTCTTCAATCATGTTGCCGCAGGGCGTGGGCATAAACATAGCCGCCGCTGCACCAACCAAAAAGATGGCGGCAAAGCTTGATGCCGCCATGGCATAAGAGCCGCCGAACACTTGAATCAACCAGCCGCTGCCCAGCGCCGCTAGCGCAGCGAAGATTCTGCCCATGTTGTAGGTGACACCAAAGGCGGTGCTGCGAATGCGGGTGGAATAAAGCTCGGGTATGTATGACCAGAGCAAGACGAAGGGCATATGGGCAAAGAAACCTACACCGAGTATGCAGGGAAAGATTGACGGGGTGAAGCTCTTGAAAGTCATAAACATGCCGACGGTAAAGCAGAAGGCAAGCAAGAATGAAACGATCATGCAGCGCTTATAGCCCATCTTGGCTATCATCCAGCCGCCCAGCACGCCAGAGAGAATCATGCCGAAATCTTTGAACAGCATTGTGTGACTGCGCTCGGCTACGGCCATGGCCCCGGTTATCTGGTTAATCCAAGCTGGAATCCAAGATAGTACCGCCCACCAGGCGATGATGGCACAGCTTGTCAGAACTCCAACAATCATGGTCTTGTTGAAGTTCTCTTTTGAGATCAGAGCTTTGAAAGTATGGCTCAAGAGCTCATGATCAGCCTCGGAACGCTCGTGGTGCGCTTTGTTCTTAGCTTCTTTCTTTTTCTCTTGCAACTCATGAAAATGGTCTGAATCTTTCAGTTTCATTCTCATATAGACAGTAAGGAAAGCCGGGATGACGCCGGCGATGAAAAGATAGCGCCAGTTGCCGTTCAAAGCAAGATTGAGTCCGGCGGTGAGAATATAGCCGACGCCAAGCGATGTGGCCAGAGCACTGAGGGCATAGATGCGAGTGCGCTTGGGCCAGCATTCTGAAAGCAAGACAGCGCCGATGCCCATTTCGCCGCCTATACCGGCGCCCACCAAGAAGCGGCAGAAACCAAGTTCCCACCAGTTATGAGCGAAGGCGCAAAGACCGGTGAAAAGCGCATAGAGCAAAATTGTGATTGAAAGAGTGCGGGCTCGACCAATGTGGTCGGCTAGCCAACCGAAGAAGACCGCGCCAATTGCCCAGCCCACCATAAACATGGCAATGATGTATGAGCCGAACTGCCCGACGACCGAATGCGAATGAGTGTTCAGCAGTTCAGAGAGGGCGGGAAAGAGGACGATGGCAAAGATGGAACTGTCCATGCCGTCGAAGACACCGCCTAGCCAGGTGGCGATGAAGGCATGCCAGGGGTTCGGCTTGCCGGCTGTTTCGGCGATGGCTTTAGTCGGTACAGAATCAAGATTCGCGTCGGTGATATCCATATCTATGTCTGCGGCAGGACTTTCTTGTGTCTCTATCTTGGTTAGTACCGAGTTTGTCATATTGCCCGCCTGTTTTGTCGAGGCGGCTAAACTTTAGCCTCCTCGAATATCTTGATATATTGATCGCCGGATACCTGTGACGGGCAATATTATTCAATTTGGACTCAATTGTCATTAAGCAGGGGGCTTTTTCTGGAAGTATGAGAATGGTTTCAGCTGTCGCCGAAAAATGCCTCACCTAATCTCCCAGTCTCTCCCTATCTCTCTCTGGATCTCTACTAATCTCTCTGGAGCTGTTTGGCTCTCCCGAGATCTCTAGTTTCTCCAGTTTCTCCAGTTTCTCTAGTCTCTCTAGTTTTTGGCTCGATATTTCTCTTCTAAAATGGCTTTTACCTCGGCGCCTTTGTCGATGCCCCAGAAGCCCACGGTGACGCTGGCACCTTCCGGGTCAAGGTTGTTGCGAAAGAGAAGGTCCATGCGCTCTTCGCTTTTACCGTCGGCAAGTTTACGGGTGTAAGTGCTGGCGTTGATAGGTCCAAAGTGTTTGTCGTCAAAGGCAACCAGTTCACGGGCACCGTCTTTGTCTACGGCAAAGGCCCTTTTCTCAGAAATGGCATAAATCGTTGTCAGCTCTCGCATATAGCTAAAGTATGGTGTAAGCAACATGCCTATGCCCAAGGCTGCAAAAGGCAAGCCGAACAGCGACATGATAATGCCGGTGATGCTGCGCTTGGTCACCGAGCTTCCAAGCGCCACAGTGAGCCATAAAAGACTGAAAAGAGTCCAAACAATGGCAAAGGGTATGAACCAGATTTTTACCATTCCCTCGTGTCCGGGCTCAGGTGTGGTCACAAAGACTATTTTCTCTTCTACAGGCAGAAATTCCGCTGCCTTAAGATGCAACTCTTTGTCTAGAGCGGGGCTGGGTGCCCCGCTTACCACGCTGTCTTGTACTGCCGGCTGATGGCTATTGGCGGCTATCCACCAACTCACAAAGGGGCTGGCTATCACTGTCGCGCAGACCATCGCCACCACTCCCTTGCCTATGCCGCCGCTCTGGCTGACAGGGCTGGTTGGTCGCTTGTAATCAAAGCTGCTTGCATAAGGGTCCCTAATAAGGGCGCTTATTTTTGCTACTTTCTGTTTTGCTTCTGCTTCATCATATATGTAGGCATTGCTCAGCCCGACTTTCTCTCCGCTCTTTAGCAAGAGTACCGACCTATAGGTGTTTTCCCCATCGCTGTCTTTGCTTGTGTCCAAGATTACGTCGGCTATCTCGGTAATATTGATGCGGCGGGTGCTTCTTTTATCTAGACGCTGACGCACGATCACGCAACCGGCGCCGCGATCTAAGACAGATACTTTGCTTGCACTTCTAAAGACTATCAGCGAGACAAACATAGCCACGGTGCCCATGCCCGATATGACTAGCTTAATCGGTATGGAAAGACTATCGCTATTTGAAGCTAAGCCCCAAGGGGCAACAAAGAATAACAAGCCGATAAGAAAGAATGGAATTCCGAAGAATATCAAAAACGGCGGATCTCGGTCCAGTATTAGTGGCTTTCTATCGCCTATTGCGTTTGTATAACTGTGCTCTTTCATCTGTTTTCATTTCTCTTTTTCTCTTCTGATTTTCTTTGATTTTTATATCTCTATCTTGTCATTGCCCAGGTTAAGCCGTGGTGAAGCAATTTGCTCATTGCCAATTTAATCTAGGCGTCAAATAAGCGTCAGACTTTTTCACTACCTTCAAGACATGAGCAGGAACTGCCTGCCCTTTGAATAATTGAGGAGTGTTACTAGTGATGCACAATAATTTCTCTGATAAAGTGATGCCGCAAGAGTCGTCTGCTTTAGACAGTTCATCTGGGGTCAGTCAGGTCGTGCACGACATGATTGACGAACGGCGTTCGGCTTCTGCCAAGATGATGCCTCGCAAGCCCGATATAGTTGATGATAACGGCCAGCTCTCTTTTACCAATATATTTAACGCCTTCGATCGCAATAAAGACGGTAACATAAATCAAGCCGAGTTTGCCGCTTTCTTTGGTTTAGATAAGCCACCGGTGCATGATAGACCAGTGGCGCCGCCTCCCGGCAAACATCCCGGTGGACCTCCCGATGTAGTAATTGATCCTATCGAAAGACCGCCGGTGCATGATAGACCAGTGGCACCGCCTCCCGGCAAACATCCCGGTGGACCGCCCGATGTAGCAATTGATCCTATCGAAAGACCGCCGGTGGGCAGAGATCCCGGCTGCGACTTGCCGCCGCTGCCGCGTCCATCGCATCCTCCCGATGTAGTAATTGATCCTATCGAAAGACCGCCGGTGGGCAGAGATCCCGGCTGCGACTTGCCGCCGCTGCCGCGTCCATCGCATCCTCCCGATGTAGTGCTTGATCCTATCGAAAGACCGCCATTTGTCAAAGAACCCGGTGACATAATTCCGCCCGGCTCGCTTGATGGCATTGAAAGACCGCCCATTGGCAAATGGCCCGGCAGACCGCCTGTATCTATAGATCCAATTGAGAGACCCAATTCATACACTTTCAGGAGGAATGCACTTTAGTGAGATAAGTCGGAGCACTGTAATGATGCAGCTTTGTGGAGGTTGCTGTATCATTACAGTGCCGTTTTCTCAAACTTACCAATCATGCGATTATCCACACGAGCAATTATATTAGTGGCGATTCCTGTTGCCGCCGAGGTTCTCTCTGTGGCTACGCTCTATTCTCTCTTTGAGCATGTTCGGGTCGAACGAGCAAAAGCGGCTCACAGTGCAGAGCTTGTCGCAAAGATGAATACTCTGCATATGCTTGCCACAGAGCGCAATGTTGCTCTCATTACCCAAGGCGTTGTTGGTGGCGATCCTTTGAGAAAGTTGCCCAGTCGCTTGGAAGATCAATCCAGACGTATAGTGTATGAAATCGATGCTTTAGTGAAAGGTCATGAAGACGAAGAAGGGCATTGGTCTGTAATCAAGTCGCTTGCAGACGAGGTAGATAAAAGCTTGGTTTTGGCAGGCACCCTCTACAAGAGAGATGAAACAGTGCAAGCCAAGTTAGTCATGGTCAAGGCTGAGAATGCTTTTGCTCAAACTTTCAAGCATATAAACCAAATGTGTGCTCAACAGCGTGAGAGCCAAAAAGAAATGCTTGCTAGAGAAGAGCAGACTTTTCAAACAATAGAGACGGCCTTGCTTACTTCTGTTCTTGCCAGCATATTTCTTGCCTGCAGTTTGCTCATTTATTTTAATCGCACCACTTCTGATCGACTGAAAAAGCTGATTGCCAACGCCGTTGCCATGGGTAAGGGCGAGACGCCAACCAGCCAGCTTAGTGGTGACGATGAATTGGCACAGTTGCATAGAACATACAGTCAAATGTACAGCGACTTGAACGCTATCAGAGAGAAAGAGCGAGATATCTTTGATAACGCTGCTGAAGGCATAGCTTCTATCGCAAAAGACGGCACTATACAAGAATACAATACGGCTTTCGGCGATATGCTCGGGACGAAAGATGCAGACTTGTCTGGACTTTTGCTGTCAGCTCTGATTGATGCTGATGCCACAAAGCAGATTCAGATTGGGCTTGAAAAGGCTCTCAAGCAGGGTCACGGCAAGTTTAGCGTACAGACTCTGCGCGCAGGCGGCAAGACTTTGGTCATGCAATGGTCGGCTAACTGGTCTGAGAATAGCGAGCGCTTTAATTGTGTTGTGCTTGATATTACAGAAAAAGCCGAGTTAGAGCGACTCAAGTCAGAGTTTGTCGCCATGGTCAGTCATGATCTGCGTTCGCCACTAAATGCGGTGCAATTGGCTCATGAGTTTCTTGAAGCCGAGAAATTGACCGAAGAGGGGGCTGCGACTCTGCGTGAAAGCTCTGAAAGCATCGGGCGATTGCTTTCTTTAGTGAATAATCTTCTAGACCTAGACAAGATTGAAAGCGCTGCATTTTCTCTCAATGCTCGGATTGCGCCGCTATCGCCTGTTTTAGAAGAAGCTCTCAAGAGCAGTCGACTCTTGGCTGAACAAGCAGGCATCAAGCTGGTATTGCAAGTCGACCCTCAGCTTAACGCTTGCTTTGATGATGAGCGCATTCTGCAGGTTTTGTTCAATCTCTTGTCTAATGCCTTTAAGTTTAGCGAGCCAGGTTCGCAGGTTGTGCTCTCTGCCAGAAAAGTCGGAAATATGGCGATGGTGCAAGTAGACGATGAAGGGCGCGGCATACCGGATGAAATGCTTGAATCTGTCTTTGAGCGATTTCGCCAAGTGGATCCCGCTCAAGACAATAAACGACGCAAAGGTTCTGGGTTGGGACTGGCTATTTCAAAGGCAATAGTGGAAAGCCATGGCGGCAAAATAAAGGCTGAGAGGCGCAGACCAAAAGGTACTTCAATACGCTTTACTTTGCCTCTTTCTTAGTGGCAAAAGCTATTTTTTTGAGACTATTTGATAGCCGCGTCCGTGCACATTTTTGATCATGCTTTCGCTGCCGGGCGGGTCGATTTTTTTGCGCAGGCGGGTAATGCAGGCAGCCAGGGCTTCCGGTGTGGCGCCTTCTTCGTCGGTCCAGAGGCTGTTTAGCAAGCGCTCGGAAGGAATAATTTGATCTAGACGTCTAAGCAAATAGTCTAAGAGGGCGTACTCACGCTGTGTCAGTGACACTTCGCTATTGCTTTCTAGTTTGCGCACCGCCGAGCGGGTCGGCAAAAGCTCTAGCCCCAGGTTTCTAAACTGGGCGTCTAAATCGACTGTTCCATAACTGCGTCGCAAGAGGGCGTTCACCCTCATAATTAGCTCTTTGGCATGAAAAGGCTTGCTCAGATAATCATCTGCGCCTGTTTCAAAACCTTGCAACTTGTCTGCCACTGAGCTGCGCGCTGTCAGAAAGATCGCCAAGGTTTTGCCGCCCTTACTGCGATAGGCTTTGAGAATTTCTAAACCGCTTGCACCGGGTAGTTCAATATCTAAAATAAGCAGGTCAAAATCGGCAAAATCTAAAAAGCGAATTGCCTCGTCGCCGTCTGCCAGATGATTGACTTGATGTCCTTCTTTTTGCAGCCATCTGACCAGTACCGATGCTAAAGCTGGGTCGTCTTCGGCTAAAAGAATCTGGGCCATTTACGATTCTGGACCGAGCCTGTAAACCAGCAAAACACTGTCTTGCTCGGCATGCATACTGGCTTGTCTTACAGCAAGTGGTGTGTGCACCAGGGTGCCGGCTTGGTGTACTTTGTCACCACATTTGATGGCGCCTTCCATAACCAAATAGTACTCGTCGAGTATCTCGGTGCGTTCGGCAATCTCTTCGCCTTTAGAAAGCTTGATGCGGCTTACTATGCCGCCGCCGAAGGTTTCGGTCAGTGCTTCTTTCTTGCCGTGCATGCCGCTAAGCACAAAAATCTCTTGCTTGTTTCTGTATAGTTTGCGGTTTTCTGCCTGGGCCTCTTTGGTGGTGCCGAACATGAGGGTGTCGCGCCAAATGCCCTTCATAAATATATGATTTTTGAGATAGCCTTCCAGCCTCATGCCGATTTTTTGCAGCACTTTAGCCGAGCCGAAATTGCGCGGGTCGCAGGTGGCGCTGATTTTGTGAAGCTTGAGCTTATCAAAGCCGAAAGCCATGATTGCTTCCGCTGCTTCTGAGGCTACACCTCTGCCCCAGGTGCATTTGTGATAGCAATAGCCGATTTCGCCCAGTTTGGCATCTGGCTTGGGCAATCTCAAACTAATTGAGCCAATAGTTTGTCCAACCCTGGCCTCGGGCATTGTGGAATTGTCAATCAGTTCGACCGCAAAGTCATAGTTCTGCTTTTGATCGATGCTCTGACCAGCAATAGTGTTTGCTAGAAATTGCCTGCTCTGCTCTTCGCTATTGGGACCCCATTGCATGTATTGCACAACTTCGGGGTCTTGCGAATAAGCATGAATGTCGTCAAAATCTTCCAGCCTGTGGGGCCGCAAAAGAATACGCCCGGTCTTGATTACCAGGGCTTCAGCTTCTGAGACTTTGTTTCCGGTCACTAATGCAACTTCCATCTAGAGTGGTGGTGGATCAGACGGTTCGGCAATAATAACTATTATGCGGTCTTGACAACGGTCTGCAATTTCGTCAATTTTCTATTGAGCTTGCTATTGATCTTTCTGTTGTATCAGGCCAAGGCTGGATTTTTCCAGCTGATGGCTCTTGAGAAATTCCAGCGCCGACTGTTCATTCTTCAGGTAAGCATCATAGAAAGCCAACCCAGCCTTTTGCACATAAGGAAAAAGCGGCTTGGTCTTAGCATTATATTCTGCCGCTTTAGCTAGTCCCGAGTCTATGTGGTTCTGAACCATACTTGAGAAAAGCTTTAGGCTTTTCTTGTCTTTCTTGTCGTTGTCAATTGTTCGAGTAAAGATATTGCCGGTAAAGGTGAGATGGTTGGCCCCTTCGATGTAGAGAAGGTGCTTATTGCCACCGCCTGCGTATGTGAATGGTTCCATTCGCCAGGTGGGCGGCTGACCCCTCTGACCCTTATCGCGCGAGCCCGTCATGACCATCATAGGCGCCTTGATGGCACCATAACTTTCTTTACCAGGAAAGCAAAGACCGACTTTGCCCGTTCCCTGACCGCTTAAGACTAAAAAGGCTTTGATGCGCTTGTCGCCGAAGTCGGTCAAACCGCCATAACCAGGGCTGAGGTTGACCGGTATATTGACCGGCGCACCAGCCAAAATCAATGTGGTAAAGGCGCCAAATGAGTGTCCGCCCATACCTATGGCTTCTTTGTTCATGGTGACGCCGCTGGGAAGGTTGGTGGCAATCATATCGAGACCATCAAGGGTGGCTTCGATGTCGCGCGCCCGGCTGATCCAATAACGCTGGTCGTTGGTTGTGGCCAGGGCGTCGCCAAATCCAGCGTTCTTTTTCTTTAGTTTGAGCTTGCCTATGCTGTCGTCATGGGTGGGCTGAATGCAAATATAGCCGCGTGCTGCTAGATATTCGGTGAGCTGGGTGTAGGCATCTTTAGAACCACCGGCTCCGTGCGAAAAGATTATCACTGGATAGTTGCCGGGAGCTGTGGGGTAAATGAGCCTCATCTCGATGGTCTTATGGCGCAATTTATCTTCAAAGCTCAGCTTGCGCGCCGAATTGATTTCAAAGATATTGCCGTAAGGCGACCATTCGCCGCTGACTCTAGGGGCTTTACTTTTAGAATCCTTATCCTTGGCTTTCTTTGAGACCCTGAACTGGGCAGGGTTGGGCAAACTGAACTTAAGGGGAAAGCTTAATTTGGGCTTTTGGTCCTTGGCGATTGCCTTATCCGAAACGCCCGCTGCCTGGGTTTGCCCGGCGATTTGTTTGCCCTGGGCGAGAACCGGTGCTGTTATGAGTAGGTTTGTGCTAAGTAAAATAAAGCCAGCCGCCAGGCTTATGGGCATTCTGCCTTTGCCGCCGTTGGTGATTATTTTATTGATTGGTGCCAAATGTTCTGAATGGGAATGCATAAGGCTAGATTATAGCCAAGCTGGAAATACTGCCAGTGGTTACTTGGCCCAGTCCGCTTCTTTGATTTTGTCATCCCAAAAGGCGAATTTTGCTTCGGGTAAACCTTTTTTCAACGCATCCTTGCTCTTCTGTGACCAGCCAGCCTCGGGTAGGTCGAACCAATCAAGATGTTTCTGCTGCAACAGCGTTGGCACAATAGCTTCAGTTACTTGATTTCGTCTAAAATTGAAATGCCTAAGCTTGGGAAAACGCTTCAGCAAGGCGATAGCGCGTTGATCATCTATACCTGACGCAATCAGAGCAGCATAGTCCAGCTTTGGGGTAGCGAGAATATACTGAAACTGTTCGTCGGTCAGCTTCTTGCCTCTCAAGTCTAGGCCTACCAGTTGTCCATTCTCTGACAGCTTCTTTAGTAGTAAGGTCAAGTCACCGCCTGAAGTATTATCAAACTCTAGATGCCTAAGTCTGCTTGCAAGTTTTGATTGAGCCAGGCCGTTGGGAGTTATATCGCAGCCCCTAATCGAGAGTTGGGTTAGTTTAGGGAATTTATCGTTTAGCATTTCCAGGTCAGTGTCAGTCAGGTCTGAATCATCAAGAATTAGAGTGGTAAGATGCACTGAAGGCTGTAACTCGTTAAGGCAGCGCTTTGCCGAGGCCCCTAGTTCATCGAACATAGTATTGGAGCCGCCATGATCAGATGTGAAATTTATCTCGTTCAAGAGTGTGCTGTCGAATGCTCTGAAATAGCTTGGGTGCGAACAAAATTCTATAGAAGGTGTGAATTTTACTAAAGCGCCCAAGGGGACAACTAAGTCTGGTGGGTTTTTGACCATGGCTTTGTATGGCCCAAATTGAATATGGAAAGTGCCCATCTTGATGCCGTCTTTGAGAGGAAACTTGTAATACCTGTGGTGTACTTTATCTTTGTCGGTTTCAATCTTTACGAGGAAGCTGCCGGCTTTTGTGGAGTTGTCTACTGCAGGCTTTTCATTGACGGCTGTAATTGTTTCTATATCTAGTTTGGAAATTTTGGGCTTCGGCTTAAATAAAGTGATACAGCTAACAGCAATTGTTGCCACAGCTAAAACACCGCCGATTACGACCATTTTATAGATGCTGTTTTTTTTCTTTGCTTCCCTTACTCTTTCAGTTTTGAGCTCAGCTTCGCTCTTAACCGGCATGCTCAGCCGCGTTAGGTCACTTTCTTTACCCCGGGCCGCCTTTCCCAAATTCCGCTTTAGTGTTTCGTAAATCTCTTCCAGCCATGTCAAAACTTCATCCATAGACTTAATCCGTTCATCCGGATTCTTCTCAAGACAACGGGCGACGAGCTCTTCCAGCCTGGGTGGGAAGTATTCATCAGGAAGCCGATCGGCTAATTTTGGCGGAGCCTCGTTGAAATGCATCATCACTGTGGCAAAGACATTTTCGCCTCTAAATGGCACTGTGCCTGTCAAAATTTCGAAGATGCTGCAGCCCAGCGAATAGATGTCGCTGCGCTCGTCTACGTCTAAGCCCTGGCACTGTTCTGGGCTCATATAGAGGGGGCTGCCCACCACCTCGCCAGCTTGGGTCAGTCCTTGCGTTTCTAAATTTTGCTTGCTGCGCAGTTTGGCTATGCCAAAGTCGAGAAGTTTGGCGCGGTAGCCTCTACCGTCTGGGCTTTCAACCAGAATAATATTGCCTGGTTTGATATCGCGATGCACGATGCCTTTGCCATGGGCGTAAGAAAGGGCGCTGCAAACATCCATGAGCAGTTCCACTGCCTCGAGCGTGCCAACCGGTCCGAGCTTCTTTAGATTCGAGTCTAGCGGTTCGCCCTTCACCAGCTCCATAACATAGTAAGGCAGCCGATTTTCGTGAATGCCAAAGTTGTAAACCTGAATGATGTTTGGGTGTTGCAGTTTGCCGATAAGCTGTGCTTCGTAGGTGAAACGGCGCCAGGCTGTTTCATCTATGTTGCGGGTATTGAGCAATTTCAGTGCGGCTTGTCTAGCCAGCGAACGGTGTTCGACCAGATAGACCTGCCCGGCGCCGCCGGCGCCCAGCATTTGGATTACTTCGTAATCTCGGTCTATCAAGTCACCAGGAGCGAAATGATAGGTACCAATGTTTGCAGCTGAATTGTCCACGTGCCTAATGCAATAGCTTTGCCATTATGATGTCCGCAATCACTCGGTGCCCGACTGGAGAGAAGTGAGCGGTGTAATAGTAGGGATTGGCTTCCATGGGTTTCAGTCGGGGAAATTTTTGATTGGTATCCAGTACTTCAAATTTTTCCCTTTTAGCGGCTTCTTTCAACGCCCTAACTTCCCACTGATAAAAGGTACAGTTATCGGGCACAGGTAAAGTCACGACCAAAAGCTTAGAACCGTTCTCTGCACAGGCTTTATTGAGCATGCGCACTAGTTTTACGGTTAGCTCGGTGTTGCGGTGATGCTCTTGGTCAATGGCTGCATAGGTCTTGCTTTCTACCGAAAGGGCTCTCTGGTCTAAGTCTGCCGAGCGCGGTTTGAGAATAGGTGTCGGTTCGATTTGAGCAGCCAAACGGTTAAACTCGTTTATCAGATAGGCTCTTTCATTTTTGACTTTTTGATCTGCCAAAAGGTCTACAGGTTTGTCATTGTTTTTGAAGAGGCTGGCAACGGCTTCGCTCGCTTTTCCATATATGGGGTTTTCTGTGCGCATATTGAAATCAAAGTCTAAGAACATCTGAAATAGCCTTGAATTCTTGCGCCACTCGGCGGTCTTGAGTTTGAACTGCGTGTTTTCGCTAAGCAACCATTTGTCTAATTCTTCAAAAGAAAGTTCTAGAGCGCCGTCATTTTTTACAATTACAGCCGGTCTAGCTAACTTGCTGTTTATTGCCCCGGCTTGTCCGTTCTCGCCTGAATCACCATAGTTATAGACCAAAACCGTCAGGTCGGGGCTATAGTGCTTGACTCGGCTCAGATAGTGCAAAAGCTCGACTAGTGTGCCATTACCAGCAGTGGCAAAGTTGATGGCTTGCCATTTTTCCGGTGCTTTCTTTTCCTTAGCCAACTGGTTTAGATCGGCTTCGATTAGTTTGACAAAGTTTTCAGGCATTGGCACTTGCATGCCTTCGGTTTTGCTGTCCCCTAAAAATGCCAGACGCCTTGTGTCGGCATCTTTGCTCAAAAGATAGTCACGGTCGCGCAGCCCGGCAGCGCTGAACTTGCCGCGTGAAAAGCCTTCCGATTTGAAAGTGACGTCTTTGCCCTCGATATGGGCAATGCCAAATAAGGCATCTGGTCTGATGTATTCTTCTTGCCCCAGACCAGTCAGTACCAGAAGTTTTTCGGTGCAAAATAAACCAAGTGCGATTGCCGCAGCGGTAGCAATTATGGTCTTTACAGGCTTTGGTCTCTTGAGCTGCTGCTCAAGCTGTGATGCCGAGGCTTGGGCAGCTCGATTTTGCTTGACCTGATTTTCTGGGGACGATGTTCGTGCAGTAGGCGACGCGTTTGCCGCGACAGGTGCTGCTTCAGATTTCTCGACTAGAGTTTGTTGGGTCATGATTTAAAACTGGAAATAGATAAAGGGAGACGCCATACGGGGAGCCAGTTCTAAAGTCATAATTAGAACTACAGTGAGTGCAAAAGCATGGGAGCCTCTGCTCAAGCTGGTAAGTTGCTGGGGGCTTTGATTTGCTAAGTTGGAAAGAGCTGCCAGAGAATTATAGATTTTCAGTGAAGGAATAGTGAGGGCATAAAGCACCGCTGCTGGTATCAAGGTCGATTGCGTGAGCAGGTTGCTGACCTGGCAGGTTTCAGAGCCGGCCTGAGGGCTGAACATGGCTTGCAGAACCGCTAAAGCCTGGGGCAAACTTTGGGCATAGAAGAGTACCCAGCCAACCAGAACGGTAAGCATGGTTACTATGTAAGCCAGGGTCTGTCCGGCAAGGCTTTCGCCTGCTTGCTTGAGAACGGGGTGTTTGGCTAAAAAAGCTTCCCAAATGCGGTTGATTGCCAGTCCCAGTCCGTGGAAGGCTCCCCAAATCAAGAAGGTCCAAGAGGCTCCGTGCCACAACCCGCCCAGGACCATGGTCATGAACAGATTGCCCAGGGTGGAAGCTTCGCCTTTTTTGGACCCGCCCATGGGAATGTAGAGATAATCTCTCAGCCAGGTGGATAGGCTAATGTGCCAACGGTGCCAGAAATCTTTGAGCGAGCGGGCAATATAGGGCATGTTGAAGTTTTCCGGTAAAGAAAAGCCGAAGAGCATGGCTGATCCTCTACCGATATCGGTATAACCTGAAAAGTCGTAATAAATCTGAAAAGCAAAAGCCAGTGCGGCTATCCAGGCGTCGGTACTGCTCATGAGCTGGGGGTTGGCAAAACCAGCTTGCACAATCGGCGCCAGATTGTCGCCCAAGGCCACTTTTTTGAAAAGTCCGCGGGCGATAAGCCAGAGACCTTCGGTGAGCTGGCTTTCGGTCACCTTGAGTTTTGCTGGGTCTTCTAGCTGTTTGTCAAAATCTTGGTAGCGTTTGATCGGCCCTGCAATTTGCGAAGGGAAGAAAGATGCAAATAGAGCAAAGCGCAGCGGATTGCGCACCGGCTTGCTGCCTTTGTGCACGTCGGTAATGTAATGAATGAACTCGAAGACAAAAAAGGAAATGCCCAGGGGCAATATGATGGGCAGGTCTTGTACACCGGTAGACTTGAAAAACTCGCTGTGCAAAGCGGCGCCCATGGCGCTAAGGGCGCTGTTGAGGGTGTCGAGTAATAGGTTTGTGTATTTGAATAGCGCCAACATGCCAAGGTTGAAGGCGATGCCGGCGATAAGTAAGAGGCGCTTTTGGCTGGGCTTGTTTTGCAGCGCCGGTTTAGCCAGACCCAGCCCAATTAGATAGTTGGCCAGGGTGAGACCGCCCAAAAGCAGCCCGTAAATGCGGAAAGAGTGCATGTAGAAGTAGTAACTGGCGGCTACCAGAAGCGGGATGCGCAGCTTTGCCGGTGTCAGCCAATAGGCGGCCGCCACCAAGGGCAGAAAAATCAAATAATCGAAGCTGTTGAATAGCAAAAGAGCCACCCCATGCACCGGGAGGGGAGTATACAAGATGCTGGCGGCTTTGCCATTTGGGGGGCTTAATGTTGGCGGCTAGGTCTCAGTGCTTTGCCTTGGGATGCCTCGATGGTGGAAGGATTGGGCTCTTTTGTCATTGGAATTGTGGGGTATGCTGGAGGTTTTGTTTGTGAATATAATTGCTGTGCTTTGTGGCTATTGGTTAGGTTTCTTCAGCCAAGCATGCCGTAACGAAATGCCTGAATGCTCCATCCGATAAAGGTCAATACCGCTTCACTTTGCGCCGGATTCTTGTCTTATGGCAAATATTGCTGTTGTCGGATTCAACCTACTATCTCCAGCCGCCCCCGAGCGCTCGATAGAGGTTGATTTTCGACCCGATCAGGTTCATCTTTACCTCGACCTGTTCCTTTTCGGCAATCAGCTTTTCTTCCTGGGTGAGCAATACTTCGATGTAAGTGGCTTTTGCGTACTTAAACAGGCTGTTTGCCTTAACTATAGCCTCTTCAAGTAAGATCACTTCTTTTCGTTTGGCTTCGAATGCTTGCTGCATGTTCTTGATGTTTGCCACCTGATTTAGCACGTCGGTGTAGGCTTTCAGCAAGGTCTGTTCATAGTTCAAGACCGCCTGAGTTTGCAGGGCATCGGCTGTCTTTATTCGTGCAAGAATTGCCTTGCGGTTGATCAATGGAACCATCACATCACCGATAGCATTGTAAAACAATGACTCTGGGTGAAATAGCAGTTGCGGGCTAAAGCCCGAAAAGCCAACCCCTGCTCTAATCGTCAGATTAGGCAAGAGCTGAGCCTTGACACTTTTCAGATCGAGCTTTGCCGCCTTAATTGCCGCTTCAGCCTGCCGTATGTCGGCACGGTTTTCCAAAAGTTGAGTAGATACCCCAGTCTGCAATTCATCAACCGGCATTGCCATCAACTGTTCAGAGTGTCTGACGATCGGCCCATCATTGTAGATACCGGAGAGGAACTTGAGGCGATTCTCTTTTTCAACAATGTTCTGTTTGGTTTCAAACCGCTGGCTTCTAGTCTTGTTTAATTGGGCTTCAAAACGATTGACCGCTAGCTGGTTTGATTTTCCGTATCGCTTCAAGATTTGCATTTTGAGAAAAGCAGCTTCTTGGATGCTAATGTTCTCATCGAGTATCTTCAAAGCGGTATCCAGGGCCATCAGTTCATAATAGTTGCGCGCAATTTCGGTAACCAACCTAGAAATTAGAAAATTCCGCACCTCGTATTGAGCAGCCATACGCATTCTGGCTGCATCTTTGGCGTTTCTCAATCTTCTCCAGATATCCACTTCCCAGCTCATAGAAGGGCCTAGATTTAGGTTGAAATCAGGATATCTATAAAAGCCTTTCTCGACAATTTTATCTAACACGCCTTCGGGTGTGTTTTCTGATGGTTTGATGTAACTGCCGCCGAATCCCAAGCCCACTTTTGGCAAGTACTCACCTTGTTTTTCTTGTACTTCATTGGCGGCGATTTCAATATCTTGCAGGGCAATATTGAATTCTTGGTTGTTTGCCAGCGCTGTTTCAATCAGGTGGACAAGGTCGGGATCAGAGAAAAATTGCCGCCAGCTAATGGAAGCCGCGCTGACACCTCCACTTAAGCGGATAGTGTCCGGCACCTGCGGAGTGTCATACTCCTTCGGTACATTAACTGTCTCCTTTTTCTCCTTCAGCTTCAGCGGATGAAACCACGATTTTGCAAATGCGGGCGCTTGAAGCACTCCCATAAAGGTTATGAGTGTAGAAAGACTAATTATTTTTTTGATTTCTATTCTGCTCATTTTCTACTGACTAATTCTTATGCTTGATTCGTCTCATCAGTAATTTTAGTCGTGCCTTTAGCTTTCTGTGTTTACTCCGCGGTCTCCTTCTGTTGCTTGCAATCGATTCTGTGATACTTGTATGAGTTTCATCTCTTAGCAGGTTTTTGCCATCAACCATGGTGGCGAAGAGAAAGTAGAGTCCTGGAATAATTAAGACGCCGATGACCGTGCCTGTAATCATGCCGCCCATGGCGGACGAACCAAGGGTTTTGTTGCCCACTGCCCCGGCGCCTTCTGATAACACCAGTGGAATAAGACCGGCGACGAAGGCGAAAGACGTCATCAAGATAGGTCTAAAGCGCATCTTGGCGCCTTCCAGGGCCGCGGCTCGCAGCGACAAGCCTTCGTTACGTTTTTGTACCGCAAACTCGACGATCAGCACGGCGTTTTTACCCAGCAGCCCCAGCAGGGTAATGATGGCAATTTGTGCATAGACATCGTTTGCCAGCCCCATCATCCTTAGCATAGTGAAGGAGCCGAAAACACCTACCGGCAGGGAAAAGAGCACGGCGAGCGGCAGTACAAAGCTCTCGTATTGGGCGGCTAGCACCAGGTAAACAAAGAGTACAACTATCAAAGAAATGACAATAAACTCATTTCCGCGTTTCGCTTCGTCGAAGGACAAGTCTTCCCAGGCAATGTCGAATTCGCGGGATAAGGTGTCTTTAGCCACTTCGCGAATTGCCTGAATGGCATCACCAGACGTATAGCCTTTGGCGGGGAAGCCTCTGATGGCGGCGGAGTTGTACATGTTATAGCGTGTGATTTCGTTGGCGCCTTTTGTCTTTTCCAGGGTCATAAACGAAGAGTAGGGCACCATATCACCTTGTTCATTTTTGACAAACTGGTTCCTCAGATCATCCAGATTTCTGCGGTACTCAGGGGCTGCCTGGGTGAACACCTTGAAGAACCGTCCAAATTTGACGAAACCTTGCTCATAAGAGCCGCTGTTTAGAACGTCCAGGTTTTTCATAGCCGTGTCAATTGCCACACCCTTCTGCATGGCTATTTGGTTATCGATCTTGATTTCATATTGAGGATATGAGGCATTGTAGAAGGTAAACAGACCTGAAATCTCTTTGCGCTTTCTCAGGTTTTTCATAAACTGCTGAGTGGCGGCTTCCAACTCGGGGTAGCGCAAATCGCCGGTCTTATCCAGCAAGCGCAACGAAAATCCACCAGAAGAGCCAAAGCCGGGAATTGCCGGAGGCTCGAAGAATTCGACCGTGCCGCCCAAGCCAACTGCTTTATGCTCTAACTCTTCGATGATTTCATGGACGTTTTCTTTACGTTCATCCCAGTTTTTGAGGTTTATAAGGCAGGTTCCGGCGTTGGAGCCCCTGCCTTCCGTCATAATTTCGTAGCCTGCCATCGAAGTAACTGAGTGTACTCCGTCAATTTTTTTGGTCAGCTGTTGCAGCTGGCCCATGACTTTGTTTGTATATTCCAGCGAAGACCCTGGTGGCGTTTGAACAATAGCGTATATGGTGCCTTGGTCTTCATTTGGTACAAAGCCCGAGGAAACCTGTTCGCTCATGTAATAAATGCCGCCGGAAAACAATAGGATGACACCGAGGCATATGATTCTTTGAGTGACGGTACGCTCAAGGACCCACATGTAGGCTCGGGTCAGTAGTTCGAAAAGAGCGTTGAATTGGCCGATAAACCATTTGAATACGTTGAAAGATGACTTGTGTCCAGAATGGCTTTTGAGAAACATGGCGCATAGAACAGGCGTTAGAGTTAAAGCCACCAAAGCTGAAATGACGATAGCGCTGGACATCGTGATCGAAAACTGTCGGTAAAATACACCCACCGGACCGTCAATGAAGGCGATAGGCACAAACACCGAAATCATCACCAGTGTAATGGCTAGAATGGCGCTTCCTAGCTCGCCCATGGCCTTTTGCGTGGCCGCATAAGGCGAGAGCGAGTGGTCTTTCTCCATATTGCTGTGCACGGCTTCAATCACAACAATGGCATCATCAACGACGATACCGATGGCCAGTACCACGGCAAATAAGGTAATCAGGTTGATGGACATACCAAACATTGCCAGCACTGAAAAGGCACCGACTAGAGAGATAGGCACTGCTATGACTGGAATGACTGTGGAACGCCAGTCGCCTAGAAAGAGAAAGACTACCAAGGTGACCAGAATAAACGCATCGCGAATGGTATCAATGACCTGCTCGATCGAGGCGTCCAAGAACTTGGAAACATCGTAGCTGTACTGTACATGTATGCCGTCTGGAAACGCCTTAGAAAGTTCTTTGATTTTCTCTTTGACCTTTCTGATTACTTCTCTGCCGTTGCTGTTCGGTGTTTGTTTCAACACTATAGAGGCGGAGGCTTTTCCATCCAAGTTAGTGTAAATATCATAAAACTCGCTGCCTAACTGCACGGTGGCAATGTCTTTGAGTTTGACCATTTCACCAAACTCAGAGCTTCTAATGATGATATTTTCGTACTGCTCAGGTTCGGTATAGCGGCCGACATAGTTAAGAACATATTCAGTAGCTTGGGCTTTTTTACCAGAGCTGATGCCTAGTCTGCCGGGGCGGGCAATAAGACTCTGAGCTTTGACGGCTGCGACTACTTCTTCAGAAGAAATATTGTAAGCACGCATGCGGTCTGGCTTTAGCCAAAGCCTCATAGCGTAGGTTCTGCTGCCCAGTAAGCTTGCGTTGGCTACACCGGTAATACGTTGAATCTCGGGTATTAGCTTGGTATAGGCATAGTTGAACAGGTACTTCTGATCGAAAGAGTCGGAATCAGAATACAAGTTCACATACATGAGCATGGATGGCTGAAGAGGCAAAATGATGACCCCTTCTCGCTGAACGAGATCAGGTAAGGAGGTCATCACCTGATCAACTCTGGTTTTGACGCTGACTACCGCTTGGTTGGGGTCGGTACCTGGTTCAAACACTACACGCACTGTGGCTTCACCGGCACTGGTGGCATCAGAAACCATATAGCGCATGCCTTGCACACCGTTGATGGCTGCCTCTAGCGGTACCAAGGTTGAGTCGGTGAGCACTTTGGCACTGGCGCCGGGGTAGGCGATAAAGAGGTTGACGACGGTTGGCGCAATTTTGGGAAACTGCGAAATTGGCAGCTGCACAATTGACAAACAGCCGAGAAAAACGATCAAGATCGAGATGACAATCCCGAGTACCGGCCGTTTGAGAATATTACGAAACATAGCCGGCCGAACCTAAATTACTCAGCTCTAAATTACTCTGCATATAGTTTTAAACTCTCAATTGCGCGTTGGGGTTCAATCAGTTGGTAACTGATTTTGTCGCCTTTATCTAGCTTGTTCTGCCGCTCAAGCAGGTACATTTCATCAGGGCTTATTCCAGAGGCCACAACATAGATATTGGGTTCCTCTTTGGCTACTTTTATTTCACGTTCGTGAATTACACCGTCTTTGTCGACAACATAAACAAAGCGTTTATCTAGAATTTCATAGGTTGATTTCTGGGGCACAATGACAGCCTGACTGATTTTCTTGGGCCACAGTATTTTGCCTGTTTGCCCATACCGCAGTAGTCCGTGTGGGTTATTAAAGCTCGCTCTAAAGGCAATGTTGCCCGAAGTGCTATTGAAGTCGGATTGAATGGTTTCTATTGTTCCAGGTTCAGGATAGATTTCTTTGTTGGCGAGCTCTAGTTGAACCTTCTGTGATACGCCTTTTCTTCTGTTCTTCATATAATCTAGGTACTGAGCTTCGGGCACATTGAAGTACACCCAAAGTCGATGGGTATCGCTTAAAGTGGTCAGCAGTTGGTTTTCTTCCAGCAGACTGCCCAACCTAATGTCACCAAAGCGGCCGATCAGTCCGTCAAACGGTGCTCTAATTTCGGTAAAGCCTAAATGCGTTTTGGCTAGCTCTAGTTCTGCTTTTACTTTCGCCAGTTTGGCGGCTGACATGGCGGCTTCGGTGGCGGAAATAATATCCTTTTCGACTAGAGCCTGGTTGTTCTCTAGCTCGATTTTTGAAAGCTCGACTTCTGCTTCTGATTTTTGAACATCAGCTTGATAGACACTGGGCTTTATTTGAAAAAGCAATTGTCCCTGATGAACAGTTTGTCCTTCGTCTATCAGTACACTTTGCAGGTAGCCCTTCTCTAATGTACGAATCTCAATATGTTGAATGGCTCTAATTTGGCAAACATATTCATCATTCAGCGTTAGGTCTTTGACAAGGGGTTTGCTGACTTGGTAAGTCGTATGCGCTGCTTCTTCGCCACTCGGCGCCTGCTCTTTGTCAAGCGACTTGCCGACATGGCTGGTCTCATGCAATTCTTCTTTGCTGTTATGCGCCGTATGACAGCCTGCCAAAGACAGTACAAGCTGAATGGCGCCGCAGCACAGTGCTAGTGTTTTTAACGGTTTCATCAATGCATTAGTTGCTAATTCCATAGTAACCGTCACCATACACCAAGATTGTGACGGCAAAGTGATCATCCATTTCTTGGTGTTTTCGAAAGATAGGTTGCAAGATAATTTGCATTTAGTCTTTTGGGCAAAAGCCGCCTTGACTGCCTTTACCCGTGCAGCGACAGCCTGGTCAGCGAAGAAATAAGCGGGGCGGCATCGTCAGCGGTGCTATTGCGCGGCTGAGTCGGGCTTGTGTGTTTCAGCGGCTGAGTCGGGATTGCCTTTGTGGTTGGCTTTGTTGCTTGCTTTACCGCTTGCCAGCATGGCATCGGTAAGGGTGAACTTGGCCAGCGGATCGCGCGAAAACGGCTTGAAAAATACCAGCTTGTGGGGGCTCTTGCTGTTTTCCACACTGAAGGTCATTTTGTCATTGAAGTGACTGCTGGGTTTGATTTTGTCTGACCAAATGCTCGAATCGCCAAGCGGAGAGGGGAAGAATACCTTGCCCTGCTCGTCTTCTAGACCGATTTCAAAGGCTGAGAACGTATTATCGGTTTCATTAGTAATGTCGAGTGTGAGAGTGATGTCGGTCAATATGTCAGCCTGGTGGTGGTTAATGCGCATGCTTGCCACCTTTACCTTTAGACCAGGGGGACAGAAATCTTCTGCTGTTTCATCGGGCATGGTCATAGTGGGCAGCGTAAGCGGCTCGCTCAATTTGACATGCATTTCTGCGCCGGGTCTAAGCAAGACATCTTTACCTTTGGTCAGCATGGCGACTGTCAGTCCGGCGGCCCCGCCAATTGCCGCTCCACCGGCCAGGGTGTAGCCGTGGCTGGCTGCCGCAGCTGCGAGACCGCCAAATTGCAACACTATTACTGTGCCCACTACGCCGCCCACCGCGGTATAGCCCGCTGCGCGCCCGACGACCTTGGCGGCGGCCTTGACCTTTGAGTCTCGCGTTGTGCTGTTGCCCTCAATTTTTACTTCGCGCCCGTCTGGCGTGATTAGATAATCAAAGCGTGCGTTGATGTAGCCGTTGCGGCCGGCGCGCTTGGGACCTTCCACTGTGCTGAGTACCCCATGCACTTTCGTGCCCTTGGGTATCACCAACTGCCCATCCACCAGCACGTCCTTGCTGATTTTGCCAAAAAACTCATCGCCCTTTGCGTTGGCGTCGGCGGCAATCTCTGTAGAAAGATACATCTCTAAGGTGGTATCTGTGGGCACCTCACGCACGTCACCGGCGTTGACGGTCGGTCCTTGCGGATGCTTGACCTCGGTCTGTGTAACGGTGCTGCGCAGCACCGAGGGCGTGGTGCCTTCGGTCGGGGTATCGGCTGCTAGAGCAGCCAGCGGTGCGTTGATGCTGAGGCTCAGCGCCAGACCACAGGTGCACAGGTAACGGATGACGGGCAAAGGCACGCGGACAACTCCTGTATTGCTTGCAAATCTAATCGCGAACGGGCACTTTCTGTTTAGCGTAACCGAAGAGTCGACTGGCTGCCACCTAACACTGGCATTAATAATGCATCAACTAGGTCGGATTTTTATATCAAATGTATCAGTCGTTATATCAAGGGTGCGCGCAATAAACTTGCAGATCTTTATATGTAAATGCCTGTGCATGTGGATATGTGTTTGCATGTTAGCATGGCGGTAGTGATGTTGCTAGACCGGTGTTACTAGAAAGGCGCCGTCAATGAGCGACGAGAGTCGAAGTTGCCGGGCGCGAACGGCGCAATTCTTGGTGGTGTTATCGGTGCACCGTATGTGGTGCATTGCGGTTTGTTCTGGGGCAGATGATGGGTAAAGAGATCAGCCGCTTGGATAACCATATCAGTCATTGGCTTCGATCCTTATCGAATTATTCTTCCCAGGCTTTTTCTGCCAAAATTGAAGCAAAAGGTGTGACTGTCGCTGAATGGATTTTATCAAGGGATTTATTCGATCATTCTTCTGTAAAATGGCCAAGCTGTTTGATCGGCTCGGCTTAAAAGATCTTGTAGAAAAGCATCAAGGCAAGTTGGCCGTTGCATTCACTATTTGAGGCGAAATGGTGAGAGACACGCTAGAAAATCAAATAAGCGAAAGTCGCTATTTGTGTTCACTCCTCCAGTTACGCGTGCTTCTCCACTCTTTATGCTAGCATTTATAATCAGTGTGGCATTCTTCGTCACCGCTCTACTTGCCTCCTTTAGTCAGCGCTGGCAGTTCGTAAAACCTTTGGTGAATTAATGAGTCTTGATCTATATGTTTACGCGCCCGAGTTTAAGGCTGGTTTGGCAGCAAGAGTAATCGCACGACTGGCTGATTTTGGACTTGTTTGTGAATTAAGTCCCGGCTTTGATTTTGATGATGAGACACATGGTGGCTTCCTACCAATCAAAATGAGGATGGTATCTGTTGGTCCTGCGTCTTGCTGCGATACCGACTATATGATTGGCTTTGAGTGCGGGGGGCAGAATTCGATTTTGCCAAAGAGCTCAAAAGTGTGCAGAATCCGCCCAAGCTAAGCTTCTTTGAGAAATTACTGGCTAAGCAGGCGCAGGTAGAGGCTCGAAAGTACCTGGCCGACCAAGACATCGACAGGGTGTTGCAGAACTGCCGACGGGTTCTAGAGATAAACTATCGCAGGTCAGGCGAATTAGTCATCAGCTGGGCGTTTGCTGCAGTGCTCGCCGAGCTAACCGCAGGCGTGGTTTTCGATGGAGAGAGTGGAGAGTACTTACTGCCTAAGGCAGCTCTGGCGACTATTCCCGAGATCATTGCTGATGCAGACGCTACTGATTGGGAATTGTTCGAAGGATGAGAGGAGGGCGACTAGTCAGTTTGGCTATTTGTCTCTTATGCTTTGGTCGCTCGCAGCGGCTACAATTTAATCCAAGAACCAGCAGACCGATGGCTCTATTTGACTGAGTCTAGGAAGCGATTGATAGACTCCTTCAGCGTCTATGCGGAGGAAAGATTGGTATTTACGAATCTGCAAATTTCTGCAGAGATAGAGGCGAATTCTCTGCGGCTGATCTTCTGTATGAGCAGAGTTTTGACCTGCTAGAGGCAAGTGATCTAGCTGTTTTTGTAAAGTATGATTGGGTGCTATGTGCCGACTTTCAGGAAGATCGGCAGCGTTCGCTGCGGCTGTTCTCAGGCTCTGTTGCGCTGTATGAGGAATTTGCTCGGAAGAATTTGCTCGGAAGAATCCATCTGATGCCCGAGTAGAGTCTTTGCGTTATTTAATTGACGGAGTCAAGGAACATATTGAGTGTGTTAGTAAGTTTGATCTCGATATGGTCGAGTATGGTCCGGCTCTTACAAGAAGGCTTAGATGGCCGAAGGGCTGTCAGTTGAAGGTATTTGTCGAGCAGAGCAAGGAAAAGGGTTTTGACAATGAAACCACAAAGCTGATTTTTGATTCTTGCAAAACTTGGATTGATGGCGAGGTTCCTATTGTGATTGAACAGAGCTATTCTGATGCCGACGCGGATGTGACTTTTGTCAAGACACCTGTGCTGGGCAATCCTAGTGCTGGTGCAGTTACGCAATTTATCTTGCAAGGAGAGGAAGTGATTTCTAAGGCTGTAATTTCCATTCTGGCAGTCATGCCCGAAAGCAGCATTAAGTCATCGTTTGCGCAGGATAAGTTTCGTAGCCTGGTTGCTCATGAGTTTGGGCATGCCTTAGGAATCGACGGGCATTCTCCATTTGGCAAAGACTTGATGTATTGGAAGTCAAATCAGCTGAAACCGAGTAAGAGAGACATACAGACCGTAATGGCAATTTGGTCAACGGCTTGTTGAGATATTCAATTGTGGTAGTCCGGAACTGCCTTCCAGAGCCAGTTTGATTTGCAGCAGTCGATTGTGCTGAGGTTTTGAGCTTTGGCTGGCATGCAGGTGCAGTTGCTCGGCTGTCTCGCAATGCTCGCAGCAAGACAGTAATAAGATTCTGCTTGCTACAATGTAGATGAGCTTTTAAGCTTCAATAAGAACACGAGGAACAAATGAGTATTCGGCGTATGCGAATCTATTCTAAACAGGCACAGATGGTTCTCGCGTTCCCCGCCGTGCAGGGGGCTTCTGTGAGGCTGTCCGCAGCTCTATGACTAATCGAAGCCGAATTTATCTGAGATGGACTTTGGCTTTGTGTGCTGTCGTCGTCGTCTGTATCGCAGTACCTCATTCTTTCGATTTTCTATTTCGTCTTGCCTACAAAGATTTTCAGAGTAGATTTGACAACGCCGTGAGTGAGCTAAATCGGCTGGAAGAGAAACAACACACAAAGTAGACCTGGTGCGAGTCATGCTCTGCTATAGCTGTTACTTTAACTGGCTGAGTTAGGAGTCTCTCAGCAGACCGTTCTAAAGTCGCAATAGGTAATGAGTTCCGTACTCAGAAACTATCCAGAATTAGCCAGAGAGCCTAATAAATCGTGTTTACCATAATCGTGATTCTTTTCACAGAAAAGTAAGAGATTATCGAGTACATTTGAAGCCTAGAGAGACGCAATTCTTCTTGCGCCAGGCTTTCCTCGTTCTACCACGAAGCTGGCTAAGGTGCTAATGTCTGCATCAGGTCTCTTCTCTGTCTCGATTGCGCGTAGAGCAATCTTTGCCTCTTCTTTATTGAGGGTGACGGTAACATAACCACGGGATGTACCGTTGAAGAATTTTATATGCGGATTGGCTTTCATCCATTCGTCTGTCGCTTTCAGGTCTGGGCCCTGAGATGAAATTGAGGTGCCGCAAATTTCGGTTGCTATAACTGGAGCCTTGGAATCGTCAAAGTCTAGCTTGAGATCGGCAACAGCATATGCGTGGATGTCTCCACCAACCACGAGGGGGTTCGCGCCTGCTCTCTGGCTTGTGGCTTCAAGCAAGCGTTTGCGCGCTGCCGGGTAACCGTCCCAGCCGTCTGTCCAGAATTTCCTGCCGGGGCGTATGACCTGGGCCATCAATGTCTGTTGCACTATTATGTCCCAAATGGCAGGTGAATCTTTCAAGCTTTTCGCCAGCCATTCTTCTTGTTTGAAGCCCAGAATGCTGCGCTTGGGGTCCAGTCTTTCGGGGCAGTCGGCGACGATGTTAGAGCCGCCGCGCCCTGGCTTTGGGCAGACTTCATGGTCTCTGTATTGTCTATCGTCCAGTACGTGAAACCTAGTCATTTTTCCGAAATCTAGAGCCTGGTATATTTGCATATCGCTGTTGTGCGGTGCAAAGGTTTCGGGAAGCGGCATGTGTTCATAAAACGCCTGATATGCGGCAGCTCGGCGCTTGAGAAAATTGCTCTCCAGATCCTCGGCTAGGTCGTTGGCATAATCATTATCTACTTCGTGATCGTCCCAGGTGACCACCCAGGGGAAACGGGCATGGCAAGCTTGTAAATCAGCGTCCATTTTGTAGCAGGCGTATCTATTTCTATACTGATTTAGAGAATAAACTTCTGGACCTTCGTGTTTGCGGACCAGATTATTTCCCCAAGAGTGCTCATAAATATAGTCGCCAAGAAAGAGCACCAAATCAAGATCTTCTTGAGCCATGTGTTTGTGCGCGGTGAAATAACCTTGCTCGTACATCTGACAAGAAGCAAAACTGAAGCTCACGGCGCTAAGTGATTCAGGTGCAGGTGCTGTGCGAGTTTGTCCGACCGGGCTGACGGCATCGCCGGCAAAGAAGCGATAGTAGTAAGTTGTGGACGGTCGCAGAGCCGGCACTTGCACATGAACGCTATGGGCATATCTGGCAGAAGCAATTTTCTTGCCGCTACGCACCACTTTGCGAAAACCTTCATCGAGAGCCATTTCCCATTTGACTTCTAGGGGTTCGGAAGAGAGTCCCCCGCCGTCTTTGATTGGTTCTGGTGCTAGTCGTGTCCAGAGTACTACGCTGTCAGGGCGAGGATAGCCGGATGCCACCCCAAGTTTGAAAGGGTAGGATGAAAATGAAGTCTTAGCACTAGCTTCACTGAATGAGGTGGAGCCAAGAAGTAGAGCTATTGAACCATTCAAGAAAGTTCTTCGACTGATAGTCATGGTCTGATTTCCTCAATTTTCCAGGTGCAAAGTAATGTCGTAGCTCTCGTGCTCGTCCAGATCGGTTGAGAGATTAATGGCATTGATAATGGCGGAGCCAGTCGTAGATTCGCTTCTAGCCATCAGTGTCTTCCAAAAATTCCAATCAAGACTTCCAGGGCTATAAGCAAGATAACTATTATCTCTAGGAATTCTGATCGGGCCAGTTCTGCCTGGTCGTTTGCAAAGCGATAGAGCTCACCGACTGAATCAAGCTTGCTTTCCACCTGAGCCTGCCACTGAGCTAGGCTCAAGCGCTGAGAGATGCCGCCGTAGAGCCTGGCATAATAAGCGCAGCCAATAATCTTTATGGCATTGGTCGCCCTGTCGGAAAGTTCCCTCACGTCCACGAGCAGATGCCTCAAGCGTTCAGCCTGCCGCTCGGCTGTAAGGCGTCCGCTGGTAAAACTCTGAAACAGGCTAGTGCGTAAGCGCTCGGTTTTGACGCGATAAATCTCATCAAGATGTCTGTCGAGCAGCCTGTCGTAGGTACGCAATTCAACAAGTTGAGTATTGGCGAATTCGATGATGCTGTTGACGGCGGCAGCTCCTGCCTGATCATCGTAGATAAACGCCTGGTCCCAGGTCAATACCGCCAGCTCATGTTCGCAATAGCTATAGGCTTCTTTCAAAGCCTCATCGATTTGCATGGCAGAGAGACCCTTCTCTTCTAAAGAGACCAGTGAAGCGATAGCCGCCCGGTGCTCCTGCATTAGCTCAGTAGCTGTGAGAGGCGTGCTAAAGCCCTGAACTTCAGCCACATAATAGTCTTCCAGCAAGTCTTTCTGTTGCGACTCTTCATGGGGTTTGCTCAATGCTGGCTTCAGTTCCGACAGAACCTCCTCAAGCAATTGGGTGGCGCAAGTCATAAGTTCCTTAGAAAGGCGCATCTTCATAGCCAGGCTGCGAAATTCTTGAAAGGTGCCCTGAAAAGGACGCGAAAAGCGAATGCTGACAGTACCGTACTCGTAAACCTTGACCCGACATTCAAGCTCACCGAAAGGAGTCGGCACCGCCTTTAGTGCAGCTGCCAGTGGCGCCACTGAAAACTGTATATACCCAGGCAGCGGCACATCTGTGAAGCTCAAAGGCTCTGGTACAAAGTCTCTACCGTTCACAGTTTTAAGCAGAGCGAGCTTGATGGAGTCGGCCACATCGAAGATAAAATAGCAGCGCAAATGCGCTTCTTCTAGGTCGGGTAGCGTGGCTACTGTATAAGACATGCTTTTCTTCTCTCTCTTTCTCTCTCTCAAGTTGCTTAAACTTGTGGGCAATTTGCACATGGACTAGTTTAAAGCAAATGGCATGCAGCCAACACCAAGTTTCTCGGCAGAAAATCATTGATAGTGCTGGTAATGCGCTCCAGATTGCTCAAGCGGGCGATAAAAATTCGGCGATACCGGTTCTTCGCCCTCAGCCGCCAGTGACCAGACCGGGGGGTTATACAATCAATGGCGACGGTACCGTCACCCTGGGCAGAGGACCTTCTACTCGTGTCGATACCTGGACAATTAACAAATAAATTTGGTGTATATTCATCGGTGATATTGCAAGCCCGATGTTGAAGCTGGCAAGAATATCGAGATGTTGCATTTAATTTGAGATGGCTGGTCTTTTTGAATGATTTTCTCAATGTGAATTGCAATATCTCGTTTCCTGCGATTCCAGCGCCGCAAGAGCTGATGCCACTAGCTAGCTCCCAACCTTAACCTGTTCAAGAAAATATGGCAGCATCTGCTGCACTGTTGCAACCGCATGGCTTGGCTCTTGGCTGTCCCATGGCGCTTTGTAGAGTATTTGATTGCCATCTTTCATGAAAGAGAGGGTCATTTGATTTTCTTCAATACGAGCCGACGCCCATCCGAATACTAGCCCATATCTGGCAAACTCAGAGTAATCCAGCTTTGGCTGTAGCTCTAGAACTAGCCAGAGAGAACATCAGAGTCAACGCCGTTTCGCCGGCTGCAGTACAGACAGAGATGTTCGATCGCTTTGTCGGTAATAACGAAGAAGTAAAGGCTGGATTTGCCAATATGCATCCTATGGGCAGAATCGGACAGCCCAGCGAGATTGCCTCGGTAGTTGCTTTTCTCTTTTCTGGGGAGTCGTCGTTTATGACGGGGCAGTCGATTACAGTTGATGGCGGTTACACCGCGGCTTAAAGGTCAGTGCTTAGTTATTTCGGCGATAGGCTTGATGCAGGAGGTTCTCTGCAATACGTATGAATTCTTTTGGCGCGGTATGCTGATTTGGTGATAGTATGAACCGATGCTAGATTTACCAGACAATCTCATTCAAGAAACCGGTGCTGCGGTCCTTAATTCAATAAATTTCCCTTGTGTCGGCAGGAAGCAGTTTTGCTTCTTTCATTAGCATGGTAGCCAGTTGTTTTACTTCGTCTTCGCCTGGGCTTTGTCGCACTAGCACTCTGTACGAGCCGTGGTCATAGCCTTCCAGCACCCAGAATGCGCCATCTTTCATGCTGGGTCCTTCTCCATGAAAATATCGATATGTTCGTCCGGCAAACTCGAAGTTTATCAACGGTGGTCTAGTGTATTCGTCATAGCAATTGAGGCTAAAGAAGCGGCTCGCATCAAGAGACTCTCTTATTTTGGCGGACTGCTCGGCTGTAAGCGTGATGTTTGTTTCCTTCACTATGTTTCGCCTTAGCGGCTCTTTCTCGCTGTGTTTTGGTTCGCTGACCAGCGTCTTACTGCAGAGCACGTTCTCGCCTTTATCGGGAAAGTATGCGGTAACAACTAGTGGCGGCTGGAATGAGCGCAGCCAGATGAAGCGGTAGGCGAGGGCATTCTCGCCGAGCTCTTTTAGAGGTCTCTCTTTGAGGTTTGTAAGCTCGCTAACCAGCCAGTTGTTTCGTTCTAAATTTGCGCCAGAGGTGCGACCAAAATAGTCTGATGAGACAAGTTCATTGATGCTGAGATTTTCGGTTGACCTTGGTTTCGATGCCCAAATGCACATGCAAACAAGGATTGGCACGCAGATCAGCGCAATCCAGAGCAATTTTGTCAGATGAAGCTGCTGCGCCATTTTAGTCTCGGTTGCGCTAATCACTGGTTCAATTACTCAATATACTCTCAAAGAGCATCGGGCGCTACTGCATCAAGTGGCGCCCTGTCTTGCTTGGCTGCAAACGTGGTGCCAATCGAAGCACTCATCACGCAGGCGATGCCGAACCATTGATTGAAAGTCAGCACTTCGTGCAAGATAAATAGCCCCGATAGAGCGCCGACGGCTGGCTCTAGGCTAAGCAAGATGCCAAATGTGTGCTTTGGTAGTTTCTTGAGAGCATACATTTCTAGCGAGTAGGGAATCGCACTAGAGGCTATTGCCAAGCCGAGCGCGGGCAGAAAGAGCTGCGGTTGCACCAATTTGGCGCCTGATTCGGCGATGGCTAGTGGTGCGATTGTCAGTGCGGCTGCGGTCATGCCCCAGGTGGTTGAGCGCCCGCCGTGCAGGTGCGTGATTCTTTTGCCAAAGACTATGTATAAACCCCACAATAGCGCGCTTACAAAGGCAAACACTAGACCGAGCGGGTCTAGCCCGCTTGCCGAAGGCACGCCACCGTGGGTGAAGCCCATGGGCAGTAGAAGCCACAGGCCAAGTGCGGTTACACCTACCCAGACAAAGTCGATTAACCTGCGCGAGAGCATGACGGCCACTGTGAGCGGTCCGGTAAACTCGATGGCGATTGATATACCGAGGGGCAATCGGGCGATGGTTTGGTAGAAGAAGAAATTCATCAAGCCCAAGATTAAGCCAAACTGTAGCAGTTTGAACTTATCTTGGCGGCTCAATTTCTCTTGCCAGGGGCGCCAAATTATCTGCAACAACAAAGCCGCCAATAGTACGCGAGAAAGCGCCGTGCCGCCGGGTCCCAGTAGGGGAAAGAGCTGTTTGCCGAACGATGTGCCCACAGTCAGCGAGAGAATCGAACCGATTACCGCTAGCATCGGCAAAAAATTAGAACCCGTGCCTACTTTCATTTGCTGAGCAGTTCGATGCGGGCTTTAATCCAGGCTTTGGCTCTAGGAAAATTAGATTCTAGAAGGCGGGTGATATGGGTGTTTGCACCCATCATGCCTGCTACCAGGCCGCTAAAAGTTTCTTTGGCGCCATTTTCGTCCTTTGACAAATATAGCTTCAAATCATCTGAACCGCTGTTCTCGCAGTCTGCCACATCTTGTCTGTATAACTTTAGATATTGCGGGTCTTTAGAGAGCATCTCAAGGCAGCAATCGAGTGCGTGCGAAAGTTGAGTGTAGGCTGTTGCTCTGATTGTCTCTTCGTGCAAAGGCGCTTGCAAGTCGGTTGCACCAGGGTCAGACGAGACTCTCTCGCTGATATAAATGTCTTTGCCATAGGTTCTGCCAAATTCTTCTGAAAGATAATGCCCAAGGGTAGGGTGTTTTGCTTGCACCGCGTCGGGAAACTTATCGATAAGATTGGGGGTGACAAAGATTTGAGCGCCGCCCCGGTCAAGTATTTTGTATATGTTGGTCGGTAGTTTCTTTACCACGTCACGAACGATAGCAGTGGTGCGACGGTCTACAGGCGCATGTCCAAAGCGTGGCGCAATAGTTGTTATGCGATCTTCCAGTGCCGCTGTTTGTTTTGCACTTTGTCCGCCGCTGTTGCTTACGCTCACCGGGCTTGTCTGGCTTGCCGTGGCGGCGCCGGTGCCAGTCCCAGTCCCTGTCCCAGCTCCTGACTGCGCGAAGCTTCCAGCCAGTGTCTCAGCTTCCTTTGCTTCTTTACTGCCGGGAAAATACTTCGAGATTATGGCGACGGTTTGTCTGCAAGCGCCGGTTTCGCCTAGTTTGGCATAAGAACGGGCGAGCAAAAGCCAGCTTGGGGCGTTGTTTTCGGCGCCTTTATACATGGCTGCCCGCAAGGTGGCGGCGGCGCCTTTATAATCGGCTTTGTCAAATTGTTCTTTTGCCGCAGAGTAGGCGTTTGCTAAAGCAGCTGTCGTAGTGGCGTATATGGTGGCGCCAGCGGCAGTCATAACGACGCTGCAACTGAGGGCTAGATTGAGCAGGCTTGACTTGCTTGCCCCACGAGAAAATCGGCGATGTTTTTCCCTTGGTTTCTTTGGTTTCTCTGAAATCTGTGAATTTTTTGAAATCTCTAAAGTCTCTAAAGTCTCTGAAAGCTCTGAAATCTCTGGTAAATAACTTTCTCTCACAATCTATGTTGCTCTTTCGATTTAAATTCAGATGCCAAATGCTACTGCATTTTGGCTATTTTATCTCACTATAGGCTAATATAGTGAGACCGCTATTTTCCTTTGCTTTCTATTTTGGGTTAACCGTCCGCTTTCTTACTAGTTTAGATTTTCAGACGAGAACAATTCTTGCTAAAACAATTTACCTTATGTTCTGTTGCTGCTGCTGCTTTGTCGGTCTCATCTTATGGTCTCTTGGTGCTGCTTGCCGGTGGTGCGGCAGTGAGAGCCGAGAGCAGTCAGGAACTTTTGTCTCGGGTCTATCAAGCCGGTGACATAGATGCCTTAGAGAAGCTGGCTTCAGAGAAGATTCAGGTGAATGCAAGCGATGCCGTGGCGCATTTCTTTATGGGTGTGGCTTACTACAGACAGAGGCGGCTGGCTCTTTCTCGGCAGGAATTTAAGGAGGTGCTGAAATACTCAAAGAGTGCCGAAGAAATGCGGCGCGCTAGGCAGTATATTGATGCTATCGCACAGGAAGAAACCTCAGAAAAGCAGGCGCACGAGTCTGGTCAGGTGAAGATTGCTGCGCCTGCCGATCAGGCTCTTGGAGCAAAAACCAATGCTGGCGCCGCAGCCCCCAGCCATTCTAACCTGGGTTTGAGTGAGAGAAGTTTGCAGGAGCATATCAAGAGACTGCAGGAAGAAGCTAAAGAGAGCAAGCAGAAGGCGACAGAAAAGTTTGATATTGAAGTTAAGGAATTGAGAGCTAGAGAGAAGGCTGAGGGTGAGGCTGCCTCTTGCGAGAAGCGCATAAAAGAGGCATTTGAAAGACTCGCCAAGCAAGAAGCCGAGATTGATAGAGACTTGGCGCGGCGCATCAGCGAATTGCATCAAAGCGAGGCGGGTTTAAAAGGCGGGCACGGCGACACGCGCATTTTGCCTGGTAAGTCTAATCTCTATACTCGCACATATGAGCATCTGGGCGATGATTCGCAGGCGGTCAATTTGCCAAGCGAGAATGCCATGTCTGCAAAAGCGCAGAAGATTGAGAAATGCAAGAAGGGCAAGAAGAAATGAAGTTATTCGCGCTGTCTGCGCGTAGGTTAAGCCGTCTTTTGCTAGCTTTTGGCATGATTTCGAGAGTGCTTTTGAAATTGCTTTCAGAATTGCTTTCGGAATTGCTTTCGGAATTGCTTCCTAGGTTACTTTCTAGATCGCTTGCAGTAACAGTATTGGTAATGGCTTTGTTGGCTGTTTCTGCTTGTCTGCCCAGTTATGCTGAGGGCGTAATAAAGGTTAAGTCTGGCGCTGCTACTGCGAAGTCTGCTGGTAAACCAGGTGCTGGCGCTCCTACTGCAAATCCACCTACTACAAAGTCTGCTACTGCGACTGGTGGCAATAAGCTTTTCGGTCAGGTTAGTGTTTTTGGTTCGGCTTGTTTGTCGTCCGGCTTTAGACCCGAAAGTACGCAGTTGCCCACCACCGTCGAGCAGGTGAAAATGGGCACCCCGGCGTTCAACGCCGGACTAGCCGTTGGCGATCGTATTTTGTCGGCTAAGATTGGCGACAACCTTTTGCATTTGCGCATCGAAAGAAACGGCAAGCAATATGAGCTATCGCTGAGGGCGCGCACAGATATTAGACTAGATGGTGCAGCCGTAAATTTGAAGAGTGATCTGTACGCGCAACTGCGCAATTATCGCATCAGCTTTATTGTCGACCGTTCTGGCTCGATGAGTCGACCACTGGGAGAGACTGGCAAAACAGTTTGGCATTGGGTGAAAGAGCAGTTTTCTGCCTTCGTCGAACAGGTGGAGGGCGTCAATCATCAGCCCTTCGATTTAGTGCTCTTTGCCGACAATTATGATGTGACGCTTGCCCAAACTGCTGCGCAAGTGCGGTCTGCTTTGTCTGAGGTGGTCACTACTGGTGATACCAATTTGCACCAGCCGCTTGCGGCATATCTAAAGCAGGTCAGTGTTAGCAGCGCGCGCCCGCTTTTGCTAATTATTGTCACCGATGGCAAGTCGGTCTCTGCTTCTAATGACGAGTTGACTGCCATTCTTACCACTGCTTGTCGCGAGGGCAAGCCGGGCATGAAAGTCTTGTTTTTGCAGACCGGCTATAGCGAAGAAGGTCAACGCTTTGCTCTCGGGCTTTCGTCGGCGCTCAAGGCAGGCGGCTTGCAGGGCTTTGCCGGTGCTGCCGACTTTGGGCAGGTGCAGAACGGTGGGCTGGCTGGTTTGCTCAAGCCACTTTTCTAGATTATCGGCACGTATTTTCACCATTTTCGCCTTGGCTGACCGCCATTAATATTGGGCAGTTAGGAGAATTTGCTTTGCCAAACTTTGTGCCCATAGTTAGAGAAGGTGTCGCCCTCGGTCGACCGCTTTTGGACGAAGCGGCTGCGGTCGCCTCTAAATTGGGGCGTGAGGCTTTTGCGCCCCTGGTTGGGGGCGAAACCAAGGCGGCGGCAAAGGGCGTCGGCGAAGTTTTGGGTTCGGCATCTAGGCAAGGCGGACCGGTCAATGTCGGCGATTCGGCTGTGCGCGGTTTTCAGGGCGGTCCGGTAGAGTTTCGCGACCGTGCGCTTGGCGGCAATGCTGGTGTCAGAACTCTCAATCTGACCGACGAGAGCGAGCGAGTAATCGCGCCGATTAGAACCAGCCAGGGTTTGCCCCTCTGGACCAATGAAGGTTTTCTACCGCCTGGCGTCTACAAAACCGGTGTTGAAGAGTTTAATGCCCGTTTTGCTTTTAACGAGCATCGCCGGGAGCAGCTCTTGCGGGCGCAGCCGGTGTTTGATCGTCTGAGATCGCAGGGCTTTGACAGCGTTTACGCCGCCGGCAGTTTTGTCAGCAACAAGGCGCGCCCGACAGATATAGACTTGCTTTTGCACACCGGAAAGCTTTCGCCTAGCGCCGCCAATACTCTGTATGACCTGCGCGGCATTCCGCATGGTCAGACTGTGATGAACGCCAAACGCTTTTATGGCGTCGACCTCTGGCAGGGCAAGAGTGTCAATGGCGCTAATTGCGAGCACTTTAAGTTCTTTAGCACCAACAGACAAGATGTGCCGGTCGGCATTGTTGAGTTGATGCTTAAGGGGCGCTGATTCTATCGCCGACTGCTTCGACTATTTTTGTCTTTAGCTTTGGACTTGTTTCTTGATTTATTTCAGGATTTTTTCTGGATTAATTTCTGGATTAATATCTGGGCTCGCCTGAGGGCTTGCGTCTGCCTGAGTGCTTGCGCCTGCCTGAGGGCTTGCGCCTGCGCTTGTGTATGTTCTAGTTTCCGGACTTATTTCTGCGCTTATTTCTGTCATTAGGTCTGTCGCTACTTCTGCTATGGCTTCTGGGCTTGCGTCTGCGCTGAAGTCTTCACTGGCGGCTACAAAAGTCTCATAGCCTTTTGGCATGCCGCTCTTTATCTCTAGGCTGACGTCTGAAAATAGCCAGCCACCGTTTAGCGAATCGGCATTTGATTGCTCGTTTTTGTCTATCTGGTTGGTCTGGTTTTGAATTTGTGCTCCGGAGAAATCAATCAGTGAATAACCTGATGCTGAGAAACCTGGTAAAGCCAGTTCTGCTATCGCGGGGTCGGGTGTTGCTAAATTAGATAGAGCAAACTCGGGTGGGCGTTCGGGAAAGCTGTCTGCAAGCAGGTTTGTGTCTAGCGTGCCGAGATGGGTTAGCTCGCAGTGGGTAATTCTGATGCCCCAGGCATCGGTCTGTTTTTCTAAGATGCTTTTGAATCGGGAATTGACGCGTCTGCCGTCCACTTTTAGCTCTTCTGCTGAGAAGTTTCTGGCCAATTCTCTCAGCGCACTTTCGGCGGAAAAACGCACGGCACTTTCAATGTCTTCTACTCGGGTGACGGCTTTGCGGGCATCGGCAACTTGATAAAAGTATTGCCCTTTCAATATCAAGCCGACTGCATCTCTGGTTAAGGCTTCTACCGGCGGTGTCTCTCGCGAAGTGATGCGAGTGTCGACCAATTCGACATTTTCTATGACCGGCAAAATCAGATGCACGCCCGGACCCTTACAGCCAGCCAAGCGACCGTTGCGGAAGACAACGAGCTGGGTGTGCTCTTTTACGGTCTTGAGACCCGAAATGAGCACCATGATTAATAGAACGACCATGCCGCCCAGAATTTCAAACACTCTTATTATCCCCCTTTACGATCAGGAGATTCCCCAGTCCCGAAGTTTCAATCCTCTAGTAGGATAAGAAAGTACGATTTCAAAATTAGTACGATAAATAATTAGCACGATAAGAGCAGTTTACTAGGTTTTGCGTCCTTCGGGGTGCTAGCCAACGGAGCGAAGTAAAAGTATGGCAGATTCCAGCGAGGCGCCGCACAGCGGTGCCGGGTTGCTCACCGTCCCGTCTTCTAAGGGCGCTCATACTTATTCTCAGCCCATAAACAAGAAGGGCTTTTGGTTTCTTCTCTTTGGGGTGCTTTTGCCGATTGCCGCAATGGTTGTGGAAAGCAACTTTCACTTATTGGCTGAGAACTTCTTCGACCCATTTCCAAGCCCGGCTCATCTGGTTTTGTTTGCCTTGATTCCATTTAGCAACTTTCTGCTTTGGTTGGCCGGTAGGAGAGACATGAGCCAATACTATGGCTTTATGGCGCTGGCAAGCGGCATGGCTATGGGTGTGGGCATACTTTATTCGGTGATGTGTTTGCCGCTTGCTCCGATCTTTTGTTTCTATTCACTGGCCTGCGGCTTTGGACTTTTGGGTCTGGCGCCCCTTCTATCTATTCCTTGCAGTTTTGCTGCCGGCAAAACGGTAACTAGTTTGGCTCATGCCCGAGGCACTTATTTTGACGCCCATCAGGTCGAGCACATCGGACATCTAATCGTTCTAATTATGGTCGTGGCGGTGGAATTGCCATCTACTCTGACGCGCATCAACTTGAGCGAAGCGATTTCGCACAAGGTTCAGCCTCATGTGGCGGCATATAACCTAGTGGCGCAGACCCCTGAAAATCTCAAAGCTATCGAATGGCTTCGCCGTTATGGCAATCGCGAAGTGCTCTTGCGCGCTTGCTATGAGCACTCGGGCAAAGCCACCGATATACTCGGTTCACTTTATGAAAGCGGTCATCCTATCGCGGTGTCCGCGGCTCGCGAAGTTTACTATAAAGTTACCGGCAAGCCGTTCAACACTGAACCGATACCGGCTTCTTTTAGAGCGACAATTAAACACAACGGCGCGCTCTCGCCCACCGACCCGCTTACCGGCGGTGTCGACGATGAGTTTGATTTAGATACAGGTGTCGCCGGTGAAAACGTTAGCGGCATGGCTCGCGGTCTAGCCCTTAATGCTGCCAACTTGAGCGGCAAGGTAGACGCTGAAGGCTCTTTGGCGCAGCTGACTTTAAGTTTCGATTTTGAGAATACCTCTAAATATGATCGCGAAGCGCGGGCTCAGATATTGCTGCCGCCAGGCGGTGTGGTCAGCCATGCCAATCTCACGGTTAACGGTGTCAGCCGAGATGCCGTCATCGTCTCTAGATCTTTAGCTCGTCAGCAGTATCAAGCAGCCGTGCAAGAAAAAAGAGATCCGCTGCTGGTTAGTTATAGCGGCATAGATAAAGTGCTGGTGCAGTGTTTTCCTGTGGCACCGGGCGAGACTATGAAAGTAACTCTTGATATTGCCGCACCGCTGACTTATATAGACAAACAAAAGGCTGTGCTCGAGCTGCCTCGGTTTAGTGAGCGCAATTTTGCCGTGAAAGGCGAGATGGCTCTTGAGCTGGTAAGCGATGGTGAAATTAAGCTAGATGGCTTGCATGCCATAAAGCCAAAAGAGAACTCGATGGGTGGCTTCTCGGTCGGCAGCGACGTGGCACTGGCGCCGCCTGCCACGGTTGTTTCGGTTGAGTCAGTTAGCACTGATACTGTGGAAGATAAAGCCGAAGCTAAAGTCGAAGATAGAGTAGACCAACCTCAGCCTAATGTCGGTACCGACTCGGCTCAAGCTGTAGAAGAGGCCAAGCAACCAGTCGCCGTGCCGGAGGCGCATCCGGGTAATCTGAAGCTTGGAGCGCCGGAGGCGCAGGCTTGCGCGCCTATGCCGACCGACTACAAAAGTCGTTTACTTGGTGCCCTAGACTGGTCGACTTTAGCCGCTGACGGTTTGCTTCAAATTGGGCGCAGCGGTAAGGTTGGCAGTGTCTGGTGTTCGGCCGCCCCGCTTATGGATGGATACAGGGTTGTGGGCGCGATCGCCCCAGAGACTTACCAGCCAATAAAGAAGCTTGCCGTTGTCATTGACGGCTCAAGCTCGATGGCGGCAGCGCTGCCTGCCATAGTCGAAGGTCTAAAGGGCGCACCTAAAGATATTGAGCTATCGATCTCTCTAGTCGGAGACAAAGTGCGAACCTGGCCTTCAGCGGTTTATCTGGTGTCGAGCAGCGGTGGCAAAGATATCCTGTCTGGCAAAGATATGGTGTCTGGCAAAGAATTCATGCGCGCCGGTGACCCTCCATTCAATCTGGCTTTGCAAGAGCTGGCTGCTGCAACCGCCGTCGGTGGGCAAGATAATAGCCTGGCCGTAGCTACCATGCTTAGCCAAAGCCGCTCGCCTGACCGCGCTGTTCTTTGGATTCACGGACCCCAGCCCTTGGCTGCCGCTGCCGTTGACCTGCAAAGAGAGTTGGCTGCTTCTGGCGATGGCGTCAGGCTGTTTGACATGCAGGTTGTGCCGGGACCGAACGCCGGGCTTGACGGGCTGAGCAATTGCAAAATTTTTCGCGTCAAAAGAGCAGGTACAAAACAAACCGATATCGGTTTATTTTTTTTAGCAGCTTGCCGCGAAAAATCGTCGCAGATCCCGAAGCCCCAGTTCAGCCTAGAGCTGCCGGGGGCGGAAGGCAAGTTCGCCTCAGTTGCCGACCAGCGCCAAGTTTCGGGTGACCTTCTCAAGGTCATGGCAGCCTATGAAATGAGACGGATGATTAGCGGTTTGCATTCGCAGTTCGGTGGTCAGTCGCCTGCCAGTTTAGGCGAATCCTTTGCTATCGTCGGACCGCAAACAAGCGCCATTGTTGTCAGCAGCGAAAGCCATTCATATTTGCCGCCTAAGGAAAGCGCAATTTCTGGCAAACAGATACTGCTGGCCCTAGGCACTGGATACAAAGCTGCCTTGGAATATACCTTGCTGGAGATGCATCCCCTTCGAGTCTTTGGTCTTGACGGAAGAGATGCTGCCCTGTACCAATCAGGCGGCGATACTAGTTCTTGGCTGCCAAATCCAGCCGAGTCGATTGATCGATATTTCAAGGGCGTTGTGGGCGAAATGAATAATCTCTCGACGGCGGCTGGAGTTCCGACAGCTGGACCACAGGCAGCACCGGCAGCTCCATTCATTGGACAGAACAGAAACTTTGCCATGCCAAGTGCACCTGAAAGCAGAGTCGATAAAATGGTCGACCAAATAAATGAATACAAAGACTATTCGCAGGCTGAAAAGCAGAAGGCTGACCTGCAAATGTCTGATCCATTTGGCGGCGCGCCCGCTAAAGAAGAGGCGCCCTTCGAAGGCGACCAAGCATCTCAGGCATTTGGTGTGGCACGCGGTGCTGCTGGTGACGGCAAGCAGATTCTTTCCCTTTACGGTTCGTCCCCGCAACAGCCTTCCCGTGCCAACGAACCCACCTCTAATTTTCCGACATTGCAGGGCGCAACCAGCGGTACTATTGCCGCCCAAAATCTAGAATCTATTGCCGGTGTCAATACGGCAGGCACAATCAGCAATGGGGTTATGGGTTTTGGTTATTTGCATTTGCCAGAGGTGAGAGCGCGCTTAATTCAAGAGTCAGGTATTTTCTACAGTTGTCTGGCTTTGTTTGCCACTCTTTCTGTTTGGCTTTGTTTGCGAGCCGGGCTTTCCATCAAACGCAAGCAAAAGGGAAATTCACTTGCTAGATAGCTCTTGTGATAAAGGCGGTATGCTCGTTCTTGACCCTGGTCAAAATAACCGTGAGATCTTCGCCGTCGCCTCTCTTTAGCGACAGAGACTTGATAAATTCCTCAGGCACTATCGGCGAGCCGCGTTTTTTTACGGTTAAGTTGCGAGCTTTGAGCTTTTGCAATTCTTGTTTGATTTTTTTGAGGCTAAATGGCAAGCAGCTTATTATTTCGAAAGAGCGCGCGCAGGGGCTGTTTGAAAGATTGTCTGAAGTGAGGAAGGCGATTTCATCATCAATCTTGAGTGCTTTCATGTCTGCGCCAAGGCATTCCACCAAGCCGGCTCTGATTATGGCGCCGTCTGGTTCGTGCAGGTAGCGGCTAGGGGTTTGGCAGTCGAGCTTGGGAATGCCTTGGCTGTCGTCAAAACTAAACTGCTTATCGCCATAGAGCAAAGTGGCACGCCTGGTGGTGTTCTCGTCTGTGCCCGCACTGCGCAGATCTGCAAACCAAAGTACTGCTTCTTTGACATCGCCGTTTTCTGAGATTATCTCGACTTCGCAATCAAGACCCAGTTGTCTCAATTCATCGTAATCAATGCCGGGTGAAACTTTTACTGCTAGTCCCTTTAGGTTAGGCAGTTCGTCTTTGCGCAGCCAATTTTTTAGAGTGGAAAGAGGCGGCTGGTAGGCTTCGGCTTTGAAAATGCGCTTGCCCTGCTCGTCTCTGCGTCCTGGGTCAAAGAAGGCAAGTTGATAGCTATTGATGGTGCTTGAATGGTTGACATTGGCACTGCTAAATTTGGCAACATCGGCGCAGACCGCATCAAATCTATCAGATAAGCCTAGGGCTGTCGCATTGGCTTTGGCGAGAACAAGTCGGGCTTCGTTTAGGTCGATGCCCGTAACCTGTCCGACTGGGCATAATGCCAGGCTGTCGCCACCGACACCGCAGCAAAAATCAACAATTGCCACGGCACTACCTAGGCTCTCGGCCAAGGTTTGAAAGCGTTTGCGGCGGTGTGCCGTGATTTTTTCACCGCTTGCTTGTTCTAAGGCGTCGCGGGTGAAAAACATCTTTTCGGCTTGGGCAAACTTTGCAGACTTGATTGCCTTTTGTCTTGCCAGGGCTACTTCTAAGACTGCGGCCGCCTCACTTGCCTCAAGTTTGTCGCTTTTGCGCAAGGCAGTCAAAATCTTTAGATGATTGTTTTCAGTCAGCTCTTGCAAAGCCAGTTTGTCTAAAAGAGCGCGTCCGCGCTCTGATACCGCAAATAGTGCCTGGTCTTTATTCATTATTTGCTGGCTGTGGCTATGCTCAAATTGAGGTCGGCGCCGTTCCAGGCGCTTTTTAGCTCGGGGGTTTGCACTCGACCGCGGTCTCGCAAGACTTCGGCTTGAACATTTTCTTTGAGGCGACCGAATGCTTTTCTGATAGTGGTCATGCCGGCATTGTCTGTAGCCAAAATGTCTATAAGTTGTCTTGTGAAAACGCCGTTTGCGTATTGCTTCGATTCCCATGAAACTTGGTCGGGGGCGCTTGAGCAAATTACCATTTGACCTGTACCCTGGGTTAGTTGCTGCGAGTCAAAGTTGTCGGCGTTTTTATAGAACAAGCCTTTGGCGCCGCCATTGTCGATGGTGGCTTTTTCGTTGGTGGCGCCGCTGTGGCAAGCATCGAAGACGCAGAGCACGCGGTCGCTCTTTAGTCTTTCTTTGATGGTGGGCATGAGGTGTTTCATTGAAATGCCGCTGGTGAAAAGGCTAGTTGGTTTGGTGTCATAGACCACCAGAAAGTTGTCGCCGCCCACATCTAACTCGGAAGGGCTGCCGTGGCTGGAAATATAGATAACCACGAGGTCGTCAGGTTGCACCACCTTGGGCAACCAAGAATCGCCGAGCAGCTCGAGAATGTTTTCGCGAGTGGCTTCTTCGTCGATCAAGAGCTTTGTGTTTTCGGGTTTGAAGTTGCCTCGTTTAATCAGATAGTCGTGAAAGTCGCGGGCGTCTTTGGCAGAATACTTGAGATTGAGCGCCGGATCTTTGAAATTGCTGATGCCGATAACCAGTGCCCATTTTTCGCGGACCGGGCGCGGCGTTGCTTTGCCGGCTGAGACTGCGGTCGGAGTTATGTTGGGCATAGACGGCGGTGTGGCAAGGGCGATATTGGTGGGGCTGGGTTTGGTATTGCTGGTGGTGCCAGTGGTGCCGGCGGGCGTGCTTGGATAAGTTGAAGCCGGAGTGGCAGATGTCGATGTCGGCGCCTGGCTCAGGTCGAGACTGAGGTCGAGATTTTCGATATCGGTCAACTTTTGTCTTTGCTTCAGTCTAGCGCCGCCCGGCAGTTTCGCCTTGATGGCCATGGCGCGCTCGCTGGCTTGCTTTGCGTCGGCGGGGCGATTCATCGCCTTATATAAAAGCGCCAATTGGTCGAGATCCATCGCTACGCGCGCGCTGTCGTTGCCAAGACTCTGGCTGTCTTGGTCGATAGCTTGCTTGAGCAGTTTTTCGGCTTGGTCAAAACTAGCTTGGGCCGTCAGTGCTTCAGCTAAAAGAACTTTGGTTTTGGAAGTGAGGGCATTATCGCTGCCCAGCAGACTCTCTCTAATATCAAGCGCCTTTTGCAAGATTCTCTGAGCGTCGCTTTTGGCACCGCGGCGCATCTTCACCTGCCCCATGAGCTCAAGCACTTGGGCAGTGTCGGGTGTTTCCAGTCCCAGCTTATCTTTGCGAATCGAAAGGGCGCGGTCTAAAAGTGTTTCAGCGCTATCGAGCTTTCCTTGCTGCAGGTCGATTTCAGCCAGTCCCACCAGACTGGTGGCCACCATTGGATGGTCCGGACCCACAGAGGCCTCTTTGGCTGTGAGCGCTTCTTTCATTATGGGCAGGGCTTGGTCATATCTGCCTTGTCTGGCGTAGATTTGCCCAAGATTAGCTGTGGCTGCTGCCGAGAAGCTGTGATTGCTGCCGTACTGAGCCTTAAGAATATCAGCAGCTTTTTTGGCCACTTGTTCGGCTTCGGCATAGCGGTCCATGTCGCGGTAGAGTGTGCCCAGGTCGTTCAAGGTGATTGCTTCTTGCACGCGGTCGTTTTGACCATATTGGAGGGCTTCTTTGTAGTATTTTTCAGACTGGTCGAATTTGCCTTGGTCTTGAAAGAGCCCGGCTAGATTGGTGAGATAGTCGGCTTTGTTTTGCGAGCCGGTGGCTTCGCATAGTGCCAGCGAGTTGCGAAAGAGGGTCTCCGACTCGTCGAATTTGCCTTGCAATTGCAGCATTAAGGCTAGGTTGTTCTGGGTTGCGGCGTATTCTTGGCAGGTTTTGCCTTTATATTGCTCGGTCAAGGCCAGGGCTTCTCTAAAGCGGCTCTCTGCCTGCTTAATCAATCCCATGCGCCAAAGGGCTATGCCCAGTCCATTTATGGCTTTCGCCTTTTGAAATTCCATGCCGGGGGCTTGAAAGTCTTTGATGGCGCTCTCAAAACATTGGCGCGCCTGTGCATAGTTGCCCTTGTCGGTGCAGTCGTTGCCGTTTTTAAAGTTGAGCATGCCCGATAAATTGAAATTATTGGGGTCGAATTGGGCGGCGGCGGGCTGCAGCAAAGCCAGAGGCGATGCCAGACTCAAGCCTAGAAACAAAGAAAGACTCAGCTTGGCGGCGTTTTTTCTTTTGTTTTCAGCCGAACTTTTCATGTCTCTTTTGACCTCTACAAGCAGTTGATGGGCGGCCTAAGTATAAATGCCAGCTAGGGCTGAGCGAAAGTTGGCGGGGTTAAGGCGTTGGTATATAGATGAGTTATATCTACTTGCAAAGCGCCGGTCAGCCTATCTAAAATGGCTTTTGCCTCTGGCGAACAAGAAATATTAGTGAGGGATAAGGATGAAATTTCACAGCGATCTCTTCGGCTGGAACTATGTCTGGAGAAACTTTGCCGAAGAAAAAGGCGGCGAAGTTTTGACCGATAGCGGTGATGAAGAAGGAAAATTGGTCTCTGTGTCCATTCCTTGCACTAAGACCGGTTTGACCGTCTATTTTCTGCCCACTGCCAAGCATGGCAAGAAACCTACCAGCAACACAATCTTGGCTGCCTACAACGCCAGTGGTAAGTTTGCCTTTTCTATCTTTCAAGAAAAGATGCACCACCAGCTTGGAAAAGCTCTCGGCATGCAGGATATCAAAGTGCAAGACGAGCTTTTCGACAGTAAGTTTATGATTCAGGGCAGTGATGCTGAAACAGTGAAAGAAATTTTTGATGATGTGCAGATGCGCGAGTTGATTTTGTTGCAGCCGCCGGAACTTTTGCATGTTGACCATCTCGCTCACAAAAACTATCCCGAGTTGGAATTACCGATTGGCGCAAGCGCTGTGGTCTACCAATATGACGGTGTCATGGATAAATTACACCAGCTGGAAAATGCCTTTGCCATAGTTACCGGCGTGTTCGGTCAGCTGCAGGCTGTCGGTGAAGCAGGCGGTTCTAGAGTGGCTAAGAAAGCTGCAGAGGTGCAGGCTGAATCTGAGAATACAGGTTCGCACAAACTGCGCAGTCCGCTATTAGATCGCTAGACCCATTATCAAGCTCAATAATTTGCACAGCTCGACCACTATAAAGTCTTGCTGATAGGCACGATTTTGGGCTCTTAGAAAGATGTCTGAAAAATGCTGGAAAGATGACTGAAAGCTTGAGTCTGTGACATTTTTGGGCGCTTGACAATTAATGATAACTACGTATTTTCCCACTGTATACTTTGCATTAAACGGAGCATTATTCCTCCAGAAAATAAATAGAGGATTGTAGTCCTCAATCTTGGTACCCCCAACATAATCCTAGACACAATTAGGTATGCGGTCGCCGTGCGGCTGTTTGTCTTGGACTTGATGCAGTCGTTTATCGAGTTGAATTTGTCGAGGTAAACTGAATATGATGATCGAGCATGGCAGTGCAGTTTCTGTGCTGTTTGGAATCTTTGTCGTGTTTCTGTTGATTGTAGCGATTGATATTTTCAATCGTCTGCGCGACATAATGCAGAGAATGTCTATCAGCGGGCCGAGAGGCTTTCTAGAGGCTTTAGCTTGTTTGTTTACGACCGAAAGTTCTCATGATAGCCCTTCCCATTGGCATTATTGAAAGAAAAGGAGGTGCTTGAAATAGGTGCTTGAAATAGCTGCTTCTGGCATTTAGTTCACTTTGATTGTGCAAGGCAAGATATGAGATTTTGCCTTGCTTTTCGAAGAGTGAGAAAGCGAAGATATAGAGACAGAATTTGAGTTAGTCCAAGAAAGACTCATATCTTCTTGATTGAGTTTTGCTATTTCTTTGGCCAGCTCTTTCTCTAGTTTGTATTTCGCAAGCTTGGCTGTTTTGTTTGCAGGGCTTGGAATGATAACTAAAAACTTGCCCTTTTGGGAACCGTCTAGGTCTTCAATGACGGCGAGCTTGCTATCGTCTTGGCTCCAGGCAAAGGGACCGGAAAAACTATGTACGGTGCGAGCCTCCTTTCCGTAGGTAGCGCCTTGTGATGGATAGACAGTCTGGTCGTCTATCTGAATGTACTCGCTGTGCGGCCAGGGCGAAAAATGTATCATCTGCCCAACATGAGCAACATGCTTGCGATTGTGCGACCAATAAAATTTATAGCCGAGATAGCTTTTCAGTGTCTTGCCCTGAATATCACTGACGGTCAGGCAGTTTAGAGATGGATTGATATGTCTTTCGATGCCTAATCTTTGATTGTCTATCCAGTCAAGGTTGATGATACTGCCGCCCAATCTGTTTGAATCGTCTGGTAAAAACTGCGATATCGCCGTATTGTTTCTATCTTTGATATAGATCCTGCCGTCTTCAATTTGTGCTTTCAACTTATTGTTAGGTGAAAACTTTTGCTGCTCGCTGCTTTGACAAAGCGCACTGCCGCTCAGCGCTATAGAAAGTAAAGAAGAAAGTAAGAGTCTGAGATTGTGCATTACTTTTCGCTGCTGCATGCTTTTGCTCCTGCATTTTTCATGCCCGCATTGCTTGTCAGTCAAGCATACTGTAATTAGCTATTTGTGCAATGCTAGCATTCAGAAGTCTCTGACGAGCATTTTGCTGAAATGTGCTCGCTGGTCGGCGTATTTCAACTATCAGAGCGCCAGGGTCAGCTCACCACGAACGCCATTAAACAAATGGAGCCGGTCTAGGGGCTGGTCTAGAACTCGGCGTGCACCCGCATATTCTTCGTCACGGCAAGGGCTACCAGCTCGCTTACGAAGGCATCGATACTAGGGCTATTCAAAGTCAAATGGGGCATAAAAATTTTCAACATACCGTTCTCTACACCCAGCTAAATCCAAAGAGATTCAAAGGCTTCGGTAGAGATGTGAGGCTTTGAAGAGGTTCTTCAAATGTGGCAAGATACTCAAAAAGAAAAACGGAGTAGAGCGCGTACTTTGACTATGGCGGCCGATAATTCCGGCTGACTACTGGCGCTCCAGGTGAGATCACCTTTGAGAAGGCTCAACTTATGGGGGTAAGGTCAAAGGTGACGCTGCCGGTGGTAAATTCGATCATCCTAAAGGACATCAGCATGCACGATTTCGCCCAGGTATTCTCAAGGTGAAACTTTTGGAAAGCTTAGGAAGACCTCAACCCATCAAATAGGTTCTAAGACCTAGGCTAAGGAGTGATTAGTCCCTTTACGGCATGGGGTTTCCAGCTCTCAAACTTGAGAGCAACTCGAGAAGTTTTTCTCCTTGCGCGACCGTGGAGGGACTGCGAGCTCGGAGAAATCCATTTCTAATTACCGACTCAGCAAGGTCGTACTCTTCGCTCAAAAGATGCACAACTACCATCTTGACACTAAATCCCAAAATTTTTCGATACCTTTTAGATGCTGCTTGGATTGATGCACTATCTCGAAAAAAAGGCATTATTTTTTCAGGAATTAATTTCTTGGTTTCATTTAGAAAGTTTGATAGTTTTTTCTCAGAGTCGATAACGGGACACGGATCGAGAAATTTATCAATCCAGCTACGATATTCAGTGCTGGTCATGCCAATAGTCATGTCAAAAGGGTTTTCTTTGAACCAATCACTGATCTCTTCGTCGTCCGGAAAAAGCTTAAGAATTAGTCTATTTACTTCTTCAAAAACTATTCCGAAACTATATCGTACAAGGAGCTTTCCAAAATAAACCTGAAATTCGAGTTCCACCACTCCGGTCATGTCTTTGCCAAGGCTGAGAGTATATACAACTCTTTTCCTATTCGCATTTGATGTATCGAAGCCAGCTTCAGCAAATAACACTTTCAGCTTCTCAAACAGCGGTTTCTTGAACCTATTTGGCATACTTGCGACCCTGTAAGAAAGTTACCAAACAAACTCAGCATAACATAAGGCGGATTGCCCTTCGGAATTCTCAACTATTCCCTGATGATCTTGGCTCTTTGCCCAGTTGAGGCTGAGCGCATTAAGTCTTTCGCACCCTCCTTACGGCGGGTTTGTCACTTACTGCCACCGCGGGTGAAGTCGGTGAGTTCTCTTGCGCAAGGACCGGGAGTGGTATGTCCCGGGGAAGATTTCTTCCATTAATTTGTCCGCCTTCGTATCGCACCCTGCGAGCGGACACAGAACAACAAGCAAAGGAAGGGTGCCATTGGTTATGGTGGCGCCCCTTCTTTGGAAATTGTTTGCTGTCTGGAAACTTGTCGGCTCTCTAGAGCTCTTTCGACCGTCTTTGCCCGGTCTTTAACTCCCAAGAATCCCATTCATGGTTCGGGACCGCAAAGAATCCTCTACTGTAAGAAAACTGAACGCCTGTCTCACAGAAGGAGCGCCACCAAGAGCAGTGGCGGCAATCTCAATCAAAATACGGCCAGTTGCCATTAGAGTGAGCCGGCCGTGGGTCGATAGTCTCATTAGTATGCTATAAAAATCACCGATGGCCTCAATCAGAACCTCCGACGATCTCAAATCTGTACACTTGCCGATCGCTAAAGGAACGATCGAAGTGACAAGACCCGAACTTTGAGTTGCTGAATTGCTCAAATATTCCAAGTATCTTAAGCCGCTCGCGAACTAGCAAACAGCCTCTACTAGGTGATACTACTGGTCGTTTAGACTGAAAAACGCGGGTTAGCCTCGTCCTGGTGTTTGTTGTTGCTGCTCTCTACTGCCAAAGTCCACCGTTCGGTCCGATCGTACCGGATATTATGCTTTCTGCTTCCTTGGCATAATACCTCGCTTGTGGCTCATTGCCGAGTTTGAGGTAATACAATGCGAGAAATTGAAGGAAAGGAGCGTAAGGCATATCGGGCAGGCGTCCGCCAGGGCAGTGAAGTAGACGAGGATTTTCGGAACTGTTATCAATCATATATCCGCTATCAAATCGCTGTAACACAAGAGACTCGATATGCTCGATATTTTGCTCTGACAATTCCATGCTCAAGGGTTTAATGCCGTAGTCTGTGTTGCAGGAAGCATTCGACAAGCATCTGGCAGCCTCTTGTAAATGGTTGCTCGCCTGCTCAAAGTTATCGGAATCAACCTCAATGCGCGCCAGAGTCATCAAAGTAACCGCACGATAAATCGGATCCATAGCGAGTGTGAGCGCAGTTTCGCCGTGCTTGACCGCCGTTTCGATATCTCCACGGCGGAAGCAGTATCTACACTGCTCCCACTCGAACCACCATTTCCTCATTACATCCACAGTTATCCTCAACGAACCTTGTTTGACCTGTCCCAAGTTTAGTAGACTACCAGAAAATTACGAAGCCTAGGCGAGAACTAAGTTGACGCCGAACACACTATCTAGCAGTTATTTTCGGACCTGGACAAATGGCTTGAAGTTGGTAAGGTTGCAGAAGAAGTGAATCTGTTCATCCCAAGGAATACTGACGGCGCCCATTTATCCACTTGTGAAGCGTTACTATGACTGAAGTCTACTTTTGGTGGCTAGACAAGCTTGGCCTTAACTCCAAAAGTTGAGCCGTTGCAAAGATGACATCTGCGCTTAAACTAGAACCTAGAAAGGAGACCAGTCAAATGCGCAAGAGTAAATTCGCTGAATTGCAAAGGGTCGCCATCTTCAAGAAACAGGAGTCCGGCATCAGTATCGAAGAGCTTGTACGCAAGCACGTAAACCCTTTGCCAGTCTATGCTTGAAGGTACTTCAGGCTGTGCCTTCTGCACACAAGTGCGCGGCTGGTTCAGGAATTTACCGCGTTTTGAAGACAATTCCATAATTCCCAGAATTTACTTTAAGTTGGGCAAGTGAGGTATTACAGTGGTGTCCGATGACTCACCGATTGAGATTATTTTAGAGCTGCCAGAACTGCTCAAGGAGCCAGTAGCGCTCCCCGATGGCGATGTCGTAGATATTGGCGATTATGTAGAACACCGAACTTTTGGTGTTGGTCAGATTTATCGAATTGCCACTTATCATGACCATCTCGGCATTCTTCTATGTGTTGAGTATCCGAATGGTGAGGATCGAATGCTTTGCCTTGATGTCGTTAGAAAGGTCAACCCTGAGAATGAAAAGATCCTCTGATTGTGGATCCTTCGATGAAACAGTTTGGGCGTTATCGGACCTGCAGCTGATTAGCTTAGGATACCTCAAGATGCCGCAAGAGAGTTATGTTCCGGCGGATGGATATCGAACTGTAACCCTTCATGTGGAGCACCGGACCACAAGATGCCTCACTCTCTGCCGGTCCATCATTGGGGATAGGACTATCTTTCATCCGGTACATTGAAGTCGGATATTTGAGCAACTACAATCGGAAGAGGCGGTGAGGTATTAAGATTGGAGTAAATGATTTGCTCTGGTGCGGGATCGTCTTTGCTTCCTAGAATATTGAAGTAGAGAATCTTACCGGAATTGAATCTAATCTCAACGCAAGCTGGGTCATCATCGTCATAGGCGGTAATAGTGTCACCGATAAAATCAAGAAGCTGCGCTTCAGGCGGTTGTATGGTCATTTCACCAAATATGCCTAGATATGCTCCGGAGAACTGAAAACAGGTGCTTTGGGTTTCCGAGTACCGTTCAGCTTGCTCCACCTTAAGACCTATCATTGTCTTAAGCACATTCGTTTGCTCCGGAGGGTTGGCTATAAGGTCAGTATCCATGATTTTTACTCTGATTTCGCACTAGAGTCCAGCTGGTCCTTCACTGATTCTTCATCAAGCCCGCTGTTTTTTCAACCAGTTAAAAACATCGCTTGCATATTGGTGCAGCCCAACCCAAAAGGTAAAGTAAGAAACATCGAAGATGTACTTGCTGGGCGCCTCTGGCCATTCGTTGCTAAGCAAATATCCAAGAGCAATTACCGCTAAATTGACGGCAACGATTCCAGGCCACAGCGATACATTCTTTGTCGTTTGCGGCTTTGCTTCATCCAGCTTTGCTTCGAGCAGCTTTGCTTCGAGCGCCTTTGTTTCATTAGGCTTCTGTTCATCTGCGCTATTTTCTTTTGCATTCAGCGGCGAGCGCTTTGTTGCGGCATGGCTAGTTAGATTGGCAAAGTCGTAAGATCTCAAATAGTGATAAAAACTAGCCATTGCTATGTGAAAAACATAGACGCCCTGTTGAAATTGAAAGACCATATATTTTCGATAAGTAGCCCAGACCATGCCTTCGGCTATGAGAAAAATTGCCAGCAAAGCATATTTTGAAAGCCGCGGATCTTTCAACTGATCCTTGAGTCTAAGCGCCATACCGCTTGCCAGTGTGATTAGAGCGAGCGCGAGAACATTCCAGCGATTGCTGATAATTTCAATAGGTGCAAATAAAGCGAAAGTGAAGAAAGTGAAGGCGATTGCCGGGAATAGATAAACCCGTGCATCGCTAGATATTTCCGCTAATGAGTCGCCATTTAGTTTTTGCGAAAAGAAGAGTTCTGCTTTGACAAAATGCGGCAGAAAGTAAATCCACATGGCAAAACTAAAATACATATAGCCCTGCCAATGTCGCAATGCTACTAGTATTGCTGCTCCCAGAACAAGCAGGCTTAGAAAGGGCAATATCTTTTGTTTGGTTTTGAGCAGCGAAATAGCTTGCCCGCGATAGGCATAGATAAAATGCGCCAAACCCATCCAGGCCACTACGAAATGCAGATTTAGTATCTCTGGGCTAGTTGGTCCGTTGGCTTGATGCGAGCTTGGATAAAGAGCAAAAGGCAGCGAATAGGCTACGCCGACTAAAACAAGCATGCCGGCGAGCGAAGCTCCGGTATAATCTGTAGGTCTTTGCACTAGGGTCGATGCGTTTGATTGCACGATTTTCGCCTTGCCAGGATGCATAACTTAGTTATAACCAGATTGGGCAGATTATAAGCAGGCGGTAAACAGTTTGGTAGGTGTTGCATGACCAGAGAGAAGGCTTTCTTGATCGTCTTTGCTTTTCTTTTCAGCAATGGCTTGCAGGGTTGCGGTGCCAATTCCATTCTTGGTTCAGACGACCCGGCTGTAGTGACGATGCCGCCTCCTTCTTTGACGCCCGAGATTTATAGACCTCAGGTCAATGAAGCCATAGGGGCAAGCGAAAGCGGTGATCCTGAAAAGGCGCGAAGAATTTATCACGATATTATTTCGAAAGACCCTAATAGTGCAGAAGCCGAATTTTGCAAAGCCGAACTCTGTCTTCTTGAGAGTCGCAATAAAGAGGCGGTTGATTTCTTTTCGAAGGCTCTAAGCAAAAATCCCCAACTGGAAGTGGCTTATCATGACAGGGGTAATGCTTATTCAAGCTTAGGTCTTTACGACAAAGCTATTACAGACTATAGCGTGGCTATGTTGCTGGGGCCGGGGCCAGTGCATTGGCTCTGTCGGGCCAGAGCCTATAATCACAAGAAAGAATGGGAGAAAGCAATCAAAGACGCTAGTGTGGCCATAAGCAAAGACCCAAGCTTTGCATCGGCTTATGCTGAGCGTGCTGACGCTCTGGCTGCCTTACATCGAGAAAGTGAAGCTTTAGCCGATTATGCCAAGGCGATTTCAGTAACCGATAGGAAAGCCGTTTATTACTGCTATCGCGGCAGGCATTTTTTAGACGTCTATCAACCAGACAAAGCAGCGCTCGATTTTGCCGAGGCGATTAAACAAAATGACGGCAGAGACGGTCATTACTATTATTGGCTTGGCAGAGCCCGTTTAGACATGGAAGATTTTGACCAAGCCGCCCAAGCCTTGTTGCGCTCGATAGACCTTGCTAAGCAAAAGCAGCTTTCTGATGGGGCTAAGAGTAGTGAAAAGTGGCTCAAAGTAGTACAAGAAAGGAAGTATGATTTTGAGCACGCGCCTAAAGAAATGAAGTATCAATGGGCTATAGCTTGTTCGGCGGTTTTGTTCTCTCAGAACCGCAGGGGCTTGCATTCTCTGCGTGGAGGCATTCCTTCGCCGGAACATTCGGAAGAGGAGAAGAGTAGATTGGTTTCCTGGTGGGGGATACATTCTCGCCAAGACTTGCTTGATACCCTGAAGCAACAAGAAACAGGCGGGCATAATCGAAGCTGGTTTCGGATTAAAAGAATGCTGGACAGTAAGCAAGGTCAAAAGCTTACCTGGCAAGAAACTATTCTGGATAGAGATGCTGAGGAAGCAAGCAATCGCGTAGAGCTTGTTGAAGCATATGGCAAGCAGTTTGGCGATAGAGGTCTGATGGCTTGGGATCTGTGCCGCAATATTTGTTTGATTCGCTGGGGTTATGATGTCGGTTTTTTGACTGAAGACGAGTGCTACAGCATGATGATGCCCTATGCCAGAAAACTGCAAGCTAATTACACCAGTTGGCAGCAATTGGGCCAAGAATATTTGGTGGGGCGGAATTTTTGGAGTAAGACCGAATATGAGAACGGTCGGGAAAAAACCGATGAAGCAATGGTTCGTCTTTTGCATTTACCGACCAGTCCTTGGGTAAAGTTGCCCTGGGATACTAAGCTCGACTAAGCGAAAGAGCCGGCATTTCTTTCAGGTTTAAAGAAAACCATTCCAAAGATTGATTGAAGTTGGAGGACTATTGTTCTAAGTTTAGGCCTGTCAAATATTAGGGCGTATTAGCATGAAAATCTTGTTTGCAGTCGACGGCTCAGAAATATCGCAAAGGGCGATTGGTCAGTTCTTAGACTTCCGTTGTCCTTTCGGCACCGAGCTAAAAGTGGTATCTGTGGTCGATTTCTTTGAGCCTTTTCCATCTATAGAAGACGTGAAAGAGCGCGAGATCAAGGCCGCCCAAAAACTTATAGACGATACAGTTGCTAAGTTGAAAGACACTCACAAAGACTCTACAGTTTCAGGCGTACTGCTTGACGGCTATGCCATCGACGAGATTTTGCGAGAGGCAAAAGCTTTCGGCGCAGATCTTATTGTTGTTGGTTCGCATGGACGCACCGGGCTTTCCGAGCTGGTCTTGGGCAGCGTTTCGCGCGCGGTTATGCACCATGCTCCCTGTTCGGTGCGCATAATCAGAGATGCTTCGGCTGCTTCTGAACCTTCAGGCGGCAACGTTTTGCTTGCCGTCGACGATTCGCAATATAGCGACAGGCTCATAGACCATGTTCTTGCCTTGCCTTGGTCGGCAAAAACTAAGTTCAGAGTCTTCCATGTTGTGCCCGAGATAGATCCTGGTCTTTTGCTTGATCCCGAAGCTGAGTTTTCGGCGACAATTAAGGGCTATTATGAGGCTAAACTTGCCGGTGCCGAAGAGTGGCTCAAGCCTTTGGTGGGCAAATTGAATAGCTCTTACGGCGAAGCTGTGGCTGAGTTTAAGGTAGTGGTGGGCGAAGCCAGAGAAGAAATCTTGCAAGAGGCAAAGTCTTGGCCCGCCGATCTAGTCATGATGGGCAGTCACGGGCGCCGCGGTATCGAACGCTTCTTGCTGGGTAGTGTATCGGAAGCAGTAGCCACCCATGCCGTTTCGTCAGTGGAAGTAGTGCGCTGAGCCGCCTTTCTGATTTATGGTATATGGCTTATGGTTTAGGCTTTGTTTTGCCGCCAACAACATAGCGTTTGCTTGATACTTCAGTTAGAAGCGAGTTTTGCAACTCGGTGAAATAGCCCACCAGGTCGTCGGGCAGATGATTGGCTGTATAGGCAATTACAGTATTATCTGGCAACGAAATCAATAGCGAGCTTGTGCCGCAAAGTGCACCGGCGTGCGACCACTTAAAGGTGGGTTTGCGGGCGGTATTAACTACGACACCATAGGCGCGCACAGTATTTTTGCCTTCGCATTTGAAATTTGTCGGCTTGAGCATCGACTGCAATGTTTCGGCTTTGATAAGGGCGACTCGGCTGTTGCTGCCGTCAGCTGCTGTCTTGTCATAGCCGTTTAAAGCCATGCCGAACTTTACCAAACTTTCCGCCGATGAGACCAAGCCTCCATGAGCGTCCATGCTCTCGATGGCAGCATCGCCGCCATAGGCAAAATCAGCCACTTCGGCATCTTCATCGATTAGCGACCAGACATCGGGGCTATTCTTGCCTGCAAAATAATAGACTTCGTTTAGTCTGGCGTGGCGGCGGGCGGTGCGCCCTAGGTTGATGTCTTCGATGCCTGACGGGCTCAAGAGGTTGGCTCTTACATAGTCGAAATAGTGTTTGCCGCTTGCCTGCTCAATCACCCTGCCCAAGACGTTAAAGCCAAAGTTTGAGTAAACCGACTTTGTGCCGGGGTCGTATTGCAAGGGTTTGCCCATCATATAACGTACTAGGGCGCTGGGGCAGGCTGGGCGTGATTCGCCGGCGGCATCGGCAGCCAGTCTGGCATAAATGCGCTGGGGCTCGCCGTTTTCTAGGGTCCAGCCGCCCGAATGAGTAAGCAGTTGTCCTATGGTGACTTGTTTCCATCGGGGGTCGATGTTGTTTTCGCCATAGGTAGGTTTGAGATTGCTTATGTAAGTCCAGGCTTTATCGTCATATTTTAGTTTGCCGTCTTCAATAAGTTTGTGCACAGCTGCGGCGGTAAATACTTTGCTTACCGAGGCGATGCGAAAAACATTGTCGGTTGTGGTTTTTGTTTTCAACTCTTTGTCGCAAAAACCAAAAGCACGGCTTTCAATTATTTTGCCGTCTTTTCCGACTGCAATCTGACATGCCGGTATGTTCCATTTTTTCATAATGCGCTCGGCTACTGCTGTGAGCGTTTTTTCGCGCTGGGCAGCCTGGCGATCTTGACTTGCTGAGGTGCTGTTTTTAGTGATCTTTTTAGTGTTCTTGGATTTTGCTGCTTCGACTTTTGTTTGGGCCGGGTCGGCCTTAGCTTTGGCAGTCACAGGCTGACAAGCTAAAAACAGGCTGAGAGCCACTGTTCCGAGGGTAAGTGCGCTTAAGGCAACTGATTTTGCAGCAAGTGATTTTGCGGCTAATGAAAATCTTTGTGCTGTTTGGTTCGGATCAGACTGGTTCAAATAAGAGTGGTTCACAGTTTCCTCGGCTTTAGTTGAATGTTGATTGTTAGTTTTGTGGGAAGAAGAGATAGTCTTTGCCGTCGGCGCTGGGTTTGATCACAATCACTTTGCCTTCGGTGCGCTTGGGGCGTCCGCCCGAATTGATTGAGTTATACATATTGCGCACTATTTCGTCTTCGACGGCACGGTCGCGGTTGCGATTGCGTTCTAAACAAATTTCGAGAGGCACATCTAAAAACCACAGTTGCACATCTTCATAGCCGAATTGCTGGGCGCGGTCTAAAATCGGCTTGCGCTGTTTGGAGTTTATATTGGTATTGTCGATGACGATACTTTTGCCGATTTTCATCGCTTCTTCCAACCGGGCAAAAAAGATGGCGAATACTTCAGAGGGGTCGCCCTGGGTCTTTTCGTCGCCATACAGTTCTAATCGTATAGAGTCGGCATTCATATAGTGAAAGCCCTTGTCCACCACTCTCTTTGATAAAGTGGTTTTGCCCGAGCCTGGTATGCCCACCATCAAGATTAGCTTGTTCTTGGCCTTTGGTTTTTCTTGGTCTTGCTCTCGATTTTGTTCTTGTTCAGTCATAGTTCTAACTACTTTGCTTTATTTTTCTGCATTTTTGCTTCTGCTCTGATCCATTTCATCCAAACACCTGAAAGCACCAGGCTCATGACAAAATAGGCAACCACCAAGAGTTGTCTGAGCGCTGCTTGTCTGTCTGTTTGCAAAGACATTCTAGTGTCTAGCCAGGGGTTCGAATAAAAGGTGAAACCGACGAACAAGAAATAGACGGCAGTGGTGAAATAGCTGATTCTTGCCCACTTTGTGTATTCTTTCCAGGACCAGATTACTTGCAAAAGATAGCCTACGCCCAGGCAAGTAATTGATAATCCCCAGTGTTGGTATCGCCCCAGGGTAATGACATGCTGCAGGGGATAGATTATCACTGCCAGTGCCACCAGGGCAAAGATAATTATGATGAAATAGCGGCCGCTGCGCTTTAGCAAGCTTGCGGCGCCATCACTTCTTTCTTCTCGCTCGGCGGCAGTTTCGGTCATAAGTTAAGGGCTCTCTGAACCAAGCAAAAGCGTTAGGGCTGCCATACGAGTGAGAACACCGTTGGTTACCTGGCTCAAAATAAGCGAAATGTCTTGATCGTCGGCTAGGTCTTCGGTGATTTCTATGCCTCGATTGACAGGGCCGGGGTGCAATAGTTTGACTTCGGGTTTGCATAGCTTTAGCTTTTGGTGATCGAGCTGAAACTCTTTCACATAGTCGTCTATTTTGATCAGCCCTTGTTCTTGTCTTTCCAGTTGAATGCGCAGAGCGACGATAAAATCGGCATCGCTCAGGGCGTCTTTTAAGTTGTGGTGATGGCTGCCGCCTAATTCGGTCACTAGGCTTTTGGGCAAAAGAGTTTCGGGCCCGGCGAAATGCACAGAGCAACCTAGTTTGCTCAAGAGTTGAAAGTCTGATCTCGCCACTCTGCTATGCAGAATGTCGCCCACTATGGCTATCTTGATGTCGCTCAAAGTGTTGCTATTGAGCTTGCCCTTTACTGATTTATCTATTGAGCTTGCGGCAAAAGCAGGCAGACGGTCAAGTTTTTCTAAAATAGTAAAGAGATCGAGCAAGCCTTGCGAGGGGTGAGATTTGTTGCCGTCGCCGGCATTGAGCACCGACATTGCCTTGGGTCTTGCCGGGTCTTTCACTGCGGGCAGTGTCTGGTCTAGAGCTTGGGCCAGCTGGTCGGGGGCGCCCGCCTGGATGTGTCGCATCACTACGGCATTGACGCCCATCGAAGAGAGATTGAGGGCTGTGTCCAGCAAGGTTTCGCCTTTTGCCACAGAAGACGTTTTCACATCTAGATGCAAGACTGTCGCCCCTAGTTTGCGGGCGGCGAGGTCGAAAGAAGATTTGGTGCGGGTAGAATTTTCGTAAAAGAGAGTTGCTATGGTCTTGTCGGCTAGCACCGCCAGTGGTGCGGCGAGATGGGCTTGGTGCCTTTTATAGAGACCTACCAGAGCCAGCTGCAAGCTCAATTCGTCTAGGCTCAGGTCTGAGGCGTTGATTAAGTGGCGTCTTTGCCGCCAGGCTGCCAAAGCCGGCTCTGTCGTCAATTCGGTGAGAAACTCGTTGCCAAGCTTGGTTTCTAAAGCTCTGCTCTTGCTTTCTTTCATAAATAGACCATTATCTGGTATGCCTTAGCCAATTTTGCCATGCTGAGAAGGCGCTTCTCTCTAATTTAAGCAAAGACTTAAAAAGAGCTTATTATGAGCTTTTCGGGGTTGCCAATAGAGATGCGCCTGGGCTAGACTTAGCGGTCGATTGCCAGTGTGCAGTTGGTTTTGCTTGTGTTCTCAGAAATACATGGCAAAGACACAGGAAGCCCAGTAAATTGGCGGCGGAGGAAAATCAATGACCACCACAGTAACTCCACCTGTTGTTGTCGAGAGCGAAGGGCAGACCGCAGTTTCGCCGACTGATAGCGCAAGGGCTCAACGTAATACCGGCAGTTTTGCCACAAGACTTTTGCAGAAAGCTTTAGATGATCGCAAAAAGACCGATCCGGAGCTGAAGATTCCCAACGTTTCGGGAAGTGGCACGCAGGGCTAAGTGTCGGCTCAGTATTCGGCAGACGAGATTATTGAGCTTACCCACGGCCGCATGGCTCAGGGTATGGTTCCAGACGAGGCCGCAACTATAGCCGTCGATACCAGGCAAAACCTGGAAGGCTCTTGGTTTGTGGCTTTGCCCGGCAGGAACTTCGATGGTCATGATTTTTTAGGCGATGCCTTTTGTGGCGGCGCTCTAGGCTGCATAGTGGAAGACCGAGCTAGTTATGCTATAGGCAGCACCGGCTTTCCCCTCATTGCTGTTGATGATACACAAGAGGCGCTTGGTCGCTTGGCGGCAAATTGGCGCAAACGTCTTAGAAAGAAGCTTACTCTTGTAATTGCCGAAAGTGCCGGCGGCAGTGCTGAACAGTCTAAGTCGGCACTAGCCTTAAGCCGGTCTATTTTCGAGAGTGGTCAGACAATTATGCCTGCTTCCGCTTCTTTTGCAGCGGTGGGGGCGGCTCCGCCTAACTTTAGTCCTGCTGATGAGTTTGAAGACGATGCGGCCGGTAGGTTATGTGGTCCCGATTGTTTTTATGTTGATTGGCGTGTTGGTGTGTCTGAGATTTTGTGTTCATTTCTCAATATCGATGACGAGCAGGCGCACATCGTGGCAGACTTTGGGCCTCGCCCCTTGGACCGGTCTGCATTTCTGGTGTCGGTGCTCAGACCCGATCTGATTATCTTCACCGAAGGCGGCTTTCAGTACGATCGCGTCAGCGGCGAACATGCCGAACCAATGGCTCTTTTGCGTAGCATCATGGGGGCGGTGGAGAAGTTTCCGCCGCTTTATCAGACTAAGACGAATGCCCCTGCCGCTCCCCTGGTTTTCTCTCTCGATCAAGGCTTGGCGGGAGCTCTGGGCGTTCCCTACCTGAGTGAGCTGCTTGATAAAAAAGTAAAAGACTGTCTCGGGTTGTAGTGATCTAAATGCTTGTTTTAGGCTGTTACCAGCTTCTTTTTAAGCAACTGGCGGCTTTGCGAAATAATGGCATAGGCAGCCCTGGTCAAAGCCATAGTGCCGGGCAAAATATAGAAAACACAGGCACATTTGCCAAATGGCAGATTTTTTAGAATGATTGGAATGGCGTCGGGACCGTACCAGCGGTCATTCTGCTCATCTATAAGAAATAGACTCCAGCGGCTCTCGTCAAGGTCAGATATAAGCTTTTCATCGAGCCGGTCTTGAGACTGCCGGTCGATAAAAATGAAATGACGGCGGTAGTCCCAGACCCGCAAAACAGCAGCCAGACTGCGCACGACCGAGCATCTTTCGTCGCACACAATAGTGAATGAAAGGGCTTCCTGGGTACATTGCGTTGTCATAGTCATAAGCAAGAAGTTTAGCAGAAGTTTAGTATTCGACCAAGCCGAAAAACAATGTCAAGAAAGACTGAATGACGGTCTAATCTAGAAGTTGTAGAATCTAGAACAGGTAGTCACTAGAGTTGGTTTTTGGGTTCCCTTCTTTTTCGATGTTCCAAGACGAATACACTCTTCTCACCCAGACAATCATGCCTTTTCTTAGAGAAAGGTGGAATGACATCGACTTGGTTGAGCGCTCGGTGGGCGAGCGCGATGGTCGCCTCACACTGGCTGAGCTGGAAGCCGCCCGGGTGCGCTTCATTGCCTCTGGTGATGAAGAAGGCGCACATGTCTTGAATGAGCTGATCATGCGTTACGATGCCATTTGCAATGCTTTCCCCGATGGCGAAAGCGATGAACACGAGAGCAGTCTGGGTATTTCCAGAGAAGATGTTTCGGTTTATGCTCAGCTTTGGAGCCCCGAGTATCGCAAGCGCGAGGGACCTCCCGAGCCCGAGAACTGGATGGACGCAGAGGACAATTCAAGCAAGTATTGGAAGCGCTAAAAGCTAGGAAAGGTCGCCATGAAAAGCAGAAAGGCTTTGACTCTTGGGTTGGGGCTTTTGGTTATCAGCCTCTTGGCCTATGCCCTCTTTTTTTATCAAACCAAAAACAAGGCAGTGCTTAGATTAGACGCCTTAAGTAAGAATCTCGGACATGTGGCAGAAGGCAAAGATCTCGTTGCTGATTTCACTTTCTTTAACGACGGACTGAAGCCCTTGCGCATTTTTGATGTCAAAAGCGATTGCGGCTGCACCGATTTATCTTGGAAGACTGCTGAAATTCCCCCCGGCAAGTCTTCGCGGTTGACTGTTCATATTGATACAACCATGAAGCAAGGCGCGGTCACCAAGCAGATTCGTTTTGCGTCAAACGATCCAGACTTTAGTTTTGGCGCCCTAAACATGCAGGTTGACGTCGAAAATTTGCACACTGCGGGTAATATGACCGAAGGCGGCCGTGCCAAGATATTCACCGACGAGAAATGCGCCCATTGCCATGTTGATATGGGGGTTGGGGCTTTCGGCAAAGAGCTATTCGAGGCTGATTGCGCCATGTGTCATCGTGTGCAGAAAGAAAGCAAGATTTTGGTAGGACCAGAACTCGAAGCGCTCTCATTCAACACGCCGGCACAGATAGCCAGACTAAGAGAAGTGATTAGTTTTGGCAGCAAGACACACCGGTCTATGCCGGGCTTTTTAGACAAAGCCGGTGGTCCTTTGGCAAAAGAGCAAGTCGACTCTCTAGTCGATTATTTGAAGAGTATCAAGCATTAGTTTCGGCAGCGGCGCAAGCCTTTCTAAGTGAGAGCGAGCAGGTCTTTGGCTATTTCTTTGGCTTTGCCGCCTTTGACTGTTTTCGTGCTCTTCGTGTCGTTTGCTCCTTGACTCTTAGCACTACTTTTCTTTGTGCCGCTCAAACCTTCAAGAAAAGCCCGACAAACTGGCGATTCAACCGGCTTATTTGCCCTTATAGAACAGTTTAAGTAAAGCTCCAGAATGGCTGCCAGATCACGGGGGAGGGCTTTATCACCATCAGATTTTTCATTGGCTTCAAATTGGCATCGGTCCAAACTAAATTGCAATATTTGTCTCACTGCCTCGTTATGCAAGGGGCTCGTGCGAGCCACTTCTTCCAACAGGGTTGCGGCTCGTTTGGGCATACTGATGTCGCTGTACAGCAATAGACCTAGTTTGGCGCCAATTATTTGGGTTTGCAAACTTTGTCGATCAATGGCATCGACTAAGCAGTCGCAGGTAAGCGCTCTCAACTCTGGCATGCTTTGCAAAAGACCGACGGTCAAAAGAAAGTGGGCTCTTTCACTATAAGGGGCCAGCCCCTTAGCCAGTGGGTGAAAATAAGCAGCCTTTGAAAGGTCGGACACCTCGCTCCATTTCACTATTCTCTTGCATTCTTTCGCCCCCTCGTCAAAGAAGAAGGCGCTCAGAGTCGGCATAGTAAAGGCAGTCAGGTCGAGTGTTTCGATACTATAGGTAGGCTGTTTGATAGCTTTTGTCAGGGCTGCAAAAGGGCAACTACTGTCTTGGGCAAGTTCTTTGACGACCAGCATATCTCTCTCAAGCCCGTCGGCCGACTGATATTTCCTCTCGACGGCAAGCATTACCGCAAGGGCATTTTCAAGCTCAAGAGCGAGAGGCGCTTTCAGTTTTTCAATTTGCAGGCGGCTAAGCAGTTTTTCGTGCTCTGTCCAAGGCAGACGAGCCAGTACTAAATATGGTTGCAGTTTTTCTATGCTTGCGGCGCAGACATAGTCTGCTTTTGCCGGTAATTGCTTGAGGTTATCGATTATGGCATCGATGTTTGTGAAGCCGCCTGTGGTTTCGGCTTTGAGCGGGTCTAGTGACTGTCCTTCGGTAAGGCGCAATAGAATTGAAAGAAGGCGACCCTTGAAGATATCGGCGCCATCAAGAGTTGTTTCTTTGCCGATTTTGACTTGACTGAACTTGTTAAAATAGTCCACGGCGTTGGCTATCTCTGCACCGCCTAAAAAGTGGAGTAGGAAGGTGAGAACCCAGAATGGCGCGCCATATTCGTAACGTTGGACTCTTCGCTCAATTAGCTTTTGCAGTCGCTTTATTAGGGGCTTGGCTGTTTTGGCTTCACTAGTACTGCCGGCTGATGCACCGTTAATATTGTGCAAAGCCTGCACCCGGCCAAGCGCAACCGCTTGTATGATTCTTTCGGCTTGCACAACGTCGAAAGGCGCTTCAATAAAGGCTAGTGTCGATTCGAGCCATGTTTGAGCATCTCCTATAGTGGCGATGGCTTCACCTTGGTGATATGAGAGGCTGTCAGCCGCTAAGTACTCAATAGAAATATCTTCAACAGAGATTTTCTCGGCTGCATTTTCTAAAGCAGCAGCATTAGATGCAGCGGCTTTGCCCTCAGACTTGGCTACAGCTGTTTGTGCACCAGCCAAGGCCGCAAAGTCTTTTTGCAAGGCTGGGCTTACAAAGTCCAAGTTTTCTTTAATGGCGTTTTGCAGGGCAGGGTCGACTGCAATGAGAGCCTGGTTGGCTTTCATAAACTTTAAGAGGCTCTTTTGCACATCGGTATTTTGATGACTAAGAGCTGATGCGGCTATTTGCAGCGCCTGCGGGCGCATCTGGGGTTCTCTTGCCGCTGCCTTTTCTATGAGAGCGAGGGCTCCCTGGGCTGTGGTTTTGCTGGCTGCCATAAGAGCCGGTTGAATATTCGGAAAGAGTCTCTCAGCCTCTAGGGGCTTCAGTTTGGCTTTTTCGATTTCATTCAAAGCCGCCAGGGCAAAAGAAACAGTAGGCGGCACAGGGCTTGCTAAAAGGGACAAATAGTCGTCTAGTAACTCTATTCGTTCAGCCGGGCTTGGCTTTAGCCTTTCGTGAAAGCGCGAGAACCAAGACGCCCTAAACTGAATGAAACCGCGATTGAGTGCTTCCAGACTGGCTTTGAGCATTTTAGCTCTAGGCATAACTCCCTCTTGCGAGAGAATGTCCAAAATGTCTTCCCATCTATGTCCATCGCGCGAAAATTTGTCATAGGCGGCTAAACTCAACTCTTGACCGCCTTCAAACTGAAAGAGCAGCCAGAGGTCGTTTTCCACCAAAAATCTATACTTCTTGAGGAAAGTAAGAGTCTCGTCTTTGTTGTATTGATGCAGGCGAATGATGCCTTGCACATAGACTTCTTGCGGAGGTTGCCGGCAAAGACCAGCGTCAATAAAGGTGATCACTTCTTTGACGAAAAACGGATCATTGCCAGAAAGACCGTCTACAGCTATCTGCAGCGCTTCCGGCTGCATCTTTTTAGCTACTTCAAAAGTGAGACTTTTGGAGTATTCCCAGTTAAGGCGTTGCTTCTTGATTTGCGCCGCCGTGGCAGTGAGAAAAAACTGTTCTATTTCAGGTTCAGGGTAGCTGCTCAATTTGAACTTCTTCCTCTTCTAGTTCTTGTGACTCTTTTTGGGCTTGGCTTAGTTTGGCTGCCAGAATGTGTTTGCAAAGGCCCCTTGTGCCTTGATATTTGCTAAACCACTGACAAGTGCAACGCCAGCTCTCTTCGTAGCCTGTTACTAGATGGGTGACATCGCTGCCCCGCACTTCCAGTTGTATTTCTTTTCTGCTCTCCAAGCTTGGCAGAACCTTCACCCCATCGGTTGCCACCAATTTGTGGGCGGCTTTCAGCCTTGGGTGCATGCTTTCGACCAGGCTTAGATCAAAGGGCAGCTCGCGATGAAAGTAACTATTTGAACTGAGATCAAAACCCACCAAACCGCGGCTACCCAGGGCGGCCAGCGCGTTCTGCAACGCATCATGGTTCATATTGCAGCTTTGCTGCAAAGACTCTTCGCTTAGAAATTGACGCCATTGTAGTGCCGAACGCAGCAAAGCCAGTTTTTCTTCTTCTATTTCGGTGAGATTCTCAAGTACTCGCCCTTCCCCCGAAAAGCCTCTAAACGGCTGGCTGGTCATGGTCAGGCTGAAACGCAGACCTTCTTTCATATCTATTTGCCATTCGCTGGCTAGTCCATCTGGGCTGCTGTATACAGTAAGAGCGCAAGCTTGGCTTTGCTTAATCAAGGGCACTAGATCTTTGAGCAGCTGTAAGCGCTTTAAGCCGCCAATCTGTATGGGTGTGGCTATGGCGCCGTTGGCGCTTGGCCTGCTTTGCACCGTCTGACTTAGTCTCAGCCCCCGCCCGGCCGGCACTATAAAAAACACTGTCTGGTTGTTGGCATTGCTTGGCAGATTGCGCAGAAAGTTCAAGGCTTCTACTTTAGAAACGGTCAGTCTTTTCTCCATCTGCTTTTGGTAAGCCTGCACCTCGACAAAACTCTTTAACCATCTCAGGGGCAGTTTTACTTTCTTTTCGACTGTTTTCTCGTTGCCTTTTTTCAAGACGAATTCATCTTTACCCACCCCTATTTCTAAGCTTTCAGACTGCAGAGTGGCAGCTAAGGCGGCTTTCATTTGCGGATTGAAATCAACATTAGTGGTGCCCTTCTCAATAATTTCGCCGTCATAAGCAGGCGGCAAGAGGTCCACTCGGCAATAGGCGCTGGCGCAGGCGCTGAAACCTTCAAAGCGCAGGGCTCCCGCGCCGCTCGTGATTACCGGATCTCTTTCGGAAAGAAGGCGCTGCAAAAGATTGGGTGGTATATAAAAGCGCGTCTCCACTACTTTTGCCAGGCTGAGAAGGCAGCGAGCAAACATGTGGGCTTCTTCCAACCTGCCCTCAAAGAAATACGGGTAACGGGCTTCTCGCAAAGAAGTGGCCAGCTCGAGCTTTGGCTGGCGCTCAAAAGTAGAGATTGTGGAGCTGAAGCCGTAGTTTATGGTTTGACTGATAGCCCCTGCCTGGGCTTTGCTTTCATGCATGGCTGCGACTTTCTTGTCGGTATGGAGTATCACCTAGGCTTCCATACCACGAAAGATGGCTGTTAAAATAATGACAGGCAAAATAATGGCAGGTAAAAGACCTGTCGCTGGACCTTTATTTATTTATTGTTTTGCGAAGAGACCGTTTAGGCCGTCACCTGGTTTGAGCTGAAATAGCACCCGCAGTACATAGAGCGACATGGCGATATTGCCTAGACCGGCAATGGCAAAAAACATAAGCACTTTCACCAGCGCTGATTTTTCTCGCTGGCAGACCCAAAGAAAGAAAAAGAAAAAGGCAAAATAAGCGTCAACCAATGTTGCTTTGAACCAGACATCATTTAGCACCACTGGCGGTATTGCCATTATATTTTCTTGCGTGGCAGACCAAATGGTGACGGCGACCATGGTGCAGAAAATTAGTATGTAGGTCCAGCGAAGAAATACAACCATGATTTCGCTCCCGTGTCTGCCATTAATTCACAGTCTAGATTTTAAAGCTAGAAAAAGCTGAAAAAGAAAGAAAAACCGGCGCCGAGCGCCGGTTTTTCGGCTCCTATAGTTAGGGAATCAAAACCTTGTCGATGACATGGATGACACCGTTTGCACATTTGATATCGGTTGCCGTGACATTGGCTTCGCCGACTGAGACTTTGCCGTCCACTACTTTGATCGGCACGCTGGTGCCTTCAAGGGTCTTGGCCGACTTCAGTTTCACCACTTTATTAGCCAGCACTTCGCCATTGACCACATGATAGGTGAGCACTTTGGTCAATTTTTCTTTGTCTGCCAAAAGACCGTTCAGTGTTTCAGCCGACACTTTGGCAAAAGCATCATCATCGGGGGCAAAGACTGTGAAAGGACCCTTGCCTTTGAGTGTCTCTACCAGCCCGGCCACACCAAGAGCTTTGGCCAGGGTATTGAACTTACCGGCTGCTACGGCGGTATCTACAATGTCTTTCTCTGCCGCGGCTTGAGCCTTTTCGCCGCCGCCACTGGAACAGCAAGATTTTGCCAATACTTCAGTCATGGGTGTATAGGCCAGGGCAAATGCAAATACCGGGCTCAAGAGCCTGCTAATGCCAATGGTCATATTTTTGGAATACATAGATCCTCCAGCTGCCAATTCGGGCAGGTCAAGTGCAGTGAACGATTATAAGTTTGACCGAAAAGATCTTTTCAGTCAATCCTTTATTCGTTAATTGTAAAATGTGTCATGGAGGAGAAATGAATCTGACAAGACGCGAAAAAATTCTGGCAGCGGCAACCTGGCTCTTTGGCTACTATGGTTTTGAGAAAACCACAGTGGACGACATTGCCGAGCGCGCTTCTATTAGTAAGGGCTCGGTCTATTTGGAGTTTCAAAATAAGGAAGCTATTTTGGTGGCTGTGGTACAGCAGTTTACAAGCCAAGAGCTTGAACGCATCAATAAGCTGGTCAAAGAGGCTAAACCGCCTTATCTCGGCATCCTGCGCGAACTTTTGCACGGCCATGTCATGTCTTATTGGTCAATAGCCAATGGTCAGCTGCACAGTCCCGAGGTAATCGCTTCAGCTAATCCGGCAATAATGGCTGAGATCATCAATTTTCAAGGCGCTATATTTTTGCAAATCGCTTATCTGCTTGAGAAAGCCGCCGGAGAGAAAGAAATTCCCCTGGCTCAGGGCGCCAAAAACTATCTCTTCCAAGCCGAACTGGTCTGTTATCTTCTTGCCGCTCTCTTCCCCCCCTACGACAGGCTTAAGGCGCGAGATCCTCTTTCATTCAACGAAGCGACTTTGCGCAAATATGCTGAGAGCATGATTGATATGACTTTAGCCGGTGTGCGGGCTGGGCTGGGCTAAATATTCGGCACATCTTGACAACTTAAAGCAAAAAAAGAGACCGGGGGTTGCTTCATCAGCAATTGCCCCGGTCTCTCTCAGGTTCTTGTTTTACTTCTAGAATTACTTCTAGTTTTACTTCTCGTCGCCGTTGTCGCGATGCTGGGCCCCATGCCGACGACGCTCTTCCTGGCGCTTCTGCGCTTCGGCTTTGCGAATGTCGGACATGCGCGGGCAGGCGGACCCGGCCAGACCGTCAAGCAGAGCCACACGGTCTTCCACCGGCGGGTGGTTGTCGCCGAGGTGGCCGATCCACTTGCGCAGACGGGCAAGCAGACCCTGGGGCGGCTTGGGATCGAGCCCTTCTTCACCTTCATGCAGGCTGACGAAGAGCAGGGGCTCCATGCCGCCAAGCAGAATCTTGAGCTGAAGAGCCGCGCGGTTGCGGTTCATCCAGTCGACAATCTTCTGCAGAGCGGTAGCCAGCGCGCAGGGGTCGCGGGTCCAGTTGGCGGCAAGCACATCGGCGGCACTTTCGCGGCTGCGGCTGACAAAGAGCGTCACCAGCTTGACGAAAATGCTCATGATGTAAAAGACCACCAGGGTGATGAAGAAGCCGGTGACAGCAGTGGCCGGGTCGGCGAAACGCTTCTTCTGGCGCTTCACCTTGCTGGAGAGCTTGCCGAGCAGATCATCGTCCTTGTCGTTCGACTTGTGGCTGAAGCAGGCATTGAACATGCCCGGTGCTGCACCAGCAAGCAGAATCGAAAAGAGAGAGCCCAGCACAGCCACCAGCGAAGTGATGGCCACGTCGCGGCTCTTCACGTGCGCCAGCTCGTGGGCGAGAATGGCCTTGATTTCGCGATCTTCCAGACCGACCAGAAAGAGACCTTCGGTGGCGGCGATGAAAGAGTTTGCGGGCGAACGGCCGGTGGCAAAGGCATTGGGAATGGGCAGCGGTGAGATGTAGACCTGGGGCTTGGTGGTCAGTCCGGTAACCGGATAGAGTTCATCCACCAGTCGCACCAGGCGCGCATGGTCGGGGTCGCTCAGGTTGGGGCGCTGACAGCGCATCATCTTGAGCACCAGGTTGGCGCTGTTCCACCAGCCAAAGAGCGGAATCGCCACAGTGAAGACGAAGAGAATGACAGTGGCAACCGTGAGGTTGACACCGAGAAGGACCAGACCCGCAAAAGACAGACCACCCATGAGCAGAATGCCAAAGATAGTGCGAATCCAGTTGATGCGAAGCTGACGATCGATCGACTTCTGGTCGATGTCGCCATGCACAGGCTTGTGATTTTTCATATCGAAGTCCTTGCGCTTACTGTTGAATTGTTTAGCAAGCAAAATCCGTTCCGCTTCTTGAGCAGATGAAGAGGCAGGCACTGAGGGTGCATTTATAGTTTTAGTTGTGTAGAGCCTCTAAAGAAAAAGCTGAAAAAAGCGGACTTAAGGACACTACAAAAAAAGCATCTTGAAAATCATCTGCCCCGCCACCATCAGGAAGGCGAGGCAGATGAAAACTAATTACCCCTTGGAAAGTTGAGCGGTGCGCTAGCCAAGCTCTCGTCAGGCTCTACATCGGCTATTGTCTTGCTCAAGCTTTGCCATCTGCTACTTGGTCTTTTGGACACTATTTTTGCCGCAACAACTGCCATGGTTGGCGCCGCTCGCGCTGCCGCTTGGCAAGGCTCTTTTGCCCATAGCGGAGCTCGTGTTGCCAAGATTCTTGTCTTTCACACTTTTAGAACTCGTCTCTTTTGCGTTCGTCTCTTTGCCGGTGCCGGCTTGCTTTTCTGTTTGTGGTTGCCAAAGACGTTCACGGCGATACTTGAGCAAAATCTCGGTGGCGTCAAAGGGATACTGTTTTTCGTATGACTGGTCTATCACTTTCTGGATTTCAGCTAGAGATTTGCCATCTTTCTTCATTTGCAAGGCAACAAGAGCTTCTTCCTGGCAGATATAACAGTCGACACCATGGTCACTGGTAAAGCAATCAAGCAAGCTGCCGTGCTCGTCGGTGACGTCGCAACCGCAATAGCAAAAGAGCTTGGCGCAAATTTCGGGACAGCGCTGGGCAGCCATATAACCAAGCTTGGCCTTGCCGAAATATTTCTCGGGGTTCAGTACCGGCTTTAGTTGCTCTTTGGCGTCCATGGCAAAGGCGGCGCCGAGGCTGAAATTGAACATCGCCGCCAGTGAAATGCCTATTGCCGTTAGCAGTTTCTCTATCATGTAACAAAGTATAGACCGAGACCTTATAGTTTGCTCTGCGCAAAAGGTCTCCAGTTAAGCCTTGGCGCTCTTGCCGCCAATTCTGAGCTTCTTTTGAATTGGCTCTTGCTATGACCTTATGGGTTTTTCAAGAGGTTCTGATATGATGGCTGTCTATGCACAGTATGTATTTCGACGTTGTGGTAATTGGCGGCGGTCACGCCGGCTGCGAAGCGGCTAACGCTGTGGCGCGCATGGGTTTGAGCACCCTCATGCTGGCTGTCAATCTCGATACTATCGGTGCCATGCCTTGCAACCCTGCTGTGGGTGGGCCCGGCAAGACTCATCTGGCCAGAGAAGTAGATGCACTAGGCGGTGTCATCGGCGAAGCCACCGATGCTACTTATCTGCAGATTCGAATGCTCAATTCCAGCCGTGGACCAGCGGTTCAGGCACTGAGAGCCCAGTCGGATAAACGCGAATATTCCATCTGGATGAAAAATTATATGGAGTCTTTGCCCAACCTGACTTTGCGTCAGGGTATGGTCAAGAATCTGATTATCGAAAACGATCAAGTGGCTGGGGTCGAGCTAACTTTTGGCGACCGCATCGGCTGCCGAGCTGTGGTGCTTTCGGCTGGTACTTTCTTGGAAGGTACCATTTGGATAGGCAAAGAAACAATGCCGGCTGGACGAGCTGGTGAGTTTCCCGCCATTGGACTTTCTGGTTGTCTAAAGGCGCTCGGGTTCAACATGGGGCGTCTTAAAACCGGCACACCGCCTCGTATAGATGGGCGCACAATCGACTACAGCATCTTGCCCGAGGTGCCTGGCGATCCCATTCCGCAGTTCTTCTCTTTTCTCGATAAGAGACCGGTTTTGCCGCAGATTCCCTGCCACCAGACTCGCACCAATGAACGCACCCACGAATTGATTCGCAATAACTTGCACGAATCACCGATGTATTCAGGCATGATTCACGGAGTCGGACCGCGATACTGTCCTTCTATCGAAGACAAGATCGTGCGTTTTGCCGACAAAGACAGCCACTCGCTCTTTCTTGAACCGGAAGGCCGCTCGACTTATGAAGTCTATCTGCAGGGCTGCTCCACTAGTTTGCCAGTGCATGTGCAGCACGAAATAGTTCATTCGCTGCCCGGCTTGGAAAAGGCTGTTATGGTACGACCTGCTTATGCTGTCGAGTATGACTATTTGCCGGCTATTCAGTTCAGCCATGCCTTGATGGCAAAAGACTTGCCGGGTTTCTTTGCTGCTGGTCAGATTCTCGGCACTTCCGGCTATGAAGAAGCCGCCGCCCAGGGCATTATCGCCGGCATCAACGCCGCGTTATATGTAAAAGGCGAAAAGCCTTTTGCCTTGCCGCGCTCGTCTAGCTACACAGGCACCCTGATTGACGATTTGGTCACAAAAGAAATAGGCGAGCCCTATCGCATGATGACATCGCGCTCAGAATATCGACTTCTGCTAAGACAAGACAACGCTGATGTTAGGCTCACCCCGCTTGGTCGTTCTATTGGTTTGGTTGATGACTATCGCTTCCGTCTTTTTACCGAAAAGCAAGAAGCCATCAACGGCGAGAAGAACCGCCTGAGAAAAACTCGCATCTATCCTGAAGGCGGTTTTGAAGAGCTATTGGCACCACTAGGTGAAACCCTGAAGCAGTCGGTCACCCTGGAAGAATTACTGCGTCGACCGCGCGTGCCCTATAGCGTCATCGAAAGCAAGGCTCCGGCTGATGCAGAAAAGCCTTTTCCTTTTGCCTTAGAAGTTGAAACCGATGTGAAGTATGCCGGTTATATCGAAAGACAAAAACAACAAATAGAACATACTGAAAAGTATGACAAAGTGAAGCTGCCGGAAGGCTTTGACTATAACGAACTGAAGCATCTCGCCAAAGAAGCGCGCGAGAAGCTCAACCGGGTACGTCCTCAGACCTTGGGTCAGGCTGCCCGTATAGGTGGTGTCAGCCCCGCCGATGTTTCGGTCTTGATGGTCTTTCTCGAGCAGCGTCGTCGGGCTCAAGCCGAGGCAGGGCGCCTTCAAGAGAAAGTTTTGCAGTGATGACGGCCTGGTCTGGGCGGACTTTGAGAAAGGCAAAAGCAGGAAAAGGCGTTGGTGCCTGTGGTCTTTTTGTGCATTCACCGCTTTCTGTAATTCCGCTTTCTTTAATGGCTTTTTTTTCGCTGCTCAGTCCAGCCGCGGCGCTCGCCTTTGATGAGAATGACCTCTACAAAGACAACAGTAGTCAAGCTTCTTCCAGCACTTTTACTCTCTCAGGGGGCATCAGCCATTCCGAGCGAATGGAGGCGATACCAGAGGGTGAGAGGGTTGGCACCTTTTTTTCTGGCGATTTTTCTAGTGCGGCGCGCTCAAATAATTTCGCCGGAAACAATCTAGTTAGAAACAATCTAGAGAGAAAAGGGCAAAGCAGCCCCAACCTACCTAGTGCCGCCAAGCAGCGCCCTTCTGCGCCTATTTCTACGCCTCGATTTAGCACTGCCCCGACAGTTGACTATTCGATGATTGGAGTGGAAGAAGCAAGACGCCAAGCCTATCTCAAGAGTCTGCCCGCTGGTTCTAGGGACCAAGCTGCTGCTGATACCGGTAAAACTGCCCTGACTGGCAGTGCCCTAAAAAGTAGTGCCTTGAAAAACAACGCCAAGATAAAGGTGCCCCATTGGCTGGCTGGAACCTGGGAGCGGCGCGAAACTAATGAAACCAGTCGTTTTGACCTAATCAATAAGAAACCATTGAAGGCGGTGGGGCGGCAGGCTGCTAGAGTGGTAGATGTCTTTGGCACAACCAAAGACAAGAGCGGACAGATATTTATGAATGTACCTCTATCTGCTACCGGCTCTGTGGATAGAGGCGGTTTCATCGATTACCACCGAGTGCTTGCCTATCAGCTTATCGAAACCGGCAAGAATAGCTGTCTTGTCAAAGTACAAGCCCGCCATAGCGTGGTTGATAAGGCTAGCCGCCGGGTGGTGCAGTCTTATCAAGACGAAGAGCTGAACAGCTATAAGCTGGTTGCACCTGGGCTATTGCGCACAGATAGTTCGGTCAAAGTTTTTGATGAAAAAGGTTCGCCTATACTTTTGACCAAGGCGATTTCAAACGAGCGCCGCATCAAGGGTTTCTAACTCTAAGGAAAAGCGGACCGGCTATATGTTAGGCGCTCTATTCTAGAGCTTGCGTCCTCTCGACAAAGGGGCGAACAAAGTCTGTTCGTTCTCGCTGACCGGCGGTTTGTCGTACTTTGTCACCATGGTGAAGACTGTCGACTTCATCTCATTGTGCAGCTTTTCAAAACTCTCGGGCTTGCCGTTGCTTGCGGATAGATCGACTTGCCTGAGGGGCAGGTGCTTGAGCTTTAGTAAACCTTTGGCGGTGATGCGAGTTGCTGGTATCTCTAGATTATTCAGACTATTGAGGCAGGCTAGTGTTGGTATACAACCATCGTCTAAAAAGCTGTTTTCAGCCAAATCAAGTCTTTTCAGGCTTTTCAAAGCGGCTAGCGGCTCGATTGCCTTATTGGTGATGCGGGTGCGGGTTAAGCAGAGATGCCATAAATTAGGAAAGGCTTTGGGAATGTCGGCAAGGCAAGAAAGGTCGGGGTCTGTGTTTTGCAGCTTTAGCAGTCTGAGCTCTTTCAAAACGCCGAGTTTTTTGAAACATTTGCCGGTGATTGAAGAGTTCATCGCTGTAAAAGTGACTAGATTAGGCAGGTTCTTGATTCCTTCCATGCCCCGATCGCTAATCTCGCAGCGATCAAGATCTAGATATTTAATCGTTTTGAATCGTCCTAGATAAATCAAGGCATCGTCGGCGCGTCCTTCTTCGCTATCGTCCATGGCAAAATATTTCATGCGTACTGCATCGAAAGCGTCGTCCGGCAGCTTATCGAGTTGGTGCGGCGCCATGATGAAATGTTCGTTGGGTAGGAACTCAATCAGGTTACCGGCAGGAATTTTTACTGACCCTTGGGCTTTGATAAGCTTGGGCGTGCCGTCACCACGACTTAAGTTAGGCTTGTCAAAAAGAAAGAGGGTGCCGTATTGTTTCTTGCCCGGAAAGTCCAGCACGCGCTCTTTGTTGACACTGGGGCAGCGATAGATGTGATAAAAGACATCGTTTTTTGTACTGAAAGTTCTGAATCTGAGATTGCTTTCTTTGGCATTACCAGTTGTTTGTTCGGCTTTGCCTTTGATTTCATTTTTACCAGCTTTGTTGTTCTTCTGAGGCTCCGCCCAACAAGCTCCGCCCGCCGCTATGCAGAGGCTTCTATTTTTGCTGTGTCCATCTAAATCTCCAAATAAGTCTTGGGGCAGAGCTTCAGCTAGAGCTGTTCCAGTGGCTGCAGCAAGGCTAAGAAAGAGCACTCTTTGTTTGAATAATGCTGCCATCAGGGGGCTCCCGCTTTTCGTCTATCGGCTGCCGCTTTCTCTTTGAGGCCCATTTTCTCAAAAACCTTGGCTCTTTGCAGCAAGAGTCTATTGTTGCTGCCCAATTCCAGTGCTTTGTTCAAGTCGTTGAGCGCTTCTTTATAGCGCTGCATCTCGAAATAATATCCGGCTCGTCTTTGTAAGGCCAGTTCGTCCATTTGATTGCGCTTTATGGTTTCGCCGATGGTGGCAAGCGCTTCTTCTCTTTTGTCGGCCTTAAATTGGCAATCGGCTAAACTTAAGGCGACCATGTCGCTGTAGCCCTTGTTCAGCCAGCTTTTATAAAAGCTAATCGCCTCGTCGAATTTTCCTGCGTCTTGCAAGCAAGCGCCGTACATTTCGCGATCTCTGAGATTAGCATTGTCGTGGCGATTGACAAACTTGAAATATTTTTCCATTTCTTTCAGGGCATCGTCATAGCGTTTGAGATTGCTCAGAGCCGCGGCTTTGGTGCGATGCGCCACTCGACAAGGGCGTTCCGCCCGCAAGGCTTTGTTGCAGTTAGCCAGGGCTTTTTTAAAGTTGCCGTCGGTCATGTCCATTTCAGCCAACATACGAAAGGCGCAGCCTCGCTCAGGTGCAATCGTTACTGCTCTAGTTAGATAGATTCTCGCTTGTTTATGCTGCGAACCGTCCAAATTCTCGTTAAAAAGCGCTTCTCCAAGGGTTTCGAGCGCTATGGCATTATCTGGTTCAGACTTGATGATTTTCTCTAGAATCGGCTTTGCTTTTTCTACTTTGTCGGTCTTTACCCAAAGTATGGCTTGCTGCAGCGGTGTTCGTTTATCTTCAGGGATGCGCCTGATTTGCTTGACGTTTTCGGCTTCGCTATCGGGCACTTTGGTGGCGGCTGGAGCTTTGGCCAGGGCCCAAGCAGTCACTGTCAGCGAAAGAAGCAGACCTAGACCTGCTGAGAACTGCATCTTTATGAGGTAGTTCATATTAGTGAACCATGAATAAAAGGGTGTTGGCCATTATATAAAAGAAGGCAATGGCGATGGCGTCGCCTGCCAAATAGTAGAACTTTTTCTTCGATTGATAAGTCAGACCGATGATCACTACGCCCGAGCATACAATTGCGGTCAAGGCAGACAGAGTATTGATTTGCTGAACGCTGCGTAAGAGAGGCGCTTTCAAGTAAAAGAAGTCGGTTATGGCAAGAATGGCTACATTGAACAGATTGGAGCCAAGCAGATTGGCGACTGCCATATCGAAAGAGCCCATCCGCGCTGCTGCCACCGAAACAGTTATTTCGGGCAACGAAGTGGTGATGGCAATCAGGGATGAACCGATGAAACTCTCACCCCAGCCTGTTTGTTTCGCTATTTGCTCGGCTAAATCTGGTAGATAAAGTGAAGCAATTACAATAAAGATTGAATGTACTGTGAACCAAGTGATGGCACCCTTCAGAGCGCTTGAGTCTTTTTCGTTTTGGCCGGTTGTAATTGCCGCGGCACTCTCATGAATGAACTCTTGCAGCCGAGTCTTTTCATAGCTGTAGATTAGCTTCATTGAGAACAGATAAACCACTATGAAAAGCAGGCTCATCGGGTCTATAGAATTTAGTGCGCTAATAGTGGGAAGGTATTTACCGAAAAGAATGTCGATAGCAGCAAGGGCTAGCAGTACGACGCCGAATCCCGCTGAAAGCTGGTGGCCTTGCTGCACAAGGGCTGATACGGGCCGGGTCTTTGAATGTAGGTCTAAAGATGCAATGACCAGCATATTGAACATACAACTGCCCAATGTGCCGCTCACAGCCAAATCTGGAACGTTATTGAGAGTTACGGCTGAAATACTAGACAAAAGCTCAGGCAGCGATGTGACTGTGGCCAGTAGCAGTAGTCCTACCCAGCTTTTCCCTAATCCGGTTGCCTCGGCTATAACATCGGCGTGCTTTGACAGTTTTGTGCCGGCAATGAGAATAACGATGGCGCAGGCGGCAAACTCAAGAAAGATCATTGCTTCTTAGTCTCCGTTTCTCTTTTGATTTCGTTGGCTGCATCGCTATGATTGCGCATCCAGTCGCAAATACTCACCAGCAAGTTTTTGTCGAATTGTCCTTCTTCAAAAACTAGATGCTCTGATTTGCCGATGAGCATTAGGTCTTTGTCTTCGCAGGCAACTGCTTTGAAAAGCGAAATAGTGCCTTCTGGTCTAATCAGCAGATCGTGCACGCCCTGAAACATCAATACCGGCGTGTCTTTTACCTGCCGAGCCAAGCTATGGTTGCGAGAAACAAAGCGTTTGAACCCATATAGTTCTCGGGCTGTAGCCGTGAAACGACTGCTGGGGTCTGATGTCCAGGTCTCGCGCAGATCTTTCTTTTGTGTGGCTCTTGAAACAACAACCGGGCCAACATCTATTGGTTTACGGCTGCCGGTGATCAAGCCTACCAGTACTTTACTGGCTGTTAGCCACTGTCTATATCTTTGCTCTGATGGCACGGCTGCAATCAGCCCTTCTACTAACTCGGGGTGATGGGCGCAAAACTGTAGGGCAATCGAACCGCCCATCGATTCGCCCAATATAAATACCGGCACTCCCTTGAAATCTTTGCGCAACTGGATAATCGAATCGTCTAGATCTTCCAGCGATTTTTCCAGGTCGATGCGGTCTCTTGCCTTGAGGGCTGTGTAGGCGCCGAAGCCTCTGACGTCGTAAGAGGCGACAATAAAGCCCTTAGAAGCCAGGCTTTCCCCTAAATCGGCGAAAGAGCGGCGGTGCAGACCGAAGCCCGGTACGCAGACAACTATACCCTTGATTTCTTCGCGGGGGTCGGCCCACATGGTGCTGGCTGGCTCTAAAACGGCCACTCTTTTGCGCGACCAAGGCAGTTGATTTGCTAAACCGTCATCGGTTGAGCCTTCGGATTTACTTGTCGCGTTCGCTGTATGTACCGAATAGTCGGTGATTCCGGTGTAGAGCCCGGGGTTGAGGAAGTTTATGTCAGGAATCTTGCCAAGGGTACCGAAAATGCGATCTGCGATTAACTTTTCAAGTTCGGATGGGCTGGATGCGAACTGGGTCTTGGCTGCCCTCATGCGTTCTTCCCAGACCGGTACCAGTCTTTGATAGTTGGCATTGCGAAAGTTCCATACAGATCTTTCGAAGCAATGCATGGCAAGTTTGGGTGATTTCAGCTTCCAGTAAATATCATTGAGAATGCGCAAGGACCAGGCATAGGGAATGCTTTCGTTGCCATAACGGGCTTTATCTAGGTAGGCTACTTCTTGATAAAGCGGCAAAGCCTTTTCATAGTCGCCCATTTTGATGAAGCTGGCGCCTAGTCCTTCTAGACTGCGCAAAAGTACATCTTCTCCGACGCCGCCGTCTTTCCAGATTTCTATCGCTGTATTGAAATAGCGTGAGGCTTCGTTGTGTTTTTCCAGTTCATAGAGGCATTCGCCGGCGGCACAGTTGAGTTCTGCAAGCAGTGTGTCTCTGGTGCTTTCTCTCAATGAATTGAAGTCGAGCACTTTACCGCTCAAAACTCCTTTCAGAAGGTTCAAGGCCGGTACATAGTCACCAGATTCGTAGAGGCATTCTGCTTCGGCCAGCACTGATTTTGCTTTGAATGCAACTTCGCTATTCGGCAGAGATTTGTTGAGTTGGTCGAACTGATGGGCGGCTTTGCTGTATTCGCCGGCGTTATAGTGCTTGAGCCCAGAATCTATGAGGCTCTTGCTAGTGTTGCGGTGGTGCCCGGTATGTTGTTTCGGCGCCTCCGGTCCAGCTGCTTGCTTCTTTTGTTCAATAGCCCGCGCCGGACCGGCAAGCAGACAAATAGCCGCAATAGGTAGAAGCAGGCAGGCGCTGTTGATTGAATTCATGATTTAGCCGCTGGTAGATTTTCTATGCACAATACGGTCTTGGCTTCGTGATTTCCAGTCTGCAAGAGCTAAGCGAGATAGTTTTGATTGCGGTAGAATGGCGCCTTAGCAAGGCAATGCTGAAGTTGTTTGATGCAAAGGGGTTGGGCATGGTTTCCTTTAAAAAGAGAGTGGCGACTGCAGGCGTTTTGGCGGTCAATCTGGCGCTGTCTGCGTGTTTGGCTTTGGCGCCGTCTGCAAACGCCGAACCTGGCTTGAGCTATGATAACGACCATGACGTAATCGTATTGCCTGACTGCGATTTGGCTATTCGATATAACCATAAGACTTTTGTGCCGGTTAAGGCTAAGCTGATCACCCAAGACCATGTCAGCTTTCTCAAAGTACCGCCAGAAAAGGTTGTAAAAATCTTTGAAGATTATGAGTCTGCCGGGATGAAGACTGCTCCCGAACAGATTTTGCTTGAGTCTTATGATGTGGGCAAGATTGGAACTTTTGCATTCAATCGCTTCAACAAGCCGTTTCTTGATACGGCGCGGGTGCGGGAGGTGCAGTTCACCAATGAGAGAGTGGCAAAAGAGACCGGGCTCTCTGAAACTTCATTTCATGCCATCACCGCTTTGAAGAGTTTTGAAGTTGTGCCGAAGAGTGGAGAGACTCCATACTATCTATTTGTTATGGTTACCCCGCCCCGGCTCAATATCTTTGTGCGCAAGATGCGCGGGACCAGCGGCACCTTCGACTGCGATCCGGCTGTCATCGTTCCACAGTTGCGGGTAGTGAACACCAAAGATTGCATAGCTAATGTAGATTTGGCTGCCCAGCCTACCGGCACTGCTAAAGAAAGCGTGGCTAAGGACGGCGTAACAAATAATGCTGCTGCGGTGAATGCAGCCCCTGCTGGAGCTGCTTCTAAGACCAAGCCTGTGCCGTAAATTAGTCTTTTTGCAGTTCTATAATTGTTAGCTCTGGTGGGCAGAGAAAACGGATAGGCAAGCCGAACATGCCCAAGCCGCGGTTGACATATGCTGGTGGTGAGCCGCCATAGTAGCCGCGTTCGAAGAATCTAAAGGGTGACAACGTCACCTGCCCGCCGTGGGTGTGACCGCAAAGAAAGAGGTCGGCTTTCAGGTCGGCGGCTAACTTGTGGCAGGCAGGATAATGGCTAAGTGCCAGGAGCATGGGCTGGACATCTTTATTAGCTGAGGGGCTGCTGGCAGATCTATTAGAAACCCTATCAGAAGCCTGATTTGATGCGCATTTTAAAACAACACTTGAATTACTATTCGAAGCATTATTCGAAGCACCAGCGCTTTCGTTATTCCTTTCGGCTTCTACTTGAGTGCGCGCGCTTGTGTCTTTGCGGCGTTGCTTGTATAGATCCAGTCCGACAATATTTATTTGGGCTTTGTCAGTCTCAAGTTTGATTGTTTCGCCGTCTATCAATCGGGCACCATTACTCTCAAAGAATTGTTGGCTTAGTCTGTCGTGGTTGCCGCTCACGGCAAAAGTTGGTGCAATTGCAGAGAGAGCTTTGATAAAGAGGGCGAATCTGAGCAAACCGGCTTTAGTGTTGGCTGCATCCCCGGTAAACACAATCAAGTCAGGTTTGACATCTTGCACCTCGGCTACAATTTGCCTTTCACCCCTATCTGTATCGTCAAAGTGAGCGTCCGAAAGATGGACTATTTTTAGATTGACCTTCTGTCCGCGGAGATGCAGATGGCTCCTTTCTAGAGTGTAGGGTTCATAAAGACTATAGAGCAGGCAGGCAAGCTCAAAGAGAAAAGCCAGGCAGAGAAACGGTCTTTGCCAATTGTTCAGACTTAGGCGCCATGATAATTTCGCTTTTTTGGTGGTGGCTTGATACAAAACCAGAGCCCCGCCTGCGCCAAGCAAAGCATAGACAGCGGCGGTTAGATAAAAGACTATTTCACTTATCTGATCGTTCTCTGTCATTGTTGGGGTAAATTATTAGCTCGGCTCAATTAGTATTGCCCAGGTGAAAAGGTAGTTTTGAAGCTCCTGCGACCACAAGATATCGGCTCTAAGATGAAGGTTGGCATATCTTCCTTCGGTTCTTGGATGCTTGGCGTTGGGTCGATTATCGGCTCGATGGCTTGGCTTATGCATGCGCCGATGTTGGCTCGCGCCGGTCCCCTAGCCGCCGTCACAGCTTGGTTTATAGCTGGTGTTTTGGCACTGCCGCTCGCCCTAATATTGATGGAGCTTTCATCGATGTTTCCTACAGCTGGTGGTCCATACGTTTATAAGTATTATGCCTTGAAGAGGCTCTTGCCCGGAATGGGAGAACTACTGGGCTTCCTCACTGGTTGGATTTTTTATGCAGGTATTCTGGTGGGCTTGTCTTGCATGTCCTGCGGCTTGACCAATTTATTGGCTTCCGAAATTTGGGGGCAAGCCGCGTCCCCGGCTTGGTTCGGCCCGGTGGTGATTGTCTCGCTCTTCACTTTCACAACTGCGCTCAATTTTCTTTCGATATCGTGGGCAAGCAAAGCGAGTGATCTTTTTACCTTGCTAAAGTTTGGCATGGCTCTGGGTTTTGTTGCTTTGGTTGTTACGAGCGGACATTTCAATATAGCCAATGTCATGGTGGCAAGCAGCCCGGGCGGCAATACAAATTTCTTTGAGAATGTTAGCTCGGTGCTTATGCTGGCAATGGTCGGTTTCTCTTTTATGGAAGTTTCTGGTTGTACTTCGTCTGAAACTGTTGATTCTACTCATTCTGTGCCAAAGGCGATTTTTCTTACTTTGCTTTCGGTGGCGGCTATTTATTTCTCAATGTGCTTTTCTATAGCCGGTTCTGCTAGTTTTCAGTACGACGCAGTCAAGCAAGTCTTGCATGTGCCCGGCACCAATGTGCTGGCTAACTGTCCGTCCATAGCCGGTTATTTGGGTGGTCCTTTTATCGGTAAGCTCTTTAGCGGGGCGGTATTTTTGTCGATAGTTGGTTGTGGCTTTACCGCACTTTTGGGTATTGCGCGCGTTGCCTATTCTATGGCCGAGACTGGCTTATTCCCTCGGCGTTTTGCTGTGCTTGATGAAAAAACAGGTGTGCCAAAATATTGTTTGTGGTTTCAATTTGTGGTGGTCACCATACTTGGTATCATTGCCAATGCTTTGGCTGCCAGCGGAGTCTTTCCAGATGCCTACTCTTTTCTTGGCGATACTTTCGGCTTTATGTACGCTTTTGTGGCTATGCTCTATGGATTTTGTCTGCTTAGTTTGCGCTATACCGATCCTGATATGGTCCGACCGTTTCGTATTGGCGGTAAGGGCAATGCCTTGGCTTGGTTGGTCACTGTCGTCACTGCTCTAGTGTGGGGCTATGCTGCTCTTGGTTGTGTCGGCTGGCGCGAGCAACTTGCCGGCATTGTTTTGAGCTTACTGGGCGTGCCCATCTATTATTTCTATAAAATGCAGTCTGCAGAGCAGCGCCGCTTAGATTGATAGTGGAAGAAAGGTTGGCTGGGCAAGGTTGGCTGGGAAAGATTATCAGGCCGCCAATCTGGGGTAAATAGCCAGAGTAGTTGCGGCGGGCAAGCATTAGTAGTCCTTCTGACAGGAGCAGGGATTCTTGGATTTTAGAGTCTTTCTGAAAAAAGGAAATGTACAAAAGTATGGCTTCGGCATCTCACTGTCGCGCTTTGTCTGGTTGCTCTCGTTCTGCTTGATCGGTTCGGTTTCGCCTGGTTTGTCTGTTGACGCTGCGCCTAAATCGAGCGAGTCCTCTAAAACTAGCCCCGCCTCTAAATCTAGTACTGTCTCTAAATCTAGTACTGGTTCAAAAAGTAGAGTGGCTAAGTCTTTCAAGGGCTTGCAATATGTGCAAGATACAGAGTCGTTTGGACTTTTCGAAGTCTGGTTTAGCCCGAGCGCCATTCGAGTATCGTCCACTTCTAATCGCTATATTCTTGCCACCAGCGCACCCGACTGGAATGTGCGCATTTGGCGCCAAGACCGCAAAGAAGCTTGCGAATGCACGCTAGACCAGTTCTTGAAGGGAGACCCGTTTTTCACCAATAGGCTGAGCTATGCCTCTGACTTGCGCCAACCGCTTTCTATGAAAAGGGCGGTCAATAAGGGCGACAAGCTCTTGGTCTACAAATATCCGGCTATTGAGGCAGTCTCAGGCGCCGGTCTTTTCATATCAGATAGAGTAGATGGAAGCGGTTTGAAAGCCGGTGAGAAGCTTTATCCGGAGCTTATTTGCTTTGATGTGGGCGAACTGCCTGGTTTGAAGGTGCTCTATAAGCTCTTCAACATTGCCCCGCAGCCGGGCTTGCCCATTAGTGCCTTTGTCACTAAGGCGAGCGGCAGGCAAGGCAGTTTGATTAACTGCGAATTTCGCAATAGAGAGTTCTCTTTTGACCAGTCTGCCGTCGAGATACCGGCGGGCTACAAAAGGGTGCCTTTGCACAAGCGGCTCTTCTTCACAAAGGGTCAGGGCGATGCTCTGAGCGAATTTTATGAAGGCGGGCTTTGAGGCTTAAGCTATGGCGGTGTTGCCATTTTGTTTCTTGAAGTTCTCGACCACACCCTTGACGGTGGCTACATACTTGCTTTCGTTGTTTCCATCTGACGAAGGTGCGTAGACGCCAATCACCTGAGAAAGATGGGTGAAGCCACGCTTGCCTGCATAAGATTCGTCGATAAGTCTAGCCCAGTCGCGGGCGCCTTCGGCCCAGGTGTCATAACGTCTGAAGGTGCCGTCGGTGCCGCCTGATTCGGGGGCGGTGCCCTTGATATTGCCGAGGCTCTTGTTCTCGTGTCCGCGGCCATATCTACCGCAGGTCGACTCTTGCAGGAAGAAGCCCACAGCCACCGCCGGGTCGATGCCTCTTTCGGTGCAAGCATTGTAGAGTGCCTGCGAGAAGCCCGCTTCTTTGGCAGCCGGTGAACCCATTTTCTCGAGGAAGGTCTGAATTTGTTCGGGATTGGCTGAAGGGGGACCTTTGATGGCTAGGTCGCCTTCCACTGGTCTTGGAATAGCGGTGCGGTCGATGGGTCCACTGGCATCGAGACTGCCGTCGCGGTAGCGGCTGGTGGGCGCGCTGCCTATATTGGCATTGCCCAGTCTTTCGCCGCCGCCCGAAGATGGTGCATAGCTAGCTGGTTGAGGTCTCGGCGATGCCACTTCTTGCTGTTGTGGGCGGGGCTGCGAAGCTGCTTCCGGTCTTCTTTGCGGCTGACTATCGCCGCCCACCGGTGCCGACTGGGCTGCAGCCAGCATGCCTTGCAAATATTGCGGAACATTGGTTTCGTTGGGGTTGGCCATCTGCCAGTAGCGAATCTTTTCTTGAATGACGGCAATCTTGAGTTCTTTGGCTGCTTGCAGCGAACCCATATCTTTGCCTTCCATTTGGATGGTGACCGAACCATCCGCATTAGGCGCAGTTTTTGCGGGATTGGCTGTCAGGTTGCCGTCGGCACCGACAATAAAGTCTGGTACTTGTCCGTCACCAGGCGTCGATACATTTATTTCTTTGCCTTGCGCGACCATGGCGCTCACTTGCGACCAGGCTGCGGAACTCAGTCCGGCTGGGCTATCGCTCACAGCGGCGCTGGCGAAGGTGACCGGCTCGGGGGCGCGGGTTTTTTCGCCTATGGTGGAGCTGAAATAATCATTTTGGAAAGCAGCAGAAGCGTCTACGGCTGTGCTGGCACCAGGGTTGAATTCGAGACTATGTGAAACCACGGCGAACCTCAAAATCTTAAGGAAAGGCGGGACGTCATCCCTGGGGGTGCACTAAATATATGCAGAGGGCTCCCCAGTGTCCATGGTGCTTCTCCCATCAAGATCAGACGAAGTTTGCAAACTTGTTGCAGCCTCAGTAAATTCATTCAAAAGACTTGCGCCAGTTACGATTCCACCCCCGGCTCTTTCTTTGTGCTAAGTTTTGAGTATGGCGGTTCGGCAGAAAATCTGTTCTCTTCTTAGCGGGGTTTTTCTGATCTCCCCGCTTTTTGCTCTTCCCTTTCCCTGCCTCTGGGCGTTGCCAGAAAATTCGGGGTTTTCGGCTTACTCAGCTTTTGCCGATGGCTCATGGCCAAGCGCGGCTGCTTGGTCTAAGGCTCCGGCTAAGTCTCAGAATTCTGCTAAATCTCAGAATTCTGCTAAATCTCAGATTTCTACTAAAGCACAATTGCCCGCTAAAGCTCAATTGCAGCGTGCCTTGGTTGTTAAGCAGCTTGAGAATACTGCCGGGCACTTCCAGATTTATCTCACCAAAGAAGCCATTCGTATCGACGGGTTTCAAGAACAAGCCAGCATAATCGCCAAAGCTCCCAGTTGGGAGGTTGTTTCGTTTAACAAAGAGGGCTTCCGCTATGCCATGCCCCTCGCCGCCTGGCGTCGCACAGGGCTGGGCGCCAATGCCACCGACCTAAGACCTTACTTTGCCGAAGATCAAAAGGTCAATCGCAGCGATCAGTCTGCTTTTGGGCGTAAGGTTGTCTGCTATAGTCGCCGCCTGCGTTTTCTTGATGCCTCTAAGGGGGGCGCTCAGGCTCAAGCTAAGCAGGCTAGCGAAGCCGGGCAAATTAGATTGAGCCTGATTGCCGATATTGACTTATCGGATGGCGCCCAAGAAGTGCTGCGCGGTTTTTACAAACTGCCTAACTATAAGGGGCTGCCAGTCTCGTTTTCTGTTGAAAGTAATAAGCAAAAGGAAGAATTTTACTTCACCACTGAGAGTTTCAGCTATGAGCAGATTGACCCGGCGATCTTCCTAGAGCCCAAGGGTCTCAAGGCTGCTCAGTCGATCAATAGGGTCTTTTTTGGCAAGGCTACTGAAGATTTGATTATGGAATTTTGCAACGAGCGCAAATGAAGATGCTGAGAATGAAGATTTTAGCCTTTAGTGCAGCAAAAGATGCACTAAATCTAGGGCTAAAATATTCCAGCTCATAAACTGCGGAGCCCAGAGTGGAGACCCGCTTTCTGCATCGTAGTTTTCGTAGAGAGTGCCGTGCTTTTCAATTGATTCGGCTAGGCATTTGACTATTCGGGACGCTAGTTCTCGCGCCTGCCCTTCATAACCATAACCAAGCAAAGCCTTGACCGCAAGTGCGTTAGGTAAAACCCACATGGGGCCTTGCCAGTTTGAGACGATGGCGCGGCCGTAAAGACCGCGGCGCTGTTGATTGGCTAAGGGCTCAGAGACCGCATGAGAAGCCAGTCCGCAGGGTCTGAGAAAGTGCTGGGGATTGAGCATGGTGTTTTCGATTATTTGTCTGCCGTGCTCTTTGGATGCTATGCCAAACAGAACAGGAGCCAGCCCTGTCCAGCTCTTTAGTTCAAGTTGTTCGTCTTTGTGGCGGTTGCAATAGATAGAAAGTTTGTCGTTGAACATCAGTGTTTCTATGCTATCTGTCAATGCTCTAGACTTGTCTTGCCAAACTTTGCCGGCGTCACTATTGGCGGTGCTTTTGTGCAACTCTCCCAGGACCTGAAATTCCACAGCCAGATAGGTGGAAAGATCGCAGGCCTCAATTTCTCCGTCTATAAATCGGCAAAAAGAGTCATCTTCATCTTTGGCGGCTTCTCGCGGGGCGATTAGGGCTAGGTTGTCGTCGACACCGCTTTCTAGGACATTGCGCCAGCGGTAGAGATTGTTTTTGCTTTTGCGCTTCTTTTCAAAATAGGAAAGAAAACTTGCCAGTTTTTTAAGTACTAAGGGGTCAGGGGTGGCCTTGCTTACTTGGATGTAATGCTTGTAGGTGCCGGTTAGAAATGGTTTGCATTGATCGCCTGCGTCCCAGATGCGTCCGGGTGAGACGGTGCGCGGAATATAGCCTTCTTCATCGATGAGAGCTAGAAAGTTTGATACTACATCTAGTGCTAGCCCGGGGGCGCCAATCTCTTCGGCTTTGGAAGCAAAGAAGCAGGCGTCCCAGTCGTACATTTGCAGATAGTGACCACTTAGTGAGCGATCTGCTATTTCACTTTGGTCATCTGCGCCTGCTTTTACACCATAGGAAGGCGTGACGAAGCTAAATGAGAGTAGTTTATCGCCTTGCGTTTTCCCTGAGTCTAAAGGCTCAGTCGGACTGGCGCTAAATTGATTTTCTTTGTGTATACAGAGCGGGGCTTGTTCGCGCAAAAATTTACCCACTAGTAAAATATCGGCTTTGGAAGCCACTTTTGCTATGTTTTGATTTGACATTTCTTCCAATTAAGTGAGATTCGCAACGGTTCAGGTGTTGGTGGTTGCTGTTCTAACAGAGCCTTTGGCGATGCTTCGAAGAACTGCTGCGTTGCGAATCTCTGTTTCCATTCAACACTAGGACCCTTTCTTCATTCTTTCAAAAGTGACGCGAACGAGAGTTCCGCCAGCTGAGCCTTCTTCCAATGTGATGGTGGCATTGTGAGCGAGAGCGATCTCTTTCACTATGGAAAGACCCAGTCCACTGCCCGAAGCTTCATTACCTAGTATGCGATAAAAGCGCTCAAAAACTCGCTCTCTTTCTTCTATAGGAATGCCGGGACCATTGTCTTCAACTAATAAGGTGACCGCTTCATTAGCTGTAACACTAACCGATACTTTTCCACCCTTTTGTGTGTAGTGCACAGCGTTTTCCACCAGGTTAACCACCATGTCCATTAGTCCGGTTTCGTTGCCGTTGATCAGAGCTTGATCGCTGCTGTTTTTGAAAGAGAGGTCAATATCTTTTTCAAGAGCTTCGGCAACTAGGTCTGAAGTTGCTCGCGATGCTATTTCGTTGAGGTCGAGCAGGGTTTTGTTTGTAGTGACAAAATTGGGCTCGACTTTTGCCAGTGAAAGCATTTTGTTCACCAAGTTAGTGAGACGGTCGCAGCCTGAATTGAGCTGACTCATTATCGGACTGACTTTCTCATCTTTGATTATTCTTTCCGCCAAGCCGACATAGGTTTTGAGACCGGCTATAGGTGTGCGAAACTGGTGAGCGGCGTTGGCGACAAAGCGTTCTTGGCTTTCGATATCTTTTTTGAGACGATCAAGTAAATCGTTGATGGCAATTACTAGAGGATAAACTTCTTCTGGAACATTACTGGTTTCGACCGGCTTCAAATCTAGTTTTGAACGTTTGCTCAGGGCTCTTTCCAGGCGCCTCAGTGGTGTCAGACCTTTCGATACCCCGGCCGAAACTGCAGCTGCTCCGAGCAAAATCAAGGCAATTTGGGGAATGACTATGGCGGAGAGAATGCGATTGGTGAGAGCGCTGCGGGCATTTAAGGTCTCGGCTACTTGGACGAGCACCGGGCGATCGTAGGCATAGGGCGGAATCACTCTGATGCGGGCGATTCTGATTTTTTTTGAGTCGAGTTCGGCATATTTAAATACCGGTGTATCAGAATGCAGATTGCGCACCGGCTTTGGCAAAATGGCATCACCGGCGATTCTTGTGCCATCTAAGCTGACCACCTGGTAGTAGAGTTTATCGTCTGTATTGTGTCTCAGCACTGCCTGCGCGGCTGGCGGCAGGTCTAGCCAGACCTTGACGCCGTCAAAGCGCAGTCTGGCTGCCACAGCTGCCGCGGTGTTGGCCAGTTGTCCGTCATAGGCATCATTAGCAAAGCCGGCCGCCATGTTGTATGCCATGGCCGAGGTAATCAAGCAGAGTCCACAGAGTGGGATAAGCAGCCAGGACAATAATTGTTTTTGTATCGATCTATTCTGACTTTTCAAGCAGGTAGCCGAGTCCCCTCAGTGTACGAATCGCTACTTGGCTATTTTCCAGCTTTTTGCGCAGTCTGTGCATAGCAATGTCGATCGCATTGAACGAAACTTCAGTATCCCATGAAGAGAGCCTTTCAGTAATATGTTGCTTGCTGACAACACGACCCATGCGCTGCAGCATTATCTCTAGAATGGCTAATTCGCGCGCTGATAACTCTAGAGTTTTGCCTTCCACCGCCACCGAGCGCGTGCTGGTATCGTAGGTGAGCAGTCCACAGCTGACTTCGTTGCGATTATCCCAGTTGTCTTTGCGCAAGAGGGCGCGAATACGAGCCTCTAATTCGGGCAGCTGAAAAGGCTTGCTCATATAATCGTTGGCGCCATAATCGAGTCCTTTGACTCGATCGTCGAGACCGTCGCGGGCTGTAAGAATAAGAACCGGCATGGTCATGCCCCGACCTCTAAGATTTTTGAGCACGGTCAAGCCATCCACGCGGGGCAAGCCCAAATCTAAGATAATCAGATCGTAGTTAGCCAGTTTTACGGCAGACTCAGCATCGTCGCCGGTGTTGACTAGATCTACTGTGTAGCCGCTGTTTTTGAGCACTTCACTCAAGCCCATGGCCAGGAAACGATCATCTTCTGCAATTAGAATTCGCATACAAGGGCCCTTTTGTTACTTACTTACTTACTTACTTACTTACTTACTTACTTACTTACTTACTTTCTTTCTTTCTTTCTTAGTTAATCAGTGGCTCGGACCTTTATTGTGGTGAGCTTTTTTCTTTCAATTTGAACTAGTATCTCAAATTTGATTGTTGGTTATTCATACCGAAGTATTTAGAACTGTGCAAATAATACCGCCTATTGCTCAATTGTACCCGCAAGAAAGAAAGCCGGCGCGTTTGAAAGATTGACGAAACCATGAGCTGGCTGGTCTTTGCTGAGAAAGTGAACTGAAAGGGGTTAAGGCTATAGTGGATTTATGTAACCTTCATAAAATTGAAGGCATATAAATTGAAAGCCCTGGCTTTGCAGGGCTTAGCTCAATTTGAGGAGAGATGATGAATATTTTGTCGTACCGCGGCCCTGGAGCCGGCGGTGGAGTTTCGTCTGCGCTTACGCGTTTAATGAATCAGCTGAGCGGATTTGGTTCTGGTTGTTTGGAGCGGTCTGACTTTGCCCAAGGGCAATTAGGTATTTCGCGCAAAGGGAAGCAGTTGCGCTGGTGGCGTCTTGAGGGAAGCGCCATCACAGATTGCGTCGACAGCGAATTTATCAGTCTTCCGGGCGCTGAGGTCATTGACGGGCACTATCGTTATTGCAATGAGTTTCTTTGGCCAATCTTGCATGACATGCCTCAATATGCACGCTATAGCGACGTCGATCATGCTTTCTATGCAGAATTCAATCAGCAGTTTGCCCAGGCGCTCAAAAGAGCAAGAAGGCAAAGCTTTGTAGAGCGCTCCTCGCGCTCTTATTTTGTGCACGATTATCAATTGGCCTTAATGCCTTCTCTGCTGAGAAAAGCCAGACTTTCTGCTTTACAGATTTCGGTATTCTGGCATATTCCTTGGCCTAAGGTAGTTGAAGATAGGCATAAGCAGGCAATTGGCGAACTTGCTCAATGCATGGTTGCCAGTGACGTAATTGGTTTTCATACTTTTGAGTATGCTTTCAACTTTCTAAACTTTGTTGAAGAGCTTTTACCTGATGTCGAACTTGACCGCCGCTCTCTTTCGCTGAGGTTGGCCGGCGGCCGCTTAGTGCGGCTCAAGGTTATGCCCTTGGGACTCGATTTGGATTTTTGGCAAAAGGCACCGCATAACTACTCTAAAGAGAGTATGGCTAGTAAATTTGGACGTTATGTTCTATCTGTCGACCGCTGCGACTATACCAAGGGCGTTTTGCCGAGATTGGCAGCCATAGACAATTTCTTCCAGCGCTGGCCTGAGCAGAGGGGGAAGCTGACCTTTGTGCAGATTTGCCAGAGAACCAGGGATGGTTTGCCTTCGTTTGATGACTATTACGCAAGATGCGTCAGCCAGGCTGAAGATTTGAATAGTCGCCATGGTGACGAGTCTTGGCGTCCTCTGATCTGGATGAAAGATACCGTCAGTCAAGAAAGTCTAATTGACTTGTATCGCAATGCATCGGCGATGCTGATTAATCCTATAAGAGACGGTCTCAATCTCACGGCTAAAGAGTTTGCTTTAAGCTGTGCCGATTTGAGTTCGCCCGGGGCTTTGTTGCTCTCAAAGGGGGCAGGCGTTTTCCATGAGATCGGAAAGTATGCCAAGGAAGTTGAGCCTGATAATCGGGAGCAAATGTCGTTGGCGATCAGAGAGGCTTTGCATATGCCTGAATCGATAAGAAAAGAGGCAATTAGTTTGATGAGAAGAAAGCTTGACGAGAATACTCTAGGAGATTGGTGGCAGGCTTTCACGTTTGCAGAAGTAGCTTGTGGTGAGCCTCTAGATTTTGAGAAAGAGCTGCAGTTGTTTGCGTCGAACAAGTTGGAGGCTATTGGCTTTTAATATATGACCGAGAAGAAGTATGTTGTGGATAGCCGTCCCTTGTGTCAAGGCATGCGCTTTGTTTTGACTGATGCCGCTCATCCAAGACATGTTTTGAAGCATGGCAATCATTTCTTGGTTCTGGACGCATCGGGCTTGATACCGGCTTGCAATACACTAGGCTATGGCTATTATCGAGACGATACCCGTTATCTCAGTCAGTGGGAGATGTATGTCGATGAGGTGCCGCTTTCTCTGCTTTCGAGCCGTTCTGATGAAGGTTTTGCCGGTACCTTTTTCTACACTAATGCGCAGACCAGCATCTTGCAACAGCAGAAACTGACCGTCCTTAGAGAGCTGGTTTTGTCTGATTCGGTGCTGGAGAAAATAACTATTGAGAATTTTCATCCTACAGCTGTCGAGTTTGACCTGGCCTTGCTTTTTCAGTCTGACTTTGCCGACATGTTTGAAGTGAGAGGGCTGAACTTGCCTGAGCGTGGGGAGAGAATGCTGCCGGTTGGTGATGCCGCCGACGGCAAGCTCTGTCTCGCTTACCGATGTCTTGACGGCGTTATGTTTGAGACGACTGTCGAATGTCTCTCTGTTCGCCCAAATAGCATCAGAGACGGACGCCTTACTTTTAGAGTGAGCTTGTTGCCCAGGCAAAGTCAAACTATTTTGATTAGGGTGACGACCGGCAGCGGGGGAGTCTGCGCGGGCGGTGACGGCGATTTGGATTTCGCGACCACTCTCAAGAGAGTGCAAAGCGGATTTGAAGACTTTAGGTCTGATTTGACCATGCTAGAAACATCGCAAGAGCTTTTCAATTTGTCTGTCAATCGTTCGTTGAAAGATCTCTATATCTTGCGGCAGTCAACCCCTCGTGGTATCGGTATTGGTGCCGGTGTGCCCTGGTATTGTGCTGTATTTGGGCGTGATTCGGCAATTACAAGCTTGCAACTTTTGCCCTTTGCCCCCATTTTGGCGAAAGAAACTTTATCTGTTTTAGCAGCTTATCAGGGACGTGAAGATAATACTTATAAAGCTGAGCATCCCGGGCGCATAATGCATGAGCTGCGACTTGGCGAACTGGCTCGCTTGGGCAAGATTCCCCATGGTCCCTACTACGGCACGGTCGATGCCACCCAATTATGGGTCTTGTTGTTGGCAAGGTATTACAAATGGACCGGTGACCTTGACTTTGCCCTTTCGCTTTATCCGGCTTTAAAGGCGGCTCTTGATTGGTTGAAGTTGTCTTTGATTGAAGACCAAGCGGGACTCGGCGGCTATATCTCTTATTTGCGCGAGAGCCCCCAAGGCTTAGAGAATCAGGGTTGGAAAGATTCGGGCGATGCCGTCATGCACAAAGACGGTCGACTGGCTGAACCGCCCATAGCCCTTTGCGAGCCGCAAGGCTATCTCTACCAGGCGCTTACCGAGATAAGCAGTTTGGTGCGCAAAGTGGAGGGAAGCGGTGCCGCGCAGCAGCTATTGGTTCTAGCCGAAGATCTGAAAGCGCGCTTTGTCAAAGACTTTTGGATGGAAGAGGAAGGTTTCTTGGCGCTTGGTCTAGATCGGCATGGGAAGCAGTTACAAGTGATTAGCTCGAATCCGGGGCATTGCCTGGCGGGAGGCATTGTCGACCAAGAGCTGGGCTTGCGTATCGCAGAGCGCATCATGCGAAGCGATCTGCACACCGAATGGGGAATTAGAACTCTGGCCGACAGTGCTTTGTCTTACAATCCAATCAGCTATCACAACGGTTCTATCTGGCCCCATGATAATTCTATGATTGTGGAAGGGCTTGCCCGTCTAGGAAGGCTCGACTATGTGCATGAGCTTTTGCACGAGCTTTTTGCCGTAATGCTTTTGCAGCCGGACTATCGCTTGCCTGAGCTCTATTGTGGCTTTGACAAGAGCGAAGCACCGATTAATTATCCTGTTTCTTGCTCGCCGCAAGCTTGGGCGGCTGGGTCTATCTTTCAGTTGCTGGCTAGTTGTTTGCGTATGGAACCCGATGCTGGGGCTGGCTTTCTGCGCATATCTGAGCCGGCTTTACCCGCTTGGTTGGAGGAGGTGAACTTGACCAATTTGGCTGTGGGAAAGGCGCGCTTGGATTTGCGCTTTAGCTATAACGCCGGCTCTGGCTCGACCTCTTGCCAGGTGCTGCGAAAGCAAGGTGATATCAAAGTGATTATCGAATGTTAGTAGTTAGGTTGGGTTAGTAGCTAGGTTGAGTTAGTAGCTGGGTTGAGTTAGTAGCTGGGTTGAGTTAGTAGTTAGGTCGGCTGTCTAACTTTGATTTTATGCAGAAGATCACCGTTGACTATTTTGAGCTGGAGGATGTATGAGAATAGCGCAGCTGGCGCCATTGGCTGAGAGTGTGCCACCGAAAGCTTATGGCGGCACCGAGCTTGTCGTCAGTTTATTGACTGAAGAGCTGGTAAAGATGGGGCATCAAGTCACGCTCTTTGCCAGCGGCGATTCGGTTAGCGAGGCTACCCTTGTTTCTGGTTCGCCCTCTGGCTTGCGGCAGCACGAGCCGCGCGGGCAACGCTGGGCGGCATACGAAATAGAGCAATTATTTAGACTGCGCGAGAGAGCTTTTCAGTTTGACTTAATCCACAATCATATGGGTTATGTTTCTTTGCCTTTTCTGGCCGATTTAGTCGGGGCTAGCGGTTTTGGCAATGCAAGTGGAGCCAGCATAGTTACCACTTTGCATAATCCTATTAAAGACTACTGCGCCGATATTTATCTAAAGTACGGCTATCTCAATTTTGTGGCTATATCTGAGTCTTTCAGAAAGCTCAATTATCCCGAAGAACTTAATTATGTTGGCACTATATATAATGGCATAGATTGCAGTCTCTATAAATCTTGTGGAAAAGAGTTCGAGCTAAAAGGTGCAGGGTTTGAGCCGGGGATTGGTGCAGAGTTGGATCTGGGGATTCGTGCAGGGTTTGAGCCGGGGCGAGACTTAGAAAGAGTGGGCGCTTTTGATCGAGCTTGCAACGAAAGTGCGAACAAGCGGAATAAGTTTGACGATGGCTACTTGCTCTTCCTTGGGCGCATTTGTGGTGATAAAGGGGCTTACGAGGCCATAGAGTTTGCTTCTGCAGTTGGCCTGCCTTTAAAGATGGCAGGCAAGGTGGATAGTGCAGATCAGTCGTATTTCGATGAGCTGATTGGTCCTGTGCTAACTGGGCAAAGAACGGTTTCTTGCCCTGTAGAATATGTCGGCGAGATTGATGAAGCAAAAAAGATAGAGCTTCTTGCCGGTGCCAAGGCTGTAATTTATCCTGTCAAGTTTGAAGAGCCATTTGGTTTGGTTATTGCCGAGAGCATGGCGGCAGGCGTACCGGTTATCGCCATGAGACGAGGCGCCATCCCTGAGCTGATTATTGACGGTGTAACGGGAATAGTAGCGGATAGTCTGGAAGAAATGGTGCGGCGCTTTCGAGAGCAGTTCAGCTTGCTAGATAGTACTGCTGCACGCTTGCAGTGCCGGCAAAGAGTGGAAGAACGCTTTTCTAGCCGAGCTATGGCTCTCAGTTATCTGGCTTTGTATGAGCGCTTGAGAAAAGTTCCGGCTACCACCGGCGTTTAATTGGTCTGATATGCGTGAGCCGGGGTGCCGGGTGTGAAAGGCGAGATTTGAGATGTGAGAATTGAAATGCGCGATGTGAGATGTGAGATGTGAGATTTCAGATGTGAGAATTGAAATGCGCGATGTGAGATGTGAGATGTGAGATTTCAGATGCGCTATGTGAGAATTGAGTTTTGGTCAGTGTCGGCGGAGAGAGGGCGGTGACAAGTCTGCTTGAGAAAACTCTTTTGAGAAGATTGGAGGATTTCAGGCTCCGCCGACTGCTTATTGTTTTAGATCGCGACGGCACCCTGGTGCCTATTTGCGCTAACAGCAAGGACGCTCAGATGTCTGCGAACATGCGTCGGCTCTTGTCTGCACTTGCTGGTCTAGCAGACGTGCAACTTTGTATTTTAAGTGCCAGATCTTACATCTCTCTATTGTCTGATGACCTGGCTGCGACTACAGTCCTAGCTGGGAATTGCGGCTTAGAGATTCGCTTCTCTAATAGTCTAAGCCTTTTCGGTGCAGCCTTGAGGTACTTGCCTCTCATCTTGCAATGTCGAGACAAAATTGAGAGCGGTCTCTTGCAAGACCATGAGTTAGAGCTTGACCAATTGCAACTTGATGATCACATATTCAGTCTTTGTCTGCACTTTCATCGTGCCTCAGATGCAGTCAGAAGAACCGCTGAAACTCTAATCTTTGAGCTTGAGAAAACCTATCCCGCTCTTTCATTCAGTCGGCTTGATACGAGCTTTGAGATAGGGCCCAAGATTGGTTGGAGCAAGTACTGGGGGCTCTGGCATCTGGCGGCGCGCCTGGGTGCTTTATCTGAAAGTGCGGCGCGGTCAGCCGAGCAAGAGTTGGAGCAAATAGAATTTTATGGAGGCATTGACCCCACAGGCTATGTAGAATTGTTGGAGCATTTATCTGAGAAGCGCTCTGAACAGACGGGTGACTCTTCTGCATTTTTTACTAATCGCTCAGAAGGCGCCTCTGGTGCTTTGCCCGTTCTTTCTGATGCTGTCGATTTGATTTATTTGGGTGATTCTGCCAATGACGAACCAGCCTTTCGTTTTGTCAATGAAAATGGCGGTTTAAGCATCAAAGTTGATAATGAATTGGATGAGAAATTCTACAAACATAGCGCCACTGCTATGGACACTGCGGCCAAGTTTCGAATTGCTGGCATAGCTCATGTCGAAGAACTTTTGAGCATCTTGTTGAGCTTGCGAATTTAGTAGCTCGGCTTTTTCGGTTCAGTCTTTGAAATTCGCTTACTTCTCCAACTTAATTTTTGTACTTAATTTCTGTACTTATCTTTTGTACTTGTCTTTTGTAGTTTTCCTTTGCGCTTATTGCCAAGTGTTTATACTGTTTGCTAGCAGCTCTACTGTGCAAGCAGTTATTGATTTAGAGTGTTTTTACTAGCTCCTTTGGTTGTAGACCTTATTCGATGAAAATTACTATGCTGAAATTGTCTAAGGCGTCAGTTCGGTTATCTAGTTCTGCCTTTTGGGCGGCTTCTGCATCGCTTGCGGCTTCAGCCATTTTTGCAGCTTATCCGGCTTGCATGGCTTTGCCTGCAGTTTCTAACCCCGATGTTGGCGAAATTAAGGTAGAGCCCGGTGTCGAGCCTGCAGCACCCAATTTTGGTGTGGTGTCAGAGCAATTCTTGTCAGATTTCTCACGCTCTCTCAAGTGTTCGGTGAAGCTTGAGAAAGAGAGCGTACCAGCGCAGAAATCTGAAAAACCGGATAATCCCGATAAAGCAGGGCAAGCAACCACAGCCGGCGCAAATAGCCAGCCCGCTGCCAATGCTTCTAGTTCAGATGCCTTGAGTTCAAGTGGTTCTTCTATAGTTAGATACGAGGTCAAGTTAGCTTCTTCGCCGCGACCGATTTCTTTAGTGCTTTATCAAAACCCCGATAAACAAATAGCCGCAGTCAGGTTGCGCACTAAGTTTGCCGATAAAGACAAGCTTACCGGTCCGCTCTTGGTTGTGAAGAAGCTCTTAGATAAGCAGAGCGACGACCGCAAGGTGCTTGCCTCCTTCATTGATTCGGCGCATCAAGAGAATGCCAACTTTGGCATGGCTGATTTTGAGAACAGTAACCTAGTGGTCAAGTACACCGGCTGGTTTGATAAGAAGCATGACTATGCCATCGTCGACTTTTGCAAGCCTCCCTCAGCCGATTCCACTGATCTGGTGCCGCCCTCAGACTCTGCCAGTCCCAAAAAATAGATTTGTCACTCACAACTTTATTTGGTTCGAGCTAGATTCTGGCAACTAGGGTCGGCATGGTTTAGACTGTCTGAAAGCGGCACCTCGTCTTGGGTTTTTCAAATTGGCATTAATGACGTCTCAGAAAGCTCGGAAAGCTCAGAAAGCTCTCAATGTTTTCAATGTTCTCAATGTTTTCTCCGCAGCTCTGCTTTTGGCATCGGCGCCTTTATCGGCGCAAGCTTTTGGTGGGGATAGTTCTAAAAAGCCAGAGACAGTCGTGGCTAAGACGGCTGCAGAAACCGGCGGTAAGCGCATTTTGCCGGTCATCTCAGAGCCTGTTGTTATCTACTTCCACGGACTTTACAGTAATTCAGCCGAGCCTTTCTGCTTGCCTGGCGGCAAGAAGGGGCTGATTTTTAATGCCTTCAAGCTGAATAGTCCGTCGCTTGAAATGAAGTCTTTTGAGTATGACAACGGCAAGGTCATTACCGGAGATTATGCCGATCTTGTGCAGCAATTCGATAGCTGTGTGAAAGATTTTGGCATCAATAATCGACGCATCATTCTAGTGGGCGTTTCGCTTGGCGGCTATGCCATGTTTCAAATGTACAATAAGCTTTCGGACAGCGCCAAAGACCTTGTTGCCGGTGCAATCTGCGTTGGTTGTCCTGAGAACCTCGATACTTGCTTTCGCAAGACTCGCAGTGGACCTGTGCTTGATGTTTACAAGTCATTCGACGGTCAACTGGCCGACAAGAGTATTTCGAAACAGCTGGCAGCTGGACGTGTGCCACCGGTGGTGGTTTTTGTCCGCTTTCATGAAGACACTTCGGTGCCGCATGCTGCAAATAGAGCACTCATACCTTTCATGAAGAAGAAGGGCGCCAACTGTCTCGAAATCGAAATTGAGGACAAACACGGCATTCCCAGTCAGCTAAATCTGGAACATGCCTACCAACAGTTTAAGGCGCTTGCCAATAATACGCCCGGGCTCTAATTTTCTTTTCGCCGAGGTTGACTCGGGTGAGAAAGTGCTCGCTTAAGGACCCGGGGGGAGTCTCGGGGTCATGCTTGGGGGCAGCCTAGGTGGCAGCTTGTCTAGCTTTAGTTCTACCAGGCCGTTTGGAATCTGCAGAACATCCGGCTTGCCATTTGGCTTGAATCTTCCAGGCAGAGCGATTTCCTGCTTGGTGAAAAGCACTTCATGGCTTCATAACTGCTGTGTTCTCCGGGCCCGACCATCGCCTGCAGTCCTTTTGCGGTTAGCTCAGGGGCGTTTGATTTCGCTAAAGCTGCGCTTTCCGGGCTTCCCAAAGCCTTCTGGTTGACGCCTGGAGCAAGGCGATTCCACATAAAGTCCAAATCATTGGGGTTCGCTTTCTTTGAGACAAAACTGCCGCCAACGTGTACTTCATTCACTCCGGCTGCTTTCAGTTTGTGCAGATGCTCGAGAAAGTCGCCTAGTAGCTGTTGTCTCTTCTCTCCTTCTCCAAAGGCTTGTGCGAATCGTTCAAAGTTCATGGGATATCTTCCCGGCATCAGTCTGCCTGAAGCACTGAACTCAAGCTGCTGCTTTACTGCTAGGCGGCGCATGGTTGCGTCCTTGAGGTGTTCGCGTCCGCTTAGAACCTCTTCGCCGCCACTTTGCAGAGGGGTCCTGCCTGCTTTCGCTTCTAGGTCTGCCAGGCGGTTGCCTGCTTCCAATGCTTTGCGCCCTTCGCTAACTTCTGGCCTAATCAGGCTCTTCACTAACTTGAGTTGTTCATCGGTGATTATGCCGTTTTGCGAAAGCTCCCGCACTGTCTTCGGTAGATCTTTTGTTTCAAGTCTGGCAGTTTCAGAAAGAGTGGCACTTTTGGAGCCTAAAACTGTCTCTGCTTCAGCCTCTTTGGCAAGAGTCTTTATAGCTCTGCCCCTTGAGGCAACTACGAGTGCAGCAGTGCCGGCGATAGCAACGGCGCCTAGGCCTGCTTTCACCAGCGAATCTTCGGATAGCGAAAGCAAGCTAAGTTTGTTCTCAGTGCTTGGAGGCTGGCTATCTGAGCTCTTGAGGGAGCTGGTCTTCTCGGTTTCTGGTTTTTGTTTGTCCATCAATCGAACTCTTGCATCCTGTCTCGAATATTCCCCTTAATGAAGGTTTCCAAGCGAGCTGGCTGGGCTTTTCGGCTCTTGGCCTGTGGTGCAGGGCAACTTGTTATCTGTGTTGATACCGAAAAAAGAGTCGGGTTTTTGCTTGGTGAAAAATCTGTCTGTTCTTGGCGCTTGATTCGTGGAGGTTGTCAGGCGCTGGGCGGTGCATTGGCGCTTTGTTTTTCGGGTTCGTTGGTTTTGGTTAGAGGGCTTAACCGTCATCGCTTAAGCTTTTGCAGTTGAAAAGGTCGCGAAATTAGTCGATCTGCATCAAGCTCTCTGCTGCGGTATAAGCACTTGCTCACTCCTAATTTCTTCGCCATAGGCAATAATCACTATGTTGCCCCAGTCGAGTTTTCTAAATTGAGCAGACATCTTATCCCCGATATATTTCTCAGTATGACCCTGACAATTGCACTTTCTGCGCCTGCTTTGGCGGCAGATAGCAGTGCCGACACCAGCGCCATCAAAGAAACGGCAAGAGAAGGCGCAAGCGAGGTTGCCTCTCCGTCGATTGTTGAGCCGAGCAATGGGACGGATTCAGGGACCGGGCCGTCTGCCGCGAAGGAAGTTTCGCCAGCAAAGACCGAAGCATCTTCGGGTGGTATAGAAGCTCAAGCGAAATCAGGGGGCACTAGTAATTTAGATTCAAGCAATTCGGCCAATTCGTTGCAGTCTACTCAGAAGGATATGCCGAAACCGTCTACCCCTTCAATCGGGACTTCTGAACCCGTGCCAGCTTCGGGTCCAAAACTGCAAGCTTTTCTGAAAGCCAAATACATGGAATATCAAGCTGCATTTCTCAAGGCAAAGAGCTTTGAAGACTTGCTGCCTTATCGCACCAAAAAGCAACGGGAGGAAATGGAGAAGAAGCTCAACGAAGCTCGAAAGCCTGGAGCCGCTGGAGATGGCTTGAAGGAAATGCAGGGAATGTTCGACTTGATGAAAGCTATGCAGCCCAGAAACGTTGTGGTTGAAAGCGTTACAGTAACCGGCGATCGTGCAGAACTGAAAGCCAGCGCCTCAGACTCTGGAGAGATGATGGAATCTCTTGGTAAAGGGTTGACTGGTGTCATGCAGGGGATGGTGGAAGCACTGGTCCCTGCGCCTGGCAAGGCTGATGTCTCGCAAAAGATCAAGAGTTCGATGCCCAAGACGATAACCACTGGCAAGATTGTTATGTTGAAAGAAGCTGGTCAATGGAAGATGGACACCGAGTCTTGGTCGAGCACGTCTTCTAATGTCAATCCTGCAGAACAAGCGAAGAAAGATGCCAGCGCGCTGTGGTGCGCCAAGGCGTTAGATATGGATTATCCTCGGACGCCTGCCGCGGGTAGGATACATGGACAGCCTTTTAAGGTCCAAGGCGCTGAAATTTCGAGCCAGAATATTCTCACTATACGAGAGGGCAATGATTTTTTCGCCGATAGGCAGTTTGTCATTTTTCTCTTTGATGTAGATGGGCAGCCAGATAAGAAGCAGATTTTAGTCAAGAGCGGCGAACCTGTTTCGGGCAAATCAAAAGCGCACATTCATATGGGCTATAAGGTCGCTGGCAAAGATCTGCCGAAAACTGAGATGTTCTTTCCTTCGGACGGTTACGGTTTGAAGCTTTCCTTTGGACAGCGCAAGGGAGATTTGCTCCCTGGATATATCGTGCTTCGTATGCCGGACAAAGAGCAAAGTTTTGTGCAAGGTTACTTTTATGCCAAGATTGCTAAGTAGATATTAGTACCCTAAAAATACCCCGTTTTTAGCGGTCATTTGATTGCTTGACCCTATGGGTGCTTTTGTTTGGCCGCTGAGAATTGTTGCCTGAATTTGATTCTCTGACTTGGCTAAGGCTCAACCGTTAACGGTTGAGCCTTTTTGTCAAATCAAATCAGTTCGTTTTTTTTAGATCTAATTCGGTGAATTTTGGGGTGCCCGCTTGGAGATTTGTCTGATATTCAAAAGATATACATTCGACAATTCGACTGGCTCTTTTCTGTTATCGGTCGCATTTTGGGCGATTGGCTTCCAAGGGGTCTTAGTTTTTCTCCCGGCGTTTGGCTCCACTTATTGCCTGTGCCGTCATTGGGTCGTCTGGCCAGGAATGTTTTGGATATCTTACCTTGAGATCCTTTTTCACATCTGGATAAGTGTTTTGCCAAAAGCTTTTCAAATCAGGAGTAATTTGCTGTATGCGGTAATTTGGAGCCAGCAGATGCATTAGGACTGGCTGCTTGCCTCGTGCTAAACGTGGTGTCTCAGCCAAGCCGAAGACTTCTTGTATGCGCACAGCAAGCACTGGTTCCTTGCCGATTTCATAGCTGATTTTTATAGAACTGCCGCTTGGCACTGCTATTCTTTCCGGCGCTTCTGACTCGATGGTACGCAATTGATCTCTATTCAATCTTGCTTTGATGACATCAATGAGTTTGCGTCCGCGTAATTCTTCCAGGCTGGTAAGTCCGTATAGCCACTCTTCGACCAGGCTGGGCGGCAGATTGTCGGGCTCGATCTCAGGTAGATCCAGCTCAGGTAGCCATTGTTTTAGACAGGCCAGGCGGCAAATATAAGAGTGGCTTTCCTCATCTAGCAAATCTCTCAGTGTGTATTTCTTTAATAGTCCGGTTAGCAAAATTCTTCCCAGGTTTTCGGTAGAATCCGGCAGCGCCACAGGTCTTTCTTCTAAAATTAAGTCTAGATATCGAACCCGGCGGACGGCGACAATGCGATTTTTGTCATTGTCAAAAAACACTTCAGTTTCGTGTTTGGCTGCCGCTTCCAGCCAGCGGCGCTCCAAATGAGAGGCTTGTCTAACCAGGGTTTCGGCTTGTCCGAGATCGATGAGTTCTAGAGCAAGAAAGAACTCGCTATCATGCAAGGCCGATTCTTCTGATAGTTTGACGCCCCGGCCGCCCGTCATCAGTGCTCTGCGTTCGCCTGGACGCAGGCGACAGACTCTGTCCGGAAAAGCTGCAAGCAGAATTTTCATTGCTGTCAGGTCTTCTTCTTGATTTGGTAGCGACGGAGTTGTGGGCGCCTTGGTGGCGCCGGCCAGCGAATACAGGTCTCTGGCAACTCTCAGCACTTGTCGCGCGGCCCCGCCTAGCACTTCTTCGGCACCTCCGACGAGGGGATAGCGCTCTTTCTTGGTTTCAAATTCGATAAGGGCGTGCGCTCTGTCAAGCAGGTCTGACTGCGATTTATGACGAGCTGGCTGTCTATCTTTGCTGCGTTTGAAGGGTTCTTTCTCTGACAGCAAAGCGGCGCATAATGAAATCAGATAAAGCAGTTGACTAGAAGCAGATGGTTGTATATCGAGGCAAGCAATCATTAGCCTGGCTAGTCGCGGCTGCAGCGGTAAGCTCGCCATCTTTTTGCCGATATCGGTGAGTTTTTCTTTTGGGTCGATGGCGCCAAGCAGCTTGAGAGAAGCTATCGCGCTTTCGATTGATTTTTCTGAGGGCTTTTCGAACCAATCAAATCTTCTTGGATCTTTCTCTCCCCAAGCCAATAATTGCAAGACTGCCTCTGCGAGGTCGACGCGCTCAATCTCTGGTTTTTCAAAGTCGGCCAGCAAGCTAAAGTCTTTTTCGCTGTAGAGCCGCAAGCATTCACCACTGGCGGTGCGGCCGGCGCGCCCAGCTCTTTGAGTCGCTGATGCTTTAGAGATGCGAGTCGTTTCAAGGCGGTTTAGGCCGCTGAGCGGCGCAAATTGATTGATTCGGCAAAGACCCGAATCGACGACGGTTTTCACGCCTTCGATTGTCAGCGAGGTTTCGGCGATGTTTGTGGCTAGGATTATCTTTCTCACCGCAGCCGCTTCTGAATTTGCTTGTAAGTTTTGGGGTGCATTTGCTTTGATCGGTGCAATTGGGTTGAGAACCGCCTGCTGCTCGTCCAAGCTTAGTTCGCCATAGAGCGGCAAGACGAGGAATTGTTCTGCCTTGCCCTGGGGTTTCAGGCGGCGATTTAATAGATCTTCGCCGCGGTCTTTCAATGTGTTCTCGCCGCGGTCTTTTAATTTGTTCTCGCTGCGCTCTCTCAAATCATGCTCGCTGCGCTCTGCCAAATCATGCTCGCTGCGCTCTCTCAAATCATGCTCGCTGGGCTCTTTCAATACATGCTCGCTGCGCTCTTCTAAAAGATTTTCTAGAATGTCTTGAGTGCGTCTGATTTCGCCTAATCCGGGCAGGAAAACCAGGATGTGCCCTTCACTTTGATGTAGCAGCGCCATCGTGTTTTTGGCTACGGTTTCTTCTAGATTGTCCAAGGGGGCGCGGCTCAAATAAGAGACTCGAACCGGATGGGTGCGTCCCGGGCATTCTAGGGTTGGACAGTTGTTGAGATAAGCGCTAATTGGCGCTGTTTCTAAAGTGGCAGACATGACTACAATGTAAAGGTCGTCGCGCAGCTCTTTCTTTACTTGCTTGGTCAAAGCAAGGGCTAGATCGAGGTCGAGGCTTCGTTCGTGGAATTCGTCAAAGATCACCATGGCAATGCCTTCCAGGGTTGGGTCTTCTTGAATTTTTCGCAGAAAGAGACCGGTGGTGGTGGTGATGATTCGGGTAGATTTGCTGACTCTTCGCTCGTGTCTGACTTGATAGCCAATTTCGTCCCCGACTGCGCCGCCTCTTTCTTGGCTTATTCTCTCTGCGGCGGCCCTGGCGGCCACCCTTCGTGGTTCAAGCATATAGATGCGCTGACCGCTCTCCGGCAAGAGCTGATCGAGCAAATATGGAGCCACCCTGGTGGTCTTGCCGGCCCCCGGCTCGGCTTTTAAGACCAGGCTGCGCTGGTCTTGCTTGAGCTGGCGGGCAATTTCTGCAAGAAGGCTGTCAATTGGTAAGGGTTCGAGGTTTCTTTCCATAAAGTTCTTTCTCAGCTAAAGAGAGTTTACCGCCAGGGCGGTATGCGCAAGTAGATTAAAAAATGAGAACTATACGACCGGTCTAGTAATCGCTGTTATAATGGAGCGCATTCGCGAAATTGGTATCCTTGCTTGCCAAAGTCGAGCCGACTGTTTTTGCGAGAAAAAGTTGTATCTGAGGTGTATTTGATGATTGCCGATGCCAGAAAAATTAGTCCTAAAGAATTGGTGGATAGTCTTAACTGGCGTTATGCCTGTAAAGCCTTTGATGCCAGCAAGAAGTTGAGCGATGATGTATGGGCGGCCCTCGAGCAGTCTTTGATTCTGAGCGCCTCTTCTTTTGGTTTGCAGCCCTGGAAGTTTGTGGTTGTCACCGATCAGTCGATTAAGGACCAGCTGCCTGCCCACTCTTGGGGACAGCGTCAACCTGCCGACTGTTCGCACTTGGTAGTGCTTTGTCGCCTCGACGAGATGGATGAAGCTTATGTGAATAACTATGTGGACCGCATCGCGCAGACTCGCTCAGTGAGCCGCGAATCTTTGACTTCTTATGCCGACATGATGCTTGGATTCTTGAAGAATCCAGCCGACAAAGGCGTATGGATGGAGAAGCAGTGCTACATCGCTCTTGGTACATTACTGACTGCCTGTGCCGTTCTTGGCGTTGATGCTTGTCCGATGGAAGGTTTCGATCCTAAAGCTTACGATCGTATTCTCGGCTTGGAAGACAAAGGTATTAAGTCGGTTCTGGTTTGCCCCTTGGGATACCGCGCCGAAGACAAATATGCCGGTCTGAAGAAAGTTCGCTTTGATTCTTCCGAGCTAGTGGTGAAAATCTAAGGCTCTCAGTTTGCTGGGTTTGTCTTAGGCTTTGGTCGCTATGGGCAATAAATGTTTCCTGTTTCCTGTTGCCTTTTGCCGGTTAATCGCCTGTTCTTGTCTGATTTGCTGCTGGTTCGCAGTAACTGCGTGTCTAAGTAGCTGTCCCAGGCGGGAGCAGGCGCTTCTTTTTGCAGTAGCCGTTCAGTGCTGACTCGGCGCTTCTGTGGGTCTAGCCGCGCCTGTAGGTGTAGCTGTTCTTGATTGAGTCGCTGTCCCTGCCTGAGTCGCCGCGCCTGCAGGTGTAGCCGTGTCCGGTTGAGTCGCCGTGCCTGCCTGAGTCGCCGCCCCCGGTTGAGTCGCCGCGCCTGCAGGTGTAGCCGCCCCCGGCTGACTCGCCGCTCCTGGCAAATTGGCTTGTCCAGGTTCTTTCTTTACGTCTTCGACTTTGTCCTTGAGATTCTTCAAGCCTATTTCGAATTGTTTGCCGCTGCAGTCATCGACATTCATGAAGACACTCATAACCTTTGCCGGCAGAGCGTTTTTGCCTGTCATAGTCCAGACTACATTGGTGCCTTCGAGGTTGGGCGTGAGGCTGAAATCTACATTGCAGGTGCCTTCGAAGGGTTTGATGAAGTCCAGCCTGATCTCTACTTTTGACTGTGGAATAGCTTCTTTCATTTCCATACAGCCGGCTCCGACATTAGCATTGCCGTCCCAGCGGTACATTGAGCCTTTACCTTTTTTCTCACCGCCGAAACTGCGTTGCATCTTTGGATCAACGTTCTCCCAGGGGGACCAGTTTCGCCATTCGTGAAAGTCTTCGATGAGGGGATAGATTTTGTCGGCTGTGGCTTTGATTGAAATCGAGCGCTCAACTTTGAATTCGTCAGGCTTGCCAAGGGCGATTAGCAAAACTGCCGCTACGGCTGTGACGATTAGTCCCAAAATTATCAGAAGCAAGTTTTTCAAAGCTTATCCCCCACCGCTCTTCATCATTGTCTTTGCCGTCATCGCCATCGCTTTTTCTTCTTCAGCATAACCGATGAAGATTCGAATTTTTGAATTTCCTGTTATATCGGCATAGCCAAATTTCTTTCGCTCTTTTTCTTGCAGAGCTTTGTCGCGGTTCTTTTCTTGATCTAATTCGGCATGCATAAATTGCAGTTTGTTTATGAAAGCGGCTCGCAGTTCGGCGCTATTTTCGCCGGCGCCGCCGCTAAAGACTATGCGGTCTAGTCCGCCCATGGCAAAGGTCATGGCGCCCGCTTGGGTGACCAATCTATAGACATAGGTTTCCCAGGTTTCTTGCAACAAATCGGTCGTTTTTGCTAGCCCAGTGTCTTTTACTGTGGTTTCTTTTGCTCCAGTTTCTTTTACTTTAGTTTCTTTGACTCCAGTTTCTTCTGCTCTGGGTTCTCTTGCTCCGGGTTCTTCTGTCAAATTGCATGTTAATTCGTCGAGCAGACTTTTCAAGTCTGTCTTTCCGCAAAGTCCCAAAATGCCGCTGTCATTGCTCAGCATTCTTTCGGTCTCTTGCGGCGTCAAGCCTTTGGTGCGCATCAGATAAAGCAGGGCGCCGGGGTCTAGACTGCCCACGCGGGTATTCATGATCAAGCCGTCAAGCGGTGTGAAGCCCATTGTGTTATCAAGGCTCTTGCCTGCTCGCACGGCTGTTATGGAAGCGCCGGCGCCGAGGTGGCAGACCAGCATGCGCTTGTCTTCTTCTTTATCTTGCGGGAAGAGCCCGGCAATATAAGAACTATTGATGCCGTGAAAGCCGTAGCGCTCAATTTTGAGTTCTTGAGCCAGGTCTCTTGGCAGGGCGAAATTTTTTGCATAAGCCGGTCTGGTGCGGTGAAAGGCCGTATCAAAGCAAGCAAAGTGCGGCACTGCCGGTAGTGTTGATTCGACCGCTTCGATTATGGCCAGGCTGCCTGGATTATGCAGTGGGGCAAAAGAGCTAAAAGCCTTTATCTGAGCCTTGATATCGGCGTTGATTTCTTTGGGTGCGTCTAGATTGCCCCCGTGCACAACTCTATGTACGGTGGCGGTTACTGCAGTTTTTAGGGATCGTTTGAATTTCTTGTCGAGCATGATATTCAGTGCCGCTTTGCGCGCGATTTCTTGTCTTTCTTGTTCGCTTTCGCCCTTGGCTAAATTGACCTGGGTCTTGAAGACTTGGTTTAGCTCGCCGTCAAAGATGGCTGTTTTGATGCTGCTTGAGCCATAGTTGAAGACAATAATCATGTCATTCTCCCTTCAGTAATTTCAGCACTGGTTGCGATTCTGTCAGGTCGCTGGCTCGTTTGCCCTGTTTGTCGACAATTTTTTTGTCGGCGCCTAGTTTGAGCAGATATTCGGTTATCACCGCATCATTAGCCATGGCGGCATAATGCAGGGCGGTTCTGCCATAGCTATCGCGTCCGTTCAAATCTGCACCGGCGGCAAGCAATCGGTCGATAACCAGGCGATTGTGCATTCTTGCGGCAAGGGCTAGGGGTAGGGTTTCATCGCCGGGGCGCCCATTGGGCTTGGCGCCGTTTTCAATAAGCAGTTTACAAGCATCCTGGCAAGAGTTGGCAATGGCCACGGCTAAAGGGCTGAGATAGAAAGGCGCACTTTCACTTTCTTCTTTATTTTCAGGTTTGTCTTCTTCTTTGGCAGCCTTCTTTCGCTTATGTTTTTTTGCGGCGGAACCTTTTGGGCAATCGTCAACCGAAGCGCCGGCTGCCAAAAGCGGTTTGATTAGATAAACTTGCCCGTCGAGAGCCGCCCAGTGCAGCAAGGTTCTGCCGTTGGTGTCTCTCATTTTGACAGCGTTTTTCTCTTTCAAAACTTCTTGCAGTTTGCTCAAGTTACCCATGGCTACTTCGGCATAAACAGTCGTCTCAAAGCCGCCTTCTTTGAGATGTTCCGCCATTTCTTTCTCGCGCTTCCAAAGGGCGTACTCAAGCAAAGATTGGCGATCCTCTCTATTTTCTGGCTTTAAATGCAGGGCTAGAAGGGTATCGATTACTTTCTGTGAGTGCAGGCGTATGGCATTCAAATAGAGAGTACGCACATAAAACTGGTTGCGGCTTCTTTCAAATTGTTCTTTGTTGTCGGCGATCATGGCGCAGGCTTCTTCAATCTGCCCCCGCTCCATTAGTTTGAGAATCATAAAATTAGGCGGCGCCTGTCTCAGCAGATTTAGCTTTAGCTTTTCGGGCGACCGTATGACACTGTCATTGACCCAGATTGGTTGGGCGCAAGCCGGCTCTGTCATTAATGCGCCGGCTGAAAAGATGCCAAACATACAAGAGCTGGAAAGAATGAAGATGAAACTGTGCGCTTTCAAGAAAATATCCTGCTTTAGTTTGCCTAATTTTACAGTCAGAAAACCCTGGGCTGGTCCTCCATAATAACGGATAACGGCATCACAAGCGGCAGCACCTTTCGTGTTCTACTTTAGTCTGCTTATGCTTTCCGAATAGCTAAAAATCGCACTAATTGGTACTATTTACAAGGTCCATCCTGGCTCTTCCATGCTGTCTGGCTGAACTGGACCGGCAAGGTGAAGCCGTTCAGGCAAAGCAAGGCTGTGTCGAACTGCTTGTCAGATTTTCTAATATAAGCTCGGCAAGCAAAGCAATTAAGAATAAGTCAAAAAACAAAAGCTAAAGAGTAAAGCTAAAAACAAAGGCCAGAAACAACAAGCCAAAAATAGGCAAGCAAAGCGGACCAGCAAATAGGTATCAATAGTTATGTTTTCGTCATTGTCAAAGTTATTGCCTTCGCTTTTTTTGCTCTGCTTGGTCTCTTGTTTGAGCGCTTGCAGCATTTTGCCCGGGGGCATATTGAGCGGCGAAAAGAGTGCTGAGCAAGCCGGCGAGCACTCAGATAAGCCAGCCGAGTCCGCCGGTTCAGGCATGCCGCCTTCACCTGTCGTGGTGGCGCCGGTTGAAAAGTCGATGGTGCGCTTTACTGATAGTTTTGTCGGTACGGTTAAAGCTAGGCGTTCAGTGATTATTCATTCTCAGGTAGAAGGCTGCATCACTAATATTTACGTACAGTCAGGTGATGTGGTCAAGAAAGGGGCGCCGCTTTTCGAAGTAGACATCGCCAAGCAGAAGGAAGCCCTGGCGAGCAAACTAGCCACCCGCGAGTCGCTCTTAGATGAAAAAGCCACGGCTCAAGAACGGCTGAAATCGCTCTTGGCTGAGAGGCAAGCGCGTGTATCCAATCTTGATTTTATGAAGAGTCAGTATGAGCGCTATCGCGGTTTGAAAGCAGAAGGGGCGGTGGCCCAAGAAAGCGTAGATCAGTATTTCAACCAGCTTAAGGGGGCTGAGGCTGATTTGGCTTCCAGCGATGCTCAGATTAAAGGGCAAGAGGCTTTGATTCGCAAAGCTGAAAAGATGCTCAAAGAAAGTCAGTTTCAAGCCAAACAAGAGGAAGTGCAGCTATCGAGGCACACAGCCCAAGCGCCTTTCGATGGTGTGGTCGGCGACGTGCCGGTGCGGCTTGGGCAGTATGTCGATACCTCCTCCGAGCTCACCACCATCGATCAAAATCATCCCCTAGAAGTTTATGTGTATGTTCCTGCCGATCAAGTGCATAAGCTCAAGCTGGGCTTGCCGATTGAACTGCTTGATGTGGCCGGTAAGCTCATCGGCAGTTGTCCGATTACTTTCATTTCGCCTGAGGTGGGGCGAGACGACCAAGTGGTTCTGGTCAAGGGTTTGTTTGATAATCCGCAAGATAAACTGCGCTCTAATCAACAAATTACAGCTCGTTTGATATGGCAGAGAGCCGAGCGGGCGCTGGTGCCGACCACAAGCATTATGCACATCAGCGGGCAAGACTTTGTCTTTGTCGCCAGACCCGCCGAGAAGGGCGGCTTTGTGGCCAGGCAGTTGCCGGTCAGCCTTGGCGATATACAAAACAACTGTTATGTGGTGCTCTCTGGTTTGAAAGATGACGACAAAGTAGTTGTTTCAGATGTGCAGAGGCTGTTTGAAGGGGCGCCGGTGGTGCCCAGTGAGCGCACCGCCAGCGGTGCGGGTGCCAAGCCTGGAGCAATGTGAGTGGGCAAGATAAGCAGCAATTGTCATTTGGTCGTCTCAAGAGAATTCGAGAGAATTTGAGCGAGTTTTAGCACTTAGCGCGTAAGTAGTAGATTTTATGTTTGTAGATTTTTTTATTAGGCGTCCCATTTTTGCAACGGTTATTGCATTGATCATAGTGCTGGCCGGTGCTGTTAGTATTCCCACCCTGCCTCTGGCAGAGTATCCTGAGATTTCTCCGCCCAAAGTGTCGGTTACTTCGGTCTACACCGGCGCCAGTGCTCAGGTGGTGGAGTCGGCGGTGACAACCCCGCTGGAGCAGCAGATTAACGGCGCCCAGGCGGTCAAATACATCAGTTCCACCAGCGGCAATGATGGTACTTCCACTATCAATGTTACCTTCGACCTCGAACGCGATATCGACTTGGCGGCGGTCGATATTCAAAATCGTTTGTCGGGCGCTTTGGGGCGCATGCCTGAAGAGGTCAAGCGCACCGGCGTGCAAGTCAATAAAGTTTCGAACTCTTTTGTTTTGGCAATCGGTATATTGACGCCGGACAATCGATATTCAAGCCAGTTCTTGAGTAATTATGCCGATATTTATGTGCGCGATGCCCTCAAGCGCGTCAAGGGTGTAGGCGAGGTGCGCATCTTTGGCGAAAGAAAATATTCAATGCGGGTATGGCTTGACCCCTCTAGACTTTCGGTCAAGGGCATCACCGCCCAAGATGTTGTCTCGGCTGTTTCTGACCAGAACATACAGGTGGCGGCTGGACAGATAGGGCAGGCGCCTTTGCCGGCTGGACAGATGTATCAGATGAGTGTGCGCGGAGTCGGCCGCCTCAAGTCGGCGGCTGAGTTTGAAAATATTGTCATTCGCGCCGGTAAAGACGGACAGTTGATCAGAATCAAAGATGTCGGCAGAGCCGAGCTGGGCGCCGAAGACTATCAAACCGTGGTGCGCTATCGCGGCAAAGATGCAGTCGGCATCGGTATCTTTCAACGCCCCGGTTCGAATGCTCTAGACATATCGGAAGGGGTGCGGCGGGAGATGGCTCAGCTAGCCAAGCGTTTCCCGCCCGGAATGACCTATGAATTTGCTTTCGACACCACCCGTTCGGTGAAAGAATCAATCAAGGAAGTGCTGATTACACTCGCTCAGGCGATAGCCTTGGTGGTGGTGGTCATCTTTCTCTTTCTGCAGAGCTTTAGGTCCACCTTGATTCCGGTCTTTACCATCCCGGTTTCACTGATTGGCACTTTTGCCGTGATGAAAGTGCTGGACTTTTCCATCAATACATTGACCCTCTTTGGTATCACCCTTGCTACCGGTCTGGTGGTAGATGATGCCATCGTTGTTATAGAAAACATCACCAGATTGATGCATGATCGCAATCTTTCGGCGCGCGAAGCCGCCTCTCTGGCCATGCGTGAAGTAACCGGTGCGGTCATTGCTATTTCTTTGGTTTTGGCTGCGGTGTTCGTGCCTGTAGCATTCTTCCCCGGCACAACCGGACAGCTCTATAAGCAGTTTGCTCTTACTATTGCCATTTCAGTCGCAATTTCGACTTTGAATGCTTTGACTCTCACCCCGGCTCTCTCGGCACTCTGGCTAAAGAAAGGCAGTCATGCCGGCGGTCCCCTCTTTAAGCCGGTCAACTTTGTCATTGATGGACTGCGAAATCTCTATAGCTGGTCGCTTTCACTGGTGCTCAAAGTCAAGTATCTTTTCTTGCTTCTTTTCGCCCTGCTTATGGTGGGCACCTATTGGCTTTCTAAGGCGGTGCCGACTGCGTTCATTCCAGAAGAAGACGTGGGCTATATGATCGTGATTGTCCAGGCTCCGGAGGGGGTTTCGCTCAACTATACGGTCGACGTTCTCAAGAAAATAGAAGCTGTACTCGATAAGCAACCTGAGATAGTTTCTTCCTTCGGTGTAGCCGGATTTAGCTTTACCGGCACCAACCCGAACAATGCCATTGTCTTTTCTAATTTGCGCGACTGGCATGAGAGAGCGGGTGATAAGGCTTCGCTAAAGGGTCTAATCGAACGTTTGCGTGCTCCGCTTGCCTCTGTCGGCGGTGCCATGATCATTCCTTTCAATCCGCCTTCTATTCAGGGGCTGGGCAACTTCGGTGGTTTCGTTTTCGAATTGCAAGATATGTTCGGTACCGACGTACAGCAATTGGCGCGCGTCACTGGGCAGATGATGATGGAAGCCGGGCGGGAGAAAGAGATTACCGGTGTTTTCTCGCCATTTACAGCCAACAGTCCCCAACTGATTACCACAGTGCTGCGTGACAAGGCTAGGGCCCTCAAAGTTCTAGTCATCGATGTCTTTCAAACTCTCGAAATCATGTTGGGGTCTCGCTATGTCAATGACTTCGACCTAGGCAACCGCATCTATCGTGTCTATGTGCAGGCCGACGAAATGTTCCGCTCCAATCCGCGTGACATAGACAAGCTCTATGTGCGCTCGCAGGGCGGCGACATGGTCAGCCTTTCGCAGCTGGTGCGGGTCGAGCGCTCTACGGCGCCGCAGACAATCTCGCACTACAACCTATTTCGCTCTGCCGAAATGAACGGCTCAGCCGCGCCCGGCATCTCCAGTGGTCAAGCTTTGGCGGCGATGGAGCGTCTGGCTAAGCGCGTTCTGCCCCAAGGCATGAGCTATGAGTGGACCGGCATTTCCTTAGAAGAAAAGGAGAGCGGACCGCAGACCTTCCTTCTCTTTGCTTTGGGAATCGTGGTTGTATTTTTAGTGCTCGCCGCTCAGTATGAGAGTTTTGTCGATCCGGTCATCATTTTGCTGTCGGTGCCGCTTGCTATGCTGGGTGCTTTGCTTGCGCAGTGGTTGCGACATCTAGACAACGACGTCTTCTGCCAAATAGGTCTTGTGATGTTGGTGGGCTTGGCTAGCAAGAACGCTATTCTTATCGTCGAGTTTGCCAATCATCTGCTTTACGCCCGAGGGCTAGATAGCGAGGAGGACCTTCAAGAACAAGCGGCAGATGAGACAGCGGCACCAGAGGCGCTACCTAAGGCGCGGTCAGTTTCAATTGATGAAGCTGTCAAAGAAGCTTGCGCTATTCGTTTTCGCCCCATACTTATGACTTCCTTGGCCTTTGTCATGGGTATCTTGCCCCTAGTCTTTGCCACCGGAGCCGGTGCCCACAGCAGGCATTCACTAGGAACGGCTGTATGCGGCGGGATGGTCGTTTCTACTGTATTGAGTTTGTACTTTGTGCCTGTTATTTACTCGGTAGTGAAGAGCTTTATGCATAGACTCAATCGCGGTCGGCGTCGGCACTAGGCATTAGATCCTAGCGAGCGACTTGAAGCTGGTCTTGCCTGTCGCAGCTGTTCCTAACTATGGGAGCTGGTCTTGCCTGTCGCAGCTGTTCCTAACTATAGGAGCCGGTCTTGGCGGCCTAAGCTGTTCCTAGCTATGGGAGCCGGTCTTGGCTATAAAGACTGCACAGAGTATAGAGAAGCCGGGTTAAGAATTTGCTCTGCTAGAATGGCAGAGGGCTTTAGCCCTTTTGGTTATCGGACATTGAGATATGCGTCTTGCAGCAAAGAAGTACAGTGAGAAAATCGGCGAGAAGTCTTTCGCTGCAGCGCTTGCTTTGAGTCTTCTCGTCGGTATCTGGCAAGATTCAGCCGTGCTGGCAAGAAGGGCTTATTCAACTGCTGAAGCCGAAGGCTACACCGAAGAGGCTGCCGCCGAGAAAGTCCCAGCCGAACAACCTTCGCCTGTTAAGCAGAGAGGCGCTTCTGAGAGACGGTCCGGCTCTAGCAAGCGTATGAGTTTGCCCAAACCCAAGGTCGATTCTCGTCCCTCTGGAGAGGTAGGTGCTGACGACCGCGAGCGCGCGGGCGATCTGCTTAAGTCTAAGCCTTCCCAGCGAGACAGCCGGGATAGAAAACTGTCGGTTTCTGGCTCTACCGCTGAGACTCTCTCTGAGGCAATGCACTATGCCGACAATATGCAATTTGCTCAGACTACGGCCTTGCTCGATGCTGCCAGACTTTATCGAAATCTATCGGCCCAGGACTATGCCGAACTTGCCCAGCTCTATCTCAGGGTAGAGCACTATGACAGGGCAAAAGAGCTGGCGGACATGGCGCTTTCTCGCGGGCGTAAAGACCCCGGGATTGTCAGTACTGCAGTTGATATTTATACTGCGACCGGCTATTTCGATAAGGCTGTGGACTGCGGAACAGCCTTTCTAGAGGGACGCAAGAACAAGAATGTTACTCAGTCCTTGGCTCTGGCTCTGGCTCGCTCTGGAAAATTGCAAGCGGCCTTCGACTGCATAGCAGATGGCTTTAGGCAAACCAATAGCTCACCTTTCGAAGCCCGAGAAGTTCGCGCCGATCTATTGGTGAAGATAGGCGCCTACGGTGAGGCTCTCGATGTATATGAGGGACTTGAGAAAGCGAATCCAGAAGAAGCCTTTTATGCCATATCGGCGGCTGAGATTTTGTGCAAGTTGGGCAGACCAGACAATGCCTTGGCTAAACTTGATCGAGCGGCGCGGGTTGCTCCTCTTGATCCGTCTTTATTTGCCTGTAAAGTGACAGCGCTTTCTGCTCTCAGAAAAGCTGCTGATGCCGAAGCCGCTGCCATAGAGCTTGTTCGACTGCAACCAGGGCGAGAGGAAAGTTATTTGTTGGCGGCCCAAGTCTTTGCCGATCAAAGAAAGCTGGACCGCGCACTCTTGGCTGTTGAGCAAGGAATCGAAGCGCTCGGAGCCTCTGAACTCTCCAGCGACTCACGGAGAACTGATAGTAAAAGGTCAGTACGGGCGGCTGCAGAGCTTTCTCTTCCTGCCAGCAGTTTAGCCTTTAATCATCTCGAAACGAGGTTGCCCCTGCGGCTTTTGGTCGAGAGATTCAGGTTGTTGCTCAGCCTAAACAAGGGTAGTGAGGCGCTCAGCCAATTGAGTCAGAGACTTTCAAACTTGCCTGGTTCGGTGCCGCTCGAGGTGGCTTTGGCGCAGTCGCAATTGAAAGAAGGTCCACTGTCGAAAGAAACCATTGCAAACCTGCGCAAGCAGTGTGGCTGGACAACCGAAGCCAAGCTGCTATTGGCAAGAAACGAACTGGCTATGGGGCGCTACCTTACTGCCGCAGCTACATTTTTGGATGCCTACAAGAGAATTTTGCCTGGTGATTCGAGGCGTGCTTCAGTTGGGCTATGGATAGCTTTGTCTTTGGCAATGGGTGGTGAGAAAGAGAGAAGTGCCAAGGCTGTCAGTGCACTCTTTTATGAAGTTGAGAAGGGCGCAGATTCAGGACCGAGCCTTAAGCTTTGTAAGGAGGTTTTGTCAATTGCCACCAATAGCTGGAAAGATACCCGCGGTCAGGAATCAGCCGCTCAATTGCTATCTGTAGAGAATGTTCTTCAGGACGAGTTCTTTACGGGCGCATTCTTGCTTGCTTTTGGGCATGAAGCGGAGGGAAAGAGTTTTTTAGAGGCTCTAGAAAAGGAAGCTCCTGCTTATTCGGATGCCTCAGTCATGGCAAGCTTTTTGCTAAAGGCAAAAGGCGCGCCTTCATTGTTCGGGTTCTCCTTGGCAAGTTTGACTAATTTGGGCTTTTTGATTCCGGCCTTGCTTGTCATCTGGACTGCAGTTGGACTTTTGATCTTCTTTAGGCGGAGGCGATTGGCTGTTTCGACAGGAAGCAATTCTTTCAGAGAAGAATCGACGCGAAATCCAAAGAAGCGGGAATTACAACAAGTTATGGGGCTTGATGCCTCGGAAGCAAGCAAGCTAGGCGAACAAGGAAGCATACTTAAGCCCGGTTCCAAGTCTTCCTGGAGCCCGGAAGAACTTCTCGGGCGCATTAAGCCCACTTCTGAAGTCAATGTTGAAGCAGTCGCTTCTCAGACACCTACCGGGGGTGATAGCCGTTCTCGCGCTGGCAGTTTGGACGCCTTGGCTGAGAGGTACTCAGCGATGACCGCGGAAGAGAAAGCTATTCGGGAAGCCAAGGTTTCTGGGTCTGGAGATTCTGCAAGCTCCGAGAGTAGCGAGCGCCTAACCAAAACATTCGGGGTGCGACGCTGTGAAAAGTTCGAGTCTTTGGCAGAAATTGTTCAACCGTTATCGGTTGAGCCTCTCAAGGATGCTCAAGCGCCCCAATCTGTCGAGGTTTCCGCCTATGGGCTCGAACCTGAGCTCCAACCCGGTTCACTCAGTCAGAGCGAACTTTGGGCTTCTAAACTAAGCGAAGTGGACTGCAAAAATGTAACGCCGGCTCCACCTGACAAGTCATTCTTAATTGAGTTTGGCAGTTCTGAGGAAGAGAGGTCTTCAGACGGTTCAATTAGTTCGAATCTTCATAGGGGTGCCTTTTCCGAAGAGAAGTCCCATGGGAATGAGTCTCTTGATGATTCAGTAGTGAGCTCTCTTAAGGAACCCCTCAAGAGTCTGGAAGCTGGAC
>MOYA01000002.1:210551-223026 GCA_001899315.1 Candidatus Obscuribacter phosphatis
ACCCCTCAAGAGTCTGGAAGCTGGACTCAGCGAAGTTCCGCCGCGGTCAAGTGAGGCTGGACCGGAGACTATTGTCCCGAACCTTGAGGACAGTCATGGTTATTTCAAAAGAAAAGCAAGAAAAGCGTTGACGCAAACTGATGGTTTGCCGGTGGGCTCTGGGGTAATCGAAAATTCCAGAGCTTCCGAAACTTCCGAAGCTTCCGAAAATTCCAAAACTTCTAAAACGTCCGAAACTTCTAAAACTTCCGAAACGTCTAAAACTTCCGAGAATTCAAAAAACGCCGAAACTGCCGAAAACTTCGAATCATCAGAATTTGGCTTGGCTCAAGATGCTATGGAGCCCCAGGGAGCCGGTTCGGAGCGATTGCCTGGGTCTAAATCTGGTTTGGGGCAATCGGCTGGCTCTGGGGGCGGCCTTGGTCCAGAGTATCGGCCGATCCAGCTTGGCTTGAATGAATTGCGACCGGTCTTGCTCTCCGCTGCATCAAAAGCCAAGATTATTTGGCCTCTCTGGCCGGGACAGCAGCCCACCGAGTAGATGTTCTGAGGCGCCCGGCCTTTAAGTCGAGCTCATAAGCCACAAGCCTAAACAGCATGCCTAAGGGGCAGATATAGGCTCGTTCGTTAACAGTGACCTTTTTCTGATTACGCCTGGACAAATTAGACTTTGCAGCTGGCTTGTTAGGTTTATTTCACGTGATCTGTCTAGGCCAGTGGTCCGTTCTTTGTCGAAAACTTGTGTTCTTTGGGTATATACAGGGGGTGTCTACTCTTAAGGGGTCGTGTGGTTTGAGCAACGACAGAGTTCAGGGTAAAGATGTTGGACCTGAGGCGGCAAATGACCGTAAGCTTTTGAGCGAGCGTAATCTGGCTGAAGCCGGCACCTTTTTTGTTCAGTCGAACCAGCATTCAGCTCTAGAGACAGGTAAACTCGCAGATAAAGGCGTCGTGCCTCGTGTGGTCTTGGCTGATGCCTCGGCCGGAATCACTTTCGGTGATGGGCTGAAACCTTCAGAGTCTACAGCTCGAGGCGGAGAAGTTCAGAATCCGCAAGAGCGAAGAGGCGGACGTATCGATGACGGCTTCTTTGCCAATACCGTGGAACAATCTGCCGGTGATGGAGCGAAGATAAGACGTGACAGTGCCGGTCAGATTCGAGGGGTTGTCTATGGTGACGGCAGCTATACCGGCATAGAGCGAGATAGTTCAGGCGTAAGCAGAATTATTAGAGCCGATGCGCAAGGCAATGTGAAAAGCATTGATGCTCGCCAGCCGGATGGAAGCTGGGAAAGTACATCTTCAGATGGAACTAGCCTAAAGAGAGGCGCACCTAGAGTGGCTGTGCTTGATAATGGCAACATTGAATTTCAGCGGGCAGACAATGGCAAGGACGTTTATGGAACTTCAGGCGGGCGCGTATCTCTAGATGCTCGAGGAAGAGCCGTCTCGAGCGTGGACAGAAATGGACTGACTAGGGATTACACATATAGCGCCTCTGGCGACTTAACAGCCATGAAGGTTGCCGGCAAGGATATGGTGGTTCAGGAGTGGCGAAAGGAAAACGGTCTATGGAATGCCTACGACAAGGACGGTAAGAATACCGGTAGGCAGTTTGTCGGGATGGTTAGCGTTGATGCGGCTGGCACGGTCCGCACCGTTGACGGAAAGACTGGCGCGGAAACCATTCTCGGACTCGATGGAACAAGAAAGACAGTTAATCTTGAGAGTAGAACCCGAACTTTTGATAATGGCTCCAGGGTGATTTATGATAGTGCCACTGGTTTTCCAGGCAGAGCGGTCTTTAGAGAAAACTCTTACAGGCAGTACGACATTGGAACCGATGGTGCAGTCAACAGCACTAAGTTTTTCAATAGCAAAGGGCTTTTGCAGTCTGAATTGCGTCGTGAGAACGGCAATTGGAATCTCTACGATGGGCAGGGTAAGCCAGTTCCAGTGCCGCCCATTAAGGATGTAAGGGTCGATAACGAAGGCAACATGCGCATAGATTGGCGCACTGGTAGCCATCACATTTTAAAGAATGACGGCTCTGCTCTAAGGTATGACGTCGCTGGAAAACTGCTAGAAACAGAAGGATTCAACGGTTCCAAGAGGCAGTTCGCTTACGATTCTAGGGGTGAACTTTCAGAGGTACGCTTTAATCTCAAGACCGGTGAGCCGCGAGTCGCCAAAAGAGAGAATGGAGCCTGGAACATTTACGACGGGCAGGGTAAACGTTCTGGTGGCGACCCTATAGACAGTATTAGTGTAGATCAGAATATTGGCATGATTACTTGGGTGGAGCGGAAGAAAGATACAGTGCTGCGCATTCCAATTCTTGGTGATCCAGTCAAGACAACTCTTGATGGAAAAATCGCCAGAGGTCGTAACTAGTCAACTGGTCCGTCAGCTAGTTCGTAATTTAGTGGTTCAGCCAGTTGGACGGCGAGTTGGACAGCGAGTTGGACGGCCAGTTGTACAGCTAGTTGGACAGCGAGTTGGCCTGCCAGTTGGGCAGCTAGTTGGGCGGCTAGTAGGGCAGCCAGTTGGACGGCGAGTTGAGCCGCTAAGTAACTCGTGCATTGAGTCTTTGAGTCAGTTCATTTGGCGTGAATGTTTGTTCTGAGACTCCACTGTTATTTACCCTAACAGTGAAGCGGGTCGCTGCCTTGAATACCTGGAAAGATTTTCAGTGACTTTGGAACCGACACAGTGACTGCTGTGCGTGATTGTCTTATGTGTTTTGCGCCAACATAGCCTCGCTCCAGGCAAGAATCCATAACTGAAATTGATACGGCTTTGCTGTCCCCATGAGAGAGGCTCTGTGCAACAGACAGATAGAAATTCAGGTACTTCCTGCTTATTCCTCCTACTGTCTTCGAAACAAAGGCAGTCAGTGCTCTAATTCTGTTGCTTATGTTTTCTGTCGAGATGGTGTCCGTGACTGCTAATTTGGTGCCGAAACATTCGTTGTTTAGGCAGAGTCTGGAACCCTCACTGATTGCACAGAGGGGGCTCCACTCAGTGTTGGACTTATTTTTGCTGTCTTCTGTTGTGTTCGTTTGAGCTGCTCTCGTGGCAAACAGTCTTGCGCCTGTTTCGGTTCTAACTAAATTCTCCAGTTGCAGTATCGAAACCGCTGCCACGATTTGCGCACAGTCGAGACCAGACTTGGCTTGAATTGCATCTATAGTTTCAAGACCGCTTTGGATCAGTTCAAAGACCAGTCGTTCATCTTCAGATAACAATGTTTCCAACGAACTGCCTGTGGTATCGGTTTCCTTTGAGGCTAGTAGACTTGATGCATTCGCAAAGTTTTCATCACCGTTAGACTCGGTAGTTTCGTAGAATTCTACATCTTGATATTCATTTCTGACTTGTTCGGATTCTGCGTCCTGACCACTTTTCGAGTCGTTACCTTCTCTTTCGAGATGTTGTTCTAATTCTTCTTCGTGACTTGCTTCAAGCCAGGGTGGAGTCGCTAGGCTGCGCCTTGTGAATAGTCCGTCGAAATGAAGAGAACTAACTCTGTCGACCTCAGTTGTTCTAGTTTCTGCGATGGCTGCAAGAATACTCTTTTGAATGTGAAGACTAGAAGAATTTGCTAGCCCTACAATTGCAGCTAAAAAACAGGCATTCAGCACAGCGCCATGTTGCAGAAACCAAATTGCGGCGTACCAGGCCCAGACATTTCGGACTCTCTCAAAGAAAGTGCCAGTAGATAGGCTGAAGGTTCTTTTGCATTTATTGCACTTCGCTGTGCGATCTGCCGCGCTGATCTCAATATCAGCAGATGCGCAAGTTCTGCAGGCTAGAATTGATTTTTCGGAAATCCGTGCAGTGAAGTCCTGCCAGCAGCTTTCGTTATTGGGATACTTCTCTACAAACTTATCCCATACAGATATTAGGAAATCAGCTTCTTCTTTTGATCTTGACCGTGCTTTGATCTGAGTTCGACCTTTGCTGGCTTTGTTCATCTCTAGAACCCTCGTTGCTGCTATAAGGTAAGACGTGTTTTGGGGAGAAAAAGTTCAACGATTTTCGAAAAAAAGGGTTTAACCGTTATCGGTTAAACCCTTTCTAGTCAGTGCAAAGCCGCTACCAAGTGGCGTTTCCTGTCACTGTTCTGCTAGATTAAAAAATTTCGGCGAGTTTGTTTACTTGCCCACGCTCACCTTGGCTTCTGCAACTTTGGCAAAAAAGTCTTCGCCTTTGTCATTTATTACAATGAAGGCAGGGAAGTCTTCAATTTCGATCTTGAAAACAGCCTCCATACCTAATTCAGGGAAATCTATAGTTTCGACTTTCCTGATCGAATCTTTTGCAAGTCTGGCGGCTGCACCGCCTATGGTGCCTAGATAGAAGCCTCCCCAACGCTCGCAGGCTTCGCGAACTATTTTTCCTCTGTTTCCTTTGGCAAGGGTTATTAAGCTTGCCCCTCTAGACATAAGTAGGTCTGAATAACTGTCCATACGACCTGCCGTTGTTGGACCAAATGAACCTGATGCATAACCATCTGGGGTTTTGGCTGGGCCAGCGTAATAGATGGGATGCAGTTTTGTATACTCCGGAAGTTCTCCGCCGTTTTCTATGATTTCTTTCCATTTCGCATGGGCAATATCTCGAGCGACGAGCATCGTACCAGAAAGCATTAGCCTGGTGCCGACTGGCTTGCCAGAAAGCATCTTCCTGATTTCTGCCATTGGTTTGCTGAGGTCGACCTTGATAGATTCAGTTTCTAGGTCGTCCATTTCAACCTCGGGAAGATACTTGGCCGGATCTTGTTCGAGTTGTTCCAGCCAAATGCCATTTTTGTCTATTCGACCGAGAATCTGCCTGTCAGCGCTGCAAGATACTCCAATTCCTATCGGCAAAGAGGCTCCGTGTCGTGGCAGTCTGATTACTCTGACGTCATGGCAAAAATATTTGCCACCAAACTGGGCGCCGATACCAAGCTCTCTTGTTATTTCCAGGACTTCTTTCTCTAACTCTAAGTCGCGGAAGGCTCTGCCGGTTTTGTCTCCTTCGGTTGGGATCGAATCAAGGTAGTGGCAACTTGCAAGCTTTACTGTCTTTAGGGTCATTTCGGCAGATAGTCCACCGATAACAATTGCTAGGTGATAAGGTGGGCAGGCGGAGGTTCCTAAACCTGCTATCTTCTCAACGAGCAGTTTCCTAAGCGATTGCGGATTGAGAACTGATTTTGTTTCTTGAAGTAAGAAAGTTTTGTTCGCCGAACCACCACCCTTTGCGATAAAGAGGAATTCGTATGTGTCACCAGGCTCGGAATAAATCTCTACTTGTGCGGGCAAGTTGCTCCCGGTATTGGCTTCCTGATACATAGAAATTGGAGCCATTTGGCTGTAGCGCAGATTGCAGTCGCCATAGGTTTTTTTGATGCCTTCGCTTATAGCGACTCCATCATCGGTTCCGGTCATTACTTGCTCGCCTTTGTGGGCTACAACAATGGCTGTTCCTGTATCTTGGCACATCGGCAGGGTGCCCCCGGCAGCAATCGCAGCATTTCTAAGAAGTTCGAGTGCGACGAAGTGATCATTAGGTGATGCTTCTTTGTCGTCGAGAATCTTGCGGAGATTTTCCAGATGGCTTGATCTGAGTAAATGAGAAACATCTTTGAAAGCTTCTTTCGAAAGCAGTGTAAGCGCTTCTGGCTCTACCATGAGCATTTTCTTGTTCCCGAAGGAAGTCTCTTTGACGTGCTCCTTGGTCAAGAGCCTGTAACTTGTCTTATCCTTGCCGAGCTGGAAAATACTGCTCTTACTATGTGACATGACTCCTACCTCGATGAACTGCAGATGCTTAAAAAGAACACTTCAATTGGTTTTTTCCAGCAAATATCGATTAAAAGAGCTGAACCAATTTATTTGTTGGACGAATGAATATTTTGGACCGACGAATAAATTGAACCAATTTATCAATGGAGCGAATAGCCAATCCTGGCTTACAAACGGTCGTGGAGGTTTTAGCACTCCAAACCTCCACTAGTCTATGCTGTTTTCGGTGCTTGCTTAGCTCAGCTCCTTGATTTTTTTATATTGTTCATCTGCTTCTTTTGCGCGGTTTTGTTTGTAAAGAAGTCTGGCATAGGTGTTTAGAAGCTCTTTGTATTCCTGATCTTTCTCATTCAGTTCGTTTTCTTTCATTGCTATCGCTTGTTTGAGAAGTGGCTCTGCTTCAGCTAAATTGCCAAGGGAATACTCGGTTTGGGCTAAGGCTATCAATGCAGATGCAAAGGTCTTTTGAGCCTTCTTCTTGTCCTCTAACCTTTTCTCTTCTGTCTGCTTGCTCTCTTGTGGTTTGCTCTCTTGTGGTTTGGTTTCTTGTGATTTGGCTTCTTGTGAGAAATTAGCAGCAGTTTCTGATTGGTCAAAGTTTTTTAGGTTTTTCTCAGCAATTGCGAGGGCTCTTTTGAGCTTGTCTTTTGCTTCTTTGTGTTCTTCTATCAATCTGTGTTGCGAGCTGTATTCGAGAAGGATAGGCACCATCTCTGGATTGTCGGTGTTGCCAAGCCTTTTAAGGGTGTCAAGGGTTCCATCAAGAGCGAACATCTTGATAAGTGTGTCTTCTTTCTTCTTGTGAAATGCCCGGTCCTTATCGGTGGTGTTGTCTGTGAGCGTGGTCTGCACGCCACCACTGGTGGTGAAGCTTTCGCCTTTGCTTATCTTTTGACCGTTCCAGTAGACTACTTGGTCTTTGCCGCCCTTATAGCCGAGTGTGTAATTGACCGTGAACGGAGTCTTAAGACCCTTAGGAAGTGGCGCAAACGGTGCCGCTCTTTTCACTCCGATTATTGCTAGTTTGTCAGCGTTTTCGTCACCGGAGCTTTTTATTAGGGTGGCTGCAATTAGGCTGCCGTCTTCATTCAGTTCTATCTTTACTGGAACCTGAATGAAGAGTAGCCTTTTGGGTACCCACCAGGTTCTGAGAATCCTAGTCCACATATCGTCGAAGTAGGGCTTCATTTCTACTCCGTCTGCGCTCACTCCACTTTTGCAGGGAAGGGCAAACTGGGCGCTAACTTTGGGGACACCGTTAGGCAGCTTCCCAAATGGAGCAGCTTTGGCTATGGTCTTTAGTGCTAAGTCGTCGATTTCTTTGTCTCCGCAGGATTCTTTCACTCCCAACTCGGAAATCGAACCATTCGCTTCCACCGTGAAGCGAACTACCAGTTTGTCGTTAATTGCTTCGCCTTTCGCTTTTGGCGGATTCCAAAGCGGTCCAATTTTGTCGCTCACCCCTTTCATATAGGGTCCTATGTCAACTTTGTTAGATTTTTGCTCTGCCGCCTTTTGTGGGCTGGTTTGACAGTAGGCGTTCGTATCGACTGATAACGCCAAGAGTCCCGCAGTCAGACTAAGGGTTAGGTAGATTGCTTTATGCGCGAGAGTTGGCATTTTTTTGTCCTGAGTCTTGATTGGGTACCGGAATACTTTTTTCGGAAGGCTAGTTCGGTATTCGCCTTTATTCGGCTGGTGAAACTGTTAGTGTAACTGCCGTGCCGAATGAACAGAGATCTTTGGCGGGAGGGGGGGATCCCGGCCAGTTGGCATTATTGTCGCTTAATGGCAAGGCTAAACCGTTATCGGTTGAGGATGTCAACTCCAACTCGGCCGGCTTCGGCTTAGAGGTAATTGCTATCTTAGCCGGATAGAAACACTTAATTAGTTCAGTTCTTTCTTTCATTCCGCCGATTCCCATTGAATGCGAGCCGTCTGCTTCGATCCTCACTGTTTTCGGGTCGAAACCTTTGCCGTTGTCTCTGATTGTAAAGGTCGAGTCGCCGATTTTAGATGCTCTAATTTCAACCGTGACCGCTGTCGCTTCAGCGTGCTTCTCAACGTTATTCAGACACTCTTGAATGATCCTGAAGATGTGCAAGGTAACCAAATCTGGGTAGCGTGGCAGTTCTCCTTGAAATAGCAATTTTGTCTCAATGCCGGTCCTTCGCGTCACTCTGTCAAGTAGGTCTTCCACGCCTACTTTGAGTCCCCATTCTTGGAGTTGGCGGGGCGAATACTCATTTACCAGGTCTCTTAGCTGCCTGACTATTTCGTCCACAATCTCAATTGTTTCTTCGCTCGAAAGTTTTCTATCACCAGACAGATAGCGCTTAAGCATCATCAAGTCTGCGATAACGCTGTCGTGGAGGTCTCTAGCTAGTTGATTCTTCAGCTCTTCTTGTTGGTTGAGTAACTTAAATAGAAGATTGTTTCTCTGTAGCTCTAGGCGTTGTTCGATAGTGTTGAAGGGTTTGCCTTGGTAGAGAAAACTTTCCGTAGGCTGAAGATTTTGGTTGGGTTTAGTCATTTCTGTATATGCTACTTCAAGAACTTCGTTGAGAAGCAACTCCAGTTGATGCTTTGCTGCTTCACTAGAAAGCTTGGTTTTATTGGCAACCCAGACTAGCTTTTGTCCAAGTTCGATTAGTTGAAATCTGACCCTGAATCGAGAGCCGAATTCGGACATCGTAATGTGCGGAACCTCGCGCTCCGGCACTAGAAAGAATTCTACGATACCAGTTCTGTCTCGCTCGCCGGCTCTACAGCTGACAATTAGAGGCGCTCCAGTCATCTTCCAGCGAAAGTAGCTGGTAGGCAGCCTCGTCTTTGAGCGCATTTCTTGTTTGGAAACCCAATCTATAGGCTCTTGCAATTTAGATGGATGGCTGAATTGCAGGTTGGTTCTAAATGCTTCATCAGGAAAACGAGTTTTTACATGGTAGTGAGCCAGCTTGTATAGTGCGGACGAAAGCTCTTCTGCTTTTTTGTATAGCAGTGCTTTGTCAACTTCGTCCGCTCTTACCAGGGTTTGTGGTTTAAGCGCTTTGTCGAGAAGAATATTGATTGGTTCGAGTTCGCCTTTTTGGGGTGTCATATCAGAAATAAGAGTTAGTTTTCGCTGTCAACGCTGCCGAAACCGTTTTGTACCGCCCATGCAATCAACTGTTCTCTGGATGATAGTCCTAGCTTCAATTGTAGAGTCTCGCACTGCTTCCGGGCTGTGGCCACAGATGTCAGTCTATGATCGGCAATATCCTGATACTTCATGCCTCTTCCCAGCATGCTGAGAACCTCCATTTCGGCACGAGTGATTTTTTTGTATGTTTTGGTCACTTCGTCTGAGATCAAGCCCGACTGACCTTCCATCACAGCCGTAATTGTTTCAGCAACCTTGGCCACTCTCTCGGATTTGAGCAGGTAGGCCGATACTCCCATTGAAAGCACAGACTGAATGAAAGCGACTCGGGCCTCGGCAGAGAATATGATCAGTTTGGTTCGTTCGCTGGCGGTTTTCCTAAATGCCTCTAGCGCTGCTTTGGGTCCTAGATTGCCTGGGAGGTGTAGGTCCAAAATAACTACATCAATTTCGGAGTTTTTTTCCCTTAGCAACCTTAAACCGTCATCGCTTGAGGTTGCGCTGCCGATAACTTTGAAACCAAATTGACTTAGTCCTAGCGTCAGTCCATCTAATGTTGCAAAGTGATCTTCGACGATCAAAAGCCTGGTTTCTGATGACATCCGTTTTTTGAAGGCCCCTTAGAGTGGTTGACGACAAACTTGCACATTATGTACCCAGGAGTAGCCTACTCAGTTTGTTTTTGTGAAGCTTTCATCTGAGCTGGTGGTTTGAAAAAGGTTGTTTCAATTTGCTACTGGATTGGGTTAGAGTCCTGCGCTGCCGGGAAAGTAGAAAATGTCTGTCAAATTTGTCAGATGATTTTTGTGGCAGATAATTTTGAGGACTGGTCATGCCAAGCTTGGTTGGGAGAGTAAAGTAGAAACAAGGGGTGTTGTCTGCACCCAAAAGACCTAAGTTAAGGTCAAGTTTCATCAGCTTTCCTACTTGATTTGTTATAACCAGTACGTATCTCAAAGCTAATTCATGGTGGTCCGAGGGAAGCAGTGTCGTTCAATTTTCTGAAAAAAGGCGCCAGTACTAATCGATACCCGACCGATATTTTGATCGGCGAGCTCTTCGTTAAGGCTGGGATTATCACTCAGAAGCAGCTGGACGACACTATCAAGAACACCGCAACTAAGCATTTGCACATGGGGCAGATGCTCACAATGGCGGGTTTGATTAACCATCGTGATTTGCAGGCGGCGGTCGATGCTCAGGCGATGCTAAGAGACAAGATTATCGAGATGCCAATGGCTGCTCGTTGTCTCAAGATTGCAGTAAAGACAGGAGCCTCGTTTTCTGAGCTTGTGCGCGAAGAGCAAGCCATCGCCGATCAAGCTGAGACGAAGACAAACCGGCTTGGTGAATTGTTGATGGATGCCAACATAATCAACAAAGGTCAGTTCGGTCAGGCTATGGGGCGAAGCCTGGCAACTGGTCTGCCGCTTGGACGCATACTCGTTCTGAATAACTCCATACCAGACAGCCTTTTGAGGTTGGCTCTTGAACTGCAAGTGCGTGTTCGAGATGGCATGATTGAGCGTGATGAAGCTATTGATTCTCTTCGCGCTGAGGCGATTAAGGCTGCGGTTGAGGCACCCAGCGAAGGTGAAAGTGGCGATGACTCGTTCGATGGCCTAAAGCCTGTATCCAAAAAGAAAGTTCGCATAGGTGAATTGCTTGTCAAAAGCGGCTTCCTCAACGAAACAGATGTAATTAGCTGTCTAGAGCTTGGCTTGTCTTCCGATCGTCAGATTGGCGAAGTGATGGTAGAGCAAGGCTATATTTCCTTTGAGATGCTAAATGTCGCTCTTGCTGTGCAGCAATGTATAGAGGAAGGTCGTTACAACCTGCAAGAGGCTGCAGAAGCAATTAAGCTAATGCAAGCCAATGGACGCATATTTCCTGAGATTCAGGATCGCATCAATGGAACTTATGTTCCTCCTCAGACTACTGAGAACGATCCCGGTTACAGCATGCATGAGTCGCCTAAATCTTCGTCTACAAAACTAAAGCAGCTCTATGATGGTCCGGAGTTGCACGGGGATTTTTCTGGAGGCAGCGATTCAACACAGTTAGACGAGGCACCTTCTTTGGCAACTCTCATGCGTTCGGTTGCAGGCGAAGGCTCATTTGATGAGCCGCAGACTAAACCTGAAGATGCTTTGCAAGGATTTGAGCAGCTTACCGATTCTGCTAGTGATGATGCGAGAGCGCGCAAAAAGAGTTCAACCGATGACGGTTTAGGTCTTGGTACGACTCATGACAGCTCTGCCGAACGCTCATTAGAAGACCTTCTTGCCTCTGCCGAGAGTTCGTTGGTTGGTATCCAAGCGGGCGAGGGTTCTTTTGAGAATTCCGAGTCGGTAGATTCTGCCACTGAACCTTCTGTCGGAGCTATATCTTCCTCCAGCTCCGGCGCTTTTGAATCACTTTTGTTGGCTTCCAACGTAGTTAATCAGTTTGACATTGAAAAGGCATTTGCTCTGATTCGCGAAACACCTGAGATGTTCGTGGATGTTCTGAAACTAAGTGGTCTTCTTACAGAAGTCGGTAAGAATGCTGTTTTGGAGTGTTATCGACTGGTGAAGGCTGGAGAGCTTTCTGATGAGCATGGTGTTCAAGTGCTTGATTACTGCATAAATCAAGGGAGATTGCGCGATCTTACTCTTGAAGGCGCCATGCTTGAGCTTGGTTGGACCAGAGAAGAATCCGCAGATTCTTTACCGGTGGAAGATTCCATCGCTGCTGACGCAACCGCAAGCGAAAGCATAAACGAGCTGGAACTCATAGCTAATGTTTCGGGCAAAGCAGTTTCCGTAGATTCGATGGAAGCTGAGTCACCTCAAGCCGGCGTCGAGGCTGTTGCAGCTTCTGGCGGAGAATTGGTTGATGCCGCTGAGACTGGAAGCTTGCTCAGTTTGTTTGGTCTATCCGGCGAAAATCAAAGTGCTAGTCTGGATGAAAAAGCTGACGAGAATGTCGGAAATTCTGAATTTGAATCCAGTGGACCCTCTGCCGATTCTCTTATCGCTTCGCTAGCCACCCAGGCTTCGCCTGAAGCCCAAGAAGCGGAGGAAGAAGCGGCTCGTGAAAATGCTGCGGCATTTGAGACTACCGCCGTGTTTAAGCAGGTTTCGGATAGTGAAGTGGAAGCAGCCGCAAGTAAAGCTCTCGATGCTGATGCTGGCAAGGGCTTTGATGAGGGTCTGTCACTCGATAGTCTTCTCGATAAGTTGCAGGATGAGCCTGAAGAAGCTGCCACTCCTGTTTTTTCAGTCGAATCGGTGAGTTCTGAAGTTGGACTCTTGGCAGATGGAGATTTGCCGGAAGTGGGTCTTGGTGATCTGATTTCTTCCCTTTCGGAAACTATAGATTCGGCCGTGGGCGGCGCCAACTTACAAGATGAGCTGAAGTCTGCCGTCGAAGCTCAAACAGAGGAAGATGTAGACCTGCGCTCACTGTTCTCTGGTCTTGGCGGATTGTCCGAGGCTGAAGCTGAACCAGCGAAATCAGCCAGTCTCAGACCAGCGCCAGCCCCAACACCGACTCC
>MOYA01000002.1:223120-226772 GCA_001899315.1 Candidatus Obscuribacter phosphatis
ACGCCAGCCCCGACACCGGCTCCAGCCCCAGCCCCAACACCGGCTCCAGCCCCAACACCGGCTCCAGCGCCAGCCCCGACACCGGCTCCAGCGCCAGCCCCGACACCGGCTCCAGCGCAACGTCCAGCTGCTTCAAGTTCTCGCTTACCTAAGATGAGCGAGGCTGATATGAACGCCGCCAAGGCAGCTCAAATTGCCGCTATGTCTTCTGCTCTGACCGGTATGGCCGAGATGTATTACGAGCAAGAGAACTTCCCGGAAGCCCAAAAGGCATACGAACGGATTTTGAGCTGGCGGCAGAGTGAGCTTGGTCCGAACCATCCTGATGTGGTGGATGATTTGAATAACCTTGCCGGCGTTATTTGTGTGCAGGGTAATTTTGCTGAAGCCGAACCTCTTATAAGAAGAGCAATTGAAATTCTGGAAGGATTTGAGACTCCTGAGCCCCTTAAGTTGGCTGAGAACCTTACATCTTTGGCCGGTATTCAGTTCCAGCAGGGGATTTTCGACCAAGCTGAGCCTCTACTGGCGAAGGCGCTAGTTCTGAAGGAACAGGAGCTGGGTGCTAACAATCCTGAGTTGGCTGATAGCTTGAGAGATTTCGCCAAGCTCCTCAAGAAACTTGGCAAACTGGAAGAGGCGGAGAAGCACTATCACCGAGCCAAAGTGTTGCTCGGTAAAGCTTGATCCGATTTAATCTTCTGGGCTGAAACTTTTTTGTTCCTCATACGTACTTCTCTTGTGAGAGATTTTCGCAAGCAGAGAGGTATATATGTCGTTTTCACAGATCTCGCTCTTGGCTGGTTTTTCAGCTTTTGCTCTTTTCTTTAGCTTGAACGAACCCGCTCAGGCTGGTCGTTTTCGGACCTCTGGTGCAAAAGGGGCATTGTCTGGTTATGCGCAGCAAGGGCAGTATGGCGCCAGAGCTGGCATGTCGGGCGTGGCTTACGGGCAGGGGGCTGTCGCCGCTCGAGCAGCAAGATTTCAGGGTCCAAATGGAGGCGCCGCAGCCCGTGCGGGATTTTCTGCGGTGGGTGCGCAGGGCTTGCTACATGCCAGTGGCTCTGGCGGCAATACTGCAAACGGCGGCAGTTGGCAGAGAGGCGGCGGTACCTTGATCAAGAAAGGCGAAGGCGGTGCTCATCAGAGTGCGTTTAGTGGTACTACCGGCGGTGGAAGCTCTTTGTCGAGGCAGGGTGAGTGGCAATATAAGAATGGTGAGGGCGGGACTGCCCAAAGAGGTTTTCAGGTTAGTGGTGCCGGTGGTGGCAGCGCTGTTGGTTATAAAACCAATCAGTATGATGCTCAAACCGGTACTGGCACCGGCGCGCGTGGGCGGGATTATAACACCGCCAGTGGTGAGTCTTACGGCTATGACGCCAGCACTAGCTACACCAAGGGGCAAGGTTTCACCACCACTGTTGATACTCAAAACAAGAGCGATTACACAGTGCATTACCAGAAGGGCTCGAAACCGGTGGTGCAGACAACGGGGGCGCCGCCTGCAACTAGTCCTGCTCCCTAAGGCAGATTTGCTCGTTCAAGCATTTCTGTAATAGCAAGATTTCTCTAGTAGCAAGATTCCTCTAGTAGCAAGCAACTCTGCGTCCTAAGGCACTTCTGCATCCGCCGTCAGCCTTGTCCTCGATACAACGACTGTACTCAAGCCCAGAAGTTACCTAGCTGTACCGATTTGGTTACTTGGGTTTCCTTCCAAAGCTACTGCTTCCAAAGCTACTGATTGAAAAGCTACTGATTGAAAAGCTATCTATAAAGATTTGTGCCGCCACCATCTACTTCCCTCCGCCAAAAACGGAGGGAGGTTTATTAGTTGCAATTTATCTGGATATTTTGAACTTTTTGCTCTGAAATTACGTCTTACATATTACGAGGACGGACAATTCCTCTCCCAAAGAAAATTCGAGATCAAATTAGAAATCATGGAGAACCATATTATGAATAGAGTAAATGTTACCGGCCGACGCGCCTTCAATCTATTAATGGCCCTGTCGATACTCGGCGGTGGCATGCTGTTCCAGGACGCCAAAGCTGATCCGCAGGGCTATGGAGTCAATGGTAGACAATGCAGACAACAGAAGCGCATTGCCAATGGTATTCAGTCAGGTTCGTTGACTGGAAAAGAAGCTTATAGACTAAGCAAGCAGCAAGTACGCCTCAACCGTCGCGAAAGACAAATGCGCGCCGATGGCGGTGGCTTGAGCTGGGCAGAAAGAGCCCGCCTAGAGAAACAGCAGAATCAGCTCAGCAAAAACATTCATGAGCAAAAGCACGACGAGCAGACTCGTTAATTAGAGCGCTGGAGCTTACTGCAAATCAGTAATAATGGCGTTGGCTTTCGGTGCGGTGAACAGTTTATAACTTAAGGTGCCTAAACCTGCTTCCGCAGCAGTAAAGGCAACTGCACCGAGAGCTAGTGCCTTACCTGGTGCTCCGGCACGGAAAAGAGGCTTGGCTGCAACAACTGCTGCTGCACCGCTGAGACCGTGTTGTTTTAAATCGAGTGTAGGAGCGTTGGCAAAAGCCTCGCTCAGAGAAGTGCCGTTTCTTTTGGCGCTCTCAAGCACGTTTAAGTCTTTGCGACTGATACCGTTGTTGTCCCAAACAAAGGCATCTCTGTTCAAACCTTGCAAGTTGTCGAAATGTGTTTCGCTAGCCTTGAGCGTGCCTGCAAGACCAAAGCGCAAGCCTGGATCTTTGCGCGCGTCCTGCAATTCATCTTTGGTTATGAACCCATCACGGTCTTTATCCAGAACATCGAAGTTATCTCTAAGGTTTTCAATTAAGCCATCGGTATCTACTTTAGTGACGGCTTGGGCGCCTTCGTCCAGCATACGATTGAAGTCGCGCTTAAATTGGTTCAATGCCGGAGCAATCTCTTTAGCAGCCTCACCGGCTCTTCTCTGCAATTCTTCTGCCGATTTTTCTATCTCGCCGGTGATCTTGGGCAGTTCCCTCGACAGATCTCGCCCCGCCTGGTCAATTCTTTCTTTTATCTGGGGAAGATGCCTTTCGGCTTGGTCTGCGAGACCTTGGGCGCCATCGACAATCGGATTGTCGCCGGCTTTGCCTTGCGACTGTCTCTTAAGTAATTCAAAGGCTTGCTCTAGGGCATGACCTGCTTGTCCAGAAGCCTCTCCCTGCGGAAGGCGGAAGCAATCTTTGCTGTTTTCGCAACCCATTCAAATTTCCTCAAAGAAAGATTTATAGCGACCTGTCGGTTTACCATAAACCCACACACTATGGATGACAATTGGGGGAATTACGCTCTTGGCACCACTTAAAGTATTTGTTGACTTTGACGGCACAATCACTACGCAAGATACTTTAGAAGTGCTCATGCAGAGCTTGTGCGAGCCGGCTTATCGCGAACTCGAAGATAAATGGGTGGCGGGTGAGATGGGTTCGAAAGAGATTCTGCCCCTCCAGCTGCCTTTGGTCGCCGGTGGTTGGCCGGCTATGCTCAGAGAGCTTGATGGTTTCGCTGTGGACCCTACTTTCAAAGGTTTTGCCGTTTGGCTAAGGTCGTTAGGCATCCCTTTGTATGTCGTAAGCGATGGCTTCGACTTCATAATCAAGCATATTTTGGGGCGGGAGGGTTTGCTAGAAGGTGGTTTGATCGCCGGCATCAAGA
>MOYA01000002.1:227069-469660 GCA_001899315.1 Candidatus Obscuribacter phosphatis
CCCAAGCCCAAGCCCAAGCCCAAGCCAATTCATGCTGTGTTCAACTGGCTGTTCTATGCTTGTAGTGTAGTTTGATTTATTGTTTAGCAATATCCGCCCTAGGGGGTCGTATGAAGAAACTGACCGGTGTTTTGCTTCTTTCCTCCGCCCTAGCGGCCACAGTGGGATTGAGTTACTTGAGCGAGGCGAAAGCAAGCTACGAAGAACCTAGCTGGAAGAGCCTCAAGAAAGACGGCAAGTTTGAACTAAGGCTCTATCCGTCTGTGGTTGCGGCTTCTGTCACCGTGCCTACGAACAATAAAGATAGTAAAGCCATGAATCAGGCTTTTGGAATGCTGGCCGGCTATATCTTTGGCAAAAATAAGAGTAAAGCCAAGATTGCTATGACTGTGCCTGTCACTGAAATTCGCAAAGATGAGTCTGAGAAAATCGCCATGACCGTTCCGGTTGTTAGCGCCCAGAGTGGTTCTCGCTCCGATATGACCATGTCTTTCTACATGCCTTCTTCCTACAAGATAGAGGATCTGCCCGAGGCTCTCGATAAGAACATCCAGTTTTCTGTGGTGCCCAGTAAGACTTATGCCACAGTGAGATTTTCAGGTCTGGCCGGGTCTGATTCAATCGCCGCCAATACACGTGAGCTGAAATCGTTCATTGAAAAGAACAAACTAGAGATAATAGGTGAACCGATATCGGCTTATTACAATCCGCCTTGGACTTTGCCGTTTTTGAGACGAAACGAAGTCTGGCTCGAAGTAAGAGCAGAAGTTAAGGAAGACGGCAAAACAGAAGTCAAAACCGACGGCAAGTCAGAGTAATCAGTTCTAGCTTGCTACCGTTCTGCTTGTCGCTAATGAAAGCCAATGACAGCTACTGAAAGCTAATTAAAGCTACTGGTGGCCGCTGCCCATTTCTATAATTCGTTGCTATATGAGTTCTTTGAGAAATTTCTTCAAAGCCAGCTCATAGAGTGGAAGGTCGCAGTCGGCAAGAACGCAGTGGCCGCTATTGGGTAGCATCAAAAGATAACTGTCCGGCTTAGATGCCCGCTTTAGTTTTAGCGTTTGGCTGGGTGGAATGTAAGTGTCCCTGAGACCGGTAATCATTAGGCATGGAGGGTGGTCGCTCTTTAGATATTGCAAGTTATCCAGCTTTGGTTCTGGAAAAAGAAAGTCCGGGTAAATTTTCGATATCGGTGCAATTTCTCTTGCTAATCTCGCTGGTGAAGTAAATGTGCAGTCCAGAATGATTGCCTTGACTGGTTTAAGCCCTGCCAAAAGGCAAGAAACGCCTCCACCTAGTGATTCACCATAGAGAACAATCTCTTGGGGTTGATAACCCAAGCTCAAAGCATAGTTGTAGACAGCTAAACAGTCGGGTTTGAGATTGCGCAAGCTAGCCTTGCCTTGCGAGCGACCATAACCTTGATAGTCGTACATTAAGATATCGAAACCGCTATTGATGAAGAAGCCTAGGCGCGGATTCTGGTTGGAGAATCGAATGTCTATACATCCGCCGGTGCCGTGAGAATAAATGACAATGCCCTTTGCTTTGGGCTGTCTGTAAAGTGCGGCTGAAATGAAAAGCTGCTTGTCACCTTGCTCAATCTTTGCCGGCAGCGCCGCTTGAACTGCTTGAATGGCTTGAACTGTTTGAATGGCTTTTACTGTTTTTACAGATTCTTTCGCCGAATTTGATACAGGTATCTTCACCGAAACCGCTGCAACCGCGCCGACGCGGTCTCTTATCTGGTAGCTTTCGGACATTCTCATCGGAAAGAGAATTCTAGAGTCTATGAAGTCACTGTGGAAAATAGGCGCCAGAAACAAGTAAGTTGAAACAAGAACTATTGCTATTAAGGTGAAGAAGAAAGCCAGTAGACGTAAGACTTTTCTATTCTGGTTCCGGCATTTTGTCAGCATAGCAATACCCCGCATCGGCGCTATGATTCGCACGGAGCAATCTCTCCGTGCACCTGCATAATTGCCAATCTAACATTGCCGCCAGCTTCTCGGGCGAGGCTCAAACAGTTGGTTAAGTGTTGCCGCCAATCAAAATAAGTACATATCAAACTAAGTGCATAACAAAATAAGTACTGGGCAAATTAGTCGCTAGGCAATTTAAGCGTCAGTCGATTAGATTTGTCAGTCAATTTGATTGGTGTTTAATTTAGCTTGAGGGGCACTCACCCTTTTGCAAACGAGGGCCCAGTTCATAATCGCCTTTCTCGGTTTTATAGCCGAGATAGACATCGTTGGTCTGGGGCACCCTTTCAATCCTCATGCCTAGAGCGTCCAGATCTTTATTCATTAGCGCTATGGCGCCGTCTTTCTCTCTATCTGGCAGTTTGCGGATACTTTCCTGCAACTGTTCGTATGCCTTGTCGCCCTTTTCGAATCTCTCGATTGAAAAAGGGCTTTCCTTATCATCAAGAGTCTCTTTGAAGTTTTTGGCACCTTCTACAGCACTTTGAGCCAGTTCCTTTTGCTGCGGGCTGAGATTCTGCGGCACGTCCTTTCTCGGTCCGTTGAGAGCGTCGATGCCGGCTTTCTCATTGTCGTTGAATTCCAATGCCATTTTGTGGTCCGGACCGCAATTGTCATAGCCGGGAATCGGTACTTCATCAAAATCAAGCATGCGCTCTAGAGATGCTGAGTTATGTATTTGGTATTGCCCAATCTGCGATTGATAATTCTGCATATCGTCGGCAGTCACTAAGTCTCTGCTACTGCCATCCAGGAGGGGCGCCTTTTGAGACTCTACTGCGTCGGCAGAATCTTTTCTATCAGCCATATTGTGCTCCCAGAATCGAGGAGATGCCCAAACCGAGAATATTGTACCCACTGAAGAGATTTTCTAAAGAAAAGTAAGACCTGGGACTCTTGGCTTTATAGACTTCGATGGTCTTGTCTGAGGCACGCCCGACTTCTTTGCATGTTTAATCTAGCTCAGTCTTAGCGGCTTTTAGCGCGCCACTTCGATGGTTTGCTTGATTTGCATGAGCGGATAGCTCTCGCGGCTCAAATTGGCGGCTCGACTAATTTGCGAGCGGGCTTTTTCTTCTTTACCGTTTATATGATTCATCAACGCCGATGCCGCAAGCGATAAGCCGCTTTCTTCGCTTCTGTTTTGCTCAATCAGCTTGGTAAGTACTTCTTTGCTTTTCTCTTGCTTGCCGCTGGAAAGCAAGATGGCCGCTTCCATGAGGCGGCTTTCTTTCTTGAAGTTCTCGCTTTCTTCGGCTTTCCGGGCATAGTCCAGTGCTTCGTCGTAGCGACCCAATCTCGATAGAGATACAGCTATATTGAGCCAGCATTCGTGGTCGTTTTTGACCATCTTATCTACCTTTTGAAAGGCTTTGAGGGCGTCTTCCGGTTTGTTTTCGCTGAGAAAATAATGACCCAGTTCAAACCAACCGTCGACCCAGTCGGGATTATCTTTGAGTAATTGGTCGCATTTTGTCTTTAGTTCTTCGCGGCGACCGGCTAAATTGGCGAGTCTTAGATAGACTGCCTGCATGGCCAGATCCTTGGGGCAATAGCCGACATAGGCTGAAGCGGCCTGGAAAGCGCCATTAAAGTCGCCTCTCTGTCTCAATATTTTCGACTTGGCCTTCAATAGATTGAAGTTCTCAGGGTCGATACGAGCGGCTTCATCGAGGGTGGCGATGGCCAGTTCTGCTTTCTCAGATTGGGCGGCATAGCAGTTGGCTAGGTCGATATAGCTTTCAATTCGTTTAGAATCTGCCTTGATTGCTTCTCTGAATCTTTCGGCGGCTTCTTGATAGCGCTTCAGTCCTTTTAAGGCGATACCTTCGTTGGTCAGCATCAAGCGAGTGGTCGTCCCCAAATGTTTGGCGGTATGCAGGTCACGCAACAAGCCGGCAAAGTCGCCCATTGCACCATATGTGCCACCGCGATTGATATAACATTCCTGGCTTTTGCTCGAAATCTTGAGGGCGGCATTATAGTCTTTCAGAGCGCCTTGGAAATCTTTGAGCATGTATTTGCAATTCGCTCTCTGGAAAAGAGCGTCATAAAAGACTGGTCTGATCGTCAGGGCTCTATCGTATGAGGTAACTGCTTTGTCAAAATGTCCAAGTCGGCGATAGCAATTGCCCAATAGATAGAGGCAATCACTGTTTTCGCCTCCTCGCTTGATGGAGGCAAGCAGGTCATGGGTTGCCTCGCCGAACTGACCAGATTCGTACAACAGGCGGGCGCGCTCCAGCAAGGCACTGTTGTTGGTGGCATCAAATCTTATGGCGCTATCAAGAGTCTTGAGCGCTTCTCTCTCTTGTCTGAGGTCTTCTAGATTAATCGCCTTCAAATACAAGAGCTTAGAATAGATATCGGTGCGGCTCCTCTTGTCGGTTTTCAGCATCTGCTCAATCGCTTCTTCTACGACTTTCAAGGCTTGCTCGGGTGCCTTCAAGTCGTTTAGATAGAGGGCCTTCAACTCGTAGGCATCGAGATCTCCATCTCTTTCAATGGCTTTGTCGAGATGACTGATTGCTTCGTCTTTTTTTGCTTGTTTTGAAAGAATCTGGGCCTTCAAAATATCGGCAGTACTCGATGGTCCAAGCGATTTTTCCATGTCATTGACTGCTTGCATGGCTATGGCAAAGTGACCGCGAGCCAAGGCAATCGCTGCTTCTTGCTTGCATATCAAAAGTTTAAATTCGCCTGGATTTTTGATTGCTTTCAGTTCATTTATAGCTTTGTCGTAGTTGCCCATGGCCAATCTAGTGTTGCTGGTGCAAAAGGCGAGAATAGCCTGGGCATCGGCATATTCTTTCTTTTGACGCAGATTGCGCAATAGCTCGAGCAGCTTTTGGTTCTCACCTTTCTTTTCATAGAGGGCGCAAAGTGCATAGATTGCCGCGATATTTTTGTGGTCTGCAGCAAAGGCCTTAAGATAATCGTCTTTGGCAAATTCGAAGAAGCCCTTCAGAGATAAGCCGTGCTCTTTACTAAAGCGAGCTCTTTCCATATAGTCGGCGCTGCTTGAAAGAGGCATGGTCATTGCCTTCATTCTTCGCGCTTTGGCGGCATCTTCTTCACCCAGACGGCTCAGTATATCGGCCAGTTGCAGTTCTTCTTTGAAGTTTGCCGTCTCTCTCAAAGCAAGCAGCTTTTCCAGACTTTCTTTAGCCAGCTCTAAATTACTGTTCTTGAAAGCGATACCGGCGCGTAACTTAAGGGCAGAGGCATAATCAGGCTTTATTTGTATGGCCTGATCCAGGGCTTTCAGCGCTTCTTGGTCGCGCTTCAAAAGCAAGTCTAGCTCTGCCTTTTCAAAATATAGTTTGGCCCCTTTGTTTTCTTTTGTCAGGGCGGTGTTGATCAGTTTTTCCGCTTCAGACAGCATGCCTGTTTCTATATAAATCAAGGCGGCATCGGCATAACCTAGTGAACTTTCTGGAAATTGTTCGATTATGCTATTGAAGCATTCGAGAGCCTTGAGAGGCATGCCGGTGACATAAAAGGCGAAACCACGCCATTCCAAAAGATTTTCATCAAGAAGGCTGTTTTTAGTGCTGGTTGTGTTTGACTTTTCTTGAGACTTTTGATCTTGCTTTATTATCTTTTCTTGTTCGCTTAGATAATTGGTGTCATCAATGATGCCCTGCCAGTTCTGGGCGGCAAAATAAGCCGCTACTCTTATCTTGCGTGCTTCGTGATAGTTGGGTGTCAGGGCCAGAGCCTGTCCGGCTGCCGCTATCGCTTTGTTATATTCGTGGGCGCCCAGATAGGCGCGGGCGATCAAAGTATAAATCGGCGCCTTAGCGGGAGCGTTCAGGGCGTATTTCTCAAGATCTGAAACTGCGGTTTTGTATTGTCCAAGAGAAGCTTTGGCTGTGCCGCTTGCTAGATAGAGCCAATCATCTTTGTGGCCGCTCAAAAGCAATTTGTTCACATCTTTTAGGGCCCGATCATAGTCACCCAATTCAAAAAGCGGCACTAGTCGAGCCGTTAATAGTTCAGTATCTTCTTGCCCCGATTTAACCAACAGGTCGTAGTCTTCTAAGGCTTCTTTATAGCGTTTTTGGGCGACAAAAAAGCGGGCTCTCAACAAGCGAGGCATGCTGTCGTTGCCTGCATTCTTGACGGCGCTGTTGAAAGCTTTTTCAGCTTCTTCACTTTTGCCGTTTGTGGCCAAGGCGGTGGCTAAAATCAAGCTGGCGGCCGGGTCATCTGGGTCCAGTTTGTTTGCTTTCTGCGCCAGTGCCAGTACTTCATCGTTGCGCTCGGTGAGAGCCATAATCGCCGCCTGTCCGCGATAAACTCTGGCATCTAAAGGGATGGCTTTTTCTAATATTTTGTAGTCTGCCAGGGCTTCTTCATAGCGTTTAAGTTTGAGAAATAGTTCGGCTCTAAACAGTCTCAGTTTGTGGTTATCTGGATTCTTCTCTACCGCTTCTTTCAGTTCCTTCAGACCGCTTTCACTCTTGTCGGTACTGAGCTTTAAAAGAGCCTTTTGATAAATAGCTTGGCTATTGCCCGGGCTAAGCTGCAAGGCTTTTTCATAGCACTGCAAAGCTTCTTTGGGGTGTTTCAATATGGCTTCCAAGTTGCCTTTGGCCACCCATACTTCAGCCGTAACATCAGGCGCTTCAATCAGCTTATCTAAAAGTTCTTCGCCGATTTTGTATTGACCTAGAGCGACATGGCATTCGGCCAGCATCAATCTAAAATTTAAGTCCGGCTTATAGCCGAGCCCTAAAGTTTCTTTGCCATATTTGAGGGCTTTGTTGTAATCATCTAGGTGATAGGCAGTAGAGGCCGCAAGCAGAAAGGGGAAGTAATCGGTGGGATAGGCTCGGCAGGCGGCTTCTAGATCATGCAGTGCTTCTCTGTAGCGTTTTAGCTCATAAAAGCATGCCCCCCTGACAAGGGCGACGCGCGGATTATCCGGTGCCTCCTCGAAGGCGCGATTGAAATCTTTCAGGGCGCGCTCTCGCTGATTGAGCTTGACAAAAGCGACACCCCTTTTAATCAAGGCTTCGAGATTGTGACGGTCGGAAGCAAGAATGCGGTTGAGAATCACTACCGCCGCCTCATAGTTCCCGGCTTCGAAGGCTTCGGCCGCTTGTTTCATCGGGTTTTCCAAGTTTGGCAGGGACAAACCCGGAACCGCCTCGGCGGCGAGGGAAAGAAAGCCGAAAGACAGCGCTAGAGAAAGCGGCAGCGCTGCTGTCAACACAGCAAGTCTTTTGCCTAGGGCTGTCTGTTTAGATGCCAAAGTCTTATCTCAGGAGGTCTCGCGACGGCTATCTCTTGACGGCGCCCTCTTAAGCGCGCTGTAAAAGCTATATTTTACTAGATGGTGGTCAGTCCGTCAGATCTTTTACTTCGGCAGCTGTCACAGGCGTCATCAACATGGTCGACATATCATCGGCCATGTCTACCACACCGACGGCTTTCTCTGGGTTCTGTCCCGGCGCATAGACTGCTCCGCCGCTATAGCCTCTGATCGCCCTCATGTTGAAGCGGTCTAGCTTGCGACTGCCATCGTCGTCGGCCGGCGGTTTTTCCGCTCGCAACTGGCGGCTGGCGTCTAAGCGGGTCAGGGAAGATGAATAAGTGCCTTCAGAAACATAGACTGAACCTGAGCTATAAGGTTGACCAAAAGTGATGGCTTTGTCGCCCGGCTGAAATTGCTTTTCTGAATCTACAAATTCGATAGGGTGGCAGATGTCGTCGCTTTTCGGTTTTATTGAGACCACAGCCAGGTCTTTTTCTGGCTTGGCTTTGTGAAGGGTGATATCATAGGCGGTGCCGTCGGCGGTCACTGCTTTGATTTCGTCAATGTTGTGTTTCTTGCGAGTTGCATCCGAGACCACATGATTGTCGGTCAAAATTTTGCAACTGCCGCCGTCGTCTTTGACCATAACCCCGGTGCCGCCGCCAATTGTCTGCCCCTGGCTCTTTAGTTCAAAAAGTACGGTGGACGGTCTGGTTAGGTTATAGAGGTTGAGCACCTGTTTGTCGTCATCTGTGCCAGTGAAGTCTTTGAAATTGCAGCCGGGGTCCATTTGCCCCAGTTCCATAACGGGCAGTTCGCCTGCGGCCGGCTGCTTCGGGCAGCGGTTGCCGCCGATGTCGTTTACTGTATCTGATTTGTGCATAGAGATTTCAGCCATAGAGTCAATATCTCACCGGCAATGTGAAAGTTCTGTTCACTGCCCGGCTTTAATAGGGGAGAATACGAAGGATCTTAATCTTTTACTTGAAAGACTCAGGCTCGAAAATACTATATAAGTTCTGAGTCTCTAAGCAGAGCCTTCATTTCTCTTCTTATGTCTTTGATCGAGTCGGTTATCGCTGCCGCCTGATGCCAGTCATTGTTGCGGTTGGCTTGCTCTAGAGCCGCTAGCTCTTCTTCAAATCGATTTAGCACATTTTCTGTCGAGATTTGATCGTGGCTATGACTGAGTGCAAGGCGCCGCAGCCTGCGCAAGACTTTCGAGGTCTTTTCCAAGCTTGCGTCATTAACTGGTCGATTTCTATGGGGCGAATCTATCTCAAGATCTTCAGTATTCTCGCTATTTTCAGTTTTTCTTTTGCGTCTCTTTTTTTGATCGGCTTCGATGGCGGCTGTTTGTTTCATCACTATTTCGGTGATGGCATCATTGCTTGCTTCGCCCTTGGTCGTCTCTTCTTGTGCGTCTTCTTGTTCTTGTTTTGTTTGTTTGCCGAGTTTCTCTTGTTTTTCTTTTGCATGTTTTTCTAGTGCATGTTTCTCTAGTGCATGTTTTTCTAGCATCTTTTGCAGCATATTGGTCTCGATGCCGAGCATATCTATATATTTGCTGAAATCAATAGAGTCGTTGTCTATTAAGGCATTGATTGCCTGGTCTAAGTATTTTCCGGTGGTTGAGTACTGGGCCAGTCGTGCTTTAGTGGCTTGGTTGATTAATGTCCCGGCGCGGCGGGTGGCCTCTAACAGTCTGCCTAGATTGCGCTTGTCTTTTTTGTCTGTCTGAAAAATTAGAGAGCTTGGAAAATGACTTTGATCTTCTAGTACCTGAGCTGCTACAAAGCTTAGCCAGACGAGCCCGGCATCGGTTTTGGCGGCGATTTCGCCATCGCTGCCGGTGTCAATAAGTTCGATGGCGTCTTGCAGGTATTGAGTGGCTAAGCCTAGTTTGTCTTTCAGCTCTTCTGAAACAATTAGGTTCTTGTACTCCACCAAAAGTTTGAACTCAATCAGAGCTTGCAGCAGTCGTCTAATCTCTGCCCTGACAGGGTTCTTCAGGTCGAGCGTTTCACTAAGCCGGCTATCTTCTTTGTCGGCATCGGTCGAAGCGAGATTAGGGCAGGCGGTGGCATGCAGAGCCGCCATGTCTAGATGCAAAAGCGCTCTTTTGGCAAAGACAATTGCCTCTTCAAGATCTTCTTGCTCTAAGGCTTTGAGAGCTTTCTCATAGGCTCTTTGGGCTTTGCCTCGGCGCATACTGCAAAGAGGGCTGTAAACTCCTTCGTTTTTCTCGTCGCGTTCACTCAAGCGCACGCTAATCTCTTTCAGAAATTTGCTCAAGTCTTTGCGCAAGCGTCTGTCGTCTTGATTGCTATCGCCTCCGAGAAAGTTCATTGTCTCGGCTCCTGCAGCGGGTCTAGACTGTCATAGATGCAATTTAACTCTTGCTTGAGCTCGTTCATCAGCGCTTTGATTTCACGCTTTATAGACTGCTTGGTGGGAATCAGGTCAAGAAAAGCATTTTCGCCAAGCTGATGCTCGGTGAATTCGGCCTCTAATATCTTGCGGGCAAAAATTAGATAAAACCAGGCTTTGCAGCAGTGTTTCTCGGCTCTTTGCGGTTTGTCTAAGGCATAAAATCTCACTGCCTGCGTGAGCGCGGTGCGAGCGTTTTCGCACGATGTACTAACCAGTTCGCTTTGATGATAGTCGGCTCTAGCGTGTTCTTGCTCAACGTCAAAGAGAGTTTCTTCGGCCAAGACCATGGCCCTTAGTAATTTATCTTTGAACTTGGAAGAGCGGTCTATAGGCAAGACTTTATTTCCTGAGCTAGTTGACTGCAATAAGTTTATCTCAAAGAGAGAGAAGTTATGTATACTGGCAATATTGCAAGTCGTGACGGAGGTAACGGTTATGTCGAAAAATTGCAAAGATAAAATAGCCGGAAATCTGCACCAGTCCGGGCACCTTTAGCCTTATCATCGATATTCATGCAGGCGAAGGCGGGGCTGATGCGCGTTCCTTTGCTTTAGAGCTCTTGGGTGCTTATTGCAAGTATGCAGCACTGAATCACTTGCTTAGTGAAGTTGTCTATCAATCAGAGTCTTCTTGGTCTCTCTGTATAACAGGGGAGCGCGCCCGCGCTTGCTTTGGCGACGAAGCCGGTAAGCATGTCGTACAGCGCGTTCCTGCCAGTGAGAGCCGCGGGCGCAGGCATACTTCGGTGGTGGCTGTGGCGATTCTGCCTCTCTCGAAAGAAACGGCAGCTTTTCGCTTGCCCGAACAAGATGTCGAGATAAGCACCCAGAAAGGTCATGGTAAGGGTGGTCAGAACCAAAATAAAGTAGAGAGTGCTGTCAGGGTGATTCACAAACCTACCGGGCTTTCGGTCTTTATCAATGGCCGCGACCAGTATCGCAATAAGGTATTGGCTCTAGAAATCTTGACCGAGAAAGTAAGGGAGCGAGAAAGATGGCTGGCGCAGGAACACCTCAGGCAGCTCAAAGCTTGTCAGCTCGGAGACGGTGCCCGCAGTGGCAAGCGACGAACTTATAACTTCATCAATTCTTTCGTGCTTGATCATCTCTCTGGTTGCAAGACCACACGGGTGAAAGAAGTTATGTCTGGTCGCTTTGACCTGTTGAAAGGCTAGCCTGCCGTGGTTAGCTAAATCTGGTATAGCTCTTATGTCTGGCTAAACATTGGGTTTGACCAAGGCAGTCAGTTCTTCCTGACTGAGCGGGCTGACAAAGGTCAGGTCGGTGCCGGCGGCGGTGTACTGCACCACCGCTTGGCGCCCGATTTTTCCTTGTCTCAGCTTCTTGCCGTTTATCTCTATTTCGGTCGCCTGGGCAATGGTGATGGTGCCGCTCGGCGCCTGGTAGACATCTATGCAATTGACTCTTTTATCTGTTTTAGATGTATAGCAAAGTCGAACTAGTTTATTGCCATCTTTCACTTGTACAAGATCGCTACCTGAAAGCTCAAAGCTGCCAAGCTTTGAGTCAAGTACCGCAAAGCCTGCCAGCTTGGTCATTTCATCACCGGCCTTGCGCCCCACAAAGTTTACCAAGCAGTCTTGGCAGTTGGTGTTGTCGGTATTATGGCTGGTGGCATCGACTATTTCTGCCAGTCTTTGTGCGGCTGCTTGCTCTTTCGCGTTAGAGCTTATTTTGCTGGAATTTGACTTTTCGGTTAGACTTTTGCCGTTTAAAAAGGCTAGCCCAGTTAAAGCAACTAAGATGGCAGCCATAGCCATGGTTATTGACTGTCGTCTTTTGCTGCGACCACTTTCTTTAGCCAGGGCGGCGCTTAAATTTTTCTCTAGATGGGCTGGTACTGGCTCTTTCTCGAGAATATTTTTTATGCCGGCTTTCACCGCAAGAAATTTATCCCACTCTTCTCGGCAATGCGGACAAGAGTCTAGGTGACCCATCAGCTCGGCTGTTTCGCCGCTTGATAGCTCATTGTCTAGAGCTGCCCCGATCAGTTCGCGGCAGTTTCGGCAAGTCTCTCCCTGGCTGGAATTTTTCATTTCTCTCCTCCAGCTTTCTCTCTGGTGGGGTCGCTACTCTCTTTATTCATTATTTCGAAAAGGGCATTTCTGGCTCGCGAAAGTCTGGACATAACTGTACCAATTGGAATTGAGAGCAAGTCGGCTATTTCTTTATAACTCAAGTCATTTACTTCTCTAAGCAAAAGCGGTGCTGCAAATTGCTCGGGTAGATTGGCGATGCCCCGCGCTAGCGCTTGGCTTTGTCTTTCTTGCTCATCCTTTTCGATTAATGCTGTCTCGGGGCTGTTGGCTGGGTCGGGCAATTGACTCAGTAAATCGCTTTCATCTTCAAGCGAAATTTCGCTCATGCCCGACCGGCGCAGGTGGTCTTTGATTGAATTTGCCAAAATGGTATACAACCAAGCGCGCGGATTGGAACCGCTGCGAAAACCGGCATAGGCGCGATATGCCTTGATGAAGGTGACTTGCACGAGGTCTTCAGCGTCTTCGCGTTTGTTCACTCTTAAGAGGGCAAATTGATAGAGTTCGCGTGAATATTGTTTGACCCAGTCATTTAGTACCGAATCGGCTGTATCTTTCTTTTTTTGGCCGAATGCAAACATTATTATCGCAATTACTCAAGTAGCTCTCAGTGTCTTTTCTTAGGACGATAGTGACAGCCTTGACCCGGGTGCTTGGCAAAGTAGTCTTGGTGATACTCTTCCGCCGAATAGAAGTTGGTCAATGGTTCTAGACTTGTGACTATCTTGCCCGGCATTTGCTTTTGCTCTTCGGCGATGGCTGCCTTTACAACCTCAAGCTCTTTTGCATCATTGTAGAATATCGCCGACCTGTACTGATCACCAATATCGGGACCTTGGCGGTTGAGAGTGGTCGGATCGTGCAAGTCGAGAAATTCTTTGGTGAGCTGCTTCAAGCTGGTTTTGGTGGGGTCGAAGACTACCCTCACAGCCTCGGCGTGACCGGTTGTATGTGAGCATACATCTTCATATGTAGGATCTTGTTTCTTTCCTCCTGTATAACCAACTGTGGTATCAAGTACGCCGGGCAGTTCTTTGAAGGCTTGTTCGACACCCCAAAAGCAGCCGCCGGCAAAGTAGGCAACATCGTGACCTTTCTTGCGCTCGATGGCATCAGTTTCTTTGTTATAGACCGAATCTTCTGCAGCCCGCGCCTGAGCCTGAGCAAGTTTTCTGCCTTCATTTTCTTTGGCGCTGGCTATTAGAGCTTCTTTTTTGAAGTCTAAAGAAGCGGAGTTGATGCAATATCTCAGTCCGGTAGGTGCCGGACCGTCATTGAAAACATGCCCTAGATGCGAGCCGCAGTTGGAACAGACCACTTCGTCTCTTTCCATGCCGTAGCTCATATCTTTCTCTACAGTGACGCCTTTGTCGGCTGCCGGTTTATAAAATGACGGCCAACCAGTGCCCGAATCAAATTTAGTGTCTGAAGAGAAAAGCGGCTCGCCGCAGCCTACACATATATAGGTACCTTTATCGTGGTTGTTCCAGTATTTGCCTGTAAAGGCGCGCTCGGTACCTTTCTCTCTGGCTACATGGTATTGTTCGGGGCTTAGTTTTTTGCGCCATTCGGCGTCGCTCATTTTCATTTTATTTGTTTGGGGCTCACTGTTTGCGGCGGGGCTGTCTTTGGCTGTGACATGAGAAGCACTGCAGCCCGACAGGGCGAGGCTGAAGACCAGGGCTAGAATGGTCGGCGAATTCGATTCTTTGGTTCTCATCATTTTCCCTGCGTTCATTTAGGGGTTCAATCTAATAGTGTATACGTCCGGCATTTTGATTTATTCCAAAAAATTATTGCCAATTTGGGAATAAATCACTTTCACCGCTCGTTTCAGTTTATGTGAGGCTTTGCCTCGGACAGAAATGAGGAGATATTAAATGCAAGACAAAGCTAAGTCTAAACTGGCTGCTGCCATAGCTGTCGGTCTGGGTCTTTCCCTAAGTTCAGCCGCCCGCGCCGGTGGTATTGAAAGTGGTAATGCCGCTCCAAAATCGGCGGCATCTAGTTTGTCGAGCAAGATCCTGCTTGCTCAAGCTGTCGACGACAAGTCTCAGCGCGGTGTAGAAGCCGGTTGCAAGGGCAAAGAAGGCTCCTGCAAGGGCAAAGAAGGCTCTTGTAAGGGCAAAGAAGGCTCCTGCAAGGGCAAAGAAGGCTCTTGTAAGGGCAAAGAAGGCTCCTGCAAGGGCAAAGAAGGCTCATGTAAGGGCAAAGAGGGCTCCTGTAAGGGCAAAGAAGGCTCCTGTAAGGGTAAAGAAGGCTCATGTAAGGGCAAAGAAGGCTCCTGCAAGGGCAAAGAAGGCTCTTGTAAGGGCAAAGAAGGCTCCTGCAAGGGCAAAGAGGGCTCCTGCAAGGGCAAATAATTTTCAAGCCTGCCCAGGCATGAGGGTGATTGGGGGAGCTTTGCTTGTTTCGGGTGAAGCTTCCCTAGCTCACTTTTGACTTCATTTCTTGCCATTCGCTGCGCAGAATGCTGCCTATGGCGCAATCTAACTTGCGCTCTCTTACGGTCATAAAGCTTCGCAATCTGCCTTCACTGGTGATGCCTGCCTGTCGCCACTGCTTTTGCACAATTTCATTGTCGGCGGCTGTAATAGCCTGCACTCTAAAGCAGTTTTGACTTTCGAAAATCAAATCAATAATTTGCCTAAGAAAGTCTAGACCAAGACCTTTGTTCCGATACTCTTTATCCAGCACCCGTCCAAATTCAAGATGGTCTTCATAGCGATCACAGCGCCAGAAATGTGCATAGCCGAGCTTGGCTCCATCAGCTCTTTCGTATAGATAGAACCATTCTTCCGGACCAAGCAAGCTTGTTTTGTCGAAGCGCTCCTGCCAGTCGCTAAGGTTATGATCTTCCGCCTCTACATAAGCACCTAGCTGTTCTATATCGCTAGTCCAACGCAATAAATCAGGCAGATCTTGGCGTTCAAACTTTCGCAGACGCGCTTGCAAGTCAACCACCCGCCTTTGCTGCCAGCGGTGTCAGGGGCGCTTTCTGTTTGTTGAGATAATCTCTAATTTGAGAGAAAGCACTAATCAAGTTATCGACTTCGTCTTCTTCGTTGCTGGCTGTGATTGTGATGCGCAGAGTTTCGTCGCCCCTTCTTACCATCGGATAGGGCGCCAGTGTGATGAGAATGCCGTTATCCCAGAGAATTTGCGATGCCTTTACCAAATGTTCGGTGTCGCCAATCCAAACCGAGACGATTGGGAAGTTAGTATCGTTATCTATATAAAAGCCTAAGCCTCGTAGACCTTTGATGGCGCGGTCGGTGAGCCGATAGAGTTTTTTACGCAGAGAGTCACCGCGACTCTCGTTGACTGCCAGGGCTGCAATCAAGCTTTGCAGCGAGGCGGTGGGGCAGGGACCGGACAGGTCATAGGGTGTGGCATAAGCTTTGAAAAAGCTCTTTAGGTTAGGGCTGCAAGATATGAAAGCAGCCAGTGATGAATAGGCTTTAGACAAACCACCCAGGTAGAGTACATTGTCATAATTCCAGTCGAAATGGCGTACAACGCCATTGCCCTTGTAGCCGTATGGTAAGTTCGCATCGGGTCTTTCACCCACGACGCCCCAGCCATGGGCATCGTCCACATAGACAATGGCATCGTATTGGGCTGCCAATTTAGAGAGAGTCGGAATATCAGCATAATTGCCGGTCATGCTGTAGGCGCCGTCCACCAGAATCATTTTTTTGCGATTATCTTTGTTCTCTCTTAGCAGAGTTTCAAGCTGATTCATATCGCCGTGGTTGAAGCTCTTCAGTTTGGCACCGCTGTCTCTCGCCATTTTGGCTGCTTCATACATAGTCATGTGGGCTTGTTTGTCTAGAAACATAATTCCATCATTGCCCATCATGGCAGGGATGACGCCGATATGAATGAGCGTCACCGTGGGTAGTATCAGTGTCTCTTCGGCGCCGATAAGATTGGCTAAAAGCTCTTCCGCTTGCACATACAAAGATGGGCTCGCAACTAAGCGGCACCAGCTGGGATGGACCCCCCATTTTTTGAGAGCCGGTTCAATCGATTCGATAATTTCATTGTCTAGATCAAAACCTAGATAGTTGCATGAGGCAAAGTCGGCGAACCATTTGTCGCCAAACTTGATCTTGCGCCCGTCGATTGCCTTGGCTTCGGCATCGAACATTGGACTGGCTTCGAGAACCGACCTGATATCAGACCTCTGTCCTTGCAAGTTAGCTTCAATCAGTTTGTCAAAAATTCCCATGGTTTCTCCCGATTTAGTTCTTTCTCGCGCTTAGTTCTTGTGAAAGTCCGACTCTATCTATTTTGCCCGTAGATGTCTTGGGCAGCTCGCGCCGCAAAATATATTCGGCAGGCAGCATATAGCTTGGCAGCTTCTCTTTTAATTCTTCTTCCAACAGCTCTTTAGATATTTTGTTTTGGCTTGAGACTATAAAAGCATGCAGTGTATTGCTGTACTTTTCGTGTGGAATGGCTATAACTGCTATTTCATCGACGCCGTCGATACTGCTGATGGCTGCTTCCACTTCTCCAATTTCTACTCTATAGCCGCGCGTCTTCACCATACTGTCGGCTCGTCCGTGGTAAACAATATTGCCGTCTTCAAGAAAGCGACCAAGGTCGCCTGTGCGGCAGCAAAGAGTGGGATAGTTATGGAATGGACTTTGAATCAATCTTTCTCTGGTTCTCTCCGGGTCATTGAAATAGCCGGCAAAGACCGTGCCTCCTCTGATGAGAATCTCACCGATTTGACCAGGGGCAACCGGTTTTAGATCTTCATCGACTATAAAGGCCTCAGTATCGTGCACCACTTTGCCTATCGGTACCGAATCCCAATCTGGCTTTATGTCTTGGGGTCCATAAAGATGATAATAGGTGACGATATTGGTCTCGGTCGGTCCATAGATATTTGATATTTGAGTATGGGGTAGTGCCTGAGCCAATTTGCGCAGATAAGGCAGGGGGAAGGGTTCACCGGCGTAGAGCAGTAAGCGCAGGTCGGGCAGCCCACGCTCTAAGTCGCCTTTCGAAAGCCAGCCTATATAAGTGGACGGCACAGTGTAGATAATGCTGGCCTTTTCTTCTCTCATAAAGTTGAGCACGGCGGTTGGCTCTTTGCTGCTGTCCAAGGGGGCAATAAGCAGTGTGGCACCGGCGGCGAAAGTCGAGAAAATATCAAAGACCGAGAGGTCAAACTGCAAGGGGGCGCGGTTGAAGACTCTGTCTTTTTCAGTCAGCTTAAATTCTCTCTGCATCCAATCTATAAAGGTAAAGGCATTGCGGTGGGTGATCATGATGCCTTTAGGGCTGCCGGTCGAGCCCGATGTATAGAGAATGTAAGCGATATCGTCCGCCAAAGTGTTTTGGCAAGTTGAGTGAGAAAATGGCTGTGCAAGTATCTCTCGGGTGCTTAGGATTTTGCCGTCGGCTTTATTTGGCATTTTGTCGTCGAGGCAAACAAGCTTTTTGATGCCGAATTCTCTCAGGGCTAATGCGGTTGCTTCAAACTCAGAGTCATAGAAAAGCACTTCGATACCGGCTCTTTCGATGACTGAGCCAAGCCATTTTGCCGGTGCCAGGGTATTGAGGGGCACATAGACAACGCCTGCTCTAAGGGCGCCAATCATGAGGGTGATTGCTTCTTTGCGCACTCGCGAGAGAATACCCACCGGTTTAGCTTCGCCTTTTGCCGCGCCCGCCTGTTTGTGGCAGTTCTGCTCAATAAAATGAGAGCAGTAAGCTTGGGCTTCTTGGTCTATTTCTCGATAAGTGAAAGACTGCTTGCCTTGTCTTATCGCCTCGCTATCAGGTCTAGTGCTAAAAGTCTGGTCTATAAAATGTTGGATGAGATACTTCATTAATCTTGCTTTGTTTGGTTTATTGCCGCTTCGTCATTCTTTATGCAGGGAATAATACCAAGGTTAATTCTTGGAATTTAAGCAATTATGATATTCCCTTAATAGAAATCTTTGTGTAGACTCTAGGGATGTCAAGAATTCCCTCCCTTACTTTTCCTTTCAATTTATCCGAGGTCTAATCCATGGGTGCATTACTACCAGACGATTCGAATTCTTCAAAGCCCAACAGTCCTGAAGACTTCGCCAATCGCTTCGATAATGTTCAGAACCAAGCTCAGGTGGAGGCGAACCTCAACCTACTTTCTGACAGCCTGAATGGCAAGAGCGCCGCAGATACGCTCAACTTTCTCAGGCAGATTGATAGTAAAGAGCAAAATGGCAAGGGGGCCGATATTAGCCTCAAGAGCGAGAATGGCAAAGACTATCTCGAAATCACTTCGCCTTTCAGTAAGCAGCCTATTAGGGCGCAAATTACCGACTAGTAGTTAGTTGCACTCTAAACCTGTTAAATTAGGCGGACATGTTCTCAACTGAACATGTCCGTTTATGCTGCTAAAAGGGCGTCAAGCTAATGCACATTGATGAGATTTCCTCATTTTATGGTGAAGACCGCGGCTGGCTCATGTTCGATGCCGAGAAATTGACACCCGAGATTAAGGCTTATCTTGAGGCTGAAGTGGTGGCACTTGGTCAAGTTGTCCACCAAGGAGGCTACAAGCGCTTGGTGGAAGTAGGCTGCGGCTGGGGGAGATATTTAGATTGGGCGCTTTCTGGTGGGCTTAGTTATGTGGGGCTTGATATTGTGCCCTGGCTGATTAAGATGGCTGAACTGCGGCTGACGGCTGCCCGGGTGAAGTATCAAAATCCTCTCTGTTCGGTGCATTTGCATGAAGCAGAAAAGCTTGCCGAATTGCCTTTCCTAAAGCGCTCGGGGCAAGAGACTTTGGTTTGGTTTCCATTCAATTGTTTTGGTAATGTCTCTAAAATTGACCAAGTTATCGATTCACTTTTAAGTTTGGGTCTGGATTGCGCCATCTCAACTTTTAAGACCGACGCGGTTTCGACCAAGGCCAGGCGCGAATACTATGAGTCATGCGGCTACAGAAATCTCAGCACTCGCATAGTCAGATCTGGACTCATCTTTAATTCTGAGGAAGGCTTTCATGCCAATGCCTATAACCGCGCCTTTCTTTCTGATTATTTTGTGAGAAGGGGCTTCAGCTTGCGTTCTGATCTTGACTTACCAGTCGGTTATCTAATGCATTTCACCCTTAATCACAAGCCCCAGTCTACCCTGAAACCTGACCTCAACTTGTGCTCGGCTGTGCAGGCAACAAGGCGAGCCGTTGCCTGTTTTATCGCCAACGATAGCCTGTTTTTGTCAGGGCACGCACCGGCTGATTTGCTGGGTATGAAAGAAGTGGTGGGCGAACTGACTCAGCTTACTTTCGGTAGGGTGAGTTTTCTCTCTGCCTGTGCCATAAGCGAAGGTACAGTGCTGCGGCTGCATGTTTCTTTGCCTGACAGTACGCTGCACGCCGATCTGGTTGGGCATGTTCTCGATAGCGAGTCTTTTGGCGATGGGCGTTTTGAAGCAATTGTTCAAATCTCCGGAGCCGACAAGCTTCTCTGGGAAACAGTTTTTGGTTAGGTTTTGGATGAGAGGTTAAATGGTCACTTCCAAGGAAGAGAATCTCAATTGGCAAGATTACAGCGTCAGCAAGAAAGTAAGCCTTGATAATTATGTTGAAAAGCTTCTATTGCCATTGGCGCTCTATAAACAGATGCCCCTCTGTCACGAGGCTGTAGCCGATTTTTTGCAGAGACCGCAGAGCGAAAGAGTAGAATTGCAAAAGGCTTTTTTCAAAGAGCTGGATGACTCTGCCTTGATGACGCCATATTGTGGCTTTATAGCAAAGACCAAGCTCGACGCCTTGCGGTCTGACTTGGAAATTTATAGTCGCTGCATGCTTTATTTGGCTAGATTGGCAGCCCATGGCGGGGCTTTTACAATTGAACAAGACAAATATCTCAAAGCACTCAAGCCCGAACGTTTAGCTGCTTTGAAATCGGCTCTGGCCACCTCTAAATTGAATTATGCCGAATGTCCAGACGGGCAAAGGCTCTTTGCTCACATAGATAGGCAGCCGCTTTATGCTGAGATGGGCATAGACATAATGTCTTCAGGTGATAATTTGGTGCTGGCTGAGTTTCAAGTTCGCTACACTTCCCCCTATCCACATCTTTTGGCAAAGTTTTTTGATGCATACAAGCGACTGGTGCCAGATCTTTTTGAGCGATTTAAGCCGCAGCGCGAGCGCTTTGCCGATAGACGGGTGCTCTTTATTGAAACCGCTTACGAGCATATGTCTAGTATTATGGATGGTGCTCCTGAACGGCTTTTGATAGATGCTTGGGCCTATTTGGAAAACTACGGTGCTAATTGGAAGGCGCTGGCAGATAGCGCCAACATGACCTATACATTGTTTGATGATTTCAAGAAAGAGCAGAATCTTACTGAGCGAAAGTATAGACGCTCCAACATTTTTGTTTTCAATCAGCCGTCTTTGCATCTTTTAGATCCTGACGAAGCTGTTTTTCAGCCAATCAATTCAGAAAAGCTGGAGACTTATCCGGAACTGGCTTGGCCTGGGCTGGCCCGCAAAGTCTGCGATGGCAGCGCCTATTTCTTGAACTCACCGGTTACAGATTTGATCAACGACAAGGCACTTTATTCATTTTTGCCTGATTTAGCCGCCTTGCTTTATGGCAAAGAGCCGACACTGCCTGTTATCGAGGCCGTCCCCGCCTGGTCGCTGGCAGATCCAGCCGCCCCAGATCGCGACATGCTCGAAGTGGTAAGAGCAAATCAGGCTGATTACGTCATTACTCATCGCTATTTAGAGGGTGGCTTGGGCATCAGAGTCGGCGCCAAAGAGACTGAAGAAGAATGGAGCAGTTTTCTGGATACATTCGTAGCCGACAGACCTTATCTCTATGTGTATAGAAAGTACTTCAAAATGGAACCGGATGTGGCTTTGCGATTGCTTGTCTCTTCTTTGGGGCAAGATGCTCAGCTTAGTTCTGAACCAGAAATGGCATTTACCGATACTGTCTACGGACGTTTCTCTCCCGATGGACATATAACAAGCGAGACAGCTTGGTGCTTTGGTGTCTTCGCTGGTGATTTATAGGGGATTGAAGCAGTTGCCGCCTTGTCTTCTAACTGGCTTGCATGCTTAGTTGTTTGAAGCGGGCTAGGTCTTTGCTGGGCGGCTCGCCGAAGAGTCTCTTGTATTCTCGGCTAAATTGCGAGGCATCGTCATAACCTACTTGAGCCGCAGCGCCGCCCGCATCCATCCCTTCAAAAAGCAAAAGTCTGCGAGCCTCTTGTAAGCGCAGTTGTTTTTGGTATTGCAGGGGACTCATAGAGGTAACTGTCTTAAAATGCTGATGAAAGCTTGATGTACTCATGCCTAAGTCTTTAGCTAGTTCTTCTATGCGCAGTGGTTTGTCGAAATTATTGCGCAGAATACTCACCGCTTTAGCCATTCTATTGCTGTGGTCTATGCTGATCATCTGTCTCAGCCGACTTGCCTGGCTGCCGGTTAAGAGTCTATAAATGATTTCTCTCACTATCAGTGGTGAAAGAATGCGGAAATCACTCTCGCTCTTAAGCAATCTCACTAGGCGCAAAAATGCATTCAAAAGATCTTCGTCCAATTCGTTCACTGCTATAGAAGGCACATGACTAGGCTCAACAAGGTTTTCGGCGCCAATTTCGCTGACCATCATGGCAATCAAGGCGGGGTCTAAATCGAGCTTCAAGCTAAGATAAGGTGCTTCTTTAGTCGCTTCTACCACCCTGCTGATTACCGGCACATCAAGAGAGGAAATGAGATAATTTGCGCAGTCATAGCGCAAGGTGTCATCGCCCATTTGCACTTCTTTGGCGCCCTGGGCAATTACACAGATAGCGGGCGAGTAAACACCATGTACCGGCTGTGATGGAGCATCTAATTTGACGAAGTGCAAACCCGGCGCTACTTCTGAAATGCCTTCTTCGGGACGGGCTAGGGCGATGGCGCGGGCTAACTCGCAGCGGTCTGGGTGTTGTTGATAGTTTAATGTCATTTGTGCTCTTTCGCCTGCTCTTTTAGCCTGGAGAATTATCCAAGTATTCTGTAATTTTGTCATACCAAACAAGCTCGTGCTTTCTTATCATTTTAGTATTGCAGCAATTTTAGTCTAGGTGCAGAGGTGGCGGGCTTTCTGCCTGTTTTGGAGTGATTATGCAAAAGCGAAAATTAGGAAGTGAAGGATTAGAAGTGTCAGCTCTCGGGCTTGGTTGCATGGGCATGAGCTTTGCTTACGGTCCGGCTGTAGAAAAGAACGAAATGATCAGCCTCTTAAGGCAGGCTGTTGATGAGGGTATTACTTTCTTTGATACTGCCGAGGTTTATGGACCGTATACTAATGAAGAGCTGCTGGGTGAGGCGTTTGCCGGCTATGGCGATAAAGTGGTTGTAGCCACCAAGTTTGGTTTCAAGCTCGATCCTAGTGGCAAAGAAAGATGGCTCGGTCTAGACAGCAGCCCAGCCAACATCAAAAGGGTTGCCGAAGCGTCGCTCAAGCGCTTGAAAGTAGAGGCGATAGACTTGTTCTATCAGCACCGGGTTGATCCTGCTGTGCCAATAGAAGAAGTAGCCGGAGCTGTAGCCGAGCTAATCAAAGAGGGCAAGGTAAAGTACTTTGGACTTTCAGAAGCCGGTGCCGAAACCATTCGCCGTGCTCACGCCGTCCAGCCTGTTAGTGCCGTACAAACAGAGTATTCGATTTGGTGGCGGCGCCCTGAAGAGGCGGTACTTCCAACTGTTGAAGAGCTCGGTATAGGTTTTGTACCTTATAGCCCATTGGGGCGCGGTTTTCTGACTGGCAAGATCGGCGTCGATACCAAGTTTGACGAGAGCGACTTTAGAACTAAGTTGCCTCGTTTTACCGCCCAGGCTCTTGCTGCCAATCAAGAATTGCTCGATGTTTTGAGTGAATTGGCAAAGCGCAAAAGCGCCAGCCTCTCTCAGATAGCACTGGCTTGGTTATTGGCTCGTCGTCCCTGGATTGTCCCTATACCGGGCACCACCAAGTTGGCACGCTTGCAAGAGAACAATCAAGCTGTCCAACTTGAGCTGACGCCTGAAGATATGGCTGCTATCGAAGAAGCCGCATCTGCTGTGAAGATACTGGGTGAGCGGTATCCGGCCGAACTGGAAAAAATGACAAATATTTAGGAGGATAGGATGCTGAAGACTGCTATCAAAACAAAAGCTTATGCAACCACCGGTGCCGACCAAGCACTCATTCCCTTTGAGATTGAGCGCCGGGCGCCGCGGGCCGATGATGTTCTAATCGACATTAAGTACTGCGGGGTCTGTCACTCTGATATTCATAATGCGCGTAATGAATGGGGCGGAGCGCTTTATCCGATGGTGCCCGGACATGAAATAGTTGGCATAGTAACCGAAGTCGGCAGTGAAGTGACTCGCTTTAAGCCTGGCGACAGGGTCGGTGTTGGTTGTATGGTCGATACCTGTAAAGAGTGCTCGGCTTGCAATCAAGGACTGGAGCAGTATTGCCAAAAGCAGGTGGTGCTCACCTATAGCTCTGTGGAGTTGGATGGTGTTACCCGCACCTATGGCGGCTATTCTAGGCAGATTACTGTGCGCGATCGTTTTGTGGTAAAGATACCCGACTCTCTGCCTCTGGAGAAGGCTGCACCGCTTTTATGCGCCGGTATTACCACATATTCGCCTCTCAGACATTCGCAGGCTGGTCCTGGAAAGTCTGTGGCAGTGGTTGGACTTGGTGGTCTTGGGCATGTGGCTGTGCGTTTGGCCGTGGCAATGGGGGCGAAAGTGACTGTAGTCAGCCGTTCTTTGAATAAGAAAGCCGACGCTGCCGCAATGGGTGCCGTTGACTATATCGCTACTTCTATTGATGAAGATAGGGCGAGAGGGCAAGAGGCCTTTGATCTAATTATCAATACTGTTTCTTCGAGTGCCGATATGGATAGCTATTTAGGCATGCTCAAGCTAAACGGCACAATGGTGCTGGTCGGCGCCCCACCCGAGCCTTTATCGGTTAATCCTTTTGGACTATTGATGCGGCGCCGTGCTTTAGCTGGTTCGACCATTGGTGGTATGCCCGAGACTCAAGAGATGCTTGATTTTTGCGGAGAGCATGGGGTCACCGCCGAGGTGGAAGTGATCAAGATGCAGGATATAAATCAAGCCTATGAGCGCTTGCTTAAGTCTGAAGTGCGTTATCGCTTTGTGATAGATATGGCTTCTCTCTAGAGAGGAAGCAAGTAGTTGTAGGAATTTGGAGGAGCCCCCACCTATAGTGGGGGTTTTCCTCTTTGCGGCATTGGCATTGAAGCTTATGCTTGATACTTATCAGTGTCTAGCAGAGTCTATTTTCTATGTTTCTTAGCGAAAGACAAAAACAAGCCAGAAAGAAAGTGCAGAGCGTTGTTGTTCAGAACCCCTGTTCAGTTTCTTGGGATGATATGAATGGCGATGAGCAAACTAGATTTTGCAGTCAGTGCAAACTCAATGTTTATAATTTGAGCGCCATGTCCGATACCGAAGCTGCTGCGGTTCTAGCTTTGAACGGAGCAGACAAAGCCAGACCTTGTGTTTATTTTTATCGCAATAAAGAAGGTCTGATTATCACCGACAACTGTCCACGTCTTTTGCGGCGTCATCGAGCCAGGCTGGCCGTGGCCTGTCTCACCATGCTAACCGGCATAGTTTGGGGTTTGACTCAGTTTGCTGTGAGCAATGACATCAGCACCCAGGGCTTGTATGTTGATCCCCGTTATGGTTATCAATCCAATCTTAGACCCTGGTATTCGCTTGACTATGATATTGCCAGAGACCTTACTGCAAAGATGACCATGGTCTCATTTCTGATTTGTTTCTTCTTTCCTAAGGCAAAGCATATTTCGGTCAAGCGCGCCCTAGTAGAGCTTCTTGTACTGGCAGTGATACCGCTTTTGGTGTACCTCTTGGGCATTTTTGTAATTAACAATACCGGTGGTCTCGGGGGCGGCTCTTAAATCTCTCGATTGCCGGTGATCATCTTCATTTTATCCACATCCATTTGAGCTGTAGATGGCTTAAATCCGCCAATTTCGATATCGAGAGCCAAGCCGCCGCTATAGTAACTTTTGCGCGGCTGTAGGTCGATTTCTTTGCCGTCTATTGAACGAAATAGTCCGTAGCCTTTTTCGGTCTCGCCGGCGTCGCTGTCGCTGTAGGGGTCAAAAAGAGTGAGGTTTGTGCCTAGACGCCCTTTGCCTAATTCTTTTGCTACTTGTTCGTCGCCGCCATATTCTGATATCTCTGCCCAGTTTAGTGGATAGCCTGCTAGAGGCTGACCGGCATGTTTGCCTCCGTCTTTCAAGCCCAAGTTAGCGACATCATTTCTAAATATGATCACCGGGGTGACACCGGTGTGCACCTGGGTCGATACCATGCACTGAGCTTGCGCATGCGATGTCACCCCTTTGGGAAAGGGATCTTTGTCTAGAATGCGGCGCGAGATTGAACCGTCGCGGGCAAATTCATAAGTGAATATTTCGTTGGCATTGACTTTGAATTGTTCATTGACCATTTCTAGAACGGCATCAATTTTCGGTTTGGTATGACCGTTTCGCAGCCAGTAATAGAGATTTTCGGCAAAGATCTGCTCTGTTGATATAGTGGCGTCTTTGGCTTGCTCTACCATGCGCGCCTCACTGTCACTGGGATAGTCGCCGCCTTCGACGTTGTATCTGGTGATCTCGCTGTTTTGGAAATTACCCGGTGTGAGAAACTCACGCCAAGAAGATAACCCCGGCACTGGTCCAGCTGTAAACCGCAAGGTCATGGCGCCCTTTGGTCCGGTCTCGGCAAGGCAGAAAGGCTGCGCACAGGCAACACATTCAATTAGCGGACTCTCTCCAAGGAATGAGGTTATTACCGAACTTGCCATATTGTTTAAAGCAATTACGCATTTGAGGCGCACTATCGAGCAAATATGCTCTTTGTCTGCTGGTCTGAAGTTTTTAGGATCGACCTGGCAAGAGTTGTTGGAAACTGCGGCAAAGGTGAAGGAACGGCCGGCTGCCGGAATATTTATGAAGGGTCGGTATTTGTCGTTATGTACTTGTTCTGGATGGACTCTAGCTAGATGGCGCGGTGAAGGCAGGCTCTGGCAGCTATCCACCGCCCCTTCCAGCCAACCAGTTTCCATTTCAACCGACTTGAGAGTGAGACCAGGCGGCAGACCCGCCTCGATCATCTCTTTTACTTGTTTTACAGATTCTATTTTGTTGCCGTGTAGATCCTCCATGGTTGAGCCGCGTTCAGCTGGTTTCAGAGAGGCTGCCAGAGCCTTGTTTAGTAGCTTTACCGTATCGTCGAGCTTGTCTCTGTCTTGGCTTACATAGCGGTTGATGTAAGTACTGCCGAGTTCGTCGGCAATAATTGTGTTTTGACGCACCGTGCCCATCAGGGTATTGACGCCTGTCACCGGCAGTGGTTCGCCGTCGTCTGCGCATGTGGCTTTGCCAATGGGCGGATAATTGCTGAGCGATACATAACCGAAATGAGGATCGTCGACAATTACACGCGATAGATTATTGGCTGCCACAAGGCAGGCGGCTTCAACACTGGTTTGGGCGCGAGATCTGTCGATGTAATACAAGGCCAACTGACTGACAGTGATGAGGGTCGGCAAGATTATGAAACAGATCACTGCTACGGTGAGCAGCATGATACTGCCCCTGGGGGCACGGTGTCGTCTATTCATGGTTCCACCCCGGTTTATTTCTGCTGACGTGATCTGGCTATGGCTTCTCTTTGCTGTCTGATCAGTTCACGCTGTCTCTCAACCTCAAGTCTTTGCTGCCTAACTATTTCAAGGTTGCGTTGCACGTCAGGAGCGTTGGCGCCAGTGTTTTGTTGGGCTTGCTGTCTAATCTGCTGGCGTTGTTGCTCGATGCGCAATCTGTCTTGTTCAATCGCCCTTCTTTGCGCTTCTACTGCTTCTCTCATCTTCTGCACGGCTTGCTGATTGGCGAGATCTTGAGCGCTCTGACCGGGATTAGGGTTTGGATTGGGATTTGGATTAGGGTTTGGATTGGGATTGGGATTCGGGTTGGGATTTGGATTGGGATTTGGATTGGGATTCGGGTTGGGATTTGGATTGGGATTTGGATTGGGATTCGGGTTGGGATTGGGGTTCGGGTTAGGGTTTGGATTGGGATTTGGATTCGGGTTGGGATTCGGATTGGGATTGGGATTAGGGGTTGGATTGGGATTGGTAGGTGGAGTGGTAGCTCCCAAGTTTGCCACCAAAACTTTCATCTGCGGTGTGTCCTGTCCGTTTACTGGGTTGATCAGGAAGATATAGTCAGCCGGATACCAGGCTCCTGCAGTCCAATAGGCATAGCCTGTCCAGGCATTTTTGTGGGCATGCATGTACTGCAACATCGCCGAGAGTGAAGCGCAGGCACCGGGGTCTTTTGTGACGCCTATTTCAGAGAGAAATGCAGTCTTCCCATTTGCTTCCAGCCAGTTTGTGAAGCTTGATAGAGTCGCTACCGCGTCTGTGGGTGAGAGATAGTCTGTATGTTTTCCCGAGCCATCAAAGTCTAAATATTGGTGCACATCAAAAGAGAAATTATTGATTGGATCTGTGATTTTGATCATCTCTGCGGCATTGAGCTGCAGATAATTGACAGGGTGCATCCAATAGGTGGCGGGCACCAAGATCAAGTTAGTGGCGCCTTGAGCTCTGATGCCGTCAATGGCTGCCTGAGCTGTAACACGCCAGGTGGCTGCGGTCATAGAGCCGCCTACCGGTTCGTTCATCAAGCCAAAGACAACCTTGGGATTGTTCTTGTAATGTATTGCCAGTTTTGCCCAAAAGTCGGCGAACATCGAATTGGGGTGACCGCCGGGCACGCCCACGGTCTTATTGTAATAAGCCCCGTAGTTGTGTGGGTCGAGAATGACATAGAGTCCTCTTGAAGTGGCGTTGTTGACCACGTTATCTAGCAATGCCAGCTCTCCCGAGCTGAGCGCGCCGTTGGCTGTAGGTTGCATGCGTTCCCATGAAAAGGGCACGCGCACCACTGTTAGACCTTTCGATTTGAAATAGGAGAGTTCTGAAACCGAGGGATAGACATAGTTGGTGTTATAGATGCCTGGAACAGTCTGGGTGTTGAACTCACCACCAGATATGTTGACGCCTTGCAGTCCCATGCCGCCATTACCGGCGGTGGCGGGAGCGCTGGCGATTGTGAAGCCGAGAACGGCGGCGCATAGTCCTGACCAGAATGCACGGACGGCGCCGGCAACCGGCTTGCGCCGGCTGTTGGAAAATTTTGACATAATAGTATTCCTCGCAAACCGGAAGTTCCAAGAAGGGAACCCGGAGGTCGTCATAAAAGCGCCTCTTTGTCTGAGGTCAGAGTGACTTTGCGAAATGACGGATGAACCTGCGAAGACGATTCATCTGAAGTATCTGATTGGTGGAGGGAAAAAGACGCTGTAGAATATGTAAGCCCGATAGCGAAATGACGGTAACGCTTGGGACTGAAAATTTCTTTTGAAATTCTCTGCAATTGGTGTAAACCTAATACCTGGCACCTTTACAGATGTTGAACGGCTGGTAAAGAATGTAAATTGTTCTTCGACCGGGTAGAACTAGAGTATGCTCGACATAAACATAGATAGGTCAAATTGATGAATCTCTCGGAAACCAGATATAAGCAGTTCTCATTTACTAGATTTCTACTTGTCGGTCTGCAGAGCCTTTCTTTGGCTTGTGCGGCTTCTGCTTTTGGGGTTAGTGGATTAGAAGTAGAGGCCAAAGAACCGCCCAAGAAAGCTGTTGCTACCTATTTCCCCATGCAAAAGGGCACCTGGTGGAAGTACCGGATTACTCGGGGAGACAGCGTCTATGACTTTACTTTACGAGTTGTGGATGTGCAGAAAGAGAACAATGAAGATGTTTATGAGATTGACACAATCGCCCAGCAGACCATAAAAGATTGGTATGTCAGGCGCGGCGACCAGATTTTGCGTTTGCGCCAGCATTTTGGCGATAATCCCAGTGCTAGAGTTGTTTTTGAGCCTCCTTATTTGCTCATGGTCGATCCCTTAAAGTTGGCCAGCAATTGGCAATGGCAAGGCAAGGGCATGCTCGGCGTCAAAGTTGTCGACAATAGTCAGGTCGAAGCCTTTGAGGATCTAGATCTTGAAGTGGGCAAGTTTAATGCCGCCAGAATAGTAAGCAATGTCAAGCAAGACAAGTCGCGCCTGCAAAAGATCTATTGGTACGCTGCCGGTGTGGGTTTAGTTAAATCAAAAGTGACAAACGGTGATGTGTCCTCCATCACCGAACTTATAGACTATAGCTTCAAGCCCCGCAAATAGCCGAGCTTGAAGCTATGCTTGTCTTTGCTGCTTTTCTGAGCAAAAGCTCTTTACTGGCTTTCGGCTAAACTAAAAGAATCCTCACTGAAGGGGTTTTCAAAGCCGCCAAGCGCCTTTTCTACCCCAGTGACAAGACCTGTACCCAGTCCGCCAATTACATTCAATGTTTGCCCTGGAATACTGGCGAGCATAAGCGGTGTCGGTCCATCATTTCTAATAGTCTCTTGGGCTAGGGCTTTGCTGTATTTGCCCATTATTTCGCCTTCTTTTCTTAGGGTCGAGATAGCCGGACCGACCACCAGGGCGGTGCTTACGGCAATTACCTTGACAGGCAGCATGGCGGTCTCTTGCAAAACTTTCTCGCCTTCATTGCTATCGCCTTTAGCTTCCGCTCCTTCGGCGGCAAAGGCGCCGGGGGCTAGCATTAGAAGTGCGGCAAGGCTGGGAATAAGTTTCTTCAGGGGTTTCATGGTAAGCTCCTTTAAGTGATTGATTTAACTTGCATACTGGGTTCGCACCATTTGAGCTTAGCCAAACCGAGAAGAGTATTCGTCGCCCTTTCAACAGTTTGTTTATTGTTGGCAGGCAGCAATTGGTCCTGCGCGCTGGCGCAAGAGGCTCAGGCAGTGCAGAGCGGGCAAATAGAAGAAAACGTCAATAATCTAGAGGGGGCTTCTAAAACTCGTTTTAGATTGAAGCGTCCCGCACCTGCTAGCGGAACCGGTTCTGGTGCTGATGCTGGTGTTGGTACTGCCAGCGGTGCTGCTCTTAATGGTGCTGCTCTTAATGGTTCTGCTACTGATAATGCTCCGGCTCTCAGTATTCCTGGTAATACTAGCCCTGCTGCTTCAACTATATTAAAGCCGGCTACTTTAGGTGTTGATGCTCTCGATAAGTTGGAAAACGCAAAAAAAACAGAGAGTAAAGATGACAATGCCGGCAAGCAGATATGGCGCCCGGGTGTGATTTTGACCGGAACCGCCGGGACGGAAGTATTGAGCTTGACTTGCGACCTCAGTTTGGCCGCAAAGCAGGCAGCCGACAACCCCACTAGTCCTGAGGCTGCTTTCATTCATGCAGTCGCCCTGACTCGCTCTACCAAGGTGGAAGAAGCTTTGCAGGAAGCCCGCCGCGCTAGGCGTCTGGCTCGGGAGACCGGCGACCCTGATTATTTCAACCGAGCTGTGAAAGAGTATGAATTGTCGCTGGCGCACGAACCTGAGAATATCTGCGTGCGCTACAGTTTGGCTTGGGCTTATTATATGCAGGCTTATCTGCTATGCGAGCGTGTGCGCAAAGAAGAAGCCGCCGCCAACCCCGTGCCTGTCCAGCCTCGCAAAAATAAGAAAGGTCTCGGTGGACTCTTGGCTGGAGCGGCCATTGTCGGCTCGGTATTGGTGGGCGAGAAACCGCCGGCTGAATTTTTGCCTAAGATTCCCAGCGCCTTGCAAGGCGCTCCTGCCTGGCTAATTCCTAATATAAAGTCTTACTATCAAAAAAGTCTGGTAGAGTTGGATGAGGTTGTGAAAAGAGACCCAAACAATGCTTGGGCCTTGGCTTATCGAACCCACCTTGGCGAAGAATACGACGGCAATGCCGCTGCCGCTTTGCAAAAACTTAAGTCGTTGAAACAGCGCTTTCCTGATAATCCGGCAGTGGCTTTCTTTTTTGCCGATGCCTCGATGCGCAACGGTGATATTGCCAGCGGTGCCGGTTCTTTGGGGCAGGCTTTGAAGATGCGCCTGGAGGGCAAATAGTAATTGCTTGAAGCGAAAAGAGTAATCTGCCCCCATGACTGCCCCGACACCTGTTCGATGATTGCGCAGGTGGAAGACGGCAAGGTCATCTCTGTAGGAGGCGATGAAACCCAGCCTTTCACCCGCGGCTTTCTTTGCACCAAGACCAATCATTATCTAGAAAGGCTTTACAGCCCTGATCGCATATTGCATCCCTTGCGCCGAGTCGGTGCTAAGGGCAGCGGTCAGTTTGAACAGATAAGTTTTGATGAGGCAATTGCAACCATCGCCGATCGCTTCAATAACATTGTCGAAGAGTTTGGCGCCGAGGCTATTTTGCCCTTTAGTTATGGCGGCAATATGGGCAAGCTTGCTTTTGCCTCCATGGACCGTCGATTTTTTCATTATCTTGGTGCCAGTCAACTAGATCGCACCATATGCGCCACCGCTGCCACCGAGGGTTATCTTTATACCATGGGGGCAAAGATGGGCACCGACCCTGAGGGTCTGCCGCATAGCCGACTAATAATTGCTTGGGGCGCCAATCTTGTTTCTTCAAACACGCATATAATGCCCTTCGTCAACGAAGCAAGAAAGAATGGCGCCAAGTTTGTAGTAATTGACCCTCATAAAAATCAGACAGCTAGACAAGCCGATATCTTTTTGCAGCCTTTGCCCGGCACCGACGGCGCCTTGGCCCTGGCTGTCATGCATGTGCTCATCAAAGAAAGTCTTTATGACGCAGATTTTGTCGAGAAACATACAGTTGGTTTTGCCCAGCTGAAAGAGCATGTTGAAAGTTTTACACCAGAGTGGGCGGCTGCTCAGACTGGTTTGACCGCCGCTGAAATAGTTGATTTTGCCAGGCTTTACGGCACAGTAAAGCCTTCTTGTATCAGGCTCAACTATGGGCTAAGTCGCCATACAAATGGTGGCATGATGGTGCGTGCCGTCAGCTGCTTGCCCGCCTTGGTCGGAACTTGGGGCAAGGTCGGCGGCGGTGCCGTGCTTAGTGTCAGTGGCACTTTCCCGCTCAATCAGGCGGCTCTAGAGCGCAGTGACTTGTTGAGGCGACACAATAAAATTCCGCGCACAATCAATATGATCAAGTTAGGCGAAGCTCTTGCCGATAGAGAACAGCCAGTCAAGGCACTCTTTGTCTATAATAGTAATCCGGCGGCGGTGGTGCCAGATCAAAAACGTGTCATAGAGGGTCTTAAACGGGAAGATCTTTTCACAGTCGTGCATGAGCAGGTGATGACCGATACTGCCCTTTATGCCGATATAGTCTTGCCGGCGCCGACAGTCTTTGAAGATTTTGATCTCTATGGTTCTTACGGGCACCTATATCTGCAGTTGAATCAGCCGGCGGTGCCACCTCTTGGTGAGGCGACTGCCAATGTGGAAGTTTTTCGTGCCCTAGCCAAAGCAATGAACTTTACCGACCCTTGTTTTGACGATAGCGCCGAAGACATGGTCAGACAGGCTCTGCAGGCTGTGGGACCGCACCAAACGCATTTAGACGGCATTACTTATGAACGTCTAAAAGAAGAAGGCTTTGTGCGACTGAATGTGCCCTGCCCCTATGTACCTTTTGCCGATGGTCATTATCCGACCCCAAGCGGCAAGATAGAGCTTTACAGCGAAAGCATGCTTAGGGCGGGGCTGCCGCCTTTGCCCGTTCACAGCCCCAGTCTTGAAAGTCCTGAGGCGGCTCCTACTTTGGCGGCGCGTTATCCCTTGCGTTTCGTCAGCCCGGCTGCCCATCATTTTCTCAATAGCAGCTTTGCCGACATGCCTACAATGCGCCGTCGCGAAAAGTATCCTATTTTAGAGATGAATAGTTTTGATGCCGAAGCTCGCGGCTTGCAAGACGGCGTTTGGGTGAGGGCTTTCAACGACCGCGGCGAGACATTTTTTAAGCTGAAGATTACCGATGCCGTCAAGCCGGGTGTCACTTGCCACGTTAGTCTTTGGTGGCGAAAATATTCGCCCGGCGGCAACAACTGCAATGTCTTGACCAGTGCCGAGGCGGCTGATATGGGTGGTGGTGCTACTTTTCACAGCTGTCTTATTGAAGTGCAGGCTAGCGATGAAAACTTCGACTGAAGGTCTGATTGTTTATAGAACTAAGTTGTCTGGCTTTTGCCTTTGCTTTCTTGCCCTTTTTCTTTTGACTGCTTGCAGCAAAGCCGAGCCGCCCAAGCCCGAGTCCGAGATACCGCTCAAGGCGGTTGTGCCGCCGCAGCTCTCTATAGATGCTGTGCAATTTGACACTAGTGGCTTGAAAGGGCTTGAGTCGACGCCAAATTGCAAACGATGGAGCAGTGGTCGGGCTCTTGAAGTGTCTTTGCGCTGCATTGAGATGCCGCCTGATATTCCTTGTGCCTTGAGCAATAAAGAAGGAATTAGAGATTACTTTAGACGCTGTGCCATACAAGGCGGCGGCGGTCTTGTGGAAGCTGATGTGATCAAGATTGGGCAAGTGCCTTGTGCCAGGACAATTGTGAAAGTACCGCAGCAGCCCAGTGGTACTGCCTATGTCGGCTCTATCACTATTCCGCTTGCCCAGGGCAGTTATATCATCAGGGTGCAGTCTGTAGAAACAGGCATAACGGGTATGCGCGAATCGGCTATTTTGAATAATCTAACTGCGGCCGGCAAGGTCACAATCAGTGATGGTGGCGTTTTGCAAAATTGGGAACGCGACCCTTATGACCCCAAGATCAAAGGTGATGACTTGGTCTTGCGCAATCAATCTGAAGACGAACGTTATGACAAGCTCTTTCCTACTCATCCGCTCACCAGGGTGCGAGTGGCGCTTAAGGCTATTTTGCGAACGATCAAGCTTGACAAGTCGGTTTTGATGGCACCACCGTTTTTGGGTCCTTGATCTTTTAGTTTTTTCGCAGCACGGCGGCTGCGGCTAGTCCCTCGCTGAATGGGCTAATTTGCTCAAACTTGGGTGCGATAACAAATTTACCTTGGTGGTTGATGAAACCCATTTTCTTACCATCCGCGCTCACAGGAGCCAGCCCATCTTTGAATGTAGGTGATGTGTATCCATCCAAAAGTGGGTAAATAGATTTTTGTACTTTGAAGCGGGGAGCGATTACAACGACACCGTTTTTATTGATGAAGCCTAGGGCGCCATTTTCTGTAAACGGGGCAAGCCCTTCTGAAAAGCTGCCGACGCATTGATATCTGGCAGGGATTTTTACTTTGCCTTGGTAGTCAATAAAGCCAGCGCGGTTCTTAACCACATATGGTATCAGTCCTTCGGCTGGTTTCCCTAGCTCATCAGCCTCTAGTTTGATAATTGTTCCATCTGCTTTCATAATAGCAGTTCGGTTTTTAGGAGCCATGGCTAGTTCAATTACTGCTATGCCGTCAGCAAGTTCTTTTGCTTTTGTGCAATAGGGTCCTATCTTTCGACCACTTCTATTGATGAAAAACCATACTTCTTTGTTTTTGAAGAGCCCTTTGACTAGGGCTAGTCCTTCTTTGAATTGGTGGGCTTCTTGGTAGTTGGCTGCTAGTACGAGCTTGCCTTTGCGATCTATGAAGCCCCAGCGGTTTTCTGCTATTGAGACCGGCGCCAAGCCTTCGCTGAAGGGTAGTGCATAGATAAATCGAGAGGGTATTATCGAATTTCCGTCCATGTCTGTATAGCCGAATTTTCTGGCAAGATTGCATTCAAGAATAAGACCGTTGCCTATAGAGTATTTCTTTTGAAGTAAATTCCTCTTTTTCTCTGGCGCTAGATTGCCTGCTTTGTCGACAAATTCAGGGTCGTGCCACCGATGATATGGGCTGGCGTTTACAGATGCATAGCCGTCGCTAAAGTCACTTGCATCACGAAAGATTGGTTTTATCGCCCATTGACCAGATTTATCTATGAAGCCATAGATGATGTCGTTGCGAGCCAAATAGCTATCCGGGCATAACTTTCTAAGAAGAAAGTGCGGTACTTCAACCTTGTTTGCGCCGCTTAGAATGCCAATATCTATAAGCTCGCAGGTGCAGGTGTTTTTGGCTTGTGCCAAGGTCAGGCAATCCAAGAAGCGAGGCTGGTAGCCGGTCGATTGTTCTATCTTCTTCTTTTGAGCAGAGTCTAGCATCAGTTTACTGCAAATATTTAGACTAGCAATTTGAGCTTTATTCAGAGTCAGAACAGATTTTGGGCAGTCCAGAGTTTTTCCTGAATTTTTGAAAGGAATGCCATCTGCCGTCGCGCTCGGAGCAAGAAGCAAGAGGCAGAGTAGGCTGCTTCGCAGGCTTGCTCTAAGTTTCTTTCTTTGAGCTTTTAAGATATTGTCAGGCATCATTTCTTTTGTCTGTTTTGGTCTTTTCTCAAGATAGCAGAGAAAAAGGCGGTCTGCTATCTTGTACGGCTTGCGAGGTTACTCGCGCCGGAGGCGAAGAAGATTCTCCCATGACGACAAGTTGCTTGGCTTGGAATCCCTATCAAAGACTGACAGTGACAATATATCGTCCGGCAAGGAATCCGTATTGGATCGAACGAAAAGACTATTCTATGTGTGTTTTCGTGCGACCAAGGATCTCGGATTGTACTCTACACCAATGACGTCAACGGCGCCCGGTCGAGGCTGCTGCAATATCATGAGGAAAAAATTCCGTGGGCGATTCGGCCCAATTCTGATTCAACAATTCTTGCACCGTAGTCAGTACGCAGCAAATACCAAGGCAGATAATTTTTTAGCGCTCGATTCTGTGTCCTGAGCCATTTTCGTGCTCTTTCATGGGTGCCGAATACTTCAACCGCGAAATCATGAATCCGAACCAGTCTAGCCACTAGATCAGATTCGTCCGCTGTCAAATGCTTTTTCTTGGTTTTTCTTTTGGCCAGTGTTCTGGCTGGAAGAAATGTTTTGAGTTCCGCGCCATCAACTATTCCTTGAGTTTCCAATGCGTCTAGTATTTCATAAGGTAACCCCTGGTTGAGCATGTCGAACATTTCAACCTCGGAATTGACCGCTTGCGGTAATTTGGCAGTAGCGGATAATGCCCTGATAACTCTTTCTTTGTCCATGATTTCACCGCTTTGCCAACTGCCTTTGTTGTAGCGTTATTTGGCGTGTGCTGCAAGCGTCTTGAGGGAGCGCTCAGTCTTTGCTTGTTTCGTTGATCATTCTAATCATCAAATCTGGACTGTTTTACAAACCCCAGCTTTAGTTCACTTTATTCATCCTAGAGTTGCCTCAGCCCCACAACCTCACTTCCCAATCCACTAGAGCCTCGGTTAAAGCTTCCGGTCTCTCGAAAGTGGTCCAAAGATTGTTTCGTATTCTTTTGTTTTAGATTTATTCTCTTCACTAGACTTGCTGCGCTTTTTGTCTAGGTAGGTCATTATTGTCAGGTCAGGGCGTGCTTTCTTTATCTGTTCCAAGCCAGCTTGGGTGAGACCGGCTCTTCTGATATCCAGCAAACCAAGATTCTTTAAGGGGACAACCAAGGGGACGAGATCGTCTTTGACATTCTCATTGCCCGATAAACTCAATATTTCAAGCGATGGTGTTTGCGTTAGAAATTTCAGATTTCTGGTGGAAATTCTGGTGTGTGCCAGGTTGAGCACTCGAAGACTTTTGTACTGTGAAAAATACTCGAGGTTTTCTTCCTTTAGAGTGTTGTTGCTTAGAATAATGATTCTAAGCATCTTTAGGTCGGTTAGGTCTTTTAGAAAGCTGCCATCTATTTCATTAGCAAAGAGTCCAAGGTACTGAAGATTCTTCATGCTTTTCAAGGCTTTTAGTCCCGCATCACTCATCTCCGACTTTTCTAAATCCATCACTACGACACTGGTAAATCTAGCTAGAAAAGGCATAGCCTGGGCTGACCTGCCTTCGTCGGCATCGTCCATCGAAGCGTAACGCATGACAATTCCATCAAATGCGTTAGCCGGTAGGCTATTTACTGAAGACGGATTCAAGAAGAAATTGTGGTTGGGGAAATAGAAGACAAATTCACCAGGCGCAATCTCAACTGTTCCTTGCGCCTTGACTGAGCGACCTAGTTTTTCATCGTGGTTGAAACAGGGCTTGTTGAAAATGGCTAGACCGCCAATTGACTTGTCTTTGGGAAAATTGAGCAGGCGTTTGGGATATGGCTTCCAGGCGAGGTTGCCCCACTCATATTGATTGACAATTCTTTTCTTCTTTCTTGCCTCGGGCTCTTTGGCGCCTACCCACAAGGGCGCTAGGCAAGAGCTGGAAAGAATTAGACCAACTAGGCTCAAAACAAAGACTGCCTGCTTTCTGCAAGGGCTGTTTTGGTACCTGATATTGAATATTTGCTCTATTAAACGATTATTCATGGCTAAGGCTTTGTTCGACAGTAATATTATTGCATTCGTTTGTTTCGTAAGCTGCCTAGAGAAATGAGAATTGCCATTATTGGTGCGGGGTTTGCCGGTCTTGCCGCGGCATACCGGCTTAGGCAGGCAGGCTTTAGCAACTTTTGTCTCTTTGAGCGCAGCAGCAAGCCCGGCGGCACCTGGCGAGACAATACCTATCCGGGTTGCCAGTGTGATGTGCCTTCGCATCTCTATTCGCTTTCCTTCTTTCTCAAGCCTGATTGGTCTCAGTTATATGCCCCGCAAGCCGAAATCCAAGAATACTTGGAGAGTTTTATTGCTCATAGTCAGCTTGATGAAAATATAGAGTTCAATAGCTTTGTGCGCGCTGCTGAGTTTTTAGAAGATAGCCGCCAATGGCGCTTGACCATAGAGCGTTTGGGCGATGATGGTCCCCAAGTGCAGTTATTCGATAGTGTCATATGTGCCACCGGACCCCTTAATCGCCCTGTTATTCCTGCTTTGCCAGGGCTTGATACTCTTCGGGGTCAGTATTTTCACTCTTCCGCTTGGCCCCAGTCTCTCGACCTCAAGGGCAAGAAAGTTGCTTTAGTGGGAACCGGTGCCAGTGCTATTCAAATTGGACCAGGTATTGCAGAAACAGTGGAAAAGCTATTTATATTGCAGCGCACCCCGGCCTGGATTATGCCACGCCAGAGCCATCCCTATGGTGCGTTCTGGCAAAAGCTATTTGCTGCTTTTCCTATGCTCATGCGTCTGCACCGCTATTTTCTCTACTGGCAGCAAGAGGTGCGGGCAGTTGGCTTTCTTGGTCTTGGTCCGCTTTCGGAAATGGCGCAGCTTTTGGCTCGGCAGATGGCTCTATGGCATCTAAACAGAGCCGGTCTTTCTAGAGAGCTTAGAGCTTCGCAGATACCTGATTATAAGTTGGGTTGTAAGCGCATTTTGCTTTCCGACGACTGGTATAAAACCCTGAGGCGTGCCAATGTGGAATTGATACCGCAGGCGGTGGTAGGCTGCAGCGAGCAGGGCGTCCTTTTGGCAGATGGTGTCTTGAAAGAGGTCGATACTATTGTCTTTGCCACTGGTTTTGCCGCCACCGACTATTTCGCTCCTCTTACGGTCAAGGGCTTGGCTGGTATAGACCAAAAGACAGCTTTCGCTCAAAGCGCGGCCAATTATCTCGGCATCTGCAAAAAAGATTTTCCCGACTTTTATATGATGGTCGGACCAGGCACTGGGCTGGGTCACAATTCTATTATCTTTATGATGGAATGTCAGCTGCACTTTATTTTGCAGGCATTGCAATATAAAAAGAAAGTCTCGGGTTCGGAAAAGAAGGCGCTGAGAGTGAGTGAAAAGGCGCAGTCTAGATATTACGAGGCCATACGTAGACGTATGAAAAATACTGTTTTTGAGAGTGGCTGCAAAAGTTGGTATCAGTCAAAAGACGGATTTGTCGATATACTGTATTCAGGTTTCACATTTGAGTATTGGTTGGCTACCCGTCGTTTTAAGGCACAAGATTTCATTTTTGACTAAGTCTGAGTATTGTTCGAATAAAGCGAATTTGGCGATCTCTTTTAGTGTGCTCGCTATTTTGTTCGTTTGCCCGGCACTTTCTAAAGATGTCGTTCGCTCATCTAAAACCAGCGCCAACAGGCTTAAGGTCTGGACTCTTGAACAGAAAGGGCATGCCGGAGGCAACTTTACCGTCAATATTTGTCCCGAGGCAATTTGTATTAGAGCGCGAGATTTCGATTTTTATATTGTTTCGCGCGCGCCGCTCTGGGATGTTTATGCATACAATCCAAAAGCAAAGACCTACTTTAAATGGAGGCTCGATCAGTATGACGGTTTGCGCAAAGATATGATCTTTGCCTCTTGGTTGCGTGACTATCGTTGGGTCAAGTTTGGCAAGAGTTTCGACAAGAAAAGCAAATTGTCTTTGTTGTTATACAAGGTCGATACTGCAAGTGATACCGTGTATGGTGAGTCTATAAAGGCTGCCGTCTTATCGGGGGCTGCCGATATTCCTGTCTCTGCCTCGGCCTTAAGAGTGCATTGTCGCACGGTGAAAGTGCCGCAGGTGAAAGAATTGACTGTTGCCGGTGATATACCGCGCTCTTTGTTTGGTCTGCGTTCAAACGGCGCCTATTTTGCCACATATTCCGCCAAGCCCGAGATTATAGATGGCAGTCACTTCGACTTGCCTAAAGGCTATAACTTAGTTGCTACCGACACCTTGGTTAGTGGCGGTGGTGATGCCGGTTTTGCCGAGTTGATACCCGATCTTGATCTCAAAGACAAGAAAAAGCACTAGATTTTCAATTGACTTAGACTTAGGTGCCCGACTCTAGCGCCTTGGCGTTGGCGCTCAGGCTCATGCTTTCAAGCTTGTCTAGGTCGGTGGGTAGGTGCTCGGCTTGGCTATAGTTAGAAATTTTGGGTTGCCCGAAAGAGTTGTTCTTTGTATCACCAATTAGGGCATCATTGCTGTGTTTCACCGATGGTGCTGCATGAGCTGTATGCGGTGCCTGGGTGTGATGCGGGGCAGCATGAGCTGTATGCGGTGCCTGAGCGTGATGCGGGGCTGCATTATGACTTGGGGCTGCATGGCTATTATGATTGAGATGGGCTGTGTGCTGCGGTGCATGATGCGCCAAAGAGGCGGTATGTTTACCGCTCTCGGCTAGATGCTCGCCTGAGGGCATCTGCAGTTTGTCGCCTGGATGAATCAGGTCTGGATTAGCGCCGACCACGTCATGATTGGCTTGATAAAGGTCTGGCCAGTGTTCACCGCCGCCTAGATGCTCTTTAGAGATATCCCAGAGATTATCGCCTGGTTTGACTGTGTACTCGCTGGCCGCCGAGGCGATGTTTTCGCCGGCGGCACCCGGCAATTGCAGTTCCGCTCCCGGCATAATCAGTCTGGGATTTTCGCCAATCACACTCTGATTCATTTGATAGATTTCGGTCCAGCGTGTGCCGTCACCGAGTTTCTCGCGGGCAATGTCCCAAAGGTTATCGCCGCTCTTCACAGTATAGTTTGTGGTTTCGGGCTGAGCTTCTGCTTGTGCTTCAGGTTGTGCCCCCGCCTGTGCTTCTGGGTTAGCTTCTGGTTGAGCTTCGAGTGGGGCTTGTGAGCCGGATTGTTGTCCCTGTATCTGGCTATAGTTTGCTTGCTGTCCGTTTACAGCGCCTTGAGAATAGCTATTCTGAAAACTAGAGCCGAAGTTGTTTGGATCATTACCGCCCGCACCCATGGCACCATAAGCATTGTATCCACCTTGACCTGGCGCAAAGTTGAGATTGCTGCCTTCAAAAAGGGGCTTGCCGGCTGGGTAGGGTCCGTTAACATTGAGCTTAGGCGCATTGGCGAAGCTTTCGCTGAGAGGGCTGCCGCCTGCCAAGCCGGCTGAGTTGGCATTGGCGAAGAAGTCTTTACCGGCGCCCAGCTGTTGGAAAATAGGGGCGTTCTCGGGCAGCATAGAAAGATTACTAGTGATGTCTCCGCCGTCGGCATCGAGTAGGCTGAGATCGCTGCCCCCGTCTCCATCAATAAGACCGCCGTCGCCTCCGCCATCGGCCAGTCCGTCGCCTAAAGCGCCGTCTAGACCATCAGGGAAGAAGGTGGATGGGTCGAAAACATTGGTGAGGGCTTCTTGCACCGGGGCAAAGAAAGCGCCGAGGGCTTCAAAAAAGTTACCCAAAAGGCTTATGTGCCCGGGCATTTTGAGAATCATCTGAATGAGCGGCGACATCTGCTCGGCGCCAGGGGTCAGACCGGGTGCGCTGCCTATAAGTGATTCGCCGCCGGGGCTGACTGCGCCCAAGTCAAAGTGGTCCATTCTAGGCAAGAATTTGTCGGCACCGCCGCCTGCACCAGCACCTTTAAAGAATGTATTGGCGGCAGAGACGTCCTGAGGTTGGCTCAGTTCTGCATTGAGATTGAGCGAACCAGCACGAAAATCTGAAACGCCTTTGAGAGCGTCCGCATTTTCAACGGGTAGCTGTTTATCTAAAGACATTTATTGGTAAGGTCTGGCGAAAATTTAGGAAGCCCCCCATTATTGGGGCTATTCCGGGGTGTTGTCAAGTGAATTCTAAGCTTAGACGATCGGTCTAGAGTCTAGGCTTTGCTTTGTGTTTAGTACGACTTTCTTTTCTCGTACTTACCCCACTGAATAGCTTGTCAAGAATCTCTTTTTGATCACAATAGTATACATAAGCGAACCGCACAAACTGGCGTTTGTAGGGAAATTCGGAGACCTAATAGGAAGCACTTCAGAAAATCCAAAAGATTTAGGAGATTTAGGAAACTCATCTGGCGTAATGGTTCGCTGCAACCCCCAGACAAAAGAATAAGGAGGCATGCTCAAGAAATTTTCACGTTGTTTCGTTTAAACATGATTCAAGGAGTAATCACCACATTAGCGAAAACCTGGCGCAAGCCAGAGTGAGAGTTTCTCTCCGGTGAGTTGGTACCCGCAGGAGGCGTGGCACCGTAAGAGCCGGCTTAACCTAAAGAGTATGGCTATTTTTAACCAGCTGCTACCGGGAGGTGAGACGCAGCTGGTTTTGTCCCCTGATACCGTATGAGGTGGCGCCTCATCGGCAGGTAAAAGTATATTGGCGGCAGCATTTTCGGGGAATTTATAGATCATGAAAACTGCACCGAGAATATCGGTTCATGTCGGCACGCATTTTCAAAAAGAGGAGAAGCCAAAGAGCAATACTGCAGATCTTTTCAAAGGTTATTCTGAAAAGGTTATAGCCGCAGGTTACAGAGCATATTTGCGCGGTGACCGTCTAGATAGTCGCTGCTTTGAACACTTTGTCGACAAGAGCAGACAGCATAGAGAGAAACAAGAAAGGCTCGGTGCCAAGCCGCACCGCGTAGTGAAAGTCACCCAAGAAATAAGCGATGGTCGTTTGCGTCGGTTGGAGGGGCGCCACGTCTGGGCTTTGACTTTGAGAGAAAATATTTCGCAGTTTCTGCTCTCGATTTTTCGACTAGACAAAAATGTTAGAAGGCGAGGTTGAAAGAACGCCACATACTTTGTGTGTAAGGGGCTTGAGCAGGGCTGAACAAACTGCCGCCAAAATTGCCCAGGCGGAAGTTTAAGGCAGTGCCGCCATAGGGAGCCATGGCGCCATATGGCGAATAGCCTGAATATGGCGAGTAATTGCCGTATGGTGAGAAATTGCCATAGGGCGAATAGCCTGTATAGGGCGAGTAGCCTGAATATGGCGAGACTCCGTATGGAGAAAAAGTGCCATAGCCGGGCGTATAGCCGTAGTACATCGGGTTTGGAATGAAATTGCCGGTGCCGTATGGTCCTATGCCGTATGGACTATAGCCTGTATAAGCATTGCCGCCGAATCGTTCTGCCAGACCGCGATAAGAAGGTGTAACGGCATAGCCCAAGGGTGGTGCACCAAATGGAATACCATAGCCATAGGTGTATGGGCTGGTAAATCCTGGAGCGACTGGGAAAACCGGGTTTATCTGCCAGGCATTCGGCAGGGCTTGAAACGAAGTTTCAAGTTTGTTGGTAAACGGTTTGACCCCACCGGGAGTATCATCTTTTAGTGGAATTATGCGCCCATGTTCGTTGGTGGAAACGCCGACGCGGCTCAAATCAATCGGCAGGGTTTTTGGTTTGGCTTTCTTTTCAGGAGTAACATCCTCCATAAAAAGATTGCCGCTATTATCGAAAAAGCCCTGTCCTGTTTGATTCTCTTGTTCAGGCGGCACCTGATTGGTTACCTGTGCCAAAATCGGCAAGGCTGAACCATTTAGCCAAAGCGCAGCTAGTGAGGCTAGGGAAACGAGCCTAATCTTGCTATTCATTAGAATTGGCTGGACTATTATCAGCTGGGGCTTGAGGCTGCAGACTTGGGTCGACAGCCGGCTGCGTGCCGGAGTTGACCACTGGTACAATCTCGGTTGAGGCAGCATTGCCGCCGCTTTGAGCGCCGCCTGAGGCGACGTTTTCGTAGGTGCTGCCGGGACCGGCGTTGTCACTGAAGACATTTTTGACCTTGCCGATGAGAGCGATGATGGGCTGGTAGATTTCGTCTGGCAGTTTAGTTGAGACCGACTGGCTGATGCCCATCTTGGCGCCGGTCACTTGGGCAACCGGCTTTTGTTCGGCATCTAGACTTAGTTTAGATGCGATGATGTCTACCCATACTTTCACCTTTGCTTTCAAGCCGCTGATATTGCTTATCTGCACTGTGCCGTCGGGTGTTTCGTTGAAGTCGAAAGTGATGGTTTTGTCAAAGCCCACATGCGATACGCCTGGGGCATTAATGGGCTTGACCACTTTTTCGCTCAAGGTGACTTCGATATGCTCGCCGCCATCTGTTTTGGCGACGCCAATTTTGCTGGCTCCCACTTCTTTGAGAGCGGCTGAGGCTTCGGTGCCGAGTGTGCTTGGATCTATTTCTCTATAATTAGCGCTCAGTTCGGCAAAAGCCTTGTCTAAATCGCTATCGGCTTGAGCTAGTTCAACTGAGGCTTCTCTTGCTTTATTGAGTAAATCTGTGGCGCTGACGAAATCTTTTTGAGCCAAAGCGCATTGACCCAATCGGCGCATGGTTTTCATTGCCTGCTGCTTGCGGGCGGTCTGGGCGTCTTTGTCGAGGCTGTCGATATCTTTGTTCAGCTCAGTCAAGAGCTTGTTGAAGCTGGTGCTGGCTCTTTTGTAGTCGCCCTGATCGAAGGCGGCCTGGGCTGTGGCATCCATGCGGTCTAGTTTACTTTCCTGGGCTAAAGCCCCCTGCTGAAAGGTCAAGCAAAGTCCGAGAGATAGTGCCAGGGAAAGGTTTATGCAATTTCTTGAAGCGCGCATCGATTTCAATAGCCTCGTCTAACTCTATAGTTGTCTAACTCTATATTGGATAACAGCATTATTGCCAACAAGATAAATGTTACTCTAGATGCACCCCGACTTGCATGAGATTGTCTTTGTCTGAAGCCAAAACCAGCCCAAATAGGCTAAAAAAGAGGACTAGCGCTAGGTGTCGACTGACAACGAGTTGGATTCGGTAGAGCTGGCTCCCAGGCGAGAGATCGTCTCCTGGGCTATGTTTGACTTCGCCAATTCCAGCTATACAACGGTTGTCACTACCGCCCTCTTTAACCAATATTTTGTGGGTACAATTTGCCGAGGCTTGAGCAGCGCCGAAGCCACAGTCGCCCTCACCAATTCACTTGGTCTGGCTAATTTGTTGGTGGTGCTCACCGCTCCTGTTATCGGTGCCTTGGCTGACGCCGGCGGTCTAAAAAAGAAACTGCTTTTCATCGCCACTGCGGTCTGTGTTGTTGCCACCGGCTGTCTGGGCTTTATGCAGCAAGGCGATGTGTGGCAAGCCATGGCTCTTTTGGTCGTCTCGGCTTTTGCCTTTGGTTCGACTGAATATTTAATTGCCGCCTTTTTGCCTGAAATTGCGCCCAAAAGGCTGATGGGCAAAATCTCAGCCTTTGGCTGGACCCTCGGTTATGTCGGCGGGCTCATCGTGCTTGCTTTCAGCTTGCTTTATGTTTGGTTTGCCCAAAAGCAAGGGTTGACTGCCGGCGACTATGTACCGATTATTTTGTTCGGCGTGGCAGTGGTCTTTGCCCTTGCTGCTTCGCCCACATTTTTATTTCTAAAAGAGCGCAGCGCTAATATTAGTGCCGGTAATAGTACTAATACCAATACCGGTGTCAAATCGGCATCCCTTTGGCTTGATATCAAGGCATCTTTTCTGTCTGTGGTCGGCACCATATCCAGTGCAAGACGTTATCGAGATCTCTTTGTTTTTCTAATTGCTCTTTTCTTTTTTAGCTGCGGCACCACCACCGTTGTGGCGATAGCGGCTGTCTATGCTGGTCAAGTTATGTCATTTACAACCCAAGAAACTCTTGCCATGGTCATGCTCGTGCAGGTTGCCGCCGCTGTTGGTGCCTTTGGCTTAGGTCTATTGCAAGATAAGATTGGCTCGGTTCGTACTCTGGCGCTTGCTCTAATACTTTGGACTGTTTCAATTGCCATGGCTTATTTTGCTCTTGATAAGCCTGTGTTTTGGTTGGCTTCCACCTTGATGGGGGCGGCAATGGGGGCTACCGGTGCCGCTTCCCGGGCTCTGGTCGGGCTCTTGTCGCCAGCCGCTAAAGCAGCTCAATTTTTTGGTCTATGGGGGCTGACTGTAAAACTTGCCGCCGTGGTGGGACCGATTACATATGGTCAGATAACCGCATTAACTAAGGGAAATTACCGCGCCGGCATACTTTCAACATTGAGCTTTTTTGTCATCGGGCTATTGTTAATTTTCTTTGTGAACGAAAAGCGCGGCAGGAACAAAGCTGCAGTCACCACTGTCAGTTAACTAAGTGGCGGCAATTGCCGCAGTTTTTAAAGGAGGTAGGTATGAAGCAAGTACCTCGCGAGTATATAAGAGTCGGACGCCCTGACGTGACCGAGAGCACCCTCAATGGCTTTGTGATTGATGGTGAAGATATGGTACGTAGACGTATCGCCGAAAGTGAAAGGGCCACTGCCGAGATGCTTGAAAAGCTGGCAGGGGACCATTCTAGAGCTGTTAGAAAAGCGGTGGCGGCTAATAAAGCGACACCACTATCGGTGCTAAAAATATTGGCCCGCGATTTTGATGTAGATGTGCGCTTTTCTATGGCTGAGAATAACAATCTTCCAGAGTCGGTGCTTTTTATACTGGCAAAAGATGAAAATCCTTATGTCAGTGCAAGAGCGCAAGCGGCGCTGGCGCGCAAGGCTAGCTAGTTGGGCAATAAACTAGAGTAAAGTCGGCTTAGAGAGCAGAGATTTGTTTGACTGATTTTGAAGGAAATTCTTGAAAAAATCATGCAAATAATCACGTAGATCTATCTATCTCATTTCGATGAGTTGTATTTCTTCGTGCTCTCTAGCCGGCTTGCGCTCTTGCAGCACCACTTTTACCGAGGGCAATTGCTTCTTGATGAAACTGCAACCTGAGCGGTGCAAACCAACCGGCTTGGCAATGATCAGTTCTTTCAGATTTTTCAAATAGCCATAGTCTTTGAGATTGGCATTGTCACTGGCGCAGTTATAGAGTGTAAGCTCTTCTATATTCTTCAGCGAGCCCAGTGTTTCAAGATGCTGGCTCTTCAAAAGTGCCGAATCAAGCTGTAAGCATCTCAGCTTGCCGAGGTCTTGTATCAGTGCTAAACCCTCGGCGCTGACGGGTCCGGTAAGGGTGAGATTGGTTAGATTTTTCGCCTCTTTCAGTTTGCTTAATAGTGCAGGGAAATCTTCATCGGTGCTGCATTTTAGCTCGGTTAGATTATTCAATATTTTTAGTTGAGCCACTGCCCGGGTTGCCACCGTGCTTTCATCAAGTGCCAGTAAGCGCAAATTAGTTAGCTGGTCCAGTGCCCCTAGTTGTGAATCATTGAGAACGACATTTCTTAGTACCAACCCACGCAGTCCCTTTAGTTTTGTTAGGGGTTTTAGATCGGCATTGCTTAGATTGACATTGGAAAGTGTCAGCTGAAACAGATCGTTAGGCTGAAAGCCCGCCAGCATGGCAAAGCTTGAGTTGAATGAGCTACTGGTAAAGGCCAGGGGGATACCCTTGTCTATACTAATGCGCCCTCTGGCAGTGATTGGAATGCTCAGTAATTCCTGCACGGCTTTGTTATAGATAGAGGCTTCTTGGGGAAATTTGTATAGACTGGGGTGCACGGCATAATTGAGTGTGCCGATAGAGTATTTGGTGGGAAAGTCAAAGACTAGTTCGGTACTTTCTTTTGATTCGCGCTCGTTTTTGTATGACGCTGCAGGAATCGAAGTCAGATCATTTTCAATCATCGTGTCCGGCACTGGCAAGCTCGATTGGAAGCTTGAGCTAAGTTCGTCACGGTTAACTTCCGAAAGCTTAGCGCCCCGGCTATTAGTTTGAAGACTAACTTTATTGCTATTTTGATTACTGTTTTGGTTATTGCTTTCGTCGCTTTTGCCGTCTTTGGGCAAGAGAGAAAGAGCAGTAACAGTCATAAGCACCATAGAAATCAGAACAGTGGCGGCTAGTATCCAGGGACCGGAACTTTCAGCTTTAGCTGTATCAGGTTCGCCTTCGCTTCTCTTTTTCTTCTTGTTTTTGGGAAGGCGGTTTGGTTCTTTAGATCTGGCTGCGCTGGCATAACTGGTTTGTGAAAGATCTTTGCCGGCTAAGATGCGCTTTAGATCTTCCGCCATTTCTTGGGCGCTTTGATAGCGATCTTGCGGCAGCTTCGCCATCGACCTGGCTACCACGGTCTCTATTGATTTGGGAAAGCTTCTGCCGCTCTTTTCTGATAGCGATTTTGGCAGTTCTTCTAGGTGCAGCATAACTGTATCTAGAGGACTGCCGCCGTCTAAAGGAACTTGTCCGGTAAGCATTTCATAAAGAGTGCAGCCGATAGAATAGATATCAGATCTGGTGTCCACGGTTTCGCCCATGCATTGTTCAGGGCTCATATAAAAAGGGCTGCCGAAGATCTCACCGGTGCTGGTCATATATTGGTCTTCTGATTCGTCGTCAAGCCCAGCTAATTTGGCAATGCCGAAATCGAGTATCTTTACACTGGTTTCGCCGTTTGCTTCACTGGTCAAAAGTATATTGGCCGGCTTTAGATCTCTATGAATGATGCCGTGTTTATGGGCATAGGCGATGCCGTCTAATAGCTTGAGAACCAGCTTGACGGTGTCGATAAGATTGAGCGGACCCTTCTTGAGAATGCGTGTTTCTAGGTCTTCACCTTTCAAAAGATCCATAGCATAGAAAGGTAGTCGATTGTTATGAATGCCTAAGTCATAGATGTGCACTAGGCTGGGATGTGATAGTCCGGCAATGGCTTTGGCTTCTTTCTGAAAACGTTTCCAGTTAACTTCATTGACCAATTCGGGCGATAAAATTTTGAGAGCGCATTTTCTGCCTAAAGCCAAATGATTGACTTCATAAACAGTGCCCATGCCGCCCCGACCGATGGGTTTGGCAATTTGAAAGGCGCCACCAATTATGGTGCCTTCGGGAATGTCTTGCGTCTTTCGCTGCGGCTTGGCGTTATTGCCCCAGGCACGAGTGATTGTGCGCCGCCTTCTGTCGTCAATATTTATTTTGGGTTGACGGGGCGGCTCCACTTCGATCCTTGTTTCAGCCTTTATTCTTGTTTCAGCCTTTATCTTTGATTTTATCTCAGACTTTTAGGTAAGCCTAGTTTTTGCCAGTCTTCTGCTTCCATGACCTCAGTATAGCGCGTGTTGGGGATGATCGTTTTCAGTTTGATCCAATCATTTTTGCTCCATGATTCACGCGGAAAACAAACTGCAAGCGATTCCAGCTTGCTGAAATGGTTCTGGAAAGTTGTCAGAGAGGCTGGTGTCAGTGCCACTCTAAGCAGAGTCAGGCGCCTTAGCTTCTTGAGGCTCTTCAGTTTGGCTAGTTGCTTATCGGTCAATTCAGATCGATTGAGGTCCAACTCTTCGAGATTTTGCAGGGTTGCTAGATTATCTATATCTCTGTCGCTGGCTTTGCCCTGTATCTTCAGTACGCGTATATTCCTTGAGTTTCTCAGCTTTTCCAACAACTGCGAATAGGAACCTGGCAGTTCTTTCACATTCAAGACTTGTAGGTTTTGCAAAGGCTTAAGGCTAGCCAACTTCTCAAGTGTAATCTTGGTTTTCTTAATTTCTAGCTCTTCTAGTTTGGTTAGTTTGCTCAGATAGTCGATTGATTGATCTGAAAGATTGGTTTCTGATGCATTGAAATATCTCAGCCCTGTCAGCTTAGCTATGTTGGGCATCAGCTCGTTTACGTTCGCCTTTAGCTCTATAAGTGAAATCCCCCAGAGTGCATCTGCATCAAAGCCGGTGATTGCCCTTGAATCTATGCAGACATTGGGGTGTGCGATAAATAGAATGCTGGCATCGGCTGGTACCGAGACTGTGTCTTTGCATGCGATATTTCTGGAATAGAGAATCGCACCTTTGGCGTTCTTGGTTCTGCAGACAAGCTTGCCAATCTTCACTCCGGGAATGAAAGAAAAGACCTTTTCTTTCTTATCTTCACTGAGTGTGGGGCCAAATCTTTGACCTGTATATCGAAGATTTTCTATTGATTCTGATGTAAGACCAAGGTCGTAGACATTGCTGTCTTTCAGCTCAACTGCCGTATTTGGCTCTGCAACTTTGCTTTCTGGTGCAATCTTTGTTGCAATCTCTAGATCTTTGGGCTTTTCTTTAGGCGCTGGCTGCGATGTTTCTTTCGCTTGAGTGTTTTTCGTTGCAGCATTCTTCGCTTGAGTGGCTATGCGTGGGGCGTCGGTTAGTGCCTCACCTTTGACGTTGAAGTTTTTTAGTGGGCGATAGAGCATCAAAGAAATACATAGAGCGCAGGCAAGAGCCGTTACTATGCCGGCTGAAATCAAGACTTTAGCTGCTTTCTTTCTTTCAGGCTGGCTAGTATCTTCCTCTTCGTTTTCCACCGAGTTGAACTTGAGTGTTTGCCTGATGGTCACCCTGCCGCTGTCTAGATTCTCTAATTTGCCGTCTTCTATAGAGTTCAAATAAATTGGCTGCAGACCTTTGCCCTGCTCGATTCTCTTGAGGTCGACCGCCAGGTCTTGCATGCTTTGATAGCGGTCGTCTGGGCGTTTCTTCAGGCAGCGTGCAACCAGGTGTTCGATTCCTTCGGGAAAGTCTTTACCGGTCGCCTCTTTGAGAGTCGGCGGGGTTTGCGACTGGTGCATACTGATAGTGATGAAGGCGTTCTCGCCCTGAAAGGGCAACTTGCCTGTAAGAGACTCAAATATGGCGCAGCCGAGTGAATAGACATCTGAGCGGGTGTCTACTTTGCGACCTGTGCACTGTTCGGGGCTCATATATAGAGGGCTGCCAAAAATTTCGCCTGGGGCGGTCAGTCCTTGATTGGCGAGTGTCTCAATGCCCGATTGTTTGGCAATGCCGAAGTCAAGTAGCTTAACTGTAGGGCGGTCGTCGTTTTCAACCACCAGCATTATGTTGGCCGGCTTGATATCTCTGTGCACAATGCCGTGGCGGTGTGCGTAAAAAAGACCATCGGCGACCTGTTCGATAATCGGTATCAGGTCTGAAAGCGGCAAGGGACCAAGGCGACTGAGAACGCTGTCCAGTCCTTCGCCTTCTAGTAAGTCCATGGCATAGAAAGGCAGGGTTCCTTCGTGCAGTCCGAGGTTATAAACTTTGACGATATTGGGGTGGTCGAGCTTGGCAATCACCTTGGCTTCGGCTTGAAAGCGCAGCCAGTTCTGATTCTCGGCATCTTGCTCGGTTAAGACTTTGAGGGCAAAGTCCTTCTCTAAAACTTCGTGGCGAACGCGGTAAACGCAGCCCATGCCGCCCTTGCCTAGTTTGCTCAAAACGCGGTAGGCGCCACCCACGAGGGTGCCCCGCTTCAGTTCATTGCCGGCTTGGCGAGGGGTTTTGCGTTCTTGAAATTGGCTATTGAAATGACCGCTGCAAACCGTCGAGTCGGCTTCCGGTAAGTTTAGTAAGCGTTGTCCGCTGCTTTCCTGGGATTCCATTTTGAACTCCGTATAGAGTCAGACGAGCACAATTAGAGTCGGTTGGCAAACCGAACTGCAGTTTTCTACTCTTCTAATATCTATTTACCCGGCTGATATATTTATTCTGTATCCTTCGCCCATGTTTAATTCTTCGGCAAATGCCTTCTCATTTTTCGTTTTTGGGCGCTATCAATGTTTTTAGCCTTTGCGCTATCATAGGCAGACTTTAGATTTAATTTTGCGAGCTGTTCAGGCGGAGTACTGACCGATGAGCCGGGCTAATTTAGTTTTTTATATAAACGGTAAGAAGCACGAGGTGGGCGGTCAGGCTGCCTTCCAGCCACTTACAGACTATCTGCGCTATGGTCAGTCTTTGTGCGGCACCAAAGTAGTTTGTGCCGAAGGTGACTGCGGCGCCTGTACAGTTCTAGTCGGGCGTGCCCGCACTGTCGGAGCGCCCGGGTTTAGCTATGTGCCGGTTAATGGCTGCATTCAATATCTCTATCAGCTGGACGGCTGTCATATTTTGACCGTCGAAGGGGTGACCGGTTGTCAATCTGATGATGCGGCCGCTTGTCGGCTCAACCCCGCCCAAGAGGCGATGGTGGTTGAGAACGGTTCGCAGTGCGGCTTTTGTACGCCTGGCTTTATCATGTCATTGTCGGCTTTAGCCTATTGCGATTATTACAAAGACTATATTGGCAAAGACAGTCTTGCTGAAGACAGTCTCGCTAACCAGACCGATAGTCTAAAGTCGGCATTAACCGGCAATCTCTGCCGTTGTACCGGTTACGAAGCCATAGTACAGGCGGCGGTCTCTGCGCGTTACGAGCAGTTTCAGGCGCTTTCGCAAGTCTATGACGAGCAGGCTATTTTGAAAGATCTTGAGCCTTTGCTCTCTGTCGATGTCTCTGTGCAATGGCAAGACCCAGGGCAATCTGGACCGGTAAAATCTGGACCGGCAAAATCAGAACCGGATCAGGCTGCGACAACGCCATTGTCGCAACGTCAAGTTTTCATACCCTCATCGGTGGCTTCCTTGTGCAGTTATCTGGCTGAAAATCCAGATGCGGTGCTTGTGTCGGGCGGCACCGATGTTTCAGTCAATATGAATAAACGAGAGTTTAAGCCGCTTAAATTGGTCAGCACCGCTCGCCTTGGGCTAGACCAGCTAAAACAATTAGACAAAGACGAGCTAGAAAAATCAGGACTAGTTAAATTAGGGCTAGGCAAATTAGGGTCAGGCATTTTAAAAGTCGGCGCCAGTGTCAGTTTGGCTCAGTTAGAAGATTACATGAAAGAAGCCTGCTCCGAGTTTTACAAAATACTCTGGGTATTCGGTTCGCCCCAAATTAGACATGCCGGCACCCTGGCCGGCAATATCGCTAATGGCTCGCCCATTGCCGATAGTGTGCCCTTCCTTATGTTGGCGCAGGCTTCTATCGAGGCAACTTCAGCCCAGGGAACGCGGCTTGTGCCTATGAGCGAGTTTTATTTGGGTTATAAAAAATTGGCTCTCAAACCCGGTGAGTTTATCAGTGCTGTCTATATACCTATGCCGGTCGCTCAAGAGAAAATCAAACTCTACAAGGTCTCTCGCCGAGAGCATCTAGACATTTCAAGTTTCACAGCTGCCTTTGCTCTACAAATTGAAAGCGGACTGATCAAGCAAATTAGGGTGGTGATGGGCGGTATGGCTGCCACTGTTATGAGGCTTGGCGAGGTTGAGAACTTCCTCATCGGTAAGCCCTTCAAGCTGGAAACATTTAAACAAGCAGGCAAACTAGCTGCTTCCAGTCTGGCGCCGCTCACCGATGTGCGCGGTTCGCGAGAATATCGTCTAAAGCTGGCTGAAAATATTTTTTCGAAACTTTATCATGAGATTGAAGAAGAAAGTCTGGTGAAGAAATGAGCGCGCAGAGTAAAGATAAAGGCGGACTCAATCATGATTCGGCACGTTCGCATGTGAGCGGTCGTTCGATTTACATAGACGACATGCCCTGGCAAAAAAACGAGCTTGTCGTCGATTATTTCGGCTCACCTGTGGCTCACGGCAAGATAAAGTCTTTAGATCTTTCTCTGGCGAAAGCAGTGCCAGGGGTAGTGGCGCTTTATACCGCCGCCGACTTGCATCACAACAAATTTGGACCAATATTGCAAGACGAAGTGCTTTTGGCGGAAGAGCAAACCGAATTTATCGGGCAGCCGATTGTGGTTATCGCTGCTGAAAGTTATGAGTCAATCAAGCAAGCAAAGAAGCTTATCAAACTTGATATAGAAGAGCTTCAGCCGCTTTTGAATGTCGATGATGCCATCGCCGCCGGTGCATTTATCGATCGTGAATATGTGATTGAAAGAGGCGATGTGGCTCAGGCTTTTTCCGTCGCCGAGCACATACTGGAAGGGCGCCTGGTTATGGGCGGTGCCGATCATTTTTATCTTGAGTCGCAGTCATGTTTGGTTTATCCGGGGGAAAATAAGCAGCTGGTGGTGCATTCTTCCACCCAGGCGCCCACCGAAGTTCAGCATGTTGTCGCCCATTTGCTTGGTTTAAATATGAATCAAGTGGTGGTGATAGTGAAGCGCATGGGCGGCGGCTTTGGCGGCAAAGAGTGTCAAGCTACTCATCCGGCTGTTATGGCTGCTCTTGTTGCCTTGCGCACTGGTCGTCCGGCGCGCTTGGTGATGAATAAAGACGACGACATGATGTACACCGGCAAAAGACATCCCTTTCAGAACGACTACAAAGTAGCCTTTGACGGCGAGGGGCGAATTCTCGCTCTAGAAGCGAGGCTGTATGCCGATGGCGGCGCTTACAACGACCTTTCTACTGCAGTTTTAGGGCGAGCCCTCACCCATATCGATAATGCCTATTATCTGCCTAATGTTAGTGTCAAAGGGCGCATCGCCAAGACTAATTTTCCGCCGAACACCGCCTTTAGAGGTTTTGGTGGTCCGCAGGGTGTGCTTACCATCGAATGCATAATGGAAGAAATAGCCGCCTATCTCAAGGTCGACCCATTTAAAGTTCGTCGCGTCAATTGTTATGGTATCGAAGAGCGCAACACTACTCACTATGGACAGCTGCTCGAAAATAACAGTTTGCCTGAATTGTTTGACCGTCTGGCCCAAAGCAGTGACTATGAAAAACGACTGGCTGCCGTGCAAGAGTTTAATCGCAACAGCAAGACCCATTTGAAAGGCTTGTCTTTGACTGCGGTGAAATTTGGTATTTCATTCACCAATAAATTTCTCAATCAAGCCAATGCCCTAGTCAATATCTATCTTGACGGCAGTGTCCAGGTTTCAACCGGTGCCACCGAAATGGGGCAAGGTGTGAATACCAATATAAAGGCTATAGTCGCCGATGAATTTGCCATCGACTATGAGCGCGTCATTGTCATGGCCACTTCCACCGAGAAAAATAACAATACTTCGGCTACGGCTGCGTCTTCGGCGACAGACTTGAACGGCTCGGCGGCACAGTTGGCTTGTCGAGCGATTAAGGGGCGCATGCAGCAAGTGGCGGCTGATTATTTTGCCACTCAAGAAGTGGGCATCGGTGCTTATCCTGAGCGCATTCGCTTTCAAGACGGCATGGTCTTTGACGAAAGAAAGCCGCATCTTAAGCTGTCTTTTGATGACTTGGTCGGGCATTGTTATCGCAGCCGCGTCAGTCTGGGCGAGCGCGGGCATTATGCCACACCGTCCATTTCATTTGATTGGTCAAAAGGAAAGGGCACACCGTTTCTTTATTACACCAATGGCACCGCCGTCAGCGAAGTAACCATCGACCGTTTCACCGGTGCCCTCAAACTGGATAGAGTCGATATTCTGATGGATATCGGCAAGTCTATCAACGAAGGGCTGAACCGTGGTCAGATAGCCGGAGCTTTCTTTCAGGGTATGGGCTGGCTGACCATGGAAGAATTGCGTTATTCGACCAAGGGCGCCTTGCTCAGTCATTCACCCACCACTTATAAAATCCCCGGCATATTCGATCTGCCCGAGCACTTTAAAATTGATCTTTTAGATCGCGAGAACAAAGTCAATGTGCGCGGTTCAAAAGCTGTGGGTGAGCCGCCTCTTTTGCTTGGCATATCAGTTTGGACTGCCGTCAAGCACGCCCTTTCTTTTCTTTCAGGCGAAAATATTCCGGTGCTGAATTCCCCGGCATCGGGCGAAGAGATTTTGCAGCGCCTAACCCATTATTTGGAAGGTGCCGAAGGCGGCTTGCCCAGTTCTGATAGCGCTTGGGGCGTGGGCGGTTCGGTTTTATTGCGGGGACGCTCGACCAGCCGAGTTAAATCTAAAGTAAGCGAAGCAAGGCGATAAGAATTGCAGGTGCACAGTTGACTGACGATTTACTGAACACTGCTCTATCGCTTAGAGACAAACAAGAACCTTTCGTATTAGTCAAAATTGTGCAAACTGTCGGCAGTGTGCCGCAAGAAGCCGGTGCCGGCATGATTGTCTCTAAAGCCGGTCGTGTTGATGGTACTGTTGGTGGTGGCAAGCTGGAAGCCCGATGTCTTTTAGAGTGTGAAGACATGCTCAGTGGGCAAAAGAAAGAGACGACACGTTTTCATAAGTGGAGGCTGGATAGTGATATCGGCATGACTTGTGGCGGTTCGGTGCAGGTATATTTTGAGCTTTATGCGGGCAGTACTTGGCGTGTGGTCATCTTTGGTGCCGGTCATTGCGCTCAAGCTCTTTGTCGAGTTTTGTCTGTTTTGCCTTGTCGTATTGTAGTGGTCGACAACCGCAGCGACTGGCTGGCAAAGCTGCCTGAACATGCCCATATAGAAGCTGTGGCGGTGAACACTTATGCCGATTATGTCGAGAATCTCGCTGAGACTGACTTTGTTGTATTGATGACCATGGGGCACAGCACCGATAGTCCGGTTCTGGTCAAAATCTTGCAACGCTTCCAGGCTAGTTTGCCATATCTTGGCGTCATCGGCAGCAAGGCTAAGCGCGCTCGGCTGGTGCAAGATTTGCAGGCGGCACACTTGAGCGAACGCAGTGATTCCTTCTTTTGTCCGGTCGGCTTAGACATAGGCGGCAATACCCCGGGCGACATCGCTATTTCAGTAGCCGCTCAGCTTTTGGCCGTAAAAGATAAGCTTGGCTCAAAAACTGAGCCTTAAACTAATTTTGGCACTTCGAGCCAATCTTCAATGCAATATTTTGCCCCTAAAGCAAGCAGCTTTTCCGACTGCTTGGCTCTGTTCTGCGGCGGGCAAAAGCCTAAATAAGCAATGGTGGTCAAGCCTGCTGCCACCGCTGCCTTTACACCAGTGGCGCTGTCTTCCACAGCAAAACTAGTCTCTTTCTGCGCCCCGGTTTGTTCAAGCGCCCGCAGATAGACTGTGGGAGACGGCTTTTGTATATCGGTGGCTTCAAAAAAATTGGTCCCGAAAAACTGGGCTAGTTTATTGCCTTGCCCATTGCTGCTGTAGCGCATGGCTGCTAGTCCTCTTTGAATTGGATTGTTTGATACAAATGCAAATTGAAAGCCGGTCTCTTTTAGTATGGTCAAGGCTTCGATCAGGTGCGGTGCCATATCTACTCCACTTGCCTGCAAGGCTTGCATCATGCGCCATTCGCGTTGATCGTAGAGTGCCTCAAAGGTGACTGCAATATTGAAATGCTTAGCAAGGTTTTGACAGAGCGTTTCTCTGCCTTGCCCATGAAAGTGTTCTTGAAATTCATCGACAGTTAGCTCTCTGCCGGCATTTTGACTGTAGAGTTGGTTGAAGCGCGCCACCAAGGACGGTATTGCCATCGCCTCTGTGCCGAGCATGGTATTGTCGCAGTCAATGAAGAGCCACCGCCCTTGTCCAGCTTTCAAATTCACCTGTCTTCTTCCTGTGGGGCTTCGATGCCTTTTTCATGGGCTTTCTGCACAAGCATCTCATAAAAAGCTGGAAAACCTTGCATGACTGGGAAAATCCAGATGGTTTCTCGCGATTTTGACGATATTCTAAAACCTTGGGCCCAGCCTATATAGTCGACGGCAGCGATGTCTTGCCACTTTATGCTGCGCCTTCTGCCAAAGGCGTCCGAGCCCTTTATTTCGTCTTGATTGTAGTATGTCGCACCGCGGCTCATAGCTAAGATGGTAAAAAAGCTGAGAGCGACAAAAAAGCCGAATACACAAAGCACCCAGACCATGGTTTCGGGTTTTGTTTTGCCTGGGTGCAGATAGGCAATTACTGAAATGCCTGAAAAGAAAGCCATGGTGACATACATAGCGGCATAATAGCCCTTACTATAGTCGAGTTTGAAATATCCATCTTTCGCCTTGGCTGCGCCCTCTTTAGGGGCGATGGCTTTCATTATCATCGGTGTCACCACCGAGACGACAAGCATTGTTCCGGCGGCGCTCAAGAGGTCTGCTGGCATTGGCCCGAATCTCCTTCTCGCTTTTGCCTGTCACCCATATTGAGCAACTGCTCTCTAATTATTTCATCGGCTGATTTGCTGTTGACGGCGCTGTATCGTGCTTTCAAAATATCAATTATCTCGCCGTCATGCGGAAAGCGCCCAAGCATCATCTTTGAGAAAATGCGTTCTTGACCGGCATCTATTTCAAACAAGCCGCCAACCGTTTTGTGCAGTTCGACTCTAATGCCAAATTCGCGCCCAATTGCAAAAGCAAGGGCTTCAGCCCTCGGCTCATAGCCGCAGCCGCCGCAATAAGTTATAGAAAGGGCGCTCAGTTTTGGTTTGGGGCTGTTCACTTTGTATTGAGGTGACTGGCGTTGTTTGACGATCACTAAAGTAAAGACTATTTATCGTCTAGTCTTCTGTTTAATTGTACCCGCTTAGGTTTTCTTTCGTTCTGAACGAGGAAACTTGGGCTCGATTGTCAGGGCTCTTCTTGAGAGTAGCGATTACCTGACTTTAGGTACGGGTATGACCATAGAACATTGGAATCTCTTTTCTTTGGCAATTAAAGTAAAAAGACTGTGAGCAATTTAAATCAAGAAAACCCCCGCTTCAGGGCTACTGGAGAGATGGCTGCCCTTTCGGCGGCAACTATATTGGAGGCGGCGGGACCGAGCCCGGCAGAGGCGTCTAGGTCGGAAGCCGAGAAGCTTTTTATCAAACGCATGGCGGCTGCCGAAGAATTAGCTAAGACAAGCCCTGCACTTTATCAATTGAAGATTGTCTCGTGGGCTGTGCTCGGCTACTCGTTCATGATTGTTATGCCGATCATTTTATTCTCGTTGATTTTGGTCCTGATATTTTTCGCTGTTAAGTTTCATCTTGGTGTTTATGCCATTAAGCCCTTGGGGCTGGCTGTCATTGCTATGTTGGCGGCCATTGGTTGTTATTTCAAAGCATTGTTTGTGCCCTTTCCCGAGACTGAAGGCATAGAAATCAAGGCTGCCGATTATCCTGATTTGTTTAGGCAGGTGCGCGAACTAGCCAGTCAGGTAGGGGTGAAAATAGACAGAATCTATTTGGATTACCAGATTAATGCCGCCGTGGTTGAGCGTCCGCGCTATGGACTTTTGGGCTTTTACGAGAATCACCTCATACTTGGTTTGCCTTTGATGATGATTCTCACCCCTGATGAGTTTAGATCTGTTATTGCCCACGAATTTGGACATTTGGCAGGCGAGCACAGTCGAAAGACTGGCTGGATATACAAGATGATCGGTCGCTGGCAGACTATTTTGCAGGCGCTTAGTGCAAGCGACTCACTATTGCTTTCAATCAATCTCAGATTTTTTAGTTGGTTTTATCCTTATTTTCAGGCTTTAGCAAGTATCGTCACCAGGCAGCATGAAAGAGAGGCCGATAGATTGGCGGTTGGCATAGCTGGTGCCGAGAGTCATGCCAGGTCTTTCTTGCAGATCATAGTGAGAAGTGACCGTCTCTCCAGCTACGATACCAGAGAGCTGCTGCGGCAATATCCCCATGACGGACCGGTACCCAGTGACTTTTATCGACGTTTGCAAGAGCACATGAGGGCGCCTATTAGCGACAAGATTGCCGCTATCGATTCTGTAGAAGCTGATTTGTTGTCTATACCTTCACCCTATGATAGTCACCCTCCCCATGCCGAGCGCATAGCTTGCTGTCAAAAGGTGAGCACCCTCGATAATCTTTTGCCGAGGCTGAAAGCTGAGAAATTGATCGATAGATTTGACTTGATGGCCCCTGTTAAAGAAACGGCTATAGAAAGCTTTTTTGGAGCACAGTACGAGAAGCTGATGGAATTCTGCTGTCAGGATTTTGTCAAGGTGAACGAAGAGAACTGGAAAGAGCGCTCTAAAAATTTCAAGCAAATGGAAGAGCGTAATGCTGAACTCGAGAAGAAGCGCAGCGAGGGACAGACCCTTACTGCTGAAGAAGAATTAGAGATGGTTGTGAACGTGCATTTGCTGAAAGGCGTGTTTGAAGCGGCGCCGCTCTATGAAGAATTGCATGATCGTTATCCTGATAATCTTGAAGTCTCATACCAGTTGGCTGTGCACAACTATTACGAGATGCACGATAAAGACCGTGGTCGTCAACTCTTGGAAGTGGTGGCAAGAGGCGGCAAACAATTTCGCTCTGAGGCCTGTGCCCTCTTGATGAGTCACTTCAACAAAGCCAATGACCATGCCAAATATCAAGAGTTTGAAGAGCTCTACAACAAGTATGCCGAAGAAGATTATTTCTATCAGGCTGAGCGCAATCAGGTCAGCGGTGCCGATAAGTTCAAGGCTCATTCGGCAAGCAGTGAGGAAGTAGAAAAAATCAGAGCAGCGGTGGCTTTGCAGCCGTCTGTCAAAGCTGCCTATTTGATAGAAAAAGAACTGAAGATTAGTCCGGAAGATCGTCTCTTTGTGCTGGTGGTGCGCCTCAAGGTCGACCCCGAAGGTTTTGGCGGCGATTCCAATCTTACCGTTGCGCAAGCAACATTCAATAGCCTTTGCACTGCAGTTCCTTTTCCTGCCGGAGGCTATATCTACATCATTTCTTCCGGCAGTGATGCCCTTTTGAAAGTGGTCAAGTCTATCGATAATGCTCTCATTCTGGGGCGAAGCTGATAAACTTGGTTTTGAATTGCGCTCTGTGGGAGACCTTTTATGGCGAAGAAAGCAAATAGCAAGAAAGTTCAGGCAACTGTAGCCGCTAGTGCTCAGCCTGCTCATGATCCAGAAGTGCACGAAGCGAAAGAGAAAAACAACAAAGAAAAGAACGGGCACAAACAGAAGAAGCAATTCAAAGAGCTAGGCAAAGAAACCGCTGCCGTTAAGCAGAATTATGACAATCCAGATCCTGAGATTTTGGAAGTCTTTGATAATCCGTTTAACGATAAGAAAGCTAATCGCAATAACGTCTGCGGCACTATTCATATCGAAGCACCTGAGTTTACGACTGTCTGTCCCATTACCGGTCAACCCGACTTTGCCAACATCGTTATCGACTATTGCCCCGACAAGCTCTGTGTGGAAAGTAAGTCACTCAAGCTCTATCTTGGTGCTTTTAGGCAACTACCAGAATTTCACGAAGCCTGTGTCAACCGTATCGCCAACGACTTGATTGACAAGCTTAAGCCTCTTTCACTTACTGTAGAGGGACGCTTTACGCCCCGGGGTGGAATTCCATTTTGGCCCAAAGCCTTTTATGAAAAGTCGCGCAAATAGATAATCTTTCCAGCCAACAGTTGACTGTTTGAGGCGGCTGTCAGGAGGTCGGGTGCTTCTCTGGCGTCTACGGCTCTGCTTCGCTCCTTGCAATTCGTCTTTACTAATGCCCACTTTACGAATGCCCTCTTGGGCTTGACATTTTGCTAAAATGATTGCTTCGTATATATCGTGCCAATAGTATTTATGTTTATGTCTATGAGGGACGCATGGCTTCGGCTTTGGTTGTATTTTCGGGCGGTCAAGACAGCACAACCTGTCTTTATTGGGCTAAGTCTCAGTATGAGCGGGTGCATGCCGTTACCTTTTGCTATAACCAGAGACATGCAATCGAGATAGACAGCGCCCGCAAAATAGCAGCAATGGCTGGGGTGAGTCATGAAGTTATAGATCTTGGCGCCATTTTTAAGGGGCTGAGCCCCCTTACTGATCACAGCTTGCCTGTGGATCATTTTGCCGTGGAAGATTCTAAAGAGCCCGCGCTGCCATCTGGTGTAGCAACAACTTTTGTCCCGGGACGCAATATTCTTTTCTTTACCATCGCCGCCAATCGCGCCTATGTGCACAATGTCGATAGTATCGTGGTTGGTGTGGCCCAGCAAGATTATGGTGGCTATCCTGATTGTCGACAAGACTTTATCAGCAAGCTGGAAGCCGCACTGGTAAGCGGTCTTGATCGCAAGCTGGAAATCGTTACGCCTTTGATGAATATGACCAAGAAAGAAACAGTTGAGCTTGCTCAAAGCTTGCCTGGCTGTCTTGATGCTTTGGCTTATTCCACCACTTGTTATGAGGGTCATTATCCGCCCTGCGGTAAGTGTCATTCGTGTGTTTTGCGTGCCAAGGGTTTTGCCGAAGCCGGTTTAAATGATCCTCTTTTGGAAAGAGCTGCAATTGCGATAAGTAAGGTGTAAGAATAAGGTGTAAGGATATGGAACTGGTTAGTCGTATGCAGTTTAATGAGAGCGAAGAGCGTCTGGCTCTCTCTACCGTTACGGCTTCGCGGCGACTGCAGTTTTGCGCCGGTCATAGAGTTTATGGTCACGAAAGTAAGTGTGCCAATCTGCATGGTCATAATTATGTCGTCTTTTTGTATGCGCGCTCAGAGAATGAACTGAACGGAGATGGGCTTGATAGCCTGGGGCGCGTCGTAGATTTCGGGCAGCTTAAGTCGCTTTTTGCCCCTTGGATCGAAGACAATTGGGACCATGGCTTTATTGTTTCCAGAAATGATCTAGAAGCACAGCAAGCACTGAATGTGATACCGGGGCAAAAATTGTTTGTCATGGACAACAACCCCACTGCAGAAAATATGGCTCGCTATATTTTGCTGGAATTGGCACCGCATCTGCTTAAGGGCAGTGGTGTTCGTCTTACCAAAGTGGTGCTTTGGGAGACCGAGAACTGCTTTGCCGAAGTGGAGTTGGTTTAGGTCGTATGTTTGGAACCAATCCGGTCAGGGGGCAAGAAGCCGGAGACGGAAACAGTCTTTGGGTGCAGGAAATTTTTTACACCCTGCAAGGCGAGGGACCTTTCACCGGTGAACCCTCAGTCTTTATTAGGCTGGGCGGCTGCAATCTTGCTTGTTATTTTTGCGACACCGACTTTGAATCGTCCACATGGCGCCCTACTCTTGCTGAGATATTCGATAAAGTGGCGGCTTTACAAGCTAAAGCCAAGCTGGTTGTTATCACCGGCGGCGAGCCCTTTCGTCAAAACATAGCGCCTTTGGTCGGCGGTCTTTTAGAGCGTGACTTTACCGTGCAGCTTGAGACCAATGGCACACTCTATCAAGACTTGCCCTGGTGCTCTGACTTGTTTGTGGTTTGCAGCCCCAAAACACCACTTTTAAATGAGCAGCTGGCGCTGCATATCGATGCCTATAAGTATCTAATAAAAGAGGGTGAGACTGATGAAAGAGATGGTCTGCCTTCTTTTTCGACCCGTCAAAGCGGCGCCCCCGGCGCTATTGCCAGACCCTTGCCCGGCAAAAGTGTCTTTGTCATGCCTCTAGACGAGCAAGACGAAGAACGTAATGTTCTCAATATCAAGGCGAGCATGAATGCCGCTCTTAAGTTTGGATATCGGCTAACATTGCAAACTCACAAATATTTGGGGCTGCGCTGAATGCTGTTTGCTAAAATTAGGCAAGTCGATAAAGACGGCTTTCTTATCGTCGAGAGCAGTACCGTCGAGAGCAGTACTAATGAACACTACTGAGAACGCCAAAGAGGCGCAAAAGAGATCGAAGAAGTCAGGACTCTCCTTGCTGGTTGTCCTGGGTAGTTTGCTTATTTTCATTGCTACTATTTCGATTGCATATTATGTTGGTTGGTCAAGCACTTGGGACAACTACCGCAAGCAGCCGCTCATAGGCGAAGCGCCGATTCAAATTCAGCTGGTTAAGGTCGTGAAGAATATTCCGGCGGGCGGCAAAATAGACTCTGACAATGTTGAAGAAGTGAGAGTGGTGATGCCCAAGGTCTATAGTGACTCATTCGGATTTGCTGCCGACTGTATGGGCGGGCGCCTCAAGTGGAGTTTGCGAAGAGGCGAGTATGTCTCAAGACATGACCTTCTGCCTGAAGTGGGAGGAGATGAATGAGCGACCAAACCGTGCAAAATATTGAGCAGGGCGCTGCCGCTGTAAAGGCTAAGACCTATAAGCCCTTTGCTTTGTACATGTTGCTTTTGCCTTTTATGGCCAGCTCGGGCTTTCTTGCTGGTAAAGAAATCGCCCAAGGCGAATACAATTCGCAGAAGATGGAAAAGATTAGCAAGCAGGTGCGCGTCGTTAAGCTAAAAGTTGATGTGCCACCGGCAGTAGTGCTAACCGAGGCGATAGTCATGCCGGCGCAAAAGGCTGATGTAGTTTTTGAAGAAGTGGATATATTTGTTAATCGTGCCATCGGTGATGAAGTAACTAGCCTTAAGTCTATTGTCGGCAGAAAGACCAAGTATGGCTTGAATAAAGGACAAGTACTCGTGCAAAGAGATCTTGAGTAAGGGCATATATTGTGGTTTAGGCTCTATTTCTATGCCAGTCTCACTGCTTATGCGGTGCAGTCTGTTTATTGGATACTACGCCTTCTCTTTGGTTTGAACAGCTTCTTTTGGTTTGGCTTTATTCCTTATGTCTGGCTTGGGCTTTTGCTCTGGTCGGCACTGGCTTTGCTTGCTTTATTGTTGAACGGGCATTTGAGGCGGGCAATGGCGCCTCTGGTTTTTATTTTGGGTACAGGCTTGGCTTTTGGCATCGAACAGTTGGGCGTATTGGCTGTCTTTTCCGATACTCTACCGACATACAATTTTGGTCTGCTTACCCCCTATCTAGAGCTGGCTGTGCTTTTCGGTTCGGCTTTCGCTTTATTTGTATTTGCCAAAGAGCCGTTTACTTAGGGGCGCGGCGTTTACATTTCTTTTACGGGGTGCGGGCTAATCTAAGCCCATACCCCACCAAAATAACGCGAGTTTTCTATGACCAAAGCAAGCGCCGACCTGGTTGAGACGCAGAGCAAGCGTCCGCAAGATGCACTTATCGGTACGAATGTTGAAGGCGCCAATAAGAACGGTGCTTTGCAGACAGAAGCCGATAATTTGAGGTTTGCCAAGCCCAATGGCGATAAGGAAGCGCCAAAATTGGAGACGCGGGCTGAGGTGGCCGGAATTGAAAGTTCTAAAATAGAGAACTTTAGAGTGCCCTCTGAGCAGGCAATCAAGACTTTTAAGAGCGAAAATTTGGCCATGGAGAGAATAGGGTCTGAGATCTTTAGGGACAGCTCGGCAAGGCATCTAGCTCGATTGGAATCTAAAGACGGGCAAGGCGGTATTTCTAAGGTCGATATGGAAAAGTATTTGACTGCCGCCAAGGCTTACAAAGGCGGCGACAAAGAAAGTCGTTATCCAAATGATTTCGTCAGGGCGGTCGATACCTTGCGCCGTGGCTATGATAGTGCCGAGTTGCAGCCCTATAAAGACGAGAAGGGTAATTTCAGCAAGCAGTCTTTTGGACGCGGTATTTTTGACAGACGCGACCGTCTGGCTGAGCTTGAGAAGCAAGCGGCAGAGAAAAATATTGCTAAAGCCCCGGATAAAGCTTTAGATAAGGCTCCAGATAAAGCTTTAGATAAGGCTTTAGACAAAGCCCCGGACAAAGCCCCAGATAAAGCTCCGGACAAAGCCGGTGCAGGTTCGCTGCCGATATCTGAGCAAAACTGGAACAGCAAGGGGCTGAGAGAAGCTTCGACAATTAGAGCAGGCGAGGGACCGGCTGCCGCTGCCGACCGTATTTTGCAAGCCCTGGGTGGCGACTACTCACGCGCTCAACATAAGCAACTAACCCGCGCCTTGAAAAATCAGTATATAGATGACCATGGCGGCAAGAAAGATTCTATCTTTGGTTTGAAGGTCGGTCACAGTATGCTTGATTCGCAAGAATCGCTAAATAAAATACTGGCGCGACTGAAAGATAAAGAGCTGATTGATAAGCTCAAGGGCGGCTAAAACTAAGTTGTCTAAAAGTCCCCGCAATGGGGATTTTTTTCTTTTTGAATTGGCTGGAAAGTGATTCAAAACTATCACGTCAGTTTCACGTGCTCGCGCTTAGATTGATAGCACAAAGAGCTGAGGCGCAAACGCAGCAAAATTGAAACCTTTTCGTGGGGAGGTAGAGATTCGCGTCCGGTAGTTCGAAAGAGCTATCGGGCTCGATTCTTTTGGTTGGCTGTCTGGAGAGCTGACTGCAGATTTTTCCTGGCTCTATTTTCATTCAAGCAAAGCTAGTTGCTTGTCTTTCTCCAAAAGCAGCCAGTAAAGAGGGTCGAGAATGTTTTCTCTGGGGTCTACGTGCGGTTTGGTTATTGGGTTTGCTTGCTTAAGAGGATGACCGTTATAGATAATTGCGAGGTTCTTGTCGAGCTGATCTTTGTAGTCGGCTACCAAGTCGGGTCTGCCGGCACTATCGGTCAATAGCAATAAATTAGATAAATACACGTTTTTAGCAGGCAGCGGCATCGACTTGTCGTCTTTGTCTATGGCCCAGGCTTTCTGAAAGGCTTCCAAAGCTTTGGAAGGTTCTCTTGCTGCCTGCCAAAGTTGACCCAATGTGGCATAGTCTCTAGCTTTACCCAGATAAACCTCATCGATGCCGTAGATTTTCTCTTTGGTGCGCAAGACTTCTTCTTGATACAGCGCTGCTTGCCTCATGTCCAAGTTCCTGCGGCAAGCTCTCACTGTCTTCAACAGATCATCGAGATGTTCTCCTGGAGTACTTGGTACAGCATTGTCCATATCATTGACCAGGGTGAAATAGGATTGAGCCAGTGCCCAATTCTGCATGGGCTCTTGGCTGTATATATGGGCTAACTCTCGGCGGGCGTCGCGCGCTACAGCCAAGTCGCCGTCTGCAATTGCTTTCTTTTCTGCTTCTTGCAGCTTAGCTATCTCTGAGACATGATCTGCTTCACTTATGGCGCCTTCACTGGCTTCGGTTTCTGCAACTTCATGCTCTGCCTTGGTCAGTCTAGGTTCACTCTGCATTCGATTGCTTAGTGTCTCAATAAATCTATGGCAGACAAGCTCGGCTGGCTCTCTCTCTTGCACGTTTGCTGCCCCATCATGTCCTTGTGTTTCAAGTTCGGCTCTGGCGATTTTGAAGGCAACGAGGGTGTCGTCGACTCGATCGGCTCGGCGAATGTATTCTATCGTTCTCAAAAATGGGGTGTTGACGTTATCTGTGATTGCTTGTTCTTGTAAGGCCATGCATACAACCTCGTTAATGCAATTGTGTCTGGCATATGCAGCAGTAAGGCTCCTAGCCATTGTTTCAAGAATATATTTTTTCGGATTGGTTTGATTGGGTCTTTCGCTTTTGCTGTTGGCGACTTGGCTAAGCGTAGATTTGAACTGATCATGAAAGGGACGAACTAGACACCGCCATTGTTCTGCAGTCAGTTCGTTTTTTGGATCGATGTTATAGAGCGAGTTATAGACATCGGTGGTGGCTTGATTGCTGTAGGTTCTTTCATCCTCGAACCTCGCATAAGGTATCAAATTTGCTAAGCCATTCATGGCATATTCGTGCTTCCCAAGCGAACTATAGGTTTGATAAACCTTGATGGACTGGAAAAGGCTATTCGGGAATTGGGGCTTAATACTTAGTTGTTCTAAAAGTTGCAGATTGCCCAAGATCTTTGCCGGTGCCGATAGAAAATTGGCCTGAAAGGGAAGTAGTGCAACAAAAATGAGTGACAGCAGAACCAGCTCTTGCATAAATGGTTGCCAGAATGGCTTTTCTTCTGTTTTGAAATCCAGCTCTTCGTCTGCTGCGACACTTATGCGTTTTTGCGACTTTTCTAAGGCTTCCCTTCTGAGGTCGTCGCCGACCTTCAATATATAGAGAACCGTCGGCACCGCGGCCACCAAAGTGTGCTTGTAGAAAACCTGACCGAGGCTGCTGTTGTGAGCGACAAGCAGGTCTTGGCTGAGCTGCCAACCTTCGTATAGACAAAAGAGAGCGGGGCTTAAGGCGACAAGGAAGCAATTGAGCAAGACTTCAACCATTCCTTTGAATGCGTAGTTTAAAGGATGGCTAAACAAGAATACGCCCGAGAATAGCACCCAAATCAGGCAAGACTTCCAGCCTGCTGAGAGGGTGAAACCCAGACTTTTGCGCAGTCGAAGAATAAATCCGGTGTTTGCTCCAGAAATCATATTAGCCTGTTTTTTGGTAATTCCTTTTACCAATATAGCCTTTATATGCTTCGAATCTCTGGGATTTTCACTGGAAAGTGTTTGGAGCAGAAGATTGTGACAATTCTAGGTCTGAATTAATGCAATTCATGGTGATCTTACGTAGGGCGCCTACTGGGCATTCCCCGATATCTGGACTATATTGAGTCATCGACTCCAGCAACCTTTACGTGTTGCACCTTTAGCTCCCCCGCTAAGCCCCAGCTTTCTATAAGGTACGGAGATTACATCTGTGGTGGAATCACATAAACCAATTAAGTTTTCGCATGGAATTTCAGCCGGCTCTCTAGGCGGTGTCTCCATGGACGCAGGCGCCGATGCTTCCGATAGCACCGCCTCGACCGGTGCTCGTCACGCCCGCGGCAAGTTTCAAGCCGATTCACTGAACGGCAGACGCGGCATACTCGAGCAGACCAACACCACAGACAACACAGCCCCTACTGGCTTGCACGGTCTGACCATTTCTGAAGGCGCCTTGAGCCCCAAGAAATCTCTCGATGATTTAGCCAAAGCCGGAGTCATTGCCGATAGCCGCAGCAAAGAAACCACCAATGTCGGCGACGGTAAGTCTGAGCCCAGACCAATAACCTCTTTTGAGAAGCCCAAAATTGAAGTAGGTTTCACTGATACACTCGAGCAACAGGGCAAAAAGCCCGACTTGATCGTCAGAGCCGACGGCAAAGTGGAAATGCTCAACAACCCTGAAATCTTGAGCTCCGGCAATGTTGTAGTCGGTCTTGAGCGTGCTCCTGGTGCTGTCAATCCTACCGAAGCCCAACAGAAGTCGGTCGGCGAACTCTATAAATATCTCGATGCCCGCATCAAAGAACAAAATCCTGCTCTAGCCGGTAAAGGCGTCGATCTCGAAAATCCGCAGGGTCTGGTTCCGGAAGAAGCCGCTGCTGCCGCCCGTCGCGCTGGTCAACGTGCCAACGTACCCGATGGTGCTGATGCTGGTTCGGTGCAGAGCGGCAACCGTTATTCCGGCAACCGTGCCGGTGGTCGCATGAGTTCCGGTGATGTCTCCGATATGTTCCCTGGACGCGATTTCCGCTCCAGAAACGGACAAGTCGATGCTGTCGACCTCATCAAAGATACTGTTTCCAGCTTGAACGGTTCGCGCGGCAACCACGAACACTTCGGCTATCGCCGTGGACGCGGTCACGCAGTTGGTGCCTACGGTCTCACCGCCGATCACTTCCAAAATTGGCTCGCCAATTTAGACATCGAAGCCCTCGAAGAGCAAGAGCGTAAAGGTCTTGTGCCCCCCGGCACCGCCGCCCGCATGAAGAAACTGAAAGAGCAAGTGGCTAAGGGTGAAACCCCCGATGTGCTCAAGAAGATGCGCGACACCGATCAGAACTCACTGTCTGACGCCGACAAGAAAGACATACTCGGTACTTTCGGCAAAGAAGTACAAGAGTTGGCTGCCAAAGATTTGATCAACGGCTATTCCAAGACCATTGCCGAGCAGAACCCCGGCAAAGAAGTCGACCCTGGTCAGATTGCTTTGGCGATGCACTTGGGACGCGTTCCCAATGCCGAAGACATGGCCGACAGCGGCAACAAAGACTATATGAGCGCTGCCAGAAACAAATGGCAGTTGGCTGCCGCCGCCACTCAGAGCCGTGGCGAAGGCTTCGACTGGAGCGGTGATGCCAACGGTATCGTTGCCGCTTCCCAGAACGCCGACGGTCAGCGCATGTGGACTAGATTTGCTGCATCGGTTAATGGTGGTCGTCTTGGTTGCGCCGCTTCGGTATCTGAAGTGCTGATCAATGCCGGTTATAACGTCACACCCGATGCCGGTGCCCACAACCTGGCTATGCAACTACTGCGCAAGGGCGGTGAGAAAGTACCGATCAATCAAGTCAGACCCGGCGATGTAGTCTTCGGTGGACCTGGCCGCGCCGGTGGTTCGGACCACATCGGTATTGTCGAGAGAGTAGACAGAAACGGCAATATATATGTAGGCGCCAACTCTTCCAGCCGTGGACGTTGGGTCTCCGACCAGCCCCTGATGAGCGCCTTCGGTCGCTTCGTCAGAGGCGGACAGCCTCTCTATGGTATTCGTCTGCCCGGCAGCGACACCAATAACAGCAATATGGCTTAAGACATAGCATCAGTTGCTCTCTAAATATTGCCTTTGTGACCCTGCTAGAATGATTAGCGGGGTTGAAGATGAAAGACAAGTTTCTACTTGCAACAGGGCTCAGCTGTTGTTCAATTTATTTCTCGGTTTATGCTGCATGGGCTGAAACCTGGAATGAGATGCGGTCTTACGAAGAAAAGCATGCTCCCAATGCCGTTAGGGTGATTATCGCTACTTTCAAAGGCAAGCAGTATGCCGATGCTGACAAATTTTTGCAGATCGCTCGCAGCAATAAAGAAGATGCCGGCTATATCAAGGCGGCGGAGAGCGCGGTTGCTCTCAGTCGGCGTCAGTTTAAGCAAGCCGATGAACTAGCTAAACAGGCATTGCAAATCGACCCGCAGAATTCTCGTTTTCTAGCTCAAATGGCGCAAGTTAAGGCAAACTTGGATGACGATCAGGCTGCGGTGTCCTACTTTGTTAAAGTACCAATGGCTGCCAAGCCTAACCCTGATGCTTATATGATCGCTTGCGCCGGTCTAGACTCAATGGATGAGCTTGAGAAAGCTTATGTGGTAGCCAAGAAACTAGTCGAAATTAGCCCAGAGTCTTACCAAGGATATTGCCGTGCCGCTAGATTTGCTCGCGGGTTGGCAAAATTTTCTGAGGCCGAGAAATATGCAAGAAAGGGAGTAGAACTTGGGCCTTTGTATAAAGACGCACATTTTGTCTTGGCTGATTCTCTGTTTGGTTCGAAAAAGTGGAAAGAATGCTTGGCTGCCTGCGATAAGCTACTTGCTTTGCCCACAGCCAAAGGCACCAGAGAGGGCATTTTGGTCTTGCCGATGAAGGCACGCTGCTATGAAGGACTGGGTGACTATCAAGCGGCGGTAAAAGCCTGGACCATAGCTCTTGGTCAGTTGCCCGATCCTCGCAAGTGTCTAGCCGCTCGCGCCCAATGCTATAAGAAATTAGGCAATCTAGCCGCTGAAAGCAAAGATTTGGCTGAACTTAAGCGTCTTGATGCCGCTTATTAGCTGGTCTTTTAGGTTTGCTTCTTAGTATTCCAATCGTGCAGCAGTTTTTTGATCGGAATACTGACGCTTATCTCGGTCTGTGTGCCCGGTATGGTTATCGGTGTTTCCATGACCAGCTCTTTGTTTTTGTCATGCTTGAGATAAGTGGTGCCTTTGACGGCAAAGTTATGTTTGCCCAGAGGTGTCTTGAAACTTAAGGCAAAGCCTTGGTTGAAACTGCAGCGCAGACCATTTTTCTCTTTATCAAAAAGCGACTGAAAGTGAATATGCTTGCCGATAATCACCGACTCTATTTCGATAAGCGGAGCCACAGGCATCTTTAGCGGTAGTTTCTTTTCTCTTTTCAGCTTTATATCGACTTCCAACTCAGCCGGCGGCTTGGGCTTGAGGTTGAAGACCTCGATATCGGTAAGTTCACGTGTCAGCTCGCTAATTAGGTCGGTGCCTGTTTTAAAGCCCTCTTGCAGACCTCCTTGCAAGCTTTCTTTGCTGCGACGCGCTAGCCCCGATAAAGATTGCCAGGCGCCTTCCAGGTGAAAGCGCGCCAGTTTCTGGTTTTCTGGGCAAAAAATATCCTGAAGTTTGTTCTCCAGCTCTTCTAGGGCTAGTTTAGCTGCTTTTGATGCGTCTTTGTCTGTATCGTTCACTGGTTTAGCTGTTTCAATAAAGTCGGAAATTTGGCATTCCTGACTATATTAAGGCTAAATCTAGACCGCCGGAAGTGTCCTTAAGCTATTTGCGCAAAAGTCTTACAGTGTCACGCATGGTCATATCAAGAAAAAGCAGGGCAAAGACCGTCAGAAGGGCGCCGAGCAGACCTGCCCAAAAGAAAGCAGCCACTGTTTCTATAGTCTTAACGCTGGCATCGAGTAAGTTTGTGCGACTTTGAACATCTAGGGCTGAGTAGACGCCAATCACAACAAAAGCCAGTAGGGTCGACCAGCTGTACAAAGCCGATGGCACACGCGGTTCTCTTTTGATGGTTTGCATAAACACGCCCTTTGTTCTAGAGAGAAGACATACTAATTTCGATATTAGGGGGCGTCGGCACCAGCACCATCAACCGCAAGGTGGGTTCTTTTTTGAAACCAGTGCTGCTTTAATCTTTTATCTTGAGTTTGAGCTTGTTGTAGACCTGCAGCTCTTTGTAGACTTCTTCCGTGACGCCCGGAAACAACTGCTAGGCAAGCATTTGTCCCTTGCGGAACATGCGCATCACCTCGAATCCTTAGAAGAATACGGCTGAGGTAGGTTGAAGATGACCGTCAGTAGTGGATTTTCGTCTGCACTGATTCGGAACTGTCTTTTGCTGTCAATCGCGGTAATGCCGCCGGTAATACCAGAACAACGATAGAAATTTCTGATTTTGTTCAGTACATTTGCCTACCCCACATTTTGGTGTTGACCCTGACAGTTATCGTGAAAGTTGACTGGTTTCTTATCAGCCGCAAAAGGGAATAATGGGGCAATCGTAGGAGAGGTTGGCCCCTGTATGGCTGATGTGGACGAGAAGAGAAGCCGCAGTCCATTGGATCGCCAAGGGCTAAAAGATCAGCCGGAAGCGCAGGCGGCGAGAGTGGCCGGGGCTGCTGATCTAAAGGCGATGCAATCGCTTAACCAAAATGCGCACAATGGTAGTGCTGGCGGCGACCAGTTAGAGAGCATACAGATAATCGCCCTGGACGATGGCGGCAAGCAAAAGGTAGTAGCTGAGCGGCAAAAGGAAGTAAAGCCGTTACCGGAGATAACGACCGAGTATTTGAGAGAGAGAGCAAAGCAGCTACCGGAAGGACCGGAAAAAGACCGCTACAGGCAATTGGTCAGAGAGCAAATGGCGGAATTGTCGCCGGAAGCAAATGCCAGAGCCGAGCGGCTGGCGCAGGTGAACGAGAGGATAAAGGCGGCGGGGCGCGACGAAGGCGGCGTACACGAGGTAATGAGGGCGGAAGTTGTTGCCAAATATTCAGGGCGAGTAGAGCACAATCAGCCGATCGAGAACACGGAAGATGGATGGTTAGCGGCCGGGCAGGCGATAGCCAGCTTGCCTATAGAGAAGCAAATGGAAGTGATAGGAGCCGGGCTGCTTGCCGGGGTCGAGCAGTACCAGCATTACGAGAGAGAGCGGGCAATAGGGCAGGTGATAGGGACGGTCCAGGGCGTAGGGCAAGTTGCAGCCCACTAAGAGATCCGGTCCACGATTTGGTGAAGACGAAATAGAATGCAAAATTCTGCACATTGGAGTCAAAGATGGTTCGATGACTGCTGAGCAGAGAGCCGTTTTTGAAAAAGTTGGCAAGCAAGTTCGGGATTACAACGAGAACCTGCCCATGGGAAAAGCTCCTATCAAACTGAAGGTTACGGTAGTTAAATGAAAGAAAGAGAAAAACTTAAATGTGGAGTGGGTTTCTATTTGATGGCTGATCGGGCGATTCTTCCGACTGAGGCCATTACCGAGAACCGCCTAAGAGTGGACATTGAGCCGGTTACGGTTTTTGATTATCGAAATCGTGCTGAGTTTATAGCCGCTTTGGAAAAGGCTATAGCCGCTGGCAATCCCGTAGTGCCAAATCCGACAGATGAAGAATTACAGACCTGCGGTGATGGCTTTTCAGAATTCAAAGAACCTGCCGGTCTTAAGTATTCCGGGCTTCCAACATGGGATGAGCTTGAGAGGAAATCGATCTTAGCTTCCATTCGCTGCTATCCGTCCGGTTATCTCCTGGAAGTTTTTGACCGAGCCAATGATGGTAAATGGAGTGAGGACACAGCATTAGAATTGCGGTTACCTGCCAATGTTGGGCTATCTGGCGTGGTCGATGCGATTCTTGATCATTTGAAGAGCCGTAAGGATATACCTGGCTCAGTAGTGGATTTCAACCAGTCGAAGACAGTGAAAGGTGCGTAGGGGGCGAGTGCGGCTATCGCCTTGGGAAGGAGGGTTGACCCTCCCCACCCTGCACAGCTCAAGACTGGCGGCTTTCCCGCATCCGACTCCTACCTTAGGTCTTGACGCCAAAACGCTCCAGAGGATAGGGAAGGGTGATATGTCCCCATGGGAGCCAGCGACCTGAAATTTTATACATGCGCTCCCAGGTGAAATGGTCATTCTGGCTTCGGTCGCGCAGCGCCTTCATCCAGATGCCAATCACTCGGAATCGAAAAGTGTGTAATGCTCACAGATTAGTTGGCACTCCGTAATAATTGAAGCGTCCAGTTACTACTGGAGGGATCCGGGACCATAAAGTTTTCCAGAGAGTTAAAACGCCCGGCGGAAAAGGCTATAACCCAAGTGCTAATGTCACAAGCTGAGGATATAGTCAGTAGCGGAAGGTTGCTAGGCAATGGCTTGGACGCGGCAGGCAAGGTGTGAATTCTCTCGCTATTAGTCACACATTTATTCAAGCTACCGTCAGGGGCATTTCTACACATTCTCTCGCAAGAGCCTAAGCCTGAAGTTCTTTCCAGCCAGACCTGACGTTTACCGTGAACAAAAACCGGACAAAATTAAGTGATTCAGGGCGTTGAAGCGCTTCGAGATTGAGTTTTCTATTCAATTTTCTGAGGAATTAGTATGGACAGACTTGGCGCTGCTGAAACCACAAATAATGCATTTGCTTTTTCTCGTGAAGAGGATGCTTTTGCAAGTAAATTTTTAGAGCAGAAACAATTTGTCGATTGGAAAATTGTTAATCCTAAAGCAGAAGACAAGAATCAAGTATTTGAACCATCTGCCCCAGCAATAGCAGTACCAGTCGATGTAATAGTCCCTCTGCCTCAGGTAGAGAAAAAATATTGCCCTCAACCACAACAGAAGAGCCATTGCCCTCGACCAATCCGAAGGTAGAGGATTTGGGCAAATGGTTTTTGAAATTTGGTGATATTTATGACACCAGTGGCAATGGCATACTTGAAAGAGGTGAGATTGACACAGCCTTAGCCAACGCTGAGAATTCTCCTAATCAAAGAAATGACAAACTCTATCTGCAAGCTAGGGAAGAGGAAAAGCTTTATTTGGAAGTTTTGTCAAATTCCTATTCCACTGTGGCTAGTGCTCATGACGACGAATTCGGGTTTGACGATTTAGTAACCAAAAAGGATCTGGAGTCTTTCTCTAAATGGGTAGAGTTTTACGAGAACGACTTGGAACGTCTGAAGGAGGTGGCACCTGATACTTACCAGACTATAAATTTTCTTCGCAACGAGTTCAATCAGTTAGATACTGATGGCGACAGAGAAATCACTAAGCCAGAGCTTGAGCAGTATGCCGCTCGCGAGGATCTAACGGACGAACAGAGAAAAGCAGTAGACGCATTGAATAGTCCTACTTTCTATAAAATCGCCAATATCGATAAATCAATTAGAGAGCAGTTCTTCGATGATGTCTTCAAGTTGGATAAGCTTTTCGGAATGGAGCCCTCGATTACAGTAGACAGGTATACCCGCTACATGAATAAAGCACTTCCTAAACCTTGGTCTTCCTACTTCAGTATATTTAGATCGAGGCAGATAGCGTATGGGAATGTTGACGATATGCGGATACACAAGGACGGCTTGTTCCGATTCTTTAGCTCTCCTGAGGATTTGGCTCTTTAAGTTTGTCGCCTCGAATTGATAAAGCATCCAAACGAATGTTCTGCAGGCAGAGAGACGGCAAGGCTGCTCAAATTTTGTAGAGCCTAGGCTAGCGTGATTTTGGGATAGAGACCCGGAATCACCCTTAAATGTCCTTCTTCGATCATTTCGTCGATTGTTTCTAAAATTGTCTCTTGTCTTCGATGCGAGCAGGCGCCGTAAAGTTTCAATTTATCGAAACCTTTCTCGGTAATTTTCTTTGATTTACTGCCCGACAAGATGGCCGCTATTGTTGTGCGCCCTACCTGTCCTTTTAACTCGCCTACAAGTGCCATTATGGCTGCGTGCAGATTTTCACCGCGATTGACGCCTTTTGGGCTGGTGTCAACAAAACTCTTGCGTTCCACTGCTTTGCCGAGGGCACCAAAGGCGTTCTTACCGAGGGTAAAGGGCTTTTCCGCCTTTTGTCCGCTGTTTTTATTGCCCCGGGCCGGGCTGCAGATATCGCAGCCGGTGCAGTCGCCGTTCAGAGTCTGACCAAAATAGCCCAAGATATTGCGACGCAGGCAAGTGCGAGAAAGGGCATAAGCAATCATTTTTTCAAGGCGGTCGCTGTCTAGTTCTTTGCGGCGCTTTAATATGTCTGTGTCCAGCCAGCTAATTTCTTTGATTAGCTTGACCCGACCTTGATCCATGGCGATCATGCTCAACTGGTTGAACAGGTCTAGTGTGCTTATGAGCGGACTGTCCTTGATTTCAACATTGGCCAAAATTGTTTCTCGACTATGGCTTGTGTTTTTGTTCGCCTTTAGAAAGTCATAGACTTCAAAAACCTGTTTGTCGCTTGGATACTTGTTATTGGTCAGCCAGCGCTGGGTGTAAATGTCTTTCGACTGATAGAGCAGGGTGCAAACAGCATGGTTGCCGTCTCTGCCGGCGCGACCGGCTTCTTGGTAGTAGTTTTCCAGGGTGGAGGGCATGTTGTAGTGAATGACCCGGCGAATACTTGCCTTATCCACTCCCATGCCAAAGGCATTGGTGCAGACAATTACTTTCACTTGATCTTCTTCGAATTTCTTTTGCATAGCTTTGCGCATGGGCAAAGGCATACCGGCATGGTAATAAGCTGCTTTGATGCCGGCGGCGGTGATTCGCCGCGATAGGGCTTCTGCTTCTTTGCGCGTGGCTGCATAGATTATGGCGCTGCCTGGCTCGGTTTTGTTGAAGTTTATAGCTGTGCCGTGGTCTATCTCTAGAGTTTGTTTTAGCCTTGCTATGAGATGACGATCTTTATCGTCGGGGTTGTCGCATTTCTCGACCTCTAAAACCAGATTGGAGCGATTAAAGTCGCCCTTGACCACAGTCATATCTAGACCAAGATTGCTGATGATGTCTGATTGGACTTTGTTGGTGGCTGTGGCGGTGAGAGCCATCACCACCGCCCGCGGTACCAAAGGCAAAAGACTTTTCAAATGGCGATAATGCGGTCTAAAGTCATGACCCCATTGGCTGATGCAATGGGCTTCGTCGATGACCAATAAAGCCACGTCCAGTCTTTGCAATAGGTTTATAAAACGCGGTGAATCGAGTCTCTCCGGCGCAATATAGACCAGTTTGTAGCGACCACTAAGCATGCCTTCTATGCGGTCGTCTATTTCTTCGGCGTCGATTGTACTGTTTATGAAAGTGGCGTTATTTATGCCGCGCCTTCTCAAGCCGCTAATTTGATCTTCCATTAGAGCGATCAAAGGTGAAATGACCAGGGTTAGTCCGGGCAGCATCTGACTTGGTAGTTGGTAGCATAGCGATTTGCCATAGCCTGTGGGCAAGAGATTGAGCGTGTGCTTGCCGGCCATGGTCAGGGCTATCGATTCGGCTTGCTTTTCTCTCAGGCTAGTCAGACCAAAAAGTTTGTGCAGCACTTCTTCCTGTGTTTTCGGGACATCTTCTTTCGGTAAATTCTCTAAGGATACCGAGACCTGCGAATTGAGAGTGCCGCTGTTCATATTGATCTTTGCCCTGCTGCCTATTTTGCCTTGCGGCGCCATCTGATAAGTTTAGCGGTTTTGTCGCATCAAAAAATGTGCAAGAGCACATTTTATCTTTAGCTTTGCCCGGGTTAGGAAGCCTGATGAAGGTGTCGTATATGCGATTGTCTGGGTTCGCATATCTCAATTAGGCGGCAGGCTTTTTATTTTGCTGTGGAAAGCTTTACCGGGCTTAGTTCTTCATAACCTGATAGGTTGCAGGGGATTCTTTGAAAATCCCAATCGGGCAGTTTCATGACTACCATTTCGACAGTCGTGTAGACAAAACTGCCGGGCACGAGGTGGCCACCATAGGTGGTGCCCTTGTTGTCTGCTACGGCTAGATGAATGTGCGAGCCGGCGCTTGAGACCACGCCCGTTTGCGAGACTATTTCAAAGTGACCGCTCAATGTGGTGCTCTCTTCGTTATTGGCATAGCGCAAATTAACTTTGGTAAGCGAGCCAACCAGGCAGAGAATGACGCCGGCCTTGATATCATTTTCGGCAATCAGAGCGTCTATTTCGCTAAAGAGCTCTTGGCCGGGCTTCAGTCTCTTTACCAAAATTGTATCTGTATTGGTCATCTTCAGGCTTCGCCTTGGCTAGACTCGGGGCTGCCGACTTTGTTATCTTGTCTGTTTTCATGCCTGTTTTCATGTTTAGATTCTTGTTTGTGCAATTCGAAACCCTTGCGGCTTACTCGCGCCTTTCTCTGCGCTTCGATGGCAAAGCCCACCATCTTTTGCCATTCAAAAGTATCACCGGGTACGCAAGCAATGCCAAAGCTATAATCCCAGTCTGAATGCCCTTCTTTCAGTTTGCCGAAATGTCTGGCGCAGATATCTGAGAAGTTGGAGACGAACATAGCGGCTAAGTTGCTGTCTAATCCGGGCATCAAAAGTGCAAAATGTTCTTCTTCAAAGTGAGTGAACCAGTCTATTGAGCGTTTGGCTTCCACGATTTCGGCCAAAGCCATATGCAGAGCCTCTTTGTCATTTATTGATAGTTGTGATGGCAATTTTCCATGTTTTCTAATTTCTAAAATGGCGATGCTGAGCGGCCACATCTGAGTGCGTGCTCTTTCAAACTCGCGCTCTATAAGCCAGATAAGAAACTCGAAACGGTAGAGTCCGGTGCGAGTATCATGCAGTTTTGCCGAAAAATCATCGGCTTGTTGTTTGTTGTAAGCCCATTTTGTAGTCAGGCGAGCGGCTATATCTTCAACATCCATGCCGTCATTCGAGATATTGACCATACCGGCCTGCACCAGCCGATAGAGAGCATGCAGCCAGACATGTTTTGGTAAGTCAGCTAGTTCCACGGCATCAGTAACAATCGGGCTTTCGCAAAGGGCGATAAAGAGTTCCCAGATGCAGTCTTCCCACTCAATTCCGCGCCCTTCCAGTCTGGCTCTAAATTCGTCCTTGTCAGAACAAAATTCTTTGGGCATTAGGGCTGAATACATAGTCAAACCAAGCGATTTGAGATATTTGTTTTCGTCAAACAAAGTGGCTGCTTCTAGTAGAAAGCTTTGAAAGCGCACTTTCAGTGTTATCTGGGGGGCGCGTTGCTCGGGTAGAAAGCGAAACCAGCCTTCTTCCTGAATAATGAAGTCGTAAAGCACTTCCAGACCGCTGTCTTTCAAAGAGCTGGCATGGACCGGCTTACCTGCATCAAAATAGATAGACATTATGCCGTCTTTGCCGCTAACTTCTAAGACGCCGGTGTTGTCGTTTAGGGCAATTGTCTGCAAGAGCCCGAGGCTGGGCATGGTCTTGAGATTGCCTTCAAATATTAGGGTTTCGCGGTGACGCCTTTCTTGTTGGGCAGCATAGCCCACCGGCGGGCCATTCACCCGGTGTTCGTTGCGCTTGTCAACTTCGAACGGTTCGGAGCTGGCGCCGAAGCTTCCACTGGCGCGGCTGGCTGAATTTGGGACTGACGGCTTGGCAGAAGATGGAAAATCGGAGCCCGTAAATTCAGGCTTACCAAGTAGGTCAAATTGGCTGGCGGCGGGCGTTTCGGGGCTGTAGCCAGCGGAGGCTTGGGCTTTTGCTTGAAATTCTTTTGGGCGATTTTGGTCCTGTAAATCAACCGATATCGGTTGATTTACAAAGCTACCACTTGACGAGTTTGAATTGATTGTATCGAAGCTGCCGCCCATGGTGAAAGGGTCTTGCCCCTTTTGGTCAAAGTCGCTGGCCGCCATATTCAAATTCATGTTCAAGTTGAGGTTGGCATTCATGCCGGCCAGGGCACTGGCGCCGAAAGCTTGGGGTTTGGTTTGCAGAGCGCGCCAGAGGTCTTTGATATGGCGCAGCACCTCTTGGGCGTCGACTGTATGAATGATTAGCTTTTCGCCCCGTCCGCCGCTTTCGGTGGATGGTTCGATGGTAAAAGTCATTTCCCCTGTATCTTTGTGGCAGACTGCCGACACAAGCAAAGATAGGGTGCCGCTAAAGCCAAGTGAAGTGAGGTAAAAGGTCTTGCCTGGCTTGCTTGCCGCCCTTTGCATCATTTCTTGAATGTTGTCCGAATCGGGAAAGGCTTTGATGCGATGCATCGTTTGGTTGTTTTGCGGTGCCAGTTTTGCCTTTTTGAGCTTTTCGAAGGCGACGCGCTCTTCGGTTGTCAGGTTGTACAGCTGACCTTGGTCGAGAAACATGTCAAAGATGTCTGAGCGTTCCAGCTTCGACTTCTTCAAGGCTTCGCTGAATTTCTCAAGAGCTTTGAGATAGGCTTGGCGGGCAAGGTTCTTCTGACCGGCTGATTGTTCAAAAAAGGCTTGCATAGTAAATACCCGGGCCGCCAATAGTTCGGGAGGATGTGGCAAAGAGCTCATAAGTCCCTGCAGTTCTTCCATTAAGCTGCGGCAGCGGGCTAATCTTCCTGCTGCTTCGGACGCCAGGGCTGAAGCCGCCAACTGTCTGGCTCTTTGCAGATTTGAGAAGATCGAGTCGATGATTAGCTCAGCGGCTGGAATGTCCGCGCCGACAAGTTCTTTGCGAATCATAAGGGACTGATCGAACATGCGGTCGTGGCGGCTGGTGTTTTCATGCCGACTGAGGGGGTTAAACTCTGAAAGTTCGACCAATTCATCGGAAAGCTTGAGGAAGAAATGATCGTCTTTGGGGCTCACTGTCTTGAGTGTGGCTAGCAAGATTTCATCAGAAGCTTTGAAATTGCCGCTGAGCGAGAGAGCCTTGATCAGGTTGCAAGCTGTTTCATAACCATTGGCAGTTAGTTCGGGGTTTTGGCCCAGGCGGGCTTTGAGTTGATTATAGGCTTCTGAAAGGCGGTTATCTTTGATTAGTTGAGCTATGCGGTCATAATCAAAATTGCTGGTACTTTGCAAGCTTTGCCTTCCTTAGCTGTCTGCCCGTAGCCATATATCTTTCATTAGTCATACCCTACCCCAGCCTCGATCATGTTAATCTGTTTAATCTTGACTCCATCTGTTTCTATCTAAGATAAGCCGTGTTACCTCTAGGCGCTTGGGCTGATAATGCTTATGTGAAGGTATCGTGGGTGATGGCGTCTTCACCAGAGCGAAATGCAAGTGCGCAATACAAGAGCCAAATTCGAGAGCCAAATTCGAGAGCCAAATTCGAGAGCCAAATGAATGAAAAAGGTTGTGTCTGGTGATTTAGCTATGGCTCTACTGAAATCGCAAAAGACAGTCGGCTTGAGGGTAGCGGCTGGCTCAAATACTAGCTCAAATACTAGCGTTAATAGGCTTACCCGTGACCTTCTGGCTTTGTTTTTGCTTTTGGTTTTGGGTTGTTTGTGCTGGCAGACAAAAGCTTTGGCTGTCCAGCTCGACGGAGCCGACTTGCAGTTTCGAGAGGCTCTGCAGGCTTACGAAAAGAACCCATCGGATCATCGCTGTGTTTATAACCTGGCTGCGCTCACTAGTCGGCTCGGCGATAGAGAGCAGGCGCTGCCTCTATTTGAAAAAGCTGTACAGCTCGATGGTGATGATTTCTATTCACATCTTGGACTTTGTCAGTCATTGGCGATTGAGTATCTTCTCGATAAGAAAGACGGAGTGGCTCAGGCTCTTCAGTCTGAGCAAACATGGAACCGTGTTTTGAATGAATTGACGATTGCCGAGACTTTGCTGTGGCAAGATCGGCGCCTAAGTGGCGAGCGCAGGCTGGAAGCCTTGATCTTGCTTTGCAAGACTGAGATGCAGTTGCACCAGTTTGACAAAGTCTTGTCTCTTTTGCAGAAGGTGCGGGCCCAAGAGCAGTCTTTTGGGGATGGCTCATATAGTGAACTAAAAGAATTTGAGTTGCTTTGTCGCTTTGCCGCCATAAGCGAAAGTAAGGCAGGAACTAGCCCAGAGAGTCAGGCAAAGCTTTATGCGAAATCTGATGCAAAATCTTATGCAAAGTCTAATGCCGAATTCTATACCAAATCATATTTAGATCCCGGCAGTCATTCTAAGAAAGAGATTGATTCTTTGGCGGCGCTGGCTATTGAGATTTTGAGCGCTGATAGAAAGATCAGGAGTGCTGAAACCTTGCGTGTGGTTTTGGGCGGTATAGTGCCTTTGGTCAATCAACAGCAAAATCAAGATCAATTGTTGGCGCAGCTGCAAGCGAAAAGTAAAGAGCGGCCGGGCCTCGGGCGACGCGAAGCAGAAACTAAAAGCAGAACAGAAACTAAAAGCAGAACAGAAACTAAAAGCAGAGCAGAAACTAAAAGCAGAGCAGAAACTAAAAGCAGAACAGAAACTAAAAGCAGAACAGAAACTAAAAGCAGAGCAGAAACTAAAAGCAGAGCAGAAACGAAAAGCAGAGCAGAAACTAAAAGCAGTGCTAAATCTCAATCTCAATCTCAATCGGCCGCCCCTTATGCCAAGCTTCTTGCTCTGGCGGCGAGGCAAATCGAGCGTAGTTTTCCAGATGACGCTTCTCTCTGGTTATTGCTCGCCCGCCTTGAAGATACAGCTGCCGAGAAGCACTACAGGCGCGCTTTGGCTCTCAAGAAAGAAAGTTTGGCGGCAAATCTCGGTCTGACTTTGGTACTTAGCAGACGCAACCTATCGTCCGCCCGTGCTCAACTCAAGAGCTTTGAAAAGATCCTGGCTGCTCGCGAACCCGGACCCGAAGTCGTAATTGCCGGAAAGGCAACCTCTATGGCTCTTTCTCTCTTGCCTAAAGCTAAAGCTAATTCTAAGTTCTCTTTCGGGGCTGGTACTACCAGCAGTGGCGCTGCCTTTGCCGTGCCTCTAAAGATAGTTCGGCTTGATTGCGGTTGCAGCCTCGGTGCTGCTCTTTTGCAATTGAGTCAAAGAAGTGATTTGGGCTATATTGGTCTGCAGGCTCGGCAGGGTGGACGCGGTTTGCTTATTTTTACCGTGCCAAAGGCGGCTCTTGGCTTTTCCCAATATAAGGGGCAAGACCTGGAAATTTCGGCGCTAGTGCCTGGAAAATCGGGGTTTAGGCGCATTGCTGATTTCTCAGAATTGGCAGATTCCATACTTACTTTTGAGGCGGCTTTCTATCTGCCTGCGCTTGAATTGGGCAATGCTGACTTTCCGTCTTTGCCCCTGGCTATATAAAGCTTATTTGATTTATATCTCAAACAGCCTCTGGCTTTGTAAACTTTACCTTTAGCTGGCTGGTCTTTTGCCGCCGGAAACCAACGGGCTGTGTGGGAGGTTGAAGATTTCTGTGGGTCGCCTTAAGACAATCAACTTTAAGCGCTGGATAGACGAGAATCGTCATTTGCTCAAACCGCCTGTCGGCAATAAGCTTGTTTGGGAAGACCGCGAATTTATCGTCATGGTCGTCGGCGGACCCAATAAAAGAACCGATTATCATGTCAATGGCGGTGAAGAGTTCTTTTATCAGGTGGAAGGCAATATGACCCTGAAAGTCTATGACGAAGGGTGTTTGCAAGATGTACCGATAAACGAAGGCGAGATTTTTCTTTTGCCGCCCGGTGTGCCCCATAGCCCACAGAGACCTGAGGGGACTGTCGGTTTAGTGATCGAGAAGAAAAGAGAAGAGGGCGAACTGGACGGTTTTGTCTGGTTCTGTCAAGGTTGTGGAGAGAAGCTCTATGACGAGTATTTTCATCTCACCAATATAGTCACTCAGTTTCCTCCCATATTCGAACGCTTTTATGCCTCGGACGAAAACACCACTTGCAAAAAGTGCGGGCTGAAAATGACCAAGCCTAATTAATTGGTCTAGAGCTAAAGATGCCAAAGCAGAAGATGCCCAAAATAGATATTCATACCCATCTATTGCCGCAAGATTTGCCTGATTGGAAATCGCAGTTCGGCTATGGCGGCTTTATCAAGCTTGAGACTTTGCCCTGTTGCAAACGGGCTCGTATGGTCAGAGACGACGGCAAATTTTTTCGCGAAGTGGAAGAGAATCTCTGGTCGGCACAGGCTCGCCTGGCTGATATGGCAAGAACCGGAGTAGATAAGCAGGTGCTTTCCACTGTACCTGTCATGTTCAATTATTGGGCTGGAGCGAAAGATACGCTTGCCTTGGCTAAGTATTTGAATGACCATCTCGCCTCGGTTGTGCACGAGCATCCAGAGCGCTTTTATGGTCTTGGTACCGTGCCTTTGCAAGATACCGAACTGGCTTGTCTAGAACTCGAGCGCATCATGAAAGAGCTTAGGCTGAGCGGGGTGCAGATTGCCAGCAATGTGGGCGAAGCCAATCTTTCAGATGAACGGTTCTTTCCTTTCTTTCAAGAATGTGAGCGTCTTGGTGCTGCGGTTTTTGTCCATCCTTGGTATATGATGGGCGAAGATAACATGCAGAAATACTGGCTGCCTTGGCTGGTGGGCATGCCCGCTGAAGGCGCTCGCGCTATAGCCAGTATGATTTTCGGCGGCATCTTTGAGCGTTTACCCAAGTTAAGAGTTGCCTTCGCCCATGGTGGCGGTTCCTTTCCCTTCACTTGGGGGCGTCTAGAGCATGGCTTCCAGGCCCGTCCAGATCTTTGCGCAGTAGATAATCCCTATCCACCCAGTCGTTATTTAGGCCGCTTTTGGGTTGATTCTTTGGTGCATGATAGGAAAGCCCTGCAACATGTGATCGATTTGGTCGGCGCCGAGCGTGTTTGTTTGGGCAGCGACTATCCCTTCCCTTTGGGTGAAAATGAGCCCGGCAGCTTGATTGAAAGTACAGTCGGCGACGGCATCAAAGAGACTGTTCTATATAAAAGTGCCAAGCTCTTTCTTGGTTTAAGCGACAGAGATTGAAATTGAGAAGATATTGAAATAGAGAAGAAATTGAAAGTAAGTAGAGAGTGGCGATTGACTGATTTTGAAAATAGAGTTTGCAATGCGAGGAGCGATTGAATGAGTGCTAGCTGTCAGACCGTAACCTATAAATCAGATCTCGATTTTGCCCGCTCTATGGACGCGCAAGATGAGCTAGCCGGCTTTCGCGACGAGTTTATTTTTCCGCGCAAATTGACCGGACAAAACGGTGAAAGTTGCGTTTATCTAGCCGGCAATTCGCTTGGACTGGAACCCAAGAAAGCCCGCGACTATATCATGGAAGAGTTGGATGATTGGGCCGACTACGGCGTGGAAGGACATTTTCATGCCCGCCATCCCTGGATGCCCTATCATGAATTCGTCACCGAAGCCTCTGCCAGACTGGTCGGCGCCTTGCCGTCTGAAGTGGTGGTGATGAATACTCTCACGGTCAATTTGCATCTGATGATGGTTTCTTTTTATAGACCGCAAGGCAAGCGAGTAAAAATTGCAATTGAGAAGGGTGCCTTTCCTTCAGATCAATATGCTTGTCAGTCGCAGTTGAAGTTTCATGGTTATGATGCGGCTGAGCATTTAATTGAGTTTTCGCCGCGCCCGGGCGAAGACACATTGCGCACCGAAGACATGCTTGCCGTAATCGACGAGCACAAAGACGAATTGGCGCTTGTGGTCTTGGGCGATGTCAATTATCTCACCGGGCAGGCTTTTGATGTGGCCACCTTGGCGGCGCGCTGTCGCGAGCATGGCATTTTGTTCGGGCTCAATTTGGCTCATGGTGCCGGCAATTTGCTTTTGCAATTGAACAAATGGCAGGTAGATTTTGCTGTCTGGTGTTCCTACAAATATCTCAACGCCGGTCCCGGTGGCCTCGCCGGCTGCTTTGTGCATCAAAAGCACGGGCAGTCTTTCGACCTGCCGCGTTTTGCCGGGTGGTGGGGGCATAACAAAGCCAATCGCTTTAAAATGCCTGATCAATTCGAACCCATGGTCGGCGCCGAAGGTTGGCAGTTGTCTAATCCGCCAATTTTTCAGCTGGCTGCCCTGCGCGCTTCACTCGATATATTCGACCGTGCCACCATGCCAAAGTTACGGGCTAAGGGCGATCTGTTGACCGGTTACTTGGAATATCTTTTGAATGAAATCAAAGATAGTGTCGAGAGCAAGCGCCCCGGCTATCTTTCGATTATCACACCCAGTGCGCCTGCCGAGCGCGGCTCGCAGCTTAGTCTGCGTTTTCAAGGCGGACGAGGCATCTTGGAGCGTTTCAAGGAAGCCGGCGTGGTCTGTGATTTTAGAGAGCCTGATGTGATTAGAGCTACCCCGGCACCGCTCTATACCAGTTTTGAAGACGTTTATCGCTTTGCCCAAGTGGTCAAGCAATTTGCCGAAGTTTAGAGGAGTAAAGCTATGTCTGGTGAAGTAAAAGGTAGCATCGAAGCTCTGCCCGAGAAGGCGGAAGTGGCTCTGGTCGGCGCCGGTTTGGTCGGCTCGCTCTTGGCTATTTTGCTTGCTAAGCGTGGTTTTCAGGTCGATGTTTTTGAAAGAAGACCTGATATGCGCAAAGAGACTATATCGGCAGGACGTTCCATCAACTTGGCTATTTCCACCCGTGGTATTCGCGCCTTGGCCAGAGCCGGCATGGACGCCAGCGTTCTCAGTCAGGCTGTGCAGATGCGTGGGCGCATGATCCACCCCAAACTAAGTGATGGCGTGGCGGGCGAACTGTTTTTTCAGCCCTATGGCAAAGACGACAGTGAGTGTATCAATTCTATTTCGCGGGCAACCCTCAACAAACTGCTCATGGACCGAGCCGAAGCGACAGGCAAGGTGCGCATTTATTTTAAGCAGAAAGCCGAGGGCATTGATTTTGGAGGCAATAGACTGATGCTGGAAGATGACCATGGCACAAGAGCGGCAGTGCTTGCCGACATTGTCATTGGTACAGATGGTTCGGCTTCTCGTCTGCGTGACGAGATGATGAAGCGTCAGGGCTATAAGACTACAGTTTCAAGACTCGATTACGGCTACAAAGAGCTGGTCATTCCCCCCACCGCCGGTGGTGGCTTCGCCATGGAACGCAATGCTCTGCATATCTGGCCGCGTGGCAACTTTATGCTCATCGCCTTGCCTAACTTTGAAGGCAGCTTTACTTGCACTCTCTTTCTGCCCTTCGAAGGTCCGGTCAGCTTTGCCAAATTGACCGATAAGGCGGCGGTGGCAGACTTCTTCCAGAAAGAATTCCCCGATGCCGTGCCCTTGATTGAAAATCTAGTCGAGACCTTTTTTGAGAATCCGACCGGACATATGGACACGGTCAAGAGCGGTCCCTGGAATGTAGGTGGCTCGGCTATGCTTCTTGGTGACGCTGCCCATGCCATCGTGCCCTTTTATGGGCAAGGGGCCAACTGCGGTTTTGAAGACCTGACTGTTTTGGACGATTGTCTGCAAGAGCACCTCGACCAGGGCGGCAGTCTTGATATAGATAGCCACGCTAACTCTAACTGGAAGAAAATTTTTGACGAGCTATACAGCCGGCGCAAAGTCAATTGCGATGCCATTGCCGATATGGCGGTCGAGAACTTCACCGAGATGCGCGACAAGGTGGCCGATCCTCGCTTTATTATGCTTAAGGCTGTCGAGAAGCATCTTGAGATAAGCCTCAAGGGTCTCTACCGCTCTAGATATTCCCTGGTCTCATTCAGCAATGCACCATATAAAGTGGCGCTCGATGTGGGTGTGATTAGTGATGAAATTTTGACGCCGCTTTGCAAAGACATTGAAAAGCCGGAAGACATAGATTTGAAAGCGGTGGAAGTATTGGTGAAGGAGAAGTTGACACCACTTCTCAAGGACTTGCCTGCCCTGAGCGAGAGTCTGGCTTAACCCCTCGATTCTGATAAATAAAACTCTGCTTTTTTCTTGCGGCGGCAAAAGCCCATGCTTGGCTGATCTTGCATTTTCTATTGCTTGCTTAAGTAAGACCAGGCATTAATATAGCATTGCTTCCGCAATGCATTTTGCCTAGAGAGTCGGCGTGTTTGATTTTTAAGAGAGCGAAACTGCATGGTGCAGTTGGCTTGGTTTTATGTATTTGTCTGCTTGTTATTGCCACTAGTTTAGAAGCCCAGGCCAGGGGACGAAAAGCAAACAAGCGCAAGCCGGTGCAGTTTGCCGGTAAAGTGATAGCCGTCAGCGATGGCGATACTATTAAGGTCTTGCGCGATAAAGTACCACAGACAGTGCGGCTCACTTTTGTCGATTGTCCTGAGAAGAGGCAGGCTTTTGGTAGCGCTGCCCGAGAATATACTGCAGCACTTTGCTTCAACCGCACCGTGCAGGTGCGTGAGCTGGGCAAAGACAGATACAATCGCAGTTTAGGCGAGGTGGTCTTGCCCGACAAGCGAGTGCTTAACTATGAGCTGGTGCGCAGCGGCTATGCTTGGTGGTATGAACAGTTTGCACCAAAGGCGGTGAACTATCAAATGGCGCAAGCCCTAGCGCGCCAGAAACGGCTGGGGCTCTGGCGCGAGAATAGTCCGACACCGCCTTGGCAATTTAGAAAGCTGGCAGGGCGCAACCAGAAATTGGCCAGCTTGGATGGCGGAGCCAATATTTCAAGAAGAAGTCTGGTGGCAGCAACTATTCAAAAGGGCGACGACTAGGGCAATAAAGACTTTCTTTGCTTTTGATTTTCTTTGTTTCTAGAGTTTCTTTGTTTCTAGATTTTCTTTACCCCTAGGTATATCTGGCTGTTCAAAAAGCCGCGGTCTTCCCAGTCTGATTTTTCCAGCTTTTGCCAAGCAAGTGGGTTTGGCGAGGTGGCGGGCTCACTACTAGGCATAGTTGGCATGTTTTCCACATTTAGGCTGCCGGCAGTGTCGAGCATACTGCGCAATAAGAGCACGCCACCCGGTTTGAGTAGCTTGGCAGCAGCGGCTAAGATCTTTATTTGGTCAGCCTTTTCTAGATAGTCTAAGTCGTTAGACAGATTAATCAAGTCATAGCTTGCTTCTTCTTGCCGGGCCAGGGTTTTTGCTAGACCGTTTTGAATATGTATGAAGTTCAGATCAAAGTCTTGTGGCCTTACCGGCACGGTCAGCCAGGGGGCGCAATCGATTTCAGAGCCGAGACTGCGATAGCGACCGGCAAGCATTTGTTGTAAATATGGGTTGCTTGTGGCGGCAAAGTTTTTGAAAGCCCAATACAGGCGTTCGCTGAGATAGGTAGAGAGCGCCTTTTCTTGGGCGAAGTACCTGGCTAGAGGCGTATCGCCAAAGAGCAGAAAGCAAGCATCTTGATTGAAAACTGTGTCGAGGGCATCGTCTAGATTATGCTTTAGGGGTGAATTTGGTCCGAGCAAGCGGGCTTGCCAGGCTGGAACATCGAGATTGAGTAGGTTTTGCCAGGACTTTTTGTGAATTTTGAAATGCTCGCGCAGGGTCGGCAAAAGAGCTTCAAAACGACCGCAGAGATCTGGACCATTGAGCGCTACATAGTCTAGGGGACCGAGTATTTCTTCGGGCAACTCTAGTTCATCAAAGAGACATTGTAGGCTGCGCTTTCTCATTTTGGCGTCCATGGGTAGGTGACCTAAAAGCTTTAGTCTTTTTGATGGAAAGGCATCTTGCAGAAGATAGAGCTTGATCTTTGTCAGAGCCAGATTGCTCAAGTTTTGGTCGACAACAGTCAATTTGCTCAGTGGCACTACCGTTGAGACATAAGCCGCCGTGCAGCCAGCCGACGCGGTAGTCAGAACAGTTTGCCGCCCTTGTCGTTCCGAGAGTATTTTTGCCTCTATTTGTGCGTCTTCACGCATTTGCCCAAAGCGCAGCGGAAGAGTCTTGATGTGATTGCTCTCAGCGCAATGCTCAGCTATCTGTATGTTTAACATACATGCCGCCTCCGATAGAAAAATAGATAGATAATTAGATAGACAGAAGAGTTGGAAAAGAGAATAAGAGATGCCTTTATCCGCCTTCATTTGAGGCGGTGACTTGCTTTATTGTCGGGCTGGGGATGAGTTGACGGTTGACCGGCACAAACAGTTTGTAAACTGTTTGGATCTTAATTGGACGAAATTTTGAGCTATTTGATTGGTTAGTAGCCGGTCGTTAGTATCTGGTATTTCTTGGCTTGCAGCGCCGTAATCACTGCTGTATGGTTTTCCGGCACCTTGATGAGAGTGTCTTTTCTATTTGTGTTTCGATGCCATAGTGTAAAGAAGGCGCGGCTTTGTTGTTCTCTTTTTCCGCGCCAGTCGCTACTGAGAATCATCGTCAGCGCAGGCAATTTAGCTCTTTCTTGCCAAGTCAGATTTTGCAACTTTGACAAAAGCGAGAGCTTTGCGGTTCCGGCGTTTTCGCCGAAGGCTTCTTTTAGCTCGTCGGTCAGTTTTGATATCTCTAGAGCCGGTGGATCGATCAAAACTATTTCTTTGATTCTAGCCTCTGCAAGTCTTGGCTTCGCCTGTGGCGAAAGCACCCAGGCGGCTACTATTTGAGCCCCGGCCGAATGACCGAATAAGACTATTTTGCTCTTTTTATAGCGCTCTAGTTTGACCAGAAAGTTTATTGCCCGATTGCAGTCTTCTATCTGGGCTGGGTATTTGAAGCGTGGCGCCAATCTATAGTTGATGCTGGCATAGTCTTGCCTGGCACCGATCAGGCTCTTGGCCAGCTTGGCGCCATAAAGTCGGTCTGCTTTATCGCCACTTTTCCAGGCCCCGCCATGTGCGCATATTATTAAGTCTGGACTAACTGTGTTTGAGCTTACTGGGTTTGGATGAACTGGGTTTGAGCTTACTGGGTTCGAGCTTACTGGGTTTGTATTATCTGTGTTTGTTAGTGCTGGTGCTGCCTCTATGCTTGTAGGGCTGGCGCTGTACAGATCTAGCTCTAGAGGCTGTGGACCATAGGCTAAGGTGCGGCAGGTGGGCTCGGGCTCTGCTTGCTGCTCTAGCTTGGCTGCTTCAACCGGGCGGCAGGCTAAAGTATAACTGGCGCCACAAATAAAGGTGCAAGCAAAAACGCCGACTAAACTATAGATAAACGCGCAGGCTAGAAACCGCAAGGTCGCCTGATTGGAGATTTCTATGGCTTCAGCCTTATTCGCCAAAGTCTACGACATGTCCTTCTTTGACGAGTTCTTGTTGGTGTTTGCCCGCCAGAGGGCTTTTGTCTAGGGTCTGGGGAAGACCCTTATCGTCGGCATCGAGACATTTTTTTAGGTCGTTGAAAGTGCCTGTCAGTTCAAATTGGTCGAAGACATAGGGTATGCCGTCTGAACCCAAGGTACCTGCTGCATCTGTTATATGAAAGTGTAAGTGGGGACCGGTGGTGTTGCCTGAATTGCCCAAGGTGGCGATGTGTTCGCCTCTTTTGACGGTTTGACCAATTTTTACTTTGGGGCTGTTTCGCAAGAGATGGGCGTAGAAAGAATAGAATACTTGCCCTTGCTCGTTATGTTTGACTGTGATTGTGTTGCCGCCGGGAAAGTCTATATTGCCCGATGGTTTGAACTGGGGTTGATTCTCAAACTGGTCCACCACGCCGACCACTACTCCGTCCGCTACGGCATAGATGGGCTTGCCGTAACAAGTGGCGGATTCCATACTTGTCACCGGTTTTTTTGTGGTGTAGTTGTCGGCGCTCAATTGCACCCAGTCTATGGCGAAGCGCTGGGCGCAGAGTAGCTGGTTATTGATAGGGAAAAGGGCTCTGCGGTGACCAATAAGGCTGGCATAGCCGCCAATAGCCAGCCAACCTTTACCTCTCAGGGGTGGGCTGATGACAATGGCGGCACCGCCTGTGGTGAGGGGGGCGGTCTCTATGATTTTCGCAACCGGCTTTTCATCTTTGGCACCTAAGACCGGTGCTCTGTAAGATATTTTTTGCCTAAAGCTAAGATCTTCCGCCGCCAGCGCCTTTTCCAATTCGACATTGATAAAGACGATAACACTAGCCCCTGGACGCAGTTCGTTGGCAACAGACTTCTTATCTGGATTGAGTATTTTGCCCTTTAAATCTGCATCTTTGAGATTGAGAACGGTTTCTTCTTTGTTCTTTTGATGGGCAAGCACATCTATCTGATCTAGCTTGATTGTATGCCCGCTGAAGTTGGTGATTTTCAATTCCCACAGCCAGTTGTACTTGCCGTCGCTGCCTCTAAATTGCCGGGGTTTGGTGGTGGTACTGGTCAAGAGTTCAGTCCAGGGTACCGGTTTGGTCGCCTTAGCAATGTCAGACTGCAAAGAATCGGCAGAAGCCTCTTCGGCAAGGCTCGCTGGCGGTGCCAACAAGTTGAGAGAGAGGGCGGTTGCTGCCGAAATAGCTATTTGATAGGCGAGTTTCATCTGTCTTCTTTCGAGCGGGGAGAAGAATAGATGATACACCCTTGAAAATTTGCCGCACCTTGGCTTTCGCCCTATGAGAGGCTATTGTGCTTGGTCAGCCGGGACCAATGTATTTAGTATTTGCTTGAGCTCGGCTTTGTGCATCAGATAGGCATCTCTTTTGGCTGTGGTCAGAGAGAGTTCCATGACCATTGTGCCTTTGTGGGTTTCATAAGGAATGAAGGCGCCGATGAAATGACGCAGGACTTTGCCGTCTTCGCTATTGACGAACTTGCCCTCTATCTGAACTGCGGCTTGCCCCTTGACCCAGATGAGGGTGGCGTGGTCGAGGTGGAAGAAGGATTTTTCATCTGCTTTTAGTGGTCTTTTGGCGATGCTGTATTGATTTCTGCCGACTGTAGCCGGTCCAAGAAACTCGGCAAGCTTGACTATTGAGTCGGCAAAAAGAATCGGGCTGGCGGTGCGGAAGCGATAGCGGTTTACCAGGGCGATTAGCTCTTTGCGGGTGGTTTCGCTGAGCGCTAGGCTGGAGAGCCTGACGGTAAGACGTGTGGCAGGGTCGCCAGCTAGTTCGAACTGTGCTCGGCGGTAGAGCTTTGAAGCGTAGCTGTTTTCTTGCCAGAGGCGGTGTAGATGAATTGTCTTGACCGGACCTAGAGGAAGATTGTGGGCAACTAGGTTTTTTTCGCTTTTCTTCTTTTCGAAACAGTTGCTATAGGCTGAGATGAGCTGCACGGCACTGGCTAGTTCTTGCTTGGGTGTGACCGGCGGTAGGTCGGCAAAGACGACCTGTTTTTCTTGGGCGGCTGAGCTATGCATGGTGAGCGGCGGCGGCGTAAGCGGCAGCGTTGCAGGCGGCATGACCACAGAGGCATTGTTCATTCTAGAAAACCCGGTAGTAAGAGGAGTGGTCTATATAGTGACGGCGGCGAGGTGAGATCTTCGTGAAAGTGCCAGAGCTTAGAATCGAGAATTTCGTGAAAGCTCCGGGGCTCAGTATTGAGTTTTTGGACTTTCTTTTTAACTTGTTGATTTACTTGGGACGGCAGACTTTGACATCGGTCAAGCCACCATTGCCGAGGAACCGACGAAAGGTTTCACTTTCTACATCGACCACTCGCTTCAGTCGCGGGTGCGGCCCCATGTCGTTCACTCGGGCGGCAAAACTCTTGCCGGTGTTCACATCTTGAACAAAGACGGTGAAGGGCTTCTCTCTCTGGTTGTCGTAGTTTGGAAGCGCCACTGTCGGCACACCTCTGCGCAGAATCTCTGTGGAAGCGGTGGGTTTGCCGTAGAGTCCATCGCCTTTGCCGTAGTGCGATGCCACGCCCTGGACGCATTCGCCGGGGGCGAGTGAGTGGTATCTGTTTTTGTTAGCATCGGCGCTTTGATTTTTGCCGCTGCCTTCATCGATGGTCAAATTAGGCAGAGGATAGCCTTTGACTCTATCTGAATCTGGCTTGAAGTCTATCTTCTTAGAGTCACTTTTAGAGTTGGGGTCATAGGCTTCGATGTTGAGCATTTTCTCGGCGACCTTAAAGTCTTGATCGCCGGGTTTCTTTACTTCGTTGAAATTGAAGGCGCGTTCGGCCATGCACTGTCTCCTTCTAAGACAACGCACATAGAAAAACTCTGCTGCCTAGAGGGCGGGCAGACTAATCGTTGTGGGGTGGGTGAATTTTGAGGTGGGTAATGAGGCTGGATGGGTGAATTCGGTGAGGTGGGTAGTGAGGCTAGAGGGGTGAATGCCTGAAATTGAGATTTATGCCCTTATTTTGCATATTGCATGTAAGCAATTTGTGAATTGAAACAGATAAGCCAAAATACAAAAGCCCCAAAAGAAAAGCCCCAAAACAAAAGCGATTTGTCGTTGGACAAATCGCTCATCAAGTCAAAAGGAGCTTGGCTTTCTATTTAAATAGATACCCCCGCTAGCTGCCATTTAAACTAACGATTTACATAGACTTTGAACTTGTGCATGGGCTGTTGCTGAAAAGCTGGATGGGAGGCGTCTTGCATGGCACGTCCAGGAAATTGTCCGCCCTGTGCGCCGTAGCTTTGTCCTAAGCTCTGCCCGTAGCTTTGTCCATAGCTTGGACTCATGTTTTGTCCATAACCAGCTCCGAGGTTTTGTCCGTAGTGTTGTCCATAGCTTTGTCCATAAGCTTGGCTTGCTGCTTGTGGGTAGCCTTGTCCGAAGCTTTGCCCTAGCTGACCAGGAAATTGGCCGACTGCTTGTCCGGCTGGTTCTCCGAATTGTTGACCTGCCCCGCCTTGTGCAGGCGCTCCTGCCGATGCCTCAAGGGCGTTGCCAGAGGGCGCCTCACCGGCGGCTTCTTGTCCAGCTTCTTGTCCGGAGAGTCCCATTTTGTTTATGTCTTCTTCTTGGCGGCCTGGCTCGACTCCTGACCAATCCATGACAAAAGGAATGACCATGACTGTGAAAACAATCAAGGCAATCACTATTGGCGTGAAGGTGCGCGGTGGTACCTTTGTTAGGGGTCTGGGTCCAAAGAGTCCTGGGCTTTGTCCCGATTGCATGCCCTGGCTCCAAGATGCAGATTGGTCCGGATGTCCACCAAAGTTTGAACCGCCGTCGCTTCCGCCTCCACCGGCGAAGTTATGTCCCATGCTCTATCCTTGCTTGATATTTGATTTGTGCCGCCTGCCGACCCTATGTTAGCTTCTGCCTGCGGAATAACCAAGAGTTACAGTGGGAATATCACCAGTCAATTAATTTTTGCCGACTGAATCTCGCTAGAAGACCTAGCTAAAGCACGAGCTTCAGAGCTGGATTTTTGCCTAGGCCAGACTAGCTGAAGGTTGGCAATGATAGAATGCGGTCTGCTTTGCCTTTGCATTCTTCAATTAACTCAGCATTGGGCAGGTCCGTGCTCTCTACTTTCGCGATAGCGGCAGCTTCGCTTTTTCCTCCGGCTTTATGCCTGGCAAGCAGCCTCTCTTTGGTGACTGACTGGTCTGACTCTAGATACCAGACTTCATCTAGATAATCGCCTACTTCGCGCCAAGGCTCTATGTCGAGCAAGAGATAATTGCCTTCGACAATGACGATTTTGTGTGCAGGCTCAATGAAAACACCGTCTTCTGTCGGTTCTTCTATAGTGCGGTCGAAGGTCGGCCAGCCGACCCTCCGGTTTGCCTCTTGTATCTCTTCGAGCTTATCAAGAAAGGCGTCCGCATCGAAAGTGGCTGGAATGCCCTTAAGCTCCCAAAGACCCATCTTCATCAGGTCATCATTTCGTCTATGAAAACCATCCATCGGAGCCACAACGGCTATGCCTGGACTAAGCTCGTCAATCATATCTTTCAAAAGTCGAGCTACTGTACTTTTCCCGGCAGCCGGAGCGCCGGCAAGACCAATTATGTATCTGTATGTGCCGCCCTCGCTTTTGGTGAGAAGCTCGTTGGCTAGATCTTTGATGATGCTCAATGTAGTCATAAGAGCAACATTGTAGTCATAAGGGGCGCATTTTTCCAGCCATTTGAAAAGAGCCAGGCTTGCAATGACTCGAAGCTTACAAATTACTTTATTGGCACATGAAAGAAATCGCCTGGATTGGTTGAAAGAAGAGTATGCAAGGGCACCTTGTTATAATTGGCTATCTGCATAGCAAATAGAGCGAAGCTATCACCTTTTGCAGGTTTACCGCTTTTGAGCTCATAGATGACCTTGAGCAGATTGATGGCATTTGTTCGCAGCGTAACAATGACCATGGTGTCTTCATTCATGGCTTGATTTCTCTCATGTCGGCTTTTAGCAAGAAAATCGGCAGTTGATGCTTTTCAATGATTATCTTGATAGAGCGTGAATCGTAGGTGAAGGTTGTATGAAGGTAAGGTGAAGTGGAGTAAGGAAACCAGCTTGTCTTTTTTCTCTTTTGTCACCGAGCAGCGTGGACTTAATTGCTTCAGCGATACTAATAGTGGGAGAAATTAGCTTTTGAATCTTGAATCAAAGAAATGTCGAAACTATGGCGAACAGAAGCGTCATAATTTGAGGCATTTAGGTTTAAGGTGGAAATGGTTCCGATTGCAGTCGTAATGGAGCCGGCAAACGACTCCATTGAGCCTTCCTTGAATGCTGAAACTCTGCAGTTCAAATCTTCGATGTCTATTCAAGGAAGCTGATGATTATGCAATCCCTAGCCAACAAGATAGGGTCGTGTAGAGCCAGAGCTCCATTCTCCAAGCTTTGGTCGCGGAATAGTCGGCTGAATTAGCGCTTCCTTTGGATAAATCTGACTGTAGTCGTTCTTGTGATTCAATTACCTTGACTGTACCAATTTCCTTTGTCGCGAACAGGCTATGGTATCTATTCATTTGATGCCCTCATCGCTTAGTGCCAAGCTGAATGTCACGAAGCATGCATAAACCTCTCCTTTTGGTAGCGCGATGGGTTGATTTGTTGATTTAGCCGACGGGGCTCAGAAAGTAAATTCAATGAATTTGGTTCAGGTGTAAATTGGACCGATATCGGTCCAATTTATAGGCAAGTTGTTTTTTAATTTTTTTTCTTCCTCAAATTTTGAACTTTTTGGCTCGAAATTACGTTTATCAAATTGAACGAGCTGAGGAGAGCGCCATGAGTGACGATAGAAATTGCCAGTCCAGGAAAATGGACATGTTCGAGCCCGCTTACCAGGAGACTAGGCAGCTATTGCTGTCAGAGTTTAGTGAGCGATTCCCCAGTGATGAAAGCTGCTGGTCTAGCCTTGTTCAAGACTTCGCGGCTTGTGGCAGGCTTCGATGTCGTTGGTGTGGTGCTGAAAAGGTTGAAGTGCAGCAAGATTCAAGAACCCTAAGCTGTAGTGAGTGCAATAAGAAAAGTTCGATAACTGCTGGAACTTTCTTTCATGGCATCAAGAAAGTCAGAGCGTGGTTCTTTGCGATTTGGATTGTAGAGAGAGAGTTTTATGTGAGTTCGAAGTGGTTTGCACAAGCAATTGGTATATCGCAATCTTCTGCTCTCCATATTCTTAAATCTACTCTTTATTTGATCGAGGAAAATTCGGGTGTCTTCGAGAATGTCGGATTTGGTCTTGGTGAATTTCGACTGTTTTTCAGGAAGCGCTCCGTGCTTACTCCTGCCTTGGTTAGACCTTCTTGCGAACTTCAAGAGGGTGCAGGTGACCCAACAAATCATGAGAATTACACAAGTAACTCAGATGGTTCATGGGTTGATGTGACTGCCTCTGAAGAGGACTCTGTTCGCGGGGCTGTCATTTCAGCGCTAAGGAAAGGTAGCAGAAGTCTAGATGAAATCAAAAGTATAACTAAGCACAGTAGCAGTGATGTTCTAGCAGCAATCACAGATCTGGAGCTTGACGGTGAGATCTCTGCAATCGCTGGCAACAGATTCCAGCTGTGCCAGAAAGTGGAATCAGGACTACTTAGTCTCAAAGAGGAAGTGATGCGTAAGCAATCTGAAGATTCAAAGTCCATTTTCAACGCAGCCGCCCTTTTCAGCAGGCTATCTTTAGGAATTGTACGAGGTGTTAGTCGAAAGTACCTGAGTCTGTATCTTGGCTTCGCCAACAGTTTGGCGGCACGGGATGTGGTCTCTGCATTCATGACTATGTGTATAGAGAGCCCGTATATTGGTTCTAAACGGCTAAGGGCATATGCAAGTGCTGCTATTCTTCCGATTAGGCTGAGTGAACCGTACCTATCTGATTTTCAGGATGAGGTTTCTCAGGCATTTTAGGTAGGCTAGATTCGCGTTTTTGTACTTGCAAGGCAAGTTTTTGTTGAAGCAGTCCGAGGCCTCCTTCTAAATTTTGATTGAACGCGATGCCTCTCCTTTCTGAAGGAAATGGTCGTGGTCCTTTGGAATTGTAGAAGAGTGCATAATTCCGTAATGGTGTCTTTCAGAGTCTGGCATGTGCATTCGCATAGCTCATCGCTAGTTGAATGCACATGCCTTGCCTAACTGGGTTCAGAAAAGAAGAAGAGGAGGAAGCTATTCAGCGCTTCCTCCTCTTCTCTTTGATTGACAAATTGTATCTCACTATTTGCCGTTGGTCTGGCAAACAGTTGACTCTATTATTTCTCCGCCTTCTTGCCGGCTTCGATTTCGAGGGTTATGGCTACATCGTCTGAGATTACAGTGCCGCCGTTGTCCATCACTTTGTTGTAGGTGATACCAAAGTCTTTGCGTTGAATTTTGGTGGTTGCGGAAGCGGCAATCTTTGTGTTGCCCCACGGATCTTTCACTTCTTTGCTGGGTCCGTCAACAGTTAAGACCACTTCTTTGGTGACTCCCTTGATAGTGAGATCGCCTGTGATGGCGAGTTTGCCTTTACCCAAAGACTTCACTTTCTTAGATTTGAATGTCATTTTGGGAAACTTTTCAGTATCGAAGAAGTCGGCGCCGCGAAGGTGTTCGTCGCGACCCTTGTCACCAGTGTTGACGGTGGTGGTGTCTATGGTGGCATCGACTTTGATGCTGTTGGGATTCTTGCCGTCGTACTCGACTGTGCCGGCGACATTGTTGAATGTGCCTTTGACATTGGAAATCATCAAGTGTTTGACTGCGAAACCGGCATCTGAATGCGAAGAGTCAATGTTCCAGACATTCGCACTGGTCGCACCGGCAGCTTGCACAGCATTGTCTGCGATGGTAACTGTAGTGCCCAGCGCAAGCAGCGCGCTGAGTGAGAAGACAGAGCTGATTGCGAAAGTTGAGTTGAGGTTTAGGGGTTTGAAGGCGGATTTCATTGGGTTCTCCTGGTGCATTTTTACTGAGTTTTGTTCGTTTTTTGATGGCTTTTGATTAGTCTTTAGCTTAGTTTTGGTGTGTTTGTTACTGCTATCTGATTCGTTTGTTTCTGACTTTTGATTTGGTACTTACTTGAATAAAGTTCCGTTTTTATCGGCTCAGAGTTCGCTTGCTGGTGCAATTCAATTGGGTTTCGTTTGGCTATTCGGGTGTGTGCTCTGGTCTTTTGCCCTTGCTGGTCAATCTGTCCAAGATAAGAGGATGGACCAAGCTTCTGAACTCCAAAGGCGCCATCGAGTTGACCACCACTTTTGTGGCGCCCTCTTTCATTGCTTGTAATTCGGTTTGGGTTTCAGGTTGCGAACTTAGGCAGAAGACGAATGGAATGCCTTGAAGTTCCTCGTCAAGCTTTAGCTCGTAGAGAAAGCTGAAGCCATCTCCGTCAAGCATTTCAAGCGGTGAAACAATCAGCTCTGGAAGGTTTTTCTGAGCCAAGAAAAGAGCCACAGACATCGCTCTTGCCGTGACAATTTGGTAATCAAGTGGTTCGAGTGCCTCTCGAACTAAGTTGGTTGTAGCTTCAGCTGTGCCTGCTACCAGTATTTTTGGGGTTTCCATTAACTAAGTTTTGCCTCTAATGCAAACTTGCCTTGATTCGCGTTAGTCTAGCGCACATTCTAGGGAGAAATGAACTATGGAAAAGCGCATACTTGGCAAGACCGGCATGGAAGTAAGCGTGCTTGGCTTTGGTGCTGCTGAGATAGGCTACGAAGGCGCCACCCAGGCGACAGTGGACCGGCTCATGCAGGAAGCGCTGGACGCTGGTCTCAATGCGGTCGATACAGCTGAATGCTATTTGACAAGCGAGGAAATGCTCGGCCAGTCAGTGAGTCATAGGCGCTCAGAGTTCTTTCTATTTACAAAGTGCGGACATGAAGGAACCTTTTACAATCCGGCCTGGAGTAAGCCTGAGATAAAGGCTAGCCTGGATAGAAGTTTGCGTCGTCTCAAGACCGATTATGTAGATCTTTTGCAATTGCACAGTTGCAGCAAGGAGGTGCTCGAGAAAGGCGAAGTGGTGGAAGCCCTTCTTGAATTGAAGCAGTCGGGAAAGGTGCGGTTTATTGGTTATAGCGGTGATGGAGTAGATGCTCGATATGCAGTTGAGATGGATGTGTTTGAGACTCTTCAGACCTCTCTTTCTATCTTTGACCAAGAGTGTATCGATCTGACTTTGCCCCTTGCTAGAGAAAAAGGTATGGGTGTCATTGCTAAGCGTCCGATTGGTAACGCGGTTTGGCGCTTCCCCTCCCGTCCTGATAATAGCTACGTGGTCGAGTACTGGGAGCGCATGAGGGCTCTGGGTTACGACTTCTTGGATGGAAGCTCGGAGTCTATCGGAGCAAGAGCGCTTCGCTTTACTTATTCGGTGCCGGGTGTGCACACCATGATCGTTGGAACCAAGGTTCCGGGGCGCTGGCGTTCGAATGCCTTGCTTCTCGAGAAGGGTCCGCTCAGTCAGTCGGAAATGGATGCCATTCGTGAGCAATGGTTGCAGGTATCGAAAGGGAAGAACTGGGTAGGACAGGTATAAAGCCCCATCCATGGTTTCAGTTCGGTAAATATGACATCGGCTTTGCTCTTGTTTAATGCGCTTTTGTTGGGGTTCCGCCACGGTGTTGATTGGGATCATATTGCCGCTATCGTCGATATTATTGGTTCCGAGAAGAGAGTGGGCGTCGAAACAGTTTTGCAGGAAAGTTCAAGGGCAATAAGAGCGCCTATGTTTTATGCTCTTGGGCATGGGCTTGTGGTGGTTTTTCTTGGCATCATTGCTCTTTGTTTCGCCACAATCTTGCCGGCGTGGGTCGACCCCTTGATGGAGCGATGTGTCGGGCTGACTTTGCTTGGTTTGGGGCTTTTCGTAGTTTACCGATCTCTTTGGACAAGCAGCGCTGAACACCATATTGAAAGCCGCGGAGCCCTGCTTTTCGACTTGGTCAATGATCGGCTCGGTCCTTTTGCGGTGCCAAGAAACGGTTTGCTGGCGGCATTCTTAATTGGTGTCATTCACGGGATCGGGGCCGAGACCGGTTCGCAGGTATTGATACTGACGGCGGTGGCAGGGCAAGGGGCTCTTGTGACCGGTGTCTTTATGCTTCTTTCCTTTGTGCTTGGTCTCTTGCTCTGTAACTTGCTGGTGGCGGCGCTTGGATATTGTGGTTTTGCTGCGGCTTTACGTTCGAAGGTGTTTTCTAAAGTCTTTGGGTTGGCAACCGGCTTTGTGGGGATTTATGTCGGGCTTGCTTTTCTATTTGGAAATGAAAGTGGGCTGCCTGATTTGCAGAGGATATTTGGCTGAAGTCAAAATTTTATTTTCGGTAAGTGACTTGGGTCAAGCTAAGATTAGATAGAGCAAGCGAGTGCAGGAGTAAAGGTATAAAGCTATGTGTACCGAATGTGGTTGTGGGCTTCCGGGGGAGCCAAAGTTCAGCGGCGGGAAAAAGTCCCAGCACGACCACGAGCATGCGCATGAACATGAACATGAACATGAACATGGGCATGAACACACTCACGCTCATGAGCATACACACGAACATACACATGAACATGAACATACTCATGAACATGAGCCTGGGTGCATGCATTCGCATTCGCACAAACATTCACATTCACATACGCATTCTCATGACCCCGAGCACTCGCATGACCATGACCACGCCCACGAGCACGCGCATGACCACGACCACGACCACGAGCATGCGCACGACCACTCGCATGACCATGACCACGCCCATGACCACGACCACGAGCATGCCCACGAGCACGAGCACAAGAACACCGTCGTGGCTGTGCATAAGAGCATCATGAACGCCAATAATCTGCAGGCGGCTCGCAACAGAGGCTTCTTTGCCGGCAGTCGTGTACTGGCTGTCAATGTCCTTTCTTCACCAGGCGCCGGTAAGACCAAGCTACTGACTGAGGCAATCAAGATGCTCAGTCAGAAGGAAGTTGACGGTAAGACATTGAAGTGCGGCGTTGTGGTCGGTGACCTTGAGACGGACAATGATGCTGTCCGCCTGCGTCAGTCCGGTGCCCCAGTGGTGCAGATATCTACGGGCACGCTTTGTCATCTTGATGCTGCCATGCTCGCGCGCTCTCTGTCTGAATTGTCGGCTGATCCGACGCAACTCGATATTCTTTTTATTGAGAACGTCGGTAATTTGGTTTGTCCGGCTACTTTTGACCTCGGTGAGGGGCTTCGCATCACGGTTCTTTCAGCCGGCGAAGGTGAAGATAAGCCGCTCAAGTACCCGCCTGCCTTCCATTTTGCCGACTTGGTCGTCTTAAGTAAGGCGGATCTTGCCGAGGCTTGCGAGTTTGATCGCGAGCTGGCTCTCAACAATATCCGTTCGCTCAAGCCGGAAGTGGAGATTGTCGAAGTTTCGGCAAAGACCGGAGCCGGTTTGGATGTCTTTTGTGAGAAGCTAGTCGAGCGCTTTCTTTCGCTCAAGCAGCAAAGTGCACTGGGCTTATTGCTTTAGTAGAGAGCTGGAAAGTGCTGGAAAGATTTAGAAATGCATGAACTTTCGATTGCTCTGAGCTTGATTGAACTGGCTCGCGCCGAGCTTAAAAAGAATGGCGGCAGCAAGGTTCTTGCCCTGAATGTCAAGCTGGGACCTCTAAGTGGTGTTGTAAAAGAAGCTTTGCTTGCTGCATACGATTTGGCTGTTAGCGAGAGCGATATGAGCGCGGCGGTTCTAAATGTGGAAGATGTACCTGTTACGGTTTTTTGTTCAGAATGCAAGAAGATTTCTACGCTCTCTGGAAACTTTGGTGGAAGCTTGCGTTTTGTTTGCGGTTACTGTGGCCAAGCTACAGGCGATGTGCGCAGCGGCGCCGATCTAGATCTGGTCTCGATGGAGATAGACTAGCTTGTTTTGACGTATATTTTGCGCTTATTTGGTTTGTACTTGCTTGGTTTGGAATCGGGTACTATTAAATAAGCTCGCTTCCTTTTTAATTAGTTCTTTTTTTCTTGCTTGCTTTCTTTCTCGGGAGTTCGATTGTGTGTTTAGCCATCCCCGGTAGAGTTGAATCTTTCGTAGATGCAGAGCGGCGTATGGCTCTTGCCGACATCTCGGGTGTCAAGCGTGAGATAAGTGTAGATCTCTTGCGCGGCGAGGGGGCTCAGGTAGAAATTGGTGATTGGGTGCTCATACATGTGGGTTTCGCCATGAGCAAAATAAGCGAAAAACAGGCGCGCGAACAGTTGGAAGTCTTGGCTATGTTGGGTGAAGCGGTGGCGGCTGCCGAAGAGGCGCGCGGGTACGGTCAGTCATGAAGTTTGTCGATGAGTTCCGCGATCCCGAGTTGATTAAGTCGACGGTCGGTGAAATCGAGTCTCTTATGCAAGGGCGCAGTTACAGAGTCATGGAGGTCTGCGGCGGGCACACTCATTCGATTTACAGATTCGGCTTGGAGCAGTTGCTGCCCTCTAGTCTGGAGTTTATTCATGGGCCGGGCTGTCCGGTTTGTATTCTGCCCATGGACCGCGTAGATGAAGGTCTGAAGCTAGCGGCGCAGAAGAATGTGATTTTAGCTGCCTACGGCGACATGATGAGAGTGCCTGGGCATTCGGGCAGCGCTTTAGAGCTGAAGGCGAGCGGGCTCGATATTCGAATGGTTTATTCGCCGCTTGATGCCTTAAAGATAGCGGTAGATAATCCCCAAAGTCAGGTGGTTTTCTTTGCTATCGGCTTTGAGACAACGGCACCGGCCACGGCTCTCACCGTGCTCAAAGCCCAAGAATTAGGGCTCAGTAATTTTACTGTTTTTGTCAATCATGTTACTGTCATTCCGCCCATGCGAGCGGTTCTTGATGATCCCGATCTCAAAATCGACGGTTTCATTGGTCCTGGTCACGTTGCCACCGTCATTGGTGCTTGTGCTTATGACGAAATAGCTAGAGACTATAAGAAACCGGTTGTGGTCTCTGGCTTTGAACCCCTCGACATTTTGCAGTCTCTGGTGTTGCTGCTTAGACAGCTCAATAATGGTGAAGCTCGGGTTGAGAACCAATACGCGCGGGTGGTGCCCTGGGCGCCCAATGCCACTGCTTCGACTGTGCTTGCCAAAGTCTTTGAATTGCGACCCACTTTCGAATGGCGCGGGCTTGGTGCGATTTTACAGTCGGCTGTCAAACTTAGAGCGCAGTTCAGTCAATACGATGCCGAAGTACGGTTCGCCGAAGTTTTGGCAAATCATCGCATCGATCTAGAAAAAGATCGAATCGAGCGAGGTCGAGGTCCATCGACCCCTTGCGGTGAAGTTCTGAAAGGCTTGATCAAGCCAAATCAATGCGCTCTCTTTGGTAAAGAGTGTCGACCGGAAAAGCCGCTTGGTGCTTTGATGGTCTCTTCAGAGGGGGCTTGTGCTGCTCATTTTAACTATGCGCACGAGAGAATCGATTGAATTCGCTGAATTTACTCAAGAGATTGAAATGACCGAAGAGAGCGAGTTGATTAGACAAATTGATGAGACTGAAGAATTTTGCTGCTGCTGCTTGGAGGAAAGCCGTGCCCATAAGCTTCAAAGATGAACGCATCGAATTAGCGCACGGCTCGGGTGGCTTAGCAGGACGTCGTCTGATCGAGGGTTTGATAGCTCCCTATTTCCAAAACGATTTGCTTTCTAAATTGAGCGATGCCGCTGTCTTTCCTGTCCAAGCCGGTCGCATGGCTATGACCGCCGATAGCTTTGTGGTGAAACCTCTCAGGTTTCCAGGTGGCAGTATCGGCTCACTGGCGGTGCACGGTACAGTCAATGATCTCGCCGTCTCGGGTGCTCGCCCTCTTTATATTTTGGCTAACTTAATCATCGAAGCTGGTTTGTCAGTTGCCATATTGCAGGAAGAACTTGCCGCCATGGCTCAGGCAGCTTCTGAAAGCGGAGTGCTCATCGTCGGCGGCGATACCAAGGTGGTCGAACATGGCAAAGCCGACGGGCTTTATATAAGCACTGCCGGAGTCGGCGTTGTCGAAGCACCCCGAGCCCTATCGGCTGAAGCCGTCTCTATTGGCGACAAGGTGATTTTAAGCGGCGCCATAGGTGATCATGGCATTACCGTGCTTTTGGCCAGAGGCGAGTTAGATCTGTCCGCCGATATCAAATCAGATAGTCGCTCGGTCTGGCCCCTGGTCAAAGCTTTGCTTGAAGCCTGTCCTCAAGCTCTGCGCTGGATGCGAGATCCTACAAGGGGCGGCGTCTCAGCATCACTGAACGAGCTTGCCGCTGATTGCGGCTACAGCATTGTTCTAGAGGAAGAGTCCTTACCGGTCGATAGAGCGGTGCGCGGTGCCTGTGAAGTTTTGGGACTGGATGTACTGCATGTGGCCAATGAAGGACAGTTTTTGGCTATTGTTGACGCCGCCTCGGCAGAGATTGCTCTTGCGGCGCTTAAGTCGACCCCTGGGGGTTCTAGGGCTTGCATTGTCGGCGAGGTGGTTGAGACTAAGAAGTCACCCAGGCTCTTGGTGCGCACCCCTTACGGCGCCAGTCGGGTAGTCGATATGTTGGTCGGCGATCAGTTGCCGCGCATTTGTTAACCAATGGCAAGCCACCGCTGTGTCAATGTGAGGGTGAAAGGTATTGTTCAGGGGGTGGGTTTTCGCCCTTTCGTCTACGTTCTTGCCACAAAGTATAAGCTGACTGGCTTTGTACTCAATGACACAATGGGCGTCGAAATCGAGCTTTGCGGACCCGCCGACGACATTGATTGCTTTCTTTCCGACCTCAAAGTCAAGTTGCCAGCGGCTGCCAGAATTGACGAAGTAACATTGCAAGAAATTGATGCGGATTCGACAAGCAGAACCTATACATCTTTTGAGATTGCCGAAAGCCGCCAGCTTGGCGGAAATATTGCTACCCGCATATCTCCCGATTTGGCAGTTTGTCGAGATTGTCTGAGCGATTTGTTCGAAGGAGACGGGCACGGGGCTTTAGAAACCTATTTGGAGAATTTTTCAGAGATTTTTGCGGCTGGCTTTATAGAGGTCCGTGCAGACGCAGGTTTTGCAGATAAAAGCTCTGCAAATACAGGCTCTGCAGATACCGGCTGTGCAGATATTGGCTCTGTAAATCCACACTCTGCAAGTACAGGCTCTGCAGATATAGGCTCTGCAGATATAGGCTCTGCAGATATTGGCTCTGTAGATATTGGCTCTGTAGATACGGGGCACACCAAAGGGCTCTCGGCTTTAGACGCAAGCTCTTCCGCCCCGGAGAACGCCTATCATCACTATCCCTATGTCAATTGCACAAACTGTGGACCTCGCTTTTCCATTATCAAAGCTCTTCCTTACGATCGTCCATTTACCACTATGTCAGCGTTTCCCATGTGTGCTGCTTGTTCTTCCAGCTATCAAAACCCGCTAGATAGAAGATTCCATGCCCAGCCGGTCGCTTGCAATCAGTGCGGACCTAGTTATTTTTTGACTGATCCAAAGCTCTCCAACGGTTCAACAATCGGTTCAACAATTGCTAGAGGCGATGAAGCCATTAGGCGGGCGGTAGAGGCACTTAACGATGGCTTGATTTTGGCTATCAAGGGCATAGGCGGCTATCATCTCGCCCTCGATGCCAGCAATAAGAACGCTCTTATCGCCTTGCGCGAACGTAAGTATCGTCGATCCAAGCCCTTCGCCATAATGGTGCCCGATCTTGCTTCAGCTCGCCGACTCGCATGTCTTGACGAAGAGGGGCAAAAATTGCTTGCTGCAGTTGCGCGCCCCATTGTTATCGCACCAGCAAAGACCGAGAGCAGTTTAGCGCCATTTCTGCACTTGATCAGCCCAGACAATCTTGATATCGGCTTACTATTGCCGTACACCCCTTTGCACTATTTGCTGTTTGCTGCTGGTGCACCTGCAGCAATGGTATTCACAAGTGCCAATATTTCGGGCGAACCGATTGCTTATCTTGATGAAGACGCCTATGCCGATTTGCAGGGTCTAGCCGATCTTTTCTTGATCGGTGAAAGACCAATTCAGAGACGCATCGATGACTCTGTTGTGTCGGTGGTCGGCAAAGAACCTCTCATGGTCCGCCGCTCTCGAGGCTATGCACCTGATGCTGTTGCCAGATTACCTAGAGAGCAAGACTTCATTTTGGCGCTGGGCGGCGATTTGAAGAACACGGTCTCTTTGTCTGTCGGCGGGCAAGTCTTCATGAGTCAGTATGTTGGCGACTTGGAGCACTCTTCTTGCTTTGATGCTTTTGAAGAGACGATTGCGGATCTTCTCTCAATGTACAAAGTGCCGAGGTCTAACCTGGTGGTGGCATACGATCTTCATCCCAACTACAGATCATCTCGTAACCGAGATAGCATCGAGGCTTCTAGGTTTATAGGAGTACAGCATCACCGCGCCCATATTGCTTCTGTTTTGGCTGAGCACAATAAGATGGACGAATTGGTCTTGGGCTTGGCTATGGACGGAACCGGCTATGGTGATGATCAGGCAATTTGGGGCGGAGAAGTTTTTCTAGGGTCGGTGCGCTCGGGTTTTGAGCGGATTTGCCATCTTGATTATGCTCTATTGCCGGGTGGTGATGCCGCCGCTCGCTTCCCGCAGCAAGCTCTGGCTGGTTATCTAGATGAAAAGACCAGAAATGCCCTAATGAGCGAATCCTTTTTTCAATTTGATGAACACTATTCAAATGCAGTGAAAATGATCGAAAAGAATTTGAGGGTATTCAAGAGTTCTTCGATGGGTCGTCTCTTTGACGCCGTTGCCGCCCTTTGTGGCTTTGTTGGCGAGGTGCAATTTGAGGCGCAAGCTGCCATCTGGCTTGAACATCAGGCTCGTGGGCAGTTGAAAAAAATTGGCGAAATTGACAGGTCAAAATTGGACCGATATCGGTTCAATTTTGAGGGTGAAACGCTTGACTTCAAATTTGCCCTCTCGGCTGTGGTCGAAGATCGCCTGAACGGCGTCAAGCCCGGCGCTGTGGCGCTTTCCTTCCATTTGGCATTGGCCGTGTCCTTGGCTGACGCCCTAGAAGCATTGTCTTTTGCTCATCAAGTCAGGATAGTTGCCGCCTCAGGCGGCGTGATGCAGAACAGTCTTTTGTCCGACTTTCTACGAGATGAATTGTCAAGGCGAGGGCTGGCTTTGTTGCTCAATAGAGCGGTCCCGCCAAACGATGGTGGTTTATCTCTTGGCCAGGTTGCCTTGGCAAGTTTCAGCTAATTCCGTCTGGCTTATTTGCCTATTTGGTTAATTGCTTTGAGTTGGTTAATTGCTTTCAGTTGGTTATTTGCTTTCAGTTGGTTATTTGCTATGAGTTCTTCATTTGCTCTTCTTACTTGCTTTGCTTGCTCGCTTCAATACTTATTCTTTCTTGTTCAGATAGCTCGCGACCAAGCTTCTTTGCAAATCCCAGGGCAAAGCGCAAAGTTGTTTGAATGTCGGGATCATTTAGGGCTCTAAACAGATCAAAAATCCCAATGCGTTTACCTGGTTGCTTGGCCTCAATCGAAGATTGCACTGCGATTTTCGCTACCCTGTCTACGAGTTCGACACTTTCCTTGCCAAAAATTTCTGATGCCAGCAAGTTTTGCATCTGCGGTGACTGAATAATCTGAGTCAGTTGAAAGGCGGTGTTGCGAAGAGTGGGAAGGTCGATAGCCTTGATTTGTGCTTCAAGGCTGTCGCCGGATGAGGCCGCTGCCGCGCGCAGCTTTTGCAAGAGACCGTTCAAATTGTCTGCGTATTCTGGTCCGCGTCTTAGTGCTTGCAGAACCATGGTCACTAAATCTGACACTTCATCTAAATGATTGAGTAGTTCCAAAATAGAATCGGCTGTATTTTCATCTAAGATTTTTTCTTCCAGCATTAACAGACTTTTTGATCTAGAAATTCGCTCTAGTCTGCGAACCGTTTGAGCTAGTTCTTCCAGTCCGCCTTGGTGGCTAAGATCTCTTACCTTACTCACTAAACCATTTATGTTGTCTGCGTATTCCGGTCCGCGTTTCAGACCTTCACCAACTAGATCCAACAGAGCTAATACTTCATCAAGTCGATCTAGTAAGCGACTGAGATTCTGCGATGTCGCTGCATCTTGCAGCTTTTCTTTCACACAGACGAGTGTTGAATCGGACCTCGACATCTTTTATTTCCTTCAAAATTTCATGTGGCGATTTCTCTACTATAGCCAAATTTCGCTGCAAAAAGATCTTCTCGCCGAGCGCAAAGAGAGTAAGCTGGTAGTATGTTTTTTTTCTGAAAAAAGGGCATTCAAAAAGGGGTTTCCTCAAATTTAATACTTACCCAAAGGTAAGAAAAGCGGGAGGTTTGGAATGGCGACTCTGGTTTGGCTTCACGGTGGAGCCTGCAACGGCAATACGCAGTCGTTCTTGAATGCTGAAGAACCGACCATTGTCGATCTTGTCACTGACTTTGGTATCGAGATTCTATATCACCACTCTTGCATTCCACTTATGGGTGAGCAAGCTAAGGAAACTTTGCAGAAAATTCTTGCCGCTGGTGGACCAGATATTTTTGTCTTTGAAGGCAGCGTTATTCAAGGACCGAAAGGTACCGGGCGCTATGATATTTTTCTTGATCGACCGATGAAAGATTGGGTGGCTGATTTTGCCGCCTCGGCCACATTCACAGTGGCTATAGGCGATTGTGCCTGCTGGGGTGGCATTCCAGCTACCAAGCCAAATCCCACTGATTCTATTGGTTTGCAGTATCTCAAGGGTGCCAAGGGTGGCTTCCTCGGTTCTGAATATAGATCAAAAGCTGGTCTGCCTGTGATTAATATTCCCGGCTGTCCGGCTCACCCTGATTGGGTGACGCAGATTTTGGTGGCGGTTGCCACCGGCCGTGGTGCCGATGTGGCGCTTGATGATCTGCAAAGACCTCAGACTTTCTTCAAGACCTTTACCCAGACCGGCTGCACTCGCGTTCAATATTTCGAATGGAAAGAACCGGTGGAAGAATTTGGTCAAGGTACTAGAAAGGGCTGTTTGTTTTATGAGCAGGGTTGTCGCGGTCCGCTCACTCATTCACCCTGCAATCGTATTTTGTGGAACCGCCAGTCTTCAAAAACAAGAGCCGGCATGCCCTGCATTGGCTGTACCGAACCGCAGTTCCCTCATAACGATCTAGAGGTCGGAACTGTTTTCAAAACGCAAAAAGTTTTTGGTGTCATACCTAAGGAAGTGCCGGAAGGAACCGATGCTCTCAGCTATTCGGTGCATGCGGCTGTGGCTCGTGCCGCCAGCCCAAAATGGGCTAAAGAAGACATGTTTGTAATCTAACCTAAACGGCAAAAGTTTAAGAACAAATTGTTCGCAGTCTAAATTGGAGGACTCATGGGACAGCAAGTAACTCTCGATGTCGGCGCCGTCGGCCGCATAGAAGGAGACCTTGATGTGAAGGTCATGCTCGAAGACGGCGTGGTTGTCGATGCCTGGACCGAAGCAGCAATGTTTAGGGGTTTCGAGCTGATATTGAAAGGCAAAGATCCGCAAGCCGGCTTGATTGTTACTCCGCGTATTTGTGGTATCTGCGGCGGCAGCCATCTTTATAAATCAGTTTATGCTTTAGATACTGCCTGGAAAACCCATGTTCCGCCTAATGCCACTTTGATTCGCAATATCGCTCAGGCATCCGAGACATTGCAGAGTATTCCGCGCTGGTTTTATGCACTTTTTGCCATCGACTTTGTGCATCAGCCTTTTTCTAAAAGCAAATATTTTGACGAAGTGGTGAAGCGTTTCTCGCCCTTTGTCGGCACCAGTTATGAGCCGGCTGTGCAGACTTCTGCCAAGCCTGTAGAAATTTATGCACTCTTTGGCGGGCAGTGGCCCCATTCCAGCTTTATGATTCCGGGCGGTGTCATGTGCGCCCCTGGTCTTTCGGAAGTGACCCGCGCCCATTCTTTGCTTGAATATTGGCGCACCAATTGGTTGGAGCCCATTTGGCTTGGCTGTTCAGTGGAGCGCTGGCTAGAGAACAAGAGCTTTGAAGATGTCTTAGCCTGGATTGATGAGTCCGAAAGTCATGCTAATTCTGATTGCGCTCTCTTTATCAAGTTTTGCATTGATAACGGCCTCGATAAAATTGGTGCCTGGGATGCCAATTATCTTTCTACAGGAACTTATTTCAACGAGCATCTCTATCAAAGACCGACAATCGATAGCCGCAATAGTGCCTTGATTGCCAGGTCGGGTGTTTTTGACGGTAAAGAGTTTCATGACTTTGACCAAGCCCGAGTGAAAGAAGACCATACCCATTCCTTCTACAAGGGCTCGGCTATGTTGCATCCTTTTGACGGTGTCACCGAGCCGCTCGACCCGCTTGATGGTCGCAAGCAAGATAAGTACTCTTGGGCCAAGTCGCCGCGTTACGATATACCGGGCAAGGGCTTTTCACCAATGGAAGTAGGTCCACTCTCTCGCCAGGTTATGGCGGGGCGTCCGGATGCTGCCCCCTGGCAAGACTATGATCCGCTCTTTCTTGATTGCGTCAAAAAGAAAGGCAATAGCGTCATGGTGCGTGTGCTTGCACGCATGCACGAGGCGCCTAAGCTCTATCTTAGAGTTAAAGACTGGCTCTCTAAGGTCGATCTGCACGACAAGTTTTATATCAAGCCGGAAGAACTTCCCGAAGGCAAGGGCTTTGGCTCTACCGAAGCGGCTCGCGGTGCCCTCAGTGATTGGATATCTATCAAGGACGGCAAGATTGATAATTATCAGGTCGTCACCCCGACTGCCTGGAATATTGGTCCGCGTGATTCGAAGGGGCAGAACGGTCCTATTGAAAATAGCTTGATTGGTACAGAAATCAAGAATCAACATGATCCGCTTGAGATTGGTGTAATTGCCAGGAGCTATGATTCTTGCCTCGTTTGTACCGTACACTGCTACGATAAGAAGACCAACAAAGAACTGGCTAGTTATAAGGTTGGTCCACAGATGGGTCGCTAATTAGTTGGACAAAGTGAAAGATGTACTTGTAATCGGCTGCGGCAATTTGCTGCGCGGCGATGATGGTGTCGGCCCGATCTTGGTGCGTCGTCTTTTCGAACTTGGCATTCCCAGTCGCATGCGTTTGGCCGATGGCGGCACCGCCGGTATGGACGTGGCTTTTGCCATGGAAGGCGCTAGCGAAGTGGTTCTTGTCGATGCTTGTCGCAGCGGCGGTAAGGCCGGTGAGCTTTATGAATTGCCCGGTGAAGCGGTCGAAACGCCGCCCCTAACCGGCATCAATATGCACGCCTTTCGTTTTGATCATGCCATTGCTTTTGGGCGCTGGCTTTTGAAAGAGCGTTATCCCAAGAAAGTGACGGTCTTCCTGATTGAAGCCGCTCAGTTCGAGCCCGGTGCTCCTTTGAGTGAGCCGGTGGCAGCGTCTATGGAAGACTTGGCTCGTCTGCTTTTGCAAAGATATGGCGATGCTTCGCTGCAAGCTGTTGGCAGCCAGGCTGGCACTGAGTCGATACAAGAGCAAGCGCCGGAGCCAACACGAGAGCCTACGCAAGAACCTACACAAGATCTTGCCCAAGCTCCTAAGCAAGATCCCAGCACAGACTCTCATTCAGAAACAGAGCCGGAAGCCAGCGTCGAGTTTACCGGCAAGGGGTATTTGGTCATTCCAGTACACCTGGCAAATCGCTATTTCCCCGGTGATAGTTTGGTGGCGCTGATGCGCGATTCCAGGCTCTTTCTTTTGCCGATTCGCAATCAGGCTTCGGGCGGCTTGCTTATGAAACACCGCAACAGCAAAGGTGATCGCAGTGTCTTTATTGATGAAGTAACCAGGGGGCGGGCAATCAAAGGCGTATTCAAGGCTGTCTGGCACGAAGCCGACGCCGCACTAGTGGTGGAAACAAATGTCTGAGGATAGCTATCTGTTGTTGGGTTTGGCTGATGGACCGGCGCAGGCTTTGCTCTTGCCTGAACTATCTGAACTGTCAGAACTATCTGAGGCAGATCGTCTTTCCTTGAGAGATTTTGTGCAGGGCAAGGGCAGCGAAGATTTTGAAGAGTATTTTCAAAGCAGTGCTTTAGCACCGACTCTGCGTTTCTATAAATTGGCTTTGGACGGTGATTTTGCTGCTGCTATTAAAGCCTTAGATAACACTTGGGCCGCCGCAATTGTTGCTTACAATACTTTTGTGCTAGACGATTCGGCTTTGTCGCAAGCGCCGCATCAATGGAAAGAGATGCCCGAGCTTTTGCAGCAGCTGGCGGCGGCAGTGGCTTTTTATCAGACCGGTATATCTAGCGGGCTTTGCACCCAGAGCCATGCCGCTGCTTTAAAATCTAAAGAGCAGAGTGCCCTTGCTGCTGCTTATCTGCTTGTGGCACGGGGGCATTTCTTGGCTGGCCAAGGCGAGCTGGCGGAAAGTCTTGAGAGTTTCGACCGCGCTTTTGAGCTAGCCTCTAAACTTTCGCCTTTGTTTGCGGCGCGAATTTATCATGATGCTGCTTCTTATCTGATGCAGGCTGGTTTTGAAAAGTCTATTGAATATTTGGAGCAAGCTCATGCTGTACTCGATGGCACAGCCTTCGTCAAGATGAAAGCTACTTTGTCGCTAGATTTAGGTATTGCATACCAGTCATTTGCCCTCAGTGCGAGGGTGAGACTCTTGAAGGCAATTGATTCTTATCAAAGGGCTTTGCTCTACTTTAGAAAAGAGAACCATCCTGCCCAGTATGGTCTTGCTCAGATGAATCTCGGCATTGTCTATATGTCGATGCCAATGAACGAAGAAGCAGAGCGTGTTAGACCGGCTATAGCCGTGCAGGCACTGCGCGAGGCCCTTAAGGTCTTTGACCGTGAGCGCGATCAACTGATGTGGTCGAGTGCCACCCTCAATCTTGCTAATGCCTTGCAACATGTGCCTAGCACCCACAACAAAGATAATCTGATTGAGGCTGTCGCTCTTTATCAAGAAATTTTGGCGGTGCGGCGCCAGGAAGACGATGCCCTGGCTTTCGCCCGTGTGCACGCCAACTTAGGCAATGCCCTCGCTCATCTTGGTGCTTTTGCGCAGGCTCGGCAATCGCTTGATGCGGCCAGGGCAATTTTTGAAGAGAAGGGTGAGGGCGATAGCGCCGAAGCCGTCTTAACTATAATGAGAGAAATGGAAGAAGCTAGAAAATGATAGTGGTGAACTAGGATTGGTGGCATAACTTGGAACTCTATGAGAAGCGACTCTTTGAAGAAGTCTTGAATCTTGCCGTATCTCAGTTTTGTGAGCGCGTCACTCAGCGCCTACAGGGCGGCGACCGAGCGCTGGCTGTTTTGCGTGAAAACCCAGAAGCAGACGGCGTTTGGCTCAGTCAATATACTGCTAATTTCTTTCAAGACAATTTGCTGGACAATACCGCCGGTGCTCTCTTTATACTTTCTGCCCTAGAGAGGCAAAAGTTGTCCATCCAGTTTCAAGGCACCGCCGGTGATGCTATGCAGGTGGCGGCGCGCCAGGTTTTTTCGGCTTTGCTGTTGCGCAAAGCGATAGAGTCTATAGAATCTAGCCTGGCTTTTGGAGGTTGACTGTGTCTGAATCGGAAGTGTTGGCTAAGCTGGCTGCAGATGTCGATAGTGCTTTGGCGGCTGCACAAGATCTTGACGAAGAAACAAAGAAGAAAGTTTTGAAGTTGAAAGAAGCGCTTGAGGCTTTTCACAAAGAAGGACTGGTAACCTTGGTGAGAGCAGTGAAAGCCGACGAGCGGGGCAAAGAGCTGCTTTTGCAGGCTATGGAAGAGCCTTCTGTTTATGCTCTTTTTTCGATGCACGGAATAATCAAACCATCACTGAGAGCGCGTGTTGTCGAAGTGCTTGAACAGGTAAAGCCTTATCTAAGTTCGCACGGCGGCGACATCGAATTGGTGGACGTAGAAGAAGACGTCGTATTTGTGCGCTTGCACGGGGCTTGTGCCGGATGTTCGATGAGCGCCCAGACTCTGCGCGACGCGGTGGAGGAGACCATGAGAACTCGTCTGCCTCAGATCAAACGGGTAGAGCAAGTGACCGACATGGCTGTGTCCGGCTTCCTTTCGATAGATCAAGATAAGGGCTGGGTGGAAGGTCCTTTGCTTGAGACTATAGCTGAAACAATGAATGATGGGGCTGTTTATTCGATGTTGCAAGAAAGTGTTTTGCTTATGCAGTCTGAGGGCAAGCTCTTCGCTTTTCGTAATGCTTGCCCTCATATGGGTTTGCCCCTAGATGGCGGCAAAGTGGAAGGTGAAACAATCACTTGTCCTTTTCATGGTTTTAAGTTTTTGCGCAGCACCGGCGAATGTCTGACCGCCCCTGAGGTGCAGCTTGAGCCCTTCCCTCTTAAAATTGTGGAAGGTCGTATTTGGGTGCGTCCCCAGTGACCGCTTTCTCTCAAAACTCTTTCTCGCAAAAATCTTTTTCGCCGAGCTCTTTGCGCTGGTATGGTGCCGCACCCAGTGCCGACCGCAATTTCAGCATGGCTCTGCCCGATGCGCAAGCTCGTCGCGGACAGCTCTATTGTCCCCGCGGTGTTTATTTTGATGATGATTATTTGCTTGTCTGCGATTCAGGCAATCACCGTCTGCTAGTCTGGAAGATAGGGGATGACCTTCCTCAGAGCCACAGTGAAGCCGATTTTGTCATTGGGCAGCCCGACTTTGAGAGTGAGGGACCGAAGCTCTTGCATTTGCCCACCGGTGTGACCATGCACCAGGGCATGCTGCTTGTCGCCGATGCCTGGCATCACCGCATCTTAGTTTGGTCTAGGTTGCCGGATAATGGACAGCCCCCCGACTTTGTCATCGGGCAAGATAGTCTTGAGCAGTCACAGCCTAATCGTGGTGCTACCGTATCTGATAGCAGTCTTTACTGGCCCTATGGTCTAGCTTTTGTGGAAGACCGGCTTTATATAGCCGATACAGGCAATCGTCGGGTGGTCTATCTAGATCATTTCAGCAAGCTTAGCAAGCGTGATTTTTCGCAGAGAATAAAATTTGATGGTCTCTTGGGTCAGGATAGTTTCGCCTGTGCCGAAGAAAATCGCGGCGCCATAGGTGCTGCCAGCTTTCGCTGGGCTCATGATATTTGCGCATCGAGCGAGACTTTATTTGTTGCCGATGCCGGGAATCATAGGGTCTTGGGCTTTCCTCGGCGGCAGTCAGATGATTGTGCCGCCAGCTTGGTGCTTGGCCAGCGCGATTTTGTCAGCTGGGAAGAATTTCCTTATAGACCGCAATCGCCTTCGGTCTTGCGTTTTCCTTATGGCGTCAGTTATGACGATGGTGTCTTGGCTGTGGCTGACACCGCCAACAATCGGGTGCTGCTCTTTGAGAATCTGCCCAGTCAGGGTGCTGCTTTGCCGGCTCAAGCTGTCATTGGTCAGCCCGATTTTGCCAAGAACGGTGAGAATAATTGGAAGGAAGTAACCGACAAAAGTCTTTGCTGGCCCTATGGACTGCACTTGCACAAAGGCAAATTGGCTATAGCTGATTCGGGAAACAACCGCGTACTCGTATTCTCGATATAAGCGCTTGTTTCAAACGCTTTTCCGGTGGGTAAATAATCGCTTTAGGGTCCAGTTTTGGATTTCTTGATGAGTCATACATCCGGCGAGTTTCTTAAACCAGATCTAGCGGCCTTGCAGGCCGCTTCCGATGACATCTCCTTTGCCGGTGCTTCAGGCGGTTCAGGTGGTCTTGAGCTTGTCACCGGTTTGTTTGGGCAGAAACTAGTGGCCGGTAAATATGAAGTGCTCAATTTCCTTGCCTCCGGCGGTAGTGGCACCCTTTATGTTGCCCGCAATTTAGTGACAGGCGAGACTGTCGCCTTGAAAGTTCTTGAGACTGATTGCTCCGGTCGTGGTCGCGGTCATATGCCCGATGGGCGACTAATTGCTCGCTTCTTGAAAGAAGGACGTACCTTAGCCATGCTTTCTCATCCTGGTGTAGTGAAAGTGTTAGATAGCGGCTTTGACCTCGGCATCAACAAGTATTATTTGGTGCAACGTTTTTTGCCTGGTGAAACTGTAGAAGCTTATCTGGAGCGCAACGTCGAATCTCCAGCCTCTTTTGTTTTGGAATTTCTCTGGCAGCTCGGTTCGGCCCTTAGTTATTGCCATTCGATGGGTGTGGTGCACCGCGATATAAAGCCAGCCAATATAATGATGCAGCCTCATCTAAAGGGAAAGTTCGTCTATACTCTCGTGGACTTTGGTCTAGCCCGTTATGAGCGGGGGAATTTCAGCTTCCTCACCCGCTCTCGTGAGGTGTTGGGCTCTCACTTTTATATGAGTCCCGAACAGTGCTTATCAGAGACTATAGACGAGCGCAGCGATATTTATTCTTTGGCTCTGGTTGCATATGAGTTGCTCACCGGGCGAAAAGCCGCTAGTACCGGCAGCCCTCTTAATGTGCTCATGTCCCATGTCAACGGTCTCAATCTGCCTGAGTCTCTTTCTGACCCTAAAAATGAACTATCAGAGCGGCTCTATAAAATCATCCTCAAAGCAGCCTCTAGGCGCTCAGAAGACCGTTATCAGAGTCTAGACGAGCTCTTGGTGGAGTTGCCCAGACCTGAGTGGCGAGAGTGGAAGTAATCTCAATCTGAGTTTGAATTAAACATACAATCAAGCTTGAGTCCAATCACCTTTCTTTGCATTGGCAGTCTGCTAGAGAAATTTGGATGCTTTCGGCCAATTGATTAGTCGTTTGGTTTGCTTTGAGTAATCATCCATTTGTACGACTGAATTCAGTCTATAGGGTAATTCCAGTTAGATTGTTTCCTTAGTATTCTTTGGCAAGGTGGTTGCAAGGGTGATTTATGGAAGCCGAAAAAGATTGTGTATGTACTGGTAGTAGACCTTGGTTTCGGACTGTTGCCGCTAATTTCAGTCATCCTGTCAGGCTGATTGCATATGCGCGCAGTGAATCTGAAACTAAGTGTCTTGAGCAGTTTGACCGAATCGATGAGTTCTGTAATTCTAATAATTTCGAGTTGGTTGGACGATTTCGAGATATAGCTTCAGTGCCTGGTGTAGGTCTGCATCAGGCTATCCAACAACTTAGTCATGCAAACGGAATTGTGGCGGTAGATCTTGATCGCTTCGTTCACCATCACCAAGATCGTTTGCTCGACTTGAAACCACTTTTGCATCAGTTCTTCTGCTCTGGCACTCGCTTCCTAGTCACTATCAAGGAAGGCGTCAATACTCAGTCGGCGGCTGGGCAGAAGGCCGCTTTGGAAGTTATGGACAGTCTGAAAGATCCCTTGGAAGACTAGGATAAAGAATTGGCAGCCTTAAGCATGGCAGATGCGCTTTATTATCGCTGCTTTTCAAAGCAGCGATAATAAAGCATAATTCACAATTTAAATGCTAATGGTGGCTCGTCTGCCCTAGGCTGGCCACTGCTCTTTTCACATACTTCTTGTCCGATTCCCAGGCTTTGGGCAGGAAACCAACCAAACTAAGCAAGTGTTCTTTGCCTTGCATAGCCATTTCATCATCAGAGAAAGAACCGGCAGCCAGACCCATGCCTTTAAATGTCAGACCTTTCTCGTCGCCCACTTCGCCCCGATAAAGCTTGAGCCAAGAAGTAACGCAATTGCCAAAAGTCTTTTCGTCTTTGAAGCGGGCTCGCTTCATTTTTGCTTCCAGTGAAAGAGCATAAAAATAATGCACGTCCACATCTTTAGGAGCAAGCGCCATAGCCCTTTCCATCTGGCTGACGGCCCGGTCTACGTCTCTATGGCGCAAGGCTTGTTGGGCTTTCAAAATAAGAATGCGGGGGCTTTCAAATTCTTCAGAGGTGATATCGTCGTACTCGCGCATCACTGCTTTGGCTTCGGTCTTACTGGCGTTCTGGTTGGTGCTTGAGCCGGCATTTTGACTCAAAGCCGGCTGTTCTGTTGCAGCAGAAATAAAGACAAGATTCCCCGCCATTAAGAATGACACTGCCCATATTTTGCCAACTGGTCTAACTTTCAAAAATCTAGCCTCTCTGCGGAAAATTGCGGTATCTAAGTTTCCAAAGTTCTCCAAAATTCTCCAAAGTTCTCCAGAATTCTTTAGGGACTACCAGTTGAGAATTTGTGCTTTCACTTCAGCGCCTTCCGGTGCGTATTCAAGCTCTTGGGCAAAATGAATGAGGGCATCGGCTTTGACCAAGCCGGTCAGCATGTGCGAATCTTGCCCTCTTGTGGGTGTAGCCAGATAGGGCGGTTTCCAGGTTTGGTCTTGTTCGCTCGGGCTGCTGTCGTTTGCAGCCAGATTGGCTCTGACAAAATCTAGGCGTCCGGCTTTTTTCTTGAGAGCTGCTTGCAGACGGGCTGATACTACATGCGGTGCGGCGCTCTTTTCGCCTTGCAAAATCTTTAGCGCCGGTTTGACAAATAATTCAAAAGTAACCAGGGCTGAAACAGGATTGCCGGGCAGACCAAAGATAAACTTGCCGCCGGGCGCCACTGCAAAATACACTGGTTTACCTGGCTTGATTGCCACCTTCCAAAAAACTGTTCTTACGCCTTTTTCTTCCAGCGACACTTTTACATAATCACGGTCGCCCATAGAAACACCGCCCAGGGTGATGATCACGTCGCTTGTCTCAAGCGCCTTTTGCAAAGTTGCATCAACACTCTCGCGGTCATCGTTTGTGTGCAGGCACGAAACCAAGCTGTTGCCAGTCGCGCCGCTCTGTTTGTGGAAGTGCATGCCGGTTAGGCAGGCTCTGATTGCATAAGAATTTGAATTGTAAATTTGGCTGTCAGAAAGTTCTTGCCCTGGTTCTTTTAATTCATCACCGGTAGAAACTATGGCGATGCGCGGCTGTTTATAACAGTTTATTTGGGCTTTGCCGACCGTGGCTGCTAGTCCAAGCGCAGGTGGGGTGAGCTTGACTCCGGCATCGAGCACGGTCTGGTCTTTTTCCATTTCTTCGCCGGTCATGCGAATATTTTCGCCTATGCGGGCTCGGCAATTGACTGTTACTACTCCGGCTTCTTCTTCTTGGCAAAACTCGCGCATCACCACTGCTTCTACCGCATCGGGCACAACTGCCCCGGTCATGATTTTTATGCACTGCCCGCTCTTTAGTTCGCTGAGGCAGTTGGTGTCACCGGCAGACACAGTATCAATTAACTTGAGTGTGCGCGGCGTTTTGTCACAGTCTTGCAGGTCGTCTACGATGACGCCATAGCCGTCCACCGCCGAATTGTTGAAACGAGGCAAGTCAAAGGGGGCTTTTAGCGGCTCAGCCAATACACGAAAAGCCGCTTGATCGAGCGGCACAAGCTCGGTTTTCGGCTTTTCTTTGCCGCATTCTTGCAAGATCAGCTTTAGCGCTTCATCATAGGTGAGCAAGGTGGTTCTCTCCTTACTTTTTGCCGTGGGCGCTGCTGTGTTCATGCGTTTTGTGTTTATGTCCATGGCCTTCCATCATTTTGAAGGCATGCTTAATTACCGGAAAGAGAACCTTGAGACCGTCTTGCACCGCCTGCGGTGCACCGGGCAGGCTGATGATGATGGTGCGATCTCTTTGCCCGGCAACGGCTCGGCTCAGCATAGAAAAAGAATTACGCTCTTGTCCATAGGCGCGCAGGGCTTCCGCTATACCCGGCAGTTCTCTTTCAATCAGTCTTGAGAGAGCCTCTGGTGTTCTGTCTCTCGGTCCCAAACCAGTACCACCGGTTGTGATCAGCAGATCGGCTTTCAGTTCGTCGCAAATGCGGCGGGCGGCGGGCACAATTTCGGCTTCGTCATCGGCCAAAATAGTGTATTCCACCACTTCAAAGCCTTCTGCGGCAAGGGCGCTGGTGAGCAGTTTGCCCGATATGTCTTCGCCCTTGCCTCTAGATAGGCTGTCAGACAGCGTCAGAACCGCTGCCTTTTGCTTGCTTTCTTTCTCGCCTTTGCCGGTGGTTTCGTCGCCGTCATGGGCGGCATAATCACTTTTGCCGCCGCGTTTTTCTTCTAGGGTGACTTGCTCTATAAGCATCAAATCGTCGACCATTTTAGCCATGTCATAAATAGTCAAAGCCGCCACCGAGGCTGCAGTCAGAGCTTCCATCTCGACCCCGGTTTTATAGATGGCTTTGACCGTCACTTTGATGACGATGCAGTCTTCGTCCAGGTTGAATTCCACCCCGACATAGTCGACCGGCAGTGGATGGCAATAAGGAATAATCTGGCTGGTGTTTTTGGCTGCTTGAATAGCGGCTACTTTCGCCACTTCCAACGGGTTGCCTTTGGGTAAAGTATGGTTCTTGATTTGTTCGATGGTAGAAGGGCTCACCCGCAAAACAGCCTTGGCTAAGGCTGTTCTTAGTGTGCTTACTTTCTGGGAAATATCCCGCATGGCGCTTAGCCTCCTATCTCTATCATCGAGCGATTGTCCCGGGCGGCAATTTCTTCCGCCGGTGGGTGTGCTTCCGGCTTTCCGGCAAGACAGCCCCTGATCATACCCCGAAGCTCTTCATCGGAGGCGTTTTGCCTCATGGCATCGCGAAGATTTATTTCGGCTGGGTAGAAAAGACAGCTTTTCATTGAGCCGTCGCTGGTCAGTCGCAGTCGGTTGCAACTAGAGCAAAAGCTCTCGCTCATCGAGGTGATGAAGCTCAAACTGCCGCCCCCGGCTAATTCGAAGTCGCGTGCCACATCGCCTGCTTCTTGCTTGGCGGGGCTTAGCTGAAAATGCTTATCTAGAGTGGTTTTCATCTCTTTGAAGGTGACCACTTTGTCTATTTGCCAATCGTTATCTTTGAATGGCATAAACTCGATGAAACGCACATTTATCTTGTGCTCAGAGGCAAAGGCGGCAAAGTCGAGTATTTCATCGTCGTTGAAGCCGGCTATTACCACCATGTTCAACTTCAGCTTGCTAAAGCCGGCGGCAATCGCCTCGTGCAGTCCGGCTTTGACAGCCTCAAAACAAGACAGCCTGGTGATTTGTTCAAATCTTTCGGGCTTGAAGCTATCTAAGCTGATATTGATGTGGCTCAAGCCCTTTTCTTTCAAAAGTGCCGCCTGCCCAGCCAGCAAAGTGGCATTAGTGGTCATGGCCAGGTCTTTCAAACCTGTAGTATTCAGCCCTGATTTATTTAGCCCGGATTTATTTAGCCTTGATTTATTTAGCCCTGACTCTCTAAGCCTGGCTAGTCTGGCGACCAGCTCTGGAAAGTCGCGCCTGAGCATGGGTTCGCCGCCGGTCAGTCTAATCTTATTGACGCCCATGCCGACAAAGATTGCGGCGAGCCTTTCTATTTCTTCAAAACTAAGTAACTCTTCTCGCTTCTTCCACTGTAAGCCCTCTGAGGGCATGCAATAGCGGCATCTCAAGTTGCAGCGATCGGTGACCGAAATGCGCAAATATGTATGCAGTCTGCCAAAAGAATCGATCAGGGGCATACTCAAACCGAGACTTCTCCGTGCTCATGCTTGGCATTGTGTCCATGATGACTGCAGTTCACCCATTCATGGCTGCCGTCCAGATAATGCTCTTTCTTCCAAATCGGCAATCTGTGCTTGATTTCGTCGATTAGATAGCGACAACCGGCAAAAGCCTCGCCCCTGTGACCGGTGCTTACGCCGACAAATACTGCCACATCTCCAACATTTAGATGACCGGTGCGGTGCACGCAGACTATGCGGCTCAAGCCAAATTTGAAAACTGCTTCGGTCATGATGCGCTCGGCTTCGGCGCTGGCTAGGCTTTCGCAGGCTTCATAAAAGAGTGATTTGACTGCTTTGCCTTCGTTATGATTGCGCACAACCCCTTCAAAGACCAAAATGGCACCGTCTTCAGCTGTGCCTAGTTTCTCTTTGAGAGTACTAGAGTCAATCTCTTTGTCGGTAATTGAAAAGCTAATCATTTATTTTAGTTGCTCTCTCCGTCTCTCTTTGGTCTAGCCGCCGGCGACCGGAGGCACGAGTACGACTTCCGACCCATCTTTGAGTTGTTCTTGCCAATCGCAAAAGCTGTTGTTGACTGCGGCGCGCAGTGCTTCTCTGGGCAGACTAAAATGGTAAAGCCCTTTCAGCTCATCAAAAAGCTCCACCAGGTTAGAGGCGTTTGTTTTGAGGTCTTCCCAATCTTTGCCGGTTTCTTCCCTGAGCATGGCGAAGTACCGAATTTTAATGGTTTTCACTGTGCAGTCCCTCTCAGGCACAATGATATTACTCTAGCTAAAATAAGATATTTAAGGATTCTTAGCCTCAGGATACTTATTGGCGGAAGAACTGCAAGGGCGCCCCGGGCCTGCCGATGAACACTTGTTTTTTGAAACCATAGTGTTTGATTACTTCTACCGCTTGCTTGGCGGCATTTTCATCACTGCCAAAGTCGAGCATCCATTCATCACCGTTCTGGCCTTGCACTACTTTCCAGCTGTTTTGCACTTTCTCGGCTTTTACTTCGCCGAGATAAACCGGCAAGCTGTCTTCTGGTACTTTCATTTCTTTGACTAAGCTTTCGGGAATGCCCTGCGGCGCCTGATTGTCAATCAGAAAATATTTCATCGAATTGCTTTTGCCGCAGCGGCAGTATTTATTAAAACCATAGCCTTTGATGGTCATCAAAGCCTGTTCGGCGGCTTCGCCTTTATCGCCAAAATCGAGCAACCAAGTCGGTTTTTCGCCCACCGATCCAAAAATGTAGAAGCGGCCGTTTTGTTTTTGCAAATAAAGCTTGGAAGGGTCGAACTCAATACAATTCTCTTTGAAAGAAAGCCCGTCATGATCAAGCTGCGGCACCATGGCTTGCAGATTGATATAAGGCAATTGCACTTGCTCTTCTATTCCGCCCTGCAGGGTTTCGCCTTGGGCAAGGGGCAGCATAAGCGCATTAAAAGCAGAAAATAGTAAGGCAAATAGCCCTAGGTGTTGCCACTGCTTGTGGTGGCGTGGGTTTCTTGCGATTGGTCTATTTAGAGCTTGTTTCATTGTATTAGAATAGCAGCCGGCTGTATAAATATCGGCATAAACGTAGTAATTTATATAGCATGACTGAACAAACTACAACCCAAAGAAAGCAGGCGGCTTACGGCGCTTGGCTATCGCCTATTTCGGCTGCCGACGTGGCGGCGGGCTCTTTGAAATTAAGCCAACCTTTGTACGGGGCAGACGGCAAAACCCTTTACTGGCTTGAGGGGCGCCCCCAAGAAGGCGGTCGACAAGTGCTTGTCAGGCGCGGGGCTGATGGCCGAGTCGCCGATGTCAACGCCGCCCCGTTCAGTGTGCGCACCTTGGTGCATGAATATGGCGGTGGTGCTTATACAGTTGGTTTTGACAAGGGTAAAGACCGAGTCTTCGCTGTCGGCATGGCCGACCAACAAATCTATGAGATTGCTGGAAGTGGCGAAAAGGCTGACTTTCAGGCGGTAACCGGGGCAAAGGGCATGCGTTTTGCCGACCTGGTTTTCGACCCCAGGCAGGGCGGCTTGATTGCCGTTGTGGAAGATCATACCGGCGTCGATTTGACTGATGCGCCCGGTTTGGAGGGTCTCGCCTGCGAGCCCATAAATTATCTGGCTTCGATTGCCGTGCCAAACCGGGCCGAAGCTGGTGAGCAAAAAACAGCTGTGCCGGGCAGCCAATTGGCAGAGCCGATGATGCTCACTTGTGGCTACGACTTTTTCTCTACCCCGCGCTTTAGCAAAGACGGCAAAAAGCTTGCTTATATGGCTTGGAAGCATCCCAATATGCCTTGGGACGAAAGCGTTCTTTTCATAGCCGAAGTCGGTGCAGACGGCTCCATCACCAATCATCGCAAAGTGCTTGGTGGGGCTGATGTTTCAGTCTTTCAACCCCAATGGGGAGCGGACGGCACGCTCTATTTTGTGGCCGACCAGAGTGGTTATTGGCAGCTTTATGCCCTTAAAGATTTCTACGAGCTTGAACCGGTGCCGGTTTTGGGGCCTGAAGCCAGTGCCGAGGGCGTCGCACTCGATTTGTTGAGACGAAGCGAATGCGGTTTGCCGATGTGGGTCTTCGGGCAGTCTACCTATGCCGTTCTTGAAGACTGCCTGGTGGTCGCTTACAACCATCATGGCATCTGGCGTTTGGTGCGTATCGAGCCGGCTTTCGAAGGCGAAGACATGCTTGGTTATGTAAGCAAGTCGCGAGTGTTTGCCATTGAGGCTCCGTACACCGAGTTTGCCTATCTGACAGGCGGCGACAAGCGGGTTTGTATGCTGGCCGGCTCGGCACAGATTGCCAACAGCGTGGTGGAGTACGACCTAGAGCGGGCTGTCTTTCAGACCATAAAGTCCGGAGCGGCCGGTCTGCCGCCAAGCGGCTATCTTTCCAGTCCAGAGGTGATTGAGTTTCCCACCGAGGCAGGCAAAACCGCCTTTGCTTTCTACTATCCTCCGGTCAATCAAGACTTTGATGCACCTACAGGCAGCCTGCCGCCTCTGATTGTCAAATGTCACGGTGGGCCGACCGGTTGTGCCTCTAGTTTGTTTTCGCTGGCGGTGCAATACTGGACCTCGAGAGGTTTCGCCTTTGTTGACGTCAACTATGGCGGCAGCACCGGCTTTGGGCGCGAATATAGAAAACGACTCAATCAAAATTGGGGCGTAGTCGATGTGCAAGATGCCTGTAATGCCGTGAAATATCTCACTGCCGCCGGCAAGGCCGACCGGCAAGCTGTGGCCATATCGGGGGGCAGTGCCGGCGGTTTCACTGTGCTTGCTGCTCTTACTTTCACCGATGTATTCAAAGCTGGTGCCAGTCATTACGGTATAGGCGATCTTGAAGCCTTACTGCGTGATACCCACAAATTTGAGAGTCGCTATTTGGATAATTTGGTGGGAGCTTATCCATTTAGCAAAGCGGTTTATCAATCTCGCTCGCCCATCAATCACATTGATAAGCTTGCTTGTCCGGTCATTTTCTTTCAGGGGCTGGAAGATAAAGTCGTACCGCCCAACCAAGCCGAAGCCATGGTCAAAGCGCTAAAGGCAAAAGGTATCCCTACTGTATATATTGCTTATGAAGGCGAGCAGCATGGCTTTCGAAAAGCCGAAAACATAATCTATACGCTTGAATCAGAACTTGGTTTCTTTCTTAAGGTATTCAAGATAGAGCATCAACATAAAATTGCTGAACTGCCTGCCTTTGCCTGATTTGGGCTCTTTACAGATAATTTAATTGTCAATAGAGAAGATTCACTTGCCATTCTCTCAAGTGTGGCTAGAATAACGCCATGCGGTCGTACTTTAGGAATCACAGCGGTGCCTCATTCTAGTTTCAGCAAAAACCATAAGCCCGGCGGTAAATGCAAAAAGAAAGAGCGCACCCGGCTCTTGGTCTGCACCGAGGGAAAGCACTGCTCAAGGCTAGATTCTGAAGATGTGCTGAAAGTCTTGCGCAAGACCATTGAAAAATGTGAGCTCGATAATATATTGAAAGTGAAGAAGTCGGACTGTCTGGGGCTCTGCAAGCATGGTCCGGTGGTTTCGGTGGAGAGCCATGGCGTTTGCTATGGCGGTGTTACAGAGGCTGACTGCAAAGATATTATCGAAAGACATGTGGAAAAATCTAAGCCAATCAAGCGTCTGCACATACATAAGAAAGGCAAGAAAAGGAAGTAAGCTGTCGCGTTTGCTCTGAAAGTGCGGTAAATTAGTCTCTGGTTGGTATTTGAATAGCGGGAGGCTATATGGCTAACGAGCCCGGTGCTGAAGTCAAACCTGTTGAACCCTTGTTTACTCGGGTGATATCTGATTTGCGCAAAAGCAGACCGCAGTTGGCTGAGGCTTTGCAGGCTAATTCGGCTGTTCTGGAAAGAGTACGCGACTATGAAAAGCAGACTGCTCTGGTTATTCAGCAGGTCTCTTTGGCGGCGGCGCGCGGTGAAGACATCGAAAAGCTCGCCCTCCTAGACCCGGTTACCGAACTATACAACCACCGCGCCTTTATCAAAGAACTGAAGGCTGAATTAGCTAGAGCCAAGCGCTATAAGCATCCAGCTTCGCTGATTATGGTTTCGATTGATTCTTTCGACGATCTCTTCAGGCAATATGGTCAGCTTACTTGCGATGCTCTGCTCAAGATCGTTTCAAACGCTTTGCGCGGTGCTCTGCGCGAGGTCGATGTCGCTTGCAAGTACAGCGAAGCCAATTATGCCGTCATCTTGCCCCAGACCAATTCAGCCGGGGCTGCTCTTGTGGGTGAAAGAGTGCGGCAGCGCATTGGCAATCAGGCCATAGTGCATAACTGGCACAATTTTTCGGTGACAGCATCGGTTGGTGTGGCAACTTTCCCCGAGCATGCAAGCGAATACGATCTTCTGATAGCATGTGCTATTGAAGCCCTTGATACTGCTTTAGTAAGAGGCGGAGACCGGGTAGTTTCGGTTTAAAGCAAATATGATGTCTAGAAACAGTCGGAACTGGTGCAAATTACTGGTAATTTCGCTGTGCAGCCTCAGTCTGTCCGGTTGCAGTCTTTTTCTGAAACAAGTGCTCAATCCAGACGTTAAAGAGACGCCGGTTGAAGTTTCGAAAGATTTGCAAGCGCGCGTCTTGCGCGAAGAGCGAGCAGGTTGGGTGCGCTTCAAAGATAATCAGAATGACGCTTTTGAGGCTAGATTGCTTAGCGCATTTTCGCTCAATGGCAAAGACTATGTCGTGGCTACTACTACAGAGGGCGTGGTGCCTAATCAGATTTTGGTATTGGCTGTGAAAGAGCCTTACAAGAACGGTACCAGCTTTGAGATTATCTATAACAAAAAAGAATTCAAAGAAGTGACCGAATTTTTGAGCAAGCACAAGAGCTTGATTAAAGGCAATCTCAAGCATGATGATAAAGCCACTCGTTTGAAAGAGGCATCAGAGCTTAAGATCAAAAGTATCAAGCTAGATGGCTCTTATTATGAAGTGCAGGCGGTGGGCGAAAGATACGGCACCCCGTTTGAGCTGAAAGTTTATATCTTGAAAGGCATGGAACCGGCTCTCTTGCCCAACGGCACTCAGAATCCCAAGCGTTTGCTCTATCGTAAAGCTGTCAAAATTGTTTCACTAGGAAGCATTTCAAATCCATTTATAGACCAGTTGACCAGCGACTTTCAGATAATCGACGGCACTGACAAAATGAACGAGTCAACCACATTTGAGTGTTGGCCATGGACCAAGAAGAGTTTCGATATCATGAAAGATGAAGTAGACTTGCGTCTTTTTATGATGGATAAAGGACGCAGCACTGAGTACACCGATTGGCATCTTATCGTCAACGTGCCGGCTAAATCGTTGAAACTAAAGGCAGATAGAGAGCTTTTCCGCCGTGGGCTAGTGCGCAGTTTGTCTGTGCCGCCGCCAGCGGAGGAGAAATAGAAAGTATCCCATCAGATCGATATTAGGCTCTAATCTAGCCCTGCTCGTTTGGTTTGGCTGTGTTTTTGGGTTTGATAGACGGCGACTTGTCCAAGGCTCGTGTATTATACTTATTAGTTGCTTAGAGTTCCTTGGTGCTGCCGATGAAAAAGAATTTGGTTTGGGGATTTGCAATCGGACTCTATTTAGGGATGCTAGTTTGTGTCGATAGAGCTGCCTGTGAAGGACAGATAAAACAGATTAATCCGCCAGAAGTAGGATTCTTTGAAAAGCAAATCGATTGTTATGGCATTCCAATAAAGTCAGCCAAGGTGGTCTCTGATGCTGCTTTGTATAAAGCGAAGCAGCTTCTTGGCTGTATGCTTCAAAGTGTTCCCGATGTTGTAGCAAATTTAAATGAGTCGGGTTCTGAACTGCACGTTATAGGCAAGAACCAAGCAACTTCAGATCTTCCTGAACATAGATCAAAGAAGGGAAAACCCTTTGATGGTGATCAAGATATTGATGCACGCACGCGCGGGGTTGGTGGTCTCTTCGCATCTTGCGGTGAGGAGAATCTGCTTGGACTTCCTGAAGATCGATATTTCGCAAGACGCAGTCCCGGAAGTATTTGCGTGCACGAATTTGCTCATACGATCTTGGCGTACGGATTGGATGACAACATTAGGCGGCTATGGCAGGACCAGTATAAACGCTCGATGGGAAGGGGTCTTTGGAAGGGTGCCTACGCCACTACCAACTATGATGAGTATTTTGCTGAACTTTCAATGTGGTACTTTGGCGGTCTTGGTGATGTAGGCAAGATTTCCCCCGTACCTCAAAAGGGTAAGGAATGGCTTCGAAGCTATGATCCAGAGGCATTTCAATTAATGGAGAAGATCTATGCTGGCAGTCTCCGCCCGGTGCGTATGAAGCCCTATGCCGAGATCAGATCTCTGCCTCTTAGTGAGGAGTTAAATTTACGCTCTCAGTTATCAGATGTTCCTACAAAGCTGAAGTTTGTTAATAGAACAAGCAAGCCAATCGACGTTTTTTGGCTTGATTTTAATGGTCACAGAAAGTCCTACGGCAGTATAGAGCCAGGAGATATTTTGGTGCAGCAAACTTTCGCTACTCATCCTTGGGTATTAGCTGACAGGAAAGGAGCAGATTTAGCCGTTTTTGTAGCAACTTCTCAGCCTTCATTGTGTGTCTTGAAGCCGTAGCCGCAGAGTTGCAGAGCTTTAGTTGAGTTGTTGTCTTTTGACTATTTCTGTACCACTGGCCGAACTATTTCAATCTGAGCCTGATCGAGCTTTTGTGGTGATGTCGCCAAGTTGCTGGCGGTTATCTTTATTTTCGATTGGCCGGAAGCGCTCACTGCGCTTCTGGCTTGGCATGATTGCAATAAGATTTGAGACTGTTCAAAAGAGACAATAGGGCATTGCAATTGACAATTTGTCAGCTTTACTCTGGATGAATGATGGGCGCCGATATAACCGCCGCTGCCATCACAGGTAGAGTCAGTAATGTTTGCCTCGCCGTCGCCGAAGGCGATTAGTTCTCCGAATAAGCATTTACTCAAACTAAGATGGGTTCTTGAACTTGGATAGAAATTCCATGACTGCACCGACGAGCCGCTGAGCTCGACGTGCCGGTCCACCAGGCTAGCCGGAAAGGCTGCCGTTGAGTTGTTTCGAATTCCTGTAACTGCATAGTTGCCAGGTTTGGTAAACAGCATACCGACAGCCCGCAAATTGGTTTTGTTGAGATGCACTTTTGCGCCGGAATCGACCACAAGACCCCACATTATGTTTGAGCTTTGTCTGATGTGTATGTCCAATTTTGCAGAGGTCGGAGCTAACCAATCTTTGACACTGGGCTCTTGTGGAAGCTCAATTTTAGTTGGATTTTCTTTGTTGAAAATGAGCCAGAATAGCAGTCCTTTGCTATCGTAAGCGTTGACTCGGGCACCGGGTGAAATGACAAATTCACCAAGATTTTCTACCTTTTTTAGTTCGACTTTGTTTCCGGGCTTAAGCTCGACGGTCAAGCCTGAGCCAGAGAATCTGACATTGTTGAACTCAGCTGAACTAGCGTTTTCGAGATTGAGAGAGGTCATTTGCGAAGAAAGCCAAACGGCATTGGTCATTATGATTTGCCCGCCGTTTTTGACATTTATTGATAGATCGTGAGGCATGCGCCCTTCGGCGCTTAGTCGAGCTTCATTTATCACAAGCGTGCCTCCGTCGACAGTAACGGGCGCGCGCAGTGTCAGCTGCTTGGCTGTTATAGTGAGCTTGCCGCCCGGGTTTATATCGAGGGGCTTGTCTATTGCCAGATTAGCGTTTATTGTCACTGGCTTTGTGATTACGCTTGGTGCCGATACCGCTTTTGCTGGATTACCTCTGACCAAATGCAAATTATCTAGGCGCAGAACATTGGCATCTTTTGCCTTCAATGCACCGCCTAGTTCTATAAAGCTCAAGATGTTTCCCAGTTGTTCCGGTTGAACTGCAGTTTTCTTCACCGGCGAATCGTCGTTTATTTTGAAGTCGCGGGGCGAAAGCGTGACGTGCTTCCACTTACCGCCTTGCAGAACAACCGGTGCATGAAATCTTGCCTTGTCTTGATCTTCGATCTGGACGGCAACTAATGTATCGTTTTTCGACCAGATGTCGAAGTCGATCGATTTCAAATCGGTAATTGCAACAGCTTTGGCAAGCGCCATAGCTTTCAGTCCCCGCGAGACTCGCCACTCAAGAAGCTTCCCGCCCTTGTCTTGATTGAGACTATCTGAGATCGTCTCTGGATAGTGCTTGCCGTCGCTGCCTACAACTAGCCAGCCAGTGGTGCTCTTGGTGTCTATGGTTTGCGCATTGACTGTAGTAAGTGCCAGGTATGCGCAGGCAAGAGCGAGTAGAGGGCTCAGGCTTAACGCCCTGACTTTTCTGATAGATGAAAAGCGAATCTTTGCCATGTCTGGAAGGTTGCGGTGATTAGTCTGTTAATTATGGCACGCTCTGGATAAGTAGTAAGATAGGGATTGTTGGTTTGCTTCGCGTGGGCTTTTGTAATTGTAAGGAGAGCTAGGTGGATGGCCTCACTTAGAAGTTTAACGCCAACGGAGCAAGTGGCAGTAGTTAGCCGGCTTGGCTTTTCTAGAATGCAGGCTTGCTTGGTTTCATCTTTGCTTTTGTTGCCAATTGTGATTTACTCAACAGTTATAACTCTGGAAATACCTGGTACAAAGCTGGTTAAGGGGATAGTTTAGAAGTGGCGATTTCCGTAGGTATTGAGGCACTTTTGGGGGTTTTGGCGTAGTGAATAAGGAAGTAATCAATTTCTACAGCACCAAGGATGCCTACGGCTGCTTTTCGAACTTTGCCAGGTATCCCTTCGAGCTTGACGGTAAGAAATGGTTGACCACAGAGCACTACTTTCAAGCTCAGAAGTTTCCTGACAATCGAGACTATCAAGAGAGAATAAGATCTGAGAAGTCACCGATGGTAGCTGCGAGAATGGGTCGCAGTCGCTTGCATGTTCTTAGAAGAGATTGGGAAGAAGTGAAGGATGAGTTGATGAAGAAGGCTGTTCTAGCCAAGTTTAGCCAGCACGACGAATTGAGAAAGATTTTGTTGTCGACAGGCGATGCCCTTTTGGTTGAGCATACATCAAAAGATAGTTACTGGGGCGACGGTGGTGATGGCAGTGGCAAGAACAAGCTCGGGCAGATCTTGATGGAAGTTCGTGAAATTTTTGCTAAGCAACTCTCAGAGGTCTAGATAGTTGATTCCAGGTGTTTCAAAATGTTGTAGGGTCATCGTTCTAGCTTCTTTGCTGTTTTTGAGTCTACCGGTCATGGCTCAGAGTGAACAGTCGCTGAAAGACGGTCTCGCCGCCTACGGACGTCGCGATTATCGCACTGCCGTGCAACACCTTAGCATCGTCACTGCCAAAGGTGCAGCTCAGCCAGCTGTCTATTTGTATTTGGCTTATGCGTTTACAGGATGCGGTGACCAGCGTCGTGCTCTTGATACATACTGTCAGCTCATGAGTAAGTACCCAACCAGTCCTGAATCGCAGACTGCTTTTCACCAGGCGGTGCGAATTGATCCGCTGGTTGCCAGCAGATATTCATCAGTTTTGCCGGCAGCAAAGAAGGTGGTTTCTGCTCCAGGGCAGGAGGCTTTTATAGATCGCGTGTTTATCACTCCTCCTCAGTATGGTCATTCGCCTGTGAGTGCGCGCACTGTCGAACTAGTAAAACGGGCGATTCGCAAAGTTAGAGCGCCTTACTACAAGATGCTGAGCGAGAGTGGCGCTACATTTACAGTAGCGCCCAATAGTATGGATAGATGGCCGGGTCACAAAGATATAGAAGCGAAGGCTGATGGGACAGAAAGTGTGATCGGTGAGATGGGTGGGCAAACCTATCATAGAGACAACGGGGGACCAGATATCGGACTCTTTGAGAGACCGATGATTAGAGGCACAACCAAGCTGCAAGAGCCATTTACTGATGAGTCCATCTATCATTGTGCCATTCATGAAATGGGACACGGTATAGATGATCTCATGCGTCTTTCGCTTAATGCTGAGTTCTTGTTGAAGCACAAAGACGATATCGCCGCCATGAATGAAGAAGCTCGGTCTGAGAATACATATTATCTGAAACCTATGGAAGCCTGTTCCGAGATTACTGGAGCCCTCATCGGTGATAACGTGAATGATTCTCAAAGTAAAGCAGTTATGCAGGCGTTCCCGCGTTCTACTCAGTGGCTAAGAGCCAAGCTTGGTATTTGGTGAAGTGCTTGAATTGTTTTTGCATGTACTGATTTACAGCGTCTCAATCACAGCCTAATCAATTTTTGTCTTTAGGATTTCTGCCTCGATCCGCCTTGGGAGTTTGGAGATGGTTCATGGGTTGAAGTTAAGACAACCGAGGGATTCGTCACCGCTCGCGGCGTTGACCTTTACCGACTCCCGGTGAATCGCCTATCCAGCTTTGGAAATGGGTTTAGGAGGCTCCCTAAAGTATCGAAGAGTGCAGCCATTTGTGATTGTTGGTGAGTAATGCAATATGCTCCATCAGCTTTCCGTTGCCCATGCAACTGTTCCGAGTAGCATACCGATGGGTACAATGAGTTAGAGGTATTTTGATACTTCGGAGGGCGGATACGTCCCGCCTTTTATCTCCTAAAGGGGTAAGAATGGTAACTCAAAAGCTAAAGAAATCTTGTCAGCGAATGTTGGAAGAAGAGCTGACATCGGAAGGCTGGAGCAAAGAAGGTTGTGTGTTCTACAGGCAGCCTAGTAAAGAGTTTCTCTTAGCCGCAACCTTCGTTTCCACCTCGGGTAACCGCTGGGTAGGCGGGTTAGATTCGATCTATTACCTGCCCGCCCTAGTATTCATCGATATTGGGATCGAGCGAGAGTACAAGCGCTTTCAGAAGGCTATTAAGCCATGGTGTCCACTTTCAACCGGGACTATTGTTATTACAGCTCCTTATTTTAGAGTGGGCTGCCCTCGGCTGTTCCTAACTCCTTTTCCAGAGCCAGCGCTGGGCTATCCGCAAGATGTGCCATGGCCGTCGATCGATACGAGTAATTGGGAGGCCTTTTGTGCCACTAATTCAGCGCCTTGCATTGTCAAAGGAGAGGACTGGATTGCAGAATTAAAGGAGGCTTTTCAGTTTCACCCAGGTCTGGCTAGTTTAGCCAAGGCTTGTGAGATGAATTCTGAGAAGTTGGATGCTACTCAAGTTAGAGCACAAATTCGCTGTATGACAGAGGAGGTTGAACAGATAGGACACTGGCTGATTAAACAGACTCCAAATAGATCGGCTCTTATCGACCTGGTCGTTAGAGCCGCCTATGATTTCAATCTATGCATACTCTTCGGTCCTGACTTTAATTTTCGAATACCCTTTATTCTTCTCTCGGAAGGACGATTTGAAGAAGCTAAATATCTCAAGGAAATGTTTGACACTATGCGACTATCTGACATGCTCGGTCTGCACGCCAGTGTCGTTGATGAAAAGTATGCAGCTATGGAGGCGTGGATAAAAAAGGAGACGCCAGCGAGGAAGTATAATTCGCTAACTGAAGAGACAGCGCGCTTGGAGCAAGACTGCGTAGAGATTGTCAGGACTATTCCACCACTGGTTACTTATCCCTATTTCAAGTTTGAGGGCTCTCCAGGAGATCTTCCTAGTCGAGCGATCCCATTCTTCAATGCACTTCCTGGTTCAGTTTGTTGTAATGAGCCTGAACTGATTGCGCGAAAGCGATTTGGCTGATAGATCATGAGGGTGGCTTTACATTTTTTTTGCTAGGCAATGTTGAAGTTCGACATTCTGCTACTCTTGACTTGTCCTGGCCAATTCTTGGGCGGCTCTGTCTCGGTGAATCCCGCCTTTTATCTCCTAAAGGGGTAAGAATGGTAACTCAAAAGCTAAAGAAATCTTGTCAGCGAATGTTGGAAGAAGAGCTGACATCGGAAGGCTGGAGCAAAGAGGGTTGTGTGTTCTACAGGCAGCCTGGCACGGATTTTCTCCTAGTAACAACCTTAGTTTCCGCTTCTGGTAATAGCTACGTAAACGGTTTAGACTCGATGTATTATCTGCCTGCTTTGGTTTATATCGATATCGGAATAGAGCGAGAATACAAGCGATTTCAAAAGGAAATTTTGCCGTGGTGCCCACTTTCAACCGGAACTTTGATTATTACAACTCCTTTCTTTAAAGTGGGCTGCCCTCGTTTCTTTCTGAATCCCGTTCCGTTGGTGAAAACAGAGTTTAAGGTTCGAATTGCTCCGGAGTCAGTGGATGAAAAAGATTGGGAAGCTTATGCTCGGACTCTGCTAAACCCATTTATTGTCAAAGGAGAAAACTGGAATAGAGAATTGCAGGAGTTGTTACGGTTGCACCCAGAGTTTGCTCGGTTACCCAAGGCTAGTGAGAAGACTACTGAGAAGTTAGATCCCTCTGAGGTGAGAGGCCAGGTTCGCTCTTTGGTTAAGGAGATACAAAAGGCAGGAAACTGGTTGATTAATCAGGCTCCGAATAGACCGGCTCTTATTGACCTGGCTGCCAGGGCGGCCTATGACTTTAATTTGTGTATTCTCTTTGGGCCAGACTATAGTTTTCGAATACCCTTTATTCTTCTTTCGGAAGGAAGATTTGAAGAAGCTAGGCATGCCAAGCAAATGTTCGATTCTATGCGTCTTTCTGATCTGCTCGGACTTCATGCTGATGTCGTTGATGAAAAGTACGCAGAGATGGAGGCATGGATAAAAAGAGAGACGCCAGCGAGCAAGTATAAAGATGCAACTGAAGAGAGCGCGCACTTGGAGCAAGAAAGCACAGAGATTGTTAGGTCTATTCAACCGCTTGTTACATATCCCTATTTTAAATCCCAGGGTGCTCCAAGAGACCTTGATACTCAAGTAGTGCCATTCTTTTTCGCACTTCCTGGTTCGGTTTGTTGCAATGAGTCTGAACTGATTGCGCGAAAGTAAATTGGCTATAGAATTACAAGGTTGGCTCTTCATTCTTTGGTAGCTAGGCAATGTTGAAGTTCGACATTATCATACTTTTGATTTGTCCTAACTAGTATCTGGACGGCTCTGTCTCGGTGAACAGTTTTTTGCAGGAGAGCCATCAAGGTATTATTGACGTTGGTTGCGACCTTAAGTAAGGAGTTTTAGTATGCAGATAGTCTATGTTTGCTTGCTTTCAGCTTTAGTTGGCGCTGCAATAGGTGCTGGAACTTTCTGGTCGATGCTTAGTCTAAGTCCAACTTTTTCCAATCTTAGTTGTCGTTCTTTAAGCGTTGTTGACTCCAAAGGTGCATCAAGAATATCGATGTCTCTTGACCAGGGTGAACCGAGAATTCTTCTGTCTTCATCAGACAACAAACTTAAACTGTTGATGAGAGTTTCTCAACAGTCGGCACCCGCAAAGGAAAGGAGGATTGAGATCAATTTACTGGATAAGGATGAGAGTGCGTGTTACTTAGCGCATATTGATTCCGGTATCAGTTCTCTGAGCCTGGGTCGTTCCGGCGAAGACAGCTCATTAAACATGGCGTCGACTAGTCTCGGCAACGGAATGAGATTTTCCTATATTACGCTTGGAGATGAGCGGCGGATTACCCTGGGTGCTTCGCCCAAGAATACTTACGCAGAGTTCTTTGGACCTCAACTGACTTGCAAGCTCAATCATGACGGCTCTGTGCTTAGTAGAATCATCAAACGCGAAGGCGCAGAGATTGTTGAGAATCAAACTATTGCGAAGTAGTTAGATTGACCTTAACCGGTAAGGCTAAAGCCGCAGATAAATCGGATCTTTAGAATTCGATTTTGTTAGTATGAATTAGATCGTAAATCTCTCTGCCATCTTGAGGCTCTTCTGCCCTGTCATTCTCACATATTTGACTTCAAGCACTACTGTCCTCTTCCGCTTTCTCTCTTCCCCCTCGGCCCGAGCCGGTCCAGCTCTTTCAGGGCTACGAAGTACTCGTCCATATGTTGATCGCCCATGCGTTTAACTTTCCATAGATAACCAGATGCCGCCTCTAGTTTTCCTTCTTCGGCAAGCACTAAACCAACTAGAGTGCCTTTAGACGATAGTGCGCGAGCGTCTTTGCTCGTGTCCATCAATTTTTCAGCGCTTATTTCTTTACGCAAAAACAAAAGCTCTGGGCTCTTACTTAGGGCGGGCTCAGTTTCTTTTATGTAGCTCAGCAAGCTTTTAGCGGCTGCCTCTTGCTTTAGTTTTTGATGGCAAAATACCGCCCAGGTTGCAGCAGAGAGTGCGTTTTTACCCTGGCATTTGTTTCCCTTCAAATACTGTTCGAAGTCACTTGCGGCATTTTTCAGTTCACCGGCAACGAAATAGACCATGCCACGATCAAAGTAAGTTTCGTTTCCGGCAAGCTTTGATGAGATCATGCGGTTGTATAGATTGAGCAGACGGTTGTACTCTTTCGGATTTGCCTTCATGCTTGTGGAAAACGGCATCACCGCCGAAAGGTCGTCGGCTGCTTGTTCGAAATAGCCTTGTTTGGCTGCTATCTGTGCTCGGGCTTTGTAAGATTCGGCATCATGAAAGGCAGCTGTGAAGCGCTCGAAATCATTCAAGGCTTTTTCGTCTTCGCCAATTGCTTGATAGCAGAGTCCGCGCAATTTTATGGCGCTGCTCGTTGTTTCATCATGCTCTATAGCTTTAGTGCAATTGGCAATAGCGTCTTTGTAGTCGCCTTTAAAATACTGTGCATGGGCGAGATTGTAATAGGCTTGAGTGTAGTCTTTTTTGAGTTGCAGTGATTTTTTAGCATCGCTAATGGCTGCATCATAGTTTTTCAGGTCTACATAAAGGCTTGCTCTTGCAGAATAGTCTTCGCCGCAAGCTTCTTGGCGCAGCTGAATAACCTTGTTCATATCGGCCAAAGCTTCTTTCAACTTACCGTTGTGATGGTTGATGATTGCTCTTTTTTGAATGAGATAGGGATTGCGAGGTTCAATATTTAGGGCGAGATTGATTTTTTCCATGGCTTCTTTGCTGCGTCCGCTGTAGAGGAGAGCCATCGATACATTATTGAGCAACATTGTTGAGGTCTTATTCAGGGCAAGAGCCTTCTCAAAGGCTTTCGTCGCCTTTTCAAATTCGTCCATTTCTAAGTAGGAAAGCCCGATACTATTCCAGCTGTTCTCGCTTTTGGGGTCATACTTGACCGCCAGTTCAGCATAAGAAATCGCCAGTTTGTAGTGTCCCGCTCGGTATTCATAACTGGCTTTAAGAGAATAACCGGGAGCGTAGCGCGGATTGCATTGTATGCACTTGTTTATAGCTACGCGCGCCTCATAAAGTTTATTCTGGTGACAGAATATGTCGCTGCGCCAAAAATAGGCAATATGATCATTAGCATCTTGCTTAAGGCAAATATCGATTTCTTTCAGCGCTGCATCATATTTTTCTTGGTCATGCAAGATCTCAATTTTTTCGTGTCTGTAGCGATTTTCCTTTGGATTTTCGCTTATTAGCTTGTCTGCCAGCTGTTCTGCTGCTTTTCTTTTGCCTGCTTTATTTAGAGCTGCAATTTGTTTGCAGTTTTGCTCAACCTGGGTTTCTACCGTTTTGGGGGCATCAGCCAAAACTGCGCTCTCGGTAGATAAAGAGATCGTTACCGCTGCAGCAAGCAATAACGACAAAACCTTGCCGATGCGCTGCTTCAAGAGTGACACTGATTTAGGGGAAACTTCTTGCGATTTCATTGCCATATGGTAGCAGGCATAACTTTATAGATAGAGGTCCTCGGCGCAAGTTTTTCTTTATTTCTTGATGCGCTCTAGCTCTTTCTTTGCGACGAAATATTCGGCTGAGGTATCTGGGGCAGTTTCAATCACTTTCTGCAGATATTTTGCTGCTTCTTCTAGATTTCCTTTTTGAGCTAGAACCATACCGGCGATAGTGCCTCTCGCTATTTGGTCCTTTTCATCAGTACTCACTGCTACAAGTTCTTCTGCGGTGAAGTTTTTATCTTGCAGAAAGAGCAATTCCGGTTTGGTTGCAAAATATCTTAGCCTGTATCTATAGTTGAGCAGTTCTTTCAGTTTCGCCTCTCGCTTCAGTGCTTTATTGCAGAAAATTGACCATGATAGGGCATCCAGTCTGTGATAGAAACCACCGTATAAAAAATAACGCTCAAAATCGCAGGCTGCGCTATTTAGGTCACCTTTACCGAGATAAAGCATAGCACGCTCGAAGGAAGCCTCCTCGTGAAAGTCATTTAGCTCAATCATTTTGCTGTATAACTTTTCAAGTCGCAGCTGGTTTTGTAGAACCGACTTGAACTTGTAAGATAGCTGCAATTTCAATGGTAGATCGTCTATGGGCTGCTCTGCTACTGAGGACTTTGTTGCTGACTGCTTTGTCGCTTCAGTAGAACGGCTAAGAGCGGATAGATCGACATAGTGCTCAAAATCTGTCATCGCTTTTTCTTCTTCGCCGATTGCTAAGTAACAAAGCCCTCGCAGCTTGAGAGCCACGCGAGACCGTCTAAATGTTTTTGGATTTTTTGAAGTTTTTGGCGTCTCTAGCTCCTTGTTGCAATATTCGATAGCTTGTTTGTAGGCGTTCTTATCATAAAATTCTTTAGCAAGTTTATAGTTATTGCTATCGATTTCAGTTTCACGTCGTTTCGTTTCTATTGGTGTCGCGTTTGGCTTTTCGCATTGTTTCAATATGTAGGCTCTGGTTTGCCATGGGTCGCTGTTATATGGATCTAGTGAGAAGGCTAAGTCGATTTTTTCAAGAGCTTCGCTTGTTCGTCCACACTTAAGTAGTGCCAAACCTAGCTTTTTAAGAATGTAAGCTCTGCTTACGCTCACATCCTTAGTCTTTTCTTCATTGGGGGCTGTCTTTGGTACTGTCTCTGGTTCGCCGTTTGCTGGCGAAGGCACAGCTAAGGCAACGAGCAGCACAAAAATGAATGCTGGTGCTTTTATTGATGCAGCAAACAGAGATGAAAGAGCTGGAAGCTTCTTGAGATTCGTCATATTTTCATAGTAACAGACGCAACTATTTTAAGCGCTGACAAATTTTGCAGATTGACGCGCTAAAATTGGCGCATGAGTAAGTCGGTCGAATCTGAGAGAAACAAAAAGGAAGGCGCCGTTGCTGCGCCCATCGAAGCGACAAGCAGTAAAGCCAAAACCGTAGCTGTGATCGGAGGCGGTCCAGCAGGACTTATTGCCGCAGAAGAGCTAAGTAAAGCCGGTTTATCTGTTGATGTATACGAAGCCATGCCCACCTTGGGGCGAAAGTTTTTGCGGGCCGGGCTGGGCGGCTTGAATATCACCCATAGCGAGCCCTTTGAGAAGTTTTGCAGTCGTTATTTTGATAGGCAAGATTGCTTGCAGCCTTTTCTTGATTGTTTCAAGCCCGAGGCTTTGCGCAATTGGGTGCACGAACTTGGTATCACCACCTTTGTTGGCTCCTCTGGTCGTGTCTTTCCTGCCGAAATGAAGTCGGCGCCTCTCTTGAGGGCTTGGGTGCATCGTTTGCGCAGTGCCGGCGTGCGTTTGCATGTTGGGCACCGCTTTCTCGGTTTTGCAGAAACTGTGCCTCATCTCAGGATTGCCGGTCCCCAAGGTGAGTTTTTGGTGGCAGCCGATGCCGTAGTTTTGGCCTTGGGTGGCGCTAGTTGGCCGCAGCTTGGCTCTGATGGTGCCTGGGTGAGTTGGCTTGTCGATAAGGGCGTGCAAGTTATGCCTTGGCAAAGTGCCAATTGTGGGTTCGAGCTTTCTTGGAGTGAGCATCTGCTCAAGAAACATTCGGGCGCACCGCTTAAGTCGGTTTCTATGACCTTTACCGGTCTTGACGGCTCCGTTGAGTGCAAACGCGGTGAACTGCTTATCGCTGATTATGGCGTCGAAGGCAGCCTTGTTTATGCCTTCTCTCGTAAGATTCGTGAATGTCTCAGTGAGCGCGGTGCAGCCACCATCTATCTTGATTTGTATCCTGACCGCAGTTATGAGCGTCTCTGGGGCGATCTTTCCAAACCGCGCGGCACTCGCTCTCTTTCGCGACATCTAAAGGCTTGCCTTGGCAAAGACGAACTGAAGCGCGCCCTCTTGTTTGAATTTTGTCGGCGCCAAGATATGGAAAATCCTAAGATTTTAGCCGGCTTGGCTAAGGCTTTACCTTTACATATTGCAGCGCCGCGACCTCTGGCTGAGGCAATTAGCACCGCCGGTGGTGTGAGTTTTGATTCGGTCGATTCTAACCTTATGTTAAAAGATTTGCCCGGTGTTTTTGTTGCCGGTGAGATGCTCGATTGGGAAGCACCAACCGGCGGCTATCTTTTGACCGCTTGCTTTGCCACTGGGCTTTGGGCTGGGCGCGCGGCGGCGAGTTGGGCAAAAGGCGAGAGTTTGCTATAATTTTGGCGGGGACGACCCCACAGTGCATCATTCGGGACGGCCCGCCAGTCTCTGAGGTGCTAGTAATGTCTTGGCTTTATTTGTTTTTTGCTGGTTTGTTTGAGATCGGCTGGGCTGTGGGCTTCAAACTCGGGGCTTCTCCTGCCAAACCAGGCTGGCTTGCTCTTACGATTGTTTCTCTTGTTTTGAGCATGGTCTTGCTTGCCCTGGCTATGAAAGAGCTGCCCTTTGGTACAGCCTATGCTGTTTGGACCGGTATCGGCGTGGCAGGCACATTTGTTATTGGCCTTTCTTGCTTTGGCGATCCGGTTAATCCGCTTAGAATTGCTAGTTTTGTCTTTTTGCTTTTGGGCCTGATTGGGCTCAAGCTGTCGTCTTCGAGTTGATGTCGCCATAGCCGCCGCCGCCTGGTGTCTCTATTTGAATAGATTCGCCCGGTTCCAGCAAGACACTGTCGCAACTCTTTAGTTCAATCGCCGAACCGTCGCCTTTGATATGCAGGGTGCGACCGCTTTTGGCGGCGCCACCGCCTGCGATGCCTTGCGGGGCGGTTAGTCTTCTGCCCGAAAGTATATTTGCTTCCATTGTCTCTAGAAAGCGGAGGCGTCTTATGCAGCCGTCGCCGCCTTTGTTTAAGCCTTGCCCGCCGCTGCCTTTTCTAATTGAAAATTCTTCCAACAAAACCGGAAAGCGATTTTCTAAAATCTCTGGGTCGGTCAATCTAGAGTTGGTCATATGAGTTTGCACTGCATCTTGCCCGTTAAAGCTGTGGTCGCCATTGTGTCCGGCGCCGGCACCGCCGCAAACTGTTTCATAGTACTGATAGCGGGCATTGCCAAAGGTGAAATTGTTCATGGTGCCCTGACTATTTGCCAGTCTGCCTAGGGCTTGATAGAGAGCATCGACAATTATTTGCGAGGTTTCGACATTGCCTGCCACCACGGCTCTTGGGTAAGTGGGGGCAAGCAAGCTGCCGTCGGGAATGACTAGTTCAATTGGTTCTATGCAGCCTTCGTTGAGAGGTATGTCTTCTTTGGTCAGGGTGCGGAAGACATAGAGAACGGCGGCTCGCACTACCGCCTTGGGGGCGTTGAAATTTGAGGCAAGGGCGCCTGAAGTGCCGCTGAAGTCTACTGTGACCGTCTCTCTTTCTTTGTTTATCTTGATGGCGACTTTTATGCAACTGCCATCGTCGGTGCGGCATTCGGCTGTGCCGTCTTCTAATTCATGCAAAATGCGCCTGATCGCCCCGGCCGCGTTTTGGCGCACATGGGTCATATAGGCGAGCACCTGACCTTCGCCCCGCTCTCGGCAAAGGGTTCTCAGGGCTTCAATGCCTTTGTTATTGGCTGCCACTTGGGCTTTTAGGTCACTCAAGGTTTGATTGATATTGCGGGCCGGGTGCTCACCTTTCAAAAAGAGAGAGCGAATTTCGTCTTCTAAAAGTAAACTATCTCTGACTATCAAAACATTGTCCAGCATGGCCCCTTCTTCTTCGATAGAGGTGCTGGTGGGCGGCATCGAGCCTGGTGTTATGCCGCCGATATCGGCGTGATGTCCGCGCGAAGCAACGAAAAATCTAATTTTGCCCCCGAGATAAACCGGGCTTATGGCGGTGATATCGGGCAGGTGGGTGCCGCCGTTATAAGGATTATTAGATAGATAGACATCGCCTTCTCTAAGCTCTTTAGCCGAGTCTATAAGGCTTTCTACAGCTTTGCCCATCGAGCCTAAATGTACCGGCATATGCGGGGCGTTGGCAATCAAGCGCCCTTGGCTATCAAAGACCGCGCAAGAGAAATCCAGCCGTTCTTTGATGTTTACCGAATGGCTCACCTGCTGCAGAGTTGTGCCCATCTCTTCGGCGATTGCCATAAAAATATTGTTGTATAACTCAAGCAGAACCGGGTCGCAGATAGTTTCTTCATGACTGTCTGCTGACTCTAGCTTTGCGCCTGTCTCTATCGCTTTATTTGCCGGCACAAACTCAGCCTCAAGCAGCTGTGTGTTTTTGTTTTTAGCAATGCTGCTCGCTCTGACAATCTCAAGAGAACCGTCGCTTTCTACTTTGGCTTGCCAGCCTGGTTCTATAATGGTGGTGGCAACAGCGTCGGCAATCAGGGCTGGCCCTTGCACTATTTCATTTTTTCTAAGTTCATGCAAAAGTAAGGGTTTGATTTCGTGATAGCAACCTTGGGCATAGAGCCTGTGAATACCAGTCGCTGGCTTGGGTTGATGAAAATAGCTTATCGGCAGAGTTTGGTCGTTTGCAGCTAATTGCTTATTTGAATTTTCGCCATCTGTGCTTGTTTCTATCTGGCCAATTGCTTTGATGCTTTCTTTTAGTTCTACGGCTATTTCTTCAATAATCAGCTCGGCATTTTCAAGATTGAAGCCAAAGAGCTTTTGGTGATGCCTTCTGAACTCGTCTTTGAGACGAGTCTGAACCTCAGTTTGTTCAAGGCGCAAGCCTTTACCGAGAGCAATTTCAATCGCCGAATCAGAACCTTGATAGCGCAGAAAGACCAGTCTCTTTTCTGTGAAGTCTGAGATTTGGGGATTTTCTTGCCAATTTTCGGGTGAATTATCTTGTGAATTATTTCTTGAACTATCTTGTGAATTTTCCTGTGACTTTGCCATTACTAGTTTGACCGATTCGAGCAAGAGGGCAAAGTCGTGTGAAAGCGAGGCGGCATCGGCAAGCGGCTTTCTTACTGTTCGTCTTTCCATGGCGCTGAGCGCCGTTCTGCCGATGCCATAGGCCGAGAGCACGCCGGCTAGGGGGCTTGCGATTATGCGTTCTATACCAAGTCTCTCTGCAATCAAACAGGCATGTTGCCCGCCTGCGCCGCCGAAAGATATGAGGGTTGCTTTCTTTAGGTCATGTCCTTTTTCGGTGGAGACACGGGCGATAGCTCGGCTCATTTTTTCGACAGCTACTTTGAGAAAGCCAAGGGCGAGTTCTTCGGGCTTTTGGTAGCGCTTTAGACCTGTCTTCGCTACTACTTTTGCGCTCATTTCTTGCATGAGTTTTTGGGCGGCATCAAGACTTAGGGGCGCATCACCATTTGGTCCAAATGTTTTGGGAAAAAGGTCGGGAGAGATGCGTCCTAGAAGCAAGTTGGCATCTGTAACGGTTAGCGGCCCGCCCTTGCCGTAGCAGGCTGGTCCTGGGTAAGCGCCGGCGCTATCTGGTCCGGCAAGCAGTCTTTCACCATCAAACTTTAGTATCGAGCCGCCGCCGGCGGCCACTGTGTGTACGGCTACAATTGGTGTTCGCACCCGCACTCCGGCGATAATAGTTTCGTATAGTCTTTCTGGTTCTTTTTCAAAATAAGAAACATCGGTGGAGGTGCCGCCCATGTCGAAAGCTACGGCTGGTCCTCCGCCACGGCTGAGGTTGAACATATGAGCGCCGACCACACCGCCCGCGGGTCCAGATAAAAGAGCATCTTTGCCGCTAAACTGTGAGGGGCTGGCCAGTCCGCCGTCCGACTTCATAAATGATACCGGTATTGGTGCTAATTCTTTCACCAGGTTTTGAGTATAGGCTTTGAGCGGTGGTGTGAGATAGGCATCGGCGCAAGTGGTGTCGCCGCGCCCGACATATTTGATCACTCGGTTTACTTGAGAAGACAACGAAATTTGTTCAAACCCGGCTTGGCAGGCTAGCTCACCCAATTGCTTTTCGTGGGTGTCGTTGAGATAGCTGTGCATCAAGAGTATGGCAATAGCCGGTGGTTCTTTATACTGACGACGCAGTTCTTTCAGTGCAGCCAGTGCCTCGGCTGCGTCGATATCTTTGATTATGCTGCCGTCGGCTTGCATACGGCAGTCTATTTCGAGCACTCGCTCGTAGAGAGGGGCGGCTCTTTGTATGTCTAGGGCGAAGATGTCGGAGCGTGCCTGGTAGCCGATCAAGAGGGCGTCGGCTAGTCCTTTGTTGGTGATAAGAATTAGGGGCGCGCCTTTTCTTGTCAAAAGAGCATTGGTGGCCACTGTGGTACCAGCGCGCACTTCGGCTATCGTCATATCGACTTCTTGGCATTTTTCTTTGACAAAAGCAAAGAGTTCTTCGATGCCTTTTCTGGTGGCGGCACTGGCTGCAGCAGCCTCACCGGCATTGTTTGTGCTCAAAATTTTGTGCACATAAAGGCGACCGTCGGGGGCAAAAGCAACCAGGTCGGTGAAAGTGCCGCCGCGATCGACACAGATAGTCAAGCCATGTTTGTTTTTCATGGCACAATTTTATGACAGAAACGCTATTCAAAAGGAGCTTTTCAAGAAGAGCTTTTCAAGAAGCGTTTGTTGCCGCCGAAGAGAGACCATCCAATTGTCTGGCAGTGGTGTGGAAAGCTTCGGAGACAGCAGGACCTATCTTGCCCGATGTAAATGAAAATGCCAGCGCGCAAAGTATGCTGACAAAGGCAATAAGGGTCGCGTATTCGGTGAGAGCCTGGGCGCGACTGCGTTTCTTCCTTGCAGATAGTTGTTTAGTCTGCCATAAGCAGACTTTCAAGTTGTTCATGGAGACGTGGTAAGCCCTAAAGAAAAGAGATGAAAGGAAAAAAGATAAAAGGTAAGAGGGGAGAACTAGTTGCTTGGGGAGGCTTCCTGACTCATATCATTAGTAAATGGGAAGTAAGTGAGAACACTTTTGAGAAAGATATGAGCCTTTTTCCATCATAGCAGAAGTAAAGAAGTGGATGAATGGCCTATCACTCAAGGGTTTGCCCTTAAGCCTCTGGCAATGAGCAGGGCTTTTGTCGCTTTCAATTGTCTTTCATAGCTTTCGTCTGCAAAGTAGTCTTTGTACTCGCTCAGTAACTCAGGCTTTGTATTGACTTCGGGCCAGTGCATGCGGTCCATCCAAAACTTGTTCATGCCGGTCAAGAAAGGACTCAGCTTTTCTAGCAGTCTTTCTGGATTGTGCGGCAGGAGCGGTGCCAGTGAAATGAAAGTATTGATTCCTGCTTGTTGCAACTCATGCAGAAGTTCCAGCCTTCTAGCTAAGGCAGGCGCTTTAGGCTCAAATTTTCTGATGATGTTTTCGTCGTCTGACGTGATACTGACGCCCACTGAAAGTGCTGGTCCAAAGCTCTTCAGCAAGTCTAGATCTTTCAAAATCAAGTGAGAGCGAGTATGCATGGTTATTTTAGCCGGCTTATAGAGAAGCAGTTCCTGCAGGCAGGCTTGACTGAGCCTATATTTGAGCTCCAAGTATTGATATGGATCTGTGGCCGAACTGAAAAAAATACGCGAACCGAAAACCAAGGCTCTTTCTTTTCTAATTAGTTGGGGTGCATTCATCTTTACTTGCACCCAACTACCCCAAGTAACTTCGTTGCGGCTGGCTGGAAACTTAGGTACATAGCAATAGGAGCAAGCAAACTGACAACCTGCATAAGGATTCAGCGAAAAATCGTAAGCCTCTGCCAGCGAGCCGAACTTTTGTGGTGTAAGGATGGATTTTGCAATTACTTCTGTAACTTGAACCATATCATCAATATACATACAAAAGTATGTATTGGCAATGGCCTCAACCTAAAATGCTAAAGTAATTGGCGGTGAGCCAGCCCTGCATACGGAAATTTCAATTTATGATGGAAACTGATAAAGCCCCTCAAACTAAGCCGAGCCGAGAAGAATTATTGGCCACCTGGCAGAAATACAGTGAGGAAGGACATAAGGCTCATCAAGATAGGCGCTATGCTTTCGCCGAACTCAAATTTATCAATGCCCTGAAAGCGGCTGAGGCTCTTGCCGACGGTCTTAAATCGTCCGAAGTGACCGGCGCTGCCAAGGAAAAATTGACGCCTGCAGAGCAGGCTGGACAATTGGAAGATCTGGAAAGATTGACTCGCGGTCTAAATAATTTGGCTGCACTCTATCAGTTGCAAGGCAAATATCAGATGGCGGAAGAGATGTATGAACGCTGTTTAGATATAAAGCTTGATTTATTTGGTGAATTGCACTTAGACACAGCGGTTAATTTGCACAATCTGGCTACTTTGCACTGTGCTAAGAGACGATTTGAAAAAGCGGAGATACTCTTTAAGCGCGCTCTAGAGATTAGAGAAAAGCTTCTGCCTGCAAATAGCCCCGAGATTATTTCCTTGCTTAAAAACTATGCCGTCATGCTCAGCAAAGTGCATAGAGAAGACGAAGCCAAAGAAATGGAAGAGCGCATCAAGACATTGGAAAATCAGTAGGGGCACCGTCTTTGACTGGTTGGCAGTGATCTAATCCTGCTTACTTTAGTAATCTAGACCCGACTTATTCATTTGTTCTTGGTTCCTTTTTAAGCTGGAAGCAATAGCGCGGTATTGAGCCGCCTGGCTTTTCTCGCCAGACTTTTCTAACTGGTCGGCTAGTTTATTCAAGAGAGCGGCCTGGCTAAAAAAGGCATGGGCGTTGACGTTCAACTGAGAGGCCTCTTTTAATAGACTGACCGCTTCGCTGTCTTTCTGCTGGGCCAAGAGACATTCAGCCAGCTCGAGCGTGGCTTGGGGTGTATGTATTGCCCGCAGACCGCGTTCTTCTTTTTTGACACCATCAAAGTATTCTCTAAAATAACCTTCTGCTGTTTTGAAGTCGCCTTTCTTCATTGCCACATGGCCAAGTCCGGTTAGTTGTCTGGCCAGGTCTCGAGTTTGATAGTTGGGCACAGGCTTGCCCCAGACATGCGAAACTTCTTTGTTTATCTTGAGCGACTCTTGGTAAAGCGCTTCGGCTTCATCTAGCTTGCCGAGGGCAAGCAGTGTATCGGCTAGTTCATCGAGGGCAAAGGCGAGATTGCCGTCATTGTATAGACGGCGAAAGAGGCTGAGGCGCTGTCTGGCTAAGGGCTCAAGTGCTTTATTGTTCTTCTCTTGTTTGAGTGAGCGGGCGCGCTTTTCTAGATCTGCTAGTTGAGAGTCAAGGTTTTGTTTGTTCATGTCATCAGAGTGAGCAGGGGCACAGGCTATGAGACTACAGACCAAGCCGCCTGGCAAGGTTGTCGCCAACTCTGTCGCCAGGCTGACAATTAGGCTGAGGCTGGCGATACTTCTTAGCTTTCTCTGCTTTAGTTTTGATCTCTGCTCTTCTTTCATGCTTTTGTGCTTCCGTATTTCTCTTTCTCGCCAGGGTAAAGCTAACTACTGATGATCTTTGGGCATTAGGAAGACTTTTCTCTTAGGGAATAGCAGTTTTCTACAGCTTGTATATTGAGTGTATATGCGGCTTGCGCAAGGCTTATGCCACTAATGGTTCAAGCTTATGACATTGTTCTATATGGCTAAGATTGTCTCTTGATGGGGTGTTTGCTAGCTGAAAAATATTTGATTAGACCTTTTCCGGGGTACTTCCGCATGGCTGAAGTTGCGCTATTATAAATACATAAGCGGTGAGCGACGGCGATTGTCCGAAGCTTCGAGCCGAGGGACCAAGTGGAAACGTCAGGTCTGCGCAGACCAGAGACTGTAGCTTGCGAGTCCGCCTATTGCGAATTCTGACTAATCGCAAGGGAGATATCGAGTCCACGCAAGGGACTGTCAGACGATAGCAAAGAGCCACTGTGGGTTAAACCAAGTGGCTTTTTTGTTGTCTATAGCAAGTTTGTTTAGAAACCGAATGGTCGAGCGCCCATGTTCATATATGGATTGACCGGCATGCCCATGGGGACGCTGTTATACATGCCGTAATTGTTTCCGTAATTGTTGTTGTAACCGCTTCGGTTGGCGGCTCTAGTCATTAAGACCATCGATGTTACTGGAATGGCAACCGCTGCGGTGGTGCCTAGTATTCTGCCGGCTGCTCCCAAAGCGCTCTTCAGTTTGCTTGCTTTGCCGCCACAGCCGGAATACTGTGATGGATTAGTGCTGGTGTCGGTGTAGGCGGCGCTGTTTCTATAGGGATCATCTTGTCTCTGATGAGCGCTATGGGAATTCTCTGATTCTTGCGGCGCCCCATAGAGAGCTTTGGAATTTTGAATGGCTTGTTCCTGTATCTCGTAAGGTGTCGGCTCCTTCGGCTTGTAGTTTTTTCTGACCTGCCCTTGATACTGCTGTGCGGCATATTCTGGCTGCTGGCTTTGATAGGGTTGCTGCTGACTTTGACCGGCTGCCTGCGGGTTTTGATTGGCGGCTTGCTGAGCGTAATTATCTGGCCCGCCATAGTTGGCGCTGTAGTTCATGTTCATATATTGGTTTTGGTACTGGTTCTGTTGTCCGTCGGGCAGGTACTGCTGATATTGGCTAAAAGCCGGTTGAATCGATGAGGCAGCACCGACAATGGTCAAAAGGGAAAGCAAAGCTGCACCCTGGCAAGAGCGGTTTAGAAGCATGTTAAGCCTCTCCTGATAGTAAGTATGCTGGTGACTAAGAAGAAGGGAGCTAGAAGGGCAAAACTTTTGTTCGTCTTGGTTTTGTTTGTCTTGACATCATATGAGCGAATTGTGTCGATAGTATGGCGAAATAGATTAAATCTAGAGCCAATCTATTTTCTATTTCGCCAAATCTAGATTTAGCCGGCTGGTAAGGTGAAGTAAGTGACTGTGCCTCTACCTGCTTCCGATTCTGCCCAGATGCGACCGCCCATACGCTCCACATTGGTGCGGGCCAGTTGCATCGAAAGTCTTGAGCCATAAGTTTCGATGGCATGTTTGCCTTCGATAAAGCCGGCAAACATGTCTTGCAGTTCCGATTCGGGCAGAGCCGGTCCAGAGCTTGAGACGCCGATGCGCATTTCGTTGCCGCGCATCTGGCTTTCAATACGCACCCTGCCACCAGCAGCGGTGATGACAATCATGCGCTCCAAGACTTGGCGCAAGATACCCATAATCGCTTCACGGTTGCCGTTGATGGGCGGCAGTCCGGTTACCGTTTTATAGTCGAGAGTAAGCTGTCTTTCTCTGGCTAAAGGTGTTACTTCGTCTAGGGCGTCTGCCACCAAGCGCGGTATCGCCACTTGCTCTTTGGGTGCTACCGGCGGCGGCACATAGCCGCCGTACATCATAAGCAGACTGTCTACTAAAGCAATCATCTGCTCATAATTGAGGTGCAGTTCACTGAGAGATCGGCTTACAGAGGGGTGCAAGGCATTGGCATTATTGCTCATGATCGCTTGCCAGCCCATTTCGGCAGAGGCAAGCGGCGCTCTGATATTGTCCTGCAGCATTGTCACTATTTCTTGCCGCAAAAGCTGGTTTTCGCTGCGCAAAGACTTGTCGCGCAAGACCATAATATAGCCTTGAATATTGCCGTCATCGCCCGAAAGGGGCTGCAGGTGCGCCAGCACTTCGATTTTCTTCTTTCCGTCTTTAGAGTGCAGCACGCCTTCAGGATAAAACTGTTCAATCAAGGCATTAGGATTGCCGCCATGTTGGGCGAAGGCTTGTCCAATGCTATCCATATGAGAGGGCTCGCCCGGCTTTCTCACTATGTCAAAGCAAAGTCTGCCTGCTATCTCGCCTTCGCTGGTGCCCAGCCAGTTGAGAACAATAGGGTTGCCGTGCAAAATATTGCCAAACTGGTCAAGCAAGAAATAGCCTTCGGTGCTCGCTTGCAATACAGCATCAAGCTGTTGCTGGACCAAAATGGCTTGACGATTGGCTTGGTTGATTTGTCTTCCCAACTCGGCAATTTGCTTGGCTTGAGTAGTGATCTGATTGTTCAGCACATCTACTTGCTGGTTTGATTGTTCGGCTATTTGATTGCGTTCTTCGACTTCTCTAATCTGTTTGGTCAGCTGAGTTTTTAGGTTTTGGGTGGTCGAACGCATAGAAAGTACGGCCGTGTCTATGAGTTCGCCCAGGTCGTACCATTCGCCGGTCAGACCCTCTAGAGGTGGAATCACTTGTTTGTTATTGGCAATGGCTCTGGTTCTCTTCAATAGAAAACGCATAGGCTCGTTCACAGAGGCGGCAATGCGGGTAGCCAGAAAAACACCAATCAAAATGCCCAGCATACCGACAAGGCCGCCTAAAATAGCAGTTTCTAGAGCTTTATTGAGCAAGCTCGGTACTGGTTTAGCTAAAAGTATGATTGAGTCCATACTGGCACGGGCGCCTGTCTGTTGGTTGACATTGACATTAGGCAGATCTAGCCACCAACCGTCGCTGCGTTCAAAACCGGGGGCAGGCACCAGCAGTTGATCTAATAGAGCAATGCCGGTGATGGCGGCAAATTTTGTTTCAGGATAACCCTTGGGCAAACCGCCTTTATTGAGCTCGGCTAGAAAGCGATAACATCTTTGCTGGGGGAAATCTTGCGACCAGGCCACCACCTGACTTTGTCTGGCTGAGTAGACAGCTAATTGCACCCCTTGGGCTCTTGGGTTTTCAATGCCTATGCGAGTTGCTGTTGCCGATAGAAATTCTTGGTTAATTGGTTGATTTACAACTACAAAACCCTTGGGCAAAACTTTGACCGAGCTAAAAGAAATGATGCCGGTCTTGTTGTTAGAGAGTGTGCCTCTATAGGGATGCTTGTTGTTGACGCAATCTGAGAGAATCTCACAGTCTTGCTTAAGTGGATAGCCCGACTGTTGCGGTGTATCGGTGCTGAAGACAACGGCACCCTTTTCGTCGATAAACCAGATTGAACCGGCGAAAATGGCTCTCTCTGAATACTCTCTGGCTAGGTTGCCCAAGCCGTTTCTATCTTTGGCTTCAAGCAGTCCGCGGGTGCGTGTGTCGTTGGCCAGCTTGCCGGCAATCAAGTCGACATATTCGATGGTGTTCTTGCCGGTCAGTTTGACCTTGAGCAAGGCTCCATCGTTGTTGTCGCAAAGAGCCTGGGCGGCTTCACCTCTTGTATTCCTGAAGTCAATAAAAACACTGTAGCCGACATGACCAATGACAACACTTGTCACAACTATGACTAATGCGAAAATAAGTCGGCTGGAGAGATTCAAAGAGCTGGTACCGGTTTATATTCAAATGTGCAGAGCCAATAAATTAGAAGTTTAACCCGTTTAAGGGCTGCTCTGCCAAATAGATAGCCTAAAACTACTGAGTGTTTTGGGCTTTGCGATATTTAGCTTGAATCTGAATAGCTCTAATTAGCTGGTTCGGTCCGCAATAGCCCATCTCTAGAAGAATCTGACCAAGGGGCTTGGCTTCTCTTCCGGCTTCTTTGTCTTCAGATTGAATGCGCAGAGCTTCCTCTAGCTGGTAGATAGTTATGCATTCCAGTTCGACAAGAATTTGACCCAAAAGAACTCGATTGAGATCTGGTTCGCTATTCTGGTTTTCGGGGCTCTTTGGCGATTTTGACATCTTAAATCTGCAGGATGGTTTCGATATTAATAAAACAGACCGCTGGACGCACCCGGAAGTTCAACTTATGGCTGCTGGGTTTCCCCCCTGACCAGGTTCGTCGGCTTCCGCCACGCCCAACGATCTGTGAGGATCATTATAGAGCAAGAGATTGCCAAGGCGCGTCGATGTTAATAGAAGATAGACAAACTACCCGAAAATTCACCTTTTGCTTCCGTTCCTTATAAAATATGGCGTTAATCATGATGCCACCCGAGACAATTACATCAATTTTGCATGGCAGCTGGGCCATTCAGGTCCTCAAGAGTGCAGTAGAGCTTGGGCTTTTCGATGGCTTAAGTGAGGGAGCTTTGACCGCTGCGGCTTTAGCCGAGAAACTCGGCTATCCCGTCAAAGGGGTCTCTTTAATGCTGGATTCTCTGGTCGGCATGGGTCTTCTGGAGCGACCTGATTTGGCCAGTCATCAGTTTGGTAAGCCCAAAGAACGTCTTGATAGCCCGGCTCTTTATGCCCTTAGTGATTGTGCCGCTGCTTATCTTGTCAAAGAGAGCCCGCTTTTTATGGGCATGTATCTCAAGCAGCATGACGAGCTTGATAAGATGTGGCGTTATTTAAAAGATACGGTCAAGTCCGGCGAACCGGTTATGCATGTCAATAACGATGACAAGGCGTCCGAGATTTTCCCCCATCTGGCCGAATCGATTATTCCTCTTAACTATGCCATCGCCGAAGACGCCTGCCGTTTCGTCTATGAAACAGTGCTTTGTGGCGAATCTAAACCACTCAATGTGCTTGATGTTGCCGCCGGCAGCGCGGTTTGGAGCATACCTTTTGCCCGTGCCCATCCTGGTACCACTATTAGTGCTCTAGATTTTCCTGCCGTGCTGAAAGTAACCGAGCGCATTGCCGAAAAGTTTGAGGTGAGGGACCGCCTTAATTTGTTGCCGGGCAATTGGCGCGACGTTGAGATTGAGCCTCAAAGTTACGACTTGGCCATTCTTGGTCATATTTTGCATTCAGAAGGCTACGATCTTTCTGAGAAGCTGCTTGCTTATTGTTTTGACTTGCTTAAACCCGGCGGTACTTTGATTATTGCTGAGTTTTTTGCCAACCGTAATCGTACAGCCCCCTTGCACCCTTTGATGTTTGGTTTGAATATGTATCTTGCCACTAGCGATGGTTGCATATTCAGCATCGAAGAGCTTTCGGAGATGGCTCTGCGCACGGGCTTTCATCGGGTGATTCGCCATAACAGTGTCGACTATGTGTCGCCGCTTCTCTTTGCCGTCAAATAAGCCGGTTATTGAGATGGAAAATATTGTCTTTTATGTCAAATACAAAGTCGAAGAAGTAAACCAGGGTTATTGGGAAGTTTATCGTCGGTTGGCTTTGCCGCGGCAGTTGGTCGCGGTTTATTTTTTTGCTTTTGCAGTCTCTTTCGGCTTTGTCATTTTGCGCTCGGGGCTGCTCAATTTAGAAACCGGTGCCATAGTTGATGAAGGGCGTTTGGTTTTATCTCTCTTTCTGGCTTGTCTTGGTATACCAAGCTTGGCTGCTGGTTTAGTGGGCATGGCTCTTTATTCGGTGGTGATGAATAGCTTTAGCGATCGTCCCAACTTTCATTTTCCGGTGGTCTATATTCTTTCAGAACAAGGTGTTTCTATTTCTTTTGCCAGCGGCCAAGGCACTATGGAATGGAACAACCTGATTGCTTGTGTTGAGACTGGGCGCTATTTCTGTTTGGCTGCTTCGGCCACTGACGTTTTTGTTTTACCCAAGCGCTGTTTGACCAGCGACGCCGATGTTGAGAAAGTAAGACATTTCTTGGTCTCGAAAGTGCGCACATACTTGCGTCATTCCGGCATCGACCCGGTTATAAACTATGAAAGCGCCCGCATTTTAGCGGTGGAAATAGACGGCATTGTTCATGACGGGGCCGCTGCGTCTAACGATCAAGTCGAGGCTGAGACAGATAAAGAAGCAGTTGGCTTGGCTGTGCAAGTGATCTATCAAGCCGGTGAAGTGAAGGAAGCCGAGCGGCTCTTCTTCTTTCGCAAACGCATGCCTGTTCTGGCTCTCTTTTATCTTTCGGCAATCGGTATTTTCTTTCCGATGGCTTTTGTATTGAGTCAAATATGGGGTGTCGAACATCTCGCCTACGAAATTTTCGAAAATTATGGCTGGCTATTTCTCGCCATGCTGCCTGTTTTCTTTATGCATGCTCTGTGGCTTTATGCTGGTACCCAAGCTAGAGCGGCCGAATGTGAAGTAAACCAAGAGCCTTTTGTTTTTGAACTGAGTGAACAGGGCTGCGGGGTGAGAGCGCAAGAGCATTTTGCCATGTTGGCTTGGTGGCATTTTGAGGAAGGTTGGGAGACAAAAGAGGCTTTGATGCTTCTTTTCGGACGTCTGGGAAGAGCTATGTATGTCATTCCTAAGCGGGCTTTTCCCGATAGAAGAGGGCTGGCTTTTGCCCAAGATTTGGTTAGTCGCAAACTAAAGAAATTCAAGAAGCTGGAAGAGTAGATCTGGAAAGAGCTGAAAAGGGCGACACCCGACTTGGCTTAGTCTGGTGTCGCCCCTGGTGCTTTGTCGCTAACTAACTAATTCAAGAAATTAGCGAAAAATGCGGTTGAGACCGCCGTAACCGATGTTTCTAAAGCGCTTGAAGCGCTTGCCTCGTTTGAAGTGACCGTAAGCGTTGCCGTTACCGTTACCTATGCCGAAACCATTGCCGCGTCTGCAGTTGTTCCAATTATTGTTCTGCCAATTATTCTGGTTCCAGTTATTGTTTCGCCAGTAATTGCGATCGTTATCGTGACTCCAAGCTTCCGGTGCCGAAAGACCGGCTGCACCGACCAGGGCTAGCGCCAATGCCAACCTTTTCATATGCATACCTCTGTGAAAGAAATAACAAATTTAGTGAATACGAAAGAAGAGACGGCATCACTCTATAAATGTTGCCGCCATTCTAGATAAATTAAAGCGTTTTAAAAATTAGGCTGTGCCTGTGTCGGGTGTGCCGTCTTCGTCGTCCAGTTCAGGGTTGGAGGTGTTGAGGCGCAAAAGTTCGCGCCGCCACTCGAGGTCTGCCTGGGCTTCTTTGATGAGATTGGAAAGACCGAGGAAATCGGCAAAAGAAAGGTCAATAGCCATGCCGATTTCAAAGGTCAATTTCACTCTTTCGAAATTGTAGGCGCAGGAAAGGCAGACGATATGGTCTGGTCCGCAGACTTCAATAAGTTCGTTCTCTTCGCATTGCAGAGGGTCTTTCTGCCAGTTGAGATACTCTACGAACTGTTCGTCTTCCAAACTTTGTTGCAAGAGCAGTACCAAGGCTTGGTACTGAGTATTGGTCATATAGATGGTTACTTCTTGCCGTCTGAAGTCGAGGGCGAATTCTCCTGCTTCTTTATCTAGATAGAGGTCGGCGAAGGCATTGGCGAAACTAATAGTTGTCTGAGTGCTGGTCTTCATTTCTTTCTCGATTATTTGAGCCAATTGGCAACGTCTTTGGCGTGGTAGGTGATAATCAAATCAGCACCCGCTCTCACTATGCCCGTCAATAGTTCCATTACCACCCTTTTCTCGTCTATCCATCCGTTGGCGGCAGCGGCTTTGACCATGGAGTATTCCCCAGATACATTATAGGCTGCAATCGGCAATTTGGTCATATACCTGGCTTCTGCAATCAGGTCCAGATAAGGCATTGCCGGTTTGACCATGACCATGTCGGCACCTTCGGCAATATCCAGTTCGATTTCGCGCATGGCTTCGCGGGCATTAGCCGGGTCCATCTGATAACTGGTGCGGTCGCCAAACTGCGGTGCTGATTCGGCGGCTTCGCGGAAGGGACCATAAAGGGCTGAGGCAAACTTGGCGCTGTAAGCCATTATCGGAATGTTTTCGAAGCCGTTGGCGTCTAGAGCGGCTCTTATAGCGGCCACTCTGCCGTCCATCATATCGGAAGGGGCGATGATATCGGCGCCGGCTTCAGCTTGCGAAACAGCGGCGCGAGCCAGAATCTCTAGGCTGGGATCGTTCAAGACCTTGCCTTCGTGCACAATGCCGCAATGGCCGTGGTCCATATATTCGCAAAGGCAGGTGTCGGCAATGACAAGTAAATCGGGAAAGTTGGCTTTGAGAGCGCGTGTGGCCCTCTGAACGATGCCTTGCGAATGCCAGGCCCCTGTGGCCTGCGAGTCTTTCTCTTTGGGAATGCCAAATAAGAGCACCGACTTGATGCCTAGAGCCACAACTTCAGCTGCTTCTTTCAGCATCAGGTCTATGCTTTGCTGATTGATGCCGGGCATCGATGAAATGGGGTTTCTCACCCCTTCGCCTTCGACGATAAAGAAGGGATAAATGAGCTGTTCGACACGCAGATGAGTTTCTCTAACCATGGCTCTCAGAGGAGCTTTAGCCCTAAGACGGCGCATGCGCACATCGGGGGTGACTCGGGGCAAGACATAGGTGAGCGATTTGTCTTCTGACTTTGTGCCGGTTTGCGACTCTTTCATTGCATCCTCAATTTTGCTTTTAATCTTTCTTGTCTCAAAAGATAGACAATAAATATATCGCCTGGCGGCGCTTTTGCGGCTCTAATTGGCTCAAGTTAAATTGTTTGGATATTTTAATGATGCCAAGAGTGTCTTGATTAGACCGTCCAAGCTGAATTCTTGCGATACCAAGTCGACTTTACCGAGGCAGTCGCGGCAGGTTTGCGCCGTCACCGGTCCAATTGCAGCAATGCGGGTATTTTGCCAAAGCTCGGTCTTGTCATGGTCTTTGAATAGCTGAGCGAGATTGCGTGCCGATTGTGAAGAGGCGATGGTAACAACATCGACTTGACCTGTCTTGAGCTTGTCTGCCAGCTCTGCGATGCTTTGCCGGTCATAATGGGGCGCCTGGGTCTTGTAGATTACGGTGCTGGCGAGCTTTGCCCCCTGCCCTTGCAATTCTTTGCTGATTACATCTCTACCGATATCGGTTCGCGGCCAAAAAATCGAAAGCTCTTGTAAAGTGACGCCCGGCGCTAGGGCCTGGGGAAATTCTTGCACCAGGCTTTCGGCTACAAACTGGCTGGGGCAAAAGGCAACTTTCAAGCCACTTGCTTCAATCAGGCTCTTGGTGGCCGAGCCTATCGCTGCTATAGAGGCTTGCTCTAGTAGTTTTTCGCTGCCGGTTTGCTTGAGGCGGCGCCAGGTGCGCTCAAAAGCATTGGCCGAGGCAAAGATAATCCAGTCATAACTGCAATTGATTGTCAGTCGGTCAAATTCGGCAAAATCAGGATCAACAAATTCGATGGCTGGAAATTCCAGGGTTTGGGCGCCTAGGGCTTGCAGGCGACTGCTGAAACTTTTCGCTTGTTCCGCTTCTCTGGTGATCAGGATGGTCAAGCCATCCAGCCTTTCTTGGCTTAAGTCGGTCATGGCTGTCCCCTTTTTAGGGAGGTGATACCACATTTGGTATAGAGGCGCGCAGCTCGTTCAAGATGCGGTCAGCGCCCAGCTTTTCTAAGGCTTTTGCCAGGGCGAGTCCTAAGGCCGCTGCTTCTTGCCCAGGGCCCTGCACACTATCTTTGAAGATCTGGCTGCCGTCTAAAGATGCCACACAGCCGGTTACATGCAAGATTTCTTCTTTAAAGGCGGCATAGACACCAGCCGGTACCGAGCAGCCACCGCCTAAATGATCTAAGCAGGCTCTTTCTGCATCTACTGCCTGCCTGGTGCGACGGTCTTCGATGCCCTTGAGAAAGTCGACTATATCTAGATCGCTGCTGCGGCATTCTACAGCCAAAACACCCTGTCCGGCTGCCGGGACGATTTTGTCGCTATCAAGAAACTCTTTGATCTTGTCGCCCAATTCCAGTCTGACAAGCCCTGCTGCCGCCAAGATCATGGCGTCGCACTGCCCTTCTTCCAGTTTGCGTACCCGGGTTGGAATATTGCCGCGCATGTCGACGAAGTTTAGATCGTTTCTGAGGGCTTTCAACTGCGCCACCCGTCTGCGACTGCTGGTGGCTACCGTGCTGCCTTTGGGCAGGTCCATGAAAGATTTGGCTTTCTGACTGAGAAAAACATCGCGGGCATCGACGCGGTTTAGAACTGCCGCCAGCATCAAACCGGTCGGCAGATCTGTCGGCAGATCTTTTAGACTGTGCACGACCAAATCGACGCGACCATCGAGTAGAGCTTCTTCTAACTCTTTGACAAAAACGCCGCGGCCTCCTAGGGCAGAGATCGGACGGTCGAGCACTTTGTCACCACCGGTGGTGATATGCACTATCTCTATTTCTAGATTGGGGGCCAGTTGCTGAATTTTTTCAACTATCTGATCGGTCTGCAAGAGAGCGAGCTTGCTCTCTCTTGTGCCGATAGCCAGCTTCGTTCTTTGCAGGGTCACTATGCTTCCAGCCCGCGTCTAGCCTTTTCCAGGCGTCTGCGCCCTTCTTCCGGGTCTAGATGAAAGAGAGTGCGCAGGGCTTCGGCTTGTTGCTTCAGTATTTCGTAGTCTTTGGTCGCTTTCAGTTGCACAGTCGGATGATGCAAAATCTGATTGACGATGGCGCGGCTTATCGATTCCATTTCAAACCGGCAGCCTTCGGCACTTTTCTCGCCTTGGTCTTTAGTTTTGGCTATTTGTTCCAAACGAATTGCTTCGATTTTTTCGCGCAGCTCGGCTATGGTGGGCACCACCAGCTGCGAGCGCAACCAGTTGTGATAGTCTTCAAAGTTGGCATAGACAATTTCTTCTGCTTCCGAAATGATTGCCTCGCGCTCTGCTTTGTTGCGGCTGACAATCTGTGACAGGTCATCGGCATGCGCCAGTTCTACCCCGGCTAGTTGCGCCAGGGCCGCATCGGTATTGCGGGGTACCGAGATATCGACTATCAACTGCGAAGGCGAACCTTGATGGCGATAACGAGCCAGTTCGTTGGCTTTTAGTACTGTGTCGTCGGCGCCTGTGGCGACAATAACCAAGTCGGCTTGGGCTGCCAGTTCGTGCCTTTCGGCAAAGTCAAAACCAAATTTGATTTTTTCTTTGTTGCTCAGTTTATTTTTGAGAAAGTTTTCGATTCTTTCTTTGTTGCGATTGACCAAGACAACCGGCCCCGAACCGCCTTCGGACAAGAGATGCTTGACGCAAATCTGTCCCATTTTGCCGGCACCGATGACCACGGTCGACTTTTCTTTCAGCGAACCAAGCTTTAGATGTGCTAATTCGAGGGCTGCCGAACTAACCGAAACAGCTCTTTTGCCCATCGATGTTTCGGTTCTCACTCTTTTGCCGCAATTGAGCGCCAGCTTAAAGATAAAGTCGAGCATCGGCCCGCAACTTTGTCTTTCGAGGGCATTTTGATGGGCGGCTTTTACTTGCGACATTATTTGGGCTTCGCCCAAAATCATGCTATCTAAGCCAGAGGCGACGCGCAAAAGATGCAAGACCACGTCATCGCGCAAGAGTTTGAAGTTAGGTTTGAGGGCGCCGTGATCGGTGACATGCTGCACCGAGGCAAAGAAGGCTTCGATGTCTGCCATGCCGCCTCTAACGTCGTCTACAACGGCATAGACTTCGGTACGGTTGCAGGTGGAAAGTATGGCTGATTCTTTGATATGGGGAAAGCGTTTGAGAGCTTCCAGAGCATGACCGACGCAAGAGTCGGGAATACAAAATCTCTCCCGAATAGAGACCGGGCTGAAATGGTAATTGATGCCGCTGACGATTAGGTGATTCATGCTTCCGCTGCTTTCTGGATATCTAGTCGGGCGACTGCTTTGCCGAACTGTCGTATATCCTGTGCTTCCTCTGAATTATAGTCACGGCTTGGCTCGATAAGCCTGAGTATGAGATCAGGGTAAAGAAAAAGTATTGATAACCTCGGGCGATTTTATTACTCCTTGACAATGCCGGCTTTTGCCTGCTTTTCTCAAACCTGTTCAATTTTTGAAGGCAAGGGCTGTAAAGGGGCGCCCGGTAAAAATTGGCTGCCGGTTGCTTTAGGCTGCAAAACTTGCAGAAAATCTCACATAAAGAAAGCTAAATAATCGGGGTTCAGGTCAAAGCAACGCAAAATCTTTCGGACTCTGCGTATTACTTAGGGCTTGCGATAGAGATTGCGGATGCGGCTGATATCGCCCGGCGCCAGGCAATTTGAAGGCGTCGAAGAAGAGTTGGAAAAATACATGATGTCTCGGGGATTTGTGCTGTGTGAAAGCCCCAGTGCATGACCTATTTCGTGCAAGGCGGTGGTGTAAAACTCTTCTTCTTGCTCGGAAAGGTTCTGGCGGTCGCTTTTCGGGCTGACCAAGATATAGACTATTTCTTTTCTCTGCCCGTTGGCGCCGGTTTCGCTATGGGTCTCGCCGGCGGCAAAGCTGTGTTGCAGTTTGGCTTTGTCGTCGGTCCACTGACATTCGATGTCGGCATTGTCGCCCGAGCCGACAAAGGTAAAAGTTATTGCCCGCTGACTTGCTTCCGACCAATCGCTAAAGGCTTTCTCGACTAACTTTGTGTGGTCGATGCCGCTGTTTTTCACCTGCGCCTTACCGGCGCTGTTTGCGGTCCAAACCACTTTGCTTTTCCAGATGCTTGGCACGAACACCTTTAGGGGCATCTGGGCGCGCGAAAAGACTTCATAACCTTGATTGAAGTCTTCGGTGGCTTGTCCGCTGCGTTCTCTTGCCCTGGCGTTCTTGAAGTCTCTTTCGTAGTAGGCTAATTCGTCTTTTATTTTTTTGCTGTCCGGATCATCGGGAAAGCGCTCGATAAACAGTCTTCTAGTGGCTTGCAGTCCCTCTAGATTGCCGCGGTCAATTTGGCATCGCATCAGGTTGTTGTAAAAGCGCTTTTCTTTGGGAAATTTAGCCACGGCTTCCAAAAGGGCTGGTTCTAATTCATCAAAGCGGCGGGCTTTATAAAGACAGTACGTTAGCTCGTCGTAGGCGTCGTACTGACCTTTGGCTATATCGCGGCGAGCTGCCTGGGCTCTTGCCAGATAGCCGTCGGTGGCGCTCTCGTCTTTCTTTTGATTCTCGCTTTTGGGGCTCTTTAGACTGGCAGCCAGATCGCTTACGCGGCTTAAAAGCTCGGGCTTGTCTTTGAAGCGTTGACGTATTTCGTCGAGCAAAAGACCGGCATGATAGTCGTCTTGGCATTTGTGATAAACATAGGCCAGCCGCAAAGTCAGCTCGCCGTCATTGGGCTCCAGTCGATGGGCTCTTTCAAAATACTGCCAGGCCTCTCTATATCTTTCAAGATGCATAAAGCAGGTGCCGAGAATGTCTTGCAAGTTGCCGTCGTTGAGTTTGATTTGCCCAGCCGGCAAAAGATAGCGGGCGGCGTTGGCATAGTCATTCTTATCATAATAACTGTAGCCTATGTTGATAAAGCTTCTGATTTGCTCTTCTGTATAGGCGGGCGACTTTGGCGCTGCTTTAGCTTGGCTTGTCTGTTTGTTTGCTTTAGCCGCTTGCTGCGTCGAGCCCGGCAAGCCAGAGAGTGTCAAGCCGACCAGACAAGCCAGCGTCAAGCCAGTCATTTTTAGCTTTATCTTTTGGCTAGGGGCCGGCATCTTCATTATTTTCTTGCTGCGGCAATGCTCTCTTGGGGGTGCAATCTCTCGGCCAGCCAGTTTAAGCCTTCCATGATGCGATAGGTCGGGCGGGCCAGCATGTCATTGCGTGGTTCAGGTTGAAAAAAGACTCGACCTTCCTTAACCGCCTTCAGGTCTTTCCAAGGCGCCTGCTTGAGAAAAGATTGGCCTTTGGCTTCGTGGGGCAAAATTACTACTTCGGGGTTTTGCATGACCAACTTTTCTAGGCTATAAGTCGGATAAGCGTTTTTGATCTGACCGGCTATGTTTTTGCCACCGCAGGCGGTGATGACTTCGTCTAAAAAACTGCCGCTGCCCACAGTCATCAGGGGCTTGGGCCAAACACAGTAAAAGACGCTGGTTTGGCTCTTCTTGCCGTTTTCCATTCTAAAGGCGGCCAGTTCTTTGTCGAGTTTTGTCTTCAGGTTTGTTGCTTCTTCTTCTTTGCCAAGCAAGCGACCCAATTGCAGTATGTTCTTGCCTATGTCTTCCAGTTTTTTGTTTTCCAGCATTATGGTCTGAAAATGATTGCGATCAAGGGTGGCGGCGAGAGCCTCTTGCCCTGAGACCAAGAGCACATAGTCTGGGTGCAGCGACTTGAGCTTTTCTAGATTTGCCGATACGAAAGTGCCGGCCTTGGTCACCTGGCTGACACTGGCCGGAAAGTCGCAATAAGTGCAAACGCCGACCAAACTATCTTGAGCGTTGAGGGCGGCAAGCAGCTCGGTATTTGAAGGGGCCAGTGAAACCAGTCTGAGCCTCTGGTGCCGGGCTGGTCCGCCTGATTTTTTCTCGTTTTTGCCTTGGGGCGATTGAGCCTGGGCAGGTAACTGCAGTGAATTGAAGGCGGAAGCACCGGTCAGCCCGAAAGCCGTGACCCAAACCAGGGTCTCGCCCGCCTTCCTTCTCACCTCATTGGTTTTCTTTTCCAAGCCAGTTCCTCACTTCCTCCAGGCGCTCTTGCATAGGCGCATATTTAACAGTATAGGTTTTGTGGAGGAGTCCAAAATCATACAGCGTCATGCGGGTGAGGCGATCAATTTGTTTCTGGTAATCAAGATCGGTCCAGCGAAAGCCGTCGTCGACCGGCTCAAACATCGGCGGTATGTAAATTATGTGAGTATAGGTCTGGGCTTGCGCCTTGGCTAGGGTGTAAAACTTTTCGCTGTCATAGGTCATAGCCTTGCAAATGTTCCAACGTTGCCATAAGACCCAGGCATCTATAGCAGAGCGGTCGCTCAAATAGCTTGTTTCGCCGTTTTCTTGAGCAATTTGCTTCTCTAGAACGGCAAACTTAAATTCTTCTTGTTTCTCTAACGGTATTTCGCCCGGATAGGCGGCTCCCCACTGGCGGCAGAGTTCTCTTGCCGTTTCGGGAATGACCGGTAAAGAAAGAAGCGGAGCCAGCGCTTCCACCAGGGTGGTTTTGCCGACTCCGCTTGCTCCAGTGACTATGATCTTCACTAACTCGTCTTTTCGGTTTGATTCTGGGTTTTGCCGTTATCGCCGCCCTGAATCTTCATCTTCAGAGCTTCGGTCAAGTCTACACCGGTTAGTCCTTTGACCATGGTTAGACTTTGGGCAGCTACTCCCATTACATCAGCCGATATTTTGCTTATTCCGGTTGAGTCTCCACCGTTTGAAAGCAGGGTGATATTGCCCACTTTCGCCAGGGGAGCAGCAGCGGCTTGCACCAGCTCAGGCAGCTTCTCTACAATCATGTTGGCGACGGCTGCGTCGTTGTACTGTTTGTAGGCTTCTGCTTTCTTAGCCATGGCGTCGGCTTCGGCTTGACCTTTGGCGGCTGTTACCTGGGCTTCGGCTAGACCTTTGGCTCTTTCTGCCTCTGCTTCAGCCATACCGACAGCGCGGCGGGCTTCGGCTTCAGCTATAGCCTTTAGTTTCATCGCTTCAGCTTCAGATGAAGACTTAAGCTTGAGAGCTTCGGCTTGACCTTGGGCTTGCAGCTTCATGGCCATGGCATCGGCTTCGGCGAGCATTTTGCGCTTTTCCTGTTCGGCTTGCGTCATCAGTCTTATACGCATCTGTTCTGCTTCGGCCGGCTTGGTGATCTCGGTTTCCAAAGATACTTGGCGCTTCGCCACTTCCACCTGTTGCAGTTCAACTTCTTTTTGAGCTTCGATGATCTTGATCTTCTGAGTCTCTTCAATTAGTTTTTGCTGCGACTGCGCCTTGATGATGTCGTACATCATGTCGGAAGCAGCCTTGGTGCGCGAAACTTCAGCTTGATACTGGGCTTGCGACACTTGGAAGTTTTTGGATGATTCAGCGACACGGGTGTCGGCGGCGAGCTTAGCCTTGGCACCTTCCTCGGCGGCTTGCGCTTGCGCTATCTGAGCATCTCTAGAAGCATTGGCGCGAGCAATCTCGGTTTCTTTTGTCGCTTCAGCTTCACCGATGGCGGCGTTTCTTTTGGCTTCGGCAGTTTGTTTCTTCCCGAGAGCTTCCAGATAGCCGACTGTATCTCTAATTTCTTTGATGGTGAAGGAATCTACAGTCAGACCCATCTTAGCCAAGTCAGCTACAGACACTTCTTGCACTTTGCAGGCAAAAGAGTCAAAGCTCTGAATTAGCTCTTCTACGGTCATCGTACCGAGAATGGCTCTTAGATGACCGACAAGGGTTTCGTGAGCAACTGTGGCAATCTCGTTCTGGCTCTTATTGAGGAAGCGTTCTGCCGCTGTTGCAATGGCTTCTTCGTCACCTCTTACTTTCACCTGCGCGACACCGTCAACATAAATTGGGATACCGTTTTTTGTGATCATCGGTGCTTGTGAGTGCACCTCGATTGTCATGACTTCAAGCGAAAGAATATTCTTTTGATGAATGAGAGGCATGACAATTTTGCCTCCGCCTCTAACGATTTGCGGTCCACCAGGCGTGAAACCAGTTATTAGCATAGCTTCGTTGGGTCCGCATTTTTGATATAGATTGGCGAAGAAGTAACAGACGAAGATTAGGGCTACGAAGCCCAATCCAAAGCCACCCCAGAGCAGCATGGTGTCCATTTGAAGATCCTCCTGTCGGAGTTTTGCCGACTTTTATTCTCTTTTGCCATATTCCCTTCTTGCTGAGGAATTAAGGCGAGTGTCCGATATTTGTTTCCTGGTTCAATTGCCACTATGCTAAACCAGATATGGTGGCGCAGACGGCTTTAGAGCAAAAACCTTTATAATCTTGACAACCGGCTGAAAGGCGCACCAGTTCAGCTTTCTTCGTTGTATGGTTCGACCATGACAAGGTGTCCTTCTCTCTCTACAATCAAGACTTTCGAACCCTTTTTAATAGTCTCGTTGCCGTTTATAGCTTTAGCGGCAGCATTAAATCTGTTCTGACCAATGACATAGGTCACCTCACCGGTGCCGCCTTCGGCAATGGGGGCACTTACCTCAGCCACGTGCCCGATTGCATCACTTGATTTGACAGTATTTGAAACGTTCAATTTGGCTGTCACCAAGGCAAATAGATTGCGCATCAAAGATACCGAGACAATCCCCACAAGAATTGCCGGGATGAGGCTGAAAATACCGAGAAAGGGCAGAAACGTTTTGAGGGTGAGACCGGACAGTCCGACAAAGCCGGTAAAGACAGATATAGAGGTGGGGTTGAAGATGCTCAGCACTTGCATCAGAAAAGACGGTCGCGTCGATGTGACAATGCTTGTTTTGGCGGAGTCGTTGCTTGGGGTTGAGTTGTCGTGACCGTCGCCTGACTGGCTATCACCCGTCTGACCATCACTATGAGTGTGACCGGCATGTGCCACCGCATGACCTTGGGTTTGTCCAAGGGTGTGCTCGGGCAAGCCATGCCCGTGGCTATGACCGTCTAAATGCAGGTGATTGCATTCACCGTCGCCGTTTTCACCAAAACCGCCCATGAAAAATGAGACGATGATGAAGCCCCAGCCAAAGACTGTGCAAGCTAGATAAAGTTGGGTGAGTGTATCGGCGAACATGGTCGCACCTCGATTTAAATATTCAATTAGATACCCTTTGGCGCCGGCTTCAAAACCGCAAAAGCCCAGGCAAAGCTAAAGAAAAGACTAAATCGGCTTATGTTTTGCCCGGGTACAATAGAGGCACATCGGAGCAAAACTGAATTGGAACTAGCCCTTTGTCATAGCAATATGGATTTTGACTGCCTTTCGGCGCAGTTTGCTTTGACGCGTCTCTATAAAGGTTGTCGCATGGTTCTCAGTGCGCAGTTGACCGGCAATGTGCGCAATTTCATTGCTTTGCACCGCGATAAGTTGCCTATACAAGACATTCGTTATGTCGATATGAGCAAAATAGAGAGAGTTTTTCTTGTCGATTGTCAGAGTTTTGATAGGCTCGATGAACTATCGCGCAATCTGCTTGAGAAAGGGATGCGGCCACATCTAGCTGGTGTGGTCGTGTTCGATCATCATAATCATAAGTCTGCTTCTAATGACGAGGCACCTAGTTATATTGCCCCCGGCTCGCAAATAGAAGCGGTAGGCGCTTGCACGACCTTGGTGGTGGAAAGGCTTATGAAAGAAGGCGTCAAGCTCAGCCCTTTTGAAGCAACTGTTATTGCCATAGGCATCTATGAAGATACCGGTGCCTTGACTTTCTCTGGTGCCACCGCCCGTGATGCGGCGGCGGTAGCCTATCTGCTTGGGCAAGGTGCCGATGTCGGCATGATTAGAGATTGTATGAAAGTACGCTTTGAAAGCGAGCAGCAGGAACTTTTTGAGACTCTCTTGAAGGCTGCCTTACGCTTGGAAGTGGATGGACATAGATATGTCATCGCCTCGCACAAGGTACCAGAGTATATTGACGGTCTGGCGGTGATGACCAGGCAACTTTTAGAATTGGAATCTTGTGAGGCCGCTTTTGCGGCGGTGCAAATGCGCGACCGGGTACATTTGGTTGGTCGCAGCGACAGCCTCGCCGTCAATGTACAAGATATTGTGCGCGAATTTGGTGGGGACGGACACCGCGGTGCTGGGTCGGCTGTTTTGAAGGGCGCCAACCCTGAGCATGTTAAAGCACGCTTGGTTGATATTCTTAAGGCGCATTCCAAGCCGCTGCCCAATGCCGAGGCTCTTATGCGTAGCCCGGTGCGTACCATCAAATCTGATACCACGATGGAAGAAGCCGGACGTTTGATGCTGCGCTATAACATTGATGGTTTGGTGGTCATGGATGGCGACTCTATGGTGGGAATAGTCTCTAGGAGAGACATAGACCAGAGTCGTCACCATAAACTAAGTCATGCCAGAGTCTCTGGGTTTATGAGTCATCCGGTCATCAGCGTTGATAAGCATGCCACCCTTGATGAGATGCAAAAGCTGATGGTCAGCCAAGATATTGGACGTTTGCCTGTGGTTGACGATAATGGACATCTGACCGGTCTAGTCAATAGACAAGATATTCTCGATGCTTTGTCGGCTGATTCTGGGCGCACACACATATATGAAAAGTTTAGCCAGTCAGGCTGGGCCACAGTGCACCGCAGCGGGCAAGATGTCAGTCTCGCCCAAGAGTTGCAGCAGCTGCCCACTGTTTTGCATGAAACCATCGAAGCCGTGGGCAAGGTCGGTGATCAGCTGGGCTTGCGGGTTTATACCGTAGGCGGTTTTGTACGCGATCTGCTTTTGCACTTGCCAAACTTTGATTTAGACTTTGTGGTTGAGGGACCGGCCATCAATTTAGCCGAAAAGCTGGTCGAACAAGACAAGCGCTTTAGTCTGGTTGCCAGTCATGAACGCTTTGGCACCGCCACTTTACGCTTTGGCGATGAAATGTTGGTTGACCTCTCTACGGCTCGCACCGAGTTTTATGAGTACCCGGCTGCCTTGCCCCAGGTTGAACCGTCTAATTTGTCGCAAGACCTTTTGCGCCGTGACTTCACTATCAATGCTCTGGCAGTTTCTATAAACAAGCAACAGTTCGGACGTTTAGTCGATCTCTTTGGTGGTCTTGCAGATCTTGAAGCTAAAGTGATTCGCATTTTGCATCCCTTTAGTTTTATCGAAGATCCCACTCGTATAGTGCGCGCCGCTCGCTTTGCCGGCAGATTGGGTTTTCATCTAGATGCAAAAACCAAAGAGCAGGCTAGGCGCGCTGTGGGTATGGGTATCTTTGATGATTTGGGCGGGGTGCGCATCAAAGAAGAATTGAAGCTTATATTGGAAGGACCGGAACGTATCAAGACGCTATCTCTTTTAAATGAGCTTGGCGGGCTGGGTTATCTAGATCGGCTGCTGCATTTTTCGACTTCGGTTAAGGCTTCGATGCGGCGAACTGAACGGTTGCTCACCCGCATATCAGATCTTGAAATAGGTGATGCTTGGGTTGTCTATTTGGGGGTTCTGCTTTCTGAGTTGCCGCCGGATCGCGCCGAAGCCGTTTTGTCCCGCTTGCAATTGACCAACAAGCAAAAGGAAACAGTGCTGGACGGGCTTGACTTACATCGTCATATGCCGGTTGAGATGCGGCAGTTGAAGCGTTCTGAGCTTTTTCATTTGATGAAGGAAAGACCCTTGGGTGCTTTAGCCATTGCTGCTGCAGTAGCCCAAGTCGGCACAGATTTGCGCCGCTGTCTAAAGCTCTACATAGACGAGCTAGCCCAAGTAAAACTGGAAATCGGCGGCAAAGATTTGTTGGCTTTAGGCTTTGCCAGTGGACCTCGTTTGGGTTTAGCCCTAAGCGAAATCTTAGACGCTAAAATAGACCGCAAAGCTGTTGGTCGCGAAGCCGAACTGAAATTGGCAGCTGAGATTTTGGCTGGTAGTTTGAGGTAGGCGAGATGGCTCGGGTAAGACGTTCTAGATGAGATGGCGCTATGGCACGAAGTCTGTCTATTCCGTCAAAATATTGAATCCCACTTTATCTGAGATAAGCCCCAGATTGAGAAGTACGGTTAGGGCGGCATTTGATACTTCGAATTCAAAGGGTCTTAGCTCGTCATTTTCAAATTTAAATTGAGAAACTTCAGCTATTCTTTCTTCTTCAAATCCTAGTCCTCTCAAGCAAACTTCGGCTTGCCCGGTGGTCATTGTACTGACAGTCCCTCTGGGCAAGTTTTTGACAGGCTCCGAGAGCTTGGGCGAGAATGAAACAGACCACTCATCTGGTCCTAAAGGTGCTAGCTGTATGTTGCCACTAATTTGTCCAATCAAAACTTTCACCTCAAACTAACGCTTCTATTCAAGAATTCGACTTTCACCAAGTTGAATTCTTGAACTTCATATCGAAAGCACACTCACCGCCTGTGGTGCTACTTCGATTTGCATTGGCGTCGTGCCAAATTCATCACCGTCGATCATCGCTGGTATGGCGCCGCTGCGCTTGTCTTTCTTGGCACCGCCTTCGCTATGCCCGGTTAGTCTGTTGCGCAATTCGTTTATGCCGCTTTCGATAAAGCCGAAGGGTCTGAGCCGCCGCACGGCCTCTATTTTTACCGACTTGACTTTGCGCACATAATAGGGCGGTTCGCCGCTGCTCAGATTGAGATTGCTGTCTTTCGTCGCAGCAAAATGAAAGCCATATTTCAGATAGTCGCTGAATTCTTTTGGCGAAAGAATGCAAAGATCAAGCAATCCGTCGTGCATCGAGGCTGTGTCTGATAAACGCCCGACCCCTAGGTCAGATATATTAGTCACGAAAATTCCTGTGGCAGAAATCTTAAATTCTTCGCCGTCGGCATTAATTCTGAATAGAACCGGCGCTTTACTCAAGGTTTGCACCATAGAACCAGCATAGGCCAATATCTTCCAGGTTTCTTTGTCTTTTTTATCGGGGGCGATGATGGCGTCGCTCAGTGGTCCAACCCCGGCGGCTGCGGCAAAATAATGCCCGTTCATAAGACCCAAATCTATTGTCAAGGGTTTGCCGTGCAAAATGATGCCAATGGCTTTGTCTAGGGGATCCAGCAGCAAGTTGTCTTCGTATATATTGAGGTTGCGCGCCAGCAGATTGCCTGTACCCAGCGGCACAATGCCCACTGGTGTAGTGAGCTTTTTTCTGGCGACTGCATCGATGACCATGCGCACTGTGCCGTCGCCTCCGGCGGCGACAATTAAATCGTGGGGCTCAGTTATGTCTTGCAGTATATTATCGGCAGTGGTATCGACCGTGGTGCTACTGACATCAACCCTGTAGCCGGCTTTGGTGAGGCGATAAACGATCGTGCCGAGCCATAGCTCGGGGGTTGAGGCCGAACCAGATTTAGGGTTGTAAATCAGACTTGCTTTCTTTTTCAGTTTTCTGACCTTTGTTTTTGCAACATCTAATTTTCTCTGGAAGGCTAATCTGGCGCGGGAATTAAGTCAAGATGAGAAGGTTGTCATGCGTCCCTGGCTTCACCTTTTGATATTTAGCTTGCTTGCGGTAGTCAGGAGCCTATAAAATCCCTATGTCCTACTGCTGGCTTTTATATGCACCCGGCGGTCTTTTTTACTTAGACTCTGTGTGATACCGTTTAGGGTGGCAAAGTTGACAATTAACCAGATTTCAGTATTGTATTCCACACGGCGTAGCAATCTACTTCGCAGACCACTGCGACAGAAAGGCAGGAATCTAGTGTTTACCATCAAGAGAGCGAGGGCTGCAATAACGCTGGCAGCTTCCGTACTTACAATCGCGGCATTGCAAGCTCCTCAGCCTGTTTCCGCTCGCTCAGCAAATGAGTGCTCTGAAGAATTGATGCATGGTAAGACCTACACAGTAAGCAAAGCAACGGTTAAAGCTCCGCCTGAAAAGGTCTGGCAGATTCTGACCGATTATGACAATGCATCACGTGTGTTTCCGCAAATGAAAAAGTGCAAGCTTATGCAAGATCACGGTCATACAAAGATCGTTAAGCACGTGATCTCGCCCTCCGGCTTGCCCGGCAGCTATGAATACACAGTCGAAGTGAAAGAGACCGCTCCCACTGCCATGGAATGGCATAGAGTTTCGGGCGCTTTCAAGCAGGTTGATGGCTATTGGAAGCTTGAACCCTTGGATGGTGGTCGCACCACCTTGGTTACCTATGCTTCTCATGTGGACGGCGGCATGTTTATACCGCAAGCCCTCATTAGACGTCAGTGCAAGATCGACATGCCAGGCGTGCTCAGCACACTTAAGGCTCAATCAGAGAGCCAGACCAATGTGCAGATCGCCGGTCGTCCTCAACACCACAATCAATAATTTAGCCAATAGACCAATGGTCCAAGTGCTTTAGTAAGGCTGCATAGCCTTGCAGAGTGTCGGCTTGGCGGTTTTGACCTGATAAAAGGTCGGGAAAAACAGCCAAATGTTCGGCAGCAAGGCTATAGCAGTCTTCTTGGTTGCATGGTTTCTCAAGGGCAAACAATAGTCTTTCCGGCTCTATGGCAATTAGGCGGGCTTGATGTCGCTTGCGCCAGCGCCGCAGATATGCGGTCATCAATGCCGGGCTTGGAAACTGCCCGCCGCCCCAGTGCAGGGCGGCGCAGAGATCTTCTGCCTGGGCTTGCACTAGACCTATGTAACCGGGATAACCGGCTTCCAACTCTAAAGACTGCTTTGGTCTTGGGGCGTCCGCGTCCGTCTGCTCTCCCTCTATAAAGACTGTTTCTTCCAGTCTGCTAGCCTGCCAGTTCTTCAAATAGGTGTCGTCGAAGTTGTCGCCTTCCTCTAGATAGCTTGCCGGGTTGAGACCTTCTTCTTGCGCCAGGGCTAGTGTTTCCATGTGTATGGCCAGGCTGTCGTCATTACCAAGAAATACCGGGGTCATTCTGCCGTCTGCAAAGACCTCAGCAGGCGCTTGTCTTATCTTGTTCAAGACTTCAAGAGGCTTTTCTTCGCTAAGGAAGGTAAACATTGACATGCCCGTCCCTGCTTGGCTGTCATCGCCACTTAGGCTGACTTCGACCAAGGCCGAATACCTGATGGAGAGCGAGTCGAGAAAGGCTCTAGTCTTTTGATTACTATTCACTGAGGTGAGTTCTCCTTGTTCTGTGTAGAGGTCTTATCTGCGCTTAAGCGGCCCCGACTCATTTGTCTCATAAAAGCTGCTAAAATAAAACGCCAATAGAAAAGCTGATGAGGAGAGGTACCGAAGCGGTCATAACGGCGCCGCCTCGAAAGCGGATGGGCGCAAGCCACGTGGGTTCGAATCCCACCCTCTCCGATCTTTCACTTTGTCAGTCTGTCAGTCGAGTAACACTCAGAACCTGACTGCAAGCAGAATTATAAGCGTCCTCCTTGAAAGGGGGCGCTTTTCTGTTTGTGCAATTAGGCTTTTGAAGATGGTATCGCGGGCAGTATTATGGTTGGCTTGCTCGCAATGGAGATTGTTTGCCTGGTTCTACATGAATTGTTTGAGCATGCAATACTTGATGAATCAAATTGTTTGACCATAGGGCAGTTTTGCAAGATTATTTATGCCTGATTATTTTTCATGAGAGTCTGCTAGATAGGTGGAAAACACTGACTGAGCCAATGAAAATACAAACTTATAAAAGGCAAATTGCAGCGGCGTTGATTGCCTTTGCGGTGCCGGCTGTATTGGTTGGATCTGCTTTTGGTCAGAGGTGGTTTGATATAGGATTGAGAGATTCAGAGCGTTGGTCTCATTTGAGTGGAGAAATAAGCGCCGGAGAGACCGCTGACCTTCGCGCATCAGCACTTCTTTTGGGTTCTATTGTGGGTATGGCTGCAGGTGGAGCAAGCTCTATACTTGTGTTTCTACTGACTCGCCGCCGATCTTCCTAAACCAGTGCAAAGAACTTCTACGTGCTCAAAACATATAACGACCAGTCTAGAGTAAGTCAGGATTAGGCAACTTCACGGTCCACTACCTGCCATCTATCCTGACGATATTAGGGACTAGCCCATATAAGATGTCATTTGAATTGCCAAGTCAAACTTAGACCGCAAGACTTAAGTACTTGAGCCAACCAGTTCTTTAATCTCTGCTTCGCTAAGCGCCCCTTCGGTGTAAAAGCGCGGCGGGTAGTCTGCCGTAGGCACTAATCGAGAACCGGCTATCTGTGCCACTTTTATAAAGGGGGCAAAGCCTTCGATCTTTTGTGCTTCGCCTTCGCCAGTTACTAAAGCTATTTGTTCTGTCAGGGGCAGCAGGGTCTTGACCGACTGCGACCAGGTTGTAACACTGCTGACCGCGTAGTCGCCCTCTGTTTTCTCAAGAGCTTGATAGAGCGCGACAAAAGGTGCATCGGGCATGCCCTGTGTGCTTTCATCAAGCAATTTCTTTTGTTCGGCATAAATTGTGTTGTAATACACAACCGCCATGCGCTTAAAGAAATTGTGGTGGGGCGAGGTTTCAGGCGGCAGAAAGTCTTGCAGTTGTCCGTCTCTGACCACCATGGCGATGGGTGGCAATGGATGCGGCATCGCTTGCGCTTTCTCGAAAGCTTCGACCATTAGGGTAAGCCCGTCTTCTTCTTCCGAACCGGTAATCAGTAGTATGTCGTTATTTGGCACAGCCAAGACCATCTCACCCTTGACCGGCAACTCTTGGAAAATCTGCGGGAAAATCAGTCGCGCCCCTTCATAGCTGTCGTTTAATACCGACTGATAAAGACAACAGGGTCCGCCTTCTTCTCGCGACAAACCATTGAAACCACCGGTAGTGGTAAGTGCGGCCAGATTTTCCACTGCCTTTTCAAATATTGTGTTGATCTGTACGCCCCATTTTTTGACGGTGTCGCGATCGACATAGAGTTTGCCTTGGGGCTTGTCAACAACAAAAATCAAGCCTAGATGATTGGTCAGCACCGAGCAGGGCAGAAAGGGCAGCTCTTCTTGTGTGTCGGCATTTAGGGTGCCTCTTTGGCTGCTCATATATTGCATCTGCAAGCCCACCAGTACCACATTAAACAATGGCATCGCCGAGACAAGAAGATGTGGTGCCGCCTCTTCGAAAGTTTCGGGCATTTCCACCGGTTCGGTGAGCTGCACTGCTTTGTCTACAAAGGTAGCCTTTTCGCTTTCGGCGGCGTTTGAATATTCCTGATAAAGACCTTCCAAAAATAACAGCTGGGGCATGGTTTCTTGGGGCTCTTGCGGTTCGACAAGTTTGAGAGCAAAAGACTCTTCGTCGAACTCCCATTTATGGGTCGGACGGGCTTCTGTTAACCGCTTGATGACTTTCTTGGCAAATTTCTCTTCCGGGCTGCCCGGCCTGAATCTGTCCCTGAAACTACCCGGGTTTGACTTTGCCATTAGTGCTCCTGACCTTTAGGCCTGACTAGTTTTATTGAATGCTTTGACGCTCAATTTTACTAGAGCATGATATAAGAAGACTATAGTCAACGAACCCGGGAGATTGTCAATGAAACTTAAGTCTTTGTGGCTTGCTCTACTGTTGCCGGTTGTGGTCACTTGCGGCGGCTGCAAGAAAGCTGAAGATGTTAAGGGCAATTCCTCCGGTGCTGCTGAAGTGCAAGCTGATATTCCCGCACCCCAGAGTCCTCACCAAGTGCATGTTTGGGTGGTTGGTAATGCCAATATGAACCGCACCCAGCTCAAATATACTGAGAACATGGCTAACAAGATCTTGACTGCTTGGCGCCCTGTGCCCGCTAACAGGAAATATTTAGTCTCTTGTGAATTGCTGGTGACAAGACCGGGCTATTGTTCCAATGTGCACCCGGTTGGTGCCTCTGCCAACCAAAAGTCAATCGAAAAAGCACTCGATACTGTTCGTATGCAGGCACCCTTTGGTCCGCTACCGGCTGATTTTAAAGATGCGCCGGTAGAGTTCAAAGTTGACTTGATTTATAACCCCAGCAAGTAGTGAAGACTTAGTGAGGTTCAGAAGCGGTTATTTCTATGTTGCCGCCTGGCTGGGTCTGACTTTCTTATCTCTCGCCGCTCTTTACCGAGATTGGGGGCATCCCCTCACCGGTCAGTCAGATCAATGCATGTATCTGAGCATGGCCGAATTGCTCTTGCAGGGGCGCATTCCCTATGTCCAGTGTTTCGACAATAATCCACCCCTGATTATCTATTTAAATGTAATACCAGTGGTGGTGGCAAAGTATTTTGCCTTGCCTCTCACGCTCGCTTTTAATTTGTCGGTGACCATACTGGCTATTTTTTCGTCGACGCTCTCGCTTGCCGCTCTGTGGCTCTCTCGTCGCCAAGTCGTCATCTTTGTCTCGCTTTCTTTATCTGTCTTACTGTTTGCCTCTTTCAATTTGTCTCTCGCCCTAGATTATGGTCAAAGAGAGCATTTGTTCTTGCTTTTCTACTTTCCCTTTTTTGTTTGGCGTTTGCAAAGGGCTATGGAAGCCTCTGCCAAAGAAAGTCTGTTTAGCAAGATTTTTGCTGCCTTGCTTGGCTTTGGTGCTGCCCTTGGCTTGGCTCTTAAGCCTTACTTTGTCTTGATGGCTGCTTTTGTGGAAATGATTTTATTGGCAGTCTCGTTTTTCAACCGCGATGGCGATTTTAAGGGACGGATGGCGTCTTTGCTAAAGCCCGAATGTCTAGCACTTTATTTTGGGCTCGGTCTTTATGCTCTGCATTTTTTGTTTTTGCCTGCGGCCGTGAGAAATGGTCTCTTTCAGTTTGTTTTGCCTATCTATCAAGCTGGCTACGATTACTACACAAACTCTTTCCTCTTCAATCTCACTTCATTTTGGCGTACTGACTTTCTTTTTCTAGCCTTTGCCAGTTTATTGACCCTTTATATTTTGCCCCGAGCAAGAGTGGCTACGGCTATTGTCAGCATTGCCTTTGCTGCTCTTGCTTGGATAGCTACAGCTGTCTATTTTTACGCCGGACAATCTTGGCAGTATCATCTACTGCCAATCAGATTGGCTTCTATGCTTCTCTTTTCTAGCGGTCTTGTCTCTCTCTTTTCTCTATGGCTGGCAAAGACAAAAAATGAAACTAAATGGGAAGGATTGTTTCTCGCTTTGGCGGCTGTCTTTGCCCTTGCTTTTCCGGCTGCCAGGGCTTGTCAGGTGTACCTGCAAGGGCAGGAAGAAGAAGCAACTTTAGAGAAGTTTGATCTGGCATTTATTGGCTTGAAAGGGCTTTGTTTTGAACATGAGATAAGCCCGGCTGTGAAAACGATAACCGAGCATGCCACTGCTAGCGATACCGTACTCTTTCTTTCTACCGCCATGGCGCCTGGTTATCCGGCTATGGTGCAGAGCGGGCGCAAGCCGGGCTCGCGCTTCATTCATGCCATGCCCCTCGTGGTGGCAGATTATGTTGTCGAAGTTAAGAAACCACAAGATCTGAAGTGCTTTCAAGATATGCGTGCGCAGATTATTGACTGGTATCGCCAAGATATCGACAAGTACAAACCTGTTTTGATTTTTGTGCAAAAGCAAACTATGTCTGAGCTTGTCGACCGCCTCGGACTGCAGTCATTTATTTTGCAAGATTATGTCGCCTTGCCCGAAGTTGGCGATGCCTACGGCATGACCGTCTATAAAAGAAACCCCGCAAAAGATAGTGCCAAAGGGGTAAAGTCGCCTTGAGTACTTCTAAAGACACTTCAAAAAATACTTTTAAAGATGCTTCTATAGGCACTCCTCTAAATATTTTGAGACTTTCTCTGGCGGCTTTGTTTTTCTGGCAAATACTCTTTGTCGTTTTTATAGATGCGCCAATCTCAGCCACAGTAGATTTGGCTATGCAAGCCTGCAAGCGCCTTTTGGCAGGTGCAGTCATTTATCGTGATTTTTATTTTGATGACTTACCGGTGCTTGCCTGTTTGAGAATGCCGGCTATGTTTTTGCCGGTCAAGGCTTCGCTGGCTAATTTGTTTCTGGTCTTGCTCTATCAAGGTCTTCTTTCGTTTGTCTTATTGAAAATTTTAAGGGGCGCCGCTCCCAATGTCAGTTCTACCGGTATTTATGCTGTTAGAACTGCAGGTATCTATAAAAATTTTATGGCGCCCGCCATTTATGCCGGGTTGCTGGTCTTTGCTCTAACAGCATTTCTTTTTCAGTCAGGCACTTATCAATCTTTGCTTTTTTTCGCCTTTATTCCTCTTTTGCTTGCCGATCTTTTGCAGCAGCGGGGCTGGTCTAAATTTGCTTTAGGGCTTGCCTCGGCTCTTTGTGCCTGCCAGATAAACTTTCTGCCTTTGCCATTTTTATACTTGATGTTGCTAGATTTAGATCTTTTGCCCAAGGAAAAGTTAGAGCGCTTTGGCTTGGTGGTGTTGCCTGTCTTGTTCGTTCTTCTCCTTTCTTATGCTCTATGCGGCTTCGATGGCAGGCTCTTTTTTGACCAGGTGCTCACTTGTCGGCGCGGTTTTCTTAGTCTCGATAATTTTATGCTTTTTGGCGTCGGCACTGGGCCTGATCGGCGCGATTTGGTTTATTTGCTGGTCTTGTCTTTGTCGCTGGCATTGCCTCTTTTGCTTAGACCAGTTTTGCTTAGACCAAATTTGCTTCAATCTGATCTGGCTAAATTTAAGATGCTCGCCCCTTTAACGCTATTTGCCATCTACGGCTTTGGTGTTTATACAATCAGCATGCCGGCTCTCACCGATAACTTTGTCTTTGCTGGTGCCAGCATTTTTGCCCTATTGGCGCTCCTCCTATTCTGCTATTTTGAACAGGCCGGGCGGCTTTTCCCTCGTCTTTTCCCCGGTCTGAAAGGGAAGAACTTAATTCTCGCCCTTTTGCTTTTCTTTGCTTTTTTGCCTGTGTTTGAGCTTGAGAGGGTCTATCGTTTTAGACATTTTATCTCTCAACCCAGAGCTGTCGCACCTTTAGACTTAGCTCTGGCTTTGCGGCGATATAGCCGCCACGATGACTTTGTTTTGTTTTTGAATGGGCGTACCGCGCCTGCTTGCCCTCTGTTATCTGATTGTGAGCGGCGCAGCGGCTATTTTATTAGCGGCGATGAACTTGGTCTGGTTTCTTGGCTTGAAGCTCGTCGTAAGAGCTGGGGCATAGATGGTCTTTATTTGGGGCGGCATAAAGAGTATTTAGCCGAGATGAAAGCTCGTATTTTGCAAAAGCTAGATCAGGAATTAGAGAGGGCGCCGGCACTGGTCTTGATTGAAGGTGGTGAGATCGGTGACTTTCTTAAGGAGAATGGCTTTAAGGCTAAGCTGGAGAAGCATTATGAGATAGTTTGCACGGCTCGTTACTATTCGGAGAATTTGCCGCCGCGCGAATATTGCGATTGGAACTATAACTATCTGGTTTATAAGAGACGCTAGAGAGCCGGCTTGGCTTTTGGGTGTCGAAAAAAAGCCTTATGGGTATATATGTTCTTGTTGTTTCTGGCTGGTGTATTGGGAAACTGGGAGCTTGATGGTTTATGGGCGGTACCGATAGGAGAAATGAGGTAGCCGGGGGCAAGACCGATAGGGAAGTGCCCCAGGAGATTAAGCCGTTTGATCAGATGACCCCTGGAGACAGACAAGCTTTTGAGCGCTTTGTGCAGCAGATGACTGCGCCCAACAGTCAAGATAACGGCATTGTCTGCAAAGATATCTATAAAAGTAAGAAAGACGCCACCCAAGTGACTTCGCTTGAGTTTGATACTTGCTATTTTAGTCAGACCTTAGATAACGGTCGTTCGCGACAGATCGAGGCGCCGGTTATGCAGCCCGGGGCAGATGGCACGCCGCGACCGGTGAAAGAGAAGATTACCACCGAAGGTGTGACCATGGACAGCCGCAGGCTTTACGCCTTTGTGCATGCTCTGCCTTCGGTGCGCCCTGTGTCTTTTGATACTGCCGAAGGCAAGAAAGCCGGTACGGCATTTTTTGTATCATCCGACGGCTTGATGGCTACTAATGCCCATGTTGAGGAAGGCTCGCAGGGGCGGCTGAAAGTGAAGCTGTTGCGCCCCGACGGCAGCGAAGAAGAACGCGATGCCTTTGTGGTCAAGCGCAGTCCTGGGCAAGACTTATCTCTTTTGCAGGTGGTGGCTAGGCCAGGAGAAACCTTTCAAGCCCTGAAGCTTAGTAAAGTGACCGACTGGCGGCAGCAAGAACCCTTGGTGCAAATCGGCAATGCCAACGGTGAAGGCAAGATCAGTATGGCTAAGGCTCGTTTCTCGGGGCTAATTAATCAAAATGAGATTCCCTTTGACCAACAGCCTAAAGATGTCTACCAAGGACGCACCCTCTTCAAGGTAGAGGCGCCCATTCCGCGAGGCTATTCCGGTGGCGTTATTCTTTCGATTCCGGGCTCGGAGAAGGACGTCATGACTGGTCGTGTCACAATGAACGGCGAGTCGGCTGTGCGCGGAGTCACTGTCTATAGCGACACAAATAAAACTGCCTATGTCATTCCGGCAGCGAGGGTGCAGTTTTTGCTAGATGAATATCGCAAAGAGAAAGAGCCGCCCGCCAAAAAGCCGTAAGCTTTTAGATGGTCTCCCAGGTGGCGCCCTGGGGGGTATCCATTACAGCTATACCGATATCGGTTAATTGTTTTCTGATCGCGTCGGCTCGTTCAAAGTCTTTGTCAGCCTTGGCTTTCTGTCTCATCTCAAGCAAGATGCCGACTAGCTTTTCTTTTTGCTCGTCTTTGAGATTTTTGCGATTGTCCAGCAAGGTCAAGCCCAAGACCGCCGCATGTTCAAGCAAGACATCGATAAGTACTTGTCTGGCGGCGCTTTCTTTGTCTTTTAGGGCTGAAATCTGATCGGCTATTTGATAGAGGTGCGAAATAGCGATAGCTGTATTGAAGTCATTATTCATCGCTTGTCTAAACTCAGCTTTGAATTTTTCTGCCGCCGCCAAAATATCTTTGCCGGCAGCGCCTTTCAGTTCCAGTCCATCATTTAAGTGGGCTGCCCTGACCAGTCTTTGCAGTCCGCTTTTCACCGCCGCTAAGCTTTCGGGGCTGAAATCAATGGGATTGCGATAATGGGTTTGCAAGACAAAAAGCCTGATCGCATCAGGTTCATACTCGCGCAAGAGGTCTTTGATTGTTTTGAAATTACCAAGCGACTTAGCCATTTTTTCTTGGCTGACTTGAATAAAGCCGTTATGCAACCAATAGCGAGCCAGTGGGTGCTTGTGCAAGGCTTCAGACTGGGCGATTTCGTTTTCGTGGTGCGGAAAGACCAGGTCTTCGCCGCCCGAGTGAATATCTATGGTTTCACCGAGAATGTGTTTGACCATGGTCGAGCACTCCAGGTGCCAACCGGGTCTGCCGTAGCCCCAGGGGCTTTGCCAGCCTAACTCATCTTTGTCGGCACTTTTCCAGAGGGCAAAGTCGACTGCATTTTTTTTGAGCTTTTGCAGTTCTTCTTGCGCCACCACTTGTTCACGGGCGCCGACCATAAGCTCGTCTAGATTTTTCTTGCCTAGTTTGCCATAGTCGTTAAAGCTGCCCACATCAAAATAGACATCACCACCGGCTTGATAGGCGTGTCCGGCTTTGATCAGCCCCTCAACAAAGCTAATCATCTGCGCGATAAATTCGGTGGCACGCGGCTCAAAGTCGGGCGCTTGCACATTGAGAGCGTGCATGTCTTCCCAGAAAGCAAAGGTGTATTCGCGAGCCAGCTTGTCTGGCCCGATGCCGCGTTCGCGAGCGCGATTGATTATTTTGTCGTCGACATCGGTGATGTTGCGCACATAGACAACGTCATAACCGACAAAGCGCAAATAGCGCTGTACGGTGTCCCAGACTATTTCTTTGCGGGCATGACCAAGGTGACTGGAGTCATAGACTGTGGGGCCGCAGGCATAAATTTTCACAGTCTTACCCGAGACAGGCACAAAGTCTTCTTTCTTGCCTGTGAGGGTATTGAATACTTGAATTTTTTCGACTTCTGAATTCACTTTACTTTGCTAAGCAACTTATTTTGATAAGCAACAATGTTCTAGGGCTGCCTCTAGGCGAGTGCGTACTCGCTTTTCTCCAAGAATAGAGAGAGTGGCTCCGAGGTCTGGACCATGGGTGGTGCCCGAGAGAGCGGCTCTGATTGGCCAGTAGAGATCTTTACCTTTCATGCCGATTTCCTTACCCAAGGCGTCTACTGTCTTTTTACATGAAGCCGGGTCGGCAAAATCAAAGCTTGTCAGCTTGTCTAAGAGAGTTTTGAGTACTACAGGAGCTTTATCACCCTTTAGAACGGTCTCTTTTACTTCTTCTTCGATGGTTGGTTTGGCATCAAAGAAGAAACGAGCCGCCTCTGTGATTTCACTGAGAGTGGTGAGGTTGTTGCGCACGGCTGCGACAATGTGCTCAAGCTCTTTTTGGCTGTACTGGCTGAGATCGAAATCTGGCAAGAAAGGCAGAGCCCGCTCGGTGATTAGTTCTATCGGTAGTTGTCTGATGTAATGACCGTTGAACCAGTTGAGGCGGTCTACGTCAAAGACTGCCGGGCTCTTGCTTACTTTGTCTAGATCAAAGACGGCAGCAGCTTCTTCTAGTGTATAAATTTCTTTCTCTTGCGGATGAGTCCAGCTCATCTGGGTGAGATAGTTGACTATCGCTTCAGGCATATAGCCTTTCTTGCGATAGTAATCGATGTGCACAGATTCGCCGTGTTTGCGCTTCGATAGTTTCTGTCTTTCAAGATCGAAGATGAGGGGGGCATGGGCGAACACCGGTGGATTGGTTTCAAGCGCTTCGTAGATAAGCAGTTGCTTGGCGGTGTTGTGAATGTGGTCTTCACCTCTAATCACATGGGTGATCTTCATGTCGATGTCGTCTATGACTACGGCAAAATTATAGATGGCTACGCCCGACGACTTGATGATCACCATGTCGCCGCCCAAGTCTGATGTATCAATGGCGATTTCGCCCTTGATGCTGTCATGCCATGCCACCATGCGTGGTTCTTCCACGATGAAGCGCACCGAGGGGATGCGACCTTCGGCTTCGTATTTGGTGCGAGCGGCATCGGTGAGGTCACGCCCTCTATTGTCATAGCGGGGTGCCTGACCGGTCTCTTTCTGCTCTTCTTTGAGAGCGGTCAATTCTTCGGTGGTGGCATAGCATAAATAAGCAGTTTTGTTTTTGATCAGCTTATCGGCGAAATGCTCGTAATGGTCGATTTTGTCGGTCTGTTTGTAAGGCGGGTAAGGTCCACCTATGTCTGGACCTTCGTCCCAGGTCAGACCGAGCCACTTAAGACCGTCGATTATGTCTTTTGTGTATTCGTCTTTGCTGCGTACTTCGTCTGTGTCTTCTAGGCGCAATACGAAAGTGCCGCCATGACGCTTGGCAAACAAATAGTTGTAAAGAGCGGTGCGGGCTGTGCCAACGTGCAAATGACCGGTGGGGCTGGGTGCAATTCTCACCCTCACCTTGTCTTTTACTTGTTGGTTAGCATGGTCGCTCATCGCTTTTGCCTTTTGCTATTTGAGCGCCCATTCTAACAAAGAGTGCGCCGCATAGCATTGCGTCGCACTTCTTTAACTTCATGTTTAGTTGCGCTTTATTTGACCTTATCTTGCAAGACCATGCAGTCAACCATGGCTACGCCCGATGAGATCATATTGAGTTTGTTTGCGGCGCCTCTGGAAAGGTCAATGATGCGGTCTCCCGAGAAAGGTCCGCGGTCGTTAACTTCCACCACGCATGAATCACCGGTGCGGCGGTTCATAACCAAGAGTTTGGTGCCGAAAGGCAAGGTACGATGGGCGGCGGTAAAGCCGTCCTGGTCGAAGACATCACCATTAGAGGTGCGTCTGCCGTGGAACTTGCCGCCGTACCAAGAAGCTTGCCCAGAAAAGTCGGCTTCAAAGTTGGTTGGGGCGACGCTGCCCACTCTAGACAGGGCGACATAAGCCTGGTCGGCACCTTGGCTTTCAGCCATCTTGAGGAAGTTTTGAGGAATGGGCTGTACGCCGAGGATGCCTCTGATATTGTTGACCAGTTTGAAGCTGGCTTCCAGAGGGCTTTCGCCTTTGCCTGAAGCATCCGGCACTGCAAAAGTAACTACGGCTTTGCCGTCCACATGAATGGCAGCCATTTCGCCTTCTTGGGCGGGTACCAATCTTGTTGGGTCTAATTTGTCATCTTTGAGAAGCCCTTGCAGCTTGTCTGCCAGGTTTTCAGCGCGATCTTCCAGTGATTCATCAGAAGAGCTGTAATCGCCTTCTTTGAATGAAATCAGTTCTTTACCGTTCAGGGTGACTGAGGCCAGTTCGCGGTCGTTCTCTTCCCATACAGAAGCTTCTACTTCTGGATCTATCGAGGAAGCAGCCAGTACCTGAGAGGCAGAACAAACAGTGCTGCACAGGCTGATTATGGCGGCTAATAACAACTTGCTTTTCATCGGTCTGTAAACTCTCTTATGGGCTAGCGCGGCAACCGGTCTGTGTTTTGCGGCTCCGTGCGGCTTTCTATTCGAGTCTTTCTCCTTCTAGTCAAGGTTCGGTCCGAAGCAGGCGAAAAGGTATCAGAGTGCCGATGCTCAAGTCAAAAATCTGCTGACAACCCTGGTGGGCTCTCAGTATTGCAGTGATAGCTGCTTTCTTTGAGAAAGTTAAGGGTTGGGTAGATTGACAGGCTGATAAAAATTAAACGCCGTATGACAACCCGGCGTATATATCGGCTCTGTTTTTGTTCCCGTTTGTGAGTGGTATTTAATGTGGTGCCAAGGGGATTGTAGTCAAGTGGCGATCGTAACAGACTGTAAAAGCTTGGTTAAACGTCGCCTATTTTTCTCATTAGATCCGTAATACCAAGTCGCATTTTTCTGCCATTAGGCAATCTATGAGCAATAGAAGCCGCCTGGCTATATCATGACAAGGCGGCTTCTTTGTTTACTTTTCTTTATCAAAAGTTGTGCGATTTAATCTATTTTGCATGCATGGCAATTCAATTTAGATATTCCGACATCCAGTCTTGATCCATCTCGAAATTAGCAAAAACATTCTGCACATCGTCGTGATTCTCAAGGTTGTCCAGCAGTTTCAAGAGCAGCTTGGCCGTGTCTTTGCTGGTGATTTCCACAGTCGAGAGCGGCACCAAATTGCTCTGAGCCGAGCTTACTTTCTTGCCGTTTTTGGCAAGGGCGTTCTGTACTGCTTCTAGAGTTTCGCTCTTGGTGATCACCAAAATCTCGTCATCACTGATTTCTACGTCTTCGGCGCCGGCTTCCAGGGCTTCCAAAAGAAAGCTGTCTTCATCGAACTTAGCCGGCTTCTCAACCTGTATTTCACCGCGTTCTTTGAACATCCAATTGACGCAACCGCTTTCGCCGAGGTTCCCGCCAAACTTTGAGAAATAGGAGCGTACATCGCCGGCGGTGCGATTACGATTGTCGGTAGTGCATTTGACAAGCACGGCTACACCACCGGGTCCGTAACCTTCGTATACAAGTTCTTCAAAGTTATCTGAACTGCCTGCGCCGCTGCCCTTCTCGATCGCTCTTTGAATGTTGTCGTTGGGCACGCCTTCGGCTTTGGCTCTATCAATAGCTTGTCTCAAGCGAAAGTTGGCGTTTGGATCGCCGCCGCCCAGCTTGGCAGCCACAATAATTTCGCGTGACATCTTGGCGTAAATCACGGCTTTTTTGGCATCTACTACGGCTTTGGCCCTTTTTATATTGGCCCACTTGGAATGCCCGGACACGAATTTCACTCCATATATAAGGAACTCTTGGCCAGACCGGGTCGTCTTAACCCGATCATGGCTTCTACTTTTATAAGTATACGTTGCTACAATTTGCCCAGCGCATTTTATGAGCCTGCCGCTTTTCAAGTGTTGGCGGCGTCATTCCTTTATATGTCTATATGTCGAATAAAAAGTTGAATTATTTGTTGAATGGAGAAACGGAGAAAAATATGACAAGCAGAAATCTGAAGATGGTGAAGACCGTCAAGGTGGCATGTGCATTCAGTTTAGTACTGACCGGTGCAATTACCTTCGCTTCCGCCGCCCATGCAGCTAAACCATTTCAGGTTCGTATCACCCGCGAAGTGGTGCGCGCCGATCAACTCATGCTGCAAGGCAAGTATGACGAAGCAGCAGATCTATATAAGGGTGAAATGAGCCGTTCGCCCAAGAGCGTCGCCGCCACAGTCGGTTATGGAATGGCGCTGGCTAAGCAGTTCAAGCTTGACGCTGCCGAAGAACATTTCAATAAAGTTCTTTCCATGGAGCCTACCAATGCCATGGCCCATGCCGGCAAAGCAATGATTATTCTCAATCGTCTTACTTCTTCTTCCGGTACTGTGATCAAAAATCGCGACGCCATGTTGCGCAATGCCGAAGCCGAAGTAAAGCAAGCTTTGAATATCGATCCTTCCATGCCGGAAGGGCATGTCACCTTGGGCAATATCTATAAAGAACAAGGTCGCATGGACGAAGCAATCAGCGAGTACAAGCAGGCTATCAATCTAGATCCTAAGTATTCTGAAGGTTATTCGCAGTTGGGCTTGGCTCAATTGACCAAAGAGCAGTATGCCGATGCCGTATCTTCTTTCAAGAGCGCCATCAGCTATAACAGCGGCAATTCTCAAGCTCACTATGGCCTGGGACGCGCTTATTTCAAACAAGGTCTCTATGACGAGGCTCTCAAAGAGTTGAATACTTCGCTTTATCAATTCCGCAATTCCGCCCCTGTGCACCAGACTCTCGGCGATGTCTATGCTGCCCAGGGTAATACCGTTGCCGGTATCAAGGAATACCAGGAGTCCATTCGCATCAAACCTGAGAATCCGGATTGCTATCTGCGCATCGCTGATATTCGCGAAGGTCGCGGCGACCTCGAGATGTCTATTGCCGAACTACGTTCCGGTTTGGAGATGATGCCCAACAACCCCGATCTGCACCTGAGAGTTGCCGATCAGAGTTTGAAACTTGAAAAACTAGATGACGCCATCAAAGAATACAAAACAGTTCTCGATGCCAATCCGCAAAACTCACCGGCTGCTAAAGGCTTGACCCGCGCCTATTACCTCAAGGCCAACAAAGAAGCTACCGGTGCTTTCTTTGTATCGAACGAATTTGAATCGGCTCAGCGCATGATCGATCAAGCCGTTAAGATGAACCCCAACGATATGGAACTTAGATTAGCCCAGGCTAAACTTCGCTCTATGGCTGGAGTTCCGGTCGACCTCGCTTCCATTGGTACTCCTACTAATGATGGTGAGCGTATAGCCTATGCCGAAGCTCTTCTTGCTCAAAATAACTTCAAAGACGAAGATGCCCAGATGAACATGGTCATCTCAAATGCCGCCGATGCTAAGCAAACTTTTGCCGTAGCCGACCTGGCTTTGATGATCAAAGACCTGAAAAACGCTGAAGCTGCCTACAAGAAAGCTTCTTCTTATCCTGGTGCCGAAGAAAGAGCCAAGCGCGGTCTCAATCTAGTCATGAAAGCTAAGGATTCAGCCCGTCAGGATATGACCCTGGCCGACGACTTGGCTCGTAAAAATCAGTTACCTAGTGCTATCGATAAATATCATGCTTCGATATACGGTAACCCCAAGGTTGCTGATACCAGATTGGGCATCGGCAAAGCTCTCGAACGCTCCCGCCCTGAAACCTCGAAAGACTTGAAGGAAGCGGTTGTTCAGTACAAAGCCTTCATGGCTCTTTCTCCCGATATGCCTCCCAAGGAAGTGGAGAAAATGAACAAGAAAATTGAGAGTCTTTCCAACAAAGCTTACAAGTTGGAAATGAAAGAAAAGGAGAGAGCAAGAGGTATTTAACTACCGCCTCTTAGAAGCCTCCTGTTACAATTTGCCTTGTGGCAGATTGGAAAAATAAACGAGTAAGTATTTTGGGTTTGGGTCGCAGCGGATTGGCTGCGGCCTCTTACCTGCATGAAAGGGGCGCCCAGGTGCTCCTTTCTGAGTCTCAGCCGCGCGAAAAGGTTAAGCCCGACTTACTTTCTAAATTGTCGACTCTCAATATTGAGGTCGAATTTGGCGGCCATACCGAGCGCACAGTGAGCTGGCCTGAATTAATTATCACCAGCCCGGGTATTCCGCCGCGGGCGGAAGTGATTAGCAGAGCGCGAGCTCTGAAAAAAGAAGTTATCTCTGATATAGAACTTGCATATCGCGAGACTCGCGGCGAAGGGGTCAAGCCACTGCCCTTTATTGCTGTCACCGGCACAAACGGAAAGTCTACGACCACTGCTCTCATTTCTTATATTTTGGAATTTGCCGGGCGCAATGCCCCTGCTTGCGGCAATATCGGCGTGCCGATCATGAGCCTTTTGGACGGCCGTCCGCTCGACTTTTTGGTGGTGGAAGTAAGTTCGTATCAGCTTGAATATTCGCCTACTTTTGCACCCTTTGTCGGGGTCTGGCTTAATCTAACCCCAGATCATGTGGACTGGCACGGTAGTCTTGATGCTTATATCGACGCCAAAAGAAGTATGTTCAAGAATCAGAGCCTGAGCGATTATGCCGTGCTCAATATGGATGACTCGGTGGTGGCGTCTACCATATATGCAGGTGAATACTTCCCCTTCTCGGTGGATGGTGAATGTGCCACTGCCATTCAGGGCGCCTATCTGCAAGATGAGTTTTTCTGCGCCAACTATGGCAGCCGCAGTCGTGTCGTTTGTCACCAGAGCGAAGTGCGCATCATCGGCAAACATAACCAAGAAAACTGTCTAGCTGCCATATCAGCTGGTTTGCTCGCCGGTTTGAACGAGAAAGAGATTAAGGCCGGCTTGACCACATTTACAGCTCTGGAACATCGCCTAGAATATGTTGCCACTATAGATGGTGTAGCCTACTACAATGATTCCAAGGCTACCAATACCGACTCCACCATCAAAGCTCTCGAGTCTTTCCCTAACAACAGGGTGGTTTTGATTGCCGGCGGCAAAGACAAAGGAACTTCCTTAAACGAGCTGGTTCAGGTCGTCAAAAAGTATGCCAGCAGTGTAATCTTGATTGGCGAGGCAAAAGAGCGTTTTGAAAGAGCCTTGCGTAATGGTGGTTATAGTGAAGTATATCCAGTCGATAGTCTTGAGGAGGCTGTAACACTGGGCGGTAAGCTCAACAAAGGTCCGGTACTTCTTTCTCCGGCCTGCGCCAGTTTCGATATGTTCAAAGATTTCGAGGATAGAGGGCGTGTCTTCAAGGAACTTGTCCATGCCAGGACCAAATGATCTGAGTATGCGTCGCCGTCGCCGTTCGGGGCGGGGCAGCCAGCCGGAACAACCGGAGGCTAAAGAGTTTCGCGGGGGTATAGATCGCACCCTGGCGGGAATCACTTTGAGTCTCTGCGGCTTTGGTTTGATGGCGGTTTATTCGGCATCGGCACCGGAAGCACAGCATTTTTATCAAGACTCAACCGAACTTTTGCGCAAGCAGACGATTGCTTTCGTAATCGGCTTGTTCGCTATGTTTACAGTGAGTCGCTATGACTATCGCCGGCTGAAAAAGTTTGCCTGGCCCATCGCCATTTTGTCTCTGGCTATGCTGGGCTTGACCCTCATTCCCAGTCTATCAATCACCACCATGGGTTCGAGCCGCTGGCTCAAAATAGGACCTTTGCAGTTTCAGCCTTCCGAGATGTGCAAGATAGCAACAATCATCTTGCTCTCTTCCGGCTTGTCTAAGTATTTCTGGTGGCATCGTCAGGTTTTTTGCCGCATCGCCGTGGTGCTCATTATGGCGGCGATAGTGGTTAAGCAGCCCGACCTCGGCACAGCCAGTATGATTATGGCCAGCTTGCTTGCCCTCATTTATGCAAGCGGCGTCAACTCATTCCTTATATTTGCTTCTTTGGCCGGCGGCGGCACTTTCATCTGGCATCATATTCAAAAAACTCCCTACCAGATGGCTCGTATCGAAACCTGGCTCAACCCTTATCTGCATCCCCAGAAAGAAGGTTGGAACATCATTCAGGCTCAGTATGCCATTGGTTCAGGCGGGCTCTGGGGCTTGGGTTTTGGTAGCTCACTGCAGAAGCTGAACTATTTGCCTGTGCAACATGCCGACTTTATCTTTGCCGTTATCGCCGAAGAGTTTGGTCTGGTTGGTTGCTCTATGCTCATCGGTCTATTTGCTGCTTTTGGTGTCTATGGTTTCCGGGCGGCGCTGGCGGCACGTACTTTGTTTGGCCGTTTTCTGGCAATCGGCATCACCAGCGCTGTTTGTACCCAGGCTATCGTCAATATGATGGTCACCACCGGGCTCTTGCCTGTTACAGGTATCACCTTGCCCTTCATTAGTTTTGGCGGCACATCTCTGGTAATCACCATGTCTATGGTGGGCGTGCTTTTGTCAGTTTCGCGTGACCGCGGTACTATTCAAGACGAAGACGAAGAAGAAGACGGCGACGAAGACGGTGACAATTCGCAGAAGTCGGGGCAGGGCCCGACTCTGGTCAGGCTCTAGGGCGGGCTGTGACGATGAGCGGCAGACATAGAATTGTCTTGACCGGAGGCGGCACGGGTGGGCATATTTATCCGGCTCTTTCGGTGGCGGAACAATTAAAGGGCGATCCCGAAGTCGAAGCAATTCTATATATAGGTGCAAAAAATCATCCGGAAGAAAAATTGGCTCGTGCCGCCGGACTCGATTTTGCCGGTCTGCAAGTTTCGGGTCTGCCGCGCAAACTATCGCCCCGTCTTTTGACCTGGGGCTTTGAGCTTTCGGCGGCGGTGATGAATGCCAAGGCTCTTTTGAAACAGTTCAAGCCCACAGTTGTACTTGGAACCGGCGGCTATGCCTCGGCACCGCCCTTAATGGCGGCCAATATGCTTGGTGTGCCCACGGCTGTACATGAACCTGATGCTCACCCGGGCTTGGTCAATCGTCTTTTGAGTCGCAAGGCTGCTCTTGTTTCGCTTGGTATGCAGGGGGCGGCCACCCGCATCAAAACCGGAGGTAGAGTAGTTTTCAACGGCAATCCGGTGCGCATGAGCTTTATGGAAGAGCGCAAGCGTGACGCAGTCAGTGCCGTTTTGGGGCTGCGTGCTGACCTAAAAACTGTGCTGGTTACCGGTGGTTCGCAGGGGGCGAAGGCCTTAAACGATGCCGTGGCCGGGTGTCTTAGTAGGCTGCTTGATGTCGAGCCGCATTTGCAGGTTGTGCATCAATGCGGCGAGAAAAATCTCAACGACCTGAAAGAACAACTGCCGCCCGGCCTGTTCCAGAGTCCACGCTATCATCTGCGTGCCTACTTTGATGATCTTTCGATGGCTTATGCTTCTTGCGATTTGGCTGTCACCCGTGCCGGTGCCATGACTGTGGCCGAGCTTGCCGTTTCTGGTACGCCGGCTATATTTGTGCCTTATCCTTATGCCGCGCAAGACCATCAGACCCACAATGCGCGCTATATAGAGTCGCAAAAGGCGGCGGTGGTGCTTATGCAAGAGAATCTCAGTGCCGAGTCTCTTTATGAGCAGATTGTCGCTTTGTTATGTGACGATGCTCGCTTGGCAGAAATGCGCAAGCGTATGAGAGATCTGGCCAAGCCCGATGCCGCAAAAGTGCTAGCCATGCAGCTCAAAGAAATCAGTGCCTTGTATGTCGGTGCCAAGTCTTTGCATGCCGCCGGCATTGGCTAGTTGTTGGTTATTGAACGGAAACACACGCACATAAAGCTATGCCGTGGTGGAAGGATTTTTTTGATACATTGCCAGCCAAAATAGGCTAGCGATCTATCTATAACTGAAGCTAGATTATTGCCGGGGCGGTAAGCCCTTGAATGATCGGCACGGCGCGATGAGCCGGGATATCGTCTTTGGCGCTGGATTTTTCTTCTATCGAGCTGATGGTGGCTTCGAGGTTGGCGATAATGCGACTGGTTTCAAGCTGGTCGGCGCCTGTAACATGGCATCGGCTCAAAATCTCTCTCAGGTCGGTCAGGGCGGACTTAACTGTTGAGCAATTTTGCAAGTTCATGAAGTAATCTCGCGGTTGGTGAGAACGGAATTGTGCGCCTGTTAGGTAGTTTCTTGGGCGGAACTGCGGACTCTCTGGCCTATAGAGAAGGGTTGGGTTGCCATTAACTAACCGAGTGTAACACAGGCTTGAAAAGATGCTAGTCGGCATGAATAACCTTTGAGTTTAAATTTAGTTATCAAGAGGTGGGGTGTTTTAATCATTTCTAAGGCGGTGGAACGGGTATTATCAGAGTGGTCGCCTCGTTATGCCTGGTCAATAGAGCGTTGTGTTTCACTTTGCATTAGCAGTTTTGGCGTTCAGTCTCTTTGTGGCTGTTTTTCTATTTGCCATTTTGTTCTTTTATATATGGCGATTTTTTGAGAACAGAAAAAGGCGTCGTCGCCTACGTCTGGAAAGCTATGAGAAGAGGCTGAAGGCGATTGTGGCTGAAATATTGGTAGATAGCAATGAAATCGAGTCGGCAAGCCATTATGTCGGCTTGAATCAGGACGAGAAATGGAACAAAGGCTATCATGACGCCCTCGCCAAGCTTTTAGGAGCTTCGGAGCGGCTTGCCGATTGCAAGACTTTTAGAGAGGCCGGTGAACTGGAAGCTACTCAAGAAACCATCTGGTTGGTGACAAGAGCTGTATATCAGGTGCAAGCGCAGTTTCAGATTTTGCGACCGAAAGAAGCCAAAGTAAAGGTTGTGGCGCCGGAGCCGCCCAAACAGTCGGTTTTGCCGTTGGACAATCTGCCGAACCAGTCTATTGCTAGGCAGTCGGAGCCGATGGTTGCAGAAGACAGTGGTGAAGTCTTGTCGGATGGCTTTACAATTAAGATAAACAGCCAGTCTAAGAAAAAGATTGAAGAAAGATAGATGTTTTTTTTGGTCGTCAATTTGTAGCGCAGACAACAAATTTTCTCTTTTGAAAACGCCACCATGATCGGTGCCAGAAAAGACTCAAATTTTAACAAAAAATCTGATGATAACCTATTCATAGACTGAAGAAAATCAGTAATAATGGAAGTGTAGGATTCAAACGCAAACACTCGAAAGACGAGGCGTCGCATCACAGCGTCAGATTCTGGCGCCGTTTTCGACTCGCTCTCAAACGTACTCAAAACTAAATCTTAGTGCGATCAGGCGCTAGGTCTAAAGCCTTGCGTGCTATTTTGAGAACTGCTTAAAATCTGATTTTAAGCCATCTTTGCCGTGGCTCTGGGAGCAGAGTCTGGATGTGGTGCGGCTTCGCGCTGAGTTATGCGTGAGTACTACTTTGTTCAACAGGAAATCAACTAATTCTTGACCAATTATGGAATCAGGAGGATTCGGCTATGGCAAAGAAGAAGCACAAAAAATCATGCGGTAACCATGTGGAAGAAGCAGCCTGCGCGGAGGCGCCAGCGGCGGAAGTAGTAGAAACCAGTGAGGAAGCGGCTTGCGCAGACTCTCAAACAGAAGAAGCATGCGCAGAGGAAGCTCATGCTGAAGAGACTCCTGCCGATGAAGCATGCTCAGAGGAAGCTGGCGCTGAAGATTCAGAAAGTACAGAAGAATCATGTACAGAAGAATCTGCTGGCGAAGAGCCCAAGTGTGAGGAAGCGCCTTGCGAAGAGTCATCTTGCGAAGACGCAGAAGCCGAAGCTGAGGAAGAAGCACCTGCAGAAGTAGCAGCGGAAGCGGAAGAATCCGAAGAAGCCGAAGCTGAGGAAGAAGCACCTGCAGAAGTTGCAGCTGAAGCGGAAGAATCACAAGAAGCCGAAGCAGAAGCTGAAGAAGAAGCACCCGCAGAAGTGGCAGCGGAAGCGGAAGAATCCGAAGAAGCCGAAGCTGAGGAAGAAGCACCTGCAGAAGTAGCAGCGGAGGCGGAAGAATCCGAAGAAGCCGAAGCAGAAGCTGAAGAAGAAGCACCAGCAGAAGTTGCAGCTGAAGCGGAAGAATCACAAGAAGCCGAAGCAGAAGCTGAAGAAGAAGCACCTGCAGAAGTTGCAGCTGAAGCGGAAGAATCCGAAGAAGCAGAAGCAGAAGCTGAAGAAGAAGCGCCCGCAGAAGTAGCAGCGGAAGCGGAAGAATCCGAAGATTCCGAAGAAGCTGAAGCTGAAGAAGAAGCGCCTGCAGAAGTAGCAGCGGAAGCGGAAGAATCCGAAGAAGCCGAAGCTGAGGAAGAAGCACCTGCAGAAGTGGCAGCGGAAGCAGAAGAATCCGAAGAAGGCGCAGCCGAATCCACTGAAGAGCCGGCGAAAGATGGTGACATAGGTCAAGCCGCATAGGCTTCAGCGTTCATTCGCTGATTGAGTGGGAGGTCGCCTTGTAGGCCTCCCACTTTATTTGGACAAATTCTGGTTGAGTTGTTATAAAGGCATAGAACTTTATCGGCGTTTCAAAGTAATTGGATACCTATGTCTATCAAAACTTGTGCAGTTATCGGTCTTGGTCGATTTGGAGCTTTGTTTGCCGAGATTCTCAGTGCCAACTTCAGTGTTGTAACTTTTGATATTGATGCGTCCAGGCGTAAGTTCACTCCTACTCGCACTACCTTTGTCGACGAACTGAGCACTGCCTTGAGTGCTGACGCCATTTTTTACGCAGTACCGATTTCGTCATTTGAGTCGGTTCTTGAAGAGCATGTTAAAGACCATCGAGATCTACTTTGCGGTAAATTGCTTGTTGACTTGCTTTCGGTAAAGGTTCATCCTGCTGCTGTTTTCGGCAGACTTTTGCCTGCTTTGCCTGGCGCCCGTGCGCTTTGTATGCATCCGATGTTTGGACCTGACAGCGTTGAGCGCCAGGCTGGCTCTCTTTCAATTAGGGATCTCAAGATAGTCATGGATGCTTCGATGGCGCCGTCTGATGCCGCTCAATTGAAAGAAGTTTTTGCTGCCCAAGGCGCTAAAGTGCTTGATCTTTCTTGCGATGAACATGATCGCCAGGCAGCTGAAAGCCAGGGTTTGACACATTTTGTCGGGCGTATACTTGATGAGTTTAATATGAAGGCTACGGCAATTGATACCGCCGGTGCTACTGGTCTGCTGCGCATTAGAGAGCAGGTATCGCGCGATAGCTGGCAGCTCTTCGTCGATTTGCAAACTTACAATCCTTATACGATTCCCATGAGAGTTAAGTTGTCTGCGGCGCAAGACAAGGTATTCAACAAGCTTTTGCCCAATCGCATATTCAAAGACCGCTTAGTTATAGGTATTCAGGGAGGCGCAGGTAGTTTCAATGAAGAAGCGGCGACGTACTATATGTCACGCTATCCCGAGCAACCTTATGAACTGATTTATTTGCATACCACCGAAAATGTATTGAAAGCTTTGCACGAGGGGCGGGTAGATCGCGGTCAGTTTGCAATGCATAACTCAATAGGCGGCATCGTCACCGAGTCGGTTGAAGCTATGTCCTCATACAATTTCGAAATCGTAGAGGAGTTTGCCATTAAGATCGCCCATGCTCTAATGATTGCGCCGGATGCAGAGCTTTCTGAGATTGAGAAAATAATGTCCCATCCTCAGGTCTACCGGCAATGCGCTGGTAATCTCAAGAAGAAGTACCCCAACTTGCCCCAGGAGAGTGGTGAGGGCGAGTTGGTAGACCATGCAAAGGTGGCACAGCTTCTTGGTTTAGGTAAGCTGCCCAAATCTGTGGCAACCATGGGTAGCAAGGTCTTGGCCAGGTTGAACGGATTAAAGATTGTCGAAGACAATCTGCAAGATCTTAGTGAAAACTTCACCAGTTTCTTGTTTGTGCAAAGGCCTTCCTGAGTGCATATAGTGGTATCTTTTTCTCGATATATCAGTCGGAGATACCTAGATGTCCACAACAACTCTCAGGGAAACACCTCTTGCCTCCGCTCATCGGAAGCTGAATGCACGCATGGTGGATTTTGCCGGTTGGAATATGCCGGTTCAGTACAAGTCTATTGTCACTGAGCATATGGCAACCCGCGAGAAGGTCGGTCTCTTCGATGTTTCTCATATGGGCGAGTTTTTGGTTACTGGCGAGCGTGCCGCTGATTTTGTGCAGTATGTCATCGCAAACGATGTGAATCGTCTTACCGTGCCAGATCGTGCTCTTTATTCTCAGCTTTGCTATGAGGATGGCGGCACTGTGGACGATCTGATTGTCTACAGAAGAAAAGACAATTTCATGCTGGTTGTTAACGCTTCCAACATTGATAAAGACTTTGCCTGGCTCAAGAGCCATGCTTCGCAGTTCGGCGTCAGTTTGACCAACCTTTCCGATGATCTTGGGCTGCTTGCCTTGCAGGGTCCCCAAGCTGTTCCACTGTTGGCAGAGTTGGCTGGCGGTTTCGTGGCTGATTTGCCCTCATTCGGTTATGGCGAAGCCATCATAGATGGTGTCAAGATTAGCTTTGGAAGAACCGGCTATACCGGCGAAGATGGCTTTGAGATTTTTGTCGATGCGGCAAAAGTTGAATGGCTCTGGAATACCTTGCTTGAGAAAGGTGCCTCCAGAGGAATAGAACCATGCGGACTAGGTGCTAGAGACACTCTCCGCTTGGAAGCCGGTCTACCCCTTTATGGTCATGAGCTTGAGAAAGACATCAGTCCGATCGAATCGGGTCTAGGATGGAGTGTGAAGCCCGATAAAGGCAACTTTATTGGCAGAGATGTGCTTGCTAAGCAAAAAGCCGGAGAGATTAGCCGTCAGATTGTTTGTTTGAAATCCGAAGGAAAAGCTTTGCCTCGTCAGGGCTATGCAGTTTTTTCGGGCGACAAAGAGGTCGGTGCAGTTACGAGTGGTTCGCAAGGAATCTTTGTGGGTTACCCAATCGCTTTTGCTATGGTTTCAAAGGAGCTAACAAAAGTTGGCACTGAGCTGTCAATTGCAATTAGAGATACCAAGGTTCCAGCCAAGGTTGTCACTAGACCATGGTACAAGCGTAAGAAGTAGTCAAGTGATTTGGGCTTGTCTTGCTCAAGAGCCGAAAAAGGCTTTGCTGATTAGATAAAGAAAGGAAAAAAGATTTTCTGCGGAAAATCTTTTTTCCTTTCTTTGCGTCACTTTTTCCAAAAAAAGATTTTCGTCCAAAAATCTTTTTTTAAAGTCTATCTTACTGAAAGCAAGAAAAGAGCATACGCCGCCCACATTAGCGAGAATGCCAAGAAGTCTAGCGTGCGCTTCTTCTCGTTGTCATGAATGTCTACAATTGCATGAGCCCGGCTTTCGGTTTGAGGTCTGAAATGTCTGTCCATTTTTCTGTCTTTCTTTAGTTGACTGGTTGTGAACCTGATTGGTTATGTATAGACTTTCTGCCTGCAGCAATTAGAAGGAAGCTGCGAAGTAATTTCTTACTAGCTAGCTAGAGTGGGGGCAAAGAGCTGGATATCAACTCAGGACAGGTGATAACGATGGCGCTCATTGGCGTCGTTCTGGTTATGGTTTGCATCGGACCTGTTCTACTTGTCAGGATATTTGGCAGCGGTCGCTCCAGTCGAGTCTCTGATTTAATTCCGGCTGCTGAGACATATTTTCTTTCTTGTGGCGAGTCGATGGCGGTTGTGCGCGATGTTCTAACCAAACAAGATTTTCTTGGTTGTCGTTATCGAGTCACTTATGACCGAGTCGATGAAGGGCGCATACAGGCACGGCTCTATGGGCAGCCAAAAGGTCTGGAAGATAGCAAAGGCGCCGCCGACGTCCTTCTCAATATGCTTTTCCATCGCTTGGAAAGCAATAAGACCGAGGTTGAGTGGAGTTTTGTTGTCATGGCAAGTGGTGGCAGCGCCGCTCAGACGATTGTTTCTCTTAGCAATTCAGCTTTCAGATATGGGCTCAGAGCCGCGCAAAACTCCAGACAGTCGACGGCCGAGCAAGTCTTGTCGGACGAAGAAAAGAAGGAATCTTAGTTTTAGGTTACATTCTTTCGTTGCTCAATATTTTTAAGAGCAATCTCTATTAAGCTATCACTACTATGTTAGTAGTGACCGGAGTTTTTGCGATGTCAACCCAAGCGCTCAGCCACCCCGACAACCTCAAGTATGTCAAGACTCATGAGTACATCAAAGTCGATGGCGATGTTGCCACTATTGGTATCACCGCTTTTGCCGCCGACCAGCTTGGTGATGTTACTTTCGTTGAATTGCCGAAAGTGGGCGAGAAGTTCAAGGTCGAACAAAAATTTGGTGTTATTGAATCTGTTAAGTCAGTTTCTGACCTCTATATGCCTGTCAGTGGCGAAATTGTCGAAGTGAACGACAAGCTCAACTCTGAGCCTGAAGTTGTAAACGTTGATTGTTACACCGCCGGCTGGATGATCAAGGTGAAACTCGACAGCACTTCTGAGCTTGGTAGCCTGATGAGTGCTGAAGACTACAAGAAGTTCATAGTCGAATAAATTATTCGAATTGCAGCTCTCAGGGCAGTTTGCTTTAGGCTAATGTCTAAAGTAAGTATTAATTTACCCCTTCGCTTGATAACCTCGATATATGATCTTGGGGTCTTGTGCCGTTTGGCGGAGATTTAGCGTATTTAGGGGTGATATCTATGTCAGTGCGCCTGGTTTCTGTATTGTCTTTGATGGTTGCTGTACCTGTTTCACTAGCCACTCAATTTCAAGTTTCGGCTGAAGCCGCTCCGGCTGGCAAAGCGATTGGCAAAAGTAAGTCACAAGAGGCACCTGTTGCTAAGAGTGCCGATGCTGTCACCGGGCAAGCAGGCAAGACAGCTGCGCAGCCTGCCGCCCAGAGTGCTGGTCAGACCGCTTGCGATTTGGTACCGGTTGCCGGTGCTTTCAATGTTCGCCCAGACGGCACTGTCTATCTAAAGAAAGCCAGCAAGTTTCCATTTCAAAACGACACTCAGCAGTTTGTGCCTGAAGTAGTTGTTTCCGACAAGACTTCAGCTAAAGTAGCGTTGCATGAAGTGACTGGCAAGCTGCAGCAAGATGGACTGGTGGCTAAATACAAGCAGATCAATAACGAACTACCCGGCAGCCACAGTCACCGCTCTGGTTTGGCTGGTCTGAATCGCAACTGGCAGTAGAGCTCTCAGCTCTCTATCTCTATCTCTATCTCTTTCTCTTTCTCTCTTTGCCTAGCCCATAGCAGACTTCATTTAGATTCTTTCTTTGCTTCTGCTTCAGCCGCTGCATTTGCACCGGCGCCTGCGCCAACTCCTACGCCAACTCCTACGCCAGTTCCAGTTCCAGTACCCGTTCCAGTACCCGTTCCAGTACCCGTTCCAGTACCCGTTCCAGTACCCGTTCCCGTTCCCGTTTCAGTTTGAGTTTGATCAGTTTCAACTGCCGAAACAGACCCAGCGGCAGTGCCCGTTTCAGCGTCTGATTCGGGGGACGGCTCCTGCTTCTCGGTCTCTCGCCTCAGTTGACTTAGCCTCTCCAGCTGTTCTTGGGCTAAGTCGTAAAAACGAGAACCGGGCGTAATCTTGGCTAGTTCTTGCGGGGCTGTTTGGTCGTTATGATCGTTATCCAGTTTTTCCATAGCGTCCAGATAGAGCGCCTGATTGAGCAGGTCGTCGCTATTTTCCATAGCCGCGCCGCCGAAAATGTCGGGGACCGGCGCCCCTCTCAAGATTTGGATGGCGGCTTTGTAGTTGCCCTGCATAATGCTGGTTTTAGCCGAATGGGCGGTATAGCTGCGCACAAAACTGACGGTCAGGGCGCCCATGGCAAAGAGCAGACCGATAGCTATGGCCAGGTCAACCACCATTGGATGCTTATAGGTGGCGAGTTTGCCTCGTTTTCTTGGTTCGTTTCCAACTATTCCGGCTGTCTGTGCGGCAATCAAGCGGTCGGCGATGGCGTCTATTTCTTGATTGCGCTGGCTCGAAGCCAAGAAATTGGCAGCACTGGCGCCGCCATTGCCCGGGACTGAAGCTTCAGGGCTTTGACTGTTCTCTGCCGGATTATTGCTCTTCGGCTCTGTATCCAATTAATGTTCCGCCAAACGCTGTGCTGTTTTCTTATAAACTAGCACGATTCATTTGATTCGGTTATCGATGAAATCCACTATTCGTTTACTTTTCTGGCTATTACGCTCTAATTTTGCTGCTTCGTTCAAGGCTGTCAGCACAGCTTCTTTCTCGCCTGCTGTCGCCAGTTCGGCTAGGCTTTCCAGAGCTTGTCTAGACAGCGAAGTTTCGCCAGCTAATACTAGTTTGGCTAAGCCGGGCACGGCGGCGGCAATGCCCAAAGAGCCGCAAGAACGAGCTGCCGCTAGTTTGACCGAGGCGGAGGGATCTGCCAGAGCTTCGACCAAGGCTTGCTTGACTTCGCCGGCGCGAGCGATTTGCGAGTCGGTGCGCTGCAAAATATTGGCTGCTGAGTCGATGGCGGCTTCTCTTTTGTCCGGCGCCACATCTTCCATGGCTTCCAGCATCAGCGCCAGGGCTTCAGCGGTGGGCATTTTGCCAAGAGTCCGCAAGATCTGCCAGTAAATTTCTGCATTGACAGGGTCTTTTTCACTAAGGGGCACAGCACTCTTGGGCAGTTTGCGACTGTCTAAATTGACCAGCTTGCGTGCCAGATTTGTAAGAGCCTGAGCGGCTTCGCTGTCACCAGCTAGATACAAGGCTTCAATGGCTTCCAGTCTAAATTCGGTCGATTCTTCCGCAATCTTGATCAAGATTGCCTGCGCTTGCGCCAATTTGATTTCGCCCGCTAACAATATTTTGTGGCGAAAGGCGCTATGGCGCTGGTTGTGACTCTTGAAACCTTCGAGATCGTGCAAGAGTTGTTTCTTGTGGGTTTCGTCCTGCAGCCAATCTTGCCAGTGTTTTCTGGCAGCGGTTAGCTTTTCGGGGCTGGGCCAATCAGCTTGGGCACTGCCTCTGCCTAGGGCGGCATTCTCATCGAGCCAGTCAAGCAGCAGTCTCAGGGCTCTAATCGCCAGGGCATCGTTAGACTTGAGTTGGGCTAGATGGCTCAAAGTTTGGGGTAAGCCGAGTTCGGCTGCGGTGTGCACTTGTCCGGCGAAAGTTGAGTTGAAGGCTTCCACCAAGCCGATGGCTATTTCAAGGCCGACTGCGGCCTTTTCGTCGACGGGCTCACCTTCTTTTAGTGCTTTCAAAAAATGAGCCGGTTTATGATGTTTTGCCGCCGCCACCGATTGATAATCGAAAAAGCGGTGGTGTACTTTGAAAGCGGCGGCAAGAGCCGTACTGACTTCGTCGAGCGGCCAGTGCGAAAGAGCGCTGACCGCGTCTAACCTAATCCAGTCTTCGCCGACAAACTCGGTATAGCCGGCCAAAGCTTTTCTCGAAACTTCGGTGCGCAACTGAGACAGGGCTTGGGCTAGATGGCAAAAAGCGGGACCGGTGGCTTCTCTGGCTTGGCTGCCTCCGCCGTCGTTCGTGATACTGCCGGCGGTGTCGTGGAGGGCTTCGGCTAATCTATCGATGGCTTGGTGAGCGCCCAGATAGGCCAACAAATTTGCCGCATTGGCTCGTACTTGCCAATCAGAATGCAAGAGGGGGTCGTGGCTTGCGCGTTCAGCTTCTTCCAAATTTTTAGGCAGCAAAACATGAATGAGCGCGTCGAATTGCTTTTCTTTGATCTCGTCGACAATTTTTTTCAACTTGTCTTCCCAATGCAAGGGCGGCAACTTTAGGCAGATGCAAAGATTCTGCGAATTATTTCTATTTACTGAAGAAATAAAATCGGCTCTGACATCTTTGAAAGCCCGGGAAGACTCGGGGCTGCTGCCCACTAGTCCATGATAGAAGAGCACATGTTCGAGCCCGAAATCGTCGCCGGGCGGCGCCGATTTATCCGGTTCGACCAGAAGGTTTGTGGCTTTGCGAATCCACTTTGCAATTAGAGGCATGGTCATTAATCGTTCGCTCCGGGGCTGCGGCATTCAATTTACAGGTGCTATGATCTGGAGTTTATCAGGCTTTTGATGCCAAATATCCAACCATATCGTAGTACTAATTTGTGGGGGTTTCCGTGAACACCTTCTTAAGCGCAGCTCAAAAGAGCTTGCAAGAACAATATCTCAAGTTTGTAAATGAAGTAGTGGCGCCGCATGCTGCCGATCTAGATGCAGGCAAAGCTTGTTCTAAAGATATGCTGACCAAGCTTGCGCAGGCCGGCTATTTGGGCATCACGGTCCCCAAAGAGCTTGGCGGTCAAGGGGGTGACCTGCTTGATGCGGTTCTCTTCGTCGAGGCTCTGGCTGGTCATTCGGCCGGTTTGGCCATGGCACTTGCCTCGCACTACAGCGTTGTCGAAGCGATAAGCCGCTATGGCGCCGAGCTGAAAACCCGCTATTTGCCACTGCTCGCTCGCGGCGAGATGATTGGTGCTCAGGCTTTCAGTGAAGATAAAGCCGGCTCAGACCTCTCTGTCTGCCAAACTAGTTTTAGCGGTGCTGGCGGCGATGCCAAAATAACCGGCAGCAAGACCTGGGTGGTCAATGCCGACATGCCGGCTCTTTTTGCTGTTTTGGCTAAAGACGAGAATGGTTTCAAGGTTTTTCTGGTCGACTCGCAAAATAGTTCGCTCTCTCTTTCTGAACGCAAGTCGACCATGGGCTTCCGCTCTGCGCGTTTCTTCGATGTCGAGTTTAAGGGCGCCAAGGTCAGTGCCGAAGCTCTCGGCGGTGATGGTCTGGTGATCGCTGCGGCCGCCCTCGATCTCTCTAAAGTGCTTGTGGCTGGTGCGGCGCTTGGTTTGATGAATGTCGGCATCAAGCTGGCTGCTGAAAGAGCCAACAACCGCGAACAGTTCGGCGCCCCTATAGCTAAATATCAGGGTGTGCAGTGGAAACTGGCTGATTTTTCCACCGAGTCGGCGGCATCGCAGATGCTCACTTACCGCGCTGCCTGGTCTCATGCCGGCGAGCCAACAGAGTTTCGTAAGTACGCCGCCATGGCTAAGAGTTATGCTTCGCGCAGCGCGCGTTTGCATTCAGCCGAAGCGGTTCAGATTTTTGGCGTCATGGGTATCTCTTGCGATGAGCCGCTTGAAAGAATCTATCGCGATGCCAAACTGACCGAAGTACTGGAAGGCACATCGGAAGTTCAGAAAGTGATTCTCAAAGAACAACTGGGTGTCTAGTTAAAATTCAGCACTGTTGGCAGAGGAGAATGGCGTGAAGACAAGCTTTAGTCGATCAGCCCTGATCGCAATAGCGGCAAGCCTTAGTGTGCATGTCGCTATTGCGGTTCCTCGTGCTTTGTCTGCTCCGGCTGCTTCCGGTGACCCTTATGCCACCGGTGTGAAGCTCTTGACCGCGCGGCAGTTCGCCCCCGCCTTGCAGCATTTCAATCAGGCCATCAAGGTTAATCCACGCAATGCCATGGCTTACTACTATATAGGTCTGGCTAAGCACTATCAGGGCGACCGCGCCGGCGCCATGGAAGCTTATTCTAAAGTGGTGTCCGATTTTTCCGGCAGCGATGCCTGTAATTTGGCTCTGCGCGGTATGCAAAGTATTGATCCGACTATTTTGCAGCAGTTGGGTTTGGCAGGCGGTGGCGGCGGTGGTCGCTCGCGCCCCAATTCTTCAGGTGCAGTTTCTTCGGGCGATGACATAGTGCCCAATGAAAGCCGCGTTCACTTTACCAAAGAGCACAACTGCATGATTCTAGAAGGACGTGTGAATGGGCGTTCTACCCGTATGATGTTTGACACTGGGGCAGAGAACGTCGTGCTTGGTATGAATCATATAAGAGACATGGGGCTCAACCTGGGCAAGAGTACGCAAAGTGTTAATGTCTTCGGCACCGGCAGTGGTGGCCCCAAGAAAGCTGCGGTTTATAATATCGAACTTTCGGTTGGCAATATCATCAGAAAGAACTTTCCTGTCATAGTGCAAGATGAGATGGATAACTATCCCATCATCGGACAGAGCTTTTTGTATGATTTGAAGTTTTCGGTTGATAACAACAATAATTCGATCACTTTCCAAAAACGAACCGGGCAAACTAGTTCGCAACCGATCACGGCTAATGATGTGCCTTTTGAAAGGCAGGGCAAAGAGCTCATGGTCATGACCCAGGTGGACGGGCGTAATGTGCCGATGTGGTTTGATACCGGTGCATCTTGGATAACATTTACTCAGTCGCAAGCTCAGGCTTGCGGCATTACTGTTCCTGATGATGCGCGTGAAATGTCTACCAAAGGTGTGGCGGGCACAAGCCGCACTCGCTTTACCCGGGTGCGTTCAATCAAGCTTGGACCAGTTGAAAAGCGCGATGTCGAGGTCGGTGTCGTCGATCATTCCGCCCAGCCTTATCCACTTTTGGGCGGCAATTTCTTGCAAGACCAGCAGTATTCAATCGATTATGACCGAGGCGTCATTCATTTTGGCAGGCACTAGGCGACGATGACACAAGCGCCGGTTTCAGTTTCTCTGGTCATTATCGCAAAGAACGAAGAGCGCACCATCGGCAAGGTGATTGATGCTGCCAAGGAACTTGTCACTGAGATAATTGTCGTTGACTCGGGCTCCAGCGATAAAACTTGTGAAATAGCCTCGGAAAGAGGTGCTCGGGTAATCTTTCAAGAGTGGTTGGGCTATGCCGCCCAGAAAAACTTTGCCATCGACCAAGCACAAGGTGATTGGATCTTAAGTCTTGATGCCGATGAAATATTGAGCCCAGCCTTGGTGGAAGAAATGAAGCAGCTTATAGCCTCGCCCGGCTTTGCCCAGTTCGATGGTTATAAGATTCCGCGGGTACTCTATATCGGCGAGAAGGCTGTCCTACATGGAGGCTTCTATCCCGATGCCCAACTACGCCTGATCAAGCGCGGAGCTGGGCGCTTCGGCGATAGGTTGGTGCATGAAGCAATCAAGATGGATGGTCCCAAAGCCGTGTTGAAAAATCATATGGACCATTACTCGTATAGAACAGTCGATGATTTTGCTCAGGCTATGGAAAAATATGCCAGACTCTCGGCAAAAGAATTTCACGGACGGATTGAAAGCGGCAGAGCCAAGCCCGGCTTTCGTACCAGTTTGCTTAACTTGTTTTTGCACCCATATTGGACATTCTTTCAGCGTTTTGTGCTGCGCGGCGGTTTTAAGGACGGTTCGCTCGGGCTAAAGTTGGCTTTGATATATAGCGACTATGTGCGAAAAAAGATACTCTATTTGAGAGAGCTGCTTTCAGGAGGCACCGGCTAAATGAGAATGAAGAGTGGTGTTGTGGTGAAAACTGGGGTTTTCCTGGCGGCATTTGTGTTGCAGGCAATTCTGCCCGGTTATGCCGATGATGCCTATACTACCGGTGTCAAGCTACTCACTGGCAAAAATTTCAACGCCGCCTGTCAGTCTTTTCAGTCGGCGGTCAAGCAAGATCCCAAGAACAGCATGGCTTATTACTATTTGGGTCTTTCGCGGCATTATATGGGCGACCGTAATGGCGCCATGACTATCTATAAGCAGGTGGTGAAAGGTTTTCCTGGTACTGTGGCCGCCAATCAAGCCTTGAGTGCCATCGCCACCCTAGACCCCGGTGCCGCAGTTGCCGCCCAACAGGGGCGCAGCGGTTATCCCAGTTCGGGCAGTTCGTCCGCCGGCCAGGGTCGGTCTTTACAGAGCGGCTCACAAGCCGGTGCACAAGCTGGGTCACAAGAAGCATATTACGGGCGCTCTGCTGCCAATGACCTCATTCCTGATGAAACCAGGGTTTATTTCACCAAAGAAAGTAACTGTTTTGTATTTGATGTGACAGTCAACAACCGTCCAATCAAAATGCTCTTTGATACGGGCGCCGAAAGCACAGTTTTGGGGCGCAATCATATGAAAGAGCTGGGCTTGCCTGTGCCCACCGGTAAGCCCCATGGCGAAGCTCACGGTGTAGGCGAGGGTGGCGCTCAGAAAGTTTGGATGTCGAAGGCCGATGTTTCACTTTCAAATATAACCCGCAAGAATTTTCCCATTATGGTGCAGGAATACATGCCGGGTATGCCGCTTTTGGGGCAGACTTTCTTCCAAGATTTCAAATATACAGTCGATAACGCCGCCCATTGCATTCATTTCGTCAAGCGCAGCCGAGATAGCGGTGGTTCTATTTATGCTTCGCTCAACAATGATAGAAATGCCGTTCCCTTTAGAAGAATGGGCAATGAGATAGTGGTCGACACCGAGATAAACGGCAAAAAAATTCCTATGTTCTTTGATACCGGTGCTTCGGGCGTGGCCCTCTCTCCTGAGCATCTGCGTCAGCTTGGTCTCGAGATTCCTGAAGATGCTACTACTTCCATGTCTCAGGGCATTGCCGGTGACACACTCTGCAAGATGTTTCCGGTGTCATCCCTAAAGGTGGGACCTATAGAGAAGCGAAACTTCGAAATAGGCGTGGTTATGCAATCAAATATGCCGTATCCACTCTTGGGTCAGACAGCTTATAGCGATTATCAGTACACTATCGATTACAACAAAAAGCTTATCTATTTTGTGCGGCGCTAAACTAAGCTCAGCTGGCGCTGCCGGCAGCCGACGATAGTCTATTCAGTTGTGAAACGACAGCCGAGAAAGCTTTTGAGATGCCGGCACTGAGCGCCCCTTGGTAAAAATAAATCAATCGATTGTGGCGACTGCTTCGATCATCTTAATATATTGTGGATCTAGTTCGAAAGACAGAGCTTGCAGGTCTTCCTTCATATGTTCCTGGTCGCTTGTGCCGGTTAAGGGCAAAATACCTATTTGCAGCGAAAAACGAAAAATCAGTTGGGCCATTGTGACGCCATATTTGGTGGCGACTGCCCGCACCGATGGTGATGCCAGGGCTCTGCCATTGGCAGTTAATAGTGAAAAGCCTTGATAGACAATTTGATTTTCTGCGCAAACATCTCGCACATCTCTGTCCCAGCCCATAACGGCATAGCAGCGGTTTTGCACCACCATGGGTTTGATTTCGGCTTTTAAGCAAAGCTCTTCCAACTGGTCGGCGCTAAAATTGCTTACGCCGATTATTCTGGCTTTACCCGATTTGTAGATTTTTTCGATGGCTTGCCAAACTTCCAGGTCTTCAGCGGTGAGGCCCCGTCTGCCATAAGGACCGTGCAAGACATAAGAGTCAATCACTTCGGTATGCAGATGTTCTAAGGAACTGGCGAAAGATTGTTCCACCTGTGTGGAGGGTCTGGCCTTGGCATCGTAAGGGGTGCGGTGGTCCTGTCCATTCACCGAAGTAAACTTGGTCTGCAGGAAAAGCTCGTCGGGCTTCAAGCCGCCCTCATAAAGAGAAAGCAGAGCCTTGCCTACCAGTGCCTCGTCATAGTGAATCAGTTGATTGGCTGTGTCTATGGCTCTAAAGCCGGCTTTGACCGCCTTCAGCACCAGATCGGTGGTGGCTTCTTTCTTCCAGGCTGTGCCATACATTATTTGCGGTAGCTGCACGCCGTTTGCTGCGGTGAACTGCATTTCATCCTCCAGAGAACCTGCCAATTATAGGATATATACAGCTTGTATATCGACAGGAAGGGGCTTTTCTTTCATAATCCCTATGAATGAGGTTTTAGTTTGCGGAGAGCGCCTTGGCGACGGCAACTCGATATATGCTTGCTGAAGGCTTGGGGGTGCGACCGCCGCTAAAGTGGGCCGGTGGCAAGCGCTGGCTGGTGCCGCATCTGCAAAAGATCTGGAAGAAGCACAGCCAGAGAAGACTGGTCGAGCCCTTTTGTGGGGGTCTGGCTGTAGCATTGGGCTTGCTGCCCGAGCAAGCCTTGCTCAATGACATCAATCCGCATGCCATCAACTTTTATCTCTGGCTCAAGAAAGGGCTCAAAGTACGTTTGACCATGCTCAACGAAGAGGAGTCTTTCTATCAGTGTCGAGCCCGTTTTAATGAGTTGAACAGCAAGGGCAAGGCGACAAGCAGAGAAGCCGCCGAGCTTTTTTACTATCTCAATCGAACCGGCTATAACGGACTTTGTCGCTTCAACAAGAAAGGTGAATTCAATGTACCTTTCGGGCGATATAAAACAATCAATTATGATCAGTTTACCGATGAATTCAAGCATTATAAGTCGGTTTTCGCCAATTGGCAGTTTAGTGTTTCCGACTTTCAGTCGGTTGCTGTGCAAGACGACGACTTCATTTATGCCGATCCTCCCTACGACGTAGAGTTTACTCAGTATTCAAAAGAAGGTTTTGCCTGGGAAGATCAGGTGAGACTAGCAAATTGGTTGGCAGCTCATCCGGGACCGGTGGTGCTTTCCAACCAAGCCACCAGCCGCGTGCTCAAGCTCTACAAAAGCCTGGGCTTCAAGACCAAGATTCTAGATGCGCCAAGGCTAATCAGTTGCACCGGTGATCGTGCCAGCGCTAGAGAAGTGCTGGCTGTCAAAGGAGTGTAACTTTGTCTCTGGCAAATGACACTGCCTGGCAAGATTTTTTGCAACGCAGTTATGCCCTTGGTGATTTGCAAGCGCGCGGTCTAGCTTTTGTCAATGCAGATGCGCTCAAGCCATTTAGAGAGCCGCGTTTGATGGCAAAGCTCGACACTTTGAGCGAACGACCGCTTGTCTTTAGAGACTACGGCTTAAACATCCTGCCTGTGCAAAACGGCTTGTATTGCTTGTTTCGAGACCCTGAAAATAGGCTCTACTACCGCTTTGACGATTGCTTTGAGAAATTAGAAACAGAAGCCTATCAATCTAAAGTTGATTTGCAGTCTTTTGATAGTTTCAAATGTGGTGGCGCCTTGAGCAGTGAATCGCAGGTTATTGACTATGCCTATCTCTCTGGTTTGCTGCAAACATTCTGTGCCGACGAGGCTCTACAACTGACTATTCGTGGGCGCTCTTTCACCGGGCAATTCAATCTCACCTTGCCCGAAGGTCAAGTAATTACAGTCTCTAATGTGCAGTTAGAAATTGATGCAGGTTATGAGAGTGCCGACAATCTCATCCTGATTGAAGCAAAGATCGGTAGGCGTAGTGATTTCAATATCAGGCAGCTTCTTTTTCCGTTCTATCAATGGCGCACACGCACTCATAAGCCGGTAAGACCAATTTTTCTGACTTATTCAAACGGCGAAATAGTACTGACTGAGTTTCGAATCGGCGAGAGTTTTGGCGAAATCGAAGTGGTGTCTAATCGGGCATTTGTCATTAACGACAATCCGGCCGCTCTTATCGATTTTGATGCTGCGCTTGCCGCTGTGCCTTTGCTCGAAGAACCGGCTGCGCTCACTGATAGTATTCCATTTCCGCAAGCCGATGACATGGATCGACTGGTAGACCTAGTGCAATTTATTGCTTTTGAACCAGCCAGTAAAAGCAAGATCGCCGAACATTTTGAATTTGAAGAGAGACAAGCTGACTATTACGGCAATGCCGCCGCTTATCTAGGGCTGGCACGGCGCAATCGCGGCAGCAATCGTGGTTTTGAAATCACCGAAGCTGGCTCGACTTTTTTGTCTATAGCATCACGTACCCAGAGAACCCGAGCTCTCTTGGCTCGCATGCTAGCCGTACCCAGTCTGCGAGAATCACTAATTCTTTTAGCACAACGTGATTTTGATGTGAACGCCGTCAAAAATTTTGAAGTTCAAGAAATATTGAGCCGTCATACAAGCTTGAAAAGTGGCTCGGACACTTGCTACAGACGGGCGATTACAGTAAAAATGTGGCTTTCCTGGTTGAGAAAGAACTCGATTTTTCAAGAAAAAAGGCAGTATCATTTGCAGCATGTCATTCGATGAAGAACTAGTACCGCTTCCTGTACCGCCTTTGCATATTCTTCTTGCCGCGCAAGAAAAAGAGCTGGGGCGTCCGCTCAGTGAGAGCGAAATCAATAAAATTAGAGATGATGCCGTCTGTGTAATGGTGCCGCGCTCAAAAAGAGCCACTGTTGAAGAAGGCAAAATAGTCGATATTGATTTTGAGAACGCGGCTATAGACTGGCATAAAAGACGCATTGAGTTTGTCGAAGCATGCTGGCCCAGTGTGGTCCTCTATGTTTTGACCGGTGGCGCCGGGGCTCCGGTCTGTCGTGAAATTTTGAACGAGTCAGGTTTTGATGTGAGCAGGCGTGACTTTGACAAAGGTCTGACCAAGCATGTCATCTCTCAAATGAGCGGCATCTATCCGGCTGACAAAGAAGAGTTGAGTCAGATTGCCCGGCATACCACCTATTATGTGGTGCGCAGCCAACCCTTCAAAGCAAGCGAGGCCCTGGCGCAGTCCAAGCGTTTTTTAGCATTGATAAGAGCCCTGGCAGAGGCGCCGGCTCTCTCTCTATCACTTGAAAGTGCCGGGCTTGCCCATTCACTTGCCGCTTGGCGGGCCGTGAGCGAACTGGCGGCGCAAGACGAGTTGGCAGCTCTTGTTTCTGGTTTTGTCGCCATGCCCATACGTTTCGAAGATATCTATTACTCTTGCGGAATGCACATGCTTGGGCTGCCTGACTTTATCATTTCGGCTTCAACGCTTTCTGCCACCGGCTGCGCGCCCGAACGTTTTGCCGAAACGGCGCGAGACCTCTTTCATGAGATGGGTTACTTTCTGCTCTCTGAAGGCGAGAAGTTTCAAGCCGGTCATACTTTTTCTTTGACCAGAGAAAGCGGCAAAGTAAAGGCTCAGATTGAGAGCTGTAAGCATATTGCCGAAGAAGATGTGCGTTTCAATCCCTTTGGCATGTTGCGACTTTTGCCTGAATAAGTTTAGGGCAGTTTCAAGAGACGGATTTTTCTATTGCCTTTTCAAATGCAGAATTAGGCTGGTTTCAAGAGACGGATTTTTCTATTGCCTTTTCAAATGCAAAATTAGGCCGGTTTCAATAGCCAGTCATTTCTATCGCCTTGTCAAAGGCAAGCTCTAGCGCCGCGGCTGATTGAAAGCGCTCTTTCTTATCTTTTGCCAAGCAGCGCTCTAATATTTCGGTGAGATATTGATTCACCGCCGGTGGTTGCGAGATGAGACCAATTTTCGGCGGTGCATCTTGCAAATGTCTCATCATAATAGACACCGCGTCGTTGTCGGGATAGGGCATGTCTCCATGCACGGCCTCATAGAATGTACAACCTAGACTATAGATATCTGCTCTTTCGTCCACTGTTTCACCGCGGCATTGCTCGGGGCTCATATAAGGGGCGCTGCCGATGACGTGACCGGTCATGGTAATGCGATTGTCATTAACAATAAGCGGTCTTGCCAGTCCAAAATCAAGCAACTTTGCCCGCACCATATGTCCGGTACGGTCGTGCTTTTCCTTTGTCATCACCATTATGTTTGATGGCTTTACATCGCGGTGAACTATTCCAGCTTTATGGGCATGGCTCAGGGCTTGGCAGATTTGTTTGAAGACTAGTAAGAGGGCTTGAAAAGGCGGTGTTGGTCGGCTTTCTAACCAGTCGTTCAAGGTCTTGCCGTCAAGATATTCCATAACCAGATAGGGCTGCCCTCTTTCGGCTATGCCGAAATCTCTCACTTCAATAATATGAGGGTGACTCAAGTTTCCATTGATAGCCGCTTCTCTCATAAATCTTGCTTTGGCATCGGGCTGCAAATATGCATCGGCAACTAAAATCTTTACCGCCACAGTATTGCCGAGATTGCGATGAGAAGCGCGAAATACCAGGCTTGAGCCGCCGCCGCCCAAAGTATCTTGCAGAATATATTTATTGTCTAAAATGGTGCCAAGCATCTGACTATCTTCAGGTTCAGTCGCAGCCGCATCAATTGTTTTTTCCCTCGCAAGATACAAATGGGGAAAGACTAGGGCGCCTTCGGCATCGATTTTTTGTCTCAGGTCTTGCAGTTCGTCTCTCAGCTTCTCTTTTGATATCTGCAGCTTTTCTTGGGCTAGAAAAGACAAAACAGCGCCCTCGTCCAATTCAAGGGCTTGGTGCTTGGCAGCAAGTTCTAAGAGTTTAAATTGAACACCAGACAAAATATAAGCTAAACCATGCAGCGAAGCGGTCATTTTTTCTTTGTCTACGATAACCTTGCCCAAGGTGAAAGTATGGCTGGTAAGTCTAGCCTGGCGTCTTAATTGAGCTCTGACGCGGGCGCCTAATTCGGTCATTTTGAAGGGTTTGGTGACATAATCATCGGCGCCGCTATCAAGACCGGTTTCTTTCTCTTTTGGGTCAGACCTGCCGGTGAGCATAATCACCGGTGCCGTCAAGTTGTTCTCTCTATACTGCGTCAGTATGTCTATGCCGCTCAAGTCGGGCAGGTCCCAGTCCAAGATCACTAAGTCGAGAGGCTTTGAGAGTGCTATCTCTAAAGCAGTCGAGCCGTCGTAAGCCTGCCAGGCGACATGGCCCTCAAATTCAAGAAAAGAGGCGATCATCTGCGCCAATTCTCGGTCATCTTCAACGATTAGTATTTGCGGCATCAGCTTAGGGTTAGCCTAACTCTTGAAAGGGTAAATCTTTTTTGGAGGTGCCTATGAAAGAGCATAATCTCGGCGACCAGGTTTTTAAGGATAACCGAATTAAGGGCGATGACGGCAAAGAAAGAAAAATTGTCGATATTGCCGAGGATACATGGGCAGGCCCTGGTCTTAAACTTCATACCGAAAATTTGGCTCCTGAAACCGTTAAAGACAAGCCGCAGGCTAATTTAACCGACAAATCAGGCGATAAATCAGGCGATAAACACTTAGATGCGAAAAACGCCGCCGAGCTTGGTGATTTGAGGGCCCAGCCCGGCTCTCAGTCTCGACAAGAGCTTTTGCAAGCTGCCAGTCATCGCATCAAAGAACTGAACAATATGCTGCACCAGCCCGGCAAACCCCTAGCCGGTTCAGAGCTTGAGTTGGTTGGTTTTGACAACAAAGGGCGGCTGCTTTTGATTCACCGTGCTGATGGCGATGCCCAAGGCAACGGGGCGGGCAAGATAGATTTTAAGGTGCTGGTGGACGGCGAGACCGGCAAGATAGTGGCTAAAACAAAGCCGGATGACATCAATCAATGGCAAAAGAGCGCCGATTACAATAAGGGTGATAAGGACAGTCTCAAGAAAGATACTGCTTCCGAGCATTTACCTAAAGACTGGAGTCGAGAAGAGCGAGACGGCGGTGTAGTGCTTAAGAATAAGGCTGGTTTGGTTATGTCGGTCAGTGATAGATTTGGCGATAGTCGCCACCTTAAGCGCGATCATGCCGGCACTCTTACCGAAGTGACCATCAGCATAGGTTCGACAAGCGAGACCTATCGTCGCGGACCGTCAAGCAGCGGCGTGGAGAACGAGCTTTGGTATCAGATGCCCTATAAGCCAGAGGAAAAGCCAAAAGGCTTTAAGATTGAGCTTGATGGCGAGGGCAATTTATATAAAGCAAGCAGTGCCAAAGAACGGCGCATCTATAGGGCTGACGGCTCAATTATTGAGGAAGGTCCGGACGGTAGAAAAATGGTAAGAAAGGTAGAGCCCCTGGTTTTGCCCGGCAATGATACTCGACTGGCCTAGAGTTTCCGGCAGCTCAGCTCTAATTCTCGCTCACCTGAAATAGAGTAGAAAAGGCTGCCTGTCTGCATATCTAAACGTAGTTTTGCCACAGCAAAAGTTTCGGGCATGCGACCTTCTTGATTAATCACAGTCATTGGTTCGGTTAGATAATAGCTTTCTTCACCGGCAGCTGTGCGGTAATGATGGGCTTTCCAGCCGTTATTGAGATAGGCGGTGCTATAGGCGCCCTGATTAGCCTCAAGATAGACATTGCCTGTATTCGGGTCTACAACAAGCCCCGAGAGTATAAAAAATCTGATGTCGCCATCTTCAGGCGAAAGCATCGAAAAGACATAGTCTTGGCGACCTTCAGCTTTCTTGATCAAACAGCCGTCAGCCATCGAAACCAGCTGCACGCCCTCTCTGTCGTAACTGACCTGCCAGAGTAGTTGTCCTGCTTCATCATGAACCAATAAGTCCGGCTTGTCTTGCTGAAAGTGTTGCTCTTGTAGTTCAAACGCGGCAGCGGCTTTTGCGCTTTCTTGATTTTCCGAGGTCGACTTTCCCGCAAATGTTTCAGCGTCAGAAGATTCGGCTGTTTCTATGAACTGAGCCAAAAAGGTCTTTTCGTCTATAACGCTCAAGTCTGAAAGCATGTACATAAGCTCGCCGCTTTCAAAGTAAGTTGATAGCACTTGCTCAATGCCGGTTTCGGTTCTAACGCTTACGCCTATAGGGTCGCCGCTGAAGCACCGGAGCACGGCTTCAGTTTTTTGTTCGGCACTCTCGCCTGGTTCCGATTGGGGCTGATGTTCAAGCACGCCTGCCTTGATGAGCATTTCCAACGATTGGCGCATCGCTTTTCGGTCTTCTTCTCTAGGAAATAGAGTTTGACCGAGGCTGTCGGCGCTATTAACTTTGGGTGCTATGGCAAGAGCTTCGGGCGGCAAGAGGTCACTTGCCCGACCAAAGGCGGCCGATATGCCGCTCGCTTTGCCGCTCTTCAGCCCATCGATATAATGGCGATACCTTTCCAGGTGCTCGGCCATGCCCCCTTGTGTTCCGCTAGCTTTCTTATCTTGGCTCAAATTGGCTACTCTATAGTTACTTACATACTTATGGTTCAGTGCTGAAGAACTCTTACAGTTTACCGCAATCATGAAGATTTGAAGAGATCAGGAATCCCGAGGGGGCTGGGGCTTTTCTGGCAAATTACTTGAATTTGGCATCAACCTTTCTTGAAAAATCACTGCCTTCGTATGTGGTGGCAACTTCCCTTTTGTTCCGGCTTCTAATAATACTCTTGGAATTTGTGCAGCGGAGGGCGCACTTCACAGCTTGTGAATATGCTGTATCCGCTATAATTGCCAGGGTCGAAGCCATAACAATAAGGTGGGAAGAATGGCTCTCTTGGATACTAAGCCGGTTAGACTGGCGCTCAGGCTGATTTGTCTGGGGCCGGCTAGAGAGAAAAGCTTACCCTTTCTGGAAACCGTCCGAAGCGCGCTTGTAAATTCTAAAGTGACTTCGAAGTACAAAGCTATTGCCGTAGAGCATATTTCTTTTCGCGACAAAGACTACGACTTGCTTGAATTTGCACTGCCGATCGGTTTCAGCTCTTCTGGTTCCATCTGCCAGATCTTCTATCCTCATAAAACCACAGATGCCATTCTCAATCTCGCCACGGGCTATTCAGCAATCAGTGTTCTCTTCTGTGTAGATGCAAGTTCCAGCCAAACCGACATCGCAGGGGCTTTCGAAGAGATGAACGCGCAGCTTGCCTTTTTTGACATGCGATTTGGCTATAAGTATGATGCCGTACCAATACTGGTAGCGTTTATTGGTGATAGTGAATCTGATTTCGCTCTTGTACCAGATCTTGAAAAGCTTTTGCCGGTGGAAGATCCGCTTGTACACAAGCTAAGATCTCGGGACGATAAAGACATTCTGCGGGCTTTCTCCGACCTCATAAATGCCATTTGTATCTCCACTTCTCTGGGCGAGTCTGAAAGCTCGGATCTTACAGTTCATCTTTGCCAGTAGTTTTGTTCTGCCAATCAGCAGTTTTTTGCTACTTCATTTCACTGCCTTAAGCCGGTATTTGTTTAGACAGCTTCCTGATGAGGCAGGTCTATATAAGAAATATCAATATCAGGTATTCTCTGTTAGGAACCATTTTTCTATACCCAGATTTTAAGGTTGCTCCAGAACATGGCTCAGAAGAATAACGCCGGAGATAAAGCCGGGCAGAAAGCCGGTGCCGATTCACAGAGAGAAGTCAAAGCCGCCCCCAAGGCCCATCATGGCCTTGTTGCTGAGATCTGGCATAAGACCACGAGCGCAGTCGCTAAGCATGTCGAGAAGCATCCAATTGTGCGCTATCTAGGGGCAAAAGCCAAAGAAGGTCAGAAAGAAGTTAAGTCTTTCATTGCCAAAGCAACTAAAGCTAGTCATGCCGAGGTGGGTGCCCACAAGCTCAGCCCGAAAGAGCGCGTTGCCCACAAAGTGACTGAGTCGAAAGACCTTAAGCACGATCGCACCTATAAATTCAATGAGCACGGCAATTCCGCCGAGGTCAAAGCTCGAAACGGTTCCACGCTTAAGCTTGAATACAAAGACTCCAAACAACCAGGCAAATTGACCGGTTATTCGGTTGTCGATAAACACGGTACCTATGTGGTTGGCGCTGAAAGCTCTAAGGATGTTTCGATCAAGTTTGATGATAAGACAGGCACGGTTATCGAGCAAAGAATAAAGGCTGATAAGGCGGGAGCTGAGCCAGTCACGGTCGAAACCCAGGCAACCCCCGAGGGCACCTTTTCGGTCATAGAACGAGATAGCTCTGGGCGCAGACGCGAAAAGCGATATTTCGACTCTTCTAGAACCGAGAGAGCGCGAACTGTCTACAAATATGAGAGAGCTTCGAAGGGTGGCGAAGGCAAAGCTAAAGAGTCGGTTGTCGCTACTCAGTTTGATGAGCGCGGCGAACTAAGACATCAACATTTATTCGATAGTCACGATCAACTAGAGAAGCAGCAAGCTTCATCGCGTCTTGACCGCACCTATAAGAACGAGAAAGGTGTGCATAGCGAGTCGATTGAGCGTTATGACCTAAAGAAAGATGCTCACCATCCAGTTTCGCGTTCGCTGGTGGAAAGCGACTACAATGTCGGCAAAACCAAGATTAGGCATGAACAGCTGGAAGGCGGCAAAATTACTGCTGTTCAGAAAGCTGTGCATGATGAAATGGGGCGTTTGCAAGAGTTTGAATTGCAGAGCAAAGCCGAAGCAAGTAACTTTAAGGTCAAGTTTGATAGAAACGGACGTCCCGATAAAGTCACCGGTGAAACCGGTTCTCTGGGTGAGCAAGGCGCCAAAGAATTGGCGGTACTCTCTGGTCTGAAAGGTGAACGAGTCGCTCCGATGGACCACGGCGAATTGCTCGCTGTTCGAGGTCCATCGGCTCCCCGACAGGGCGAAAAGTCATTTGGCACCTTGGCTTTTAAAGACGGTGATAGATTTGTCAGTCGTCGTGTGGAAAACGGCATCATTTATGGTGTCAATAATGAAAAGCTAGGAACTGTAAAAGATAATGGCGATGTCACCATTGGCGGTGAATCTTTCAATATTTTGACTGATGCCAAAAAAGCGGCTGCTTTCACCGGCAAGGGCAGCGACGGGCTCTATCTTGATTTGACAGCCGGGCAAGCTTTGAGCGGCGGCTCTAGTGAAGGTGTCAAGAACGGCGGTTTTACTGGTTATATTGAGACCGGTCGCAACCGTATGCTTACTTTAGGTGGACATGTCTTTGACGGCAGGCAGTTATTGGGTCATGTCTCAACCGACGGCAAGATGTCCTTCAATCGCGACCTTGCTCAGGCTGAGAAAGACGGCACCCCCATTAGTCAGGTGCTCATGGGTAGCAGTTTTGTCGGCAAAGAAGACGGCTTTGACCGGCGTGTCAATTTTACTCGTACCAGCAGCGGCTCTGCCTTTCTGCCCTCGCTGCCCGGTCTAGACGCTCACGGTGAGGTTGAATTGCGCTTGGGTATGGTTATTGACCGGCGCACCAATCGTCAGGTGGCCAATTTTGAAGCCCCAACTTTAAGCGAAAAGGATGGCGAGTTTTCGGGCGGCGCCCTAGTGATTGGCAATAAGAGATTGCTGCTTAATGAGGTGGAGGGTTTTGTCTTCAAAGCCAAAGTTGATGGCGAAGACAAAGTCATGCAGGGTGTTGTCGCCGGTAAAGCAGAAAAGCAGGCCGACGGTTCGCTGCGTCCCGGCAGCAGTATGGTGATTAACCTAGACAACTATGCCGAGCTCTCTGCCTCTAACTTTAGAGAGAAGACTAAAGACTACAAGAGCGCTGAAGAACATAAGGAAAGGTCGGAGCTGCTCGATCAGTATAAATGGACCAGTGGTGTCGGCTATGTTTATGCTGAGTATCGCAAGAACGAAGACTATTCCGCTCAGGCGAAAGAAACAGCTTTCGGGCTTGCTGCCAGGCAGTTTCATTCAGATATGTCTACCATCAATAAACTTTTGAGCGGCGAACAAGTTGATCCTCGCCAGTTGCAGAAGCTTAAAGATAATCATGAACTCTATATCAATAGCTCTCTTTCGCCTTTAAAAAGGCTGGAAAGAGAAATTGACAAACCCGGACATGAGCTGGAGCGAGTTTCTGCCGATGCCCAGCGTTCGGGCAAGATCTTGCGACCGGTGCCTGGCAAACCTGGTGAGGTGGAAGAGTATGTGCTTGTCGGTAAGCTCTTTTACAAAAAGGGCTCTGAGCACCCGGTTGGCAGTGTCGATTTTGCCACAGGCAAGATGGTTTGGCCGGGTGAAGAGGGTGTAAACTCTTTGGGATCGCCGGCTTTGCGCGGCACCGTATTTGGTTGTAACTATGTCGATAAAGATGGCAAGTCGCGCAGCCTCAATTGGGTGAATGATGGGCAAGGTCTGCTTTCCACCGATACTTTGCGCAAACAGGTGGCGCAAGAATGCGCCTATGCCAAGCTGCTTTCTAAAGATAACAAAGACGAAAATTTACTTGCTGCCGATAAGCGCACTGGTGAGCTTGCCCAGCGCTATAACAAGTTGCTCAACGCCATCGATACAGGCGGTGTCAAAGACGCTTTTCTGCCTGAGAGCGGCTTTACCTCTCTTGAACTATTGAGGCGTGGACCGCGAGACATTGTGCGTGCAGAGCACAATAAAGAGGGACGAAACTATAGAGGCACCACGATAGCTGTGCCGCCAATGGCATCAAGCGAAGAGGTGCAGCGCACCAGCGGTGCCATGCGCTTAGGCAATGCCCATTATCTAGCCGACCATGGCAAGCTTTATCATGCTCAAGCCAAAAAGAAAGAGAATGGTGAAATTGAATGGGTAAGAGCCGAGGGTGCAGCGGGGCGGTCGCCTTGTGGCGTGCTTAGACCCGGCTATAAGGCTGAGATATTCGGGCAGAAAGAAATCATCGACTTGCAAAGCGAGAGAACTTTTCTCTTTAAAATGCAGGTTGAAGGCGTGTCTGGTGAGCGGCTGATTGTTGGTCTGGGCGCACCGCGCCGTGATGCTGCCGGTAATTTGGTCGGCGGCGGCTTGATTGATTTACAGGAAGTTAAGAGAAGGAATAAAGAAGCTCTTACCAATATCGAGCGTTCTGCTAAGCAGTATAAAGACGATGAGACCTGGCTTGGTATTGGCGCCTTTGCCGACTGGGCTATGGGCGGCAGAGAAGCGCAATTAGATGGTGTCGCCGATAGTGCCAAGTTTGGTGATAAGCTGGTCCAAAAGCAGCTGAATCAGCTCTTTGATGAGGGTGTAGACGGCAACAGGCTCACCTCGGCGGATGCCTTGCGCAACATAGATAGCATTCAAAGGCGCATGCGCGAATTGAATATTTCGGCAGTCGATGCCGGTGAATTATCGGCTCAAGGACGCAGCAATCAGGCTGGTGTTCGAGAAGGGCTGGCCATGGTGGCAACCACGGCTTTGTCGGGAGGCAGTTCTTTGCTTGTCAATGCAGGCAGGCTCACCCTGGCTGAAGGTGCTTTGGCTACTTTTGTGGGGGGTGGACTGAGCAGTGCCGCTATCCGTCAAACCAAGGGCGGTGACTGGCGACAGTTTGCCCAAAACGCCGGCGCCGGCGGGCTTGAAACTACATTGATGCTAGCTACCGGCGGCTTGGGTAAGGTCTCTGAAAGTTTCAGCACTTTGGGCAAGAGCAGTCAGGTGGTCGAAGCTCTTGCCGATGCTCGCTATCTGCCCAAGCTGCAGGCTCTAGCCCAAGAAGGCAAGCTAGCAGGCAATCTTGCCAAACTGAGTGAACTGCAGGCTGCCGGTCAGCTCTCAAAAGTTGGCACCAGAGCTTTGGCAGAACTAGCAGAGAACCCGCAGGCTCTAAAGTTGGCAGAGCTCATGCAGAAAGGTCATCGTGAAGCCGAAGCCGTAAAGGCCGCTTGTGAATTGTTAGGCAATAAGCGCTCAGCAGAGCTGATTGGTAAGATTGCTATTGCCGGTCCGGAGAGTTTTTCGGCCATAGGAAAAGTCGGAGCTGCCTGCAATGCCACGGTTCAGACAGTAGGTTTCAATGTCATCGGTTCGGGGCGTCATGGTGCCGAGATAGACCTCGACCCCAAGCGCTTTCTCACTAATAACGCCGAAGGTACTGCCTGGACTTTGGCAGGCGACTTCCTCGGCAATTTGACCCATGTAAATATCGGTCCAAAATTTTTAGATATGGATAACTTGAAGAGACCGCTTAGCGGCAAGGAGAAGTTTTTCGATGGTCTAGTTTCAAGCTATGCAGAAAACGTTATTAACAATTCCACCAATTCTGCCTTGATGGCGCTTACTGAGGTGCGCAAGGTCGAGCGAGAGAATATTGCTCGAGAGCTCGGTATTGACGTTGCTAAGGTCGATGACCAGATGTATGAAGAGCATAAGAACGAAGCACGCATGAGAACTTTCATTTTTGATAGGGCTCTGGAGGGGGCTGCTACAACAGTCTTTACTCATCCGATTACTCATGGTTTGACCAGCAGATTAGGTAGCCGTCTAGAGTCTCAAGCAAGTGAACGGCAAAGACGTGAAGCTCATGCTGAAGAGATACAGTTTATTGAAGATAAGATAAATAGACAACTTAGCGATAACTTTACAGATAAACAGGCTAGAGTCGAGCTGGGACTTGATACTGCTGGTGGTGTAAGCTCTTCTGGTCAAGCTGGGCGGCCGCAAGTAAGTGAGGCGAGAAATGTAGAGTCTCCTTTGTCAGCCTCCGGTAGGCATACTGAAGCGGCCGATGGTCGTAGCGAAGGCTTGGAAAAGAATGTCGCCGGTAAAACGCCCTGGCCTCTCCGTTCAAATACTGAGGCAAATAGAGATTCAAATATTACAGGCACTGATGGTGCCACGGGCGCAGCAACTTCTTCATTTTCACAGCGTACAGTGCATACAAAGCATGAAGGCGGTGTGGAAAAGTTTGTCAATGATAACGGTAGTATCCTCATTCTCAAGAATGGACAGGCGGCGCTAATTAAGGACGCCAAAGGGAATGAGGCTTCGGTTTATCGCGACGAAACTAATCAACCTTTTAAAATTGTCCTCAGTGATGACGCCGCTTTGCTGCGCGAAAAAGACGGCTGGCATTTGGCTCTGCCTGATGGTACCTCCGAGCGCGTCGCGCAGAAAATAGAAGTAGACAATGACGGTACCATTCATCAAATTGATGATCACGGTGTCATTGTCAGCAATACATTGAGCGGTGAACGTCATGTCTATGCCCCCGGCGATCATCCTAAGGGACAGAAGCTTGATGTGCAGCATGAACGCAGTCGATTTGAGCAAAATCTACTCTTAGTTACAGACTCTCTTGCTTCCGCACGCATCAGAGAAGACATGCTTGATATCGAGTTTCGCCTCAAAGGACAGGCGGGCGGTGAAGAGAAGTACACTCGTGTACTGTATGAGTTGAACAGATTGTTGGATGCTCCTGGGCTAGTACCATTAGAGAGACGCTTACGCTGGGCTGAAGAATTGACCAGTCTTGCCGCTCGACCGGAACTCTTGAGCCAAGGCAGCAACCCGACTTGCGCTATGGCTGCCGCTGAGCAGCGCGAGTACTTCCTGCACCCTGAGACATTCTTTCAGATGATGCGTAGGCTCAATGATACTGGTTTGGCGGTGCTCTCAAACGGTCGTGTCTTAGATTTTAGAAAAGATGGCGCCTTGAAATTTGAGCCGGATGGTGATGCTCTAGCCCATCGAGAGCCTGGAGTGGTCTGGGCCGATGGCAAGCGCTTGGAAGTCAGTCAAATAGCGCAGACAGTGATGATGGACATCATCAGAGGCGATGCACCCGAGCCTCGTAAAAATTATTTTGCAGGCGATATAGAACCAATGATCTCTAAGTTGACCGGCAGAGACGAAAAATTTGTCATACAGTATCCTAAAGACGCAGTCGACTTTGTCAGGCAGCTTGCCGAAATAAAAGAACGCGGTCAGCTCTATGCCGTAGTGCAAATGGATTCGGCTCACTTAGGCGCTCGCGGTCTCACTCGCGATGGCGGGCATGCCCGAATCGTCAAAGACATTAGAACTTTACCGGCAGATCTGTACACCGCTGACGGCTTACCCGCCAAAGAAATTCTAGTCGACGGCAAGAAGACCTTGGTGCCCGACGCCGAGAAAATAGAAGTGATCTTTGGGAACACTTGGGATAAGGCTGATAGTAATCAGGTTTTGACTGCCGATAAAGCTCATTTGACCACTTTACAGAGCACCAGTGTTGAGCATCTAGAGATCTTGGCCGGGCGCCTGCGCGCCGGTGGTGCCGACCCCTATGAAAGAGCCGAATTGTTGACTTGGAAGACCTGCTTTTTGAGTGCGGTGCTCGATAAGAAAATAGTTGGTGCTGATTCTAGAACTGCAGAGGCGGCTCTCACTAAGGTGGTGGATGGTTCTCTTACCACAAAAGAGCTTCGTGCTGAGTACGACAAAATAGAAAGTGAGTTTGTCGATGGAATCTGTCGGCAAAGAAAACTTTTGTCTGGCGATAAGGCAGAACAGCTTTTGCGTTTGCAATTGCATGACATGCTTGCCGGAAATTGCATAAAAAAAGATGACTTGATTGATATGGGTATCAATTATAGAGATAGGCACTATTTCGATGCTCTTAGTCGCGTTAAGCGCCGACTGTCCAATATGGAATTATTGGAAGAGCGAATCGCGGAGGGAAGGCTCGATCTATCTGATGCTCCTGCTGGTGCTGAACAAGCACCTCTGGTGGTATCGGGCACCGCTGCCGATTCTCTAGGCTGGGCACTTAGCGCTATGCGCGATGCCAACGAAGCAGAGGCACAGCCCCATCCAGAGCGAGTCTTGCATAAGCTTTCTGAAAATTTGGCGCTGTCAAAAGACGATGTTAGGCAATTGGATGCACGATTAGAAGACTTTAAAGCTCAGAATCCTGATTTTGTCGCCCGTGGGTCTGAGTTAGATGCCGAGACGAGAATCATCGATGCGCTGAAAGAAAACGTCAGTATTACCTTTGAGAAGACCACTTTTGATGCGGTCAATGGCATTGCCAGTCAGGCTGGGTTAGAGTGGAAACTTGATAAGCTCCGACAAAAGGGTGAACTGCATAATTATGAAGCCACTGTGCTTAACCTGGCCGGCTTTAAACAGGCAAATGATAAATTTAGCCATGCAGTGGGCGACTTGGTGCTCAAGGCTGCTAGTCACTATCTGCGTGACTGCGGTCTTGCCGACATAACTCCTATAAAGCTTGCCGGCGACAAGTTCGCGCTCATCGCCCCTCGTGGTAGCGCAGATACAGTCCATGCTTTATTGCAATCAATAGAGATCACACCCGCTTCTGATCATGTGTTTATTAAGGCAATCTCTGCCAAAGGTGACAAGTTCGAGCGCCGGATTCCTCCTTTTGCCGACCCTAAAGCTAAGGACGGCCAGGGCGATTCTTCTGACTTGAGTCCTGCATCTAAGGACGCGGCAGGTGGTGTCCTCATAAAAGTAGCCGCCACTGGCGCCAATGCCATGCGTACAATCAGTCTGGTTGGTGAAAAAGGAGAACGTTCCACTCTGGAAATTATCAATGATATTCATGGTAATGGTCCCCAGAAAAGTCCCCTGGTTAAAGTCGACAATGTGACGGCGCTTTCTCAGAAAGAAGGGCATGAGGCGAGAAAACTCGCTAATCTGGGGCGTCAAGATCTGCTTGCATCCAACACAATTTCTCATACTATTGTTGATTCTCTTGGTAAAGCCGGCTACCGCTCAGGCTCTGGTGACTTCGAGCCGGGGCGGTTGCGCGATCTCAGTCAGGAAACTGAGGCACTTAAGCAGATGCTGTCTAAGCATTTCTCTAAAGAAGAACTTGTCACCTTGGCGTCTGTTTTGGAGCAGGAAGGTCATAAGCTTAGAGCCGCCTATTTGCTTGATAGAGGCACCGGCATTATGGCTAAGAACGCTTATGAAGAGTTGCTCAAGCAGCAAGTGGACAGCGGTGAGGCTGACGGTCTGATTGTCTGCGACGTCAAAGGTTTCGCCGGGGTCAACGGCGTGACGCGATATAACCGTAGTCTGGGCATGAACCGCGCCGTGGGCGATGCTGCCATAGCTGCTACCGTAGACGCTTTGCGCGATGCTGTGCGCATGAGCGGGTTGCCCAAGCATCTAGCCGACAAAGTTGTTTTGGCGCGTCTAGGCGGCGATGAACTTGGTCTTGTCTTGCCGTCAGAGTTGACAGCTGCTCAAAGGAAAGAAATGCTGGGTGAAGTGGATTCGATTAGACTGGCTATCAAAGTAAACCAAGGTGTTGTCGATGTGCGGCGTTTTAACCCTGGTGAAGCCCTAAGACCTGGTGAAATTGACATTGGCATAGCCGCTGGGCTTGCCGATCTCAAGTTTGCTCGCGCTGAGCAAGATTTACGTCTTAAGCTGGACGGCTTCAAGTCTGAAGGCAAGATGGACCAGGCAAAGGCAATTCTAGAGGCAGAGCGAGAGAAGCACAGCTTAAACCATGCGCGCTTCAATGAGCTTGAGAAAGCCCTCGATAAACCAGATACATCGCTGGTTATGGGATTGCATAGCATCTTGCAGGGTCAAGGCGATGCAGCATCAGAGCATGTCAAACAGGCGCAAAAGCAGTTTAGGGTGCTGGAAGAAAGAGACTTTGCTGTAGCAAAAGAGATGATGGACGCCTTGCTTGGCGTAGAAGATGCCGCAACTCGACTTGAGAATGCTGAGCAAATTTTGCAGTCGGCAAAGATTCACGGCTTTTCGAAGAATTCGCTCAGCGAGCTCTTGCGCGATGGCAGAAATCACGAAATGACTGTCGAACAGGTTGCCTTTGTGCTTGGTGAGCGCTTGAGTTTTTCGCGGGCTAACCCTCAGTATGCCGGGCAGGAAATAAAGATTGCCAGAATGCATATAGAACATTCTCCAGTAGATTCCAAACCATTAAGAATCGAGAAAACTACTCTCAAAGGGCGAGTTGTTAAAGCTGGAGAAGTCGTCAGTCAATTTCTTTTGCCGACATATGTGGTTATTCGCGACTTTGTAAAGAGCAATAAAACGCTGTATGACCAGGCAGTTGCCATCTATAAAGAAGACGGCACATTGATTGGCGGGCAGGCCTATCGATTGCAGAATGAAGCTAGCAATGCTACTTATAGGGCGAGAAAAGCTTGGGATGGTCACGATGATGATCGCCGTGCTGTGGCTGAACGCGAGATGCATGAGGCAAAGAGAAAGTTGGCAGAAGCTGACCAACTTACCTTTCAAATTGAGCAGTTGAAGAAGGCTGAAGAAAGCAAAGAGCAAACTACGGTCGCTCCTCCGAAAGAGAGAAACGGAGAGCTTTCCATTCAAGAGGCTCGTGAGGCGCTTACAGTCAATTTTGCAGGCTTGTCTGAGAAAGGCACGGCTGCTCTCTTGAAAGTGCACCTTCTCTTGAGCCAGCATCCTCACTTTACAGAAGAAAATATGCGATTATTTTCAGAGTATCTTGATGGTGCAATCACCGACAAGATAATGTCAGAATATGATGGAAGATTTTCGCCGGCCCTAGCCGGGCGCTTTGCCAAGCATTTAGAAGACGCCATTAATGAGTATGGGCGCCGCTCACAACCTATTGAAGCTAATGGATCTAGTGATGCTAATGGATCTAGTGAAGCTAATGGATCTAGTGAAGCTTATGAGCCATTGCAGGTGTCAGTCTTAGCTATGCCTGATGAGTTCTTTAAGCCGGGCGAATTGATGGCATACAGACCGGGTACCGGTCAGATTTTGGTACGGTATAGTGATTTAGCCAACCCTGGTCTTTTAGAAAATTATGCTGTTTTTCATGAGTATGTGCACGCCGATCAAGATCGAGCCCGATTTAGATTGGCGGCTTTGACTTGTTTGCGCCGAGATGGCTCGGTCGATGCTTCCTCCATGGTCGAGGAGTATTGTCGTCAATCGGGGCAGATGAGAATAGATCCACTTGAGCGCGGCTTTGCCGTAAGAGAGCTTGGGCTGGCTAAAGATTGGCTCGACAAACGAAAAGGTCTTTCAGACGAGCAACTGGCGCAAGATCCTGAGTTTATTAGAGCTTCGCGCTTAATGGAAGCGTCTAAGAATCCCCAGCCGATTACAACCGAGCATCTGAAAGCCCAGGCTGAGGCGATAATCAAGCTTAATCCCTTTAGCCATTCACCTTCGCGATTTTTGCAAGAGGTGATGGCGAGCGAGGAATTGCAGCGTCTCTTTTTCAGGTCGCCTCTCTTTTCTGAGGCGATAAATAAAAGAGATGCCGAACTTTTACAGAGAGTGCGTGAGTCTGGCAACGTCGAAGATGTTTTGTTCGATGCCGAGAACAAAGCCGGTTTGAATGCTAGGGCAAGAGTAAGGTTGCAGTTTAAGTATCTCGCTGAGCAGTTGGGACAGAGTGGCGTTGTTGAGCAGTTTGATGACCGGATGCGTAGCCGATTTGAAAAAATGATGGTGGAAAATCTGTTAGAGTCTGTGCAGCATAAAAGACGAGTCGACTTTAGAAACTACGTGCACGATCACCGCGAGTTGGAAGCGAACTATGCCGGCCATGTCTTCGCCAAGGTGAATGGCTTAGGCTCGGCACGACTATCTAAAGCTAGTCCTGCTGTTCGCCACCTCGACGACATGATAAGAGAGGTGCGCTCAGCTTTTCCTGTTGAAACCAGAAGCTCTCGCAATATGTTGGCGGTGCGGCGCTCTCATGACGACGGTCATGAACAGAAGGACACTGGTAGCGCAAGCAAAGACTCTACGGCCATCGATATGACCGCACTCTCAGATTTGTTTGCTTCCTTTTCTAAGAATCAAGATGAGTCTGAGACGATCTTTGATGATGATCAGTTCAAGACCGATATCATGATGGACGCAGGTTTGCCCGGCAGATCTGTGGACTGGTCTGAGTTGAGCCGAACTGTTGCCGACTTGGATGACCCGGATGAGAGAGCCAAGATGGGAAAAGTTCTGAACTCAATCCAGGATAATTCAAATGCAGAGACTATCGAGCAAGCTAAGTTATTGCACGCATATTTGGAGGCTCAGCGCCTGCACCGCCTTAAAAATATGGGGATTTAGTCGACTACTTCGGCAATCACTCAAGATTGCTCACTGCAAACAACCCGATGGGTGGCAGCTCCATTCGTTTGTATTTGCCAGGCGTGAGCTTCAGGTAATGTCGCTTAAAGATTTTGTTTTCACCAGTCTTTTTTGAAAGAGTGTTCTATGATTTGCAAGTGCAGTTCGATCAGTAGCAGCAGGATCTATCATGAAATCTAAGTATGGGGGCTATTTAGCCGCATTGTCCGCCTTAGCTATACTGCAGCCGATTTCTTCTAGGGCTTTGGCAGATAATCAGCTGGCTGTTCATGATGGTGCAGATAATGTTTCTTCGTTTAGGCAAGCTCTAGAATCAGGCTTTAACAACTGGGATCTCGATAAGAACGGGGTGTTGGATGACGACGAGATAGACTCTTGTATTCAAGACCCATCCATTAAGGGTAAGTCTGCGGCGGCGCTCTCTGCCATTAAGGTATATCGTCGCAGCCATAGTCATCTCCAGCCATTTCAGATTAGTGACGTAAGCCCGGTTGAGCAAGATGGCGCTCTAAGCAAGCAACATAAAGATCTGGTATCTCTCTATAGTCGATTGTTGAAGCGTATAACTGGTGATCCGCCTGTGCTCTTTGCTCGAACGTTACCTCATATTGATGGTATCAAGCAGGGAAACACCGGTGATTGCTACTTGCTTTCTACAGTGGCCGGGCTTGCCTATCATGACCCACAGCGTCTGGCCGCTTTGATTGTGCCAAATAGAGATGGCTCTTATACTGTCAATTTTCCTCAGCATGAGCCTATTACTGTGCCGCCGCCCACTGACTGTGAGATCGCCAGCTATACAGATGACGCCCAAGATGGTTATTGGCTGCACGTCATAGAGAAAGCTTGGGGTGTATACCGAGATCGAAAACGAAATCATACCGAAGCCGTTGATTCTGTCATTCATGGTGGCTCTGGTGGTGGCGCTATCATGTTTGTTACCGGTAATGCATGTGTGCGTTATCCTACTTCTGCAACCGATATTAGAGAAATTAGGGCACAGCTTGTCGAAGCCATGCAAAATAAGCGCGTCGTCAACACTGGCACACCGACCCATTGTCTGACAGTTTTGAATTATGATCCTGCCGTCGATACAATAACTATATGGAACCCCTGGGGAAGTTCGAAATTTTATAAACCCGCCAATCAGGTTATGAAAAATGGCGTCTTTACAATGGCATTGAGCGAGTTCATGCAGAACTTTGTCTCTATCTTGGTAGAGAAGGACAGACCTGCCACTCAGGAAGACTATAGCAAGTTGAAAAAGTCGAAGAAATTGCACCCTTAGGCGAAAGGGTTCATTTGTTTAGTCGCCTTGCTTTACAAGAATAGCTCATAAAGAAAGAGCTCTACCAAAGACCGAGTTCTGAAGACCTAGCTCTGAAGACCTAGTTCTATCAATGGTTCTCTGATAGATAAGCTGTGCTAGACCCGAGTTGATCTATAATCTCTCAACTTAGTAGTGGAGTTTGCTTGGTTATGCCTGGTCAAAATGAGTTTGAGACTGCTGATTTAGCTCTGGCTATGGAGCGAAACTATATCACCGGCTTTAGATTTCTCAGTGGTATCAATAAGGCAGTCTTTTTTGATGATGATTCAATGACTGGCTTTTGGTCGGGTTATGATGCCTCATGGATGAATGCTGTCTTTAGAATCGATGGTTCATCCGCTAGGCTTGATCAACTCATAGACGAGGCTCTGGCAAGATTTTCTGATGTTCCTCTTGGTTGGCGCGTGGGTCCGCTGACCGAGCAACCGGCTAGAGTTCACCAAAAGCTGGCGGAAGTCGGCTTGACCCATTGCGAATCATCCCCGGGCTTGGTGCTGAAAAGTGGTGACTGTTTAGTGCCTGCCGCAGAGCCTTCTGATTTTGAAGTCAGAATGGTCTCTTCGCCTCAAGAAGTAAAAGATTGGCTCTGTCCGTATTCTCGTGGTTTTGAGATTGCTGCCGATATAGTGAAGCATTTTGAAATTTATATGTTGAGTCGTCTAAACCAGGGGCCTTTTGAGGCTTGGTTTGTCGGTTATCTAAAGGGAGCGCCTGTGACAAGCGCTTCTTATCTTGCTGATAGCGCTGTGACTATGATCTATAACGTGGCTACGGTGGCGGAATCTCGACGACTGGGTTGTGCTAGATGGACAGTGGAGAAAGCAATAGAACATGCCTGGCAAAAATTTGGTTTGCCTATTGGACTTTATGCTTCTCAGAGCGGTTTATCGGTCTATCAAAAGATGGGCTTTGAGCATCTAAATAAAGTGGAAGTGTATAGGCGTTTATAACCCTATCTTCCAAGCTCCTTCCAGGTTTCTCGATAGGTCATCCACGCCAATCTAGCCGTTTAATCTGCTGAACATGAGTTCGCCATGTCTTTCAAGCACTATATTGTCACTTGATTGATGTTTTTCTGCGATTGTGAGGGCTATGAAACTTATGAAGTCTAAGAGTATCCTGCCTTGCATAGCTCTTCTTGTTTACTATTTTGTTGGTGTTTGCCATGCCGCCTTGGCAGTTGAAGAGAAGAAATGCGAAATAGAAGCAAATGATCGAACCAAGAGCGTCGTCTCGCTTGCTATGCGCAGATTGGCTGATATAGTCGCCTCTAAACGGACTAAATCTTTGGATAGCGACTTGCATGGCTATGGCAAGCTCTCAGACCAGATTCTCACTGCTAGTCGTTGCGAAACGCTGGTCGCCCCTGTCATTCAAAGTCTTTTCACCCCTGAACAGTTGGGTCTGTTTGCGGCTGAGTGTCAAACCAAGAGTCGCACGGCTAATTCTGCCGGCAGCGCTGCCGACGCTCTTTACTATGAAGCCGGTTACTCGGTGGCCTTGAGGAAACTGGCAAGAGTGAAGGGAATGAATTCCAAGCTAGTAGTTAATCCGCTCAAGGCAGTTTTTGAATGCGATGAGGTTTCTGCTCTTTTCTTTGACGAGCAGCTGGAACTTATGCGTCAACTGAGGACAAGTAAAGGCTTGTCGTTTTCACCGTGATTTTGTTTTTTTTGATGAGTCAGAACAATTTATGTATAGCGTGGTCTATTAGCAGGATTTCTGTGACTCAATCATTTCATATTTGACTGCTAACCACTTACCTATGGGTTTTGAAGAAGACGTGTACGATTGGATTGTATATCACCACTGAATAGAACGGAGTGCCTTGTTGTAGCCTAGTTTATTGAGAGTGTAGGCAGCTTTGTCGGCTGAATACATGTACATCTGATGGACCTCGGTCACTTCGTTACCGAGGCGCTCGACTCTATTAGGTGCATAAATCCCGCTAAAATGAGCTGCCGTTGAGCCTGTAAGCTTATTCTTCGACTCCCCTTCAACTGATAAGACTACCTTGCCGTTGACATTGCGCAGTTCCATTCGGTCTATTTGAAAGCCAGGAGCTCTAGCGCTGCCAAATGGACTACTGTTTGTGAACTGATTATCGCCTTGGTGATTTCTTCCCAATGTTTCAGCTAGGGAGCGTATCAGTTCCGCACCTTCTTTCGCTCTTGGATCGTTGGGCGCCCAAGATTTGTCATAGAGAACTTTAGGTATCGTGATTCCTTTATTGTCTTCAAGCAGTTTGCTAAAGTTCTTTGAGCCGGCATCACTAAGCGCGCCACCACGATTTAAGATAGAAATTTCCACATCTCCGTAGGCAGATGGTGGTTTGAAGGTGTATACATAGTCGAAGTTGGGTGCGCCGCTTGCTTTTTGTTTGGCAAGGTCCCAATTGGAAGGCATTTTGATTTCACCAAATACACCAGGGGTTGAGTATGTTTGTTCACTCACTTTCTGCCCTGCCTTGTTAGCTTGAGCCAGCATCCAAGAATCATTCACAAGTTGACTCTCCGGCTTCATTAGCTTTTCTTGATGAACCGGTTCTATTGGTCTTCCGTAGTCTCCAGGTGCCATAATTCATCTCCCGAAATTCTTTCTGCACATTTTATCGCAATTGGACTTTCAAACTTTCTTCTCTTGTAAAACTTGGCTCTTAGTTCCTCGGCTTCGCTTGCCTAAATTGGTTCTGTCCGCCGCCCCAGTCGAAGTTCTTTTTGTCTTGGAACTCAAATTCCGAGGAGGTTCTCTGATACTCTATCTCAGAATTGGTTCTCTGTAAGATTCCGTCGCTCTTGAGAGATCTCGTGCGAGTTCTGGAGTGATCTGTGGTGGAATCGAAGAGATTCTGGAGACTTATTGAACGGTCGCTCGCGGCGCCCCACTGATTAGAGATGTCTACCTCCCCGGTCTCGGGATTGTATCCGCGAACAGTGACAACGTGCCAACCAGGTGTTCCGTCACCGGTTCCGCCGAAAGAGGGGTGGTCTGCATCAATCAGAATTATTGCCGGTAGCCTGCCTTCCCTTTGCATTTGCTCTAGAGTTCTTCCTAGTTCCTCTGCGGATCGTACATGGCTAAGATTTTCGTTGGGGTCGGCTGAGGGATTGGATATCACAGTGCCTGAGTCTCCAGTTAATCTTCTCATTGCTTGAGACATCTCTCCCGAGAAAACGCCAGGAGCTCTGTAGAAGGAACCATCAGGTTTTCTGACTTCATTGCCCTGATTATCGTATAGTCTTTCTCCGTTGTCGCCTGGAGAAAGCGGAGTGCCATCTGGATTCATGCTTATTTGTGAGTATGTCTGTGGTGGATTGCGTCGTTGCAGCATATCGTTGATCAAAACGTTATTCATAATTTGAGTCGCAAAGCTTCGGCTGCCATCGGCTGGAGGACTCAATCTTGACTCCGGCATAGGCACTAGACTGGCTGGGTCGATGGTTACCACTTTCCCATCAGGAGCCGTCCATTTACCGTCTATTGCAGTTGTTGCCAGCATCTCTGCCGCAATCGACGGATTCCTCGAGAACAAGCGCTCTTGCATGGTTGTGGCATTGCAGGTATTGAAGGCGCCTTGATCGATATTGGAGGGATCTTTGGCATGATGCATAAAGTTCTGAGCCAATAGATTGCGGTCTTGCTGCGAGAGAGTGGCTCTTTCAGCTGTAAGCAGGCGTTCTACCTGCTCAAAGGATCTTCTAATTTCTTCTGAAGAAACATCTGTTCGCTGAGCGAATTCTCTTGCGTCTCTCTGGAACTGCTCAAACTCAGGTGAGTTCTCTCCCATGCGCTCTCTGGCTGCATTAAGTGCTGCGTCCATCGCCTCGGTGGGTGATCTTTCAATACCTTCATTTTCGCGCTGTTCGGTCGCGTCATCCACGCGGGGCTGATCTTGCCGGTCTCCGTCTTGCCGGTTTCCGTCTTGCCGGTTTCCGTCTTGCCGGTTTCCGTCTTGCCGATCTCCTTCTTGCTCTCTGTCTGCCCTTGACCAGCGTCGCTCTTTGCCGTCGGCGCCTCTTTCATAGCCCGAGCCGTCTCGGTTTTCTATCCTCACAGAGCCATCGCGACCATGAGTAGTGCGGTTACCGGCTCCGTCCTCGACTATGGCATTGCCTTGTGCGTCGTGACCGGGTAGCCTTATGACGGCTCCCTCTCTTATCCGCGAGGGGTTTTCAATTCTGTTCAGCCTTGCTATTTCATCTACATGATTCTGAATCTCTGCGTTGGATGCACCTTGCCCAAGATGTCTCCGGGCGATGTTCCAGAGATTGTCACCTCTCTGCACCGTATAGGTTTCTGGATCTGTTTCGCGGCGAATGTCTCTGAAAATTCCCTGATTTCGAGTTGCTTCTTTAATCTGAGCATCAGTGACTGCGCCCTGGTCTTGACTCTCACCTTCTCTCCTAAGACCAGACTGTTCCTTCTTGCGATCGATTTTCTCTGAACTTTCTTGGCCTTGGGTGCCACTGCGATTGCCTTCTTCTTGCCTTAGTCGCCGATCTTTATCGCTCCGGTCTATTTCTCTTCCTTGTGTGGAACCTTCGCCGCTTGAATGATCGGCATTGTCCAGTTTTCGGTTGTTGTTTCCTTGGTTTGTACTTCTCTCTCTCTGAGTAGACGAGGTATCCTGTGCATTTCCTTCTGGCAGCATAAGCTGCGTACCGATACGAAGCCTGCGAGGATCTGAGATATTGTTTTGCCTCATAATCTCTTCCGCATGCCTTTGGACTTCGGAGTTAGTTGCGTTTTCTCCGAGATGGCGGCGGGCGATTTTCCAAGGAGTATCTCCCTCTTGAACTGTGACACTCGTTGCCTTTGCAGCATCTGATTGAGGTTGATCTTTCTGCTCTGAGCGGCTTTCTCTAAGATGACCCTTGAATTGCTCTGAACCTTCGGCATCTCTATCAGGGCCTGTGAGTTTTTGACTATCGGAGGGTTGGGAATCAAGACCCGTAGGGCGAGATCTGTCTGGGGCACTAAATTCTTTGGGGGCGGCGACTGCTGTTCTTGAGCCTTGGTCGTCTACTTTTTGATCGCCCGAGACAATACTCAGGTCGCCCAACATACCTCTGCTTACCAAGCTTTGCGTTTCTTGTTTTAGGCTCTTTTCAAAGAAGCTTGATGAGTCACGTTCGGCTAAGTCGACAACAGCAGACAAGTGACCGGGCTTTTTCGCCTCTGCATCGCCGCTGTCTCCGTACTCATGCCTGATACTCACGCTTGATTTACCCTGATTGCGCCGAGCTCTTACCTTCGGATTTTAAGCCCACAGGCGACTTGGGGCTGTAGCATTTAGTAGTCGCGATATGGATGCCATTTATAAGGTATATGGATTGGTATACCCGCTCTCCGAGCTTTCTAATCCGGCTCCAGCGGTTCGGTCGGTTTGGCAAGTTTGATCAGTTCGGGCAATTCAGTAAATTTGGCGGCGCTGGAGAGTCGTTCGAGAAGACCGCTGGTTCAAGCTATAGAGGTAGCTCCGTTAGAATTCATGTCTTATCAGATGCATTAAACCCTTTGCGCGCTGAATTTCCGAGGTACTTCCGGTCCTAGCCAGACCGGCTTTCACCAGACTTGTTAATCATGCAGCCAATGACCGCTTTTAAATTCAAAATAATACCTTGTGTTTTCTCCCGTAGATCTTTTCTTCAGCCTGTGGCTGTGCGCTGCGGGCGTAAACCATTGAGAGCACCAAGCATTTGTTCGCTGCTTTGAAAGCGCTCATCTTTTGACTTGGCTAGGCAAGTGTGAATCACTCTCTCCAAATAGCTTCTTATGTTTTCTGGAATACCCTCTACCTTTAGTGGAGGCGGAGGCTCACTGGCATGCAGGTTCAAGATTTCGATGAGATTATTTGACACAAAGGGCGGTGCCCCGGTAAGAAGTTCATAGAGAATACAGCCGATACTGTAGATATCGCTTCTAAAGTCAACGGGTTCGGCATTGCACTGCTCGGGGCTCATATATGAGGGCGTGCCGATTAAGGCTCCGGTTTGAGTAAGTCTAGCCATGCCATCTTCGGCTGAGGCCGATTTTGCTAGACCAAAGTCTACGATTTTTACCGCATAGGTGCCATTTTGCTGCGGCAACATCATCACATTGCCTGGCTTTAGATCGCGGTGGGTGAGCCCTTTTGCGTGGGCGCAGGCTATGCCTTGCAAGATCTGGCATACTACTTCCACCGCTTCTTGCGGGTGCAATTTGTTGTTTTGCTCAAGCAGTTCGGCCAAGCTGCAACCGTCCAGCAACTCCATCACCAGATATGGTTGCATTTCTTCGGTCATACCCATGTCGTGCAAGATGATAATATTATTGTGTCTGAGCGAAGCGCAGGCGCGGGCTTCTCGTTCAAAACGGCGCACGTATTCTGGTTGCATACTTAGCTGTGGTGCCAGCACTTTTACTGCCACCATTACATTCATATGCACGTGCTTGGCTTTGAATACCGTGCCTGAGGCACCGCCGCCGATGGCTTTGATTATTTCATACTTGCCATCCAGTACCCGCCCCAAAAGCGGCTCAAGCTCTTCTTCATCGTTTGCTTGCAGACCGGGTGTGGTGGTGCCTAATGAAAGTGATTGTCCACCCGGAATTATTTTGTCTAAGCGCAGTATGCGTCCATCAGGGTCTAGCTTTTTTGACAGTCGCCTCGCCACTGTTTGAAAACCTTCCGGTGTCATTTCGGCATCGGCGGTCCAGACTTTATTGACTATCTCTTCTGTTGGCGCCGATATGCTTTCTTCTCGATTTTTGGCTAAATAGGCCAAAAGCTGAAACTCTCGGGTGACCAGTTTTACCGCTTTGCCGCTTTTCATTACTTTGGTTGTGTCAAAGTCGATGACGATGTCTCCTAGCGACATTACGTTGCCGATGCTCGTTTGGCTGCGCTTGATCAGGGCTTTAACTCTCATCAAGAGTTCTTTCACTGCAAAGGGTTTGGTTAAATAGTCGTCGGCGCCCGATTCAAAGCCGGCTTCTTTGTCTTCTACTTGATTGTGGCCGGTGAGCATCAAGACTGGGCAAGTGCCGCCAAATGCCCTGTAGTCTCTCAAGATTTCAATGCCGCTAAGGCCCGGCAGATCCCAGTCGAGCACCAACATGTCGGCTTGATTTGCCAAGATGAAATTCTGGGCTTCCAAGCCATTATGAAATGCTTTGACCAGATGTCCGTCGCCCTCCAGTGAAGAGGCGATTACATAAGCTAGACTCTGGTCGTCTTCAACAATAACGATGCGTGCCATTCGGCTTCTCTCGGCTACTCTTGTTTTTCCTGAGGTCTCTTGGCTACTTTGCCATTCTATTTGCTGCCTAATAAGTAGTACCCGGTTGAGGGCTGTATTATACTTCCCGAGGGCACGGCTAGAGCAGTATTTTGGGGCGATTTCTTGGCAAAGGCGGCGGCTGGTACAGGTTCCTCGGGCGTTAGGTGGGGCATAAGCCAACAGGGGTTAGCGCTCGTCCTTTTGCTTTTGCTTGGACAGCTGGCAATCGGTGCTGGTCTTTTGTGGTTGCTTGGGCAGGCCGAAGCAGCCGCCGACCGCATGGAGCGGGCGCGCAAGGTGAGCGCTACCGCCGATAGTCTAATGCTGACAGTCTATTACACCGGCGATGGGCTAGGTCGTCTGGCAAAGGCTTTGCAAGGGCAGGGTGAGAGTTCCAGTCAGAGCAGTCATAGGCAGGCAATAGAACAGGTGCACTTTCTCAAAGATGAGATGCCCGATAATCAGGCAGCCATCGCCTTGCTGAACAGTATCGAGCGCAACATCAATGTCTGTTTGCCGGTGATGGACAAGATCGAAAGTCTGCAGAACAGTTTAGAAGATGAGCGCTCTCTGCAGGAATGGCGTGACCGCAGAGCGCAGATACAACCAAATGTGAAAGAGTTGGTCAGAGACGTCTCTGCCCTTTTGCATTTATGCCGCAACCTCGATAGCAGCTCGCCGCTTGAAGCCCAGGTCAATAGAGAGACCACACTGAAGGTTCTCTATCTTACTCTCGCCTTGAATGTCTTGGCGATACTGGCGGCTTTTGCCTTATTTACCTGGCGAATTACCAGGCGCATGAGCACAATGCGAGATAACTTTGAAAGATTTAGAGAGCATCGTGCTTTGCTGCCACCCGTAGGCGGGTCTGACGAACTTGCCTATCTTGATGAAGTATTTAGAGATGCAGCCCGCAAGCTTGATAGAGAGCGGCGCCTCAATAAAAGCAGCGAAGAGCGCATGCGTCTTTTGGTGGAGAGTCTGCCAACCGGTATTGTTGTTCTGGATGATAAGAGTCGAATTGAATTTGTCAATGAGCAAGTGGAGCGAGACTTCTCACAGAAGGCTCATCATATGGTGGGAAAACCGCTGCGAGACTTTGTCTCAGGTGAGAGCGCTGCTAAGACTGTCGGTACTTTTGGCAAGCTTTACCAAGGGCAGGCCCGTGATGGCCAGTTTCCACTGGACGGACGCGAGATTGCCCTTGTGAGCGGCGGGCAGCGCAAGAGTATGTTCGTTTTGCAAAATCTAAGCGAGCGATTCGCTCTAGAGCGAGAGCGCGAACAGTTCGTCTCTATGGTGCGTCAGCAGTTGAGAGAGCCGCTCAAAGGCATTTCCGATTTTCTGGCAAAGCTCTCGGTGGGGCGTTTGGGTGTGATTAGCCCCAAGGCTTATAAGTCTTGTCGGCAGATGGAGATGAATATTGATCGTCTCTTGACTCTCTTGAATGATCTTTTTGATCTAGACAAACTTGAGACCGGGAAAGTAGATGTGGAGCCATGCTTGACTCCTCTTAACTTGATTTTGGAGCGGACCTTTAACGCTCTTTCTATGTTTGCTGAAAAGTATAAGGTGAAATTAGAAGTGCCGCCCAGTCAGTTGAGTGTCTATGCTGACGCCAATCGTATTGTGCAGGTGCTTGTAAATCTTGCCAGCAATGCCGTCAAGTTTTCTGAGAAAGGTGGTGTTGTTACTATCGCCACCAGACTTGGTAATGACTGTGTCGAGATTGCTGTGATTGACCGGGGTCGCGGTATTCCAAAAGAAAAGTTGGATTTGATCTTTGAGCCATATAAGCAAGTCGAAGAAGGCGACGCCAAAGCTAAAGGCGGCACTGGTCTTGGCTTGGCTATTTGTAAGGCGATTATTGAAGGGCACAACGGTGCAATCGGAGTGGAGAGCGAAGAAGGCAAAGGCAGTTTGTTCTGGATTCGTTTGCCTTTACGGGAGGGGCAAGGTGTCTGACGGTAGCCGCTCCAGTGGCGTTGATGCTTTGTTTTCGCCCAAGCTCTTTGCGAAGAGCTTAATGGTTGCCATCTTTATCTTATTGCTTGAGTCTCTTTTCTTTGCCTGGCAGATTTATCTTGTTAAAGAAGCTGAGGCTGAGGCTAAGAGACAGGAAAGGGTGCGCAACATCATAGTCGGCGCCCATAGTCTGATGCAAAATCTCTATGCTGCAGGCGACGGCGTGGCCAAATATGGAATCAAGCATCAGGCTATTGAACTTGCCCGTTATGAAGAAGCGAAAGGTAAGATTCCGCAGTTGCTTGCTGCTGTAAAGGCTGTCTTAGTAGATCAGCCTAAGCAGGCTGTTTTGTTCAACGAAATTGAAATGCAAGTAAACAAAGGAATGGAGCGCATCGCCGAGTATAGAAAAATTATCGATGTGGAAGAGCCTGAGGCCGCAGCGAAGATTGGTTTGGAACATCAGGCTCGCATGCAAGGTCTGCTTGAGGGACTGGTAAAAGATTTGATGGAGTTTCTTGAGCAGGAAAAGGCTCTTGAAAGTAGAAGCCCGGCTGTTCTCAAGGCGAGGCGAGATGAAAGCCGGTTATTGCTTTTCTCTGGGCTCGCTGGCAATATTTTACTAGCCCTCTTGGTGGTTTATCTCTTTACCGGCAATATAAGCAATCGGCTCAAACTACTGGTGGAGAATTCCGAGCTTTTGCAAGATGGCCATGCTCTCAATACTCTGATGGAAGGGCGAGATGAAATCGCCGAGTTAGATCAAGGTATGCATGAAATGGCTGAGAGCCTGCGCTACGAAGAGCGAATGGTGCGTGAAGCGGAGGAAGAGTTTCGCACCATTATTGAGCAACTACCGGTGGGGCTATTGATAATTTCGGCTGCAGGCGGAAAGTCTGCTTATGTGATTGATTATGCCAATGAACAGGCTGAGTATATATTTGATGTTCAAGGTGAGTTTATAGCCAAGAGAAATAAGGAGAATGGTTTAGTCGGTAAGCAGTTTTTAGAGCTCTTTACCGAGGAGAATGTCGGCGCTCTAGACTTTTCTGAATTGTCTAGGAAAGAGCGCGTTTTGCTCAAAGCTAAGACTATGGGGGAACCGGCTAGAACAATTAGTCTTGAGCTTGGCTTGGTCTCACTCAAGATACGCGAACGTGATTGTTATTTGGCAATTGTGGTTGATGTTAGCGAACGAATAGATTTGGAAAATATGAAGAAGGCCTTTGTCGCTATGGTCAGTCATGATCTGCGCACACCGCTTACTTCGGTAGTCGGCTTTTTGCAGCTTCTGCCTGCCGGTGTTTATGGACCGGTGGAAGAGCGGGTGGTGTCGGAAGCCAAAAGATCAGAGGCAAAAGCAGATCTTTTGATTGGACTAATAAACGATCTGCTCGACCTTGAGAAACTGAAGGCGGGGCATCTTGAGATGCATCGCGCCGAAGTCAGTCTGGAGGACTGTCTTGATAATGTAATCGATAATCTCTCGGAACTTTGCGAAGAGCGCAAGGTCAATATTGTTTTTGAAGGTTGCCGTGCCACCGTTATTGGTGATAGCGATCGTTTGGTGCAGGCTTTGGGAAAATTAGTCGGCTGCTTTGTCAGGCTTGTTAAGCATGGTCAGATTACTTTATTGGTGCAACAGGGTGCCGCTGTTTCAGTGAGACTGCTTGCCCCCGAGAAGCTTTTTCCGCCATCTATATGTGATCTCTTTTTTGAACCTTTTCAAAAAATTGATGAACACAAGGTTGTACCTCCAGGGCTGGGTTTGGCTCTGGCTCGTGCCCTCTTAGAAGCAAACTCTGCTTCAGCGGTGGTGCGAGTAGATCGCTCCGCCACTGAACTGCTTGTTCAGTTCAATTGAAGCTAATTAGAGACTAAAGGCGACGCTGTTTTGCTTAGTCGTTATTGTTCATTGCCTAGAACATCGCGCATGATTGAGCGATAACGGGCCAGATTCTCGCCATAGTCGTCCGACGATCCGCCCATCTGAATGATGCCGCCGCTCACTCGGTCCACTACTTGTTTTTTCGAGCCGGTGGAGGCGCTGCTTACTTCGCTGCTTTTCTGTCCGCCTTGCAATTCACTCAATTGCTCTTCGGTAATCCAGCGTCTGGCTAGCAAGACTTCTTCGATACTCATGCCTGTGTTTTCGCTGTCGCGCTTGACTAAGTCGGCTTGAGCTTGCGAGATAAAAGAACGAGCCAGGACCGCCTGTAAAAGGTCTGATCCTGGCTCAGAATCTGATTTTTCTTCAGTCAACTCGCAGAACTCCTAATTGGCTCAGGAGACTTCGATGTCTACTCTCTTGCCGTAGCGACTGGCTGCGGCTCTGATAAGTGAACGCAAGGCAGTGATGGTCCGTCCATCTTTGCCGATGAGGCGGCCTGTCACTAGCGGATCACAGGTGACGTTGACACGGCTGCGACCCGGGTTTAGCTGTTCTCTCTCAAACTGTAGTGCGTCAGGGTCTTTGGCTAGTACCTTAAGTATGTACTCGGCCAGATCCTCAGGCGCGGTCGTATCGATGACCGGCTGTCTTACGCGCCCGCTGTTTGAGCCGAAGCGCCTTGGTCCCTTTTTAAAAGGCTTGCTACCGTATCGCTTGCCTGGGCGCCGTTTTTCATCCATTTTTCTACCGCTTCCCTGTTGACTTTGAGCTCTTTGGAACGAGGATTGTAATAACCCAGTTCTTCGATGGGCATACCATCGCGTCTCATGCGGGAATCAACGGCTACGATTCTGTAGTGAGGGGCTTTCTTGGCGCCGACGCGCTTAAGCCTTAATTTAACCACGAACTATCTTTCTCCATTTAATTTAAAAAGACTGCAAATAGCAATTCTACCAGTATGTCCCGCCGCATCGTATGTCTTCAATGTATATGTTGTTAAGCTTCCGCAACTTGACATGCCTTGGTTCTCTGTCTGACCTGGGTTTGAGGGCTGAAACGCCCAACCGGCCGCTAATTTAGACATTCGGAAGAATTTGAAGAAAAATCCCCTTTATTTCTTCTTTTTCTTGCGTTTGTTAAAGAAGGCTCCGCCCGAATAACCACTTGAAGACTTGGCGCCGGGTCTGGGCATACCCTGGAAACCTGGTGGCATGGGGGGCATACCGGGCATACCGCCTGGGAAGCCACCCGGCATTCCGCCTGGGAAACCGCCGGGCATGCCGCCCGGGAAACCACCTGGCATACCGGGCATACCAGGCATACCAGGCATGCCGCCGCCGGCCATCATCTGTCTAAAGGTGCCGAAAACCGAGCGCATCTTTTGGAAGTCGTTCAACATTTTGCCGATTTCGTTGTCCTTGAGCCCGCTGCCTTTGGCAATGCGGCGACGGCGTTTATAGTCGATGAGGTCAGGATTGCGGCGTTCTTCCTTGGTCATCGAATTGATGGCTATTTCATACTTGCTCATCATTACTTCGCCTTCGGCGGCAATCTGTTTTTGCTGCTCGGTGGAAATGCCGAACATGCCGCCGAAGCCCATCATTTTCATGATGTCGCCCATTGGGCCCATGCCTTTCATCATCTTTTGCATTTTTACAAAGCTCTCAAAGTTGAGATCTTTGGTGAGCATGTCCATAACAGTTTCAGTGGCTTCGCGCTCGTCGATGTTCTTTTGCGCACGCTCTACCAAAGAGACCACATCACCCATGTCGAGAATGCGGCTAGCCATGCGGTCTGGATAGAAAGTCTCCAGATTTTCCAGCTTTTCGCCGGTGGAGATGAACTTGACCGGCTTGCCGACTGCTTCTCTGACTGAGAGCGCGGCGCCGCCTCTGGCATCGCCATCTACCTTGGTGAGCAAAAGACCGGTGAGGTCGAGCTGGGTGTTGAAAGTTTCGGCAACGTTGACTGCTTCCTGACCGGTCATGCTGTCTACCACCAAGATTTTTTCTTGCGGCTTGAGGAAGCGGTCGATAATGAGAAGCTCGGCCATGAGGGGAGTATCCACCTGAAGGCGACCGGCAGTATCGAGGATAACTGGGCTCAGTCCTTTCTCTTTGGCTTCTTTGACAGCTAGCTCGGCAATCTCTTGCACATCTTGATTGCCTTCTATGGCGAAAACCGGCACATCAATCTGTTTGCCCAGAGTTTGCAATTGGTGAATGGCGGCAGGACGTTGCACGTCGCAGGCAACCAATAGAGGTTTGGCTCCTTCTTCTTTTAGTTTGAAAGCCAACTTGCCGCAGGCTGTTGTTTTACCAGCGCCCTGCAAGCCGACCATCATGATCACGCCTGGGTCGCCCTGATAATTGAGGGGGCTGTGTTCGCCACCAAGAATGGTGACTAGCTCGTCATGCACTATTTTGACGAATTGCTGGTCGGGGCGAACTGCCGTCAAGACATCGGCGCCGAGAGCTTTCTGTCTAACATTTGAAATGAAAATTTTGACCACTTTCAAACTGACGTCGGCTTCGAGAAGTGATTTCCTTACTTCGCGAATCGCGTCTTCGATGTTGTCGGCGGTGAGTTTATCGTTGCCTGTGAGGCTGCGAAAAGCGCCGTGTAGTTTGTCTGTGAGATTGTCGAACATTTTCCTTTCCTCTATTAGGTGCTTTAGACTCTGGAATGAGTCAATGCAGGTTCTTTTATTTCTAAAATTTTCTCGCTGGCTTCTTGTGGATAGACGAGCCAAGAAGATTCATAGTTGCCCTTGACCAGGGCTTCTATGGCCAGACTAAGTTGCGAGAGTTCCTTCACTTCACCAGATTCGGTGCGGACCATGATATTGGTCTGTGGGTGCTCTTCTTCGGGGCGATAGTAGTCGTAAGGACGGAAGCCCGTCGACTCTACGGCTACGTAATAGTCTGGATCGTAGCCGATCGAGGCCACTGCTTTTCGAGCTTGTGCTTCGATTGAGTCTATCTCGGCTTTGTCCGTGCTCTTTATGCGGCTGGCTTTGAATATTTTGCGATTGAGAAAACGGTAAGAGAGATCGGCCAAAATCGGGTCATTGTCTTTGAGCCAGCGTTTTATATGGTAGAAGAACTGCACATCGTCGAGGCTGAGATAGTCATCGACAGTCAAATGCTCGCCTGTGAGCCAGAGTCTGGTGGGTTCATCAATAAAGGAAATTTTGGTGTCTTTGTCTTCCAGTACGTATCTTGCTCTTTTGATTAGTTTGCCCAACATGGCGCGGGCCGCTAAGTTCTTGCGGTGATAATAAACTTGCGCATACATCGAGTAGCGAGCAAATAGGTAGTCTTCAACGGCAATTTGACCTTTCTCACCTACCACCAGCAGGCGGTCCTCATCATCGTCGATTTCCATAGAGCGCAAAATGCGCTTAAGGGCAAAGAGCCCATAGGCAGTGCCGGTCATATAGCTGTCTCTAAGCAGATAGTCGAAGCGATCGCAATCTAACTGGCTCGAAACAATGTGCGAAACATAATGAGGCGTGTAAGTTTTCTTGAGCACTTTGACAATTTTGTCTGCCAGACCGGGCTCTTCTTTAAAGTTGTCGAGTATCTCGCGCACTTGCGTATCACCCGAGATCACCTTGCAAGACCAGTCTTCGTGGTCATAGCCCAGAATTTTTTCAGTGACATGTGAAAAGGGTCCATGTCCCACATCGTGCAATAGCGCCGAAGCCAGTATCAAAGCTCTCTGACTCTCGGCTTGCGGTTGGCGGCTGGCGAGAATATCGCAGAGGCGATGGGCGACATGCATGACGCCCACAGAGTGGGTAAAGCGCGAACCTTCGGCGCCTTGAAAAGTGAAGTAGGAAACGCCAAGTTGATGAATGCGGCGCAATCTCTGGAATTCAACAGCATCAATCAGGTCGACAACGAGTCTCTCCGCCGGCTTATCTCTGTCCAGAACTATGTCCTGGTGGATTGGGTCGAGGTATGTCCTTTTGTTTGCGACTCTTGGCATGCCGTTTCCATTAAATATAGACTTGAAATATTATACTGATTGTTCAAGCCTTTCTATTGTAAAGTTGCCGGAGATTGCGGGTCGGGATAGTTGTCGGAAGCATCAGTTCATTCACTCTTGGAGTCAGGAGCCGAGCCTCGTGTGCTGGCTCTAGCCGACATGGTCAGTCTCGCCTTTCGCTTGGTGCGAGTTAACATCAGGCTTTACAGCCGTGTTTTGTTTCTGCCGGCGCTCTTCAGCGCTGTTGCTTCAAACTTGGCCCAGTATTCAATGATGGAATGGCTCAAGGTGGCTGCCGAATCAAAGCTTGCTGTGGCTCCTTTCGCCATTGCTATGGCTGTGATTCTTGCCTGCATCGTGCTCTGGTTCTACGCTGCCTGGGAGCTTTGTATGCGCTGCTCAGCAATGTCGCGCTTCCTTTTGCAACTAAATGCCAGCTATCAAGAGGCTTATGAGGCTATCAAGAAGCGGCGTTGGCTTATCTTTGGTGTGTACAATCTCGCGGTCCTGCCGCCTCTTTTGGTTCTGATTGCCTGGACCGTGGTGATCGTATCTGCCCTGACCGTTGTCTCCAGGCTTGGTGCCGAGCGCCTTTTGGTAGGCGGTTTGGTCTTTTTTGTCATTGGCTTGTTGCTCACAGTTAGTTTGGCGATCACTTCGCTCTATGGTGCATTGCTTACCGCCGGCGCCGTGGTGGAAGATTGTTCATTCAAGACTTTGGCAGCAAAGAGCCTTCATTTCGCTAAAGCCAGGTTGTTGCGCGGCGCCTCATTTATCTGTCTTTTGACGGTGGCGATCATGGTGGCAAACTTCGCCATTTCCAGCCCTCTTACTATTTTAGAGGCGATAGAAACAGCTTTTGTCATCAAGCAAAGCGGTTTGAGTTCCTTTTCGGAAACTGCCGAGCCAACTCACCTCAGGGTGATATCGGCTATGTTTGACGTGATGCTAAATATGGTGACATTCTCGGTGGCCTATACCGGTTATGTGCTCTTCTTTAGAGATTTGAAACTGCGATTGGAAGCCACTGACCTAGTCGGTCGCCTGGAAAAATTAGTCAAAGTAGACAAATAAGAATGAGATTTATATAGGTGCGTGGTCCGGTG
>MOYA01000002.1:469780-588843 GCA_001899315.1 Candidatus Obscuribacter phosphatis
TATATAGGTGCGTGGTCCGGTGATGGCTGTCGCTAATTTAGTTATGTCTAGTCTCTGGCCCCATCACCGGCCCACTGGGTCCCCGGCGGTAGTTTGTCGAGGTTGAAGTGAATTTCGGCGGGCAGATCTGGGTTGCAGTTGCGCGCCGCCACTATGTCAGCATCCATCAAGACAGAGCGTCCAAGCTGATAGTAGAGCGAGGCGCGTCCGACATAATACTTGCCTTGCTGCGGATCTTGCAAAATGGCATGGTTGAAGTCTCCCATAGCCTCATTGACCTTGGTCAACTTTTGGTATGCTTTGGCGCGTCGGTAGTAGTACTCTGCGTTTGTGGGGTCGAGTTTGATAGCCTGACTATAGTCGAGGATGGCTTGTTTCGGGTCGCCGGGAAACTCGCCTGCCCCTGACAAAAGACCAAATTCGCCGCGCATTGGGTCTTGGTCTAGGTTTGGTGTGAATCTTTCGTTTCTTGATCTGGCAATAGTGTCGTCGCTATCAACGTCGGCATTGTTCTGGGCGTCTTTAAAAATATATGGCAGCCTGTTGCCTGGATCGGCTGATTTGCGCGGGTCTCCAATGAGATTTTTCTTCACTAGAGCCTTGCGATTGGAGTTGCTCTTCTCGTCTGAAGTGGGCGCGCTTTCACCATAGTCGGTGGCACCTTGGGCGCCGAAATCACCGTTGTCAGAGCCGGGCGTTTGCGCTATACCGGCATTTTCGCCCGTTCTACCAGATCTGCCGCCCGTGTTCGCCGCACTATTATCTGTTGTTCTATTTTGAGGGGCGTTCTGTGTTTGTTGTTGGGCCTGTGCCTGAGCCTGAGCTTGTGCTTGAGCCTGAGCCTGAGCTTTTCTTTCTTGCTGCTCTTTGAATAGCTTCTTCGCTTCTCGGAAGTCTTTAATGGCATGCACATTGATGCCAGCTTCGTCGTCGGGTATATCGGTGCCGGCATCGCTGCCGTAGTCGGGGTGCTGTCCGGCTTGCAAACTTTCCAATTTCTCAAGGGCGCTTATGCCACCACCGGTAATGCGATTGAAATAGCTTTCGGCTAACTTATCATTTAGCTTTAGAGCCGCCTGAAAGTCAAGGAGAGCCATGCCGTCTTTGCCTAGGCTGCAGTGACTAACGCCTCGCAAAATCAAAGCTCTAATGTTATTTGGTGAATACTGCAGGGCGCTGGTAAGGTCTTGAATCGCCAACTTGAAATTGCCCATCTTAAAGAAGCACTCGCCGCGCAAAACCAAAGCACGGGCGTTGTTTGAGTTAAGCCCTAGAGACTCTCCCAGTGCTGTAATGGCGCCGTCATAGTCACCGGTCATCATGCGGGCCCGACCAAGATCGAAAGCAGGGTCGCTATAGCCTAAGGCTGGCGCCGAGCCAATCAACTGCAAAGAAGCAAGGGTAAGGCTCAAGGACAGGGCGATGAGGTGGCTATGAGTTTTTGCGGGCATTGATTGATCCTTATTTAGGTTTTCTGGATTTAGGTTTTCTGGATTTAGGTTTTCTGCATTAGGTTTTGTGCATTAGGCTTTCTGCATTTAGGTTTTCTGCATTAGGTTTTGTGCAAGTGTTTTTCGCGCTTTGATGTTTTGCGCCATAATCTTCCGCAGTTTGATTTTTGCAGTTTGATTTTTGCAGTTTTATTTTTGCAGTTTGATTTTTTGCACTTTGATTTTTTGCATTATTCCATATGGCGTCCGGGTCCTAACACCGGAATAACCAGAGACACCAGGGCAAAGACTATGGCTGCAGAGAAGACGCCGCGGGAGACATGGTGCAGCTTGTCGAATTCTGCCTTAACTGAGGCGTTGGTCTTGATCTGGGGCTGCAGCTCCTTCATTTTGGGCACTATTCCGTATGAAAATATGAAAATTGCCACTGCCGAAACTATGCTGGCAAAATAGCGAGCCATGGGCCATTTGCTGCGCTTTTCCAGGTTTTTTAGGTCGCCCTTAATTTCTAAAGCTTCTGCTACCACCAGGGCTATGGCGAAGCCCACTGCCACTTTGGCGAACTCATAAAAGATTGGGGCATTGACTGTGGCTGCTTCGGTGGCTGGGATGCCCTGCGCTTTGGCGGCATTGACCAAGGTGATGGCGGCGAAAACAATGCCCGAGCCAGCGCCGAAAAGCATGGCCAGTGCGATGATTCTGACAATGCGTGCGAGTTTTATCATGATTACTTCCGTTTTGCTTGTGGTGGTGATTCTAAGACCTAGAACCTAACATTTGTCCCTCAGCCGGGGCGAAACGCCGGTAAGACGGCTGCTTCTTCTTGGCTGAATAGGTTGAAATCTTCTCCGGCTAGCCTCTTTGCTGCTTGTGTCAGGGCTTCTCTGTCAAAGCCTACTATAGTGCTTTCAATAGTGTAGTCAGCGTTTATAAGAAATAGCGACGGAACATTGGTTAAGCCGTAGCTTTCGGTGGCCAGAAGGTCTTCGTCGATGAGTATGGGCAGGCTCAGCTGATATTCTGCTTTGAAGTCGAGGGCTTGTTCATGGCTGTCCTGGCAAAGCAAATAGATTTCGTTCTTGGATGCTTTGTTGTTTTTCAAATAGCCAAACAAACGCTCTATATAAGGAAGCGTCATTTGACAGACTGGGCAATCGACCTTGAAGAAAACCACCAGCGCCGGTCCGTGTTCAATGGCTTTGGCTAATGAGTAGGACTCGCCTCGGCAATTTTTGAAATCAGAGACTGGGAGATTGAAGTCTGGGGCTGGGCTGCCCTCTGCCAGTGCTGTCATGCGGCCCCTCCTTTGCGCACCCAGTATAAATATATCCCCTTGGCAGGGGCGGCGCGTTTTCGGCGCCCGCTTGCTTAAGGCTTTACCGGCAGATTTGTGTGGTTGCCAGCAGCCATCAGTTGATATTAGCCGTCGCCTCAAACCTGTACACTAAGGCTGCCGCCTATGCTTCGTCGGCGGTATCACTTTCGGTGCTTAGGTAGAGACTGATCTGCCCGGCTGCGCAGGGAAGCAGCTTTTAAGAGTAGCGCTGGGAAGTGACTCTTCGGAGTGGCGCTGGGAAGTGACTCTTCGGAGTGGCGCTGGGAACCTATTCTGCGCAGCGGCAATGAAGACAAGATCTTTGTAGAAGTGATCTGTAGTTGAACGCAGCCGCCGTCTGCGGGAGCTCGAATTGGCAGAACAGATTCTATAAGGATGTCCAAATTTTGGCGCAGATCGTGATAAAAGCGGTATGGTCAACCAAGCTTTGTCCCGATTCGGTGCGAGTGGCGGCGTCCGCTTTGTTCTCTCTGCAGCTGGGTGCGTCCAGGTCTTCATAACGGCTTGTCATCAAGACTTTGTTGGCGGCATTGATTTTGACTTCTACTTGCAGACCGGCTTGGTCTTGCAATGAAAACAAAACTTCTCCTCGCCAATAACCCACCTTAACGGCGGTGTTCTTGAGCAAGAGTCCGAGCATTTGAGTGAAAACCAGCTTTTCTTCGGGCAAGAAGAGTACCAATATCTCAGCCAGATATTCTGCCCTTGGCGCTTTGTCTGTTATCTCATAGACAGTCGCTTCTAGAGCCAACGCAATGTGTTCAGGCAGCGGGATATCTTTAAGCTGCTCAAGCATTTTCTGCCTTGCTGACTCGCGCAGTTTAGCCGCTTCTTTCTCTCTATTTTGACGACGCAATATTATGTCGTTAACCCTTGGTTCGTCGGCTTTGAAGATAGCGGAGTCGCTAGTTAGGCTTTGCAATCCGGAATTTGGAGCCGCGAAATAAGTTTGAGCCGCTGTTGCCGTCTGCTGCATTTGCGCTGTTTGCTGCTGTAGAGCGGAGTTCAATTGGTTGCCGGTTTGTTCTTTTGAGTTGCTTCCAGTCGAACCAAAAATGTCTTGAGTCATGAGTTGCCCGCCAATCTTTATTTATGGTTTTCTTACCAATGCCAACGGCATCATAGCCAAAAATTGTTACAGACCTGTGAAAAATATCTCTTGATAACCGCATCCTTACTTAATTATTGTCAATCCTCAGCGCCCCACTTTAAGCTGCTTTCTGTCTAGCTATCTATTTCTCTGTTTGTTCCTCTGTTTATCTGTGTGTCTGTTTCTCTGTTTCTCTATTTGTCAGTCTGTCTGCCTGTTTGACTGTCTGTCTCTATTTATGTCTATTTTACGCTTTTGCACTTTTGCTTATGTTTTTCGATTTCGCTTTTGGGTGAACTTGGTTTGTTTGTTTATTTGTTTGTTTGTCTATATGTTTGTTTGGCTCTAATCCCTACTTAAGGCTAAGCTTTATTGCTTGGCGATGTTAAGGCGAATTGCTTTGCCGCACCACGGGTGATGCCCTTGTACTAGTTTTGAGGCGGCTAAGTTTTTGATCGATTGTCTTGATTGCAGGGCAAAGTTTAGCCTCAGTTGATCTTTTGCAGGAAGATTAGGAAAGTTTGCCTGTTGAGACCGTGGAACTTGACCCGCCCTCGTGCATAATAGGGAGACGAAATTTTGCGCCTTGCGGCACGGGGAGATGGAGTTGAACCTGACCTTTCTAGGACATAGCGCCTTTTGTATTGAAGTCGGTGGGCTCGTTGTATATACAGATCCTTATATCCAGGCACCTGTTGACATATCACGTTTGCCTAAAGCTGATTTGGTTTTGTTTAGTGTCGGTCATTTTGACCATGGTGCCTTAATGGCAAGAGAACTTTTCGAGCGCTGGGACTGTACTTTTGTCGGTCCTCGCGCCTTGATTCAGTGGATGGCTCGCAAGTACAAGCGTAAGATTCCAGCCAACAGGCTGATTGCCATCGAGCACAATGAAACTATCAATTTCAAGGGACTGGAAATAACAGCGGTGCCAGCGCATCGACCGCTCAATCGTCTTGGCAAGACTATCCTTACCCTCTTCGCGCGCAGTTCGGCGCCAGGCAAGCCGGTAAATGGCTACTACTTCTCGGGGTTCTATCACGGGGGCGCTACTAAATATAGTCCACTTATCGCCCAAGCCTTACATGGCAAGAAGATTCATACGGCGCTGTTGCCGATTGGCGGCAAGTATGCAACAGCCACACCGGCTGAGGCTCTCAAAATTGCTGAAGAAGTAAACTGCAATCGTCTGGTCCCGATGCACTGGCAGCCCCTCAAGGAGCAGGTTTTCTTTCGCTACCAAAGTTCAGATTTGGTGAAATTGGCTCGGTCCAGTGATTCGAAGGTCGAGGTGCGAGCCTTGGCGATTGGTGAGCTTTTGCCTCTTTAATGCCAAATCTCAAAACCACTTAGAAAATGTTTTTTCAATTGGGGTATGACTCTATATATAGGTGGGGTCATGTTCGGCAATAGGCGCAACGAAGAAAGAACCTTCAACCGGTTGGCTAAGCAGTCTGGCTTGCCGACCTTGAAGCAATTACAAGAGATGCTCACAGATTCGTTGCGGAATGTTGGGCGCACAACTGAGCTGCCCTTTGGCGACCCACCTGAAGAGTATGCCCTAGCTGCTTTCAAAGACCGGGGCAAGGGCGATATGCATTGGGCTCTTTATCGCAGCGACGGGCACTCCTCAATGATGCTTTGGGATCAAGTCAGTACTGATCCGGCTTACATCAACCAGCTCATCACCGCCCAGTTTCCCGGCTTCGATCTGAAGAGAGTGGCGCTCAGGAACACTGCCGAAGTCGCCCAGAGTAATAATCACGCAGGCTACAGTAGTTCCGCCGCCTCGGGTTTCTCTTCATCTGCGCCGCAGGGCTTGGCCGATGGTTTCGGCTCTTCCATTAATGCCACTGGTGCTTATGTAGACAGTGGTGTGAGGTCAAAGGCTAGACCCACTCTGGAAGGTGATCTTGAGAACCTACAAGTACCCAATCTTTTGCAATCGATAAATATGAGCAAGTCCACTGGTCGGCTCGAGGTCTTATCTTCGAACGTCCTGGCGCAGGTGATGTTTTTGGACGGAAGACCTATACACTGCGTCTTAGGTAGTCTCGAGGGGGCTGCGGCGCTTATTGAGCTGATAGGTTGGGATTATGGTCAGTTTCGATTCTTCCAAGGCGATCCTGGGGAAACTCGCACAATCAAACATCGGCTTGACTTTCTGCTCATGGAAGGAGCGGCTCTTGATGACCAGTTTAAGGCGATTAAGGCAAAAGGCATCAAAGAAACCACTTTTCTGATAAGAAAGGGCGAACCTCTCTCAGAGGCGAGGTTGGAAGAGATTTTGAATGAAGCTGCTGGAGCTGATATGGCTTTACAGAAGCAGATTTATCAGATGATTGACAATAGAAGTCGTCTGGGTGACATCTTGCGCCGCTTCAAGGTGACCAAGGCTGATTGGGTACCGGTGATATTCAACTTCATTACTTGCGATCTCGTTTCGTTCGTTGATGAGTTGCCAGAAGCACCTGGCAAAAGGTTCGAAATTAATCTTGATCTTTCACACGCGCGCTCGGTGGATCGAATGTTGACCAGGCAGGACACTGGAATCTTCAATTATCCGAGCCTCTTGTGGATTCTCGAAAGAGAGTTCGAGCGATGGCAGCTTTATGGGCGTCCCTTTTCTCTAATTTTGCTAGACGTAGCTGTTCGTCCTCAGTCTCCGGAGCAGGTGCCGGAAAGGCTACCAATTACGTGCGTGAAGGAGTTGGCCGATAGAATCAACAGGAGCAAGATAAAGCTGGATATCTTGGCTCACTATGAGACATTTGGATTTGCTTTGGTTATGCCGGAGACTGATGCTCAAGTGGCCAGAGTAAAGGCGAGCAAGCTTGAAGAGTTAATTGTCTCTACGCCCCTGAGTGGAGGCATGAACGGTTATCCTCTACTTGCATCTTTAGGTTTGGCTTCTCTTCCTGATGACTGTGTGACTCTGGGGTCTTTGGTTGGTAAGGCTAGGGCGGAGCTTGCTAAGAGATAGGGCGAGTCTGTTTTGCGCCTCTGGGTGGGCTATCTGAGGAAAAAAAAAGATTTTCGGACGAAAATCTTTTTTTTCTCTCTTTGATTCCCAAAAGCGGTTTTTGGTTTTCTTGTTGAATCCGTGGAGCATTATCAGAACCATCCTGAAGCCAAGGATTAGGGCTAGCTCTTGGAAGCTCGACCCTCTTGGCTTCCGGTTGGGTTGTAATTAGTCGACCCGATTATTAAATATAAACGTTTGTATAAGTTTGGACTTTCGCTTTCAGCTGAACTGCATGATGGAAAAAGACGGATTTTTCACGCTCTTAATGGTAATTGACCTTCTAGCCGGGTAAATTTCAAGAAGTGTGGCATCTAAATATCCGAAATTTGCCGCTATGTGGAGCCCTATCCCAAGTATAATTCCTGGGTGTCTCCAGCCTTAGCTTTCAAAGTAGGTCCGAAGGGAGTTTCAAAGTAATATGGGTAAGTCAGTAGGCATCGATTTGGGTACCACCAACTCCGTCGTAGCAGTGATGGAGGGCGGACAGCCGACTGTGGTCTCAAATGCCGAAGGTGGGCGAACCACTCCTTCAGTAGTGGCATTTACCAAATCCGGTGAGCGCCTTGTAGGTCAGTTGGCTCGTCGTCAGGCAGTTCTCAATCCAGAGAATACTGTTTATTCGATCAAGCGCTTTGTAGGAAGAAGATTCTCTGAAGTTGATTCAGAGAAGAAGATCGTCTCCTATAAGGTGAAAGAAGGAAGCGACGGCGGCTGTAAGGTTGCTATCCAGGGCAAGGAATATTCGCCTGAAGAAATATCGGCGATGATTCTTCGCAAGCTGAAGGAAGATGCTGAGAAGTACCTGGGCGAAAAGGTCACTTCTGCTGTAATCACCGTTCCTGCTTATTTCAATGACTCACAGCGTCAGTCGACCAAAAACGCCGGCACAATCGCTGGTCTCGAAGTCCTACGTATCATTAACGAGCCGACAGCTGCTGCTCTCGCCTACGGTCTAGACAAGAAAGATAACGAGACCATTCTCGTTTTCGACCTCGGCGGCGGTACATTCGACGTTTCTATTCTGGAAGTGGGTGATGGCGTATTTGAAGTTAAGTCCACATCCGGTGATACGCACTTGGGTGGTGATGACTTTGATCATTGCATCGTTACCTTCGTCGCGGATGAATTCAGCACTTTGGAAGGTATTGACCTGCGTAAAGACCGTCAGGCTCTACAGAGACTTACTGAAGCTGCTGAGAAGGCTAAAATCGAATTGTCTTCAGTGACTGAGACCAATATTTCATTGCCCTTCATCACTGCTGATGCTTCTGGACCTAAGCACCTCGAGATGAAGATTTCACGTGCCAAGTTCAATGACCTGACTCGCCATCTAGTTGAGCGTTGCCGCCAACCGATGGAACAGGCTCTCAAGGATGCCAAGCTTAACTACGATAACCTCGATGAGGTGGTTCTAGTAGGTGGTTCAACTCGTATTCCAGCCGTTCAAGAGCTGGTTAAGCAAGTAACCGGTGGTAAAGAGCCCAACCAGACAGTTAACCCCGACGAGGTTGTTGCTGTGGGCGCCGCTATTCAAGCTGGCGTTCTTGGCGGTGAAGTCAAGGGTGTCGTTCTGCTCGACGTGACACCTCTTTCTCTCGGTATTGAAACCATGGGTGGTGTCATGACCAAGTTGGTCGACAGAAACACCACAATTCCGACTCGCAAAACTGAAGTCTTTTCGACCGCGGCTGACAACCAGACCGCTGTTGATATCTACGTCTTCCAGGGCGAGCGCCCTATGGCTCGCGATAACAAGCTACTAGGAAACTTCCGTTTAGACGGTATTCCTCCGGCTACTCGCGGTGTGCCCAAGGTTGAGGTCACTTTCGACATCGATGCCAACGGCATCATGAACGTTACCGCTCGCGACCAGAGCACCGGCAAAGAACAGCGCATTACGATTACAGCCTCCACCAACATGTCGAAAGACGACATCGAGAAGGCCATTCGCGAAGCCGAAACCTACGCCGGCGACGACAGAAAGCGCAAAGAAGAAGCAGATGTACGCAACGAAGCCGATTCTATCGGTTACGCTGTCGAACGTCAGATCAAGGAACTCGGCGACAAGGTCACCGCTGGCGAGAAATCGCGCTGCGAAATGCTTGTAGCCGACCTGCGCGCCAAGCTCAAAGAAGACGCCGATCTCGAAACTATCAAGACCATCATGAACGAACTCAGGGGCGCCTTGGTACTCCTGCAACAGGCTGCACATCAGCGCGGTGGCGGTGGTGATGACGGACAGGGCGGCTACGATGGTAATGGTGGCCACGGCGGTGGCTATGATGGCAACGCCGGCGGCTACGACGGTGGTTATGACGGCGGCGGCTTCACATCCAGTGGCGGTGACGACGTTGTTGACGCTGAGTTCAGAGCTTCCGAAGATTAAGCCAAGGCAGCGGTCGCAGTTTCGGACCAACAAACCGAGACCGAGTCCAAGCCAATCCAATCCTAAAGAAAAGGACTCGACTTGTTCGAGTCCTTTTCTTTTGCCTATTGCGATAACTGTTCTGCCTATTACGATAACTGTTCTGCCGATTGCGCTAACTGCGTTGACCCCCTACGCTCGCTCTTTGCAATATTCGTGCCGAATCCCGCACTTTCCCTTTGCCTGCAAAGTGATGTTATGCTGTTTACTAAAGCACAGCATTTGTTGAAAGCGTTTGTGGTCGAGGTTCTTATCAAGATATGCAAATGACTCTTTATCAAATTTATTCAGATGTCAGAGGTCAAGCCTTTAGAACCTTTAGAACTTTTAGAGACTTTAGAACTTTTAGAGACTTTAGAACTTTTAGAATTTTTAGAGACTTTAGAAACTTGGGCGGCTTTCGATCTTTTGAAGCCTTGGGAGCTTTGGGTTCTATAGTATTTAGGCGCGGCTTGCTTGTTTCTGCTTTGCTTTTGGTTACCGGGCAACAAGCGGCTCTCTCAATTAGTCCGGAAGAACCAGAGATTACTTCTGCGCCCACACGCGTTTCGGGGAATTCGGCTAGATATTCGTCGGCTGGCTCAAGTTCAGCGAAGCAGCCGGGCTTCTCTGCAACGCTCAAATCGGTACCTACTCCCACTTTGGATAGAGAGATTGCCATTCTGGAGAATCGCTTTTTCTTTCATCAGTATGGGCACGACCCTCTTGAAAAAAGACTTGAACGGCTGGAACTGCTCGTTCTAGGTGAGGCTCGCTCGGGTCTGGCTTCAGCGCGACTGGACTTACTGAAGGCAACGATTCGAGAAAGAGATGCGCAAGGGGCTAAATTCATGAGAGAGAGTCGCAAAGCGACTCCTGGCTCTTCGCAAAAAGGTTCGCAGTCCGGCGATAAAGCTTCTTCTCCTCTAGCGCCAAAAGGTTCTGTAGGTTCTGACTCTACCGGCGGCGCTGGCAACTTCAGCGATAACACCTCTTTCCCGGATAAGGAGCGAGAACGCGGCGCTGGCGGCAATGCCAGTAAGAGTGAGTCTTCTTCCAGTTATCCAATGGTTGGAACTCTAGAGTGGAGAGTATTGAAAAAGACCTACCCTGGAGAGAGTCTTGATCAGCGTTTGAACAGATTGGAAGAGCATATTTTCGGTGCACCGGCTCAGGCGATGTCCTATCTCGATAGGGTGGAGCGCTTGCGTAAGACAACCGGAATTGGAGTTTCTCAGGCACCGTCAGATACTGGTGTCACCGCCCCTGGTGGTAGGCTCAAGTATGGACCATTGCCGAGAGCCGGTGTAAATGACTTCTCAAGTCCTTTCTCTGCGCCAAATTCCAGCAGGATCGAGGGCTTTGGATCTAAGAAGCCGCCTGAATCGAGAATGCCATCTCCAGATTCTCTCTTTAGGACTTTCCGGGACGGAAACGGCAACGGATTTAGCTTTTACTACAGTAGTCCGGGGTCTTCATTGGGACCACAGTTCCCACTTGATACACCTGGTTATTCTGAGCTTACGCCGGACAAGCTACCCGGTTTTTCTTTCGATGATGAATCCGGTGGCAGCGGTTCGGGGAACCTGCAGCCCGCACCGCGGTCTCTTCCTGATCTTATGGGCGATTTGAATCAACGCATGCTTGAAATGATGCGCAGATTTAATGGTGTAGATGTTCTTCCTTTCTCAATCAGTCCTGATGATGCCTCGAATCTACCGGGGCGAGGGAGCACGCCTAATCAGAATACCGACTCAGATAACATTCTTCCGAGAGGTAGTTCGCCGAGAGGTAGTTCGCCAAGAGGTAGTTCGCCGACTCAAATTTTGCCTCAGAGAAATGCAAAGCCTGTTGAAGAATTGCCGCCGTACAGCGATCCGAACAGCATCTAGATTTAGCGCGAATTTTTCATTGATAGGCCGGTCAAGTTCAAGCCAGCTCTACCGTGGCATGAGTTGAGCTTTCTCTCTATTAGAGGATTATCCGCTTTCCTGGTTTATTGAAATCTCCTTTCCGTCCCTCTTTTCTTACTTTGATTGAATCGACAATTACAGAAAGTGCTTCATTCGGTCCAAGCGGAATACAGTCACTTATCCATTGGGGTAGATACTTTTTGAGAGCCGGGAGAAGCAGTCTTTCTTGCTTTGTTGAGTTGATTAGAATCAAGTCAACGTCATTACTTGAGAAGTACTTTTGTCCTTTAAGCCAAATTTTTCTGAATTCTCTGGCAACTCTGGTTTCTCCAAGCGCAAATTTGCGAGTGCCTTTTCTCTTCATTACGAGCCTAACTTCCTCTGTTTTGTATTTCCTCTCAGCTTTATTGACGACGCAATGAGTGAACAGAAGATCTGAATTGCTACCGAGACTTGCGAATTGTCTTTCCTGAATAGCTGACGCGGAGGCGTCCTCGCCCGAGACGTCGGGCACTAGTTCTAAACTTTCAGTTTCAATCGAGGTCATTGAACCTGCGAATGCTCTTCTCTTGATGGCGGCAATCTGCTCAGGTTTTACTTGCTTGTTTCTTGCGTCGAGTTTCCGGTAGACTCCCCAAGCTAGACGCTCCAAATAGCCATCCTTGGCAGCGCTATAGAGGAAGTAATCCAATTGAGCGCGTTTCTCTGCAAGCTGCAGAAGTTCTCTTGTTGTGAAGATGTAGTAGAAAGGCGCCATAGAGATGAACCGTTTTACGTAAGCAAGGCAGTCTGCTTTATCTAACTTCGAATTCAAGTTACTCATGTTTTCTCTCCATACGAAAGGACGCAAGTTAGTAACGAAAATTCGACTGAAAAAGTTCAAGTCAAGAGGAGTCGCTTTCCCTCGCTTTTGCCGAAAAGCCTTTGGCAGACTGAGGAAATTAAAAAAAAGATTTTCTGCCGAAAATCTTTTTTTCTTTCACTGTTGATTTAGGGCGAAACGTTTTTTTTGCGATGTCACGTTTTTCCGTGCTTGATTAGGGCTACGGATTAACAGACACCGAGACTATCCGGTCTCCGATAGCAATGCTTCTCACTACATCCATACCTTGAAGAACTCCGCCAATCACCGTGTACTTCTGGTCAAGCGATGGTTGCGGGTTGAGTGTGATATAGAACTGGCAGCTTGAGGTATTCACATCATTGGGTTGGCGAGCCATTGCTACAACACCGGGCGCATTGTGCTTAAGAAATGGCGAGACCTCAAGGGGCAAGAATCTAGGTTGATTGCTCCCCTGTGGTACATAGTTTCCAGTGCCATTACCTACAGGGCATCCCCCTTGAACTACAAATCCTGGCTCAACTCTGTGAAATTTCAGACCGTTGTAGAATCCTGAATTGGCCATTTCGGTGAAGGCTTTAACTGTTATTGGAGCGTACTTTTGAAATAGGCGAATGACGATTCTGCCTTTGCTTGTCTCTAGAACGCAGGTTGGGTCGGCGCTATCTTGAGATGCTGACTGATTCATCGACTGTAAGGATGTGCCCGCAGCAGGCGGAGCCCCTCTAAATGCTGAGGAACCTGGAGGCGGACCGCCAAAGATATTCCCTGCTGCTTCCCCAGTTGGAGCAAAAGTTGTGCCGGGCTGTTTTCTTAGTAGGTCCACAGGTCTGAGAGCAAACGGATTAGGCTGTCCAGGTTGAGGCGTAAAGTTGATGGGAGCGAAGCCAGCAGCTGCGTTTCCAGCCGCTTGTTGGTTATTCAGTACTTGCCCAGGTACTATTTGGTTTGGATTGGAGATACCTAGTGCGTTTCCGGATACTTGACCTACTTGTCCGCGACCATATGAGGCAGTTGTACTTTGCGAAGCTGGTGTCATGCCACCGGAGAATGCCGAGCCCGTGCTGTTGGAAGCTCCCGGCAAAGACAGAATTACCTCTGGTGGAATAGCATCTGGTTCCTGGGCAAATGCTGCCTGGTTTGTACCATGTCCAACTTCCAGCATTCCCACTAGCAGTATTCCTGAAAGCAGCTTCTTTGAGTGGTAGTTGCAGGGCGAAAGAAGACCAGATAAGGCACTCGCGTAGGTGCTTGGCTGTAGAATTCTATGCTTAGGCTCGAAGCGACTCATCACTACTCTATCCTCACTGAGCTTTGCAGCAACCTAGATTCGATATCTGAAGATTCTTTTTCTGAAGTTTCATTTTATCGACTAGTGCGCAATTTCGCTTGCTGGGTAAACTACAGATATCTACTTTCCTGCCAAGAGTTGGTAGTGTCAAGACTAAAGCCGAAATCTGTCAAAACCTGCAGATTTCGATGTTTCTGCAGAAAAGAGGCCGGCACACTGCGAGTGATCTCGCCTCTAAATGCTCGCTTGACGATTTCTTTTTTATTGTTGCCTGCTGCGATTAGTATTATTCGCCGGCTGCGCAGAATTGTTTCTATACCTACAGTAATGGCTCGATCCGGCTGTTCGCCGCTGAAGTCGCTCCGGTTTGCATCGAGAGTAGATTTTTCAAGCCAGGTGCAGTGAGTGAAACTCAAAGGACAGGTTTCAGGTTCGTTAAAAGCTATATGACCGTTCTGTCCGATGCCGAGTAGGGTTAGGTCCAGACCGCCCATCTGCTCAATAAGTTCGTCATAATTGATGAATTGGGCAGGGCTAAATGTGTTTGCTGCAGCGATATTTGATTTTTGGTAAAGGTGCTCGAGCAAAAATGTCTGAAAAGAGTCGCTCTCTTTGATTTCCAGATATTCGTCGAGGGCGAAGCAGCGAGTCTTAGACCAATCCAGTGCAGGATCTTCGCTGAAATGTCGGGTGAGTGTCCGATAAGTTCCCAATGGAGTTTTGCCGGTGGGCAGAGCCAGGCAGGCGTTGGGTTTTTCCTTTACAGTCTCAATTAATTTGAGCGCGACTTGCTCACTTAGCTGATCATAGGTTTGAATATGCATTAGGGGCGCCGTGTCTATTTGTGATCCTTACAAAGTCATGGGGATGACAGGGAAAGCAGAAAGGCAGGGAAGGCATGATGGGAATAGCGGAAGCCTGGCTTGCATTACTGGCAATCTGGGTATGGAAATATTTTATACACTACTTAGGCAAAGCGGGTGGAACTTTGAAAAGAGCGATAGAGGGCCTGAAGATTATTTGCTCAGCTCTTGCTTGTCTGAGTATATTGACCGGTGCCTTTTTCGGTGTCTTGTCCGGAGAAAGTGCGCAAGCCCAGCAAATCGCGCAAGTTCGCAAATTGCAGCGTGCAACCTTTCAGTCCTTTTCTTCCGGTGGCGAACCGCTCGAACCAGTGGGCGGCGTGCACCTGGCGCCCGGGCTTGAACGTCGTCCCGGTACCGGCGGGCAAGTGTACAATCCCGGCGAACCATCTTTGAACATGGCTCTTTGCCGTTGGGAGCCCAAGAAGATGCCCTTGAAGATATGGATTTCTCCAGGATTGCAGCTTCCAGAGAAGCCTTTTTCTGAGTTACAGAAAGTGCGCCCCGACGAAGTTTTTGAGATGTTGCGTCAGCCTGGAGCGCCTTTCGAGAATTGTGGCTTGACCCAGGCTCGAGAGTGGAGCGAAGACGTGAACTATCAGGTTGCTGCAGGTATTGAGCAGTGGCGGGAGTTTGAGAAAGAGGGTTTGTTTAGTTTCGGCTTTACTGATGATCCGCGCCAAGCGCATATTATGGTGTTCTTTGTTGATTCTTTTAAAGATTCCACTTCTCCTGGCGGTATCATGGTTGGTGGTAATACTTGTGCACAACTTTACCCCTATGATGTGGCGCAGCGCGTCAATATAGCCCAAAAGCCAGTTGTAATCGAGATGTCGACACTCGTCAATCGTAGTCCAGAGAAAATGATTGCTGCATCGTGCCATGAGTTTGGACACGCCCTTGGTATCAAGGCGCATAGCCCATATCGTGATGACATAATGCACGAGAATCGCGTGGTCGATTATCTTTCGCCAGCCGATAAAGCCACTATTCGGGCACTCTATAAAGCCAAGCCCGCTTATGTAATGTAGTCTGTCTCAGCTCAGTCAATAAAAACTTCTTGCACATAGACGTTACGCACAGAGAGAGAGTTCTTGCATATATGCCTATTGCACCGACAAGTGAATGTCGCTCAGTCTCGTGTCACCTAGATTGTTTGCTGGAATAAAGATATCGGCAGAAGGGCTGAGGCTCGTGCCGGGAATCTTGATTGTGCCAGTTGTGCTGCCGCCTGCTGGAATCTTTTTCGAGCTAAAGTTGACTTTGGCGCTTTGGGTAGAGATGTTGTTTCCTTCTCTAATTGAGGCTGTTGTGCTGCTCGGTAGTTTTAGATCGGCATTGCCTTCATTCTTGAGGGTGACCTTGAGTTGGACCTCTGATTTACCGGCTTTTACGCCGGTAAGCAGTAGTTTCGGTGCTGGTTGTCCGCTGTTGAATGCCATCATTGGTAGTGCCGAGCGCTTGTTGCTCTCTGTGGGCGCCATGGCGAGATTAGTTGGTGCATTCATGGCTGGTCGAAGGGGCAAGCCTCCATCAAAGCCGGCAGTTTGCATCGGTTGAGCACTTGGGAATGATGCCATTGTATTTTGTGGAGCCATCATATTTGGTGATGAGTTCATCGGTGCCTGCATATTCATAGATGACACGGCGGGCATAGATGACATGGCGGGCATAGATGACATGGCGGGCATAGATGACATGGCGGGCATAGATGACACGGCGGGCATAGATGACATCGAGGGTATAGATCCGTCGCTCAATGGCGGCACCGAACTGGACAGAGTCGGCATATTCGGCATGCTCATACTCGGCATATTGGTCATGCCTTGAGTGGCGAAATTTTGCGCTGGTGGTGCGCTCATTGGCATTGACTGATTTGAAAATGACTGATTTGAAAATGACTGATTTGAAAATGACTGATTTGAAAATTGCTGAGTTGAAAATCTTGCTTGATTTGAGGATGTACTCTGATTAGAGAACATAGTCGGATTCGAGTACATTGAATTGCCGAAATCTTTAGCAGGAGCGGCCGTTGTTATAGTCGGCAATAGTCCGGTATTTGCCAGAGCTTTCGCCGCTGAAAGCAATGCTTGGTTGGCGGTGCCTGTCCCGGTACTACTGGTGGTACCGATACCAGCGCCGATACCAGCACTATTGCCGATACCAGCACCAAGTCCGGCACCTAGACTTTCGCCTGAAGCGAAAGGTGCTGCTCCAGCTATAGCACTGCCGGAAGGCGAGCTCCCCGGAGGCGAATTAAGAGAAGGCGAATTAAAAGTCGGCGCGCTTATAGATGGACTTGCCGGTGCGCTCTCCCCGCCAGGTGTTAATGCTCCAATATTTCCAGCGCTAGACCCGGCGCCATTTCCCAAGGGATTGGTGAAATTGTCCGCCGCCGCTTTCAGGTTCTGGCGAACTTCGTCGGTCGCTTTGGAGATTTGCGCTTGCTGGGCAACTGTGAAGGCTCTCATCGAACTGAGAAAGCCAGCCAAAGATTCGACATGGTTATCGGTGTTTATTGGCCGATAGCCGTTTTCGTGGGTGGGTAGGGCTTGTGCCGCTGTTTGCGGTTGGGCCAGACCGATTGCCTGTGCTGTGGGCAAGTTCAGTGCCGGCGGTTGTTCTCCGGCTTGAGAGAGGGCTTCGATCTGGGCCATAGCTTGCGGGCTGATACTCTGCACAGGCGGCAAGAGTTGTCCTTGAGCCCGCAGTCTATCCGCCAAAGAACTGCGATAGTCCTGATACGACTTCTCTGAAGGCAAGAGTCCTACGGCATCGGTGGCTTTCAGATAAGCACTGGTTAGATTGCCGCGCGCTTCTAGATTGTGAGCTTCTTGAAAGGCTTTTCCGGCCTCTTGCTTAGCCAGGGCGTATTTGAAAGACTGCCGTGCCGCTGGCAAATGCGGATGGTTGGGATTGAGCTGTACAACTTTCTTGTATTCTTGATGGGCAGCGTTCAGGTCGCCCGCCACTTGGTAGGCGCGAGCCATACCCAAATGGCTGTTCGGGTCGGACGGGCGGGAATGAACTTGCTCTTTCCAAAGATTGATCAGGTTGCTTGCCGCTTCGCCGTCATTGGGATTAATCACCAAAGCCCTGGTTAAATCGGCACTGGCTCCGGCATAGTCATGCATATGATAGAGCGCCACGCCCAGTTTTCTCAGGGCTGCCGAAGAATCGGGATTGAGTTCTAGGGCGCTCTGGTAGGCAGTTCTGGCTTGCGGCAGGTTGCCGGCCTTGATGGAAGCATCCCCGGTCTTGATATGAGCGGCTTCACTGGGTGCCAGTCTGGCCGCCACTTTATACTCTACCGCTGCTTCCATGTGCCGATTTTGGGCACTGAGTTTGTCTCCGAGAGTACTTCTTTGGGCAGCGTTCTTAGGGTCGACGCCTAATTTGGCGATGCTGTTGTCCAACGCTTGCCCTGCAGCCTTCGATAGTTCGGGCGAAACTGCGTCGGCATGGCTTACGGCTAGGCGGGCGTGTTTGGCGGCTTGGGCATGGTCGCCCTTTTGGGCATGTGCTTTGGCTCGACCGAGCGAGACTTTGGCTAGTTCGGCTTTGAGCGAGTTCTCTTTGGGATATTCAGCCACATATTTTTCTAATAGTGCCTGCGCTTCCGCTGTCTTGCCATTCTTGAAGAGTGTTTGGGCTTCGGTTTTGATCTGGGTCAGACGAGCATTAGTGAGCTTTACGTGGTCTTGCACAGCGCTACGCGGAGGAACAGCCATCTTGTGAGCTTCAGCAGACTCGGCCTGGGGCAGCGGGGCAATGCTCTTCGGTAAAAGCGAGGTCTTCACTGGAGGCGGCGGCGGCGTGATCCCTTCCCGTGATTTATTGGCAGCGCTAGAGTCGAATTGGCTCATAGCCTGGCTTGGCAGATGATTCGGCAGAAGCAGGCTGTCTCTAGTGGTGATGCCTTGATAGTCGATACGTCTCGATACTTCATGACCGGTGGGCGCCACAATCACCCGTTTACGATAGATTTGCTCTCTGGGTTTGCCGGTCTCGTCACTGGTATAGTCGTAGGTTTTTACAGCTTTTCTGGCTGCCTGGGCGGGTGGTTCGGCGCAAAAGAGCGTCAGAGACAGAGATAGCGCCACCCACATAGACGGTTTCAGCCACATAGACGGTTTCAGCCACATAGACGGTTTCAGCCACATAGATGATGCTGCCCACATAGATACTGATTTTATCGAAGGTGAAACTTCCGTCGACTGACGCACCTCGAGGGTGAAGTTGACCGACCCGGTTTCATGCTCTTTCATTAATGGCGGCTCCCGCAATATGCCAGTTTCATCCATAAGCGCCTCTTCCTATGGACCATGCAGATTATTCTATGATCTATATCTTGACATGCAATGGTGGTTTCGCCTCTTCTGCCATGAATTTCTCGTAGATTCCCCACCCTAGCCGGCTTTTTCCTCTTGTCGAAGAGCGAGGTCTGTGAATTGGTTTTTTTTAAAGATTGCAAAAGTCTATATTCTATATAGGAAGTTGCCCTACACTTGATAATTGCATAGTGCCGATGCTTGTCTCGGGGCCGGTGCCTAATTTGGGAAGCTTTGAAAATTTCCAAAGGGCTCGTTTCTCAAGCCTTGTCGGTGGCACTAACTCTGACTTCAAATACTTGAGCTAGGCTAATTGCCCTAAAGTACTTGAAAAAAACGAGTGTTATTTCTAAATCGAGCGTAATCTCTAAATCGAGCTTTATCTCTAATTCGAGCGTAAGAAAATGGCAGCGACAACCAAAGAAGAACTGGAACTAATGTTGACCGAGAGGGCTCAGAGCCTCACCAGGCAGGCTCGCCTTGCCGCGGCGGTCTTTAGTCAATATTCGCAAGAACAGGTCGACGCCATTGTTAAAGCTATGACCACTTGCGCCATTGATAACGCTCCCCGTTTGGCCAAGATGGCCCATGAGGAAACCCGCATGGGTGTCACAGAAGACAAGGTTCTCAAGAATCTTGTCGCTTCCGAATTTTTGTATGCTCAAATTAAAGATAAGCGCACTGTCGGCGTTATCAAAGAATTGCCCGAATTGAATATGGTGGAAGTGGCCGAGCCCATCGGTGTCATTCTTGGTCTAGCGCCAGTAACCAACCCTACTTCTACGGTTATCTTCAAGAGTATCTGTTGCGCCAAGACTAGAAATTCAATTATTTTTTCACCGCATTTGATGGCAGCCGAGTCTTCCAATCTGGCGGCAAAATTATTGTATGAAGCGGCTGTGGCTGCCGGTGCCCCTAAAGGATTCATTAGCTGGGTTGATAAGTCTTCGCGTCTGAGAAGATTGTCCGAGATTTTATTTAGTCACCCGGAAGTGGACTTGATATTCGCCACAGGCGGCACTCAGATGGTGAAAGCCGCCTATAGTTCCGGGAAACCGGCTTTAGGCGTGGGCGCCGGTAATACCCCTGTCTATGTGCATAAGTCTTGCAATGTGCCTTCAGCGGCTATGGAGATTATTATTTCCAAGACTTTCGATAACGGTACCGAATGTCCCTCCGAGCAAACACTGATCATTGACCGTGAAGTCGCCGACGAGCTAATCGAAGAGTTTAGACGTTGCGGCTGCTATATCTGCAACGAAGAAGAAGTAGAGAAGGTGGCTGATGCCGTCATCGATGCCCGCACCGGCGGTATGAATTATCGCTTGGTCGGTCAGCCTGCCAATCTGATTTTGGAACAGTCCGGTATCAAGGTCGACCGTCACATCAAGATGATTCTCTGCCCTCTCAAGGGCGAGCTGAGGCAACATCGACTGGCTGTAGAAAAACTGATGCCGGTGCTTGGTTATGTCCTGGTCGATTCGGTGGAAGAAGGCATCAACCGCTCTCTCGATATCAATTATGGTGGCGGTACAGGTCACACTGCCGGAATTTTTTCTGAAGATGATGCCGTGATTGAACGCTTTGCTGATGCTATTAATGCCGGCAGAATCATCGTCAATTCACCCTCTTCGATAGGTGGTCTGGGCGGTGTCTACAATCACCTCAACACTACTTTGAGCTTTGGCTGCGGCACCGGCGGCGGTAACATCACCACCGACAATGTCGGCATCAAGAACTTAATCAACTACAAGCGCGTGCCGCGGCGTAAAAACTATTTGATCAGTTTCCAGACCACCAAAAATATTTATAGCAATCCAGGTTCAATCGAGCACCTCAAGAGCCTGAAATGCAAGAACGCCTTTATTATCACCAGTCGTTCAGCCTCTAGGCGTGGTCACCTTTCCATGGTCACCGAGAATCTTCCTGCCGGCTGCCATTCAGATGCCTTCACCGATATCGGCACTGAGCCTGATTTTTCTACAATTCAGAAAGCCGTGCAAGCTATGCGTTTCAGCAAACCAGATGCCATCATCGCTCTTGGCGGTGGTTCGGTTCTGGATGCCGCCAAGATCATTCGACTTTTCTATGATTATCCCGAGCTCGATGTCAAAGAGCTGGCTGTCAATTTCCTCGACTTCCATCACCGTATGGTCGAGTTTCCGCAAGTAATGAAGACACAGCTGGTGGCTATTCCCACCACATCGGGCACCGGCTCGGAAGTGACGCCGTTTGCCGTTTTGAAAGATGGCTATCGCAAAGTATCGATGATTGACGAATGTATGCTGCCTGATGTGGCGATCATCGATGCCCAGTTCACCAAGAGTTTGCCGCGTGATATCACCAGCGATACCGCATTTGATGCTTTGACCCATGCCCTCGAGTCTCTGGTCTCGACATTCTCTTCCGATTATACCGATGGTCTGGCTCTAGAGGCGCTCCGCCTCATTTTTGAAGCTTTACCTGCCACGCTCAAGAATCCTTCTAGTATCCTTTTCCGCCATAAGCTGCACAATGCCGCCACTCTGGCGGGCATGGCCATCGGCAATGCTTCTGTGGGTGTCAACCATGCCCTGGCGCATGCCTTAGGCGCTCGCTTCAACATCCCGCACGGACGAGCAAACGCGGTTTTCCTCATGTCCACCATCGAATACAATTCACAGATTCCCTCCAAGTTTGTTTCCATCCCGTGTTATCCACTTTGGGTTGCTGACCGCAAGTATGCCAGAGCCGCTCAGTTTGTCGGTCTCAAAGAAGAAGCCGTGGCTGATGCCGGACCCTATGCCGGCTATATCTTGGCTCTGCGTCGAGCTGTCTACGATCTCGGTCGACTGGCTGGTCAGCCACTATCGGTGGGCGAACTGGGCATCCCGCTGGAAGAATACATGGCGGCTTTGCCGGAGCTTGTTGAAACTGCTTTCAATGATATGAGCGTCCGCTCTAATCCACGCTATACTCTTGCCCCCGAAGTAGTCGAGCTCTTCAAAGGTGCCTATGCTCCCCGTGAAAGACCATAGAAACCAAGTTTAGGAAGTAAGACCAGGAAATTGAAACGATGATAAATAATGAGATGCGAGTACGAATTTTAGGTCAGCTTGACCGCGGGGTCGATGAGATCGATAAAATGTTGATTTCGGGCGACGGTCCCCTCGAGATTGACTTTTCGGCTTGTACTTTTGTGGCGGTGGACGGGCTGGAATGGTTGGAAGAGTTGATGCTCAGAGCCGATTCTGCCAAGCGTTCTGTTCACTTTGTCAATGTGCCGCCGGTAATTTATAAGGTCTTCAAAATTTCGCATATCGAAAGCTTGATGAGAGCCTGCGGTGGCGTTAGTTCAAACAAATCAAGTAAAGGTCCGGTTTGCTAGATTAATGTCAAACAACACCTCTAAGCAGGTCGGTCCCGCGTCCTCATCTACCGAGTCTTTATCAGGGAGCAGCATCAGCGCAGCCGTTCCATCGTTGAGTGCGGAGAATCTCACAAAGACTTTTGGACCTCGGGTTTCGGTCGATAAGCTCAATCTCAAGATTTATCCAGGTGAGCTTTATGCTCTTTTGGGCGATAACGGTGCCGGTAAAACCACCACAATCGGCATGCTTACTACCTTGATCAAGCCCAGCTCTGGCACTTTCAGCATCTGCGGGCATGATGGTCTGAAAAACAGCAATAAAATTCGCGGTCTTTTTGGTGTGGTCTCACAAGACGTTTCGGTCTACCACGAACTTACCGTTTACGAGAACTTGCGCTTCTTAGCCGAGCTTTACGGGCTCAAGGGCGAAGCTGTCGATAAGCGCATCGAGCAGGTTTTGGTTGGCTCCAACCTGGTAGACCGTCTCAATGATAGAGCCGGTAATCTATCTGGTGGCATGCAGAGACGCCTGGCTATCGCCTGCGCCATGATCAATGAGCCCAAAGTGCTCTTTATGGATGAGCCCACTGTGGGGCTTGATCCGGCGGCTCGGCGTGAGATTTGGACGAGCTTGAAAGATTTGAAGAAGCTGGGTGTGACGGTTCTGCTCACCACCCATTATCTGGAGGAAGCTGAGATTTTAGCCGATCGAATCGGCATCATCAGAAGCGGCAAACTAGTGATAGAAGGCACAGTGCAAGACCTTTCTTCCCGCATTCAAGGTATGCGCGGTTTGGCTCTCAAATTAGCCGACGGTCTAGATGTAGAAGATGCGGCCCTGCAGAGTAAACTGGAGAAGGTCACTAGTCGCTTTACCTGTACAGTGAGAATTGATAAGCTGCGCAATACTCTTTATCTCAGTCAACCAGATGAAGTATCGGCCCGCGAGTTTTTGCGCTTTGTATTTGACTGGCTTGAAAGCGAAGCGATACCCTTTATTAAGTTCGCCAGCGGCGAACCTAACTTAGAGGATGTCTTTATGGCAGTGACCAAGACGCATCAGCATAAAGGAGCCGATGATGTTTGATGCGATTCTAGCGATTGTGCGCAAAGATATTCTGGCTTGGACCAGGCGTCCCCTCTATTTTATCGCCAGCGTCATTATGGCGGTCTTGATCTTGGTCTGTGTGGGTAATACCATATCTGGTGCAAATGACATGCCCTTCGGCTTGTATGATCCAGGCGGCATCAGCGAACTTTCCAAACACTTGACTGAAAGCGGTCGCTTTAGAGTGAAAGTCTATGATGATCTAGAAAGAGCAAAGACTGATCTAGCTCATGAAAAGATTGTTGCCCTAGCCAATGTTTCGCAAGATCCCCTGGAAGACTCGGTGCAGATTTTGACCGCCGGCAATAATCCCCTGATTGATGACCAGATCTCGATGGGTCTTCTTTCGGTACTGACTCAGAAAGCTAAAGAGCTCAGCCTGCCATTGCATTCGGCAGCTCTTTATCAAGTGCAGTTTGGCTTGAAAGATTATATTTGTGCCGGTCTTACTGCTTATCTTTGCTATGTTCTAGCCTCGATGAATTTGGGCTTTAGCTGGATTTATGAGTGGATGGAAAAGACATATAGACAGATTGTGCTTGCCCCAATGGGGCTGGACGCCGCCATTATCGCCAAGACATTCACTGTCACCATGGAGGCTTCCACCGTGCTCTGGCTGGCACTGAGCCTCACTTCGCCCATTTCAGGCTTTACTCTCGGTCATAACTTTCCTTTTCTGGTCGGTGCTACCCTGATTTCGGTCTTTACCTTCACTTCTATCGCCCTTTTGTTTGCCTGTTTTCTGCGTACCATTCGTATCTATACAATGACCGTTTCTATATTGGGGGTGGCCCTAATGTTCGTTTCGGGCATTATCACCCCCATTAAAGCCATGCCATCTTGGGAGCAGAAGTTGGCCATGATCATGCCCCTTTATTACGCCTGTGATCTGACCAAAGGTGCCATGCTTGGCATTCCTTGCCAGGTGGTTAGAGACGTTTTAGTCTTGCTTTCTTTCGCCTTTATATCGCTTCTGATTTCAAGAACAGTACTTGCCCGCAGTCAGGCTTCAGTGTAGTCTGGTTAAGCAGATTCGGATTGAGCTGGTTGAGCTAGGTCGAGAATTTAGCCGATAAAGAGGCTTAACATTGTTGGTATCCAAAAAACACTTTGCTGCAGCGGCCGTATCTGAGGGCACTTTGCCCGGTCCGGTACCCTCTTCACTTCGTATGAGAGGCAAGTTGCTTGCTCGTCTCGGTTCTTTCGCCTTACTAACTGTCGCTTTCGCTCTGTTTTCCTCGTCTTCCAGTTCTTCGGCCGCTGCTCCTGCCGGCTGGACTACAGTTGACCAGCTGTTGAAAGGTTTCGGCAGCAGCGGTGCCAAAGCCAAACGACCCAATTCTTCCTCAATCACGCCTTTTATCGACTATGATGAAATGTCGCAGCGAGCACTGGGCCGCAAAGAATGGGACGCTCTCAGCGTTAATCAGCGCCGTGATTTTTCGCAGAGTCTGCAGACCCTGGTGGAAAAGCGTTACTACCCACGTTGGCGCAAGATTTTCAGCAAGGGCAAGGTTAGCTTTGTGGAAGAGAGTTCTTCCGGGGGCGACAACCTGGTCAAGACCCGTCTTTTGCTCGGTAAAAAGAGTGAAACCTTAGCCTGGCGCCTATCTGAGAAGAGTAATAAAGTCGTAAGCCTTTGTGTCGGCGACAAAGACTTGCTTGAGCGGCTCAAGCACCGCATTCAGTCCAAGCAAAAGAAAAGCAAGGGCAATATCGAAGTCTTGATCGCCTGGATGCGCGGCGCCAGCGGCGAGAAAGAAGTGGCTTCTCTCGATCATGCCTCTCTGGCGGCCGGTGATAACGGCGCTGGCGTAATATCCGACTAAGCAGCTAAATATGATTTTGAGTGGTCTTCTTGAAGGTCGCTTGCTCAAGCGCTATAAGCGTTTTCTTGCTGACGTCGAACTGGCGGACGGTAATACTTATACGGTGCATTGCCCCAATCCCGGCAGTATGCTCGGTTTGGCGCAGCCGGGCAGCCTGGTCTATCTTGCCCCGGCGGCGCCCAAAAGCAAACTTCCCTATGCTTGGCGCTTTGTCGAAGTTGATGGTGGTCTGGTTTGCATAGACACAATGGTTTCAAATAGGCTCTTTAAAGAGGCTTTTCAAAAGGGTGTGCTCACCGAATTTGCTGCCTATGATCAGTTACAGAGTGAATATAGTTATGGCGATAGTCGCTTTGATTTTCGTCTCAGTAAGGCTGGTCAGACAGTGGGCGTTATTGTCGAGGTCAAGTCCACTACTTTGTTGGAAGAGATTGAGAATGAGGGCGGGCAAGAGAAAGAGAAAGAAGAAGAGCGACTACGGTATGCTGCCTTTCCTGATGCACGCACTGAAAGAGGGCGCAAACATCTCAATACATTGCGACAAGTGGCTCTGGGCGAGGGCGACAGCGCCGTTCAATACTATATAGTCAATCGCACCGATACAAAGAAATTTCGCCCAGCCGATAGTATTGACCCTGATTATGGTAAGGCATTACGTGAGGCCAAAAAGGCTGGTGTGCAGATCTTATGCCGTGACACCACTATTGATTTGATAGATAGAACTGCCGGTGGTGCTTGCCAAATTGAGATAAAAATAGGGACACCCTTGCCAGTAATTCTCTAGAATAGCTCTCTAAAAGTTTTCTCTATAATTTCAAGATTCGGCTGCTCAGCACCCACTTGTCTTGGCTATATTCGGCTCTATTTTTTTGCGGCACTTGATATAAGTCAAAGACAAGCTCGTCTATCCTGAGTTGGTGCTTTCTTTCTGTTTCAATAAAGTCCTTTTCAATAAAGTCTTGCTCGCACTTAGTCTTAGTCCCACTAATTTGAACCGCACTTTTCTCTCTTAATCTTGCCTGTTCTTTGACAAGCTCTATGCAGTTGTGCGCTAGTTTGCTCAGTTCATCGCCAGAGGCTCGGTCGGGCAACTTTATGGGCAGGCGGCGCAAGTCGCCTATTTGAAAGTTGATTGTCGGGTTCAGTTTGGCAAGCAAATAAATGCTCAAGGACGAATTGAGAAAGGCTAGCAAGGCAAGCAAGTCGATGGCTTTGTCTTTGCAAAAAACTGCCGAGCTTGAAATATCAAAGACTGCCTCTGGGCTCAGTAAACGGGCGCGAAAGCCCGAAGTGCCTATGTAAGAATAGGTCAGTCCCGGCTGAAAGTAGTGACTTTCGCCGGGCAGGCTTTCGGACTGGCCGCGTTCTTTTCTATAGCGGCGAATGAGATCGCCATTACCTTGCCACTTTAGTCTCAGCCTGGTGTCGTGGAACCACTTCTGACCGCCGCCTTTGTCATAGGGCACATAGTCATCAGCCTTTTCTTCCCCCAAGAGCACTAGTTTTGCCAGTTCCTCTTTGTCTTTGATAAAGAGCTTATTGTTGCAAGTAAAGAGACCGTTGGTGAGAAGTACTCGTCCCTCTTCTTCGAGATCGCCTAGTGACTGGTGCTTTTCAAAATAGGTTGCCGCTCCAGCAGCCATTGAGAAAATATATGGAAAGCCTGAAATAGCTGCACTGGTCTTGAGCAGGTTGGCAAGTTCTACGGTCTTTTCTTCATTGTTTTCTCGATAAATAAAACTTTCAGTCGACCCTGCTATAGGTTTTCGTTTTTGCAGACTGATTATGGCGGTGTTTACTTTTTCGCCCGGGCAAGTGGCAAAGATGCCCGGACCGAGCGCATCTACATATTCAAAATTGGCTTTCTCGATCAAGTGCATGCGCAGGGCTTTATAGCGCGCTATCGAGAAGAAGCTTTTTTGGCAGATAGTACTTAGTCTGCCGCCCTCTTTCAAGAGATTGAGAGCCATTTCCAGAAAACCGGCGTAGAGATCGTTTTTAGCCCTGGGATAATTTTCTTTCAAGTAAAGCGCTAAAGCACCATCCATGGTGCGAGAACTTTGATAAGGTGGATTCATGATAATGGCGTCGAAAGAGGCAGGCGGCCAAAGAGATTGGTCGAGACTGCCGATTGGTGAGGGCAAAAGACGCAGGTTGAGCTTGTTGAGCAAAGAGATTTTGCTTGGATAATGCCGTCCTAGAAAGAGATAGAGAGCGAAGCGGCTGAGGGCAAGCATGGTTTCGTCGATATCGGCACCATAAAGTTGGCCGCTTAAGATACCGTCAAGAGAGTCTAGGGTTCTGCTTTCTCGTTTAGCCGCCTGCAATTTTAGTAGGTGTTTCAGTGCGGCAAGCAGCAGATGCCCACCGCCGCAAGCTGGGTCTAAAACTATTTCTTTGCCGCTTGGCAGCGCCCTTTCGGCCAGTTGTTCGGCCACCCAGGTCGGTGTAAAAAACTGGGTGCGAGCAAGCCAGTCTGCTTTCTCTTCTTTGGCCGGCTGCTGGTTTTGAGCAGGGCGGGGTAGATATTCAAATACTTCTGAAAGCCAGAGTGGGTTGTCTATCTCAATAAAGTCTATAAATATAAATAGGTTATTGCCCTGGGAAGGAGCCCCGAACTCTCTCCGGGTTCTATCTAGTGGCTTTAGTTGCGGTATTAGTTTCTCTAGTCTTTCCAGGTCGCTTTTGCTCAAAGAGAAATATTCCAAACCTTTGACACCGGCAGTCCTGTCAAGAAGAGCTTCGGTGATATCAAGAGTTTTAAGAAAGCTCTTTGATTCTGGGCTGAGCCCGTCCGGCAGCAAGCGGTTTCTTGCTAAAGCAAGGTGAGCAGCCAGTTTTAGCGAAAGTTGCGGTGCATCTTCCAAACCTTGGCTTAAGATTTTGGCGGCCTTTTTAGGGTGCAGAATGGTTTTAGTGGTGGTTTTCAAGGTGCTTTTGGGCTGGTTCTTTATTAGCAGTATGAAGATAAGTCTATTATTTGTCCCGAGACCGATGTCATTTGGTGTATAAAAAACCCATCTGCACTTAGTTTGGGGAATCAGGTCATGGTCAAGGCAGGGCTTGAAGATATAGTAGCCGCGTCGTCCTCTATCTGTGATGTCAACGGAACCGAAGGACGTTTAATTTATTGTGGATATGACATCAGCGATCTCGCTGACAACTCCACATTCGAAGAAGTAGTTTATTTGCTGTGGTACGGGCGTTTGCCCACGAAGACCGAGCTGGAAACGCTCACCAAAGGTCTTCAAGCAAACCGCCGCATTCCAGAAGATGTGGTGAAAGCCATGAAGGCGTATCCCAAAGATGCGCTGCCCATGGAAGTTCTCAGAACCGCCGTATCGATGCTTTCGATGTACGACAAAGAAGCGGAAGACAAAGGTCGCGAGCCTAACGTTCGCAAAGCCATTCGTCTCACCGCCCAAATTCCGACCATCGTTGCATACTGGGATTTGATCAGGAACGGTAAAGAAGTAGTTGCTCCTAAAGAAGACTGCTCTCTTTCCCATAACTTCCTTTATATGTTGTCCGGCGGCAAGGAGCCCGACGCCGTCGCCGTAAGATCGCTAGATATAGCGCTCATCTTGCACGCCGACCATGAGCTCAATGCTTCTACCTTTGCTGCTCGTGTGGCTGCCGCCACCGAGACCGACATCTATTCCGCCATCACTGCCGCCATCGGCACCCTGAAAGGACCGCTGCACGGCGGCGCCAACCAGGAAGTGATTAAGATGTTGCTCGAAATCGGCAGCTTGGCCAATGTCGAGCCGCACCTCGAGAAGATGTTTGCCGAACACAAAAAGGTAATGGGCTTCGGACACCGTGTTTACAAGACAACCGATCCTAGAGCCGCCAACCTGCGCCGTATGTCTGAAGCACTCGGCAAGCAGATGGGTGACACAAAATGGTTCGATATGTCGGCTAAGATCGAAGAGATTGTCAAAGCAGATAAAGGACTGAATGCCAACGTAGACTTCTACTCGGCTTCGGTCTATTACATGCTCGGCATTCCCACCGATCTTTATACACCTATCTTTGCCATCAGCCGTATGAGCGGCTGGGCTGCCCATGTGCTCGAGCAATATGCCAATAACAGGCTGATTCGCCCGCGCGCTGATTACACCGGCGAAAGAAATCTGAAATACGTTGCCATAGACAAGCGCTAGACAATAGCCTCTAGGCAATTAGCAGAGATAAGCAAAAATGCCGGACCCTTAAAAAGTCCGGCATTTTTCTATGCTACTGAGAGCATTGCTCTCTTAAACATTCTCTGTTAGGCTCATTTCTTCTCACTGCTCGGCGCGCAGTTGATATGAAAGATAGATTTTCTCCAGAATATTTTCGTAGGGGGCAAAGACTTTACCATTTTGTCCTGCGGCTGCTGCCTCTTCCGGTATGTCAAGCTTGGCTGCAAAATGGTCAAACATTTGTTTGGCTACCGAGGGTCTGGAACTATCAGTGAGGGCGCCGCGGCGCTTGAGATAGTCGACCAAAAGGTCGTATTCGGCTGGGCTTATTCTGCCGATGTCGAGAGTCTCGTCGGCTGCGGCAGTGGGTCCGACCTTGATGGCACTGTCGGTCATTTGGGCTGGGCGCTCTCTTATGACTAGGGTGCCGGCGCACATGTCGCCCAGGCGGCGCTCATTTTTGTCCACAAGCATGACCACTAGACCCATAAACAAAATTCCATCCACCATTCTAAGCAGGTTGCGAATCAGTGAGGCACCCCAGCCAATTGGTTGTCCGTTGGCTTCAATCACTCTTATCTCGGCTATCTTTTTGCCAGGTGTCTGACCTTTCCAAGCCCCTTCCCAGATGATGAAATAGAGATTTTGCATGAAAAACATAAAGAGCACAGCCACCAGGGCAATGACGGCATAGAGCATATTCTTGGTTTTCTGGTCGACTGGGGCCGCCGATACGCCTGCGCCCACAATTAGTGCCACAATCACTAAAGAAATTGTGATGGCAAGTTGGATTAAACCGTCTACGATTTGCGCCAGGAGTCTATTGCCGATACCGGCAATCTCAAGGTGTAGATCGACGTTCTCGGGGGTAGAGATAGAATAATCGGGTTGTTGCATGCTTTTGGCCTACTAACTGGTTAGATACTGGATTGATTACCGGGTTTTGAATAGATGAATGTTGAGCGGTGGCTTAGAACCCGCAGAGTTTCCTGGCAAAAATTGGAAGAACTCCTCAAGAAAGTGGACTCGTCCGGTTTAGGCAGTCTTGACAGGCAGGGCTTGACCGAGTTGGGTCGTTTATATCGTGCCACTTCTGCCGATCTTTCTCGCGCCCGTGCCCTCAAACTAAATTCAGAGTTGCAGATTTATCTGAATAATCTTGTGGTACGGGCGCACAACCAAGTCTACCAGAATAAACAAAGCAGGCTCTCCGACCTCTTTCTCTTCTTTTTGCACGGCTTTCCCCGGCAGTTTCAGACCAATATTCTTTATGTCCTGACCGCTTTCCTTCTCTTTCTTTTGCCAGGCCTGGGTTGCTACCGAGAAGCTCTCTATGATCCAAACTTTGGGCAGCTGGAAATTGTGCCCGGGCAGAGCCTGGTTTCGGAAGAGCTTTATCATATGATTGAGAATCGGCAAATGTGGACCGATTCGGTACAAGATTCCAGCCCGGCCGTAGCCGGCTTGATTGCCACCAATAATATCAAGGTCTCGCTTTTAGCTTTTGCTACTGGAATCACCTTTGGTATCGGAACAGTTTATGTGCTGATCATGAACGGCATGTCAATCGGCACTGTATTTGGTGTATGCCAAGACTATGGCATGGCTCATCGCCTGGCCGCTTTTGTGGCCGGTCACGGTGTTATAGAGCTAATGGCTATTTTCATCAGCGGCGGCGCCGGTCTGATGATTGGCGGAGCTATGCTCTTTCCGGGGCAGTTTAGCCGTCGAGACTCTTTGAAAAGAGTCGCCCGCCCTGCTATGGAGCTTTTCGCCGGTACGGTCTTGATGTTGTTGGTTGCCGGCACCATCGAAGGTTTCGTTTCACCGCGCACCGATATTGGTGCTGACGTAAAATATATGGTCAGTGCCGCAACAGCGGCTATGTTGACACTTTATCTTTTGGTGCCGAGAACTGAGCCTAACAAGCCTGTTGCTTCTCTGAGCGAGCGGGCTAAAATTAAGGCGGATAGCACAAGCGATCTTACGGTCGATATCAAAGGCGAAATGGTCGAAACTAGCGGAGGGAACCCAATTGGATGAAGCGACTTTCTGGTACCTGCTCGCTCAGGCTATCGAATTAACCGAAGAAAAATTAGAGCAAAAGCAGGTTGCCGAGTTTCAAGATTTGGAGCTGGCCAATCTCAAGAAGCTGCTTTCTAAATTGGGCGAAGATGAATTGGTCGGCTTTCAAGAAATAGTCGACTATCTCATGGACCAAGCCTATACCTGGCCGCTCTGGGGGGCCGGTTATCTGATCAGAGGCGGTCTCTCTGATGATGAATTTACTTATTTCCGCGCCGGTCTAATCATGCGGGGTAAAGAAGTTTATGAAGGGGCTCTGTCGGAGCCGGACAGCCTAGCTGATGTTCCCGAAATTTTGCCCTGCGAAGACTTTCTTTACCTCGCTTGTGAAACTTATGAAGAGCGCAGCGGTGATGGTGCTATTTACGAAAGATATAGAGAAACGATCAATCTGGAACCAGCCGGTGAACCCTTCGATGAAGATGATGAAACCCATCTGCGCGAGACCTATCCGCGTCTCTGGGAACTCTACAGCCAGGAATAGTTGGCCGCTATAGTATTAAATGTGGTGTGGCACCAAAATTTGGTGCTGGACATGTCGGCGATCTAAGTTAAAATAAATCCGCGGTTGATCATGGTGCTGTCGGCTACCGGCTAATAATTACGGTACCGCCTGTAATATCAATAGTTTGTAATACAAATTGTTTGTAATACAAATTGTTCGTAATACAAATCGCCTGTAATACAACCCTGTTGTATATACAAAATGCAACTCTGTCGCAGTTTACTTCTGCTGCTCTAGGTACTAATTGGCAAAGCCAATGCCCTGAGCTCAGCGCTCTCTCTAACTCTCGCTATCTTTAAGTAAGGAAACTAGATTGATGCCTGCCGCCGAAGCGAATTCTGAAAGAACTTTCTGGCAAGACGAAGACCAACTGGAAAAAGACAAGCCGGAGCTTGACGCCAGTAAATTGGATAAAGTACCACTAGAAAATGCGTATATGGGCAGCCACAGCTCTGATTCTAATAAAAACTCTGCCACCGGCCAGGGCGCTCAGCCCGTCAGTTCGACCCAAAAGGCAAATGTCTTGCAGCTCGAAAAGGCTGTAAAGCTAGATATTTTTTCCCGCCCTGAGGGTGTGCCCGCTAAGAACTTGCTGGCCGGGCTATCCCTAGCGCGAAAGCAAAAGAGCACCTCTGGTTTGCCTAGGCAGTCAGACAGTGAAAGAACCGCTCAACAGAAAGCACTACCCTCTAAGAATAAGCCTCAGGTTAAAAGTAAGGGCAAGCGTCGTCGTCGCCCCCTGCCTCCCGGTCAGCGCCTAGTGAGAGCCGGCGCAGTGGCCTCGATGCTTGTTGTATTGCAGAGCTTTTTCAATCCACTTACGGGTCCCTGTGAGAACATCACCGCTGGTGCCAGCCCGCTTGTGCCCATTGCCGCACCTTTTTCAATGACCGCCGAATTAGGCGATCTTAAGCAGCAGATCGAAGCTATGTGTCAGGTCAAGAAACTGACACCCGGCATCTTTGCTATTGATCCCAAGACCGGCAACTATGTAGACTTTAACGGCACTCGTAACTTTGCTGCCGCCAGTATGATCAAAGTACCAGTGTTGGTGGCACTGTTTAGTGCCATCGACCGTGGTGACATTGATCCCAAAATTATCTTAGAGATAAAGCCGGAACACGTGGCTGGCGGCTCGGGCTATCTGCAATACCGCGGTGTGGGCACCAAGCTGCCCCTGATGCAGGTGGCTGAGTTGATGATTATCATTTCTGATAACACTGCCACCAATATGATTATTGACCTCTTGGGCGGCAAGAAAGCAGTCAACAAGAAATTTGCCAATTGGGGTCTTAAAAACACAGCCATCAATAACTGGTTGGCCGATTTGGAAGGTACCAATCGCACCAGTCCCTACGACCTTGTCTATCTTTTGGCCCGGGTCGAGCGCGGTGACCTCATGTCTGATGTCTGGCGCAAGAAAATGCGGCAAATTATGGAGCGCACCAAGACACGTACTCTTTTGCCTCAAGGCTTGCCGGCCGGTGCCAAGATCGCTCATAAAACAGGCGATATCGGTTCGATGGTGGGCGACACCGGCGTGATCACCACCCCGGACGGCAAAAAATATATAGTAGCCGTGCAAGTACAGCGCCCTCACAACGATAGGCGCGCTAACGAATTGATTCGTAGGCTATCGGCTGTGATTTATCCAGCTTTCGCCAGTCAGGCTAAACCTTCTGCCAAGCCCCCCGTGCCAGGTTCGTCTGGACCGGCTGTATCTGGTGTCAGCCTCGAACCCTCTAGCCCTTTGGTTAATCAGAGTTCTCTCGGTGTGGACAAGGTCTCCCCGGCAGAAGCCCCCGTCCCCGCTACCGGTCATACAGTGGAAACAGTGCCGCCGCCGGCGCCAGGGTCTGGTCTATAAGAAGCGTTTCTGTTTAATTCAATTTGACATGGCGAATTAAAACTGCTACTGTGAAAACAGTTGGGTAGTTCTTTATTTCTTTCATTCGGCGCCTCTGTTTCCACAGTTCCTGAGGAGCTTAGTTTTGTTGTGTCTGAAGATCTTGATAGTTACACATTAGAGCAGCTTTCTGAGATATCCGGTTTTGATAAACGGGTGATTCGCAGTTTCATCGAGAACGGCCTTATGCTCGGTCCGGCATCGAGAGGGCGCTATGCCCGCTATGACGAGAATCACCTCAAGAGATTGAAAGCAATCAAATATATGCGCGAGAAGCAAGACATGTCTTTCAGTGATGTTAGACAGGCTCTGCTCACTATGAATGATGAGCAGATCTCATCGGTTCTCGAACCGCGCCTGCGCCGCTTTCAGGGCGACCGCCGTACTGCCCTTTTGCAGTACCTTGACGGTCTGTCTACGACATCGGTCTCTCCAGTCGAGAAACTTTCGCAGGCTCTTGGTGATCTGGTCGGCCCCGAGAAAGTGCGCAGTCAGGTGCGTTCTGAAAGTTGGCACCGTATATCAGTCACACCCGACGTAGAACTCAATATAAAGAACTCAGGTGATCTTATTCAACTGGCCCAATGGGAAGCAGTAGCCGGTATCCTTCGTGAGATTTTACTTGGGGGCTCGAAAAATGAGTAATTGGCTTTCAGTTCAGGCCGACTTTGATAGAGACTTGGTTTCCGACTATGGTGGGTCGGTGCGCTATTTGATGATCAATATGAAGGCTCGCGATATTTTAGAACAATCGGGCTTTCACGGCGATACCGAATGCGATATCGATATGCAGGCTGGGCACCCACTAAATCTCGTCTTAGTTATCGATGCCTCAAGTTCGATGACCGGAAAGTATCTTGAAAAAGCCAAAGCTGCCGCTTCGCAAATAGTCAAGGGATTGTGCAAGCGTGACTTTATTTCAATCGTTTCCTTCTCTGACAGAGCAAACGTGCATGTCGATGGTGTCTCTTGCGATGACCGCGGGCGGCGTAATGCTCTTAGGGCTATTGAAGCTCTCACTCCAGAGCTGAACACCAATCTTTCTGAAGGTTGGATGACCGGCGCCCGCTGTGCGGCTAAAGTTATGGCTAAACACCCCGAGAGCACAAGTCATGTCTTGATTTTGACCGATGGTTATGCCAATCGAGGCGTGCTCAACAAGAAGACTTTGGCTGATCATGCAAGAAATATGCAGGAGCGGGGCTTGACCACCTCGACAATCGGTATAGGGTCTGATTATTCGGTCGAGCAGATTCATGCGATTGCCATCAATGGCGGTGGTATGGTGCATCATGCTCCCGAAAGCGAAGAACTGGTCGCCATCGTGAGCGGCGAATTGAGTAGTCTGCGCAATCGTGTGGTCGAAAACATAGAAATTGAAATCGAGTTCCCTGACTTTGTTCAGATCGAGGTACTCTCGATTTTGCGCAGCGATCTGCGCGATGGGCTGCTCTATGTCGGTGCCGGTGGGTTGGAATCTGGTGCACAGCGCTCTTTTGTGGTGCGGGTTGTTGTTCCGCAAAAGACTAACGATTTACCGGAAGAATTGCCTTTCAAGATCAAGGTTTATTACCGTTCTACTGTTGAAGATCAAGAGAAGGAGCTGCAAGCCGAGGCCTTGCTTACCTATGTAGACTATGAAGCGTCTTCGGCACAGGCACCTAATTTTAAGCTTACTATAGCCTTAGCCAAGAGTTGGGTTGCCTGGGCGGTCTATCAACTGGCCGAGTTTAATCGGCAAAGGCAATATTTGAAAGGCGCCAATTTTGGCGAGAGAGAAGTGCGCTATATGAAGCGCCTGGGCAAGTCGGTAAATGAAGTGCTCAATCTTGCTTTGGTGCTTGAACAAGCGCGTGTCTCGGTGGGTCAAGACTGGGGTGAGTATTCGCGAATGGAGATTCAAGCCTCCTCATTTCAGACCAGTTTTTCTGTGCCCGATTACAGAACCAAACGCCCATCAGAGTGGCAGACATTTTTGCCAAATCTGTCAGACTAGCCACTATTTCTTATTTCGGCAACGTAGCTTCCCCAGTGCCTTACCCGGCTTAGCAAACTATCATAAGCTGGTCAGTTAAGCCAACTAGAGAAGCGCATGGGAAGTGATTTAGAGCCATCTGAAGTGGAACCAAAAGCGAGGCAGGCGCCGCAAGAGGCAAGGCAGGCTTTGCTGGCTGAGTTTTTGTCCACCAATCTAGATGGACGAAGTGATCCGCTTAAGCCCATAGATAATCAATCTCTTTCTCATCTGAAGGAATTGCTTGTGGTCGGTGGTTTAGCCATGGCTGCCTTAGCCGGTCGTCGCTATTACATAGCTAGTTCTGAAATTTCCACTTTTGTTAGGCGCAATAGCAGTCATTTTTTGCCGGCGGAAGCTGACATCTTAAAGGGCATAAACTGGCGAGCCGAAGCAAAATTGCCCAATTTAGTAGATAAGCGCAATCCGCAGAGCAACACCATGGTCATAGGTAAGGTCGGCGACCTTGACCGTCATGTTTTGCAGCCTGATCAGTTTATGATGCGCAGCCCCGACCATGCTTACAATACTTTTTCCAAAGCTCAAAATCTTGCCTCCATTCAAAGATGGATGCAGAGAGGCGGCAATATAGTTGATATAAGCCCAAGCAATGCCCCACCCGGCTTTTTACATGGAGAGAGAGCTTTCATTACTCATCTATCCAAAAAATACCCTGGTCAGTACACTCTGATGCAGCCCTAAATTAATAGGGGCGATAGTCGCCGCCTCGGGCAATCGACTTGACTCCAGGCACGTTTGCAAGCGAGCCGTATCTAGAGTAAGAGTAGTTTATGCCTGCCACCAAGTTAGCCAGGGGATCTCTAATTGAGTTGCTGTGCCCAGCTGCTTCCACCTGACCGGTGCGATCTTTGTGTGCGTTAAAAGTAGGTGGAATGGTCTGCATCAAACCTTGTGAGGGGATGCCTTTTCTGGCGTTGCTGTCCCAATCGTTCTGAACATTGGGATTCCAGCTGCTTTCATGCTGCACAATCAGATTGACTGCGGCTATATTGGCATCGGTAACTGGTTTGTTGGCAATTTCCAGTGCTTTAGTGATAAGTTCTCTGCGGTCGCCTTCGGGTAGGCGTCCCACCACATTGCCTTCCACTGCTTGTCGGTTGGTGGCTATGTCATAGAGTGTCTTACCAGCCTGTGATAACTCTCTGGCCTGGGGCGAATTGATGAAGTTCTGATCAATCGTACCGGCGTCGCGACCTGAGACTGCCGCGGCTGCCGCCATGCCCGGATTGTCTCCGACTGCGCCCGACATTTTTTCCAGTATTTGACCAGCGATTGTTTCTTGCGCTTCCTTCGGCAGAAACTGTTTCATTTCATCAGGCGTTGGCTGTTCGCCGTTCTTCATTTTCTGCAAGAAGTTCATAAACTGCTCGCGAAACTTAGGGTCGGCAAAGTTTTTGGGCAATTTGCCCTCGGCAATCAGTTTATCAATCTGCTCAGGAGTCAAGCCGTTCAGCCAGTTTTCCAACTGAGTGGCGTTGAAGCCGTAGCGACCGACTCTCATTTCGCCATCGGGATGCCGTCTTACAGTCTCATAGGGATGGTCTTTGTCTGGTTTGAAAAGTCCAGCCCAAGATTCTTTCATGGCAGCCACTTTATCTGTCTCGCCCTGTTGGCGCGGCACTGTTCTGGTTTCAAATGAACCCATACCGTCGGTGGCCGCCCTGGGCATGTCTACACCGCCAGAGCGGTGCAGTCGCTTGGTCTGCTCCACGCTTTCTTTTGTCTCAGGCGAAAGACCTTCCTTGTCGGGCGGGCTCTTCAGACCCGCTGCTTTCTCGGTTTTAGACGAGACCAGGTCGCCTTGGTCGTCGAGCACGACTTGATCGGCTTGCTGTGGATAGGCCTTTTGCAAATCTTGGTTTATCTTAGCCACCAATTGATCGGTGACTGCCAACTGTTGGTCGCTGGGGTTCACCGCGCCTGGGTCGCGCTCTACTTCCACCCGCACTTCTTTAGAGCCCAATTTGACCGGGTCGCCGTGCATCTCCACGGTGCCATCTTTTTTCACCACATAGTGTGGTTCTTTCAGGTCTTTGTCTTCGCCGAATTCTTGCAATGAGACAGTAATCTTTGGTGGTTTTTGCCCGTCGGCTGCAGCTTTTGCATTGGCTTCAGTGGCTTCTGTTTTGAAACTGTCTGAAAACTGTGCCGTTTTATCTGCTATTACCAGTGGTTTGGCTTCGGCTGCCGGTTTGTTGTCTTTACCAGCGGCTTCTGGTTGCGCGGCCGCTTTTACTTCGGCTTTGTCCGGCTGAGCGCCAGGTTTTGCCTCGGCTTTATCCGGTTGCGCGGCCGCTTTTACTTCGACTTTATCAGGCTGGGCGCCAGGTTTCGCCTCTACTACTTTTACTTTGTCATCGCCTGTCTTTTCAGCGCTTACGCCACCGCTTTTCTTGGCGGCTTTGCCGTCTTCGGCGCCGACAATAGTCAGCTCGTGTTCGTGTCCGCTGTCGTGCTTGCCGCCGGCTTGTTTGTGTTTGGCATGGGCTTCGGCGGCTTTGTTGCCGCCTGCGCTCGATAATTCTTTTGCCGCCTCTGAAGCGAGTTTGTGCTTTGGCTCGCCTTCAGAATGTTTCTCGGTTTGGTCGCCTTGATGCTTTACTTCGGCATGAGGTTTCTTATGATGCGCTTCGGCTTCGTTCTTAGACATGGATTCCTCTTGTCTCGACGACAATTGGTAAGGGCTATGGGTTTTGACCGGTCCTGATAGATAGCAAAAAACTTCTATATTGAATTCGCGGCAGGTCCGGGTCTATTCCACAGAGGGGCAGGTGGATATAAGGGTAGAGGTACAAAGGTAGTCCCTTTAACCTTATAGGTCAATTCGTATTTTTACGAAGCCCCTGGCGGCAGAAGCCCGTGTGCTTGCCATGTGGTAGCGCTGGTAGTATCATCGCAGGTAATCTTTTGTTTCTATTAGAGTCTGCCTGTGGCTCTTTGCAGCACTAAATGCTAAGATTCAGCCGATCCCAAAACCAAATATGGTATCACTTTGCGTTTTATGTATCTCCTCAAAATATTGACTGTATATTTTCAAGAGAGAGGGCACAGCCATTTCTAGCCATCAAGTAACCGATAAAGCAGATTCCCCCTCGGTTTTTCTTCAGCTTTTTGCCTCGCGCTTCGGCTCAAAAGTCACCACCCTTGGTAGCGATAGTTGGCGCAGTTTAAGCCGCTATCATTGCCTTTCTGATGGCGAACTGCTTTGTTCGATAGAGAAAGATTCGAAGAACTATCGCGCTCTTTGTGTCGATGACACTGAAAAGTTTCTTTTGCTCACCTTTAATCCTATTTCAAGAGAAAGCGACCAGGCTACTTATGACTCGCTCTCTCAATCGATTTCTGCTTTAGTGCAAACCGATAAGAACGACTTTGCCCTGCGTCTTTTTCAAGTGACTGAAGAGTCTGAGTATCAGAGCTTTATTGTTTTTGACAAATTGGTCAAACTTGCCCCCATAATTGACGCGCTGGGCAGCTATCTGCGCTATCAGGGCCTGCATAATATCAATATACTCAGCCCCGGCGACCACTATATTTTGCCCTTGCAGTCAGGCTTCCGTTGGATGAACGAGAAAGTCAAGCCGGTGGTGGCTCGTCGTGAAATGTCTTTAGATGTTGCCCTTGATTTCTTCTGCAGTGAAGTAATGAAAGGGCGTGTCGATGAAGAGCTCTTCCTCGCGGCTTTACTTGCCGCCAATGAGGCGCTGGCATCAAGTGGCGCTAAACAGAGTGCTAGATTGTTCGCCATCTCTGGCGGTGCTGAAATAGAAGAAAAGCAAGAAATAGGCGAGAGCGAATCTGAAGGTGAAGCGCTAGATTTGATTTCACCTCAGCAAGTCGAGCCCGCCACTATTGAAGCTGCTGGGGAAGTTTTGGGAGAAGATTCTGGTGAGGAGTCAGGAGAAGAGGCAGTTGAAGATTCTCCTGCTATGCAGAGTCCCGCCGGTGCCAGGACGGTTGGCTATCTCTCTAGACTTTTCTCGCTTGATCCCCTCGATGAGATAAATACCTTACCGGCAATTCTAGACGATGATCTAGATTCGGGAATTATCTATGAAGACCGCAATTCAGACTCTGAGCCGGAACTAATAGCCGACAATGTAGTGGAGGTCAATTTCTTTCGGGGCGATTCGTCTGCTTCAGCAAGGCAGGCTGAAATTATGGAGCTTTTGCAAGCCCCGGCTGTGAGGGAGTTTCTCGACGAGCAGGCTGTTCAGCAAGAAGAGCCTGTTGCACATGAGCTACAGGCAGTAGAAGACGAAGAAATTTTATTGCAAGAAGAGCCTCTTCAAGAAAAATCTATCGAAGAAGAATCTCTTCAAGAAAAATCTGTCGAAGAAGAGTCTTCTCAGGTAGTTTCTGCAGAAACTCTTTCGGAGCAAGAAGTTGCTTCTAACCAAGAACCCAGTGCGGAGCTGGAATCTGCTTCTGCTTTGCCTCTTATTCTCGACCAAGAAGAGGCGGTAGTTTGCCCGGGAAAGTTTGAAGAGGCTCAGACTGAAGCTGAAGATATCTTTACTGAATTGGCTTCTGCTGAGCCTTTAGATGCTGTTGAAGAGACCCTAGATGATCAGTTTAGAGTCGTTGGTCTAGACAGTGGCGATGATGAGCCCGGTGCTGCACTCTATGAACAGTTGCATTTTCCTTTTGCCCAGGGCTTGGTAGAGCCTCAGGTATATAAAGAGAAAGTCGATCGCAAGTCAGCCGGTTAGCCCTCGCTACAGTCTTAGAAATCTGAACCGGCGTGCAAGATTTGCCGCTTAATACTGCTGACTTTGGTTTGCCAATTTCACCTGCTAGATTCATCGCAGTTTCCTTCTGTGAAGGTTTTTCTTATGAAAGAATTTGAGCCGGTATCTGAATCGACTTATGTCGATAATGCCAGTCGCAGTCTCTATCTAGAGAGCCAGGATTTTGGTCGGGTCTCTAGAGGCTCTTCGGACAATCAAAATGGAAATCAGGATACTCGTGTGGGCATAGTCGATAGTGATGGTTCTTTTGGCTTGGGTCGGGGGCTCGGCCGCTTAGGCTTCCCCGAAGTAGAATTGACAGGGTTCGAACAGGAAGCGCAGTATAAACCCACTGATGGTTGGGATGCCTTTTGCCATGGTGTCAAACACCTTATCTCTAAAGACGAGACTGTCGGCGATAAGGTGAGGCGCAAAGTTGAAGAGGGCATGAGTCCTGCCGAGCGTGAGAAGTATAGGTCGGAGAATGAAGCTTTGGAGCGCTATCAGCGCGAAGTGAGAGACTGGTCGCTTCTTAGTACTATAGATATGACCCGCAAACCAAAGCATCCTGATACGCCTATGCATGATGAGATAAAGAGGCGTACCGAGCAGGCTCAACGAGCAATTGAGGAAAGCGTGAAAGGCGGCATGTCTTTTCAGGAGCGAGGCGAGTTGAATAAGGAAATTCAGGCTTATCGCAGGGCTGAGAGACAATTCGACCCTCTTGGTACCGGCGGTGGACAAAAGCCTGAACCTGGTCCGGCTATGAAAGCCTATTTCAAGAGAATTGCCGAGGCTGCCGACCGCTATGCTGAAGGTAGTTAGCTAAAGAAGTTGAGAAGTTTTTTAGCTCGGTCTCAAGGTGTATAAAGCATCTCTTCTGCAAATAATTAGAGAGCCTGTTTATCTAACTTAGTATGTTTGCAGATATTTTGGATTTTGTTTGGCGGCTTTAGAAAGAAAACGAGACTGGTGCCGTATATGGTGCCAGCCTCATTTTCTCGCTCATTCTCTTTCTTGGCTTATTTGCCTTATTTGCCTACACTAACTGCGTCTTTCAGGTGGCTCCAAAGATCTAGGTTGGGATCTAAGCGATCGGCTGTCTGGAAGGGGACCATCCAGCCGGGATATTCAGGCGGCAGTTGGCTTACTTGGTCGAGGGCGTTCAGATGTGCTGCGCTTAGCGTCACATCAACTGCTTTGATGTTGTCTTCCAACTGGCTCAAGTTCTTAGCCCCGATTATTACCGAAGTGACGGCAGGCTTTGCCAAAAGCCAAGCCAGCGCCACTTGTGCTACAGAGGCATGCAACTCTTCGGCTATTGGTCTAAGCACATCCAATATTCTCCACACTCTCTCTTTATCGACCAGGGGAAAATCGAATTCGGAGCGGCGGCTGTTTTCCGGCTTCTGATTTTCGCGGCTAAATTTGCCTGAAAGTAAGCCTCCGGCAAGCGGGCTCCAAACAAGTAGTCCTGTCTTGGAGTGCTCCATCAGTGGTATCAGTTCTCTTTCTAGGTCGCGACCGGCAATTGAATAGTAGGCTTGCAAAGTATCGAAGCGTGCCAGATTTTTGAATTCGGAGATGTCTAGAGCACGTTGCAAGCGCCATGCTGCCCAGTTTGAGCAACCGACATATCTTACTTTGCCTTGGTTTACCAAGGTATCGAGAGCGCGAAGCGTCTCTTCGATCGGCGTGACTGTATCGGTGCCGTGAATCTGATATAGATCTATATAGTCGGTTTGTAGACGGCGAAGGCTTGCATCAACGGCTTCAATAATATGCTTACGTGAAGCCCCGATGTCGTTGTGTCCCTTGCCTACCCGTCCAAAGCATTTCGTCGCTATGACTACGTCTTTTCTTTGTATGCCGAGGTTGCGAAACGCTTGTCCGAGCATCTCTTCGCTGCCGCCTTCCGAATAGACATCGGCAGTGTCGAAGAAGTTGACACCTTTGTCTACGCACGCTTTAATCAGTTGGTCGGCTTCATCTTGTTGAGTCGCCCCAATCATTTTGAAGAGTTTGCTGCCGCCATGAAATGTCATGGCGCCAAAGCATAGCGTCGACACCAGTAACCCGGTGTCACCGAGGGTTTTGTATTTCATTGTTTTTACTCCTGCTTTCAGGCAGCCTAATTTGTGTGCTGCCTATCGGTTTTGTTTACTCCGGTCCAGAAAAGTTCAAAGCCGCGCTCTTTATATAGTTCGGCCTTGTCTGGATCTTGTTTGATGAATTGCATCACTGTCTCTGTCTGGGCCGAAAAGAGGGCGAGCATAAACTCATAAGGGATGTCTTTCAAAGCACCGCCGGCGATGGCGGTCTCGGTAAGCGTTTGCAATTGGCAAAGGCGCTTAGCCGTTTCTTCAGGTATTTCGGGCTTTAGGCCCTCCCATACTTTTAGCTTGTGCAGAACCGCTAAACTATCGGGGTTTTGTATACCCCAATCAATATAGTTGTTCCAAACATGCTTCATTGCTTCTTCCGCTGATGAGTTATCTCGATAGTCGCGCAGCATGGCTTCCGCGAGATCTTTTTTGATCTCTACGTAAAGTGCGTTCAACAGTTCATCTTTGCCTTTGAAGTATATGAAGAGCGTGCCTGCCGCCATTCCTGCCTCAGTTGTGATTGATGAGGTGGAAGCGGTTAGGCCGTTTCTGGCAAATACTTTTGTGGCTACTGATAGAAGGGTGTTTCGCTTTTCCTCGCTTTTCGGACGAGCCATCTTTCCTCCATTAATGAGTGAGTATACACTCATTAATTCGCAGCGGTCAATAGTCGGATTCTCTAATTTTAGAATCTATTGCTTGGGAAATAGTCTGCCAAATATAGAGCAAAGTCACATTGGTCAGTCGGTGTGTATAAGCTGGATTCAAATCCATCCCAGCTAAGCCCTTGGAGGGTGTGCAGGTTTTAGTCTGCGGTAGCTCAGTACCGGTAGTGAGCCAGAGAAACAGTGGTGTCTTCTATGGGGACGCCCGTTGCTTCGAAGTTAGCGATTGCTGTGATGATTTCCGGTACACTCATATCCTTGTTGGGATTGTTATACAGGAATACCAGCAACACTCCGGGATGGTGCTCTTTGGCTGCGATTCGCTCTTCAGCAAGCTCAATGAAATCCTCGCAATTGCTTGTAATGACGACTCGGTTCTCTGTAATTGCGTGGGCAAAAACCGCTTCATCTGGTCTGCTTATGAGATTAACCTGGCTCACTGTCTGCACGTCATGTCCGGCAGCCATTAAAGCATCTACAAGCAATTTGTTCAGTAGGCACTCATCTACAAGCATTCTTAGGCTCAATGTCAATTCCTTTCTGCTCAAGACGAAGCATATCTTCAGTCGCTTCCATTTCCAGAAGCGCTCTGTTGTTTTCGCAATAGGCGAGGATTTCATCGATTGCCTCTACTGGCAGAGCCCAGTTTTCTGCCGCCTCTTCGCGCGAAAGCTTGTTGACGAGCATGCCGCTCCAAACGGCGGCAGCAGGCAGCTTCCGTCCTTTGATAAAGAGTTGTCGCTTCCATGGATGCGCTTGCTCGACGAGATACGTCCATTTCTGAAGATTTGCTGTTTCGATTCCGACCATGAGCAGTCTTCTTAGGTCACGGCATCCTGGCCTCCCCAGGTAGAACTGATTTCCTTGTTTCGACTCAGCCGCTAAGAGTAGAGCCAGTCGAACGGCGGTAAGTATGGCGTCTTTTCGGGTGGGCGCCTTGATCAGCTCCTGAAGGCAGTTGATATCGGCCTCTTGTTCGGGGCTTACGTCAAAATTCTCTCTTTTCGAGTCTCTAGCCATGGAATAACACTCCTGAGTATCATTTGAGTATATGCTACTCACTTTGGCTTTTCAAGTAGATTTTCGGTCACCGGCTTTCTCCACATCCGCTAGTTGACCTAAGACTTTGCGGGTTAGTGCGACATGAGGTCGTTCAAGATGATTGGAGTCAGTCTATGAGTTGCATCCCACTCGCTCCCCGCGCACAAAAGTCTTTTGCCTTTGATTTGCAGAGTAAGTAGGGGTGGGTTGATTCACTGGCGAAATCAAGGTCGAGGAGAGACAAAATGAAGGAGACTTTCTAGAGGAAGGCGTTTCCAAATTTTGCCAATTCTCAAATCTATTCCTTCGGCAGCATCTTCATGTCTTCCAGCCAAAGCTCTGCCAGTTTGGGCCAATTTGAAACAGTCAGAAGTGTCGGTTTGTGGCTTAACTTACCTTGATGGTTAAGCGATTGATTGCGACCGCGAGATTTAACAAAGTCTGTGCAGCAGGTCACGAACGATGTTATTGCAAACTCTGCCATAACCTACCAGTATGATGCCCTAGGGCGCACAACAAACCGCTCAATAAACGGGGCCGCAAACTCTGTCACTTGGTCGTATGATGCGATAAGCAGGGTGACTTCCGAGGTCAACGCTCTGGGTACTTTCAATTATGCCTATGAAAACGACACTCCCGGCTCTTCAAAAGGCTCGGATAGGCTAGCTTCGATCAGTTATCCCAATGGTCAGACCACGAAATATACCTGGTATCCAAATCTACAAGACCAGCGCTTGCAGCAAATTGCCAACCTGGGACCGTCCGGCAACACAATTTCACAGTTTAGTTACCGATATGACCCAGCCGGGCAGATAAAGCAATGGCAGCAGCTGCAGGGCAATACAAGCTTGAACTATGCCCTCGACTATGACCAAGCCGGTCAGCTGGTCTCGGCAGCAGCCAGCGGAGGACCTTTGAGCCCGAATTATCTGAAGCAATATTATTATGCCTATGATAGCGCCTCAAACAGAACCGGCGTGCAGACAAGCACGGTGACCAGAGGCAGGATTACAGGAGCAATTACTGCAGGAAACGTGCTAACAGTCACTGTAACCGACCAAGCACTCACCTCTGGCTCAAAGGCCATAAATTACACTGTCGTGGGCGGCGACACGCTTTCGACTATCGCTACCAAAATGGCTGCCGCTATTGCAGCAGATGCCGACATGATAAACATTGGCGTGACCGCATCGGCAAACGCAGCAGTCTTGAGCATTAAGTCGGCTTCGCCAAATGTCACTTCATACTCTGCCTCTACCAGTGGTGGTGCCACAGCAAGCATTACTTTGAATGCCACCGACAACTTTGTTGAGAACGCAGTTATCGCAGGCACCAAAAAGACTGGAGATATTCTGACGATAACCTTTAAGGACCCAGCGCTATCTGGCGGCAGTAAAAATGTCAACTACACAGTGCTGGCTGCCGATACCCTGACGACAATAGCCACGGCGTTGAGGAACGCCATTAATGCCGACACAGCCTTGCAGGCAATCGGGGTGACGGCGACTTCAACAGGCACGACCATCACAATCAGGTCTACTTCGCAGAATGCCACAACCTATGCCCAGTCTGTGAGCACTGGATCAACTGAGACCATCAGCCTATCTGTAAATCAGAATGGACCGGTTAGAATAGGCATTGGTGGCAGCAAGACAACCGGCGATGCGGTCTCTCTAGTCACCTATGATGCAGCGCTGAGCGGCGGCACCAGAACGACCACATATACTGTGCTTGCTGGCGACACCCTCTCGACGATAGCCAGCGGCTTGGCCGCGGCAATCAATGCCGATACAAACTTGCAAGGCATCGGAGTATCAGCAGCCGCCAGCGGCACTGTAGTGACAGTGCAGTCAAACTCGACAAACCCGACAACCTATAGAGGCACAACCAGCACAACAGCCACCGAGACAATCTTGATTGGCTTGCCGACTAATGGCGCCCAGGTTCTTGTTATCGGAGGCACCAAGACGACCGGCGATACCCTCACAGTCACGGTCTTTGACCCGCAACTGAGTGGCGGCTCTAAGGCGGTGAACTATGTTGTGCAGGCGGGCGACACGCTGGCAAGCATCGCGACCAATATGGCGTCGGCAATAACGGCAGACACCGACTTGCAAGCGATAGCTGTAGCTGCTACAGCCAGCGGCACGGTCGTTTTCATAAACTCCGGCTCGAAGCTACTGACGACATATGCGTCTTCCACCAGCGGTGGTGCGACAGAGACTCTGAGCTTAGCTTCGTCCACCAGCGCCAATCAGTATGGTTATAACAATCTCAATGAACTGACCAGCATAGCAGCGGGCGGCGCGACAAGATTTGAAGGAACTGCAAACAAGGCTCTGAAGTCAGCCACTGTGAACAGCAATGCTGCGACTTTGCCTGACTCACAGAAGTTTGCAGGGAATGCGACACTGAACAGTGGAGCCAATACCATTCCGGCTAGTGTCACCGATGGTACCAACACGACCAAGACCAGTTCTTACAGAGTGAGTACCAAAGGCTCTGCATCGAGTAGCCCAACATTTGATGCCAACGGCAATATGACCAGCGATGGCACTAACACTTATGAGTGGGATGCTGAGAATAGGCTGGTGAAGATAAGTTATCCAGGTGTTAATAATTTTAGCCAATTTTCTTATGATGGACTGAGGCGAAATACCAAAAATATCGAAACAGTTGCTGGTTCTGTCACGAGTGTTAATCAGTTTGTCTGGGAAGATTTTGAACGTGTCGAGGCTCGTGATGTTTCAGCAAGCCTTACTGCTAGATTTTATGACTTTGGAGAAGTTAGTTCCGGCAGCTCAGAATATTACACTACGGATCATCTAGGATCTGTTCGAGAGATGACTAGTACATCAGGCACCATTGACGCACAGTATCAATACCAAGCATGGGGAGAAACACAAAAAATCCAAGGAACTGCTAATTCCCGCTATAGTTTTACTGGTCATTATCTTCACAGCAGAAGTGGCTTTATCTTGGCTCCCTTTAGAGCCTATGCTTCGTCAATGGCAAGATGGCTCAACAGAGATCCTTTTGAGGAATCGGAAGGACTAAATCTGTACGCGTACTTGGAAAATGATCCGATTGATTTTACTGACGACTTTGGCCTTGGAAAAGGAAAAGGTGGCGGCAAGGGCGGTGGAAAAGGCGGCTCTGGCTCTAGTCCGTACTGTTATCAGGATGCGTGCTGCTGGCAGCAATATAAAAGGTGCTATGCTAGGGTAGTAATGGCCTGGGTGTCACTCATGACGATGGGCAAATCTGACGCCCAACACTTCAATCATGCGAGCGGCTGCTGTCGAGAAAGACGCTCTGAGTGTAACGGAACTGTAGCTCTGAGAAGGAAATATCCGAAATCACGATTTAATTGTGCAGAAGAATGTCTTTCGGAATAGGCAATATGTGTATGAGCAATGAAGATTCTCTAAGAAGAGTGATAAATTCAAATCGAAAATTTGACGATGCTGCTGCAGAAGAGGCAGAGCGAGCCCTTCTCATAAACTCTTTTGATTCGGAATTACGCGCTCGACTCTTGTTCTATTATTCAGTAGGGTGTAAAGAGAGCTACCAACAATTTTCTGAAACCAGATTTAAGCACATTTCTTGGTTCGTTGAAAATGTTCCGGACTCAAAGTTTTGTGGTGACGAGCTATTTTATTTGCCACAAGAAAGTGCGTTTTTCAAGCCTCTAAAGGACATTTGGCTAGAACAAATTAGCAAGAGCGAAAGTCTTGCGAGGCGCGTAAATGCATTCATGTTTCTGTTGAATGCAAATGATTCCAATATTCATCGGTATTATGAAGAGTTCTTTCAAAGCAGTAGGCACGATATTTGGGTACTCGCACTAGACGATCTATTGAATGAGAGCTACTCCTGTTTCGATGCCAGAATCGCAATCGAAGCCAAAAGGCTCAAAAGGCTCAAAAGGCTTGACTGTTGCTCCGAGCCAAACTCTGCGAAAGGAGAAACTCAAAAGTGGCTAAAGGAAGCCGTCGAATTTGAGGCTCTAGCATCTACTCAGGACTTTGCCGAAATACTTGAAGAATTTTCTGTGAATCCAACTATTTCCTCCATGGTCAAGCTCTCTGGGTATACTGCCAATAGATTTAACGCAAATTCGATTATCGGATTTGATCCTCAAATGGTGTCCGTTCGACTGGGTCTCGTCGCCTGGATTATCCAAGTATTGCCTAAGTCTATTTTTGCAAATAATCCATACTTCACGGGACCTTTTTCAGGCCCAATTGATTTCCAAATTTATCCGCGAAATGGAGTAAGTCCGCTCATAAATCCGATCGACTTCCTTTCGGATTTATGGATTGCGCAACTTCAGAAAAGCCCTGGTGAAAAAGTTCTCGCACGTAATGCGGCATTTTTTTCTAATGGAATTCAGCTATCCACACCATTGCAAGCCAAAAAAATTTCTGACGAACTAAAAAAAAGACCGCCGTTGGAAAAGATGAGCTGAGAGTTCGCCTGCTTTAGAATGCTCTTGTAATTGTAATAGGCACCCGTCTCCAGGAAATCATTGCATCAACGGCATCCTTGAGATGGTTGACCTGTCCCAGGTTTAGTAGACAACTAGAGAATTACGAAGCTGCCAACTCGAAGCATCTCTTTCCCTCCTGGTCGCACAGCAAAGCCAGTCGTTGCCCATGACTCCGAGTGACCCCACCCCCAAAACTTGAACCAAGCCAATCAGACGACTGAACAAATTTGAGTCATAGTTTCAATTAGTCAGGAGAAGGTCTAATGAAAAAGAGTAGATTCACTGATGAGCAGATTGTAACCATACTTAGGGAGTCGGAAACAGGCTCGGCCAACGCCGAGTTTTGCCGCAAACACGGAATCTCCAACAACACGCTTTATAACTGGATAGCTAAATTCGGCGGCATGCAATCTGCTGACGTGTGTCCGTTCGGATGGTTGAATATCCCCAAAACCTTCTAACCTCTTTCGCCTTAAACCCGCCATTGCTGGTGATGGCATATTTATCCAAGCCCTTAGCTGCGAGTGTCTTGTAAGATTAGTTAGATAGTGTGGTCGGCGTCAAGTTAGTTTTCGCCCAGGCCATTCCCTTTAGATGCTAATTTTATCGCAAGCAGAAGCATCGTCAACCCCAGCTACAATGGGTTGACTACACTTCTGCTTTGCGATCGGACAGCATCTACCAGGAAATGGTTTTTGCTGTCTGGCTGTAGGTCTTTTGTCGGTTTGTGCTCTCTATCCAGTTACGATTGCGGTCAAGGCGCCTGCTGGAGCCGGCAGCGGCCGTCTAGACTTGAAGTCGATCTCGAAGTGTCTGCCTGTCTTGACCACGGCGAACATGATCCTCAGTAGCTTTCGCATGACTGCACCAACAACGACCTTACCAGGTTTTCCCGCAGCCCTCAGTCGATCGGCAAAGTCGCGCAAGACCGGATTTGTTCGGAGAGCGCAGACTGCCGGCATGTATAGGGCCTTCCGTGTCCGCGCATTCCCGACTTTAGAAATTCGGGGTCTTCCTCTGACTGATGAGCCGGACTCGAATAGTCGGGGAGTTATTCCGCAGAATACTTCCAATTTTCGGCTGCTGGCAAAGTTACTGGCGGCTGATAATTCTCCCAAGAATGTCACTGCAGCGGTTTGCCCTAAGCCAATTATGGAGGTTAAGAGATCAGAGTGTCGACGAAGCTTTGGATAGCGCTGGATCAACTCTAATATCTCCGTCTCCAAAGTCTCAATTTCATTGTCTAAATACTCGATATGCTGCTCAATCGAACGATGCACGAGTTCGTCCAGAACTCCGGATTTTAGTCTGTTTTTTCTTGGGTTCGATGCTCCGTGAGCTCTTCTACATATCGCTGCATGTCGCGAATAGCCTTTATCTCCGGAGGAGGAGGAACCCAAGCCATGGGCGTTTGCGCACGACTAAAGCGAGCAATTATTTTGGCATCAATCTTGTCTGTTTTCGAACGCCTCATGTCACTTTGAGCAAAGCCCCTTATTCGAGCTGGATTCACAACGCTAACGACAAATTTTTCTGCATGCAAGAAGTCTGCAAGAGGCTCCCAAAGCCGCCCGGTGCCCTCCATACACACATGAACTGCCTTTGCATCATGCTCAGCCAGCCAACCCACCAACTCCCGGAACCCGTCGTATGAGTTGCCGAAGGTTCTCTGTGGGGTTTTGCTGTCTAACAGCAGGCATGCATCGAATTTGGTCTTAGAAATATCAATTCTAAGCTGGTACATTCTTTTGTTCTTTCTAGTGGTGTTATTGCTGAGCGCCAGGTAGAATCTTGCCCAGGGCGAACCTTGTATACGAGCTAAATCCGGCCGATTTGCTTAAAGATAGTGTTCTGCCTTAGAGGACAAGATCAGGAAAGGGAATCCGAATCTAACCCACTGATTTGAAAATCATATGTTCAAAACTGGTTTCTCCCTTTCCTGCTATCCTCGCGCCCGAGAATAGCCTCGCCCGACTCTCAAGCAGAGTCAATCACTTCGTTCGAAGTCAAGTCCAACATACAATGCTCAAATTCGAAATTCGAAAAGGTCCTACCGCTGGGCGTTTTCGAATTGAATTTATCGTAAAGCTAATTTTGGGGTTATATGACAAGCCTTGAAATCGAGTTTTTGTCCTTTTCTCTGCCAATTGTTTGGAAGAAGAGAATCTGTTTGAACGCTGGGTCCAACTGCGAGTGTTTCAAGAATATCTTTGAAATATTTCGCCGGGTTTATTCCGTCCTTTTGCAGGTGGAGGTGATCGAAAGGAGCACAGCAGCATGCTTTCCGGCATTATCGCTGCCTGGAAATATCAATTCCTCCCCTGAGTTGCATGTCACTCGATCCCCGCGCACAAAAGTCTTTTGCCTTTGATTTGCAGAGTAAGTGGGGGTGGGTTGATTCACTGGCGAAATCAAAGTCGTGGAGAGACAAGATGAAAGAGACTTTCTAAAGGACGGCGTTTACAAATTTTGCTAGTTCTCAAATCTATTCCTTCGGCAGCATCTTAATTTCTTCCAGCCAAAGCTCTGCCAGTTTGGGCCAATTTGAAATAGGCAAAAGTGTCGGTTTGATGCCGAAGGCGTGCTTGCCTTTGGCAAAGATATGCAGTTCAGCAGAGACTTTTGCCTCTTTCAAAGCAGCAAAATAGACCAGTGAATTGTCCACGGCATCAACTGGATCGTCTGCTGCCTGCACAATGAAAGTGGGCGGCGTGTTCTTTGTTACGGGCACATATTTGTTTAGTTCAAACTTCTTGGTGCTGTGTTCGGTTAAGTGCCCTGGATATACCGCTATAGCAAAGTCAGGGCGACAACTGACTTTGTCTATGGCATCGATTGGCTTATAGATATTTCTCTCATAGAGCGTGCTTGTGGCGGCGACAAGATGGCCTCCAGCTGAAAAACCGAGAACCCCTATTTTATGAGGATCTATTTTGAGCTCTTTCGCCCGCGAGCGCACTAGCCTTATCGTTCTTTGAGCGTCATCTAGGGCGGCTGCGTGGGACGGATAGCAGCCAGAGCGCGGATAGAGTTTGTCGCCCGGCACCCGGTATTTCAAGAGAATGCAGGTGATGCCTTGACTAGTGAGCCAGTCACAGACATCGGTGCCTTCCAATTTCATAGCCAGGCACCAATAGCCCCCGCCTGGAAAGATAATCACAGCGGTGTCGGTAGGCTTGCCTTTTGGCGGGTAAACGGTCATTGTCGGAACTGAGACTTTGCCAACAAATTCTCCTTCTTTGTTTAGCTCTTCCGGACCGGCTATTTTAAAGGCATCTGGAATTTGACCGGACCAGATTGGACATTGCTTAAATTCAGGGGCTGGCTGCCACTGCCCTGTATGCCATTGCGATTCATCTCTCTTTTCTGCTGCAAAACTTATCGGTGCTGCCGCCGTGAACATGTAAATTGAAAGAGCAAATGTGCTGCAAAGTTTGCGCCTTAGTTGTGCAGAATACTGCAAAGTGTCTCTCCTATATTTTTCGTCGTTGAAAGCTGTTGAGAAAACTTTCGACTATCTTGGCGCCGGTCGCTCCAAGGGTCTCAGTCTATTTTGTCTTTGCCCTCTGATGTTGAGCTGTTCGCTCGCCGGTAGCACCTTTAGTCCGGTGCCTGCAAAATATTTTTCTTGTATTTCTTGGTCGCTAAGTTCTTCGTTTACATAGCCTACCGAGCTTCCGTTCCAGTCGTAGCACTCAATCTGCTGCTCGCTAAAGAAGCGCTTTCTAAGCCGCGCCAGGTTTGGTAACCCTGGTCGGCTTGCATTGAGAAAATCTAGGGTGGCTTTTTCTGTCACTGCCGCATGGCTAAGGTCGAGATCAGTCAAAAGCGGTAGGTCGGCTTCACTTAATTGCAACAAGAAGTCGTCACCGAGTTCGGTGCCTAAAACTAAATACTCAAGTCTTGGTAGCTTGCTTAATAGAACAGTCTTGGCTAGATCGCGGTTGAGAAAGAATAAGCAAAGAATTCGCAGGTTTAGAGATCTATCTAACCAGAGATCTTGCCACAATTTGCTATCTTTCAGACTCGCCAGCTTTAATTCTAGCTGTGTTAGTTTTTCCCACCAAGGTGCTTGATACAAACCTTGCAAAATCGAATCTTTGGCCTCGGTGTATTCGGCTACTAAAATTTCTAAATTCGTTAGGCTGTGCAAAAACTTCCAGCCTTCAGGCTGGTCGAAAAAATAGAGACTTGGTATGACCAATTCTTTTAGGTTGGGTAGAGACAACTGATAGAGTCTGCCGCTCAATAAGAAAGATTGGCTGAGAAGAGTAAGACTCTTGAGCTTTGAACCGGCTGCTTCTATTTTGTCTTGAACGAGATCATCGCTGCTTTGATTATCAAACCATAGTTGGTCACCGGGCGGCATTGCTGTTATTACTCCGCGACTACAAGATAGCCTAGCCTAGTAATATTAGCAGTTGGTAAGTGAGTTAGTGAGCCGGTTAAATGACCGATTATTTAGTAAGGATAGTCAAGTCTTTTGTACAAAGCTTCTTTGTCTTGGTCTTCATCATTAATTTCAGACCGGCTTGTTTCTCTAGCAACTGATTCGGCCAGAGCGACCAGCTTATCTGCCAATAAGTTTAAAGCCTGGCGATCAAGCCAGTATACATTCAACTCTTCTGGGGTATGGCACTCTATTTCGGTGAGCTTTTTGAGAGTAAGGGGAGGAGCAAGGGTTTCCATGTGTTTATCCTCAAGGTCGTAAGTATTAAAACGCCCTTGAGGGAAAGATGAGGTTAAGAAGATCCATTTAGAGTGCTGAAACTATTTTCTCGACTTCATCTAAGTGCTTGAGTCGGTCGGCGATTAGCTGTTCTGGCAGACTGTTGTCTTTGCGCAAACGATTTTCATAGTTGATGCTTGCCAAAAGCCAAGCAACGTTGCCGACCAGGGCCAGGCTGGAACCGACTGTGCCGACGATGGCGCCTTTGTAGCCGAGGTCGAGTTGCTTGCGTGGTCTAGAAGGAAAATATTTATAGTAGCCTCTAGTACCAAGAATGCCTTGGGTCATAAGTAACCCGCCGATGATTGGACCAGTCACCGAACTTTGCACTGCTACTTTGTTCAGTCTATGAATTGTGGTCATTTCATTTTCTAGTTGCTTGGTGAAAAGTGAACCAGACTGCGAGTAGAGAGCAAAGCGCTGGGTTGAAGGTAGGGTGGGAATCAAGGCGCCGGTATTGTCTCCATCTACTGCGTGCAGATTGCGAATTTCTTTTTCCAGCTCTTGCAGGCTGGCTTCTTGTGATAGTTTGCGTTTCTTTTGGGCTTTCAATATCAGCTGTCGTTCGGTCCACAGCAGGGCAGAAGCCAGCAGAGGTGTGCCCATGGCCATAGCACCACTAATGGTGAAGCAAATATTTGAGGGACCGTTCCAGGTCGGCTCGGTCACTGCCTTATAGCCAAGACCGGCGCCGACTGCCCCGATGACATTGTAAGAGCAGTTCATCAAGAAAAACAAATTGCGAGCTGCTGCTTCGCTTCTAGAATTAGCGCTGAATTGTGCGTACTCATCTACGAAAGACTCTCTCAGGGCAAGCAAAATCTTACTTTCAATGAGGGCGCGACCATGTCCGGGATGAGCAGTGTTGGCGCTTATTAGTTTGTCTCTTTCGGCCATGAGGCGGTCTATTTCTTTCAGTTTTTCTGTGACACGCCGGTTGGCTGAGGCAGTGTCATAACCCATTTGCTTAGCCTTGATATAGCGTGCGGCATTGACCGCCAATTGCATACCAGAACCGCTGGCGGCAATGATAGAGCCGACTTGGGCGGCTCTCAATCCACCTTTGAGATTATTCTGGTTTATGGTCAGCGGCCTTTTTCTACCTTTGTCAAACTCTTTCATGGCAATCACTTCAAAGGCTAAAAGCGTTGCGGCGCTTGCTTCTTGGCTGCCAAAATAGAGTAATTGGCAAGCACGAGATCTCTTGGTATTTTCAAGTCGATAGTTGAGGCTATATCTCTCTAGGGCGATGCTCTCGCTCAAGATTCTCTTGGTGAGCTGGGTGTATTGTCTGCTGAATTCGTCACCGCTAATGGCACTGGCGGCAGTATCGGCACCATTTGTAATATCGGTACTGTTTGTAGTATCAGCACCATTTGTAGTATCAGCATTAGCCACAAAGTCGGGGCGTGATACAGCGCCTGGGCTAGATACAGATTCTGGGCTTGATACAGATTTTGGGCTAGATAGAGAGCTTGGACTGGCTAGATTGTCTATCTTGGCGGCAATCGAGTTTGAATCTTGGGCGGCTATAGTGGCAAGAGGTGTCTCTTGAATATCTACTGCGGTATTAGCTTGAGATTGAGCTTGGTAATCCGGCTTGAGAGACTCAGCGGCACATGGTAGTAAAAAGCAAGAGTTATTTGCCGCCAGTAAAAGAATAGCCAGGGCTGAGCGTTTTCCTGCTTGACCTAAGTTCCGACTCGTCATAAATCTCCCGAGAATCAATATAAATGGCGACTGCCTCTATAATACTGTTAGCTTCGCCAAGAGTATGAGCCGGGTTTAAACTGTGCCTGTTGAAAAGTCTATTTCTCGCCTTCTTTGGGTTCTATGTCTTTCGGCAATAGGCGCTGCATCAATTTCTTTAGGCTTTGGGTTAAATGTTGTATTGGCCAAAGATTTTTCCACCACGGTCGAGAACAAAGCTAAGCCCAAGCTGGTAGCGCCACCAGATATGGTGTGGATACCTGGTGGTGAGTTTGCTATGGGGATTTTTGATGATAAGTGTGCCGATAGTGCAAAAGACGCCCTCCCTGTGCATCGAGTTTATGTCGACGGCTTTTATATGGACCGCACTGAAGTGACAAATGACCAGTTTGCTCGCTTTGTTAAAGAAACTGGTTATAAGACCGTGGCTGAGCTTAGCCCCGACCCTGCTGAGTTTCCTGATGTGCCGGTGCAAGATCTTGTGCCTGGTTCGACGGTTTTTACGCCAAGCAATGTCAAAGAGGGCTGTTCTTTAGATAATGCACTTGCCTGGTGGAGTTATGAGAAGGGCGCAGATTGGCGGCATCCTTCAGGACCGGCCTCGAACTTAGAAGGTAAGGGTAATTATCCTGTGGTGCACATTGCTTATGCCGATGCTTTGGCATATTGTCAGTGGGCGGGCAAGCGGTTGCCCACCGAAGCCGAGTGGGAGTTTGCTGCACGCGGCGGCAAGGGTGGGGAGCCTTATGTCTGGGGTAGGGAGTTGAAGCGGCATGGTAAGTGGATGGCGAACACCCATCAAGGGCGATTTCCTGCTCAAGACAGCGCCGCCGACGGCTTTGCTGGTTTGGCTCCGGTGGCTCAGTATGCGCCCAATCGCTATGGACTTTATGATATGGCGGGTAATGTTTGGGAATGGTGTCAGGATTGGTATCGCGCCGACTATTATCAAATGCTCGCCGACAAAGGTGGTGTGGCTGTCAATCCGCAGGGACCAGAGTCGTCTTTCGACCCTGAAGATAAGCAGGCGAAAAAGAGAGTGCAGCGCGGCGGGTCGTTCTTGTGCAATGAAGTTTATTGCACTCGTTATATTCTAGGCTCTCGCGGTAAGGGTGAAGTTTCCACTGCTTCCAATCATGTGGGCTTTCGCTGTGTGAGATCTGGACCCTAAGGGAAAACTATATTATGCGGATCTATCAACATAGAGTTCGAGATTGTGGCAGTGTCGCCTGGGCTGGACGGCTGCGGGCTCTGGCTTTGGTGGTTTTATTGCTTGTCGCCACGCCTGGGGCTTACGCCGAACCAGCAAAGAAAAGTAGCAGCGGGGAGGGGCGCTTACAGGCGGCATGTTCAGCCCTTAAAAGGAAACAGTACAAGAAAGCTGTGCATACCCTTTTGAAGCTTGATCAGGCTAACGATGGCAAAGGGCAGACTGTTTTGGGGCTCTTGCACGAGAAAGGTCTAGGGGTGAAGCAAGATTTTTCCAAGGCCTTGGCTTATTATCGTAAAGCTGCCAAGCAAGGCATACCTGAGGCTGAGTCCAACCTTGGTCATTTGCTTTTGCGACTGAAAAGGGATGTTGTACAAGACACTAAGGAAGGTATCGACTGGTTGGAGCGCGCCGCCAATCATGGAATTTTGGAGGCGCAGGTGACAATGGGTAAGTTGCTCAATGAAGGGCGTCGGCTGCCAATTAATAACAGCAAAGCTGCCTACTATTTGCATAGAGCAGCCCAGCGCGGCAGCCGAGAGGCTCAGCGGATGCTCGCTGATATACCGCAGTTGCGAGAAGCACACCAAGCACTATTGCAAGGCGGCGCCCAGTATCAGACGGGCATGGAAAATCTCACCCGTTCTTGGGTAGGCTATGCCGACATAGTCAATAATCTCAATACTGCTTCCAGTTATTCAAGAAAGTAGCACTATTTGTTTACTTTGAGCTGAGCGGCATGGTGACAATAGTCTTTGAGATGAATCGGCACCGAATGTACGTCCCAAATTTCTTGGCAGTACTCTTTGATTGAGCGGTCAGAAGAGAATTTGCCCATACGAGCCACGTTATAAATTGACTTGCGTGTCCAGCCGTCTTTATCTTTATAGGCTTTGCCCACTTGTTTATGGCAGTCTACGTAAGAGGCAAAGTCGGCGAGCAGCATAAAGTGGTCGTCGTAAAGCAGGTTGTCTACTAGCGGTTTAAAGAGACCGCGGTCGCCTCTAGAAAAGAGACCAGAGCCGAGAGAGTCAATTACTTGTTTGAGCTGGTCGTTGCTCTTATAGATATCGAGCGGTACATAGCCTTGGGCTTTTCTATCCATAGCTTCTTGGGCGGTCATGCCAAAGAGGAAGAAGTTTTCGTGACCGGCTTCTTCTCTGATTTCGATGTTGGCACCATCGAGAGTGCCGATGGTGACAGCACCGTTGAGGGCGAATTTCATGTTGCCGGTGCCGGAAGCTTCTTTACCGGCCAGTGAAATCTGTTCGCTTAGGTCGGCAGCTGGATAGACTCTTTGACCAAGTGAGACATTGAAGTCGGGTAGGTAGGCAACTTTGATTATTTTGCTTACCAGGGGATCACTGTTGACCACTTCGCCGATTGAATTGATCAGCTTGATGATCAGTTTAGCCATATGATAGCCGGGCGCCGCTTTGCCCCCAAATATAAAGGTGCGCGGCTGAACATCGGCATTAGGGTTTTCTTTGATGAGGTGATATAGTGCCACTATATGCAGTGCGCTGAGGTGCTGGCGTTTGTATTCGTGTATACGCTTTACCTGAATGTCAAAGAGCGAATCAGGATCGACTTTTAGTTCGAGGCGATTGTGAATCCAGCGCGCCAATTGTTCTTTGTTGTGTTTCTTGACGGCGCGCCATTCTTGTCTAAACTCGGCGTTGTCTACGTGCTTCTCTAGGTTGCGCAATTCGTCGAGATTTTTGGTCCAGGTATTACCGATATTCTTATCGATTAACTTAGACATGGCTGGGTTCGCCAGTCTCATCCAGCGGCGCGGGGTGACGCCATTGGTTTTGTTGTTGAATTTTTCGGGGAAGATTTTGTAGAAATCTGCCAGGGTGTGTTTTTTCAAGAGGTCGGTGTGCAGTGCCGCTACGCCGTTAATCGAATGGCTGCCGACAGAAGCCAGGTTGGCCATGCGGACATAGCGTTCGCCGCTTTCATCGATGATTGAGAGTCTGGAGAGCATTTCCTCGTCGTTGGGGAAGCGCTCTTTCACCGAGGCGAGGAAGCGATAATTGATTTCAAAGATTATCTCAAGATGACGAGGCAAGACATCTCTGAAAAGTGAGATTGGCCATTTTTCCAAAGCTTCCGGCAGAAGAGTGTGGTTGGTATAGGCCATGGTTTTGGTGGTGATATTCCAGGCTTCTTCCCAAGAAATATCATGCACATCGACGAGCAGTCTCATTAGCTCGGCGACAGCAATAGACGGATGGGTGTCGTTTAGCTGCACTGAGAACTTTTCGTGGAAGGTATGAACGGTTTGACCTTCTTTTTTATGCACTCTCAGCATGTCTTGCAGCGAGCAAGAAACAAAGAAGTATTGTTGCTCAAGGCGCAGCCGTTTGCCCTGTTGCGAGTTGTCGTTCGGATAGAGAATTTTGGAGATTGTTTCTGATGCAATCTTTTGGGAAACAGCGCCTACATAGTCGCCATGGTTGAAAGCTTCTAGATTGAGCATCTCTGGAGATTCGGCTTTCCAGAGTCTGAGGTTGTTGGCGGTATTGTTGTTATAGCCCGGTATGGGTGTATCGTAGGGGACACCAATGACGGTGCGCTCCGGTACCCAGTCTACTTTATATTTGCCTTTGGCATCGGTATATCTTCTTGTATAGCCGCCTAGATTTACTTCTACTGATGCCATTGGCCGCACGACTTCCCAGGGATTGCCGTTGCGCAGCCATTTGTCGGTAATTTCAACTTGCCAGCCGTCTCTAATGTCTTGGTCGAAAATACCAAATTCATAACGAATACCATAGCCTATAGCCGGTATTTCCATGGTGGCTAGAGAGTCGAGATAGCAAGCCGCCAGCCTGCCTAGACCACCGTTGCCTAAGCCCGGCTCTTCTTCCTGTTCGAGCAGTTCTTGCATATTCAGACCTGACTCTTGCAAAGCTTTTTCCAGTTGGTCGTGGATGCCCATGTTGATCATGGCATTGGCTAAATGTGGTCCCAAGAGGAATTCAGCAGATAGATAGGCGACTACTTTTACGTCCTTTTGCAGATATGTTTGAATGGTGTTTATCCATCTCTCAAACAAACGATCTCGCACTGTATAGGCGAGCATCATGTAATAGTCATAGCGATTGGCAATTTCGGGAAACTTACCCTGTATGTAGTAGAGGTTGTCCGCCAGTGCTCGCCTTAAGGTAGGCACGCTCATCCCAGTGCGGTCGTCTTCGACAGCCGGCAGCGAAGGCGAAGGTTTGTCCATCGGTGTTTCCTCTATCTATAAGTACGGGTCTAGCCCCATGCAGTTAGGGATTATACCGTTTTGTCGCAATTAGAGGTTAATTCGCCGTCTTAAGCCTAGTGGCCAAGCAGAAAGCTTTACAATCTCATTTTCAGACTTCTACAGCCTTTTCGCTGAACTGCTTGCGAAACCAAGCGATGCCACGATCGCTGGGATAGAGTTTTTCGTCGCTGGCTAGTAGTGAAGAACTGGGGCTATGGGTAATCACTGCGGCCTTGTCTTGATTGAGAATGACGCGGTTTGAGGCTGCCAAAACTTTACCGACAAGCTTTTCAACCAGGGGGAGGGTGACGAAAGCTTGATAGGCTCTGACATACATCACTGTTGTATTGTCGTCGACCGGCACAAAGGCAAGCATTTGCTTGAGTGTCGGTGAAATATTTAGGTACCAGATGTTGGGAAATTTGAAGTGAAAATAGCCTGACTTGAGAACCACTTTGATTGAGCTTTCATCAAGCAAAAAGTCGTATTTGCCTTGTACGTCGAAGTTTTTGCCTATAGAGGTGCGGTGCAGGTATGGTAAATGGGCATAGTCGAGCTGGTTTTCAATACAGCGAGAATAATGAATATTCCAGCTTTCCTTGAACTCGCTGTAGCAAAATTTCTTTTCTTGCAGTTCATTAAACCAGGGGATTGAATCTTCGCTGCCTATATCGTCTTCATTTTTCGGCACGTAAAGCCAAATAAAGCCGTTCTTTTCAGCGCTTTGCCAGGTCTTCACTCTTAGATTGGGCGCTTCTTTGCCTGTCTCGGGCACATGGCGGCATTGCCCCTGGCTGTCAAACTGAAAACCGTGAAAGGGGCATGCTATATGGTTGCCGTTTTGGCAGACTTCGCCACCGGAAAGCTTTACAGATCGGTGGGGGCAAAGGTCTTTCAGCACCGCCGGCCGATCGCTTTGATCTCGCCAAAAAACGAGGTCTTCGCCAAAACGCTTTTGTCCGAGAGGTTTATTTGGCTTTAGTTCTGCGGCACTTAAGACGGCGTACCAACCGGAAGGAACTTTCAAAGTTAATGCACTCAGACCCTGTAGGGTGTCAGAAGCTTTATATCGGCCGACAGGTTAATCGATGATTCTAGCAGTTTCATTCTTCTTCTGACCAGTGAGAGCGGATCATCCGGCAGGGTGCTATCCCATTTTTCAGCATCAGAAAGAATTTTTCTCAGTGGGCTTGTTTTCATGCGCTCGAACATTTCTTCCATGCTTTTCACTTCTATGGGCGGCGAGAAATCGACTGTTTCAGATTCATCATCGTTTTCTTTTTCTTCTTCTTCTCGATTTGCGAATTCGCCGTTTTCTTGACAGAGCATATGTATTATTGCCGGACGAACACCAGTGGTGCCTGTTTCGAAACCTTCTATATTGATCTGGATCATGCCTTCCTGAAAGGGCAGCCAGAAAATGCCCACATAGACCATCGCCAGCGGATTGTAGGGGGCTCGATATTTGAACAGTCCAGAAAGAGCCTCGACGCCGTCTAGTTTGAGAATTTTGCCGTCAAGCATGACACCTTGAGCTTCGCGGCACTGATTCTCATAAAAAGAAATGGCTTTTTCCGGTGTTCTTAGGTCGAAATTCCAGTCTATATCGGGATTGTAGCGCAGCATAATGCAGGTATGGGTTTCGTCAATAAAGCCTAGACAATTTTCGTCATTGATTTTGTTTTCACAGTTGCCCATGTCGAAATGGACGCCGCTCAGAAGTTTTCTGGGGTTATGCTTATCGTTCTTAAGCAGACTTTTGAATATGCCCATTAAATTCAACCCTGTTCAAAGCGATATACCCGGGTCGCTTGAAGGCAACACGGGTATTGCTTTGAATGCTGCGAAAAGTAAACTAAAGACTTACTGGGTCTGAATCTCTAGTTTGCGTCCCTTGGCTTTGGCGACTTGACTGCGCGGAGCTGTGATGGTCAAAACACCGTTTTTCAAGTTCGCTTTGGCTTTATCGCTTTCGATGCGGCAAGGCAGACTCATTGAGCGCTGAAACTCTCCGAATGATTTTTCTTTCGCGTCAGAGGCAACGGCTTTGCGCCCCTTAATGGTAAGAAAATCATCGGTGACAGTAAGTTCTAGGTCTTTCTCTTCTACCCCCGGCACTTCTGCCGTTATCTTCACTTCATTGCCAATCAATTTACTTTCTATTTTTGGCATAGAAAATTTAGACATAGACAATTTAGGCATCGAAAAATTATGCCAGCGCACAAAGTCATCAAAGGGGTTGAATAGTTCGGAGTCATACAGATCTATAGATTCTGCAAAGCTGGCTCTCGGCTTTTCAGTGGGCTCGGCTTGACTATTGAGACCGTGACCGGCGGCAAAGCCTAAAGCCAGTCCTAGAGCGAGTGTAGGAATAGAAAGTTTGAAAGATTTCCAGTTCATATCGCACCTCCTAACTTATGAGTACCAGTTGTCTAAGCTAAGCTCAGTCGCAGCTGGTCACCGAGATTTTGCGAGGCAAAGAGGCTTTGCTCTTGGGCAAGAGCAGCTTCAATACACCATTTTTGATGGTGGCTTGTATGCCGTCTTTGTCGATTTCGTTTGAAAGTGTAAAGACCCTGCGATAGTCACCGACTCCGTATTCGCTATAGACCAGGTTATAGCCATCCAGTTGAGGCTCTTCCACCTTGCCGTAAATAGTCAATATATTTTGTTCGATGGTTATATCAATTGATTCTTGCCTGACTCCTGGCATGTCGGCTAGCACCACCAGCTGATCTCCCGATTCATAAATGTCGGCTCTCGGTACATAAACCTGGGCTGCTTCTACTTTTTGGCGGGGTTCCAAAAGGGCGGTTGTCATAATTCAATCCTCCAGATTTGATTAAACTTCGCTGACCGAAATGCGCCGCGGTTTGTCTGCTTCTGCCCGCGGCAGAGTTAGTTGCAGAATACCGTTGCTATAGCCGGCGCTTACCTTGTCTGGGTCTACAGCAAAGGGCAGCTGCAAAGAACGAGTAAAGCGTCCCCAGCCTCTTTCTTGTCTGAGGCAGTTTTGTCCATCTGTTTCAGATTGGCATTTCTCACCTTTAATAGTGAGGGTATCATTTACTACTGTAATTTCCAGATCGGCCGCATTAATGCCTGGCATTTCACAGCGCACCACGGCACCGCTTTCGTTTGTCCAGACATTAGCCGGGGGAAACTCACCTGTGCTTCTCTTTGAGGCGGCGGTGAGCAGGCGGTTTAGCTGACTTTGAATTTTCTGCAGTTCGTTGAAAGAGCCAAATACATCCGGATCACTCAGTTTTTGCAGAAGCATAGTTATTACCTCCAGAAAAATTGTGCATCGCCGGGAGGGTCGGTCTTATCTTTTTTGATTAATTAAACCCTGCCGCTATGTGACTTCGCTTGATTCAGCGATTGCTTGGTTACATTGATAATTTAGCCAATCGAAAATAGTTGATTGAGAATTTACAGCATTTTTTAAACATGATTTTCAAGGCTATATAGATAAGTACGGGGGAAGTTTAAACGGCATCTAAACGGCGGTTAAGAGTTTTTGTTTGCACTTGTCTCTTGGCAAAAGTTTTGCTATACAGAAAGAGTAAGTTGTTTTGGAGGCTGGTGATTGGCAAGCGAGAGTGACTATTGGTGCCGCGTGACCAAGTTGTCGAATGACCAAGTTGCCGCAGGCTAGTCGCTGAAAAACTTTGCTAAATCGCAGAGTCCGAAACTTCTCAAATTAGAAATACAAACTTGTGATCATCGAAACTTATTTGCGGAGGTGATTGCCGTGTTTAAAGGCGGTATTTCTGAAGAGCAAAATGAAGATTGGTTCTCTGACTATATAGATGCCGGCTCTGAGTTTCTCGACCAGCAATCAGTTGAAAGCATAGAGCGGCTTTCTAGGCACGCCGCGGCGAGAGTGCGTCGCCGCCTGGCCGAAAATGCACGCTGCCCGCAGGCTATTTTAGAAAGGCTTTCGCGCGACAGCGACGCCGAGGTGCGCAGCGCCGTTGCCGCAAACCCAGCTACTCCTGTTGACCTGGTCTTTGCGTTGGCGCTTGATGTCGATGCGACTGTGCGCTATGCCATGGCTGAAGACGTCTCTTTGCCTGCTGGTGTTTTGCGCTTGCTTTCGCGTGATGATAATCCCTATGTAAGTTGTCGCGCGCGCAAGACCTTGGCTTTGCTTAGGCGCAAATGGCGGCGCTCATCCGAGCATGGTGGGCAGAATATTATCGGTTTTCCAGGCACTGGCAATGCCAATGACGCCGACCATGAGAGATCTGCCTAATTGCTTTCAGTGCCTTAAAAAACTAAGGTAAGAAAGCATTGAGAATGGCGCCGATCGTACAGGCCAAGCTGGTTAGTCCGAATATACAGGTAAGTTTTCGGCCCAGGCAGGAGGTGTTGTACTGACTGAAGAGAAACCAATAATAAGTAGTCAAAAGAAAATAGATAACAATGGCTCGGTAGCGGAGAGTATCGAGCGGCAAGAATGTCACATTCTGAGCCAAGAGGCAGAGAAACGGTGGTCGGAATTCCAGATTATTGAAAATTCCGAATATGTTTCTTCCGACCACCGGCTCTGAAGCTTGCAGATGCACTTCGGAGCCACTTTGGTTCAGGGCTAAATAAGTACGCTTGACACCGTCTGTGGTGATAAGTTTGCCGTCTTGATCGCAGCCGTGTACCGCCGCCAGTGATGTGGCTCTGTCTTTGCCTCTTACATAGTAAAGACAAGCATCAATGCAGCCTGGGTAGAGAGCCGGTTCAAAGGGGAATTTGCCGCCGCTGGAAAGATCTTTGAGCACTATTTTTAAGATCTGGTCGGCTGTTTGTCGAGAATCTTCCAGTACGGCTGTGCGCAGCAGGGGTTTGTCCTTGCGTCCTGTATAGGCGTTGTAATAGCTGAATTTGACATCGGGCATGTTTTCTAATTTTTCTGGATAGTTTTTGTGAGCAAAAAAGTAATGCTGCATACTGTCTGCGGTGAAGTTGATCATTTCGACGATGGATGTTTCTTCGGCGCTTTCAGCATAATAGGCGGTGCCATGCTCATCGACTATCGATTTGCCGCGGTCGAGCATCCATAGCTCTCTTCTCAATAGACCTGATGCCAGTGAACTACCCCAGAGCAAAATAGGATTATCAACTCGCCAATAATTGATTTGATGATTTTTGTTGCCGTCTATTAGCTCAATTTGCTTAGAGGAAAGAAAACGAAGACTGGAACGTTTGCTGGCTGAGTGCATAGGCTTGGCACCCTGGAAGGCGATGTTTGCCTCTAGAGCGGGAGCATAAAGAAAATAGAGAAAGCAGATAAGGACGACGATTGTCGCGAGTATCGAGTAGCCGGAGATAATGTCGTTCCAATGTTCTTTGATTTTTGTTTTGACTTGCAGAACCCTTTTGTCTATCGTTCTCAAGCCCTTTTCAAGACTTGGTTCGGGCGCTGTTTTCCTGAGAAATTTCTCTGGATCATTTTCTTCGGCAAGAAGTTTCTCTTCCGGTTCTGGTTCAATCAAGTCTTCGATGCCCGAAGCCAAAGCTTTGTGGGCATAGATTTCGATCATTTCTTCTTGCTCTTGGGCTAGTTCGAATCCTGGTAAAGAGCTTTGAATAAACATGGCATCGTCGTATCGATTGAGCAGGCGATAGACATTAATAAGTTCGTTCTTCCAGTGAACGACCTTTTCTCCATTGTTGCCTTCTAAACTTTCGCAGATTTCGATGAGGCGAGTGAGAACGGGAGCCGCTTCGGCTGCCTTGTTCTGCATTTTCTTAAGAAATAAAAGGCGTTCCAGGCATTCAAGAGCTATTTCATCGGAGGGCGCTCTTAAGCGCACTAACTTTGCATAGAGCGCCTCGCTCTCACTGGCATTCTTCGCAGCAAAGGCTGCTCTTGCTTGTTCGAGAGTGGTTTCGAAGGACTCTGTCAAAGTTCTACTTCCAGGTTATTGAATATGACTTATTGATAGCATATTGTTCAGTTTTTGCCTTTCTCTTGCTGTTAAACTAAAACCTTAACTTTCTTCCTTGGCTTGGTATCGCGTTTTGAAATTCAAAGCACTGGCTCTAGTTACACTAACCGCGCCAATTGTCTTTACGGTCACGGCCACGCCTGGGCAGGCGGCACTCGGCTGGCAAGCTGGTTTGCAAGAAGGCGAAAGACGGCTTACTCGGCAGGAGTTGGAGCCGGCTGAAGCTTGCTTTAGGCAAGCGCTGCGTGATGTGCGCAAAGATAAGTCAGCAAGTTTGAACGATCTGGCATTATGTCAAGAGCGGCTGGCGATGATTCTTTACAAGCAAGACGAGAGAGAAGAGGCTGTCAAACTTTATAGGCAGTCGATCGCTACGCTTGAAAAGGCGCTTACTCTTGATAAAGATAAAGGCAAAGATAAGAGCAAAGATGCGAAGGCTATAGACGGCGCCCTCGTCAGTAGATATTTGGCGCTCGGCAATATTCTAGAATTTGATGGTGAGTTTAAGCAGGCACGGTCTTTTTACGAGAAAGCCGAGGCTTTAGCGGCAAGCGATTTTGAGAAGAGCGACCAAGAGCGATTAGCCCTCTGTCGGCAAAGGCTTGCTGCTTTGCTGGTCAAGTTGGGTGAGAAAGCCAAGGCAGAGGAGCTTTATTTTTCAGCGCTCAAATTATTATTGACTGCAGCCAAACTATCTTCAGCGACACTTGCCGAGACCATTCTTGCCGACTATCAAGATCTTTTGGAGAAAGAAGAAGGCCGCAAGAATCTGGCCAGTCACGTGCAGGCTGAGCTTCTCAAAGATCGAGTCGGTGCCTTGCCTAAGAAATCGGGCATAGCTGCTTCCCATTTCGACAAAGAAGTGCGTTCGCGTTTTGTCGCCCCAACTGCGGAAAGTTCGGAACGGCTGCCCCTTAGAGGCTTGCCCGCTGCTACTGACTCAACAATCGCGCCCTCATCGAGCCTTGAGCTTGGTGTCACCGGTGGAGCGGGCGGCGGCCTCAACACTCTCAACACTCCCGGCACTCTCAGCTCGGTTGCTGTCGGCTCTGTTTCGGCTGAAAACCTTGGCGCTAGCTTGACTGCAAAGCCGACTCTCGCCTTAATCAATCAGCAGAGACGCGACTTTTATGAGCGGATGATCGCAATCGATATCAAATCTCTAGGTGCGGATCATCCCAGCGTCGCACGAGATCTTTATGGGCTTGCCGTAATCGAGATTTCAGACGGCAACAATGAAGCAGCCAGGCAACTATTGCAGCGCACTTTGAAAATCTATGAAAAAGTCTATGGTGAAGATGCTTCACTCACTCAGCGCTCGCGCAATCTGCTTGAAGTTATTAATGCCGGTGGTGTTGATGGCGGTGGCGCTAATAATGGTCTTGCCCTTGATGCTGCACCGGCTTTTGTCGATAAGGTGCCAATTTTGCCTTTGGCTCTGCAAAAACTAGATTTCGCCTTGCGGCTCAATTATTTGGCGGCGCTGGCTTATAGTCTGGGGCGTCTTGAGCGGGCTAATCAGTTTTATTTGTGGGCACTTTCCGATACTTATCTCACCACCGGCGACCGCAATATGCTGCTTGCCGCTACCTTAAAAGATTTTGCTCGTCTGCTCAAGCAAGCCCCCGCAGCCGGTAGTTCGCTAACTTCTGAAAGTCTTGAGTCTGATGCTCAGTTGGTAGCACAGAAAGCTCGAAGGAATAGCCTCATCGAAAGTGAAAACGGAGTATTGCGCTAGCTTTCTTGCGTTAGCTTTTTGAGTTGGTTTTCTTGAGCTAGTTATCTTGAGCTAGTTATCTTGAGCTAGTTATCTTGAGCTAGTTATCTTGCTCTAGTTATCTTGCCTTAGTTATCGTGGTGCAGCCAGGGTCGCCCGCGCTCTATGTCGACATGGCCGTTTAGATGATAGGGCACCGGTGCACCGTTATCGGGTGGTGTGGTAAAGCCGCCGTTCCAGAGTGGATCTACCCCGCTTGGAAGCCAGTCGTTTGGCTTAACCTGGGGCGGTGGAGCAAAGATGATGCGATATTCTTCATCGTCGCGCTCGTCTTTATGGCGCTCTTTGCGGTCGAGCTTATCAAGCAGCTTTAGATCGTCTAGTTCTGGTTTATGTTCTCTCTTTTTCGGTTTGCTCTTGAGCAAAAGATCTATAAAGCTCTCGCCGGAAAAGTCTGTGTCTACAAAAGATGGGGGATTAAATTGCGAACCATCGAAGCGGTTATCAAGCTTTAGTTTGTCTTGATTGGAATCGTCGGCTTTGTCCTTGTCAATAGTGCGCTCAGCCTTTTCGTCTTCATCACTGGGCGGTCCGTCGGCGCGCTCATGATCTTCGGCAGCCCAGATTGGTGCTTCATTCGGCGTCAAAACCGAGACTAAAACCAAGGCAGTTAACAAGAGTAATTTCGCTCTTGTAAAGAACAATGCCGCTGTACTTTTTCTTTCTTTCGCCATGGTTAAAGTTAGAGCTACATAAGATAAAGCTCGTGAAGTTACTGAGAACTGCTTGTAAAATAGCAGATCTTGGAGATAAGGGCTCGTCTTTTGCAAGTTCTACTTGTCATGAATTCGTTTGCAGATCGGCAGCAGGTAAAAGCTGGGCGCCGCGGCCTTCGCAAGCTTGTTCTCTTTCTTTGTTTGGCTGTTTTTCTAAGTTGGTCTCTACCCCAGCCCAGTCTTTCTGCCGGGCGAGAAGTGAGCTTGCCCGAATTGCAGTTTCAGCCGATCAGGCCACCGCGGGCGGTGACAATCAGAGAAGCCGTCGATGTGGCTTTGCGTAACTATCCCACCATCAATAACAAGTATTACAAGCTGCGGGCTTCGCTATCAAACGTCAAGCTGGCTAAGACTCAGTATCTGCCCAACCTCAACTTTGACGTGCAGATTTCTGGTGTAACACCAAACCGCATCGCCAGCGTGGTTATGAACAACGTCAGCGGCTTTGATACTGTGCCGGTCGATAGCGGTCCTTCTGTGCGTTCTACTAGTTATAAACCTGTGGTCAATAACTTGCAGGGCGGCAACCTCAACTGGCTTTTGATTGACGGCGGCCTGCGCAAGGCTAACGACAATTTTGCCTATGCCGATGCTCGCTCGGCAAGAGCCGATCTTAATTTGACTAGGCTGGATGTCGCTTTTGACGCCGCCGATGCCTTTCTTACCGCCGCCGCCGCCAAACAAGTAATCAAGTCGACCCGAGCTGCTTTAGAGCATATGGAAGCGGCCAGTTTGAGAGCGCGCACCTTGGTGGCTGAGGGGTTGCGACCCGGCGTAGACGCCGCCGACTTTGATTTTGAAGTGGCTCGCACCCGCATCAATCTGATTAAGGCCGAGAAAGAAGCGCGTCTAGCGCTGGTGGGGCTGGCTGAGAAAATGGGCACAGCCGCCAATGACCTCGATGTTATTTCTGACCCGCTGGTGAGGCGTCCAGTGGCTGTCTACGAGCGAGAGACCGCACCTTTTGATCTGAACGCCCATCCGATTGCGCTCTTCAAGACAGCCGAAATCAAGCGTTGGCGAGCTAAACAAGTCTTGCTCGATAAGGCTTATCGCCCCCATCTCTGGCTGAACGCTTCGGTCTGGGGGCGCGGCTCGGGCGATCGTACCAATCCAATCAAGCCTGTGGCTGCCGGTGTGCTACCCCAGGTTTTCAACTATATGGTAGGTGTTTCATATAGCTTCCCGGTGATGGAATATTTTCCCCTCAAAGCTCAAAAAGAAATGGCTCGCAATAACGAGTTAGCCGCCCGTGCCGAGTATGAATTAGCCATGCAGGTTTTGGAAAAGAAAGACGCGCGGGCTCGTATTTTGTTGGCCCAGGCTCGTAAAGTCGCCGATGAGACGCCAATTTTGGTTGAAACTGCTAAAGTGCGCGAGATTAAGGTGATGAAGCGCTATAGCGCCGGTCTCACCAATATGGTCTCGCTGGCGCAAGCCGAAAAGGCTCTTGCCGAAGCCGAGGTGGAGGATGCTCTTGCCCAGACTGAGGTGTGGCGGGCTATGTTGGCGCTTGCTTATGTGCAAGGCGATCTGGCTCCCTTTATGCAAGTGGTTGATCTGGCCCAGACTAGCTTGGGCGGAGAAGTGGCCAAGCCATTTTCATTGCCTGGAAAATTTGAAGATAACGGAGCAAATTAAGAAAGACCATGTGGATCATCTCTGTGGCAATGAAGCGACCGATCACCGTGATAGCGGCGATCTTGAGCATCATTCTGATTTCGGTGATGGCCATCACTTCTATGAAAAGGGATATTTTCCCCGACCTCAAGATTCCAGCTATTTATATTATTCAAGGCTATGGCGGCATGTCGCCCGAGCAGATGGAGGGCTATATTACCTCCACCTACGAGCTTTACTTTCTTTATGTGCCTGGTATCGAGCATATCGAGTCTCGTTCCATCCAGAACGTCGCCTTAATCAAGATCTTTTTCCAGCCTGATACCGATATGGCTTCAGCCATGGCTGCCGTGGTTGCTATGGCTAACCGCGCCACCAGCTTGATGCCTCATGGCACGCTCAACCCCTTCGTTTTGCGCTTCGATGCCGGTAGTTTGCCTGTGGGTCAGTTGGTGCTCTCATCTGATACCAAGCCGGTTAAAGATCTGGAAGATTTGGCCTATACCCGTATCAGGCCCATGCTTGCCACCGTTCCTGGTGCCGAAGCGCCTCCTCCTTTCGGCGGCAATATCAGATCGATAGTGATCAGTGTCGATGCCGATAAATTGCGGCGCTACAATATTTCAGGCGACGAGGTTGTTAAGTCTCTCATTACAGGCAACCAAGTGCTGCCGGCCGGCAACGTTCGCACCGGCGATTATCTGCGCATCGCGCCGGTCAATTCAGATTTGCCCGATATTCATCAGCTTGACTATATGCCGATTCGTACCGGTCATGGTCCGCAAATTTTTATCAAAGACATAGGCAAGGTGGAAGATTCTTCCGACATTCTTTCGGGTTATGCTCTCTTTCAGGGGCGGCGAACCGTCTATATTCCGGCGGTCAAGCGTGCCGACGCCTCGACTGTTTCGGTCGTCGACGCCCTCAATGCAGCACTACCTCGCATGCAGTCTGTTTTACCGCCCGATGTCAAAATCAGCTATGAATTCGACCAAAGTAAATATGTGCGCGAAGCCATCAATGACGTCTTTCATGAGGGTGTGCTCGGCACTATTTTGCCTGGTTTGATGATCTTGCTTTTCTTGCGCGATCTGCGCAGCACCCTCATCGTCGTCACCACTATTCCTCTATCTTTGCTCTCGGCAATTGTCGGTCTCTGGCTCTGCGGACAGACTTTCAATATTCAGACTCTCAGCGGTCTTGCTCTGTCTATCGGTATCTTGGTCGATGAAGCCACAGTTTGTATCGAGAATATGCACAGCCACCTGGCAGAGGGGGCGGTGAAAGCCCGGGCTGTTTTCGACGCCTGTGTCGAGACCATGGTGCCCCGTTTGTTGGCTATGTTATCTGTGGTTTCAGTCTTCCTGCCCTCTTTCTTTATGGTGGGCATCACCCGCGAACTCTTTATTCCACTGTCTCTGGCTGTGGGTTTTGCCATGATCGCCTCCACCACTCTAGCCAGTACGCTTGTGCCGATTATGGCCGTATGGCTGCTTAAAGACGGGCACAAGCACGAAGAAAAGCCCGATTTTATCGAGCATCTCAAGACCCTGCTGGGCAAATTCGTGCATTCGCTGATGCCTGTGCGCAGCATCATCATTCCGGTTTATCTAGTTGTCACAGTCACTACAGTAATTACTCTCTATGAGAACATCGGTAAAGAACTCTTCCCCGACTCTGGCAGTGCCCAGTTTAGGATGCGCATCACCGCCCCCACCGGCATGCGGGTCGAGGCTCTGGAACAGAGGGTGCTAAGAGCCATCGAAGAAATCAAAGCTGAAGCGGGAGCGGCCAATGTGGAGAAGACTCTGGGCTATGCCGGGCAACAGCCGCCCATGTTTCCCATAAGCTCGGCTTTTCTTTGGACAAGCGGACCGCACCAGGCGGTGCTTGATGTGCAATTGAAGGAAGACGCCAAGATCAAGATGGGCGAGTTTAAAGACCGCCTCAGAGAGCGCTTTGCTAAAGCCTTGCCCGATACCATGTTTTCTTTCGAACCGGGTGATCTGGTCAGTCAAATTATGAACCTTGGCTCGCCTACACCAATTACTGTGCAGGTCACCGGCCATAACTTGGTGGACGATAAGATTTTTGCCGGTAAAGTCTTGAAAGAGATGTCCAAGATAAGCAAGCTGCGCGATCTGCAATGGGGGCAAGCTCTTGATTATCCGAGCTGTCAGATTAATATTGACCGCGAACTAGCTGGGCAGCTTGGTGTGACCGCCAAAGACGTGGGCATGTCTTTGCAGCCGGCTTTCTTTTCCAGCCGTTTTGTTAACCTCAGCCTCTGGCGCGACAAAGAGAGCGGTTTCTCGTACCAGGTGCAGGTGCAGGTGCCGCAAGATCAAATTCGCAGCAAAGAAGATATAGAAAACTTCCCCACTATGAACAGTCTGCGCTCAGAGCAGATGGCGCCGCATGATTTTGAAGTTGATCCGGCTGTCGATAAGTTCTATCCGGGTCATATCACCAGACGTCTGCAACGCCCCCTTATCTCGGACGTTGCTAAAGTCGACTATGGCGTCACCACCGGAGAACTCGACCGGTACAACATGATGCGTATGGTTTCGCTCACTTCCAATATTTCGGGTAATGATCTCGGGCGCGTGGGGGACAGCGTCAAAGAGGCGGTGAAGCGCGCCGGTAAAGCGCCGGCGGGTGTATTCTGCGATGTAATGGGGCAAGTACCCCTCCTAGAAGATACTTTCTTTCACTTGATCACCGGCTTGCTTTTGGCTGTGGTGGTTATTACTCTCATGCTTCTTGCTTATTTCCAGGCACCGAGGGTGGTATTAATAGTGATGTCGACCACGCCTGCTATTTTAACCGGTGTGTTGACCATGCTGACCGTGACCGGCACCACTCTCAATGTACAGTCATTTATGGGTGCCATCATGTCGACCGGGGTTGGTATCGCCAACGCCATCTTGATGGTGGTATTTGCCGAGACTAGTCGCCGCCAAGGTATGTCGGCTCAAGAAGCGGCTGTGCATGGGGCGCAGCAGCGTATGCGTCCTATCTTGATGACTTCTATCGCCATGGTGGCAGGTATGATTCCCATGGCAATTTCAGCCGGGCAGAGTGCGCCTCTTGGCCGGGCTGTTATTGGTGGACTTTCGATGTCCACTCTATCTGTGCTGACAATTCTGCCCCTAGTTTTTTCGATGGTACAGAACAAAGCTCCTGTGGCGTCTGGTTCTCTGCATCCTGAAGATCAGGGTGTATAAGCGTGCATGTGTGTAAGGATTGAGAGATGACTGAGGAAGATAAAGGCGAAGATAGAGGCCAAGAAAAAGGCTCGCAGAGAGAAGAAAAATCGAGCGGACTGGCCGGCGAATATAAAGAGCCTCTGGTCGCTTTTCGCATGGACGGATCGGTCTTCAACCTGCATAACCTCATCTTTGTTGTGGTCTTTTTGGCTGTTGCCGGCGGGGCTTTCTATTACATGTGGACCACCCACAATAAGAAGCCGGAAGAAGCGACCGTGCCGGTCAATGTTCGCCCAGAGTTGCCGGTGGTGCCGGTTACTTCTAAGATTTTGATTAGAGAAGACCAGTTGCCTGGTGAGATAGAAGCCTATCAGGATGTATTGATCTATCCCAAGATCAAAGGTTTTGTGCAGACTATCAATGTCGACCGAGGCTCGATGGTCAAGAAAGGTGACTTGATGGTGCGTATGTATGCGCCGGAATTTCTCGCAGAAAGAAACAAGGCTCTAGCCGAGCTATCGGCTACAAAGGCGGCGGTGGCTGTAGAAGAGTCGGGTCTGGAAGATCTAAAGGCTCAACTGAAGAAGTCGCAGGCTAACTTGCTTGCCGACCAAAGCACTTATCAGAGAGTCTATACAGCTTCGCTCGTGCCCGGTGTTATAGCCGACAACGATGTTGTGCAATGGGCGCAGACTGTAGAGACTGATAGACAAGACATCAATGCCCTCATGAAGCGGGTGAACGCAAAAGATCACGAATTGTCGATGCGCAAAGAAGAGCTTGCCGCCAAAGTGAGAGCCTTCGAGAATTTCGCCGATTTCGCTTCTTATCTAGATATCAGCGCCCCCTTCAACGGCTATGTCACCGAGCGTCGTATGCATGTGGGCAGTTTCTGCGGACCGGACGGCACCGGCGCCTACCCTCCTATTTGTCGCATCAAACAACTCGATCTATTGAGAATAGTAGCTCCGGTGCCTGAAATCGACACTGCCGGCGTGGTCGTCGGCAGCGAGGTGGAATTTACCGTGTCGTCTTTTCCTGGCAAGCGCTTTGTCGGAACAGTGGCCAGGATAAGCAACAATCTTGATAAGGCGACCCGGACCATGCCTGTGGAACTGAACTTTTTGAATCCTAAGTATGATATTTTGCCCGGTATGTTCTGCAAAGTTTATTGGCCGACTAGGCGCAAAGAAAGCTCGCTATTTGTGCCAATCAGTTCGGTTATCTCGACCCCTTTAGATACCTATGTCTGCAAAGTGATTGGCGACCGCGTCGAATGGGTTTCGGTGCGGAAGGGTCAGGTGATGGGCGATCTGGTGGAGGTCTTTGGGCGACTTTCTGAAGGCGATCTGGTGGCTAGAAATGGCAGCGAAGAACTGCAGAATCAGTCGCAGGTGACACCGGTCAAGGTGGCACTACCGACCACCGACAAGGCGCTTTAATTGAAGATACGAGACTTTGTCACTGATGCCAGATTGGCAAACTAGCAGATCAGTAAAATTTAGCTTGTAAATTCTAGCTCGTACTGATTAGTCTAACCAAGCAGTTTCTGAACTAGATGGTGCAAGGCATCGTCTTCGTCCATTACAAAGCCTAAGGCTGCCGACCGATCAATATCTTTTCTGGCTTTGCTCTCGTTGCCGCTCAAGGTCAGGGCAATACTGCGTATGAAATAGGCGCGGCCGTCGCCTTCACTGATTGATATGGCGGCGGTGGCTTCCTTGATTGATTTGGCGTAATTGCCTTTGGCTAGATAGCCCTGCGCTCTGATTAGATGGGCCCAGTCAAGTTCTTCATCATAAGAGAGGGCGTCTTGGGCGAGTCTGACCGCACGGTCGTGGTCGCCCATGACCAGGTGCGCTTGAGCCATCACCAAAAGCGGTGTGGCGGTGCGCGTAAAGGGAAACTGATAGGCATAGCGGGCATCTTTGATTGCTTGCTCGTAGTCTTTCAAGTCGAGATAGCAAAGGGCTCGCAGATTATAAAAGGCAACAAAATCCATTTCATCGAGATTGGCTCGGTTGGCGCTCAACCTTGCTGCTTCCGAATGGTTTTGCTTGTGATTGACATTGTCGACATTGACATTGTCGAGATCTTCGTCGCTTTCGAAATATTGATCTACTATTTCTTGGCGGTGCTGCTCTTCCACAAGTTTGATGGCGTTATTGAGAACTTTGATTGCTTTGGCCGACTGCCCCGAAGCGTGCAGATAAGTGGCTTGACTCGCTAGAAAATCTGGATTATTCGGCTCCAGCTTGAGCGCTTTATCAAGATGTTTCTGACATTCTTTGAAGTTGCCCATATGTAGATAGAAATTGCCGAGAGCCAGCCAGGCTTCGCCATTTTTGGGATCTTGTTCGAGGGCCATTTTGAAAGTTTGTACAGCTGCTTCGTTCTTTCCTTGCAAGAGAGCCAAGGTTCCTTTTTTGACCAGGGCCTGGCTGTCGCCGGGGTCTTTGAGCAGCGCCCGCTCTACTTCTCTAGCGGCGCCTTCCATATAACCGGCATGCAGATAGACTTCATACAGCTCAAGATTGTTCAGGGCTTCGCTATCTAGTTTGCGAATCATCGAAAAAGCATCTTCAGCTCTTTTGAAGTCACCGCAGTTAGCCGCCAAGAGACCAAGGCGGTAATAGAAGTTGATTTGACGCGGGGCTAATTCAATCGCCTTTTCGTAGTCGGCCAGCGCCCCGTCCATATCTTCCAACTGAATGCGGGCATTGGCTCTTAGTTCTAGCCATTGCAAATCGTCTTTCATCGAAAGTGCAGTGTTGTATTCCTGCAGCGCTTCTTCCGGCTTGCCTTGAGCCATCTTCAGTTCGCCCTTGAAGGCGTGAATGGAAGCAATGTGCCAGGGCGAAACTTCTTTTGGATAATGCAATTTGGCTTCTATAGAATTACGTTCCGCCTCTGCCAATCTGCCATTCAAGAAGTTTATATGGGCTTTGATGAAAAAGACATTAGCCCTGAGCATCTCAGCTTCAACCGAGCGCCCCAATTCATCTAGAATTTTTGTATAGTCCAAAATTGCTTTGCGCACATCTTCGTTTTCACCATGGAAGCCGCCGATGAGCAGGGGCAGCATGCGGTGGTAGACAATATCAGCGGCGCCCAGCATCCCTTTCAGTCGCAAGGCACGCGTCAGTTTGCCCAACAGTTTAGCCGCGCGCGAACTGTCAAATTCAGCGATTTCATAGTCGCATTCTTCCAGAAAGGGCTCCAACTCTTTGATATTCCAGTACTCAGCGAAAATCAAATCGTCGTAGTGAGTGTTTTTGCCAAATTCATGCAGGCTAAAAGCTTCCAAATTTTCCAGCAAATAAGAAGTACGCCTTTTCTCGGCATGAATAAGCAACTCGGTATATCTTTGATTCTCACGCGCGAAGCGATTATTCTTGGAAAAATTACGCTCGCGCTTCAAGTCTTCCAGCTTCTTGCCGCTTCTTTGAGCTTCAAGCATTTCTTTCTCGAGCTCTTGTTTGGATGGCACTACTTTGAGGTGCTTTACTTTGCTGGTTGCCTCCTCAAGCAATTCCACGATCTCCGGCAAGCCAATGGTTTCGTATGCCGTTTTGGTCATTTCAATATCGGTGGTGGCACTGCTCAGAATGGTTTCAAAGCCACCTTGTAGAAACAAATTATCAAAGATGGTAGTGGCAAAGACAGCCTGCCAGTGAGGCGGTAAGAGAGCCGGGCATTCTTCTCCTGAAAATACGGGCGATAGAAAGAATGTCTTATTGAGCTGCCCGGACAAGAAATCAAATAGCACCGGCGGCGGTACTTTAGTGAGAAGCGATATTGGTAAGCCAGGCGGTTGTATCTTCATTGCTTAGTCGTAGTGTTGGTTGCCTAATTTGTCTTGTGTATGTGCCGAAATTCTCTTATTTGTTTTTCGGAGTCCCTGTTTTTTCTATTTCCGGATTTTCTATTTTCTATTCTCTGTTTTCAGTATTCTATTTTTCTATTTTTCAATTTCACTATTGCTTCGCATCAATGATTCGTTCAGCACGGGCTTCTGCCGCCGAAGCCTCTTGCCCTCGCCCCAGTCCTCTCAAAACTTGAGCATAGTCTTTCAGGCAAGCCGCCAAAAGAGGGTCTTTCTGTCCTACCGCCCCTTCAGTGCTGGCTAGAGCCCATTCGTAGAAAGTACAAGAGTCTTCTAATTTTCCTTGCTGAAAATAGAGATAGGCAAGATCGTTCAAAATGCGCGCCGTTTCTATGCTATTTGGGGTGAGTGTCTTTTGCCCTCGGCTCAGCGCCTGCCTATAGACAGTGGCGGCTTGTGCGGTCTCACCGAGATGAAAGAGCGTTGATGCAAGGCTCGCCCTGGTGTTAATGGTGAGAATGTTATCTTGCCCGTAAGTACTTTCATAAATTGGCAGAGCTTTGCTGAGCAATGGTTTGGCTTTAGCAAATTGTGCCCGAGACATGTAATAAACTGCAAGGCTGCACATGTCGTTGGCTACTGCTGGATGCGTCGCCCCAAGCGCTTCTATGTCTATCGATATTTTGCGCTGATAATAGTCTTCGCCTCGTTCAAAATGACTTTGATTATAAATAGTCTCATTCATCGTCTTGAAGACAGGTGCGAGGCTGGCTTCTGTTTCAGGGTGATTTAAGCCTTTTAGAACTATCTGTGGTGCTTCACTGATCTGTTCTTGGGCGCTCGCCTTGAGCTTAAAGGCTCTCTCTGTCTCGAAAGAGGACTGATTTGCCTTAGGCTGCGGACTCGACTGCGCATCGCCTTTGGGTCCCTTCTTGTCGCCGTAGATATCTTTGTTGAAGTCTTCGATGAGTGTCTGATTGGATTTGTCTTCACCTTTGAGAATGTCTTTATAGTCTTTCAGGGTGCGCTTGAGCTGTTCACTGGCCGACAAACTCGGTTGATTGGTCAAGATCTTTATCGACTGCTTAAAGTACTTATGTCCATCTTCAGTCTGTCCCAATCTAAAGCTGGTTCGACCAACACTCTGTAAGTTGTCTGCGAACTCCGGGCTGTAGTATCCATAATTCTTTTCGTTGATCTTCAGCGCGCGCTGATAGTAATCCATAGCAAGCTGGTGATTACCCAAAGCTTCTTGTATCGAGCCAAGTGAGATGAGAACCTTGCCAAGCTTCGGGCTAGAGTTTCCATAACGGCTGACCAGGGTATTTAGCAGTCTGAGATAGAGATTCTGCGCCTCCGATACTTTATTGCGCAGCATGAGTGTGTCGGCTAACTTCCTGACGCAATTTTCTTCATCAACAGGTTTGTGTGAATTCTTTTCGACCAATTCAAGTGCTTTTCTGTAAGCCGCTTCAGCCTCGCTGATATTCTGCTCGGTTAAGGCTGAATCGCCTTGCTCTAGATAGGCTTGCCAGGTTGCTGCCGCTGCTTCTTTCGCCAGTGCTGATGGTGTGGAAATGGACAAATTGGTGCTCTGCAAAGCCACTAGAGTAAGAGCAATGCTTGAGATCGTTCTATGTTTGAAATTTTGAGGCAACAAGATTTGAGGCTCCCGACAAGACCTGAAGAGCAAGAACATATAGTTTACCGCGCCTGTTTTATCCTTGCCTGATTTAAGTCTCTTGGCAAGGCTTAGTCCTTAACCTACTTATGTTTTGCATGGTCTTGGCTAGTTTGGTTGGTTGTTTGGTTGGTTGTTTGTTTGTTTGTTTGTTTGTTTGTTTGTTTGTTTGGTTGGTTGGTTGGTTGGTTGGTNGGTTGGTTGGTTGGTTGGTTGGTTGTTTGTTTGTTTGTTTGTTTGGTTGATTGTTTGGTTGGTTGGTTGGTTGGTTGGTTGGTTGTTTGTTTGGTTGATTGTTTGTTTGGTGACTTGCCATACCAAGAGAAGTAATCTGCAGCAGGGCATCGGGCGGAGCCTTGTTGACAATTCCGATGCCTTTTATTGGCATCAGTACCTCCTAGAGGGGCAAGGTTGGGGAATCATCTTTACCAGTTCCGAAGTTGGGTAGAACGGAATCATCTCTCCGAGCCACTGAGGAATGAGTTTCCTATATCGAGTCAGTGGAATGAGGTCTCGATAGGTGAATCTGCTTAACATGCACTGAACCTTGTCGATTGTGCAGAGCTTTCTGCCGAGCAGCCATAAATCTCTGAGGGCGAGTGCTAGAGTGGTATCACATAGTGCTAGTTTTCTAGGAGCCATGCCTTTTCTATTGGCTCTTTTATTGTGTTGTGTCAATTCCAAAGATGAGGAGTGCCCATCGCCGAAGTATTGTTTGTCTAGGAGGGCTGCTTTTTGAGTCGTTTCGGGTTTGTGTGAGCATTGCCTGCATAGAAATTCGCTAGGTTTGTCTTTGGCTACAAGCTTTCCTGCGAAGGCTTGCCTCTTTACGAAATGGATTTCTGCTTCGCTTGGCCTTGGCAGTTGTATATCAGGATGCAGCTTTCTGAATGCACCTCGCGTCAGTCTTTCTAAGTAGCCATTTTTCACTGACTTAGAAGTAAATTGATCCACTGAATTACGAGAAGCGAAGGGGAGAAGATCTCGGCTCGTGAAGATGACATCGTAAGGTAATCGATCCACATAAAGACGCATTAGGTCTACGGTTGACTTGTCTATTGACTTCTTCTCCGATGATTGCTCTTTCATAGGCGCACCTCTCTAAGTGAGAATTTCTGGATTTAAAGAAAAAGGCAGAATTTTCTGAAGACCTTCCTGATCCTTAAAACGATCATTCGAGCCAAAAAGTTCAATTTTTTCGCCAGATTTAATCTTCCTTAGAGATTCGATTTTCTACAACTCAAACAATGACCCTGCCTGCCTCGACAGCAAGGTCGCGCAAGCGTGTCAGTTGCTGCCATCTATAGAATGCAGAGCACTAGCTCGTCGCTTTAGTCTTACTGACCCCATTATTCCAGCTGATATAGCTGAGCAGGTAAAGTACGCCAGACACCAGCAGAAGGTTGCTTATTCCGATGTAGCCGGAAAGATATTCCAAGAGTCCTCCAAGAACACTGCCCAGCAGGTTGAATGCAAATGAACGAGAAGGATTCGCCGAGCCCTTGAATGAACTTGCAAAAATTAGTCCAGCAACGAAAACAGGTAGCAGAGTGGCGATAGTTATTTCTAATGAGTGCAAACTTCCCAGACCTTTTGAGGCAAAAGACGGGGCTAAGAATGAGATGAGAATGCTGAGGAACAGTAATAGATATTGTTTGCGCATGCCTAGATTGATGTTTCTTAGAGTAAACCAATTGGCAAGAAGAATCATGACAAGCACGCCATTGATCACAACAGATGATGTGATCCAAGTGGCGCCGTAAATTAGGGATAATCTGGATATGGCTTGCAGTTCTAGCAGGATGAAGGCTGCTCCCAAGTAAAAGAGCTGTATGTCTACATGGTTTTTCGCTCCGAAAATCAGCCCACGACCCACGTAAATTGTTATTGCTGAGAAAAGTGCCAGCACAAAGAGATAAGGTAAATCCAGTGATTTGTCCTTGATATAAAGGAAGGGCCAGTCGTCTGAAAGAACAATATTGTCTTGTATTGATTCGGCTTTCATGTTGATTTCGCTGAATCCGATTTTCTGCATTTTCGCTGCAGGGCTAATCTGATTCTGCGTTGATTCTGGCGCGAATAATGAGTCTTGGCTCTGAGATTTTTCAGGCTCTTTGAGATTGCTTTGGCGAATTGGTTCGCCTGTTATAAAAAAGTAGGCTGGCCAGTTGAAGTCTGATTTTTCGTCAGAGAATACCGCCGGTGGGTAGCCTGTTACTTGTAAAAGAGTTTGGTAGATGCGGTCTCTCAGCCAGTTTGATGCACCACCTACAGAGGCACCAAAACTTAAGACCATTATTCCATTCGGTTTGAGATGTTCGACACAGTCTTTGTAACTTTCTTTGGTATGTACATAACAATCTGTGCGCAAGGAAGAGCCGCTTCCTGAGAAGGCTCTTGAGTCTAGGCAGGCTAGAATCACCATGTCGTATTTCTTGTTTGTTCTCGCCAGGAAGCGCCTGCCGTCGTCTAAGTAATAGTGGACGCTAGGGTGATTGGCATACTGATTGTATTTTTTAGCCAGATTGATGATTGTTTGGTCTATTTCTACTGCGTCAATCTGGCTTACGCCTTGTTTGACTGCTTGCGCTACATCGGAACCGGTGCCGGCTCCCAGAATGAGAACCTCTTTTGGTGATGCAAATTTGTAAGGTAGGGCGTAGTATTGCTCACGAACCAGCAGGAAATTCTTCAGGTAGCGGGCTTGCTCTATTTTTTCACCGCTTTCTGAAAGCTCGATTCGATTGTTGTTTGTGTAGCTCTGCGAGAAGCCTCGGTTTGTGTTGAGGTAGATGCCGAGTTCTTCGTTCTTGCCGCTCTTCGTGAACTGCGGTGCTAGGCTTATTTCTTGGAGATCGAGACGATAATATGGTGACCAGAAAGTATTATGCTCGTTAGAAATAGGTATTAGCGTTGCCACTGCCGATAATGGCAGATAAAGAAAAATACTTTTGTGCCAATCTGATACTCCCCAGATAATAGTGAACAAGGCTGCTATCGTGATGAGCAGTTCCACATGTGGGGACGCGCCCAGAAATGACATCAGAGCAAAAGTGAGGCTGCCGCTTATCGCTCCCGCAATATCGATGCAGTATGCCTTTAGCGGAGGAAGTTTACTGAAGCAATGTCCGATGACATTACCTAGACAAAACATGACCGCGAAAGGACCCATCAATAGCAAGATGAGGAGCAAAGTCATTTTGACTACTTCGATTGAAAGAGCGTAAGAAGAGCTCAGCTCGTTCCACTGGTAGATGCTCAAGGATGGAAAGGGCAAGTAACCATAACCGGCATAACTTGTGAGGCTGGTGACTATTATTGTGATTAGTAGGGCCGCCGGTGCCAACCTCAAGATAGACTTGTCGGCTCTGGCCACTCCTGTGCCGAGCCCGACATAACAAGCCACGAGTGGAAAAGTCTTGAAGACTCCGAATAGAACGAAATCTGAAGATAGCCAGCGAATGATAAGTAGCTCAAGGAAGAGCGAAAGGAAGCTGGTCGCAAATAATGTTGGAAATTTGTTGTCGCCTTTGGTGCCGGACATTTGTGTCTCCTGCAGAGCAATTGATTGACTTTCGAATATTAGTGACTTAGGTCCGGGGTATTGATGCTTTGTTGGTGGCTAGACTTGTCTTAGCATACATTAACAACAAGCTGTTGAACTAAACAAAGAAAGAAGACCGCGCAATCTTAGGCGGTCTTCTTTCTTGAATTTTCTACTTGTTTGAGTTGCGTTGAGTTGAGTTGAGTTGAGTTGAGTTGAGTTGAGTTGAGTTGAGTACTTTGTCTTAGAGGTTGGTTCTCTAGTTTTCTTACTCGAACTTGCCCGAAAGCAGTGGCGAACTCAGCCCCGACGGCATGGTGAGTGGGCCGCCTACCATGGGAGCGCCTTGTCCAGCTGTAACCGAGACCGAAGCGGCCGAGATTACGCCATGACGTTTGACACCGCCCAGAAGTCTTTGCCCATTGCGGACAATTTGCTGTGATTCGGTGACGCGCTGGGCCAGACCTTGTAGGTCGTTCTCCATACGGGTGAGCACTTGCTCGGCGTAGTGGTCGGCGCCTTCTCTGATTTTGGCGGCATCTTCGTCGGCTTCGAGTCTGATGCGTTCAGCTTCAGCAATGGCTTCGCGGCGCATTTGCTCGACTTCTTGCACTACTTGCTTGCGAATGCGTTCTACTTCTGCCTGCACGGCTTTCAGCAGTTCTGATTCGTGCAGCATGGTTTCAGCTTGGCGACGAGCAGTGGTGATGATTTGCTCAGAGCGTCTCTGCGACTCGGCGATTATTTCATCGCGTTGAGCAAGTACGTCGGCTGCTTCTCTCAACTCTTCGGGTAGGCGAGCTCTCGCTTTGTCGAGTACGTCGAGGAAATCGTCGGCGTTGATGAATTTAAACTTGTAGATACCGGCAGCATCATCGATTAGATGCTCAAGCAGATCTAAGTGTTTATAGATTGTTGTCTGCTTGAATGTGTTGGTTGCCTGTACTGTTGGTGCAGTAATCATGGTCATTTTTGTTTGGTGCCTCTGCTGAAATGCTCTCTTAGATAGTCATTCACCGGATGCGGTACGAATTGTGATACATCGCCGCCCAAACGGGCGATTTCCTTTACAGTTGAGGAGCTTATAAAAGAATACTCGGCTTTTGTCATGAGAAAAATAGTTTCTAGTTCAGGAAAGAGTTGCTTATTGGCTTGAGCCATACCTAATTCTGCTTCGAAATCCGAGATAGCTCTCAGTCCACGTATCAGAACCGTGGTATTGGTGGCTTTTGCATAATCAACTGTTAAGCCTTGAAACTCTTCTACTTTCACTCCTCTTAGATCTTTTACAGATTCCTCTATCAGGTTCTTTCGTATATCCATCGGCAATAAAGGTGATTTACCTGGATTGCCGACCACCGCCATAATCACTTCATCAAAGAGCTTGCTGGCTCGACGAATGATATCGAGGTGACCAAGAGTCATGGGATCGAAAGAGCCTGGGTAGATGGCTCTGGCCAATCCTTTTTCCTCCTTCCCTAATGGGCTTTGGCGTTAGCCTCGCCCACTTTCGATGGATATCCCCACGGACGCCAGTCCTTAGAGACCTTGTCAACGAAAGGATGATAGCACGACCCAGCTTGAAAACTAAGTGTTTAAATGGATAAGTTGCTAATGTTCACCCGATTTAGGAAAGTAAGCAAGGGGTATTTCTGGGGTATATGCAAGGGCTGTCAAATGGATAATCTGGGCGCGATTCCAAGTTCAATATTTATCGGTCGAAAAGGGGTCAAACCAGATCCGGTTCTTCTTCCCACTGGGTTAAGCGGGCCACTGCTTCAGGGCTCAGTGCCGGCAGATAGAAGCTGAAGGTAGAGCCTTCTCCGAGGGCCGAGGCAACGGTGATTCTGCCTCCGTGTTTTTCGATAATTTTCTTGACAATTGTTAAGCCAAGACCGGTGCCTTTGATGGTGTGTACTTTTTTCTCGACTCTATAAAAGCGATCAAATATATGCTCTAGGGCGTCATCGGGTATGCCGATGCCTGTGTCTTTTACGTGCACCGCCACTTCCTCGACTTCGCCTTCCTGATGCTTTTCCACCTTGACTGTGATTTTGCCGCCTTCAGGGGTGTACTTGATGCCGTTATTGAGCAAGTTAATGATGACGCGTTCAATTGATTCCTGATTGATACTAGCGAGCGGTAAATTCTCGGTTTGTTCGAAAGCCAATTCGATGCCGCGGTCGCGTGCCATCAAATTGAGAGAGCGAATCGCCGCCTCGCAAGCTCGATGTATATCCATCGGTAGCATTTCGAATTCGCGATCGGCTTCTTCGATTTTGGAAAGCTCGAGCACGTCGTTGACCAAGTGCATGAGGCGGTCTGCTTCGTTGTCGATGATTTGCAAAAATTCTCTATGGATATCCGGATCAAGTTTTTCGCCATGATTGCAGAGAGTATCGACATAACTTTTGATTGAGGTAATGGGTGTGCGCAGTTCATGTGAAACATTGGCCATGAACTCGTTCTTCATCTTCTCGAGCTCCGCCTGCTTGGTGATATCTTGCATGATCATTACCGAGCCCAGGAATTCCTTATTAAGGAAAATCGGTGCCGTATGCAAGCGCACAGTCAGTTCACCCAGTTGCAATTGCTGCACTATGGGCTCGATGGCGCCTGGAGTGATGTTTACATTGCTGTCGGTGAATTGCTGCACTATATGGCAGATCTGCGGCTGGTCGGGACCTTCGGTGCAAACCACCAGCGGTTTACCAAGCAGGTCTTTGGCTTCTTTGTCGAAAATTTGAGTGGCGGCGCGGTTGACGATTTGCACTCGGTTGTCGCGGTCACAGACGACTACGCCATCGGCGATAGACATCAGTACAAGCTCAAGCTTGTTGCGCTCAGAAATAAACTTGTTTCTCTCGGCCATCAAATTGTCGACATTGTGCTTGTCGTAGAGTTGCAAGCGACTGCTCATATAGTTGAAGGCATTGACCAATTGGTCGATTTCTTTGCCGGCTCGCTGCACCTTTATCTGGTGCCCGAAATGCCCGGTGGCAATTTGGCTTGCCCCCTGTGAAAGGGTGCGCAGCGGGGCGTTGATCAAGGTGTAGTTGGCCCAGACGCCGAGCGCACCCAAAACTCCCACAAGACAAAATATAGTGATGAGAAAGTTGGTCGTTTCTTGTTGGGTGCCCAAAATAGTGAAAAGGTCGTTATAGAGCCCCACCCAGCAAAGACCGAGGTCTTGCCCGTTTTTGTGCATGCGCACGACAATATTGGTTACCGACCTATAGCCCGGCGGAGATGGATAAATGCCCGGCACTGTGAAGTTTTCTGGATTTTCTTTGTACTGCTTATAGACCGGAAATATTTCTTTCAGGTCTTTTTTGCTGGTGGGGTCGAGCAAGATATTGCCGGCGTTATCTTCGAAGACGATGTAGGCAATTGTTTTCAGCTTGCCTCGCTGGGTCAAAATGTAATATCTCAGGCTCTCTAAATCGCCCGAATTGCTCAGTGCTTCAGCACCGCCGCGAGCCAGGGCTTCGGCCAAGCCCTGGCCGAACAACTTAACCGATTCATTTATAGAAGCTTGGGCTCGGGTCACCCAGACCCAGGCTGTGAAGGTGACCAGAGCCGCTATACAAGCCAGGCCCATGTATAAGAGCTGCTTTTGCGCCGGTACTCGCGACCAGATAACTCTCAGTCTGGTAAATGTCTTGGTGGCTTTCTTCACGTGCACTCTCTTTAGATGTCCAGTCTAATTATATTTGCAGTGCCGCCAGTATTGCGCATCGGTTTAAAAAGGGGTTGTCAGGGGAATATCGTCACAGGGGCGCGAGGGTCACATTACTTAGTTACCTAAGGAGTAATGACCTTGGCTAGAAAAAATCAGACGCGAAGTGAAGTTTTATTGAGTGATAGCCAGGCGAAAACGGCTAATCATGCCAATTCGACTGGCGCCGCTGCCGGGCGACAGGCGCAGCTGGGTCCATCTGCAAGAGCTCTGGAGTTGTCTTTGGAAGGCGCTCCGGACGGTGGCTTTGCCGTTAGGCTCAATATGCCCGAGCCGCCGCAAGCGGTGCATGCCGCTCCAGACGGCGATCCCTCTGAGATTGTGCGTGACCATATGCCTTTGGTGCGGCAGATAGCCCGTAAGTACAGTCAATATTCACCCGATAGTTTTGAAGACCTGGTGCAAGTCGGCTCTATCGGCTTACTCAAGGCCATTCGCTATTACGATCCCAACAGGGCCCGCTCGGCCAGCTTCAGAACTCTAGCCACCTGTTATATAAGGGGTGAGATTCGCCACTATTTGAGAGACCATTGCTCACTGGTGCAAGTACCAAGGCGGCTCACCGAGATGAATTCAGCCTTGTCACAGTTGGAAGAGAAGCTGACTAAGGCTTTGGACCGAGCCCCCACCGTGCAAGAGTTGTCTGAACATAGCGGTTTTGCCGTGGCCGATATATTAGAGGCGCAGCAGTCTTGGGAAGTGCGCTTACACTACGAATCACTCGATGGCGCCGCTGAAGAAGACGACCGCGATGACCGTCGCTCACTTTCCGAGGTGGTTCCCGACAGGCGCTATCAGGACGCCTTTAGCGCCTCTGAAGACCGTGAGCTTTTGTCCCAGGCTCTAAAGCGTTTGGGTGAGCGAACCAGGCAGATAGTCGAGTTTGTTTTCTTTTACGACCTCTCCCAGAAAGAGACCGCATATGTTCTCGGCTTGTCCGAGATGGGGGTCTCAAGGGCGGTTCACAGCGCTCTCAAGAAGCTTCGCGAGATCATCAGCCAGCAAGATAGTCATAAGTAGATATCTGTTTTATTAGATATGCAGTGAGTTTCATTAAATTGTTACGGAGGCGCCGATTGTCTGTTGACAATCGGTTAATCTCTGCTAACATTCTCCACTTGTGGCATTTGCCGATTTACTCAATTTCTTGAAGTGAGGTCCGCCCTCATGCAGAACTTACCAGAATTCACAGTTGTTCCTTTGGAAATGCTGGATGACCACCTCAAGGCCATTCTCAAGATCAAGATTCGAGAGTTTGTTCATCTCAATCCGGTCTTCAACTGTATTCCTTCCATAGATGTTGATGCTTATTTTCAGAACCGCAAAGGCCGCAAAGACGCTGAAGCTAATTTGCGCGACAGTATTACCAGAGAGAGTGTGGAAGCCATTTCTAATGGTTTGACCGAAGATGCCGCTCGCCTCTTGGAGCAATTGGCTGAAGTAGAGACCCAACTCAAGGCTTTACGCAATGACGGTGTGATGGAGCTTTTGCCCCGCACTTATTTTGCCGGTTATGATGTCAGCTGCCCCCACAAGGGCCGCCCCTTACCGCATAGAAGACGTCGCCAGACTTTTGTCTAGTTCTTTAGGCTGGTCTAAAGGGCGGCAAGAAAGTATTGCAAAATGAAAGGGCAGTAATAAACACCGCCCTTTTCTTTGTTTTTATTGGCTTTTGCTAATGATTTCGGGACGAGAGGAATCGAACCTCCGGCCTCACCCACCCCAAAGGTGCGCGCTACCCCTGCGCTACGTCCCGGTTTAGCTGCAGAAAACCCGCAACCACAAGAATTATACATCACTCCCTCTCAATTGATTTCAAGTGCATATCTCTTCAGTAATCTTTGGTATCGAAGCGAAAGGCTGACAAATTCAAGGGAAAGCTCTCCTGAAAACCGATTTGCAATAGCTGCTAAAATCTCTTTGAGTAATTTCTTCAAAATCTCTTCCATCAGTAAAGTAAATCGGTACCTGTGCAAGTTGACGTAGCATCACTCTTTCCTTTCCCTCTAGATGATTTCCAGCTTGAGGCGATACAGCATCTTGAGAATGGCAAGAGTGTCGTGGTATGTGCGCCCACCGGCTCGGGCAAGACAGTTATTGCCGAGTACGCTGTGGAAATGGCCCTAATGTCCAACAGTCGTTGTTTTTATACAACTCCGCTCAAGGCGCTCTCCAACCAGAAACTTTACGATCTGCGCAAGAAATACGGTGAAGATCGAGTCGGTCTGCTCACCGGTGACATATCGGTCAATAGAGATGCTTCCATAGTTGTGATGACTACCGAAGTTTTTCGCAATATGCTCTATGGCACCATCCTTGGTGATGTCAGCCGCAACTTGCAAAATGTTTCCAGTGTCGTCCTCGATGAATGCCATTATATGAATGACAGCGAAAGAGGCACTGTCTGGGAAGAATCGATAATTTACGCTCCCAAGAATATTCAACTGGTGGCACTTTCCGCCACCATTGCCAATGCCGCTGACTTGACCACCTGGATAGATGAAACCCATGGTCCCACTGAGCTGGTTGTTTCTGATTATCGCCCAGTGCCCCTGCGTTTTCATTACTTTGGTGAACGTCGAATTTATCCACTGCTTGCTCCGGGCGGCGCCGTCAATAGTTTCTTGAAGTCGCGTTTCGGTAAGAAGAAGTTTGTCCGTACCGAGAAGCGGCGCCGTCCTCCGGGCGGACTCTATACCCATCCAGCCGATGTCTTGGCTAACTTGTCGGCCCGCAATATGTTGCCTGCTATTTATTTTCTCTTTTCACGGCGCGGCTGCGAAGAAGCTATGAAGATGGCTCGGGGTATACCTTTACTCTTGCCTGAAGAACAACGTGAATTGAAGAAGCGAGTGGAGATGTTTACTCGCGACAATCCAAATCTGGCTTCTCATCCTCATTTGCCTTACTTGCTCGAAGGTATGTCGGTGCACCATGCCGGTATGTTGCCCAGTTGGAAAGGTATGGTCGAGAAGCTCTTTCAAGATGGTCTCTTGAAAGTGGTTTTTGCCACAGAAACCTTGGCGGCCGGAATCAATATGCCGGCTCGCTCTACAGTGATCAGCTCTATTCATAAGCGATCTGATGAAGGGCATAGAGAGCTTATGGCTTCCGAGTTTTTGCAAATGTCCGGCAGAGCTGGTCGCCGCGGCATGGACGAAGTCGGCCATGTGGTGGTGCTCAATAATCCCTTCGAGTCGGTGGAAGACGCTGCTAAACTGGCTACTGCCAAGGCTGATCCCCTCTCTAGTCGCTTTACGCCCTCTTATGGCATGGTGCTCAACTTGCTTGAGCGTCACACCATAGATGATGCCCGTGATTTAATTGAGCGCAGTTTTGGTCAGTTCTTGATTAACCATCAGTTAGAGCCGCTCTTTGCCCAAAAATTAGAATGGGAAAGTGAATTGCCGCGTTTGCGGGCACCGCTTTGTCCAGCCGAACCGGGCGATCTTTCACTGTATGCCAAGCGTTTGGAAAATGTGCGAAGCCGCCATAAACAGCTGAAGCAGATGGAGAAAGGTCTGAAAGGAACGGCAGCCAAAAACAGGCAAGAGGCTATTGATGCCTTGGCTGATATGAAGATTGGCATACAGTCTCTGGTGAAAGAAGCCTATGCCATGCCCTGTCATGGTTGCCCGGTGCAAAAACAATGCAGTAAGCAAACTGAAAGAGTGGCTAGTCTAGAGAAGCGCATCAAAGATTTGGACAAGCGGGTGGCTCGCGAGACCACTTATTATTGGCGCACTTTTGAGGCTCTTGCCAATATCTTGCGCATGGAGGGCTATCTGGACGGCAACCGTCCCACCGCCCTGGGGCGCACCGCCAGCGGTATCAGAGGGCAGAACGAACTGTTCCTCACCGAAGTGGCCATGTCTGGGCTGTTTGAAACACTGGAACCGAGTGAATTGGCGGCGGTCCTTACCGCCTTGGTGGGTGACGACAGCCGCGCCAATGAAAATATGAAAGTAAGGGTCAGTCCTCAGGTAGACATCGCCTTACTGGAAGTGGGAAAGATCATTCGCCGTCTCTTGCGTCAGCAAAAAGATTTCGATATAGACATGCCAATTACTATCGGTACTCATCTTTGCGGACTGACTCAGATGTGGGCCCAAGGCGCCGACTGGGACGCCATCCGCAATGCTACCCCTTATGATGAAGGTGATGTGGTGCGCGGCATTCGTCGTACACTCGATCTAGCCAGGCAATATGTCAGAGCTTCGGGCATGCCCGATGCGGTGGCAGATCGTTGTCAGCGCGTAGAACTTTTGCTCAACCGCGATGAAGTCTCGGAAGATTTCTAGCATTTATCTAGACAAATCAATATAAAGATATTGCCAGAGAGCTATTCTATATTTAGATTCGCTCAGGGTGTGAGAAAGAGCTGGGTCATCAAAATATGATTGGCTCGATCGTCGGTCGGGTCGCTGGCGTTGACATATTGCTGCTGGTAGCCCACTTCCATACGCACTTGATTGCTCATTTGTCGGCCGATGCCTGCATATATACGATTTTGGTCTATGCCTCTCAAGGGACCGTTCTCTACCGAATTTAAATTGACGAAAAGCTCATCAGAAACCACGGCATAAAGTCGCCATTTCAGAGGTAGGGCGAATCTCAAAAGATAACGGGCGCGCATCGAGCAGGCCCCATTAGTATTTTGAATAAAGCGTTCTTCCAGCCTGGTTCTGTGCAAAACTTCCAGTCTTTTGAAGAGCACATGCCCGACTCCGAATTGTTGGAAGATTCGCTGCTCGTGGGTATGGTCAGGATAATTTGAAACCCAGACATGGCCTACATAAGCACTGGTATGTTTGGAAATTCTGTAGCCTATTGCTTGTCGAATCAAAAGTTGGCTCATGCCGTTCAGGTTATTGCCCAGGCGAGGGCTGGCTTCGAAATAGCCGCGCAGGCGCTTGCCCCGCGACATAGGAAAATCTATGAAGACCGGTGTCCACATTTGAAAGGCATGTGCGGTTGTACCGTTTTGATTGGTCGGTACAGGGTCGGGTAAAGACTCGGCCAGTCTTATCGGCGAAAGCTCAATCTGGGCTTGGGCGGCTGTGCAAGAGAGACCAACCGTCAAGAAAAAGAAAAGAGTAGCCAGTAGTTTGAATGCCAAGTGAAGACAGAGATGGTCGAATTAATATAAAAGAGAAAGGGCAAAATCAAAGATAAACATTGATTTTGCTCCAGTTTAGAGCAAAGCTCAAATTAACTGCAAATCCAATAACTTGGCTTAGACCTTTTCAGTTTAACCCAGCTCTAGGGTGCCCCACTCAAAGTGGTGTCCTTGCTTGTCGGTGGGCAGCCAGTTTACATAGAAGCCGACCGGATTTTTGCGCAGCATCGAGACTTCGGAGTCACTGGCATAAAAGGTCTGTTTGTGACCATCTGGAAATTCTACGGCGACAAGCTTTACCCAAGGGTAGACGTCTATCGAACCGCCGGCATTGGGACGCAAGCTAACCAGGCTGCCGTCCGGAGAGACAGTCATTGTGCCTTCTTTGCCTTTGAAAATGCGCCTTCTATCTGAACTAAGTTCGATTTCGCGTTTTTCCTTACCCAAGGAAAGGGTGGCATATTTGGCGCCGTTCAATGTTTCGATAATGCGAGCGGTGCCTTTGCCCATCTGTCTTTTGTATGAAATAGAGCCATCATTTAAATCGAGTGTCAGTTGGGTAAGGCGCACTGATTCTGATTGACTGTCTTTGTATACAGTATTTTTGCCTTGCGCGGCTGTAAGCTCGATAAGCCTTCCCGATTGAAAGCGAATGCTTGTCACTAGCTCACCATTAATGGTGGCAACAAAAGGGCGGTTGCCTTGGAACTCGATGACTGTAGGTTCGCCCGCAGTGCCCTTTCCGGTTTGAGAAGTGGATCGCGCCCTTTTGGAAGCTTCTTGCAAGATAGCCTTGAGCTCGGATACTTCCGAGCTTGCCTTACTTTGTTCGGCTTTGGCCGGCAAAGTAGCTGAGTTTGTACCTGCTTTGTTCTTTTCGCGATTAGAAAATCTTGCCATCGGCGGATACCTGATTAAAGTCGCACATTAAACGGGGCTTCTGTTATAGCTTGTTAAGAATAGCGCTTTGTATATCTTTTTGTCGACCCCAATTATTTATATGCCACTTACTACCAAGATTAACTCGTGGCAGCTCCGGGGGATAAAGACTCGATTTTAGATTAAATTTTGAGGGCGAGCATCAAGGCGGCGGTGTGCTTGCTGCTCCGGCAGGGCTTGGTGGTGCCGCGGCAAAGGCTTGGATGCGTTTCTTTATTAAGTCGATTGTGGCTGTGAAGCTCTTTTCGAAGAGTAGTCCGCCTGTGGCGCCGCCTTCGCTTGCCGCTATGGCCTCGGCCACTGTTTCGTCTGCACCGATGCCGCCGCCCTGCAAAAAATAGGCAAGCGGTTTCTGATTGATTGGGTGTATGGCTTTCTTTTCTGCCTCATAAGACTGGAGAAAGTCGGCATCGTCTGAGATATAGTCCATGGCGGCATTGACCGCATGCCCGGTCTCGTGTCTGACCAGGTCTTCAGTGCGGTTGTTTGGCGCCCAGATGCCTGGTTTGACTTCCTTTTCTTCCGCCACCACAATTAATTTCTTGCTCGGGCTATAGGCACCGTCAACCGCATCCCAGGTCGATCCCGGTGGCCAACCTCTGGGTCTCTGCCCCTTCAATTCGGGCAGTGTGTCGGTGATGCGCCTGGTGGGCACCAAGGTGGCGCCATCTCGACTGACTATATTGCGCACGTCATCCGACATTTTGTTGTAGGTATCGTTCACCTTGTCGCTGAATTGCTTTGAGGGCGGTGGCGGTGGCTGGTCCAGCGCACCGGGTTTGCCAGTGTCAGTGCCATCTTTGGGGTCGACTTTGTCTTGAGGGTCTTTCTGGTCTTTTTGATCTTTTTGGTCTTTGGGATCTTGAAAAGGCGCCACCAGTTTTGTCTCACCTGGAGTGAGCCCGCCTAGGTGTTTCAGTATGTCCTGGTAGTCCTTGTCACCCGGACGATAAATAAGCTCAGCTTCGCCTTCCAGGTCTTTAGTATGGGCTTTTAGATTGAGTTGAATGCTTTCGTCTGGCAGCATTTTGGCCACGCCCACCGGCGGCAACTTTTCTTGCTCTTTATTGCCTTGGTTGGTGAGCTTTACCCCACCCGGACGACTGAATAAATCTATGATTCCAGGCAGCCCCGAATTTTGGGCAAAGTTCTTGCCGTCCTTTTCGGGGCGGTCATGCTTCTCTTGATCATTGCCTGACTGGTTCTGCATGCTTATATCAATACACAGATTTTAGCCAGTGGTCATCAGTAAAACTACGAAAGACCTGAACTACAAAATAGCCGAACTACAAAAGCACCAAATTAGACAGCTGAGCGTTTGGCTCCCTCGGCCAGTACAAGAAGCTTATCCACCACTTGGTCGATACTGAGATTGTCAGTGCTCACTTCGATGGCATCATCAGCCATCGTCAGGGGCGAGACTTCGCGAGTGCGGTCTTTATGGTCGCGGTCTTTAATTTGAGCGAGCAATTCTTCAAAGTCTGGGTTTTCACCTTGGGCATTCAATTCTTTCAGCCTTCTGCCGGCTCTGACTTCGGCTGAGGCGGTCAGAAAGATCTTCAAGCCGGCTTTGGGCAAGACCACTGTGCCAATGTCTCTGCCGTCCAGCACGGCATTACCCTGGCGTGCCAGCTCTTTCTGCTTTTCTACCAAGACTTCTCTTACTTCTTTGAGAGCAGCCACCGGGATAACTTGCTCAGACATCTTTTGGGTGCGAATGTCGCGGGTTATCTCTTCGCCGTCGACATAAACCCTAATTTTGCCGTCTGATGTTTCATCGGCAGCCGCCAATAAAATCTCGGTGCGGCGCGCCAGTGCGGCAATGCCCGGTCCGTCGTGCAAAGATAGTCCGTGTTTAAGGGCCAGCCAGGTGGAGGCCCGGTACATAGCGCCGGTGTCTATATATAGATATCCCAGCTTGTCGGCCAGCTTTCTTGCTACTGTAGATTTACCGGCGCCTGCCGGTCCGTCAATTGCTATCTGAAGGTGTTCTGTCATTTATTTGAATCGGATGGGGCGCGGAATAAGCTGAAGAACCATTCCAGGATGGCACTGGGCGGCGGACCGGCCACGCTCTGAGCTTCTTCCAGGCTGAGACCTTCGGCAAGTCCTTTGATGATTTTCAAGACTTCACCATCTTCCGGCATTCTGCCTGAGGCTTTTTTAGAAAAGATGAGAACGCCGTTGTCTTCTACTTCAAAAACACCCTCGGCGGCCGGTTGAATCTGACATTCAGCTTTCAGCTCTTGTTCGAGCTGTGTGGCTAAACTGTCGGCACGGTCGCGATAGCCGCATTCGGTGCAGTAGGTGATTTTGAAACGTTTGTCGGCTGTAGACATAGATAAACTCCAAAGGGAAAGTCAGAGCTTCCCTAAGCTTACTACGCTTGCTTCTTATGAAACAGTCGTTTCCACCATGGCAACTGTAGAAATTCTTGATACTGTTTCTTGTGTTCAATAAGAAGAACCTGGGCTTCCACCAGCTCTTCCTTGAGGGTCCTGGTTTCGCGGCAGTGGTCTTCCAGTAAGCGCATAGAACCTTGCATCTCGTTTATGAGCTTCAAGTCTTCCAGACGGGCTCTTCTTTCGGCGGCTAGCTCTTTCTGGCACTGAGCCAATTCACGCAAGAGCTTTTCTACTTCGTCCGAGCGGTCGATTACTATGGTTTCTACCGGGGCATGAAAAACTTCGGTTTTCTCTTTGCGACCTTTGACAAACGAGGCCAGCTCTTTTTGCGCCAGTTTTGATGCCGAAGTAAAGAGTTTTTCTAAAGAGCCAAACATGTCATCTTCGAGGACTTTGTTCGGCATGCTCTCTACCTCTTCTTGTTTGATGCGGGCGTCATCTTCAAATCTTTCTTGCTGGTTTCTTTCTTGTTGAATACTGTCTTGTTTATCTTGTTCTTTGGATGACTTACTGGCTTTGGTGTCGCCGGTAGTGTCTAAATCACTTGTATAAGTTTCCACTCGGCTCTGAGCCGATTTGCGACTGTGTTTGCGATAACCTGCCGGTGGTACGACCCGCCATTCATCATTGCCGTCGATTCTTACCTTTCTGGCACTCCAACCTTCGGGTAAGCGGTTGCCCCAGCGTCCCAGTATGCATCTTTCCAGAGCCCGCGGCGACTTGCCTAAAACCCTTGCTGCTTCGGGGATGGAAAGCCATGGTCTTTGGGTGACGCAGTCACCTTCTTCATCTTCATTGCTGCTTTCTTCGGCATCAGCCCAGTCCCAGGCATCATCCCAATTGTCTTGGTTCTTAGCGCTAGACCATTGCTTAGCCTCTGGGCTTTCAGCTTTTGGTTCAGATTCGCTTTCGGCTATGGTTTCAAGCTCTGCTTCGGCTTTAGTCTCAAATTTAGTTTCTGCTTTGGTTTCAGCTTTGGTTTCAAATTTAGGTTCAGCTTTAGGTTCAAATTTAGTTTCAGCTTTAGTTTGCGCTTCGCCAAAGACAGCGGCGCTTTGCTTCACTTCCGATTCGCTTGGCATATCTGGGCTGGTCTTGATTTGCTTAGGCTGTGCGTACGCTTTCAATTCTCTTTCGAAAATCTCGTTCAAGACTCTATCTAGCAAGCCCGGTCCTGGGGTCTTCACTGTTTCGCCTCTTTCTGACTAATCGCCGACACCTTCACTAATATCTAGTAAGAATAGCGTTCTCAAGTGGGGAAGTCTTGAATTGTTGCTCAGTTGCAGCCTCAAATAGGGACAAAACCCTTCAAATATTTCTCATGTGTTGGCCGGGCAACAAAAGAAAAGAGAGGTTGCCCTCTCTTTCCTCGATTGCTTAAGCTTTCAATAAGCGCTTATTTGATCAGTCTAGATTCGACTTTGGCCCAGTCTACGTTTGCATAGAAGGCTTCGATGTACTTGGGACGCTCAGCCGGTTTGTAATCGAGCAAGAAGGCATGTTCCCATACGTCCATGACCAGAATCGGCTTGAAGCCGGCGATATTGCCTTCTTCGTGCAAGGTGACCCAGTGATTGGAGAGCACTTTGGTTTCGGGATCTTGGAAGAGGATAGCCCAGCCAACACCACGCATGCCGCCGACTTTGAAGAAGTCGTTTTTCCAAACTTCTATAGAGCCGTAGGTTTCAATGATGGCTTTGCCGATTTCAGAATTTTCTTTCAGTTCTGAACCACCAGCTTTAAGGTTGCCGAAATAGTACTCGTGCAATCTCATGCCGTTGTATTCGAAGCCGTAGCGACGCTTCAATTCTGCATATTCGGGGGTGCCGCTCTTGCCTGCTTCGGTAAGCTCAATCACCTTTTCGTTCAGGGTGTTGGTGTTGGTGACATAACCGGCATAGAGAGCCAAGTGGATCTCAAGGGTCTTGTCTGAAATACCAGTCAAACCGCTCAGATGGCTGAAGTCATGTTTGGCATAAGGTTTGTACGAAATTTTTTGTTGAAGCATTGAAAACTCCTGTGCAACACAGATTTTGTGGGGACAAGAACCGCTCCTCTTGAAAGCGAGGCGGCTCCACTTAATTCCTGATTGCGAATTAGTGGCTAATTTTTACCATATTTGCCTTGTTGAAATCTGGTTTTTCAGAGATTTCAGCTATTTAGCCCTGGTTCTTAATCTGCGGAATCAGTTCAGAGAGCTTTTTCTTGCGATTGCTATCAGATGAGCCTGATATGGCGGTGTTGTCTCCGGTGGTTTCCCCGGCTCGGTCGCCATGACCTAGTTCGGCTCTAATTGTCGGTTGGTTGTCGCCGGTATTTTCTAGTTCGTGCAAAAGATTCAAAGCCGGCTGCCCAGGCATGGCTAGAGCCGGTAGGGCAGCGGCGGTGGCATCGGCCCTTCTGTCAGAGCGCTTCTTGGGATCACCCTGGCTTATTGAAGGCAAACCGGAAGCGGTTGAGTCACCCATGCGACCTTTAGAGAGGGCTGCCGCCAAGGGCGATTGATGGGGTTGTCCTTGGTTGGTGGGCTGAAAGGCCGCTGGTGTACCGGCAACGGTTATGCTGGCAGCGCTCTGGGGCTCCTTGGGAAAGGCTGCGGCAATGATCGCCGGACTCCAGCCCAATTGTCTGAAAGCGTCTTCCAGGCTGCCTTTTGTTTTCCAGCAAATACCCAGGGCAATCACTGCTTGCTCTGCTTTCAAGATACCCTGGGCCATTAGTTCAGAGCACTTGAGGGCGATTTGCAGTAAGTTCTGGTCGATGGCGCCGGTGAGCAAAAGCATCTGTCCCATCAGTTGGGCATTGCGAGAACCGGCTTTGAGAGCGTCTTCTATATCTTTGGGACCAATTACACCGGCTAATTGCAAAAACTGATAGAGAGGCAAATTATTGCTTATCTGCTGCTTGTCAGGCTGTATGCGCTCCACCGCGGTTTCGACCGAAATGCCTTCACGGGCGACAATCTCTAAGACCTGTCCGCTCAGGCTCTTGCGCAACTTGCCCGAAGCTACATAAGTCTGCACCGAAAGAGCCAGTTGCAGAAGGCTTTCTGAAACCAGACCACTTTCCACCAAGACCTGACCAATGGGTTGCTCTTTCACTAGACCCATTTCCACTATCTGCATGAGCTTTTGCTCGTCGAGCAACTTGGCCATGACAAGCAGTTCGCCCAATCTCACTGTTTCGGCATTGAGATTGAGCCCTTTCTCGGCCAGGGTTTGTTCAAGCGGAATCTGTCTATCTTTGGCGGCACGCAGGCTGCTAATCGCTTGTTCGCGCTCGACCCGTTTGTCGCGTATCAAAATTTGAGCATTGAGAGCCGAAGCTAAGAGTTGTTCGGAGATTATGTTGGTCACCACTAAGACTCGACCAAGCGGCAGTCCGCTTGACTTGCCGTGGGCCAGGGCGTCGTCCAATTGTGCCTTAGTCAAGATGCCGGCTTCTATGAGCAATTCGCCGAGTTTATTAGTGCTGTTGCCGCTTTGGTTGAGATTGACCGAGAGTTTTTGCAAGGCTTCATCGAGGCTGATATTTTCGCGATGAAGAGTGCGCAGGGCATTTACTGCAATCTCGGCGCTCAAAATGCCGTCTTTGAGAAGCGACTGGCATTGCACCGCTGCTTGCAGATTGTTTTCAGACATAAAGCCCGACATGATGATGACACGACCGACCGGCAGTCCCTGGCTCTTGGCGATCAGCATGGCTTGTCGCAGTTCTTCTGCTTTCAAGAGCCCGGCGCTCGTGAGCAAATCACCCAGCCTCAAGGGTTGATTCTGGGGGGCGGCATTAGCTGTAGGGGTGCCTTCTGTCATCTTGCTCCAAAGATTTTCTCTATAGATTCTAACAATTACTTGCCTCGAACTAACGAGGGTTTATCGCCCTTTTTATTCTCTTGACTGAGAGATTTTTGCCGCTTGCCGATTTTGGTACTGCCGGTGATGTCAATTGCTGCGCTTGTGCCAGGCAAGAAAGCCGGGCTGTGAAGCCCGGCTCGCATAAGACCCTTACGGGTAGCTTTCCAGATTGATCTGGATATTTTTGCTTGGTACTGTCTAGATTTGTTCGAATTGTCTCAAAGATTTGGTTGATAAGGGCTGCTTACTTGGTCGGAGCAAACAAGTGCTCTCAGCTAAGTAAATTACCGCTTACAACCGAGGCTGACCTCCATCTAATTGACCACAAATTATTGATACCCGGTTGCCAGAGTCTTATAACTTTCATTTGGTTTTATTTGCGCTTGTTTTGCAACTTTGTAGTCTAGACAACAATTACAGCTGGGAAAAGCCGTATGTACGAATACAAAATATGGGTGTAGACTTCGCTTGGTTGATTAAAGCGAGCCGATGGACAAAATACTGCTTTCACTGAAGAACCGCGTCATAGTGCCGTCTATTCTCTTAGGCGGAATTTGTCTCTGGCTGGTTGTCTGTCAGGCTCACTATCATAGTTATTGGATGGGCACCATCCATCGGGTGCAGACCACTGATTTCAATCTTTTGCACCACACTCTGCCGCCTACTTTGGCGCAGATGATTCTCTCCAATCGCGGTGATTTGATTCAGCGCACCCTAGACTGTTCGTTTGGACTATTCGGCATTGTGATCACCGATCCCTCCGGTGAGAACGTTCTCTATAAGACCGAAAAGATTTACAAGAGAGAGTCCTGGCAAGGTCGAGCCGCTGCCGACAGCCTTTTGAAAGAAGGCGAGCCGTACGATTTAATCACCGACCCGCCGCAGCTCGAACCGCTCTATGCTCATGCCTCGCCGCGGTCTGTCGCCGCCAACAAAGTGGGCGCTCTCAAGCCCGGCACCAGGGTGCTTGGCCGCATCTATTATTTGCGTTCAGCACCGCCCAGCTTCTTTGAAGATCTAACCAATTTCATGTTCAAAGGTTTCTTTGAACTTTCCGGTTCTAAGCGCGGTTACTGCTATATCACTTGTTTTTCCTTCGGTTTTACCTGCACTGTGCTGCTTTTGGTCTATTTAAGACGTAGAGGTCTTGAATTGAAGCAGAAAGAACTTGAACACATGCGTCGCGAGCTCGATATAAGGAAAAAGGCTCTGGAGAGTCTAAGCTCCGAGTTGGCTACACAAAAGGCACGCAAGGTTTGGCTGGAGAGAGAAGCTGACCAGGCTTACAAGCGTGCTCTCGGTCTCAAACAATCGCTCGAAAGGCTGAAAGAATCTCTTGTTGGGGTAGAAGACAACTTTGACCCGGCTGCGGGCGGCGGCTTTGTCTCTGGCATGCAAAACCAACAGCCCAGTCAGAACAATCAGAAAGTTTCGCAATTTAAGATTCGTCCGCCTGTGGCGCCCCCGGGTTCTATTTTGGAAGAAATAGAGTCACTCTTGCCCTCTCTCAATGAGAACGCCAAAAACTTGCGCAGCCAGGCTGATGTGCTGCAAGACTATTGCTCTGCTCTAGAAGACAGGCAGTCTGAAATGCGGCGCATCGTCGAGAATGCCTTCAACCGCGCCCAGGCTTCGCCCCCCTCGCTCAATGCCAACTCTCACGCACCGGCTGGTGCTGGGGCTGAGGGACCGGTGACCGAAATAATTGACATGAGCCCGCGTTAACCTGGGTAAACAAACCCCGTGTAAGTCATGCTAAGCTATGGAGCAAAGTGGAACTTTCAGGAAAGAAAGATTCTGCCCGACCGCTCTGAGGCGGTCATCTATACTGACTGGATGAACTTTCAGGAAGGAAGTTTCCGCCAAATTAATGAAGCAAGTATCTGGAAAGAAAATCGCACTTACTCTTCAGGCTGTGCAGGATGCCAGTAGCGAACCGGTTTATCGACGCGGTGTGCAGTATTACCGCCGCAAGAAAGTTCTCAAATATACCGAAGACGAAGGTGTGTCCAGTATAGAAGCTCTGGTCATCGGCTCAGAGCCGCAGCCTTACAAAATAACTGTTGCCATCGAAAGTCCGGAAGTCTTCAAGGCTGAATGTTCCTGCCCTTATTTCGAAGAAGTTTGCAAACATTCGGTGGCGGTTCTATTGACTCATATAGCCAGGCATAATCCTGGTATTAGATTTGACCTCTTAGACCAGCCCGAGAAGAAAGAGCCGGTGCAAGAGAAAGCAATTAAGGCTCGCGAATTGCTTGATGATCCTAAAGATCAAGTTGGTGAAGGCAAAGAACCGCCAAGCCGTGATTTTCAGCTTGGGCTTTTGGTCTTGGAAAAGCCTTTGGCTATGATTGTCGGCGATGTGCCGCCTCAGCCTCAAGGCAAAGTCAATATTCTCAAGGTACCGCCTGAGACTCTCAATTTCTTTCCGGAAGAGTCGCGCATTTGGCGTTTGGCAAAATATCTCACTTCCTTGCCTCAGACCACCAAAGGCACCGCCGGTGGCCACCGCATTCCACGCGGCGAAGAAGGCGCCGTCATCGGGCACCTCAGTCTTTGTGCTCGCTTGATCAATACAACAAACGGTCAAGAAGTGAGCTTTAGTGAAAAGCCGCTTACACCACGGGCGGTATTGTCTGAAACTGAAAGCGGCGAGCTTCTCTTGAAGTTGGAAGGCATATTGGAAGGTCCCGATGGAGCGGAAGAGGCGGTTGAGCACCCGGTCTTCTTTATGGGGCAGACTTCCTGGGTTTTGGCCAACAATGTTTTCTATCCCATCGATCTGAGCGCTATTCATCGATCTTTTCAGTATTTTGATTCATACGGCTTCATGACCGTCAAGCTCGATCATGTGCCCAAATTTTTATCGGTCGACCTGCCTGTTTTGCTTAGGCGCATGCCGGTCATATTCGATGAGACCACAGCACCTTTCCCGATTGCCATCACCGAGCCACCGCAGGTGGTGATAAGGCTTTCTGAAAGAAAGATGCCCGGTGGGTCAAGCAGTGCCATCATATCTAGTTCAGGCTCTTCCGGCTCGGCTGGCGGCGCCCGCGAAAAGAACGGCGGAGAGGCTGCTTCTCTTGAAGTATCGCTTGGTTTTCGTTATGGCAATTTGGTCTTACAGTCGCGTGACGAAACCAGTGCGGTGGAATCAGAAAAATTCACCCGGACAATTTCAGAGAGCGGGCAGAGTGTCTGGGTTGAGCGTCAGTGGGATCTCGAAAACCAGGTGCGGCGCTTCCTCACTAATATGCAGCCGGTGCGCACCGTGGCCGATCGCTTTTCTTTTATTGAAGAACCGGCTTACGATGTACTTTTCCATTTACAGTCAGAGCAGGTCTCAGACTGGGATATCAGCGGCTTTGAACAATTGGTCAATTGCCGAGTGCGCAAAGAGCCGATGTGCCTGAAAGCCAGGCTTTCACTAAAGAAAGACTCTTTCAAGTTCGACTTTGATCTGCTTTGCCTTTCAGACGGCCAAGAAGTGCCGTTCGGAAATGTCATCGAAGTGCTTTTCAAGAATCGCAATTATCTGCGCATCGGTTCAGATTTTGTGCGCATTCCCACCACTACTTTGCTCGGCTTGCTTAAGGGTATTGGTCAAAGCAAAGATAGTGCCCGTCCTCTCTATCAAGCTCTTTCCATCTTGCATGCTCTTGAGACCCATGAGATAGAAATTGAAGCCGATCAAGGCTTCCAAGATTTCATCCACAAAATTCATCATTTCAGAGAACTGCCGCCCCTCAAGATTCCTTCTTCTTTCAAAGGCGAGTTGAGAGAATATCAAAAGGAAGGTTGCAATTGGCTGATGTTCTTGAGAGAGTATGGTTTGGCTGGAATTCTTGCCGACGATATGGGTTTGGGTAAAACCATCCAGGCTCTCACCTTGCTTTTGACCCACTATGCCAACGGTAAAGGCGATAGAGCGCCTTCACTGGTGGTGGCGCCGACTTCGGTGGTCTACAACTGGCTATCGGAAGCTTCTAAGTTTACACCGGCTCTCAAGACTGCGCTCTTCCTCGGTCGTGATCGCGGCGAGCTTTTGGCTAAGCTCAGCAAGGACGGACCCGGCAAGCCCCAGGTGATTTTCACCACCTACGGTATCATTAGGCGAGACTATGAGCAGCTCAAAAATATTCAGTTCGAGTTTCTCATCTTAGACGAAGCCCAGAACATCAAAAACCCAGAATCAGTCGGCGCCATAGCAGCCAAGAGTCTGAAAGCCTTCCACCGTCTGGCTCTATCCGGTACGCCGGTGGAGAACCGTCTGAAAGAACTCTGGTCCTTGTTCGACTTCCTCATGCCCGACTTCCTTGGTGCCTACAAAGATTTCAACGAAGTCTTTGAAAGACCGATTGAAGCAGGTTTGGATGGCGCCGGCCAGAAACTGAGAAAGATAGTCCACCCCTTTATTTTGCGCCGTCTCAAGAGCCAAGTCGAGAAAGAACTGCCCGACCGTACCGATATTATTCATCTCTGCGAACTGGATGATGAGCAACGTTCGCTCTATCTAGACGTATTAGATGAATGCCGCGCCAAAGTCTTCCCCGAGATTGCCATGAAAGGCATCAAGCGCTCCAACTTCTCGGTGCTGGCTGCCTTGCTGCGCCTGCGTCAAGTTTGTTGCGACCCGCGCCTGCTCAAATCTCCCACCGATAAGCCGGTCAATCAGTCTTCTAAGCTCGATGCCTTGGTCAATATGATCGGTGAAATCGTCGATGAAGGGCATAAAATTTTGGTCTTTAGTCAGTTTGTTGAAATGCTGGCTATAATCAGAAAAGAGCTGGAAAAGAATGGCTATACCTATGAGTATCTAGATGGTCAGACTCCTGCCAAAGAAAGACTTGATCGCGTTGAGCGTTTCAATGCTACGCCCGAGATTCCAATCTTTCTTATCAGCTTGAAGGCAGGCGGCACCGGTCTCAACCTAACCGGCGCCGACTATGTCATACACTACGATCCCTGGTGGAACCCCGCTGTCGAAAACCAAGCCACCGATCGAGCCCATCGTATTGGTCAGACCAGGCATGTTTTCAACTACAAGCTAATCACCAGAGGCACGGTGGAAGAAAAAATATTAGCCTTGCAACAGAAGAAGAAAGAACTGGCCGACTTGGTTATCGGTGGCGATGAAAGTGTAGCTAAAGAGCTCACTCAGGAAGACCTGGAATTCCTCTTCTCCTTCTAATTTGGTTCCCCATGATTTTGACAATTGCATCTAAAACAGGTCCGGCATCGGATCTCGGCTATTTACTTCATAAAAATCCTAGTAGCGTTCAAAGTTTTGATTTGAGCTTCGGCAAGGCGCAGGTTTTTTATCCTGAAAGCAGTGATGACTATTGCCAATGCGCCTTGGTCTTGGAAGTGGACAGCCTGGCTCTATGTCGCCAAGCAAATGCAAGTAAAGACAGCGGTTTTGCTCTCTCTCAGTATGTCAACGATAGACCTTACTGTGCCAGTTCTTTTCTTTCTGTGGCTATCGCACAGGTCTTCGGCTCGGCTCTGGCTGGGCGCAGCAAAGAGCGTCCCGAACTGGTCGACAAAGCTCTTGATCTATGCGCCACTCTAGATGTTGTCTATAGCCCCTCTCAAACCGGCGAGCAATTTTTGCACGATATCTTTGCCCCCCTGGGCTATAGTGTCAAAACCAAGGGTTATATGCTCGACCCGCGTTTTCCCGAATGGGGCAAAAGCCCATACTATAGTTTGCAACTGGAAGCGAAGACCACCCTCAGCTCTCTCTTGAGTCATATCTATGTTTTGGCGCCGGTGCTCGATAACGACAAACATTATCAAGTCGACACCGCAGAAGTGGAGAAGCTTTTGCGTCATGGTGCCGGATGGTTGGCTGTCCATCCGCTCAAGGAGCTAATCACTCGGCGCTATTTGCGGCACCGTCGGCAACTTACCGATTTGGCGCTTTCTCGCCTCAGCGATGGTGAGGCTCAGCCTCTTGATGATGAAGCCGACGAAAAAGAAGAGAGCAGTCTAGAGGAGCGCATTTCTCTAAGTGAGATGCGACACAATGCCGTGCTCAATTGTTTGCTTGAGTCTCAGGCTAAACGAATTATAGATCTTGGTTGCGGCGAGGGGCGCTTTTTGCGAAGCTTGGCTAGCGATAAGCGTTTTGAACGTTTAGTGGGCATGGATGTAAGCCATCGCGCTCTTGCCACCGCCGCCAAGCGCTTGCGCCAGAATGAGGCAGTGGAGTTGTTTCAAGGTTCTCTCACCTATAAAGATAAACGTCTGAAAGGCTTTGACGCCGCCACTTGCATAGAAGTAATCGAACATATAGACAACAATAGATTGGACGCTTTTAGCCAAGTTGTCTTTCGTCAAGCTCGCCCTGCTTTAGTGATCGTCACCACTCCCAATATCGAATACAACGTACGCTTCGCCGCTCTGGCAAACGGCAAGCTCAGGCACCGCGACCACAGATTCGAATTCAATCGAGAACAGTTTCAAAACTGGTGCCGAGAGCAAGCTCAGCGCTTTGGCTACGATGTCAGTTTTCAGCCAATCGGATTAGTCGACGAAGAAGTAGGCGCGCCCACACAGATGGGGGTATTTAGAATTGTTAGATAGAGAGACCGCTAGAAAAATCTATTTGCCCGAGCTTTCGCTTGTGCTGCTTATTGGTGCTTCTGGTTCGGGTAAGTCTACTTTTGCCAAGCGTCATTTTAAGCCGACCGAAATTGTCTCGTCCGATTTTTGTCGCGGCTTGGTCAGTGATGATGAAAATAGCCAGGCCGCTTCTGGTGATGCTTTCGAACTTTTGCATTTTATTGTCGACAAACGTCTCAAGACCGGCTTGCTTACAGTGGTAGATGCCACCAATGTGCAAAAAGAAGATCGCAAGAGCTTGCTTGATCTTGCTCGTGCTAATCATTGCTTGACTGCGGCAATTGTTCTCGATATGCCCGACGCCCTCTGCCACGAACGCAATAGCCAACGAAACGATCGCAACTTTGGCAGCCATGTGGTGCGCAGACAAAGAGCTTTTCTAAGAAAGTCACTCTCTGGTCTAAAAGATGAAGGCTTTCGGCAGGTCTATGTGCTGAAGAGCCCTGAAGAAGTCGAGAACATAGAGATAAAGCGCAGCAAACTTTGGAACAACCGCAAAGAGGAGTGCGGTCCCTTTGATATCATCGGCGATATTCATGGTTGTTATGATGAACTGACGAGTCTTTTGGCGAAACTTGGTTATGAGCCTATAAGTGCAGCCGAAGCCGGAATTGAGCCCCGGCAGTCGGAAGTGGATGCGCCGGTTTATCGCCATAGTCAAGGACGTCGTGTGATTTTCTTAGGCGACCTGGTCGATCGCGGCCCTGCTTCTGACAAGGTTCTAGCCTTGGTCATGAATACTGTTGATGCCGGGCATGGCTTTTGTGTGCCGGGCAACCACGACATCAAGCTTCTCAAAAAGTTGCGCGGTAAGAAAGTGCGCATTACCCACGGCTTGGCCGAAACTTTAGAACAGCTGGAGCCTCTCAGCCAAGACTATAAAGACAGTGCTGCTATCTTTATCGAAAAGCTGGTCAGTCACTTGGTTTTGGATGGCGGTAACTTGGTGGTGGCCCATGCCGGTTTGAAAGAAGCCTATCAAGGTCGCAGCTCTGGTAAAGTGCGCGAGTTTTGTCTTTATGGCGAAACCACCGGTGAAACCGATGAATATGGTTTACCGGTGCGCTATAACTGGGCGATTGATTATCGCGGCAAGGCGAGGGTTGTTTACGGTCATACCCCTACCTCTCAAGCCGCCTGGTTGAACAATACAATCTGTATCGACACTGGTTGTGTCTTCGGCGGCTCACTGACGGCTCTGCGTTACCCTGAAAATGAACTGGTCTCGGTGCCGGCTTTGCGGCAATATTATGAGCCGGCTAAGCCTCTTCATGGAGCAAAAACTGATACTGCCGGTGATTTGTCTGAGCAAGACGGTTTAAGCATAGAAGACGCGCTTATACCTGGTTCCAACAGTAAGAAAATAGTCGAAACCGGTCTCATGGGAAATCTTTTGATTAAGGAAGAGAATGCCCGCGCTGCATTAGAAGTAATGAGCCGCTTTGCTCTGCATCCGCGCTATTTGGTTTATTTGCCGCCCACGATGTCGCCCGGCGAGACAAGCAAAGAAGCCAATCTGCTGGAGCATCCACGAGAAGCTTTGGCCTATTATGGTGCGGCTCAAATAGAGCAAGTGGTCTTGCAAGAGAAGCATATGGGCTCAAGAGCCCTGGTCTTGGTGGGGCGAGACGTCGAGAGCTTCACTAGCCGTTTTGGCGGCGAAGAGAAGCTTGGGGTGATCTATACTCGCAGTGGTCGGTCATTTTTTAATGCCGATCAAGTTGAGCTTGAGACAGCTCTTTTGAAGCGAATTTCGGCTGCTCTGGCTGAAGCCGAACTTTTCGAAAAGTTCAAGAGCGATTGGTTTCTCATTGACTGCGAACTTTTGCCATGGTCGGCTAAAGCTCAAGGTCTTTTGCAAGAACAATATGCAGCAGTGGCCGCCAGTAGCGAGGTGGTGCTAGGGCTGAAGCGGCAGCTCACCCAGACAGCTCTGCGGCGTTTGCCTGATAGTAAAGAACTGCAGGCTCTTGCCGAAAGAAGTGAGCTGGAGTTTGACGCTGCCGAAAAGTTCCGCGCTGCCTATGGGCATTACTGCTGGCCGGTAGAGAGCTTGGAAGATCTGAAAGTGGCGCCCTTTCAAATCTTAGCTTGTGAAAAGACGAGCTTGCTCTTTGTAGATCATTTAGAGCAGATGAAGTTGTTGGCGCCGCTGGCTGAAATAGATAGCGGCATCTTTAGAAAAACGCGCTATAGACTCTGCCCGACGCCGTTCAATAGCGATGGCGGTGAAGAAGGCCTAAGACTAGCGATGCAGTTTTTTGAAGAGATTACAGGCAAAATAGCTAAAGGCGAAGTGTCAGGTGAAGGATCAGGTGGAGAGGCCGGTGCAGGCGAAGGTATAGTGGTTAAGCCCTATCTGCCTGATTGGCAAACTGCCCGGTCAGTCATGGTGAGAGATGGTCGGCTCTTGCAGCCGGCAATAAAATGTCGTGCCTCTGAATATCTCCGCATCATATATGGTGCTGATTATCTTCTGCCCCATAATTTAGAGAGGCTCAAGCAAAGAGGGCTTAGCCTGAAGAGATCTCTTGCCGCCAGAGAGTTTGCACTTGGTGCTGAAGCCTTGGACCGTCTCAGCCGAGGCGAGCCTTTGCACCGCATACATGAATGTGTCTTTGCCGTCTTAGCCTTGGAGAGTGCGCCAGTTGACCCGCGACTGTAAGAAAGTTTTCTGGCTCTCTCTAGTCTTGGTTTTTGGCTTAGAAGCCGGGCAGGCGGCGCCGCTGCAGCCTGCTTCCCCGCATGATACAGCAAGCAAAAGCGGCGCCTCTGAGTCGCTGCCGGCCGCCCTTGCCACTGGTCGTAAATCTCTAGAAAAATTCGATTTTCGCGCTGCTTCTTTTGCTTATAGTCAAATTCTTAAAGGTGATCCTGAGAATATAGAAGCTTTGCTTGGCCTTGCTGAAGCTTGTATGGAGTTGAAAGATAATAAGCGAGCCTACGAACTTGTTGCTATAGCCTCTGATCGCAAACCAGACTTTTATCGCTGTCAGGCTTTGAAGGCGCGGGTTTTGCTTGGTCTTGGTCGTCGCAAAGAAGCGCTCTCTCTAGCCGAGACTGCGCTCAAGCAGGCACCCAAGAACGCCCAAGCGCTTTCGGAAGTACGGGGTATATTGGGGCGGGCTCAGTATTATTGCGGCATAGAGCCCAGTTTGGCATTCAAGACCCTTGAGAGTTCGCTGCTTCCTCCGCCGACGCGCTTCCATTTTCGCAGCCTGCGCACCATGGCTTTGATTAAGAGCAATGAGAAAGATTGGCGGCAGGCAATCGCTTTATATAAGAGAGCCTCTTTAGTCAATGGCAATGATATAGATACTTATTTGACCATCGGGGATTTATATAAAAAACTGCAAGATATAAAAGCCGCAGAAAGGGCTTATTTGCAATGCTCCAACAAGTTTACGCACAGTGATAAAGCCTGGGTAAAATTGGGCGACCTCTACTATGAATGCGGTCGGGGAAAAGACGAGACCAGTCAGAGAGAGGCTATGAATAAGGGAATTGCCGCCTATGAGCAAGGCAAGAAAGCACAGCCATCTTCGGCAGAGCCCTGGCGGCAGGCTTCTGCCGTATATCTGGAAAATGGTCGTCTTGACCAGTCAGTGAAAGAAGGAAGGGTGGCAGTCAATCTGGCTCCCAAAGACGCTTTTGCCCATTATGTCTTGGGCGTAGCCTTGATGGAGAAAGACATGCTTGAGGAAGCGGAAGAACATTTGCAAAAAGCTTTTCTCTTTAGTCATGACTATCGCAAGTATTCTTACCTGCGCGAGCTTGTGCATGTTTTGATTTTGAATAGGAAGACCGATCAGGCTCTCAAGATTACTGAGGATGCACTGCGCACCGCACCGAATAATCCCTATTCACAGAGCGCCAGGGCTTGGGCTTTGATGTGTCTGAAGCGCTATGACGAAGGATTTATCATTCTTCGTCGTCTCATTGCCAGCTATCCGCAAGAGCGAGCATTTCGTGTCGACTATATGGGTGGTCTGTATAGTTCTAAACGTTATGGCGAATGTCTGAAGGAAACCCGTGCTTTGCTTGCTTTGGAGCCGCAGAATCGCAGCGCCTGGCTTTGCCTTTTAGATGTGGCTCGGGCTACCGGCGATAAGAAGCTGGCAGAGGAAGCCACCGGTAAACTAAACAAGTTGCCTCTTGATGCTAATACTCTCACCGAAGTTGGTTTTGATGCCATCAATGCCGGTGCTACCAGTTCTTCGCTGCCGGCTTTCAAAAGAGCGCTTGAATTAGATCCGGATTCAGCAGATTTACTTCTTAGGTCGCGAGACCCTGATGCGCTGCCGCAAAACTCGAAGAAGCAGAAGATGAAGTGAGTTCTTCTTCTTTTTCTTCTTCTTCTTCCGGTCACGTGTTTCGCTTGTCAGTGATCATTCAAAGGGTTTTGGTGGATCTGGATCAGAGAATTTGATTGGCTCGAATTCTGGGGGGAAGGTCAGTTTCAACAGCGTCATTGACCTTACCCCCAGAAGTTGAGCCGTAGCAAAGATGAATAAAACTACCAGCTGTCTCTTAATGGTGGCCCAAGAAATGGGGCAGCGTCAGTGTCAGTACATCCTGAAAAGTCTCCTCTGGCTTCTTCAGGTCTGTTAGACTATTATTTTTCATTAGGCGCTCCTCTTTTTGATCTAAGCAACCAAAAGGATACGCCAGCTTCTTTAATCAGTCAGGGCACAACTTTTGAGAATAACTCAGACTTCCCTTCAACCTACCAGACGACTGCGACCTATCTGTTCGATAGCGCTCTTGACGGCGGTGTTTGCGATGTGCAGCACTGCTGAGCCGAAGACCATTAGCAAGCAACCATTAAATGAACGAGGAGGGATGATCTGGATTCCAGAAGGCACGTTCTGGATGGGGTGTGACGACCCGGAAATCGATGACGCGAAGCCCGTGCACCAGGTTCACCTGAAGGGATTCTGGATCGACAAGACGGAAGTCACGAACGAAGAGTTTGCGAAATTCGTCGAAGCCACGGGATACAGAACAGTTGCCGAGCGCAAACCTGAACCAAGATCGATTGCTCCGATACCGGCCGACCAGCTCGTTCCAGGTGCGCTGGTTTTCACGCCACCTCCTCAGCCAGTGAGCAAAAACGATCATTGGGAATGGTGGCGCCGAGTGCCAGGTGCCGATTGGCAGCACCCTGAGGGACCGAGGAGCAATCTGAATGGACGAATGAATCATCCTGTCGTTCACATCGCATGGCAGGATGCAGATGCTTACGCGAAGTGGGCTGGGAAGCGCCTTCCGACGGAAGCTGAGTTTGAATATGCAGCTCGCGGCGGTCTTGATCGATGCAGATACAGCTGGGGTAAGGAGCTGAAGCCAGGTGGAAAGTGGCAGGCGAATATTTGGCAGGGCGAGTTTCCTCGCCAGAACACAAATGAAGACGGCTTCGCTGGCACCGCTCCCGTTAAGTCTTTCCCGCCGAACGGTTACGGATTGTTTGACGTCAGTGGCAATGTGTGGGAATGGTGCTCAGATTGGTATCGACCGAACTATCAAGAGACCAGCAAGGTTGCTAGCAATCCGACTGGTCCCCCCGACAGTTTCGATCCAACTGAACCCTCTGTGTTCAAGCGTGTTTTGAGAGGAGGTTCTTTTTTGTGTACGGATCAATATTGCTCGCGGTACATGGTGGGGGCTCGTGGAAAAGGAGATTTCAAAAGCAGTTGTTCCAATGTAGGCTTTCGATGCGTACTTCCTTGACAGGTTGAAACATGCGAATTGTCAATCAAATCTTAGGGCTGGCTTGCCTCCTGCCCTGATCGACGCTAACCATTTCTTGATTTGATCTCTTTCCCTCCCAGAAGTTTTGCGCTCACATAATTTGAGTGTATCAATCACAATCTCCTTTTCTCCACGCTGTAGCAACTCATCAAGCAGTAGCATCATTCTATTACTTTTAAAAAGATGGCTTGGTCCATCTTGTTTTGGTTCAGCCTTAAGGCTTGTCAATGCCTTTCTTAGCCACACTTTTGCTTGAGTGCTACCCTGTCCCGCCAACTTGATCCGTGCCATGTACAAACACGCTGTCTGTTCCCACAATGGGCAATCGGTCTTTCTTCCAAGGTCCAAGAACCGCTTGCTCCAATTTCGTGCTAGTTCAAGGTGGCCAAAATCGATTGCTATCGGAATGACGGTCATCAATAGCCCCACTCGTTCGCCAGGTGCATCACGGAGACTCAGAGCTCTTTGTGTTTGAGTCATGGCAAGTTTGGCGTATTTGGCGCGATGTATTTGAAGACCACACAATGCCTCATGTCGATAGATTTGAGCAAGACGACGAGTCCAGCGGACATCACGTGGATTCAGTTTCTGTGCCCGACGTAGCAAGCGTTCGGAGGTCTCGAAGTCCTTTGCGCCAATGGAGTAGGCTGCATTGCCATTGACCTTGGCATCACTCTTGTCTGTGGCAACTTGCTCTAGCCAGCGCTCTCTAAATTTTGCGAATTGTTCAGAGCTAAGTTTGTGCGCACTCAAACTTAGTGTAGAGTACCAGACGTAGTCTCGCGCTCGATTCTCAATCATCCAAAGAATGTGTTCAAAAGCTGATTCTGTAAACCTATCAAGTTTGTTGTAGTATCCGATGAGTTGAAGCCGAATTGCCACGTCACTTGGATTTTCCTTAATCCTCTTCTCCAACTGACAAACCTCTTTTTCAGAAAGCACAGCTCCGGCGGCGACGAATCGGAGATCATTCTTTGAACCGTCCGGTTCAAAAGTATCACTTACATGTTTTGCTGACTGGTTCAAAAAGATACCTCCACTGAAAGAGCTACACAGAGTCCCGTCAGAATCCAAAGGGCGGATTAGTTCCCAAGGGAGTCAAATCAGTGAAGCACTGCTTCCAAGCTGAGGTGTCAAACACAGGCTGTGCCTTGCAACATCTATACACTTGATCGCAACAACCGCCAGAACCTCCCTTTTCTCCTCTCACAAGAGATTGAAGTTGCCGAGCATTTATCAAGCCGGCTCTGTACAATCGGCGCGCAAGAGCTTTACACGCTGCCCGATTGTTTTCGCAGACTTCTGGATCATCAGAATACTCAGGATCTTTCGGTAAGAAATTATCTGGTAGTTGATCTGGTTTGAGGGCGCTTTGTGGAGAGGTTGGAACACATGTTGGAATCGGGACTGGAGGTGGTCCTAACCCTCTGAAAATTTCGCGCGCAATTCCAACTCCCCTATCTTCGGTCAAACCAAGCGGGTCTCTTAGGTCAGTTGGCCTACCTTGCACGTAGCGATATACGTTGGTCCCTATATTCTCACCGAGAGGATCCCGGCTGATCCATCTCCCATCTCTGGCTCGGAATGCCCTTCGCACTGCCAGATTCAGACCACTTGGATCTTGCAAGTAATATCCAACGAACTGAAAATCTGACTGGACCCCACTCTGAAGCTTCGACACCTCACCGTACGGAGAATAGGCATACTGAGACTGGACCGTTCCTGCACTCGCCAGCAATTCTCTAACTGATAGAATTTGATCACGCGTGTAGAAGTAGTTGCTACCGCTCGTTGTCTGCCCGTAACCAAAGTACTTGCTCAGGACGGCTCCGGAGCCATCGCGCATCTCCTTTATCTCTTCGTTGTCTGCACGTGGATCGCTCCAAACAAACTGTCTCGTACTCGTCACTGAACCAGATACAGTCTCGACAATCTTGGCATAGTGCCCGTTTCCATCATAAGTTATCTGGCTATTATTGCCGGACCCCGGATAAGTGATTTTCACCAGCCTATTCTCAGCATCCCACTCATATGTATTAGTGCCATCGCTGGTCATATTGCCGTTAGCATCAAATGTCGGACTGCTAGATGCGGAGCCTTTGGCACTCACCCTATAAGAACTGGTCTTAGTCGAGTTGGTACCATCTGTGACACTAGCCGGAATTGTATTGGCACCGCTGCTCAGTGTCGCATTAGCTGCGAACTTCTGAGAGTCCGGTAAAGTCGCAGCACTACTATTCACAGTGGCTGACTTCAGAGCCTTGTTTGCGGTTCCTTCAAATCTTGTTGCTCCTCCCGCTGCTATGCTGGTCAGTTCGTTGAGATTGTTATAACCATACTGATTAGCACTGGTGGAAGAAGCCAGACTCAAAGTTTCTGTCGCACCACCACTGGTGGAAGAAGCATAAGTCGTGAGCAGCTTCGAACCAGAGTTTATGAAAACGACCGTGCCGCTTGCTGTGGCAGAGACAGATATAGCCTGCAAAGCCGTATCTGCAGTTATCGCCGACGCCAAATTGGTCGCGATGCTTGCCAGAGTGTCGCTTGCTTGCACAATATAGTTGACCGCCTTAGAGCCGCCACTTAGTTGCGGGTCGAAGACTGTGACTGTGAGGGTGTCTCCTGTGGTCTTAGTTCCTCCGATAACAAGAACTTGGGCGCCATTGGTCGGCAAGCCAATCAAGATTGTCTCGGTGGCTGTCGTGCTGGTTGTGCCTCTATATGTTGTCGGGTTTGTCGAGTGTGACTGCACTGTAACAACTGTCCCGCTGGCAACTGCTGATACTCCAATGCCTTGCAGGTTTGTATCGGCATTAATTGCCGCAGCCAAACCACTGGCTATGGTCGAAAGGGTGTCGCCGGCAAGCACCGTATATGTAGTCGTTCTGGTGCCACCGCTAAGCGCTGCATCATATGTGACTAGAGAAACGGTATCACTGGTTGTCTTGCTGCCGCCAATGCCTATTCTGACTGGACCGTTCTGGTTTACAGAGAGGCTAATGGTCTCAGTTGAGCCAGTGCTTACAGACTGCCCGTAGGTTGTGGCATTCTGCGAAGTAGACTTGATTGTGATGGTTGTTCCTGTTGATGTCGCTGTCACTCCGATTGCCTGCAAGGCGGTGTCGGCGTTTACTGCGTTCCTCAATGCCGTGGCTATCGTCGTTAGGGTATCGGCAGCCAGCACTGTGTAATTGACATTTTTACTGCCGCCAGATAGCGCTGGGTCCTTAAACGTTATTGTTAGAATGTCTCCAGTCTTCTTGGTTCCTCCGATAACTGCGTTTTCAACAAAGTTGTCGGTGACATTTAAAGTGATGCTTGCTGTTGCTCCACCACTGGTAGATGCCGCATATGAAGTCACATTTGGCGAAGCCGACTTAATGCTCAAGATAGAGGCATTTGCCGACGCGGTCACGCCAATACTTATCATGTCGGCATCTGAAGCAATAGCGGCAGCCATCTTGGTGGCGATAGTCGAAAGCGTATCGCCGCCCACTACGGTGTAATTTATCGCTTTAGAGCCAGAGGAAAGCGCCTGATCGGTGACAGTGACCGTTAAAACATTACCGGCAGTTACAGTTCCGGTAACCCTACCTCTGGTCACCGTGCTTGATTGCACGCCGGTTCTGTTTGAGGCGCTATCGTAGGCGTAATAATATTGCTTCAGATAGTTCGGGCTCAATGGTCCTCCGCTGGCGGCTGCCGAGACAAGCTGACCGGCCTGGTCATAGTCGAGGGCGTAGTTCAAGCTTGTATTGCCCTGCAACTGCTGCCATTGCTTAATTTGCCCTGCTGGGTCATACCGGTAACTAAACTGTGAAATTGTGTTTCCGGATGGTCCGAGATTGGCAATCTGCTGCAAGCGCTGGTCTTGCAGATTTGGGTACCAGGTGTATTTCGTGGATTGTCCATTCGGATAACTAATCGAAGCCAGTCTATCCGAGCCTCTGGAAGAGCCGGGTGTATCGTTTTCATAGGCATAGTTGAAAGTACCCAGAGCGTTGACCTCGGAAGTTACCCTGCTTATCGCATCATACGACCAGGTTACAGAATTCGCTGCTCCGTTTATCGACCGGTTTGTTGTGCGCCCCAAGGCATCATATTGGTAGGTTATGGCAGAATTTGCAATAACGTCATTTGTGACCTGCTGGAGTTTGCCACCCCCAGTTATTGGCGTGGCGCCCGAGCTCGTCACATAGTTGTTATAGCTATAGTTATAGCTACCCCAGTCATTTTTGGTCGCTTTGTTCAGTCTCTTGAAGAAGTAGTCCCAGTAATAGGCGACAGGCGCTGTCGCCGTTACAGCGTTTGGATAGCTTGCCTGGAAGAGGCTGCGATCTGGGTTGTAAAAATAATTGGTCTTCTGTCCCCTAGCATCAGTTCTTGTTTTGACATTACTTGTCTTTTGCTCATAGAGATAAGTATAGGTGGAAGAATCTGGATAGGTCTTTGTGGTCAAGCGACCTTGAATATCATGAGACCAAGAAGTGGTGCGACCCAAAGGGTCGGTCAAGGCGCCAAGCGAGCCGCAAGTGCACCAGGTGTATTGAGTCTTTCTGCCGGCTGGGTCGATTTCATAGCGCTTCTGGTCCATAGAGTCATAGGCTACCTGTGTCCAGCGGTTATTCCTGTCCTTCATCAAGACAGCGTCCATGCGGTTATAGATTGTTTGGTCAAAGGTCCCGTCTGGGTAGGTGGTGCGCAACTGCCTATCCAGGTTGTCATAGGTGAAGGAAACAGTATAACCATCGCTGTCCGTTGTCGAGGCTAGCCTGCCGACAGTATCGTAAGTAAAAGTTGTGATGTCTTGATTGCCTGAGAGCGGACCATCCACCTTGGTCAAAAATCCATAGCGATTAGCGCCAAGGGCGAGCGTCACTGTCGCTCCACCGCTTGTTGACTTTGTATAGGTGGTGACATTCACCGAAGTCGATGTGAGAGTCACCACGGCGGCTGCTGAGGTAGCTGTCACTCCGACTGCCGCCAAAGCTGCATCTGCGTTGATGGCATTCCTTATGCCGGTGGCGATAGAGGTCAGAGTCGCGCCAGAAGGCACAGTGTAATTGATAGACTTTTGCCCACCGGAAAGCCCGGCATCAAATACGGTGACTGTCAAAACATTACCGACAGTGACTGTTCCGCCCACAGTAAGCGGACAAGTGCCGGTATAGGTCATTGTGGTCGTGTTATTATTCGGGTCTTTTACAGTCAGCACCTGCCCCGAACTATTATATGTATATTCTGTGCGCTGAGCAGAACCATCGATGTAAACCAAGGGCTGGTGCTTTGAGTTGTATTCCCAATGCCCAAGCAAATAGTTGTCCGTTCCTTGGGTTTCTCTCGCCTCTAAAAGATCCACTCCATTCGAATCATAGCTATAGCTGAATTTGCGCCCGATTGGGTCTATAGTCTGGGTCATGTTTCCTGTTGAATTGTACTGATTTTCAACAAGCGAAGTGCTGCCGTTTCGGTAAGAGGCAAAGCCGAAGCTCTCTGTGCCGGAAGTACCGGTGTTATATGTGACTATCTCTTGAGAGAAACACTGCAAGTTGATATTGCCACCACTAGCGGTTGCTGTGCCGTTGTAGTACTGCCAACTGCCATTAGCGTTCATCTGCGTGGCAAAGGCTGAGCAGATTGAAGCGGCTGTATCTCCGGGCTGCACCACATAGCTGAAAGTTATTCTGCTGGTATTGGTGTCCACATACAGATAGACGGTGTCTCCAGAAGTAATTGTTCCGTTTAGAGTCGCTATCGCCGTCTGCCTGGCTTGAGAATTGAACTTCAAGGTCTCGGTGGCGCCGGGGCTATACCAAGCGGCATATTTTGTCATTCCCGTTTGCTCAGAGCGCAAGCTGACCACCTTACCAATAGCCGCTGCATATATACCTCGGCTTTGATAATCGGTTGAGTTATTCACCGCCTTCGCTAGCTCGGTAGCAATCTTCTCTAAAGTATCGCCAGCTTGAACTGTGTAACCTGCATAGACGTAATCTATGTAAAAGGCTATGCCGTCGCCAGCGGTGACTGTTCCGCCAACTTCAGCATTTACAACAGGGTTTCCGATAGCCTTTGTCAGTGTCAAAGGCAAGTTATTGAAGCCTGAATAGTTAGGTCCGGCATTCGTTGCATAGGTTAGATAAGTCGGCGTCTCAAGCGGGCTCTGCACCCATTGCATGCTCGAGGCTTCCTGCCCGGTCGCATTATTATAGGTAAACTTCATCACCTTGCAGTGCGTATAGACCTTGTTGACTGGGTCATTCGGGTACATCTGCATGACATGCCGGTCCCAGAAATAGCTGCTCTTAGTCTCGTTGATCCAGTTCTCTAAAACTGACGAGGTGCCGTCTGGAAAGGTAAAGCGCAAACCGCGCGCCGGCCAGACATCGATGCCGGGCACATAGTCGTAAAAGCTAGTTGTGCCATACGGCGTGGTCATCTGCGAGATAAAGCTCGATGTGTTGTCATATTGGAAAGACGACTTGAGCGACACCGCATCTGTTATCGAAAGCAAGTTGGTCACTGTCGAATCATAGGCAAAAGAGCAGGTACGACCAAATGGGTCGGCTATGCTCGCTATCTTGTAAAACCCAGCGTTGCCGACTGTGTTTGAAACATAATTGATTGTCGATGCTTGGCCGATAGCGTCAACTACTGAGGTGATTCTGAAGTTCGCATCGTACTGGATAGTTACCGAGTTGCCCTGAGGGTCTTTGACCTGAGTCATGAAGATGCGCGGCGGCGAGCTTGTATCAGCCTGGTTATAGACCTGAACCGAGCCATCTTTCAGTCGGCGCTCATAGACGCCACTTCCCATATTGACCAGCAATGCCTGGCTCAGAAAGTCCGGAGTGTAAACCCCAGCACTGGGAGTATAAACTTCTGTGCCACCTCCCATTAATCTTACCGATGCCACGTTTGAGCCAGAGTCTACGGTCAAGTAAGAAAGCCAGCCGAAGTTCCAGTTCTGCCCAAGGTTTGTAAAAGTGAATGTGCTTGGCTGGTCTGTCTGAAGATGGTTGTAATCGAAGCTAAAGTCAATTGTCGGACCGATAGGCGGCGAGTAACTTAGAGGTGTGTCTGCAATGTGCAAAGTAGTGAGCATACTGTAAGCATCGGCAGCAGCCATTCCGGCACCGCCTCCTCCTTGACACTCATCACAGGTGCACATCCCAGTTTTGGGCGCGTACTTGCTAGAGTCTTTGCCGGTCCTTGACGTCGCATTACCCTTACCATGGATGCTCTTTGCTTCGTCATCTGATGCCAAAGCCCAACCTTGAGGCAGCTGCTTATCAGCCGGCACAAGAAAATAGCCGTCAGTTTCTTTCTCTAACGCGTCCGCTGAAATCCAAAGCTGCCCGTTCGAATCAAAGGTCGGGTCTTGCAGGTGATATTTGCCGTTCTCTTCAGAAAGCAAGGCTGCGAAGTGATCAAGTTTCCAGTGCACTACCGATGGAGTAATGAAGGGGGCGCCCTTGCTGCGCTTAGCTAACTGATAATTCAAACCTACTTCTTTCGCCCAGTCCTTCACCTGCGCGAAAGTTGTTCCAGCTTTTGTAGACTGACATTTCTCAAGCTTCTCGTCCATGCCAGGGGCACGCTTATCTTTCTGCAATATGCTATTGATAGCAAGCGGACCACATCTAAAGGAGCAGTCAGGGCGGTGCTCCATATTCCAGTAGCCTTCACGAGCACTTCTCACCTTTTCTTCATCAGAGCCGTAAAATGCACGACCTTCTATTTCCTGGAAATACTTCTTGAGCTCATCCATGCGCCCAAGTCTTGCGTTCAAGATAAGCAAACTGGAAATTGCCTGATTGGCAACCGCGGCTTTCTCTCTATCTCTTTCTGCCTTTGCAGCCTGCCAAGCATCGCTCCACAAATTCATGGCTTCACTTAAATAGCCCGAGCGGAACTTGATCTCACCGATATTTGCTTTTACCGAAGCTGCCCACCTAGACTTGGGATACTTCGCTAGAAAATTCTCGAAAGCAGACAGGTCATCAACATTATTCTTAGCCTTGAATGCTTTGATAGCATCTGCAAGAGCAAGATTCTCACCCTCGATAGAGCTACCGCTCATTGGCACAAGCGGTTCATGAAATACTCTAGCAGTACTAATCTCTAAATCGGTCGCAGCAGCCGAAAAGCTCAACTGGGGCTTCTGTAATTTAACAGTCTTAGAGCCCATTACCGGTTCTTTATTAAGCGAAACCGGCACAGACCTATCCACATATTGCGGCAGCTCTGGCAGTGCCAAGGCATACAGAGGCGTGGTTAACGTGACCATGCCTAAAGAGAGAATCGAACAAACTGCCTTGTAAATCAACTTACTTTGCATTTCCAACCTTTACTGGGGTATAGCCACTGTCGGTAACTGAAGATTCATTTCTAACGGTCTTGTGTCTGTCGCGCTCGGCGCAGTCCAGCGCGTCGCGTCAAGGGTGTAGGTGGCAGTCGTGACTGCACTCGTGATACCATTGGCAATGGCTATCGCCTTGAGCGTAGTCGTGTAATTAATTCGAATCGGCGCAGTATAGAGAGTCGAACTTGCGGTAGGCGTCGAATTGTCTAGCGTGTAGCGAAACTCGGCGTTTGCTGGTCCGGCTATTGCAATTTCTTGCGGCGCCGTCAGAGTGCTTGTGCTTACTGAAAATATAGGGGCTGCCGCTGCTGTGGCGGTGTCGAGCTGATACTTGTTAAACAGGTAGCCTTGAATATTCTTTCTCTCGGTCTCAGTTACAGATCTGTCAAAGACCAAAAGCTCTGCTAACTCTCCATTCCAAAAAGCCGATTGCGTATTGTTTGCACCAAGGAC
>MOYA01000002.1:588902-595143 GCA_001899315.1 Candidatus Obscuribacter phosphatis
GATTGCGTATTGTTTGCACCAAGGACATTCTGAGTTCTGGCGGTATTTGTGAGATTTTGAACAGTGCCGCTTACCTTAATGTCACCATTGACGGCAAGGCTAGCCGAAGCAGCCCCGTTATGAACAACGTCTACCAGCCAAAATTTACTGAGAGTAATTGTGTTTGTTGGAGTGATAATTGAGCTTGCTGTTGTGCCGTTATAGAAGTTAGCCCGAACCTGAGTGTTTACATTCTCAAGGCTCACTAGGTCTGATGGCCCTGCGTTGGCTGTGGCGAAAAACGTCTTTGTCGCGGTTGCAATTGGCTTCATCACTGCAAACAATGCAAAGCCTGAAGTCAGATTTGCAAACTGGTTTGCTAGAGTGTATCTTCTTGAGCTTCCGTTGAATGCTCCTGATGGCAGACCATTGATTGCAGGGTTTACAATAAGAGCTTGATTGGCGGCTGTTCCCTGCGTCGCATTGTTTGCCGGGGCGCTACTTGAAAGATCGCTCCATTGCGTAATATTCGAACCACTCAGTACTGTACCGAAATCGCCTTTCAGCCATAGCTTGAGACCGCTTCTGGGCACCGGCAAAGTATTAACATCATTGTCTATATAAGCTGTAGTGACAGTGCTCGGCACGCCTGATGCGTATGCAATGGCTTTGATGGTAGCACTAGACCCTATCGCCACGGGCACCGTATATGGTGTAGAGCTTGAGGTCGGATTACTTCCATCGGTCGTGAAAAACAGGGAATCTCCTGGGTCTCCGGTTATCGTCACCGTTGACTCAACTTTGGAGTAGACCCCTGTGCCTGGTGTTATGCTTGGCGCCGTGGTGGCAAATGCCGCGCATACTGATGCTAGCTGTAGAAAGCAACCGACAACGCCCACTGAGGCTAACTTGCCTGACCAGGCGCACCTCTTAATACTTAACTGATTCTTCCTCATATACCATTTCTTTTTCATGGAAGACTAATAGCTCTTTGAAAATGCCCGACCTTAAACAGGCGCACCACTGCTGATGCACACAAATAAACAGCCCTGATAAATCAGAGTCGAACCAAAAATCGGCAGCACAAACTACCGGTTTAAAACACTAAAAGAGGGATTCCTGGCGGATACCAATCCAACTTATCTAAAGATCTCGTGACTTAAGTTTCCCGAAGACACAATTTCGATGGAAATTTAGAGCCGTATGCCACTGATTTGCAGTATATATACGACCTAAATCTTTGTCCATCCCTCATGGAATCAGCAATCGCCACGCCTGTCAGCATTTTGGGCTTTATTGGATTTTGTTAATATTTCACGCCACAGAGAGTAAGACTCCAAAAAAAACCACATTGCCAAAGCTGAAGGGTTTTCTGTTTCTTGCTCTGCCGCAATCTAGTGCTTTACAGAACCTTCTTTCTGTCTCCTCATATTGAAACTAACAAAACAAGTGAGATGCTTTACGGTCATGTTCTGCATTCCGCTTAGTGCTTTCCGAGAAAAATTGATCTCCCCAGCTTATCTATCGAGCTAAGTTTTCTTGCTGCCCAATTTGAATTCCAGTTCCGCGGCTTTTCCCGGGAAAATAGCCTTAGTGAATTACTTAGTGCGTCCTTTGGACCATCATTCGCTCCCTTTAGAAAAGCAGTTCGAAGTTTGGGCTATGTATGGATATCGCCAAAGCTATCAGGTGTTTCAAAATATAGTAGCCCCTCAGGTCGGATATTCTGGAAAGGAAAGCATATTCGGAAAATGCAAATTGATTGTATCCCCCACTTCCCTATAACCTTCTCTAAAAGGTCCATTTACGGTAATGTAGTAGACAAAGAAAAGAAGCAAAGGCAGATTTTCACTCATGTCAAAAAAGTCGAACCAGAAAGCTTTTCGGGAAAGTCTACTCCATAGTCAAAGACCGCAAATAATCCTCCAGTGAATGAAAAAAACGTACAACTTTAGAAGTTGGACGCCACCAGAGTAGGTGGCAATGACCTCAGTTGATTTGATCCAGTCTTAATTAATCTGCGTCCTGGTCAATAGAAGTGCGCCATAAGTATCGAATAGCCTAAATTAATTTGTAACTGAGATAACTGATATATTCAATCTCGTCAAACTAGTCAGCGATAGGATTCTAAGACGGCATTAACGCATTGACCATATTTGCGATCTATTCGACAATAACGCCCTTGTAACTCTTGCCCATTACATTCATAACGGAGAGTAACTGAATGATTTCGCCGTTGCTCATTCTAGTCACGATAGCCCTGTGTGTTGTTGTCATAGTACTTCTTCTGCGGATTCGAAAGCTGACACAGAAGTACGCTGGCATTATCGACATTGAGAATGAAATCTCTCGCGCACAGGGTGATCTTAAGCGGGAGAATGAACGTTTTCAAAAATCTGAGGCTGACCACAAGACTGCTATGGAACGGCTCAGTCAGGACTACAAAACCGCTCGGTCTCTATATGATCAACTTCGCAACGAAGTATCAGTTTTGGAAGAAACCTTGGAAGACATCTCTTTTGGACTCTATCGACCACACTACAGTTTTGATGATCCAGAATCCTATAAGCAGGCTCTTGACCAAGTCTATCAAACAAAGCAGTCGCTCATCAAGCAAAACAAGGCACTGAGCTGCCCCAATAATTGGACAGTCAATGGAAGCGCCAAAGAGGGTGCCAAAATGATTAAACAAGAAAGCAAGCTAATGCTTAGAGCCTTCAACGGCGAGGTGGATGCCGCTATTGCAAAAGTTACCTGGAACAACGTTACCAAGATGGAAGAGCGCATAAGAAGAACTTTTGATGCAGTCAATGCCCTTGGTTCTGTAATGGGAATTCGAATCAGTTCGGAATATCTAGATCTAGCCCTGTCTGAGCTTCACCTGACGCATGAGCTGGAGCTTAAGAAGCAGCAGATTAAGGACGAACAGCGCGAGATTCGTGAACAAATGAGGGAGGAGGAGAAGGCACAACGCGAGTTTGAGCGAGCGAAGAAGGCTGCGGAGCTGGAGGAGCTCCGTTACTCAAAGGCTCTGGAGTCAGCTCGGGCTGAATTAGCAAAAGCGAAAGCCTCTGAAATGCAAGCTGTTGAGAGAAAAATCCAGGCCCTAGAGGCTAGCCTTGCTGAGGCGCAGAGTAAGCTGGATAGGGCCGTTTCGATGGCGCAATTGACCAAGAGCGGCCATGTTTATATCATTTCAAACATAGGTTCCTTCGGTGAAGATGTGTTTAAGATCGGCATGTCTCGGCGACTCGACCCGGAAGAGCGAGTGTATGAATTGGGTAGTGCTTCTGTGCCATTCCCGTACGACATCCACGCGATGATCTATAGTCTTGATGCGCCTGGCTTAGAAAATGCTTTTCATAAGCACTTTTCCGACAAGCGTGTAAATATGGTAAATCCAAGGAAGGAGTTCTTTAGGGTTAGCATTACTGAACTTGAGCAATTTGCACGCAAGCACAAGGCTGATATCCAGCTCACCAAGCTGGCGGAGGCCAAAGAATATCGCGAGACTCTCACCTTGATGTCCAAAGCAAATGAAGCATCAGAGTCCCTGTCGACTGAGAAGAACCCAGCTACAGAAGTGCAGTTTCCGGAATCGCTCCCTTACTAGTGGTAATAGAGGAGAGCGGTAATCATCTCAGCATGCTGGCTAGTCACTAACTGGAATCTGACTCTGTTATTTTTCATCGCGTAGTACATCTTTCTGACTCTATTGCGGTTAGCGCTCGAGAAATTGAGATCAGTTTTGAGAAGTGTTTTTGTATGTCGGTTTCCTGCCCATGTTCCTCAAGTTCAGCCATCAGAGATTTTCAAAGCTGTAGTCATTTGGGCTATGTAGTCCGATCTGCGTTTTGACTAGCCAAACTTAGACCTCTCTTTCAGGTGAACAAAAATGAAAAACCTCCATTCGGAACTCTCTCTCTGGACGAATACAAGAGAAGAGCAGCAATATTGAATGTTATGCCGGTTGGAGTTTTGGTTTTAGATAAGAGTGGCAACACAAAATCACTATCTCCACAAGTCTGCATAATTCTAGGATTAGATGGACAACAACTTGCAGATATGAGCTGTTGTTTTTTCGACTTCATAGATAGAACCGAAAGAGCAGAATTTATGCGCTTCTTCGAAAGCGTTTCAAGTAGCGAGAAGGATATCTTGGGTTTACTTTCAACCATAGACATTCCATCGAAACCTTTCCTTAAGGTTGTAATCAGCTTAAGACTTTGGCCAAGCCAAGAAAGTTGGCCAGAGGCTATTACAGCTTGTGTTTTGCCAGTCAGTCAAAGATAAACGTGTTCCTCATCACTTTGGATTGCAAAGCTATTCTTAAAAGTTCTACCATTTTGGTCCCTCGGGATTTGGTTTTGGCGGTGGGGGCAAGTTATCAAAATAAAAGGGGTCTGGTGGAGGCAAACTGACCTGTCCCAAGTTTAGTAGACTGACCTTACCCCCAGAAGTTGAGCCGTAGCAAAGATGAATAAAACTAGCAGCTGTCTCTTAAAGGTGGCCCAACAAATGGGGCAGCGTCATTAATAATTCAGCTTTTGGCGATCGCGCTATCGTTGAATTTTCAAATTCTACTCACCGAGGCACCAGCAATGGCAAAGGAACAACCCGTATTTCTTGATACATTGGCCTTGGCGCTAAAAGCTAAGTATCAAGAACATTATTCAGAAAGATCGGATGTTTACAGAAGAACTATCGCCGCAGAATTGACAAACGGCAGCCTTTTGAAATCGGAGTTTCGGTTTAAGCTTTTTCCAGATGGTCAATGCTCAGCTCCGCTGCTGGAAAATGGCTCAAAGCACTTCGCTCTCTTTGACTCACTTTGTGGCAGAGCCTTCAGAAGCACTCAAATGCCCAACGTCATACCAAAGGACCATGAAGCCTGTTTGACTGTAGTTTTTACTGACGATAAAGGAGATTTTGGCAATGTCGATGTGCAAGTAAAACTAGATGAAAAGGGAATTATGAAAGTTGAACCGTCTTCCATCAATCATATGCCTGACTGGAATGAATTGAGAGCCAAAGTCCAGCATCAGAAAGACTCTGATTGAAAGTGTACATTCCGTCGTTTCGCAGTATTTTTTACGGCTCTCTTGAGTCTGTAAAATGAATTGTGTCAAAAGGTCGGGTCAATGACAACCACTAGAAAGGCAAATGACCATGACGACAAAAACAACTACAGACATGCTGGATGCTTTCATTAAGGACCATCTGGCGCAAGGCAAGCACCCGAAAGAGTTACTGTCAAAAGACGGTTTGCTGGGGCAACTGACCAAGGCACTGGTAGAGCGCTGCTTGGAGGCTGAGATGGACGATCATCTCGGCTACGAGAAGAATGAGCGCACCGGCAGGGGTGGCGAGAATCGCCGCAACGGCTACACGAAGAAGACCGTAATAACGGACCAAGGAGACGTTACTCTTGGTGTTCCCAGAGACCGCAACGGGGACTTCGAACCGCAGATAGTGCAAAAACGGCAGACCAGGCTTGAGGGTTTTGACGACAAGGTCTTGGCGCTTTACGCAAGAGGAATGACTGTCCGCGATATACAGAGCCAACTCAAGGACATCTACGGCACTGAAGTCTCGCCGGCATTGATCTCGAATGTGACGGACGCTGTAATGGATGAGGCCAGAGCCTGGCAAACTCGGCCACTAGAAAATGTCTATCCGATCGTGTTCTTCGATGCCCTGGTCGTGAAGGTCAGAGAGAACCAGCGAGTGATTAACAAGTCCGTGTACTTGGCTCTAGCAGTCAATACCAGCGGACAAAAGGAACTTCTCGGAATCTGGATTTCGCAGAACGAGGGAGCGAAATTTTGGCTGGGAATACTGACGGAGCTGAAGACGCGTGGTGTGCAGGATATCTTCATAGCGTGCGTCGACGGTCTGACCGGCATGGATGAGGCTATTCAGACCGCCTTTCCCAAGACCTGGGTGCAACTGTGCATAGTGCACATGGTCAGAAATTCGCTCAAGTTCGTATCCTACAAACATCGCAAAGAAATGGCCGGTGATTTGAAAGCAATCTACCGTGCGGTGACGGAGGATGAGGCGGCGAGCGCCCTGGAGGCACTGGCGGAGAAGTGGGATGGACGCTATCCCACGGTGAGCAAGTCGTGGAGAACGCACTGGGCGAAGATCATTCCCATGTTTGCCTTCCCTGACGACATTAGGAAAGTCATTTACACCACAAATGCAGTAGAGTCGGTCAACATGACTCTGCGTAATGATTTTGGCAAACTAAAACTGAGCA
>MOYA01000002.1:597249-683847 GCA_001899315.1 Candidatus Obscuribacter phosphatis
TGCTCAAATTTCATTTGCCAAAATCAGCGTAAAGCCAGTCGCAATCACCGTATATTCCCAAACGACGAAGCGGTGATCAAAGTCATGTATCTTGCGGGTCAGCTGATTTCGCGCAAATGGACCATGCCGCTGCGCGATTGGGGTGCTGCGATGAACCAGTTCGCTATCCTGTTTGAAGGGAGAGTACCATCATGAGAGAGAAGACCGACGATTCCGCCGGCTTGCCGAGCCGGCGGCTTCCGGACACTCTACCCCCAGCGCTTCGCGCTGGAGGTAATCGTGCCGGTTCACATCGAACGACAAAGACCTGTAAGATCAGTTATGAGTGACCAATAAACCTAATGACACAGTTTGATTGACAGATCCGCTCTCTTGCATATAATATCCGGAAAAATAGAGATGAGTTTCGAGACGTGTTCCTCTGAGACGCCTTTCTGGTTATGCAGCCTCAAGTTCAGCCATCAGTGTTTTCCAAAACTCGCTGTAGGCATTTTGGCTATCTAACCCGAACTATTTTTCGACTAGATACACTTCGCCCTTGACGCCTGGAAACAGCTGTCAGTGACGCATGTGCCCTTTCCAAAAGATGCGCATAACCTCGAAGCCCTTAATGGTGATACGCGGTCTTCATTGACTAGAAGCCTCTGACTGGCTTAATGAGGCGCTTTAGCTTGCCATGATCTGCTTCCAGCCCATTGTTCAAACATTTCACTTGCCGATGTTCTATAGCGGCTTCGCATTTGTCAGATTTCTTCATTGACTCAAGAGCGGCACCATAGGCTGCATTCTTGTCAGTGTTTATTGTATTTGGAAGATCTCAGGACTTTGGAGGATAATCTCACCCTGGAAATGGCGCCATTTGAAGTCGTTCATGTCTTTGCACCGTAAACCGAAGTATGAACTCTTTGTTCCCAGCTGCATGTTTTTGCAACAGAGCCATCTTTTCTCTCTGCCACCAACCAGGACAAAACATCGAATTTACACCGAGAACCTAGTCCCACCAAAAGTCCCAAGCTTTAGCATTTAGTAAGTCAATCGCCAATCCAGATATAGTGCCGTCACCATGACCTTGAAGAATGTTGTCTGGACAATATGCAGCCTGCTCTCGAGCAAGGCAGAGGGCTTGATCTTGAGAATCGACCGGATTGTTTACAAGGCAAGTGAGTGCATCACGAGCAATCCAAATAATTTCCGAGCCAAACTTCTCATTCCATCTTTTGTGCAAAGCTACTTGCACTGAAGGTGGAGGGCATGAGTGCCAGCCTCCAAAGCGAAAAACGGCCGGAATTTGCCAAGAATGCTTAACCGGCACTAGGACCAGTGTCTCAGACGTTGGTATTTCCGACGAGGCTCTTGGGTGCTTGTTGAAACTGCCGATCTTATAGCGATTTTTCCGCGCTAACCATTCCTCCATATTGAGAAACTCGCTGTCCTCGATTACTTTTGATGCAAGCGATATACAGTTTTGAAAACCTTTATGATTGTCGACCAGAACGTCCATGAATTCACCATAGCTATCATTCATAATAAAAAGGGGTACATAGCCAGTTTGCTCTGAGGTATTGAGAAATTTCTTAGCAGTTTCTATATGTGCGTCTGTCCCGATTTTAACGCTGTGAACACAGCCGAGATAATCAATCTTCACGCTGTTGACTATCTCGGCTGCTACTCCCGCCGCTTTAAGAACTTCTTCAGCCTTTTTCATATAAATCTCCTGGTTCGGAATAGCCACCTGTTAAGTCCAGCTATGGCTGGCGATAAGCAGCTAAGCTATTAAAACTTTGACGTGCATCAACTTATAGCGCTTTTATGCGTTGGTATTGAATTTGAATGCATATCTTACTTAAGCCTGAAAGCTAGGTAGACTAGGATGAACTAAGGCGCTCCTGTAGTTCCCATGATTGTATTAGATACAACGCCTGAAGGGGAGAACGAAATATCCAGTCGGTCATACGGAGTATGGAGGAAATAGGTAGCAGTGCGTAGTTCTTTCGGGTCGGGGTTCGGAACCGCATCATCGGTAAGCATATCAATATAGAAAGTGGAATCAGGACTTCCCAACTTTTGAACAACAGCCTTGAAAGTCATCCCAGAGAGTTCTTGTGAATTCACGAGATCCTTTGCCATACACTCTAATCTGGGGGAATGCTCCTTCCTCAAAAGTAACCAGGTTGAAGCATCGAATTTTTCCGGCTTCAAGAAGAAAAGATGAGTAGGATAGTTAAGCGTCAATCCAGCCAAGAGGAACAATCCCAATCCCAATCCTGAGGCAACAATTATGCCGAGCAACCGCAGTGGAGAGAGTCTAAACATTTTTCTGGATAATTCCTTAAAGAGCGGAGATTTTCACCTAGGCTGTTAACGAAAGAAACGAGATTTGGTGGTTATCGATAGTCAAGTTCAGCTCTCCAATCGATATTATAGGGGAATTTCAAATCGCCATTTTCGTCAAACAAATTTACTGAACCATAATACTGACCGAAACCAACTACTGCCGTATCTAGTCTCTGATAAGCGAGACAACCGCACTTCAATGAGAATGCGCCGAAGTCAGCCTCAGTAACTCGCCGTTGAACAATTGCGGTCTTGCTTTCATCCAAGTCGTGGAGTGGCCAAAAGCAGCATGATTCCGTGTCAAACGAAACGATTTCCAAAGCGTGTGAATCCTCCGGGAGTACAATCAGCAGTCGCACCAAGGAAGTCTCTCCGCAAATTGTCGTAGCAGCTCCGCCAATTCGCTCAATCTCAAACTGTGACTTTGCAAAGTGCATTTCCTTTATGTACGCGCTATGCCAGTTGGTTGAACCAAGTAGCAATTGCATTTCATCGTCCCCATTAACAAGTGTAAGCATTAGTGACCTGTCCCAAGTTTAGTAAACAACCAGAAAATTGCGAAGCTACTTTAACTGACCATTACCCAGTGTCAAATTCCTCAGGTGTTCTATACCCAGGTGAGCAGTGAAGTCTTCGCCTGTTGTAAAAGATTTCAATGTACTCAAAGATCTCATCCTTTAGGGTGGCTGAAGGGCTTAGTCCGTAGATATCTAGTTCGTGCTTAAGTGTGCCGAAGAATGATTCTGTAGGAGCGTTATCCCAGCAATCGCCTTTACCATTCAGACTCCGTCGCAGCCGGTGACGCCAGAGAATAGTGCGGAATTCAGTGCTTGCATACTGAGAGCCGCAATCAGAATGAAATCGTGGATGAGCTCCAGGGCGCCGGCTTAGAGACATATGATTAGCAATAGACCAGCCAACAACTTTTCGATAATAGAGATCTATCCAACCGCAGAGGTAGAGCCAGCCTTCTCTTGTTCTCCGGTAGGTTTTGTCATTTGTCCAAATCTTCCGGTTCCAATCAAGAATGGGGTTCCTGCAACGCTTTCTCTCTTTGAACCACTTCGATCATTTGAGAAAATCCCTCAGGATAGTCAGAACGGAAAATGTCCGCCAAGTCATCGGAAAGTCCATCCACCCCAGCAAGGGGAACTAGACCATTGTTATTGTTTTGTTTGTAATGCAAACAACAAGAACCATCACCGTCGGCAATGCTAGTCGTTCCATCTAGGACTACTAGAAATCTGAAAATTGCTTTGTCAACGGCAACCATAATCGCCTTGGTCACATAGTCATCTATCTCGCGCGAGCTAGAGCGACACCAAACGGCTGTAGATTTTATTGACTCTGGCAAATCTTCTATAGGAGTGTTCTGCAAATAATTTATAGCGAGTCGCAGCGCAGAGTCTCTAACTTTTGGTTTGATAACATTTTCTACGAATTCAAATTGATTCACTTTCTTCTCCTTTATTCCTATAGATATCTCCTAGTGGGTCTATGCTTTCTCAAGTCCCGATACATGTCCGCAATGGCGTCTAGAGGTGTTCCATCTTTTAGCATACGCTTCGAGTTCCCCGCCAGTTGTTCAATCACTTCTTTTGGAGCCCATTGTGACATGGAGGAATAGTTAGTGAAGTTGGGCGAATTGAATGACAGAGTCCAGTGCCCGAAAGACTCACAGGGCTTGAATGTGCCAGATAACTCGCTAAGAATTGCCAAGATAAATCACCAAGTCACACTCCGCTTGAAGTAGGAACTGATCGGACTAGTTCCAGAAACCTTTTTGGGTCAATCTTTACAGGTTTCATTGCCCCTCATAGCAGCTTCGCTATCCACGAGCCCAAAAGTGCAAGGTGAAACGTAGTATTCAAGATTCTGCATCTGTCATCGTGCCCTATATAACCGCTCCCAGATTCTCCCTTTGGTCACCGGCGATGGTGTCACTTATTTTAAGTCTTGCACACTTCTTAGTGGCGGTCAATTTGTCCCAAATTGGCCGATGATGTCAGCGCCGACTCGCTACTGAGTCACTCCGCAACAACTAGCGAGACATATCCCCGTATTTGATAGATTGAGTTAGAGCAAAGTCGCTCTCAGGATCATTCACCGATTGCAGATAATACGCATATTTCTGCCAAACGTAGGAGTTCTCTGGATCCAAAGCTAAAGCTTTCTTGTAGAGCTCTTTGACCTTAGGACCTGCCGGAATGCTATTCGCCTTAGACATGTACAACTCTGCAAGTCTGGCCCGAGGATCAAAGCGAATATCTGGTTCTGCTTTTTCTGCGGAAATCAATTGCCAAGACTTTAGGAAAGAGCTTTCTGCCTCATTGATAAGGCCAGACTCCTGTAGTACTCCTCCCATAATATAGTAGAACCTCCAATCATGTTCTTCTGCTAAATATTGCTTAGAGAGCATTTTTGATTGTTGTGGAGGCATCGCCCTCAGGCGCAAAAGGTCTTGTTCGAGATGACTAGGTATCTTGAGACCCGAGGACTTGGCTTGGTAAATGAAGATGGATTGCACCGCTGGACTTTGCTCACTACAGCCGCCGAGACCGAGAATCAGCAAGCATAGGAACAACAGGCACATCATGTATCTCGACCACGCAATAGTGTTAGGGTCAGAACGAATTGTCCCACTTTTGACGGAATTATCTATCAGTATTGACTGGATTCTTGGGTGGGCAGCATACCCCATACTTCAGAGGGTAAGGTAACCGCCACTAGCTCGCTCATCGTAGATCACATAGTCACCTTCATTAGAACTACAAACAAATTTGGTTCTAAGCCAATTATTGAAATTCGGAACGATTATTTCGAGAGCATTTGACGACACGACTTCCTTCGCTTCAGGTATGGGTTTCTGTGACGTCTCTCTATCTTTGGACAGGTCAGGGCTTTGGTGGGTCTGGATCAGTCAATTTAATCGGCTCAAATCCTTCCATAGAAGAGACCAAAGTATAGGTCTTAGAAATATCAGAATACAACAAATTGAAATCAATAACATTGCTGTAGGTCTTACCCGGCTGAATACATGCAGGAACCCATTCCGAATGAAGTGTCACCCTCTTACCATTCTCACATATCAATTCAAATGGTTGTTTGATATTTATAGTTCTACTGGTTCCATTATGAATCTCCACAGAAATACGCATGGTGAAGTGCTCCGTAAGATGATACCCACTGTATTCTCTATGCTCAATTATTTTAGCTCTGGACAAAATCTTGCCTTTTGCCGATGTGTTGGGGCCTGCGGGCTTTGCTCTAGGTACTGCCAGTGGAGCTTTTGACTGTGCTTCTGCCTGTTCCAAATACATGAGGAACTGTAATAGACCATTTGCAAAGAGAATGCTCAAACAAAAAATAGTCTTTCTTCTATTCATTGGTTCATTGCCTCAATTTATACAATCCCATTAAATACTTCTCGCAGCAATACAGGTCTTTAACTCCAGTTCTCGCATTAGCCGCACTTTCCGCAGCCGGAGCCAGCTTAAGCTTGCCCGTAGGGTCCCATCTTGGTACTTGCATGTATTTTCCAAGCCCTTCAACTAACACTACGTGAAAATTACCCAAATGTACCTCTTCTCCTTTTTCATCTTTTACACCTTAGACCTGCCATCTTAGGTCCCGAGACCCTGATGCGCTGCCGCAAAACTCAAAGAAGCAGAAGACAAAGTGACTTCACCTGTTAGTATGGCTTTTTGTGCCTCGACGAAGCGGGGATGGCTGGGACCTATATCGTCAAGCCAGAAAAGCGGCGAGCCTAGCTCAATTAGAGTCTGCTGCAACTGCAACAATTGACTTTGATAATTGGGCATTCCTATCATATTAATAGAAAGTCCGTTTGATTGTTCTTTCAAGGTAAGAACGGCTGCCGCACCGGCGGCAACGCCGGTGGCCCACTCGATCGGATGCAGGCGATAAGCACCATTGGTGATATGACTTACTCCGGTATTCTTAGCGGCAGCAATCAAATTGCTATGGCTGGCACAAACTAGGCTGCCATAGGGTATTTGAAATGGTCGTGCTTCTTGCCCCGCCCCCGGCACTTCCTGTCTGCCATGTATATCGATGGGGTAGAGTCCGATGCCGACCGTATCAGCAAAGTTGCGGGCGCGGCAATCGCTGTTTTCTGTGGCGGCGATGTCTTGCTCGACAATTAGAGTGCGGGCTTTTAAGCGGCGTGATTCTCTAATATAGGGATATTTCGATAGACCATCTTTGGTCCCCAAAACATCAAGATCCAGCTTAAACTCAGGGTAGCCTCTCTTTTCAGAATCATCTCTTGCTGCTTCAGTTTGCAACCAATAAAGAAAGCCTAGGCTTAGTCGTTTTGCCAAGGCAAGATAGTCTTGTTTTACTTCCGGCTCTTTATCGATTATGTTATAGCCGCGCAGATCGTTGGCATCCCAGTTGATCATTGAAACATCACTTTCCAGTTTGCCCGAGAAGAGTTGGGCGGCAAGCAGGCGGCGATAGGTCCAGAAAGGCAGGAAATGCTTGGCTTTGCCACCGCCCTGTTCGGGGGGGCGGGGATCTATGTCGTCATACTCTTCGTCTATTTTGAAGCCGAAAAGCGAGAACTTACCTTCGGCAAGAAAACGATCATAGTCATTTGGTTTGGCAATTGTATGGTCTTGCAGTGGATGTCTGGTTAAGACAAAGGGATAAGTGAAATCTTGAACATTATCGCTGTCGCCCTGTTCGGGGGCGTGGGCCTCGCCTGTTTCGCTCTTGCTGTCGCTGCCGAGGCGGTAGGGGGCGCCTACCAGGGGAAAGAGATCGCCTAATTCACTGGCATCGATAAAGATCCTGGCTTTGGCCAAGCTGACTGCGCCGCTATCCAGATCTCCGAGTATGATACTGTCGATGGTGCAGGTTTCGTTTTCCTCCGGCTGCCTCTCCTTACTAACTTGAGCATCAAGAACTAGAGTTCTTTTTTTGATCTGTAAGTTGCCAGTGCCTAAGAAGGGCTCAAATAGTTCATCGATAATGTCGATTGCTACCTTGGGTTCGAAAGATAATCTGGTCACCCAAGAAAGTCCCGGATGCAGGAGCGGATCTTCTTTGGCTTGCGGGCAGAGTTCGGGCAGGTTTTGATAGTATTCTCTGATTTGCCGGCGTAACTCCATATAAGAAGCACAGCCGCCGGTACTCTCTATATATTTGTTTTCGTCCAAGGCAGAGACTCCCTGGCTTGTCATTTGTCCACCCAGCCATGAAGTTTCTTCAACTAGCAAGACCTTGGAATTGGCATTCAGCCTAAGAATAGTCAGGGCGGCTGCTAGTCCGCCCATGCCACCGCCAATAATGGCTATATCGTAAGTCTCTTGCCTCAGCGTTGCTGCATCGACTTGAAATTGTCGGATTGCCTGCGAATTCTCCGCTTGCACTGATTCTACGTCGAGAACTCTATAGGTTTTTGCTTCAGTCACTGCACTTACTCTTCACGAACTTGGATGCTATTATAACCTCGGTTTATTTACAGGTAATAGTTTCGATGGCGTCAAATTACAGCCCCGGCAAATCGGTCAATCTGGAAGATCTTTCGGCGGAAGTCAAGACTAGGTCCGGGCGAATAAAATTGCTCTTGATGGATGTGGACGGTGTGCTCACCGACGGCTCGCTTTACTACTTCCCTGGTCCCGACGGCAAGCCTACCGAATTCAAAGGATTCAATTCGCAAGACGGTGCAGGGTTCCATTGCCTGCATTATTGTGGTATCAAATCTGGTGTGATATCGGGGCGTGATTCTCAAGCTGTGAACGAACGGGCGCGCATCTTGAAGATAAGTCATGTTTATCAAGGCTTTTTAGAAAAAGAGAGTGTCTATGAAGAGATTCTGTCTAAAGAGAATCTCAGCGATGAAAGTGTTGCCTTTATTGGTGACGATTTTCCCGATTATGCTTTGATGAAGCGTTGCGGCTTTGCGGTGGCTGTGGCCAATGCCCGCGATGAGCTGAAAGAGCGCGCTCACTATGTTAGTCGCGCCCGGGGTGGAGACGGGGCGGTGCGCGAGACCATCGAAGTGATACTTAAGGCCCAGGGGCTTTGGGATAAGGTCCTGAAGAAATTCGGCTTTAGCGACTAATTTTTATTGTTTCTGTACGCAGTTAAGTTGCTTTTCTAAGCTACTTCTCTGATCTACTTTTCTAAGCCATTTTTCTAAGCGATTTTTCTAAGCGATCTTTCTAAGCTACTAGCGATTGTTTTCCGACCATCTGTTGAGCTTTGCCTAGAGATTCAGAAACAGTGCCTTTGGTCATCATCAGCTTGACCATTGAGATCATGTCGCCCTGGTCGGAGAGGGCTTTGATGCTGCCTTCGATGGAACCGAGACTGGCTGACAGGGCATCGATATCGGAGGCGCTTACTCTGCCGGAGGCTGCTTTAGCGATCAAGCTCAAGGCCTGAGCTTCGGCGGCGCGGGCTAGACCCATGGCTCTGCCTTCGGCTGCTTGCTGGGCGGCTTTCTTGCTGCTGTCTGAAACAAGGGTATTAGACATTCTTACATAAGTGCCGTCGGCTTCAAGGGCGCTGCCGTCACTGAAGCTCGCGCGGCCGGTGCTGCTGTCATATCTTACTTGAGAGCTTTCGATGCCTCTTTCAGACATGCGCACGCCGGTGCGTTCATCGGTAACATTTGTACCGTTGACGCGCAGATCGCCTATTTTGAGACCTTGATTGTCTCTTTCGATTTTTCTGCCGTCGGCGGTGGTTATGTTATAACCCTGCTGACCAGGTTTTGTGGTCAGTGCCATGCCGTTTTCTTTGTTTGTGATCACTGTTTCGCCAGTGGCGGTGGTGGTCTCAACCTTGATGTCTTTGCTTTCGGCTGTTGTCTTGGCGAAGGTGCCGTCGCTGGTGCGCTCACCCGAGAGGGTCGTGGTCTGGTCGGCGGATGTAACTTTGTCGCCAATTATTTCTCTGATTGAATGGGCAACATAGTCGCCGTTGAACCAGCGGGCCCGAGCATTTATCTTGTCTTTCAAGGCTTCGAAAGCTTGACTGCCTTGCAGGTGCTCATGACCGTCTTTGTCAATCAGGCTGATATTGCCTTTGGCGTCTTTGACCAGGCTGTTGTCAAATATTCTTTGCAGCATCAAACCGTTATCGGCGACTAGCAAGTAGTTTGGGGTCGAGCCTTTGGTCCCGTCACTTTTGGTAAATTCAAACTCGTTTAGATAAATTTTGGCGTTATTGAATTGGATAACACCGCGTTTGCCCTCTTTATAGAGCTTCTCCATAGCTTCTTTAAGTTTGGCAGGGTCGGATACGTCGAGATTAGTGTTGATTCGCTCGTACTGAGTATCTTTCATCTTGATCACAGCTTCGCCATTTTCTGTTATGCGAATTTCAGAGGTGATACGACCATCTTTATCGACTGTCCAGATTTTCTCGCCTGAAGCATCAAAACGGATCTTGCCGTCTTTGCCGTCAGGTGTTTCGGTGGTGCCGTCGGGATAAACTCGCACTTCAAGACCTTTAGGTCCCCAGACTTCTTTCACTTTGCTGGCTTCGTCATAGACATAGTTTTTGCCGCCTTCGGTGACTGTAACTATTGAACCTTCTTTTGAATAGATGACTTCGCCTTTGTCGTTGTATTTGACCATTTTGTCGCCGATTTTGACGAAGTCGCCTTTTCTTTCGGTTTCGGCGGCTCTTTCAACGGCTTTGTCCAGTTCGGTCTTGACGGTTTGGGCATTCTTGACTGTATCGGTTACGCCCCGGGTCGATTCAGTTTGATAGTCCATGCTGGCAGTTTTGTCGGGCTCGCTGCGAAATTCGCCTTTGTTGCCTGCGGCTTTGAAGTTCCGCAGGTCCAGACCGGCAATGATAGATGGTTCTGACTGTTTGAGTGAGTCGGCTTTCTCTTTGAGGGTCTCAACCGATTTGGGGCTGCTGTCTTTGCCAGGGCTTTCTAGACCGGCATTGACTTTGCAAGAGTTGGCAGCGGCGCCGGCGCCAGCAGCGGCTTTTACACCGAAAGCGCCGTCATAGATTTTGGGACCGTTGTTGAAGCGGTTATTGTTAAGAATCGCTTCCATCTCCATATTGGAGCGCTGCAGGCGATCGTAGGCATTGGTGGCTGATTTATCCATTTTGAAACTAGGGTCGTAGGCGCATGCCGCTAGCTTCTCCCCAGCCTTTTGAGCAACGCTTTCGGGCGTTTCTTTCTTTTCTTCCGGTTTTTCGCTTACTTTATCCGTAGCCACCGATTTCTACCCGTTTAACTCGATTAGTTTGCCAACGCTCTTGTCTATATGCAGATGCGCTAATTTTTGGAAAGCTTTCCAGACGATTTAATCTTTTCGCTATACTGAAATTGGCGGAAACCAGGTGATTTAATCTTGCCCCCGAGAAAAGTCGTCGACTCTACTATAGATGTAGGCTACAGCCATATTGAAGGCGAAACTTTGGCTTGCGACCTTTGTCCGCGCAATTGTCGCCTCAAAGACGGCGACCGTGGCTTTTGCTTTGTGCGGCAAAATCAGGGCGGTCAGATGAAGTTGACCACCTATGGGCTCAGTACCGGCTTTTGTATTGATCCGGTGGAAAAGAAACCGCTCAATCATTTTTATCCGGGCAGTCCTGTTTTATCTTTCGGCACAGCCGGCTGTAACTTGGGCTGTCAGTTTTGCCAGAATTGGACAATCTCAAAGTCTAGAGAAGTAGAAATCTTGTCTGAGCCAGCCCTGCCCGAGCAGATTGCCCGAGCCGCTCGGCACTATAAATGTGCGGCTGTGGCTTTTACCTATAATGATCCTGTCATTTGGGCCGAGTATGCCATAGATACGGCAATAGCCTGCCATGCCGCCGATATTAAAACTATCGCCGTTACCGCTGGCTATATCAATGACAAAGCCCGTTCAGACTTTTACGCCCATATTGATGCTGCTAATGTCGACCTCAAGGCTTTCAGCCAGCATTTCTATTCCAAGCTTACCCTCTCTAATCTGGCGCCTGTGCTTGATACCTTGGTTTGGCTCAAGCATGAGAGTCAGGTCTGGTTTGAAATCACTACCTTAATTATTCCGGGTGAGAACGATAGCGACCAGGAACTGCATGCCATGTGCCAGTGGATTTATGACAAGCTAGGCGCCGATGTGCCCTTGCATTTTTCGGCTTTCCACCCCGATTTTAGGCTACTCGATTATCAGCCTACTTCAAAAGAGACCCTGGTGCGAGCCCGGGAAATAGCTGTCGAGCATGGGCTCAAGTATGTTTATGTGGGCAATGTTGATGATTCGGAGCGCCAGAATACTTATTGCCCCGCTTGCAGCAAATTACTTATTGAGCGCAACTGGTACGAGCTTGGACAATATAAAATTAAGGGCGGTGCCTGCGCCTACTGTGCCGCGCCGATTGCCGGGGTGTTTCCGGCAAAACGCGGTTCCTGGGGGAGGAAGCGCCAGCCGGTGAGCATCCAGTCCTTTTAGTTAGCCAGCGGAGACGGCTCTGATTTATGTCCAAAACTACGATTGCTTTTGCCATATTCCTGAGTACCGCCCTTTTGCCCCCGGTGTTTTCCCGCCCGGCTCTCTCTTTCGAAAAGGTTAGTACTTTGAGCAATGCCGAATTGTTGAGCGGTCCGCCCCGTCGGCGCCACTCCAGCAAGCCTATTTTTAGACCATTGCCGCCCTACCATGCTGTCGCCAATAAGCGAGAGAAGCGTTTTGTCCATTTACTTTTGACTTCTCTAGGATTTGTGGGAATATTTCTTGCAGTACTGGCCCTTCGTTCAATGCCGCAAAAGAGATATTGAGACTGCTTTGGATTTCCTCGAGAGAACCCTACTGCTAATAATCGGGCTGACCTTTATGGGCGGGGGCGGCGTTTTGACTCGTCAGGCTTTCGATGAGGCTAAAAATGTCTTTGAATGTATTGTCTTCGGCATGCTCGTCGCCACCGCCGGGGTGCTTTTTATAGTCTGGGCGGTGGGTGGTCCGCCTCAGTAGCTAAGGCTAGGCGGCGGCGCTGAAATTGTGCTAAGAAAGAGGCGGGTCTGTCGTAGTAAACTAGGCTCTTCACTCGGCGAATAGCACTGCGAGGTACATTTCATGGGCGCCAAGTCCAAGGTTTTTTCAGTCGGATTTTTTAGATGCCAGATTCTAGTCGGTTTGTCATTGGCACTGGTCTCCTTTTCTTTGCCTTCATTGGAAGCAAAGACCAAGACAGTCGAAGAGAAGGGCGGACGGTCGGGCAATTGGCGCACCGGCGCGCAAGATGCACCATCGGTGGAGGCATGCCGCAAGCAGGTGAAAGAGAACCCCAATAGTGTCGTGGCTCACAACGACTTGGGTTGGGCTTTGCGTCAGATTGGTAAGGCTAAAGAAGGCGAAGTGGAGCTGCGCGCCGCCATTACTCTTGATGATAGTCTGCACCAGGCTCATTCCAATTTGAGCGTTTGTTTGCTAGACCTTGGTAAGCCCCAAGAAGCCGTCATGGAAGCAAGAAAAGCTGTTTCGCTCAAACAAGACCAGCCAATCTATCATGTGGTGCTTGGTAATGCTCTTAGTGCCACTGGTGACAATAAAGGGGCCATTGAAGAGTACAAGTTGGCAATCGAGCAAAAGCCCGACTATGAAAATGCCTATTATAATCTCGGACGAGTGCTCGACATTATGGGTGAGCCCAATGAAGCTGGTAAAGCTCTCAGTCAGGCTTTGAAGCTTGACCCTGAAGACGAGCGAGTCTTGAAGATACTAGATAGAATTGTCAAATAAGCTTTTACTGACTTATCTAATTGTTTTGACGGCGGTGCAGTGCGTAATTGCACCGCTGTCGCTTGTGGCTAGCGCCATGGCTTCCCAACTTTTCGTTCATGCCACGGTCGCCAATCGCTACCTGATTTGGTTGGTTTTTCTCTGTATTGCTACTTATGGGCCGGTCTCATTCTTTTCGCTGCTTATGGCTTGGTGGGCTTATCGCAAGCAGATGACCGCCTATAGAGTGATCTCTTACAGCATTGCACCTTTTCTCAACTTAGTTGTTTTGGTCACCGCTGCCTGTCAATTGCATTATTGAGGGCGGCTAATTTTAGGGTGGCTAAATTTAGCGCTTCAATTTAGCGTTTTAGACTCAATGAAATGCGCTTTCTGGCTTTGTCTACTGTAAGCACCGTCACTTCCACCTTTTGTCTCACGGGCACCACTTCGGCCGGTTCTTTTATAAATTTGTTTGATAGTTCGCTGATATGAACCAGTCCGTCTTGATGGACGCCAATATCGACAAATGCACCAAAGGCGGTGACATTGGTGACAATGCCTGGCAGCTTCATGCCCTCTTTCAAGTCGTCTAGGGTATGAACATCGGCAAATTTGACCACTTCCAGGGTGGCGCGCGGGTCGCGTCCCGGCTTTTCTAGTTCTTGCATGATATCGCGCAAAGTAGGCAGTCCAATTTTCTCGCTGGCATACTTTTCCAGCTCTATCTTTTTTCTAGTCTCGCTTGATTGCATTAGTTCTTTCAGCGAAACACCGGCGTCTTTTGCCATTTGTTCAACGATTTTATAGCTTTCGGGGTGCACGGCGCTGGCATCAAGCGGATTGGCCGCTTCTCGAATGCGCAGAAAACCGGCACTCTGTTCAAAGGCTTTCGGTCCCAGTCGGCTCACTTTTTTAAGCTCGCTGCGAGACTTGAATGGTCCGTTTTCACTTCTGTATTTGACTATGTTGCTGGCAATTTGTTTGCCGACGCCTGAAACATAAGAGAGCAGCTCTTTGCTTGCCGTATTGAGTTCTACACCGACAGCATTGACGCAGCTGACGACAGTTTCATCCAGGCTCTTTTGCAGCTCATTTTGGTCAACGTCGTGTTGATACTGACCGACACCGATAGATTTAGGATCAAGCTTGACCAGCTCGGCCAGCGGGTCCATAAGACGCCGTCCGATTGATACGGCGCCTCTCACTGTAATATCGTGATCGGGAAATTCTTCTCTGGCAACTTCCGAGGCTGAATAAATGGAAGCGCCGCTTTCGTTGACCATGACTATTTGCGGCGTCTCTAACTGGGCTGCCTGCCAGTTCAACTCTTGTAGGAACTTTTCACTTTCTCTGCCGGCCGTGCCGTTGCCTACGGCGATGGCGCAGACATTATGTTTCTTGGTCAAATCAAGCAGCTTGGCGGCAGCTTGGTCAGGTTGATGCAGATAGATTACATCATGGCTAAGCAAATCACCCTGGCTGGAAAGGCAGACAATTTTGCAACCGGTGCGAAATCCCGGGTCGAGAGCCATGATCGCCTTCTGGCCGAAAGGCGGGGCCATAAGCAGCTCTCTTAGGTTCTTGCTGAAGATCTTGATCGCTTCTATATCGGCGCGTTTCTTTAGCTCTGTCCTTAGTTCACTCTCCATTGAGGGTGCCACCAGTCTATCGTAGGCATCTTCTATGGTTACTTCGAGAAGCTCGGTCACTTCGCCTTTGCCTTTCAGGAAGTGGTTGTCCATAATGATCAGGGCTTCTTCATCATCTGGTGCGAGGCTGAGTTTGAGAAAGCCTTCGCTTTCCCCTCTAAACAGAGCCAACAAGCGGTGCGATGGAGCTTTCGCCGCCGCCTCGCTCCAGTCAAAATAGTCTTTGAATTTCTCGGCCGCTTCTTCTTTGCCGTTTGCAGCCTTAGAAGCAACCAGCTTAGAGCTTAGCAAGGCCTTTTTAGCCCAATAGTCTCGCATAGCCTTTCTTAGCTTTTGGTCTTCGCTCATCCATTCGGCGATTATGTCTTTGGCTCCGGCTAGGGCGAGCTTGGCATCTTTTACGCCAAGCTCGCTGTTTATATATTCTTGCGCCGCCTGCAGAGGGCTCTTCACTTTATACTGAAAGATTGCCAGAGCCAGAGGTTCCAGTCCCTTTTCTCGGGCTTGTCCGGCTCTCGTTTTGCGTTTTACTTTATAGGGCAGATAGATGTCTTCCAGCTCGTTGAGATTATCAACGGCGGCGATTTTTAGTTGCAATTCTTCGCTGAGCAAGTTGCGCTCGCTAAGAGACTTGAGTATAGCTTCGCGTCTTTTGTCGAGGGCGACCAGTTTTTCGTTCAGGTCGCGAATGGCTGCCAGTGCCACTTCGTCTAGAGAGCCGGTCGCCTCTTTGCGATAGCGGGCGATAAAGGGAATCGTACAATCATCGTTGAGCAGGGCGAGGGTCGCTTCCACTTGCTGGGGTTTAAGCGAGAGGCGCTCTGCTATTTTTTTGACATATTCAATCAACAGACTGTCCTTATAATTAAAAGCCGGCCGGCATTGAGTGTACCGATGACATATCGTTACTATCTTTGTTGGTCATGGCGAGATATTCCGCCTTTTCCATGAGCTTGACTTTGTCGAAGCTGGCGGTCTTCTTGAGGGAGCGGTCTTCATCCATTATTCCCCGCACAATTGATACTGCGCATGGTGCTTCTTGCGAAACTACCTGGCTGACGCTGCCCAAGATCATGCGTTTGAAGCCCTTGCGTCCGTGGCTGCCCATGACGATCATGTCGGCATAGTGCTTTCTGGCTTGGTCGACTATAACTTGTCTGGGGTCGCCTTTGACTATTTGCATTTGAATGTTATGTGGTTGGAAATGACCATGGAGAGCGGCTGCTCTATTGTCCAGGCTCACTTCCACCTGGTGAAAGTCGGTATCATCCTCTACGACGGCAAGCAGAATCAGTTTACTATCGTTCCATTTGAAATTGGTCAGCCACTCTGCCGCCACTTGCGAATAGACCGAATCATCAATAGGCAAGATTACGGTTTTGTAAGAGGGTGTTTGCATACGAGCCAGGAAACAAGGGGTTTTTGCCACTAGTACCGGGCAGGGGGCCGCTGCCACCAGTGACTGTGTGACACTGCCCAAGAATAATCTTTCCATAGTGCTCTCTTTGTTGGAGCCGACCACCATTAGGTCGGTCTGGAAGTTTTCGCAGAGAGAGAGCAATTCTTCTTTCGGTTCGCCCCGTCTAACAAAATAGGCGACTTTGCATTGCTTGAGGCGGTTGTGCAGTTCTTCGGCAATAGCTTCAGTGGTGGAGAGTTCGGCATTGTCTTCGCTTTGGTTTGCTTCTTTATCTAGAACAGTGACCAAATTGATTTCGGTACCGGTCTGCCATTGCATTTTGAGCATGGCGTCGAGGGTGGCGCGTGAACTCGGTTTGGCATCTATTGCGACTAGAACTTTCATCTCTTTTCCTCGTTGGCTCACTTACAAAGTAAGCCAGAATCGGGTAGTTTTCCAGCCTTTCTGTTTTAAGCATAAATAAGGCGCTTCCCGTCTTTTGGCAGGTTCAATGGTGGAACCCTTGTCAATTGGCAGCCTGACAGGCTTTTGCCGATTCTATCCGGCTTTGTTTGGTCGCGTTTGCGCCATCTAGTTTACTTACTTAATAAACAAGTGTAAGCATCTGCAAATTGGTCAACCTGCTAAACTCCAGATTAACAATTGGAAAACTGCTCAGCAATTACAGGTAAATCGATGCGACCAGGTTCATTTCTTCTTTCGCTTCTACTTTCGCTTTTATGCGGCAGTGTGCAGTCATTTGCCTATGTAATGCCGGTCTTTGCCTCTGATTCGGTGCAGTTGACCAAGGCTGCCGATCTGACTGAAGCGATTCAGTTTCAGTCTCAGGAGAGAAAATTAGAAGGGCTTGCTTCTAGACCCAAGATTGGTCTGGCCCTTGGTGGCGGCGGAGCTAGAGGCGCCGCCCATGTGGGTGTTCTGAAAGTGCTTGAGCGTGAAGGTATCAAGTTTGATTGCGTGGTCGGCACAAGTATAGGCTCAGTGGTGGGTGGCTTTTACTGTTTGGGTGTGAAGCCTGAAGAAATGGAAGAGCCGGTTGTGAGTGCCAGGGTGATGCGGCAGTTTATGACTGTACCCATTGCCTTTCAAGTCATGGCTCTGCCTTTTTTCTATATTTCGCGGTTTTTTGGAGTCAAATCTTATGATGGGCTTTATGGCGGCAAAGCCTTCAAGGAACATCTCATGGCCGGCATGTCCACCCGTGATGTTGAGATAGAGGAGTTGAAGATTCCTTTTGCCGCAGTCACTTTCAACTTGCTTGACGGTGAGACTTATCTGATCAAGAAGGGGCATTTGGCCCGCGCTATGACCGCCAGCTGTGCTGTGCCGGTCTTAAGAAAACCAATTCCTATCGATGATTATTTGATGTCTGATGGCGGTTTGGTTTGCAATTTGCCGGTTAAACAATGCCGAGAAATGGGCGCCGATATTGTTATTGCCGTTAACATCGATGAGCCTTTTGATAAACAAGAGGCTGAAAAGTTTAGACCTTTCGGCTCAGTCGGGCGCCGGGCTATTGCTTGGAAGTTGGCTAGTATAGACAAGCCCCAGGGGATGATGGCCGATATCTTGATTCATCCTGATACCAGTGGCATCTCACTCATTTCTACCAAACGTGCCGATGCCAGGCGCGCCTTGCTGGCTGGTGAAAAGGCGGCAGAAGAGGCTCTGCCCGCCATTCGCGCTCTTCTCAAGAAAGTAGGCGGCAGCACTGACTAGTCCGCCTGCGAACTAATCGCTCTTACTCTTTCTCGATTAGCTTGACAGAGACAATAAAGTCCAGCTTGGCTAGTTCTTTCAGCTTGCTTGCCGGCAGTGAAAGCTTTATTTCTTTGCCTTGGCTTATTATTGTTGCGCCGAGAGCTTTGAGTGCTTTCTTGTTCTTAGCCGAGAGCGTAGCTGTCTTGATCTTGATAGTGACCACCAAGTTTTGGTCTTTATCTTTTGCTTGACCCTTGTCTATTGGGCTAGCTTCTTCCGCAGGCTTTTCTTGATCTTTGCGGTCCGATTCTCTTTTCTTGCAATACTCCATTTGTCTGGTTTGGACGCTGCTGCTTGCTTGTGAGAGGGCGCCAACTGGCATACCGGCTGCTGAGTAAGCCACGCCATAGTTTGCGCTGCCTAAGTTTGCATTATTTCGATAGGCAAAGTTTGTTAAATTCATTAGTTTCGCCCGAACAGGAGCAGCTGTCGGTCTATTCATGTTGCCTCTACCGAATATCGCTTCGCGGCTCACTCCATCAGGCATCTCCACCGGCACATTTACTTTCTCACCCGGCTCACCCTTGGTCTTGATTGAGTCGTCCACCGCTACAAATGAGGTGTACTTGGTCATGATGTGATGCTTGAGGGCAGTGTCGACTATTTCTTCTTTCAGCTCTTTATTGACCTGTCCTTGTTGAGCCCCGAACCAGTCTTCAGACATGAGGCGATCTACTTTAGCGCGGGCCCAGAGCGATGGTACGCCTTTGTTTTCTTTAGATTCGTTGGGAAAGTCTACTTTGATTGTCTGACTATATGGCTTACCGGCTTGATAGCCGGTTAAGGTGATGGTGCCGGCTCTGGGGGCGGTATAGCGACCCTTGAAATAAAGTGGTCTTTCGGCATAGACATCCGAAACTTCACGGGGATAGACATCTTTTACTTCCAAACCATCAGAAAAACTTAGTTTGACGTCTGTAAGCACGGGGCTGCCGATTCGCTCATAGAATTTCTTGCCTACCGTTTCAGCGGAAGAGTTGAGCAGCACGTATTCAGCCTCGCCGCCCCCTTCTTTAGCCATACCGTCGATGAGCATGCGGTTGACACTGTTGCCTGTGCCGAAAGGGAACCAACGCGAGTTGCCGCGCATTTTCTTGACCAGACCAAGAATCTCAAAGTCGTTGCCGACATAGCCGTCGGTCATAAAAGTGATTATTCTGAGGCGGTGGGCGTCATTAGCCAAGCTGCAAGCCTTTTCCACCGCCGGCGCCATCCAAGTGCCGCCCCGTGCTTGCAACTTTTCGATAAAGTCGCGTGCCTTTTGTTTTAGATCTTGTCCGGCTTGTTCCGGTTTATCGGGAAACTGTTCGACACTGTTGTTGAAGGTGATAATTTGGAAAGTATCGTTGGCATTCATATGTTCAAGCATATAGAGCATGGCGTCTTTAGCCTTTTGCAAGGGAGCGCCGCTTTGCGAGCCGCTGCAGTCGATGACGAAGATAAGCTCTTTGGGCGCCGTGTTTTGCGCCGTTACTCTCTTGGGCGGCATCACCATCAGGGTAAAATAGCCGTCCTTGTCTGCTTTCTGTTTATAGGTGAGATAGCCGCTTTTGATTTGTTCCTGAGCCACATTCCAAGAAAGAACGAAGTCTTTGTTTGGAATCGTTTTTTGGTCAACTAAATTCACATGGGCTTTGCTCTCGCCTCTCTTCTCTATATTGACCTGGTGCAATGCCGAGTTGAGATTGCTCAGGCCCATGCCGGCGTCTAGGTTAATGTCTATTGAAATATCATGTCCGGCTCTTTCGCCCGCGGCGGCAAGTGGCGGGTTGATGCGCGAGGCATCAGGCACCGGCGCTGAATCAGGACCAAGACCGCTGCCCATAAAGCGAGGACCGACAACGGTGGGGAAGGTAAAAGTATACTTGCCGCCATCGAAGGGTAGGGTTTCGATATAACTAATGGTGACTTCAATGTCTTTGCCTGGTTCTATATTGGCCACAGATTGGGTGAAGATATTGCTGCGTTCTTGTTCTAAGAGCGAGGCAGCATAGCCTCTCTGCCTAGCGTCTTCATAAATTTGTCTGGCTTCTTCTCGCTTTTTTATGGTGCCGTGGATGGTGCGACTGCCGATTTTCATGAGCATCTCATCGACAGCACCGTTTTCGCTCAAGGGGAAGGTGTAGACCGCCTCTATCTTTTTGGTGAAGGGATTGGTAAAAGTCTGCTTCACCGTTACTCTGGCGATATAACCGGCTATGTCGGCGGTGACGGCGGTGTGCTTGAGCGGGCAACTGCCTTCTTCTTTTCCATCTTTGTCTAGAGCCTTGAGAGTACCTGACCCTTCTGCATTTGAGAAACTCTTGCGGCCGTCTTTCTGACTGATGCCGCCGGTGGTGGCGCTGGCTAGATTTAAATTGGTTTTGCTTCTTTCGGCTGAAGACACCGGGCTTGAAAGGAAGCCGCCTTGCATAAGCAAAATGAGAGAGCCTGCAGTCAGGGCTTTGTTCTGAATATTTAGTCTGTTCATTCTTTCTCTACTCTAGAAGTCATACGACCAGAGTAGCTAATCGTTATTGTTATTGACCTGGTATTTTGCCTAGTATTGCCCTAGCCAAAACATTGAATCGTCTTTTCTTTAGGGACCGGCACTTGGTATTGCACCTAGACTGGCTCGCAGACCCTTCTCGCCATGCAGAGCTTCTCCTTCCAGACCGATAGCTGTCACTAGAAATTGTTTGCGGTCGCAAAAAACATAATAGGTGCCGGCAATGCGATTGGTTTGGGTTTGAGCCTTTAGTGTCTCGCTTAGTTCGCCGCTATTTGTGGTTTCTGATATTTCTAGGGGGCTTACCCCCACTATATAAAGGCGCGGAGTCTGCTCTTCTTCTTGCTCGCGGCGATCACCCTTGATTTTGGTGCTGCCAAAACCTTGGTGCTGCACTGCCGGGGCGGCTGCCGCATATTCGGCTCGCTGACGGCTCAGTTCGCCTGCCAGCTCTTTCTCTTGTGCATAGGGATTGCGGCTCAGTATTGTTTTGACTGGCTCTGTCGTCTCTAGAACCGGTGAAGTGATCACCTGACCCGGTGCCAGTTTTTTGGTTAGTCTAGACAAAAGCACCGGCAGCGCTTCTGCCAGTGCTTCGATGTCTTGATCCATTTTTAGATTGGCTTTGCGGGCAGCCAATCCGGCTAGATGCAGTTCTTTGGCAATTACTTGCTTTTGCTGTCTGGTTAGACTTTTGGCCAAGGCGCCTGCTTGTCTAGGGAATATGCCGGCTGAAATACCGGTTGCAAGAAAACAGATTAGTCCTGCGGTCAGGAGAATCTTCTTTCTTCTTGCATATCTTCTAATTCGTCCAGCCAATTGCTCGGCACCTCTACAGTTTGGCGTTTTTCAAGCAGGGCTCTTTCTTTCAGATCCCATAGATATTCAAACATGCCTTCCTGGGTGAGGCCTTGGTTAAGGTGACTTTGACCCTTACGGCAGTCATAAAGTTTATTCAGTCTTTCTTTGAGGTTCCCTGTTTCCAGTTTGACCATGCCGGCTTGGTTTTTCTTTGTGCTCATCGCTATCTCCGCAATTAATCTGATTTGGCCCGACAAAAGACCAGGGTGACGAGGGCATGACTAAAAATTTGCTTTGCCTCTGAAAGATTTATGCCCTTTAATCTGTCGATTAATCTCATGACAACGGGGCTGTTTGTCGCGTCGCAGAGCCGCTAAAGAAAAAAGCCCCGCGAATTTCGCGGGGCTAATTATTGGAGGCGTTCTCAAGAATTAGGAACGGCGCTTTCTTGCGGCTTCAGCTTTGCGCTTTCTTTTCACGCTCGGCTTTTCGTAACGTTCTCTGCGCTTAATTTCAGACAAGATTCCAGCTTTCTGGATTTTTTTCTTGAAACGCTTGAGCGCTGCTTCGATGCTTTCGCCCTCGGCTACTCTAACCTCTGACAAAGGTTCTCCCCTCCAATCATATTTTCCGGATATGCGAACCATTGATACTATCATTAAATATGCATCCAGCAAGGTCTTTCCAACCCTTTATAGACACTACTTAACTAAATAGACACTAAGCAAAAGGGGGCTTGCGCCCCCTCTTTCCTTTTAAAACCTTGTCTGGAGGTTATTTGCCGCTGGCGTGCTTGATTCTGGCGCCGTCGATATTTGTTTCCTGGTCGGGAATCATCTTATCTAGTTTGCGACCGAGAATGTCATGCTCTTCCGAGATTCTGGTTTCAAAGAAGTGTTTGTAGAATTTGCCTCCACTTTTCACCAGAATGGGGAAGGCGTAACGTCCTGTGTTTTCGTCAAAAGAAACGGCGGTGGGTTTGTTTGGATCGCCGCCGTTTAGTATTAGATTGAGTGTCTTTGTGCCTGGTAGATTGACGAAGTCGCAGCCGGCGCAGATGCAAAGCAAGCCGCAAATAAAAAAGGAAGGACCGACAAACATGTGGGCCAGCATGCCTTCTTTGCGCTTGATAAGTGAGCGCTTGCCCGGCGGTAAGTGAGTCAGCCAGGGAGAGATCATAGTTATTGGTAAGAAGCCGGACCAATAGTTGAAACGACCCAAAACGCAAGCGTTCCAGCCCTTGTACATGTAAGAAAAGCCCAAGACTAAAACTACTAAGCCGAATGCAAATCGAGGAATTGGTTCAGATAGAAAAGAGAAGAAGCTCATTTTGGCGAAGACCTTTGAAAAGTAAAACTATCTAAGCTAATACTTTTAGTCTACACCCTCTTGGCGTTTTGACTACTTCCAATTCTTAACAGGTGCGCGTTTTTCGGCTGCTTTTGCCTGCTTGTCAGCTAAAATGGCAGTTCGTTCTTTATAGAGGGAGGAAAAGCTGGTGAGCCTTAAGCTTCGGCGCGACCATCGTTGCGGACAAATGAGTGTTGACAAGGTAGGGCAGAATGTCTGTCTGTCCGGCTGGGTCAATGTGGTTCGCGACTTGGGCGGACTAATTTTCGTAGAGCTGAGAGACGCCACCGGCAAGGTGCAATTGGTTGCCGACCCCAATAAAAATAAAGAAGTACATGACGTTTTCGTAAACTTGAAAAATGAGTTTGTCATTGCCGTATCAGGCAAGTTGACCGGGCGTCCGGAAGGCACCTGCAATCATTCCAGCCCGACTGGTCTGGTTGAACTCTATCCTGATCAATGTGAAATTTTGAATACCGCCCGTCCGCTGCCCTTTCAGCTAGATCAAGGCGAAAAGGTTGATGAGGCCTTGAGGCTCAAATATCGCTATCTCGATTTGCGCCGCCCCGAGATGAGCAAAAATCTGGTCATGCGTCACAAGATTTCGCAGGCTGTAAGGCGCTATTTAGATACCGAGGGCTTTATCGAAGTAGAAACGCCTATTCTCTGCAAAGCTACTCCGGAAGGTGCTCGTGACTTCCTGGTGCCTAGTCGTCTCAATCCTGGTTCCTGGTACGCCCTGCCGCAGTCACCGCAGCTCTTCAAGCAAACTTTGATGATTAGCGGGGTTGACCGATATTATCAGATCGCTCGTTGTTTCCGTGATGAAGACTTGCGGGCCGACAGACAGCCTGAGTTTACCCAGATCGACATGGAGTTTTCTTTTGTCGATGAAGAGGAAGTGCAAAGAGTGACCGAGGGTGTCTTGGTGGAAAGCTTTGCCTGTGCCGGCATCGAGTTGAAGCCTCCCTTTCAGAAGATGAGTTATGCCGATGCTATGGGGCTTTATGGCAGCGATAAGCCTGACCTGCGCTTCGGTCTTGAATTTAAAGATTTCACCGCGGTGGCTCGCAATTGTAAGTTCAAGATGTTCAAAGATGTAGCTGAAGCCGGTGGTCTGGTCAAAGGTATAGTTTTGAGCGGCAAAGCCGAAACTACCTCGCGCAAACATCTCGACACCTGGGCCGACTATGCTAAGAGCTGCGGCGGCAAAGGTTTGGCCTGGATTTCCTTTGGCAAAGAAGGGCTGCGCACCTCTGGTTTAGAGAAACATCTCACTGCCGATGAAATAGAACAGATCATACAAATAGCCGGGGCCGGCGTTGGTGATGTGATTCTGATTGTCGCCGATAAAGCTAAGCAAGTGGCCAATGTGCTCGGTCGCTTGCGCTTGAAGCTGGGTGAGGAACTCGGTTTGATTGATGAAACTCTGCACAAATTGCTCTGGGTTGTTGATTTCCCTCTCTTTGAATATGACGAAGAAGAAGGGCGTCTAATGGCTGTGCACCATCCCTTCACCAGCCCGCGGGTGGAAGACCTCGATAAGCTGGAAAGCGACCCCGAAAGTGTTAAAGCAAGAGCCTATGACATCGTCTATAACGGTGTTGAAATCGGGGGCGGCTCCATTCGTATTCACAATCAAGAGATGCAGTCGAAAGCCTTCGCAGCCATCGGTCTAGATAGAGAGACTGCTTCAGAGAAATTCGGCTTCTTGCTTGAAGCCTTAGAGTCGGGCGCGCCACCCCATGGTGGTATTGCCCTTGGTCTTGATCGTATGGTCATGTTGCTTTGCGGTTGTAAATCAATCAGAGATGTCATTGCCTTCCCGAAAACACAGTCGGGAGCTTGTCCGATGACAAGTGCACCATCTGCGGCGTCAGATGAGCAGCTAAATGAACTCAAGGTCTATAATAAGCTTGACAAGACAACAGAGAAAGGCAAAACAACTGACAAAGATAAGAAGGGTTCTTGCGAACCGGTTTGTTAGTCTAAGGCGGTTCAAGCTATATGACCGATAAATCAAGCGCATCAGGGCGAAAGCGACCTGATTTCGCCATTGCTAAGAGTGAAAGGGCGCCAAGGCGTGAGACCTTGGCTCTCTTGATTGTCGGCATAATCGCATTGTCCGGCTGCGTTTTCTCGCTTACAGCTTGCACTGGTCTGAAAATTCGCCGTCCGGCCAACTCTTACCTGATTCAAGGTAATGAGTTCTTCAAAAGAGGTGAATACGACAAAGCCGAGAAAGAGTACCGAGAAGCTCTACTCAGTGATGCTAAGAATCCTACTGCCATGAACAATCTTGGTGTCATTCTCAACGAACAGGGACGTTACGACGAAGCGATCACCGTTTTGAGAGAGGCTACAGCGCTCGATCCTAAGAACAGCATCGCCCACTATGTACTTAGCGAAGCGCTTGCCAAGAAATCGCGTTTTGATGAAGCATTTCAGGAAGCGCGCACGGCCACTGCCATGGACTCTAGTGAACCGCGGGCTTTTTGTGCTCTAGCCGAGGCCGCACTTGGTAAAGGTGATCTAAATACAGCTATAGAAGCCTATAAGTCGGCTTGTCAGATTGATTCTACTAATGATGTCACCCATCATAAACTTGCTCTGGTACTTGGTTTGGCTGGTCGTCCTGAAGACCAGATCAAAGAAGAAGAAGAGGCTCTTGAAATTGAACCTGAGAATCTCGATGCTCGCATTGGCCTGGTGCAGGCCCTCAATGCCGCCGGTAAGAAGGCAGATGCCCTCTCTGAATTTACTTCTCTAGAGAAAGAGCATCCTGACAATCAAGAAGTGGCGGCTCTCAAAAAGCTGCTAAATAAGTAAGTCGTTTGAATTAATGCGGCAAGTCTAAAAAATAATCCGCGGCGTTGAACTTTTTCACCTGAAATTACGTCTTTAAAGCAGGTAGCAATTTGCTTTTCTTATCCCCGCCTATTGTCGAGGTGTTATGTTTGCATGTGTTTATTCCGGCGCTTTGGCCGGTGTGGAAGCCAGCCCTATTGAAGTGGAAGTCGATTGTCTCGGTGGTCTCGGTCAAATTAGTATAGTCGGACTGCCTGATGCTGCCGTGCGCGAAGCTTGCGAAAGGGTGCGCTCGGCTATTAAGTCTTGTTCTTTTCTGATGCCGCCCGGCAAGAAGTGGGTGGTAAATCTCGCCCCTTGCGACATTAGAAAGGAAGGTTCGGCTTATGACTTGCCGATAGCCACCGGTATTCTTGTCTCAACCGGGCTTATCGACGGTGAAAAAATTGCCGATCTTTGGTTTGTCGGTGAACTCTCTTTGAGTGGTGCGGTGCGACCGGTCAGTGGCGTACTTCCCATCGCTCTAGCCTGTCAGGCCGCCGGTGCCGCCGGTATAGTCGTACCGGAAGGCAATGCCGAAGAAGCTGCTTTGGTTGATGGCTTGAAGGTTTTTCCGGTATCGCATTTGATGCAGGTGATGAAACTGTCGCAAGGTCTGGGCAATGGCACTGTCTATCTCGGCAAGCGGCGAGAGCGCTTTCTGGCCTCGGTGAAAATCGGCAAAGACATGAATGAAGTGAAAGGACAAGCACACGCCAAGCGGGCTCTGCAAATTGCAGCAGCGGGCAGGCACAATATGCTTATGGTCGGTCCGCCTGGTTCAGGCAAATCTATGTTGGCTGAGCGTTTGCCTGGTATCCTCCCCCCATTGGAGTATGAGGAGGCTCTGGAGCTGACCAAATTGCATAGTGTGGCCGGCTTGCTCACTCGCAAAGATTCAATTATTTTCGAGCGCCCTTTTCGCAGTCCACACCATAGCGCTTCGGTGGTGGGCTTGGTCGGGGGCGGCTTGATGCCTAAACCCGGCGAGATTTCACTCAGCCATCAAGGCGTTTTATTTTTAGATGAGCTGACTGAATTCCCGCGCACCCACCTTGATAACTTGAGGCAGCCGCTGGAAAGCCAGAAAGTCACTATTTCTAGAGCCGGGCAAACCCTCACCTATCCGGCTGCTTTTGTCCTGGTCGCAGCCTGCAATCCTTGCCCCTGTGGCTATCGCGGTGATGCCGTCAAAAGTTGTGTTTGCGGCCCGCATCAAGCTCAGCGCTATTGGTCGCGCATCTCAGGACCTTTGCTTGACCGTATCGATCTGAAAGTCGAGGTGCAGCGCCTTTCTGAAAACGAGTTGACTGTCTCGCGCAAAGAAGAAAGTTCGGCTGCTATTCTCAAGAAAGTGATGCGGGCGGTGGAATTGCAAAAGTTGCGCAATCGTCGGGGCAATAGCTTTGTCTACAACGGCTATCTCAATTCGCAGGAATTGAAGGAGCATTGCCGTCTCAGCTCGGACAGTAAGAGCCTTATGGCTAAAGCCGTCAACCAATTCGGGCTTTCAGGGCGTGGTTATGATAGGGTCTTGCGCATATCGCGCACCATCGCCGACCTAGACGGTAATGGCCAGTCTGAAATCGCCCGCACAGTATTGGCTGAGGCGCTGCGCTATCAGTTACCGGCTGGGTTTTTCGATCTATCTCGGGCTGCGGGCTACCGATAATATTTTGGGGCTCTCTGCGATGCTATGCTAGTGAAGGGTTTCGACTATTGAATAGCGTAAGTTTCGGTAGCGTAAGTAAGGGCAAGTAGGGTCAAGCAAGTGGCTTCGATATTAAAGCGTTCCATGACCAGTACCAGGTTGGGTGACCTCCTGGTTCAGGCCGGCATCCTCACTCAATTGCAACTGGCCGAAGCCATGCGCGCCGCCCAGGGCAAGCGTATGCAAATTGGTCAGATGCTTGTGATGAACGGTCTAATTTCGCCGCGCGACCTGCAATCGGCCCTGGAAGCGCAGTCGATGCTCAGGGATAAATCGGTGGAGCTGACTGAAGCTCTGCGTTGTCTCAAGATTGCCTATAAAGTCGGTGCGCCCTTTCGTGACATTTTAAATGAGTACGCCAGTCCCAAACGTTCGCAGTCGAGTAAATTGGGCGAACTCTTGGTGGAGTCTGGCTTGGTCACCTATGAAGTTCTGGCCAAAGCGGTAGAGCAGAGCAATACCACTGGTTTACCCTTGGGTCGCATGCTGGTCTTGCACAATATTTTGTCTAACGATCTGCTCAATGCCGTGCTGGACATGCAGGTGCGGGTGCGCGACGAAATGATGACCAGGGCGGAAGCCATTGCCAGTCTGCGCGAGAAAGCCGGTTTGGAGCCGGTGCAGGCAGAGCCCAGCGTGGAAGTTCAGGCTGCGGCGATCAAGCCGGTGCCTGCCCGCAAAAAGGGAGTGCGTCTAGGCGAACTTTTGGTGATGGCCGGTGTGCTCACCGAGACCGATGTCATGAATGCTCTGGAATGGGGTTTGGTCAATCAACAAACCATAGGCCAGGTGCTGATCAGTCGCATGCTTGTTTCGCAGAACATCCTTGATGGTGCTCTCGAACTGCAAAAGCTGGTCGATAAAGGTGAGTTGTCGTCCACTCGGGCGAGTGAATGTTTGGCGCGGGTGCATAGCGGCGGCGCCACCCTGGAAGAAGCTATTCGTGAGGTAAAAGAAGAACAAGCTGCCTCGGGAGACATCAGCTTTGACGAATTGCTCTCTTTGGCTAATGTGCTAACCGAGGACGAATTGGATGATGCCTTTGATATAAGCACTAAATCGGCTGCTGTCATCGGTAAATTCTTGGTCTTGACCGGGCATCTCGATGTGCCGACTTTGCAAGCGGCTCTGCGCTGCTATCAGCTCATTTCCAAAGGTCTAATCGGTCGTGATGACGCCGTGGTCACCCTCGATTATTGTTTGCACCACAGCCCGGAGGGCCCGGTCAAATTTGACGATGCTCTCAAAGAGTTGGGTTGGTCCAAAGAAAAAGGGTTGAGGCTCAAGGGTGAAAGCGCCGAGGAGCAAGAGCCTGATGCTTCTGATTCTTCTTCCTCTGCGTCCGGCGAAACTGCGGCGCCGCCGGAAGTGAATAAGCCAGCTCAAGATCAAGTGCCAGCAGAAAATAATCCTCAGTCTGAAGCTGCCGCAGTCGCCGCCGATGCCCCTAGCTTAGAAGCCATTTCCGCCCAGCTGGCTCAAACCTCCTTGACCAATGTCGATGATATCATTGGTAGTGTCATGGCTGCGGTGGTACCCGCCCCTGCCCCACTTTTTAGTGAACCGGCGCCGGAAGGTTCGGCTCTGGGAGCGATTCCTTCTATTGCCGATGATTCGCTGGTGCAAGATTCGGGCGATTCGGCTGAAGAGGCCGACGAGAACGCTGTTTCCAGTGAGGAAGCCAGTTCTCTCCATAACCTTGCCCCTGTCAAGAAGCCGCGCAAGCATAGTCAGACCATACAACCTTCCGATGCCAGAGCCAGTCGTCTAGCCTCGCTTGCTAAGGGGCAGGGGCTTTCGGAAGACCTGATCAAAGGCTTTGATCCCTCTGCCGATGCACCTTCTTCTTTGCATAGAGTCTTTGAAAGATTAGCCCATAGTTATTTCAGGCAGGGTAATTTTTCTCAGGCGCAGGTGATATATGAACGCATCCTGGTGCATCGCCTCAATCAGTTCGGACCGCAAGATCCTGTGCTGGTCACAGATCTCTCCAACTTAGCCGGTTCGCTTCTTGCTCAAGACAAACATGACCAGGCAGAGCCTTTTGTGCGCCGCGCTATTGCTATTGCCGAGTCAACCGGAAAGCTTGAACCACTGAAGATGGCTGAGCTATTTAGCACCCTTTCGAACATTTATTTTAAGCAAGAGCGTTTTGACGAAGCTGAAGTCTTGATTCGCAAGTCTTTTGAGATACGCAAGAAGAATCTCAACAAAGAAGACCCAGACATGGCGCAAATTCTCTCTGATTACGCCAAGTTGTTGCGCAAGATGAATCGACCACAAGAAGCTGAAGTTATGTACAAGCAATCTCTGGCAATTCTCTCTAGACTAGAACAAGACAGCGCCGATAGTGAGGATAGTCAAGATAGTGAAGCTTTTGATTAGGCTGAAAGATTGAAGGAAGAATACTGATTCGACCTCGATCTGAGCTAATTTTTTCGCTTTGGTAAGCGAAGCTTCATACATTTTCAAAAGCTTGCATATTTGAAAGTGTTCTGCTAAGTTTTTATCATGGCAAATTCTAGTTCTGATCAGCACATTCACCTTAGTCCGGCTGACCGCTTTTGGCGCATGCTCGTGTCGGATCGCTCCGACCTGATTGTGCTTATGACTTACACGGTCATAACCGGGCTCTTGTCTCTGGCCGTGCCTCTGGCTGCACAAGCCTTGGTCAATACAATTGCCGCCGGTATTTTCCTGCAACCGCTCATTGTTTTGTCTATCTTGGTTTTTGTCGGGCTGCTCTTCGGTGCCCTCTTGCGTATGCTCAAGTTTTGTCTGGTTGAGCGTTTGCAGCAGCGTATCTTTGCCTTCTTTTCTCTAGACATTAGCGAGCGCATACCTGAAATCAAGGCATCGGCTCTAGTGGGCGAATATATGCCTGAGTTGGTCAACCGCTTCTTTGATGTAATTACAGTGCAGAAGTCTTGGGCTAAGCTTTTGCTCGAGGTGCCGTCGGCAATTTTGCAGGTTTTTGTCGGCTTAGTCTTGATGGCATTCTACAGCCCTTTGCTGCTTGCCTTCGATGTGATCATCATTTTGTTTATCGTTTTCTCGACTGCTGTTCTGGGTTATGGCGGTCTGCGCACCAGTATCAGAGAGTCTTTGCTCAAATACAAAGTGGCTGAGTGGCTGGAAGACATGGGGCGCTGTCAGACCGGCTTTAAAATTAGCGGCGTGCTGCGCTTTCTGACTGAGCATACCGATGGTTTGGTGGTCAATTATCTCAATGCCAGAAGGGCGCATTTTTCGGTTCTTTATAGACAGGCCGTCTCGACCTATGTTTTTCAGGCTTTAGCCAGCACCGGCGTGCTTGCCATCGGCGGTTGGTTGGTGATTAACCGTCAGCTCACCCTTGGGCAACTTGTGGCGGCTGAACTTATTGTTCTCACTGTGCTTTCGGCGCTTGAAAAGATTATTCGCAGCTGTGATGTCTTTTATGATCTTTTGACCGGTCTTGATAAAGTCGGTCATATCACCGACTTGCCTGTAGAGAGGCGCGGCGGCATCGACATGCCCGAACAAGAAGGTGGCATGAGCGTAGCTTGTTATGATGTGCGCTTTTCTTATGGTGGCGAGAGAGGTGAAGTACTCTCCGGGCTCAATCTTGGTATCGCCAGTGGTGAAAAGGCCAGCTTGGTCGGAGCCAGTGGTGCCGGCAAAACCACATTGGCTTGGCTGCTCTGCGGCATTTATGAGCCTTCGCATGGCACGGTCGAACTAGGCGGCTTTGATTTGAGAGATGTGAGCTTGCCCAGCTTTAGGCGACGGGTGGGCTTGGTCGGCGATGCTAATGAAGTTTTTGAAGGAACAATCGAAGACAATATTACTCTTGGACGCCCTTATGTCAGCCATCAAGATGTGCGCTGGGCTCTTGATATAGCCCAGTTTAGTAAAGACCTAGTTAATATGCCCAGTGGGCTCAGCACGATGCTCGTCAGCGGCGGGCGCAATCTTTCGCGGGGGCAGGTGCAGCGTTTGTTGATTGCGCGGGCTCTGGCTGGCAGACCCGATTTGCTCATACTCGATGAAGCTTTTACTGGTATCGATGAAGCCACCAAGCTCAAAATCGTGGAGGCCATTTTCGCACCTGAAAATTCCTGGACAATCTTTGATATTTCCCATGACGCCGAAGTGGTTATGCGTTCTTCTCGGGTCTATGTACTTTCCGCTGGTAAGATTGTTGAGTCGGGCACACCGGCAGATCTTTCCTGGCGAAATGTCGCCGAGTTCTCTACTCTCTTTCCCGATCTGGCCGCACAGATTCGTTCGGTGGAAAGGCGCAAGACTGACAGGAGTGCCAAAGTATGACGGTCATAGATTTGGACGAAAAAGAGAAGGCTGTTTCCAGCTATCGGTCTTTCACCATGGTCAAATCGACGATGAGCGGTATGTTCATTGCCGTCACTTTGATTGTTGTTTTGGTGGTGCTTATCTTGGCCTTGGCTTTTGTGCCCTGGCAGCAGTCTGTTTCGGCTTCGGGGCGGGTAATTATTTTTTCACCCATGCATCGCCCTCAAAATATTGAGGCTCAGATTCCAGCCCGATTGCACGCCTGGCATGTGCGTGATGGTGAAACCGTAGAAGCTGGGCAGCTCGTAGCTGAGCTTTCTGATTTAGATCCCAAATTTTTGGATGTCAATCAAGCTGGTCGCATTAAATCGCAGATAAAAGCTCTGCAGTCTCGAAGAGAAGCGGCTCAGTCGCGCTATAAAGCCATGGGTGAGCAGCTTGAAAGTCTGCGCCGGTCGCAGGGGGCGGCTGTGCCCTCGGCTCAGGAAAGAGCCAGTCAGGCCAAAGATCGTATTTGGGCGGCGGAACAAGCGCGCGATGCGGCTAAGCAAAACTTGGTCACGGCCAAGCTTAATTTAGAGCGGATGAAAGCCCTGCACGATAAGGGGTTGCGCTCCCGGCGCGATCTTGAACTGGGGGTTCTGGATGAAACTAGGGCGGCCACCGAATATGAGCGAGCCGCCGCCCAGCTGCAGATCGCTAAAAGAGATCAGACCTTGGCTATATACGACCAAGCCAAGATATTGGCTGATACCGATGCCGGTTTGAGCAATATAATGGCGGCTATGGCTTCGGTAAAAGAAACAATTGAAAGCACTAATTCAGATATATTGAAGCTGGAAGTCGATTTGCAGAACGTGCAGCATAGGCATGCGCAAAGAAGAGTTTTGGCGCCATGCAAGGGGCGGATTGTCAAGTTAATGACTGTGGGTGCTGGTGAAACTGTGGATAGTGGTGCTGTTCTAGCTGTAATTGCCCCTGATACTGAAGATCTGGCTGCCGAGCTGGTGGTCAGTGACAATGACGCCCCCCTTGTTTCGGTCGGGCGTCCGGTGCGTCTGCAATTTGCCGGTTGGCCGGCTTTGCAGTTTGCCGGTTGGCCGTCAATTGCGGTTGGTACTTTTGGTGGTAAAGTGGCAGTTATTGACGCCAGTGATGATGGACGATGTCAGTTTCGGGTTATCGTCAAACCCGATGAAGAAGCTATTGCCGCCGGGCGAGACGAGCCCTGGCCTTCCACCCGTTTTCTTCGTCCCGGTGCCGAAGCCAGTGGTTGGATCATGCTTGATACAGTGCCGCTTGGCTTTGAGTTATGGCGTCAGTTCAATGCTTTCCCGCCAACGGTCAAACCTGAAGAATTGGGATTGCATAAGCAGGATGGAAGTAAGTCTGAAGTGCAGCGGAAGTCGAAGTAAGATCGATGGATAGAGTTGGTGTTTTCTCCATTCTGCTCATAGTGGCGCTGTTTTCACCTGAAGCTGCGGCCTTTGCCCAGGGGAAGGATGCAAGCACGGATGGAACGCCTCTGCGTCCTCCCTTATCGCTGTCCCCCTTGAGTCTTACTGCCGAGAAAACTCAAGATCTCGGCTTGGATTTTCAAAAGTTTATCGACAGAGTCGACAGAAACTATCCTAAATTGATTGGAGCTGTAGCGGAAAAGAAGATTGCTTCTGCTAAGCGCCTGGAGAAGACTGGTGCTTTTGACCCGGTTTTGACTTCGGTTAATGAATTTCTCAGAGTGCAAGATACTTTTGAGCCTGGTAAGGCTAAAAATGCAGTGCATAACGAGAGTCGCATCGATCTGCTCACCCGCTCGGGCATCAAGGTTTTCACCGGCATGCGTTTAAATCCCAACGACACTAAGACGCCTTTTGTACCCAGTGGTAAGGCCGGCGAATATTTTGGCGGTGTGGCTGTGCCTTTGGCTCGTGGCTTGATGATTAACGAAAAGGCCGCTATGGAGAAGCAAGCCAAACTCGGCGAACCTTTAGCCGAGCAGCTCTTTGGTTTGACCAGGCTGGAGGTTTTGCTCAAGGCGGCGGCTTCTTACTATGAATGTATGGGGGCAAGGGCGCGCCTGGCGGTGGCAAATGACCTGCTTAGTCTGGCAGTGGCGCGCACCGAGCAAATCAAAGAACGAGTGGTGAGCGGTGATTCTCCTGCTTTAGAGATCAAGGAAGCCGAGCAAGAAATACAGAGACGGCAGTCGATATTTGTTAAGGCCCAGCGCGAATTTCAGAAAGCTGCCTATTCGCTTTCGGTTTTTCTTTGGAGCGATGCCGGCACCCCTGGTGGTGTGCCCCGTCTGGAAGAAGTACCGTCTCTTTCGCCCGAACCCATACTCTTGTCTGATGAGATCTGGAAGCGAGGCAGGCAGGAAGCACTGGATAAGCGGCCGGAGTTAAAGCGCATTGAGCTTGAGCGCAAACAAGTGCAGATCGAGTTGAAACTAGCAAAGAATATGATTTTGCCTGCAATAGACGCCTATGTCTCGCAGGGTGCCGATACCGGTCCTCAGGGCATTGGTTATGTCATTCGCGGCGGTGTTGCTGTTTCAGCGCCGCTCAGGCAGCGCACCGCTCGTGGTCAAGCCCAGGCGGCTAGCCTCAAGCTTGAGAAATTAGACCAAGAAGAGAAAGCCGAAAGGCTGCGTATTCAAACTGAAGTGGATGATACGGTCTCGGCTATAAATACTTCATATGAGAGATATGTAGCCAACCTGGAAGAGGTTCGCAAAGCCCGAGACGTAGAAGAGGGCGAGCGCATGCGTTATGCTGCCGGTGACGGTACTCTCTTTTTGGTTAACCAGAGGGAACGAGCTACAGCGGAAGCTCGTATGCGCCTGGCGGAAGTGCATACTGAATATTTGCAGGCGATGGCGGCCTTCCGGGCAGTCACTTGCCGTCTTTGAAAATCTTACTTCTAATATAGAGATATGCTAATATGTGAAAGTGTGATGAAAGAATGATCGGGTTTCTTTGTTGTCTTTTGGGGTCTGTTATCGATAGAGTGCCCCTATCAACTTCTGCATCAATACAATTGCCATGATAAATCTCAAACAGGGGGCTTTATGCCTTATAGAGCTGTAGTAAGCGGTGAATTAGCTAGGCTGTTTTCGGTTTTGTCCCATGCTACCCGCATTAGAATCATTGAAGAATTACAAAAAGAAGACCTGACTGTCGGCACTTTGAAAGAAATTCTAGGCATCACCCATGCGGCGGTATCGCAGCAGCTCTCGGTTTTGAGAAGCCATCACCTGGTCAGTGAGAAAAGACAGGGCAGAAATGTTTTTTATCATCTAAGAAAGCCTGATCTGGCTAAATGGATCATGGACGGTGTGAAATTTATCTTGCCCGACACAAATGAAGTGCAGACAATGGTTTCGGCTATAGAAAGCGCTCGCAGTGCTTGGAACCAAGAGCAGCCCGAAGAAGCTAAGTCTCGCTCCAAGTCGAGCGGCAAAACTGCCTCCGCAAATCTAAAGGCTGTGGCAAAACCCAGCTCTAAATCAAACGGCAAGGCTGCCGGTGCTAAGGCTTCTGCGCCAGCAACTCGCAATGGCTCTCGCTCTAGATAGCTCCAGCCTTTTTATCTCTGCCGTTATTCTTGATCTTAGCTTTGCCGTCCGACCATTTTTCCATTGTGGTTTGAGCCGCTCTCAGCAATAGTTTAGAGTCGCTGTCGTCCGGCACAATAAAGGGAATGGCTTCGGCTAGCCATTCTGATATTTGTTGATTGGTGAGGCGGTAGAAGACATGGCGCCCCTCTCTTGTCTCTTTGATGATGCCCTGGGCGCGCATGATGGAAAGGTGCTGCGAGACGCCCGAATGTGAAATACCGATTACTTCTTGCAGTGAGTTGACGCAGAGTGGACCGTTGCGCAGTTCGGTCAAGATACGAATGCGGGCGGGGTGTGAAAGCACTGAAAAGAGCTTGGCTAGGTGCTGAGCTATTAGAATTCGATGAGGCATAGTCTTACTACCTGTTATGAATGCTTTTGCTTTGGAAGGCTAAATTTTTGAGAATTGCTTGCAAATGTAGAGATTTGCAAATATCTGCAAATGTAATAAGTATGATGTTAACATGGCGCCTGCCTTAGGCCAAGGGCTTCTTCTGTAAATCAATAAAATAGCCGCTTCTATTTGACAGTGCGGGCAAATGTAATATACTTGCAGATATATAAGTTTTGAAATATTCAAAACAATGCAAATAACATTCTTGGCTCAAGGGAGCCGAGACGCGCAGGAGGGTGGTACATGGTTGCGAAATTCAGCCTCGATGATGTTTGTCTGTCTGCCGGAGGCGTACTTATTCAGGGCGAACGCCCTGAGGGCAAGGGTGCCATTGTCTATTCTCTTGAAAAGATTCGCCCTGGAGATTGGTTTATAGCCTTTTCCGATTCTATAAAGGATGGGCATGATGAGTTGAAAGAGGCCAGCGAAAGAGGTGCTTGCGGGGCTATTGTCAAAAGGCGCAGTCGTTACGCCTATGCTCCCCAGGGTTTCCCTCTGGTGGCTGTATCTGATACCAGAACTGCTTATTTCGATCTGATAGGCAGTTACTGCAAGTGGGTCAAACCAAGAGTTATTGGTGTCACCGGAACAAGCGGTCGACGCAGTGCCATATTTTTGATGGCTCATCTATTGCGTGAGAAATACTCGGTACATGTTTCTCTGGTGCAAGGTTTGAATTGGATGGGCTGCGCTGAATCTATATTAGAGATGCCCGAGAAAAGTGAAGTGCTCATTTTTGAAGCACAGGCTATTGAAAGAGGTGAGATCGCCCAAATTGGCGGTGCTCTCGAACCGGAAATCGCTGTAATCACCGAATGCCGTCACCCTCTTTCTTCTGCCTCTAGAGACCGCGCCATGGCTGAGCTTTATTGCGAAATTCTTGAAACCCTCTCTCTTGAAGACAAGGCTAGAGCCGTCATTTTTGATGATTCTAGTGCGGCAAGAGAGCGTGCTAGAGAGATTTTGAGCCCTGAGCATCTGATCTTGCATTCTCAAAGCAACACTGAAGACTTAGATGCCTCGCTGACCGAGTCGGAGATCTGGTCGGCGGTTCAGGTCGCTCAATTGCTGGGGCTTGAGGAAAACATCATCAAGGAAGTGCTTGCCGAGCTGTGTTCTGAAGAGCAAGTCAACGCTTGATTTGATTTAAATTCAAGTGCAATCTAATGGAGAACCATCAAAGTTATGTTCGAGTTTTCGCTCTTTTCTCTCACTTTGCTGAGCGTTCTGCTTTCGTTCGTCGGCAACGAGAATAATCGTTTGCGAGCATTGATCGCTGGTCAAGCAGCGGCTTTCTTTTCTAGTATCGGTCTTGCTGTTACGGTCTTCACCGGTCTGGCTCAGTCTCAGTCTGGTCTGCCTGGTCTGGTTATGGTCGACAGTGCTTCGGCAATGGTATCGGTATTGGTATCATTCATCGGGCTTATCACCCTGGTCTTCAGTGAGCGCTATATGCTTGGTGAGAAGAGTCGTCTCTCTTTTTGTCGACTCTTGGTGCTCATGGCCCTTACCGCTCAGCTGACCGCTCTATCTAATCATATGATTTTGAGCTTGCTTGCTTATGGTGCCATCAGCGTACTTCTCTATCTCTTTATGAATTTAAGAGCGGAATCAAGAAAACTCGCCGTCTCGGTGCTCAAGTATCATTTGCTGGCTGACTTCTTCTTAGCCTTTGCTTTCGCAACTTTATACTTCGACGGAGGTCCGCTTCATTTCAGCCGACTGAAAGACTTTCACGTCAATAGTTCCTTGTTCAATCTCGGCGCTTATCTGCTTGTTCTTTCGCTATGTATCAAGTCGGCTCTCTTTCCCTTTCACCGCTGGCTGCTCAATACTCTCAACTGTCCCACCCCGCTGTCCGGTTTGATGCATGCCGGTGTGGTGAATATAGCCGGGGTGATGGCTTGCAAAGTCTACCCCGCCTTGCAGCTTGTGCCCGGCAGTCTCTATGTTTGGGGCGCTCTGGCTCTGGTCTCTGCCATGGTGGGTACGCTCACCATGTCCACTCAGTTTGATGTGAAGCGCAAGCTGGTTTATTCCACCGTCGGTCAGATGGGTTTCATGTCTTTGCAATGCGCCTGCGGACTCGTTCCGGCGGCAGTCTTCCACCTCATCGCCCATGGTCTCTTTAAATGTCATATGTTCTTGCAATCGGGTAGCTCGGTTAACGAAGGTCTGATCAAGAAAGAGTTTGCCGCCATCAAAAAAGACGATGCTGCTTTGAGCCCTCTTGCTGTCAGTCTGGTCTTTGTCACTTTGGCTTTTGTCATATTCTATGCCTTCGGTACCCAGGCTGTGGCAAGCACTCTCGCTCTTGCGGCCAGTGTGCCCATTCTTCTCACTATGCCTGCCTTCAGCCGGGTGTCGGCTCCGGTAGCTCTCGCTTTGGCTGCGGCCACGGCTCTGCTTGTCTTTACTTCGGTCAGTCTGGCTGTCAGTTTTGAGCATGCTCTCAGCATGGTTTCCTTCTCATCTCCGGCATTCTGGCTCTTGCCGCTTGCTTTCGTTTTCTTCCTTGTTTTTCATTTCTTGGTCAATACGGCTGGAAAAGGCAAAAACCGCCTGGCCGACTGGCTCTATGTACAGGCTCTTTCTGGTTTTTACGTCTAATCAGCTCAACTCAGCTCAATTGAAGGGATAGTCATGATAAAGTCCGGTCAAAATTCTAATGCTGATCAAATTGCTCTTGCCGACCAAATAGCTCAGGCGACCACTTGTCTGAATGAGTACTGGCCTCTTGAGTCATTCATTGCCCTCAATGCTCTCAAAGGTTATGAAAAGGTTCCGTTTGAGGATGCAATTGAAATTGGTCGCAGTCTTTTCGGCAGCGAAGGTCACCTCAAGCTTTCTGATTATCGCGCCATGTACGAGACTGGCCGAATTAATCCGGAAGATTTGAAAGAAGCTTTTAAATATATAAAGGAAAGCCCGCGACTTTCACAGGAAGAGTTCATTGAATTGACCGCTAATTCTTCCTGGAGCAGCTTGCTTGATGGTTACTGCGGCACCTCGCTTGTAAATTCGATCAATGAATTGGTGATCAAATGGCTGGGAGCTTACTTTGATAAGACCCAAGCTCAGTTTCAAGTCAAAGAGTCAGGTCTATTTCGCACTTGGCACAGACTGGTGGTACATGAAAAATCCCTTGATCTTACCTGCCAGTGGCGTGAGCTTTTTGCCGCTCTTCCTGGTCCGCAGCTGACATCACTGGCCGCACTAGAGTTTTTGTTGCAAAAAATCGGAGTAGGCGAGGCCGATGTAATTCCGTATATGCGGTCACATTTGATTGCCCTGCCCGGCTGGTCAAGCTATCTGCTCTTTTGTCAGAATCGCCAAGGGGCGAAAGAGTTGATAGTCGATTATCTGGCCATCAGGCTCTTTTATGAATACTGTCTTGCTTCCAGTTGGGTCAATCAAAGTGCTTCTCGGCAAGGGGGATTTGAAAAGAGTTTTTCACGTCTGAACAGTCTCAAGAAAACAGACGACATTGTGGTCGGTGGTTTTTCGGGGGTGAAAGATGCTTCGGATGTCTGGCAGGAAGCCTATGAGATCAACTATAGAAACAGACTCTTAGATCAGATTAGCGGCAATTTTGAAAATCGTCGGGAAGCTCAGGGACCTGATGTCCAGATGGTTTTTTGTATTGATGTGCGCTCCGAGCCTGTGCGCCGGCACCTGGAATTTCTCTCTACCTATGAGACTCTTGGTTTTGCCGGTTTCTTCGGCATGCCGATGCGTTTCAAACCTCTCGGCGGCGAACGCTCTCTCGATCTTTGCCCGGCTTTGCTCAGTCCCGATAAGGCTGTGAGTGAATGCTGCAGCCATGAAAAAGAGGCGGAGCGTTATACATCTTTGAAAGCTCTGGGCTCGGCGGCTTTGCTTTTGCGTAAGAAACTGAAGAGTTTCCTAGCCACCAGTTTTGGTTTGATTGAAGCCTTCGGTGTCTGGTCGGCTTTGCCTCTTTCCGGTAAGACTCTCTTTCCTCAAGGCTTTACTGCCGCTTATGCCAAGCTCTGGCAGGTGGTCGGCGGCGAACCGACAACCAGTCTCGACCTTAGTGCTTATACGCTTGATGAGAAAATAGCCACTGCCTACGGTGCGCTCTGCGGCACCGGCTTGGCTGGGCGCGAGCATTTGGCACCGCTAGTGGTGCTTTGTGGACATGGCGCCAGCTCGCAGAACAATCCCTATGCTTCCGCCCTCGATTGTGGTGCCTGCGGTGGTAATTCCGGTCGCCACAGTGCCAGATTGGCAGCTGCCATTCTCAACGATGAAGAGGTGCGGGCTGGACTAAGCAAAGAGAAGCAGATAAGCATTGCCGAGACGACTCGTTTTTTGGCATGTGAACACGATACAACCAAAGATACTTTTCGCTTTTTTGATCTCGACAATCTCAAACAGTTCAGTGCCGAGCAAAAGGAAATCTTTGCCAAGCTGCAGAAAGATCTGGAACTGGTCGGCGCACTGGTCAGAAAAGAGCGGGAGAAGCGCTTACCTTTGTCCAGTCTCAAGGGCTTTAATCATCCCTTTGCTCGGGCCTGCGACTGGGCACAAAATGCGCCCGAATGGGGCTTGGCTCGTAATGCCGCCTTTGTTGCGGCGCCGCGCAGCCTTACCCGGGGTCTCGATCTGGCTGGTCGCACTTTCTTGCATAGCTATGATTGGAAAGCCGATGAGAGCGGTAAAGTGCTGGAGTTGATTATGACCGCACCGATGGTGGTGGCGCAGTGGATCAATTCTCAGTACTATTTCTCGACCATGGACAACCGCCTGCTTGGCAGCGGCAGCAAGGTCTTGCACAATGTGGTCGGCGACTTCGGCGTTATGCAGGGGCTGGGTGGAGATCTGCTCTTGGGCTTGCCGAGGCAATCGGTCATGAGCGGTGAAGAAGTGCTTGAACACGAGCCCATGCGACTTTTAGTCTTGTTGGCGGCACCGGTGCCGATGATCGACAAAGTTTTGTCGGCTCATCCAGCCGTGGCAGATCTGGTCAATAACCGCTGGATCCATCTTGTTTCAGTCGGCGATGACGGCTCTTTCCAGCAGGCTCTGGGCGTCGGTCGCTGGATCAAGATTGAGAGAAAGCAAGTGCTTGAGAAAGTCGTCATTGACAAAGTCGTCATTGACAAAGTCGTCAGTGAGAAAGTCGTCAATGAAAGAGTCGATGCTTTGTAGTGAACAAAGAAATCGTCCTGGTCACCAAGCATGGCAAGGAGCGGGCTGTGAGGCGCCCGTTTTGGGTCGGCTTAGGTCAGACAATTTGCACAACCGACTTCGATACCGACTTGCTTGGTACTTTTAGCGGCGAAATCGAGCGACTTGATTCGCCTCGTGAAACTTGCATCAAGAAAGCAAAGATCGGTTTGGCTGCAGGCTGCCGCTCTGCTCTGGCCAGTGAAGGCAGTTTTGGGCCCCATCCCTATCTGCCTTTCATTGCCTCTGATTTTGAGATCATGGCCTATATCGATGACGATGGTACTGAAGTGGTGGAGCAGCTTTTGGCTTATCGCACCAATTATGGTCATCTTGACTTAAAGCGAGATTTTCATGAAGCAGAGTTGCAGGCTTGGCTGGAGCGAGTGTGCTTTCCCTCTCATGCAGTCATTCTTAAGGTGCTTGACGGTGATCAGATTGTCTATCTGGAAAAAGCAATAAACAGCCCTTCTCAGCTGAAAGACTCCTTGGCTTCTGCCGGCAAGCATACCGGGCAACTGCGCCTGGAGACCGATATGCGTGCCCATTGCAATCCTACGCGCATGGGTGTAATCGGTCGACTGGCAGTGAAGTTGGTGCGCCGTCTGCTCAGTCAATGTCCTTCTTGCCAGGCTCCTGGCTTTGGCATAGAAGGGCAGGAGCGCGGTCTGCCTTGCTCTTTATGCGGTAATGCCACCGACCTGGTGCTCTTTGATATTTTTGCTTGTCCCCGCTGTCGCAAGCAAGAACGTCGACCGCGCTCGGATGGTTTAAAGAAGGCTGCGCCGGGAGATTGTCAGTTCTGTAATCCCTAGATTGTTCAGTTAGCTGTTTTGGCTAATGGAAAATAGAAGCGATTCTTTTGATTGTCTCTTCTATATCATGGCGCTCAATGCCGAAATGAGTCACGGCCCTGATCCCCTTATTTTTTTCGATGCCGGTCAAGATGCCTTGGTCTTTCATTTTGCGCACTAGATCTTCTCTATCCATGCCGCTTTCAGTGGTTGGTTCAAAAAAGACCATATTGGTAAAAGGGCCAAAGCTGACTTTGATAAATGGAAGCTGTGAGAGACCGGAGGACAGTAATTCGGCATTTTTGTGGTCTTCGTCAAGTCTTTCCTGCATATTGTCCAGGGCATAGATTGCCGCTGCCGCCAGTACGCCTGCTTGGCGCATACCACCGCCAAGAGCTTTGCGCCAGCGTCTTGCCTTGCTGATAAATTCATGGCTGCCGGCGACAATTGAACCGGCAGGGCAGGCTAGCCCTTTTGAAAAGCAGAGCTGCACCGAGTCTACAGCCGATGTAAAGTCTGAGATTGGACGTTTGAAATGACGGGCGGCATTGAAAAGTCTGGCGCCATCTAGGTGCACGCTCAAATTGTGGTTGAGGGCTAGTTCTTTCACTTGATGCAAATAGAGCGGCGTGAGGGGCATACCGTTCCAGGTATTTTCTACGGCGATAAGCTTTGTCACCGTGCGATGGGGATCGTCTTCGTTAATGGCTCTCTTCAGCTCGCCGAGGTCAAACATACCGTCTTCATTTTTGATGGTGCGCAAGCTGATGCCGCCCAGGGTCGAGGCTCCGCCTTGTTCCCATCTGGCAATATGGCTCTGGTCGCCCAAAATGATTTCATCACCCCGGCCGCAATGACTCAAACATGCCACCAGATTACCCATGGTGCCTGAGGCGACAAAGAGGGCTGCATCTTTCTCGGTCAGTTGGGCTACTTTTTCTTGCAGGGCATTGACTGTGGGATCTTCGCCATAGACATCGTCACCCAAAGGGGCATCATACATGGCTCGGCGCATGGCTTCAGGCGCCAGCGTCACTGTATCGCTGCGAAGATCGATAGTGGTATCTTGCCCCATTTCTTTAGTCGGCAAAGAAGTAGTCGTGCAATTGTTGCACAGCCCTGTCAGCGTCTTTAGACATGACGAGGAAGCTCAAGTTAATATCGGAGGCGCCGCCTGATATGACCAGAATATTGACGTCTTTCAAAGCCGAGAAGACTTCACCGGCGATACCGGATCTTTCTCTGAATTGGCGACCGACAACTGTCACTATGGCTGTGTCATGTGTGACCAAGAGGTCACCTAATTCTTTCAAATCTTCTTTGATTGCTTCCAGCCCGTCGTTGTTATCGATGGTCAGTGAAATCGATACTTCAGAGGTGGCGATTAAGTCGATTGGTGTTTTATGTCTGTCGAAAACTGAAAAGACTTTGGCCAGGAAGCCATGGGCCATCAGCATGCGAGGCGAGCTGATGAATAAAGCGGTGATGTTTTTCTTGGAAGCTATGGCGCAGACATTGCGAACTTTGCCGCCGGTGGTGACATTCTGGCTTGGCTGTCCCTGGATGAGAGTGCCTTCGCTTTCAGGGCGCATGGTGTTCAAGACTTTCACCGGAATGTTTTTCTCCACTGCCGGCTTGATCGTGAGCGGGTGCAAGACTTTCGCTCCAAAGTAAGCCAATTCGGCGGCTTCCTGAAAGGAGACTTCTGCTATCGGTAAGGCATTTTTGACTATACGAGGGTCGGCGGTCATCATGCCGTCTACATCAGTCCAAATTTCAATACAAGTAGCACCGGCGGCGACGCCAAGAATCGAGGCTGAATAATCTGAACCACCGCGTCCAAGAGTAGTGGTAACGCCACTTTCAGTGGAACCGATAAAGCCTTGGGTGATTACTGTAAAGCCGTCCTTGCTGAGACGCGCTATATCTTTAGCCTTCTCGTCGATTATTTCCCATAGAGGGTTGGCTTTGCCGAAAGTATCATCGGTAATTACCAGTTTTCTGGCATCGAGCCACTGCACTTTCATACCGCGGGCTGTAGCATATTCGGCTAAAACCCGCGAAGAAAGCAATTCTCCGACAGAAGAGACGGCATCGATTGAGCGCTTAGACAATTCACCCAAATAGTTGATGCCGCGCAAGACAGATTCAAGCTCGCTTAGATGCTCATTGAGATCTAACAGCAAGGCTTCTGCCTTTTCTTTCGATAACAAGCCTTTGACCGCATCGATGTGCTTGTTGCGCACCATGTCTATCTGGGCGAGGGCGCCGTCGAGGTCGCGTCTGACAGCCAAGTTGGCCGCTTCTATGAGGGCGTTGGTGACGCCGCTCATTGCCGAGACCACCACCAGGGGCGGTGCACTGGCGCGTGCTCGTTCTATCAGTCCGTAAACTTGCTCGAAGCGCTCTTTCGAGCCCACCGAGGTGCCGCCAAACTTCATTACGATCATGGTTAACAGCCTTAGTCGTTGTCGCCTGTTCTAAAGACTCTATTTTAACGTCTGTAGATGTCTGCGCCCAGAGATCTCAGCCTTTCTTCAAGACGATCGTAACCACGATCGAGATGGCTCAGTCCGGTAACTTCGGTGATGCCGTCAGCGCCGAGACCGGCAATGATAAGACAAGCGGCAGCGCGCAGGTCGCTTGACTTGACTTCGGCTCCCATTAGTTTGGGCACACCTTTTACAATGGCTGAATTGGCTTTCAACTGAATGTCTGCACCCATGCGGCGCAATTCACCCACTTGCATGAAACGATTTTCGTAAATGGTTTCGGTGACAATCGATGTCCCTTCAGCCACTGCCAGTACAGCCATAACCGGTGCTTGCAAGTCGGTGGGGAAGCCGGGATAAGGAACCGTTGTGATATCGGTGGGCTTCAGCCTGCCGGTCGTCTTGATTTTGATCGTGTCGGGGGCATATATCGAGCACTCGACACCCATTTCGTGAATCTTGGAGATGACTGCGTAGATATGGTCGGGTTTGACTCCGTCGATAACCACTTCGCCGCCGGCAGCCATACAGGCATACAAGAAAGTACCAACTTCCAAGCGGTCGGGAATGGTATCAACCACGGCACCATGCATTTCTTCCAGCGGTACACCGTCGATGACGATTTGATAAGTGCCGGCACCTGAGATTTTGCCGCCCATGGCATTGACGCAGTCAGCCAAGTTGACAATTTCAGGGTCTTGAGCGGCGTTCTCGATGATGGTTTGACCTTCGGCAAGAACGGCGGCCAGCATGATATTTTCGGTGGCGCCGTTGGATGGTCTATCGAGATAAATACGAGTACCGACCAGTTTCTGAGCCGAGGCGAAAACATAGCCATGGTCGATGCCCACTTCGGCACCTAGCAGTTTGAGACCGCGCTCATGCAGGTCAATGCGGCGTTCGCCGATGGCGCAGCCGCCCGGAAGGGAAACTTTGGCTTCGCGGCAGCGGGCGAGGAGGGGACCGAGAACCACGAAGGAAGCACGCAGTTGGCTGACTAACTCATAAGGAGCTTCGATTTCGGTGAGGTTGGTGGCATCGATTTTGACTTCATCGTTAGCCACTTCTACCTTGGCACCAAGGTGTCTTAAAACTTCGCCCATCATGTGCACATCGGTGAGATTGGGCACATTACGCAGAATGGTTACATCTTTAGCCAAAAGTGCTGCTGCCATCATTTTCAGAACAGCATTCTTGGCGCCGAAAACTTTTGTCTGTCCGTAGAGCGGTTTGCCACCACGGATGATTATGCGTTCTTCTGATTCGGTCTTAGCCGGGGGGTCTAGTCTTGTCGCTTGTGGTGGTGTCATTATTTGCCGCTTTTCTTTGAGAAGTGGTAAGCCAGTTATGATGGTGCGACGAAAGAATTTGAAAAATTAGGGGAATTTCGCCTCACTTCTTACTCTACAACGTAAAGGTAAACTCAATGTTAAGCATATTTTCTATTACCATTAATGGCGAATAAGATAGTTGCGGCAACCTGCCCCGGTTTTCGATTTTGGTATTGAAAACAGTTATAAAGTAGGATGTAAAAGTGCGGTAAACTCTTGTTGTCAAGCGAGTTCTAGTGAAGAAACTATACATAAATCGGCACTTTCAAAGAGTCTCTTTAAAAGAGCAGATCTTTCATCTTGGCAGCGTCTCTTTTGTCTTCTTGCTCACTGCCTCTCTTCTTTCTGGTTGTGTCATGTCTGAGGAGATGCGGCGCATTGAAGCGGTGAAGAAAGCGCAGCGCGAGCGAGATCTGGAAGGTTCAACCAATTTGACCGGCGAACAGATCTTTGTGCGCAGCTGCAATACCTGCCACCCAAATGGACGAGCCGGGCTTGGACCCACGCTCGAAAGCCTGCCCAGCAAATTTCCGGAAGATGCGGCTCTGAAAGCTTTCATTCGCAAAGGCAAAGGTATGATGCCGCCGCAGAGTGCCGATCGCATCAATGATGTGGAGCTGGATAGTCTGATTGCTTATCTCAGACAGCTTGATTTTTCAAAGTAAGTCTCTCAAAGTAAATCTATTGAGTGATGAGCATTTCGAGCAGCCAAATTACAGCCCCTAGAAAGGCTAAGACCATGACTATGCGCGAGATCGGTGCCGGGCTGGAAAGATTGACTGCCTTAATGGGCGAATAGCGCATAAACACTTGTGAGATGCGATCGCGATCGGCTAGATAGATTGAAGGAATAATCAGCGGCCAGAGGCGCTTCTTCTTAAGATTTGGGTGATAGAGAACGATAATTAGTTCGGGACTTAGATAAACCTTGGTAATTTGGTTCCAGTTTACTGACTTGCGCTGAGGCCAGTAAGGTCCTCGATATTTGATGCCGTAATGACTGAGTTGCAGGCTGGAAGGTGTGAGAAAGGGTCTCAGACCAATCAAGATTGCCAGTAGGGCAATGGAAAGGAAGAAGCCTTCCACGCTGTAAAAGAGTCGCTTGTCGTTGGAGAGGTAAAGTGGAGTCCAGCAGTATTTTGCTAGGCCGAGATAGGCGGAAGCAAGCACCAAGCACATCAGTAATTCGCTCGGTTCCTTTGATTCGACGAAATTGTCTTGGGCTTCTGAGTCTATCGGATCGTCCTTAAGAGAACTTAGATCTTTAAGAGCGCTTTGCTCTCTTACTGCCGATAAGTCACTGCCTGTCTTTGTTTCAAGGTTTGGCTTCGTTTCGCTGTTTGCAGGCTCAGCTTGGGTGAGATCGACGCCGTCTGGAATGTCGGCGTATGGATCGATATCTTGAGCTTCTTTTTCTGGAACAGTCATAAAGATAGAGTACTTCAATTGAAGCACTCAAGCAAGAAGTTAGTCGTCGGGGAAAAGCTCGGAAATAGCCTGCTCTGCCTTTTCTTGTAGTTTGCGTTTCTCGTCCGGGCTGCCCGAAGCCAGTTCCCTCCAGTCGGCATTGAGGCTGTCGCCATATTGCGATGCCGCGACGGCCTTATAAAAGTCGGTATCGAAAGAACGGGTGCGCACTACCACCGGCATGGGCACGGCATAGCCGAGCACCAAGGCTTGTTGCTTAGGGTCCATTTGGGCGAGCACGGTGCGCAGAGTTTGCGAGCCTGATACGCCGGTGAAGACTGCATCAATGTCTTTGTCATCATTGAGCAGGGCTGTCACTCTAGTGCCTATTTGGCTGAGAATTTCGGGATCTATACCCGAGGGGCGTTGATCGACAATGAGCAGGGTGACGAAATATTTGCGCATTTCTCTGGCGATAATACCGAATATGGTTTGCCTGGCTACTTGAGGGGCGAGAAATTTATGGGCTTCCTCGATCACTATCATGAGCTTTCTGGGGGCGCGTACATTTTCGGGATCGCAGATATGACGTTCCGATTGTCTGACATAATCGGCGTGTATTCTTCTGGTGATGATATTTGTGGCAAGCATGTAAGAGAGCAGATTATTCTGTCTGCCAAATTCTAGAACCACATTTTTGCCGGCTTTGATTTGAGACAATATCTCTTCGATATAGTTGTGTGAAACCCGTGGTCTCAAATAGGGCGTCTTTTGCACGACTGTATTCAGGCGTCTCTGCAGTGTTTTGAGGGCGGTGGGATGGCCCTTGAAGCTGACTGTGAATTCTTCGATTTCTTCGCCCGTCATGTCGAGCAGGGCGCTGATCCAGTCTTGTCCTAGTCTTTCTCTGGCAATATAGGCGTTTTCCAGGGTCGCTTCAGAGAGGGCTAGTTCGTTTTTTAGGAGGTCGAGATCTTCAATTTCGATCTGGTTATAGCCTATGTACAGCTCTCGGGCATCGGGAATGCCTCTCGCTTTCGATGATTCGGCGTCGAGAGAAAAGACCACCACATTGGCGCCGAAGAGCTGCTTTAGTCCCTTGACTCTGGGCGCGCTCTTATTTTCAGACATGGCTTGCCAGCCGTATTCGTTGTGCATGTCGAAAATAAGCACCGAAGCCAGGTCTTTGGCGATCACTCCCGAAAGAAGAATGCGGTTGAGAAAGGACTTGCCTGTGCCTGATTTACCGAAGATGCCGTTGGATCTCTCGATAAAGCGATTGAGATTGATACAGACCGGCACGTCCATATTGAGTGGTTGCCCGATATTAAAGAAGGCTTGTCCAGGCTCATTCTCGTCTCCGAAGACGAGGGCGAAATCTTGGGCGTCTGCTTCATAGACCGGCGAAAAATGGCTTGGTATTGTCTTGACCGGGCGCAGTTCTCGCTCTTCTTGGTCTTTGGTGAGCATCAACATCGGTTGCAGCTTGACCGTGCCGAAGGTAGTGGTGCCGGACAGCACCGACATCAAAAAGGCATCGTTAGCCGGTGGATTGAGCATGACCGAGGCGTTGGAACTGGAGAGGCTGACGTCGGTGAGCATACTAAAGAAGCGATTGTTTTCGCCTTCGATAACAACAAAGCGTCCGACACGCAGATTTTCTACGCTTTGTTTGCCGTCCAATCTCATTTCCAGCCCAGCCGAAAGTGAGCCCTGGGTGATCATGCCGAGGGGCCTATTAGGCTTGGCTTCTTTATAGGAAGGCATGGCTTAAGTGAGATGAAAGCCTAGAGCTAGGGCGAAAGTATCGATTGCCTTTTGTCTTTCTGCTTGCCCGTATTCTTCTCTTTTGACCACATCGCTCTCGTCTTCGCCGCGATATTCGGTAAGAGTATAAACATAGGGTTCATGCAGGCTGCGTTCCAGTCTGTAGAGGTTTCCATTGGTGCCGTGGGCGCCTATCAGTCCCCAGACTCCGTCTAGAGCCTTGACTATGTCTTGCACTGTATGGGGCCACTGGGCTCTTTGAGTGAGCATTGTTTTAACCTCATGTAAGAAAGAGAAATGCAGGACGCATTTCTCTTTCTTTTGAAAATTGTCCGGGGAGGGACTTGAACCCTCACGGTTGCCCACACGCCCCTCAAACGTGCGCGTCTACCAATTCCGCCACCCGGACAGATTGCTAACGCATAGTTTATGCATGTTTGCAGTGAGACTGTCAACTTGGCCCTTGCTTCCTCTTCATCTTTGAAATCGCTTCAAAAAAACTACTTGGTCTGGAAAATGCCGCAGTATAAGCTTTTGGGGGCTTGGTCTCTTTTGTTGAAATATATGAAAGTGCCTGAAGCCACAACCTGACCAGCTTTCGTCGAAAGAATTTAACTGGGGGTTGTGTAAAGTGGGCGCTAACTGGGCATATTTATCGTGATCCAATTCAGGGAAGTCTTTCTTAATGATTGAAATGTTTGTCTTTGGAATCGCTCAAGATCAGAATACGCGTATGCCGATTCTGGTTCTTTACGACAGCACCAAAAGACGGGCTCTACCTATTTGGATCGGTGAGTCGGAGGCTCTGGCTATCAGTCGAGCCCTTGGAAAGCATAAACCCAGCCGCCCTATGACCCATGATTTGCTGCTCAATACCATTGTTTCGCTTGGCTATAAAGTCGACCGCATCGAAATCAATGAACTCTCTTCTGATACTTATTTCGCCACTATCTTTATCAAAAGTGTCGATGGCAAGCGGGGAGAAACCAAGGCTATCGATTCCAGACCTTCCGATGCCATCGCCCTGGCATTGCGGGCGCGCGCTCCCATAATGGTTTCAGCCCAAGTGGTGGCTGACGGGACAGTGGCCGCCGATCACGAAAGAGATAAAGAAGAAGCAAAAGAGTTCAAGCGTTTTGTGGAAGGGCTCAAGGCTTCCGACTTTAAGGGCAGCTCTGACTAGTCTTGAGGCTCTTTTTGACTTGGCTGGCTATCTGGCTTGCTTGCCTGTTTGAGGCGGTGTTTGCGCATAGAATAAGCCAGACTGTGTTCTTCAAAAATTTTCAATTTGCCCTGGCTGTCTTTCTTGAGCAACCAATGTACTTTCAACGCTGAATGGTCATGCTTGGCAAGAAAGCTCACTGAAACAACCACTTCGTCCTTTAGACCTTTGTCTTCCATTATTTGATGGCGTTCGGTCTTAATGACCGGAGTGTCCATCGTCGTTTTGCTGTTTAATTCGCGCACATGGGGGTCTTTCAGTGAGCGTTTGATCTCTTGAGCGTACTCGCTTTTCGAAAACTTCTCTTGGGTCTGTCCTCCGCCGGTGCGGTCTAGGGCGGCATAAATGACGGCGTCGTCGCTGTAGAGGTCGACCAAGGCGGGGTCTGAGTCATGGTCGAGGGCTTTGTACTGCTCAAAGAGAGCTTTGGCTTCCTTAATCAACAAATGTCCTGATTCTTCAGCAGCCAAAGAAGAGGAAGCAAAAGCCAGAAGCAAGCCCGGCAAGAGGGTAAGTATCAGACCCAATCTTAGTTTCATTTCTATCCCCTTGCTAATTTTTCTTCTTGAGAGCCTTTTCTAGGGCTGTTTCAAGTGTGGCGATCTTCGCTTCCAGCAGTTTGACTGTATCACCTTGAATCTCGACCTGCAGTTTGGCGTCCTGGGCTTTCCATTCCAATTGTTTCTGCTCTGATTTTTCCTCTCTGCGCCGCAGTCTTTGCAGGCAGAATGCTGTGGCGCCGCCCAAGACAAATAACTTGACCACTATCAAAGCAAGAGAGACCGTGAACTTTTGGCCGACAAAGCTGCATTCGATGCTTTGGGTGTTGATTGCGGCAAAATAAAGGGTGCCGAGAATGCAAATGGCCGATATCAGTATATAGATTAGTTTGTGACTCATTATTTTTCTTGCAGTCTTAAAAGTAGATTCTGAAAATCTGCAGGTAGATTCGCTTCAAATTCTAACAGCTTGCCATCAACCGGGTGGGTGAAGCGCAATTTATGGGCGTGTAGGGCGTGACCTAGTAGTCCAAGTTTTTTGCGAGCGCTCTGGCTGCCGCTAGTCTTATGGTTATAGACCAGATCGCCCACCACCGGCAGACCTAAATAAGACATATGCACCCTAATTTGATGGGTCCTACCGGTTTCGAGGGCAAGGGCAGCCAGGGCGAAATTAGAATAGGTCTCTAGAATAGTGAAGTGGGTGACGGCGCGTTTGCCCTCGCCTTTACTTAGATCTGTAAATACTGTCATTTCTTTGCGTCTGACCGGGTGGCGACCAATCGCTAGATCTATGGTGCCCTCTCTTTCTTTGGGCTTGCCTTCCAAAAGAGCTAAATAGTTGCGCCCGGCTGTTTTGGCTTTCAGTTGTTCCGCCAGGCTATTGTGGGCCAGATCGGTCTTGGCCACCATGATCAAGCCGCTTGTATCTTTGTCGAGGCGGTGTACTATGCCCGGTCTTATTACTCCGCCAATGGACGATAGTCTTTCGCCGGCATGGTACATAACGGCATTGACCAGGGTGCCGCTATAAATGCCGGCGCCGGGATGAGTGACCATGCCCGCTGGTTTATTAATCACCAGTAAGTGCTCGTCTTCGTAGATAATATCGAGGGGAATATTTTCTGCCACTACATCAAGTGGCACTGCTTCTGGTACTACCAGAGCCACTATATCGCCGGCTCTAGGTTTGGCTCCCGCTCTAGCCGGCTTGCCGTTTAGTTCCACCATGCCGTCTTCGATAAGCTTTTGCAATCTGGCCCGGGAAAAATCGGGGACCAGTTTGCAGAGACATTGGTCTAGCCTGGGCTTGCCGCCTAGCTCGCTGAGTAAGTCGGCCTCGATGCAAAAAAGCTCTTTGTCCTCTGTCATTTCTTTTCGCTTCTGCTTAGCGAGCGCCAAATTATCAGGGCTATGCCCAGATCGATCAAAACATCGGCTAGGTTGAAGATAGGAAATTTGAAGAAGGCAAATTCGAGAAAGTCGGTCACCTCTCCGCGGCAGAGTCGGTCGCAAATATTGCCCAAGCCGGCGCCGATGGTTAGACCGAGCCCGAGCAGGTGCAGGCGGTCGGGATTTTCCGAGCGGCAGATCTTTATCGCCCAAATGAGCAGCAAAAGAGTGGCTGTGGCAGCCAAAATAAGCACCAGGGGACTGCCGGTGCCCATCGAAAAGGCGGCTCCGGTATTGGTGGTGAGAAAGAGATTGAGAAGCGGGGGCAGAAATTGGGTTCTACAGTGGCTCTCTAGGTGGGTGAGCGCCAAGTATTTGCTGCTTTGATCGGCTGCAAAGGCAAAAAGAGAAGCCCCTGCCAAAACCACAGCAGGCATTATAAAGGAAGGCAAACTCGATTCTTTTTGCTTCTCTTGCACTCGGGCATTTGTCACTCTTGGGCTTTAACTACGGTCTTTTCGCCTTCGCCGATGACGCTTTCCGGCTTGTGCTCGGGGATGACATTTAGTCTGCGTGTGAAGACCGAAAGTCCCAGCACTTTATCCCGGGCGGGATTGGTGAGCAAGACGCGGGCTGTGAGCAGTTCATTGCAGTTTTCGGCATTGGCATTCATAACCCGCTCTAATGTGCCTGTGCCTTCGAAGGGGCGAGGGGTCTCTTGCGGTTTGCCTTGGGGATATTTAAGCGGTTGGTTGGCTATAGAGCCAATGGCATGCAAGCCGGGCGGCAGGCTGACATCTATCTTGGCTGCGAACTGTTTGCCTGAGCGAATCTGTTCGGGGGCGACAAAGCTTGCTTTCAGCTGTTTAGCCAAACCAAAGCTTACTTTTACTTTCTCAAAATCAATGCGGTCACCGATTATCTTCCAGCTGCCGCCGATTTTCTTGAGATAAAGACGTCCTTCTGAAACCGACTGTAGTTCGCCTTTTGAATTGATGGAAGGATATTCGGTGGCGGTGGTGCCGAAAGCGATATCGGAAGTGTCCACCACGGCATAAGCGCCTTCCACTCGCACACTCTTAATTGTCGAGTTGATTTTGGCGTCGGGATAGGTCTTCCAAAACTCGCTGGTCAAGCCTTTGACCGTGCCTTTGTCTATGCCGTCGTTATTGATATAGTCATCGGCATAATTGCCCATGACTGCCTCTAGCTCATGGCGATTCCAGGAGCTTTCCAGGCTGGCCAGGAAGTCTTCCACTTCTTTCTTGTCTTGGTTGGAGTGCTTGTCTCCATCAGTGGTGAAGTCGCCGGTAGGTGCGGCTTCGACTGGTGTCTGCGCCAATTTTGTAGAGGCGAAAGCACTGCTGACATTACTGGTAAAAAACAGGCTTAGAGCTAGGCTCAGAGCTAGAACTGGAGCCGCGAGCGGCGAAGATGATATCGAATGTGGTGTCACTGTCTTGCTTTTCTTCTCAATTACGGGTTCAGCCCTATATTATACAGCGGCACCCCTTTCGGGGCGCCGCTCTTTTCTCATCTGCTTGGAGCTTTATACAGCCACCAAGAGTTTATTCATCAGGTCGATGTTTTCTTTGATTGAATCAGCCGATTTCTTCAGTGATTCGGCTTCTTCTTTCTCAAGCTTCAGTTCGACTATGCGCTTGACACCTTCTCTTCCGAGAACGGTGGGTAGACCGATATAGACATCTTTCAGCCCATATTCGCCGTCGGCTAGAACTGCGCAGGGCAAGAGTCTGTTCTGATCTTTCAAGATTGCTTCCACCATCTGCACCACCGAGGAGCCGGGGGCGTAGTAGGCGCTGCCGGTCTTGAGCAGGCTGACAATCTCGGCGCCGCCGTTCTGGGTGCGCTTGACCATCTCATCGATTTTTTCCTGGCTGAGGAAGTTGGCTATTGGAACGCCATTGACTGTGGCGCAGCGGGTGAGGGGGACCATCAGGTCGCCGTGTCCGCCCAGAACCATGGCTCTTACATCTTGTACCGAGAAACCGGTTTCCATGGCGATGAAAGCCTGGAAGCGAGCGGAGTCGAGGACTCCGGCCATGCCGATGACGCGGGAAGCGGGCAGCTTGGTGGTTTTCCAGGTGAGATAGGTCATGACGTCAAGCGGATTGGTGACGACGATGAAGATAGCGTCCGGAGAGTACTTAATTGTTTCTTTGGCCACTTGCTGGACGATATTGGCATTGGTCTTGAGCAGATCGTCTCTGGACATGCCGGGCTTTCTGGCGATGCCGGCGGTGATGACGACGATATCCGAACCCTTGGTGGCGGCATAGTCGTTGGCGCCGACCATCTTGCGGTCGAAGCCGTGCACGGCGGCAGCCTGCATCATGTCAAGTGATTTGCCCTGGGGCATACCTTCAACTACGTCGACCAGGCAGACATCACAAACGTCTTTGTCGGCCAGGTATTGAGCGACGGTGGCGCCCACAAATCCTGATCCTACTACGGTAACTTTGCTCACAGAACATACCTCCTGAGGCTGCTTCTCATCAAGCTAATAAACAAGCTAACAAATGAGCTGAGCGTAGCATGAAATCAGGCGCATGCCCGTGAGCTTAAGCTAGCCTTCATAACAGCTCGATGGAAAATGGAAATATGATGTATAAAGGAAGGTAGACCGGGGAGGAGCTTCAGTGAGATTAACTAAAAAGCAAATCGCACTCACTCTTATCGGGGTCAGCTTTTCGTCCCCTTGGCTTGTCCCTGCTTTAGCGGCCGACGCTGGTCAGAAAGATGCAACCGAGCTGCAGCTGAAGCCGTCTGTTCCCAAGCTTGATACAGACTCGGCCGGCGAATTGTCGGTTCTGAAGGGTGGCGTGGAACACCGCATACATAAAAAGCCCCCGGAAGCGGTGGTCAAGAAAACCAAGAAGAACGACCTCTCGGGTAATGCCGGCAATGACGCTTTGCAGGCATCGCTCAGGGCTAGGCAAGAGGCGGAGCGCCTCATGCGCCAACGCGCTACTATTGATTCAGAAGATCGCCCCCAGACCTTTCAATACAAAATCGACCGCTCTATAGGCATCATTGGTGTCAAGTTCCTCAAAGTGGCAGAGAAGCCGCCGGTAATCAACAGAGTTTTCCCGGGCACTCCTGCCTGGAATGCAGGTTTGCAAGTAGATGATGTGATTGTTGCTGTGGACGGTGTGCCCACCTATGGCTTGACCAAAGATGAGTGCTATGACTTGATTGTCGGCACCCCCAATACACCTGTGACCATATCAATCAGACGGCATGGTGATTTCATGGCCAAGAGCATGCACCGCATGGATTTTAACGATATTCCCGATCCGGCTGTCAGGCGCGACTATCTCCGCAGCCTCTAATCTATATGTTAAAATCAGGCAATGAAACTATGTTTTGATGCCACCAGATTTGGTTGCGGTTTAGATGGGGCGGTGGAGTTGGCTTCGCATCGAGGCATCAACTCTATCGAATATTCTTTTGCTCCTTTTGCTCCGGCTGGACGTTCTTCAGGCAAGGGCGGCGCTTCTAAAAAAGCTGCAAAGGGGGAGGAAGAAGAACGGCTTTATTTGGAGCAAGTCAAGGGCGTTGCCCAGTCTTCCGGCGTGGATTTCGCCATTATCAATCTTGATTATGCTTTCGACGTCAACGATAAGAAAGCGCATAAGCTCTTTCAGGCTATGCTCGGCAAGCTCTCGCAGGTGGCGACCGCCCTTGCTTGTCCTCGCCTTGGTGTTTCTTTGTTGCCCACGCCGGATTTCGTCTCTGCTTTCACAGCCTTTTATCAAGGTCTAAAGGACGACCCAGCAATAGAGCAAGAGCTTGTACTACGGCTGATTACACCAGCGCCTCTGCGTGGCCTCAGTCTTGCCAAGTGGCGACATCTGGAGCCACAGGAATGGCGGGATTTGTTGGCTGCCTGCCCCGGCCTTTCTTTGGCCTATTGCCCTGCCGATGCCCTTTGGCTTGGTCTTGATTATCTGCAAAATATGAGCAGCTTCGCGCAGGCGATATCGCATGTGGTGGCGTGTGATTTGGAGATCAATCGCAGCATGCTTAACGACAGCGGGCTCTTTGGACCGCTTTGGTGGCGCTACCGTCTCGCCGGCAAAGGACAAGTAGACTTCAAGCAGGTAATTGAATTGCTCAAGCTGCACGATTTTCAAGGGGCCTTTTCAATGCACTTCGAAGATGAGTTCTTGAGCAGCGAAGACAGTCTGCAGCATCTAGAAGCGCTTGATGAAAGTGTCAAATATTTCTCGCCCTTGCTCAAGTATTAGTACGAGGTGAGCGTGTCTAAAGCACTCAGTCTATATCTGCATACCCACTGGGACCGTGAATGGTACTGGAATTTCAATGCTTATCGCATGGCTCTCGTGCCCCTGGTGGAGGAGATCTTGCAAGGTCTTGAGGAAGGGCGTTTTCAGCACTTTATGCTGGATGGACAAACTTCGCTTTTGCAAGATGTATTTGCTGTTAAGCCTGAATTAGAGCGCCTCATCGCCGAGCTGACCGCCCAAAAGAAACTCTCTTTGGGTCCTTGGTATGTGCTTGCCGATCAATTGCTTGTCGGCGGTGAGAGTCTGGTGCGCAATCTCGGTCTCGGGCTTAGGCAGTCTAAGGCCTTGGGTGCCAGTCTCAAAGTCGGCTATATGCCTGATACATTTGGGCATAGCGCCGACTTACCGACTATTTTGCAAGGTTTTGGTATCGATAGCGCCGTGGTTTGGCGCGGCGTGCCTGGTCTTTCCAGCCCCTATTTTTTATGGGAAAGTCCGGCCGGTGCCAAGGTCAAAACTTTTCATCTGCGTCGCGGTTACTACCAGACTGCATTTAGCGAAGATCTAAGCGATGAGAAGTTGCTTGCTTTTCTCTCTACTTTTCTTTCTCAGGCGGTGGAAGATAATAACTTAGATATTCACGGTCTTGTGCCGGTCGGTGGTGATCATATGGGGCCGCCGCCGGGAGCCTTTTCAGCTTTGCTTGAGAGGTTGTCTGGATTTGACTATCAGGGTGAAGCAGTCAAAGTAAAAGAAGAGAGTCTCGCTGCTTTTCTTGATCGAATCAGCGCTGCTGCACCCGATATTATGCCGACCGTGCTCGGTGAACTGCGCGACAACAGAAAAGCCTTTGAGCACGAACGAGCTTATATGCTTGATGGGGTATTGTCGACGCGGCTTTATCTAAAGCGGGCTAATCGTCTTTCCGAACACCGCTTGTTTGCCTTGGTTGAGCCCTTTCTCAGCGCTGTCAGTATTTTGCAGCCCGGCTTTAAATATCCTTTTGCCGAGCTGACTAATCTTTGTCAGACTTTGCTTTTGAATCACCCCCATGACAGTATTTGCGGTTGCAGTGCCGATTCGGTGCATCAAGAGATGCTCATTCGCGACCGCTCACTGCATGCCGGTCTTGATACGCTGGAGAGGCGGGCTCTTGAAGCTTTGCAAGGGCCGGCTCTAGAGAACCTAAAGCAGAAGGCTCAGTCCAAGCCTAAGGCTAAATACGGGCTAACCGAGCCCCTCACCTTGAAGCCTAGTGCCGGTCCGCCGTCTCTTTATACATTTTGCACTTCTCTTGGTGCTGCTGCTTCTCTGCCTCGTCCGGTGCCGGTGAAGTTTGCTCTGGCTAAGACCGATTTGCCTTTGGTAGAGAAGTTCGGTCAGGTCGTTGCCCTGCAAGAGAAGCATGAAGCCTTCGCCGAAGTAGGCGGTGTGCCAGATTGGCAGGATGTTTGTTTGGTCGAGGCTTGGGCCTATGCCGGTTGTTCGGCGCCGTTGGCTTTCAGTTCTTTGAGTTTGTCGGCTGGTGAGAATTGGCCCTCTAGCTCTGAGCAGGCAATGCTGCAGGAACAGCAAGAAAAGTATGAAGGAGGCTTGCTTCTCTCAAACAAGTATCTAGAGGTTTATGTCGGTAAAGAAGTCGGCAATCCAATCTATGTTGGAGTGCGGGACGGGAAGACGACTCAATTTAGAAAAGTCGGACACTATATATATGACCGCGGCGATGGCGGTGATACTTATAATTTCGATCCAGTTTATAGCGAAGGCAAAGGACAGAAGCCGCTCAAGGCAACCTTGAAGTCGGTGCAGGTGGGCAGCCGTGGGCCTCTGCTTGCTTCTCTCTTGCTGGAGTATGAGGTCGAACTGCCTGAAGGTCTTGAAGTTGTAGGTGAGTGGCCGGTAGATAAGGCTCCCTCTGTTCCTAAGTTTAAGCGCAGCGCCAAAACTCTCAAGCATATATTCCATTGCCAAGTCAGTCTTAAAGCCGGCTTGCCTATGGTTTATTTTCAGACTTCCTTTTCTAATCAAAGCAAGAACCACCGCCTAGAAGTAGTCTTTGACAGCCTCGGCTGCGAGGGCACGGTTTCAGAGAATCATTTTAGTCTTATTGGTCGGCCGGAGCCATTTGCCGAGCAGGTCGACTTCCATCAGTTGGAGAGCCGGGCTGCGGCACTCGGCGCCATTGCTACCGGCCACGAAGCACCATTGAGTCGAAAACCCTGTCAGCGCTTCTTCTTTACCGATGATGCCGTCTACTTCAATAAGGGCTTGCCCGAATACGGGCTCTATAAAGGTCTGGTCTCTTACACGATTTTGCGGGCAGTAGGCAAACTTTCCTCAAGGCGCTTGCTCACCAGGGGTGGTGGCGCAGGTCCAGACTTGGATACACCGGAAGCTAATTGTCTCGGCGAACAGATTGTCGAATACGGCTATGCTCCCTTTGCTGCTCTCGACAAGGCTTTTGCCGAAACAATCGAGGCTAAGTCAGCCGGTATCAATAGCAAGGCCGCCCTTGCCTACGCTGCCTGCGAACTTTATGAAGGGCGTGACTTTGTCTTGGATGTTTCTTCAGATTCTCTGGCCAAGTCTCTAGCTGCTTCTGCCGAGCGGTCGCTTCTTAAGATGGATGATGCTCGCCTCAGTCTGGTGTCTATGCATCAAGACATAGAAGAAAGTGGAGAGTCGGTCTTGATTTTGCGGGTGCTCAATGTGACCGGTGAAGCATTTAAGACTGATTTGACTGTAAATTTCGACTGCGGCCCTGTATACAGTTGCCGTCTTGACCTCAAAGAAGAAAAGCTCTTGCCGCCCTTTGCCAAAGAAAAGGACAAAGCCGGGCAGACTTTTTCGGTCGGTTTTGAGCGCTTTCAGCTTCTCACCCTTAAAATAAAATTGAAGAATTAGAATAGACCTCAGGAGGATAGTGCGTTGTCTTTATCTCGACCTAGACCTACAGCAGTAAGCCGCTTTTACTTGGGTCTTTTCTCTTTGACAGCCGCTCTTTTGCTCGCCACCGATGTGCCGTCCTGGTCTAAATCTACGCCTTATCCTGATTCACATTTGCCTTTGGAATTGCAAGGACAGCTAGTGAAAGCGGTCAAGGGCTTTAAGCAGAAGAAGTTTGCCCAGGCCACCGCCGATGTTGAAGCTGTGGCGGCTGGGGCGCAAGATACTGATTCTTTACTCTTTATCGTTTCCACCCTAGACGGCTTTGGGGCGCCATCGGTTAAGGCAAAGCGCGCCTGTTTAGAGAAAGCGCTTTCTTTGGCGAAGACCTCGGATGAACTGCTCAATATTGCTTTGAAGGCTCGCCAAGCTGAATGTTTTGATCTTTCCAAAGCAGCCCTAGATAGTCTGGTGGCTGCTGCCACCACATTCGAGGACCTGATTGATTTGGCTCACAAAGCCCATCAGGCTTCCCAGCATGAAATCGCCCAGACTGCCATCAAGAAGGCTTATACACTGGTTAATAATGTACCCGACGTTTTTACTTTTGCAAAAGAGTCTATGAATGTCGGTTTAGAAGCAATGGCTCGTACAGCTCTGAAAGATCTTGTCGAAGATCAGGCTTCTACATCTGAGCTGATGACTTTGATGCCCAAGATTGGCGCTTTCAATATGATTGATGTAACCAGGTTGGCCCTCAAGCGCGGGCTTGAGAAAAGCAAGACTGTAGATGATTATTTGGCTGTATATAACCAAGCTAAACGGTTTGAGCAGGAAGACATCGTCAAGGTCGCCGCCTATCGGGGTAAGAAGCTCACTTTGATCAATAAAATCAAAGACGAAAAAGAAGGACCGATGCGGGCCCGAGAGCGGGAGCTGGAAGAAAAAGAACGCAAGGCCAAGGAAGAGATGATGCGTTCTAGCGGTCAGATACCGAGCGGATTCTAGCTTTGAGCCAGACTGAGAACAATTCATCAGAAGCAAAATGGTTGCCCAATGTCGGTGACTTGCTTTTTGTCGGGGTGGTGCATCTCTTGCTATTTATGCGCCCTAACTATTTGTTTTCCGATGGTTCTACCGGTTGGCATATAGTTTCGGGCTTGCACATACTAAAGACCGGGTTAATTCCTCATAGTGACATCATGTCCTACACCTTTGCCGGCAAACCATGGGTGGCTTATGAATGGCTTTCAGACTATTTTATGGCTTGTCTGGTTAAGGTAGGTGGCTTGCCTCTCTTGGCGGCTGTCTGGGCTATTTCTTTGGCTTCCTTGGTTTTATTGCTTTATCAGCGCATGCGCTCTTATGGCTGCCATTTTGCAGCGGCGATGTTCTTTTCCATTATTGGTTTGATTGCTTCGGCCAGTCATTGGCTTGTGCGTCCTCATTTATTTACATTTTTTGGAGTCTTTTTCTTTTATACCAAGTTGGAGGATTTTTACAGAGGCAAGTTGAGCGGCCGTGCTCTCTTTCTCTGGCTTCTGCCCTGTATGGTCATCTGGGTCAATACGCATCCGGCTTTTCTTTTGGCGTATGCCATTAGTGGTCTCTATCTGCTTGTCACCGCCTGTGGTGCTGCCTGCGGGCGCCGCAGCAGCGGTCGCCCAGTGCTTGTCTTGGCGACGCTTCTTTTGGCGCTCATCCTCGTCAGTTTTATCAATCCATATGGCGTTACTCTTTATCACTATATTGCCGACTATTTGAAAGGCACGGCTATTTTAGCCGTTACCGACGAATTCAAAATTCCTGACTTTAAGCATAGTATTCATGCCGTTTTTCTTGAAATATTGTTTGCTTCTCTCTTGGTAGGCGCTTATTTGCGCGGGCGCTTAACAGCGACAAGCACAGCCATGCTTTTGGCCTTTGGTCATCTGGCGCTCAATGCCGTGCGCAATATCTCGCTCTTTGCCATTGTCGCCTTGCCTGCACTAGGTTCTTTGTACGGCAGCGCTCTTTTTTCGCCTGCTCAAGATAGTTGGCTGGGACGGCTTTATGAGCGAGTGCGCTTAGCCACCGCCGCATTCAACAAGCAAGAAGCTTTATCTAAGTATCACATTTTGCCCCTGGTCTATAGTTTGATTATCATAGCCGGTGCAGTCTTTGGTGGATTTGTGAAGAGCGACTTCGATGCCGAGGTACAACCCACCGCGACCCTGAAATATATAAGCGAACACAAGCTTTCACGTGGTAAGGGCTTTAACCTCGACAACTGGGGCGGTTTGCTGCGTTACAAGCTTGATCAACCGGTCTTTATCGATGACCGGGCTGATTTTTATGGAGCTGACTTTTACAATCGCTATGGTTTAATCTGTGAAACCCGAAGCGGCTGGAGACCGGTATTTGACCAGTATAATTTCGACTGGGTGCTCTTTCCCAAAGACAGTGCCCTCATTCAAGAGCTAAAGAAAGATCCCTCCTGGCGTGAGGCTTGTCAGGATCAGGCGGCGATATTGCTTGTAAGAAATTACTTTCAATAACTTTCTTTCAATAACTTTTCAGGCTGGCATCATTTTGTAATCTCAGGCAGAATATTCATTTGTCAGCCATTTAGCGGTTGTGTTATCATGCATATATTCAAATCTTTGAATATATTGGCATGTTAATCTTGTTGCTTGATTGACTGCTGAGCAGTACTTTGGTTGGGTTAGCTAAGGTATCTGTCATTCTGAAGAAAAGCCCCTAGAGGGCGGGAGAATCGATGAAAAAACTGATAACCGGTCTGCATCACTTTCAGTCTCATGTCTTTCAGACCCAGAAAGAGCTGTTTGAGCGTCTTTCGCAGGGGCAGTCGCCGGATGCGCTTTTTATCACCTGCTCCGATTCTCGTATCAATCCAAACTTGATCACCAATACTCAGCCCGGTGATCTCTTCATCTTGCGTAATGCCGGTAATATTGTCCCTCCCCATGGTGCTGCCAACGGCGGCGAAGGCGGCACTATCGAGTTTGCCGTCAGTGCCTTAGGTGTGAAAGATATCATTGTCTGTGGACACAATCTTTGCGGGGCAATGAAGGGTTTGCTCAAGCCCGAGTCGCTCAAAGAACTGCCGGTGGTCAAAGCTTGGCTTTCTCATGCTGATGCCACCAGAAGAATTGTGCTGGAGAACTATAACCTGGAAGAATTAGACGAAGAAGAACTATTGAGTATCGCTGTGCAAGAGAATGTGCTTGTCCAGATTGAAAATCTCAAAACACATCCTTCTGTTGCAGCCGCTCTTTCGAGGGGTCAACTGACTTTGCATGGCTGGGCTTATAAGATTCAGACCGGTGAGGTCTTTACCTATAACTCCAAGGAAGGTCAATTTTTGCCCCTCACCGAGGTCTCATATATCAAAGAGAAGAGACGGCCGAGGCTGCAGGCCGGAATCTCAATCTAAGCCAGGCGATTTTTCTAAAGTCGAAAGCGACCTTAGGCTGGTTGCCTATCAGGTGGGTGAGGCCTCGGAGAGGGCGGCACTCAAGCTGTCGAAGGGCGTGAACTCACTTAGTTTATAGAGTGTCTTGAAGCGCTGTAACTCATCGCTGGTGCCTACGGCATAGACTTCATCGCCATTATTGAATACAAAGTCGGATGATGGAAAAGTATGGGTCTTGCCGCCGCTGCGCACGGCTGTAATGGTCACACCGGTATTGCCTCTAATATTAAGCTCTTTTGCCGATTTACCAGAGAGCATTCCAGAGTCATTGATAAGCCAGCCGCCGGTTTGCTCTTCCTCTAGCACCATATATAGAGGCAAAATACGTTCGGTTTTCATGGTTTTGGCAAAGTCGGGATGCGGATGCGGATAGCGCATAGCTCGCACTTTATCGAGGGCGGCTTCGATCTCAGAGGGCGGACGATTGCGGCTGAACAGAGCCAGTCTGGTTATCTCAATAGAAGCTTCGAATTCTGGTTGCACCACGGCGCTCACTCCGGCATCGGTAAAAGCGGCAATATCAGAGGGGCTATGGGCGCGAGCGATGATTTTCACATCTTCATTGCGCTTGCGCACAAATTTGGTTATGGCCGTTATCGCCGACGGGTCGGGCATGGTTAAAACCAGGCAGGCTGCGTCTTTTAAATTGGCTTTGGTCATGAGCATATTGCTTGTCGCATCGCCCCAAATATGAGGCACTCCGCGCATAGCCAGATCTTCAACTATGGCGGCATTAAGTTCAATAACCAAATAGGGTATGCCGTAAGAAGTAAGCACTGTGCCGAGATTGCGTCCGGTGCGTCCAAAGCCGCAAATAATCACATGGTCTTTCAGTCGACTGGCCAGAGAAGTGGCATCTTTTTCTTCTTGCTGACCTTTCGGCTGCTTTTGGTTGCGATTTTGAAAGAGGTAAATTAGCCGAGGAGAAAGGGCATAAATAGCCGGGCTAGCCATGAGAGATACTACTGCTCCGGCAAAGAAAAGGTTATACATATCGTCACCCACCAGGCCGAGGTCGCGCCCCATGGTGAGCAGAACAAAAGAGAATTCCCCTATTTGAGCCAGACCTGCCCCAACCAAAATGGCGCTTCTGGTATTGCTGGTGGTGCAAAGCGCCGCTAGGGCGCCGACCAGAGTTTTACCCACCACCAAGAGCACAACAAAGAGCAAGACCTCGAGGCTGTGAGCAAAGATAAAGGCGGGGGTGAGGAGCATGCCCACTGAGACAAAAAAGACAACCGAGAAAAGGTCTTTCAAAGGTTGCACGTCGTGCAGAGCTTGGTGGGCCCAAATTGATTCGCTCACCATGATGCCGGCTAAGAAGGCACCCAAGGCGATAGACAAGCCCATACTGTGCGAGAGCAGGGCAATGCCCAGGCAAAGACCAAGTAGGGTGAGCAGGAAGAGTTCTCTGGAATTTGACCGGGCGGCCTGGGCCAGTACGACCGGCAAAATTTTGACGGCACCGAAGACAACAATAAGAATAAAGGCAATTGCTTTACCGGCCGAAAGAAGTAGGTCGGTCAGTGAAGCCGTACCTTCGCTAGCCATAAGCGGCAAGAATGGAATGATCAAGACCAAGGAAAGGTCTTGCAGAATGGCTATGGAAAGCAAAATGCGGCCGTGTACTGAGTCGGTTTCGCCTCGGTCATAGAGGATTTTAGAAATAATCACCGAAGATGAAAGGGCGCAGACACAGCCAAAAAGAAAGGCTGTGCCGCTATGTTTGGCCAAGCCTAAAGCCAGTGCCAGCCCCCCGGCTAGAAGCGCTGTCAAGACAATTTGCAGGGTGCCTGTGGCAAGCAATTTGCCCGCTTTGGATGCCAGTTGCTTGAGGGAGAGATCGACCCCCAGGGCAAAGAGCAGCATGGCTACACCAAATTCAGCCAGAACATTAATCTGACCGGCATCGGAAATTAATTTGAAACCGTGGGGACCGAGGGCTATGCCGGCAAGCATATAGCCGGCCAGGGGCGGTAATTTGAGCTTGAGGCAGATATAGCCCGATAATAGGGCTGAAAGCCAGATGAAACAAAGATCTTTTAGCAGGTGCAGGTCATGCATGTGCTCTCTCCTTCTTATTTAAGTAAAAGCAGGGTTCGCTTCCTTAAATGAGAATCGACCTGAAAACAAGCCATATGGGCTTCCCTCCGGGCTTGACAAGCTTGGGGGCTGACCTTGGCCAAAACTCTTCTGTGGCACTGACATAAATTTGGCTGCCTAGAGGCCAGGTTGTCCAATCTTTAACGACCCCGGCAGCTTTTTTGCCAAGGGGAAGAGTAAAGGCCGACTGCACACAATCAGGACAATAAGTGACTACTTTGACAACTTCGTTTGGTTGAAAGGCACCTTGCAGTTGTTTGTTCGAAGGGTTGGCTGACCCTAAAAAATCAGACCCAGTGTCCATCAGCAGGCAGAGGCTGAGCACTACACCGGGCACTATCAAAATCGGCGCTGTGGCCGCCCGAGACTTTGCCAGTCGACCGACGCACTGGCAAAATAGCATAAGCAATTTGTCTGCAAGCTGTTTCAGCACCTAACCCCTCTATCAATTATCAATATAAAGGTTGACCGCCTGATCATGAAAGATAGCAGTCGGTTTTTTCATGAATCTTCCAATACTTAAGAAATGTCAAGAGGTGCGAAGGTAGTGAACTCTTTTGCTGTAGCTTAGTGGTAAGCGTTACAACAAACGTATCAAAGAGAATATACTTTGGCAGCGTCAGTCATTCGGGAGTGTTTCCATGTTTGATCTTTTCAAGAAGCAGTTTATCGATGTTATTGAGTGGACCGAAAGCACAAATGGCGTTTTGAGCTATCGCTACCCCACTGCCGACAAGGAAATCCAGACCGGCGCTCAGCTTACTGTGCGCGATTCGCAAATGGCTTTGTTTGTGAACGAGGGCAATGTGGCTGATGTATTCAGCCCCGGTCGCTATGAGCTGTCCACCAAGACCTTGCCTGTCTTGACCAGCTTGCTCAACTGGGACAAGGCTTTCAAATCGCCTTTCAAATCAGAAGTTTATTTCTTCTCCACTCGTGAGCAGCTTGACCAGAGATGGGGCACCCAACAAGCCATTACTGTGCGCGACAAAGAGTTTGGTGTAATCAGACTGCGTGCTTTCGGCACCTTCGCTTACAGAGTAGAAGAGCCGACTACTTTCCATCAGAAAGTTTCTGGTACCAGAGAAAAGTACACCACTAGCGAATTGGACGGACAGCTTCGTTCAATCATCACCACCAACATTGCCACCACCTTGGGAGAGGCCAAAACACCGTTCCTCGATATGGCGGCTAATCAAACCAAGCTGTCCGAGACTCTCAAAGAGTCTCTCGATCATGCTTTCTGGGACTATGGTTTGAAGTTGACTTCATTCTTGGTGCAGAGCGTTACTTTGCCCGAAGAATTGCAGCAATATCTCGACAAGCAGTCTAGTATGAATTTAGTGGGCGATCTTAAAAAATACGCCCAGTTCCAGGCCGCAGACGCCATCAGTGCAGCCGCTGAGAATCCCGGTGGGATGGCTATGCTGGGAGTCGGCTTAAACGCCAACGCTCTTGTTGGCCAGGCCTTTAATCAAGGGCTGGCAGGCTCAGACAGCGCCGCTGCTGCTAAGCCGGAAGATCCTTTTTTGGTCCTGGAAAAACTTCAGACCCTCATGGAAAAAGGCGTGCTCTCTAAAGAAGAGTTCGAAGCTAAGAAAGCCGAAGTGCTGAAAAGAATTTCCTGATGATCAAACTCAACTGCCCTGCTTGCGGCGCAGAAGTAGAGTTTCGTTCGAAAGCCTCGGTGTTTTCTGTCTGTTCTTTCTGTCGATCCACTCTGGTGCGCCAAGATATGAATCTAGAGAAACTCGGCGAAATGGCCGAGCTTCAAGACGATTTGACGCCTCTGCAAATTGGCACAAAGGGGCAGTGCGACAATGAGCCTTTTGAACTGGTCGGGCGTCTGCGCGTCGCCTATGATGCCGGTGCCTGGAATGAATGGTATGCCCTGAGCGGAGATAAAGAGTACTGGCTGTCCGAGGCTCAAGGGTTTTATGCCTTTTGCCGCCCCGTCGAAAATTCGGCTGGTATCACCCGTGATAGCATATTCGCCGGCAAGAGTGTCTATGTAGACAAGCTGGGAATGATGGACATCGATGATGCCCGCGATGTCTTTTGTCTATATAGTGAAGGGGAATTGCCCTTTAAGGCTCAGCTGGGTAGGCGATCTTTTAGTGTTGATTTAAGTGGTCCCCATTTGAAGATGGCCACAATCGAAATTACTGATAGCGAAGTTCGCATTTTCAAAGGACGCTATCTGGAGTTTGATGAATTCAACTTTCAAAACTTGAGGCGTATCGATGGCTGGTGAATCTGATAAGCCAAACCTAGAGCGAGAGCCTGAGAAGCCCAAGCCTATGGCTCGCACCTTCTCTTGTCCAGGCTGCGGCGGCAATGTCGTTATCCGCTTTCCGGGAGCGGTCTTATCTTGCGCCTGCGAATTTTGTCATGTGGTCATTGATGTAACTGATAGCAACTATCGCATCATCGAAGGCTTCTTTTATAAGATGAAGGGCTATGAGCCCTTCGTGCCCCTAGGCACTAGAGCCGAGTTGAAGGGCAAGACCTGGGAAGTTATCGGTTATATGGTGCGCTCAGATGTCGCCTCAAGCTATATGTGGGAAGAGTATTTGCTCTTTAATCCATATTATGGTTTCCGTTGGTTGACCAATAACGGCAAGCACTGGAATTTTGTCACCATGATCAAGGATAAGCCCAGTGAAACCAAGTTGTTTTCCGGTGCTTATGTTTTCTCCGCATCGCTCTATGAGCGCAAGTTCAAGCTCTATTATCGTGGTGCGGCCAAGGTGGAGTTTGTCACCGGCGAATTTTATTGGAAGGTCAAGGCGGATAGTCGGGTGGAAATGTCCGATTTTGTTTCCCCGCCCTATATGCTTTCTTGTGAGCAAGACAAAAGTGAGAAAGTTTGGAGCCTCTCTGAGTATGTCTCAATCGACGAAATAGAGAGCGCCTTCAAACTGGAAAAGCCGCTGCCTAGGCCTATGAACTATGCGCCTAATCAGCCTATTGCCGATACCAAGGTTTCTTCCCAGATTTCACGTATGCTTCTTGGTGCATTCTTGCTTTTGCTGGCGCTGCAGTTTTGGCAGGTCTGTTACAACCCTGAAACTGTGGTCTATAGCGATGCTCAAGCCTATCGACCCAATGATAAAAATGCGCCTACATATACGACCAAAACATTTGAATTGACTCGCCCGGTCTCGGGCGTCAAATTGAGCTTTCGCAGTGATGTCGACAATAGTTGGCTTTATCTATCTGGTGAACTTGTCAATGATGACACCGGTGAAACTTATCCTTTTGGCGAAACTGTAGAATATTATTCAGGTTATGACGGTGGTGAGGGCTGGAGCGAGGGCTCACGCACTGTTTCCAAATTCATCTCTGCGGTGCCCAAGGGTAAGTACTATCTCAATATAGATAGCGAGAGCGGTGATTTCCGCACCCAGACACCGCAACAGTATTCGCTTGCCGTCAGCCAAGGGGCGCAAGTGAACGGCAATTTTTGGTGGGTGCTGGCCGGTTTACTGGTGGCGCCTGTGCTCTCATGGATCGTTGCCTATTCGGCTGATTCAATACGCTGGGCCGATAGCGATTATAGCCCCTATAGATCTTCGGAGAGTTAGCAAGCCATGATTGATGATAGAAGGTCTAGATTATTCAGCGCCAAGAACGATGGGATAGACTTGCGCGGCAAAGTCTGGCTCTCGATGTATGCTCTATGGGCTTGTTATCTGCTCTATTCGTTCGTTATTTGCGCCGTGAACGGTGAACAAATGATGGACGCCAGTGGCAATCACAAGAATAGACCCCAGGGTAAAGGTATCTATCACAAGTAAAGCGAGTAAGTCAAAGGAGTAAGTGAAGAGAGATGGATCAAGTGATATCGCTTAAGTATATAGTTGCTTCAGTTGTCTATTCGGCACTGGGTATAGCAATTCTCAGCACCACATTTATGGTGTTCGACAAAATAACGCCAGGCGATATGTGGAAAGAAATCGTCCATGAAAAGAACTTGCCTTTGGCTATTGCTTTGGCTGCCATGACTTTAGCGGTAGGACAGATAGTGGCATCGGCTATTCACGGTTAAGGTCTTGATCTATCCGCTCCTTATCACCGCTTTTGTCATATCCACCTGCGGCTTGGTTTATGAGTTGATAGCCGGTACAGTAGCCAGCTATCTTTTGGGTGATTCAGTAACGCAGTTCTCCACCGTCATTGGTGTTTACTTGTTTGCCATGGGGGTGGGTTCATTTCTTTCTCGCTATATAGAAAAGCGAGTCATAGAGACTTTCATTAAAGTAGAGCTTTTGGTTGGCTTGATCGGTGGCTTTTCGGCTACAGCTCTATTTGTCTTGTTTGAGCATGTGGAAAATTTTCGCATTTTGCTTTATGGGCTGGTCTTGCTGATAGGCATTTTGGTTGGCCTAGAAGTGCCGCTCTTGATGCGCATTCTCGAGAAGAAGCTCGATTTCAAGGAATTGGTATCACAGGTATTTACTTTCGATTATGTGGGCGCCCTGCTTGCCTCACTCCTCTTTCCGCTCGTTTTGGTGCCTCATTTAGGGCTTTTGCGCGTTGCTTTTCTCTTTGGTATTTTCAATGTCATCGTTGCTTTCTGGTCGGTGCGCCTATTTAAAGACGAGCTTAGGGCAAGAGAAAGTAACTTCTTCAAAGGTGCAGCAGCCCTTTGCGCAATTGTTTTGGTGTGCGGCTTTGCATTTTCAGAGAAAATAATGTCTTTTGCCGAATCGGCAACCTTTAGCGAACCAATTATTTTTTCGACCACTACGCCCTATCAGCGCATTGTCATCACCGGTAATGGCAGAGATATTCGCTTATATCTCAATGGTAACCTGCAGTTTTCCACTCGTGATGAATATCGCTATCACGAGGCTTTGGTGCATCCTCTTATGGCTAGCCTGCCTAAGCCTGAAGACGTTTTGGTTTTGGGCGGCGGCGACGGTATGGCTGTACGCGAAGTGCTCAAGTATCCCTCTGTCAAAAGTGTACAGTTGGTCGATTTGGACGAGAAAATGACTAGGCTCTTTTCAGAACAGGCTTTTCTGACCAAGCTCAACAAGAACTCTCTCAAAGATAGGCGAGTCTCGGTACTCAACGGTGATGCTTTTGTCTGGCTGCGTGAACTTGACGGCAAGCGGCAGTTTGACGCCATTATTGTCGACTTCCCCGACCCCAGCAATTTTTCTCTAGGCAAGCTTTATAGCGATACTTTCTACAAAACCCTAAGAAAGGCGCTTAAGCCAGGCGGATTAGTGGTCATTCAAAGTACTTCACCCTACTATGCTAAAAATAGTTACTGGTGTGTGGTCAATACTCTCAAAGCCAGTGGCTTTCTGACCACGCCCTATCATGCTTATGTGCCGGCTTTCGGCGATTGGGGCTATGTCATCGGTTCACTTCAGCCTTTTGACGCCCCCAGGCAATATCCTCCCGGCTTGGCCTATATATCGCCCGAGAGTTTTGCTTGCATGCTTGAATTTCCCCATGATATGCAGCCCACCAAACTCGCCGTAAATAGGCTCAATAATCAAGAACTCGTGCATCTATTCGAAGCAGAGTGGAGCGAGTATGAGCAACACTGATAAGCTCAGCCGTAAATTGTTTTTGAGAAGTCTCGGCAGTTTTGTTTTGAGTGGCACCATAGGCGGTGCGGTAAGCGGCTGCTTGACTGCCTGCAATAGACTTGGTCGAACCAATTTAACCAATTCCACCTATTCCACCAATTTTCCGGTCAAAATGCTTGGACCATCGATGGCGGTGGGGCATCGTTTGCGCGATATGCTTGGTCGTCTCAACCCTGCCTTCGCTGACGAAGTCAAAGCTGACTTTTGTAAAGTGGTCATCGTTGGCGGTGGCATTGCCGGGCTATCGACCGGCTGGTGGTTGCAGCGCCATGGCTTCAACGATTTTACTTTGTTGGAATTAGAGTCTGCTTGCGGCGGCAATAGTCGCTCGGGCAAGAACAAGGTAAGCGCTTATCCCTGGGGGGCGCATTATGTTCCCTTGCCCAATCTAGAGTCGCATTATGTGCGTCTTTTATTTGCCGAGCTGGGTCTAATCGAGGGCGACTATTCAGTTGCGGCGCCTCGCTATAACGATCTTCATCTCTGTCACGATCCACAAGAGCGTCTTTTCAAAGATGGACAGTTTCAGGATGGCTTGGTACCCAGGCGCGGCCTGAAGCTGGAGGATAGTCTTGAGATAAGGCGCTTTTTTGAACTAGTGCATGAGTTGAGGGATGCTGTCGGTGCAGACGGAAGACCGGCTTTTGCCATTCCTGTCGATCTCAGTTCGCAAGAGCCCAAGTTTCGAGAGCTTGATGAAATTACATTTGCCCAATGGCTAGAGCAGCGAAATTTCAATTCTAAGCCTTTACTCTGGTATATAGATTATTGCTGTCGCGATGACTATGGTGCTCTTTCGGCAAATATTTCAGCTTGGGCCGGTCTGCATTATTTTGCCGGTCGGCGAGGGCGGGCGGCAAATGCCGAAACCAACTCGGTGGTGACATTTCCTTCTGGTAATGGCTATTTGGCGCAGGCGCTCAAAGAGAAAATTAGGGCTCATATCATTGAGAGTGCGCCGGTGCTGAGAATTTTGCCGGGGCAGAAGCTGAGCCGAGTGATTTATGAGCAAGACGGCAAAACAAAAGCGCTGCAAGCTGAGACTGTGATCTTTGCCGCCCCTCGCTTCCTTGCTCCCTATATTATCGCCGACTACAAGCTAGAAAAGAAGCCTGAGTATGCACCGTGGTTGGTGGCAAATCTTACCTTGAGCGGCGTTCCCGGCAGCCGTGGCACACCCTTGGCTTGGGACAATGTTAGCTATTACGGCGATTCATTGGGCTATGTTGTTGCCAATCATCAAGAGATCACCACAAGAAGAAGCAGCATCGTCATTACCTATTATCGTCCGCTGGCGCGCATGCCGGCTGCCCAAGCCAGGCGCTTTCTGCAAGCCCAGGGCGAAACTTTCTGGCGGGACGAAATCGTCAAAGACCTTGAAATTATGCATCCGGGCATAGGCGCTCTCATTACTTCGATGGAGCTTTGGCCTTGGGGGCATGGTATGGTCAGCCCCTCTCAAGGCTATATGTGGACAGGCAGGCAGAAACTAGAACGCCGCTTTAAGAGTGTAGTTTTTGCCCACTCAGATATGAGTGGTATTTCCAACTTTGAAGAAGCTCAATACCAGGGCATCATGGCTGCCGAGACCATAATCTCGTCGGGCACTGCATTGAAGGAGTCTACATGACTGCAGGCTTGATCAATGCCAAATCTTCCAAGCAACCTTGGCTTTCTTCGCCGCTCTTTGATCTGCCTTTTATTTTGGCTCCAGCTCTCTTGACCAGTTTATTATCTTTGTATTTTGCCGGCGACGGCAGCGAGGAGCTTTCTTTGGCGTCATGGGTGATTTTGGTGCTCATGGTCGATGTAGCCCATGTTTATGCCACGCTCTATCGCACTTACTTTGATAAAGAAGCATTTGCGACTAACAAAACTTTGCTCATCGCCATTCCACTTTTGTGTTTCGTTCTTGGTGTGCTTTTGTATAGCCTGGGTGCCCTTTTCTTTTGGCGTGCCATGGCTTATTTGGCGGTCTTTCATTTTGTCAGGCAGCAATACGGCTTTATGGCGCTCTATGCCAGAAAGGAGTTGCGCAGCCGCTTTGCGGTCTTTGTCGATCAGGCGGCAGTTTATGCTGCCACGCTTTATCCAATTATTTATTGGCATGCTCATTTGCCCAGGCATTTCAATTGGTTTGTCGAAGGCGATTTTGTTTCGCTTGAAATTTTCGGCACTATAGAGCCATTCTGTCGCTTGCTCTATTTCTCAATTTTGCTCTTCTATGCTTTTAAAGAAGTTCGAATCACCCTCAAGAACGGCTTTCTCAATTGGCCTAGAAATCTATTGCTTTTGGGTACTATCTTTTCTTGGTGGCTTGGCATAGTTTGGTCCAATTCTGATTTGATCTTTACTATGACCAATGTGGTCAGCCACGGCATTCCCTATATGGCGCTTGTTTGGCTCTTTCATCATGGGCGCCGCAGTGAAGGAGGAAGCAGTTTCGATTTCTTCAAAAACTTTCTTTTGAATTTTGCTCCGGCTTTCTTTCTTTTTTTGGTCTTACTTGCTTATGTCGAAGAGGGCTTTTGGGACGGCTTGGTTTGGCGAGAACATTTAGCCTTTTTTGCTCCTTTTCGCTTTGACCAGCTGCCGGCCATAACCGATGCAGCCGCACTCTCAGTGCTTGTGCCTTTGCTTTCTTTGCCGCAGTCGACACATTATGTACTAGATGGCTTTATATGGAAGCTGAAAGACCGAGATAATCGATTTTCAGTCTATTGATTTTTTGGCTAATGCTTGCTCGCTTTTTACTGCATAGTCAGTTCATTCCAACGGCAATGTTCTTGCCGAGAATGTCCCGATAGGCTTTGGGAAAGCGCTTGGGCTAGTAGTCTAGCTTTAGAGAGATTATCGCTCATGTAGTCGCATACATGAATATCAATTGTGGCGCTTTCATGCTCGGGCCAAATATGCACAGCCGCATGCGACTCTTTAAGGACGACCACGGCAGATGCTCCATGTGGTGCAAAGTCCACTGCAACATCTGCCATAACATCAAGACCGCTTTGCTTTACAGCTTCTTTCAGCAGACAGGTAAGTTCGGCAGCACCCATCTTTTTGATGCTCTCTTGCAAAGGCACTATGCCTGAGAGGTGATGAGAGGTGAGCGGTCTCTGGTTCATTTCAATTTAGCACACTGTCGAGATCAGGGGCTTATTATAGATCGCTGGGGTCAGGCAGCACATTTCTGGTCAGTAAAGTACTTAGGACGATGCTGGTGATGGTCTTGCGCACGCCCTTCACCCTTCTTATTTCGTCTAGAAAGTTTGAAAGACTAGCAGTGTCGGCGGTGCGCACTTTTAAGAGCAGACATTCTTCGCCGGCTACAGAATAGACTTCCTCTACTTCTTTAAAGCGATGCAGGGAGCGGCCCAGTTCGCTGCCCACCCCTTCGGTGGTGACCCGCACAAAGGCACAGAGCTTAAGCCCAATCTTGCTTGGATCTAGCTTGAGACCATAGCTTTCAATAATGCCCGCCTGCTCCATTTTCTTGACCCGGGCGTGCACTGATGGGGCTGATAGATTTAGCATTTCAGCTAGATCTGCATACTTATGTTTAGCGTCTTGTTGCAATAAGGTTAATAATTTTAGGTCAATTTGGTCCATGGTCTGACTCGGTTAGGTGATTTTGCCAAATGCTATTAGAAAGTTTGGTTTGTTAGCTAAATTGGGGTTGCGGGCGAACCCGATTAGTTTCATTATAAAGGAAGCCTGATGCAATTAGCTAATTGCTCTGGTTTACTTTCGCATTACTTGCCGATTTTCCTTCATTTTTTTAAGTGATCGGCATTGAGAGAGCAGGAAACACTATGGAAGCCAAGATTAGACCTTCGAAACTACAAATAGCCTTAGCCTTTTTAACCATCTATGTCATTTGGGGCTCGACCTATTTAGCAATTCGCTTTGCCATCGACACTATTCCGCCCCTGGTTATGGCCGGAGCCCGTTTTTTGCTGGCAGGTATTCCTCTTTATTTGGTTTTACGCATTGGTGGAGCGGCTCGACCATCTTTGGCCGAATGGCGCACCTCGATTTTGCTTGGCATTTTGCTTTTGAGTGTCGGCACAGGCGGTGTCGTCTTGTCTGAGAAGTCGGTGCCGAGCGGCTTGGTTAGTTTGCTGGTGGCCATGGTTCCGGTTTATGTGGCTATCTTGGAGTGGGTTTTCGCCGGCTTTAAGAAAGTCAGCAATCTTTCGGTGCTTGGTCTGGCCGTCAGTACCATCGGTATCTTTATTTTGGTGGCGCCGTCTTTGACCGGAGCCGGCATGCGAGTTGATTTCGGCGGCTTGTCCTTAGTGCTCCTCAGCTCTTTCAGTTGGGCTTTGGGTACTGTTATCGGGCGCAAGCTGACTATGCCTCGCTCGGTCATGCTCGGCACGGCCATGCAGATGATTAGCGGCGGAACATTTCTTTTGCTGGCAGCTTTTCTCATGGGTGAGCACCGTGATTTTTCATTCTTCGAGGTCTCTACCCAGAGTCTTTTGGCTTTTATCTATTTGACTGTGTTCGGCTCAATTGCTGCATTTTCAGCCTACACATGGTTGGTGAAACACCTTAGTGCCGGTAAGGTCTCGACCTATGCCTATGTCAATCCGGTTGTGGCCGTTTTGCTCGGCTGGGTAATTTTGGGCGAGCCGGTTGGCCCGACCACGGCACTAGCAGCCTTTACCATTCTCAGTGGGGTGGCTGTACTGAGCTTGGGTAATGCCGGTTTTGAACTGCGCAAACTAAGCTTTTGCCGCATAGACTTGCAAAGCAAAATAGATAAAGTGAGATAAGTAAAGAAAGCGGCAAGCTGGGCGGCTTAGTTAGAGCTAGACCCAGTTTGCTTCTTTTTAATTAGCTGGCCGGCAACAGAAGAGACACCGCTTAGATCTACAGTCGTTTGGCGGGGACCCAGACCAAACCAGGTCCGCTTAGTCTCAATCTTGTCGCCGAGTATAGATGTGGCTTTGTATGATTTTTGTCCAAATAGCCCTTTTTTCTCTTCCAGCGAGTTTCCCAAGACTTTCACTTCTTTCTTGCGACTAAGCCAGCCTTTGCTGTTTTCCAGTTTGTTGCCGAAGCGGTCTTGTACCTTTATAGAATCTCTGCCGAACCAGCCGCTTTTCATCTCTAAGGTCTCGCCGCCGCCCGATTTGACCGTGACGTTATTGCCTTGTGCTTCAGCACTGCCTATGGTGGCGCAAGCGAGGGCGGCAAATAAAAAGGTCTTGACCAATAGGCTTTTGGCTTGCCCTGTCTTTATATTGGTTTTCAGGGTGGTTTTCTTTTGGATGTACTTAGCGGTGTTCATAGAGGTGTTTATAGAGGTATTCATAAGAATCTTTCCTATTTATTAGGCTCAAGCCGCACGAGCGCTCAAGCTGTTCAAGATGAATAGATAGAAGAGCGCGATCAAGTTTTGTTCCCGCCTTCTTAACGATCGTTAATTTATCGGACTTTCTAGGAACAGACTGCCGAGAGCCGCGTCTATTTCTTTCGTTGTAAGAAACAGCAGATTTAAATTGGAGAATGATTATGACTAGTTCACAGCTGGTGGCTGTCGGCTTGGCCTGTCTTGCTTTGGGGCAGCCCGCCGCTCTAGCCCAGGGAACCCTTTTATCCGGCAGTGTAGAGAATCATAATGCCTTGCCTAAATTGATCAGACAAGAGCCTGTATACGACTTTGATGACCCGGATATCAAACGCCCGGCTGCTACTGTGCCGCCAAGCCAGTCTTTGCAGAAAGCATATACAACTAAAACTGTTTATAAGCCGGTTATTCAAAAGGTCTATGTTCAAGATAATCGTACTTATTGGCAGAAGCATCCTAAAGTAAGAGCCACTGCGCTTGGTGCTGGTGTTGGCACCGCCGCCGGTGCAGTAACCGGGCTTGTCAGTGGGCGAGGTGTGGTGCGAGGCGGTCTCATAGGTGCCGGCACCGGTGCTGGTGTCGGGCTGGTGCGCTCCAGCGAGACGATGAAGCGGCATCCTATTGTCAGAGATGTGGCGAGCGGTACCCTGGTGGGGCTAGGTCTTTCTGCCGCTGCCACGCGGGGGCGGAAACGTCTCTGGCAAGGCACCGGAGTTGGTGCCGCCGTCGGTCTTGGTTATGGACTGCTTAAGAACGGGCTGCGCTAGTTGGGGCTCGGTTCTTTTATTTATTGACCTATAGAGGATTTTGTTATGAATGGTTTGAAGAAAGTGACCGCCTTGTCTTGCGCTCTGGGTATAGCCGGTTGTGCCCTGGTCGGTTATAGCCTGAGCCGTGGCAGTGGCGTGGCGGAACTTACCGCCCAGAGTCTGATTGAGAAGAAGCGAGGCAATTTGGTCACCGCTCAGAAAAAGCTGAAAGAGGCGCTTGCCATACAAGAGGCTGCCAGCAAAGAAGATGCAGCTACAGTGGCAATCCTCGATGAACTAGGCTCCATAGCGGCATCGCAGGGGCGCAGCGCTGAGTCACTACGATACTTCGAACGCTCTAGGCTTATGAATGGGCGTCTGATGAAACCGCATCTATTGGTGGCCGCCACCAGTCTCACCGGTCTGGGCGAAGCCCTCACCGAAAGTGGTCAGTACGAGAAAGCTGAGAATGTCTTGCAGGAGGCTTTGACTATCAGAGAAAACAACCTAGAAGCTAACTCAGTGGATGTGGCGGAAACTCGCGATGCCTTAGCTAGGCTTTATTCAGCCGCTGGTTATTATGTGCAGGCCGAGGCTCTGTTCAAGCAGGCTCTTGCTAGTTTAGACCAGTATCCCGAGAGAAAAGCCGAGGTTCTCAATAATTTCGGTGCCTGTCTCTTCAACCAGGGTGGTTTGTCTTATGCTAGAGAGAAATTTATCTCTGCTCTTTCGCTTTTGAAAGGTGAAGGTTTTAAAAATTCGCTTGTCAAAGCCAATATTTTGACCAATTTGGCTGAAGTGGAAAGGCGCATGGATAGTCCGAAGTCGGCGGAAGGTCGCCTGAGCGAAGCCTTGGCAATATATGAGAAGAGATTGGATGCAGACAGCCCGGTTCTAGCCAATGCTTACAACAATTTGGCCTTGGTGCTGCGCTATCAAGGACGGATGCAGGAAGCTGAACCGCTTTATAAAAAGAGCATAGCCATTTACGATAAAGTTGGTGGCGACGGCGATGGACAAAAAAACAGCTCACTGAAAAATGTGATGCGCAACTATGCAGAGCTATTGTCGGCTACAGGAAGAACCGATGAAGCTGAGAATTTGCGCCGCAAAGCCGCTAAGTCGACCGGCTAAGCCAGTTCTGAAAAAGACCTATAAAAGACCTATAAGAGATCTGAAAAAGACCTAAAGACACTAAAGACGACTAAAGACAGCTAAAGACGACTGAAGACGACTAAAGACAGCTAGAGACACCTATAGACACCTATAGACACCTGCAAAGGATCTATAAAAGAATCTTTTTCATCACACTCAAAATGAGGGTGAATAAAACCAGGGTGCCAGCCTCGGTCAACTCAACTACGGCGCCGTAGGTATCGCCTGTGTGTCCTTTTAAGCGTCTATTGAGATAGGCGCTGAAAAAGAGCGCGCAGATTAGTGCCGCTAGTATAAGAAAGAGCACATAGAGCTCGCCTTTGATAAAGAGCAAAAGCGCGCAGATGGCAGGGAAGATCATAGCTAAGATGAAGTCCCCGGGCAGGCGGGTGGAATCGTGCCAGATTTTGCCCTTGCCTTCGGGTTTGGCATACTCATATCTTCCGATGGCATAGACCTCAGCTAGGCGGCCAAGGGCCGGTGTCAACAAAAGGGCCGTTGGTAAGCTGGGTTCGGGCATGGCGGCTAAGGCGGCAAACTTCAAGAGAAAGACGCTAAGACCGCTGAGGGCGCCGAAATTGCCCACACGACTGTCTTGCATGATGGCAAGCATGCGGTCGCGATTTTGGTGCGAGAATATGCCATCGGCGGTGTCCATCAAGCCATCCATGTGCAAGGCTCCTGTGACCATCAGCCAGAGCACACTCAATAGGGCCGCTTGCAAGAGGCGGTCGACACCAAAGGCAGTCATGATTAGACAGCTGACTGTGAGAAGCGCCCCAAGGAAAAGACCAATTGTGGGAAGATACTTGGCCAGTCCGCTCAGATCTTGATAGTCTTCTTCTTTTAGTTTGAAAAGCTTTGCCAGGGGCAGGCTGGTTATATAACTGGCTGCCAGCACCAGGCGCTTTGTCGACTTGATTAGCAGGCTGAACGGATTCAACGGCTTTATTGCCTCGGTAGTTCGGCTGTGTACTCCGGTCGAGACGGAAACTTGATATGGTTGTTGAAGACCAAGAGTTCAAGCTTGTCTAGATAATAATCTATCGACTCTTGGGTTTCTTTCAAGATGTCCGGATCCGACTCCAGGGCCACCAATTTTTCAAAGAGCCTTTTAGAGAACTGCTCTAATTCGCGGGCGTTTTGTTCTTTGCCTTCCCAGGGCATATAGAGATCTTCGCTGACATAGCTGATAATGTCGGGCACCACAGGTAGTGGCTCGCTCGGGCTGATGGCGAGGGCGAACAGACCTCTGTTTTCTCCATTTTGAATGAATACTTGATGCGGTCCCAAGATGTCGGTGGTCCAGCTCATCAAGAGGAGGCAGCGGTCTGGACGATCTGGACCACGGTAGCTGTCGCTCGGCAAGCCGAACATTTCACCAAAGACAGTGGCCATAGGTTTGGAGCGCAGCGAGTAGAACTCCACACCTTCTTCTTCCACCGAGATTCCCGACAAAAGACCTTTCAGTATAGCTAGAGAGGCTGCCACATCTTTGATTTCGGCCTTGCCGGCGGTTAGGGTCTTGCCTGGTCTAAGAAGAATACTGCCATAGAGAATGAAGAACCAGTCTCTGTCATTGAGAGTCTTCTTTTTAGAAAGTTTGGCTAGGCGTTTGAGAACTATTTGGCGGTGTTCTACTTCCAGTTTCTCTTCTTCGCTCTCAGCGAGCGGACGCAGCATTGCTAGAGCTTCGGCTGCCGCTGCTTCGTTGCGCAAGAGGGTATAGCAGACGCAGAGATTGAGAATAACGTCAAAGTCGTCGCGCTTGTCTTTGAACTTCTCGAAATGCCCCACCGCTCTGGCAAAGTCTTTAAGGCACATGAGCGAAAAGCCTAGCTCGTAGTTGACGAGCGGATCTTCCGGCAATTCTTGATGAATCTCAGATAAGATCATGGTGGCAAGCTGGAACTGTCTCATGTCGACGAGGGCATAGCCGACTTCGAAGAGTTCCTGGTGGTGCTTATATGGTGGCAGTGGTTCTTTCAGCTTCTCTACCAGTTTGCTGAAGCGTTTGCTCGATTCTCCCTCACCTATCTCGCTTAGCAATTCGGCAAAAAGTTCAATGACAGCGCGGTCGTAAGGCGCTTTTAACCAAATCTCACTCAGCTTGGCGCGGCAGCGTTCATATTCGCCGTTCTCAAACAGCACTTTTGCTTCTTCCAAGGGCGACTTTTCTTGCGCTATGGCTTCCGCTTTTGCTTCGTCTTGCTGCGGGCTGAAGTCGAGCAGCTCTTCCTGGCTGCCCGCAGATTGACTTTGATTTGGCTCTTTCTCGCTCAAAACTGCAAATTCACTACTTTAGATTGTTGGCTAATTCTTCGGCATGGTACGAACTTCTCACCAAAGGCCCGGAGTGCACCATTTTGAAGCCGATCTTCCATCCGTAGGCGCCAAGCTCTTCGAATTCGGAGGGTTCTACATAGCGCTTCACCGGCAATTGGTCTCGGGACGGTCTGAGATACTGACCGAGCGTCAGGAAGGCGCAACCATGATCGCGCAGGTCGTGCATCACTTCCTTAACTTCGTCCATTGTTTCGCCCAGTCCCAACATCAAACCAGATTTGGTAGGAATATCAGGGGCGATTTCGGATGCCATTTTCAATACATTGAGAGAGCGGTCATATTTTGAACCAGGTCGTACTCTTTTATAGAGACGCGGCACTGTTTCCATATTGTGGTTATAAACCACAGGCTCGGCCGCCAGAACTATTTCTAGGGCGTCGCGTCTGCCTTGAAAGTCCGGGGTGAGAACTTCCACTGCCACGCCTTTGATGCTTTCTTTGAGAGCTTTGATGGTGGCGGCGAAATGACTTGCGCCCTGATCGGGTAAGTCATCGCGATTGACCGAGGTGAGGACCACATGGCGCAGCCCCATCTTTTGGGCGGCAGTGGCGATGCGCTGGGGTTCTTCTGGGTCGAGGGGGGAAGGCGTACCTTTATTTACTGAACAAAAGCGACAAGTACGTGTGCAAAGGGCGCCCATGAGCATGAAGGTGGCAGTGCCTTTGGCCCAGCATTCGCCTTTGTTTGGACAGCGACCACTTTCACAAATGGTATTGAGATTTTGTTCTTTTAAGATAAGCCTGGTCTCACGGTTCTCTTCGGTATTCAAAACCGAGCGCCGCACCCATTCGGGCAAACGCAAGGGCGCATTGTCTTCTTCTTGCTCTAAGCGTCTGGCGGCCTGGGCTAGCGCCGCCATCTTTTTATTACTGTCCGACTGACTTGTTGTCATTGACTGCACCCTTAACTATGGCGTTGTAATTTCTAGATTCTAGTTCATAGCGATGTAGAATTAGACTTCTGTTGCAAATATCTATCTATTTGAGGGGCGAGTCGTGCGCAAAACTATCATTGCCGGCAACTGGAAAATGCATAAGAACCAGGCTGAATCAAAGGCTCTCATTAATGCTGTTTTGGAAGGCGTCAGCCAGATGAAAGGCGAAACTTTGCCCGACATTGTTCTTTGCCCGGTGTTCTTGAGTCTGCCCTTGGCGGCCGAAACCCTTAAGTCTCTTAAAGAAAAGCATGGTGAAGTGCTGAGCACTTGCTATGTGGGCGCCCAGAACATGGACTATCACGATAGCGGCGCTTTCACCGGCGAAATCGCCCCCGGAATGTTAACCGATATCGGTTTAACTCACGTCATCATTGGTCACAGCGAAAGAAGGCAGTACTTTGCCGAAACCAATGCTTCGGTCAATCTCAAGACCAGGGCTGCCCTTGCCAACAAGCTGGTACCTATTGTTTGCGTAGGTGAAACCCTCGATGAGCGAGAAGCCGGCTTGACCGATCAGGTCATTCGTCGTCAGGTGGCAAGCGCTTTAGAAGAACTTGACAAAGATCAAGTTGCCAAGATTGTTGTGGCTTATGAGCCGGTTTGGGCGATTGGCACCGGCAAGAACTGCGAGTCTACCGAAGCAAACCGAGTCTGCAAGATGATTCGCGAGACCATCAATGAGCTTTATGCCACCAATGTTGCCGATACAATTCCTGTGCTTTATGGTGGGTCAGTCAAGCCCTCGACAATTGTGGAACAGATGGAGCAATCTGATATAGACGGCGCTCTGGTCGGCGGGGCCAGCCTCAAGGCAGAAGACTTCTTGCCTATTATCAAAGGCGGAGCCGGCAGAAGTAAGCTCATGGGAACCAGAGCCTAGGGATAAAGTTTTTTTTCCTTTGAGCTTTCATTCCACTCGCGGCAGCGTAGTCAGGATGACTTGCTTGATATAATCACGAGACCACTTGGAGAGGTGTCGGAGTGGTCTATCGTGCAGTCCTGGAAAGACTGTCTGTGTGAAAGCGCAGCGAGGGTTCGAATCCCTCCCTCTCCGAATTTTTTAGGTTACTTTCGGGTTGGTAGGGCTCTTAGATGGAGCATTTTGTCGAGAAGCTCAAAGATATTGAGCATACTTTCAATGAGCTTGAGCAAAAGCTTTCTGACCCGGCCATAATCTCTGACCAAGGCACTTTTATGCGCCTGGCTCGAACCAGGCATCAGCTGGAGCGCACCGTCACGACCTTCCATCGCTATCAGGGGGCGGAGCGTCGTATCTCTGACGCGCTCGAGATGCTGCGCACTGAGACTGACAAAGAAATGCGTGAGCTGGCTGAGGTGGAACTTACCGAAGCCAGACAGGAGCATCAGGATCTGCAGGCTGAGTTGAAGATTTTGCTTCTGCCCAAAGATCCTAATGACGAGAAGAACATCATGCTCGAGATAAGAGCCGGAACAGGCGGGGACGAAGCCTCGCTTTTCGCCGGAGACTTGCTGCGCATGTATATGAAGTACGCGGACCGTGCCGGCTTTACCCCTGAAATCGCCAGCGTCAGCGAGGGCGAAGTGGGCGGCTACAAAGAAGTGATTGTTAGCTTCAAGGGTGATGCTGCCTATAGTAAGTTCAAGTTTGAATCAGGCGTGCACCGTGTACAGCGTGTGCCGGCCACCGAAGCTTCTGGTCGGGTGCATACCTCTACTGCCACTGTGGCTGTTATGCCTGAGGCTGAAGAAATTGATGTTCAACTCAACGATAACGACCTGGATATCTCTACAATGAGGTCAGGCGGTGCCGGCGGCCAAAACGTCAACAAAGTAGAAACCGCTGTGCGTATTGTTCACAAGCCTAGTGGTCTGATGGTTGCCTGTTCGGAAGAGCGTTCACAGTTGCAGAACAAAGAGAGGGCTAAGCAGATTCTGCGCAATAAGCTCTATCAAATTCAGCTGGAAGAGCAACAGAAAGAGATCTACGATGCCCGCAAATCGCAGGTGGGCTCTGGCGATCGCTCTGAAAAAATTCGCACTTACAATTACAAAGATAATCGAGTAACTGATCACCGTCTCAATCAGAACTTTCCTCTGCAGCAGGTTCTGGAAGGTGATCTTGATAAACTCATCGAGGCTTGTATCTTGCAGCATCAGCAGCGCCTGCTCGAAGCCGAAATGAACACAGTAGCTGGAATTTAGTGTCTCTGTTCAAAGCCGAGCATTCTTTATTGGAAGCCGCTTCGCTCTTTGCCGATGAATTGATGCGACTGGGCATAGACAATGATGAGGCTCGAGCAGAGGCTCGCCTCGCCTTATCGACTTTGATGTCTATATCTTATGGAGCTTTGCCGCTCAAGCAAGAGCTTGTGCTTGGTGACAAGGCGGTCGATCTAGACAGAGTATTGAAAGATAGACGCAATAGGCGCCCCATTCAGTACGCTCTCGGGCAGGCAGACTTTATGGCGCAGACATTTTGGGTTGGCGAAGGGGTGCTCATCCCCCGTCCTGAAACCGAGCTATTGGTTGATTTTGTCAGCAGGCGCCTGCGGCAGCTCGAGGAGGACCTAGGCATAAGCCACGAGAACGTGCTCTTGGTAGAGGTTGGTAGTGGCTCCGGTTGCATCTCAATCAGTCTTTTGCTGCAGTTTCCGGGCTTGAGGGCGCTTGTTTTTGAATGTTCTCCTCAAGCTGCCAGGTTCAGCCAAGTCAATGCTGAAAGACACGGCGTAGCGGATCGGATGGAGCTAGTCCTGGCTGATTTCTTCCAGCCTGAGCCGATTGACTTGTTGGCTAAGCGTTTATTCGAGAGTGGTTGCCATTGCTTCATGGTTTCAAATCCTCCTTATATCGATGCTGCCGAAATGGAAGAACTGCAGCCTGAGGTTAAGCACGAGCCGGAGTTGGCTCTTAGAGGTTTGGATGCCGACGGTATGGGCTTCTACAGAGGATTTGCCGCCGTGCTTTTGGGGGTGGCCGGCAAACGAACCGATATCGGTTCGTTTTCAGAGGCAGTAGCGGAAAAAAAATCTACCGATATCGGTTCGTTTTCAGAGGCAGTGGCGGAAAAAAAATCAACCGATATCGGTTTGTTTTCAGAGGCAGTAGCGGAAAAAAAATCTACCGATATCGGTTCGTTTTCAGAGGCAGTAGCGAAAAAAAAATCAACCGATATCGGTAGATTTATAGCGGAGGGCAAGCTCGTAGAATTTGCTTTTGAGGTCGGTCACAAACAATCCGTTCCGGTGGCTGAGATCTTCGCCGGTGCGGGATTTCAGCATGTCGAAGTCAGGCAGGATTTAGCTGGCATCGGGAGAATAGTGGCTGGCCGTCTTATTAAGTAGGCTTTAAAAAATGTAATATGCTGCTATGATGGAAAAATAGAGCGTTTTCAGGTTTAAGCAGATATGGCATCTAAAGACAAAACGCAGAAAGACGGTCTGTTGAGAGCCATATCAACTGACGGAACCATTAGGGCGGTCATAGCCACTACAACCAATCTGGTTTCTGAGGCGCGTGAGCGTCACGAACTTTCTTTTACTGCCACAGCGGCGCTTGGCAGGGCTCTGACGGCTGGTGTCTTACTTGCCCCGATGCTTTTGCGAGATGGGCAGGTGGCACTAAAGTTCCATGGCAACGGTCCTCTGGGCAGAATGATGATTGATGCCTCGCCTCGCGGCACGGTACGTGGCTATGTCGAGCATCCCAAGGTCGAGCTTCCCTTAAATTCTCTTGGCAATTTCGACGTTGGCTCGGCTGTGGGGCGCAGAGGTTACCTTCATGTCACTATTGACTCTGGTTTTGGCGCGCCACACACTTCAACCGTAGAGCTAGCGTCCGGTGAGATTGGTGAGGACGTAAATCGGTATCTCGTTACTTCTGACCAGACTGGCTCTCTTGTTGTAGTTGGGGTTCATCTAACCAGTCGAGGGGTTGAAGCGGCTGGTGGCTTATTAGTGCAGCTTTTGCCCGACCATACTGAAGAGACCATCTGTAAGATTGAAAACAACATTACTACTTTTGGGACTTTCACATTCTTGATGCGCAGGGGCATGAGTCTCGAGAATATATTGCAGAGGATATTAGCCGGCTTTGAAGTAAGACCACTAGCGGATGTAATGCCAATCAAGTTTCACTGCAAATGCTCGGAAGATAGATTCGTTGAGGCTCTTAAGGTACTTCCCGCTGGCGAGTTGTTGTCAATGGCTGAAGAGGATGGGCAGGCAGAAGGACGCTGCCAGTTTTGTAATGAACTTTATCTTGTGAAAAAAGAGAGACTCCTCGACTTGGCCAAGGGCCAATGAAGTCGAAGAACCTCTCTAATATTCTTTTCTGTCTAGATGCTTAGACTGCTCTCTGCACTTTGCCAGCTTTGATGCAAGATGTGCAGACCTTGAGGCGCTTCACAGTCTTGCCCACAACAGCTTTGAAAGGCTGCAGGTTTGGCAGCCAGCGTCTTTTACCATGCGGGTTAAAGTGCGAACGAAGGAAAGTGTACTGAACACCAGTCTGGGGTCCTTTGCCGCATACGTCACAACGCTTAGCCATTTTGAAATATCCCGTCCAGTTCTTGTTAGCCAATCGCCGTATTGATTCGGTTTTGATTAGCTAGATTCTCTTAGCGTGCTCGCCTAAATCTATAACGCTCAACAATTAGCTGCCTGTTAGGAACAGCTCAAGCTGAATGCCGTTATTAGCTTCGGGCACAAGCAAAGTGTGAATTGTACCACGGCGCATATACATAGGCTCGCTTTTTCGCTTACTTTACTAAGTTTGTAATAGTTCTAAGTGATCGGCATTTTTTGCCGTTGAAGGGTCCGTTCCTGGGTATAAATCGTGATAGTCTAAACTTGGGTGATCAACCATCCCTCTTTGCGGGTCAAGGATGATCGTTGTAAAGGTGTCTCGTTCATATTTGAGTTACTAATATTTCTATTATCGGAAGGTAAGAATTCTGGTTTACAAGATTGTTCTGAGTAATCTTTTGGGTTACCTTTTAGAACGGTCTTAAGGAGCAAAACCGATAAGCTCCAAAAATTCACCGGAAGACTCAGCCGGACGGCGGGGGAAGCAGGAAACAGTAGATGGCACTCGTTAACTACGCGGCACGCGAGATAAACTGCAAAATCGTTTACTACGGCACCGGTCTTGGTGGCAAAACCACGAATTTGAAGTATATCCATGGTCAGCTTGCTCCTACCACTAGGGGAGAACTGATCAGCCTGGCAACCGAGACTGAACGTACTCTATTTTTCGACTTCTTGCCTCTGGATTTGGGCAGTGTGCAAGGCTTCAAGACAAGATTTTCACTCTACACCGTTCCCGGTCAGGTTGAGTACAACGCCAGCCGCAAGCTCATTCTTAACGGTGTGGATGGAATTATATTCGTGGCTGACTCGGATGTCATGCGCTCGAAGGATAACGTCGAATCTTTGCAGAACATGGTGGATAACTTAAAGGAATACTCGCTCACCCTCGACAATATCCCTTGGGTTTTGCAGTACAACAAGCGGGATTTGGCTAATGCCATGCCAATTGAGCGCATGGAGCGCGAACTTAACACCATGGGTGTTCCTAGCTTCGAAGCCGTGGCTTCTGAAGGTTTGGGCGTGTTCGCCACCTTGAAAGCTATTTCCAAACTCATTCTCAACCGCCTGCAATAGCTTATTTTTCACTAGTAAAAGAACATATTCTCGGCTAGTCTTTAGAATGGACTGCAATTCGTTTTGCGTCTTTCTATCTAGTGTATATGTCCTTCGGCCGGTACCATGGTCAAGATCGTCGGTAAAGAGAGACCATCAAAAGAAGCTGAGATAGCGGCTCTTCGTAGAGCGATAGCGGTTGAGCGGCGCGCCCGCTATGCTGATTTTCAAGGACGCCACAGCACCTTCTCTTATTTCATGCGCAATACCGCTGACCGCCTGGTGAGACGGTTCCCTTTAGATCCTGTTTGGACGACCATTAGAGCATTTTTCAGGCAGTATCCCAATTCTGATGTCGCCACTCGCATTTCCATAGTCAGTCGCGCTGAAGAGCTTTTGGCGCCCTACTTCGATCAACTTGAGCGCGGCCCTGAGGCAGCACAAGCCAATCAGATTGATGCCGGCTCTGTTCGTCGAGTCGGCACCACTGAATCAAAGGCTGCTACCAGCGGCATTCCCGGACCGGAGAATCTTGTCGAGAATAAAGCTGTCACCAAGCCTCCGTCTGCTCCGGTGTCTGCTTCTGGTGTGTTGCCTGCATCTGGTC
>MOYA01000002.1:683914-688842 GCA_001899315.1 Candidatus Obscuribacter phosphatis
TGATTCTGGTGTGTTGCCTGCATCTGCTCAAGGTGCTATGCCTGGCTCTGCTCCGGTAGCTGCTTCTGGTGTGTTGCCTGTAAATAGTCCGGGAGCGAAGCCTATCCGTGGTGCAGTTAAATCTGAAAGTAAATCAGGTTCAGTTAGATCTGAAAGTAAATCAGGTTCGAACACAGAGAGAAACTCAAGTCATTCAACACATACAACTAAAGAGAGACTGGATAATGCAGGTAAGCAGGGTGCTCGCTCTCAGAATATCGCCGAGATTCCGGTGCAGTTTGTCAAAGGGGTTGGTCCCAAACTGGCTTCACTACTAGATAAGCTTGGTATCACAACGGTAGAGAAATTGCTTTGTCACTATCCACGCAAGCACCTCGATTTTCAGAACCGCGAACATATTAGAGACCTTGTCGTTGGTGATGAGGTGAGTATATTCGGGACAATTCGCTCAGTCAGCGCTTATCAAGCCAAGAAAGGCAATGTCTCAATTTTGACAGCCATACTCTCTGACGGTACTGGTTCAATCATGGTGAGTCGATTTGTAGGCGGCAAATCAAATAAATATCTTCTCGACAGATATAAAGCGCAGTTCCCCAAGGGGGCTCAGGTTCTTGCTTCCGGTGTTGTTGAACGTGATGATTACTCGGGTAAGCTCAAACTGAAGAATGCAGAGATCGAGATCCTTAGTCTTGCTGGGGGTGATCAGCTCTCAGCTGGCTTTCGAGATGATCCGAGCGCTTTAGGCTCACCCGGGCAATTAGACATGCCTGAAAGTTTGCACGTCGGGCGTCTAGTCCCTGTTTATCCATTAACAGAGGGGCTATCACTGCGCTATCTGCGCAACATTATTCATAATGCCCTCACCGGATATGGTGCTCTCATCGTCGACCCTTTACCTGATCTTCTGCGTGAGAAATTTGGCTTGATGGGACTTCGGGAGTCTTTTTACAAGATTCACTTCCCCGAGAATCCAGAAGATAAAGATGCCGCCAGGCGTCGTTTGGTTTTTGACGAGTTATTCGCTATTCAATTGCAGATGGCGCACAGACGCTACCAATACGAGCAGAGAGAAGATGCACTTTCAATTAAGTATGAGCCTGGTGAGAACAGTCTGGTTAATCGTCTAAAGTCTAGTCTTCCTTTTAAACTAACCGGTGCCCAAGAGCGGGTCTTTGGAGAGATTGCTCGCGACCTGGCTTCAAACAAGCCCATGCACAGACTTGTGCAAGGTGATGTGGGGTCAGGAAAAACGGTGGTTGCACTGCTTGCCTTTATGGTCGCCATTGAGAATGGGTTCCAAGGCGCGATGATGGCACCCACTGAAATCCTCGCTGAGCAGCACTACCGGCAGTTTCAACGTTTGATGGCGCCGCTTGGTCTTCGTGCCACTCTTGTTCTTGGAAAGCATGGCGCGCGCGAACGTCGTTTGGCTAGGCAAGAAATTCTGTCCGGGCAGAGCCACATCGCGGTTGGCACACATGCTTTGCTGGAAGACGACGTTGAGTTTCAAAACTTAGGTTTGATCATCATCGACGAGCAGCACCGATTCGGAGTAAAACAAAGAGCCCGTCTCAAAGCAAAGAGTTCGAATCCCGAACTTCTCACCATGACAGCAACGCCTATTCCTCGAACCATGGCCTTGACTATGCACGGGGACCTTGATGTGTCAGAAATTGACGAGTTGCCGCCTGGTCGTAAGCCAATCGTCACCGAAATCGTCATGCCTTCCAAGAAGAAAGCGCTTTGGCAGAAGGTTCGAGAGCAGATAGAATTGGGGCGCCAGGCTTATATTGTCTTTCCGCTTATTGAAGAGTCAGAATCTCTCTCTGCAAAAGCCGCAACGCAAGAGTACGAAAAACTCAAAGAGGGTGAGTTTTCCGACTTCAAGCTGGGTCTGATGCACGGAAAACTAAAATCACAAGAAAAAGACGCCGTCATGGAAGCGTTCCGAAAAGGAGAGTTTCAGATTCTTGTATCTACAACGGTCATAGAAGTTGGGGTGGACGTACCTAACTCGACCATTATGGTGATCGAGAATGCCGACAGATTTGGACTTGCACAGCTTCACCAACTGCGAGGGCGAGTTGGTCGTGGTGGGGAGCAGTCCTATTGTTATCTTGTATCTGATCTAAAGTCTCAAACTACTCGAGACAGACTAGGAATTATGGAGCAGACTAACGACGGCTTTGTGGTCGCGCAGAAGGATCTTGAGATAAGAGGTCCGGGCGAGTTTCTTGGATATAGGCAAAGTGGTCTCCCCGACTTAGTGCTTGCCGATTTGGTGAATGATGCCAAGATTCTAGAGGAAGCCAGGAACGCTGCCTTGGCGGTTATGCGCACGGATCCTGAGCTAAGCGGTTTTCCTGGTTTGCGCAAGCTGATCGAAAAGCAAGTGGTTGGTGAGCGAACTGAAGCGATGCGTTCTGGGTAAGAAAATAGACCGATATCGGTTCATTTTCTTACCCAGAACGCTTCCAATAGAGCTTCAAATTTCTCTAAACACAAAAAATTTGTCCCTAGCCTGGCAGTAAAGGCAAGTCTTCAAGCTGCTCTATGGGAAGTTTTTCCATCGACTCTTGTAGTTCCTTTCGTCTATCTATAGACAAAAGGCTTAATTGCTCTCTTATATCTTTTGCCAGGTTTCTCTTACTTAGGTCGTCAAACAAATCAAGTAAGTCGGCTTTCAATTTGAGAGACCAGAGATCATTAGGGTCATGCTGTAAGAGTTTTTCAGCAGCATTTAGTGCTTCATCGAGCTTTCCGCACGCCCACTTTATGTGGATATCAGCGTGTTGAGTTAGGCTAAACTGCGCTTCCTGCGCCAGTTGGCGTTTATGCCATTTGTTTGCATCTTCTATGTGTCCAGTTCTTGCCAAGCATATTGTGTGAATATTTATCGCTTGTGATTGGTCAGGACTATTCTCTAGAACTTTGCTGGTTATGGAGAGAGCTTTCTCGAAGTCGTTTTCTCTCGTGTACAAAAGAGCTAACTGAGTCTGCAAGCCAATCGACTGATTGTAGCTCTTTTCAATCTTGTTTAAGAGATCCAGTCCTTCCTTTGCCATCATACAGTCGTGATAGATACAAGACACGACAATGAAATTGCTCAAATGATCAAGCTTTCTTTCGAAGTTAGAACTAATTGTCGAATAAGCAAGACCAGGCTCACCGAGCGCGCTTAATGCTATTGCCCGCACTATGTGTCCTGTTCCATCAATTAACTGCCCCGGTCGAATGTCTGTGAGCATTGATATAGCTTCACTGTAGTTCTCTCTAGCTGAAGCGATAGCTGCGCTTCCGATTTTCTTGGTGTCTACATACCTGCAAGAAGTCTTCGCCCAATATGATTCAGCGCTATTGAGTTTTCCACAAGCCAATAGTGTAAAAAGTTTGACCAGTAGTACTGATTCTCTGTGTTGCTTAAAGCTCGCTGGATTCTCTGTAAGTTCCAGGACTATCTGATAGTCTCCGCGCATGTAGTGGGATATCAAAATGTTCAAATTAGCTCTTTTATCTGAGGCGTTCAGCCGGAGAGCCTTGCGTGAGCTATCAATTGTAGCTCGATAGTCCCCGCTGTAATAAGCTGCGGCGGCTTGGTTTAAGTATGCTATGGACGATTTGGGGTTCTGTTCAATAGCAATTGCAATGTCTGATTGCGCTTGCGCAAAATTTCCTTCCAGCATGTTTAAGTAGCCTAGATTTATGTAGGCGAGCGGATTCCTATCTGATAAAGCGAGGGAGCGGGCCAATAGTTGCTTAGCGGAGTCATATTTTTTTGAGTTGATATGAAAAGTTGAGCGATAGACAAGAGCTTCCGGCAACAGGATAAAGTAAGAGCCCGGTATCGCTAACAGCATCGTTATTGCCAGAACGGGGCTACCGAATGGAAGAAGCAGCGCCAAGGCGCAAGAGAACGCCATGCAAATAAAAAAGAGGATTAGAATCCTTAGATTCCTGTCGACTCTATAAATTGACTTGAATACATTCACAATCGAATCGCTTTGTTTTGCTCTGGCTCTGAGTACTTTATAGCGCACAGCCAGTTGCTTGGCTATAGATAAACTTTCACTGACTGCTTTAGTTTAGGGCTAGGCGGTTTTAGACCTTTTGCCAGTGAGCTGACTAGGCTCGTCTGCGAGTTCTTTGTGATAGTTTGCTTCGAGTCATGACAAAATCGAGTGTCTCTTGACTTTCGTATTTATAGATTCTTCTGGAGCCAATATAACGACTCATAATGCAGGTCTCTAGAAATGATTCTTTGGTGTTCGCGCTCGCGAGCTTGTTGCACAATCCAATATATAGACCTATATATTTTTTGCTAAAGCCCTTAACTATTTCAGCAGAGATCATTTCAAATAGAACGAATGAGTCATGAATTGATTTTTTCCTTCTGTCACCAGCTGATGCCTTTAGGGCTTGTTCTATGCTTGTATATTGGGACTGACTGTTTAGTTTTAGTTGTGGCGAGAGGCTATATTTGCCGCCAGTTGTCGCAGCAATCCTGCCGTCGTATTCCAGTTCTGTCAGCGCTGATAGAACCTTGCTACTTGCAAGTTTTGTCCTTTTAATGAGCTCATCTAAAGTGCTTTTCTCTTTCTCCAGACAGGCAATGATTTGGGTGATGGTGCTATCAGCGGTATCTGTCTTGGAAGGCGTTCTCTTCGATTTTGTGCAACCACCTTGCGATTTTCTTTTGCACTCGGACGATTCTGTTTCGTCTTTCTTTCCTTTCTCTTCTGTCACTTCAGTCTCGTCCTCTGGTTTCTTTCTAGCTGGTGTCAATAGAGATCTCTTGTTGAAAAAGAGGCGAAACTGCTGAATGGAGAATCTTTTGCATTCTGGTATGGCAAGAGATTCCTCAATCAAATACAAACTTGACTTCAATATGTGTAGCGCCGAAGATTGTCCTGGCTACGACTCTTTGGACC
>MOYA01000002.1:690012-759390 GCA_001899315.1 Candidatus Obscuribacter phosphatis
TCTAAATTTCCGTGGACAGTATCGATTGTGATATTTCCAAGGTCTGACCGAGCCACTTAGAACTTACATAGAAGTTCTTCTCTAAAACCCAAATAGCGAAGAACCAAGCTCTAAGTTTCTTGACTCCGTGGAAAAAGCTTCCTGCTGTTGTAGAACCTTTCTTGTTGCACTTCTTGCAGCAAAATACTCGATGGTCCGCTCTTATCTCCACTATAGAGGATTTGCATTTTCTGCAATAAAGTAATCCGGCCTCCTCAAGATGCATCACTAGAGCCTGCCAGCAAGATTCATCAGTAGGATAGACCTGATTGAATGAAAGCAGAATCTCTTGTCGTTTTTCTTTGTAATGTGGTTCAAAGAGGTCTTCTAGATGACTTCTCTCTCGTTCTTTCTGCATGTCTTTAGCTCCGCATTTCTCTAATACTAAAGACGTAGTTTTGTGGAAAAAAGTTCAAAAATTGAAGTGATTTCGAAAATTAAATATCGATGCCAAAGGAAAACGAACCGATATCGGTTCATTTTCCTTCCCAGAGCCGGAAGTTCATTTTTTTTTGCCACGAGGCTGTCAAGAAGTGGCTAGCCCTGCAACTTTTCCCTTTTTGATTCGTATCTCATTAAGTTCATTACTGAGGTACTTCTCTTGTTTCGACTTGTCGCGAAGGTTTTCCTTGTTTCTTTCTTTTGTCTATTTTGTTATGTTCTTTCAGTTTTGTGGAGGGTTAGCTTGGCGGAGGAGGCAGTTTTCGGGTGCTCCAAGCTTATCCCTATTGGAACATTTCAGAAAAGGCTGAACATGCCGGCACCGCTTCTGCACCCAGGAAATAAGACCTTAGAGAATAACTTTGAAGGTAGAGTTATTCGAGCGCATAGCCAAAAGATAAATAGCTTTCAGCATCTATATGGTTCGGCGCTAGTCTGTTTTGAATGCGGTGAAGAATTTGCCACTCTTCTTTTCGCTGCAAATGAGTTTGCAGAGTATACCTTCGATTATGATGGAGTCCGCGCTGAAGATCTTTTAGACCGGAGAAAGGATCTAATCAACAATAGACTAGGTCGTAAGCTTGGTTCTCGCCTTCGAGGAGTCTCCTGTGGCGGGGAGGCTGAGCGAGAACTGATTAGGCTTTGTGTAAATGCCATGGAGACCTCGCCTGAATTCCTGCCTCACTTTGTGGACCAAAGAGTTTTGCAGGAGTCTGATGAAGCTCAGTTGGGTTGTCCTTTTCTACCAAAGAGAAATTTGTTCAACTACATTTGCAAGCCTGAGCGGTTCAAGTCTATTTCTTCTATCTTTTGCAATCATTGAACTAGATGCAGTGCTTGAGATCCATTGCGATGTTTCGCTCCTCTCCGATCCTTTAACAGTCTGACTTAGTCAAGAAGGTGATACAGTAATTCTTGTAAATCAGAGAGTGCTCATTAGTGCTGAGAAAACTAGAAGATTGGCGGAAAGATTTTCGCTATTTGCTTATTGTCATTGCTTTGCCAATCGTTCTCTTGATAGTGAATGTGTCCTGCTCTAGTTCATACTTTTCATCTTACGCCTCGATGCGAGTTCTCGCAGGGCGCTTGTTCAACGAGGGGCTGGCGCTTTATTCTGATTTCTTCCTGCTTGAGTCCCCCATCGGCATTTGTTCCTTCTCTTTTCTGGTTAAGCTATTGGATGCATTTGCGCTAGCAGCTTCGACCTTGAATACGGCGATTGGGGGGAGTTTAAGCTGGCTAAATTTTTTGTTTTTGCCTTCCTTTGCAATTCCCACGACAGCGGTGGTTTTTGCCATGGTCGGTCTCGCTTTGGCGATGCCTGCAATTTTGAGCAGTGGTTCAGCCCTGGCTACTAGTTTGAGATCCGCGTTACCCGCTTATGTTGGTGCCTACTTCCTAGCGATTCTCTCTTGTGGCTTTGATTTGGGTGATTCGCAGTCATTCTTGTTGGCAGTGCTTTTGCTGTGGCTACCCATAAGGCTCCTGCGCTATGAGGAAATCCGTTTTGCCAAGCCCATAGCCATGCTAGCTGGGGGCTTCGTTTCCTTGTCAATCTTTTGCGATCCGACAGCCGTTCTGGTCTATGGTCTTTTGGAGGTGTTCTTGCTCGCAGATGCTGCCTGGAAAAGTAAAGTTCCAGTCACTTCTGTCAGAGTATTGCGCTTTCTCAGGCAGTCCTTTCTAACTGCAGAATTTGTGGGATTTTTGCTGACCGCCTTGGGTTGCTGGCTTTATTTGGGGTCACTTCCTGCCGTGAGTAAGGAATTGTATTGGGACGTCGTCTTGCCTATTCAAATTATGCAGTTCCAATCTGGACATCCGGCCATCTATGGTCCACAGTCCTGTCCTGATCGACTTGATGTTATTGTCTGGTTTCTAATTTCCGCTCTGGTTGTGATTTGGCAGCGGCGCTTTAGCACTGATTATCTTCCTGCTTCTATATTGATGATTGGCATGGGTGGGATGATGCAATACATCCTGCAAAATGAGGGACTTTCTAGAAGCCTTCAATTGACCATCTTTTCTAGCTTCGCTATCTTTTTGATTTGCGGCTATCGTGGTCTATGTCTATTCATTGAAAGAACGCGAGACTTGAATTGGCCGCTGCATTTCGAGAAGGTATTTTTTGTGCTCTTGGTCTGGTTGCTTTCCGTCTACCTGAATTTCTGTTTGAATTTAGATAGGCAAGCCCTGCGCGCCCAGTATCAGCGTGATATCGAGCACGGTGCTCAGAGTTTAGAAAATATATTGCTTTCTAGAACCAAGGTCGGTGATAAGGTGGCTGTAATCGCCGACTTTCCTGGGGCTGCTTATCCACTTTTGCTTTGCCATGATCGCAAAGTTGCGACACGGCTTCTCTCATTTCGCTGCTTGAGCCTCCTTCAGGTTGGTAGTGAACAAGGTACACTCAGTCCTCGGTTGAGAGACTTTCGTGCCAAGCTCTTGCTCGATCTGAAAGACGATCTAGAAGACCCAGCTTGTCGGCTATGCTTGGTTAATGAATCTATTTCTTTACCTATACTAGAGAAAGCGCAGATCTTGAATAATGTTTCTCAGTTCACCTATTTGTCGAAAGAGAAAGCAGAGAGAGTCAGATTTGTCAGCGCCGGCAACAGGCAGCCACATGAGTACTTTGGCCATAATTTCGATTTCGCCGTCTACGCCCCATGAGCCATTCTAATAGTTACGAGTTTTGGTTTCGATTTCGTCGGTTTTCTCTTTGGGTATTTGTTTGTTGCCTGTTTTTTCTTTTCTTTGGGCAGGCGCTTTTCTTTTTTACCTATCCACTTTTGACATATGCAGATCAGGCTCTCTATCTGTATTGCGGCAGGCTCATCTTGGAGGGTGGCCTTCCCTATATAGATGTCTTTGATTGGAATCCACCGCTAGTTATGTACTTGGCTATGATTCCTGTTTTGGCTGCAAAAGTTCTGCAAGCAATCTTTTCCAATAGTGAGCTGTTGCGCTATTCTTTCCCGTTTCTCAGTTCTCTTTCTCTTGAAATACTCTCTTTCAACCTGCTCACCCTCGCCTGCGGTTGCTATTCGGCTCTTTTGTCGATGTTCCTTTTCTATCGCTATAAGGGCGCTGTGTCGCTCTGGCTGCGTATGCCTATGCTGTTTCTCTTTGGTTTTTATTTCTGCGGGCAGAATTATTCATTTGGAGAGAGAGAGCATCTGCATTTTGGGCTTATCTTGCCGCTCTTGGTGCTGCGCCTCCTTCGTCTGCATGGCAAGAATATTTCCAGCCAACACTCTTTGGCGGCGGCCTTACCCGCCTCTTTGACTTTATTATTCAAGCCGCAGTTTTTGCTTGCTTATTGTGCTTTTGAAGTCATTCTCTCTCTGCAAGAGTTTCGTCCGCAATCTTTGCAGAGCCAGCAAGCGGAGGTTTCTGAATCTCAACCCAAAGCTCAACTAAAGTCTCAACCAGAATCTCAACCCAAAGCTCAACTCAAGTCTCAACCAGAATCTCAATTCAAATCTCAACTCAAGTCTCTACTAGGAAAACTTGCGCTATTCGTCCCGCTTCGTCTTCGCTTCTACCGGCAACCTGAGATTTATTGCTTGCTTGTTATGGTCCTCGGCTATCTAGGCTGGTTTTTCTTCCTCTTCCCGGCAGACGCCCGCACTTGTTATCTGCAGGAAATTTTGCCGATGTACGACAGTGCTTATGGCTTTTCGCGGCGGGCTTTTCTTCTACTCTTTCGAGCTGATAGCTTGATATTGCAGTCGGTGTCAATAAGTTTTGCCGGTCTCTTTCTTGGGCTTGTATTGAGCCGCCGCAGTGTATTTGCTGCCGCCCTCACTGCCTTCCTGGCTGTTTCGCTTGTCAATTATTTCTATGGCAATCAGGTCTGGCTTTATAGACTTGTACCGTGCGAAGGGGCTGCCTTTCTGGTTTTAGGTGAAGCATTTTATCTCTATGGGGTCAGCGTCTCGAGGCGGTCTCGCGGTCGCCTTATGGCTCTTTCGCTGGTTTACATGCTGTTCGCCGCTTTCTTTTGTGCACAATCGTTTGCCTATGCCGTTAATGCCAGAAAGTTAGATTGTTCGGCTCCGCTTGATGAGGTGGGCGGCCGCGTGCTGGGGTTGAGCGGCAGAAAAGATACCGTGCTTTGGCTTGGAACCGGTATAAGTCCAGGTTTCCCTGCCATTCTTCAGTGTGGACTTCGACCCGGCTCCAGATATGCTTATTCTGTACTTGCTCAAGTCAATCATGCAATGTCTATTAGCCCAGCCAATCGTGCGCATTTTGAGCCGTTGTTTCGAAAGATGCTGGCTCAATACAAGAGTTATATTCTTGAGAAAAAGCCAAGGTTGATTGTGCTGCAGACCAACCCCATGCAGGCGTTTCTAAAGCAGGGCGAAATCGACTTGACTGCCTTTGGCTACCGTGAGGCTGAGGTCTACGGAGAGTATAGTTTCTTCGTTCTAAAGTAGGCTTTAGCAAGCCCAGAATTCAGAGTGGCGGCTGCGCACTACCGGCGGTTTCACTACCGGGCAGGACAGATTTGATCTTGTCGAGGGCTTCTTTGACATTGACGGCATAGGGTCCCGTCGGCTCCAAGCTTAGATACTTCTCGTAGTTTGATACAGCCTGCTCAGTTTCATTGCGGGCTTGGTAAAGGCAGCCCATGGCGTAAAAGGCATTGGCATAGTTGCCGTCCAACTGCACTGCCTTCTGATATTCACTAAGAGCCCCTTCGGTATTTTCTTGGCCCGTATAGACCAGACCCAAATTATAGTGCGCCAGCACGCTGTCGGGCTTGAGCGCCAGTGCTTTCTGGTATTGGGTGGTGGCATCTTCATATTTGCGCATACCGAGATAGACATTGCCCAGGTTAATAAGCGGCTCGATAAAATTGCTGTCTAGTTCAATAGATTTCTTGAACATTATGGTGGCAGCAGCGGCGTCTCCTTTGCGAGAAAGTGCCAGACCCAGGTCGTTGAAGGCTTCAGACGAGCGTGGATTGAGTTGAACGATGCGTTGATAATTTTCGATGGCGCCTTCCAGCTTGCCCTGTTGCACAAGGTTGTCGGCGAGCATATTGAGCAAGTCTAAATCGTTTGGATCTTTTACCAAAAGCTGTCGCAGTCTAAATTCACCTTTGGCTGGATTGCCCTCCAGCGATTCTAGATTGGCCATAGAGACTATGGCGCTGCGATCGTTGGGATTGAGATTTATCGCGCTTTCCAGCGCTGAACGAGCCCCGACATAATCTTTCAATTTGACTAGGGCGGCACCTAATTCTTGGAAGGCGGCCGGATCGCTTGGTTCGATGCTCAGACCCTGCCGGTAGTGGCCAACAGCTTGGCTGAGGTCACCTTTCAAGAGCAGGGTACGCCCTAAGTTAATCATCGCTTGTCCATCGTTAGGACTGAGCGATATCGCCGTCTTAAACTCTTGCTCGGATAGATCGTAGTCGCGCTGCCGCTGCTTGATAATACCCAGGTTGTAGTGCGCATTGGCATAGTTTGGATTTAGCTTGATCACCTTCTGGAAGGCTTGGGCGGCTTCGTCTAACTTGCCGCTGTTCTGCAGAAGATAACCCATGCTGTAAGCCGAATTGGCATCTTTCGGGTCGAGGGCAACTGCTTGCCGGTAGGCTTCAATGGCACCGTTTACTTCTTTCTGGCGTGTGAGGGCGTCGCCTAGCTGGGCAAACCATTCAGCACGATCGCCTTTGATCGCCAGCGCTGCTCTCAATTCGTTCACAGCCTCAGCTAGCTTACCCCTGGCCGCCTCGGTCTGACCAAGCAAAGCGTGGGCATCAGCTACGGAAGAATCTATTTTGACAGCTTTAGCGAGCGCTTCAGCGGCGCCGTTGTAGTCTTTGAGTGCTAACTTACAGGCACCCATGTTGTACTGCATGGTGAAATTTTGGGGCTGGCTGCGCAAAATTTTGCTGTAGTTGTCTATGGCTTGCTGGTATTCGCCCTTGTCTTGGAAGGCAGCCGCCAACTGCGAGCGGGCTTTGAGATGCTCGGGATAGGCCTGCACAACTTTCTTTAGTTCATTGATGGCTTCATCGGTATTACCGGCGATGCGCAAAATTACACCCAAATTAAGACGAAACAAGACAACATCGGGTCTTAGCTTGATGGCTTCGTCGTACTCGTTGACAGCTTCCTGCAGTTCACCTTGCGCCTGTAGCAGAGAGCCGAGGGTCATTCTGGCAAAAGCGTCATAAGGTCTGATTCTTATCGCTCTTCTGTACTCGGCTATAGAGTTTTCGGTGTCGCCCGACTGGTGCATGGCTTCGGCCAAGCTCAGATGAACCAGGGGGTCGTAAGGAGCATTTATCGCTACTTGTTTGAAGATTTGCAGGGCCTTGTCTATTTCGCCCTTCTTCATATAAGTGATGCCCTGATAATAAAGATCAAGAAACTGTTTGGGCATGGGTTGCGGTGTTATGCCCTGGGCCGCCGCCGGCACTGCCGAAAGCCCGCCGCCCGCTTGCACAACTAACTGTAGAGCAGCCGCCAGAGCCAAGAAATCTTTTCTCAGTACCCTTGTTTTTAGATTAGACCCGCCGCAGGTATAGCTATTCGAACTTTTCAGGCTCATATCCGGCAGTAGACCTCGTATAAGAAAGACTCGAGACAAGAAAGACTTGGTGATTGTCAACAGGTTTTGACCCATCAGGCACAATTATTGCCCAAATGACGGCACTTTCCAAAGTAAGTTCCTCTTAGTTAATTGAGTCCGGCTAAAGGGTTGGAAAGCCTCAGCCGGCTTGATGTCAAGAGGTTTGTACCCTGGCTTTGTCTGTAGGCAGCCTTAGACAGGTTGGCTAAATTCTGCAAGCCCTTTTTGTACAACATGCACATTGTTCTGAATGTGGCTAGCGGTGTACATTAGAAGCATAGAGGAAAGGGAGGTTAGGGAGAAACAGCGCTTGTGCTGTGCGATCTCGTGGCTGAACTACTTAAATCAATTCACCATTGAGTCTCTGTTCGACCGGCATCCAATTTATTTGATCGAACGACTTTCCGGCAGACGCCACCTCTATATGCGAAGAATCCGTCCACTGTTCACAGTTGGCAGATTAAAGAGTAGTACCGTCCATAGGTAATTTATGTTCGCCTTATTCGCGGCAATACCTCAGAAATCATCAAGAGCGAAAGCTTACCAATCTACTTATCTGTAGCGGTTCTCGTTTGTTTGCCTGGTTCACATGCTCGTGAACTAAAGAGCAACTGTTTATTGAAAATGCAGTCGATCTAGATTTGCAACTAGATTGAGATCATCGTCCACGACTTGCTGTGGCGTCAGATCTTGTTGTCTGCTGAAAATCAAACTAATCACTAATCCACACTCAAACTTCTAAGGATCTGTATCGCACCGCGGGTGCTGGTACAAATGAAAGTGCATCATGGCAGTATACAAAAGAGAGTTTCAGCGTAAGCGCTTCCCGGTGGTCGAGAAGACTGCTGGTGTAACCAATTATGAGAAGCTGGCTGAGAACGCCCTCGCAAATTCTATTAATCACCTCAACACAGCTTACGGGCAGAAGCTTTCCGGCGCCGAAGGTGCCGTTGAGTTCAGAGACGAAGGCGTCTATACCTTCGATAACCAAGGACGTCGCTATCTCGACTGCCTGGGTGGATTCGGCATTTTCAACGTCGGTCACCGTCATCCCAAGGTGGTTAATGCCGTCAAGGCGCAGCTCGACCAAGTGGCTTTGCATTCGCAGGAGCTTATCAATCCTTGGGCAGCGCATCTAGCTAGTCAGCTGGCTGCCATCGCGCCCGGTGATTTGCAGTATTGTTTCTTCGGTAACAGCGGTAGTGAAGCCGTAGAAGGAGCCATCAAACTGGCCCGCCTCTATACCGGCAAGAGCGAGATTATATCGACCAAGAACGCCTACCACGGCGTCAGCATGGGAGCACTCTCAGCCACCGGACGTGATGTTTTTCGTAAACCCTTCGAACCTCTTCTCAATGGTTTCGTTCATGTTCCGTTCGGTGATGCCCAAGCCATCGAAGCGGCTATTAATGAAAATACAGCGGCTGTAATTCTTGAACCTATTCAGGGCGAAGGCGGTATCAACGTTCCGCCTGCTGGCTATCTGCGTAAGGTGCGTGAGATTACCCGTAAGAAAGGCGTCCTTCTTATTCTTGACGAAGTACAAACCGGTATGGGTCGCACCGGTCGCATGTTCGCTTGCGAACACGAAGGTGTGGTGCCTGATATTCTCTGCCTAGCCAAAGCTTTAGGCGGCGGTGTTATGCCGATTGGATGCTTTATGGCTTCGGCAAAAGTATGGAAGGTCTTGGAGCCGAACCCTACTATTCATAATTCAACTTTCGGTGGTAATCCGCTTGCTTGTTCCGCCGCTTCTGCTTGTGTGGAAGTGCTTTTGGAAGAGCACCTCCCGGCTCGAGCAGCCGTGATGGGCAACCATTTCAACAATCGCCTGAATGAATTGAAGGAGCGTTATCCCGAGAAGATAGCCGATGTCAGAGGTCGCGGTCTTCTAATTGGTCTTGAGTTCACCAGCAAAGAATTGCGAGAAGCGGTTCAGGTAGAACTCTTCCATCGCGGTGTTCTGGTTGCCGGTACTCTCAATGCCAACCGCACTTTCAGAATCGAGCCTCCACTCATCATTACCGAATCTCAAATCAACTTTATGGTTGATACCCTCGAAGGCATCCTCAAAGATTTGCTTTCCGGTGAAATTGGCGAAATTGAGGAAGTGAAGCAAATTACGGGTAAGAAGAAAAGAGAAAAGAAAAGCAGTGTAGTTAGAGCCGAGCGTAAGCTGACGCCGGTGAAATCTGGCTCGGCTGCTAAGAATTCCAAACCTGCCAAAGGCACTAAAAAGAGTGCGAAAGGCAAAACTAGAACAAGTAGGAGCGAAAGATGAAACCTCTGAGTCGCAAGGGCGATAGCCTGTTGCAAGAGAGACTAAAGAAGTTATCTAACCCCTCAGATATAGCGGCGACTTTGCAGGCTTATCTGGAAAGCGAGAGGCAGAACCATGTCATGAGCGCAGCTATGTCTGGCGCAGATATCGCCCAGATTGGCTCTGCTCTGCCAGGCGGCAATGTGATTTGTCTCGACAAAATGCGAGTGGTATAAAAATCTGGGCGATGAGGGATTCGAACCCCCGACCTTCACTGTGTGATAGTGCTGCGCTACCAACTGCGCTAATCGCCCGCTGATCCAAGTCATCGGTTCTTTATCGTAGCACGACTACGCAGTAGCTCTCGGGGTTAGCCCCGCTTGTTAACTCAGCTGTTTAATCTCAGGTCTGTGTGTCCGAAAGCACGTTAGGAAAAGCGAGCTTGTGTGTGTTTGCTCGCTTGGAAACTCTCTTGTCTATGGTTTTTTTAAGACCCAAGCCAGAGCCGGCTTGGGTCTTTCTTGAATTTTTTTTTGAAAGTTGAAGGGGAAAAATGAACCGATATCGGTTCATTTTTGCGATGCGAACAGCGATATTAAAAAAGCGAGTTTGAAAGTGGTGATTGTCAAGAGGCGTCCTCCACATAATCACAAATCAAAAAAACAACGAATACTAGTTGAGCGGACCAATCTTATCTTCTACGGCTTTCAAAAGCGAGCCGTCAGTTATCAGCTTCTCCACTTTCTCAATATCGAGACTGACCTGCCTATCCTTCATGAGAAAGTCAACATACCTCCTCACGTGGCTGTGAGCGGCTTCGACCCCGACGCCTGCCTTCAAGCGGTTCTTTAGTTTACTACCTGGTACAAAGCCCTTAGAATCCCACTCCTTCGGCTTGTGATCGATCTGGGTGCGAGGAGAGCTGCCTTGGTCTATGTCTTCTTTCTCTACTCGTCCGGTTCTAAGGTCGAGAGCTTGGCAGGCAATTAGAAGTTCGATAGCTAGTACTCGTCGTACGTTGTCGAGGATGGTTTTTGCCTTTCTTGCGGCTATAGTGCCCATCGATACGTGGTCTTCTTGGTTGGCAGAAGTGGGAATCGAATCTACGCTGGCTGGATGGGCTAGTACTTTATTCTCTGAAACCAAGGCTGCTGCAGTGTATTGGGCGATCATATAGCCAGAATTGAGCCCGCCTTCTAAGGTGAGGAAGCCCGGTAGACCATTCGATAGCGCAGGATTGACTAATCTTTCGGCGCGTCTCTCTGAAATATTGGCTAATTCTGCAAGAGCTATGCCGACATAGTCCATGGCCAGAGCCAACGGCTGTCCGTGGAAATTGCCTCCAGATATGACTGCTCCGGCAAAAACCAAGGGATTATCAGTGGCAGAATTGATTTCGATAGACAGAACTTCGCGGGCGTGCTTGAACGCTTGACGACTGGCTCCGTGCACTTGAGGCATGCATCGTAGGCTGTAGGCGTCTTGGACTAGAGGGCAGTCTTTGTGACTTTCCATTACTTCGCTCTCTTCCAAGAGGTTCATCAAATTAAGTGCTGAAGCCTTTTGTCCCGGATGCGGGCGCACATCGTGGATGCAGGCCAAAAAGGGTTTTTTAGAGCCCATTTGAGCCTCAAGCGTGACCGCGCCGACTATATCGGCTATTTTCGCCAGTTTCTCGGCTGCTAACAGGGTCATCGTTCCGACGGCGCTCATCACTTGGGTGCCGTTGGTCAGGGCTAGACCTTCTTTGGCTTTGAGCACAACCGGCTTCAGTCCGGCTTTTTCGAGGGCAAGAGCGCCCGGCATTCGTTCGCCCCGAAAGAAAGCTTCGCCTTCTCCGGTCAGCACTAGAGCTAGATGGGAAAGTGGGGCAAGATCGCCCGAGGCTCCCACCGAACCTTGTTCCGGAATGACTGGATGAACACCGGCATTGAGCATGGCGACAAGCAATTCCACCACCTCGGTCCGGATACCCGAGAACCCCTTGGCCAGGGCGTTTGCTCTCAGCAGGGTAATCGCTCTGACGATGTCTTCATTGAAGGGTGCTCCCACTCCGCAGCTATGCGAGGCTAGAAAGTTTTTTTGCAGTTCTTCGGCTGCTTCGGGGGCGATATAGACGTCTTTGAACTTGCCGAAACCGGTGGTGATGCCGTAAACCACTTCGCGACGCTCGAGAAATTCTTCCACCACTTTGCGAGAGTTTGAGAGCTGTTCGCGGGCTTGCTCTGATAGGTGCACGCTATCGCGGTCGATTGAGACCTTTTCCACATCTTCCAGGCTGAGGGTGTGTCCATCTAATTTGATCATGCTCGGTAGTCCTTAGAGAGAGAAGAAGCATAGCTAATACAAGGCGGAGACATTATTAAGCGGAACAAAGGTAAAGTTGCTTCGTCCATCCTAAATTGACGCTATCCAGACTAATACTACTGACTTGTCTGCTACCTGCGTATTTGCGCGGCTCAGGCGGGCGGCTGATTGACTCAGGTGGTAGAATTGGTGAGAGAATGAGGGGCTTTTTTATGACTGGAGCCAGCTTTAACAAAGCGCAGAGCCGTTATGTTCCGTCGAGGCGGGTTCATAGTCTGGTTTTTGCTCTTGCCTTGACCGCTTCTCTTGGGCTTAGTTTCGCTTCATCATCCGAATGTCTGGCTAGTGTCGGTGGAGATCCCAGGCTCTCTAAGTTGGAAGTGAAATTCTTCAAACATCAATATCCCAAGGATAGTGATGATGTTCGTCTGGAACGACTTGAAAAGATGGTCTTCGGAGAGGCTCGCACTGGAGCCGATACTGATCGTTTGAAAGCGCTTGCCGATACTGTGCCTAATTTAGACTCTGTCAGTCTTGCTGATGATGACCAAGGCAACGGTTCTTCCGCTTCTTCCTCAAGAAGCGGTGCCGCTTCTTCCGGCACCGACTCATCTGGAAGCGGTTCTGGTTCTTCCTCGTCCTCTTCTTTTAAATCTCGTGGTAGTGTCGCCGGTGGTGGCTCGCTCGACATTACTGAGAAAGCCGCTGCCAATTCTGGTGCTAATTCAGGTGCCAACTCTAGTAAGATAGGCTCCCAAGTTTTGTCCGGTGAGTCCAAGTATCCTGCCGTCACGGCTCTTGAGCAGTCGGTCTTTAATAGAGACTTTGCCGGAGAGCCTGTCGGTGATAGGCTCAATAGGCTGGAAACAAAGGTTTTCGGCAAGCCATCGCGCTTTACCGACTTGTCGGAGAGGGTGGATGCGCTCAAGGAAAAGACCCGAGTCGACGTGGCTCGTAAGGCGCCGCCGGGCAGCGACTGGGTGGAAGACGACGATGACGAGGGCAGTTATCCTCCTCCTCGCCAAGCCGTAGCGCCTCGCGAACCGGTACCGCGCACCGACGGCGATGACGGCAAGAGCTTCAGTGGACGCGATTTGCGTAAAGATATGATGAAGGCCTTCGGCAGCTCCTATCCTTCCGGAAGTATGGGCGGCGGCAGTGGTTCTTACGGCATGGGCTCAGGCGGCGGCTCCTCTTCTTTTGGCTCCTCTTCGTCTTTTGGCTCTCGTTCTGGTTCATCGGGTATGGGCTCCGGCGGCGGTTTTTCGGGTGGCAGTTTCTCCAGTCGTAGAGGCGGCTCCAGTGCCGGTGTCGGCTTGATCGACCCCGAGGACGACATGCCCGCCACCGCTCCGTCGCGCCGCGGCATGGCCTCCGCACCGCCACCTGCAAATGGTAGTGACAGACCAGATGCACCGATGATGGGCGCTGTCGGCATCAATCAAAAGGTATCCTCGCTCGAGACTGCCGTACTTGGACAAAATTACAGTAAAGATCCTTTGATCGAGCGAGTGGCTAGGCTTGAAAAGACTGTCTTGCCCAAGCAAGCCGAAGCCAACGCCAGCCTCAGCCTGCCCGAGCGCGTCTCTAAGCTGCTTGAAAAAGTGCCGATATCCGGCGCTCAGACGGCTTCCAGTGGACGCGGACGTTCTAAGCCCAAGGCTCGTCGCGATGACTTTGACGACTTTGAAGACGATATGGATATGGGCACCGGATTTGGTACTATGTCCAGCGGTATGTCGGGTGCCATGTCTTCTGGCGGAGGCATTGCTTCTGGTATGTCTGGGCAGATGGGGGCACGCCCCGGCGGCTTGTCCAAGATAGTCAATTCTATCGGCAACTTACTTGGTTCTGGCTATGTGAGCGGCTATGCTGTGCCGGGCGGCACTATGGTGCGTGACCCCAGCACGGGCTTCATGATCGACACCATGACCGGCAATATGATCAACCCTACTACCGGTGCCGTTGTCGGTCGAACTACTGCTATTCCCGGTGCTATGCCCGGCACTATGCCTGGTGTCATGCCCGGTCTCATGCCCGGCACTATACCCGGTGTCATGCCCGGTGCCACTGTTATGCCTTCCTATCCTTACGGCTCGGCTTATCCTTATGGTTCGTACGGCACCGGGTTTGGCATGCCCTACGGCGGTTACAACAGCTTTAACAATGGTTTTTCGCCCTACGGCATAGGCGGCTCTGGTATCAGATTTGGTACTGGCGGTTTTGGTCTGGGTACAGGTGGTATCCGCTTCGGAGGCGGTTGGCCTTAGTTGCTTCTGGTAATTGGCGGTACTGGGTTTTTAGGCAGTAAGGTGGTGGAGCTTTTGCTTCAGCAAAAGTATCCGATTAGGCTTCTCACCAGGGGGGCCGGGGATTGGAAGACCTCTAATCTGTCGCACTATCGCAAGAAAGGTATTGAGGTGGTGGTCGGCCCGTTGGAAGACGATGAAGTTTTGTCGAAGGCTGTCGATGGCGCCACTTGTGTAATCAATATTTCGGGCAGCTTTCAGCTTGTTTCTAGTCATCGCGATAGCTCTTACGAGTATCTCAATACCCTGCTTGTAGAAAAGCTCATACATCTTTGCCATGAGTACAAAGTGCAGCGCTTTTTGCATGTCAGTTGTCTCGGTGCTCGTGAGGAGAGCGATTGTAGTTATCTCGCCAGCAAGAGTGAAGGCGAGGCGCTCTTGCGCGAGGCCGATCTTTATTGGACCGTCTTTAGACCATCTTATATGTTCGGCGAGCGCTTTCCTTTTATCGAGATGCTGGCACCGATAATTACTTTCAAACCCTTTCTTGCTGTTGTCGGTAGTGGTCTCAATCGCATACAGCCAGTGCTTGTGGACGACGTGGCCCAAGCCGTGGTGTCATCAATTTATAATCGTGAGACCGTGCAGCAGATTTTTGATATTGGAGGTCCAGTCGATTATTCTTTTGTGGAGCTGTTGCAGATGGTGCGCGATGAATTTGGTATTGCCGGTTCGGTGATGACCTTACCCAGTCAGCTATCTGGGCGGGTCTTCGATATGGTCAAGAATGTCTTGCCGAAGAACACGCTCAATCTTGAACTGGCGCATTTGCTCATCGCCGATTCTTTTAGCGAAGACAACAGAGCGCGTGATTTCTTCCAGTTGTCAGATACTTATATCGAAGACTATTTGCCCACCATTGTTGAGACAATTCAAGCTGCGAGAAAGAAACTAAATAAGTAAGTCTCAATCAATGAGTATTGCTTGTAAATGTGCTAACTTTGTCTCCATTAATTGATTGTCTATTCTGGAATCTTGTGAGGGTTCTTTCATGATTAAACTGAGCAAGCCTGTTCAGCTTCTTCAATGGGGTGAAGGTACAAATACCACCAATCAACGCTGGATCGAAGTGGGTAAGGGGCGTATTGCCGGCAACCCGCGCAGACAGGACGGCGTCACCGATGTGGTGATTGTGCTTGAAGGTTCCCTCAATAAGATTGATGCCAAGCGCGAAACAGACTTTGTCAAGATTATGCAGCAGGGCGAAGGTATGACTCCTCGCGCCGCGCGATGGGGTGAGGTTGCCATGGGCACCCTCAAGAGTGTTTCTTCCAGCGGTGGTCAAACCCTGGTTACTATCGCTGTCAAAGCTGCCACCAAGGTCGGACCTTAAGAGCTTATCTAAGCGCTTAGCGAAGAAAATATCAAATTATCTAAGAACTCTTCTAAGACCTTATCTAAGAACTTAGCGAGCTGCTTGCTTGCTTCGTCTTTCGTACTCTTGATCGAGGGTCTGTTTCACTCCCGCGATTATTTCTTTTTGCACCATCTTTAGAGCCCAGCTGGCAACCGGTCTTGGTATTGCCGGTCCGGGATCTATTTCGAGCGAATACTTGACAAGGCAATGTTTGCCATCGTTTACCGGAATGAGCTTCCACTCGCCATAGGCTGATTTGAAGGTACCGTCCAGCATCCGCCAGCGAATCAATTCAGGTTTGGCTCCGATTTCATTGACTGTGTGCTGGCAAGTTTCGCGCACAAACATCTGTGGCTTCAGCTCGGTTTCAAGATAAACCTGGTCGCCGGTGCGCTTTATTATTTTGCACGAGGACATGCGGGGGAAAAGCTTTGGATATGACAAAAAGTCGGTGAGGTTGTCCCAGACAAAATCGCGAGGGGCTTTGATAGTCGCCTCGACGGTTGCCCTTGACAGCTTGGTGTTGGTCTCGCCCTCTCTCTTATTGCTATTGACTGGGGGCTTTTTGAGAAAGGGAAAAATGGAAGCATCAGCCACGGCGTCTGCTTTGATGGAGTCGTTGATAGTTTTTGCTTCGGTATTGAGGGCGGTTTTATCAACGTTTTGAGCTTCGACACCGGCGCCGAGCAGAGTAAGCCAAGTGGAAAAAAGGACAATAAAGCCAGCCTGGCGCATAGTCCGACCCGCTCTCTCTTTTCTATTAGGCTGCAGTTTTGACTTGTGCATTGTTTCCTATTATCTGTACCACAAGGCAAAAGGAGTCAGTCGACTATTTAATTGCACTTCGCCGCAAACAACCTTGCTGTCACTTTGTTGTTTGTACTCTGCTATTGTACCTCTTGGATCGATAAGGGCAGAAGGTCCAGTATTTGCTGCAAAAATAAGCGATCGTCTGTTTTCGATAGCTCGAAAGACTGAAAAGGCGAGCATCTGTCTGCCGCAGTCCGACTGGTGAAACCAAGCCAGGTCGGAAATATTAACCAGCAATTGGGCGCCTTCTCGGCAGGTTGCAGCAGTTAATTCGGGTGAAATACATTCGAAACAGATCAAGGGTCCGGCTTTCACCGAATTTAGTGATATCAAACCAGCTTGCTTGCCGGCCATAAAGCCCGAGCCGGAGGGAGTATTGGTCCAGCGTCTCACCCATTCAGGCATATATTGCACAAATAGTGGGGTGTATTCGCCGAGGGGCACAAGAAAACGCTTGTGGTAGATTTCAGCTTTTAGTCCGCTGCTGGTCACCCCAAAAGCGGCATTATACGGATGCCCTACCGCTGGTCTATCCATCGCACCCGCAAGTATATCGGTCTTGCGCTCCAGGGCTTCTTTCTTGAGCCATTCCATAGTGGTGGGGCTTTCTTGAATATAGACCGGAAGAGCCCCTTCGGGTAAGACTGTCAGGGCGTTTTCGCAGTCTTTACCGGCTGTTTTGAAGAGTAGTTTGTAGCGTTCGATGATTTCGGGTAGTTCAATCTTGCCTCCGGTCGCCGACTTCTGCATGTCTATATTGATGGAACCTTCCAGCACAGCCACTTTCAGCGGGCGATTCGTCTTGAGATTGGAGCCTTCCACAAGACCGGGGATGATATAAGCTCCCAGCAAAAGGATGGTGCCCAAGCAGTAGTAGTAAGCGGTGTCCTTGTTTTCGGCGAAAAGTTTTTCGACAGCCAAGGGCTTGATGAAATTGGCTAGAAGGGAGGCGAGAGCCAGGTTAGCGGTGACGATTAGATAAGCCAGCCCGATGCCGCCGAATACCGAGGCTCCCTGAATGAGCATGTTCTGGCGGTATTGGCTGTATTCAATCATCGGCCAAGGAACCCCGAGTAGGTCGGGGCTGTTGCCAATCTTGTTCATGACCAAGACATAGATAAGCGGTACAACGCTGAGCATTGGTAGTTGCCACTTGCTCTTGCTGTTTTCTTGAGACTCACTTTGCTTAGGTGTAAAACCTGCGCAAAAGGGCATTTTGCCGACAATTACAGAAAATATTCCAAAAAGCAGTGCTTGTTGGCCTGAAACCAATAACCAGGCAAGCACGCTCAAGCCTAGTCCGGTCAGCCCGGGGAAGCCCATCCAGTCAAGCGGCGCCAGGTTCAAATACCAGTGCAGATAAACTAAGCTATAGCCTAGACCAAAGCAAAATCCAGTGCCAGCCAGCTTGAATATCGATCTGGTGGAAAAAATCGATAAAAAGAGTGGTACCAGCCCGAACCAAGCCAAGTACCACTGTTCAAAACCTGGACAGGATAGACCAAGAACGGCGCCGCTTGCCAGATGGAAGAGGGGATTTTGCATGAAGGTGGGCAAGCCGGAGGCATTTCCCTTCTGGCTTGGCGCCGAGGAGCTTGTCTTGCCTGCTTTTCTTGCGGATTTATTTGGCTTAGTTAGCTGGGCCTGGGGCATCTTTTACTTTTGCTTGAATAAACTGTCTAGATAGCAAATTGGAGTGATCGAAATCACTCCAATATTGCTTTACATCTTAATTCTTAGAGCCGACTGTGCGGCCTGAATTATCAGTTTATTACTTATCTTTTTTCGAAAGCTCAGCTTTTACGCGGCCTTCGATTTCTTTGAGCATTTCGGGATTGGCTTCCAAGAAGGTACGAGCCTGGTCTCTTCCTTGACCGATTCTTTCTTCTTTGTAGCTGAACCAGGTGCCGGACTTCTTGACTATCTCCATTTCAGAGGCAATATCGAGAAGGCAGCCAGCCGAGTTAATGCCTCTGCCGTAGATGATGTCGAACTCAGCAGTCCGGAAAGGCGGAGCCACTTTATTCTTAACTACTTTGACTTTGACTCGGTTGCCGATTTCAGAACCATCTTTTTTCAGAGTCTCGATTTTTCTGATATCTAATCTGACTGAAGCGTAGAACTTGAGAGCGTTCCCGCCGGTGGTTGTTTCTGGGTTACCGTACATAACGCCAATCTTTTGTCTGAGCTGGTTGATAAAGATGACGATTGTATGAGTTTTGGCCACCACTGCGGTGAGCTTACGCAGGGCTTGGCTCATCAGTCTGGCTTGCAAGCCGGGCAGACTATCACCCATTTCACCTTCAATTTCAGCTTTCGGCACCAAGGCTGCCACTGAGTCGACGATAACCACATCGACTGCGCCGGAGCGCACCAGTTGTTCTGTGATTTCGAGGGCTTGTTCACCAGTGTCTGGTTGTGAAATGAGCAGTTCATCGACGTTTACGCCCAGGGCACGGGCATAATCAGGGTCCATGGCGTGTTCGGCATCGACGATGGCGGCAATACCGCCAAGCTTTTGCACTTCGGCCGCCACATGCTGAGCCAGAGTAGTTTTGCCGGAAGATTCCGGTCCATATATTTCGATGATACGACCGCGGGGCAATCCGCCTATGCCCAGCGCCAAGTCGAGAGAAAGGGCGCCTGTCGGCACCACTTCCACCGAAGTATGTCTAGAATCGCCGAGCTTCATGATCGAGCCGTCGCCATATTGCTTCTTGATTGAATCAAGAGCCATGCCGAGTGCTTTCAATCTTTCTTGTGTGGGGGTCACAGCTTCTTTTTTGTCGGCGCTTGCTTTGGCTGGCTTTTCGGTATTCTTTTCAGAATTGCGGTCCGAATTTTTTTCCACAGTTGCTTTCTCTTTTGTCACTACCGCCATATTGATTCTCCTCAGATAGATTAGCTAGAGCACGAGCTGTCGCTGATCCGTATATAAAGCGCCGGGCACGCTACTTTTAGTGCGGACCTATGTTTAATTGCACATCGGCAAATTATAACGGTTTTGACCCTCAGCTCGATATTAAAATCCAGCACAACCCGCATGCTGTCTGATGTATATGCGATCGCTCGCTTCCGTGGGTGGACTTTATCTACCCCACCCTTCTTTTTAGTTAGAAAAGAAGGGGTAGGGGTATAAAAAGGTTGTTACCCAACAAAAAACTTGCGAAGGGTAATACAGATAACGTAATTTCCCGCGGTTTAGTTCAAAAAAAGCCGCGAGATTTTATACTTGTCTGCCAAATTTAATCTTCCGACTAATTTCCCTTCTGTATATACAAAAGAGGTCGAAGCTATGAAAAGCGCTCAGCGGCTCTTCAGTCTCAGGCAATCAGAGATTTTTGAATCTTTCAATCCGGTTGAACTGGGGCGACTTCTTGGAATTTTAGAAGAGCTCGAGCTGCCCAAGCATCATTTACTATTTTCGCCCGGCACCGCTTGTGATGCGATTTACTTCATCGAAAAGGGCAGGGTGCGGGTAACTCGTCTTTCCACTGAGGGCAAGACAGTCATTTTGGCTCTGCTTGGACCGGGAGATATGATCGGTGAAGCGGCTTGGGAAAGTGAAGAGCATGATAGTTATGCCGAAACCCTTGAGGATAGCCGAATCTATCAAATAGGGCGGGAGGCTTTCTTGAATTATGTAAGAGAAAATCCTGAGTTTGGCTTGCGCTTTATCGGTGTTCTAGGTGATCGACTTAGACAGGCTCAGGCTCGTATCGAAGACCTCGTATTTCGCCAGGTGCCCAGTCGAGTGGCTCGCCTATTAGTCACCCTGGCCGAGACCCATGGCAAGGTCACCCCTCATGGTGTGCGAGTGGAGTTTCCTCTCACGCACCAAGAGATTGCCGATATGGTCGGCTCCAGCCGAGTAACGGTAACTCAGATATTGAACAAATTTAGAGACAGTCATTGGATCGACATCGAATCAAAGCGTGTGACAATCCACAACATGGATGCTCTGGAAGAACTGGTACGCCACCTCTAAAGAGTGACCACTTCGTCTAGTCTTCTTCTATTCTTTCTAGAGGGACATAGATGTCGACCTCGCTCGACTGGCTTGCGGGATCAAATCTGTGATCATAGAGTTCAAAGTCGGGGGCTGAGCGTCTCTGATAGGGCGCTTGCGGCTGCCATTCGCCCCAAATATAGCCCACAGTGGAGCCGATTTCGTCAATTGGTCCTCTGTGGGTAAAGCGAGCATAGGCGCCAGATTCTAGTTTGACTTTCACCATACCTGGTGGCACTGCCGTATCTGCTTCCGCTTCTTTTGCTGCCACATAGACCATGCAGCAGTTTTCTTCGAACTTGATTTCCGGATGATCCGCCGCGCAAACTCCATAGGCAATCTCAGACTGGCTTTCGATTTCATGGGCGCGCTTGCTGAATTCGTCCCATAGGGCTTTGATTGCTTGGCTGTCCTGGGGAGCAAAACTCTTGCCTAGACCGACAGCATAGGCTTGTTTTCGTTCGACAATTTGGGGTTGCACTTTTCTACTCCTGGTTTTGTCTTATTTTACATAGACTGCTAGCTTGCCATAGTTTGTCGGCAAACATTATCGGGTTTGTGCTGGTTTTGAGAATGTATATATTAGGGTATAAAATTAGGGCGCTCTTTCTTACTAATTCACAATTCTCGATGGACGGCTGATGACCGATAAGAACGCTGCGGTGGTAAAGGACAAGGCAGGGCAGAAGCCCGAGTCTTCCGAGCAGCCGGATGTCAAAGCAAAGGTTGCCAGCGAACAACAGGGCGAAGATGCCACAAAGATACTGCACAGCATCGATCGCAGCAAAGAAGCAAGAGGTCTTGCCAAGGTAGAACTGTATGATTCGTCCGAAGCTAAAGGCAAGACCCATGAAGTCAAGCCTGGCGAAACCCTTTCAGGTATAGTCGATAAGGCTCTCACTCGCAAAGAGGGCGAATCGTCCACCGCTTACGTCAAGCGCCTCTATGAAACAGTGGCGGAGGTGGCGAAGAAAAACGGGCTGGTTGATGCCGATAAGATTATGCCCGGGCAGAAAATTAAGCTTGATGGCGTGTTGCCCCAAGCCGGAGCCGGGGACAAGCCTCAAGCCGGAGACAAACCCCAAGTTGCAGACAAGCCCCAAGCCGGAGCCGGGGACAAGCCCCAAGCTGGAGACAAACCCCAAGCTGGGGACAAGCCTCAAGTTGCAGACAAGCCCCCAGTCGGAGCCGGAGACAAACCCCAAGTTGCAGACAAGCCCCCAGCTGGAGCCGGGGACAAGCCCCAAGTTGCAGACAAGCCTCAAGCTGGAGACAAACCCCAAGCCGGAGCCGGGGACAAGCCTCAAGTTGCAGACAAACCCCAAGTTGGAGACAAGCCCCCAGCCGCTCCAGTTGATGCTGTCAAAGTCGGCAAAGCCGTTGACGATGTTTATGCTGCCACCGAAGGCAAATGGATCGGTGTCGATAAAGAAAAACTGAACAAAACTCTTGAGGGTCTTAGTCCGCAAGAAAAGCAGGCACTGGATGCTGCCTACAAAGAAAAGCATGGCAAGCCGCTTTCTGAGATGTTGCGTGGACAATTGAGCGGCGATGATTTGACCAAAGCTCTTTCTAATCTCACCGGACAAGGTGATGCTCAGCGCACCGCCGCCGCCATAGATCGCGCTGCCAATGGTGGCTTGACCGGGGCCGGCACTGATGAGAAAACAATCGAAGAACTCTTGAAGGGCAAAAGCAAAGAAGAGATCAAAGCCATTGATCAGGCTTACCGCCAGAGAACCGGTATTAGTCTGGAAGACGAGATGCGCGATGAGTTCTCCGGCTCTAAGTTGACTAAGTTTCTTGATTTGGCCAAAGGCAATAATGATGATGCCGCCCGGCTCAATGCCAGTCTGGAAGAGCACAAAGAATGGGGCGTTGATGCGCGCAGCAACAGCACTGTCGAGAAGGACATCCGCGATACACTTGCCACTCTCAATTCTAAGCAAATTGCCGAGCTTGAGCAGACCTATCAAGAGCGCTACGGCAAGTCACTGAAAGACAGTCTGCTGCAAGACAAAAATTTGCCGGAAGAAACCAAGCAAGCCCTGGAAATCTATCTGAAAGGCACAGATAAGCGTAGTCCCGATGATACGCTCAAACTAGCCGAACTCGGTCTCAAATCCGGCAATCAAGATGTTTTCCAAGAAGCGTTTCGTGATGCCTCCCCGGAAGCTCGGGCCAAGTTCTTGGCTGAAGACGGCGAAGCCAGAGTCAAGAAAGCTTTTGGCGAAGACAGTGATGCCAGCCGCCGTGCTATGGATTATGTGCGTGACGGTAAGCTCGATGTTGCCACCAAAGTTCGCGATAATTCCAGTTGGCTCGGTGACAATGAAGAGGCTATTGAACAAGCTCTTGGTCAGATGAGCGACGCCGAAAGAGCAAAATATTTGCAAGGCAAGCGTTTGGCTGATAGTAAGGCTGATGTCTCGAGTTTGAACGCCGCAGACAAAGAAGGTCTGGATTATTATCAAAAGCTGCGCACCGCCATGGAAGGTGCTGGCAATGAAAGAGAATTGGCCCGCTGGGAAGACCTGATCAAGACTGGCAAAGAGGGCTCTCTGGTTGGACAGCTGGCTAAACACGGCGGTATTTTCGATGACAGTATGGACTCGGTCCTCGGCACCATAGAAGGCATGTCTAAGAAAGACTGGGAGCGTCTCAAGTCTGATCCGGAGTATCGTCGAGAAATAGAGAAAACGCTAGCTATAGATCTGAGCGATTCTGAGATGCAGCGCGCTCGTGAATTGCTGGATAAAAAGTCAGCGGCGGCGACCTTTGAAGAGAGCAAGTCCGCCAATCGACCGCTTACTGAAGTCTTAGCCGACCGGCAGGGATTTTTCAGTGATGATGAAGAAGGCATTATCAAGGCTCTAGAGAATATGAGCCCGACTGAGCAAGCTAAGTACAGAAACGATCCTGAATACAAGAAAGAAATTGATCGTTTGGTGGCAGGCGGTATGGAACGCGGCGCCGAGCTCAATGCCGCCATGTCCATTCTCGACCGTGTCTCGCGGGGCGAAAAGCCTGAGTCGGACATCGTTTCCAAACTAGAGATGCACTCTACAAACTTCAATGTCGACGAGACAAAAGTGGTGCAAGATCTGGAAGAAGCTTTCCGCAAAGATCCTACATTGCGAGAGCGGCTGAATAATCCGCAAAGTGAAGCCGATAAGGCTATGGCTAAGCAATTTGACTCAGCCTTGCGCCGGGCTTTAGACCCTGATGAATACGAAAAATATGCCAAGCCTTTGCTTGAGACCGGTAGAATACCGATTGAAGTTAAAGCTGATCTCTACAAGGGTATCTTCAACGACGATGAGAAAGGTTTCTTTGAGTCTCTAAAGAAAGACCGCGCCACTGATGCTGACTGGCAAGAAGTTCTCAACAATCCCGATAAGACACTTTCTTTCTTGTCTAGCGAAGAGCGCGAAGTAGCTTTAAACATCGCCAGACAAAAGGGCGAGATGCGACCGGAAGATGAGTTGCGCGCAGCCATGGTGGGTGTAGGCACTGACGAAGCAAAGATCAAAGAGATTCTTGCCGGGCTGAAGCCTGAAGAGAAAGAAGCTGTACGTCAGGCATATGAGAATAAGTATGGAGCATCTCTAAAGGGCGACGTGCTTGATGAGCTGGGTGGCGGCGAGAAGATGGAAGCCGCCAGAGCCTTGAGGGGACCGCAGACTGCCCGGGAAGCATACAACGATGCGCGCTCGGAAGTATACGAGAGCGCCGATGGTCTTGGCCGTGCCTGGGTTGATAAGGTTTGGGACGGCACCGGTCATATGACCCAAGACCAGCTCGATCAATACAGCCGCATCACCGCCGATTATTCTAGAAAATACCAAGAGTTGCCGGCTAGTGAAAGAGAGCAGTTTCAAAAAAGTCTCTATGAATCGCTTGAACTGTACAAAAAGTCAGAGAGCGCTGCCGCCGATGCCGTGGTTGATACTGCCATCATCGCCGCCGGTGTAGCTGGTGCCAAATTTACCGGCGGTGTCAGCCTCTCTCTGCTTGCTTACACCAGTGTAGGTGGTGCTCTCTTCAAGGTGGGTGCCAAGTCTGCTCTTATGGGCGCCGACTATGATTTTCAGAGCGCGCAACTAGTCAGTGATGCTGCCACTGGTGCTATTGATGCTGCCACCATTGTGCTTGGTCCGGCTCAGGCGGCGCAGCTGCTCAAGCTTGGTGAGCGCAGCGCCGCTACCGCCGCCCACGGTGTTTTGTCTCAAGCCGATGACTTGGCTAAGACTGCCGGACGCTCTCTTTTGAAGGAAGGCAGCTCTGAGACTCTGGAGCGAGAGCTTAAAGAGAAGGTGGCTGTGGCCATAGCCAACGGTTCCGACTCAATAGACGATAAAGCTATGAACGAATTGGCAAAGAGAGTGGCCGCCCAAGGTGAAGACATCCCGCAGGTGCAAAGACTGCTTACCGATGAGCTTAATAAGGCTATTCGGATTGAGGCATCTAGAGAGTTGATCGCCGGCGGCAGAGAAGTGGCTCTTAATACCGCCTCTGGTATTGTCGGTGGTGCATTATCGGGCGCTGTCCGTGGCGGCATCGAGGGTGAGTCGGTGCAAGCCGCCCTCACAGAAGGTGCCGTCGGCGCCCTATCCGGTGGCGCCATGGCCGGTGGCTTCTCTATCGCCTTCAAGGGCTTGGGCAAGGGGCTTTCCAGTCTCAGGCGGGATGGCAGTGTCATTCATGCCCAGGGCGTCGAAGCTGAGCTTGGTAAGCGCCTGAACAGTGACGGACGGGTCTCTGAAGTGGTGACGCCCGCTGGTCGGGCCCAAATTGAATATCATCAAGGCGGACCTCTTGAAGGGGCAGTGCGAGAAGCCAGAACACCTGACGGTAGAGTTTTTAAGAGTGAAGACGGCCTGAACTGGAAGATTTCCGACAAAGACGGTACTACTGACGCCAGGGGGCTGTTTAAAGTCGACAGCGACGGCAATATGACCTGGCAGCCTGAAGTTGGCGCCAAGGCAGTCTTTGGTGCCGATGGCAGAATCTCGGAGTTTGATCATATCTCTGGGCGGAAACTAGAGGTGGCTGCCGACGGCTCTGTGGATGCAGTCAGTGGAATAGCCGGCGGCGCTAAGTTTCAATATGACCAGAGTGGAGCCCTCAAACAAGTTGATTTCCATGATGGCAGGGTGCTTTCCAGTGATGCCGGTAAATACAAACTCACCGATAAAGACGGCAAGGTTACTGAGCTTAGTGGCGAAGTAAAACTGACCACAGATGGCAATATCAGAGTCGAGTCGGCAGAGGGCGTGATGCTCATTTCGCCGGAGGGCGGTTATACAAAATTCTCGCCCCAGGGTCAGGCTATCGAGATGCATAGACCGGAGGGCGTTTACAAGTATGGCTATGACGCTGATGGCAAGCTTAATCAAGTTACTAAACCAGACGGCAGCTATCATCGAGTCAATGAAGATGGCGATTGGGCTAATTTCTCACCAGAGGGTAAGGAAGTTGGCTGGGGACGCGACTCATACCAGGTCTTGCCCGATGGCTCGTACCGTGTCCTCAGTGGAGACCATGCTATCTATTATGCGCCTGACGGTACCGATAGAGTCTTGCATGTAACCGAAAATAGGTTACAGTCGGTTGTGCATCTGGATGGTCGAAGAGAGTACTTTGATAGACCTGACGCCAAGGTCTTTGGGCGCGACGGTCTTGAGATCAATAAAGTAAAAGACCAGTTTAAGCGCCTTGGTATCACCGAGAACGAAAATTCTATTGCCCTGGTCGAGCGCGAACTGAAGGATGTGAGAGCGATTGGTCCTGATGGTTCGCCCGTCAGCGCCTACGATAGCCTCATGTCGGATCCGCGTCTAAGCGATAGACAGAAAGCCAATATCATTCAAAACCTTGCCGTCGTGCGTGAGCACTTTGCTCAGTTCAGACAAGGCGATCGTATGCATCCAGATCCTGAGGTTAACTGGATTCATACCCAGGGCGAAATGGCTAAGGTGCTAGAGGTCAGTCGTAAAGCCGGTCTGAGCGCCGATGAGGTGGAAGACGCTGTCTTGGCTTCTATGTATTCCGATTCAGTTAAGTTCGCCTTCCCGCCGCCCGCCGGTGTCGATGCCAACTTCTTCACCCACCATATAGACGGTGCCATTGCCGCCCAGCACAGTCTGCAGCGTCAAGGCTATGCACCTGAGCGCATAGATAGAATCTTGCAGGCGATCAAAGAGCATCAAATTGCTCCCCCAGAGTTTATGGGGCAGCTCTATCTCAATGCCAAGATCAAGCCAGGGCTGGATGCTAATTTGAAGGCTGGGAAAATCAGTCAGGAGCGCTATGATGAACTGAAGAAGGTCTTGGATGAGATGACTGTGGTCGGACCTGACAAAGTACCGCGCCTGAAGCCGATGGTCGAAGTTGACAGCTGGCCTAAGGTGCAGAATGCCGATGGTAGCTGGGAGCTCAAGTTTACTAATGACCAGAAAGACCTCTTGAGATTAGCCGGCATCGATAGCTGGTCTGTGCCTGTCAATCCCATTGATGCTCCTGGGTTTAAACAACTCTCTCGTGCCGAGCAAGAAAACTTACTTAGTCGCTACAAGATTTCCACCACACTTATTGACGGCGATGGCGTCGATAACTATGCCACTCTCGGTGGTGCAAGCAAAATTGTCGCCATTCGTGGTCCCGGCACCATGTTCAAAGACGGCAATGTTTGGCAGTCTATCGCCTCAGTCGATGCCAGTTTTAGAGATGCCTATAAAGTTCTTTCTAAAGAAGGGCGTGAAGTGGCCGATGCCAGCTTGGCTAGCCGCAATGCTCTTTTGCATGACGAGAAAAACGGCATTCAGGCACAGATGCTCGAATGGCTGCAAACAAAAGGCTTGAAGCCGGAAGACGTTGAGTATCTCAAGAAGGACGGGGCACTCAAATATCCCGAACCTCTTAATGCTGCACAGAGCGCCCGTGTGACCGAATTAGAGAATTTGCTCAAGGCGGGCGATAACGGTGATCCGATGGTGCGTGAAGCCGCCGCTACTGAACTGCGGCAGCTCAAATATAACGGTCTAAGCGAAGCAGAAATTACCCAGTTTGAATTGGCCAAAGAAGTTAGAGCCAAGATGACCGACCTCTTGCGGGCTGGTCATCGCACCGGCGGCGATCTTCCCGGCGAGTTCCCTGTGGCCAGATCTTTGCCTCGCTCCGACAATGCCGAAGAGCTTCTCAAACCGCGTCCCTTCGCCCTACCTGAAGCTACAGGACCGGTAACTTTGTTGCCTGATGGTGCCACAGTCGCTCCTTTTGAAAGAGGCACAATCACCCGCAGACCCGATGGCTCAAAAGTGGTGCTTGACACCGTTCGTGATACCAAATTTGAATACGACCCGGCCGGCAGAATCGTTGAGGCTAGTCACAACGGACGGGTGCGAAAGTTTGGTTACGACCAAGATGGTCGTTTGCAGCGCTTTGAAGATGAGCTGGGGCAGAAGCTTTCTAGAGAAGGCAGCGGCGACGCTTGGTCGGTCGAAGTCAAGAAAGCCGATGGCACGATAGAGAAAAAAGGTCTTGGCATTGGTGCAATGGTGGCCGAAGGTGATGGATCGATTCGCCGGGTCAAGAGTCTCTCTGATGGCGGTAGCTATACAGTGGAAGGACTGGACGGTTCTGTTCTAGAAGTGAAAAAAGGCTTCAGCCAGTATAGTCATGCCGATATTATTCATGAACGTAAAGAGATTGAGCGTTTGAGCCGCGATGCCTTCCCCGAGGCAGCCAGAAAAGAGCGTTTCGATAAATTGGTCAAGGAATTCGAAGATGCCGGTCTGGCAAGAGACATGAATGCAAACCAGCGCGCCATCTTTTTGAAGAATATCAATCGCTTGCTTGAACCAAACCCGACTGCTGTAATTGGTGATGCCGAGAGAGCTAATCTGGCAGAGTTAGCCCTCTTGCATGCAGTTAAACCGACAACTGTCGACCAAGGCTGCAACGGTACCTGCAATGTCACCACTTTGGAAGTGCGCAATTATATGAATGAGCCTCAGCGTAATGCCAAGCTTTTGGCTGATATCGCCATTGATGGCAAGTTTGTCACCACAAGTGGTGCGGTAATTGACCTTAATAAAGTCGGGTTCGGTCTAAGTCCAGACTTTGAGGCTTTGCACGCACTGAAGCTGCAGAATGAAGGAAAACTTGATCCCGCTTCCATCAAAGCCGATGGCGCCAGAGACTACAGCAGTCAACTGCTTGAGACTGCCATGCTCAATACCTACTGGCAGGGCAACAAGCATATTATTGTCGCTGGCAAGAAGCTCGATGGTGGTGATTTCGCCTACGATTCAAAAGGCAATATTCTTGGTCCTGTAGATGCTAAGAAACCATTGGAGCCTGTCTTTGATGATAAGGGCAATAAGCTGAGCACAATTGGCAGTGCTAAGAGACTTTATCGAGAAGATGGTATCGAATATAGTGCTGATGACTTGTCTAGGCTGGTTTATACCGAGAATGGTCTTGTCGCTGGTGTAAGCGCACCTGGCTCAATTACTGAAATTTTCGATAAGTCCGGTGCTCGTTTACGCACTTTGGATGCCGGTCAACCAGGTTATGACAAAGACGGCAATCAGATTCTCTATGTCGCCCGCCGCGGCGAGACGAAGTACGAGAAAGTGGCACGGAACGGCTATGAGTCCGAGCAGGTTGTCTTTAGCTGGGGCGATAGGTCCATACCGCTAAGCGACAGCAAGGGCAAGAAACTAAGCGGCTTGAGTATTTCTGAACTTGAAGATGTAAACAGGGTGTCTTCTGGAAGCGATGCTACCGGCTACGCCATTGCCTATCAGAAAGATGGTCTGGATTATCGAGGCGCCCACGGTGTCAAAGACGAAGAATCTCTCTCCAATCTGCTTGAGCGTTTGCAGAATGAGAAGAAGCTACCGGCGGTATTACAAGTACATACCAGTCAGCCGCCCTTTTCTGGGCTGAGCGGTGTGAGATCGGCTTGGAGCACAGAAGGTGGCTGGCACGTGGTCAATATCCATTCCTTCGATAAAGAAACCGGTATGGTGCGCTTCTCCAATCAATGGGGTTCACGTCATGATTATCTAGAGGAGGGAGTTCCACTCAAGACCTTGTTTAATGCTATGCAGCCCACCAAAGCCAGTGAAATAGCCGAAAATGAAATCTATAAGAAAATCAAGAAAGGGGCGGTTGTCTCAGCTCTCGCCTTGGGCGGCGCTGCCGGTGGTGCCGGACTCTTCTTTGTCGGTAAATCAATCTACGATAGATATTCTAGTGATGAACAAGCGAGGTCGAGATGATGACGGCGCAGACAGCCACAGTGGTGCGAGACATTGGGCAGATTAGATCTATTCGCTTGCCGGTTGCCTATCAAGAGCGACCGGACGAGGCTGTCAACGATGCGGTATATGTCAGAAAGTTCAGTCATAGTGAAAACACCGACGTCGCTTTTGTTTTCTTTTATCGAGGACGGCGCTTGCCCCAAGCTTCGGCTGAGAGTTTTTTGCGCACTCTCGCCCTTGCACCCCATGAAGTGGAAGCGGCTGAATTTGGCGATCTCGATCTTGTCGTCAGAGAAGCTTCCAACCCTGAGAACTTTATATTGTCTAGCTGTCGCACCGAAAATAAGTCTGGTCGCAGAGTGCTAATCGTTGAAGGAATCTGGAAGGCGAGCGGCTTAGTAGAGTACGGTGTCTTTATCGATAGCGACGGCACCGGCTCTGCTGTTCAAGAATTGCATTTTAACGCCCCGCAGATAGACTATGCCGACCATATAGATGAAATTGAAGCATTGTTGGATAACATTGCCTGGAAGAGAGGTTGAGGGAGAAAATGACCGACATCAGCCCTAAGAAAGAGCAGATGAGTGAAGCCCCTGAAGACAGTGCTAAGGCGGCTGCGAGCGCCGCTCAAAGCAGTCTTTTCAGCGAGTTTATCCAGTCTGCGAAGTATCAAGCTGTGCAGCGTCCCTACGATGGTCTCAATCAATTGGGCGGTCATATCTTTGGCTATGAGCCTGCTGCTCGTGAATTAGTCAAGGCGCCGGCCCCAGCCGAAAGCGGCTCGGCCGCCTGGTATGCCCAACAAGCAGGGGCCGGGGTGGCCACTTTCGGCGAAGTGCTCGTCTTACATCGAGGTCTGCGTAGTCTTTCGCCCGGGCTCAAGGGTTCCTCGCTAGCGCTCGGTGAGACAGCCTTGACCGGACGAATGACTGCTGAAAGTTTGGCTCTGTCGGCCGGTATTTATGAAGGCTTTACAACAGTTTCGCGCGAGAATAATTTCTACAGAGACAGGCTAGGTACTGCCTTCTCTTCTGCGGCTTCGGTCTATGCTTTTGGCAAATTGCACTCGGAAGGCGGCAAGTTGCTTGCTTCCGAGAAAGGAGCTCTTGGTTTAGCCCAGTCTTATCCGCGCTTAGCCTCTGCTGCCACCGGTTTTGGTGCAGGTGGCGCCGCCGCGTTTATTGGGGTGGAAAGCCGCGCTCGCACCTTGGAGGGGCGTTGGGCTAGTATGGATGAAGTCAAGAATGGAGTGGCTGCCGGTTCCTTGCTCGGTATGGCTTTTGGTGCTGGTTTCAAGCCGGTGTCGCCAAACCCCCGCGGCATGATGCGAGACGCTAGTTTGAGACCGCAGAAAGCACCCTGAACCTGCTAAACTATAAACTTACTCTACTGTCAAAATGAGGTGAGTTTTGGAGTCGGAGAGGCAGGTGCAGGCGCTGTCTGACGCGGAGCTGCTCTTGCGCAAGGATGGTCTTGATAAGTCTTTGACAGCCTGTGCCATGGCTGGTATCGAAGCGTCCGCCAGTGAGCAAGCTGAGTTCGCTTTGGTGCAAGACGAGATTGCTCGTCGTGGCCTTGCATCAACAGTATCATCATCTTCTGGTATCGATTGGACTTCCTTGCTCGGCCTTGATTTTGAAGGCTATAGGCTGACCGGCTTTTTGGCGCAAGGGCGTTTTTCTTTCCTGATGCTGGGTGAAAATCAAGACGGTGATCGCCGAGTTTACAAGATCGCTCGCCCCCAAGCTGATGCGCCCAGTCAAGACTTTGATAGTAATCGTTGGCTGACGCGGGCCATGGATGTTACCCCTTTTCAGGTCTGTGACATCTATCCCTCGCCTGCTCAAATGATTGATTTGCAAGCCGAAAGATTGTCCGGTTTTACATCGGGCGCTTTTGTTGAATTGCTCTCTGTGGGCAATAAAGATGGGCTTGTCTACTATTCGATGCCCTTTCTGCAAGGAAAAACTCTGCGGCAGTATCTGCAGCAATTTCAGCCGGGCGTGCAAGATATATTGAAACTTTTCGATCTGCTCGCCCTAGAATTGGTTTTTGACCGAGAAGGGGTCTTTGGTATGGAAGAGCGCCCCGAGCAGTATCACGGCGATATCACTCTCGACAATATATTTTTGCAGGGCGATTTCGCTGCCGACGGCACTGCTCCCGAGCTGACGGTAAGGCTTTTAGACCCGGGCTATTTTGGACCTTTGCAGATGACCGACCGCTATGTGGAAAACGCCATGGTTGGTACTCCTCTCTATTATCCTCTTTTGGAAGCAGATGACATTATGGCTTTCGGCTATTGTCTTTGGGAGGCGATCGGCGGCAGGCAGCCTTTATTGAATCCAGCTGGTTCGAATGTGGAGGCTGAAGCTTCCATACTGCAGACTGGCCTGGCCGAAGCTCTGGAGCATTTGATTCAGTTTCGCGACTCGCTTGGTCAACCGTTTTTGAGCGCCTTACGTTCTGCCGCTTTACCCTCTCAGGCGAAGCCTGGAGTTGATAGAGATATAGAAGCAGTGATACTGAAGATGGTGCGTTTGGCGGTGGATGAATCCGGGCTTTTGACCATTGATAAAGGCTATGCCAGTTTTGCTGAGGTGGAGGCGGCCCTCGCCTCCATTATTCCTGAGATTGAGCCGGCATTAGGGGAGGTGCTATGAGGCTCAGGAAGTTTGACGACATGCATTTGCATCTGCGCCAAGGCGAAATGCTCAAGCTGGTTTTGCCCTATACCCTCAGTCAATGTGCTAGAGCGCTGGTCATGCCCAATACCAGTCCAGCCGTCCTAACTGCTTCAGATCTTACTAACTACCGCTCTGAGATTTTGCAGGCAGCCGGTAGTGCCAAGGCTGGTTTTGAGCCGCTCATGACTTTCAAGATAACACCTGCCTGTGACTCGTCCTCTATAGCTAGCCTAAAGAGCGCCGGTGCCATTGCCGGTAAACTTTACCCTGATGGCGTCACCACTAATTCAGAAGGGGGCGTGCGCGACTTTAGAGCGCTCTTTCCTGTTTATGAAGCTATGCAAGAAGCCGGTTTGGTATTGTGTTTGCATGGTGAATTACCCGGTGCCTTTTCGCTTGATCGAGAAGAGAAATTCTTAGAAGTCTTGCAAGAAATAGCAGCTCGCTTTACTCGTCTCAAGATAGTGCTGGAACATGTCACTACAGCCGCTGCCGTTGCCTGTGTTTCTGCCCTACCCGCCAATGTGGCTGCCACCATTACCCTGCATCATTTGTATATTACTTTAGATGACTTGCTTGGCGACAAGCTCAATCCGCATAACTTTTGTAAGCCCGTCGCCAAGCGTCCGGAAGACCGGGAGGCGCTCATCAAGGCTGCCACCTCTGGTAGTGCAAAGTTTTTCTTCGGCTCCGATAGTGCTCCTCATAGCATAGAGGCGAAAGAGTGTGCTTGTGGTGCCGCTGGAGTCTATAGTGCTCCAGTCTTGGCTCCCTTGCTAAAACAATTATTTGACGATGTGGGTTCAGATCAGTTGGAAAATTTTGTTAGTCGTTTTGGTGCTGACTTCTATGGCTTGCCCGTAAATCAAGATTTTATCGAGCTTAAAGAAGAAGAATGGCTTGTACCGGAGGTATTGGATGGTATCAAACCCTTTATGGCTGGTAGTCGGCTTAGGTGGCGCCTTGTCTAGATTTAGCATGGTGGGGGCTGGTTTTGTTTTATTAACAGCCTGTGCAAATCAAATTGCTTATGCTGCTCCGCAAAAGAGCTTAGATAAAAGTCTAAACTCAAGCATTCTCGCTGAGAAATCAGCGAATAGTTTGTCGAGAGGTCTTATCGAAAGGAGCGCTCTTGAGCTGGATGGTTTGAGCAATTTTTCAGCAGCTTGGGAAAAGTCTAGAGCCCTCAAAAAGACGATGAAGATTCCAGCTGAGGAGAAGCTCAAGGAGCGCTTTTCGCAAGCCGCTCTTTTGCTTTCTGCCCCCGAGAAGTCGGACGGCTATAAGGCGAGGGCCTCTATTTTGTTTGAACTGAGTGAGTATGAAGCGGCTGCCGAAAGCTTTGAAGAAGCAGCGCTCTACAGTCTCAATGACAAGAGTCTGCCGCTCTGGCAGGGGCTTTCGCTGCACCTGGCCGGCGACGATGACGCAGCCCTTTGGTTGGCTCATGTGGCGTTGATGCAAGACGACAAGAATGCCGATGCCCATCGGCTCAAGGCTGTCTGTCTTTCCTCGCGCGACTTCCGTCGATCTCTCAATGAAATGGAGCGCGCCCTCGTCCTAGCTCCCGGCAATGCTTCTTTCTATGCCAGTAAGGCGCGCATTCTCATTGAAAATAAGCAGTACAAAGAGGCTCTGGTCTCGGCTAAGAAGTCCCTTGAATTAGATAAGAGCCTGCTTGCCGGCTATATCTTTGCCGCTGATGCTCTGCGCCGTGCTGGGCATCTCAAAGAGGCTCTCGGTTATCTAGACCAGGCTCTGGTTCTTTGTCCTTATGCTCCTTCCACTTATCGTTTGCGTGCCCAGATTTATCGGGCCATGGGTGATGATGATGCGGCGGCACAGGACATGGCTTTGCAAAGTCTCTGTCAAGACGAAATTAGAAGACAGGCGGAGGTGAACTGATCTTGCCTACTTATGCAAAGAGAATTTTTCTCTTACTTATGTCTTTTGCTTTGGCGGGCCTGCCCGGGCAGGCGGTTTCTCTGCCTGATGAAGTCGATAGAGCCGAGGAGAAGCTGGAGCTTTTGGAGGAAGGTTCGCTTGAGCGGACTTTCTTGCGAGACATGGATTTTTCACCGGACGATAAGATATTGGCGGTTTCTTATGCCAATCGTCCGCCTGCCCAAGTGGCGGTCGCCTCTGGGCGTATTTTGAATGTACTGGGCTATTCCCCCGATGAAGAGCTGAAGCGGCGCGAACTCAGTCGCCGCCTGCGCCAAGATCCAACCATCGCCGGCGCTGAGAGGGTCGGGCACGGAGGTTTTTCTTTGGCCAGCAATAGCTTGCTGCGCCGAGTCAACGATATAAATGCTATTACTTATTCGCCCGACGGCAAGCAAGTGGCCGGCGCCGGTGCCGGTGTGCTCAAGCTTTATGATGCTCAGAGCGGGCGAGAAGAGCAAGTGATTTCGATCACTGAGACGGCTGCTCTCACCCATGCGCAAGATCCTCAGTACTTTGTCTCGATGGTGGCTAGTATGGGGGGCTCCGGGCTTTTAGGCGGTTCCTGGGGGGTCGGCTCATCTTCGGTCGAGTATTCTCAAGATGGAAAATTGGTGGCTGTCTGCCAACCTTATGGTTGTTCGGTGCGCAGCAGCAAAGACGGTAAAGAAGTCTATGGTTTCCATCATTCCGATCGTATGGGCGGGCGTTATTTCGCCCGTTTCAGCCCCGAGGGCAAAGAGCTGGCCGTGGTCTGTCAAACAACCGGTATGGAGAGATCGGCTTGCCGTCTTGATATTCTCGATGCGCAGAGCGGCAAGATTTTGCGCACCTACCAGAAGCGTTGGCCATACGGCGATTTGCGCTGGTCTCAAGATGGTAAGAGATTGGCTTTCTTTACAGTGGAAGGCAAGTTGGTCGAGCTGGACAGTGCCGACTTTAGAGAGCTGGCTGTATTGCCGGGTGGCGATAGGTTGTCTTTCAGTCCGGATGGGCGGTATTTAGTTGTCAGTGATAGAGAAGAAGGGGCGCGCATCATGGAAGTCATGAGCGGCAAGATTGTGAAGCGTTTCTATCAAGATTTTCCTGATGCCGTTCGAGGCATTAAGGCGAGGCCGGTTGCCTGGTCGCATGACGGCAAGACCATAGCAGTCGGCGGTGAAGAGTATATGGTTTATTTTTGGGACGTCGGCGCGCTCAAGCAATAGAGTATAATAAGCGTGCAGCATAGACTTGTGTGCCCGTAGCTCAGCTGGATAGAGCGTCGGTCTCCGAAGCCGAAGGTCTCGAGTTCGAATCTCGACGGGCACGAGTTTTGCTTGACCTATATTGCTCTTACAAAGTATTGCTCTTAAAAAGTATTGCTTTTAACCGCCTCGCACTTAACTGTCTTGCCTTTAAATGTTCGAAAGAAGCGTCGAGCTTATCACCGGCCCCTATAGATCTGGCAAGACCATGTGGTTACTGGAGGAGCTGGTGCGGCACAGCCGCGAGCAGCCTCTGGCGACAAGACCGGTTTTGCTAACCGTGCCCTCTCACCGCTATAAGGGGCTCTTAGAAAAACAGCTTGCCCAGATCTTGCGCCAAAGCGGCGCTCCCGGGCTTTGTGCCGTCAAGATATTGCCATTCTACGACCTCTGCCATTTGATATTGCGGCAGGCCGGCGTTAACTTTCATCTTCTTGCTGATGGTTTGAGACCGGCTGTCTTGCTCAAGGCAATCAAGCAAGTGGAAAGTCTGGGAAAACTCAATAGTTTTGCCTCCATTGCTAATTTTGCCGGTACCCATGCGCAAATGTTGGAGTTGATAGATGAGCTGATGCGTGCCGCCCTCTCGCCCCGAGAGGTTTCCGCCACTTTGTCTCGGGCGGCTTCTTCCGAATCGCGCTATCAAGAGTTGGCGGCAATTTATCAAGCCTACTGGGACGAACTTGAGAAACTCAATGTTTACGACGAGCGCAAGTTGGCCTTCAAAGTGCGTGAAATTTTGCCGCAATGGGCTAAAGTGGCATCGCCTCCGGCCTTACTTGCCGTAGACGGTTTTGACCGCCTTAGTCCCTTGCAACTTTCGGTGCTTTCATCTTTGGCTCGGCATTGCGAGCGCACTCTGATTACTTTCGACTATGTTTCGCAAGGTCTAAAGTCTGATGAGTATACCTGGAAGCAGAAAAGTATAAATGGCTTACTTGCTTTTGCCGAAGGCGGTCTGACCCTCAAGGAAACGCAGTTTGAGCAGTCGGTGCCCGAGGTGGAGAGCGAGCTTATTTCGACTCTTGATAGACAGTTGGAAATGGAAGAAGTAGCCAGGCAAGTCAAGACTTGCCTTGTGCAGGGCGTCGAACCTTCTGAGATTGTCGTGGTCACCCGCTCTTTGCAGAGTTATTTGCCGGCAGTCAAGCTCGCTTTTGAAAGAGCTGCTATTCCATATTTTCCAGATGAAGCCATACCTATTGCCACCTTGCCCCTGATTAAGTATGTGAGGCGACTGCTCTTTCTGCCCCTTTCTAAGTTTAAGCGGGTGGAAGTGATTCGCTCTTTGCGCAGTGCCTTTTGCAATCATGAATGGCTTGGCCTAGACAAAGAAGCGGTGGATAAATTAGATCGTCTATCGCTGGATTCGGTGGTGGTGGAAGAAAGCGATTGGCTTGAATTTATCAAGCAGCCAGGCTTGACTGAAGAGTCGCAAGCCCTACAGCGTTTCTTTACTCTTTTGCAAGGCGAAGTTGTTCAGAAAGCAGCAAGCCTAAGTTCTCATGTCGCCCATGTCGAAGATGTTATCGATGCCCTTCTGCGCTTGCCCTCCGATGATGAATATTCCAACCCTATCATTGCCTGGGAAGAGCATCAGGGACTGGTCGAACTGCGTAAAGTGCTGGCTGACCTAATTAGAGAAGAAGAGCTCTTGCTAGAGTCATACGGCAGTGAGCTTTATTCTTATAAGCAGTTCTTTACTAGATTGGAACAAGCTTTCGAAAATTCAAACTTTAGGCGACGGGCCGGCGGCGATAAATTTGTCACTGTCTGTGGTGCCGATCTGGTTGCCAATCGCCGCTTTCGTGTGGTCATTATTGCTGGTTTGGTAGAGGGTGATTTTCCCCGTCGCCTCGAGCGCCCTGGTTTGCTCAGCCGCGATGAAGTGCGCAAATGGGGCTCACTGGGCATCGACATCGAAAATCCCAGGCAACATGATTCTTTCGAATTTTCACTCTACCGCTCTTTGCTTGAAAGGGCCGTAGATAAAGTATTGCTCTCTTATCCCCATTTCGAATCATCTAATGAAGAGTTGGTGCCATCTTTTTTTCTGGTTGGATCTTCCGCGCAGTTTAAGGCTTTGCCCGACTGTCTGCCGCCCCGTCTGGCGGCCTTGCAAAGACCGGTTTCGGTAGAAGAACTAGCCATGGCTAGGCTTTGGTACAAAGGTGCCGGCTCTGTCTCTGATTACTTGCAAAAGACTTTGGAGACTAATTTACCCCAAGATTATGCAGAAGAAGCCGAGCGCCTGCTCAGGCGCTTGCAGGAACCTTTGGCGATAGTGGAAGCGCGCACCAGTTCGGAGAGTCGGGGGAGCAACCGCAAACTTGCCTGCGGCGATTTTTCCGACCTGGTTGCCTTGGGCTTGCTAAAGATAGATGTGCCTAGTGCCTGGAGCCCAAGCGCCTTATCTACTTATGGACGCTGTCCCTTTCAGTACTGGGTTTCTTATGTACTTAAGCAGGAAGAGCTGGAGGAACCGACCGCCGGACTTGATATTAGATTGAAAGGCGAGGTCTATCACAAAGCTCTGGAGCTATTTTATGCAGGGCTGAAAGAGCGCGGTCTAAGACTTAACAGTGCTGATCAGACTTTTCTTTTCTCATTCTTTGAAGAATGTATTGCCGCCGCTCTCAACTGGGTGCAGACTGAACGTAAGGTCAAGCTCGATGAGTTTTGGGAATTTGAACGCAAAGATATAGCCTTTAGATTGAGGCGTTTTTTGAAGGAAGAAATGAACTCTGCCATCAAAGATAATACCGGCTTCGAGCCGGTTTTCTTTGAGCGTTCTTTCGGCGGAGAAATAATTGATGCCGCTTTAGGCAGCCGCTCGGCCGAAGTTATCTTACAGCGCCCGGAAACCTTGGCGCCGGGTACAGTTAAGGAATTGCGTCTAAGGGGACGAATCGACCGAATCGATGCCGATGGTCAAGGGCGCTTGCGTGTTGTCGACTATAAATCTGGTTCCAGCCCCATCAAAAACGATGACATATTAGCCGGACGTGAATTGCAGATGCCAATTTATAGTTTTGCCGCCTCTTGCGACAATGAACTCATCTCTTATGGAAAAGTAACTGCCGGACTCTATCTTAGTATCTCTAAAGGTGCCGGAATCGGCAAAGTTGATTTTGAAGACAAAGAAGTCGATCTCTTGCAAGTGAGCCGCGAAACAATTTTTGATTTTGTTGAGAAAATCGCCAAAGGGCAGTTTCCGGTAGCGCCCAGCAAGCGCGAAGTTTGCCAAAAATGCGATCACTCTGCTGTTTGCCGCATAGCCGAGCTTGGCGCTGAGGAGGACTAATGCTTACCCAAGAGCAGGAACTGGCGGTAAAGAGTGTCGGGCAGAATGTTCTGGTGGCCGCCGGCGCCGGCTCTGGCAAGACCCATGTGCTGGTTGAGCGCTATGTGGAGATTTTGCGCAATAACCCTGAAACCGGTTTGTCTAATATCATCGCCGTAACCTTTACCCGCAAGGCTGCTGCTGAAATGCGGTCGCGTCTAAAGAGTAAGTTCTTGCAACTTTCCTTAGATGAAGGTGAGAAGGCGCAAGGTCTTGATAGACGATGGCATGAAGCAATGTTGGAAGTGGATGGGGCTAAGATTGGCACCATTCACTCACTATGTGAGTCTATCCTCAAGTTGTTTTCAGCTGATTGCGGTATCGACCCGCAGTTTTCCATGCTTGATGAATTGACTACCAAAGAGCTTCTCTCTCAAGCTATTGAAGGCGCCATAAGAGATATCGTCCTCAGTCAGTCAGAAGTGGGAGAGTCTGCCGAGACTCAGACATCTTCTCATCAGCACGAGCTTTTTGTTTTGAATGTGCTTGACTTTGATAAGCTGAAAAGTTTGCTTGAGTCGATGTTGCGCAGCTCGATGCAGATTAATGAAACCCTGGCGATAGTCGATAAAGCCTATTTGCAGACCGGCAAGATTGCCCTTGAAGCTTTGCGAGACTTCGCCAGTCGCCTCTTGGATGAGGTAAAGCGCCAGCGCCTGAAAGAGCTTTTGCAAAGTGAGAAGTTGAAGAGACTCTTGCAAGAGGCGGCAGGCAATGCTATCGCCAAAGACAGCGATGCGATGGAACAAAATCGTCGTCTTGTCTTGAGCTGTTTTGCCGACGCTTCTAAACGGCTCACCCCTTCAGCCAGTGGTTTGGCCGTGTCTAGCCAAGAGATTGATCAGTGCTGGCGTTTAGTTGGCGAAGCTGCCTCTATAAATATGAGGGGCGGTGGCAGAGGCGATGATGTTAAGGCTCTCAAAGAAATCTTGAAAGAGCTCAAGGCACTTTGCCAAGACTTTATTGAAAAATTCGAGCCTAGCTTCAATACTTTCGATGAAGAGGGTTTTGAGGGTATCCTCGGTATAGTCAGTCTCTACCGTATGGCACTAGAGCGCTATCAAAGTGCTAAAGCCGAGTTGAACTCGGTCGACTATAACGACCTGATTGCCATGACAATTGAGGCTCTCTCTGCCCCTCAATCTCGTGCTCGCGCTTTCTTTGCCGAGCGTTTGCATGCCCTTTTGGTTGATGAGTTTCAAGACACCAACGATTTGCAGGCTCGCTTGCTTAGTCTGCTTGCCGGAGAGTCTACTCGTATTTTCTTGATCGGCGATGATAAACAGTCTATTTATAAATTTCAGGGCGCCGATGTTGCCACTTTCAATAAATGGCGTGATGCTCTCAGGCAGGGCTTACCGGCATTGAAAGGTGAGAGTCTGGTCACCAAGCTTACTGCATCCTTCCGTTCCCATCCGCATGTGGTGGGCTTTGTTAATGCTGTTTTTGAAAAGGTCTTTGATTCAGATCCTGCCATTCTTTCCTATGTCGCTTCTTTTGAAGCTTTGAATGCCGCGCGACCTCTAGATGAAAACAATGCCTCTGAGAATCATGTCGATATTGTCCGTTTTGTCGAAGACGAAGAATATCCAGGCGATAAGGCGCAGTTTGAAGCACAGATGGTGGCACAGTGGATCAAGCATAAAATTGCCAGCGGCTCTGAGATAGAAGAGAAAAGCGGGGCTAGGCGCACTCTCAATTTCGGAGACTTTGCCGTACTGGTGCAAAGAAACGGTGATTTTCAGCATTTTGAAAAGGTCTTCGCCAGGCACAATATTCCTTTTGTTGTCTTTGGCGGCAGCGGCTTTTTGCGGCGCCAAGAGGTTCTTGATTTTGAAAATTTGCTGCGCTTTCTCGATAATCCGCAAGAAACCGGTCATGCCTTACTGGCTGTTTTGAGATCGCCCTTTTGTTCGCTTACCGATGATCTTATCCATAGTCTGGCTGATGGTACGCGCCAGCCGCTTTGGCAAAAGTTGCTCGCCAAAAGCGAGGAAAGACCAGACCTTTATGGTCAAACCGTGCGTTTGCTCAAGCGCTTGATTGAGGATGCCGCTCTTTTGCCGCTCGATGAACTTTTGCACAAGATAGTTGCCGACACTGCCTTTGATCTGGCACTCTTGGCTGCGCCCGACGGCAGGCAGCGTTCACGCAATATCTGGAAACTCTTGCAGATGACTGCCGAATGCGACCACATTAGTGCCGGTGAGTTTGCCGATCGTTTGGCTAAGATGCGGCAACTGGGTGTGCGCGAGAGTGAGGCTCCGCTCGATGGCGGAGATTCGGTAAAGATAATGACCATACATGCTTCTAAAGGCTTGGAGTTCCCCGCTGTCGCTTTGCCTTGTCTTTCGGGCGGCAGAGTGGCTCTTTTAGATAAGTGTATTTATCATCCCTACTATGGTATCGCCCTTAATACCGCACGTGAAGACAAAAACGACAAACCCGGCTGGTTCAAATTAGCAGCTTTTCTCAATGAAGAAATGGAATGGGAAGAGAAGAAGCGTCTGCTTTATGTGGCTATGACCCGGGCTCGCGATTATCTTGCCCTATTTGTGAAAGAGGGTGGGCGCAATGTGAAGAACTACCGCACCATGCTGCAACCGATTTTGTTCGGAGCTGATATCCCTCCTAGCCAAGGCTTGCTTGCCACCTCACTCAACTTTAGAGGACAGGACCAGCCCTTCAATACTTATCTGGCCAATGCTTATCTCAGTCAGTATGATTGGCGCAGCGGCGAGCTATTTGCCAGCCAAGTGGGCATACAAGATGAGATCAAATCTCAGGCTATGCTTTTGCCGGTAATGAGCAGTACAGCTAAAGACCCCGAGGTCGACACCCTCGGTCTGACTCGCATTACAGCCAGAGGCAGGCGTGCCGATATAGCTATCGATGAAGGCTTCGACCGCGAACTGATCTCTTCCAATTTCCTTGGTACTTTCTTTCACCAGCTTATGGAAAATTTGCCGGCGAGAACCAGACCTGACGAAGACTTCTTAAGGCGTTATGTCAGCGACATTGCCTTTGGACAAAGCTTTCATATGGCTCACGGGCCTGTACTGAAACGTCTTTTACAAGAAGGTCTGAAACTGCTCGATACTTATTATGGAAGCCGTCTTTTTGAACTGGTGCAGAGCTCACCGCGATTGTTCAAAGAAATGACCTATTTGATTGACAGCTATGGCGAAGAGTACAAGAAGCGGCAACCCGACTTGGTTTTTGAAGGTGCAGATGGTCTTTGGTATATAGTCGACTATAAGACAGATCATTTAGAGGCGGGACCCGAATTGCAAGCCCGTCGTCATAGAGAACAGTTGCAAAGCTATGCCCGAGATCTAGAGGCTCTCACCGGCTTTGTTTTCGCTCCCTATGTTTACTTTGCTCGACCCGGCATTTTGTATCCGGTCTAGAATTTTCTTGTCTGAAATTCTTGCTCCGGCTTATTTGGGTCTAGCTTATTTTTGCTCTGATTTATTTCTCTTCTTCCGACTTCTGCTTGACAGGCGCCAAGCCATGGCTGAAAGAGCCGGCATCGAGGTACTGAGGCGGAATCACCATCACCCCTTTTTTGTTGATAAAGCCCCACTTGCCATTTTGTTTGACCGCCGCTCTGCCTTCTTGATAGGGGCGCGCCTCGTCAAATATGGCACCTGACAATTTGCCGTCTGGACCGATAAAGGCGAACTTGTCGCCGAATCTCACACAGGCACTGCCTTTTTCAGGGAAAATTGAAGGTAGTTCACGCTCTTTGTCGGCGGGGTCGAAGATTACTGCTTCGCCTTCCAAAATCTTATAAGTATCGGTGCCCGCTTCAGCCGCACGAACTTCAGGCAGCGGCGGCAGCTCGGCTTTGTCTTCCGGACCGACTGGTATTTTCGATTCTTGTTTGGTTTCGGGGTCGAGACGCATCAAATGTTTGTTGGTGAAGACCAGCGCCCCTTTGTCGCTAATTTCGGAAGCTGAGTCGAATTGAGGCAAGATGATAAATTGACCTTGCTTGTCTATATAGCCCCATTTCCCGGCTACCACGGCTTCCTTCTTGGCGCAGCCACTGAGAGTAAGAACGGCGCAGGAGGCAAGTAGAATACTGGTAAATCTCATGATAACCTTCGTTGCTTGGTCAATTCCCTTAACAGACCTAAAGCATAGCACCAGGCTAGACTTCCAAAAAGCAAGGGCTCCGATTTTTCGCTAAAGTTAAAATAGAGAGAGAACAGCCGTATAAACGCTGGAACCGTATAGACGGAAGCGAAAGCAGGTCCACTTGCCGAGAGAGCCCCTAAAGTTTAGTTTGACCCAAATGCTAGTGGGTTTGAATTTACTTGTTTTTGCTGCTTTTGTGGTCAGCCACGGCACCGCCAGTCTCATCAGACCTGATTCGATGGAAATGGTCAAATGGGGCTCCAGTTATGGTCCGCGTGTTCTCACCGGCGAACCCTGGAGGCTTTTCACTTCCAATTTCTTGCACTTCGGGCTCTTGCATCTTTTATGCAACATGATTGTGCTCGGCTTGGTCTGTCCCCAGGTGGAGAGATTCTATGGATTTTGGCGTACTGCCTTGATTTTCAGTCTTTCCGGTCTAGCCTCAGGTTGTTTCAGTCTTTTGCTTGTGCCGATAAGCTCGGGAGCTGGTTCATCCGGGGCTATATTTGGTCTTGTCGGCTCAGCGCTTTCTTTTTCTATTTTGCAGAAATGGGAAGTGGTGCGACCGAGTTTGACTAGATGGGGTTTGATAGGGCTAGGTCTGGCTGTCACTTCTTTTGTGGCTGGTATTGTCAGTGGTGCAGCTGATCGTGGTGCCCTGGCTTGCCATGTCGGTGGTTTATTCAGCGGTTTCTTGCTTGGTTTCTTTTGTTTGCGCACCACAAGCGCCTATAGTCGTCTAGAGCGAATTGTTTCTTGGGCTTGGCTGACCGCACTCTTTCTCATGCTTTTCTTTGTGGTTGGCTGGGCGCCCCTCGATTTGCGCGGTAACTATAAATTGGCTTTAGCCCTGCGGCGTTTCGAAGATGGTTGTGCCGCCGACGCCCTCAGTCTCAGCGAGCAATTTCTCAAGCTTAACCCAAACAATCAGCTCGGCTTGATCTATAGAGGACGTTTCTTTATTGATTTGCACGAAGAAGAAAAAGCATGTTTAGATTTTGACGAAGCTCTCAGGCTTGGTGCCGATTTTGTTGATGTGCTGCCTTATCGCATCAATGCTGAGTTTGAGCTTGGCCGATATAGACAAGTAATTGCCGACGCCGAGCGCATCATACAGACATCTGCCAAAGAATCGACAAAGGCTAATGCCCTTTACCATAAAGGACTGGCGCATCTAGCGCTCAATTTATACGATTTGGCTGGACAAGATGCTAAGGCTCTAGCTCGTCTGGATGAGAAAAGTGATAGCGATTTTTTGCGAGCTTTGAGTTTGCGTCGGCAGGGACAGTTGACTGCTGCCTTGCGTGTGGCGGAAGCGCGGCTGCAGGCATACCCAGACGATAAGGGAGCGCAGAGTCAGTATTATTCACTAATGGCAGAGTGTGGTCGGCGAGAAGAAGCCTTGAAATTGATTGCTTTAAGAGCGCAGTCTGAAACGATTCCGAATAGTCTGGTAAGTCTGGCTATGCACTGTTTAGCTCTAGGTGACTATGCAGAGGCAAAGCGGCTATCCGACAAAGTGCTCAGTGAAAACAAAAACTGGCAATTAAGTCAGGTCGACTATGCCTTAATAATCAAAGCACTAGCGCTTCGTTGCCAGCATGATCAAGCTGGTCTCAAAGCCTTAAAAGAGATGGCCGACAAGCAATTGCAAGATCCATCCCTGAAGCTGACAAGGAAAGACTGGCCCTGCCCTGTCTTTTTGTATCTAGTAGCAGACAATGCGGCAAAGCAAGACCAACTTTTGCTTATCGCTCGGCAAAAGGCAAGAAACATGAGCCGACTTACCGAATTTAATTTTTACCTGGCGGTAAAATATGTGGCTGATGCCTCGCTTGCAGCCAATACTGCCGAGCGCGACAAATTGCTTGCCGAAGCAGATCAGCTTCTCAATGATGTCATAGAGAATGGCAACATCACTTATATGGAGTATGACTGTGCCAGGGTATTGCAAAAGAGACTAAAGACTAACTAAAGAGCTTTATCAAATATTTGAAAACTCTTGAGAGACTAAAGAGCTTTTTCTTCTTGTGCCGGTACAGCGAAATGATAGTTGCGCAAAATGTCTCGCAGTCTGCGATTGAAAGCTTCTGCCAGGTCGAATTGACCGTGTTTATGGAACCAAATTGACTTACACATGAGCAAGAGGCAAAGCGGTGCTCTCTCTTCGCCAAAGGCAGTACGAGCCTGAGATAGAGCCTGATTATAGATGGTCTCAACCTGCAAGCAATCGCCCTTATCGGCGGCCTGGCATAGGTCTTGCAAGAGTGCTTCGATAGGTGTGTATGAGTTTGGCATGATCAGTCCTGGGATTCCTGTATATTTCGATTATAACCAATAGAAACCTTTTTCTCGGTCGCCGCAGAAGAGTCGCAAGAAAAGTTTGACAAAGTCGAAAGCTTGGCGCGCTGAAAGCGGCTTAAGTGGCGGGCTTTATCTCTGGTCGCGGTGCTTTTTCTGTCTGGAAAAGCTTGTCCACCAAGACTTCAAAGAATCTTTTCCCGCCCCGAGTGTTCATATGTACACCGTCGCCAAAGTACTCAATAGGAAAGAGTTTTTGATCGTTCAGGTCAAGCAATCTGGCGCCATTGAGCCTAGCCAGGTTTTCCACCCGGTTGTAATAATTTTGGTAAAAGCCGCTGGGCATCAGATTCATATTCGCTTGTGTCAGGGGCATATTGACCAAAATCACTTCAGTATTATTAGCTTTAGCCAGTTGCAGTAATTTCTCAAGATAGCCGAGCTGTTCGGCAAATTGATATTCACGATATTTGCGATAGCGATTGCGATACTCAGAGCTATTATCGACATAGGGCTCAGGCCCGACTGGCGGTGTGACGATCACTTCATTGGGCGCGCTGTCTTCGGGTAATTCTAGAAATGCTTGCTTGCGAATATGCATGGGGGCATGTACCAGGTCTAGATCGCCTGCGCCCAGCAATTTTCGGCAAATAAATTTGGCATAGCGGCTTTGCAGATAGAGAAACTCTTCTCGGTGTTGGTAGATATAACTAAGCTTGCTCAGCCAAAGTTCCAGCTTTTCAGTGGGGCTTGTGCGGGCCTGCTTTTCTATTTCTGCAAGGTCGGTCACCCGGCGCATATAGCGATAAATTTCTGTGCTTGTCACCGATGGCAGTGCATGGTCCATAAAATCGCGCGGAGCAATGCCGTAAATTAGCTTTTCGGGGCGGCAACCTTGACCCTGTTCAAGCATGCCTTTAAAAAGAATATAGGCATCAGAAACCATTTCTCCACCAAGGGCAAAGGCAAAGTTGTTATCGCTTTTACCGCTGCGCTTTTCCACCAAGTCTTTGAACAGTTGGCTTTTATGGTGTAAGGTGACATTTTGTGGTTTGTTTAGATAGACTGCGTCGCCGCCATGTAAGGCCGACATCATTAGTGATGAGCCGAAAAGTGCAGTGTTCAAGGGCTTTTGCTTGCTTGCCTTAGCATCCAGCAAAAATTCTCTTTCATTCCAATAGACCCAAGAGCGGTGCGAAACCCTGAGCGGGTTAAAGCCCAGATAACCGGCTGTTCCTAGAAAACGCAGCAGTAAATCTAGAACAACTAGACAGACAAAACCTTGAATGACAAAGCTTGCTGCAAAGCTTTCACTTTTCATGTCGTCATCTAGTTTTGGTTTGTCTATAGAAGTTTGCATAGCTTTAAAACTGGAAATAGATGAAGCGTGGTGATTTGTCGGGCGAGAAAACAAGAATCAAGAACATCAGGGCAAAGGCATAACCTATTTTGCAAAACCTCGGTACTTTCTTGTTTAGATCGATACCGCTTACCAAGCCAGACAAATAGTGCATTACCGCTAGTACCGGCAAGATCAAAAAGATGGTTGGATAAATCAGGGGATAATTGATATGGGTCAACAACATCGAAACTTTCTCGCCGTTGTCTAGAGCGGGGCTGAGGGTAAACATGCGCTTGAGCATTTCCAGAGCTATTGTGCTGGTTTCGGCGCGGAAGAAAACCCAACCGATAACCACCGCATGAAAGGTGAGCAAGACTGAGGCGAATTTGCCCATGCTGCTGTCTATGATGTTTTTCAGAGCTGGCAGGCTGTCTTTGCCTGCTTGAAAGAGCTTGTGCCCGACTAGTAAAAGACCATGATAGAGACCCCAAACCAGAAAATGCATGGCGGCACCGTGCCAGAGCCCGCCCAAGGTCATGGTCAAGATCAAGTTGCGATAGTTGAGTAGTTTTGAAACCCGCGAACCACCCAGCGGAATAAACAAATAATCTCTCAACCAGGTAGATAGCGAGATATGCCAGCGGTGCCAAAACTCAGCGATATTGGCGGCTAGATAAGGCAAATTGAAGTTGATTGGCACTTTATAGCCAAAGAGCATGGCCGAGCCACGGGCCACATCTGTATAACCGGAAAAATCGAAGTAAATTTGGAAAGCAAAAGCATAGGCAAAAATCCAGAGGTCTAAGCCGCTGAATAGTTCTGGTTGGCTGAATCCGCCCTGCACGAAAAAGCTCAGATTATCGGCGATCAAGACCTTTTTGAAGAGACCAAGCAGGATGAGACTAATGCCGTTGTCGAAACTCTTTACTGTAAGCTTGGCCGGCGCTAAGAATTGCGGAATGAAGTCTTGGAATCTTTTGATTGGTCCGGCTATTTGAGTAGGGAAGAAGCTGGCAAATAAAGCAAAGGCTGGGAAGGAGCGAATGGGCTGGTGTCCGCGATAAACATCGGTTGTGTAATGAATAAATTCAAAAACAAAAAAAGAAATACCTAGGGGCAGGACAATATCGAAAGGCAGCTTGGTTGCCGGCTGTCCGCAGGATTTTAAAATGGCTGAAAGAGTGTCGTTGAAGAAATAGGCATATTTAAAAAATGCCAGAGTAAGCAGGTTGCCCACCACAGAGACTGTGAGCCATTTTTTCTTGCCCTTTTGATCTGGGGCGCCGGCGATGGCAAAAGCAAGATAGTAATTGGCGACGGTCAAACCAATGATGAGCAGAATAAAGGCCGGTTTCCAGCTCATATAAAAAATATAGCTGGCGATAAGCAAGATCCAGACTCGCCATTTGTCTTTACTTAGCCAAAAGAGGGCAAAGACAATGGGCAGAAAAACAGCATAATTGAGTGAATTGAAGAGCATGAATGCTTAGCTGAAACGGGGCTGTTTATGGGCCTGAAAGTGTTCGGTGAGAAGTCAATAATATCTTTTCCGGGCTTGGCAGTCCTTAAGCCATCTACATAAAATGGTCTAGACTTTGGCTTGCCCATACAGCCCGGCATGGTTTAGTCTGATATCTAGTTAATTTGGAGTGATTTGGTGGAAAAAAATAGCCCTGGATGTGGTTTTTCTCAGCTATGAAGATCTGCCGGCAGGGGATCCTGACGACAACCTCGCCCTGGCTGAGCTTACCGAGATGGGTCTGCGTTGCAAAACAATTGACTGGCGTGGCGACCACTCTGACCTTGTCCGGGCAAAAGTTATGGTCTTGCGGTCTTGTTGGAATTATCACAAACATTTCGAAGAGTTCTGCGCCAAGCTCGAAGCCTTCTCGCGGCAAAGTCTACTCTTGAACCCGCTCGCCTTGGTCTTGCCAAACTTGCATAAAAGTTATCTGCTTAGGTTGGCAGAGCGCGGGGTGCGTATTTGTCCAACCTATCTCTGCAAGCAGGGTGAACAAACTGATCAGTCCACCTTGCTCAAGCTTCCATCCGGCTATGATGCCTACATAGTTAAACCGGCTATTGGGCTCGCCACAAGCGGCGTGGCTAAGTTCAGAAATGGACAAGACAACTCGGCAGCTCTGATTCATATAGAGACTTTGCAAAAGGTCGGCGACTGTCTGGTGCAGCCTTATTTTAACGCCGTCGAGGGCGAGGGTGAAAAGTCTCTGGTTTATATCAATGGAGTATTCAGTCATTGCGTGCGTAAGGCACCCTTTCAAATTTTGGCTGCCGCTGGTCATGCCGGTGAGTCGCCTTCTGTTGCTTTGCCGGAACAGTTGGAGCTTGCCCGGTTGGCCTTGAGCACTCTTTCTGAGACGCCTTTATATGCTCGGGTCGATGTGGTTAGGCAAGACGGTGTCGATTATTTGATGGAACTCGAGCTCACCGAGCCGTCTCTCTTTCTTTCGATGAAAGACGGCTCGGCTGCCCAATTTGCTCGGGCCATAGCCGACCGCATTAGCTCGGTCATGGACTGAGTCTATTGCAGTCGCGGGGAAAGAGCGAGGTTTGTTTGACCGAAGCCAATCCCAGCACCTGCCTTGTCAGGCGCTCTAGTCCTATCGCTAGACCGCCATGCGGCGGCATGCCGTGTTTGAAGGCCAAGAGATAGTCTTCGAAACTCTCAGACTTCAGTCCTCTTTCAGTCATCGCCTGCAGGAGTTCTTCGTATTCATGGGTGCGTTCACCACCTGTGGTGATTTCCATACCACCCATCAATAAGTCGAAACTGCCTGATCCGCCGGCGCCTCTTTTCTTTGCATAAAATGGGCGTACTGACCAGGGATAGTTGGTGACATAGACCAGTTCAGACTTTTCCTTCTCTCTAAAATATTGCCCTAAGAGTTTTTCTCCTTCTGCCCCCAGATCGTTTTCCTGGCTTTTATAGCCATATTGCCGCTCAAGCAAGAACAAGGCTTGCTCCAATTCAATTTGTGGAATTGCACCAAGTTCAGGCAGACTAGCTCCGTAAAGAGCCAGTTCTTCTGGGCAGTTTTCTTTCAAATGGGCAAATATATGCTTGAGCAAGCCTTCTTGCATGGCAATTAGATCTTGCATACTTTCAATAAAGCCCATTTCAAAGTCGAGGCTGATATATTCGTTGAGATGCCTTGAGGTGTCATGTTCTTCGGCGCGATAGACCGGCCCCACCTCGAAGACGCGCTCAAAAACGCCGACCATGATTTGTTTGTAGAACTGCGGGCTTTGCGCTAAGAAAGCGGTTTTTCCGAAGTATTCCAGCTGAAAGAGGTTTGCACCACCTTCGGTGCCGGTGGAAACCAGCTTGGAAGAATGTATTTCGATAAAGCGCCGGCTTTGCAGAAATTCTCTAAAGGCCCTCACAATTTCTGCTTGCACTTTAAAAATGGCCCGCACCTTGGTATTGCGCAAGGTGAGTGGACGGTACTGCAATAGCGTTTCCAGATTGAGATTTTCTATTTTGTTATTCTTGCTGATTTCTACAGGCGGCGCGCTCTTTGGTCGAGCCAAGATCTCCAACTCTTCCAAGACAATTTCTTCTGTTGGTTCTTGCACGAGCTTGCCTATGATGCGCACCGGGGTCTCTGCCAGCATGGTTTTGCTTGCGGCAATGATCTCGGGGCGTTCGCTCACCAGCTGCCAGGTCTTGCCTTGGGTGCGCAGCTTGAAAAAGACCAGCTGCCCCATTTGTCTTATGGTTTCTATATAGCCATTTTGTTCTATCATTTTTCTTCTCCTTTTAAAAAGCACAAAAAAGCCGCAACTTTTCTTTAGTTGCGGCTCTCTAGTCGATGGTCTTAGTTAATTTATCGCTTCAAACATGACAAAGTGAACCGCGGTGGGCGGTCGTCATTGTCATTGTGGTTGGCGCTGAAGCTGAACATAATTGTCGATTTCTCTCTACTGCTAAATCGATGATATGTAAGAAGGCAATGTCGGTCAATCGAAAATTGCGCAAAGTAAAGTTCTAAATGCAAGAACTTACCAAGTTCTAAATGCAAACGCAAGAACTTATTCGGTTGGCTTTGCTTCTTGTTGATTTAGTTCTTTCTTGGCCAGTTTGCCTGTGTCTGGCGCATCGAAAGCCATAATATCCTGCAAAATCCAGTCGAAAATTTCCTTTTGCGGTTCGTGCGGATTTATTTCGTCTTTGACATGGTTTTGCACAGCCGCCTGAATTGGATTAACCGGTCTGACGCCGTCGATAAAAGTGAGGTGATCGACATTGCGGAAAACTCGGGCTTTGCCAACATCTAGGCGCGACTTGATTTTTTCCAGCTCGGCTTCTTTTGAAACGCATTGTTCTTTGGCCAAATCCGGCGGCAGGAAAATAGCGCTGGAAACCGGCGTGATGCCGTCGTTCATGACAAAGACAAAGGGTGTACCGGCTGCTTTGGCTACAGACTTAGGCACCTGGAAGTTGGCGATGTCTCTATTGAGATATTCCAAGACCGGATGCTCTCTGGCCATATGGGCAGGGAAGGAAGTGGAGACTAGGAAAAGTGGATAGAGAAAAGCGTTTTCGAGATAGCGCTTTGCCCGTGGCTGCAAATAAGGATTGACTATGTAGCCACCATAGGTGATGAGTTTTTCGCGGGCGGTTTTGATGCTGTTTACCGCTGCCAATCTCTTGTTTTCAGTATTTTCGATGGTTAGTTTGCCGCTCGGTCCGAAGGGCAGTTTAGACCAGAAACGACCAACATCGGGAATGGCTCCGTCGGCATTATCCCAGGTCAGATCTTTTTGCAGATTGGGATTCTTTCTAAAGTACAGACCAAAGGCTAGGTTATGGTCTATACGGCTCCAGGGCCAGGAAAGTCTTTTGTAGACGGTGTAAGCGCGCCAGTCTTTACAGAAAAGCGGCGAGCCGTGGAAAGGTGTTCCCATGGTGAAGAGCATCTTCACTTTTGGCTCAATGTTGGCATCGGTGAATGCTTCATAGGTTAAATTGCCGCCCATACTAAGAGCCATTATGGCAATTGGTTTTTTGCCGCCAACTTCATAGAGTTTGTTGAAAGCTTCTTTGAACATCGGCAGCACGGTTTCTATACGGTCGAGGCTCGAATAGCGGCACATATAGATTTTGTAAGCTGCGTTGAAGTCTTTGTGTTTGGTCAGTTTCTCCGCCACTTTCTGCCAGCGGAAATAATGATAGAACTCGCCGCGCAGTCCGTGCACCATCAGAAAGGGTGTGCGATCGCCCAGTGGTTCGTGGTCGTATTCGTAAATCTTGACATCGGTCGGGCTTTGTTTCAATTGTCTTCCGGCTGGAAGGCTCTCGAAATGATTAAGCACCGATTGAGACACAAGGGAAGAAGAAGTTTTATCGCTTTGCAGTGAAGTCAAGCGCGAGCTATCTGCAAGAGCTGGAAGGGTGGCACAGCTTGTCAGGGTACAAGCCAGTATTGCTGCCGCAAGACCCGTCTTCACTTTGGCGACCCGATTGCTAAACGCGACGAAAGAAGAATTTTTATCAGGCCAGTGCGGTTTTTGCCGGGTTTGATGGTACATTTAGTTGGATCATTAGTCGGAGATCAGTTTAGTTTAGCAGAAAAGTACCTTTTTGTCCGAGATATAAAGCCTACAGGCGATCGCCCCAGGCGCCGACTTGGTCGTAACAGAGGAAGTAATTTTGAAATCCAGCTCCGATAAGAAGAGTTCCACAAAAAGAATTTGTTTGGTTTTCTCGGACACCGGCGGCGGACATCGCAGCGCCACTGAGGCCATACATGCCGCCATGCAATATCTGCTTGATAACTGCAAGCCTGATCAGTCTGTAGAAATTCATGTGGAGAACATCGTCGAGAAATCTCACCCGATTAACCGCAGATTTGTCGAGTTGTATAACTACTTGCTGCGCCATCAGCAGCAGGCGATGAAGTACTACTATTGGTTTATTGAAACTTTCAAGCCAAATGATTCTGAATTTGGTTGGCAGATTACCAGACCTTATCTCAATCGCTACGTTGGCCAATTGGCACCAGATGTGGTGGTGTCGGTGCACCCTATGACCAACCAGTATCTCGCCCGAGCCATTAAGGAATGCGGTCTGAAGAAAAAGAGCCGTCTAATCACGGTTGTTACCGATCCCAATGGTGATTTCTGGAGCGGTTGGGCCAACAAAGATTCTGAGTTGACCATCGTTCCCAACGACCTAGCTAAAAAGCGTTTGATTGACTTGGGTATCGAGAAGAATCGCATAGCTATCATGGGTATGCCGGTTCATCCTGATTTCAGCATGCCTGCCTCCTGCACCCCTTCTGAGTTCCGTACCCGCCTCAATCTCGATACCGAGCTGCCCACCATCTGTATTAATGCCGGTTGGGCAGGCGGGGGCAATATGCTTTCCATCTACCGCGCCTTAGCTAATGTCAGAAGAAAGATTCAGGTGATCTTCCTCTGTGGTCACAACAAGCATCTGTATGACACCATCAAACGTGAGTCGGCTCGCTACAAGATACCGACGGCGGTGCTGCCCTTTCATGATCGCATGTCTGATGTTATGGCTTCCTGCGACTTAATGGTCACCAAAGCTGGTGGCTTGACTTCTTTTGAATCTATCGCAAGAAGACTGCCTCTGGCCATAGACATGATCACCAAGCCTATGCCTCAAGAACTTGGTACCGCCCGCATGTTGGTCAGCCAGGGATTGGCTTACGACATCGAGCAGGCCGACGATATTGTGCCTGTGGTCGAAAATCTTCGTCTGCGTTCCGACGGCGAACCGGCTCCTTTGCCCACCGCCCATCAACTAGATCATATTAATGCTTCCTTCGATATCGCTTATCGCCTGCTGGATTTGGCCGGTGTCAAGCTGCAAGCGCCACCCGAATGGGTGAGAAGCGGTGAGGAAGCCACCGAGCTGCTCTAGAGGCGCCCATGAAGCTGAAGTTTAGCAAGTTCCCAGCCGGCAATAGCAATAGTTCCGGCTCGGGCTGCGACGTCTTGTTTATTCACGGCACTGGTTCGAGCGCCAAGATGTGGGAATCGCAGGTGGCCTTTTTGAACCACCTTGGTCATAACTGCTTTGCCATAGATTTGCGCGGACACGGAGAGAGTGAAGAACCCTGTGAACCGACAGATCTTGCTGTTCATACCGACGATATTCTTGAGACTTTAGATTGCGCTGACATCAATTTCCCTTGCGCCTTTGTCGGCCATTCTTTAGGGGCCATCATTTCTGTCTCGATGGCGCAGACACGACCCGAGCTATTTAAGGTTGTCTTTGCCGCGGCTTTGCCGGCGCGGGTTCTCAAGCCGGTATCGCTTGTTTTTAGAGTCTTTATGGGCACCACTTTTGATACCATCAAGACCAGCGGAGTGCACCGCAATTGGTCATTTCGTCCCCGCACATTGATTGAGACTGAGCGGCATGCCTTAGAAGAGATTATGCGTAATTTTGAGGCTGTAGACTTCCTCACCGAGCCGCCTGTCTTGCAATGTCCATTGCATCTAGCCGCCGGTCGCTTTGACCCGGTGGCGCCTTGCCACTATGCCGTCGACCTGCATAAGCGCTTGCCGTCATCTACCCTTGAGATTTTCGAGATGGCCGGTCACAACTTTATGGATATGTATCCGGAAAAGTTCAACTCCTGGTTGGAGCGGGGCTTGGCAGAGCTTTCTTAGCTAAATTTGGTGCGGAGCATTTAGGGTAAATGCAAACTCTTCTTCAGCCAGCCGAAAAATTTCTGAGTTTTGTCGACAATAGCCTCAAGGTTGAGCTCATTCATTAAGCCGTTGCCGGCGCTAAGATCATCTTCCGGCAGGCTTTCAGCTTGTTTGAGGCTCAGTTCATCGTTTTTCTCATCATCCGGTGCTGTTGTTTCCAGATCTCGGCCGGGTGTGTATTTTTCGATTTCTTCCACTGTGGTATGCCGCAAGTATGGATTGATTTCCATGTCTTTGTCGACGGCCTTAACGGGGGCAGCCGGCTCAGTCAGTTTTTCCAGCTTCTCGGGCGGGTTTTCCATGACTTGGGTTCTGGCACCAAAGTCGCTTATTGCTCCCTTTCTTTCCGGTTCGACAATTTTACTTTGGGTGCTCAGCTTATAGAGAAACTCTTTAGGCAATAGCAGTTCCGGGCGCCTTTCTTTCACCAGGTCGCCGTTGTCGCGAGCCGGGGCAATTTGTCTTCTTATCTTGCGTCCATCAGACAAGATAAGCAGTGCCTCGCCCGATTCTTCCGAAAACATAAAAGCTTCGCCGGGCTTGAGACTGTTTGTGCCGTGTTCATTTAGAAAGCGCAGTCTTTCGGTCCAGTTATCGCCGCCGGCGGCTGGTTCTTTTTTGCTTTCTACTTTGATTTCAGCTCTGGCTTCGCTCTTAACCGGTAATGCGGTTGCCTTTTCTTCAAGCCCCAAGGTTTTGTTTAGCTCTCGGCTGGCTGTGCCCACATGGCCGTTTTCCAACTTTATAGCAGCTAGCAAAAGTCTGGCTTGCAGAAAATTAGGATCGATAGAAAGCGCTTGATTGAGCGATGATTCGGCCAGTTTGACATAGGCGCGGTCTCTGAAAATCAAGGCTTGTTCGTAAAAGGCTTTGGTTAACTTGGGGTCTTCTTTGCTGGCCTGCAAAAAACAGATGAGGGCTTGGTTGGTATTGCCCTTTTTCTTTTCAGCCAGACCTCTTTCTAGTGATTTCTGACCGGCGCTCTTCATAGCGGCTGGTGGTGTCACCGGTGACACTATGGGCGTCAGATTGCGCACCGCACCCGGGGCAAAAGAAGTGGCAGATGATATATACAATTTTTCGCCTGCTTGGGCTGCGGCAGCACTCGATAAGAGTGCCGTGCTGAGGCTCAAAATGACTGTTTCTCTGCGCATGACCCCTATATTACAACAATTGTTGCTAATTACTTGCAACTTATTGATGCTCTAGCCAAGGGCGCATTAGTGATTTTTAACAGCAGCGGATGAAAATTCTTTCCATATTTCTAATGGTTGTCTTCCACTTCGGCTCATTCATTGTCTTAAGCGTGCCCACAAGAATGGTAGTCATTCCGGCTCTGTGTCCGCCCCAGATATCGGTCAGGGGTCGATCGCCGATAACAGCCACTTCTTCGGCGCTCAGACCAAATTCGCTGAGCAGGACACGAAAGGCTTTGCGGCTTGGTTTTGCCGCTCTACCAATTATGGTCATGTCGAGCATGGCTCTGATTTGGTCAAGATAAGCTTCGTTCTTATTATTGCTGGCGATGGCCACTTTGAAGTCACGCCGCGCTGCTTCCAGCCAACGTGCCGGTCCGTCGGTCAATTCGGCGGTCTTGGGCGCTATCAAAGTGCTGTCTAGGTCGAGAATCAGCCCTTTGATGCCCCTGACTTTCAGATCTGCCAGGTCTATATCTGTTATGTCGCCGTTAATCAGTAAAGTAGGTTTTAAAAACAAGTTCGCCTCCTGGCTCAAACTTACAAGAATGATGGAAATTAGTAAAGTCGCTGTGAAATTCGCCGGGAGGAAGAGGCATAAGGAGTAGAATTGGCTCATGAGCAAGTTTCACTTAGGCAAATTAGAGAAGCCTGACGCCAGTAGGGCGGCTGAAAAGAGCGAGCCCCTGCCGCTCAAGCATGTTGCCGTCATTATGGACGGCAATAGACGTTGGGCCGAAAATCACCGCATGCCCAAGTTGAAAGGGCACCAGGAAGGTGTCAAGAGCTTGAAGCGCTTGGTGCGTCATGTTGGCGCTCTCAAGCTTGAATATTTGACCGTCTATGCTTTCTCAAGCGAAAACTGGCAGCGTTCCAGCGAAGAAGTGAAATATCTTTTCGAATTGTTCAGCCAGGTCTTAGAGAGCGAATTTGTCGAACTCTCACAGAACAATGTTCGTCTTTCTTTCATCGGTCATATGGAAGGCGTACCAAAGTCGCTGCGTCGCTCTATGGAAGAGACCACTAAGCAAAGTGAAGCCAATACCGGGCTCAATTTGCAGGTGGCGATTAACTATGGGTCGCGTCTAGAGATTACTGAAGCGGTGAAGAAGATCGCTTTAGACGTGAAAGAAGGTCGGCTTGCTGCAGACGATATCACTGAAGACTTGATTGGCAAAAGCCTTTATACATCGCGTCTGCCCGACCCCGAACTATTGATTAGAACCGGCGGCGAGATGCGCTTATCAAATTATTTGCTCTGGCAATCGGCCTATACCGAGATCTTTGTTACCCAAACACTCTGGCCTGACTTTACGCCGGAGTGCTTCGACCAAGCCATTGATGAGTTTAAAAGACGACATCGCCGTTGGGGTGGCGACTAGTTTTTCCAGAACATCTCTACAAAATATCTTTACCGAACATCTTTACCGATTATCTTTACCGAACATCTTTATTGATTGTAGGGATTGTTGCTGTAATTAGGCTGCTGCTGATAAGGCGGCTGTTGATATTGAGGCTGTTGATATTGAGGCTGTTGATATTGGGGCTGCTGATAAGGCGGCTGTTGATATTGGGGCTGCTGATATGGCGGTTGTTGATATTGGGGTTGAAATTGTCCGCCCATCGGTGCACCGCCACCGCCTGTGGTGACCTGCATCGATTCGTCCAGCTGTATGGGCATCGGCGTACCTGCTTTGATGATCACTTCCGAGCCTTTTCGCACCCCGGCACCTACTAGCCCTAGCCCGCCACCGATGGCGGTGCCAAAGACAGCGCCCATGCCTGTGGCTCTGCCGACTTGCCCGTTGGAGGTGGCCCCGACGATAGCACCAAGAGCGGTGCCGAGGGCGGCGCCGGAACCGGCTCCCACCGCCGTGGTCAGGGCGCCTTTGCCCACGCGTCCGGCGGTCGAACCGCCGACCAGTTTGAGCTGGGTGTCGTTTACCGAAGCCGATAAAGGGAACCTTCTGCCGTCGGGCGTTTCAACCATATTAAAGCGCATATCGATGCGACCATTGGCGCCAAAGCGAAAGCGTCTGGATGAGACGACATTGGTCACCGAGCCCAAAACTCTTGAGCCGGCGGGAATTACTTCTACTCCACCTGAATAAACCGGGGCGCTAAGTGTTGCTTCTACCGGTTCGCCCACTTGGGTTGAGCCCGAGTCTAAAGAATTGCGCAAAGTACCAGGCAATTGGGTGCCGGCTCCCACCATCACCACCCGGCCGGAAAGCGGCTGCTGTTGTTGTTGATAGCCTCCATATTGAGGCTGCCCTTGATAAAACTGGGGCGGCGGTTGCGAACTGAACTGTTCTGGTTGACCGGGCTGGGGATAGCCTTGATTGGGCGGCGTGTAGTTTTGGTGTTGGATTTGACCTTGAAAGTTTGGACCGCCTTGGGCTTGCGCGATATTGTTGTAAGGGTTCCCGGAAGGATTACTGGAGAGATTATTGGAAAAGCCGGCGCCATTATAAGGAGAGTTATTTGTATAGGCGCCGGGCGGTGCGGAAGCGCTGGGAGCGGCCTGGCTATTGCCTGCGGGGGTGCGAGTGGCGCCGTCCATACCTTGATAGTTGAGGGCTTGTTTGACGGCTTGGTCGCTTTTATAGTCTGAAAGTTTGGCTAAAATAGCCGCCGCATCGCCTCTGGTTGCCACAGCTACTGCTTTGGCAGTGGCATTGTTATCGGCCGAGACCAAGATTCCGGCAATTTTTGCCTGGGCAATGCCGCTGCGGGCCCAGTTTGGTATTGTGGCTTTGTCGCTAAAGCCGGCCAGGGCCTTGGCGATAGTGCCGTCATCTGGGGTGGCGGCGCCGAGACTGCGGGCAATGACTGAAATCATTTCACCCCGTTGCATAGTCTGCTTTGGTCTAAAGCCGTCGGGATAGCCGGTCATGAAATTGTTCTGCTTACAAATCTCGATTGCTTTGTATTCGGCGCTGCTTGGGCTAACATCGGGAAAGCTCGGGGGACCGTTTACAGCCTGATTTTCTATATTGAGGGTCTTGACCAGCCAAAGCGCCAGCTGGGCTCTGGTTATGGGCTCTTGCGGGCGAAACTTGCCGTCGCTCTCAGCCGGAATCACCCCGGCATCTGAAAGTGTATTGACATACTTTTCGGTCCAGTTGCCGCTCAAGTCGATAAAACGTGCAGCCAAGGCAGCCTCAAGCCCAATACCCCAGCTAATTTGGGTTAGCAGGCAGGTACAGGCAAGTGCCAGGGCTTTTGGTTTGATCTTCACTCCAGACTCCCGTGCTAAGGCACAAAGCGCTATATCTTTATTATATGAGCTTAAGCGATGATCGTTTCTAGGCTCTTGCCTTGTTCTTCCACTGAACGAATCAAACCTTCAAGATTGATGCGCTGCCCCTTGGCGGTAAGAACCACTAGATAGTGATTGGCTGCTTCATAGAAATGCAAAATGCCCTGATCGGTCAAGAGGGTCATCTGTATTAGGTTTCCGCGGTTCATACGCTGAATGGAAACATCATTGTTGGAAAAAAGCGTGGCGGAAAGGGCACCGATTGTACCGATATCGATTTCGGCAGGCAGCGAGGTTGAGACAACCGAACCGTCGCGAGCAACCAGTATGCATCCGAGAATACCGTGCTTGCCGTTCAGGGCATTGAGCAAATTCTTGACATTGACCGCTGATTCTGGGGTAACCATTCGCTCTTTCCTATACCTCTTTTACTTTCACTTAAATAGATTTACCACTTATTGGCTTAATTGGTTTTGGCTTTTTCATCTTTTTTGTTTTCAGGAGCCTGCTTAACCAGCTTTATCTTCAAAACATCTACCCAGGGCTCGTCCAGAGCAGTCGAGAAGACCTTGCCAATTACTTCCACTTCGTCTTTGTCTTTTAGATTTTGCAAAAGCGTGCTCTGCGGGCTCTTTTCGTCTTTGGGAATGGGCATGGCCAATTTCAGCTCGGAAAGCGGCACATGGGAATTGGGGCGCAAAACCAAGAAAGAGAAATAATCTTTTGAAGATCTCATAGCCGGTTTGTAGTCAAGGGCTACCGAGCTATAGGTATAAAATTGGGCGTTGAATTTGACGTTTTTGTTGAGATACTCGGAGGGGGCACGCACCAAGTCTTCCGGTTGAACGCTGACCACGTTCTCGATAACCGGTTCGGGGGCGGGCTTTTCAGGTTTAGCCTCGGCTTTTTTCTTCTCCGACTCTTTTTCTTTGTCCTTTTCTTTCTCGCCTTCTTTGCTGGGCTGCGCTGTCGGCACCGCTCTGGGCACTGCCTGCTTTATCTGCGCCTGCACCGGTGCCATTGACGAAGTGAGAACCAGACCCAAAGAAAGCCCGAGAGAAAGCCCAAGGGACAGACTGAGGGTTAACTTGCGAGTCAAACTGGGGGTCAAACAGGTCCTGCTACTAAGGCTTACCATGAGAAATTCCTTGACTTCTATACTGTATATGCTTAGTCAGTTTACCAGAGACTTAATAACTTAGCCGCCCGAGGGCGGGTAATATTGATGTCCGAAAACTGATTTAAGGCCTGATTGAGGAGTCGACCGGGTGAAAAGCCACAGTAGAGATGCAAAGCGCGCAGAGAAAGTAGTAGATAGGGTTTCTGATAAGTCGGAAGATCTGGAAGGGAAGGCACCCGAGGCTCCGGAGACTGGCGAAGAATCTAATGCTGCCGTCCCTCTATCGAAGGGGGCAGTAGGCCCAGCCGAAGACAGCAAGCTTTCGCCGATGATGAAACAGTACTGGGACGTAAAGTCGCAGTTTCCTGATGCTTTGCTCTTCTTCCGGGTCGGTGATTTCTATGAGCTTTTCGACAGCGATGCCCAGGTGGCCTCTCGTGAACTCGACATCATGCTCACCGGTCGCCCCGAGCCCAATTATCCTAACGGACGCTGTCCCATGGCCGGTGTGCCTTACCGCGCCTACGAAGCTTATGTCGCTCGTCTTTTGGCGAAGGGATATTCAGTGGCTATCTGTGAACAGGTAGGCGTTGTCGGTGCCGAAAAGGGACCGGTGGAAAGACAGGTAAAGCGCATACTGACACCAGGGACGGTATTAGAATCGCACCTGTTGCCCAGCCGTGAAAACAACTATCTTGCCGCCATCGTCAAAGGCAGTGGACGCGAAGCCGATAAGTGGGGGCTGGCTTTTGTCGATGCTTCCTGCGGCGAATTTTTCGTCACCGAACTATCGGAAGAAAATCTCATTTTGGAACTGGGTCGTTTGCGCCCGGCTGAAGTATTGGCACCGCTGCGCATAGGCAAAATGCAGGAAGGTGATGTGGTGCCCCGCGAGACTCTAGAGATACCGGAGCTTATAGGCGAACAGTATCGCTTCAAGGGTCGCCCCTCAATGTTCTTCCAGTTGGAACCAGCCACAAGAAGGGTCCTTTCCACTTTTGAAGTGTCGACCTTGGAAGGTTTCGGCTGTCAGGATCTGCCTTTGGCCACTAGTGCCGCCGGCGCTGTTCTAGAGTATCTGGAGCGCACCCAGGGGGGGCAAAAACCTTATTTTGAAGGTATTTCGACCTATACCGTGGACGGTTATCTGGTGCTGGACGCCAATACCCGCAAAAATCTTGAGCTGACCGAAACTTCGCGCGATAGAGCTCTAAACGGATCTCTATTGTGGGCGATAGACCAAACCGAAACCGCCATGGGCAGCCGTATGATGCGCAAGTGGCTGCTCAAGCCGCTTTTGTCGGTAGAGCAAATTAAGGCCAGGCAGGAAGCAATTAAAGAATTGCTCGAACCGAATTTCAAGCGTGACGAACTCAAGAAAGTCATATCTCGTCTTTGCGACCTAGAGCGCATGGCTGTGCGCATATCTTCCGAGAGTGTCAATCCTAAAGAACTGCTTGCCGTTGGCACCACCCTCGGTATATTGCCCGAACTGGCAAGCTCACTCACCCATGCCCGCAGTCCCTATTTAAGCGCCCTCAAGTCGATACCGGCGGCAATACTAGACGTGCGCGACAAAATTATCACTGCCATCGCCGAAGACCCGCCTCGCGAGCTCACCGAAGGTGGTATCTTTGCCCGCGGCTATAACCAAGAGTTGGACGAAGTTAGAGACTTGCTCGGCGGCGGTAGGCAGTGGATAGAAGACTTCCAAAAAAGAGAGCAAGAGCGTACCGGCATCAAGAGCCTAAAGGTCAACTTCAACAAGACTTTTGGTTATTATATCGAAGTAACCAATGCCAATTCGGGACTGGTGCCCAATGACTATATTCGCAAGCAAACGCTCACCAATGCTGAGCGCTATATCACTCCGGATCTGAAAGAATACGAGGCTAAAATTCTCAATGCAGAAAAGAACGAGTCTGACCTTGAGTACAAACTGTTCGTAGAGTTCAGGAAGAGCTTGGTATCGCTCGGTGCCGAATTGCACAAAATTGCCACCCACCTAGCCAATCTCGATGTTTTGCTTTCGCTGGCGCAGGTGGCACAAGAGCGCAAGTTTACTTGCCCCCGCGTCGACGATTCGCTCACTCTCAAAATAAAGCAAGGTCGACACCCTGTGCTCGAAAAACTTTTACCCATGGGCAAGTATGTGGCCAATGACGTGCACCTTACCGGCGCCTGCGACGAAGAGCAGCTGATTATTTTGACCGGACCAAACATGGCCGGTAAAAGTAGTTATCTGCGCCAAGTGGCTCTGATCACAATTTTGGCTCAGATGGGCTCTTTCGTTCCGGCTAAGGACGCCCATGTCGGCTTGGTCGACCGCATCTTTACCCGCATCGGTGCAGTCGATGACCTCACCCAAGGGCAGTCTACCTTTTTGGTTGAGATGTCTGAGACAACTCAGTGCTGTCTATCGGCCAGCAAGCGCTCCTTGATTTTGCTTGATGAAGTTGGTCGCGGCACCAGCACCTATGATGGTGTCGCCATCGCTTGGTCGGTGGCCGAATATCTCGCTCGCGATGTGCGCGCCCGCACTATTTTCGCCACCCACTATCATGAACTCAATGGCTTGGCTGGCTTCTTCCCCCAGATTGCCAATTATCAGGTCTTGGTCAAAGAGCAAGACGGCAAAGTGGAGTTCATTCGCACTGTGGCACCCGGCGGTGCCAGCCGCAGCTTTGGTGTGCAAGTGGCGCGCATGGCCGGCTTGCCTGCCACCATCATCGACCGCGCCCAATATCTCATCAATCAGATGGAAAAGAAAGGCGTCGCCGCCAAAATATTGGATGGTCCGCGCCTTCGCAATATACCGATGGAAGAAGTTATGCAGCTTTCGCTCTTTGAAGGCGGCTAGTGTCAAACTAACACCAACAGCAACTAACTGAACTAAAGTCACTCTAAAAAACTCTATGTAATAGGTAGAAAATGCAAAGTCAAAGGCGCACATTCAGAAATACACTTTCGGTGATGATCACCTTATCACTGGCTTTCCCTCTGTTAGATGCCTCGGCCGCTGCCAAAAGAGAAAGCGCAACCCAGCCGAAAGATGCCCTGCAAAAGTCTGTCGAGGGAGATTCTTCATCTAATGCTAAGCCCGAGACCTCGGCAAAGAGCAAAGTTAAGAGCCAAGCGAAGAACCAAACAAAGAGATTATCTGGACAATCTGCCAACCAATATGTGGATAATCTGACGGTCAAGACTATGAACGCCGGAGATTGGAATGCCACCGCCGCAAGGCTAGAAAGTTTGCTGGCGCAGCAAAAGATAGGAACACTCGTTACTTTATCTTCGACGGCGCGCATTAAGCGCAGTTATCTGCAAGCCTGGTTGGCTTTTGCTTATATGTATGTCGGCAAAGCCGATAAGACTGCCGCTGTTTTGAAAACTGTAGAAGGCGAAGATGAAGGCGCCTCAAAAGTGGTGGCAAATTCAAAAGATGATAACGACCAAGTAAGGCTCGCGCTTTGCGAGAACGTGGTCAGGGCGATGAATGAAATTGCCGAAGGTCATTTTGATAAGGCTCTCGCCTTTATGCAGTCTTTGCCGGCAGATTCGCCGGTCTTGAGCTCAGACACACTATATAACTACACCCTCGCTTGCATAGCTGGCAAGAAAGGGCAAGCCGATAAAGCCTGTGAGCTTAGTCGAAGAGCCTATGAAGGCGATAAGCGCTTTGCCTGGGCCCTGCGCACCATCGCTTTTCTGCAGCAGAAATGGTTGAAGAATAACCAGGCCGCCGAAGACGTCTTGGTGGAAACTCTCAAGGCAGAGCCCCAGTTTACCGAGGCTCGCGATATGCTTATCGATGTGAAGCTTGCCCGCAACGACTTTGACGGTGCTCTTGATACTGCCCTGTCCGGCATCAAGCTGAGCCCCAAAAGTGCCTCTGCACACTTCCGCCTGGCTCAGATTTATATTCAGCAGTGGCGTTTGCGCGAAGCCCTAGACCAACTGGACAAGGCAATTGCCCTTGAGCAGACTGCTAAGTATTATCGCAATCGTTCTACTGTTAAACGTTTGCGTGGCGATGTTGCCGGTGCCTTATCTGATCAGACCAAAGCAGTAGAACTCTCCAAAGAAAAGAGTTTCGAGCTGGCTGAACTGGCAAACTTGAATGTCACTGCTGGTAATACCAATAAAGCTATCGATAATTTGAAAGAGGCTCTTGCCGGCGACCCCGAAAACGCCCCGGTTAGAGAGAAGCTCTATAAGCTATTGGTGAGCGAAAAGCGCTATACAGATTTAGCCGAAGAGTACAAAGATCAGATTACTCGGCACCCTAAAACGGCAGCTCTGCACCTGGGTTATGCCAATGTGCTAATGGCTCTTGGTGAAGAAGAAAAAGCGGTGCAAGAATTTGTGGAAGCCGCCAATCTTAATCAGACAGATCCGACGCCGCACCGCGCTTTAGGTGCCTATTATATTCAGAAGCGCATGTTCAGCAAAGCCGCCAAAGAATACACCCGCGCCCTCAATATTGTGCCAACTTCCATAAAAGATATGGTTTCTCTCGGATTTTGCTATGCCGAGGACGACGACTATATGAAGGCAGAAGCTGCTTTCGTGACAGCAATGGCTGTGCAACAGCTTTCGCCCAGCGCATCGCCTGATGACCCTGGTCGTGTAGATGTTATGCGCTCGTTGGCTTCGCTGCTCTTTGAAGAGGGGCGCTATGGCGACGCCGCCACCCAATTTGAAAATCTGGTTGTAGGCTATAAAGACAAGGGTGCCACTGTTGATGATGCCTTTATGCTGGCTAAGTGCAAGTTGTTGCGCGACCAGACCGAAACAGCCGCCCGCAATATGATGGCTGTTTTTGAAGTGATTCCGGCAGAGCGTAAAGATGCCTTCCGCCTTGGTATGGCAGAGGCTTTGGTTGATGCCGGTATGCCGGCTTTGGCCCGCGAAGAGTTGAACAAAGTACCCGAGGATAGTCGCAAGAGTAATTATCTTTATGTGCTTTACAGCGCCTCGGTTTTGCGTCTAGAGGACAAACCAAAAGAAGCCCTCGCTCTTATTGAGCAAGTGTCAGCCGATCTGCCCGGCTTGAAAGAGAGTAATCCACATCTAGCCTCTCGCCTTTTGGTCGAGCGTGCCCGTCTTGAGTTATTGTTGGGTGAGACCGATAAAGCTAAGGCTAGCGCGCAAGAAGCTTATGCTGTATACGACAAGTCTTATCCGGCTCTGCTTATGGCTGCAGAACTGGCGATTAAGGGCGGCGATCATAAGTCGGCGGTAGAGTATGCCAGACGTGCTCTGCAATTGAACCCCTACTATGCGCCTGCTTATCTGCTTATCGGCGGCGCTCAGACCGAGTCTAAAGATGCCGCCGAGCGCAAGGAAGGTTTGGAGAATCTCAAGAAAGCAGTTGAGCTCTATCCGGGTTGGCTAAGCGGTCGGCGTGCTTTGCTGAAAGCCTATGAAAAGGCATCATTAAAAGAGGAAGCGAAGAAAGAAGCTTCAGTGATTGCCGAGCTGGAAGCCAAGTCGAAAGAGCGATAATTGGCCGTTTAAGCCTGGGCGTTGCGTCGAGCGTCAACTTCATCAACAAGAGTTTGGGGTTTGCTTCTCCAGGTAAGCCAGAGTTTGGGGTCGAAGCCAAAGTATGCATGTGGATTTTTCTCTTGCAGCGATTTGAGCAGTCGATCTATGTCATTCTTTGAGATCATGATTTCGACTTTTTTGCCGTCACGCGTCCAGATTGTCAGGTCACTTGGTTTCTTGACTTCGTTTTCGCTGTCGTTTCTGTAAGCCCAGACTATGTCTGATAGTTTGATTGCCACTAATTCTTTCAGTTTGGGAAAGAAGAAGAATGAATGGGTTAGAACTGCCGGTCCAAAATTGGCAGCCGTAAGTCCTTCGCTGTCCACAGTGGCGGTGATCTCGCGTAAGTCTCCGAATTTTTTCAGGGCTCGGTTGACTGGGTGCTTTTCTGCATTTTGCCATACTAGGAGGGGAATGCCTGAATAAGCTGCAGCTGCTAAAAGCGCAAAAGCAAAAACTGCATAAATTGCCAAGTCTGTCCCGATGTTGTCTCGGGCATCGAGCATGAATGGCAGAGTCGCCCGCACCAAATCAGGATTATCTTTGTTGTCTTGTTCAAAAAGCTGAAGCAAGTCTCTGTCTATACTCGTTAACTTGCCTGTTAAATTGGTAGACAATTTTTGGTCTTTATATAGTTGCACCAAAATCAATCGTGGCGGAATGATCAAAGCAGCGATTTGTTCTTGGGCTTTCTCTGGGTCGGGTGTTTCGCCTTTGCGAGTCTGCACCATCACATAGGGTGTCGGTACTATTTCTGACCCCTTCAGTGAAACGTAGTATTTGTTGGCAGACCATGCACTTTTCAGAGAGGAGAGATATTTTTGGTCTACGGGAAAGGGACCGCAGATGGCGTTATAGATTAGATTTGAGCAAAAGAAGGTGATGATGACAGCAAGTAGAAAGGGACCCAGCGCAAGAAAGAGAGAGAACTTGTTGACTTGCTTGACTAGGTGCGCAGTAAGTTTTTGCATAAGGTAGTTAATGTTTCGACTGTGGGCGATTGTTATTTCATACCCTTTTTGTTCATCTATAAATATCTTGGGTAAAAAAGATTAGGAAACTCTCTTTGAGTTCTTATAGGGATTAAAAGATGGCTTTAGAAACTGCAGATATAACATTTTCGGAATGGTTGGCTGCCAATGTAGATGAGATTAAATCAGGCGGCGCTAACTTTCGAGGCACGATGGTGACCATGAATTCTGAAGTGGTTCGCTACTTCATGGTCTGGTCAATTATCTTTATGACCTCTTGGAAGACCACAGATTATTTCTTGCGAGGTACTCCAGAGCAAACTAGAGGCTTACTTGCTTCAACCGCGGTAACGCTTTTGGCCGGGTGGTGGGGGATACCCTTTGGTTTGGTAATGACGCCATTCTATTTGATTAGAAACCTGATTGGCGGCGAGAGAAAAACCGTTGCAAGTCTCATCAAGTTTATCGAGAGTCCAGAAGAAGTGAAGAAAGCTCAGGATGCCAATGATTATGCAGTTGGCAAAGTTCTTCTTGCTGTTCTTGGAGTTATTGTTTTTCTTGGCGTTGCCATGCAAGGGCTTGCTTTCTTGCATAAAATCTCAGGGCATTGAGATATGAAGACTTGCGTGGAGCAGCTCTTGAAACGAGCCTAACAAGCCTAACAGGACAGTTGATGGTCCGCTCGCGCCTGGGTTGCAAATCTAGACTCTGGGAGACCTTGTAGTGCCAAAGCCGAAAATACATTGGCGAAAGAATTTGGACAAAATCATAGAAGAGGAGTTGACTAACTGTGGGTTTTCACCTTTTGATGGGATTTCATATTCATTTCCAGTCAATGACGAAATTTTGGGAGTAGTCCACATCACGAACAGACTTCTGATTTTGGGTCGACACCACTCAGAAGTTGAAATCAGATTTGGACTCATACATTATCAGCTAAGCAGCGCTAGGTCTCTCTTTTGCCCTACAACGCTTCATGCACCCTATAGTTGGAACAGAATTCAGCCACATCAAGCTGAAGCAAAAGCTACAGAAACAAGAAGTTCATTATGTTTTTCAAGATACTGATTTGCAGACTCAGTATCGTCTCGTCAGAGAAATGGCTCAGCAGTTGAAGAATGAGGCCATCCCAATAATTACAGAGCGATTTCAGACCCTCCAGAGCCTTAAGGCATACTGCGAAGAGACCAATCAAATGAGTATTGAATACTGCGTTATTCTGGTGCTTTCTGGCGAGATCAAGGAAGGCATAGAGCGTGCGGTACAACTATATCGAAATCCCAGACTGTATAACGAGCATGTCGATTTTTGGGCACTAGTTGGTCCTTCTTTCTTTAAATGGATTACCAACGGTAGTCGAAATAGGAGTCTTGAAGACGCAAGAAAATATGTTCTAGATGGAGCGAAAGAGAGACTTGAAGAAGTCTTGCAGTATGGCAGGAAGTACGAATATTGATTAGCCTGAGAGGCTTCATGCGCGGCTACCTTTAAGTGGCTGCGAGCAAGCCTAGGTCTAAGCGCTTTTGCCCCACTGTGATCTCAAGCTCTTCGCCAAGAGCGCGCAGGATTTTATCCGCTCTTTCTATTGAAACTCCATGATAGTCGTTGCGTTCGTCACGCGATATTTGCGAAACATCGACCCCAAGTCTGCGAGCCAGTTCTGTCTGGGTAATGCCATTGGTTATCCTAAGAGCGACAAGCAGTGGACCGACTTCGTTAAGCTCCTTGATGACTCCAAAATCTCGCCGTTTAACACGCTCATACCATTCCACTTCTTCCTTGAGTTGCGCGTGGAATGACAAAACCGGCTCCATAGCAAGATCGACTTGCTCTGGTGGCAACTTCATTTCTTCAAGCCTCTTTCGCTGCGTTTCTAAAACCCGCAGGTCTTCCTCGAGCCGCTTCAGGCATTCTTGGTATTCAGATTCGGTTTTTATCATTAGACTACTCCTGAAGAAGCTTTATGATGCCCTTTGGGCGGTTTCCTGCGCGAGATTTTCTGAAGGCTGCAGGAAATTCAAGGTCGTTGCCAAATTCATCTCTGATACCAGACAATTGTCCAATGTGTGGATAAAGTTCTACCCTGTAAAATTGGCATAGGCCCGGCGACTTTGCTGTGACCAAGTCCAGACTTTGTGAGCATCGAGCTTGTTTAGCCATAACTTTAACATTGTCTACTAGTTTTATTCGCCAGCCTTTATCCCTGCAGAGCGAAGAATTACTGATAGGCGTAACTAGACGACTTTGCCTGAGCTCGCGCAGAGTTAGAGGGTAGTCGCCAGCCGGCAGAATTCCATGGTGATGGAATGGAGGGATCTCATATACTAGTCTCATAGCACAAGCTTGACTTATTTGTCACTCCTAAATCGCTCAAGTCTTTTGGTCTCGACCAATTCCCCCGCCCGATATTCCCCGCACATGCGCCTAGCTTCGCCGTCTCTATGCCTCCGGCTTTAGACCGCTAGCAACAGCATTTGTCTAGCTATAATGTCGCTCTTTGGCATTCCGCCGCTAGAAAGTCTAGGGATTAGCCGGGCATTCGAAAGTAATTTAGATTCAAGATAATCTTACGCTGTCGCTCTGGTGTATAGACTTAGAGCTATAATGAGCTTAATTTGTTAAGCTTAGAAAGCCTTATTCACATCGTTCTGGGAAATTTAACTTTGCTCTTTTAGCGTTTGGCATCTTGACTTAAGACTTTCGGTAAGCATGACGGCATAAAAGAGGCTCTTATGAAGCTCAGAGGAAGCAGCAAAGAGATTCCAAATCTTATCTCTCCGCTCCCGCTCTCATGTTTGGGCAAGAATTTGCAGCTGAATAGCAGTCAATTCATAGGGCAGCTGCAAAAGCTCCCTAGAGATGAGACGTTGGCAGTTTGCTCTAAGCTCAATCTCATATACGCAGAAGGAACCAACAAAGGGAAGCATCATCAAGAGTTGGTTATGCGCCTACTATGCCACCACCAGTGGCTCGATAGCAGTGATTTTTCCAGAATGAAGCGTTTCTGTGAACGCAATAATCAGTCACTAGAAGACAATCCATTTTTTACAAGACCATCATGTCTTGAGCTTATTCGATGGTGTTCAGTCTGGGCTAACAGTTCAAACAAGGGAGCTGAAAATGACATTGGGAGGAAGCACGGATTTGCTCGCTCTATGCTTATG
>MOYA01000003.1:0-35122 GCA_001899315.1 Candidatus Obscuribacter phosphatis
TCCGAATGCATCTTGGGCGAAAGCGGGAGCTGATAGAGAAAGGGCTCCTACAACGGTCAAAGCGGAGAAAGACATAGTAAGTTTGGAGAGTTTACGCATTGAAATTACCTCCTGAGGTAATGCGAGACGATGTCCCAGAGACGCTGCACTGCGGACTTATTCGGTCTTTAATCTAGTAACTTCGCTTAGCGGACTTCCGCTTGGAAACGTGCACTCAATGTAATCAAAGCCGACCCCGAAGTCAACAGCAAATTTGTTAGCCAGCTAACATTCCACAAATATTTTGGGCTAGATTCGGAAAATGATCGAGACTAGTCTGGAACTTTTTGACTGAGACGATTACTTATAAGCACATCGATAAGAACCTAAGCACGCGCCCGTGACTTTGAAGCTCCATCTCCAGGGCTCCGGCGGCATAGCCGTCGAAAGTCATATCGCCCAGACGCTTCTCCAACATGCGCCCGGTGTTCACTATGTCTTCCGGCGCGACAATGAAGACGCCGCGCCCCAGCGCTGCAGCTTTGCACTGCAGCACCCATAAGGAATACGCGGTGATGAGATGGTGCAGACCCACCATCAGACTGAGCTGTCCAAAGCCGGCGCCGAAATACAACTTCCCAAAGATTCGCTGATATATAAACCTATAGAAGATATCTTTCAACTCTGGCACGTCGGGCAAGGTAACCGCCTTCACATCGGCGAGATTGAAGCTTTTGTCGCCGGCACGCAGCTTTAGCTGCGGCGCGATGCCCATTTTGGCAGCCATTGAACTTTGCATAAACTTAGAAGCAGAAAAGTTAGATTCGGCCCGGTTCAGGGTCTTCTCGGGGAAGTAGAGTCGATAAAGTTCCTTGAGCAATACATGCTCGATAGGCTTGAGCTGATGCTTGGGACCTAATTCAATCTTGAGCTGCGCTTCAGGAATATTCGAGCCGCGCCCCTTTAGATACTCACCAACTACGAAAAGCGACATGTGAGCCAACCGCATCTCTAGGCTCTCAGAATCGTTCTGCAAGATGCGCAATAGCTCTGCCTCTATCTCTAAGTAGCGCTCCCAGGTCAGTGGCACCTCTTTGCACAGCTCAACTTTTGACCAATTGGGATGATGGTCAGGATACATCTTCTTGAACTCGGCAAATTTCTGGTTCAAATAGTCTCTCTGCTCGGTCAAAGGTTTACCGGCATTGAGAACCGCGCCCACACTGACAAAACTGACCGTCGAGTAGAAGCCGGATGGAGTCTCATTGAAGTTATAGGGGAAGAGCTGACAGATGGAAGGCTTGGTCTTGCTCTCGAAGCTCGAGTGGATGAAGCAGAGATTATTGACCAAGAAGGGGCAGAGCCCTTCTTCATCAGGCTTGATAGCATGGGTGTAAGGACTGCCTTCCTTCTCGTGGTCTTTCAGCTCGCGAAAAAGATCGGCACCGTTTAGTTTCTTATGAAGTGAACCCCAGTCGACAGCCGAGATTCTTTCGTAATCGGCAGCGGTCATCGGCACAGCCCAGCCACTGCAGCATCTACCGCAACCGGTGCATTCATAATTGATCCCCTCGGGAATATGCAGAGGCTGAGATTCGCCCAAGCCGGGCTCAGACAAATTAGTATCTGGCAAATTCGGTTCTCTGTCAGCCATGATTATGGTTAGCTCCTCAAATCGATCGCACTAGCTTGCCGAGACATACCCGTCTCTTTGCACCGGTACAAACCGGCACATTATTGGGCACGCCAAAATAGGTGGTGTAAGCAAGCAAGGCAAAAAGCAGCGCTTCTTTAAATTTTGCCGACACACCAAAGTCTTCATGCATAAGCAAGTCGACGGGTTCGCCCCAATTTGTCTTGATCATATCGAGCAAGGCCGGGTTATAGGCGCCGCCGCCGCCCAAAATAAGCTTTCTCAGACGATAATGAGGCTTGATGTGCATGACATAATTTTGCACTAGCGAATGGGCGGTGAAAGCAGTAAGAGTAGCGACAATATCGGCAGGAGCGAGGTCGGCGTTTGTCCACTCTTCCACAAGAGCGAGAGCGCGAGCCTTACTAAACAATTCTCTACCTGTTGTCTTGGGCGGAGGCAATTTGAAATAAGACTCTTGCTCAAGCATAGATTTTAGACGCATCTGGTCAACAGTGCCTGAAAGTGCCACCTTACCATCTTGGTCGAAGTCTTGACCATAAAGTTTGCGCATTGCCTCATCGATGAGCACATTGGCCGGCCCGGTATCAAAAGCCATTACGGCCTGCCCATCTTCTGAGATGACAGTGAGGTTGGCGATGCCGCCCAGATTGAGCACCGCGCATGGTTCACCGCGCTTGCCAAACAAAACTTCATCGGCAAAGGAGAGAAGTGGTGCACCTTGACCGCCGCAAGCCAAGTCGAAGGTGCGGAAGTCACCAACTGTGGTGACACCGGTCAAGGCAGCGACATAGGCAGGGTCTCCCAGCTGAAGTGTTCCAGTAGTATCCATGCCCCAGAACGAAGAGGAACGAGGTTCATGCCAGACAGTCTGTCCATGCGAACCAATTAGGTCGACTTCATGACCGAGACGGCGAGCAGCTCGCTGTACATGCTGAGCGGCTCGACCGAAGACCGAGCCCAGGGCGCTATGGGCCAAACAAACCGACTTGAGATCAAGGCGGCCACCGCTGACGAATTCCTCCAACTTCCTTTTGAAGGCTGTCTCAAAAGGTACCAGCTCGCTGTGCAAAAGCTCAAAAGAAAGGGGGATACTCGGTCCCTCAGGACTATTTATGGTCCCGCTTATGACACCGCCAATAACACCAGAGCCCAGACCGGGCATAACTTCGAGAGAAACGCCGCAAGCCTGTGCATTAGCTTCTTTACCAGCAGCCTGCCGATAAGATTTTTCACCGTCGAGCGCCCGCCCGGGCGTAATCTTGAAAAGGGCAGCGTCAATGCCGTCCATTGAAGTGCCGCTATTCAATCCAAGAACATTCAAAGACTTGAGAACTTTGCCAGATGTCACGCAATATGCCTCTCTTAAACAAACTTCAATTGTACGCACAATTGACTAAATGTGAACGACTTTTCGATCTTTCTATGGATACCTCGCAGAGGCTCTCGGTCGAGCGGCACCGGGGCGTTGAGAGTATGAACAGGCACAAAGGAGGGAAAGGAGTGAAAGCCGGACCGTCATGACAACCGTGATCAAAGCCTAGCTGCTGTTAAAATATAGCGAAAAGTAGGTCTTTCAAGACAAGTCGGAAGCGTCGACTTTTAGTTTTAGCAAGACACAGATCGGAGGCAAGTATGCAGATAGGGCTCGGGAAACAAACAAGACGTGCTTACGGCTTTGACGAAATAGCCCTAGTGCCGGGCTCCAAGACTGTTGACATGGAACTCTGCGATATCACTACCCATATTGGTTCACTCAAGCTTGCCAGTCCCATCATTGCGTCGGCAATGGACTCTGTGGTAGACGTCAAGGTTGCAGTTGAGATGCACAAACTGGGCGGTTTAGCCGTACTCAATCTGCAAGGGGTTCAAACCCGCTACGAAGAGCTCGAAGAAGTCTATGCCAAAATAGCCAGCTGCGACAAAGACAGCTTCGTCGAAGTAATGCAGTCGTTATACAAACAACCGGTCAAAGAAGAATTAATTGAAAAGCGCATCGCCCAAATCAAAAAAGAAGGAGGAATCGCTGCCGTTTCGGTTACCCCTAATTTTGCCGAGAAGTACGGACCGCTTGCCAAGGCAGCCGGTTGCGATCTCTTGGTCGTGCAATCAACAGTAACCGGAATTGAGCACAAGAGCGCTACCGGTTCGGGAGGCAGCCTGGACCTGAGCAAGTTTACTAAGAGCATTGGTATCCCAGTAGTGGTGGGCAATTGCGTCATTTACCAAACAGCTCTAGAGCTTTTGGAAACCGGAGTAGCAGGCATCCTGGTCGGAGTCGGACCCGGCGCTGCCTGCACATCAAGGTCGGTGCTTGGAATAGGCGTACCGATGGCCACAGCCATTGCCGACTGCGCTCAAGCCAGAGAAGATTTCGTCAAGAAACACCCAGGTGCCACTAGACCGGCAATCATCGCCGATGGCGGTATGGGAGTAGGCGGAGATATTTGTAAAGCCATCGCCTGTGGTGCAGACGCCACCATGATCGGTTCGCCCTTGGCCAGAGCCAAAGAAGCTCCAGGACAAGGCTACCACTGGGGCATGGCCACTCCCAGCCCGGTTCTGCCCAGAGGGACGCGAATCAAAGTGGGAACAACTGTGTCTCTAGCTCAAATCATGAATGGACCAGCCACCGTGGACGACGGCACCCAAAATCTAACCGGTGCGCTGAAAACCAGCATGGCGACCTTAGGAGCCGAGAACCTGAAAGAAATGCAAGAGAGAGAAGTAATTATCGCCCCCTCCATACTTACTGAAGGAAAAGTCTATCAAAATGCCCAACAGCTGGGCATGGGACGCAAATAGCCGCGCCCGAAACTGCCCCCAAAAACTTTCTCTCCAGAAACTCTCCCTCCAGAAACTTTCTCAAGAAATAGTTTAAAAGAGCCGAAATCTGCCAAGCAAACCAAGGGATCGAGATGAAAAACGCCTCTAGACTGGTACTGATCACCTCATTAGCATCGAGCGCTTTGAGCATTTATTTGGTCGCAGAGGCGATGCTGAGACCAGCGGCGCCACCATCGAGGGACGAAAAGCAAGCGCAGGGCAGTCGGCTTCCTCAATTCAGTAAGGTTTCTTTTGAGGGAGATCCGCCTTCTGAGGGCGGCAAGTCTTCCATAGCAAGAATTTTAGCGATAAGCTCAGAGTCAGCCGTAAAGAAAAGAAGCGCCGTGCCCCTAAGCTCAGAAACCATCGCCGACATTGCCGAGATAGCCGCACCATCAGTGGTGAATATTGAAGTAAAGAAAACCGAGGAATCGTCAGGCTCAGCCCTTCCGCTCTTCGATGCCTTCCCCTTTGGCGATGTGCATGATTTCTTTTATTACAACGGCAGGCGCATCGTCCCAGATAGCCCCGACATGAGCAAGCTTATACCCAAGTCGATCAAGAAGCGCGCCGTGCAAACCGGCACAGGCTTTGTTGTAAGGGAAGACGGCTATGTCATGACCAATGCCCATGTCGTCAAAAATGCCCAAGACATTAGAGTTACTTTGAACGACAAGCGCAGCTTCACTGCCAAGATTGTCGGATCGGACAATTATTCAGACTTGGCCCTGCTCAAGATTGAAGCCAACGGCCTGCCGGTTTTGAAGATGGGCACTTCGCTCGATCTCAGACCAGGTGAGTTTGCCATCGCCATAGGCAGCCCCTTCGGCTACGATCATACAGTTACCCTTGGCATCATTTCGGCGGTAGGACGCACCGTCGACGATATCAACGGCAATATCAATTTCATACAAACAGACGCCGCCATCAACCCCGGCAACTCAGGAGGTCCGCTTCTCAACATGCAAGGAGAAGTGGTGGGTGTGAACACGGCAATCAAAGACAATGCTCAGAACATTGGTTTTTCCATTCCGGTGGACGTAGCCAAAACAGTTGCCGACGATCTAATCAATAATCGCACCATCGAAAGACCCTGGCTGGGGATCGGTATGTCAGAACTTAAAGAGTCGCAGATCAAGAGCCTTGGCATACCTGCAACCACCCGTGGTGTACTGGTGGAAAAAGTCTTCAAAGGCAGCCCCTCAGAAGAAGCTGATATACAGCCGGGAGATATCATTCAAAAGATTGACGGCAAGAGCGTTCTCACCCCTAGAGATGTGCAGACTATGGTTAGAGCACATAAAGTGAAAGACAAACTCGCCTTCCTGCTGCTCAGAGAAGGAGCCATAAAGACAACCGAAGTGATCATCGGCGCTTATCCAGACTATGTCGAGATGCGCAATCTCAGCCCCAACACAAGCCCCAATCTCAGTCCAAATCTCAATCCAAATAATGCACCCAGCCAACCACAGAGACTGCAAGAAAAGCAGGGCGCCGGCCAAAACTCAAGACGTTAAACTCAATACACTAGACTCAATACACTTGACTCAATACACTAGACCCAAGACGCTTGACTCAGCGCCAGCCCCTAGGAAAGAACTGGACCGAATTGTCTTTATCTCTGACGGTCAGTTAGACCGGCAGCACATGATGTGCGAAAAACTCTTTCACCGCCAACCAATCATTGACACGGGTGTAGCCCTGAACATTGCGATTATGGGGGGCATCAAAGAGCAATCCCTTGCCCTTGAAACGCAGAAAATGCCGGGCATTATCATCAATCAAATAATCGGCATCGACAATGCTTTTGTCGCCGCAGAAAACAAAGTTCATCGGTGAGATAAAGGGAAAGTGCCGCAGAAGCCATTCGTACTTAGCACGAAAAGAACGAGGCACTTCCATAGCAGCGGTAGCAATAAAGATTTCATGGCTCTTGCTTAGTTCTTCTAAAACTTCGCGCGCATGAGGCATCACTGGCAAATCAGCAAAGAAATCTTCGGTGTGCACAATATCGATGGCCGCACCGACATGCTCATCTGGAATCAAGTCAAATATATGCAAGCCAAGCAAGTCGGATTTAGCCAGCTCTGCACCGAATTTCGCGTTGTAGCGACTGAGATGTTCGCCCAGAGCATCGGCAATCACTTCATCCATATCAACCGCAATTCTAGCCATGATTCCCCTTAAGTTAACTAGGTTCGAGAACCCTTGGATTCTAAATCCCGCAGCCCCCAAATCCCGCAAATTCCAGCACGATCCAGTATAATACCGAAAGAACCCGCAATTCAAGACCGTTCAATACTAAGAGTAACAATAGAAAGTGCTGCCCCAAGAGAGACAAAAACAGATTTTGACGAGACTGCAGTCGCGCGGACAGGTTCTGGTGCAAGACTTAGTACGAGAATTGACCGTCTCAGAAGACACGATCAGAAGAGATCTAAAGGACCTAGCCCAGAGCGGGCTGCTCAAGAAAGTCCACGGCGGGGCAGTTCTGCTCTCGAGTGTGCCCTATTCGCACCGAGAACGGCTAAGCCTCAATCGAGAAGCCAAACGTAAATTAGCGAACATAGCGGCGGAGCTGGTGCAAAGCAATATGCTTATCTTTGTGGACGGCGCCACCACCACCCTGGAATTACCGGCCGCCCTGGAAGATTTGCCCCTGAACAAGATCACCTTCGTCACCCACAGCCCGGTCATGGCACAGCGCCTAAGCGAGCTTGGCTTTGCCGAGATAATTCTGCTCGGCGGCAAGCTAATCAAAGACTTACTGATCACAGCCGGGCTAGATTCTATAAAGCAAGCCGAACAGTTTCGACCCGACCTCAGTATCATCAGCGCCCACGGACTTTCGGTACCGGCTGGTGCAACAGTGGAGAGCTGGGAAGACGCGCTTTTGAAGCGGGCTTTTGTCGAGCGCAGCGCCGAAACGGTAGTTATTGCCGGACAGGAAAAGCTTGGTTATGAGGCTTCCCATATGGTCCTGCCTACCGAAAAAATCAGCTACATTGTCACTGATGCCTCGCCAAGCGAGTGCCTAGGCTTCCAAAACAAGGGCGTCACTGTTTTGCACCAAGCTCGGCTCACCTAATGCCAGTGAGAACCTGGAGGATTCCGCCAATCGGGCAAATCCAAATCTAGCCGAATAATACAGTTCAGTTGTAATCGATTTGCAAACTTTCACTGCGCCTGCAACAATTTAAGCAAAAGCGGCAGAAACTGTCGGTTGCGCGACAGCAATTCAAGATTTTCCTTGCCTTCCCAGGGAATAATGTTATGGTTAGAGGCAAGTCTTAAAGACGCAGTTATATCTTGAAAAACTGGCTCCTGAGGTCAGGTCAATTTTTCTGCACGGTGAGGTTCGACAGTGGCAACCAATAACAACAATGTTGCAAACGACAATACCAACCGCTCTTCGGCCGATCGTCCCATCGAAAGACCAGAAGCGGTAACCAACCAAGTTGCCGATCTGCTCAACGACAAACAGGCAATAAAACAAGCCGGATTGGGCACAGATCAAAGCGGTCAGCCTCTGGTCACAGACAATAAAGGCGTGCAGCGGTTAGACTTCAAGCCTCAAGACGGCATGATTGCTTCATATATGGGCAATAGCCCCGAGCAAATCAGTCGAATTGGGGCAAATGGTGCCGGCCGCGGACTAGAAAGCGGCGAAGCCAAAGTAGTAAACGGCGGTGACAGCCCCGCAAGCAAAACCGACCGCGCTGCAGAAAAGGGCGACCGCGTCAAGGAAGCCAGCGAGAAGCCTGAAGTAACTCCAGAAAAGGCCCGAGAACACTATGCAAGAGTGCTTGAACAGACAGGCATGAGCCCAGCAGCGGCTGAGGCCGTTGCCAGGCAAACTCTTGACCGCCTTGGTGCAGTCAAGGACGGCGGCGCCGCCGACAAGGCAGAATCACGTCTGAAAGGCACACCGGCAGAACAGCTTGAGCGCATGGCCAAAGGCTATGAAAACATTCTCAATCCTAAAGAAAATTTCTCTGGACTCGACCAGCAAGCCCGCCAAAATATCGTCAAAGATTTGGCCCACCGCATTATGTCGCCCAGCGACTTTGTCAACCAAGGCGGCAAAAATACTTGTGCCTTGCAAGCCTTGCAAAAACAACATATGGAAGCCGGCGACCCAGCCAAAACAGTAGAAATGGCAGAGTCTGTAGTCAATAAAGGCTATGCCGACTTGCCCGGAACCAATCAAGACGGCTCGCCCATGCGCGTGCACGTCATGAGAGAGAGCTTGCAACCTGATAAAGAATCCGGTCAACCCTTCAGTACATCAAAACATGGCACCGACGGCGGTCTCAGAGGCATGGGCGGTCAGGTGCTCGATGCTTTGTACGGACAAGCGCACGCAGACAACTACAGCATCCGGCGCGGGCTGCCCACCTCGGCAGACGGCTTTGACAAAGCCGGCAGCATTTATACAACTGCCGGCGCCAATAATCCTCCTTTCAACATAGATGGCAGTCGCAGCAATACCGGTGAAGCCTTCCTTGTCAGAGACAAAGGCGAGATCAAGTTCCTCAGCTCCAGCCCGGCAATCACAACCTATGATCGCGAATGGCTTAACCAGACCTTTGGCGGCAAACCCGGCTCTGTCTTGGTGCACGAGTCGGCAGATAGAGGTCCGCAATTCGCTGTCGATCCAGACAAACCTTATCCAGCCCATCTAAATCTCAAACCTAATACATATAAGACAAATGACGAACTAAAAGAAAAAGTAGCGCAGATTCAAAATGAAACCGGACATTCGGCGCAGCTGCTCGTGCATTCAGATCACCTCACCGGCAATTCTGTTATGAAAGGGCGTGTTCTGCATGCTCTCACCGCCACCATGACCGACAAAGGTCTTGTGCTCGATAACCAGAACGGCAAAAACTTCGACCGCGTTTTAGATGACCGTCGACTGACCATCGCCACCGACGCCAATAACTGGGATCTCGGCGGCAGTCGAGTGGTGGCCGGCAGAGGAGTCTTGCCCCACGGCGACGGACAACCAGGTGGTCAGCAAGGCGACAAGCCTAGAACTCAGCCGCGTGAGAGCGATGCCGGAAATGCCGAACCGAGAGCATCGGCGCCCTCATCAGGCGGCGGAGATGCCGGACGCTCGGCAAATAGACCCGAAACAGATCCAAATAAAGATCCTCTCAAAGATCCTCTCAAAGATCTCACAAAAGACGCCCAGGCAAGAGAGAAGGAAGAGCGAGACAGATACAACCGCCGCAGAGGTAGACTGGCAGCCGACGGCAGTTTCGAGCCAGAAACCTATGTGCCCGACTTAGACGAATACAACAAAAAATCGAAATAAGGCTGCAGCCAGAAAGAGCAAATGCTGATTAAAGACATAGGACTGATCGATAAGATCTTGCTGCCCCCGGGCTTCATCGAGGGGGGAAAAGAGTTTGCCGAAAGAGGTGACAGCTGGTGCATAGAGTATCATCCGGAAGACCCGGCTGAGAAAGAGACCACCCGACTAGCCTTCTATTATCGAGGTAGGGTGGCTTCAACTAGCGACACCGCGTTATTCAGAGAACTAATGGATGGTGAATCGCGTAATCTGTTGAGCACTTATAACGCCGGCTCGCCTGAAGTAACCGACTTGATTGCCCGCTTGATCAATATTCTTGGCAATCTCGGCGACAATCAATATACTCGCTTCCAAACTGGACTTAGCGGTGCCGGCTTTCACCTGCATTCTTTAGATATAGCCATCTACGGAGCCAGGAAAATGCTCGTCGCCACAGGCTACTTCCACAATTTTGCAGGAGTGCCGACAAACTACTTCAAAGGTTGTTTCTTTGACGGCACGCCTCATGCGCCCAAAGCACAGCTGGAAGAAATCTATCTAGAGTCAAAAGATCTCAAAGTATTCGAGAAATATCTGCCGCCTTTTGAGCGCTGCTTACTCTCTATTCATTGGCAGGCAAACAAGACTTCGGTGACAAGCTAACTATCTAAAGCTGACTGGTCGCCTTGCGATAACCAAAGATTCTGACCATGGCCACAGCGGCGCCGAAACCGTTGTCGATATTGACTGCTACAAGCCCTGGACTGCAGCTGTTGAGCATATTAGCGAGGGCGGTCAAGCCACCAAGGCCGGTGCCATAGCCGACAGCCGTCGGTACGGCCACCACCGGCATCGAGACCAGTCCACAAACGACGCTGGGCAAGGCGCCGTCCATACCAGCCACCACGATGGCAGCAGAACAGTTCTTAATTTCAGGAAGACAATCGAGCAAACGATGCAAACCGGCTACACCGACATCATAAAATCGTCTCGCCGGTATACCCACCGAGGCCAGGGTCCAGAAGGCTTCTTCCGCCACCGTCAAGTCGACCGTACCGGCAGCAACAACCGCCACCGGCTTGATCAAAGCGGCACCAGCTTCTTCACTTACAGGTTGCGGCAGTTCGCCGAAAACCACTAGTGCAGCCTTTTCTATATACTGAGCCGGTATATCGGCGTCGGCACTTAACTGAAGCACCAGGGAGGCGTTATCCACCTTGGTGGCTAGAACACATTGATTGCTGCCCAAGAGCTCCTTGGCAATTGCCACTATCTGCGGTGCGGTTTTACCAGGACCATAGATAGCTTCCGGAAAGCCCTGGCGGCTTGCCCTTGCCAGGTCGGGCTTGGCATACGATTCAAGCGAAGACTCACTTTCCATGTAGACTAGCCCTGTTCTCTAGATTTGATTTGCCTATATCTGATTTAACCGGATCTGATTTAGCCATATTGGCTTTACCTTGACGATAACCTTCTCGGTCAAATTCCACCTTAGCAAAGCCTATGGTCAAGAGACTTTTCTCAATCGGTGCCAGCACATCTTCGGTAAGCCTATAGACTTCTTCGGCGCCTACCTCAACACGAGCGGTCAGACTAGAACCAGCTAAATATCTCACTCTAATCTGCTTAAAACCGGCATTCCGCACCGCCTGTTCAGCCGCCTCCACCTTATGCAGAGCCTCTTGGTCGACATAGGTAAAATCAGGAAAACGCGAAGAAAGGCAAGCAGTCTGAGGACGATTCCAAGAAGGCAGTTGGTAATATTTGGCCAACTGTCTGATTTCTTCCTTCCCTAAAGCGGCATCAAGCAGAGGCGCCAAGACACCGTATTTCTTAGCGGCTAAATGCCCTGGTCTGACATCCTTCAAATCGTCTTGATTAGCACCATAGACAATGGCATCAAAGTGCCACTCTTCTTTTAGCCGCGTCATTTCTTCAAAGAGTGTGGCCTTGCAAAAGAAACAACGGTTGCCGGTATTGCGCCTATAGTCTTCACTGTCGACCTCTTTGGTGTAGAGCACATGCAAATCGAAACTGAGCAGTTCGGCCTGCTCAAAAGCGGCTTGGCGTTCATACTCGGCTAGAGAGGGTGATACGGCAATGACCACACGCGACTGCGGCAATTCCTGCTTGGCGATAAAGGCCAAGAGAGAACTATCGACACCGCCGGAATAGGCAACCAGAGTAGGTCCGAGCTTGCGCAGGGCGGCTCTCAGATGCGCTTCTTTAGCAGCGATATCAGCGAATGTCATGGTCGGCCGTCTTGCCGCTCTCAATATCCTTGAGACCGCTCCTCAATGAACCAGCCGCCAGCCTATCGAGCTCTTCTCGAATCGCCTCTTCATCAAGCGCCTCGACAAAAGTCTGAAAACGACGCAGGGCGGCAATTAATTCTTCAGGCGCCAAAGGCTTGGGACGACCAACAAAGATCTTTTCATTGACTGTACGAGAGAGCCCTTCGTCCTTGGTGAGCAGCTCTTCGTATAGCTTCTCACCCGGTCTCAAACCAGTGAATTCGATTTTGATATCTTGCCCCGGTCTAAGACCAGAAAACTTGATGAGGTCGTTAGCCAAATCTAGTATCTTGACGGGCTTGCCCATATCAAGCACAAAGATCTCGCCACCAGATCCGAAGGCACCGGCCTGCAAGATCAACTGCACCGCCTCCGGTATCAACATAAAATAGCGGGTCACTTCCGGATCAGTGACTGTGAGTGGACCACCGGCGGCAATCTGCTGTTTCCACAAAGGTATAACCGAACCACGACTGGCTAAGACATTACCAAAGCGCACAGCTACATATTTGGTTTTAGATCGCAGGGCTAAATCTTGAATAACCAATTCAGCCATACGCTTTGTAGCGCCCATCACAGAGGTAGGATTGACCGCCTTATCGCTGGAAACAAGAACAAACTTCTCGGCGCCATACTGATCTGAAAGCTCAGCCGTTACTCTAGTGCCGAAAACATTATTATTGACCGCTTCGTAGACATTAGCTTCCATGAGCGGCACATGCTTGTGGGCGGCAGCATGAAAGACAAGGTGGGGCTTATGAACCTTGAAGACCTGCTCCATGCGGCTGCGGTCCCTGATATCAGCTATAACCGGCACTACCTCTACCGGTTCTACTCGCCTGGCTAATTCCTGCTGAATCGAGAATATGGAATTCTCGCCTTTACCCAAGATAATCAGCTTGCGCGGCTGAAAATTATAAATCTGGCGACAAAGCTCCGAACCAATAGAGCCACCGGCACCGGTCACCAAGACAGTCCGCCCTTCGATATATGAAGCGATGGAAGCCGAATCCAGCTCGACCGGCGAGCGCCCGAGCAAATCTTCCAGCGAGACTTCTCTTAGTTGATTGATACTGACTCTGCCATTGATAAGCTCAAACAAACCAGGCAAGATGCGGGTCTCGACTTCAGCATCGCGGCACATATCGACAATGCGGCGAATCTCAGAAGGCGGAGCCGAAGGTATGGCAATAATCACCTGGTCGACACAGAGCAGCTCCACTAGACGGGGCAACTCTTTAGTGGAACCGAAAACGGTGATGTGACCAATGCGCTTCTTAAACTTGCTTGGATCATCATCGACCATGCCGACCACGTCGACGCCTAAATCACTGCGCTGATTGAGTTCCTTCAAGACCATAAGCCCGGCGTCGCCGGCACCGACCACGAGGGCGCGACGCCGCACCGGTTGACGCCAGTGTCTTCTTTGACTGTGTTCGGTCTGGAGCCGGCGCAAAACCCGACTGGCAGCCATGAGGAAGAAACAGATACCCATGTCGGTAACGATGATGCTGTAGGACAGCAAGTGTCCTTCCACTCGCACAATTGGCAATGCCAGAGCGCGCAGACTGAGAATCAAAGCCGAAACCGAGAGCACGGCTACGCCTATCTCAGTTACTTCGGTGAGACCGGTATAGCGCCAAAGACGGCGATAGACACCGCACAAATAGGAAGAGAGCAAACGCAGCGCCACCACCACCGGTGCAACAATGAGGAACTGCTTGAGATAGGTCTCGTTCAGATGACCTTCAAATCTGATGAAATAGGCACCCAACAGAGCTAAAGTAGCCAGAGCGGCATCGAGCACGACTTGCAAAAGCCGCAACCAGGGAAACTTGAACTGATTTATCTCCGGCTCTTGCGCCATCAATCTGAACCTTAGCTTCAGGAACCGCGCTATCTTACCACTAGTCATGAGGACTGTGGCTTAGGGGCAGTTCAGGAAGGCGCTCTCGGGGCGATATCGCAACAGAGCTTATGATTAAGCCGTCCTCAGGAAATGGACATTTTGCCTCTCTGGGCAGTTATCCACTCTCTAATGCGCTCAGGGGGCAAGCCCAGCGCCATGCTTGTGCCCTTGATAGCCATTTCATGCCCGACATCGAGCTTGAGGATGTCGTTGTACATCTTTACGGCCATGAGACGCAATGGACCATCTTTGAGAGAGCCTGTGGCGCTCCAGACCAAGACTGAAACAATGATATAGCCAGTCAGTAGGGCTGCCACGCCGGGAATGATACCCACTACTTTCAGCTCAGGATGGGAATGGGACAAAAGCCAAACCATGAAGCCTTCATAACAAATAAAGAGCCCCATAAAGAAAGTCGGTTTGAACTGATATTTGGCAGTCATGTCGGCGCGGGGCTCGGTAGCAAAGATATTGCCTCGGCTGCTCTTAAACCATTCGGTGTTGATTTTGCGTTCGGGCGGGAAAACAAAAGTGGCACCAAGCAAGGTACAAAGCAAGAAGAAAGGACCGAAATAGCAAGCATTCAAGCCTAGTTTGCCCGACTCAAAAAGTACGAAGGGCCAGGGTACAAAGAGCGATAACAAGACCAATAAAATAAAGCGGCCATTGCCTATACGCTGTTCAAGACCGGCACCGAAAACGTAGAGGAAGTAAACGTTACCGAAAACCTGCACCCTGTCAAGGGAAGCAAAGGTAGAGTTGAAAGCCACTGCCATAAACTTGCCCAAATTAGACAAGAAGAGTTCTGAAGCCCCGGCTCGGCCCGAAAAGGTCGCAGTCAAAAGAGCCTGTAGACCCTGGAAAAGCTCGCTCATATCTTTTACGACAAAACAGTTGCGCATAATCCAACTGTCATTGCCGGCGGTAGCCGACTGCCAGAACATAAAAGCGCAAATAAAGACCAGCATGTAAGACCCTATGGGCAAAATCTGCTGCGGCTCAAACTGGATCTTAGGCTTTATTGAGTTGGTCATGGCGCTCCTCTGCAAGGTTCACGGCTGAACCGATAGCAATCTTAAAAAGCGCTTACCGGTCTTTTATCAAATTACCACGTTGACAAGCTTATCTGGCACAACAATTACCTTTTTGACCGGTTGACCAGAAATTTTGCTCTTAATCTTGTCATCTTCCAGGGCAAGACTTTCGGCAACCGAACGGTCGATTCCGCGGCTGGCAGACACTTTCGAGACAATTTTTCCGTTAACCTGCAAGACCAATTCCAGTTCATTATCAACGGTCAAAGCCTGGTCATAAGCAGGCCACTTGTTGAGGTGAATCGAGTCTTTATCAGACGGATAATCAGGCGAACTGGAGGGCAAATCAAGGCGGTGATAGAGCTCTTCAGTTATATGTGGAGCCATCGGCGCCAAGATAAGCAATAGGTTGTAGGCGGCAAAACTGAGCACGGCAGACTTTTGAGAGAGCTTTTCGGGCTCTCGCTCCAATTCGGCGACATATTTGTAGAGACCGTTGACCAATTCCATGCAGCGGGCGATAGCAGTGTTGAAAACATAGCGTTCTTGGCTGAGGTCGTTCGACACAGCCTTGATGGTTTTGTGCACCAAGCGCAAAAGCTGCTGCTCGGCGGGAGGCAGCTGGTTAATATCAAGAGAAGCACGGCAGAGCGATGCGTCAATAACACCTTTCTCTTTCAGGTCGGTCAGTAAGCGCCAGATCCTAGTCAAGAAACGGTGTTGCCCAACCGCGCCGTCTTCCGACCACTCAAGCTCTTGCTCGGGCGGTGCGGCAAAGAGTGTAAATAGACGAGCGGCGTCAGCACCATAGCGTTTGAAGAAATCGAGGGTACCAACCACATTACCGCGAGACTTACTCATTTTTTCTATACGCCCGGAAACAGGCGAATACATAGTGACCATGCCCTGCGAAAGTAGATTAGTGAAAGGCTCGACACATTTGACCAAGCCCATGTCTTTGAGGGCGCGGGTAAAGAAACGAGAATAGAGCAGGTGCAAAATAGCGTGCTCTACTCCGCCGACATATTGGTCGACCGGCATCCAATAATCGACTCGCGCCTTACTGAAAGCTTCTTCATGGTTGGTGGCATCGGCATAACGCAAGAAATACCAAGACGAATCGATAAATGTGTCCATGGTATCGGTCTCTCGGCGGGCATCGCCGCCGCAAGAAGGACATTTGACATTGAGCCATTCAGGCATGCGACCGAGAGGCGAACCGCCTTCTCCGGTAAACTCCACACCTTCCACAGGCAATATCACCGGCAGTGTCGACTCCGGCACCGGCTGGATGCCACAAGAGGCGCAGTGCACCAGAGGTATAGGACAGCCCCAGTAGCGCTGGCGGCTGATCAACCAGTCACGCAGACGGAACTGTACTCGCTTCTTACCAGCTTGATTCTCTTCCGCCCAGGCGGTGATTGCTTCTTTTGCCTTGTTGTTTGAAAGCCCCGAGAACTTGCCTGAATTGATCAAAAGACCTTCGTCAAGATAAGCTTCAGTGAGGCTGCCGCTCGCTTTACCATCTTTGGCGATTACTTCCTTGATCGGCAAATTATAGGCGCTGGCAAAGGCAAAATCTCTCTCGTCATGAGCTGGAACGCCCATGACAGCGCCGGTGCCATAGCTCATCAAAACATAATCAGAAACGTAAACCGGCACCACATCACCATTGAATGGGTTGATGACGCTCGCCCCCAAAGGCACGCCGGTCTTTGACTTATCGGTGGTCATGCGGTCGAGCTCGGTTTTGCGCTTACTCTCTTCCACGTACTTTTGCACAGCCTGGCGACATTCATCGCTTACCAGCTCTTGCACAAGCGGATTTTCTGGAGCGAGAACCAAATAACTCACACCATATACGGTATCAGGTCGCGTGGTGAAAACCTTGATTTGAACATTAGGCTTGCTTTCCACTGTAAAGTGCAGCTCCGCCCCGGTCGACTTACCGATCCAGTTCTGCTGCATAACTCGAACCCGCTCCGGCCAACCCTTGAGAGTATCGAGATCGGCGAGCAGTTCTTCGGCATAATGGGTGATTTTGAGAAACCACTGGCTCATCATCTTCTGTTCGACCGGAGTCTCAGGATGGCGCCAGCAGGCACCGTTTTCCACCTGCTCATTAGCCAAAACAGTGTGACATTCGGGGCACCAATTCACCGGTGCTTCTTTTCTAACAGCCAGGCCTTTCTCGTAGAACTTAAGAAAGAGCCATTGCGTCCAGCGGTAGTAATCGCTATCGCATGTGGTCACTTCTCTTTGCCAGTCATAACTGGTGCCCAGCTTTTTGAGCTGTTCGTCGCGCATGAAGCGAATATTTTCCTTGGTCCATTTTTCAGGATGCAGTTTTCTTTTGATGGCGGCGTTCTCTGCCGGCAGACCAAAAGCATCCCAGCCCATGGGATTGAGCACGTTATAGCCGAGCATGCGCCTGTGCCGGCTGATCACGTCCGAAATGGTATAGACCCTCATATGACCCATGTGCAGGTCGCCGGAGGGATATGGAAACATAACCAGAGAGTAAAATTTAGGTTTTTTGTCGTCGTCTATGGCTTTGTAGATGCCAAGCCCATCCCAGTACGCCTGCCATTTCTCATCGAATTCTTTAGGACTGTACTGGCTTTCCATCACTGCGACCTCTCCCTTGGACCTCTCATCTGGCTCTACGGTTTCCTTGAAAACACGCCAGGCGATCTTACTTGGATCTTCTTAAAATGTCACAGCGGCGCAAGGGTCAAGCCCGTCGTGTTAATATGCAAAATCCTCAACAAAACCTTCAAATAGTTAAGCCGGTTGTACCGACTAATCAATCCTTATCAGCGCCTCACCCGCGTAACATTAATTTAGAAATGCATGCAAGGAAAACCAGCCATGGAAGTTAAAGAAGTCGATAAGAACATCGAGATTCCCGAAGAAGTTATGGCTGAAGCCGTCGAGCTTTGCCGAGGCGCTGAAGTCTTGCCTGACGGCGCCAAAGGCTTGGCCCGCAAAATCATGCAAGCCAAGCAAGCCGGTCGCCCCCTCGTGGCCAAGCTTGGCGTCGACCCCACTTCCACAGATTTGCATCTCGGTCATGCTGTAGTTTTTCGCAAGCTCAGACGTTTTCAAGATTTCGGTCACCAGGTCATCTTGATAATCGGTGGTTTCACCGCCCAGATAGGCGACCCCACCGGTCGCAATGCCACAAGACCGCCCTTAGACGAAAAGCAAGTACAAGCCAATGCCCAGACCTATCTCAATCAAATGGGACTGATACTCGACTTGAACAAAACCAAGGTGGTCAACAATAACGACTGGTTGGCACCGTTGACCATGAAAGAAGTCATCAAGCTTGCTGCTTCAGTGACAGCCAATCAGCTTTTGGCCAAAGAAGCCTTCGGTGAAAGACTCGACAAACAGCAACCGGTCGCCTTCCACGAGCTTTTTTATCCGCTTTTGCAAGCCTATGATTCGGTGGCCATTCAAGCCGACATCGAGCTAGGGGGCACCGATCAACGCTTCAATATTTTGCAAGGGCGCGAACTGCAGCCTAAATATGGACAAGAACCGCAAATGGCAATGCTCCTTCCCCTTCTGGAAGGCACCGACGGCGTCAAGAAAATGTCCAAGAGTTACAACAACTATGTTGGTCTAAAAGAAGACCCGCAAGAAATGTTCGGCAAATGCATGCGCATTCCAGACGAGCTAATTTTGAAATACTTCGAACTGACCACCACCTTGGCTGGTCACGAAGTAGACAAAATTGAGGCTGAACACTTGAAAGAGGGCGGCAATCCGAAAGATGCCAAACTAAAGCTGGCCAAGCAAGTGGTCTTCCAATATCACGGCGCCGAGGCTGCCGAACAGGCCCTGAAAGAATGGCAGCAGGTGCACTCGCAGGGTCAATTGCCCGATGAAATGCCAATTTTCAAAATTGAAGAAGAGCAAGCCCTCTTTAGAGTTCTGGCTCTCGCCGGTCTGGTTTCGTCGAATGCCGAAGCTAAACGGTTGATTCAAGAAGGCGGAGTTAAACTAAATGGTGAAACAGTAAAAGATCCCAATCTTGTCGTTTCTTTGCAAGGCGCTGATACATCTGTGGTGCAGGTGGGCAGACGTAAATTTGTAAAAGTCGTTGCCCAGTGAGGTGCAGTTATGACTGAGAAGAGCCAAGACAAACAAGACGGGTCGGACCCTAATTTACAGGGTAAGCCGAAAGACAAGAACAAGCCCCGTTACAACGGCGGCATCACCCAAGAACTGAAAGCAATCAAGTTTGACCCCGATGCTTCGCAAGAAAAGAAAGATCTAGTCGAACAAATTGAAATAATGCGCGCCCAATCTAAAGCAATCGGCAGTGACACTAGTGTTATTGACGAATTTGCCAAAGAAGAACTGCTCGATTCGACTAAAAAAGTCGAAGATGATAAAAAAAATTCGTGACCAAATAGCTAATTACCTCTATTCTTTGAATACTATGTCGATTCGTCGCCTCCTATTAGTATTTTTCACTTTCATCACCCTCTACGCTCAGGGCTATTCCTTGGTGAGCGGTATCGAACTGGCATCCAGTGCCGCAGAAGCCCTCAAGTCGATGCAGATGCAAGTGAAAGTTTCAGGAAAGCTTGAAGACATTTCCGACACAGATCCCGAAGACATAGTCACTTTAGACCCCTTTTTGCCCAGCCAGAACGCTTTCAATTCAACTACCGAGAGCCTGGGCAAACTTATCTCAGCAGTGACTTTTCTGTCCTTGCTCTTCACCCTTAGCTTAAGCCTGGCAGTGCATTTGGGGCAAAGCTTGAAGAGCAAATTTGGCTCAGCCAAACTCACCACCCTCAGCCCGCCGGGAAACTTACCCACCTGGCTCAGACTTAGGCACCTGCTCAACTAAACATTCTGCAAGCAGCGGATTACTCAAGGCTCAAATCTTTGGGCTTATGTCAGAGCAGGCAGAACCAACTAATGATAGAAAAACTGATCAACTTTGCCCTCAGGCAAAGGTTGCTTACCGCCACAGCAGCCGTTGCCCTTTGTGCCATGGGCGTCTTTTCCATGCTGACCATATCGGTAGATTCCTTTCCCGATGTAAGCAATGTGCAGGTGCAGATAATCACCGAACCGGAAAGTATGGCCACCGAAGAGGTGGAGACTCTGATCACTTATCCGATTGAAACTGCCTTAAACGGACTGCCCAAGATTCAGAAAATCCGCTCGCTTTCAGCTTTCGGTCTTTCGGTGGTGACGGCTATTTTCGAAGAAGATACCGATGTCTACTTCGCCCGCAACCTAGTACAGCAGAGACTATTGCAAACACGTTCCAACCTACCGGTGGACTGCCCAACACCGGTACTCGGCCCAGTCATATCGAGCTTTAGCCAGGTCTATATGTATTATCTGCAAAGCAAACAATATGACGACACCGAACTGCGAACTCTGCAAGACTGGGAAATATCAAGACGTTTGCGCTCAGTGCCCGGTGTAGCCGGTGTGGCTACCTATGGCGGCTTCGTCAAGCAATATCAGGTCTTGGTCAATCCCTATGATCTGCGCTCATACAATTTGCACATAAATGACGTGGTCAAGGCTCTGGCCGAGAACAATAGCAATGCCGGCGGCAACTTTATCGAAGAAGCCGGGGAAGAAGTGGTGATTAGAGGAATAGGCCGAGTCAAAAGCGTACATGACATCGGCAATATTGTTTTAAAAACAGTGAACGGCACCCCGGTCAAAATAAGCCAAATCGGCGATGTCGAGGTAGGTAAAGCCTTCAGACGTGGTTCATCGTCTTTTGACGGTAAAGGCGAAGTGGTGACCGGTATAGTCTTGACCCGCAAGGGCGCCAATACCAAGACCACGGTGGAACACGTCAAAGAAACAATCAAAGAAATCGAGCGCGACCTGCCGGGCGATGTAAAGATTGTGCCTTATTATGACCAGACCGAACTGGTCGACAAAACTATCGAAACGGTCAAGGAAATCTTGCTTTTCAGCGGTGGGCTGGTGATAGTGATACTGACCGCGGTGCTTTTGCATATACCTTCAGCTTTGATTGTGGCAGTGATCATTCCACTATCTCTGCTATTCAGCTTCATCATGATGAAATACAGCGGTCTATCGGCCAACCTAATGACTCTGGGCGCAGTCGACTTCGGCATCGTGGTGGATGCCGGGGTGGTCATGGTGGAAAACATCTTCCGACATCTGGCGGAAGAGAAACCGAAAGACGCCAAAGAGACCTTAGAGATAGTGCGCCGCGGCGCCCAAGAGGTGGGCAAGCCCATAGTTTTTGCCATCGCCATCATTATTTCGGTCTACATACCGCTCTTTACCCTGGAAGGCGTCGAGGGCAAGATGTTCCATCCTTTAGCCCTCACCTTTGTCTACGCTCTACTTGGTTCGCTTCTAGTCTCTTTGACCGTCATACCGCTCTTTTGCTATTGGTTTATGAAAGGTAAGGTGGAAGAGAAAGAAAACCCGGTACTGAAGAAAATCACCGAACTCTACAGCCCAACCCTGCGTTTTGCCATGGAAAACCCGGTCAAGACGATAGTCATAGCGGTTGCCACCTTATGCCTTTCCCTTCTTATAGTGCCTTTTCTAGGCTCTGAGTTTATTCCCAGCCTTGACGAAGGTCCGATACTTTTGCGCACCAAAATGCCTGCCAGTATTGCCCACAGCGAGTCTGAAAAAATGGCGGTCACTCTCGAAAAACTGATCATGGAATTCGATGAGGTGGAAACTGTAGTGGCCAGGACCGGTCGCTCCAATACTGGTCCAGCCCTTGATGGCGTCGAGTCAACCGACTTTTATATAGGCCTCAAACCTCGACATGAATGGAAACACAAGAGCAAAGAAGACTTGATCAATGCCATTGCCGCTAAAGTGAAATCGATGCCGGGGCTGATGTATTCATTTTCGCAGCCCATTGCCGACATGATTGACGACTTAATTGCCGGTATCAGAGCCGACCTGGGCATCAAAATATACGGCGAAGACTTGAACACTTTGGCTAGTCTGGCTGAAAAAATACAAAACGAAGTTTCGGCAGTGCCGGGTGCTGCCGACATGCAGAGAGAGCAGATGCTGGGTCTGCCGCAGTTCAACATCAATATCAAAAGAGATGTTATTGCCCGCTATGGTCTAAACGTAGAAGACGTGCAAGATATCATCACTACTGCTCTAGCCGGCAAGACAGCCTCTGAAGTAATTGAAGGGGCGAAGCGCTTTGGACTATTGGTGCGGTTCCACAAAGACTATCGCGATACACCTCAACAAATCGAATCGATTCTAGTAGACACCCCCACCGGCGCCGCCATTCCTATGAGGCAACTAGCAGAGCTAGAGAGCACGCGAGGCTTTGTCTGTGTCATGAGAGAAGACGGCAGAAGGCGGACAGCTGTTTTGGCTAATGTCAGAGGGCGCGATCTCGGCTCCTTTGTGGCAGAAGCCCAAGCAAGAGTAGAGAAGAATGTCGTTATTCCAAAGGGCTATAAAGTAGTATGGGCAGGACAGTTTGAAAATCAACAAAGAGCCATGGCAAGACTGGCCATAGTAGTACCGGTGGTGCTGGTTCTTATTTTCATTCTGCTTTTTGGTTCCTTCAACTCGGTCAGAAACGCCGGACTGATCATGCTCAATGTGCCCTTTGCCATGATCGGCGGCATCCTGGCTTTGTTCTTGAGCCATCAGACCCTTTCAGTCCCGGCCATCATTGGCTTCATTGCCTTGTTTGGCGTAGCCGTGCAGAACGGCGTAATTATGGTCAGCTATATAATGCAAATGCAAGACAAAGGGCTGTCGGCCAAAGAAGCAGCCTGGCACGGCGCCCATGTCAGACTAAGGCCAGTACTGATGACGGCACTGGTGGCGGTGGTGGCACTTATACCCAAAATCGCTTCAAGCGGTACCGGCGCAGAAGTACAAAGACCTCTGGCCACTGTGGTCCTAGGTGGTCTCATCTCAGCCACACTGCTCACCCTTATTCTCTTGCCGACTATTTATGCCATGCTCAATAAAGGGCATAAGAACGGACATAAAAACGAACATCAGTCGCCGTCATCGTCAACTTGAGTAGTCTTGCGCAACCTATGGAAACCAACCAAGACCAAGCCCTCGGCATCGGTGCGTCGTGCCATGACAAAATATAGAGCGAGCGGCCTGATGCGACTTTTGCCCGTGACGGTAGAACGCACCTCAGCAACCAATAGATCGGGCTGTTCTTGATCACCAGGCAAAATAGAGATGTGCATTTCACTGATGTCTTTCTCAGTACATTCGGCGAAATCACCGCTCATATCACGTGCCCGATTGCGACCAAAACGAAAAGAAGAAAAGACTTCATATAGACTGGGAGAGAGACTGTTCTTGAGCTTTTCCAACCTGGCAAAGCCAGGTCCCCGATTGGACGAGAGAGCAAGAGCAAAAGCCGCTTCCTTAGCCAGCTCTCGCGCCATCTTCTCGTCGCCCGGCGACAGCTTATTCATACCGGGTCTATCTTTTAGTTGAAGAGCCCGCAGCAAATCAGGATTTTTCTTGAGTAGAAGCCAAATGTTATCGGAATAACGCATATCAATTATGACCGGCCTGTCTTCAAAGCTATCGGCAAGAAGATAGACGATGCGAAATGGCTCAGCCGGCAGCCCTCGCAAACGAACGAAGCGGCCGCTGACCACGGCCGCAACCAGACCGGAAGCAAGGCGTTCGGTTTTGATTGACTCGACATAGCAGCGAAAAGCCTTAGCCGAACTATATTCCAACCCATCGCCCACTGACCGCCGGCTTCGGCGCGACAATTCCTGTAAAAGCCCAAAAGAAATCGCCCGCTTAATAACCAGGGCATTGTTGTCAGGCAAATCTACCCCCGCAATAGGCTCGGCCAGAAGGGCTTCTGTAACGAGGCGACACTGCTCGCGATAAATTACATTCTCGGTGGAATCTATAGTCGGTCGAAGAGGCAGCATCACAGTCAATTCATGATTGAGCTTATCCGACTCAATATTTTGCCTGGCATCGTCATGCCAATCCAACTTCAAATCTTCATTGGCACTTTTGCCGGTGCCGGCTTGACCGACTTCGTCGATAAAATGGAAAGTTCGGGCCAAAACACTAAAGAGGGCAATCAAGCCGGTTGCACAAAGCATAAAGACCAGTACTACGGCAGGAAGATGGAATCTACTGTCTCTAAAGATCATTTCGAATCAGAACCACGGGCGGTTATTCTTAGAAGTCCGAAAAGCAAAAGCAAGAGCCCCAAGCAGGCTAAAGCAAGTCCTTTCTTGAGAGAGTCCGATTCAAACTTCATCTCTAGTCGATGACTGCCTTCCGGTACAATCACGGCACGAAAAGCTGCATTAGCCCTGATTATCTCAATTGGACTGCCATCCAGATAAGCCTTCCAGCCTGGATAGTATTGGTCAGACAAGACAAAGAAAGCCGGGCGCTTCGCCTCAATCTGAAAGAGCAGCGCGGTTTCTCGATCTTGCAATTGCTTGATGCCGCCCAAGTCTAAGGACGAGCTACCCAATTCGTTCAGACGCTTGATTTCGACCGCCTGCTCCAGTGTCACTTCACTAAAGAGTACATGCCGCAAGGGGCGATAGATGCTGCCGTCGGGCAAGATAGAGGTTCTAATTGATTTAAGGCAATCGTTGGTATCGAGAACAATAGCATTGGGGACCAAACGGGCCCGAGGCAAGACTCTCTTATTTTCAAAATAGAGAATGCCTCCATCTTCTCTCTTCAGTTGCCAATGCGTATTACCCGATACTATCTGCGGTGGCACCTCAACCTTGGGCACGGTGACATACTTCACTGAAGCCACGTCAAAAGCTCGGTTCTCCGGCTTGAGATACCATGGCGGCTTCATAAAGCCCCCTTCGGCAATCCCCATCAGACGGGCATAGGTCCAGGGCATTAAGGGCTCATAGCCAGACGCGCTTGGCACTTGCCAAAGACGACTCAAGTTAGGCGGATATTCTCGATTCTCGCCCTCCAGTCCTTTAAGAGGAAATACTCTATAGCCCCATTCCTTAAGCTCTTCTCTCAATTCTTCGGTACCGGCAGGAGCCAGAAAAGTAGAAAGAGGGGCCGAATACTGACGCCACTCTGCCGTAACCCCGTAAACCATTATGGACAGAGCCACGGCTAAGAAAAGGACAAGCCTGTTGCTGAGCCTAAGAGGACTCCTTAAATAATAAAAGAGCGCCATTGTGGAAAGGAGAAAATTGGCGGAAAGACCGCCGGCCACAAGATAGAGCATGACCTTAAGATGCTTGACTAGGCCTTTTCCCCGCCAGAAAGCAAACAAATCAAAAGGACGACCGTCTCTGCCCGGGCGCCTGGAAAGCTGTTCTACCCTAGAAGTGGCGCAGGCAACAAGCACGGCCAAAGCAAATACAGTCAAGAGCAAGAGGCGGAACTGCCCGCGAAAATGACCAACCAGAGGCAGATGATAAACCAGGGAAGAAAAGGGCGATGCCGCCAAAACTGCCATGCCGAAAGTAAGACAAGCGACTGAAAGAAAGAAATAAATGAGCGGCTGCCGTATGCGCTTAATGGCAACGGTCAAGGACAAAAGCAAGGGTGCGATTCCAAAATAAATATAGCCGGGCGCAGGTCCCTGACCCACTTCGGTCAAACTGCCGAGAGTACCATAGCGCCCACCCATCAAATAAGGAAAGACAAAGCCGACAAAATCGGTCAGACTACCTTGCCCAACCTGGAAGTCTTCTAGGCGAAAGAAAGGACGGCCGGAAAAGCTGTTTAATTCGAAACTGGGCAATATTTGAGGAAGCGCCAGAAGAGCGCCGCAAAACAAGAAGTAGAAAGGCGCCAAAAATCTAGCCAAAGAACTTTCCCAGGGGCTGCAAAAAGATGCGAATGCAGCGGTTAAAAGCAAAACATAGACTGCAGTTTGCGGATGTCCGGCAAAAACACAAGTGGCAGTCAGTAAGGCTAAAGCCAGGGCGGAAAGAAGGCGAATACGCGGCTCTTTATCGCGATTTAGCCTGAGGACAAAATAGAGAAGAAAAGGCAAATGCATACCGGCATGTAGAATTTGCACATGGTTTAGCTCAGAAATGAAGAAACCACTGCCACCAAAGCAGATACCGGCAAGCAATGCACCAAAAGTAGAACCGGTCAGCCGCCTGAGGAAGATAAAAGTGCCCAACATAGCAAGCAAAAGCGGTGAAAGCTGATAGAGATTGAAGCCCCAAAAGAGATGGCGACAAATCTGCATGAGCGGATAGAAAGTGGAAACCTGGGGATCAGCCAGCACCGGGAAGCCACAAAGCAGATTGGCAGTCCACTGCTGTTCTATTGAGGCAAAGGCGGGATAGTTCTGTACTCTGCCGTCTTCGTAGGCAAGAAGCAGGTTATCGCTAAGCAATGGCTGAAAAATTACCGACAAATAGAGCAGATACACCAAGGCAGCCAGCCCAATGCTTAACTCCTTGCCTAGCCTAGGTGCAGATGCGGTTTGCTCCCTAGATACTAAAGCAGACGCCGCAGCTGTTTCGCCAAGCTTTGCCTCTATCTCGGTCAACCGCCACTACCTTTTCTTTATCGCGCTATTTTCGCACTAGTATACAAGCGCCTTGCCCGTGATATATCTCGATAAAGCCGCGAGTCTTGATGAGCTTTACCAGGGGATAGTCTTCATTCAAAAACACCCAGTCAATTTTATACTTATCGATGAGACTTGCCCAGCCCTCTTTTCCTGCCGCCATCGTGTGAAAATCACGAATTAAGCCATAGGGGTAAGCATCAAATCTGGTGTCGATAAAGACCTGGGCCTTTGTGCCCAGTTTTTCTATCATCACATCACCATACTGCGGGTCGTTGAGTAAGTTACCCGCTGGTCTCTCTTTTGCGATTAATTCAAGGGCTTGAAAGGGCGGCTGAAACCCAATAGTAGCCATTGGCAAGACCAGCTTAAAAGTGGCAGCCGAAAAACTGGCACCAAAGACCAGACAAAACAAACAACCAGCAAGCAAAAGTACTCTCTCTAATTTGCTCTGCCGACCTGAGTAAGGCGAGTTTAAGATAGGCGAGTTTAAGGCAGCCAGGGCGGCATAGAGCAGAGCGAGGCAGGCAAAGACAACCATGCGCCGGTGCAGAAAGGCGCCAAAAGTCAAAGCCGAGGCAAAAATCAAGAGCGGCAGATTTTGCCAAAGCCGCTGCCTAGGCTGAGACAAGAACAAAGAGACCACGATAATAAGTGCTGTCAGAACAGTAAGCCAAAAGAAAGGCAAATACTCGCTGGTAAATAAATCGCGCATGGTCAGCGGCAATAACTCGACGATGTACTGGTTTACCTTGGCAAAAAAGAGCTTAGGCAAATAAGCAAAGAGACTGAAGCCATATGGATTAACCAAGCAACCAAGGGTCGAGCAAAGCAGTAAGACTGCGCGTGTCTTCAGCTTTTGGCGCTCAAAGAAAAGAGCATGCAAGGTCAAAAGCAAGAGATAGAGCAAACCCAGAACAAACCCGGCATGCAGATTGGCAGACAAAACAAAAAGCAAGAAAGCTAGTAGATAAGCCAACCGTTGACGCTTCAAGCTTGCCAAATCAAAAGAAAATAGGAAAGACAATAAGACCAGGGTAAACAGTTCTGGTCTAAGATAAATATGGAAAAAACTGCCATTTAGCGCTAGAGCGCCGATAAAAAGCGAGACAAGCTTGAGATATGTGCGGTTGCTTTCACAGACATACTGAAAAGGCAGAAATAGAAAGGCAAGCAAGGCTAGAACACCAACCAAGATCACCTGCAAAAGTGGGCCGCCCCAGGCATGGACAGAGGCGAAAATCACCTCGGACAGCCATTGATATTTGACAAAAGGACCGCTGCCGTAAATCGACAAAGTCCACGAAAATTGGTCGCGATAGAGAGCCTGTAGAGGCTCAAGAATAATCTGGCGCCCGCTGCCGGTAAGAAAGCTAGAGTCTGGATCGGCTAAAGCAAAGAGCGACAATAGCCAGCCCCAATAGAGCACCTGAATAAAGAGGGGTGTGACCGGCAGCAGTTTCAGGAATACTCGGAGGAGCAGGCTATTGATACTTGACCGAGCAACCATAAGCCTGGGTGCTTGCTACTTCTGGAGTCTTACCCTTGAGCAAATCATCGAGAGCGGCTTTTACATAGTTCTTTGAGGTCTTCACGTCTTCGGCGTCTGTACTGCGTTTATCGTCTATGGCACCAGCATAAGCCAGCTTACCGGTTTTATCGACGATAAACATATGAGGCGTGGTCTTAGCACCAAACATGCGTCCCACTTTACCATCGGCATCAATGAGTATATCGCTCGGCTTGCCGCCTTTATCAGCCATAGCCTTGAGATGCTCCGCACCCTCAAAGTAGCCTTGCTTGCCCTTGGCGGAAGAACAGATTGAAAGCCAAACAACGCCCTTTTCGGTATAAGTTTTCTGCAGCCCCTGCATATTGCCGCTGTCGTAGTGCTTCTGCACAAAGGGACAGCCCATATTGAACCATTCCAAAACAACCAGCTTGCCTTTGTAATCAGAGAGCTTGACTTGCTTGCCTTTGGCATCAGGCAAGCTGAAATCGGGCGCAAGAGCACCGGCACTTAGCTCGGGCACACTGCCTGACTGAGCCCGAACAAAGCCGCCATCGGCAAATTCGTTGGCTACAACAGCACCGGTGATCACCAAAAGAACGGCTAGTTTCTGCGTGACTTTAGATGCAACGTTCATAGTAAATGCCTCTGTTCAGAAGGGACATATATACTAATTGAGACAATTAAAACGGTCAAATATCATTATGTTTTGGACGCCAATTGGTCTTGGCAAGAGCATCCACAAAGACGCTGCCAAGAGACTATAATTTTTCTCGGTCTTCTTCGAAATAGTTTCTTGCCCAAATTACCGATCATGGGGATATAGCTCAGTTGGTAGAGCGCACGGATCGCACCCGTGAGGCCAGGGGTTCGAATCCCCTTATCTCCAGAATTTTTCCAAACCGATCACAAGCTAAACACAATCTGTTGCTAAAAATAGATAGAGCATATTTACAACTCTATTTATTCAAAACTTTGGGTCCATGGCAAAGATTCTGATTGTGGAAGATGAGGTCGACCTAGCCGAGCTAATTAGTTCTTGGCTTGCTCGACACGGACACGACACCGAAACTTTCAACAACGGCGATGACGCCCTGCTCGAGCTGCGACAATATAAAAACATCTACGATCTACTTATCTTGGACGTAAGAGTGCCAGGCAAGTCGGGGCTTGATCTCTGCAAACTCTATAGACAAGAGGGTGGTCTGGCACCAATCATGGTGATAACGGCTCAAGATTCTCTAGACATGATGGAAAAAGCCTTCACACTCGGTGCCGATGACTACATCGGCAAACCCTTTCATCTAAAAGAACTGAAACTGCGCACTGAAGGTTTGCTTAGGCGTGGTCATCTGCCCGATACAAAGTCATTTCACATAGGCGACATAGAGCTGGATACAGCCCTTAGACAAGTAAAGAAAAACGGACAAATCGTCCATCTCTCACCGAAAGAATACTCACTACTTGAGCTATTTCTCAAGCACCCGCATCATATTTTTTCAGCCGAAGAAATATTGAGAAGAATTTGGGAGTCCGATATCGACGCCATGAATGACACTGTCAGAGGGCATATAAATAGGCTGCGCAAAAAATTAGATAAGCCGGACGGCGAATCGATTATCTCGAATATTTATGGTGTCGGTTACAAGCTCAATTCATAACTCAGAAAAGTTGACATAGCCTCTGCCACCATCTAGTTTCAGAGACTCACGCTCATAAAGCTCGAGTTCCAAAACCTTTCTTCTAATTGTCGCCATATCAGTCTTGGTCCAGTTAAAAGTCGGCTCGTCAAGCTTGTGTCCTAAAGCTTTCAGCTTTTCGATATTCTTTGTTGAGAGAGTAGGAATAGTTATGTTCAAAACCAAGTTGCGCCGATTTGGACAACTTTCCAAGGCTTGCAAAATTTCTTTTGGACGAAAGAGGCAGTCGTGCACTTTCAATCCCTTGAGTTGTGGAAGACTCATCAACTTAGTCAACTGGGCGGGACTAATTTCAGTTTTTTCTATATTGAGACACCTTAGTTGCTTGGCGCGGGCGAGATTATCTATGTCATCATCAGCAAGCTCTAAAGTAGATAAACACAATTCTTCCAACCTATCTAATTGCGGCAATTCAGCCAAGAACGCTTTAAACTCCTTTCCGTGCGCTGAATTGATATAAATTATGCGAGCCTTGTGAATCTGCCGACACTTAAGCAAAGGATATTTGATATCGCAGTGCCCCACCGAGAATTCCCTTGAAGGGGGCAATGCATCTAACAACAAAAGGTCTTTATCTAAGACCATTTGCTCTACGCGTATCTGCTTTAGCGCAGACCACCCCTTTACATAACGTTCGGCAAGATGAAAGTCGGATGCCTTAGAAAAGCGCAGTTGTAAATCAAAGGAATTTGGTTTCAAGCCGGCAATGTACTCTCTAGGGGTATCTCCGAAAATGATGAATTCATACTTGTCGTCACTTTTGAGAGGTATAGTAAGAGCCCCTTTAGCTTCACGAGCGCCGCCCGGTATCCAGATTTCTCCGATGCGAGAATTTGGAAACTGAAATTTGATGGACTTCTTGGTGCGCGATATTTCGTAACCTCTAGAGATCAATGCACTATCCTCTTCTGAAACCTTTCTGCCCCCACTGAAACCTTCCCCATTCACCTCAATCTTCTGGGACAGTAGAGAAACCGTGCTAGTTTCGCCTGTCTTAGCCTCAAAAGTAACGTCCACCGGCGGCGCTGCCTTGGGTGGAGCCGGTTTGACAAAATGGTAGGCAACCAGCCCCAGAAGGGTCAAGCAAACCAAAGTCAGTAGAATCAGAAGTCCACTCTTAAGTCGTGCCCTAAGCTCTGCATCGGGATCATTACCTTCCAACGTTTGCTCAAGAGCCGGGAAGCCTTCTGACTTAACACCAGTACCATAGACGGGACGATTGTTTAAATATCGCTCCAGATCAACAGCAAACATCTGCATAGATGAATAGCGCTCTCGCGGATTTTTCGCCATGGCACGTGCCACCAAAAGCTCAAGCTCTGTCGAGAACTGCGCCCCGCATGTCTCAGACAAAGAAGGCAAGGGCGCCGACAGATGCATGCCCAAGGTCTCAAACATTGATTCACCTTTATACGGCACATATCCAGTAAGCATTTCAAACAAAGTACAACCCAAACTATAAACATCGCTGAGGGGGCTAGCCTCTTGCCCTGTCACAACTTCGGGGCTCATATAGTAAGGGGTACCAAAAATCTGTCCGGTGGCAGTCAATCTCTGCCTTTCGTTAGAAGATAGACGATCGCTACTCAAGGCAGCGATACCAAAATCGAGTACTTTCAGATTTAAATTGCTACCCTTAGCGCTGCGGGGAAGAACCAAATTAGATGGCTTCACGTCTCTGTGCACCACCCCCATACCATGGGCGAAATGCAGTGCCCTGGCCGCTTCGATCGCAGCCCTAATGGCTAACTCTTCCTCTAAGGCACCGCGCTGAGAGATAAGATCGGCAAGACTGTCCCCCTTGATCAGTTCCATCACATAGAAAGGCGCCGCCCGCCCGGCATCAATGCCGCAGTTAAAGATCTTCACTACACCAGGGTGATCCAGCCGCCCGAGAGCCCTGGCCTCACGCACAAAGCGCTGCCAATTTTCTTCTGTAAGCAGATGGGGGTACAAAACCTTCAAAGCGACAAGCTGATCGATAAAGCGATGTCGAGCCTCAAATACGACACCCATGCCGCCACGCCCCAGCACCTTCAATAGCTCATAGTCATTCCCGACAAAATCTCCCACCCGAAAGGATGCAGGCGGCATCGCTCGATTGTCGGAACCTTCGCTCATAAAGAAAAAACTTTAGGTCAATCAGGGAGAAGACACATTCTATCTAAATAGCAATGAAAAATCCGTGACTATTCCTCCTGTAAATTAGTCATCAAACTGATAGAACCTCCCGCTTTTAGTGTCGAAATAATAGCGCCGGGGTATCAGTTGCAAGTTCTTGGCACAGCCGGCAATCCGGGCACGTTCAGCTTCGCTCCAGACTATGTTTCGCACCGCAACCTGTTCAGCGTCCTTAATTTCAGACTTTTGCTTTTCTGTATAAGCTGGATCCATGAGTACAACTGTTTTCATATGAGCAGCCAGAGGCAGGCAAGCAAGCACATCAGGCGCTGCGAAATCCCAGTCTGTAACAATAAGTCCGCTAATTGTCTTTGCTTGGCAGAGGACTTTCAGCTGTTCAGGCGTGACCACGGTGCGGCTGAGGCTAAGCCCTCTATACGCCTTTAGCTTAGCTAGGGCGGCGATAACGTCGTCATCGACAGAGAGCCGGTCCAGCTCATAGCGCCCCAACTTTGGCAGCGATGCTGCCCATTGCAAAAGAGCCAAAATCTCAGAGCACTTTGTATGAGGACAGTTTAGAGACATATACTCAAGCTTGGCAAAGCCGACACTCTTATCGACATCAGGCAGTTCAAAGCGACAATCAGAAAGCTGAATGATCACCGGCGACGGTATCAATTTAAGCAAGCGCCAAGACGCCTTGCTTATCTTATAGTGGGCAAGCCTCAAATGATCAATCTGTCCCCAACCCATAAGGGCTTGCGCTGCTTCCTTTGTCTGTTCATCTTCACCGATAGTGAAATAGAGCTTGACTGCATTAGGCTCGAAACCCTTCAAGAAGAGAGGCGAGAAGCCCTCTCTTAGGTAGAATGTCGGCTTTTCGCCACTCTTTGACTGAGGCAATACAAGCTCACCGCGGGCAGGATAGTCTTTGCCGTCAAGATTGAGACGCCCCAAACAGTACTCAGACGGAAAACGAAAATGCCAGCGATTTGCCGGGTCTTTCACCTGGTAGGGCTTGAGCTGAGAGAGTAACTCTTTCTCGAAGAGAGCATAGTCAGCGGTACCATATTTGGTGACATAAACATCGGCGATACAGTCTAACTGAGTCAAGAAAAATCGTTTTCGCTCTTCTGATAACCTTATTGGCGCGATAGGCAAAGATTGCGCCTCTGGCGAAGCTATCTTGGCTACAGCCGACTCAGTCGAACCGGACCCTGCCGAGAGAGACTTGGTATTACTTACTAGATTCTCATTTCTCCAAGCCTCATTGCCAATTTTTCTTATCATCTCATGGGAAGATCTATTCAAATTACTGTTGCGCCTATCATTATCGGTAAAGACGGGTATTGTTTTTACAGCCAAAAGTCTCGGCACATAAAGACAAGCAAGAAGAGCCAGACAAAGAGGCAAAGCCGATAGCACAAGCGAACGCTTCAACTTGCGCCGCCGCTCTTCTTCAGTTTCTTGCACGGCTCTCAATACCGGTCCAGAAAAACCAGTAGACTTAATGCCGGCAGCATAAACCGACAAGCCTTGCAAATAACGCTCTAGGTCGAGAGCAAATTGAGCCATACTCTGATAACGCATCTGGGGAGACTTTGCTAGGGCAAGCGACACAATTCGCTCGAGGTCCTCCTCGAACTGATTGCTCTTATCTATGTCGGAAAGCCGTGGCACAGGGCTAGAGACATGCATGCTAACAGTCTCGAAAGCACTTTCACCGACAAAGGGAGGACGTCCGGTCAAGCACTCAAAGAGAGTGCAGCCCAATGAATAAATATCGCTCCGCTTATCGACCTCGCCTAGCTCGCCGCCACTAGCCTGCTCTGGACTGAGATAGTAAGGCGTACCGAATATAGCACCAGCAGCAGTGGCATACTGCTGAGCCGAAGGCGAAGCCTGAAACAAACCTTCTTTCTTTACTTCCTTAGCGATTCCGAAATCAACAAGCTTGACTGCTGTCATAGCGCCGTTTTCGAGAACAATGATGTTGGATGGCTTCACATCGCGGTGAATGACACCATGCCGGTGGGAAAAATCTAAAGCTTGCGCCACTGCAATAGTAAGAGCTAGGGATCGGCTTACCTCAAGCCTTCGCATCTCGCTATGTTTGATGCAAGACGCCAGGGATTCGCCGTCCAAATACTCCATTACATAGAACGGGCATTCGGCATCAGCCTTACTTTTATCGATGCCAAAGTTGTAGACCTTTACTATGCCGGGATGATCGAGCCGAGCTAGAACACGCGCCTCGACTTGAAAGCGGTGCCAAGCCTCCCGGTTGACAAGATGCGGGTAAAGCAGCTTGAGGGCGTATTGAGTGCCAGGTATGAGCTTGTGTTCTGCTAAAAACACCGCCCCCATCCCGCCTCGACCGATTGGACGGCCGAGCTTATAGTCACCCCCGACTAGATCCCCCCTTCTATATAGGTCTGCCAATCGGTTGCCCCATTTTTTTGAAACATAGACATGCCAACCACTCTCTTAATTCCCGAAATCTGCCCTGACTATGTTTTGCAGCAAAAGCCAAAACCAGGTATCTATATCTAGGTATCTATATAATGATTAGGCGGCAATATAAAAGAATCTGCGCAAAATGGCTTATTTCAAGGCTTTTTGTGAAGAACCTTAAAACTCGCCGACTTCTGCTGTTTACCATTCTGCGCTCAGTGGTACGATATTTTGGCTGAGGGCTATTAGCTCAGGTGGCTAGAGCGCACCCCTGATAAGGGTGAGGTCCCTGGTTCGAGTCCAGGATGGCCCAGATCGTAAACCTTTCTGCAACAAAGCAAACACCAAATCCAATACCTGATAATATGGATGAAGTGAGCGCGGCAGGAAGATTGCCCGCGAAATTCAGTCGAGTTATAATGACGAAAGTCAAAATATTCGACTGAATCGCAAAGCCCGGGGGCTTGGCTCAGTTGGTAGAGCGTCTCGTTTGCACCGAGAAGGTCAGCGGTTCGAATCCGCTAGCCTCCAAAATCTAAACGAGGGCGAAGACACCGGTCTGACAATTAAAGCAAATAAGCTTTGGTAGTCAGGGTGAGCGAAGCACCTAATCACAAAAATAACCGAAATCAATTCGATAATATCAATCCGATACTATCAATTCGAGAAAGGTCTGGGCATAAGCCCACGAGCCAACCGCGAGGCTCTCTAAACCGGTTCAGTACCCTGAAATCTGCATATTGAGGTCCGTATTCCACCAAGTAGTTGTGGATGCGCAAGCATTCACGGCACAGTTT
>MOYA01000003.1:35274-37341 GCA_001899315.1 Candidatus Obscuribacter phosphatis
ATGCGCAAGCATTCACGGCACAGTTTAGAAGACGCACGCCAAAAACAATGAGATATCAGCCGATATCACAAGTTCTTCTAAACGTTGGTTAAGCTACTAAGAGCGCACGGTGGATACCTTGGCGTCAGCAGCCGATGAAGGACGCAATAAACTGCGAAATGCTACGGGGAGCCGTTATGGGCTACGATCCGTAGGTCTCCGAATGGGGCAACCCCGCTGAGTGAAGCTCAGCGACGCATATCTGAATACATAGGGTATAGCGAGGTAAGTCCGGGAACTGAAACATCTTAGTACCGGGAAGAAAAGAAAACAAAACAGTGATTCCCTCAGTAGCGGCGAGTGAACGGGGAGGAGCCTAAACCATTAGGACGAAAGTCCTAGTGGGGTCGCGGGACTCCGCAAGGGATGGGATAAGGTTAGTCGAAGAGCTCTGGAAAGAGCCACCATAGACGGTGACAGTCCGGTAAACGAAAACCTTTGAACCCCGGGAGTATCCCAAGTAGTACGGGACACGCGAAACCCTGTACGAATCTGCCAGGACCATCTGGTAAGGCTAAATACTGACTGACGACCGATAGTGAACAAGTACTGCGAAGGAAAGGTGAAAAGAACCCGTGAGAGGGAGTGAAATAGAACATGAAACCGTGTGCTTACAAGCAATTGGAGCCCTATTTATAGGGTGACAGTGTGCCTGTTGAAGAATGAGCCGGCGAGTTACCGTATGTAGTTGGTTAAGCAGTTAATATGCGAAGCCACAGGGAAACCGAGTCTGATAAGGGCGTCGATAATTACATGCGGTAGACCCGAACCCTGATGATCTAGGCATGGCCAGGATGAAGCGCAAGTAACATTGCGTAGAGGTCCGAACCAACCGATGTTGAAAAATCGGTGGATGAGCTGTGTTTAGGGGTGAAATGCCAATCGAATCAGGAGCTAGCTGGTTCTCCCCGAAAGGCGTTGAGGCACCGCGTCAGATTTATCCTACAGGGGGTAGAGCACTAGTTCGGTGCGGGCGGAGAAAATCCGTACCAAATCGAGTTAAACTCCGAATACCTGTAGCGTCATTATCTGGCAGTGAGAGTGCGAGAGATAAGTTCCGTACTCAAGAGGGAAACAGCCCAGACTACCGACTAAGGTCCCAAAATTCATGCTAAGTGATTAAGGAGGTGGAGTTGCATAGACAACTAGGATGTTGGCTTAGAAGCAGCCACCATTCAAAGAAAGCGTAATAGCTCACTAGTCAAGCGACTCTGCGCCGAAAACATACGGGGCTAAGCATGATACCGAAATCGTAGGATCAGAGTAATCTGATCGGTAGGGGAGCGTTCTGTTGTAGGACGAAGTGCGACCGTTAGGACGCATGGACGAAGCAGAAGTGAGACTGTCGGCTTAAGTAGCGAAAACATTGGTGAGAATCCAATGCACCGAAAGACTAAGGGTTCCCACGCAAGGTTCGTCCACGTGGGGTTAGCCGGGAGCTAAGATGAGGCCGAGAGGCGTAGTCGATGCACAACGGGTTAATATTCCCGTGCTACCTTGTAACCGCTAGGAGCTAAGTCGGGACGCAGGAGGCTATACACAGGGGACAGTTTGGTTTTGTCCCTCCAAAGGCGTAGCTAGTCCGGGTAGGCAAATCCGCCCGGGCGTTTTAACGTAAGGCCGAGTAGGAAATGCTCTACGGAGCAAATTGTGTAGATGCCACGCTGCCGAGAAAAGCGGCGAAAGCCAGGTTACATGGTACTCGTACCCTAAACCGACACAGGTAGTCAGGTAGAGAATACCAAGGTGCGCGAGATAACTCTCTCTAAGGAACTCGGCAAAATAACCTCGTAACTTCGGAAGAAGAGGTGCCATGTTAGGGTGTAAGACTTCGCGTCTGAAGCCTGAGATGGTCGCAGCGACGAGGCTCAAGCGACTGTTTATCAAAAACACAGGTCTCTGCTAAACCGTAAGGTGATGTATAGGGGCTGACTCCTGCCCAGTGCCGGAAGGTTAAGTGGATCGGTTAGCGCAAGCGAAGCTGAGAAACAAAGCCCCGGTGAACGGCGGCCGTAACTATAACGGTCC
>MOYA01000003.1:37356-86330 GCA_001899315.1 Candidatus Obscuribacter phosphatis
CCTTGTCGGGTAAGTTCCGACCCGCACGAATGGAGTAACGATTTGAGCGCTGTCTCGGAGAGAGGCTCGGCGAAATAGGATTGTCTGTGAAGATACGGACTAGGCGTGCCAGGACAGAAAGACCCTATTGAGCTTTACTGTAGGCTGAAATTGTCTGCGGGCTATATCTGCGCAGGATAGGTGGGAGACTTTGAAGTCAGAATTTTGGTTCTGATGGAGTCAACGTTGAGATACCACTCTGATGTAGCTAGCATACTAACCTGATTCCGTTATCCGGGTCGGGAACAGTTTCAGTTGGGCAGTTTGACTGGGGCGGTCGCCTCCTAAACAGTAACGGAGGCGCCCAATGGTTCCCTCAGGCTGGTCGGAAATCAGCCATCGAGCGTAAAGGTAGAAGGGAGCTTGACTGAGAGTGAGACATCACGATCAGGGACGAAAGTCGGGCTTAGTGATCCCACGACTCCGCATGGAAGGGTCGTTGCTCATCGGACAAAAGTTACCATAGGGATAACAGGCTGATCTCGCCCAAGAGTCCACATCGACGGCGAGGTTTGGCACCTCGATGTCGGCTCATCGCATCCTGGAGCGGTAGTACGTTCCAAGGGTTGGGCTGTTCGCCCATTAAAGCGGTACGTGAGCTGGGTTCAGAACGTCGTGAGACAGTTCGGTCCATATCCGGCATGCCCGTAGGATTTTTGAGAGGAGTCGTCCCTAGTACGAGAGGACCAGGACGAACGAGCCGCCAGTATGGCTGTTATCGCGCCAGCGGTAAACGCAGCGTAGCTGTGCTCGGAGCGGATAAGTGCTGAAAGCATATAAGTACGAAGCCCACCTCAAGATGAGAAATCCCATAGCGTAAGCTAGTAAGACCCCCGGAAGACCACCGGGTTGATAGGACGCAGGTAGAAGTGCCCCGCAAGGCAAGCACGTAGCTGAGCGTTACTAATCGGTCGAGGGCTTAACCAACTAATTAGTGAAATACATAAAAACCTCAATATGCAGACTTCAGGGTATTGGTGATACATCACCAATTACGCCCTAAAAGCTTCTTGGTGCCCAAGCGACCGGAACACACCCGTTCCCATCCCGAACACGAAGGTAAAGACGGTCAGCAGCGACAATACTTGGCGGGAGACTGCCTGGGAAGATAGCCCGGTGCCAGGAGTTATAAAAAGCCCACGTTCATCGCGTGGGCTTTTTATTCAATTATTTGCGAGAACGACATGCCAGCATCTTTATCAAAACCAGTATTTTTCTCAGTTCTAGCCTTATTTTTCAATTTCGCTATTGCTTGCTCAAACCTTGAAGCAGCCCAAGAAAACAAAGAGATCAGATCACTAGGAGAGCAAAGTTGCTCACTTCGCAGTCGCGAAGCAGACAGCTTCTTCTCTGCCTATCAGAAAGAGCTGAATGAAGCCGGCACTAGTCTCTGCGCCAAGAAATATAATGAAGCGGCAAGCCAAATTAAAAGTCTAATCGAAACTGAAAAGAAGAAAGAAGCGCCATCTAAGCGAGCTCTCTCTATTTTGCAGTACTGGTTAGCCGACTGCTATTACTTACAAAGCCGTTATACCGAGGCTCGCAAAGAATACATCCTATCTTTAGAACAAATACCCAACGATAAGCTCGAACCCAAAGAAAAAGCTTTGCGATTGGCTTGTCTTAGAGGATTGCTTGCCACCTCACATCGACTCAATGATCCGGACACCGCTGCTTATTACTCAGATGAAGCCATGACACTAACCAAAGAAATCTTTGGTGGCGGAAATGTCAACTACGGCTGGAGCTTGATGCACCGTTCAGAGAATCTAAGTCGTCTCGGCAAAATCAAAGAAAGCGAAGAAGCTTTTAGGCATGCCATTTATCTATTTAGAAAATGCAATATGGATCGCATAATGCAAGAGGAAGGCATCAAAGACGCCTACAAAGCCGAAAGCGATGTAGAAAAGGAAGAAAAAAGAAAACGTATCTGGCGTCTGGTTTTTGGTACCACCAATGAAAAAGCAATGCCGGAAGACCTGGCGGAGAATGTTGTCGATCCGGTGGTGCGCTTTTGTGATGGCGAGTATGGGCTGCCGGAAAGCATAAATGTACACAAAGAAGCCCCTGGTTATGTCTGGGTCAATCCACGTCGTGACGCCGCCGCCATATTAGTTTGTGTGCACGGTCTTGGTTTACATCACCGCAACTTCGATTCTTTCGCCAAAGAGATGGTAAAGCAAGGTATCGTGGTAATCGCCTTTGACGTGCGCGGCTTTGGTTCTTACCTATCTAGCCAAGGACAAGAAAAGCTCGACTTAAAAAACTGTGTCTCGGACCTCAAACATGTAGTAGATGAAATCAGAGATGATTATCGCGACAAGCCTCTGTTTATGCTGGGCGAGTCTATGGGCGGCGCTATAGCGCTGCGCTTTGCCGCCCTCTCCCCTGGCACCGTTGACGGTATCATATGCTCAGTCCCTGCCGGCAAGCGCTACAAAGCCGGCACAACTGCCTTGACTGTAGCACTGCACTATGTCACCGAACCGAACCGTCCCTTTGCCATCGGCAATAAAGTGGTGGAACAATCGACCTCGAAAGAGCAAGATAGAGAGCGTTGGAAAAACGACCCTTCTTCGAGGCTTGAACTGACCCCAAAAGAACTTCTTGAGTTTCAGAAATTCATGAACGAAAACTCTAGCTATGCCAAGAAAATCAACCATACACCGGTACTGCTCTTTCAGGGAGACGAAGATCGCCTGGTCAAGAAGTCAGGTACTTATGATCTCTTCGAAGCACTAGGGACCAAGAGCAAGACCCTTGTTATCATCGGCGGCGCCGAGCATTTGATTTTTGAAGCACCAGTCTTCAAAGACGATATTACTTCGGGCGTAGTCGGCTGGATGGAATCGCACGGAGCACTCTGCGAGCTCCCAGACCAGAAAGAATCAAGCCCGAAAGAAAAAGAACGACGATAAGGCTCGGATAAAGCCCTAACTTGCTTCCTAAAAGCAATCTATGAATGCAATCTGAAAATGCAATTCTTCAATATTGACCAAGATCAAAATGCAGCATAGACTGCATGCGCCGCCGACCACGCGGACCACCCAAGGGCATACCGTTTCTGCCCTTTTGAAGATCTGAAACAATCTCGGTCATCCATTCCATATCATCGGCACGATTGGAAAGGCTATGCAGCCAACCCATCGGATAAGAAACAGCCACCGGTTGAATAAAGGAGAGACCACCTTCTTTAAGAGTAAAGATAGGAGCAGGGCGCGCCCCAGCTTGGTGTACCGGCGCGAAATATGATCTGAACTCTGGTCCGGTAAAATTAGCCACATTCAGACCAAAGCTGGTAGAGAAAGCTTTAGAGTTAAACAATACCTCGCTGGCTTTATCATCGACAAAACGCACTGCCAAAATATACTTGCGGTCAGGGGTCCAGTACGAAAAGACCGAACCAGCCTGATCGCCCGGTTTACCCAAGAGCGAAACTATCTCGGAACGGCTCATACCAAGTTTTATCTTGGCTATCGACTTACCAGGTACTATCAAATTAGCCTGCGCCGTACTAGATGACTGAGACTGAGACTCAGAGCCAGCCTGCACTTTAGCCGGCTCTTTTGCCTGGGCAAGCGGACGAGGCACCATATTTAGTGCAGCAGCATTCTCCAAACCAGGCATGAGATCGGCCCACCAACGCAACATATCGGTGGGCGCTCCCTTATAAACTACGCCGAAAGAGTTGCCTGACTCCCGCCAAGCAAAGCGCAAGCCACCACTGGTCGGCTCAGCTACAGTGAAAGGTCCGTGCTTAACGACTACTTTCACACCGCTATCTTTATCAGCGGCCAAGGCAGAAACATTAGCAAGACCGAGACCGGAAGCCGTTTGAAAGGCCGGAGAAGAAAAGGCTATTTCGCTCACTTTACCTTCGCTGAAGCGCAAGGAAAGGAAATAACGCCGATCAGCGGTGCGATAAGTGATTGAACCGGCGCCCTCGCTGGTCGGTCGTCCCAATATGTTCTCTACTTCTTCACGACTCATGCCAAGCCGACTTCTACCCACCGATGTCCCCGGCACGATCAAGATGCCGGGCTTAACATAAGCCGCTGCAGGTTTCTCGATTTTCTCAGCGGGCTTCTGCGAGATTGGCGGCTGCGAAACTGGCTGTACCGGCTTCTCCTGAATCGGCTTCTCCTGAATTGGCGGCTGCGAAACTGGCGGCTGCGAAACTGGCGGCTGTGATAAAGCAATAGATGAGCCGACCTTGGTAGAAGCAGATTTCACCTCCGGCAAGCCGGGGCGCCTATTGACCGGTTGCGCGGCTATACACAGGTCATTGCCTTTCCATTTACTTTCCAGCACCGGCGTTTGCATACGCCCGCGCTCTCGCAATACCTGCTCCTGCACTCGCTCTTTCAGTTCACTAAACATTTCGCCAATGGTGGTGTCTTTGCCTTTCTTGCGCAAAGCTTCCAAAAGATTGGCGGTAAATACCCCGTTGGCACCATTCTTACTTTCCCAAGAAACTTGGTCTTCAGAAGAAGAGGCTATGACCATCTGACCCGAGCCCACAGCCAGCTCGCCGGCATCGATGCCGGTGCGACTAAGCCCTTTCGACTCGGTACGAGTAGCACCGCTATGGCAGGCATCGAGAAAAATGACTACGCGGTCGCAGTGCACTCTTTCCTTTATGTCTGAAGCCAATTTTTGCATGGGAATGCCTGTGGTATACAAATCGTCCACATCTGTATCGTAAGCGATTAGATAGTTCTGCCCGCCCACATCAAGATCGGCACCACTGCCATGGGTTGAGATGTAAAGCACAACCAAATCATCCGGATGCGCCGTTCTCGGCAAAAACTTATCCCCCAGCTCAGAAAGAATACGCCTTTCAGTTGCTTCCTTATTGAGCAAAAGTCGCACATGGTCTGGGGCAAAGCCTGCTTCCTTGACCAGATAAGCGGCAAAATCTTGGGCGTCCTTAGCTGAATACTTGAGATTTAGACTAGGATTGGCAAACTCGCTAATGCCGACCACCAGAGCCCATTTATCCCGAATAGGCCGATTTAGAGCAGCAGCATCCTGCTCGCTTTTCTCTAAAGGACTTTGCGCCCTCACTGGCGGCGAAAGAATAAACCCTTCACCGCCGACAAAAACCGCGATACTCAAAAACAAGCCCTTTAGTCTTTTCATCCGCTCGATTCTTTTACTACTGCCATATAACTTCTGACGCCCTTATTTTCCCACCGATATCGGTTCATCTTTAGGATAAAGCTAAAAATAGTTAAGTGCCGGGTTCAGACTTTGCCACACCATATACAGCATCCCTAATATCACGGGGAAACTTGCCGAGAGTGCCCTCTATGGCAGTATTGGTGAGGATGATGATTATGAGGTTTTTCTTACGATCAACCATATAAGAATGCCCATAGGCGCCACCCCATTTTAATGTGCCGTTTTCATGGGGGCTTTTGGCGGCATCGCGGTCTTTCAAGACGGCAAAGCCATAACCAAAGCCCCAACCGTCCGGTTGCCCTTTCAGCTTAATATCACCTGTCTGAGAAGAGACCATTGCGGCAGCAGAGGCAGCAGAAAGCAAAGGCTTGCCACTACCGGCAATACTAGATAGAAATTTCAGATAGTCGTCGCCTGTGCCGATCAAACCGCCACCGCCGGAATAGAAAGAGTTATTATCGAACAGTCGAGCGGGAACGAAATGCAAGTTGCCGCCGCCGGGAAAGGGCACATCGCAAGCCGTGCCCATGCGCCGAGGAGGCTTGCCGTCGCGATAAGGAACAACCAGACGATCAAGCGCATCGCCGCCGAGAGCCGGTGAAATAGAAAAATCAGTGCTCTGCATTTTTAAGGGAGCAGTAACATACTTTTGGATGACGTTCGGCAGACTTTCACCTGTCACCTTCTCGAGCACTGCCCCAAGCACGTCGGAAGAGACACTATAGCGCCAATCGCTGCCAGGCTGAAATAAAAGAGGCACAGAAGCTATTCTTGCCAAATTTTCCTGCATCGAGCGTCCAGGAAAATCAAGACCATCGCTGACACCGGCTTTGATATAGGGACCATCTGATTTTTCCAGAAAGCAGTAATCGAGCCCGGCTGTATGATTCATCAGGTGCCGAATCTTGATTGAAGCAAGACTGCCGTCTGCCAACTTGGGCTGAAAATCAAGCCACTTGCTCACCTCATCGTCAAGCGATAACTTACCTTCCTCACAAAGGCGCAAGGCAGCCGCAGCCACTATCGGCTTGGTCATCGAAGCCAGACGAAAGATGGCGTGCACGGGCATTTTCTGCCCGGCTTCACGATCAAGATAGCCCCAGGCTTTGCGATAAACGGGCTTGCCTCCCTCAGCCACGATAACAACGCAGCCCACGATGGTTTGGTCTTCTTTGATCGCCTTTTGCACCACTCTATTGACCCGGCCGGCAAAAGCCTTATCAATAGCTAAAGCAGGAGCAGCTAGAAAAGATAAGGAAAGAAATAGGGCGATCAAAATAGGCATGATTACTGGCTTTCTCATCTGTCTTAATAGTCAAGAATCGCCGCTTGAGAAGACGGCGCTTTTATTCATCGATTGAACCTGTCTAGTATACTGTCTCAATGCTTTTTGATTTTGCCCAAACTAGTATTGATAAGCGTTACCGCTTGCTTACCGCCACAGTTTTTCCTAGGCCGATAGCCTGGGTCTCCACTGTTTCGCCCCAAGGCATTTACAACCTGGCGCCATTTTCTTTTTTCAATGTTTTTTCAAACGAGCCGCCTATTCTCATTTTTTCGCCCGGCTTTAAGGTAATCGAAGAAGCCGGAGAGTCAGTCTTGGTCGATAAGGACACCCTGGCCAACATTAAGGCAAACGGACAATTCGTCATCAATTTAGTAAACCGTTCATTGGCCGAGAAAATGAATCTGACCAGCGGAGACTTCGCACCACAAGTAAGTGAATTTGAGAAAGCAGATCTTACGGCGACGCCATCACATTTGGTACTACCGCCAAGAGTAAAGGAAAGCCCGGTCAGCTTTGAGTGCACTCTATATGAGCATATAGAATTAGCGAGACTGCCAGGTGCCGGCAACCTGGTTTTAGGCGAAATACTCTGTATGCATATCGATGACGAGCTAATGCAGGGCAACCGTATCGATATGCAGGCTCTCGATCTGGTTGGTCGCATGGGCGGCAATAAATATTGCACAACCAGAGACACCTTTGATTTGGCCAGGCCGACTGCCGAATAAAGAAATTAGCGACTAGTAAGCCTGGCGACCAGCCAAGATAAACATAAAATGCTGACTCTCTGAAAAACCAAAACACCACCCAGAACAAACTGCGGTGGTGTTTTAGCTATTGTCTGACAGTCTTTCGAAACTTACGCTTCGCTCGGACTCAATATTTCTTCTGCAAATAGTCAGCATTTGCAGTAAGCGGACCACAATCTACAGTTTCCGGTCTGCGCAGACCTGCTGTTTCCGATTTGCCCCTCGGCTCAAAGCATTGAACTCATCGAGTCAACGCTCACCGTTCGTGCTATTAATTCTACCGAATGCGAGACAAAAGTGAACTACCCCAAAGAATATTTTTTGGATATTTTCGAACACCCCAAACACAACCAAGAAAGCCATCTTTCGCATAGACAAGACTTGCCAGTAGCCTGAACCAGTCAAGGCTCGGCAACCGAGCCAAACGTATATATAGTTATGAACAGCATCTATGGCTTGTTGTAATGGCGCCTCAAAAACATTGCAGCTGCCAAGAAGCCATATAGCACCATCTGTAGTGCCACCTGTATAGGCAGCCCCAGCACATGAGAGCGCGGCAAATTATAGTTCAGCTTCCTACAATCAAAAACTATGGTTTTCTTTGCTCTGTTTTGAACCATGATTTAGTATGCCGATATCGGCCAAGCCCTAGGCTGTCAAACTCGTCATGCTTTCTTTTTGCATGCACACCCAAGTGGAGCAAAACCTTATTGATAGCATCTTCGGCGTGTTCCGGTCCGAAACTGACGCTACCGTTTATCCATGCTATCGACGACTGTCCACCCGTGCCTCCAAAGAATTCAGCTTCGACATACGCGATCGCACCTGAATTTGACAACTTCTCTAGTTGCGCAGCAACCGGTTTCGACAATTTACAGAATCCATCCAATAGATCAGGCTGGGCTATGCAATCTGGACCAATAGAATGCAACTCCTCAAACAATTCGTCGATGAGAGGCACCAGTCCATAGCCCTGCTCTAAGGATACGGTCCTAACGTACTGACTTGAAGGCGACAGCAAAGCAAGAGTGCTTATCTTTGCAATTACAGCCTGGATCTCATAGCCCATAAGCCCTCCCTAAAGTTGAGCAAATACCTTTGCAGTGAGTTCTCCATCGAAGAGCGTCTCCACGGCGAGGTGTTGCCTGAATTGAGACCGCATTATAGCGTACAAACCTTAAGGACCTTGCCGCCGAACTTTAGGACTCCAAAGCTAATGTGAATCCTTCACGTTCAATACCACGCCAAAAACACCCAAGCAAAGAGGGCTGGTCTAGAAAGGCGAATCAGAGATATTCTTTGCCTTCTTAAGGTCGGCCTCAGCATGGGCTTGATCTCCCATCTGCTTATAAATCTTGGCTCTTTCCAAATAACTAGTAGATGTCGGCTCTAACTCGATGGTCTGACTGATATCCCTCAGGGCGCCCTGCAAATCTTTGTTCTTTGCCTTCAGTCGAGCCCGCGTGCGAAAAGCCTCGCCATCACTTGGATTATCTTTGATAAGCACGCTCAAAGTCTCAATTCCCTGAGCATATTTCTTCTGAGTTTCCAGACACCTTACAATCTGAAAAATCGTCCAGTCTTGGCGCTTTATCTGATAAGCCTTTTTGTAAGCGGCAATGGCCTCATCATAGCGATTGAGGTTCTCTAAGATTGTCCCTTTATCTCTAAAGACCGAAGCCGAATCGGGGTCGAATTGGGCGGCCTGTTCTATCCAGGGCAAAGCCTCCTTGAATTGCTTCTTGGTTGCAAGAAGATTAGCCTTCACATGGGCACAGCCTGAATAAGCAGGTTTGCAAGCTAAGGCTCGGTTTATCAGCTTCAAGCCATTGTCGATATCACCATCGATCAAAGCCAATTTAGCTTTCTCCATCCACCCCTCACTATAGTTAGGGTCGAGAGCCACGGCTTTGTCTAGGTAGAAGCTAGCCGGGCGGCCCTTTTCGGTATCACCCATTTCAGACTTATATGTCCGGCTCAGTAAGCGATAATGCCGAGCCGTAACCAATTTAGTGGCACATACGGCCAAAAGCAGTTCTCGCGCTTCGCCCTCCAAACCCCTATCGATAAGCTCATCTGCTTCATCAAAAAAATCGTTGGCTTGCTGGGGCGTCATTTTATTGCCTAGCACTTTCGCCTTGACAGTGGACTGCCTAGCATGGACGGCCAACTTATTGAGTTGGACTGTCTGATCTTGACCTTTGCCCTGAGCTGGGCAAAACAAAAGGGGGCAGAGAGTGAGCAAAAGAGAGAGAGCACAAGCCGGAACGACCGCCAAGCTCTGACAACAAACTAGACTTTGGCGATAAGCCAAGCTAAAGCTGCGCCTTTGAAAAAGCCGCCTAAAGCCTTGAACAATCGAAACTATATACATGCATTGTTATTATAGATTGACAGGGCGCTACTGTCCTGTCTGCCTGCGCCTGGCCAGATCGGCAAAGATATCATCAGGATTATCGACCATTCGATAGAGATGCCTATCTTGCGGCGATATAGTGCCATTCTTCTCCATCTCTGCCAGCCAATTCTCAAGATGTCTATAATTCTGTCTGCCTACAAAATAGACAGGCGCCTCTTTCAACTTACCGGTCTGAATATGGGTTAGTGTATCGAGGGCTTCGGCGGCTGTTCCGATGCCGCCATCCTCCACCACAAAAACATCGCCCTGCTTCAAGACCTCCATGCGGGTGAAAAAATTACGGTGCTTGAGAGTCATGGTTTGATAGCCATTGCCGCGCTTCTCATGAGGCAACTTCAAGACCACACCGATCGAATTGCCCCCGGCTTCATATGCACCGCGATTGGCCGCTTCCATAGTACCGGGTCCTCCCCCGGTCATAACGTCATAGCCTTCCTGGGCGGCACGACCGCCAATATAGCGAGCTCGCTCATATCTAAAATCGCCTTCTTTGAAGCGCGCCGAACCATAAACCACGACTATCGGTTTCTGTGCCGGTCTAGTGTGCAAAGCTTCCAGACCATAAGACAATTCTTGAAAGCCAGAGACAACAAGCTTCTTAGCGTCTACCGGCATCGCACTGGCGTCAATCTCATTGCGCACAGTCACCGAGGCCCGGTTGTGCCATTCTGGATGCACTTTATTTTCAGCCGCCAAAACCTCTGCCTTAGCAGGAATTCTCTGGTCAGGCTCAAAGGCATAACGCTCAGGATGTCCAGCCTTAATAGTTGTATCGGCAAGGTGCTTCATATCTTCCGGCGTGCGTACACCTCTGATGCCGCTTGTCGGTCTAATTGCTTCATAAGCACGGGTGGCGCCGCCCAGCATCAAGCCGCCAAGAGCAAAGGTGCTGGCGGCATGAGCCCTCTCATCGCTACCGGCAAAATCGCCCTTGAGCAAAAGAGAGCGTGAATCAGCCGCCAGCACTCCCGCTGTCGCACCGCTAGTGGTGGCACTTACCAAATCATTTCGCAAAAGAGCGTTACCGCTGCGCTTCATGCCCATTGTGCCGGCGGTGAGCATACCAAAAGCAAGAGCAGTGGAGGCAGCGTTGGCAGCCCGCTCATGCCAAAAAGACTGACCGCCGCTCTGTTCACCATAAGTGGGAGTAAGCACTCCGCCCCAGAGAGCACCGGCTGCGGAGGCCTTGCCCACAGTAGGCAACGCAGTTTTAAGACCATAATTACCCATCAGTTCCATTTTGGTGACAGCCCCGGGTCCGACTGCCCGGTGGAAAAGCAGCATGGGAACGGCTCCCGCTGTTACTGCCGCAGCTACTTCCACTGTCCAAGCGGCACTGCCTCTCTCAGCTACAGCTGGGGCATTGAAGATCTGCGATTTGTTTTCAAAACTTGTGCCCAATATCTTATCGCTCAACTGGGCCGCACCGGTGAGCGGCGCCTGCACCAAGTTATAGGCAAAGACATCTCGAGCATGACCAAGCAGTGATTCGGGCCGGCGAGGTAGCTCCTGACCCTTTAAGGTCAAGGGCTTGGTCGCACTCTCGGACACCTGCTCTCTAGATACAAGCTCGGCGACCCCCGAAGCAGTCGCCAAACGACCGGCCTGCAATTTCAAATCTAGCAGGTTTACTTTACTAGCAGGCGCAAGATCAGACTCTTGCGAAGCCCGCTCAGGCGAGGGGCGCTCGTCGCCGACAAACTTATCCAAGCGTACCGCCTCCGCTCCAGATAGTGCCTTACTTAAAGCAAACTATCCATCGATACTAGTTATGGCAGACAAAGAAAACAATGGTGAAATCACCATTGGGTACCTCTAGTCAACCTTAACTCCGACCATTTTCCAAAATACCGGCTCGATTAAGACCTGAGTACCCTGTTTTCTAGCGGCCTCGGCTTCCGGTCCATTGAAAGCCGATTGGTTGCAGACCAAAAAATCTAAAGACTTGCGCAGATCGCGTACCGGCGCCAGACCGGTCTTCTGCGCCGAGGCAAAGGCTTCTTCCAGACTGAGACGACGCCCTTGCATACTGGCCTCGGGTGCAGAGGCAAACTTGATGGTTTTACCGGCCAGTTTACTCGTCTCTTCATCGTAAATTGACCAGGCAGAGCGAGGAGAATCTTGGGCTTGATTGATTATTTCTTTCAGCTCCCGGTCGGCAATCCCCAGGCATTTAGCAACTTCGGCAATGCGGGGACTGTCAGGGGCGACATTGACGCCCCCGGAAAAACAAAGACGAATCATGTCGCGCAGATATTTTTGATGCAAAGATTCGATTTGTAGACGGCTCAAACCCGAGGACAGAGCAATCGACATCAGAGCGTCGGCTTCATCTAGGGTTATGACACCATCGGCCAAAACTTCATCGAGCTTTTGGTAATAGCTGGCAATGCTGGCGCTGGCAGCAGGAGGCAAGTTATTGGTAAGAACTTGCAGCCCGCCAGAGACAATACGGTGGGCGCCGCTGCGACTGAGGACCGCTTTCTTTTCACCGCCGCCTAAAGAGGAGAAACCAGATAAACGGCAAACCCCGGATACGCCAAGATCGGCAAGGCTTAGACCTTCATAGTCGGCTAACTGCAAATAGCGAGGGGTCAGTTTCTCAATTGCTTGAGCCCTCAAAATCGGCGCCTGGCGCTCTAAATCTTCTTCCATCTCAGGCTGCCAAAGTCCGAAATGCTTAAGACAGAAAACCAACCGCCTGTCGCTTGGACCAAAGCGATAAGCCAAATCAATCAGACCTAAACAAGCAAGATTGTCGATCTTGATTTTGCTCTCAGCCAAGGCCCCAGACAAGAAACCCAACTGAAAGGTAGGATTGTGGCAAACCAGAATCCGCCCGTCTATGGTTGCAGCAAGCAGGGGGGCAACCACATTGAACGGTGGTGCGTGCTCATACTCAGGCCCCAAACTCAAATCACCGAGGGGACGAAGTAAACTATCCAACCGCTCAATTTCTGTACCCTTGTCGTCAAAGACCAATAGGGCGATTTCAACTATCTGGTCACCTTTCTTGCGTATACCAGTGGTGTCGAGGGCAAGAGCAACAAATTCCGGCATAGAGCACTCGTTATTATCAAAACCCAAAGTCCAAAATAGAGACAGGAGCTAAGATAAATGTGCCCATAAAAGCTTTTGGGAAACATAGATTTTTCTGCAATTGGGCACAACAAAGCTAGACTCCAATCATGGTCCAGCATGGAAGACAGCACCGACCAGAAGAAAAAGCTCCAGCCCGGGACTTTTGACAAATCTTTTGAAAAGACTTTTGAAAGATCTCTTGAAAGTTCTGGCAAAGCATCTGCCGAAGTACCGGTGCTCGATTTTAAAACTTTCTGCGAAACAGCACCGATGCCGCTTGCCGTGGTCGACCGAGAAGGTCGGATAATCTTTGCCAACAGAGCTGACCAAGCAATTTTAGGGCTGTCGGAAGATTCGTATATCGGCTCAAAACTTTCAGATCATTACGGCGAAGCGGCCAGCGAAACTCTGGAGACTATGGAAAGGGAATCAATAGCCGAAGTCAATCAAGTTTTTCAGGCCAATGACGAGAAGGGAAGCAAGAGATCAATTCTGCTGCGCATATGCAAGCAGCAACAGGGCCGCTTTGTAATCTTTGTAGCCGATGTCACCGAAGAAAGACGCAGCGCCCTGCTGAGAGATCTGCAATACGAAACCACCATGCTTTTAGTTGGTGCCGGCAGTATCTCACAAGCCCTCAGCCAGCTGACCGAAAGAATCAAACTGCTGCTCGACTATGACTGCGGCTTGGTTTGGAAAGCCGACGAAAAGAGCAATCGTCTGGACAGAGTCGTTTTCGTCGCCGATGAGAGGGAAGAGCATGAATATCTGCTTGCCCGTTCGGTTTCTATACCAATGATTATTGGCGCCGGCTTTCCTGCCACCAGTTGGTTTTCAGGCAAATGTGAAAATCTCAGTCTAAGCCGCAACAGCACAATATTCAATGAAACCGACTCGCGACTGGCACGCAATTATAAAAGCGCCCTGGTTTTTCCTATAAACATCGGCAAAAAAAGTTGGGGCTTGATGGCATTTTTCAGCGCCGAGCTAATTAAACAAAACGAAGACGTAATCTCAGTTCTCAATTCCATTGGCTTGCAAATTGGTCAATTCGTTGACCGCATTGAAGCCAATGAAGCCTATCTAAGAGCCCAGGAGAGATATTATGTGGCCATCACCGGCTCAAACGACGGCATTTGGGACTGGGATCTGCTCTCTAACGAAGTCTTTTATTCATCGAGATACAAAGAACAACTGGGCTTTGAAGAAACTGAACTGGAAGATAACTTCGACACTTTTCGCTCTCTTTGCCATCCGGAAGACTACCCGCGGGTCATGGACGAGGTGCAAAATCATATTGAAAGAAAGACACCCTACGACGTCGAATTTCGCATGATGACGAAAGCCGGGCAATACAAATGGATATCAGCCCGCGGTCAAGCAATCTGGAATAGTATGGGCAGACCTGTGCGCATGGCTGGTTCACACCGCGACATCGATCAGCTAAAGGCAGCCGAACAAGAAAGACTGGACTACGAAAGAAAGATTCAAGCCAGCGAAGCCATGTTTAGACAATTGGCAGAAAATATCAAAGAAGTCTTTTGGATCTTCGACCTAGAGAGCCGCAGCTTTCTCTATGCCTCCCCTGCCTACGAAGAGTTCTTCAAAGGCACCTGTCAGGACCTCTACAGAGACCCGGAGACTTTCTACAGTGATGTCCATCCAGAAGATCTAGACCGAGTGCAAGCCACCCTGCAAGACACCAATATTGCCGACACAGGTAAAGATATAGAATTTCGCATAAAGGGACGGTCCACCGAGCGCGCCTTGCCCGAAATTGGTCTTGAGAGCCAACGCTGGCTCTGGTCGAGGGTCTTTCCGGTGAAGAGCGAAAACGGCAAAACAATTAGATTGTGCGGTATCGCCCACGATATCACAGAAAAGAAAGAAGTAGAAAGACGTGTAGGTGAGTTTTACGCCACTGTTTCGCATGAACTGCGCACACCACTGACGGCTATTCGCGCCGCCCTCGGCTTAATAGAAGGCGGCTTGGAAGGCGGCAACAATCAAGAAACCATCGATTACACCACAGTGGCCAGAGAAAACTGCGACCGCCTGATCAGGCTAATCAACGACATCTTGGATATTCGCAAACTGGAAGCCAAAAAGCTGGAACTGAAAACTTCGGTGGTCAACGCAGTCGACACCGTGCTGCATACTATTGAATCACTGAAAGCCTATAGTGAACAAAGAAGTGTCAAAGTTCTATTGGAAAAGGCAGAGCCCGTCGACTGTCTCGCCGACAAAGATCGTCTCATTCAAATTTTGACCAATCTCATCTCCAACGCCATCAAATTTACCCCCCAAGGCAGCCAAGTCTTAGTAGGGGTCACCGTACTGCAAGACGAAAACAGCGGCATGCAAAAGGTGAAATTCTCGGTCAAAGACCAGGGACCGGGCATTAAAGAAAACGAGAAAGGCGAACTATTCGGGCTCTTTCAGCAACTATCGCGACTGGAAAATGAAGAGAATACCGGCTCTGGTCTAGGTTTGGCCATATCAAAAGCCTTGGTAGAAGAAATGCAAGGTGAGATCGGAGTGGAAAGCAAGACCGGAGAGGGCGCCCATTTCTGGTTCACGATTCCACGACCCGGCTCGATGACGAAAAACCTGCCCGATTTGGTCAAAGAACAGTCAATAACGCTTACCAATACCCTACCCTGCGAGCCGGCAAGGTTGCTTATTTTGGAAGACAGCGACTCGATAGCCATGCTACTGAAGGCTTTTCTGGGCAGGAAAGGCTTCCAAACCAAAAGAGCAGCCTCAGTGGCACAGGCAAAAGACTATGCCACAAGCGAGCATTTCGACCTAATCTTCGCCGACATCCATCTGCCAGACGGCAATGGTATCGACTTCATCAACTGGCTGCACGCCAGACAGTCTGACCTGGCCACACCGGTGGTGGTGCTGTCCGGGGCAGAAAATCCCGGACACTCGATAAACAATCCACATCTAATTGACTATGTGCGCAAGCCTTTCGACGGAGAGTCACTGCTTAAGATACTGGCAGCCAGACTCTATCGCGGTGGAAGACTGCGCTAGCCTAATAGGCCCAGCGAATCAGAGAAGCACCGGTGGAAAGTCCGGCGCCCATGGCCGCAAATAAAACCAGATCGCCTTTCTTGAGCCGACCAGAGTCAAGGGCGGTAGCCAGAGCCAGCGGTATGGTACCAGCAGTGGTATTACCATACTCCTCGATATTGATCACAACTTTTTCCATCGGCATGCCAAGACGCTCAACTGCTGACTTAATGATGCGCAAATTGGCCTGGTGGGGCACAAAAACATCTACGTCTTGACCGGTAAGGCTGTTGCGCTCAAGCAGACGCACACAGAGATCGGGCATGCGTTTAGTGGCAAACTTAAAGACGACGGGACCATCTTGTTTGACGAAGTGATCATGATTCTCTACTGTTTTGTGGCTGGAAGGATGTTTGCTGCCGCCGCCCGGCACACAAAGGAAATCCCCGCCTGAACCGTCCACTTCATGCAAATAATCGATAAAGCAGCCGTCCTCTTCACTTTCTGAAGGCTGCAATAGTACAGCACCACCACCGTCGCCAAAAATAATGCAAGTTTGGCGATCTGTATAGTCGACGATACTGGACATGACATCCATACCAATGACCAGAACATTCTTGTGGCAACCGCTCATAATAAATTGGGCGCCGACCTGCAAAGCATAAAGGAAGCCCGAACAGGCAATGGAAAGATCAAAACCCCAGGCATGGGGAGCACCGATCTTATGCTGCACCAGACAGGCGGTGGCAGGCAGCATCATGTCTGGGGTGATGGTGGCGAAGACAATAAGCTCGATATCTTTAGGGTCTACACCCGCTTTCTTACAAGCTTCAAGGGCAGCCTTGGCACCAAGATCCGAGCAGGTCTCGCCTTCCGAAACGATATAGCGATTTTTGATACCTGTACGTTCGGTGATCCACTGGTCTGATGTTTCCACCATTTTTTCCAGGTCAAAATTGGTTAGACGACGCGAAGGCACGGCCGTACCGACTGCGCTTATCTTGACGAGGGCTGGCTTACCGCGGTATGCAAGAGCGGGAAAGGGTGCAGTCATAGTCTTTTTTGACTCAGTGCTTGAAGTATTCAAAAGGACTCCAGTTTGATGCAGTATCGCTTTATTCTATTTGAATTTAGCGATTTTCCATCAGGTAAATAGTAAGAAGCGCATAAGCATAGAATCGGCAAGAAGCAAGACCGGCCGATACAGCCTCAGCCAGTTTGCCTTCGATTTATAAATGCATCTCACAAAGCTATAAAGGTTTACTTTGCAAACCTATTCTAAGCGCCGATTCATAATCGCCTCGACTAATTGCTTGCTTGTCACTTGCTCATTGTCGCGGCAAGCATCTGCTGAAATATCTTGGAGTCCATAATAGCCAAGAACTTGCGTCCATCAGAAAGCTCGCACATAGCACAAACATTTTTGCGATTGCCGCCCATTGTGGCACCGGCCAGTAAACCCAGGGGTCCCATGACTAAACTGCCGGCAATTGCCCAGCCCAAGGTCTGGGCGAGATGCTTGGCCGACTCTTCGGTCTTTACTTCGATTTTGGTCAAATCGCTCGCGATGTTAATCTGGTCAAAACCACCCCAGAGCACACCGCCGTTATATTCCCAGTCACCTGGAGGAATATCGCCGGCTAGTACTTTCACCTTTTTTGTATCGAAAATTTTGGTCAGACTATCCATTTTCCTCAACTCTCTTTAGACGGGTGCTCACCACAGGCGGTATCACAATAATATAATAGACAACAAACTGTCTCTATTTTACGAACGCTTCTACATATTGGCTTAAGTAGGGGAGCCGAACATCTTTACCTTGATAAGCTTTATAAGCAAGAGCCACGCTCAAAGCCAGATAGCCGAGCGAGGCCAACATATTGACCAACAAAATCAACGTGCCCAAAACCCCACCAATGATGGGAATAGGCAAAAGAGTAGAACCAATGCCGCCCACCACCATTGAAATTATGGTGAAGCCGACCGTCAGTGCTAAAGACTGAACAGCATGAAACTTGGCAAGCCGAGCATTATCAGACGGCGACATATAGACCAGCACACTGGCGGCGATGCCGACAAGGGGCAAGGGTGCATAACAGATAGCCAAGGCCAGATTAGTAGCGATAGGCTTATCGAAAATGATGGTTCTACTTGGGGACATCACCGGAGGATCGATATCCGAATTATCTATCTCTTTGTTCAATCTGGGTTTTTCATCCGGCTGAACCATGATTACTAAGCTCCTTTAAGCTGTCTTTGTTAACCATATCCGACAACCTGCATTGTGGCAAATTTAGGAATTTCCAATTGACAGACATAGACTGGACCAAACGGGGTAAAATCTAAGCTGGCGGCACTTTAGCAGACTAGAGTCTGTATGCCTGGCATTTAGTTTGGATTAAACTAGTTTGGTTTGGGTTGGTTTAGATCGGATTGGAAGTTTGCCAAAGGACACATTAATCGGGACGGTCCTGGACGATCGATATGAAATCCTCGCCGAAGTGGGCAGAGGAGCCTTGGGCGTTGTCTATAAAGCCCGGCATTTGGTCATGGAAAAAACCGTGGCAGTCAAGATTCTTTTCGGCGAAGTAGACGTCGATAAAGATGAAACCAATTTCCTCAGGTTTCAAAGAGAAGCCCAGGCGGCCAGTTCGATGAGCCACCCCAACATAGTCACCGTCTATGACTTCGGGTTTTCAAAGCAAAAAACACCCTATCTGGTTATGGACTACATCGAAGGCGTCAACCTGAAAGAAGTCTTGAGCCGCCACCAACGTCTGCCGGTAGAAAGAGCCGTACAAATCTTTCTGCAAATGTGCAGCGCCCTAGAACACGCTCACAGTAAGGGCATTCTGCACCGCGATATCAAGCCGGAAAACGTTGTCCTGCTTCGCACCAGCTGGAATCCGGAGTTTGTCAAACTAGTGGATTTCGGCATTGCCAAATATGTTAACGAGCCCCGCAATAATTCTAAGAAACTGACCATGGACGGACAAGTGCTTGGCACCCCCGCCTATATGAGCCCGGAACAAGTAATGGGCGACCGTCTCGACCCCCGTTCCGATGTTTATTGCATGGGAGTGTTGATGTACCATTCGGTGTCCGGACGCCTACCCATACTGGGGACAACTTCAGCCGATACAATGAGCCGCCACATATCAGATAAGCCCAAAGAATTCCAAGAAATTTGTCCCAACATACCCATTCCTTTTAAGTTGGAAAGGACTATTTTCAAGGCCCTGAAAAAGCATCCGCAAGACCGTCACCAATCGATGAAAGAACTCTTTATTGAGTTGGAAAACTACAAAGACTGATGAAAACTCGTACCATTCTCATTATCTTTACAGTCTGCTTGATTGCTGCAATTCCTTTTGTCACCAAAGGTCACGAAGATACAGGACCGGCTTCAGTGCGTATCGTCAAAGACATCAATTACGAAGGTGGTACAAACCCCGCCCAAAGTCTCGATCTTTACTTGCCGACCGAGACCAAACCAAACAAGCTTTTGCCCCTGATTGTCTTCATCCATGGCGGCGCCTGGATTCAAGGAGACAAGCAAGATGCCCCTGGAATTTTGATGGCCCAGCACGGCTTCGCCCTGGCCAGCATCAATTACAGACTTTCCACCGAAGCAATATTCCCAGCCCAAATAGAAGACTGTCGCAAAGCTATCGCCTATCTGCGCAAAAACGGCGGCAAATGGGGCATAGACACCAACCGCATCGGTGTTTGGGGAATTTCAGCCGGCGGACATCTAGCTTCACTTCTGGGCACGACCAATAGCGCTGAAAACAAAGAATCTTCGGTGGAAGCAGTCCTCAACTGGTGCGGACTGAGCGATTTGATGACCGTTTCGGAACAGTCCGGTTCACGCACGAAAATAGACTGGGACGACAAAAACGGTCCGCTGGCTAAGTTTTTAGGCGGTCGCGAAACCGAGAAACCTGACTTAGCAAAAGCAGCCAGTCCAGTCAATTTCATCACCGCCGACGACCCACCCTTTCTAATCGTGCACGGCGATATCGATGATGTCGTACCCTTTGCCCAGAGCCAAGAACTCTACGACAAACTAAAAGAGAAAGGCGTGCCCTGCCGCTTGATCAAAGTAAAAGGCGGCGGTCACATCTTTGGCAACGATGAAGAATTCAAGCATGCCATGCAGTTCTTTCAAAGCACCATAGTCAAAGGTCGCCGCGAATTTGTATTGGAAGACTGATTAGTCAAAATTTCCTAGTCTAGTCTGCTCTTAGCTTATTCTTCTATTGGACTCGTCTTTAACTGGCGACTTTCTTTGCTGCCTCCTCTCTCAGCTTCCGCACAGGCACAGTAAAGGAAGCAGGCTCTTTGCCAATCTTCAGGTCAAAGCGCAGCGCCGGTTCACCATTTACATTTTCTACAGTCATGCGTTCAGGGGTAATCGACATGGCCGTCTTCAGACCAAAAATTGACTTTTCCACCTGAGCCTTGATGCCGCTGATATTCTCAAGACCGACACTGTTGCCGCTTTTCAGACTAGCAGAAACGATATTATCCAGTTCCAGGCCACTAACCGTTACTCCCAAATGCTTCAGTTCGGTGTTCAACTGCAACTGTCTTTTCTGACCCGGCTTGCCACCATCAGTGGTTATATCTAATCTATCTTTGCCTTTTCTATCTATACTCAAACCGAGATTTTCACCACGGTCTTGATAGAGACGCAAAGCCCCGGTCAGATCTTTAAAATCACCATCTAAAACCTTATGCATAAAGTCATCGGGAGCAAAGACGTCTTTGCCCATGCGCACCGACTTGGTTATCTCTCTGCCCAAGACTCTAGCTGAGCCGGTCGAATCGACATAGCCGTTCTCACCAGGACGGATGGTCATCGACTGTGTGCGGCTATTGCGCACCCGCCCAAGCGGCCCCTGCACATCGGTGCTAAGACCATTGATGTTGTACAAACTCAAATTGACACCGTCGTTCTTTACATCAAAACTGACTTTCTCGTCGATGCGGGTGCGCAATGGTCTTTGCCTGCCGACCATGACATTGGGCGCCGGGGCAGACAGTCCATGTTCCAAATCAATGGACACATGCCTGCTGCCATCAGGGTTACGACTGACCTTTATCGATTCAATATTATCTAGCTTGGCTATGCCTCTGTTTAATTCGCCAATCGGATTGCTAAGTAATTCTTTTGGTAGTAAGTCGGTAGCTTTAGCCAAACCCGGCGGCAAATCAGACTGACTGCTCGGCTTCACCGGCGGAGTCTCGCGCAAATAAGTAAGGACAGACTCTGAAAATGGATGAGCGGCGCGATCTTGTACAGGCTCAATTTTGTCTTTGCTGTCGTTCTTAACGTTGTCTCTACCATCTTGAGGCATAAAGTTCACCGATACTGAAAGAAAATCATCTTTTGCAGCTTAGGGGGCAATTGTTTCAAACTGATTGCGCCGGCTCTCTTTTGCTGCTTTATAATTCTTGCTGCTAATCTTATGTGTTTATGCGGTAAATATGACCAATAGCAGTTTCAATGGCTACTTACTAAAATGCTCGGTGGTGGGCGCGCTAGGCGGGCTGCTGTTCGGCTTCGACACGGCGGTTATTTCAGGTGCCACCCACTCTCTCACCGAGACTTTCAAATTAAGCTCTTTCTGGCTGGGCACGACCGTAGCCAGTGCTCTATGGGGTACGGTTCTGAGCGCCATTTTCGCCGGTATGATTGGCGAAAAGCTTGGTGCCCGAGAGACCTTACGCCTTACTGCCTTTCTATATGTCGCTTCTGCTTTAGGCTGCGCCTTAGCCTGGGATCTACCTTCTTTGATATTCTTTCGTTTTCTAGGCGGGCTGGGAATAGGCGGCTCTTCGGTACTAGGTCCGGTCTATATAGCCGAACTAGCCCCGGCAAATTGGCGCGGACGACTGGTGGGACTCTTTCAAATCAATATTGTCATCGGCATTTTGCTTGCCTATTTCAGCAATTATATGATTGGTCTTTTGCCCCTAGGCTTAAATGAATGGCGCTGGCAACTAGGCGTTTCAGGTATACCCGCCCTTTTGTTCCTAGTCATGCTCTGGGGAATCCCCAGAAGCCCCCGCTGGCTGGTGGCCAAAGAGCATATAGAAGAAGCCCGCCAAGTCTTACAGAAGACCAGCATGGGTGATGCCGAGGCGGAATTGCAAGCGATAGTGGCCGATGTCACGCAAGAGAAAGCCAACCAAGAAGAGCGCCTTTTCACCAAAAGACATCGCTTTCCCATCTTTCTTGCCATCGCCACCGGTGCTTTCAACCAACTGACAGGCATCAATGCCATTCTCTATTATCTCAACGATATTTTTGCACTAGCAGGCTATAACAAGCTCAGCGGCGGCATGCAAGCGGTGGTCATCGGCGCCACCAACTTAGTCTTCACCCTTTTGGCCATGGCGGTGATCGACAAACTGGGGCGCAAACAGCTTTTGCTAATTGGTTCGGTGGGCATGTGCCTATGCCTGTTGGGAGTGGCGATAAGCATGCAAAACAAAGCGCTTATGCAATCCCTGGTCTGGTATTTGATTGCTTATATCGGTTTCTTTGCATTCTCGCAAGGCGCAGTAATCTGGGTTTATATCAGCGAAGTTTTCCCCACCATGGTGCGCTCTCGCGGTCAAAGTCTAGGCTGCTCCACCCACTGGATCATGAACGCCCTTATCTCAGGCACCTTCCCCATGGTGGCGGAAGCCTCCGGCTCTCTTCCCTTTTATTTCTTCTCGGCAATGATGCTGGTTCAGTTCCTCGTGGTCTTCTTTGTTTTTCCCGAAACCAAGGGCGTTACTTTGGAACAAATGGAAGAGAAGCTGGCAAAAAACAAATCTTGAGAGAACTGCTTGGGTATATAGACTCAGCATCAATTTCTCGGTCAGACTGAGCTATTTGACTTTGTGTTCAAAGCCGGCACGGTCTTGCGCATTTGCTAAAAGAAACTGCAGCACCAGCAAAATTCAATAAATAGCAAAATTCAATAACGAGTAAATTTAATAAGACCCAAACTCTCATCAATTTCAAAATGCCAATCGCCTAAAAAATCACGCCCAAGCAAACAAGTGCCGCTCTGCACAGCATCGGTGACAGCAACAGGCATAGCAGTTCTTTCAATGGGACCAAGTTTCAAGTCGACCTTACTGACGCCCACCGGTGTACTGCCGACCACACCGCTCATCATGGCACCCGACAGTTGCTGCACCGGCAAACCAAGTTGCTTGGCCATGGTGGCGTTGATAAGTGAAACTTCCGCCCCAGTATCAAAAACGAAGTCGAGGGTACGGCCATTCACTTGCACATTTACTATAAAGGAACGGCCACTTCTCTTGAAGGGCACTTGATAGACATAGCGACCGCTCTTATCTACAACCATACTGGCGGCTGTGACAGGCGCTTTAGAAGCGGCAGAAATGGCGGGCTGTTCTTTTCTAGCTAAGACAATAGCATTACCGGCGGTATCAATTCTATAGACATAACCTTCAAAGAACTGCTGCCCCAGTATGGCTGTATTGACACCGACATCAGCCACCATAATTGGAAAATTACTCTTTTCAATGCTGCCCACTTTCAAGCGCCCTTTAAAGACCCAAGCTGGTAGAGCGTCGGCGCCGCCAACTCCATACAAAAGCGAATTAGGTTTACCGGTTGGAGCGGACAGCCCGAGTCGCTTGAGAATCTTGAGAGGCAAGAAACAAAGTTCGGCACCGGTATCGACCAAAAGCGAGCAGGCATGACCATCCACACTGCCTTCTACATACATGCCGCTGCCCTGACGGCGAAAGGGCACCCAAGTTTCCCGAGGCAGACTGCCGGTGCCGGGCCAGACAATGGCCGCCTGGTTGGCAGCGGTCAGCCTGGAAACTTCACTCAAAGTGGTGCGGGCAAGCTTGCCTACTTCCTCTGAGGGGAAGCGGCTTGCCGTCAAGCGCAGGTAGGAAAGTGCTCTTTCCTTATCACCCAGCTCTCTATAGCAAATAGCAGTAAAATAATAGGCGTAGGCATTGCCGGGATCATGCTTTAGCGAGGCTTGAAAGCATTCAAGCGCCTTTTCGTACTTAGACTCTTTCAAGCACTTTATGCCCACCTCCAAGAGGGCATTGGTGCGGCTGCGAGGCAGAACAATCTTCTGCGCCGGCGCCGACTCTTGCGCTTGCACAGCCTGGACGGGCATGGCCAGCCACAGTGCGCCAAGCAAGAGTAAAGACGACTTAGTTATGGCAACCACCACTACCGCAACCGCCGCCGCCGCAGCCGCCTTCTGTCTGTCCTTCCACCGAGAAGGGCAAATCTTGTCCCGATTCTCCGCAGCCAAAGCCATCTTGTTCATAAGCTTGGGCAACCACTTCTAAACACTCATTCATGGCGCTGCCGTGAGATTGAATTTCATAAGTCAAATCTTCAATCTTGCCTTCAATACCGGTGAGTTTCTCGCAAATCATTTCAAGCGCCGAAGCAATGCGCTCCATTAGCTCGATGCTTGTGTTCTCACTGATGGTTTTCTCTTTCATCGTTGTACCTTGTTATCTGACCACATACTATCTAATGACATGTCGCTATTGTGCCATAAAGTCTAAAATAGACAGCATAAAGGTAACAACGTTGAGAAAATTCTACGCATATCTATTTTCATTCGCCTGCGCGGGTCTGCTCTATTTGGGTCTCGATAGCCCCGGCTTGACCGGCTTTGCCAAGCCGCCCGCCAAGCAGCAAAGCCAAGCCCAAATTGAAGAACTAACCAAACAGGCTGCTAAGGCCCAAAAAGCAAAAGATTATGCCCTGGCCGAAAAATGCTATCGGCAAGCTTTAGCCAAAGGCGATCTAAAGAGTGCCACTCGCCTGGGAGCCTTGCTGGAAGAAGGGCTGACCGGCACCTCGGACTTTCAAGCAGCTGAAAAATACTACCGCATGGCGGCGCCCAGCGATGCCGAGGCGGCCTGCCGATTATCCGGGCTGATTGGCTACAACAGCCGCAACCAACCAAGAAGCGGCCATAATGGCAGAGAAATTCCCCCAGAAGCCCTATATTGGTTGAAATCGTCAGCAGATCGAGGTTATCTTGAAGCCCAATGCCGGATGGGCACGATCTATTCGAACGATAAGAAAGATCGAGAACGTATGGCCATCGCCCTCAAATACAGACTAATGGCGGCAGCTCAAGGTGATTGTCGCAATGCCTATCGCGCCGGCAATTATCTTTTGTCCGGCATAGCCGGTCGCAAAGATCCGGTCAAGGCGGAGGCATTACTAAAAATGGCGGCCCGCACCAATCCCAATGCTTGCAAGCTTTTGGCCAATCTCTATGCCAATGGTGATCAAGGCGTTCAAGCCGATATGGCTAAGGCGAAAGAGTGGCGAGACAAGGGCATCGCTCTTTCAAAACAAATCAATGCCACCGACACAGATATCATCAAAAGCTTTAACCGCGAATAAAGAGCTTAACTCTTTGCCACAGCCAACTCTACAGTAAAAGTGGCACCGGCGCCTGGCACCGAAGTGAGGCTAATATTGCCGCCGTGACGCTCCACCGTTGCCTTGACGATACTAAGACCGAGACCGCAACCGCCCAAATTGCGAGAACGCGAACTATCAACCCGATAAAACCGTTCAAAGACGCGCGCCTGACTCTCGACTGCAATACCGGGACCATCGTCGGCAACAATCAGCTTAACCACAGAACGCCCCTCATCATAGGCAATCTTTAATGTGACATGCCCAGCCGGTCGCGAATAATTGACTGCATTGGAAAGCAAATTGAGCAACATCCCTTGCAGAGCATCGAGATTGCCGCGCACTTTCAGAGCCAGATACTCCACTTCACACTCTACGTTAAAGCTGATACCGCGACTAAGAGCCAACTGCCTAGTGGCATCACAAATCGAATCAATCACCTGACTGATACTGAGCTCTTCTTCTAGATAAGTATACTGAGGCGATTCCAATCGACTGAGTACAATCAGGCTCTGACCAAGATTTTTCATGCGATTGGTGGAGCGCTCAATAATCTTGAGCAAGCGCGAGATCTCGGCAATTTGCAGACTTTGTTGCTCCGTCACTTTCTTATCAGCAGAAGACTCTTCCAACTCAGCCGAGATGGTCTGCAAGCTTGCTTCAATAACCGATACCGGTGTATTAATCTCATGAGCTGCGTCCATGACAAACTGCCGCATCAAGCTCATAGCCGCTTCCACCGGCTTGACAGCATTGCCGGCAAACCACGAACCGCACATGGCTACAGATAGAGCCAGAAAGGGCGTAAGAGCCAACATGGTCAGCACTATCTGCTTGAGGGCCTCGTCCCGCTGTTTGACTGAGACCTGCACTTGTAGGTAGCCAATTGACTTATTGCCTTCATAAAGATCGGTATAGAAAGAGCGCAAAAGCAAAGGCGCAGACTTGGCATCAGTGCCGGACAAAGTCATTTTTTCTTGCACATTGCCAAAAACCAGACGCTTCACTCCGGCAGGACCAAACTCTTCAAGCAAGTTCTTCTCTTTATCAAAAACTTGAATGGTAGACAAAAGCTGGTCATGCCTGAGAGCCACCCGCCTGGACCAGTTCACCAGGGACGGTTTGCCGGCGCTAATCTCTACAGCCGGCAAGGCACCATTGGCCACATCGTGCAGCTCTTCATCTAAAGAGGCATCAAGTTTATTGGCGAACATAAAGATGGCGACACTGCCACCTAGAAAATATAAGGCAACAAAGAGCAAAACGAACTGCGCCGTTAGTCTTTTGCGCAGCTTTAGTTCGGTATTAGGCATTATCTGGACCAAGCTTATAGCCCACACCATATACAGTGGCGATAATCGAGCTCATGCCTTCGCTATCAAGCTTTTTGCGCAGACGAGTTACATGACCACGCACTGTATCCAAAAGAGCATCAGTATCCGATTCCCAGACAGAGGCCAATAACTCCTCGGCTGAAAAAACCTGATTGGGATGACGCACTAAAAACTCTAAAAGTCTAAACTCTTTAGGCAAAAGATGCACTTCCTCGTCACCTTTAAGAACCCGGAATTCATGCGGATCTATAGTCAAATCTCTAAACTTCAAGACATCAGAAACCGGCGAATGATTGCGGCGCAAAACAGCTCTCACTCTGGCTGCCAGTTCTTTCAGCTGGAAAGGCTTGGTGAGATAGTCGTCAGCGCCGGCATCAAGACCTACTTCTTTGTCATCGACATGAGAGCGGGCCGTGATCATAATCACCCCTGCCGAGCCGCCGCCTTTGCGATACTTCTTAAGAATCTCCAGACCATCCATGCTGGGCAACATCAAATCGAGCAATACCACGTCATACTTGCTGGTTTCCATCTTGATTAGAGCATCGATACCGTCCGCTGCAATCTCCACCAAATGATGGTCTTTAACCAGCCAACCCTTTACAAGGTCAGCGAGGTCAACTTCGTCTTCGACTATGAGTATCTTTGCCATGGCTCGTCTCTATTCTAACCGATTAGTCGCTAATTCTTACCGACAGGGCAAAGGGTCTCTCTTTCTTAGCTTTTGCCTTTTGTCTATTTTGAACTCTAGCGCTTGCGCTCCAAACGCCTGCTACCCTGGGGATGGTCCGAGACCGAACTCAATTTCTCCAAAGCGACGAAGCAAACTTTGCCGCCTTCATGCTCATAATCTTGCCTAAACTCAGCCAAGTGCTCCATGACCGTATGATCAATAAATGTAGTGGCACTAAAATCAATAAAGACCTGACCACCGGTCTTTATCTGATCGAGAAGATTCTTGATGCAGAAATAATTTGAAAAGACAATAGCACCATCCATATGCAGATAGTGGTCTCCCTCAGCGCCATCTTCCAAATAGGCAGTGGCCTTGAAAAGCTCAGAAGGCTTGACGCCGCGGAAGAGATGCAACAATAGCTTGAGGGCGATGCCGCTAAAGACGCCTATTAGAAGGTCGGTTGCGAGAGTGACAAAGATTGTACTGACAAAAATCACCGTCTGCTCGTAACCAATTGAATGGGTCTCTTTAAAGACCTTAGGAGAGGCCAATCTGAAACCGGTAAAGATAAGCAGAGCGGCAAGAGCAGCCAATGGAATCTTGTTGAGTAGGGCAGAGGCTAAAGCCACAAACAAGCAAAGAAAAAGACCATGATAGAAATTGGAAAAGCGCGTGCGCGCACCACTGGCGATATTAGCGGTGCTTCTGACAATCTCGGCAATAATAGGCAAGCCGCCCAGCCCGGCTGATACCATCGAGCCCAAACCAACGGCACAGAGGTCTTTACTGAGATTGGCTTTTCGTTTGAACGGATCGAGCTTGTCAACGGCCGCACAAGAAAGCACAGTTTCAACCGACTGCACAAAACTGATACTGAGTACGCAAAGCCAAAAGCGCGGCATTCTGATTGCAGAAAAGTCTGGAAAGGCAAAACAATGACTGAGATCTGAAGGCACACGCACCAGCAACTTGTCAGGCACAAGCCTAAATGTATGCCCCAAGAGCTCATAAGTCTTAGTATCAGTCAGAAAAGCAGTCATCAAACTAGCAGTCAAAACCACCCAGAGCGGTGCCGGTATCGCTTTAAGCGGCGCAAATCGAATATGCGGATGGATAATCAAAATTATCAAACTAACCAAACTGACAAGCAATATAAATGGATTGAGATCGGCTAGAAGATGCGGTAACTGATGAAATATCTCAAGCGGTTCTCTTATCTTGATTTGAGAGCCAAGAAAAGTTGGTAGCTGTTTGATGATAATGACGATGCCGATGGACGCCAACATGGCATGCACCACAGTAGCTGGAAAGTACTTACCGATTTCAGCCGAACGCATACGTCCAAGCAAAAATAGAATAAAGCCTGAAACAACTATAGCCGATAGCGTGGAGTGATAGCCTCGACTGCCGCCGCCAAGCGCTTCACAGGCTGAAATTACTACAACAATCAAGCCGGCAGCCGGCCCATTGATGGTGACAAAGGAGCCACTCAACTGGCTGACCACGACACCACCGATAGCGGCACTAACCAAACCGGCAACAGGAGGCAGCCCGGAAGCCATAGCAATGCCAAGAGACAGAGGCAGTGCGATCAGAAAGACAATGAAGCCCGACACTATATCGTATCTAAAATTTTGGATCAGTCCCAGAAAACCATCGCTTGGAACAGCCCGTTCCGGCGCATCAGGAATAGTGATAGCCTTAAATTGACCTGTGACGCTGGCTTGAATAAATTCCCAGGTTTCTCGCGCAGTCATTAATGCTACCGACTTAGTAAAGAGCAAAGCTATTTACACGTTAGCAAGCAAAAGTGATCAAGTTGTGATCGACGTCGATCACAAGTTCATCACATTCGGCTGTTAAGCTCCAAAAGGACGGTCCGTGCAATACAATTGCACCAAAGCACCCTGTAAACCTACCTAGATGTTATTCGATTTAATGGCCCCACCAAATTGTATTCTTCTCTACGGACTTGCCTGCCTTGCCTGGACAATCGGCGTAGCCTTCACAATTATAGCCGACTTACTAAAAACAAAACTTTCCAATCGGTTAGCATTAGCCCTCACTGCCGGTGGTGCGCTGTCAGCTGGTATGGGCGCCATAGGCAACTATCAAGCGGGCATACCGGTAAATTTCACAGCCCTCAAGCACTTCGGTCTTACCACTCTCAGCTTCACCGGCGACAATCTTGCCATTCCCTTTATTCTCTTGCTAACTCTTGTGGCATTGGCATCGACCTTGTCAACAAGAGACTTAATCGACAGTACCCACAATAAAGAAGGGCATCGCTTTCAAAGTAATCATTACTATCGACTGATACTGCTCTTGCTCTTAGGCACCTTGCTTGTTCTGCTCAGCGCTAATGCCATAACTTTTTTGGTTTTCTGGGAAGTGATGAGCGTGGCCGCAGCCAGCCTGATTACCAGCGAGCATGTGAGACACCGCGCCCAGAGAGCCGCTCTTGCTTATATCACCGCCAGCAGACTAGCAACGGCTCTTTTAACCGGTGCCTTTCTCTGGATGTATCATCAAAGCGGCACCTTCGACTTCGCCAGCTGGCAATTTCAAAGCAATTCCACCTTTCCTGCCGCACTCTTAATTTTGCTGGCAGTCTGCATAAAAGCCGGCATATGGCCCGCCCATGGCTATCTGCCCCAGAGTTATGCCGAAGCACCGGGGCCTGCCGCCGCTCTCATATCGGGCGTGATCGGCAAGACGGCCATCTATTTGCTCTTGCGTCTATTGGTGCTGGGCAATTGTCAACACAGCTGGGTAATCTACATCGCCTTGGCCCTTGGCACCATATCATGCATTTGGGGCATTCTCTTTGCTCTGGTCGAGCGAGATTTGAAGCGCCTCCTAGCCTTTAGTTCGGTCGAGAACATGGGGCTCATTATCATCGCCATCTCTCTTTCTATGCTGGCACGCAAAGAAGGTCTGCCTGTCATTGCCGCCATAGCAGTAACCGGCACACTCTTTCATGCCTTCAACCACGGCGTCTTCAAATCGCTGCTCATGCTTGCCGCCTCGACAATAGACAAAAAGGCGCATACTCGCGACTTGGCACAATTGGGTGGTCTAGCCAAACGTCTGCCCTGGACCATGCTCGCCTTCTTTATCGGCTCAGTGGCCATCTGCGCCCTGCCTCCATCAAATGGCTTTGCCAGCAAATGGCTCATTTATCAAGCCTTTTTCCGCATGGCAATTGAATCTGTCCCCTTGCACGACCGGGCTATTTCTTTAGCCATGCTCGGCATCCTCTCTTTTGTGGGCGCGCTTAGTCTAGCTTGTTATACAAAGGCAATAGGCATTGCCTTTCTGGGACGCCCACGCTCTAAACAGGCGCAGTTCACACCCGAAACCGGCTTGAGCGGCTCCGCCATGGCGCTCGTCATTCTCTCAGCCATCTGTGTTTTCTTAGGCACCTCTGCTGGTATCTGCCTGAGAGCAATTACACCGGCATTGGCTGAGCTAAACGGCTCCGGAATAGACGCCGCCAATCTCTTTCCTGTGGCAGTTGCCCAGTTGAGCCTGTTCGGACTAATCACCGCCAGTATCATCTACCTTTGCATTCTCGGCCCCCGTTCAACCGGCATGAAAACCTATATAACCTGGGACTGTGGCTATGGTCCGCTTTCAGCTCGTGCTGAAGAAACCGGCTCCAGTTTCTCTCATCCAATTGGGCGCATATTCTCGCAAGTTTTGCAATTGAAAGTTGAAACCAATATTACCGGCAGAGACCGTCGACATTTTCCAGAGGGCATCAAAGTAGAAACCCGCATGACACCCTTTATTGAAACGACTGTCTATAAGCGTTTCATCGAAATGGTCAACTTTTCTTCGCTCACCCTGACGAGACTGCAAACAGGCAGTATCCACGTGCATTTGCTTTATCTCTTTTTGACCATGATCGTCTTGGTTTATTTGGGCACCGTACTATGAGCATCGAGACAAATACAGGCGAAATATTAAAGAACAGCGGCACTTTCCTCGCCAGCCTGATAATCTTGCCGCCGCTCACCATAGGTATTTTGCGCAAGACCAAAGCCCGCTTTCAAAATCGTATCGGCGCTCCCTTGCTGCAACCATTCTTCGATCTGGCCAAACTCTTACAAAAAAATGAGACTGTCAGCGAACATGCCAGCTGGCTCTTTCGTATTGCCCCTTGCATCAATCTCACAGTCATGCTTTTGCTAAGCTTGCTCATTCCATGGACAAGTCTCACGGCTATTCCCCACGGCATAATCTCAGCCGATCTTTTTCTGATTATCTATCTGCTTGGTCTAGCAAGATTTTTCACAGTCTTAGCCGCCCTCGACACTGGCTCGGCCTTTGGCGGCTTCGGCGCCAGTCGAGAGGTCACCCTGGCTCTATTGGTTGAGCCGGCGGTTATGCTCTGCTTGGCTTGCTTGGGCGTGAGAGCGGGAACCAGCGACCTCAGCCAGGTATTCTCATACGAAGCAACCCGTCTCACTGGACAATATGGACTCTGGTTCTTAGCCGGTTGTGGACTATTTCTATCAAGCCTGGTGGAACTATCGCGCATGCCGGCCGATGACCCGACCACACACTTAGAATTAACCATGGTGCATGAAGCCATGATCTTAGAAAATTCCGCCGCCAACCTCGCCCTGGCCGAAATAGGACACTATATCAAAGTGGCTCTGCTGCTTGGTCTATCCTGGCAATGCTTCATGCACTGCTTGCCGAGCCATTTGTTGAGCGACTGGACCGCCCGTGCCATTGCCTCCACCGGCGGTATTATATCTTTGGCTCTTTTTATTGCCTTGATCGAAAGCCTGGCAGTCAAGCTCAGATGGACCAAACTACCCGAGTTTATTGCCTACGCAGTAGCCATGGCAATATTCTCTTACTTAATCGCCCTGTCAGTCTAATTTAGGTGAAACTATGCAACTAAGTACATTTGAAGCGCTGGCAATGCTCTCGGCAGTACTAGGTATTCTTATCTTGGGCACAACCTTACTGCGCACCAATCTTAGCTTTTATCGCTTTCACACTTTAGCCATAGTGGCGCTCACAGTCTGGATTGGTCACATCACCAAAGAGGCACATCTTTACATAGTGGCGGCGGCAGTTCTGCTTGTCAAAGTACTTTTCATTCCCTCTTTTTTAGGTTGGGTGATGAAAAAGGCTGAAGTAGGCAGCGATAAACAAGCCTTTATCGCGGCGCCGCTGTCAATGCATCTAGGCGCCATCATGCTTGGCGTTTCCTATCTATTGAGTTCGCGTATACCCGGTCTTGAGGGCGTGCACCAAGAGGGCTCGCACCTGGGCTCGACGGCAGCCATGTCTATACTCTTTACCGGGGTTCTCTTGATGCTGACAAGACGAGCCGCGCTCAGTCAGATACTAGGATTTTTGGTAATTGAAAACGGTATCTATCTCTTTGCCGTCACCCAGACCCATGGCATGCCCATGCTGGTGGAAATGGGACTTTTGCTGGAAGTACTCGTCGGTGTAATGATTTCAGGCTTACTGCTCTTCAACATCAAGAAAAGCTTTGAACATATCGACGTATCACAATTGACCGATCTGAAAGACTAGAACCAATAATGAACGAACTCGGACTACTATTTACCATTCCGTCGCTGACCGCGCTGCTTAGTCTTTTCATCAAAAAGACGGCGATCACAGGCAAGCTCTGCGCCCTCGCCGCTTGGCTGCAACTGGCTCTAGTAATCTCGGTTCTCTTGCCTATTCTCACCGGACACAGTACCAGCATCAGCTTTGCCCCCGGCCTCATTGTCGACAAGCTAGGCTCTTATTTTATTTTGCTCACTACCTTTGTTGTAGCTTGCGCCCTCACCCATGCCGACTACTTCTTTCAAGCCCAGGCCGTTATCGGAGAACCCTATAAAGACTCACGCCTAAAACTATTCTATGCTGTGGTCAATATATTTCTCATGGCCATGACCTCGGTATTTCTTTGCGATAGCCTCGGCTATTTATGGATCGCCATAGAAGCCACCACTCTGTCATCAGCACCACTGGTCTACTTCGAACGCAACAAGCATGCCCTGGAAGCCACCTGGAAATATCTTATCGTCTGCTCGGTGGGCATCGCCTTCGCTCTCTTGGGAACAGTCTTTATCTTTGCCGCCAGCCAGCGTTCAGATCTCGGCTCAGGCACCTTGAACGTCTCCGAACTGATAGTATCGGCCAAAACCCTGAGTTTCCCCCTCCTGCGCCTGGGCTTCATCTTCTGCCTCTTAGGTTATGGCACCAAAGCCGGTATCTTTCCTTTACACAGCTGGTTGCCAGACGCCCATTCCGAAGCCCCGGCACCAGCCTCAGCCATGCTCTCCGGCTCACTGCTCAACTGCGCCCTTTTCGGCATCTGGAAGGCTTCGACGGTGATCACCGCAGCCAAACCGGAAGCCCCTGCCTTTCATTTGGTGGCAGTCATGGGTGCCCTCACCGTTGTGGCGGCGAGCATCTTTATTATTCGCCAACACAACCTCAAGCGACTCTGGGCTTATTCGAGCATTGAGAATGTCGGGCTCATGGTCTTCGCTATCGGGCTGGGCTCGGGTCCGCTCTTTTTCCTACAGGCCCTCAACCACAGCTTAGCCAAGGTCAGTCTCTTCTTGATCTCGGGTAACATAGTGCAAGCAGCCGGCACCAAGAAATTATCAAAGCTGCATGGACTCTTAGAAAATTCGCCTTTCTGGGCAGGCGCCCTAGCCTTGGCATCACTGGCGGTGGCAGGAGCGCCGCCCTTCGGTTCCTTCATGACCGAAATGTCGCTGCTTACTCTTAGTCTTGGTCATAAATACTACATTCTTGCCGCCTTAATCAATGTGGCACTGGCTGTCAGCTTCCTGGGCATACTAGCCCATACCGGCAAAGTCATTTTCGGCGCCGGCAAGCCCGATTTCAAAGTCTTCAGCGAAAGAAGAGCGGCGCTAGTACCGATGTTACTTGTCGCCTCCACCCTAGCCATAGGATTGCTTGTCAATTATGAAAGTAGATAAAGAAAGCATCAGCCTGGCTGACTTAAAGGAAATCCTGGGTAAAGAAACCCACCGCATCGGTCATTTCACTTCTCTAGACGGGGGGCAGTTGCTCGCCCTTTTGTTAGATCCAAGTCAGGGAGACAAAGGCGTCAAGCTGTACGAAATCGCACTGGAAAACGGGATCAATTCATATCCCAGCCTGACAATCAAACATCCACAGTTGCACTGGTTCGAAAGAGCCCTCTTTGACATGTTCGGCATCATACCTAGCGGGCATCCTCGCTTGAAGCATCTCTATCTGCATGAACCTTACGAGCGTAATTTCTTTCCACTCAGAAGGGTTCCCTTGCCCGAGAACTTCAATTCGCCCATCGACCGCCGCTTTCATTTTCTCGAGGTAAAAGGCGAAGGCATCTATGAACTGCCCGTGGGGCCCATTCATGCCGGGGTGATTGAACCGGGACATTTCCGCTTTAGCTGCCTGGGTGAGACAATAATCAACCTTGAAATTCAGCTTGGTTATTTGCATCGCGGCGTCGAAAAACGACTAACCGAAGTACCGCTCAAGCACATGCATTTTCTCGCCGAAGCAGTAGCGAGCGATACATCTACGGCAAATGCCTTGGCGCACGCCGAAGCGATAGAATCGCTGGCAGAAATAGAGGTGAGCGAACGCAGCAAATATCTGCGTTCTATTGCCCTTGAGATAGAAAGACTGGCGATGCACATAGTCGATGTCGGCGGCATGTCCACCGATATTGGTCTACTAGGCATAGCCTCGGCCATGGGCAGACTGAGAGGCACGGCTTTAGGCATGGGCGATTTATTGACCGGCTCTCGCTTTTTGCGTGGCTTTATTGTGCCGGGCGGTGTAAGACTACCGGTCAATAACGGTCTATTCAAGCTGAAAGGTCAAGTGGCCAGACTGAGACACGAGCTAAAAGAACCAATCGCCATGTTCTTAGATAATCAGATGGCACTAGAGCGCATGCGCGAAGTCGGTGTACTAAAAGCCTCGTTGGCAAAAGAATTCGGCATGGTCGGACCAGCCGGGCGGGCGAGCGGCCAAGACTATGATGTCAGACGGGCTTTTTCACATGCCGCCTATCCCAATATGGCACCGCCCACGGTGACAGCCCGAGAGGGCGACATCTTGGCGCGCGAAATGGTGCGCATTAAAGAAATCTGGTCAACTCTCGATACCATCGACCGCCTCCTCGACAATCTGCCTGAGGGCGAAACCACTGGCGCCGATTTCAGCAAAGTAAGGCTCAAGCCCGACTCATTTGCCGTTGGCATTGTCGAAGCTTTTAGAGGCGAGTTGCTGCACTTGGTGGCCACCGATAAAGAGGGCAAAGTGGCGCGCTATGCCGTCAAGCATCCTAGTTTCAATAATTGGACGGCGCTTGCCATCGCCATCAGAAACAATCTCATAGCCGACTTCCCGCTCTGCAACAAAAGCTTTTCGCTCTCTTACAGCGGCAACGACCTATAGGAAAGAAATATGCTGGAACTCTTAGGTTATCTTCTTAAACAGGGTGTGGCCACAAGTCGAGAAAACTTTCCCGACTTGCCTGAACATGTGCGGGGTTTACCTATAGTGACAGACAAAGACTGCGCCGAGACCTGCAACCAAGGCACAGCCCTATGTGCAGACCTTTGTCCCACCCAGGCCATCGACCTGAGCGAAGCAAACAAGCCCAAACTAGACCTAGGCAAATGTATCGCTTGCGGTCTCTGCACCGATGTCTGCCCCTCGGGCACCCTGGTCAACGATAGACGCACCAGAACAGCAAGAGCCAGTCGCGAAGCCTTGATCTCAACAAGAGAAAGCCCGGCACAAACGGCGGCGACAAAAGACTCAAAAGAAACAAAACCTGCCAAAGCCGGACTTTTTAAGCGGTCTTTGGCAGTAAGAGTGGTTTCCACCGGCTGCAGCGCCTGCGATATGGAAATAGGAGCCAGTCTCAATCCTATTTTTGACATGGAAAGATTTGGTGTGACTGTGGTGGCTTCTCCGCGCTACGCAGACGCACTGGTGGTCACCGGACCAGTGCCCTTAGGCATGCGGGCGGCACTACTGAGCTGCTACGAGGCCATGTCTAGCCCTCGTTTGGTGGTGGCGCTGGGCACCTGCGCTATATCGGGTGGTCTGCACGGCGGCGGCTACAGTCAGGCAGACGGCGTCGATAAGATTTTGCCGGTAGATATTTACATCCCCGGCTGCCCACCACATCCATGGAGTATCATTGACGGCATGTTGGCGGCAAAGTCCTTAAAGACTTGAGGTGTGCATGCGCTTTACCAAACTTTGGTCGACCTTGGCGAGCGGCCCTGGGCTGGCGCCGACCTATGAAAGATTCGGTCCGGTAAGTCGAGAAATGCTGCCCGAACTGGAGCGGATGAGAGTTGATGAAATTCTCAATGACCAGAGTTTTCATGACATGCTTGATAGCCCGGTCACCAAAATGGTGCGCGACATGGCGCTCAATAGCTTGACGGTTGAATATGAAGACGGCACAACCAATACTGTGCGTTTCATCAAAGGCGACACCTCAGAGAGCATCGACTTTCTAATCAAGCTGACTAGACGAGTAGCCTTAGAAAGCTAATTATTCTCTCTAATTCTCACCGGTTCTCTTTATTGGTGCCAAGTCGGCTCCAAAGACCTTAAGCAAGGCTGGTATAACAATGAGAGTGAGACAGGTAGAGGTTATCATGCCGCCAAGAATAACTATGGACAGGGGCTTCTCCAGTTCTCGCCCGGCGCCCCCCAGCACGGCAATCGGCAGGACGCCCAAGGCGGCGGTCAATGCCGTCATAAGCACCGGGCTCAGTCTCTCCAACGCGCTCTGCACAATTACTTCTTCAAAGTCACCCTGAGATGTGCTCAGTAAGTGGTTAAAATGCGTCACCAACATAATGCCGTTACGCGTAGAAATGCCAAACAAAGTGATGAAGCCAACAAGCGAGCCCACACTAATAATGGCGCCCCCGAAGAGGACGGCCCAAACCCCGCCCACTAATGCAAGCGGCAGGTTAGCCATGATCAAGGCGGCCGCTCTAACCGAATTAAAAGCCAAGCTAAGCAAAACAAGCATACCCAAAAGCGCCATTGCTGACAATATCAACAACTGTTTGGTGGCGGCTTCTTGCGCCTCAAACTGACCGCCATAAATTATGTAATAACCGCTCGGCAGTTTCACTGCACCGGCAATTTTAGCGCGGGCTTCTTCTATAACGCCGCCTAGGTCTCGCCCAGAAACATTCGCCTGCACATAGACCCGACGCGAAATATTCTCATGGCTAATAGTATTAGGACTCTCACCTTCTTTTACTTCCGCTAAAGAACCCAAGGGCACCTTGGCACCAGAGGGTGTATCGATAAGCACAGATTGAATTAGAGTGAGCTTGTTTCTATATTCGGGCTGCAACCAAACATAGATATCAAAGGTCTTCTGCCCTTCTAGTACCTGTGCAACCGCCACCCCCTTAAATGCTGCTTCGATTGATGCCGAGAGCTGCTTGACTGTGACACCATATCTGGCGGCAGTACCGCGGTCGATCTTGATTGAAATCTGCGGCACTGGAATAATCGGCTCGACATGAACATCAACGGCGCCTTTTATGGTCTTCATCACTCTTTCGACCTCTTTTGCTTTTTCATGCAAGATATCGAGATCGGCACCAAAGATTTTGATGGCAATAGCCGCATTTACACCAGATAAAGCATGCTCCATGCGATGCTGTAGATAAGAACCGGAGTCGGCAATGAGACCCGGAACATGGGCAAACTCATGCCGTACATGATAGAGAATATCTCTTTTGTTCTTGCTTTCCGGTTGCAAGCGAATATCAAACTCACTAAAATTTCCCGCCCCAAAGTCTTCACCACCCTCGGCTCGTCCCGCCCGTTGGCTGGCGGCAACGACATCGTGCTGTTTGATAAAGTGACTGATTAACTCTTTACCGATGGCTGTAGTCGTATGCAAACTCGTACCAGGCATAGAACTGGCCACAACGATCAGATTGTTCTCATCGAACTCTGGCAGAAACTCACTACCCATAACGGTCAAAGGCACCAGCGAGGCAAAGAAAAGGCAAACAGCACTGAGAATTACCGTTCGGGGGCGAGCCAAACTAAACTTGACCACTGGTAGATAAAGCTGCTTCAAATACTCAACCACCTTGGTTTCACCTTTGGCGACATTCTTTGGCAAGCGCAATAACAAATAACAAAGGGCTGGAGTGACAGTCAGAGCAACTGCAAGCGAAGAGAAAAGACTGACCAGATAAGCATAGGCCAATGGGCTAAAGATCTTGCCCTCGAGCCCGCCTAACGACAAAACCGGCAAAAAGACCAAGGCAACAATGAACGTAGCATAGACTACCGAACTTCTTACTTCGAGCGAGGCCTGATAAACCACCTTAAAGGCATTCTGAGGTGGATTGGCAAGCTTATTTTCACGCAGTCTTCTATAGATATTTTCCACATCGACAATTGCGTCATCAACCACCTCACCAATAGCAATAGCCAAGCCGCCCAGAGTCATTGTATTGATGGTATAACCCTGAAACTTGAGAATAATAATGGCTGACAATAGTGACAGAGGAATTGCCGTAAGAGAAACAAAGGCTGTACGCCAATTCTGTAAGAATATAAAGAGAATGAGCACCACCAAAGCACCACCCAAGATGACTGCCTCGCAGACATTTCTAATCGCCAACTCAATAAAGTCGGCTTGCCTAAAGGTGATCACAGTACGTACGTCGGCAGGAAAACTGGCCTTGAGCTCGGTCAGCGCCTGCTCAAGATTGCGCGTCAAATCGAGGGTATTCGACCAAGGTTGTTTGAAGACTGTCAAAACCACTCCGGGATGTCCGTCCACGATACCATCGCCGATCTGAAACTCAGGACCGATCTTGACAGTGGCAACATTCTTGAGTAAAACAGGCAAACCATTGCGACTAGTGATAACACTCTCGCCAATCTCTAAGGGCGAAGAAACTCGACCCAGCCCCCTAATCAATTGTTCCTTCTCGTCTGTCCTCAATATGCCGCCGGCCGCATTGATACTACTGCCGCCGGCGGCCTCAAGCACCTGCGCGAGAGTGACATCATATTGTCTGAGTTTGTTTGGATCGACAAGAACCTGATATTGCTTTACTTCACCGCCAATTACAACCACATTAGAGACGCCGCCGACAGCTAATAGGCGCATACGAATCGACCAATCAGCCAAGGTGCGCAGTTCCATCGGCGTAGTTGACCCGGTGCTATAGAGTCCAATTTTGAGAATATCACCGGCAGCAGTGGTAATGGGCGCCAGTACAGGTTCTTTCACCCCGGCAGGCAATTTTCCTCGGGCGCCTTGCAGCTTTTCTGATACCAACTGCCTGGCAGTAAAAATGTTAGTACCGTCATGAAAAATAATAGTGATCACCGACAAACCGATGGTTGAAATAGACCTAACTACTTTCACATTGGCGGTGCCGTTTAAGCCCACCTCAAGAGGTCTGGTCACCACATTCTCCACCTCTTCCGGCGCAAAGCCAGGTGCCTCGGTCAAGACCACAACCTGAATGGGGGCGAAATCAGGAAACACATCGACGGGCATCTGAAAAGTAGAATAAATGCCGAGCAGAAGCCAGATGAGAGCAAGCAAGTTGACTACCCAGCGATTACTTATCGACCAACGTATGAGTTGATTGAGCATAGATAGCCACCTCTATGCCTTACTCTGCATTCTTTTGAAAACCAGCGACGCCACTAAAGCGATAACGGCAAAAAGAAAGCCCAAAGCAAATCCAATCACTATCTCAGCCCTTGGATTGACCGCAGCAGTCTCCAGTTCTTCATGCTGCTTGTGCGCCTCATGCTTCTCGCCTTGATGTTTCTGCCCGGCATCCGGTTTGAGAATAGACTGCGCCAGCAACTGACTAGCACCACTAACTACAACCTGCTCGCCTTCATGCAAACCAGAGAGAATCTCGACTTGCCCAGCGGCCTTGCTCCCCAGCTTCACAGCCAAAGGCTCAAAATGACCTTCTTGGGCGTGGTGAGCATAAAGGTAAGGACGATCTTTATAGTAAACAATTGCTGCTTCCGGCACCGCCAGTACGCTCTGTGCACCAACACCTTCACCCAGAACTATTTGTGCGGTAACAAACATGCCGGGACGCAATACCCCTTGCTTATTTTCAGCCACTATACGCACATGCATGGTCTTGGTAGTTGCATCGACTACCGACCCGACAGATGAGATCCTTCCGGCGATTCGCTCTTTGGATGGAGTCTCAAGAATGACCGCCTGACCCTCTTTCACCTGGGGAATCTGTTCTTGATAAATATCAACCATGACCCAGATAGGAGAAAGATTGACTATGGAATAGACAGTTCGGCTTGGGTCAATTCTCTCTCCTAAACTTATATCTCTTTTGATGACACAACCACTGACAGGAGCCTTGATTGCCAAATCAGATGTCACCTTGCCTGTGCGCAGAGCTTCATTCACAGCCGCCTCGTCGATGCCCATAATTGACAATTGCCCCTTAGCGGTTTCAATAATGACCGAGCGCTGCTTCTCAAGCAAAGCCACATCTTGAGCCAACCGCTGGTTCAATGTTTCCAGACGCACAACCGCTGAATCGAAGGCATTCTTAGCTTCTTGATAGCTTTTGCGGGCACTGATTCCCTCTTGCAAAAGTGAATCTTCTCTCTCAAAGGCAAACTTTGTCAGCTGCACCTGCTTGGTTTGCAACTTAATATCACCTTCGTACTGAGACCTTACTTTCGCTATCTCGGCATCGAGCCGAGCCCGGTCATTTAGCAGTTGAGTCAGACTACCAGCCACCTCCATACTGTAGACTACAGCTAAAGTCTGCCCTCGCCTGACAATATCTCCTTGCTTTGCCAGCACCGATCTAACTACACCGCCAACAGTAGAGGTGACGCTGAAAGCTTGGGTCTCATCAGCCTGCACCTCACCGGTAGCATTGAGCGCTTCTTTGAGTACACTTTTGCTTGCCAGCGCAGTTCTAATCTCAAGAGCCCTTACTCCTTGCTCGTCAGCACTGACTTCAGCCGGCTGTAAAGCTGCTGCATCCTCAAGAAAGGCTTCACTTTCGCCGCTATGGGCCAATATCAATGAAGGAAAAGCAAGGAACAAAGCCCAAACTAGACTAAATAGAAAAAGCAACTTAGATTGATTCACCCCTGAAAGGGGAATGCACTGACGCATAGAAAGCACCCACCAATAAAAAAACAATGACAAAGCAGTGATATGCTGCTTGCAATGTCTAAATCAGCAGGGTTCGCTTGGCTAAATAAATCTTGCTTCCAGAACTGCACAAAAGAGGCGGCGCCGGTCCAAAATCATAACGAGACAGCTCTATCGAATTCGTCGCACGAATGTAATCGAGCAAAGACGAGAGCAGCAGCTGAAAATCACTTAGCTCTAAATACTCAGTAGCACCAGAAATAGAACCAATTGATTCTAGGGTGATAAAACAGTCGGAACAACAATCGGACTGCTCGCCTGAGCTGAGAACCGAAGAAAACGCGAGAGGGGAGTTCTCTGGAGCAACGGCAGCTGCGACGACAGAGGCGGCCATCGAAACTATACCATGACATGCATCTCTATCACTGCAGAGGCAGAGGTTTTGTCCTGTGGCGAAAGTCCACAGCAAAAGCAGATTAAGTAGACAAACAGTGAATCTCAATATGCTTCCCTCTTTAGGGATAAATCTCTATCAATAAATAGAAATAAAAGTAGATAGAGATAAAAACAGCTAAGCAAACTAGCAAAGCAAAAGTACAGTTGCAACCTCGATTATAGATCAATGAGAGCCACTTAGATAGCTTATAAAAACAAAAGAATAGATGCAATCACAGGCAATGAAAACCGTTATCGTATTTAGGAAGCTGACTGTTAGCACCTTTTGAGCGCCGCCCCAAACAAAGCCAATCACATCAACGCCCCACTCAACGCACCGCCTGCGATACCTTTTACAAAACCCAGACCATCAAACTCCAGCAGCCGGTCAAAGACTAATGCCGGATCCGGTCAATATCTATGTCGCACTCTAAAGCAGGCTCTTTCTTGACCGAAACTTCCGACACGGTCTCTTCTAAGGGTTCTTGCATTCTTGGACTATTGCCATTCTCAATGGTAATGAAAGACGGTCCTAAAATAGGCAAAATAGCGAGCAAAAAAGACGAGACATGAAAATTGAGCCAGGCAAGCCAGTTATGTTTCTCGCGCAAACCGCTTGTACCAATAATTGACAGACAATCGCGTGTGACTATCTTGCCGTCGCGCCGCCTATAGATGCGAATACAAAGCCCACCCTCATTCTTTGAGATTAAGTCAAGTGCCTCATTCCTATTCAACTGAGCAATGTTATAGACATTCTGCTTGCACTTTTCACAAAAACGAACTCTTTCATCTCCGTCCATGCTTTGCCATGTCATCGGGCACTTGAAGCTGAGCTGCAAGCCATAGAGTGAGTCTTCATCTAGGGGCTTATCATCGATCAACTCATGCAATAGTTCGTCGCGCACCCAGACATCCTCAATCCCGTTCATCAACATCAAACTCTTTAATTTTGCCTTATTCAGGCACATTCTTCTTCTCCGGCGGAGCCTCTTCCACCATAATCGGTCCGCCTCCTACGACAATCGTACAGACTGCTGGTCCCAGAAACGGCACAATAGCAAGTAATGCCGCCGGCAAAGCGAAATTGATCCAAGCCCAGAAATTAAATCTAGCAGTCAGTTCTTGCCTTCCCAATATAGATACACAGTCGCGTGTGATCAACTTGCCGTCGCGACGCTGATAGAAAGCGACACACTCTTTACCTTCGGTCTCTTTGATAAAACGATAAGCTTCTTCGCGAGTCATCATCGAAAGATTGTAAACATTCTGCTTGCACTTTCGGCAATGGCGCACCCGCTCATCTCCGTCCATATCACTCCAACTTAGTGGACAACTGTAGTCGAGCTTAATCCCGAACAGCGCTTCGCTGTTCTCTACTTGTTTTTCGAGCATTATTCACCTCAGAAAAGACGGGTGATGCAAACTAGTAATTCCTAAAACCATAATGACAGAGAGCTAAATGTTGCCTAGAGCAAAACGCAAAGGTGCAGAGCTATTGTTACAAGCCTTAGTTTTCTACTTATCATTCTGTAAAAGTCAGTCGCGCAATTGGCTGTTCACTAGACCAAGTATGTCGGCTCCAGAAACCAAAGCCGACGGCACATAAGAACCGCTGACAAGCTCGGCTCCAGCACCAGATCTTCGGTAAAGTCTGAGACTATAAGTGTGGGCAAAACCACCGCTTTCATAGTGCAGCAAAACTTCCCCGGCTGAGTCATCGATATACCCGCTCAACAATCTAGAGAGAGGCAAAAGTTCTCCTCTTACCACGCAACCCACCTGATAGGGCGCGCCGATATCGGCCAGAGGCTCCTTCTCAAGCTCAGGGGCAAGATAACTGGGCAAATCAGCAAGCGAGCGAGCTTCTCTATAGCTAGCTCGCTGCAGGAATTCTTTCACTGGTTGTAGATCATCGGACATTTATTTTATAGGATGACTCTTTGAGCAAGTTTTCAATGAAGTTTCAATTTCATCTAGTGCTTTCAATCTATCACCGAGAACCTGCATGGGCAACTGTCTCTTTTTGCCCAGCTGATAGCGATTGATCTCATCTTTCAGGCGCAGCCTAATGTTATCGCCCACCGAAACAAAACTACCAACACAATAGGCGATGGTGCCACCCTGCAAAACAGAGTTGGCTTTGTGATTGTAGTGCTGATAGACAAAACCGGCGCGCATCAGACAGATACCCAGAGACATCTTGGTGGCGCCCACGCCTGTACCGACAATGACGTTCTCTGTGGCCGACCGGGTACCCGAGCGAATTTCTCTAGTAGCAAGCTCCAGCTGTCCTTTGCGCAAACCAGACTGTTTCTCATATGACGACAGCAAAGCGAGAGTTTGAGCAGAACAAGTATCGGAAGAAATGGCACCTCTAGATTTAACCAACTGCACAAGGGCTTCTTTGTCGCGATCTAAAGTGGCAATATCACATTCAGGCACCCCGGCAGTCACGCCGCGCAAAGCGCGGCTGTGCATAGTGCCGACCACTTTGCCGCAAGCCCGCGAGAGAAGCGGTGTAGCAATAATCAAACAGCCCGAAATAAAAGTAAGTATTCCACCCGGACCATTAAAGTTCGGATGATTCTCATGCAAGCCCTTTAAATTAATACCGTTTCCAACTGCCCCCACCGTATTCTTCAATATATCGAGGGCATAAAGCGAGTCTTGGAAGGCTCGAAAGCGCCTGGCACCGACATGGAAAGCAACATATTCATGCAAACCCATGGCAGTAATGTCTTTCAATACTTTCTCTTCAGCCAGAGCCAGTTCGCGTTCTTCTGCACTAAGGTCGCCGGATTCCACCAAACGTCGCCTTCTATCAAAGAGTTCTTCCAATTCAGCCTTCATGGCTAAAACTCTCTTGATGCCTTCCTTTGGCGCAAACCCCGCCTTGCGTGACTGATACTCGTGGAACATATTGATAGAAAGTTCGACACTAGATCCGGTGGCACCGATTAACTGCCCGATCATCTGGGGCAAAAGCCCATTTTCTAAGCGCGCCCTGATGGGGGTACGTTGTTTGTAGGTAATTTTGCCGTTTTTATCAAGCACCATATCGTTGGGCACATTGATAATACGTTGTCGCTCTAAAGCCTGATAGAGCAAACCAGAACCAGTTAGGGCAGCATTAGCCTCTTGCGAAATAAAATAACGCCAGCCGCGCCAGCGTCCCTGTACGTTATTTTTCTTGCGAAAGTTAATGGCATAACGCTCCAGTTCAATCTCTTTAAGCAGAATATCTCGGTTAAGCGCTTCAATGGCGCCGACCTGCCCTCTTAGCACCACCGGCGATGGCGCCGCCGAGACTGGTGGATCCGACACAGGCATTTGGCTTGGCTCTACCGAAGCCACCTCAGCTAGAGTCTCTAACGGTGCAGAATCAGGAGCATCATCTGTTTCTAATCTGTTAGCTTTCTCTGAGGGTTCACTAATCTGGCTTGGCGCGGTCTTCTCTTGCTGAACACTTACTTCGCTCTCTGCCATTGAGTCTTGCGGCAAAGCGGCGGCAACGCCATCGGCACTTTCTAACAAAGGCGCATCTTCACCTAAAGCCCAAGCCGGTACATTGGCAATAATAAGCAGCGAGAAAAACAGAGCCGAGATCTTCTTCTGCAATGAATTCCAATCAGCCACCATCAAGAATATTTCAACCTGCGCTACTCTTTTGAAACATTCTGATCAAACTGGTTCTGAGGTGCTGTTTGATGCACTAACTGAGATAATCGCTTCAATAGAGCGAAGATTATCACGAGCGCGGGCCACCCCTGATTGAAGAGCCTGCTCGTACCAATAACGCGCCAGTGTTAGATCGATGGGCACACCGCGACCATGCTCACAAATAGCGCCCATATCGTACTGGGCCCGACCAGAACCGGCTTGGGCAGCTCGCTCGTACCATAGTCTGGCATTTTGCATATCTTGCTCGCCAAGAAAACCACGGTCGTAGATATAGGCGATATTGAACATGGCATCAAAATCACCAAAAGCGGCAGCCTCTTCAAAGAGCGCCAGCGCCTTGCGATAGTCCTTAGGCACGGCCAAGCCACTCATATAAAGAGAGCCTAAATTGTACTTAGCCCGGTTAGAACCTGCCTTGCAAGCATCTTGATAGAGTTGCACAGCCAAACTGAATTGATCTTGCCGTCTCTCTTTGAAAATTTGATGAGCCTTATCGACCATAGCCGCAATCTCTGCTGCATCTTCGCAAGAGCCATTTTGGCTTGCACTAATTTGGCTTGCATTACTTTGGCTTGCACTAATTTGGCTAACAATAGCGTTGTCTTCCGGCTCGGGCATAATCTCTCGTAAAAGGGGCATAGAAATAGAATTCTCTAAATTCTAGGGTAAATACCAGGGTTGGTCGATAGAGTCGATGCTTAAATCAATTATGTTCATCCTCAAGTAAAGAACTAGCTGCATTTATGAAAACAAGAAAAGCACTGCCTCTCGCCCTCTCTTTCCTCATGCTTGCAGCATTAGGCAGTCCAGTCTGCCCAGCCCCAGCCGCGAGATCGATGGCGAGGCAAGAGAGTACGCCGGTCAGTCGTCTGCCTGTTAAAGAAGTAACCATCTTCAAAGATGGTCACACACTTGTCATCCAAGAGGGAGATCTGCCCCTCAATGATAATGGCGAGCTCTTGCTTGACAATCTTCCGACTCCAGTTCTTGGCACGTTCTTCCCATATAGCGGCGACCAAACTAAGAAATTAGTCAGTGCCGTGGCCGGAAAGAGAAAAATCACCAGGAAACCAACCGCTCTTTCATTGAGCGAATTGATTGCAGGCAATAAAGGCGCCCGCGTGCATGTGGAAGAACTGGTAGGAAGCGGCGACGCCACCAAACTGATTGGCTATGATGCAGAAATTGTCGGTTTTCCCGAACGCAGCGCCGAAGAGTTGGCGGCGGCAAACCCTGCCGTCAGCGCCGACCTTACTCTACCGGAAAGAAGCAATTTGGTTGAACTAAAGACTGAAAGCGGCTTTAACTTTGTGCCGGTTGAACGTATTCAAACACTGACCTTTAAAGGTGACTATCAAAAGCGGACCAAGCAAGAAGATTTGAAAGATATTCTCAGTCTTAAATTTGACGGCAGCGGCACCAGCAAAGTAGGCATGATGTACCTGCAAAAAGGCTTGCGCTGGATTCCTAGCTATAAAGTAACGGTTGATGGAAGCGGTCATGCCAAAGTTAAGCTGCAAGCCACACTGGTCAATGACCTTATAGACCTGGAAGACGTAAGCGCCAATCTTGTCGTGGGCGTGCCTTCTTTTGCCTTTAAAGAAGACACCGATCCAATTTCACTCAATCAAACCCTTGCTAGAGTAGCAAACAACATAGGCAGTCAATCCAGACTGGGTTACTTGAGCAACGCCATTATGACGCAACAAGCTTACGGCGCGGCAGAGTCCGACGCACAAGCCCCTTCTGCTGAACCTATAGTTACCGGAGGAGGCAAGAATGAAGATCTTTTTGTCTTCAATATCAAACACCTCAGTCTCAAGAAGGGCGAAAGAGCAGTCTTACCGGTAGCTGAATATCAAGCAGAGTACAAAGACCTTTACAGCGTAGAGATTCCGGTCATGCCACCACCCGAGGTGCAAAATAATAGAGGGGGAGAACAGATTCTCGCGAAGCTGGAAGAAGCACTAAAGGTGATGCACAAAATTAGGCTGAAGAATTCAGCCAAGCAGCCTTTTACGACGGCCCCGGCACTTATTTGCTTAGAGAATGGCAATAAGCAAGAAGTACTAGCTCAGAGCCTGATGACTTATACTTCGCCCGGTGCTTCTAGCGATATGGATCTCACCAATGCAGTCGATATCAAGGTGAGCAAGAACGAAAGAGAAACCAGCCGCACTCCGGATGCAGTCACCTGGCAAAACGACAAGTTTGCCCGCATCAATATGGAAGGAGAGCTGACTTTCACCAACTATTCAGGCAAGACAATCAATCTGGAATTCAATCGTAAAGTTCTGGGCAAGCTGGACAAGATCTCGGACGCCGGTCGAGTTGAAATGCTCAATCCGATCGATGAATGGTCGAAGCTCGACTGGCATGGATATTTCACCCTGCCTCATTGGTGGCTTAACATAAACGGCATCGGTAAATTCACCGGCGCACCGGAGATGAAGCCTGGTGAAAGCCTTAAGGTCAATTACTCCTGGCACTACTTCTGGCGCAGTTGATTTCGCACATCACAAACAAAAAAGAGCCCCGATTGGGGCTCCTTTCTTTTAATATTCAACCAAACTAATAGGGCGGCATCATGGACGGACATACATTGGCCTTGCCAATCAGTTCGTTATAAACGGCGCTAAAATTAGCTCCCAATGAGCTGCCAGGCACCGAACATTTCTCTCTTTCGATAGCCAGGGCGGATGGATCGCTCCAGGTGTCGAAAGGGAAACCTTCCGACTTTGCCCTTCTAAACCAAATTTCGACCACATCATGTTTATAAACCAGCACTGCCGGTAGTGGCTGCTCGTCGTCGCACTGTTTTTGCAGACCCATGAGCACCGAGCGCGGCAATTTTACATTCATGCCGCCGGGATAAACTTTGATCTCATGTTCACGAACGGCTTCGATAACTTCACTGGTCAGTTTGTGCACTGCCACCAGTGAACCGTTCTCTTGCTTGCACCAGGGCAAGGTCTTGAGATAGTCCAGGAAAGCCAATCCGAAACTTTCGCTCGGGGCGTTGGGGGCTACTGCATCTGATGCGCCGGGCTCTGTCATAGCTCACTCCATGGTACTGTCTCTCACAATCCTACAGTGTATTAAGAGCAGCGAATTAGAACAAGCCATTGAAAACCCAACCCACGAAATTAGGCAAGCATTGTTAACACTCCTTAATATTGGCAGTCCTTTTCTGATTTGTCCTAAAGTCGACTCATAATATTTACCCTTCGCGTTGACGCTCACAGACAGATAGCTTTCAGTAGCACAGACCCAATAAGAGGATGCCATGCTCGCCTTTCAAAACCTAGCCAGACAGACCAGATTGAGCTTTCAAGCGACTTCACTAGCTTTAGTGATTCTGGCTGGGGCAGTCATGCCCGCCTTGGCCGAAGCAGATAAAGACCGTCTGGTGGTGATGC
>MOYA01000003.1:86368-491773 GCA_001899315.1 Candidatus Obscuribacter phosphatis
TGATGCAGACATTCTGTGGAAGGCTAAAACCGGTATGACCGACCCGACAAAAGCAGAACTGTCCTCGATACCCCGAAACTTATCAGACATACTCAATGAAAAATTAGCCGAGAAGCTTGGCAAGTCTGTGGTAAGCAGCAAAGAGCTAAAGCAGACCCTAGACGACCTAGGTTTATCAGCCGCCGCAGACAAAAGCACTCGCCAAGCCGAGCTTGTTAAACGCCTCGGGGTAGGCTATACCCTAGAAGGAGACGTGGACCGGCTCGAATTTGATGGAAACACTGTATTGAGTGACAAATATGTGCTGATTGTTTCGGCCAGACTGGTGAAAGATGGTAGCACCAGCCCGGTTTGGAAAACCTCGGCCAAACGCTTTTACAAGAAAGTGAAGGCAGCCAAGGGCAGAGCCGTGTCAAACGTGTTTATTGAAGAACAATTGCCTGAAATTGCCGAAAGTTTGGCTGATGAAATAGCTAAAGCACTGGGCCGCTAAAAAAGCCGGCCCAGCAAAATTAAATGTCAAGCCCCCACAAGAGCCTGCTAAGCGTTTATATTCTCTTCAGTGTGGAACATGATTATTGATTCGGGGATAACCCCACTTGTCAGCATCCGCTACTTTAGTGCATGAAGTAAACTTCTCTTTTCGCCCTGAAAGCTTTGAAATGGAAAACAATCAAGAAGGTCAAAAAACTCCCACAGCTTATCTGGTCGACCTGGTATCAAACCGCAAGATTCCAGTCGCCACGCCTAGATGCAGGGTAGGACGCGATGACTTAAACGACATCGTCATAAGCGGCGACCAGTCAATCTCGCGCTTTCACTTTATTATCAGCTACGAAAACGACGAATTCACAGTACAAGACGCCAAAAGCAGACACGGTACCTTTCTAAACGGCAACCAGCTCACTTCACCCGAGACTATCAAAGATGGAGACGTCTTGAAGGTCGGGGTTTCTTTATTTTGGTTTGTCGTCGAACAGGCAGACAAAGCTGCCGGAGATGGCGGCGAGCCCTCAAACAAAGCTATTGAGGGACAAGCTGACAGTGCCGTCGACATGAAAGAAGCAAAAGACATAGATGGTCCTATACCGGGCGCTAAAGATCACACCCAAGAGATGGCTAAACCAGATGCCAGCCTCATCGAAAAATTAGAACAAGCAGCTAATTCAATTCAAATTCAAGAAGAGAAGAAAGAGGAAGAGAAACCGAAAGGCAAAGCTTCGCTCGCCTCTCTGCTCTCACCTCTAGCTGATGGTGGCGACAAAGAAGACTCTAAAGAAGACTCGAAAGAAGATGATGTCAAAGCGAAACTAGCAGCGAAAGACAAAGAACTTCTCAAAGAAATAGAAGCGGCAGCAGAATCGGCCGCCGAAGAAGCCACCACCGGCGATGCGGCAGCAGCCAAGAAATTGGAGAGATTCCCCGAGCGTATACTCAATAAGCCGAGCGATACGGTGACGATAGAAGCACTGCCCATGCCCGGCACTCTGCAAGAGAAACCAGCGCAGTCGCCTGAAGGCTCTGATACTGGCAAAGACGAGAAAAAGGACGGGGCAGAAAGCAAGTCAGAAGCGAAACCAGCCGGATCTCTTGAACCTCTTGAACCGGTCGAACCGGCAGAAAAAGTAATCGAACCGCCGAAACTAGCCTTGGGCAATTTGCTTGCCCAGTCTGAAAGTAAGAGGGAAGAAGAAGAAAGAGAAAGAGAAGAAGAAGAAGCGAAACGTCGAGCCGAAGAAGAAGCTGAAGCGAAGGGGCTAGAGGCAGAACCGGAAGCAAAAGACAACAACGGTAAACATGATACAGCCGTTGATCTTCCGGCGGTTGAGTCTCAAGCGGAACAAGCGAAGGAAAGCAACTCAGAAGAGACTCAATCGGCAGAGACTCAATCGGCAGAGACCACTATCGATGCTTCTGAAGTGCAAAAACAGTCTCAAACCGGTGAAATCAAACTAAAAGCAGATGGCGGCGAAAGTTCCGCCCCAATAGAAGCCGGGCCGATAGCGGCGACAGAAGAGGTGAAAGAGATAATTCCAGAACCTCAGGTATCCGTGCCTGTAGAGGCAAATCAAGACAAATTGTTAACAGCGGGGGCGAGTTCAGTGCCGGATTGGTGTAAACGTTATTTTTCTGATGAAATTGGAAAGCTCAATACAGAGCTGGACGAACTCAACGAACAGGTAAAACAAGCCCAGCAAAAAATCAGGGATGTAGAGACCAGGGTAGCCCTCACCAAGGGCATTCGTAACACCCTACTCACCACCACTGGTGACGAACTGGTGGAAGCTTGCGGCAAGGTAATGGGTCTAATTGGTTGGAAAGTGACCATCGCCGCCGATGATAAGAATGAATTGAGACTGGAATCGGACGACAAACAAGTTTCGATTGCCCGAGTTATTTGGACGACCACTCAAGCGGAGCGCTCGCACCTCGGTCAACTTTCCATCTCTCAGACTCGCTATTGGTGCGAAAAAGGCACCGAGCCTAAGGGCATACTTATTGTCAGCAAGATAGGCGATGGACCACCCCAAGTTGGTGGAGACAGCGCTGAAGATGTAGAGTTGCAAGAATATGCCTCTAAGAAGAATGTCTGCCTGATGACCACCCTGCAACTGCTCTCACTCTATAAAGAAGTGGCCCTCGGCGAAGGTAAGCCGGAAGCCTTGAGAGAAGCTGTAATTCGAGGAAGCGGCTGGTTGAACGGCTACAACCTGGAACCAGGCAAGACCGAACCGAGTGACAAGGAAGAAGGCGTTAACAAGCTCAGCTCGCTTCTTTCCGCCACTTAGAGAGCAGTCTACAAAAGCATAAGTAAAAGAAAAGACCGGCAGCCGCCGGTCTTTTCTTTTACTTGTCTATCTATTGTTTCTCTTTCAACTTGAATAGCTCTTGTTCGAGCTTACCTTTCTCGAGGTTCATCTTAAAGAGACGATCATTCAAGTCATAGATCTCTTTCTGCATCTCGGCCTCGCGGTCTAGAGTGCGATCGGACAAACGGCGCAAAAGTCCTGCCTTGGCGCGCTTCACCCAATCATTGAGCACATCGATGGGCAGCTGATACTTAGCAGCAGCCTGTTCGGCGGTCAATTCTTTACGCAGAACCGCCATAGCAATTTCAGCGCGGCGCCAGACATCAAAGGCTGCATAGTTGAACTTAACCCCGGTCAATCTATAGATACTCGTCGAATCTACAGTGCCAATCTCGGTATAGTTACCAAGAAAGCGCTCGACAAAATGATGTTCCTGCAAAGCGTCTCTCACCGGAAAGTCCTGCAAATAGACCAAGTTCGGACGATTCTTTAATATATCTTCGCCAAGATTCTCCACCACCTGCTTTTCGATGACGGCAAACTTATCTTTCAGCTTGGGATTGACCTCAACCGCCGAACGAATCATAGTAATCATGAAATATAGATAGCGAGAGCCTGGAGGGCGCCCAGCCTGCAACTGGGCCGGATAGCCAGGCCGAATGCCCGAGCCGATATGAACGATCTTGTCGTCCGGTTGACTGTTCTCAATCATACTAAAGAAAGTCTCGTCAAAATCGTTGCGTGGTGAAAAACCGCTGTATCCAAGCCCTTCCAGATTAATATCAAAGCGATCAGGCGGCACGATTCTATATTCTTCGATACAAAGATTGGCATAATGCGCGGTGCCGCCAAAAACCGCCAGCGCCGCCAAAAGCGAAAAGCCCTTCCACATCTGAAAAGCCTTAAGCAGGGGCGCTGAACAGATCAAACCGGCTTCATACGCCAAAAGCACCTGGGCAAACAAGGCCATCGGCAAAAGTCTATAAGTCCAAGCTTGGGCACCTTGAATATAGACCACCATGGCCCCCAAACAAATAAAGATAAAGGGAGAAAGCCACGCCCCCGCCCGGCTGCGACCAAGCGAGGTGGGCAAAATCAGAAAGGCGATGGTTAAGGAACCGACCAGCTGCAGGAAAGGTCGAATGAAATAATCATAGCTGCAAAGCATGTGCGGAAAGCACTTACTGCTCCAAATGGTGCCATATTGATAGATAGGCAGGGCTTGCTCAAAGAGAACTTTGAGGGCTTCTTTAGGCAGACGCAAAAACAATAAGATATAGCCTAAGGGAGCTACCAAAAGACTGAGCGTTTCAATAGAGATAAGAGCCCGCCAATTGCGGGAAGAGAGAAGGAAGCCTAGCTCGGCGCAGAAAGCCAAAAAGAAGAACTGTGGCTTTAGAGATAAGAGCAAGCCGCAAAAGAAGCCAATCGGTATAGAGAACCAGTTTGACGGTCTAGTGCCGAAATGTCGAATACCTCTAAGCAAGAAATAAGGCATAAAGAAGAAGGTGAATAGATGTTCTCTTTGCCCCATGTCGTTTTCCATCAAGGTGGTGAAATAAGCATAGGCAAAGAGAAAAGGCAAGAAAGGAAGAACCGGCACCGACTTACGATAGACATAAAGCAGGGCGGCCATGACCAAAATTGAAATGGCATGCAAAGCTTCAACCACCAAAGCCAGAGCAAGAGGCGGCGGCAAATGGAAAAGACGCGCCACCATTATCGGTACCACGTTCAAATACATAATCAAGGGCGGATTAAAGTCAAAGAAATCGCGATAAGGAATCTTTCCAGCCAAAATAAGCTCGGCCATGGCTAGATAGACCGACTGATCGGAACAAACAAAAAGCGGATGGGCCGTCCAGTAGAACACTCTCTGCAGGGCGAGCAAAAGGCAAGCGGCAAGAACCAAAACGTAGGCAGCTGAGACGATCCAATATTCCAAAGGCTTAGACTTGATAAAACTATTCATTTGACCGCCGCCCTACTTTTGAAAACAGTGAGGGCATAATAGGCGCCCAAATACTCTCGTGGCTCTTTGTTGTCGGTCAAAAAGGCTGTATCGCCGATGCGTTCATAGTTCTCATCAACCGAGTTCAAGAGCCCGGCCTCTTCCAAGAACTGATAGAGATAATAACCATGAGCCAAGATAAGGGTAGCCTTCTTGCGATCAAGATCTTGCAGAGTCTGGGCAATAACATGCTCGTAAAACTCTCGCATATCGCCCTTCAGTTCATTAGTCTTCTTCAGAGCTAAAAGTATGCGCGCCGGTCTGCCATTGAGCAGATAACCACCCGGTGGTCTTTCCAAATTAAAAAGCAATGGATAAGCCGGATCCGGGTAGTCAGACAAAATATAGACCGCTTCCTTCCATTTAGAATTATGCTCCACCATAATGTTGATATCTGACAGACCTTTGATTACCCGCAGCGGATGTGGGTTTATACCTTCAGAGTAAGCGTCTTCAAAGCGCTTATTTAAAAAGAAAAAGAGCGAAAAGGTAAGAGTCAAACGAATACTCAGGTCAAAGATAAGAGGACCAAAAGAGCTAGGCATGCGACTTTTGATCAAATCGAGCGTCCAAGAAAGGCTGGACGAAAAGAAAATAAAAAGCAAGGCGAGATTAGCCCAGACAGCTAAAACCAAGTCACGGGCAAAGCCCTGCTTCTCAAGCAAGAAAATTAGCATACCGCCGACCAGGGCCATAGCCAAAGAGGCAATCCAGGAGGAACGCAGGGCAGCTGCAGCCGCGAACATAAGAGCCGGGCAGGCCAGATAGAAAACTTCCTTATGGTCTGGTGCACCGTCCCAGCCGTTAATGCCATCATCAAACATTTGATAAGAAAGCATTTTGAGCGGCACCACCCAATGTTCAAAGGCATGCCGTACCTCTTCACTCAAAGAAAAATAGTGCAAAAGGGCGCCAAACAAAGTTAAAACCATGGACAAGAAACCGGAAGAGAAAGCAAAGCGACTGAGGGCAAGAGCATTTAGCCTTAGGGCAGCCAAAGTGCAAAGCAACATAATGACCGGGAAGGGATAATCAAGCAGAGAAGCGATACCGGCAGCAAGCCCTAAAGCAATCGAGAGATAGCGATTGAAACCAAGCCCTAAACCGGTTAACCAGACATAGACCAGCCAAGGGGTCAAAGTCAAAGCCAAGAGAAACTGCACATCACCAAATTGCAATCTTTCATAGATTGTAAAAATAGCCAGTACAAGCAGGTAAGAAGTGGAAGAGGTGTCAATCTGGGCGAGAGCCTTTTGCAGAGTTTCTCTCTCTTCGCTAGGTAGAGGAAAAGCCAGCCTGGAAGCCAACTGCCGGCAAGCGCTGCGAAACAAATAGTAAGTGGTAAGGAAAGACGAGAGCAAAAGAAAAAACACACCATATTTGGTGTATAGCTCGACACGTAGTGGAAAGAGCCCTCCCAGAAGCTGCTGCAATAAGTAGGGAATTTTCCCTAGTTCGAATACCAAAGGCGGGGCGAAATCGAAGTAATCGACATAAAGACTCTGACCAAAGAGCAAGGTCTGCGAAAGACTGAGATGGAGAGTCAAAAGCGAGGGAAGATCGCCTGAACGCGTTGATAGATCGTGCAATAAGAAGAGAAGGAAGGGCAAGATCAAGCCGACCATACAAAGATCAAGCTTGGCAATAGGACTATTTGTCTTTGACCGGTCTTCCATGCGCTTATTATCTCCATATATTGATTATGGAATCAACTACGCCAAGAGCCGTTAATGACAGCGAAATGATTCTTGCTTTATGCTTTCTTGATGGAAGCAGCGCCAGAATATAGTCATTATGACAACTCTGGCATTTGAAAAACGAGACCCTGGAATGGTTAACCGAATACGCCGCTGGCTATTGCAGGGCGTAAGAGACCAGAATAAAGGCGAGCATAAAGATAAGGCACCCTGGTGGCAGGTGATGTGCCTGACTGGGGTCGACTACTTTTCCACACTTGGCTACCAGCCCGGCATTGCCTTCCTGGCAGCCGGTATTCTCTCACCTTTAGCCACAGCCATAGTTGTGCTTGTCACTCTCATAGGGCTTGTCCCTCTTTATGGTCGCGTGGCAAAAGCCAGCCCCCATGGGCAAGGCAGTATCGCCATGCTTGAAAAACTTCTGCCGGGCTGGTTCGGCAAAGCCCTCATCTTAATATTGCTCGGCTTTGCCGCTACCGACTTCATCATCACCATTACACTTTCGGCGGCAGACGCCACCGCCCATATTGTCGAAAATCCAGCTTGGCCGGCTGCTCTTTCTGACCGTGTCTTGGTCACTTCTGTGCTTATTTTGATTCTCTGCCTCATCTTTTTGAAAGGCTTCAAAGAAGCAATTGGCTTGGCCGTGGTGCTTGTCGGTCTCTATTTGGCGGTCAACTGCTTTGTCGCCTACTGGGCAATTTGCGAAATAATCCACAATCCCTCTCTTTTGCAAAACTGGCATGCAAGCTTGTTCACCCAGTTCAGATCGGTACCGCAGATGATCGGGGTATCGCTCATTCTCTTCCCTAAACTGGCCCTTGGTATGTCCGGGTTTGAGACCGGTGTGGCGGTAATGCCTCTAGTGGAGGGGCTCAAGAAAGGAGAAGAGGAAAAATTAGGGCACGAAGCAGAAGTAGCAGCTCGGGTTAAGAACACCAAGCTCTTGCTGGGCACGGCTGCAATCCTGATGGCTGGTCTGCTTTTGGTCTCAAGCGTCATCACCACTGTACTGATACCGGCGCAAGCCTTTGCCGAAGGCGGTGAAGCCAACGGCAGAGCCCTCGCCTATCTAGCCCATAAATTTGGCGGGCATGGCTTTGGCACCATATACGATATCAGCACCATCAGCATTCTCTGGTTTGCCGGAGCATCGGCCATGGCCGGTCTGCTCAACTTGGTACCGCGCTATCTGCCTCGCTATGGCATGGCGCCGGGCTGGGCCCAGGCCCTCAGACCGCTGGTATTGTTTTTTACCGCCGTTAGTTTTGTGGTGACAGTTTTATTCAAAGCCAATGTCGACGCCCAGGCTGGCGCCTATGCCACCGGCGTTCTGGTACTCTTCACCTCTGCCAGCTTGGCTGTGACCATGGCCGCCTGGAAAGAAAGCAAATGGAAGAGAACTCATTACACAGCCATTCTCTTAATTTTCATCTATACAACTATCGCTAATATGCATGAAAGACCGGAAGGTCTGCAAATAGCCTCTTTCTTTATTGGTTCTATACTGCTCACCTCTCTGGTATCGAGAGCGATGCGCTCACTAGAGTTACGCATTGCCCAGGTGAAATTCGATGATCTAGCGCAGTCTTTCATCGATGAAGCTCTCAACAAACCGACCAAACAAATAAATCTGCTTACCCACCGCCCCGGCAATACCAATTACAAAGCCAAAGAAAGCGAAACCAGAAAGATTCACAAGCTGACGCATGACGAAGCCGGCTTTATTTTTTTAGAAGTAACCCTAAGCGATCCCAGTGAATTCATTGACAACTGTCTTGAAGTAAGCGGGGCGGTCATAGACGGTCATAAAGTCTGGCGCTGCAATAGTCCCGCTATTCCAAACGCCATTGCGGCCATCTTGCTGGAAATCAGAGACCGGACCGGCACTTTACCCCATGCTTACTTTGGCTGGACCGAGGGCAGCCCCATTGGTTATGTCTTCAAATATATTTTTCTTGGTGAAGGCGAAACAGCCCCTGTCACCCGCGAGATTCTGCGCGAGATAGAAACAGACCCGAGCAGACGCCCAGTGGTCATAGTGGGCTAGATTAGCTAAGCTCGTTTGCCGCCCTTAGACTTGCCCACTCCCGGCAAGACTGCCAATAGAGATGAGGTAAGAGACAAAAGCAAGACCAGAACGAAGGAGCCCACCAGAGCCGGCAAAAGGCGAACCCCTTCTAAGCTCGGACCGACAGGTCCGATGAGCAAGTCTCCCAGCCAAGCACCAATTATGCCCACCAGAGCCTTGTATAGAAAAGCTGAGCCAGTCTTGGCCTGAGCACCGCCGGGCAGCACCGTGGTGGCAAGCCCGGCACAGAGGGCGGAAACGACTATGTAAAAGGCGAAGTGCAAAATGTCCATAGGGTTATAATAGCCCTGTCTTTCTTCTAAAAAGCATAAATGAAATGAATCAAACATTGCCCCGGCACCTCAGTCAAACCCTCGCCCTGACAGCCTTAACCGTTTTGGTAATGGGGCTTAGCGCTTGTCAGAGCGACAATCAAGATAACAGCCAGAGCAAAAGCTCGGTCAAGAAAGAAGAAACCTCGGTCACTATAGGGGCCGATGGAAAAACGACAATTACTGAAAAAGAAGTGGATAGCACTGCCGGCAATGACGATAACCCGGGCAGCCAGAATGAAACGGATAAAACCCTGACCATTGACGATCAAGCGGGCAAAGGCGGCAAGGTCAAAGTAGACCTACCAGGCATCAAAGTAGACATTGACGAATCGGCCGGTTCTGTAAATGTTTCCACTCCATATGTTGATGTGAAGAAAGATGGGGGTAAGTCACAAGTACAGATCAATCTAGAACACAAAGACTGATTTACGAACTGACTAAATGGACCTAACTATGAAAAAGTGCGTAACAAAAAACAAGTGCCGAGCAATAAGTAAGGGGCTCTATTTGGCCGCTCTCTCGGCTCTAGCGATGCAACAGAGCTTACCTTGTGCAGCAGCCCCCGCAAAGCAAGCAAAGAAGCCCTCTTATCCTTCCAACTTCAGCGGCAATGCCTCTTGGTACGGCATACCCTTCCATGGACGAAAAACCGCCTCTGGCGAAATCTTCGACATGAACAAATTGACCGCCGCCCATCTTAAGTTGCCCTTCCACACCAAAGTACTGGTTGAAGACCCGAAGACCGGCAAGTCTATAGTTATCAAAGTGAACGACCGCGGCCCCTATGCCCACGGACGGGTGATGGACCTGGCTAAAGAAGCAGCCAAACAGTTAGGCACCTTGCCCAAAGGCGTAGCCTATATTGACTGTACAGTCATAGACGACGACGACTAGATAATTAGCTATTGCCCTTGCTTAGCTTCGATTGCCGAGGCCCGCACATTTAAATTGCGAGCATCAGCCGGTTTGCCCATAAGTTTGAGCAACTTGGCATAGTTTCTTAGCACAGCCGCCACACTGGCATCATCGGCGCCAAAAACTTTCTCTCTTATGGCTAAAGCTCTCTTATAGAGCGATTCGGCTTTGTCATAGGCACCTTGCTCGCGATAAGAGCGGGCCAAATTGTTCAAAGCTGTAGCCAATTCAGCGCTATCAGGAGCATTCTCACGCACCGCTAAAGATTTTTCAAAATAGTCGGTGGAATCTTTCTCGCGACCCATCTCTTTGTAGAGTATGGCTAAGTCGTTGGCCGCATCAGCCAGCTTGGGGTCTTTGGCATCACCCGCCTGCCTGATATCGAAAGCCTGCTTCAACAATGGCTCGGCTTGGTCATACTTCTCTGACTGTCTATAGAGTTCGCCGAGATTAGCCAGTGCCGGAGCCAACTTCAAGCTAGTCTTGCCATACTGGGCTTCTAAAGTACTGATTGTATCTTTGAAGAGCTTCTCAGACTCGGTGGTATCGCCTGAGCTAAGCAAAGCCAGTGCTAAATTAGTCATGCGCACCGCATCGATATCAGCCTTGCTTTCGGGGCTGAGCCCTTTGACACCAGCTTGCAGTTTCAGGGCTTCGCGATAGTATTTAACCGCATCGTTATAATCGCCAAGCTCTTTTGAAACAGTGGCTAAATTGTCGAGAGTGACAATCACCGTGGCAGGTTCATCTGCGGCACGTCCAGCCAATAAATTGTAAGCTTCAAGCAATAGTGGCTTAGCCTGGTCGAACTCGCCCTTTTCGCGGTGCAAGCGAGCCAGATTATTTAACGCCGCTGCCTTATTGAGGTCTTTATCTTCGCCTCTGACACCGTTTCCGCTGTCAGACTTAGCCAGCACATCTTTGTACAAAGCCTCAGCTTCTTCTGCCTTGCCTTGCTTGCGCAAGACCAGAGCAAGGTTGTTCTGGGCAATAGAAAGAGCGGCATTATCGCCCGAGGCACGAGCCAATTCGATTACCCGACGTAAGCGCAAAGCAGCATCATCGAGCTCGCCGGTCTCGATTGAAATGCCGGCCAGAGCATTGACTAAAGGAATAAGTTTGACGTCTTTGTCCGAACCTTTTTCAATTATGGTTACTGCTCTCTGATATGCCAAACGCGCGTCCTGATAGCGCTTAGCGGCTTTGTAGAGCTGACCGAGGTTGCCTAAAGTGGCAACCAAGGACTCGTCTTCGGCACCATAGGACCTTTCTTTGAGAGCAATCGCTTCTTTGAACAATGATTCAGCTTCATCGCTCTTACCGGCCTTAACTAGAGCCATGGCCAGATCATTGATCGAAACTGCCACAAACTTTGGCTCCAAACCGCTGCTTTTGGCTTCATCCAGCGCTTTTCGATAACTCTCTATGGCTTTATCGAGACTACCGGCGGCTAAGCCTGACTGACCCTCTTTGAGATACTTTTCCCAGGTGACTGCATCGGCAAAGGCCAAAGGCTGACTGAAAGAAAGGGCGAGAAGCAGAGCTAGCTGTGTTTTATTGATTCTTGACATGAACTTTTTCGATTAAAATTTCGTATTAGAGCACCACGAGACTATTTTAAGGCTTTGCCTGGCTGCGGTCATGAAATTACTTGCAGATTCAAATATATAGGCAGGTCAGGGCTCAAGGCGCCCGCAGCTTGCCAATCTCTTCATTGAGTCGCCAGTTCTCGCGGTAAAGCTCCTCCATTTTCTGCAAGAGCGCCCCCTTGTCATCCAAGACTCTATCGGTCAGACCATCGTCAAGAGCCTTGCGCCCTCGCTTCACCCAATCTCTAACCACAGGCAGAGGCACCTGTTTCTCTGAGGCGGCCTGCTCTTCGCTCCAGACCCCGCTTAAGACCTTGAGGACGATTTCTCGACGGGCGGCAGTGCTGTATCTTGTCAGATCGACCTTGCCCCCGGTGAACTTATAAACTTGCGCCCCATCAACCTCGCAGACCCGGCTATAGGCGCTCAAATATTTATCAACAAAGTTATAGGGCTTGATCAATTCAGCAATTGGGCATTCCTGCACCAAAACCAGGTTCACCTTGTTTTTAGCGATGTCTTTGCCGAACCTCTCAATGGTCTCGGCTTCCAGACGGTCAAAGACTGCACTCAAAGATGGCTTGGTCAGACGCGCTTGCGAAATCATTGTCAGCGGATAGCCATAAAGAAAGACACTGCCCGGTGGACGACCAGCCTGCAGCTGAGCCGGATAGCCAGGTCTTATTCCCGAACCCATATAGACAACGGTATCGTGAGCACCGGTATTTTCTACAATGGTATAAAAAGTATTATCAAAGTCTACACGCGGATTGAAGCCGCTAAAGCCAATCTTACTCAGGTCGAAGCCTTCTTCTTTGGCCACTTCATAATCGCGTTCGTTCATTGTGAAATACTCGCCGGTATAATTGAACGAATAAATGAACAAGCCCAGTGAAGCCAACAATGCGATACCCGGCACACGTTCTTTAAAGCGCTCGTAAACGATATTAAATACGGTGCCACACTCCAAAGCCAAAAGCAGCTGGCTATAGAGAGCCATAGGCAACAGACGATAAGTCCAGGCATGCCCACCAATCAGATAATTGAAAAGACCGGCAAGGGCCAACATAAAGGCACCGCTCAACCAGGGATTTCGTCTGCGCAAAACAACAAAGAAAAAAGCTCCGACCAAAAACTGATTAAAGGGCTCGGTAAAATAATAGGTGCCGCAAAGAGAATGCATAAAACTCTTAGCGCCCCAGAGACTGCCGTATTGATAGACAGTAAGCGCCAAATCGAAGAAGACGCGCAATGCTTGCTTAGGCAAAGAGAAGAAGCAAACCAAATATACTAGCGGGGGCACCAGCAAAGCCAATAACTCTAGATAAGGCAAGCGCCGCCCGGCTGGCCTCAATGAAAACTTTCCGGCATAAGAGAGGAAACCAAGCTCGGCAAAGAGCCAAATCAAGGCGAAATGAGGCTTGAGAGACATCAACAAGCCGGCAAGAGCGCCGGTAAGAATTGCCAACCGCCTATCTATTTCTTTCTCTTCTTGCTTGAGATAACGCAAACCCCTAAGAAAGAAGAAAGGCATAAAACCAAGCGTAAAGAGATGCTCTCTTTGCCCATGATCGGCTATCAAGCCTTGCGAATACAGAGCAAAAGCAAAGAGCATCGGCACAAAGGCCGGTGCCAAAAGGGTGCGACGAAAGGCAAAAACAAAATAAGCACACAAGGCAGTGCTGAAGATATGAAAACACTGCACGGTAACATTTAGACCCAGGGGCAAGGGCCAATGGAAAAGTTTTGCCACCGCCACAGGTATCACATTCAGATACATGATCAAGGGCGGATTGAAGTCGAAGAAATCGAGATAGGGCACCTTACCTTGCAAAATAAGATTACCGCTCTCGACATAGACAGACTGATCGGCGCTTATGGCCAGCTGGTGCAAAAACCAATATGGAAACTTAGCACTGAGGATGGTTAGGAAAGAAAAAACCACCAACAAAAAAACCAGATCAAGGCGCCGCATTTTCTCTTGCTTGAGACTATCCACCCTCTAGCCCCCCGGTGCGACGCGGCCTTGGTGGTGGTTCAAGCAAGCTTTCATTTCGGCGCAAGAAAGAATCGAAGCCGAAATAATAGCCAAGAAACTCGCGCGGCTGACGGTTATCACTCTGAAACAAACAGAAGCCACCCTCGCTATAATTCTCTTGCAAAAGCTTGAGCAGCCCGTTTGCTTCCATAAACTCTTTGAGATAACAACCATGTACCAAAACCAAATCGGCCCGGGAACTGGAAAATTCAGCTTCTAGATTACCGACTATAAGGTTCTTTAGACGCTTCCATCGCTCATCTAAAAGACAAAGTCGCTCCAGCTTCATCAAAAGCCTTATCGGACGACTATTAACAAGCATGGTGCCGGAACTACGCTCTAAATTAAAGAGCAAGGGAAAAGTCGAATCAGGATAATCACAAAACATGGCAACGGGATGCTGCCACTGCGAGTGCTGCTGCACAAACAAATTGACGTCGGGCAATTGGCTCTTTTCTTTGGGATGAGGGTTGATTCCTTCGCTATAGTCATGCTCGATGCTGACGGCAAAATAGCCGGCATAAAGAACAACGGCGGCGCTAAGCCCCACTGTGACAAAGCGCCTGCAGGCGCTTTCCGCCTTAGAGAGACTGCGACTGATATAAGCCAGACAAAGCAAAGCAGACAAGATAAGCCCCGACATAGCCAAAACAATATCGCGAGTAAAGCCTTGCTTCTCTAAAATAAAGAAGAAGAGCCCGACAACACCAGTGGCGATGGCAGGTCTGAGAACCGGAAGACGACGGTCAATAAAGATATAGAGGATGCAAACAGCGACGAAAAAATAAAACACATAGGAAAGATCCGGCGAAGAACCTTGCCCCTGAATCATTTCATCTAGTTCGCCGAATTGTAGCTGTCTAAGCGGAATGATCCATTCGAAATAAGCTTTCTGCATCGCCTCCGGCCACTTGCGCAAGCGCAGGAATACCACCATGGCTGAAAGGGCATAACCAAGCAGATTGTAGGAAAGGACCGGTTTGAACTGCCAGAAACTAGCTACCAGAAATAATTCCAGCACCAAAGGCACCAAAATGTAGGGATATTCGAGAGAAAAGGCAAGCCCGACCACTGCACCTAGAGACAAAGAGAGCCAGACTGAAAACTCGATGCCCCGATAAGCCAAATAGCGCATCAAGAGCCAGGGAATGGCAGCCAAGCCCATAAGATATTGCACTTCGCCAATCTGAAAACGAGCCATATAGGCAAGCAATACCGGGGCAAGAGCAAAGGGCAAAGCCGCCAGCTCGATCTCGCAAGCAAGCGGCAGAGATTGCTGGCTCGCACCAGCAGCCTCACTCGGGCCAGTTATAGGTTCAGATTTGGTACTTTCAGGTCGCCCAGCCAAGCGCTTTAGGGCATGACGAGCCAAGAAAAAGGCAGCCAGGGAAGAGAGCAAGGTAAGGAAAAGGAAGAGAGACTTTACAACTTCTTCAAGCCGACAAGCCAAACCAAATGAAAGCAAGAGCCCATGCAAAAAGGGAGGAAACTTGAAAAGTTCATACACGATGGGCTGGCTGAGATCGATAAAGTCGATATAAGGCACCTGGTCTTGACAGACCAAGCCATTAATATAGAGCCTTTGAGCCACCAGACTAGAGAGGTCGCCGCGGCGGTGCAAATAGTCATACGCAATAAAAAGAAAAGCAGGAAGAACCAGCGCCCCATAGGCCAACCAGGAAGCAAGCCAGGAGCCGCCTCCAGACTGCTGTTTCTCCTGAGAACCTTCCTGCACTGCCAATCCCCCAACTTATGTCAATAGTATCATCTACTGCTGCAATTTATAAACAGCACTGCCCTCGCAATAACCCAACAAACTATATCCCTGCAAATACTTGTCGATAAAACCGAAACGCGCCAGTTCAGCCCCGATAGGCTCCAGCTGCAAGTAAACCAGGGTGGGCTTCCTTGCCACTATGTCATTACCAAGTTCGCTAATCATTTTCTCTTCCAAAATTTGAAACTGTTTGCGCCAGCCCTCATCTGTCTTTGAGCGCGCAGCCTGCAAAAGCATCATAAGAGGGAAATAGAGATAACGACTGCCTGGTCTTCTATCGGCTTGCAACTGGGCTGGATAGGCTGGTCTTATGCCGCTCGATATAGTCAACACACTCTGACCGGCAACACTGTTTGCAGTTATCGATAAAAAAGCAGAGTCGAGATCGCTGAGCGGACTGCCGGCAAAAGCACCACTTTCAGCCTTGAACATTGGCGCCGCTTGCACGGCAAGTATTTCGTGTACGGTCTTAAAGCCGGTCAAATACAAAGCCGCAAAAGACACTACAGTCGGTATCAAAGAGAATCTCAAAAGCAAGCTCTGAGGCAATCTCAAAGATGTGATTTGCATACGAGAAAATCTCACCCAGAGAGCATCGAAACCAGTATAAAGGAGGGCATAAAGCAGACTAAACAAAGCAAGCAAGCTAAAGAGTTGCAAAGGCAAAATACGGTAAGTCCAGGCCTGGGCACCGACTAAATAGTGCAGCAAACCAGCCAGAGCCATAAGAAGGTTGACCAAGCCCAAGCGTCTAAGCAAAGGCGGAAAGTTTTGCCAGGCACCGGTGATATAGACAAGCAGCGCCGCAAACAAAAGCAATAGCGGATAGTAGAAATAATCGAAGCCGCATAGACAATGCATAAATGACTTAGCGCTCCAGCTAGAGCCATAAAAATAAAGCGGCAAGGCCCGCTGAAAATAGATGCGCCAAGCCTCAAGCGGCAAAAGCACACTGCCGACATTGATTGCCGCATAAAGCAGTCCTAGAGACTTTAGCCCCGGGTCAAAGAGCCGCCCCTTTCTCCAGATATAAATCGTTCCCTCCAAGAGCAAGACAAAGATGAGAAACTGCGGCTTAAGAGCCAAACCAAGAGCGGCAAGCAAGGCTAAGCCGACTCTTAGCCGGCTACTAAAGACGGCTTTTGCGGTCTCACCGGCAGTCGAAACTATTCGATAAAGCAACCAGGGTAGAAAAGTCAGCAAGAAGAGATGCTCGCGCTGACCGAAATCGGAAGTGAGGGATTGATTGAAAGATAGATAAACCAGAAGGAAGGGAAACCTGACGTAAATTGGAATTTCGCTCTTGTTTAGCTGCAATAGTCGAAACAAGAGGACAAATGAAGCTAAGAAAAGAAACTCGATGCTTAGGTTGAAGACCAGAGGCAAAGGCAAAGAGTTGAGCCCGGGCAGCTTTGCCACCGCCACCGGTATTACGCTCAGATACATAATCAGAGGCAGATTAAAGTCAAAGAAATCGAGGTAAGGCACCCGCCCCTGCAAAATCAGCTTGCCGCTCTCAAGATAGAGAGCTTGGTCGGGCGAAATGGCGAGCGGATGCAGAAAGATAAAGCTCAACTTGTAGACGGTCATAGCGATGGTAACGACCAGCAAAAGCCCTAGAGAAACAGCTTCAATCTGCTCCTCTTTCTCACAGTTCGGCTCATCATCTGCGCTGCCGATAATCTTAATTCCTTATTTTGAGACCTCAAATAAGCAGTACAAAACAATCTTACTGAACTATACTTGACTTATGTCATTTGCCCTTGTGTCATTTACTATCTAAATATTTGTGCCCAGCCCGGGAGCCAGTTTGATAGACAACCACCCGATTCTCGGACCAGCTCGATTATATTTCAACCAGCAGAAGCATGTCGAATTGGACGAGACGGCGCTTCGCTATCTTTCTTTCGAACTGGCTGAAACCTACAGCCTGCCGCCGGTAAGGGCACTACATTGGCTATCGGCAGCCCCCGCCCAAGTGCAGCAATATATAACTCGCAAAAGTCTTTATGAAGCAGTGGAGTTCTTAGCCATTTTCCACGCTCTTGGATTTTGCTATTGGACCGAACCGCGCTGGACCTATGCCAGCTATGGCACCACTTACAATGGCAGTCTGGCTCTCTTACACAGTTTGAGAGAAAATATCGACCGCCTCAAAGAACTCTACCAAAAACCTGGCGCTAAACCGTCCGATTTAGCTCTAGCCTTGAGCGGACAAAACTCACTGGCTCTGATGGAAAGACGTTTCGCTAACTTTATGGAACTAATGCAAGCTCTTTCAGAGGGTTTTGGCGATGAGCTCTTAAAGAAAGAGAAAGCCCTGACTAAAGCCTACAAAATCAAGGAGCGCTTGCCGGGCTATCAAGACAAGAGCAAAACCACACTTGCCTCAGGCGAGACGATAGAGATCAACTTTCTCAAACGCGCCCAGCTTTTGGTTAGCGACATCGACTATATGATGCGCTTCAAGAAGATTGAGGGACTGGCACAAATAGATGGACTGGAGCAGATGGAGGAATTGACAGCCTTTGCCGACTATAAACTACCTCAGGTCTTGAGAGACTGGGGAGTCTTTAACTACAGCAAAGAACTGACCGACTTGATCGATAAGAAGACCGTGCTCGCCCAAGACAGCCCGGAAGAGATAGCAATTAGATGCGCCACTCTGGTGGCGGTGGAAAAGCTGAAAGAAGCTCTGACCCGACTTTTGACCGGCACGAAATTGAAGTCTTCTGAAGTAGATAACTTACTTTGGCTCAAGTCGCAAAAGGAAGCCAATGACAAAACCCGACCCTACCACCGCTGTTTGACCGATCGTTATTGACTATCGTCCGATTCAAATTGAGGCACAGACCTAGCCTCGACCAGCCTAAGGGACGGACAGTTAACCATAGCCTTCTTCAATGCCGCCACCTGCGGCTCGCTCCAGAGCGAAACATCAATTTTTAGATCTTTCAGATTTTTGCACTGGCTTAAAAAAGACAATACCTTAGGATCAATACGATCACCGCTCAAGTCAAGCATAAAAAGACCCGAGGCAAGCGGCTTCAACTCATGCAGGTCGCGCCCGGCAACACCACAATTGATAAGCTTCAAAGAAAACAGCCCTTGCAGTCGACCGACAAGAGAAAGCGACGCATCATCGAGGGGCATATCTTCCAGACTAAGCATTTGTATAACACCCGGCTTAAGCTTGCCTAAAAGCGGTTTGATATCGCCTGGCATCTTGGCCAACTCTAAACTTTGCAAATAAGATAAGCGCTTCAGCCGAGTCAAAGCTTCGGCACTGATTTTTGTGTGCCTGACATTGAGATATTGCAATGAGGCAAAGCCGTCGATGCTTGAAAGCAAGCTATCATCAGCCTCAGTGTGTTGCAGATCCAGCTTTTTCAGCCCCTTAAAATAAGAAGCGGTTTGAAGAAAGCGGTCTAGATTTTGAGCCCCTTTTGGAAAATGCAGACTATCGAGAACATCGCTGTCAAAACCCAAAAGAAATTGCGGTAAGGCTAAGAGGTCGGCTTTGACAGCCACAGCCAGATGCTCAGCCGGACCGACACGCAAATATCGCCCGTTGAAAAAATCGAGGGGACGCTCGACATTGAGGTTGGCGTCATGTACAAAGAGAGGTGAATACGGCATTTTCTCCGGCAGCAAGTAAACCCGCCCACCCAAGACTGAATTGCCGACCAAAGCAGGCCGCGCATAGCTAGCCGGTCTTACCGCCGTTGCCGCCTGCAAAAGCTGCCTTCTGTGAGCTTCTTCATCGGCCAAACTTGGAGTAAGACTTTTGCTGGCCAGAGACGCCCCGCTCTCTACGCCGCTCTCCAAGCTGCCCCCAGCCTTGCCCGGGTTCTTGCCCCAACCAAAGATCAGCAGTATCGAAACACTGCCAAGCAGGGCCAGCACGCCCAAAATCAAAGATAAGCGCGAAAAGACCTTGACCATATCTCTTTCGGCATCGCTCTCAAAAGGCGAGGTTTCGCCCTTAAGCTTGCGCCTAAAGGCAACCAAATCAACAAGAGCCTCGGCCGCCGACTGATACCGTTCATCAGCTTTCTTAGCTAAAAGCCGACAGACAAAGTCTTCTAAAAACAAATCGTAATCGATGGTGCTATTCAACTGCGCAAGCCTCGGAATAGGCGCTTCCTGATGCAAGACCAGGGTTTCCATAAGATTGTCACCGAGAAAAGGCGGTGCCCCGGTGAGCATCTCAAAGAAAGTAATGCCAAAAGAATAAAGATCTGATCGAGCATCGAGAGTACGCCCAAGACTTTGCTCTGGACTGATATAGACCGGTGTACCAATAACATCACGAGAACCGGTCAAGCCAAGGCTTTCACCCCCCTCAGAAACAGTGGTGCGAGCCAAGCCAAAATCGAGCAGACAAGCCGAGATTTGACTATCTTCCTGCCCGACCAAAAATATATTGCCAGGCTTGATATCGCGATGAATCACACCTCTACTGTGGGCGTAGGCAAGCGCTTCTAAAATAGATATGGCTATATCTATCGCCAAAGCCATGGGCAAGGGACTTTGACGTGCCAAGCGACTGTCTAGGGTCTCACCTTCCATAAGCGACATTACATAATAAAGCGTGGCTCCATCATGCACACCGCAGTGAACAATCTTGATCACACCAGGATGGTCCAGCCTTCCCACCAAAAGAGCTTCTCTGATAAAGCGCAATCTCTTTTTCTCGACCAGAGATGCTTTATCGTTCAAGACTTTCAAAGCCAAGCGACGGCCGCTTGTTATTTCGGTTACAGCATAGACATCACCGGCTCCACCGCGACCAAGTAGCGACTCTATGCGGTAAGAACCATCTATTATGCTGTCTTTGGCAAAATCGATTTCGACCTCTCTCGGTCTGCCTGCTATCTAACAAGCCTCTCAGGCAACTAAGAGGGCTTGCCCCAATACCAGCCTTGACCAAAAGGAACACCCATTTCGACAAGTAGATCAAGTTCTTCGCGACACTCGATACCCTCAGCTACCAAATCGGCACCAATACTATTAACCACTTTCACTAGCCTCTTCAAAAGTCTAGCCTTAGCAGGATCGGCCGAAATACCAGAGACATATTTGCGGTCTATTTTGACTATATCAGGCTCAAGAATAATCAAGCTCTCTAGCGAGCTTCTACCAAAACCGACGTCATCGATTGCCACCAAAAGTCCACGCTCCTTCAGGGCGTGCACATGCTCCCGCAAATAAGCCGGATCACCTATAAACTGTTGTTCGCTAATCTCGATACAGAAAGTACCTTCATGTTTTTCGAGGGGGAAAAGAGTAAGCAGCCTCTCAATTGGAGTATCCATAATTGTGGAAGGGAAGAGGTTGACGTGGAAACGCGCCTTTTGGTCGAACTTGCTGTCTGTGCAAGCAGCCAGACAGGTCTTGAGACAGCGCAGGTCGACAATGGTTAACAGGTTGTGTTCCACCGAGACCCTAAAGAGATCGTCGGGCATCTCAAAAGCACCGGCTGGACCACGGCTCAAGATTTCATAACCGACAACTTTCTCGTCGGCCAAGTGAAAAATCGGCATAGAAACTGCCCGGAAACAATCGCCTTTGCGCAGTTTCTCGGTTAATTCGTCTAATGCTTGCTTGTCTGGGCTGAGTGACGGCGCCTGACCAGGATTCTTCTCACCGCTGGAAACTCGGTTCTTACCGAGCAATTTGGCTTCACGCACTGCCAGCCTAGCTAAAGAGAGAACTTCTTCTATTGAACAAAACTCATAAGGCAAAGCCAGAACACCAATACTAGAGGTGACTCGCACTGTCTCAGAAGCAAGACGCAAAGGCGACTCGCCCACAGAAAGCCTTATTTTTTCAGCCACCATCATGCCTTCAGCAATACGTGTGTCGGGCAAGATAAGCAAAAATTCGTCGCCGCCCATACGAGCCAGATGGTCGGTGGGGCGAACTGTTTCTCTGATTCTTTCGGTGATTTGTCTGAGCACGACATCACCTACGGCATGACCGAACTGTCTATTGATGCGATCAAAATCGTCACAGTCGATAAGCAGGGCGACAAGATTCCAACCGCCGCGCTGCGCTCTCACATATTCTGCTTCTAAGGCATTCTCAAGACCGGCACGGCTTAAAGCCTGGGTGGAGGCATCGACATTGGCTATCATTTCCAGCTGCTTCTCAGTGAGAACCAGCTTTTCGCGCAAAGCTTTCAGATCATCTTCTAATCTTTTCAAAGTTGAGGCATAGCGAATAGATTGCAAGAAGAGACGACCGTCCAATTCTTCCTTAACTAGAAAATCTTTGACACCTTGTTTGACTGCTTCGCTGGCCATCTTATCTTGCTTGGCCGAACCGAGCATGACAACTGGCACACTGGCATCTTTCTCTTTCAATTTCAAAAAGCCGGCTAGGCTATCACTGCTCTCCCCCGAGCGCGACACATCCAAAACAACAACGTCAATATTTCCTTCGGACAAAACCTTAAGCCCACCGGCCAAATGGTCGGTGACCTCCATGGTGAATTCGTTCGCCATTGTCTGAATGACATCTTTAAGGTTCGGAGCTACCTCCTTGCCATCCTCTATCAGAAGTACTTTAGTTTTCCTGGCTTCCATTTCACCACCGAACAAGGGCTTCCACATTGTAAACCCGCAACACTCTTGACAAAACCGTCGGGCTAATTCTATCTACCCTCAAATTGTTCCCCGTTTAACGCTCGCTCAAAATATTTTGCGAATGATCAAGCGTGGACCCGCCCTGCATAGTAACCTTAATGGTTAGTTCCCCGCCTAAAGACTAATCAAACTTGAATCTAGAAGAGACACCACCTTCGAATGCAGGCGAAATTGCCGATGCCGCAGACAAATCGGCAGACAAATCGGCAAGCAAAAATATTCTCAAGCACCTGGCCTCTTTTGCCATTTCTGGGGTATTGCTTTACTTTGCTTTCAATAAAGTCGATCCGGCTGAAATCTGGCGCTATACCCAAGAAATGAACCCCTGGCCCTTGGCCATTGTTGTGGTAACAGCCCTGGCCAGCCATGTTTTGCGAGCCTACCGCTGGACAATCTTGCTCAAGCCTTTTGCCGGCAGACAGATTAACCTAGTCAATTCATTTTATGCCGTCATTTTAGGCTATGCCATTAATGTGGCCATTCCCCGCGGGGGCGAAGTGGCGCGCCTACTTTCCATCTGCAAAGACGAAAAACTTGCCTGGCCAGGCGTTCTTTCCACCTTGCTGGTGGACCGCATGCTCGACATGGCTCTGCTTGTCTTCCTGCTTGGTACCTGTCTGGTCTTTCTCCCTCAAAGTTTCCTAGAGACCTTCCCGGCGCTGCTCAAGGGCGGTATCGGTTTGCTTATCGCCACAATTATCGGACTCTTGCTTTTACCTTATGCCGGGTCGATTTTGCGTTTTTTACTGAAGCAGAATTTTATTGCCGGCAAACTGCCTAAATCAGTTCTCGATAAACTAACCGAAATGGCCGAGCAGTTCGACTCGGGCACCCGCGCCCTCAAGGACCCGGTCGGCTATCCCCTGATTGCCGCCCTCAGCTTTGTAATCTGGGGGCTTTACTGGTGCAACTTTTACTTTATGTTGCCGGCCTTTCATCTAGAAAAAATTATCGGACCGGTAGATACACTGATTATTTTCACCATAGGTTCAGTCGGGGTTCTCATCCCCACTCCAGGCAATGCCGGTTCTTTTCACTATCTGGTCTGCCAATCGATGGAACTAGTGGCGCCTCAAGTATCTAAAGCACAAGCTCTCGCCTATGCCACCATCTTGCATGTTCTCACCTTCGTTTTGACCAACTGCATCACGGCCGCCTTGCTATTTTTGTTTAGAAAGTCGAGTAAAAAGTAAAAACTAAATATGATTGAAAGCCTGAAACTTACCCCCTTTGAATTTCAACAACAGTCAACCAGTGACTTTGCCGCCCAGCATCTCAAAGCCAAGGCCGCTATTTTAGATGTGGGCGCCGGCAGCGGACAGATAGCCAAAAACCTTTGTCAGAAAGGGTTTCAGGTCACCGCCCTTGATCGCAAATTTGAGGGCGAGGCAGCCAATCTAAAAACAGTAAAAGGGCTAAAACTAATAGAAGGCGACTTTCTTGCAGTATCCGATCTGAAAGAAGAAAAGTTTGATGCCCTGCTCTTCAGCAGAGTTTTGCATCATCTTGTCCCCTTGCGCCAAACCAGTGCCAGAGCAAGATCTCTTCTAAAAGAGAAAGGAAAAATCATCATCGAAGATTTCTCCTACGAACGAGTCGATGAAAGAACCTGTGCCTGGCTCTTTCCCTTGGCCGCTTTGCTCTGCGACCGCTATAGATCGAACAGCCAGGAAGACAAACCTGGAAACAGACATGCCTGGCTGTGCCCTCCCCGCGGCGGGCTTTCCATATTAGACTCCGATAGCCCCGAAGTTTATGTCCGTCAAGCTTTAGAAGTTTGGCGGCGCCACCACGAAGAGAAGCACCACATCGCCCCTTTCGAACATATCAAAAGTGTCTTGGACGATGACTATGTGGTGGAAATGGAAGCAAGAGTGCCCTACCTATTCCGCTATCTCTGCGATCTTTTGCCCGACACTACCGACGGTGGCATAGAGGCAGCCAAGCTTGCGCACTGGGAAGCAGCTCTAGCTGAAAGCGGCGCCATAGCGCCGGTGGGTGTGCGCATAGTGGCCACTCTCAAGAGCTAAACTAAAGCAAGCGCAAGCAATAAATTAGGGGCGCGCTTTTTGACAACGCGGACAAAAATGGCTGGACCTTCCGGCTATTTTCACTCTGGCGATGGCACTTTGACAATGCAAGCAGGGGGCGCCGGTACGACCATAAACATAGGCCTGATTTTGGTAATTGCCGTTCACGCCTTCGGCATTGACATAGTCTCTTAAGGTAGAGCCGCCCGATTCAATACCCATGGTCAAAACAGCCCTGACATTCTCGGCTAGTTTTTCATATTCTTTCTTTTTGAGAGAACCGGCTTTTCTCTGCGGATGCACACCGCTCAAAAAGAGTGCTTCGTCGGCATAGATATTGCCCACGCCAGCCACCAAGCGTTGGTCTAAAAGGGCCGACTTAACAGCCTGACTTTTGCCCTCGAATAACTCTTGCAATAACTCTCCAGAAAGCCCGCCGCCCAAATTATCTTGCGCCAGAGGCTCTACACCAAGCTCAGCAATTGAGGGCACGACCTCTTCTAGACTGAGGTGGTCGGGCTTAAACCAGAGCCTACCAAAAACACGCATGTCTTCAAAATGCAATTCTCTGCCGCTGCTCAATTTAAAGAGCACACGCAGAAAACGCCCACGTTCAACAGCTTTTCGTCCACTCATCCCTTTTACAATGAGCCGACCCGACATACGCAAATGACAAATCAGAGAAGCGCCGCCTTCTAATTCGATCACTATATATTTGCCTCGTCTCCAGGCTTGCAAAAATTTCTTTTGCCCCAAAGAGCGGCAAAAGAGAGCGACATCAGGGAAGGCAACCGAATCTTCCCGCAGCACTTTCACCGAGACAATATGATCGCCGCCTATTGAAGCATTTAAGCCACGCACTACAGTTTCTACTTCGGGCAATTCAGGCATTAGAAAAACCTATCAACGGCATTGGTGGCTTAGGTGCTCAGTGGGAAGCGAAGAAGAAGGCCGCCCCCAAAATGCAATAAACGGCTAGAAGCTGCACGCCCTCCAGCCAGTTGCATTCTCCATCGGTGGCAACGAAAGAAAGAATAATCACCGAAACCACAATTGACAAGATTTCTACTTCTGAAAAGCAAAGATCCATGGGATGACCGGTGAAATAGCCGACGAAAACAATCACGGGAGCGACAAATAAAGCAATCTGACTGCCAGAACCGAGAGCTATATTGATTGAGAGATCCATCTTGTTTTTGTGCGCCATCAAGATAGCAGTGCTGTGCTCGGCAGCGTTGCCGACAATGGCGACAAGAATTACACCTATAAAGATGTGGCTGAGCCCGAGAGCTTCAGCAGACTGCTCTACGGCATTGACAAGATACTCAGAAAGCACAGCCACGGCGACTGTGGCAAGCAAAAGTACAGCGCTCGATTTGCCTACGCCCCAGCCTGAGGTTCCTAGAGCGACATCCTTTTCTTCACCATCATTACTAAAATAAAGCTGCTTGTGGGTTTTGAGACTGAAAATCAGACTAAGCACATAGGTGACGAGCTGAATGGCGGCAATGGCCAGGGCCAAGTTATAGTTGCTAGGCTGAGCGACCTTGCCCCCATGGGCATTAGCCAACTGAAAGACAGCCGGAACAGTGAGGCTGATCGCGGCCAAGGCAAGTAAAGTAGCCGAGGTAGTGGCGGCTGTGCGGTTGAAGTACTGCGTTTGATAGCGGAATCCGCCCACCAACATTGAGGCGCCCAGTACCAACAGGATATTGCCTATTATGGAACCGGTTATGGAAGCCTCCACAACATCGATAAGCCCGGCACGTAAGGCCGCCAGAGCAATAATCAGTTCACAAGCGTTGCCGAATGTGGCGTTCAAAAGCGCCCCCCAGCCCGAACCAATGCGATCTGCCAGGTACTCGGTGGCTTTGCCCATCAGACCGGCCAGGGGCACAATCGCTATGCAGGCGCTAAGAAAGATAATCACCGGCGACCAATGCAGGGCGCTGCCAATGATTGGCACCGGCAAAAAAACCAGAAGGAGATTGAGGGCGTGCTCTAAAGTAATCTTCATAAGTGGGGTTGATACCAGACCCGGTATTAAATTAGTAACCGATAAAAATTGACCGCAGTCAAAGCTACCAGATTTCTTACCCGATAATCTTTTAACTTACGTTTCTAGACATTGAAAAAGGGCCGGATCATGACAGGCTCATGAACCACAAAGCCAAACAGGGACTGCTCTGAGAAAAATTTAAGTGCTTGCCGAGAGGTAACTGTGGCCATATCGGCTGCATATAAGCGTTAACATATTGCAACGTCTTTGAAAGGCAAGATTTTTGCCTTTTTAGTGAGACGCTCGAAAAGCAGTTTTATTTCTGGAGGAAATCTCTATGGTAGCGGTCACGTCGGCGGATAAACCGACTATGGAATGTGAGACAGAGCACTTTCTCGGCGCCCAGCGTCAGCTCGACGAAATCGCAGAGGAGATGGGCCTCGATAGAGAGTTGCACGAACGTCTCAGATATCCCAAAAGAGCCCTGATCGTCACCGTGCCGGTGCGCATGGATGACGGTTCGGTCAAAACCTTCACCGGCTACAGAGTGCACCACGATGTCACTCTCGGACCGGCAAAAGGCGGTATCCGTTTCCATCCAGAAGTAAACCTGGGCGAAGTATCTTGCCTGGCTATGCTGATGACTTGGAAATGCGCCCTCATGGGTCTGCCCTACGGCGGCGCCAAAGGCGGCATCAGAGTAGAGCCCTGGAAATTGACCACCGGTGAAACCGAGCGCCTGACCAGACGCTATACATCTGAAATCATCAATTTGCTCGGACCCGACAAAGATATTCCCGCTCCCGACATGTATACCAATGAACAGACTATGGCCTGGATAATGGATACATACAGTATCAACGTCGGTCACACCGTTCCTTCTGTAGTCACCGGCAAGCCTGTTTCCATCGGTGGTTCCTTCGGCAGAACCGAGGCCACCGGTCGTGGTGTCGCCTACTGCGTGCGCCGCGCCGTCAACCACTTCAACATCAAGAGCGATGCTCCTAAAGTTGTAGTGCAAGGCTTTGGTAACGTCGGTGCCGTCACAGCCAAACTCTTGCACCAAGCCGGCTACAAAATAGTAGCTGTCTCCGATGTCTACGGCGGCATCTACAATCCAGACGGGCTCGACATTCCGCGCCTGATGGCTTATGTTTCTGAAATGGGCAAAGTGCAAGGCTTCCAAGATTCACAAGAAGTCGCCAACAAAGACTTGCTCACCTTGCCTTGCGATGTCTTGGTCCCTGCCGCCCTCGGCGGTCAGATAACCGAAGCCAACGCCGACAAGCTCAATTGCAAAATCATTGTTGAAGGTGCAAACGGTCCGACCACACCAGAGGCAGACAGCATCTTGCATGACAAAGGCATAATCGTTGTGCCAGACATTCTCGCTAACGCCGGCGGCGTCACAGTCAGCTATTTCGAATGGGTACAAGGCATGATGCATCTCTTCTGGAGTGAAGACGAAGTCAATCAGCGCCTGGAACAGATCATGGGCAGAGCCTGCGATCAAGTTCTTGAGCTATCCACCAAGAGCAAACTGAGACCCAGAATGGCGGCTCTCCGCATCGGTGTTTCCAGAATCGCCGAAGCCAAGAGACTGCGCGGTCTTTATCCATAAGACTGACAAAGCAGTCAAGAGAAATTAGCTCGACCGAAGCACTCGCCTCTTCACAAGGCGAGTGCTTCTTTTCTACCTCTTATTTTGTTTCATAGTTCTCTATATGTGGCAAACTGATAGTAATCACTATCTAAGCGTTGGAAATGTTTTCATCAAGGAATTCTCAAGCAGGTAAGGGAAACGCGCCGATTCCGCGTGGCATCCGCTTGCCTAAAGTCTCAATACTGCCCTCTTACAACGACATTCACTTCTTACATCAAGAAGCTTGTAAAGTGCCAGGTCGTCTTGTTGAACAGCCTTTTTCAGTAACTGAAGGTTCGCAAGAATATCTTTTGACCGTCAAGTTTGAACAAGAGATCGGACTGCCGGTTTGGACCCTTTCGCAGATGACCAATCAGGGTCACCAAGTTATCTTTCAACATGCTGAAAGCGATGTCAGTCTTGTTGCCAACATAGTCTTGAGCGGCTGTGGCTGCGACCCGTTGGCAGACAGTGTGGCTGACTCTTTCATGGGCACTGATTCAATGTCCAACCTCAAACCGGTTGGCAACACTTCAGCTGAAATGCCCATCGTCACCAATTCAGAAAACGCCGTTATCTTCGACTCGCCGCGCCCAGGACTGAAAGCGACACTGGAAGGCGACTTGACCAAGATGCAAGCCCCCAACCTCTTGCAATCGATCACAATGTCGAAAATGACCGGCAGACTAGATGTCAAAGACAAAAACGAAACAGCCAAAGTCTATTTTGTGGACGGCACCCCAATGCATGCCGAGCTCAAAGATGTGGGCGGTGATGATGCCGTTATCGAGCTTATCACCTGGACCACGGGCGAATTTCGCTTCTGGCCGGACGAAACGACGCCGCACCAAACAGTCAAACGCAGACTAGACGCCATGCTCATGGAAGGCGTCACCCTGCTGGATCAAAGCAAATATCTAGAGTCGGCAAACCTCAAGATGGAATCGATTCTGGTCAAGCGCATGTCGGTGATATCGGAGTCTGAGTTTGCTTCTAAATTGCAGAAAGGCGCACCGATTGCCGTTAAACCTCAAATGGAGTTCTTTGAGCTCATAGACGGACGCAGCACTTTCTACGATATTCTGCGCAAAAAACCAATGAAGAAGGCAGAGTATGTGCCGATTCTATTCAACCTTATAAGCTGCGGCTTGGTGCAAGTCACTGATCAACAGGCGCGTTCAGGCAACTTGCGCAGTCTGGGCATAGATGAAGCGACACTGCAGAGTGTCACCAAGCATCTGGTCAGACAAGAAACAGGCATCCTCACCTATCCTGCTTTTCTCTATTTTTTAGAGCAAGAGTATCTGCGCTATGAGTATTTCAATTTTCCCTTCTCTCTTGTGGTCTTCAGCCTTGGTCACAGAAGACAGGCCGGCGGACAAGTAGAAGCGCTGCAAATTTTGGCTGTGAAGCGAGCCATGCAGCGCATCAGTCTGGTAAAGAGACCAATTGACCTATTGGGTCACTATGAAACTTTCGACTTCGCTCTGATCTTGCCAAATTCAAATGCAAAGGCAGCAGCCGCTCTTTCTAATCGCATCGTGGACGTGTTGAAAGAAGCACCGCTGTCGGCTGAAATGGACCCGCGCGGTCTGGTGTTTGCTTTTGGCGTGGCAGGCGTGCCGGAAGATGGTCAAGAACTGGATAAACTCTTGAATGCAGCCAGAGCCGCCCGCGATAGTTCCAAACAAACACAAAGGGTGGTCCTGGCAAGAGAAATAATGGGCAGCTAACTTTCTATGTGAGTATGAACAATGGGGCAGCCCCCTGAATTACCTCAATCACAGGGACAAAACAACGACCAGCCTGATGAAAGCGGGGTCCGTCGTTTTCTGCAAACTCAAATAAATAAAAGTCAGCAACCAAGCCCAGATCAGTTAGCGGCTAAAATCTGGTCGATGAGCCCGGCCAACACTGAAGCCGCAAACCAAGCCAACGAAACCGAACTAAAAAGAGAAGGCTGGGGGCAAGGGCACCGAGCCAGAAACAATCAGCCAGAAAGCGAAGTTCAGCCGGTTATGCCGACAACGCCAATAGCACCAAAGCAAGAAAAGAGCGCGGTCGATTTGCCGCCCAAGCCGCAAGCGGCAAACGAAACAAAGCCGCAAAAACGCTCTCTCAACTCGGTCTTAAAGGGCTTGCAGCCCGGCAAAAGCAGCGGCAATGAAGAGCTTGCCAAACCCAATCTAATTGAGCCTTTGGCCAAGGCAGAAAGCAATTTTAGAGACAATCCCGAGCCTAATTTAGCGCAAAGAAGTAGTGCCCAAGAAAACAAGCCCCTGCCGGCACCGCCCGAAACACTCAGCCCTCTAGCCCAGATTCAAAACACTAGAAGCGAACCGATATCGCTCAATCGACCAAGCCCGCAGCCACCTGAACTCAATTCACAATTTGGCAATTCACAAACTGGCAATTCTCAAATAAGCACAGGTCAGACAGGTGCTCTGCGCTTCTTGCAAAATCAAGAGCAACGCGCCCTGCCCCTGCAAATGCCAGAAAACTTGAGCGTCCAGTTCATACCAAACGAAACCAAGCCTGAGATAATCAAACCCGAAATCATTAAGCCGGTTCAAGAAGTAGTCAGCCCTGCGCCAGTTTTTCAGATTGACAATGAAGCTTTCGAAGCGCCCAACTGCATACAAACCATGCGCATTGACACCATGTCTGGTGTCAAGACCATTACCACTATGCTGCCCGACTCAAGCAGCACCCGCATAGAGTCTAAAAGAGCAGACGGCAGTTGCACTGTTACATTTACCGAAAATCTCAAATCGAATCAGAGCATCCAAGCCAGACCAATCATAGTGAAAGAACTAGATCTGCACGGCGTCTTGGTCAGTGAGACTAGATACCAATACCATAACCTCAATACACCCTGCATTCCGACAGGCAAAAGAATGATCATCGGCGATCAGGTAATTGACTATACACTCAATGCTTCAGGGCAGATTATCGATCAAAAACTAGTGCCCCCCGATAAACTTTAGTACGCCTAATGAGCGCGCAAGGCGAGAAAAGCGAGAAGTAATAATGTCGAGCTTAGAGCTGAACGGTCGCAAAATTTCCCTCAAGAGGGGCGATATAACTAGAGAGGAAGTGGACGCCATAGTCAATGCCGCCAATTCTTCCCTTTTGGGTGGCGGCGGCGTTGACGGCGCCATACACAAAGCCGGCGGTCCCGAAATTCTTCAACAATGCAAAGAAATCAAAGCCAGACAAGGCGGCTGTCCGCCGGGTCAGGCAGTGATTACCTCAGGGGGCAAGCTCAAGTCCGCCTATGTCATTCACACTGTCGGCCCAATCTGGCGCGGCGGTAGCGGCAATGAGGCTGAAACCCTGGCATCGGCTTATCGCAATAGTCTTGCCCTGGCGGAAGAGTTTGATTTGAAGAGCATCTCTTTTCCCTCTATATCAACCGGCGCCTATGGTTATCCATTAGAGCAGGCCGCAGAAATCGCCATAAAAGCAGTGAAAGAATATTGTCGAAAAGAGAGCGGTTCAATCGAAGCGATTTACTTTGTTCTTTTCGACCAATTCACATTTGATGCCTACAAACAGGCTTTGCAAAGCTAGAACTTAGCCGCGCTTATCTGTCGCGGTTCCAATCTCTAGCCAGTTCTTCGAAGCTGCCGAAGCGCCTTTCCTGGCGAGCAGCGCGTCGCGGCGAATCTTTCTTGCGTCCACCGCCTTCACCGTCTCCATCAGAGTCAGAGTCGTCGCCTTTCTTCTTCTCATAGCGCTGTCTAAAGCGATCTACACGCGAAGGTTGTTCAGCACCTATATTTTCTGGTGCATCTTGAGCATCTTGTATAGGTTGTCTTTGCGGCTGAGCCTGTGCATCTTGAGCATCCTGTATAGGTTGTACAGGTTGTCTTTGCGGCTGATCAGCTGGTGCATCAACCGCTCTCACTTGAGCCGGCTCAACAGGCAGAGCATCGTTGAATGTTACTGTCTTTGGTGCTGCCACTGGAGTCGGCTCGGTCACTGCGCCACGGTCAGAACCATCGCCTTCCGGTCTGCGTCTGTCGCCGCGATCTCTTGGCTGACCGCGATCGAATCTTTGACCACCTGATCTATCTGAGCCCGGTCTGTCTGAGCCCGGTCTATCTGAGCCTTGTCTGTCTGAGCCGAAGCGAGATCCGCCAGGTCCACCAGGACCGCCTCTGCCGCCGCCTCTATTTAGATCATCGGGACGAGGATCTCTTATGCGACCGGAAACCACATCGGTGATAATCTGTTGAGCCCGGGCGTACTCAGAGGTGCCCGGTTGAACTATGCGAGAGAGCGTGCTGAGAGCAAGAGCTTCATTGGCTTCTCTTTGACTTTCGGCCTGCTTGGTATCACGTCCGTCCTTACGCGCCTTGAAAGCATCTTGATCGGCTTTCTTAGCCGAGTTTACTGCCTCGGTCACCACTTTCAGGTCGCCCATGTTCTGGGCCCGCCCTGCCAGTATGCCCAAGAGTTCGGCATGCTCTGGAGCATTGGTTGCAGGATCTAGCTTAGCCAACATATTTTTGAGGGCGAACTGGTCGGCAGCCCCTAATTGCAGCAGACGATCAACCAGAACGGCATTTTCAGGTGTGCGCAAAGCCAAAGCCTGATCTAAAGCAGTGAAGCGATCAGCCACTGAACTGGTGCGGGGTTCAGACTCTCGATACTTAGGATTCTGCCTATCGAGTTGGCGACCATATTCTAACCATTGCATCAAATTGGGATTGAAGTCGGCAGGATATTCGTAACCGCCTTCGGCATTTCTGGTGCTGTAGGTGTCGCGTAACTGCCTCAGATACCACTGCGGTAGAGCCTCTCGCAATACGCGTCCGGCATCTACAGGTGCATCGGCATTACCTTGCAGAGCATTCTCTGCAACCTGTCTCTGCATAGAAGCTTCTAGGCGATAGCCCAGATAATCTGACAATTCAACCGGCATAGAACCAGTCTGCGACTTAGTCGGAGCGGCCAGGAAGTTGCGAATAGTTGCCACATCCACTGGTGCAGAAGCAGGATCTGTCACTAAAGCCACCACTTCCGGTCTGCTCAAAACAGCCGAGCGGCTCATACCCATAGCGTTTAGATTGGACAAACCGGCAGGAGCGCCGGGTCTATCGACAGGACTGTGCAGATACTTGAGCCAATTGATAAACTGAGCATCCGACATAGAGCCGATATGGTCCGAAAGCAAATGGGCGCGTGCTTGCTTGGCGGCACCGCTTGCTGACTCGAAGTCGGCATAGAGACGTTCGGGATAAACAGTTACCTTGCCGGGTTCATGCACCACAGCCGGGCCTTCGGCTTCTTTGCTCTCAACCGGCTTAGGCTGAGCATTGTCGCCTTCCGCCACCGGCTCGGGACCAGCAGCGCGGGCAGCATCGGGTGCATCAGGTAGTTCTGTAATATGACTATCGCGGAAACGCGAGAAATAATCTGTACCTAGGCGAGAGTCAATCATGGCGGCGATGTCGCCGTTTGTGGATACCCGAGCAAACTGGTGCAAGACACTGACATGCTGTGGGTAGCGATCAGCCCATATATGAATGCCTTCTTTCAAAATGATGTGCTCATCGGCATTGCGCGGACGGTGTCCGATTATCTGCCTAAGCAGATCGCGCGCCTCAGGCGGTGTATCGCCCCAATCGACAGGGCGTCTATCGGCGACTTCTCTGGTGAGACCATTCGAACCAGCATAGACCTCGCCCAAAAGACGATTCATACCAGGGTGACCTAAAAGTTCGGAAGTTATGCGCACTGTTCCCTGAGCATCGCGACCGGCGCCCCAAGCAAACTCCACCAAGTCTCGGTACTCTTGCCCAAAAGTTTCCACCCCGGGTCTAGAGGCCCGGTCAGCTAAATCAAAACCCCTTTCGGCCACGGCAACTGACTCAGGAGTAGCTTTCATAGCCACTTCGATAAGTTTCTGAACCTGAACATTACCGAGGTCTTTGTAGTCTTTGGCCATCTGCTCGAATTGAGCTTTTACTTCTTGCCCGCGCCCAGCGCCATATTCAAGGAAGCGCACCACATCTTTGGGACTGGAGTGCGCATTGAAGACACCCTGAATTAACTTTATTCCTTCTTCGAAAACCGGGCGCTGAGCCTCGGTCATCTCATAACTAGCCTTCCTGGCATACTTAGCCGGCTCGTTCACTTCCACAAACTTGGCGGTGCGGGCTTGGGCCAAATCGCCCAAAGCTTCAATCGCCGGGGACAACTCGCCTTCTCTCTCAACACTACGGGCAGCCACTTCTTCAGCTGAAACTTTCGGTAAAGTGCCAAGATCGAGACTGACTTCCAGCGAAGTCTGCACATCGGCTGGCTTTGCCACCTCTCTAATATTTTCGCCATCGACAGGACGAGCATCTGTATCAGCTGGTCTGGTCTCGCCATCGACAGGGCGAGTATCTGTATCAGCAGCTTTTACTTCAGCATCAGCTTGCCTTACTTCTGCATTGGCCGGTCTGGTCTCGCCATCGACAGGGCGAGCATCAGCATCTTTGGGAGTTTCTTTAGCAGCATCTTTCGGAGCATCTTTCGGAGCATCAGCAATATCTGGCTTAACAGCGGCATCGCCGTCTTTGACTACCGTCGGCTCTGCAGCGGCGACACCATCTTTGGGTTTATCGCCTGACTTATCCACCAGAGGGGCCTCATCACCAGCAAAAGCCCGAGCCGGGATGGTCGGCTGCCCTTCAGCCATACGGCTTTGCAAAAGCTTACCGCCATGCACCATGGAAGAACCGGTGGTGCCGGCCAGTCCATCGGTAATTGCCTGCAGGGCGCCGCGACGCATAATCTCATAGGGGTCGATAGCTTCGCCGCTCTTGTACTGCCTAATCAGTTCCTGCGAAGAACCGGTTGCCAAACCAAAAGTAGCACCCATTCCGGTATTGCTTAAAACTTGTCCTTCTTTGAGGAAGGTGCCGACTTTAGAGGAAGCGAGTGCACTGAGTGTGGGAGAACTTTCCACGGCTCTTTCGCCCACTTTAGCCACTTGTTTGAATGCCCCATGAGCCCCCATAAAGAGAGCCGCGTCGAGAGCCATAGCTCCTGGATTGAGCGTAGTGGCAAAGGTTTCTTTCACCCCTTTAGCAAGCGAAATCTGACCTGTCTCTTTGTCAATATAGGTCGAAGATGAAAGACCAGTCTCATACAGCCTAGACAAACCACCAAGAGCCAAACCCTTGGTCGCCACATTGCTGTATTCGAGTGCAGCGGTAGCAGGCTTATCAGCGCCAAAGAAAGTCTTGGGAGCTAAATGATCAAAGGTCTTCTTGAGGGCAAAGCCTTTCAGACCACCCATGGCGGCGTGCAATGCGGCAGATCCGGCATCGTCGTTGCTCTTTACTTGGTCTAGGGCGTTCACCCCCACCGACGCAGCCAATAGCATCTTGCTGCGACTGCCGGCAAAAAGAGGAACAGCCTTGGCGAAACTACCGGCATAAAAATTGACTTCGGTCTGATGAGAAGCAGCCTTTTTGTCATCTTCTAAAGCCTTCTTCAGCTCGGGCTTGAGGGCCTCGAAAGCAGCCTTGTCGCCGCGCTGATTGGCATCGTAGGCCTGCAAGCCCACTTGTTTGAGAGCATCAAGTTTAGGTTTCTCAGCGTCATAAAAGAACTCGACCGTTTTATCGAGCAAAGACTTGCTTTGGTTAGCTTTCTCTCTTTCAGCAATTTGCCTGGCGGCAATCGCCAAAGGGTCGTCGAGGACATAATTGCCCTCGTCCAGCTTCTTACCTTTATCTGTTATGTGATCCCGCGATTCTGCCATTCTGCCGCCTGAGAACAGGTTAAAGACGCACTTACCTATATTAAGAGTAGGCCCCCCATCGGTACCTTTCAATGGGGAAACCACCACAGTAAATAGTTCCCCAAAGTCCGCAGATTCAATCCCATATATGGGTATAAGAAATTAGCGGCAGCCATCAAAGGCGACGCAGGCGACACTGGCAACACGGGTAAGAACCATGACTGATAAACAAGTCGGCAGAGAAGAAAGACCGGCGCATCTTTTGGACAAAGCGCGCAAGGGCGAAGACCTGAGCGCCGAAATCAACGCTATGGACCCCATAGACCGCCGCATTCATATGCAAAGAATGAAAGACCTAGCCGACTCGCAGACTAATGATCCCAAGCTGCCTAAAGTTTCAATAGATCTTGACCAACAAGGCAATCCCAAAGACATCAAAGTGGAATTCAAATCTTGGACCGACAAGGTCAAAAATGGATTCAGTAAAGATAAAGATGTTTATGACACACCGGCTGAGCAAGCCGCCAAAGGTCAAGATAAAAAGCCGCAGGAAGATAAACCTATTTCTTCGGAGGAAGCAAGAAGAAGAGCCAACCAAGCTGGAGACGCCCTTCGCATGCTGCCGCCTTTTGATATAGCAGTCGACGCTCTCAGAAAAAATCAAAAGTAATTTCAAAAAATTTTTTTGAGGCTGTTTTATGCCACAAAAAACTCACAACTCTCGATTACTATCAAGCCATCGAAAACGAAATGCGTAGGCGAGGCAACAAGATGGCAGCTGTAGAGGATATGAGAGGACTGCAGAGACTAAATCTCAAAGACCTGAACGAAATATCCTTGGCAGACTCGCAAAAGAGACGTCATCTTAGTTTTGCCAGACTGGTACACGAAATAAAGACCCAAAAACCAACCATCAAACAAGTGGCAGCTAAAATAAGCCGCTATCTGAACGGACTGGTGGACAGAGTCTTTTATGAAACAGTACCGGTCAAAGATGTCTATCAAGGCAACCTGCATTTCGAATAGTTTTCGAACAGCTTTTCCAGACAAAAGGGGCGGGCTCAAGGTTTACCTTGAGTCCGTCGGGGCTTTAAGAGATATACACAAGCCATGCAGGCGACCTACTACACCACCCCTGTCACCACCCCTGGTTGCGCGAGCAAGTCTGAAATCTAAAGAATAACTTGACAGATAGTCGCAAAATCGGCACTCTAGAAATAGGCGTTGTCATTTTCTGAGGGTTACGATCATAGAAGCTTTCGACCTCTTAACCTTCCAAAAGAAGGCCAGGGAGACTTTATGTCCCAAGGCCTTGTTTGAACTTTGGGAAGATGTGTGCAAACGCTACGAAAGAAGAGAAATTAGCGAATATGACTTTGAAGAGATGAAAGAGTCTATTTGGCCCAACCTCAAGGCCCTCGCCTCAATTAGAAGAGCGATGGATGAAATGGACGATGATCTCGGCAGCGCCAGTAAAGTTGAAAGCAGCGACGGCGAAGGCGGCAGTCGCAGCGAAGGCGATACAGGCAATAAAATGTCTGCCTGAATAGTCGGGAATAATCTTTTGCAAAAGTCGGTAGTTTATACTACAGACTCAGATAGATTTCGGTCAGTTTTCATGTGCAATTCAGCCCCAAAAGCAAAATTCTTAGCCGCCTTAAGCCTTGCTTTTACTTTCGGCTTGTCTTTAGCTGTAAGCCCGGCTCAAGCCGACGAAAATGGCTGGATCGACGGCGAACAAGAAGTCGTGAGAGAAAGACCGAGGCGTCCCCGCAGCCAAGCCCCCGACTCTGGCAATTATGGCGGCAATCAACCCAATTTTGTCGATCAGTCGCAAGGCAGAAGAGACTATGACGACGGCGGCGATGACGGCGGCAGCACCAGAAGATCCCAACCAGACCAGTCGGCAGGCAATACTAATCCTGTACTAACAATCAAGGCTGGCTCCAATACAATTTCGGGCGGCATCAGCTCCAGCACCTTTAGAAACTCAAGCCGCAGCTACCGCGGGCTAGACAAAATGAGCACCCGCTTTCTGCAGCAAGCACCCTTCTTAGACCTACCGCAGACAATAGCCGTCCAGCCCTCTACTTTCAAAAATTGGCTGGAACAGTATCACACCGGCGCCCTCGCTGCTTTTTCTCGCACGACAATCATCGAGATCAAAGGACAATGGGACGATAGCGGTCATATTCTGCGCAGCTTCGGACTACCCTTTACCCGCATTCCACCAAGCAAGGTAGGCGATACCGACCTTTCCGGCACAAAAATACTGGTGGTCAATTGCGGCGCCAATCTCAACGCCGACGCCCTCAAGAAAGTGCGCAAATTTGTCCAAGACGGTGGCTATCTGCTCACCACCGATTGGGCACTGGACTCCTGCTTAGAGAAAGCCTTTCCTGGTTATGTGGAATGGAACAGCGACTATACCGAAAATAGTGTCGTAGATGCCGTGGTTGTGGACGATGATCCGGTTTTGCTAGTAGGAATGCCCCGGGTAGCCTATTGGAAGCTGGAAAACCGCAGCCAAACCGTGAAAGTGTTGCGCGGCAGAGAAGTACAGGTGCTGGCTCGCAGTCGCACCCTCATGCAGCGCGAATGCAGCAATCTTGGCATACTTGCCCTCACTTTCTCGTTTGGCGCGGGCCGAGTGCTGCATCTGGTCGGACATTTCGACAACAATGCCGACCGCGCCTTTAACAATGCCTTACCAGACCCTTCGCCTGTGATCGGCATCAGCTTGCGCCAGGCGATTGCTGGAAACTTTGTAGTGGCAGCCCTCAAGGGCGATATGAAAGAAGAAGGCGAAGCTCAGCCTGCCGAAAGCAACGACACCCAATAAAGACAGCGGTCCTAAAATTCTGATAAGGCTTGTCTCAACTTCGCTTGAAAAGGGTACAAAGTAAAAGGTGCAGCAAAGTCCCTCAAGTTAGGACTGTTCGAACTGCGGGCGTTGGCAAGGCTAATTATAGAGGCGACACTAGATATGTTTGACAATGGCGATAGCAGAAATCTGGCTGGTCAAAGCGAAGCCAAAGCACCCGAAACCAACCGCTTACAGTTGGAAGTGAGTGAAGAACAGCGCTTCGAAAGAGGGCTCGGCAATAACCCTGCCACTAGTCTCAGAGACGGTCTGGTACAGACCATCAAGGGCCTATTGGAAAACGAAGAACCAGTCAGCCCAGGCAAGTTTAATGTGATCAAAGGGGCCATCGCTCTCGGCTTCAGCCCCCAGGGTGGCTTTGGCGAGGCCGACCGCAACCCGGTGGCAGACAGATTGGAGCGCATGGCCCAAGCCCAGTCAGACCCTAAAGCCCGGGATGGTTTCGTCCGTATGGCCGAGCTAATCAGACCAAAGAGCGCCTAAGCACCTTAGTCTCTGCTTATTTCGCATTTGTCTTGGCTGTCTTTGCGTCATTCAAAGACCAGTCGTAAGGCATATAGTCAAACTGCACTTCGGGAAGATTCTTGAAGAGTAGCACCAGCTTCTTTCTATTCTCGTCAGTTAAGAAGGGCATGATATAGCCGGCAATTATCTCTTGGTCGCTTGGTGGGGGAAATTTGTTCAAAGCCCCCGACTTGCCGGCAAAATCTAAGGTAAACCAAGAAAAAATCTTCGAGACCTTAAAGCGCCGCCCCTCTACATCAAGCAGAAGATTCTCGTCATCATTAATAAAACGCTTGGCCGCATTATCGAGATCTTCATCTATAGTCTGTGCTTTGTATGGTCTAGCCACTATCTCGGCACAACTTCTCGAAGCACAGACCACGGCAAAATGGGTGCGCGCATCGGGAAGATCGCGTCTTATCTTTTCGTGTTCAATGTCATAGAGAGTGATCTCTTTACCCATGACGATAAACTTCTGGGCTTCCCAATCTCCGGGTATCTGCCTAAAGCTATCGGCAGGATAATGAGCCAATTTGCCTGAAATCGGATAATGATCAAGCACACTTTTAATCATCAAGGCATTGTAAGCATTGAGCCAAAAGGCAAGTCTTTCTTCACGGCTGAAAGTCTCATACTCACTGCTCTTCAGCTCGGCTAGGTTCTTCAAAAATCGGTTCAGCCCGCTTTGATCTTTCTGCCAACTGCTATAGTCAATTTCGCCATCGCGTACAAAACGCTTCAGTTCTCGGGCAAACCAAGCATAGTCTAGGTCGAACTTGCGCGCGGGCTTTTCTTTCTTAGCTTCAGCAGCCTGAGCGGGGGCAAACAAACTAAGTGGGTGAGGCGACAAAACCTGCAAAAACAAAGCAGGGAAAGAAAACATGGCAGACAATGCCAAAGCTGAAAGAGTAGAGCGAGTTTTTTTCAGAGAGATAAGCACTTTAGTCTCGATATAAGCACTGAAAAGACAATTTGAAGCAATGCTCCGCCCATTCTACTTGTTTGACTTTAGTTTCTCAAATGCCTTTAGCAAACTTGACTGGTCGAAAGACGGTCTAGAACAAGTACCGCCCGAGCAGATAAAGGCTGCGGCCCTATCTAATTCGGGCAATTCAAGACTGGCCCCAGGCAAAGGTCCTTCCTTCTTATCAAACCATTCAAGACGCAAATATGTGAGCGGCAACTGTGAGGCAAAGCTGAACAGTTTCGCCGCTTCAGCGTCGCTCTTTGCTCCAACCACGGTGATATGAAAAGGTTCTGACTGAGACTCTTCCACCGCCAAAAGAATACCGGCAGTGAGGATCTGTCTTTTGTTCACAGCTTCTTTCGTGCCCAGATAAGCAAGGCAGCGCCGGTTCATATTGCCAAAGCGCACCTCGCCTGTATAACGATAAAGCAAGTTAGAAAAGCGTGCCAACATTACATTGTCATCAAGCAAAGCCACAGGCTTGAGCACCTTAGAAGCTTCGGCGCTGCTATCAGCATTGACATAGCCATCACCAGTCGCTGCCCGAAAATGCGAATCGATAAAGTCGGCTAATTTGCTTGCCTTGGCAAGATAATCTCGCCCGCCGGTAGCCGCATACAAGGCTAAATAAGCGCGTGCCATGGCTAAGTTGTCGGCTAGATAGAACGAGCCCGCAGCCCCTCCAGGCGCAGCCATAGGCGATTTAGCTATAGACATTGCTTCATGACTAAAGCCGCCCTTGCTGCTATGACTTTTCTCTATAGCCGAGAGGGCTCGGCAAGCCATATCTAAATAAACTCGGTCACCACTGGCTGCATACAAGTTAGCCAGAGCAGTGATTGCCCAACCATTTTCTCTGGCATAAATGTGCTTGTCGACTATAGGTTGTCCAAGCTTTAGTCGACCAGCCCGGTCCAGCTTAAAATAATCGGCGCTGTGTTTGCCTTGCACCAAATCGGCATCCTGACTGGTATAAAAGACGCCGTCTTGAGACCTGAGAAAATCTTGCAAATAAGCTGCGATAGATTTTGCCGCGGCCAAATACTTGGGATTCTTGTACACTTTGGCAGCAAGGGCATAAACCCGCATATTCTCTGCCTGCATCTGCATGATCTTCTCAAAGTGCGGATGCTTCCAATCACCATCAGTCGAGTACTGATAAACGCCGCCAAAAGCCGGGTCTAGCAAATTCAGCTGGGCATCAAGTGTTTGCTTCGCTCTCTTGTCAAAAGAGGGGTCATTTACTTTAGCCGCCCTAAGCATTGAATACTCTACCGAATCCCAGTCAAGAAACTTTTGACCAAAGCCCCAGCCACCATTTTTGGTGTCATAGCCGTTTATGTGCTTAGTCAGCAAAGCTTGATAGACCGCCGGCGAATAACCCGCCTCTGTTCCCTTCGGGTCGACAGCATCTCTGCTCAATACATCCTCAGCCTCAGAATTTCCATCACCTACCGGGGTAGGATCTCGGCGAAAGCCCTCCAACATGGCTCGCATTTTCTCCGGCTTGATGTAACCTCGCTTTTTGACGAGTTCGCGGCCGGAAGAGTCAAAAATAATTGTTGCCGGCCAGCCGTAGTCTTCATACTTGCCAGAGAGCAGGGGATTTTTATCCTGGTCCACCTTCACAACCAAATAACCATCCTTGAGAATTTTCTGCACTTCGCTGTCACCGTAGGTCTCATGGTCCATAACATGGCACCAGTGGCACCAGACCGCCTCTAAATCAAGCAAGACTAGTTTCTTTTCCTGTCGGGCACGCTCAAAAATAGTGTCGTCGTATGAAAGCCACTGCGGCGAGGAGGAATCGCCGTCTTTAGGCTTTATATCAGAGGCGGCACAGGCTTGCCAAAGGCTCAACTGAAGAGCAAGTACAATGCTTAAATTCCTGAAAAAAGCCATTAATGAAAGAACCTCTACTTACCGTCCCAACATCTAAATACGCAATCACTGGAAACTTTATTCCAAATCTTGTTTCTCGCCGCCGACGAGGCTGCGGCGCAGGAAATAACGACAGTGCCCCTTGGGAAAATCATCGAGCCGTCCATAAATTTCATAACCTAATTTTTGATAGAAATCAGGAGCCTGAAAGCTAAAAGTATCGAGATAAACCCCATGGCAGCCACGCTGCAAAGCTTCGGCATGGGCGGATTCCATAAGTTGCCGGCCAAACCCCCGACCGCGCAGACTTTGGTCCACCGCCAGTAGTCGCACATGCAAATAGCCCCAGAGTGTCTCGCCAATTAAGCCGCCCATATAGCCAGCCGTCTCGGCACCAAGCAAGGCAAGCACGAGCGGCTGCGGATTCCATTGCAAATCAGGCGGACGAGCAGTGCCGAGATAGCGCAGCACCGCCGCCTGCACCGCCTCAATCTCAGATGGTGAAGACTGCGAGAGATTGACAACTGTCACTTCAGCAGGCACTTGTTCCTTCCATTTCTAATAAAGTATAGATTCGAGTACAGTATAGAGGCTGTTTATATAATTTATGAATGCGCAAAGCGGGTAATTCATTACTATTGAAATCAGGTATAACTCAGGTATGAGCCTGGAAGGATACACAGATCAAGAAAATAGCCTCGACAGTGAAAAAGCTGCCGATAATTCTGTCATTGAGATAGGCAAAATAGACGAAATCGAAAAAATCGAAAAAATTGAAAAAACTGAGAACTATCTTGAAGACGATATTGATGCAGTGCATAAACGTCTGAGGGCTTTGGTCGGCAGCGAAGAACTAAAGAGCTGGCTAAAAATAGATAGCCGCCGCTCAGGTTTCGATCTAGCCATCAATTGGCTTTCAATTGCCCTAGGTTTGACTCTACTTTGCATTTGCGCCCCACTTATCGCTCAGCCAGTTCAGACAGTAACTCTACCTGCGACAGTCCTAATGATTGCCGCCTTCTTTCTTAATGGTTTTGGGCAATACGGACTCTTTATTCTTGGTCACGACGGTCTGCACGGCTGCCTGCACAAAAATCTGAACACTAACGACACAATCTGCCGTTGGCTAATCTACTCACCAATGTTTATGGCCTTCGAAGACGGCAGACGCAATCATCTTGAGCACCACAAGCGTCTAGGGCATGCCGATGATCCAGATCGTTATCTGCATAGACTTTCTGACAAAAACAGCTTTCTCGCTTTGTTGGCCTTCTGTTTAGGCATCAAGACTTTTGTCAAAACGGTGATCAAAGTCTCGCCCCTAGGGGCGAAATTGAGAGCGCAAGAACTGAACAAAAGCCAGGAGGAGAGCCAGATAAGAAGAGAAGAAACCAATTACGATCTAGATACTGAAGCAGTCAAGCCCAAAGACGGTTCAAGTACTGACAGCAAAGCAGCTAAGCCGCTTTTGACTTATATCAAAAATCGGCTAGCCGTGGCGATCTGGCAAGTGGCCATTTTATCGCTTCTGTTTATGCTGCACCTACCGCTCTGGCTTTATCTTACCCACTGGATTTTGCCCATTTATTTTTGCGTCTTTTTGGCTGACGAAATTAGAGCCTTCTGCGACCATGCGGTGCCTATTTTGCCCGACGAGAGAGCCGACGCCAAAAGAATGGTATCTTACACTCCCAACTTAGCAGAAAAAATAGTTTTCGCACCGCATTCGATGCACCTACATGCAGAGCATCACCTATTTCCGCGGGTGCCTTACTATAATCGCAAAAATGTACACAACAAGCTCAAAGGACGACCAGAAATCACTTGCCATAAGAGCTATCTGGTCTTCTTGCTCAATCTCTTTACCAGCCTGCCTCTGGCCAACGAGAACAAGGGGAACTGATTGAGCCAAAGTCAAGCCCTAAAGATGGAACCAGCCGAATGCGCAGTTTGCAGGGCATCGGCAGCTAACGCCGCCGTCGAAGTAGCTCGGGGGCTTGACTTCGAATACGATACCAGCGACGACACCTTCTCAATGGTGGAATGCCAGACCTGCCGAACAATCTATCTCAATCCCCGGCCGACTGCTGAGGAACTTGCCAGAATCTATCCACACAATTATTATTCATACAATTATTCTAGTCGCGTTAACCCACTAGCCATCAAGATCAAAGACTTCCTAGACAAAAACAAGTCAAAGGGTTGGCTAAAATTTTGCCGCACAGATAATCCTCGCTTTTTAGACATCGGCTGCGGCAACGGCAGAAATTTAGAAATTCTAGAAAAGTTGGGACTGAGTCGCCAAAATCTCTATGGTCTAGAAATAAAAAACGAAACAGTAGACAAGCTCAAGGAGCGGGGTTTTAACGCCTTTCTTGGTGCGGCTGAAGAAGCGGCTCTGCAACTAAAAAATGAAGACCCCTTTGACTTGATCGTGATTCTGCAAGTGCTTGAACATGTGAAAGACCCTGATTTGGTCATGAAAAGCTTGGCTCATTTGCTTAAACCAGAGGCGGTTTTGGTTGTCGAGACGCCCAATGTAGATAGTCTCGACTGCAATCTCTTCAAAAAGCGCTATTGGGGCGGGTATCATTTTCCCAGACATTGGTATCTCTTCAACCAAGAAAGCCTGGCCAAATTGGGCGCCAAAGCCGGTTTGCAAGTTATCTCAGTAAAATATCTGCCCGCCCAAACTTTCTGGATTTATTCACTGCACCACATAGTCAAGGAGAAATTTTCGCCCAAGCTCGCCGGCGCCCTTTTCGACCCATTCAGAAACCTCTTTCTCTTGAGTGTCTTTACAGCATTCGATATATTGAGAGCAAAACTAGGTTTCTCCACATCAAATATCCAAGTTGTTTTCCAAAAATCGCAAAGCTAACCATCTATGATCGACGCCCACACAAAAGAAGAAACCGTTTCGCCATTGGTATCAGTGGTAATGCCCTGCCTCAATGAAGAAAAGGCGCTTGGCATTTGCATCGAAAAGATAAAGAAGACATTTGCTGAAAACAATATTGACGGCGAAGTGGTGGTATCAGACAACGGTTCGACCGATCGCTCGGTGGCAATCGCTACAGAAATGGGAGCCAGTCTTTGTCATCAGCCGCTTAGAGGCTATGGCAACGCCTATCTCAAGGGCTTTGAACATGCGCGCGGCCGCTATTTGATTATGGCCGACGCCGACGACACCTATGACTTGACCATGCTGCCCCAGTTTCTAGAGGGTCTGCAAAACGGACAATACGACTTTGTCACAGGCAGCAGATATTTAGGCAAGGGCGAAAAAAATATCACCTGGCTGCACCGCTATGTGGGTAATCCTATGCTTACCCTAATCTTGAACATACTTTTCGGCGCCCGTTATTCCGATGTCTATTGCGGCTACAGAGCCTTTACCCGAGAAGCCTATGAAAAAATACGACCGGTCAGCCCCGGTATGGAATTCAATCTAGAGCTAGCTATTAATGCCAGACTAGCAGGCTTGCGCATCAAGGAGATTCCAATCACCTTGGGCGAGCGCCTAGGCGAATCAAAACTAAACACCTTCAAAGACGGTTGGCGCAGCCTGCGCATGATGCTCATTTATGCCCCAAACAAAGTCTTTCTCATTCCCGGCTTGTTTCTTTTCGGGCTAGGCATGCTCTTGCATTTTATTGTTCTCTTCAGACTGATTCAATCAGACGGAAGAGCCTTGGGTGTAGTATCAAGCATGGTGGCATCCACCATGGCCGTCACCGGTTTCCAAATTCTAAGCCTCTGGTTGCACGCCAAAACCTACTCGTGGAGCCGCCGCTTTGATCGCAACAATCCTTTCATCTTGAGCTTCTACAAAATTTTCAACCTAGAGATGGGGCTAATTTCAGGCATGGTGCTCACTCTCACCGGCACAATCATCATGGCCTTACTAGTTCTAAAATGGCTGCACTTAGGTATGGCGCCCCTGCCAAGACCAGAATTCGCCGCCTTTGCCTCAACCCTAATCATCATCGGACTCTCCTGCTTCTTTTCCTCTCTCTTCATTTCAGCCATGTCGATGAGTAAGGGAGAAACCGGTTGAAGTTGTCCGGCGGCTATCGCTTAATCTTTGCCATTTTAGCCCTGGCAGGTCTCGCCTTGGCGGTGGAAGAAGCCTATGTTTGGCGCAACCTGGCTAATCTCTGGGACACAGATCTGATTTCCTACTTGGACAACGGTGAGGCTTTCTGGAGGTCCGATTGGCAGCACTTTATCAACCCTTATTGGTCTCCGCTCTATGGCATAATTGTTGCCCTAGTGCTAAAGGCAGCAGCAAGCAATATAGACAGCGAAATTCTTTTGGTCAGAATGACCAATCTCGCTATATTCGCAGCGCTGTGTCTCTCTTTTCTCTTTTTGCTTAACTCACTCAAAGCCTTTATTGAGAGCCGATTCAAGGGCGAAGACCAAGCAACACTAGCGCCACTCTGGGGTCTGAGCCTGGTCACCCTTACTGCCGTCTTCCTCTATTCCAGTCTGACTTTGGGGCAGACTATGTATGGCACGCCCGATCTACTTTCTTCCTGCTTTGCCTTCACCATCTCCGCTCTAGCCTTGAGCCTGGCTAGAGAATTAGAGGGACAGTCGAGACTTTCACTGAAAACCAGTCTCTTGCTTGCCGCCACCGGCTTTGTCGGTTATCTAAGTAAGGCGCCAATCTTGGCTTATAGCGCCCTTACCCTAATTGGGCTTTTAGTCTCTGCTAGAAAAGTAAAACAAGCTCGCTCTGTCATTCTAGCCGGTCTAGCCGCTCTCTTCTTTTTATGCGCCCCTTATATTGCTCTGATATCAAACAAAGCAGAACATCTCACTTTTTCAGACGTATGGAAAGTGGGACAAAGCTGGAATATTTTTCTCAAACAACCGATCACCCATGGACGTAGCCCCAGCTTTCTGCATCCCACCCGCATTTACTCGCAAAATCCAGAAGCCTATGAATTTGCCGACGAGAGACCAGTCACCTATTCACCCTGGTATGCTCCCTATTATTGGTATGCCGGTGTAGAGACGATCATCGAATGGCAAGAATATCTCCCCCGTGTTCTAGCAAACATGGTCAAGTATTCACTTCTCTTCCTTTGGGCGGCAGTGCTTTTCTGGCTTATCGCATGGAAGACCTTGCGCCCCCTGGTGAGCGCCTCCAGCACTGCATTTCTCTGGCTGCCCATCGCAGCTGGACTCGGTTTTATGCTTTTTGGCATCGACATGTCCGTCAACTCAGAGAGATACTACACACCATACTTAGTACCACTCTTTACGACTTTCTTTATTAGTCTCAAGAAATTACCAAAAGACAAAAGCTATTTAGCTCTAAAGCTCGCTTGTTCGTGCCTGGTTGCTTTTGCCTTGCTGCGCCTGGCTATTTTCGCCTTTAGCTATAGCAGTCTCTTGAACGACCAAGATAGAGCAGAAGGCTTTAGACCAATTGAGATTACGATAGCGAAACTGCTCAAACAAGAAGGGCTGAAAGAGGGCGACAAAATAGCCCAGCTTGGCAGTTGCCGCTATTATTTTGCTAGACTGGCCAAACTGAAAATAGTGGCTGACTTTGTCAAACCAAAAGAATTTTGGCAGCTTGCCGAAAGCGAACAGACAGTCCTGATTGAAAAGCTGAAAAAACTTGGTGTGAAAGCCTTGGTGCAGGAACCCTATCTTAGAGAAGTCCCACTTAGCCTCACCGAACAAGACTTGCCCAGCCCCAGCGACCCGCGTCTGAAAAATTGGCTCACCTTGAAAGAGACCGAAAAAGGCTGGAGCTTGGTGCCAGCCTACCAGGCAAGCACAGAAAAATGGAACTATCCAAGCACCTTTATGATTCTCAAACTCGATTGAGAGAAATTATAGGCACATCAGTCGGGCCATTCCGCCCACAGCACCAAATTCGATACCGGTCCAAGCAAATGAGCATGGGCCGTGGTTACCTTCATGCCCGCAGGCAAAAGCTCTATAAAGTCTCGCTCTGAAAGCAGGTTTAAGTTGGCTTCCTCGGCAAAATAATCTTTCTTTAGACCCTTTAATATTTGGCGAAACTGGCTGGGTGGCAGCCAATGCAAAAAAGGCAAGACAGTATGAAACTCTACCGGATACCAGCGGTTAGGGGTAGTGACAAAGAGCTTACGACTGACGCGGGCCATCTCGCTAAGGAAACGACGCTGCCGCTCTCTTGAGCCGACATGCTCTATCACAGCCCAGCTAGTGGCAATGTCGAAAGAGCGATCGGCAAAGGGTAATTGCATGGCATCGGCTTGAATATAAGTCAGCCCTGGATACATCTCACTGAGGAAAGAAGCATCTTCCAAACCCACAGCGGTAATCTGCTCTTTGTGGGGATAACAAGCCTCAAAAAAATTGGAATCGGATCTTCGGTTGGAAGTGACTCCAACATCCAGAACTTTCAATTCGGGCGTAGGTTTTGCCAGCTGGGCGAACGATTTATAGATCTTGTTGCGCACCCTGGTGGAGATACGCTCTACTAAAAACTCAAAACGAGCCTGCCCCGTATAGTAAGGGCTTTCTTCCAAGTTTTCGCTATTTTCAATTTCGCTGGTTGATTCGGTCGCCATAGCTCTCTTTCTTTTTGAGCTATATTATATACAGAGCAAAATATTTCTAACAGACTACTCTGAGCCTCTTGATGATATGAGGGCAAAATAACTGTGCAAAACAAAAGCAGTGCAAAGGTCCGACTTAAAAGCGAGTGTTATTGGTTTTGTCACCATATAGTTTTGCTTTCTCTAGCTCTGTTTTTCGTTCTATTTTTCCTAGGCTATGCGCCCTTTCTAATCGCCTCATTGTTCTATGCGGCCGGATTGCATTATTTTTTCTATTGTGCTGCCTATATGGTGATTAATGCTATCGGCGGCTTCTCCAACCTATTTTTCAGCACTTGCGCCCTTGTACTTTACGCAAATGTGCAAGCCAAACTAGCCCGGCTAAACAGCAATTTACTGCCCGACCAGCTTATGCTGCCCTAGCTTGCTGCCAAGTCCACTGATTGCCAAGTTTCGCTCTAGACTTTGCTCTAATTTTCTCTCCAGATTCAGCGCTTCTGAAATACCAGAGCATCGCTGACTATGTATTGATACTTGCGACGATGTTCTCTAATCAACAAGGGCATATCTTGACGATGCAATAGTTGAAATTGATCGCCAAGCATTGCTTTGATGCCATCTTGTGAAAAATGGGGCTTGCCATCATCGTCATAATATCCGCCTAGCCAAACCTCTCTGGGGGTGAACTTCTCCATCCAGGTGTAAGGCGAGACAATCACCACAATGCCGCCGGAGCGCAAAAGTCCGCGCATTCCTTCCAGTCTTCCCAGACAGGCCCCCGGCGAAGGCAGACGACAGAGCAAATTAGCAATGAGAACCGCGTCGAAGTCGATGAATTCAGCCGGTAAACTGCAAGCATCAGCTTGTCTAAACTCTACTCGATCGGCAGCCCCCGGCTCTACAGAGGCAAGAGCCTCCTCATAAATGTCGCCTTCTATTTTGACCTGATAAGGAAATTTCAGGTTCTCTTTCAGAGATTGAGCCGTATCGATAAACTGCTTGCTCAAGTCGACGCCTACTACCTTTTCAAAGGCAGAAGCAAGAGCAAAGCTAGAGCCGCCGACAGCACAGCCGATATCGAGGGCTCGCTGCATCGGCACATCTAATTTTCGACAAAAATCGATCAAAAGATTGGCTGTGCGCTGCGGGAAAGATAGGGCATGTTGCGGTCCCGATTGAAAAGGAAGCTGGGTCTCGGGCGCGGCATAATGCAAAGTCATGTACTCATTCAAAACAGCAAGGGTCTCGTAAGGATTAGACTGCTGTCCATCGCCGTCAAAGCGATAAGCTTGCCCGTCGTTATCACTCTCGGCCAAGACCAGTCTAAAACCAGCATGTTGGAAGAAATGCGGTCTAAAGTGAAAGCGGGCAAACTGACCGGCTTCATCGCCGGTGCTAATGAAAGAACCGCCCATGATCATTTGATGCTGACCGTCATAACAAGGTGTCGAAAAATCATCATAAAGACGATGTACTTTCGCTCCTTCCAAGGGATTGAAATGATCCTCCAACCATTGCCAGACATTGCCAAAGACATGAGCGATGCCGTCTTGCTTGGCGGCAATTTTGCTAGAGCTTTCGCTGCTAAATTGCAGTTCCAGGTTGCGCCCGGTCTCCCCTATACTTTCATGGCGCCGCATGGCTTGGTGCTCAGCCTCAGAAGGCAGACGGTAATGACGGTTATCGACCTCTGAGCGCCAGCGGCAAAAGGCTTTTGCTTCGTGATAATTGACCAGACAAGGCCAATCCAGAGGCATATCGATCACTTCAAATATTGTTCGCAGCTTAAACTGATTTGAGCCGGCCGGACCATCAGGCACCCAAAAGGTGGGAAACTTGACATTACGGAAGCTCTTCCAACGTCTGCCGGTCTCACTCCAGAGCCGATCTTCGAAATAACCACCGGCTTCTACAAAGGCGAGAAAATCAGCATTTGTAATCAAGGAACGCCCGGCCTGAAAGGGTCGCAAATTGATGCTGCGCTTGCCGTACTCGTTATCCCATCCATAACTAGGATGGTCTTTAGGCTTACCCAGGCGAACCGAGGTCGCCTCTATCTCTTGGAAGTCGCTTGCGGAACTTTCCAAAGTGGAAGAGGACTGAAGAGAAGCAGCAGCTTGTCGCGGAGCGAGAGGGGCGAAGGCCGCCGGACGTTCAAGCAGGTGAACCGGCAGTTCGCGCATCAAGACAGAAGATGTCTCAAGGTGGATTCTTTCATGCTCGAAACCCATAAAGAGAGCCCAGAGCGGGTGTTCCATCGTTATTGACTGGTGCCCGTCGGCAAGCTCTGGATGCGACTCAATTAACTCTGCAATCTTGGCGTAGGCTTTGCGTCTATAGGCATGAGCGTCAAACAAAGTCGGCCACTCGATTTCGTTCTTGCTCATATCGTCCCAGCTCATCTCGTCGACACCGGTCTCGAAGAGACTCTCGAAATAGGCATCAATGGGCGCATCAATCAGCTTGGCTAGGCGCAATTTATTGATATAAAGCACGGCCGGGTGCACGTAATAAAAAATGAGCGGATGTCTGAGACCGTGATAAGGCGGTCGATAAAAGCCTTCTGCATCTTTTAGAGCCGAGAAAAGCATTTCGGTCAAGGTCCAACCGTTATCGAAATAGTCTCGCACCGCCTGGCGACCGCACTGCGCTAAATTCGGCGCCGGCAAACTGCGCAAATAGCCGTCATATCCAGGGCATTGCTCTGGCGACTTGCCGGTAAAGAAACTATCGAGGCGCTCAAAAAATTCTCTATTTTCGGGACGGGCGCAATTGAGCCTATATCCCTCCGTTTCAGAAGCTCGCTCCAGCACCAATCCAAGATTGGGATTTCTAGATAATGTCATTGTCTCTTCCTCTCACTCTCAAGAATGGTCTGCACTGTTGCCTTATCTGAATAGGGAACTCTTTTGTCTTTCAAAACCTGGAAATTTTCATGACCGAAACCGGCAATCAGCACTGTATCGCCGGCTTGAGCCTGTGCTAAAGCCTGCCTGATGGCCTCGGCGCGAGGCGAAACAGCAATGGCTCCTTTTGCCCCTTCCAATACTTGCCCTCTTATTGCGGCGGGATCTTCACTGCGAGGATGCCCATCGGTAACAATCACAAAATCGGCACTCTCCACTGCGATGCGACCCATTTCAGCTCGCTTACCGGCATCACGGTCGCCGTTACAACCGAATACCAAAATCAAACGTCCGGGGGTAAAGCCGCGGCAAGCTTGCAGCGAGCGCTCAAGACCATCTGGCGTATGGGCATAGTCGACCAAAACCTGCGCCCCGAGTTTAGTCTGAGCCACCAGCTCTAGACGCCCCTCGACACTGGCTAGTGCTGTTAGATTGCCCACAGCCTCATCGATGTCCACACCCGAAGTAAGCACAACCGATAGAGCCGCCAAGATATTCTCTATTTGAAACAATCCCCTTAGTTGGACCGGCACACTCACAGTCTTGCCGGCGAACTTCGAACCAAATCTTGAGCCAAACTTCAACTGCAAATTTTCACCGGCGGCAGTACTCTCTCGACCTACTAGGGTCAAAGCCTGACCATTTCGCCCAAAATCAACTATTTCATGACCGCGGCGACGACAAACGGCTAATGCCGGTTCAAACCAGTCGGCATCGGCATTTAACACGGCTATGGCACCTGGGGTAAGCACACTGTCAAAGAGTGTCATTTTCACGCGAAAATACTCATGCATGTCGCCGTGAAAATCGAGATGGTCACGGGTGAGATTGGTGAAAACGCCGTGACTGGCTTTCACTCCGTCTAGACGGTGATCAAACAAGGCATGGCTGGTGGCCTCCATAGCCACATGCTGCACCTGCAGCTCGCTTAAGCGGGCAAAAATCTTGTGCAGAGTGACTGTCTCGGGCACTGAAAGAACCGGGTCTCTATCCCAAAGCAGAGTGCTGTCAGAGCCACTCTCTACCACTGCCCCCAAATTACCAATTGAACAAGATGACAGACCACAGAAGTGCCAAAGCTGCCTGGCGAAATTGACGGTTGAGGTTTTGCCGTTTGTGCCGGTCACTAAGGCGATGTACTCGGGTGGTTGATTACAGTAGATTTTTTGTGCCAAAGGTCCGAGATAGCGCAAAGGCTCACTGCATCTAAGCAGTTTTACTCTGGCGTGCGGCTCTTGAGCGCCAGCCCCAAATAAATCATCAAAGATATTGGCTAGATGCGCGGGAATGTCTGTGGTGGTCAAAACCACCTTGGCTCCATTCTCTACAGCCAAACCAATAAAATCTCGCCCGTCTAGACGCAGACCGTAGCGCTCCGAATCAACAGTTTCAGAAACATCAGCTACATAGATGAAACCATCTCTGCAAAGCTTGGGATCAGCTGTCACACCAGCATAACCACCCAGGTCAGAAAGGTCGGCTTCATCAAGATCGTGGCGATAAGTCTGGGTCAATGGCTCTTCTCTGGCTTTAGTGCTCACTAACTTGAGTTTAGTCCGGCACTCTTTCAATCTGATTTTTGTTAAGCATTAGTCTCTTTTTCCAACTATAGACAGGCAAAGCAAACCTTATGTGAACAGCCCCAAATGAGAAGTTAAGGAACACAGCGCCCTTAACACTTCTTAACCGGCGTTAATCTGCGCAAGCAAACAAGACTAGCAGTGCCAGCAGTGCAAGCGGAAAAAAAAAAGTAAAGTCCGAAGACCCTTGAGAAAAAGAGGAGAGGATCGTTTTTCCTTTCTCCTCCTCACTGCCTTCTGGGCGCTTTACTACATTCTATAATACCTTCAGCCAAAAAGAAGACCGAGAGGAACCACAAAAGTGTTTCCCCTCGGCCTTGCTAGTCTCGACCAATTAAGCGCCCGTTTTGGCGAGCGCTTAGTTGCTTACTTGCCGCCCGCCAGGTCGACGGTGAGAGCGATGATCGCCTTCACCACTTCCACCATGTAGGGCAGATTGCAGTTCTTCACCCGGTCGGAGAGCTGATGATAGTTCGGATTGAAGCCATCATCGGTGAACTCCTCCGAGATGAGCACAGCCTTGTAGCCGTGGTCGAGGAAGCCGGCGTGATCTGAGCGATCATCGACGGCATGGTTGTGGGTATCGACCGGCTTGAGGTTGATGCCATAGCGAGCGATTGCCCGGAAGAAAGCGACCGCAATCGAATGCGAGCCGTTCTTGTCGGCACCGTCGTGGATGTCGACCCGGTTGCCCGGCTTACCGCAGTAGCCGATCATGTCGACCTGCACCATGGCCACGACATCGGTCTTGGCTGCGGCAACCAGGTCGGAATAGGCATAGCTGCCCCAGAGACCCTGCTCTTCACCGGTAAAGTGAAGAATACGCACGGTGTAGGGCAGGCCCATGTCCTTGATGGCGCGAGCCAGTTCGAGCACACCCACCGTGCCGGAACCGTCGTCGTCGGCGCCTGGAGCCTGAGCTTCCACGCCCCATGGACGACCTGCGGTGGAGTCGAGGTGCGAGCCGATGACCACCACCTTGTCGGGGTTGGTCTTGCCCGGAATCACGGCTTCGATATTCTCGAGCTGCTTGCCGCGCACCTTGTAGGGCACACGACGGGCAGCAATGCCGAGAGCCTGGTACTGCTCGACGATGTAAGCAAGCGCATGCTGCAGGTCACCATGATGGGTGCTGCGGGTGGCGATCTTGATGCTCTTGCCGCCCACCATCAGGGGCAGTTCACCCGACAGACGCAGCATGTGCTCGCGAATGCGGTTTTCGTCGACTGCAGCCAGAGCCGCCTGCACCACCGGGTTTACCGGCGGCAGGTTGGACAGGTCGATCTTGGGTCCGACAAAGTTGCGAGTGCGGCGCACTTCGTCGGGGTCGAACTTGCAGCCGCGATAGGCAGCCTTGCCCTTGTGCACCGGGTCGAAGTCACCAGCCTCGGGGGCCAGAACTTCGGTTTCACCGACCGGCACACTGTGGCTGTGACCCTTGTGGGCATCGTCGGGCGAAGAGTCGACACCAGAAGAGTCAACATGAGAAGAATCGGGCTGGTCGGAAGACCGGCGCGACTTACGCAGGAAAAGAAAGAGAGCCAGGAGCGCGAGCGCACCCAGCCCAATCAGGAAGATGCTGGACATTCGGTTCTCCTTAGAGAGAGTTTAATTTGGTTGAAACCACTTTCTTCGCCACTGAGTCTGCTGCGCAAAGCGGCATACAGCCTTGCTAAGCGCATGACTGACAAGAAGAAACGACCGCTGGTCGCCAACAAAATGCTTTTTGCCAACCCGCCTGTCGCACCAAAAGTGGTGACAGAAGAAGTTGCTAGACCCAGTTATTATTCGGGCAAGTAAAAGCTAAGTTGTTAGATTTCCTCTAAGACGCGAAAAGTAGTTTGTAACTGACCATAAGAAAGAGGCTAGCCATGGGACAAGGCTTGCAGCGCCGCTCGCGCGAAGTTTTAAATTAGCAAAGACTAAAATAAAGCAGCCGAGACTTGCCGAGGTCGAAATTATGGCGTTCTCGAATGGGTCGAACCGGGCAAGGGCGCTTCGATTACGGCTGGCACAGCTAGTTCAAAGCCAAGACAGACAACTTGTTAAGCCGACCTCATATTGGCTGCATTGATTGACAGAGCTTGCGCAGCCTGAAAGAACATCGCTCAATGAATGTTATGTAACCGCTCTATGGTTAAGAATCGCATAGCCCCGCATGCGCCTGACAACTATTAGCGCTAGGATAGCAAACTGTTCAGATTTATATCTTCATCGCTTTATCGGGGAGCAAGCCAATGGCAATCAAGGAGTTCATCAAGCATCACTACCGTCACTTCAACGCAGCCGTTGTCGTGGACGCCTCAGAAGCTTATATTGCGCACCTGAATAAAGGCGGCAAGATGTTCATGACTCTAGCCGGCGCCATGAGTACCGCCGAACTCGGTCTATCACTGGCAGAAATGATCCGCCAAGACAAAGTCCATGCCATTTGCTGCACCGGCGCCAACTTAGAAGAAGACATCTTCAACTTGGTCGCCCACAATCACTATGAACGTGTGCCTCATTACAGACAGCTCTCACCCAAAGAAGAGCAAGAACTGCACGATCGCGGTATGAACCGAGTCACCGACACCTGCATTCCCGAAGACGAAGCAATCAGACGTATCGAGCACGAAGTTTTGGAACTCTGGCAAGAAGCTGACAAGACCGGCAACCGCTATTTCCCCTATGAGTTTATGTATCAGCTCATTCGCGGCGGCAAAATCAAGAAGCACTACCAAATCGATCCCAAAGATTCATGGATGATCGCCGCCTGCGAAAAAAATCTGCCTATCTTCACACCGGGTTGGGAAGATTCCACTCTCGGCAATATCTTCGTTTCGCACGTGGTGCGCAAAGACATTTCCAATTTCCAGGTGGTCAAATCGGGGCTGGAACAAATGGCCATGCTCATCGACTGGTACAAGACCAATAGCAAAGACGAAGCAATCGGCTTTTATCAGATTGCCGGCGGCATCGCCGGAGACTTCCCTATTTGCGTCGTGCCGCTCATTCAGCAAGACCTGCAAGAAGACTGCAAACTCTGGGGCTATTTCTGCCAGATTTCAGACAGCACCACCTCATACGGTTCGTACAGTGGAGCCGTACCGAATGAAAAGATCACTTGGGGTAAGCTGGGCGAAGATACACCGCGCTTCGTAATCGAGTCAGATGCCTCAATAGTGGCGCCTTTGATGTTCGCCTATATTCTGGGACAATAGTCTAGATAACTATTTTATGGTTGACCGGGCCAACTCCCGAAAGACTAAAGAAAGAGAGGGTGGATCAAATACGCCCTCTCTTTCTTTTGGATACTACGCCATGGTGATTAAGCCCGGCTGGTCAGGATTTCTGGCAGCTTACGCCGAGATAAGGGTGCGGCGAAGAGATCCCAAATAACTCGAGGGGTGGGGAATTAGCCCCGCCCACAAGCCACACAAGCATCGACGGCACGGCGATTGGCTTCCAACTTTTCCACTAAGGCTGCCTCTTTATCGGCTTTCTCTTTCTCGTTGCCGCCCTTGTAAAACTCAAGTAGTCTCTTGTGAAAGCTTACTCTCTGAATAGATGACTGCGGCATCTTGTCATAATACTGAGCCGCTTCCAAAAGCAAAGCCTCTGCTTTCTTGCGATCGCCGCCATAGGCAAGCTCATCATTAGCCCAACTTTCGAGTGAAAAAGCCAGCCCGGCATTGGCAGCCCCCACTAAAGCACTCTCACCCGCCTGCACAGCCTTTTTATAGCCATCGGCAACCTGCTTGAAATACTTCCTTCCATCTTCTTTCTTGCCGGCCTTAAAGCTTTCATGACCCAAAGCGTTGAGCAAAACCCGCTCAGACTGACTGCCCGGCTTCTCTTTAGCCAATTCGCCCTTAAGTTTATCTAGATCTGCGCCCTGAGCAGGCTGAGCCAATACACAAGCGGCCAGCGCCACCGAAGCCAAAACCTGCTCTTTTTTAGACATCAAATCTCTCCTGCTTGCTGTACAAGTAAACCACACCAGTTATTGTAGTTTACCGGCTAAGATAGCAAGCTGGCATTATTTGATGAAAAATGGCGAAGAGACCTTCGGTCTAGCAGTCGATAGTGTAATGAGACCTTAGTAAACTTGGTAAAACCAGTTTTGATAGAGCCTCAACCGCACAAAAGGAGAAAAATGCCATCTCAGAATCCCTCACAGCCCTTGCATGAAGAAACATTTTTCCTACCGCAGTGTGAACTCTGCGTTATTCATAGCAGCTTGCAACCTGATGAAATCAGCAAGATTCTTGACTTAGCTTCGACCTCAAGCGTCAGAATTGGCGAAAGTACCGGCGGTGTTATTGCCAGGCGATCGATTTGGGTGCTGCACAGTCTCGATTCTATTGGGACGCAAAATCTCGAAGATCATCTGGACTGGCTGGTCTCAAAACTTAGTAGCAAGCGCAGCACAGTAAAGACGCTCAAGAAGACAGGAGCCCTAATAGAACTACACATTCTCATAGACACCTGGAACCGATTCGAGCAAATAAAGATTCCCGCAAAGATAATCACCACGCTTGGACAACTCGGTATTGGCATCGATGTGCATGTGGTAATTCATGAAGACCGAAGAGAATTCTATGACTATGTAGACTAGTTGTGTATCCCGCACATGCTAAACGTTAACTATTGCCTGCATCTAGTGGTCTGTTATGCAACAATTCGCACTTACGGCTAATCATTAGCAATCGCTGTACTGTTACTGCTAGACTCTCATGATTACTCTATGAAAAACCAGTTAATCACCTGTATTGTTCTCCTTGCCGTTCAAGGACATCCTGCGTCTAGCGAGGAATCCAATGATGGAAACAGTGCGGACAATGGTAAAGCTTCTCTTTCAGGAGAGAATAGAGGGAGCGCTTCAAGTCTAAGTTGTTCCAAGGCAGCGCCATACCAAATTCCAGAACCAACCAAAGTTTCCCATGGTGGCTGGGATGTATACAAACATTCGATAGAAGAGGAATTTCAAAGACGGGTGCTCAATAGCTGGTATCCGTCAAACGAAAAACTGGAAGCTACCGTAAAGTGCCTTCTCGGAGGGGACGGTCTTCTTTACGATATAGAGATATCCTCAAGTTCAGGCGATAACCAATTTGATGTTGAATGCTTAGAAGCGGTTCTTGGAGCAGACTATTTTTACAAAGGACTAAGCAGCAGGAGGCTAATTCCGCTTTCAGTTACTTTTAATGCAGCTGGACATAAGCAATTCGGAAGAACTACAGAAAACTACTTCAAAAGAAACCCAGAACAAAAAGGGGAAGGATGCCTAGCCATTTATCACATCCCTACCAATATCCTGCAACGCTATCCGGGGCTCTTTACAGAAAAAGAACTGCTGGATGATTCAAATCTGTATTTAGTAAAGGACGCCGCAAATCACACCGAGAAACCACAGTATCATTGGCTCAAAGACCTCTACAAAAACTTCTGGACGACTTTTTTCCAGCAACATCCCAAAGCGACTAAAGATGAAGTGATGGCACAAGCAGCAATGATACCGAGATAAATGCGAAATAGACCAGGAAAGCTCTAGAATGCTTCCTTTAGCATCTTGCAAAAGAGATTAATCAAGCTGCGAATCGAGCTTGGTATAGATAGCCGCTCTTCTTTGATTTCGCTCTTCCATGCCCCTGGCATTCCAAGCCATTTTGCCGCCGCTAGCCAGCCCCGCACCAGCGACACAGCCACCGATGGCACCTGGCACATTAGCGACAAGACCTCCAGCAACAGCACCACCGGCGCACCCGACTGCGCCCAGAACAGCTGAGCCCAAAGTCAAGGTTACAGGCTTCTCTTGCTTTAGTTTGCCAGCAAGTACTTCCAAGTCTCTGCCGCTGGCAAGACCCCTATGGATTTTGTCGTCTACAACTTGTAAGGTCGCCTCAGAAAGATGAGAAATGCCCTCGATGTTGTCGTTGATAAATTTCAACTCTGGTTTCACTTCATCAGGAATGAACTTGGAGGAAGCCTTAAGCCCTTCAGCCAATTCGTCTTTTGATAGAGATCGATCTTGGTTCAAATCAAGCATGGGCAGGTATTTCTCAGCGACATCCTTAATATCTCTCTTCTGCAAACCGGGGCGCAGTGGATGCTCAGTTGGCTCGCTCTCAATTCTAGTACCTTTGAAAAATCCCCAGTCAGCCATGGTCTGCTTATCGCGCACCGCGTTTTGAAACCTAGTCTCTTCAGCTATTGCAGCAACTACGCCAATAGCGGCACCAACTGCCGCCCCTTTACCTGCACCATCAGCATAATCAGAAGCAGAGGCTTGTGAATCCAAAGAAGTAGCAGCAGCACCACCAGCGGCTCCACCCGCTATCGAGCGAACCAGAATCTTACTTGAGTTAGAGCCACCGGAGGGGTCAAACTTGGCCAGTATTTCCATTCGGTCTATATCGCTCGTCTGCAAAAATCGATTTTTCGAAAGCGCTCCGATATCATAGACATGTTTCTGCAAAAACTCAGAGACGGCTGTTTGCTCTCGATTTAGGTCTTTATGCTGGGCAAAATCGTTGACCTCAGCATGAGTTATTGAACCCGAGCCGTCAGCATCTATATTGTTGAACTGATTGCGCAGAGCTTTCGCCAGCTTCTCTGGGCTTGCAGATAAATCGAACGATTCGTTTGGCATAGTAATTCAACCAACAAGAAAGAAAAAGGGTTTAGGGGAAAGGACTAAAATTGGCACCGCTGCCAAACTTCGCATTTCGTGGCTGGATGATAAGCCCGACCTGTGTCCTGTTCGTGACATGCTTTTGAGCTAGCCCCGAAAGCAATCGCACGTGCTATTCTGAAATGATTAGGGCACGCTGAGGATTGAAATATGACGAAGACCATCTTCTCCAAAGGCTGCCTCTAGGAAGGCTTTACTCTTTCCTTTTGAAAACCGAAGGCTCCCCGGCGTCCTTCTCGTATTCTCGTTGTGCCAGAAATAGTCATTGCAAGCAAATATTGGCAGCATCAGCTATGCACCTACACATAGCTGGATGGCTCTAGTCTTTGCCCAAGGGAGAATGTCTCGATGCTAGAACAGAATGAAAGAGATAGATCTTTCCCATTTCATCTGCTGGAAGAACTTCGCTACGGCAACGAACTAAAGGATCAAGATCTGGAGAAACTTAGCAAAGCGCTCGTTGAATTAGACGACTACAGATTGGTTCAGCCTCTCACCGAAATCGTCATGGACGCCAATCTAGCCGCTAAAGTCAGAGAAACAGCAAGCCTGACACTCTGTAGCTACTGCACAGATGAAACTGCCGAAGAGAGAGCGAAGTGGTGGCAAGACGGAGATGAAACTATCAAACGGCATGCGATTAGAGTGGCCGAGAAGGAAGAAGCAGAATTAGTTGTGGCACTAGCCAAAGACCCTCTAAACCCTTTCTTTGCAGAAGCCTTAGAAAAACTTGGAAGTTGGAGCGAACCACACTATCAGGAAATACTCATCCAAGCCCTCGATCTAGACCAGCCCAAATTTAGAGCAATTGCAGCAAAAGCTCTTATTTGGGAACAACCAGTCAGGGCCGAGAAGAGACTACTTGAAATAGCCATGGAATCCGACCGAGAAGCAGCCAAAGCTGCTCTTCACACACTCTGCTACTGCGTCAGCAATGAACTTTTATTGAAACTGGCTGAACTAAAGGAAAGCACCACCGACAAATACATGAAAGCGGAATACGAGAACGCCTTTGGCTGGGTAGCAAAGGAATACAAGTTCTTCCTTAGCGATAAATACTGGGAAAATAACTCTGCCCGTCAATATTTTGAGAACTGGTCTAAGCCCGCCAGGCAGCTTTTGAAAGACAAGGAACTTTCTAATAAAGAGGACCGAGACGCAGCAGTTCAAAGCAAATCTAACAATAATAATTGCCAACTTGAGTTTACACAAAAACCCGAGTCGAGCAACTACGAACTCAATGTGTCCCAAATAATTGCCGACCTAAGTGATGAGAATGGTCAGAAGAGTGAGAAAATCTACAGATACCGCAACCTTGCTAGGCTTAACGATCTCAACAAACAAGAACAAGAGAAATTACTGAAGTTCCTTAGCGAAAGCCAAGACCCAAATGTAAGACTATTGGCTGTTGAAGCAAGCAAAGTCTTGAAAAACAGCAAGAGCATGTATGACCTTTTAAATGATAAATGCCTTCGAGTTAGACGAAGCAGCATTCACCTGTGCAAACACTTAGAGCCAAATGAACAAATTGCTCAAACACTACTTCAGACAATAACCAATAAAAATACTGACGGATCGATGGCAATCGAAGCCTTAGAAAGCTACTTTGTCCATGCCTCTATTTTCGGTCAGTCTGACTGGCTATTAAGTCTTGCCTTATACGACAAAAGACCGGTGGTGCGAGAGAAGTCCGTGATAAGGCTAAGAGACCTAGATGACAAAGACAAATCAAAGAATCTCCTTGCAATTCTAAATGAGCCCCCCTGCAATACATGGAGGCTACACATAGCTGTCATCGAAAATTGCCTGTCCCTAGACATTGATATTCCATATTCTTCTTTAGCGCCATTAAAATCTGTCGACAGCCCAAGCCTACAAGAAGCTTTGGCTGAAGCGCTCTTCAGACCAACCGCACAAGAATAGCTACAGGAAGCTTGACTGCGACTTCATTACAAGGAGTTTGCTAAGGCTGGACTATACCTAGAACCAAAGCCTGCCTTTAGGTACGGTTAGCCACGGCTCAGCAATCCCCCTAAAGAAGAAAGGAGCTTTGATGATTAAAGCGTTCGAAGCTTCTATAGGCATTGATATCGCGAAAGCCAAGGTCGATGTCGCAGTGTTAGATGCAAGCAACAGTCCAAAACACAGAACTTTCACCAACGATTTGGAAGGTTTTCACAGCCTTTACTACCAACAAAAGACTTCATCTACTGGAGGCATAACAGAATAAAGCCTAAAATTTTCTCGGAGCCAGCGCAATAGTCATTCCTTTGCTGGTGAATCTGATCAGCACTCCACGGCGGTAGGGTAAATCCGTCGGCGGAGTTGTAAATGGCAGTTCCTTTTTGAGAATTTCCATGGCTGCGTTTTCTGCCTTTTCAGAAAAATGCGCAGTCGGTCGAAGCAGACCGGTATCACTTTTTCCTTCAAATGAAATAGTGTAGGAAACTGGATGATCTTTGAAGAGCTGGCGATATTTGGGGTTAATTGCACGCCGGTTTTGCTTGCACCAATAACTTAGTGTCCTTTGGCGTTCTTGCTGTTTCTCCAGCTTTTTGATCGACTCAGCAGACCATCCCATCGTGCACAGTCCTGTGCTTCCAAGCCCTGGGCGTCCAAAAATTTTTAGCGAAATAGGTTCTGACTCTGCGTTGACCGGCGCGTTTGCTGCCAGCAGAAAAGCAACGATCAAAGCTCTACTCAAATACACCATCGCAACAGCTATTGTAAGCGAATGACTTGATTTTCTATACGATATCTTACTCTACTTTTCTTCTGGTTACGCAAACGAAGAACATGGTCAATATGGCCGCTGCCATATTGGCGGTCACACTCAATACAGGACTGAGCCTACTTTAGCACCGTTCACTTTCCTTGGTTATATTTGGCGGCGCTGCCTTGGTTCTTGGCTATCTTAAGCACAGAGTCTAATTCCTTGCCCCTAGCAAAAGTGCATCAGCCTGAGAAGCACAGTCCTTAACTTTCCTTGTCCTTTCCATAGCCCTAATCCCAGAGGGAATACTTTCGGGCTGCAGCAAAGGCAAAAAGCAAACCGCCGCTCCCAAAAGCGAACTGGCATATGTCCTGCATTAGAGTTAGCAGCACCCAAACAGTTAAGCCGGTGCCCGTATGAGGCACCGGCTCAATTGTAGATAGATATGCAGCCAAAAGTCAGCTCAATTAATTAGCCAATCCAGACCAGAGCCTCTTTCAAAGACAGCCAGTTTAGGCATAAAGTCTATCTAGGTAGGAGTCTCTTTCATTGTTCTTATCGCCGTTACCATTGTCTCTTTGAGTGCGTCCGGCAACCACTTCATTACCACTGGTCAGCTGCAGGTCCGGCAAAGAATCCTGTGTACGTCTCCAATTATCCCTTTGTGCGTCACGGCAATCCGCCGGGTTGGAAACCACCGGACCGCCAGGCCAGCACTCAGCAAGAGCAAGCTGACGAAAGTTATCACCAGGCCGCGGACGAATACCTTCGGGCTCACTTGTGGTCATGCGATTTTCCAGCATAGTAAATTCTCCTAATAGAAAAGGCGGTAAGCACCGCGTTTGAACTTTGTGAGAGTAATCTAGCAAGGCAATTTGACATGAGGTTGACACAACAAACTGCCTACTACCTATTCAACCGAAGCAGCCGGCATTGGTAAGCGGCTGCTTCGAATATTAATTTGCCCGTATATCGTGCGCAGGGCGCCATTGCGCTCTGTTCGCCATACCGAGGGCAACCCAAAGAAGCTCACACAATGCTATGATGCTAATAGAAAGATTGTGATGTGCGCCCTTTTGTTAAGCTTAAGAACTTAGTAAGTTGCCGCTAGTTGCACTCGGTCTGGTAAGAACCACGACGTGAGGTTATCGAGATAGCGGTTCTCTCAAGCTATGCCTATTCTGCGCGCATCCAGGCTCTAACGCTTAATATACAGCCGCTTAGCTCTTCTAGAGCGGCTCACGATCACGCAACTACAAATGCGCCACTGTGCAGCTGTAAAGATGTGCAATTTCGCAAGTAAGACTATATGTATCCCCCTCGATTACTTGAGGCTGTTAAATGACTAAACAAGCACAAATACTTATCGGCAATCTATCGACAGATGCCAAAGAAGAACAAATTTGCGAAATCTTCTCCAAAACAACTGGTAAGCTAAAGTCTTTATCGATTCCCAAAGACCCAAGAACCGAAAAAGGAAAGGGCTTCGCCTTTGTTGAAATGTACAGCATTCTAGAAGCAATAGAAGCCATATCAAGTCTAAACGGCGAGTGCATAAATGGCAGAAAACTCTCAATGAGCCTAGTAGAACCCAAAAAAGAAGAAAGAAAATGGTATCAATTGCGGTGACCAATTACTGATACAACAACCGGAGATAGAGAAACCGGTGGTGCACCAGACGAGCGCCGCATCCCTATCAAATAGGAAATCCAAAGACCAAACGTACAAGAAAAGAAGGGTATAGAGAAATAATGAAATCGAAACCAAGCAGACAAATAGTGCAACTGCCGCCGGATACACCGACAAAATACGGTCCCTTGAGCATCCACCAGAACGGCATCGCAGTGAAACATTTGACGGCGACTCCCACACCACTGATTGGCAGAAAGAGCCATCTTGCGCATTCCCTAGAGAATGTGCGCCTGTCGCTGCACGTGGAACGGTTCGACGCCACTGAAAGACTATCCTCCGATATCATCTGCATCACTCGATTTCCCGAATATGGCTATGAAATCAAACATTTGACCCCATGCGAGATGCGCGTCGGTCAAACACACGGCACCGCCGTAGTTCAATCTACCTGTATGTGCATGGACTTTGAAAACGCCCACGACACATACCTTGAAGTAGAATACTCGCTGGGCGAAGAATCTATCTCTCTGGTCACTATTCCAATCAAGTTCCCAGTCCCAGCAACAGAAAGCGAAGACGAAGATAACGAAGAAGCAGAGTAGTTCAAACCAGAACCACCCTGCTTCTTTAAGCCTTTAGCCGAGTTTTGAGCAATAATTGCTCAGTCAGCAGTTATTGCTTACCAGCCGCTTCCATAGCTTGTAGACGGCTTGCGATCACGCGGCTCAGATATGGCTACATAGAGAGTGCGGCCGTTATGTTGACTTTGATCCAAAGTGCGAATCGCATCCTGCGCGGCTTCCGGTGAGCTCATCTCGACAAAGCCAAATCCGCGCGATCTGCCGGTATCCCGGTCAGTAGCCATTCTTGCTGAAAGTACTTCGCCATGACCGGCAAAGATTCCACCAAGCTCAGTGTCGGTGGTGCTGAATGCTAGGTTTCTGACGAATAGTTTATTGTTTTGCATTTAAAAGTAGACCTTGATTGAAGTATGTTTTTGACCGCAATGCAGCCAAAGAAAGAGTCATAGAGATGAATATACAAGGCAACGATGCGGCACTATCTTATGATCGCGAGTGACAGTCCAAAGACTGACACAAGTACTGAAGACAAAATCGATATCCGGAAAGTGGCTTTGCACCTAAACCTTCGGCAATAGAACTCAAAGGTAGAGCAAGACAGCCTGACAATTTCAATAGCACTCTAGCACGTCTGTCTATCAAATACCAGTATTTCTCAAATTCTTTGTCGGTCAAAGGCTCAACCAAATCTACTACAGTCCAGTCAGGGCTCCGAATCGAGCGCTTTGAACTCGACTTGACATAAAGTTGTGACGACCTATACCATCTTCACCCAAGTCGGACTCACCGAAAAGATGTACAGAAGTCGAGAGCCAAGAAGTTAGGGGCTGCCGAACCAACTGCTTGGTCATACACCTATTCTTATGAAACAAAAGCACACTCAAACAGCCAAACTAACCAGTCTTTTTCTAACCATTCTGCTTCTCTCAACTAGCAGCCCCTTGTTGGCTCAAGCAGCCCCCCTAGAAATTGCTGAGAATCAAAAAGAAAATACAAAACGTGTGCGCGATTCGTTCAAGCTTTATTTGAGCCCTGACTTTGCAGATAAAGACGCAGGACTCGCAGATACAAAGGCAGAGCTTACATTAACCCGCTCAGCCGCGATTAAAGATAGAGCAGAACCAAAAGCGAAAATACTATCAGCTGAACGCGTAAAAGACCTTCTGGCAAAGCTGCCGCCACTGCCTAGCAGCAACGAGCCAGCGCCGGTAGCGACTGATTCGGCTACATTCAAGACAAAAACGCAAGCGCAGTCAAATATGTCATCGATACCTAGGCTGCAAGCACAGGAAGAGACCCCAGCCAAACCGGGTGATTCGAGACCTCTGCAAGTAATCCATATTAGTCACCGCGATAAAGTAGAACAAATCAGACAACTTACTGTCACTTTCTCAAAGCCAATGGTACCTATTGGTCAAATTGCAGCAAACGCTGCGGGAAAGTACATAAAGCTCAGCCCTCAACCTTCTGGTCAATGGCAATGGTCTGACACAAAAACCTTGGTCTTTATTCCAGAGAAAGACCGCTTTCCCCAAGCCACTGCTTATGAAGTAACGATTCCAGATTCAGTCGCATCGCTCGACGGCAGCAAACTAGGCAAGGCAATAAAATGGACCATTGAGACACCCACGGTCAAAGTTCGGCAATTCTTTCCCCAGCCGCAGCCCCACTATAATGAATCTACAGAAGAAGAATCTACAGAAGAAGAATCTACGGTGGAAAGCTTAGGACAATGCGCTCAGCCGTCCTTTAGTGCTGTCTTTAATCAAGAGATAGAACCCGAAACCATTATCAAGCGCATTAGTCTTGTGGCGAACTCGAAGTCATATGCCCTTCGACTGTCTAAAGATGAAGAACTAGGCACTAAGGCAAAGGGCAAAAACTGGATTGCCTTTACGACAGTAGATCCCCTTCCCAAAAACTGCATAGCCACAGTCCGCTTTGACCGCAACCTTCCGTCGGCAGAGGGGCCGCTCCGCGAGACTAGCAAAGACTCCCCAGAACAGACTTACAAAGTAGGAAGCGCTAGTCCGCTGCTGCTTACCACCCCTAATTTGAAAGGACAAGCAAGAAGCAAGAAAGAGCTTGAAGGGACTACAGATATAAGAGGTGAGGTTTTCTCGTTTTCAAATCCAATTGATCCATCATCATTTCAGAATGACATGGTGAAAGTCACACCGCCACTGGCGCAACAGAAGGTCGTTCTCAAGGGCAATAAGATAATCGTATCCGGGCAGTTCGATGCATTCAGTGAGTACCGGGTTGCCTTTAGCGAGTCAATCACCGATAAATCTAGACAAAGACTTGCGCCTGGCTGCATCGGGGTGATTAAGACCGGCAAATTGAGTCCTTTAGTTAAGGCAAACAAAGAATTCCAGTCTATACAACCAGGAAAACCAATAACACCGAGTTTCTGGGCCCAAGGTGGAGCAAAGCTTAAAGTAACTGTTCGCCAAGTAAAGGCAGAAGATTGGCGAGATTTCAACCTCCGAAAAGCAAAAAAGCCATTTGGAAAGGTACTTTCACAAGAAGTTTACTCTGTCGATAAAAAAGGCGGAGATATAAAGCTTGACCTATCCCATACTCTTAAGTCCAAATACGGACATTTGCTGGTGGAAGCAAGACTTCTAAACTCACCTCCTGAAACCCGAGCGATTGACTATACCTGGATTCAAATTACAGATATGGCTTTGGATTCATTCAAACCAGAAGAATCAAGCAGTGGGGGAGGTCTGACTGTATACGCCAACCAGCTAATTGATGCTGCGCCTATTGAAGGAGTTGTTCTAACCTTGACTGATACTGTATGCAGTGCCAGTGCAACCTCCGACAAAAATGGTTTGGCAACAATCAAGATACCAAACCATATTGAATTTATACAAACTCTTATTGGCAAGAAAGGAGAGGACTCCTGCCTCTTGACCGAAATTTGCCCAAGCGCAATAAATCCAGGTAAGAGCCGGAAAGTCTGGTATCTGACTTCGAATAGAAGTCTTTACAGACCTGGTGAAAAATGCGGTGTAAAGGGTTGGGTTCGAGAACTAAAGCCAGGTAAGTGCTTGGTTCCAGCAAACTGTTTAGCAGTACATTACGAGCTTCATGGTCTGGATAAAAAATTAGAAGGCGATGCTATGGTAGACAGCCACGGCGGCTTCTCCTTTCATTTTTCTATTCCGAAAGATTTGCCTTTGGGACGCTACGTCCTCTGGACCTATCCAACGAGTGAGAAGAAAGCTGGATATGGATTTGAAACTGGTCAATTATCCTTAAACGTAGAAGAATTTCGCAAAACCGATATAGAAACGCACCTGAGCTCACCGAGCAGTTTTGAACTTATAGAGGGACAAGACACAATAATCACAAGCAAGGCGAGTTATCTTGCCGGTGGGCTGGTGGCAAACAGCCCCGTACACTGGACTGTACAAAGTTGTCCCATCTTTTTCAGTCCGAAAGGCTGGCGCGATTATGAATTTGAATCAGCAGATGAAAGAGAGAAAATCTGTGACTTAACAGCAATCACAAAGACTATCAAAGGCAAAACCAACGAAAAAGGCGAATCCAAGCTTCTCATCAAGACCCTAGCCAACTCTTCTAAAGGAGCCATGAGCTATTGCTGCCAAGCCACCGTCTTCGATATCAACAGGCAAGAGTGGTCAAAGACACTAAATCTGGTGACACATCCAACCGACACTTATGTCGGCATCAATTCACCAAGCAAAGTATTGGCGCCTGGCAAATGGCTCCCCTTGAGCCTAGTTGCCGTCGATCGCGAAGGCACAATCAAGTCGACAAAGGTTGAGTTGACTATAGAAGAATACGACCAAAACGACAACATAATAAAAACAAAACAAGAGTCTTTAGATATAACTACAAAAGCTGAACAGCTCTGCTACAAACCAAGCGCTCAAGCCAAGAAGGTCAAAGCTGAAGTACGGTCGGCTCTCTCGAAAGGACAACTGCAGAAAGCATCCATAATCGTCGATATAAAACCCGACTCAGAAAACACCAGTTTCATTGTGGACGACAGGCGCTGCACACTAACTGCCGACAAAACATTTTACAATCCAGGCGAAGAAGCAGAAGTAACAATTCAAACACCAGTCTACCCTTCAAAAGGGCTGCTGCTCAATAGCAATGGACAAATCCCACCTATGCCACTGACAATGGAGGGTCCGGCAAAAACAATCAAAATTCCAATCACCAAAGATTGCTTTCCGTCCTTTTCAATAAAGGTATTTTTGGTTAAGGATGCTGACACCATATGTGAAGGCGATTTGAACATTTTGCTGCCGCTATCGCTCAAACGCTTAGATCTGACCGCCAAGCCTAGAGAACCATTAACTTCACCAGGCAAAGAAGCGGTAATAGACTTAGAGCTCAAAGATCATAACAACCCGGTGGTAGGTGGGCAAATAGCGCTGGCGGTGGTCGACGAAGCGGTACTGACCTTGAACGATTACAAATTGAATGATCCACTTCAAGCCTTTTACGGAAGTATGCATAATTATCTGGAAGGTAGACATTCGAGAAATCTTAGGCGCGGCTTTTGGATACTTGTTCATAATTCTAGAGCCTTTACCAGACCGGTTGAGCAAAGTATAAGCCAAGCAAAAGAGCCTCAAAGTGTTCCTGCTTTTGCTGGCAATCTACGGCGTAATTTCTCAGCTCTAGCTTTCTTCAAACCAGATATAGAGACCGACGCCAATGGCAAAGCCCAGGTGCGGTTTAAGCTGCCAGACGGCATAACCCGCTATAGAATTATGGCAGTGGCGGAGTCACAAGATAAATTTGGCACAGTCGAAGATAGTCTGACAACCAAACTGCCAATAGCTATTAAGCCTTCACCACCAAGATTTCTCAATTTGGGTGACCAAGCCGAGATATCGATGGTTCTGCAAAATCTAACAAACAAAGAACAAAAGGTTCAGTTAGCGCTTCGCTCTGACAAGTTAGACATATCCGATCCAGGTAAAGAGGTCGTCGTGCCTGCCGATGAGAGACTGGAAGTACGTTTTCCAGCAAAAGCGATATCTCTAGGGATAGCACAATTGCAGTGCGCTATGACAACAGACACCTATTGCGATGCAACCGAATGCAGCTTGCCGGTGCTTATGCCAGCCAAATCAGAAACAATTGCACAGAACGGAGTGCTCGGAGGCGCGAATGAAGGTGATGCGCAAACTCTTGCAAGAGTCGAACCGCTGGTGATACCAGATAATGTCTTCGATAATCTAGGTGGACTAACCTTGAGCACCAGTAATTCAGCGATTTCTGGACTGGCCGACTCCATTAAGTATCTACGAGACTATCCTTACCAATTCACTGAGCAGATCTCTGCACGCCTGCTTGTCCTACTGTCAATGAATGATCAGATCTCTATATTGCCGATCAGCAACGAAAAAGAGAAAGAACATACGAAGGCATCTATCAGAAGAGATATAGAGCAACTCTGCAGCCGACAAGAACCTGATGGTTCCTTCCGTGACTGGGAGGGAAATTCAGCCCCACGCAGCCCTTTCGCCTCTATCCAAACAATAAGCGCTCTAAAAATGGCAGCGGCGCAAAAATATGCTGTATCAGAGCGAACAATAGAACTTGCCGATACATATTTAAGAGACATTGGTAAGCAAATCAGTGGCGAGTACGACGAAAAATCAAGAATAGCCCTTCTCTCCTATGCTCTCAATGTTAGACACAGGAACAAAGACACCGATAGCAAAGCAGCCAAAGTTCTGTTGGCACAAGTCATGCCGCTTGAAAAAGCAATAGGAGGTCGAGGGCGCCGAGAAAGAGAAAGAGATAAAGAGGGCGAAAAAAGAAGCAAAGACACAGCCGCGACACTCTCGACCGAAGCAGCGGCATGGCTCCTCCCTATAATTGCAGCCGACAAAAATAACAAGCTGGAAACAGAGAACCTGCGAAAACTTATCAATAGTCGCATCACAGTCAACTCAACTAGTGCTGATGTCCCACAAGATAACTATAACGATTTCGATCATTGCCTCTTCTTTAGCCAGACGAGAAGTGAAGCCGTTGTCTTGGAGGCCTTGATGGATGATCAACCGCAAAGTCATCTCATCGCAAAACTGGTGCGCTCCCTTCAAGAATGCAGAAAAAATGGCATATGGGCCAACTCACAAGAGAATTGCCGCGCTTTGCTAGCTTTAGCGAAATACTGCAAGCGCTACGAAAACCAGGAAATGAAGTTTAAGACACGGATCTGGTTGAATGACAATCTGCTCAGCGAAGTGAACTTTGCCGGGAAAGAAAACAAGCAAGCCTCAATAAGAGTACCGATGAATAAACTCAAAGACCAAAAATTCATCAATATCAAACTAGAGAAGACCGGCAAAGGCAAACTGTTCTATCAAATTGCTCTCGACTATACACCTAGCGTCATTGAAGGCGGTCTCAACCGCGGCTTTAAGTTAGAGCGCAGCTTTGAGGCTATAGACAACAAAGCTGACGTCCATAGAGACGAACAAGGCATCTGGCACATCAAAGCCGGAGCCAGGATAAACGAGGTTGTACGCTTAGCCACGCCGGGTGAAAGGCACCATGTAGCGCTGGTTGTTCCCTTGCCTGCCGGGACCGAAGCAAGCGACTCCAAAAACTTTGCAACATTTGACAACGAGCCTGAACAGCCTGACCAGGCAATTACCGCTTGGGTCGGTAAGGAAAATCTTCGCGACGATCGAGTGGAAGCGTTTGATACCATGCTGAGGGCTGGTCAGTATAGCTACAAATGCAAGCTGCTGGCGACAACACCAGGATGCTATAGAGTAGCACCTGCAAAAATAGAAGAAATGTACAAAAGTGAGATTTTTGGTCGTACCTCTTTTGACACTGTGATTATTGAATAAAGGTAGCAAAATTGGTCAATGCTAAACTAATGTTCGCTCAGCCTATCTTCCTTGCGAAAGCCTACCTATGCCAATTGACCCCGGATCACTAGCCGATTGGGCGGAAGCCCTCACCAATACTGTAGTTCTGGTCTTTATCTATAAGCAACTGCGTCTAATGAACGTGCAAATGGTGCAGAACGACGACCAGGAACGTTTTCGCCGCTCATGGGAGTTTATCAAGCTCTATAGAGACGAACTGAGCCCGACAGACGGAAAACTACCACCGGCTCTCTTAGACCTAGAAGTTCAGGACGATTTGGTGCTGCCTGACAACGAATTGGGTCAGCTTGTGGACCTGTTTTATAGACCGAGACTAAGACTATTCAGCCTCTTGAGCCAGTTACTCGAACACCAAGAAGTGGAAGAGCGCCTTCTCTTTGGCTATCTCATCGAAGATTTCAACAAATTTGTCTTCATAGGCATTCGCTCAGGCGGCGCCGAGCCATTCAAGAGCGATACGGCCCCCAAGATAAGCATGCTTCTCAACGCTTGGGGGGCGCAAATGAAGAGCCGCAAGCTACTGTTTGCCAATTAGCTGTTAAAATAGTCGCCTATGTTAAACGAAACAGCCCCGCCATTTACTCTCGATGCCACAAGTGGAGAAAAGGTCGTCCTTTCTCAGTTGCTCGGGTCTTTTGTTGTGCTTATTTTTTATCCAGCCAACGACACGCCGACATGCAATTCGCAGCTGGCAGAGATGAGCTTGAACACTCAGGAATTCCTCAAGCTGGGAGCCTTTATCTATGGGGTGAATACAGCTTCATTAGCCAAGTCGGGCGAATATTGCACCCGTAAACGGCTCAACTTTCCTATTTTGCACGACAATGGCGGCACCGTGGCTAAGCAGTACAAAGCCTTTACCTCATGGATAGGGCTAAATCGCCGTACCGTGGTCGTTGTCGACCCGCAAGGCCGCATTTGTTTTTATGAGAAAGGCAAGCCGACTGCCGAAAAGATAATCAAATGCATTGAGTCTCATCACGCCGCACTCTAATCTGAAGCCTGAGGCAAAAGCCAACCGGCTCCAACATCTAAATAACAATACTGCTGCACTGTGCCGCTCAAATTGTGAAGGAAAAATTTAGTGCAGAGGCACACCCCAGCGCTTATAAAGCCGCGCAGCCAGGTCGATCATATCGGTTTGCATAGATGCGATATAAGGAGCATAACAAGCAAACTTTTGACTCAAAACATTTCTTAGATTATTGTTGCCGCAAGCAAGTGCTTCGCTCAAAGTTTCGAGAAAAGCATCGGCAAAAGCAGCATCGTCTTGGTAAAGAGCGCCGGTAAATCTGCTCTCAAATTGACTGCTCTCAAATTGACCAAGCACATTTTGACAGGTCACCGCATTCGCCACCATATCAGCTAGCCTCAGATAATCATTTTGAAAGCACTGTCTGTCACTTTCATCGACAAAGGCCGTACCTAGACGCTCATAAATCACATAAGCCAAATTGGGCAAGACTGCCAAACAATGCTCTAAAAGGTCGAATAACTCTTCTGGTACCGGGCAATCATGGGTATCACGGCGCAACTTATCTAAACCCGAACGAGAGAGGCGCGGCTCGACTCGGCCGCCAGCCATATGAATCTCGACCACTCGCTCTAATGGATAGGTAGCCAAAAGTTCAAGCGCATCGATACCGAAGTTGGTCGCCTGGCAATAAAGATTGTGCAAATCAAGCAGCAAGAAAGACTGCGGCTGGTCTTGCAAGAGCGCTTCAAGAAAAGCCCCCTGCAGTAAAACATCTTCTCTTGAAAAAGCGAAAGCTAAATTTTCTAGACCGACCCTGGTAGCTGCATGTTGCTGCAATCTAGCCAAGTTAGCGCGACCGCGTTCAACAAATGCCTGCGAAAATGGTACCGAAAGCGGTGCGTTATCTATATAGCGCCCAGCCTGCGTAAAACCAAAATGCTCCGAAAAGAGAGTAAACCGGTGGCTTTCGACACTGTCCGAAAGAGCCTGCAGCCACGGCGTTTGTCTGGCATTTTCACTGAACAGCGAATAACTGACGCCATGTCCAAGCAAGGCGCCTCTCTCGCCGTAGTCGTTCAATAAGGCAAAGGCCCAACCGGGCATAGATTCCAGCCCGGTATCAAAACTCCATTCCATACACTGCACCAGTCCTTGCCTATAAAGGGGCAAGAAAGCCGCAAAGAAGTTGTCTTCCAGCATTAATGAAACGCCCAGTTTGACCAAGTTAGATTCAAGCCTATGCTTAGAAATACTTTTCTATAATTCCAATTCTTGAATGCCGTGATCATCGACTCTCAAATCAAGCAAATGACCAGGATTTTTTTCACTTTCCATCCAAGCCTTGATCTTAGCCATGACGGCTTCTTTATTGCGCCTATGCACGACAGTGACCACAGAAGATCCGGCACCAGAAAGGACACAACCTAGAACCGGGTCGTTGACTAACTCTCGCCGCAGGCGAGCCAGCTCGGGCACAAGCTGGGCGCGAAAAGGCTCATGCAATCTATCATCCATCGCTTCGCGCAGAGCCGACTCATCTGAGCGTGCCACTGCCGCCACCAACTGCGCCACTTTGTGTACGTTATAAAGCGCATCATCGAAACGAACCTGCTTAGGCAAAACAGTTCTTGTGGCAGTGGTATTGAGGGTGTAATTGGGTGTGTACACCAAGAGGCGCCAATCCTCGGGCCATTTCAGACGCTGAGTAATAATGCGCTTGCCGCTTGCCGCCGGCGAACAGACAACCAGACCGCCCAATAGACAGGCTGCTAAATTCTCGGGATGACCTTCCAACTCGCAGGCTTCGGCCAACAAGGCTGGCGCGGTGGGAATGCGATCTTTCAAAACATTAGCCGCCCAAAGAGCGCCGATAATGGCTGTAGAGGTCGAACCGAGACCCACGCCCAAGGGTATCTCAGAATCGACCATAATACGCACCCGGTCTAGCAGGTGGTGGTCTCTTTGCCAGAGCTTAGAAAGAATTGTATAGGTAAGATTGCCGCGGTCTTTTGCCAAACTGGAGACTTCAATATCACCCTTGAAGGTAATCAGAGGAACTTCAGGATCATTTTCATCCAGCAAAAAAAAGGTCATTCGGCTGTATACATTCACCGCCAGCCCGAGGCAGTCAAGCCCGGGACCCAAATTGCTGGTGCTGCCAGGCAATTTTAGAGTTATCTTGCGGCCCTGTTTAATGAGCTCTTCGATTTGTATGAGTTCCAAGTTTCTGAGGTCTTCTAAAGAGGTAATACTTGAGACTGCCTGGGAGGATATTAGCTATACTTGCGGAGGTTTTGGCAACCGAAAGGCACTGATGAGACATTTAGTTACCGGAGGCTCCGGGTTCCTTGGCAATTTGATCGCACAGCATCTCGTGGAGAGAGGCGAAGAAGTGCGTATATTGGACATTTGGGAAGACCCGGATCGTCCCAAACAGGCCCAGTTTATACGCTGCGATGTTCTTGACAGAGAGAATGTAGCAAAAGCAGTCAAGGGGGTCAATGTTGTTCACCACACTGCCGCCCTCGTACCGGTAACCAAAGCTGGAGACATGTTCAGAAAAGTGAACGTGGAAGGTACCGGTATAGTGGCCGAGGAAGCAGCCAGAGCCGAAGTTGATAGCTTCATCTATATGAGCTCAAGCGCCATCTATGGCATTACCAAGTCGCCGGTAGACGCCGCTGTCACCCCTCGACCAGCCGAAGAATATGGTCAAAGCAAACTGGATGGTGAACTGAAAGCAAAAAGCATTTCAGAAAAAACCGGCATGCCGCTAATTTCAATAAGGCCGCGTACCATCATTGATAAAGGTCGCCTGGGGATTTTCCAAGTATTATTCGACTGGATCAAAAACGACATCAATGTCTATACACTTGGCGACGGCAAAAATCGCATTCAGTTTTTGCATGCACAAGACTTGATCAACTGCTATCTACTTTTGAATGATCTGAAAAGACCCGGCTTTTACAATGTCGGAACCGACCGCTATGCCAGCTTGAATGAAAATCTAGGCAATCTAATCAAGCATGCCGGGTCCAAATCAAAAGTCAGACATCTGCCCAAAGATTTAGCCAAATCTTCCTTGCTTATGCTCGACAAGCTCAATCTCAGCCCGCTTGCGCCCTGGCACTATCTGAGCTACGGCGAAGACTTCTTTTTCGATGTCAATCATCTCAAAGAGCTGGGTTGGAAGCCGAAGTATTCAAATGACGAAATGCTCTGCGAAAGCTATGACAGCTTCACTGCCAACTATGAGCAATCGATGAAAGGCAAAGAAGGATCAGCCCACCGCAAACCCCTGCAGCAGAAAGTTCTCGGCTTACTCAAGGTCATTTCACGCTTCTAATAGAAAGACTGCAGTTCGGCGAGCATCTCGGCAGCACTAGCCGGTCTCTCGTCAGCCTTTTTGCTTAAGCAACTATTGATTAGGGTCACAAGCCGCGGGTCTGGTGCCGGCCCGTCGGCACCAAGCAATTCAGTTAGTGGTGGCGGTGTTTCATACATGTGCATGGCAAAGGTATGCATTGGACTCTCGCCCTCAAATGGGGCACGCCCTGTGAGCATGCGAAAATACATACAACCAAGCGAGTAGATGTCGGTGCGACAATCCAGTTCTCGCCCCAGGCACTGCTCTGGGCTCATATAAAGAGGACTGCCGAAAACCATACCGGGTTGGGTCAGTTCACGATCACGATTCTCATCATAGCAGCGCATACACTTGGCTATGCCAAAATCGAGCAGTTTGACCGGCTCAAACTGATCAAGAGGATAGTGCTTGTCGAAACAAGAAACTTTATCGACGAGCATGACATTACTGGGCTTTATGTCCCTGTGAATTATGCCCAGTTGATGCGCCTCACTGAGGGCTTTTAGCACGCTAGAAATAATGCGATAGCTTTCTTTCTCATCAAAACGACCGACCTTCTTCAGCACATTATCAAGGTCTTGCCCGTGCAATCTTTCCAACACCAAATAAGGTCTAGGCGTCTCAAGCCGCAGCGTGGTGCCGTCCTCACGCTTCAATTCGCCTTCCAAAACACCGGCTGAATAGATATGAACCACATTCGGATGATTCAACTTATTGATAATCTCAGCTTCTCGGCGGAAACGTTCAATACTCTCCTCTGTATCGGTAAGATTGGAATGCATTATTTTGACGGCCACTTTCAAGTCGGCACGGTTGTGACCGGCTAGATAAACCGTGCTCAGACCGCCCACCCCAATAATCTCTTCTATTAAGAACCGCCCTTCGACCAGGCAACCGACTAATTTGGCACTTTCTTTGAGAATTCGCTGCATATTCACCTTCTTTCTTAGAGTCTAGCACCGCCTCCCCAAAGGTGAAGAAATTGCCCGTAGAAAGAGACCTATTGCCCCGGTCGAAGATTAGTCAGGGCTTGGCGCACTCTCTCAGCAACAGGGCTGTCATAACCATTGACGGCTTCGTTAATTACCAATTCTCGCTTGAGATACTCTAAGGCGGCTGCCTCATGCCCGGCTGCCAGGCTCTCGCGGCAAGCATTCTCTAAATGCTGGCAATGCCCGGAAGTGTCAAAGCCCAACCAACCGCCCAAAACAGTCAGCCCATCAGATACACGCGCCCCGGTGTGAAAAATGCCCCGACTGGCCCGGCGCAGATCGGCGGTCACTTCGTCAAAGAAAATATCCGAGGCGTCGTCTCTCTTGCCAAAAGCCCTTTCATGGCTCAAATTGCTCAAATCATTGCCGTCCATAATCGCTCTCCCCAACAGTAACGAAACCACTTTACAAAGGGCGGACAAATCTAGCCATGTGCAATAGCACAGCCTTTTTGCCGTGCTATCATGAACCCAATCAGTGGTCAGAGGAAAGGTTCTTTGCAAGAGTTTAGACATGACCAAGCCCAGGGTCGAGATCAAATTCGCCCGGTTTATGCCGAGCCTTGTCTTCGTCAAAGCAGCGCCAGTCTGGTCCATATCAGCAAGAAATGTCTGGTCTTTTCCCTTGCCGCCGGCATGACCATTTTGAACCTTTCCGCCTGCCAAAATCAAAGCAGCGCGGTCAAACCCGACAAACCGGCACCGGAAGGTACCACCTATGCCGCCAGCGAAGACCTCGAATTGAAGAAAGCGAGAATTGACGCCCTCGAACACTTTGAAGAATTCAGGCAAGCTTTCAAGAATAAGAAACCAGGGGAAAAATTTGCGGTCAAGGCGGCGTTTAAAGACGGCGAGCAAGAAGTGCACAAATGGTTGATTGTTGATCAGATGGACAATCTTGATATTGTCGGCCATTTTGCTTCCGGAGATCCCCAGGGCACCTTGCAAGCCGGGCAACAAGCCACAGCCCGCGTGACCTTTATAGATGATTGGAGCTATATCGATAAAGACGGCGGCGAACACGGCGGCTATGGTCTGGCTGTGCTGCGCAAGAGGCAGAAGAACTAAGCAGCCTAACAAAAAAAGAGCGCCAGAGAAGAAATAGTGCCCAACACAATCTGCAAAAATCACGAGTCCTTTAAGCATTACCTTTCTGCGCACCGAGCCGCTTTCGGGCATGCCCGCGACGGGCGCAATCTAGAAATTCTCTTAGGCTTCAGCCCTTTGATAGTCTGTTTGATCATTTATCAATTGGGACATTTTCTCTTTCCTAAAGCCGATGCCGGCTTCCCCAACATACTACTAAATCTATCCGCCCTAGCCGGCATGCTCGTGCTCATGGTATCAGATATAGTGCTAGAACCAATTCGAGCAGCGCACCGACGTGCCGCCAATCTCGATCTAGAAGCCTATGACACGGCAACCTTGGGTATGCCCTGGCATGAAGCGGTGGCTGGCGCCCGACCAAATCCAGAGAGCCTATCAAAACAAGCCAATGAATACGAAAATGACATGGCTGGTGCGCATCCGCCCGAGCTCTCTCTAGATGATAGTTGGTACCCCGGCGAAATCGAAGACTTAGAACTGGAGCTTGCCCGTTTTCTCTGCCTCAGGCAGAACGTTAGTTTCGAATATTTCTTCCGCAAGCAGTATATTCAGCTCTTTCTTGTGCCGATGCTAATTCTTATCTCCATTTTAGTGATGATTCAGATATTTCTATTTGGCGCCGGCATCACTGCAATTTGCTGCACCCTTGTGACGGCAAGCCCAGTGTTTAGGCTTTTGATCAAGGGCTTACTGACTCAAAATAAAAACTGCCGCACCCTAGAAGAAATAAAGAGCGATATAGAAAAAGCTTTGCAGAACAAAGAAGAGCTAACTACCGAAAACGCCAGGCGCTTTCAAGATCGGCTCTTTTTGACTAGAGATAGCTTGCCCTTGATGAGCATCGCCGGCTTTAAGTTAACCAAACTCAAATATCTGCCGCTGCTTAAGCAAGATACTGTTGAGCTAATCAAAAGAACTGTGCAAACCTTGATCATTGCATTAACCTGCCTTAGCTTAACAGCCTGCTCTGTAGATAATTTAATTGGCTCGGTGAAGCAGCTACCGCAAAAGCAAACGGTAGCTGCCGAAGTAGCGCTGCCGGTGAAGCAGCCTGACTTGAAAAATCTTCTCAGCGTCTCTTCTAAAATCAAGATCGTCGCCTCAGGCTCTTTCAAACCAGGCAGCTATTGGAGCAATGGCAAACAATTGAGTTTCAGCCCCGACACTAACTTTGAAGTGGATGTCGAAATGCCGGTCGAGAGCGCTGATTCTATTTCGACTAGATCTGCCACAGGTTTTCTGCGCACGTCTAAAGAATTCTCGGTAAACGCTCTGCCGGTGCCGAAAGAAATTCAACTAAAAGAAGGAAAAGCCTCTGGAGAAGTGGAGTTTGGCAAATGGCTGGGAGCCTTTTTTGTCAATCTGCTGCAACTGGCCTCGAATGACGGCGGCTTAAGAGACACCATTGCCAACATGCAGATCAAGAGCGCCCGACTCGAACTCAAGCCCGGCGCCAGACTCTGCTTCGGTGAGAAGAGCGTCATCGTCGGTCAAGACTCGACAATCACTCTTAGCGATGTTGCCATAGACAAAGACCTCAACTATAAAGGTGATTTGGTCTTTGATCTCAATTTTGAAAAGGGCTGTGACTGGCTCGGCAAGAAGGTCGATGTACGCTTTAACGGCGGCTATGCCAAACTCTATCTGATTGCCGAAGGACGGGGCAAAGGGCTGAAGCTAGGACTAAATACGAACCATCCACTAATAATTGATAATCGCCACATGGACATCAGACTGGAAGATTGTCGATTCAACTTTGGTCACAACAAACAATCAGTATCGCTCAGTCGCACCGCCGAAATCGACATCAAAGAACTGACTTGGGAGAGAAGAGAACTTAAGGAGCCGACTCTTTTTCTCAAGAGCGTGATGAATTTGACCGACACCGCCTGTGATATCAGCACCGGCAACCATCAGTCGAAGCTGACCCTCCCAGGCATCTTGCATACAATCTTAAACATAGACACTACCGGCAGCGAGAGTATAACTCATTTCGAGACTGAAGGGTCGGCAGTAGCCAAAGCCATCGCCGTGACCATAAACAAAGCTCATTCCAACCTCTTGCTTTTACTGGAAGACGGCTTGCTTGGTCCGGTTAACTTCGACAAGTTCGGCACCCTCGACTTTAGCTTAAAAGAAGGCAAAGCCCATCTCAAAAGCTTTGAATGGCAGTCGGGTGACAATTCTTTCGCTCTGTATGCAGAAGGCAATTCAACCCTCTCGGTGCCCAGCGAAATGCTCTTGCAAAAGAAAAACAAGAGCACAAAGACTTCGATGTCTCTGCCTATTGATATCGCCGTTGGTACCGCCAACTTCAAACTCGGCGATACGGTCACGCAATTGGAAGATCTAAAAGGTCGACTGCGTATCGACGTAGAAGGCGAAATCGAGATGGAATCAGACTTGGATTTCAACATCAAACATTCCACCCTCTTCAAAAACGACGAGGCCGATGTGCGAGTGCGTGGTCTAGATCTAAAAATCGGCGACAAAAGTTCCAATTTAAATCTCAAGAACTGCCAAGTCTTAGTGACCAACAAAGCGCTAGCGGCAGCAATTCAAACCGAGACACCAAGCCAATTTGACTTGAAGCTCAACAAAGTTTTAGTGGAAAACAAACACTGGCGTTATCGCAATGCCATCGGCAAAGAAGTTAAGGTCGAGAATCTCAAACTGTTAGATATGAAAGCGCGTGGACCAGGCGTTCTTGATTTCAAAGCCTCGGCCGACGCCGTTTTGCTTGGTAGTGTAGAAAAATGTGGGCTCTTTATCGGCAAAGACAAATGGCAGACCAAGCCCTGGAAACTGGCAGGACATCTGGAAGGCAGCGGCTCGGTCAAATATCAGTTTAGTAAAGAAGCCGGCAAGCTCTCCCAGCTTGATTATCAGCTTTCTTTGCAATTGCCTCTGCCTGAAGACATGGAATTAGACTGGTCAGAAGTCGGTGCCGGTTTACTTAAATCGACTGAAAAGCATGTCATTCTTTCGCATCTGCGCCAAATCACCGTGCCTGTATCACACAAAGGAACCATAGATTTGTTTGCCGATCAAAAGTGGAAAAATCTAAAGATAGTGAAACTCGAGGTCAAACCCTCGGAAACCGGAGCAGAAGTGGTATTCAGTGCAAGTTCCAAACTATAGGAAGGGTTATGAAAAAAGCTCGTATCTTTGGTATTCTGCGAAATCGCCTTACTTTTCGCAGATCTCATGTTTTCCCGGTTATTGCAACAGCTCTCTTTTTAAACAATGTCTGGCTTAGCGCAGCCGCCGATGAGACGAACGGCGGCTGGACCACTACTCTAGTGAATGGCATAAAGCTGACCTATCCCCAGAGTTTTCAGAAAACGGCCATCGGTCCAAGCAGCGACAACAAAGACAACTTGCTGAAAGTGAGCGGCTTGGTCGGCTCTGAGTATTTAGAATTAGCTTTGTCAAAGCTCGACCTACCTAAGGAAATGAGCGTAGAGACAAGCATAAAGACTCTAGACGAAGTTGTATTCAGCAAAATGCCGGGTTTCAAAAACAACGGACTTTTGCGCGGCATCACGCCGTACAAAAAAGGTTATGAACGTGAGGTCACCTTCAAACATGGCGACACCGACTACTTTCAAAAACAAGCTTTTCTCAAAGACGGCGACACAATACTTGTCACTTTGACTGGTCCAATTAAGTCGCATGCCGCAGCCGGGTCGGTCTGGCAGGCTGCTATAGGCTCAATAGGTCGGTCGGGGCCAAATCAAATTAGCGCCCAACATTCTTTTGATGCCCCAAGCAAAGCTAATAGCCGGTCAAATGCCTGGACAAGCAAGGACGGTCGCCTATCCATCTCTTTTCCAGCCAATCTGCAAGAGAAAGTTTTAGACAGCGATGATCACTGTCTCAAGGCTGTGCATGAAGAAGGCGGAAAAATAATTGCCCTTGATGTTTATAGAGGCGATGACGACACCGATCTTGGTCTAGGGCAGATCTCAGAACTGCTGGAAGAAAAACACTACGCCTCACTCAAAGACTATAGAAAGCTCAGAGAAGAAGCGAAGCAACTGGGAGACAGCGGCAGTCTGCCAAGTATAGTGAGAGAGTCGACCTTTGAAACCAATGGCTGTAAGGTTCATCACTTGTCGGCCTATATCAAAGACGATAAACAGGCTAAGGTTTACGCTATTGGCTTAACCACAGCCGGTCTCAATCTCAATCAAGCCAATCAAATCTGGAACTCGATAGTTTCATCGGTGCGCTTGAAAAACTAAGATACTGAGTTAATTAAACCAAGCAGCAAAGCCAGGGAAGTTGGGTCCAAACTCGGACATCCATCTTCGCCACTGACGGCCGCGCGAAAGTCGACCGTGTTCAATGTATGGAAGGGCATCTGAACCTTGCACAAAGAGCACAAGATCAAACTTTCTTGGCTCTAAGAAAAAACGCTTTATGTTAATGCCGTAACCGGTTTCTGCCTCACCCCTAATTGCTGCTTTAGTTTGCTCTTTATAGTCACGCCAGAAGGGTATGAGCTTCTTGCCAAGCAAAACTGCTTCCCCCTCGCTCATGATAGACATCCAAGTGTCGATCATTTCATCACTCACCTTCACCCCCGGAATCACACCAGTTTGCTTGGCATTCGGCAGCCACTCACAATCATCGTCAACTTCAGCTCTAGAATATTTCCAGGAAATTCGACTCTCTGCCACCACTGCTAGGAAATGCCCATGGGCCAGGCGCAAACGCGCGGGTCCATCAATTGTGCCCTTAGCATGAATGTTATTTTCATACTCTACAGTGGTCAAAGGCCAACTGATTGTATGAACCAAACCTACCAAATCTAAGATATCAGGGTCACCGAACTGGGCTGTAGGCAGGTCTGTCTTACTAAAAAATATGGGCGCCGCCAAATTGAAAGAAGAACTGCTGTCATAAGCCAAAAGAGTCTGACAAATGCCAGAAAGTAAATGACAATAACCCTTGAGCCAGTGCACATCGGCACGGTCAAAGGCAATCTCGAAACGCTCCGATGGCGACTCAAGCTGACCCTCGTCTTGCCGCATCAAACGACTATAGACACGCCAGAGAGTTTCGTTGCGCTCCCTCACCCCATCACCATTGAGGTCAAGCCTGATTTTGCCAAAGTGCAGACGCACTTTCACATCGCCGTCAATCATGTCTAGAGCCTGCAGGCTCTGAGCCAGTCTAGCCAAAAACCTTTCGATGGACAGGCGCAAATCTTTATAGGTTAGAGTCTTTGGATTAGGATTCAGTCCTATTACTAGACTCATAGCCCCCATATGCCTACCAGGCTTGAAGCCAAATTTATATAGGTCCTGTCCAAGCCCTTCCACAGCCATCAGAAAGCGGGTTATGCCCAAGGCAAAGGCAGCGCCGTTTCGGTCTGTCCCTTCTAAATCATTTTGAAAGTGTTTAGCCGCAGCCGCCAGACTCTCCTTACTCAAGGCATCGGCTGAATAACCGACTTTCGCGGTCAGAGGCGGCTGGGTAAGGGCGGTCTGGGCGAAAGTCGGCGCCGGAAATATAGTTAGAGATAGAGTCAAATACTGAAACAGTGTCAGAGCCAAGAGCCCGGTTCCTATCTTAGTTTTTGACACAAATAGTCTTCTCATTGCAGGCTCGCTCCTCTTTAGGCTTACAGAAAGTCTACGAAGCCCGCAAAACAAATAGAGCCGCGATCAACAGTTTAGCCACTGTTGCCTGAGCAAGACCAATCTAGATTGATAGACTTCTCTTTCTACAAATCAAGGCGCGCCAGTTGCATATTGCCGTCAATCACTTCGAGCATCTGCTTACGCTTTTCGAGAGAGATTGTGTCGACTGCCGCTATGGTTCGCCTGGCATCGCCATAGAGGTTAAGTGACTGCTGCAACTCTTTGCGCCTGGCAAGAGGCTCGCTCTGGCAACAAGCCTTGAGATAATGACAAGCCGCTAGATTAGTCAAGTCCCGACCAATTTGCGCATCAGCACCAGACAAACGGGCCTTGTCGAAATCAAGAATGCTGCGATAGCTCTCCATCGCGCTATCAAAAGCCCCCATCTCACTATAAAGCGAAGCAAGCTCTTGGGCATCTTTGCTGAAATCCTCGGCTGAGGCTGGCTCAATCCAGAGTTTGCGCAGCAATTCGGCACTTTTATCAAGCTCACCGTCTTGTCGGTAAGCGGCAGCCAGACGGCGCTTACCGACTCGGTCCAACTTACCCTGGGCGTAAAGAGCGGCAAGCGAGAGCTTTTCCCCTTCTAGATTCTGCCAGTGATTGGTCTCTTTTAGAGCAGTATTAGCCTCATTCACATAGACCATACTGCCCAGAATACCTGCGCTTAAGACAAGGGAAGCAAAAAGAATGCTCAATTTATTCTTCATTGTCTTAACCTCCCGGAGGCGCTGGCGGAGGAGGTGGTGGCGGCGGTGGTGGTGGTGGCGGCGGCGGTGGCGCCGGTTTTGGAGCCGGTGCTGGTGCCGGCGCCGGTTTGGGCGCAGGAGCTGGGGCTGGAGCCGGCTTTGGCGCTGGAGCTGGAGCCGGGGCTGGAGCGGGCTTTGGTGCTGGAGCTGGAGCCGGGGCTGGAGCCGGCTTTGGCGCTGGAGCTGGAGCAGGTGCTGGGGCAGGAGCCGGAGCTGGAGCAGGGGCAGGTGCTGGAGCCGGAGCCGGGGCTGGAGCCGGAGCCGGGGCTGGAGGTGCTACCACCGGTGGAGGCGCTGCGCCCGAGCCCGGGTCTGGAACAAATGGTACACCAAGAATGGGGAAGGTATAAGTCCTGGCATAAGGCAGGAGCCCATCCTTGAGCTGCGCTCCGAAAAACTGAATCGGTACGGGTAACCTGACATCAGCCCGGGTGGTGACTGCCACATAAGGCGAGCCGGTGGCCGGTGTGACATAAATGAAATCGGTGGCGGTGGCTGCCACTTTGGGCTGCGAAACAAAGTAACCGTCGGTGCGGTGCGCGAGGGCGGCCTGCTGGGCCGCCTGCAAACCGGCCGCGGCATTTGAAGTTGAGGCGGCAGCCCTGGCAGCATCACGAGCAGCCGAGTCGACTACTGAATAACCCCAGACGACCACCAGCATATCGAAGGCAAGTATGACAAAAATAACAAAGAGCAGTGAAGCTACAGCAATCTCGATAGTGGTACTGCCAGTGGCACTACTTAGATACCTATTTCTTTTCTTTCTCATTGCAACACCACCAGACTGCGAGCGATAGTTTGAAAAGCCTTATTGAGATCGGCTGATTTTGTCACAGACACATAGATAGCGTTGTTGCCTGAGATAAAGGCTATACCTTTGCCGGAACCGCCCTTATTATCGCCTAAAAACGCGTCTTCTTTAGGTTTGATTGTGGCGTTCTGAGAGAGTCCAATTGTATAAATTGGAATGCCTTTGCTATTAGCCAGACTAGCCTTGGCGAAAGCAGCCGACTCTGCGGCGGCAGAGCTGCCGCCCGGTTCATTAGGCACACCGTCGGTAAAGAGTATGATGGCTCGCTTGGCTCTCGGTCTATACTTAGCAGCATCAGTCAGCTCATTGAGTGCCGACTGCAAAGAGTCGGCAATATTGGTTTTACCTGTCGGTCGCAGGGGCAAGATAGCCCCTTTGCCATTCAAGGCGTCGTTTACATCGTCAAAATTAGACTTACTTTTGTCTAGATTGACCAAAGGCACCGGAAAGTTATTGCTGCCGCCATGCAGCCATGCGGGGTCGCAACTGGCGGTAGTGGTCGGCCAATAAGAGGTGGCGGAAGTTCCCGCTTGGTCGGAGAAGGCACTCAAGCCAAAATGAGCATTGCTTGAAATATTCATTGTGTAAAAGAAATTGCCGGCAGCTAGACGAGCGGCTGCCATAGGGTCAAGAGTCTTCTCCACCTGGGCCCAGTAAGCGGCATAATAACCGGGCTGACGAGGGGGCAGCTTGGGGTTTATCTTGGTACCCCCCTGGCTCTGCAAACAGATAGCGTCGCTCTCCATATTGCCTCTGGCAGCTTCCAAACAGGTCTCGTACTTTGAAAAGTCATAGGCGCCTACACTGGGAACAGGCACTATCAAGTCGGTGAAACCGTTGGCGTAAGCGTTGGCATCGACACCGTTGCCTTTGGCATTGAGTGTATTGGTAGGATCGAAATTGCCCGGAGGCCAACCCTGCTCGTTAATAAGGGCACCGGGCGGATAAACAGTGGCTGTCGGTAAGCCGGGAATGCTGCCGGCCGGATAAGTAAACTGGTTGCCTCTTAAGCCCTTGAGGGCATTGCCGGCCGGGTAGCTCGACTCTGAAAAGATAAAAGGTTTGCTATTAGATGGAGCCCCATAGGCGCCATAAGATAGGTTCTGCGGAGGGACGGCATTCAATCCAGTGCCGGTATAGGTCGGCAAGAAAGTATCGTAAATGGACTTACCGCTTGAGACCAACTTATACTCCACAGTACTTGTGGCCGGGTTCCAGTAGCGATTGACCAGACTAATTGGGGTTTGGTCGTCCATCGAACCTGAGACATCAAAGCATAGGAAGAGGTCAAGCTGAGGCAAGCCGCCGTCAGAGACGGCTGAGGCTGTTTCAATCAAGCCGATATTCAAGAGTGAAGACGAAAAAACCGGCTTATCGGAATAAATAGCTTGTAACCGCATGGTTACTGCGTCTTTGCTGCCGTTGGCCACAGGCTTGCCGGTGCTGTCGAGCAGTGTGAAATTTAAATTGACCTTATTGACCGCCGGAGTGCCTAGTGGGCTGCCTGTATTGCGATCTATTTGCACATTCGACTTATTAAAACTGGTGGTCAATACACTATTTTGTTGAAAAGTCTGAATAGCAACATCCATAGCCAAATCGTGCAACTGCGTATAAGTGTAACCAGGCGGCGAACTGGCTAGAGCAGCTGTGCCGGCTAATGTAGCGGCATCGGTGACCGAACGCAACTGGGCACATAGTAAGGTATAACGAGCAAACTCAAATCCGAGCAGCCCAAGCGGCAAAATAACAAAAAAAGCAATGACAAGAATAAGTGCTACCGTTGTAGCGCCTCTTCTTCGCTTATGTCTATAGTTTGACATTCTTGATACTCCAAAACACTAAACGCTTAGACTGCCTGCCCTATTCGGTCAGGCCACTGGGATTCTCCGAATAAGTATCGATATTAAAGCGGAGATGATAGGGTCCGGTCAGACCCGGCACAGACATAGACAACCACTTAGGATCAAAATGAACCAGTGGGTCTAGATCGGCATCGACGGCTGTTCTGACAAAATAGAGATTTTTAGAAGTATCAACCGCTCCGGCAGCCAGCTTAGACTTATATTCAGTCAAAGATCCACCACTGAGAGGTCTGACCAATATAGAACAAACCGGCGCACCGGGAGTGATACCAGTCAAATCTTTTAGCGCCCCCTTGAGAGATGTTGCAGCATTAGCCACTGCATCTGTATAAGTAGGAGACTTAGCCGCTTTCTTAGCAGCGATATCGCTGGCAAAATAAAGGAAGCAAGCACGGTAGCTCATGCTTATCATAATGATCAAAGGGAAAGCCAGACCTATTAATAGTAACCAGAGACTAGCCGGTAACTCGGCCATTGAATAACCGAGTTGGCGCTCTCGACTCTGCTTATTCTTTCTCACTGCCGTCTTCATAGTAAACTCCGTTCAAAAATTGTGCTCAATTCGCTGCCGGTGTAATCTCCAAGGTAATGAGCACAAAAGACGGTGTCAATAAGCACTTCACACAAGCCTCACGTAAAGGCTGGAAAAGCGCCAACTTCACGCAAAATTCACCTAGTTTTTATGTTGGCGCTTCACCTAGGTTTCACGCTCAACAAAGATGATAGGGTGACAGGCAGCCGATTTGCCGAAGAGCATCAATTACTAGTTTGCAAAACCTATAAATAGAGAAGCGAGTCAGTGCAATGAATAACGAAGCATTTTTTGGATCAGGCACCGATACCTATGAAGACCTTGAAGCCCTGCTGCAATCGGGCGAAACATTGTCTTTGCATATGACTCTAAAGCCTCAAAAAGAAAGCTCGCAAAAAAACTCAAAAGAAAGCGCGCCAGAAAGCTCAGAAGAAATCACAAGAGTAATGCAGGAACTAAGCAAAGCGGCAGAGTCGGAAAGAAGGCAGGAAGAATATAAAGAGACACTAGCCGAAAGTTATATCAGTCGCTGCCAAAAGACAAGCGCCCCGGAAGAGCCAGCCAAGCCCCAGGTAAAAAGAAGTACTAGACAAGACTTACCGTGCATTCCCCTAGAAGAAGAAAGAAAAGAACTACTAAGCAAAAACGTCAAATATGGTATCGCCATCGGTGCGCTTCTTTCTGCCTTCATTACTATAACAGCCATTTTTCAACTTGCTTATTTCTCTAAACTCAGCCTCGAAGCAGCGGAGAATGCCGCTGCCTCAAACAAGACTGACGAAGCGCTGAGACTCTCGCAAGATGCTATAAACTACAATCCTCTCAATAGCAGAGCCTATACTATGAGAGGCAAATTATTGGCTAAAGACTTTTGCCTTTTGGAAGCAGAGCGTTGCCTGAGCCTTTCTCTTAGTCTCTGCCCCAATGACAAAGAAGCTCTCGATAGCAGAGCGGCAATTTCGCTTAAGCTAAACAAACCGGCACAAACAATCGCCGACATAGAAAAGCTCAAAGGTCTAAGCCAAAACGAGCTTGAGGCTTATCAAGCCGGCAACCTTGCCGCCGCCCAATATGCCACAGGTCACTTTGAAGAAGCCCTACAAAACTACGAAAAGGCCACCACCAACCAACCTCATAATCTTAGTTTTTACAGCGGCAGAATCTATAGTCTTCTCGCCATGTCGAAAACCAAACTCGCCCTCAATCTCTGCGAAGATCTGATCAATCAGTTTCCCGAAAGCGGCGATGCCTTTGCCATGCGCGGACTCTGCCTGCAGCAATTGAACAAATACGAAGAAGCTCTGCGCGACTTTGACAGAGCCATAGGACGCGAGCCCAAGAATGTAACCGGCTATAGACTGAGAGCGGGACTGCATCTACAGAAAGGCAACAAAGAAAAAGCCTCAGCCGATCTAGTTGCCGCAGCAAAACTAGATAGTTTCAACATCGATACCCAAATCAACTCGGCCAAACAGCTGCTTGCCTTAGGACAAGTGCAGCAAGCCGGACAAATATTGGCACAAGCCTCGCGCATGCCCGAGTTTAAGAACAACAAGCAAGGACACACTCTTTTGGTGGAGTATTATCTGCAAATTAATGCCTATAAAGACGCCGAAAAATTATTACGAAGAGCCAACCAGGAAAAATCGAAAATATTACTGGCATACTGCCTGGCCAGACGCGGACAGAGCGAACACAACTTGCGCTTTGACGGCGAAGCCTTGGAGATCATCAAGTCGCTGGATAAAAATTCGGCTAGCGCCAGTGAACTCTATTTGGCCGGCAAAGTAGCCAACCTGCTCAAGCAGGAACTATCAGCCATAGACTATTTCACTAGGGCAATTGAGTCGAGCGAAAGAGATAATCACGGAGACAATCACGAAAACAAACAAAAAGCTTTAGTGGAAAGAGCAAAACTTTATTTTGCAAGACAACAACTAGCCAGCTGCAAGAGAGACCTGGAAGAAGCGCAAAAACTTATCGGGCTTGATGCCGATGCTGCAAAGCTATTGCAATTTTGCCGCAGCAAGCTTGATGCCGGCGCCAAAATTGTCATTGATCTGCCCAAGAGTGCCCACGATCTCTATAAAAATTACACCAATGACAAACTATCGACCCTGGCCTACCAAGCCCTGCAGAGCGGCGATTTCGAGAAAGCCAGACTGACCATGATTGAACTTACAGAAAGACAGCCAAGAGATGGTCGCGCCCTAAAATATCTTGTCACAGCCCAAACAAAACTCAATCTCAACGAAGAAGCTGTGGACACATATGGCAGGCTGGCAGCCCTTGAAGGCTTAGACAAGACCGACAAGCTGCATTACGCAAGAGCCCTCGCCCATACCCAAAATTTTGCCGCAGCCTTACCGATTCTCGAAAGCTTGAAAAAGGAGAGCAAAGACGAAGCAATTGTTCTAGAGATGGCGCGGATTTTAGATGCACAAGGACAATTCGACCACGCCCTCAGCCTCTGCCGCATACGTCTGGCCGATGAACAGATTATCGACAGCAAAAGCCGCAACGAATTAAAGCAATTACTCGGGCGTTTACTTGATGAAAACAAAGACAAACCGCAAGAAGAGAAAGAGAAAAGTGAAAACAAAGACACCCAGGGCTAATTGAGGTTACACTAGTTGACCGTTAGGAAATGAAAATGCAAGAGATGGAAATCAATCACAAGCTATCAAACAAGACTAGTGGCAGAGAGCTGTTCATAAGTCTCTTTATCTGCACCTATCTCTTTTATTTGATAGCCTGGCTCTCACCCGAAAACGAGACTCGCAAACGCATCATTGAGCCAATCAATACAGCCTGGTTATTCTTTGGTCTCGACCAAAACTGGAGACTGTTTTCACCAGAAATCAAAGATATCAACTTTCATACCCTGGCTATTCTCACCTTTGAAGACGGCAGCAAGAAAATCTGGGAATTGCCGCGCATGAAAAGACTAGACTTCTGGCAACGCTTCAAAGACGAAAAATTCCGCAAGTGGAGCATAGATTCTCTGCCTTGGCCTGACTACAAAGAATTCCATCCCGACTTTGCAATCTATGTAGGCAAGAAGTTCTTCAATCCCACAAACAAACCTGTCTCACTCAGCCTGCAACTTTTCTGGACAGACATTCCAGACCCGGAAAAGCACTTTACCAAAGTAGAGAATCTACCTGAACACACACGCATGAATAATGTTTTCTTCTATCGCTTCAAAGAAGGAGACCTGCAATGACCTTAGCTTCTATCTGGCAAGCATGGCGACGTTTCTGGTTTGAGCCGCAGGGCACCGAGACCATCTCGATCTACCGAATTCTTTATGGTCTTCTCGTCAGTCAGATCTTTCTCATTCATCTAGCCGGAAGATTTGAAGAATGGTACGGTCCAGACTCGATGATCAGAATCAGCACAGTGATCAATCATTTCTGGCACAGAGAACCGCGTCTAGATTTATTCTTGCTTTTTCCGCAGCAAGCGCAAAGCTATACCATAATTTATTTCTTGGCAGCGGCGCTCTCAATCATGCTCATTCTAGGCTTCAAAGGCAGACTGGCAGCCTTTCTAGTCTGGCTCACCCTGGTCTCGATGCACCACCACAATCCCTACAACATAAACGGCGGTGATGCTTTCCTCAGAGCTGTCGGCATCTTTCTAGCACTTTCTCCTTGCAGCGATCATTATTCGATAGACTCTCTCATCGCCAAGAGAAAGGGCATTTTGCCCATAGAAAAGAGCCCCTGGGCTCAGCGCATGATTCAAGTTTCAATCGCCCTGGTTTATTATCAGACCTTTTGGTGCAAGATCTCAGGTCACCAGTGGCTAGACGGTACCGCGGTTTACTATGCCACCAGACTCGATGACATGCTGCGCTTCCCCTTACCTCTCGTCTCAGACAATATGACCGTGCTCTGGCTGCTCAATTGGTTTACTCTGATCATCGAATTTCTCGGCTGGAATGCAATTTTCTTGAAAGAATGCCGCTATGCGGTGGTCATCGGCTTAGTGTTTCTGCACCTCGGCATCGAGTATATGGTCAATCTGCCCGTCTTTGAATGGGCCTTCATTTTTACTCTTTTCACATTTGTAGACGCCGAGCACACAAGAAAAGCAAGCCACTTTCTCAAATCCTGCTTGCTTGCTGTTTTCTTTCCAAACAAAGGCAAAGACAAGTCCTCAAAATCAGACCTAGACTTGGGCTTAGGCGTAGGCGGTCAAGCAAGCTGACTGCCCAACAAACTATTTTGAGGGACCGGCTGGACCGGCGGGACCGACCGGTGCTGCCGGCGGAGAAGCAGCCACAGGCATATTGCTTGCCGGACTGACAGCATTGATGATCAAATTGCGATTGTATTCGGCAGCCGCTGTAAACATGGGTGTCACTTTCGGCGCCTTATCTAGATCGGCTATTGCTTCGGCGGTCTTACCAAGCAAATAATAGGTCCAGGCGCGGTTATAGAGAGCCTGACTTAAACGGGGATCCACCTGCAAAGCCAGGCTATAGTTCTTCAGTGCAGCCTGCAGGTGCCTGCTGCACTTTTCCACCAAAGCGGCATCGGCTTCATGCACCAGACTATTGGCCAGAGCATGATGACAAAGAGCCCGATTATAGAAAGCTTGCGCAATACCTGGGTTGAGAATGAGACATTTGGAAAATGAAGCTATAGCATCATCATAATGCCCTTGTGCGGCTTCAATAGTGCCTATGCAATATAAGGCTTCAGCCCGGCAATTCTCGCCTCTCTTGGCTTCGCCAAAGTAACGCAGAGCTTCGTCGTTGCGACCTTCCACCGCCGCTTTCAGCCCCACGCTAAAACTAGCAGCAGACGGAGAGCCGTTATTGACCGGAGGACCAGAGATACCGGCAAAACCAGCGGTGCTCACTAATTTATCGATGACAGTCAATTCTTTCAGTGGGCGAACCTGAAAACCAGGATCAAAAAGAAATTCAGCTTGCTGGGTATCGTTTGAATTGGGCAAAATTTGCTTACTTTTGCCGTCGCCTTCAGCCATTTTGACCATGGTTGGCCCATTAGTCATCGCATACCAGCCGTAAAAACCAACTAAAAACAAGATCAAAGAAGCCAAAACCAGAGCAGTTGCCTTGTTCTTTGCCTTGGGAGGCTCAGTCTGTGCGGCCAAATACTCGAGTCGGTCGTACTCTTTGTGGGCGACAATGTCGGCGGTGTCCTCTATGAGAGCGTCCAGTTCTTCGGCAGTGGCATCGGTGAGGTCGAATTTACCGCTCTTCTCAGCAAGAGCCAATTCTTCTTTCTTGACTCGCCGACCAGCATTTCTAGCCACATCGTAAATTGTCTCGTAAAAGAGATCTGGGTCGGGAAGAGTACCGTCCATCTTGGTTTGGCGATGCGACTCTTCTAAACCGGCAGATCTGACGGCATCGACTATCAAACTGGCAATACGCTCCACCCGCTCTTGCGTATGCGCCTGACGACGTTCCATAAGGCGCGCAGATGGCGGCTTTACCGGCGCACCCAGTTCGGGCGGAACCTCTTCGATAGAGAGAAAATTGGCTTCTCCCTTATTTATCTGCTCCAAATACTCGAGAAAACGCTCCTGACGACTGAGACAGTCGAAGGCTGTGTTGACCAGCACCATGGCTTTTTCAATTTTCTCGCGTTCGCCCCCCTGAGTCTGCAACAACCGATCACGCAGACGACCCGATATGCGATCTCTTGCCTGTTTTAGCTGCTTACGACCACCCCCGGCCGAAACATTCAAGACCCGCCTGAAATATTGTCGCAAAGACGACTCATCCACAACTTGGCCTGTCGCACCAACTTGAGAATTGTCGTTTTCTTGGCTGCTTGAATTGTCCATCTCCGCCACGTTTACCTTCCAGATAGTAAGTTTGACAGTAAGAAAATATTACACAGAGGCTTTTCAAGAGAGTTTAATTAACACTCTCAGGGAAGATCTTACCTGACTTATGTGGAAGCTAAGTGGCCTCGAACCTTACTAAGATTATTAAAAGTCGCGGCACCGTAGTCTTTTTAGGACTGGCGGTGAGCGCAGCCCTGCTTATCATGACAGCCCGGACAATTAGATGGAACGTTGTCTATGATGCCTTTGCCACAGCTGTCTGGCTGCCCTGGATTCCACTTGCTGTCGCCACATATACAGTCGGCATGTTGCTCAGAGGCCTGAGACTGCAAAAATTAGTGGAAAGCGAGGCCAACCTCACCGTCGCCACCGCCAGCAACATCATTGCCGTTGGTTATGCAGTCAACAATATCTTGCCGGCCCGACTGGGAGAGTTCGCCCGAGCCGGTATGTTGGCCGAACGCACCGGTCTGCCCTATGCCCTAGCTCTTACCGTCACCTTCTTAGAGAGACTGCTTGACGGTCTGACGATTCTTACTCTTTTCGTTTTAGCAAGCTTTATCACCCCGACCCAAAGCTGGATGACCTCAGCTTCTCAGATTGCCGCCCTCATTTTTGCCATGGTCCTGCCCTGTGTTCTTGTCCTAGCAATTTTCCCGCAGCTGTCGCTTTCTTTGGCTTCACAGCTGAGTCATCCTTTCGGCAGAAATTTACACCATAAGGCTCTCGCCCTGACCACTCAGGTGACCCGCGGTTTCGGCTGCTTGCGCAGCGGGGCATCGGCGCTCTTGGTGCTGATGCTGAGCTTTCTCATCTGGGGCATAGAAGGCTTGATGTTTGCCCTGGTTTTACCTTGCTTTCAAATTGTTTTCAGCCCGGTCAAGGCACTGGCGGTGATGGCATTCACCAATCTCGGCATTCTTGTCCCTTCCACCCCGGGCTATCTGGCTGTCTATCATAAATGCTGCGCCGAAGCCTTGCAGGCGGTGACCAGCAAACAAGGAGCCGGACTGCTCACCCCCTTCATTCCCAGTCAGTTGCTTGAGACAATAATGCCCTTTTCGACAACGGCGGTAGAAGCCGATACAGCGCTTTCTTACGCAGTAGTCGTGCATCTGATTTTTTATGCCACCGTCACCATTTGGGGCGTTATTGCCATGGCCCGTTACGGTGTGGAACTGGGCACCACCGCCGCTCTTGCCTGGGAAGCAAAACCTTTGCCCAGGCAAGATCTGGAAAAATTTGCCGATGTGGCTTTAATTACCTCGACCCCTCGCATCAAGAGCGAAACACTCTGCTTCCAACCCAGCCTCTTCTGGACAAAGCTGGCCGAAGCCATGATTATGCCGCCCGGAGAGATCTTCTTGAAAGAGGAAGACAAGCAAAAGCAAGCCTTGGAAGACTCGGCCCTCTTTCTTTGCCGGGAAGTATCTTCCTTGCCGAGAAAACTCTGCACCATGCTCAAAATAGGCATAATCGGCTTTCGCACGATTGTTGTCTTGACCAATTTCAATGCCTTCGAAAATCTTTCTTTAGCCAAGAGACAAGCTATTGTCAAAGCCTGGTCTTTCGGCAAGATCGGCTTGACCCGCAAACTCTTCAAGCCGCTGCGCAGTATTGCTCTTTTAGCTTACTTCGAAGATGAAGGCGTGCAAAGTGCCCTGCAAGCGGAGCGGCAAGCATGAGCGGAACGCAAGAAAAACGACGCGAACGTGAACGTGAACGTGAACGTGAACAAGTCTTGATCATAGGTAGTGGCGCCGGCGGTGCCACTGTGGCCTATACATTAGCAGAGCATGGCTTTGAAGTGCTGGTTCTAGAAGAAGGACAAAGACATACGCTGGACAGCTACGGACAACCACCCACCAAAGCAATGAATCTGCTCTATAGAAACCGCGGCATGATGCCGATAATGGGCAGTGTGCCCATCGGCTATGTCGAAGGACGTTGTCTGGGGGGCAGCACCGAGATCAATTCGGGTTTTTGGCACCGTCTGCCACCGGAATTTTTGCTGCGCTGGCAAGCCCGTTTTGGCTTGCACGATTTCAGCCTAGAGAGCCTAGAGGAACATTTTGACTGGGCCGAAGCCAAACTCTTGGTACAGGGTCGAAATGGAGAATGGCCAAAATCGACCCAAGTCTTTCACCGCGGCATAGAAGCTATGCGCTGGTCGTCCCAGGAAGTGAAAAGAGCGGCCTCAGGCTGCGTCAATACCAATGCCTGCGCCACCGGCTGCCCGAAAGGCGCCAAACAAGGGGTGAGCGTTTCACTGATTCCGCAAGCAGAAGCGAAAGGGGCGCGTTTTTTGACCGGCGCCAAAGTAAAACTAATTTTGAAGAGCGGCGGCAAAGCCACCGGCGTCCTCGCCGATGTGGTAGGTGCGGACGGCAGTGCCTCACTGGTGCGCATCGATGCAGACCATATTTTTGTTTGTGCCGGTCCCACACAAACACCGGCGCTCTTGCGCAAAAGCGGCATCAGAGAGCATATCGGCGACACTTTCCAGATTCATCCGATGCTCAAAGTTACTGCTTTGTTCGACGAAGAAATCAATGCCCAAAATTCAGTCATGCCCCTTTTGCAAGTGAAAGAATTTTGGCCGGATATTTCAATGGGTGGTTCTTTCTTTTCGGTCGGTCATCTCTCGGTAAACCTAGCCGACAATTGGCTGGAAACCTCAAAATCGATTAGACAATATCGCAATATGGCCAGCTACTATGTAGGCGTGCGCGGCACCGGCCATGGTACCGTTCGTCCATCTCTCAGCTCGGACGGCGAAGCCAAGTTAAAATATGAGCTTTCAGACGTCGATATCAGACACTTGAGCCAAGGGCTGGCACGACTTTCCACCTTGCTTTTGAGAGCCGGAGCTAAAGAAGTCTATCCCTGCGTCTTCGGACTGCCCAAAATCAATGCCGAATTGGAAGCAGTGAGGTGGCTGGATGAAAGCCTACCAAGGTCTGCCCTCAGTCTCACCACTGTACATGGCTTTTCCACTTGCCCCATCGGTGAGCGCCCCGAAAGATGCGCCGCCGACTCTTTCGGAAAAGTACACGGCTTCAAAAATCTCTACCTTGCCGATGCCAGTATGCTGCCTGACTCGCCGGGTATCAACCCGCAAGGCACAATCATGGCAATAGCAAGACGCAATGCTCTCAACTTTGTAGAAAATCGCCAAGCAAAAGGAGAATGAGAATGAGCCTCGCTATCGTCACAGGCACTCCAGGATGGCTCGGTAACAGGCTCTTAGAGACCCTACTTACCGGCATGCCGGAAGTGGCTGCCCTCAAAGAAGTGAAGAGCGAGAAAGTGCGCGCCCTCTGCCTACCCAATCTAATTGAAGACGGCAAACTAAAAGAACTGGTCAAAGAGGCTGCAGGCAGCCTGGAACTGGTAAAGGGAGATCTTGCCGCCAGTGACCCTCAGGGTCACAATCTCCACCAATTATTCAAAAATGCAGAAGGCGCAACCGTCTTTCATGTGGCCGGCATCATTCATCCTAGCCGCGGCGTCAAGGAGTTTTATGACGTCAATGTGGAAGGGACAAGAAGAATGCTCGATGAGGCAAAGAAACAAGGCGTCAAACGCTTCATCCATGTTTCCTCCAATTCACCAATTGGGATAGCCAAAGCCGGCAGCACCGTCTTTGACGAGAATAGCCCGTACAACCCCTATATGAACTACGGCAAGAGCAAGAAATTAGCCGAAGATTTAGTCAACCAGGCCGGACGCGAAGGCAAGCTGGAAACAGTTATTATTCGACCACCGTGGTTCTATGGCATAGGTCAACCGGCCCGCCAAACTCTCTTTTTCACCATGGTCAAAAACGGCAAAGCCCCCATAGTCGGCTCCGGCGAAAATCTTAGATCGATGGCTTATGTAGACAATATCTGCCAGGGTCTTTTGCTTTGCCAGAAAGTAAAGGAAGCAGCCGGTCGCACCTATTGGATCGCCGACCAGGAGCCCTATAAGATGAACTTTATTGTGGACACTATTGAAAAAGTGCTCAGCCAAGATTTCAACATCAAATGCAAAGGCACTAGAATGCACCTGCCCGATCTAGCTTCAGAGGTAGCCTTAGGCATAGATGCCACCTTGCAGGGCTTGGGTCTCTATCATCAAAAGTTCCATGTTTTATCTGAAATGAATAAAAATATTGCTTGCTCTGTCGCCTTGGCGGAAAAAGAGCTCGGCTATAAGCCAACCATCGCACTGGAAGAAGGTATGCGCAGGAGTATAGATTGGGTTCTCAAGAACGGACAAAGCATTTAGGCTCCCCGTATTTGGTGGCTAGCTTGGTTCTGCTTTCGGCGGGACTTATCTTTTCTTATTTTCTCTATGGCAATTATGCCCTACAAAAAGAGATGGCCATCGAATACGAAGGCCCTTGCCTTTGGGCTGCCAGTCGCATCTTTCACGGGCAAAATCCTTATCCCTTAGAAAGTTTGAGCGAAAGCCCTTTTGCCGTCATCATCTATCCACCCCTCTATTTTCTCGCCACGGCACCCCTCATGTTTTTTTCAGAGGGCTATAGACTGTCCAGGCTTTTCTCTCTTTTGACGGCGCTGGGCTCGGCTCTCTTTTACTATTTATTTTTGCGCCGACTGAAACTATCAAAACTCAGCGCCATGACGAGCAGTGCTCTTTTTATGAGCTTTATGGCTGTCTGGCTCTGGGCGGCTAAGGCTCGGGTAGACGAACTATCACTTTGCCTCACCCTTATCTCGCTCTATTTCTTTGCCGGTTGGAAACGAAAGTCAAATCTTATTTTTAGCGCAGTCACACTTAGTTTAGCGACGATGACAAAGCAGCCCTCTGCCTTGTTTGCCCCCTCTTATTGTCTCTTTCTTTTGCTGCAAAAAAATTGGAAAGGACTAGCAATTATGGCTGGTACTTTCACCCTAAGTCTGGCAGCCCAAATTGGCATCTGCCAACTCGCCACCGCCGGCGGTTTCATCGCCCATATGCGCTTTGCCTCTCATATGCCTTTTCAATGGCAATATTTAGTCGATCGCCTCACTCTAATGCTCGGTGATCTTCCCAAGTTTGCCATGGCGTTCTTTTCTTTGTCTTTCTTGGCTCCGCTTATAAGCAAGCAAGACAAAGAAAAGAGCACCAGCTTAGTCCTTGCCGCCCTGCTTCTCATCACTAGCCTGCCAGTTACTCTCTACACCGCCGGCACCGAATATTCCAATGTCAATCATTTTCTTATTGCCCTCATTCCCCTGCCGCTCTTCATCGCCCTGGCACTCGATTGGTCTATAAAAAGCCCTAGCTTAGGCGGCAAACTGTACAAAATAGCAACAGCCTGCACCAATGTTATTTCAGCCCTGATTTTGTCTTTTCTGGCTTACTCGCAGTTCAACCCCGCCAAGCTCTCAGACAAGCCACACCTTGACAAACCAATCAGTCTTGAAACCTTTCGCGGGCTAGTAACCGGTAAAAGCATTCTTGCCGAAGACGGCGGCTACGGGGTACTTTTTGGCGCCGAGAGCGAGCCGGTAGACATAACCACCTTTATTCAAGTGCTCGGCAGAGACGGCAAGCAAGCCGAGCAAATGACCGAAAAGCTCAACCATTGCCAGTATGCCGCAGTAGTCATGAACCACAAAGAGCTGGACGGTACAAGAAACGCCATGCAATGGAGCGCCAAACTGAAAGCCGCCCTGCAGGAAAATTACCGCTTCGCCGGGCAAATTAACGGCAACGGGGAATGCCAGGACGTGTTCTTGCCGGCCCGGTCCATGCGATAATAGGCAACTCAATTAGAGACAGGTTGGGTCGTGTCTGAAGCCAAGGCAACAAAACAAACAGGAAAGGAACGCTTAAACGAGCTTTCCGGCTTTGGCCGCTGGAAAGAACTCTTTCCGCCCCTCGAAAACGAAGAAACCGCCCTGGCCTCTTTGCGTGAAGACCTAGCCGAGGTGCCGGTACTTGGCACCGACGGCAAAGTGACAAACACTTATGCCAAAATCGAAGCAGAAGACTTAAGCCGGGCTGACAAAGATTTGATCTGGCATTGCCTCGCCCTGGTGCGCGAAGCTTATTTGAAGTTGGAAGATGCCGATTGCCAGGCCGGTGGCGGTGGTTACCAATGGAATATGAATTGGAAGCACACCCGCGGCGAACTGGACCAGGTTTTGGAAGCTTGTCGTATCTTGGAGCTGAGTCCGCAAGAAGCGCGAGACGCCATGATCGCCTCAATCTTCTCGGATGCGGTAAAGAACCGCGGCAATTTCATTGTTCATAATGTGCATGGCGCCCAAGCCGCCGCCCAGGTGCTTTCTTATTTCTTCGACCCCGACAATCCGGAAGAAATAAAGATAGTGGAAAGGATTGTTCTAGCTGTAAAGCAGCACCAAATAGCGCCGCCTGAATTTATGGCCCGCACCGTAGCCGTGCTGCTTTGCCGCAAGTTTGATCTGGAGCCCTTTGATCGCCTGATTGCCCGCGGCAATACCATAGAACAGGCAAAAAATAAGCGCAATAGACGCGTAATTTCAATCTATAGCAAAATCAGACTGCCCTACCAGAAAGAGCATCTCAGCGATGATCTGCTCACTATCAAATTCACCGAAGAAGAAAGAGAGATGCTCTCGGCCATCGAAATAGAAGACTGGTATGTGCCGCATCCAGATGTACGCGACTCGGTTATTGCCCACGCCCTCATCGCCGGCGATCATTCGATTAATTACAATAATCCAGATGGCTTTGCCAAAATAGCTTTGATCAGAGGTCCATCTACCGAAGCTTATTTCGAAGACCCGACCATATATGATTCGCTCGAATCGGCTATGGCAAGCTTTAGCGACAGCTACAAGATTTTACTGCCCGAAGTACGCACCTTAGCCCTGAACGGCATCCGTCGCACTCACCTGGCAGTGACGCGGGTTTTGCGCATCATGACCGAGCTTTTTGCCAATATTACAGTCGGACCAAGAGATAACAAGACCGAGATCAACGGCGAAGAAATGGTCAGACAGGCGATGGACCGAGCCAAAATGAAAAATCCGGACATCTTTGAAAGAGACGCCGGTTACAGTTCGGAAGAAGGACACCGAATATTAGAAAAGGCAGTTGAAAAGGTAGGACAAATTCTTGCCGACTGGCAAGAAGAATATGGCGCTATTCCGTTCTGTGAAAGAGAGCCCAGCCAATCGGAGCCGGGTCCGGGGCGCTTACCTTTCTGGAATACGCCTTTGCGCTATCCTCTGCGCGATCAAAAGGGCGAGCTGCTTATATCCAGCCTTACCGAATTAGAACAGAGGCAGTTTGCCTTTGCTCTTAGAATCAGGGAAATAGCCGTAGAATTATTGCGTGCCGAACAGTGGTTTTTCTGCTAAGCACTTAGAGCTATGGATCGTTTTGGATCGTTATTGACCGCATATTAAGCCGGGTGGTAGCATTTGCCAAAGCGCCTTTAATTGCTTACTTAGTAACGAAAAGCAAAAAATATAATGGAAGTCATTGCCTCGGTAGACGGTAACGGAAAAGTACTCAGCATCAGCCAGAACTCGTTTGAAGCCTGGAAGCTGTCTGCCGACGAACTGGTTGGGCGCTCTATCTTCGACATTCTTTACCCCGAAGATATGATGTCGGCCCAGCAAGCGCTGCTCTCGGCAACTTTCATGAAACAACCGACCCAGTTCGAATGCCGGGTAGTGAGGCGTGATTCTATTGTTGTGCCCATGTACTGGACGGCGCAATGGTCCGACATGGACAATGCCATGCTCATGGTGGCGCAAGACCATATCAAGCCTAAAGGCGGTGAAGACCCATACAAAGAAGCGCGAGAAACCATGCGTTTTCTTATGGAAAGTATACCAATGGGGCTTTTTCTGGCCAGCGTGGACGGAAAAATAGACTTTGCCAACAAATTCCTGGAAAATCTCATGGAAACCGGCGCCCTCGGACTTTCGGAAAGATTGATACGAACGGTTTTTCCTATGGATGTAAGGGTGGGCGCCAGCGGTGACTCTGCTTTTGCCGCCTACATAGACAAGAAAACGCAGATGCGTGTATTAACAGCCAAAGAGCGCGAAATACCAATCGAATTCTCACTCAAACGTGTCAATATAGGCGGACTGCCAATGTACCTTGGCACCGTCATTAATACCACAGAGCGCTTTGAACTGCAGCGCATGCGTCAAAAGTTTATCGACAGCGTGCAGGTACAATTAAAAGCCCCTCTGGCAGCCATCATGATGCACATCGAACTAACTCTGGAAGGTGTACACGGCAACCTCAACGAACAAGGTAAAAGGCGCGCCGAGACCATTCTCAAAGACATTCATGAAATGCTTGCCGCCATCGAAAGCATTCTTGAGGTGAACAAGCTGCAATCGGGCACATTCGCCCTCGATGTGGCGCCAAACAATATTATGGCGCTCTTGCAGCAAGCGCTCATGGCCATGCTTTATGAAATTAGAGAGAAAGAGCTTGTTTTAGAAATAAACGGTCCCGAACTTGCCGTCATGGTGGACGAAGAAAAACTGATGACCGTGGTCATGACTCTCTTTGCCAATGCTGTACGCTTTTCTCCCCAGGGCAGCAAGGTAAGAGTGCAAGTTATTGATGTCGGCAACAAAGCAAGAGTGGAAATCATCGACCGTGGCCCAGGCATGACCGAAGATCAAAAAGACGCTCTCTTTGACCCACTCAGACAGCCCACCGTCACAGGCGAAGGCGGCGCCGGCACGATTCTGGCAGCTCGACAGATTGTGGAAAAACATGGCGGCAACATGGGCGTTATTAGCCACCAGGGAGCCGGCTCTAATTTTTGGTTCGAACTGCCGAAAGCCCCAGACTGACCTGCCATTCAAAACAGTAATAACTCAGAGCAGATACAATTCAATTTTCATGTTCTAGATTTACAGAGTCACTTGCCGGCGTCCCGGCACTGTCAGACTTTGCCTGCAGACTTTTCTACTCTGAGTTCTGTTCTGACTTCTGTTCTGCTTTCAGTTCTGTTTTATGTTCTGTTTTATGTTCTGGTCTCTGTTCTTTTTTTCCCGGCTGTTCGACCGAACAGCTCTTCGACATTCAGGTGGCAATGCCCATCTTGGGCAATATCCAAAGCTGAAGGGCAAAATAGACCCCTATTATGGCTACAAACCAAATTACATCGTGCATAGAATTACTCATGATAGTTGGAGTATAACAAGAAGTATGGACCCACAAATAATCATAGCGGCTTTGGCGGCTTTAGGCGCCTCTTTATTGACTTTCTTCACCGGCTTTGGACTTGGTACCGTTTTGCTGCCGGTCCTGGCTGTCTTTCTACCTTTACCGAATGCCATTGCGACAACCGCGCTGGTGCACTTTATCAATTCAACCGGCAAACTCTGCCTAACTTTTCGCCACACTAGCGGCCCGATCCTTCTTAAATTCGGACTACCAGCCTTTATTGCCTCCTATTTTGGTGCAAAACTGCTGGTACTGACACAGGCGCCTAAACTGCCTATGGCTCTACTGATGGCAGTTTTCGCCATAGTAGACTTGCTTAAGCTAGCCGAAAAATTCAAGCTGCCAAAGACCAAGCAAACTCTCTGGCTAGCCGCAGGTGGAGCCCTAAGCGGTCTATTTGGTGGTTTTTCCGGGCATCAGGGCGCCTTTCGTACAGCCTTTCTCTTAAGAATGGGCTTGAGTAAAGAAGCCTTGGTGGCCACGGGCGCAGCCCTCGCCTTTTTGGTAGACCTCATGCGCCTTATGGTTTACCAAAGCAGCCTTAATCTATGCAATAACAGTTGCCAATTACAGCTACCGATTACAGTTGCCGCAACCATAGCGGCACTGCTTGGCACCATATTTGGTAGCAAACTTCTCAAGAAAGTGGCAATTAGACAAATCGAAATTCTTGCCTCGATCATGCTTTTAGCAGTCAGTCTGGCTCTAGCTCTAGGCTATATTTAGAGCCTGCGCCCCCTAACTATTGCACGGGCGGCACGGCGGTCTTGCTCAGTGGGACCATTCTCGGCTTGCCACTTAATTAAATCAGGCATACGTCTATAGCTCAGCATCTCTTCCGCTAATCTGCCGCTTTGCAGTTCTTGCATCGGCCGGGTGACCAACTTGCCCTCTTTCAAGGCTTTGATGACGGCGTCTTCGATATCTTTGACCGTCACCTTATCTTCGCCTTTTTCTTGCATGAGTCGCCTGGCTATTTCCACCCCCGCCCTGTTATTGAGCAGATCGGCATTAGTATCGGCTATTTTGGCCAGGTCAATCTTGCCCCGATATGAAGAGTAGAGATTGAAGTCTTTCTGCTCATTCATCCAGCCCATTTCAAGGGACGTGCGCTCACCATACTTCATGGCATAGATTGCCGAGGTAATTGTATGGCGGAAAGCGTTCTCTTCAGTCAGATCGCGCCTACTGTCTTCAACAAGATTATGAGCCCTAGCCCGGTTGCCGGCCCACTGATTGAACTCGTTTTTACCGGAAATTGTAAAGTCACCAAAGGACGAGTCTAAGCTGGGCGAAAAAGAGCTACCTTGGTCGGCTGGCTTGCCGCGATAGCCGTCTTTAGCCTTGGTGCTGGAGTCATCACCGACCAGGGTCAAGTTATTTAGCCCAGGGGCTTCTGTGGTCTTGGCCGTTTCTCGATGCTGAAAAGGTTGCCTGGCCTCAGGACTAGAGAGCAGGCTGCCGCCGAGCATAGACAACTCGGAAGAAAGAACGCCTTTACCAATTTGAGCGCTCTCATGCTTTTCTCTAGGCTCGTCATTTCTTGAAACCATAGACGATATATACCCGAAAAGAGAGAAGACTGGACAAGATCGGGCTGTCAAAAGCAAGAAAGAGAAGGGGAAATGTCTTTCCCCTTCTCTTTCTTTAGACTTAGCCTAGACTGGTCTTAATCTAGCTTGGGCTTAGTCTAGATTGGACTTAGCGTATATTGGCCTTAATCTAGATTGGACTTATCCAAATAGAGCTTTATCCCAATAGAGCTTTAACTGTAGCCACAATATGCGGGGCGGAGATGCCAGCGGCGTCCATCAACTCATGGGGAGCTCCCGAGCCGGGCATTTCGCGCACAGCAATTTTGACCACATTGGGCATCTTCTTGGAGGAGATCTTCTCGCCTCTGGTCGGCGGCTGAGCAGCAAAGGCATCGAGGACTGCGTCGCCGAGTCCGCCTTCCGGCCAGTGATCTTCCACCACAACCAGGTGTCCAGTCTCGTTGGCAGCGGTCTCTAGAGTTTTCACATCGATAGGTTTGACACTATACAAGTCGATGACTCGTACATTGATACCCTGCGACTTCAACTCTTCATAGGCTTTCACACATTCATGCAAGGTGATGCCGGCGGCAATAAGTGTGACTGCATCATCTTTAGATGAATAAAGCACCTTGCTGCCGCCAATCGGGAAGGTTTCGTCTTCTTTATAGAGAAGCTTGGTCTTTTCCCTTGTTGTGCGCATGTAAGAGATACCATCCAGATGATACATCGCTTCCACCAGACGAGCTGTTGAAACAGCGTCGGTGGGATAGAGCACGGTCGAGCCGTGGATGGCGCGCATCATGGCAATATCTTCCAGGGCCATTTGAGATGGACCATCAGCACCAATTGAACAACCGGCGTGGGAACCGCATAGCTTTATGGTACCGCGGCTGATGGCACCCATACGGATGAAATCGTAGGCACGCGAGAGGAAGGCGGCAAAGGTAGAGGCAAAGGCTTTCTTGCCTCTTGTGCCCAAACCAAGACCAACACCGACCATCAGCTGCTCGGCTATAAACATTTCAAAATAGCGGTCTAGAAATGCTTTGGCGAACTTCTCGGCATAGGTTGAGTTGGAGACTTCAGCATCGATGACGACGACATCGGCGTAAGCAGTACCGAGGGCTTTGAGAGCATCGCCGTAGGCTTCACGGGTGGCGGCAGGAGCCGAATAGTGAGGGGCGGCATACTTGCCCGAACCAGTAATTTCAGCACTAAGCTGAGCCTTAGCCGGCATTTGCGGTGGAGCAGCTACTTTGATAGTGATACTTGACTCACCGCCGAGGAGCTTGATTGCTTCCTGGGCTTGTTCGGCCGAAAGAGGCTTGCCGTGCCAGTTATCTTGATTGGCTGTGAGAGGAATACCATGACCTTTCTCGGTCTTAGCGATAATCAAAACCGGCTGACCTTGCACTTTCACGGCGGCTTTGTAAGCGTCGTCTATTTGCTTGAGATCATGTCCGTCTATTTCAATCACATGGCAACCAAAGGCTTTGGCGCGTTCGGCATAAGCATGCGAATTCCAACCAAGGGCGGTCTCGCCTCTTTGACCGAGGCGGTTCATGTCGAGTATGCCCACCAGGTTATCAAGCTTGTAATGAGAGGCACAAGCCATGGCTTCCCAGACCGACCCCTCAGCCATCTCGCTATCGCCAAGCAAAACCCAGACCTTGTAATCGAGCTTATCTAGATATTTGCCGTTCAAGGCCATGCCAACGCCCAGAGCCAGTCCCTGCCCGAGCGAACCGGTAGCAACATCGACCCAAGGAATAATTTTGGGAACCGGGTGACCTTCCAAACGAGAACCGAACTTGCGCAAGCTCATCAGTTCTTTATCGTCGATAGCACCGGCGGCTTTGTACATAGAATAGAGAAGCGGGCAAGCATGCCCCTTCGAAAAGATGAGGCGATCGTTATAGGCGTAATCGGGGCGGTCAAAATCATATTTGAGATAGCCTGTCATGAGCACGGCCATGAGATCGGCTGCCGACATACTGGATGTGGGGTGACCGGAGCCGGCAGCAGTGGTCGATCTGATACTGTCGACTCTGAACTGACGGGCAAGCTCGGTGACCTTTTCTACGGCCAATGCCTGTACTTCCACCATGTTAACTCCTTCTGGTTGAATCACCCTTGACAGGTCCTATTCCAAAACGTCGCTTTCCCCGGTTAGCTTCCGGCAGCGCAGTTTGATTTGCATATGGTACCTGGTACGGGGGCGATTTGCCTTAACTTTATTATTAAGCGAAAAGAGTAGAATAAGCACTCGCGCTTGTTCAAACTAAATTTGGGACCAAATTTTGGACCAAATTCAAGTCTGAATTGAAGCATGCAGCCGAAACAAATTAGCAGCCGAAATAAATTAGTAGCCGAAGAAAAATAAACATCCAAATCAAATAAGAGGTAAAGCAAGTGACCACAGGCAAATGTGATGATTACAGGTTGAGCAAAGCTGTTTTGCCCGAACGTTACCGTATTCACCTCTGCCCAGACTTGCAAACTTTTACCTTCACCGGTAACTGCGAAATTGACGTCCTGATAAACGCAGGCGAAACTGAAAAAATCAGCGAAATCGTCATGAATGCGGTGGATTTGGATATAGAGAATGCTTCTCTATCGAGGGACGGCAGCCAAATAGAGCCGGTCAAAATCGAACTAAATCATGAGCTCGAAAGGCTGACAATCGAATTTGCCGAAGCCTTAGAACCAGGGGCAGCCACTATCACACTTGAGTTCTCTGGTCATATCAATGACAAATTGCGGGGCTTTTATCGCAGCGAACAGGTTCATCCCGAAACGGGAGAAAAGAGCTTTATCGCCCTCACTCAGTTTGAAGCGACTGATGCCAGAAGAGCTTTTCCTTGCTTCGATGAGCCAGAATTCAAAGCCACTTTCCAGCTGGAGATGACAGTAGAAAAATCACTTACAGTCATTTCAAATACACCAATAGCGGAAGAAATTCTGAAAAGCAATGACCAGGGGCAGACGCTTAAGACCGTCCGTTTCAAAGAAACCATGAAAATGTCAACCTATATAGTCGCCTTCTTGGTCGGCTCTTTCGACAAATCAGAAACTATTGATGTAGAAGGCATACCCTTCACTGTTTACGCGCCCCAGGGTAAGGGAAATCTGACTAAGTTCGCCCTCGAAATTGGCGCTTTTGCTCTACAGTTTTTCAACAGCTATTACGGCATCAAATATCCAGGCGAAAAGATGGACATGATTGCCGTTCCCGACTTTGCCTTCGGCGCCATGGAAAATCTGGGGGCAGTCATCTACCGAGAAAACGCCCTCTTGGTTGACCCCAATAGAGCCTCACATCAGGAACTAGAGAGAGTTGCCGATGTTATTGCCCACGAGCTAGCCCATATGTGGTTCGGCAATTTGACCACAATGAAGTGGTGGAACGGCATCTGGCTAAACGAAGCCTTTGCCACATTTATGCAATTGGTTGCCGTGGACAACTTCAAGCCATCTTGGAAAAGATGGGAGACTTTCGGAGTCTCACGGGCGACGGCAATGACCACAGACGGACTTTCTGCCACTCGCAAGATCGAGTTTCCGGTAATTAAACCGGAAGAAGCAAACGGCATGTTCGACGTATTGACCTACGAGAAAGGCGCTTCGGTGCTGCGCATGCTTGAACAGTTCATCGGGGAAAGTGAATTTAAAGCCGGTGTAAATGCTTACCTGCAAAAACACAAATATGCCAATACCGAAACCGCCGACCTCTGGCAAGCTCTGGCAGAGAGCGCCAAACTGCCGGTCGGCGGGATAATGGATTCCTGGATTTACCAAGAAGGCTATCCGCTCGTCAAAGTCGAACAAGGTGAAAAGCCAGGCACAATCAAGCTCAAACAAGAACGCTTCTTTTATTTGAAAGAAAACAGCGCCGACACACTCTTTCAGATTCCACTGATAATCAAAGTCGCTCTTGGTGCTAAGACCGGCAGTCCAGAGGCGCCCAACGGTGGCATGGGGAGCTTCCAAACGATCAAGTATTTGCTCAAAGAAAAAGAAGCGAACCTGGACTTAAATGAGCTGCTCAGCCAAAGTTCTAAAGAAAACAAGGTGATAGCAGAAGCTTCAGACCTGAAACTGTTGGTTGTCAATGCTGGCGGCAGCGGCTTCTACCGTGTGCACTACGATAGTGCATTAATGAACTGCTTCAAGAGTGCCCTGCAAGAACAATTCGCCGCTCCGGCACAGGGTCATGTAAAGCAAACAGATGTTCCGTTAAGTACACTGGAACGCTTTAATCTGATCAACGACTTTTTTGCACTAGCCGTAAACGGCACTGCAACCTTGCCGGAATATCTGGACTTCCTGAAACTCTTCCGGCTGGAAGGCGACAAAAATGTCTGGGCTCTGATTATCTCATCATTGCAATATCTCGAGAGAGTTTACTTCCCCAGCACCGCCGCCATCAGAGATTTGACCCTGGAACTGCTCAAACCCACCATCAGCTGCCTAGGGCTGGCGGAGATGCCCGGCGAAAGCGAGCAGATCAAACAGCTCAGAGGGTTAGCGCTACAAGCTATTGGCACCACCGGTGATGACAAAGAAATACAGAAACAACTAAGCGAACTCTATGAAAAGAACGGCGACAACTTGCCGCCCGATATACTTTCGGCAGCTCTTTCTGTACTAGCATATTGCGGCGATGAGAATCGCTACAATGCTTTTAACGCCAAATATCTAGCGGCTCAATCACCGCAAGAGAAAGAGAGATACATGCAGGCTTTAGCCCAGTTTAAACAAGAAGATTTGCTGAAAAGAACCCTTTCTATGACCCTGACCGGCGAGATTCGCAGCCAGAATGCTCCATATTTGGTGCGCAACCTGATGCTTAATCCCTGGGGCAGAAAGATAGGCTGGCAGTTCGTCCAAGATAACTGGAGCGAAATCAGAGCCAAGTTCCCCGCCCTGATTATCACCCGCCTTGTGGAAGGCATCACCGGACTAATTGACGAGCAACTGAGCCTGGAAGCTGAAAAGTTCTTCGCCGAAAATCCTGTTAAGGAAGGGCAAAAGACAGTGGACCAGCATCGAGAGAAGCTGAAAGTCGCTATGTCCCTACAAAGACGACTAAAACAAGCAGTCGTCTAAATTGAGCAAGATCGGGAGCAGAATTCTTCTTCACTTGCAATAAACTGCTATTGCTGCAGCGAGGTGTAAGCAAACTAACTAGTTAGTGAAGGGGAGTAGATTGAGTTCAATGAGTTCACTGAGTACATTAAGCACATTAAGCACTTTGAGTACATTAAGCACTTTGAGTACATCAAGCACACTGACAATAATTGAGAAAGTCTGCAGGCTCATTGAAAAGGCTGAAACATTGCCATCTCTCTCGGACTTATCGAAGCATTGCGGCGTTAGCCCCCATCATCTGCACCGCGTGTTTAAGGAGACCACTGGACTGACCCCTCGCCAGTACGCTCTTTGCGAACGTCGAGAAAGACTAGAACGAGCTCTCAAGGAGGGCAAAGGCATGACAGAAGCCCTCTTTGAAGCCGGCTACAACTCAACTGGTCGTTTCTATGAGAAAGCAAACGAGCTTCTTGGTATGAAACCAGAGCAATACAAGAAGAAAGGTCAGGGCACACAAATATTCTTTGCAGTGGGCACCTCTAATCTAGGAGAAGTATTGGTGGCTAGAAGCACCAAAGGCATTTGCGCCATTCTCATTGGAGACTGCGCCGATGCCCTTTTGGACGATCTACAAGAACGTTTCGCCAATGCTGACATCATAGGAGCCGATAGTACTTTTGACGACGTAGTAGGCAAGATTGTCGGACAGATTGAAAGCCCCAGCCTCGATTCCAAAATCGCCGACCTACCGCTCGATATCCAAGGAACACTGTTTCAACGCCGTGTTTACAATACACTCAGACAAATTCCAATTGGCGAAACAATCTCTTATCAAGAATTAGCGAACCTGGTTGGCGCACCAAAAGCGGTGCGAGCCGTAGCCTCGGCTTGCGCCTCTAACAAGCTCGCCATAGCCATCCCCTGCCACCGGGTGGTAAGAAAGAGCGGAGAGATATCAGGCTACAGATGGGGAATTGAGCGTAAGCGCGTATTGCTAGAGAGAGAAAAATCGGTCAAAAAATAGCGGTTGGGCTAGCGCTGGGGCTAGCGGCTGGGTTGGCGCTTGGGCTAGCGGCTGGGCTAGCGGCTGGGCTAGCGGCTGGATTAGCGATTGGTATAGCGGTTGGGCTTCTGTGACCTGCTAAAATAAGCCTGCCTCCAAGCATGCGCAAGTGAAACCATCTAAAAGGAAACTCACAAATGACAGTATTTGCCTCCGCCTCTAGAGCCCCGCTTAAAGAACTAGATCCTCATTTCGAACAGAAAGTGAGAAATAGTTTCGAACATCAGGGCTTTAAGAGATTAGGCGGGGAGCTACCAGTCATAAAGCTAGGACATGTCGAAGCCCATCTACCTTACAGCGATATGGTCAGGCAGCAGCACGGACTCTTCCACGGCGGCATGGTAGCTATGGCAGCAGATTCGGCTTCCGGCTATGCTACCTATACAGTGCTGGCGCCAGATGAAGAGTGCGTTTCCGCCGAGTTCAAAATAAACTTTCTAAAGCCCGCTCGCGGTGAAAAGCTCATAGCCAGAGGTAATGTTATTAAGGTCGGCAGAACTCTTGTAATAGCGGAAGCAACCGTATCCGTATTGAGAAACGGCGAAGAAATAGAGTGTGCACTGATGCTTCATACTTTGGCTAGAGTAAAACATCTAAAAAGCGGAAAGAATGAATAAGTCATAGTTCAGAAAAGCTGAGGTGTTCTAGCTTAAGAAGCAACGCCGACAAAGTGCCTTAGAGGGGAAATGCTATTTTGGACAAAAGTTTTTTCAAAGGGCAGATTCTAGACATCTGGCGCTCTGCTAAAAGTCCTGAAGAAACCGCCGAAGAAGTGGACTTTCTGCGGGAACAGTTTGCCGACAGTCCGAATGAACATCTATTGGACTTTCCTTGCGGAGCCGGACGATTGAGCCTAGGTTTGGCGATGCACGACTATAAAGTTACAGGGCTAGATTCTTGCCCAGAGTTTATAGCAGAAGCCAAAAGAAGCGCGAAAGAACTTCGGCTATCAGTCCAGTTTATCGAGCAAGACCTACGCCAAGATTTTTCTTCCACTTCTTTCCAGAAATTTGGTGGTGCCTTTTGTATGGGCAATAGTTTTGGCTACTTCAATATCTCTGAAACGAAGCAGCTATTCTCGCAACTAAGCCACTGCATGGCTCCCGGCGCCAAGCTAATTATAGAGTCTGAAGCCATCGCCGAGAGCTTTTTGTTGAACGTCGGCGAACGAGAGTGGATGGAAGTGAGTCTCAATGGCAAGAAAGCGTACCTTCTCGTCAAGACAAACTACGATCCAATCGCTGGAATAGCAGACGCGGAATATATCGTGGTGGAAGACGAACGGACAAGCAAACATAGCGCCAGGCACTATATCTATAGGCTTGGAGAGGTAGCCGCAATGCTCGAAGAGGTTGGTTTTCGGCTGGAGAATGTACTATCCAGCCTGGAAGGTGACCACTTTCGCGTAGGCGACAACAAATCGATCTTGATTGCTTTTCGGCAAGAGAAGTAGAAATTTTCGAAAATTTCTACTTCTTCATCTCAATAAATCTCCTAACACAGAAAAATAACGCAAAGTACTCATCAAGATAATTGGCTTAAACAGTGCCATCGAGACAGTATTTATATCGACTCAAGCCACGAATTAAGTCTATGGACACCCCTCAAGGCTCCAATAGATTCTAAGCGAAAATTCTAGAGCCCGGAACTCGATACTTACCGGTTAGACCGGCCTTACGAGTTTTAACTCTGTCGATTAGGACCTGAAGTGATTCATACGGCAACCGCGGAAGGCAATCGCTAATCCATTGAGGGAGGAACTGTTTAAGTGAAGGAACGACCAAACGTTCTTTGGGTGAGAGGCTTAAGAATGTCTTGTATATCTCTTCTTCCGAACAGTACTTCTCGCCCCTGAGCCAGAGAGTTCGGAACTTCCTACCGGCCTCAGTCTCGCCCAGTCTGGACTTCCTATTTCCAATCGCTAAGATACTGATTTCAGCCTCTCTCAAATAGATGCTTGAAGTTTTTCTATCTCTTATTTCCTGCTCTGCCTTGAATCTGCCGCCACTCGAAACACACAGAAACTCGACACAACGAGAAGAATCTACCGGATTGCTCAGCAGGAAGTTTCTTGCTTCTCTCTTTTGTTCTTCTCTTGAAAGCTTTGTTGTTGAGACTTTTCCTGCGAATGCCACTCGCTTGATTCCAACAATCACCTCTTCAGGCACAGGCTTTAGACCTCGTATTTTGCGACGGAAGACGCCCCTAGCCAACCTTTCTATGTAGCCAACCTTAACAGCCGTGCAAAGGAAAGAATCTAGAGAAGGTCGTTCCTCTACCAAAGTGAGAAGTTCTCTGGTGGTGAAGATATAGTTAGGTGGCAGCATAGACAAGTATCTACGAACCAAAGATAGCGAATCTTTGTTGTATGGTCTTTTCTCTTTTTCTCGGTTATTGGGCATAAAGCCTCCTTCTGCCGCAGCATAATTCAGAGTCGCGGAAACAACTGCATTGGGTTCTGTATATAAAGACGTAATTCGAAACCAAAAAGTTCAATCGGCGCGACCCTTGACATCGCGAAAATAATCTTCGGGAACGAGACCGGATGGAAAGAAAACCAAGAGAAGTAGAAATTTTAGAAAATTTCTACTTCTCTTGGTTTTCCATTTCGAGCGAAGCAAAAATCTATGATTTATCCCCAGCCGAGAATTTAATATTCCGCCTGCGAAAAACTTCAAATATCAAATGATTCAACTCACTTCTCAATGTACTGGGCTTAGACAAAAACTCAGAAGTATAAACACGAAGCAAATAGTTATTTGTCTTCTCCCCCAGATCTTGCAGAACCACCTCCGGAGCCGGCTCAGACAAAACACCAGTGTGCGCATTTGCAGCCTCTAGGATTGCATCAATAACGGTAGAAGGCGACAGCAAGCCATCTGCACTTACAGGAAAAGTAAATCTAACGCTGTGCTTCACATCACTAGCGTTACAGCTCCAATTTGTAATCTTCCCTTTGAGCAATTCTGAGTTTGGGACAATGATAGCGACATTGTCATTAGTGACTATTGTTGTTGTGCGAAGCGCTACTCGCATAACACTTCCAATCGTTCCATCAAACTCGATTCTGTCTCCGACCTTAAAAGGTCCTTCAAGAACAATAATGACGCCACTCACGACATTGCTTATCAAGCCCTGCAGACCCAAGCTGACTCCGAGGCCGACGGCGCCTGCAACCACAGTAAGAGCGCTCAAATCGATACCGGCGGTCTGCAGTATGACGATAAACCCGACGAAAAGAACGAAACCGCGCAAGAATGAACCAGCAGCAGCTCTCATTCCAGGTTCTATTTTGGTTCTGGATAAAAGCTCTCTCTCAAACCAAGTCTTCGCACGAGCCGTGGCAATAACTAAAAGGAAAAACAGGACAGCCACATAGATGAGCATGGTCAGTGAAACTGTCGTTTTGCCTATTGGTAAAAACTGTGCGTTCAGTATTTGGTTCAGCTGGGACAACTGATTGAATAGTTGAAAATTTGGATTCATTTAAACACTGTTATTCGCTTATTATCAGCTTTAGACTATAAACATCGGAGCTGCTTTCTTCAGCCTGCACATCGACCACAACCTTGCCGCCCTTCTCAAGTTTGCCAAATAGTAGTTCTTCGGCAAGAGGCTCACTTAGGCGTTCCTTTATTAATCGGCCCATGGGTCTCGCTCCATATTGTCGGTCATAACCATGCTCAGCCAGCCAGTCACGCGCCTCCGCAGTAACTTCTAAGCTCACATTCTTCTCGACTAAACGAGTGCGAACTTCGTCAACGAATTTATCGACAATCAGCAATATATTTGAATATGTGAGTGGGTTGAAGGCAATCCAAGCATCAAGCCTATTTCTAAATTCAGGCGAAAAGGTTCTTTCAATGGCGCCGCGTCCCTTTCCAAAACCAAGCCCATAGCCGCTACCGCTAGATTCGGCTCTTTCGCGCCCCGATCCGACTCCGCCTTCGGAGGACTCTCTTTCTTGACGGGCCTTTTCCATCTCTTCGGCGAGATGTTGGGACAGCGAAGTCTTTGAAGAAGCGGCACGGAAGCCGATGTTATCACCCATCATCTCACGCGCCCCAGCATTAGTCGTCATGATCAGAATGACGCTTCGAAAATCAGCCTTCTTACCGTTGTTGTCGGTCAGTGAACCATGGTCCATAACCTGCAGCAAGATATTGAATAGATCTGGATGAGCTTTCTCTATTTCATCCATCACTATCACGCAGTGAGGCGTCTTGCCGACAGCATCAGTCAATAGTCCACCTTGCTCAAACCCTACATAGCCAGGCGGCGCGCCGATAAGGCGAGAAACAGAATGCTTTTCCATGTACTCACTCATATCAAAACGCAAGAAATTGACACCGAGTATTTTTGCCAACTGCTTAGCCAACTCTGTTTTGCCAACCCCAGTCGGTCCAGAGCACAAGAAAGAGCCGATAGGTTTGTCTGGACTACCAAGTCCAGACCTGGATAATTTGATGGCTCGCACCATTTTCTCGATGGCATGATCTTGACCAAAGATGACTTGCTTCAGCTCTTTCTCAAGAAGCGCGAGTCTGTCCTTATCTGAACCAGATACTGTCTTTGGCGGAATCTTGGCCATTGATGCGACGGTCAGCTCAACATCATGAACAGTGACTACAGCAGCGCCAGCAGCGCTATCCCCGGCGGATGCGCTGACTCTGCCTGAAGCGCCGCCCCCGGCTAAGGTGTCGTCTCTGGTCACAGCGCCCGCCCCAGAAGCCGCTCCGGCACCCGCTCCAGCGCCCGCTTCAGAATCTTGAGAGGGCTCGCCTTCGCGGCGCAAGCGCACAACAGCGCCGGTTTCATCGACAACGTCAACTGCTTTATCGGGCAAAAAGCGATCATTGATGTGGCGAGCTGATAGTTCAGCCGCCGCGTGTAAGCTCTCGTCTGAATATTTGACGCCGTGAAATTCCTCGTAATAAGGCTTCAGCCCCTGCAGAATCTTGACCGTGTCTTGAATGGAGGGTTCAGAAATATCGATCTTTTGAAAACGCCGAGCAAGCGCCTTATCTTTCTCGACTGAGTTCTTATATTCTGCATAGGTGGTAGAACCAATACAACGCAACTCACCAGACGACAGTGCCGGCTTGAGAATGTTGGAGGCGTCCATAGCGCCGCCTTCGACGGCGCCGGCTCTGACAATGGTATGAATCTCGTCGATAAAGGCAATAGCCCCGGGCAAAGCCTTGAGTTCGCGCACTACAGCTTTCAGTCGTTCTTCGAAGTCACCACGAAAACGGCTACCGGCAACCAAGGCACCCATATCGATAGCATAGACATGAGAAGCTTTGAGAGCACGAGGCACTTCACCCCGGGCAATTTTGAGGGCTAAGCCCTCAGCGATGGCAGTCTTTCCGACTCCGGCTTCACCGACAAAAACGGGATTATTTTTGCGGCGTCGACAGAGCACCTGAATGGTTCTCGCCACCTCCGCCTCTCGCCCGATGAGCGGGTCAATCTTGTTTGCTCGAGCTTGCTCAAGCAAGTCAACACAGTACTTATCAAGGGCAGTGCGTCGACCTTTCTCCGGCTCCTTGCCGCCTCGCCTTTTGGCACCGCCAGGCCCTTCGCCATCCACCCCCTCGCTTCTCTCGCCATCCTCACCGACTTCAGCACTAAAGTCAGGTCCTAAATCAAAATCTGACTCAGAGTCTTTCGAACCTTCGTGCAAGTCCTCGTCTTTGGCGATACCGTGCGATATGAAGTTGAGCACGTCCAGGCGCGAGACCCCATACTGCTCTAAAAGGTAAACTGCATGCGAGCGCCGTTCATAATACATAGCAGCCAAAACCGAGCCACAGTCGATGGTTTGACGTTGAGCAGAAAGAGCCTGCATGGCGGCACGCTCCAATACTCGCTCAAAGGCTGCCGTAGGCTGCGGAAAATCGCTGTCATCTTCAAATTCGGCATTCTTTCCTGAGCCAGCCAAAGTATCGCCGTAGTTGAACTCGTCTGGCAATATTGGTTTATTCTGAGGAATTTTTTCCAGATTATCCTCTAGATAGCGGTCCAGGTCGCGAGCCATAACGGTCACGTCTGCGCCGCAAGCAGTCAAGACCTGGCGGGCTGAGGGCTCAATCGTCATAGCTAACAGCAAATGCTCAAGAGTAATGAACTCATGACGACGCTTTTGGGCGTCTAGACCAGCTTGGCTGAGTGTGTTTTGCAGTTCCCGACTAAGCATCGCGCCTATCCTTTTTGATTTTTCCGGTTTGATTTTTCCGGTTTGATTTTTCCGGTTTGATTTTTCCGGTTTGATTTTTCCGGTTTGTTGTTTCCGGTTTGTTGTTTCTGATCTGACGTTTCCGGTTTGACGTTTGTAGCTTTATGTTTCTAGTTTGATGTTTTCAACAGACTCTTCTAGCTCGTTCCGGCCTAGTTATTCCGGTTCCAAGGTGAGGCGCAGAGGAAACTGCCTAGCTCTTGCCAAGCGAGTAACTTTCTCGACCTTGGCCTCAGCCACCTCAAACGGATAAATTCCGGCAATACCGACCCCCTGTCTGTGCACATTCATCATAATTTGGTCGGCTTCAGCCGGCGGCTTGAAGAAAACAACCCTGAGAACATAAACCACGAATTCCATGGTCGTGTAATCGTCATTATGCAAAAGCACCTTGTACATAGGCGGCTTTTTCATTTTTTCACGAGGGCGCTCCAAGACCTTGGTGGAGCCCCCAGAATCACGATCTCCTGAATCACCGTCGACGGAGGCTCTGAAAGTCCCAGCAGCCTCTGACGAGGCGAGCCGCGCCGAGCTTGAGCCGGCAAGCCAGCCAGGGACTAAGCGAGAGACTAAGCCCGGGTTTAAGCCAGTGACTAAGCCAGTGACTAAGCCCGGGTCTGAGCCAGTGACTAAGCCAGAGACTAAGCCCGGGTCTGAGCCAGAGACTGAGCCCGGGTCTAAGCCGGAGACTAAGCCCGGGTCTGAGCCAGAGACTAAGCGAGAGACTAAAAAGGTTCGATAGCTAAAATTTGCCGGCACAGTCATAAATCTCAGATGAGTACGGAACTCTGCTTTATTCTATCCAAAATTATTTTGGTGTCACATAACCGACACAACTATGTCATGAACTCGACACAGAAGGCATTGTAAATTAATCCCGTCGAAAGGCAATTACGGCAAAAGCAAAGCTCGGTGCTAGTCCGTGATCAATAAAATTAAGGAGAGATGATGGTGGGATCGTCTCTCCTTAATGTTTTTCTAGGTTGTAAAAGGCAACAGATGTCCAAGCCAGTCTGCTTTTTTGCCATAATGACAATATGGAAAGCCGCCTGGAAGCCACAACTGCAAATTTGACCCAAGACTCGGTGAGCACCGCCGTAAAACTGGCAATATTGAGCACTGGCATTTTCTCGGTGATGTTTGCCCTAATCAAAATGCTCGGACCAGAATATCCGTCCGGGCAGGTGCTATTTTGCCGCAGCTTCTTCGCCGTTATTCCACTCTTTCCAGCCATAATGAAAAACGGCGGTTGGCAAGTCTTTAAAACTAGTCGCCCGGGTATGCATCTAACCCGTTCAGCCATGGGACTAATCTCGGCATTTCTCTGTATTGAAGCACTGCGTTGGCTCCCCTTGTCTGAAGCAACCAGCCTCTTCTATACAGCACCGCTAATTACCACTGTACTTTCTTTCTTCCTACTCAAAGAAAAATTGTCTCCGCTTAAGCTAATCGCCGTTATGGCTGGCTTTGCAGGCGTTCTCTATATGCTGCAACCGCAAAGCAACGGCAATCTGACCGGCGCCTTGATAGCGCTAGGCTCGGCACTCTGCGCCGGCTTTGTCGCCATCGAGCTGCGCCGCCTCAGCGAAACCGAAAAAAGCATCACCATAGTAGCCTTTTTTATGTCCGCCTGCTCTCTGGCTGGGCTCTTGACCATGCCCTTCGCCTTTACAATGCCCGATCTAAAGGACGCCCTCATCTTGCTCGCCATCGGTATCACCGGTGGTATCGCGCAGATATTCATGACCGAAGCCTACAAGTTTGCACCGGCATCTACAGTGGCGCCGCTAAACTACACATCGCTTATCTGGGCAACTCTCTTCGACGCCCTGCTCTTTGCCAAGATACCAGCCTGGCACACCTTGCTCGGTGCCCTTGCCGTTGCCTGCTGCGGCATCTTGGTGGTCAAGGCCGGTAAGCACGAAGAAACCAGAGTATCGGCTAAAACCTGAGCCTCAACCTCAACCTCAGCCTCAGCCTCAACTGTTAGCTCTTTTCGCCAAGAAAAGGCTCTTTCTTCCTGATGGGCTTGCGGAGAACACGAAGCCGGCCAATTTCTTTCACGCACTTTTCACCTTGCAAATATGACGATGAGCCTTGCCGACAGCGGGAGAAAAGACAATGCTAGACCACAAGAGCCAAAATCAAACTGAGCAATGCCGCGATCTGCAAAGACAATTAGAAAACTTCGCCGATCCTTCAAGAAACCAGGGCGTAAACGCTCTTTTTGAGGCAGAAAGACTGCGCACACAGTACGACAACAAGTGCACAGACTTAGGCTTTCCGCCTTCAAAAGAGCTGCTCGACTCGCTCAAGAAAAAATGACAAACGGCAAGCGTAGTATTATGAATTCATATACTGCGCTTCCGAGGCCAAATGTTTTCAAAGAAATACAAACCATGCCTAAGTAGTGCTCTGGTATTTTGCGCTCTGCTATTGTGCGCCCTAGGTCTTGCAGGTGAAAGTTCCTGTTTGGCCGCGCCAAACTATAATAAGCTCTACGACGAAGCTCAAGCTTTGATGAACAGAGGCAGCTATCGAGATGCCCGCGTTATCTTGAAACGCATAATTGAAGCCAATCCGCGCGATTCGAGGGCGCTCACGGCGCTCGGCGTCACTCACATAAACTCCGATGAGAACAATCAATCATTGAGCCGCGGCTTTCCCCTGGCTATGGATTGCTTTCAAAAGGCAACCACTTATGACCCTAAGAATGAAGAAGCATGGGGAAGACTGGCCGACTGCGCCAACATCAACGGCGACTACGCCAAAAGTTTGCAGTACGCAGAAAAGGGCATAGCCCTCAATCGCAGCAACCCGCACATTCTCTCATTGAGAGCCAAAGCAGTGGCGCTCAGCAGCCTGCATCGAGACAAAGAAGCCCTGCCGGTAGTAGATCAACTGATTAAAACCAACTACAAACCCATAGACACTTTGTTTATGAAAGCGGCTTGTCTAGAAAATATCGGCGACTACAAAGGTGCGCTCGCCGTCTACCAGCAGGCTGAAAAGGCAAGCAAGACTGATACGGTCATCTATCATCAGATAAGCTGCCTGGAACACCTCAAGCAAAGAAATGAAGCCATCAAGCTTCTCGACAAAATAATTGCCTCAAAACCAGACGACGATGCCGCCTTGCACAAGAGAGCTAAGCTCAAGGTTGCAGCCGGTGACCTCAAAGGCGCTTTGAGCGACTACAGCCTGGCAATCAAAAGCTTACCAACCACATCACTTCTCAACGAAAGAGCCGCCCTATACGACAAGCTGGGTAGAGCCGACCTGGCTAAGAAAGACCGCGAGAAAGCACTTCAAGATTAATAGCCTAGTTTCATCGGCTAAGTGGTTGAGTTCACGAGCAATCCGGTCACTCTCGAAAAGTTGGCAATCAGGATGTAGACGTCTTCGCAGGCAGCTCAATTGCCTCAAAAGCAACAGAACTCTTCAGGATTTTCATATCCCCAAGAGATCCATTGCTTCGCCCAGCTTCATGCTCGCCAGTTCTCCGCAGTTCTAAACCGCCCTCGACATTATGAGTCACTTCCTGTGTTCCGTCAATTTTTCTTCACTTGGAGCACTCGGGTTATGACTTCCTGATGGGTCACGCTTATCTGCGTAGGCTCAGATGGGCAATGCAGGACGATATCAGAGAAGTATGACCTACGGAATTCGGAATTCCCTTGCCTAGCAGATAGAAAGGAAATCTGAATGCCACCATCCTTCTCGCTTACATCAATGATGAAGCCGACACGTGACACACTATCAGCGGACTTGCAACCCGTCTCCCTAATCAACCCTGCCATATACTCGGACCATTCACTCTTGAACATAGGGAATGGTTTTTCCTCAAGGCAAGATTCAAATGCCTTGAGCACATGCCGGCCTAGTTCTTTGTCCAAGAGCACACACACTATCGGTTCGCCAAATGGAACAGCTACAGATGAATCACTCCCAATATAAGAAAATGGCTGGAGAAAGAGTTTATCCTCGTAATACAGGACCTGCAGATTTCTATCGCGCATAAACGGTCCCTTCAAATCACGGTCTAAGATGAACACTAATCTTAACACCAGGAGCGGCATTGTCGATGGCGTACTCAATAGCGCTTTGTTGTGACGGTTTCGACGAAAAGCGATCACAATCAGATTCTCGAAAAGTGTAGCTTGTTCAGGTGAGGGAGTCTTGGTTCCGTCCGTAAAGATTAGCTGCTTATCAGAGCGCCTCGTTTTGCTTCTTGTTTTAGAGGCCACCAGCGATGGTGTCACTTAACGTGGGTCCATCGTCACTTAACCTGAGCCCAAATCGATCGATGATGTCAGGTCCGACTCTCTAGGATGTTACGCCGCTACAGCTACTGAGCGACGTGTCATGATCAGCTGTCAACTGATTCTACATAACTACAGTGTAAGGCACATCTGGCAACTGCAGAAGCCTACGTTGCAGCTCCGTGATGTCGGTTTGAATCCAATCAGGAGACGAATCGGATGAGAGTATCCTGGCGATGGAGAAATTAAGTTCAATTGGCAAGTCCGGATACAAATTCTTCCAATTTCTACCACCACGAATAGTCACTGTATCTCCGGAAATCATCAACTTCTCGCATAGTGCCTGCACAACTGCATAATTTGCATATTCTAACAATCTTCGACGCTCAGTCCGACTAGTTGACATATCAGTTACAGAAATCCACAATACGCCACCAGCAGGAAAAGTACCGCTAGGCTGCATATCCAAAGACAAGCGTGTTGATTTGGATTTTGCAGTCTTTATCGGAATGGCGCTTGAGTCGCCAGCAAGCAGCTCTTTTTCCTTGAGAGTTCGCAAGTGTTCGAGACACTCGGGACTATCAGTACAAAAGTATTTTAGGCTTGCAAAAATGGCTTCATCAACTAGTTTAGAAAGGAGCTGCTTATCATCAGGGATTTCACCAACATAGCAGTACATATGTCGATATTGACCACTATTAGGCGTTGAAGCGAGTTCAATATCCAAACCACTGACTGTAGGATTTTCTACAAGAGTCATATATAGCTCGGTAAAGTCCGGGAGACTGAATCCGAGATTCATAAGCTGGAGACACCATCTGAACCCGGCTTGCCTCACCATCGGAAGTTGATACCAAGCATTGGTTGCAGGCTTGTGACAACGAATTATGATGTCCTCAATCTTTTTGCGCTTCATGCATCACTCCCAAAAGACTAACCAATCCAAGAATTTACAGCTTTTCTTTGAGTACAATTTGGCAAACTGTTTTGCCGACCTTTTATCGAGCCATTTTGCAATTCTTGGCGAATTGTTTTGCACTTCCACGCTCTGTGCGGCCTTCAGCCTTGAGATATTGCATTTCAATTCTCCAAATAAACAAAGAGCTTTTTGAGACTGCGAGAGTTAGCGGTTACCAAAAGCTCATGCCTGACAATTCATGCTAGCGCAGCTCATACAGTTCTCACCCTCCCAGCATCCAACAAAATCGTTCAATTGCAGACTTTCGCAAAACTCCCTGTGCGCGTTTCAAGATTCACCCGTCGCCGGCGACCACTTTTTGCATAATTCCGCAACCGTCATCTCGCATCAAGCACTCTTCACTTGCTTGAAACTTCTACCAGCGGACGATTCAGCGCTCCCCTTGCTTCTGCCAAAATCTGCAAAGCTTCTTGGTCGTCTTGTACAAGATTGAGTAGCTCTTCTTTCTCATAGGTCGAGAATATGTGGTCGAGTACCCATTTTCCTTGAACAAACCCAGCAATAAAGTTATCCCGGTCATCAAACACTGATGTTTCTCCAGAGTCTGCTTTTGCCACTAGCAAATAACCCAACATACCCTCACCTCCGTTACTTTTCCAAGATTTCCTTTGCCCGTTCAATGAACGTCCTAACCAGTTTCTCCGTTTGCTTAGTCCTCTTCAAATATGCTTCCCATGCGGTCTGATAAAGATTTCTCGACTGTTTATCGATATCCATAAGCTCAACTTTCTCATCATGAGAGAGGGATGATACATGCTCGCTTCTCACACGCTTGTACATCTGATGCTCTTTTTTGCCTGCCTCACTGATCTCTTGTGGCAATATTTGATATTCCAATATTTGTCCATTTGGAGCTCTCAGGTCAATCGCTGCCATTCTCCACCCCCTAGCTTTTGGCGCAATGAGTTTCTCAAGGTCTAGTTTAACGATCTCGAAGCCGCTGCGCTTCAGAAGTTCAACAATCCTCGGCAATTCATTTAAGCTCTCTACTGGCGTCTTAAATCTAAACGAGTCTCCAACATGCTCTACATCAAACCAGTCCTTGTTTTCCATTATTGACGGGCGGTTTGCCTTGTCTAGAATGTCCTTCGCTTCTTTCACACTTATCTCAGACTTAGTACCAAGTGCAGTATCAATCTCTCTCAAGAATTTCTCTACCAGTGCCGTGTTCTCATCCGTTAGCGCCATTAACTGAGTTACAGGCTCCGCCTCTGCCGCTTGTGCCGGTTCCTCGGGCTTTTCCAGCACCTTTAGTCTTGACGCCAGCACGTCATACCCGCCGCCATTTTTCGGCATCACTATCTCGATGCTCTCGTTCTGTTCGCCGCCGGCACTGCCATTGTGTGCATTCTGGTTAAGCGCTTGCACTGCTCTTACATCAGCCGCCCCGGCCGCTCTTGCCGCCTGTGCTTCCGGCTGATTCTCTAGCCCCTGGCGCTCCAATGCCCCGCTGCCTCTTTTGCCTTCTTGTCCGTTAAATTGCTTCCTGCCTGTCCTTTTCCTTCTCGTCCAGGTTCCTTTTGGCGTCTTCTAGCCCGCCTCTCCGCTCTTTCGTGTAGTCTCTATTTTTATGGCAGAAATCAAGGACAGCGAGAGCGATAGAGGTGTCCCATTAAGGCGGTCTGAAGCATATAGCTAGTCACGGCATCTCAGCCCAACACTCAAGGCTAGGACGGGTCTGTGCCAGAAATCGAATGGTTTAATTCACAAGAGCGAACAGAACGCCTCTTGACTGCGTCTATATTTAGAGCTACGATGCAAAAGGCTCCATTTTTGGAGGAGGAAACATGGCAAAAACTATCCCAAGAGGCAAAACCAGGGAATCCGTAGCATTAGCGGCATTTTTCAAAATAGCCGAGCAATGGGGACTAAACACCCAGCAGCAAATGAAATTGCTCGGAATGACGAGCGAATCAACCTTCCACAAGTACAAAAATGCACCTGAAGGTGCAAAAATCGACCCGGATAAGCTTGAGAGATTGAGTTTAGTCTTAGGTATATACAAGGACCTTCGCACCTTATTGTCTAACGAAGAATCGGCTCGCACGTGGATCAAAAAACCAAATAGTGCTGAACCATTTTGCGGCAGAGCCGCCTTGGATTACATGACTGAAACAGGCCGAATGCTTGATTTGTACCGAGTACGGCACTATCTTGCGGCCCAAAGAGGCGTCTAGTTGTTATCCATTCCTGAATCGAATATCAATTGGACGCCTTGTTTTCGCATCATTGCGACTCGCTATCCAGCGATCAATTTTTTCGAAACAATTACAGCAGATCCAGCAGAGTGGGAAATGCTGCTTGAGGTAGAAAGGCTTACAGACCCAACATTTAGCGTAGGCTACTTGGGCTCGCTGGAACAAGAAGATCGAATTTCCGGAGCAGGTGCGGGACGCATCCTTCCTTCTTTCACCTTTCACGACCCAACCGGAACGCGCTTTAGTACTGCCTCTTACGGTGCCTATTATGCGGCCCTAGATCTTAAGACAGCAATTTACGAAACAGTACACCACCGCACGATATTCATGAAGGCAACCAACGAACCCGCCCAAGACATTGATCAATTGCTAATCTTGGCAGATCTACAAGGCAAACTGCACGACATTCGTCTTATGAGATCGGCGTTAGCTAATGTATACGATCCATCGAATTATAGCCATTCTCAGTCTCTGGCAAGCAATTTGAGGAGCGCAGGCAGTCTGGGTATCGTCTATCAAAGCGTGCGCAACAGCCCGACAGGCGAGTGCGTGGCGGTATGGCGCGCGCGCGTGTTATCGAATGCACGAGAAGATAGACATATAACTTATCGGTGGAACGGCAGCAAAATAACAGGTTATTTTGACAAGTCAGCCTATCAAGCCCTCCTGTGATTTAGTGAATTGTTTTGCATTTCCAAGCACTGTGCGGCTTTCAGCCTTGAAAAATTGCATTTTGATTCGCCGAACTTTGCAAGTTAACACACTAAGTCACAAGAAAGTCTCCTTCGTCTTGCCTTTTCTCGACTTCGATTTCGCCACTAAAGTCACCCCCGCTTACTCAGCCAATCGAAAGGATTTAACGACACGCCTTTCCTCACTTCAAGTATGGGGTTGCTGTGACGCTCTCACTTGACCTGTTACCCTGCTAATGAAAGCAGATCGGCTTGCTTGCGAGCGTCCGCCGTCCAAGGAGCAGTCTATTAAAGCTAGCCGAGGTTTCGTAACCAACCGCTCCACTGCTTAGCTGGGACTGTTGGGTCGGGCGCCTGGGGCTGCAGTTTATTAAGTGACTCATAAAGGTATATCATTAGAGCAGGAGCCGCCCGGGGGCGCCGGAATGACCGAGATGGTAAAGGAGCAAGGGGAACAGGTGGAACGGCAGCCAGAGGCTAAGCCGTCAGCCTCGCCCGACGCCCAGGCTATAGCTTCACCGACTGCCCGGGAAAAACAATCAGCCGAAGCTGACAGGACAAACCAGAGCAGCGGGTCAATTGCGGAACTGGCCCTAAAGAGCCGAGGAATGAGTCGGGAGCAAGTGACCAAGCTACTAAAGGAGCAAGGCGACAGCGTAAGCATCGATTACGGCAAAGGGCTTGAGGCTTCTAGAAAGACCGGGCTTACAGCCAAAGACATTGAGTTAAAATCGCAGGAGCCGCAAGAAGACTTGAGGCCCATAACCCCTAAGCAAGTCGAAGTCGGTCCGCAAGTGATCCGGGCAGGATTAGATTACAACGTAGATAATCAGCCGTTAAGCCAGAAATTAGCCAAGTTCGCCGAATCGGCACAAGCGCGACTTATGGACCCGGCCGGGCGACAAGCTTACTTTCAGGGGCTAATAGATAAGACTTTAGGAATAGGCGAAGGGCTGAATGAAGCGAAAGAAGAGATAAAGTCCGGGCTTAGCGGCGCGGCGCAGAAAGCCTGGACCGGGATAAAGGATGGAAGCGTGGCCCGATTCTTGGCGCAGCCAAATGCTATCAACGAGCCCTTATTCAAGACTATTGGCACCTGTTTTGATGCCATGAGAAAAGACCCGAACGCAGTCAATAACGTGCTAACGATAATGGGGCGAGAACTTCTAGAGGCAAACGACAAATACAGCCAGATGCCCCCCAGAGAGCGCGGCATACAAGACGGTAAAGCAATGTTTTATTTCATCAATCCATCGGGCAGCATTGAAGCAGCCGACATGGCGATTATGGCGGGAGAGAGAGTGTTAGAGCCGGTGGATAAGGTGCTGGTGGAAGTTGTAAGAAAGTCGATGGAGACAGCTGGAGAGTTAGCGAAGACATCAGTGGAAGCGGCAAAAGAGACAAAGCAAATGCTCTTCGATTGGCTCAAGGTCAAGGGCTTTAAGCCAAAAGACATGCAACTGGTGGGTGTACCGGAGGGATACTTTGATGGTATTCAGCCAACAGAGACCTTAAAGCCGGCTGATACTTTTAACGCCATGTCGAAAGCTGACGACATAGGCAGCAGTGGCAAGCCTGGTGATATACAATCAGGCAAACCGTCGGAGATAGGTAATGAAGCATTGGACAACCCAGAAGGGTTAGCAGAGTTAGCAAAGAAATTCGGCATATCGATGCCGCCAAGAGACACGTATGTCTTTGTCGGGGAAAAAGATGCTGTATCGGCGGAAGCAGCAGCAAAGCGCCTTGGGCTGACAAAAGAGCAATTGGCAAAGCTGGACGATGCTACGCTTGGCGCTCAGAATCTGGAGAGAGTGCCAGATTATAGGGATGCGTTTTTCAATAGACATCCCGGACTCATACCAGTAGCCGATAGAATCATCGTTCACCATGCCATTCCTAAGTGGTTTCTGAAAGAGCATCCTCGATTGTTTACCGCTAAAGAAGTTAACGATATTGAGTCATTGAGGGGCATTTATAAAAGTGTAAATGATGATTTGCACAACGATAAATTGCATAATGCTTGGCGCTACTTTGCTTTGAGTAATCCAAATCCCACAAGGTCCGAGGTTTTGAAGATGGTAGAAAAGTTGGATACCAAGTACGGAAGATTGTTTATACCAACTGAGGGAAGATAGAAAATGAAATTTTACTGCCTGGGACCCCAAGCGGCGGGCGATTTAGGGGACAACTCAGTTACAGGTGACTTGAGAGAGAGACCGCCCAAGGTCTATCGCTTTCATTTGCAATTGGAGCGGTGGCCAAAGGATGACTTGATTGATGGCTTTGCTACGTATGCGTGTACGAGCCGACTAGCTAAGGCTCTCGCTGATAGTGGCTTAACTGGTTTTGAGTTAGGAGATGTGGAAATAACTTTTGATAGTCAGTTTCACATCTGGGCGAGTTTGCATAAAAACGAGATATTGCCAGAGTTCAAGTGGCTCAAAATAACAGGTAAGGCTGGGATTGATGATTTTGGAATGGTGCAGGGCCCGTGTCCTATGCCGCTGGTGGTTTCAGAAGAGGCGCTGAAGCTCCTGAATGAATTTAAGTTATCTGTCTGTGACGTCGAGATATACGAGGGACAAGAGTTATCAGCCGCGGGTTAAGTGAAATTGGATGGATCGGGTGCCCCAAATACGGGTTAGCCTACAAATGCAAACCGCCGGTGATACCACCAGTCAAGACCACCGATTAATTAAAAGCCTCGTAAGCCGCACCAAATAACCATCCAAAGCGATCGATTTCAAGATGGCGCACACGACATATACATTGCCAATCGCATCAAATCCAGATCCCAAGTAAATATCTTGACTTCGCTACCTCTTCAGGCATTGTAAACTCTTGCAGAAAGAATCTCATTCTTAGAATAACGAGACCAAGACCCCGCCTAATAAGAGGGTTTCCGGGGTAATGCTTGCATAAAAAAGTACGATGCAGTTCAATTGCATGCCAATTTGCACGCTATTTGCTGAAGATTTTGGCACGATATTTGCATGACTTGACCTGTTCTCCGGCTAAAGAAAGCAGATCGCAAACTGAAAGGTCATGGGTACAATCCCGGACTCAGCCGGTTTCACTCAGCTGAACCATACATATCGACGCCGTGCAAAAATCGCGCAATGTCTAATTGCTCTTGAGCAAAAAAACTGTAGCGGTTTTCTTGCAAAGTGACAGGCAGTTGCAGGAAATAGGCGCGTAAAATTCGGACGCTCCAAGAAGAGCACCGACTAGAACAAGAAGCTAGCCATGCGCCTTTTGAACGGAGGTCACTCGGACAGAGACATTGCTGAAACACTCAGCGTGCATACCTCAACGATATTCAGGCTGCTTAATTCCTGATACTACAGGCAGTTAGGCAGCCTGAGATTTATCGTGAATAGAAACCTGACATTTATCGAGAAAATTCACAATCTCGAATAAGGTCAAAACCCCAGACTGTCCAGCTGAACGAACTTCTTGCCAAAAATAGAAACCAATCCCCCAGATGATGCAATAATTATCAAAGTTCAAGCCTGGAGGTTGAGTTGGATTTAAGCAGCATTCTTATTGGCGTTGTCGCGCCTCTATGCATAATATATGTGGCTTTCAAAATAAAAGATGTCCATAAAGTCGCGCTTAAGCAAGCTGCAGATACGCTCGAACTTCAAAGAGAAAACAACAAAATATTGCGCGAAATACTTGCTGCGCTCACAGGAAAAGAATAGGAAATGACCTGTCCCAAGTTTAGTCGGCAACTAGATGAAGGAGCGCGGAGTCGACAGCGATAACACCACCATTTATCGCTGGTTCCAGCACCATGCACCCGAGATGGAAAAGCGGCTGCGATGGCATGACCGTCCCGCTTTGTTTTACAGTACCTGGCACATTGATGAAACTTACTTCAAGGTAAAAGGGGCAGTGAAAGTACCTCTATCGCGCGATCACCAAAGACGGCAAGACAATTGATTTCTACCTTTCTCCTGCGCGACGCGCGGCTATGGCAAAGCACCTTCTCTGTAAAACATTGAAGAAAATGCAACCTGAAGGTGATCCAGACGTCATCAATACCGACAAAAATTCAGCTTATAGTGCCGTTCTCAATGAAATGATTGCGCAAGGCAAATGTGAACCAGATATTCAGCACCGACAAGTAAAGCACCTAAACAATAGGCTAGAAGCTGATCTTGGCAAACTCAAGCGGTTGATACATCCTGCTCGCGGATTCAAATCCATGAAACCGCCTATGCCACCATTTAATACTTTGAAGTAATGCGAATTCTCAGAAAAGGTTAGATGATCCTATGGCAACTCTTGCCAGACTTCAAGGGCGAAGTGTTTCTTATTGAGCGAATCTTCGGAATTGAAAATCTTTCTCTCTACGAAGAGTTCTAGAAATCTCTAAAGGCTTAACTTGAATTTGCATGAAAACTGAGATTGGTGAAGGAATTACTCTCTCCGCCACCTATTTTGAAACAGCTTTCAGCAACAGCGCCGCTTTAAGTACCATCGCAAATATCAAAGTCAGACGTTCTTGAAATTCGCAATTAGTTTGCACGCAAGTCGGCAAATGATTACAGCTCTCTGCAACTACCCTGGGTGTCTATGATTAGTGAGACAGGTCAAGAGTTAAAATAGAGGAACGGGGATAGTGAGGCAAAAGTCTTTGGTAGCTTCGAAATTGTCCGTATCAACTCTAGTAAGTTCTGATGAGCCAGGGTCTCACAACGAGGTACAAGTGGTCAGCAAAGCCCGCCGATTTACCGCTAAGTTTAAGCAGAAAGTTCTGAAGGATATTGAGGCTTTGACGCCATCAGAGCGTGGTGCTTACCTAAGAAAGAACGGCTTGTATTCTTCGCACATTTGGCGTTGGCGCAAGCAAGTAGATCAAAGTCCTGCTGGTGTTTTGGTGGAGGGCAGATCAGGTCGAAAATCTACAAAAGATCCGAATGCCGCTAAGATTCTCCAGCTAGAACGTGAAAATGAAAGGCTGAATCGAAAGCTCAAGCAGGCAGAGACAATCATTGAAGTCCAAAAAAAACTTTCAGATCTTCTGGGTCTGCCGATGGCGGATCATCAGAAGCCAGATGTCTAGAAGCTATCGCTGAGCTATCTGAGACAGTGGGTGTGGCCAATGCCTGTACTGCCTTAGGTGTTTCAAGGGCAACTTTCTACAGAAGCTTAAAGCCAAAGAAAGAACCAGAAAAGAAGGCCAGAGCTGCCCCGAAGAGAAGATTGTCTGATCCGGAAAGAGCGAATATTCTGGATGTACTAAATAGCGAGCGCTTCGTAGACTTGGCCCCGAGTCAAGTGTACGCGCGCCTTTTAGATGATGGCATCTATCTTTGTTCTGTTTCGACTATGTATAGAATCTTACGAACCGCTGGCGCAGTACTTGAACGCCGACGTCAACGGAGGCATCGAGAGTACAAAAAGCCTGAGTTGCTGGCCACTGCACCTAACCAGGTGTGGAGCTGGGACATCACCAAAGTTCGAGGTCCTGAGAAATTAGTCTATTTCCACTTGTATGTCATTATCGATATTTACAGCCGTTATGTAGTTGGCTGGCTCGTTGCAGATAGAGAGTCTGGCGCATTAGCTGAAGCCCTAATTCAAGAGTGCTGTAATAGACAAAAGATAGAGCACAATCAGCTCATCATTCACTCTGATCGTGGTGCCGCTATGAAATCGAAGCCAGTTAGTGATCTATTGGAAGTTCTACAGGTAACGAAGTCACTGAGCCGTCCACGAGTTAGCAATGACAATCCGTATTCAGAGTCTCAGTTTAAAACGCTCAAGTATCATCCAGCTTTTCCTGATAGATTTGGATGCCTAGAGGATTCAAGAATTTTCTGTCAGAGCTTCTTTCACTGGTACAACAATGTGCACTACCACAGCTCTTTAGCTTTGTTGACTCCATCTACAATTCACAACCAGCAGTCAGCAGCTATTTTGGAGCAACGAGCAAACGTCCTCCAGAATGCTCATGCTCTTAATCCAGAGCGTTTCGTCAAAGGAATTCCCAAACCAGCTCAGCCACTGACTGCTGCATGGATCAATCCACCACAGTTCAATCAAACCGAGATGGGAGCTCTCAGCTCTGCTGAGCGTTCCCATCTCGGAACGCAGGCATTGGCAATGCCTGCAGCCAAGCAAGCTACCTAGTAGAAGTACTCTATTTCATTTTTAATCTGTCTCATTGTCATTGACAAATAGCGCTAGCTGAATAGGACGGTTCTATTACATCTAAGCCTTAAGGCAAAGAATCGTCAGTTCGCTGTTAATTTATCAAATATAACGCGATTCACTTTGTCGTCGTCGAAATAGATGCAAACAGTGCAACAAATACTCCTTCCATCATGATTGATTTTCTCGGATATGCAATACTCCAGATAATCTTCTTTTGGAAGACCACAGTACCATCTGCTTCTAGAGCCCATACCAAATGAATTCTGAATATCTTGTCGACTTTGCCCCAGAATATTCGGCAAGCGTGAACTAAGAAACTTCCATCTCGCGTTATCGTTCGAGCCAGGCAGAAACTCACTCGTTCTATAGACACCCGACCAATCGTCTGCGATTGCAAATCTTGATGAACAGAACAAGATTGCTATGAAAAAAATTACTCTCTGTACTGTTCTCATGGACATATCCCCTAAGCGCTAGAAGGGATATTATAACAAGCGCCCTCGATTTCCATAGCAAAAGGGCACTCTCTCTATGGTCGAGGGAGAGCGATTGAAAGGCATGCGAAAGTGATTGTGCTCAGTAAAATCAGCCTAGCATAATGAAATCAGCAGCAAAGCAGCGAAGCAGCGAAGGCAACACCCCAAAACAGGGAATGCAAAACCCAAAGATCCAAATCAGAAGTCACAAGTAAGACGATGTTCGCAAAATACTCGCCGGCAACGAATACTTGCTTAGCAAAATCCCTCGTTTAGAGACGAATGCCTGAACGAAACTTGGTTTCGTTCAATAGATGAAGCGCGCACAATCACTGAGGAATGGAGGCACAACTACAACACGATAAGACCGCATGGGTCGCTGGGAAGAATTGCACCGTCGGAATTCGCTCAGCAATTTCGAGAACAGAAATTGTCCGCTTGACGTAGTACAAGTAAATGGGTGGGGTCAAGTCCACTAATACGGTTCCGAGCCGTGTCAAAAATCTCTCAGCAATCTTCTCAGACCTCTTGCGTTCTTCGATATACTCATAGACTGGCGGATCTTCGCTGTCGACAAGACTAAAGTGTCTAAAGCCAGAATTATCGATCTAAAAAAACAAGCAGACTCCGGCACTTCAAAACCAACCGCAGAAGCTGTTTCATTCCTCCCGCTGAGGCAAAAGATGGAAAGGTAGGGAAACACCGGACAGTGCAAACGAAATACCTCCCAGCCAGAGAACGTTGAGAACCAAGTCCGATGTAAGCAAGGTTTATCAAAATCTTGCCGGGTCACTTTTGCTTATGTCCAGGTAATTTCTGTGACATACGTAAAGAAGGTGCATCAAACCTTCACCTTCTCTCTTCTGAGAGTAGAATGGGAGGAAGGTTTACAATTGCAGGGTCGAAATACATGAAGCGCCTGTTCTTCCTAAGCTTGTCGATTCTAGTTCTTAGTGGCTGTGCTGAGCAAAGTCCAGCGGTGCAATCCATCTTCGTTTACCAAACCAGGTCCTCTGGACTCAAGATACCTAGTCATATCGAACAAGACCTGTTGCGCCTGAGGGCGATGCCTCCAGAGCAATCGAAATTGATCTCAAAGCAATATTTGGCAGAGGAACATGATTGGAGTTTTTACTATCTTATGGGAGGAGTACTTAAGGAATCTGGCCTCATCAATGAGGCTGAAAGTTCTTTCCTTAAGTCTTGGCAATTACTTTCAGCAAAGAAATGGGAACCAGATATTCGCTTTGATCCTCGGGATCAGCTTGCGGAGTTATACATTTCTGAGGCGAATAGTATTCCAGCCGGTTCTAAGGTCAAAGAGCTCTACAAGAAAGCTTTAGCCTTGAATCCAGAGAACTCCTACGTTTGGTGGAAATATGCCCATTATCTGCAATCGGTAAATGATCCTGAGAGCGACTTCGCTCTAACTCAGTCTATCAAATATGGAGATATGTCTCGCTAGTTGTTGAGGAATAACTTAGTAATAAGTCGGACCTAACATAATCGGTCGCCTTAGCTCAAATCAACCACCACCAAGGAGAGTGCCAGACTCAAAAAAGGTGACACCATTAACGGTGCCCAAAGACGAATCTGTCATCAGTCATATAAAGCGCTAGGACAAAAGCGAAAAATTGAATATTGCGCACAACTTGGGCAATCGGCTGGATCGAACGAAATATTAACGCCGGTTCGCGATTCACCAGAATTGTGCTCAAGACTAGAAAATTTATTGCAAGCTGAAAAGGAAAATGAAATGAGGATAAATGGTCATCATCGGTCTCGTGATAAAGTTTTGAATAGCATTCTCGAATTAGCCAAATCATATCCTCCACGGAAAAGCAAAGCAGCGGCCGATCTCGCATTTCTGAGAATGACGCCGGAAAAATTACTCAAAAGAATCGAAGGCCGCTAGGAAGTTATCAATTTTGTTTTGAACGGCGGCACTTCGCCTCCTAGGCATATCCAAACGCGATAGATTTCGAGGTTCTTCTTTTCCTTTCGGTCTTGCACTCTTATCGGCTTCAAACGGGAAAAGAAACTCTTCGATTCAAAAGAGAGGGCCATAGAGCAACTGCCCTACGGTCACTCTCGTATTGTTCCTTGACAAAAGAAGCGAGAAGCTTGTCTACGGCTAAACCTGATTTACTAGAATGCACCCTAGTTGCGGTTTGTAGAACGACTCATCTAAGAGCTGAATTCCAAACTGGCTACTAAGCAACTCGACAATATTATCGAACGTGAATCTGTCCGCAATTTTTCTCTTTGAATAATTGCTAAGGTTTTCCTTTGGAAGTGGTTCGCCGAATGTGTGAAATTCCCAACGCCCTCCTGAACCTGAATTCATAGCCTGCACGTGCCGAATCACTTCACCGTTACGCACAAAGTCGAATCGAATAGAACCATATTGAAGTTTCACCTTAGGATCACTTCGATGAGCACGCTCCGTATCTCTCGCCATACCTAGACCAATTGCATCAGCCGGGGTAAAAAACGAAATACGTTCTGGGGTGGAGTTTATATCCCCACCCTTCCAGCCACCGTGAAGTTCAAATAATGCAGTCCATTCGGAATTTGTAGGCACTAGCAAATACTCAGTTTGCGAACGCTTAGAACGATCAATTCTCGATATGGCAGACGCCAAATTTGCAGCCTCAAACTTAGTCACTTTCCACCGACTCTTAACCCTTGCCTGCCTCTCAAATCGCATGAAACCTTCAACAATATCAGCTGGTTTCGCACGGACGAACGTAAACTCTTCGGTAACAGGTTCTAGGTGTGGAAGAAAATATGTCATAAATTTTGCCTTTGCTTCGCCAAGTCACAAGACATATACAACAATATCTTGAGCAAGTGTTGCAATTGTAAAGAGGGCGCAATTCTCAGCGGACTTTCGTCTAGGCTACTTCTTCCCGCAAAAAAGATAGCCCCGAGGTTCAAGGTCCCACTAATTCCAGGGCGTCTGCTAGGATGAATTTAGGTAGATATATGAATTTAGGTACCTAAAGCTGGTACTAGATTTAGTAACCCTTTTCTGGTGCGTCTGATGAATCATGAAGCTCTCGACGGAGAAGGCGAAAGCCTGATTAACTGGCAATCGCTGGATGGAATCAGCCCAACCAGGCTGGTTTTGATGGGCTATGAGGCTCTTAGCCGCAACGACTTTGGCAGAGCGCGCCTTTACTTTGAAAGCGCTGTGGACAAATCAATTCAAAAGAGTGAAGCCCTTCGCCAGGCCGCCTTAGAACTGGGCAGGCTGCATGAAGATGGCTTAGGCACCGAAGAAAATTCGTCCATCGCCTTCGCCTATTACCGACTGGCAGCAGAAGCTGGTCAGCTAGACGCGGTCCAGAAAGTTTCAGATATGTATTTGAAGGGTCAAGGCACTTTGAAAAACAAGAAACATGCCAATTATTGGTCCAATATAGCTAGAGAAAAGGCGAGAGCAAGAGGACACTAGAGTCAGTAATTCCAGTTGCAGGCTGCGACAGAAATTATAGGCTAGATTTTCACGACTTTTTTATGCAGGCAAAACTAAGCTTTGCTTTGTAATTTTCCTGCGCCCCAAATTTTCTAAAAGCCGTGACTACAGAATTACATTCACAACCACGAAATGATCGTGTCTTGGACTCTGGAAATAAGAGTGCCAATAATGACACCTTCAATACTAGGGAGCTGTATCGCGACCTACCAAGTCTCAACCAGACAAATCGGGCAAACGAGGATCTGACCAGAGAAGGAAACTTACCAAATATCAAAATCGCCGAAGCCGGACGCCACACCTTATCTCCAGCCTGGCGCGATTCTGTTACCGACACCGGTCGTGGCTCTATCACCGATACCGGTCGTGGCTCTGTTACCGACACCGGTCGCGGCTCTATCACCGACACCGGTCGTGGCTCTGTCACCGATACCGGTCGTGGCTCTGTCACCGACACCGGTCGTGGGTCTATCACCGACACCGGTCGCGGCTCTATCACCGACAGCGGTCGCGGCTCTATCACCGACACCGGTCGCGGGTCTATTAATGATCGCGGCAACTCAGTTAGCGACCGGGGCATCGAAAGACCAAAACCAGCAGAAAAACCCGATGTGCCGGCCAGAGCCTTTACTATGGACCTGAAGAACCACGCAGCCAATCACGGCAAACCAGATGCCCTAGTCTACCTGCCGCGCAACTTCGATCCTGAAAAACCAATCAATCTAGTCATCTACAACCACGGTTGGCGCTCTACAGCCACCAGCTCATACAAAAACGAACGGCTTGGCGATCAAATGACCGGTGCGCCACCAAATACAGTACTGGTCATTCCTGAATGGCAGCGCAATCCGGGTGCTGAAAACGGCGACCAAGGAGCCTTGGCCGGTCAGGGCAAGTACGCCGCCATGCTGCAGGAAATCATGAATAAGACTCCTGGTCTGAAAGGCAAAAACATCAGCGATCTTGAGTCTATCAATATTGTTTCCCATTCAGCCGGCTATAATCCGACCACAAAGATGATCTACGACCCAACCATTGGTCCCAAGGTGAAAAGCCTGACAATGCTTGATTCAGCCTATAACGGACCCGCCCTCAATGGATGGTTGGCCAAAAATGCCCGAGAACTTGCCAGTGGAGAAAAGCAATTTATCAATATTTTCAATGACACCACAAAAGAAAGTCTGGCTCAAGCCAAGTTTGTCAAAGAAACCTTGGGTAAAGCCGGCTTGTCCCCGGCACTTGTGCAAGAAGATTATAAAAACGGCAAGCGACCAATCTCGAAAGAAACTGTCGGCGCTAATGGAATTATCTTCAAGCGCAGCGACTTAACCACCGGCGGCAGCGGTGCCCATGGTGCCATGCCTAAGCTCTTCTTCTCGACCGTACTGGAAGGAGCTAATCTGAGAAGGCAGAGGGGCCGCTGAGGGACCGATAATTGGGATAAGCAAGCGGCAGTGGCGGGAATAAAGCAAACTGAGCTATTAGATTGGTTTGGCAAATTGAAGACCTGCCCGAAATGCGATTCTAGCTTTTCAGATAGCATCGAAACCTGCCCCCATGACGGGGAAGAATTGGTTTTGGTGAGCGGCCGCAGTACCCTTGGACCGGGGCATCTTTTTGCCGGGCATTATGAAATTCTCTCGATCTTAGGACGAGGCGGTATGAGCGTAGTCTACCGGGCCAGACACAAGCTCATGGACCGTATAGTGGCCATCAAGGTCTTGCAAGGCGACGCCGATCAGTCGGCAATAGAACGCTTCAAGCAAGAAGCAAAGTCAGCTAGCCTGCTCAACCATCCCAATATTATCAGCATCTACGACTTTGGCTTGTTTAACGAGCAAGCCTATTTGGTAATGGACTGCCTGGAAGGCAAAACCATCGCCGATATTCTCGAAAGCGACGGCAGAATCAGCCCAGATAGGTCGGTAGAAATTTTTAGACAGATTTGTTTAGGTCTAGATGCGGCCCATCGTCACGGCGTTGTGCACCGCGATCTCAAGCCCAGCAATATTTGTCTGGTGCACGACGAGAACGGACACGAGCATATCAAGATAGTCGATTTTGGTATAGCGAAATTGCTCGACCGCACAGGCAGGCACGCGCTGCAGCTCACTCAAACCGGCGAAGTATTTGGCAGCCCTCTCTATATGAGCCCCGAGCAATGCTCTGGCAAGACTTTGGACAATCGGTCCGACATCTATTCACTGGGCTGTTTGATGTATGAATGTCTCACCGGCAAACCTCCACTCGAAGGTGACAATGCCTATGAAACAATGGCTTTGCATATCTCGGGCACCCCTATGGACTTCGCCAAAGCCTGTCCTAGTATAAAAATTCCAGCCAGCTTAGAGGCCATAGTCTTCCGCTGTCTAGAAAAAAGACCGATTGACCGCTACCAGTCAGCCGCCGAAATCATCTCAGATCTGCCTGTTGTGCAGCCGGTTTCAGGCTCGCTCAAAGTCAAATCGGTGGCGCATCCAGTCAAGCACAAGAAAGAACTATTCCGACTGAGACTGGGTTTCTGGACTGTCTTTACTTTGCTTGCCGGACTCTTGACCTATATGGCTCTCGACCATGGCCCCGAAAACGACAGAGGCACTGTCTTAGAAAAGACTATCTGGAATTTCGAAACCACACTGGCTCAGTCCCTAAGCGACTGGCATCAATACGATGCCGCCAAAGCAGTTTTGGCGCAAGTCGAAGATACCGCACGTAAACGCTTCAGCAATAAAGGTCGCCTGATCACTTGCTTGAACATGCAATACAACCTCTATAAAAGGGCGCGCATGTTCGAAGACCTAGAAGCAGTGGACGATCGCATAGCCATGGCCCAAGAAGCCATGCTGGCTGAGAACTGCGACAAACTCTTGAAAGACCTCGACGAAATAAACGACTACGATACCAAGGGTGGTGCCAGTGTCAAAAAAGTCCTGGCACCCTATGTTGTCTATCGCCTGAGACTAGTGGTGAACGGCTTAAACGGCCAGGGCAAAGAGCTGCGGGCCGAGTCAATTTTGCTCAAAGCTCATCAGGTACTAGCTGATCTGCTTGGACCTAAAGACCCTCTTGTGGCTGACTTAAAAGTACTACTCGCCGAGTCTTATCAAAGGCAAGAAAAAGGCTTCAAGGCTCGACCATATCTTAGTGACGCCCTGGCAATCTACAAGCAAAACACCAGCGATGATGAGCGCAAAGAAATTCTAGCCCTTTTGCACCTTGGTCAAATCGACCGAGACAGCAATAATTTAGATGCAGCAAAAGATGAACTAGGTCAAGCCCTGAAACAGGCTGAAAACATGCCGGTTCAAGACAACCATCTTTTGCTCAAATGTTTAAACAGCAATGCCAATTTTCTAGATCGCATCGGCAAGAAAGAAGAAGCGGCAAAACTGCTAAGCCGGGCTTCTGAACTAGAAAAGCAAGATGATGCTGCCGCAACCAAAATAGAACCAACCCCAGAGCCCGATTCAGCAAAGCCACAAATAGAGCCTCAGATAGAGCCTCAGATAGAGCCCCAGATAAAGCCACAGACAACACCTCAGATAAAGCAGACCCCGGAAAAGATCGAAAACAAGCAGCCGATCAATATGGATGGTTGAGCCCAATTATTTATGCAGATTATCTATGCAGACTGTTCATACAAATAAGTAATCTCGATAGCACCAGCTAAATCAGGGGTGCGCAAGCTTTTCGGCTATTTTACCGGCTTCGCTTTCCACAGCCAAATCACCGCATTCTTTGGCGCGATCTCTCACTGACTTAGCGTCTTCGATTGCTTCAATGCGCCTCTGGCTGTACTCTTGCAGCAAGACCCCGCCCATACGGGCGTTCAAGACATGATAGCTGCGTTTGTCTAGATCGCCCAGAGACTTAAGTAAGTCGGCACTATAGTCTCTAAATTCGCCTTTCTTGCCGGCTTTCACCCCGGCGATCAGATCTGCCGCCGCCTTCTTATAGAGATTGAAATCAGCACCACACTGGTCAGAACTGTAATAAATAGTCTCTAGATCGCCAAGTCCAAAATCATCGGCGCGACGGCTCAGGGGCATACCTTCTTGGGCAAGCGAAATAGCCTCAGAGTCATCCTTTTCCATCAAGGCAAAGCGCGCTCCATACAAAAATGGAACAAGCTGAGCCAATGCAGGCAGTTTATCTTGGGCGGCCACACCAGAGGGCTTGGCCATATCGATTTGATCGATAAACTCAAGGCAGTGCTTCAGTCCCGCCTTAGGGTCATTCTTTTCGGCATCGCTCAAAATCTGCAAGACAGCTGCTGCCGAGGGCTCTGCCGACTTTTGCAATTGCAGCTTGAGCCTTTCAACTGGTCCTAAGCTATCGCCTTCTTCCGAACGCTCGAGCAGCTTTATATAAGCAAAATGGCAGAGCGATCTTTCATGAGAGGAAAAGGGCACTTGGGCAATTGGTTTAAGCAGATAAGCAACCTGCTTACGCCCGGTCTCTGAGAACTGCTTCGGAACACTTATCGATAGTGACTTACTATTGGAAGAAGAGGCAGCCAACATTTCAGCCGGTGGCGCCTCCGAAAGTGCCGTATTTTCAGAACGAAGCGCACTCTTTTGGGTGTAAAGGGCATAACTGAGATAGAGCGCGCCCGCTATTATGATTAGAAGTACGGGATGAACTTTCATTCACTTCTTCCTGGACACCGGTTCATAGCATGTGATTTTACCGCTTCAACCTGCAAATGACTCAAAGAGACGACGATACAAAAACAAAACTGTCAAAACAGTCAAAAAAAGACCAATTCGAGTCAATGACCGACTTGGCGGCAGCCAGTGGTCTGGGGCAACAGAAAGAGACCTTTGAAATCTTCACAGGAGACGAGGTCGTTGCCTCAAAACGGGTGAAACCACAAGTCACCGATAAAGAGAAGGCTCTGTTGGAGAAATTTGGCACGCCACCGCCGCAAGCGCCAAGAACAGCCAGAGTCAGCGACAGCGCCTCTGACCCAGCCAGGCAAGCCATGGCGGCAGATCTTGAAAACGCCGGCTTAGAGCTATTGGGCGCCCTAGGTCAAAACCTCACTCTTTTAGATCTAGACCAAGAGAAAAAGCGCCATGCCCTTGTGCAGGCGGTTAGAGAAGTGGTGGCGGATAGCCGCGTTGACGGCACGATAGCGACGGTGGCGGCTTTATTGGCGGGGTATTACCGCAATAGCAGAGAGAAAGTGGAAGAAGATGACTTCGATTGGTACGATGAAGATGGACTTTTGAGTTTTGGCTATTTTGCCGCCGACCGCTTCAGCCTCTTCGAAAGCAAAAAGCAGGCCTCTCTACTTTTGCCCGAACAGCCAAAACTGCAAGATAAATCAGACGAGCAATTTAAAGACTGGTGCGCCGGTTTTGCCCCATCCGAAAACTTTCTTTTAGCCTTGAGAGGCTGCCTTAAAGATGGCATTATCGAGCTGTCGCAACTGATTAGACCAGGCAAAACAAGTAATCAGACAAATCAAGGCAATCAAGTAAATCAAACAAATACATATCAAATCACTTTTGGCGGCGCCATCGCACCAATCACTGTGGAAGAGACAAGCGCAGGCGAATTAGTTTATGGCGCCGCCCACTATGGCTTTCGCTATCTAACCTTACTTGAAAAAGCCTATGGTCATTATTTGACGGCAGCCATGGCTAAAGACGCGCGCCCCATCTTGGCTCAAGACGGCGCCTGGCAAGCCCACAATATTACTAAAGCCCATTTGCCCTTAAGACTGCTTTCGGGCAAAGCACCATTCTTGGTATCAAGAACAGAAAGTCGAAATGAGCTTGACTTAGAAAGCTTCAAATCTAGGGCAGCAGCTCTGCTGAGAGAGGCACGCAGCCGAGAGCAGACTGTCTATGCCCTCAAACAAGACAAGCGCTTTAAGAGCAATACCAAAGTAGCGGCCGCGCTCAAGCATATAGCTCTAGAATTCGACGAGACACAAACAGCTTGGCTTGTGCAATTTGACAACCTGGGCAAACTAGAGCGACAGCCTCTCAATCTGGAAGAACTCTTGCGAGAGACTCTGCTGTTTTATAGTCTCACTACTGGCTAGAGGCGTCTTGACTGGAAACTTCCAGCCCCTCGGGCGCTTCTAAATCGACCGACCATTTCAGGTCTTGCAAAGCTTCTTCCACAGTCAATTTATGCTTGCGGGCATGATTGAGAGCCATAATTGCCTGTTCCATGGTCAACTTATCGCTTCTAATAAGAAGAAGCAGACGCAGAGCGGCATGAAGTGTATGTTCGTCGATAACGCCGGTGACCAAAAGCACCTTGCCTAAGAGAGCCGAATTGCGACTGGCATCTTTCAAAGCTTTCTTTATGTCGTTGTCGCCGACAATACCGCAAGCTTTGAGCATCTCACCCAGCCTAACTCTTTCTCTTCTTTCACCGGCATCGAGATCGAGCTCAGAAATAGCCCGGGCTAGAGAAACATGATTGACAGCTACTCTTCTCAGCGCTTCTGATGCTTTCAAGGCGCTCAAAGAATGACCGGATACAAGCTCTTGTAATTTGAGGGAGGCATCGAGAATGCGCTTCGAGATAAAGCCGCCTTCGACCAGCATCTGGCCCACCGGCGCTTCTCTTATCAAACCAAGTTCGAGGGCTGTCATCAAATCAGGCTCAGAGACAAGGCCTGAGAGCACTAAAAGTTCACCGAGTTTGACTCTTTGCCGGGGCGGCGGCTTGTAAAAGCCAAGATCCATCAAAGAGACTTCGATATTGACCCGGCGGAAGCGACTGCTTTGCAGAGCCTGCACCGCTTGCTCGGGCGAAATTTTGCCGTCGCGCACCAAAACCTGGGCAGTGAGCGCCGCCGAGAGCATTTCTTCCGAAATGACACTGGTGAGAACCAAAACGCGACCCACGGGCAGACCGGTCTCGTGAGAGGTTCTAAGAACGTCTTTCAACTGTGATTTAGTCAATACATGTGCTTCGACAAGCAACTCACCGAGGCGAAAGGTGGGCTCGGCAGTCTCTCGGGCAAAGCCCACCGCCTTCAAGCAACGCTCAAAGTCCATGCCTTTCTTTGACATAAGTTGTATGGCTTCACGCGCCTTCTCAGTGGTTAGGGCACCGTCCTTAACTAAAGACTGTGCCCTGACAGCAGCTTCCAATTGCCGCTCACTAATATAGCCGCACATGACCAAAACGCGACCCATGGGCAAACCAGTCTCTGAGGATAACTCGATGGCATGCTCCAATTCAGCCTGGGTCAAGACAGAAGATGAAAGGAGCAGTTCTCCCAGTCGTTGAGAAGTTTTTGTTTCCGGTTTCACAAATAGGTCTCGTATCTTGAGTTTCTTTATGAGCTTAGCATTAACGATAAGTGTGACACAGCTCTTAAGATAAAAAAAGCTGCCCTTTGCAGGCAGCTCCGAGCTTTTGCTCTTTTAAAATTTACCCCCAGGGGAATTCGAATCCCCGTTACCTCCGTGAAAGGGAGGTGTCCTAGGCCTCTAGACGATGGGGGCATGTCTAACGGTTTTGAGAGGATAACAAAACGCGACGAATAGTGTCAATAAGAGTTCAGGCTAAATCAATTTCCTGTTACTCGTAGTACCATGAGATACCACTTTGAAAGATATTCCACCCCGACAGAGTGGGCAATCAAAGAAATTCCATCCTCCCGGGCATTGCTAAGCGAACGTAACATGTCGGAACTTTATCGGTCCTTTAATCAATATCTTAGAGAAACTTTCGGCGAGCGCGTTTACCGGGTGCCCCTCGATGCCGGCTTTACCTGCCCCAACCGCGACGGCTTCAAGACCTTCGGCGGATGCACCTTTTGCGACGAAAGAGGCTCGGGAGCACCGACAATTAAGACGGCCCTTTCAATTAAGAGCCAGATGTCATCGGGTATGGCTCGCATCCGCAAACGCTTTAAGGCTGGTAAGTTCATCGCCTATTTTCAAGCTTTCACCAATACTTACGCCCCCGAAGGCGTTCTTAAAGAACTCTATGACACTGCTATAGAGCCGCAAGATGTTGTCGGTCTGGCCATAGGAACCAGACCGGACTGCCTGGATGACAATATATTAGATTTGATCAAGACCTATGACGAAAGGCTCTTCACCTTCCTCGAAATAGGCGTACAGAGCGTTCACAATCGCACCCTTGAAGCAATCAACCGCGGACATACAGCCGAAGAGTTCTTCGATGCCGTCGAGAGGGCCCAGAAACGTGGGTTAAGACTGGCTACACATCTTATTTTCGGATTGCCGGGCGAGAGCGAAGCCGACATGATTGAAACAGTCAAGCAAGTGGTGCCACTTGGTCTTACCGCTATAAAAATTCACCAGCTCTGCATCTACAAAGGCACCCCCATGGAAGAAGATTACCGAGCCGGGCGCCTTGAGACCATGAAAGAAGATGACTATGTGCGCCTTGTCGCTGACGCACTAGAACTTTTGCCGCCCGATATAGTGATTATGCGCTTGGTTGCCGAAGGCTCACAAGACGAAATTATCGCCCCAGACTGGGCCTTTGAAAAGGAGCGGGTGATGAAAAAGATTGAGGATGAATTGAGGCGCAGAGGCACCAAGCAAGGTTCGCGCTATATCAAACAAGAAGCAGAGCTGCACCAATCGTTCCGGCAAAGTCTCCCAATTCAGCCTTAACTATTTCAGTTTTGCGCGCCGGTATGCGCAGTGAGCGCCGCCGGGCTTCTTCTTCGGCAAGCTCTAGATAGAGCGGTACTGCCTCAATCAAGCCGCCGCCCATGACAATGCGGGCCGGATTATAGAAGTTAATCACATTGGTGAGACCAAGACCCATATAATGCGCCGCTCTATTTATAGCGCGGGTGGCCACAGAATCTTTAGATTCGAGAGCCTGGGCTAAAGCCTTAGAGCGCAATATGCCTTTGGCCGGGTCGACTTTGTCGCGCAAGACCGAATCAAATCCACGAGATAGGTCGTAAACAACCGACTTAGCCACGGCAGTGCGGCTGGCATAAGATTCCAAACAGCCATGACCGCCGCAACCACATGGCAAACCATCGGGCACCACCACGACATGACCAATCTCACCAGCTGTGCCGCTGCCACCGCGGTGCAACTTACCGCTGTGCACTATTCCCGAACCAATGCCGGTGCCGACAAAGATACAAACAAAGTTAGAGCAATTGCGACCGGCACCAAAAGTCATTTCACCGATGGTAGCCACTTCCACATCGTTGCCCAGCTTGACCGGCAAGCCAAATTGATTTTTTAGCGGTTCGCAAATGGGCACGTCGTTGGTGCCGATATTGGCTGCGGCTAAAAGCACGCCGCGCTCTCGGTCGACCATGCCTGCCGCACCAATGCCGATACCACTAATTTTGTCGGTGGACATGCCCGACTCTTGCAAAGCATCACCAATGACCAGCGATAGCCTTTGCACTAAGTCAAAGCCCTCTGTGCCGGCCCGTGTTTTCTTTTTTGAAGTGGAAACTATTTTGCCATTACTGAGATTGACAACCGAAGCCAGAACCTTGGTTGCCCCCAGATCGACGCCAACTGCAAATTTATCGCCCAAAGCAAAGCACCTACAAAACCAGCTAAATCGCTTACCAAGAAAAGTTCAATTTAGCAGATTCGGAAGCCTTTTGGTACTAATCCGCTTTTTCATCGTCACTAGCCGGCGCAGGAAGGCTGACCGAAGCCTCGCGCACAGTATCGGACTGCCCGGTGAAATCGAAATGCATCAGCTTGGTCATAAGAGGGTCGACGGCTTCAAGATTTTCAGCCTGCCGGTAAATCTTCTCATAGGGCAAAAAGGAAGTGCCGACCAGACTGCTCAGGTCTTCGCGCGGTCTGTAAGAGGTGCCCAGGTAAGACTCTAGGGCTCGTGCCTTTTCAGGAGGGAAGACCCCGAGTGCGACAGCGACTCGACGCTGTGAAGAATGGGCATTAGCCGTGACCGTGCGGCCGTCAACCACCATAGTGGTGGAGCCGCCGCCATCAAGGTTCATAGCTTCACTGCAATTATGCGATTGAAAGAACTTGGCCACATCGTACATAGTATGCGGACCTTCAAATGTAGCCAGAAGCAGATGGTCATCGTTAGTGATACCACAGGCAGTGCGCTGATGAATATGACTACCGACAAAGCTAGCGGGAAACTTCTCTTTCTTGAGATCGAGAGCCAGTCTGCCGTCTTTCAGAAGCAGCGGTCCACCGCTTACAGCTTCGACCACATTGTCCCAGTCGCCTGGATTGATTTTCCATCTAATATTGACACTCTCACCGCTCTTTAGCGAGGCAATGGCTGAGCCTTTTGAATCGGCCAATACATAGCCGCCATAGGGAATGTCGAGCTTGAGATCATCACGATCAATAACCCGCCCGTTGGCGTCGACTGCAATCAAAACGCCAGGGTAAGGCAAGGTCGCTTTGGCACCCCAGTGACGGGTGTAGAGAATGCAATGCGAACCAGTGCGTCTGGGCTGATTGACATTATTGACCCAGAGTACCGGATGCTCGACAGAATCTGTATAAAGCAAGCCATGCAGAGAAACTCTATCGATGCGAGCATAACCGCCCTTGGTAAAACCAAGGGTAACGCGGTCATAGAGCGGTCCAGCCAGCCAGTCGCCATCTTGTATCAAGGTACCCAAGGGGACACCGTTAGATTTAAAATAATTGGCATTGATGGCGGCAATGGCACCACTGTCTCGACTATGTTCGCGTACATCTTTTAGGCGAGAGAAAGCATAAGAACCGGTGACCGGACGCAACCGCACCGGCGAAGTTGACATGTTTATGTCGAGCAAGTTGATGCGAGCGCGACCGCCCGAAGGTAGCTGCCCAGAAAAAACTTTGTAGAAGACCCCTTGATATATCTCTTTTACCGAAATCGTCTTTAATGCAAAATTAGAAGCCGCCGCATTGCGGGTTGACTTTGGCGCCGGTGCAACTGGTGCAGCGCTTGTCGAAGCGGGGCTTTGACTGCTGGTGGCAGCGCCGCTAGCTTTGTCTTTGTCGCCCGACTTGGTGGAAGACTTACCCAACCGAGACCATGAGCTATTGCGGTTTTTATTTAGATAGACACCACGCCTAAGAGCTGAATGCGAACGCATATGTGGCATAGGCGTCGGCACAAAGCCAAGAGCGAGTAGTTCTTTAGCAGATTTGTTTTTGAGATTACCGGCTTGAGCAGGCAGACTGGCCCAAGCTTGCATCATATTGAGACCACAGGCAGCCAGCGCAGAGAGAGCAGCAAAGCTAATAATGGCGCGGCCCTTCATTTCTATCTCCTGCTAGATCACAGATTGATATATACCCGTTTTTACACTTACTTATTCAAGCAGTATTTCTTCCTTCCTGCAAATAAAAACAGCTAGAAGACAGAAAGGACGCAGATTTCAGCCTGCGCCCTTTGTATATACATCTGACAACCGTAAGCTTACTTCACCTTGGCAGGTCCTTTTTCTGCCGGTTTTAGATATTTGTCTCTAAATAACGCTACTGCTTCTTGACTCTCACCCTCGGGCAAAAGCGGGAAGCCAAGCTCAATTCGATGAATCAAAAAGCCGCGCGCCACTCTCTCTGACAACTTGCGAATTTTCAAGATGCACGCCATGCGCTCATCTCGGCCAAGCACACCGCGGGCATCAAGTAAGTTGAAAGTATGCGAGCACTTGAGAATCTGCTCGTATGCAGGCAGTACCAGCTTTTCATCAAGCAGACGCAGGGCTTCTTTTTCGGCAAGATGGAACAAAGTATTCAACATCTCGGGGTCACTCTTTTCAAAGTTATAGGTAGATTGCTGCACTTCATTGGCATGATAGAGCTCGCCATATTTGACTGTATCGTTCCATTGCAGGTCATAGACATTGTCTACATTCTGCAGATACATAGAAAGACGCTCTATACCATAGGTGATTTCAGCCGCCACCGGTCTGACGTCTAAGCCGCCAGCCTGCTGAAAATAAGTGAATTGGGTAATCTCAAGACCATCCAACCAAACTTCCCAGCCAACACCCCAGGCGCCAAGAGTGGGCGATTCCCAGTTGTCTTCCACAAACCTGATGTCATGCTCAAGGGGATCTATTCCCAGCTGCTTGAGACTCTCAAGATAGATTTCTTGCACATTGTCAGGAGAAGGCTTCAAAATCACTTGGTACTGAAAGTAGTGCTGCAGGCGATTGGGATTCTCGCCGTAACGTCCATCGGTAGGACGACGGCAGGGATCGGCGCAGGCCATGTTCCAAGGCTCAGGCCCTAAAACCCGCAAGAAGGTGCCCGGACTCATCGTAGAGGCGCCCTTTTCAAGGTCGAAAGGTTGCATTACCACACAACCCTGACGGCCCCAAAAGTCGTTGAGGTTATGAATTACTTGCTGAAAAGTAAGAGCCATTGCCCACCCGCTATATCTGCCAAACTTACGGTTTGTAAGTTTAGCAAAAGCTCCTGACCCGATGGTCTCCTCAGGTGTCTACACAGGGGTCTTCTTTACGTTTCTGCTGCAAGTCTCTGGCCAGAGCTTTCTTTGCAAGCTTTGTTTGTGAGCTTTGTTTGCAAGCTTTGTTTGTAAGCTTTATTTGTCAGCTTTCTGACTAATCGCAGCCCTAATGACATCCAGGCATATCGCTAGATGTAAAGCGCTACCAAGCCGGTCTGGCATTTACCGAATTAGCTAGACGCTGATTGCGCTGGGCAACGGCCAGAGGGGTGGAACGCTCGGCTTCATTAATCTCGTTGTCCTTGCTTTCTCTCTGAATCACATCATTCATTTCGAAACCAAGCGTGGCAAGCCGAGCCTCTCTCTGTGCTGCAGCAAGAGGGGTGCTTCTTTCCGCTATTTCATTAACTTTGGGTTCGGAGCGCACACCACCAGAGGGCGAATCGGAGGACAGAGATGAATTATGTCCTTTCTCAAGAGCACCTTTCTGTTCGTTATCTTTAGAAAGCGACTTGGAGTCGGAATAAATATTGCTTGAGAAGTCTAGACTGGCGCCACTCTCGCCACCGGCGCGGGCAATACTGGAGCGCTTGCCCGAAAACTGCATATCGTCATAGACAGACATTGCCAAGGCATCAGGCACATCAGTATTGGGGCTTCTCTCGATTCTTTTGGTATTAGATTCTGCCATTTCGATAGTCATAGTAAAAAACCTCTAGAAAACTGGACTAAGCTGCGTTGAGCTCGATGCCGTTACTCTAGAGCCGTCTACTTGGCAAACCAGGGTCAAAGAGATTAGAAATGCCAGCTGGATGGGCAAATTTGGTTCAACTCAGTATAATCTTGCCAGACTCAAATTAGTCATTAGTTTGGTCATTAGTATTGATAAGGCACTAACTTAGAAGGAGCCCAGATTGGACAGTCATCGAAATACGGGCGTGCACGACATGGACGACAGATATGACGGTACCCCGGCCCAGAAGGTGCAGTATCTGGCGCCTAAGATTCAGCTGCTTCTAGACAATATTAATGGGGTCCTGGTTGGACAGGAACACGCTACTCGCCTTTCGGTGGTAGCTTTTCTAGCCGGCGGTCATGCCCTGATCGAAGACGTGCCCGGAGTAGGAAAAACCCTCCTGGCTAAGACTCTCGCCCAATCTGTGCATGCAAAGTTCAAGCGTATTCAATGTACACCCGACCTTCTGCCCTCTGACATCAGCGGAGTGAGCGTATTTGAAGCGAAAGAAGGCGTGTTCAAGTTTATGCCCGGGCCGATTTTCACCAATATCTTGCTGGCTGACGAAATCAACCGAGCCACGCCTAGAACACAGTCCAGCTTGCTGGAAGCCATGGAAGAGAACCAAGTCACCACAGACGGTGCAACAAGAAGACTGCCCGACCTCTTCTTTGTCATTGCTACAGAAAACCCTATCGAATACCACGGCACCTTCCCCCTACCGGAAGCCCAGCTGGACCGCTTTATGATCTCGCTGTCTCTGGGTTATCCCAAACCCAGCCAGGAAGTGGAAATTCTAGACAAGACTTTGGACGAAGGTTCCTTTACCGTCGACGCCGTACTTTCGGAAGAAGAAGTCTTGGAAGCGAGACAGGTAGTAAAAAGCATAATCGTAGAACAGTCAATCAAGAACTATATTGTCACCGTGGTTGGTGCCACTCGCAAACACCCGTCCATCGTCTTGGGAGTCAGCCCCCGCGGCAGTCAATTATTGATGAGAGCGGCACAGGCAGCGGCTCTGGTCGACGGCAGACACTATGTCAAGCCGGACGACGTCAAACTGCTCGCCCCTTATGTACTAGGTCATAGAATTATTCCCAAGGTGAGAGACAACCGGGTCAGCCATGCTCAACTTATTGAAAGAGTCCTCGAAGAAGTCCCCGTTCCGGTATAGATTTTCTTCCAAGGGTAAAGACAAACAGCAAGAAGAACTGAAGCCAAAAGGCTTGAAGTTCACTTTCAAGTTCGACCGCGACGCGGCCGAACTTGATCTCATTCTCGAGACTCGTTTCTTCGTCATTGTTTTTCTCTTTCTTGCACTCTATATATTTGGCTCTGAAACCGGCAACCTTTGGGCCTATATGCTGGCGGCAGTGGCAATGGCAGCGGTTGTCCTCGGTGTACTTTTGCCCCTCGCTCAAGTGCTCGAAACAAAGGTCTTCTTCAATCTGCCCTCAGAGGCGGTAGCCCGCGAGCGTCTCAATCTCAGAGTAAAAGTAACCCGCAAAGAATGGTGGGGTTACTTGGCCAAGTTCCTGCCCATCAAATGGCTACTGGTGCAAATCAAGCTGGTACGCCTGGGCGAGAAAGAAAATATGCTCAGACCAATCATGGTCGAACACCTGACCAGCGAAGCCTGGGTAGTGGCTCAAACACCGAGGCTGCGTCGCGGCGTCTATACCCTGGAAGCCATTGAAATTTTTAGTTGCTACCCTTTTGGTCTAGCTTGGTGGAATAAGCGCTCCAAGCTAACCGACAAATTCGCCGCCGAACTGGCCGCCGGTCTAGAAGTCCAAGACAAAGATAGACTCTATTCGGGCAATACCACCAGAGCCATTGACGGCAGTCGCTCCAGTCTGCCTCAGATGACTGTCTATCCGCGCATCAATAGTATCGACGGCAATTTCCTTTTCCGGCTCAGGGCAACCGGCGACTCCGCCCTGTTCTTTTCATCATCAAGACCGATAGCGGCTCTCACCTCGGCCTCAGTGCGCTCGCTAAGAGAGTTTAGAAGCGGCGATAGCCCGCGCTTCATTCACTGGCCAAGCTCTGCCAAAACCGGCAAACTGATGATTCGCGAGTTTGAGTCGGAAGGTCTACCAGGTTTTGATGTTCTACTCGACCTCACTTCCGACTGGAAAAACGAAGACCAGTTCGAACTAGCTGTTTCCATCACCCTCTCTCTTTTGCAATTGGGCTATAAACTGGGCGGCGCCCCTGAGCTATTCGTCATTCCAAGCTTGGATGAAGACCATGAACAACTTCCCGAAATCTTGACCGATTTGCCGCCAATTGCCAGGGGTATCGGGTGGTCTTCGCAAATACTTGCTAGAGTGGAAGCATTGTCGCTGCAAGACTCAGAATATAGAGCCAAGGTACCGCAAGTGGGCTTTTCAGATACTATGGCACTTCTCACCGTTCGCCCCTCCGAGAATATCGACCAGGAGCAAGAGGAGGACGCCCCCAAAGATCGCGCCAGCGAAGAAAGAGCCAATAGGCAAGTGGACCTTTGGGTGCTTTCCCGCGCTTATCTGGAAGCAGACAGCACCTTACTCAGTGCCAAACGTCAGGCTGCCGCCCCCATTCCCTTGCATGCCATGGGCTCGGGCGACAGACGCAGTGAAGGCACAGCCCCCGCCGCTGCCGGTGAAAAACCAGCACGCTACGGACGTATCTTAGCCTCGCTTTCTGAATTTGAGGAGCTATCACACCTTTGAACCAGAAAAAGAAAAAACGGGAAGAAGCAGCAGAAAGCTCGGTCGGAACCAGGCTTACAGCCCTGATTATGAACCTGGTTCTATTATTGGCGGCCGCCTGCTATGTGCCCACTCTGCCTGTGGCTACTCTTCTATATATTCTCACCGCCGTCCTCGGCTCCTATCTAGCCTACTTGTACCGCGATTCTAGACCAGGCTGGCTCGGCACATTGCCGACAGTCGGCACGATCTTGCTTTTCACCAACTTCGTTTTTGAAGTTATTAACGGCTATATGAGTTCGACAGCCACAGCCGTAGCCGCTTTCGTGCATCTTATTGCCGGTCTTTCGGCCTTGCATTGCTTTGACCTGCGCACCCGCACTGATTTCTCCATCGCATCCCTTATCGGCCTAGCTCTGCTTACTTTCCTTACCGGCGTCGGCGGCAAAGATCCGTTCTTCGGACTCTTTATCTTGCTCTACACAGTTTTAGCCGGTCTTCTCCTCTTCTTCGATTCGTCCTCGCGCTCCCATGAACTTGGACCATCAAGGGCGGTGGCAGCCACCGATAAAGGCAAACAACCGGTCGTAGAAAAAAGACTAAGAGCGCTGTCTCTCACCAGTTTCCTACCAATCTTGCTTTTGCCTATAGCCAGCTTTGCGCTATTTACAATCATGCCGCGCTCAGATTCTTTGCTCGACGTTTTTATAGGCAGTATTCGTTCACGTTTTCCTTTGTCGGCTTACCTGAGCAGTCAGCTGGGTAAGGGTGGACGCAGCCAAGCCTTAAGAGGCGGTACCGAAAGCCGCGACACGGGGGGCTCTAGCTTTACGGTCAAGGGCGGCGAACACGGCACCGCCGGCGGCACTACCGCCCAAGACAAAAAGCCGGGCAAGGGCAGCAGCACAACAGTAAGCGCGACGCCCTTAAATAATAAGAGTAACGACGAAGTCGACTTGAGCAAAATCAAAGGACCGCTTACACCGGCTCAGGCAGCCAAGCTCAAAGAGCAGGTCAAGAAAGACAAAGTGCTCAGCGAAGCCTATGAAAAAGAAGGCGTCGATCTAAATAATCCCCAGTCGCAAGCTGAGACCTTGGTGATGAAGGTCTCAGGCAATCACAATGTCTATCTGCGCAAATATGCCATGAACGGCTTTGATGGTCAGATCTGGAAAAGAGCCCTGCCGACCAGCAGTATGCTCCTCAAGCCGAACAAAACTTTCGGCTTTGACCTAACCAATTCTAATTCGGTCTATGTGCCGCCCGCTCTGCCCACCCTGGAAGTCAAACTAGACTGCCGCGCCGAAGCCGACCTCGGCTATTATGTGCCAACCAGCTGGATTCCGCAGATTGTCAGAACCGCCGGCGATGAAGTCAGGCTAGATACCGACGGCACAGTCAAAGCAACCAAACCGATTTTGCGCGGCTCAGCCTTTTCGGTAATCTGCCAGTCACCCATTTACGACCTTGAGGTGATGCGCAAGCAGCAGCTGGAAACCCTCAATGAAGTAGACGAAGAACGAAAAGATGAGCTGGAGACAGCCAAAAGCTGCCTAACTCTAAGTGGCGGACTCTCGGACAAACTGAAAGAACTCTCCAACAAAATTTGCGAAGACCCTGAAGCCAACTGGTTTACTCGCGCAGAAAAAATACAAAACTATCTCAAGACCAACTATCAATACGAAGCCGATGGTCTATTTAAAGAGCAGAATAGCAGCGAAGATCCTTATCAGGCTATCGACAATTTTCTCTTCCAAAAGAAGTCGGGCAGCTGTAGGCATTTCGCCACCGCCCATGCCCTTCTTTGCAGAGCCCAGGGCATTCCCTCAAGATTGGTCATCGGCTACCTGCCTGGCACTTTTAATAAGAACACAGGCTTTTCTGAAATCAGAGGCAAAGACGCCCATGTCTGGACCGAAATCTATATGCCTTACTGGAACTGGATTCCCTTTGATCCAACGCCATCGGGCAGATTGCCGGCACACGAAGAGGGCGGCAATGTACTGAGCAAATTCATCAGAAGCGGATTGGCTAACCCCTTTGCCCAAGAAATAAAATCAAACCGCAAACCTAAACGCAATCTGACCGACTTGAACGGTCTCAACAAGAGCAATCAAGAGCAGGCCGATCTAGAGCCGCCGCCCCCTCCGGGCGAAAAAGGCAAAGAAGGGCTCAAACTGCCGATGCTCGGCACGGTCGACCCGCAGGTCATGCAAACCTTCGCCCGGGTTTTGGCTATTCTTTTCGCCTTCGCTTTGCTTATCTTCTGCCTGGTGGTCTACTTCAAGCACAAGAAAGACAAAGCTGAAAAGCTCTTCCTCGCCCAGTACAAGCCGTCGACCATAGTCTATCTAGAAGTTCTCGATGACCTCAAGCGTTTCGACATCGTCAAGTTCCCCACCGAGACTGTGGACGAGATTTCAACCAGGTTAAGTGATCGTCTCGACACATTGAGAGACGAAGGACGAACAGTCCCCGAAGCACTGAGCCCAGTTGTCAGCAAGTTCATGGAACTGTACAACGCCGACAGATTCGGCGGGGACGACTATTTAGACGAGCTTACCGAGATAGCACAAGAGATAAAACGCTTGGCAACAACAGCGAAAAACTGAACTTTAATTAGCTAAAGGCTCTCAGGTGCTGGAAAGAACCGGCACAACGCGCTAAAGTGGTTATATTTGCTATGCTTACATGGTCAACATGGCAAGTTATAGCAAGGCTGTAGTCAAGCTGCACAAATAGAGAGATACACATGCAACAGGTAAGAACCGGGACCCAGCAGCAACAGGAGTTTGTTCCGCCATACCCAGCCAGCATCGCTGAGACTGGTATGAAGGAAGGCTTCCTTGAAGAGCTGGTACTGAAAGACATTTACATGGTCAACTTCGCTCTCGGTCGAGAAATCGCCTCGAGAACCATGTTGCCCTTCAAAATCGTTGAAGAAATCATCGAAGTTTTGAAGAAGCAGCTGCTCATCGAAGTAAGAAGCTCCGGCGGCCTTGCCGACTATGAATACACCCCCACCGAAAAAGGCAGAGACCGCGCCCGCGCCTATTTCGACCACAACGCTTACGTAGGCCCTTGTCCGGTACCGTGGAGCCGTTATGTAGACTCTCTCAAGTATCAGACCATCCGTCGTGAACACGTCACCCCTCGCGACTTAGAAGTTGCCTTCTCGGATATCATGGTCAACCGCAGAACTATCAACGCTGTCGGTCCTGCCATCAACTCCGGACGAGGCATGTTCCTCTTCGGCGAAGCCGGTAACGGTAAGACCTCAATTGCAGAAAGAATTGTGCGGTCCTTCAAAGGTCATATCTTCATTCCCTACGCCGTTGAGATCGACGGTCAGATCATCAGGGTTTACGATAACCACAACCACGAGCAAGTATCTGCCGCCAACTACCCCAGAGACTATGACCACCGTTGGGTGCGCATCCAGCGTCCTTGCGTAGTCGTAGGCGGTGAGTTGACTATCGACATGCTTGAATTGCAGTTCGACTATGGTACCAAGCTCTATGAAGCCCCCATTCAGCTAAAGAGCAACTGCGGACTGCTGCTCATCGACGACTTTGGCCGTCAGAGAATCGACCACAAATCACTCTTGAACCGCTGGATCGTACCGCTAGAAAAGCGCGTCGACTATCTCACTCTGCACACTGGTAAAAAACTAGAAGTGCCGTTTGAACAGTTGATCGTCTTCTCGACAAACTTGAACCCTGCCGATCTGGTTGACGAAGCCTTCTTGAGAAGGATTCCCTACAAAATCAATATCACCAACCCCACCGAAGACGAATTTAAGTGGATCTTCTTGCAGTATTGCCAGAGAACCGGCGTACCCTACAATGAAGAAGCGGTGAACTATTTGATTGAATCGCAGTACAGAAGCGGTAAGCGCATGATGCGTTGCTGCCACCCTCGCGATATCGTCGACCAGGTGATCAACCTCTGCGCCTTCTTGCAGACCGATCCTAGGCTCTCTAGAGAATATCTGGACCACGCCTGCGCCGTTTATTTCGCGGCTATGGGCAAATAAGACCAAGATCAAAACATCAACAAAAACACTCGGGGTACCCGGGTGTTTTTTGTTTCTCTACTCGGTATTCAAAGACCAAGACGGCAGAAAGTCAAACCACCATGAGTTTGCACCTGCCCCCGCAAGACAACCAAGGGTAAAATCGGCAAACAGAGCCGTCCGTCTAAAGAATAAGAACGGACACCGCCTCGTCGCAAAGTCAAAAGTGGTGTCTCCGCTCCGAGAACGCCACTATCGGCGGTGAAAAACTGAAAGAGATAGTTTCTTCCATCTGGGTCTTGGAATACCCTGATCAAAAGCCTGTCTTTAGCAAAGGTCAGCTCATAGGTGCTGCCTGAAGGCACGGACGGCTTAGTAAGTGAAACCTCTATCTTTTTCTCAGGCAGGCGCTGAAGATAACGAGACAAAGCACCGCTTTCAGAAGAAAAATGATAATAAACAGCGCCGCCGCTGCGCCGCACCACAAAACCCTTGCTATTAAATGCCAATTCAAAGATTGGACTTTTAATATAGAAATGGGCCGCAAAGAGCAAAGCCAAAAGCATGCTCAGTAATGCCAGACGAGCAAACTTGACTGATGCGAAGCGACCTTTCAACAAAACAATTTGAAAGAGCAGCAAATAATAAATAAGTAAATGCAGAGCCTGCGGCTTCTCTAAAACAAGAGAAGGAAAATTACCAGCAAGCCAACGGGTCATAAGAGCAAGCAATTGCACCAGCGGCAAAGACAACCAATCGAGAGCCAGAGCCAGAAAAATAAAGGGAGACTCAGTCAGACCTAAAGCTGAAAAGGGCAACGCCATTAAAGTCGAAAGAAAACCCAAGATCGTCAATGGCACCACCAGTGGTTCAGCAAGCAAGTTAGCCGGCAGAAAAATTGGATTGACTGTGCCAAAGTAATAGAGCTGCAAAGGCAAGACCGCCACTTGGGCTGAAAGAATCACAGCCAATAAAGAGACAAGTTTTCTTAGAGACTGTCTCTGCCCAACAAGTTCACAAAGTAAAGCTTCCATACAGGGCACCAGAGTGAGAATGCCATATGTTGCAGCCAAAGAAAGTTGCAAGCCCACATCAAAGACCGCAAGGGGATCAATAAAGAGGAAAAGCAAAACTGTCAGAGCCAAGGTTTTCAGACCCGGTACGCGAACACCGCTGAAGAGGCTGAAGAATAAAGCCAAAAGGCACATACAAGAGGCGCGCAGCACCGATGGACTAGCACCGGCTAGAGAACTAAAGATCAATATAGAGAAGAGCGAGACAGTCGGGCGAAACCAGGCGAACTTGGAGCGGCGACTAAGAAAGACAGCGAAAGCGACAACAATGGTCAAATTCATTCCTGAGGCAGCAAGTAAATGACTGAGACCACACTGCGTAAAGCAGAGTTTCAGATCTGCGCTTATGGGCGAAGCGCGCTCACCGAGGACTAACGAACCCAAGAGACTGCCAGCCTCTTTGCCCATCGCTTGGCTGTGAAAAGTAGCCAGGCTGCCCCTCAGTTCGGCAAAGAACTGCTCATAGTACAAACTGGTAGAAGACAAAGAAGAGGAAGAGAAAACAGAAGAAGCAGAAAGTCTGGCATTATAGAGACTAAGCCGACGGCTTTGCCATGAAGGATAAGCATTACCGCAGAAGACAGCAAAACGACCGGGCTGAAGAGTATGCTCTGCACTAAAGTCTTTTGCTAGATGCAGGGTGGTCTGCCAGTGTTTCATTTTGCTGCTTACTTCACCGGAAGGCAATATCAGAGATGCATCTTCAAGTTGCCACAACTGAGAGCCGGGCGACAAAGAAAGGAAACCAGAGAAAACAGCGCGCTCACCACGATTTAATTCACCGCCACCGCCGGCCTCTTCAGCTAACCCTTGATCAAATTTACTTTGACCAATTAAAGCCAAAAGAGCGAAGCAAAGCAGTGCCACCACTGCCGGTGCGCGCAAAGACTTAGACAGCAAACCGCAAACGACGCCAAAGGCAAATAAAATAGCATATATAAGTAGTCTGACATTGAGCGGTAAGTTTAGACAGAGTGCGCTGAGAAGCGCAGCCAAGGCGGCCACATACAACAAAGAAGAGAAGTGGCACTCTTCTATATTCACCGGATCAGACCGGGGATGGTCGTTAAACCACCAACCCTCGGTGCTTTTCTGCACAGAAGTCATTAGGCATCCTCAATATGTCTCTATAGTTAAAGACGTATTGAGAGCGAAAAAAGTTCAATTCCCCAGGTTAATTTATCTCTGATAGAGACCGTTATCTACGTTAAGTGGATTGAGCTTAGGATTAGCGTAGTTCTTCTTGATAGTCTCCGGTACTTTCTCAGCCAGGGCATTAAACTCAGTGACTAGTTGTTTAATGTCTGGATTATCCCAGCCGCCACCGAAGTAAGCAGCCATACGCAAGGCGCCTTGAGCACCGTTATAGTTTCTTTGACCGACAGCTCTGCCGTTCCTATCTATAATCATGTCTCTTTGACCCTGCGGCACAGCCTCATCAAAGAGCAGCTTCTCGGCACCACCGCCATCACTGCCCTTTTCAAGCTTGTTCTTAGCCATAGCCAAATAGGCGACGGCTTGGTCTCTATAAAGCTTAGCCAGCATTGCTGTAGCGTCCTGCTGATGCTGAGATGTCATCTCAACAACCGGCGCCACTCCTTTTTGCTCAGCCTCTAGTTTGGCTTGCTGAGCCTTTTTACCGATGTCGGCGTATTCAAGAAGCTTGCTGTCGCTTTCTTTGATTATCGACTTCAAAACTTCGTCGGTATTGGCGCCGGTAAACTTAGCCAAGTCTCTAATGGCGCCCGGAATGTCGTGTTCGCCATGAAGAACCTCATTGACTTTCTTTCTAGTCTCGTCAGAGAACTTCTTCAAATCTTGCGCTTCTTGTTCGGTTGGCGCTGTGCCCTCGACCATCACTTTAGGACGGTTAGGATCTTTATTGTTCTCGACAATACCGAGAGTGTATGAGGCTGCTTTATCGCTGCTGAAAGCCGATTTCAAGAGCAAATCACTGGCAGTACCATTTAGATCGAGATTGTAGCCGCGCAAAATATAGTCAACTTTAGACTTATCGATAATGCGAGTACCTTGCTCAAGGTGCTCAGCGCCTAGCGCATTGCGCATAACTGCATCTTGTCTAAAATAAAGCAGCTTTTGATCGGTGCGAAGCAGCGGCGAACCATCAGAGTTCCGACCATTCCAACGGGCATCGGCCTCAGTCTTGGAAGCTCTAATTAGGTCGAACATATAGTCTTCTTTTAGACCGGACAATTTCTGATATGAATCTCTCATATCAGTTAAGGTGTCATAGCTGCGTTCTCTACTGTCCTTGACTGTATTCTCTTTAGCATCGAGGAAGGTCGGTTTGATCTTGCCATTGCTGCTATCTTCGAAGGCGTGAAACACCTTAGAGGCAGTGACCGCGGTCAAAGCCACACCAACTCGGCCAATAGGACTAGGTATGCGTTGAGCCATCGCATAAGAACCGCCGAAGGCAGCAGCATCAGACCAGTTCATCACACCGGTGGGAGCATTCCAGCTATCGGGTGCTTTAGGCAAAACACCGTCAACAGCTCTTGATACGCCGATGGAAGCAGCAGCATAAGCAAGGCGACCAGGCCAAGTTTTGCCAAGGGCTAAAGCTGCTGGTGTCAACCATTGAGCGGTATTCCAAGACTCAGATGCCGCCTTGGGTCCACTGATTTTCTCTGCTATAGATCTGTCGGCAAGAATCAAACTGTAGTTGGCCATGGCGCCAACTACGCCATTTTTCAGACCTTCCAGAGGTTTGGCTTTTTCGGCCAGGTTGCCGGCAATTGTAGTGCGCGGTGCAGCTTTAGCCTGACCGGCAGCAATCTGCTCAAGTTTGGCAATCTCATCGGCAGACCAGACACCTTGGGTTGTGCGGGCAACAGCGACAGTATTACCGTCAATAGAGCCGCGCAAGGTGGCAAGCCTCAAATTAGCTGCAGCCTTGGCTTCTTCAGTAGCCGCCGCTCTCAAGGCCGCTTCTTCGGCTGTGATCATTGAGGTGCGCGTAGCTGCCGCCTCGGCCACTTCATTAGCAACTTTGGTCGGCACAAGATCGCCGCTGCCTGTCACATATCTATTCCAGAACTGCCCTGGTGCTTCAGCCAAAGTGCCGGCTCTCTGAATAACTTTGCTTTCGCTGCCCTTCATGGCATTGCCCGCTGCCACAGACTTGTCTGCTGCAAAATTGCCGCCCTTGAAGAGTAAATCAGTGGAGGCACCGGTCAGACCGGCTATGCCAACAGGCAATATGGCTCTACCGAAGCCCTTCATTGAAGCAATATTCATATCGGGGTCACGAGCGATATCGCCATGCAAGCCGCGACGCTCGATAATCGACATAATCTTTTGCTCGGCTATAGCGCGAGCATTCAAGTCGGCATTAGAGGCAGTGCGAACTCCATTAGGGTTATTAGGATTGTATCTTTCGTAAGGTTTGGTGGGGTCCACCTGCTTATCAGCATGACGGTCTCTGAAACTCGGAACCTGCTGACCGCCGCCTTGAGGTTTCTCTATGGGTTTGCCGGTGACAGGATCTATATCTGAACCCAAATAGGGACTAGCCCGTCTCGGACCTTCCGGCTGCTGACCACCGTTGGCTGGGCGATAAAAGGGGTCAAGTGTTTTTGACGGCTCGGTCTTGAAGCCAGGTGCGACACCGGGAGCTTGACCTTCTACAGCTTGAACGAAGGTAACGCCGGTTTCCTCGGGCTTCTGAGCCCGTTTCTCACCTTTGTCCTTGCCTTCATCCTTAGGGAATTCGCCGACCATGATTTGCCCCCTGCAATTAGAAAATGCGCTTTTCTCTAACTATTGCCAATATGCCCATACAAACGCATTCTCATATTAGACACAACTTAGCCTTACGTAAATTCGTGGAATTCCCACTGCTTTAAAAGAAAAGTGAGAATTTAAGCTTGAATAGCGGGAATATCTATTAATGGTGACTCTTTCAGCCAAAAACACTGCCGCCGGCAATCCGGCACAAATATAGATATAGATATGCAAAGTCCGACTTCGCAAGAGTCCTTCGATAATTCCTGGAATGAGATTTGGACCCAAGCCCAAGCTCTGATTCGGCACGGCGATTTAGCTTCGGCGGAGGGCTTGCTTGACAAGCTCATGGTCATGGGAAAAGGCTTGCCGGTAACCGACAGCAAAAAGTCACTGGTCTTGGAGAATCAAGCCCAAGTTGTCTTTCTGCAAGGCAAATATGTCAAGGCTGAACCCCTGGTCAAAGAGATAATCAACTTACATAGCGAAAAGCTCGGTCCCGAGCATCCCGATGTCGGGGTCTATATAAACAATCTAGCTCTGCTCTATCACAAACAGCGTAAGTATTTCCTGGCCGAAGCCGAATATCAAAAGGCGCTGGAAATTCAAACCAAACAATTGGGCATGGACCATCCCCACACCCTGAATGTGGTCAAAAACTATGCCTCTTTATTGAGAGAAACGCACAGACAACAAGCAGCGGTCAAGCTGGAAGAGAAATGCAAGGTCAGTCCCCAAGGACTGAACGAACTAAAAGATTCAGGGGTCTATCAAGCCTATAAGCCCCTATCACAGATTAAGACCAGGGAAACAATAGCACCGCGAGTTTCACGCTATAACAGCGGTAACTACAATGTCAGCGACACCGATGCCGAAACACTGCAAAACCTTGTGGTTCCTGAAATGCTTAATCCTAGTCCTAATGCTAATTCGACCAAGAAAGCCGATGGACAAAATGGTTCAGCAACAAAACCAAAGGAAGCAGATGGCAAGAAGCAAGAGTCTAACCAAGGCGCCGGCTTTAGGAATCTACTTAAGCGCAACGAATAGTCAAAGCAGCCTGCTAACTAGGCTCTTCTAGACTTTTGCTTTATTTAGATAGTACTTGCTGTGGGCAGCGGCCTGTTGCCCATTGTATTTAGCGCCTGGTTTCTTGTGATACGGCAACTCACAGGGGGCGGTGCGAGTGAAAACCATCTGCCCGATACTCATACCGGCATGCAGTCTAACCGGTCGATTGCCGACATTGAGAATTTCCAAGGTAATTTGAGCTGGCGGATGGCTGAAACCAGCATCAATAAAGCCTGCTGTCACGTGCACCATTACACCGAGGCGAGCCAAGCTAGACTTACCGGTCAGCTGTCCGACTATGTCATCGGGCAGACAGAGAGCTTCAAGAGTGGCGCCCAAGATAAACTCATACGGATTCAAGACAATAGAATCTTGTACACACTCAACCACATTGGCTGTGACGGTTTCCGGTTTAAATGGGTCGATTTCTTCATCTGAATCTTCATGCCAGGAGAAGCGATCGGCTAAGCGCACATCATAAGAGTTCGGCTGAATCAGCCTGTCTTCATAAGGTTCAATGATCAAACGACCCTTAGCTACCTCATCTCGTATTTCATGATCAACGAGTATAGACATGCTGCTTCTCCAAGTAATAGGCGGCTTCGGCGAGCCAGCTTAGATATTATCAGCACTTAGTATACCCGCACATCACACACAAGCGACAGGCCTCATATTTGAGGAAACTCTCAGATTGGGCGCCGCATTGGGGGCACTGCCCCTGAGCCGTATATACATCAACTATCTCGAGACAAGAAACCAGGGGACTAGTCGCAGTCCCCTTTCGGCCAGCAGAATCGATCTTTTTTAGCGGCTCTTCCTCCACGCAAGAGCTGCCTGAATCAATACTCTGGCTTGTTGCCCGCGGCGAAATATTGAGAACCTGCCCCCGCCTAGAGGTATCACGGTAAACAGTGATCCCCTTTAGTCCTAGCTCATAAGCCAAAAGGTAAGAATTCTCAACCTCTTCTACTGTGGCGGCAGCAGGGAAATTTATGGTCTTAGATACAGCATTGTCGGTATATTTCTGAAAAGCCGCCTGCATACGAACATGGGCTTGATAATCAATATCATGGGCACAGACCCATACTGCCTTGATATCAGCGGGTATCTCATCGATATGACGCAAAGTACCATCTTGGGCGATTTTGCGCATCAACTCAGCACTGTAAAAGCCCCTTGCCTTAGCCACTTCCTCAAAAAGTGGATTAACTTCAACAAGTTCTTCGCCGCCTAGAACCCGCCTTATGAAGGAGACCGCAAAAAGAGGCTCGATACCGGATGTGGTGCCGGCAATAATTGATATGGTACCGGTTGGGGCTATGGTTGTCACAGTAGCATTGCGGCGATGACGAGGTTCAGCCCCTTCAGCCCAGGTAGAATACTGCCAGTTGGGGAAATCGCCCCGCTGCAGAGCCAACTTTTCAGAAGCTTGAGCAGCCCTTTCATTAATGAAAGACATGAGCTGTTCGGCTTTCAGCCTGGCAGCCTCGCTGTTGTAAGGCAGAGCCAATCTAATCAAGGCTTCAGCAAAGCCCATTAAACCAAGCCCAATGCGGCGATTGCGCAAAGTGGCTTCTCTGACAAAGGGAAAGGGATAATGATTGGCATCGATAACATCGTCAAGGAAGCGAACACCAAGATCTACAGCTTCGCCAAGACGATCAAAATCGAAGTCGGAAGAATCGGCAAGCAAAAACTCAGCTACGTTTATCGAGCCCAAATTACACGCATCACCAGGTCCCAAAGGCTGCTCGCCGCAGGGATTAGTGGCCTCGATATCTTCTGTACCAGGAATAACCTTTCCGGAAGAATCAAAAGTCAATTTGACCGGGTCTTGGGCATTGATTCGGTCTATAAAGACTACGCCCGGTTCGCCGGTGGCATGTGCATTAACTACTATTTTCTGAAAGAGCTGACGGGCTTTAACACTGCGCACCACTAAGGGCTTAGACGAGCCAAGCGTAGAGGGATGCACCAAGGCAAAATCGAGATCGTCTTTGACAGCTTGCATAAACTGATCTGTAATCGCCACTGAAATATTGAAATTATTGAGCTTTGACGTGTCGTGCTTGCAGCTTATGAACTGTTCTATATCGGGGTGATCGATACGCAAAATACCCATATTGGCACCGCGCCTGGTACCACCCTGACGAATAGCCTCGGTGGCGGCATCATAAACAGTCATGAAGCTGACAGGGCCAGACGCCACCCCGGTAGATGTGGCAACCCGATCATTCATCGGTCTAATGCGTGAGAATGAAAAACCTGTGCCACCGCCGGTCTTATGAATGAGAGCAGCATTTTTGCAGGTCTCAAATATACCTTCAAGATTATCCGGCACGGGCAGTACAAAACAAGCAGAGAGCTGACCACCCGCCTTGCCTGCATTCATTAAGGTAGGCGAATTCGGCATAAATCGGCGATTAATCATCATCTCGTAGAATTTCTCTTCGAATGACTTTCGCTCTGCTTCATCGCCATAGTTAAGCTCAGAAGCGGAAACCGCCCTAGCAACGCGACGAAATAAAGCCGACGGATCTTCGCTAGTGCGACCGGCATCGTCTTTTAAAAAGTAGCGCTTCTCAAGAACACGCAAAGCATTGGCACTGAACATTGACAAGCCTCCCTTACAACTATAAGCCCAGGCCGAGGCGAAGACCAACAGTTAATGAGTATTCAGTTTTTGCAGATGCTCTTATTATACTACATTTGTATGGTATGCACCATTAAATCAGAAAAGTGTCAGACCAAGCCAAGCTTGAGAGCCGCCACCGCCGCCTGTGTGCGATCCGAAACTGATAGCTTCTCCATAACTTTACGCATATGGGTCTTGACCGTCTCAGGGCTAATGTTCAAGGCATCAGCTATACCTTGATTGCTTAAACCCTGCACCAAGAGTCTAAGAACCTCAGTTTCGCGTTGGGTCAGACTGCCAGACTTGTCACTCTCTGAACTATTGTCGACATAGACTTTGACGACGCGCCGGGCAATGGAAGGCTCCAACCAAATATTGCCCTTCATCACTGAACGAATGGCATCAATCAAACTCTCAACCGGCGAGTCTTTCAAACAATAGCCGTCGCACTTTGCGGAAAGAGCTGCAGCTATGGTCGCATCACTATCTTTTGAGGTAAGCATGAGCACTTTAATTTGAGGATGCTCTTCCTTTATGCGCTGGGCTGTATCCACGCCGCTCAAACCAGGCAGGCCAATATCCATAAGAACTAGTTGCACCGGCGGCTCTTTCGCTAAGGCAATGCGGTTGATTAGCTCATTTCCGGTAACACATTCAAGGCCGATATGAATCTCTGGATAATGCGCCAAAGCAAGTTTGAGACCAACTCTGGTCAATTGATGGTCTTCCACTATGGCAATTTTTATTTTGCTTGGCGAAGAGGACTGCCCGTGATCTGCGCTACTCATTCGGACCTCCTTCCCTGTTAGTTTCTCATATCGTCAAAAAAGAGGAAGTGCCAATAGACACTTCCTCTTTTAAATTCGCTAATCGAGCTCTCTTTTTTAGATACTGAGATTGAGGTTGGAGCTGTGACCCGGGAAGGCTTTCGCCGACGGATTAATGAAGGTCACGGCGAAGTTGACGGCTGTGGCGGCCTCGGCGGCACCAGTGGCAATCAACTTCAGCTTGGCGGTGTGAGCAGCGATGTCACCGGCGGCATAAACGCCGGGCAAGCTGGTCTCCATCATTTCGTTTACTGTGATGGCGTTAACGTCCATCTTGAGACCCCAGCTCTTGAGGAAGTCGAGGTTGATGACGAAACCAATGTTGATGACGATGGCGTCAATCTTAATGGTCTCTTCTTTGCCGGTGCGGTTATCAAAAATGACCGCTTCTTCAACATTCTTGCCGCTGGTTTTGATTTCTTTCAATTCATAGAATGTCTTGATATCAACCTTGTTGCGCTTCATTTCTTCTACTGAAGTCTGCACGGCTCTGAACTGGTCACGACGGTGAATCAAGGTTACTTTGTTGGCCAAGACCGAGAATTCGTTAGCCCAGTCAACAGCAGAGTCGCCGCCGCCGATGATCAAGACGTTCTTACCGCGGAATCTCTCTTTATTCTTGACGGCATAAAAAATGCTTTCGCCTTCCAGTTCGCGGTCATACTCGGCATCTAGACGCTTGGGTACGCAAGCGCCTGCGCCTAAGGCCAAAAGTACTGTTTTGGAATAATGACCATCATTTTGGTCGGTAATGATTTGCCAATGACCTTCTTCGCTCTTCTTAAGGTCGAGCACTTTTTCGCCAAGCACAATGGCCGGCTTAAAGAGTGAAGCTTGGGTGGCCAGATTCTTAGCCAAATCTTTGGCAAGGATCTTTGGATGCCCGGCAACGTCGTATACATATTTTTCAGGATAAAGGGCGGTGAGCTGACCGCCAAGTTCCGGCAATACATCGATTACTTTCACTTTCAAGCCTCTAAGACCGGCATAGAAAGCGCCAAATAATCCAGTCGGACCGCCACCGATAATCGTTATGTCATATAGATCCATGAGTGAATCCAAGTCTCCAGCTAAATCTAATAATCAAGGGGCTATTGTAATACAGACTTCCGCCCCGAAGCGCTCGTATTCATGAATAATGAAGGACCTGATACGTTGACCCACTGGCATCTTAGAAAATGAAGTATCGCGACTTCGGCAAAACAGGCATCAAGGTCTCCGAAATTGGCTTCGGCACCTGGCCCATCGGCGGCAATTCGCACGGCATGAGCTATGGACCGACCGATGACAAGGTCTCCACAGACGCCCTTAATCGAGCTCTTGACCTGGGCATCAACTTCTTTGATACTGCCGACGTCTATGGCTGGGGACACGCCGAAAGCCTTTTAGGCAAATGCTTTAGAGGCAAAAGAGACCGAATTATATTGGCCGCAAAAGTAGGCGCCGATTTCTATCAAGGACAGGGTTTCCAAACCTTTACGCCCGAATATATTAGCTTCGCCCTTGACAAGACCCTAGGCAGACTGCGCACCGATTATCTAGATGTCTACCAGCTGCATAATCCGCCACTGAAACTGCTCAACAACCCAGCCATTTATGAAAAGCTGAAAGAACTAAAGAGAGAAGGCAAGATACGCAGTTGGGGAGTCTCGGTATTCTCTGATGTGGAAGGAATTGCAGCAATCAATGTGGGGCAACCTGACTGTATTCAGATTGCTTACAACATTTTTAGCTTTCGTCCTTCCGAAAAGCTCTTTCCACTGGCCAACGAAAAAGGCTGCGCCATCATCGCCAGGGAATGTCTAGCCAATGGTTTTCTCACAGGCAAATACAAAAACTCAAACTTGGTTAGGTTTGCAGCCGGAGATATGAGAAGAAGTTGGCCGCCTGAATACATCAGAGCCCGCATTGAGGCAACCGAGAGGCTGCAATTTTTGGTCAGGGAAAAGCAAACAATGGGACAAGCAGCCCTGCGCTTTGCCCTTGGCGAAAGCGCCGTATCGACGGCGCTGGCCGGCATGAAATTGCCCGAACAGGTGGACGAAAATGTCGAAGCTTGCCTTGAAAGTCTAAGCGAAGAAGAGCTGAAACACCTGACTGAACTTCAACTTACCGGTTTCAAAAAAGAACTGCCAATTTAAAGTTAGCGGGACGTGATCATCTTGATGCGGGTGCCAGAGGGCGTGGGCACGGCAGTGTAATAGTGAGCCTGCGGCGCACCAAACTCATTCATAAAATGAGCGCTCTGCTGCGAGAAGTCATGATTGGAAAGTGACCAACCAACCGGTGCCTGCTGCATAGGCGCTGGCATGGGGGCACCCATCGGCTGGACCTGCCCATAAGCTGCCTGCGGCTGGGCCTGGCGGTCACGCAAACCGAAAGTACGCATAGACTGGTGCATCGGGTGAGTCATGTAGGCAGGTTGTTGCCCCATTGCTTGCGGCGCAGCTGCAGTGGGCGCTGGAACCGGAATATTGTGGGGCATCATATTGCCGGGCTGGAAAATATAGCCTGTGTTTGCCGAGGTTTTAATCGGCAAAGCTTCCTTGATGCCTTCAACTATATATCTGTCCTGATGCGCGGTCGGCGCATAGGCTTTGTGCGAGCCCAGGACATGATTGGCGAAAGGCTCGTTATGCCGGACCCAATAAATGACGCCTAGCCAGCCGGTAAAACCCAAAAACATCATGAGCAGAAGGAAATTCGGTGTGATGACGATTCCTTCGAAAAGCTTCTTTAGGCTCAGTCCATTGACGGCATTGTTCCAAACAGCAGTTTGAGATGGACTCTCACCGTGACCGCCATGCTCGACACCGTCGCCCTCACCTTCCAGACCGAGAAACTGCGCCACCGACTTGTGTCCACTGGCATGGCTGCCGTGGTTGTGCCCGTGGTCATGACCATGGTCGTGACCGCCATGTTCTGCACCGCCGTCGGCGGACCCGCCATCCATAAAAACACTGCTCAAAGCTATTGCTCCATCCAGAACTAAAAGCCTGTATAGCCAATAGTTTATTTATCTATAGACAGAAGTAAATGGTGAAACCACGCAATCGCCGAAGCTTGCAAAAACTTTAGCTTCTTTGCTAGAGACAGGAGACGAGGATCGTCAGCTAGTCGACTTCTACACCTTCAATCTGAGCCACTCTCTGCCTGAGGCTCTCGACAACACGGGGCACTTCCAACAATGCCGGCATTCTTTCCTCAATGCTGGTGATGTGCCTGGTAAGTTCGATAGAGCGCTCCATCAGTTTAATCAAAATCTGCTGCGTGGCAACCAACTGCCTCTGATTATCTATGAGTTGCGAAGCAATCTTGCTTGTCTCGACCCGCTGATCGACACTCACCGACATCAGTTCAGTAAACCTCTCCACCAGCTTTTCTACTTGCTGGCGCATATGCGTATCGCCATAGATGCCGCTCCCAGACTCCTGGGATTCGCCCGGACCAGCCGAGAAGAACTGGTCGAAGCCTTCCATGTCTACTCCAGACTCAGACCTTTCGGGCTGTTCCTGCGGTACCCGTTTAGCCTCTGCCATCTATTTCCCCTCTGTGCTTGACTCTGTTTTTGTTGTACCGATAAGAATTAGATTTGAGCTGTTTATCGCTGCTATTGGCTACCCAACCAAACAAAGACTTGCGAAGTCATCATTGCTTGCAATCAGGCAGCCGGGCAAAACAGAACAAGTCGAAAGCCTCGCTCGACCCACCCCAAGGTGAAAAGAAACGAAAAACCAATGACTCTCAGGCAATAAGAAGCCCTAACTCTTTAGGTTGCGGTTTATGGATCTACGCCCCCACGAGTGGTGGCACGTATGAATTATAACCAATGCCGAGAATAAGGCAAGAGAAAAACGAAAGAATTTATGACCAAATTTGATACCAGTACCTACCACTCCAGGTGATACCATCTTCGGCCATCCATTAGCACCATAAGAGGTGGCGTCTTATAAATTGTGAACTAATCGGCCTCTCTTAAATACAGCCTTGATTGGATTCCACCCCATGTTGTACGGAACCTCCTCCAGTCTAGGCACTTGGTAGACGGCGATATCGGCCTGGTAGCCGGGCGAAAGACGCCCAAGCCGATCGCCAACCTTGAGGGCATAGGCAGCATTGACGGTCAAAGCATTGAGGGCTTCTTCCACAGTCAATTTCAAATGCAAACAAGAAAGACCCCAAATGAAGGGTAGAGAAAATATATGACAGGAGCCTGGATTATAGTCTGAAGCAATAGCGACGATGGCGCCCTTCTCAACCAGGCGGCGAGCCGGTGCATGGGCTGCCAAATTGAGGTAGAAAGAGGTTCCGGGTAAAAGCACTGCCACCGTTTCACAGGCGCCGAGCATAGTCATCTCTTCTTCCGAAACATTGAGCAAATGATCACAACTGGCCGCACCATATTCGCAGGCCAAGGCGGTGGCGCCCAAACTGACAAACTCATCGGCATGAACCTTCAGTGAAAAACCCAGCCCGAGTGCTGCATCAAATACCGCCCTTGTATCATCGAGGGTGAAATAACCCCGATCGCAGAAGATATCGACGAAGGTCGGCACCGCCGACTCTGTCACCATACGTGATGCCGCAGGCAGCATATCTTTAATAACATGGTCGACATATTCTTCTTTATTACTGCCGGTAGGCACTGCATGTGCAGGCATAAAGGTAGGCAGCACTTCCACTTCTGACTGTTTACGCAGTTGCATAATTGCTTGCAGCATACGCAACTCACTTTCGAGGCTAAGACCATAGCCAGTCTTGATTTCACAAGTAGTGGTACCACTCTGCAAAAGTCGCTGCAGACGCAGCTCCCCAAGCGAAACCAGCCTATCTAGAGAAGAATCCCTGGTGGCACGCATACTGGCCACTATGCCACCACCGGCGGCAGCAATCTCAGCATAGGTTTTGCCCTGGCAGCGCATCAAAAATTCCGCCGAGCGATTGCCGTCAAAAATGAGGTGGGTATGACTATCGACAAGACCGGGAGTGACCAAGCCGCCACCAGCATCATATATGGTGGCATCAGCGGTCAACTGAAGTTGGGCTTTGACCTCGGTGCGCTTGCCAAAGGCCACAACCCGGCCGCCGAAGCAAGCTAAGGCGGCATCGCCGAGGCGAATCACTCGACCCAAGTCGCCGCCTCTCAAAGCACCACTTTCACTTTCAGCAGTCACCAGTTCGCCAATATTGTCTATAAGTAAATCAGCCTGCACGATAAACCTCAGATATACGGAAGCAGGGAGTTGCCCCCCTGCTCACAACTAAAACAGAAATATACTCACCCGGCAATTTTCAATTTCCAAGAATGCGCAGCCCAGCGCTTGACATAAGCGCTCGTTCGGCTGGGAAATTATACCGAATACTAGGCCGAAAGCGGGATGGTCTCGCCAGCAGCTTCTTTCTGCACCGCGTCGGCTGTCTCCTCGTCACTGTTTAGCTCTCGCACCATGCGACTCTCTATCGCCTCGCAATAGCGACAACCATCCTCTTCGTGACTAGGCATCTCGTTTAGCTCTTTCATCTCAGCCAAACTCTTGACCACTTCAGGCCAGTGCAGGGCAAATAGTTCCTTGCTGGCTTCTTTACGACTCACCTTAGTTTCCTGAGGGCTAACCTTAATGGTGGTGAGCAAAAGCTTTTCAAAGGGATAACGCATTTGCAGGCGCTCAGCCAAGAATTGTCGAACTAGCTCAGTGGGGGTCGGCCAGGCTGGATTAGATGGTCTGGGCTCTTTCAAGCTAAAGATGACAAGCTCTAATTTTTTCTCGGCAGGATAATAAAGAACCAAATCGAACACTTCTTCCAGGTAGACTCGCTCACCGGCTATACGAGAGCGAACCCGCAAAGAGACAGCCTCTACGTTAGAACCACTTGGATGATAGGGACGACTCTGATAGCGCAGAAGAGTTTTGTATGTATAAAGGAAAGCCCTGGTACCCGCATCGTTAAGATCGGCACTGGCACTGAGCCTGTCCACCGGCCAATATTGACCCATAAACTTTTGAATCTGCGTCACCGAAGTCAACTTAGCCCTGTTGATTTCAGATAGAGCCCGAAGGATGAAGCGCTTGCATACACTGGAAGCTTGCTCTTTAGCCTGAGCGGCGCCATCACGATGATAGGCAAGGAAATAAGCCCTCTTGCAAGCGCGAAAGGCTTCCAGCATTACTGGTGTGAACAATGTACGGTCCATAGCGCAGACCCCCTCTGGAATTACCATATTTTTGTATGTCATACTAATTTATAGTATCCTCATTGAACAGTCAAATGAAACCCAGAGAGAGAAAATCTCTGGATGCATATCTTGGTTTGTGTCTTATGACTGTTCTTTCTCCGACACTATCTTTTTGCCCTATAAATAAGGATGGGAAACCCTCTTGAAAAGCCCAAACCCGCAGCCGGAGCCACTTTCAAAAGATAGACAAGAGCGATCGATTAAATAGCGAAGAAATACTTCCACAAACACCAGTGCATATGTAATGCTTCAGTTCTGAGGAAACGAAACAAAGAAAGTGCAGATTAAATCTCACGGTTATACTTCTATATATCTTGGTCAAGGTAGAGAAAATGCACAGCATGATAGAAGCCGGTACCAAAGCCCCTGTGCTGACGGTATCCCAACTGACAAATTTGATAAGAGATTGCCTCGAAGATGAATTCGACTCGGTTTTTGTCGTGGGTGAAATATCAAACGCCAAGATATACCCAAGTGGGCACTGGTATTTTTCGCTAAAAGACCAAGAAGCAACTCTGCCCTGTGTCTGTTTCAAAAACTCAGCCCAGGCAATAAAGTTCAAGCTGGAAGACGGCTTGATGGTGGTAGCGAGGGGTAAGCTCAGTGTTTATCCACCCCGCGGCGCCTACCAAATGATCGCCACCAGCCTTGAGCCGGTAGGCATAGGCGAGTGGCAGCTGGCTTTCGAACAACTCAAGAAAAAGCTGGAAGAAGAGGGCTTGACCAACCCAGAGAGAAAACGTCCGATTCCTATTTTGCCCCGCAAAGTGGGCGTGGTGACCAGCCCAGCCGGCGCTGCTTTGCGAGATATATTAAGTGCTCTTGGTCGCCGCAACCAGACTGTTTCTGTCTTGATTTCGCCGGCAAAAGTGCAAGGCGAAGGTTCGCCTGAAGAAATTGCCCTGGCCATCAAAGCCCTAGAAGAAAGAGACGACATTGATGTAATCATCGTTGCCAGAGGCGGCGGCTCAATAGAAGACCTCTGGTCGTTCAACACCGAAGTAGTGGCGCGGGCGGTGGCAAATTGCCGCATCCCTGTGGTCTCAGGGGTTGGTCACGAAACCGACATAACTATCTGCGACCTGGTCGCCGATCTGCGCGCACCGACGCCAACAGCCGCCGCAGAACTGGTGGCACGCGGAGAAAGAGAACTCTTAGACAAGTGGCATTATCTCACGCAAAGACTAAGCTCTTTGGTAGAGGACCGGCTGAAATTGGCTGAAAGAGAATTACAGCGGCTCAGCCCCATCAATGCCCTCGCTCGCTACGAAGGACGCCTAGAGCTTAGCTTGGCAAATGTGCAGCGCAATAGACAAAAACTGGACACCGCCATTGATAGACTGCTAAGCAAGCAAGAACACGAACTAGTTAAATTGACTGAAAGACTAAAGGACCTTGGTCCGGGAAACGTCTTGAGTCGGGGTTTTTCGATTTTGCGGGGGCTGGCCGGTAATGTCATCACCGATGTCGGCAGCCTAAAAAGCGGCGACAAAGTGCAAGCAGTGTTCAAGCGAGGCCGGCTCAATATGACGGTTGATTCAATTGATGAAGATACAGCTTATGACCAATGACGAGCACAACATCAAACAACTAACTCTGCTTGGTTTTGAACAAGCACCGCTGCGAAAAAAGACAAAAGAAAAAGAAAAAGAGAAAGAAAAAGAGGTAAAGGAGAAAAGAACTATGACAGCCAAACAAGAAGAAAAAATCGACTTCGAAGCCTCCCTTCTCGAACTGGAAAACGTGGTCAAGCAACTTGACAGCGAAGTAAAACTAGACAAGGCACTTAAGCTATTTGAGACGGGTATAAAGCTCTCGGTTGAATGCGAGGAATTTATCAAAGGGGCCAAAAAGAAGATTGAGATATTAAAGAAGAAAGCCGACGGTAGTATGGAACCGGAAAGCTTTGAAGAAGAAGGCAGCACAGAAAGCTAAGAAAGAGGCGACAAATAGCTCATGCCAAATCAAGATGAAATGATAGAAAGCCTTAAACAAGCTCTTAGCCTTTCACCGGACAACCTACCGTTGCGCTTGCTATTAGGCGAAAATCTTCTCACAGTGGGACGGATGGAAGAAGCCGAGCGTGAATTCACCACCGCTCTCGCCCTTTCGCCGAACGACTCTAAGATAATGGCGTCCCTAGCCCAAGCCTTTTTCGGCAGCGGCAAATACAGCCAAGCTCTAGTCATCATCGAAGATTTGGTCAAGAAGCCCGAACCCCAGCCGCGAGCCCTTTTGCTCTATTGTCGACTGCTGCTCAATGAAGGCAAACTGGCTCTAGCCAGAGAATATTATGCAAAAGCCGTTGCTGCTGAGCATTCGCTCACCGACAATTCCCTCGAAGAGCGCCTCGGCTTGACCGGCAAAGACTTTACTGCCAAAGAAGGGCCGGGCAAGCAAGATAGTGCAAGACGCTTAGGGGCGACAGCCTGCGGCGACTTAAGCGAGTTCTCGGTCAACAATTTACTAAACGACGACACAGATGACAACGAAGATAACAATGAAAGTAATGATCTAGATTTTGGCGACCTGGTCGAAAATGCCGGCATCGGTTTTGCTGATGTAGGCGGCATGGATAGCGTCAAAGAGCAGATCAGGATGAAGATCATTTATCCACTGCAGCACCCCGAGACTTTCAAAGCTTACGGCAAAAAAATGGGCGGCGGTATTTTGCTCTATGGTCCGCCTGGTTGCGGCAAGACTTATCTCGCCAGGGCTACAGCTGGCGAAATCAAGGCAGGATTTATACCGATAGGCTTGCACCAGGTGCTCGATATGTGGATTGGTGCCAGTGAAAAGAATCTGCATAGTATTTTTGAGATAGCAAGAAAACAAAAACCCACAGTACTCTTTTTTGATGAAGTGGACGCTCTGGCAGCCAGCCGCAGCGATATGAAGCAGTCATATCACAGGCATACAATCAATCAGTTCCTGAACGAGTTGGATGGAGTCAATACATCCAATGAAGGCGTACTGGTGCTGGCGGCCACCAATGCTCCCTGGCATTTAGATCCGGCTTTTAGAAGGCCCGGGCGCTTCGATAAGATTATCTTTGTTCCACCGCCTGATACTCAGGCTAGAGCCTCAATCTTGCGCATCATATTGAAGGGCAAGCCTCAAGACAATATAGATTTCGACTTTATCGCAAAAAAAACTGAGAGGTTTTCGGGGGCAGATTTAAATGCCCTGGTTGAAGACTGCATAGAAAAGAAAATCGAGGAAGCCATGTCTAAAGGTGGCGAACCACGACCAATAACCACCAAAGACCTAGAAAAGTCGAGCAAAATCATCAAGCCTTCGACACTGGAATGGTTTTCATCAGCAAGAAACTATGCAATCTATTCCAACGAAAGCGGTCTTTATGATGAAATCGCCAAGTACCTTAAGCTTTAGTAGCTATGAATCAACATTTTGAAAGAGGCGCCACACTGCTCTCGCACCACCTCTATGCCGAGGCGGAAAAAGAGCTAAAGCTATCGCTGGCTCAAGATCCTAATCATGCAACGGCGCTCAGTCTTTTGGCTTCGGCTCTATCGTGCCAAAACAAAACCGACGAAGCGATCGCCACGGGCGAACGAGCCATTGCTGTCGCCCCCAACGATCCATTCACGCACTACATCATGGCCTCTTCTTATATCAAGAAGAACGCCACCAAACGCGCTCTCAAGCACATAGAACAAGCCCTCAAACTTGATTTGAATGATCCCGACTTTTGGGCCATGTCGGCGCTGATTCGCATCGATATGCACGAATACAGCAAAGCCCTGAGCGATGCCGAGCAAGGACTAAAAATAGATGGTGACCACGTTCTGAGCATTAACGCCAGAGCCTACTCACTGGCTAGACTCTCGCGCATCGAAGAAGCCAGAAACGATCTGGAAAGAGCTCTGGAATTAGAGCCGAATGATAGCTTTACTCATACGAACTATGCTCTTTTGTTGATTAAGCAAGGCAAAGTCGATGCCGCCGCTGAAAACCTCAAAGAAGCATTGAGACTTGATCCTAACTCATCAATGGCGCAAGAAGCCCTACTTGATGCCATCAAGTCCAGAAATCCTATTTATCACAAGATCTTGCTTTTCACCCATTGGCTGGTCGAGATGGGTGACCGCAAAAGGCTGGGGCTTTTGCTGGTGCTCTTTCTGATACCTGGCGTAAGGGGCTTGATAGGGCTCTTATTCATTCTCATTTGGTCAAGCAACCATCTATTTACCTTTCTATTGCGCTTAGATCCTCTCGGCAAAAAGATTCTGACCGACAAACAAAAGAGTGACAACAATAAAGGCATCATCATTGTTTCACTCATTTCCGCCTTCATCTTGTTTTGTGTGGCAATGGCGGTGATTTATCCTGAAGTCGGCAATCAGCTTTCAGAGCAAAAGATAGAACTTATCGAAGAAGCGCAAGAAGCAGGCAAGAACGAAGAAGCGAAGAACAAGCTGCAAGCCTATGTCGAACGGCTGCGCAGCTATGTCTATCGAAAAAAGCCAAATTACAAGCTTTCTGCAGCAATGTCTAAAGCCCTGCTGAAAAGCAAAATCAAGCTGGATAGAGAAAAGCAACTAGAAGTACTGCTTTTGGACCTATATATAGCCAAAGCTCTGAGTCATCAAGAAAGAGAAAAAGAAGTTTTGGCTCAAATAAAAGACTTATCTGAGCAAGAAAACTGTTCGCCCCTTTTAGACAAAACAGAGATAAAGAAAGCTATGCAGCTGCTTAAGGTACAGTCTCTCACCGAACTCAAACTTTGAACTCAAACTTTGACCCCAAGCTGAACAAAAGCTGACCGGAAACGCAGAAGTTAAGGTTGCGACCGAGCAATTTCACGAGAATTTCACAGGCATGAGCAGATACTAATCGAGCCTTGATTTTCTACATTCGAGATTACTATGTCAACAAAACCTGAAACCGAGCCGATCCGGCATAGCGAAGCGCCTGCATCTCAGCGTCAAGACATAAGCGAACAGAACAGACAAGATCTCTCTAGATCGGTTTGGGATTCTTACTCTGACAAACCGGCCATCGCCCGCGCTATGCCGCATAACAATGACAATACCAATGCCGCATCGGCGCTCTATCAAAACGACGGCAAGATGGTTCTGCCAGGAATAATGCTCGTCGGCGCAGATCTAGAGCGTGGTGCCGCAAGTGGTCAAGGCAGAGGGCTAGAGAGTGGTGCGGGGCAGAAACCCGAGAAGGCGAGCCAAGAAGAGAGCCTGAAAGCAAGAGTCTTAGACAATAATCTTAGCTCGGAAGAGCGCCTTAAGGCGGTAAAAGAGCTAGTCAACCTTGGAACAACCAATCTGAGCGCCAAAGATCAACAGGGAAAAGACAGCAAGCTGCGCCTAGAAGTAGAGAAAGCCGGCAACCGTGAAATGGTGCATCTTTTTGTCAACGACGGCAAGGGCGAGAAGACCGCTCTACGCGGTATCATGGATGGTGCACAAGTAGAAAAACAAATAGGCAATGGCAAACAAGTCTCGCTTGAGGGAAAAGGCTTTCACACACTAAAAGGTCTCAGTGAATCGAAGCAGCCCCAAGCAGGCAGAACCACCGAAGCAGAGAGAAAACCTGAAGCAGCCAAGCAACCTGAAGCTGCTAGACAAGCTGAAGCCGCCAAACAACCCGAAGCTGCTAAGCAACCTGAAGCAGCCAAGCAAGCCGAAGCTGCAAAACAAGCCGAAGCCGCCAAGCAAGCCGAAGCAGCCAAACAAGCCGAAGCCGCCAAGCAAGCCGAAGCCGCTAGACAAGCCGAAGCTGCTAGACAAGCCGAAGCTGCTAGACAAGCCGAAGCCGCTAAACAAGCTGAAGCCGCTAGACAAGCTGAAGCAGCTAAGCAACCAGATGCTGCTAGACAAACTGAGCCAGAAAAGCGAGTTGAGAGAGAGCAACAACCTGAGCCGGTCAATCTAGACGAGATGGAGAGACAAGAGAAGGTTGCCGCCAAGAAGACCAACCCAGACAGCCGTGAAACAAAGCCTGAAGCCAAGCCCAAGCCGGAGCTTCTCAATCCTGCCGAGAGCCAGGCAGAAGCAGGCGACAAGCCTAGACAGAGCCGCATTGTCCGCACTCTTTCGGAGCGCTCGCGCTTCTACACCCATCAAGACGATTCGAAGAGTTGCTCTGCCTTTTCTTTCGGCATGATGGCCGCCGATCACCTTTATGGCAGACCAGTCAAGCATGGCTCAGAGGCTCAGTATTTTAAAGAACTAGCCGGCACAATCAACCACGGCTATAGAGGCGATTTGAAATCGGTGGAAGCGAAACTACAGAAGATTGGTCTTGATGCAAAAGCCTACGAATATGGCTTTGGCAACGTATCGAGAGAAAGCCTCAAAGATCTCAACCGCGAGCTCGACCAAGGAAAATCGGCAGTAGTGAAAGTAATCAACCCCACTACAAAGAACCCTCATTACATCTATGTGGCAGGCCGCGATAAGAATGGCGACTATATAGTCGGCGATCCGGCCAGAAGCAATCGCACCAATTCGGCGCCGGTCTCACCCGATTTTCTCTATTCGATGATGAGACAGAGAGACGGCTTTGTCGTGGGAGGTGCACCAAAAGATAGTGCCGGACGCGTATTCAACGTGCCCAGCACTGAAATGTCTCGAAGACGCAACCGATAATTAGCCGGCGGCTGTTTCCATCACCACTTCTAGATTAACTTCGCCCTGAACTTCAGGAGCCAGTTTAACGTGAACAGTGAAAGTGCCCAGAGCGGCGACATCTTCGTTGGTCTTTACCAATCTCTTGTCGATGGGTGCTCCGACTTCTTTCTCGATCAAGGCAGCGATTTCTTTATGGGTGATTTTGCCATAAAGCTTGCCGCCTTCACCAACGCGAGCAGCAACTTTGATTGTGCCGATATTGCTGATTTTCTCAGACAGTTCGACTGCTGCTTTGTGCAATTGCTCAGCTTTGCGGCGCAGAGCTTCCAGATCTTCTTCCCGCTTCTTCAAACTACCGGCGGATGCGACCACGGCTAGACCGCGAGGCTGAAGGAAATTGCGGAAGTAACCCGGTTTGGCTTCGACAATGTCGCCAGCCTGACCAAGCTTCTGTACTGAATGCTGCAAAATGACCTTCATAACAACTCCAAACAATATATATGCGCATGCTATATGAGCATGCCAGATTACCACGCAGAACCCACCCAGGCCAACAAAAGCAATTTAAATTAGTCTGGTTTGAAAAGTCGCTTCACAAAACCCTAAAGTCTTAACTGGCAATAATCCAAGCCACTAGTAATCAAGTCCTGTTTCGCGAAACATGCCACGCACCCCGGAAGGGTCGCACATAAAGCCGAAACGCTTGTAAAAGCCGTCAGTGCCGGGATCTGCATAGAGAGTCACCAGCGGAATCTTGAATTCGTCCAATTCTTTCAAGAGCTCATCCATGACAAGCCGACCAACCCCTAACTTTTGATAGTCGGGACGAACCACCATATCCCAAATTGTGGCGTTAAAAACCATATCTCCGGTGGCCCGGGCAAAGCCAATCAATTGACCCTCGTGCCAAACCGATACGACAGCCATAGAATTAGCCAAAGCTTTGACAATCAAATCCGGCTCCCGGCGACTCCAGCCCACCGAGGCGCATAGTTCCTGAACGGCTCTGGGCGGCACAGCCTTATCGTGACTGACCTTAAGATTAGGGGGCAGATCTCTGGAGTGCTCGTTTTTGCGCCAAATTCCGGATAGAACCATCTTAAATCCTATTTAGCAGGGCTACGGTTTCCACATGATAAGTCTGGGGGAATAAATCCACCGGCTTCACCCGAATTGTTTTATACCCATATGATGACAGTTCACCAAGGTCTTCGCCCCCTTCTCCTTGATCTTCTTCCAGAATTCGCAAGTCGCGCGCGAGTGTGGCAGGGTTGCAGCTTACATAAATAATATTGCGCGGTCCGAATTGTTTAATAGCCTGCAAAACACGGGCGTCCACCCCTTTGCGCGGCGGGTCCAAGACCAGCAAATCAATTTCAGGGCGATTCTTGAGCAATTCCTCCAAGGCGTCTTCCACTTTGGAAGCCAAGAAATTGAGATTGCTAAGCCCATTCAACTCGGCATTGGCCTGCCCGTCCTTCACCGCCTCTTCATTCTCTTCAATGGCAAACATTTCGCCAGCCAGATGTGAGAGCCAAATAGCGATTGTACCCACCCCGGCATAGGCATCTACGATTGTGGCGTGACTGTGCACACCGTGTACAGCCTGGGCGGCCATGTCGTGCACTATTTCTAAAAGCTTTACTGCCTGTCGGCTATTTACCTGGAAGAAACTCTCGGAAGAGAGCCTGAAAGTCAGCCCTTTCTGTAATACTGCCGGCAGGTCATGACGATTCGTCTGCAGCACTTCTTCGATATAGTCTTTACCGAGAACATTGAGAGTGGTATCGCCCATGATGCGATTGCCGCTCTGTTTGTTGAAATTCAAAGAGACCCCTTCGACCTCTTCCACCTCGCCCATCAGATCTTGTGCAATGCTGGTAAACACCTGCAAATACTCGTCTTTGGCAAAGTCACGATATTTCATCGGCTCATGATTGACGACAAAGGTGACCAGCATTTTCTGCTTGGCGAAACTCATGCGCACATGTAAGTGCCTAAGCAAACCCCGATGCCGGTGCTCGTCATAAACCGAAAGTTTGTATTTGCGCACTAGATTGCGCACGCTGTGCAAAACTCGGTCCATCACCTGGGGCTGAATCGAGCAACTCTCGATATTGACCAAACGGTGGCTTTCATATTCATAATAGCCGGCCAAAGTTTTGCCATTTTGAAACTGAAAGGGAAACTGCGCCTTATTGCGATAATGCCAGGGGTCAGACTCGACTATTGGCTCTAAAATCTTAGCCAATCTTTCGTCATCGAAAATCTTGCCACCGGAAAGATGCCGGAGAGCTTGCCTAACCAGACTAGATTTGGAGCGCAACTGCTCGGCATAATTCATATTCTGCCACTGGCAGCCGCCGCAACGCTCAAAATGAGTACATTCAGCCTTAACGCGCTCGGTAGAGGGCGACAAAACCTCTTCAATAGAGGCTCTGGCAAAATCTTTTCTCACATCAAAGAGCTTGACCTTGAGTTTGTCGCCGACCACCGCTCTTTCAATAAAGACCGGCAGACCTTCTACTTTAGCCAGTCCAGCGCCGCCGCCGGCCATCGATTCAATCTCGACATCAATGAGAGTATCTCTTTCAAGATTATGCGCCTGTCTTATCTTAGCCAACTTTTTCCTGCCTGCCCCTGATACTAATTACGAACCAATTTCAAATTAATCACTAACTAAACAAACAAATCTAATCTAAACTAATCCAAACTAAGCGAGCGAAATTGCAAAAGCCAATTTCTGTCTATGCCAAAAACCGCCTAGACCAGCTAGTCTAACAGAGATCTATCGGTGCGTCCGCTTATCTTCAGCTTCTTAATATCGCCGCCAGTATCACCGACAGTATCAAAAGAAGAATCAAGTAAAGTACCTAAACCACGCCCATTGTCATAATCTAGGCCGGCTTGCTCGAGCCCTTCGTCAAGCCCGGCCACCACCGAAAGCCCAAGTCCGGCTTCGAGTTCTTCAAGCTTCTCTGATAGTTCTTGGCGGCTACTGCGACCACTGCGCACTTGGTCTTCAATCAAGAAAAACTTGCCCTTGAGAAGGCGCTGGTCAAACTGACTGCAAGCCAATTTTTCATATAAAGCCTTGCGCCTGGCTCGATAGGGTCCATTTTGCAAGGGCGGCATGGCTAAGATCTCGGCATAGGTCTTACCGCGATAGGCAGTTAGGCTATTCCTTTCAATCTTTGTCAGGGTGACGCACTTAAGCACGGCATCTTCGTCTAGATAACGCTGGGCAAAGCAATCGACAGCAGCCCTATCGACCACTAAACGATAAAAATGGCTCTGGTCTGATGGGCTATAAAAGTCGCAGCTAAGCGCCTGCATCCAGCTAAAGCGCCCAGAAAGCAGACGAGCAATCAATACTGTATCTATTTTGAGGTCAGCCAAACCGGCTCTCTTATCTCTATAAATGGTGAGGCGAATCTCGCCCTTGCCTCGGTCTATCGACACAAGCTCTGGACCGGCAAGTCTAGCCATCTTGCCAAGCTGACTTTGGGTCAGAACCATTCTAATCTGATTCTGCAAAGTCGAATAATTGCTTGAATAACTGCCAGCATTGGCAGCGACATAAAGACCAGAGCCAGACAGAGACTTATCTATAGCTTGGCCAGAAGCTTGGTCAGATTGATAATTTCCTATAGATTTGGCGGCTGCCAGTGGCGCAAAGCCAATAGAGAGCGACAAAAGCGCCATCACATAAGAAAATCCAGCGATATAAAGACGATTCATTGCAGGCAGAGCAAGAACACCAAAGATTAAATAGATGCCATTTATTAGACGCCATAAATCTACCATATAATGAGCGAATGGCCACAGATAGCGACAAAAATAGAAATATCAACAAAATTACTATGGTCCATGTCTCCGACATCCACTTTGGATCAGGAGAGAGTCATGGACGCCTCAATCCCGACACCGGATTGAATATTAGATTTGAAGACTTTGTACTGGCCTTGAAAAAGGCTGTGGACTACACCATTGAAAATCAAATCGATGTCTTCCTCTTTTCGGGAGACGCTTATCGCAATGCCTCTCCCGAGCCGATTTATCAAAAGATGTTTGCCCGCGAGCTAAATCGACTCTCCAAGCACGAAGTCAAGACCATCTTGGTAGTAGGTAATCACGACCAGCTCTTGCGATCTACCCAAAGCCATGCCATGTCTGTCTTTCAGAGTCTAGAAGTACCAGACATGTTAATCGTGGACAAACCGATGATGCTTGAAATAGAAACCAAGCACGGTCCCTTTCAACTAATCGGTCTGCCTCATATCACCAGGCACAATTTAGCCAGTCTGGAAAAGTATAAAGATGCAAGCGCTCAAGAAATTGACCGTGTCTTAGCCCAGCATGTAGAGAGCCTACTTGCCGGCTTTTTCAGCAAGCTGGACAAGAGCAAACCCTGTGTGGTCACTGCCCATATGAGCACCGACAAAGCGCTGGCTGGTATCGAAGAAGAACTATTGGTCGGCTATACCATGACTTTCCCCACCGAGATGTTTATCTATGACGGTGTCGACTATGTGGCGCTAGGGCACATCCACAAATATCAAATACTAAGAGAGAAAGATCCAGCCATAGTCTATGCCGGCTCACTTGAAAGAGTAGATTTCGGCGAAGAAAAAGAGGACAAAGGTTTCGTCAAAGTAGACCTAATCAGGGGGGCTACTACATTCTCATACCAGTCGATATCACCGCGCCCATTCATCACAGTTGAGCTTGACCTAACCAAAAACAGAGAAAATCTAGAGAGCGACCGACTCACCGAGAAACTCATTCAGGCAGTACGCCGCGAGATATTACCAGGCTGTGTCTTGCGACTGAAGTGCAAGATAGGCGCCGAAGATCTCAAACAAATCAACGAAGACCGCTTGAAAGAATCGGCGAGCGAGGCTCTCTCGTTCAAACTGCAATTGGAAGTGGTACCCGAACATGCCCGCAGCCGCATTCCACAGCTGACCGAAGCTTCAGTGCTTTCGCCAATAAAGGCGCTCGATACTTATCTAAGTGAAGTGGCGCCAGACAGAAAAGAGAGACTACTTGAGCGCACTCGTTTGATGATGAACAAACTTGCCGCCGAAACCGGCAGCGAGACTTTATAATAAATCACCTTTATTTAGCAAGGCGCTCGTAGACCTTAGCAGCCAATTGCTCAGCCACCCATTCATGCATGACTGCAGTAAAATGCCCGCCCGATGAAAAATTAGTGCCATCATCGGTAGTACTACCGGACCAGCGCCGATAGCGCTCATCCAAATTGAGAACTTCCACCTTCATATCTTTAGCCGAGCGAGCGAGCAAGTCGCTTTCAATCTGATTATCAGTGAGAGTGTGCTGGCAGGGGCGAATCATAGGTGTGCGCAAAATCATAAAGTCAGAGCCATCGCTGCGACATTGCCTGGCAAAGTTAAATAGTTGAGCGTCCATCATATACCAATAGCATTTGGTAAAGTTGGCTCTGGTTTCATCGGTGGGCAGCCCACTGGCAGCAGGCTGCGCCTTGGGGGCAAAACTAAGCAGTAAGTCTGGATTTTCTAGGAAGCGTCCAAACTGCTCACGCATCACCGAAATAACGCCCCAGATGCGACTATTGGCTCTAAGCCAATCAAAGGACAACATGCGCCGCCCTGCCGCCGACTGAAAATATTCACGCACACAAGTATCGTCATAAGTAACATGACGGCTATAGTCGGCAAACAAAACCGGACGAACAAAAAGTAGATTGTCTGTGGTCATGGGCAAAAGTTTTGAAACTTCTTCCACACGGCAATTGTGAATGACAAGATCGGGCTTAAACTGACTGCCCAAGACTTTATAGCGCAGATAAGATTGGGCGGTCGAATAATTAGAAACGCCAAAATTGAGCACTTCCACCTTGAAGTTTCGACCGTCGCGTCCCAGGCGCTCGTTTAATTTTTCTTGCAACCGCGAGAGAAAATTAGCGCGGCGCGCCACTTGCAGCGACTCAACATAAGAGTCTCCAAAAATAGCTATCCTATAGACTCCTTTAGGCTTCTCTTTTTTGACTTCATCGTTTTGCATGGCAAAACTATTGATCTTAAATTGACCAAAACCTTCTTTGCGCTGGGTGACGCGCTTTCCGGCGATGAGGTTATACCCCAGATAACGGTCGGGTCTGATATGTTCACTATCACCAACACCGACAATATAAGAGAAAGCTTCCAGGGCAAAAATGAGACAAACCAAGTAAACAAGCCCTTGCCCTAAAGAAAAAAGAAGCGCAGACGGTCGCTTCTGCACCGCCTTTGGTGACAAGCCAATCTCTTTTTTACGCTCGATATCAAGTATGGTCATAGTCACTCAATCTGGCTAGAAGGCAAAGTAAATAAAGGGAGAGGCAGCATTGGGCGCGAAGGAAACAGCCAAGAAAAAGACCGCCAAATAAAGCAAAGCCCTGGCTGGAATGCGGGGTGCAGCCAAGTTTTTGAAAGTCGCAGGCAAGAGCGGAGCCAGCCGAGAGCAATTATCGACAATAAGTCTATAAATCGAATATGAAAGCAAGACAGAGATAACCGAACTGTGCTGGATTTCACCGTAAAGTGTGAAAGGCAGGGACAGCGAATGCCCAGTGGGAAGCATGGCCTGCAAAACTCGCAGAGCTTCACTCATACTTTCGGCACGGAAGAAAACCCAACCAACAAGCACAAAAAGGAAAGTAGAGACTATTGAAATAACAGTACCTAGTTTGCCGCTGTGAAACTGGCGCAAGCTTTCAGCCAAGCTTGACTGCTCTTTTAGATAATGATCGTAGGTGTGACTGAAAATAAGCCCCAGCCCGTGGAAAGCGCCCCAGACAACAAAATGCCAGGAAGCACCATGCCAGAGTCCGCCCAAAAGCATGGTCATGAACAAGTTGAAATAACGTCGATAAACGCCGACTCTGTTTCCGCCCAAGGCAATATAGAGATAATCGCGCAGCCAGGTAGACAGCGATATATGCCAACGCTTCCAGAAATCAGAAAGGTTTTTAGCAAGATAGGGATAGTTGAAGTTGTCGGGCAAATCAAAGCCCATCATCAGAGCCGAACCGCGCCCCATATCGGTATAGCCTGAAAAGTCGCAATAAATTTGAATAGCAAAAGCGAGAGCCGAAACCCAAGCATCGGCACAGCCTAGAGTATGCATCGAAAAGCCGTGGGCGACTAGATTAGAGAGATTGTCTGCTATGGCTATTTTCTTGAACAGACCCTGCAATAAAAGAGCCAATCCTTTTTCGAAAAGAGCAGCGCTAAAGACCCGCCGCTCTTCCAGTTGCTTGACGAACTGCTGATAACGCTTGATCGGTCCGGCAATCTGAGAGGGGAAGAAAGCGGCAAACAAAGAAAAATTGATGAAGTTCTTGACCGGGCTGGAACCGCGATGCACATCAACTACATAATGAATAAATTCAAATACAAAAAAGGAGATACCCAGAGGCAAGAGCACATGCTGCAGGGGAAAGGCGCTGACATTCAAACTAAGCCAGGGCTGAGCGAGAGCTTTATTGATTGAAGCCAGGAAGAAATCGGTGTATTTGAAATAACAAAGGGTGGAAAGATTGAGCAGAACGGCAAGAGCGAGCAGCCCTTTGCCGAAAGGCTTCTCACGAAAGGCGCCGATGGCCAGACCAAATAAGTAATTGCCCACGGTCAAGGCAAACAAAAGCAGACCATAGGCTGGAATCCAGCTCATGTAGAAGTAATAGCTGGCAATAAAAAGCAAAAGCGAGCGAAAGCGATGGGGCAAGAGCCAGAAGAGGGCCAAAACCACAGGAAAGAAGAGCAGGTAGGCGACGCTGCTGAATAACAAGAGTTACTTCCTCGTACCGCCTGACAATCTTAGCAATGTGCGCAGCGCCCGACCTTGACAAAACCTAATATAAATTTGGTGTATGAGATCTTTTAAAAAGGAGTTGGTGGCGCACCGTGCTACTATCAACTGCTTACTGACAACAGTGGGAGTAATCTGCACAGCCAGCATGCCGTCCACCAAACTGCCAGCCAAAGCAAGCCAAAGTCAACCGGCAACCGAACCGGCTCAGCTGAACGCGCCCCAGAACTCTACTAAGACATCAATACAGCCGCAGCCAGTTTGGCGCAGGCTGCCAGCCCGCATCTTTTCCAGCACAGCCTTGATACTGGCTTTTATCCTGGCAGGCTTGCTCTTTCAGGTCTACAGTCAATATCCTTGGCGCCGCCTGGCTGCTTTAGATAGCTCGATCTGGCTTGTGGAATGGGCTTGCCAGGCACCGGAATATATCTACGGCAAAGAAAATCGCGACTTAGTGATCTTGGGCAGTTCGCTTATTCTCGCTCCCAGTCAACGGTTGCACGATATGGAAGAGCGCAGAAAAGACTCAGCCCATGCCGAGCCGATCATTCCTAAAGGCGACATATACAAACAAGAGCTCAGTAAAATCACAGGTCATGAGCCAAGTGTCAAAGTATTAGCTGTGCCGGGAGCCATGGTCTCAGACCAGCTCAAGATTGTGCAGCACTTAGCCAGAGAAGGCAAAAAGCCGAAACTCCTGGTTTTTACCTGTGCTCCGCGCGATTTCATCGCCAATGATGTCGGAGATGATCCCGACTTTACACCCATAGGCAGAGTTTTTCATTTTTCAGCCCTAGACCGAAACCTTGGTCAAGACTTGCTCAACAGCAAAAATCCTCTCCAAGCCTGGGCAAAGGTGGAAGAATTCGGCAAAGCCCATCTCAACTTTATAGACGCAGTCAGACGTATTTATCTGCGCCAAGCCAAAGACTGGAGCGCGGCAGTGACCGGGCATCCTGTAGCACTTAGACCTATACAGTCGGTAGAGTCGGTAGAGTCAGTAGAGTCAGTAGAGTCAGCAACTGCTCCACAAGAACAAGCACAAGCAACAGCAGCGCCGGTTCAGTCGGGCTCTGGCAATATTGTGCAAAGCGAACTGCAAAAAGATTTGGAACTATACAGAAGCCGCTATTTGCCTCTAAACGAAAAGAGACTGGCAAGACAACTGGGCTATCTAGATGAAATGCTCAAGCTAGCGAGAGAGGCTAATTACGAGGTTTTGTTGGTAGGCATGCCGCTCACAAAAGAAAATATTGCTATTTTAGGTCAAGATGCATATAGCCGAATGCAAGACCGCATTGCCGCAGTTGCCCGTAAGTACCAAGTAACACTGCTAGAATTTAATCAAAATTCCAAAGCTCTCTACCAGTCGCAAGAGTTTGCCGATTCGGTTCACTTAAACGAAAACGGCTCCCGAGCTTTTGTCAAAGACTTTTGTCAGAAAGTTTCTGCCAGTGCTACATATACAAAGGTTCTTAATGCTAGGCACTAAAAAAATTTTGCAGCCTTTGCCCAGGGTTCTATTACTATCTTTTAACTTAAGCCTTTTGTGCGGCTGCGCCGACATCATAGATCCTGGCTCGTCTGAAAAAGCCTTTGAGATGCCCCTTGCCACGGTCAACCTGGTCTGCAAAGAACCCACCCTCAAAAAGGCGCGTCTCTCTTTCTTTAAGGACACCGCGGCAACGGCGACAAGCGGCGGTAAGAGCCAATACTTAAGCCGAGAAAGGACACCAGCCGGCGGACAATATATCGTGCAATTCAAAGAAGGCGATTGTTTTCGTATAGACGTGCTCTATGGCAGCCCTATACCCAAGGAAGCAGCACTGAAGCTGGCCCGGACTCTTTTGCCGCCCGACGCACCGCCGCAATCGCGGGTAGACGAAGGCAAACAGACAGAGCAAGGAAAGCAACCGAAAGAAGTCTATTATTTCGGCAATGACTTTGCCGTCGAGCTTTCATTCAAAGACGACAAAGACCATTCAGCCAACCAAGTGAGCGAAATAGCAGCAGTCAATCTTGAGCTTTTAGGCAATATCAGCTCTGATCAGATAGCAGCTAAAGAAGTGCAGGCTCTATTAGACAAAGAAAAAGAAGAGAAAGAGAAAGAAGAAAAGGCCAAAGCTAGCCGGACCAAATCAGATCAATAAGGCGGAGCAATTATTACTGTCTCATGAGGCAGAAGACCGCCTGTGCTACCATCTTGGCATCATTCGTATGGATGTATGGAAAATTTCACCCCAAACTCTGCAGAAGACGAAGCAATGGCGACCGGGCTCGAAGAAAAAGCCAAAATAAAGACTCTGGCTATTAATCAAAACGACCATAGGCAAAATGCCAACAAGGCTCATGCGGCCGGTGTAAATATGGAAGTCGGCGGTCTCGCCGGTCTTTGGTGCAACCGTCACATATTAAGAATGATGGTGCAAAGAGACAGCCTGGGTAAATACAAAGGCTCCTTGTTGGGCATGCTCTGGCCCTTGATCAATCCTCTCGGGCATTTGCTTCTATATACTTTTCTTTTCTGCTTAGTATTGAATGTCAAATTCAATGAAACCGGCGGTGTCGGCAATTTCGCCCTCTATCTCATGACCGGCTTATTGCCTTGGGGTGCCTTTTCCGAAGCGCTTTCGCGCTCTTCCACAATCGTGCTTGAGTATCCTAACTTTGTCAAAAGAGTGGTTTTTCCTCTGCCGATACTACCCCTGGTTACAGTTCTTTCGCCTTTGGTCACCGAAACCATGGCCTTCACCATGCTCATCGCCGCAGTGGTGGTCACGACTCAAAAACTACACGCCACCGTTGCCTATTTGCCCCTCATTGCCTTCTCTCAGCTTTTGCTGACCGCCGGTATAACTTGGGTGCTGGCCAGCTTAGGCGTTTATATTCGCGATATCAAACATATGATGGCTCTCGCCCTTGCCGCCTGGATGTACGCAACCCCGATTGTTTACCCGGCTTCTAGACTACCGAGCCAGTTTCAGTTCCTCTTGTGGATCAACCCCATGGCCGGCATCATCACCGACTACAGACGTGTGGTTTTAGAAGGACTGCCGCCCGATTGGTCGCACTACGCCTGCTATACAACCCTGGGTGTAATTGTCTTTTATCTTGGCTTCAAGTTTTTCGACAAGACTAAAAAGAGTTTTGCAGACGTCATGTAGTATCATCTCAAAGCCTCGCTCGGTAAAAAGGCGAGATGCGCAAAGCAAGCTATACTCAAGATATACAGCAATGTGGAGAACACACTTAAATGTCTCAGCTGGGCAGCAATAAAACCAATAAGAAACTCTTCGGCGCCTATGATATTCGCGGCATATACGGAGAGGGATTGGATGAAGCCTTTGCCGCCAAGGTAGGTAAAGCCTACGGCAGCTATCTAAAGAACGCCGGCGGAGGCAAAGTGCTGGTCGGACACGACGCCAGAACATCTTCGCCATCTCTGCATCAGTCATTTATAGAAGGCATTTTGGCCAGCGGCAATGACGTTGTTGATATTGGCCTAGCCTCTACGCCGATGGCTGTCTGGTACGCCGCTTCGATGGGTTTTGACGGCGGCGCCGTGGTCACAGCTTCGCACCTGGGCAAAGCCCATAACGGTCTCAAACTATATGCCGCCAAGGCTAAACCTCTGGGCGCCAACAACGGTTTGGGCGAAATCAAAAGAGCCGTCGAAGGCGGTGAATTGACCGAAAACAAAGAAGGCGGCAGAGTAATCAAAGAAGAGATCGTCGCCACTTATATTCGCTGCATGCTCGAGCATCTAAGCCCTTCTCGCCGTCTAAAAATAGCCATTGACGCCGGTCACGGTGCTGCCGGCCCCGAGATTATCGAACTAGCTTCCCAGGCTAAAGACAAGGTGGAAATTCTCTATCTCAACTGCAGCCCCGACGGCACCTTCCCCAAACGCAGCCCTAATCCGCTAGACGAAGGCTCGCTCGACGAACTGGTGGCCCTGGTAAGAGCGGAAAAATGTGATTTTGGTGTCTCGCTTGACGGTGACGCCGATAGAGCTGTCTTTATCGATGAAGAAGGACAACTGGTACCGACCGATTTGATGATCGGTCTTATCGGCGCTGAACTAGTGAGAAGAAACGGCGGCGGCAGCGTCGTCTACGATCTAAGAGCAAGCAGAGCCGTTCCCGAGTATATTTCGGAAGCCGGTGGCGAAGCGATTCGCACCGGGGTTGGTACCAACTTTATGATGAACAGCATCAAAGACTCAGGAGCGCTCTTTGCCGGCGAACTTTCCGGTCACTATTATTATGGTGATATGTACGCTTCCGACAACGCTCTGCGCACCGCCCTCGAAGCTATCAATGTAGTAGCCAATGCCGGCGGCACAAGCCTCTCTAAACTAATTAAGCCGCTCTGCCGCTATGCTTTGAGTGGTGAAATCAATCTCAAAGTAAATGAAATTCAAAGCACTTTGCAAAAGCTGGAAGAAGCCGTAGCCGGCGGCACCAAAGAACATATCGACGGACTTTCAGTCAGCTTCAACGAATGGTGGTTTGCCGCCCGTGGTTCTCAAACCGAGCCGGTCTTGAGATTGACAGTCGGTGCCGTTTCACCTTCCATTTTGGAAGACCGCACCAGACATCTGATTGAGATTATCGAGAAATAGCAGTCTGCTCTTTCAGACACTGCCAGAATTTCTTAGCCCCCTCGGCATTCAAGTGCACTGAGTCTTCAAAATCACTGTCTTGGAAATCTTTGCCGGGCGGAAATTCATATAGAGCAACTTTTCTGGCTTGAGTAAGCGAGCGCAGTCTTTGCCAGAATTGTTCTTGAAAGGCTCCAGGCAAGAGCCCGGCATTCCGACTAGAAACCGGCATAAACACCACTTTGGACTCTATGCCGGAGCGGGCGCAGAGGTCGAGCAAACTTTCAAAAGACTGCATCTCTCTATCAAGTTTGGCGCTATCAATCGGCAAATAACGTTTCCGATAAGCCACCAGATCAGACTGCATATCGTTACGAAATCGTCTCTTCATAAGACCAACACGCTTCTCTTCGGCAAGATTGAATTGCACCAGACGGTCAAATTCTAGTTTTGCAAATCACCATCTGCCTGCAATTGAGGCGGTCTGCGCAGTATCTGACAGGCATAATAAAGAAAAACGGTCTTCAACTCTTCATGATGTTCCAAAAGATAATTGCCGGCAACACCAGGCAGATATCTTGTCAGCGGCGTTGAACGTCCATCAAAAAAAACACTGACATGGGAGCCGGCTCCATCAAGCCGAAAATTGTCTATAAAATCACGGAAGCCAACAAAAATATAGACCGATTGCGGACGGCGCCCAGCCTCTAAAAGCTCAGCCAATAGCCGCTAATAATCGCTAACCAGAAGTCCTGACAAGGCAAGGTTATAGGTGACAATTTTGTCTTGAGCAATCTTTTCGTCAAAAGTGCGGGCAAATCGATAGTCTTCAAGTTGGTGGGGAGAGTCGCTGTCTGTGCCGATATCAGCCCGGCGGGTGGCACATAACAACAAGGACGAACCTAGAAACAGTCGCTTTGGTTCGCTGGCAACCGCCTCATCAAACTTCTTTCGAATATACTCTTGTTCGCCTAAAGCAGCGCCTCTGACGATGAAATAGCGCAACGGCGCAATTTGATTGATCAATAAAATAGTGGCAAAAAGAAGAACGGTTGTTAGTATCGCCGTACTGCTCAAGACACGTATAATTAGCTTCGTCGTTGTCTCTAAAGAGTGATTCATTTCCAAAGCCGAATCGGCGAAGCTTGATTCAACCGAAATAAGAGACAACCAAAACGCCCTACAGCACTGCCTTTTGGGCGACTGAAACAGTCTAGCACTCCAGTCTAACTCTAGGGCTGAAGGGAATAACAAAATGACTACAAGTGAAAACCGAAACAAAATGCTCTCGGCAGTGGCATTGTTCTTGGCGGTCTACAGCGCTTTCGGCATCAATCTCTCAAAAATTGGCGTCTATCTAGATGAATGGATCAGTTTCGGCAAACTGCATTTTATGGATCACAGTCTTGTCAATTTGATCTATTCATACTTGCTCGATGCCAAAGTTATTGTCAGGCCGCTTGAGGCTCTGCACTATCCAGTGCTCTTCTATTTCTTCGGCATCAATCCCTTTCCCTATCACTTAGTCAATACAGTAAGCGAGTATCTAGCCGCTCTCTTTTTCTTCCTCTTCTTAGAAAAACTAAGCAAGAACAGCTCGTTGGCTCTGGCAGCAGCCCTGCTCTATCTGCTTATGCCCAACCATGACGCTACTCACTATTCGATTGTCGCTTCTTCAATTGCAGTGGCGGCAGCCTTTCTCACCCTCTCGCTCTATCTCTTTGTTCTGAGTTTTGAGCGCAAGAAAACTCTCTTTCTGAGCTTGGCGACAGCATCTTTTGCTTGCAGCATTTATCACTACGAATTCGCCTTGCCTTTCTTAGCCCTCTTTCCCCTGGTAAGCCTTTATAAAAATCAGACAAGCTCTATTAAAGATAGACTGATCAAAGATAGGCTACTCAAAGTTTTGATCGAGAACCTGCCCTTTCTTTTTGTGGCACTATCTATGGTGCTATTTCGCACCAAATTTCTCCCGACAATTCAAAAAGGTTTGAGCTATTCTGTTGTCTGCGACAGCTCCCATTTCTTTGATGTAATTGCTCAGGGACTTGCCGTCAACTTTGCCCCCGCAGCCCAAGCCTTTTACTGGTCCTTACTAAGCCAGCCAATCTCTATGGGCTTAGCCGGCTATATCTGGCTCTTCGCCACAGTATTAGTCTCATTCAAATTAATGGCTAAAGCAGAGGCGGGCGATAAAAAAACAACAGCCCTTGCTTTATTTGGGTTGGGTCTCTTGCTTGTTCCCATTTCTTACACCATATATGGTTTCAGTCCCGAACACATGCCCGTGCTCGAAACCGGCATGAACAGGGTCAATGCCGGTGCAGCGCTGGGCGTTTCATTAGTTTTGTCCTCAGCCGTTTATCTTTTCGCCTCAGTCTTTGGCAATCTATCAAAGAAAGTCTTTGCCGCTCTAATTAGCCTTTTGGTCGCCGCCTTTATACTAATCGACTGGCAGTTTGCCACACCTTGGATAGTGTCCTGGCAGGCCCAAAAACAAATTCAACAAGCTATAAAAAACAATGCCGCCAAGTTTGAAAGTGGCGACGGCATCTTATTGGTTGGTATCGGCCGCTTTATCAGATGGGCGCCTGTATTAGACGGCACCTGGGACTTTCAAAATTCAGTCCGCATAATTCTCGCAAACCCAAAGATAAACGCCACTGTCCTTTCAGATCGCATTAAGGCAGGCAATGAAGGGCTGATAGACAGCTTCGGCAATCTCACCCTGACAGAGCTTAAGTACGACAGACTCTGGCTCTTCTTTTGTCAAAAGGGTCTGCTTTTAAAAGTACAAAGCAAAGCCGAACTAGAAGAGAAGCTCAGAGAAAACGGTGTTGAAATCAAATAAAGACTGGTCTAGAGATAATTTCAGTCTAGAGATTGCGTTCTGACTCGGCAAACTGAGCCAGTGAAGACTTAACAGCCGCCTGAGGCTTACTATCGGCTCGCTCGCTCTGGGCAAGACCAAAAGCGTTAGCCACTATATAAGTCGGACGAGCCCGTGTCTCATCAAGCACTTTAGCCAGGTAAGCAGCCACTACGCCGGTGCAAAAAACTTGAATGCCCGAGAAAACACCCAAACAACTAACAATAAAGAGTTGGCCGCGCAACGCTTCGCTTAGATAAGCACCCAAGCCCACCACCAGCACCAGGGCCAGCAAAGACAAAGCCAAAAGCACACCGCCGACAACCGAGATGAAATAGAGTGGGGCAATGCTAAGAGCAAGCAGACCATCGAGGGCAAGGGTAATCAGCTTGCGTAATGTGTAGGTAGACTCACCGACTTCTCGGGCGCCTCTGTCGATGGCAATGCCGCACTGCTTAAAGCCCAACCAAGGAATCATGCCGCGCAAGAAACGTGTTTTTTCGGGCAGCTGCTGCAGGGCATTTACAACCTTGCGATCCATCAAGCGAAAATCACCGGTATCCCACGGAATTTCCACAGTGGAAAGGGCGCCCAAAAGGCGATAAAACCAATAGGCAGTGAAACGCTTAGCCCATCTATCGCGCCTGGTGGAACGCTGGGCATAAACGACGTCATAGCCCTCTTTCCACTTCTTGATCATGTCGAGGATCAACTCAGGCGGATCTTGCAAATCAGAATCGATATTGACCACTACCTGACCCGAACTATTATCTAGCCCGCAAGTTATTGCCGCTTGCTGACCAAAGTTGCGGGACAACTCGAAAAGTTTGACGTGGTCGTGCTCAGCTGCAATTTGTCTGAGCGCGTTTGATGTGGGCGGTCTTGAGCCGTCATTGACGAACAAGACTTCATAGGTTGAACCAGAGGGAGCGATTACCGACTCCAGTCGGTCGAGAAGCGCAACCAGGTTGCGCGGATCCTCATTGTAGACCGCCACTATGACCGAAACGTCAACAGCTTGGGTTCTATCAATATTAGTATTGCCAGCCAGGACCACAGATTTACTCTTATTTTGTTTATTACCGGCAAAGCCGGTTTCTCGACCTAACTCTTACACCCGGTTCATAGGTTGTAAGCAATTGCAGATTGTCTAACAGTTGGGCGTTTGTTTCAACTTGGCAATTCTAATTTTAAATTAGTTGCAATGAGTTAATCCAGTTCCAGCTCCTGGTTATTCCTTCTTTCAAACCGGTCTGTGGGGTCCAGTTTAAATAGCGCTCAGCCCTCTTGATATCAAGCACGTTGACCGGCACATCCACCGGACGAGCCGGTGTGTACTTGACTTCGACCTGAGGACCGACCACTTCCTTAATTACTTCTACAATTTCATTGAGGGTATGGCCTTCGCCATGACCGATGTTGAAAATGCGCGGCGAATTTTCTTTGGCCTTGTATTCAGCGCAAGATAAAAGAGCTTTAACAGTGTCACCGATGTATATGTAGTCGCGAATTACTTCGCCATCACCCCAGATGGTTATGGGCTGCTTACGGGCGACATTGCCCAAGAAGACACCGATTGCCCCTTGCTTGGCATTGGGGTTCTGCAATTCTCCATAAGGATTAGAAATGCGAGCCACCACATAGTCGAGACCATAGAGCTTCTCAAACAAATGCAAATATTTTTCGATAGAAAGCTTGCTGATGCCATAAGAGCAAATGGGCTCGGTGGGATGGTCTTCTTTAATGGGGCAAACAGTCGGCACACCATATACGGTACCACCGCTTGAGATAAAGACAAACTTTTTCACCTTGGTCTTGACGCATTCAGTCAAGAGTTGCACTGTATCGGCAATGTTTGACCTGATGTCATAGACCGGGTCGTCATTTGAAGTCTGAGGCAGGGTGGTATAGGCCAGATGAAAGACCCAGTCCATGCCCTTGACGGCTTCTTCCATTTCACCATGATTGCCGATATCACCAGAAAGATACTCGACCTGGGGCAAAGGCGCCTGAAAACGACTGGGGTAGCGGTCGAAAACCCTGACTTGATGGCCGCTGTCGACAAGAAGTTGAACGAGATTGGTGCCTATAAAGCCGTTCCCGCCAATCACTAAAGCTTTTGCTTTCATTCTTCTAATTAATATCCGTTGTGCTGTTCTATCTTTTGTTAGCTCTGGTCTCGTCTATTTTAGCCGCTTAGCCAGCACTTTTGCATAGATTGATTCTATATCATCGACCATATCACCAACGGTCCGCTCGGGCTTGATATTGGCAGCGAACTGCTTGAGCTTGGCGGGGCTTTTCAAAAGCTCGGCCAGCTGCTTTGAGAGATGTTTGAAATCATTAAGCTTGAAAAGAAGGCCATTGACGCCCTCTTGCACCAGTTCAGCCATGCCGCCCAGGTCTGTGACAATTAGAGGAGTCGCCGTGGCCAGAGCCGACTGCATAACCAAAGGTGTGTTTTCGTACCATCTTGATGGCACCACCAAAACATCGATTTCTTCAAAAATTTCGCCCAATTTGTCATTAGGGAAAGTGCCGAGAAAGTGTACATGCTCAGCCATCGGTCCGCCTTTATCGACTATCTCTTTGAGCTTGGCAAAATATTCTGGAAACTGCCCCGGGTCACCGTAAAGCTTCAGCTCAGCCCCGGCAAACTGCTCGGGATAAATCTCTCCAGGCTTTATTTGCAGCTGCTTCTCGTCTTTCACCGGCGCTACAGACAAAGCCAGAAAAGCCTTGAGCAACAAATCGACACCTTTGTGCTCAAAGAAAGTACCGACAAAACCTATACGCAATACTTGCGAAGGCTTCTTTTGCCTGTGATTGACCAGCTTGCTGGTGTCTATTCCAAAACCGACCTTTTCGATCAAATCTTTTTTGATGCCGTTTTCGACAAAGATATCGCGCATCAAACCGGTGGGGACAAAAATAGCGTCGAGTTGGTTGGCAAGCCGCCTCAAGACAGAGGGACGCTCGAGCGTTGCCGCCACCGCTGGTGGCGCCTTTAAAGCATTAAAGGCGGTAGAGAGACAAAAGGCGGCGCTGTCATAAACAATAGCTGGACTGCCGGAAAGCGCCCCGGCCAAAGCCGGATAACGCCCCTCGATAGCTTGCATCACTTCTTTGGCAGGGGGCAAGAGTTTTGGTGTATAACAATCTAGACATTTGAGAGCCAAGGGACCGGGACCACGACAAACCTGACCATCAGGGCGCTTCAGCTGTACAATCGGACAGACGAACCAAAAGTCGGTACTGTAAAAAACCACCGGCACAGACTGAGCCTGAGCCGCTTCGATAATGCTTGCCGAAAGATTTTGAGCATGAACAATCTGCACTAGGTCTGGCTTAAAATCGGCAATGACACCACTAAAATGGCTTTTGATGAGCGGGTGATAATACTCATAGCTAAACTCGTAATCCCTCAGCCGGAGCGCCTCTGAGACTATATGAACGGGCACGCCTTCATAGTCGTACTGATAAGAATCACCTTGCTGCTCGTGCTCTTCTTTCCTTCTGGCATCTAGATCTGGCGGACAAGCCGAAACCACCTTAACGACATAGCCGCGCCGCTGCAATTCTTGCGCAATCTTGAGAGTCAAGACTTCGGTGCCGGCTCTATGCTCTGGAAAAAATTTATGAGAAGTAAGTAAAACTCTTTTCATAAGAGCCTCTATGTTACCAGGATTTTAGAGATGAGAAGAGAGCCACTCTATAATTGTGTTATGCGAATTTGTCTTATCTCGCGAGAGTATCCGCCGGAGACAGGCTTCGGCGGGATTGCTACATTTACCAAGCATCTTGCCCATGGTCTGGCTTTGAACGGTCACGATGTGGAAGTAGTCACTCTCGCCAAAGAACAAGAAAGAACCTATGTTGAAGCCGTTGGCGAGAGTGCCGACGGTGGCAAAAGCATCACCATCCACAGAGTTTTGCCCTACAACTTTCATACCGGCTTAGATTGCGTCAATATGGCTATGCCCTACAGCCGCTATCTCATTTGCACATCCACGGCACTCTGGCGCAAATTCGCCGAACGACATGCTTTTAAGCCCTTTGATGCAGTAGACACCCCCGAGCTTCTAGCCGAGGGCATTTATCCGGCGCTGACCAAAGTCGCCCCCATGGTGGTCAGACTCTATACGCCCCATTCAAAATTTATCGCCGAAAAGTTGCACAATGTCCGCCCCTCCTTCGACCATCAGTTTGTCGCCATGGTGGAAAGAGTGGCTATGCTCTCTTGTGATGTGATTACCTCGCCCTCAGACGACTTAGCCGAATTTGTGGCCAACGACCTGGGCATAAAGCAAGAATCAATTTGCATCGTGCGCAACCCCATTAATACGGCAGTCTTTTCCCCCGAGGGTGAAAAGGCTCTGCCCGACCCAGCCGACGGCAAACTAAGAGTGCTTTTCGTAGGCAGACTGGAAGAGCGCAAAGGCATCAACTATTTGGTTGCAGCTATTCCCGAAGTGATCAAAGAATTTCCCGCGGTGGAATTCGTCATCATCGGGGATGATACCAACACGGCTCAAGGTCAGACTTCGGTATTAAAGGGTCTGAAAGAAACTCTCAGCCAGACACGCACCCTCGACAAAGTAACTTTCATAGACAGAGTGCCGCTCGACGCCCTACCAAGCTATTATCGCAGCGCCGATATTTGCATCGTGCCCTCGGTCTACGACAACTCACCCTATACCTGCCTTGAGTCTATGTCCTGCGGCAGAGCCGTTATCGGCACCTCGGCCGGCGGCACCAAAGAATACATGATCCATCAAGAGTCGGGCTTGATTATTCCAGCTAGAGACACGGGCGCCATCAAAGAAGCCCTCCTTACTCTTTTGCAAGACCCGCAAGAAAGAGCGCGTCTAGCCCAGGGCGCCAGAAAGAGAGCAGTGGAAAAATTCGATCGTTGCGAAATCGCCAGACAAACCGCCGAGCTTTACAAACTGGCTCAGGCCAATCATCGCGACCAGACCGATCTAAAGCAGCTCTACCGGCATCAGTATCAACAGGCACTTACCGACGCAGAAGATTTTCTCAATGCCATGGACCGCATGCTCTACGACATGCTCTTCCAATATTCATACCGCTTTCGAATCAACCACTGGTGGAATTACTTCAAGGTCCGTCCGCGTTACTTTCTTTGCAAGTTCTTGTTGAAAGCGCTGAAAATCGCTCATTTGCCGCTAGGCAAAAAAGCGGCGACCGGCTCACCTCTCATTCGCAAACTGGAAGAGAAAATAAGGGAGCGGAGCTTCAAGAGTGATGTAAATGGCGACCACTGAAGAAAAGAAAGAAGAGAAGACTAAAGACCTCACTCACCGTCTGGATTGCTTCGGCGAGTTTCTATTTTTTACGGCGGCGGCTCTAATAATCTTGCTCTGGTTTAATTTCGCCACTAGCCATGTCAATGCTTTTTCTGCCGCCGACGCCTCAGAGTATCTGCGCTATGCCACGGCCTTGAGCCAGGTCAATTGGCTCAGTCCTAATTTTGCCCAAGAAGCCTTCAAAGAATTCATCATCACCGGCCCGACTTTTCCCCTAGTTCTGGTCGCTTTCAACTGGCTCACTACATTTAGATCCTTCGACCCGGCTAATTCCACCACACCTCTCATCTTGCAGTCACTGGTAGCGGCTCTTACCACAGGCTTTATCTATGTCACGGCGCGCCAACTCTACAATCAAAGCATAGGCAGACTGGCTGCGCTAATGTCGCTTTTTTATCCGGCTTTTATTGTCAACAGCGGCCGCCTCTATAGCGAAGTTTTCGCTACGTTTCTTGAATGTGCCTGTTTTGCTCTCTTTGCGGCTTTGCCGCAGTCTGCCAGAAAAAAATATATTTTTCTGGCACTACTGGGTGCCACCCTGGTGGCCCTGCAGCTCACCCGATCTTCCATGCTGCTTTTCACCTTCGCAAGCATGGTCTTTGTCTTACTTGCCAATTTCAACAAACTCGATCTCAAGGGCTCTCTAAAGACATGCGACAAAAGCTTGCTGGCCTTTCTCTTGGGCGCCTCGGCCTTGCTTGCCCCCTGGCTCTTGTACGAAAAGACCGTCTATAACAAACTCAGCCTAGTTGTAGACCGAGTCGGTCACTACAACCTATTTATAGGCACCAATGCCGAAATTCAAGGCTTTCTATCGTATCCCTATCCTGACGGCCACGGCATCGAACAAAAATCATTTTTAGAGCTTATCGAAAGCGCCCAAAAGAAAAGCCCAAACGGCTTCATTCGCTTGCTGCTCGATAAACCGGCAAGGCTCTATAAATTTCCTTGGAACGACTATCGCGCCCCTATCGGCCCCGTCGATTTTCAATGGCAGGTTTTATATCACCAAATAATTATTGCCGGGGCCCTGCTTGGTCTAGCCATGGCTCTCGGTTTTGCTCTCAATAACGAGCTTGCCGCCAAGAAAAAACTATTGGGCAGGCTCTATCTGTTCTCAGGCTTTGTGCTCAATTTGCCCTACTTGCTCTTTATCACCGTCCCCCGTTACAACCTAGCTGCCATGCCGGTTTTGCTTATATTTGCCGCGGCCGGGTTTTATATAACTAGCGACCTAATCAAAAATCATCAGTTGAAATGGGCGAAAGTCTGCGCCGGCGCTTGGCTCTTTCTCTTTCTTTATTTGCGCGACGACTTCAGCTCTCTATCGGCTAGTCTGGCGCCCTATTCTCTTTATATAGTGCAAGGCACTGACCTTTTCAGCAAAGGTCTCATCGCCTGCCTTGCCGCCTTAGCGGCTTTCTTGGCCATGGCCAAGTGCCTAGCTGTGTTTGTCAAAAAAGAATATCAAGGCTTTGCCCTCCTACCTCTTATCGGCACAGGCTTAGCCGTCTGCCTGCTTACAGCCTTGCCGCAAAGAGCGAACGGACGCATGGGCGAAAGCCTGATCAAATTTCAAGGCGGCACTATCAGTAATACCACTTCCGCGCCGGCAGAAATAATACAAAAGCAAGGACGCGACTGCTATCTTCTCATCGATAGCGATCAAGGGCAGATTTTGCGCAATGCCACCCATATAAAAATCAATGGAGTTACCTGCCGCGGCCCCTTCATACCGGGTCTGGCTGCAGTCGACAATTGGTACTATCTCAAATCGAGAAAAGACAACTCAGCTTATCTCGAATGTACCTATATCTTTGACTGCATGACCCAAGCAAGCGGATTAAGCAATCTCGACATCAGACAGTGGTATATGCTGCCGGTGCCGCCGGCCGTGCTGGCTGACGCGCCGGTGCAGGACGGCAAGATCAAGCTTCAGGTAGAAATTGGAAGCAGCGAAAGCCTCACCCTTTTTGCCGAGAAAATTAGTGGCGATAGAAAGGGGCAAAGCTTTGCCAACAAACCAAGCCTAAACATCTATAGCTGGGAGAAAGCCTTTTATGGCGTGGAAAACGATCGCGCCTTGACCGACAGCCGCTTTGATTGGAAATTGCCGGTCAATACGAAGGAAAACCAAGCGACAATCAAGCTTCAGAACCAGAATTTACCACTTTCTCAGACAGATTTGAACTTGCATATAGTGGCCGGACCACCTTCTCAGAGTTTGGACAAGAATGCTATTTCTGACTCTCTTATTGAAGAATTCAAAGAAAAGATAGAGTGCAGCGGCAGCAAAGAAGTGGTTTTGCAATTCAACCCCGCCGAAAAGAGCGCTAAGTCGCCGGCCCGACTGGATGAAACTTACAAGCTATTGGAATTGGAGATAAGTAAAGCCGGTTCTGCACCATATAAGGTGGCAACAGCCCAAATGATTTTTGAACAGAAAGATGGTCGAACCCTGACCATGGACCTTCCTTATTTCAAAAAACCAGCCAATCATCTCTGCCTTGGTATACCGCTGCCGGTCTCGGTTATAGCCAGAGAGAGCAAACTTGTGACGGTGAGATTAATGAGCGATGAAGACTGCCGCCTTCGCCTTGCTCTCAAAGAACTGTGCGGGCACCCATTAGGTTCAGGTCATGAAATTTATTAAGAGCCCTATCTTGCACGTCATTTTACTGACGGCCCTAACCTGGCTGGTCTTCAACCGCACTCTCGGCAGCTATTTCTTAGCCGACGATTTCGGTGAAGTGGCTTATATATCGCGTATTAAAGACGGCGGCGAAATCGCTCTAATTTGGGCCAACTTTACCGGCAATTATATGCAGATACCCAGCATGGCAGTCTGGCGTCCGTGGCTTCTAATAAGCCTCTTAGCCGACTATTTTGTCTGGGGAGCCAATCCCTTTGGCTTCTATCTCACCAATCTCTTGAGCTATAACCTAGGTATTGTTCTTTACTATTTCTTTCTGCGAAAGCTCACCGAGTCTTTCTCGCCTTTGCGCTCCGGCCTAAGTTCTTTGCTATGCGCCGCCCTCTTTGCCGTTTCACCGCTGCACTGCGAGAGTATCTCTTGGGTGGTGGGGAGAGTGGATATCGTCTCTTCGGTTTTCTATCTAGCAGCCCTCAATCTATTATTTGCTGCAACCGCCCATTTTGACGATAGAGAACCTAAGAAATACCGCAGCTTGATGGGCTTCAGCCTGCTTTCTTTTGTAATCGCCATGTGGACCAAAGAAATGCCCATTGGTCTGCCGGTTCTTGCTCCGCTGCTTTTCTATTTATTCAAGCCAGGAAGCAAGCCGGGCTTAAGAGATGTACTGCGTTTTTGCCTGCCCCTCTGGACCACCACTGTGGTTTATTTTATTGGCCGCTATCTAGCCCTCAAGACCATATTAGGGGGCTATGTGCAGGGCATAGGCGACGCCCAAGCCGCCCAAGCCTTGAGCCGCTGGCTTGACTTGGACACGCTAAAGAGACTTTTCTATCCCTTTGCCTTTCATATATTTGGAAGCGACCATCTATACCACAAAATCTTCACAGTCTTGTTTGCAGTACTACTAGTGGTGGCAGTACTGAGGTTAACTGCTTTTCGCCCTCCTCTAAAGTTACTTGTTTTTCTTCCGATCTGGATTGTTACTACTCTTTTGCCCATCTATAAACTCTGGGGTCTGGGCTATGAATTAGAAGGCGCCCGTTTCTGCTATTTCCTCACCTTGCCCCTCTGTGCCTTGCCTCTAATCTTGCTTGCCCCGGCAAGACCGACAAGCAAAAGACTTCTGCCTTTACAGGTTTTGACCGCCCTTGCCAGTCTCACTCTGCTCATCATGCTCGCAGTTTTGCTTAAGGCGGCGCAGCTATCAAACCTGGCTTGGGTGCAAACCGGTAAAGAAGTAAGAGAGTTCTGCGAAAAATCACGCCAACTGTCTAATGCCGTCATCTTGGGTATTCCGAAAAGACGGGGCGGCGCCCATATGATCTTGAACAGTATTACTTTTGCCGTGGTCAACTCGCCGCCCTTCAGCAAAGCTTCGAGGCTTGACCAGGTCTATCTATTTGACCCGGTCATCTTTGGTAATGACTGGTATCTCAATACAGCCAGACTGCGAAAGCTACTGCGAGAGCATCCCGACTGCCGTATCAAGGTATGGAACAGCGCCACTAGAGACTTTATCGAGCTTAAGCAGGCGACACAAGACTCAGCAGAGACGGCAAAACAAAGCGACCTAGCCATACTTAGTAAAGCCAGGCTGAAGGGTGAACTGCGGGCAAGAACAACCAAAGAGGGTCTCTTGCTGCAAGACATCAAGCCCGGCGACGCACTTGTTTTTGACGAACTCGACATAGAAACTCTCAGAGGCGGGCGCGATGCTCTCTGGCTCAAAATCAAGCCCCTGGACAAAGCAGGCAAAAGCCTAGCCGACGGCAAGTTTAAGGTGCGACTTTCCAGTGCCGACGATCAAGCTGCAGTATTGAATCAATATGAAATCGAAGCTGCCGCCGCCGATGCAGTGATTCTGCCCTTAGGCGAGAACTGGCGATATTTTGCCGTGCCCAAGATTTCTCGCCTGACTCTAGAGCTACCGGTTGGGACCGACCTGCTTTTGCAAGATGCCGCTCTAATAGACGAAGAAACAATTAGACCGACGATCACCGTGGCAGACCTGAAAATAGACGAACGTGGCGTCTACTCTCGCAGCAAAGGGCCGGTAGATTTAAAAATAGATTGCCAGAAACTGCGCTTTCAACCAAGCGGTCTGGTTCTTGAAATCACCAAACCCAATTCTTTCTTTCAAAATATGGAGCAAGGCCGTCTGGATCTTGCCGAAAGCATAGACATAAGCGGTAAAGACCAGATCCAAATCGCCCCAGAAAAGCTTGAAACCGGTGTCTACCAAGAAGTCCGAGTCAGACCTCTCTATAAGAAAGGCGAGCCGCTTTTGCCTTCAGCTCCTGTCAACCTCAGACTAGATTGATCGCCGGGGCACATAATGAGAAAATAGCAAGCGAAAGCGGTGCGTGAAAAATGTCCAAAATACTCTTAGTAGAAGACGACCCACTATTTGCCCAAATGATTGTCGACTATCTCTCTGCTCAGCAGTTTAGAGTCGAACTTACCGACAATGGCAAAGACGCGCAAAATCTTCTCAGAGATTTCCAATACGAAGTGGTGATACTCGATTGGGGTCTGCCCGATATGAGTGGTATCGAAATTCTGCGGGATTTTCGCGGTCGCGGCGGCATAACACCAGTCTTGATGCTGACAGGCAGAGACAAGGTAGAAGAGAAAGAACACGGTCTAGACTCAGGCGCAGACGACTATCTCACCAAACCTTTCAATATGAGGGAACTGACCGCCCGGGTAAGAGCCCTGATTAGAAGAACCGGTCCCAGCCCCACAGGTATTCTCACCGCCGGTGCCATTGCCCTTAACCCCACCACCCATGTGGTCACCAAGAACGGCGAAGAAGTGCGGCTTTTGCCCAAGGAATTTTCCTTATTAGAATATTTGATGCGCCATCCCAACCAAGTCTTTACCGCCGAGATGCTGCTCGACCGGGTCTGGAACTCAGAATCGGATGCCGGTACCGAAGCTGTGCGCACCTGCCTGAAGCGGCTGCGTAAGAAAATAGACGACGACACCGAAGAGTCGCTAATTCAAACTTTGCACGGCGTCGGCTACAAGATCAATCCTAAGTTTGTCAGCTGAGCTTCAATTAGGCGACAGGCAACTTGAACCAAAATGTGCTGCCGGCGCCCTCCTGGCTTTCGACACCGATCTTGCCGCCATGCTGCTCGATGATGGTGCGACAAATGGCCAGACCCAAGCCTGTGCCACCTTTTCTGGTGGCATCGCTTTTACGCACTTGCTTGAAGCGCTCAAAGATTACCGCTTGCGCCTCAATAGGTATACCGCGGCCGCGATCGAGCACCTTAAAAATGGCTTGACTGCCCTGCCTGACCACAGAAACAGTAATTGTTGAATAATCGGGAGAAAACTTGATGGCGTTGGAAAGCAGGTTGACCAGTACTTGAATAATTTTGTCGGCATCGGCTTTCACCGATAAGGGGCTGCCTAAAACTTCGATTTCAATGCCGCGGCTATCGGCAAGACTGCGCACCGAGTTGACCGAAGCTTCCACCAGAGAAGCCACCTCGATATTCTGAATACTAAGTTTGACCGCCCCAGACTGCAGACGATCAAGGTCTAAGAGCTGTTGAATCAAACGCATCAAGCGCCCCACTTCCGCCTCCAGCAAGCTCACTTTCTTGCTGCCGGCTTCGTTGAGGTCGCCATAGATACCATCGGCGACAAGCTCAAAAAAGGCTTGAATAGAATTGAGAGGAGTGCGCAAGTCATGGCTGACCATAGAGAGAAATTCTTGTTTCAAGCGCTCCACTTCGCGCCTTTGTGTGATATCAACCATGATGGCAAGCACTTTCTCCCCATCGGGCGTCTCGATATTGCGCAGACCCAATTCCACCGGCACAGAGTTGCCGTCTCGGCTGATGGCGTCAGTCTCACACCAAACTTTCTCATCTTCGCCGTCGGGCATTTTTACAGGCTTACCAGTGGCATCGGTGAGATAGACAAGATCACGTACATTTTTCTTGACCGGTGAGTCTTCATAGCCGAGCATATTAGAAAGAGCCAGGTTAGCCAGTTCTACTTCACCATCGCGCTTAAGTAAAAGCACACCGACCGGCAAACTTTCCAACAGCAAGACAAAGTTGGCTAAAATAGCTTGTTCTTTGCGCTTAGCGGCTTTCAGCTTAGAGACCATGTCTTTAAAGGCGCGGTCTACCTCAGAGAGTTCATCGCTGCCTGAAAGCTGAGTGAGGGGCAGATTGGCACCATGCCGCCTAATATTATCGAGCAAAACAGCCAATCTATTGGTGATGCCCCGGTTGAAATAAAGAGCTAGAAAGAGGGCAAGAGCGATATTAAAGACGATACCGCCCACCAAAACACCCTTAATCAGTTCACGCTGCTTACGCTGAATAATCGGGCTCTCTCGCTCGATACGTTCTTCTACCGCCACCAAACCGTCGATGTCTCGCACTATCGCCCTAAAGGTCGGCTTCACTTTCTTTATATAGGCAAGCGAAGCCACGGCTCCAGCTTCTTTCCACTCCACTCTGATTTTCTGCATTTCCACCCAAGTGTCGAACAAGCGCGACTTGACTTGATTCAACTCGTGTTGTTCTTCCGGGTGACCGGCGACCAATTTTTCTATATCGGCGAACTCTTGTCTAAACATGTCGCCAAAACTAGACTTACGCGGTGTACCGTCAGGCTCTTCCCCCGAAATCACTTCGGAAGAATCATAGGCAATAGCAGTAAGTAAAATCTGATGCACCCGGTTTAGATGCTTACTGAGATCGCGGGCATGGGCCTCACGGGCTCTTTCTTGCTCGGTTTGATCCAACAAATAATAGAGGGCGCCCACAAATACCAGCTCAAAGAAGAGCGGCACGGTAACCAATAGCAAGAGTTTGTGGGATATCTTCAAATTCATTTTCTAGATTATTATATTAATCATACGCACTCGACAATAAATAGGATCAACTCATGCCGATTATGCCGAAGCAAACTGGGCGCAATTTTCTCAAGATACTCCTGCTTTTAGGTACATATACCCTATCGCTGCCTCTCCCTCTCCAGGCGCAAAGTACGGCTCAAATGAGCGAAGCCATGCAGCTTTATCAAAGCAGAAATTATAATCAGGCGCTGGAGCGCTTCAAAGCCATTACCCAGGCTAATCCAAGACTAGCCATGGGGCACTATTATTTAGCTCTTTGTCATCAGGCTGTCGGTCATATAAGCCAGGCTCAGGGTGAATATCAACTGGTCATGCAACTGGACAGAGGACAACTTTATAACTATGCCGCAGCCGGTCTCAGACAACTAGGCAGCGCCCGCGGCATGAGCGGCAGTGGCAGCAATACATCTATAGTGAGCGGACAAAGCCTAGCCGCTGCACCTTCCGGCTCAGAGAGGCGGGAGAAAGCCGATAAAGTCATCTACTTCCACTTAGACGGCTGAGTGCCTTGCCAACAATTTGCGCCCGTGTTTGACGCAGCTAAAAGAAAAGTTTCAGGTATTAGGTTCGAAAGAGTGGGAGCTGAAGAAGACAGCTTCCAAGAACTTAGCCAACGTTATGGAGTAAGAAGTTTTCCCCGCATTGCCATAGTCGATAGAAACGGCAATGCTCTTTATTGCGGCAGCCCGCCTCGAGAAGAAGAGTCACTGGTGCAGCTTGTCTCGCAGTATCGCTAAGACAAACAGCGCTATCAAAGTTGAGTTTTCAGTCGGCTGCTTTCAGCCTCAGGGTGACGGCAAGACCGCCCTGGGCACCATTTTCAATACTAACTTTGCCGCCGGAGGCTTCGGTGCAAGATTTGACTATGGCTAAACCAAGACCAACACCTCCCAAGCTGCGGCTGCGCGACGATTCGGGACGATAAAAGGGCTCGGTAAGATAAGGCAGAGCCTCAGGACTGACCCCCGGTCCTTGATCTTGGATAGTGAGCAGGCCTTCTTCGCCGTTTCTTTTGTAGCTGACAAAAATAAGACTGTCAGAACCGGCATAACGCACAGCATTGCGCAAAATATTTGATATAGCCCGCTCGAGCAGATTGCTATCGCCGCAGACCAAGGCATCGCTGCCAAAATCGAGACGCACCCTATCTTTTAGTGATAGACGTTGCACCACCGACTGCACCGACTGCAGCAAATCAAAGTTCTTCAGACTGGGAGTGTTGCCCTTCAGGCCAGCCTTAGAAAAGGCCAGCAACTCGCTGACCAATTGAGTCATTTCGGTTATTTCTTCGCGAATATCTGCCACTAGCTTGCGATCGTCATCGCTTAAATTATCCGACTCGGAAAGCAGTTCTAGAGCCATCTGCAAACGCGCAATGGGAGTGCGCAATTCATGCGAAATATCGCCGAGGAAGCGTTTCTGCCCCGAGACATAGCCATCTAGACGAGTGGCCAGAACATTGACCCCCTCAGCCAAACGGCCTAACTCGTCTTTGTGCCGGGACTGCACCCGCACATCGAAATTGCCTTCGGCAATATGCTCGGTGGCGGCAGTAAGCTCACTGAGAGCGCGCACAAGCTTGTAGACCACTGGATACCAGAAAGCCAGCGAAAAGAGCAAGACACAAACGACAATAATGACCGGCGTCTTGAGGTCGAGCAAGAGACTGCTCTGCCATATATTATCGCTGGCAGCCAAAAGCACAGCCGGGCGAAAGCCCCTATCTCCAGCAAGGGGCATTCTGGTGCCGATCCAAAAGCGCCCGTCCAAACCACCGGCGATAATAAAGCGTCCGCTATTAAAGCCTTTCATGCCTCGCTCGGCAAAATCAGGCCCAGCAACGAAATCGGGGGCAAAATGAGGATGAGGACCAAAATTTGGGTTAGGTCCTAAATTAGGGTTAGGTCCAAAATTTGGGTTAGGTCCAAAACTTGGGTTAGGTCCAAAATCAGCATTTGGCGGAAACCCAGGTCCGACTAAAAAATCAGGCGGAAAATTACGCTTATGGAGGGGGAAGCTATGAGGGGGCAAGAGCATTTTCACCCGGCTAAGCACTGCCGCCGGAGGCTCAGATTTGGCGCCGCAGACCTGTCCATCTTGATCAAAGACATAAAATTGCACATTGTAGATACTGCCGAAATCTTTTAAGACTGTCTCCCATTGGTCGCTAGGTAAACCGCGTAGTCGCCCGGCCACGGCACTGGCAACGATGTCAACCCGCTCACCAAGCGGGCTGGCGATGAAAGTATCCCAACCAAAACCAAAGGCCGAATTGAAGAAGACAAAGCCCAGACCAAATAACAGCAAGACATAAATAACCAAAAGATTGAAAACTTTGAGATAAAGAGTGCCGGCCTTAAATGCGCTCTTCATAATTAGAGAGAATCCTGCGATAAAAGCATATAGCCAGCTGAGCGCACCGTTCTAATAAACCGAGGATTCTGCGGAGGATCCCCGAGCTTTTTGCGCAAGGCTGAAATATGCACGTCGATAGAACGGTCAAAGATATCGTAATTGCGGTCTCTAATCTCGTTCAGTAACTGCTCTCTCGATTTGATCCTTCCTTTCGACTGAGCCAAAACCAAAAGCAAGTCATATTCCACCGGAGTCAAAGCCAGCATCTCGCCTTCAAGATAGACCAAACGGGCGGCAAGATCAAAAACCAGGGCACCGACAATCAATTCATCGCGAAAAGACTTGCCCACTTCAGTCTCGGCGCGACGAGTTTCGGGGCGCTGCGCCCTGCGCAAAACGGCGCGCAGGCGAGCCAAAAGCTCTCGAGGTGAGAAAGTCTTGGGCAAATAGTCGTCGGCACCAATTTCCAGCCCGACAATGCGATCGGTCTCATCACCAAGGGCGGTGAGCATCAAAACCGGCGTATCGCAACGGTCGCGAATGCGCTTCAAAACCTCAAAGCCGTCCATGCCGGGCATCATCACATCGAGCACTACGGCATCAAAGCCGTCTTTCTCAAGCTTGTTCAGTGCTTCCTGACCATCATTGGCCAAACTAACTGCAAAACCAAACCGCCCCAAATAATCGGCGGTCAGACGACAAAACTTAAGGTCATCGTCCACCAATAAGATTTTGCTAGTTTCGTTTTCAGTCTCCGCCATCATGCTTCAAAATATGCCCCGAGAGCCTAAAGCCAAATCAACCGGCAGGGGCATCTTCTGCCGGTGCAGCCAGATCAACGCAGTCCTCATGCAGGATAAATTAGAGCCGGTAAACCGCTCTTGTCGGCCAGTTCGCAGGCAGCACGGGCGGCCGCCAAGGCTGTGCCGGGCTCGCTGCCGTTTTGCTGAGGCAAGACCGCTATGCCTAAGTTGACCTTGAGTGACACTTCAGGCGGCAACAAAGGACTGGCTTCTATGACGTCGCTCACCGCTCTGGCTACATTCATCGCCCCTTGTCCGTCCAGACAATAACGCATCAAACCAAAATTGCCTTGGCCAAAATAAGCCAATACATCATAAGGAGCGCAAAGCCGCTTGAGAGATTTAGCCACAGCTTGCAGATGCTCTAAAGCCGGCACTTGACCGCGATGACGCACTCTTACATAGATGAGCGAAAGCGGCGCCTGTGACCCTGCCCGCGGTGCACACCAAGCCAGCAAAAACAAACAAAAGCCATGATAAGAAAGCAATTCACATTCATCTTCCCTCAAGTGTTCAAGCAGCTGATTGACCTTCTGTCGATCGATCTCCATAGGCTCAGGCGGCACTGTGGCATTCTTCCACTGAGCAGCGAAGACATCGAAAGGGGCAGAGCTCGCTTCGCTCTGAGAACCGGCACAAGAATCTGAAGCAAGCGGCAGACAAGATTGAGAGCTAGACTGAGCCACACTAGACTCTGGGCTCGCCATATCTAATCGGCTGAATTGACCAGTTTGGCTCAGACTGGGACTCTCTGGGGAAGAAACGCTCTCCAGATTCTCCTCAGTCTGCTCCAGTTGCAGACTGTCCACGATAGGTAAATTCTGCACAGTGTCGCCTGTACGCTGATAGAGCGATTCCACTTTGATCCGCCCTTGAATCATGATTATTTCGCTAGTCTCGCGAGTCCAGAGCCTTACCTTGCTGTCCCCCTCCAAACGGTAAAAGGTCCAGCGCGGCGGAATGACGCCCGAGGCAGGCGAAACAGTGACCATAAAGACTGTCCCACCCTGGTTGAGCGGATTGACGAAGGGCAACTCCACCACTCTAATATTGCCCTGAGCCGGGCGAGAAGCTTCGGTGAGGGCGTATTTCAAGTCTTCAGTCGTAGGCACGCTATTCATTTTGTTGAGAGTGAGCGTGCCTGACTGCCTGGAATTAAAAGCATCGGCTAAAGGCATAGAAAATTCCTGAAAATGGCTGACATACCAATTTCAACAAGATGCTGTTAAGCAATTATTTTGCTTCTAGCCCATATTTAAAGCTTTTGTAAAGGCGCCGGCTTAATTGGCTGTACCGCCAGCCGGAGCCGGGCTAACAGCGGGACTTACAGCCGGGCTGCCGGCCGCAGGTTGAGCAGCTGGCGCCTTAGGCTGAACTTTCTTCTTAGGCTTGGGCTTGGGAGCCAGTTTCTTCTTGCAGTCCTTAATCATGGCATTGAGTGACTTAGAACGCTCGGGATCTTTTGCTTCGGGCATACGCGAGCATTCTTGTAGAGCCTTAAGAGCTTCGCGGTATGAGCCTTTCTTGTAATAGGTCTCAGCCAAGCCTATTTTGGGTGAATAAGCCTTGCCATCTATTTTGATAGCCTCTTTGAAGGCCCGTTCAGCCTCTTTATAGTTCTTGAGAAACTCCAACTGGGTGCCGCCCAGGTTATTCCAGAGCATTAGCTCTTTAGGGCAATACTTAAGGGCCTCGTTATATACCTCGACAGCCTGTTTGGGACCATCCACAGCCTGGGTGACCAGGGCCAGTTCGGTCCATGGTTCAGGATTAGCCGGGCTCACCTTGGTGGCTTTACGGAAAAGCGGCTTGGCCTTGGCAAGGTCGTTCTGCTCTTCGTACAAAAGCCCCAAATAATACGGACAATGGTCGTCATTGGGGTCTAGCTGCATAGCTTTTTCAAACTCGGGGATGGCGGCTTTGGCATTACCTGTCTTCTGATGCGCCATGGCCATCAAAAAGTGATAAAAACTGTCACCCGGATAAATCTTGATCGCCCTATCCAAGATAGGCATCGCCTCTTTCCACTTTTCTTGCTGAGTGAGCGGGTAGGCTTGTTTGATCACCAGGTTCCAAGATTTTTCCCAGTCGGCACGACTGCCCTTGCCGGGAAATTTCTCCCAGCGGTCGGCTTGCGCCGGCATAGCCAGGCCAAGGGTGAGGGCAAGCATATTGAGGGATACCAGGGCAAGTTTCAGGCCTTTAGCTAGTCTCAAGGTCGCCTCCGAAAATTAAGAGCAGTTAGGAAATAAGCTTAAGTATAAACAAAAAGCCGACTGCGGTCTCTTCTGCCCAAAACTAAATCTGCCTTTGTCTTGCTTACTTTCTAGCAGCCAGCTCGGTCTGAAACGCCGGGTTGGCTGTGGTCTCTTCACCCAAGAAGCGAGCCAAGAGCTTCAAACCGGCTAGTCCGCTCTTTTCGGGGTGGAACTGACAACCAAGAATATTCTCAGAGCCGACCACGGCGGTCACCTCGAAACCATCATAATCGCAATAGGCGAGACGATGTTCGGGCTTGGCGGTCTCGGCGGCAAAGGAATGAACGAAATAGCCCCAGAAATTATCACCAAGGGCATTGGCTATGGCTCCGTCTTTGGCGGCGCCGTACAAAAGGCGGTTCCAGCCAATATGAGGAATACGCCGCAAGCTGCCGTCGGCTTTGCGATCCGGTATTTGCTTGACCATACCAGGCAAGATACCAAGGCCTTCATGAAAGCCGAACTCTTCAGTCGACTGAAAAAACATCTGCATACCCAGACAAATACCCAAAAAGGGCTTGCCGCTGCGGGCATAACGACGCAAGGGCTCAACCAGTCCACGCCCGGAAAGTTCTTGCATGCCGTCGGGGAAAGCCCCTACACCGGGCAAGATCAAATACTGCGCCGCTTCGATTACGGCAGCATCAGCCGAAAGCACGGCTTCGGCGCCGCAGAACTCTAAAGCGCGGGAGACGCTGAAGACATTGCCCATGCCATAATCAACAATGACTACTTGTTTTTTCATAATCTCTCAACACCATATTGCGTTCACGACAAGCCGATCTAATCTGAGGCAAGGTCAATTGACCATAATGCAAAACTGAAGCCATGGCCACTGCATTGGCATGACCTTTTTCCACGGCATCAAAAAGATGGTCGAGATTGCCCATGCCACCACTGGCAATGACAGGCACATTGACTAATTCTGATATAGCGCTCAAAAGTGGAATATCAAAGCCCTTCTTGGTGCCCTCTTTATCTACCGAAGTAAGCAAGACCTCACCAGCGCCGAGCTTAACCGCCTCGCTCACCCATTCCACCACATCAAGACCGGTCTTCTCGCGGCCATTATCCGTATAAGCTTCCCACTTGCCAGGGGCGGCTTGCTTGGCTTCCACCGAAAGAACCATACACTGCGAACCGAAGCGTCGACTGACCTCGCTAATCAGACCAGGATTCTTTACCGCGGCGGTATTAATCGCCACTTTATCCGCTCCCGATGCCAGCAAATGACGCACATCTTCGACACTTCTGACGCCACCACCGACGGTGAGGGGCACAAAAATATCTTTAGCAGTACGCCTGACTATTTCAGTCAAATTATTGCGGCCATAAAGGCTGGCCACCGAGTCTATATAAATCAGCTCGTCGGCACCGTCCAGATAATATTTCTGCGAGAAAGCCTGGGGGTCGCCCATGACGCGCAGCCCTTCAAGATGTACACCCTTGATGAGATTCTCGCCCTTAATATCCAACCTGGCTATCAGTCTGATCATTACTCTAGCGCCCGATCCTTAACTGACTTGGTGCCGCAAGGTCCAAACGCCATTTTTGTACTGCCACAAATGAGGCGAGCGGAACTTATCGGCTAAAGCCATAAAGTAAGGACGAGTCATCTGCCATTCTTCAAAGCGCTTAGAGGCTTCGGGGAACTCTTTCTCGGGGATGCTCAGATACTTGAAAATATCTTCTTCGAAGCGCTCGGGATATTCACCATCGAAACGCTTGACCAGAGCCACACCTTCATCGCGGGTTATGTCTTTGGAGCGAATTTCTTGGGCAGCATCGTAAGTGGCACGGCCGATGCCAAACTTGATATAGGTCGTGTAATAGTGATAGTCGTCTATCTTGTCGTCGATACTGTTGTACTTGCTGTAAGTGCCTGGGGTGCGCTCGGGTGAAGCTTCAAAACCACCATGTTCGACGGCATAGTAGTAGCAGCTTTGCGGATGCCATTTCAGGTAATAGCCGAGATAATGCACTTCAATACCCAACTTCTCAACCACAGCCGGGTCGGAAGGCAAATAGGGCTGCAGATCTGATTCGTCGATGCCATAGTCTTCGATTAGCTCGGAAACAGCTGTACCGGCGATATGAATCTTAGACTTATCGGTAGCGGTGAAATAAGACCAGTCACGCTTAGCCGACTCGGTATCACCGATGGGGTTGCCATACTCGGCTTCGTTCTCACCATAAAAAATGAGTGGAATATTGAACAGTGCAGCCATGCGAGGGGCCAGGTTTTTCTGCCCGATGATGAAAGGCTGAAAGGGGTGAAAAATGTTCTCGACGGCAAGTCTGGTCAAAAGACGATGCACGCGACCATTGGGGGTGCAAAGATAATTATCGAAGCCGGCGTGAATCCAGCTTTGCAAATTGCGCCAGCCCCATGGAGTATAAAGATGCGGCGCCCAAGTGACTGTGAGCGGGTGCATGCCGTAAACGGTCTTAAGTATATGCGCCGCATAGAAGCTGTCCTTGCCGCCCGAGCCGGGCACCAGGCAGTCATAGCTGCCATCGTTCTTACGATAGCGATCGCATAGCTCACGCAATTCCAAATCGCGCTGGTTCCAATCTATGCTCTGATGCTTGCGCTCGCCAAAGCGGCAGGCATCGCAAACACCGTCTTCATCAAAAAAGATGGTTGTCTTCTTAGAATCGGCAGTGTGGTTGTACTCCACCGCCGAATTCGGTCTCTGGTTTGAAATAACGCATTTCTTGCAGAACTTAACTTCAGACGGTAGACCATATTTAACTCTTTCCCGATCGGGAACGTCACTTTGAAAACCAGCCAGTTCTGCACTTGTAAGACCCAGAGCCATAGACTACCTCTGCTCGATAATTAGCCACAACCGGCATAGGATAGCCTGTTTAATCTGATTTCGCTTGAAAAGCAGCTAAGTCTTGCTCTTAATTTTTTGGCTTCAGTTCTTGACGTAGAGGCTTTGCGCCCTCTTGAAATCTTCCATGCGCCCGACATCGAGCCATTCTTCTCTGACTGGAAACGCCGCTGTTTTTGACTTTGAAGCAATGAGACGATTGAAAAGGTCGGGCATATCAAGATTTTCATGACGGCCGATATGCTCCAGCACCTCGGGCTCCATCACGTAAACACCGGCGTTTACAAAATACTCAGTGATTGGCTTTTCTTCAATCCCTCTAATGATATGACCGTCTAAATTGACCACACCAAAGGGTATCTGGGTGCTTTGCTTGTGTACACACATAGTTGCCGCCGCCGCCTGTTCCTGATGAAAATGCAGAAGCTGTCTGAAATTTATCTTGGTGAGCAGATCGGCATTCATGACAAAGAAGCTTTCATCAAGACGCTCCTTCACTAGAGCCAGAGCGCCGGCAGTGCCCAAGGGGGCTTCTTCGTGGAAATAATCTATCTCAACCCCTTCACCAAAACGAGCGCCATCGCCGAAATAATCAACGATCATCTCGCCGCGGTAGTGCAATATCATAGAAAAGCGGTTGAAGCCACAATCGATGAAGCCCCTGACAATATGCTCTAGTATAGGTTTGTCGCCCACCTTGAGCATAGGCTTGGGGCAGTCATCGGTGAGGGGACTGAGTCTCTTTCCCAAGCCCCCGGCCATAAGTACAACCCGGGTCTGGAACTGTACTTCAGCCACCAAGTCTTTTAAGAAGCGAACCCCGACAAGCTTGCCGACTTCGTTCACCACTGGAATCTGCAAGACCTCGGTACTGCGCATCTGCTTCAAAATTTCACGATGCGACTGGTTTGCCCTAGCCACGGTCGGCTTGGCATTCATAATGCGAGAAACCGGCTCATCGAGTGCTATACCAGCTAAAATTCCCCGCCGAACATCGCCGTCGGTGACAGTGCCGACCAAGATATTGCCTTCTTTAGCCACTAGGGCTATCTGCACCGAGCCCTTATCGATTATGCGGATTGCTTCGATGATGGGCGTCTCGGGAGCGACTAGAATTTCTTCAAAGCGCATAGAGACAAGACTCATGACATGGGAATTTGCCTATATTAACTGCTTTTGCTGCAATCGATGGGGCACAGGTTCTAAGATATGTCTCATTGATAGACGTCTTTTTATTGGAGCATGAGTTGCAAGCGGCAGTAGTAGGCTTAGGGTCAATCGGCGAACTACACGCCAGGATTCTCATTGAGCTTGGTTACAAAGTACAGATAGTGACAGCGAGAAAAGACACAGTTTTTCTGCCGAACCAGGTGGAAATCTTTGAAAGTCTCGACCAGACAGTCTCGAAAGAGGGAAAAACACTCGATATCAAAGCCCTCGAATATATCGTCATTGCCAACGAGACCAGTCGGCACGGCGAGACTCTAGCCAAACTCTCCGAGCTTGGCTTCAAGGGTAAAGTGCTGGTGGAAAAACCACTCTATACAAATGCCCCCGATGCCCCAGAAAAGGTCAAAGACAGCCGACGAGAATACCCTTTCACAGTCTATGTCGGCTATAACCTGCGCTATCATCCGGTCATCGAAAGATTTAAAGAAGAAGCTGAAAAAGATACAGACCGCCTAGTTTCAGCCCATTGCTATGTCGGTCAAAATCTCAATACTTGGCGCAAGGGACGACCAATTCAAGACTGCTATTCTGTCTCGAAAGCCATGGGCGGCGGGGTCTTGCGCGATCTTTCCCATGAATTAGACCTGGCCCTGCATTTGTTTGGCAAAGCACAAAAAATCAAAGCTTTGGGCGGGCGTTTCACCAATCTAACCAAAGACAGCGACGATGTCTTCGCCTTACTTTTAGAGACCGAAAACTGTCCCATTGTCTCGATGCAAATGAACTATATCGATCATATAGCGCAGCGCACCATCACAGTTAATCGAGAAAAAAGCACCTATATCTTGAATGTCAAAGAAGGCCTTTTCAACAAGAACGGGGTTATCGAAAAATTCACAGTGGCGAGAGAAGACACCTATCGAAAGATGCACCAAGACGTGCTCGCCAAGGGCGAAAAGGTCGCCACCTTAGAAGATGGTCTCAGGGTCATGCACATGATTAAAGAAGCAGAAAGAGAAGCAGAAAGAGAAGTAAATAAGGACAGCGCCGGCTAAATATTAATATGAAGAAGAAAAGACTATGCAGTATCTGCGCCCGCGGCGGCTCTAAAGGCGTGCCCGGGAAAAATTGGCGCTCCCTACTGGGCAAACCTCTAATCTTGCATTCAATCGAACAGGCTCGTCAAACCAAGCTTTTTGATGCTCTTTGCGTCAGTTCTGATTCGCCCGAAGTTTTGAATATAGCCAGAGAAGCCGGTGTGGAAGTGGTGGTGGATCGCCCGAAAGAAATGGCTACCGACAATGCCGGCAAATTAGAGGTGATCGTGCATGCCCTCAAATGTGCCGAAAGCGAGCTGGGCATCACATTTGATACCACAGTCGATCTCGATGCCACCGCCCCGGTGCGCCTGCCTGCCGATATCGAGCTGGCTGTGGCTATTTTAGAGAGCAGCGGTGCCAGCAACTTGATCACAGCTTGCAAGGCAAGAAGATCGCCTTACTTTAACTTAGTCGAACTAAAAGACGGCAAAATCGACCTGGCTAAGCGCTTGCCCAATCAAAAGGTCATACGCCGCCAAGATGCGCCACCCTGCTTTGATATGAATGCCTCTATCTATGTTTGGCAACGCGATATCTTGCTCAAAGAGCCTTCTGTTTTTTACGAAGACACAAGACTGATGGTCATGCCCGAATTACGCTCTCACGATATTGACTGCGAATTCGACTGGTTCATCGTCGAACAAATTTTGCAAAGCCAAGACTATGGAAAGGAAGCCAGCTATGACGCAGTCGATTAGAGATATGAGCGCTTGTTTCAGCCTCAAAGACAAAGTAGCGATAGTGACCGGTGGAGGCGGTATATTGGGGCGTCATTTTGCAGCCGGTCTGGCTCAGCACGGCGCCACCGTCGTAGCCGCCGATCTTAACTTGGCCAATGCCGAAGCCACAGTGGCCGCCATCGAAGAAAGTTTTCAAATTAAAACCTATGCCATGCCCCTCGACCTCACCGACGAAGACTCGGTGAAAGAAGTGGTGGCAAAAACCAAGGAAAAATTCGGCAAAATAGATATCTTGCACAATAATGCTGCTTCCAAATCAAGCCGTCTGGTCAAGTTCTTCGACACAGTAGAAGACTTTGACATGGAAATATGGCAAGAGGTTATGAGAGTGAATGTGGACGGCATGTTTCTCATGGCCAGACAAACCGGCAAGATAATGTGCAGCCAAGCCAGCGGTGGCTCGATCATCCAAACCGCCTCTATATACGGTATCATGGCGCCGGATCAACGCATTTATCAAGGCTCGGAATATATGGGCATACCAATCAATACGCCCGCTGTCTATTCGGTTTCAAAGGCGGCGGTGGTAGGGCTGACAAAATATCTCAGCACTTATTGGGCGCAAAATAAAGTCAGGGTCAATACCATCACCCCCGGTGGTGTATCAAGCGGCCAAAACGGCGTCTTTCAAGACCTCTATGCCAATCGGGTGCCTCTGGGACGTATGGCTGAAGCCCATGAAATGGTGGGCGCCCTCGTCTTTCTAGCCGGCGATGCAGCAAGCTATATCACCGGTCAGAACATAGTCATAGACGGCGGTCTGTCGGTCTGGTAAGACTTATCGGACTTAGAGGACTTTAGACTTTTTGAAACGTTGGAACTCTCCAGCGAGTTTCTGCCAGAAGTTGGTTGCGAACCCAAGACCGCACCGGCCAGTCCTTCAACCCAAGCTCTCTGGCCACAGCTGCGGATGACCTTCCGCCTGTCAGCACTAGATGGAATGCTCTGACCCTACCCCCCAAAACTTCTACCAAGCCAAGTAGACTATTGAACAGATTTGAGTTGACCCCACCCCCAAAACTTGAACCAAGCCAAATAGACAAATGGACAAATATTAGTCATGCTTTCAATTAGTCAAGGAAAGGTCCAATGAAAAAGAGCAGATTCACGGACGAGCAGATTGTAGCCATACTTAGGGATTCGGAAACAGGCTCGACCAAGGCCGAGCTTTGCCGCAAACACGGAGTCTCCAACAACACGCTGTATAACTGGAGAGCTAAATTCGGCGGCATGCAATCTACTGACGTTAAGCGCCACAGTCCGCTAAAAGAAGGGAAGATGCAGATGAAAAAGCTACTCGGCGAACAGGCACTTCTGATCGACGGCTATAAGAATGCACTCTCAAAAAAGTATTGACCACCACTCAGAAAAGAGCCGTTGCCGCAGCGTTTGAAGAGGTGGGAGTTAGTGAGCGCAAAGCCTGCATTGCCGTGGGCTTGCCCCGGGGCACTCATCGACACAAAAGCACCAAGAAGGATAAATCTGAACTGCGTGAACAGATAAAGGAGATTGCGCATGCTCGAAAACGATTTGGCTACCAGCGAATAACCTGGCTGTTTCAACGTGACGGTCTGCGCATCAATAAGAAGCGCGTTTACCGAATATACAAACAAGAAGGACTTCAGGTGCGCAAGCGATGCCGCAAGAGAGAACGCCGACTTTGCAAACCACCTGAACCAGCCACATATCCGTGTCAAAGATGGTCGCTAGATTTCATTAGCGACAGCTTATCCAGCGGCAGAAGATTAAGAACGCTGAACGTCATCGACGAATTTACGCGCGAATGCCAGGCGATAGAGGTGGATTTCAGTTTGCCTGGAGAGCGTGTTGTGAGAGTCTTGGAGCGTCTCGCCTGGTGCTATGGGAAGCCCGATAGCCTCGTGCTAGACAATGGTCCTGAATTCACCGGCAAGGCACTCTTTGACTGGTCGCAACGGCACAGCGTCAGTCTAGATTTCATTCGCCCAGGAAAACCAATGGAGAATGGAATCTGCGAATCATTTAACGGTCGATTTAGAGACGAATGCCTGAACGAAACTTGGTTTCGTTCAATAGATGAAGCGCGCACAATCACTGAGGAATGGAGGCACGACTACAACACGATAAGATTGCATGGGTCGCTGGGAAGAATTGCACCGTCGGAATTCGCTCAGCAATTTCGAGAACAGAAATTGTCCGCTTGATGTGGTACAAGAAAATGGGTGGGGTCAGTTTTGGCACAAGTTTTGGGGGGGGGGTGGGGTCAGTGGCATGACAGTGCATCCATGCAGTTAAAGCTAGGGCTGGTAGGAGTCCTTGCCCTTTCATAAGAGAAGTTTGTTATCCTGAAGAACGCTAGTCCCTAGAGTTTATTTTATCCGCATTTCTCAACCGGTCTGAGAAAATCAAAATCTGTCAGCGCTTACATTATTCGCCAAGCAAGAAAATGGAATCCAGAACATGCGCATCTGTCTGATCTCTAGAGAATTTCCTCCTGATACGGGCTGGGGAGGGGTAGGAGCCTACACCTACCAAACATCTAGAGCTCTTGCAAAAAAGGGTCATGAAGTAGAAGTAATCGCGCTAAAGGGCAGCTCCGGCGGAAATCCGAGTCGTGAGACTGTTATCGAGAACGGCGTAACTGTGCATCGCGTCGACTGGGAAAGCGCTCTGGATGAGCTTAACCTGATGCTAGTCGGGGTCCCTTCGAGCCACTATGTGTTGAAGTCTGGAATTGCCCTCTGGAGACGTTTTTTGGAGATCCACTCTGCGAAACCCTTTGATATAGTTGAGGCTCCGGAGCATTTGGGTGCGGGAGTCTTCCACGCCTCGACGAAAGTGGCACCACTTCTAACCACGCTCCATACGCCGCATTCAAAGTTTGTGACTCAGAATCTTCATTCGGCAGCACCATCTTTCGACAACAGAATCATCTGCCTTCTCGAGCGGCTGAGCATTTTGCACTCGGATGTGGTAGCCTCCCCAAGCAATGATCTTGCCAGATTTGTATCTAACGACTGTGGCTATGCTTTCGAATCGATTGAGTTGATTCGAAATCCCGTAGACACGACGATTTTTCGACCCGAAGGTCCAAATTCTATCGAGAGTGACCGCACCAAGGTTCTTTTTGTTGGGCGTCTCGAAGAGCGTAAAGGTGTTCAACACCTGGCGCAGGCGATACCAATTGTGCTGAACCGAATTAATGATGTGGAGTTTATCTTTGTAGGCGCTGACACGAACACAGCACCGCAACTTCGGTCTATGAAGTCTTACATTCAGTCACTGCTCAAAGGACATGAAGATTGTATTCGGTTCATCCCGCATGTTGAGCTTTCTGATATGCCAAATTATTATCGCTCGGCGGACATATGCGTAATCCCCTCTCTCTACGATAATGCGCCATATACGTGTATTGAAGCACTAGCTTCAGGAAAGCCGGTGATTGTCTCATCTGCTGGAGGCACCAAGGAATACGTTGTCGAGGGCGAGACCGGTATCATGGTCGAGGCGGGCAATTCTGAGGATCTTGCAAATGCTATCCTGAAGCTTGCTAGCCAGAAAGAGCTCCGCACCGCTTTTGGCACCAGGGCACGTGAGTTTGCGGAGACTAATCTAGGACTGGACCTGTATGCAGAGGAAAAGCTCAGACTATACCAACTGGCAATCCAGCGATTCGCAAGCAGGAAGTCTGACGCGCTTTACCGGCATAAGCCAGAGCAAACTACCATGGATTCAATCGAGCTATTGTGTGCATTCGATTCGATGATCTTTGATATTTGCTACAAGTTATCTTTAGACTTCAGGATTAGATACTGGCTCAGACTATTGCGAAGCCGTCCAAAATTTGCTCTTGCCAAATTGCTTCTTGCCTCAGCAACCGGCCTGGGTTTCCGCCCAGAGCAAATAAGTTTTCTCGGCTGGCTCTCTAATGATGTAAATCTGCGATCTGCCAATCCGTACGAGTCGACCAAGAAGTGGTCTTTATCATTGTCAAAGCTGGATCCGGATCTTCCGGACTTGAGTGAATCGCTAAGAGCCCTGGAAACCGTGGAGTCAGAAGATCTGGACAGCAGGGTCTAGATTAGAGGGATCCTGGCACCAAGGACTTACCCGGGCTCGAAATGTTTATGCTGTGACCTTACCCCCAGAAGTTGGGCCGTTGTTAGATGACATCTGCGCTTAAACTAGAGCCTAGAGAGAGCGTCACAGCAACCCCATACTTGAAGTGAAGAAAGGCGTGTCGTTAAATGCTTCGATTAGCTGAGTAAGCGGGGTTAGGATTAGTGGCAAAATCGAAGTCGAGGAGAGACAAAACGAAAGAGACTTTCTGGAGGAAGGTACTTGCTGCGCAGATTGGGAGCGGATTGAACCAGAATGCCTTTTGCATGCGAGAAGGTTTGAATCCTAATAATTTTTCTTCTTGGAAGAAAGTTATTCAGCGGCGAGATCAGGAAAAGAGCGCGAAGCCTGAGATCGATAGCATTCCTGTCTTCATGCCGGTGGCTCAGCTGCAGCATCCAGTGAAGATATGCGCAGAGACAAATTCGCAGCCAGCTGTTGCTGAATTAGATCTTGCGGCACGAACTGTAAAAATCTTTGCCGGCATCGATAGAGAGTCTTTGAAAGAAATCGTTCTGGTTCTTCGAGAGGTGGCATTGTGATTAGCTTACCAAGTCAAACGCGAGTCTTTCTTTGCACTCAGGATACCGACATGCGCAAGTCATTTAATTCTCTGCAATCAGTGATCAGATCAGCCATGCACCTTAATCCGCTGAGCGGGTATCTCTTCGTGTTCAAGAATAAGAGGGCAGATAGAATCAAGTGCGTCTTCTGGGACAACAGTGGCTACGCCATGTTCTACAAAGTGCTCCAGAAAGGCACCTTCCAGTTTCCAGACCTAGAGCACGTGAGTTCTGCAGGGCTAGAAATTGAGCCTGCTACTTTGCATTTGAATCTTGATGGCATCGACTTGAGCAGTGTTAGGCACCGGCAGCGGTATCGATTACCCCATAGCCTTGACCAAAGCAATAGCTTCGTCTCTGGAGCGATACAGTCATAGAGGGGTTTTCTTTGATTTTGGCAAAGCTTGGCGTTAGTCGAGCCTGTCTCCGACTCCCTAAGTATGGCTACAATCTGCTCATCCGTGAATCTGCTCTTTTTCATTAGACCTTCTCCTGACTAATTGAAACTATGACTCAAATCTGCTCAATCGTCTACTTGGCTTGGTACAAGTTTTGGGGGTAGGGTCAAATGGTTCGAATTCTTAATTAGGCAATTCGGACCCGCAATTTTAATTGTCGTCGATCAACCTTCCCTAATCTAAAAATCAAATCTGTCTCAAAGTCGTTGACAAATTCCAAGATGGGTGGGGTCAATTATTCCAAACAGTTCCTAAGGGCTATCAATAATCTGCTTCCATTGTCGTCTCTGAAGCCATTTTGAGGGTATAGAGGTTTTCCGTTTCTTCTGACGATTTTGAGCGAAATGTAAGATGAATTGCTAAGTTGATCAATGCTGGCTGGTACTTTGAGATCAAATAATTCTCCAGCAGATATTGCTTCTGGTTTTGCAGATAGAGCTTGTCGAAGGAACATTTTTGCATGCAGATCTTTATCAAGTAACTGACATTCCACCAGTTCAGAAAGAAGGAGTCCCTTAATTGCTCTAAAGCGACAGTAAATCGCCTTGTTCGACCTATATAGTTCAAGAATCTCAATTCTTCTATCGAAATTTACTGGTTTCATCACAATAGGAACCGTATCAACCATCTCATTTTCGTACGTTTGCTTTCCCGGAATAGTTATGTAGATGAGCAGAACTACAAGACTTGCCTTAAGTAGCACTCTAGAAAGGCTTTTCACGACAACTCTTATCTCTGTATTGTTATCCCTTTTCTTTTCCGATTTGAAGATTCTTCTAGTTGGTGTCTCAATGAAAGAGAATACAAAGAAACTTGCAGCGATCAGTACTAAAAGAAAAACTGCAAAGTCGGCAAAAGTATTCGCTAAAGGCAGACATTCGAACTTATAGCAAAGGAATATGTAGTGAAGCATGTACATTGCAAAACTAATCTCTCCCAATAGAACTAGGGGTTGGTGCTGCAATATCTTAGATACAAGTCCTTTTTCTTGTTGGAAAACAAGGATCAATAAGGCTGAAGAGAAACCTGATAGTCCACCGTGACTTGCCCAGAGAATAGAGTACTCTGGCAGTCTTATAGTGTTTATTGCGCTCAGTTTGGTTGAGATGTGGCACACTGCAACCATCAGAGAAAGAGTGAGTAATTCCAAAAGAGTTGGAAACTTAGCATTTGGGATCTTCTCCCTTGTTAATGCTATAGAGATTCCTAGAGCAAACTCAAAAATACGTGCAAGTGGATTGATGTAGAGCAATCCATGGCTGCTTGCACCTTGTAGTGAGTCTTGCGGAATCTTGGTGATAGCTGCAACCAGAAAGCAACCAGCGAGGCTGCATAGAGTAATGAGAACCGGAAATACAAGTCTCTTGCGGCCGGCGATCAATAAGACCGGTAAGCAAATATAGAAAAACCATTCCGCTGATATGCTCCAAGACGGCGAATTCCATGCAAAATAGAATTTTTGAACTGGTATCCATCCGTGGGTCATTGTGAGATATGCTGAAGAAACTTGCCAGTCTCTAAACAGTTGTGTATGCCCGGGTAGCAGGACGAAAAGCGTTCCAAGTGCAAAAATATGAACTGGATAAATTCTCCAAAATCTCGAAATCAGGTATTGTTTGGCGTTTCTCAAGCTAAGATCTTGGTGAGCGTATGTAAGAATGAAGCCCGAGAGCACGAAGAAAAACGAAACGGCCTGCTCAAGTTCGAACTCTTTAGTTAGACTAACCAAGAAGGGGAATTGAGCTTGAGCATGGTATACAACAATTGAGAACGCTGCAAAGAAACGCAGCGAAGTCAGGCTATTTATGCTCTTTCTATCGTTTTTCAAGGATTGAGTCGTTGTTAGCAGTTTTTGTTTCCTACTTTTCGATATCTGAAAGAACAAGCTCCACTCTTCCAATTTCCAGCGTATCGGAAGCGCTATCTACAAATATTGGCATGATTTGCAGACCAGTTAGTATGTCTTCTTTAGAGGGGTGGAAGAACTTCGTGTCGAAATCGTAAGTATGCATTTCTCCGTCTTCTAGCACTGCCGTCGCCATTGTCTCGAGTCTATATCCGTTTGCGATGATGTGGATACAGCTCCGGGGAATAGCAATGCTCCGCGGCATTTTCAAGCTAAATCTTAGGCTTTCTATTTTTGAAAGTGGCAGAGATAGGGCGTTTTTGAGAATAAGTTTGGGACTTGAGCCAGTTACCTTGAAGATCTTGATGCCGTCCTTTTCAGCCAATTCAACGAGATTTTCGTAGTCGAAGTTAACTTTATTTATCTCTATCTCTTTTATTCTTCTTGACGCGCCAAAAATAGGTCTGTCTACATTGTTTGGTCTAAGATGCCTAGAATGAACTGGTGCATCTCTGCTTTGATATTCCAAGCCTAGGTTCATCTCATCAATTAAACTTTCAGCCAAGGCCGTAATTTTGATGGTTGATTTACCGTTTGCTGGTAGATCCAGCGCAATCTCCAATTGGGGAAACTGCAAAATTTTCTCCTCAACTAATTTATTGCCGTGGAGCACTTCAACTTTTAAACCAGCTGGATTTGATTTTGTCTTGACTCTAAAGCTCTTTATCATGCAGTGTTCATCCACCGGCGTCCAATAAACCGCTGCCCCTTTTGAAAGGGAAAAACTAAGTTGTTCAGGGCAGGATGGCAGAACTTTCTTTTGTGGCTTAGTCCTAAACCAGGTTATACCGCCAACGCCATCTGGTCCGCGGACCATAACCTCTGGTTGAGCGTAACAAGATTGCATGCTTTTGATTCGGCTTGCACTCTTCCTAAAAGTTATCCATTTGTTTTTCTCTGCTATAGAAATGGCCTTATGGACTTTACTCAATGGTAGGATTTCTCCACCATTCAGGAACTGGAAGTTGTATGTTGGTGTTATTCTGTACTGACGAACGAAGGTCTCAGCCGAAAGATTCCTCGCTCTGTAGGTATAGTCGTACGGAGCTAAATTTAGATTCGCCTTGACGAGGCAAACCGACATGAACGCCAGCATAGAAGCACAGGCAACTTTCTTCTTTCTTGTTATTCCTTCAGTTTGGCTGAACAAAGCTTGTAGAAAGAGAGAAACCAGGCCAATCCAAAAGAATGATGTTAGAGATACATGCCACTGTGAAACTGCATTGCGAAATGCGCCTAGAATGACTGCACTAGAAAGACCGAAAATCATCAAAGTTACCGCTACGGGCGCAGCCTTGAAGTCTTGTCTTGCATTGATGTTTTCGGCACTTTTTGCTATCAAACCTAGTGTTGGCTGCACCAGGTAGATAAAAACAAGAGCAAAAGATATTCCCAAGAGTCCTTGCGATGTGTATGTCCATATCGACTTCAAGCATATTTGAGATAGGTCTGAAGCGGTCAAACTCCCAAGCATGTCCAGAACTCTTACAGGATTAACGGTTGAAAGAGTGTTAGAGGACGCTTTATTGAAATTGAATAGTATTGCCAAATAAGGAAAGGATGAAGTTATTGCTGCTACCATCCAGCACTTTAGCAAACTAAAACGGCGAGTTATAAGAATTAGGGCTAGATAACTACTGAAAGCCGGTATAAGAATTCCGGCACAGAGGCATGACAAAAAACTGCTAAGAATGAACAGCAATTGCTCGCCACTGGAGGCAGTCTTTTTGTTGCATGCAGAATTTAGAAACCAGATTCCTAATACGTAAAAAAGGGTGGCTGAACCAAAAACAGTAGATGCTACAGGATAGACATACACTGTAATTTGCGTGATGCTGAAACTTAGAATAAACAAAACAGACACTGTCAGCAATTTGTTTCTGGTTAACGGCGAAAGGAGCGCAGAAATGACTCCTATTCTGGCTAGAGAAAGAAATAAGCCGAGAGCTCTTTCCGCAAAGAGATTCCAATGAAGAAACTTCGCGTTCAAAATCCATACCATTAGAGGAATGATTGCTACGTGGCTACCATAAGCACAATCTGTCCAGCCCTTTGGATCGCCGGAAAGTATTTTGTCTACTGTTGGTACCCATTCGAAATAGTCGTCGGAAATTACTTCAGGACTATTGAACAGTGCTTCTTGCGCCACTCTAGAGAAGAGAATAACTGCAACTATGCCTAAAACAGAGGTGAGAAGCTTTCGCCCATGATTTCTTAAGAAGAACATAAGTTCACTTCTCTTTACTTCTCTGGCAAGATAAGACCACTGGCATCTTACGTCAAAGCTTTTTATCCTTGCGTGATCCAGAATAGCATCCGCTTAACGGAAATGGCTACTACCTATCTTGGAGCTAGAATATACTTTACTTTTGAAATGCAAACCCAATAGTCTGAACCTTAGATTAGGTTTAGATCTTTCAAAGCTTTTAGCGTGCAGCATATCGAATCTTCCTTGTAATCAATCGACACACAAAGAATTTGGAATCAATAGAACTATTTTGAGCATCTCAGCCCCAATCGAGACAAATAGCACGAGCACGAACGCAAGCCTGAATGCCGAAATTGGGGCGCCACCGTTAGCGGTCGCCAACCCAAATAACCGCAAAAGTCTCGACAGTCTTACTGCTCTTCGCTTCTTTGCGGCCTTTTCGATAGTGGTCTACCATGCCAAAGACCAGTTTCCCTTTCTTTCGGGGCTAGCTGCTAACTTTGCCCTAGAACAGGCAGTTTCTTTCTTTTTTGTTTTGTCCGGCTTTATTCTTACCTATGCCCACAGCAACTTGGGTCTAGATAACTGCAAGCCTTATATAATCTCGCGCTTCATGCGCATTTATCCGGTTCACTTGGCGGCGCTGGCCACGCTTCTTTTCTTGCTGCCGCAAAATCTAGCGCACTGCAAAGACTGGCCGGCCAGTCTTGCCTATTTGACTATGACCCATGCCTGGGTGCCTATACAAGACTATTACTTTGCCTGGAACTCTCCCTCTTGGAGTGTTTCAACCGAGTGGTTCTTTTATCTATCACTACCCCTTCTGCTCACCTTAGGTCGCAAAAGACTGCTAGCTCCGCTGACTTTTACAGCCCTTGCTTTCGCCTTTGTATTCTGGCTTTCCGCCTGGCAGCAGCTGCCCACCGATAGTACCACCGGCAGTGCAGTGAGCGCCCACGGACTTTTGTATATCAATCCACTGGCCCGTTTAATTGAGTTTGCCCTGGGCATCACCCTTGGTCTCACTTATACACGCATCAAACCCTTGCCCCTGCCGACCTTACTAGAATTTCTCAGCTTAGCCGGCTTTCTTTTCACCTGTCATCTATCAACAAAACTAGAAAGCTTTTCGGCCTGGCATCCATACTTTTTGCTGTGGGCAAGCCACGCTGGCTTTTCAGCCCTATCTGCCGCCTTTGTCATTATTGTTTTCAGCCAAGAAAGAGGACTTCTCTCAAAAGCGCTGCGCTTCAAACCCTTGGTCTTGCTTGGCGAAGTCAGTTTTGCCATGTATATGCTGCACTATATCTTGCTTTGTTATAAGTTTGAGACAGTGCCCCTAATCTATAACCAAACGGGCTTTTGGCGATTTACAGCCATACTTGTTTTAGCAAGCTATTTCACTTTCACCTATATAGAAAAGCCAACCCGCTCGCTTTTCAAAGCCAAGAAAAATGAGAAAAATAGCTCACAGCGCAAATGGCTATTGAGCCGCTCAGAGTTAATTGGACTTTTGGCCGTACCGGCTCTGATTTATGCCCTCACCCCGGGTACAAGCCTTTATCAGAAAGAATTGTCACAAGGTACAAAAATAGCCAGCCCCAACTGCCTCTTTAACGGGGGCATCGCCCTTGAAACCGCTTGCTTGAGCAATAACGACATTGTTTTGCGCTTTAAGGCAGAAAAGCCGATCATCTTGTTTCAAACCGTTGAAACACGCTTGCTTAACGCCAAAGGTGAGACAATTTATTTCTTGCAGACGGCTCTAACCACCCGTCCCCAATTTGCCAGCCAAGGCAGCCACTTCGACTATAAAATGCCAAACTGCTCAAGCGCTTACCAACAAGCAAAATATCTGAGCATAAAGGTTATGAACCGTGACGGCAAAGCCCTGCCCCCGACTTCCACGCCTCAGCAAAGCAAACTTATGATCGCCCTCAAAGCTACAAATTGAACATCAGTCCCTTCCACTTGGAGCAAAGAAATTGCGCATCTGTCTAATTTCAAGAGAATTCCCGCCTGATACCGGCTGGAGCGGAATTGCAACCTTCGTTCACGATTTGGCCCTCGGTCTTGCCGAGATTGGCGCCGAAGTAGAAGTAATTGCGCTTTCTGCCGACGGCAAAAATTCCACCGTCGACTATAAAGGCATAAAGCTTCACAGAGTGGCTCCGGTCGTCGACCTCGATAAGTATCAGATGCTGCTGTCGTTGATGCCCTACAGTCACAGCCTTTTGAAGTCGCTTGTGGCACTGCATCTCAAATTTGTAGAACTGCATTCGGCAAAGCCATTTGATATTGTCGAAGTACCCGAAATGTTCGGCGAAGGCGTCTTTCTGGCTCTCACCAAGCTCTGCCCCTTGGTGATTAGACTTTACACCCCGCATTTTAAATTTATCGATGAAAAACTGCATTTGATTGACGAAGGCTTTGACCATCAACTATTGAGCATCATCGAAAAGCTCACCTTGCTTAATGCCGATGCCGTGGTCAGCCCTAGCCAAGACCTAGGCGACTATGTGGCTAATGCCATCGGCTTTAGCTCAGAAGAAATGCACATAATGAAAGGGCTGGTCGACACTAATCGCTTTACCCCTGAGGGTCCGCAAGGGCTCAAAATAGACGAAGACGTCTTGAAAGTAATCTTGGTCGGCCGCTTAGAAGAGCGAAAAGGTGTTTACCAGTTGATCCGCGCCATTCCGCAAGTGGTGAAGAAATTCCCCAAGGTCAAGTTCTTCTTGATTGGCAAAGACACCAACACAGCCCATGGCGGCAAATCAGTGCAAGCCGAACTAGAAGCCGAACTGAAGCAGTCAGGCTGCGGGCAGCATGTGGTCTTTACCGGTCCGGTCCCCCATGCATCAATGCCTGATTATTTCCGCTCTGCCGATATCTTTGTCTTGCCCAGCCTTTACGACAATGCACCGCTTACCTGCCTGGAAGCACTGTCGAGCGGCACAGCCATTATTGGCACCAGTGCCGGTGGCATGAAAGAATATGTTCAAAACGGCAAGAGTGGCATTATCATTCCACCGAGCGATGTGCAAGCTTTAGCAGATGCCCTTTTAGAGCTGCTTTGCGACAAAGCAAAAAGAGAAGCTTTTGGCCGCGAAGCCCGCAAGAGCGCCCTGGAATTGTTCGATCGCAAAATCACTGCCCGTGCCACCTTGAAGCTGTATGAACAGGCAATTGTCGACTTCCAAAAGAACAAATTGAAAGCTCTGGTGCGCACAGATAAAGACTCTATTTTGCAAAGCTCGCAGCATTTAATGGCCAAGTTCGACGAGATGGTCTATGCATTCCTGTACAAAAGGTCCCTAACCTTTAGGCTTAGCTATTGGTTTCATATGTGCAAAGACAGGCCCAAGCTCTTCTCTGCCACGGTCTTGGTCAATGCAGCCGACAAGCTAACCTCTGCCCTCAAGCTGAAGGACAAACCAGCTGTCATCAAGAAACTAGAAGCTGAAATTAAGCGCCAGCCTGTGGGAGCCGGCAGAACCTAATTAGAACCCAAATTAGAAAATGAGCCACCCCAAACTCGGCTCATGTCAACTTCATGTCAACCGGGCCAACTATAGTCTGTTCAGACAGGCAACAGTGACGCCCCATTTTCTTTGACCTGGAGATTACTATGAACAGAGAACCCGCCGGCGATACAACCGGGCGCTTGCCGGAGCGCGCCGGTGAAAACATGCAGCAGGCTGAAAGACAAGCCACAGCTGCCATGCAAAACGAAGTCTCAGACCATCGCGCCCAGTCTATGCCCCAAACTAGAACAGCCGAAAGGGCAGCCACCGACTTTGACGGCAAACCCTGCGCCACCCAGCCAAGTGCCGGACAATTCCCCAGCCTAGAGGCTGGACGCCGCTCTGATGGCTGCAGCTTTAGTGATTTTCAAACAAGAGATGCCGGCGCCCAGATGCCCCCTCTCAATACTGGAGAACTATATAACAGGTCCAGAGAACAGACTGTGAGATTGGACGTGGGCGTGCCTTCGGAAAGAGGCGACAACAGAGTAAGAACAGAACCAAGCAGCGGCGTCATAGTGGCTAGAGACGGTGAGCGCTGTTTGATTGCCACAGCCAATCACAGCGTCAGCTCCATTCAAGGCGAACAAATAGTCTCTAGAGGGGCTACATTTGCCGATGGATCACGCTATCCGGTCTCGGTTGAAGCCCGAGATAGAAGCCGTGATCTGGCCATTGTCGCCGCCCATACAGGCAGAGATACCGAAAGAGTCTGCCAGCCCGCCACCATAGCCGAAAGAGGCGAAAGATCTGGGCAAGCCACAGCTCTAGGCTTCCCTGAACGCAGCCGCACTCTGCAAGCTTCACCAGGAGTGGTCGAAAGAGAAATCGCCGCCACAAACTTGCGCTCAGCCAAAGACAGCCTCCCCGGCGAAAGAGCCAACCGCCCCCTTCTAGATATGAGCATGCATACAAGACCAGGCAATTCGGGCGGACCGGTCTTTAACGAAAGAGGTGCAGTGCAAGGTTTGGTCTATGGCGGACCACCCAGTGGTCGAGCCCATATCGAAAGAACCTGGGCCACCCCCATAGACCGCCCCCTGATCGACGGGATGATCAGCCGCGTGCAGCCAAGCAGACAAAGAGCAGCCTGGTAGTCTATGCATGCAGTGGCACAAGTTGATCAGCGCTCACCAATTGATAGTTCCGCCACATCGCCGCCAGTTGTCCATCTTTCGCCAAGAGCTGGCTGAAAGTACCCGACTCGACGACTCTGCCGTTATCTAAAACATAGATACAATCAAAGAGTTCAAGCAGATGCAATTTGTGTATCGACGAGACTAAACATCTATCGGCAAATTTCTTAAGCACGGCAGAATAGATGAGCCTTTCGTTGGCTGTATCGACACTGCTGGTTGGTTCATCCATCAATATGATGCTGCTCTCTCTGGCAAAGAATATGCCGCGAGCCAGCGCCAGCCGCTGCTTCTCGCCGCCGCTCAAGTTGACGCCTTTCTCGGCAATATTTGTCTCAAGCCCATCGGGCAAGCGACCAAGCACCGAGGCAAAACGCGCCGCCTCAACAGCATCAAGCATTTCAGCCCGATCAGCCTCCATGCCAAAGGCAATATTGAAAGCAATGGTGTCGGCAAAGATTTCGGGATCTTGAGGCATCAAGGTGGTGGCTGCAGCTAGATGTCTTAGACCATAAGGCATGGTTACACCATCAACTGCAACAGATACACCCTGAGGCTTCTGCAAACCGCGAAGCAAATTGAGCAAGGTGCTCTTACCGCTGCCGCTTTCACCGACAAGGGCAATAGACTGACCTCGCACCAGGTCGATTGCCACATCGTTCAAATGATGCAAGCGATGCTTGTCGTCTTCATAGGTAAAATTGAGGTTCTGCACCTGAATATTCTGCCAATCTAGAGCTAGAGGCTGTGCCTCATCGGCTGAATGATCTAAATCGTGATAAGCATCGCTAATGGTATCAACACCACGCAGATCGGCTGCCTGCCTAACGACCACGCCATAGTATCCGGCAAAGGTATAGAAAGACTCGCCGATGCGGCGCAGATACTCAAAGAGAGTAAAGAAAGTACCGGCAAGAATCACCTGCTTGGCGAGCAAATTGCTTTGCACATACCAAAACATAACAATTACTGTCATCGCCATCACTATGAAAGAGGTTAGCGCCCACTTTATCTCGTTTACTTTTGCATTTACCGTGAAAAGCGACTGCGAACGATAAATGCGCCGCAAAACTTCGGCAAGCGTGCGACTTTCGAGCCTCAATGTAATCACCGAGACGATATTGCTGACATAGTCGTGAATGGCTGCAGCCACATGGTTATCCATGATGTTCAACTGGTCATACTGCTTATCGAGAATGCGATCGAATAAAGCGATAATCAGAAGCGACAAAAGTGTGGCGGCAAGAGCGGCTAGGGCGGCAAGCGGCATAAAGTAAAAGAGAATGACCAGGGTGCCCAATAGACGCAAGACCATATAGACAATCTCAAAGGTGTCTTGAAAAAAGTTAGACATAGCCGTGGTAGCTCGATTGATTTTGTCTATTGTTTGACCTGAATGATGCCCGGTGTGCCATTGCACGGGTAAGGCAGTGACTTTTCTAAATAGCTCGGCTTTGAAGCTCGATCTAATTTGGAAAGCGACATAGCGCTCGATCACCCGGGCAGGACCATGAAAAGCCCAGAACCCAAGGGATACACCCAGGAGCATGAGCAGATATTTGCCCACGTCGGACAAGAGCTTGTCGCCGAGCTTGAGCCCGGAGGCCAAATCAATCTGCACGTCATTGAGCATGCGCCCAATCACAAAAGGTTCGATTAGCTCAAAAGCCTGAGCCCCGACAAACATAAGCATATAAATCACAAAGAGTTTTCTATGAGAGCCGGCGTAATGCCAACCCCTAGAAAACAATAAAGCAAAAGCGTTATTTCCTAAATTCATAAATTATTTGATCTCGCAAAGGGAAAACACACACGCCACTTCCGGCGGTGCTCGCAGTCCTCTCCACGACACATGCAGATATAAAAATACAAGCAGAAACGGTGCCGGGAGGGGCTTAACCAGCTCCAGAATGCTCAAACAAGCAATAAGGCTGGTCGGTTTATCCGCCGACAGACCGCATTTGCAACTAATTAATTGTGAAAATCAATGACGATCGATTGATTTAACAACACAGAGCAGAGGCGGCGTGGCAGAGCAAAAAGGTCTGTTTGAAAAGACTTTCGCTGCTGAAAAGCGGAGGCTATTAAATTTATTGTCTACCATTAGAACTCCTCCGGTGAGCTCCGCCTCTGAACTTAACGGACACACGCCGCAAGTTATTGATGCCGACTCTATACTTCGGTTTTATATTTCGATTTTTCGATTCTCGCACAAGAAGTTTTGTTTGCCAAGCAGACTTTTCTGGAAATTAATATCTGGTCTCACAAAATAGTAATGCAAGAATAAATCAATATAGGGTAAATGATCACGATCAAAACAAAGCTTGCTGTAATTCCGCTTGGAACAGCCTTTGCGCCTTTACTCCTAAAGACGGGAGCGATGTAGAGGATCAAATAGAGAAATTTATACACCACCTGAAATATCAATATCGCTATAAACTTCTCTGGATAAATCAGACCAAAACAAGAAAGCAATAAAATCGAAGACCAGAGACAGGCGACTAGAAGGCGCAAGCCTTCTGAATTATTCACACATCCCTGAAAAGCCCTTATGGGCTTGTCGCCGCTATCTGTGAACATTGAGTAAAGCACCGGCAGCAAAATCAAAATATTGGCTAAATATGCATACTGCAAAACACTGGTCATAGATAAATACTCATAAAGTAAAGCAGACTCTATAAAGCTTTAGTACGCACAAGCTTTGTCAACTCTCGGTCAAAAGCGGCAGCAAACTGTCGCTTCTCTTTATCGCCAAATGGTGCCGGACCGCCGCCAATCATGCCGCTATCGCGCAGCTCGGTCATCAAATCGCGCACACCAAGACGCTCACCGATGTTATCGGGGGTAAAGACCGTACCGCGGGGATCTATGACAACGACGCCCCTGGGCACAAGTTCCGCCGCCAGCGGTATGTCCTGAGAAACGACCAAGTCACCGCGCTGGGCATGCTCAACAATAAAAGCATCAGCCTGGTCTGGACCGGCTGGTACCAGATGAAAACTGTAGAGCGAATTTGCCGGTATGTTCAGTTGCTTATTGGCCACAAAAGCCACCGGCAAAGACAGCCTCAGTGCTGCTTTTGTCACTATATCGCGCACAGCCGTAGGGCAGGCGTCGGCATCTATCCAAATTTTCACTGCCTAAATCTCACTAGCAAAAATCTCACTGCAAAATTCTCTTTCCCAATTTCTATTGCTCAGTATCTGGGCGCTTATCTTAGCAGTTTAGCCTCCACTTGCCCCGGAACTGTCACAAAATAGCCCTAGACTAATTTATACGCAAAAGTGCTCCCCACCCATGCATTTTCTTATGGACAATACAAACACAATAAGCTGCAAAGAAAACCAGGTGTTCTTATCACTTGTCTCAAGAGTGGTAACACAGCTCTATGACGTTCCGGGCGCCCGCCAGGTAATGGACAAAGCCGACAAGCTGCAATGCAGCAAAGATGGTGAAGACGCGGTAAAACAAGCTCAGCAAGCCACTCTTGTTCTTGATGATCCCTTTACAAAAGTGCTTGATGCCAAGCAAAAAGCCGACCTCGATGACCGCATGAACGGCAAAGAAAAGGGCAACGGCCTGGAACTAGACCTGATTCTCAACCCTATGGGTTTGGCGGTGCGAGAAGTGCTGCCGGGTTCACCGGCAGCACTGGCGGGGCTAAAGCCAGGCGATAAAATCGAGAAACTAAATGGCAGACCCATCTCAGAATTTACTGTTAATGAGATTACCTCTCTGGTTAACAGCGCCAGCTTTAAAGTGGAAGCCTCAAGGGACGGCAAGCCGCTCTCTGCCGAAATCAAGCAAGCCGAACTGAAAGCGCCGAAAGTGCTTGATAGAGACTTGGGAGACGGAATTGCCTATATTCGCATTAGAGACTTTGTTTCTCAAGACACAGACAAAGCAGTCGAACAGGCTCTGCGTCGCAATAAAGGAGCCAAAGCCTTTGTCCTTGACTTGCGCAACAATCCAGGCGGCAGAGTGGTAGATTCTCTGAACATTGCCTCAATGCTTGTGGAAGAAGGCAAACTCGCCGTAGCAGAAGAAAGATTGCCATCGAGCTTATCGTCGCCTCGTTTTGCCACCTGGCGCTTCAGCGTCAATAAAGACACTCAAATAATCGAAGGCGAAGCAAAAGAAGTAAGCCCACGCAAATTTCCTTATTTGCTTAACGGTCGCCCGCTCGTAGTTTTGGTCAATGGTCACAGTGCTTCCGCCTCAGAACTATTAACCGGCGCTCTTATGAGCAGACCAAATATTTTGATAGCCGGAGAAAAGACCTATGGCAAAGGCGTCGGTCAGATCATCAGCGAAAAGATGCCCGGCGGCAACGGAGTCAATGTCACCAATATCAAATTCTTTGCCCCCAACGGGCTCAACGCCGGCGACGGACATAACAAAAGGTCAGGCTTCTCGGCTGATATTCCCTTGCCTAAGCGTATGCCCACACCAAACGAACCAGATAGTCAAATAAACGATGCCAAAGACATGCTGAAAGGCTTGATGAAAGTGAGTGGTATTGCAGGCAGTTAGTTTAGTTCTTGCCTAGCGCTTGCCTCTGCCTCGTTCATAACAATGTCGTTACAGACCGCCCAAGAGCCTTTCGCGCCCAAGCCTCAAAAGCAATTAGTGACAACCCTTCTAGCGCCTATACACGTTTTCGTCCAAACGAACCTGCGAATATACGCCTGTGCCAGCTTTGCATAGTATCAAAACAGGCAGCCGCAAACTTACTAAATCATTCAACTCAAATACTGGAGAAACACATGTTTTACCTTTTGGCTTTGTGCGCTCTTATCATCAGCTTCGCGCCCCCCGCTCACGCTTACATAGATGCTTGCACCGGCAGTTATGCAGTGCAATTCTTCTTCGGCACAATTCTTACTTTTCTCTTGCCTTTGCAAAGAGTGGTTCGCAACTTCTTTAATAAAGCCGGCAAATAAACTATGCCGACAACTTTCAAAAAACTCTCTTACCGTGACAAATGTGCCACGGTATATCGCAAGAACTCGCTGGTTTTTCGCTTTATCTCAAGCCAATACCAACCAGCCTACCGCAAGCTTATGCAAAGCGGGCTCTACAAGCATCTCAGCGAGGAAGGATTGCTCGTTTGCCACGAAGAAGTGGAAGCGCCGGAAGCCATGGGTGAAAGGCAAGATGACTTTCAAACAGTGATCAAACCAAGCAAGATACCCTTCATTTCTTATCCTTACGAATGGTGCTTCTCGCAGCTCAAAGACGCCGCTCTCTTGACCTTGCGCATCGAAAAAATTGCTCTAGCCTACGGCATGACCCTCAAGGACGCCAATGCCTGGAATGTTCAGTTTCAGGGCGGCAAGCCGGTCTTTATCGATACCTCCAGTTTTGAAATACACCAAGATGGTTCGCCATGGAGCGCCTACGGGCAGTTCTGCCGCTTTTTTCTTTTGCCCCTGGTGCTAATGTCAAAATGCGAGCCTCGCCTCAACTCACTCTTGCTTGCCTATCCAGACGGTATCCCCTTAGACATCGGCATCAAGTTATTGCCCCTGAGCACCTGGCTAAACCCAAGCTTATTGGGACATCTGGGCGTCACAGCCCTGATGAATGCCCACTATAGAAAAAGTCAGGGAGGCGCTAGCGACAGCAAACAAAAAGTGAGTATCAAGCAACTGCTCAATGTTCTCAATGACCTTGAAGACACAATCGCCAATCTCAAACTGAAACAGGAAAACTCAGTATGGAGCGCTTACTATAAAGACAACGCCTACAGCTCGCAAGCTTTTGCCGCCAAAGAAGAAATAGTAAATAGAATTCTTGGTCAAGCGAAGCGCAAAAAAATCTGGGATCTCGGCGCCAATACCGGGCACTACAGCAGACTGGCGGCGCCGCACGCTGACATGGTTCTAGCCATGGACTATGATGCTCTCTGCGTAGAGAATAACTATCTTGATCTAAAGAAACCAGGCAAAAGCAATATTCTGCCGCTGCTTATGGATTGCACGGCGCCCTCACCGGCCCTCGGTTGGGCTCTGATGGAAAGGTTGAGCTTACCAGAGCGCGGACCTTGCGACCTAATTATGGCTCTAGCTCTGATTCATCATTTGGTTATCGGCCGCAGCATCAACCTCGAAGAAGTGGCTGCCTATATGGCAAAACTTGGACGAGAACTAATTATTGAATTTGTTCCAGAAAACGATAGTCAGGTCGAACTCTTGCGCAAACAAAAAGCCGGCATCTGCCAAACCTATAATCAAGCAGCCTTTGAAGACGCTTTCTGCAGCCATTTTATGCTCATCGAAAAGCAAGAAATAAGCGACTCAAAGCGAGTGATCTATCACTTTGTGCGACTAAACGGAGACCGATAAGTGCCAATGCCAAAAGAGATAAGAGAGATTCAGCTCTATCCGCTAGCAGCAGGGATATTGCCGGTGCTGGTCACATACAATATACGCGGCGCTAATCATGTGGCTCTGCAAAATCTACTGCCGCCGCTCTTAATCTCAGCCATTCTGAGCCTCATAGTTTATGCTCTCTTTTGGCGCCTCCGCAAGCAAATTGGCAATGCCGCCATTTGCACCTGGCTTCTCCTCACGGCACTATTTGCTTTCACCTATGTGGTCATCGGCTTCGACTTTTGCCTGATGACCCTATCAATCAAAGATGCAGGCACAGCCATTATTGTCGGGCAAATTTTCATTTCACTAGCGGCAGCACTGGCTCTGACAATTGTCTTTGCCCTCATCACTAAAAAATCTTGGCTAAGCAAAATTGAGAGCTTGCTCTGTCGTACCACCAGTTTCTTGCTTATTTTGCAGCTCATGGTGCTGTTTCAGCACGAATTCAACTACTTTTTTGTCATCGAGCCGCAAGTGGCAAAAGAGCAGGCTCGGCTGATGCCCAAAATAAGCAAGCTGGGCAAAACCCAAAGCGATCGTGACATCTACCTGATAGTGCTTGATGAGATGGCGAGTCCCGAGGTGCTATCGCGTGTATTTTCGTATGACAATTCAGACTTTGTCAGCCAGTTGCGCCGCCGCGGCTTTCTTATAGACGAGAGCAGCCTAAGTAATTACCCTCTCACCAGGCTATCTCTGGCTTCTATTTTGAACATGACTTATCTAGATTTTCTAGGTGACAGCAAAGCCAAAGAAACACAAAAGGACTATGCACCGACCACTCGCCTTTTGCAGAGAAGCAATCTCGCCAAGTTTTTGCAACAGCAGGGCTACGACTACATACATATAGGCTCAGAAATGCCGCCCACTGACAGCACGGTCATGGCCAATCAAAATAGATATCCTCTCATTGACGAATTTTCTCTGCGTTTCTGGCAATCGACCACACTTGGTCAAACACCTGGTTTTTCCAAGTTTCTCGCTCATCTGCGCAGAAAATCGAGACTGGACGCACTGAAATATCTGGAACTGGCCGATGCCGGTCAAAAGCCTAAATTTGTGCTATGCCATATTCTCTGCCCTCATGAACCTTTCGATTTAAATGCCGATGGCAGCGCCCGCGACGAAATCATGCCCAATCGCATAGAAAGCGCCTGGGACGACGAAGCAAGAAGAGCTTACCTCGGGCAAGTGCAATTTATCGAAAAGAGAATTATTGGCACCATAGACAAGATTATAGAGAAGAGCAAAAGCCAACCAATAATTGTTTTGCAAGGCGACCACGGTACCTATGCCGAAGATGAAATGGCTAAAGACTATCCCAAAGAAGACCTCTATCAGGAGCGCTACGGTATTCTCAATGCCTATCTGGTGCCTGATGATATGAAGGCTAAGATCTATCGCGGCATTACCCCGGTCAACTCTTTTAGAGTGATTCTTTCTGAACTCTTTGGTGCCGACTTGCCGGCGCTTGCCGACAAGCAAATTTATGCCACCTATGCTCAACCTTTTAAATTTCGCGACGTCAGCGATCGAGTGCGAAAGCTGCAAGCAGCTCTGAAATAGAGCTCGACTGACATTTAAGCACAAAGCCTAATTCATAAGCAGCAAATGATCCACTTGCAACCAACTCTCATCCTCGCTTGAAAGCTAAGAGCCTCTAGGAGTCAATAGAAGCGACTTGAGTTTGCCCGGCCCAAGGGTTTCGTTCAGTTCGCGCCAAATAAACATCAGATAGAAAACGAAGACTAGACAGAAAACTCTAGTGCAATCCATAAATACGCGCTGCTGCATGGCCACTTCGGCGGCATGCCTGGCAAATATTTTCTCTTCTATCTGACCGCCGATAAAGACAATAACAGCCAGGCACAAAGACTTCACAAAGGCAGATATAACAATGGGGCGCCGGTCCAGAGTATTCTTCATAAAAGGCAGGTTATGACAAAGCAGAACTATTTTGCCCAGCCCCAAAGCTTCGACTGCAGCTACTGTATAACCATGCACAAAGTCGTGAATACCTAGCTGAATAAGAATAAGCGATTTGATAGTGGCCAGAAAGGCAAAACAGATGCCCAAATAAGCCGCTATTACCGAAAACTCTTGAAGTTCCTCTTTCAGGCGAGCTTTGGCTTCCTTCTTCTTCTCATCTTTACTCTCATCTTTATTCTCAGGCTTCAATTGACTGCCTTCCTTTACCTATCGAGCTAAACCGAGCCACAATTGTTTCAATGATACTACAGTCAGTGCAGTACCATAATTGAGACATTTAGCAGATGCTTTTACCCCCGCGGTTCAAACGAGCAAACAGTTTATTAACTGTTTAGCCCCTCCATTCAATTAGCAAGCCCTTTATATACTTACCAAATAGCCTTCCTAGCGGTGAAAAAATGAGAGCTGTAACTCTAATGCAAGAATTTGCCGCCATGCTCTGGAATGATATAACAGGTGCATTCTCGGTCGCGCAGTGGAAAGACTGCCTGCAAAAGCTGTCAAAGGTGAACAGGAAAGTGCTTGTTTCAAATCTATTGGCAATAGTTCCACAAATAGCAGTGTTCTATGTTTTGCTGGCGCCGGCTGTTGCCAGTCCGCTCTATAACAAAATTCTTTTCTTTCCAAGCAAAGAACTAGCGCTCAATATAGACAGCATCAATGATACAGCCAAAGAAAATATCTTTATCGAGTCGGGCGGTGAGAAAATAAATGCCTGGCTCTTCGACAAAGCTGGCGCCAGAGGCACAGTGCTTATAAGTCACGGTAATGCCGGTAATATCTCACACCGCATTCCTATTATTGAATACTTTCTCGGACAGAATTTTTCTGTGCTGGCCTATGACTATCAAGGTTATGGACTGAGCACAGGTGAGCCGGGCATCAACAAAATCTGCCAAGACGGCTTAAGCGCTTACGATTACCTTACCAAAGAAAGGAAAATCGCCCCGACAAAAATTGTACTATTTGGTGAATCTCTGGGCGGCGCAGTCAGTGCCCATATCGCCGGCAATCGAGAAGTGGCTGCCATTATTTTGCAGTCGACATTTTCTTCTTTGCCCCATGTGGCGAGGGCCAAGATGCTGCTCATGAGAGCTTATCCAAACTTCCTCTTTCCAAAGAACAAAATGGACTCTGCCAAGACCCTGTCCTCCGAGCATGCACCGCTCTTAATCATCCACGGCAAAGCCGATAATGTCATTCCCTACAGTGAGGGCGAGCTTCTTAATAGGAAGGCAGCTGAGCCCAAAACATTTGTTTCTATAGAGGGTGGCGGTCACAATGATCTCTTTTATGAATACAAAGAAGAAACACTCAAGGCTCTAAGCCAATTTCTCAATAACTGTCTGTGAACCGACTCTCTCAAAACAGGCTCTAGATCTCGTCTGAAATCCAGACCACTTCCTTCGCCAGAGGCTTAAATTCAGACATAAAGAGCTGATAAGCGCTGCGAGCATCAAGACTTTCAGCGGTGCCGCCAACGGCACAAACGCAGGTGGTGCCTTTGCCTACCGAGCAGCCGGTATAAAGCTCAAAATACAAATCGGTACCAGCAAAGCAAACTGCGGCAAAACAATCCACCAAAGGCTCATCGGCAATCTCAGCAAAGCTAATATTATAGCGCTGCGAAATCTGCTCGGGGGTTAGAGCCAATGTCAGCAAATACTCACGGGGCAAGCCTCGGGCTTTTAACTCAGCAAAATCAACTTGACTGAATGCGCGCAATTTTCCCTCCCGACCGGACCAACAAAAGTAATCGAAAATACAAAGCTAGAATATCAATAGTTGCTGCCAGCGAGGGCATCATCATACAAAAAACTGGACACAGCCTGCTCTTCGACGATGGCAAAGTCTCCGCGCGGCGCCACGCAAGTAGAGTTAATCACTCTAGAACCAGCTGAATTATCTACTACGGCGCTGTGCAAAACCCCCTGCCACCTTGGCATTTCTTTAGAATAAGCAGCGCAGCTATTATTGACCACCAATATCTGAAAGCTACCGGCATCAAACAAGTCAATATCACTGGCAACAGTAGCCAATTCAGCAAGCCCATTTTCATAGCTCTGCTCATGCATAGGATTAAACGCCTCCAGAAACTGCTCAGGCGTAATACCAAGGGCAAATGAACGCGCCGAATAGTCATACATAGCAAGATGACTTTTCACAGCACTAGGCTCATATCCAAGTATCAAAAGTGATTCGACAGGCGCAGCATCTCGATGCGGCTTGGTTGTATTTTTCTGGTCGAAACGCATCATATTGAACCATTCCAAAGGCGATCCACTAGCTTCGAAGTGAAGCGCAGAGAGACCTTCTTTTAGATCAACCATCAGACGTCGCTGCTCATGAGAAGTAAAATCAGCAGGAAGACTTACCAGGGCGAAGCCGCAAGAATTATGGTTGGTTCGACAAACCAGATTGAACACCCGAGCCGACAGCGCAGCCATATCAAACCCCCGCTCCCCCGGCTGCGGGGCTGCCGCATACAACTGCGACTCGACCAGATAAGCTGCCATGCTTCGTTGTCCCCCTTATCGCTATTCTATAGCTCAATTTCAGTTTAACGACCGGAGATATTAACGACTCGATTACAAAATCCGACTATTCTAGCGTCTATACCACCTCACTTTTCCTACCACCCATAAAGCTCTAGAAAAAAGTACCCGCCAACCGGGTCGTCTTAAGCTGAGCATTTACTAGGTAATTAACATGACTGAGAAGCAAAACATTGCAGAAAAGCCTGCCCACTCGGCTGACTCGCATAAAGAAAGCACTTCGAGAATTCTGTTTGACGATATAGATAGCGGCAAAACAATCGGCAGATTCACCCATGCCGACGCAAAAGCCTGCAAAACCAATCCGGAAGAAGGCACCGTGCCTACCCTGATGCCCGGACAAAGGAGCAACGGCTGCGACTTTAAGGGCATGAAAGATCTGCCCAAAGACCTCAAACATTTGGACTTTCCCGACATCTATAGCAAGGCAGCCGAGAGCACTGTGCGTATAGACTCGACCATGACCGACCCACACGACAAAAAAGGACGGTACAAACAAGAAGGTCCCGCCGGCACCGGTGCAATCATCGGCAAAGATGTGGAAAAGGGTGAATGCCTGGTCGCCACAGCCAATCATGTCATTAATGGTGGCAAGGAAGTGAATATCTCTAACGTCAAGGCAGTAAGCGCTGACGGCAAGAAATATGACACCGAAGTACGCTATACCGAACCCAAGAAAGATACCGCAGTTATCGCCATGAAGACCGGTGCAGATACCGAAAAGGTCTGCAAGCCGTTCACTGCCGTTCAAGACGTCAATGATGAAGCCGGTAAAGGCAAGAACGTAGTTGCACTAGGCTTTCCGCAAGGTTCTAGAGCCCTCTATGCCTCACCGGGCAAATCAGACGGCATAAGACCGATGCGTGAAGATATGAGCCCTCACAATATTAAAGAGCTAGGTCTGGAACCTGACGCCACGCAGCTCAAGGTGAAAAATCATATCAAAGGCGGTCAATCGGGCGGACCTGTGGTCACTCCCGAAGGGCGTCTAGCAGGTCTCAATCAATCGGGACCAGACGGCTACACAAGAGACAGCTATGCCGTACCGCTTGATCAAAGGCGTGTTGATGAACTCTTGGCTAAAGCGCGCCGCTAAAACAAAAATCAACCATCAAACATCACCCAAGCTAAGGTGAGACAGGTCGGCAAGCCGCCGCTGCCGCACCTTCGTCATTTGACTGACTCTCGATATGCTGCAAAAAACGCACTCCGCGTGCAAGATAGAGACAATCGACAAAGGCAAGGATGATGTAGACAGGCACAGTAAAGACACTTTCAATGACAAAGTGCCAGAGCGGATTGAATTGAAACTGCAGATGCTCAAAAAACTGTTCCAATACACTGAGGAAAAATCGAGACAGAAAAAATAAAGACCAAGCCGTACCGGCAAGCAAACTAAAGGTCCAGGCGAACTGTTTAGCGCGCCCCTGAGAATAAAGCAAGCTCTTCCACATGGCGCTAATTGGATTCATAGAGCGAGTAAAAATAAGTGCTAGAGTCAAATCGGCGCGAACGGCAAGCAAAACATAGAACATCGAAAAGAAGCCAAAGAACTGCGCCGAGCCCTTAGAACATAACATTGCAACCAGAGTCCATATAAAGGTCAAGACAAAGGAAGGGGTCGAATAAACCATTGACCTGCACTGTTCAGTGCGCAATTCATCTTTCAAACACCAAAGAAAAGAGAAAGACAGCACCGGATATAACAACCTGTCCTCAAATGCAACCTCCTGCCAAAGCTCTGAATTTGCTATTTGAGGGACTGTCCAAAGGTAGTATCTTTGTAGCCAGAAAAAAACAAGAAAGACGAGAATGTGCCACCATCTTCTCCGAAAAACAGAGCAAGCGACAAGCCAGCTTTCAGATTGCAATTCACCAATAAAGGCGGGAACAGACTTGTCGCGTTTTCTGGCATGCCAGAAAAAACAAAGCGGCAGCAAGATGGTCCCCATAGCAGTCCAGATTCTTACTATATCGCTGGCTGTATCATAGGCATAGTCTGCTAATAACAGAGTTTCAGATGGCATTTATCAGCCCCAAAGCCCGAAATAAATACAGGTAAAGATCCAGATAAAGATACGGGTACTTTTATTGTTCCACGCGATAGCACTAACAAGCACCTGGGCCTAAACCACCTAGCAGTTGAATCACTGCTACGGCTTGAATTTCTCTTTCAGCCTCAAGAATGGCTTTTCAACAAGAAAATACGACGCACAGGCAAGCCCCAGACAAAGTGCATACTTAACCAGATCGACATGCTCGGTCAATTGCGGCTGCCAATTGATTAGAGACTCATAGATTTGCAGCGTAGCTATGCCATGCCACAAGTAGAGACTATAAGAGAGCCTTCCGAAAAAAGCCATTAGCGGATTAGATAGAAGCCAGTGAACAGGCGAATTCTGATTGGAACACTTAAACAGAGAGACCAAAAGAAGAGTGGTGACAAGCGAATGCAAGGGCAACTTCAACATCCACCAGTTCAAAATACCATTAGGATTGCGACTGAAGATGCGCTCGGGGTGACCAATCTTCAAAGTCGAATATACAAAGCAGGCAAACAAGAGCGCGACCACAATCCAGTGCACGCTTAGCTTGGTAAAGCGAGGAAAGGCGTCTTTATACTGCAGCAAGACAGCGCCGACAGCGCCAAGCAAAAGCCCGTCAAGATGGGTGTCAAACCCGGCAAAGAGACGTACCGAGGAGGCAAAGCAAAGATAGTGGATAGACCGATAAGCGATCATGCACAAAAACGCACTAACGAGCAAGACAAAAAGATTGCGAGCTTCCTGATTCTGTTGCGGACCAGTTAAACGAGAACGCCAAGCCAATAGCACCAGGGGCAGTATCAGATAGAACTTTTCTTCTATACCCAGTGTCCACGTATGAGCGAACGGCATAGCATCAGGATTAATAGGAATAAAATGCGTGACAAGCAATATATCAAAGCAAGAAAATGCAGCTACTAGAGCGTAAGAAAGCCCGGCCCCAAAGGCACAAGCGACGCCAAGAAAAACGAGCAAAGCAGGGGCAATGCGCAGCAGGCGGCGAGCCCAGAAATACTTGAGATTGAGAGTACCTGCTTTACCTAGCTCAGACAATAGCAGCTTGGTAATCAGAAATCCGCTGATTACAAAAAAAGTCTCAACGCCGACCCAGCCACTCGAACCAAAAAAGGAATGAAGACTGTTGCTTACTTGATGAAAACCAAGTACAGGTAAAATAGCCAGAGCGCGAAGTCCATCCAAAAATAGAATCTTCTTATCAGAGCTTTTTGGACTCTGGCCTAAAGACGCTCTCGAGTCGTCTTTTCTCCTCAGCGAGGCGGCAGATGAATGAGAAGCAAGTCCAGAAGCCGCTCCAGAAGCTGCTTCTGTCGCTATAGAAGCTTGTCTATCACCTTGCGCCGTTAACACCTGAACCTCCAAGGAAGTCAAGGCTAACACGAACAGTCCAGCCGTACCTTTGAATCGATTAACTTGCCATCGCTACACCTAACTTGCAAAAGCTCACAGTAGCGGCAGTTTCGCCTCCAATTTCCAAGAAAAGTAAAAGAGTCAAACTACTGTCTAAACTAAAGACTCGTCTATGGGCGCTTCCAGCTCATAGTCTGCCTGTGCGGCACGGCCAAGCAAGACACCAAATTGCCGAGGTGACATCTTACCGAGGGGACGTTTCACTACAATATTTTCTACACTAAGAATATCACCCTTCTTTATCGGCTTTCGAGCAAAGACTCCTTTGCGCACCAACCTGGCTGTCTCAGGCTCATTGGCCACCGGCTCCTTGGTTGGCGAACCCAAAGCCACTTCTACATTGCGAATCATCTGCACCAGGCGGGCAAAGTCGCCGGGTTCCATCGATGCCATATGATCGGGTCCGGGCAGATCTCTAGATGTAGTGACATGCTTTTCAATCACCCTCGCCCCCATAGCCACGGCGGCCAAAGCAACCTCTAAGCCGGCTGAATGATCAGACAAACCGGTGACAAGATTGAAACGATCCATCAAGGTTGTGATGCAACGCAAGTTGATAAACTCAAGCGGGCAAGGATAGATACTGGTACAGTGCAAGACCGACACCCTGTTTTGCAGATCTTTTCGTACCAAGTCATCATAGCTCAAGTCGCCACTACCAGCGATATCATGATACGAGGCATAAAGATCAAGCAAGGCCGACTCGACATCTTCTAATGTCGACATGCCGGTAGAGAGAATGCAGGGCTTACCGGTGCGGGCAATGGCGTCCAGCAAGGGGGTATTGGTAATCTCACCCGAGGCTATCTTATAGCGCTTTACCCCACATGCTTCCAAAAGCCCCACAGCTTCTACATCAAAGGGGGTGGAAAGAAATTCGATCTCATTGATTCGGCAAAATTCAGCCAACTGCAGATGAGCCTCTTCACTAAGCTCTAAGCCCTTAAGCAGGGCATGCTGCGAAGCATCAGAACCGGTATTCTGTTTTTGATACTCAGCCCGCGAAGCCGCCTTGGTCACCAATCGATCGGCGCTAAAAGTCTGAAATTTAACAGCGTCGGCGCCGGCCTCTTTCGACCGCAAGACCAATTCTTTAGCCAACTCCATTGAGCCGTTATGGTTCACGCCTATTTCAGCAATGATAAAACACTCAGACATGATGAAACCTTTTCCTCAAGAGCTTGCCGAGATCATATTGTTCGGCGATGTTTGCTAATACGTCCATAATCCTCTGCGATGCGCTGCCGTCTCCGTAGGGGCTGACTGTTTCTGAGCAATCTAAAGAGAGCGCCCTAGTTAAGCCCTGCCTAAGCGAATCGACATCGCCGGCAGCATTTACCACAGATGAAGCTGAAAGCCTGTCAGCTTGCCTGTCGCCAATATTTAAGGTAGCGACCTTCAAGGCCGGCGCCTCATACAATCCAGAGGAAGAATTGCCGACCACGCAGTTTGAAAGACTCATCAAGCTAAGATATCTGGTTGAACCGAGGTTTTCAAAGAGATGGGCATTGCTGCGCTCTGCCACAAAGGTCTCAATCAACTTGCGAGCTTCAGCGCCGCCTGGATCGTTATTAGGAGCAGTAAAAATGAGAGAATGGTCTTGGTCCAGCTCAGAAAGAACCTTGAGCAAATTGCTTAGAGAGTCAAGCCATTCCCCAGAAAGAGTCTCAGGATGGAAAGTAGTAAGCAGAATCTTCTTTCTGAGTTTGATGGACAATGACTCTTCCAATTGTTCTCGGTTGAGATAACGCATCGACTTGATGTAATCGATGCCTGGACTGCCAACCATATGCACTCTTTCAGGCTCTTCACCCATTTGCACAAGCAAGCGGGCGGCGCGCGCATTGGTGGGAAAATGAATATGCGAAAGTTTGGTTATGGCATGACGAAAAGAATCATCGAAAGCACCAAGAGTGAGGTCGCCGCCGGCAATGTGGGCAATGGGAAGAGACATAATCAGGGCTGTCTGGCAAGCCGCGAGCACTTCAAAACGATCACCCAATACCAATAAAAGATCAGGCTTGAGCGCGCGATAGGCATCGGCATAACAGAGAGAGGCGCGAGCGGCGGCTTGGGCGGCAGCATGCGCACTGTCATCACCTTCCGGTTGCAAGGCTTCTATTTTATGGGCGACTTCAAAGCCATCCGCCTCGATTTTCTCTAAAGAATAGCCGTGTTGTCTAGAAAGATGCGCCCCGGCGGCAATAACCAAAAGCTCAAGCGTTGGGTGCGCTTCAATGGCTTTCATTGGATAGTAGAGCAAGCCATAATCGGCACGGTTAGTGGTGAGAACCGCCACTTTCAATTTTTTCATAGCTAGAGCCCAGGACCGCTAGGTATGCAAACCGTACGACTATTGAGACTATCGCTAACGGCTAGGGGCATACTGGGGCATTTTTCATACATAGGCAATTTATGCATGGGCTCCCAGAATGGGCGGGTCTGAATGTCTTTCTCGGCCAATCTCTCAAAGATTGACTCAAGACAAGCTTGGTCGAACAGCGACTGCTCGCCCTGCAAAATCAGACAATTAAGCCAATAATTGCTTTGTGCGTATGATGGTTCAATAAACAACCGACAATCGGCAAGATCGGCAAAGAGTTTCTTGTACTCTTCCACCAGTTGCCGCTTCCGCCCAAGAAAGCGTTCTAGATTTTCCATCTGGGCCACGCCGAGCGCCGCATTGATGTTGGGCATGCGATAGTTATAGCCGACATCGTCATGAATAAAGCGATAAGCATGTGGCTTCTTGGCTGTAGTGGTGAGATGTTTAGCTCGCTTAGCCAGTTCGGCATCTCTAATCAACAAGGCACCGCCGCCGCCTGTGGTAACAGTCTTATTGCCGTTGAAGCTCAAGGCGGCGATACCACTAATAGTACCAGTGTGACGCCCCTTATAGAAAGACCCGAGCGACTCAGCAGCATCCTCCACCAAAGGAATGCCCCATTTATCAGCTATTTCTAAAAGCTCATCCAGTTGCACCGGATGCCCAAAGGCATGCATCGGCATGATGGCGCCGATAGCCCGCCCGCTTAGGCGATTGAAAACTTTGCCATCGCGCTTCTCGCCTATTTCATCGAGCCAATCACTTAACTTGACGGGGTCAAGACCGAGGGTGGTCTCACTGACATCACATAGATGCGGAATGCAGCCTGCATGGCTGACAGCATTAGCAGTAGCCACAAAAGTGAGGGAGGGAATCAAGACTTCCTCACCCCGCTCTACACCGGCAAGCAACAATGCCATATGCAGCGCCACTGTGCCGTTTGTAACAGCCACGGCATACGGACTGCCGGTATACTCAGCAAGCATCTGCTCGAACTTACCGACAAAAGCGCCAGCCGAAGAGACCCAGCGCGTCACCACACATTCACGCACATACTTTTCTTCGTTGCCGTCAAAAACCGGTCCGTGCAATTCGACCGGACGAGGATGGTCTTTAAAGAAACTATCCAGACGCTCGACTATGCAGTCTGCAACCCGGCGATCTCTAGAAATAGTACTGTTTTTCATTTCGGACATCATCTTTTTTGTTTCTGCCTGTCGAGTTAAAGTCTATAGCCGGAGCCATCATAATGAGACAAGTTCTCAGGACGCGAGAACCATTCGATGGTCGTCTGCAATTCTCGCTTAAAGTAGCCAACCGGGTCAGCAGGCATTTTGCCGCCAATCAGACTAAACAACTTCGAACTATCGCCGCATAAGCGATAAACTTCGCTGTCTTCGGGGCGCAGCCGCTCGGGATCAATTTTTAGCTTGACCGGCTTGCCTAAAATCTCACCGGCCATTTTGGCTGTCTCTTCTATAGATATCTCAAGCCCTGTACCAATATTGACAGTTTCGCCAATGGTGGCATCACAGGCGGCTATCTTGGTGAGCATCTCGGTGGTATAGCCGACATAGTTAAAATCGCGAGTGGCTTTGATATTGCCCAAATCGAGGCTGCCGTCGCCTCTAAGCAGTTGGACAATGATAGAAGGAATCACGGCACGCAAAGACTGACGAGGTCCAAAAGTATTGAAAGGTCTAGCCACGGTCACAGGTGTATGGAAAGCATAATAGAAAGACAGGGCAATCTGGTCGGCGCCAATCTTAGAAGCAGAGTAGGGAGACTGTCCTTTCAATGGATGCTTTTCATCGATGGGGACATATTGAGCCGTACCATAAACTTCGCTGGTAGACATTTGAATAACGCGTACATTGCCGTTTTCTCTAGCGGCATGCACCACATTTAGTGCGCCGCTGATATTAGTCTCAACATAAGAATTGGGAGCATGGTAAGAATAAGGAATAGCGATCAAAGCAGCCAGATTGTAGACAACCGCTACATCTTTCATGCTCTCTTTGACATAGAAAGAATCTCTGATATCGCCGTCAAAAAATTCAATCTCAGAAGCAATCTCTGTCGGCACAGTGTCAAGCCAGCCGCGGCGTCCAGCACTGTTATAACGCACCAGAGCCTTGACCGAATGACCATCGCGAACTAGCCTTTCTGCCAGATGCGAGCCGATAAAGCCGGCCGCCCCGGTAACAAGGACTTTCTTTGACATCCTCTGTCTCCTTAGCAAGCATGCAGATCATACAAGAGAACCAACAGGAACTGAAGCTCAGGGTAAAATCTAGTGACGATTTAGAGAGTGGTTCGATGAAGATATACATTGCCGGTGCCGGTGGTCATGCCAAAGTAGTTACAGCCGCCGCCCAAAGCCAGGGGCTGGAAGTAGAAGCTTATCTGGATGATGCTAAAGCAGGCACAACCCTGCTGGGGCGCCCGGTGCTAAGAGAAGATGGACCCTTGAACCCGGAGATTGCTTTTGTTGTTGCCATAGGCAATAACAAAGTGCGAGAGACCTGCTTTAAGAGACTTTTGCATAGGGGCTTGCAAGCTATCTTGGTAAAGCACGAAAGAGCGATCATCGACGGCGCCACATGCGATCTAGGCAGCCAAATAATCGCCGGTGCCATTCTCAACCAAGATGCGAGAGTGGGGCGCAACTGCATTATCAATAGCGGCGCCATAGTGGAACATGACTGCCAGGTTGGGGACCATTGCCATGTTGCACCAGGGGCAATCATGGGCGGGGGCAGCAGCTTGGGCGAAGGCAGCCTGCTTGGTCTGGGCGCAGTCTTGCTGCCCGGCGTCAAAATCGGGCAAAACGTTACTATAGGCGCCGGCTCTGTGGTTATCAAGGACGTTGAAAGCGGCGCTAGAGTGGCCGGAGCGCCAGCGAGAAATCTTACATAACTCTTAATTTGCTTGGCTTGCCGGGGATTCTTTAACCAGCCTTAACCTGAGCAAAGGCAGAATCAAAATGTTGTCAAGCGTCGTTTTCTTCAAAAGCAAAAGCGGTAATGAACAATGCAAAACAAACAAACCAGGCTCAGGGTTCTCTGCTTAGCCTTTCTTGCACCGTTTTATCTATTTGGCCTATTGGTTTGTTTCTGCGCTTTGGCTGAGAGCGCAGCTGCAGAAGAAGTGAAAGACTTCACCGTCATCGCCACTCTCGATAAAGAGGGAACACTGGCAGTAGAAGAAACTATCAGAGTCAATTTCACCGAACCGGACAAACACGGACTGCTGAGAAAAATTCCGCTAGATTTTGCGTCAAACGCCGCCAACCTAAGCATTCAAGCCGTGCAGTGCCCGCCCGGCATAGATGCTGAGTTTCAAAAGAGCGAGCTGAATAAGTCCTACCAAATCAAAATAGGCAATAAATACAAGAAAGTGAGCGGCAACAAGGCTTATTTCATTAAGTACACCCTGGCTAACATTTTCGACAAAACAGGCAAGACCAACTGGTCGCCCAACGGCAAAAACTGGCAGATGCCTATTGATCATATGACTGTGAAAATCAAAAGCGAGGGAACCTCTGTACCCATAATCGCTCCGGTCTCTAGTCACAATTCACAGCCAAAGACAGCTGCGCAAAAACAAAAGGGCAGTGTCACTTTTGAAACCGGACGGCTTGAGCCTGGGCAAGCCCTGCGGCTCAGCCTTACAGGAATTCCACAAAAAGACGGCTACAAGAAATCGTCGACCGTTGTTAATAACAACGACACTATCTGGGGCTTAGCCTTCATTGTAATTGTCACAGTTTTCTTGTGCGCAGCGCTCAGAAACATGACTCGCCCCAGAAATTATGGCACCGGTTACAACAATAACAATTCATATTCAAACTATAACTCAAGCTACGATTCGTACTCAAACTACAATTCTTATTCTGACTATGACTCATCAGACTGGTCTAGTTCATCAGGCTCATCAGGCTGGTCAAGTTCAGATTCGTCCAGTTCATCCGATTCTTCCAGCTCAGATAGCGGCTCAAGCGGTGGCGGCGATAGCTGGTAACTAACTGCCACCAATCCCACTTAGCTTAGAGAGGCAGCACCGAATCAAGCAGCGGCTCAGCGAGAAAGCGACTGCGCTGTATCAAGTATGGAAAAGACCGCGATAGCGAGCAAATTAATGGCTATAAGTAACAATAGTGTCCGCTTCTGGACCAAGAATGATCGATTGAAGCCTAAATGCTTGATCATCAAGAGAACACATATCAACACCAGAAGACTTATGTTGATTCCAAAGAACTCCCACGGAAGAACCTTTGGATAAGCCAAGTAAAGACACCATGAAAAGCCTAAAGCCAAAAGAAAATACATGCTGGCTCTGAAATCATCTCTCATCGTATGTCTCACGGTCAAACTATCCCCTTCTGGCTCAGGCACTTCCCAGCACGCTTTCAGATGAAGGTCTGCATAAAATCATATTCCTTCCGCAGACTTTCGCCTAGCTGAACCAGATGATATTTAGTCCTAATTGGGATTTCAGAAAGCTTTGGAACCCTAATCTTATGGGTCGCCATGAGAGATTAGGACCGCCCTTTCAGGCACCTTAAAAAAGCGACGCGCGGATCTCGCATCATCATCGCTAAGCGCTAAGAATGACTCAAAGGACATGCAGCGAAAACTTGCCACCACCCATTAACCAAGAGCCTAACAACTCAATCCAATACTCTCGACCAAGCGACAAAGTGCAAGATCACACCCCGGCAAAGCAAGCAAGCCGATAGGAAAATCAAGGTGCCCGAGAACGAGTTCGGGAAAGCCGAGGAAAGAGCCGGGAGCATTGAGCAGAAGATTCTTGCGACGATTATCGCCCAGCTCGCTGTCAGAGGCGCTCAGCAAGGGCGGCAAATCACACACCACTGGTAATACCAGCACTGTAATGCAAGGCAAGCCCTTGCTCGGCGTCTCTTGCATGCCTTCCGCCTGCAACCAAGCTACGGTCTCACTAATGATAGCTTCTCGTCTTGCTTGTCCTTCTCTATACTGCGTCTCTGTGACTGAGGCACCGGCAAGCAGGCGCTCGGCTATAGCCGGCGAAAGCGCAGGCTTATTTTCGCTATACCACTGCCCGTAGTGGCGCCAAGCTTCATAGCCGCGCATTACCGCAAACAAATCGACCATCTCTTCTAAATCATAAGGAGGCTCCACCGACTTAAGACCATCAAAAACGCCGATAAGCGAATGATCAAAACGTTCTTGATTGGCTCTATCTAAGACTCGGCGAGCCGAGGCATCAACCAAAACGGTAAGCTCATTACCAAAAGACTTACCAAAAGCCTTATCAGATACTTCATCAACTTCGCACTTTGAGCTCTCGCCCAACAAAACAGAAAGCACTCGCGTCAAAACTTGAGCTTGACGGGCGAAAACACCGACAGCGTCAAAAGTTTCACCTAAAGGCAAAATCCCGTCCTTACTGAGAAGCCCATGACTGCTGCGCAAGCCATAGATTCCGCAATAGGCAGCCGGTACACGCACAGAGCCGGCTGTATCGGTGCCCAGAGCAAAATCGGTAAAACCAGAGGCTACCACAGAGGCTGAACCACTAGAAGATCCGCCGGGAATTCGCTCAGGATAGCGCGGATTAAGCGGAGTACCATAAAAAGAGTTTATGCCATCCATACTGAGAGTGAGCTCGTCGCAGATAGTTGTGCCGACCAATTCGGCTGCCGCATCAAGCACTTTCTGCACGCAATCGGCATGGGCTGGCGCCGGCTGCCTAGAAGCAGCCCAAGAAGGCGAACCAAAACCGGCAATCAAGCCATTCACTGCCATGTTGTCTTTGACTGCAAAAGTCAAATCACGCAGTGGTCCATCGGCAGCTGTCTTGACCTTAAGCCTTTGCACAAAGCCGTCGCTTCTTTCACCATCTATATAGGTCGGCATAAATATTTGGCTGAGCCCGCAATAATTCGTTTTACTTTATTGACACAAAATCTCTTTGCCATTTTACTAAGCTTATGCTGAAAACAGTTAATACCGTTAGCCGTCGTCGCCGCGAGTTCAATTGAACCCGAGGGATTAGCGGCTTGCAGCAAGATCATTAAATCCCCGGGTGCACCGGGGATTTTTTTTAGTTCAAATAATTTTGTAGTTCAAAACAAGGAACAAAGAATGGACCTAACAGCAGAAATAACCAAGTTTGACGGCAGTAAGCTCAACGCCAACAAGCCTCAGCGTATGGCTAAGCCGGACGGTCCATCAGCTCTTGAATATGTACTTTATGAGCAGAGCCTACGCGGCAAAGACATTATCGGCATCGAGCATCTCAATGCCCAAGAGCTGATGCTCATTTTAGACCTGGCGGCAAAACTAAAGGCCAATAAATTCGACGAGACTCAGACTCTCTTTAGCAAGGGGCAAACCCTGGCTATGCTCTTTGAGAAACCCTCACTACGCACCAGAGTAACCTTTGAAGCCGGTATGACGCAATTGGGCGGACATGCCATTTATCTAGAAGGAAAACTGGGCGAACGCGAAGCTATCAATGATATCGGCAAAAATCTTGAGCGCTGGGTAGACGCAGCCATGGCCCGCACTTTTGCCCACGAGACAGTTATTGCCCTGGCCGCCAATGCCAATATACCGGTAATTAACGGGCTTTCCGACAAAGAGCATCCCTGCCAAGCCTTGGCTGACTTTCAGACAATTATTGAGCACAAAGGCAAACTCAAGGGCATAAAACTTGCCTATGTGGGCGACTCAAACAATGTTTCCAACTCACTGCTCTTTACTGCAGCCACTCTCGGTACCGACTTTGCCATGGCTTGCCCTCACAAATATGAACCGCAAGCCTCGGTTTGGATGAAAGCCCTAGAGTTGGCCGGAAAGTCTGGAGCCAAGCTCAGCTTGACCGCAGACCCGGCGGCGGCGGTAGCTGATGCCGATGCAGTCTATACCGATGTTTGGACTTCGATGGGGCAAGAAGCAGAGGCTAAAGAGAGAGAAAACATCTTTGCCCCTTATCAGCTTAATAGCGCCCTGCTAAAAAAGGCAAAGCCCGACCACATCGTTATGCACTGCCTGCCCGCCCACCGCGGCTTAGAGATCACCGACGAAGTCATCGATGGACCAAACTCGGTTGTTTTTGATCAAGCAGAAAACCGCTTGCATGCTCAGAAAGCCATTATGGCTCTGATTATGTAAATCACTAATACAAGAAATTCAATTCACATCACGTCAGTCAAATCTGCACTTTGAGCGAGGTCAAACAAATGAAAAAAATTCTTCTAGCATACAGCGGCGGTCTTGATACTAGCTGCATTCTCACCTGGCTCAAAGAAAAATATCAAGTGCCGATCGTGGCTTATCTAGCCGATGTCGGTCAAGAAGAAGACTTTGACAAAGTAATTGAGAAAGCCCATAAAACAGGGGCTGAAAAATGCATTATTGATGATCTAAAAGCCGACTTCGCCCAAAACTTCATTTTTCCCTCAATCAAAGCCAATGCCGTCTATGAGCTGGTTTATCTAATGGGCACCTCGCTGGCCCGCCCTTGCATCGCTAAAGGTATGGTGGAAGCGGCTCTTAGAGAAGGCTGCGACACAATCGCCCACGGTGCCACAGGTAAAGGCAACGATCAAGTGCGTTTTGAACTGGCAATCAAGAGCCTTGCCCCTCAGTTAAATGTTATCGCCCCCTGGCGTGAATGGGAATTTCAAGGCAGAAGCGATCTTTTTGCATATGCAGAAAAACACGGCATTCCCTTGCCTGTGACCAAAGACAAACCCTATTCTATAGACGCCAACCTTATGCATATTAGCTATGAAGGCGGCATACTTGAAGACCCCTGGGCGGAAGCGCCTGAAGACATCTATATGTGGACCACAAATCCGGAAGAAGCGCCGGACAAGCCTGAGTTTGTCGAGATAGAATTTGCCGCCGGCTGCCCTGTAGCGATAAACGGCGAAAAACTTGAGCCTGCCAAATTGGTGGCCAAAGCCAATGAAATTGCCGCCGCCCACGGCGTCGGTCGTATCGATTTGGTGGAGAACCGCTATATCGGCATCAAGTCTAGAGGTGTCTATGAGACACCTGGCGTGACTATTCTTATGCAAGCCCACCAGGCTGTCGAGTCGCTGACCCTAGATAAAGAAGTTGCCCATCTAAAGGCGAGCCTGATAGGCAAGATAGCCGAATTAACTTATAACGGCTATTGGTTTGCACCAGAGACCAAACTTTTGCATAACCTCATCGAAGAATCACAAGCGACAGTGAGCGGTATAGCCAAGCTGAAACTCTATAAAGGTCACTCGATGGTGGTGGCAAGAAAATCAGAACAGTCTCTCTACAGCGAGAAAATGACGAGCTTCGAAAATATGAGCAGCTTCAACCCTGCCGATTCGGGTGGCTTCATCAATATCAGCGGACTGAGACTTTCCACCTGGAGCATGAAAAATGGAAGTATTAAGAAAAGCCTTCAGCCAAAAGCTTGATCAGGCACTCACCGAATTTGTCGGCTCGATAGATGCCGATGAATTTCTTATCGAAGCCGATATTAGAGGTAGTATCGCCCATGCCACCATGCTTGCCGACGGCGGTCTTTTGACCGCCGCTCAGGCAGACAATATTGTCGGCGGGTTGCAAGCCATTCTCGACTTATATAAAGCAGGTGATTTCAAGCTTAACCCAGCCTTCGAAGACGTGCATATGAATGTCGAGAAAAAGCTGCAAGAACTAATCGGCGAGGATGCCTTGAGGCTGCACACAGCACGCAGTCGCAACGACCAAGTGGCGCTGGACATCAGGCTTTATGCCCTGGGCTGCATCGAAGCCAATCTTAACGATGTAAATGAGCTGGTGGAAACTATCAAGGTTGTAGCAGCTGAAAACATCGATGCTATTTTGCCGGGCTATACCCATCTGCAACGAGCACAACCGGTGCATTTCGCCCATGCGCTTTTAGCCTTTGTCGAGATGCTCGAAAGAGACAAAGCAAGACTAAAAGATCTCACCAAACGCGTGGCGGTATCACCGCTGGGCGCCGGCGCCCAGGCAGGCACTGGCTTGAACATCGATCCGGCTCTTTCGGCAAAACTTTTGGGCATGCCCTCACACTTTGCCAATTCAATTGACGCAGTGAGTGATCGCGACTTTGTGGCCGAATATTTGTTTGTGGCAGCCATGTGCGGTGTGCACCTAAGCCAGATGGCCGAAACCCTGATTATCTACGCCAGTAAAGAATTCGGCTTCATTTCATTTAGCGATGCCGTCACCACAGCCTCAAGCCTCATGCCGCAGAAAAAGAATCCCGACCCGGTGGAACTAATTAGGGGTAAATGCGGCTCAATGGTGGGTGAGCTGGTCAATGTATTGGTCACCTTGAAAGGTCTGCCCCTCGGTTACAATCGCGATCTGCAAGAGACCAAACCACCTCTAATCAAGACAGCCAAAGAAATAGGCAATTGTTTAAGAGTGATGACCGTGGTCTTACAATGCCTGAGCGTCAATAAAGAAGTGACTCTCAAGGCTGCCGGCGATGCCGAAATGATTAGCACCGACCTGGTCGAATACTTGGTCAACAAAGGCATTCCCTTTCGCAAAGCCCATGAAGATGTGTCAGCCTTGGTGGCTCATGCCAGAGAGAGCGGACAAACACTTAACGAGTTGAGTCTCAGTGCTTGTCAAAGTTTCAATCAAGCTTTTGAAGACGACCTCTTTCAACTATTTGACCCAAAAGGCTCGCTGCAGGCTAAAACTTCGCCGGGCAGCACCGGCACAGCAAAAGTCAAAGAAGCCCTTGCCAAAGCTGCTAAAATTTAGAATCTAGCAAAAGTCGGGGCAAACCAAATGGCTGAAGAGCACCAAGTACAAAAAGTACTAAATGGTCATGAAGTACAAAAGCAAGGCTATGACTGGGACGAACGCTATAAAGTGAAAGACCTGCCCTGGGATACAGGGGTTGTGGCACCGGAATTGAGCGAATATTTTGCCGCCCTGGCGCCGAATGAGAAACCGGAAGCAGTGTTGGAAGTGGGCTGCGGCACCGGCACTAACGCCGTCTGGATGGCGCAGCAAGGGGCAAAGGTGAACGCCACCGAAATTGCCCCCACAGCCCTAGAAAAGGCAGTGGAGCGTGCGCAAAGTCTTAAGGTAAAAGTTGACTTTCACTTGCTCGATATTTGCGAGAAAGACCCCGTGGCAGCAGGCTCGCAAGACTTTATTTTTGACCGAGGCGTCTACCACGTGATTCCGCAAGAAAGCCGCCCAATCTTTGTCGCCAAGCTTCATCAAGCCCTAAAGCCCGCAGGTAGATGGCTTTGTATTGCGGGCTCTAAAGATGAAGCCAGAGAGAACCCAGAAGTAGGACCGCCGCAACTGAGCGCCTGCGAACTATTGAGCGAAACTGAACCATTCTTCGAGTTGATTAGCCTGGGTCGCACCCACTTTGTGCTGCCAGACGGCAAGAAATATCTCGCCTGGAAAGCCCTCTTTCAAAGACGCACGCCGTGCAAAGTCGGGTAAGCGAGGGAATGCCGCCGCCTCAGATCCCCTCTGAACCGAGCATGCGACTCCAGCGACCTTGCCAAGAACCACCTAAAAGTCAGTCACCTTTCGGTGTGAGAAAAATCTCTATCCATGCCATTACAGCAAAGCACCATAGAAAGCCATTGATAAGGATTTAAGGTTTAAAGCCAGAACAGGACCCGATAAAAGGGAATAATAAGGCAACTGTGGGAGAAGTGCGCTTCTGTATGGCTGAAGTGGACGACAAAAGCGAGAAGCGGCCAGTAGAGAGCCGAGCTCTAGAGAATCAGCCAGAAGCACAGGCGGCAAGAGCGGCCGGGGCGGCTGATGTAAGAGCAGTGCAAGCGCTCAACCCAAATGCACACAATGGCAGCGCCGGCGGCGACCAAAACGAGAGCATAGAGATAGTGATGCCGAAAAATGGCGGCGGGTATGACGTGTTGGCGTCAAGGTTACTGGAAACGGAGAAGCCAGCTCAGACTTCGACAACGCAGACGGCACAGACAGCAAAGATAGAGCCTGTAACAGTGGACTTCTTGAAGCAGAAGGCGCAGCAAGGAGATATCTGGGCGAGGTCGTTCATGCCGGAAGTAGAGCAAGCATACAAGCTGCCAGCCGGGGCGACAAGGGACTTTCTTGTCGAGCAGGTACTGAAGAAAGCCGAGGTAATCTTTAGACCGGAGGACCAGGTGAAGGCGCAAACAGATCAGCAAGTTGATGACCAAAGCCAAACAAGTACCGGGGCAATAATAGCGAAGCAGGCAGAAAAGAACCCGGCCGTAGAGCCAGTGAAGGCGCTATATGAATGGGCTAACAAGTTAGAGCCAGGACCAGAGAAAGAGAAACATCAGAAGCTAGCAAGAGAGCAGCTAGTAGCGCTAGAGCCCCAAGCGAAGGGAGCTTTAGACGCCTTGGACCAGCGGCGGCGATTGGCTGCAAAGCAAGAAGACCCTGAAGTACATGATTTGCCGCCCAAGCAAAAAGACCCAATGCAAGGGCAAGTCAGCTATCCAGAGAAAGAGATAGAAGGGCTAAGAAGGCTAACGCCTGAAGACATCAAGAAGCTAGCCCAGGCGATGGAGAAAGGCGGTCCCGCAGCAGAAGAGTCTATCAAGCAGACAACGCAAGAAATACTAGTGAGGACCGGAGAAAGCGGACGGGATACCCTGCTAGCCGGTATTAACCTATTGGTGGGGCTCTTGAAGTATGACATTGATTTGATATTCAATCCAGAGCAAGCGAGAGAAGATGCAAGCAAAGCAGGAGAAGCGCTAGGACTCTTGCTTGTAGCGGGAGTGGAGATTGGCGTCGGCGCAGCTGCGACAGAGCAAGAGGCAAGGCAAAGCGGGGATTACAGCCTGCCTCTGAAGCGCATAGGCGAGGCTCTGAACCGGTGGTATGAGAAACAAAGCCCAGCCGACCAGATGGCAATAATGTCGGAGATATGCGCGGGGTGTGGGGTAGTAGCGTTTGCGGGAGAAGCAAAAAAGCTGAGCAAGCCCGGTGCATTCATGGAGTTTCTGCAAGAAGGACTGGCGGTATTGCCGAGGAACCCAGAGGCGGAAAGAAAGGCGCTAGAGGCGCTTACCGGTGTGCTCAAGGGGCGGCAGGCTATGAAGGAAGCAGCCGCGGTTTGTACCGTAGAGAAGGCAGGCGAAGTGGTCAAGGAAGCCCAGGAGAAGGGCTTAGGCGACCATATCATGGCGATGGTGCAATTCTTTCCTGAACGCGGAAAGGAAATACTTACCGATAGAAAGCTCAGACAGGAGTATGGTCTAACTAAAAAAGAAGCAATGAAACTGTCAGAAGCCGAGTTAGCAGCATTGAGAATAGAGCGCATTGAAGCTAGCTACAGAACTGTGTTCTACACGGCGAATCCACATCTGAAAGGAACGGGGCTAGCGGTACATCATGCTTTGCCGCAATCACTGCGTGACAAATACCCAGGGCTGTTTAAGGCTAAGGAAGTTCACGCGTTGAAGTATCCGAGCGGTATTCCTGAAACGGCGATCATTGATGGAGAGTCAGTGCACAAGCTCATTACAGACAGTTGGGAGCAGTTTAAGAAGAAAAATACAACAGCCACCAGGCAGCAAGTACTTGAACACATGCGCAAGCTGGATGAAGAGTATGGGCGGTTCTTCGTGCCGCCGTTGAAGAAAGGAGAGCGATGAATTTCTATACGTACCGACCTGAGTATTCTGGAGGATATGGAGAAAATACAGTCTATATCGGTGAAAGGTCAGATCATCCGTGTGTCCTCAGGCACTTTCACTATGAGTTCAATTATTGGCCGGAAGATGATTTGCAGGGCAGTACTTTTCATTACATTGGCACAGAGAGGCTAAGACGCACCCTGGAAGCCTTACGACCGCCTGTCACCGGGCTTGAATTTGCAGAAGTAGAAATCTCTGGAGACGACCAAGAGTTTAAGCATGTATGGCGAAAAGGGCGCCCGGACTCAGCTTTAGGTAAATGGTACTGGTTCAAGATAACTGGCAAGGCTGGGGTGGATGACTTCGGCGGCGGACCAACACAGGATCTAGTTATATCTGAGCGGGTGGTGTCGCTGCTTTTGGAGAAAATGACGGTGATCAATCCGAGGAGGAAGATCCGTCCATGGCAAGGCGAGATCGAAGCCGGCGGAGTACCCTATAAGGGGTTGGCGACGGAGAGTGAGTCTTAAAACGCCCAAAGAGGAAGAGTGTTTTGCACAGTCCGCCGCTTTTCACAGGACACGCCTCAAGCAACTAGCGACACCACTATTAGTATCAAAGAAATGGACTACCTTAACCGATTTATTCTCAACCAAAACCGCTGTATTGCCTGAAGATTGAGCTGAATAGGCTGACCTTATGCTGGAGTTTTCTCCTTCTGCCTAGAAAAATATCAAGATAACCAAACACAGACCTCTTCACCGGGAGCAAGCAGCAACTCCTTAGCCAGAAGACCGACTTACTTGAATAATCAGAAAGCAGATGATCGTAGATACTATTTTGAAGCAGCCTTTTCGGACCGCTGAGAGGCGTGCACCCTCTAGCGGTGCCCTTTCTGTTTCACATTCATTTTGCAAAAATCTATAGCTCTTATCTTGCTAAATGACGCTTAGTGCCAGGTTTTAGCTGTGCTCTGTGGCGCCAGTCTAAACGCAAAGCAAAACGGCAATTCCCTTGTTCAAGCCCTTAAGAGGGTTATGCTTGGAATTGCCGTTTTGTTTAGCTTTCGGTGGCAACAACCACCGCAGTGAGAGCTCTAAGTTGGGAACGAAATCTTTAGTGTTGCTCGCTATCAGGAGCATCTCTTTTATTCTTAAACTTCCTCTTGAGCGCCTCTCTTAAATCCACGTTTTTATAATAGCGCCGCCGCCAATATTCAACATCAGCATGAAGACTGATTCAAAATTTAGCTCATAGGCTGTTTCAATCATCCCAAAGGTTGGCATAGGGCTCTTGAAGGTTCCTATAAAGAGGTGAATATGCCCCGAGATCTCCCTATCGGCAATGGCAATGTGCTTGTTAATTTTGATGGCCAATACCAAATCAGAGACATATATTTCCCGAGGGTGGGGCAGGACAATCAGACAGTCGGAAGGGTCAATCATCTAGGCTTCTGGGTAGATGGTCAATTCTCGTGGATTAACGAAGACTGGCATATCGAGAAACGCTACTTAAAAGAGAGCCTGGTCACCGATGTGCTTTTGCGCAACGACCGTCTGCATATAGAAGTACGTATGCATGACCTGGTGGATGCCCAAGACAATATTTTGCTTAGAGAAGTGCATGTCAAATCTCTGGACGGCAAAGACCATCTGGTCAGGGTCTTCTTTCACCAAGACTTCAGCATCTCGGAAAATGAAGTGGGCGACACGGCATTTTATGACCCCCGCACACTCTCGGTAATTCACTATAAGAAAAATCGCTGGTTTTTGATAAGCACAAAGACCCCGCTTAAATGCGGCGTCACCGACTGGTCGGTGGGCAAAAAAGGTGTAGATGGGCTGGAAGGTACATATAAAGATGCCGAAGACGGCAAATTAGGCGGCAACCCGATTGTGCAGGGTTCGGTCGATTCGGTAGTCGGGCTCAATTTGTCGGTGCCGGCAAATGGCGAGGCTTGCGGACATTACTGGATGTGCATGGGCCGCAACTATGAAGAAGTAAAGGCTCTCAACGATGAGATGATCAAAGAGGAGCACGCCGAGCGCATGGTGCCGCGCAATCAGAACTATTGGAAGCTCTGGGTTAATCCCGAGCATATAGATTTTCATGGTCTGCCCCCGAAAGTAACCGAGCTTTTCAAACGCTCGCTCTTGACCATAAGAACCCAGGTGGACAACGGAGGCGCCATCATCGCCGCCAACGATCACGATATCACTCAGTTTGCCCGCGACACCTATAGCTATATGTGGCCGCGCGATGGGGCGCTGGTTGCCTATGCCATGACCAAAGCCGGTCACCGAGACCTGACCCAGCGCTTCTTCAAATTTTGCAGCGACGTCATCAAAGACGAAGGCTATCTCTTGCACAAATACAATCCAGACCGCAGCGTCGCCTCCAGCTGGCATCCCTGGCTGAAAGACGGCAAAGAAGTTTTGCCTATACAAGAAGATGAAACAGCTTTGGTGATTTGGTCGCTCTGGCATCATTTCAAAAAATTCCGCAATATCGAATTTATTAGATCTGTAGCCGACAATCTCATTTTTAAAGCGGCCGACTTTCTCTGCAACTACCGTGACGAGGAGACCAAGTTGCCGCACCCATCTTACGACCTCTGGGAAGAGAGATGGGGCGTGCATCTTTTCACCGTCTGTAGTGTCATTGGCGGGCTCAATGCCGCTGCCAATTTCTGCCAGGCTATAGGCGAGTTGACTAAAGCACACCGCTATCAAGCTGTTGCCGATGAAGTGCAAGAAGCCATGGTCGAACATATGTGGAGCAAAGAGCATAAACGCTTCTGCCGCATGGCCACCCGCACCGAAAGCGGCTATAACCTCGACATGAATATAGACGCCGCCATGTATGCCTTGTTTGCTTTCGGCAATATGAGCCCCCATGACTCAAAAGTAGCAGCCACAATGAAAGCCATCAAAGATAGACTGTGGATAAAAACCGAAGTAGGTGGTCTGGCTCGTTATGAAAACGACTATTATCATCAAATCTCGCAAGATGTAGAAAATGTGCCGGGCAACCCCTGGTTCATCTGTACGATGTGGCTGGCCCAATATGACATTGCCGCCGCCCGCAGCCCTGAAGATCTGAAAGATGCAGTCAAAATGATGGAATGGGTGGCCAATCGAGCCTTGATGTCGGGCGTCTTGGCTGAACAAGTGCATCCCTACAGCAACGAGCCCCTCTCTGTATCACCGCTGACTTGGAGCCATGCCACTTTTGTCACTTGCGTGCTGGAATATCTAGACCGCAAGAAGCAATTGATGAGCGAGAATGTCTTCGCCCAAACAATTATTCCTGTTTAGAGCTATTGCGATACAGACTGCATAAGCTTGAGGGCTTGCACAGTGCGGTCATCTTTCTCACCAAATAGGGTCTTACGAATCTCATAAGCCCCTTGAGCATACTCTTGTGCTTTGCCTTTGTCGTTCTGCGCCTTGCAAACCATAGCCAGACAGAACTGGGCATCGGCCAAGCCATCTTGGCGCGAGCCGCCGCTACGCTTGTTGATATCGAGAGCCCGCTCAAAATGCTCACGGGCTTCATCTAGCCGCTTGGCGTGGTATTCGATTGAGCCTAGAGTAACTAGTGAATCAGCAATAGCCGGATTATCAGGACTGAGACTCTTCTCGCGCAAATCGAGGGCTTTCTCGTAAAGATCGCGGGCTTTCATAATCTTGCCGGTGAGCTGATAGGCCTGACCAAGCGCACTTTCAATATTTGCTTTGTCGATTGGGTTAAAAGCTAGAGAAAACTCAGCAATACTGAGGGCTTGCGAAAGATATTTAACAGCGTCCCGCGGCTTATTTTGAGCCAAAGAAAGATTGCCCAAAGCGGCCATAGTTTCTGCCACTTTGTCTTTTTCAGGACCGGTGAAAGTTTTGCGTATTTTCAAAGCTTTGTCTAAATAAAGACGAGACTCTTTGAAGTTGCCTTTAGCCAAATAAATTTCGCCCATATCATTGAGAGCTTCACTGGCCTCAGGCGAACTCATCTGACCGGCACTCTCTCTTACTTTTAGAACAGCCCGACAAGCCTCAAGAGCTTCGTCGAACTTACCAAGCTCAAAACAAGCCTTGTTTATCCAAATTTGAGCCTCTGGCACCTGCTTTTCATAGCGACCCTTTTCTTTAGCCAAGGCCAGGGCGCTATTATACTGATCAAGAGCGACAGCATAATCGCCATGCTCGAAAGCGGCGTGGCCGCGCTTCATGATCTCTTCAAAAGCCAGTCCGGCATTTGAAGGCTTATTATCACCGCCGCCGACCACATTGAGCACGCTGTTAAAGCCGCCCAAGCCGGTGCTTGAGCCACCACTGCCAGAGGAAGAAGTTTTCGAGTCGCCATTTTTGCCCGAGAAAGCCACAAAAGACAGCACACCAACAATAAGCACCAAGACAACGGCACCGATTATTACTGGGCGCGGCAAGGCGCTGCTGTCATACTTTCTGCTGGCGGCAACCGTTTGACTCTTGACCGAGCCGCCGCCAGAGCCTGCACCTGAGCCTGAACCAGATCCAGCGCCTGAGCCGGCACCGGCACCGACAAAAGTCCGCAGTTGTGCTTCATCGACTTTTTGCGGTCCGGTCTGCGACTGCTTTTCTGCCGAGACTGCCGGTTTATCAGTTGTATCTTTGCCTGATGCAGCCGCCCTCGCTTGTTCGGGAGTGCGAGCATCGGTGGTAATGGAGCGGAAGACCGGCGGTGCATCGGTACCGCCAGCCGAAGGGACACGCACCGTCTGCGATACCACCTCTTCATCGGCGGCAGCAACGCCTTCGGCGCGGGCCTGGGCAGCGACCTCACTCATGTTCAAGCTGGCAACCGAATTGGTTTCTTTCTGAGCATAAATCGAACCGGACAAAGTGCCATAAAGACCAGACATCTCTTTGCGCGCCAATTCGACCAGATCGTCTTTCAGCTCATCCATGCTTTGATAGCGTTGCTCGGGCTCTTTAGCCATGGCTTTAAATACGATTTCTTCCAAGCCCGGCGGGAACTGAAAATCAGGCACGACCTCGGCAAAGCAGCGCGGTACGCCGCTTACATGATTGGAAAAACATTCGATGGCACTTTGCCCCGAAACAGCAGTGACGCCGGTCAAAACCCGATACATGACACAGCCAAACGAATAAATATCAGAGCGGGCATCGAGGGTCTTACCCATACACTGCTCTGGACTCATATAAAGCGGGCTGCCGAATACTTCACCGCTCTTGGTCAGATCTTCCGATTCACCATCTACAGCACCGGTGATTTTGGCCATACCAAAGTCGACGACTTTGACAAAATTTTTGCGCCCTTCCCATTCCACAAGCATGATGTTGGCGGGCTTCAAGTCTCGATGCACAATTCCTTTGCGATGCGCATGACCAAGCCCCGATGCCGCTTGAATAAAAATATCGACAGCGGCATCAAGAGGCAAATGCTGATTGGCATCAAGCATTTTGGAAAGATTAGTCCCTTCCAAAAAGTCCATGACCAAGTAGGGCATACCATCAGGCGTGACACCAAAGTCATAAACAGTAAGAATATTTGGATGATTGAGACTGCTTGCCGCCTGAGCTTCTTGCTTAAAGCGCTTGAGAGCTGAAACACTGGCGATGAGCTGGGGCAGCATGATCTTTATCGCTACCATGCGCTTCATCAGGGTGTGCTTAGCCTTATACACCAAGCCCATGCCACCGGCGCCAAGCTTTTCAAGAATCTCGTATTTGCCCGAAAGCATGGTGCCGATTAAGCTATCGGTCTTTACCGGCGTCAATAACTCATCATCGTCCGGACAGAGCACAATATCCTCTGTGAACTCTTTGCCGCAGGTCAAACAGACCTTGCGATAGGAACCGGACTGAGCTTCTTTTGACAACTAAAATTACCAGGCTGTAGATCTAGTTAAATATCCAGCATTGACAACCACTTTTGGCTCAAAATGACAATACTTTTGACCTTTTGGCTCCTTCTTTCTTTTTATCATCCCTTAGACTCTTGCGCTTAGGCCGCTAAACCCCTAGATTTTCTTTACAATGACCCAAGCGGCAGAGACCCAAGTGGCGGAAGAGCGAAACAGGGAGTTTTATGAAAGCGAAGAGAAGCCCATCTTTATTAGCTTACAGCTTGGCGGCTCTAGCCATCACAGCCGTCATTCCGGCTCTAGGCGGCGGCACAGGCTATCAGCTGGTCAAGCCCAAGAGCTATAAAGGCAAGAGCACAAGCAATGTGGCTGCCGGTAAGGCTCTCTTTGAAAAGAACAACTGTCAAAACTGCCATTCGATAAGCGAAAAGGGTGGTTGTCTGGCGCCGCCTCTGGACGGCATCGGAGCCTATCGTGGACGTCCCTATATTATCGCCCGCATCACCTTGGGTGATAAATTCATCAAAGACTTCGCCCGCCGCTATAAAGACGAAGAGCTTATGCCCCACCCCCGTCTGCCTCTGAAAGATTCTTCGGCAATCGCAGACTATTTGCTCAGCCTCTCTTCGCCTGAAAGCGGCTATAAAGTCTATGGGCATAGTCGCGAAGAAACAAGCGAAGAGAAGTTGACCAACCCCTTGCCGCCCTCAGATAAAAAGCTGCCGAGCGATCTGGCACTCAGTGAAGAGGGTCGCAATAAGTTTCTACAATCGGGCTGCCTGGCCTGTCATTCAATAGGAAATCTGGGCGGCAGACTAGCACCAAATTTAGCCGGCATAGGCAGCAGAAGAACGATAGACAGTATAGAAAGTCGCATCACCCGAGCCGAACTGCAACCGGCCACCCTCGATGATGTTAAGGAAGGCTCGTCGAGCGGCATACAGCATAGCAGCGTCATGCCATCATCGTCTTTGAGCCCGGAAGAAATTCACGCCATAGCGGCGTTCTTAGCCACACTGACGAAATAAGCAAGCAACCAACTATTTATTTGAGCTTACGAATGGCACGCAGTGGTGCAGTCACTTTCCAAGAAAGCGACCGATGAATCTTATCGATTTCGTTTTGAAAATTGATATGGTCTTTTTCTCGGCAACGTTTCAAATGGTCTAACTCGGCAATGGTTGGACTGATATAGCGCAAAGCGAGAAAGAGCATCTGGGCATAGTCATCCGAGAGTTCCGGTCTGCCGCTCGGTATTGCTTCCGGCGCAGTGCGCCTGACTGCTTGCAGCGAAAGCCCTTGCTCTCTCACCAAGTGATCAACCTGCAGGGAAGAAAATTCAATCAATCTTTTAAAGTAGTGATCGAGACTTTCACCAATTTCTTCCAGGTAGCAATAATATTGCACGCCCAACTTGAAGCAATCGAGCAAGTCTCGCAAATGGCGATGATTGACCGTGGTGGTGCCGCCTTCATGCAAACGAAAAGAACAAAGGGGCTCGTTTATAAAGTAGAGATCGCCTTTCTCTAAAATGCGAAACCAATACTCAAGATCGCCGAAATGGAAATAACGAGTATCGTAACCATAACCTTTGTCTTTAGCGCGAAACATACCAACAACCGGCTCACCCAGCCGATTATCGAGAAGTATGAGACTCCAGGTGATCAAAAACTTGCCCGGGAAAATACATTCGCGATTGAGTGAAGGCGCTCGAGTCTCGCCGCCTTGTCCATCGAGTATAGACTTGGCAGTGAGCACCAGTGAAACCTGCGGATGCTCATCGAGAGCGCGACGCGCTTTGGCAAGATAATGCGGTGAGAGCTTATCGTCTTGGGCAAAAGGTTTGATGAACTCTCCGGCAGCCAGTTGCAGACACTGATTGTAATTACCAAAGAGCCCGAGATTTTTCTCGTTTATATGCACTTTCAGTTGAGGAAAACGCCCAGCATAGTTCTGCAAAATAGAGAGGCTCTCGTCGGTAGATCCATCATCGCAGGCTATGATTTCGAAGTTTTGATCGGTCTGAGCAAAGAGACTGTCCAAAGCCGACTCGAGATACTTGGCGCCGTTATAAACGGGCAAGAGAATAGATATCAGACCAGCCATTTAGCAGACATCTAAGACACGGGCGCCGTAAAACGCTTCACTGCCACTTTCTCATGATGGTCCATGAGATCTTCAAAAGCGTCGACGACTTCGTCCACATTACCAATTTTGACTGTACGACCGCCATTCAAAAGAACAGCTTGATCGCACCAAGACTTGACCATATTCATGTCATGGGTGACAAAAATAATTGTCTTACCCGACTCCTTCATCTGCCAGATATGGTCTCTGCACTTCACCTGAAAGCTTTGGTCGCCCACTGCCATGGCTTCATCAACGAGAAGAATCTCGGGCTCGACACTAACGGCGGTGGCAAAGGCCAAACGCACAATCATACCGCTGGAATAAGTCTTTATAGGCTGATCGAAGAAATCACCAATCTCAGCGAATTCGGCGATAGACTCGACTCGCTCTTCCATTTCTTCTCTGGGAATACCTAGAATCATGCCGTTCAAAAGCACGTTCTCGCGACCGCTGTAGTCGGGCTGAAAGCCTGCGCCCAGCTCCAAAATAGCGGTGATGCGACCACGTCGCTCGACATTTCCTGAGGTGGGTTCAAGCACACCGGCGATTATCTGCAGGAGTGTAGATTTACCCGAACCATTCGGACCAATAAGAGCGGTCACTCCCTTGGGAAACTGCACATTGATGTCGCGCAGAGCCCAATACTCGCGATGACAACAAATCTTGTTGCGAGTAATGATTTCTTTTAGACGATCTACCGGACGTTCGTAGATGTTGTATCTCTTCGAGACACCGGTTACTTCGACTTTAAATTGCTCGTTTGAACTTTCAGAACTCATAGGGCTTTTCGGGATTGGTTCCGAAGATGCTAGCACAAAAGCTCTACCGGCCCATGAAAAGCCTTAAATTCTCACTTGCTGAAAGCCGCCATTTAGGGATTATTGCCGCCTCGACCGACATTACTGCCATCCTGTTGCATGGCTTGACGTTGGGCGCGCCTAGCCTCGCGGGCCTGCTTCATCGCCTGCTTTTCGTTGTCGTCCAAGACGCCGTCGCCGTTGCTGTCGAAACGCTTGAGCATCTTAGCCTTGCGATCGCCGTTCATTTGCCCCTTATTGCCCTTGCCGCCACCACGACGACCACGATGCCCCCGGTGACGACCACCGTGTCGACCGCCCATCTGTGTGCCGTCAGCGCCACCCATTGCTGCACCCCCTTGAGGGTCACCGATGGGAGCTGAGTCTTGCCCCTGGGCGAAAGCCGGCAAGCCGCTTAGACCAATTGCGGCAAAGGCAAAAAGTGAGACTACTCGTTTTAGATTTGCTGTGAAATTCATTTCAGACTTACCTCATATAGACGGTCGAAAAATAACGCCTATTCTCTAAACGTAATTTCGAGCGAAAAGGTTCAATTTTCTGAGCCGAATTAATCCAAATTAAAAACTATTTAGACAATGCTGATTCGATTGACCGAGACAAAAGAAGCTTCTTCAGCCTCAATAACCTCTGCAGATGATGGTTCGGCAGCTTTCACATAAGAAAGCCCCTGATTGCTCTGTCGCAAAGCATTATTGGCCGCATAACTGACCACTGGCGAGAAGAAGAGCGAGAGGAAGAGTTTTTCCATATCGGCCCGCAGCTCACTTATGTCTCTGACATTATTTATTGAACGCCAGAAAGCTTGAGACTTGAAGGCATGCAACTGTCCTTTTTCAGCCAGTAAGGGGAAAGTGACCTGTTCTTGCGAGCCACGATCGGGCAAGAGTTCATAGATGCTTGGATCGATGACATAGATGCCGGCATTGACCCAATAGGGAAGTTCTGGTTTTTCTCTAAAGGCAGTCACCTGACCTTTTTCGTTAAAGTCGACAACACCGTAAGGACTGACCATCGGGACAGAAACCATGGTCACTTTGGCTTTGCGCAAATCGTGATAGGCAAAGACATCGCCTAGATTGAGGTTGGTTATAGAATCGGCATTAACCACCAAAACAGGCTCGTCTGATGCCGGCGCCAGAAAGCGCAGGGCATTTTTGACGGCGCCGCCCGAACCCAAAGGTTCATCTTCTAATAGATAGTTGATATTGACGCCCATAGCCTGGCCGTCGCCGAAATATTCGCGGATCATCTCATAGCGATGAGAACAAGTAATGGTGATATTGCGGATGCCGTTGGCCGAAAGCCACTGAATAAGACAAGCAAGTAAGGGACGCCCCATCACCGAGATCATCGATGTTGGCTTGTCATCCTGCACCGGTCTAACTTTGTCACCGCTGCCTGCAAGAATCACGGCATGTTTCATGGTCTGACCCACCCTCGACGAATATACATATGCAGCATATTAAGACAGCCGGCTACCAGATCACAAAAAGAAATATTTAAGAGGGAAGGAGCATGCTCTAGAATTCAAATACTCTCTGGAAAGGACTTTTGCTTGAGCGCCCACTTGCAGCAAAGTGAGGACAAAAATCGCCTCTACCTACCGGCTTTGCTGGTCGGTGCAACCTTTGCCCTGCTTTTAGCCCTCTGGTGGAGTCTCGACCATAGCTATCCTATTTGGGATGCCGGCTCGCATTTTCAAGACGCTATCAAATATGCCGAGCTAATTCGCCACCCCAAGCTTTTCAGTGCTAAGTTCTGGTACGAATTTCTCACAGTCAATTTCAACTATCCACTCACCCAGCACTTTATTTATGGGCTTTCAAAAGCTTTGTTCGGCTGCGGCCGCTTTTCAGATGCTTTGGTCAATCTACTGTTCTCCCTTACTCTTTCTTTTGCCATTGCGCTTCTGACAAAACTCTGCGGCGGCTCTAGAAAAGCTATGGTCCTGGCCATCGCTCTAGTCAATTTCTATCCGGCCACGATTCAGTTCAGCCACAGCCAAATGCTTGATTTCGGACATCTGGCTCTATCAGCCTTAGCACTTGCTGCCCTAGGCACTTTTCAGCAAAAGCAAAACAGACAGACTTTTCTATCTTTAGCCTTAGCCCTTGCCCTAGGGGCAACGGCAAAACAAGCCGCTGCAGTCTTTCTCGTTGCACCAGCGCTTTTTCTCTTGTTTTATTTTCTCAAGCAAAGACGCTTTAGGGCCGCCGCCGCCCTTGCCACCGCCGGCGGCATCACCGCCCTGTCCTTGCTTTTATGGATCTTGCCCAATTATAAAGCCCTAAAAGACTGGCGCGACTATTATCAGCCCCAAACTGCAGTTTCAGTAGAATCGGCCGGGCATGCACCGGTGTTTTTTGAGCACTTGCGCCTTTATCTGGAAGGGCTGACCGGACTGATGTCGCCGCTTTTGCTGGCACTTTTTCTTATTGCACTGGCAGTCAGTTTAAGACAGTTCAAGAAGCGTAGCCTGTTGGAAAATCTACTCTTATTGAGCGCCGTCAGTGGGATTCCACTGATGTCGATTTTAGCCATGAACAATGCTGAAGCTCGTTACGTCATGCCGGTTCTCACCTGGACAGCCGTAGAGTCGGCGCTCTTTCTAGAGAGGCTTTTAGAGAGGGGCAAGGCGGCTCGGCTACTGGCAGCAGTATGGATATTCTTGGCTTGCACTCAGTACACTATTCTCGCCTTCAGCCCTTATCCGCTGCCTCTTGCCAAAGAGCTAACGGCGGCGACCAAAAAACTGGCTATGGCCGAATTTGATTTCACCGGTCCATCCTTCTCACCAAGCCCGCCTGATGACCCCTGGGGACAGCTCTGGCTGATTCAAAATCTGGAAAAGGACGCCTGTGGCAAGCCTGTTTATTTAAACCTCTTGCCCAGCACCAGAGAACTGAGCGTGCATACCCTAACTGTCGCCTTCAAACTAGAGAGCAAACAGCCTGTTGCAATCTCGACTTTCAGACGCTTTACCCTCAATGGCGATGCCTTTGAATACAGCCCCGAGCAAATAAACTTTTATCAGTATTATTTGGTGAAAGACGGCTATAACGGCAAACCGCTGCTCAATGAGGCAAGCCGTAAAAACTGGGCGAATATACTCAGTGCGCTAAGCGACAAAAATAGATATGTCGAACTGGCCCACAAGACTCTCGCCGACGGCAGCGAAATGCGGCTCTATAAGCGCCTTTTCTAAGACTGAGAAATCTATTTGACGGCTAGTGGCAAAGTCACTTTGTCATCACTAAGTCGCTCATTGCCGGCATAGGCAGGTAAGGTCGCTAAATCATTGCCGATGCCCCAGATGCCTATCTTGAGAAAAGCTGTGTTTTCGAGTTCTTGATTAGAGAGAATAATCTTGTCTTGATAGAGCGCCCCTTCGGCAAGGTGGTCCTCCCGCCAAGCTCTCTTATAATCTCGACGCTTGTAATATTCGTCTTTTGCAGTGCGCAATTGCAACGAAACGAAACCCTCGAGACTCTGCGCTTTGAGAGTGCGCCAAGTGAGATAGCAAATCGCACCTTCAGGTCTTCTTTCAACACTTGAAGCAACCAGTTCGACATCTTGGCCAAACCGCGCCGCCACAGCTGAGTGATTATCTTGCACTTGGCTCACTTGAGCCACTGCACTTTGCCCAAAATGTATAAATAAAAGCAAAGCAGCGATGAACAAGCAGTCTATTGCCAGAAAACCACGATTAAACCAAGCCAGCTGCGGCAGTTGCCAGACCGGCTTCTTTGTTTTCCAACAAGAAACAATTGCCTGCCTGAAAGGACATTCGACGAAAACATAAAGCAAGTGACTGGCCGCTAGAACAGTGCCAGCATAAAGTGTTATGGGCAGCCAACCTTCAAAGGTAGCAAAGTGATTGTAGTAATAGTACAAAAGCAGCCGGTGCACAAGATAAACCGAAAAGCTAATCTCACCCAAATAAACCAACAGAGGCGAACCGAGGGCGCGGCTAAACCAGCCTCGATTGAGGGCAAAGACGACAATGGTCAAAGCAAAGGCCGGTGCCACCGTACCGGCATGATAAAGCCAGGTAAATAGAGGGGCTTGGGCGGCGGTCTGGAAAGTGAGCAAGCCAGATAAAAAATGGGCGATACGCTCACTATAGAATGCACTTGCAATTGAGGCGGCCACTGCCGCCAGTTCTAAAGCCGTAAAGAGCAAAGGGGCTCGCCAACTGGTTTCTAGAGACTTTACCGGTTTGGAAGCAGTGTTCTGCTTGAGGGCAAGAAAAAGATAATAGGCGCTTATGCCCAGTGTAAATTCAAAAACCCGACAAAGCGGTCCGGCATAGAGTAGTTCATGATAAGAAACCGTGCCGCAAGCCATTTCAGGCAAGTTGAAAAAGCCGCTGAGGGCAACAAAAAAGGTCACCGAAAGCAAGGTAATAGTCAAATTAGCCAGACGGCGAGCGGGTAAATTACTCTGCCAAATAAGCAGGGGAAAAACCAAATAAAAGAAAAATTCAGCCGAAAGACTCCAACTGACGCTATTGAAAGCAAATGTAGTGTCTAGTATGGGAATCCAAGCTTGCACCAAAAATAGGGAAGCAAGCAGGTTGAAGACTGTGAAGTCGGCCTGAAACTTGCTTGGCAGAAGCAATAGAGTAAGCAGCAAACAGGCGATGTGCAAAGGCCAAATGCGAGCCAGACGCGCCACTAAAAAGGTGGAGACGAGCTTGCTCCAAGCTTTCTTTTCTGACTGAGAACTGCCGACAGTCTGCAATCTTGTGCCGTAGACAAAACTCAAGATAAAACCAGAGAGAACAAAGAAAAAGCTGACACCCTGGTCGAGGGCAAAGGGTTCGAGAAAATGCGAACCTAGACCGAAATGCCCCTTCATATGGTGCAAGACCACACACAAAGCAGCAAAGAAACGCAGTGCCGTCAATGAGCTAATTTTCTCGGGACTGTCCGCCTTTTGAGGGGCAAGCAGCGCAGTCGAAACAATTCGGTCGGCGCCAGAGGCGACGACACTTTTTTCAACTGCAGCGGTTTCGACCATTAAACGCCTTCTTACTAGCCTTACTCAAAAAAGATAAAGCTCAACAAAATCAGCCATCGAAGCAAAACAAGAGAGCCGACCACTTGGCATGATACAGCTTGTCAGAGCAGCTTTCCTTACATAAAGATCAGCCTCTTGGCCGAGCACAAAAGCTGCAGATAATAACTAGCTTTACTTATTTGACAAGATTGTCTCTAAATATGCATGAAAATAGGGCGATCGTGGCTTAAACTAACTATGGTCGGCTTTGCCGCCCAAGCAGGCGATTAGCTTGAAAACTTACCAGTTATCCCCGTTTAGTAAGCCCAGAATACGATGCTGCGACCAGGAAAAGGACCAGACCAGGGAAAAATTCGCCTGCCCAGGCAGACGGCGGCACCGGGCGTGCGCGAATTGCAGGCGCTCTACGAACAGGCAAGAGAAAACCGCGGGCGCGAAGTAGAGCTTATCTGGCAGGTTCCTGGCACCTACAAAACCTATAGCATTTTGATCAAATTTGACCGTGTTACACCTCACCCGCTCTGGCAGGTCTGGGAAGACAATGGCAGAGAAACAAAAATGGTCTGGCGCTTTGAAACCTCAGACATAAACATGCTCTTCGATGTCATTGCCATGCTCGAAGTGACTCACCAGAAAACCACCGGCACAGTTCAAACTCTTTCACAAAGCCAGACCGGCATGCCGGCGCCTACACCGCGAGCCACCGGCTCTTTCCCGGCGCTGGGGCAGACGCCGCGAGCCACAGGCTCCTTCCCTGCTTTAGGCAATAACGGTCAGCAAGCCCAGCGCTCCGGCATTGTGGGCAGCGGCGGCGCCGCCAATTCAGGGGTTTTCGGTACAAGTTCGGGGAACTATCAAAACTCTCCGACGCAACAGCAGACAAGCGGCTGGAAGCCGGCTGAAGAAGGCAGCAGTTGGAAAGCCGCCGACCCTGCCACCGCCAGCGGCACCTGGCAAGCGGCACCGCAAAACGCCATGCCCGGTCAGGGTGTTACAGGCTGGAAACCCGCTGCTGAACCGGCAGCCCCAGCGCCTGCGCCAACTCCAAGCGGACTCAATCCTTTACAGGCGGCTATGGCCAATCTGGCAGCGGGACAGCCCCTGCCTAATACTCCGCCCTTACCGGCAAGCCAAGCCTTGATCAAAGCCGGACAAGCCCCAGCGCCGGTTCCACCCCCGGTCAATCCGCAAGTTTCGCAGCAAGCTTTGCTAGCCGGCACAGCCAGCCATGGCATGCCCGAAGGTTCTTTACCGGCAGATTTCTTTTCAGACGCACCCGCCACCATAGCCGGGGCGGCGCCGGTGAGAAGCAGCGCCATCGAAGGTCTGATCGAACAAAATCCGCTTAACACAGTGCTCACCAATATCGGTATGCAACAGCTGACGGGCAAATTGGAATGTGTCAGCGACACAGCCGTTGCCCATGTCTATTTCGAAAACGGCATTCCCAAAGACGCCCAAACTTCGACAAACCGCGGCGATGAAGCGATAAAAGAATTAGTTTTGTGGCGCAAAGGCAATTATCTTTTCAAACAAGGTCTGCGCACCGAAATGTCTTCGGTAGAGCGCAGCTTACAAACAGTCTTGCTGGAAGGCGTCGCCCTTTTGGACCAACTCAAGCACCTAGAAAAAGCCGGTCTTGTCTATGAGTCGATTTTGGTACAAAAGCAGAAAAACTTGGGTGAGCCGGAGCTCAAGCTCATGTTGTCTAAAGGACATCCCCTCGATTTTCAAACCCAGAAAGTAATTTACGATGCCCTTAGTCACAAAAAGACTTTCACCGACTTGCTGCGCGACCATCCCATGGAGCAAACCCAGTGGGCACCAATCTTGTTCAACCTGCTTTACTGCGGATTGATTGAGATCAAAGCACCAGCCGCCACCAGAGGTGGTGCTTTAGACTTCCTTGGTGAAGGCAAGCAAATCATTCAAAATCTAGGTCATCACTTTGTCAGACCAGACACAGGCATCGTCAGCTTCGAAGCCCTTCTCTATTTCTTAGAGTATGAATATTATCGTTATGAAGCCTATAACTGGCCCCTATCAATTATTGCTTTCGAAATGAGTCTGCGCCGCCCCGGCTCAGCCATCGGCGAGACCGAGCCCTTACCCATCCAAGCGCTATCCTCGGCGGCAATGAGAATCGGTCTGGTCAAGCGTCCCCTCGACCTGCTCACCCATTTCCAGGTAAATGAATTCGCCATTCTCATGCCGAACACAAAGGCTTCACAAGCAGCCTTCGTAGCCAATCGCATTCTTGATGCCCTGACTGTAACACCGCTTTCTCCCGGTATCGACCGCGCCAATATTTCGCTTTCTTTCGGCATCGCCAACCTGCCTTCCGACGGCGAAGACATCGAGAGCCTGCTGCAAGCGGCAGAACAAGCCAGATTGGAAGCCAGAGAGGGGACATTCCCGATTGTCCTAGCCAGAACACAGACCACAAGAATTTAGAGCGTTCATTCACTTAAATAGGGAATTTAGCGGTGTCCGACGGGCAAACCATACAACTAGGCGATCTGCTGGTGAAAGCGGGGCTTTTGCCGGAAGAAAAGCTTGATGAGGCAAGCCGTCTAGCTCTGAAGATGCGCCTACCTATCGGTCGCATACTGACCATGCATGGTCATGTCAGCGAAGCTATTTTGGCCAAAGCCATTGAAGTGCAGGCCAGAATGAGAGACCAAGCCATAAGCATCGACCTAGGCATAAAAGCCCTGGCGATGGTTGCCCGCGAAAATATAGATATAGACCAGGCAGTCGAAAAACTGACACCTAAAGCCAAGCCCCTACCGGTGCCCACCGAAAATCGCCTGGGCGAAATAATTATGGCAGCCGGCTATGCCACCCCCAAACAAGTGCAAGAAGCCATGGTACACGCCGCCGATACCGGACTGCCACTAGGGATGGTGCTAGTCAGCAAGGGCATCATCACTCGCTCTGGGTTAAATTCCGCTCTAGGAGCCCAAAGACTAATTAGATTGGGCGAAAACGAAAGAGACAAGATTATCTTTGCCCTAAAAGAAGCCAGACTAAGAGCCAAGAGCTTCTCCGAAACTCTGCGCAAAAACGCCATCGACCCCTCAGTTTTAGAACAAGACTTTGGCGTCGGAGAACTGCTGGTTATGGCCGGTGTACTTTCTGAAAGTCAGCTGCTGACAGCAAAAGAGCAAGAAGTGGTGGATGGCACACCGTTGGAAAAAGCAATCACCAACTGCGGAGCAGCCTCTGAGCCTTGCGTGCAAACAGCCACCCAACTTTTGAAGATGATCAAAGAAGGCATGCTCTTCGAAAATCAAGCCGCCAACATACTCAAGAAGATTCAGTTTGTTACCTCTTATGATGAGCTGAACAAAGTATTGGCGTCTATTGATGAAATTCAAGAAGAGATGGGCGAAGAAATCGTGGAAGTTGAAATTCCCGAGATTCTCAAAAAAGCTGGTTTGCTCTCTGATAAAGAACTGCAAATAGCCACCAATCTCGCTCTTTCTAATCGCCAACCTTTGCTGAAGACACTGATTGACGCGAAACTGGTGAGCGAACGCAATCTGACTATTGCCAATCAGTGCAAGGTCTATCTAGACCATAAGCTGATTCAGCCCAATCAAGCCACCATCGCTATTGTCTATGCCCTAGAAAACAACTTATCTATAGACGAAACACTTGATAGTTTCGGCTGGTCGGCGCCTGCCTAACTAGTTATATAGATCAACTATTTATATAAAGCCTGGTCAAACTAATAAGAAAAACCAGCACAAAAGCACATGCAGAAAATAGAAAAGCAGTCTCTATGAAGCTGGACTGCGCGCCGGAGGACACAACATACAGAGGTGCCGTCTGGCCAAGAAATGCACCAGTCTCAAGCAATTGCTCAAAATTACCGCCTTGGATTCCAGAAATTGATGCCGACATAAGCGCGCTCATACAAGCCCCCCTTCAGAAAATCTGTTTGCGAGTTCCTATATATAAGACGTAATTTGCCGACAAAAAGTTCAAAAGCGCGGGCAAAATCTTAGATTAATTCAGCCTAGAACTGGAAATAGATAAAGGGTGCCGAGTTATCAGGCTGGAAAGTGACCATGGCTACGATCAACAAAGTGCAAAAGACTGCCTGCACAATAGCCGGAGTGCGCTGGAAGAAGCGCTTTTCGTTGAGCCAGCTCACCGGTAGATTGGTGAGCAACAAAGCAAGCACCATGATCATTACTATAGGCACAATCACAGGCATTTCCTGACGCATGACCAAGAAATGTTCGGGAGCCCCCATGCTGTAGAAGGGGCGCATGATCAGCATGCGCTTCACCATAAGGAAGGCGGCATTAATGTCTTGAATGCGGAAGAAGACCCAGCCGATACAAACCGCATGAAAAGTAAGGAAGAGGGAAAGATAGTGCCAAATCTGACCACCCACCTTGCTCTCAATAAAGCTCTTGATACTAGGTATAGTGGCACGCCAGGCAGCAAATTCGCGATGGACAATGAGAGCCAGTCCGTGGAAGACTCCCCAAACGACGAAGTTCCAGGAAGCACCGTGCCAGAGACCACCGAGAGCCATAGTCAGAAAAAGATTGCGATTAGTCAGCCAACGACCACCACGCGAACCGCCCAAAGGAATGAAGAGATAATCGCGTAACCAGGTGGAAAGTGAGACATGCCAACGGTGCCAGAAATCAGCCATATTGGCGGCTATATAGGGCATGTTGAAGTTGATTGGAATATGATAGCCAAAGAGCAGTGCCGAACCGCGTCCTACATCAGTATAGCCAGAGAAGTCAAAATAAATTTGGAAGGCGAAGGCATAGGCGAAGAGCCATAACTCGGGGCCGCTGTATAGTTCAGGATGCTCCATGCCCATCTGCACGAAGACTGAAAGATTGTCGGCGAGCAAAAGCTTTTTGGCTAAACCAATGATGATGAGCGGCACACCTTCATCAAAATAGCTGAGCCTGACTTTGTTGTCGGCTTGCATCTGGGCGACAAAATCAGGGAAACGCTTGATTGGTCCGGCAATTTGGGTCGGGAAGAAAGCGGCAAACAAAGCGAAGAGCACAAAAGAATCTATAGGCTTTTTGCCGCGATAGATTTCAAATAGATAGTGAATGAACTCGAAAGTAAAAAAGGAGATGCCTAGAGGCAGAATGATGTTGAAGCTCCAGTGTGGATTTTGCGCCCCAAATAAAGGAAAGAGCCCCCCCACTGAATCGGCAAAGAAATTGGCATACTTGAAGATAGCCAAGACCACTAAGTTGATCACTATGCCGGCGCCGAGGATTTTTTTGTTGCTGTGGTCTTTGGCTAGGTACTTGCCCCACAACCAGTTGAACAAAGTGAGCGGCACAATTAGGGCCAGGAACTGCCAAATGAAGCTGGCATAAAAGTAGTAACTGGCGACAAGCAGCATGGGCAGACGCCAGGCTTTGGGCAAGACCCAAAACAATGCCACGATGACTGGCAAGAAAACCAAATACTGCAGACTTGTGAAAAGCATCTATAGACTCTTCGAAGAGGATTTGGCGTGATAATACCACCCTTCCTCTTTTCAAGCCCTAAGCCCAGTTAAGCCAGCCGGTCGTAAAACTTTTCTTATCTTAATTCGAGGGCTTTGCTGAGCTTTAGTTTTTATTTCAGCTCGAGCTCTCGGTCGAGCTTGCGGTCTTCTCTCGGCTCTAACCGTTATTTGAGCTTATACATGGCAATGCGCAGATAAGCCAGCGACATAAGCCCGCAATAGGCGAAGCCGTCCAACCACCAACGATTGCCCCGATAATGCTTATGCCAAAAGCGATAGAGCCCTTTGTGCGATGAAATAATCATGGGCACTTTCACTTGCTTAATCGACTGACCATAATGGTGCACGACTTGAGCACTGGGCGTAAACCAGATTTCGTAACCGCTTTGGATGATCCGAAAGCACCAATCTACTTCTTCGAAAAGCATGAAATAACCTTCATCGAGGCTGCCTACTTTCTCAAAAATCTCTCGTTTGACCATGAGACAAGCCCCTTCAGGCTGGTCTACACAGCGCTCATCATCATGATTCCAGTCAAGCATCTTATAGCGGCGAAACTCTTTGCCGAATTTGCTTGAGGCGGGAAAGAGCCTAGACAGCCCGAGAAGCTCGTAGAGCATGCCGGTAAAAGTAGGAAACTCGCGGCAGGATCTCTGAATCGAACCATCGCTGTTAAGCAGTTGCGGCGCCACGACACCGCAGCCAGGATGCTTGGCGAAGAAGCGCAGCAAAGTAGCCAGGGCGCCCGGCTTAATCTCTGTATCGGGATTGAGCAAAAGAATATAGTCGCCGGTGGCTAGTTTGAAAGCCTGATTATTAGCCTTGGCAAAGCCCAAATTTTGCTCATTGGCGATGAGATGCACCCAGGGGTGCTCGCTTTTGGCCATATCGGCCGAGCCATCAGCAGAAGCGTTATCGACCAGAAAGACTTCTACATCGTTATGCGAGGCGAAGTCGCTTTCAGCCTTGAACCGCTCGATTTCAGCCTGCAGAGCCACAAGACAGGCGCGCAAGAGATCTTTGGTATTCCAGCTGACGATTACGATAGATAACAGCATTTCTTTGACATTTTTAAAACCGCCTTAGTTTAGCCCTTTCGGGCGGCAATTAATTTAGGTCATTTTTATAAGCGCTTTTTATACTCTTGTTCATGCGCACCCTGTCCACATCTTTTAGACTATCTAGCGGGTTGAGACCGTGTTTGTATGACTGTTAGATAGTGAATAGCGCCATGCTTGCCAAGAGACTTACCGACTTTATAATATCTGCTTCCGCCCTGGTGGTATTGGCACCCTTACTCATTTTTATCGCCGTGGCCATCAAGCTTGATTCAAAAGGTCCGATTATCTTTAAACAGCGAAGAGTGGGTCAAAACGGCGAATTCTTTGAAATTTATAAATTTCGCACTATGCGCACAGGCACGCCGGATCTGCCTACAGACCAGATGCTCAAACTACCCAGCCCTATCACCAGGGTCGGAAATTTCCTGCGAAAAACCAGTCTAGATGAGCTTCCGCAGCTATTCAATGTTCTTTCAGGACAGATGAGCTTAGTAGGACCGAGACCGGCTCTGTATAATCAACTGGAATTGACGGAGCGGAGAAAGGACGAAGGCGTCCTCAAATTCCTCCCCGGCATAACTGGTTGGGCCCAGGTCAATGGCCGAGACGAGCTTCCCGATGAAGTGAAAGTCAAAGCCGACAAGTGGTACTGCGACCACTGGAGTTACTGGCTCGATTTGCGCATTATATTTATGACGTTCGGCGCGGTGTTCAGCAAGAAAGGAGCCAATTGAGGCTCGTTTTCTAAGGAGAGAAGAAATGAAAGGTCTAATATTGAGCGGCGGAAAAGGCACAAGAATGCGCCCGATCACCCATACAGCCGCCAAGCAGCTTCTACCCGTGGCCAACAAGCCTATTTTGTTCTACGGCATCGAAGCCCTCATAGATGCGGGCATCAAAGAAATAGGCATCATCATCAGCCCTGAAACAGGCAATGATGTCAAAGAATGTGTCGGCGACGGCAGCCGCTGGGGCATAAAAATTGATTACATTCTGCAGGCTGAGCCCCTCGGACTGGCCCACGCAGTCAAGACAGCCAGAGACTTTTTGAAAGATTCACCTTTTGTGATGTACCTGGGCGACAACCTGATCAAAGACGGAGTAGGACCGCTGGTGGAGCGCTTCAAGCAAGGCGGCGCCGATGCCTTTATTTTGCTCAAAGAAGTAGCCAATCCCAGTTCTTTCGGCGTGGCGCTGCTTGATCCGGATGGTCGCATCAACTGCCTGGAAGAAAAGCCGGCCAAGCCAAAGAGCAATCTAGCCCTTGTTGGTGTTTATCTTTTCAACCCAAAAATCCATGTCGCTATAGACCGCATCAAGCCCAGCAAAAGAGGCGAGCTTGAAATAACCGACGCCATTCAAGAATTGATCAATACCGGAAACCGCGTCGATAGCCACATTCTTACTTCATGGTGGCTGGATACCGGGAAGAAAGACGACATGCTTGAAGCCAATCGCGTCGTGCTTGACGAAATGACCGATGTGGCTATGAACGGCGATATGGACGGGAGCTCGAGAGTTTCAGGGCGTGTACAAATCGGTAAGGGCAGCAAGCTAATCAACTGCACAGTGAGAGGCCCGGCTGTTATCGGCGAAAACTGCCACCTGGAAAACAGCTATGTCGGTCCCTTCACCTCAATCGGCGACGGCGCCCGCGTCAGTCATGCCGAAATTGAACACTGCATCTTGCGCGAGAAGTGTCAGATCATGGAATTCCACGGACGCATTGCCGACAGCTTGATTGGTGTAAACGTGGAGCTGACCCGCTCGAACAACAAGCCACATGCATTTCGCCTCATGATCGGCGACGACTCTAAAGTAGAAGTAGTCTAGAGAGCGCACCGCTAAGTTAAATAATTCTGAGCAATTTAAGGCGCTATAACGCCTTAAATTACCCCTTTTCGCTTGATCAGAAGCACCTTTCAAGTGGAAAATTGCATATCTGTAGAAGACCCGTATTTTGAATCACGAGGAAATTTCGATGAGACTTCTCATTACCGGCGGATTGGGCTTTATCGGCAGCAATCTTGTTAGATACCTGCTTGAGACCCATCCCGACTATGAAATCATCAATCTCGACGCCGAGACCTATGCCGGTCACAGAGAAAATCTGGCCGACGTAGACAAAAATCCCAAGTATAAACTGGTCGTCGGTCGCGTCGAAGACGAGAAGCTGGTAGATGAAATAGTCTCAGGCAAAAAGTTCGGAGCCATCGACGGCATAATCAACTTGGCTGCTGAAAGCCATGTCGACCGCTCGATCTCAGACCCCTTTGTTTTTGTGAAGAGCAATGTCATGGGTACCCATGTGCTGCTCGACGCCGCCTTCAGACATGGTCTGAAAGCCGGTGCCAGCCAGCCCTACAAGCCGGAAGATTACAAAATCAAATATGTCCAAGTCTCGACAGACGAAGTTTATGGCTCACTGGGACCGGAAGGTCTCTTCACCGAAGAAACACCGCTGCAACCAAATAGCCCTTATTCAGCCAGTAAAGCATCGGCCGACATGCTCTGCCGCGCTTACTTCCATACCTACGGTATGCCCACTGTAATCACCCGTTGTTCCAACAACTACGGTCCCTATCAGCATCCCGAAAAACTCATCCCTCTTTTCATCACCAATCTGCTCAAAGGTGAGAAAGTACCGGTTTATGGCGACGGACTCAACGTCAGAGATTGGCTGCAAGTGGAAGACCACTGTTCAGCCATCGATCTAGCCTTCCACAAAGGCGTTCCCGGCGAAGTCTACAACGTGGGCGGTCACAATGAGCGCACCAATATGTACATCACCAAGCTGATCATTTCTGAACTGGGCAAAGGCGAAGAGATGATCAAATACGTACAAGACAGACTTGGTCACGATCGTCGTTATGCCATAGACTCCAGCAAAATTCAAAAAGAACTGGGCTGGAAACCGAAGCATACATTCGAAACCGGTATCAGAGCCACTATCAAGTGGTACACCGAGAACACCGAGTGGGTAAAAACAGTAAGCACTCCTCATAAAGAAGCAGAGCGCGAACTGGCAAAGGCAACACACTAAATTAGGCGCAGCAAGTGACTGAAGATCTGAACCGACAAAAAATCCTTGTCACCGGTGCTGGTGGCATGTTGGGCAGAGCCCTCGCCCCCTGTCTCCAAAAAAGGGGACATGAAGTCGTAGCCCTGCCCAAAGAAGACCTAGACGTCACAAGCTATACCCAGGTAGCCGGTACTCTCAAGAGTGTTAAACCCGAGCTGGTGATTCACTGTGCAGCCTATACCAAGGTAGACCAGGCCGAGTCTGAACCCGGCCTGGCTTACTTGATTAATGGCTATGGCAGCGAAAACATAGCCCTTGCCGCTCAAGCTCAAGATATCCCGGTTGTCTACATTAGTTCAGACTATGTTTTTGATGGCGAGCAAACCAGCCCCTACACCACTTGGGACAAAACTCGCCCGCTTTCTATCTATGGCAAGTCTAAACTAGCCGGTGAAGAAGCCATTCAAAGACATCTGCGCAAGTTTTATATTGTCAGAACCAGCTGGCTTTATGGACCAAACGGACCAAACTTTGTAGATACAATCAGCCGCATGGCCAAAGAAGGCAAGCCGCTAAAAGTGGTCTGCGACCAGATTGGCACTCCCACCTGCACCCTTACACTTTCAGAATATCTTGCCGATCTAATCGCCACCGGCAGATATGGTGTTTATCACGCCACCGACGAGGGCGTTACCAATTGGTACGAATTCGCCAAAGAGATTGTCAAAGACCTGAAAGTAGAAGTCTCTCCCATTGAAACAAAAGATTTCCCAAGACCGGCAACCAGACCCAAATATTCAGTGCTTGACAAAACCACTCTGGTGCACACAATCGGCAAAGAGTTAACACCCTGGAAAAAGGCTCTTGCTGATTATCTCGCCTCAGTAAGAGAGGCGCAGAAAGCAGCCAGTCACTAATGTTATAATTGCCTAGTCATAGTAGCCGCCAACACATTAACAGTCGATAATTATGCTCATGTTGAAACCCTTAACACACGAAGCCATCGGAGAAGAGTACAACAAAGAACTCTCCGTGCAAGATTATTCAAAAAAGACAGTCATTGACGGTGTAAAAATCATTACCCTCAATATGTTTGTCGATGATGGCGGCTCGCTGGCTGAAATCGTGCGCTTCGACGACAATGGCAATTTGCAAATTTTGCCCGACTTCAAAGTGAAGCAATCGACTTATTCACAAATGTTGCCCGGCACAATCAAAGCTTTTCACCTGCATTACAATCAAGAAGATGTCTGGTTCATCATGCCTTACGACCGTCTTCTCATCGGTCTCTTTGATGCCAGAAAAGATTCACCCACCTACAATCAAACCATGCGTTTCGTACTGGGTGCCGGACGAGCCCAAGCTCTCTATATTCCCCGCGGCGTCGCCCACGGGCTAGCTAATCCCTGGCAAAATCCAGCCAATATGATCTATTTCGTCAATCAGTGCTTCGATCCAAATGAGCCTGATGAGAGAAGATTGCCCTGGGATATCCTCGGCGAAGATTTCTGGCAGATTCGCAAAGGCTAGACAAAGCAGAGAAATTTTTGAAAGAGCGATTTTGTAATCGCTCTTTCTTCTTTTTCCAAATATGCCCGTCTAAATGAAAATGCCAGAGCTGAAAGATGACAAAGAGAGCGGCAATAACTTTCCAACCGCTGCCCAAAAAGATGAGCCAAGGCAAGCCATAAAGAAACAAGACCAAGAGCAAACTGACCGGATAAAAGAAGCTGCTGTAGTCTTTCAGTGACTCTCTCAAGTTCTCTTTGAGCCTCTCGTTGACCACGATTAGATACTGCAAGCCATGAAAGAAGGATGGCACAAAGAGCCATAGTTCCTTGACGCACCAGATAGGCAGCAAAAAGAAAGCCAGCCCGCTAGATAGTAAGAGTATGGCAATCCAGGGTACCCTGTTAACCTTTCGCCCAAGCCCAAACAAGAGTCGACTGCAATAGCAAAAAGCGAAGACGCTCACAAGTAAGCGCAAAATATCGACAAAGCTCTCGCTAAAGAGAGCCCAGGCTGGCAATTCTTGAAAAAGGAAGGTCTGCCCGGCCTGCTGACCAGACGACAAAAGAAAAGCCACCCAGTAAAAGGCGGTTGTATGAAAGAGAAAATCCAACTGCCTGCGCCCGGTACTATCTAGAGGAAAGCCGCCTCTTCGGCAATAAATGAGGAAGATACCCTTGATTTGGAAGAGGAAGTGATAAGGCACGAGCAAAAGATAATACTTGCAAAGCACCGCTATTAGTGGCAGCCTCAGCCAAACATCAAGCGATAGAATTATGGCGGCTAAGATGATTAAAGCGAAAAGCGAGCCCAGTCCCGGCTTACAAGAAGAACAAAGCGAAGACTTAAAACTAGAGTTCTTGCTATTAAAAATTTCGACCGCTTCCAAGACCGGAGTGGCGAGAGAATGGCAAGCCGAAAAGAAGATAGCTCCGAGGGCTGAGATCTGGTAAAGAAGCTGCATTTGGTGGCTATTGCTTGTTTGAGAGCTTACAGAAAGCGTCATAGCAAATAAGATCCAGACGGCACCGCCGCAGACAAAAAGAGAGTCGAATAGAGGCGAAACAAAATATGGTCTCATTTCTTTCTCATTGATCATTTACTATCCAAAACGGCAGCCAAAGCCCAATTTACTAAAACAGGCACGAAGAAAGCGAGGGTGAGCAAGCCGCCGCCAAGAGCGCAGCCATTCTTGTGGAGAGCTTGGGGAAGCAGTTGCTTGCCCATTTTTTTATAGAAGTAGATGCCGGAGAATAAGAAGAAAAACCCACCAAGCAGGAGCCCAATCTGCAATGTGCTGGTAAAAATATTGAGAAAAGCCTCAAGACAAGCAAGCATATTGACCCTAAATGCGGTGCTGCTACCCTGAACCACAAGCTCGTCCATGGCAGACCTCCTCTATATAAAAGTAGTAAGTGCAGACAGCTTATGCTTTGACAAGGATCAAGAACAGGTTGAAAACCCTATGGTGCGCTCGCCCAAAAGACTAGTTTCGAACTGACTAAAGAGCCTTCAAGCTCTTCTAGCAGTATTTATGAGCCAAACAGTAAAAAGTACAGTCAGACCAGAAAGTAATACTCTGGGTGTGAAAGCCTCGCCGTTCCAGAGCCAGCCCAGAAAGACAGCCACTATCGGATTGACATAGGCATAGGTAGCCACTCTTGATGGGGTCACATTCTGCAAGAGATAAACATAAGCAGAGAAAGCAACAATCGAGCCAAACACCGCTAAATAGGCGAGAGCCAGCCAAGCTTCGCCCTTGGCGTTTGCTAGAGCCGACCAACTATGACCACTTTCGCCGGTAAGACAAGAGAGCAAGAAAAGAATGAGGCCGGCAGCAAGCATCTGCATACCCACTGAATAGACCTGGGAAGGATGATTGACTGCCTTACGAGTATAGATAGCCCCGCAGGCCGAACCAAAGGCACCGACAAGCACACAAGCGGCGCCGAATAAGTCGACCTGGCCGTCCTTATCTAAACTATCGAGATCTAGCAAAAGAGAAAGCCCGACAATACCCATAAAGAGACCCAACCAAGTCTTACCGGAGGGTCGCTTGCCCGAGAAAAGCCATTGCAAAAGCACAATATAGATTGGCACCGATGTCACTAAAAGCGACACCAGACCGGTGGCTACGGTCTTTTCAGCAAGCGCGACACCGGTACTACCAAAGACCAAAAGCAGGGTGCCCAAAATTGTGGCTGAAACAAGCTCTTTCATTTGGGGCGGTCTTTCACCACGAAATATAGCCACTAAACACATCAGCAAACCGGCAAAAGTAAAACGGATGCCGCCCATGAAGAAAGGCTGAAAAGACTGAAGGGCGAACTTGATAGCTATATAGGTCGAACCCCAGATAATGTAGACCAGAGCAAAAGAAAGCAAGATCTTGAAAGAATCTACCTTATCTTCTTTCTTGAACAGAGAGTGGTCCGGGGCTTCCATAAAAACCTAAAATTTGCCAAAGGCGGGAATAAATGCGGCACGAAAGACGTTCTAATAAGCATACTCTATGAAGAAGAGAAGAAAAGTGCGGAGAAAACATATGATGCAAGTATTTAGCAAAGCCGGTCTGACTGCGGCACTTACTATTGCCACCGCCATTCTTTCTTTATCTGCCTGCAGTCACAGCCCTGAAAAGCAGGCGGCAAGCTCTGCCGAGGCCAATATAGAAGCAATCTCTATAGAAAAAACTAACGACGAGACTTTCAAGAAAGACGTACTAATGTCTAAAGAACCAGTGGTAGTAGACTTTTATGCCGACTGGTGTCAGCCCTGCAAGATGATGGAACCAGTGGTGGAATCGCTGGCCGGCGAGTATAAAGGCAAGGTCAAATTCTATAAACTCAATATAGACGAAAGCCCGATCACCACAGGGCTATGCGGCATCGGTCCCATTCCTACCTTAGCAGTTTTCAAAAACGGTGAACTGGTAGGCGGCAATGTGGGCATGGCGCCCCGCTCTCACTTAAAGATGGTTTTAGAGAAATTTCTCTAAATCAATAAACCGATGCTCTAAATATAAGCGGCATCGGCCACGGCATCTGCAACCCGTTGATGCACCTCGCGATCGAGGATGCTGGGGACGATATTATCGAGCTTGGTCTGACGACAGATAGCATGGGCGGCCGCCAACTTCATGGCATCGGTAAAACGCTCTGAATGCGCTTTGAGTGCCCCCTTGAAGAGACCGGGGAAAGATAGTGCATTGTTGATGGTGCGGCCATCGGCAGCAAAGAGCGCCCCTTGAGCCATAGCCACTTCGGGCAAGATCTCAGGGTCAGGATTAGACAAAGCCAAAATGACCTGACCTTTCTTGACCATCTCGGGCTTGATTAGACCGGGCACACCGGTGGTGGTCACCACCACGTCGCAGTCGGACATAATTTCTTTGAGGCTGACGGCTTTGCCACCCAATGTCTCTAGCCTGGAAGCGGCATCAGCTCTGAGGTCGGTGCCAAAGACATGTTGAACGCCGTAAGAGAGCAAAAGCTGAGCGATGCCGGAACCGGCAGCGCCAAGCCCGATGATGCCGACAGAGCAGAGGGGCAGCTCTAGACCGTTGCGCATCGCTATGGTCATCAGTGCAGACAGAACAACCACGGCTGTGGCATGCTGATCATCATGCAAAACCGGCACATTTAGCTCGTTCTGCAAACGTCTTTCAATTTCAAAACATTCGGGAGCGGCAATGTCCTCCAGGTGAATAGCACCAAATGTAGGGGCAATTGCTTTGACTGTTTCAACCACAGTATCGATATCGGTACTATCGATGAGAATCGGTACCCCACTGACCCCGACCAGCTGCTCATAAAGTACCGACTTGCCTTCCATGACCGGCATGCCGGCCACCGGACCAATATTGCCCAGACCCAGAATAGCAGTGCCGTTTGTCACGACCGCCACCGAATTACCGATACAGGTGTAGGAGCGGCTGTAAGCAGGCTCGCGCTGAATGAGCTTACAAATTTGGGCGACGCCGGGGGTATAAATCTTGCGCATCTGCGCGATACTATCTAAAGGAAAGCGGCTCTTCACCGCTATTTTGCCACCCTCGTGGGCCTGCTCCACCGGATCTAGAACCGACTCCAGACTGACGTCTTCTAAGGAAGAAAGACCGGCAATGACAGCGGCTAAATGCTCTTGATTGGTGAACTGTAAACTGATTTCTCTAATTAGAAAGTCTGGTCCTTGGGCAACAATGTGGATCTCGCCTATGTTGGCGCCCAACTCACCCAATTTGGTGGCCAATCGTCCCAGATAGCCCGGCTTATCGAGTACCCTAATGCGAAACACGCGCAAAAGTCGCTGCTCAGCTTTTATCACTTCTAGTTCCTTACGGTGACGCTCAATGAGCTTACTTGTGAAAGGACCGAATTTTAAGCCTGTCTGAACAAATGTGACAGTTGTATACTCGATATTTACTTCAAAAACTTTAGTTAAGCGAAATGTGATGGTCTTGCACTTCGGTCCAGGTGCCGAACCAACGCAAGACCTTACCACTTGCCTCTTTAACCGGTACAGCCCGACAGAGATGCCAGAGATAATCACGACTGGCCGAATCGCGCTCACGTCCGTTGCGGCGATGGCGGTTCAGTCCAAGCACGCGCTTGAGGCGAAACTGCACCTCAAAGGCTTCGCCCTTAGTCAAAGCTTCACTCCAGGCTTGATCATAAACCGGCAAGTCTTCGCTATGAATGAGCAAGCGCCAACCGCCATGGGAACTCTGCTGGGCGGTCAGACCAGTGTATTCGAACCAACGGTGATTCCAAAAGTCAATCTGACCGCCGGCGTCAGCCGTCCAAACTATCTGAGGCAGGGCATCGGCAATTAAGCGCAACTGCTCTTCAGAAGCCATTAGCGCATCAGTTACACGCCTTTGCTCGTCGATATCGGCGGCAATGGTGAGCCAATTTAGTGAAGCGCGGTCGGCATCAAAGAAGGGTACCACCTTGAGTAAGTGCCACTTATAGACACCATCTTTGTCGCATATGCGTACTTCGCTCTGAAAATCAGCATAGATTTCCCCCACCGAAAAACCAACGCCGCTAAAATTGACCTGGTCGGAAGGATGCAGTAAATGCGCCCAAAGCAGAGGCTCTTCTTCGCTGTCTTTGGCAATGCCTGTATAGGCATAGAACTTATCGTTGGCGTAAATGACCGCACCTTCAGCATCAGAGACCCACAAAAGCTGCGGAATCACCGAGGTGAGAGCGCGCAAGTTTGCTTCTTTGTAGGCGAGTTTTTCAGCCAATTTGGTTCTTTCATCAATATCAAGAAAATAGGCAATAAGTTCGTCTTTCTCTGAACCAATACGTGTTAAGCCAAGCAAGGCTGTTTTGGTCTTACCCTCGCGACACTTCAGCCCCACCTCAATTGGCTCAAACCCAAGACCGCTCCTTATTTGGGCGCAACCGCCTTTGAGCAGCTCCATCGTTTCTTGATCAAAAAATATGTCGACCGACTGCCCACGACTCAATTCATCGCTATAGCCGGTGAAGCGGGCGAAGCTATGATTAACTCTGATTAGACGCAAGTCTAAGCTCATCTGCAAGACGAGACCGGGCTCGCTGCTGACTATGCGAGAGAGAGCAAGGCAGTCTTCATCAATAACTGCCTTTTCTAAGTTGTCGATGCGCACTTTTGCTTGAGCGATAAGCTCTTGCAAAAGCTTCACTTTCTTAGTTTTTTCAAGCTGGATATTGCGATACTTCATTTTAGATAGATGTCCAGGTGCCAATCCACTGGGCGATTTCACCGCGATAGTTGCGCAAAGCCACAGCACGAGCCAGACAGCGCACATAGTCTTCCTTGCTTTCTAGGGCTTCCCGCAAACGAAAATCAGCTTCAAAAGCATCACCAGAACGCACACTACTTTTCCAACGGTTCATATATTCACGGCGGTCGTCCGGATGAATAAAGAGGGCAAAATCAAGACCCATTTTATGCTCGCGGCTATGTCCGCTAAACTCATACCAGCGCTCATTCAAAAACTCAATGCGACCATCAGGCGCCGCCGTCCAGACAATCTGCGGAATCTGATTGGCTAAAGACTGAAAAGCCTGGGCCGATTCCAAAACTTCATCCATAATGCGCTTGCGCCGATCTATATCGGTGGCGGTGCCAATCCAGAGTTTGGCGGAGTCGGCAAAGTGCGCCAATTTTTCACCGTCCATACTGTTATTGATGGTCAATGCCAAAAGTCCATTGACGCAAGATAGCGGTTGCAGCTTAATCGTATGCCAATAGCATTCGCCGTCTTGAGCAAGCAAACGAAACTCGTCGCTCAGCTCTCGCTCTTCCTTTACAGCCTGCTTGAAGCGCCGCAAAAAGGTCTGCCTGTCGTCTTCATGCATACTATCTAGGAAAATCGATCCGTCGTCCTGCGCCGCCGTTTTGCCGGTCAGTTCGTAAAGCCTGCGGTTGAATTGCCTAGTCAGGCCTTGCTCGTCGCAAAGAAAGACAATATGGGGCATTTCTTCTACGATAGCGGAAAAAATACTGTTCCTTCTACGCAGATTTTCTTCCAGAGTGCGCACTCCAGTTAGATCAAGCATAAAGCCGACATATTCGAGGGGTGCAAGCGAAAGCAAGCGAAGAGTGGTGGCTGTAGGAATATACCTACCATCAACGCTGATGCGATTTCCTTCAAAACTATTTGAAACAATAGAACCGGCAAAGTCGGCAAAATGGGCTCTCTCTTTAGCTATATCTTCAGCCGGCGTAAAATCGGCAAGCTGCAAGGCCTCGCCCAGCACTTGCTCGGGCTTGTAGCCCAACCAGTTATAGAAACTGGAATTGGCATCCAAGACTCGACCGTCGGCGCAGACTCTGTAGGCAGGCACAGTTATAACTGAATCGGCAATAAGATAATGCATCTGACTGGCCGAATCACGCAAGAGTAGCTCTATTTGATGACTGTCTAAATTTTCCAGACCAACCACGCAAGAGTTCGGGGGGTGGCGCCTTTCATAGGCGTCTTTCTCAAGGGCCTGGAGCGAGAGCAATTCCAACTCGCGCTTCTCTAATTGATCAAGCTCTAACAAAAGCGCCTCGATCTCTGGGTCGGGGTCGAGTTCTGGTTGAGCAGCTATATCGGGGGTATCGTTGTCTTGCATTCTCAAATCAGCCAGAGAGCCAATAAAATTTGCGGCGGCATCACTATTGAAGGACGCCACAAAATCATCTCTGTCTTTATTGCCATCGCCAGAAAAGAGAATAACACAAAAAACCCCTCCTCTTTGAAACCTTGCAAAATATAAACTGCAGAAACAAAAGGCGCCATTTCGGCGCCTTTTGCAGCATTAGATTTTCTTTTAACGTGGAGCCGGGACGACAAAACCCGGTGGAGATAGTTGTAGGCAAGACAGCAGACTTAGACTCTGAAAAAGGGAGTTTCCACCACTTTGTCAGACCAGAAGACCTGAATTTGATATTGACCTGGCTCGATCTTGACCGAAGGAGCCACCACAGCACCATCTTCATTGGTTTTAGAAGAATAGACAATGCCCTTATCGTTCTCAGTTACTCTTACTTCTACATCGGCTATAGCGTTCTCGCCTGCATCCTTAGCCTGCAAAAGCAAGCGCAGGTTATTCTGGTCGACCATCCAACCAAGATTGACCTGAATGCGCACATCGCCTTCGACCTTTTCAAAAGTGCCGAGCGAAACCAACTGATTACCGACACCGCGAGTGGCGCCTGCCGGTACCATCTGCTGCCAGGAAGAAGCAGCAAGCATATCTTGCCAGGTGCCGATGGCAGTATCGCGGGCTTGACCAAGCAAGTCTTTGAGATGAAAGACAGCTTTATCCATAGCCGCTTCCACAGCCTTATCGACTTTGTGAACCAGGCTAAGCTCAGCTTCCATGCGACCTGTGACTCGCTTCACCACTTCTTCATCGGCTTTAGATAAAGAAAGGAACTGGGAAGCCATCCACATGGCTTTATCGAACATTTTATTTTCCCCGGGCAGGGGTAGGTCGTTGAAGTTCTCATGACAGAACTTCTCGAATGACTTGGCACACTCATTCTCGTCTTGAATAGAGAGCACCTGCTCTAGTTTGTCGTTTAAGGTAGTCATTGCCATCTCCTGAATCTATCTAATGCGGGCATCGTCCTGATCAAGCTTGTCTTTGAATGCTTTCAACGTACGGACGATTCTCTTGTCGATGGTATCTATACTCTTCGCATCCATTTTTAGACATTCAATCAAATCTTCTCGCTTATATCCTTCTACATACTTCAAAACGAAGCAGGTACGGTGTATCGCCGAAGGAAGCTCCTGCAAAACCTGTTCAACCAGATCATTAATTAATGCTCTACCAGCTGGGTCGCCTCCGCCGCTGGCTCCGGTGACACTCACTTCTTCACCGAACAAATCTTCCGCCGACCGTCCATCTTCTTCGTCGAACATACTATCTAAAGATGTAGTGCGGTACTGACTGGTGGTCGAGGGGGTATCGTCAAAGGCCTTTGCCGGAGCGAGAGTCTTCACTGTCAGCACCGAGCCATCTACCACAGCTTCCCGGCTCTCCATCTCTAACTCTAGATTGGCACGCTTTAGATTACCTTGGGGCTTTTTGCCATCAGCATCTTGGTCATCATCTTGGTCTTTTTCTATGGGCTTTTTGCGCAAAGAGACTTTGTGATAACGTTCCAAATTTTGCGCAATCGCCTTATTGCAGGCCCCCATGCAATACAAGGCTAGCTTGGCATCGGGGTGGGCTGGGTCAAAATGTTGGGTGACCAAAAGCAAAGCATTTTGCAGAATATCTTCTGCATCCTCACTGGTGGCAAGCCGCGCCCTCGATCTTATATATCGCATCATTCTTTGGGGGGTGAACTCCATCTCCCCCCTTAAAAACGCCCTGCTTTCCTTACTGTTCATGCCGATATATAGCTTTCAAAAATGGCCCGGATAACTTTCAAAATTCTTTCCAAGTTTTATGCAAGTGCATGCACTTTGCATAATATTTACCACTGCACTCCCCTTACAACCACCGCCTCTCTAACCTGGATTGCAAGCGGGCTCGGCTTTAGACCAGAACCAGCCGGTACAAAGCCCAATGTTAGCAGATTATAAGAAGAAGTCAGCCCAAGAGAACCCGTTATACTTGTGCCGGTTAGAGAAAAACCTGAACTAAACTTTGAAATCAAGTTTGAAATCGAGTTTGTAATAAGTACTAGATAGGTATCCACAACTGTCCACCCTGTCACAATCTATACGATTTCTAATGCTCGCCACCACTCTCACGAGCGCGTCGGCGGCTTTAGCGCAAGGAGCAGGACCGAAAGAAGCGAATGCTTCGCGTTTACCTGCCCAAGTTTATGTACCCTCAAAAGAGGGTATTTTGGACACTCTGGCCCAAAATCCGGTTCTTAAACCCGTACAAAGCCCAACTATAGACCAGAGCAAGTTTTTACCCCAAAGCCAGTCGGACTCAGGCTCCACCCCTTCCCCGTCTACAAATTCGAGTACGATTAATGCCAGCCCGATTCAAGCTCTAGACTTAAAGCCGCCTATTGAAAGCCCAACCAATGCCAAAGTGCTGGGCACCGTGCAGTTCACCGAAGAAAACAACCGTAGTGAAAGCGGTCCGGGCACATCTATTTTGCAAGCACTGGACGAAGCCTTGGTGAAAAGCCCCCGGGCCTCAGCCATAAGAGCCCAGCTCAATATAACCCGGTCCGCTTTTGCTGAAGCCACCGCCCAGCCGAACCCGGGCATCTTCTTCGACCGTGGTCCCTATGCCGAACAGGTGAAGAGATTAGGTCCGACATTCAATTGGGAACCACCATGGAAACTGGTCTTTCGTCTTCTTGCCACTAAAAGACTGGTGGACCAAGCCAAGACCGACTTGATGGCCCTGCTCTGGAGCCTCCGGGCAGATGTACGTCGCGCTTATACCGAAGTGGTGGTCGCACAAGAAACAGTGGAAACACTCAATTCTTTGTATGACTTGGCTAGCCGCCTTTCCACAGTCTCGGAAAAACGCTTCCAGGCTGGTGACGTGCCTGAATTGGACGTCTTAAAGGCGAGGCTGGCTACTTCGCAAGCCGACGTGGAAAGACAGGTGGGACAAAGAAGGGTTATAAGAGCCAAACAGCAGCTCAACATAATCATGGGACGCGCCCCCGAGACGCCCATTAATGTGCCTAGATTGCCGGCCTTCCTGCAAGAGCAACGCTCAGTGGTGCTCGATGAAAATCAGAAGAACCAGCTTTTGCCCGACTTTACTCAAGAAATGAAGCCCCTGGACTTCTTTATCGGCAAAGCTATGGAACAAAGGTTGGAGTTGAAGAGCATCGCTCAAAAGCAAAAGCTGAACGAAGCCAACCTCAGAACCGCCTACGGAAATATCGTTCCCAACCCACAGGTGAGCTTCGGTTCATCAGAATCAGGCAACGCCCCCACAGGTCCCAAACTCAATTCAATTTATGTCTCGCTCAATATTGAAACCCCGGCCACGAACTGGAACCAAGGCGAAATTTTCCGCCTCAAAGCCCTCGGCAAACAGCTTAAATATGAAATGGATAGCCAGAAGAACATAGTCAGTCAGCAGGTCTCGTCGGCTTACAACAATGTATTGGCTGCCAGACAAAAACTCAAGGTCTATCAAGATCACGTACTGGCCGACTCTTCTGAAGTAGCACGCTTGGCCAGACGCAGTTATGAAGTAGGACAGTCGGACATCACCGCCACTTTGCAAGTACAGCAGGCTAACATCAACATCAGAGGGCAATATCTTGATGCCGTTAGACTCTATCAAGACGCCTATACTGAGTTGGAACAGGCTTGCGGCAGACCGCTTGAGTATTAGAGTTCTCTTTACTCTATTTAGCCCTGACTAACCCTGGGTCTTTCATCACAAGTTCACAACAATCTTCTGAGACAATAAGCTGAATGCTTTTTATTGAGGACCAGCCTGGAATTAGATGCTTCAGACTATAGATGACTTTATCGATGCAGCCATCAAGGGTCGTTATCTCACCCTGTTTGCCTGCATTGCCGTATTTATAGCCGGAGTTATCGCCTGGAAACTTCTACCTATTGAAGCTTATCCCGAACTTGCCAACCCGCAAGTGCGGGTGATTAGTCTTGTCCCTGGTAAAGGTCCGGAAGAGATAGAAAAACTAGTCACCATTCCCCTTGAAAAAGAGATGAATGGAATACCCGGACAAACCGCTCTGCGCTCAATTTCTATTTATGGTTTATCGGTCATCATCTCGACCTTTTCAGACACTACTCCCACCACCCTGGCAAGACAGCAGGTGCTTGAGCGCATTCAGGGCGCCAGTCTACCCGATGGCGTCAACCCGCGACTGGAGCCGGAAGTGGGTTCTTTGCGCGAGATATATAGATACTGCTTGCACAGCCCTTACTATAGTTCGATGGGTCTGCGCTCCATCCAGCAATGGGAGCTGGAAAAGCTTTTCCGACAAATTCCCGGTGTCATAGGCGTGGTCAGCGCCGGCGGGCCGACCAAGTCTTATCAAGTCAATGTCGACCCCTATAGATTAAAGGCCTACGGCATCACCCTCAAGGAAGTCTTTGACGCAGTAAGCAAATCTAACGCCACCACTGGCGGAGGCTTTTTAGAACATAATGGTTCAGCCTTGATAATCAGACAGCTGGGGCTAATCAAAAATCTCGACGACATCAAAAATGTCGTCATCAAAGCGACACCGCAGGGCACTCCGGTGCGAGTCTCTGATGTGGCTGATGTAAAAATCGGACCACTCGTGCGGCGCGGACAAGTAGGCAAAGATTATGAAGACGATGTGGTGGAAGGCATCGTCCTCTTGCGTAGAGGCGAAAACCCCACCCAAGTCTTGAAAGCTCTAAAGAGTAGACTGCCCGCCATCGAAGAACAATTGCCAAAAGGTGTTCAGCTGGCTCCGCTCTATGACCGTGACAAACTTATTAATCAAACCCTGCAAACAGTAGGCAATAACGTCACCATGGGCATCAGCCTGGTGGTAGTGCTGCTGGCCGTCTTTCTAGCCGACCTGGGTTCAGCAGTGATCACCGCCGTGGTCATTCCACTGAGCATCTTGATTGCCTTTATCTGTCTTACTCTTATGGGCGTACCGGCCAATCTCTTGTCTCTAGGAGCCATAGACTTCGGCATTTTGGTAGATTCGGCCGTAGTCATGACCGAAAACATAGTCAGGCGCCTATCGCAAGAAGGACAAGACTTGTCACCCGGTGAAAGGCTCATTTTGCTGGGTGAATCGGCCCGCGAAGTGGGCGGACCGATTGTCTTCGGCATCATCACCATCATCGCTACATTCCTGCCCATCTTTACTTTCTCAGGAGTAGAAGGCAAGCTGTTCAAGCCGCTTGCCATCACCATGGTCACAGCCTTGATTGGAGCCGGCTTTGTCGCCTTGACCTTGATACCTGTGCTGATGTCTTTCTTTATGGTCAAGAAACCGGTAAAAGAATCGACATCACCACTGGTGGCAATTGCTCGCTTTATCTACAAGCCGACCTTAGGCTGGTCGCTCAAGCACCCTCTTGTGGTGATAAGCTTTGCCGCCCTGGCTGTGAGCGGTGCAGCACTTTTGTTCGGTAATATCGGCAGTGAGTTTTTACCCCACCTGGAAGAAGGTAATATCTGGCTGAGAGCCACTCTCAAACCCGGCTCGGTCACCCTTGAAGAAAGCGTCAAAGTAGCCAGACGCATTCGTACTACTTTGATAGAGAAGTACCCGGAAGTAAGACAAGTTTTGTCCCAGGAAGGAGGCCCGGATGACGGCACCGACCCGGCTAAGTTTGCCGACCAAGAACACTATGTAGACTTAAAGCCGGCAAGAGAATGGCGGCCGGAGTTTAAGGAGAACAAAGAACTCTTGATTGCCGCCATGCGCAAAGATCTAGAGCAGATACCGGGTGTGGGCTTCTATTTCACCCAATATATTCAAACCACTCTCGACGAAGCCCTTTCCGGAGTGCAGGGTTCGCTTGTAGCCAAAATAGCCGGACCAGATTTAGCCGAGCTGGAAAAACTAGGCAGACAAGTCGGACATATCATGGGCGAAACCCCTGGTATAGTCGATGTAATCGTCGACCCCTTGCTTGGCCAACCACAGTTTGTCATTGAAATCGACCGCGCCCAGGCAGCCCGATATGGACTATCAGAAGACGACCTGAAAGAGTTGGTGGAAATTGCTATTGGCGGCGCCAGCGCTTCCACCGTCATTGAAGGCGAGCGCCGTTATGATTTGATGGTGCGCCTAGCCGCCCCTTACCGCAACAGTCAAGAAGCTTTGAAAGACGTTCTGGTCGATACACCAAGCGGCAAAAAAGTGCCCCTCAGTCAATTAGCTTCTCTAAGGACTATGAACGGCGCCACTCAGATTTGGCGTGAAGCCGGCTCACGCATGGCTACTATCAGGGCCAATGTAAGAGGGCGAGACCTGGCTACGGCTGTAGAAGACGCCCAAGCGCGTGTGCAAAAGGAACTCAACCTGCCTGAGTCTTACAGCGTTAAATGGACCGGTGAATTTCAAAGACAAAGAGAAGCTTCGCACCAACTGGCTATTATCTTGCCTGTTACCCTGGTGCTCATAATCATCATTCTTTATCTCTCTTGCGGCACCTTGGGCGGTGCCATAGTGATGTTCTCGGTTGTGCCGCTTGCGGCTATCGGCGCTATTTGTGCCCTTTTTCTCACCCATACTTACTTTTCTATATCTGCCGGGGTGGGCTTGATCGCTCTCTTTGGACTGGCGGTGAAGAACGGCATTCTGCTGGTTTCTTTTGTCAACGAAATGCGTCATGAGGGCTTCAGCATCGAAGAAGCCATCTATCAAGGTTCACTGGTGCGCATGCGCCCAGTGCTGATGACCGCCACCATAGCGGCAGTGGGGCTCTTGCCCGCCGCACTCTCTAATGAAATCGGATCACAGACCCAAAAACCCTTTGCCATTGTCATTATCGGCGGCTTGATCAGTTGCACCTTACTGACACTCTATGTATTACCCGCCCTATATTTAAAATTTGGACCCAGCCCCGGGAAGAAATCAGGCAGCGGCAGCCGGACTTCGATAAGAGCAGAATTGAGCGATATCAGTGGAAAGTAGAGCGAAAAAATCTATGAAAGAGCTAAGCAAAGCAAGGGCAAGAACAATTGAGGCTGTCGCCGCCGGCTTTCTAATCGTCAATCTCGCAGGCTGTGCGCAGGAAGGCGGCGAACCCAAAAGCAGTTTATTTAAGAAACCGCCCGGCGAAGTTCGCCCCGATGTAAGCGCCGAAGATCCTCTCAAAATCACAAATGAGCAGGCCAAACAAATGGATTTACGCACTATAGAAGTAGTGCGCCGTACCCTGCCCGAAGAATTAAAGATACCGGCAGTGGTGCAAGCCAACCCCAATATGACCACGCCGGTCGCATCTCTAGTGCCTGGGCGAGTCGAAGACGTGCACGTGCAACACGGCGACGAGATTAGCAAAGGGCAGCTATTGGGGCTAATTAGATCAGACGAAGTCGGTCAAATTGAAAGTGAATTGATAAGCAAATTGCTCGAGTTGGAAGCCGAACGCAAACAATATCAAGTAAAAATGCAGCTGGCTGAGAAAATCTATGAACGCAAAAAACTACTGCTGGAAGAAAAAATCGGCTCTCGCGCTGATCTAGAACTCGCTGAAAACGAATTAGAACAAGAGCGGGCAGCACTGAGAGCCATTTCGGACAAGCAATCGGCAGCCACTGAAGCTTGCGTGCAGAGATTAAAGCTTTTTGGCATCGAGCGTCACGAAATCGACCGGGTGATTAAAACCCGCGAGGTACACCATCTCTTTGAAATAAGGGCGCCGCGCTCCGGGGTCTTGACCATGAGAGACGCCGATCCAGGCGAGATCATTTCAGCCGGCAAAACTTTGTTCATTATCGCCGACCTCTCACAGGTCTGGCTTACCGCCCAGCTTTCCGAAAGAGATGTGAGCAAGGTCAAATGCGGTCTATGTGTTAAGGCGCAGGTCGAGGGCTATCCCAGCCTGGAATTCCCCGGCCACCTCAACTTTATCGACTCTCATATCGAAACAGAGACCCGCACCCTGCCGGTTAGAGCCACGATTGAAAACAAAGAAAGAATATTGAAACCAGAGATGTTCGGCACCCTGACAATCGAGACCGGCAAAGCCTCAGCCCTCTTTCTGCCTAGCAAATGCATACAACAAGTCGGTGAAGCTAGTGTTGTATATGTGCGCAAAAGCGGTGATTTTTATGAAAGACGGGTAGAAACAGGTAGAAGCCTAGGGGACAATGTGGAAGTCTTGAGCGGTCTAAATGAAGGCGAGACTGTGGCCGAAGAAGGCAGTCTTAAACTGCTCGGTATGGCATTGCAGCGCCTGAGCAAATAAAGCGAAGCACTTAAGCCCCAAAAGTCAAAGCCCAAAAGCTTATGCCCAAAAGCCTATTCAAGGACAAATATATAAATGCAGTTAGTGACGGCGATAATTCAACCCTTTATGGTGGACAGACTGACCCGCGCCCTGCGCAAAGCCAATGTGCCAGGCTATACAGTTATTGATGTGGAAGGCTCGGTGAATGTGGCCGATGAGCCGGTGAGCGCCATGCCCCGCGTAAGAGTAGATGTGGCGGTCAACGACGCCCGTGCTGATGAAGTAATGGAAATTATGGCAAACACTGTGCGCACCCATCAAAAGGGAGATGGCATAGTCTATGCCATTCCAATCAGCCGTTTCATCCACATAGAAACCGGCAAAGCCGATATGAAGGCTTTAGAGTAGCCCGACGCTTTCCCAAAAGCTAGCTTGCAAAATAGCTTGTCTAGAATCTTGAAACCGAACTTGGCACAGTCGGGAAATTGAAGACATAGTTGGCTATGTCGGCCTGTTGAAAGGAATTCAGTTTATTGATGGCGCCTCTTTCGCCGAGCGGCACCACAAGGGGAATAGCGACAATTGGCGCAAGAGTATTGATGGTGTCCATGGCGATCATGCCGGCAATCTTGTTCTTGGTGATACCGCCTTCTGTACCGGGAAGCCGCGAAGCAGGCAAATAAGTCTCGCCCCTATTGCCTAAAGAAAGACCGGAAGAAGCAGTGAGAATAGCTTTATTAGACCCCGGCGCCGGACCAGCTTGGGGTGAGCGCAGAGCCACCGATGCCGCCTCGGCAGTTAGTTCTTGTGTGTCGGGATTGAGTTTGACATCGCCGACCTTGAAATCGAGACGAAAGGCAAATGGCGAGCTAATAGATTGGATATCAGAAAGAGCCAGAGCCTGAACCTGACCGGGCAGAACTTCAAAATTCAACTTACCGCCGCTCACCGAGCGCACATTGCCGGTCAAAGAAGAACCGCTCTTGAGAGTGATGGTCTCTTTAGCCCGCTTGCGACCAGAAGTAAGCTCAGAGAGCCAATCGCCACCAGTAAAATAGGTTAAGGCAGAGACCGACTGACTGGAGGCGTCATAGTTTGCCGAGACGACCTGTCCGCTCAACACTGTGTGTCTATCAAAAAGCCAGTCTGGAACAGCTTTGATACTCAAATCGCTGCCCGCAATCTTGACTTGCCCCTGGGGCAATTGCAAACGTCCCAGTTTATCGGCCGCTTGATTGACATTGAGCTGCCCTTCCTTGAGAGAGAGAGGCGCACTCTGGGCAGATGAAACAGCCAGTAGCGAAGAAATCGCTAGAGCGGCGGCTAGACAAGCCGGTCTCTTGCTTAAAAGGCTTTTTCTCAGGGCTAATCTGCTCAATTCCATAAGTCTTATCTGAACTCTCGTCTAGTTCGGGCCGACACACTTAGATTCTAAGATATGGGGAACATCGCCTCCCTAATTCCGTCTCATTTTCTGTTGTCAATTCACACGAAGTAACCAATGTTTACCGCCACAAGCCGGCTGGAGGTCTAGATGAACACGTCTTTCAACCCAAAAAACTCTGGATTTACAGCAAAAGAAGCCAAAGCGGCTAAAGAAAATCTAGAAATGTCAGAACACCAGGTCCCAAAAGCCAGTCAGGACAATCAACTAAACCAAGACTGCAGCGGCGGAATCTGCACTCTCAAATGGAAGCCTAGAGCGCCAAAGAAAGCCTCTTAGGCAAGAAAAGCCAAGAAGAGCCAAGCAAGTTATATAGTTGGCTAATGCTAGAAAAATCAGACTCTCTTAGAATATGGTGCTGTAAGCTCTAGATGAGACGCCGCCCATGCTTGAAACAGAAAACAGAGAAGCCGTCGCCGACTCGAGTCTGAGATACGACTATAAGCAAGATGAGTTCGAAGAAGACAGCCATTATGGCCGTCTCTTGCACCGGGTTGGCAAGTCAAAGCGAGTGCTGGAGCTAGGTTCAAGCACCGGTTATCTCACCCAAGCCATGCAGGAAAAATTTGGCTGCCGCGTCACCGGAGTGGAAATCGACCCTGCCGCAGCCCAAAAAGCCCGAGACAAGGGTCTTGATGTGAGAGTGCTAGACTTAGACTTTGCCGACCTCAGTGTTGAATTTGCCGGTGAGAAATTTGAAGCGGTCCTGCTTGCCGATGTACTCGAACATCTGCGCGACCCCGCGACCACTCTGCGCCAAATAAGCAAAATACTTGCTGATGGGGGCAAGATTGTTGCTTCTATACCCCATGCCGGGCATGGCGACATCAAAATGGCTCTCCTTACCGGCCGCCTGCCCTTCCGCCCCATGGGACTGCTCGACCATACCCATGTCAAATTTTTCACCCGCAGTTTATTGGAAGACCTCTTTATCAAAAGCGGCTATCGCATCGATGAAATAGAAAGAAACCGCTGGAACACTTCTTCCACCGAAGTTTCCTTTGCCGCAGCCAATGCCCTGCCCGAGAACTTGGCAGAGCTTAAGAACTTGCTTGACTGTGATCCGGAAGGAGATACTTATCAGTTTATTGTGCAAGCCACATTGACCCAAAATAGCGCTCAAGAAAACTCTCAAAATAATCTGCCAACTGTCGACATAGTCGTGCTTGAAACGGCGCTGCAAAAGGCTTGTGACCTTTATCATGCCGCCTTGCGCAACATAGACTATCCCAAGGCAAAATTGAAATTTTGGTTTGTTTCTGGAGAAGCCGAGAAAGACCAGATTGAGTATAGCGACAGCGCCGACAAAGCCAGTCCGCCTATGACGGCAAGCGACTTTCGCAGCTTTCGCTTCCTTTCGGGAGGCAGCCTGGACAAAACACCGCCACACGCCAGTGATTGCATTTTGAAGCAGCACAGTCTCTCGTCCCTGGCTATTTCAAACCGCGGTCGTGCCCTCAAAAAAATAGCCATGGGTTCAAATGCCGACTTGCTCTTTGTCTTGAACACAGACAGCTTGCCTGCCTCTGACTGTCTTTATAAACTCGCCCAAGCCTATGAAAAGCTCGACCCAAGGGCAAAGCTAATGACCGTGCTTTGCGCCAGAGCAGAAGTAAGACAGGCGGGGCCGGCCCGCTCCGATGCGTCGCTCAGCCGCAAAGACGACAACCTTGCCTGGCACGAATTTAGCGGTATGCTCTTGCCAAAAGCCCTTGTTTTAGGCGACTTTCCCCAAGATATCAAAAATCAACTGGTTACAATCGATACCAATAAGAGCAAACTAGAAATAGAGAAAGATGCCGCCGGCAGCCCGATAGATTCTTCCTTTTTGACAGAAGAAGCACAAGCGCAAGACTTTTGTTTCAGAATCTGGCAATTGGGCGGATGCGTCAAAGAAGTCTATCAAGCTCGCTATTTTTCAAACGGGCCAAGATTAAGTCAGGGCACAGCCGACGAAAGGAAATTCGACGGCATGCGGCTGCGCAGACGTTGGGGTACATCTAGACAACTTATCTCTTTTGCCAGAGAGAAAGAAAATGAACAAAGCCCAGATTGGCTGAGACTGTTCAATCACCTAGTGGCGGCCATGATTGTCGAAAAGCCAACGGCACTGCCGCAAAACGAGCCCGGGAAAAGTCTGGTGGGCTTTCACGGACCACACTCTATTTTGGTGGGCGCCGCTCTCAAATAACTGACTCAGCTCTCGCTCGGATGCACTGTCTGTGCCGGCTTTTCTTTGGCGTCAGTGCCTGAGCCGCCGTTATTACCTGCCGTCGGCGCTTCGTCGGGATCTTTATTTATTAGAGTATAAAGAGTCGGCAAAACAATCAAAGTAAGAATGGTCGAGGTGAATAGCCCGCCCAAGACCACAGTGGCTAGCGGTCTTTGCACTTCGGCACCGGTACCATGCGAGAAAATCAAGGGCAGGAAGCCGACCATCGCCACAAGTGCGGTCATCAATACCGGTCTCATCCTCACTTTCACACCTTCCAAGGTTGCTTGCAAGACCGGCATACCTTGTTTTTCAAGTTGCATAATATAGCTGACCATGATTACACCGTTCTGCACAGCCACACCGAACAAGGCGATAAAACCGATAATGGCGGGCACCGAAATGGGTTGGTGAGAGACAAGCAGGGCAATGATACCGCCGATAATGGCGAAGGGTACGTTGAGCATGATCAGTCCGGCATTGCGCAAACTATTGAAAGATGCGAAGAGCAAGATAAAGATCAAGAGCAGCACCACCGGCACCACCATACAAAGACGAGCCATAGCTCTTTGCTGGTTCTCAAACTGACCGCCCCAGACTACCCTGTAACCCTTGGGTATCTCTACTTCTTTATTGACGCGGGCTTGTACTTCTTCCACAAAACTGCCGAGATCTCGACCACGCACATTAGCCAAAACAGCTGTACGACGCTGTCCATCTTCGCGGTTGATCATGACTGTACCGCTGGTATTGGTAATTTCGGCCAATTGCTTGAGGGGCACTTTACCACCCTGGGGGGTGTCCACCAAAATCGATTCGATATCTTCCTGGGTATCTCTAAACATGACCGGGAAGCGCACCAATAGACCAAAGCGCTTGGTACCTTCCACCACTTCAGTCACTTGCCGTCCCGCTAATGCAGTAGCGACAATTTCTTGCACATCATCGACATTGAGACCATAACGAGCGATAACATCGCGGCGCAGTTTGATATTGAGCTGGGGCAAGCCGAGCAAATGTTCTTTCTGCACATCGGCAGAGCCTCGCACTTCTCTAACGATTTTTTCAATCTTAGAGGCGATATTGTTGAGCGTCACAAGGTCTTCGCCAAAGACTTTGATACCGAGGTCGGCTTTGATACCGGCCACCAAGTCATCGATCATGTCGGCGATAGGCTGCGAAAAGCTATAAATCAAGCCGGGGATTTTATCCACTTTGTCGGCCATTCTATTGACCAAGTCTTCTTTATCGTGGGTGGTCTTCCATTCGCTCTTGGGTTTCAAGCCGACATAAACGTCGGCGTTGTCGACACCTTCGAGGTCACCGCCCATACCAGATCGTCCAATCTTTGAGACGACCACGTCCACTTCCGGGAACTCCATCAAGGTTTTTTCTACAATGGTTGCGACGCGGCGTGACTCAGTGTGAGAAACACTGGCGGAGAGCTTGGTGCGCAAAAGAATGGAACCTTCATCCAGTGAGGGAATGAACTCCGAACCAAGAAATGGGAAGAGACAAAAGGAGAAGAAAAGCAGCGCCAGTGCCCCGGCAATAGTCATACGCGGATGCTTGAGAGACTTATACAAAGCCGGTTCGGCAAACTTACGAAAGCCTTCGATAATCGGGCTCGGCCTTTCCACAATCTTGCCGCGCATAAACCAGAAACAGAGCACCGGTATGACAGTGAGCGAGACGACCAAGGCGCCGGAAAGAGCGTAGATATAGTTAAGCGCCAGAGGCGTAAACATTCGCCCTTCCACACCCTCTAGGGTAAAGAGCGGCAGATAGACAGCAATAATGATGGCAATAGCAAAGAAAATTGGGCTACCCACTTCTTTGGCTGCCGTGTAAACCACAGAAAAGCGATTTCTTTCGTATTCTTCTTTGGATATTAGGCCGTGGTGAATCTTTTCTTGTTCTTCGGCCAAATGTCTAAATATGTTCTCGACCATTACCACGCCGGCATCGACGATCACACCAAAGTCGACTGCACCAAGGGTCATCAGGTTGGCAGTCAGACCAGTGTGCTTCATCATGATGAAGCTGAAAAGCAGAGCCAGGGGAATAATCACAGCTACAATCAGAGAACAAGGCAAGTTGAGCAAGATAGCGCCCAAAACCAAGATCACCAAGGAACCGCCCAAGGTCAAGACTTCTTTTACAGTCTCGATGGTTTTGTCCACCAGGGCGCTCTGGTCATAGTAAACATGAATCTTGACGCCGTCGGGCAACTCTTTAGAAATCTCATCGACCACGTCTCTGACGCGCTCAACCACAGCTTTGGTGTTGACGCCTTTGCGGGTCAAGACCACGCCGGTGACTGTCTCACCGTTGCCATTCATCGAGGCCGAACCGCGCCGGAAAGCCGGACCGATCTCGACTGTGGCGATTTGTCCAATCTTGACCGGAGTGCCGTCCACCGACTTGAGCAAAACATCTTTGATGTCTTGCACACTTTCAATGCGACCAAGACCGCGAATGATAATCTCTTCGCCGCCGCGCTCGATAAAGTTACCACCGGCATTTAAGTTATTGGTCTGCAAGGCATGGATGACATCTTGAATGGTGATGTCGAAGCCTTTCATCAAATGCGGATTAACGAGCACTTGATATTGTTTGACATAACCACCATAGCTGACCACATTGCCGACACCGTTCACGGCGCGCAAACGTCTTGCCACTTGCCAGTCTTGAATGGTGCGCAGCTCAACTAGATCATGTCTATCGGAAGTAAGATAGTAAGACATGACGTTCGAAAAGGTGGAAACAACCGGACCGAGCACCGGCTTGGCCGAGCCCTGCGGCAGCTCAATTTGCGAAAGCCTTTGCTGAACAAGATTGCGCGCCCAGTAAACATCGACATCGTCGTCGAAAATTGCCGTCACCACAGACAAACCAAAGCTTGAATTGCTGCGAATCTTGTTTACTTTGGGCAAGCCATTGAGACCATTCTCGATGGGAAAAGTGACTAGAGCTTCCACTTCTTCGGTGGCCATACTCTCGGGCTCGGTGATGATTTGCACCTGCACGTTGGAGACATCGGGAAATGAGTCGATGGGGATATTCATGGCGCTATAAACGCCGAAACCAGCCACACCAAGGGCGGCTGCCACAGTAAGCAATCTTTGTTTGAGCGCGAATCTAATTAATTTGATCATGAATTATTTAGAGCGCCTCTGGCTTTAATTTCTATAGCTCAGTTCGGTCTTGAGCATAAGTGAACCCTGGGTGGCCACAGTCTCTCCGTCGGTCAGTCCAGACTTCACTTCAATGTAGTCTTCACCAATGACGCCTAAAGTCACTGGTCTTTCTTCATAGCCGTCGGGATGTTTGACGAAGACGACCTTGCGATTGTCGCGCTCTTGTATAGCCGCTTTCGGGCAGGCGAGGAAGTTGCGTGAAGCACCTTCCAAATCAATCTCGGCATACATATTAGCTTTGAGCAAACCAGTAGTGTTGATCAGGCGGGCTCTGATGGGCACCGTTCTTGTGAGTGGATTGACATCGGGTGAAATGAAGCTGATTCGACCTTCAAAGAGACGATCAGGAAAACTCGGAACATTTATTTTGACTGTGTCACCGATGCGCACCCGGCGCAAATCAATTTCGGGCAGATCGGCACTGGCTTGCACAGTCTTCAGGTCGGTAATCTTAAACATAGAAATATCGGGCTGCACCATTTCACCGACACCGATTTCATACTTACTGACAACACCGGCAATAGGGGCGACTATACGCACCAAGCCATTGATATTGCCTGTTTTAAGAACTTTCTGGGTCATGGAGCGATCAGCGCCCAAAAAATCAAGACGTTTGACAATAGTATTGACATGCTGCTTCATACGAGTCACTTCAGCGATGGCAAGCTGATAGTCGCGCTTCATCAAGGCACGGTTTTTATAGAGCTGCTCTTCACGAGCCAGAGCGGTTGAGGCATTTTCATAGTCGACCTTGGCTTTAGCAAGGGCAGCCTTAGCGGCTAAATAATCTTTAGTGGCAGCAATTTTCTCTTTATAGAGACCTTCCTGTCTCTGATACTCCAACTCAGCCAGTTCAGCCTGCACTCGGGTATTTTGCATAAGGGCGCGGGCATCTAAGAGACCTTTGGGGCGCTCCAGATACTCTTCATAAATCTGTCTTTCGCGGTCGGCATGAGCTTCTGCTATGCCAAGCTTAGAGGTGGCCTCGACCAGTTCGCCCTGCAAGTCGGTGACCTGCGGACTGTCGACCATAGCGAGCAGTTGACCACGGGCAACAATGTCCCCAGGCTTTACTTGGATATCGGTAATGCGGCCGGCAATACGCGCCGAAACGTCTACAGAGGCGCCATAATCGGCTTCAATGCGTCCAGTCAGGTGCAGGGGCACAATAACGTCTCTATTGACCACCTTTTCGGTCTTAAACTCGATTTTCTTAGCTGTCTCTTCAGATAAAGGAATGATTTTTGAGGTCGAACTCGTCTCTGTTTTCTTTTCGGGTTCGGGTTTGCTGTGTTCGCCGCAACCGGTCAGACTAAAACTGAGAGCGCAACAAATGACTAGTGGCAAAATGCCAGAGGTCAAGACACTCTCAAGCGAATGACCGGAAGCCGCTGACTTGCTCGGCGATTTGCAATTGGAAGAAGCTGATTTACTATGGTTGAACAAAGCTTTGTAATGTACGGGCGAATGCTCGCGCTCTATCTGAGGGGTTGCCTTTTAAAATTAGAGCATACACCTCAAAAAGATTTTTGGGCAGAAAATCTGCACTAAACTCTTGAAAAATCGCAATGTTCACTATTTAGCAAAGCCCTGCACTGGTGAGCATTTTCAAAAAGAGGACCGCATGAGAATTGACAAATGGCTGAAAGTTTCAAGGCTTATCAAGCGCAGAACTGTAGCCCAAATGGCTTGTGAGCAGGGAAGAGTTTATATCAACGAAAGACCGGCGAAAGCTTCGCTCGTTCTCAAAGCTGAAGATAAAGTTCATATTGAGCTTGGCGCTAGGGCGATAACGGTTAAGGTCGTTTCGGTGCCCGAAAAAAATGTAGCCGCCCAAGATGCAGCCAAGCTCTATGAAATTCTCGAAGAAATCAGACGACCACCCGAAGTGCTGGAGTGGCTCGACGAGCAATCTGAATTAGACGAATAAGGCGACCGGCTAAATTTGCTAGTCGATATACTCTCTCAACCTTCTACTTCTATTAGGATGCCGCAACTTACGGAGAGCCTTGGCTTCAATTTGGCGAATACGCTCTCTGGTGACTCCAAACAACTGCCCAACTTCTTCCAGAGTACGCTGCCTGCCGTCGTCCAGCCCAAAACGAAGCCTGAGCACGTCTCTTTCTCTAGGCGAAAGTGAGGCCATTACTTCATGAATATCTTCGCGCAGTAAATCTTGGGTGACTGAGGCAGCCGGGGTTTCGGCGTCTCTATCTTCGATAAAATCGCCGAGTTTGCTGTCTTCTTCTTTACCGATTGGCGTTTCTAGAGAGACCGGCTCCTGGGCCACCTTAATGATGTCGCGCAGCTTGGCGATGCTAATCTCCATCGATTCAGCAATTTCTTCTTCGGTGGGCTTGCGGCCCTTATCTTGCTGAAGCTTTCTGGTCACCTTTTTCAGTTTATTGATGGTCTCGACCATGTGCACCGGTATACGAATAGTGCGAGCCTGGTCGGCAATGGCGCGGGTAATCGCCTGGCGAATCCACCAGGTGGCATAGGTACTGAATTTATAGCCGCGCTCATAGTCGAACTTTTCAGCAGCACGAATCAAGCCCATATTGCCCTCTTGAATCAAGTCAAGGAAGAGCATGCCTCTTCCCACATACTTCTTGGCAATAGAGACAACCAAACGCAGGTTAGCCTGCACCAACCGTCTCTTGGCGATGGCGCCCTCGGCACCGCCCATTTCAATCTTACGAGCCAGTTCAATTTCTTGGTCGGCGGTGAGCAGCGGAATGCGACCGATCTCACGCAAATACATACGGACTGGATCATCGGAGGAAAGACCTTGGGAGACTTTCTCTTCAAAACGCTCTGGATCGTCTTCGAGGTCGTCCTTGAACTCGAAAGTATCCTCGGAACTAGCCTCGGGCAAACTGGGCATTTCCTCGTCCAGCTCATTTTCCCCGGGGGAAAGCAGCTCTTCTAATCCTGATTCTCTTTGTTTTCCTGACACTTCTAACTTATCCAACTTTTGAATGAAACTATCTTCTTTATCTTTGCCCTTAGTCACACATGGGTCTCCGTCTTGTCCGAACTATTTATTTCGTCCTCTATGGCGTCCAGTTTGCGCTTCAAGTCTTCCAACTCTTCTAGAGTCTCAATTTTGGGCAATACCATCGAATCAAGAGTGGAGAGTTCTTTTATTCTACCCTGCAATTGGGTGGCCCTGCTCTCATCCTCCTCCATAGAAAGCTGTCCGCGAGCGCCGGTAATCAAGAGCGACAAGCGCTCCTTTATTAATCTTGCCCGGGATTCTTTCAAAACAACCTGTACCGGCACTTTTTGTTTTCTAAATTCCTCGCATTTTAGAATTACCTCGACCAAAGACTTGGTGGCGGTAGGGTCGGGGGCAAGGCGGTCCATAAGCTGGTACTGCAAATCTTCAATTGTCGAAAAGGTCGTCCCGACGCCATATACGGCATTCTTGATTTCCTGGTGACTAGGGCTCAAGAAGCGCTCCTCGGCGAGAGCGGCATAGGCTATGTCATAGTCCTCGCGCGAAGTGAGATAAAGGGCGAGAAGCTGCCTTTCGGCTTCCATCGAACCAGAAAGGGGACCACGACGCATGGCCGGCCCCATGGCTGAAAGAGGCATAGGCATGGTCTCTTCATCGGCTATGTCTTTCTCGTGCTTGCCTTTTTTGAAATTCTTGTTGTTTTTCTTAAAACCGCCAAATTGCTGGGACTGCGGCTGAAAGGGCGGTGGACCAGAATTAGTGTATTGCGGAGGCTCAATACGCATCTGCTTGGGCGCCGCCATTCTGCCATCGCCCGCACCGTCCCCCGATTTACTGACAACCCTGACTTCTTTCTCGAATTCTTCGCCGCGAAAATTATTCAGGCTTGAATCATCGGCAAGTGAGTCGCCAACCTCTAGAAAGGGGTCTTGCTCGGGGGCATTGCCTTGATATTGACTCTTGCCATACTGATTTTGATTAGCCCCCTGATTATATTGACCCTGCTTATACTGGCGCTGGTAACCCTGATTTTGCGAATACTGATTCTGCGAATACTGATTTTGTGAATATTGGCCGGGTCTGAACTGGCTTTGCTTATTGTTGTACGAATAGGCATCACGGTCCATGCGATTGGCTCGCCGATATTGACCAACATCGGCCAATATTTCTTCTTCTCGCACCTGCAATTTCATGGCCCAGAGCCTAATGTATTCGCCTCGACCAACGGCATTTTTGATCAGAGCCAAGATGGGCACAATCTTACGGGCGGCATCAATTCGACCTAGACGCGAATGCAAATCAATGCCCTTAACCGCTTGTTCTAGTTGATAATCGACCATCAACGCCGCTTTATCTATGGCCGCTTGAAAGGAAGTTACACCGGTCGGTCCGGAGCGCAGACATTCATCAGGATCTTTACCGCCGGGTATGGCAATGACCCGCAATTCGATGCCGATGCCTTCGGCAATTTGGCTGAGCATCTCGATACCGCGCTCTACGGCTCGTACACCGGCGGCATCGGCGTCGAAAGACAGATAAACTCGCTTGCTTTCGGTGTAACGCACCAAGAGCTTAGACTGTTGCTCGGTAAGCGCCGTGCCGAGAGTAGCCACAGTATTGGTAAAGCCAAACTGATGAGAAGTTATCGCGTCAAAATAACCCTCGACCACTATCACCGAGTCTTTAGACTTGATTGCTTCCTTAGCCAGGTTAAAACCAAATAGATGCAAACCCTTGTGATAAATGGGTGTTTCAGGCGAGTTGAGATATTTGACCTGATCGTCGCCCAGGGTTCTGCCACCAAAGGCGATGACACGACCTTCGCTGTCGCAAATGGGAATCATAAGACGATTGCGGAACAAATCATAATGCCCGCTAGACTCTTGCCGCCGCCGCACCAGACCAGCCTCCTCCAAAGTAGCGGCCGAAACCTTGGTCTTCTCGGTGAGGAAACGCAAGAGCCCGTCCCAACTATTTGGGGCATAGCCGAGCTTGAACTTCTCGATTGTTTCAGGCGAAAGTCCACGATCTTCAAGATACTTACGGGCGAAAGCGCCTTCCACAGGGTCGCGCAAAAGGCGCAGATAATATTCGCTGGCTTGCTGGTAAAGCATCAAAATTTGCGAGCGGCGATCGTACTCTTTGCGATCTTCCACCGATTCAGCCAGCTTGACGCCATATTTGCGCGCCAATTCGCGCACCGAATCAATAAATTCAAGACCTTTGGTCTTTTGCACAAAGGCAAAAACATCGCCGCCTTCGCCACAGCCAAAACACTTAAAAATGCCTTTCTCTGCATTTACATGAAATGATGGGGTTTTCTCGCCATGAAAGGGACAGAGCCCCTTGTAATCTTTACCGGCGCGCTTGAGAACAACGGTCTCTGATATGACCTCAAGAATGCCTGCGCGCATTCTCACTTCAGCAATGACTTCAGACGTCACGCCTTTCAAAGAGGAACCTCCCGTGCGCAAGCACGCTTTCGCTTTCTATATCTAGTCAAGTTTATAACAACTTGGCGCCCTCTAAATAGAAAAGCCAAGTAAGCAAACAACAGCAAAATAAGCCTTTCCAGAGCAGCGAAGCAGCCCCGAACCGGCACCGCAGACCACCGCCCCAGCTTGACATGCCGCCTTCTCAGGTGAAAGACGTTTGGATTGTTTATAATTTCCAGCTAATATTTCCACCCTGAGTTGGTTCCTTAAATTCAGCCGCGGAGGCTCTCATGAGAACACTAATCAAAAACGGCCGTGTCATAACCGCTGTGGATGACTATTTTGGCGACATTTTGATTGAAGGAGAGCGCATCAACCTAATAGGCGAATCGCTCGAAATGGAAGCTGACAAGGTTATCGACGCAGAGGGACTCTTGGTCATACCAGGCGGCATCGACGCCCACACTCATATGGATATGCCCTTTGGCGGCACCACCTCGGCCGACGACTTTGAAAGCGGCACCAGGGCAGCCGCCCATGGAGGCACTACAACGATCATCGACTTTGCCATTCAAAATAAAGGGCAATCGCTCTATGACGCCCTAGACACCTGGCACGGCAAAGCCGCCGGGAAAGCCGCCATAGACTATGGTTTTCACATGATCGCCACCGATCTGCCGCGAGAGCGTATGGGTGAAATGAAGAAACTGATCAACCACGAAGGTGTGACCAGCTTCAAGCTCTTTATGGCTTACCCGGGCGTTTTGTTGGTCGATGATGCCACCATTTTTAGAGCCATGACAACAGCCGGTGAAGAAGGGGCGCTTATCTGCATGCACGCCGAAAACGGCGTGGTTATCAATGAAATAGTGCAATACGCTCTAGAGCGCGGTTGCACTGCACCCAAGTTTCACGCCCTGACTAGGCCGACCAAGGCCGAGGCCGAAGGTGTCAACCGCGCCATAGCTCTGGCTGAAATGGCCGGTTCGCCGGTCTATATAGTGCACCTGAGCTGCTACGATGCCCTGAAAAAGATCAAAGAAGCCAGAGACGAAGGCATTCCAGCCTTTGCCGAAACCTGCCCGCAATATCTTTTCCTCGACTACACTCACTATGAAAGCAAAGACTTCGAAGGTGCTAAATATGTTATGACACCGCCGCTTCGAGAGAAATGGAACCAGGAAGAACTCTGGACCGGTCTGCGCATGAATGACCTGCAGACTGTCTCTACCGACCATTGCCCCTTCTGTTTCAACGATCAAAAACAACTCGGCAAAGACGATTTCAGCAAAATTCCCAACGGTGGACCCGGCGTAGAAAACAGAATGAGCCTGATTTTCAATGGCGGAGTTGTGGAAGGTCGAATCAATCTCAATCGTTTCGTGGAGATTACATCGACCGCCGCCGCCAAGATTTTCGGTCTTTTCCCGCGAAAGGGAACCATAGCAGTGGGTTCGGACGCCGATATAGTTCTTTTCGACCCCAACAAGAAGATGACAATCAGCGCCAAGACCCACCATATGAAAGTCGACTACAGCTGCTACGAAGGCAAAGAAGTGCAGGGAACGGCCGAATATGTCTTTTCTAGAGGCAAATTGATCATTGAAAAAGGTAAATATCTCGGAAAAGCAGGCGACGGAAGCTTCCTAAGGCGTTCAACCGTGCAACATAAGACTAAGGAATCGGTCTTAAACATCACAAAGCAGAAATAAAGCGCCATTTGGCTGTTAAAATTTTACTTGCAGTTTAAATGACGAAACAAGCGTAAACTCCCCAGGCAATCTCAGGATGGTAATCATGGGCTACACACAAGAATTCACAAGACTAGTGACCGAAGAACGGAACGCCAGGACAATGGACCTGGACGTACTGGAAACAGAAGAACTAGTGGCCCGCGTGCAGAAGGAAGACTTCGACGTGGCGGTGGCAGTGCAGAACGTAGTACCTGAAATTGCCAAAGCAGTCGACATAATCGTTGGCAAGCTGAGCCAGGGTGGCAGACTGATTTATTTTGGAGCAGGCACCTCGGGCAGACTGGGTGTGCTTGATGCCACCGAATGTCATCCTACTTTTGGTGTCGATAGAGAGCTTGTGCAGGCTTGCATAGCCGGTGGCAAAGAAGCAATGTTTGTCTCTTTCGAAAATGCCGAAGACTCCAAAGAACTGGGCGAGCAAGACGCAGTCAAGCTCAAGATTACAGACAAAGATGTATTGGTTGGTATCACAGCCAGCGGCAGAACACCCTATGTGATCGCCGCTTGCGAACTAGCCAAGAAAGCCGGCGCCGCCACAGTGGCTCTGGTCAATAACTTCGATTCACCGCTGGCTTCAGTCTGCGATGTCACTATTGCTCCTATTGTCGGTGCCGAAGCCTTGACCGGCAGTACCCGCATGAAAGCAGGTACAGCCCAGAAAATGGTGCTCAATTTGCTTTCCACCTGCACCATGGTGAGACTGGGCAAAGTCTATGAAAACCTCATGGTCGACCTCAAACCAACCAATGAAAAGCTGAGAGAAAGAGCAGTTTCAATGATTGCCTTGCTTTGCGATGTTGCCCGCCCCATAGCCGAAGGAGCCCTAGTCGCTTCCAATGGTCATGCCAAAACAGCAGTGCTTATGCTTAAGCGCAAAATGGGACGCGTGCAAGCAGAAGAATTAATCGCCAAGTCGGGCGGTTCACTGCGCAAAGCCCTCGTCGCCTCGCAAAACTAGAGCCATTTTCTAAGCAGTGGCCTTAGACGATTACATCACATTAGGCAGAAGCGGTCTGAGAGTCAGCCCGCTCTGCTTGGGTGCCATGACCTTTGGTCAGGAATGGGGCTTTGGCACAGACGAAGCCGCTTCGCATGCCATTTTGAGTGAATATTTTGAGCGCGGCGGCAATTTTATCGACACCGCCAATGTCTATACGAAAGGGCACTCTGAGGTCATTCTCGGTAATTTCCTCAACAAGAACTTCAGAAGAGATCGGGCAGTCATCGCCACCAAGTTTTTCGGCACAATGTATCCCTCTGATCCAAATGCCGGGGGCGCCAACCGCAAGACAATCATGCAAGCCCTAGAGGCATCACTGAAGCGCTTGCGCACAGATTATGTCGATCTTTATTGGATGCACTGCTGGGACAAATTTACCCCCATCGAAGAGACCATGTCGTGCTTGGACGACCTGGTGAGAAGCGGCAAAGTACGCTATATCGGATTTTCAGATACGCCCGCCTGGAAAACAGCTGAAGCCCACACCCTAGCTAAACTGCGCGGCTGGACCGCCTTGAGCGCTATTCAAATTGAATATTCGCTTTTGGAACGCACAGTCGAAGGCGAATTGATACCAATGGCTCTCGAACTAGGACTGGGCGTTACACCTTGGTCGCCTCTCAAATTTGGCATATTGACCGGCAAATACACACGCGAAAATCGACACAAGGCAAGCCCCGACAGAGGCGAATGGATAACCAGTCAACTGGCAAAAGAAAAAACTTTTGAAGTTATCGACGCAGTCATGGCCGTCGCCAAAGAAATGCAGACCACACCGGCCAAAGTTGCCATCGCTTGGCTGCAAGCCCAACCCGGCGTGACTGCGCCTATAATAGGCGTGCGCACAAAAGAACAACTTTTAGACAACATACAGCTAGATATCAAACTTGGGGCAGAGCAAATCAAACTTTTGTCGGATGCATCCAAACCAAAACTAAACTTCCCCTTCGACTTTTTGAAGGGCGCCGGGACATTTATGGCCGCTGAAACCAAGATAAACGGCGAAGCCTATGGAGAAAGTCTGCTTGCGCCTAAAACAGACGCCGACAGATTTGTCTAAAATATTTGTCTAAAATATTTGCCTAGAATATTTGCCTAAGAAATCCCACTAAAAAATCCAGATTCACACGAGCTAATTGGCTGCCCGCAGATAAAAGACTCCAGCTTCATCTTCTTCCATCCGCCGCCAGTTTTTCTCTTGTCCAAGGGCATGATCTAGTGGTCCATTTTTAGGAACAAGTGCAAATTGCAATTTGTACTTATCAAATAAAGCTTGCCAGCCTTTTTCGGCACCGAGCATGACCTTATAATCAGAGATAAACTGAGAGGGATAGAAATCGGTTTTCTCATCGACAAAGATTTTTCTGTGTAGTCGAAAATAGATATAAGGTCCCCAGTTATCGTAGTTGAAACCTTGGGTTTCGGGGGGCAAGCTTTCGATACACTTGACCGTCTTTGTCGGCTGGGTGGCGACGTACATATCTTGCTGCTTATACTGCCCATCAAACAAATAAACCGCAATCACAAGCAGGGTCAGAAAAGCCGAAACAAACCATGGCACCATGCCGTTTTTCTTGGCACTGACAGGCGCGCCGCCCCTAAGCTTTTGCCAGGCCGGACCAAAACTTGGCAAAGCCAATAAAGCCAAATAAGGCATCAAGCGGGCCGACATAAAGCCACTACCGGCGAAGGCAACAAAAAGGAGAAGTTCGGCTGTCGGCGGCAGAAAGCGAGCGGCTAAATTAAGCCCCAGCCAAAGTGCTATCAAGACCAAATAAGCTGGGCTGCCCGGAAACATTTTGATATCGAAGGGAGCCCATTCTAAGCCCTTCTGAGTAATTTGCGGATGGGAAAGATAGGCGAAGAGATAATCCCAGAAGGCGAGCCCTCTCAAGTTAAGCAAAGAGCCCAAAAAAGTAGCGGCAAGGGGCAAGAGATAAGCTTGCCAGTTGAAATTTTGCCAGTTAAAATTCTGCGGCTCAGTCTGAGAGTCCACCTTGCGCCTTAAAATCAAATCGAGAAGATCGCCCGCCAATTTGCTGCCCAAGACAAGCAAAGCAAGCACCACACTGCCGTGAAAATTCACCCAAAGAATGGAAAGGACGCCGCAAATAAGCGCCTTTTTGAGCGGTGCCGCTTTAGAGACGAAAGCTAAATAATAGAAAGCTAGAAAGAGAACATAACTTATGGCATGGGGGCGAGCCGACCAGTGAATGGTCGTACAAAGAAACACTGGAATCCAAAAAATCCAAGCGCTGAAGCGACCTAGTCCGCGCACCCGACCTAAAACCAAAGTGCAAAGCAGGGCGATGCCGAGGGGCAAAGCCCCGGCCACAACCACGCCGTTCAGGCCAAAGAGCTGATACATCAAGCCGAACAAAACATCGGTGCCAAGCTCATGGGTAAGCCAGGGATAAGCAGGATTTATCGACCAGGTATAAGTTGTGGTGGGAATCTGGTGTTTAGTAAGAATATAGAGACCGGTGTCTATATGCCGACAGGTGGCACCGTCGCGCAGCAAGACATAAGGACAACCAAAGAGTAGATTGAGCAAGAAGAATGGCAAAAAGAGCGGCGTCAAGGGGGGAAGGACAAACTTCCTCTTCTTCTTAGCCGAGACTTCTTGATCAGATTCGATGATAAAAGCTCCAGAGTTTTACTAAGTATTGCCAAGCCAGAAAATAATATCGTAATTGGTGCCCAACTAATCGATGGCATCGAAATCGCTGTCCAGTCCTTCCCCCTGAAAAGATCGATGCCACTCCATTATGCCGCCATCGAGATTGACCACATTTTCCACCCCGCTTGCCTGCAAAATGCGCACAGCCTGTATACTGCGCTGCCCTGAACGGCAATAGACAACCACAGAGCCTAATTTAGATTCTGATTTAGACTCTGATTTAGATTCTTGATTAGACAAAGCAAGCGCGGTCTCTATAGACGATTTAGAGATAGATAATTGGGAAAGCGGCAAATGCACGGCATTTTTAAAGCGCATCGTGCGAAACTCTGCAAGCTCTCGCACATCGAGCAAAGTCAAATCGGGCTTTTGCAGCTGTTCATGCAGCTTCTGGACCGAAATAGATCTGACTGGCATTGATTCCAAATGGCTAGATTTTAGAGGGACCGACTTAGCATCATTATCGAAAGCGCGGCAAATGCAGTCGGCTTGTCTCGGTATGGCAATTTTGTAAAAGTCAAAAGTGAGCAAATCGAAAAACTGCATCACCCCCACAAGTGGTGAAGACCGCCCGAGAAGTAATTGCAAGACCGCCGTCGCCTGGGCGCAACCAACCAGCCCGGGCAAAACGCCCAAGACCCCGGTCATCTGGCAGGTGGGCACACTGGCAAAAGCCGGCATATAACAGCGAAAACAAGGACCACCGGGGGCGAAGACCGAGCACTGTCCTTGAAATTTGTGCAGGGCACCATAAACAAAAGGAATGCCGAGCGCCAGACAAGTATCGTTGATGAGATATCGCGCCTCAAGTGAGTCGGTGCAATCGACCACCAAATCAAAGCCTGCCAATAGTTCAAAGACATTTTCAGACGAGAGAAAGCGAGACTCTTTTTTTAGTTTGATCTTGCTGTTCTTAGCCAAAATATTGGTGGCGGCGGCATCTACTTTACTCGTACCGAGATCGGCTTCGTTGAACAAAACCTGCCTGTGCAAGTTGGACAATTCCACTTTATCGCCGTCACACAAACCCAGCTCACCCACACCGGCGGCAGCAAGATAGGTGGCCACCGGCGCCCCCAGACCGCCCAAGCCGACCACCAAAACTTTAGATGCCAAAAGGGCGGCTTGTCCTTCTATGCCAAGTTCGGGCAGGGTCGTCTGCCTAAGATAACGCTCTAAATCAAGAGCTTCATTGCTTTTCATTAGAGCAAGCGGCGCCTGCAACCGGCGCAAAAAACCCGCAAATTGCTGGAGCGAAAATAGCGCACTTCCGACCAACTGCGGCTATAGCTCAGATAAAGCCTTTCATCGCTTATGCCGCGATAGGCTATATGAACTACACCCTGACAGCAAAGCTCATCTTCTTGCGCTGTTGGCTCCTGCGGCTTTTTGCCGGTCAAGCGGGCGATAAAGTTTTTGAAAGCTGCAAGCATTGCCACCCCAAATCAACTAATAGGCAGTTGAATGGTAAAGGTCGAACCTTTTCCCACTGTAGAGTCTACCGCAACCGTACCATGATGCCGCGCAACGATCTCGCGGGTGATGGCCAGACCCAGACCGGTGCCGCCGGTTCCTCGGGTGCGTGCCTTGTCGGCGCGATAAAACCTTTCAAAAATATGGGGCAGATCGGCTGGTTCGATGCCGACACCGGTGTCACTTATTTTTACCAAGACTTTAGCATCGTTGGTGGTAAAAGCCTGCACCGCCACCAAGCCGCCGTCAGGCGTGTAATTGATGGCATTGGTCAATATATTGGTCACCGCTCGCAAAAGCTGCAAGAAATTACCCAAAACTCTAATTTCAACATCGGGCAGAGCCTCAGGTTCGGCGGCTTCTTGCCCTTCGGCATTGCGGAAGACCAAGCGCACGCCTTTCTTATCGGCACTACCGCGCACCTGTTCGACGGCGTCGCTGACTAATTGATGAATACTGACAGCCTCTTGGTCGGAAGCTTCAGCACCACTATCCAGCTTGGAAATATCGAGCAGATCTTGAATGAGACTGGTTAAGCGATCTGCCAAACGCTCCAGAGACTGTAAGAACTGGGCTCGCAACTTGGGGTCTTCGGCAGCCCCTGCTTGCAGAGCCTCCACCACCGAGCCTATAGCCATGGTCGGAGTCTTTAGTTCATGTGAGGCGTTGGCAATAAATTCTTGACGCATACGCTCTTGCTCTCGCAGGCGACCGATCATTTGGTTGAAAGAAAGACAAAGCTCACCTATCTCGTCTTTGCGACTGACCGGCAGAAAGGCTGAAAAGTCGCCTGAAATTGAAATCTGCTTAGCCAGAGCGCTCATCTCTTTCACCGGTCTATTGACGCGGGTGGCCAGCCAGAGCGAAATGAGCACGGTGACAAGACCGGTGGCAAAAATAATTTCGAGGAAAACAATCAAATCTCGCTGCAGTCGTCTTTCTATCTCGGTGAGGGCGACACCTACCCTAATTACGCCTGTGGTTTCACCCATAGAACGTACCGGATAAGCCACATACAACCAGTTGGTATTGCTCACCGGCTCAGAACGAGTACTGTTGGAAATGACGCCGGCCAGGGCTTCGTTGATTTCTTGCTCGTTGGAAAGATTTTTACCGGCTAAAGGCGGCGCCGAATCAGAGAGCAAGCGCCCGTCTTTGTCGACCACGACGATGGCTACACCCAACCGAGAAGCCCGCCTTTCCACCGCCGACTGAATGCGCTTGCGAGCCTGGGCAGAATCGAGCACCAAGTCATTATCAATCTCAAGACCAAGGTTGACCGCTTCTACTTCTAGAGTGTTCTGTAGATCGGTGAGCGATTCCTTTCTTATGGCCACCAAAGCCCAAAGACTGACGGCCAAAAGTGCGATGGTAATCACCAATAAATAGGTAATAAGAAGTTGGTTAGCCAAACTCCTGAATAGCCATTTATGGAGGATGCGGTCTAAAAGATTCACCTATATTCCTTACTCTTGGAATGCAAAAGAAAAGTCTAACCTTGTTTTTACAAGCCGCCGGAACAATGCTCAAAAGGCAGACCGGTTCTATATTCCTTTTTCTTACAGAGCCCCTCGATCAAGTTCTTGACTAGCCCCAAAAACACACCCTGCAATTTGTTCGATTCCAGAATGGCTTCCACAATCACTATAATCTCTTTGTATGTTTGATTGGGCTACCTGGCAGCAGGCTTTTCAAGTAATTAACACCTGAGGGTCTGCACTAGCAAGTTACTAAACCAGGCAAAAACCAAAATAAGGTTGCCGGAGTAACCAATCTAAATTATCAAGCACCACGCTTATGAAAAGCAGCAAAGGTGCTAAGCGACATGGGAGGTCCTGTTTAGAAATGTCCGTTGCAAACGTAACCGATTCCACCTTCGAGCAGGAAGTGCTTAAAGCCGACATTCCGGTACTCGTTGATTTCTGGGCCCCCTGGTGCGGACCCTGTAAAGCCGTAGCGCCGGTAGTCGAAGATCTTTCCAAGGAATACGAGGGAAGACTGAAAGTAGTCAAGCTAAATACTGACGAGAATCCAAAAACCGCGCAAGCCTACAAAATTCGCGGTATTCCCAGCCTCTTCCTCTTTAAGAGCGGACAGGTGATGGAAGAAGTAGTAGGAGCCGTGCCGAAATCTACGCTTACCCAGCACATCAACAAGCACGTGTAATTAACAGTTTAAGCAGCCTAATTTGTTGTAAGTAAAGGAGAAGCTATGCAACTTAATCAGTGGAGTCGCCGTTCATTCGCGCTTTCAGCAGCGCTTTTGGTCGGTATCGGTCTTGTGGCTGGTACTTCGCAAGAAGCCTCGGCCAGACACCACAGAAGACATCACAGAGTAGTCAGACACAATGATCTGGCTTCTGTAGCCGCTCGCACCCCCGAACTCAAGACTTCGGTGGAAGCCTACAAAAAGGCTGGTATGACCGGTATGCTCCGTCGTGGCGGTCAGCACACAGTATTCATGGTGAGCGATGCTGGTTGGGGCAAAATGCCCAAAGAAAACCGCGAAGGTTTGATGAACGACCAGAAGAAGCTTCAAGAAGTGCTGAAATACCACATTTTGAAAGGCAAGCAAGAGGCAGCTGAACTTCTCAACAAGCGCTCAGCCGTAACCCTTCAGGGCGAAAGCCTCATGCTTGATAACAAAGACGGCACCCTTATCGTCGATGGTTGCATCACCACAACCCCCGATGTTAAGGCTTCCAACGGCGTTATCCACATCATCGACTACATTCCGGTGCCCGAAAGAGGCAAATAATCGGAATTTTCAGCAATTGGAAAAGAAAGAAACGGGCGCAAGCTCGTTTCTTTCTTTTTAGGCAAACCTCGGCATCAAGCCGGTTTTACTTTTATCGCCTATTATGTAATCAGCCAGGCTCAGCCAATATACAATATTAGCCAATATACAATATAGGTATTCTTAAACCAGGAAGAAATATGAGAGAACTTGCCATTGGATTTCTAATCGCCTTGCTCTTTTCCAGCTATATGAACGGCACCAAACAAGACAGCCAGTCCAGTTGGTTTCCGACGGCACAGTCAAGCGCAGGCGGCGAGCAAAGCGTAGAACTTATTGATGACATCAATGAGGGCACCTTTCAGGGCGAAGTTTTGGACAGCCACGAACCGGTTCTAGTGGAGTTTTATGGCCCGGAATGTTCTATTTGCCAGCAGATGAAGCCCGATATGGCTAAGCTTGCCGAAGAAAGCAACGGCTTTTTGAAGATCTACAAGGTCGATGCCAAAGCCAATCAGGTCTTGGCTGAAAGATATGAGATCATCAACTTGCCAGGTTTTGTCTTATTCAATAAAGGCAAAGTTGTGAACGCCACCAGCGGCAAATTCACCAAGCAAGAATTGGAAAACTGGATCAAAAAAGAACTGGACATGCCGCTATCGGCAAACTCAGAGCCAGTGAGCACTGAACCGACACAAACAAAATGAAGTATCTATTCTGGGGTTTCATTATTGCTCTTCTTTTCACGATGATTATGTCACCGAGTGCTTTCCCGCCGGTGCGCATGCCTGTGGGTATAGCCGAAAGCAGACCAGCAGCTATGGGCACCAAGCGTATGGAAGGCGGTATTCCAGAGATAGATGTAGTTGATTCAAACGGACTATCTAGATACGCCATAAAAGTTTCAGACAAGCACGGCAATCGCAATGTGCAATTTCCACATAACGACTAGGAGTTAACTAGAGAAATGAAGAACTGGGTTCGTTGGGTATTATTCATACTCTGGGTGATTGCTCTAATAGCCACTGCGCAGTACTGGAACCCGTTCACATCGGTCTCCGCCCTGCTCAAATATTCGATCATTTCGGTGATAGCAGCCGGGGTCTACGGCGCCCTCTTCATCCTCATTCAGTTCTACATACTGCTTTCAATCATCTTTCCCTTGCCGCCGCGGGGCGATGCCAAAGCACCGCAAAATTTCTGGCGCAAAACTTTCAAGTTCTTTTATAAAGACTCGCCGATAAACCCCAAAGCGCCTAAGTTTCTCAATGAAATGATCGGCAACGAAGCGGCCAAGATAGAAATCAAAGAAGCCATCGATATATTGCAAAAGGCTGTGCACTATGAAGGTTCCGGCGCCCAAGTACCTAAAGGCATGCTCTTTGTCGGACCACCCGGCGTCGGTAAAACACTCTTTGCCCGCGCCATCGCCAACGAAGTAGGCGTGCCTTTCTATGTTGTGGAAGGCGGTGCCATCAGTGGTCTCTTCCTTGGTTTGGGTGTGCTTAAACTGAAGACCCTATTCAATAAATTGAAGAGACATGACCGCGCCATTTTGTTCATCGACGAAATCGAATCAATGGCCAGCAAACGCCAGCAAGACCAGGGCTTTGGCGGCGTCGCCGACATGAATATGACTCTCAACACCTTGCTCACCGAAATGGACGGCTTTCAAGGCTCTAGACTGATGGTCATCGGCGCCACCAATAACGATGGCATGCTCGACCCGGCCTTGCTGCGCGCCGGGCGCATGGACAGACGCATTTACTTTCAGATGCCCACTCCGATGGAAAGAAAGCATCTCTTTGAATACTATCTCTCCAAAGTGGCTTACGATAAAGAGTCCATCGACTATGAACAGATAGTCAATCTCACCACCAATTATTCTCCAGCTGAAATCGCCTCGGTGGTAAACGAAGCAGCCCTGATCGCCAGACGCCCCGGCAACCCCAATACAGTCAATACCGAAATGATTCTGCAGGCGCTTGACCGGGTTTCGGTTGGTCTCGAGCGCTCCATCTCAAACTCAGACGTGGCCACAATCACCCACGATGCCACTATCCGTTTCAGCTCAGTGATCGGCATCGAAGACATCAAACAAGAAGTCTCTGAAATTGTCGACTTTTTAAAGAGAGGCGACGAACTGCGCAAAATTGGCGCTAAATTACCCAAGGGCATCTTGATGATAGGCCCACCCGGCGTCGGTAAATCAATGCTGGCTAAAGCCATTGCCAACGAAGCCGGTGTACCCTTCTATGGTTTTTCAGCCAGCATGCTTATCGGTACATTCCGGGGACAGGGCGCCGACCGCATCAGGTCTATCTATACCCAAGCAAGAAAGAGCCCTGCCGCCATCGTCTTTATCGATGAGATCGATTCTATTGCCGGCACCGTCAGTGATACCGGCACCAACCGCACCCACGAACTCAATCAAATCTTGGTGGAACTCGACGGTCTTGGCCGTTCCAACGTCATCACCATAGGCGCCACCAACCTAGAAGAATCGCTTGATTCGGCATTCTTTAGAGCTGGTCGCTTTGACCGCAAAGTATATATTGGCCTACCCGACCGCGAAGCACGCAAAGAAATCTTTGCTAAATACCTGAAAGAAATCAAAATGGAAGCCGAACCAGACCTGGCTAAACTAGCCAAGTTGTCGGTTAATTTTTCGGGAGCAGATATTGCCGCTGCTTGCAACGAAGCCGCTATTTTGGCAATCAGACACGGTCGGCATGTGGTCACAGAAGCCGACCTCGAAGCAGCCATAGACAAGCTTTCGGTCACAGCCGGTCACAAACTCAATACAGGCGGCATGAACCTCAGCCGTGTGCCCGACCTCGATGTCAAAATCGACGACGTCAAAGGCATGGACGAAGCCAAAGCCGAAGCTGCCGAAGTTGTAGCACTACTTAAGAACATCGACCTGGTGATTTCACTTGGTTTGAAAGCCCCCAAAGGTATCTTGCTTTCAGGCCCGCCCGGCACCGGTAAAACAATGCTGGCCAAAGCCATCGCCAACGAAGCCGGTGTGGCATTCTATGCTCTTTCAGGCGGCGAATTTCAATCGATGTGGGCAGGCGTGGGCGCCACCAGGGTGCGCAAAGTCTACGAACAAGCTCGTCGCAGCGGCAAACCAGCTATAGTCTTTATCGACGAGATAGATGCCATCGGCGCCACAAGAGGTACAGATCTAGGCGGTGGTGCCATTCAAGACGCCAACCACACACTCAATCAGTTCTTGGTTGAATTAGACGGCTTCGGCAAGCATAAAGTGCTCACCATCGGCGCCACCAATAATCCAGGTATGCTCGATTCGGCTCTGCTTAGACCCGGTCGCTTTGACCGGATCATCGAAGTGCCCCTGCCAAATCTGGAAGGCAGAGAAGCCATACTCAAGCAATACATTGAAAAATACAAAATGGAAAGCGATGTCAGCCTGCTTGAAATAGCTAGAATGACAGTATTCAGCTCGGGCGCTGACCTGGCAAATATAGTGAACGAAGCGGGACTCTTCGCCATTCGCGAAGGTCGTACTTTGATTAAGAGCGAAGACATCTTCAAAGCCATTCAAAGAGTAAATTTCGGCATTTCCAAAAGCCAAAAAATCTTGCTGGAAGAACTCTGGAGCACAGCCTATCACGAAGCTGGACATACAATCGTCACTTACTTCAAAGGCAAGAAAGAGCTGATCCAGGTGGTGACCATTGTTCCCACTGGCAGAGCCCTGGGCTTCATGTGGGCGGTGCGCAAAGACGATCCCTTCCACCATGCCCCCACCCGCGAAGAACTGCTCACCGAAATCGAAATCAGCTTGGGCGGCTATGTCGCCGAAAGCTTCTATATGGAGACCACCACCGCCGGAGTCTCGGCTGATCTAAGTAATGTCGCCTCGACAGCCAGTGACATGATTAGACGATATGGCATGGGTAGCTTTGTCTTCAATACCGATGGCGCTAAAGGCTCTAGACAAAACCGTTTATCTGAGTCTACCGAAGCGCAGATAGACAAAGAAATCAAGAAAATCACCGATGATTGCCTAGAGAACGTGCGCAACTTGATCAGAAGCAAACGTGCCGAACTAGACCTTTTGGCTAGGGCGCTGGTTGAAAAAGAAACCCTGCGCTATCGCGATCTGGTTGCCATACTGGAGCCGCACCGCACAAAAGAAGATATCGACAAAGAAATCTTCACCCATGCCGAAAGAAAGCAAGTGGGCACACCGCCCATTGTCAGCCTCGATTTGCTTTCGGGTCTGAAAGAAATTGCGAGTCTAGAAAAGAACGGTAAGAACGGCACTAATAGCAGCAATGGCAATCATGCAGAGCAAACTGAAAATGCCGAACAAGACGCCGGACAAGGCGCCGGACAAAGGTCCGAAGATAGCCCGGAAAATAAAGAAGGTCAAAATTAAACACTTCCCACTGCTGGTCTTACTTATTTGTCTATCGGCTTTGTCTGCGGCTATAGCAGCAACAGAAAAAGCCGAGACAATAGAGAGAAAAGGGGAAAGAGAAAATCCCGCACTACCGGTAATACTAAAAGTAGAACCAGACCAAGCACTTACAGCACGTCTTGTCGGCACAAGTGGCACTGCAGACAAGACTGGCTTTTGCGGCGGAGACGCCGCCTATTCTATTGCCGCCAAAGACCTTAGCCTCTGGCTATTCGGCGATAGTTTTTATGGCAAAATCGAAGACGGTAAAAGAAAAGATTGCCTTCTACCCCGTAACTGTATTGCCACCGACAAACCCCTAGATAAAAAAGGCAAGCTGCAATTTCAAATTAGTGAGGCTGACTTTTTTGCCGCCCCAAAGCCGGACGGTTCTTACTTTTGGCCGGGCGACGGTATTTATATAAACAAAAACCGTTTTCTCATTTTTCAACACCTGATCAAGACCGACACCGAGTTGCCCGCGCCTTTTCAGTTTCGCATCAGCGCCAACTATGCCACTTATCTTGATATTGCCCCCAGCAAAGCAAAGTCGCAGACCAAAATAATCAACAAAAGCCTAGAGATAAAGACTGAAGATTCACTCTTAGCTGTAGCCTGCTTGAGAGAGAGAGAGAAAGATGGAGACAAAAGCAGGGACTATTTATATCTCTACAACACAGCTGAGAGAATGAGCAAAGACGGCTCACACCCTTGTACACTCTCGCGCTTACCGCTTGAAGAGATAGCTAACCCCGAGAAAATCGCCCAAGCTATAGCCAACATGGAATGGTGGCAAAGCTCAAATAAATGGCAAAGAAACCAGAAGCAAGCAGCTATCTTGTTTGCCGACGGCGCCAGCGAAATGTCGGTGGTTAGAATCCCCGGGCTAAAGAGACTCTACGCCTTTTATATTCCAGCAGACAAAAGCGCCATCATGATAAGAAGCGCCAAAAGACCGGAAGGACCATGGAGCGACAGAGTAGAAGTGCTCGCTCTCAAGCCGGGAGACGGACTTTTTTGTTATAGCGTCAAAGCACATCCCGAATATTCGAGAAAACACGGACAGCTTTCTTTAACCTACAATGTCAACGCCACCGACAGCAATAGGCTATTCGCAGATAGCTCGCTTTACTTTCCAAAAGCAATCAAAATCGAAGTAAAAGAAACTGACTAAATTAGCTGCTTGGTCAATCGGACGAAAGTTTTTCAGCCATCTGAATAATGCGCAGATATTTGCTTTGCAGTTGGGTGAGTTCCCAACCAATTCTTTCAATCTCTCTTGTCTGAGAAGGGTCTGGTTCTTGACCACGCCAACGGTCAAGAGTGCTGGAGCAAACTTTCAACTTATCCATCTCACGGCGATAAACTTTATCTACTTCACCTGAAATAGCGCCAAACCCAGAGGGCGCCGCTGTTGATAGACTATCCAACGCTTTTTCCAACTTACGAAAAATATCTTCGGCGTTGCCTGTGGAAATCTCAATGAAATTAGCCAGTTCGGCAATGCGCTCCAGAGGCAGCTTCTCTATATGCGATACCGATTCAACTTTCTTTTCCATCAAAATCAACTCTCAAAAACTTATTGAAACTGGGCGCCCGGCGGAATTCCGTATAGTTTACGAATACTATTTTTGTCGCGAGCGGTAAGCAAGGCTGTGAAGGGCTCTCTAGCTGTGGGGAACATTATATCGCGGGGATTATTGGAATGGTTCAAACCTAGGGCATGCCCCACCTCATGCAAGGTCGTGGCCTCGATTTCACGGGGATCTTGATCTGTACTAAAGAAAACCTCTACCTTGGCAAATTTGAGATTGTCTTCCAGCCCTTCATCGTCATCACGCATGGTTTCTCCGAGAATAGAACCAAAGCCACGCTCTCTGCGATACTTGAGAAGCTTGCAGACAATGCGCGCTTCTTCTTGAGAGACTAGCTGGTAACGCAAAAAACCACCGGACGCTTGCCGCCATTGCTCAAAAGAATTGAGAACGGCTTTCTTGAACTGCAAACTATATTCTTTAAATGCAGGGTCAACCAAAATGGCGATTTTGATAGGAAAATCTTTTCTATCGAAGTGCTGCAATTCTTCTTCTTCGGCAAAAAGATAGTCGGGGCTATTGACTGGACCTTGCGATTTATAAAGCTCGATTTTGCCAATTAGAGACCGCAGATAAGCAAACCCCTGGGCGCTGCCTTGCAAGGTCAGCCCTAGTGAAGCCTCTTTCTCGGCTTGCTCAAATTTACCCATGCAAAAATAATAGTAAGCCATACTGCCCCGCGGCTCCGCCAGCTTAGGTCGCAGTTGCACGCAACGCTCAAGATAATCAATCGCCTTTTGATAGCGACCCTGACGGCTCAGTAACTTGGCATAAAGGAAAAGAAGGTCGTAGTCGTCTCTATATCTGCTTTCGGTCTGAGCCTGCTCTAGTAAGTTGAGCGCCTTGACATAATCATGCTGCAGGTAAAGTTTTCGCACCTGCGCGATCAAGACTTTTTTACTAGCTGAATCACTACTATTTTGAGCTTTATTATATTGAGTCTTGCTCTGGGCCTGCGCCTGCTGGCATGGCAAAAGCAAAATGATGACAGCCAATGCCGCAGCAAGATTTTTGGACAAAAGTTTTCGACCGCTCATACCACAAGTATAGACTGGTATGAACGGTCGAATTGTATTTATGCAACTGCTGACAGCTTAGGGCGTGAAAGCAGAAAGGTCATTGGGATCAGCTGCGGTTGGTCCTTTAGCTGGTTGAGCCTTTCTGGCTGCTTCTTTGGCTGCTGCTTCTCTAGCCGCCGCTTCTTTAGCTGCTGCTTCTTTAGCCGCCGCTTCTTTAGCTGCTGCTTCTTTAGCCGCTGCTTCTCGGGCTGCAGCTTCGGCCTGCTGCTGTTGTTGCTGTTGTAGCTGTTGGTCGGTGCCGGTCATCACCGGATTACCCGAGCCGTCTTTGACAACATTACCAGAGCCGTCTCTCAGAGGTTGAGCGCCACCGGCTTTGGCAGCCTCGGCTGCTTTGGCCGCTTCAGCCGCTTTAGCTGCTTCAGCTGCATCAGCAGGTTCGGCTTTACCTGCAGGAGCCGCGGCGTCGCCACCACTGCGCTGCGGGTCAAATTGGTCAACGACATCGCGCTGTTGCTTGGCGGCAGCTTCAGCAGCGGCCTTTTCGGCAGCCTCTTTACGCTTAGCCACTTCAGCATCAAACTCAGCCAGCTTGGCTTTCACTTGCTCATCAGCCCAGCCTTCTGGTCTTACTCTGATGGGAGCCTGTCCTCTCATGAGCATCTTGTCGGTGTCCAGTCTGCCGGTCCAGCCATTGAGCTTAGCCAGTGCATCAGAGAACTTAACGACATTGGGCTCGCTAAAGTCTTGACCATTGGCTTTCAACTCGCGGCGAGCCAGTCTATCCCAGCCGTCGCCGGGCATGACATCGCGAAACTCACGCTTCTTATAGGCTTCAGCCAACTCTTTGGCATAGGCTTCGCGAGTTTTGGCGATGGCTGCGTCATCTGCATTGGCAGGCAATTCAGGCAGCTTAGGATCTTCGTACTTCTCGACCGGCCTGGGTGCAGGTGCATCGGCACGGCTCTCACGAGCCTGTCTTTGTCTTTCGACACGGCGTTGTGCCGCTTCTTCGCCTTCAACTTCTTGACCGGGTTGTCTCGGTCTGCGTCTTACTTCGGCCACACCTTCAGGCGCCCGCTCGTCTGGAGAAACGGCTCTGCCCCTTCTTACTTCGGCGACACCTTCAGGATTAGGCTGTCCTTGAACGACCCGACCATCCCTTCTTACTTCGGCGACACCGCTGGCATCACCCACAGCTTGCACATTGGTGGTGGCACGTCTTTCAGCTTCTTGTGCGGCCCTGCCACGAGGAGAAGCAGAAGCGTAGAGAGCATCGGGATTGGTGCCGAGAGACTTAGACAGTCGGCTTAGATCGACATTGTGGTTGTATTCGGGCTGACCATGCGAATCTCTGTTATTGCCTGGGCGTTCACCACGCATCAACTGCACCGCTGGGCTGTCCCAGTTGTTATAAAGCTCTTGGGCGGTCTGCACATCTTTCTGGCTGAATCCGTCGGTACCGGGTGCCATCGTGCTGGCTTGACGCAGATAGGCGCCAACGGCATCTCTGTCGAATGAATCGTTGGGCTTGCCGCTGTCGAGAGAGACGAGACGGTTAAACAAACTCTTGGATGGATCACCGTTATTGCTGACCAGATTGTCGGTCAACCGTCTAACATCTTGGTTTGTCGCCACTTCGCGGTCGGCTTCGTACTGCTTGACCTGATTGGCATCTTTGCCTTTTTCGCGGCGTTCGATAGCCTCGTTAAGGTCGCCTTGAGCCAATCCACCTCTTTTGCCGAGAATGAAGCGGTTATTCTGCAAAGCCGAATAACGCTGCGAGACATCGTCAAGGAAGGCTGCTTCAAGCGGATTCTGGGCCTTATCTACCGAGACTTCGCCCCGGCCCAAACGACCATCTCTCTGCAAGCTATCAAGCCTGTCGAAATTTTGCTTGGTCCAGATTTCGGCAAAGTTCTGCAACTGCTTCTGGTCCATACCTTCGACCACCTTACTGGTGTACTTCTGAAGGTCTTCGGAGTTTTCACCGTATTTGCCCTCGGCCCTGGTGAACTCTCGCATGAGAGCATCATAGCCCTGCTGACCGCCAGCGCTGGCGCCCTGCAGAGTGGCATCGACACGTTTCTGCATTTCATCGTCTTTAGGGCTTGGTTTATCGTTAGCCATTTTTCAAGTAACTCCTTGATTATGCTTAAGAACTTGGGAGTGCTACTTGCGATATGCCCGGGCCGCTTCCATTTCATTCCAGTTAAATGACTGAAAAGGGTTGTCAATACCTAAATTCAGAAGAATAGAATCAGGATTGCCGGTATGTAATTTCTGCAAGGGGGATGGTTAGCATTCCTAAGCATGACATCCAAGTTGTCACATGTCATTGGGAAAATTACGTAGGAACCTGACCGAAAGAGATTAAAATAGGGGAGCAGGCACTTCAGTAAGCGAGCAATGGCTCAAGACAGCTCCAAAGGACAACCAATTTCACTCATCGACCTGGAAGAATTCAAACCTCAGACCGAAGAAGATTCCAGAGAAAGAGCCATTTTTTATGCGACGGCCATGGCGGTCCTCGCCGGCAACATATTGACCTCGTACATAAACTATTGCAAGTCGGCAGTGGTATTCAGCCCCAATGGGCAATTCAAGCCAGTTGAAACACCACCGATTTCAGAAGAATTGTTCAAACAAATAGCCAAAGAAGTACAGACAGTAAGTCTTTGGCTGGCTGTCTGCGAAAACAGCGACGATGAGGTCCCCGAATGGTTCAAAGAGTTTTCTTACTTCTCTCTGAGAGCCAGCGACGAACTCATAGAAGCACCTTTGGCCAAAGAGGTCTTTGAACTCTATCCTCTCGATTTAGGCATCATACCCACCATTCAGTCGCTTTCTATGAATGTCTGCCATAAACTCGCCCTAGGCGAAACTAGAGTTGATGCAGCTTTAGCTCTAGGAGACATTATTTTGGAAGCCGCCCGCCAACGCATCGAACTTCTGAAATTCTCCCTCAGTCAGTCGATGCTGGTCTTGGACACTTGGGTAGCCGAAGTAAAACCAGGCGCCTTTCAGCTTCAGTTTTAGGGATTAAAAGCAAATAGAAAAGTCGTGCAAAGGTTATAGCCGGCATGACCGATTATCGTAGTGGTGGTATTGGTAAAGCGCCTGGCAATGCCCATACAGCAAGACCAGAGAGCCACCTGCACAATCAAGATTGGCGCCTGGGCAAATTGTCCATGCATGACCCCGTGCAAAAAGGCAGCCGGCAAAATTCCAATAACCGGCTGAAAAGCACCCCTTATCAGAGTTTCTTCGCCGATACCGGCACAAAGAGCGGTGGCGATGGCTAGCAAGGCGGCTGAGCCGAGATTTTCGGCATGGAAGGCACCGGCATTATAGGCTGATATCTGCCCGGCCATGCCCTGCCCGGTGGAATGAGTAAAGAGAGACCAAAGCCAGTCGTAAAAGAAACTGAAGAAGATAAGACCGATACCGAGAGCCAGCTGTTTGAGGCTTGGTTTTTGCCAACCAAGGCGTTCCACAAAGGTCTGCTTGAATTTTCGCGAAACCAAAAGTCCGCAACCAAAAGCCGAAACAGTAATTAGACCCAAACCGTTGTATTCGAAGAGCTGCTGCAGAGTGATAGGCATCGGCAATGGAATACCGGGAATGGCAAAGCCTGATGCAGATAGATTGGCATTGGCAATATAAAAGCCAAAGCAAACGATGAAGCAAAAGAGCCCATTCATATGAGGAATGGAATCTTCCTGGTAAATCTTCTGGGCCACGAGCGATGCCCCCAGGGTCATCTTGTGACGCAGAGGACCAGTGAGAGCGCGCAAAGAGACAAAGCCATCAAGCACAGTCAATATCTTCGACAAGATCAACCGGAAGGGTCTCAAGAGAATCAAGAAAAGCAGTATTGAAACCACTAGGTTGACCGTTCTGGTGTATTCGGTCTCTTGCGGGCTCGGCACCAGGTTATAGAGTACGTAAGCCCCTGCAAAGACAAATATGAAGCCGCGTATGACCCAAGCTAGCCAGGCTTTCTTGCGTGAGCCATGGGCAATCAAGCCCAAGACCGAGCAAACAAAGATAAAGAACATTTCTGGGGACATCGAAGCCTCTTGAAAACCTAAAGATTCAGGGTAAAAACCAGGTTTAATCTATTTTGACCATGCTAACATATTGTCAAGGTACAGATATCTGGGTATCTTCTATCATAGGGGTATTCCTATTTTTGACCCACCCTATTCTTTCGACTATTTGAGTAGAGGAAAAGTTCGGAACAAAAATAGTCGAATGAGAGTCCCATTAGGTTACGTTCGGAGGTATACACAACGAAGATGAAGAAAAGCCTATTAACTGCCGGTCTTGTACTAGGTGCTCTCGGCGCAGGGACAGCCAGCTTTGCTAGCGGCCCTCTTACCGTAGCTCCTACGCCAGTACCGACCAAAACCGTAATGGCCTCGGTGAACGTAAAGCCGATTCAAACCAATCTGCTCAAGAGCTATCGCTCGGTTAGAGCCTTCTGGTTGTCTCGCGCTCTCGTCCGCTAAGAGAAGCCAATCAGGTATAAAAGGAAAGAGCCGCCTAACAGCGGCTCTTTTTTGATGGCAAATTACTAGCCGGACAAGTCAGACCGAACAAACCTATATATAGAATAGATACACAAGAACGACCCTGGCTATTTGCCGATACGCAAAATGACTTCGTCGGGTCCGGCCAGATTGAGGCGCTCCCGAGCCAAACGCTCGATACCGCTTGCAGATCTATAAGAGCTCAGACCATCACGCAGTTCTTTATTGATTTCCTCTGCCTGCTTCTGCCCTTCTTTCAAGACCTGGGCTTGTTTGTGCAAAAACAACTGTCGCTCGAAAGAAAGAAAGATGGCTCGCCCGGCCTGAAAAATAGCCAAACCGGTGACCAATAAGACAATGATGTGCCTGACTGTTTTGCTTTTCACCGGCAGCTTTTTGCCGGAAACATTTAGATTACTTGCGTCCATCTGCAAATCAAACACCTACTGCCTTTGCACCCTCTAAAATTTCGTCGATTTGCGCTTTGAAGTCAAGCATGAGCGCATCAATTAATTGTTCACTTGTACCCTCACCAGATACACGAATGACAGGTTCAGTACCAGATGCCCTGATTAAAAGCCAATTATCATCGTCATAATAGAGCTTGAGACCATCCAGCTTACTGACTCTCAGTAAGGGCTTGCCGCCCAACTCTTTGATTGGATTTTCTTCTAGACGCTTGAGCAAGAGTTTCTGTGTGGCATCGGTGAGATGCAAGTCTCCTCTTCGTTGAAAAAAGGTGACCCCCGCCTCGTCCGCCAGATCTTGCCAAATCGCCTCTAGACTTTTCCCTTCCAAGGCCAGCATCTCAAGCACCAACAAATTGGCCAAGATACCGTCCTTTTCTGGAATGTGACCCTTGATAGAGACGCCGCCCGACTCTTCGCCGCCAATTAAGACATCATCGGTGCGCATCTTTTCGCCGATATATTTGAAGCCCACCGGAGTCTCGATCAGAGGCAGAGCAAAGAGCTTGGCCACATGGTCAAGCATATGACTGGTGGCCACGTTTCTGACCACGGCGCCTTGCAAACCATGGCGCTTATGTAAGTGTCTGGTCAATAGACAAAGCAGTTGATTGGGGGTAAAGAACTTGCCACCGGCACCGACAACAGCAAAGCGGTCGGCGTCTCCATCGGTGGCTAGGCCCAAATCAAAATCGCCCTGGGCCATCACCGCCTTCAGTTCAGATAGATATTTTTCAGTCGGCTCGGGCATGCCGCCGCCAAACAAGGGGTCTCTATAGCCATGCAAGACAGTGAAATCAACACCCGCCCTTTGCAGCATCACATCTAGATAACCACGACTAGTGCTATAAAGGGCATCATAAGCCACTTTAAGACCAGCTTTCTTGATGGCGGCAAGATCAATCAGCTTTGATAGCGCCACCAAATATGGTTCATGGGCGCTAAAGCGATCTGCTTCCTGCCGGCTCAGCTTGACCACTTCTTTTCTGCGCTCAGGCGGCACATGCTTGAGATTGGCGACAATCTTTTCGGTGATGTCGTTGGTGGCAGGACCACCATAAGGGGGGATATATTTGACGCCGCAATACTCAGGCGGATTGTGACTGGCAGTAAATTGAAGGGCACCGGCTGTGGGTTCAGCTTGGCCTGCCCAGGCAATGCAAGGGGTGGGAATATCGCGGTCGCTCACTTTCACTTTAAGCCCCATAGCCATAAGCACTTGAGCCGCTCTCAAGGCAAAACGATCTGCCATAAAGCGAGTGTCATAACCAATCAAAACCGGCTTTCTATCAAGCTCAGACACTTCTTGCTGCAAATAGAGACCGATGGCGTAAGCAACTCTTTCAACGTTTTCAAAAGTAAACTGATCGGCTATTACCGCTCTCCAGCCGTCAGTGCCAAACTTTATTGCCTCTGCCATGAACTCCCCTTCAAGAAACAAACTAGACGCGACACCAGAAGTAAATCTAGACCGCTCCGAGGGCTAGATAATTGCCCATATACTCGCGCAAAGAAGCCCAAGCTGTGCCGGCCTGCTTTCTACCCCAATGCTTGTCGGTCACTTCCTTGGTGCCGGGCGGCATCACCCCCGATGGCTTCATCTGCTCTAAGTCGCGATCCGAACCAAACTCGACAACACTGCCGTCTCTGCCGTAAAAACGATAATGCCCATGCCCGAGCTTACCCCGCCGCCCTTCTCCTGATTCGCTCTTCATTTCATCTAATTCGGGCTGACGGCTGACAGGGCTAAATCTAGTGGCCATGCGAAAACCATCTGAACAAAAGATGGCGGTCATGGCATACCACTGGCCAAACTCATCAGCCAAAAGACGCTTTTCGATGTGCACCGAGCGCACCAAATCTAGACTCCAATATTGACCATCGGCTCGCCCAATCGAAACGCAGCCGAAAGGATCAACCTGCAGGGTCTCTCCCTGAGCCATAACCCGCCCAGAACCATCTCTGACAATCACCCCGTGTTTATCGCGCTTTGCACTGGAATGCACGCGACCCTCATGATCTAGACGAAGGAAAGAAATCAAATGTCCAGCCGCGTCATAGCTGAACTCAACCCGGTCACCGAACTTGGTATGAATTTCCTTCACCCGCCCCAGTGAGTCTTTCATGAGAGCCGCACCCGAATCAAAGGTCTCGCGCCGCTCACCGCGTTCCTTTGCATTGGTTACCTGCGAATTGCTTGCCTGAAAAGAGCCGCTCAAGCTCTTTCCACGCTGCGCCGGTGCTGCAGCCGGCTCAGATGCAAACCTTTCACTGGCTCTCACCCAGTCAGGTGCGCGCTCACCCCATTCGAACTGCACCTTGGGTAGATAAGAGAAATCTTCGCTATCTATGTCATCATCATCGAAATCATCTTCCGAATAGTCGATATCAGCCTCATAGAAATTATCTGGAGCCGGCTCATGAGGCTTAGGCAAGCGGCTTGCGGCACCAGAGGCGGAGCCTGCCTGCTTGCCCGGCTCTTTGTTGTCAGAGCCATTGCGTTGCCCTTTCAACCAGGCATCGAGCATCCGCTCCGCTCTAGAGCTGCTCACTGCATTGGCACTGACCACAATACCGGCAGAGTTGAAGCGGTCTCCGTCTAGAAGAGCCTTTTCAGCAGCCGATGCATTGACCGACAAATAGTCTAAAAAACGTTTGCGAAAATCACTGAGGCTTTCCCCGGGCATCGGGAAATCGGCTTGAATAGCCGGCAAGAGACGACCGACGCGCCCCTGAGCCCTAAAGCTATGACGTCTTGCAGATGAAGCGCTGTGGTTTGTCTTGGGCATGGGGTTTAGCCCGGTACCTAGTGAGCGGCAGAGTACCTGCATAAATGCGGATAAATTGTACCACTCAAAAACCTGATGCTTAGTCTTTTCTATACTGGGTGACTTGGGTTTCAAGCCATCCTCTCACCTGCAAAGACTCCGCCATTTTCACGCCTGTCATGCGCTCATCGTACATTGCCACGCAAAACTGACCCATATTTATCTTGCCTTGGCTAAGTAAATACTCAGCTAATTGCAGCGATTTCATTTCACTATCGGTTACATATCCGGCTGAAAGAATGAGATCGGCTAAAGGAACGTCAGGGAAACTGCGCATTTGGTTGGTCAAAGCTTGCACTTCAGCCGCCCCGATAAAGTGCGCTTCTTTGAGCAGCTCGACAAGCATGGGCATAGGCTGCTGAACAATCGGCTGGGTGGTGACCATGAGCGGCTGCGGGGTGCGCACTTCTTGCGCCACCAAAAGCTCAAAGCTGCCGTCGTCGGGAATAAGACCTTTTGAAACAAGCTCACCACGACTGACGATAAGATCGTGACTGAGTCTCAATCTCGGCTTGCGCAAAATAAAGCCGGCATCTAATACTTGAAAATATTCGGGCTTGCGATCTTTCGGACTGCCTTCTCTCAAGAACTTCTTAGCTGCTTTGAAAAAACCAGCCACAACAATCGAAGGCGGCACATCGCAATCGATCTCGAGAGTGCTGTACAAATTGCGGGGAGTCTCGGTCTGGTTCGGTCTTAGATCGGGCACCAAGTCAGGAAACAGTTGGTAAAGCTCACTGCATGAATTGACCTGGCCGGCGACATCATTGTCGGCCCAACTTTGTCTTAGAGCTGCGCACAAAATCTGGCTTTCCAGCTCGATCCTGTTTGCTCCACCGGTGTCAGCCATGCTACCGAATCACTCCTAATTCTTCTCTACTTCAAAGGTCAACTCTGTATGACCAACTCGCACTTTATCGCCAGGCGACAAAACCTGACGCTTAACCACTGGATGTCCATTCAGCAAGGTGCCGTTTGTGGAACCCAGATCTTCAATCCAGAAATCACCGTCTTCAAAAGTTATCCAGGCATGATGCCTCGATGTAAAAGTGTCGTCCGGTATGACCACTTGGTTGGAAGGGTCTCTGCCGATTTTGACTTTGGAAGTCTTCATCGAATAGCGCTGCCCGGTCTTCTGAACCACCACAACTACTGTGTTCTGGATAGGCTCTTCCACGACCTTAGAATCGCTCTGCTTGAGATAATCAAGCTGCAAACTCTTCAAATCAAGATCTGTCACCGTAGCACAATAAACGCAGCGGGTGCCCACCGGGGTGGGACGTCCACAACTAGGACAAGCTTCTGTATTTTCCGGCATGCGACTCCTAACCTAACCCTCAGAGCGCCAGTTTTCATGAAGTGAACTTTTCATGAAGCACCGCTGCGACACAGGCCTATTATACGCACCCAATAAGGCTAGTAATTCAGGTTCTTCTTCTGACAACGAATTCTTTTAAAGATAGTTTGCCCCGCCCTCCGGGCCGGATAACAAAAAAATACCTCCAGGCCTTTAATTTCCTGGATCTCAAGTTTGGGGGCGGGAAAGAAGTCAGGCGCTGGCAGTTCTTACCGAATCATCGGCTTTGGCCACTTCATCTTCGGGCAGGCCTTCACCGCCGCCCTTGCGGGTGCGGAAGCAATAGGTGCAGTAAACAGGCTTATAGCCCTTGGGCTGGAAAGGTACACGGGTAGGCGAACCACATTCGGCACAGGCGACTTCAGCTGTGCGACCCGGGTCTTCACCGTTTCTTTGCACCCGCATCAAAATTCGACAGTTGGGACAGCGCTTGGGCTCATTTACCAGGCCTTTGGTATGAAAAAACTCCTGCTCGCCGGCTGAAAAGACAAAAGTCTTATTGCAATCCCGGCAATTTATATCCTTATCGTGGAAAACCATAGCGCGCCACCTGTGATATAGGGGTTTCCTTAGTCAAGCGGTTTTCTCAACAAATTTGCAAGGAGCTATTGATAGGCAAGAAAACCTGAGACGATAAAAGTCTCGATAAACCCATGGTATCACGAAGGCATTTTTAGAGGATATAGCCCAGCCCCCCGCTAGGGATATCACCATAGAAATATGGCAATCCCCTTAACTGCCAAGAGCTTCACTAACAGCCCTCACCGACGAGAATAGGCACCCACGCTAAGATCCGCTTCATTTCCCGAAAAGAACGCAGCACTGGCAACCATGGCGGCATTATCGGTACAGAGAGCTATGGGTGGTCGAAAGATCTTGAAACCCTCAGCCAATGCAAGCTTTTCAAAACGTGATCGCAAATCGCTATTGGCAGCCACGCCGCCCGCCAAGACAATGCGGTCGACGCCATAAGCCTTGGCGCATTGCACAGTTTTGCGAAAAAGCACACGATTGACGGCATCCTGAAAAGATGCAGCAACATCGGCCGCCACTAAGCCCGACCTGGGGTTTTCCACAGTACGCATCACCGCCGTTTTCAAACCACTAAAGCTGAAATCATAGCCGGGCACCTGCCCCTCGGGAAAACTATAGGCCTGGGGATTGCCCTGGCTAGCCAAGCGGTCTACAGCCGGTCCACCGGGATAACCAAGCCCTAAAATGCGCGCCACTTTGTCATAAGCCTCGCCCGAGGCATCGTCGATAGTTTGACCGACTATCTCAAAATCTTTATAGCTTTTGAAGTGCATAATCTGGGTATGCCCGCCGCTCACAACCAGAGCGATAAAGGGAGGCTCCAACTCGGTTCCTATATAGTTGGCGCAAACATGGGCTTGAATATGGTCCACAGTGAGAAGGGGTTTGTCTAAAGCCCAAGCCATGGCTTTTGCTCCAGCCAAGCCGACCAGCAATGTACCGATTAAGCCGGGACCATTGGTGCAGGCGATGGCACTGACAGCAGAAAGTACTTCGCTTGTGGAAATGGCAAGCACGCCTGAAGCTTCCAGCAAAAGCTCGTCCAAGAGCGGATTGAAGGCCTCTAAATGCCGCCTGGCAGCTACTTCCGGCACTACGCCGCCAAAGGCACGGTGCACTTCGGTTTGCGAAACCAATTTAGAGGCAATCAAGCGCCTGCCGCTTTCCACAAGGGCAAAGGCAGTTTCGTCGCAGCTAGTTTCAATTCCCAGACAAAGCATACTCTTCAGTTGGCAATCCCGATTTCTACCGGCTATCTAAACTACCACTTGTTTGGGGCGAATATTTATCTTGCAAACAAGACAACCTATTGACAATGAGCCGGTTCGAGCTTACTATCTTTTCAATTAACGCCCGGTTCAGGTGCCCGCTTTTTGGGCATATAGAAGGGAAGCCGCGAAATCGGCTGGTTAATTGAGGAGAGCCTGTCTCTACCTTAACTTACTAACAATTTGCAGCAATGCTCAGGTCATCGGGTGGCCAGCCAATGAAAAATTATATTCAGACGTTTTCAAGAGCATCTCTCTTTATCAAAGTCCAGGTTGCGGTCTGGCTGCTTGCCGGGACGACTGCGGCATATGCCCAATCTTTCGATCTGGGCGGCGGTTCCACTGGCGGTGTCAGCATCGGCGCCAATGGTCCCACCGGTGTTTTGAATAATGCTTCGATGGCTGGGGACGCCCCCACCATAGGTGGAGCAGGCGGTTTTGCAGGCGGTCCGGCTTCTATGGGCGACGCCGGCACAATCGGAAGAACCAGCTTCCGCACCGGTTTCGGCAATCAAGGCATGGGCATCAACAGCAATGGTCCAACAGACCCAGCCCAGAACCCTTTCAGTGGGCCCGGCAACAATTTTGGCATGAGCAACACCACCACCGGTCTCATGGCCCCATACTCGGTCGACAACGCACCCATGCCGGTTTCAGCCACCAATAGTGGTCACATGGATTACGGCTTCACCGCTGGACCGCAGCAGTATTATGACAGCATGTACGGTTTGACCAGAGCCGGCAACAACCTTATAGACGACCTCGGCAGAAGATTCACCGGAGGCTTCATCACAAGCGGCAGACAATCTCTGCCCAGAGTCTCCACCGGTTCGGTAGACATCAATACAGTCACCCGCGGCAGTGCCGGATTTGGACCTTAACCTGGTTCAAGTCGAGTTTTTCTCATGCGGAGCATTCAAAAATGAAAAGAGTAACCGGACTGACATTAATAGCACTTGCGACATCCCTGATGGGCTTCGCTCCCTATGCTTCAGCGCAAGGTTATGACACATCGGGTTTGATGCCCACCAATCGCGATATGGGCTATATTTCTCCCAATTTCGGACAAGCCAATAATTCTTTAGGCTCAAAGGGCGATATTGACAGAGGCAGCTACGAAACCGGCGCTTCGCCCTCTGACTATCAACAATATAACAAGCGAGAAAGTTCGTTCAGCGGCAAACAACTCTCTAACGGCGACTACGGACAAGTAAGCGGACGCAGTCTCAATAGCCCCATACATCCTTTTGGTCTTGAACTACCTTATGCCTCGACGGGCGGATTGGCTCCAGTATTTGGTTATGGCAGCCAGAACACCGGCGCACCTAGATTCACCAGCGTTTTAGATCTCCCTGTCACAACCATTCTCCCAGGCGGTGGACACATTTCGGTGGTCCCGAGCACCGGACAAGTGGTCAGCCGCATCGGCGGAGTGAGAGGCGGTATGACAGTTGGTGCCGATGGCATCAGCGGCGGCTCTATCGGTAATGGCTCCGGCTTCGGCGGCACCTTCGGATCTGGAGGCGGCACCGTCGGCGGTACGATTCCAGGCCTCGGCACCTTCGGTAATAGCGGTTTCTAATTTCTAACCTAGTTTGGATATTTCAAAAGAAAGTCAGATAGCAATCAATTCAAAGTGAGAGGCTAAAAAAATGTCAACCAAAGTGAGTAACCGAGAAAGCGGTTACACAGCCAAGAAAATCAAACCTCTAGTGGGCGCCGCTCTTTTGGCGGTCTTTGGTTTACAAGCTCTGCCTGCGAAAGCCCAAAGCGTTGGCGACATTGTGGCCGGACAAGTGCTCAACCAATTGATGGGCGGCAACCGCAACCAGAACCGCCGCAACTTGCCGCCTGTCAGAATGGATAGTTTTGTACAACAAGCCGGCGGTCACGCCGAGCATATTTACGGCGACGAAGGGGCAAACGGCCTGCCGCCATATTTTGGATTTAGTAAGGCCCACCGCATTGATACAGGCATCATGGGCACCAGAAACGCTGGTCTGACCACCGGTCACGGCAGCATCATGCCCGACGCTTGGGGCGGCGACGAATATATCGGCGCCGAGTGGTCGGATACCAACAGAGGTCGTCCACCGCAGCACTGGGGCGGGCAAAACCTAGACGCCGCGGCACTTGGACAAGCCGCAGCCACAGGACTGATTCAACAGGGCTTGACCGGTCTTACATCTTCAGGTAATGACGGCGGCGCCGGACAAGCAACTGGCGGCGATGGACTGCCACCGGCACCGGGACCGGGTTTTCAACCGGCCACAGTGCACGGTCAATTTGTAGGTTATTACAGCCCCGAAGAAGTAGCCCTATCGCAAACTGACTTCCCTGCTGCATTTGAACAGTTTGTCTATAGCGGACGCTATATGGGCTCGGCTGAAAACGCCCGCTACATATTGGAAGTAGAAATGGGTCGCCCGCAAAACGGCAGAACCATACCTGGAACTTAATGAGCTTCTGATAAGAACTTAGTTAGAACCGAGCGCCAAGCTTGAGTCCTCAATAATTGATAGTCAAATGAAAAGCAACATGTTAAAAACTATGTTGCTTTTCTCTTTCTTGGGCTGAATAAGCAGAGGACAGGGAATGTCTTGATTACTTACTAATACAGCTGCCCTAAAACTTATTGAGGAATATAAATGCCCGAAGTGGTTTCCACGGCAAAGGCCCCTCAGGCCATTGGTCCGTACAGTCAGGCCGTCAAACATGGCGGTCTAGTTTTTGTATCAGGTCAGATTCCCCTAAGGCCCGACGGCAGCTTGGAGTCGGGTGGTATAACCGCCGAAACCAAGCAGGTTCTGGAGAACTTGAAGAACATACTGGCAGCGGCCGGCTCTAGCTTTGAACAAGTCTTGAAAACAACCGTCTTTTTGAAAGACATGGGCGACTTTGAAGCAATGAATAAAGTTTATGCCGAATATTTTGCCGCGCACAAACCGGCAAGAGCCACTATTCAAGTGGCTAAATTGCCCAAAGACGTTTCGGTCGAAATCGAATTAGTGGCGGCGTGCTGATTATGGGTCTAAGTATCACCGACATAATCGCCCTGGTCACCACCGCCATTGGTGCCGGCACCGATCTTTCCACCCGCAAAATCTACAATTGGCTGACCTTCCCCACTGCAGTCTTGGGTGTGGTCCTAAACGGCTATTTCAACGGCATCTATACCGGCTTTCAAAAAGTAGGCGCCGTTGAAGCGGCCTGCGCCTGGGCTATAGCCACAGCAATAATGTGCTTTCCCAACCCCGGCAAAAGAATGCACTTCGGCGACGTCAAGATGATGGCAGCGGTGGGCGCCTTACTAGGCTATATCAAGTTTTTGATTTGCATGTTCTATTTCAGTCTTTTTTACGGGCTGGTAGCCATGTTTCTCATTCTCAAATCAATACCGAAAGAACAAGTTAAGGGATTTTTGCTCTTGCTTAAGTCTTTTGTATTTGCCGGGGTGAACCTATCAGAAGGCTTCGACATGGCCGAGGTAGACAAGGCCAGGAAGAAGTTAATCCCACTTGGTCCGATCATTTTCGCAGCCACTCTGGCAGCAGTTTTTGCCGACCGCTTTACCATGCACTTCCTTGGCTTTACTTGGTACTAAAGGGCAGCGTTTTTAGCATAAGGCGCGCTCTTAACCGCACATTAACCAGCCTCTGCCATAGTTAGACAAGTTGCAGAGGAAGCAAATTATGAGCGCCGCCACAGGCATTGTTTATCTAGATTTCTTAGTCAGACCCTTTCTAAAAGTGGCTATGAAGTTTCCAGCCATAGGGCTCTTCGTACTCTTCGTCGTCTATGCCGCCATCGGCTATATTGCACTAAAGAGCGCCTTTCTTTCAGACCACACATAGACAAGCAAGCATAGTAAAATTTGGCGATGATTCGCCAAACAAAATTATTGCCCAGACATTCATTTTTGACTTTGACCTTCTCGTCTTTGCTTTTGGTCGGCAGCATTACTTTTAGTGCACTGCCTGCGCAAGCCAAAGATCTGATCATCCATAATGCCCGCATCGTCACCATGGAAGATCACCTGCAAACGAGCTATCAAGCCATGTCGGTCGTTGATGGACGTATTGAAAAGCTAGGCAGTGACGCCGAAATTCTTGCCCTAAAAAAGAAAAAGACAAAAGTAATCGACTGCCATGGCAAACTAGTCTTGCCCGGTCTGCATGACAGCCACACCCATCTGGCTGAGGGGGCGCTTGAGATGACCCAGCTCAGGCTAAATGACTGTCGCAACCTTGCCGAAATAATAGAAAAGACAAAAGACTATATAAAGACCCATGCCGAACTGAAAGAAATTGTCGGTCATGGCATAGCTTTGCCTGCCGTGGCCGAAGCCCCGCTTACTTGCACCGACTTAGACAAACTAAGCACTAAACCCATCTTGCTCTATAGCGAAGATGGGCATTCGCTCTGGGTGAACAGCAAAATACTCAATCGCATCGATAAAAATCTACTGCAAGAAAAAATCAAAGAGAAGCTAGCCGGCACCTTGGCAGATGGCAGCGCCAGCGGCAATCTGCAAGAAGAGGCCATGGAACTAGCCGAATCTTTTATCAAGGGGCCCAGCCGCAGACATTTTGCCGCCGTACTGAAACAAGCGGTAGAAAACGCGAATTCGCTTGGTATTACCAGCATTCAAGATGCCCATGTGCGAGACAATGTTCTCAGGGCATACTACGACCTAGCCAGACGCAAAGACTTAAATCTTAGAGTAGAAGCCGCTTTAGCCACAAGACCCGATATGGATGCCGGCGACCTGCTTAAGCTGCAAGCCAAATCTTACAACTATACCTGCGGCAATTTGAGAGCCCGCTCAGCCAAAATCTTTTTAGATGGCGTGATTGAAACAGGCACGGCCGCCCTCATAAAGCCCTATGACGACAACCAAGAAAATTTAGGCAGAACCAATTTAGACCAATTAAAGCTGAACAGACTGGTATTAGAACTGGTATCAAGGCATTTTCAGGTGCATATTCATGCGATAGGCGACAGAGCCGTGCGCATGGCTCTTGACTCTTTCGAACCTCTCAGCGAAATTTCGAAAAGCGAAGACCTAAGAAATATGATCGCCCACCTCGAACTTGTAGACGAACACGAATTACCTCGTTTTCACAAGCTGGGCGTTATTGCTAATATCCAACCCTACTGGGCTTTCCGCGACCCTTATGTGACCAAGCTGACCGTGCCTAAACTAGGTCAATTGAGAACAGAAAGAATCTATCCTTTCGCTTCGCTCTCAAGCAGTGGTGCGCGCCTAGCAGCCGGCAGCGATTGGACTGTTTCGACCATGAATCCCTTTAAAGCCATGCAAGTAGCCATGACCAGACAAGCCGTAGACGAAACACCGCAAGCCCCCTTGAACCCCAAAGAAGCTTTAACCTTAGAAGAGATCTTGAGTGCCTACACCACAGGCGGTGCTTACGCCAATCATCTAGATAAAGTTTGCGGCACTCTCAGCCCAGGCAAATATGCCGATTTCATTGTCTTAGACCAAGATATAACCAAGTTGCCGCCCAATCAAATAGGACAGACCAAAGTGCTTGAGACTTATCTGGAAGGCAAGAGAGTTTTTCCTCTAGACAGCAAATAACCAGTGAGAATGCTTAGAGCAAGAAAGTGATAATTGACCGCCGAACCTTGCAAAGTAAGAATATAGTGAATCAGGGCATAGAACGGCAAAGTAAAACATAGCACCGGCACAACAAAGCCAAGCAAATAAGACCAAGCAGGCAGGAAGCGACTCTGCATCACAGGCTTAAGCGTCAAAATCAAAGCCGGCAAAAGCAGCACCAGGTCATAGCTATAGCAATGCAGCGAAAGAACCAAACCAAGAGGCACCGCCATTAGTGCGGTGGCAAGGGCCGGGCAGGCTTTTCTAAAAGCGGCACCCAAACAGGTTGTCGCAAGCAAAGTCAAGGCAAAGACAATGCTGCTCAGGGTGTTTATCCAAACCGCCGCTTCCTTGCCCCAAAATGGCAAGCGCAAAAGCTGACCCCTCAAAGTGGGGGTAGCCTCTGGGTTCATCCAGGTTAAATCGAGCATGGAAAACTGAAACAAAGAAAAATAGCCGCGGTAGGCTTCGCCGCAGTAGAACCAGGAAAAGAGCAAAAATGCCCCGCAAAGCAAGGCGAAATAGAGAGCAAAGCGCAGCCGCAACGCGCCCAAATGAAAGGCAAAAATGGTCAAAGCCAAATGTGGCTTAAGTAAAAACGGCAGCAAAACAAGAGCCGCCGGCCACCATTTCTCGCTGCCTCGTCTGACAAAATAAAGATGCAAAGCCAAACTTAGAAAAAGAAAAGCCGAAAGTTGTTCGATGCGCAAGGCTTCCCAAACAGGACCAGTAAAGGGTAAGACGGCGCCAAGCCACATGAAAACCCGAGAGCCCATTTTGAAAGTCTTCATAAGCAGGCAAAGACCAAGAAGAAATAAGGCAAGCAAGAGAATCTTGACCAGAAAATAGGCATGTGCAGCAGGAAATACCAAAAGCGGAAGAAGAAAGGGCAGCGCCCAAGGACCAACATAAAGCGGAATAGCCCGGGTGCCTAAAGCCGGAAAGGTAGCAATCTGATAAGGAAAGAATTGGGCGACATCGTAGATGTCTTTAGCCCTGCCTGCAAAATAGAGGGCGGCGCCGCAATAAAATTCGCTTAGATCGGTGACTTGAAAGATATTTTTGGCCGGCGGTGAAAGCACCAAAGTGATTGCTATAAACAGCAAGATGCCAAAAAGATAGTCAATTATCGTTTTGCCACTCTGCCTGCCGACCTCTTTATCCAATCGATAGATCCTTAAACTTGTCACCGCTGAGGCTGCAATTGTGGCATATTAAGGCAACAATTTAGTGATTTTGCCCCCGCCGCCGAAATACCCTTGTCAAACCAAAATCAAGACCAGTCATTTGCCCCAGGAACCGTTATCGGCGGCTCTTACAGAATCTTGCGTCTGCTTGGCGAAGGCGGCATGGGGGCAATTTATGAAGTCGAGCACGTGCATTTCACCAAGCGCTTTGCCCTCAAACTGCTCACCAAGGCAAGCGTGACAGAAACCGACTGGCTTAGATTTAAGCAAGAAGCCAAAGCCCTTTCTAAGCTGCCCCATGAAAATATCGTCCAGGTGAATGACTTGGGCATCGACAAAGGCGTGCCATTTTATGTAATGGAGCTTGTAAAAGGTGAAAGCCTGCGCAAAAAACTAAAAGACCGAGGCAAACTTTCTATGAAAGAGAGCCTGACCATTTTTGAAAAACTAGCCTCGACCCTGGCTTATGTGCACGAAAACGGCATAATTCACCGCGACATCAAGCCAGACAATATCATGATTATCAGTCAGACAAAGCAGACCGAAGGCGGCACCAAGCAGGAGCTTGGCATTAAGCTGGTTGATTTCGGCATTTCCAAGCTATCAAACCCTGATACGCCCGGACTGACCCGTGCCGGTGAGGTCTTCGGCAGCCCAATTTATATGAGCCCCGAACAGTGCATCGGGCAAAAGGTAGACGGACGCAGCGATATCTATGCCATGGGTTGTGCCCTGTTTGAATGTCTCACATCTAAATCACCTTTCCTAGGCAAAAATGCCGCCGAGACCATTACAAAGAAACTCTCCGACCCACCACCACTTCTAAATGACGTCACACCAGATCAAAATTTTCCGCTAGAGCTGGAAGATTTAGTTGATTCAATGTTGGCTAGAGAGCCCGAGCGGCGCCCGGAATCAGCGGCTCGGGTGGCAGCAAAGTTGAGAAAGATAAGAAAGGCATTGCTCGATGGGCCGCCACAGTCGACGGCCAGGCGCCCGGTACGCACCAGTCAACACCAGCAGCCAAACACACAGAACCGTCCTCGCTTTGACGCCGAAGTGACCCAAACCAATCTCAATAATGGGCTTGGGCTAAAAGTCGCGATTGCTGCTATCGGCTTGGTGGTGCTCACTTTACTAATTGTTTTCGTTGCCTTGCTGGCGCCGCTTTCGTCAAAAAACGATAGCGCCAGAAGTCATGTCGAAGAAGAGAATTCAGTCAAACTGCCGGAAAAGGAAAAGCGCAACTTAATCATTTATGGTGGGCATCCTGAATATGCAACACCGCCCGATTGGAATTTTCTAGAGAAAGCACCATTTTTGAGCAGACGCAAACCAAGCGGTGAGATCATTCTCAATTTTCCAGGCAAGAGCACTATCGGCAAATTTAGATTCACCATACTTGGTGCTCGCACCTCTGAAAAATTGGAAGCGAGAGGCTCTCAAACCCTGCCCAAGGATACCTGGGTCTTCTTCCAGCCGCGCGATGACTTGTTTAACCGACCATACCTGCTTAGGAAGCTGGAAGATGGCAGCATCTCAGACCTAGACTGCGAGTCTGAGATGTTCAACTGCGACTGCCTCGATGAACTTACTCACCTAAAATCGCTCAACTCGCTGCATATCAATCATACTAATATCAACAATCAATGCCTGTCTAAACTAAATTCGCTCAAGTCGCTAGAAAAGGTCGAACTCGACATCCCGACTCTCGAAGACGATGAAATAGCCAAGCTCAAGATTCTCAACAATCTGCGCTATATCAATATTGCCGGCAGCAAAAGTCGCTCCAAGACAATCGCCGCTCTGGCCGGCTCTAAAAAACTGAGAACACTCGTGCTTGATGGATGCCCGCTGACAGACCAAGACTTTCTCAACATAAGCAAAATAGTCAGCCTAGAAAGGCTAGATATTGCGGGCAGCGCCCCTTCAAACCAAAACTTGCTAGCCTTGCAAAAACTGTCAAACCTCAAGGGAATCGATATCAGAGACTGTACAATTCCAGAAGAAACTTTCAAACTTTTCAAGGCTTTCCCATCCCTGCAAGGCATAAGATCTGACCTGTCAGGCGAAGCACTAAACAACATGAGACAATATCTCGCCCCAGTACAAATAGATGACGACAAATCAAAATTTAGAAACAGGCTATTCTATTAGAATTTAAAGTCAAGCCATGGATGAATCTAGACCACAAAGCGATCTCGATGCCTCATTAAAGCCCGGCGATATCATCGGCGGTGACTATCAAATCATTGGGCTTGTGGCTGCGGGCGGCATGGGCAAGGTCTACAAGGTCAAACACCTAAAGCTAGGCCGAGAACTTGCTCTCAAAACCTTAAAGGTGAACCGCGGCACCCAAAGAGACTGGCAAAAAGACTGGAACAACTTCATCACCGAAGCAAAAGTGCTAGCCAGACTTGAACATCCGCATCTAGTCAAAGTCTATGACCTCGGCACAATCGACAATCGCCTGCCTTATTTTGTTATGGACTTTGTAGAAGGCGGCACACTCTCGCAAAGAATTCACAAAAGCGCCCTGCCTATAGATTTAGCGCTCAATTTGTTTGAAGAAGTGGCCGACGGCCTAGCTTATGCCGAAGACCTTGGTCTTTTGCATAGAGACATCAAACCAAGCAATATACTGCTCACCAGTTTAAGCGACCAGAATCAACACGCCAAGCTGGTCGACTTTGGCTTATCGTCCACCTTGCATTCGCTGCAAGAGGTGGGCTGGCAAATAGCTGGAGCGGCAGCCAGGGTCTGCGGCAGCCCGCCCTATATGAGCCCAGAGCAAACGAGAGGCGAAGTCACCGACCAGCGCTCCGACATCTATTCATTTGGCTGTTCTCTGTTTGAAACTTTGACCGGTACGCCTCCTTTTGTCGGCGACACATCTTTGATCGTACTGAGCAAACATCAATTAGAAGAACCGCCCAGCCTGAAAGAAGCCACTCTAGGCAATGATTTTCCAGAACCCTTGGAAAGATTTGTCAGACGCATGCTGGCTAAAGATCCGGCAATGCGTTACCAGTCTTTTCATGAAGTCAAAGCGCTCATTGCAAAACTGCGAAGCGCCCTGGCCAAAAGCGAGCAAACACCTAAGGCAAGCAAAAAGAACACCACCATAGCAAGCAAGGAAGAACAGGAAAGAACTAAAAAGACTTCTGCCCAGAAGACGCCTGTCAAGGCGACCATTCTTGCAGCAGCAGCGCTCTTGGTTGTGGCAGGTGGCGGCGCTTGGTTTTACCAAGCCTCAAAAACAACGCCACCACAGGCGACACCTAAAGAGAGCACACCAGAACTGGGTGAGCGCCTAAAAGACCCTGAGGAAGCGGCAATTAACGCTTTCAAGAAAAAGAGCGAGAACGACCCAGGCAAATTAGTAGACTGGTACTGGAGCAGTCATCAGGCATTCAGCCCGCTAGATGCAGGCGGCAAATACCAAATATTCAATTGCCCCGAAGGCATAAACATGGGCAATTTCGCCATTTTTGATGCCAATGCGATGTCGCTCTCGGGCAAGACGATTGAAGCCGACGGCAGAATTATCCTACCCGAGGGCGAAAAGCTTATCTATACACCTTCTCAGCTAGCTCTAGAACACCCTCAGTTTTTTCAAGCCTTTAAAGACAATGAACTATTCGGTATTAATCTAGCCAAAGCCAGCCGCTTGACCGAAAATTCGCTCACACTCTTAGACTTTAGACCAGACATCGAGTATCTCGATCTATCGGGTGCAAATTTTGAAGCCAAACACTTAGCCAAGTTAGAACAACTAACCAAGCTGCGCTTTCTGCGCATACCCAATACATTTTTGACCGGTGCCGATTTGGCTGGGTCAGTGGGTGCAGCTGTCTTGAAACGTCTCAAAGGGCTAGCCATCGGCAGAATAGCCAAAATGCCTGAAGCCCTTGCCGTCTTAGCAAAAAATGCCGACCTAACCTATCTTGAGATAATCGACGAACCCTTAGACAAAGATTCGATGAAACAAATCGCAGCCGTAAGCAACTTAGAAACAATTCGCTTTGATAAATCACTCAATAACAGCTATCTTGTAAGCGAATTGAAGCCTCTCAAGAAGCTTAGCCAACTTGATATTGTCACAAGTCTAATTAGACCAAATATCAAAGAAGCTTTGTCTGAGCTTGGCAATTTGAAGATTATGGTGGTGAGGGAAGGCTTTATTGATAAAGAGCTTTTGGAAGAGCTAAAGGCAGCCTTTCCTGAGGTGCAATTCAAAGTAGAACCGGAAAGAATCTAGCCCGAATTGATAGACGGCTTAGATTTACCCAGGACAGATTTTGAAATAGCTTTTGAAATAGCTTTTGAAATAACTTTCGAGATAGCTTTTAAGATAAGGCTGGAACCGACTTCACCAGAACTAGTCTTCATAAACCTCGAGCGGCAAGTCGTCGGGATCTCTAAAGAACGTAAACTTCTTACCGGTATACTCGTCGATGCGCATGTCTTCGACCGGCACACCGCGCCCCCGCAAAGCATCAATAAAGGCAGGCACGTCCTTAACTGAAAAAGCCAGATGCCGCAAGCCACACGCCTCTGGACGAGTCAGCCGCGCCGGTGTTTCAGGAAAGGAAAAGAGCTCTAGCTGCCCGTCGCCGACCTTGAGATCAAGCTTGTAAGATTGCCTCTCGGCTCTATATGCTTCCGCTATAATTTTTAAACCGAGGGTCTCTGTATAAAAGCGCTTAGAGCGCTGATAATCAGAAACAATAATGGCGACATGATGAATCTTGGCGGCAGTAAGCATAATCTCAAGCTCGTTTGGAAACGCTGTTATTGTAATAACAAAAGGGAGCGGCGCGCATCTTTATGACAGAAAAAGAAAATGGAGCCAAAAGCATAGGCACCTGCAAAATGGACGCCCAGGGCACCCTTATACTTGATTTGATTGCCGAAGGTGATGACGGTTTAATTGGACACGGTCAACTGGTCTACGCCAAAGATCATCCTCAATACCAGATGATCTTGCAACATGTTGGGCCGATGTTTCCAGGCGAAATCAAAGCAGTTATGCCCTGGCCCGACTAAGGGGCTTTATTTGTTCATTTATTTGTTCACTTAATTATTCATCTGTTTATTCATTCATAGTATTGAGCGAGGCGCCCAGGTCGATAACCCGCCAGGTGCCGGTTATCAGCCCATCAATTGAGCGCCTGGAAGTGACCACTCGCTCTCTCAAGCCGTCCACTTTAGCATCGAGTGCAAGTGTAATTGGATTGGTCGGTCCCAAGCTCTCTCGACAAACTTTCGCTGCTTCTTTATAGCAACGCAAAGACTCTTGCAAGTCGCCAAGCTGAAAATAGAGCATGGCGGCATTCTGCCAACCACAGGCGACATCTGGATGGTCAGCGCCCAAGATTTCAGAAACCACGTCAATATAAGTCATAGTCTCAATCAAGGCATCATCGTTGCGCCCCATAAAATAGAGAGTCTTACCGAGATTATTGAGAGACTGTGCATAAGGTATGCTCTTCCGTCCAAAATTCTCAAGATTGAGCTTGGTCAGCTCTTTCTGCAAAGATTCGGCTTTGACAAAGTCTTTCTGCTCAAAACAAATATAAGAGAGACGCTCTAAGCAATAGCGATAGCGTCCGTCTTTATAGCTCAAGAGCGCCGTACATAACTGCTCGTACAAGAGCCTGGCATTTTGTAGGTCGCCCAAAGCCACCAACTGCTCAGCCATCTCTTTCATATTCAACAAAGACGAATCAGTAGCCTTAATCAGCTTTTCTGTGGGCTCAACTGCAATGCATGGCGGTTTCTTCAGCCAGCGCAGTTCTTCTAGAGCTTCAGGCACAGAAATATTGCGCCGCCGCGCATACTCAAACAAAGTCGAAGCCGAATCGAAAGAATAGCGGCGGTCTTCATAGAGAGCATAACACTGCTCCATAAGCTCAATTGTGGGCTCATCGAGCATGCCCGAAATCAAAAGCGCCTGCTTAACCAGACGCTGGTTCTTTTTAGCCATTTCAAAGGCCTGGTCAATATTGGTGCCGCTGGTATGATCGAGCGATTTCAAAAACTCAAAAAAGGTAAGCACTCGGCTATCTGACTTATCCTCAATCTGCTCTTCATAAGCCGACTGACTAATTGCATCAGACAGCGAAAAACCGTCTTCAAGACGCCGCAGCACAGCCTTGAGCTGGGGCAGTTTGATAATTCCCTCAGCCAAACTAGACTGCAAAAGCAGCACATTATCTAACTGCGCCTTAGTAATATAGCGTTTCTCAAGCAAAATCTCGCCAATTGATTTGCGCCCGATTATGCTTAACTCTAGAGACTCAAGCAGCTTTCTTTCGCTAATTAGACCGGACAAAACAAGCAACTCACCAAGCTTGGGAACATTCATCACCGGCTGTTCATAAAAATTCTTGGTGCGCAGCTGAGTAGCCTGAGCCAGCTGTCGTTTGCGCGATTCAAGCAAGACATCGACAGCTTCTTCGCGACTAAGCCTTTTCTGCCGAATCATCATCTGCACATTCAAGGCAGTGCTCAAGAAAGCATCTGAAATCACCCCGGCAGAAACCAACATACGCCCCAGAGGCAGACGCACTCGCTCTTGCTGCCGCAGATAGGTCTCAAGCTGCGCTTCCGAGATAACAGTAGAAGAAACAAGCAGTTCACCCAGGGGTGACAATTGCTTCTCGAGCGAGCGCTCCCAGCCAAACTCTAAAAGAGCGTCCTCCAGCCGCCTGCCGCTGCCGCGCACCGAAAAGAAAGCACGCCTAGCCTGCTCTAGATTGACGAGTTCTTCTCTAAGCAAACTCTGACACAAAATCAAATTGCTCAAATCATTTTCTGAAATAAGCCCCGACAAAACCAAGACACGCCCCAGGGGCAAACCGGTATCGCTAGATATAGCCAAAGACTGACTAATCTGCTCGACAGTGCAGGCTTCCATCTGTACCGCCAGATCGCCCAACAAATAAGTGTTACTAATAGCTACCATCGATCAAATAGTAAATTCTGCTTGCCTGAAAGAAACCGAACCTGAAACACCTAAAATCTTACCCTATACAAATGATGCCCCGCTGCGCCAGAGATTCACACACCAAACCGTCAATTTCACGAAATTTTCATGGACACAGAGACAATAATACCCAATCAACTTTTCTACACCTGCAAAATTTGCCAGCAAGGCCTTTACTAATGTCAGAACTAGCAGCCAAAGCAGAAACCGCCCGCAGCGAATCGGTCTATAACGGTGCACAGCCGGCCCAGTTCGATGGGCTAGGACGCAAACCAGAGCCCAGCGCCGACCAAAAGCTCGGGCAGCTATCTGACCAAAAGCAAGAAGCAGACGGCAGTAAGGGTCCCGACCTGTTGCTCTTTGCCGTCAAGCAAAACAGTCAGTCTGAAGCAGCGAAACAAGCCGAAAGGCTCTTGCCGCCGGTAATGATCGACTATGGCAATTCTCTAGTCACTTCCAATCTGAAACCCAAAAGCGAAAAGACCGAACAGCCCCCTCAAAGCCAAGAAAACCGGCGCCCGGCAATAAAATGGGAAGACTCACCAAAGCCCAGCCAAGAATCTTTCAAAGCTGCCGAAAAGCCACAAGAAAAGGCGCCGCCAAAGCTGCCAGAGAGGCTGCTCGAAAGGCAACCGGAGAAACAGCCCGAGAGACAACCGGAGAAACAGCCTGAAAAATCAACTGACAAATCAACGGAAAAATCAACAGAAAAACCGGTAGAGGCGCAGAAAGAAAGATTGCCAGTGGACGGCAGAGAAGCGCGAGCCTACCTGCACGGTGACGGTAAATCTCTGCCGCCTATCGCCCGCGACTTTGCCAACGTGGGGCGCCATATGCTGCAAAAGCAAGAAGAAGCCGAAAAACTGCGCCCTCAAATTTATGTAGCCCAAAAGGGAGGAGACAGTCGCTTTCCCCAGGGCACAAAAGAGAACCCCTATACCAGCATACAGGACGCGGTTGACCGTTCTGCCGGAGGCACAGTTATAAACGTCGCCCCAGGCGTCTACAAAGAACGCATCAAGGTAGACCGCTCCGACATTTCAATCAAAACCAGCGAAAGCAATCCTGCCATCATAGAGCCCGGCGTCGGCGCCAAAGGCCGAGGCGATGCCGGTTTTTCAATCGGCTCTTATACCAGCAATGTAGCCATCAAAAATTTTGAGATAAGAAACTTTGACGGCACTAAAGGCGGTATCAGAATCGACGGACGCAATATCTCAGACATAACGATCGCCGGCAATAATGTGCACTCAGCAAACGGCGCCGAAGGCATAAGCGTCTACGGCAGAGGCAAAGAAGAAAGCGAGAGGGTAAAAAACATAGACATAGTCTCGAACAAAGTGCACAATCTAAAGCTGGGACAGCTGGAAGCCATGCCCATAAATGGCAATGTCAGCGAGTTTAAGGTAATCGGAAACGCCGGCTATAACCTCGACAATCTCTATATAGACGCCATAGGCGGAGAGAAAACCTCTGCAAACAAAGATCTAGACCAACCACGAAAGGGTTTAATTGCCTACAACTTTGCCGACGGCATATCATCAACAAATAATGGCTCTTACAAAAGAGAACCTTCGGCAGCCGGTATCTATGTAGACGGCGCCAAACAGCTTGAGATAAGACACAACTATGTGCGCGGCTCAGACTTTGGCATCGAAATCGCCAGCGAGCACAAAGGTCTCGCCGCTCGCCAAATAAATGTATCGGGCAACATATTTGAAAACTCAAAACTTGCATGGCTGACCCGAGGCGGCGAAGCCAACCGCCCAGGTGGCGCCCGCGAGACCTCGGTCTGGAACAACACCGTGATTGGCAACAAAAGAGTACAGACCCAAGAAAATGTCGACCTGCAGACTTTTAGAATATTCGGCAATCAAGCCTATGCCACGGCAGAAACAATTAGAGAACTGCCAACCGCCTTGGCTGTTTTGATGAAAAAGAATCGCGAGAATGCCGGCCGCTGAAAGTAGCCTTGAGAAGACACCGCAAGAAGCTGCCGAGAAAAGCAGAAAGAGAAGCGCGAGACGAGACGAGAAGAGAAGGGAAACTACGCAGACTGGAGCATAAATCAATGAAGGTGCTCAGCGAAAATAGTCTATAATGAAATTCGCTTTTCTAATCTTCATCGGCAAGAAAGACAAATGGAAGACCAGCCTAACGCGCCAGAAAACAAAGTACTTTTGCCGGGCGGCAAAACTATTGGCGAGCGACTGGCCGGTCCAAAAGCTGTTATTGGTTCTTCGATAACAATCAATGCAGCAGCTTACAGTTTTTTCTTTGCCGCGCTGACCATGGGTATTGCGCTGGCAGGGGCGTTTTATCCCTTCTACTACAATCTCTTGCCGTTGCTAACTTTCTTTGTGATTTTGGCGGCCTTATTGGCTTTGAGCGCCGGCACCCAAATACCTCGGCTCAACAACTATTATCTAACTTTGTGTGAGAAAACCGGCAATTTTGAGCTAGACAAAGAGACTAGAGCGGCGCGCTTAATTGCCATGAAAATAACGGGACAACTGACATGGTTAGCCATTTCATTGGGTCTTTTCTGCATGCTGGTGCATCCGATAGATCTACTTGGCATAATTATGTTCAGCACAATTATCGCCTTAAACTTAAAGGGTCAAGCCATAGGGCACAAGCGCCTGATGCAAAATCTGGATGTAGCAAAACTGCAGCCAAAGAATCATAGCGAGACTAGTCTAGAAGACAAACCAAAGCTAGAAGACAAGAAAGAAAAGCCGGTATTGAAAGTGGTGACAGACAATACCGCAAAAGATAGAACTAAAGACGCAGCTAAAGAAGTGGCGACGGCAGCGTCACCAAAGCAAGCGACTGTGACACCGCTTGCTATTGCAGAACAATCTGTTGAAGCCTTGCTAATGCAAGTAAAGACAGCCAAAAACAGTCAAGAAGCCAATGCTCTAGCCTATAAGTGCTTGCTAAAAATGAAACCAAAGAAAGCGCCGAAACCAGACGGCGACCAGGTGCACGCCCTGGTGGACGAGCTTATCAGAATCAAGCGAAACAATGATGCCGACAAGATTTCGGCGCGCTATCTCGAACTTTTGGAAGCTGATTAAGCTATCAAAGCTATGCTGCAGAGCGCAAACTTGCGCCGAAGGTAGGTTTAGCCACTGACACAGCCAGCCCATTTTTTGAGGTCAAAAGCCGCTGGTGAGACTTTTCTATTGAATTAAAACTGTGAGGTCTTTATGCGCATCTATCCGGCTCTAGCATTTGCGACTTTCGGCTTACTCAGCTGCGCTACCGTTGCCATTGCAGACCAAATTGGCTTTGATGTTACTACTGGACAAAAAAGAGCGCTCAATAAGACTGACAAGACCCTCGTCGGAACTAAACAAAGCATAGACGCCGGTCAAGTCATACAACGAAACAGCCTAGGCATAACAATTTTACCGCCCGGCGCTGAGCTAGCGCCAGGACAGTTTTCCTCCCCCAAAGAGTGCATTGGCAAGATTGCAAAAATCTCGCTGAGCTGCTCCACATGCATAGACCAAGCAAGCGTAAAGGAAGCTCGAAAACCGATAAACTTCAGCATAGCAGTGCAAGCAGTATCAGATTTAGCGGCTGGGGAATTCGTTGAACCAAGTAAAGTAAAGACGATTGAGAAGTCCGTACCACCGGAGCAAACGCCTATTGAATGGCTTTCGAACTTAAGAGATGTGGTTGGACGAAAGACAATCAAAGCAGTAAGGCGAGGTGAGATTTTGACTGAGTCACACTTTGGTCCAAGAGGCACTATTCTCCACCCAGAAGAAGTAAAGTATTTTGAGAACAACAAATAGAAAGCAGCGTTGCCTAAATGTCAGCCTGCTAGGTTTGAGAAGGGCTTGGCGTGGTTGAAGCAGATTATCGAACAATCAACAGACTGCTAACTACTAGTCAGATCAGTCATTCAACTCCTTGAATGCCACCACTGATAGAATTCAACACCCAGACCTTGGCTCCTGCTGTGTATTTCGCCTGCAAGAGCCTTACTAAACTCAACGCCATTAAACTTTACTGCTCCGCCGACAATTGCGGCAAGCGCTTCCACGGCTCGCAATGTAGCAGGCGCGCTCAGCGAAAAGGGTAACTGCCAGTAATACGGATGCACCTGAAAAATTCCGTCAGGTCGCTGGAAGACCTTAGTTGTAGGATGTCCATTCGGATCGGCCAACATAAATGCCACCACTCTTCCATTAGATACCATGGCACTATCCTTCACAATTCGCCAGTTAAGGCTCTGCTGCAAACTACTGAGTTCGACGGTTCTGGAGGGAACGATATGAAACAAAAAATAATCGGATACCCCCTCTACTGGACCAATCGGAATTTCAAGGGGCGCGCCTCCGTCCTTGTCGGTATTCTGACGACTCACTTCCCAGACCTTAACAAGATGAGCAACATAGGGTCCATTAACATCAAGAAGACTATCAATATTTGCTCTGGTAATCTTCCGATCTCCGATATCCTCTCTAAGGTCGGCATCAAGAGACTCTGCCAATGATAGACCCACATCAAAGGCATCAAGAGCCACCTCAGGAAACCGATAGTGCAGATAGCTGAGAGAAAGGACGATGCTCCCGGCTCCCGACTGATCGTGTTGGACTGACAACCAAGGTATTCCCGAATGATGACGGAGCCAAAAGGTAGAATCATCGATCCTCCGCAGAATGGGCGCCCCTTTCATCGCCTCATGAAACTCCGGTGAGGTAATTGGCCCTCGTCTCGTCTCTGAAACTAATTTGAAACCAAGAATCTTATGTGTGGCGGCCTGCGCTAAAGACTCACCTTGTTCTCTTGAAATTTTCAACTCGAAAGTCACTAATTGTCGCTCCACAGTCAAGCCCTAGAAAGCGACTATCTTACATCAGATTGACGGAAGCACCATCAATAGCAGAAGACGAAACAAACAGTCTATCCTGCACTGCCAATAAATCTATCAATTTCAATCTTCGCCGCTTCTGCATAAGAACCTGTAAAGACTCTCTCCAGTGGTAAAACGCCTGAAGGACCGAGGAGTAGATAAGCGCTTATCAGACATGCCTTTTCACAAGTATTTGCTTTTTGACGTTGAGCAGTCTTGGATTAGTCGACAGGATATCTGGGTTGGGAGCCGCCTGAACTAACGACACAGAAGAAACTCAAGAATATCGCACCCACTCTAGTACGGCAGGCTGAGAGGGCTTATGCGTATGCTTCTTAGCCTTTGGACTTGCCCAAACAGAGTTACCATCAGAGAACACCACTGGCAAGAGCAATAAAAGCAATCCTGATGCGTTCTGCGAAAACTTTCGCGAATTATGCGCTTTCATTAGTTCTATTTCTCCAGAAGCGTTTGATAGCTTCCAGGTTATCAAAAAAACTTGACACGGGTCAAACTCAACTGAAAAAGTTCTTCTCTTGAAAGACTCGATGACGTTTGTATGGACAGAGGACTGAGAAAAGAACTCAAGGGCGCACTCTAGTTAAACTCGATACTTAGCGCTCAAGTGAGCGAGTATATCATTGGCAAACTTCTAGAGCCGCTTTAATAACAGGAATGATGGGATCGTCCTCCGTCCTGTCGAGCAACTTTACAAGATGACTTCTCAATTCAGGTGAAGCAAAAGAGATGGCTGATTCTACAGCTATAAGTGGCACGGGATCTGTATTCAACTCCGCAATCAACACACTCAGTGCCCTTTCGTCTTTATCCTTGAATTTGCTAAGAGCGGAAATCGCCTCCAGCCTTGTAAACCTTTCAGTATCAGCCAGCCTATCAACGAAAATATTCTTCAACGGAAGCAGATCTTCAAGATCATCCAAGGCACTTCCCAATCCAGTAACGGCCCAGTTGCGAACCTCTGGGTCTTCATCACGTGACAGTGCCATCAAGCAATTTACTCCGTCTTGGTCATCAGTCCCAAAGAAACAAGCAGCGAGAGCAAATCGAACAGCAGGGTCGCTGTGACTCACCAAGTGTTTTAGGTGAGAAACGCTCTCTTGGGCGCCTAGATGATACATTGCATAGCAAAGAGATTCTAAGACTGCGGGTTCCTTCTCTATCTTTGACAGTTCGTAAAGCTTTGGAACTATCTCGGATTCAAAGGATTCGCCGAGCCGATATGTGAATGCTCTAACAGCGAGTTCTCTCTCAGCGGCAATAGGACTATCCAGCAAGCGGATCAGTTTGTCCTTATCATCCTTCGAGGTTCGTATTTGAAGGGCAGAACATGCAACTTTGGCGTTTACACCACCACAAAGATACGTGCTTATCAGGAACTCTGTAGTCTGACTATTTATCAAATTGACATAAGCCTGCACTTGGCGAGCAGTAAATCCACATCCTTGAACTTTTTCTGCAACACCATTGTTATAAACATCATTAGCTGATAACAGATACCGCCATCTCTCTGACGGGAAGTCGATTTCTTCTACGGCTGTCACAAACTTGGACTCAAAGACCGTCTCAGGCATAAAATCCTACTCCTATCGACCAACCTATTTTCTTGAAGACTCTGTTCTTTGCAGAGTGGGCGCCACACTCAAACAACCTATATCTTTAGACAGGATTCTTCCAAAGATTCTTTTGACTCCATCTTGATACTTGTCTGAAACTAGAGTTCTATAGCCTGCGGCGATATCATTGCCGCTTTTATCTCGAGAATATACTATCTCCAATTGCTTCGATGGTTCGGCCGGTTCACAGCATCCTGTTCCCGTCAGGGCAAACCAATCGAATCGATTGAATGGAGGATTCTGAAAAACTCGCCGAGAAAGATAAAGTCGTCTTTTATCCATCGCGGGCGATGCTTCACTAAAGATAGGCTCGCCCAATAGTTCTCTAATCTCTTTTCTACTTTTGCCAATGAGAGGATAGCTGTGAATCAAATCAAACAACATATTCTCTCGTCCGAACTTATTAGAAGACCAAGATTGTGCAGTAAACCGAAAGCCCGGATGAACCAAATGCGCATCTAGACTCTCGCCTGCATAGATGAAGTCAAATGGTTTGGTAAAACTGCCTGGTACCGCCCTCAAGTTCTTATCTTCCCAAGCAGTGAGGATTGTTCTGTGATAAGAGTCAGGAATAAAGCGAAATCTGCGCACTTTAGACTTGTCTGCAGTCAATTCGATCTCAAGATAGGCGACCTTAAAAGTTCTGTTTTTGTTTGGAGGATGCCCAATAAATTGGCATAGATGCTTCCTGGGCGCGCCGACAAATCGATATAGCTTATTCATATCGCTGGCAGCATCTCTAAGTTGTGGGTTTTCCCATCGCCAGTCACCAAATTTCAAATTTAGATAGCCCTCGCCTGAATATTGCCCAATCTGAAAGAGCGGTGCCATATCATTGCCAGAGGTCATACGCAGAATCAGTTTCTCACCGGCAAACTCACCGAGATCAAATTCATCTTCATACAGTTCGCCGATTGGGAAAGATCTAAAAGGGCCCCCAATCAAAGAAATTATTTCGGCGCGGTTGGTCTTGTGCACAATCAGGCGCAATAGATTGATCAGCATGCTTTGTCTTTTAGACACGTCACAAGCCCAAAGCGCAGCACCAAATGGACGCGACGGCGACTCCAAAATCACCCGGTCTATTAGATAGGGATTGACAGGTTGGCGAAAGCGCGATTCATTAGTGGCAAGAGCGAGATCCGCGGAAGGCTCTGGACTGCCCGCGAATACAATGGACGAGCTTGTAAACAAAGCTAGACAAAAGCAAAACGCAAACTTAGAACGGATCCCAGACATAAATCGTTTCCAGCCTTAATTAGCTAAGTCAGTAACCTTCGCAGTATTGCCATTCAGTTCGGAACCTGTCAACAACTTTGAGACAGTTTCTTTCTTAGTGTAAATGCAATTCAGCGTGTCTCTACGTTCAATAAACCTACTGAATGAGCTGCTGGAAGCAGCCATCAGTGTAAGATAGCGAATCCTATGGTTTTTCAGAATGACAAGCGGGCATAATGAAAGGTCTGCCCAAACGGATATCTTGATCTCCTTCGTACGAATCCGGAACTGGAGTAAACCTTGGAAATTCAGCTCGGGGACTAAGTTCTGGCTTTACGCTGCCGGTTGATACATCTTGCATGACGTCACGCGTTGAAAGACAATCCACAAATGCGATTCCTTCAGAGAATTGCGCCGCTGTAGAGAACTGCGGGGCGATCACATACTGGCCATCTTCATTGATGTAGCCCCATCTCTTAGAATCCACTTGGACCGCGGCCAAGCCATCGCTAAAGTTATGTGCATTCTTGAAGACCGGTTTCACAGCAGTCCTTCCGCTCCGATCGATAAATCCATAGCTTCCGCTTTCCACAATTAGAGCTCGCTCTCCTTCAAATGGAAAGGCAAAGTCATATTTCGGCGGAATTACAAAATCCCCAGTCTTATCGATGAATCCAAATTTATTGTCTACAGCGATTGGTGCCAATCCTCCCCGAAATATTGAAGGACTCATTAGCGAATGAGGATACTTGGAGTTTCTTTCGAAACTGCTCAGGGAAACGTTCTCCGATAGATCTAGTCTGCCGAAGCTAAGGTCTTTACGAACGAAGATTGACTTGTCGTGCTGAGGATCTAGGTCTAATATAACTTTTCCCGTTTTGTCAATGAAACAAAGTCTTTGTCCACGTTGCCATGCAAGTGAAAGACCTTCAGAGTATCCTGATACGAAGTCGTATTTAGGCTTAACCGCCCATGCGCCAGTCTGATCAATAAACCCAATCTTTCTATCGACCTCTACCGCCGCTAAGCCCTCGGAAAAGCCTGCGGCGCTGTCAAAAAGATAGTCGATTTCCAGTTTCCCGGTCCGTCCTATGTAACCGTACTTTCCACTCGAACTAACTGCGGCTAGACCTTCTCGGAAGTTGTGCGCATCTCGAAATTTAGCTGGAATAACAAATCTTCCAAGATTGCTTATAAAGCCAAACTGGCTATTTCTTGCTACAGGGGCTAGACTCTCAGAAAATGGCAGAGCATGGCAAAATGAATGTCTCATCAATCGACCGTTGATACTAAGGAATCCGGATCTGTCGCCGCCACCAGCTCCAACTAAGGCATAGCCGTACTCAAATCTACTTGCCGGAGTCATCTTTGAGCCCTTGGGCAACGGAAAAATCAGATCGCCTGATTGCGAGACACATTGCTGGCTAGACGGCTGAGCATGAAGAGACTGTGGGATGACCGCAGCGCAGACAAGAAACGAAAATATGGTCTTTATCTTCATACTCTCATGCAACACTACAAAGTCAGCTATTGTCAAATCACTGATCACTGAGAGAGGCGCGTCTTGGTAGATCGTTCATCCCATTCAAGTGCCAAATTGCTCCTCTTCATGTCGCAACCGCTCAACGGAAACTCTGTCTCAATCTTTTGTTTCGCTTGGCTTGACCTCAAATTGTTCTCTGTTTGGTGCCTTTAGCTTTTGGTTCTTTACTTTCTCTATTTTACCTATTAAGGGAGGGCGCTCAGACACTGGGATTGGTAGTTCCAGATGAAGAGTGGGTTGTGTTTTGCTTGTTATATACAAATTAGAAGCGGCAGCTTCCTGAGGCAATGAATAAAAACAACGGAATCTACGGCTTTTGCCTGAATCAAGCCTAAACCGCGCAGGTGCGATAGGTTCGCCCGAAAACTTCTTGCCATCTTTCGACATAACCTCTAGCTGTCTAGAGCGCACTAAAATTGGATTGTCGCCTTTATTAGTTATGCAGATCAGCAAGAACAGTCCTCTGCTTTCAATGAAGCACTCAGTTGAACCCTTTACATAGAAGAAGTGACTGATGTTAAAATCCACATCTCCTTGGCTCCATGAGAGGCCTAGAGGCCTCCAACCCACCGATTTATCACGAGGATCATTCATGTCGGCGAGTACTCTTTGAGGAAAAGATACTGAAATGGACAAACTAGAGAAGACTAGCAGTAGTGATAACAAAATGCGCGATTGGCGTGTCATAAACAGGTCCCTCATGTATCTATCACTGATTGATAGTTGCAGATAAAATCTCGAAGTCTCCCTTTAGGGCTTTGATTCTTCAAAGGGGTTTAGGTGGGTCTGCCTCTAGCCCCAAATCTTTCCAAGCTGCGTTCTGCTCCTTGTGGACAAGCTCCAGTTATAATGCCCGAACTTTTCACTACCTTACCTTGCTCAATCGAGACAAGTCAAACCAATATCGGAACCCTATTGATTGCCCTTATCGCTGAAACCCGTTTTGCAGGCAAAGATGGAATCAATAGTTAGCGTTACTGTGCTCGGACCGTTGACGCACCAGAGACGAATGCTCTGAGTTTGACACCCAAGCTTAGCTCCGTTGTCGAGCAGCACGCGATTCCATTCATTCATCGTCAGGTGCGGCAATGCCAACCGAATAACTGGCGTTTCGCCCTTTGCATCACTGCAAAAATCAATAAGATACTCACCACTGGAAATATTCTCATTTGGCTTAATGAAGAACGCTAATTGATCGTAATCACTCACATCTTGTAAGGATGTTCGGAAATAGGCAACTTTCCCACGCATAAAGGCTTTTCCAATTTCAATTGTGCAAGCGCTATCTGATCTTGCCTTTCCAGAAATACCACCAAGCGTAATGACGTTTTTACTGGGTGTCCATGGCTCGCCGGAAGTGTATATACCCTTAGTTTGAGATGAATCTGCCGGTTGATTCGACCTCGACTGATGTTCGTTTCAACTTGCGGAACCGCTGAGACCTGGCTGGTGATTCTTATGTACGATCACTTGGCCCGCGGCAACGCCTAGTGAAAGCCTACCTGCGGCATCAGCTAGCGATGTCAGCGCCCCATCTGGGACTTCCTCAACCTTAACCTGCTTTAGGGCAATGGATTCGGATTCTATCACCATGCCGTCTGGTATCGCTATCAATGCGCAGACAACTGTACGTTTGACCTCTTTCAAGTGAACCGAAACATAGACGAAGTAACCTGCTGCACCCAGCATGCACAAGATCCCTGCCATTAAAGCTTTCTTTGCGATTTTCATATCCTTTCAGCTATTTTAGACATGTGGTGCAGCACATGGCAGCATTTCTCACCCGCGGAACCTGTCAACAACTTTAAGACAGTTTTCCTTCTTGATTTAGTGTAAATGCTTTTCAGCATTTGCCGATTTAATACCTTTAAGGGTACCTCAAAAGGCGCTGAGCGCGTTCCGCCTTTTCAATAACGCCTTTAGGATGGATCTAGAAGGCGGTTACTAACATTATCAAGATTGCCGGACACAGCCGATAATTGTGATACCATTCGCGATATCTTAAAGCTAAGATAGTTTAGAAAAAGGCTGAGAGCTAGAAAGTGCCGAAATCGACTAATTCGCTATACCTGCCAAACGCAACAGTGCAAAGTTATTCTGTTCAAGCAAGGCAAAGTTACGCTGCTCGTAACAGTTCCAGTGTCGACAAGTGAGACGAAAACAGAAACCCGTTCATTTTCACCTCTGTGTATTTCTTATGGTGTCGAAGTAAGTCGAACGTTCATGATTATTAAATCGCTCAATCCCTACCGCGGTGCTAGCCATTGTTTCGCGGTTCTTTATCTCCCAGCCACAAGGTGCCGAGGGCTGTAAGCTTTCCTTCTGCCGGGTTTATGGTAAACTGTGAACCAGTATCCGTATTGAGAGCCTCTAATGACTCAATCACGCAAGCAAAAACCCACCGTCGCTCAGGTCTTGAAACTCGTTGATCAACTGACTGACGAGGAACGTGAGCAAGTGATGCACAAACTCAAGGCCGAGGATTTCCGGCGGGATATACAAAAAGGTATAGATGCTGCTGACCGCGGTGAACTGAAGGACGCGGACGAGGTGATCGCCAGGCTCCGCAAGAAAGCTCAATCACGGTAATGACACATTCGTGAAACTCCGAATCACTTCTACCGCCGAACTGGACCTAGAAGAGATAGAAGCATATATCTCAAGTGACAATCCGATTGCAGCAGATCGCTTTCTTGAATTGCTCGCAGAGCGCTTCAAGCTGATAGCAGAAATGCCGGGCATCGGTCGACGTCGCGACAACTATGCTCGCGGAGCTCGCAGCCTTGCGGAGGGTGACTACGTTATCATCTACCGCGTGAAAGGCGAATCCTTAGAAATCCTTCGCGTGTTACATGGTGCCCGCGATCCGGAAAGAGTAATTCGAGAAAATCAAATTGAGGATTGAGTAAATAGCGGAACGCCTCAACAACTTTGAGACAGTTTTCCTTCTTAGTTTAGTGTAAATGCCTTTCAGCAAAGGCTGAGATCTAAAAAAGTGCCGAAATACAGAAACTGTCACAGGCTCGAACAGAAAAGTTTTCAGCGGTGAAATCACCGCTATTTTTTCGCTTGCTCAGAATCGTAGACAACATAAACTCCAGAGGCCGCGGCACCTAGAATCAAAACCCTTTCGTAACCAAACTCTGCAAAAAACGCTTTATAGTCATTCAAGATCTGCTGAATCCTTTCTTTTTTCATATTCATTATCGGCTTTAAAAACCAAACAGCCAAAAGTCGTTTGTCTTTCTGCTTTTTCAAAAACAGGTGAATCTGATTTTTTGTAAAGTAGATTGGCTCGTAAGAATCCCTTTCTTTGCAATAATTTCCAATATAAACATCTATTGCATCTTGTCCTACGCACTCGATTGTCAGGCTAGCCTTAGCGAGAGTGGAGAATACTTTATTGTGCAAAGGATCTCTTTTTGGAAAAGCTGGATAAAAACGAGACTCAAATGCCAGGCAAGATGGCGCAGATACGAGAGCAAAGACTAGTAGCATGATGTACGGGAAGGAAGTACCAACCAATAGTTCCCGCAGTCCGGCGGTCTTTTGATCTTGACGGCTTCTCAACAAAAACCTAAGCTTCTTCAACCGGCAGCGCAAACCAAAACCTAGACCCTTGGCGCGGGCGGCTATCCACGCCCACTTCGCCACCATGAGACTCAATCACCAGCTTACAGATCGCCAGCCCCAGACCAAAACCTTTAGAGCGCTTTCCTTCTTTAGACTGATAGAACTTGCTGAAGAGTCTATCTTGGTCTTCTTCACTGATACCAGGTCCCTGATCTTGCACCGAGACCACCAAAAACTCTTGATCTCGCCCGGTGAAAACAGCTATCGAAGAGCCTTCGGGCGAAAACTTAATGGCGTTGGACAAATAGTTGACCAACACCTGAATCACGCGCGCCCTATCAGCTGTGACAGTCTCTCTAGTGGTCTCATTGACTATTTGAATATGCTTCTGATTGGCTAGACCGCCCACGCTCTGCAAGGCTTCTTCCACCACATCGCCGATCTCGACTTCTTCCAAATCTAATTCAAGTCTGCCTGCTTCTAATTTTTCAACTGTAAGCAAGTCGCTAACCAGTGACACCAAGCGAGTGATATTGCGCTTAATTGTTTCAACGTGCCTGACTGACGAAGGGCCAAGCTGGGTCTTAGAGTCTTTGGTGAGCAAATCGAGAGCCACCTGCGACGACATCAAAGGCGAACGCAGGTCGTGAGCCACCATTTCCATGATAGAGCTGCGGTCTTCCTGCGCTTCTCTGATTTTTTGAGCGGCATCGTGCAAAACATTATCTAGATACCAAAGTTCGTCGCTGCCCGATACCCTGCGGGTTGAAGTTTCACCAGCCGGTAAGCTGCGAGCGTTTTCTACCAGCACAGATAGACGACCGGTGATGTCGCGCAAAAAGACCATAACCAGCAAGACCGCTACAACAAAGTTGCCGAGTACACCGTACAAGACAATCTCTTTTACTTTTTCACGAGACTCAGCTTCTTTCTTTCTGACTTTCTCTAGATATTCGCGCTGTTCTTTCAACAGATGAGTAACTGTGCGGCTCTTAATACCAGCCTGTTTGACAAAAGGTCGCAGCTCTTGCAGGCGCAGCAAGGTATCGGCATAGTTGGCACCGTCGGCGGGGGGCTCAAGATGCTCAAAACGCTTGAATTCATCCTCAGACATCTCCTTAAGCTCGGTGATAATCTGCTTCATGCGAGGATCATCGCCCACAAGCCTTTCCAACTCGTCAAACTCTTTGGCGATTTCGACGCGAGACTCTCGACTGGCGACGGCATACATTTTATTGCCGGTCATTATATAGGTGGCCAGATTGCCTGATGCCGTGGCAAAAATAGACATGAGCCAGTTCATGTGCTCGACTATGGTGCTCTGGCGGCGCTCTGAAATAGCGAGCTGCTCTGCCCTGGTGACCAGATCGCTCAATTGAAAGAAGAAAAAGCTCTCAAGCAAAATGGGCGTCAAAACTAGCGCCAGCCCCTTATGCACGATTTTAGGAGCAAATCGTCTGCGTTTTGTTGTTTCGCTCGAATTTTCTTCGGACACGGGGCTATCCAGATTACCGTGGTAATTTTCTCATTTATTCAGGGTACGATAATAGACAATCAGAAATTGGGCAACTACAAAATTCCAAAATAATGGCAAAAATACTTCTCGTAGAAGACGATCTAGAACTTTCGCAGCGCATGGAAGACTGGTTTTCGCTGGAAAACCACAATCTGGAAGTGGTACATAGCGGCGAAGACGCCTTGCAAATGCTCACCAGTTTTGAGTTTGACGTTGTAGTCATGGACTGGGGGCTGCCCGGCATGACCGGTCTTGAGGTTGTGAAGCAGTACCGTAAACAAGGCGGCGCGGCACCCATAATCTTTTTGACCGGACGCGGCGAAATAGACAACCGCGAACAGGGTCTAGACTGCGGTGCCGACGACTATATGGTTAAACCCTTTGATGTGCGGGAGCTATCGGCTCGCATACGTTCGCTTTTGCGGCGCCCTAAGGGGCTTTTGCCGACCGAACTGGCAATCAAGGGGGTCAAGCTTGAATTAGAGACGCGCACCGTCAAAGTAGGAGAGCAGAGCGCCCATTTGATGCCCAAGCAATGCGCCCTACTTGAATACCTCATGCGCCACCCCAATCGCCCCTTCGGCGCCAAAGCCCTGCTTGACGCGGTCTGGCCCTCCGATAGCGAAGCTTCAGAAGACACTGTGCGCACTTGTATGAAAACTCTGCGTCGGCAGCTGTCCACCCTCGGCAAAGAAGATTTCATCAAGACCATGCTTGGTTCAGGTTATTTGATTGAAGACAAATAAGATGTCTAGATAGTAATTGGCTGGCGTTTTTTAGGCGCCAGCCAAGCTCCCCCAAGGAAACTTTCGATTGATTTCAAAGAGTGTCAGCTCATCTCTTTGTGACTAGAGAGTACGATCTCAAACGTAAAAGATTCGTGAAACGGCCAAGGCATCTTATAATCGCCCAAAGAAAGCTTTAGACAGGCAAGAAAGGCAAGGGACCGGCAACTTGGAATATATGCAAAGCTCTGGGCAAAGCTCTGCTCAAGTCTCAAAGTCAGACAAAAGCTGCAAAATAATCTTTATCACCGCTCTTCTGTTCTTTTTGGCGGGCTTGCTGCATTACATACTTAGCCCCCTGGCAATTGCCGGAGACACAGCCATGTATCTGCAATGCGGGCAGCTGCTATGGCAGGGGCAGTTACCCTATGTCGATTTTCTCGACCTGAACCCGCCGCTCATCATGTATATATCGATGATACCGGCACTAATGTCAAAGCTGGGCGGCATCAATCTTGCTCTAGCCGGTGCTCTGTTTACGTCTTTTCTAGCCCTATTTGCTTTCATGCTTACAGCCGGCTGCGCCAAATTTGTCTTTAGGCGAATGACAGAAGAAGAAAAATACCAACCCGCCCTTCTGGCTACGGCTCTTTTTACGCCAGTTATTTTGAACGGGCTTGCGATGTTCGACTTTGGGCAAAGAGAGCACCTCTATAGTCTCTTCCTTTTGCCGTTCTTTCTCTTGCGCTATGGCAGATATCTGCAATATTTCTCAGAGCCGCCAAATCAATCTGAAATTGATAGTAAGAAAACCCAGAGTAGCGAAAGAATTTTGGCGGTGCTTGTCGGGCTAAGCGTTGGTCTGATGTTGTCATTTAAGCCGCATTTTTTGCTGGCGCCGGCTTTACTAGAGTTGTATTGGTTGGCGCGCTATAAAAAACCTCGGCTGCTTTTAAGCCCCGAGCTGCTTGTTGCGCCACTGCCCCTGGTGCTCTATCTGGGCTCATTTTTTATTATGCCCGCCGCCATAAAGTCTATTTATTTCGGTGAAATCGCCCCCCTATTGGTCAAGGGCTATGCTTGTTTCAATATTGTCAAAGATGTCGTAGTCAACATGGTCTGGCGCTTTTCCATCACCGCCTATTTTGTTTCGCTTTTACTGCTTTTGGCTATACCCAAGCAACTAGCCTTAAGAGCACCTCTGGCGATAATGCTTTCGGCGGCACTGGCCCTAATAGAATTGCAGCAAAAATTTTGGAATTATCATGCCCTGCCTCTTTATTTATGGGAAGCCTTTATTTTGCTTTTGGCGGCGAACGTGCTTTGCCGAGCTTTGCCGGGCAAGACAAAGAAAGCCCTGGCTTACGGCGCTTTAAGTATTTGCTTTCTTGCCTTGCAGGGTGGTTGTTTCTTGTTTCACGACCTTGTCGAGAAAAACTGGCTTAGACCCTGGGACGATTATCTCGCCCAAAACGCTCAAGCCGGCGACAGCGCCTTATTGCTCGATACATCTGACACCCCATGGTTTAAGTCGGCCTTGCGATTCGATCTCAAGCCAGGCTCAAGATATCTCTGGCTTTATGCTGTGCCGATGCTGCAATATCAAATCGATAACGGCAAGGCACAAGAAAAAGAGAAAGCCAAAGCGGCTCTAGAGGCGCTTTTCGCCAATCTAGCCCAAGAAATAGACAACCGCAAACCAAAGTATGTGCTTATCAAAAGAAAAGAAGCCTTTGGCATGAATCCAGACTTAGACTTTTATCGTTTCTTGCTTGAGAGGGGTCTAGCGGCGCCGCTTTCGCAGTATGATACGGTTAAAGATTATGGCGACAATTTATTGCTAGTGCGCAAGATAGAAAACAAGAAACAGGGCTGAACAGCATGAAAAAGAAAATGCCTTTTGCCCTCTGGTTAGTAATTGTCACCTTGCTTGGTGGGCTATTGCGCGCCGCCTTGCTCAATATTGGTTTAACCATTGACGATGCTTGCACGGCCGATGTTATTGAAGCCAAAACAATAAGCGATCTCTTCTTACGCATCAAAGTCTATGAGATGAGCCCGCCACTCTATTTTCTTATACTCAAAGGCTTCACCAGTCTCTTTGGCATAAGCGCTTTGACCATGGCTTTACCCTCGATGGTTTTCGGCACAGTCAACATAGTGCTCACGGCTCTGCTTGCCCGCAAGGCAACGGCGGCGACGGTGCAGGCGGCGCCGACCAGCTGCTATGTAGAACGCACCGCTCTGCTTGCCGCATTTTTTCAGGCGATGTCGCCGCTTGCCATAATTTATAGCCACGAGGCACGCACCTATGCCCTGGCAGGCTGTCTGCTTACGCTCTGCGCCTATTACTTTATAGACTATTTTGCAGGCAATAAAAAAACACCCGGTCGTTTTTTGCCTTTATTTCTCAGCAGCGCCGCTCTGGTCTATACCCACTATACAGCCATATTTTATTTGCTTGTTTTTGTCTTTTTGGCCATGGTCTTTCAGTTTAGCAAAAGCAACGACAGCACCAAGCCAATAAAAGCGGTGCCGCCCATTGTGCTTGCCCTGGTCAGTTTAGCGCCATGGCTGCCCATTCTCAATTATCACAAAGCCGTCGGCACCCCCTGGGCAGATGCTACGCCAATTGCCAACTTTGCCCATGTCTTTCTAGGCAACCTGGCAGGCATGATGCCACTGCCTGTAGTACCGGCATATTTATCCATTTCTTTTATAGCGCTGCCGGCTCTACTTTTGCTTGCCATTATAAAGCGCAAGGCATCAGCAAAGTTGCTCAAAGAAAAACTGAGCAATCCAGTCATACTGACCTTGCTTTTGCCTTTGCTCTTCACCTGCGCCGCGATTGGTTATATTACCCCTTATATGTTCGGCTATGTCCGCTATTTAAGCCCGCTTGTGCCGTTCTCTTCTATTTTGGCGGCCTTGGCGGCGGCTCATTTGGTCAAAACAATCGCGGCATTGCGAGGGCGCAAACATTTCAAAAGAGAGGCAATCTCGGCGCTCTTGCTCTTTCTGCCCTTGGCTTTGGGTGGGGCTATTTTTGAGGTCTCGCTTTTGGCAAAACAACCACGCTCTGGGCTAAGACCGCTAGCCAAAGAAATAGCCAGCAAAGAGCCAATATATAGCGAGGCAGTAATTTGGACTGCGCCTGATTTTGTCGGCATGATTTTGAGTTTTTATCTTAAGCACGACAATAAGACTGTGGCGATGCCCGATATTACAGGCTTTGCCTGCCCCGAGTCGGGGTCTCGCCCAATTATGCACGAAGAAGACGTCAATGTTTTGAAAGAGCCAAATTTGTGGGAAAAACACAAAAGACTAATTGATGAAAAAAAGGCGGCGGGAGCTAAGCGCCTAATTTTTGTCAGAGACACTTATAAGCCCAGCTCTAAGCTTATGCCGGTGAAAGAAATTGATGACAACTTTGAAGACAAACTCAAGCAAAATTTCAAAGTGGAAGCGGTGCGCAACTATAAAGGAAGCGGCGGTAGCTATGATGTTACTGTTTTTAGTTTGACCGAGACAAAAGACTAAATCGAAAAGACTAAATAGAAAAGACTAAATTTAAAAGGAGCCAAGACAAGCATGACCAAAGCGATTAGCAAAGCCGCGACAAAACAAAAAATGCCTGGCTTCAACTATATCAAGCATAACTTTGTCGTGCCGCTTGCTTATGGCAAAGGGCTTAGCCCGGTTGGCTCTGAGACAATCAATGTCTTTGCTCGCGAATTATTTTTGCCCGAGTGTGAAGAGAAAAGAGAGAGTTTGCCTATTCTGGTCTTTTTTCAAGGCGGACCCGGTTTTGAATCACCGAGACCGCTTGCCCTTGATGGCTGGATTAAGCGAGCCTTGCAAGAATACAGAGTGCTTTTGCTTGACCAGAGGGGGGTAGGCAATAGTACTGCCGTTAGTCTTGAAGGCTTGCTCAAGCTGAGCGATTATAAAGAGCGCGCTGACTATCTGAGCAATTTTAGAGCCGACTCGATAGTGAAAGACAGCGAGATGATTAGGCGCGCCCTCATCGGCGACCGCAAATGGACGACACTGGGTCAAAGTTTTGGTGGCTTCATCACCACTACTTATCTTTCATATTTTGCAGAAGGCTTAGAAAAATGTTTTATCACCGGTGGTTTGCCACCGCTTGCCAATAACCCCGATGAGGTCTATAGAGCGCTTTACCCAAGAGTGATACAAAAGAATGCCCTCTACCAAGAACTCTTCCCAGAGGACCATAAAGTCGTCAAAGCAATAGTTCAGCACTTGCTCGATCACAAAGAAGAACTAAGCACAGGCGAAATCTTGAGTGCTAGACGGTTTCTAGGGGCTGGTTTGAACTTTGGCTACAAGAGCGGCGGCTTCGACACTTTGCATTATCTTTTAGAGCGCGCCTTTGAAGGCGACAGACTCTCTTTCTATTTCAAACGCAACTTTGAAAACTTACTTACATTCAATACCAATATCAGTTATGCAATTTTGCACGAAGCAATCTATTGCCAGGGAGAAGCCTCTAACTGGTCGGCAGAGCGACTGCTTTCTCAGTTTCCCGAATTTGCGGTTGATGCTGCGCAACCGCTCTTTACCGGTGAGATGATCTATCGCTTTATGTTTGATGAGTATGCTTGCCTAAAGCCGCTCAAAGACACAGCCCAAGCCCTTGCCGAAAAAAGCAACTGGCCAAATCTATATGATAAAGACGCCTTGCAGCGCAATCAAGTGCCGGTGGCAGCCTGCGTCTATTATGACGACATGTATGTCGACAGAGAACTTTCGCTAGAATGTGCCGCCACCATCAGTGGCACCAAGACTTTAATCACAAACGAATATGAGCATGATGGGCTCAGAAGAGACGGCGAGAATATACTGAGCAAGCTTATGTCGATGGTCAAATAAAACTCGGCTGAGATAAATAAGAAGGCGCCGCTCTTGCAAACGGCGCCTCTTTATTTGGTATCGCTATTTCGATTTACCTGATTACGATTTGAAAGGCTCCAAATCTCCAGGTTTTCTCAGCATCTTATTGACTTCATCAAGGTGCAATTCTTCACCAAGAAGCATTTCGCGGGCGTATTCTTCTAAGAGAACCGACTTGCCTTCCACTGCATGCTTGAGCTCATAATAAGCGGCAATGGCTTGGCTTTCATGCTCCAAGCTTTCGCGCAAAATATCGCCCAAATCGTGTTTCTCTGTTTCGAGCAAGGGTCCAATTTTGAGCGAGGGGTGCCCGCCAAGCAAGGTGACGAGTTCGCCTGCTTTATGAGCGTGCAATAGACTCTCATTAGCGTTTGCTTTAAGCCAGCCCACAATCGGAATGCGGTTATAGCCATAGACCATGAGCGAATAGTGGGTGTAACGAACCACACCAGCCAACTCCAACTCCATAATCTTATTGAGAATTGTTATCGCTTTTTGTTTATCCTTATCATCCATGCTGCTCAATCTCCTCTAGTTGCAGCTATAACTTTAGCTGATTGAAAACCGAGATGTTCCGCGCATTATTCATTAAATAGTGCGCGAAAAATCAAAACACTGCTGAAATCCGCTAAAACTAGGGCTTTTTAACAGGCTTTACAGTTGCATTATTTGGCGAGCCGGCTTTAGCTTCGCTCATATCTTTTTCGATCTTCTCAAGCACTTCTTTCATTTGCGGCGAAGCATCGAGCTTTATGCACTCAGCTTTGATCTTGGCCACATCGTCGGCTCTACCGGCACCCAAGTAAGCGGCATAGACCAAAACTATGCTATTGGGAAAGGGATTGAAATCTTTCGACACTTCGGTATCGGGACCGGGATTTTTGAGCTTTTGGCAGCGCTTGTATTGCTCATTGACTTTAGCAAGGGCATCGGGATAGAGAAACTGCGCCGCATCGGCATAACGCTGACTAGAGAAAATAACCGGCGCTAGAGCCTTTTCAGACTTTTCAATTTCGGCTCGACCGGCAGGATCTAACTTAGCTTTATCAAACCAGGCTAAAGTCTTTGCATCATCACCAAGCACACCGTTCAAGATCGCCCATTCATTGCGTTTTCCCGACTTCTCGGCAGAGTCGCGCAGTTCTTCCAACTTGGGCTTGGCTTCAGGATAGACACCCAATAGTTTATGCATACTAGCGGGCAAAAGGCTGAAACGCATCATCTTGAGCGGACCTTCGCCGCCCTCGGCATTTTTCCAGAGCCAAAGAAGATCGGTCAAGGCTTCGGCATATTTGCCGCTTTTCATGTTCTCCTGCACTTCTCCAAAGCGTGACAAGAGACCATTAAAGCTTGAGCTATCGCTTTCATCCTTAAGCTCATCGGCGCTCTTGCCGCTTTTAGCACCTTCCAACCAACGCAGCAGTTCGGCAGCCTGGGTATAACCCAACTTGCGCCCTAACTCTTCTTCGCTGCCGGGCTTGAAGAGAACCAGGGTGGGCATGGCTCGCACGCCTAGCTTGGATGTAGTGGACTGATCTTTGTCTACATCAATTTGTACAGCCACAGCATTGGCTTCGACAAAAGCCTTTAGTTCAGCATCCTGCCAGGTGGTTCGCTCCATCATTTGGCAAGGTGGACACCAAGTGGCGGTGAAATCAAGCAGCAGCAATTTCTTTTCTTGCTCAGCTTTTGCCTTTGCCTCTTTGAAAGAGAGCTTGCTGAAAAGCTCGGCTTCAGCCCGCGCCGGGGCAGCAGTAGAGAAAGCCAAGAGAGTCGAGAGTGAAAGAGAGAGCGAGAGCGACACCAAGGCTGATACTGATATAGCAGCAGCGCTTCTATTGATTCTTTGCAAGTTATTCAAAAACATTTATATCTACCACAGACAGGAAAAGAGCACAAAAAGAGCAAGAAAGCATATTTTACCCGATATAAATCTGCCCGACCGGTGGCTAATGCAGCTGAGCAAGAAATACACAGCTTGACATTAGAGGCTAGGCTTCGTCTTCTTGATCTTCAGCACTTTCTTCGTCAGTTTCGTCGGTTTCGTTAGCTTCGTCTCTATAGCCACCCAAACCAACCCCTACAAGTTTGGTCGCCCCATCTTTCTTTGTTAGTTCCCAAGGTTCGTAGCCGCTCTTGTCAAACACATAGTCTGCCAGTTCGCGACTATGGGTGGTAAGCCAAATTTGCGAAGTTTTCGCAGAATCGACAATCAGTCGCGATAAAGGTGCAATTAGTTGAGGATGCAAACTGGTCTCGGGCTCGTTTATGGCAATCAAAGAAGCCGGTTCGACCGGCAAGAGCGCCGCCAAAAGGCAAAGAAACTGCAAGGTGCCGTCTGAAAGTTCATGGGCTTGAAAAGGTCTGGCAAAGCCGGGAAACTGCATGCTGATGCAAAAGCGACCGCGACTATCTAAGTCGATGGCTAGATTTGAACCTGGAAAAGCCTGGTCGATATAGTCGAAAAGTTCATCGGAGCGACCAAATTCAATAATCGAAGCAAGCATGGCGGCAAGGTCGCGAGCATCATCGCTGAGAGCACGGGTAAAAGTCCCCACCTGCGGCTTGCGCAAAGGCGAAGTGAGATCGGTGCGAAAATGATGATAGAAGCGCCAAGAAAGAAATTCATCGCGGAGTGTGTACAACTCAGGAAAAGAGCGGGGATCGCTGAGATTGCTCAAAACCGAATCGTTGTCTCTCACTTCGTTTGTATAGTCTAGTTTCTTGCCGAGAGCATTCCAGACCATAATCGAGCGGCGCCGACGGTCTAAAAGCATGTGTCGACTGCCATTTTCAATGAAATAGACTTCTTCTTTCTTGACCTCAGGATCGGCGCTGAAATGCTCAGATTTAATTAGAGTGGAAGAAAAACCACATTCAAGGTTGTATTCAAATTTATCGACCCGCACCGAAATTCTGAAAGCCGCTCGTTTTGAAAAATCTTTGCGGGCACCGGCATAAAGCGCAGAAGCAATACCACCCTCTTCATTGAGAGCGCGCGCCAGATCGCCCCGCGCCGCCAATTTGAGCATATACATAGCGCGGTAGAGATTGGTCTTGCCTGAGCCATTGGCACCAACCACCACATTGACCGGATTGAGCTTGAGCCAGACATCTTTAATAGAGCGATAAGAGTTAACTTTAAAATCTACCAGAGCCATATCAAATCCTCACCGATTAGCAGTAGTGGCGCCATCTACTTTCTCAAGCAGAATAGGTTCGACTTTGCAGGCGGCAGCGACCTGTTTGGCTAATTCGGCACAGTGGGTGGTGACAAAAATCTGGGTATGCTTAGCAGCCCGCACAATAAGCCTGGCAAGAGCACCGTACAAACTAGCATGTACACTTGTTTCTGGCTCATTGAGAACCAAAAGCCCCGGTGGTCTAGGTGTAAGCAAGGCGGCAAGCAAAGCCAGATACTGCAAGGTGCCGTCAGACAGTTCGGCAGTATGCAAAGGTCTTTCTAAGCCGGGTTGATGCAATTCGATTTCGATTAGACCATCACTTAGCAAAAACTCAAGCCGGGTACCTGGAAAGGCATCAGCCACCGCCTGGCGCACCAGATCGGGACCTTCGATGGCGGCTATAGTAGCAAGAGCAGCGAAAAGATTAGAGCCATCGTCGTTCAAAACAGGGCTAAATGTCGAGAGCTGCGGCTCACGCAAAGGCGACTGAAAGTCGGTACGAAAATGATGATAGAACCGCCAGCTTAAGATATCAGACCTCAGCTTAGCCAAGTCGGGAAATAGATGCGGCTCTCTAAGCCCGGTCAAGACCGATTCGCTGGAAGAAACAATAAGAGGATACTCGATTGGTCGACCGTCCATGTTGCGGGCACTGATATTGCGGCTGGTGCGCTCCAAGAGCTTGATCTGCTTGCCTCGATAGTCAACCGAAACCATTTCAGACTTAATATCAGGGTCGTTGAGAAAGAACTGGTTGAATTGCTCGAGTGAATCGCCCGATGCTTTATAGCTCATGCCCATTAGTGAATCTAACGGCACACGCCCCAACACCAACTCATAGCTGAGGTCGTCGAGTTCGAGCGCAAGCGTAATATAGTCGTCTTCATTTTTGTGCCGACGCCCAGCCCACAAAGCACTAGCCAAGCCACCCTCGGCAGCCAAGCTAGAGGCAAGTGTACCGCCGGCTGCCGACCAAATTAAGGCAAGCGAACGGTAAAGATTGCTCTTGCCCGAGCCATTGGCGCCCAAAACCACACTGACTGCCGAAAGCGGCAAGGCAAGATTTTTTATAGAGCGGTAACCACTTACGGTCAAACGACTGAGCATAAAACGCCTACTTGCCTCCGTTTATTCTAAGAGAGGTCAGCTCTAGTTTTTCAAACTGCTTGTCAAAATTTGAGGAAGTGGCCGTCATAGAGAGTACCAAATAGACTTCTTCATCACTTTGCTTTGGCAACGCCAAGACAAAACTGCCGTCAGCAGTGGGCAGTGCGCTTACAGTTTGCAATTTTTTGCCTGCTTTATTGTAAGCAGTCAAATAAATCTGTAAGCCTTGCGGCAACTTTGTTGCAGTCTCTGCTTTATAGCCAATTTTGCCCGAAACAGTGGAATCAGCCCTATAGGTTTTAGAGCTAAGCAAAAAATGACTGTGCTTATCTGTGTCTATTGAGCCTGATGAGCCTGTTAAGTCTGAAGCTTGGGGGGCGAGGCTGAAATAATCGCGTTTACTCTCGCCCACTGTTTCACAATAATCATCGCTATCAAGCCAAATAGGCTGGCCGCCAGGTACAATCGGCACAAAACTGCGCATCTTATCGAGGGTGCTTACTGCCACCGCCGGTAGGGTCGGGCTTTTGCGCCTATAGACCTTAAGTGTATAGCCATCATCGAGCTTATATACGCCCGGGACAAGCTCAAAATCAGAGACAAACTGCCAGTTCTTATCAAACATATCAAGAAAGACATCGGCTAAGTACTCACCGGGCTTAGAGTAGAGATAAAAAACCGGCGAGACCACCAAAACAAACTTAGAGTTGATCATGCGCTCAAGAGGATAACTCTCTGAGCTATCGGCATAGGCTTGATTGAGCAAATGCAAACGGGTATTTTTGCGACCATAAAAGTAACGTTCGGCATTGCGCAAGGCGTCGGCTTCGGCGATATCCCAAGAGGCACCGGCAAATATTTTGTCGTCTTTATTTGTATTATCTCTAAGATAAGCAATCAGGCGTTTCACCTCAGATAGATCATTTCTCACAAGGGGACCATAGGAGGGACTAAAGAAGAGCGAGACGGCATCACCGCGGGCAATCGGTGTGCGCAGCATGGCAAAACGAGCAATCTGAAAGGGCAGAATCTGCCTGACTGTTTGGTAATGACTGAAGGCGATGAAGTCATTGACTAAACCGTAAAGCAAAACCAGCACAGCAAGTGAGACAGAAACAGCTCTTTTTTTGCCGATAGCCTCATCAAAGAATAGCCCATATAGAAAAAAGGTCAGCCCCCAAACCATGAAGGGCATTATATAGAGCAAGTAATGATGGGCCACATGGGTGCCTAAGCTGGGCCAAATGAGGGCAAGTATAACTGCATAGATAGAAAGAAAACGCAGTTTGGCAGCCTCAAAATAAGCGCTGCGATAGGCAAAAACAAAACCGAGGGCGGCAGCTAAAAGCGCAGGCATGCCAAAAGCCGAGACAAAATAACCAAAGCTTTCGGGTGGCGGTGTATAAGCAGACTTGTACAAATTGGAATAGTTGGCGGCAAAAACCTGGCCTAAAAAAAGAATGCCGAAGGTGCAAAGAAAGCCCACCATACTTGCGCCGATTGTGCCAAAAGTAAAAAAGAGAGATTTTATTGCCTTAGCCAAACTTTCTTTTTCTTCTTTTAAAAGCAAGACCTGGTCAATAAAAAGCGCAGCCAGACAGGCAATATCTGAATAAAAATAATGACGGCGAAACATCGGCGCTAAAGCAAGCAAGACTCCGACAATGAGGCGCTGCTTGAGGCTGAGGCGACGATTGGCCTTGAGATATAGATAAACGGCGACAATAGAGGGCAGGGCGGCAAGATTATCTGGATAGCCGCGCAGAGGGGTGATCCAAAAGGACGGCAAAAGCGCCACTGCTATTAGTGCAGAGAAAAAGAGTCGACGCCTGAGAGCAAAGCTTTCAGTGCCTATCGGCACAAGAGCCCGCAGATTGGCGATGAGGGCAAGCAAATAAGGTAAGGTAAAGCACAAAATAAGTGAAACAACAAAAGTCACCCGCCCTGGACCCATAAGCAGCATAAAGAAAGCCGGTAGGGCTGTGAAGAGCAGATTATGGGTGAGCTTGGTGCTGAGATACAAGAAAAGCGGGAAAATCAGCGGCGCCTGACTGAGTGAATCATAAGATGTGATTGTGGCTATGTGATAAAAGTTAAAATCGCTGATATAGAAATACTTCTCGCAAGACACATAAAAAGCGGCAAGACAAGCACAAGCGACTGCAAAGCAAACAAAGACAGCTGCTTCAATGCGACATTCACATAATAGTTTCTTGAGAGACAAACTCTTGCTATTTTCCTTTCTTAACTTCTTTCTTTAGTGTTTGCTGCAAATTTTCTTGGCGCAATAGTTCGGCCTTATCTTTCTCGGTTAGAAAAAAACTTGCCCCCTCAATTAGGCGTGCTCGACTGGCGCCAGACGATGGTACCAGTTTGTCGGCTTCGGCCTTGCGCCCACTTATGCGCAATAGTTCAGCATATTTATCTAGGGCTTCTTGATATTGCGCTGGCAGAGCTTTGTCATAGGCTTTTAATGCTAGGTATCTATCTCGACTGAAGGCAAATCTTTTATCTAAATCACCTCGGTCGGCATAATATCTGATTTTGAAAGCTACAAGCTCATCGACAATCTTCACTCTATCTAGAGTATTCAAAGACTTATCCGCTTTTGCAGCGGCGATTCCGGCATCGATGGCGGCTAAACCAAAATCATAATTGGCCGACCACAAATTATACTTAGCCAGATCACGAGCAACCAGATAGCGCTTGCCGCCATGCTCTTGCAAAAGTTTAGCCTCGATAGACTGCCAGCGTTTGGCATCGCCTGCGCGCAGAGCAGCGGCGGCTATAAAGCGATCTATCTCGACTTGTTCGTCAGGGCTTAGCTTACTACTGCGTTTAAAGCGCTCCAACTCGGCTAGCCCCTCTTGCATTTTGTTATTAGCAGCATAAATCCGGCAATATCTTACTTCTTTGCCCAAGTTATAGCCGGACGGAAAATATGTTAGAAAAATCTGCCTGGCTTTAGTGGCACAAGTAGTATCGATGGCTAGTAATTCTTTGGCGCCAAGCTTGATGGGCTTGTGATTTTCTAAAGCTTCGGCGAGAAAGAATAGACTATCTAAAGTTTCAGCCTTGAGACCCTGTTTCTGCTTTTTGAGAAAGACTGACAGAGCAAGAATTTGATCTACTTGTTTGAAACAATCCTCAAATCGAGCCAAGTCTAGCAAGCAGCCGGCCCGAGAACACATAAGCGGAATCTTGCTATCGAGGGCGCTATCGGCAAGACCAGCCTGAGCGCGAGCGTATAGCTTCTCGGCCGCCTGATAATTTTGGTCATGCTCGTTGCGCCTCGCCAGTTCTCGGTATTCCATCCAATTTGACTGTGCCGAGCACGGCAAGCAGAAATTCGTACTCGGATTCAAGATTAAAGCACCGAAAACCAGGCAAACAGATCTGTAAATCTCATCCTCCAAAAATTGAGCTAGAATTTTTTGCTAGAACTTTTGATCTATGAACAACCAAATTCATTGTGCCCCAGATAGCGTGGCATATTGTTAGAACAGAAAGATATAGAAACATTGAATAAAGACTTCCACCATTCTGTAAAAGCAATCAAAGGTCTTAGATGCTCGGCGCATTTAGACCTGCTCAGGGGCTTAGATGCAGTCATGGTGGTGATCGTCCATTTCCTTGATATGTTCTATAAACTGAGTTTCGATAACCCTTCACTGATTGCCAAGGCGGCCATGTTTCTCGTGGTGCAGGGCATTTCGTCGGTTATAACATTCTTTGTCTTGAGCGGTTATCTCATCTCGATGTCTATTTTTGACCCGCTCCGCAAAGGCACTTTCAACTGGAAATCATACTTGGTCAACCGTTTTAGCCGCCTTTACGTGGTCCTGATTCCAGCCCTCTGTCTAGGCGCCTTCTGGGATATTCTCGGCGCCCGTCTCTATGGTGCCAATAGTGTCTATAACGGCGTCAGCCTGGGTTCAATCTGTGTGCCCCCTTCGGTGGTCAAGCACATAACTTGGGAAAACTTTTTTGGTCAGCTAGTTTTTCTGCAAGACATACGTTGCCACACATTCGGCTCAAACGGCGTACTCTGGAGCCTGAGCTGCGAGTTTTGGTACTACATAATTTTTCCTTGCCTGCTTTTGGCCTTTTACAAAGGGCGGCAAGCCAGTCTCAAAAAGCGCATCTTGCTTTGCTTAACCGGTCTCGCCGGTATTGCCTTTATCGGTCCACTTATGACTTTTCGCTTCTTGCTTTGGCTCATGGGTACAGCCTTGATCTTTGTGCCCCTTAGTAAATTGATTCGCCATTCAAAAGGTCTGAGAGTAGCAGCCCTGGTGCTCGGCATCATCTGCTTCATCTGGCGGCTCACCCTTACACCGACATTTCCAGATAATAAAGACCGCTTCTTGCTGGAATTTCTTTTGGGCTTAAGCTGTATGCTCTGCATGTTTTTTGTGCTGCACGACAAAGAACCGCTGAAAAAAAATATCTATGAAAAGGGCAGCGAATTTTTGGCTGCCTTCTCTTATAGTCTCTATTTGGTACATATGCCTTTCTTGTTCTTTCTCAGGGCCACTTTCATCAAGGAAGACCGCTGGCCTCTAGACTGGGAGCATGCTTTCTATGGCGGCGGGGTCTTGCTGCTGGTTCTCTTTTATGCCTGGCTGGTGGCTCAACTTACTGAAAATCACACAGCAAAAGTGCGAGAATGGGCCATGCAGATGCTCGGCGAAGGCAAGAAAAAAGCGGCAGTTGCAGCCGCCGACAATATAGATCACTAGAGCATAAAAGCAAATCTAAATAGAGCCGAAAAGATAAAATGCCGGAAGAAGAGAAAGTAGTGACAAAAAAATTTGGCGGCATGCCTTTGCGAGAAACCCTGATTCTTTCTTTCAGCTTGATCTGCATATTGGCTGCCGGCGCCTATTTCACCGGTATCTATGACCGGCTGCAAGAAGACGCCCTCGTGGACCGAAAGTATGAGCAATGGCGTCAAACTTTGTCGCCTGAGCGCCAAGAATGGGAAAACACACTAGAGAATTCTATTGGTTCTTACTATTGGCCGCTCTATAAGCGTGACCGCCTGGCGGGGAAAGAAACCTGCTGGGACTATGCCGACAGCAAGCCAGGACTGCCCACTGTTTTTGTTATTGGTGATTCAATTTCGCTTGGCTATACACCGGTGGTAAGAAAAAACCTCAAAGGCAAAGTCAATGTCGAGCGAGTGCCTGAAAACTGCGGCAAGCTTAGCCATGCTCTTGCCAGCGTAGACAAATGGCTTGGCAGCAATCACTACAAACTTATCTATTTCAATTTTGGCATTCACGATCGCCGCACGCCGCTTGCCACCTACCAAAAAGAACTAAAAGAACTGGTGCCTAAGCTGAAGCAACACGCCGACATCGTAGTCTTTGCCAGCTCGACGCCTTTGCCCCAAGACCCGTCAAAAGAGATGGACAATCTCGATATACTGGAAAAAAATCAAGCGGCCAAAGAAGTGATGAGCGAGAATCAGATTCATGTAGATGATCTCTATGCCTTTGTCGAACCAAACAAGCATGAACTGATGGAAGCCAATGACTGCCACTTTCGGTCGACCGGCTATGTGGCGCTGGGCAATCATGCCACCGAAACAATCAAGAGTCTGCTCAAAATCGAGAACTAAAGACTAAGAGAGCGCTTGAAACTCTTGCAGCTTCTGAAAGAATGTCGTGATCTTTCTTGAGGGTCCTGACGCTCTAATTCAAAGCTTGAAACTGTAAACGATCACCAAGGGCGATACCAACCTCGGCGATTGTGCCCTCGGGCAGCTCTACACAACCGATGGCTTTGCCATAAAGTTTTGAAGTCTTACCAGGCGGAATCGCTTGTACTAAGCCGATGACGGCAAGCTCTTTGTCAAAGAAAATGACGTCGATGGCATAACGCATGCCGAACATATGAATACTCTGGCAGGGAGCAATGAGGAGCCCCTCGCCTTTAGGTAAGGAGTCTGTGCCGAGCAGCCCCTTGAGACGACTAAAGAAAGAGCGCGCCGTGCGGACGCGCTCTGCAATTACTCTTTCACCAGAAAGGTTGATACATCTGGAAACAGCACTGTTCTTGGGTAACAAGATAGAAAGACAGCGCCTATTCTTACTTCATACCGCCGGCCATAATCGGACCGATAGCGTTGATGATGGTTACAACCGCTGGACCTAACATAGGACAGAGGATAAGTGGCATAACGAAGATCATGATTACCGGAACCATCTTAACTGGTACTTTACCGGCTTCTTCTTCTTTCTTACGCTTGAGGCGGTCACGTAGAGCGGCTGCCTGTTGGCGCAGAGGATAAGACATGTCGGCACCCTTGGCTTCAGCGGCGATTAGAGCAGAAGCCATGTTGATTAGTTCGTCTACACCGCAGCGTTCACCCATCTCGCGCAGAGCATAGGGAACGGTCTTGGCGAAGATTTTTACGTCTGAAATCAATTGCTGCAATTCGACTGAAAGAATCGGGCAGGACTCGTGCACTTCTTTAGAGACTTTGTCTACGGCGAGCATCAAACCAAGACCGGCTTGAGCGCAGACAATGAGCAAGTCGATGATGATCGGCAGTTCTCTGAGAACTTCGGTCTGACGTTGCTTAACTCGTCCGGCGAGAAAGAAGTTAGGCAGAATCCATCCGGGGATACAACCAACTAGACCCAGCAAAAGCATGACCGGGTTGGAAGCAGCAGCCAGGAAGGTCATGGTCAAAACCGTACCGATAAGGAGGGCTTTGATACCGATGAAGATCGCCATGTGGCTGGAACTGCGGTAGTTAGCCATGGTCAAAAGCTGCACTGTACGCTTATCGGCCAAAGCCGGCATCAATTGCAGAGCGAAAGTACCGACAAGCTCTGCCAATTTCAGCAAAGCCGAATCTTTCGGCTTCTCGGCGGCTGAATCTTCCTGCTGTTTGCGTGGTCTAAGTCTTACACCATAGTTATCGACATAGGTGCCGAATACAGGACGCAAGACCAGAACGCAGCTGGCGACCACACAGGTAAAAACCATGATTGCTAGAATTGGTGTCGGCATTGAAGTACTGTTCCCTCAGAGATTTTTGACCTAATGTGCTCGTAATATGCGCCTAAAGTACGCCCAGCTTAGACTTCGAATGTAACCATTCTTCTCAGGATGTAGAAACCGAGTAGCTCCCAACAAACGAGACCTATCATTACGATTCTAGCAATTGGGTTGTTCAAGAAGGGCGTCATATACGACGGCGTCAAGAAATAAGTACCAACTGTAATCAAATAAGGCAGACAGCCGATGAATGAAGCAGTAGCTTTACCCTGTGATGTGAGAGCGTTCAAGAAGTCTCTTAGTTTGAATCTTTCACGAATGGCTTCGGCAATTGTGGAAACAACGTCGGCTAAGTTGCCCCCTACGTCTTGCGAGATAAAGATAGCCTGGGTGAGCAGTTTGAAGTCGGGAGCCTTGATGCGGTGAGACATTTCGCGCATAACATCACGGAAAGGCTTACCAAGCTGAAGCGAAATCAGACCACGCTTGAACTCTGATTTAATTGGGTCGGGACCAGTTTCGGAGATTACCTTAAATACTTCCATAACCGGCGAACCGGCTCTTAGTGCTGACACCATGGTTTCAAGAATCTGGGGCAGTTGCTCGGTCATCTTAGCTTGCCGGCGTTTAGCAATTTCACCGACATAAAAGACAAAGCCGGCAGCGCCCATGGGAGCACCGACGATTACGCCAACCAGAGCCATCTCAGGCACACCCGAAAGAACAAAGGCGAGGGCTCCGAGCACACCGGCACCGATGGTGAAATAAATCCACTGGGTTCTCATCTTGTCGTACTGAGCTTCGAGACCGGCGCGAGCCAAGAGAGTAGAAAGATAGTCGGTGCGCTGCTCGGTGAAGATGCTGTCAGCCTCGGCGTTATCTCTCAGTTTTTCGGCATTACGTCTGCTCAGTTTGGTCAGTCGCGCCAACTGGTCGACTGATTCTCTGCGCAAAAGCACCATGACAAGCAGACCGATAACTACGATCGAAGAAAAAATGATTGGACCTTGCATGTCTGATATCTCGATATGAAGGGGAAGCTTTAACTAAAAGAAAATGGACAGGAAGGGGTACCGCTTCTAGCTTCTCTAGAAAGTACCCCTTCCGTGGTTGTTTAGCCTTATCTGAGCCATTCCAGCTTGAAGGGAACGGCTTCTTGCTCAAGCTGCTCGAGGAACTTGGGCGGCAAACCGGAACCAACGTGACGGCACTTGAAGAAGCCCCTCGGGTCACGACCTTCACGCTCGAGAGCGAACATGGTCGAGATAGCGATGGTGTCACCTTCCATACCGGTTATCTCGGCGATTTCAGTGACCCTTCTGGTACCGTCCTCTAGACGCTTAATCTGCACGATCACCTGAATAGCAGAAGCTATCAGTTCGCGAGCGGCTTTCTGAGGCATTTCCATACCGCACATGAGGATCATGTTCTCAAGACGCTTGGTGCAGTCACGAGGGTTGTTGGCGTGGATTGTAGTCATTGAACCGCTGTGACCGGTGTTCATAGCCTGCAACATGTCGAACGCTTCTTCACCACGACACTCACCAAGGATGATGCGGTCGGGTCTCATACGCAGACAGTTGATAACAAGCATACGCTGGGTGATTTGACCACGTCCTTCTGTGTTCGGAGGACGGGTTTCCATACGCACCCAGTGCTCGTGTTGCAATCTCAATTCCGCCGCGTCCTCAATCGTGATGATTCTTTCGCGAGGGTTGATGTGAGCAGAAAGAGCGTTCAATAGAGTGGTTTTACCGGAGCCTGTACCTCCGGAGATGATCATATTGATACGACCCTTAACGCAAGCTTTGAGCACTTCAGCCATCTGTACACTCATCGAGCCCTTCTCGCACAATTGTCCGAGAGACATGATGGATGTACCGAAGCATCGGATTGTGATGGTCGGTCCGTCGATGGTGACTGGAGGAATGGTGGCGTTAACCCTGGAACCGTTAGGCAGACGGGCGTCCACCATGGGTGAGTTTTCGTCGAGACGGCGTCCGAGAGGCTGGATAATCTTATCGATTGTCTGTCTCAGGTGTCTGTCGTTCTCGAAAACAACGCTGGTTTTTTCTAGTCGACCGTGACGTTCTACATATACGCTGCCCACACTGTTGACGCAGATGTCGCCTACGCTTGGGTCGCGAAGCAGGGGACCAAGAGGACCAAAACCAAAGACCTCATCCAGGACGTTCTGGAGCAAGATACCCTTTTCCATCATGGTCAAGGGAGCGGGGTCTGAGTTGACGATCTCTCTGATACGGGCGCGTACCTGCGCCTGGGTGTCTTCCGAGATATTGGTCAATCTGGAAGTATCCAGTTCTCTTCTCAACTGTTCGATGATGAACTTTTCGCGCTCGCGGATAAGCTGCTGGTTGGCTGAGAACTTGCCACCTACATCGCCACCGCCGCCGCCGGCATCAGCCGGTCCGCCGCCGTGGCCGTAGCCGCCGTATTCATCTTTTGCGTCGATACGTTCGATATCAGATCTAGTCGGACCTTCCGTGGCAGGCACACCACCACCGCCAGCTGGTCTGGCACCGGCTACGCCGGTCTGAGGTGCAGCACCGCCGGGTCTAGCCATGCCACTCTGCCCGGGAGGCGGAGCGGCACCGGGTCTGGCACCGACATTGGTGCCTGCCTGGCCACCGGCCAAACCGGTATTCTGCTGCTGCGAAGGCACAATGCCTTCACCCTGTCTCTGACGAACCAGTTGGCCCATAAGAGAAGAGGTGGGTTTTGCAGGAAGATTTTGATCCTTTCTCTCGTCACCCATTTTCTAACCGCCTTTATTTACGTTTGCCGAAGATAGCAGGAAGCTTGAAGCCGCCGCCTTTTTCATCCTTTTGAGTCAGAAGGAGCTGCTCGCCGCCAGCCAACCTCCGGGCGAGAGAGTCAAGACCTTTACCAAGCGGTGTGTGACCGGGAGCAATTTGACCCTGGTTGTTGACCCATTTGGCAGTCTTGGTGTCGTTTGGAATTTCGTGGAATACCGGATAGTTGAGGTTGGCGCGGCATTCGCTGAGAACGTCTTGGGGCAACCACTCTGATCTATTAACTACTAGAAGCAGTTTCTCTTGGTTGTAGTGAGCTTTGAAAGTATCGAGACACTTTCTAGCATTCAAGATGGCAGCCCAGTTGTACTCGGTTACGACAAGCACATGGTCGGCCAGGTCGAGGGTGGCAATGGCACGTTCGTCAAGCAAGTTCTTAGGAAGATCGACCACTGTGAAGCGGAACTCTTGCTTGGATGTGTACAGAATTTCCTGTACTTGAGCAGCATAGATATCGCCGATGTCTTCAAGCTCGGGCGGTGCTGCCAGGATGCTCAACTTATCGTCGTAACGAGTCATCAGGTTACGCAGATAGGTGGCGTCGAAGTTGGTGTGTGAAAAGTCGATTGTGCTCAAGCTGAAAGACGGCTCGAGGTTGAGATAGTGCGAAACCATACCGAACTGAAGGTCGAGGTCGACAATACAAGTTTCGCCGTACTTGCCCAGATAACCGGCAAGGTTGGTACAGATAGTGGTGGCACCGATACCGCCTGTCGGGCTGAATACGCCGATAACTTTACCAGCGGCAGTCGAGACTGATTCTGATTGGTGCTTGAGTTGGATGCTCTGCACAGCGGCAGGCAAGTCAGTGCGCCAACGTTCGGCATCGAGGAAGTCGGATGCACCGAGACGATAAGCGGTACGAATCAATTCCGGATCTGGAACTTCGTAGCTGACGAAGAAATAAAGTTGTGGGAAGGTTTCGCGCAATTCCGCCAGAAGCGAAAGACCGCGTACTGGAGCAGGGCTAAGCTCGATCCAAACCAGTTTCGGGTGCAAGCTGCCTATTTGCTCGCGCGCCATGCTTCCAGAAACGGTGCTGACGAGAGCCAGCGACGGTTGGCTGTGAATCAAATCTTCAATTGTCTGGCGCTTATCAAGTCCAGCGTCACAAACGAGCAGTGTGGTCAGTTTCATAAGATCAGCTTTTTCTCCCTTTTCCTACAGCCCTAGCTAGGTTTTACCCAGCATATCGGTTTTAGTCACTTAGTACGTCTATTTGTAGATTCAAAAAGCCAACCAAAAGGTTGGCCGGTCCATAGAGTCTCTACCTGTTTTCACCCGCATCTTAGTAGATAGAACCGGTTGGCAGCCTTCAGATTGAATCTTCGACTGCCAACCGTTTCGTTCTTACTTACTAGGATTTAGGAACCGAGAGCACATCCTTCTTGTTTCCGGACCAGATTTCGATTTCGTGGAGCGGAGGAGGCGGAGGTGCCATAGGAGCCATACCGGGTCCACCCATCGGCATCGGGCCCGCATCAGGGGCGCCGGGCAGGGGGGGCGGAGGCAGAGCGGACGGAGGCGGCAGGGCCGCTATAGATGTATCACCACCGCCACCTTCGTTTTTAGACGGAGGCTTAACGAAAAGTGATCCAACATCAACCGTAGCTACTGGAGTATGGTCCTTGTCATTTCTGAGAGTCAGGTACAGCTTGCTGGCAGAGATAGCTTTAATAAGCTTGGCGCTATCTTCCGGTGAAAGCGATACGGTAACAGAAGAAGCCGGTACGGCAGCGGTGCCGCCGGGAGCTTTCTGGTACATCTGACCGCAGGCGATGACCTCGACGTCAGAGAGAATAGGAGCGACTTTAGTATCGGAACCCGCACCAACCATGGAGATGATATCAACATGGCTTTCGGGAGTTACGAAGCCGGCAACCCCAGAGTTGCTGTCAACTGCGAAGGTGACAGCTCTCATGCCCTCTTTCAGGCGAGCTTCGAATCCGAGCGAGATACCTTGCGGAGCAAGGTCATGCTGGGAAACGATCTGTCCGGTTTGAATACCGTACTTGGCAACACGACCAGCAGCGAGCGAAGCGGAAGTAAGAGCATCTTGCGGGATTTTGGCCTGCTCAATTTCTTTTTCTTCCAGAGATTCGACAGGAATTGTGGAGCCTTCAGGGATGTCCTTGATGGCATACACTACCTTACCTTTCGCGGACATTTTCGCGATCAGGTCGTTCTCTTTCTGCTTCAATGCTGCTTCTTGTTGCTGTTGGCTGCTGGTGACCATCATTGTGATCAAAACAGCCAAACCGATAATAAGAACCAGCATCAATGCTGGAGGCATTCGAGATAGTTGTAGAAATAACGCTCGTAATGGGTTCATTACGGTTCCCCCTTCTTTCTAGTGAGAAAGATTAACCACTTACTATTAACGCACATCAGTGATTCAAGGACAACGGCTGCCCTTGCCCGCACCCAAATTAGTTTTACCCTTGGAAGCGAGAATTCAACCAGCAAAGTCTACATGCACCGGGAGCGCTTGGCTTCCCGGTGAAGCTTGAAGACCCGCAAAGTGTCAAGATTTGTATTATCCTGACATCAAACGGGAACCCATGACAAATGACTTTTGAGACGGTTCGAGCTGCTGATAACTAGCCGATTTGAACCTAATCTACTTTCATAAGATTTTTGCAAATTTTTTCAAAACGTCACTTCGCCCTTATCAAGAGCCGGATAAAAAGCCGATGTCCTCTTGATAAGCGAGCCTGAAAAAATCAGCTCGAACTGGCGGCTGCCGAAGACAATGCGTTCAACTGCGAACTTACTTCTCTAAATGCCCTAGACACAGCCGGCATCAATGAGCCATTGGCGGCGGAGAAAGTCAGTGCAACTAGTAAAGAAGCAAAAGCGATGATGGCACCATATTCGGTAATACCCTGACCTTCTTCGTCAGAGAAAAATCTGCGCACTACTTTTCCATCAAACCCAACCATATAGCTCCCCTCGCATGGTCGGTGCGAAATATATCGGACCTTTGAAAATACTGATCAAAGTAATGAAGAAAAATACTAAGTACCGATAAAACAATTGGTGGCAGATGGAACAACCACCTGCCACCGATTGCATGCTATTTCGGTACGATTACTACCTATAAGCTGCTCTCTCAAGTTGGACTCTCGAGAACACTTTAGTAGATCTCTCGCGAAACCTACCAGTACATCCAGGTCAGCTAGCGCTACCAGCAGCCGAAGACAAGGCGTTGAGCTGGCTAACTACAGCGGAGAACGCTTTCGAGATAGCAGCAGACAGGGCGCCCTGAGTGATGGAGAACACAACGGCTACAAGGATAGCTACGAATGCCAAGATGGCACCATATTCAGTAATACCTTGTCCGGATTCGTCCTGGATAAACTTATTAATCGTCTCGTTCATGCAAACCTCCTTCAACGGCTATGAGTGCACCATATTACACACAACATTCAAACATTTAAAGCAATGAAGCTAATTTCGAATGTTGTAGTTTTGAGATGCCATGACAACCGTGAAAACTAATAGTAACAAACAAAAACCACATCAAAATCGAACTAAATTTTTGTCGTAATCACCTCGCTTCAATTCTCACTCGACGGTTATTCCCTGTTATTTCAATCAACTAACACCCAACCAGGAAAACTCTTTGCTCACCGAAACTCAATTCAAAAACTGACCTGATAGTTGGTATTTTTGGTTGGTCAATTTGCTTAGTAATTGCGCCCGCTTCATGTGAGCCACTTAATTATTCTAACTTGACAAGCATGAGCTGCCTAGAGCAAAACTGGTAACTTTCTGTATCCCAGACTACATTTCACCAGACTTTCTTGAAAAATCCCCAGACACTGGGAAATATTTGTTCCAGGCATGCTTAACACGGCTTAATAATAGATAATAGAGAACATGTCGGATATACAGGAAAACCTCAGCAAAGCGCTAAACAGGAGCAAAAGCTATCTGCTGGCAGCTGCCCGCGGTGACAAAGCTCTCTTCCTTACATATGCAAAAGAAAAGCAAGATCCTTCCACCGAAGCCAGCGCTTGGACCGCCCTCGCTCTATCTACATATGAAGATGAAGCAGCGCTGCAGGCCGCTTTTGCCATCAAACAATTTCTTTTAGATAGCCAGAACCAAGATGGCGGTTGGTCTACCAAACCAGGTGCCGGTCGCTCAGACTGGACCTCAGCACCAGCACTCATGTCTTTGCGCGCTATCGACCAAATTCAAAACAAGAGTACAGCTAAGCAGAACATCAACTTTGCCTTTGAATATCTGCTCGACTCTCGCTACTTTGCTAAACCAGCCACCCGCCTTGTCACCCTAGTTGCCAAAGGCTCAGGCGCTCTCAATAAAGATAGAGGCTGGCCCTGGGATCCAGATTGCTTCCACTGGATCGAGCCTACAGCCTATGCCCTTTTGGCTTTGAACATTCCCAAGCGACCGGAGCGCAATAGAGTTGCCATTGAGCACGCCTTAGGCAAAGCCGAAGACTTTATATTGGACCACGCCTGCAAAGGCGGCGGTTGGAATCACGGCAATGATATCACCCTTGGTGCACCGCTACCGGCTTATCGCCTGACCACGGCCGAGGCCTTGCTTGCCTTACAAGCCAGAAAAAAGGAAGCGAAAGTCGAGACTGGTTTAGAATATCTGCAGAGCTGGGCGAGCCAAGATACTTCTTCACTATCTTTAGCCATGAGTATTTTAGCCCTTTCCGCCTATGGCCGAGATTGTCGACAGGAAGTGCAGTTCCTGATGGCGCGCCAAGAAAGTGACGGCAACTTTACCGCCAATATCACCACAACGGCCTTGAGCACATTGGCTTTGGCCGCTTATCTGCAAAAAAGATCACCGCTCTTTTTCTAGATTTGTCGAAGCACTAAGGAAGAAAAAATTGGACGACGAAAAAGATAAAGCCACAAGAAGAGAGTTTCTCACCTATACGACCATGGCTGTAGCGGCAGCCAGCCTAGCCGGCTGCTCGCCCAGCAAACTTAATCGCGAATTGCCGGCCGAACTGACACCGGGGCAATTGGCGCGCAAGCGACAGGGGCGCTCGCAAGTGGCGATAGTGCCCTGCAAAGAATATAGCGATGATCTGTTTGCCGTCTGGCAAGAAAAACTCACAGAAGTAAAACTTCCCGACTTCAAAAATCAACATGTTGTACTCAAGCCCAATATGGTGGAATTTAGAGAAAACACGCCGGTGACGACCAATCCGGCTGTGCTGAAAGCCTCAATAGAACTGGTAAAGAGCTTGGGTGCCCGCGAGATAACCGTGGCCGAAGGACCAGGACATATGCGAGACACCGAGTATTTGCTCGATGTCACTGGGCTGGGCAAAGTAATTAAAGATGCCGGTTTGCGCTATGTCGATCTCAATTTAGACGATATCGAAGCAGTGGATAATTCAGACGGCTTGAATGAGCTCAACCCTTTTTACTTACCTAAAACTATTGTGCAAGCCGATGCCGTAGTAAGCATTCCCAAACTCAAGACACACCACTGGGTAGGCATGACCTGCAGCATGAAAAACCTCTTTGGCACTGTGCCCGGTCGCAAATATGGCTGGCCCAAGAACATGCTGCATATAAAGGGCATCCCCCATTCAATCTTAGACTTGCAACACTTGGTCAAGCCAAAGCTGGCGATTGTAGACGGCATCATCGCCATGGAAGGCGATGGGCCAATAAACGGCACCGCCCGCCCCTTTGGCTATGTCATCATCGGCGAAGATTTAGCAGCGGTAGATGCCACCTGCGCCCGCATGCTCAAGCTCGATCCACACGACCTGCCTTATATAAAGATGGCTGGACAAGTGGTGGGCAATATCGAAGAAAAAGACATCGACATTGTCGGTCCCGCCCCCGAGAGCATAGCCCAAGCTTTCGCCCTGCCGATCACAATGAAAGACAAGAGCCTTTTGAAACAAGCCGCCGAGCAAGGCAGCTAAGCAGATTGATCTTTCACTGCTTTCTTTATTGACTGCTGCGTTGATAGAGGTAAAGCCCGGTTGCCCTATAGATAGGCAGCGGATAAAAACTGACCAAACGATAGTGCTCTTTCAACTCGGCACTATTTAAAAAGTCGCGGGTAACAAGGCCGTCCTGAAAACAAAGAAAGCGTGGACGAAACTTAGTAAGAGCCGAAACAGGCGGCGCATACAGCAAGTCGGGCGACTCTTGTCGAGCTTTAGGCGGATAACAAGAAACCACATTGTCTGAGACCAAGCCGCCCAAATCGAGGATAGGACCACCATAGTAAAAGCCGACCAAACCAGGCTCGGTCACTGCCGCCAGGTCTCCCGGCGCGGCCAATTCTTTGATCTTGCGGCCAATCTGGCGGTAAATGGCAAAGCGCCCCCATTCAGCTTGATAGAGAAAGAAAGGACACGGCACAGAGACTTTAGATAAACTGACTTTAGATAAAGAGACTTTAGACAAACTGGGATAAGTCGAAATCTGCGCCAAGATGACATAGCCTAAAAGAAGCGGCGCCAAAACTCGCAACCACTTAAGGCGATGGGTGGAAAGCAGAGAAGCAAGATAAACAGTCAAAAGCGGCGGCAAAAGAGCGAACCAGAGAAGATACCAATTGAAGATCCAGCTATTAGGCAGAGCATAAAAAAGAAAGACCAAGAACATAGACAAGGCATAAAGCCTAAAGGCAGGGAAAGTCTTGAGGCGCAGAGCCAAGACCAAGATGAGAATGCCCAAAGGAAATAGAATGAGGATGTTATTGCTGATTGAATAAATCTGCTCAAAACTAGAAAGCCCGCAAACACCAACTGCTAAATGTCTAACAAGCTCGACAAAGGCGGCATAGGGCACGGCTCGTTTGGTATAAATCTGTGATTTGACAATGGCGGCATGAGGGAAGGGCGAGCCGAAATAAGCAAAGAGCCAGAGATGATAAACAAGTAGTAAGCCAACCGGTACCAGCCAGAACGCGACTAACTGTTTGAAGCTTTTTAGTTTAAAGCGCTGCCAAGAAAAGAGCACCGCCAAAAGGAACCACAAGGCAGCCTCAGGACGAACAATCGCCAGAGCCGCCGACGAATAAGCAAAGATGCGTGGCTGCTTGCGAGTATAAGCCAAGAGATTGATCAAGATAAGAAGCACGCCCAGAGGCTGTTCTTTGCCGATGGCTGAACCCACCATCTCAAAAACACTGAGAGAAAATATGGTACCGCCGGCGAGGGCAAGCAAAGGATTATGAACCGTAAGACGAAGCAGCCTCAATAGATAAGAAAGCGAAAGACATTGCAGAAAGCAATTAGCCAAAATCGAGAGCTTATCGAGGGGAAGCAGCCCTCGCAGAAGGGCGAGCAAAGAGAGAAAAGCGACATGCAAATGGGCGGTAAAGCCCATCACTTTTTCACCAGGGTTGTAATCGACCTGCCCCGACAACCAATGCTCGGCATAGCGGTAGTCGATAAAAGCATCGTCGCCGATAGGCTGTAATTGCAGTGTACGTGTGGCCACTATATATAGCATCAAGAAATGATAACCGGCTTCATAAATAGCCAACTTGGCGCTCAAATGCTCGCCGTCATAGTAAGTGCGCAAATTGCGAATCACCAAACTGCTTGCCACCGCCGCTAGGGCGATCCAATAAAGAGCAATGGAAGAATCGATGGAAGCGGCCATGGCTTCGCTCACCGAGCCTGCTAGAGTCGGCTTTAGAGCCGGCATGGCCAGACCGAGTGCAATAAAGAAAGGGAAGAGCACTAATTGCAACAGAAATACATAAGCTCGCCTGCTCTCAAATGCAAGTTTGAAAAACTTAGAGATAGGGTCTTTGCTCTTGCTGTTTTCCACGCTTTAAGGCTTTCCACTTTCGATCAGTCGGGCTCTTTTAATATACGGCAAGATCGACTGTCTTTGAAATTCTTCTCTAAAGCGCCACAGAAAAGCATCTTGGAAATAATGCACATTGGAGAGACCAAAGAGAAAACCAACCAAAGGCTGCACATAATGCCCGCTTAGTTTGACACTATAGAGAAAGAAAGAGAAAACGAAAAGAAAGGCAGCCAAAAGTGCAAAAAGCAATAGTGGATGCAGGGGCATGAGCTTGGCTCTCTCGCCTTCGTATTTATATTTAGCCAGCATATAATTCAAGAACATATACTGACTCCAGTGCATCACTCCTGGTATCAGAAAGGCTGTCATCTCATTATATTTGGCAAAGGCAAAGGGCGAAAAATAAATGACGCTGACAAACCAGAAAAGCAAAGCCGGTACATTGAGCGCCGCCCCATCTTTAACCTGTTGCCTAAGCGAGCGCAGATATAAGCCGCAATAAAAGATAGCTGCCAAGGCTAGAACCGAGGCAACGATGAGAAAAGCGGTGGCGTGCTGCCCCTTAAGCATCAAGCGTTCAAAATAAAAGGAACAAAAGAATAGAGACGATGCCCAGAGACTGCGCTGCTGCAACTCGCGACTGACCACGGCCTCGCCGCAGTTGTGATTATGGTAAAGCGCCAATATGCCGAAATTTTGCTGAATAAAGTGCTGCATACCCCAGAGGGTGGTCAAAAGGAATAATAGACCAGGTTGGTAGACACCCATCAAGGTGCAAACAAGCAAAATAATTATCGGCACCACATAAAACATAAAGGCGCGCTTTTTATCAGACAACCAATGTTCCTGATTATTCTTGTCAAAATAAAAATACCAGGACGGCCCCAAGTGCAGCTGATTTAGTCCCAGACCATTGGCGGCAATCACAGTCATAAGCCCGGCGGCGACCAGATTGCTTTCAAGGGCGTAATATACAGCCAGTGCCAGCACTATAGGTGCAAAATAGAACAAAATGTCATTGGTTCGCCCGAACATCCAGGCAAACTTAAACTTGACCTCTGCTTTTTGCACCGAACTGGTCATCGTCACCTCACCCTGTAAGTATTCCACGGATGAGCAAGACCACACTGAGCCAACTTAATTTAGTTACCAATTATAAAAGTGCTCGGCGGGGAAAGATGTTTAAGCAGGAGGAAGACATTGACTAAGAGCCGAAACAAACCCAGTTTCTTTCTTTTCTTTGCTTTTTTCTTTTTTGCTGTCAGTCAATTTCTGACCTTTTTCCTGCTCTACCGGGCAGCTGTCAACATCCATTGGTATTTCTCGGGGCCAAGACTCGACCTCACCGACTTTTCGCAGTTCTATCAGGCCGGACAGCTGATACTAAGCAAGCAAGCTCACGCGGTCTACAATCCCGATGTGCAGGAAACCTGGTGCCTGGGACTAATCTATCCACATATTCCGGTTAAGGGGCTTTTCTACAATCAAAGCGTGCCCTTTCTCTATCTGTTTTGCATTCCTTACGGGCTCTTGCCTTACAACACAGCCTATATAGTCTGGTGCTTAAGCACCGGCTTGATGTCGCTCATCGCCCTCACCCTCCTGCTCAATCAATGTATTAGTAAGCCTGGCTTGAAAAATCGCACTTTTATCTGCCTCTTCCTGGCCATGACATACTCTTCCATACCGGCCTATCTCACCGTCTGGCACGGTCAAACCACTTATTTGATGGTTACCTGCATGGCTCTAAGCATGTACTTCCTGCTGCGAGGCAAAGAGAGTCTTTGCGGCTTTTGGCTTTCTCTATCGACAGTGAAGCCGCAGTACATACTCTTGCCCCTAGTGGCACTCTTAGGATTAAATCAGCGCCGCGCCCTCATTGCCCTCTTCCTCACCGAAGCCGCCCTCTTTGCCTTGGCCGGCTGCTTTATGGGCTTCGAAAATATTTTGCATTATCCACTCACTCTCATTTCTGCCGAAAGCTCTAGCCGCTTTGTGGGCGTCAATCCGCACGTCATGGCGAGCCTGAGAGGAATTTTGAGTGCAGGCATGACCCATAATCACAAATTAGCCATGCTCATTACGGTAATAGCACTATTTGCCTCGCTTATACCGGTGCTAATTTTAGGCAGAAAGATTGTGAAGGGCGCTGGAGCCATCAATAGTTCTACTTATGAATTAAGGCGCAATTTCTATCTCGCTTTTGTTTATATGCTCGCCCTAGTACTCAGCCCCCATACACATTATTTCGACTGTCTCTTGGTGGCCGTGCCCGCTGCCTTAACCATCAGGCCCTGGCTGACTGCCAGAGAAAAAACTAACGAAGGCTCTAAAATAGACACTGACACTGCACCAGAGAGCCGAGATAAACCCGGCCAAGAACCAGACGCAGTCTCGGCGGCCGAGCTTGCCATCGCCAGTCAAAAAAGCTACAAAGTCTTGGTCGGGCTTTTGCTCGCCTATCCGTACTTGAGCTGGGTCTACAACTTTGGTCTGGGCTCTATGGAAGCTGAAGGTATAGCCTTTCTCTGCACCAATATCGCTCTTACAGTGGCTATATTTAGAGTGCTGATTAAGATACCAAAGCAAATAGAGCAAAAGTAAAAATCGCCCTCTCGGTCAATTTATTTGGGCAAGTACAAGTCTTGCGGTCTGCCGTCTATGGGAATCTCTACTTTGCTGCGATAGTTTTCTTTGATCAACTTGATCACCGACTCGTCCCAGTATTTATAGGGCTTATTGAGACAGCCATCATTTGAATTAATGACGATTGAACCATAGCTCTTTTCTTTGATCTTTGTTTTGATCTCGTTCAGACGTGCTTGAAAATCATTAGGACTGCGCTGCCAGACCGCAAATATGGTGCCGATGTCGACAAACTCAGGCTGGGCATCAACCACGAGCGCCAAAGAGCAGTCTTCACTGAGCATGCTGCGTTTATCAAACTGCAATTGTCTTATCTCTTCAAGCCCTCTTTCCATTTGGCCAACCTGCTTAAACTGACTGGTCTGCAGACTGAAAATGACATAAAAGCCGCAACCGAAAGCAAGAAACAAAATAGAAAGATATTTGCGATCAACAAAATCTGCCGAGAAAGCCACCATCCAGGCAACAGCAAAATTAACCAGGAAGAAATCGCTGACCGTGGAGGCAGCTTTTCCCATTACATAAAAGCTGACCAGACTGGAAAGAGAAAACATAGTGAGCATCACCACCAGTGCCGACAAGCGATGCCTGTATGGACCCTGTCTTTCTTCATAGCCCTTGAAATAGCCCAAGACCATATTGGTCATAAATATCGGTGCTGCTGCCAATATCAACCAGTCTGAGCTGAGCCAGCCCAAATGATCGTTGAGGGTGAACAGACTAAAGGGTGCCGAATCGGCAAAAGCCACATGCTGGGTAAAGCCGCCGGCGGTAACATTGTTCAAAAAGAGCAAAGAAGCAGTGGCCATAATAGAGGTGAGCAGCATAAATAACAGCGAAAGCCGCCACTGTCTGCCCACGATCAAGGCCAAGGCAATGGCCGGCACCACAGCAGCGCAGGAAGCGCGGGTCAAAGAAGCCATCACAGCAAGACTGGCAATAACGATCAAACGCGGAAAGCGAAAGAGATTATCGTCTTTCGGCTTGCGGGCTAAAACCATATACTGCTCAATAGCCAGCACCATAAACGCCATCGAGAGCATGTCCGGGGTGCCTTTAAACGAATAGGCCCAGATAGTCCAAAAAGAGCAGAGATTCAAGAGCCCTAAAACCCGAGCGACGCGAGAAGCGCCACTTAAGGCAAAGACCTTATGGGCGGCCACAATAAGAATGACAAAACTGACCGCCGATACCATGCGCATCGGCAAAACCGAGGCTCCGCTAATTTTTAGAAGCCAGCCGAGTATGGCAAAATAAAGCGGTGGATTGGCGATTACCCGCCAGGGCGCCTGGCTGAGAAAGGCGCCGTTATAGGGATTCTCATTCAGGGCTAGCATATGCGAGGCAAACAAAGCTTGCCCTTCTTCACCGAGAGAGAGAGGTGCGGTCAGCGAGAGTTCAAAGCCTTTGAAGTAAAAATAAACCAGGGTGAGCAAAGCAAGCACGCAAAGGGGCCAGACCACCAGACGATCAAATCTCTTGCTGTGCTTCTTCAACTTGCCGCACCTCGCTCTTGAGAGACCGCATTAGACTTGGTTTTCAAAAAGGGAAGAGCACTGGCCAGATAAACAAGCAGCATCAAAGAACAAAGCAGCAGCGGCGAAACCCAGTCGGGTACAGACATAACCATAATGCAATAGAGATTGACAGCTAGCCAGAGCAAGAGCAAAAACGGTCTGATGTGCCGGAAAGGAGACGCTTTACTGGGGCTGCCATCGGTGAGTATCAAATAGGCCGCAGGCGCCAGCACACAAAGGTCGTAGATAAACATATGCGGCACCACACAGGGCAAAGCTAGAGAACCAAGAATCAAGGCAAGACGCACTTGGTCTTCTTCCACTAAAGTCTTGCAGGCTCGCCAAAGCACAAGCAGCCCCGCCACTATCAGCAATGCCGCAAAAGCATAAATAAAAGGCTTGAGAAAGAGGCGCTCCTCGACCGGCCGACTAAAGAGCAAAGCCCTCGGCAATGAAGTCGCCAACCGCACCGGTACCCCCATGGCCGGGTCGGAATAGACCCGGTCGCTCAGAGCCAGACACTGCAGCCACTGCCCGAAAAGTTTTGAGCCAAGCACCAAATAATTGGCGGCAAAGATACCAACCAGCCCGGAAAGCAAGCCGAAAAGCAGAGAGAATTTCTTGACCGCCAAACGACCAAACACCAGAAAGAGCGCCGGTACAAGCAGCTGCGGCTTCAGCGAGAGCAGCGCCAAGGTGAGCCCAGCAGCAAAATCTTTCTTTCTCACCAAGAGAAAATAGGCTAAGGAAAGGGGGAAAAGTCCGAAAATTATGCCCACTTGCCCAATCCAGAGTGTGAGGAAGGCGGGCAAAAAAACAAGTAGAGCAAGAAAGGGCAGCAAAGCCCGACTGCCTGCCGGTTCTCTTTTGGGTTCGCTAGAGTCTTTAAGCTGGCTAGAGTCTTTAAGCTTGCTAGAGTCTTTAGATTTAGTAGATACGCCGAGCAGTCCGCTGCAAATATAGGCAGTCAACAAAGAAAAGAGCTGAAATGCTAGTAGCGAAAGATTAGCCGGCAGCAGGGCAAAGGGCGCAAAAACAAAAGCCGAAAGGGGCATGTACATGTACTCAGCCACCGAATAATCTTTCAAGAAGGGCAGCAGTTCATGAGCCTTGAGGTCGAACGGCTCACCATGAAAGGTGGCGGCGCCCGGCCCGGGATAAAGTATTTGCCACTGACCATGGCCAGCTATCCAGCCGGCAGTATGAAAAGTCATGAGATAGTCTGAGTTAGCCAACATTGCTTGCTCTTTCAAATCACAATAGAGAAAGAGAGCCAAGACCATAAGGCCCCAGAACAAGAGCAGTTGTTTGACTAACTGAGAAAGTGTAAGAGTGGGTGAATTAGTATTCATGATTCAAATACTACTTTACCCATTTATGCGATTTTTCTAGTAGGCAGTTTTTCTAGTAGGCAGTTTTTCTAATAGGCGATCTAGGCTGGTATGCAATTAGTCTAGCCGAATATTATGAGACAGCCAGACTGCAGAGACTGCACTTTTACACCGCTGGCGATACCATCTAGCGACCAGCCTGCTTATTTCAGTCAACGTTTAGGTCCGCCATTAAAAGCGGCTCATTGAGCGCTGCGCTGAGCTTCAAGATTAGATTCAAGCCAAAATCTAGGGCGCTCCTGAAATCCAGACAGGGTTGCAAATCTGCGCTAGAATCTAGTCTGTCCTTGACTGCATACAACTTTGGATGAAACATGACTTGGATCAAGACTATTCCCATAACTGAGGCCAGCCCTGAATTGCTTTCGGCCATCGAAGAACAAGCCAAACTCTACCCGGTGGAATATAAAACCCATGTAGAAAGCTTGGTCGAGTACGAGAACCCTGCCAATGGACCGGGCATAGTCATGGCCCATAGCCTCTTGCCCGATACCCTCAAGCATACTTTCTCGACCTTGGGCACCTTGCTTTCACCAGACTTACCGCTCAGCCGCCGCGAGCATGAAATGATTGCAGCCACGGTCTCATCGATAAATTCTTGCTTTTACTGAGTAGAAAGTCATTCCGAATTTCTTCGAAGAGCGACTCTGGATGAGTCACTGGCAAAGGCAATCAAACAAGACTACAGGCAAGCGGAACTAAGCGATCGAGAGCGAGCAATGCTCGACTATACAGCGAAGCTAACCAAAGAGCCCTGGAATATTCAGCGAGATGATATAGAAAAGCTGCGAGAGCAAGGCTTTGATGACAAAAGCATCTTGCAGATAAATCTGATAGCATCTTATTTCAACTATATCAATCGAGTAGCAGACGGGCTGGGTGTGGGACGATTATAGGCAAGAAATTTAGCAAGGCAAAAGCCAATCAAGGCTTTCTTATAAAGGGCCTTGCAGGGGGTCTTACAGGGATTTTTGCAGGAGGTCTTACAGCCGCAGTGCTGCTTGGGCAGCTGAGCACAGCCTCTAATTTTGTGTTAGAGCCGGCGCTGGCACAAAGCAGTCAAACGCCGCCGGAATCGGGCGGACAATCTGATAAGGCAGCAGGCTGGAGAGAAAGAGAGACAGCTAGCCCAGACTGCAGTCTGTCTATAGAGAAAGTTAGCGGCAATCTGATTTTGACCATTGAAGCCCTGGCACCCAGAGCAAGCGAGCCATCTATTGAAAGTCGCTTGAGCGATTTGCTGCAACAAGACAACGGACCCATCAGCGATGAAGATGTGCTACTTTTGGAAAAACTCTTGCCGCCGGGAAGCCCCCTGCCCTCACAAATCAAGAAAAACTATAGCGGCGCCCAGAAGCGCTATGGCGGGCTGAGTAAACGGATTAGCGACAAGGACGTGGCAGTCATCTATACAATCAGCCGCACAGTGGCACCCAGCACTCTGGCAAATTTGCCAGGCGGCTCGCGCAGTGCCCTAGTCAATTTACTCGACTACTGGATTTTGAAGCCCCTGGGCGGCTCTGTGCAGATTATTCATAGCTCGGTTACAGGCGGCACCGGCACTTTTGACGGAGTCGAAGAGATAGAAGCCTATCTCAATCAGAAGAGCCGGAGCCGAGAAAGCAATATGAGTTTTCAGAGCAGCGCCGGCACCATTATCGCCTCAGCCAAGGCGCAAGAAAACAAAGTCACCTTACAACTGGCGCTTTTGCGCCGCGTCGGTTCTAAGCCTATCCCATTTTTCTTTAGCACTATAGAAAACGCCGATTCACCACAACTGGTATCAAGCGCAAAATGGAAACTGGCGGATAAGTCTATAATGGCTCTAGTCACCAATAATGGTCAAGGCGGAGCAGAAGCTTCAATCTTGGCTTTCAACGCCAAAGAAGCCAAGTTCATTCAAACCTTGAGCGGTGCGGCTATCGAAGTGATGGAAGACCTAGGGCAATTGGGTCTGGTGATAAAGGAGCCCATAGGACAATCAGGCATTAATCGTCCGGTCTTTTATATGTTCAGCACCGGCGCCGGTCAGATGACCGAACTAAAGAGCCTGAGAGCCCCCCTTTGCCTGCAAGAGCTGCAGCATCTCAAGTTTGAAGCAAGGCTCAAAGAAAACCTAGCACCGGCCAAACGCTTTGCCATCGCCAGCTTAATGCTTGACTGTCAAGGCGAACTGGCCCAAGAAGGTCTAAAAATAATCAACGAAATGAAAGAATCGCCGGCGCTAAGAGCCGACAAGAAGCTCTACCAAAGCGTCAAGAGTCTGCTCAAAGAGATTGAACGACGGAAGTAAATAGAGAGAATCTCTGGTTAATATGAGCAGCCAAAAGCCACAGGTTAAAGCAACTGCAGGCTAACTTTTCTTCTCTTCGTGATATTCCATCTCGGTATTTACGTCCCAAATATTATCTTTGGTCTTGATACCACCGGCGATATTATCAACCGCCACCATGGCAGTAAGCATGGAATGGTCTTGGTTATTGTACTTGTGCATACCATTGCGCCCGACCAGAAAGAGATTCTCGAAGGTATCAATATATTTGCGCAATTCCTCAAAGCGATCATAGGTGCCGAAATAACCGGGATAAGTCTTGGGCATGCGTACGACCATGGCATCGAGCACATCAGCCTTATCTATGATGCCAATCTTGTCCAACTCTTGTGCGCCTAATTCTTTGAGACGGTCATCGGGCCAGCCCCATAATTCATCGGTCTCATTGCAAAAATATTCCAAGCCCAACCAAACAGTATTCTCGACATCGCGCACCATACTGGGGCCCCAATTGTTATAAATCTGCAGGCGGCCGATCAAGACATCGTTCTCTTGCACATAAATCCAGTTGTCGGCAATCAAACCGCCCTTTTCGTCTTTCACTTTCAGCTTTTTGACCAAAAGCCCGACCGCGATGAAATCTCTATAGACCAAGCCCTCAGCGACTTCGCGGGCATAAGACGGAACATCGGCATCGAGCTTGGCGATAAGCTCGCGTACCGGCATGCTGGAGAAAAAGTAATCGCCCTGCAAGAGGGTGACTTCGCCGCTTACTTGGTCTCGCACTTCCACAGCCTTAATCTGATTGCCTTCGGTGAGAATCTTCACCACTTCTTTATTGAGCAAGACCTCGCCACCGCCGGCGATGGCTTTTTCGGCCGCCAGCTGCCACATCGAACCGGTACCCTCGCGGGGATACAAAAACTGCTCTACAAGCGAAGTCTCAGTACCCTTCTGACGGAGATCGCTGACCGAACCAAGGATTTTCTTAAGGGCATGCCAGACCGCCTTGGTAATAGACAAACCCTTGATGCGCTGGGCGCCCCATGCGGCGCTAATCTTCGAACAAGAGATGCCCCAAACTTTTTCAGTGTAGTCTTTGAAAAAGGTGAGATAAAGCTCGCGACCGAAACGGTTGGTAATGAACTGCTCAAGATTGACCTCAGGCTTGACCGGAAAGGCCACCGACTTGAGATAACTGAAACCAATTTTGACCGTACGAACCAAACCAAGATTGGTGAAAGTCGCCAACTTCAAGCTAATCGGATAATCAAAGAACTTGCGCAGATAGTAAATTCGAGTCTGACGGGAAAGAGTCATCAAGACATTGGAGGCGGAGCGATCGGCACCTTGCTCTGCCGGCGTGGAACCGGCACCACCGGCTGAGATATTGCGCTTCTGATTATGGTACGAAATTTCCACTTCGCCGCCGCCAGCCAGAGGCATCATCGATAGCCACCAGTCCATGACCCGGTCTGACTTGGAAAAGAAACGATGGGGGCCAATATCGAGCTTATTGCCCTTGTAATCTAAAGTGCGGGCCAAGCCGCCAATAACTTCAGCCTTCTCAACAAGAATTGGCTTGACGTCGGTGCGTTGTACTAATTCATAAGCAGCAGTGATACCAGCCGGACCAGCACCGATAATTACGGCTCTTTTGGATGACATCAAAACCTCTCCAACACCTAAGCCAGATTACCACAAAGAGACTGCCAAGCCACCTTGACAATAACAACTATGACTTATGCCAAGACCGATGGCGACAACACTTTCATTTTTTTGAAAGCGGATGAGACAATAGAAGAGTAAAGTGCTAAGCCGTTATCGTAGTTAGTCAGTCTATGAGCCAATGTCTTTAGGAATCTATGAACTTGCCTTGTGAACGGCTGGGCGCAGAGGCTTAGGAACTTGGTGATTTAGGAACTTAGGGAATTAGGAACTTAGGAACTTGGGGATTTAGGAACTTGGGGAATTGGGGGCTTAGGAACTTGGGGATTTAGGAACTTAGGGAATTGGGGGCTTAGGAACTTGGGGATTTGGGGACTTAGGAACTTGGGGATTTAGGAACTTAGAAACTTAGGGACCCCGAACCTCCGGACCAGAGCACGAATGATTTGTCAGCTAGAGAAGCTATGAAGCTATGAAGTTATGAACTTATGAACTTATGAACCTGTGAACTTATAGACTTATGAATTCGCCTCACGACAGATTCGGCAAGTTTACGGCACCCTCGCAGGGCGCCGCCCCAGGCGCGCCCCGCCCTGAACAGCTGAATCTGGCCGCTTCGCTGCTTTGCCAGGCAGGTCTAATCAAAAGAGAGCAGTATGCCGACTGCGAAATCATGTCCAGACAGACAGGCTTGAACATTCTCAAGATGCTTGTAATGTCCGGCTATATCAAAGAGAATCTCAACACACTTGCCCTGGAAGCTGCCGAATTGGTACTCAGAGAAGGCATCACAGAAATAGCAGCAGCTCGCTGCTTGCATATGGCGGTCGAGCGCAAGCAAACCATTCAAGGATACTGTCCACGGAAATTTAGACC
>MOYA01000003.1:492790-530801 GCA_001899315.1 Candidatus Obscuribacter phosphatis
GGTCCAAAGAGTCGTAGCCAGGACAAAGACGCACTATCCGAACTAGCCGGAACCAGCCAAGAAAATCAACCGATATTGCCGCCGAAGCCACGCTCCATGACCCAACTGTGCAGCCTGCTTACCGAATCTGGTGCCGTGGATAGTCAAAGCATGAGCAACTATCTGGCGACGCAGCGCGAAACAGGTCTGCCACTAGGACGCATCATCACCCATGCCGGAGTGATTGACCCGGAAGTGGTTATGGCGGCACTAACTGCGCAGGTGTACGAAAGAGACGGCTATCTGACCCAAGTCGATATATTGGAAATCTTGGTGCTTTGCTATAGAAGAGGCATCGATTTCGAGACCGCGCTTAAGCAAACTGGTCGCACCCTACCGGTGCAAATCGCACAGATTCGCACCGGCGAAATCCTAGTGAAAGCTGGCCTGGCGCAAAAATCCTCGATAATATCAGCCCTCGAACTAGCCTTGCTGAAGGGCAGCCAAATTGGTGTTGAACTCATAAACATGGGACAGATAGACGAAAACACCCTAAGCCGCACCTTGCTGCTGCAAGACCTCGTCAGACAAGAGCGCCTCGCCATGGTGCACGCTCCGTCAGTCTTGAAAAGGTCAGTTCTCAACAGAGAAGAACTAAGCCAATCGCTGGCTGAACTGGCAGCACTGGTCCTTGACACAAGCGACATAGAAAACCTCGAAGCGCTGCTGAAAGCAGTAGGCGTATGCAGTCACGCCAATCTAGAAGCCATCAAAACAATGCTGGGCGAAAAGACATCGTTCACTGAATATCTAGCCGCCCTGGTGCACAAACAGCATCTCGATGACGGTCTGGCGCTCTGCACAGCGCGCCTGCTCTACCTGCTGCGCATGGAAGCCATTAAACCCGAAGAAGCAATCGATGTTCTGAAATACTGTAAAGACTTTGGCGTCGATGCTGATTCAGCCCTCAACCGCCGTCGCGGTTGAGCAATCAGCCCAAGGCCCCGCCGGAAGAAGCCGATACAAAGTTGCCGCTCTGAAAATCAAGCACCGCCTGCTCAATCTCTTTCCTAGTATTCATCACAAAAGGACCGTACCTTGCCACCGGCTCACCAATCGGCTTTCCGACCAAGAAAATGAATTCCAGCGTGGCATCAGACTCATTAACAATACGAACAGGCAAATCTGACTGCTCGAAAACAGCCAACTCTTCGGCTTGCACTTGCACAACTGGCTCGGCAGCCGAAACCAACACGGAAGAAGCCTTGAGTTCGACTGAAGCGCCGGCGGGTCCAGACAAAGCGCTCTCCAGATTTTCCTGAGACACTCGCAGAACAGTTTGCCCTCCGAAAAAATAGGCAAGAACTGTCTGCTGAGGTTCCGGCTGGTACTCAAAGACGCCATTTTTTAACAAACGCACATGAAGATAAACTATGGGGATTTCTGTAACGCAGGCAGATTGGTGATTTTCAAATTTTCCGGCTATTAACCGAACTCGCTTAAGGCCGTCTTCGCTTTCAATTTCTTTGATTGATTCACTCTTTAGATCCTGATAGCGCGGCGCCATCATCTTCTTGGAAGCCGGCAAATTAACCCAGAGCTGAAAGCCATGCAAGACACCTCCATCTCTGAGCAGAGCTTGGGATGGCATTTCAGAATGAATCACACCAGACCCTGCAGTCATCCACTGCACATCACCAGGTCTTAAGAAACCACTATTCCCAGCAGAATCTCGATGCTCCATTTCACCAGCGAGCAAATAGGTAACTGTCTCAAAACCTCGGTGCGGATGATCTGGAGCCCCTTTCGCCTGACCAGGCAAAAGTTTCTCGGGTAGCATATGGTCCAAAAGCAAGAACGGGTCAAGCTGCTCCAAGCCTGCTAAAGGAAACGGTCGAGCGACAGCGAAGCCAGCCCCCTCTCTAACAAAGCGACTCGATACCACCGAAGAAACAGCCCGGGACGCCTCGAAATCAGAACAGGCTAAACCCTGAGTAAGTTGGACCTGGGCTGAATTACTACTCTTCTTCATTTGATTCCACTCCTTTACCGAGCTTCTTCAGCAAAGCAATTAGCTGAATCTGCTCTCTTTCCGAAAGAACTTCCATAGACTGATGAAGGTGTCGCTGATGCTCTTTGAAAGATGTCGAAGCAGCGCGAACTCCATCTTTTGTTAAGGCAACTAACCGAATTCGACGGTCGGCAGCATCAAAACTGCGCGAGACAAGACCCCGAGCTTCAAGCCGGTCTACAGCAGTCGTTATAGAACCACTCGTGAGGAGTATTTTTCGTCCTATCGTATTTATTGGTAATGGGCCTTTATGCAATAAGACTTCCAATATTGCAAAGTCAGTGCCAGTAATTCCTAGGCTCTCAATACTCCCGAGGGCCCTTCGCTCTAGAGCCCGTTCAGCTTTATAGAGAACGAGCCAGAGTTTAGTTGCCAAATCTAATTTCTCATTGTTCATGAATACATACTACCAGTTCTCTTGATTTCAAGATACTTTACTTCTAGATTCTTTACATCAAACTTTCAGGGGCTAGCTAGAGCAAAACAGGACAAAACATCTGGTATTCTTTGCCAGGCGAATTCTAGTTTGGCTTGTTTGGGCAGCGAGGTCTCGTTGATTGAGTCATGGCAGTGCAAGATTTTTGGCTGGAGAAACTGAGGAGAGACAACCTACTTAAACACCCGGATTTCGATACTCCAGCACTACTACTCGACCTCGATCTTTTCGTAGAGAATGCACAACTTGCCTTCTCGGCCCTGAAGAGGATAAATTCCAAAACCAAAATTCGGCCGCATTGCAAAAGCATTAAGTCGCCGCAATTGGCTCGAATTCTACTTAACATGGGCGCTAATGGCATCTGTGTTGCTAAATTAAGCGAAGCCGAAGTGATGATGAATGGTGGCATCGACGACATACTTGTCACCACAGAGATAGCTGGGCCGACAAAGCTAACCAAGCTCATGATTCTCGCAGCAAGGAATCCAGAGCTAAAGATTGTAGTCGACAACCATATCTCAGTTGCCACACTGAGCGACTGGTGCGCCAAAGCAGGGCTAAAGCATCAACTCAAAATTCTCATTGACATTAATGTCGGACAAAATAGATGCGGGATAGAACCAGACTGTGACAAAGTGCTTGCCCTCACTGAGACAATTTTGGCTTCCGGACATCTACAACTTATCGGACTGCAAGGCTACGAAGGTCATATTCAGCAGGCAAAACCTGAGCAAATGCAAGAGCACTGCCTAAAGGCAATGCAGTTGCTCACATCGCTAAAGCTACAAATTGAAAGCGCCCTGAAATCCCGAGAATTTGTATTTCAAACAATCACTACGGGAGGAACCGGCTCATTCCTGACTTGCGCCACCAATCAATACATAACCGAAGTTCAGCCCGGCAGTTTCTGCACTATGGATAGCTCATACAAAAGTTCGAACGGCACCCAATTTGCCAACGCCCTCGCGGTTGCAACAACTGTAATCAGCACCTTTGCAGATCGGATAGTAGTTGACGCCGGTCTGAAGAGCTTAAGCACCGACATGGGCAATGCTAAAGCGATAGAGCCCTATCAAGGCTATCATTACAGCCCGGCGGGTGACGAACATGGAATACTATCAAAGTCAGAAGCACCATCGAAGCCTGACACTCCATCAGAATTAGATGAGGTGAAGAGTCTCGATAGTGGACTCAAACCTGGCGACCTGGTTATACTGCTTCCCAGTCACTGCGATACCACTCTAAACCTGCACGACCATCTGTTTTTGGTCGGCGATGAAGAAACCCTCAAAACTCAATTCGAGCCAATCATAACTGCGCGAACTGGCTCCGCTGTGCCCGAGCATTTACGGATTGATCGCAAGTTAAAGATCGAAGGACGCGGCAAAAGCCAATGACCAATCCACAATATCAAGCCGCAATAAAATAAAGAGCTGAAACATCCGGGCGCAATTTGCGCAACTGGTCATCTTCAACTGGTCCAAATTCTAGACATGTGTGAATAAGTTCCTGCATTCCATTCATTTCAAAACTAACCACTTCAGTCAGATAGCGCTGGGCGAGATACAACTCAAGCCTGCGCCTGCTTATGCCAGCACACATATTTTGCAGTTGATTGACAAAGCCAAGAAGCGATAACACCACAGACTTCGAAGAGACGCTGTGCTGCGCACTATTCCTTACGTTGACACTCACCAAAGCTTGAGCACCGCCCTTGAGTAAGTCTGGATTCTGCTCCAACTCCAAACAGAATTGACATCCCAATATCCTACACATCGCCTCCCCGTCTGAAGCTCCACTAGAATCAAAAGACGAAAATGCATGAGACCCAAACCCTTCACGGGCCCAATCACTGGCAGAACTTGAGCCAATATTCACCAAACTTGATCTCACATTAGGCCTTTCTCTAGCGGGAATCAACTCAAATAGACCACCGGGCAAAGCCCTTATCCAGCCAGCGAACTCAAGCATAGTCAAGGCTTGATTTAACCTGGGCACATCAAAACCACTTATCTCAATCAGCTGATCCAGAGATACTTTTCCCCTCGAAATAACCTCCAAGATTGTTCTCTCGTCTTCGCCAAAACCATCATCATTCGCGCCCGATGATACGCACTCGCCTTGAACATTAGGTTCGCGTTCAACCGATGAGTCGCTATCCTCGAACCGACAGCAACATGATGCTGTGCACTCGCCGGTCTGGCAGGCAAGAGGCTCTTGCTCCTCTGCATTTTCACAAGAACCATTCGCAGAAGCATCACCAGTGGAGCCAGGAGATCTGCGTTTTTGCCAGAACTCATCCTGGGCATCCGCCTCTTCTAGAGCCGGATGAATAAACTTTGAAGACGCAATACTTCTTTTGACATACAGGTCTATGAAATGTCTAGTTGATACTAGAGCACCACTCTGCCCCCAGCGGTCTCTTACAACAAAGAGAATAGACTGAAAGACGTTAAATGACGTAGACTTTGCAATACCAATGAAGTCAGCGAACCAGCTAGCGCTAACCACTACGCCGCGACTACAAAGCCACATTGCCGCATACCAAGGGCGCAACTTCCGCACCCTCTGAAAAAAGGTCCCGGCTGTCACACGTCCGTCAATAGAGCAATCTGGACAGTACCATATTCTGTGTCCATCTCTAAATTCCAGATCAACTTTTCCGCATTCCCGGCAAAGTAGCAAACCGGAAGCCTGTAAAGACGAAACCAAGTCATTCCAACAGTGCTCAGAGCTCGGAAATTCCTTACAAAACTCTACCCACTCGTGCATCACGCGCTCTCTTATGTCTAGCGACTTATGATTTGACATCTTTATACGATACAAAACTGAAAGGTTATCTTGTGAGACAGACATATGGCTCTCCCTCCTCAGGGTCTCATCAACATAAACGTAAAATCCAGACAAAAAGTTCAAAGTTGCGAAGTTAATTTTGAAGTAAAGGGTTATCGTTTAATTTCCAGAAACAGATCTCACTTAAATCAATAAAGCCACCCAAAGCCACGTATAATCATAGGTCCAGCACTCATAGTCTAACCCTCAAGAACATTAACTAACCATTCGCAAAAGAGTTGTATTTAATCCCGCCCGACACGAAGAACAAATTACCAGAGAGAGAAGAATGCTAATTTACGAAGTCAATCTAGAAGTAAAAGATTCGGTCAAGTTCAAATATGCCGGCTGGCTTCCCTCACACCTAGAGAAAATGCTTAAATTCAGAGGATTTAGACATGCATACTGGTTTTATCGAGATCCGCAAATAGAAGGACTTGGAGAAAACTTAACCCTTTGGACAATCCATTACATAATCGATGATCTCGGATGCCTGAATGAGTACTTGCACGGTCCAGCCAAGGAAATGAGACAAGAGGCTATTGAACTATTCGGGGACCAATTTAAAGCAACAAGAAGAATCCTGACCCCTCTCGCTGGAGCCGGTATCGACACCGAAACCAGCACCTAACCAGGAACACGAGCAGATTCAGATGCGTATTTCCCCCCTGTTACTCAGAGCGGATGGCATGTACTATTCATGACAACACAACCTAGCTAAATCCAGCGAAGTCGCTACTCTTGCCTTAAAAACAGGTGCAGAGAATGTCCAATCCGAGGTCTGCTCCCAATAGATTTCAAAGCATGCTTGTGTCAGCAGCAAGCAACTTATTGCAGTCATTGAAAGATAACAGTGCGAGCTTCAGAATACTCGGAAAAACCGATAATGCCAGACCCAAATTCAATGATGAAGATGATGACAGCACGGCTTACACAAAGGAAAACCCAGCAAGTGAGCTGCCTGAGTCCGAACTGCAAGAACAAAGAATCCAGCTAAAGCTTTTAGTCAAGCAAAAGAATTATTTAGAGCTGGCTGCCCGCGCTTCCAATTGCTCAGACGAAGAGCTTTCGATGATTGCGGTGCACGGACTTGCCGACTTCGAAGAGTATGATTTCAAAGCCAACCCACATGCCTATAGGACTCAAGTCCTGCTTCTAGAAAAGGTAGCTAGAGGCTATTCAAAGTCCGCCATCAAAGCTCTAAAGGTACTGTTCAACAAGGTGAACAAAGTTGCCGCACGCAATTTGTTCATCGAGAGACTAGAGCAAGAACATTGGCAGTATATGGTCTTGAACGGGTTGACCGTGCCTGTAGACATTCTTCTGCTAGCCACAGAGATTGATAAACAATTCTCCAGTGAGATCTGCCGAGACGTTTTCCAAATGCTCTGGTTGACCTTGCAGAAATCGCAAAACAGCCGCATATCAATGATAGGCGAAATGCTAGGAGATCCCGAGCCTTTAGGATTCAGGTATAGCCACAGCCAGACTGAAATCACCGAAAATATAAAGCTCACAGCTCTTGAGCTGGCGGACAAGTTTCCGGCTAAGGACCGCGAAAGGATACTGCTGTATGCAGCCCAAGACTGCAATGAAATTGTTTCAAAAGAAGCTACTAGAAGACTTATAGCCTACTGGTCGACGCCCGAAGGTCAAAGCCCAGAAGGCTTGGAATGCTCCGGTATGCTTAGGCTTGCAGACAATCTGAAAATTGCAGCCATTGCCCTAAATTTTGACTGGAAGAAAGAGAGTGAAGCGACCGAGAGTGAGATTCAGACCCAGTTAGCGGAAGCAACTCGGCTGCGAGCTGAACTCAATTCAGCGATGGATTCTATGCAAGGTTCGCAGATAAAACGACTCAAGTTCGATCTTGAACAAACGGAAAGACAGATTCAGTCACTCGCCCAAAGACGCTCCGGCTGCTTGCAAAAGTTGGTTAATCTTCTCTGCCGGGCCATGGATATTCCGGAGGCCGTCGTAGAATTTAATGAACACAGCCTTTTATGTGCCTCATACCAGGTGGGCACTGGCAGAATAGCTGTTTCAAGAGAACTTTTGCTTTCGCAAAACCCGCTCTCTGACAACCTGCTTTCAACGCTGGTTCATGAGCTCGTTCATATGGAGCAGGATGTCACTACGATTAGGTTGATTTGTGATTCGATTGACCTGACATTCGGCAAGCACGCAGGCGACCTCAATTCACTGATGCAACTCTATAGCAAGGCGGTCGGCTATCCGCCAGAGCCGATTTTCCTACTTGCCACGATGAGAAAGAGAGATGACAGAAGGCTTACGGCAAAAGAAAGACAACGAGCGGAAAGACTTTATCAGGGCAGTATGGAAGCAGCCCAAATTCATGAACGGACAGTAAGACTAGAAGCAAGGTTGGAGAAAATCGATAAAGCGCGCACCAGGCTTGAGTCTGGAGATAGCGACAATGAGCTTCTCTCCTGTCTTCTTGACCAGAAGGGTATGGCACGTCTATTCAGGAATGGCAGGGTACCTGCGATTTTGCTGGATGAACTGGAAGAGAGCAGATTAGACTTGGAAGCCGTTGTGACCAGCTTCTCTATCAAGATAGAGACTGGTAAAGCAGAGAGTCTAGTACAAGCGGCTCACACTCTCATTAGACAAGGCTATGGTCGCCACTTTGAACCAGTGAAGATGCGCATTAAAACAGTTCTGGTGCAAGTTCTCAAGGAAGAGCAGCGCCGACTGAACAAAGCACTTGTTGTGTCTAGGCGTCAAGGCTATCACGAAGAGGAAGCCTACTATATAGATGATCGCACTCAAGTTCTGGTCCGTTGCCTCGAGAAAGAATGGCTCAAGCCGCAATAAGAATGCGCCTCAGGCAGTCCGCCCAGTTTGAGGCCATGGCTACGAGCAGATCGTCTCAGGCAGTCCGCCCAGTTCAAAGCCATGGCTGCGAGCAGATGGTCTCAGGCAGTCAGACCCAATTCCTTAATAAGATTGAAATTGGTCCGCAAAAGCAAAAGCGAAGTATTGGCGTCCATTGTCTGCAGCTTCTCGCTGAAATAGCGCTGGTCTTCAGGCAAGAACTTCCACGAGACCTGTGTTTCGCCGGCACGCTCGGTTATGTCCACCTGTATACGCAGCGAGGTAGAATGGCGTCCTCGCCCTGCACCACGAGCTTCTGTCCGACTGCGATGCATTTCTTCTTCCGGGCTTTCTTTCAGGATCGATACACCTTCAAGCCTAATTGCCTTTTCTAGGGGCTCGTCAATTCTCACTTGGTGCAAATGCCAGCGCTGATTGCTCTGCCGCGCTGCCAAAGCTTTCTTGACTGAGTCGTAGGCGGCAGAAAGATTGCGACCGACCTTAATGGAGCGTGGGCGCAGAGTGCTATGCCCTGTGACATTCTTTACTGTTCGACTCAAAACACGGTACTCGATAAAGTTAGCCAGTCGAGGCCAGAGAATGAAAAAGGCACCGCCTACAGCAAAGCTACAAAGCAGTGACTCAGGGCTGACAGCCGGCATGGCGAAAAATTCCGGAATGAAAGGCATAGTAAAGTCCTTTGAATAACTAACGGCTCGGGCAAGTCAATTTTTAAAAGTCGATATCGGACAAGTCAATCTTGCAAAGTCAATATCGGCAAGGTCTATTTTTAAATGGTCAAATTGGCAAAGAACCAAAGGTCAAAGTGGGAAGGTCAATTTAGTATAGTATGTGCAATACAAAGTAAATTTCTCGTGAAATGAGAAATTTCGAAATGGGGCATCTACGAAAAAGTGTCGCCAATCTTTCTGTTTGGGCGGCATTTTTGAACTTTTTAACTTCCTTAACAGAGCCTAAGCCGCTCTTTCTTTGATCACGTTTTGCACACAAGCAAAATTAATAATGGTCATAGGTAAAGAGCAATGGATGTGCGATCAAAAATTCGAAGCTTAACTCGAAAGAATCGAGGAGGTAGATATATGCAAGAACTCAATCAATCACAGGGCGCGCGCAGAGACCTTTGGCACAAAGACTACATAAAAGCCGCCCAAAACAATATTTCAGTAACAGATTTGAAAAAACTAGCCAGCCACAACCACTACCGCGTGAGAGCCAGAGTAGCCGAACATCCACATACACCAATTCAAGTTCTCTACAATCTCGCGCTCGATCCCCACTTTGAAGTGCGTTCCGCCCTCGTGGCTAGAGATTGCATCCCTGCCGTCATCTTCGAACTTCTTTTGGCTGATGAATGTCCAGAAGTGCGCTACGAACTTGCTGAAAATCCCTATTTGGAAATGAACCGCCTCCTGCGTCTAACCGAAGACACCAATCCCTATGTCTCCGAGCGCGCTTGGCGAACACTTAATACAATATCTCACAGAAGAAAAAATACGGTATCGGTCGCTAAATCCGTGGTGGCGGACAAAAAGTGCATGCCGGTCAATAACTGCTCTCCGGAAGAAGACGCTCTAAAGGCAGAGACTGCGATCACTCGCAAATTATTGGCTAGCTAAACTTGCGACCGAAGTGAAGGAGCCCACGCCAGTCCTCGCCGGCGTGGGTTTCTTCTTTTTCAAATTACATTCGGCAGCTCTCTTATAGTTCAAGTAAGGCTCAAAACCGGCGCCAAAGCCTCAAGTACTTGCCTATATCGAGAATCTTTCAGTGGCGACAGCAAAAACTGCACTTCGTCGAGCAAATGCATGTCACCGCCCGGTAAAAGTAAAGGCAAGAGCCTTTCATTGATGGCTTCCTTCGGCAAAAGATAGAGCTGTCCGCGTTTCTCGCCGTCAAAAGCCAGACAATCGACGAGAGGCACGAGTACACCTTGTTCAGCCGGACAATAGGCGGCGCTTAGACCAGAGGCACCTTGGCTGCGCAGCTGGTAAATCGTACTTTCACAATACCCGGCGAAAGCTTCTCGCTGCAGAGCATACTGGGTATCAAGCATGGTTTCTTCCAGCGCCCGGGCAAAATCGCGCAACTCACGCCCACCCATGAGGGCGGCGCCAGGTGAAAGCAACAAACTTTGCTCAAGTCGTGCCACCAGCCTTGACCCCAGATAAAACTTGCGCACCGGTCCGGAAAGAGTAAGAACCGCCCCCGGGCGCTCACCCAACATTGCCAGAGCTTCTTTGAGCGCCTCATAGCAAAAACCGTCGAACCATGACTGACTAAAAATCTCTTTCAATTGAGAGCCATTGGCGGCGGTCAAACCGTCGCTGGAGCGAACCGAACCGCCGCCGTACTGCAAAAACTCGCGCAAAAGCTCGAAAGCCAGTTCATAATCGCCCCTAGAACTAAAGGGCAAGATAGAGACATGGCACTCTTCCAGATCGAGCCTGACCTCTATGCCTCGGCTCGAAACAAAAGGCCTGTAAAAGTGATAAAGATAATCCTGCTGCCAGCTCTTAGAGCGATTGCCGAGCTTTCCTTCAATTTCAAAAAAGTCGGGACAAGATATGGACGCCCAACCAAGACGAGCCTCCAAGTCTTGCAAAAACAGCAAGGGTGGGGGCAAACTGCCGCATTGCACTGAAAATGTGCTGGACATGAGAAGCGAAAAGCCTTGTACTACAATAGTAAGTCTCTATGGTACACGATAAGCTAGACACGATAAGCTAATATGGTAAAGAAAAATCGGCAAGCTCTAATAGACCACGTATATTAGCGCGGCGGGGGCAAAGCACCAAACCAGAAATGAAGCGGAAAAAGCCACCTCAATATCTTAAGCCGGCTCCCAAGCCAGTTCTCAAGCCGGTTCTCAAGCCAGTTCCCAAGCCGGCTCTGAGCCATCTAGCTGGTCTAGTCTCATTGGTCTTGCTGAGCCAACTAATGGGCGCAGATGGCTTAGATGGCTTAGATCGCTTAACTAGTTCAGCTGGCTCAGATTGCAGATACGACGGTGACGCCAGTAAAAGTTCAGGGGCGCTAGCCAATTGGGCGCTGGCTGCAGAGGCTAAAGACTCTAAGCCAGAAAATCACAGATCAGAAAATCTCAAGCCAGAAAATCACAGCCCAGAAAATCACAACTCAGAAAATCTCAAATCAAAAAATCTCAGCTTAGATAGCCTGGCCAAGCTATATAACCAAGGTCGTTATTCAGACAGTGCCAAAATCGCCCAAAAACTAATCGACCAAAATCCCAAAAATCTAACTGCGCGCTATTACCTGGGCAATAGCTATTTAAAGCTAGGCTTACCCCATGAAGCCCTCAATCAGTATTCTTTCTGCGTCAATTTCGGCAAGGGCACCCAAATTGCCACCTACGCCCAAGAAGCCATCGCTGGTATCAACGACATTCTTACTGGCGCAGAGCCAAAGACCAACGCAGGCTCTGCCACCGCTCGCGGTAGCAATCCCAACTCGTACAATTCAAGACAAAATGCCCCTGGCGGTAGCACAGGCAGTGGCTTGGATCAAACACCTCAAGACCGCAATTACACACTCAAAACCGAGATATTGACCAGGGGCTCTCAGAAAATAGAAGACCTCAAAGCAAAATTCAAAGAAGACCTAAAGCGGCTACAAAAAGAATTCGAAAGTAGAACGGCAAGCATCCCCCCGGAAAAGCGCCCGACGCCCGGCGGCATGAAAGCCAAAGACCAGCTGCTTCTGGCAGAAGATCCCCAAACCAGGCGCTATCTAGAGGCTTTGGACTTGCAAGAAAAAACCAGCCTCAATCTCAGTTCGAAATTGGCTGAGGACATAGACCGCATCACCTCTGAATGCAAGCGCCAAGTGGAAGCCCTAGACAGCGGCGATCCGCATAGACTGAAAATGAGCGCCGGCAGCGCCAATGTCAGAGATTATGTAAACTATGGTGATTCGGTTTTTGACACCATCCCCGACCAAGCCCCCCTAACTGCAAGGGCAAAAGCGCTTACACCAGACAAAGTAAAAAATATGACTCAAGTCAAAGGCCAAGGACAAAGACAAAGACAAGGACAAAACCAAGCTCAAAGCCAAGTCCAAACGCAAGCCCAAAACCAAGCCCAAAACCAAGCTCAAAACCAAGCCCAAAACCAAGGCAAAGAAAACGCACACACCCGGTCAGATATTGATATTCAAAAACGAACTCAAAATCAGTCTCAAAGTCAGCCTGAAAATGCAGTAAAGGCTGAGTAATGGAGCCCAAAAGCAATCGCGTAATTGGCAAAAGCAGACTGGGCTCTATCGTTACTATGTCTGCGCTCTTACTCTCGTCCGCCCTCCCCCTGTCGCAGGCAGCGCCGTCCAAGCAAGTGGAGAAACCTAAACTCTATGGAAGAGTCGACCAGGTTTCCAGCACCATGAATGGTGCCGGCATCAAGATTGAAAGTCTCGCCCTACCTAGTAAAGTCACCGGTGTACGACTGGGCTCCCCGGCTTACTATGCCGGTCTTATGCAGAACGACTTGGTGGATGGCATCAAGCTCAACGGCGATGTCTTGCAGGTCACTTTTCAAAGAGCCGGCAAGCGCTACGGCATAAGTGTGCGCAGTGCCCCTGAAAACGAGACTGAATCAAACCCGAGCGGCTCGCGTCGCAACAACACCACATTGCGCAGTCAAGCGGTAAAAATAGCCGATTGGAAATATTTGAAAGACTATGAAATCTATCTTTTGATCGACCGATCAGGTTCTATGGAAGACGAAGTGGATGGAGATCCCCGCTACCGATCTCGCTGGGAATGGGTGCAAAAGGTTACCGCCGATTTTGCTGGCGAAGCAAAAGATTTTGCCGGTAAATCACTAACAGTGGTGCCTTTCAACGATCAGATGAGCGTCTACCGCGATATTACGCCGGCAAACTTGGGTTCGGTGTTTAGAGGAATGCGACCACAAGGGGCAACCAATCTCATGACCCCTCTGCAGTTTGCCTTTCAAGATTTTGAGAACCGCACTAAAGGCTCTCAGCCGAACCAGCCGGTCGGTCGAAAACTTTTGATTGCCGTCATCACAGACGGAGAGCCTCAATACTATGAAACCTGCGCCAGAGTAATCGTCGAGGCGACCCAGAAACAAACCGAACAGTTCCAGAAAGAGCTTATCTTTCTTGGTATTGGTGAAAACACAATCGGCGAGGGGGTTTTCAACTTTTTCGATGACGCCCTCATGGCCCAGGGCGCTAAATTCGACATTGTCGATGTAGTCAATTTCGATGAGCTGCAAGATCTTGGTATTGCCGGTGCGATGATGGAGGGCTTCAGACATGCCAAAAAGCAGTCAGGCGATTTCTCTGATAATGAACTGGCAAGAATGCTCAAGAAGCTGCAAAGAAAAGGACGCTGAAGCGGGTAATATATTGATCAATCAAGCCAAATATGCCGACACAGATCTAAATAAGACTTCAGGTAAAGAAATGCCGTCAAAACGTCCGAATTCAAAGAGATTTACGTCCTCCTCTAACTTAGTTGCGGCAATCGCCTTAGCAGCAAGCCTTTCCTCTTCCATCATTTACAGCAGCACCACCAGTGCAGCCCCGGCAGCCAACTCTGAAATGACTGTTGATCAAGCCATAGTAAAAGCAGCCATGGCCAGACAACAAAAAAACCATCACGAAGCACTGCGCATTTTGCGACAGGTGGAAAGCAAGGCAGGCAGCGTGGCCGGGTTTTATGCAGAAAGGGCGGCTAATTACATAGATGCCGGCGATCTGGAAAAGGCAAAGGCAGACTGCCTTAAGGCTATAAAGCTCAATCCACGCCTTTCTGATGCCCATGACCGACTCGCTTACTATTATGCCCAAACCAACAAGCCGCTCTTGGCTATCAATGAATATTCGCAAGTTATCAAGCTCAATCCCAAATCGCCAAAGCCATACTACAACCGGGCTCTAGCCTATAAAAAACTCGGCAAATTACAAGAAGCCGGAAGAGATCTGCAAGAATTCGACAAAGTCTCAAAAGTGTTAGCCAGAAGAGAAGAAGAAAGCTCGGTGCTGGAAACAGTCAATAAACAACTGCGAGAGGGCAATAAAAAGAACGCCATTGAAGCGCTGGAATCGGCTCAAAAATTCTTCCCCTCGGCTGCATACGCATATAATCTAGCCGTGCTGTACGAAGAGCAGAAGCAATATCCCAAAGCACTGAAATATTTCAATGAAACTATAAAGCTAGCCAAGGGTGATCAAGAAAAAACATCAACCCTGGCATTCGCCTTTCTAGACAAAGGTAATCTTCTTTCAAAGTTGAAAAAGTACCAAGAGGCGGTGCAAAGTTTCAGCGATCTTTTGGCTCTATGTCAAAAGGGGCATCCGGTAAACTCGGTCAACGCTCTTTTAAAAGAATACAAAAAGCTGGCATTGGGTGAGAGAGCCCGCAATTATCTTCTCTTGAAAGATATCGACAAAGCCCTTGCCGATTGCAATGCACTTCTCAAGTTAAATCCTAAAGCCGGGATTGCTTATCAGATCAGAAGCGCCATCTACAAAGTACAGGGCAAAGCAAGCCTGGCTGCAGCAGATGAAAGCAAGGCTAAAAAACTCGGTATCAATTCGGTAATTGATACTTCTCTTTTGCTCAGCTCTCCAGACGGCGGTTATAAAAAAGCCTACGACGAAATCACCAAGGTAATCGAAGAGCATCCTGACCATCCCCATCCTTACAAAGACAGAGCCTATTTGTCGCTGCGGTCTAAGTACTACAAACCGGCCATCGATGATTTCACTACTGTTTTAAAAATGACGCCTGATGATGCCAGCATTCTTTTGGTGCGCGGCGAATGTTACTTTATGCTCAACGATTTCAAAAATGCCAAAGAAGACTTCAACAGAGTAATCTCAATTAGTCCGGAAAAATCACAGGCAGCCTACGCTTGGAAGCTCAAGATCGATAAAGCCACAGGTCAGGCAAAAGAGACAACAAGAAATACCGCCGACTAAGACGGTTGTTCTTGCCCATTTTTTTGGCGAGAATATTGTCGAGAAAAGCTAGACCAACTACTTCATCGAGGCTAGAAGTAGCTTGAAATAAGCATCTAGATCTAAACGCGAAATGCCCCCCTTTGGTCCGGTGGGATCTTCTTTCACTTGATCCGAAATCGCTTCTTGATTGCTCAGCAAGAAAGTAATGAAAGACTTCTCTCTTGCAGGTGTAGCATCCGATTTGAGAGCAGCCTCTAGTTCAGACCTTTCTATAAAGCCGTTACCATTGGCATCAAGGGCATCAAAAGACTTGTAGGCATACTCCTTAATCTGGTTGATACTGTCTTGAACGGTTCCTTTCGGCACATAATTGGAAACCCAGGCTTTTTCAAATTCATCAGGTTCTGACACAGGACCCTCGCAGTTGGTTGATTGGAAATGCGCATAAAGCACACTGCAATAGTTCTACCAGAGTAAAGAGCTTGATAAACTCACCTTGAAAAGTTTCGAAAGAATTCCCACATCTCTTCGCTGGCATCGATGTCTTGGCTGATGGCACCGCTCACATCAGAAATAGCCTTGAGATTCAAGCAACCAGGCCAAGTATGCCCACCCCCTTCAATCTTATAGAGCATCACCTGGCTTGAGCCGCTGCCCCAGACGGTCTTTTCCACATGGGTACCGTCGTTGGCAGAGCGATCCGGCAATCTGGTAGAGCGCGGTGTCGGTGCAGCGGCATTGCGCGAGACCCAAAAATCGATTGTGTCGGGGGCTGTACTCAAGCCGCCCAGTCGGGCTATCGCCCCGTCCAGTGCAATGTCGCCGCCCACACCTAAGGCCTCGCCCAACTTACCCATTTTCTTAGAGCGTCCGTCATCCCATGGTATGAGAGGGTCTTCGCTGCCCAAAAAGAAAACAATCGGCATCCGGTTATGGGTGCTGTCCCGACTGGCACCGCCTCTGGTCAAGGTTGAAGCGACCACACCGCAGGCGGCGATTCGCTCAGGAATAGTAAGTGCCAAAAGCTGGGTAAAATAACCACCATTTGAAATGCCGCAAGCATAGACCCGGCGGCGGTCTATCTTGAACTGCACCGCTAGTCTATCGAGCATAGACTGCACAAAAGCCACGTCGTCATTGCCTGTTGCGGTCAAACCGTCCTGCCAACGACCGCCCAAGGCAGTGGGAAAGACAACTATAAAGCCTTTGCGATCTGAAAGTCCGGTGAAGCCGGTCAGACCAAACATCATATGACCGTTCATGCCCAGACCATGAAAAGCCATGACAACCGGATAAGCCTGCTTGCCATCGTAACCAGCCGGTAAGTGTACGAGAAACTCACGGCGCTGCCCAGCCACTAAAACCGAGTCAACAAAGTCCCGATTTGAGACTAGAGTTGAGCGGCCAGCACCCTGTGCTTGCTGTGATGCAGGCAACCGACCGGCATCAGCTCTCTGCAGCTGGCTTTGGTATTGGGTCTGATTGAGATACTTAGTATGATTCTGCACTTGCCCCTGATTTGGATATTGCTGCAAATACTGACTTTGCCTGCCCTGCTGCAGGGTGCTGGTGCTATTTATGCTGGTGCCATTTGTGCCTTGCGTCGAATCGACCCAGCGCGCCTGCCTTGAGCCTGGCACCCATTCATAGCGCCTTTGCCCGGTGTTGCCGCTTTGCGCCAGAGCTGCATTGTTAAGGCAAGGGACTAAGACAAGCCCCAAAAAGCCTAAAAAGACTGGGCTAAATAAGAACAATCTGGAAAAGATAGAAAAGCCCCTAAAGAGTCGCTGCATTACTCTAAACAAGACCGTATAGTTATTTAGCATGCTGGGTATGTCAATATCGTAGATATACAGGTGCGCCCAAAGTGACAAAATTTAAGCTGGCTACTTCACTTTCTTGCGGACTCTTTGCCGCCATCGCTGCCGCTCTCTTTGATTTTAGCAGGGCACTGCCTGCCCTGGCGCAAATGCCGCCCGGCCCCGAGAGCATGGAGCCGCCGCCGGTGATCACCAAACCAGACCTCAACCTGGAAGCGGCTGCCATTCCTGCCGAAAACCTCAATGTCGTGGAAGGCTCGCTAAAAGAAAAGCGCCTTAACGTGCTGCGCAAAATAATGGCGGCGAAAGCGCACGGCATCGGCATTACGCCCTATATGAGCGCCTTCAATTTTGTAGAAGAGATGGTGAAAGCCAAGGACAGCGAGGCCAACATCGAAAAAAGACTGACCTCTATAGATGACGGACTGAACGATCAGCTCAAGCGCAGCGTCGACCTAAAAACCCAAAGACCGACACCACCGGTGGCGGCAGGTTCCCCCATGCCCAGTGCGCAGTTCCCGGGTATGGCTGACGCTTCAAGCGGTGACATCATCAACAAACTAAAGAACAAATTCGGCGGCAAGATACCAGGCAATATCATGGACAAACTGCCTCCCGGCATAGCCGATAAGTTTGGCGGCGATCCCAGTCAGCTCTTGAATGATCCCAATCTTAAGGACCTGTTGAAAGGTCTTAAAAACTAACCTTCATGACCCATTGGCTTGTGCCCGACAGACAAACGCAGACCCAAGTAGAAGAATGAAGGAAGACCAGGAGAAATCGCAATTCTTTAAACCCGGCTCGGACACCTTGCCGGTGGCACTCGGCGACTCACCCCTGGGCGGGCGCTCGCGCACTATTGAAAAAGCGGGTTTGCCATTCAAAAGCGGCGATGTCATCGACGGCAAGTTTCAAGTAGTCGACTTTCTTGGCGAAGGCGGCATGGGCGCGGTCTACAGAGTCAAGCACCTGACACTGGGCAAAGAACTAGCCCTGAAAACATTTCGCTCCAATCAAATCGACCAAGAAGCCTGGCTGCGCTTCCAAAGAGAAGCCCAATCGATCGGACGGCTGCAGCATGAGAACATCATTCGTATTTATGACTTCGGCATCAGTGAAGGCAATCGCCCCTATTACGCCATGGAGCTGCTGCACGGCCAAGACCTAGCAGAGAAACTGAAAAGAGAAGGGGCTTTTCCCCTTAAGCTCACCCTGCAAGTCTTTATACAAACCTGTTCAGCCCTAGAGCACGCCCACAAAGCCGGTGTAGTACACCGCGACATCAAGCCGGCCAATATCCACTTAGACCTTACAGATCCTAAACGGCCGGTGGCCCGCCTGGTAGATTTCGGCATAGCCAAACTAGCCTCAGGCGAAAGCCAAAGGCTGACAAGCGTCGGCTTGGTATTCGGCAGCCCTCTCTATATGAGCCCAGAACAAGCCATGGGCAAAGAAATAGACGCGCGCAGCGATATCTATTCACTAGGCTGCGCCTTGTTTGAATGCCTTACCGAAAAACCGCCCTTTCTAGGGGAGAACATTGTCGAAACCTTGACCAAGCATCAGTGCGAAGAGCCGCCTACACTTTCGGCAATTGATATTGGTTCGAGATACCCGCAGAGGCTGGAAGGACTCTTGAAGCGCATGCTCGAGAAGGAGGCGGCTGCGCGCGTTTCTTCAATGACCGAAGTAAAAAAAGAATTGGAAGCAATTTATCAGAGCTTACTCTTGCCGGGGCAAGGACAGACTTTGCAAAGCAAGACCATCGGGGAGTTCAGCGGCAGCACCACAGGTGTACGAAAACCAGCGGCGAGTAATCGCGCTGAAGACGAAGAGGCAGGGGCAACCAAGCTCGAATCAAAAAAGAATGCGATACCAACAGCGGTGCTAATGATTGTAGGCACTTTAATGCTTTTGGTCGCGACAGTGGGCTTCACAAGCTTTATGAGCAAGCCAACCTCAACAATTCAAAAGATACCGACAAACAACAACGATCTAGCGGTCATTCCAGGCGCCAGCCTGACAAGAGACAAGCACGGCAACAAAATCATTAGAATCAATTTCAACGCCTTCGATTGCGGACTCGTCGGCTTGGTTGGAGAAAAGCCGCACCCTCGCTCGGGACTTGAGGATTTCCCAGGAACAACCAAACTCCTGTTTCAACCAACTCATGAATTTATAAATAACAAGGAAAAATGGTTTGCTGTAGCAGACATTCCCTTCTGGGAAGTCCGATTCCTGCAAGGTGAGAACGTTACAAGAGAAATGATCAGAGAAGGACTAAGTGCGATGCCCGATTCTCGCAGCTTCGTAATTCGCAAAGGTGTCATTGAAGGACAATTGAGCAAACTCAAGGAAAACAAACTCTTCAACATAGATATTGGTCACTCTAGGCTAACCAAAGAGACCCCTCAAGATGTCCTCAAACTGGATGCGCATCGCTTTGCCCTTGATGGTCTCAGCCCCGATGAAATGGACGAATGCATTGATCAATTGAGGGGTAAGAAGAAGATTTTCGCCCTCAGGCTAGATGATTGTGATATCAAAATAAGGACACTAGAGAAACTACGCACTATGCCAAACCTTGCCACTCTAGAGTTGCGCAACTGCAAAATAGACAATGCCAAACTAGAAGAGCTAAGCAAAATAGGCACCCTGAAAAGACTGCACTTGGGCAAGGCAAATTTATCTGCAGGAGCAGCAGAAATCATTAGAAAAATGCATCTTAACTTACTCACTATCGAACTTGACGACGACGAAAAGCTCAATGAAGAAATCAGCCAAATCTGTAAAGAGAAAGGCATAAACCTGGAAACAAAAGATGACGGCAAAGATGATTACACAGACATTATCAATCTGCCAGTCGAAAACTAAGGCTATTGGGCTCTTACCCGCTCAGTCTAAAGTAGTAAAACTGATAATCAGCCCAAAGAATGAAGGAAAGGCAAGCCTCGCGGTCTAATATAGCGTCGAGGTGGTTGCCATGAAACTTTATGTCTACAAAGAATTTGCCTATATCTGGCAAACCGTGCTGGGTGTTCTCTTTCTTGCCCTGGCTTATTTCCTAGGAAGAGAAGACGGCTCTGGAGACTTCACAAGGCTGCTCGCCAGCTGGATACTCACCTTACCTGGACTAATCTGCCTGCTTTTTGGCATCACCACTTTTGTATTGAGAAGAGAGCCGGACATCTGGGCTTAGAGCACCTGACTCAAATGCCTGAATAAATCGAGACCTCTAGATAAAGTAAAAGAGCAGCGGCAAGCTGAAAGCATCTGCCCTCACAAACTCTTTACACTGCGGTGGTATATACAGATCATCGGTGCTAATCGGCAAGGGATGAATACTGTGAAGATTAGAGCGGCTCAAACCTTTCAATTAGGTCTTAGAGACAGACCTGGTTTTTGTTTGCCGGGCGCGCATCGTAAGCAGGAACGCAGACAAGAACTCAGACAAGAACCCAGACAAGAACCCCGGCAAGAACTCAGACAAGAACCCAGGCAAGAACTCAGACAAGAACCCAGACAAGGGCGCAGGCAAGGCTCAAGCATCGCCGAATTTGGTCCGGCTTTCTTCTTTCTCTTCATATTTGCCGTCTTTCCGGTACTCGATATTATCGGACTGGGCTTCGGCTACGTCAGCTCGATTTCGCTAAACGACCTGCAGCTCCGCCAGGCTGTGAAGGTACCAAGATCAGAAGCAGAAGACAAAAACGGCTCCGTTAAACTGCTCATTCCAAAAAAATACGTCAGTACACTTGCCGGCGGACTGGCCAGTATCACCCAGCTGCCTTCCACCCAGGTCATTTATGAAAGCGGGCCCGGCGGTATCTTTGTCACAGTCACAACCCAAGTCACTGTCTCGCCCTTCCTCACCATTCCCTTCTTCTCTTCGGTGCCCGGACTAGGCGCCCCGGCCACCTATACGGTCAGTAGTACCCGGCTACTGGAGAATCCAAGATTTTATGCCAATTAGAAAAAGACGACGAGTTCGAGCCCAAACACTGATAGAAGCCATCGCAGGCTTTGCAGTTATCATTCCGCTTGCTCTTATGGCTCTTGATTTAACAGTTCTGGTCACAACTTCACAGTCTAACGAGCAATGGGCAGAACTAGCTGCACGCAGCGCCGCTTCTCAAGCCAATGCCCAGAATGCCAGGCTGACGGCTGAAAGCTGTCTAGCCAAAGCCAAAACATCCAACATCGTGCAAAGTGTCGCTCTAGAAGGTGTTGACTATGACTTAGGCAAAGGCCAGGTCACAATCAAAACCAAGATGCTGGTGAATATGCCTGTGCCGTTTCCCTTTCTTTCTCAAGTTGAATGTCATGCCAGCGCCATTCAACCAATAGTGGCAACGCCGGCCCCACTCTAGGAAAATCACATGACACCACCAGTGATATCAAAATACAAAAAGACAGTGCCGCGAAGAAAGCAGGGCGCCGCCACCGGCTTGGTCATTTTCAGCACCTTTCTCTTAATTATCTGTATTGTCGGCTTATTTCAATTGAGCATGGTCATGGGCGGCTCAAGACAAGTAAGAAACGCAGTTGATGCCGGGGTACTCAATATCTCAAAACGCATCATCGAAGTAAAAGTACCGGCCAGCCCCCAGTACAAAGACGTTGCCGACTCGACAGGCAATATCGGCATATCAAATATCAATCGTATCTGGGGCAAGGCTTATCTAGTCAACGCCAATGCCGAATCAATGAAAGCAGACGGACAAGCCGGTTCCAATACCGAAACGGCAGCCGAAGCAGCATTTGGTCATGCCAAAAACTTAAACGACATGCTCTTCAATAAAGTTTCAGACGAGAATGTCTTGAACATGTACTTTCAACAATTGGCGCACCAACGCCAAGCCAGCATGGTAAAGGCAGACAAGGTGGAGCGCTCGCAGGCAGACACGATTTCAATCGCCATGATCGATAGAGGACTTGAAAGCAATCTCAGCTATACCGCAGGACAACTGCCAGATCGCATCACCGCCCAGGGCACCACTTTCGGCAACAAGTCTTATCTAAAAGGCTATGTGCCTATGCAGGCAAACAATCATCAATTCGCCTTCACTTCTTTTCGACAGGGTGAAATGCCGCACCTAATTGATGATACCTATTTTGAAAACAACAATGCCGCCAAGCCTATTGGCGGTGCCTACACTCCCCTACCCAATGCCTTCAAAAGACACGGCGAGGTCGACTCGGTATCGGGCAAACTAACGGCGGTGGCATGCGCCGCTGCCAATCCGCAGCGCACCTACACCTTGGCTATTCCCTATTCTTTTGTCACAATTCAGGTAGGTAATACTGCCAAATGGCATGTCGACCAAAAGAAAATCAAAGAAACAACCTATGGTTTCAAACCAGAAGAACAAAAGGGCATTAAAGACTATCCTCTGCCTAGCGGCGGCAAACTATACGGCAATGCCAGCCTGGGCAACGAATACTCGGCAGCCACCACCTTGCTGGAAGTAATCGAAGCCTTACCGGGGGACCATAACCAAGCTTTCAAAAAGCTCTTGCAGCGCATCAAAGAAATAGATCCTGATTTCAACCAAGAAAGGCTCAATAAGCTATTGCAGAGCGCCGCTTTCAACAAAGAAGAAGCCCCCTCGGCTTCAGGAGAAGCCCAGCCCCGCAAATACTTTATCTATCCGGTTTATTCTTCGGCGGACAATACCGACCCTACTATCAAGATTGGCTCCGACAAACAAAACCTTCCCTCTTGGCTCAATCCAGACAATCCGCCGGAAGGGCTGGATAAAACAGTGATTCAAGAGAACAAGCAGAAAGACAAGCCGAACTACTGCTGGGGTTATGTTGTGGGCGGCAAATCGAGCTCGGTCAAACACTGGACCGAAGTCTATGGCGACGTGCTCTGGCAGCCGGGCACTGGATTTGGCCAGCACCTAGGCGAACTGCGCTTTGCCCGGGTGACCGACATTTATTTTGCAGACGAACCAGATTCGGGACCATGAGATATAACTAGATAAGCAGCACAAATAAAACTAATGAATACAACTCGACCAAAACTTGCTTTTTCTTTACGCCGTTATTTTATGACGGCGACTGTGTCTGCGGCGTGGTTTGCCACTGTGCCGGCGGCGCTGCTTGCCACTTTACCTGCGACCCTGCTTGCCACTTTACCTGTGACGCTGCTGGCGTCACTATTGCTCATCCAAATGCCGGCCTTGGCACTCAGCCCCGACCTAAAAGATGGAATCTCCGCCTACAACAAAGGCGACTATAAAGAAGCCGTTTCGCATCTGAGCGCCGCGCTCTCACAAGATTTCAATAATGCCGTTTTGCACTACTATCTGGCCAATTCTTTCGTCAATCTCGGACAGAAAGAAAGCGCCATCAGAGAATTCAGAATCGCCTATGCCCTAGAACCAGAGAAAGAGGCAGGCAAACTTTCTAAATTAGCCCTCAAGTATCTCGGTGCCGAATCGGCAGAAGCCGCCCCCGAGAAGAAAGCACCGACGCCGCCGCCCAAAACAGCGGAAGAGTTGAAACGAGAGGCGGCCATGCAAAAGTTGAAAGAGCAGCTCAGCCGAGACTCAGAAATAAATCAGAAGTCAGCCAGCCAATCGGCAGAAAGCACAAGTCGCCACGGCAATGCCTCTGTAGATGCCCAACGCCAGGCTATTCTAGAGGGTCTACGTTATTACCGGCGCGGTAGACTGCAACAGCTTCCCATGCCTCAAGACAGCGCTAGACAGCTGGAACTACTAAAATCACTTTGGGAAGGGCAAGCCAATTCACAATACCAGCAAGCCGAACAAAGACGATTGGAATTGGAGAAAACCGCACAAAATCTCAATGAACTAATGCAAGACAAGCGCAAAGGCGGACACAAACTGGTTCCCGAAAGCTCGAATCTTTATATAAGAACCTATCAAAGCCATAAAGAAGAGAGTAAATCGAACGATAAGACCAAAGAAAAATCTGGCGATAAGTAAAGTATCAAAGGCAGTAGCAATAAAAAATTGAAGCAACCCAAAAAGTCGGTCCAATCTCAAAAGAAAGAAGAAGCGCTCTTTCAGGAGATGCGCCGAGAAGGCGATCAAGCCTGGCGAAAGCAAGATTGGCCGACGGTCCATAAAAGCTATTTAGAAGTAGCCGAAAACCTACCGGCGCTCAAGCTCAACAAGCAAAATCGCTGCACCTACATGTACGAAGGTGCAGCCTATGCCTGCATTTGCCAAGGAAAGTTCAGACTAGCCCTAATGCATATGAGACAAGCTTTCGAGAGCACCCAAAAGAAAGAACCTTACTATTCAGAAGGCTTGAACTATATAGCCCAACATCTAATTGAGCTTGACTCTTACCGAATGCTCAAGAACAAGGCAGATTTGGCTTCAGCAGACGCGCTCAGAAAAGAGCTTCGCCAAGCCCTGAAGGCAGAAATAGAAAAAGCAGAAAAAAACATCGAAGCAGCACCACAAAAAAGAGGCAGCTATAGACTTGGGAAGGAACGCATTAACGATCCCTTCCTTCATTTCGAAACTTATTCAACCTCTTGCCGAGAATGGCTCGAGGAGCTGTCTTGGCTCAGCTCACTGAAAACAACCTACTATTTGCTCGGCTTTACTCTGCCAGACTGCTTCTGGAAAAGCTGCCACAGCGAATACCAAGCAATTCCCTGGCGCTTTGGCAATTACTTCTACATCAAGACCAAACCACAAAATCAGCAGCACGAGGTCTTTTATCGCACTTTGTCTCCAGAGAGACCGCGAAGAAGAAAGCTCATCTTCGACGCCAACAAGTATCTACCGGAAGGTCATTTCCTATCGGGCTACAGCTTTAGCACAGACGGCAAGAAGATTGCCATCGGTATTAGCAAGGGCGGCTCAGACTGGCAAAGCTGGAAAATTATCAATCTAGCCAGCGGCAAAACCCTTAAGCATTTTCGCCTGCACACCCACCGCACAAGCATGTTCTTCGCTAAACAGGGCGAAGGACTCTTCTTTCAAAAACCAGGTCGAAGAAGCAAAGACGGACGCCTCACCGGAGCCGGCAGCTTCTGTTATAAGGCGCTCAAGTCGGGGGCAAAGACTGTCACTCTAGTTAGGTCGAGAACTTCACAAGGCAACTGGTTAAGCGCAATGGGACTGACCGGTACAAGGTATATGTTGGTCAGAGAAGAGATTGCCTCTTCACTTCATCCAAATTACTATCTGTCTCGAAAATGCTCAGACAAATCCCCCTTAATTTCGCTCTTTGAAGAAGACGGACCTAATATCTACTTAGGCAATATCAAAGAGAAACTCTGCTTTCTAAGCTATCAAGAGAACGACAAAGGTGAAGTAATCACTCTTGCCCTAGACAAAAAAGAACTTAAACAATACGAAAAACAGAAACTCGGTCGCAGCAGCACAAAATTGCATCCAATCAAAATAGAGCGCCGAGTGCTTATTTCGGCAGGCAAAGATATTATTAAAAGAGTCCTGTTTTCCAGTCGCTATATTTTTATTCTCAGCCTCAAACAAGATGGCAGCAGACATAGACTGTCTGTATACAGTCATGCAGGCAAGCTGAAATGTCATATAAAAATACCGCGCCCAGGTTTTGTCTCAGCGCTTTCCCCAGGTCGCACCGCCAGCAGTATCATCTTTCAAGTCGATCATTTCGATTTTCCCAGCACTACATATCACTACAATTTAGCCAACAAGCGCACCACGATCTTAAGCAAAAGACTGGCCAAGTTGCGCTTACCAGCCACAGAAAAGAAACTTGTCCAAGTGCAAAGTCGAGACGGCAAGAAGATACCGATGTGGCTTTACTATCTCAAAAAAACCAAACCATCGACTGACACTCCGCTTTTGATGGATGTATACGGCGGCTTCGAGGTCGAGAGCCTTCCCGCGTTCAACTATGAGAGCCAAAGCTTTCTAGAGATGGGCGGAATTGTCGCCACACCTTATTTGCGCGGCGGCGGCGAACTTGGGCGGAATTGGCATAAAGACGCCACCGGCGTCAACAAAGAAAGGACTTTCGATGATGCCGTCGCCTGTCTGGAATATATAGTCAAAGAAGGCATCTCGAGCCCGGCGCACATCGCGGTGCAAGGTAGCAGCAACGGCGCACTAACTGCGGCGGTGCTCATGCAGCGAGCACCTCATCTCTTCCGCTGTTCGATCTTGCAATCGGGGCTTTTCGACATGCTGCGCTTCTCAAGCCACACCATCGGACCGATCTGGCAGGCTGAATACGGTAATCCAGAGCTAGATGAAGATCGAAAAGTCCTGAAAAACTACAGTCCATACTATTGCAGCCTCAACCCCGAGACAAGCCGTCCATTGCCTCAGTCAGACCGGGCGGGCGAATCTGACTGGACGGGCGAGTCGGATTGGAAGGGCGAGTCAGCCGGGGATGGCGAGTCGGTCCGGGCGGGAAGAAAGCTCAAAGGTTCCGAACATTTGAAAAGCTTCGAGAAGTTCAAAAGTGCAGAAAAGTTCAAAAGTGTAGAAAAGTTCAAAAGTGTAGAAAAGTTCAAAACTTTCAAAAATTTCAAACACTCAGCTTTGGTTTGCGTTGTGGTCAATGACGACCGAGTGCCGCCTTGGCATAGCTATAAGTTGACGGCGGCGCTGAGCAAAAGAAAAAATCTTGACCTCACCCTTAGAATCGAAGCCGCCGGCGGACACGGGCATGTCGGCTATAGCTGGCTAATACGCGATGTGCTCGCCTATCTCAAAGAGATGCTGTTTTAATCAGCTTGAGTGACAAGGGAGAGCTTGAGCGACAAAAGAGGTCTTAAGCGACAAGAGAGGGCTTAAGTGACAAGAGAGGGCTAGACCTCAAACAGAGCCTGAGACGAATCCCTAGGCAAAGTGCGCCAACTACCTGTAATCACACCCAAATTTATGTTGTCTCGAAGCCCAGCCTTTTCTTCTTCAGCCATAGCATTCTGCAGAATTTCGTAGCTGCGCTTCATCTGAACCGTGGCTGGGTGAGAATCACCGAGACCCTTCTCACAAATATGAATACCAACCTGATAGGCTCTTTGCGCCTGCAGATACTTCTTCTGCGCATAAAAGATATTGGCTAAGTTTTGCCATCCGCAGGCAACATCTGGATGCCCTTTGCCAAGATTGCCGGCAATCGTCTCAATAAATTTGCGGGCATATTCTTCGGCGTTTGCAAAATCTTTCATAAAGTACGAAACCTTACCCATATTGCAATAGCCCTCAGCTACAGCCGTAGGGCTAGATTCGCTCTGACTGAGTCTCAGTTCAAGCGACTTTTTGTAATACTGCAAAGCTTGCTCAAGATTCAAGCGCTGAATATAGAGCGCCGCCACCTCATCAATAGCTGCCACTACCCGCTCTGGAAACTTTTCCTCAGCAAGCTGCAGCATGCGCACTCTGGTATCCAACGCCTTATCAAGCTTGCCGGAAAGAGTTAAATGCTGAACCCTCTTATGCAAAGCTTCCCACTCTTCTTGCGGAGAAATCTGCACTTCTTGCGCTGCCGCAGCCTCGGCGCCGTTATTGTTCTCTCCAGTATTAGTTCCGGCGCTAGTTCCGGCATTGGTTGCGAAACTATTTCCGGCATCGGATCCTTTTGAGCCCGATTTAGACTTAGCAGCTTTTTTCGTAGACGCAGAATCAAATTTCTTTGCAGTTTCCAGCTTGGAAGAAGCAGCAGTATCGTCCCCAGAACTGGCATCTGAAGCCCTTTTCACTGGAGCAGTTTCATCATCCGAGTCAAACTCGATTTGATCATCTTCCGGACGCCCCCATTGCAATTCCTTCAGCGCCTGCGGTACATCGATAGCGAACCGCTCAGCATAATCGAAAGCTATATTTGCATGCTCTAGAGTCAGACGCTTGTCTTGGGCAAGCTTTCGACAACGCTCCGCTCGCTCAATCGTATCAGCATCCAAAATACCAGCAATCAAAAGCACCTGTTTGAGCACATCCGAATTATGCATTGCCACCTGGAAGGCCTCTTGCACCTGCTCCTCATCTGTGCGCCCTAAACTCTTCAAAAAGTCAAAGAGTGAAAGAAACTTCTTCTGCCCCCGCACAGATTGCGTCCCCACCGAACTCTCTGAACTGCTGGCATTGGCAACAGATGCCAACGCCTTAGCGGCAGTGACAGTGGCATCTGCTTCAGAGCCTTCGTTGGCTGCGACTGCAAGATTGACGTCGCCATTATCATTGGCATTCCTATCGGTATTACTTTCTGCGTTGCTGTCAATTTCAGCTGCCTTTGCATTATCGGTAGCAGTTCGCTTTGCTGATAAAGTATCGACTTCAACAACCTCATTAGCAACTTTAGAGATAGCATCTGAATCGGCGAGTTCTGCGCGATTGGTTGGTATGGAACCTGAATCTTGACCATCTTCACGCTCGGCATACAACTGAGAAAGGGCATCCTCAAATGAAGAGCCCTCCTTAACACTAGAAATGACCGAGCGAGCATCAGTTATTGAAACCTTCTGCTCCGACATCAATCTCTGCAACTGCAGAGCGGCATCCATTATTCTTGCTGAGACCTGGTTTGATGAGGTCAAAATATGACCCACGGGCATCTTCTTCATCAGCCCCATCTCAAGCGCGCCGACCAAATCAGACTGCGATATGACCCCACAAAAGAGCAGAAGTTCCCCAAGTCGCGGACAGCTTCTGCTGGGCAAATCGTAAAAGCCCTTCTCTTTGAGGTGCACTTCCACTGTCACCTGACGGTTCTTCGCCTCTTTGAGCGCCTCAACCGCCTGACTCTTGCTAAGTTTTCCATCTCTAATCAATATTTGCGCATTGAGTGCACCGGTCAGCAAACCTTCGGTCAAAACCCCCGAAAAAACCAATAATCGACCAAAGGGTAGTCCGCTGGTAGTCGATTTCTCCAGAGCCGCCTGCAACTGCTCTCTGGTGGCGTAACCAGCGTCTATAAGCAGTTCACCTAGAGGAGTAGTATCCTGTGTCGCTTCGTGATTCCAGCCAAGCTTAAACAAAGCGTCGTCAACAGAGACTCCATCTCTAGAGACCATTTGCATTGCCTTCCTAGCCAGCTCGATATCGACAAGATTTTGCTTAATTAGGCTCTGGCAACGAAGGACTCCTTGCAAAACCTCCTCACTAAGCATCTCTGACAGCACTAGAACCCTTCCAAGAGGCAGGCTAGTCTCTTGCGCGATAGAAAGAGCTTGTCCTAAGTCGCGATTGTCCAGAAGCCCTAGTTCAACGATAAAACCCCCAAGCTTCTTCTTCTCGCTGGCTTCCATAAAAATCTCCTGTGTGATCACCGCCACCATTGGTGGACTCCAATGGGCAATGTACCCAGGAAAAGAAAAAACAGAGCACTTTGCAAACCCCGGCGGTTGGCAAGAGAATGCTTCAGAAATTCAGAGAATGCGGAATGGCAAATCAGTCAGTCAAAAAAAAAGAAATCCCAGGGAATTTCTTTTTTTTGAGTTATGCGTTGACCGAGAACAAGCAAAAACCGAATTTAATCTATCCAATTGAACTTTTTGACCGGAAAATCCGTCTTAGAAATATAGCCCGTCGAAAGAGACAGTAACTCTGCCTCGCAGCATTGCCACGCAGAAACATACGGAGGGAAATCGAATATGAAGCCTAACGCTCATCAGAAATCAAGAAAGAAAACCAAAAAGCCCAGCGCCCTTGAATATGTAAAGCGTTATATTGCCCAGCTACCAAAGAGCTATATATTCACCACAAGAGAGCTACTTCCCCTAGTTAAACGACGCTCAACCCTAGACGTTTATCTCTCTGCAGAAGTCAAAGAAGATCGCCTTGAACGCCTTGCCAGAGGGGTATTCAGAAAAAGTTCCTTCAAGAACAAGCCAGTCACGGAAGAAAGAATCGCAGCAATCAAGCGCCTGGCATTCGCCGGCAAGCTGGCAACTACTCCAAATTCAAGGATAGAACGTGAAGTAGAGAACAGATTGTTTGAATCAGGCTATCCCGACTTCTCGATTCGCAGAACCCTTTTCCACACCACAAACTCAGATTGCGGGTTCCAAGCCTATCAGTTTATAAACGGATCTAAAGACTTAGGTTACGGAATTCGTTTGGCAGAAATTGATATTTCACCAATCGGAAATCGGAAGATGGCGCTTGGCGAAACAAACGCCGGACGCCAGATGCGCCAATTGTGGCTGCGTGGTGAAGATAGATGCGGCATTGAGGACATATTGGAAGTTTGGGCAAACTTGACCAATGCAGAAAAGATGGAAGTAACTGCGCTGAAAAAGTTTATGCCGCAATGGCTGAGTGATCATCTTCCAGAAGCTCCCAAAGAGGCGCTTTTAATTCTCAGCGACTCCCTGCGGTTGAAGAGAGACGGGAAAGACCATCAATACAAGAGACCAGGTCAAAGAATACTAAGGTAGTCGAGAAACCAACCCAGTAAAGGCCAGGGAACGCGCCAGCACGCTCAAACAAGAAGCTGCCTCAAGAGGCACCAGAAACCAGAAAACAGAATCCAGAATCGAGAATCGAGAATCGAGAATCGAGAAAGAGTTTGCCTCTAGGTTCGCAATTTGCGATAGAGAACATGCTTCTTGAGAGGACCTGCCGGCACATACGGATGTTCGAAGTCATCCTCGGGACTGGTTTGCATGCCGAGTTTCTCCATAACGCGCCTGGAGCGCAAATTGTTTACTGCTGTCATACTCACTATTTCAGTTAAACCAAAGTCCTCGAAGCCGGCTCGCATGACTTCTGTTGCTGCTTCAGTCGCCAGACCCTTGCCCCATTGATCAGAAGCAAGCCGCCAGCCTATTTCTACAGCCGGCGTAAAATGGGCATTGAAACTTGGCACAGATAGACCGACGAAGCCAATGAAAACGCCAGACTCTTTCAGCTCGGCAGCATAAAGCCCAAAGCCGTGCTCTTCAAAGCCACGCTCTATGCGTTGTATGAGCGCCTGGGTTTGTTCAGCATCGAGCCGGCAAGGGAAAAACTCCATCACCATTGGATCTTGATTCATGCGCGCGAAAGGTTTGAAATCTGACTTCCGCCAGCGCCGCAAAATCAATCTTTCAGTTTCTAGTCCCAAAGGTTCCATTGGACTCAACGGACTGAAAATGCTCATAATCTCCCTTTGCAATTCGTTCGACCAAGTTGCAGCTATAAAACCGGACAAGTTTCCCTTATCTTAGCCCAGCCAGCCAAATCAGTCTTTACGAGACTTACATAGAGCCAACTTCATAGAGACAACTTTGGACAGGTCAAGGCAGGGAATTGTGAATATTTCATGATTGGCTAGCTTATCAATGTTGCCAAGTGCAACAATTGTAATTGAGTTACCGAGAATAAATATATGCCAAACCCAGAAGAATCCAACAAATCTGAGAAATTTCTGGTTATGCTGCGCCTTCTCTTTTTCGCTTCCATTCTTATGACGGCATTTGCACTTCCAGCCGTGCTAATTGTGCTTCAGGCTTCGGTCTGGATGTTTATAGTAGCAAAACTACCTGGGGTCTATTTCACCCTCAGATTTATGGAAACCTGCCTTTTCGTCACACTTATCGGACTTTTGTCGATTTGTATTAACTGGTTGATTCTCACAATCAAGCTAAAGAGACTCAGCAAGGATGTCAAAGAATACAATCTAGAGCTACAGCAAAAAGCTGAAGAACTAAAGCGAAAGCGCATAGAAGAAGGCAGAGAGGACGATCTTGACCTGAGCACACTTCTTTCGACCGTTAAAAGCATCTCGATACACTGCGCAGTCTATGCAACCAGCTTCTCGGTTATCTCTTACTTTCTGCCAGGCAAAGTAGAGTTCAGCGGCGCGATACCGTTCGCCTGCGCTATTGTTCTAATGGTGAGCACAAGAGAAATATACACTCGCTCAAGCGTCCTTTTTATGAATATCCTGACCAGTCGAATGAAGCAGCAATACGAAGGCGCGAGCAAAACCTAAGTAGCCACTTAAGGGGTCTCATCCAACTGAGCCGATGAGCCCGATTTGTCTCGCATTTACATGATCAGCAGCTCTCAAGCGCAAGAGTTACTTAACTTGCTTAACTGGTCGGGCGGCACGCGCTTAGAATTGATGCGACTGGGCAAGGAATAAGTGATACGACCAATAACAGCGAAAATGAGTCCCAGAGAAGAACTATTCCCAGGTCTACGCAGTAAATATTACTTCAATTATGGCGGCCAAGGCGTCATGAGTGAAAGTACTCTTGGCGCGATTATTGACGCTTACCGTTTTGTTCAAAGCGAAGGACCTTTCTCGACGAGCATGGTGGGATGGATTAGAGACCAACTCAACGATACAAGGGCAAAGCTTGCCAATCGCTTTGGAGGCAAGGCTTTCTTATACGCTCTCACCCAAAATGTTACTGAAGCTTGCAATATTGCCCTCTGGGGGCTGAATTGGAAGCCCGGCGACGAAATTATGATTTCGGATGCCGAGCATCATGGAGTGCGCGATGCCGTGCATAACTTAGCTCAACGTTTCGAACTGACCGTGGCAGAGATTGCCCTTTCGAAACTGGATGGCAAGGCACTCGAAGCAGAAATGGCGCAGAAGCTGAACAAAGATGGGCGCACTCGCATCTTCGTTTTCAGCCATGTCCTATGGAATTCCGGCAAAGTGGTCGATCTGCCAACCATAGTTGAATTCTGCCGCAATAACAATGTCTTCACGCTGGTGGATGGCGCGCAGTCGGCAGGAGTTCTGCCACTAGATGTGGAGGCTAGCGCGGTTGATTTTTATGCCTTCACTGGACATAAGTGGCTCTGCGGGCCGGAAGGTACCGGTGCGCTCTATATCTGCGAAGACCTCATTGATCAAATTCGACCGACCTATATGGGTTGGCGCCACCATCTGCAAGGTGCAGTCAAAGGTGCCGAAAAGTTTGAAATCGCCACCTCCTCTTATCCTCTCTTGGCGGGGTTTAGAGAAGCACTCACCGTGCCGGAAAGACTGGCTGGAGATTCAGAGCGATACGAAAAAATAATCGCTCTGGCTAAGCAACTAAAAAACAGGCTGGAAGATAACCAATTTAAAGTAGTACCAGGTGCTGGTCAATCGGGTTTGCTGAGTTTCTATGTGCCGGACTACGCAGCAGAAGACAACCTGGACCCAGGCAAGATAACCAATTTAGACAATCTGGTCAAAACTCTTGAAGAAAGAAAGATCTATCTGCGCAGTATTCCAGAACCTAGATGCCTGCGGGTCTCGCTCCACTATCTCAGCGAGCAAAGTGATATCGATTACTTGCTCAGCGAGCTGCAAACACTCTGCAAGAGCCAAGAATTGACTCTCTAGTTTCTCAAAAGAGCACAAGCAAGAACGAAAGAATCAGTTTCACTGCTCAACTAGAATCTTATCTGAAATCTTTGTCTTAAATCTTTGTCTGAAATCTTTATCTGGCATCTTTGTCTGAAATCTTTATCTGGCATCTTTATCTGAAGTCTTTATCTGGCGTCTTTGTCTGAAATCTTCTATTGAGGCTCTATCAAGAATCTATACGAACCTCTAGCAAGCATTTATTTTGCCACAGCGCGGCTCTCGTCGGCAGGCAATTCAAAAACAGCCAAACCATCGATATTGACCTGGTTGGCTTGCCAACGCAGGGGCGGCACTTTGTCTACATTACTGATGGGCACTTGATCTAGTGGGCGCCCGTCCCGTGTCACAAGTCGCAGTTTACCCGGTCCGCCACCTTGGGCGGGTCCGGCAAAGAGCTTGGGATAAGCCAATACTTGTACGGTATAGCGACCGTCCGGGCTTTCGTACTTTTTTATGCAGGCAGCCTGATAATCAAATACTATGCCGCCAATCATGACGACAAACAGGCATACACCCAGCACGAGCAGTACGATTTTGCCCGGTCCGACGCTAACTTTTGTACTTTGAGGGAGGTCTTGCGCTGATTCTTGAGAGAGCTCTTGGTTCTCACTAGCTGGCACTGCCGGCGATGCCGGTTCGTCTTTCGACTGATCGTGACTGGACACCTTCTACCTCAAGAGAGTTGACGCCGAATTCTGAACTACATCTCTGAATATATCAGGACGCTGCCGCAGTGTCTCGCGTCGAGGTGCACAAGTACGATTACTTTGATTTTAGTGATTATATAAAACCGACTCTTTGTAGAGCACATCATCTTGGAAAAGCCAGTCATTACTCTTCCGCAAGAGGGCAATATCTCTAAAATCGCTGTCCGGGAATACCCGCTGTTCTACGGCCAGCCTAGGCACCCTGCCGCTTCTAAATCTATTGTCGTTATTCATTTTCTCGATGCGCTGCAAGACTTCCAGTCTTTCCTGCGCATTATTCAGTCGATTCAAAAACCGCGTAAGCGCGCTCATATTGCCGCTTTCCACTGACTCAGTCAGCTCACGAATTCTGTCATCACTAACCCGAGAGAGTTTTGCATCTGCCATTGGGAAACCCTCCATTCCGCCATCTACAAGCCCATAGTACGCTCTTGTAATAAGTCTTCAAGTGGTAAAAATACTAATGAAGCCTGAAAAGCAAATCACCGCTTGAAAATCAATTTTTAGCGAATAAATTAGTGTTAAATCTGACTGTTTTTGAAAGGAAAAAGAATCGAACTCGATCAGGCTAAAGCCGCTAAATAAGCCAGTTATACGAGCATTAAAGCAAGCCGGAAAGAGCACTTGACAGCGTCAATGCTTACAGGCGATGGCTTTCCAGATTTAGAACCTTCTCTAAATCAATTTGCGCTAGCAAACGGCTCAGATCAAGTTCTTTCTACAATCTTCCATTCAGTTCTTTTAGCCGCAAAGCCAGTGGTTCAATTTCTTCTTTTCTTTCCAATTGGCGAAAAAGATTCATTTGGCTCTTCAGCGCTTGGCTCAAAACATTCCGAGCCTGCCCATCTATACCGCGAGGCAAAGCAGCTTGCTCAGCCTGCAAAATCTTCACTCGCGCAAGCACGGCTTCAGCTAGTTCTATAGACTCGCTTTGGGCCTGCTCGGCAAGACTGGGCTTAGCATGGGCACGATAAATCTCGCCCAAACTATTGAGTGCCCGCGCCAGAACTAGAGTTGCTGCCAGATCTTTGCCCGCGCATCGGCGCCGGGCTGAACGAGCCGAGGCCCTAGCGCAAGCCTCCGCCAAGCTATCCAATTTCATGCGCGAATCTAAAATTGTGCAGGTGGCCTCCAAATTAGCACAAGCAGCAGAGGCATCGCCCGGACTAAGCTTGTCACCTTCAACTTCAGACAATTTTGCTAAATGCTGGTCAGAGCCCAAGTCGGCAAGATAAGAAAGCAAATACAATGAGCCAGCACCATTATCCTGACTCCATTGCGGCACCACCGGCAGTGCAGCAGTCTGCACCAGGGTGGCGGCTTCTAGATAGTTAGTCTTCTTGATTTGTTCGTCAATTTCTTTGGCTAAATTATAGTAATGCCCATAGAGAAAAACAGCGCCCCCGACTAGCGCCACCAGAAGTAGTACCACCGCCAAGTGAAACTTCCATCTCGCCGCTTTCAATTGCGCCTCCGTTCATGTCTATTTAGCAATTCCAAAGCCTTAACATTCTCACCGCCATCACCGCCTGTCGAGATAGCCTCAAGCACACGGCGTGCCTCTTTTAGCGAGGCACGGTCTGCATCCAACTGGCGCAGACGTTCGGCGCGAAAGTCATTTAGCTGACGCAGACGGAAAGGCGTATTTCCCTGGCGGCTTATCTCGTTATCCAACTCAGCGACATTGTCCTCATTCTTCTTCACTGCTTTCTCAAAGCGGTCGACAGCCGACTTAGCCTTGATTCGCTCCAAATTATTCTGACCATCTGATTGACCATCTGATTGACCATCTGATTGACCATCTGATTGCCCATCTAATGAGCCAAGTGAGGGCTGGTCTCGAGGCGAAAGACTTTGCACCGGTTGCTTTGCAGGGTTAGCGACAGTAGCATCGCCTGTAGCGTCAAATGTAGCATCGACAGGAACACTAGTATTGGCAGATTCACTCTTATTAGTAGATTCACTCTTATTAGCAGGTTCACTCGTATTAGTAAATTCACTCGCATTCACAGGCACTGGCGGGCGTGTCGGCGAGGGCAGAGACATTTCAATGGGCTTAGGGGCGCGTGCAAAGAGTATGCGTAGCGAACCCCCAACAAGAATAATCACGACGAAGAAAGCTAGAACATTCACTGCCACTTTGTTTTCTGCCGATAGGCGGCTGTAGAATCGGCTCACCTTTCCGGCTTTGCCCGGCTCAGTGCCAGAGTTGTTATATCCAGAATTCTCAGCACTATGACGTTGACTCTGGCTAGCCTGACGTTGACTCTGGCTAGCCTGACTCTGACTTGTCTGACTCTGACTCTGGTTTGTCTGACTCTGACTCTGGTTTGTCTGACTCTGACTTGTCTGACTTTGGCTCGCATTAGTCTTGCTCGATTTAGCCTGGCTGCCATAGGTCTTATCACTTGCAGCCGCGCCCGCAGCGCTGCCCTCGCTGAGGGGCTTGCACAAGCAACCGGCGCCGCCGTGGTGTTCATTACTTTGATAGTGCTCTTTGAGAACGTCGCGAGCATGGTTAAAGCGCGCCATTTCTTTATCGGCGATCTGACGGTCTTCGACCCGAGCCTTGTCCGAATGCCAGAAACGCACCAAAACTTTATGGCGGGCGACAATCTCTTCCCAGCTGGCGCCAGGTTCTAAGTCTATAGCGGCAAGTGCCTTATGAATATGATTAGGCTGCACAACCTCGAACTCAATAGAAACCTAACAAGCGGGTACAAACTATTTGTTCCAGGCAGTATTTTAGCAGGGGTAAAGAACAAATTGGAAAAGCGATTCCCAAGAAAACAAGCACCGGTGAGGCTCCTCAGACTTTCCACCCTGCTTGCTTTTCTATCTGTTGCCGGGCCACCAGCTATCGTGCAGGGTAAAGAGCCCGAACTGAACTTTTCAGCCAAAGACCAGCAAACCCTGCAAAAAGACATGGTCGAATTCGAAAAGAAACTCTATTCGCCTTACTTTGCAGAAGGGGCTAACGGCATGAGCAAAAGCACAGCCGACAAAGCTTATGGCGAAGGGGGAAAACTCATGGCAGCCGGGCAATACAAACTGGCTCTAGCCCAGTTTGACAAAGCGGCGGAAAGATACAAAAGCAAAGAAGAAAGAGCACTATATAAAAACAAGGATTTCCTCAACTTCCGAATATCAAGGGTTTATTTAGCCAGAGCCCTGGCGCAGCTTAAGCTAAACAAAGGCGAAGAAGCCGAAGCCGATATCACCGATGCCATCACATTTTGTCCCGACTATGCCATGCCCTACAAAATACGAGCAGGTCTCAGCAAAGCCAAAGGCGATCGCAAGGGCTATCTCGACGACCTGGCTAAGGCTTCAAGCCTTAGACCAGTTCCGCCCTTCCTCGAAAAAGATATGGGCAAACTGGGCATGGAAGGACGACTAAGCATCAGCAAAGACTCCACCGAACTGCTTCAAAGGAAGCTGCATTCGTTCTGGGAAGAGCGCGCCAAGCGCTATTACAAAGAAGGCAGCGCCGGTGCCAAGAAGAGCAAAGCCCTCGAATATTACGAAAAGGGTCGTGCCACCAGAGACGAAGGGCTTTTCGACCGAGCCCTCGCCCAGTTCGACAAAGCCATTGCCGAATACAAGAAACCGGCTGAGCGAGCCCTTTTCACCAGTGACAAGTATTACAAAAACAGCATTGCTAAGTGCTATCAAAATCGAGCCTACTGCTTGCTCAATTTGCAAAAATTCGAACCAGCAATTAAGGACCTCAATGAAGCCATTAAGCTAGAGCCTGAAGTGCAAGAAAATTATATCAATCGCGGTAAGGCTTATGAACACCTAGGCAAGAAAAGCGAAGCCGAGAAAGACTTTGAAAAGGCAAAGACGCTCAAACCCTCAGAGCTTGAATGGTCGCATCCGCACCGAGAGCGCGGCGATAGAAGGCATGAAAGCGGCATGAACCCAAGCGGTATGAACCAAAGAGATATCACAGGTAAGGGCGCCCAAGCCGGTGCAGGAAAGAGCGCCGACTAAGGGCAACAACCAATTTAGAGCATCTGTTTCTCTTGCATCTGCTTCTCTTGCATCCAGCTTGTCTTGCAGCTCTGCTTGTCTT
>MOYA01000003.1:530813-581056 GCA_001899315.1 Candidatus Obscuribacter phosphatis
CAGCTCTGCTTGTCTTGCAGCTCTGCCTGTCTTGCAGCCGGCTCTTCTCGACTTATTTCTAGCGCTCTCGACCTACTTCTGGACCTTTTCAATCCAGGTCTTGAAATACTCTTGGATATCGGCCCGCGAAATGCCATCACCAGCCCCCCATTCTTCATTGTAGGCAGCTTGAATTTCATCGATGCGCCTAAGCAAAAAGAAAATGTAAGAGCGTGCTTCTTGGCTGGTATTCTGGTCTTCGAAAGATGCTTTCAACTCATTTCTAGAAATGAAGCCGTCACCGTCTTTGTCGAGCTTGTCGAAATGTTCGAAAGCAAAAGCTTTGATTTCGGCGAAAGTACCGGCGATGCATAAGCCACCGGTCTTGTGACGGCGCTTGCCTTCACTGTTTCCAAAGTCGAAACTGTAGGTTTGCTCTCTCATAAACCAAGTATAGAACATACATAAATTGAAGGGTCCTAAAATCTCAAGGGTGCCAAAATCCCAAAAGTCCTGAAATCTCAGGAATCCCAAAATCCCCAAATCTCAAAAGTCCTGAAATCTCAAAATCTCAAAAGTCCTAAATTCTTGAGATTACTCAATCCCGCAGGGCAAACCCTTAAACATAAGCTGCGATAGATTGGCTGCGATAGATTCGCTGCGATAGATTCGCTGCAATAGATTAGCCGCAATAGATTGGCTGCGGCTGGCGAGCTTTGGCGCCCATCTAATCTTGGCGTTTCAGCCCTTCCAAGAAAAGGCGCGCGGCAAGCTCGGCATAGTCTTGCGCTGAAATGGCACCACCCTCTTTGAACCAAGTATAGGTCCAGTTGATTGAACCCATCAAATACATAGCAGTGGCCGATACTTCACCAGAGGAAGAGTCTTTCTTGATTTGACCAACTAGACCTTTGATGATGGCGACAATTTTCTTTTCTTCGCCCTTGATCTCGGCTTGCTGCTCAAGAGAGAGCGCCTTCAAACAGTTCATCAAAACCACATGCTTGTCGCGCGAACTCATATAGAGCTGCATCAAACTGGCGATGAGCTCTTTCAGCTTCTCTTCCGCATTACCAGAGGCAACAGCCCGATTGGCAGTCTCGATCAAAAGTCGGCAATGGCTCAAAAGCATCTCAAAGAGAAGCTCTTCTTTCGACTCGAAATAGTGATAGACAAGGGCTTTAGAAACACCGAGAGCACCGGCTATAGAAGACATTGAAGTGGCTTCGAAACCCCGCGCGGCAAACAAAGCAGCAGCCGTGTCGAGTATTTCGACACGGCGCTCTTCATAATTTTCGGCCCGCGGTCTGACCACTAGAATATCGGGATGATCTTATCGCAGTCGAAGGCTACGTCTTCGCCATCTACGTCTATCTCCGGCAATGCCGGGAATTTGACGCCATAGGGCTCGACAATGGTCTTAAGGCGCACCACTGCTGTTCTCCAGTTCTCACGGCGTTCTTCCATTGTAAGAATACCGAAGCCGGCTTCTCTCGCCTTCTCTTCCAGTAGACGCTGGGCAGGCATAAAGGTCGGAGGCAGTTGCCAGAACTCAGCCGGGGGCTCGTACAAAATACCAGAGAGGAAAATGAAACCGGCTCTGAACTGTTTAGTGATGGTCGATTTCTCTTCATCGGTCAGCTTAGGCAAGACTTCTTTCAGCAAGGCAAGACAAAAACTGAGGTGGCGGCCTTCGTCGCGACCGATATTGCGGAAAGCTTCTTTGAATACCGGTATCTCGGTGCGCTCGTACATGCTGTGGAAAAGTGTGGAAGATGCCACTTCACCGAAGAGGAAGGAGCTAAACAGAATCGCCATCGGATAGTGCTCTACTGCTTTCTTGTAGCCGGTCCAATAGCGGGCGCCGTTGTGATAGAGCCACTGTATGTTGTTCTTAGCCAACTTACCAAGCTCGGTCTCTGGTTCATAATCGAGGGGACCGCCGGGTACAAGCTTGGTGATGGCTCTTCCGCAGACTTCTTCGTGATTCATCTCATCGCGGGCGACCGAGAAGAAACATTTACGGATGGCGTCTTCTTCGTGGGTTTCATAGGCATGAATCATGGCTCGGCAAAAAACAGCAGGGCCGGAAGCATCAAAGACCGAAAGCAGCGCAAACCAATAGGCAATGGCATAACGCTGGTCGAGGGTCATCTTATCGACTTCCAGAGTGCGCCAGGGCAGCTGGCTGGGAGACCAACCCGGATCCCGCGACATTTCATAAATATCGAGCAAACGAGGGGTCTCAACTTTCCACTCCATGGGGAAAATATTGAGCTTCTCGGTTATCTGCGGCGCCTCTTCACACTCCAGCAAGAGCTTGGCCGGGTCGGGCATCGACTCGTGAATGCTGGGAGGCATAATGAGCGATTTATCGCTTTTTACTTTTGCTTTGGTAGCCATGTTTCGATCCTCGGCGACTGATCCCGGTAACTGCGAGCTGTTTCATTAATTGACCAACCGGTCGGTTAATAAACAATATAGCAGCATACCCATCCATTTGGTAAGTATTGCTTGTCTGATTTCAATACATTTAATTTCAGGTAGCTTCTAATTTCAGGTAGCTTCAGGCTAAATTTCTGAGCCCCTCACTCTTACCGCAAAAGCAGTTTTAGGGGAAATTTCCAAGCCTAGTTCTAACTGGCTAGAGGGCAAAACTAGTGGGCTCTCAAATAAGTCAGGGCACCGTTCTCAAAAGCCTCCACCTCATGGGTGGAAAATCTATATTTAAGACCGTCAAATTGGCGCTTACGATTATTGCTCTCCAGAACATCCAACATAGAGCGGCGCACACCCTGAAAAGCCTCGCCTTCCTTAGCCAAATTGAGCAAAGAAAGATCGCCGTCGGCTGCCCTAAAATCCGCCAGGAAACGACGGCTGACTGCAGGCAGACGCTTGCCGTGACCAAAATCAAGCATTTCAGAAGCAAAACTAGGATTGCGCTCTAAAAACTCAGCAAAGCTCTGTCCATTTCTCGGCATTCGGCCTAGATAATCGCGAAAGAGCGCATCTTCGAAGGCATCAATATTATGACCCTCGCCCATAGAAGCTAGACTCTTGCGCAAAGACCTGGATCTCTCCAGCTCGGGCTTGGTCAAGCGGGCACCGCCGCGCAGATGCATGGCTTCGTCTAAATAAGCAGAGCTAAATCCCTGCTCGATCCCGAAATTTTTGCGCATGGCCAAGCCAAGTTCGTCAATTTGCGAAGCCAAAGGTCTTGCCGGCAAGCCCAATTTGTCTGCCTGCGCCCGCACCAATAGATTCAACTGCTCGGCATGGGTGCCTTCATGATAGACAGTTTCAGCCAGCTGACGCGGTCTCAAGAGCTCGCCATAGTTGACCCGCATCTCATTGGTCGGCACATCGTAAAGCCCCCGGCTACCCAGCTCATCCAGCCAGACATTCACCTTCACCCGCGGCATGCCCACCCTATCGGCAAGCGCATCTACATGACGATTGAGCACCGGCTGCCAACGGTCTGCCTGCCCGGCAAACTCTAAAAACTCAGGTGCCTCTTTATCTAGTGCACCAGCTACTTTTTTATAGGGCGAAAGAGGCATATAAGCCTTGAAAGTATCAGGGAAAAGTCGCCGGCTATCTTCGCGCAAACCAGCAGCAAAACTAGCTGCCAGCTCGGGGTTATAGAGCTTGGAGCCAGAGGCGATGGCGGCTCTAGTGGAGGGCGCCATATGGGCATCGACATCGATAGACTTGATGGAAAAGACCGGCGGTATCTCCAATTCCTTTCCCTTGAGAGCAAGAGCAGCCTCGTTCTTTAGAACCAGCCCAGGCTGAGCCTTAAGACCGAGAGCGGCATCGGTCATCAGTGCCTGCCCGGCCTCGGTCTTCAGTGTCTGCCCGGCATCAGCTTTTAAAGCCGCCACGGCTTCGTGTTGCAAAAGACCCGCTTCAGCCTTAAGACCAAAAGCAGAGCGAGCCAATGCCCTTGTCTGCGGCAAAGCAAGCAGAGCTAAAGGAGCGGCAGCGGCAAGCCCATAGAGGGCGCGCTCTTGCCACTGCCGATTATCTTCGACAGAAGAGGGTGTCTCTTTGCTCAGGTCTTTCTCTGATTTCATAAGTAAATATAGGGGAGTACAAGCATGATAGGACGCCGCCTTTAGAGGCGCCATGGTGCGAGTACGAAACCAAAGAAATTATTGGGGCGACTAGCGGCGAGTGATCTGCATGGCATAACGAATCTGCTTCACTCTGATGTCGCCGCCGGCACTGGCCACCAGTTCATCAAGCAAGTTCTGGGCGCTTTCACTATCACCGGCATAGCGGTAGGCGCCCACCAGCATGAGCTTGTTCTCGACATTACTTTCCATGGCTTCAGCCAAGCGAGCCGCTTTCAATAGTCTGGAGCCGACGGCAGTGTCGAAAGGGCAGAGAAGACAAGCCCGGCGATAGGCAGCCGTAGCATTGCGCAGCCGCGCTTGACTGATGGCAAGCGAACCGTGACGGTCCGCTTCCTTCACCGCTTCCATCAAAATATCGCCGGCCAAGATATTTGCCTTGCATTGCAGGCTTTTCTCAGAGGGCTTGAACTGACATTCAAGTGCCTCTTTCACTTTTTCGTAGGCAAGCTTATGCTCGCCCAATTCCCGGTAAAGAACCGCCACCCGATAACGACTGACTGCATCGTCCTGCATCTCTTCCAGCCGCAGCCTATCGACAAGCGCCTCATAGTAATTGCCTTCTCGCTCAAACTTCTCAGCACTTTGCATTCTCTTGCCCGGGTCTTCACTACGCGGCTTGATAGCGGCAAGCTCGGTCTTGACGCGCAAGACCCGCTTAAGCAGAGCTATCTCGCTATCCCCCTTACTGCTCACTGCATCAGAGGCGTCGAGCGCCACTTCTTTAGCCGAGCGCTCCCGAAAATGCCGACGATATTTCAAGCCATAAGCAGCAAGCCGCGCCTGATAATCAGGGTTATTGCCGCATATCTCGCCCACCCGCATCACTTCAGCCAACAAAGTCGGCTCGATAAACTTGTCGAGCCGTCCGTCTACCACCGCCGCTTCACCAGGGGCGCGCCGCTCGGGGTCGACATAAACGCCAAGATTCCAACCAGAAAGAGAAGTGCCCCATTTTTGAAAATTATTGCCTTCATAAGAAGAACGCGCCCCCTTACTCGCCTGCGAGAGCGATACGGCACGAGGGGTAAGCATCGCATCAGGCGAATTTGGCTCTTGGGCGGCAATCTCAAGGCAGGTTTGATCACAAAAGGAAAGACCAAGCAAATCGAGACCATCCGGCATTTCCACCAGCTTCTTGAACTCAGCTCTCGGTATGCGTACTAATTCGGTACTGGAAGTATCGCCAGACGAGCCCAGCAATTGAGCCTGCGACCCCATAGCAGACGGATAAATCCAGCCATTAGTGCGACCCTGCAAAGCAGGCGCCTGACCAAGGCTGTCTGCATATTCAGGATCATCAGCATAGTCGTAATCTTCCGGACTACTCTCGTTGACGCCCCAAACGAAAGTCGGCCCGCCAGAGCCGACGGTAAAGGTCTGAAAGCGTGTATCCCCGCCGCCGGGACCAGAGCCAAAGGCATCTTGCGCCATAACCGAATTAGCAATACTGAAAAGCGATAGGGTCGAAGCAAAAACAACAAAACAGCGGCCCTTTGAGACCGAAAAATTTTGCATAAAAGGGGACCTCGAAAAAATAGTAAAGGTTTCAAATTTCCCCGCCAGGCTGCCAAGATATTACAAACAAAGCCATCAAGGCTGCCACAGTAAAAACCCTGAACCTGACCTGGTGTTTGAGCAAGCCTCTTGAGTTCGAGGCTGCAAACTTTTACTTAAGCAAAGCTGCAAAATGCTGCAAAAACTCTAAGTTCTGTTATAAATTTACGAAGCTTTTGAGGAAGGACAATGACCCACAACGAAGACGAAGAAGAAATTCTAGAAAACATAGAAGACATGATGCCGGAAGATTTTCTAGATCTACTCAGCGCCACGCCTCCTTCCGAACTAATTGCAAAATATTCCAGAGCCGAACTGGCGGTGGCAGCAGAAGGCGCTGCCGAACTCTTTTATTCAGACGAAGAAACAGACAAGAAAAAATATGCCCGCCTGCTCGATTTGACCACACGCCTGGCTAAGAGCAAAGAAAAAACAAACGGCATCAACCTGGCCAATAGCTTCTATTGCCTCGCCTCCTACTCTTATCGTCAAAAAGAATACGAAGAAGCCGCCGATCTAGCACTAAAGGCGGTGACAACCAGACTGGCAAGCGGCAGTGAAATCGCCGAATCATCTGCACTCCACGACTACTTCTTGCTGGTAAATGCACTGTGCTGGTCTAAGCAATTCGCCGAAGCCGAAAAACAAGCCGGTGAATGGCTAGCCCTCTCAAATAAATTGCACAAAGAAGGCGACACCTACAATTCAGAAATTCATCTTTTGCGCGCCCGCATTTTTGAAGAACTGAGTCGTATAGCCGACGCCGAAGACGAATTCGTCAACGCCATCGAACTGCATGAAGCAGCAAAATCAAAAAACAGTGCTGATGCCAAAGCGGCTTACAATGCCTTCGGCGAATTCCTCAAAAGAAGAGGACGCGACAGCGAAGCTGAAGAATTCATCAACCGCGCTAAAGCGATCAAAGTCAAGTAAATCGCCCAAGCATAATGTGCGGTCGTTATACTCTCAGCGCTACCGAAGCCGCCATTATTGAGGCTTTCGCGGTAAAAGACGTCTTTATGGAGACCGCCTTAACGCCGCGCTTCAATCTGGCGCCCACTCAGCAAGCACCGATAATTTACGCGCAAGACGGCCGCCGCGTCCTCACCACATATCAGTGGGGGCTAGTGCCCTTCTTTGCCAAAGAAGCCGGCAGTAAAGCCATGATCAACGCCCGCGCTGAAACCCTAGCCGAGAAGCCATTCTTTAAAACAGCACTAAATAGAAGGCGCTGCCTTGTGCCTGCCGACGGCTTTTATGAATGGCTGCCGGCGGCGAGCACAGCCAAAGGGGCGCGCAAACAACCGGTCTGGATTCACCTCAAAAACAGCGAGCCCGGTCCTAGACTTTTTGCCTTCGCCGGTCTCTACGATACGAACAAGAATATCGATCCTGCCAAGCCTCTAAACACCTTCACCATAATCACCACATCAGCCAATGCCACCATCAGCCCTGTGCACAGCCGTATGCCGGTGATTCTCTCGCCGCAAGCCATTGATATCTGGCTTAATCCAACTGTTCAGAGCCCAGAACAACTGCTACCCCTACTAAACGGTGCCCCTGACGATATTATCGAAATGTATCAGGTCTCTACCAAGGTAAATTCGCCAGCTTACGACGCTTCTGAGCTAATTGAAAAACTAGAGTCGGATTAATCGCATTCATAGGGTGGTATCAGAAGATAGAGATACCCAGACAAGAGTGCGTATATGAAACTAAAAACCACTGGTCGCTATTTGATTATCGCCACCGCCATTCTCAGCCAATTCACCCAGAGCGGCGCTCAAGCGCAGAACGGCAACGGCAGCAGCCCCGACCCAGGCAAGAAACATAGCCTCACTATTGATGAAAGAGTAAAGCACCAATACAAGCGCATCGATAAAGGTCTAAAAGAAGGCAAGCTCACCGAAGAGCAAGCAAACAAACTACGCGCTATGGTCATTGCCGTCGAAAGCGATATCAAGGCTAAAAGAAGCAACGGGCAGCTTAAACCGGAAGACAAAACTCAGATTGAGAACACTCTCAAACAAAATGCAAACTTGATAAGCACAGCCTTGGGCGCCGGCACTAGTGTGCCAGAGGGCGAAGGTGTCTTGGGTCCTGAATGGAAAGCGGGCAAAGACGGCGCCCAAGACCCCAAAAAACTGCTAAAACAAATGAAGTCACAGGAAGCAAGACAGCTCAGACAAGAAAAGCAGAACATGGAACAGATTATGGAGCAGCAACAGCTCGATTACCAGAAACAAGTAATCTACAATCTGGGACAACAAAAATCTGCAATTCAGAAAAAGAAGAAAGAGCTGGAAAATGTCAGAAACGAAAGTGGCGCAAACTAATAGCAAAAAACGGCAGAGCGAGCGCACCCTGCCCGCCACTTTTTACCGAAGCAAAGACCTGTACGAAGAATCGCTTGACAGCATTTTTGCCAGGTCGTGGCAGCTTGTCGGTCGATTTAATGAAGGCGAATCGTTTAATCTTGGTCTCAAGCCAGGAATGATGGAATCTGTGACCCTTTTGCCCGGTTCACTTAATGAGCCGCTTTTGCTAACTAGAACACAAAGCGTTATCGCTTTACTGGATCAAAACAAACAAAAAAATTCAAAATCCAAGCCAGACGGCAACCTTCAGCTCGAGCCCCAATTTAATCTAACCTGCCTCTCTAATGTTTGCACTCATAGAGGGGCCCTTTTGCTCGAAACCGGCAAAGAGGAAGCGATTCCGCCCCAAGGACTGCGCTGCCGCTATCATGGACGTCGATTTAATTGCGATGGCACTTTTCAATCAGCCCCAGGCTTTGAAAATGTAGACAACTTCCCAGAAGAAGCCGACCATCTCAAGAAGATTGAGATTCAGAACTGGGGGCCCTTCACCTTTGCCTCGCTCAATCCGGCATGTTCTTTTGAGGAATTCATCGAGCCGATGCGAGAACGCCTAGCATTTTTAGACCTCGACAAATTGGTCTACAAACCCGAACTTTCCTGCGAATATGACATAGAGGCTCACTGGGCTCTCTACGTGGACAATTATCTAGAAGGACTGCATATTCCCTTCGTTCATCCGTCGCTGTCTGCTGTACTAGACCTAAAAAACTATCGCACCGAACTATTCGCCATGGGTAATCTGCAACTAGGCGCCGCCAACAGCAAAGCAGACACTTTCGACCTTCCGCCCCAATGTCCAGACTTTGGACAAGCCATGGGTGCTTATTATTACTATCTCTTTCCGAATATGATGTTCAACTTCTACCCTTGGGGACTATCACTGAATATAGTGGCACCAACATCTCACAAGACCACAAAGGTCTACTACCGTACTTTTGTGCTCGACCCATCGCGAATGCAAAGCTATTCGCCAAGCGATATCAAGCAAACTGAGATGGAAGATGAAGACGTAGTAGAACTTGTGCAGAAGGGCATTCAATCAAGAGTTTATAAGTCTGGACGATACGCTCCCGTTTGGGAACAAGGTGTGCGTCAATTCCATGGTTTGATCGCTAAATTTATGGACAAGAACCTCGCTTTGTTCTAGATTGAGAACAGCTGAATTTTGAGGTAGGTTCTTTGTCTAGAGCCAAGCGCCAATCTAGGAAGAAAGAGAAGAACAGTCGAGACGGCGCCGCCATGATCGCTCAGACGATTGCGCTCTCTGTTTTACTGCCACTTACTGTTTTACAGCTGACCATGCTGTCGCTGGTTGGGCTGTTGCTTTTGCCGATAGGGCTGTTGGTAAAGTCCTATCGAAGGCATCTTGCTAGAGAAATTGAAAAAGAGATCAAAAATGTTGAAGCTGTCGTCAGCGAGAGCGGGGAACAAATCAAGCATCTTGGCGATATTGACAGAGCCGTCTTGAAAGCGAGAATGACTATAGTAAAGTTGAAGGGCGGGCCCGATGCCTGATAGCCAAGCCATGGCGCCCGGTCTTGCCAATCCGCAAAAACCTTGGCGACATATTTTCTCATCGCCTGGCGGCATAACCGCAGCCGCGTCTGCAGTCGTATCCGCAGTCGTAATTGCAGCCGTATCCGCAGTCGTAATTCCAGTCATAATTGCAAACAATCAAGCATTAGCAGCCCCGCATTCAGACATTGAAAGACCTAACCAAAACAGAAATCTTGTAATGACCGACTTAGTATTGAAAGATGAAAAACGCGGCAAAGAGCTTGAAATTAAAGTTGTGGCGCCCAGTGTGGCTTCAAATGAGAAACTACCTGTAATCATTTTTTCGCACGGCGTTAGAGGCAGCGCCGAAAACTATGCGCCTCTTACCGATTACTTTGCTCGACATGGCTATATCTGCATCAAGCCCACCCATCAAGATTCATTCAAGCTGATGCGTGATAGCGTTCGCAACGAAGTCGGACCGGCAAAAATAGCCAAACTAAAAGAACTCCTGGCTGAGACTCGCAGTGGTATGAATGTGCCGATGGGGGAAGGCGCATTTAGAGACTGGGCTTCTCGCCCTCAAGACATAAGTTTTATTATTGACAAACTGAGCTATATTGAAAGCTGCATTCCCATCCTAAAGGGCAGGCTTGATGCTGGGCGTGTCGGCATAGCAGGTCATTCATTCGGCGCCCATACGGTGCAGGTGACTGCAGGAATGACCATCGGCGGCAACCGGCAGTGGCAAGACCCGCGTCCGCTGGCATTTCTATGTATATCACCTCAAGGCACTGACCTTAACGGCGCCGACCAAGTCAAAGTCGAAAAGACCGCATGGCAAAACATCGAGCGCCCGCTTATGGTAATCACTGGCACCGCCGACAGTGGCAGAAACGGACAACCATATACTTGGCGAACTGAACCCTATACACTGAGCAAACCTCCCCATAAGTATCTTCTTGTCTTTCAGGATGCCGGTCACAATATGGGCGGCATCTCAGGCAATTCAATCGTCATGACAAACAAGGCAAACGGCGCAGAATCTGCCCTGGTCGAACGAGTGGCTAGGGCTGCTTGCGCGTTCTTTGACCTCTATCTAAAGGGAAAGGCAACTGCCCTGACCGAGATGGAAGCGGCTGAAAAGAAACTTTCTCCGAGCAGCTATTTTTACAGTAAATAATGCAGAATAAAACAATTACCAGTCGAGCTTTCAGAATTGCACTTTTCGTTGTGCCGGTCTTGGTTCCGCTTGTGCTCATTGTGCAAATGCTTTGCGATGTCGAGTATCAGGGTCACGATATCACCGCACACGGACTGGGAATTTTTAGCTGGTTGAAAACCTCGAAGGGCAAAACGGCTCATCTAGATAGCAGTGAAATAAACAAGGATGGCATATCAGAAGGCAAAGAGCCTGCCGCAAGAACACGAGAAAATGAGGCAGCAGAACTGTTTGTTGAAAAAGAAAAACGCCTCAACCCGAGGTTCATCAGACAGGGTGCCGTCTTTGACTGTCGTTTTCTTGCAACTGTAGCCAGTTTGTCGGCAACTGAGCGTGGTCGCAAAATCATTTTGGACAGCGTCAAGCGCCTACCAGACGGCAATTATCTTGTGACCTTTGCCGGGGTAAAGAAAGAAATTGTAGTCTCACCACTTTCTGAAAGAGAGCGAAGACTATACGCAGTCGCCGCATCGCTTGACGGACCTGAGAGATCTGAGAGATCTGAGAGTTCTGAGAGTTCTGAAAAGTTTGAGAGATCTGACGAATCTGACAGAGCCGAGAGAAAAAACCAACAAGACGCACAAGACAGACAAGACGTACAAAACCCACAAGACGGGCAAGCGGGAGGTTGCTGGCTGCCCATTTTAGAGAAGGCTTACGGTACCTGGCGCAGCGAGATTCAAGACCCATGGCACTTGTTTTTGCGCCCTATTAAACACTTCATACTTGACGGCAGATTGACTGCAGAACCAGAATTACCTGGTTTTGGAGCCGCTTACGGTGCCACCGACGATAGTGCCGCGCTAGCCTTCACTGGGCACGAACTACAGTCTTACTCGACCTTTAGTTTTGACTGCGGCGACTTCGGTTTAGGCAAAGGCTATGTAACGGCAAGACAGCTTGAGAGCTGGCTTGGACGTGAGAAAGTGCGCAAAAAATATATAGAAGAGCAAGACAAATTGCTGACAAAGTTGCAACAAGATTCTTTAGTCGGCATTGCCACTACCGAACTTTCAACAAAGGCAAGACTATATGGACTGCGAACCGGTCATGCCTACGCCGTTATCGGCTACCAACCGCAAATCAAAGTAGTCACTCTGAAAGACCCCTACGGCAACGGAGACTTTAAAAATAGCGAAAACGGTCAGTGCTTCGATAAAGTGGACGATGGGATATTTCAGCTCTCTCTGCACGACTTCAATGAGTTGTTCTCGCATCTTAGAGTCGAATCGAGCCGCTGAAGGACGAATCGAGCCGCTGAGAGACGCATCGAGCCACTAAATTCGATTCGAGCGCTTAGTGGTCGAATCAAACCACTAAATTCGAATCGAGCCCTTAATGCTCGAATCAAATCACTAAATTCGATTCAAGATTTTGATGGTCCAATTAAGGGGCCGAACGTCCGATCAAGCTTTTGATCGCCTTTGACCGCCGCCGCCCTGAGGGGGACGATTCCAGTTGCACTGCGGATACTCTTGGGTGAACATATACTGTATCTCGCCGCCGGTCAGCTTGCCCGGGCTACCCAAGCTCGAGGCATACTTATCGAAATTGCGCGAGAAGAAGCCTAAGACCTGCTTGTCGCCATCTGAAGTAGCGCGACTGAGCATATTTTCCAGCTGTTGCTTGCTCACACCATCGTTGCGCAGGCGACCGCCAGTCTCGTTATCAATGCGCTGCATCAAATTGCTAGAGATGATGTGCTTGAGCATCTGCTCAGGTGTTTGACAGGTATTGTCGGCGACCTTCATAAAGCCGCTGTCGGCAAGCAGATTATTGGCGGCAGAATCTCTATCGCCGCGACCGGCTTGCAACTCGCCGCGATTATCGTTTTTGTCAGCCTGGTCAAATCTCTGAGCCATAACCAATCTCCATATCGTTAAACAGTCGGTAGGCAACTCTGCAAATCAGCCAAATCGATTCAGCAGGTCGTATTCTGGCTGGGCGGTCTCAAGAAAATGAGGAAAACTGATTTTTGGTAATGGAACCGCGCCTTAGGCAATATACCCCAGAGCGGCTTCCAAAAACCTAGCCCCAGGCGGAAATCCCCCATGAGCCCGCAAGACCCAACACGGTAGGGACTTCAGGCTCGGACCCGGGAAAAGCCTGCGCCAGTCCCACCAGCATCACCCGCACCGGCAACGCATGCGTTCGCCCCACCAGCCCCGCCCGCACCGGCAACGCATGCGCCCGGCCCGCCAGCATCACCCGCACCGGCAACGCATGCGCCTGTCCCACCAACACCGCTCGCACCGGCAACGCATGCGCCCGTCCCACCAGCCCCGCCCGCACCGGCAACGCCCGCTCCTGTCCCACCACCCCCAAATGCCTCATTGGCACTCGAGGCATCGCCAAGACACCCCAGACACTTGTCAGCCCGGCAAAGCCCAGCCGGTGCATCGCCAGAAAACAAAACTAGAAAACAAGACTAGAAAACAAAAGTTGTAATGGCGCCGCCATGATTTCGCCATGTCTTCGGTTTTGAATAACAACATCCCGAATTACTAACCGCCATTGCAAACAGCGACTCTTGAAAGCCCCCGTCCTGAAAGCACCCGTCTTGAAAGCCTCTCTCTGAACCCTTTCTTTGAACCCTCTCTCTCGAAGCACTCAAATATGAATATGCTCGCTTACCACACGATCTCAGATGTTAATATGGAGGCTATGTCCAAAATTTTGCTTATTGAAGACGACCGCGAATTATCCACAACCATTGCCAAGTGGCTCACTCTAGAGAGACACAGCGTGGAGGTGGCGTCCGACGGCAATGCCGGGTTGGACCTGGTCTTGGGCGGCAGCTTCGATGTCATCGTCTGCGATGTCAATCTGCCCGGCATGGACGGCTTTGAAATTTGCAAACGCTTCCGCGATTCGGGTGGTCAAACCCCGATTATCATGCTCACCGGCAAAGCCCAGATACAAGATAAAGAATCTGGCTTTAACGCCGGTGCCGATGACTACCTCACCAAACCTTTTAGCGTGCGAGAGCTCTGCGCCCGCATCAGAGCCCTAATGAGACGCCCCGACAATTACAGGGGCAGCGTCACAGTAGGAAAATTGCACCTCGACTTGAACGCCCGCAAGATTCTCAAAGAAGGACAGCCGCTGACACTGCTGCCGGTGGACTATGCCCTCCTTGAGTTTCTCATGAGGCATCCAGGGGAAACCTTTAGCACCGACACTCTGATTTCGCGAGTCTGGTCAACAGACAAATGCCCAACCGTTGAAGCAGTCCGTTCATCGGTTAAGCGCATTCGTAAAGCCATAGATGAGCCCGGACAAGAGTCGATGATCGAAACGGTCAACAAAATCGGCTACCGGCTCAATAAATAGCCCATAGCAGAAAAATATTAGGCTAGGCGCACCCGCTCAGGGTGCTCTGCCTGCTACTGTTTCGCGCGCCAAGGAAGATTCGAATATGCTACCAAGCCCAAAACACATCCAGACACTCTGCGACAACAAACTCTACAAGTCAGCACCGCTGCAGATTCTTGCTCTTTCAGCTTCGCTCACTTTTATTCTGACCCTAGTGCTTAACATCCCAGTCATACTAGCCGCACCACTAGCTCTGATAACCGGGCAACCGTTCTGGCACGAAACCGAATCTGAAACTTCGGCCTTCATTGCCTGGCTCTCTGTCACAGTTTCCAACGGTGCCTTTCTGGCTGCCCTGATTTCGATAACCATTCATATAATTACCACCACCTTGAGAGGACGCTTTGGCGACTCGCATTACGAGCTCAATCTCGAGATGGAATTGCCCCCCAAAGAAGCTTTCATCAGAGTCTACGAAGAATTGCGCTACTATCGCCTGGTCAAGAAAATTGAAAAGGACGAAAATCGCCTCTGCTTGGTTGCCCTCAAGTCGCAAGGCAAATATCTCAGCACCTATCTAGCTGTGCAAGTCAAGCCAAGCAGCGATGCTGAGCATTCAGTGGTCATCTTGAGCGCCGCCAGCGAGCCCCAAGACAAATACATCTGGCTAAGCTCGCTCTTTTGCGACTTCGGCGAAAGCATAGAACTAGTCAATCGCCTCAAACTGATACTGCACCCGGTGCTCTCTTGCAAAACCCGCAAAGGAAAGAGAAAGCACACAGACAGCGCCTCTCACGCCACCGCCATTAATGAGTCGCTGCTTGCCTCAAACGTTCAAACAAGCCCGACAAATGCCGCGCGCAAGAAGCCAAGCAAGATGTGGGACCCCCAAATGCCCATACCAGTTGAGCATCTCAATCCGCCGCCTGTGATGCTCTAAATCAGCCCCAGCACAGATAATTGCAAAAAAACTCAATCTGCACACTCAATCCACATAGTCTGTCTAGAAACATCGAAACACAAAAATTCTACAACAATCAATCTAGGGGCAATTCAAACCAGAAAGTGCTGCCAATGCCCTCACTCGATGAGACGCCGATGCGACCGCCGTGGGCTTCTACAATTGCTTTGCAGATAGCCAGCCCCAGACCGCTGCCCGCTCTCTCGCGAGCATCTTGCGGCTCTACCTGTTGAAAGCGATCGAAAATCTGCCCCAGCTTACTAGCCGGAATGCCACGCCCTTGATCGGTAATGCTTATGCGCGCCCAGTCTTGACCGCCGACATCGTGACGCAATTCATCGCGCACGGTGATTTTGCTGCCGTTCGGGCTAAACTTCAATGCATTACCCAGCAGGTTGATCATCACCTGCACCAACCGGTCTGCATCACCGACAAAATCAAGATTATGACCGGTGCGTTTAATTGACACCTTCTTACTTTCAGCCAGAGAAACCACAGCCAGACTAGCTTTATTAAAAATCTCGGCACTGCTGACACCGTCCAAAGACAGGCTGACAATGCCCGACTCCATTTTCTCAATCTCTAGAAGCTGATTAATAAGCGAAAGCGACAAGCCCAGATTACTTTGCGCCCTGTTGATATAGACTTTGACCTCAGACGGCAACTGAAAGTGCTCAGAAGAAGCAATCTCTAAAGAGGCTTGCACCGCATTCAGAGGCGTGCGCAAATCATGACTGAGCATATTGACGAAATCAGTCTTCAGGCGCTCAAGCTCTTTGCGGGCGCGAATATCTTGAATGACGCAGTACAGCGACATCTGCTCTTTAGAATAAGTAACAGACCAAGATGTATCAACCAAGTCGCCCTGCAAGGTCTTAATGCGCGCCTCAAAGCGAATCTCTCTATCTTCGGCCTCGGCCGCTTCAAAACGATTGATCACAGCATCGAATTGGTCTTCGGCAAGCAAAGAAACCAGTCTGAGATTGTTCAGCCCGCCACTGCCAGCGCCCGAGCCGGAGTTGCGCTCATCGCCCAGGCCCGTCCGCCCATGGCTCAACTGAAAGCCCTCTGTGCCTTCATCATCGTCGCCACAGGCGCCGAATAACCTGGCAGCAGCCTGGTTAAACTCGCAAACTTTCAAGTCTGTATTAATCGAAATAATTGCCTCGGCAGCGTTATCTAAAAGCGCCCGCTCCCGCTGCCTGAGTGCCGTCAGATCGCCATACATCTTATGAAAGAGCCTGTCGATTTGACCAAGCTCATCGTCCCCGGCGACGGTCTCCAGAGGCGCCTTACCGACCGAAAGACTAATAGTATTCTTCATAAGCTTTTTGAGGCGGTTAGTGGTGGAAAAATTAAAATAGGCCGCCAAACCGAAAGCCAGAGCACCACTCAAAACAAGCGATAAATTAAGGGCAGTGCGCAGCTGCCAATCATATTCGGCATACTCTATAGATGAACGTCTCTGTGCCTCCTGCTGCTCAGTCGTAAGTTTCTCGGTCATCACCAAAAGTCTATTGATGTCTTTCTGCGCACCGGCCCAAATAATGCTGGCGCGACCAGACTGCCCGGCGGCATAAGCGGCGGCGGCATCGGTAAACTGCAAATCTATTTTGCGAAAACTATCAGACATATCACGGTAAATAGCGGCATCATCAGACGAACTACGAGCTAGAGCATCCAGCACCGCCAACTCACCCACTATCTTTCTTCTAATCTCTCGCTCCGAGACTGTCTCCATCATATCTTCGCGGCTAGCCAGCTTTCGCACCATCACCTCAGTGATGCGCCGCACATGCAAGGACATAATCGCACTCAAGCGATTTGCCATCTCTCTCTGCTTCACCGCCGAGATTCTAGACTGCTCAACTTTCTCGAACAAACCAGCAATATATGTAACCAGCCCGATCTCAAAGACGACCGGCACCGTCACCAAAATCAAAACTTTGTGGGGAATTTTCAGACCACAGACTCCCGCGCCGCTTATCAGGCAGAAAATACTGCTCTGATTTTAGTAAAACCCTGATTTTGACAAGATACTGATTTTGATACGACCACGACCTTAATAAGACCCCGACTTTAATGAGCCCCTGATTTAATTAAGGCCCAAATTAGACCCTAACCAATAGCCTCTACCAAATTTAGCACCTAGTGCCCCATACCACGCCGCCGCCAACAATTAATCTTCCTGCCAACTTCCTGCCAATTAGGTCGACATATCTTTGAGCCATGAAACGCCCCTTTTGAATTTTCTTACCAGCGGAGCATATACAATGAGCGATCGTGTAGAAAGAGCTGTCGAAGCCGTAAATGCCGGACAAAATGTCACCCGCATCGTCAACAGCGAACTTACCAGAGAAGAACAACTACAATTTGCCCGCCGCCTCTGGGACAGCAGTGAGAACGCTCGCTCCAGCTCCGCTGGTGTCTGGACCCGCGACATGGGCGGCGCCGAAATCAGATTTCGCACAGTCGGTGGCGAGCGCCAGGTTGACGACATAGTCTTCAACGGCAGAGACATCTATGACACCCCTCAAGAAGCAGCCACCCGCCAAGGCAGAGAACAAGCCGCCGCAAGACGCAGAGAAACCCCAGCCAGCCCCGGTATCGGCGCAGATGATCGCTACCGCGCCCAACCAACCGCCCAGACCGAAGCCGAAACGACCCAAAGAAGCGACTATCAAAGATGTATCGACGGCAGCGCCAGAAGACGAGTCGACGAAGCCGAATGCGGCGCCGTCACAGGCTATACCCCGCCAGGCATGCGCCGCAACCCTACTTTTGAGCGCACCGGCCCCGGTGCCAGCGCCGCCCACAAATTACCAGCCCTCGAACTAGTCGACTCTACTAAATAAACCCTCGGTCAACTATTCTGGTTCTCGACGAAAAGCCCATAGCCCGCCCCTCTAACATTTCTGATCACAGACTCAGAACCAGAATAGTCGATCTTTTGCCGCAAGCGCTTTATGCAACTAGTCAGAGCCTCTACAGTGGAATCGCTTTCACTTGGCCAAACATGCGAGAGCAGTTTTTCAGCAGGAAAGAACTGCCCGGAATTGCGCATCAAAAACTCAAGCAAGGCAAATTCTTTAGGCAAGAGACTGACCACATTACCAGCCCTGGTCACGCGGTGGGCTTTAGGGTCGAGTTCAATATCGCCGACTTTTAGGTTGTTCACAGGCAATAGCGTGGCCGGACGTCTCAACAATACGGTTATTCGAGCCGTCAACTCACGCCCATCAAAGGGCTTGGTCAGATAATCATCAGCCCCGCGCCCGAGCCCTTCCAATTTCTCTTCTATTGCTTTTTTACCCGTCAGCATCAAAACCGGCGTGGTGCCGCCATTTTGCCTAAAATTCTTCAGTATGTCGATTCCTTCGACCTCAGGCAAATTCCAATCTAAAACAATCAAGTCATAAGGGTCGAAACGCAAACGCTGCAAGGCGTCGCCACCACTGCTCACATGCTCGACCAGATGACCTTCGCGCTTCAACCAACGCATCACCAGTTCAGCCAGCTGCACATCATCTTCTACGATGAGTATCTTTGCCAAAGTTGCTCCTCAAATCACTCTTGACGGTACTTTAGACAGCTGCGGGCAAAGTAAACCAAAATGTGCTGCCTTCTCCAAGGGTCGAATCTACTCCTATTTTCCCTTTATGCTTTTCAATTATCGCTTTTGAAATAGCCAAACCCAAACCAGCCCCTTTATGGACTTTCTCGTCGGCAGCCTCAACCTGCCTAAAGCGCTCAAATACCGTTTGCAGCTTGCCTTCTGGTATGCCGCGCCCACTATCCGTCACCAAAAACCGCACAAAGCGTCCGTCTTTACGGGCGCGCACCGATACTTTAGAATGCGCCGGCGAATATTTAATCGCATTGCCCAACAAGTTAATGAGCACTTGCACGATGCGCTCTTTATCGGCATTGACCATAAGGTTAGGGTCAATATTATGCGAAACAGAAATATTCTTACCAACAAAGAGCGACTCGATTGCACCAACGGCAGTGGCAGCAATCTGAGCAGCAGAAATATTCTCGGGCACTAGCTCTATATGACCAGATTCAAGTTTATCGAGATCAAGCAAATTATTTACCAGAGCCATAAGCCTATTTATATTGTCTTGAGCGGCGGTCAAACTTCTGGTCATAAAATCATCAAGACTATCAGCCAGCTCGCTTTCTATCAGCGAATGAGTCATCTGAATCGACGAAAGCGGTGTGCGAATCTCATGGCTGACCATGGCGACAAACTCAGCCTTCATGCGCTCTAAATTCTTACGGGCGGTAATATCATGAATGACGCAATACAAAGACTCTTCTTCTTTAGAGTAGGTTACCGACCATTCTGTGTCGGCATAGCTACCATCAGACTTTAGCACCGCACACTCAAAGCTGCTCTCTCTGCCGCTATCAATAACCTGCCTGAGAGTCTTGTGCACGCTGGTACGATCATCAGGCGCCAAAAGGTCTACCAACCGTCCTCCGATGAAACTCTCGGAATCATAGCCCCAATGGTTGAAAGCGGCGGCATTGATATCAGAAAAGCGCAAGTCTTTGTCGAGCGAACAAACCACGTCGGCGACATTCTCAAGAATGGCTCTTTCACGCCTGCGCAATACCGCTAAAGACTCGTGCATTTTGTGGTAAAGCTCATCGATGCGTGCCAGTTCATCATCGCCACTAAGTCTAGCGGCAGGAGCCTGCCCCACAGCCATCATCTCAGTGTTTTTCATGATCACAGAAAGCCGACTGGTGGTGCTGCGATTAAAAAGCCAAGCCAGACCAAAAGCAGTGAAGACCGAAAGGAAAATAGACAAATACAAGACTGTCTTGATAAGCTCACTGTACTGAGCGATATCGACCCCGTCTGATTGCACCTGCTGTGCTGAGAGTTCTTCGGTAGCCTGCATAAGCTCGTCAAAATGACGGCGCATAGACATAAAAGCTAGTGCGGTAGCGGCTTTATCTCCACCACGCATTTTCTGCATAGCTTGCTCATGCTCGTCACCGATCTCCTTCACCAGACTATCTAGTCTCTGCCAAGTCGCTCCACATCGCGGATTGCGAGCGACCAATGCATGAATCTTGGCAATTTCATCTCGCATTTTCTGAGCGGTAATGGCAGCCTGGACACGCACATCTTCGTTGTCACTGCTCTTATAAATAGCAATCTGCGTCAACCTAGCCACATGCAGACCCATCAAAGAGTATGTTCTATTGGCTAATTCTCTAGCTTCCTGCTCTTTGCGCCGGGCTTCATCAGCTTGGCCCAGCAAAGAACTAAGCGTCCCTACCAGAGCCAGCTCAAAAATGACCGGCACAGAAACGGCAATCAAAAATTTCTGCGAGATTTTCAGTGACATCTCTTGTTATCAGCTCTGACTCGAAACTTTTCGGTAAAGACGCCCTAGGTGCCGCCGGTTTGGTAAGAAAATCCGCCCAATTATAGCAGTTAAGAGAATTATCTTGAGCTGTCTTTCAAGGCTCTTATTCCAGAGAAAATCCCTTCAATCGCTTCCAGGGCGCTAAGTGGCAAAGACACTTCATGCGGCGCCGCCTCAAACTCGCGCAGATTGATTCGTACTAAATTGCGACCACGTCTCTGACACTCAACTCGCACAGTAGGTACAGCCTTACCGGCACCCAGTTCAATAGACAAGATCTGCTTGCCCTCGGCTTTTTGCTTTGCCAGCCAGGCTTCATAGCGGTTCTCCTCTTCTATCACCGCATGCGGCACCCAATGGCGATCGCCAAACAAAAGCACATTGGGTCTGGCAATATCTTCGCATTTGATGCAACGCGGTAAAGCGCTTGTGGCGAGCATTTGCTGCATGTCTACATCGATGTGCAAGTCTTGCGCCGACCAGGTATGACTGCCACAATCTAATCCTCGACGACATTGCAAGCGATATATAGAGCCATGCACTGCATAAATATTTGAAGTCAAATAACCTGACTTCCCGAAAAAACCGTCAATATTGCTGGTAAAAACGAAATAGTCCTTGCCTAGCTGCTCGAGCGCTTCTCTTAGCTTAAAATAGCCAAGATGAGGTTGTGTGCCTCGATACAAATCAAGACAGTGACCAAAGAAGGCCCAGGCTTGTTCCGGATTGTCCTGCATGAGAGTAGGCCCAGCTATCTCTGCATAGGTTCGCCCAGTGAAGGCTGGATACGCAGTCCAGAAGCCTTTAGTGCCTCGGTAGTCCGGCAAGCCGGAATCTACACTCATCCCAGCACCGGCACCAATCAGCACGGCATCGGCATCCGCCAGCAAGTGACTAGCTCTTCGCAAATTAGACTCTATCAGGGTGGTCATCGCGCCAGACACAAGCCTACCTCCCCGCCGCCCTCTCTAGCTTAGCACGACACATTCACCAAGCACAGCGCAAGCACCGGCTATCGCTAAGACCTTTCACACTCAAAATTCAAGCCGCCTGACTCAATTACGCCCCAAAAGTGAAATCTCAACGAATCGCCACACGGTCGCGGTCACTGGTCCATATTAGTTGCGCAGCCGGTATCTCTAAGAAACAGTCAGGCGCATACAGATCACGCCCCCAGCATTTGCGAGACGACACGACAATACCAGCGCATTTGAGGGCTTCAGCCACTAAGCCATTGCAATTACCTGAATGTGATTGGAAGGAAGGATCGTATGGGGTACCAAGTCTTTGGCGCACAAAGTCGATCGCTGCGTCTCTGCTCTCGTCATTTTTGTATGGCGGACGAATCAAAGCCAACCTTGTGCTGCGCCATTCTCGATAAAGACTCCAATCTGCCTCAATTGCTTCCTTGTGAACGGTCAGCAAGCTTCTATTACTATCTACCAGGGCAGCATGCACCCAAGCCGTACCAGTGCCTAAGAACGACAAAGCAATCCACTGCCAAGCATGCATATTGGACTCCAAAAGAACATCCCCTGGCTCACACAGCTCCTTTAGCAACGCCAACTCTTTCTCGGTTGTATCCCAAGGCAGGTCCCAGGGCCAGAGACAAGTGGTGAAAACCTTATCTCGTACTCGGGGAACAAATAGACAGACGGCTAACCCAGCAGTGGCAGCCAAAGTTAAGGATGTGAGGAGATTTCGTCTTTTCATTTGAGAATTCTTGAATCTAGAAGAACAGCAATAATGACTCTTCTGCCAACAAAAGCAAGCAATCTGTTGCCCTTCGAGCATTGATGTGGACTGGCTAAAATGATATCAGATTGCCGCATAGCCATCGCGGCATGGCGATTGCAAAAGGCGTTCGTCTATTACCTAGCCCGAGCAAATTTTATATCTTTGAACCACAGCTTCTCAGTGCGGAGCTCCGGATACTCGCTAAAGAAGTCGTCTGCAAATTTCGACCGCATATCTTTCGGAATATCTACAGTGCGCTCGCGCTCAAACTTACGAATGACAAAATCGGATTTGCCTATATAGTAAGTGCCAAACCACGGCATCTCAGAAAGAACCACCTTAACGATGGAACATTCAACATCATCCACAATCGCCTCTCCATCTAATTTCGAGAGAGAAACAGAATTAAGACCAAAAGACTTAAAATGCTTCACCGCTTCGATCATCAAAACCGGCAAAACTACAAAGCCCAAGTTTCCACCACCGCCTGCAATGCGCATAGCTTGCAAGGCTGTGCACTTTTTCCGAACCTTCTGATTGACCTTGATTTGCGACGCACCATCAACGCCTATCTCAATAGTATCGGCCACCCTAGAAAGCATGGTTTCTTGACCAGCATACCAACTAAGGCTAAGACCTTTTTGGACAGAGTAATTGGTCTGAAACGTTGCAGAATGCGAAAGCTCACGCTCCTGCGCATCATAAACAATCACGCTCGAATAGCCGCAGTCCTGATAGCTTGCCAGCCCTCTATAGAAATCAATAGTCTTCTCAATTATGGAGTCCGCATTCATAAAGCCCCGCGTCCATCGATTTCGCCTACCCTCTCACGAAAACCAGAAAGCACCTGATTTGCCTTTAGCTCTTGCCAAATCACTCTACGATCAAACAGCGAAACATCAACTTCTTCATTCAATGTATGGGCGGTGATAGTTGTAGAATCACTGATTGTGGCATCTGCCCGATAATTGACTATCTGACTGATCAGCAGAGTTTCTCGCTCGACTTGAATGGACAAAGCAGGGATTCTCAGGACATAACTTTCAGGCAAAAGATCACAGGTCCAATTCTCTCTCTTCAACTCACAGTGCTGATGCAAATATGAAAAGAACAATGGGTGAAGTATCGTATTCACAGAGCCAGAAAATACAAAGCAATGGTTGAGGCAGTCCTTAATTCTTGCTTCATGGTCTTTGAACGCGGCAAACAGACCCGAAGCATTCTGCCCATTGCGCCTTGAGTCACTAATGTAGCCATATCTGCCATCAAACCAAACGACAACTGATGATTCTTTCGCTTTCATCCCAATTCGTCTATCAAAACGAAATAGATTGGGCGATTTAAAGACTGTTCGCAACAAGACTTTTGCAGTCCACTCGCTTTCTAGACCTTGATTATATGTTGTTTCCACAACGGCTTCGTCAATATAGCTCTGTAGTGAACTGTATTTCGAGAGAACTGAATCAACTACTTTACTGGCTAGAATATCCATCTCAACCTTTAGACAAGTCTTGAAGAGCCGAACTCGATTGACGCGCCCTAAAGCTGGTACAACCCCATATATTCAGAATAGCTATTGTTATTCAATTCCTTACTGGCTCTCATATCAGCCTCCGCTTCCTTGCTCCGCCCAAGCGCTCTGTAGGTTGATGCTCTTAACTCATAAACATATCCCTTAATTGCGTCAGGCTCTGCATTACCGACTAAGCCCGTCTCTGCAACAGACTTATCAACTAAAGCAAGGGCAACGGTTTGCTCCTCTAGCGCCTCCTTTAGCTTCTTGCATCGAAGATAGTAAAGAGACCTTAGCAGAGCACAGGCGCAAGGATCAGACGCTAGCTTTATTGCTTGCTTGAAGTCTCTTTCCGCCTCAGTTTTCTTATCCAGTTTCTCGTAAACAAAACCTCTTGTCCAATAGTATTTTGACTCTGGCTTGGCTTTCTCAATAAGCTTCTCACATTCAGCAAGAGCAGAATCATACTTCTTCATCATCACCAATAAACCGATCAATGACTCTCTTGTCCATACTGGTGGATTCTCCATACTCAAGGCTTTCCTATATTCTGCTTCACTCTCATCGAATCTCTTCAAATACATCTTTAGAAAAGCCGAGCTTGCAAGATAGTAAGAGCTATCAGGATGAGATTTCGAAAGAGCCTCAGTTATCGCGAGAGCCTTCTGATAATCACGCTGCGATGCTAAACATCTAACGAGCGAAACCTTTAGAAAGTCCTGATCAATTTCCTTCAATTTTCTTTCCTCAGCAAGCTTCAAGGTCTTCTCTCTCAAAGCCAGCGCCTCACTATTCAAAGAGCGCCTCTCAAGACACTCAGCTTCCTGATTCTGCTGAATAAAAAGATAGGGATGAGCCTGCTCTCTTTGCTTATCTAGATTTGCAGCAGCTGACCGGCTCTCGTCAACCAGCTTCCTAATTTCCTCGCCGTTCTTATTTGCAGATGACACCGATGAATTCAACAAGTCTATTAGCTTAGTCCGAGCGAAGAACTTATCAGTTTCTGCACTTTTGCACTCAATTGTGTCTCTGAACAGCAACCTAGCAGCATCGCATGCCGCCTTTCTATTGCCGAACACTCTCTCTTCCGCCGAAACTTGCATTCCTTGAAACGCAAGGGCGGGAAGCGAACCTCTGTACTCATCGGTTCGAAAGATATCTGTTGCGTCCTGCAAGTCAATGTGCGCCTCTGGATAGCTATTTCTGTGCTTTGTAAGCGCCGTGTCTACTTTTCGAGCACCCTTAAGCATAGATAGAAGCAGAGCTGAGTCATACGCTCTAACAATCAAATATCCAACCATTCGGTTACTAAGTTCCGAGTTGTAAGCGTTCCAGTATCCATCAACGCTGACTTCAGAATAACCATCATTCTCTTTCTTCTCTGCCGAAGGCTTAGCAAAAAGAAAATAGCTTAAAAGACCAATTAGAGTACCTAGCGAAAGCAAGACAAAGATCGATAGAGCAAGTATCGCTAAAGCTAGCGGTTTCCCAGTTCCGGTTTGATTATCGCTTTTCACACTGAACCAAACCCTACATTGACTGTTCTCAAAGTAATCGAAACCTCACACGTTGGCGCAAATAGCAGTCCACCTAAGCGGCAATGACAAATTCTATCTTAGACTATAATTGGCGAAAGATAGTCGCAAAAATAATCGACAATTTATCGCCAGAGCAAAGATAGCCGGCAAAATCTTGCTGGTACAAAAGAAACGAAAAGAAAGCCTCCTAGAAGTCATGCCGAAATCACAGCCAAGTAATTTAGCAGCATGGAAACTAGCTTTCGCTATGCTTGCTCCAATAATCTGGTTCGTGGCTTATCCGTTTTCATTGTTTAGCTTAAGCAACTTAATCAGTCGCTGTGGACTCGACCTAAACGCAGTTCTGTCGTACCAAGCAGCTTGTACTTTGTTCTGGTTACTGCCTGCTCTTTACCTGCTTTATGCCTTGATTGTGTCAAGCTGGCTTAGGTCGAGAATTCTGAAACCACTAATTTCATGGACCCTCATTTGGTCTTTCTTTGATGGTCTCTCACTAAGGACAACAATCTGGCGCAGCCTGGGCTCGCCAATCAAAGACTCTCTTGAAGCTGCAGAAAAGTGCTCAGAGTCTTCTTTCCTTCCAGCGCGCTGCCCAAAAGAGGTAGACGAACGAGTCAAAAGACTGATGCAACTCATGGATGAGAAAAAGATATGCGGCAATTTACCTTCAGATTTCTGCTTTCGCTTAATGCTGATAGGAAGTGGAGAACGCGGTCCAGTCGAATGCTTTCGCTACAATCTAAACAGCCCCGATACAACCAACGGCACTTTAGCTTGCAAGAGACTCGCCGATGAGCCGCCCATGTCATTCGACCCACGAAACAGAGACAAACTGGCTTTACTTGAGAGCAAAGAAGTACCTATGAACTTAGCCGAAGTCGCCAATAAGATTGAGAATGCCCACAACTATTATCAAAAAAACAAATATCGTTCATTCTTTAACATCGCCCGAAGCGCGCATTATCTGCTTGAATTCCAATTTCATGGCAAATACTATTTCTATGAATTCCAGGGTACCGACCCTCAAAGCTTTTCAACTGCTCCCGATGAGCCGCTTCCAGGATTCCTTGTCGATCTAGTCAAACTGTGCGAGGACAAGCAGAAAGGTTAGTTGAGCTTCAAGAGACCAAGCCTTTCAAAAATGAGACACCGTATACGATGCCTTACTCTGCAGTGCATGACTGCACCAGCCTCCTCTCAGGGCGAACACAAATCACCACCGCTGAAACTCGCTCGGGGCCTCTAATGGCTGAAATTTAGCATCGGTAAGATCAATTAACTTATGCGACACCTGGCTGCCGAGCTTATTTGAATGAACCCTAAAAATGCAACCGTCTTGGGCGTACAACAGGTCGCCAGTTGTATCCCAGTCAGCCCAGTCGGCGCGACCCAAATCAAAGATAACGCTTTCAGTCTCGGCACAGATGACTCGATATTCTGCAGGATAGCGGGGACCTCCAACTTGCTGCAAACCAAGTGTGCGCATCTCCAAAATATTCCGACCACACTGTTTACGCCAAATATCAATAGGGTCAAAAGGATCTAAAATCTTCCCCTTCTCCATTTTCTGATAGCCAAAACTCTCCTTTACCCCTGGCTGCCCACTCGCGTCTGGCGATTCAGGGTCTCTTTCAAGAATGCAAAACGAGTTATCGCTGACCGGACCAGTTAAAGCCGTCTTGTAACGGTCCGGTCTGAAAAAACCATTCTGAAAATGGTCCCAGCCATCACGCGACAAGCGGTTTTCGACGATATGCCCAAGGGCGCAATCAAATTCACCAATCCATTGCTCAACCTCAAAGCCATTGGGCAAAGGGTTTCCTTTCTTATCAGGCTTAGAAAGGAAAGAGAGAAGTAATCGTTCTTCGCTTTCGAAGAGCCCACCGCCATAAGCACCGTAATTTGGCCACAGCGAAATCGCTGTCAGATAAGGAGGTCGGCTGACTGCAGTCCAATGATAAAAGGGAGGTTTAAAGTTGCCCGCCCAATAAACAAGATAGCGTCCAGATGGCGATAGGTCGCAATAGCGCTCATAAATCCGCCCCTTAAGCCATTGACCCTCTTCGAAAAGATCGGTCCTTCGATCCCACAGAAGCAACTGCACCAGCTCTGCTGGTCCCCGCCTAAATACAACAGCCGCAGGGGACTCCCTCGCCAGTATGCAATACAGATTTACCGAGGGTTTAGTCGACATAAGACAATTGACTAATCGACGATATAGTTCTCCCAGTATTCGGTGCGTTCTTTCCAATCGCAACCGTCGTTATTGCAAATGAGAGTGACGCGCGTCGCGTGAGATTCGATTTCTTGAATGTTGAATCCATCGCGAACAGCGTCGATAGTCTCTGCGTACTTTTCAAATTTCTGAACCGGCTTCTTGCACTTTTGACAAATCATTTTTTTGTTGGCGACCGCTTCTTTAATTCTCGAAAGTGACATGATGACCTCAAATGCTCGATTACTTAATGCATTCTACTAGAGTTGCTTCTTCGATGATCGCTTGGCGACTCTAATGCAAGCTATGGCACCGGAAAAGCCTTCTAGACTTCATTCTAGACCTGCTCAAGAACCGTAGACAGCCGAGTTCTTTCAGCAATAGCAGGCCGAAGTTCAGCAAAAACCTTTTGTTTCACTACGGAGAAAACAACTGCCATACTGTTGGGATGACAAAGAGAGCAAAGAATAGCCCGCCGGTGGTAATGACACTGCCATAGCGCTTAGCAAAGGGCACAGACTCGCTGGTGTTCATGGCAGTCATGCCCTCGAAGGCTGACATCACCAGACCAACAAAAAGAATCGAGATGCCATATTCAACCGCCAGTAGCAAAGTAAGACCATCGCCGATTTGCGGACATACAGATTGTCCCGAACCATTTGGGTCGTAGTAAACAGTCACCGAGCTATTTTCCTTGATACCGAATACTTCCACCGGTATTGCTTTGACGGGAAGAAGCGGTGTCTGCATGCATCTCTCTCTAGTCTCACCATTCTTTGCTGAGTACTGATACTTGATAGAGACACTATCAACCAGGCTTCGATTGCGACGATAGCTGTAAGATCTCGGCCGAGCCATATAATCGATTGAACGAATGGTGGCAGTGGCGGTGGCAGTACTAAACCAGGGTCTTGTGCTAAGAAACTGCCATCCAACCGGTATCAGCCAGAACAAACAGATAAGCACAATCTTCCAGTCTGTACTTCTAACAGTCTCGACATTTCTCTGATGAATCGCCTCTGAAACTTTGTATGCAGTTCCACAGTATCGACAAGTACTAAAATCGGTAATATCCTTCTGCTTGCAGCGCAAACAAAGCTTTGCTGTCACAGACATCAAACCATCCTCTGATATTGGGGCATTCGCGTAAAGAACATGATGAACATCCTAATACGTTGCCAAGAGGTGATTGGTTTTCATTAGCTTTTGTTTAGTTTCAGTCTTTCGCAAGCATTCATGCTGCTTAGGCAAAGCCCTGGTTCATTCAGCAGGCTCATAGACAGGCAGCAAAATGCAAATCTTCCAGAAATTGAATCCCCGGCAAGAGTATCTTTTTCAGTATCGGTTGCCGGCCTACAAGCTGCAATCGGCTTACTCAAACCCAAGGAAAGCAAGACTCTTACTGCGCCAAACAAAATAGTTTGCACCAACTATAAGAATGCAGCCACAGACAACTCGCAAAAATCTCAACCAACAGCAAATTAGATTTAACAGCCAAAATAGCGTCAGGCATTAGGTCTAGCTGTTCGCAAGGACAGCTGCTAAAATGTACCGAATTTCACTAGTTCAGGCACCAAGATGCAGATGCCTGCAAAACTTCATTGCGAGGTATTCAAAATGGCGCAGGTGCCTTCTCAGGGTCGGGTTAGCCTCAGGCATCGCCTTATTCCACTACTTAGCATCTTGGTCTTCTCAAATTTGAGTCTTGCCTGGGCTGTAAACAAAGACAGCGCTACAAAGATAAAGCCACAGCAGAGTCAAATAAAGACGCAAAACTCAATACGCAAGACAAAATCGTCGCCCCAATCAAAAAGCGCCTCCATCACAACCAAAGCAGACGATAAAGAACAACAAGCACAAGCATCAACCAAACTACAGGCAAAAGCAATCCAGCCAGCGCCTCTAATTGCCAACAGCAACGGTATGTTTTTGACCTGCCTAAGCTGTGACAAACAGATATATCGCCAAGGAGAGAATGTCCTGATAAGAGGGGTGTTACTGCGTGCCAGCGATCACCAACCGTTGAATAATCCACCTCATCTTGCTCAGTTTGGAACGATAACTATCAGAGGACCGCTGGGAGAAGTCAAACGCCAAGTTGCAAGCAAAATCTCTGGCAGCGTTTTGACTCACGGATGGCCCATTCCCATAGACGCCCCCGGCGGAGAGTACACCGTCACTGTGGTTTATCCTACCGGCTATCCGCCGGCTACTCGCAAATTTGATGTGCGCGCCTACAGAGCACCTAGACTAAATTCTCAAATTGTTTTTGCCAGAGACGGTTATGGACCTGGCGATAAAGTCACCGCGACACTTGAGGTGCAGAGGGCAGAGGGAGGATTTCCCAAGAATGCCAAAGTTACGGTCAACGGAATTGTCGACGGCGAAACGATAACTGGTGATTCGTCGGTCGTTGATGCAGCGGGCAGATGCACGGTTAGTCTGAATCTACCCCAAAAGATTGAACGAGGTGACGGCACACTCTCATTGACGATAGCCGACGGCGGCGTCGTAGAGTCGGCAGCCAAGACTATTCCAATACTTGTTAAGTTTGTAGACCTACAAATCTATCCTGAGGGCGGCGACCTAGTTGCCGGATTGCAAAACAGAGTTTATTTGCAAGCACTGCAAACCAACGGCAAGCCAGCCGACTTAGAGGGTTCAATACTTCCAGAAGGAAGCTCAACAGCAGTAGCAAGCTTCCGTACTGAACATGAAGGGCGTGGACGTTTTGAATTCTCCCCAGAAGCCGACAAGAAGTACTTCCTCAAGATCAATACACCCGCAGGCTTTGAGAAGCTTTATGAACTACCAGCGGTTAAACCGAAGGGTGCAGTCATTAGAGCAGCCAAAGATACTTACAAAGCAAACGAAGCCGTTATAGTCAATGTCGGATCTACAGAAGGAGCCGTTAGGGTAACGCTCTCCAAGAAAGAAAAGGAGCTAATCGCAACTGAATTATACCTACCAACCGTGCCGGCACCTGGGAAGAGCACCATCCCATCACAAGCTGTTGTGCTTCCGGCTGGTGGCAGTGCCGACGGAGTGTTGACCGTGACAGTCTATGACAGGAATGATAATCCTCTGGCAGAAAGGTTGGTCTTCAAAGAACCATCAAAGAACATCAAAATCGATATCAAACCTGACAAAGAGAAGTATTCGCCCGGCGATAGGGCAAAGATAACGTTCAAGACCACAGACTCGAAGGGAAAACCTGTTGCCGCCTGTCTTGGTATCACAATTACCGACGAAAGCACGATTCAGCTCGTGGAGAAACGTGAACAGGCGCCAGCCTTACCTGTCATGTTCTTCCTTGAGCCGGAAGTAAAAGACCTGGCTGATGCAGCTATCTACTTCGATAAGGCCAATCCAAAAGCATCGCTTGCCACTGACTTACTGCTAGGAACGCAAGGATGGAGACGTTTTGCGCTTCAGGATCTGAGATCTTTCTATGATAAAAATGGGGACAAGGCACGAACATCACTTTGCGTAGAGGAAATAAGACTTCAGCATTCCTCGACAATAAACGGAAGAATAGGAGATGGGCTAGATTTTGAAAATCCAGTTGTCGCACCAAATTATCCTAAAAAGGCGGGCGAGTCACAGGGTTACTCTTCAGTCCCGCCGGGCGCCTTTGTTCGAAGACCAACTCCCTACGAACGGAACAATGAAATTGGAAGAGTAGAAGGTCCAAGAGACCTCAACTTGTTTCAGGTGGAACCATCTGTAATTGACGAGCGCTACTACACAACCGGTAGGTCAGAAAGGCGACAAAAGATTTCACCGCTGATTCCAGGACTAAGTGAATCATCGATAGACAGATTCACTTATTTCAATCCCCAAAATGCACTCATATACATCAGAGTATTTGCGCATAAGACCACCCAGCCTCTTGAAAAATCTAGAAGCGATCAATTTACAGATACGATTTATTGGAATGCAGCTCTGAACACAGATGCCGAAACTGGTGAAGCGACCGCTGAGTTCGATTTAAACGATAGTGTAACAGCATTTAGAGTGGCAACTGATGGTTTCACCGCACAAGGCGCGCTCAGCGCAACCCATAAAGAAATAGAATCAGTACGCCCAATTTATGCGGAAATGAAATTGCCTCTAGAGGTAACAAAGGGCGACACAATGCTATTGCCTATTAATGTCGTAAACGGCTCTGGCAAACCCATTAAGGCTCTCAAAGTACAGCCAAATCTGCCTAAGGGCTTCAAGCTTTTGGAATCACCAAAATTTCCATCTAGCCTCAAAACAGATGAAAGATTGAGAACTTTCCTTCCTATCTTAGTTCTAGCGAATGATGGTGAAAACAAAATCTCGCTTGAAGTAAACGCCGATGACTATAAAGACAAAATTACCCGAATGATAAAGGTCAATCATACCGGTTTTCCAAAGCAGGACACAAAGGGAGGCTTAATCGAACCAGGCAAAATCGCTAAAGCTAGTTTATCGATAGATAAAGAGATGGTGCCATTCAGCATGGACACAACCGCCCAGGTCTACCCAGGACCAGTCGGCAAGCTAACTAGCGCCCTAGAAGTCTTGATACAGCAGCCGCACGGCTGCTTCGAGCAAGTCTCATCGACTTCATATCCACTAACGATGGCTCAGCAATACTTTCTAAGTCATAGCAGCAATTCCTTTGAGCAAAGCCAAAAAGCCAAAAGCCTACTGGCTGAGGCCTACAAGAAGCTTTTAGCCTATCGCTGCACCAGCGGCGGTTACGACTGGTACGGCAGCGATCCCGGCAATGTGGCGCTCACGGCTTACGGCATAATGCAATTCACAGATATGGCAAAAGTACAACCAGTAGACGCTCAAATGATTGCAGCTACTAGAGAGTGGATACTGAAACAAAGAGATGGAAGCGGAGGATTTAAATCTGTGGTGCACGGACTCTGGAGCGCCGACAAAGAGGCCACTGATGCCTATATTGTCTGGGCACTACTAGAATCAGGACAGAATGCAGAAGATCTCAAACAAGAGCTGGCATCGCTCGCTCAACATGCCGAAAGTACCAAAAACAGCTATGTAACTGCACTAGCGGCCAATGCTTTTGCAAATTCACCAGATAAAGATTTGGCAGCAAAACTGAGAGCAAAACTGGCAAAACTGCAGATGCAAGACGGCAGCGTTAACGGTGCCATAGCCACAGTCCTCGGCAGTTGCGACAGCAATATGCACATACAAGCTACGGCGCTGGCGACCTTAGCCTGGCTCAAAGACCCGGTCTACGCCGCAAATGCGGCAAAGGGTATCTCTTATTTAGCTGAGATTTCTAAAAACGGTGCTTTCGGCTCAACTCAATCAACTGTGCTGGCTCTCAAAGCAATCATCGCCTACGATACTCAGAACAAAGCCGAAAGACAACCCGGCAAAGTCAGACTCATTTGTGACGGTAAGCCAATAGGAGATTGGCAGAACTTCGACAAAGAATGCGTTGACTTAGTCAAACTTCCAAGTCTCAACGAACTACTCACGCATGGAGAACACACAATTGAATTGGCTCTTGAGGGTGGAATTAAGATGCCATACTCAATTGCCATCAATTACAACACCAACCTCCCAGAAAGTTCAAAAGACTGTCAGGTTTCTATGTCTGCTAAACTCGCCAGCGACCATCTAACTGAAGGGCAAGCCAGCGAAATCTTGGTGGTAATGGAGAATCTGACCAAGAAGGCTCTGCCGATGCCTATTGCAATAATTGAGTTACCTGGCGGCATTGAGCCTAGACATGCGCAACTTAAGGAACTCGTCAAAAAAGGAGCGATAGCTCACTATGATGTAGACGGTCAAAAAGTCGTGCTCTACTGGCGCGCATTGGCGCCAGCAGAGAAAATACAAGTACCACTCAGTGTCGTGGCATCAGTTCCAGGAAAATACACAGGCAGCGCAAGCCAGGCTTATCTCTACTATGCAGACGACTCGAAAAAATGGGTACCCGGCTTGAAAGTAATGATTGAGAAGACTCCGCATTGAACCCAGAAGTTTTCGATAGATTTTCGACTGCATTTTGCAAACTTAAGCGGAGCGAGATAAAAATGTAAAATCCAGCAGAAAAAACAGGAAGCAGTTCTTCCGGAAATTGAATCCCCGGCAAGAGTATTTTTTTTCAGTATCGGTTGCCGGCCTACAAGCTGCAACCGGCTTACTCAAACCAAAGGAAAGTTACAAGGTAAGGGAAATTCCCTAGGCAAAATCAAGAATGCAAGCGATTCGCAAAACGGTGGCTGTAGCTCTTTCGATGAAGCCGTGCTATAAGGTCCAAGCGGAAGGTTTCCAGAGCAAGGCAAATTGAATTGAAACACTTTAAGAAAAAGCTCGCTGTGTCTTTTGCTGGTCTTTTTGCTCTTGCTTCCGCATGGCACTTAGCAGCAGCAGCCGCGCTACCGCCCGAATTTTGGGTAATAAAAGATCCAGAGAAAAGTAACTGCGGAAGAACTCGAAACACATTCAAACATCAGCCCTCCATCGAAGGTGACGGCGACTCTGTGCAGACCCCATACAGCCAGGTCAAACCAGTTTCAATGCTCACTCTCTTCGGCGCCCCATCCAGTTACGACGAGACTTGGATAGGTGTAATAGGATACCTTTCAAAAACCTCAAGCAGCGATGGCAAGATAACACTGGAAGTTTATCCAACGCGCGAAGCGTTCGCACTGAAGTACCCGAGAGAAAGCTTGACTATTTCAGTAAATCCAAACTTCAAGGCATTAGAAAAATTTGCAACAGGCAATAGAATAGAGGCAATCGGATTTTTCAAACGCCTTCAACAATCAACCAGCGAACAAGCATTCGGCTTGCTGGAAGAGGCTTCAATAAGGCATGTAAAAGCTCTTTCGAAGAAGAGCAAAACCGCAAAAATTTAACCAGATTGCCGAGATAGATATAAAAATTGGCAGAAATATTGATGGGTTTAAATAGGGAGAAGATTTCAGAATGAACGGTAAGAGCCGAAACCCCAAACAACTGAGACTGATGTTTGGACTCGCTGCCCTAGCTTTGACCGGATCTGCGAGCTCATCAAGCGAGATGGCACCCGAAGCCTGGCAGATAAGAGGAGCCGAAGAAGGCAACTTTGGCAAAATCAGAAGTGAATATCTACACCAGCCTAACATAAATAGCGACATAGCAAGAAATCCCTACAGCAAAGTTCGCAGAATTTCGATATTCTCACTTTACGGCGAACCCAACAAATACCTAGGACAAATGGTTGGAGTTATCGGCTATCTAAGCAAATCAAAGGGATGCGAGTCTAACACCATACTTTATCTCTACCCTACACGTGAATCTTATGAGCTAGGATTCAGAAGAGAAGCGTTAAACATAGAACTGAATCCACATTTCAAAGGCATAGAAAAATTTGAGTGCGGAAAACGAATCGAAGCTATAGGTAGCTTCAAGACCTTAGAACAAGGAACAATAGAGCAGTGTTTTGGTTCTCTTAACGACGCCTCGATCAAGATTGTCACGCCGGCAAGTCGTTGAACTTCAAGGGTTCACTCTAACAGAGATTTATTCTGAAAAAACCAACAAAGCCCTGCTTGATTTCAGCAGATTGAGGTCGAAGCGACTGAACTGGTCTCAATTCCGATCTCAATTCCGGTCTCACTTCCAGTCTTTACCAGTAAACGGTGTATCAGCACCAACCTTCTCTATCTGAACATCACCGAGCCAAAGCTCGCCTATGCCTCGCAAGAAAATGCCATAGACAATCATCTTGCTTGTCTTCGGCACATCGACGACTAACGAATAGCCATTCCAGTCGGTCTCACCGGTAATTGGGCGGTCGTGCATGTTGTCGAAATGGGCAGCAAGAATAGGCTGAGTTGGCCAATCGCCATCAACACGAATCCACAAATTGGCTGAGCCTGCCGTTAGCTTGGTCTTCACCCAGCCGGTCATTCTCACCCTGGCACCTCGAAACTCATCCGGCGAGCAGCTTTTAGTCAGCTTAGGGCAGTCCATTTGCAGATAGTTCTGACGCTCACATTTCAGATGTGCTGTCGGCGCCCCGTTTTGTGTTTCAACACTATCTAACGACACCGAAATATCAGAAAAGCCATCAGAACAATTTGGCCACCAGCCGTTTGGTCTTTCACCTGAACTATTTTCCTCGGTCATTGCACTGCTCCATTCCTACCAGCCGTCTGCGTCGCTTCGCTTTTCATCGCTCAAGCTATAATGACCAAATCGTCAATCTTCACCTATACGATATTCAAGAACAATACCCAAAAATGAAAGGCAAAACAAGAACTATAGCCCTAAGCATCTACTCCTTGCTTGGACTCTATTTTCTTATCTCTCCTCTTAACTTACCTCTATACAATTTCCTTATCTTCCCTAGTACAGACAAGCGAGTAAGAGCAATACCTGAGGGCTATTTGACCAGTCTGCCAGGCGCTCAGCTAGAAGAACTTTACTTCACTAGTAATGGTCTAAAGCTTCACGCTCTCTTGCTCAGAAATCCCAAAAGCAAGAGAGTTTTCTTGCTCAGTCACGGCAAAGGAAACAATGTTTATCTAGAACTGGACCACGCCCGCATGCTGTACGAATTCGGCTCTGTCTTTATGTACGACTATAGAGGTTTTGGCAAAAGCGAAGGCAAAATTAGCGTAGAAGGGGCGAAAATTGACGCTCTTTCAGCTTATGAGCACCTCAGAGAGGTGGGTTATGAGCCCAATTACATCATTGCTTTCGGGCAATCGTTTGGCACCGGCATTAGTGGCTACCTAAGCACACAAAGACCGTTGAAAGCAATCATCTTTCAGTCTGGATTTAGCTCTCTCAGCAGCGTTGGTAAGCGCCGGATGCCGTGGCTCAATATTTACCCCGATTGGATGTTCGGCGGTATAGATATTGACACTCTATCTTACATGAGAGCAGAACACCCTCCCCTGCTCGCCTTCCATGGTCTGCGCGACACTGAAATTCCTGTGCAAGAATCGATCGAACTTTGCAAACACGCCAGACCAGTGGCAAAGTTAGTAGTTCTGCCTGATGGCAAACACCTGGCCTACGGCGCAAACGGCGAATTCAAAAAAGAACTGTCTAGTTTTCTCGAAGACATAGAAAAGCCCTAGATATCCTAAATCTGCACTATAGAACTCATTTGCTTTAGCAGTAGTCACCAAGGCATATTGCAATGGTAAATTTATTGAGGCGGCAGGGTTCTAAAGCAAAGGAGTCGGATAGTTATGAAACTCATGCTCTCATGCTTGCTGGTCATGCTTATAGCGGCTATTCCGTCTCTAGCCGCCGAAAATCAAAGCAATTGGGCCATCTCCGTCAAGGCACTTGGACTAAAGTCCGATGAAAGAATCTCGGCATTTAGCCTTGATTTAAAGGGTGCCTCGATCAAGACGATTAGAGACATTCCTTCAATGTGGAGCATTAGTCTCGACAACTTCCAATTCATGAAGGCACCTTGGGCAACCTCAATCTCCGGGCGAGCCCGCAATGGGGTTGCATACCTAGAGCCCATCTATTTCGAACAAGACTTTATCAATATTCGAAGATATGCAGAGGAAAAGACATTCGCCGCGCAGCTCAAGCTTTCAGTCACTGGGACTAACCTAAAGACACGCTCAATTACCTTGACCACCAAAGATCTGCTCATTAAGCCAATAACCGAATGATTTCACCGCCAATCTTGGCAGTAACTAACCACTTTACCCACAATCATAATAGACCGGTCGTCTATCTAATCTCAAAAGAAAAAGAAGCTAGAAGCACGTGCCCGCGAGGGGAGCAGTGCTTCTAGCCAAAGTCTTGAATCTAGTCCTTTTTCTAGCCCGGCATCAGGGCGTTCTTGTCGGTCGGCTTGCCGCTATCAGGGCTTAGCGCCGTACTTGTCGGTCGACTTGCCGCTATCAGGGCTTGGCGCCCTTGTCGGTCGGCTTGCCGCTATCAGGCTTCGTCGGTGCGGGCTTGGTCACAGCCGGCACGGTCGGAGCCGCCGATTCCAGCTTCATCTGCAGCTCGTACTGCTTGTGCACCTGTCCCTGAAAGACAAACTGCAGGTACAGCGCCAGCGCGATGAAAGTCAGCACCACAGGCAAAGAACGCTCTTTGTCTTTGAGCATGTAAATGGCCGCCCCGACGATGAGAGCGATACCGAGGGCGAGGTGCGTCATGGCACCACCGTCCATAGACTTGAGCGGCAGACTGTAGACCAGCCAACCGCTCCAAAAGCTCATCACTGCACCGGCGAGGGCACCGGCAATGGCAATGATGACGAGCGCGATTTTCAGTTTCGAGTTCTTCATTTTCTTATCTCTGCCTGTTCATCGGAAGATCTGATAGGAAGTAGCGCATTGGCGCAGGACCTCCGATTCGACGTGGATGGCTGCGACATGGAGTTTGACGTCATCTTTGAGCAAAGCTTTCACCTTGCCGACAGTCATTTGTCCATACTCGTTGAGGTGCTGACCGTCGGTGATGAGCAGCACGTCTGCCATATCGCCGCTGTCTTTGTTCTTGCGCACATCGTCGCAAGCCACTTGCAGAGCCCCCAAGATATTGGTGCCGTTATAGCTCGCCGCAGTCGACATCAACTGGTCGATAAAGACGCGCGCCTCATCCGGCGTGGTGATTTTAATGAGCTTTCCTTGTTCACCATAAAACAGGCGCAGCATGTAAGACGCTTCGCCGTTCACTGCTTTGGCAAGCAGACTGACCGTGATGCCGCGAGACCAGCTGTGCCGGGGCATGCCGTTCTTCATCATCTCGGTCATCGAGTTGGATACATCGAGCAGAATGTGCAGAGTCTTGCGTTCGACAGTGCGGGTGTAGGGCTGCATAACCAGCAGATCTTCCTGCGCCAACCTGTCAAAGAAAACGTCGTCGTCTTGCATAAGCTGCTCGGGCAGCACATCAGACATCTGCTCGACGCCGCTAATCGGCATGGGCTGAATGTCGTTGGTGGGAAACATCGACTTGGTCTCGCCCACCTTGGTGTCGAGGTCCATATCGATGTCTTTCTGGGTGGCCGCCACATGCAAGATATGCAAAATGTGTGCGGGCACCGACTTGGCGACAGCCTCGGCACGCTCAGCATCGGTCAGGGTTTTGTCGTCCCTGATTTTTGCCAGGTGCTCGGCATAGTCCTTCAAGGTGGGGTTAGCGCGCAGAATGTCCTCTGCCTGAGCCACTTTGCGAGCGTGCTCAGCCTTGCGTTGTTGCCGCTCTTGCTCTGCTCGCTTCTCGCGCTCTTCCTTCTCGCGCTTTTCACGGGCAGCTTTATCAGCGGCACTCTCGCCGTCGCCGTCACCGTCTCCTTCACCTTGACCCTTGCCTTTACCCTTGCTGCTGAAACTCTGCAGCAGCTGCGAGAGCTTGTAGGCCAGGTAGACCCAGAGGCCCCCCAGCCCTAGAGACATTAGAAATGCGGTCCAAGACATAGAGACCTCACTTCACCGGCAGCAGGCGGTCGTTGAGCTTGGCAGAGAGGGCGGCGAGACGCTCGCGCATCTTCTTCTGGAAGTCCAGATTGGACGGCAGCTGCGGCTTGACCTCGCGAATCTGCTTGTCGAGGGCGCCGACCTGACGAATCAGCTGCACCAGCTCGTCGTTCGAGAGCGGGGTCTTGTCGTCGAGGGTGGGAATCTCAGACTCGTACTTCTTGAGCAGCTGCACGCAGACCTCGTCGAAGGACTGCTTCTTCTGCTCGATAGCCTTGTCGACGATGGGCTTGGCCACCTTCATGAAGGTCTCGTGCTGCGAACGGTCGTTGCCGACGCAAAGCCCCCAGCGCACGGCGTAGAGGTCTTCGAAAGAAACTTCGCTGCGCCCGTTGATGGCGGCCGAGGCGCGAACCAGCTTGATCAGCTTGCAAGCGCGCCGGTCGGAGATCTTGACTGTCTGGTCCTTCTCGTAGGCCTTGCGATAGGCCTGAATGACATCGTCATAGACTGCCAAGAACTCGGCGTCGAGGGCGATTTCGCTGCCGCAAACCAGATTGGAGACCGCCACCAGGTCGTCGAAGCTGATGCGCACGCTGGGGCGCTCATCGCCGACAAACTTGGCGTACATGCGCCGGCGGCTCTCGGCAGCTTCGAGATAGTTGACCTTGGCGATGAAGATGAAGCGGTCGATGACGGCGCCCAGCTCAGGTGCAGACTTGACCACAGCCACCGGATCACCATTGGTGGAGGCGACAGCGGTGTGCAGCAGAGCCTTTTCGACCTGGCGACCACGTTTGAAAGTGCGCTCGTTCAAGATGCCGAGCAGCACCCGCAAGAGCGGCGCATTGGCGTCGAGCACTTCGTCGAGTTCGACCAGGTGCGCGTCGAGGATGCCGCCCTCGCGCTGATAGTTGAGCACGCCTTCTTCGCGCATCTGCTTGGGATTGGGCACGCCAATCACATGCGATTCGCTCATGAACTTGTTGAGCGCGATCGAAAAGACGGTCGGGGTCTCGAAACAAGAGTAGAGGGCACTGAGCAAGTCAGACTTGCCGGTGCCGAAGACGCCGTGCACGAGCACATGCTCGCGGCTGAGGAGGGCAAAGACGAGCTGCGAGACCAGGTGTTCGCGCTCGGGAAAGATGTTCTTCAGTTCGGCTTCCAGCTTCTTCATCTGCTCAGAGAAGAGCGCCAGCTTGGCGGGGTCCAGACCACCCGGATAGACCGGCGCGGGCAGCAGAAGCGGAGGATTCTCCGGCGGCGGCACAGCCGGTTCCGGATTGGCGGTAACGGCAGAGCCGGTGGAAGCGGGATCGGGAGTACCGACGGTCTGGTCCTCGACGCCGACGGTCTTGGAGAGGTTAACTTGAGTCATTTTCGATCTACTCTCAATAGAAAGCCGGTCCTCGGCCTTCGTTTTCCATTAGCGGGTTCTCATGAGAGAACGCGCATCCGCAGCAAGTTCTGTGTGCTTTTTTCGGATGAAGTAGTCGGAAGAAAATCGCAGAGCCTCTACCATGACGCAGCTCTCCAAACTGCGCTGGCTCGCACAAGCATCTATCTCATTCTCGAAAACTTAAGCTCAGAACGCTGCTCTAAGAGCATGTTCTAAGCCTCTTTGCCGAACGCGGACAAAGTAAATCTTCGAGGTCTGGGTGCGTGAGATATTGGCGAGAAGAAGAGTGGAAAAACTCCGCAATTTATCTGAAAGAAAATGAGACCTAAAACTATGAAGTAGGCCGCTTATAAGTCATCCCCGAGAACCTGAGATAATGACAAGCTTTCTTTTCTTAGCTCTTTGCGCCGCGTGCTTGGCGACTACCAAATCTGTAAACTCTTTCAAATCTTGAGCAATCAGCAAGTTAGCGCGCCGGCGCGAGCACCTGACAATAGTTGTAAATAGAGCCATCGCACAAGCGCCTGACATCTCGCCGCTTATCTTGAAAACACTGATACTATGCGGGGCGATTGAGACAGCTATAATATTTCAGTCAAGCAAACTTAATTAAAAACAGGATATATACACCGGGCATGACCGACACCGCCAGCGACACCAGAGCATTTATCAGCGTCGTCGTGCCTATGTTCAACGAAGAAGCCGGAGCGGCAGAGTGTGTCAAGCGCCTCACCCAGGTACTCGATGGCATGCCTTTTCGCTACGAAATTATCTTTGTCAATGACGGCAGTCGAGACCGCACACTTGAAAACCTGAAAGCTCAAAAGTCGGCTAATCCGCATATCAAAATTGTTGATCTCAGCCGCAATTTTGGTCATCAACTTGCCATCACCGCTGGTATCGACTTGGCCCAGGGCGACGCCGTTATAGTTATTGACGGCGACCTGCAAGACCCGCCCGAGCTCTTTCCCGAGATGGCTGCAAAATGGCAAGAGGGCTACGATGTCGTACATGCTAAAAGACGCAAAAGAGAAGGCGAAACGACCTTCAAGCTGCTCACCGCCAAAATCTATTATCGGCTAATTCGCGAGATAGCCCATGTAGATATTCCGGTAGATGTGGGCGATTTCAGGTTAATGAGCCGCAGGGCTGTAGACGCCCTCAAGAGTCTGAGAGAAAAGCACCGCTATATACGCGGCATGGTGGCTTGGTTGGGCTTCAATCAGACGACTGTGGAATACGACCGCTCCGCTCGCTTTGCCGGACAAACTCATTATCCACTAAGCCGCATGCTTAGCTTTTCTTGGATAGGTCTGACCAGTTTCTCTATAGTGCCGCTCAGGTTGGCAACTTTCTGCGGGCTACTTTCTGCACTGGCAGGCTTTCTTTATGGCATCTATGCACTAATAGTGAAATACGTCTTTCATACAGCCATCATCGGCTGGACCTCAATAGTTATCTTGATTTTGCTATTAGGAGGCATTCAGCTGCTCTGCCTGGGCATTATCGGCGAGTATGTGGGCAAACTCTACGAAGAATCAAAAAATCGCCCGCTCTACCTGGTCAAAGACATAATCTAAACAATGTTCGAATGGGACGCCGATCTTTACAGCCAGTTCTTGCAAGAGCGCACCAGACCGGCTCTTGAACTAATAATGCGGGTGCCCCTTGCCCCTCAGCATGTAAGCAAAGCTATCGATCTTGGCTGTGGACCAGGCAATAGCAGTCAAATTGTCAAAAAGCGCTTTGCCCAAGCAGCGGTGTTGGGTATCGACAACAGCGCCGAAATGCTTGAGCAAGCCCGCAGAGACCACCCTGACATAAGTTTTGCCTTGGGTGACATAGGAAAATTTGAGAGTTTTGAAAGTAAAGATGGTTATGACCTGATTTTTTCAAACGCTGCCCTGCACTGGGTTGAAGATCACCAAAGCCTTTTGCCGAAACTATTTGAAGCGTTAAAACCCGGCGGCTGCCTGGCGATCCAGATGCCGAACAATCACAACGAAGAAACCCATAAAGCCATGCGCACAACCGCATTGCTTGGCAAATCGCAAGGGCTCTGGCAAGCAGACTTGACTGCCGTCAGACAAGAAGTGCCGGTGCTGAGCGCCGAGCAGTACTATGAAATTTTACTGCCTTTAGCCAACCATATCGATATTTGGCAGACCCGCTACTATCACGTTATGGACGGCGCTCAAGGCGTGGCAAAATGGCTCTCAGGCACCGGCATGCGACCCTTCCTCGCCCCTCTCGATACAAAAGAGCAAGAGCACTTTCTCAAGCTCTACTGCGATGAAATAAACCGCACCCTGCCCCCGCGCAGCGACGGCAAAACCCTCATGCCGTTCCCCAGACTCTTTGTGGTCGCCGTCAAATGCTAAAACAAACGAGAAAAGCGAAATGAACAACGAAACACTGCTATATGCAGGCTTCGGCGCCTTCAGTGCCGCCTTTTTGCTGACCTTTGTGGTTCGGGTGATCACCACAGAGCGCGAAAACCGGCTCAAGCGCCCCTCTCGCCCCATTGGGAAAGTTTCTATCAGCAAAGAAGACGCCGAAAAAATCGCTATATTGTTGAAAAACAACAAACGCCTCGAAGCATTAAAACTACTGAGAAGCAGCAGCGGCAGAGACCTTAAAAGCTCAAAGGAAATCATCGATAGAGTTGCCGCGGGCAATTCACTTTTAGAGATGGTGAGCTTCAAGGAAGAGTCAGAGTCAGCAGATGGGGCAGACCATACAGACAGTTCAAATGAGCTAGACAGGGCAGCAGGCAGTCAGTCAGCAAACAAGTCAATTAGTGCCGAGTGCAGAAAAGAAATTGCCAGACTGGTCGAAAAAGGGCAAAAACTTCAAGCACTCAAGGTCTACAGACAAGCAACCGGTCTTAGCTTGAAAGATGCAAAAGATGCCATCGAAGCCGGCGAATTCTGAATTGCCCTCACAGAAAGGCAAAACAATCTTCATAAGTCCCAAATAATTGCTTTACATTCATCGGGTTTGATGAATGTACAAGCCCAGACGAGGACAGAACAGTGAAACGAAAGACCTACTTAAGCACAAGAACGCGCAAGACTTTACTAGTGTGTATGGCTCTCTCAGGAATCCTTGCTATGACCAATCAGAAAGCTCTGGCGCAATCAGACCCCTCACTGACTGTAAACCTCGACGAAATGGGCTGCGGCGATGACTGCCCGCCGCCTCCCGGTGGTGGTGGCGGCTTCGGACCTCCCGGCGGCGGTGGCGGCTTCGGTCCTCCCGGCGGCGGCGGTGGCTTCGGACCTCCCGGCGGTGGTGGTGGCTTCGGACCGCCCGGTGGTGGACAGTTTGGAGCCAGCAGAGGCGGAGCCGGTCCAAGAGGCGCCATGGGCGGACCTATGGGTCAGATGGGTCAGATGGGCAGACCGGGTGGCCCCATGGGTCAAATGGGAGGACCAATGGGTCAGATGGGCGCCCACATGGGCGGACCGATGGGCTTGCCACTTGCCGAATTAGACCTGAGCGAAGCCCAGATGGAAAAAATCTCGGCTCTGCGCAGCAAAACCCAGGACCAGACGGCGCCTATCCACCTCAAACTGCAATCGCTAGAAAGAGACTTCCGCTCGGCTCTAGTTGGCTCAAAACTCGACCAAAACGAGCTCAGGCGGCTGCGCAGCGAGATAGCATCACAAAAGCAAGCCTTAGACGACACAATGAGCGACAGCATGGTAAAAACAGCTGAAATTCTCACCCCAGAACAAAGACAGAGCCTAAAGAGCTCTATGAACAGAGCGGAATTCGGCGGCGGCTTTGGCAAGCGCGTGCAGGCAAGCAGCACAACCAGCACAACCACAAAAGCACGCCAAACAAAGGCGCAGAACTAACAAGCTTTTCGAGAAAGACGCAAGAGAGAAGACTGGACTCCGGGTAAATATATACTGGGCGGAAACGCTCAGTGTATTTATCCGGGGTCTTGTTTTGTAAGATTTTGAGCGATGTCCAACCTGAAGCCCTCTGAAAGCGAGCATATAAAGCCATTTGACGCGTCCACTGACAGCGGCAGACAAGAAAGCCGTGTCTTGCTTGCTCAAAGTGCCTTTGCCGACCTCGGCCCCGCGCAAAAGAAAAGCGGCGAATTTAGCTTGGGTGTCACCAAAGACAAGTTGCCTGACTTGGGCGCGATGTTCGATAAAGACCCACAGTTTGAAAAACGTTTCTTTGCCCTCACCGGCGACGGCACTGTTGTAGAGCCGCCTCTAGGTGGCATGGTCGCCCCCGATGCCTATAGAAACAATGCCATGCGAGAAATGATTGGCAAATTTGGTCAAGAGAGAGCGAAAGAGACTCTGGCAGCCCTTGAGCAAATGAGGGGAAAAGTAGATGGCTACGGTCATGAATTGAAAGTGAACGGCAGTGACGCCACCTTTGAAGAGCAAAACCGCCGGCTGCACAATTTGGCTGGGCTAATGAAGCCAGGCAAACTAGAAGAAGCCCAGGCTGTGGACAAGACACTCAAGGCTGAGGGCTATACCAAGGGGCTAAGCCTCGAACAAATGAATAACCCAGCCCTCATGAAAGCGCTCAAAACACCTACCGAGCGCCAGGCATTTATTGAGCTGGAAAAAGCGGGGGCTTCAGCTGGTCGCTTTCTAAACGAGCACCCACAAAGCAAAGACAGCCTGCCCAGTCAAAATCTAGATGCCTACAAAAAATGGCAAGCAGGTGAAACCGAAAAAAACAAAAGAGCCGACAAACCGCTTGCTGACGAGCTTAAGGGTGCAGCCGAAGAGCCCGGCAAACATCTGGCTGAAGGTTTGAAAAAGAATCGAGTCTTGATGCTAGGCGAACAACACTCTGAAAATCCGCGCCTGCAAAAGTTTACTGCCGATTCAATCAAAGAGCTGCGGCAAGCCGGCGCCACCCATTTAGCTTTAGAGGTATCACCAGAGGTCTTGGCGCGCTATGACAAATCTAAAAACTTAAACGTTTTGCCAGAAGCCTTTCGCACCCGCGATTTTGCCAATATGATCGACCAAGCCAGAGCGGCAGGCATAAAAGTTGTCGGCGTCGACACCGGCACTGGTGATAGAGACGCCAAAACCTATCAAGAGAGAGACAACACAATCGCCGTCGGCATCAAAGGTATGCTCGACCAAGACCGCCACAACAAAGTTGTCTTTTATGGTGGGCACATGCACGGCGCCGACACCACCCAGGGCGCCAATCGTTCAGCCGCAGATCTTTTGAGAGCCAAGGGCGTGCCAGTAATTACCGCCATGGAACAATCACCAAACACACCGCTCGACAAAGTAGCCCAGCTCGGCAAAGAAGCATCGAGACCCTTTGCTTTCTCGGTGCGCAAGACACCGCTCATCGCTGAGACCGAGGTGCCACGCTTAGGCAACGATGTCATAGAAAAATACAAAAACTGGGACTCAGTTATCGTTTTTCCAAAGTAAGCAACTGCAGCGCAACCAGCCTTTAGCCTTTCAGCATAGCCTCGGCAGCAAACCAGCCTTTAGCCTTTCAGTATAGCCTCGGCAGCAAACCAGTCAGACACATCGCCGCCATGAGCAAAACCGCGTTTTTCCCAAAGGCTATAGGCAAGCACGGCTATGTCCTTAGCATCAGGCTGAAACTCGATCACCGAGCCCACAGCAGAGGGTGCGAGACTGGCTTGATTAGCGTCAGCAGCAGGCGCTGTCGTTTCAAAAGCTTCATCGGCAATCACAATCGAACTAACTGCCTGCGATGCGACTTGAGCGGCGCCGGCCTTGCTGGCAGCCTTAGTTTTGGCGGCAGACTTTGCTTTAGTAGTCTCAGACTTTGTTTTAGTAGTCTCAGACTTCGCTTTGGTAGTCTTAGCACTCTGGCTTGTTTTCTCGCTGGCAGCCATGATTCTTCTCCGGTTTCTGTCTCATCGACAATTAGATAAAGCGTTAGCCACGCCCTAATTGGCGATGGCGCTCTAAGAAATAGCACCTCGCGACCAAGAGGTCAAAAATAAGTCTTTCTCTTCGTTACGTTTGATAGCACAATATATACAAGCCTCTATATATGGTGCGGGGCAAACTGGGTAAAAAAGTAAAGGCAAAGAAAGTAAAAGAGTCTAAATGAAAGAGCAAAATTGTCTTTGAGGTAAGCAGCCATGAAAGTGAAAGCAAAAGACTCTTTCTTATGGCTTTCAGTGATTTTATCTTTTGGTCTGATGCCAGCTTGTTGCGCAGACCAAAACAGCAACATAGAACCGGCAGAGAACCCGGCAGAGAACTCAGCCATAAGCAGCGACCTAGAGCTGGCAGAGAAATTAAGCAAAATCAGAGACTGGCAAGGCTCTGTGCAAAAATACGATGCCGTGCTCAAAATTCAACCCGACAATGCCGAAGCCCTTGCCGGCAGGGGCTTTGCCTATAGCCACATAGGCGAATACAAAAAGGCGCTGCAAGACCTAAACAAGGCAATAGAGCTCGCCCCCGCAAGCGCCGACATTTTCACAAAACGCAGCCTGGTCTATTTTTGGATGCGTCGGTTTGATCTTTACAAGGCTGATGCTGAAAAAGCTCTTTCATTGACCAAAGAGGCGCCTAAAGACACCGACAGTTTGCTCTATTATGCAAACATGCTCGATGCTGTCAAAAGAAGCGACGAAGCAAAAGCAATATATGAGCGGGTCTTGGCAGACTACAAGGACAAACAAGACCTTGAGTCTCTAGTCTTTCGCGCGCGCGCCAGCCGATCTTTAGGCCTTAATAAAGATGCCGTTTATTTTCTTACTATGGCTATCAAGCTGGCGCCTAACCTATTAAACCTCTATGAAAAGCGCGCCTATTGCTATATGTCGCTCAATCGCTGGGAGCTTGCCATAGCAGACTTTAATCAGTGGGCAAAAGAACCCACGCCAGAACCCATGAATTATTCCATCTTGGCTTATTGCTATTTCTGTCAAAGGCAGTACAAAGAGGCAGTTGAAAACTACACTAAAGCCTTAGAGTTTGACCCTGATTTTCACCAGTTATACCTAGAAAGAGGCAGAGCCTATCATGCCTTACAAGATCACAAAAATGCTCTTAATGACTTTGAAAAATCTATAGAGGCCGACAAAGAAAATGCAGATTCCTACAAAGAAAAAGCGGGTGTCTTGCTCTGTATGCAGATGCCTAAAGAAGCCCTCGAACAAGCAAATGAGGCACTCAGTCTAAACCCTAAAGTGAAAGACGGCTACTTTACCCTTGGACAAGCCCAGTTTGGCGCTCACAATTACAAAGATGCAATCGAATCTTTGACCAAAGTCATAGATTCAAACGACCAAGCTGATAACGCATTTTTCTGGCGAGGGCTTGCATATAGAGAGCTAAAGCAATACGAACAAGCCGTGAAAGACTTTAATTCAGCGACTCTGCTATACAAACATGACCCCAGATATTTCTGTGCACGCGGCGCGGCTCAAGCTAGTCAGCATAACTATCAAAAGGCAATAGTAGACTGCACTCAGTCAATTGCAATAGCTCCACAACGCGTCCACCCATATTTAACCAGAGGGCTTTCGTATGCCAGACTAGGCAGGTATCATCTGGCTCTCAGAGACTTAAGCCAGGCAATTAAGAAATATCCTAAATATGGCGATGCCTATTATCAGCGCAGCCTGGTGCACCGAAAGCTCGGCATGAGAACCAGAGCAAAGAAAGACATGCAAGCAGCAAAGAAATATGGCTATGGTGATCCGGCGGCGATGTAGGTTTGTTGATTTAAGCTTGTAGATGGAGGCTCTTTGATTTAGCTACAGGGCACGGTTAACTTCGCGCGCCTTGAAATGCAACCTCAAATTTATGCACTACAGTTACTTGATTGCCATCGCTCCAGACGAATCTTGGAAGCCTGGCACATACACCATTTCAATTTTGGCTACTAGTAAGAAGTTCGCAGAGTCAATTGCGGTGTCGAGTCAGCCTGCAGTATGGCGATAGAAGACTCGACAATAAGGCGAAAAGTGCCTGCCGTCTTAACCACACTAACTTTTGCTGGTACAGGTCAAATCAAACCTAGTCAGGATAAGTGACAAGTGATTCAATTAGAATTGCGAAAATGACCGCGGCAATAAGCTGATTAAGGGGAAGGCACACTATGAAGTCCATAAAGCTTCTGGGAACGACACTGGTTGCAGCGCTGCTAGCCCTCCAACTAAGTGGTTGCATACCTTTTGCTGGTCAAAATATTGGCTTTCTCGATAGGAATTTCGTTGAAAAGCTGCATAATCAGAGGGACGCTCAGCATATTCGAATAGAGGAGCTAAGGGGTTTCTCTGAAGGTGTGGCGTGGGGTCAAAGAAGCGACGGGCATTTTGTCTTGCTTGACCATAGCGGCAAAACCAAGGCATTTAAGGAGTTTCAGGTTTCAACCGTTTCAGACTTTTCAGAGGGATTGGCAGCGGTGCGAGAAAGAAAGATCGACGCACTCACCAAAAAAACAATAAATGGCGAAGTCGGATTTGTAGACCAAGACTTAAATTGGCGAATACCGCCAAGATTTACTAATTGCAATAGCTTTGCTGAGGGACTGGCAGCAGTCGAGATTGATGGTGCTTGGGGATTTATAGATAGAGACGGAAAAGTGGCAATATCTCCACGATTTCAATCAGCAAGCGTTTTCTCTGAGGGCTTATGCGAAGTATGCATAACAACTCCAACAGGAATCAAATCGGGCTTTATTGATCACTCTGGAAATTTTGTGATTGCCCCAAAATTCGATAAACTTTATGCTCACTTAGTGAGAAAAACCAATCCGGGATGGGAAGAGCTAATGATGGATGGCTCAGAGTTGAGATTCGATGGTAGACCGATGATCGAGCACATTCCAGCTTTCGGGATCTTCAAGCATGGTCTTGCGCCCGTTTGTATAGGCGGAAGAATTGGATTCATTGACCACCATGGAAAATTTGTCATTTCACCCAAATATGCCTATGCAAGCAGCTTCAGCGAAGGAAAGGCGATTGTTTCTGCAGATAGCCTAGAGAAGTTTGGTTTCATTGATGTCAAAGGCAACGTCGCTATTTCTGAGAAGTTTCGATTTGTGCTTCCATTCAAAAGCGGCTTAGCTTGCGGTATTGTCGGCTCTATAATGCGTGACGATTTTTCATACTTCAATCATGACGGCATTAAACAAGGTAGTTACAGTTCAAGATACTGTGGCAGCTTCTCTGAGGGTGTAGCACCCTTTGGAATGGGCACAGTAAACCCGCCTTGGTGGAATAGAGACGTGCCAATGTCTATGAGTATGTAATGGAAGTTCACTTGAAGTGCTTGCCTTCAGACATGTTTATAGCTCTGCCTTGGGCACCGTGTAGAGTTTTGGGAATCTGCCCGTTTAACATAAGCTGAACTATTTGAAAATCTGGAGTATCCGGACGGCATCCTACAACCAAGCCATTGTGGCCGTATACAGCCCCATGGGTTACTTGATAGTTTTTGAGCCAATAGTCTAGCTCCGTCTCTGTCTTACAGTTATGAACACCTTCAAATGCAATAACATTCCGCCTTAAGCCTACAAATGTCCAGATGTTTTCAGCTCGATTGCCAGGATAATTTAGATTTCGGCCGTCGCCGCCCTTCAACTTCACCACTTCCTCATCCCAGGAATCACCAGCTGCACGCCTCCACCTATAGCGCCTGGTTTGATCGTCCAAAGACTCGATCTGCAATGTTGCAAATCGAGTGCTTGCTTCTAGCGAGGTCCCAGCAGGCAGAAGAGGCTTAGCATTAGGCGCCAGGGGAGGACAGTACGGGTGCAGAGTATTGCTAAGTGCTTCCTCTAAATAGACAATCATCCACAGGTTCGGCAAGTGAAAATGGCAGAACATTGCAAGTATGCTCACCAAGAAGATTCCGAAAAAGATGCAGCTCTTTCTTTTCATTCAACGCTCAACCTATTTTTATCGAATTGTAAGAGCTGCGAACCCTGCTAAAGAGCACGGTCCTAACACTTTCTAAAGTGCATTCTGTCCTGGCTACGACTCTTTGGAC
>MOYA01000003.1:582364-684819 GCA_001899315.1 Candidatus Obscuribacter phosphatis
GGTCTAAATTTCCGTGGACAGTATCATTATCTATGTGATGACGAAACAGTCAAGCGAATGCTTGCTGAGCAAGTTGAGCAAGCGAGAGATGGTGAGCTGTTGCATGGTTACCAGCTAAACGATGTGTACATAGAAACACTTCGCTCTTACCGACAGATGTTTAATCAAACTAAGCCTGACCACCCGTTTTCAACTCTAAGCGATGTTGAATTTCTACGCTCCATAGGCGGATGGGCAACCGATAGAATCAGTGGCGACGAGGGACTAACAAGAGCTGGTCTATTAATGTTCGGAAAGATGTCGTCAATTCTAGAAGCAATTCCGCATTACGTAGTTGACTACAGAGAGGTGCCAGACCCTCGCAGTGAGCAGCGTTGGACAGATCGACTGACTACAGATGGAAGCTGGTCCGGCAATTTGTTCGATTTCTATCGCCTGGTAATTGTGAAATTGACGAGTGGCTTGAAAGTGCCATTTATCCTAGATCACAATAATCGGCGAGACCAAACTGCTGTGCACGAAGCCCTTCGAGAAGCCCTGATAAACACTATTATTCATGCGGACTATTCAGACAGAGTATCAGTGCTAGTTATTAAACGACCAGACCTGTTTGGTTTTCGCAACCCTGGTGTGATGCGACTTCCCGTTGATGTTGCCCTGCAAGGCGGCAATAGTGATTGCAGGAATCGCAATTTACAAAAAATGTTTCAGCTGGCCGGTCTTGCTGAACAGGCAGGTTCTGGCATTCCCAAGATCTGGCGCAACTGGGACAGCCAGCACTATCGGAAGCCAAGCCTTAAGGAGCGATTAGATCCAGATCAAACGATTTTGTCTCTGAGAACAGTAAGCTTATTGCCGGAAGCGGCACTTACCGAGCTTGATCGTCGCTTCGGAGAAACCTGGAGAACATTAAGCGAAACTCAGCGCTTGGCATTAACTACGGTATGCGTCGAAGGAGCTGTCGACCACTCAAGACTTAAGACGATAACTGCCGAACACTCAACCGACATAACCAAAGCGTTAACAGGCTTAGTCAAAGATGGCTATCTAGAATCCAACGGGGTGGCTAGACACACATCCTATAGCTTTGTTGGCGCCAGAGCCAAAATGAGAGTGCTAGAGGATTTTGACCTTCTCAAGGGCTTTTTTCCTAACTCCGAACAAATGAGTCTCAACTTCGAACAAACTGCCTTGAACTCCGAACAAATAACCCCGAACTCCGAACAAATAACCCCGAGCTCCGAACAAATAACCCCGAGCTCCGAACAAATAGCCAGTGGCACAGATAATACGGCTCTGGCTGACAAACTTGCACAGCAGATCAAAAACAGCTCCAAAGTGACTCAGCAAACCATGAGAACTGCCATATTGGAAATTTGCCGCGCCGACTACGTCACACTTAAGGACTTAGCAGATAGACTTGGACGCAGCCCCGACACACTCCGTGTTCACCACCTCAATGGCATGGTTAAATCGGGCGAGCTGAGCTACAAACACACTGACTCCCCAAACCATCCTGGACAGGCCTATAAAACAGTCTAGCAACCGGGATTGCTCGGACAACCCGTGGTGCTATTTCGCAGAGAACTGGCACCACCTTCAATCTCTGCTCCGGTTGCTAGAAAGAATTCTTTCTAGGAGAGTACCTCCTGTAGGTAGCCTCGTGAATAACGTCAACTAAAATTGCGCGCGGAAATTACCGCCCTACGATCAACAAACGGTCGACAAAAAACGAAAGACCGTTCAGAATGATTCGCTTGAGTTTATCAATTTCAGAGCGCGTCCAAAATGGCGAATACGGAGATCCGTTTGGGTTGAAGACTTAAGAATTCGCGCCAAGAAATCTCCCCTCCAAAACCATCCCCAAATTGGAAACAACAATCGGTCCTTAAAGTCCTTCTCTTTGACCTCTTCTGCCCAAATCGTCGCACTTACGACCTTCTGCGCCGGCTTTCCCCTCTACAAGCTCCGTTTTGCAGAAACAGAAAGCAACAAATAGAATCAATTTTTGTAATCGTGCAGATGGTCACATATTGATGAAAACCCATCATAATGAAAATATTGGCGCTCCAAGGATGCAAGTTGGAATAATATGCCCTCACACAGACTTCTGCTGATAGCAACTAGTTTCTTCTCAGTACTTCAAGCCATGCAGCTGGCCAGCGCACAGGTTGGTGATTTTGACGATAACTTGTATCTTGACGGTCACTATCCAAGGACGCTAAATACACCGGCGGCTTTGAGACTACGTGAACTACTATTTGGACGAAATAGAGAATCGATTTCCTTCGAACCTTTCTATGATGTCAGGCAAGTTGCTAGTGAACCAGAAAAATTTGCGACGGAAATAATTGTTGTGAAGGGAATTTTGAAAGAGCAGAATAATTTTTTCTACCTATGTCCAAAAGAATCTGCCAATGGTGATTCCAAAGGAAAAGGCAAGCTGCAAATTGAATTCCATGATCTCGAAACAATGAAAGTTCTTGACTCAAAGGAAAAGAAGTTCGAGGAAAGTGAAGATTCGCCGAAATGGAAGTTTTTTGTGGATTGCCCTGTTCTTCTAAGAGGATACATAGAAGATGGGTCCAGATTTCATGCTGTAGACCTTAAAGAGCTTGACGACTATTAATATATTTTCGCTCGCCTGACTTGCGCTTCTAGCGCGCGAGCCATCTTGCTTTGCCAAACTCGCGGACTCTGACAATTAGCCGCGCCTGAATTGACCCCACCCATTCTCTTGTTCCACAAAAAGCGGACAATTTCTGTTCTCGAAATTGCTGAGCCAATTCCGACGGTGCAATTCTTCCCAGCAACCCATGCGGTCTTATCGTGTTGTAGTCGTGCCTCCATTCCTCAGTGATTGTGCGCGCTTCAGGTTCGGTAAACGCGCTTCCTGATGATGCGCAGACCGTCACGTTGCAACAGCCAGGTTAGTCGCTCGTAGCCAAATCGTTTTCAAGCATGCGCAATCTCCTTTATCTGTTCACGCAGTTCAGATTCATCCTTCTTGGTGCTTATGTGTCAATGAGTGCCCCGGGGCAAACCCACGGTAATGCAGGCTTTGCGCTCACTAACTCCCACCGCTTCAAACGCCGCCACAACGGCTCTTTTCTGAGAGGTGGTCAAAACTTTTTTGAGAGTGCATTCTTGCAGCCGTCGCTCAGAAGTGCCTGTTCGCCGAGCAGATTTTTCATCTGCCTGTTCTCTTCTTCTAGCTGCCTGTGGCGCTTAACGTCAGTAGATTGCAGTCCGCCGAATTTAGCTCTCCAGTTATATAGCGTGTTGTTGAAGATTCCGTGTTTGCGGCAAAACTCGGCGTTGGTCGTGCCTGTTTCCGACTCCCTAAGTGTGGCTGCAATCTGCTCATCCGTGAATCTGCTCTTTTTCATCAGACCTTCTCCTGACTAATTGAAACCATGACTCAAATCTGTTCAATCGTCTACTTGGCTTAGTACAAGTTTTGGGGGTGGGGTCATCTGTTAGCCTATTTGACTTGGGGCAGGTCAAATATCGGGTCAAGGGCGGCAAGCTAATCGGCACCGACAAAATCAACGACTGGTGAGCGCCTGATTTAAACTAGCGACCGAAAAATTTCATAATTTTAGCAAGAGGATTAGCCTGACTTTTAGCTTGATTGGACTCACCACGGGCTTTAGCGCCACCCCTACTGAATAGCTGCATTTGTAGCTCACCATCATCTGGAAACTGATAAAAATCGTAGCCAAGATATCGCTTCGCTACGGCAAACACCAGACTTTCACCAGTGCAAGACATATCATATTCTTCCAGCGAACCGTTAACATCCAGCTTGAAAATTCTCTCGCCGTCAACAATACTCGATTGAGCGAAGATTGGCTCTTCTTCTGGCTGCAGCTCCCCGAAATCATGAATAACTCCATCATTAGCTGAGCCGGCGAGAAATCTTATGCGCTTGCCTCTCTCGTAAATGTCATAACCATAAAGATTGACATAACTGTTCAACACAATGGCTAGAATATTCGCCGTCGGATAGGCATCCAATATGGCTTTATGTAGCGCATTGCCTGGTTCAGAAAATTCGTAAAGACGTTGGTCTTCCAAAATAAAGCCATGCTCGTAAGCCCCTAAGCCAAATTGATCCACAGGCGGATACATGCAATCACTGTATGGCCACAGTTCATCCTCCGCCATCACCGCCGGGCCGAGATCAAGCTGCTCAATTAGCGCTTCTGCTTTTTCGGGCAGATGCGTGGGATTGGTCGAAAAATATTCAGGCTCCCTGGTTGTGACAAAGACCGTCGCGGCTTTGAATCCCATAAATTTACCTCGCTAATTACTGTCCTATAATGAGCAAACGGTCAATGAATAGCCTACCACGGCTGTTTGCATCAGGGCGACTACTAGCAGCGCAAAGGCAACGCTCTAGAAGCCCCGAACGATCGACGCAAGTGCTGTAAAATACAGCCAGCCCCTCCACAGCAGGGTGCAAAAGCCACTCGCTAACATACAATGAAAAATACTATTCTAAACTCGGCAAAGGGCGAGCAATTGAATCAAATTCTGAAATCAAACATCTTAGCTCGAACCTTGAAATCAAGCATCTTAGCTCTCTATCTCAGCTTCGGCAGTGCAGCGCTGGGCGCTGATGACAGCTATAAACTAGGCCTGCAAGCCTACAATAAGAAAGACTTTGCCGAAGCCGTCAAGCATTTCGAAACAGCCCTGCAGAAGACCCAAAACGATCCCCTGCTGTGGTATTACGATGCGCTCTGCTACCACCATTTAAAAAATTGGTCTATGGCAAAGAGCCGCTACAAAACAACCGCCATTTCATTTCCTCTGACCGAGCCTGGCAGAAGAGCCGCGGCAGCGCTCAAAGCTATCGATCCAAGTTTCGTGCCACCCCAACAGTCTGTCGCATCAACAGTTTCTGCGCAAACTGAAAAACCAGCGGCAAGCGCCAATGCGATCAATGAGAAAGCTACTTCCGACTCAAAATCAACAGCCTCTGCGGATGATGCCGCCCTAGACAAAGAGTTAGCCGGTTTGCCAGACTCAGCTCATTTTTACTTTAAGAAAGGTCAGCAAGGTCACATGGAAGTTGACCTAATGGTGAACGGACATCCGGTCAAGGCTATCTTTGACACCGGTGCCAGTGCTCTTTTTTATAAAGACCAATTGAAAGAAGCCGGACTAGACCTAAATCGAGCAAAGCCCGGCAAGGGCACCCGCGGGTGGGCCGGAGTGGAAGTTTCTACGGAAATAATGCCGGCTCAAATCACGCTCGGTACTCTCACTCGCACCATCAATATCAAGATGCCCGAAAACAGCACCTCTCAGAGTACCAATTTGATTGGCCAGGACTTTATAAAAGGCTATCAATACGAAATCGACGACAAAGGCGGTCGGGTAGATTTGAAGAAAAAGCTAGCCGCAAAACAGGAGAAACTGAATCCCCTTTACGATATCCCGATTGAGATAATCGCCGGCAAAGAGTTCATCGTATTTACAGTCAACAGTCAATACGCGAAAGCCTTCATCGACACAGGCGCCTCCAACACCATTTTTGACGCATTCTCAGCCGCCCGTTTCGGAGCCGTTCCCACTGGCGAAGTCATTCATATGTCAGGGGTGGGAGGCGACTTAACCATGAAGAGAGCCTATGTAAACATCCGAATCGGAGGCATGTACCGAGACAACTTCCCCATATTGATAGGCGGCAGCGGCGCTTGCGCTCTCGGACAAGATTTGATGGAAGGCTGGAAATACAAAGTAGATCGCGAAAACAAACTGCTGCGATTCTTCCACTGATGGCTGATCACCGCAGGCATGGGCACCGCCATTAGGTGTTGCCAGTCAAATTGCAAAGTTTTCAGAAACTGCCTGGCGCCAGCGGCTTGATGCTGACTTGACACATTACGTTCTAATCGCCTCCTGCACAAGTTACCCCGGCTCGCTTGCGGCAAAGAGGTCAAGGCTCCAAAACTAGTGAAATAGGCAGGCTGAAACGCTATAATTTAACCGTTGATGGTGACTGGCGATGGAAGACGACTTCGAATCTGACATCTGTAACGGCAAGCATTATGGACCGATGCTCGGAACCGAGGACGGTGTGCCGGTCATGCGCTGCTCATTTTGTGAGCGCATATTCCGCGACACCGCAATTTCAGTGCGCCGCGAAGAACCCAAAAAACGTTCTTCAAAAACTTGCATCTCGGCATGCGATTGGGTAATAACCGGCGACACAGTCCGGTGCAATGCCTGTAGCTATATCGGTCCGGCACCAAACATCGCCACAGCCAAATAGATTTGGCCGCAAGGCGAAAGAAGATACCATTAATGGTGCCTCTCTACTTTGTATTTCAACATTTAGAGCTAGCCATGACAAAACAAGAACCTGCGCGATTGAATAGAAGTCTTACTGTCACTTGCGCGATAGAAGGACACCCGCGTTATGCCCATCGTTAATGGGTCAGAAAGTCATAAACCAAGCGGTTACATCTTCCTAGGACGGTCCAACGTCCTTCATTTCTTGCACAGTATATTCATACGAGTGAATAGTCAAAGAGCCCACCCTTCCTTGCCTAAACGTAACAGTCAGAAGGGTTCCGTATTTGGTTCCGCTTTTGGAGTCAACATTCTTGTCTATAGCAAAAAGAAGTCTTTCCTCTTGGGCATGCGAGTCTTTCGGAAGTCCAAGCAGTTTCATGGCATTGTCTTGGTCGGAAAACGCTAAATCCTTAAGATGGCGGCTCAGCCATTTCCAGCGTTCTTGATTGTCTTTGCCTGGCAGGCAAAGCCGTATCTCGTTCGCCGAAATTTTGCTATCGGCATAGACCGGCATCACCGAGACAACTGGAAAAGCAAAAATAAAAGCCAACAATAAAGCATAGAAAATTCTATGTACCAAGTTCAGCCCTCCAGAAATTCAAACTCGTTCTTTTATCAATATAGCTAATTTGCCTGGTCGCGATGGCAAGCCTACTCATTAGTGGTAGCGAAAATGGCAGCGTGGAAAATCAAACTTTTTACCGGAATATCTGAGAAATAGTTACCTAGAGACTTAACTGACTAAGAGCACTGACTGGCGCTCTCTCATATCGGCACTCTTTACGAAGCTTGGATGTATTCCTTTGACTACAAGAAAAGGTCAACTTACGCTAAGATCGTCTTCTGAATTTTCAACGCAATAGAGATACTTCTTCGATGCTCATTAAGATAATACTCTCGCTCTGCTTCTTAGTCACGATATCTGGAAGATGCGAGGCTGCGGAACCTCAAGAGAACAGAAAGATTGCCAGACTGTATGAGGCTTGCGAAGAGTGGCAGAGTGCGATAGAAGTCTACACCAAGGAATTGTCTAACAATTCCAGAGACTCTGTTAGCCTTGCCGGAAGGGGTCTTGCATACGCTAGACAGGGAAATCTTGAGCAAGCTTTTTCTGATCTCTCTGAGGCAATAAACTATGATCCCACCTGTGCTGACGCTTACGCCAATCGCAGTAGAATATATGGCTGGCTTGGCTTGCTGCAGTCAGCAAAAGCAGATGCAGAAAGAGCTCTAGCGCAGATGTCTTCCGTTCCAAAAGATCCCGAGTCGCTTCTAAGACATGCGAGCCTGTTGAACTGTATTGGGAAAAGGAAAGAAGCCGAAGCAGAATACAAAGAGGCACTGCTCTTGTGTTCGGAGCGTGACAGTGTGTGCACCTTGCTCAATGCTGCCTGCGCTCAATATCATCTTGGATTGCTGAAAGACTCTCTCAATAGTTTGACAGTCGCCCAAAAATTAGAGCCCCAAAATGCATACATATGCTACCTGAGAGCCGGTGTCTATAAAAATATGAACGAATGGGAGCTAGCCAAGGCCGAACTAAATAATCATCTTGCGCTCATTCCTGGTAATTTCATGGCTTTAGCCCTAAGGGGCGATTGTGCCGCCGCGCTAGAGAACTATACGGCTGCTATTTCCGATTACACGCAGGCAATAAAACTAGCACCGTGCTTCGCAAATGCGCTTCGTTGCCGTGGCTTCGTTTCTCGTCAGCTGGGCGACTATTCAAAAGCGATAGAAGATTTTACTACTGTCATTCGACTAGATTCAAGTGACTCGTTTTCTTACGCAGAAAGATCCTATTGCAAGAGCAAAATGAAGCAATGGTCCTCTGCATTGAAAGACGCCAAACAAGCCACTTTGATTGATGCTGACTATGCGCCTGCCTACAGATATCAGGCGCAAGCTCAAAGTAAGTTAGGTCTTTATTCAGAAGCAAGCAAAGCTTTCGATAAATGTATTGAACTAGAGCCTAAGAACCCAGCCAGCCACTACAACAGAGGGATTTATCACCAAGAACGAAGAAATTACAAGAGTGCCATAATCGACTTAACAGAAGCAATCAAGTTAGACAATCGCGATGCCATGACATTCTGCGCTAGAGCCTCCGTTCTACTAAGTGACAAGCAATACGAACAAGCGATTTCAGATTGCAGGCAAGCTCTAGAATTAGACTCCAACTGCGTACCAGCTCTTTTGAGACGTGGTATTGCCTATGCTCGATTAGGGAAGCCTGCGCTTGCCTTGCATGACTTCGATGAAGCGATTAGCAAAGCACCTCATCTCAAAGAAGCGCTCTATGAGCGGGAGCTAGTCTACAAGTCTCTTGGGAAAGGGCGCCTAAAGCAAAGCGAAATCAAAAGGTAAAAGCATTGAACTCTTCAGAACTGGAGAACTCAGACTCCGGCTCGGCGGCTTACTCTAGCAAAGGCACCGTCAGCAGAGACGGTGCCTCGAGAAAAATAAAATGAAATCCCAAGCTGCGCGGTTTCTGGAATTGTCACTGGTCCTAACCTCTGTAGTGCATGTGATCGCCATGTTTAGCATGGCTTTACTTTTAATGCCGGCCTTACCGGGCGCAACCACTGCCAACGCAGCTAGATTAGAATACATTGCTGGTAATCCGGGGCTCTGGCACCTGGGTTGGTTGCCATGGCACGTTTGCGCTATTTCAGACTTGCTGCTTGCAATTGCCCTAGTTAAGACTAACTGGGTCCAGAAATTGCCTGCTACTATTACGCTCATTCTGACTATTCTGGCTGTGGCTATAGGGCAGCCAGCTGAGTTAATGTGGAATATCCACGGGTCAGAACTTGCCCGCATTAGCCTAAAAATGGGTACTTTAGGGTGCTATTTCGAATTCGAGAAGGTAATGTTTGCAACAGTTGGAGCGGTGGCAACTGTATTTAACGCGCTTATGGTTTACGGTCTAGCTTGGTGCATTGCGTCGTCGATTACCTGCAGCCGAGCACTGACATTTCTCGCTGCTGTCACAGGGACGCTGCTTTTGCTTACCGGAGCGGCGCTCTTGCTCCCAGCCACGATTTGTCCGCCGCAGTCAGTAATTGTCTGCAGCAACGCCATCGGTTTCTGTCTCATGACACTATGGCTTATTCTCGCTAGCGAAGCTGTTTTAGGCCGCTCTCGCCCAGAAGAGCGTAATGGGCGAATGGCCCGCTGGAGACATCCGAGGAGGGATGCCTTTGGTAAAGGACTGACTGCAATTGGTAACAGTCGACTAATTCGCTACGTCTGCGAGTTTATTCCACCGATAAAGATGATCAGCGACATTGAGGACGTAGTCTATATAAATTACCTGGTAGATGCAACAAAGATAGAGCCGCTTGTTCCCTGCGGGCTTGAACTCCAAAGGCTCGGACCAGACAAAACACTTACCTTGTTTTCGGTTTTGACCTATCGACATGGTCATTTTGGTCCAGCTATGCTTGGACATTTCAGGCGAATGCTACCGTCGCCTATTCAGAGCAACTGGCGAATCTACGTCAGAGATCAGGAAGGCGTTGCCGGCATCTACTTTGTCACAACTGCGGTGACAGCTACGATTGTCTCCCTAGGCGCCCGCATGATGGCAGAGGGGTTGCCCATGCACGTTCCGCAAAGTGGCGCAGTCACCCGCAGGGGGCAAGAAGGTATTGAGGTAACCCTGGTTTCAGGTTCAGGCTCTGCACCTGATTTGCAGGCTAAACTGAAAGCTTGCAAAAGACCGGAGTTTAAAGGTGCCTGGAAAGACTGCTTCGATGATTTCGATTCATTTCTCACATACTGCGTCCCGCAAGATCGAGCAATATCTATTCAACCCTGGTATCGGCAGTACACTAGGCAGGAAATCGACCTAGGCATTACTCTTACCGACTGCGAACCAATGAGTGGAGAGATCATCTCTTCTGCAATAGACACAATCGCCGGAGTAGGGGAGTCATCCGTTTGTTTCAGAGTACCGAAAGTAAGTTTTGCCTTCAAAGGTGCCACTAGTTCGCCGATAAGATTGGCATGATTCGATGGCGCTTCTGCTACAGGAGGAACGGTGGATAGACAATACAAGCCGAACGCCACCACTTCCGGTATCGCTTGCGATATGCTCGCTATCCTTCAGAAGGATAACTTAGATACTGAATAGAATCCCTGACTATACAAATCAGATTCAGAATCTCTGACTGGAGTTTCAAGTTACAAAACATGGTGAATGAAAAAGCAGGCACTAAAAGCCGCAGACACCACCTACCGCTGTGTTCGGATCGATCTACCATTCAGCGACAAGCCTTACGAGAAGCAAAAATGCTCATCAAGTTTCTCCCATTAATCTACCTCACAATAGGGCTCAATGGCGCCATTGCCTTATTTAACAATCCTGGCGTGCCTTTGTCTCTTTTCCCATTGTATGTGTGGGTCTTGCTGGTGCTCTGTTCACTTAACTGCGGCAAGAACTTTTGGAATTTTCACAACCTGCCTCCTATGACACTAGACATTAGTTCGCTCTCCAGTGTCGGTTCTATTTGGTTGCGTCTGGCCTTTGCCATAGTTCTTATTACCTTGTTAGGACGCATAACCCTCTGGATATTTACTTCTACTGCAGACCTTCCCCATTCGTCGGCACTAGTACTCGGCGCTGCGCAAAGTTTGTCAGCGATTACAGGCATGCAGAGGCTAATTGCTGGTAATCGAGTGCAAAATTAATGCAAGTAGAGTTAGCGGTGTGGAAGGTTGCAAACACATTAAGCAGACCTCCCGTTTGGCTTTTGCATAGTTGCCCGCACAAAACTTGAACCAGCTGCGCTAGGCGATTGAACGACACAGCAACTAAATTTGGCTCCAATTCCTGGGACAGCTCTCCAACCAGTTATTCAGCTCTCAGAGCGGCCAGTTACAACCTCGCCACCTCGATATTCAAAAATCTTCCCAGAAGGCATCTAAAAGCCTCTGTTTTGCCGCATTGAAAGCTTATGGTGAGGGCATTAACCAGCATCCAATTCACCAAGAGACACTGCCAGTACCTCATCGAGAAACAAGAGCCGAGCATAGTTCAAATATCTAATTGACGTCTAAATGAGTCAATTAGATTTTGCATGCTTGCTCGCTTGCTTGCTTGATTGCAGTAGCTCAAGAAAAGGATGACTAGAAATCAGAAGTAAGAAATAAGAAGTAAGAAGTAAGAAAGGAACAGCAATGGAAGGAAGTTTTGCTAAAGAGCTAAGCAGCCTAGCCAGAGAAGCTCGTGAAGACCGCAACGAAGACTTCAAGCGCTGGAAGAGCAAGTGTCGGCGAGCAGCCCTCAACGGAGAGTACACCTGTGTGCTAATCGACAAATTCTGGTCGAAAGACGTCAACCTGCGTCGCAATCGCTTGCTCGACGCGAACGCCGACGCCATCGAGCTACTGGCGTGGCACGGCATTAAGGTCACGGCTCAGATCGTCGCCTATAGAAGGAGCGCAACGAGCCGTCCTGAGCGCCAGCGTGTCCAGATACTGGCTCACTGGAACAAATAGGCGCCAGTAGCCCCGGACAGTTCAGCGCTCATAAATGGTGCATCAAGTGGTCAGCTCGTTGCATCAAAACCTAGGGCTTAACCTCAGTCTTTACTGAAGAATGGAATGAAAGGATAACTCCATGAAGCAAGACAAGCATCTCTCGATTTCGGCGCTGATCGCTCCGATTATTGCCGCCAACGCCGCCGCTAAGGCTATCGCCAATGCCGACAGCGCCCTGAGCCTGCCCGCGGCCGCGCGGCGGTCCTACCAGGTCAAGCCTGACAACATCAAGGCGCCTGGTATCGCAGTCGGTGCTGACGATATTGTCTTTGTGCCCGGCTATCTCAGCAACTAGAGAAGCGCCTCAAGAAGCAGAAGCAAGCAAGCACGCACGGAAGTAAGTAAGTAAGTAAGTAAGTAANAGTAAGTAAGTAAGTAAGTAAGTAACCAAAGGAGTAACGAGAATGTCTCATGACAAAACGGTGACGACCGTCAAGCCGCTGTCCTGCAAGCAGGCTCAGTTTTATGTGGTCAGCCAGGAAGAACTGGAGCGCTTCATCAACGAGCAGCTCCAGCCGGCAAGCGACCTGCAGTACCAGCAGGATCAAGAGTGTGGCAGCGACGATGTGCGAGTTTTCGAGGTCACTGGCCAGAGCGACGAATATAGCCGCAACAAGCTGGCGCGCTTTGTCGCTGGCAAGCCGACGACCTTTGTGACCGGCTATCTGCTGGATGAACTGGCCGCGAAGGGAGCCCTGCCTAAGGGTTCCTATTTGGTCAAGTAACGCCATCTAGCCAAATCTGAAGGGGGGGAGCCGTCATGCCCGCCTACAGCAGGGCGTCCTAAAGGCAACCACCTCCCCAGATAAACCTAGCCATCGACTGCTTTCTTGCCTATGTAAGAAAGCAGTCGAACTGGCTGAATATTCTGCCCTCCAAAGAACTTCTTGCCCAAGCGATTAGCCCCTCAAGGTCCCCAATTTCTCAGAATTTTCCAGCTTTTTGGCACTTTTTCTACTTTAAGTGACATAAATTGCGTGACTTCGAGGACAGATTTGTTAAACCAATAGACTTGCGCAACCGCCCTTGCACGGCAAAGCCTGCAGGCAACAAACAAACAAACAAACAAACAAACAAACAAACGGCAGAGATTAGTCACCGGCATCTATAATACTTACCGCATAAATTCCAATAGAGTTATCATAGAGTTTTCTCGAGGTCCCATGGCAAAGATTCTCATAGTCGAAGACGAAATTGATATTTCGTTCCTCTTAAAGGTAGAGCTTGAGGCGGAAGGCCACCTGGTTGAGCTAGCCGAAGAGGGTAATCTAGCCTGGGACTTGATGAGCACCTATCAGTACGATGTGATTATTCTTGACTGGCAAGTGCCTGGCTTTAACGGCATCGAGCTTTGCGCAAAACTGCGTCAGCATGAAAGCCAAAAACAAGCTGGCGCACCAACACCAGTTTTGATGCTGACCGGCCGCGGCACAATCGCCGACAAGACCTGCGGGCTTGATACCGGCGCCGACGACTACCTTACCAAGCCTTTCGACACCAGAGAGGTGGCTGCCCGGGTGCGGGCGCTGCTCAGGCGCTTTGGGGGCACGGGCACAAACCAAATTGTCAACGCCGATATGGTCTTTGACCTCAAGTTTAAGAGTCTTTCTGTGGCGGGGCAAGACGTCAAACTATTGCCCAAAGAGCTGGCTTTGGTTGAATTCTTGATGCGCAATCCCAACCAAGTATTCAGCCCAGAGGCACTGCTTGAAAGAGTTTGGCATTCAGACAGCCAGGTTGCCATCGGCACGGTTTATACAACTATGAAAACTCTGCGCAAAAAAATCAGTGAAGTGAAAGAGCTTTGCCCCATCGAAACAGTGCATGGTTTGGGCTATAGATTAAAAGGCTAGCCGTTCCTTCAGCCCCCGCCCTAGTCTACCTAAAGAGACACAAAAGAGGCGCCAGACCGGCAAAACGCCTCGCCCATGGCTGTCGTGGCAAACTAAACTATTGCCTTCCTAGACCCTTGCATCAATTAATTTCGCTATTTGAAATTTACCGCAAGGCATTTCAAGAGAATTTCAAAATTGAAGTTTATTCTCGGTGTCACTGAATGGCACCTACCAACTGCAAGGGGATAAACATCATGTCTCATCTTAATAGCTTCGAAAACAGCCAGTCCGCCGAAAAGGCCGATCGAGCAATTCGAGAGAACACTTCACTAAACTATAGTGATGTGATGACCGGTCAAAACCCGCAAGCTAATTACAAAGTTTCTGAGATGAGCGCCAAAGGTTCCTTTGTTCCAGAATTGCAAATAGTCGACCCGGGACGTTCTAGCGATACCCAAGAAGCAGCAAGGCTGTCGAGAGTAATTCACAGCGGCAACCTATTGCAAGAACTAGACGGCGCTAAAAACGGCAAGCTAGATGGCAAAATAAGCAAACATGACCTCGACATTTACTTACGCATGCATCCAGAGAACTCACCACAAAGACAAGCCGTGCAAGAGATGCGCGATGCCTGGGACAACCGCTATCATCCAAGCCATGGTGCTGTTCAACTGCTCAGAAAAGAACTCTCCAATGAGCGCAAAGAACATAAAATTCCAACCCTCGGCAATCCCGGCTACGAAGAAATGCCAAGCCATAGAAGACCACAAATGGCGCGCCCTGACTCGGTCGATTGCGAGCCCGCAGAAAGACCGGCCAGAAAAGTAGAGACCACCCCCAGGGTTGGCGAAAATAATAAAACCCGCAGCGAAGTGCCAAGCGACCTTAGAGAAGCCGGACAAGTAAGACCTGGCGAAGGCTATTATCAGGTTGCGAAACGCATGCTTGAATGCACCGGACAAAAGCCCAATCATAATGAAACAATGGAATTCGTCAAGGCTTTGCAAACAGCCAACGACAACAAAAATGTCCTCACCGTGCGCGATAACCTCTCTAGTTTGCTCGACAAAAACTTGCCCGGCAATCAAGGAAAGGTTCGCGACTATCTGAGAAGATCTCACTAAATCACTGAGCAATTGGTCTTGATACAATAGGCAGGTCATTCCAGTGGCCTGCCTATGAGATCTCATCCCCAAAATCGGTTACGCAGCAAAGAGGTGAAGAGCTCCTCACCTGCCAAGATACTGCATATCACATGCGATATTCTTGCCATAGTGCTGCTATTGCTTTTGGTCTCTGGCCTAGGTCAAATGGCAGGAATCGCCAGCCAATGGATTGCGCTGCCAGTCATTATTTTGCTCATCGTTAGGCTAATCGTCAGTACAAAAGCATCGCCTAGCGGCGAAAGCAGCAAAATACCAACAAACCCAGAGCTTGAGCACCTGCGCACCATCGTAGCCGAGCAACAACAAACCATAGAAGAAATTTCAGACCGAACACGACTGCTTTTGGAAAACATCGGTGTCGGCATTCTCATAACAGACAGCCTTGGCACTATTCGTTTTATCGGTCTACAGGCAGCAAGGCTGACCGGCTATAGCCGCACCGAAATGGTCGAGCGCAGCCTAGAGAGCCTATTCAAAAACGGCACGCCGACATTCAGCGACCTGGTGACACGCAATTTTCCGGCTCGTCTAATATGCCGAGGAAAGAACGGTGAAGATATTTGGGTTGACCTCTGGCTGGCCCAAGTTATGCTCGAGAAAAAGCTCTGCTATGTAGTTTCAATGTGCGATGCCAGTGAAGCCGTAAAAGCAGTACAACGCAGGCAAGAGCTAATTGCCCAAATCACCCACGAACTGCGCTCGCCGCTGACTGCTATCTATGCTTCTTTGTCGATTCTTACAAGAAAAGACAAGATGAAACCAGAAGATGAAGCAAATATTTTGACTGTTTGTTCCCGCAATGCTCAGTCGATGAAACTGACTATTGATGAGATTCTCGACTATTCAAAACTAGAGGCAGGCAAGCTGGTAGTCGATCTGAGCCCAGTAAACGTGCAAGAACTTGTCTATCAAGCCACAGAAAGCGTGCGCTCGCTGGCCGAATCAAAAACATTGTCGCTAAAAGTTGAGATTGAACCTTTGGTAGTTCTCGCCGACTCAAGAAGAATCGTGCAAGTACTCACCAACTTGCTCTCGAATGCCATTAAGCACAGCCCGCGCAACAAGACTTTGTCCGTGACAGCCTGGTCTAAAGGCGACCGGGTGGAAATTGCTGTGGCAGACCAAGGGGCGGGAGTAAGTAATGAAGACAAGAAAAAGCTGTTCTCAAGCTTTGCCCAAGGTGATGATGCCAAAGCCATACCAGAAAGCAGTAGTGGCTTGGGCCTGGCTTTCTGCAAAGAAATTGTCAATTTGCACAAGGGCGATATCTGGATTGCCGATGCAGAAGGCGGAGGAGCAATGTTTGTCTTCAGCCTGCGCAAAGCCTAGGGCGAAGCACTAGTAGCTTCACATCTAAAGAAAATCTGCTTGTCGCTGAAGCTAGTTTTGTACTGCCTCAACCTGGTGCCATCAATAGCCGGATCAATTGGACCCACGAACAAATTAACCAGATTATGCTTTTGCAAAGCCTTATCTAGAAACTGCGCATTGATAAGACATTCAGGTCCTAGAGCCAGTTTTTGCAGTTTCGCAATCGACAAAAAAGTTATTGCCGCTGCCGATGCGACACCGCAGTTGTTAAGCTCTAGACTAGTCAAATTGGGCATAGCAACTATTTTGGCAAAGCTGCCTGTCGACAAAGGTGAATCTACCAAAGTCAGAACCTGTAGATTTTTTGAGACAGCCAAAGCATCAATTACTGGGTCGGCAGGCAGCAAATAGTGCAGGTTCAAATGCTCCAGCGATGCTAAGCTCTTCGCCTTAGCCATTTCCAAGCCCCATTTAGCGCGAATCTCATCGACGAAGTAACACTCCACCAGAGAAAGAGACTTCAAACCGGAAAGACCGCAGAGTGCATTTATAGCCTTACCATCAATGCTGACAGACCAGAGGTCAAGCTTTTGCAAGCCTTTGATGGTGCCCAGGTGCTCGACAAAACTGGCAGGCAGCACCAACTGCTTAGCGCCAATTTCACTGGCTATGCGCACAGAGTTAAGCGGAAGATGCTGCAAAGGAAGCATTAGTTTTGCATCTTGCAATACGGCAGCGGAAGGTGAATAGGTAAATCCAGGTTCACTCTCGCTGCTGAGAACGACCTTTCCTTGCAGCTCATATGTTCTGCCGCTCTTGCTGGTCAAAGAGCCAAGAGAAAGATTAGCCGGTAGAAGCAACGGTTCTAGGCTAGCCGCAGTCTCTGCTGCCGGAGCAATCGCGACACTGGTCTTTCCAACCGGTACAGGCTTATTTTTGAAAGTCGGCTCCCACCAGAATAACTTAAGAAGAAGTACCGCAGCAAATAAGCTACTCAATGACAAACCGATCAACGCCTGCCGAAGCAAAGCTGACTCTGTCGACTGCCCGCGGCGTAAGCTCAAGCTGGTACCAGCACCACCTTTCAACTTTGCCAAAATAGAATCAAGAGCAAGACAAACTTCCTGGGCGCTGCGAGGGCGCTCTTCCGGTCTTTTTGAGAGCATTTTCTGCAATAGTAAATCAAGCTCATGGGGATAAGCTTGATTGATTTTATTCTCAATCAGACCAGGATAGGCAGCATTTAAATGTTGCTCTTTTATCTCTTCTAGACTGTCGCCGACATAGGGCAAAGAACCAGTCAACACCTCATATAGAGAGCAAGCAAAGGCGTACAAATCGGTGCGTGGTGTCACAGGCTGCCCGGTCCATTCTTCGGGGCTCATATAACTGGGTGAGCCGACAATCAGCCCAAGAGCAGTCGATGCCTCTGCATTGCCGACATAAGAACGAAACTGGGCGATACCAAAATCAAGAATTTTTACTGCTGTTTTACCGCTATCTTCGCCGTCTTGATTAAAGCGAACCAGCATGACATTGGCTGGTTTGAGGTCTTTGTGAACCAAGCCCCTGAGATGAATATAAGAGAGCCCCTCGGCGACTTGCTTAAAGATCATCAGGGCTTCTTCGAGGGGCAAGGGACCCAAGCGCAAGAGCACGTCAGCCAGAGTCTCACCGGTCACTAATTCCATAGCGATAACCGGCCATTGACCTTTGTGCAGAGCAAAATCAAAGACTGCAGTCAGACAAGGATGATTCAATACGGCCAAGCGTCTAGCTTCAGCCGCAAACAACTCCTCCTTCTCGGCCATGGCACCGTCCGCTTTCATAACTTTAAGCGCCACCATTTTGCGCAAGCGCGTGTGCTCGGCTAGATAGACATAACTCATCCCTCCTTCACCAAGGCGATCGACCAATCTATAGGTACCAGCCAGGGTGCGTGCCGAATCAAGTTCTTCTTGCAGTTTAGCTTTGGCTAAAGAGGCTTCGACGATAGAGGCGTAGGCAGCGGCGTTGCTTCTCAGTTGGGTGGTGGAACTAAAGAGCGCGGTCTGCCTTATCGCGCCAGAGCTGCGGCAAGTGCAATATTCGCGGTTCTGCAAGAAGGCGGTAAGCGATGAGGTAGACTGATCGCCAAGTTTCTTTGAGCAACGATAGCAGTATGAGACATCACGTTTGGTTTTGACCGGGTTAGCCGCTTTGCCTTGGCAGTCACAGATGGGCTTGCCGAGAACAAATTGGGTGAGCGAACCGGCTAAATTCGTTTCTATTCTGTTTCCGCATTTTGGGCAAGAGACTTGGGACATGGCACCGCGAAATCTATAACGAACAGAGAGTATAGCACCGCCTAAAGCCTTACGGCACGGCAACTGGCCGCAACAACTGCAGCAAAACTGGTTGGTCGAAATGTCCGGCGCTTACTAATTGGGAACATGCCGATCGATTGTGGAATTTCAAGAAACTTTCAGACCAAGAAACTAAGTTTGAACTACGCAAAAGCGAGACCCACCACATATAGATCTATAGAGAGCAAAATGACATCTGAAGCAAATTGCACCAATAACTCATCTGAATCTTCATATTCAAACATTGCAGAAGAACTAAAAGCGGGCATTCTAGCCGGGCGTTACAGCAAAGTATCGCCCCTGCCTTCATCAAGAACACTAGCTCTTCAATATGGCGTTTCTAGTAGCACAATACTGTCTGCCTTTGGCTTGCTTGCCCGGGAAGGACTGCTAAGCGTAAGCCAAGGTCAGGCACCGGTGGTAGTTGACCTTGAGACAAATGCTCAGGCTTATAGGCACGGAGCAGATAACCATAAAATTGGTGGCCATAAAACCGAAAGCCAGAACCAAGCGAAAGTATCCCCGCATCTTCCAGTGCAAAAATGGTTTGGTCATATCTCTAATTTGGCTAAGAAAGCTCAGAGCAAAGATTTTTTTATAGACTCAAGAATAGAGTCAAGCATAGAGCCAAGTGTGTTCGAGCTTAAGATGGCGCTGCGAAACTATCTAAATCGTCAACGAAAAATCAACTGCCATCTGGAGCAAATCTTTGTCTTCGAGAATTTGACAGCAGCAATGACTGCAATAGCGGCGGCATTCTCTATTGGTGGTGAGCGACGAATACTTATTGATGCACCAAATCTAGCAGCCAGCGCCAGGCAGCTGGCACGCTTCAGCAATAACATCGAAGCTGTAGATATTGCCGCGCTCTGCAACGAATCGCACAATCAAGAGATCTCTTTCCACCCCCAAAGCCAAGAAGATACTAGACTAGGTAGTTTTCTTTACACGACTCCGTCTATCAGACTGGGTTCCACTCGGTCATTAGATAAGTCGTCTCGCCAAAGTCTTATAGAGTGGGCTAAAAGAAACAATAGTCACATTCTTGAGCATGACTATGGTCACGAATATTGCTCGGGACCGAGCAGCCAACCAGCCATTTTCAGCCTCGACCGCTCAAGCAGTGTGGCCTATCTGGTCGATTTCATGAGCAGCCTTGCCCCACTGACCAACCTTTGCGCCGTGGTGGTGCCGAACGCCCATATAAATCTATTTAAAAGGCACCACAATCTGGAACAATCTAGTTGCTCAATTTTTGAATCACAGACCCTCACTGCCTTTTTATCCAGCGGTTTTCTTGAGCGTCATAGCCGCAAAAGCAGCCAGCAGTGCCTGCAAAACTTAGCCGAACTGCAGCGAGTAGTGACAGAAAAAATAGACTGCAAGAGTGTCCAAATAAAACTAATCAAGTCTGGTAAAGATGCCATCCTAGAGCTCGGTAATGACGCGCCAATGGATATTTTTAAGCCGGCATTCGAAAGGCAACTGCTAAAGCCGTCTGCACAACTTTTTGGCACCGCCCCCAATAGCCGAAAACTAATTATTGCCGGTGAACATCTGGACCAAGCCAACCGAGAGTTGCTGCTCGCCTGCCTGCACCAATATATAAGCAGGCTAACGCCAAATGAAGTCTATACAGGCGCTGTTCTGTCCGGTGTTTTCTCCTAGTGGCTCATACAGACTCATATGGGCCAAATTAGACAAATTGATTTTGGCAAGCAAATTTGGTTTTCAAGAAAATTTCAAAACCGGTCGATATCATCTCATCATCGAAAGCAAACAAATTCCCAGATATAAACAAAAGCCCTGACTTAATCAAAAGCCCTGACCTAATCAAAAAGCCCCGACCCCCGCCCTTACTTCTTTTTTTTCTTGGAGCAATAGCAATGAATAATCTCGAAAACCTTTCACTGCAAGATGGAAAAACCAGCGCACTCAAAGAAAACAACAGTCTTAACTTTCTAGATATCACAATCAATGACAAGTTCGTGAACAAGCCTTCGGGCAAAAACGACGCAAACCACGCAGAAGTAATCAACAGAGATATTTACCAATCGCCTGACTATTCCATACCTCTAGATGGCAGTAAGACCAAAGCACTGCCTGAGTTTGTCGCCCTTACGCCCGAGTCGACCAAGACCGGACTGGACGGTGCCTGGTCTACAATCAAAGATACTGTAGCGGGCATCTTTGGCGAACGCGACACCCTACATAGCCACGCCAGAACACTGGCCAGAGCTGGTATGACCGAAGCAGAGCGCAAACAACTGTATGATGAAGAGCAAAAGGTAAGAGAATACAACGAAAATGTTGGACCCGGTCTGTGGAAAACAGGTTTTGCTGTGCCGCCTAAAACCCCCATGCTTGATGAACTAGACAGAAGAACAGTGGCTCTCGAAAAGAGCATTTCACAGTCAGCCAAGAACAATATGACACCACTAGAGGTGGCACAGCTTGAATCTGGCAACGCCAGCGACGCAGTCAAAGCCCTATACGCCAAACAGCTAATTGGCATAATTAATCAGTATGAGAACAAAGGCGCTGTGCCGCCCGAAATCTACCAAAATGTTGTGCAAGCTGCCGCTCAGCAAAAGCTAGAAGAGGAAAAGTCGCAGGCGAAAGGTCCCTCAGCGTGTGAGGTGTTGCCTGAAATAGACCTCAAACTGGACGGCGGTAGTGTTCTATTGAAAGCTTGGCAGAACCAAGGCAGGCTGCCTGTAGAATTCATGAGAGATCACAAGAGCAGATAGCCCCAGCGATTTTGTATCACATCAAAGGCCGACGAAGAGACCCATGTCAGTGTTTAGCACTTTCATGGGTTTCTTGATCTAATTGCAAAGCCCTCAAGCCTTATTTCTCTAGCTTCTTCATCTCGAAATAGGGATTCTTTAGATAGGGCGGCAGTTCGGTGGTGCGAGGCGGCTTGGTGAATTCAACGTCTTTGAGCAGCACAGAGGGCGTCACCATACCGATTGTGGTCGAGGAGCGGTCGGTGGGATAGGAAACAGTGTAGACATCGGCGTCATCGTTAGCCACACTCATCGACATGAGGTTCTTCTTGGGGACGCTCTTGATGCGCGCACCGCGAACCAATTCTTCCTGTCCCGATTTGACGTCTATGCGCACCACTTCGGCCAGCGAGCCGGGTCCATAACCGCCACCGCCGCCGCCCAATCTAAGCATATCCATCAAGCCGTTTATGGCAAACATAATGACGTCGCCACCGGAAGAAAGGAAATTGGGCACAATGCGACGCACTATGTAGACATGCTCAAGCCCATCTTCTTTGCCCAGCTCTATAAGCTTGGCTTTCAGGTCGGCATAGGTTTTGCCGGAATCACTCGATATAAACAAATGCCCTGGGCTGGGAGCACCGCCCCGATTGTGACCGTTACTCTCTTTTGTCACTCTTGTGGGCGTGCGGGTGCTGCAAACCTCTTTCAAAATGCCTTTGTTGATTAGATTGAGTGGTTTAGCTTCCACACCTTCATAATCTATTTTCCAGCCGCTCTTGAGAATTTTGCCTTTCCAGACCTTTTGCAGAGGGTCTTCTGAAACCGATACAGATGGATGCACAATTGCCTTGCCTACTTTCTGATCGTCATCGCTGCCAAAGCCGCCCTCGCCTCGCGCCACCACCAAAGGCGGCAACATACCCGACAGCAATTCACCGGCGGCTTGTTTTTCAAACAAGACCGGTCCTGAATACTCTTCAAAACGTTTAGACTTTACCACCCTTTCCAGTCTGGCACAGAGCGCTCGCACTTTCTCTTCCATTACCGCCTGACTGGGCAAATCTTTCTCGTCTTCGACGGCAAAAAATTCGCCGTCCACAACGGTCATGCCATCTTCGTTTTGGGCTCTGGCGTTGATAAAGACCAAGACACCGTTTTCGCCAAAGCGCACCAGGGTGCCATCGCTATTGACCAAGCGCTTGGTACGAGCCCTCAAGTTCATACTTACACTTGATTCTTTGATCACCTCATAATCTTTGAATATTGCCGAGAGTGACTTGACTGCACCTTTCCATTTCTCTAGGTCATAGTTAAAATCTGCCCCCGGTTCAACCGAGACAACAGGCTTGGCAGACGAAAAAACATCGGGACGGTCTTCAATTTTGACATATTTGAGTTGAGCCCGAGCCGCCGTCAATGACTCGACGGCGCGCTTGTAAGAACTATCAGACTGCATCCAGAGGTCGCGTCTAATGGCATCATAATTGTCTTCCTCGACAAGCCCGCCGCGACCTTGGTTATAGCTGCCACCGCCGGAAGTATTATCTAGATGCATGTCGCCCACTCTAAATGAAACATCGCTGCTTCTGCTTTTTGAAACATCGAAATAATTGAGAGCGCCAAAGCTGGCGCTTATCTGGGCGAACTTCTCATCGGTGACATGATAAGAGCCGAAATAAGGCAGCGGATACTCGGGCAATTTCAAGCTAGTCATCGAACGCTTCAGCTCGTCATGCATAGCGCGCAAGACCAAGTCTTGCTTGAGAACCTCTTCTTTAGCGGCTTGCGACTGCTGAGACAAAGCAGCCGTGGCTTGACTGCTTTCCGATTTTTTCTCTAACAAATCTGATTTAGAAATAGGCTCTGATTTAGAAATAGGCTCTGATTTAGAAACAGTTTCTGGTTTAGAAACAGGCTCTGGCTTAGAAGGCGCCTTAGCCGGCTCGGTTTCGGCGGCAGCTACAGTTAAATTGGCAGCAAAAGTACTCCAAACAGAAAGAGTTAAAGCTAGTGCAAAATGTAATTTCATCTATCTACCCTCAATTGCCGGCGGGGGCAGAATCGGTGGTTGATCCTGCTGTTTGTATTCTTTTTCCAGCTCGATAGTCTTGACGAGCAAACTGGGTGAGGTTGCCGATACTGGCACCCAGCCAGACTCGGCGCCACAACGCCCGTTAAAAGTGTCGTCGTCTTTGGCGGCGCACAAAATGCGCTCCAGCGAGCTTAGCGGGGTGCCGACAATATTGACGCCGCGCGTCAGTTCATCGGGGCGGCCATCGGCATAAACACGAGTGACTCGCAGAGGCAAAAGCGAATAAGACTGCGGCATATAGTTTTGAGTGATGGTGAAACCACCCGAAATTTCGTCGATAACCAGACCATAAGGCTTGTGCTGCGCTTTAGCCTCTTGAATGAGCATGGCTCTTAGCTTGGCATAGGGCACACGCTTAGAAGAATCGACGATAAGATTGCCCTGGCGCGCCACCGGAGCCGAGCCCGGCGTGCAGCGTCCATGACCATTAGAGGCGGCAAAATTGCGAATCGGGCTGCGCCCCATCAAGAATCCTCGAAGCACGCCTTTATCGACCAACTGCACTCTTTGGGCAGGCACACCCTCGTCGTCAAATTTATAATTGCCGACCAGGGGTTTGGCGCCCATGGTATCGCGGGTAGGGTCATCATAGACAAACATAAAGGGCGGCATAATTTGCTCGCCTACTTTCTGGGCAAAAGTCCTACCCTCACTCTCGTCTTTCTGTCTGTGCCCCTCCACTCTATGACCGAGCACTTCATGAAAGAAGACACCGGCAGCTTTGGAATTTAAAATAGCCGGACCGACAAAGGGCTGTGCCGGGGGCGCATTGCGCAAGTCGACCACAGCCTTGGCTAGTTTGCGCACCATGGCGTCGATGGTTTCTTGACTGGGCAATTCTTCCGGCTTGGTCGCTTCGATGCCGTCAAAAAGCCGCACAACCATGCCGTCCTTGGCAATAGCGCTGGCTTCGGCGGTAATGCGCAAACTCTTCATATTATCTTCGAGCTTACTGCCGTCCGAATTGACCATATAGCGCCGAGCTTGCTCGATGCTCAAATTGACCGACGAGTCATTTATTTCGCCGTACTCTTTAAAAATGGCTGATGCCTTGCGCAGTCGGTCGGCCCAGGCTTTTCTATCTATATCAACATTGATAGGCGGCTCATAATGCACTTGCTTGACGGCATCAGAAAAATCGTCACTGGCGTCTTCTTCTTCCACCCTCACGTCTTTATTGGTCTTGACCTTCATATAGTCGACCTGGGCTCGCTTAAAGGCGCTGTCGGTGGCATCCCACAGCCTAGTGCGAATAGCGTCGGCATCGTCTTCGAGGGGAAAGGAACCGCCGCCATAAGAGCCCTGACCAAAAGCCAGAGGCGGTGAAGCTTGCAAATGGGCTCGCAACTGGTGAGTGTTGTCCAGCTTTTTGTCGCCCACTCTAAGCTCTACATAAAGCCTGCGACTGCGGTCGTCTTGATCGTAGGCGAGCGCACCATAGCTGCCCATCATGCTGATGTTTTTGACGTCATAGACGCTATAGCTCAAGAAATAGAGGGGTGCGGCGGCAGCATGCTTGAGCTTGGTCATAGAACGTTCCAACTCGGCTTGCATAGCCTTGATGACGGCGCTGTCTGGTTCTTGCTTGGCGACAGCACTAGCCGCATCGCCCGAGGCCGAGACTTGAGTCGCGGCCGCGCCCTGAGCGGCGCCGGTGTCTTGAGCCGGCGGCGACTGAGCGAAAGCAGCAGGGAAAGCCGACAGCAGCATCGCATTTGAAAGCAATGCCAAAGAGACGGAGCGAAAGACAAACCGCCTCAAAGTACTTTTTCTTAATTCCATACGGGTATTGATGATCCCTTTTGCTATTTTGCTTTGGCAAAACTGAGTTTACAGATTTGCTGACTTTCATTAGACACGATTTTGATGATACTCGATATTGAAAATTTTGCCCAAATTGGAACAAAACTAGGCAGCTAATAAAGATGAGGTCCGGAGGGCAGGTAATTTTCAAGACGCCCAAAGGGGGCGCTTGTCAGAAAATGAGAATGACTGGTGAAGCGGGCACCGCGGCTTAGTAAAGAGCTTAATGCCGAAGAATTTATGCCCGGCGCCATGACGGTCACCGCCCCCGAACCCTGAGCCGCTTCACAGTTAGCCGCCTGGGCGAGCGCCAAGTCGAGAAAAGCACCCTCATCGCCTTTATCTAGGTAGGCAAGGGCGCCCACCTGCCCCTGCCGCTGATAGAAATAGCCCACTGCTTGACCATGGCGCTGCACCAACCAACCTTGCCGCCCGGGGTCTTTAGACCAATAGATATGGTCTTCAATGCGCCCGACACCCCTGATATCGCTATCAATTTCAGCGGCAGCCTGCGCTTCCAGCGGCGACAAAAGATACTGCTCAAGTAAGGCGGCGTCTGTGCGAGGCCTGGACGCCGACTCTAGCGGCACGCGCACTGTAAAGATCTGATAGCCGGGCAACATCGATAGCCGCATATAATTTGCCACAGCCGGCAAGTCTATGCTCGCCCAGACGAAATAGCGCTTAGCACCGCGCTCAGTCGCCTCGGCAAAGGTTTTATCGAGCACTTTGCGCCCCAGACCCTGCCCCTGATAGCCGGGCAGCATCCAAAAGCCGCTCAAAAACCAGAGGTCGTCCCGCAACACGCCGTTAGCCAGTCCGACCACTTTCCCGTCCAGTTCAATGACGTTGAAAATGCCGGTGTTCAAAACATGAGCGTAGCCGCGCAACCAATCATCACGATCCATGGGGGTGATTGGCGCACCGTGGCGCCGTTTCAAATCATCTAGACTGACCAAATAAACATCTGTGGCCGCCTCTACATCGCCTGCCTGGGCGGTCCGCACCACAGCTTTCGACATATCAACCGTTGTCAATTCAAACCGCCTTTTCTCTAGAGTTTGACTAGCCTAGTTCAACCATATAGTTTGACCTATTCTAGCGGGGTTTGGGGTCAATATATTACGGTCGCAAAAATCAGCACAAAAAAAAATCCAAGTCGCCGGTTCCGGTGCGACTTGGACTTTCTTTGCCATGCCCCTATGGCTATTCTAAAATTATTCCGGGTAACTTTATGAAACCCTTGCCTGAAGACATAGTATTGACCTCGCCTTTCTGCGAATTCAAATAGTCTTTCTTGATCTTCCAGTTGCGCAAAGTCTCGGGGGCAATCTCGGTACCACAGGCAATCTCACCGCCGGCACGCTCTACACAAGTGTCTCTCGGTTTTTCAGGAGCCGGCTTGATCGGATAGGGTTTCACGGGTTCGTCATAAAACTGATCGACACAGCCGCCTTTAGCACTCAAGCACTTACTTTGCATAGACATCGACGACGCAGCATCATCATAGAGACGAGAGCTGGATGAATCGGTCTGACTATTAAGCAGCTCGTTTCTGTCGGTTCTATCATTAGTAGCATGATTACTGCGTTCCATAATATATGTGCTCCAAGAAAAGGGATGAAATTGAGGGAGAGGTTGCAAGCATTGGGCTTGCTTTATGTTGAAAGAATAAATCGCCAACTTGACATGTGGTTGACACATAGAAAATTCGTTTTTTAAAAGAACAAGACATTTCAAAAACTCAGACACAGATAGAAACAGAAAATCCAAGTCGCCGGTTGCGGTGCGACTTGGATCTTCTGCGCCATACCCCAAATGGCTATTCTAGAGTGAGGGAGGGTAGCTTGAACTTATCTTTCCAGGTCGATAGTCCATCAATAATCTTGTTCTTAATCAGACGATCGCGCAGTCTTTCTGGAGAAAGCTCGGTACCACAGGCGATATCACCATTAGCCCGCTCTACACAAGTATCTCTCGATTCGGGCTTAGGCTTTTCCGGCATTTTTATCTCTGGCATTTTTATTTCCGGCATTTTGATTTCCGGCCATTTTATTTCTGGCAGCGGTTTATCCGGATAGTACGGCTTTTCCTCCGGATAAGGACCACCGCAATCAAGTTTGCTCAAACATTTCTTGGCTTGCATTGACGACAAGGCATCATCAAAGAGACGAGAACTAGATGATTCAGATAGATTATTTTGTTGATTGTTTGCATCGATTTTGTCATTAGTAGCTTGATTACTGCGTTCCATAATATTTATCTGCTCCAAGAAAAGTGATGGAATTGAGGCGGGGTGCAAGCGGGGGTGAATTGCTTTATATCGAGAGAATAGATCGCCAAGTTGACATGAGGCTGACAGATAGAAAAGGTTTGTTCTTAAGAGCTTTAGACATCTACAGACTAGGCAATAAAAGACTCTTAAAAGATGCGCTGCAAGCATCAAAAAATAAAATACAGACAAAAACAGAAAATCCAAGTCGCCGGTTGCGGTGCGACTTGGATTTTCTTTGCCATGCCCCAAATGGCTACTCTAAAACTAGTCCGGGTAACTTAGTGAAACCCTTTCCGGAAGGCAAAGTTTTGGTCCGATCTTTCTGCGTTCCAATCCCATCTTTCTCAGTACCACCGGACAGATTATCTAAGCAAACAGCAATCGGCGGATTCGAGAGCAGATAAGCAACGTCACGGCATTCTTCAGGATTCTTCGTAGGATTTTTTGGTTTCCCCTTGCTATCACCTTCCCACTCATCGCCGATACCGGGTTTCTCTGGCACCGGTTTTACAAAATCTGGTTTGCCAGATTCTGGTTTTACAAATTCGGGTTTAACAAAATCAGGCTTTACCGAATCAGGATTTACAAAGTCTGGTTTGCCTTTACCTTCGCCAATTTTGTCAGGCGATATTTCTGTGCCGCAAGCTATTTCACCATTGGCGCGTTCTACACAAGTGTCTCTTGGTTTAGTTTCGATTACAAATGGCGGAAGACTCGGCTGGCAGCCGAATTTATCACACAAGATTTTTTTATCTTGCATTGCGTTCATTGCATCTTTAAACAAAGAAGAGTTTGCGGATGCACTATCGCTATTTTGCTCACCAACAACAACTTGGTCTTTAGTAGATTGATAGCTATTGAGTTCCATAATTTATTCTGCTCCAAAGAAAAGGGATGAAATTGCGTTGGGGTGCAAGCCGGGGTTTAGACTGAAGTGTTATCTAAAGTGTTAACTGGGGGAGGCTTTATGGAGTAAGACTAATGCGTCAAACTGACATGGAGCTGACACGCAAGACCCTGAAATTTTCCTTCGCAGATGGTAAATTAACGAGACTGTTCTCTGCTCAAAAAAAAATGACTATGGAAAAATTCAATCTAAAAGAGAAATTCGAACTCTTCAGCGATCACTGGAAACCCAAAGTGGTTGCCGCCCTCAATCAACAAGAGGTAAAACTGGTCAAGTTGCAAGGCGAATTTCCCTGGCATTATCATGAACGAGAAGACGAAATGTTCTTGGTCTGGCAAGGAAATATGCGCATCGAGTTTCGAGACCATATTGTGCACCTCGGTCCGGGTGATGCCTTGGTGGTGCCGCAGGGCATCGAGCATCGCAGCGCCGCCGACGAAGAATGCCAGGTCTTGGTCTTTGAACCAGCCGGCACAAGAAATACCGGCAATATAGAAGACGAGCAGTTTACAGCATTGCAAACACCTCGCATCTGAGTACAAACAACTGATTAGTCGCGATTCTGAACTTTACCTCAAAGGAATGAAGCTCAAAGCCGAGGAAGTGGAGGCTTTGGAAGAGCTGCTGGCAGAAAACAGCAGCAACATAAAGGTGCGTGTTCAGCTAATTGCTTACTACTTTCATTCTTGCGTCCACTTTAGCGAAGAAATCGACCAGACAGAGACAAGCAGGCTGGCTCAGACATCCCTGCTAGATCTGATAACGAAACACTCTATTCATCTAGACTGGCTTAAGACAAACAACCCAGAGCACAGCGTGCTCACCAAGCAATGGGGACAGCCAATCTCGGACCAGCCAAACGACTAAAAAAGCAATAGAGCCTTTGCCGCCGCGCCTGCTCCAAGCCAATCCAATTCGAAAGATCTAGCGCTCTGATGGACTATGAGAAAAATGTTTTTGCACTATGGCAAAGCGATTTTCCAGCGCACCACAGACAGTATCACACAGAGTATAGATACTTTGATCGGCAATGGAATAGAAAACAAACAAGCCCTGCTTGCGCCTTGCGAGAATACCCTGGTCGGCAAGTAAAGAGAGATGCTTACTAATATTGGCCTGGCTTGAGCCGGTTAACTGACAAAGCTCTTGCACCGATTTCTCGCCCTGCATCAAGTGCTGCAGCAGTTCTAAGCGCGAAGCCTCACCCAGGGCTCTAAACCTTGCCGCCACAAGCTCTAACGCCTCTTTAGAAAGCGGCTCTTTCTTTAGTTCTTGCCTTTCTTTGTCTTTGCTAGCGAGACGTTTGCTATCGAGCTTGTTTTCGTTCTTGCCTTTCTTTTCAGCCATTCTTTCACCTTGAGCGTTAAGCATTAATAGGACCATAGCAATACATAACTAAACCGTCAACAAACCACTTGCCTATTTAACCAAACATCGATATACTAATCACTAACAGCGAAAGATGCCGCCAGATCTAAAGAGGAATGCAAAAATGAGTACCGCAAAGCTGGAAAAACTGCCCTGTACAGCAGTCTGTGAGGCGCTCAAAGCCCCTGAAAATATTCAGATCATAGATGTGCGCACACCGCTCGAATTCGACGGCGTCAAGCTGGCTGGAGCGGTCAATATTCCTCTTGATGAAATTCAAAACCGCGCCGGAGAGATAAAGAAAGACAAGAAGCTGATTCTGGTCTGCAAATCGGGCATGCGGGCCGGCAGAGCAGCTGAAACATTGGGCAAGTACGGCTATGAAGCTTGCGTAATGGAAGGAGGCATGACCGCCTGGCAGAAAGCCGGTCTGCCTGTCTGTGCGGGCAAGGAAAGGCTGTCGCTGGAAAGACAGGTGCAACTAACCATCGGGCTTATGGTACTAAGCGGAGTTATCCTGGGCTTCACGGTCAATAAGCTTTTCTTTTTGATACCGGGCTTTATAGGCTGCGGACTTACCTTTGCCGGTCTAACCGGCACCTGCGCCCTTGCCCTTTTGATAGCTAAAGCCCCCTGGAACAAATTATAGAGAAATCAAATTATAGAGAAATCAAAATTTAGAGAAACCAAACTATAGAGCAGACTAGCCTATAGAGAAACCAAACTCTAGACAGTTTAGATAGACCCAAATAAATCTAAAAGCCCAAATCTAATGGGCGAGCGCATCAACCAAGTCGGCGAAGTCCTTCTTTTGCTGATTAGAAATGAGCACTTCTTTCAATGACTTAGTTTGCTTCATGCCGGTAGGGTACTGAAATTCTGACTCTTTGAAGGGCACCTGACTGCACTTTGTCAGGTCCAGACCATATTTGCCGGCCAATTGATTACAAGGTCTTTCAAAGCTCATCCAGGGCATCTCTTTCTCAAACTTGGCTTTTGTTACTGCCCTCTGGCTAGTATTATCGAGAGCTCTGGCTTTCAAAAATCGCACCGGCACCACATCAGTAAGCGGCATATTGAAATAGCGACAAACCAGGTGTCCAACCTGCGGCGCTGTTTTGAAATCTTCAGGCAGCCAGGTGTGATTGCCTTCGGCACTGACATAAACTTTGCAGGTCAGCCCCCGCACTCTTTCTCGCCCGCTCTCTTTGTCGGCCGACATGTTAAACGGCATTTTCGAAATATTAGAAAGAGAAGCCGGCGAGAAGTAATCCAAAGATCCCTTCCATTCCAGCTTATCGGTAGGATTGGCACAGCTAATCGCCCACTGCGGCGCTTTCGAGACAGTGACTGTGCCAGAGCTAAGATTGACCAGCTTTACGGCATTCTTGGCCAGAAAGACTCGATAATTACCGGTGCCAAAATGGTTGTAGTCTAAAACCCACATGGTCTCGCCCGTTGCCCCAGCCGAGGCAGACAGGCAGGCAATGTGACCCCATAAGAAACCAGCCGAAAGCAAGCAGCAGCCCAAGAACGAGACTGCCGCCAGCTTCAATTTAAGGGAAGAGGACTCTGCCCGCACCAAGCGCCAAACTAAGTTTATTTCGCCAAACAGCATTTATTTCGCCAAAGACTATCTGATTATTCAAGAATAGCAAACAAACAGAGCTGAGAGTTAAGGCAGCTCAGTTTCAAATCTCTCTCGCTTCAAGTCTCTAGATTCAAGCTTTTCCCGATTCAAGCTCGCCCGGCGACGGCTTGGGCGAATCCGCCGCGGTTACAGCATCGCCATTTTCTGCTTCAGCAATGACTTCGTCATCGTTGCCGGTCCATAGTGCGTCAATTTCGGTCTGCAACTTATGCAGACTGCCTTCGCTGATAAGCCCTTCTTTCACTAAACCCCGCAGACAATCTTTCTCCAATTCCTGCAGCCGTCTCGTTGTTTCAGACTCTTCCAAGAGCTTTATTGAGGCATCTTCTAAATGCAGATCTTCAATTTTGCGTTTAATATCGTCCTTGGCACTTTCTATCTGACCACGCAGTTTTTCAAAAAGCATAGCTGAAATGGCGCCGGTACGCGACTGCCCATCAAGATAAGCCAGGGCTCTCTTTTTAGCGATAAGCTGCGCTTTCAGCTCTTTGTACTGCACTTGCTTGGGGTCGGAAACAGCCATCTTCATAAGTTTGACTAGGGGCTCAATGGTGAGTCCGGGCAAAAGCAGTGTAAAGAGCACGACACCAAATGTGGTGATAGTAATCATCTCTTTGTAGGCATAGCCATCGGGAATACTGAGAGCCAGCGCCATACAAAGCGAGCCCCGCAGCGCGCCCCAAAAAAGCAGATGCCGCCAGCGCCAGGGTATCTTATGCCTGGGCGTAGAAAGAAATGGACAGAGACCATAGACCACAACGGCTCTAGCGGCAAGGATAGCCGCTATACCCACACCAATTTGCAAGCCATATTTTTGCAGCAGGTCAAACTTTACTTGCAAGCCAATCAAGAGAAAGATAAGTGAATTGACCAGAAAGGCCGTGTATTCCCAAAAAGAGTTGACCGCCATACGGGTCAAGGGCGACATACCGGTGCGGCTGCCGAAATTACCCATGACGATGCCGGCTGAAACCACGCTCAAAACGGCTGAAACATGCATTTGCTCAGCCAAAAGATAAGAGCTGTAGGCAAGAATTGTAGTCAGGGTAATCTCAAGTAAGTGGTCGTCAAAAACTTTGGTTATGCGAGAAGCGGCATAACCAAGCGCCGCACCTATACCGGCGCCACCCAAGACCACCAAGAAAAACTCGCCCACAGTCTGCACCGGGGCAAAAGCACTGCCACTAAGCACTATGGCCAATACTAACTTGAAGGCGACCACCGCTGTGCCGTCATTGAACAAGCTCTCGCCCTCTAAGAGCATGGTCAAATGACGGTTCATGCCAAGCTTGCGGAAGAGCGCCAAGACCGAAATCGGGTCGGTGGCTGCCACCATCGCCCCAAATAGATAGGCTGCACCCACCGGCACACCGGCAAATGTGTACATAAACCAAGCCACCAAAAGCATGTTGATTACTACCCCGAGGGTAGCAAGCACTGTTACAGGCTTCCAAGCCTCTTTCAATTCGCGCAGTTCAATATTCCAAGAAGCCTCAAAGAGCACCGCCGGCAAAAAAATCAAAAGAATCAGTTCGGGGGTCATCTCTACTGTCGGCAAAAGATGAAAGACACCAATTATCAAACCGACAATGACAAGAGCGATGGAATATGGCAGCCTCACCCATTTGACGGTCATGGCGACACTGGCTGTGACCATCAATAAAACAATAAATATGTCTAGGTGAAAAGACTCGCGCAAACCACACCTGCCTCAAGCAGTCCAAGGATACTTATGGACCTTTATAAATAATACCCATAAAGATGATAGCAAAGCCTAAAAGCCAAGCTTTCAACAATCTTACAGCCACAGTCAGACATTTATCAGACTCTAGCTAGCAGAGAAAAGACAGGAATCGGCTTGACTTGGCAAGAGCAGAGAAAAACAAAAGACTCTTGTTGAAGGCAATTATCTTGCCAAGCACCTGCTCAAAGTAAGAAGGTCGTTAAGCCTCTGTTCAGGCATTTGATCTGAGGGCAAATGCACACAACTTAAACACAATTTGGGACTAGTTTGGAATTACTGAGAGTTAAACAGCCAATGAAGAGCACGCGGAGAATTGATGCAATCACAAGTAAGACAAAAAAAGAGTACAGCAGCAAGCGCCCTGTCGCAGCCTGGAGGAGCTGAAATATTGAGGGCAAAGAAAGAAGAGAAAGGAGAAACAAGCAGCACCGTATATGATGGCTCATCAGCAAGCAAATAGAGTTAGCTTCGGGCGAGCAACTTTATGAGATTAGCCGGTGCTGGTTTGGGCTCTCACCGCCCTACCTCGGTTCTTCACTCCAACTGAGGCTAGGGCGGTAAAGAGCCGCAAAGATAGGGCTAAAGAAGAGCTAAAGAAAGACTCACTGATTTGGGACTTCGCCTTGACAGAGAAATTAGTGATGCAGGCAAAATTTACTAAATAGGCGCAGTGAAAGATTTTTCCCAAAACTCTTTGCAATGCTGTCACGGTTAGTGGGGGCTTGAGGGCGGCGGGGCAGTCTGGTTCTTTAGCAGCCAAAAAAGACGCAGTCCAATTCAAACCACAAGTTCAAACCACAAATTCAAATTTGGACGCATCATAATATAACAATCTGTTTAAGGGTATTCAGTGTGAGGAAAGAAGCAGAGATATAAAATAGATTCCTCCTCTTTTTCTTTGACCCTGGATAACACTTAACCCGGATAACACCTAAATGGATAACGACTGGCAGAAGCCTTTCAAATTGGCTGTTGAAGCCTCTAGAGCCGGCAATCATGAGTATGCTGAACTCTTACTATCGACCGCCCTTTTGGAGGCTGAAGACTTCGGCAAAGCAGACGAGCGCTACATCATCACCCTGGTTGGCTTGACCGATGTGCTCACCAAGCAGTTCAAGTTCCGCAGAGCCGAAAAGACCGGTCGTCAGATCCTCGATATTTTCCGCGAAATTCACGGCACCGAGCATTTGTCTTATGCTGATTCGGCCTTTAGACTGGGGCAGATTTATCACATGCAGCAAAAGTATGGACAGGCGGAGCCCTTATACAAAGCCGCTCTCAGCATCAAGACCAAACAACTGGGCGGCGAAAATGCCAGTGTCTTGCAAGTTTTGCATGCTTATGCCGATCTGCTCAATCAAACCCACCGCGAACTGGAAGCAGAAAATCTGAGAGCCTGCGCACAGAAAGCAGCGCAAGCTCGTCAGTCTAATAATTCGCTCAATGCCGTGCAACCGACCCCGCCACCCAGTCAAACTAACAATCAGACTGCCGCCGCTGGCGCCTCTGAACATGCCGCTTGGTCTGCCAAGGTGAGATTTGATGCAGCGGCAGCAGAAGTGCCAAACAAGGTGCCGGCTCTGTCCTATGAAGAGCTAGAGGAGAAAGCCGAAGCAGCCTTCGCCAGCGGACATTACGACAAAGCTCTGGAATTTTGGAATCAAGCCATTTCGCAAGCGGAAGGCTTTGCCGCTAAAGATGCACGCCTGGGAAAAGCTCTAGACAAAGCCGGCGAAGTGCTTTTTGCTATGGAAAAATTTGGCCAAGCAGAAATGATCTGGGGTCGCTCCCTGCAATTAAAGATTTCGCTTTATGGCTCAAATCACCCCAATGTCGCCGACACCGGACATCATCTAGCCGGGCTGCACTATTTGATGGGTCGCTATACCGAAGCCGAAAACTACGCCCGCAAATGCCTGCAAGTCTATAGCATCGCCTATGGCAAGAACCATGCTTCGGTGGCGCTCTGCCACCATAACTTAGCCACCTTGTTTCACGTGCAAGGTCGTTATGCCGAAGCCGAAACTGAATACAACAATTGCATAAATATCAGAAAAGCAGCACTGGGACCGACCCACAAAGACACTATGCATGCCGAAAAAGGTCTAGCCGATCTGCTCAAGACTCTTGGTCGCGACAAAGAAGCCGAGCAAGTGAGCGCCAAGGCAAACGGCTTGGTGACCGGCAGTTGGAAAGCCCTTAAGCTGGACGCGAGCGAAGCACTGCAGCCGTCGCCTCCCAAAGAGCCACGCCGGCGCTGAGCTTATATAAAACAACTGCCTTTACCAACTTGGTTTTTCTCTGGACGAAAGACCACGACTAAAGCCGGCCATCTGCCAGGCATACTGATTGAGACTGGGTTCTGAACCGGCGGGAATAGTCAAAATCTTCATTACTTCAGAGGCTCTTTCAATAGTTTCATTCTTAATGTCACCAAGCATAGTACCATCAGAAAAGTCTCCATCTTGAGCAGAAGCGGCTCGCCTAGCCCAAGTCTCATGGCTGGCCGCCATTTCATTTTGGTCCATTCCAGCCATCTGATCCCGCCACCCCATAGCTTCTTTACCTAAATCATAGACCGCAGGCAGAATCGCACCAGTGGCAACTTCTGCCTTGTATTCACTGGCGCCGTAAGAAGCCTGCAAAAGATAGTGCTCGGCATTGGCAAAATCTTGCTCGTCACCTTTTCTTAGAGTGCGCATATCAGCCCAGGCGGCCCCCATCTGCGCTTCGCCGCCAAGTTCGCTATTGTGTTCTAAGGACAGACGGGCAAGTAAAGCCACGCGTTCATTGTCAACAGCCTGACTGCCGTCTTGCGGCAAAGCTTGGTCTAAAAAGTTCTTGAGAGCCTGGGGATTTTTCTCTTCTAAAGCCTGGGCGAAAACGCCCTTACCTTCGCTCACCAGCGCAGGGTCTACGCTGTCAACCATGTCGCCGCGACGACCAGAGCCAAATGCCTCTTTGGCGGCATCAGCCATACCGCTAAAGACTGCCACTGTATGATTGCCTATATCTGAGACCAGGCTGCCATTAGAAAAGGCACCGTCGACTGCCCGATCAAAGTTGCTACCCACCGAATCTACATTGGCACCAATATCTATGCTTAAAGAGGGTAAGACACCTTGCGCTTCCATCTTGCCAGTCTGCTCTGCCTGCATCACAAGCGGCTTGGTCAAGTTGTCGGCGTCAAAGTCTACTGCCGACTGCAAAGCTTCTGCAGTTTGCGGCTGCATATCGCCCTGACGATTTTTAAATTCGAGGTCTCTTTCTGCCATCTTAGTAAGTCCTGAAGAAAAACGGACAACGCCCTTGTGCAAAGAGTCTCTAATTTGGCAATGTCAAAGTTGTGTCAGAAAAACAGCTGTCTTAATTTAGGGGCTAATCTATAAAGAAATCTAGAGATAAATTTAGAGATAAATTTAGCGCCGTACATAGACAGTAAGAGCATCGCGCAGAAAACCATCCGATGCTTCCCAATTGGGAATGGCCACTGTTCTTTCTTCTTTCCAGCGCTTAGCCAGCAAATTGAAAAATTTGTCGTCGCCAGTGACGCCGCCAGGACCCTCGCCGACATAGACAAAGCGATTGCCTCGATAGTTTTTGAGCACGTCATAGGCAAAAGGTTCGTCATGCGGAGGGAAGCTCATAAAGAGCGACCGATCGCCATGGGGTCTTACCGCCGAAGCATCGCCTTTGGCGATATCGGTCCAGGCTTTGACCGGGCTACCTTTATGAAAGTGATTGGCGGCGAGATCTGTGCCATGTTGATCAAAGGCCACCACGTCGGTCTTCATCGACCGCAAGAGACTCGCCCAATAGCCGGAACCGGCACCGGCTTCCACCACCCGCCCTTCGGCGGCGATGGTGGCTAGAGCCTCTTGGTTGGGCACTGCCCAGGCATACTTATTGGTCAAGCCATAACGCATCTCTCTCTGCTGCCGAAAAGCCGCCATATATTCGCTGCTGCTCGAATCAATGCGCCCCCGAGCGATATCAATGGCACGGCGATAAGACGGATCTTTCTGCAAAGCAGTAAACTCTGCCAAATAGGGATTGGGTACAGCGACAGCGCGGGCTGTCGCCTCGTTAAGGTTGAGGGCGCGGGCTGTTGCCTCGTTAAGACTGAGGGCTCGGGCGCCTTCTGCGCCGGCCAATTGCTTTGGCAGCACCTCTTGGGCTAAAGCTTTCTTGACTAGAGTTTCCGGCCCAACAGCAGACTTGCCTGCTGCCTGGCTAAAGCCACCTAGCAAATGAGCGGCTTCTTCTGCCAGCCCTTTGGCCAGGGGCGCGGCGGCGCGTCCGGCTGCTTGAGCAATCTCTGCAATTTGAACAGGGTTAGGCATGAAAGAAAACCAGAGTAGTTACTCTTAGTTTAGCCAGCGCCCCTCGCCTGTAAATCGGGTTTTTACGTACAGACCTCAAGCCTTTTGCGGCTGGGGCGAGAGTACTTCCTTCACTAATTCCTGAGCTTCTTTCTGAATTTGTTTGAGATGCTCTTCCGATTTGAATGACTCAGCATAAATCTTGTAAACATCTTCTGTTCCAGAAGGACGGGCGGCAAACCAACCATTCTCGGTGGCCACTTTCAGACCGCCGATGGCTTCATTGTTGCCTGCGGCACTGGTGTATTTGCCGATTATCTTCTCACCGGCAAACTCAGAGGCTTTAACGTCTTCAGCCGAAAGCTTCTTGAGCTTGTTCTTTTCCTCTGGTGTGGCTGGTGCATCGATGCGGGCATAGCACGGGGCGCCGAATTCTTCGGTCAAGCGAGCATAGTGTTTGGCTGGGTCTTTTCCTGTCACAGCGGTAATTTCGGCTGAAAGCAGAGCCAAGATAATGCCGTCTTTGTCGGTGGTCCAGACCGAGCCATCTTTACGCAAGAAAGAAGCCCCGGCACTTTCTTCGCCGCCAAATCCAAAAGAGCCGTCAATCAAACCATCGACGAACCATTTAAAGCCAACGGGTACTTCCACCAGCTTGCGACCCAGTTTGGCAGCGATACGGTCTATTAGCGAGGTGCTCACCACGGTCTTACCGATAGCGGCATCTTTGCGCCAATTGGTGCGATTTTGGAAGAGATAATCGATGGCCACCGAGAGGAAATGATTGGGATTCATCAGACCGGCAGGGGTGACAATACCATGTCTATCGTGGTCTGTATCGTTGGCGAAAGCCAAGTCGTAGTGTTCGCACATTTTGATAAGCCCGGCCATGGCATAGGGCGAAGAGCAATCCATGCGAATCTTGCCGTCCCAGTCAACATGCATAAATGAAAAGGTTGGGTCGACTTTCTTGTTGACCACAGTAATAGGCAACTTAAAGTCGGCAGTAAGACGCTCCCAATAAGCGATGCCGGCGCCGCCTAGCGGGTCTACAGCAGCTTTGATGCCCGACTTAGCAATGGCATCCATGTCAATAACCGAAGCCAACTCTTTGACATAGAGCCCGACATAGTCAAATCTGTGGGTGGTGGAAGCGGTCATGGCTTGCCGGAAGGGCACTCGCTTCACACCCTTCATCCCGGCGGCAATTATTTCATTGGCTTTCTTTTCGACCCAGCCGGTGATGTTGGTGTCGGCTGGTCCGCCAGAGGGTGGGTTGTATTTGAAACCACCGTCTTGCGGCGGGTTATGAGAGGGGGTGATGACTATACCGTCAGCCAGTCCGCTTTTGCGACCTTTGTTATATTGCAAAATAGCCAGCGAAATAGCAGGAGTTGGGGTGAAGCCAAGGTCTTGGTCAATCATGACATTGACTTCATTGGCTGCCAACACTTCCAGAGCGCTGGCAAAGGCAGGCTCAGACAGAGCATGGGTATCGATACCGAGATAAAGCGGTCCATTGATGCCGTTTTCTTGCCTATAAAGGCAGATAGCCTGGCTAATTGCCAGTATGTGTTCTTCGTTGAAAGCTCGATTGAGAGACGAACCGCGGTGTCCAGAAGTCCCGAAGGCGACTCTTTCAGAAGGCTGAGAGACATCGGGCTTGTCGGTGTAATAGGTGGTGACCAGACGGGGTACATTGACGAGCATTTCGTCGGTGGCCGGTTTACCAGCTAGTGGGCTCAGCATGAGCTATCTCCTCAGTATGCAAAGCTCATATGATAAATAAAAAGAGACAGCCTGGCAAATCAATACTTATTTAGCCGCAACCTTGGCAAGATGCGCGCCATACCAGTTTGCCGCCTCAGCCAGCCCTTGCTCTAGGCTATATTCCGGCGCCCAACCTAAGACTTGGCGCATACGTGCCGAGCTGAGATATTGGGCTTGAATCTCGCGACTGGCCTGGTTAAGCACCACAGGCTTCAAGTCTTGGCGCTTGAGAGTTTGCAAGATCGCTTCTACTATCTGCAAGACCGAGACAGGGGCATCATTACTTATATTGAAAGCCATACCGGCGATAGATTTATCGTGCAAAAGGCGCTCGGCGATAGCTATATTAGCCCGAGCTGCGTCTTTGACAAAAATATAGTCGCGCACAGGCGAGCCATCAGATCTAATCAGCGGCGCCTCGCCAGCCAGCACAGCCTTAATAGTGCCGGGCACGATGCGACTAAAATTAAGATCGCCGCCGCCATAAAGATTGCCGCAACGTGTGACAGCAATAGGTAGACAATAAGAATGAAAATAAGAGCGGCTAATTAAATCGGCGCAGCTTTTTGAAACATCATAAGGAAAGCGACCCTGCATCGGCGCGTCTTCCAAGTAGGGCAGAACTTCTTGGTCACCGTAGGCCTTGTCGGATGAGGCCACAACCACTGCTTCTATCTTGGCTCCCTGGTTTTGCAAAAGGCGCACAGATTCCATGAGATTCCAGGTACCCATGATATTGGAAGCAAATGTCGGCACCGGATTTTCGTTGGCGACTCCGACGATAGCCTGGGCGGCTAAATGAAAAATGACCTCGATGCCTTCATCTTTTATAGTCTTGAAGAGAGCATCGTAGTGTTCGATATCTATATTTACTAACTTAAGAGAGGGATAGCGGCGCTGCACTTCATAGATGCGGGAGGCATCCTTGTACTCTCTATCGAGACCGACAACTTGCGCACCTTTCTCAAGCAAAAGCTCACAAACCCAGGGTCCCAAAAAACCGGCACAGCCGGTTACCAGCACTCTTCTGCCAGCCAGTTTGGTTTCCATATCGCCTTTCCAATAAACATTAATAAGATTATGCCACATCACTCGAACTCGGCAGCAAGTCCGTCTTCCAGATCTACCACCCTGGTCTCACGCAAGTTTAGGGCGGGCTTGCCTTTTCGATCCTTCTTCAGTTTGGCAAAATCGACATAAGTCCAGTAAGCAAAGGGAGCTTCCATGTAGCGCAGTTTCTTGAACTTGGCTATGACCGGCTCGAAAATTGGTCCCACTACGCAACCATTCACCCTCAATGTTTGCAATTCAGGCAGCGCAGTCAAAACTGCCAGATCGGCGGCAGTCAAGTCAGGCTCTGTAAACTTGAGCCGTTGCAGCTTCTTAAACTTAGTCAGAGTCTTCAAATCAGAGGCATTAATCTCAAGACCGTAAATGCTTAGACTCTCAAGATTCTCGGCGCTCTTGATGGCATTCAACAAACTGGCCGTAGTTGCTGAGGCGCTATAACGCAGCTGCTTGAGCTTGCTCACACCTCGCCATTTGCCCAGGGCTTCAGGCTCGACTCGGCTGCCACTTATTGTCAGGTCATCGAGGGCAGGAAGCTGATCGAGGGTCTCAGAAAGGTCATTGCGCACATCAGTGCTTTCCAGCACCAAGCGGCGCAGTTTCTTCATATGGGTCAGGTGCGAAAGGGTCTCGCTATTGACCGACAGATTACGTCTAATCTCTACAGCGACAAAGTCATCAGAGCGAAACCGTCTAAAAAGATTCGGATAGCGACTGATGCTGGTGAAGGGCACGAAGGTAAGTTCTTCATCGGCGGCATAAATCAAGTCGCCAACGGCATCGGTTGGCATTCCACTGCCATTGATGATAAAACCAATCGAATTATCTCTGTCAAAGTTAAAGACGCGACAGAGCCGCCCATCTCTTTTTTCCAGCCGAGAAAAGGGGGCAGTTGAAGACAGATAAGCATCGAGCTTGGCCATCTCATCACTATTCTTGCGCTGCTCGTCCGGCACAAACTCGCCTGGCTTGACGGCAAGAGTGCTTGGCACGGTGGCTAACTTACCGGCACCAATTTTGGAGTCTCTGGTGGCATAAAAGATCAAACCAAGACTGAGCCCGGCAATGACTAGAAAGAAGCAGGCAAGAATAGCCCAGGGCATGGTTCGACCAGGGCTTTGCGAACCGGTATACAACTGCCTAGCTTCAATTTTATTCTGGCTCGCGCGCGGGCTTTTCTTGCTTCTTAAGATGGCGCCCTGATAGCGAAAAGGATAGAGCTCAAGATAATTCAAATCATCAAGAACTTCACCAGCCATATGATAACGGCGATCGCGCTCTTTCTCCAGACAACCGGCAATCACTTTTGCCGCCGGCGAATCCTCACCAAACTTCTCCAACAAGATCGGCACCGGGTCTTCGCTTATATGCATGCCCAGGGTGAGCATAGCCGACTCACCTTGAAAAATGCGCTGACCGGTAAGCATTTCATAAAGCACCAGACCGCAAGAATAGATGTCGGTGCGCTTGTCTACTTTTTGCCCTACGGCTTGTTCCGGACTCATATAGAGGGGACTGCCGAGAACCTCGCCGCTCCTTGTTAGAGAGATGGAATTAGTTGCCTCGCCATAAAAGCTGGCGATGCCGAAATCGACCAGCTTGACCTTGGCACTGCCGTCGGACTGCCAAACAATCATGATGTTGCCGGGCTTGATGTCTCGATGAATGACACCACGGTTATGCGCATAATCGAGGGCTTCCATCAACTGTCCAAATATCTGGAAGGCCAAGGGCGGCGATAGCGAGCCCAGCTTGCTAAGCAGGGTTTCAAGACTCTCGCCCTTAACAAGCTCCATTGAAAAGTAGGCACACTTTCCATCAGTGGCCACATCATAGACTTTCACTATATTGCGATGAGAGAGGCGCGAAAGCGCCCTCGCCTCTTTGAGGGTACGCTGGAACTCGCTGTTTGAGACACTTCCGCTTGCAGACTGGAATACCTTGAGAGCCATTGGCTTTTCTAGATACTTGTGTACAACCTCATAGACCCGGCCCATACCGCCGCCGCCCAAGGCGCGCTTGATCTGATAAACCCCGGCAAACTCTTGCCCACAAGACAGCTCAGAGCCACCAAGCGCGCTTGGAGAATTCTGGTAGGCAATATCAGGCTCTGGAGGCGAGCCTTGTACCTGAGTCATTCTCAATGCAGACATCCGTTGGTAAGAAAATAAATAAGGCCATAAATATAGACCTAGATATATAAAAATTTCGTGAAAAGCCGACCAGTATTGCAGTCTAATTTCAACTTCGGCAGTCACGGTTCGGTCACAGAAGAGTCACCTTTCGGTCGGCTATGCCGCCTATCTTTAGAGCATGCAATTTTCTTCGAGGACCCCCGAACATGGACCGAATTACTAGCAACGATGCACACCCCTATCGCCAACAAACCGAAAACCAAAATATCAACCGCGGTGCAGTAAGCGAACGCAGCCTTTATGAAGATACTTACACACCGCAAGAATTCAGCCCCCGCGACCGCGGACGCCTGCAAGACGGTGGACTGAGCGGCGGACCAGTCTACAATCAGAGCAACATAGAGATCCTCAAAGAGATCTACAGACAGACAGATACAGGCAACAAAAAAGTCGCTCCCGGACAGATCCAACTTGATGGCTCGATTGTCTTTCATGCCCAGCCTAAAGATATGCAGCCCAGAGCGAGCGCCCAAGAAGCACAGCCAGCCGATAAGCCGCACAACATGCAAACCCATCCGCGTGCTCACGAAACCCAGCCCGCTGATAAGCCGCGCAATATGCAACCTCATCCACGTGCTCAAGAAAGTCAGCCCGCTGATAAGCCGCGCAACATGCAACCTCACCCGCCCTCTCAAGAACGACGACCGGGCGGCTCAGAAGCTATCAAAGATCCAGGCTTCTTGTATCCACTCTATCCAGGTAAAGAATTCTGCCCACCTGACAGAAGCGAGTTGCCTGTGCCGAAATTGCCGCAACCCAAGCTGCCTCAAGAAAAGCCGGATAGAGACATGAATAAACCGGACATTAGAAAAGAGATGCCGCTCAGACAAGGCGCACTTAGCTGGTAAAAAGTTTTGCTCGGGGTCAAACAAAAGAACTCTGCTTTTCGGCAGGGTTCTTCTGTTTTCTAGCCTTATTTGAGGCTGAGCAATTGGCTAGTTCTGCGAATTATTCAAGGTCTGAGTCGGTGAGCGATTGTCTAGATTTGAGAGTTATTAAAGACCCGATTCTGTCGGCGATTACCTAGACTTGAGAGTTATTAAAGACCTGAGTCTGTGAGCATCTGCCTATCTCAGAAAACCATCGAAATCTAAATATGAAGAGGGTAGAGCAGTCACAGTTTGGTCACAGTAAAGTCACCTCTCGGTCAAAAATTGATACTACATTAGGTGACATCGAAACACTCTTTTCTTACCAGAGGACAACAAAAATGAATATTGAAGCTTTGAGCAAACACGCCGCCCCTCAAGAAATTCAGGCTATGAAGCTGCCCCAGGACGACGCCAAAGCCAAAATGATGTCCGAAGTTTTAGACCGCCTGCAGAGCGGCGATACCAATCTTGCCACCACCGGCGACCGCAACTTAGTGAACAGCAAAAGCGGTGCCAACACACCCGCCCAAACCGACAGCGAAGCACTAAACAACATGCAGAAGAAACCCAACAGAAGCCCATCACAGCTTCCCGACCTGATTTTGCATTGTTCGGTCACAGGCAAAAGAATCGAGTGCGACGGTATCATTCTTAATGGCGGCAAAGACGTCATTAAGCCGATGGAACCGATCAAGCCCATAATGCCTACAGAGCCTAGCGACAAGCCCGGCAAGCCCGAGCCACATCCGCTCAATCCCAGATACAAATAAACCAATGCAAATCAAATGCCCAGTGAAGACTGCCTGAAGTTCAACAATCCTGCTTTACTTTACACTGCGCGAAATCTGTAACCCACCCGGGGAATTGTTTCAATTGCCGACTTAGTTTCATCTTCGTGCACATCAATCTTTTTTCTGATGCGCTTGATGGCAGTTCGCAATCCCTCGGGTGTGGCGTCAGAATCCGTTGACCAAACTCTAGATATCAAAGCTTCAGCGCTAAAGACTTGATCTTGATGCCTCATAAAAAACTCAAGCAAGGCAAAGTCTCGCGGCAAAAGATGCACTTCTGCGCCAGACACTGTCACTCTGTGCTTGCTGGCATCAAGCTCAAGGTTGCCACTCTTAAACACAGTGGTCTGCAATCCCTGCGGGCGCCTCAGCAAGGCTCTAATTCTCGCCGATAGCTCTCTTACGGCAAAAGGCTTGGTCAGATAATCATCGGCACCGGTGCCCAAGCCCGATTCTTTATCAGCAATTTCAGACTTGCCGGTGAGCATTATTATCGGCGCTAGCCCACCGCCCCTGCGATATTCTTTGAGCACATCGATGCCTGCCATGCTGGGCAAATCCCAATCGAGCACCACCACATCGAAACCAGACATACGCAAAAGTTCAAGCCCAAGGGCGCCGTCATTGGCCACTTCTACAGTATATTTTTCACCACTGAGCCAACTTTCCAGCATATCAGCCAGATCGAGGTCATCTTCCACCAAGAGAATTTTCGGCATTCAGTTTCTACCCAAGAATGAATCGTCAACGATGCCAGTAAATATACCAGAGACAGACAAAGGCGAAACAACTGCCTCATAACAGCAAATTAGTAACTAATTCTGAGACAAGCAAATTTTGCTGGCTGCCGGCGGGTGATTTTCGGTGATCGCTTTGCGGTGGGTTATCTTCGGTGGGTGATTTAAGCTTCCAGCTGCGTGGGATAAACAGGATATGAAAATCCTCAAGAGCCTGGGAACCAAGATACTGATACTAATATCAGTCCCCTTGGTGTTCCAGCTGAGCATTCTGGCGGTGGTCGCCAATCTACAAGATCAAGCCGAGGCGGAAGCTCGGTCAGCAGACAAAGCTCGCCGCTTCTCCGATGAAGTCATGGACCTTATCAGAGACATTCTTGCCCTCAAGTCCAATTTCGGAGAGCACGACTCTATTCACCTAAACCCTGAAATGGGCTCGCAATATCTCACGCTCAAAGAAAGTATCGAGGGGCATTTCGCCGCCTTGCGCGAACTAACCAAAGACAATGTAGATTTATCGAGACGGGTAAACAAGACCCTTTCTATTGTTCTTACTGCACAACACCAAATGGCTAAAGCCAGAAGAGCATATCGCCGAGCCAAATTAGCCGGAGAGGAAGCGCCGCTCGACGACTATGTCAAACTGCGCGATACGACCATGAACTTCTCACAAGAGCTGCTCAACCTGCGCGATGCCGGTCGCAACATAGCCCAAGCCAGCCCGGAAAAACAGAGAATACTACGCACCAAAATTCAGAATTTATTGCTTGCCGGCAGCGTAGCCAACATACTCTTCACACTCGGCTTAGGCTTTCTTCTCAGTCGCAGCATTGTGCACCGCTTAAATATCATCAACGAAAACAACTTCAGACTGGCGTCTAATCGCCCTCTGCATGAGCCTCTGCGCGGCGAAGATGAAATCGCAAAAGTAGACCACTTTTTTCATAAAATGGCTGCCGAAATTTCAAGCGCCATCAGCAAAGAAAAAATAATTCTCGAATCAGCTCACGACTGTATTGCCGCCTTTGATGAAAACTTCAAATTTCTGCGAGTAAACGCCTCCTCCCAACAAATATTCGACCTCGAAGCCGACGAAGTTCTCTCAAGCCATTTTGTCGATTTTCTTGCCAGCGAAGAAAAAGAAAAATTCAGCGCGTTCAGACAGCAATTGCGCAACGTCAACACATCCAAACCTGCTTCATTCACTATTGTTCGCCGTGATGGCAGTCAGAGACAAGTGCTCTTGTCATTGCGTAAACTGCAACAAGACACGGCAGACAGGCAAGAAGCCGCGGGTCAACGCAAGAGCGACGAGTTCATAGCAGTCTTCCACGACATCACCGAACGCTATCAAGCCGAACAACTTAAGCAAGAGGTGGTGGCCATGGTCACCCATGACTTACGCTCACCTCTTATGACTATAGAAACTTTTCTGGAAATGCTCGCCCAAGGCGCATACAATGACGAAAGCGCGACAGAAAAATACACCAGACATCTAGCTGGAGCCAAGCGCAGCAGCAAGCGCATGCTTGTTCTGATCGGCGACTTGCTTGACATCGAAAAAATCAAATCAGGAATGCTCAACGTCCAGCCCGAGACTTTGCAGGCAAGAGAGATTCTAGAGGCCGCTATCGAAGAAAGCTCGGGCTTTGCGGCTGAAATGGGCGTTAGCCTAAAACTGCGTCCAGGAAATGCTTCTGTCAAAGCCGACCCACAAATGCTGCCGAGAATTATCGCCAATCTTTTGTCGAATGCCATCAAATTCAGCCCGCCTGGAGGGACAGTGACACTGCAAGCTCGTACCAGCGGAAATTCGATCATCTTCTCGGTTGAAGACCAAGGTCCCGGACTATCGCCAGAAGAGCAAAATCAGATATTTGAACGCTTCCAGCAAGTCGGCAATCAAACGGCAAGAACCCGCGGCGGCTCAGGGCTCGGACTGACCATTTGCAAAGAGATGGTAGAGATTCATGGCGGCAAAATTTGGGTCGAATCATCCAAAGGAGAGGGCTCTACCTTTTTGTTCACTATGCCAAGAACAAGTTGACTTAAAAGCAGACCGGCAGCACCATGCACCGAAAATCGAGACCTTTTCACAGGGCGCAAACCTTGACAACAAAGCCAACGTCTATGATTGGGGGCTGCAAATCAAATAGCAAGAAATTCTCGAGAATTTCTTGCTATTTCGACAAAACACAACCAGAGTTAGGCTTTCATTTAAAAAGCACGGACCCATAGCCAAAAATCAGCCCCAGGCCACTTTTATCAAGACTTTCTTGCAGCAATAAAGGCTGTCTCGTCCTCAAACAAAATCTCCCAGCCCTTCGCAGCCTGCGCCTCTTGACGAATAAATTTCGCAAGCGGAGCTTTTGGCTGCAAGATCACCCAATCGACCTTCAATGCCGCGAGCTTTTGTTGGAACCCATTCTGACACTCGTTTATTGCCCTATAGTTCAAGACATGCTCATCACCGTACATGTCAAACCTGGTATCAATAAAGACCTTCGGTTTTCCAGGGCTGCGATAAATGAGAACATCACCAATCTGCGGATCATTGAAGACACGCCCCCGAAGCCTTTCATCGGCTGTAGCCAAGGTCATCGCTTTCTGACTGGGCACCTGAAAAGCAGCGGAAGAAGCGGGCAGCTCAGGCTTTACAACCCTACTGGCAATGAGCGAAACCCCGGCAAGTGCACAGAAACAAACTATCGCTAGTTCACCGGCACCGCCGGCTTTCCATATGTCGAGCGTATGGTGGTCAAAATTCCACCAAAAGCCTTTCAGATGATTCTGAGACTTTATAATCGCCTCGCCTTTCTCATTCCGCTCAATATGCGCTTTAGGCTCTTCTTTCTTGGCGGCAAACAGTCGGCGCAAGCCGCTCAAAGCCGAGACTTCGCCGACAAGCATCAGTGCAACAAAAACAATCAGTCGACTGGTCTTGAAAGAATTGAAAATACCAATCGAACCGATCAAAAACGAAATCGATAGTTCGGTAAGCAGCCGGCTGCGAATCTCGGGTGCAATGGTTCCGGCATTGCGACGATACCAGAGTATGCTGCGAACGAAAGTAAAAACGTAGAGCAGTACAAGGGCGAGATATGGCCAATAGATAACCTTGCTAGGGTCCAGAGGTGCCAGTTCCACGATGAACTGATTCATGCGGGAAAAGAAAAGCTCAGGAATATAAAGCCAAAGCCCTATGCCATAGGGATTTACTAAACTTGCAGCAGCCATACCCAATAAAGCAATCGCAAAAAGCGAAAGCAGATTTTTATTGTCGGCTTTAAAGAATAGCGCCCCGCCAATTGAGCCCAAAAGACAAGCCGCAACCAGACTGAAAGCCGTTGTAAAGCCAGTGTGCATATTTGCCCAAAGCACCATTAGCGGTGCGGCAACCAGCACAATCGGAAAGAGCTTTTTGGCGCCGACAAGGTAATCAGCCCGACTATGGTGAATCAACTGCAAATAAATTGACAAAAAGACGAAGGAGAAAATTTCCGGTCGGACAAGCGTATGAAAGCTAGCACTGAGCATGCCAAGCAAAGTTGCGACTATGGCAAGAAGGAAATTCGATTCGCGCTTCACCGCCACGCTTAGAGGCAGAGACAGATAGGCTGTGACAATGCAGCAAGCGGTGAGCATCAGAACAGCCAACAAGCCACCATAAGCGGTGACAACATAAAACAACACTTCCGAAAGCCACTGATAGAGTACGAAATGACGTCCAGGAAGAGCGCCTGAACTATGACCCAGCTCTGCACCAGAAAGAGCCCCGACAGCGGCAGATCCCACCCGACCCAGCTCTGCAAAAGTATAAGAAAAAGGATCGGTGCTGGGAATGCTTTGCGACTCGAAGATATAGCGACCAAGCGCCATTAACCAACAAGTATCAGGGTCGTGCAAAGCCGTACCGGCCACCCAAGCGCCAGCTAGAAATGACCAGAAGAGCAAGAGCCCCAGCAAGATGCGCGAGCAAGTGTGAGCCAACAATTCCTGTCCTGAAATAATCAGCTTAGGCGAGTCGGGATTGTTGGTTGGTCCAAACTCAAAGCCTTCATCTCTGGCATAATCAAGCCAATGCTTGCCACCTTCTTTCTGCTCTGCAGAGGCTTCGGGTCGAGCTGGCTGCTTCTCAATCTCTCCTGAGGCGTCGGGTCGAGCTGGCTGCTTCTCAATCTCTCCTGAGGCGTCGGGTCGAGCTGGCTGCTTCTCAATCTCGCCCGAGCCTTCGCCTTGAGTTTCTTCGGAATTTGCCATTGAGCCCTATTCCCACTCGATGGTGGCCGGTGGCTTTGAGGTGATGTCATAGACCACGCGGTTGATGCCTGGCACTTCGTTGACGATGCGCGATGAGATGATTGCCAGCAAATCATAAGGAAGTCTCGCCCAATCGGCAGTCATGCCGTCTTCAGAGGTGACCGCGCGCATAACTATCTGATTTTGATAAGTGCGCTGATCGCCCATCACACCAACTGACTTGGTGGGCAAAAGCACGGCAAAAACTTGCCACACTTGACGATAAAGTCCATGCGCCTTCACTTCTTCTCTAATTATCCAATCAGCCTCGCGCAAAGTTTTCAGACGCTCTTCAGTAACTTCGCCCAAAACTCTGATAGCCAGACCAGGACCAGGGAAGGGATGCCGCTCTACGATGCTTTCGGGCACGCCCAGCTCTTTGCCGACAAGCCTTACTTCATCTTTGAAAAGTTTGGCAAAAGGTTCCACCAACTCAAACTTAAGATCGTCGGGCAGACCGCCGACATTGTGATGGCTCTTAATTTTTACAGCCACTGGCTTGCCGGTCTTAGGATCAACCGTGGTGCCAGCCGACTCGACAACATCTGGATAGAGTGTGCCTTGCGCCAGATAGTCGAAAGGCCCGAGTCTCTTCGATTCCTCTTCAAAGACACGAATAAACTCAGCCCCTATGGCTTTGCGTTTGGCTTCAGGATCAGTCACACCTGCCAACTTAGAGATGAAACGCTCTCCAGCGTTAACAGCGTTGACTTTGATATGAAACTCTTTTTCGAAAGTTTCAACAAGCCACTCTGGCTCGTTCTTGCGCATAAAGCCCTGATCGATGAACATGCAGGTCAGCTGGTCGCCTATAGCTTTGTGCAAAAGAAATGCGAGCGTCGAGCTGTCTACACCGCCAGATAGAGCAAGCAAGACTCTTTTCTTGCCGACGCGTTTGGCAACACTCGCGCAAGCCTCTTCGACAAAGCGGCTCATGGTCCAGTTCTTGGGGCATTGGCAGATCTTGAGCACAAAGTTGGAAAGCAGTTCACGACCGCCGACAGTGTGCACAACCTCAGGGTGAAACTGCACTCCAAAATATTTTCGCTCAGGATCAGCAATAGCGGCAACCGGTGTATCGGCAGTGCAAGCCACTGTCGAGAAGCCGTCCGGCAGCTGAACGACGCTGTCGCCGTGGCTCATCCAACTTTCCATGGTCGGATCAAGTCCGTCAAAGAGCTCGCCGTGATGCTGAATGGTGAGCAGGGCTCGACCATATTCCCTGACAGGAGCCGGTTCTACTTTCCCGCCCAGGTCGTGGGCCATGAGCTGCATGCCATAGCAGACACCCAAGACCGGCAAACCGAGCTTCCAAATTTCTTTGTCGAGGCGGGGGGCGTGTTCTTCATAGCAGCTGTTTGGTCCGCCCGAGAGAATAATCCCTTTGGGATTCAATCTCTTGAGGTCTTGCACCGAAATGCTATGTGGCAAGAGTTCGGAATATACCGATAGCTCGCGCACCCTTCGGGCAATCAACTGCGAATACTGTGAACCAAAGTCAAGTATGGCTATGGCGTCCTTAAGGGCGTTCTCTTCATACTTTTGAGCAGTACCCTTGACTTGACTGGTTGTCATAAATTCCCCCTTAGTTGCCCAACCGGCTATAGCCGACTATTATCTTGCAGTGAACCGGTCCATTCCAGCGAAACTGAGGCATTTTTACTTTGTCCTTCGATTTTAATGAGCAAAGCGAACTGATAGAGCATCTGCCTAACTTTCGAGTAGTTAACGAAAAGCTTTCACGGGGCGGACAGCCCAGTCGTGAAGGCTTCTTAAAACTAAAGAGTTTCGGCGTCAAGACAGTGGTCAATTTGCGTGAAGACAGTCAGCAAGCCCTAGAAGAAGAAAAACTAGTGCAAGTGCTTGGCATGGACTATGAAAGTATCCCCTTAAATCCTTTCTTCAAGCCGAAAGACAAAGACATAGAACAGTTTCTTAGATTGGCACTCACCCGCACGCCGCTTTTTGTGCACTGCCTGCACGGTCAAGACCGCACTGGTGCCACTGTTTGCATCTATCGCATGCTGGTTGACGGCTTAGACTATACAAGCGCGGTGCAAGAGATGCATTCACTGGGCTTTCATCGTGAGTTTGCCCTGTTGACAGAAATAGTAGAAGAATACAAGCATCGCCGTTTGCAAGATGTGCTCGCTCTGGACCTCTTCAGCAATGGCATCTAAATTTTCAGCTCTGGTAAAAGATAGGCGAAAAGTAGAGCTCAAAGAGCTTGCCCTGCCGAAACCAGGACCGCAAGAAGTGCTTGTCAGGGTGGCGCTGGCCGGGCTTTGCCGCACCGATATCTATGCAGCCCGGGGAGAGCTGTCAACCAAAGATGACTTGATCTTGGGACATGAGCTGGCAGGAACGGTCGAAGCGGTTGGCGCCTCCGTAGACGGACTGAAAGTGGGCACCCGGGTGACAGTCAATCCGGTTCTGCCTTGCAAGCTGTGCAAAGGTTGCCTGACCCGGGGCATTTGTCTGAACACCGGCTTTGTAGGCATAGATGCCGATGGCGGATTCGCCGAATTCGCCCTGCTTCCACAAGAGTCAATTATGACCCTAGACAACCGGGTCAGTTTTCTAGCCGCTGCCTATAGCGAACCTGTGGCAGCCTCACTAGCAGTTCTAAAAAGTGGCATTAGGCCAAGCGAAAATGGCGCTATATTTGGCAAAAACCGTTTCTCTGAACTTTTGCAGTCTATTTTGACTATATACGGCTTTCCAGAGTTGCCGGTAATTGACACTTACCTAACTAAAGCAAACCAAACCGTGCCCGAAGGCGAGTTTGACTATGCTATCGAGACTTTTGCTTCAAGCGAAGTTATTGCCAAAATGTGTCGGGCGATCAGGCCTGGCGGCAAGCTCATTTTGAAAAGTAGGCAGCATGAACCCATACAGTTCAAGTTGGCTGATTTTCTCAAGCGCGAGCCGGTGATTTATGTGCTCAACTATGGCGATTTCGACGAAGCCCTCGAATTACTATCGTCTGAAAAACTAAAGATAGAAAATTTAGTCGAGGGTCTTTATCCTCTCAAAGACTATGCCTCGGTTTTTGAAAAGGCCGGCTTCGCTGAAGCGAAAAAACTCTTTTTCGACCTTAGTCTTTAGCAAAAATGCTCGGTTAGTAGCCTGAAAGAAGCCTGGCAGACAGAAGTCAAACAGTTTAAGACTGCAAACTACAAAAGAAAGCCAGAAAAACAGAAGCTAGAGCCCTTTCTAGACCTAGACCTTAGCTTTCACGCTAGCCCAACGAACATAGACTCTTTCAGCTTGCGCTAAATCAGATTGGCGCAGCTAGCATGAGTGTTTACTAATAAAAGAGCAAAGTGCCATGCAATCATGACTTGCTCTTAGATTAGAGAGAAAAGTAGGGTCAGATTATCAATCTAACTCTTTAGTCGAGAAAAAAAGTCAAAAACAGCTAACCAACGCCACCGCTGAACTCTGCCACTGCATCTTTATGCGGTCGGTTTAGTTCGGCATTTTTCTAACCACAAACCGAAAGAAAACTATGAACAAAGAAATGCACCATGCTGAGCAAGGAGGGCTCAGCCAGACACCTGTCATTGTCAAAGCCCAAGCAGTCGAAACCATTCTCGTGGTCATCGACATGCAGCCGGGCTATCCTGCCGCCTTAGACGCGGTTACCCAGTGGTTCGTCAAACAAGAAATCCAGAAACAGATGGAGCAGAACCTGCCCGTCATTCTGGTCGAGTTCGACGCGCACGAGATGGGCGAGACCCTCCAACCGCTCCGAGACCTTCTTGCCGGCTACAAGCGCCTCAAGGTCGTCTCCAAAAGCCAAAACGACGGCTCAAAGGAAGTGATCGCAGCCTGCCGCATCCTCAGCGGAAACAACTCTTTCAGCCTCAGAGTCTGCGGTGTCAACAGCGACGCCTGCGTGCTGGAGACTGTGCAAGGGTTGAGCGAGAAGCTGCCTCTGACGAGCATCGTCGTTCCGCAGGACGCCTGCAATTGCCTGACCGGCAAAGATAACGACGTTTGGGTGGAAGACTTTCCGGCTTTGCCCAATGTCGTGGTCGAACTGCACGCTCGAGGTAGCTGATGCCGAGAGCACCTTCTTCCTAACCCGCTCGGAATCAGTTGGAAAGAAATTCTGCCCGAATTACTTTCCAACTGGTTTCGAGCCCTTTTACGCGGAGCAACCTATGAAACAAAAGCAACGAATAAGCGAGAGGCAGCGCGCTCTCGCTCTCTATCATGCGGTTGTGCAAGCCCTGCGCAGCAACTTCTATGACCGCGATAGGCTCGAAAGGGCGCTTGCGGCTGAGAAGCGACCGCGATTCGGCGATGAGACGGGCGCTTTGGCGGCCATCGACCGGCTGCTTGCGGCGCTCGGTGACACCTACACCGAAAGGTTGGTGGAACCGTCCCAGACCTCGGTGAAAGTGCAGCCGGCGCCACAGTCTGAGGCTCCTCAAAGCCCAGACCAGTCTGAACCGGAGGAGATTCGCGCTGTCATCGGCGGCAACGGCATCGCCTACATGCACATCGCCAACTTCGACAAGCCAGGCTTGCGAGATCGTCTCATCGCCAAGGCTTTGAAGATCAAGGACCATCGTGGTCTCATCCTCGACCTGCGCAACAACCGCGGCGGTCGTATGGACGAAGCCCTGGCGGTGCTGGCTGTCTTCATCGAGAACGGTGTGCTGGGCACGATCAAGAACCGCACCGAACCTGGAGTGATCGAAAGCCGCAGATTCTGCGTCAACGACACGCAGTTCTTCGCCGAAGTCGAAGTGGAAGGCCCCGGCAAAGCGCCTCGGCATATCTTCTTCGACCGACCGCCCTGCCTGCTCGGCGGTCGACCGCTGGTCATCTTGATCAACAGTCGCACTGCCAGCGCGGCTGAGATGTTGACCGCTTCACTGGTGGAGAACTCCGAGCCAGGCAAGGTCACCTTGGTCGGCAGCGACAGCACTCCCGGCAAGGGCATCGGTCAGGTCGACGTCGAGGTCTGCAAGTTTGGCTCTCGGGTCAAGCTGCGCATCACCCGCAGTCACTGGTTTACCCCTTCGGGTCAGTGGCTGGGCGACTGCGGGCAGACAGTGCGCGAAAGCATCGAACCGGAAGTCGTCGTCGAAGGCGATAGCGGTATCGAAGGTCTGACGGCAGCTCGAGCCGCCCTCGACAAACTGCTCAGCTGAGGTTCGCCAAAGCCGGCAGATCTATGGGTCGCCCCGGGAGAGAAAGCAATTTCCTCCCGGGGTTCACCCAACCGGACCGTACCAAAAACATATGAAGTAGCCAGTCTCTCTAGATTTTTCTTTTTCGCCCACTTACTACCCCACCTAGTAAACACAAACACCCAAAGAAGAGCAGGATGGCTGTGCTAGTCTATTTACTGTCATTTTCTACGACATTCTATAGTCTGACTAAATTTAGTACTACACTTCTAGCCACACGATCAGAATTCACTTTGCCGAAAAAACTGGTTCAACTTGGATTTAACTCTAGATTTGAGTTTGCTTTCGCGCTCACTTTAAAATCTCGGTTATGCCAAGCAAAAACAGAGAGCCAAAGCTTGACTGCAGCGTCATTGGCAAAGCAAGCAGCGCTTAAGAGTCAGACTTAAGTAGATCGCCGTATTGCAAATAAATCTTGCCTCGGTTGCGCGCCTCATCCAGAGTCAGCTCGCAAGCGCCCAAAAGCGAATTGAGATTGGTAAAGTCGTCAGGAATGGAAGCAGAAGCGAAAGTAAGCGAAAGCTTGCGTCCTTCCATACCGGCCAAAGCAGTTTCGGTCAAATATTTAGTGATTTTTTTGACAAAGACTTTGACGCCGGCAGGACCGGTATCGGGCAACATAATGGCGAAGTCATAGGCTTCATAATGTCCAACCACATCGGTATGCCTTTTCTTGGCGGTAATCCGCCTGGCGGCATCGGCGACCGCCGCACCGGGCAAGACCCGGCGCTTGACACCACCCTCGGTGACAACTTCGTCGCGCATCTCAAAGAGAACCACCGAGAGCGTGCCGCGACTTCTGTAAATGCGGAAGAACTCTTCTTCGAGGAAATATAGAAAAGCGGGATAAATAAAGAGACCGGTATCTTCTCTTCGCAAGCTCATCATCACTGACTGAATGAGAGTGCCATCTATTTTCTTGGGCACGACGGTGAGTTGTTTCGGGGCAACCGAAGCCGGTGGATTAGAAATATCGACCAACTCGAATGAAACCATGTGATAGATCGCTTCAACCAATTTTAGTCTAGGCATCTTAGACGACTTGGCCAGGTCGGCTAAGGTCTGCCTGCCGTCCAGCTTGATATAAATACCAGCCATAACCTCAGGGTCCATCGGCGCTTCCTGAGACGCTATCTGCATGAACTGAGCCTTGGTCAAACTAGCATCGGCTCTCACAAAAGTAGAATTTGCCGACATGCCATAATCTTGCAATTCCTTGACCAGATGCGCCATCTGACGATGATTAGCAAGCAAAACTTCAGCCGGGGTTTCAACCGTACGCTTCATGCCAACGGTTGATATACCAGTCGAAAGAGAGAATGAGCCATCGCCCAAGAGTAAAATCTCAGTAAGCGCCTCATCGCCGGTCAATTCTCCAAGCATAGCTTGCAAGACTTCGCCCTGGTTCAAATAAAGCACCGCCGCCGCGTCTTTAGTATCGACTCGTAGCCTGCCGCTTACTTTGGCACCCTTATATTGCTTGAGCAGCTTGATCAAAGAAATACTCTTCAAATCACCTTGTTCAGGCACAGCCGGTCTATCTTCGATTGGTCGATCTTGAGAAGAAGCAGGGCGCTGCCCGGTCTGGTTGCCCGGTTGCGCCTGGGGAGAAGGCTGTGGTCTAGATACGGCATTCTGTGGGGTGACCTGGCGAAAAGCTTCCTGCCCAGGGTTGGGGTTTGGCGATTGAGCCTGATTCGCATTGGGGACGGCTCCCGCGTTAGAGCCAGGCACAGAGCCAGCGCCGGAACCATAACCAGCATTAGAACTAGAAACAGCTGAACTTTGCGACTCGACTCGCCTTGGTCTCTCGATTTCCTTGAAATAATTCGGCGGCGGAGTAGTGCCTTCTGACTGGCTCGATTTTGCGGCGGCAGCCTGACCTGACGGTGCAGACGGTATCGGCGGCGGTGCGGATGCCGGTGTTGGTGTTGGTGTCGGTGTCGGTGTTGAAGTTGGTGCTGAAACTGGTGCTGAAGTCGGCATCGGCTTGGGCGCTGGCGCCGGTCGAGAAACTGGCTCAGGGTCTGGTATTGGTCTAAACTCAGCTGTAACCGGTCGCTCTACCGAACGAGAAGGTCTGGCAGGCTCAATGGTAACCGGCTTCTCAGTGTTCTGCGCCGACTGGCTCTGCGCCGACTGGCTCTGCGCCTGCAATTTATCTAAAGCAGTATTGCGCGCCTCTCTGGTCCGGTTCAATCTTGAAGCATCATCTGGACGCATAGCAGCCGATGAAGCCCCTTGCACAGCATTCAAGACCTGGTTGTAGACCATCAAAATGTCATGCCCGACACATTGGCATAGTTCTATCTTGCGCCCGGCTTTCTCGCAGTAGAGCTGCCAAATCAGCTTTCGCTCCTTGAGAGTGCTCACTACTTCGAGCGTAATCAGCAAATTATCGGCATTGCGCCAACTGGCATACTGCTTCTCGCCACCCTTTTGGACAGCCTTTGAAAGCATCTGGTGCAAGACCGGGATATCCGGCGCATTGCGAAGTTGCATGCCGCCTTTTTTGATCATAGCCCTATTCCGACTTTTCTAGAATGGTGCAAGCTACTTGCACTGTGCCCGCCCTCAGCATGCCTAATTGGCTTGCCGCCGCATGCGATAGGTCGATTACTTTAGATGGGGTAAAGGGTCCCCGGTCATTAATCACTACAACACAACTGGTGCCGTTCACTTTATTGGTCACCTTTACCCTGGTGCCGAAAGGCAAAGTGCGATGCGCCGCCGTCAATTTCTCCCGGTGCAAAACATGACCAGAGGCGGTTCTTTTGCCGTAAAAGCTATGATGATAATAGTCGGCCCAGCCTATAAAATGCGGCTTTTCGCAGGCTTTGGCAGCTGACTGACCTTTTGCTGTCGGAAGAGATGTCTTGCTCTCTTTTGCAGCTGCCGACTTCTCCGAAAGAGCTGATTTAGCAGCAGAGTCCGAAATATCAATGAGATTAATGGCTCCGGCTTCTCTAAACGAGAAATGCTCCGGTCCAATGGCTTCGGCAAACTCTTCGGCCGTAGCCTCAATCTGCTCAATTTGGGCTTGAGCCGGAGCCGCGAAAGAGAAGCTCAAGCCCAAAAGAACGGCTGAGAGCCCAAGCTGCATATTCAAGCTAGGGAAACAAGGTCTTGACAAGACTCCTCCTGCTTTGCTCCCTAATACTACCTCAGATTGGTCAGAAGATAGGTCTGAGCATAACTCCGGCAGGGTTAGATAGAGCCAAGCCAAGCTCAAACTCTTGGGGCTGAAAAAAGTGCCAAAAGTCTACTGGGCTTGGCATTGCCAATGTTTTCCCGGCCAGCCGAGCTAAAGTCAGGTGCGGAAAGTAATCTTCAGCCTGGGTAAGCGGCTTATAGCCCAACTGTTTGAGCTTCTCAAAGTAAGTCTGCTGTAATTCAAGCAGGGCAGGGTCAAAGGCGACCGCCAAACCGACTGTAAAGCTAGCCGCGTTAGAGACAGGCGCTTTAGATTCAACCGTTTTACTGACTCTTTCAGCCTTGGCAGGGGCAGTAAGGGAAGCGTTCCGCCCCGTCCCCGCTCGCAAATAAAAATGGTCAAATTTAAGCTGAATAATTCTTTTCTTGTCTGTCCCCAAAAACTCTGAAAGCTCACTAGACGGGCAGCCTTCTAGAAACTTTGAAATCGGAGGCCCCTGGAACTGACAGATTGTCACATGAGGCAAACAATTCTCGCCAAGCAAATAGTCAGTGAAATGGTCGGCAAAGTAATGACCGGCAAACTCAGTCACTAAATCGGCAAAATCAGCCTGGCAGGGAGTAAGCACTAAATTAAAGTGAGACGGTTGCAGATCAATCAAGAAAATTGCCTTTGTCTTGAGGTTTTGTAGCTTTTCAGTAACTTCCCTATGGTATTTCAAAATAGTGCAATAGAAAATGTGGACACTTCTGAACTTAACGGCCGAGATTACTATGACCGCAAACACCAAAACCAAGATCTTCAGACTATCAGTCTTTTCACTGGCGGCAGCCTCACTTATCGCTTGCAGCAAAAGCAACGGCGAAACAAAAGAAGGCCATATATTGAGCGCCAGCGCTCCGGCGCAGGGCGTCCAGAGCAGCGCCGAACCGGACCACAGCGACCCCCAGCCCAATAGTGGAAATCCCGAGCCCTTTGCGGTAAATCCTGAGCCCGCTGGAATAATGGGCGAACCAGGCTGTTCTACAGGAGCCGAACCCGGGGCGGCAGGTTCAAGTCCTGGCTGGGCCGGTCCCGATAGCGGCACTCCGCCGCCGATATCGTCTCCGCCTGCTTCTTCTGTGCCCGGTGCAGCAGGCACAGGACCAGATACACCTGTTTCATCAGACGGTACTGGTCCATCAGGAGGAACTGTTTCATCAGGAGGAACAGTATCTTCGGGCGATACGGTTGTATCAGTGGAGAATACCGGTCCCCAGCATGAATGGACAAGAGAAGAAATGCTCTTGGCCAGGCCCATGCCTATGTCGAAAGAAGAGCGAGACTTTGCCTTCAGTCATAAAGCGCCTGAGACCATTAGAAGCTGGACCCTCGGAGAGTTTCAAGCCTATACAAAAAATCCGCTTGGAGCCAGAGACATGATCGCAGAAGGCACAAGATGGATTTCACTTAGACGCTCTCTTGCGGGTCAATTGCAGTTCAGCAAAGAGTTTCTCGGTCGCAAGAAAATCAACCCACCACCTCGCCCCAAACGCATCACCAATGCCGACGGCTCACAAAGTCCCGACCCTGAGTTTCTTACCGACAACTCAGTCTTTGCACCAGCTCGCAGTGCTGAAACCTTCGAAAAACTGAAAACTTGCCGCCAGGATATCTCTGACTTGTGTAAAGAACTAGACCAGATACAGAACCAGGCCGCTAAGAAAGGACGTTTACAAGCACTTGAAAATGCAATATCAAATATCGAATGGGAATAATAGATAAGTAATAGCTCGAATAAGGCACACTGATAAAAATGTCTACAGGCTCACAAGAAGCAGCCCGCACCAGCGGCGGACAAGGAGAATTCGGACCTGGTGCCTTGATTGGGGGCTCTTACCGCCTGATCAACTTTATCGGTGCCGGCGCCATGGGCGACGTCTACAAAGCTAGACACGAGATGATGCCCCGTGAATACGCCCTCAAGATTCTCAACGAAAATCAGGTCACCGAAAATGCTTGGCGCCGCTTTCAACTAGAGGCGCAGGCTATCGCCAAACTGAATCACAAGAGCATAGTATCGATTCACAACTTTGGCATTCACAACGGTAACAAGCCCTTTTATGTGATGGAACTGCTCGAAGGCGAATCGCTTTTCGACAGACTGAACCGCTGCGAGTTTCTCACAGTGGCAGAGGCTTTGCCAATCTTTATCGAGCTTTGCGATGCCTTCGGCTATGCCCACAAACAAGGCATTATTCACCGCGATATCAAGCCACAAAACATTATCTTGCTCAACAAGCCAGAACTGGGCAGTGCCATCAGAATAGTAGATTTTGGCATTGCCAAACTAACCCAAACCACCGATCCCCAAAATCAAAATCTAACCCGCATGGGTGAAGTATTTGGATCGCCTTTCTACATGAGCCCTGAACAGACCATGGGTCAGAGGGTCGATAGTCGTTCCGACATTTATTCACTTGGCTGCACTCTATACGAAACCCTTGTCTCTATGCCGCCTTTGAGAGGTCGCAATTCAACCGAGACCATGATCTTGCATCAGACCAAGATACCGCCCATGCTAAAAGAAGCATCCGACGCCCAAACCTTTTCAGACGGCATCGAATATCTGGTGGCAAAAATGCTAGCCAAGGCCCCTGCTGATCGTTATCAAACTATGGAAGCAGTGAAGCATGATCTCGAACTTTTGCAGCAGGGCAAAGACCTAAACACTGTCAGTTATTATGCCGCGCCCTCGCCGCGGCGCAGCACTCAAAAAATAGAAGCACACGTGGAAGAACGCGGTGGCTTGCGCGAAGAACTGAGCGAGTCGAGTCAGTACACTGTGCCGCCGAGTACAAGTAAGAATATTGCGCCTTTTATCGCTGGTGTAATTTTCATTCTTGTTGTTGGAGGCGGAGCAGGAGTCTTTGTATTTCAAAACAGCAGTAAGGAAAGCAAAACTTTAAGAGCCGATGTAACTAGACAACCGGAAACCAAAGGCAGTACTGATGCGGGCATCGCAGAAGTTGATGGCAACGGAAAAATTGAAGATGCGTTTGGTTCAGACAAAGCCGCATTTATCGATACCTCAGATCCTAACTGCTATCTAAATAAACCATATAAGTACTCGAGGCTAAATAAGCTCCCCGGCAAGCCTCCTACCGTCGACTTTAACTTTCCAAAAGAAATTGAACTGGGAACTATCTACGGCAAGCAACAAAGCCAAGGGGCTGAAGGAGTTATTCCCTATATAGCTAAAGGGAAAGTAAGTATTCCAAAGGATTCATTTCGATACTTGGCCCCAAGTCCTAGTCTTCTCAAGTACACGGGTTATCTGCAGGGGTTCCAAAAAGGAGATCTAATTGGCATTTCCCTCATCGACAAGCAAATAGATTCAGAGAGCATAAAAAAGTTATCTGTAGTGCCAGGAATCAAAAATATCTACTTATACGAATATGACGAAATACCTGGAAACACTCTAAAAAATCTTAGGCATCTGAAAAATCTAGAGGTTATTGATATTTTCCAATCTGCCTTCGATTTCTCAGGATTTGACAAAGCGAGTGTCCCACTTAGTTTGCAAGCTATAAGAATTAACTCCATAAGCAGAGAATTCAACATTAATCTGAAAGACCTTCAAGATTATCCAATCACCGAATTAACTTTGAACTTTCATACCAGTCCTCAACAGATTGAAGATATACGCTATCTGAAGTCGCTTACGACCTTGCGAATTGGCGGGAAAAGTCGCCCTATTGGAGAAAAAGAGCTTGATGCGATATGCAGTTTGCAAAAACTCGAAAGACTGGAACTCTGGGACTGCACTCTCCCAGAAGATGCCGAAATGAAACTATTCATGCTAAAGAAACTGAGGTCCCTAGTTTTGCCCTTCAATAAAGAAGGCAGCCTGACCAAGAAGAGACTAGAAGCTAAAAATTTCAATGCAAGAATTTTTCATCCGCATGACCCAAAATCAGAGTAACAACGAGGGAGGGAATGATTGCCTCTAAACCAGAAACAAACCTTCAACTCCTCAACCTGACAACCCCAAAACCACACAGACTAATCTATGATCTCCTCTCAGCCTGTATTCACACTTTAGAATTTACATCTTAGAGAGGACGCAACATGGTAACTCTGGAAGACGCCCGCCGCATTATTGCCGCCGCCGAAAAGAAAGCTGCCGAAATCGGTCAACCAATGAATATCGCCGTGGCTGACTGCGGCGGCAACCTGGTCGCCCATGTGCGCATGGACGGAGCATGGCTTGGCAGCATCGATATCTCAATTAAGAAAGCCTATACGTCGAGAGCCTTCGACATCTCCACCAAAGATCTAGCTGCCCATAGCCAATCGGGTGGACAATTCTTTGGCATCAACGCCTCAAATGACGGCAAGATCATGATTTTTGCCGGCGGAGTGCCGCTCAAAAAAGATGGCAAAGTAGTCGGCGCTGTGGGTGTTTCAGGTGGAAGCGGCGACCAAGACCACGCCGTAGCAGAAGCCGGCGCAGCCGCCTACTAAGCGCATGTGCGGCATATTCGCCGTCATCGATCTCAGTCCCGAACCTGATATAGGCTCGGCTAGAGCCATACATGGCGCGGAGGTGCTTAGTGCCCTTCGCGCCATGCGCCACAGAGGACCGGATGGTCTGAAATACTGGCTTTCAGACGATGGCAAGGTAGCACTCGGTCACGCGCGGCTGGCTATAATTGCCGTAGCAGACGGCGACCAGCCCTTAAGCTCAAGCGATGACTCAATCAAACTTGTTCTCAACGGCGAACTCTACAATCATAGACAAGAATTAGCCCGGCTGAAAGCTCGCGGACACCGCCCCAAAACCAGCTCTGACAGCGAACTGGCCATCTATCACTATGTAGAATCAGGTTTGCACTTTTTCAACGAGCTGAGGGGAGAGTTTGCCGGCTGTCTCTACGACTCAAGCAAAAACAGGCTACTTGCCTTTCGTGACCGCTTTGGTATAAAGCCGCTCTGCTACACGGTCTTCAACAATAAGCTCTATATTGCCTCTGAAGCAAAAGCCCTCTTTGCCGCCGGAGTCCCTGCGGCAATCGATGAAGAGAGCGTCTTCCATACGCTCAACATGCAATATACGCTGCCGAATCGCACAATCTTCGCCAATATCAAGCAATTAGAGCCGGGTTCGGCTCTCATGGTCGAAAACGGCACAATCAGACACTTTAGCTATTTCGACCTCAACTATCCACCGGCGCAAACACCCAAGGCTTTGACCCCAAAAGAAGAGCAAGCGCTTATCCAAGAGTTTAAAAACTTACTGGAAGAAGCAGTCAAACTGCGCCTGGAAGCCGAGTTTCCGGTTGTCTGTCATCTTTCAGGTGGTCTTGATTCGGCATCGGTATTGGCACTGGCAGCCAAACATAGCCAAGAGCCGATGAACGCCTTTACTGTTTCTTTTGCCGAAGAAGGCTATGACGAACTTGCTATAGCCAAAGAAATGGCGCAGCACTGCGGAGCCGCACTACATACGGTGCCAGTTTCGAACCTCGATCTAATAACCAACCTAGAAGACGCCTGCTACCTATCTGAAGGACTGGCGATAAATGGACATCTCAGCGCCAAGCACTTGCTCAATAAAGCCATTCACCAGGCTGGTTTTCGCGTCTCGCTCACCGGCGAAGGCTCAGACGAAGTACTACTAGGCTATCCACATTTGCGCAGCGATTTGCTGCTTAGCAATGAGAACAATCAAGAACAAGAGACAAAAGAAAGACTGGCAAAACTACATGCTGAAAACCCAATGTCGCAGGGCATTATGCTAGCGCAAGGAGACAGCCTTTCACTTAAGGCAATAGAGCAAGCCCTGGGCTTCCTGCCTGCTTATCTTAAGGCTAAAGGTACTATGGGTTATAAACTTCTAGCCATGGCCGAACCGACTTTTCTAGAGCAGTTCAATAAAGCAGACGCCTATAGAGACCTGATCGAGCACGTTCCCCTGGGTCAACTGCGCGGCAAGGCGCCGCTCTATCAATCGCTCTACTTGTGGAGCAAGACCGCACTGGCAGGCTATATTTTGCGCACCCTGGGAGACGGCGTCGAGATGGGACAATCACTCGAGGGTCGACTGCCTTTTCTAGACAACAAACTCTTCGACTTTCTGCGCGAAGTGCCCATATCGATGAAAATCAAAGGTGAAACCGAAAAATTTATTCTCAAAGAAGCCTTGAAAAGTGAGCTTACCGAAACCATCTACAAGCGCCACAAGCATCCCTTTGTCGCCCCGCCGGTGAGCCGCTTTGCCGATCAAATGACCATGAATTTCATCAAAGAACGCATTTCAGACCATAGCTTCAAATCGTTGAAGTTCTTTGATCAAAAGAAACTATTGCAATTGATAGCCAATCTCGACAGCCTCTCAAACGAAGAAAGAGCGGCTCAAGACCCGGTCTTCATGATGGCGCTTTCTTATCAAGCCATCTATTCGAGGTTCAGTTTATGAAAAACCCGAAGGCTAACTCCGACGCCTCGAATTCTTCTGATAAATGGTGGCTTTCTTTCTACCAAGACACCCCATTTATCACTTATCTTGACACCACCCATGGTGAAGACCAAGAAGACATTCTAAATTTCCTTTACAATCATTGTTTGCTGGATCGCGGCAAAAAACAGTCAATTAGTATATTTGATCAGTGCTGCGGAATAGCTTCCATTAGCTTGCCGCTTGCCAAAGAAGGCTTCAAAGTCTACGGCGCCGATATCTGCCCCCAGTTCATTCAAGAAGCAGAAAGACGAGCCGAGAAGCTTAAACTGAAAGACAATCTGAGCCTTCAATTAGCCGACGCTACAGTTTATCTTCCGCCCGAGAAAGTAGATTTGACCTTAAATCTCTATACCAGCTTCGGCTATGCAGACCATCAAACCAATTTGAAGATGCTGGAAAAAGCCCATCAATCGCTGAAATCAGAGGGCATTTTCCTTCTAGACTTCCCTAATTTCCATTTAGTTCTGTCGCACTTCAGAAAGCATATTGTCAGAGAGATTGGGCCAAGTGATGCGCCGATCACTGTTATAAGAGAGGCGCAATTGTCGCCCTTAGAAGGCAGGCTCAAACAAACCTGGACCTTTATCGAAAGTGACGGCAAACGCACAAGACAAGAAAGCAGCCTGGCTATCTATCTACCCGACAGACTACTGGCAATGCTCAAAGAAGTGGGCTTCAAAGAATTCACCGTATTTGGTGACTTCAAAACAGCCGCCGCCTACCAAACTGATTCTCCCCGCTTGATTATTCAAGCAAGGGCATAAAATGCAGTTCAAAAGCTTTATCGAAGAGTACAAGAAAATCGCTGAACAGTTCGGTGAAAGAGCAGCGGTCATCGAAGAAAGCAGCGCGATAAGCCATGCCACTCTCTATAACGAGGCTATGGCTTTAGCCACTGCCGCAAAGCCGATAGGCGGCAAACTAGTAGTACTGGCTCTGCCCAAATCATACGACTATATTAAGGCTCTGCTTGCAGTCTGGATGGCAGGCAAAGCCTTTACCCCCCTTGATGTGAATATGCCAGAGACTCGCATGAAAGCCATACTCAGCGAGGTAGAGCAGTTCAACGGTGAGCAGACTCTTGTAATTACAACAAAAGAAAATTTAGCCAAACTAGAAAATTGTGCGAACCAATGCCTCTTTCTAACAGATTTAGACCGAATTGAGACCGACAGCCAATTGGTTGGCCCTTCTACAATCGATGCCGAAGACCTTGCCTATGTAATATTCACCTCAGGCTCAACCGGCACTCCCAAAGGCGTTCTGGTCGAACACAAAGGTTTAGTCAATCTCTTGCGGGAACAAATAAATGCCTTCCGCCTCAATCATCTCAGTCGTTCGCTCTTCTATCTTTCAATTAGCTTTGACGCCTCAATATCTGATTTAGGCACAGCCCTGCTTGCCGGAGCGGCGCTGGTAATCTTACCGCCTCAAAAACTCAGCCCCGAAAAGCTAAACGAAACTTTCACCAACTATGGTATCACCTACATAGACATTCCGCCCAGTGTGCTAAAACTGCTTAACCCGCAAGAAAAGCCTGACTGCCTGCAATCTATGGTGATCGGAGGCGAGGTCTGCCCGAGCGACATTGTGCGACAGTGGGCTCGGGCTCTTCACCTTGTTTGTGTCTACGGACCCACCGAAGCAACCATCTGCACAAGCTATACTGTCTGCGATGAAAATTGGGACAAGCCGCTGATAGGCAAGCCCATAGCCAATATCAAATATCATTTGCGAGACCCGAATGATCAAAGCAAAGAAATAACCTTAGAAACGAACGAAAAGCAAGAAGCCGAGCTCTATATCAGTGGTCTTGGACTAGCCCGCGGCTATCTATTTAGAGAGAAACTGACCGCCGAGCGCTTTATTATTGATTCAACCGGCGAGCGTCTCTATGCCACAAGAGATAGAGTAATTGCCCTAAAAGACGGCAACTTCGTCTTTTGCGGTCGCATAGACAGACAGTTCAAATTGAAGGGCCTGCTTATTGAGCCGGAAGAAATCGAAGCGGCGCTAATGGAAAACAGCCTGGTAAAGAGAGCAGCGGTGGGCAAACGGCGGCTTGAAACTAGAGACAGCGAGATTCTGGTTGCCTATGTAGAACCAACTAAAGACGCCGGTGATTGCGCGCATTCGCTGCGTCAATTTCTATCGCAACGCCTGCCCAAGTGGATGCTACCCCATCGTTTTCTCTTTGTAGAAAAGATGCCTCAGACAGCCTCAGGTAAAGTTGATCTGGCTGCGCTGGAAAAGCTTGCAATCAATAACCGCGCTCAAGAAAATAACCGCGCCCAAGAACAAGAGCAGCTAGAGCCAAAGCAAGAGAAGAGTGCCAAGAGAACTGCCAAGCAAACTGCCAAGAAAATTGGACTGACCGAGCTGGTCAAGGACTGCGCCATAGAAATATTAGGTTGTGACTGCTTTGGCGATGATGAAAACTTCTTCGAAATGGGTCTAGATTCGCTAAGTACAGTCGAATTGGCGGCGGCTGTATGTCGAGTCGGCTTGGCTGTCTCGCCTGAGACTCTATTCAAAAATCCTAGCGTCAATCAACTAGTGCGGCATTTGCAGCACAGCCCCCAAGCAGGCGCCAAAGACAATCAAGCAAACGGCGAGAGCACCAAAGTCTTGCGCGCTCTCCTTGAGCAAGAACCGCTGCGGTCGCAGATTGCCTCCATAGAGAGTCTTTTGAATTCCTCTTTGGGCGAAAGAGGCGGCGAGCGCTCAGAAAGGGGTTACAAAACCCTTATCACCGGCGCCGCGGGCTTCCTTGGCACATACTTACTGGCAGAGTTACTCCTTGAAAGCGATGCAAAATTTATCGCCTTGATTAGAGCCAAAAACAAAGCAGAAGCATTAGACAAGCTGCTGCGCAATGCCGAGCGCTACTCATCTCAATATCGCCAACTATTTGCCGACGCTAACGAAACTGGCAAGTTGGAGATTTTGCTAGGAGACATCAAGGATGAGAGACTGGGTCTCGATACATCCACGTACAGCGCCCTCTCTCAAAATATCGGCCGCGTCATTCATTTAGCGGCACAGGTAAATATGGCTGCATCGCGCCAAGAACTTATGGATACAAATGTAATCGGCACCCTCAATATAGCCCGCTTAGCTGCCACCACCCCAAGCAAAGAACTGCACTATTGTTCAACTTTGTCGGTTTTTGTGGCAACTGATAGAAACAAGGGCAGTCTTCTCGAAAGCGACGATTTAAGCAGTGAAACCACAGTCTATGGAGGCTATGCCCAGACAAAATGGCTGGCGGAAGTAATTTTGCGCAGGCTGGGCAACTGCCGATTGCCAAAGGCAAGTACAGGGCAAGAGCCAATCGGTGATACAAAAACGCCCAAGGGTCAGCTAGACCTGACAGTCTATCGCCTCGGGCTAATCACCGGCGACCAAAACAATGCCATGGCACCGGCAAATGACTTTCTCGGTCTTTTTATCAAAGGACTGCACAATGCCGGTATCGACGAAGCGCACACCGGACAGGCGGCAGCCGCCATATCTATGGACATAAGCCCGGTTGACTATGTGGCCAAAACCATGGCTGAACTCATTAACTGGCGCAATAAAGATCCGCAAGCAGAAAGGAAAGCTGACTTTGGCGCGAAAAGGAAGCCAGCCTTGCCTCTTCATCTCCAACCCAAAACAACCAAAACTTTCCATATTGCTAACAACACTTCATTAAGCTTGCAGAGACTTGCCCTTTTGATTGCCGAGGCGAGGGCAGGCAAGCACTGCAATAGTAAAAACGGTCAAGAGAAAGCAACCGGTGTGCCGAGGGCAGATCTAGACTTCAAGGCTATTGCCGCAGCCAAGCTAGCGATTTGCCGACTTTATTCGCCTGAAGAATTCCAAATGCTGCGCACGATGGATCTCTTTCAAGCCACCGGTGTAGAGTTCGACATGCACAACACGCGGCAAGCCTTACCCCACCTAAGCATTCCCAAAATATCTGACCGCTTGCTGAAAAAATACATTGCGGCGGCACTAGGCGGGTAAATAGAGCTTGGGTCGAGGCGAAAGTGATGCGTGGCGATTATGCGCAATGAACTTACTACTGAGAACAGGCAAGAAGCTGAGAAAGCGCTCTTCACTCTTTCATATGGCACGGTGCCAACCAGCACAAAACTTGCTTTGGGTTGCTTGGTTCCTTTCTTTCTTATTCCTGTAGCCGTTGCCATTTACAAGACAGTTATTGCCGGCAGCAATCCCAAGTTAGTGCTCTTCTTTATTCTAAGCACCTTACCCTACTTAGCTTTTGTCCTTTTTATCTTGCTGAAAACATCCAAAGCAAAGATTGCCTGCAAAGAAAATGCCATAAGCTTCTCGCCGCAATGGAAAGCCAGCTTGCTTGGTCGCTTGGAGAGAGACTGGCATGATGTTCATTCAGTGCAAATCGTGGCGGACTCTAGCAATATAAAAAGCCTGCTCGCCCAGCTAAAGGGCGAACCAGGCTTACTAGCAAAGCTAAAAGTTGGACTCAGTCCAGATTCCAGCGCACAGCTTTGCATCGACTTCAAGTCTGGCGGCAGCGCCTTTGTCAGACTTTGCTTGCTCACCAAACAAGAACTGGAAGATCTCATCTTTCAATTAGACAAGCATGTAGACCCTTCGCGCTTCTCACAAGATTATATTCGCCTGCAAAAAGCACTCTACCTAGAAGACGCAGGCGCCCAACACCTCTCTTCAATCTGGGACGAGGACCTCAATCTGCGCTATATCTCGACCAACTATGTGCCACTGCAGGCGGGGGCACAACTGGCAAACTATACAGTCTTGATGGCTTTAGCCACAGGCGGCATGTCGGCAGTCTATTTAGCAAAAGACAAGCAGCGCAAAGTAGTGCTGAAAGAGCTGGTGCTCAGCCATTTAACTAGCGAAGAACAGGCGAAAGCCAAAGAGCTTTTTGACCGCGAGGCAAGTTTATTGCTCAAAATCAAGCATGACCAGATAGCCACAGTCCTAGACAAAATCACAGAGAACGGCAGACACTATCTAGTTTTGGAATACATTTCAGGACTAACCCTGCGCCAACACATAAAACAAAATGGCAAAGAAAAACCAAGTGCTGCAGTCAAATTCGGGCTGCAGATGGCTAATATTCTTCAGTATCTGCACTCGCAAGTGCCTCCTATTTTGCATAGAGACTTCACCCCCGACAATCTAATCATCAAAGATGACGGCTCCCTTTGCCTCATCGACTTTGGCGCCGCCAACGAATACGTAGGCAGAGTCACCGGCACGATGATAGGCAAACAATGTTACATCGCCCCCGAACAGCTGCAAGGCAAAGCCAGCCCGGCAAGCGATGTCTATGCCATGGGCGCCACTCTCTTCTTTGTCTTGAGTGGTGAAGACCCCCTTCCACTTAGTGCTTCCAAGCCCGAACTAGATACACCCGAACAAGATACACCCGAACAAGATACACCCGAACAAGATGCAAAAAAACAGCAACTTGCCGAACTGATAGAAAGACTAACTGCCTTTGCAGAAGAAGAGCGGGTACAGACCAGCAATGAAGCTTTCGAAGCACTGAGAGACCTGAGGTCGCTATAGATAGATGTTCAAGAAGAATGATGATGCCACCAATAAGCTAGCGCTGCCCGCCAAACCAGATGGTGCGAATGAACTATACATACCGTATAGCACCACCAGAGCCATGATTCGCGACAGGCTGGATGGAAGCAAAAATCAAATCACTCTCAAGAGAGGGCTTATCTTTCTAGCCATGCTACTTTGCTATGTGGCCTTGAGCCAAGCCCCAAGAATACTTCCGCACGCCCTTGCTCTCAAGGTGATCCCCCTTCTTTATATATTTCTCTACGCTATTCTTTTCTTCGTCACTATGCCGATAATTCTTGCCCCCACCAATCTGCAAATTGGCAGACAGGGGCTGCGGCTGCATTGGCTAAGCACCCTTGGATGCTATTCCAGCCCCTGGATTAAGCTGGACTGCATTAAATATGTGGATTGCTCGAATATGTCTCGCGGCTTATACAGCTCAAAAGCACTCGATATTTATCTTGACCTGAGCGATTTAGCTAAGTCGGAACAGCTGAAAGCTCGGTTCTTCACTCTGCCGATCACGAGCCTGCACCACTTCAAAGAATTGAAGTTGCGCCTTGACCTGCAAGCCATCACCTACGAAGAAGACGTGAAGAGCCTGGTCAACGCGATGGTTCAACTCTTGCCTGCCGATAAGCTCGATGAAAGAGCCCTCAGTCTCACAGAAAATTTCGAAGATAGCACTTTTACCAAACTCTGGCTTGAGAACTTTGACAGTAAGAACAGCGCCGGCGAAAACTGCCTGCAAGAAGGTGACCTAGCGGCAGAAAGATACAGAGTGATCGAGCGCCTACAAGGGGGAGGGCAGGCGGCGGTCTATCTGGCTAATGACACCGCCGACGGTGAAGGCAAGCAGGTCGTGTTGAAAGAATTTGTCTTGCCGGCTAAAGGCGGCATCGAAATCAGGCGCCGCGCCCTAGAAAATGTCGAACACGAAGCCAAAATATTGAAGAAGCTAGAAGCACCAAACATAGTCAAACTGCTAGATTGCTTTGCCACTGCCCAGAGAGCTTATCTAGTTCTTGAGCATATCAAAGGCGCTTCCTTAAGAGCAATAGTCAAACGAGAAGGACCTTTGACCGTTGAAGAAGTGTCTATCTTGGCCGATAAGATGTGCGACATTCTCAATTATCTCCACAACCAGACACCACCAGTAGTGCATCGCGATTTCACTCCCGACAACTTAATGTTCTCAGGGGAAGGGCAGCTTTACCTTATCGACTTTAACGTGGCCGAAACACTAGAGTCTAACCTCACTCGCACCATGGTCGGCAAACACAGCTATGTCCCCCCGGAGCAGTTTAGAGGCAAAGCCACCACTCAAAGTGACATCTATTCTATGGGTGCGACACTCTACTTTCTTTTGACCGGCAGAGATCCTCAACCGATATCGGTATCTAATCCGTTTGCCGAAGAGAAAAAATCAAAACAAATTGATGAAGTGGCAAGCCACATCCAAGTTACGCCCATAAGTAGCAATTCGCAAGCCAGCGAAGGCGAAACCGAACTCACAAGCACTAAAGGGCAGGGGCGCGAAGCAAACGAGACAGCCAATACAAACGAGACAGCCAAAGCAAACGAGACAGCCAAGCAAGCCTTGGGACAGATAATTGCTAAAGCCACAGCCCTAGAAACCAAGCAGCGATATCAAGACTGCCATCAACTAAAGAAAGATCTAGCGCCGCTCATCGGCGCCTGAAGCCGAGGGCAAAAGACTAAGTACAGACAGCTTTGATTCTGACTTAAGCAAAAAAAACAAAGCAGAGACGCGACCTAAGCCGGCATGCGGGAAAGGTCTTGCAGCGCCTGCACCAATTGATCGACATCATCCTTTGTATTGAAAGAGCTGAAGCTAACACGAGCCAGTCCGGTTTTCTCGCTGTTGAGAACTTTGTGTGCCGAAACAGCGCAGTGCAAGCCCGCCCGAATAGCGATACCGTACCCGGTATCAAGCCAATCAGCCACTCGGTCAGCGGTGAGACCTCGATAACTGAAGACCACGACAGGAAGGTATTGGGGCTCGCGGCTCATTTCAGAAGTCATTCTACGTTTTTGCAAAGAAGAAGAAGAAGAAGAAGAAAATTTATCTACCGCAGCTGAGCTATTGGCTGCCGCCGCTGCAGTTAAACCAGTAGCTGGCGAGGCTGAGGTCGGCGAGGCGCTGGATTGACTAAATTGACTAAATTGACCAGATTGAACGGATTGGCTGGATTGACCGGACAGCTTAGCAGCCAGAGAAGCACCAGAAAGAGCCGAACCAGAAATAGCTGAACCGGCTTGCGCTTCACCCGGCATAAGACCAGCTGCGGTGAGACTGGCAACCAATCTATCGCGATCGACCCGACGCCCCTTAATTTCAATGGCATCTATGTCAATTGTCTTGAACAAGAAATAGTCGACCAAAGATCTAGCCCTAGCCAGCATGGACTCTGGACCGTGGTCGAGCACATAACGGACGCCTTCAGCAAGACCAGCGGCAAGTTGTACGCCATGGGTGCCGGGTTCGAGCCGGTCCGGCAGGAAAGTCGGCATGGCAAGACTGTCTGACCGAGAGCCAGTGCCACCACAATAGGGAGGGTCAAGCTCAAAATGCTGACTACGCACATATAGAATGCCGATACCTGGCGGTCCGTAGAGACCCTTGTGCCCTGATGCCGCATAATAGGTCACTCCAGTCAAATGGCTCAAGTCATCGCGCACAAAGCCAGCACTCTGAGCGGCATCAACCAGCAAGGGTATATCAGCATCTTCAAGCATGCGCGAAACAGTCTCTAGATCGAGAAGCGCCCCAGTGACATTGCTAGCGCGAGTGAAGACAGCCAGAGCCGGCTTCGGACTTTCCGAACTGATGCGCCGCAGGGCTGCGAGATCGACCAAGTTGCCGTCGGGTCCAGCCGGCACCTGTACCACCTCGATACCGTCGCGGCTTTCATGATAAGCAAGACTGCGCATAACGGCATTGTGCTCAAAGCTTGTGACCAGCACCCGATCACCGGCACGCAGCTTTTGAGCGCCAATCAGACCGGCTAGAACCAAGTTTATACTCTGCGTGCAGCCGGCAGTAAAAACCAGGCGATGTCCGTCAGCCACACCCAAGAAATCAGCCAGGCATTCGCGCGCTTCAAATATCTGACGCGAAGAGTTATAAGCAAGGCGATGGGCGCCGCGACCGGGGTTTCCAGCACTTCTCAGTACCGAGTCGCATACTTTATAGACCGATTCAGGCTTGGGGAAAGTGGTAGAGGCGTTGTCAAAGTAAATGATTTTTTCGGACATTGTCATAGATCTGTGAATGTGGGCAGCTGCGCTTTTAGCCATGCTAGCATTCTTTAGTGTCGGCAATACAAAGATATTTGGCGAAAAATGTTCAAAAAAGCAGAAAGAGCCCCCTTGTCCCAGCGCTACCTGTCAGCCAAGCAATTCAATCGAGTCAGCGACCGCGCCCAAAAGACTCTGGCTCTGAGCCTTCTACTTTCATTTTGGACTTTGCTTGAACCGACTCTCCCCAGCTGCGAGGGAAAAGGCAATTTCGGCAGCCAAGCTTTTGCACAACGAAATCAGCAGCTTCAAAACTCTCAACAACCGCAGCCTGCGTTCAAAGTAAGCCCAGAATATAGCCAGGTATGGAAACAACCAAGTAAAGCTTTTCAGGAGGCTATGTCCGCACCTTCCCTTGACAGGCTGCGGACTTTAGCCAGTCAGAATTTTCCAGGGTTCACAAGCACTGAAAGAAAATTTGCCGCCTACGCGCTGGCATGCCAGCTTCAGAAAAGCCAATCCAAAGAAAACGCCAGAAAAGCTCTAGAGATTTTCAGCGAGCTAGCAAACGAATCTCAACTCAAGACCCTCTGCCTCTGGCGATGCGCCTCTCTGTCGGCTTTGCTGGGTGACGAGGCACAATTGCGCAATGTGCTTACCTCAATTGTCAAAGCACATGAATCAGAGAGCCAAGACATTGCCAGAGCTTCCTACGAATTGGCGCAGTCTTACATTCGAGAACAAGAAATAGAGCGAGCTCTGCCCTTACTCAATTCACTCAGACAGCGTTTCGCCAACAGCGAATACGCCAAAGGCGCCCTCTATTATCTGGGACAAATCGACCTGAACAGAGCTATTCAAGTAACGTCGATAGCGGCTCCCGCATCAAACGCAGCCGGCGGTGCCGCCTCAAGCGCGACGGGCGACCGTCAGCTCAATCCAGATTCAGCCGCCGTTTCAGGAAACGGTGCAAGCGCTACCGGAAACTCTATTAATGGAAGCTCCATTAATGGAAGCTCTATTAATGGAAGCTCCATTAACGGAGGCTCTCCCAGTGGAAGCGCTGCCAGCGCAAACAATGGTCGAATTTCAGTCACAGATCAAGAGGCACTCGCCAGCGCCCTTGCCGCTTTCCGCGAGTATATCAAATCGACCCCGACCGGTCGCTTTGCCGGCGAAATCGCAGAAAAACTACTGAACCTAAATCAGAACTGCGCAGCTGTAACCCTGTCTTCCTCAGATTTTGAGAACATCGGCATGGTCTACTACCGAAAAGGTGACTACGGCAAAGCTCTCAAATACTTAGATAAAGCCGGCACAAACGAAAGGCTTTTCCAGAAAGCTCAATGCCTGGCAAAGACCGGGCAAGGTGAAGCAGCCCTGGAAGTGCTCTATCGCGCCATCGAAAAAGATCCGACAAGCACAAATTATGACGAAATAACCGATGCCATTACCGGTCCAATGAGCAGACAAAAGACCTTAGAGGTCTGGAAGAAAATCATCACTCTCAAACCAAAACATCTAGACCATGCACTCTGGAATGTAGCCGTGCGAAGCCAGGACGAAGACGCCATCAAAATACTAGAGAGACTTCTGGCAGAATATCCGACTTCTGAACATGCTCCCGAATCTCTCTGGTGGATATTTTGGCACCAAACCAAATCGATATTCCCCGACAAACTGACAGCCAACAAAGTCAAAGCGCTTTCACTCGCCAAGTTAGCGGAAAGCGGTCTGCTTAGATATCCCAAGCATCGCAGTGCGGCACGCTTTAGCTTCTGGGCTGGAAGAATCTACGAAAAGCTAGGACAAGCTCAACAAGCCAGGTTGGCATACGAAACAGCAGCCCAGAAGTATCCAACCAATTATTATGGCGGAAGAGCACGGCATCGCCTAGAGGCGCTGGCCAAGCAGGTTCCAGGCAAACCTCTGCAGGACCGCGCCTGGAGCACAAGTTCAGCCAGACGAGGTCCCGAAACTTGGAACTGGCCTGGGCCGGGCGCTCTCTTTGACTACGATAGAGTCGCCAATCAAATTGGCGCCGTGCCGGTACTGCTCTCGCTTGTTGGTCAAACAGAAGAAGCCATGGAAATCGCTAACGACAGACTCAACAAAGCAGGCGAAAACCTTTCAAATAAAGATCAAATTACCGGCTTCAAAACCCACCTTTATCTAAAACTCAAACAAGAAATAGAAGCGATTCGCACAGCCGGCCGCGACCTCGGCGAAATTCCATCCAAATCACCAAGATGGCAGATGCTCTATCCGTGGGCTTACGCCAAGCAAATCGCCGATGCTGCTAAAGCTTACGGGGTGGATCCCTACCTCGTACACGCTCTAATCAGAGAAGAATCGCGCTACTACGCAAGGGCTCTGAGCCGCTCTAAAGCCATCGGACTGATGCAATTACTACCCAGCACCGCCCGCGGTGTAGCAAAGACCCTCGGAATTCCAGTTGCAAGCGACGAGGACGTGTTCATTCCCGACAACAATATCAAACTCGGCACAAAGTACTTGTCTTCAGTATTGAGCCGCAAGAACAACCACGCTATGCTGGCAGTAGCAAGCTATAACGGCGGACCAAACGCCGTCACAAAATGGTTGAATCAACACCTCGCAGCCGGCGGCACAGACCTTGATGTTTTTGTAGAAAACATCCCCTATAGAGAAACACGAGATTACGTAAGAAAAGTATTCGGAAGTTATTGGACATACGAACTCATGTATCCGCCCAAGTTGGCAGCGACAAGAGAGACTATTAATGGCACGGGAGAGCCCGGTGACGCAGACAAAAATGACGCCGCCGATTACAGCCATTAGTTCTCTCTGGCACCAGAAAAGCCATCGGAGTGACGGCGACGCTGACTAGCGCTCTAGACAAGCTGTCGACTACCGGGCTTCCTATACAAATCCCGCTTGCCGTCTTTCTGCAACGCTATCCTTTTGCACAACAAATTCAAAGATTCAGGCGCTGCAGCCGGCAACATCTCACTGAGCCACTGCGGCAAGTATTGACGCAAAGCCGGCACCAACAGCTTCTCTCGCCTATCCAGTGTCTTCCAGACAGCCATAACATCTTCAGGTGAGCAATCCCGTACCCTTCGTTCCGAATGCTTCGAGTTTCCATTTCTCGCGCCACTTAGAAGCAAAGCTTGATCATCACTTTTGGCGACTTTCTTCCTGCGCATACCCTTAAGCCATAGACCTAGCAAAGCTCTCCCTACTGCAGTCTCACCCAACAAGATCTTGCGATTTCCCAATGGACGCGACTTGATTCTACCCTTCCTTAAACGCCATCCGCTGCGCCTAGCAGTTGGACCTAATATCTGCTCGAACTCAAAGCTAGACTGACTGGCGCCGGTAATCAAATCAACGCCCCTTTCATTGAGAAGTTCGTCTCCGAGCGAGAAAGCGACGCTCTCAGCCTTGCATTGTTGTCGAGAAGAATCTGTAGTTCTAACTGGCGCCGCGAAAGCGTTGCGCTTAACACCGGCTAGACGTTCTTCAGTAATTGGCTGATTCCGAAGCCTACGAACTCGAAATACTCCATAAGTAAGGCGCTCGAACCTACCGCAGTTCACTGACCGAGATAAAAAAGAATCGAGTGTATTCCTATACTGCACAAGTGGCAGCAGTTCTCTTGTTGTAAAAATAGCTTCTTCAGGCAATGTCGACAAGTAGCGCCTGACATAGGCTAGGGCAATTGAGTTACGACTGCTGGATTTCCTGAAACCTTTGGAACCCGGTTTTCCTGATGCTTTCATAGAGTAACCTCCACAAGATAGCAAGAAATTCTCGCGAATTTCTTGCTATTCAAACCAACCGAGTTATATACGTAAATTCAAGCAAAAAAGTTCAATTCACTTCAATCAGCGCAAACCCTTGCCCAGCAAGCAATCCAAAACAAATCACAAGAAATATCCCCAAAATTTCCAGCGAACTTTAATCTTTCGAGCGACACAAGACACAAAAATGCGAATCCAAAGAAATTCAAGCTACTTGGCAGACTCAGAGGTGATTTCTTTGTATTGGTCGACCATTGCATTAAATGTGGCTTGCACTTGAATCCAATCACTTACCAATAAAGACTTCTCTAACTGGCTGCACCAACCAGCCAATTCATCATATCCAACAGAAAGACATAGTCCCTTCATTTCATGAACTGCCGACTGAACATCGCTAGTTTCCTGCTTGTGAACAGAGAGAAACAAGCGATTCATAAGTCCGGACATAGATTTGGTAAATGCTTGATGCAGTTGAGGATCCTTGACTGCATTGAGGTCATCAAAAGTCTGTTGAGAACTCTGAGAGACTTTAATAGGCAGCCATCGGGAAAGAACTTCCTGAAGGTCCAAAAGACTAAATGGTCTAACTAGAATCTCGTCCATTCCAGCCTCAAAAGCTTTTTTCCGCTCTTGAGGCATTGAGGTTGCAGTAACACCGACAATAATACTTCTAGTCTGTCGTCCCTTTTCGGATTGACGAATCAATTTGGTAGCTTCGATACCGCCAACTTTCTCCATCTGGAGGTTCATCAAGATAACGGCGAAATGCTTTTTAGATGCTGCATCAGCCGCTGTCTCTCCATCACTAACAGATTCGACTTCACAACCGATGGAAGCAAGCTGCTTGCAAAGCACTTCTCTGTTAACGTCGTTGTCCTCTGCTACCAAAACTTTTGAGATAGACATTCGTTGTTTTCTCTTGCCTTCTAGAATTGTTGAGTACTAATTCTACAACTTCAGAAATACCCAAATTAGTGAAGAAAACCCAAAACCCAAGCTGGAGCTTTGGTTCGCCCATAGCTGAATTCAGTCCAAATCAAAGGAACTGGGACTGATAGACTTATATAGAAGTTTATCTCGCAAGCAAAAGCAAGGAAGTCAGGAAGTAGAAGTGAATAACAGGTCTAAAGCAATAGGAAATGAGATTAATGAGCTCGAGGATGCGCTGACAAACAAGAGATTCACGTTTGAATCCTTCAATCTTAGAACCTTCCTTCAAAAGTCCCGGGGTCTTCGAAAGACCTTAGGACTGGTGGCGCTGCTTTCAATAATGAGCTTCTGTAGCCCCAATGCGGCGCACAGCCAAGGAGCTGTCTTTAAACAAATTCAAGCCGGTCAGTTCAAAGCAGCGTATCCGCAAATCAAAGCAATGGCGCAAGCCAATCCTAGAGAAATGTCTTATCAATATTATCTAGGAATCTGCGCCAAAGGTGCTGGAGACAAAGCTACGGCAGAACTAGCTCTGACAAAAGTAGTAGCCGGCACTGTCGCAAGTTCTCCTTATTCAGCTAACGCAGTTCAAGCACTCAACCAGTTAAACCCTGCACTAAAGCCATATTCTTGCGCGCCGGATGGAAAAACCCGCCGTTGGTCGCCAAAGGCAATGCCGCTCAAAGTCTTCATTGCAGATGGGGTGGGTCTAAATACAAATCTTGCAGGAAGAGACCTAGCCTCGACAGAAATGGTTCAAGTAATCAACTTCTTGAACTCTAACTCGCTTAAGCAAATACCGGGTTATCGACCGCACTTTAAGCGCGCTATAGCAGACGCCATGCAGGTTTTTGATTGGGCAATCAAGTCAAAGCTGGTAAACTTCGCGTTGGTCGGAAACGCAAGAAGTGCTGACGCTGTAGTGCTGTTTTGCGAACAGACCCAGGAAGGAGTGAACGGCGTTACCGTTTATCCGCTTGAGAGAGGACAACCGTGCCTAATTCAAATTGCACTATCACCAGTGAACGGATTGCCTGACGCCGAGGCATTTCGATTGGTGAAACAAGCTGCGGCTGTGCAGATAGGGCACCTGCTCGGACTTGGCAGATCACAGAACCAAAGTGATCTGATGTTCGAAAGCACTCAGCTACCCGGCGGAAGAGGCGCAGAGAAACCTAGCCCTAACGACCTAGCCATGCTGAGAGCGCTCTATTCAATGCCCTGCGATATCGTGATCAAATAGAGTAGCTCGATGCTGAACTATTAGAGCAGAACCTTTTGTTGCGCTTCAACACCTAGAGGTAGCGAACCGCCTTTCTCATGAGTCTAAAAAAGCAGACAACATATAAGCATATAAGTGTTGGAAGCAAAGTTTGTGGCATTCTCGTGACACGGGCTACAGTGAAGCTTTTCGAGGGCTTGTGACATTTTTGTGGCATAGAATGACACCACCAGCAGTTACTGATTCGATGAATTAATCATCCAAGCAAGAGAGATTTCCAACAGTACAAAATCGCCTAATACCAGCTCACAGAGCTGTTTCCCAGCAGCTTAAAGACCAAAAACAAAAATGGCATTTTTGTGACCACGTAAATTCCCTCATTGCAACCACTCGATGATTATGGTTTGCTAATAGTCACCTCCCCCGAGCGACCCAATTAATCACCAAACCCCGGGTAGACCGGAACATCCTCTTAAAAGGAGTGCTTTGCTATGTCATGTGATAGACAACAACCCTGCAGACCGAGCCTGGACGAACAAATCAGAGGAGAAGGGCAAGAAATCGCCAAACTGCTCGACAGTCGCGATCCCCTTGCTGCAGCAAAGTATCTTAGCCATGACGCATACAACATGCCGGCTGGACAATTCAACGCTGTTGTTCGCGAAGTAATGAAGAATGATCGCAAAAACAGCGGCGCGGATCTCTACATAGACACCGACGGTTCCTTAGTTATAGACACACGAAACAAAACAAACGACCAGCTTGTGGTCAAGCAACCTCACCAATTTGACAGGGGCGGACGCATTGCCCGAGTTGGAGACGAGCCCGTCTACAGACCCGTTCCCGAACGCCAAGACCCCCGCTATAGCGACAGACAAGACCCCCGTCATCAGGGCAGGAACACCGCTGCTGATGCCGCAGTAGACATGGCCTTTGGTGCCCTGGCCGGTGCCGCAGTGAACGGACGCAAAGGAGCTGTGGCCGGAGGTCTGGGCGCTGGAGCAGCAAAAGTAATCGACAGCCAACTTGGAGACCAGAGCGATACAGTCAATGGCACAGCAGCCAAGGTACTTATCCCTGCCGCCATTGGTGGTCTAATCAGTGGTAAGGACGGAGCCAAGGCAGCTGGCGCAGGAGCGGCAGTGCAGGCTGCAACTGACTGGTTCAGAAAGAAAGAAAGATAAGTTTCATCGAAAAGCAAAGCAAGAAGAAAGCCATCGAAGCGAGAGCCTTGGTGGCTTTCTTCTTAAGACTGAAAAGCGCCCAAACTAAATCGGACTATCTTTTGCGACTCAAATTGGCACTCAAATTGCAACTCAAATTGCAACTCAAATTGCGACTCAAATTGGTACTCAAAGTAGCACTCAAATTAGAGCGAAACTAAATTCACTCAAATTTGATAGAGTTGACTGAATATTGACAAGCCGCACAGGAAGCGCAGAAATATTAGCCCAAGGCGTGATTTTCTTGGCTCTGGTCTTTCGTTTTATTTGAACCATTCAAACCGAGCAAACGAGCAAAAGGATTGGTAAGACTCTTAGTCTCCTTACCTTTATCGCCCTCAGCGCTCGATACTGTTGGAATTTTCATACCGCAAGTCTGGCAAATATGCTTATTTGCCGGCATCTTAAATTGACATCTCGGACAAAGAATGTACTGCATAGCCCCTCGCTTTCTAATTCGCAGTATAACACCAGGAAATCAAGTGCGGTAGCCAATCTGTGGACCTTGTAAGGATTTACCCAATTTTTTACGTGCTCCTAACCTGATGAAGCTATCAACTGGGCGAACTTCCAAATTAGTGGCTTTTCCGGGTTATTATTTGCTGGTTCAAATAACCTCTTTACAAACCACTCTGCCACGGATTCCATTCTTGCGCATCATCATCACCTTTGAGTCGTTACAGCAAGTTCTCAAGGCTGAAAAGCTGCTTAGAGAAAGCGATAACTTCAAATGTAGGACTACGCCAACGCCGCCGGGACTTTCATCAGACATTTGCGGCATGTCCATAGAACTATACGATCCCAAATCACAAGATAACGCATTAGCCCATCTCCAAAAGCATGGATTGGTTCCAAGTGGAGTTCACTGCTTGAGCAACAAATCAAGCGAAACAACTGGCTCGAAAAGACCGACAGCATCAGTTGGAGCGACAACAAAAGCAGGCTCTGCAAACAGGGCGGAATCGACCGACTCGCCGGGCGCAGAAAATTCGCCAAGCTCAGAAAATTCACCGAGCGCAGAAAATTCACCGAGCGCAGAAAACTCGCCGGGCTCGACAAAGCCGGAACAGACCCTGTTGATTTTGGCCGACTTCCAAGCCCTAGATGCAAAGACCCGCTACATCTTGAATTTTGCGTTGGGCATGGCTGAACGTGTCTCGCTTTTGCTTCAAGAGTCGGCGGACAAAGAATTTCTAGAGGATCTCGGTACCTACAGCCCAAGGTTGCAATGTGCCCTTTTGAAGGACGAATTCGGGCCACTGGCATTTGACAAAACCGATCAAGATTCTGGGAAGCCTGAACAGGTGACGGCTTTGGAGGAAATAGCAAGAAAATCTCGAGAATTTCTTGCTATTTCATTTTCGACCAACCCAGAAAACATAGGTCTGTTTATTGGTCCAGCCTGGCTGAAAAGAATCTTGCCGGAAGCTACAAGCATACTGGCTGATGATGAAGGACAGCTTTCGGCTCAGGCACTGGCAAACCGCCTAAAGATCCTTGGACAAAGCAAGAATGCTCAAGAAATAGAAGCATTCGCCTCTTTTGCACTCCTCTCCATGCCTGAAAGACGCAGATTGCTCAAAAGGGTTTGTATCTTTGGACCGGAATCAACCGGCAAAACAACCATGTCTAAAAATCTAGCCAAGCATTTTCACACTTTATACTGCCCCGAATATGCCAGAACCCTAATGGAAAGCAGAAATAACGAGCTTTTTGAATCAGACATGATTCACTTTGCAAAAGGCATGATTGCCTCAGAAGAAGCTTTGGTTGGCTTTGCAAATAGGGCGCTGTTCTCTGATACCGATGCACTGACCACCTGCATTTGGTATCAGTTTCTCTACAAAAGAGTGCCAGTTGAACTGCGTGAACTCGCTGCCCGCCAAAGACATCACCTCTATTTGCTTCTAGATGTTGACGTGCCGTGGGTTTACGACCCCCAACGCTATCTGCCGAACGAAAGGCAGAGCTTTCTTGATCTCTGTCGAGAGTATTTGGAAAACGCCGGCAGACCTTACAAGCTGGTAAGCGGTACATTCGAAGAGCGCACAGAGTTAGCCATCGGTGCAGTGGAAGAGCTTCTCAGTTCATGAGTTTTGAAAGCCACGGTAAAGAGACAATAGACTCTGACGCAATCTAATCAAAGACAATAGCTTGGTGGGCGAGCTGGTCCTCCGCTAGCTTCGCTGAGCAGGAGGTTGCCAAGATGAGCATACTTAAATGAAATGGCTTAGCCTTCAAGAAAGCCAAGAAAAGTCTAAACCAATTTAAACTCCCGCAAGCCTCTCAGCCCGTGAGACCAAACAGAGGGACCCTGAGTATATGAGTTTAGTTGTGAGATGTTGTCAAAGCCCAGAGAACTATTAGCACTTCATTTCAATTCTTGCTACTACGTCCTTAAGAGTTTTAGGTTTAAAGCCTTAACTAAGCTACCAAAAACTATCAAAGAACCAAATTTTTCCCCGAACTCCAAGAAAACCACAACAGACCGTTTTAGAAACAGAAGCTTAGGCTTTAGTTCTAAGACCGTTCACACCGAGCAACCGCCCGAACTGGCTGCAGCACACCGTAGCTGTCAGAGCCTGGCAGGTGACTCTGTCGTATCTATCAACGACCTATCTTCTAACCAAGGTTCAGCTATAATCCCGCAATCCGGCGAGATTCTGGCGCAACCTCCGGAGGTAACCATGAAAGCTATGTCTGCAAAATCCCCGGCTCGCACCGCCAAGAAGGCGCGAATCGGTCTCTATGACGGCACATTCAGCCCCATTCACTATGGGCACCTGATCTGTGCCGAGCGCACTCGGCAGGTCAAAAACCTCGACCGCGTGCTCTTCCTGACTTGCGGCAATCCGCCCAACAAATCGGGAGTTCTCGACGCCGAAGTGCGTCACGAGATGGTCGTTGCCACTGTCTCGGACAATCCGCATTTCGAAGCATCTCGCATCAGCATCAACCAGAAGGGCGTCGGCTACACGCTCATGGCTGTGGAACGGGTCAAGGAAGAGTACGAGAGCCGCGGCGAGGAAGTGGAACTCTTCTATCTCACCAGCTCTGAATACCTCGACCCCAAGCACAAGTGGTTCATGGGCAAATGGACCGGCGGCAAAGAGCTGTTCAAGCTTGTCACCATCCTCGTCTTCCCTCGCAACAAGGAAGAAGTGGACAAGATTCGCGAATGGGCGGGTCTCATTCCCGAAGCCCGCATCGAAGCGATCGAAGTTCCGAGTCCCGAACTTTCCAGCACGATGATCCGCGAAAGCGTCTCACGTGGACGCTCCATCTGGTATCGCCTGCCTTGGGTGACGCAGCAGATGATCGCGAAATACGGCATCTACCGCGACTCTCAGACGCCGGCGGTGGCACCGGTGCGCGCCCTCGAGCTGGACAACATCAAGCACGTCGGCATCTACGGCGGACAGTTCGACCCGATTCACTACGGGCATCTGCTCTTGGCTGAGTGGGCGCGCGAAGAATACGGCATGGATGTCGTCGAGTTCGTCACATCGGCCACGCCGCCGCACAACAAGCAAGCTTCGGTTTCGGCCGAAGCTCGCCATGAGATGGTGGTGGCAGCCACGGCCGACAATCCGAACTTCCGCACGTCCCGTGTCGACCTCGACAGAGGCACTACCAGCTACGCTCTGCTCACGGCCAACGACATGCGCCTCAAGTACGGCGAAGGCGTCGAACTCTCGATGTTCATCGCCGCCGACTACCTCGATCCCAAGTTCGAGTGGCGCCTCACCGAATGGATGGGCTTCCCCGAACTGGCGAGCAAGGTGCGATTCCTGGTCTTCCCCACCGGTGAGACCAGTTACGCACAGGCAGTGAAATGGGCCAAGCAGATGGTTCGCAAGGCACCTGGCGCGCGCATCGAAGTCATGGACGCACCCCGTCCGAACGTCTCGAGCGGCATGATCCGGCAATGGATCTCGAGAGGGGAGTCAGCTCAATACACCACGCCCTGGGTGGTACAGCAGATCATCGGCAAGCGCGGGCTCTACCGCCAAGCCGAGGCAAGCGCGACGGCAGGAAAGACCGGGGTTTCCCCGCGACCCGCCCGCGGCGCTGCCGGCAGAACCAATACTGCCACCACTGGTGAGACCGGCACTGGCAACCCCAAAGCTGGCAGCCCCAAAGCTGGCAGTCCCAAAGCTGGCAGCCCGAAATCCGGCAACAAGAAAGCTGGCAACCCAAAAGCCAGTCAAAAGAAAGCCGGCAGCAAGGCAGCCACGGACAAGACCGGCGCTTCCAAAGTTTCCGGTAAGCGCTAAGTCGCGTCGCCAAAGCGACTAAACTGCGAGTAGCTACACCTGAATCAAGCAGGTTCAGGCGTTGGCAACACTGACTAAGAGGGCTCCAGATTGCTCTGGAGCCCTCACTTTTCATGTAAACAACGACAGACGTGAGGTACTCATGGTCTTGAACACATTAGCTGGTAAGACGCCAGCAAAAGCAGCCGCGCATGCTCCCCATGCCCGGCAGGTGAAGAGTCTCAGGCGAGTCCTCGTCATGGTCAAGGAGACCTACTTCGAACAGGTTTCGAAGCGAGGAGACAAAGCCCAATTGGCTGAAATCGCCAATCAAGCCCCCGGGGTTCAGAATGTTGCCCGTTCTCACGAGCAGCATCTGCAGACCCTCAAGGTCGTGAAGGACGCACTGTCCAAACGGGGTATCCAATTCGAAGAAGTTCGCGAGATCGCAGACTTCACCGGCAACCTCGATGAAATCGACTTGATTGTGTCCGTTGGCGGCGACGGCACCTTCTTGCGAGTTTCGCATGAAGTCATCGGTACGACGCCGGTCCTTGGTGTCAATTCAGCTCCGATAACGAGCTTCGGACACTTCTGCCGCACCGACTGCAATGGTTTTCCCAAGACACTCGATGCCATCATCGACGGCACTATCACGCCGATTCGCTTGCTGCGCCTCGAGTTGACCCTGAACGGAGTGCCGCTGCCCGAGCTAGTCCTGAACGAAGTTCTGGTCGCCCACTCACATCCAGCCGGCACCAGTCGCTATCAAATCGCAGTGAACGGCGAGCAAGCCGAGCACAAGGGTTCGGGCTTACTGATTGCCGCACCATCCGGCAGCACCGGCTTTCTTCGTTCAGAAGGCGGCGCGGTATTGCCCATCACGGCGAGAGCTTTCTCTTATCTGAAGCGCGCCCCCTTCCTCGGCTTGTTCGAGCGGGGACGACTGCTCAGAGGCTCGGTGGCCGAAGGCGGAAGAATCGCCATCACGTCCAACATGCAAGCCGGCAAACTGTTTGTAGACGGTGAACACATCGAATACGACTTTCCCCGGGGCGCTCGCCTTGAGGTTCGCGTTGCCGGCGCCGACCTCGTCGCCTATGTCCATCCCGGCTGTCACAGCCCGTACCAAATGGAAGCAACTCTGCTTCGCCTGCCGCTGCCGCGCTTTATCAGCGCGCCATTGGCTGCCGTCTTTACCCGTATCAGCAAACAGCTTTCCTGCATCGGAGAAAACAGATGAAAGTACGCACCTTCTCTATCGTTGCCGGCTCCATGGCCTGCAACGCGAAATGTCCATTCTGTGTCGCGCACATGACGCCAGCCAACGGTATCTCCTCAAAGGAGCCGGTCGTGAACTGGCGCAACTTCCGCAAAGCCTGCCAGTTCGCGCGGGACGGAGGCTGCGTCACGGCGATGATCACCTCGAAAGGTGAACCCACCATCTTTCCCGACCAGGTCACCCGCTTCCTCAAGGAACTGTCGAACTTCAATTTCCCAGTTCTGGAACTGCAGACCAACGGCATCCTCATCGCCGACGGTGAGACCAAAAAGGTCAGCGACGAGCACCTGCAAGCCTGGTACGACGCCGGGCTGAACATGGTAGCCATCTCGGTCTGCCACTGGGAGCGCGAGATGAACAAGCGCATCTACATGGGCGGTGAGAGCAAGCGTGACTACATCGACCTGCCGGCGCTCATCGATAAGCTGCACCGCTTCGGCTTCTCGGTGCGCCTGGCCGTGGTCATGCTCAAGGGCTACATCGACAGCCCCGAAGCTGTGGACAAGATGATCGAGTTCGCTCGCACCCACAAGGTCGAACAGCTCACCTTCCGCCCTGTCTCCAAGCCGGACAAGAGCGAAAACGAGAAAGTCTTCCAGTGGACGAGCAGCAACCACGTGCCCGCCACGCTGGAAGCGGAGGTGAACCAACACCTGGCTTCTCGCGGCGCCGTGCTGAACAATCTCACCCACGGAGCCACTGTCTACGACGTCGACGGGCAGAACGTCTGCATGACCAACTGCCTGACCGTGCAGCCCGACAACGAAGAGATGCGTCAGATCATCTTCTTCCCTGACGGTCACCTGCGCTACGCTTGGCAGCACGCCGGCGCCATCATCTTCTAAACGCATGCAACAGGCGGGTTCTCGTCACAGAAAACGGGAACCCGCCTCTGCTCAATTTGAGGAAGTCCTATGACACCAAGCATTCTGCTCTTAACCGTCGCCCTTGTGGTGACGGTATCTTCCGCGAGTGGAGCTTTCTTTCTGATTCACAACCTCACCCTGAGCTACTTCGCCAGCAAGAAACGTTTTCTGGGCAAGCGACCGCAGGGTGCCAAGGAAAAGCTCGCCTACGCACTGACTCTCAGCGGCGCCTTAGTTGCGGTTCTGGGAATCTCTTTCATGATCGCCTCATACGCCATCAGCACCTGGGGTCGCACTCTAGGTCTCGCGGTGACTATCGGCATTTCCATCGGTATCGTGTTGAGCTATCTTGCTGATGCCAAAAGAATCTAACTGCAAATCGGCCAGTCGATATCAAGAGTCTCCAATGAATCGAGTCCAGATTGTTTTGTCTGGACTCGATTCACTTTCTCATTTCTCTTAAAAAACCGCTGCTTTACTATTGCGTTTAGTTGCATAACGCCAATTCGTAACTTAAACTTCGCGCCCCTTTACAATCAAACGAGAGCAAAATTGCCAAGAAACTCAATTCCGCCTCTAAAAACCGCAGTATGAAAATAGCAAGAAATTCGCGCGAATTTCTTGCTATTTTCGCGGAGAACCTGAACCCAAAAGGACTGTGCACAGCCACGCCATCTTGGCATCATCCATTCTGAAAAACTTCTTCTCCGGCAAAGCAGGCAAAAAGAGATATACAAAAGCCATAACGAGACAAGAAAAAGCTGCCAAATGAACGATCAACCAAGTCCTTGCCAAGCGCCTAGTTAATGCTCCGGTGCTTTTTCTTGATTGTCTTATAGTCGCTCGATCTGCTAGGAGAACCATACTTACTTCTTTTCTTAGCTGAGCAAAACTCCTCCAATAACCTTCAGCACCCTCCTACCAACACTCATTTCGACGAAGACTTTTGACACGGTCTTTGTCAGGAGAAATACATGCTTTTGAACATTGCCCTGGCGCTTCTGGCGCTGGTAGTGCTGTTTGCCCTCTTCGCCCGCCAACGCCAATCGCGCGCCGGCGAAAAGTCCGGAGTTTCCGCAGGAACCGTGGAAGCCAAGAAAAACACCCTGCGCGGCGAGATTCATTCGCTTGACCTCGGCATTCGCCAGGTGCAGGGCTATATCGACCAACTCAAGGGCGAAGAACAGGAAATCAAGGAAGCCCGCAGCGCGGCCACGGCCGAGCTCTTGAAGGCTTCCGAGTTGAAGGGCTCCATCGAAGCGGCCGTCGAAACTGCATCCACTGACGCCCAAGTCGATGGTCTGGCTCTCGGTCTCGAACAGGCTCGCAGTCATGTGCGCAAAGCGCGCAGCTTGTCATTGCACGAGACACAAGAAGAAGACGAAGACAACTAACTCTAAGGGAGTAACTATGAAGACTCTAATATTGCTGGCGGCTTTTATCGCTTTCTTGTATTTGCTTCGTAAACGCTCCGCATCGCAGACCAACAGCGGCGACGAAGAGACCGCAGCAGGCTCTGGCGAAAAGTCTCAACAGAAGGCGCTGCCGAGTGCTGAATCGAGTGCTCAACCGAATGCTCAACCGAATGCTCAGCCAGCCGCTCAACAAGTCGAGCAACAGGCTGTAGAAGCGGCGGCGTCCAGCATGGAACCGAGGTCAAGCAGCGTACTTCCTCAGCCGGTGCCGCCTCAGCAGATGCCGCCTCAGCTCTCTGCCCACTTGATGGATGAGATTGCCCAGGGTCTTTTGGACGAGCCGCTTGTGAAAGTGGTCCTGCTGGCTCGCCGCATCGAACGGTCTCGCTCCAAGCTTGAAAGTCTGACGAAGTTGGACAAAGCCGAGAATGCGGCGGAGCTTCGGATTATCAAAGAGCAGCTGCGATGCGCCGCCTTCGAGAAGGACCTCTTGCTTTCGGTTTTCACCGGACATCATCCCAATCAAAGCGCCATCGACACCGACTGGTGCTTCACCGCAGCCGAGCTCTATCTCAAGTTTGCAGATGAGCGGCTCGAGACATTGAACTGACACGGAATAATCATGAAGACGCTGATGAGACTCGCATGGACGGGTCTGTTGAGCTTCCTCCTGTGCATGGTCATTTCTCTCTGGAACATCAACTCCGACCCGAGCCTGAGCGGTCTCTTCTTGGGTCTGGCTTTGCCCTCGGCAGCACTCTTCTTTGGAGGAATGCTGGGGGCGCATTATCACATCGAAGAGACCGACGGTGAAAGAGCCGCACGCTGCCTTCACACCGCTCGCTGGCTGAACCGCAAGTTGCAGGACCACATGCTGGAAGGCGAAAAGCTGCAGGCAGAAGTGGACAATCTCAGCGGTAAGCTTGCTTCTAAATCGCTCGATATCGCACTTGCTCTCAAGAGCGAGCAGGATACCGAAGGTCTCAATCGCCTGCGCCTTGAATTCGCCGAAACAGCCGAGTCGATTCTCAGCTCGGCGAAAGAAGCCTACTATCTGCAAAAGCGCCTCAATGCCTATGCGGCAGAGACGGCTCGATTGAAGGAGATGGCTGATCAGGCGGAAGCAAAAATCCGCATGGCCCATGTGCTCTCGAAAGGGCGCACCTGGATAGGCGGACCACCGGTCGCCGGGCAGTACATACTGGTCGGCGAGATCGAGCCGCAGAGGCTTTTGATCATCACGCATCAAGTCTTCAAGACAAAACTCAAGCTCGCAGAGGAAGCCGGAGCCCTCCTGGCTCACAGCTCCAAGCAGGCTTCAGCCTATCTTGATGCCTTGTCGCGCACTCTCACCTCCGCAAAGATTTGAGAGCGCGCATTTAATCCAGATACCCAACCAAGCACTCTCTCCTAAAAGGAAACCATCATGAACACCAACGACAAGAAAAGCGGCGGCTGCGGCTGCGGCGGTAAGGGCAAGGGCAACTGCGGCAAGCCCGACTGCAAGGGCAAGAAGAAGGACGCCCAGCCCGGACAGACGCCTGCCACCACCACGCCCGGCGACACCACCGGCGGCGGCAAGAAGAAGCTCGATTGCGGCTGCGGCGGCAAGAAGTAAGAGCAGTTACCGCTGAATTGCCAGAAATTCCAGAAATTAACATTCAGCGGTTGTAAGCACAGCGCCACCGGTCAGACCCAAAATCTGACCGGTGGTTTTTCTGCCAGCTTTCAAGACTCGGCTACTGGTAAGCCCCAGCAGCAATTAGTCAGTTGAGCCATAGCCCGAATTTTTCATTTTTGCGCCAACTTTACTATTTACTATAATATACCACCGGTCAAAAAAATCATGAGATTTTGACTGTTCATTGACAGTCATCCGCCCCAGCAGAAAAAAGAAAATCTGTTCAGTCGTGTGTTTAGAAGTGCCGAAGCGAAGAAGAGAAGAAGCAAAGTCGCCGTTTTTAGCGGGACCTTGCTTCTCTCCAGATAGCGTCTGCATCACTGCCCGAGCTTGTTTGAGCTTCGCCAGTAGCGCTTTTCGATGGCGCGAAAGTTCGGCTGGCTAGCCAAAGTCTTCAGGTAAGAGGCGAGAGACTTCAGTTCTGAGTCTTCGCTGCAGCCTTCGAAAGCACGAACATAGACGGCATTGCCAAAGTTGCGCTCGCAGTTGCGCTCCAAGTCTTCGACGATGAGCACGCGCCGCAAATCAAAGCCCTTCTTCTTCACCTTGCGCAGGTCTTTGATGTAATAGACATCATGCACTTCATGGTCGAAGCGGCGTGTGCAACGACGCGAACTCCAGACGAAGAGAGGTGCATTTAGACCGGCGAAGAGCTTCTCAACAGTCGGTTCGACATAGTCGCTGCTGCCGGCAGACCAGACAGCCAGGTCGAAGACTTCCTGCATGGCAACGAGAAACTCGCGCAAATGCGGACGCAGATAAACATGAAAGCCGCACACTTGCAGGTCTGCAGGTCGATTAAGCGGCTTCTCCAGGGTGTGAACCAGGGTCTCGTCCAGATCAAGGACGAGCAAGGGTTTGGGATTCCCATTCATGACCGGACCTTTCATCAGGTTAGCGTTAGGTGACAAGCCTCTTCTCTTGCAAGCGCTGCCTGGCAACGTTGAAGAGAAGTCATAGGCTCATGTGGCTTAGGCTGGTTAGGCTAGAAGTTCTGAAAATCCAAAGAGAAAAGATGTTTACAAGAGACGATAGCCAACCCTAGACCATAGGGCTCTAAGCAGTCAACCAGAACGGTCCTGCTAGTCTCCAATAGCGACATAAAGCTTACGATAGCTGATTGATAGCGCTAACTTCGCAATCCAGCATGAAGCAACGACAGCTTTCAAAAATAAGCTACGCGAACCTGCGCCACAGCCTTAACAAAACACCAATCACTCACCAGTTGTCAATAGCTTTGCAACAAAGACAACGCAAGACAAAGTCCACGTTGCCAAGATGAAATTGAATTAGCTTATTTAGCTCATCCACCCATGTGTATGTTTTAGTCATCTCTTTCATTCCATATCGGTCTTGTCTCTCGACTAAATCAATCCAGAAACACAAGCTCAGCTCTTACTCGTACCGATTTTCGGTGCTGGTTCCAGACTGACTGTGTTTCTGCAGCCAGCCATGCTGGTTGTCGGTTAGCAGAGACAGGCGCGGCAAAAGACTTTCGTCGGTTCAAGCAAGTTCGCTTCGCTTCGAACCTACCGCCCGGACTGGGGAAGAAGAGCAACCCTCACGTGAACTCAAACATCAGGAGTTATCTATGAAACTGAACAGCAACGGATCCGCAGTTCTGGAAAGGCTCTTCGGCATCACTGTCGGACAGCTCCAGGCAGTCATCGACTTGGCCGTCGAAGGTCATCCGGCCGCCTACTGCGACATCTACCTGCAGTCTGGCTCTTCCGAATCCCTCGGCTTCGACGAAGGCATCCTCAAGAGCACCAGCAAGTCGCTCATGAAGGGCGCCGGCGTCTACGTGGTCATGGGTGACAAGGTCGGCTACAGCTATGTCGACAACGTCAACGTCACCAACCTGAAGAAGGCGGCCAAGGTGGCTCGCGCCATCATCGCCTACAACAGCGGCAACACCGTCGTGCAGGCCGACTCGCCCGAGAAGACCCCGCACAACCTGTACCCCATCGACGTCTCGCCGGTGAGCGTGCCTCGCGCCGACAAGGTGGCGATGCTGCGCATGGCCGACGAAGAAGCCCGCAAGTTCGATCCCCGCATCAAGAAGGTGAGCGTCTCGCTTGCCACCGCGGACGAGACCGTGATCATCGCCAACTCCTTCGGCGACTTCGTGGTCGACCATCGTCCGATGGTGCGCTTCAACGTCTCGTGCCTGGCCGAAGAAGGTGACCGTCGCGAGTCGGCCAACGCCGGCGGCGGTGGTCGTCACGAGTTCGGTCTGCTGAAAGACAACGGCAGCTTCCTGGAATTCACCCGCACTGCCGCTGCCGATGCCGTCGGTCTGCTTCGCGCCGAACCGGCTCCCGCCGGCGAGATGACCGTCGTGCTCGGCTCCGGCTGGCCCGGCGTGCTCATCCACGAGGCGGTCGGTCACGGTCTGGAAGGCGACTTCAACCGCAAGGGCATCTCGGCCTTCTCGGGCAAGATCGGCGAAAAGGTCGCCTCCGACCTCTGCACGGTCATCGACGACGGCACCATGGCTGGTCGCCGTGGCTCGCTCAACGTCGACGACGAGGGCACGCCCACCCGGCGCAACGTTCTCATCGAGAACGGCGTGCTCAAGGGCTACATGCAGGACCGCCTCAACGCCACGCTCATGGGCGTGCCGCTCACCGGCAACGGCCGCCGCGAGAACTACCGCTGCCAGCCGATGCCGCGCATGACCAACACCTTCCTCGACAACGGCGCGCACGATCCTCAGGAGATCATCGCTTCGGTCAAGCGGGGGCTGTACGCCACCACCTTCGGTGGCGGACAGGTGGACATCACCAGCGGCAGCTTCACCTTCTCCGCCACGGGTGCCTTCCTCATCGAGGACGGCAAGATCACCCGCCAGGTGAAGGGTGCAACCCTGATCGGCAACGGGCCCAAGGCTCTGCACAAGGTGACCATGGTCGGCAACGACATGGCACTGGACCGCGGCGTCGGCTCCTGCGGCAAGTCGGGTCAGAACGTGCCGGCCGGCGTCGGTCAGCCCACCATTCGTATCGAAGAAGTCGTCGTCGGCGGCTCGAAGTAATCAACGGGTAAAGGAGAACTGAATATGAAAACGTCTCAGATCAACAAGCTCAAAGATACCGCCCGCTTCGTCATCGCCGAAGCGGCTCGGCTCGGTGCCAGCCAGGCCGAAGTCTTCGTCTCCGTCGGCGACGCGGTCGAAGTGGAAGTGCGCGAAGGACAGGTGGAGAAGCTGGAGGGCGCACAGAGCGGCTCCATCTCGTTCACCGCCTTCGTCGGCAAGCGCAAGGCCAGCATGGGCAGCACCGACTTCCGCCGGCGCCCGCTCACCAAGCTGGTGCGCGAGACCATCGCCATGGCTCGCGATGCTCAGGAAGACGACTGCGCCGGGCTGCCCGACCCCAAGTACCTGGCCAAGAACGTGCAGCCCATCGCCGGCATGATGGACGAGAGCCTGGCGGCCACGCCCACCGAACGCAAGATCGAACTGGCCATCGCCCTCGAAAAGGCGGCGCTGGCAACCGATCCCCGCATCGGTGTCGGCCGCTCCACCGGCTTCTCGGACAGCGTCTCCTACCGGGTCTACGCCAACAGCCATGGCTTCCTGGAAGGCTATGGCAGCTCGTCGTGCTACATGTCCACCCAGGTGGTGGCTCGCGACGAGAACGGCATGCAGACCGGTGGCTGGGCCTCTTCGAGCCGCAGCCTGGCCGGGCTGGAAAGCCCCGAGAAGGTCGGACGCATCGCCGCCCAGCGCGCTCTGCGTCAGCTCTCGCCGCGCTCGGTGCCTTCGCAGGAAGTGCCGGTGGTCTTCGACCAGTCGATGGCTGCGCGCCTCATCTCGCAGTTCATCGGCGCCACCTCCGGCGACGCCGTCTACCAGAAGCGCTCCTTCCTGATCGGCAAGGTCGGCGAGAAGGTGGCGGCGAGCGGCATCACCATCATCGATGACGGCACCATCCCCGGCGCTCCCGGCTCCCGTCCTTTCGACGGCGAAGGGCTGCCGGTCGGCAAGCGCATCCTGGTGGAAGACGGCAAGCTCAACACCTACATCGTCTCGGTCTACGCCGCCCGCAAGCTGGGCTGCGAGCCGAACGGCGGCGGCGTGAGCAACCTCTACCTGCAAGCCGGCGAACACAGCCCCGAGGCGATCATCGCTTCGGTCCAGAACGGTCTCTACCTGACCTCGGTTTCGGGACAGGGCTTCAACCCGGTCACCGGCGACTACTCGGTCGGCGCCACCGGCATCTGGATCAAGGACGGCAAGCTCGACCACGCCGTCGAGGAAATCACCGTCGCAGGCAACATCCTGCAGATGTTCGCGAACATCGAGATGGTCGGCAACGATCTGGAGTTCCGCTCCTCGATCAACGCACCCACCATCAAGATCTCGCGCATGATGGTGGCCGGTAAGGGCAAGAACTAACTTGCCTGGCTGAAGACCGCTCCGGCGAAAGTCGGAGCGGTCTTTCTTTCACAATCTTCTTTGAGGAGATGATTATGGCAAATAACTTCGGCGCCTTTCTGGCGCTCATCATGACCATCGTCATGGTGCCAGCCCTGCTCTGGTTGCTCATTCAAAGCCTGCGCGCCAGCCATTACAACAAGCCGGTGCGCGAGGGCATGAACCGAGCCTATCAAGGCATCCAGAACCTGAAGCTGAACGGCAGCACCACCGGCAACACCGGTCGCATGCATCTGGCCAACGCCCAGGAGCATTTCGACATGGCTCGCACAGCCATTCAGAACAGCCGCTACAAAGAGGCGCTCACTCATGTGCAGCTCGCCGAGCTGAACATCAAGGAAGCTTCTCGTTACTACAAGATCACCGGCAATCATCCGATTCCGCCCAGCGGACGGCTGATTACCGAAGGGTCCGGTCTGGTCTGGCTCGGCTGAGTCAGATGCGGCAGACAACTGAGAGGAAGCAGGGTGTTGAATCCCTGCTTCCTCTTCTTTTTTTGTTTAGAAGAAACAATCGCACCAGCCAAGATTACGTATTTTTTTGGAGTTTTATAGTTGACCGGTCTATTTTTCTTTCTTTGAAGAAAAAACCTCTACGCAGAAAGCCTTGCTCACTTGTTGATCTGGCTCGCTCGAAAATGAGCTACCCTGAACAAACAAACAAATAAATAAACAAATAAACAAACGAAAGATCTGCCCTAAACGAAATTCAAAATCTCGTCATAGCGAGCAGCAACTGCTTCAATCAGCTCAGTAGGCAACTTTTTGCCTTCGGGCTTTCCACCTTTCTCAATATCAGGCTTGAGATAATGGTAAGCGATTTCTTCATACTCAGCAGACAAGCTACTGCCATAGTGAGCCCAGACAAAGCGAATTCCCCTAGAGGCTGCGACAATCCCGTCTTTGGCTAGACTATCTCCAACAAAAAGACACTCTTGCGGATAGACTTCAAAGTCTGCCAGAACTCTATCCAAGCCATGAGGGCAAGGTTTCTCCCAGTCAACCGGCAAGGTGACCAGCCGGGTCTGCAAATCACTTGTGGACTCTTGCAAAGCCTTCACTCTCTCTCTGCCATGAGCCAAGGTGATCGGTCTGTACATATCATCTTTCGGCGGTTCAACAGTCTCAAGAGAATACACCGCATCCAATAAACCATCGAAGATCTGCTTATTCCGCACACGTGCCATATAGTCCGGAGCATCGCTCAAAGCGACTATCTTAACCCCTCTCTCTTTCAGTTCTTGCAAGGTTTCCAAAACGCGAGGAAACGGTCGCAAATAGCGAGAGCGGTTATCGTCTACAGCTTTCCAGAAGGGTTTTACGAACTCTTCCAAAAACTCCTCTGGTTGATTCTTATAATGAGCCCAGGCAAATCCTGTCTCTTCGAGCAACCAAGGATACTCATGGGTACCACGACGCTCAATCACATGACCAATATCACGAGACAACTCCAAAGCAGGCTTGTTAGTTCTCGTGCTGACATCTTTAATAAAATCGCGAATCGCCGGCACAAAGTAATCCCAAAACGAAGCTAGAGTGCCGTCCACATCTGTAACAACCAGCTTAGTTCTAGCTTTTCCTTCAAGCTGTATTGCTTTGATAGATTGTGTGCTAAGTTTCAATTCTTGCATAAATTCCTCACTACAGGCTCATCGGAGTGAGCCACCAAGCACCACTGGCGATACCTTATAGCGGTGCCGAATCTTTCGACTCATCATTCCAGGCTAGCGGCAACAGAGCGAAAAGGCAATTAAATCGCCATTTTAGCGTTACATAAACCTTTGAAACTAAACAAAACTTTGTTTTCGATTCATTTCGGGAACAACTTTCTTAACCAATTCTTTACCGGACCAAATGCAGACTGCAAGCACAAAATTTGGATAGCAACTTCTATCAAAAACCAGAGCACAAAAGCTTAGCTTGATGGAGTTGGTACCGCCGCGAGTATCATCAATCAGCATCGACAAAATAAATGTTACTGCCAGTAGTAGCGCCCCTCCTGGCAACCACAGAATACAGACAACGAAAAACAATGTCACTAATTTGCTAAAGATTTTAAATAGCAAGATATTCGCGCGAATATCTTGCTATTTAAGAATCCAGAACGCCTTAACTGTCAATGCAAAGCCAGAAAGAATAGAGACGACCGGTCTACGACTACATAGTCTATAATATAACGGGCGAAATAACATTTCTTGCCGTTCCAACGAATCTTGAGGTTAAAAGACTGAGTAAATGGAATATCGAATTTTTGGTAACTGCGGCCTAAAAGTTCCCGTTTTGAGCTTTGGAGCCGGCACCTTTGGCGGTGGCACTGAATTCTTCAAAGCCTGGGGAGCCACCGACGTAAACGAAGCAACCATGCTAATTGATACCTGCATGGAAGCGGGAGTAAACTTTTTTGACACTGCCAACATTTACTCTCTAGGCATGGCAGAAGAGATCTTAGGTGAAGCACTGAAAGGCAAAAGAGATAAAGCCTTGATCTCAACCAAGGCAACCTTTTCGATGTCCGACGAACCTAATGATGTGGGCTCATCCAGGCACAATTTAATTAGGGCATGCGAAGCAAGTCTAAGGCGACTAAAGACCGATTATATTGACGTCTATTTCATGCATGGGTTTGACGCACTGACGCCTATTGAAGAGGTTTTGAGCACGCTTGATTCTCTAGTCAAAAGCGGCAAAGTCAGATACATCGGCTGCTCGAATTTTTCTGGATGGCACTTGATGAAATCACTGGCTATCTCAAAAGAGTACGGACTGAGCCCTTATGTTAGTCACCAAGCGTATTACAGCCTCATTGGTAGAGAATACGAATGGGAGCTTATGCCGCTGGCGAAAGATCAAAACATTGGCACTATGGTTTGGAGCCCACTCGGTTGGGGTCGATTGACCGGTAAATTGGGGCGCGGAAAGACTTTACCCGAAGTAAGCCGGTTGCACAAAACTGCAGATAAGGGGCCTCAAGTCGAGGAGGATTATCTTTTCAAGGTCACCGACGCCTTGGAAATAGTAGCCGGCGAAACAGGAAAGACAGTGCCACAGGTAGCACTAAACTGGCTCACGCAGAGACCGACTGTAAGCAATGTGGTTATCGGAGCCCGTAATGCAGAGCAGCTCAAGCAAAACCTTGGTTCTGTAGGCTGGAACCTCAGTCCCGAACATATGGAACTGCTGAACAAAGCCAGCGAAGTGCCACCGATCTACCCATATTGGCACCAGAGACAGTTCCAGAATAGAAATCCTCTACCAGTCTAGCCTGCACGCCTCTTTCTCATTGATGGCGAAAGACAACCAAAGAGGCAAAGCGACCTTAAGCAGCTAATCTGAATAACTTGCCTGCCTAAAGCTCAGGTTCCGAGTTGGATGCCGGGTTTTACTATTTCGCATAGTATTCAAACAGGCAAAAAAAAATAGAAAAGAAACAGGAGGCGGCGGTACAGAAAAACTCCCGAAGGAATCTTCCACAGTACCGCCGCCCTGTTCAAAACGTGCCTATTGGGCACGAAACTCTGACTGGTGAGCTTCGCCTCAGTCTTCCGAATACGAACATTCGCCCTTGTCGTTCATGCGCTTGCACGCAAGACCGCGGACGAGATGAACCTTGGCCTGAGGCGAGCAGAGAAACTCGACTTCGAGCGCCCCTTCTGCCTTCAGGTCCTTCAGCTTCTGTTCGACGGCTTCACGGATGATATAGGCCTGTCCGCGAAGATTGAGCTTTCCCTGAGTCTGCCGGTTGGGCAGAATGGGGATGGTCAGCTTGTTGCAGCCGAGCTTGACGGCTCGCGCAACAGCAATCTTAATCGCTCTGGTGATGGCTTTTCGGTCGAACTTCTCGGGGGAGCCCAGACCGAGAACCAGGATGTTCTGGGGAATACCAGGCCGCTCGAGTTCGACCGTGAAATACTTCCCGAGTTCCCCCTGGAAGCCACGTTCTTGAATCTCGGCAGAGATGATACCGCCCAAATCACCGTCCAATTCTGCGATCTGAGAACCGAGACCCATGCCCGACAAAGTGCCGAGCACAAGCATCGGGGTCTCCCGCAAGCCCAAAACCGGTTTTCCGCTGCCAGTCGTTATTGTGAAAGTGGTCATGATTTACCTCACAGACACCTGCTCTAGATCCGCTATGCAGGTGCAACGACAGTTGACATTTGCTCTGCCTTTCCAACCCCGGTGCGGATCACCGAAGCCTTCCAGACAAAGCATTCCGCTTTTGCTCCTCAAAAACCACGCATCGCCTTCAACAACCCATTCAAGCCGTCCTTCTGCTCTTGCATGCACTCAAGCCACACCTCTTTTCAGAAGCGGGCGAGTTAGATAAATGCTGAGCACTGGCTATTTCTGAGTTACTGAATCCATGCCATGGGAAAAGAGAAGACACTACAACCTAGAGATTGCTCTACCGCGTAAACAAGGCATGTCTCTTTAATTAGGGGTAATCTTGCGGGCTGATGGTAGTCAATGCTGCTATCGAAGCTATACCGCCCAAGAGTCGAGAATGGCACAAGAACTGGCAAAAGCCTCCAGCAATAAGGCTTTCACCCACTTACCACCGAGCAATTGCAGGTGCAAACTGATCAAAAACTGGAAACCTCGCCCCGCTTGAAAACTCGCGCTAGCTAGTGTCAGTCTCAAGAATTCGCAACAAATCAGCCCGAATTAGTTTACCTGTTCACCCTTGCTAGTGCCCAAAGCGAGACTGAACCGGCACAGACCGTTGCTTCTGGATAGAATCCAGACAACTGCGCGAAGCTTTCCTAACCAATATCGGCAAGAGCTCATGAGAGGCTCTTTAGTTGAAAAGAGATACTAAAAATCCATAGGTTGAGTTATTCACGGCTCTACCTCCAAATCTCTCCCGAAGCAAAACCAAAACAAATCTGATTTTCAAAGCAACCCCAGAGCTACCAGGCTCATCTGCTTTGGGCCAGATTTGTCGAGCCAGTGAAGAGTTCTCACTCTCCCTACGTCAAGCCGCTCTCTCGGACGGCTCAAGCGGGGAGTCACTCAACATCCAAACCGAGGTCATGTCTATGATCAAACGCCTACAGCGTACTATTCTGCTGCCGCTCATCATGCTCGTCATGCTGGTCGGCTTCGCACCGGCGAGTTTCGCCGCGTCGACCTATATGCCCAAGTTCCAACCAGGGCAGAACGTCTACCTCGACCCGCTGCTCGACGGCGCCAGCCCCGGCGTCAACCTCGACGGACTCGAGCAGAAGCTCGACGACGCCGGACGCAAGCACAACATCGACTTCTACTTCGTCATGGCGCTCAAGGGCTCCGAGGCCAAGACGAATCAGCCGTTCTCGCAGGACCGTCTCGACGAACTCTACGGGAAGTGGTCGGGCGCCAAAGGCTTCAACGTCTCGCGGTCGGTGATCATCTATGTGGTGAGACTGGATACCGACTGGACCAAGAGCTCTTACGCCGTCAACGTCTCACCGGGTTTGGCCCAAGAAGGTCTCACCGGCGACTCGGCCTTCTCCATTCTGGACAAGTACGGCAAGAACCCCAACGGCAGCAACCCGAACGCGCTTCTGCCGCGGGCACCCCGCGACTTCGGCGCCACGATCGCCGCAGAGTCGAATGCTCTTGTCGATGCCTTCGCCGCCCGCAAGGTACGCGAAGCGGAACTGGCAAAGCAAGAAGCTGAGCGTCAGCGCCTTGCCGAAATCCAGCGTCAGAAGGATGAGGAAGCAGCCCGCCTGCGTCGCATCGAAGAAGAGAAGGCGGCTGCCGAACGCAACGCGGCCATTGCCTCTTTCGTCAAGGTCTTCGGCGGCCCCATCCTCATCATCGTCATCCTGCTCTTCATGTTCGTCCGCTTCCGCAGCGCTCAGACGAAAGCCCGAGCCATCATCAAGGAACGGAAGAGCAAGCTCGAGCCGGCCTTCAACAACTACCTGCAGCTGGAAGCCGACTACCTGAGCTTCCTGCAGAGCCTGAGCGGTAACTTCGTCGGGCGCTCCCGGCAATCCATCGACCAGGCCAAGACTGCCTACGGCACACTCAGCGCTCGCGTCCGCAAGGTCGTCGAGACCGTGGAAGGCGCCGAGAAGGAGATCGAAGCCGCCAACATGTTCTCGGTTGGTCGAATCCACGCCGCCGTGGCCAAGGTGACGACTGCGAAGCTCACGGTCACGGGCGATGACGTTCCCCTCGCTCAGCGCGACCTCTTCTCGGGCGTGGTCAGTGAATCGACCATGACCCTGGAAGAGATCTTCGCCGAGATGCAGGCACTCTTCGACACCGCCAAGAGCAACTGCGCCGACTTCATGCAGGCCTTCAAGGGTGCGGAACAGAACAAGAAGGACATCGAAGCCCTGGTGGGCAAGGTGGAAGCGCTCAAGACCGAACTGGTCAAGCGCAGCCTTGTCTTCGACCCGTTCCAACCTCGTTACGCCGACGTCTCACGCGGCCGCGACGAGTTCATGGCCCTCATGGTCAGCGACCCGCTCACGGCCTACACCAAGTCGGAGACCGTGGAACGCGCCGTCGAAGCCATCGAAGCCGACATGCGCCGCGCCATCGAGCTCAAGGACAGCCTGGTCGAAACCGAGCGCAAAATCATCGCTGCGCAAGGCAAGATCGACCAAGCCAGGGGCAAAGATGCCGACTACACCTATGTCGACGGCATCGACACCGCCGGTCGTCCGAGCAAGAACTTGCTCAACGAGAAGGGCGGCAATCCCGACGTTCCGCTGGGCGCCAGCCGCGAGAAGCTGAACACCTGCCTGCAACTGCTGCTGGAAGGCAAGCTGAGCGAAGCCCTCAAGGCCAAGCAAGGCGCCGAAGCCAGTGCAGACGAAGCCGTCAGGCTGATCGACACCGTCCTCACCGCCCGCGCCTTCGTGCAGAAGGAAGTGGTCTCGGTGATCGAACGGCTGCGTAAGCTGCGCGACGAACTGCCGGCGTCCGACAACGCTCTGGCGGCTCTGCGCGGCGAATTCCTCGAAAAGAACTTCGAGGGCGAACCGGCCAAGGTCACTTTCGCGCACCGGGTGGCTGACACCACCGATGGTGAGCTGGCCAAGGTCAAACAAGCCTTCGCCGAGCAGCGCTATCTCGCCGCACGTGCCGAACTGGAAGAATCGGGCAGCGAACTCGACATGGCCCGCAACGGCCTGGTCGAAGTGGCAAGCCGACTGGCTAAGCTGCAAGAGCTGCGCTCTCATGCTCGCGACACCGTCAAGGCGGCGGAGCAGCGTGCCAACGCACTTTCGCGCAAGATCCGCGAGAACAGCTTCACCACCAGCCAGGCCACCGACGAAGCCTTCAGCGCCATCCTGCCCCGCGTAAGCGAGCAGCGCTCGGATGTCGGCCGCGACGTCACCGACTGGGTGGCGGCGGCGGCTCAGTCCGACCGTCTCACTGCCGACCTCAAGGGTCTGGACACCGCCATCGACACCCAGCGCCAGGCCTACGACAACGCCAAGCGCCGTGCCGGTGAGGTGGTCAGCAAGGTCAACTCGGCCGCATCCACCTTCAAGCAGCAGTACGTACGCGACGCGGCCGAGCGCAGCTACGCGCAAGTGGTCGAGCGTGCCGGGCAGCTGGACGGCGCCCTCAAGGTGCAAAAGTCTGACTGGAACGCGCTGGCCGGCAAGGTGGAAAACATCGAAGCCAGCCTGCGGGAAGCGGTTCGTCAAGCCAATGCTGACCAGGCTGCAGGCGAAAGGGCTCGAGCCGACATCGAGTCTGCCGGCGGCACGGTGCGGAGCATCGACAACAAGAGCTACTACAAGAGCGCCAGCCACCGCGGTCGCAGCAACAGCTTCGGCTCCGGTGTGTCCGCCAACGTCTCTTCGGCGCGCAGCTCGCTCAGCCGTGCCGAGGCGGAGTTCCGCAACGGCAACTACGAGAACGCCAGCCGCGAAGCAGCCCGCGCTGCCGAAGCGGCTCGTGATGCCGACCGCATTGCCATTGCGGCAGTGGCAGCGGCAATCAGCTCCTGGGAAAGCTCGGTCAACTCCGAAATCAGGCGTGCCGAAGAAGCTGCCGAAGCAGCTGAACGCAGCCGGCGCAGCAGCGAAAGCAGCAGCAGCAGCTATGGCGGCGGTTTCAGCGGCGGCGGCGGTTCGGTCGGCAGCGACTTCAGCGGCGGCGGCGGTTCGAAGGGGGGCGGCGACTTCTAAGTCGACCCGTCTTCTCAGTCGACCGTCTTCCGAAAGGGGCTCCGGCTGTAAAGCCAGCTGGAGCTCCTAGCACAGGCGCAAGTCAGCGCCACCCCATCCATACCCACCATTACTCACCAGAGTAGTCAACCAAAACCTGTGGGGTAGGAAGCAACCTGCTTCACACAACGGCTCTCTGAGCCATTCAACAACTCTCAACAACCCTCAACGAGGTAAATGAACATGATCACTCTCAATCTCACGGTCATCATCGTCATCGCGATCGCGGCGCTGGTGGTCCTCTATTTCGCCTGGCCGGCGTTCCGCCAGATGGTGCAGATCATCATGGGCAAGAAGGTGGCCGGCGCGACGTCGACGAGCGACAAGCTGCG
>MOYA01000003.1:685292-707544 GCA_001899315.1 Candidatus Obscuribacter phosphatis
CGTGCCCGCCTGAACGCCAAGCTCGGTATCGGCACCCCGGCGGCGGGCGGCACCACCGACCAGAAGTAAGCACTCAGGCCTCGTGCCTTGAGCGCTGTAGAAAACGCGATGAGGGATTGACTAGCTAGTCTTCCCTCATTGTTGTTTTGGCAAGAGCGCTAAGTCTAGCGCTCTTGCTTTTTCTTGCAATTTACTATAATGTATCGTTATTAAAGAATCCAAGAGACAAGGCATCTCTTATCGCACCTAGTAATATGGGGTAAAGCCAATCTGAAGCTACGTTGACTGGGTAACCTTTTCAGAACAAATAGCAAGAATTTCGCGCGAAATTCTTGCTATTCTCATAATCCAAACCCAGATATAAAGACCTTATTTATATTACCACCTATAGTATTAGGCGAAAAAAAAACAAAAAAGAAACGACCCGACCTGCAAGAAAATCTTCTTGCAAGCCGGGTCGAAAGAGAACGCGTCTACCTAAACACTGCAGTCGCGCTTATCTAGCCTGGACAACTTTGGCGTCAGGTGGGACCGCGAACTTTGCGGAGCCACCTTTATCGCCGAAACTACTCTACTCTTGGTCTAGTGCCGGTCCCGATGGGTCGGACACTCGGCGTTCTCGCAACCAACGATGGGATCGCTGATGGCGTCACCGCAGCTGGGGCAGCGCGGCAGGCCGAGGACGACTTCGCCTGCGGGGCGGGCGTCCGGAGAGTAGACAGGACGCGGCGCCTCGGGCGCGCGGGTGTCCAGATAACCCTCGAGCTGGCGATCGAAAGCGGCGCCAGGCAGAAGACGGTAGTGGAAGGTGCCCACGATGGGACCTTCGGCGGTACCGCTGCGCACTTCGACGGTGAAGACCGAGGGATAGTCGCGGGAGGCAGCCGCCGGCTGGCTTCCACCGAAGAGGGCGCGGAATCCTGCAGCGCCGAGAGAGGAGCGCCGAGGGTTCTTGATGAGGATGTCCTTGAGCAGGAACTCGGTGCGCCGGTTGGCAGCAACGAGACTCTGATAGGTCATCTCTCCGTCGACGGAAACGGTAATATGACACGGTTCTTCGCAGAAGGCCACCAGGCGCGCAGCCTGCACACCGCAGACGCGAACGTGGATTTCGGTGCCTTCGTTGAATTGGTCGGCGATTTGGTCGTCACAACCGCTGGTGATGTTCAGTGTGGTCATATAGTTTATGTTCTCCGTATGGTTAAGACGGGGCGAAGCAAGTGCCTTACGCATGGCCAAGTTGACTCCGCCCGGTCAAAGTTCGTTGGCATGACTACATAGTCGATGCCTGTAAATCCAGGATTTCGTTTAACGGTGAGGCTTTTAGCGCTCACGGGAAGATGTGGTAAGTTTGCCTAACTCAGGACGAACCTACTCGGTCGATTCAGCTGATTCAGCCGATTCAGCGGATTCAGCGCACAAAGAGGCGCTTGACTCGATACCAAGCAATGCTGACCAGAAGCAAGAGAACGAAGACGACAATTGCCGCTACAAACCCACCAGCGATGGCGATACCCGAGCCCAAGGCATAGGTAGCCAGGTCGCTGGAGTGGTTGATCAGTTCCATCAGCCAAGGCATGAGGGTGGATGCCGCGTACTGATGAGCGATGTCCCAGGTCCCCCAGACGATTAGGGGCCAAGAAAGCAGGAATAAGCAGAGATACATCACCGCGCCGGATACTCGACCGGAGCCGGTTTGGCGCCGCGATTCCTGCTCGGCGGTTGGTCTGGATTTGTTGTCGTTCATGACTTTCAACCTGTTGTGACGCCTGCATGATATGGACAGTTTGTAGCACTGTGCACGCATCAGGCGCGAGTTCAAATTCGGAGAATTCACAGCAGAAGTACTAAGCTGAGACATTCTCCAGTTGGTGACGAAACCTCAACTCCTTGTCTGGAGGCTCGTCGCTTCCTTGCTTTGACCCTGCTTGCTTGAACCAGCCTGCTTCACCAGACCGACTCGACAGAGACTTCAGCAATGGAAGTTGCACAGGCACAACTACTTGGTCAAAAGAAAGCTGCCTCTTCCACCGGCCACCAAGCCCGTACTTATCGCCTACCTGAGTTAACAGGCTCTCGGGAGACGTTCTATTGGTTGGGCGGACTGATTGGAAAGATTTCGGTTACTCGAATTAGGTGTGGAAGAAAAAGCAGTAACCAGAAAATAAAGCTCAGACAGATACATACTCAACAGAAATCAGAAATAGTTCACCAGAGAAAGCCAATCGTAAGCTTTCCTTTATGATTCTTGAAAACCAACAAAACCCTTGTTGCGCTTGGCTCGATGGCAGTTTAGTCGCGCTAGCGGCGAGAGCGCCCGCAACATTGCGCAAAAGTAGAGCGCCAATAGATATACACGACCGAGACAGTCCTAATTTCTGCTTAGCGCCCTGCTTTAAGCTTAGCTCCCTGATTTTACTTCTCTACAAGAATGCGACGGAAAAGCAGATCCAGCCGTCGGCTGGCGGCCTTTGAGGCTTCTAGAACCTCCTCGTGCCCACCCATCACTTCATCAGGCTTCCAGACATTGGTGATCACTGATACAGCGCAGCAGGCAGTTTTGCTAGTTTCGCATACGAGCAGCTCCGGCACGGTCGACATTCCCACAGCATCACATTGCAGCTTTCTCAGCATATCTATTTCAGCCATGGTCTCATAACTTGGTCCAAGTAGTCCGGCGTAAACGCCCTGCCTGAGCCCTCTGAAGCGGCTATCTTCGGCAGCAAGTTTTGCCCCAACCGACAAGAGTTTTTCGGTTTGTTTGTTGGCGCAAACAGTGGCAGGCGCCATCACAGCCGGCAATAATCCTTCACTCTTCCACTTGGGGCTTAGGTGGTCGCGGTAACCCGTGAGCACCATTAGGTCGCCGACGTTGAATTCCAAATTGAGCCCACCGGCTGCATTTGTCACAAAGAGGTTAGGCACCCCCCATTCCACCACGGTGCGGGCACCGAGCGAGACCATGTCCCAGCTGTAACCTTCGTAAAGGTGGAAGCGGCCTCTAAAGACAGCCACCAAGGGATCAGCAGCGCCACTGCCGAGTCGGCCAATTGTGAGCGTACCCGAATGCCCGGCCACCGAAGGAGCATGACCGAATAGGTCGGTATAAGAAAGCACTATAGAGTTTTGCAGACCCTCGAGTACATTCACCCCCGAACCGAGAATGACAGCGGCATCAGGAGTGACCGGATAGGTTTTGCGGATGCGACCAACAGCGTCGGCTGCGCTTATCTGTGTTACCTCAGTCATCGACTTTCCTTCTTTCGACATCTAGAACTCCAACAAAAACAATTAGAACTTCAAGCAGTAAATAGTCTTACATCGGCTTGAATAGCCCGATCACAGCAATCAACGTAAAAGGCAGGCGGTTATATCGGGCGAGAGACTTTGCCCAGAAGGCAGACCGAGACCCAAAACCTTCAGCCCCGCGTGAGCGGCGATGAGCATTGCCGGCACCAGGTTATAGCAATAGAAACCGACATTGAGACTGCGCAAAAAGTCTAGCTGCGCCGAGTCGGGTACCTGTCCATCGCGCAGACCGGCTGCCACCACGGACGGCACTCGCCCCAAGGGATTACCCAGAGTCCAGGTTTCTTCCTGGTCCATCGTATCGGCAGCATTGAGGTAGATATTGTTGACCACAGGGAAACGCGGTCCCACAGAAGCATCGTTCGGTCCGACAAGGGGATTATCTCCGCTCAAATTGACGTGGTCATTGACCAAGACAACCGAAGCGAAAGTTGCAAGCCCTTCGCAATGGGCTCTATCGACAATGATCGCCACTTCGGCTTTATCCTTGCTTCTTAGAAGTTGGATCACGGCCCGGTCGAAACCTGCCGGATGCACGAAACCATCAACGGTCCCAGTAAAGTCGATGAGTTTGGCATGGCGTAATTTCAATTCTTCACTCCTCCAGCGTTTAGGTTCAAAACCGACGAACCGGCACCTTTCCAATCCAGCTGCAACCAATCGTTCAAAGTGCCTGCTATATCGGCAAAACCTTCTCTAGCACCGAGATCGTGCTGGCTAGCTTCCTGCTGCTTGAAGCTTGGGCTGTAGGCAATAAGAGGCACATACTCGCGAGTATGATCGGTGCCCGGAGCAGTCGGATCGTTGCCATGGTCGGATGAAATAATGAGCAAATCATCGGGCTGCATCGACTGCATAATCTTGCCCAACCAGTCATCAATTTCGCTAAGCGCCTGACCGTAGCCTTTGGCATCACGTCTATGACCATAGAGCGAATCGGTATCAACCAGGTTGGTAAAGATCAAGCCAACGTGGTCAGGTTTTGTCTTACTAGTCTCGATCCGCTTATAGTCGACTTCTTGGCGCAGGGCTTGCAAAGTCAATTCCAAACCTTCGCGATTGGAGCCGGTATGTTTGGCATGCGAAAGTCCGTTACCGACGAAGATATCTTCGATCTTGCCGATGCCGAATACACCGACGCCACTATCAAGTGTATAGTCGAGAAAGGTCTTAGCCGGCGGGGGCACCGCATAGTCCCGACGGTCTGCCGAAATGCGCTTAAAGCCACCCTCGGCTAGAGAGCCCTTAAACGGTCTAGCAATCACTCTTCCGACACGATGGGGACCATCCAAAATTTCTCTGGCAATCTCGCACCACTTGTAGAGCGTCGCTAGGGGTACAACGTCGACATGGCAAGCAATCTGAAAAACACTGTCGCCGCTGGTATAGACAATGGGGAAACCGGTTTCAACGTGTTTCTCACCAAGGTCATCCAGCACCTGGGTGCCCGAATAGGGCTTGTTACACAAAATTCCTTTGCAGCCTGTTTCTTGAATAAAGCGGTCGATCACTTCAGGGGGAAAACCCTGGGGATACATGGGAAAGGCTGTGGGCGAAATAATGCCCATCATTTCCCAGTGTCCGGTCTGGGTGTCCTTGCCGTTACTGGCCTCAGCCAACTTGCCAAAGTATCCAGCGCAGGAATTACAAGGGGCGACACCATGAATATGGGTTATGTTGCCGAGACCGAGAGCAGCCATGTGGGGCAAATGCAGACCGCCGACTTCTCTAGCGGTATTGGCAATTGTGTTGCAATTGCCGGCGTCTCCGAATTTCTCATGGTCTGGTGATGCACCGATACCGCAGCCGTCTATGACAACGACAACGGCTCTTTTATGGGCTTTCGATTTATTGCTCTCAGTCAATTTGCGCACCTGCTTGAGATTATCCGGGGAACGAAAGTGAGAGCGACGAACGCCCTCTTCGAAACACCATGAGAGACATGGTCTATAAATATTAGCAGGCGGTTAGCTCTTTACTTATTAGAAACAAGCGCCAATTGTAAAGCGCTCAGTCCGGGCGCCTTCCAAAACCGGTCAAATCTTTCTGTAAAGCTTATTTTGTTCAGCAAGAAAATAGTTGAGCCCGGTAAGCCGGCTCTGTTAGGTTGCGGTATCTCCTCCTCCAACTTTATCCAAGATCACCAGCCAAGACCGAAAAACGCATCCAAGCACAGGCTCACCTACTTCCTCGGCGCTACGCACGGGAAGCATCAGGTGTCACCCTGTTCTAGGCTCTTTGAGATATGTGTTAGTCGGCTCTTTCTTGGTTTGATTGATTCGGCAGCCGGTCCTGTCAGTCTGGTCTGCCTATACACGGTGACAGCCACCGTCAGGGGATGAAGTGAGCGAGAGTTTGCACCCAAATCGGTTGGGGGCGCAAACGACAGAGAATTTCGCCAACCAAAAACTTAACGTCCAGGAGTAGCTAGATATGAAGAAGATCTGCCTCGCGCTGTCTCTGGTCGCGGCAAGCTTCGGCTTTGCCAGCGCCGCTCAAGCGCAGAACCTCAACCTCGTCATCACCCCCAACGGGGCGTCGGTGCAATATATCGATTTCGGTCACGGTCATCGCGGCTGGGACCCCCGCTGGGACAACCGCCGCTATGACCCGCGTTGGGACAACCGCCGCTGGGACCCTCGCTGGGACAACCGCTACGACCCGCGCTGGGACAACCGTCATCGCCGTCCGCCTGTGGTGATCATCCCTGCCCCGCCGGTGTTCATCCCCGCTCCGCCGGTGTACCTGCCGCCCCCGCCCCCGCCGCGCATCCAGTATTACTATGACCAGTACGGTCGTGAATACTTCATCGACCGCTGGGGTGACATCTGCTACACCGGTCGCTACGTCCGCTGAGCACCACAACCAGGGCCTAGCTTGACTCTTTGCTGAGCCAAGTTCGGCTTCTTTCACCAAGAGACCGCAGGGCATCCTGCGGTCTCTTTTTTCAGCAAAATATACTATTGCATATAATATTTGGTTAGTGCTTAAAAGCCAAGCGATACGGGCAGAAATAAATTTGGCTGTCGTAGCTAGCCTAGCTGCGCTAGTAAATGCTAATCTGTTATTAGATATTCCGGGGAGGCTTTCATGGTCAATACAGATTTGCTCTCTATCAACAATGTGGCGGACCGTCTTCAACTTTCGGTTCACCAATTGCGTCGTTGGGAGCTTATGTTTGGTCTGGAAATCAAACGCGGTCGCGGTCAACAGAGGCAGTATCGACCAGAGGACCTATCGGTTCTTGAGCGCATTAAGGAATTGGTTGAACAAGGCTGGCCAACCTCTCAAATCAGACCGCAACTGGAAGCCGAAGGACTGCTCACACCAAAACTCATAGGCATGCCCGCCGCCCCAGGCAATCCCGAAATGCTGCAGGAGTCTATCATCGGTCTGCGCAGCTTTGTAGAAAGAAGATTCATCGAGATATCCAAACAGATTGATGAACTAAGACAGCTGATGATCTCGCTCACCCTCAAGCAAGAGCTTTCCACAGACAAAACCTCACCGTGGCAGCCTGTGGCCACCGAATATGTGCAGACACCTAAAGCTCCTCCGCCCCAGGAAATCACCATCGGTCCTCAGATTTCAATCGATCCCCCAGTCAAACCGGTCACGCCGGCGCTCCCGCCTGCACCTTATCAGGCTCCGCAGACTCCCTACCAATCAGCTCAAACAGCCAGACCAGCAACAGCGCCTAGTCGCAGTGATGGGGATGCCTTTTTCACCAGACCGCTGCCCGGCAGTGCGGCAGCTGAGCAGAAACCAGTGGTAAGACACAGCACAATTCCGCCCCTGCCTTCAGTTTCTTCTTCTCCTTCAGAGACCGATTCCCCGCAGGCTCTACCAGCACCGGCTGCGCCCGTTAAGCAGGAAACGGCTCAATCTGTAAATCAAGAAACGGCTCAATCTGTAAATCAAGACACGGCTTCGCCGGTCGGCCAAGATACTGCAGCAGCAAGCGAAGAAGCTCCGCTTAATGCTATGGAAGACCGCTTCGCCATTCCGCCCCTTCCTCCGAATCCATTTTTACCCCCAAGCTCAGCCCAGCAGAGCTTTGCGCCCCAAAGCGAACCAGCTCCCAGTCCACAAGGCAGCCACATCCAAGACCTAGTTAGTCAGACTCGCGCTATCTTCGAGAGCTCCGAAGCTGCTTCAGAATCTGGCGTTAACTCAGACTCTTTCTCACCACCGGCCAGTTCAGACTTTTCTGGGGACTCTCCTGGAGCCTTATCTGGAGCCCTATCTGGTGACATCAATGAAACTCTGCCGGAGCTTGAACCAGAATCTCCCGAAATTTCTCTAGCAGAAGTTTCTCTAGAAAACCCTGAACCTGAATTTGAACTAGAGGTGTCGGACCAGCAGGCTCAGCCCGAGCAAGTTTCTCAGAGCGAGCCTACCCCACAGCAGTTGGCCCAACCGGTGGCTATACCCCAGGGTCCGCAGGTCAACTTCGGGCCAAATGTATCGGCACCGACCCCACAAGTAACCCCGCAAAGGGTTGACGACAATTTTGGTCTAGGAGAAGTAACAGACCAGAACTATCTCACTGTTCTTGGTCGAGCCCTAGACCTGATCGGCTGGACCGACGAACAGGCAGACACCTATTCTTTCAAGGCTTTCGGAGTGCCGCATTGGGATGAACTCGGTCGCAGCCAGGCAGAAAAATTAGTGGCACACCTGATTGCCCTGCTCAAAGAGCAGCTCTAGAGAAAAACTCGTATTTACCCCACTGACAAAGCCCCAAAAACCACCTAATATATCGACACTGAGAGTTGAACTAAGCATAAGCCCAGGGCAATTCCAGTCTCGACATCGCAGGTTCTCCAGGGAGAATGACCAGGGATGGTTGTTACCGAGGGCGGCACCGGTCCTGCGACCAATTCAAAGTCTAGAAAGGCGCTAACTGCAACAGGTTAGCGCCTTTCTTTCTTAGAAAAGATTTTGCCATAGAAAATACTTGATATCTTGAATAGGTCTTTGCTAGGGATAAGGAGTACCCGTTTTGAATTAAATTGAGAGGAAGCCGACTTAAGCCAACAACCAGCGCCTAGTCCTAGTTTTGAGCTTTCGGTCTGTCTCCACTTGAGATTCGGGGACTCGTAGCAACTATCTATCAATCCATACCGATGCCGCTCACGTAGAGTGCATCGGCTTTGCTTTAACAGAGGAGCAATATGTCCAATCAAGAAGAAAAGCTGTCTGTTTCTGAGATGGTCGCGGTCGTCCAGGCCATGACCAGCGATCCGGAACTTCTCAAACTCTATGACGAGGGCGACAAGGTTTCGAGTTCGCAAACCAAGCACGATGTGGCTCACGCCTATTCCGTGCTCAGCACCGCCGAGTACCTCAAGGCGGAAGTGCTGAAGCGCTTCCCCGCGATGCTCGACGAAGTGGCGGCCCAGGTCGTCATTCCCGCCGGCGCCTTCCTGCACGACATCGGTCGAGCAGTGTCGGTTGACGATCACGCCACCGCCGGCAAGGAAATCGCCCTCGAATACCTCGGCAAGAAGGGCTTCTCCAACCGTATGGCCAGCCGCGTCGCCGCTGTGGTTGCCTGCCACCGCTCCGACACCTTCCTCAAGATCTCCATCGAGGGTCTGAAGAAGTTCCCGGAACTGGCCATCGTTGTCATCGCCGACAAGTGCGTCGGTGATGAAGACCGTGTCCGCCCTGGTCGCGCCATGGCTCTGCGCCTCTTCAGCGCGGTAGGTCTGGCACGCATCAACTGGTGGAACAACGCCCAGCACGATCGCGTCAATTTCGCCATCAAGAAGAGCGAGCTCTTCGTGGACTCCGACGATGCTCCCACCATGGAACACGCCGGCGCCATCGTGCTCAAGCTCAAGCTGGACGAGCGTGTCGCCCCTGCCCGTGAGCTGCTCGACCTGTACGCCCGCCGCTTCCATTCCTGCGGTCGCGGTGCCAAGTCGCTCGGCTTCGTCTTCCGTATCGAAGTGAACGGTGTTCGTTTCTACTTCGACGATGACAAGGGCTCCTGGCTGCCGCTCAAGGGCTTCAACGTGCCCCTGCCGTAAGCGCCAGCGCAGGCACAGGCGTTGGGTCGGGTCGACTAATCCAGCTCAATCAACTGATTGGACTGGCTTGGTCAGCCCGACCCTTCGCAAGGTCCGACTGAAAGCAAGAGAGCCCCGTCTCTCCTGCTTTCTCTTTTGCTCATTTCTATTATACTTGCTAGTATTGATGCAAAGACCTAAAAGCTGGAAAGTTTGGTTCTGAAGAGCTATCCAACCGGTACAATAAGGTTATGATTGAAGACTTCAATCCAAATGAGAGATCGAGAAATAAGCCATGTCGATAGTCAACGACATCTGGAAAATCTACAGAGCGTCAGCAGAAAGCTGTGTCAAGGCCGGTCAATACGCCGATGCGGAAAGACTATGGCTGGCGGCCCTAGAAGTTGCTGAAGACTACGGTCCCGACAATGCCATGCTCACTACTTCTCTTGAAGGTCTTGCTGAAGTTTTTTGGTACCAGGGCAAACATGAGTTTGCCGCGCCCATCTGTCGCAGACTGCTGAGAATGTACGAACAAAAGCTCGGTCATAATCATCAAGACGTAGGCACTATGTCTTACAACTTGGCTCTGCTCTACCATTCCTGGGGCAAATATGTCGAAGCCGAACCTTTCTACAAACTCTCAATGTCTGTCAAAACAAGGGTGCTGGGCGGCAGACATCCTGAGGTGATTGCCCTTCTAGGCAACTATGCCGACCTTTTGCTCATGCTTGACCGCGTGGAGGAAGCCCGTGAACTAAAGGCCCTGGCGGAAAAGGTGAAAGCGACAAGCTGGAAGAAAACCGGAAACTGGCAAGCTATGCCCTCACCGGAAAACAGCGAAACACTCTCCAGTCAAAAGTGAGTAAATGACTTTCGGTCTGATCGGCTGGCTCAAATCTCGCCACAAAGCGATTGATTACGACATTCCAGTCTATTATCCAAGCAGGGACAAACGAGACAACCGCGAATGGCTCGTGGTCAACGGCTTGGGCGGCTACAGCATGGGTACAATCTGCGGCGCTAATCGCAGGCGATATCATTGCGTCCTATCGGCGGCGCTCTATCCTCCAGTCTGGCGCCATATAGTTCTATCCAGGGTGGAAGAACTGATCACAATCGGCTCAAACACCTATGAATTGGCAACAAGCAGCTGGACATCCGGGGTTATCTCACCGACCGGTTACAAGCATCTCGAGTCTTTCACATTCCTGCCCGTTCCCACCTGGGTTTTCGAGCTTAATGGTCGTTATTTGATCAAACAACTGGTCATGCCCTATGGCAAAAATGAGGTCTATCTCAATTACCACTATTTAGGTGACCTTTCCCTCAGCGAAAGCGGTAAGCAGCCGTCAAGCGAAGAGCCTGCTTTAACTTGCCGCTTTCTAGTCGGCTTCCGTGATTTCCATAAACAAGTCAAAGGTTCGTCGGACGACCGCTATCCTCAATTTGTCTCGCCCAATCAATCAATGGTCATTCTCAACGAAAGCGGCGCACGGCTTTGCTTGACCTGGCAAGAAGGGCAATACGAAGCCCAGAAACAATGGTGGTGGGACTACAAATACACAGAAGAAACCAATAGGGGCGAACCAGACAATGAAGATCTCTTCCTGGTGGGAGCCGTAACCAGCAAGCTGCGTAAAGGCAAAGATCTTTCCATAGGCGCCAGTTTTGAAAACGCCATCGCCAATCCTGACGGGCATGCCGAAATAGAGAAGTTAATTGAGAGGCAAAACCTCTTGATTAAGCGAGCCAGCTTGCCGCGTTCGCAACGCACAGACCAACTCATATTGGCATGTGATCAGTTTTTGGTGCCCGCATTCGAAGAAGATCGCAAGGCAGGCAGCCGCTTCCCCGAAGCCAATCAAGAGGAAAACCGCAACCTCTCGGTTCTGGAGGGCTATCCCTGGTTCAACGATTCGGGACGCGCCGCCCTGATGAGCTTACCCGGACTCTGTCTTTCAACCAGGCGCTTCGCCCAAGCCAAGGCAGTTCTTAAAACTTTCGCTGGAAGACGAAAAGACGCCTTGGTAGCCAATCGCACCGTCAATCCTAAAGAAGAAGGAGAGAAGACTCCTACTCTGGAATACAATTCTCTCGATACTTCTTTCTGGCTTTTCTGGGCCACTTGGCACTATTACCGCATAACTAGAGACAAAGAGACAGTCACTCAGCTACTCGATGAGCTCTGCGCGATTTTCACCGCCCTGGAAGATGACACCATATATGGCATCAAGCTCGACCATAGCGACGGCTTAATAAGCTGCGAACTGCCATCGGTAGAGTTCTCATGGATGGATTCCCGGGTGGCTGAGATTCCCATTACCCCTAGAGCCGGCAAAGCAGTCGACCTCAATAGTCTTTGGTATAACGCCCTTGCTTCTCTGCATAACTTATTAGGCGAGAGCGATCTAGAATACAAAAGCGATGAAAAGCTGCTCAGTCGCATTGAAAACAGGCTAAAGCAAACAAAAGAAGGCCTCAAGAAATTCTGGAACGGCGAGCTTTCTTGTCTTTACGATGTCATCGACACACCCAGTGCCAACGAGAAAGAGAAAAGTCGCAAAAAAGATGCAAGCCTCAGGCCTAATCAGCTGTTTGCCGTTGCTCTACCTTTCAGAGCTTTTGAAAGAGATCAAGAAAAACAAATCCTCGCCGCCATCGAAAATGAGCTGATTACGCCTATGGGCATAAGAACTCTCTCTCCGAACGACACACAGTATCAAGGTCTCTATGGTTGCGGTTTTGAACACGCAGATCAGTACCACCGCGACCTTTCTTATCACCAGGGCACAGCCTGGCCTTTTCTATTGGGCTTTTATTGCGATGCCTTGCTCAATGTTTATGGACCCCTACCGGAAACCAAGAGCCGAATTAAGATAATTCTTTCGCCCTTGCTTGAGCACCTCACACAAGAGTCACTTGTGGGAGGTGTTTCTGAAATTTTTGACGGCGCCCGTCCTCACCTGGCCAGGGGTTGCCCGGCTTACGCCCTCTCAACCGCCGAACTGATGCGCTGGCAGACCTGGTTGAGCCGGCAATAGAAGCCGGCAATAGAAGCCGGCAATAGAAGTCGGCAATAGAAGTCGGCAATAAAAGTCGCCAACATAGGCTTAATTGGGCAAGTTTGAGAAAGAAGTGATTATCAAGCGACATAAAGATATATCGGGGTGGTATGAAATTGAGTGAGTCCTCTTTTTAAAGCCCAAAACCGGAAACTCTTTCTTGCTGATGTTCAAATCCAACCTCAATCGCGGCCAATCACAAAATCAAAAGCCTAAAGAGAGCGGCTCCGGCCCGCTTAAATTGCCGCGTCTTTGGAACGCACCAGCCATAGAAGACCTAAACAGCATTCTTGCCCAAGCCAAGAAGCGCGACGGATTTGATGTGGAACTGCCCTTTTCGGTAAGCGGACAAAACTCTCTTTATCTGATCAAAGTTTCTTGCCCGCCTGAAGGGGACCCGCTCTGGACTTTCTATATCGGCTCCCTCACCTCTACCGAAGTAAAATGGACCCTACCGTCAATTGACGTTCTATTGGTTCACAACTTGGTTTTGTCCGAATGTACAGGGCAAGATTCGGTTGATTTGATCTCTGATCACTCGCAGCAGCCAAGCTATCAGCGCTCCAGCACCGGTAATTTCTCCATTCCGGAAGCACCGGAGGCGCAGGCAGTCAGCCAGAGCATGCAAGGAATTACCGACTACACGCGCAATCTTGGACCCAAAGACCCCAACCGTTCTGATAACCAGCAAGCCGCCCTAGAAGGAGACTTGGAAAAACTAGCTCTACCTGCGGTATTGCAATCACTGCACCTGGGCAAGAAAAGCGGACGATTGACCTTGGGCGGTACTGAAAGCGGTGCGGAGATCTATATGGAAGACGGTCAGCCCACCCATGCCATCTGCGGTGAGTTTAATGGCGACAACGCCATAATCGATGTCTTGACCTGGGTTTCAGGCAAATTCAAGTTTTACGAAAATGAAGTTTCGCCCGATAAGACAGTGACCAAGCGACTCGACAGTCTGATAATTGAAAGCATGGGCTTTCTAGACCAAAGCAATTATCTAAAAAATATTGGTCTGACCATGGACACTTTTCTCAGGCAGGTCTATCCCAATTTGTCTGAAACGCAATTTGAGCAATTGGCAGGTCGCGGCACCGGCTATAACATGCAATTGCAGAAAGACTTTTATGTAGAGATTGACAATCAAACCAATCTCTTCGATTTGCTTAGACGCATGCCCCTAACCAAGCTGGAATGGGTGCCGGTGCTTTACAATCTGCTCCAGGTTGGACTGGTGCAACTGGCTCTGCAAGCCAGCACACAAACGCCAAGCGAAGCATCAATAGAGCCGGCCTATCAGATTGACGAAGCAGCAATTCAGAATGCGCTCAAGACCCTGATGAGACCGGAAACCGAGGTCTATTCCTATCCAGTGCTGCAGTTTTTTGTCAAACAAGAACTCGGACGCTTTGAGCGCGACGGCAAAGCCTTTTCACTGATTATTTTCGACCTCATGTCGGATAACGGCGGTAACTTAGAGATCGTGCCGAGCGGCATAGCCAAAGCCTTATTGCATAGGGTCAAGGGCGTAAAGCGCGAAATAGACATTTTGGGTCATTTTGAAACTTTCGACTTTGGCATATTGCTGCCCCAGACAAGCAGTAAGTCTGCTATCGTAGTGGCTCAACGAATCTTGGAGAGAATGAAAGCCTCACCCATACCTGGTATGGAAACAGCAAATCTTAGTATGGCTTTCGGCATCGCCGCTATTCCACAAGACTGTAAGACTGCCGGCGGACTTTTGAGCGTCGCCTCGGAAGCAAAAAAATATGCAAGACGCAACAATCTGCCCATAGTTGAATTCAAGTCATGCGAAGGTAAGACATGACCGGAATTCCCGGGTAAGAAAACAAAGAAGCACTGAAAGTAAACCAACCTCGATCGGAAGAACGCAGTCACAATGGCCCTAGTCAATTACGGAACAAAAGAAATCAACTTCAAGCTGGTCTATTACGGCACAGGCTTGGGCGGCAAGACGACCAATCTGAAAATCATCCACAGTCAGCTGGCACCGCAATCAAGAGGCGAACTGGTCAGCCTCGCCACTGAAACAGAAAGAACCTTATTCTTCGACTTTATGCCTCTTGATCTAGGTTCGATCAATGGCTTCAAGGCAAGAATTTCAATGTACACAGTGCCTGGACAGGAAGAGTACAACAAAAGTCGCAAGCTCATTTTGCGTGATGTAGACGGCATTGTTTTTGTCGCCGACTCCAACGTCACCCGCTCGGAAGAGAACCAGGCATCACTGCGAAATATGATGGACAACCTGAGAGAATACCGCCTTACTCTGGAAGACATTCCCTGGGTTTTGCAATACAACAAACGCGATCTGACCACTGCCATGGATGTAGAAAGAATGGAAGCCGAACTCAATCACTCCAGAGTGCCGGCCTTCGAAGCCGTAGCCATGGAAGGTAAAGGAGTCTTCAGTACTCTCAAGTCGATTACCAAACTAATGCTCAACAGGGCACGCAGCGGCGACTAAGGCAAGAGCGAAGACATCATTGATTCTTCGTTGACCAAACTTTCTTACCCTCTATAGTACCTTTCGGCAAAAAAAATTGGAGAGGGTAGCCGAAGCTACCCTCTCGCAATCGTCAAACATCAGCGCGGACGAGCAGCCTTGGGATGCTGAGCCTCGAGCAGACGAATCAGTTCGACACCGTCGGGGCTACCCCAACCGGTAGGATGATCGAAGCCAGGCGCAGCTTTGTAGCCCGGTCCCCGACCCGCACCGTTTTCACCGGTGAGAATATCGAAGAAGGCTTTATCCCTGTCGGCCGAACGACCGAGACGGTAGATATGGGCATTGGCAGGACCAAGCCTCTTACCCAGAGCCTCGACCGAAAGCCCCCAGAGGGCTGCCCAACTGGGCGAACTGGCGCTTGTGCCGCCAATCTTAGCCCACTGCCCTTCAAAGTAAACCGAATAGCCGGTGTAGGGATCGGCAGCCATGGCAATGTCGGCCGAAACACGTTTGTCGCCCTTCGGCACACCACTGCCATGCTGCCAGGACGGACGGGCGAAGTGATTGGAAATGCCGCCCCCTGAGCCAGACCAAGCCGACTCACTGCTGCGCTTGCCCCCGCTCAGATAAAGAGACGTGCCACCAACAGCGGTGACATAGGGACTGGAAGAGGGAAAGTCCACTTCCCAGCGCAGCTTCTTCTCTTTGCAGTCGTAAACGCCGTCATCGCCCGAAGAAGCGAACAGGGCAATACCCTGAGCCGCCGCTTGTTTGAAGATGGCGTTTTCGGTCTTGATCATGAGCCAGCCGGTGCCGCGCTCGCAAAGTCCCCAGCTGACGCTCATCACGTCGGCTTTGTTATCGGTGACCATCTGGTTGAAGGCCAAGGCGAAGTTGACAAAACGGGCATCGGCAGCGATGTACATATAGATATCGGCTGCGGGAATCTGCGCCCCCATTAGCTCGAGATCCATGGTGGTTTCATCGTTCACCGCAGTGGTTGTACCGCCAATGGCAATGTCGATGACGCGCCCAGTGCGGTTGACACCGTGATGACGCCAATAGGTCTCCACATCGGTCTTTTTGTAACCTTCGGCGGTGACAATTGCCATATCGACGCCCTTGCCGGAGAGCTTACGCCCATTGTCGGGGTTATTGGCATTGGGCAAGTTATAGGCGGAAGCCACTTGCTGCGGCGTCAAAGCCGACTGCGAAGCACGGGGCTTGGCCATCGACTGACTATCGACTGTGCGCGGCTCGCGCTTGGCTCGGCTCTCCAGACGATCGATATCGTTCAGACCAAGCACCGAGACAACGATGTCTTTGAGGTGCTGCGGAATAGACGGATCGCGGTCATTGCTGAAGAAGCTGGCAATACCGCCAGTGGCGGTATTGCCTGAGGCAATGCGATAGTCGTTGATCTCGACTTTGAAAGCCCGCTCGACTTGAGCAACAGTGCCCTCTGCCTGAATGAGCAGACGGTTGGGAGCCACTGCCTTGACTTTGATACCGTTGGCGGTGAGAAACTTGACCACTTCGTCGACATTGGCTTGGCTGGGAGCGTAACGGCGCTCGAAATCGGCCGGCGTCAGAAAGCGGAGATAGTCGACCGACTGCGGATTGCCCTGCCTTTCAAGCAGTGCATCCAAGTCGGCTTCGTCATTGAGCGAAAGACCAATGACAAACTCAATCTTGCGCTCGCGGTCACTGCGACCGATGAGCGTGGAATTACCAACGGTATCAGGAGTGGAACCGGAAAGGGTCACCTCCGAGCTGGAAATTCCGAAAAGATTGCCCAAACTACGCCCGGCGTCGGTGAAATACCAGGCACAAAGAGAAAGCAGGCTGACCACGGCGACGATGCCGAGCAGCCTGCCGGAGATTTTCTTACGCATAGTTCTTCCTGATTAGATCTGGAGATTACAGGCTGAGCCGTTCATCTTCTCCAGAGCCTGCACCCGCTCGGGAACAGGCGGATGAGTGAGCTGAAGCATACGCCAGAAGCGCACCAAACGCTGCCAGAGACCCTGGGGTTCCGGCTCGGCACGGCTGGCATCAAAGAGAGGATCGATGGTCATGACCGGACGCAGGGCGCGGTAAAGTTCGGCATCACGTCCACGCGGTCGATTCTTTTCCACATAGGCGACCAGCTTCAGAAGTGCCGTAGCCAAGTCGCATGGCTTGCCGGTCATGAGCGAACCGGTGGCATCGGCAGCCGATTCGCGCGAGCGCATGACGAACATCTGCACCACTTTGGTCATCTGCCCGGTGAGCTGGAAAATGAGAAACATGACCACCCATTCCAGAATGCCGGTGAAAAATCCACGCGGCTTGCTGCGCAATTCAGGACGCACACCGAAATCTTTGTTGAAGATACGGATGCCGGCCATGAGCACCTTGACACCGGCGTCGACGATCATGAAGAAGATCATCGACAAGACCGAAAGCATCGAGTTGATGGCCACGTCATAGTTTTTGACGTGGCCAAGTTCGTGAGCGAAGACTGCTTCAATCTCGGCATCGGTCATGCCGGTGAGGAAAAGCCCGCGGGTGGCGGCAACCACTGCCTTGCGGTGGATGGGGCCGGTGGCAAAAGCGTTGGGCAGCGGATTGTCGGAGATGTAGACCGGCGGCTTGAATTTCAGCCCGCTGCGAGCATAGACCCGGTCGACAATGTCGATAAGACGCTTGTGCTCAGGATTCTGCGGGTCGGCGGGCGTCGACTTGGTCATGGCAATGGCGATCTTGGCGCTGAACCACCAGGAAAGCACCGGCACCAGGAACCACAAGAGCCCAAAACCGAGCTGGAAACGGTAGCTGTAGCCAAATCCCCAGAAAGCAGCAAAGACAAGCAATCCCATCAAACCATAGCCGGCCAAGGTCTTCAGCCAAGTCTCCAGAAGGCGCTTTTTCATGCGCGAATAGTTTGGATCATCGGGTCCGATGATCCGGTATTTCTTGAACATTTGGACCTCCATATTTTGGATGTTCTGAGAGGTCACCCCAATACGGCCCGGTCTAGAGAACAAACGTTCCTCTGAGTCAGACCGAAAAGCATCTCGTATTGCGGGTGTTTGTGTTGAGAAAGAAAAAAATAAATACCTGTAAAGTTTATGAAGCTGGGACTTAGTCGTTCAACTCATATCGTTATATGAATCATGAAACTTTCAAAGAGAAGTTAGCGCAGCCTCGCAAACAAGCCACAAACCCCGCCTGACAACCACCCTCCTGCGGCAGACTGAACAAGCAACCTCAAGAATTTCCCCGATCCGCTTTTCTACTACTTTCTATCATATACAAACAAAAAAAATGGAAAACGGGGAAGAGCGGCGAACCGCCCCTCCCCGTAACCAATTGCTAGCGATCTTTAGCCCTTATCTGCCGCTTGATCAATCCCAGTACTTCGCATCGCGAGGATAGTCGTGACCGCTTTCAGCCGCCGCAGTGAAAGCCAGCTCCAAAGCCAAGTCGCAGATTGCCCGCACTTGGATCTTGAAGGTGAGATGCTGATCGGTCTCGGCCGAATGGCAGGACATATAGGCGCGAGCCTTGAGATGATGCTTGTCCTCGGGCGCCTCGGGCACTTTCAAGTGTTCCTCCAAGCGCCGATCGGCATCGGCAGCCATGTGCCGATAGGCCTCTTCGGCACGCTCCACCACGCTCTGGGCGACGGTCTGCAGTCCCTGCAGGCGAGAGAGAATCTCCTCGCCGCTCAGGTTCTTCGCTTCGTCCACAGTAGCCTTGGCAGTCTGAGCAATGTCCTTCACATCCTGCACCACCAAGTAGATTTCGGGATTACGACCGAGGTCGATGCCCTCACGATGCTCGGTGCCCAGATAATAGATAGCCTGAGCCTGCGACTCCAAGGCAAGCAATTGCGAACGCAGAACGCTCTTGCGAATCTGCTGCAGGTCGATTTTGTCGGTGATCATGGTCTTGTCCTCTCTTTTCAGTCAGTTAGGTTTTCGGGCCAGTTAGCCAATCTAATTTAGCCAATCTCAGTTAGCCAGTCTCAGTTAGCCAATCTCAGTTAGCCAGTCTGGCGCAGCTTAGGAATGCGGCACTGACTGCAAAGCGAATGCTCCACAGCCAAGCCGCTCTCGATATGCGCACGCGCCTGGGGAGCGCAAAGCACGCGAATTTCCTGCAAGGCACCGAGCGTTCCGCGCTCAGCCCGTTCATCAACAAGGCAGCGCAAGATCGCGCCGGTACCGCGCAGGTTCAAAACAGCCCCGGTGCTGCGATAGGGAAAGATGGGAAAAATCAGGCTCTTAGCCTGTATCTCGGGCAGACGGGCCAGGTCGATGGCATAGTTGAAGAGTGCGCAAACTCGCCGCTTGCCGACTTCCTCAGGCTTTCCCAAACCGACCACGGCCACATGGCGCCGAACTCCGTCCTCCCCGGCAAAAGAGAGAATGAGATGCTCCCCGGCCGCGCCATGAAAGCCCTGTTCGGCAATGGCCCTGCTGATGGCACCGCCGTGATGCAAATCGAAAGACTGCGGACCGCCGCCCAGGTCTTGCCCATAAACCTTTGTCAGAATCAACAAGTCAGCATGGTCATACTCGACGCCATGCTCATGCTTTGGGCTGATGCCCCCGATCACTTTGATCACAGGTTTCATTTTGACCTCCTCAGTTTTGCTGCGGTTCAGGACGTTTCAGCTTGATGGTGCCGGTGCGCGGATGATTGCAATGCGAGCAGAGCGGTCCTGCCACATCGATGCCTTCGCACAAAGCGGCAACCTGGTTGGGCTTGACCAAGAGAGACATCTCGCTCAGCACCAGCTGGGCATCGTCTTCGACTATGGCCAGCGAGAGGCGACAGCGGGACACCGAACCGATCTCACGCCCGTGAACGGCAGTATCGGTGAAGTCGGACAGGGCAATGACAAGATGGCTGTAGAGCCCGCTCAGAGCGCTGTCGAGCGAGGTTCCCAAAAGACCGCAAAGCCCCTTGCGTTCGCAATCAGAGCGAGAGCCGAGCCCAATCAACAAGGCGGTGGTACGCTGACCGTTCTGCTCAGGAAGAGCCACCGACATGGTCGAGCCAAAGGTACCGGGGAAGGCTAGTCCATCGGCGCCGCGCGCAGTGACACCACCGGCGGTCTCAATCAAAGAGTTGGGCAAGAGAGAGTGCAAGAGTGTCTTGCCAAATTCAGCCAAGCCGAGATCGGCATAAACAGGCAAAACCACCAAAATGCTCTCATCTTTGCGGACCGGCTTGATCACGCCGCCGGCGCCGACATGTGCATCGGTACGGCCGGGACCGAGCAGATTATTGCTTTCGCCGCAAGCCAGAGCGGTGAGCAACTTAGAAGCGCCGGTATCGGCACCAAAAATTGCGAAGTTAACGTTGACTGCCACTTTGTGACGGAAACCTTCGGCGCAAAGCATGTGCCGAGGCGAATTACAGTGGGGACATAACATGGTTCTTCTCCTAGAAATGGACCATCGGCTCAAGACACCTTCCCCGTCGGGAATCTGGCAATGACTGTTTTGCGCCTTTTTATTGGGTGTTTTGTGCTTGAGGTCCTGAAAACTTATCGAACGAAAGATAGCCCCAGCCTAAGCAAACGCCGCTACAGAAAGAAACAGCACCAATGCCTTGCCGCTCTCAAATAGAGCAGAATCATCCTTTCATCAGTGTTGGCAACCATTGCCGCTCAACCGATAGGACGATAAAGTCCAAATTTTTAGTGCCGGAAAAACTTTTACTGCTTCTGCCTTATGGGCAATCAACCTTTGCCCGGTCAGCCTTTACGTTGATTGCGTCAACCGCGCCATCAGCCTTCATGGGTAAATCGCAGCAATACAGCCATATCTTGTCAACTCGATCCAAAAAAAAGACGGGGGATCTCTCCCCCGCCCTGTGCGAAATTCACCTCAGATCAAGCAACCAGCTTCGCGCGAGCTGGCGCCAAGGCAAGACCCATCTGAGCGATGACAAGGCGTCTTTCGGCTAAGTCGACCGAGCAAGTCTTGTCCAAATACCATGGACAGACCAGACAAGCAACGGTCTCGCAAAACGATTCTGCCGCATAACACTTAAGAGATGCTTCACTGCGGCAGTAATCGCTTGCCCTCTCAGCCAAACGACAGGACAAGAAACTAGTCTTGAAGCTCTGGGCATAGTTAGTCACTTCACCAGTCTCGACACCTTGCTCGTCTCGTTCTTGCCTGGCCAGCAAATCCATCCAAAGCCCCCTCAGATGAGAAGGCAGATTGGAGAAATAGAGATGACAGAGTTCATGAACGAGATGAGGCACGACAAAGTCGGGCTCTAGACTAGGTCCGCCCATAACGATATGAGGCGAGATGCCGCTCTGGCTGCGGCTAGTGAAATCGGCATAGGTGGTGGCACTATTACCCGCCGGCGTAAGCCCTGGGCAACTGGTCATCGTCAAGCCGAGTGCACGGGCGTTCTCGAGCAGCGGCTCGGGCACCCAAGCAAAGGCCTGACAAATCAGGGCCTTGTGCTCGGCATTCATGCTCTCTTCAAAATAGATTCCCGATTCTTCGTCTAGACAGAAACGCCCCAGAGCGTGTTGGGTAGACTTTCGCACCCAAGGACGCTCTCTCAAACCGATGATTCGCATTTTTGCCGTATACATCTGCACCTCTCTAGTAAGCGGTTAGAAATCTCGTTGCCCAGCTGGTCTGGCTTTCTTTAGTTAGTTTGCGTTTGCTTCCTGCATCTAGAAAATGGCTTGTTTTCCGACACCATAAAGGCACAATCAGCTAGAGCGCAATTAAAGTTAAGCCGCCCCAGTTTAAGTTTCTCTCGACCCAACCTGACGCAGCGATGAAAGCCCGCATGCCGGGCTAAGCAAGCCCCAAATCGAACTAGCGCAGATGCGCTAATATTGATACCACATACGATACCAAAAGAAAGCAGAACAAAAGAACAGATTGACAAATCAAGCTGCTCAAATGTCCTGCTTCCCTGCAAGCATCAAAGGCTATGTAATTTTGATGGCGGTACTGCCGCGAAAACTTAGTCTATGCCCAACCGGGCATATTCATTTCCATAGACATGCTCATAGCCAAGACCATAGACACAGGCAGAGACCTGCGGTTTCTCGGTATAGCAGTGCTAAAAGAATGGAAATACATGGCGGCAAGCATAGAACCAATAGAGCCATTTAACAAGAACAAGTAAAGAAGACTGAATGAAATGGGGCTTAGAAATAAGATGCAAAAAAGAAGCAAACAAACAAAAAAGCTAAAACCTGAAGAAACTAACAAGCAAAACAAAAGACCGAGAAAACCAGATCTCCCGACAAGTAAAGGACAATTGAGTCCTGCTTGAACTTGTCGGCAATCTCCTCTTAGTTTTATTATATTGCTTAGTACTTTTTCGAAAAGCCTACCTGGGTACATGACGCA
>MOYA01000003.1:708584-750405 GCA_001899315.1 Candidatus Obscuribacter phosphatis
TCCTGTGTCATGTACCCAGGTATGTCGAAAAGAAAGAAGAAAGAGAGCTAAGAAGGAAAGCTTGCGCCTTCCCACTTCATCTCTCTTCTTCTAAGTTGCCGGTTAGACTTTGGAGAAGTCAGACCAGCCAGGTGTTGAGGAAAGCAGCAACGCGAGCCGCTTTCTCTTCAGCCTCGGGCAGGAGCTTTTCGGCACGCGACAGCCAGTTGCGATGGTTGTCGCTGGGGTTTTCAGCGACAGCCTTGCGAGCCGACTCCACCTCCTGCTCCGCCCTGGATTTGGCGCCCTTGAGATACTCCAGCGCCTTGGGCTTGAGCACTTCCAGACCATAGCGCGCCCGCTCGCAGTAGAGCACGTGATAGCAGCTGGGGCGCGACTCGAGAGACTCGACGAGAGCCTTCTTGAGACCGGCCAACCAGACAACCACACGCAGGGGGGCATTATTTGCCGCCTCCAGGAAGCGCCCGCAATCCAGAGCCAGGATCGGCTCGGCAATTACGGCGAAATGCTCTTCGTAGCTGCGGAAGGCATAGGTGCGGGGCACCCAGCCGTTCTCCAGCTCCAGAGTGTCGGCCCAGCGCTTGGACAGCTCCGGAAACTTCTGCTCCAGTCGATGGCTCCATTCGTGAAACACGTTGTCGCGCAGGAAGATGTCCTTCTTGCCGCGATAGAACATGATGTCGCCGTTGGGCTTGACCGAAGCGGAAGAAACGAAGTTGCGGTCGTAAGTGAGCCGCAGCCAGAGCTCCAGGTGATTGCTCTGGTTGAGCATGTAGATGGTTCCGAAGTAACGAGCGTCCGGGCACTCATCCAGATGAGCGACGATGTCTTCCGGCAGGAAGCGGTCGCCATAGGGATGCGTTGCCAGCTGAGCCAGAAGACTGGTGCGCAGCTGAGCATCGGCGTCGGAGGACAGGTCTTCGATTTGCTGGCGGAGGGCGCGGACCGGGTCGAGAGCATAGGCGGTCGGCACGATGATTTCGCCGACATGACCCTTAATCTTGTAGACCCGGACTTCGGTTTCCACCTCGACGACAGCACGTTTCATGTAGTCGTCTTCGTCGGCGAAGGGACCCTCGACACCGGGCAAGGTGGTGAGAATCCGCCGCGTTTCGATGGTGAAGTCACCGAGCCGACGGCTCAAGCTGCGCAGCGAAGCCGGCTTCTGAGCGCGGATGTCGAGACAAACATAGGGGTAGCCAGCGCAGGCGCCGGCACAGGACTCGCCTTGGCAAGTGCTGCAGCCACCCGAGGCGGCAGCGGCAGCATCGGTGATGGGGATGACAGTTTCGTTCATGGCAGTCTCACAAGTTAGAGGCCGTTCGTTGAGGTCAGCCTAGCCGTTAACGCATACTTGCCTCGGGAAGAGACTAGTGACGGTGCGAGAATAGCTGAGGAGCAGTACCTGTTCGGAAAGTGACCCAGTTAGATTGAGAAGATAAACAACAGTTTCACCGTAGAATAAATCTCAAGATAGAAACAAGAGAACGAAACAGAAAGAGCGTCATGAACAGGCTTCTTGTACTTAGCTTCTTTTACTAATCATGAGTATTTAATATATTACTCAGTAACCGAGCTCGCGCTACCGCTGGATGCAAAGGCTATTGAATTGCTAAACTCTTGCAAGAAGCGAAAACTAATGGGAAGAAAAATGAGCAAAGTACTGGCATTGCATGAACTGAGGCAGCTATCAGAGCAGCTCAAACAAGAAGGCAAGAAGCTTGTCACCACTAATGGCTGCTTTGACATCTTACACGTGGGACACGCGCGCATACTGGAAGAAGCACGTAAACTCGGCGATGTTCTAGTGGTTGGACTGAACAGCGACGACTCGGTGAAAAGACTGAAGGGCGAGAGTCGACCAATCAACAATCAAGCAGACCGAGCCGAGATGCTTACCCACTTAAGAAGCGTTGACTATGTCTATATATTTGGCGAAGACACACCGGTGGAATTTCTCCAAGCAGCCCGCCCCAATATTCACGTCAAAGGTGCCGACTACACTAAGGAAAGGTTAGCAGAAACCCCCGTGGTCGAATCATTCGGCGGAGAAGTACGACTGCTCTCGCTTGTCCCCGCCAAAAGCACCACTTCGGTGGTGGAGAAAATCAAGCAAAGCGAAAAGAACCCTTAGCACCAACCTCTCGCAATGAGAGGCAACGGGCATCAGACTACAAACCAGCTCTTATTTTACTTGGCGGCTTTCTCAAGCAAAGCCATTCTTTGCCTGGCATCATCCGAATACTCAGACTTGCCAGAAAGCTTGAGGGCAAGCTCGAAATGGTGACGGGCCTCAGTCAGACGCTTCTGCTTTTGCAAGATCAAACCAATGCGGTAGTGCGCCTCGCCCATGCGTGAATCACATTTGACCGAAGCCTGATAAGAAGCAAGAGCTTTATCGAATTCACCCTGCTGCTCATAAGCGGTGCCTAGGTTGTAATGCGCAACACCGAGCTTAGGATTGAGCTTTACCGCTGTTTGCCAGTTCTTAGCAGCACCGGCGATGTCTTTCTGCGCCTTCAAAGCCGCACCAATGCCGTTGTAAGCTATTGCATCACTGGCATTGCAAGCCAGCGCCTTACGGAAAGCTTCCAAGGCCTCGTGATAGTTGTGCATCTGGTTATAAGCTAAGCCGAGATTGCAATAAGCAGGTCCCAGCTCTGAATCGGCTGCAACAGCCGCTTTATAGCCGGCGATAGCACCGTCGAGATTACCCGACAGATGCTGCAACTGGGCCTTGTTGTAGAGCTTACGAGCCTGAATCCTTGGTGAATCACCGGTGGAAGGCACCGCCTCGGCGGGCTCGACCGCCTCTGCCGGCTCCGCTTTCTCAACCGTTTCGCTACTCTTGTTTTTCAAATTGTGCTGGGGCGGCGTTGTTTCTTCACCGCCCCCCAAAGAAGAAGAAGAAGAAGATTCAGATGAAGCAGCCGCTGGAGCCGCAGAGGCAGCTTGATTCGAGACAGCCGCTGAAGCGACAGATGCAACAGTACCACCGGCAGTATCAGCCCCCTTAGCAGCACCGCCTTGCGCGCCCCATTCGCCCCAGCCACCACTGCCGGTATCAGACTCGGCAGACTTGGCGCTGCTCGGCTCTTCAGCAAGCTGAGTTTCTTCGGCAGCAGTAGTCTGAGCCGAGGCCGCGGCACCACTATTGGAAAAACTGGCAGCAGGTTGAGTAGAGCTCTTTTGCGCGATTTCCTGAGGTTGGCTTTGGGTTTGGCTTTGGGTTTGGCTTTGTGTTTCGGTTTGAGCTTGCCCTTGAGCTTGCCCTTGAGCTTGCATAGAAGACTGTTCTCCGCCCTTACGCTTCCAAATTTTCATCCCCTTGGTCAGCATGGCGGCGGCGGCCTTGGCCTTACCGGCAGCGGCTTCGGTCATACCAGAGACACCACCCGGCTTAGCAGCACCGTCAGCCTCTTTCACTTCCGCATCAGCTGCTGCTGCTTCTGCTGCCTTGCTAGAAAGCAAAGGCAAACCGGCAGAACCAACCTTTTCTTTTGCCGGTTTTTCGGCTACAGACTTTTCGGCTACGCTCTTATCTAGAGGTTCACCAGCAGCATCCGGCTTATCTTTCTTCCAAAAGGAACCCATCCAATTAGAGACGTTGGTGATAGGCTTAATAGCCACCTTGCCGCCTACTTCAGAAAGGTTTCCCCGACGGGAGGTCCACTCATTAGTGAGTGGGCTCTCTGTTTCTTTCTGTTGACGAAATTGATTATAGTATGCGTCATAGGCGTCAGCACTGGACTGCGACGTAGTAGCAGCAGTAGTTGTGGCACCGCCGGCGCCACCAGCGCCAGCGGCTGCTTGGGCTCCACTGCGCCCACCAGTGAAAGCTATGGTGACAGCGCCCTCTTCCACTTTTGCTACTCTCGCTTTCAGATCGGAAGCATCGTCAAGATCGAGTACAAGTCTGGCGATAGTGCCCTTTACCCCTTTAACCGCTGCACAGCGGAAGCCTTTGACCGAGGGAATCGCTCCGACAAAACGACCGGTGAGAACATCGCTGCTGGGGACAGTACCGTCAAAACCGGCATCATGAAAATCAATCACCAGCCGCTTGTTGGGAGGCGCCATCTCAGAAATGCTGGGAGAAGGAGGGAAGGCGCCACCAGTACCAAAAACAATCACAAGCTGCCCATTGCCGTCCAGTGTCAAATCTCTGATGGGCAACCCCTCGGCCTGCGCCTGAGCGGCAGGCAGTAGCCGGAAAGAAGACTGAAGATCGGGGGCACTGACACCAATAAGGAGGGTGCAGCTAAGCAGGAGACCAGCCCTAAAAGTGATACCCGGTAGTCTGGAGACGGCTTCTTGCAATCCCTGCACAAATACCCGGCTGTCAGCAGCTGCGTTCGTTTCGGTCATCGTTCTTGCCCTTTGAGTAAAACAGGAGGCGCTAATCGACTCAATTTTACTAAAGGTGGGCAGATGTTTTTAGCAACTCCATTTAATTTAGAGCGGCAAGCTAAGTAGATTTTAAGCCCCAGAGCAAAAGCTCTTGGAGAAGACCTATCTAATCAAGCGGTTCTCGCAAGCCGGGCCTCATTTTGCCAGATAGAAGAGAACAGCATATAATTGTCGCTCCGCCTCGAATTGAGGGCGAAAACCAAGATAGACAAGCTAAAGTCGGACAGCAAAAGTGAAAACGAGAGCAAGCCAGAAAACAGTCAATACACTAGCTATTTCACTGGGCCTTAGCCTGCTCACCCTCTTGACTATGACGGTCAATAGCGCAGTGGCTGCCGACAAAAACGCCCTTTTGGCCTGGGGAAGCAAGAAAGAAACCTTGCCCGAACCGGCCGCTCCTCAGCCGGCCGAAGACAATCTAGTTCCGCCTCCCAGTGAAGAAATTTATTTTCCAGTGCGCGCGGACGGCCAACCATTTTTGCTCAACATAGACACCACGATCAACCTGACTGATGCTATTTCAAGCTTTTACTACGATCCCAAGTGGCGCGGCGAAGTTTGGGCGCCATTCGACCAAGTCTCTTTGATCGAGCGCTCCACAAGACTAATGTCAACCTGGCAAGAGTATGACCAATTCTCGACTCTGCGCTTATTTAATAAAGTCAACAAAACTTTCGAGAAGTACTCCGGTTTCGGCCCATAAAAGTCAGAATTTGCGGAGGAGCCGGCTAGTCAGGAAAAGTCAGCGAGTCAAGCGCAGTAAGCAAACCAAGTATATTTGGCAAATCAAGCATACTCGGCAAAGCCAAAAGGTCATTTATCTATGCATACGCAAAATGAGACTAAAGACGGCAAAAGGCTAGATCACATAGCCATAGCTGTTGAAAACCTGGAAGAATCGCTGGTCTTTTATAAAGAGAACTTAGGACTGACTTTGCTTGACATCGAAGTTGTAGAAGAACAAGGTGTGAGAGTCGCCAAGCTTTGCACCGGCAACACACATATTGAGCTATTGGAGCCCCTCTCGCCCGAGACCCCCGTGGGCAAATTTCTGGCAAAGAATGGTCCCGGGCTGCATCATATCTGCCTCGGAGTGAAAGATATCAAAGCCGACCTCGACCTTCTCAAGCAAAGTAATACGCGACTGATCAATGACGAACCACGCATAGGCGCTGGCGGAGCCCAGATTGCCTTTGTCCACCCCAAAGCTACCGGCGGAGTGCTTTTGGAGCTTTCCCAACCGCAAGAATAGAGAAAGCCGACACGGCTTTTCCAAATACGTTAGTGCTGAGCGCTCAAAATTGACCGATCAAGTCACAATTGTTGAGCTTTCCTGAGTAATTAGCCAATACAGGCAGCCGACCTGCTAAATTATTGCCACCATAAGACCGGCGTCCGGACCGACAAAAGTATTCCTGAAAGACTTTGGTACCCTGGAACTTTTGCCACCTGATGTCAAAGAGTCATTCTCAAATACAAGCTTAACTAAAGGGAGGCAATGGTCTCAAAGATGCCAGTAATGACAGAACTTTCCAAAATCGAAAAGGCTCTCGGCAGCCAAGCCGGATTCTACCTTGAGCACAAGTGCACAACCATAGCCAAAGAGCACTTGCATCTTCCCGGTGGTGACTTCGTAGATCGCGTCGCCCAAATCTCCGACCGCTCGCCTAGAGTGTTGCAGAGCCTGCAAACCCTGTTCAATCATGGTCGCTTGGCTGGTAGCGGCTATCTCTCAATTCTTCCAGTTGACCAAGGCATTGAGCACTCTGCCGGTGCCTCTTTCGCCAAAAATCCGATTTACTTCGACGGCGAAAATATCGTCAAACTAGCCATAGAAGGCGGTTGCAACGCCGTTGCTTCGACTTACGGCGTGCTTGGATCTGTGGCTCGCAAATATGCCCACAAGATTCCTTTCATCGTCAAAATCAACCACAACGAGTTCCTTTCGTACCCCAACAAGTTTGACCAGATTCTCTTTGGAAACGTCAAGCAAGCCTACGATATGGGCGCAGTTGCAGTCGGCGCCACAATCTACTTTGGTTCACCCGAATCAGCCCGCCAGATTCAAGAAGTCGCCCACGCCTTCCGCGAAGCACACGAACTCGGCATGGCTACTATTCTCTGGTGCTATCTGCGTAACAATGGCTTTAAGCAAGGCGAAACCGACTATCATGTCTCAGCCGACTTGACCGGTCAGGCCAACCACCTCGGCGTCACCATCGAAGCCGACATCATCAAACAAAAATTGCCCGAAAACAACGGCGGCTACAACGCCATTAAATTCGGCAAAACAGACAAGCGCGTTTACAGCGAACTGACCACCGATCACCCGATCGATCTCACCCGCTACCAAGTAGCCAACTGCTACATGGGTAGACAGGGTCTGATCAACTCCGGCGGTCCCTCTGGTGAGAACGACCTCGAGCAAGCGATCATGACTGCTGTCATCAACAAGAGAGCCGGCGGCATGGGTCTCATTTCTGGACGCAAAGCCTTCCAGAAGCCAATGAAAGACGGCGTCGAATTGCTCAACGCCATTCAAGATGTTTATCTCTGCGACGATGTAACCATCGCTTAAGCGCCCAGATAAACAACAAAGCCAAGATAGAAACTAGAAACTAGAAAAGGAGAGGCAAATGCCTCTCCTTTTAGTATTGGCTATTTCTCGCCCTTTTTGGCATTAAGAGCATCAAGCTCTTTTTGCAAAGCCGAAACATCGATATGCAGCGCTTCATTGGCGGCGATGCGAGCCTTGATGATATCTGACATGAGCGCCTTATCGCCAAGACAGGCAGCATCGCTCTGCAACCGAGACAGTTCGCTAACGGCAAAGTAAGGCACTTTCGCCTTCTGTGCTTGCTCAGCCATCCGAATGCGCAGCCGCGCCACTTTCAGTTTCTGCTCGCGACTAAGTTCACCACCCTTAGCTTTAGTTATAGCCTCGATTTCATCGGCGATTTTCTTGACGCCGGCATCGCGCATCGCCACTTCGTTCCAATCTACCGGACGCACTGCCCCACCCATCATGGGCTTGCCCCTTAAAACAGTAGGTTCACCCATGAGCTTTTCCGGATTGGCAATAACCTTCTCATTGCTCTTCGACTGCCCCGAAGCATTCTGTGCACCAACTATACCCGGAAGCGAAGCCACAGCAAAAGCAATAGTGGCGGCAGCAATAGACTTTACTCGCTTCCACAGATCGCGAATGCGCCTCAAACCCACCGGACAATCATCAGTGATGATTGTGCCGTCAGCTCTGCGATAGAGTTGCATACAAGAAGAGCCACCGGTGAGACAGTTTTGCTGCAAAAGCAAACTGGTTCTTTCAGCGCTCATCTTGGAGACATCGTAGACATCCTTCTTGCACTCACCGCAAAAGCGCACAGCTTGGTCACCGGTTTCAAGCATATTCTCCCAGAGCATCGGACATGGGCTAGCAATCTTCAGGCTGTCGATAAGGCTTCTAGTCTCAGCATCGATATTATTCATTTCTCTCAGTCCCTTTCACTTAAGATTTCTAGTTTCACCTGTCACCGGCGCCTAATGCTAGGCATTCTTTTAGATTGCTACATCAGCTTTTCTCATCAGCTTGCCTCATCTTAATGGCTCTATTAGACATTCTCGTTTTCAAGCTATTGATTGAAAAACCAAGAACCATTGCTAGCCGGGCCAACCTTCCAAACCTGCTAATTCTTTACTAACCAGAGCCAGGAAATAGGAGCAGAGCTAATAAGCAAGAGCGGAGGCTAGTCAAGCAGCCCAAAAGGTATTGAAGCATATTGTCCAAGATTCATATGATTATTGCTCAAACCAACCAATTTCCAAAGACTCCAACCTTCTAGAAAAACAGCGTCCACAAGCCAAGTACTGAAACCAGCGACAACAATAGACACAAGAGAGCCATCAAATAGGGTCTTCAGTCTTAGATTGCCAGCCGGAAGCAGAACAAATTTCCTGGACGAAACTAAAGCTAGCCCCGAGTACCTGGTATTTTTGAATCTTCGCTTTGCCTCCCGCAAATCCTCATCTTTCAGGAAATATTCTATGAACAAGAAGACCCAGCGCTTCAAAGAACTGCTCTCTACCATCTTCAAATCGCACCCTTGGCACGGCGTACCAGCCGGACCGCAGGCACCGGCGGTGGTCACATGCTATATCGAAATTGTCCCTCCCGGCTCAGTCAAGCTGGAATTGGACAAGACCACCGGTCATCTGCGCATCGACCGCCCCCAGCGGTTTTCTTCGGTCAGCCCCACGCTTTATGGCTTCATCCCCCAGACCTATTGCGGTGACGGCATTGGCAAACTAGCAAACCAGCACGCCAAAAGAAAAATCACCAAGGGCGATGGAGACCCCCTGGACATTTGCGTGCTCACCGAAAAGGAGATCGTGCAAGGAGACCTTCTCCTGAGCGCCCGCGTTATCGGCGGCTTACTCATGGTCGACAAGGGAGAAGCGGACGACAAGATCATCGCCGTACTCGATGCCGACATCACTTTCGGGCATATCAAAGACTTGAGCGAAGTACCGCCCGGCGTTATTGAGCGGCTCAAGCATTATTTCCTCAGCTACAAACGTCCTCCCGGTCAGAGCGACAGTGATAAGTCTGTGGTCTATATCGACGAGGTTTACGGCCCAAACCGTGCCCATGAGGTCATTCGCCAAAGCATGCAAGACTACGAGACAGCGTTTGGCAGCGAGGAAAGCCGTCTAGAAGAACTCCGTCAGCTTTTGAGCGAAGGCTTGCACGAAAACTGCTCCAGCCAGAAGCCAAAAGACGGCAAACGCAAAAAAGACGGCAAGAAAAGTCGTAAATAACTAAACCGATATCGGTTCAGTTTTGGCGAGTGGATCGATAAGATCCCTCGCTTTTTTGCCCTGTCCTACTATTATCTATAATAATCCCAAGATACGAAGTAAACAGCCAAAAACATGACAGAGTGACTCATTCAGCAAAATAGCAAGAAATTCTCGAGAATTTCTTGCTATTTCATAAACGAAGACCAAGCGCGCCAAAAAACCTAGAAATCGCCTTCTCTAACCGGCTTCTGCGGCTGATTGACAACCGGTAGATTTTTAAGCGGCTTATTGTCTATCGGCTCACCCTTCTTTTGAGATAGTTCTTGCACGCTTTTCAAATTGGCCAGCTTGCCGGAACCACTCAGAGCGTCCAAATCGCCATCATAATAGTCATACCAGGGCAAACCATGAGAGGCATAAAGACTTGCACTGGGCGGCGCATGGGGAGGCACAGCCCCAGTAATGTTCTTCCAGGCTAAAGAATTGGCAAGATGAATAAAGCAACGGCTGCAGTTCTCAGTATCCCAATCATCTAGGTTGAAGGTGTCTTTATAGATATCTTGCTTCATTCGCCCACCAGGCGCGATACCCATATCCGGAGCAGCAATAGCTTTGGCAACCTGCTTTGCCGAAGCCTGCTGAGGTAGTGGTGCCGCTGCAGGTGAAGCTCCCCAAGAGCCCGTCGAAGATGCAGAGCCAAAGGCTGCTGAACTGGCCGGACCACCTTGAGGTGGTGGAAACCCAGAACCGGCGCTCATTGGATAAATAGGAGCGGAGCCAAAGCCGGACCCCATGGCGCCGCCGCCTGCCCCCCAGGCCCAGGGACTATCATCTGGATTACTGCTCAAACGAGCGCGCAGCTGGTCGATCGCTATCTCAGGATAGAGCCGATCATAAACTTCGGCCTTGAGTGGATACACCACTATTTGGATACCTCCAAATTCGGCTTTCTTTGTAATCTGCTCTTCGGCTGAATAACCTTGACCAAGAGGCATAGCAACGAACTGCCTGATGATCCCTTTTTTCACACAATATCCGTCAAGCCAAGGTTGTCCAGGTACCACAACATAATCTTGCTTATTGCGGTGCAAACCTTTTTTCAGTTCCTCACCCGTAATAGCATCGATTTTGCCGGTTGAAATCTTTATGGCAAAGGGGTAAGCAGAAGCTCTGCCAGGGGCCGGGCGAGGATTGAAACAGATCCACATCGCTTCAGATTGATACATAGGCAGAACGACTCCACCATGTTCGATCCAGTTGGATGGCACATTGTCCTTGTAGTCATCCACATGCACCAGGGGAAACGAACCCAAGCCGGGCGGTAGAGGATAAACCTGGTCATTATCGGGAATACGCAGTGTTCTCTGAAAATTCAGACCCACCCGAGCAAGCTCGTGCACCTCGGGGAAAGAAATTACAAGCTCATTGTGTTCCAGACTTATCATCGAGAAATCTCCTTACCTTACCAATTGCCGTCACGCACTTCTCTTACTAAATGGAGAACGGCGTGGTCAGGCATATCTTTGAGTTGACGTATTAGTTGACCAAACAACTTTGGTCGCTGTTGAATAATCTTCTTCAGTTCTTCTGAAACCTTGCCTGCTAAGGCAAGAAGGACATCAGGATCCTCCCCGAGGGCTAAAGCCAGGGAAACGATGGTCGCCTCGCCAGGCGGAGGCTGCAGACCGCGTTCAATCTTACTGAGATAAGAAGGCTCGATCTGGGCTTGTGCCGCCACCTTCCGCAAGGAAAAGGCTGCGGCATCCTGCTTTTGCAGCTGCTCACGCCTGGCTTTTATGTAGTCTCCAAATTCGCTCATGTGTGTAGCATATACTACACACTCTACACTCGTCAAGAGACATTTTCTTGACAGTGTTTTTTTCAGAGCCAGCTTCTCTTCATCAAACCAGCTGGTCTTAGTTACTCTCCACAGACGCGTTTCAGTTCGTCCCCGGTTAGACTCTCTTTCGACAACAAGAGCTTAGCGGCTTCATCTAACTTGCCCCTTCTGCCTGTAAGAATTTCTAGAGCCTTTGCCTGAGCATCATTTATCAAGTCTCTCACGGCGCAATCAATCTCACGCGCCGTCTCCTCGCTAAAATGCCTTGAATCTGGATAAGGACTTTGATAGCCATTCAAAATAGTCTGACCATCGCTCTCATAAGTAATCGGTCCCAATTCTTTGACCATGCCATAGCGTGTGGCCATGCTGCGGGCCACATCGGTAGCCTTGCTCAAATCATCGGCAGCCCCGGTTGATACGCTATCAAAGACCAGCGATTCTGCCGCCCTGCCACCCAGCAAGACAGCCAACTTATTCTCAAGTTCTTCTTGCGACATAAGAAAGCGATCTTCCGTAGGGCGCTGCATTGTATAGCCCAGCGCTCCTATGCCTCGCGGAATAATGGACACCTTTTGAATTGGATCGGTTCCAGGCAAAGACATAGCCACCAAAGCATGCCCCATCTCGTGGAAAGCGACCCGCTCTCGCTCGAGTTTGTTGAGCAGGCGGTTCTTCTTCTCAAGACCGGCAACGATGCGCTCGAGAGCCAGAGTGAAGTCTGATCCTTGTACTTTTTCAGCACCGCGCCTAGTGGCAAGTAATACCGCTTCGTTAATCAAGTTAGCCAGGTCGGCACCGGTGAAACCGGCTGTTGTAGCGGCAATTTCTTCCAAATTAACACTAGCTTCATCGAGAGACTTGCCTTTCACATGTACTCTCAAAATCTGCTCGCGCCCGATGCGGTCGGGTCGGTCAACCAGCACATGGCGGTCAAAGCGACCGGCGCGCAAAAGCGCCTGATCTAGTATCTCAGGGCGATTGGTGGCAGCAAGCAAGACCACGCCCTGCCGCGGATCAAAGCCGTCCATTTCCACCAGCAGTTGATTGAGTGTTTGCTCTTTCTCGTCATGCCCGCCACCCAGACTAGCGACACCACGCGCTCTCCCCAAGGCATCCAGCTCATCAATAAAGATTATGCAAGGCGCACTGCGCTGGGCTTGAGCAAACAAATCGCGCACTCTGGCCGCGCCCACGCCAACGAACATCTCAACAAACTCAGAACCACTAATAGAAAAGAAGGGAACGCCGGCCTCACCCGCCACAGCTCTCGCTAAAAGAGTTTTGCCGGTACCAGGTGGTCCGACCAGCAGAATGCCCTTGGGTAGATGCCCGCCCAATCTGTTGTAACGCTCGGGCTCGCGCAAAAAACCAACCACTTCTTGCAACTCTTCTTTGGCTTCATCGACGCCTGCCACATCAGCAAACGTAGTCTTCACCTTACTTTCGACATAAACTCTGGCACGGTTCTTCTCTATCGACATAAAGCCAAAGCCGGGCGGACCACCCGAAGACGAGCCATCTTTCGGTCCAAATCGACGCACGATCATCGACCACATACCAACAAAAAATACTACCGGCAAAACCCAGCCCAAAAGAGCTTTGCCAAAGGTATCTTCGATTTCGCCCTGAAACTTGATGTGATTGACCTCAAGCTTGGCGGCAAGTTGAGGGTCGTCGACCCTAATTGTCCTAAACTTGCGAATCTTGACCGCATTCGGCTTACTGCCTGCCTTTGTTTCAACCGGCTGCAGGTTGGTCTTGTCGGTTGGCTTATTAGAATCTTTACCTGAGTTAGCGGGCATCTTGCCAGACTGCGCTTCCAACAAATTACCGCGAATTTCATGGCTGCTTACGACAAGGTCATTGACGCAACCTCTCTGCACATAGCCCATAAAGTCGCTGTAGGAAATTGTCTCGGTTTGAGCAGCATTGAAAAAACCAGAGAAGAGAACAGCCAGCCAGAAAGAGAGAAACAGGTACCAGAGCCAATTATCAAAGCTTGAGAAATTGCCGCCCGGGCCGTCAGCCTGGCGCAAACTGTTGAAGCCAGAAGACTTTTGCGGGGAAGATTCTTGATTTGATTTTGCTTGTGCAGGCTCTTTTCCAGACTGCGATTCTGAAGGAAGCGACTTCTGCGGTGAAGATTCGGACAAGATTCCACCTAAATTGAGGGAAACAGCTAGGCTGACCCTGAAATTGTATGTCATTGACAAGCCGAGACCAAAGCACTAGAGAAAGCCTAAATACAATTGCTCTGAGCCTTATTCAAGACTAAGCGTACCCCTTGTCCCTTCGCACCCAAATAGATGGCTCGCCTGGCACTGTTAGCCGCTTCGCTTTTCATATTGAGCTTCAGGCAAGCAAGGGCGCGCATTTCAAAGGGTTGCGCCTGCGGGCGCTGCCGGTTTTCAAAGATGAGCTTTTCAGAAATCTGAAGGGCGAGGCGCCAATTTTGACCGGAGATTGCCTTAATGTATTCCTGCTTAAGGCTAAGCGGTGCTGCCTTTTCCGTTCTAATCTGGGGCTTGGGCAGAGGGTCATGACTGGCGGTGAGTTCGCGCAGACTGCGCTTTCTATAGGCATGATCATAGGGATTCTCAGCCAGTTTTCGCTCTTCGCGGTCATAATACTGGCAGCCATAATCGGCAAACTTTTCTACATTGAAAGACTTGTATGCAACAAAGGGCTGCTCGGCCAGGCGACTATGCATAATTTGGTCGGTAGTCTTGAAAGCTTCGATTGGCACACCCTTATGAGGGTCCTGCACAGCCTTTATTGCTTCCTTATCGCTAATACAATCTGCCAGTTCGTGCCGATGTTCGTAGATATGCATAGCATCAAAGCCCTGTAGCTGACTGCGAGCCCTCAGCTCATCACTGTGAGCCTGGGCATGCTCTTTATGCAGGCGCACAAAGAGTTGTTTCTTGTCAGATAACTTCATAGCCTTATCGAGCCAAACGGCGTTGAGACGCTTAGCCAATTCCAGTTCACAGTTTAAGTCATCAGACTGCCAGTAACCCGGTAAGCAATGCAAAACCGTACCATCGGCACTCAAAATAAACATCTGTACATTATGGGGACCAGCACCATTGGTAGTACCAACGGCAGCACCATCAAGAGGATGCACACCCGAATTGCCGGCATACTTTTCGTCTTTGATATTGCGATAGCCGACTATAAAGTTACGCTTCAGCTCTGCAATTGTTGATTCTTTAGAAAGCGACACGGCTCTCAGGCTATTGCCGGCCGATCAAGTAAAGCCGTCGATATTGCCAAGCAAGTGCAGCCAAAAAACCAGCTTTCCCTGGCGCGCCGCCGCTTCACCGGCGGCATCGAGATCGGCATACCAGGGAAGAGTAGTGGCCAGTCGCTGGCTTCTAGTCTTGTTTTCAGAGCCAGGCACAACCATTGAAAGCTCTGGACCAGGATCGACTTTGGCATCCTCAGCCAAGGCCGGTATTGCGCTGGAGGCGAATAGTCCAGCCGCAATCATAAAAGCAAGTGGTCGACTGAAAGACAAGACAAACCGCCACAAATGAGTTACACACAAATGAGACATACAAAAAACATATATCAAGTCCAGAATACACCCGTCACCAGCAATTGACAAGCGGAAATAGAACCACAGCCTTCGCTCATTTACTAACTACATTCTTTAGTATCTATTCGCCAAAAGAGGAAAGGGGTCGCCCCCTTTCCTCAGCGACTCCAGACTCGCTCCAGACGGATAAGCCGAAGTAAAGTCGGCATGTTATACCAGACAAGATCGGCAGAGATGACAGCAAGCCAAGGCGAAGCATGACAAGCCATCGCTTCGACTGTCTCGCAGCCGCTCACCGAGAAAGCCAACCCCACAAGATTCTTTCCGACAAAGACCGCCATAGAGGCTTTGCCGAAGAAAATCTGATAGAGCGGTCCCGTCAGCTTTGCAAACATGACTACCTCATAGTTGGTTGCACTATCTTTATCTAGAGCGAAGCAAAGCGCTTCTCAATGAAATATCTTCACAGAGAGCAAAGACAGTTCATTGAGAAAGGCTCTACTTAAGTTTGGTTTGCTAGAAGGCTTGTTCTGTATAGATTGGCACCCAGATTTGCATAAGATTGCGAAAAGTCATATCTAGATCCGCGCCAAAACATATTTAGATTTCGAGAAGGGCGCTTCGCGCCATATTTATTTAGATTGAGAAGGGCGCTTCGCACCATATTTATTTAGATTGAGAAGGGCGCTTCGCGCCATATTTATTTAGATTGAGAAGGGCGCTTCGCGCCATATTTATTTAGATTGAGAAGGGCGCTTCGCGCCCTTCTCTGGTTCCCCTCCGTTAACTGTTGGAGGACTCGCTGCAGCGAGATGTAGGAGTTATGAAGCTGAAACTTGGTGATTCTCGTCCCAGTTATAAACGAAGGCAAAGGACCGGGAAAGGTCCTTGCCTTTGTGGAAGTAGTCCCAGTGCTCTTTGATCTCAGCAAAGCGCATGCGCTCTTTCTGAATCAAAACAGGCACGAAATACTCCACCCACTCCCGCTCCTCTTTCAGATAGGCACGAGCCTCCGCCTCCGCTTCCTCAAGATAAACCTTGATCAGTTCATCCACCTGGCTGGCGGAATAGTCGGACATGCCGTACTGCGGAGCCTCGGTCATGGCACCGCCAAGATAGCGCGAGCCACCCTGCTGCTTGACCGAAATCGCCGGCAGCTTAATTAGCCTTTCCTCTTTGCGGAAGTTATGATAGCCGGACATATTGATCTGCATGAGCATCACCTTGATGATGCGATTAGCCATCTCCACGTCATTCTGACAGCCACCGGTGGTCTCGCCGAGGAAGAGCGCTTCAGCGACATTACCAGCCATAGCCACCGCCAGACGCGACTTGAGATTGCGCGCAGTGGGCATTTCATGACGCGGATTAGTGCGCACAAAGCCACCGGTGCCATTCGGTCCCAGTATGCTGATATCGGTAATCTCGTCACCATACTGCCCGTCCCAGCGGCCGGTGTTCTGCAACAGTTTACGCATGGCCACAGTCAGATGGCCGGTTTCGTGATAGGCGATCATTCTTTTCAGTTGGGGCTCGAGGCGTCTGCCCTTGGTCTCATTGATATTGCCCAAGACCATCTCCATAAGCGACACCCAAAGGTCGTCCATGGTGATTTTCACCGCCCCCGCCTGAAAATGATCCGCGACTCGGAATCCTTTTTCAGAAAAGAGCAGGGCAGGCGAGACGCCGCGCAGAAGACGGCGCTTAGCCTGAGCCGGAGCCCGTTTGCGCACCAGAGTATCGATATCGGCGCCGGTCATGCCGGTCATCTCGTTAGCGATCTTATCGAGGTCGACATCGTCTGCGATTGGCATGTTCTCGAGTTTCACTCTCAAGATAGCCAGACGTCCGTCCTTGTCGGGTTTAGAGATCTCGATCACCAGATCGCCCAGACGACCAGAGCGAGTCACAGCAGCGTCGAGCGCCTCAGGTTGATTGGTGGCAGCGATGAAAAGAATGCGCTCATTCAAATCACCGGCACCGTTCAGTTCGACAAGCAACTGGTCGACAGTCTGCTTGTGCTCTTTGTTATCACCTTCGGCGCGGTTCTGACCGATTGAAGTGAACTCATCGATAAAGATAATCACCCACGAGTTCAACTCATCGCGCAAACGCCGAGCCTGGGCAAAGGCATCGCGAATGCGGGCAGCGCCCACACCGACATACATTTCCACAAAGTCTGAGCCGGCACCGGACAGAACCGGAATGCCGGTCTCGCCGGCGATAGCCTGCACGATATAAGTCTTGCCCACCCCAGGAGGACCCTTGAGCAGGACAGCGCGCGGAATCTGACCATTGAGACTGGTGAGCAACTCGGGATGCTTGAGGTCAAAGATGAGTTCCTCTAAAGTGCGCTTCTCGTCATCGATGCCCGCTACATCTTTGAGCGAGACTTTCTTGGAGACCAGATCAAGACGGGTAAGTTTGGCGTTCTTGTCCTTTGAGCCATTCTGCGAGGCGGCTGACATCTTAGAGAACATGAGCCAACCAACCAGCATGAAGAGCAGCCACGGCACTATAGTGATAGCCAGTTGCAAGACCAGCGATGTCTTCTGAGAAGGCTCGACCACCTGGCTGTTGATGGCGATTTTTGCACTATCGGCAGTGGCACTAATGCGACGATATTCTTCTTCGCCGGCAAGTGGACTCCAGATATTCTCTTCTCCATTGCTGTCGAGCAGCACCTTACCAGGGAAAGCCTCACCTTTAACTCGCACAAAGGTGATGGTTTTGACCGTAGCCGGATTCTCGCGAATCACTTGCTGAACTCGCGAGAGATCTTTCTGCGAGTGAAACTTGAGCAGGTTGTCTCCATCATCGTCATGGGGCCAAACAAAAGCCACTGCGCCCATGATCACAAAGGCGAAAGCCGCATAGAGAAACCAGTTCATTGTTGCTTTAGGAAGTTTCGGAAACATTTTCATTTTCCTTCTTTTGCACACCGGCTTTCCATCTTTCTATTTTTTGGAAGAAACCGGCAAAGAGATAGCCCAGCGTCAGGCCGGACAGGTGAGCTACCAGGGTGGGAGAACCCATTTTGAAGATTACCTGGTAGGCGAACAAGGCTAGAGCGATATAGCGCAAGCCTTGTCCAAAAGTACTAGGGGGCGCACTGGCGCCGCTAGCTCTTTCAAGCAAGAGAGCGGCCAATTGTATGGTCTCTCTCAAGTAGAGATAGGCTTGCGCCAATGCCCATGAGTGCTCACAAAAATCGCGCCGCTGATTAACTCGCGCACCAGCACGCAGCCCAGCATAAAAGCAAACTGCCGACCAGCTATATAGCAAAAAGGCGGCAGTTAATTGAATCAGACGATTCAACCAGTAGGGCAGGTTGAACAGATCAAGGCCAAGGTCAAAATAAACCAGCAGTAACTGCCAGATAATTCCAACCACAATGAGTGCTAGCGCCGCTCGCGGCAGACCTTCATCTTGAGAAGCAATAGCGGCATCTCCTTTCGCTGGAGTTCAGTTGAAAAATTAGGTTCGGTTGAACTTGCCCGCCGGCAAGGTAACATTCAATTGAACTAGGAGTTTGGCTTGTTCTTGAAAGAGACGAGACTTTTTCCTTGCAGAGGCGAAAACCGAACTTATCTTGATAATGAAACAGCCACAGGCAGCTTATCAAGAGAAACAAGCACCGCTCATGGTGACAGTTGGAAAGACACAACACTTGACTGTCTTATTTCAGCCAAAAGAAAAGGCGCCCGATGCGCCTCTTCTTTCTATTTCTGCATTTGCTCAGCTCTAAAAGACTCTTCAAACTGGGCATTGCCATATAGCTGGCGACTGGCGTTGGCACCATGCCTAACCCTATACACAGCCTCTAACAATTGCCCGGCATTTCGCTTTTGCACTATTGGATTAGCCTCATAGCCTTTGCGATCGAAGAAATTAACCGTCGGTAAATGACTTCGACCCGGCTTAAGCATGGCAGCGCCATTCGTCTCACCCGCTAGATTAGCCATTTCCACCGCAGCGCCAAAATACTCTCCGGCTTTCTCTCCCTTCAGCTTAGTAAGATTGGCGCGTACTTCCGGCGAAAGCATATGTTGCATGGTATGTTGCAACTGCCTGGCTTGAATCACCGGTCCTAGATCGCCGTCAAGGTTGAGTGCATGCAAGGCCGAAGAAAACTGACGCCCGGTCAAACCACTGGCGGTAGGCTTATGGGAAGCGGCGAAATCTTGATAGAGCTTATAGCGCGGATTACCATCGTGGTCTAAATATTTATGTCTTCTGCCCGGGTGCTCGGCGGCAAAAAGCAAAAGTTCCTTGTGCAGATTATTCTGCAAGTTTTCGTAGAGCTTTGCCTTGCCTTCCAACTCAGCGCCCCTGGGTGAATCCTTCGCCAATTCACGCAGCCGCTCGGCAACCGGTGCTGCTTCTTTATCGTGAATAGCCAGGTTAGTGCTCATTATTATTTGGTTATAGCCAATCGCCGAAGAAATCGGATGGGCAGAACGGCGAGCCTCTTGTATTTCGCTATGACCAGGTTTATCAGGTTGAGTCAGCCTTTTGTCTACACCAGAAAGCAAGTCATAAGTTCCGCGTCCGCCGCACTCGAAAGCATAGACATTCATCACCACTTTCTCAGTCTCTTCGGCGGTCAAACCAAGTTTTTTACCTACGTTCAGAGCTTCTCTAGCATAACCTTGTTTGAACTCGCCTTCAGAAAGCTGCAGAGGCTTAAAATCAGGCGCATCCGGCTTCTGCTCCGCCAGTCTATTCAATTCTTGGGCATTATCGAGCATGTCATTGGCTGAAGGCAATTTCGCAGACGGCGTCTTCAAGACTTTATCTTCAGCATGAGCCGGCTTGGGTGGTCCGTTAAACTCGGGTGGAAACTGATAGATCAAGCGTCCAAAGCTTTTATCCAATTCCACCTGGTTCCAATATTCGCCGACCGCCTTTTGATGCTGCTCCAAGACAGATTTGTAGCAACCTGCTTCCTGCTTCTCCTGCTCTTCCTTACTGCGCGTGTGCAGACCCAACATACCGAGCAGCGAATTATCGCCTTGTTTAACACAAGTATTGTAGAGATCTTTTGCATCTAATTTAAGCTCTGACGACTGATTATCAGGCTTTCTGTGGGCCAACAAGGGCGAGGTTACAAAGTCATAAAGCAAATGCAAACCATCGCTTTGCTGGTCATTATGGTGCTTCTGCCCTTGCTTAGATTCCACCGATTCGTGCGTCTTGTCCATCTCTCAACTCCAAGAAAATCAAGTGAGGGAAGCATACGTAAAGGTGTATAAAATCCACATCAAATTTATTTGATCGGTCGACCTCTTGGCGGTGTCCAAACAAAGCCCAGCGAATCAAGCAAAGCCACACGCTCAGCCTCGATCTGACCGTTTTTATAACATTGTCTCTGGTGCGAAACCCAACGCGAAAGCGTCCGATTCTCGGGCCAAGCGTTAGGGACGAGACAGTGACCAAAACGCTCTTTGAAGAGACGCAACTGATCAAAGCGCTCATACCAGACCTTCTCTCGCACTTCAAAATCAAAGCCTATAGCCCTCAAGGCAGCAATTCTTCTTTCCGAGACCGATTGGCGACGCACGTCTTTACGCAGATTGCGCACCCATTTAGCCAGGCTCGGATTCTCTTCATAGTCTATTGGCACAAAACTATGACCATGTTCTTTGATAAATTGAACAAGGGCATCAAAATAATTCTGCCAGAGTCGTCTATTGCTTTCCCAGAGAAAGTCTAATCGGTCGAGCTCTTCCACGCGCTCGCGGCTGAGCAGTCCCTTTTTGCGCCGACTGCGCAAATTGGCCACCCAGACAGCCAAACGCTGATTCTCTTTGTAGCGCCTTGGTACATCGCAATGACCAAACTTCTCTCTAAACGTTTTCAACTCGGCAAGCATGGCTTGAAAATTAGACTGACGGTCGAGGATGACTTCGGTTCGACTCTTGATCCCTATTACTCTCCCAGCGCCAGAAGGAAGCACTTGCCCGACGCTAAACAACTTTTGCCATTCATCAACCAGGCTATGTGCGTCGCGAATATAGCCCAGATTCTCTAAACTTTTTGCCAACAAGAGTCGAGCCTGCAAACGCGCATCCTTAGACTCATACACATCTCGCTCCAATACAGCGAGTCTATCGGTAAGCTCCGCCTCTTTTCTCTGGCAAACAAGAAAGGCAGTAATTAGATAGAGAAGTTGTTCGTCAGAATCAAAACCGGCTTTCATAAAGTCGGCAAGACCGACATCACTGCCGCAAAGCACATCATTAATAAGCGCCGTCAAGCTTTTTGCATGGGTATGGTTTGACTGATCCAAATAACACTCAAGGCGTTGCCGCAAAGATCGTCCAGCCGAAGAGTTCTCAATCAGCTCAATCTGTATACGACTAATCTCAGCCAAAGCCAGCCCTGAGAGCCGATTATACCGCTCATCAAAAATAGCAATTAAGCCGCGAAAATGCTCGATGGCACCGTTTGCCATAGACTCCGGTACATTTCTATAAAGCTTTTCGAACTCTTGCAACTGTTCAGTCAGCTGACCGACTAGGCAAAGCGCTTCGTTCGGCTCGCTTTGAGGCATTGCCACGGCAGTTTTTTCAACATATGTCGCCCTAATATCGCCTGTTATCATTGCAACCTCACAGGAAAGCGTCAGTAATTTCCAATAGTGCGAGGTTAGGCGAAGCGATATAAAACCAGCGTCAAATTTGTATAATGCAAGCATGGCCAAAATTCTTCTAGTCGATGACGATCAAAATCTGGTTGCCGGTTTGAAACAGTTCTTAGAGGAACAGTCTTACCAAATCGAAGCAGTTCAGGATGGCGAAGATGCCCTGCAAATACTTTCGTCCTTTCATTATGATGCGATAGTGCTGGATTGGAATCTGCCTGGAATGAGCGGTGAAGCCATTTGCAAAGAATATCGCCGGCGGGGCGGACAGACTCCAATCATTTTCTTAACCGGTCAAAACGACATAGAATTTCTAGAGCGCGGACTGGCAGCCGGAGCCGACGACTATCTCACCAAACCTTTTGCCGCGCGCGAACTGGCGGCACGACTGCGCAGTCTTTTGCGCAGAAGACAAGGCGCCTTCGAAGCAGAGCTTCAGGCCAATGGTCTCTTGCTCAAACCGGAAATGAATCTGCTCACCGACGGCAATGAAAAGGTGACGCTTCGCCCTAAAGAAACAGCCCTTTTGGAGTTTCTGCTGCGTAATCCCAATAAAATATTCAGCGCCCAGCAACTATTAGACATGGTCTGGTCTTCAGACAGTGCCGCCACCTCGAACACAGTACGCACCTGGATGGGTCTTTTGAGACAGAAGCTCAGTTTATTCAATCAACAAGACTTGATCAAAACAATTCCAGGCGCCGGCTATATTCTGGAACGCTAAAGAGAAAATCCATCAAAAGTCGATTTCAAGCAAGCTTTCATGCCGCTCTTTGTTATAGCGCACCTGCAAGGAAGTGCCGGTTAAACTGACCAGCCGAGTCAAATTTTGCAAACTCAAAGAGAGAGCATAAGCTTCTATGTCTTCGCCCGCTGCCACCGAAAAGCGTGTGCAGGCAGTAACTGCTTCTCTTATATCGCCGGTCAGCGAGGCAGACAAAGTCGGGCCGGCGGCAGTCTCAGACTTAAGCACCAAGACTTGGCCATTGGCACAAAGAGAGAGAGCAAATTTGATCAAATATCTAACCAGAAGAGTGCTGAGGCTTTTATCGCCTCTAATCTCGGGAAAGGTGCCGGACATTTCGATAAATACATCTTTCAGTCCGGCTTCATCAGCAAATTCCGCCACTTGGTCGGCAAGCAATTCTTGCAGCGAGACTACCGAGCTTACTGAACTTACTGAACTTACTGAACTTGCTGAGCTTGCTGAGTCAACTGGCTCTAACGCTTCTGCTTTGGCGGCTAGTTTCTGCAAGACGAGCAAGTCTTGAATGATTGCCAGAGAACGCTTAAACCGGCTTAGCGCCATCTCTGCCTGGGCGCGATTGGCTATGTGACTATTCTCAGAGCCCCCAGCTTCAAGCAAGAGTACTAAATTTTGAATAGGCGAGCGAACATCATGGGCAATGGCTGTGATCAGGCGCTCCTTTATACTTTCATTCTCTGCCAATTGATCTAGCATCGAGACAAGCTTTGCCTGCAATCTATCAATCTCGTCGGCATCTATAGCTTGAGAGTCTCTTGCCGTCTGAGAAATCTGACCATAGCCGCCGCATGCCAGAGCAGCCAAAGCTTCCAAACGCTTGACCAGATTGCGGCTGAATACGACCGGCAAAGCAATGCAAAAAGCCAGACATAGAAAGGTCAAAATCAAAAACTGAAATTGCAAAAAAACAAATCGCTGAGCCTGCAGAGAGAGAATTTCATCGATTTGTCTGAACTGTCCCGATAAGACCTGCATCATGCGCAGAGAAAAGAGTTGTCCTCGCTTGATCGAAAATGCCAGCGAACCAAGCATGTCTTCTCGCCCAAAGCCGACCGATGCCATAGTTGACTCAAAGGCCGAATCTAATCGGCTCAATTCACCCTCTACGGTGGGGATGACTCCGCGCCAAAGAGCCTCATCTTTCATCTCATTGCGAGAACTAAGATCTAGCCTGGTTAAAAGCTTGCGCACGGTCACCAAAGATGCCGAAGCTTGTTCGGCATAACGACTATTCTGCATAGCTAGAGAGAGAGCCGTCCAATAGCCGCCCCCGAACAAATTCAGCCAAGCCCGACCGGCATAAGCACTGATTTCTTGTCTAGACTTTATTTGCATCAATAACTTATCTGAGTCGAGCACACTAACTGCCAGAGCCCCAAAAAGAAAGCCCTGAAACAAAATAGGAAGGCAGAGAAGCAAGACTGTCTTTCTGAGAAATGGAGATACTTGCACAGCTGATTCTGAGGTAGGAACCCGGTCTCTATCGCCATCGACTGCACTAAATTCAAGAATATCCAACTGCCGAGATGGAAAAGCGAGGCTGAAGATAGACTGTCCTTCTTCTTTGCTATAAGAAAGCCGCGCGCCGCAACGCTCTAGAACAAGGCGACAGAAAGCTAAGCCCAGCCCAAAACCTTGTCCGAATTTCTCGCTGACAAGACCAGTATTTGTCTGTCTTTCTCTATTCTGTCTGTCTGCGGTCCCCCAAATTTGCTCCACCTGCTCTTGACTGAGCTCCGGACCACTATCGACTATCTGCAAAAGCAAACCATCTTGCCAAAGTCCACTATTCGAAGGCGGTCTCAAGAGCACGGCTCTAACCCTGGAAGGGCTCGGCGCAAACTTAATGGCATTACCGAGCAGATTGGCTAAAACATTCTCGAATATCCTTCGGTCAGTGACTAGAAAAGTCTGCTCACTGCCTTCAAAAACAAGCTCAATCTCTCTACTTGCCGCCAGCGCCGAGAGTTCCAAGAAAACCTTTTCAACAGCGTCTTTCACCCTAAATTCAGAGTTAGAAAGCTTTTCTAGGCTGGCAGGCAGAACCACCCCAGATAAGGTCTTTAGCTCGCCGGCAAAATCGCTTATTTTGTGCAAAGCAGCATTTATCTTGCGCGATCTGTCCTCGTTGATGTCGGCTTCAATACCTAGACCTCGCACTGTCGAGTCTAAATCTGCGGCCAATAAACCGACAATCGCCGCACTCTCGCGACGACTCTTGTTTATTTCGCCAAAGAGCCTGGTGAAAGCTTGCTCGATTGAAAGGAAAGCATTGGCGGTAGACCACCCGAATGCCGGCTTTGCAGATGAATACGGCACCATGGCCTTCTCATCCAATTGTTCAATAGCAAATTGCCCTTTACCCAAAGCCCCGACCAAATTTTCTAAGGCTAAAAGACGCGCCACAATGCCCCTATTGAAATAGGATGCAATCATCAAAGCCAGAGCGATGCTTCCAGCGATAGACAGCCAAGCAAGCAACCAAAATAGAGAACAGAGCCGCTGCCAAGACGACCAGATGGCTTCCGCCTGCTCTTCGTTGCCTTTCAGATAATTATCAATTGCGCCTGCCGCCCCCAGGGTTTTGAGAGAAAGTCCGGCATAACTGACCAGCCTCTCCTGATTGCTGTGAAAAGCTTGACCAGCCAGACGGTTTGACTCTTTATCGACAACAGACTGCAGCGACCGGCATAAACTAACCAGTTCAGCCGCCTTGGCATCCTGCACAGGCGGTTGCCCCGAGAGCTTTTCCGGCAGCTGCAGTTCGCTAACTGCCTCGCCGGAAAAAATTGGACTGAGCTTACGATAGCCGTGCAAGACCAGATCGGCAAAAGCAATTTCTACAGCCTGCGAGGAACCCCAGATTGCTTCAGCCTGCCTGGCGTAATTTTGACCGGCAAGCACCACAAAATACATCGAAGCCAGCGCTGCCAGACCAACAAGGAAGGGCACTACAGTAATGCAAAGCCCCATGAGAAAGAAAGAAGAACTGGTTCTAGATCTAGAAGGGAAATTCTGATTGGGCCATCTGTTTGGCACTCTGTTCATCCTTAAGAGCTTCTTTGGCTTTACCCATTTTCTTGAAAAGTTGGGCCCTGTAGCCGTAAGCATAGGGTTCGGTCGGTCTTATTTTAATCATTTGCGAGGCAGACTCGACAGCTTTATCGTACATTTTGCGGTTCTCGTACGAACGGGCTAGTTCATATGCCGACCAATAATGCTTAGGATCTATCTTGAGAGCCTTGATGAACTCTTGTGCCGCTTCCTCCTCCCGTCCTAAATTGCGTAGAATCTGTCCTTTCAGCTTAAACCGCTCCAGAGAATTCCCACTCTTTTGAGCCTTCTCTACTTCAAACAAAGCCTTGTGCCACTGCCCAAGCTCGGCAAAGTTGCGGGCTTTGCAATCAAACACATAACCTTCAGCGATGGGAATTTTTGCCCGCGTTTGCATGCGCTCATATACCTCCAAATCGGCAAGCCCAGCTTTGGCTTCATTCAGTTCGGTATAGGCTACCCCCCGAAAGTAATAGGGCATAGCCTGACCGGGGAAGTCCTTGATCGCCCCGTCCGCTTCTCTAACCACCTGCTGAAAGCGACTAGACATGAGGAGCTTACGAGTCTTATCACAGTAAGCCGCCAGCCTGAGAAATTCGTTCTTGGCTCTTTCATCGGCAGCGCCCTTACCGGCAAGCTCACGAGCCAGACAAGCGCAAGATCCAGACCCAGAAGATCCAGACCCAGAAGATCCAAACGGGTCGATGCCAATCAGCGCACAAGCAAATACTAAAGCCTTAGCAAGCAGCCAATAATGTGCCAGCCTCATGATTCTCAGTTTTTCTGCCTAGGGGATGTCTCGATTATAGGTTAATTTAGTGGTGCTGCAACTTAGCGCTGCTTGGCTCAACCCCATTATTTCTAAATCAAAACACCGCCCTGCATCATATAAATGCTAGGCTCAAACGAGGCTTCGCGCCTTATACTGCTGCCAATAGTCCATAGATTGCATGAGCCATTCGGTAGCACTTTCAGTATCGCCAATTTCTAGTAAGAGGTTACCAAGCTTGTGAGTGAGCCAATAACTGTCATACAAACTCTCTCCGTCTTCCGCCCCTTTTAACTGCTCCAGCGCCTCCACCATCTTTCTGGCTGCCTCCGCCCTAGACTTGGTATTCATTGCTGAAGCATCCAGTCTAGTCAGTCTTCTATAGTCATCCGCCGTTAACGCCATCTGCCACCCGCCTTGTTCGAACCTAAACCAACCATCTAGCAACCAACCCAACACCGTAACCGTAACCGTCACCAACACCGTCACCGTCTATCACGACCGCGCAAACTCTCCTCTGGCGCAACCGTCTAATTCCAGGCTAGCAGCCGGCTGCTTCCAGCCCCATCGGTTAACCGACGGATCTTTGCACAAGCGGGGTATATTGCTTCAAGGCAAGACCAGTTACTCAATTTCTACAAAATTTCAAAGGACAGATTAAGCATGGTGGACCAGGCCGATAGAAACCAGGGCACAAAAGAACTGGCAGAAAAAATCGTGGCAGACAGCGTCAGAGGTGGAAGCGGCGACTCTTTCAGAGATGAAATCGGTCAGATGACCGATGATCAAAGACTAAGCCTGGTGAAAGACCTGCAGGGAAAAGTAACTGAACACAACCGAGGAGGGGAAGACCCGCTATATCTAGAGGCTCATCTAGATAGAAATGACGGTACGGTCAAAGACATTGACATCATCAAGGCAGCCGACCCTAATGACCCGGTTAAAAATCTAAACCGACTCGACTTGTATGACAGCGGCGATAAAGCCGGCTTGGAAGCCGATGAGAAGCAAAGACTAGACGCCCTCACCGCCCCTTTTGAACATCTCTATTTTAGCCGCATCGGCTTAAACTCAAGCCAAGAAATGAATAATCCGGCTTTAGACTCAGAGGCCGGCAGAAGAGATCCAAGACAAGAGTTGATCAGGCAAACCACTAGAGAAATGCTTGCCGAACTAAACATTACCGATGCAAGCGGGGAAGAGGCGAGAAAACTAGTGGAGAACTTCTCAGGCAATGTCAATATGAATGGAGAGAGACAAACCAAGCTCTTCGACCCCAGCCAAAGCTATTTGAAATTGACTAGTGACAACAAATATCCGGCATGGCTCAGCCGCGAAATCAATCAAAACAATCTTGAGGCAGAAGCTTTAGAAAACGAATAGTTTAGGAACGGCTGAGCATTTGCCGAGCTGACTCCAGAAGTGGCTCTAGAGCTTGATCGCGCAAGATATAGCCATGGTTGCCAATTACTCTGGCAAACACTTCTTGGATGCGTTCATCGTGCACCAGAAGTTCTTTGTAGCGCTCAACAACTTGCAAGTGGTTGAGTTTGTAATTCATTCTGTCTTTGCGTCCGACATAAATTACAAAATATGGTCTGAGCGCATAATTGGCTTTCTTGCCTTGCACGATCATCTCGGACCAAACGCGGCAAGCATCAAAGTCGAACATATAGTTGAACATGTTGAGAGTCAGCCCACCAGGCGGACGCATATTCACTTCAAGAGGAACGATGCGCCCACTTTCGGTTTTGAAAAACTCGAAGTGAAAGAAACGAGCCTTCAAATCAAAAGCCTTCAAAACGGCACGACCAAGCGTCTCAAGCTCTGGTTCTATGGTTCTCACCGCCCAATAAAAGAGATCATCGTCTTGATTGACGATATCCATAATGCCACTGCTGTAGCGCAAAGAAGAAGAGAAGACCAGATCGCCGTCGCGATCAACCAAGCCATCAAAAGTAACGATATCGCCCTTGACGAACTCTTCTACAATATAGTCTAGAGGCGGCTTCTCTACTATAAATCTTTCGGCATCAGTTCTATTTTCAATTTTAAAAGTTGCTGCCGCCCCAACACCGTTATCGGGTTTAGCAACCACCGGATATCCTACTTCCGAAACAAACTTCCAAAAACTTTCAGCATCACGACAAACAGCCCCCCGAGCCGGACTCAACCCGGCACTACGAAAAATCTCTTTCATCTTGGACTTGCATTTTATCGTCTCAATCTCACCGGTTTTGATACCATCGATATTGAAATCTGTGCGCAATTTAGCTTCTGTCTCTAACCAATATTCGCTGTGACTGTCGATATGATCTAGCTTGCCGTATTTGTGGGTGAAATAACCCAGTGCGCGCACAAGTTGGTCATAATCATGCATATCTGAAACATAGTAATATTCGGTCAAGGAATGCTTGAGCAAAGGGCTAAGGCTCTCATAGGGCTGGTCTGCCACACCTAGAACATTGGCGCCGCACTCTCTTAGGCGAAGAGCAAAAGTATCGAAATTCGGCGGAAAATGCGGCGAAAGAAATACCGAGTTCATAGAGGGCTGTCCTTTGGGCTGAGAGGCAATTGCCTTGGGTTTCAGGGCTGCGCCCGAGAAGTATAAGCAGACTTGGCACAGGGTGCAATATGCCTTATTCTGCCTTTTGTTAGAATATTGGCTCTTGATGCGCTCGGGAATATAACCAAGATATGTTGCAAATCGGTCACAAATAGTCGAAGCAGGAGCCTAAAATTTGCCCAGAAGAAGAAACCGGCACCACAAAAACCATCAAGACTCTCACCGAGAGCCGATGCTGCGCTCACCAAAGCAAGATCTGCGAGACCGTGCTCGACTTGAAATGGCCCTAAACGGCATGCGCTCTGTCTTTTCAGAAGAAGCGCGCAAACAGATTCGCGACCTCTTGCATAAATTCGACAACGGCGAAGGCTTGCTGACCCTAGGCAAAAAGTCGGCAACCAAAGATATGCGGCACTTGCTCTGGTCTTCAATAGACAATCCAGACTCGAAAGATTTGGACCAAATTGAATATGCCGAAAGATTATCAGACGGAGAAACCAGGGTCTATATCGCCATTGCCGATGTCGACTCATTTGTGCCGGAAAAGAGCCCAATCGATGAGGCAGCCAGACAGAATACCACCTCGGTCTATACCGGCATAATCAACTTTCCGATGTTGCCCGACGAGCTCAGCTACGATATGACCTCGCTATTGCCTGATATCGAGCGCCTGGCCATGGTCTATGAAATGACCGTCGGCAGCAAAGGACATGTCATAGAAAGCAAGGTCTACCGCGCCTTAGTGGTAAACAAAGCCAAGCTCGATTATCGCAGCATCGGCGACTGGCTGGACGGCAAGAGTTCGGTGCCTCGCGAAGTAAAGAAAATTGCCGGACTGACCGAGCAAATTCTTCTGCAAAACCATATCAAAGAACTTATAGCCGAACTGAGGCAAAAACACGGTTCACTCTTTCTGCGCACAGTTGAAGCAAGAGCAGTGGCAGTTGAAGGACAAGTTTTAGACCTTGAGCTTGTGGAAGAGAACCCGGCCCGTGACTTAATAGAAAACCTGATGATCGTCGCGAATATGGCTGTTTCAGGCTATCTTGACCAGAAAGGCTATCCATCGATCAAAAGGGTAGTACGCACCCCGGAACGTTGGCCCAAAATAGTCGAACTAGCAGCCTTCCACCGAGAGCACCTGCCTCAAACTCCCGATGCCCGCGCCCTGCAAGCATTCCTGCTGAAAATGCGAGAGCGAGATCCACTTCGCTTTCCCGATTTGTCTCTGCGCATCGTCAAACTCTTGGGCAAGGGCGAATATATTCTTGATCCGCCCGGTGAAAATAATCCTGGACACTTCGCCCTGGCAGTCAACGATTACACCCATTCCACCGCACCCAATCGCCGCTATGTAGATCTCATTACCCAGAGACTTCTTAAGGCAGCTATTGATGGACAACCTTGTCCCTACAGCGAAGACGAACTCTCAGACCTGGCCCTCGAATGCACCCGTAAGACCAGCCTGGCCAAGAAAATCGAGCGGACCATGCGCAAAATTGCAGCGGCAAGCTTGTTGGAAAGCCAAATCGGGCGCACCTTCGATGGTATCGTCACTGGTGTCAAAGACGACGAAGTTTATGTCAGACTACTCAAGCCACCCGCAGAAGGACGCATCGTAGAAGGCGGATCTGGACTGGATGTAGGCGATGAAGTAAGAGTGAAACTTCTGATGGTGGATGAAACCAACGCCTTCATCGACTTTGCCTACGTAAGAAGATAAGCCGCAACAAGCGAGCCAACAGCTAGGGGTCTTTTCTCCCAATGGCGCCGACTTGAGCCTTGGTCACTCGAATATAACTTTCTGGATCAATGATTATCTGGGTGCCCCGCACTCCTGCTGATATAGATATCTTTTCAAATAGATAGACGTTTTCATCAACAAAAACCGGATAATCCTTTTTGCAAGCCAAGGCGGTGACACCACCCCTGATATAACCGGTGAGAGGCTGTACTTCTTTCAGGGGCACAACTTCGCATTTTCTATCGCCTGTCAAACGAGCCAATGACTTGGGATCTAGCTGGGCGTCACCGGCAACGACGGCAAGAAGTATGCCGGTGCGATCACCGCGAACCACCAAGGTCTTGAAGACTTGCTCGGGTGGAAAGCCTATTTTGCTTGCCACTGTTTCTGCACTCAAGTCATCAGGGTCGACTTGATACTCTTTCAACTCGTAGTCAATATTGAGGCTATCAAGAATTCGAACTGCATTAGTCTTCATGGTCAACCGTCTCTAAAAAACCACCGAAAGCGTTCCAAAATTATGGCAACAAGTGACATAAATCAAAAACTTTTGAAAGTTTGTTCACTTTTCAACGCCACCCTCAATCTAACAAACCGCCTGCCCGACTGCACCATGCTTTCTTTCAGTCATTTGAACAAGCTCAATATCAATGTAAACACATACTTCAGGTAAGTAACGCTGATGCATTCTGATAAAGTTTTAGCCTTATGATCAGACCTCATGTATGAAAATACATAAGGCATCTACTGGAAACCCACCTCCTTCTCCACAAAACATACGTTGAGGTCTGAGAGACTTGAAAGTGTATGCTGCCGAATTACCAATCGGCGAGCTCTTGGTTAAAGCCGGGCTTGTATCCCAAAAAGAAATCGATGAAGCCATAAAAGACTCGGGCACCCGTGCCAGACTGCTTGGCAAAACATTGATAAATCGCGGACAGCTGAGTAGAGAAAATCTCGAAGCAGCGCTGCAAGCGCAATCGCTTTTGCGAGACGGAGTGATAGATAGTCACACAGCCTTTAGAGCCTTATCAAAGGCCTGCAGCATGGCACTGGGCTTTGAAGCCGCTCTTGCGATGGTCAAAGGGCAAAATCAAGTCAATCTGCACCTCAGCTCTCAAAAAGAAACCTGTAAATTGGGTGAACTCTTGCTTGAAGCAGGCGCTATCTCAGCCGAAGCACTGCAAGCCGTCTCGATTAAGTCAATGGAAAGCGGAGAGCCGCTTGGTCTGCAGCTAGTCAAGGAAGGGCTGTTGAGCCAATCTTACATTGAGGCTGCCCTGGAACTGCAGATTCGCATCCGCGACGGACTTTATTCCAGAAGCCAGGTAGTAGAGGCTCTTAACCAAGACCCCTGTCAGTTCTTGAAGCTGATGTCGCCTGAATTCTCGCCTAAGGCGGCGACAATACCAAGCGAAGAAAGCAAAGAAGAAGAAGGAAGAGAAGAAAAACAACAACAACAACAACCACCACCACCACAAAAACCACCACAGCAATATCAACTGCAATATCAACAAGCAGAACTAGAAGAGGAAAATAGCCTTGAGCAGCAAGAAAAAATCGCTCAAAGGCTAAACGAAGCCGGCTCAAAAGAACAGCCAGACAGAAGTTCAGGCGCACTAAGTGCAGCAAAATCAGTGAGCAGCGCGAAGCCAGCAAGCACGGTACGCCTTGGCGAGTTATTTGTCCGCGCCGGTATACTCACCCAAACAGACATAAGCCAAGCCCTAGAACTGGCTTTAGCGCATGGACATCCAATTGGTGAAATGCTAGTGGCAAGAGGCTTTATCACTAGAGCCCTTTTGGACGCCGCTCTCAACCTTCAACAAATGGTCAAAAACGGCAATTTGAGTACCGGTGATGCTTCTGCCTGTATGGTCAAAGTTTTCACAACCGACCGCACTGTCTCTGAATGTATTCTTGAATTGCACAGACTGAAGCAAACGCCGCCCAGCCAAAACACTCTGACTCGGCGAGATCTGCCTGAACTGAGCGGCTATTTCAAAAGGCAAGATAGGCTATCTGCAGCCTCAAGAACAGTCAATGAATTGCCAGCTATGACCCCGCAAAGACTAGAAGAAGCGATAGGTTTAATCGAAACTGCCCGAAACGCAGGCTTTCGAGAAGAAGAGAAGAGCAAAGCTCAAGATTCTCCAGCTGCGAGGGAAGCTCTGAGGCTAGTTTCGGAGCTAGATCATAAACACTTGCCAGTCAACGACAACGAGCTTAAGGGAGAAACTGAATTTGAGGTTGACAATGAATCTTACAAATCTCTATTCCCGAGTTCTTTTCCTTTCGTAAGATCATGCGACCTGAAAGAAAAGCAAGCCTTCTTCAAAGCCCTCCACCGCGTCAAAAGCCGACTTGGGCGTTGCTTCCTCAAAAGAGGTGAATGGTTGCAAGCAGAAGAGCTTTTCGAAGAAAGTCTGGCACTGACGCAAAGCTTCGCTCTTGAAGAATTTCTTCTTTCAGACCTCAACTTCTTGGCTTGCAATTGTCTCAAAACAGGCAAAAGCTGGCAATCAGAAAAACTCTTAAAGCGCTCAATCGCACTTGCCGAGACTGCGGGCAGCGCAGACGAAGCTTTACTCGGCTTGCTCTACCATCGAATAGCCTTGACTTACTGCCATTTAGGCTTACTTTTCAAGGCGGAAAAACATTTCAAAAAGGCGGCTGAGCTTCTCCATACGGCTTCCCTAAAAGGTTATCTACTTCTCTCAACTCAGACTGGGGAGCATTGCACTCTCGGAAGCCTGTTGAAAAGGCGTCTGGCTCTGATCTATAAAGACCACGGCGTCCTTTTGAGTCGCATGCGCAGAGAAGGCGAAGCTGACAAGTACTACTGCTTGTCAAGAAAGACTATGTCTGACGCCATGCTGGTTTTAAGGTGAATTTGCTCAGCGAAAGTTTTGGGGTAGCTCTTGAACCGATATCGGTTTAACCGTCCGGGTCACCTTGCTCTTGAACCGATATCGGTTTAGCTGTCTGGGTCACCTTGCCCTTGAACCGATATCGGTTTAGCTGTCTGGGTCACCTTGCTCTTGAACCGATATCGGTTCAAATTTCGCCTCGGAGTTTCTCTAAAAAAGAGAGGGCGACCAAGCACCCTCTCTCCAAAGAACCCTAAGCAGTCTATAACTAGCTTACTTTTACCGGACCATGATCATCACAATGATCACCGCAAGGATGATGCAAATGTCCGCTCACTATGTAATCAACATGGTCGCCGTGCGGAATAGCTTCATGCCCACATCCAGCCTCATGTTTGTGGGCAGTATCGTGCCCCGAGCACTTGTGCTCAGGCGTACAACTAGCATTGTTGGCACCGCCTACAGCTAAGCTGTGGTCATGAACATGGTCACCATGCACATTGTGCAGATGCCCGTCATGGAGATAGTCCTGATGTCCTTCATGCTCTACGACTTTATGCCCACAGCCAGCTCCGTGCTTATGCTCGTGCCCTTTGTGTTCCTTATCACAACTCATTTCTGTTCTCCTGAATACTCTTTAGAAATTGCCTTGGTAACTTGTTTGAAAACGATTCCCAATTCAACTCACAAATAAAAATGATAACGTTTTTCAAAAACCGAATGCTTGAAAGTGTCATTTCATGCGGTTCTAGCAACATTGAAACAAGCCCGCGTTCTTTCGTCAACACCAAATACAACACCATACCTAACTCAACACAATGAATACAGGCTCAGGCTGCGTTTCTCAGAATAGTTAAATTATCGAATCAATTCAAAATCGCGCAAATTCAGATTTGATAACGGTTTCCATTGTTTTTGCATTGTTCAGTTCAGACAACAATCTTGGCTAGCGAGCCACGTTCTCTAGCCCGACTTAGCATCTTGCCGAAAAACACCACTGTGACCGTCCAATAGAGCAAATTGAAGAGAGCTGCCTTGACAAGATACAGAGTCGAAGTTGAATCGGCTCCCCCTTGCAGAATATTGCGCATACCTTCAAACACGTAAGTAGAGGGCAACAGCCAGGCAATCGCCTGCAAAGCTGTGGGCAAAACTGATACAGGATAAAAAACAGCACTGACCGGTTGGAGGAGAAAGGGAACAGCCCAAGCCAGCGCTTCAGCTTGATAGCCATAGCGCAAAATGAAAGCCGTCGTGCCAAGACCAAGCCACCATCCCATAACCAATAAATTGACAAAAAGCGGAATGAGGTACCAACTCATTGAAAATATGTCAAAGGCATAGAGCAAAGAAGCCATCAGCGACATGATGATAGTGACCGTTACGGACTGCGCCACGCCTACCACGTATGTAGCCGAAACGAACTCAGCAACAGTTATGGGCGAGACAAAAATGCTCAAGAGGTTTCTGGACCACAGATCTTCGAGGAAAGAAACAGAAATAGACTGCTGGGCTCGGTAGAGAACATTAAAGAAGATAATACCGCCAACCAGAAAAGACACCGCTGGCGACACCACTCCACCACTTTTCGCGAAGTAGCTACTGACGAAGCCCCAAACAAGGAGGTCCATAACAGGCCAGAAGACAATGTCCATCACCCGAAAACTACTTCGAGAGAGCACTAAAAAATAGCGATAACACAAGGCAAAGACCCTGTCTAAACGCACGACTAGCATCTTGACGCCTCCTCAAACCTCTTTCGCCCAAGTACTCTTTGAATTAATTCTTGAATGTGCATAAATTGCAGGCTCTGCTCTTATTGCTGGCTATGAGGAAGCCGCACTCTGTCTCTAGCAATTGAGATAAAGACCTCCTCTAGTGACTCCTCCCCAAGATTCGCCACCAGCTCGGCAGGCGTTCCCTGGGCGATTATGCGACCTTGATGCAAAAACAATACCCTCTGACAAAGCTCCTCGACATCAATCATATTGTGCGAAGTATAGACCACGGTTAAGGCTCGCTCTTTTTGTACTTGTTTAAGCAAGTTTCGGACTTTATCGGCGATATCAGGATCTAGGCTGGCAGTTGGTTCGTCCAAGAGCAAAAGTTCTGGGTCGTTGAGCAGTGCTTTGCACAGATTGACCCTAGTCGACTCACCGGAAGAAAGCGCCCCAGTCATTTTCTGTGACAACTGTTCTATTCCAAACAAGGACATCAACTCTTGAATTTTGGCTTTTCGATCTCTGACGCCGTAGAGCCTGGCAAAGACTTCCAGATTCTCAATCACTTTCAAGTTAGGAGGCATTGCGACATAGGCAGAACTAAAATTTGTGCGGGCCAAAACCTGAACCCTCTCTTTCCATGGGCTCAAGCCAAAGATTCTCACCTTTCCTGCAGATGGCGTGATAAGCCCAAGCAGAATCTGAATCGTGGTAGATTTACCAGCACCGTTTGAACCAAGAAGCCCAACAAATTCGCCTTTCTTGATGGTGAATGAGACGTCTTGTATAGCGACAGAGTTATCGAAACGCTTGGCTAAATTTTCAACTTCAATGATGTCTACAAGTTCAACCATTCAATCCTTTGGGCTTGCCTGACTAAGGCTCTTGAGCTGACTAAATCTCCTCAGCAAATCCAGTACCCTCAATCAACCAAGTCAATTTCCGAAATCGGGTCCCTATTTGACTGGCTTCTCGCTAGCGCACCTGCGCCAGCCAAAATCCAAACCGAAACTACAATCTTAGCATTGTCATAATGATTGCAATATCGAAAAAAGCCTTCCTTTCACAAGCTTTTCGGGGCATTCATTAAATCGCAAACATCGATCTGGCTTAACTAGTCCAAATTTCTTCGGTCGCATCTCGCCCCTTTCCCGAGGAACGCAAACTCTGAAGCGTTCGCAGCACTTGTAAAGCGAGAGTTCTAATTAGCTGCTTAGTCCGCAACCCCTGTCGTACAACAGAAGTCTCTTTTCAATTCTTACCTCAGGTATCCTATCATCTACTAGTTCAGAAACCAGCCACCGGCAGACCCGAATCGTTCCTCAGAAAGCTTAAGGCAAGGAATGAAGTCGCTCACAAAGTTCTGGATTTCCAGTTCTCTAGGTCGCGTTCTGGAGACAGCCAGACCGCATCTTAAAAACACCAAGACCGCGTTCTGGAAACGCCAAGATTGCCAGCCCAAAGAACCATACGCTTGTCTGAACCAGCAGTGATAGAAGAGAAGAAAAGAGAGAAGAAAAGCAGAGCAAGAAAAGCCATCCTTCTGTCGAAACAGCTAAATCCCTCGATCCCTTGAAAGGACCAACATGACAAAACCGCAGACGACTCTGATTCTTCCCGAGAATGAACTCACCGAAGCCGGCGAACCGAATGACAAGGGCTGCCCGACCTTGAGCGAAATCGCCGACCTGATCAAGCAAGGCGGCGAGCATCAGCGCTGGCAAGAGTTCGACAAAGCGGAGGGTTTCTACGCCGATGCAGTGTCCATCGCTCGCCAGAAGCTCGGGGCCAACCATCAGGTGCTCGGCTACGCCCTGGCTGACCTGGCGCAGCTTCAGGAAAGCAAAGGCGACGAAATCAATGCTCGACACAACTTCGTGGAAGCCTTGCACATTCTGGAAGCGCACCTCGGCAACAACCACCCTGTCACCCTGGACATCTTCGGCAGGCTTCACCACCTCTTCCGGCTCTGAGCCGAATTTGCCCTACAAGACCAGGCGAGCAGCGGTCTCAGCGGACAAGATAAAGACCATCTAATAAAACACTCGCTAATTGGCGCCGAAAGCTGCTGAAGCCGCGAACACTTATCGGTAGAGGTCTTCCAGACCTCTACCCTTTTCATTTTTTGCACCTCTCTCTGATATGCGATAGTATTATACAGTCAAAGGGAAGAAGAGCCTGCTATCATAATGTCCCGTATCAGCCGTATCAGTCAAAATCGGCTAAAGTCGTCTAAAGCATTACTGAAGTCAGAAATTCAGCCCGGAGAAAGCAATGAATAACAATGGTTTGTGCCTTCGCTCAGTGAGAAGAATCATTATGGCGTCAACAGCCCTTTCTCTAACAGCCTTGAGCGCTCAGGCTCAACTCCCCACGCAAGCAACCTACAGGTTCCCAAAAGACAGCGACTACAAGAAATACGCAAAAGTTCTTTCTGAAGAATCAAAAAAAGAAAAGTCCCCGAAAGAAAGTAAATTTGCCACGATGAAAAGCGGTCTTATGAGCAAACTCAAAAACAAGAAAGTGGCTCGCACTGCCTCTTCTCAAACATCCTCGGGCGCTGAAGTAGCCGGAATGGCTGAAAAAGCCAATAGCGAAACCAAACCAGAAGATGCTGCAGACTCTTCTCAGAAGTAAGTTTCAAACGAATCAAACGACCCAATCAAAACCAATCAATCAAATAAGCTCAGAATAAACTTGAGAGAGGATCTTTATCCCTCGAGTAATTTGATTTCGCTTAGCCGCCCCCAAACCGAAAATAAATTGCTGAGCAGCATTGGCATCTCTAGCCGAGAGAGCGGCTCTGATAAGTTCGGTTAGTTTTTCATCTCGGCATTCGAGCGAAAATTCACCAAGAAAATGTGACATCGGATAGAGAAGAACCCCTCTGGCTCTAGCTTCAGCTCTGAACTGTTGACTCTTTGCCGTGGTCAAACTTCTGAACTGCACAGTCGTGAAAACACCAGTAGCAGAGCCAAGTCTCCGTACTTCATCCCCAAATCGCCTGTCAATTTCATTCAAAAACACCTGACGGCGCTCGGCGTAGAGCAAAAGACTTCTTCTCCAATGCCTTTCCATCTCACCGGAGCGCACAAATTCATCCAAGCACTTTTGCAAAATCAAGCTAACTGGCTCAATTAAGAGAGAGCAAGCGCTTCGATAAATCTCAATCAAAGATTCAGGCACCACCAAATAGCCTAAACCAAGAGCAGGAAAAACGAGCTGATTGAAGGTGCCACAGTAAATGACCCTCTGAAACTTATCCAGACTCATTAATGCCGGCAAGGGCTTGCCTTCAGCAAAATACTCACTATCAAAATCATCCTCAAAAACAAACGCCCCTTTTCGTCTAGCAAACTCCAAAAGCTCCAAACGGCGCTCCAGAGTCATTGTCACACCTGTCGGAAATTGATGGGACGGAGTGGTATAAATCAAGCGCAACCTCTCAAGGTGACGACCATATCGCCCCGTCCAGATCGACAAATCCAAGCCATCTTGATCGACAAAAGCAGGGCGAGTATTTGCTCCAACACTAGCAAACAATTGCAGGCAACTCTGATATCCTGGAGTTTCAACAAGAGCTGAAACACCTGGTTCCAGAAAAATCCGAGCCGTCAAATCAATCGCTTGATTGAGACCATGCAGCACAATCACCTGTTCGGGACTAACATTCAACCCTCGCACCCGGTGAAGCCAATGCGCGATACTCTCGCGCAAGAAAAGTTCACCCCAAGCGGCACCAGATTTCATGAGGTCTTCAGGCCCCAGCACTCTAGAACTACGCCCAACAATACGATTCCATTCACCTATGGGAAATTCAGCCAAAGATGGAGTGCCGTACTGAAAATCAATGAGTTTTTCCCTAACTTTTACCTGAACCTTCTCCCTGGCTGCACGCTGGCGAACAAGAGCGAAACTCGATGCTGCATTTGGCAGAGAATCGCTGCCGAAGTCTCTCTCCTGGCGAAGTACAAGACTTTTAGCGAATTTGGTCAACTCGGAGTACGCCGCAGGGGACTCCACATTCGATTCGGAACGCTTGAATCTCAAATATCGCCCATCTAGCTCCTTGATAAAGGTGCCAGAACCTAACCGTCTTTCGATAAATCCTTCAGAGGAGAGCAAGTCAAATGCCGCATTGATGGTCGGCCTCGAAACTTCCAACTGACTAGCCAACTCGCGAGAGGAAGGCAATCTCTCACCGGGCTTGATTCTTCCCGTCAGTATGGCACCTTTAAGCTGCTCGTATACCTGACGGCTTAGGTCAATTTCCAACCTTCTATCAAGTGTGATCTTTAGCCGCAAGACATCCTCTAAAAGACCCGCACAGCACTATGCAAGCACATAGCATATTAGCCCAGTTTGGAAATAGTTGCCGTTAGCAACTCAAATAGAAAAACTAATATTGTAATCGAGACTCGACGGGTATAGCAAAAAAGTAGTGTAACAGGCTCAGATATGGACAGATCCAAACGAAAAATCATTCTTTCATGCATTTCATTGTGCACGTTTCCTGGCGCAATTGCACTATTAATCAACAAACTCGATGAAGATTGTGCTGATGTTGTCAATCTAGAGGGCTACAAGGGGAAAATTGAAATCGACGATTCGAATCTTGCCAGCGGAACCGATATCGGTTCCACTACTAACTCAGAATCGCTCAAATCAACAAACAATAAAGAAGTGGCAATCGCAAGATGCGAGAGCAAAGTACCTTTGGTTTATTCAGCGAAGTACAACTTCAAACTCCTGGCTTTCGAGAAACTACATAGTTTTGATTCAAAGAAATACGCAAAAATTGCCAATACACTCATCAAGGAAAAGAAGAGAACCTCTTCGGAATTTCACAATCCCGAAGAGCTCAAGAGAGCGCTTTTGCTGAAAGTGCATACCAAAGATTACCTCGACTCTCTGTCAGACAGCAGAGTATTAAGTAGAATCCTCGAGGTTCCGATACTAAGTTTAGTACCCAGTCCAATTCTAGATTGGCGACTTCTTTTTCCTATGCGCCTAGCTTCAGGTGGCAGTCTAAAAGCTTGTAGAGAAGCGATGAAGAACGGTCTAGCTATTAATATTGGAGGAGGCTACCACCATGCCGACCGAAATAAAGGAGGTGGATTCTGCGTCTATTGTGACGGTCCAATCAGCCTCAAGGTCATGAAAGAAGAAGGTCTGATTAAGAGAGCTTTGATTGTTGACACTGACGCTCACCAAGGTAATGGCTTTGCTAATGTGGCAAGAAACGAGAGATTCCTATCTGTCCTAGACTTCTTCGACGAATCGGTCTACCCATATCCAAAGGTGGACGAAGATTTCTCTGTGCCTCTGCCTAGATGCACAGACGGACCCAAGTATTTGAGCGAGCTAAAGAGAATGCTGCCTTTCGTACTCGACAAGATAGAACCAGATCTTGTCTTCTACAACGCCGGCTCAGACGTGCTAGTCACCGACCCACTAGCAACACTGAGACTGACAGTTGATGACATGGTCAGGCGAGATTTGTATGTGGTTACAGAATGTCGAAAAAGAAGCATTCCCTTGGCGATGGCTTTAGCCGGTGGATACGGACCAGAATCGGCAATAGCACATACAAAATCAATCAAGACGCTTCTTGAGACATTCGATCCAGTTTAAAGCAGTCTCAGGAGAGACCTAATACTCTGCGGTCAGACCATTAACAATGGCACCGAATTCGATACCTGATTGACGAATTCGACCTTGAGACCAGTAACAGACTTTCTCAGTTTTCTTGAGCCCACATAACCAGCCTGCAAGCAGAAGTCTAGTGCATCAGCTTGAATTGAACGTGCGACGATCTCGTTTGCTGCAGCTATATAAAGTCCCAAATACTTCCTACTGACTCCCTTCAATACAACTTTGCTCAGTTTGGCAAAGACCATTAGAGCTTCTAAGAAGCGCAAATCAAAGGGTTCAACTCCGCGTGGACAAGAACCATCCAAAAATGCCGCCGGACTGATTGTTAGAGGCATGTTCTCATCACTGCAATCTGGTGAGTCTTTGAGAGAATAACGTCCTCCTCCCAACCGAAAGATCAAGCCCTCAAGCTCAAGCTCAGTTATTGAAACCAAGACAGTCCGCTCGTCTTCGCCGAGTGCCAAAGAAAGCTCATCCACACTTTTTGCACTCTCTCTTAGCACCGCAAGAATACGATTGGCTACGCTATGCTCTTTTGTATTTTTAGCACCCTCGCTCGAACTCTCTGACGTTGATTCAAAAGACTGTTTATGAGCCAAATCATCCTCAAACTGATCACTAACAGAGTCATCTGAACTGTCAGAGCTATCCGCACTGGCAGAGCTATCCCGTGTCTCCTCTTCAATGCCAGATTCTTTTCCAGGCTTCTGTCCAGCCGGCGTCAAACAGGTACGTTTAGCAAAGAAATCATGGAAAAGCTTCGTGTTCAAAGCCTCCTTCGATAGATCTTTCTGACTCTTTTCTGCAACGGTCAGCACAGTCTTGAGAATATGCAAGGCGCTTGACTGGGATACAGATATGGCTTGGGCGAGCCACTTAGAGCTAACGTAAAAGCCATGCTCAATAATCCAAATAGCAAACATCCAAGCACGGATCTTACGAACACCATGAAAAAATGTCCCGGATGTCGTGAAGTAGCTTCGTTTACAGATCAGACACCTAAACTTGCGAAAGCAAGGAGAAATCTCGAGCTTCAGATCCGAACAGCCCCAACACCGAACCAGACCACTTAGTACCATCTTGTCCAAAAGATGCTCCCAGCATTTCTGATCATCAGGAAATATTTCAGAAAAACTATCCAGTAGTTTCTGTCTATTCAGGGCATAATCCTCGAGGTCAAGCGATGCGCCTGCCGTTGAAGCGAAAGAACAATTGCCAAAGTTGAACATAGCGAGTGCTCCAGCCAGTGGGGTCTGAATATAAGACGTACTTTTGCAGGAAAAAGTTCAACGGAATTGGATTAATTGTTGAAGATGCGATTTGTATCTGGAAGTGGAACCGATATCGGTTCCACTTCCACCAAACCATACAAGGCTTCGTTTTTACTACTGCGTATCATACATCCGGTCGACCGGGATTATTCGCCGGAGTGATAC
>MOYA01000003.1:750543-752330 GCA_001899315.1 Candidatus Obscuribacter phosphatis
ACCGGGATTATTCGCCGGAGTGATACCAAAGTAAGGTAGTAAAAAGGCCAAAAGCCTTGTCAGTTGGCTCAGAATCTGTGTTTACCAAGACGACAGAAAAACCAAAAACAAGGACTTTTGAATGCGTCAGTCTAAAACGAAATCGGACAACAAGCAAGGGCAAATGAGGCTAGATTTGCCTAATTTGAAGCCTATCGTCCTAGAGTTCGACGGTGGGCGGGTTTGCAGCGACGGCGGACTATTGCTATTGCGAAAAGCCGACCAGATATTGGGTTTGGCAGAGAATGCATGCTCTTCGATTACCGATGAGCGGCGCCCAGGAGCTATCAAGCACAAAGCGATTGAAATGTTTCGGCAGCGGATTTATGGAATAGCCGCTGGCTATGAGGATTGCAATGATGCCAGTCAGTTAAGGTTTGACGCTATGCATCGGCTAGCGATAGGCAAGGACCGGGCTTTAGCGTCACAGCCGAGTTTGTCTCGTTTCGAAAATCAGGCTGACAGCATTACTAATGCGGCTTTGCAAAAGCTTTTGATTCACACATACATCAAAAGAACCAGGAAAACTCCTCAGGTACTGCGTTTAGCCATGGATACAACTTGCGACGAAGCGTATGGTCGGCAGCAAATGATTGAATTTAGTGGGTTCTATGAAACCTACTGTTTCGCACCGCTTTTTATTTTTACGGAAGATGGATTTCCGATATGGGCGCAACTTAGGCCAGGGGCGGCGAATGTTATTCAGGACGCGATTCGGGCGATTAAATTGCTGGTCAAAGAAATTCGGCTATCGTGGCCTAGGACGAGAATTGAGCTTACAGCGGATGCAGGCTTTGCCTCTGGTGAATTCTTTGATGTCCTTGAAGACCGAGATATCACCTACTTTATTGCGGCAGCAGGTCACAATGGTTTTCAATATCATGCAGAGAAAACAGTCTTCAAATGCAAAGATGAATTTGAAGCATTCGGCTGTCAGAGTCCAGCTTTAAAGAAATATGGACTGTATCAAAACCCCGGTGACAGAAAGGCTGCATTGAGGCGAAAAGAACAGACCATGCGATATGCGAGCAAAGATGAAGGCAGAATGCAGGAGCTTTTTGAAGCTGAATTGCACATCAGAAAGTATGGTGAATTCAGCTACAGTGCTCGTGAATGGAGAAATTCACGTCGGGTTGTTTTTCGCGTTGAATATACGATGATCGGTCCAGACACTCGTTTTGTCATCACAAACCACAAAAACGGCTCACCTCGAAAACTGTACGAAAAGCGCTACTGTCCAAGAGCTCAGTGTGAAAACTGGATCAAAGATCTAAAGCTTTATTTGCAGTCGGGGCGCACTAGCTGTCAGGAGTTCGAGGCAAATCAGTTCAGGCTTTTCTTGCATGTGTTTGCATATATCCTCACGTGGGAGGTGCGAAAACGCGCGAGGCTGAAGGCTATGACCGTTGAAACATTTCGTTTGCAACTGTTGAAGATCGGAGTACTGGTGAAGCAGCGGTCCAGAAACTTTAGTCTCCATCTAGCTTCTGAGTTTCCATGGCAAGAACAGTATCGAATTGCCTGGCGAGAAACTTGACGTTCAAAACAGTGAAACTAACAACCAGACCAACAAAGCGAAGCTACATCGCCAGACTAAACACGCGCCGATTTCGCCAAAAGCACACCAAACTGCGTCTTTGCTATCTTGATCACCAACTTGTGATTAGTTTTCTACAGCCAAACTGGTCAGCAGGTCCGGTTTTAATCAAAAAACACATATTTACAACTATATGCATGAATAGATGCGG
>MOYA01000004.1:0-231591 GCA_001899315.1 Candidatus Obscuribacter phosphatis
TTCCTGTGTCATGTACCCAGGTATGAAAAAAAAGAAAATGCCGGGGTCAACCGTCGAAAGCTTTCGCCTTCGAACAGTCAACCCCGGCACTATTCAGAGCGGTGCGCTTACTTGTCGCCGTCCTTGACGCGCTTGATCAGCAGCTTGGGGAAGCGCAGCTTGGCGAGAGCCATGCTGTCTTCGAGAGCCTTGACCCGGACGGTGAACTTGAACGGCGCCGTGTGGGTCATGTGGCTTTCGACCACTTCCACCCCCATGAACCGCACCAGCTCTTCCACCAGCTTGTTGACCTGGTCGTTGAGGCCCAGGTACGACTTCTCGTCCGACAGCTCCAGCACGAAGCCCGCCCGCAGTTCGGGGAAGCGCTCGGCCTGGAACTTGGCTTCCATCATCCGCTCCACCATGGTCATGGTGTGCAGACCGGTGAAGAGGCGCGAGACGTCCGGCAGCATGCCCAGCGAGGCCAGCTGGTCGACGACCAACTCACCCGTACGGGCTTCGTAGGGACGACGCACCAAGAGCACGACGTTGGGAGCGACGCCGAGCAGGTTGCCCACGCGATGGAGGGAGGCCTGCAGGGCATCTTCGTCGCCGACGCTCAGCCCCGTTTCGGGAGCCGCTTCCGCACCGGATTCCCCACCGTCAGCAGCGGTCGACAGGGTGGGCGCGCCGATCAGGCGAGCCGTCATGTCTTCCGCCTCGAAGGTGAAGGTGGTGACGCCGTTGTCGGTGGCAACGCCGATCTCGACATAGTCGCCCATGCGGATCGTCTTCTTCATGGCTTCCACGCCGAGAGCGGTCTCGATCTCCTTGGAGATGATGCTCTTGACGTTGGCCAGGTTGCCGTTGTTGGCCAGAGCCCGGTCGAGGATGTGCTTGCGGCACGCCTCGTTGGCGGAGACCGAGAAGTGGAAGCCGGTGGAGAGGATGCGCTTCTGCAGTTCGGCGATCTCACGCACCACCACCTGTTCCATCTGCTCGCGGCTGAGCTCTTCGTAGATGGCGATGCCACCCAGCTCGTTCACCCGGTTGCGGAACTCCGGCGGCGCCTTGTGCTTGAGGGCACCGAGCACCACGTTGCGCACTTCCTCCTTGCTCAGCTTCTTCTTGCTGGCGTTGAAGCCGATGCCACCGGTCTCTTCCTGCTCGACCTCGGCCATGCCCATGTTGCAGGCGCAGACGAAGATGGTGTTGGTGAAGTCCACCACCTCGCCGTTGCCCAGGGTGAGCTTGCCGTGGTCCATGATGCCCAGGAGCATCAGGAAGACGTCGGCGTGGGCCTTGTCGAGCTCGTCGAGCAGGACGATGGACACCGGCGCCGTGGAGCCCTTCTTGCTCCATTCCAGGTTGTGGTTGGTGAACTCGGCGTAGTCGTGCTTCTGGTCCTTGGGGACGTTGTTGTAGCCTTCGTCCCGGGCGCTCTGGTTGTTGATGTAGCCGCGACCCGAACCCTTGAGGTTGGAGAGCGAGTAGCGGTCCATGTACTCGGCCATGTCGATGCGCAGGTAGGCCTTGGGGTTGCCATGGATGACCTGGGCGAGCATTTCGACCGAGTGGGTCTTGCCGGTGCGCGACTTGCCGGCGTTGATGATGAAGGCGATCGGCTTGTTGCGGTTACGCAGCGGGTTGAAGGCCGCCGTGTAGCAGTAAGCGAGAAGCTCCTTACCTTCCTGCTGGCCGAAGAGGTTGGCGTTCATGAACTCCTTGAATTCAAGAACGTTGTCCGGCAGAACGGCAGGGTTGAGCCGACGCCGAGAAGAAACACGTGCTGCAGCTTGAGCGCTCATGGCAAACTCCTAAGATACGGTTGAGATAAAGATTCGAATGAGCGACTTTGCAAACGTCACTCACTCACGATGCTCTCGTCATCACTAGCCCGGCTCGCCAAGTACATGGAGGGTCGAGAGTGCCACTTGCCAGCGCCTGAAGAAGCCTTGTCCTAAAGTCCATCAGCTCCAACATCACCGAAGTGACGAGGGAAAAACTGTACTGACTGAAGACTAGGATTGTTTGGCTTCTTTTTGGCTCTGAAAAGATGAAACGGGAGATAAATAACCACTACAGGTTTCAAAGACCAAAAATAAAGGAAATATTTAGCGCCAGTTCTGAGAAGCATAGGGGAAACCCCCATTAAGCCGACGTAAGAATTCGCGCAGCTAGGAAAAGAACCAAAGACCTAGACCAAAAAAAGACAAAGAGCTGTTTGCCCGCTTTCGATAGACCGGTCTATTAGTTTTACTCAAAAGAAGAAAAGGCAGGGAATCTCTGGTTTGAGATTCCCCACCTCCCTTCAATGCAAACCTAGGCTAGCTAGGCGAGCACGTCATTCAACGGCGCGAACGGATCAGGTTGAAGACGAAGTCGATGCCGGTGAAGAGCACCAGCCAGTTCAGGAAGGGCACCGGCATGCCGATGAGCAGGCCGAGCACCAGACCGGTGAGCGAGGCCGAGAGACCCCAGACGAGGGCTTCGACGAACGCGCGCAGGACGGTGGACTGGATGGTGGCGGTGTGAGCGGCAGTCTTGCTGCGGGCAAATTCGGCGGCGAAATACATGCCGACGAAGATGACGATGAGGAAGAGCATTCCCATATTGATTCTCCACTTGGGTTAGAGAGACGAGGAAGAGCGCGACGCTCTTCCCCGCCCAGTTGGTTCGCAGAAAGCGACCCTCTTACAGTTCGAAAACCTCACGAGGGCCGGGGATGACCACACCCTTCCAGTTCAGCGAACGTTCGATGTGGTCCTTCAGCCCGTCAAGCGCGCCGTCATCGCCGTGAACGATGAAGGTCTGCTTGGGGCGGCGCTTGAACTTACGCAGCCAGGCAAGCTGGTCTTCGTAGTCGGCATGGGCCGAATAGTCGGGCAGGAACTCGACGGCAGCCTGCACACGCACGTCCTTGCCCTTGATGCGCACGCTCTTGGCGCAGTCAGGGCAAGCCGTGACGCTGTCCGGACGGTCACCGCGGGTGCGCACGATCGTCTGACCGAGCGTGCCGGTGCCCTGGAAGCCGACGAACATGACGGTGTTCTGCTTGTGGGGCAGCCAGTGCGCCAGGTGGTCGACGATGCGACCGCCGGCAGCCATGCCGCTCGAACCGACGATGATGCACGGCTCTTCATGGATACGCCGCAGAGCAGCCGACTGCGGATACTCGGTGACGGTGAAGTGCTTGGGCGTGGTGTACGGGTCGCGGCCCTCGGCGAACACGCTCTGCGTCTCGGCATTGAGAATGCCGACATGCTTGCGATAGACGTCGGTAGCCTTGTTGGTCATGCGACCATCGACATAGACCGGCATGACCGGAACCTTGCCACTCTCCATGAGGGCGCGGATGTCGCTGAGTACGGTCTGAGCACGCCCCACCGCGAAGGCAGGGATGACGATGACGCCACAGCCGAAACGCGGATGGCGCGGCTTGGCACGGGTATGCGCCTGATTGAGCATCACCGAGAGCGCCTCGAGGCGGTCGCGCTTCTGGTGCAGGCGGTCACCATAGGTGGCTTCCAGCATCAGATAGTCGGCCTGCTCGACCGGTTCGAGGTCGCGCAGAAGCGGCATGTTGCGACGACCGACGTTGCCGGTGAAGCAGAAGGTGCGCTTCTGGCTGCCCTTGCCGACTTCGAGATTGACCACGGCGGCGCCCAGGATGTGCCCAGCATCGGTGAAAGTGAAAGCCACCGAGTCGGTCACCTGGAAGCGCTCGTGATAGTCCACCGACTGGCAGTACTTGAGGCTCTCCACCGCATCTTCCTGCGTATAGAGAGGCTTGAACTTCCAGGAGTCTTCCACCTTGACCGGAGCGGGAGCAGCATTGCGACCAGCCGCCTTGCCGCGCGCCTGGTTCTTGGCGAGGCTCTTGTCCTTGCCGGCGTTCTTGTCCTTGGCACCAGCGCCGCGACCACCTTCCTGAACAGCCTGCTTTTCAGCCAGCTGCTGGCGGTTATGCCGGTTCAGCCGGGCCTTCGCCTGCTCTTCCTGCAGATAGCCGGAATCGGGCAGGATGACGGTCATCAGGTCGTAAGTGGCCGGCGTGACATACACCTTGCCGCGGAAGCCGTCCTTGACCAGCTTGGGCAGATAGCCGCAGTGGTCAACGTGGGCGTGGCTGAGGATGATGAAGTCGATGTTGCTGGGCGATACTTCAGCCGGCAGGCGCTTCTTGTAGTCTGCCTGCGGGCTCTCGACCGTCAGACCGGCATCGACCAGAAAGCGGGTCGTGCGGTCCTTCTCGAACAGTTCATAGAGGAAAAGAGAGCCGGTAACCGACTTGGCGGCGCCAAGAATGTGCATCTTGAACACCGACTTGCCGGTCCGGGCCACTTCTTTGAGCTGACGTTTATTCATGTTTTTCTCCATGTGAACTGGCGCCCTTCTAGACTGAAAGGCGCGCATCCCGCGAATACTATTGACTGAGGACGGACTTCGAACTGAAGACCAATCCCTGAAGGCACGGGCGCCTCCAAATCGGACTGAGAAGGTAAAGACTGGTTGGTTAGAAGGTTTTGGTTCTGAGAAAAGGGAAGAAAATACGACCAGAGACTAACAATCAAAGTTCTCTATCTGCAACTGAAACCCCGGCTATTTCACTAATTCTAGGTTTTATCTTATGGTTCGCCCGACTGACAAATAGCGAGTATCGCGCCACCGCCTGACATCCACCTTGTCAACATGTACCACCTGCGCCATCGGTCATGCTCTGAGAAGACCGCAAAATATATATCTCCTCTTGTCTTGAGAGACCAGTAAAAGCTAGTTCTAGATTGTCTATTTTCTTTCATTTTCTTAGAGCCTAACTAAAAGCAAGAACCATCCGTGCATCTTTTGCGAGCTAAACCCGAGCGCCCATCGCGCTGCTGGTACTGTCCGTCTCGCAATCAGACACTTTGGCCTTTTGCTTGCAGCGGCTCTTTTACCAACTCCAGCCTGTTTGAAACGACTGGACAAAGGAGCAAACTATGTTTCCTCTCAAGGACAATCTGCGTTGCTCGAGCCCCGCAACGATCACAAAGTGGCTCATCCTGGCTAACGTCGTCGCTTTCATCTGGGAAGTCACCATGCTTCTCTCTGGGCGCGCCGAGCAGCTCTTTGGCACCTACCTCATGGTCCCCGCCAAGCTCACCGAGGCTTTCGCGGCCGGCGACCCGACCCTGATGTTCTGGGCCACCGCTTCCATCTTCTCGTCCATGTTCCTGCATGGCAGTTTCGGTCACATCTTCGGCAATATGGTCTTCCTCTTTGTCTTCGGCAAGGGCATGGAAAACCGTATCGGCAAGTGGAACTATCTGGCGTTCTACCTCCTGAGCGGCATCTTCGCCTCGCTCGCCCACTGGGGTAGCGATCCGATGAGCACGGTTCCGACCCTCGGCGCCTCTGGTGCCATCGCTGGCGTTCTGGGCGGCTACCTGCTGTTCTGGTACAACGCCACCATCTCGGGCTTCTATGTCCTCCCCGCTCCCGCCTACGTGCATACCAAAGCCTACTGGTTCCTGATCGGTTGGTTCGTGATGCAGTTCTCGGGCGTGCTCAGCTCTGTCGGTCCCATCGACGGTGCTGGCCTGGGCGAGTTCATCGACTTCAACAAGATGGTGCGCTTCGGTGACGGTATCGCCTACTGGGCGCATATCGGCGGCTTCATCGCCGGTTTCATCATGGCCGGTTTGGCCAAGATTCTCATCCCGAAGACCGACGTGTGCATGATTCCCAAGCCGGAATGCGACACACCCACGGATACGAAGTAAACCACTGTTCTGGTGAGAACCGGGCGAATTCACAAGAATTCGTCCGGTTCCTCACTCATCTATCTTCATGCGCTTTTTGACCTTTAAGGCAAGATATGAAGACCAACTACTGCGCTTTCACCAAACGCAAGCGTGCCTCTCTAGCAACTATAATCGGGCACCGCGGCATCCCAACCCTGGCTCCCGAAAACACCCTTGAGTCATTCAAGCTGGCTTTCGACCAGGGTGCCGATATCGTCGAAATGGATGTCAGACTGAGCCGCGACAACCAAGTTGTGGTCATTCACGACCGCGACTTGAAACGCACAACTGGCGTCGAAAACCGGGTAAGCGAGCTGACCCTCAAGCAATTGCAAGAGCTGAACGCTGCGCACAACCATCCAAAGTGGCATCAGGGCAATTGCAAAATTCCTTCTCTGCGGGAGGTTTTTGAGCTTTTCCCAGACAAACTGCTGGCAATTGAAATCAAAGAAAACAGCAGCCTGCTGGTGAAAAAGGTGATGAGCCTAATCGCCGAATTTGGACGCAATCAGCTGACCCTGGTACAGATCTTTCGACTGGGCAAGAAAGAAGCCAGGCTTGCTCGACAACTAGCCCATAGCTGCTCCCCGCCGATACATACCGGACATTCGAAACAAGAGCAGTGGCAATGGGGAATTCTCGCCAACCTGCCGCGCCCAAGCTGGAAATTCGCTTGCGAAAGCAAGGTCCTCGATTTTCCACAGAAGCGCCTGGGGTTGCCGGTGATTACCCGCGCTCTCGTCGAAAACGCTCACGCAAACGGCGTTTCAGTCTTCGCCTGGACGGTGAACAAACCAAAAGACATCGCCAGACTCTACAAACTAGGCGTAGACGCCATCTACACCGACGACGTCGGCCAAACTCTTTCTGTCTTGAGAGACCTCAGAGACAAGAGAGTTTGACAGAATGATCTTGACGAGGCAGCCAACACTGCCCCGCCATGGTTCATTCTGTTTTCTCCTGTTCTACTCTATTTTATAGTTTCAAACACAAACGACAGTGCGCGAACCGCGTCAGGCAATCTTTATTGGCAGACCAATAGCCAAATGGCGAACTTTGACAAAATCGCCTATTTGGACGGTTTCAGAGCCAAATAAATAAACTCCGGCACATATAAGCACTTTGAGCTTTTTCAATATCCAGCTTGTTCTTACTAGTCTTGAGAATATTACTTTCGATTTTTCACCAGGAGAAACAGCCAACAGAGATCAAACAAGCATCGCGAAAACCGACCAAGGACAAAGATGCACCGAACAAGCCCTGAAACATGAGGCTGTTCAGGCATCAACCTTGCAGACAAACCGCAACCAAACCGCCCATGAAGAACATGAACATCATCGAGAGCGCCCACTTTTCTGCAGCCATCGCCAGCGCCATGACCGGACTGGTGGAATCCCACGCTGTGCTATTGCGGCAACTGCTCAAGACCGCCCTCACCCTCCCCCGCCCCGTGCGCTATGTCCTCTCGGACGACCACCGCATGGAACCGGTCGCCCGTGACCTGGCGGCTCGCCTGCGCGCCGACGGCTTCAACGCCCGCGGCTTTTACAGCGCGCTGCCCGACCAGACCTACTACGCGGTCGACATCCACCCTTGAACAGCCAAACCAAGACCAAACACTATGTGCGACATCTTCTGGCCCCCTCCCGAAACCTTCCATGTTCGCTGGGTTGCCTTTGACAATCAGGTCTTCCAGGACAAGCTCGCCACCCGCTCCCACGGCATGTGGTGGAGCCACAGCCTGGGCAGAATGCTCGGCGAAGGCGTGGAAGTCTTCGAAAATCGCGAAGACGCCGTCAAGGCCGCTCGCGCCCAGACCGAGAAGCAGATCAGGCAACTGATGGAGAAGCTCGAACGCCTGGTCTGAGGACCCTGCGATTGCTGCGCCGGTGACTGCGCAAAGAACAACTAAAGTTAGCGCTAGCGTTAACATCTGTTAGCAGACAACCGGCGCCAGTTGGTAAATGGCTCTAATGTTTCGGCTACGCGGTTGAATTAACTTTCCGCTCCATGAAAGGCTAAAGTTGCCCTTTTCCTTTCTTCTTCGACCAGAAAAACCCTCAACAAAAACACTAACCGCCCTCAACCGCCCAGTCTTGCAGAGAAACTCACTTGAGCTCTTCTCTGTGGTTGCGACTGTTGGCTGGTTGGCAGCAAAGTTCATTCGGTTTGGAAGAAAGACAGGCAATTTTGATTTTCGAATTCAAAGACCGGTTTCAGAAACCGGCTGGAAAAGAGAACTGTCATGGAGAACAAGAAGAAGTTTGCCGTCGTTCTGGGGAGCGGACTGAACCCTGACGGCACCGCAACACCGGTCACCGAGATTCGAGCCCGAGCCGCCGCCGAGCTGGCTCGCCGCGTCAAGCTCGACGAGCTTATCTGTTCGGGATTCCGCGCTCCGCAGGACAACGAAACCGAGCACACCGAAGCGTCTAGGATGGCTGAAATCATCAAGGCCGAATTCACCAAGAGTGCCCCCAAGGACACCGGCACCCCTGTACTTCGCATCGAAGACAAGTCGATGGATACGATCGGCAACGCCGTTTTCACCATCGAACTCTTTCTCGAGAAGGAGCAGCCCGGTCATCTGATCGTGGTCACTTCGCCCTTCCACATGGAACGCTCGATCTTTCTGTTTAGCCGACTGCTCAAAGGCGGCTGGACGATCGAAGGCTCACCGTGCCAGGAATGGAGCGGCGAGACTCGTCAGAGCGGCGCACAGGCAGCGATGGAACGAGCCAAAGACTTCTTTAGCGACATCGAACAGGGCGACCTGAAGACAGCGCGAAAGAAGCTCATGCAGCGCAAGCCCTACAGCAACCAAAAGGCTGCCTAAAGCAAGCCCGACTGAAGCCTAGAGCATGCCTGAAAGAACCGGGTCGATCTCTTTATCGAGATTCTTCCCGGTTCTCTTTTTGCCCCTTGCCACTATATCTTTTAGTATTCAAGTTTTCAAAAAAAATACCATCTAGTAAACGATCCGAGCGAGCAACTCTATTTCAGTAGTTGCTCGCCCGGTAATCGCAAAAGATTAACCGCCGACGAAAGGCTGCGGCGAAAAGCTCTCTTTCACCGCAGCTTTGGTGACACAAAGCAAAGCACGACGCAGATAGTCGCGAGAACGCGACGGACTGGCAGCCACTTTACCAAGCCCAGCGGCTTTAGCCAGAGTTTCCGGGTGCGGCACATGCACAAAGAGCACAGACTGTACCTTACCAAGCCGGCTGCAATAGTCGAGAGCCTTGAAATAAAGCTCGTTGCAGAGAAAAGTACCGGCGTGATTGGAAATCTGACAAGGGAAGCCAGCCTCGTTAACAGCCCTCTCGACCGCATCGAGAGGCACTCGGGTGCGCCGAATCATGGTATCTGGCTGCAACTCATCGACAAAAGCGTCCCGGAACTGGTTGCCTTCGTTGTCTTTGATTGGATAGTCGCGCATGTTCATGGCGAAACGTTCGAGACTGATATGACTGCGACCGGCAGAAAGACCAGTCATTACCAAAACCAGCGAGCCATCGCTGGCGGCAACAGCTTCATCGATACTGCGCTTCAGCGCCTGCCAGCCGCCACGAGAGGCAGTGGGCAATACTCGCCCTGAAAGAGGAACTCTTCCGACGGCAGGCAAGACCAGACTGCGCGGCAGCGACTCAACAAAAGACTGGGTAGGATTTGCTTCGACTGCCCCGGTGGGACCGAAGGCGTCGAAGCCGGTAATCAGGCATTTCACTTGCTTTCTCATCTCTTGCCTTTCTAAGCCAGCGGATTCAGAACCAGTACTGCCCAATCTCATGACCGATCAAGGATGGTGAGTGGGAGACAAAGAAGTGGTCTGAAAATTTGGCTTTTGGTGATTGGGGTGGCTTTAAGAGAAAAATTGAAGAATTTCTCTATTCCTAACAGGGCAAAATCTGCCGATTCAACAAATGACAACTGCAAAGCTTTCAATAAGCCAACTATGAGCCACTCATAACAATTAAGAATGCTAGACTTTTGTGCATGTTGCCAATCGAAAAGTCGTGCTACTGGCTAGCAAACAGGCAAGGGCACTTGCCAACCCCAAAGCTGAGCGGACCTACGCAAGCTGAGATAGCTATCGTCGGTGCAGGCTTTACAGGGCTCTGGGCAGCCCATTTTCTGAAAGAGCTCGATCCTGCAGTTGATATTGCCATATTAGAACAGGGCGTCACCGGCTATGGAGCCAGTGGCCGCAATGCCGGCATGATTAGCAACTGCATAGACCACACCCACAGCCTGGCCATCAGTCACTTTGGTCAAGAAGAGGCAGCAAAACTAGCGAAACTCGGCCTTAAGAATATCGATGAATTGGAGGCTTTCGCCACCGATTGCGACCTAGAGCGCACCGGACAGCTCTTTGTGGCGCTGACCGAAAAACATTTGGAAGACCTGAAAAGTCTAATAGCGGCAGCAGAGAGCCTGGGTATCAAGGGCTATGAACTCTTCAACCGGCAAGAAATCAGGCAAAAGCTCAACTCAGAACTCTATGCAGGCGGTGCTTTCGTACCAGGCGGCGGCATCTTAGACCCAATCAAACTTGTGGACCGGCTTGCCGAACAACTGAAAGCCAAGGGTGTAAGGATTTTTGAGAATACCAAGGTAACACACCTAGCCACCGGAGAAGCCACTACCGATAGTGGCAGCATTAAAGCAAAGAAGATCATCCTTGCCACTGATGCTTACACACACCATTTGCTGCCCGGCTTGCTCTGGCGCTTTATTCCGCTCTACGACTATATATTAGTGTCTGAGCCTCTTAGCGCTGAAGACCTAGAAAAAATCGGCTGGCGCGGCAGAGAAGGGATTGTAGATGGACGCACCTTTTTCAACTATTACAGACTGACAAAAGACAACAGAGTTTTGTGGGGTACAAGCGAGGCGGTCTATTACCCACCGAACCAAGTTGGACCTCAATATGACCATTCAGATCACCACTATCACAGCCTCAAGGTTAGCTTTGAGCGCCACTTTCCCCAGCTTCGCAAGTTAGAGTGGCCCTTCGCTTGGGGCGGACCAATCGCCTCAACCACAAGACTGACACCATTTTTCGGCTCTGCATTTGATGACTCGGTGCTCTATGCACTCGGATACACCGGACATGGCATTGGTTCAACCAGGGTCGCCGGCAAGGTTTTGGCACATATGGCACTTGCCAAACAGAGTGAGCTGCTTCAGCTCAAAATGGTGAAAGAAAAGCCAATGCCCTATCCTCCTGAGCCATTCAGATCTATTTCGGTAAATATGGTCAAAGATTCCTTAAGAGCAGTTGATAGAGGTGAAAAACCAAACCAACTGTTGCGGCTTTTAGACTTAATGGGTATCGGATTCTCGAGCTAAAAGTCCTGCTTTTTTAGGCCGCGGCAAAACCCAGGACTGGCTGAAGTTTTTACTAAATGACTCCATCTAGAGAATTACTGATGTTTTTCTCTTTCAGCCCCATGGACGATGCCGACTCCTATTCATACGGCGGATACGCAAAACTAGCATACCTGCCACCATTTCAAGATAGTTAGCAATAGACGTCTATAACCTTTTAAATATTGAGGCAGATTCAGTCATGAAAAAATACGACCAAAACGACACGCTCCCCGAAGACTACAAAGCAGCACTAATAGACCTTTTGGCCTTTCAAGCCGACTCCGAGTTTGCCGGCGGTCAACGCGTCGAAGAGAACATGAAATTTGCCACTCGCCCGGAAGAAGCTTATCGCCTGGCAAAGAAGGTTATGGAAGAAATGGGGCATGGCTGGTATTGCTGGGAAATACTGGCTCCCCTGGGTGTGGATGTGAACGCAAGAGTGCAACACCTAGTGCAGAACAGAGACAATCCAGACCCTAAAAAAGTAAGGGTAATCAACGGCTTCCGCAAAGAAAACTGGTCCACACTTTTTGAATGCTGGGCAGATGTTGCCATGTTCTCAACTGCCGTCACTCCCGCTGCCGTAGCCTTTCTAGGACAGTATCGTGAATCGAGCTATCTGCCCTGGGCAAAAGTATCAGAGCGCATCTGGGCTGAAGAGAAAGGTCATTTGGCTTTTGGAGTGTGGGCTGCTAAGCGAGTGATGGAACTGGATGGCGAAAAGGGCAGAGAGCAATTGCAAGCGGCAGTGCCAAAGTTTATGCAAATAGGTCTTGGTTTTGCAGGACGCCCTGCCGATGACAGCGAGCATTTCGCCAAGTACTTCGAATATGGTCTAAAGGTGAGAACAGCTCAGCAGATTCAAGATGAGTATATGGAGATCGTTTCCAAAAGACTAAAAGAAATCGGTCTGGAAATGCCAGCAAAAATCGAAGCAAACTATGACATGAGAGTAGGTTACGCTGCTTCCCAACCCCTGACCATGGCAGGAAAGTAAGATGACACCGTCTCATTTGGACACACAGATAAGCGATGAAGACGCTCGCCTGCTCAGCAAAATTGCAGCAGGCGGCGTCATAGCCGACTGGCAAGAAACAGGCGGGCGCTTCAAAGAACTTGCCACCAGCATAATCTTGCAGTTTGCAGACTCTCAAATGGCTGGCGCTGCAGGTTTCGCAGACTTCATCAACCAAGGCACTTCGATAAACGACCGCTTACAGATAAGCAAGATGGTTGCAGAAAAGATGAGCATGGCTAAGCTCACTTACGATCTTTTAGCCGGACTCAACTTTAATAGCGATAGATATATCGCCAATCATTCCTTTCAAGCCAGGGTGCTGCGAGATACTTTCTTTGGCTTCAGCCGGTCATCGGCTGACAAAAGGCTGAATGCATTGCTTTATCCACTGGAAAGCTTCGATGATATGTTGATTTTCACCTATCTATTGGCTGTTATGGCTAAGTTGCTTGTCGGTGAGTTTGCCGACAGCAGATTTGCCCCTCTAAAGAACCTAGCCGAACACTGCCTACCAATTGAAAGCAGCCATGCCGATTTAGCTCTAGAAATGCTAAAGAAGAGAATTCCACAGCAAAGAGAAAAACTACAAGTTTCTCTCACTTATTGGTACCCTCGCGTCGAAACCTCGGCAGGGCCGCCCGATTCATTGCGCAATCAATGGCACCGAAAGTTTGGTCTCAAGCAATCTCAAAACGTTGAAATCAAAGAAACCTGGAGAAAAGAAGTGACTACTCAACTCAGCGCCCTTGAAATTCTTGCATGAAACAGCACGTTACCGACCCGGAAATTTGCATAGGCTGTTCAGCCTGTGAGCTTGCCTGCCCGCAAAAGGCAATTAAGTCGCTATTAGGTCGGTATTGCGTAGATGCAGAAATATGCCAAAACTGCGGCAATTGTATCGAAGAATGCCCAACCGGAGCCGCGGACTGCTTTATTGAAGTAAGCACCTACTACAGCCAGGAAAGTCAGTCTGAGTGGACCAGCCTGCCCACTTGAGCAGCTTAGTCAGTTTGAGTGTTATCATAGCCCACTAAGACTATTGAGATTTAGTAGGTCGAGGCGACTGCCATGGTAATGAAGCGCATACTGCAACAGCTCAAAGCAGGAATGGTGGGCGAAGTAATTCGAGATTACTCAGACCTCACAGCAGAGCAAGACGGCATCGCAGTCAAACTCAAAAGGCAAGGCAAAGCCGTAATCTATATTTTGACTTTCTCAAACAAAGAAAATGGCAAGTCTAGCTTTGAAGCTCCAGCCTCAGTCGAATTCCTACAGGCTCTCAAAGGCATCACCAACGATATCAAGAGCATCAGAGAAAACGGCGGCAACAAAGAACTGCGCCTAAGATTTAGAAGCGGACAGATAGACCTGGTAACCACCTATTCATTTCAAAAAGCGGGAACTGAACCCGGTCAAAGAACAGCCCCATTGAATGCCAGAACTTTTCGCTTACTGGAAGAAATGTGCGGAGACTGCGAGGTGTTTGCCAGTTCTAGCTTTGCTGAAGATGAGAATTGGAGCTAAGACAGAGAAAAAATGCTGAATTTCAAAGAAAGAGCTGAAAAGAAGAAGATCCTGTCAAAGCAGTTTCTAGGCGGCTTTCTTATCATTCTTTCCCTCGGTATAGTCTTCGTAGCCATTCAAATGTTTAGAGAAACCGCCTGGCAGCAAACCGCAGCCACACTCAGTAAGGCGACTATTGAAGAACCAAATAATAGTGAGAAAAACTATCGCTTATTTCTCACATATTCATATCAGATTGCTGGCAAGCGCTACACAGCTCGCTCTTGCAAGAGCCAGAGCGCAGATAAAGCGCATCTAGAAGCAGAGATTAAAGATCTCTATCAACCGGGTGCCCAGCTCAATGTATATTTCGACCCGTCAGAGCCGGAAAACTCAAGCGTCAATAAGTCCAGTTCGCCACTTGCCCTGGCCTATCTTGTACTCGCCGGATTAGCCGGCTCAAGAGGCATTAGATTGATTAAGTTGAAGTACAAGCCGAAAGACGAAATACCGCCAGAAGACTATTGAGTTATTGAATTTGATGCTGGACTCGATTGAGCCGCCAACAGAGAACGGCTAGCACAGAGATGACAATCGGCAGCAAAGTCAGTAAGCCACTGAGGAAGAAGCCCGACATATTTTGCAAAAGGTAGATTTCTGCAAGCCTTGAGCAGCTTTTCATCATTGTTGACCGCTTTCTTGCCCAAAATCCAAATGTCGAGCATCGCTCTTCCTTCACTCGAGCTAGCCAATTTGAGCTTTCTAGCCGAAACTCGCTTCATCACCAGTCTTCCATGTATAGAGTCAAAAGAGGTACTGCAAGAATTAGTTATGTAGTCGCTCTCACTCTCGTTATGCTGCTTCAAGACTTTGCGACAAAAGCCTTTCGCTTTAGCCTCAGCTATCTTTTCAGCCGTAAAGGCTTGGGGCGGAGCGTCAGACCGCACAAAAACGCCTCTTGCCACCCGCAAAATAATGCCGAGTTTGACAAGACGATAGAGAGCGTTATCGACAGCTGCTCTGCTGCCACAGTCTAGAAGCTCGCGAGTAACGAGCAATCCTAATAAGGGCAGCTCGACAAATCTAGCTGCCACAAGCGCTACGGTGCTAGGCATAAGCACTTCCTCCGCCTCGAATTATGCAGTACAAGAACAAGCCCAAAGAACTCTGGACCTGCCTGAGCTACCTTCAGAATTCTTCTTGTTGAAAGTGAAATTTATGCTGCGGCAAACCTCGCATCTAGCTTGACCATGCGAGTCGAGACGTCGGAAAAATTCTGTTTTTAGTATAGGCTAAATTTTGATTTTGGCACTAGCAAAGAAAAACTTTTCTTTTTCTCTGCCCAAAGTCCAAAGAAGTATCATGAGAGAAAAACTTCAGTTTTTCTCTCCCTCACTCAATCAATCGTTAACCGACAAGACAAGCTGCGGGGCTGGAATATGATGATCCGCCCGCATTGCTACTATGGCAGTACCGACTGAGAAAAACTCGATAATGTGATCCGACCAGGCATAACTGCCTTCGTGTATGTCAACACCAACTATGCCCTCGGCGTGAAGATTTACCGCTTCAGTCTGCATTCGTTCCATAGCTAGTTCTCTGGCGTCATACAACGCCTGAGTGAAGTTGGTCATCTCAACGTTCTGACCAATATTTTTAAACCATTGCCCAAAAGTTTGGTGCGCAACGTGATAAACACAGTTGCCCATAACCATGCCCACTGGGCGATAACCCGCTTTGAGCAGGGTCCAAAAATCTTGCCCAGACAGATCAGAAGTAAATGGTTTATTTGTATTGGTGCGCCAATTTGTGCTGCGATCGTTGGCCACAACAGCGGTTCCTATGGCGACAAATTCAGCCAAACTCTCGCCCCAGCCCAAGTGCTTCACCCGCAAGCGCACAGCAACCACACCATCGGCGCCTAATTCATCAGCCTCTTCTTCCATACGGCTCATCGCCAACTCTCTAGCATGGTACATAGCCTGAGTCAGCACCTGCATTTCTTCATTCTTGGTCCAACGAGATTGCTGAAAACCAATATGGTAAATGGAAGAGCCAACCACCATGCCAACCGGCTCAAAGCCTGCTTCTTTAACAAGCAAAAATTCATTCACCGAAAGATCTGAGGTAAAGAGAGTGCGCTTGCCGCCTTCGCCTCGCATCTGCGATAACCGCTCGTGGGCATGAGATGGTAGGTCATCGTGGTTCGAATCAGGCATTTTCTACTCCTCTAATTCCGTTACATCATAAGGTGACAAGTCTTCTAAAGGGTCTTCGAAATCGACGGCTTTCTCTGCGCGCTTAGACAGATCAATAAACATCAAAGGTGAATGTGATATTCGCTTTTGCCCATCAGGTCTTGTAATTACAGCGGTGCCCATGGCAGAGAAATTGACCAACATATCTATGTATCTTATGTTATTGATTTCGTACTCTATGCGCTCCAGCTTATACTCGACATCCATGTCCACCGCACCGTCTCCACCGTGCAAGCCGATATCGATCCAAAGCCTCTGATTAGCTTCACGCCTGGCAAAGGCAAAGCCGTCATTGAATACCGTTAACTCTTGATTGTTGCGACTGGCGAACCATCCCAGTTGGGCTTGGGTAGTGCTTCTATCACCCTTAATATAGTAAGAGCAATTACCCATGACCAAGGCAGTCGGCCAATAGCCGGCTTCAAATAATTGCCAAAACTCTTGCCCGCTCAATGTAGATGTAAACGGCTTGGTTCCAGGCTTTATCCAACTAGCCGCCCCAGGAATACGCACCGCCGTGCCGATGGCAGTAAACTCGGTGATGCCTTCAGTCCAGCGAAAATTAGATTGTTTGACTTTGACGCCGATAACACCATGGGCGCCCAATAGCTCAGCTTCTTGCCTGAGTCGACTGACTGCTAAATTGCGCGCATCGCGATGAGCAGCAGTGAGAGGCTTGATTTCGTCGGTGGAGCTGAAATATCCTCGGCAAAAATTGCGCCAGCCCACCTTCATAAAGGCGCTACCCATCACCTGACCAATCGGCTCATAGCCGGCTTCTCTGGCAAGCAGATATTCTTTGGCGCTGAGATTACTAGAAAAGAACTTCGAGCCCATCTCAGCCTGGGCTTTCAACCGGTGTTGGGCTCCCAATGGTAAGCGCCCACTATTCAACTCAGCTATGCTGGCTTGTTGAGCCTCTCGCTTAGCTTTGTCATCGTCTTTCTCTTTAAAAATCCAGAATGGCAAAGTCTTCAACCTATGACAAATTTGGTAAGCGCATCACGCGTGCGAGCGTTTTTCTCAGCCACTTTAGCCAGTTGCGCCGCCAGCTCATCAATAAGCGATTCAACTGCGACTTCTTCCGACTTGAGCACCACGCCGCGCACAATTTTTTGACGCATGGCAGTAATGACGCCGCGTTTGTCGCGCCTAAACTGAAAACCTATCTCGCCAAGCTTGATATTTAGTTCTTCCACCGGCTTCTTGGAAGAGAACAACCAACCACGGCGACTAACCTGTACCTCTTCAGGCAGTGCCTGAGACAATTTGCCGGCTAGATGCTCCAACAAATCACCAGCGGCATCTTTGTCAGATCTGAGACTGACAGCCAGAATATCAACTTCTAAGGCGCGTTCAGAATCGTCCATTTCGGTACATCCCGGACAAGTAGAAACGCCCATTATATAGCTCTCAGAAGAGATGCGGCCCTTGACTGCCCAAACCGCCCACAGTAAAAAAATTATAGAGAAACAAGGAAGCTTGGATGGGCAAGGTGGATGTTAAGATGCCTGCATGCCTAAAGTCTTTGTATTACCCGACCACATAGCCAGTCAAATCGCCGCCGGAGAGGTGGTGGAAAGACCGGCATCGGTAGTTAAGGAATTAGTCGAAAACTCTATTGATGCAGGCGCCACCCAAATAGAGATCTCGGTTTCAGCCGATTGCAGAGATCTAACTATCGCCGACAACGGTGCGGGGATGAACCCGGAAGACGCCATACTAGCCTTTCAAAGACATGCCACATCTAAACTGAAAAGCGCCGACGACCTTTTCAACCTGAACACGCTAGGCTTCAGGGGCGAAGCTTTGCCATCTATCGCTTCTATTTCAAAATTCACTTGCTATACCCGCACGCAGGATGCCCCCCACGGCTCGAAAGTTGAAAGCGCCGAAGGCAAGATAACAGCACAAGAAGCTGGCTGCGCCCCCGGCACGATTATGGAAATTCGAGAGCTCTTTTACAATACGCCGGCAAGGCTAAAGTTCATGAAGAAAGCCGCCACCGAATTTGGACATATACACGAAACAGTACAGAGCCTCGCCATCAGCTATCCCCACGTTTCTTTCAATCTTTTGCGCGATTCAGACTCAGTGATGCGCACTACCGGCAGTGGCAGCCTACAAGAAGCGGTGATTCAGTCCGGTTTCTTATCAGGCAAAGAAAACCTCGTACCAGTGGAACACACAAGCGAGATCATCTCAACCGGCTCCCAAACAAAAGGCAACTTGAAATTAGTCGGGTTGATCGCTCGCCCCCTTCATTTTAGAGGCGACAGAAAGGGCATTCTCACCATCGTCAACGGTCGCACGGTGCGCTGTCCTCTGACATTGAAAGCCCTCGATTATGTTTATTCCGATCTTATTCCGCGCGGTCGCTATCCTCTTGCCGTGCTCAAGCTTGAACTAGACCCCAGTGTCATCGACGTCAATATTCATCCCACCAAAAAAGAGCTGAAATATCAAAGCGGCAACGAGATCTATATCAATATTCAGCGCGCCCTCGCTAAAACTCTGCGCGAAAACAGCATGCAAGAAGCAGCTGCTTACCACGCCGCCAGACGAGACATGGTGGTGGAAGAGAACTTCAGCCCAAGCCAAGATCAGCCGCTGGAAATAGCAAATAGATTTGAAGAAAGAACAGCGCCAAGGCGAGATGCGGCCATGCGAGTAAGCCAAATAGACTTCAGAGACAGACTGGCCTTCGCACCGCAAGAAAGCGAAGAAGTTGTTATGAGAGATGAGGCTCCTCGTCATGAGCCCGCCCTTAGAGAAAGCACAATCGAAAGAGAACACAGCTTTGCCAGCCACTCTTCCCCATCTAGATTGAGCGAGGAAGATCCCGACACTTTGCCCCAAGCAGGCGATGTCTACAAACCCTTCGACCAAAACCAGAGCACTTACGAATTGCCTCTTGGTTGGCGTCTCTGCGGTTATTTGCACAACACCTATATATTTTTTGAGACACCGGAAGGTCTAGAAATCGTAGAGCAACATATCGCCCACGAAAGAACCCTCTATGAAAGATTGCTGGCTATGCAGCAAATACCAGGGCGCCTCAATGAATTTACACAAGAACTCTTCACTTCCATCCCTCTAAAGCTATCGCTTGCCCAAGCTGAGACCTTGAAACAATCACAAGAAGCTCTCTCTGGTTTAGGTTTTGCCTTTAAGCAAGACGAAGCAACCAAAGACTGGGAAGTAAGCAGATTGCCGATACAACTAGCCGGCGTCAACTATCGACCGGTGATTCAAAAGATGCTCGATGACCTATTGGAAGTAGATGCCGCACATTTCGACCTAGAAGCGACCAAGTCTATCGCCTGCCAGAGCGCTATCAAAAACGGCATGCCACTGTCACAAGCAAGCATTTTCAAGCTCGTCTCAGAATGGCTTGACACCGAGAGAAACGACACCTGTCCGCATGGCAGACCAGTGAGACTGAAATTCTCAAAAGAGAAATTGTTTGAGATGTTTCACCCAGCCTAAGCAAGTTGTCTTCAGGAGCAGACTGCTCCATGCTTCTTGTAATAGTCTTGATGATATTCTTCGGCAGTCCAGAAAGTAGCAGCCGGCACAATCTCAGTAACAATCAGTCGTCCTTTGAAGGCGCCCTCTTGCGAGGCCCTTTCTTTAGCCGCTTCGGCGATTTGCCTCTGCCCTTCATCGACATAAAAGATAGCTGAGCGGTATTGACTGCCGTGATCAGGCCCCTGTCGATTGAGAGTAGTGGGATCATGCCAAGAAAAGAAACGCTTGACCAACTCTTCATAGCTGATCTTGCTTTCATCGTATTCAACTAGTACCGCTTCGGCATGCCCGGTTGTATCGGTGCAAACCTGCCTGTAGTGCGGATTATCAACATTACCACCACAGTAACCCACCGCCGTCTTCACAACGCCCGGCAGTTGACTATAAAGAAACTGTGGCTTCCAAAAGCAACCAAGAGCAAATATTGCGCGCTCCAACAGTTTTACCTCCTATTAGAACCAAGCTTTCACTCGCCTGAAGCGATGCCGTCATTAAAAGTTATACCAGGTCTGAAGCGCCCTTCTACTATTTCTGAAAGTCGTCTCGATGCCACTCGATCGTCGGCATAACGATTCTTTAGTATGCGCCCGAAGTGCTTGACCATATTGGGGCTGTAGTTGGTCAAAGCATCATAAGCAAACTGGGCTTGCTGCGGACTGCCGGTCACCGCCAACTCCAACAAAGGCTGTATAGCCGATTGATCTTTGGCTCTGGCAAGATTTGCCAAAGCTTCCTGCCTCTCAAACGACTCTCTGGAACCAGGCGACATATTTCGATCGCTTTTGCCCAAAAGAGCATAATTGCGAGCTTTGTCAGCTAAGGCATCGATATTTGGTTTGTCTTGAGGACCAAGCGCGCTTGAGAGCCTGCCCAGCGACTGCATTAGAGCATCTTGCTGGGTAGGATTCAAACCGGCTTTCACTAGTGCATCGAGATGAGAAAGCACCTTCCCTCTTAGCTCAGGCGACTGCCTCATGAGCTTTTCAGATGTTTCTATCTGCATCATCTTGTTGTTTTCGAGAGCCTTCATCATCTGTCCAAATGCTATTTCAGCACCTGTTTTGTCACCGCGCCCTATGGTGGCAAGCATGCGGGTCATTTCGGGTACCTCGGCGGCAGTACCGTCAAAGCGCAAAATTCTTGCATAAAAAGGCGCTCTTGCATGGCGCTGGCGTTGCACAAAGTCGTGTGCGGCAGCTCTCAATTCCGGATGCGCCAAACCTTGCTCAAGGGCGAAAACCAGCTGTCCGTCTTTGTTTAGTCCAGACATTCCCACCATAGCTTCGAAAGCAGCCTGCTGCAAGGTCTTTTGTCGAACAGGAGCAGAAGCGACGCCCTCTGGTTGAGGCATTAGTTCGGTGGCGCTGCTTGGCGATAGCGCCAATTGCTTTATTTTGTCAAAACCATTGGGTGTTCCGAAATGGGACAAAAGCTCTAGAGAATCAAACTTTTGCTGGGTAGTGCCGGTCAATGCTCTTTCTACCAAGACTCTGTTGGCTGCTTCCGAACTGCTTGCGGCCATGTAGCGGGCTCGCTGCAAGAGATTACCGGCAAATGTGTCAGGCTTTAGAGACAGCCCGGAAGAATTGACAATATGCTCCATAGCCGAAGCTAAGACCCTTGAGCGCACCGGCGCCCCTTGGGCAAAGATTGCCATTTGCGAGACATCGGGACTCATGATGCCGTTACCCATAGGAACGGCCCAAGCCTCATCAAGATTGCGTGAGGCATGCTCAGAAGGATGGAAGATGCCCTCTTCTTCTACAAAAGGCGCATCAGGATTGTCCGCTCTAGAAAGTCTGCTGGCCTTATGATTGACGTTGAGCTCGGTAAGATCTAAAGCGTGAGCCTTATCAAAGAGCTTGCTATGCAAAGGGAAGTTCCATTTATACAGGTGAGAAAGCTCATGACCATTGGTTTCCCAGAAACCATAGAATGAATCGCCCGGATTAATGGTCATCTTGCCGCTTTCACCAACAGTAGCGGCAGAAGCAAAGTCAGGATTCTCATATCTTGCTGCTCTCAGCTTATCTATAGGGTCTGGTCTGTCTTGCAAATAGACTTCTTTTACCAGGTTACTGTGGGGCATTTTTTCGAGAAACTCAATCATGTCCTCAGGCAAGACTCTATCTTTCAACGGGTGGGCTGCCAAATCTACTCTCGCCTTGAGCATTGACTCAACCGCTTTGACATCGGCACCGGGCATAAGCTCTAGAGCACTTTTGCGGTCGCCTTGAGCCAAAAAAGAGTCAACCTTTTGTTTGGCACTGGCAGGCAATTTGGCATAAGCTAAAGGCTCTTCCGCCGCCTGTCTAAGCCCTCTCACCTCATTGAGCTGGGCAGCATATTCTTCCGGTACCAGTATGCGAGTATCTTTGCCTGCCGCCTTGAAGACAGCATAAGACCTCTGAACAGGCTGTAAATGCTCGAAAAACTCGTGAATCTGATCTTCGCTCGACCTATTGGCGATAACGTTCTTTCTTAAGGTCTCATAGTCAGGAAAGTCTGGCTTCTCTACAAAACTGGTCTGTTCTTCGGTACCGACCTGCCTTACTTTTCCTTTGGTCTCAGAAATAACGGCGCGCTCTCTAGGCACATAGGTCAAAAGGTCGAGATTGGTATCATCCACCACCACCTTGTTTCTCCAGGTCGGCGGTTTATCATTTCTCACAGTCCTATCACGAAGTGACGTTGGAGCAACATTTTCAGAAGTGGCAGCCATTTCTAAATGCCGAGAAGCTAAAGAGGTTAAATCATCGCCTGCTTGAGCCGGACGAATCGGACCCTTAAATCTCTCGGCACCGCCCATGACAGCGCCGGTTGTAAGGCCGATCAAAGTACCTTCCAGAGCACCTTTGGCAATATGCGCCGCATCAAGTTTCTCTCTAGCGGCCTCAACACCACCAAAGACCATGCCGCTGGCTCCGCCGCCGGTTGCGCCCGAGACCGTATTGCGCACAACCGAGCGCAATACGCTGCTTTCAGCGGCACTGCCGCCAGTGAGATTGGCTGCCGCTCGACCGGCTCTTAGACCGATGAAACCGGACGGCACACTAAGAGCACCGCCGACACCGATGCCCAAACCAAAATTCTGAGCGGCTGCCAGGCTTGAAAAATTACCCTGTGCATCTTTGTAAGTGGCTGGATTGAAGGCAGTCTTGACTCCGCCAAAGGCCATGCCGGTAACCAGATGTGTGCGCAGTTCGGTAGCCAGAGGAATAGTGCCGTCGAGAGCGGCAGCCTTAGAGAAAGCCCCGGCCGAATACTTACCGACCCGATTGAGGGCTGCCCCCTGACCGAAATCGGAGACAAACTTGAAGGCAGCACTCGATGCAGACCTGTCGCCCGACAAATCAGAGAGCAATACTCCCCTGGTCAAACCACCGGCTATTGTTCCTACCCGAGGAATAGCGGCAATGGTATCGGCAGCAATTTCAGCATACTGATCAGACTTACGAGCCCGATGTGCTTTGTCCTCAATACTCTTGGCTTCTCCCGACAAACTAGTCCAGCCAAAATCAATCACCCTACCAAGCGATGTATGGGCGGCATCATCTGGCTTCTTCTCAGTCGGTTTGATTTCAGGCAAAAGCCAGCCGTCAAAATTGACGAAAGTAGTCTCAGCCTTTTTATCGCTTTCTTTCTCGACTCGATCTGCCACTGATTCGAACCATAGGAGGGTTGCCAGGTGCTTATATACATACCTGATATCTTTTTACCCAAGTTCTAGATTAAAAAAACCGGGACCGCCCATGTGGACGGTCCCGATTAGCAAATTGCCCTTAGCTTTCGGTGCTTTTAGTGATAGGTGCCGTTGCTTGAGACATTAGCCGATAGAGACATCGGTTGGTCTAAAGCAAATTGCAGTCTTGTACCGCTGGGGATTTTCACATCCTTACCCTTGCGCCAGAGGTTGCTGCCGAGACCGACAGCTCCGCCAGTGGCCACACCGGCCACCGCTCCAGCTCCGACAGAGCCGGCCACGATGGGAGCAAAGATAATTCCGAGAAGAGTGCCACCGGCTGTCCAGGCAGCCGTGCGAGCCACACCGGAAGTGACAGTAGACTTGGTGCTACGACCCTTGAGGTTGCCTTGAGCATCTTGAGCCACTTTTGCATTGGGCTGCTGAGCAGTGACAATGGCTGAAAGGGGATATCTGATGCCGTCTGGTGTAACTGCGGAAGTAAGATGCAAGCTCATGGCTCCGTTCTTACCGCCAAGACCACTCTTATCAGCAGAGATAACCGCACCTTCTAGATTGGTATTGGCCGGCAAAACCAGGTCAGAACCAAGATAAAGGGGCGAATAGAGCCTAGCGTTGAAAACATCGCCGGGCTTAGCCACTCCGCTGTCGATCGGGCTTGTTAGTGTGGCATCAAGGTTGGTGCCAACCGGTACATAAGTAACTCGACCTTGCAAGGTCTGACCATTATAGGTCTGGGCAAACGCGGGCAGCATTGCGCTCATCGCGACCAGGCTTGAAGCCAGGGCACCAGCGACGATACTGTTCAACGTAAATCGTTTCATTAAATCGCTCCTTCTAGCGAAGCCTCCAACTCTATGGAGAGAATAACACATACAGCCGATAAGGCAACTATTTTAATGCAAGGAATAATATCACTAGTGGTGCCAAATGCAACAGTCAGATAATTTACAGTCACCATCCCTGGTATTAATCCGCCCGCCCTGGAGTCGAAGGGGAACTTCCGACTCCGGCAGCGAGCAGATAGTTTGACGCCGATAGTCTTTCCTTGTTCCCATATCTGGTCGAGGAAAGAAGAACTCTTCCAGGCAGATCTTCTCATGACAACCAACCTGTATCTAAACAACATGTTTTGGCAAGCCCGCGCGAACCGCGCCAGAGACAAAGAGAGACAGCCCTTAGCAAACTAGGTCCAAAACAAGAAACATGAGCGGCAATTAATACCCCTAACCGCCCGGCCGCCTTCGATGCATTGCGAGAGACAGTTCCCTGCACTACCTTTTAGACACTTATACCTGTTTTCTGAATCAAGTTCCGAGCCAAAAACATTTTCTAAAAACAACAAAAGCCACTAGATTGTCTGCGCCATCATGCCCCAGAGCGTGATGCGTGGTGAAGTGGCTTACAGCCGGAACAAAACAGAGACAGTTTTGCAGCCCAACTCTCAAACCGATGCCTTTGCACCAGGCAAGCACATGGCAGACAGCCTTAAGGCAGTCGTCCATGTCAATCGAGGTAGCTATGGAAAACAAACCCGACCCGAAGAAAGACAAGAGCGGCCGCATTCTCGGCTCAGCCCTCTTCGCGCTTTACTTCACCCTCTTCTCTTTCGCCTTCAACGTACTGAGCACCATCACCGATGGCGTTTCAATCGGACAGGCCTTGTTGAACACCGTCATCGGTTACTTCTTCTTCTGGTATTTCTGCTACGCAGTTGCCGGAATCTTCGATGGCTTGAAGGACCTGGCTAATCAGCCTCGCTCCGAGGACAAGCACGACCAGGACCACAAGTCGAAGAAAGACGACAAGAACGACACCGACGCTCCCCGCAACTGATTTTCTTGCGGCGGACAAATTCTAGAGAATCTCAAATGAATACCGCCAATACCATGCCACTGGCAATGGTGCTTTTGACACTGCTGGCACTTCTCTTTGTGTCGGTGATGCTCTTCGTCAAACAGCGCCGTGCCGATATAACTTCTGCTTCAAAGGCAGAAGATTACGACCTCACCGAGACTATTCAGGTCAATCTGAATATTCTCAAGGGCGAGATAGTCGAGTTGCGCCAGATCGAAAGCGCAACTGCGCCCGCGCTCGCCCTGGTTGGTCATGCCGAACGAGAAGCTGAAGAAATTACCCGTCTTTTGCCCAACTGTCCTGCCTCACAAATGGTAGACCTCTTGGCCAGAACTTTCCGGGCGATGGACCAGACCACTCGCGCTCGAGCATTGCTCAAAATCACCAAGGCGTGAAAACGAGCCACTACCAAAGAGAGAGGGGACCAATCTCCTCTCTCTCTTTTTTTGCTTTAAGTTGTCAAGACCACTTTCGTTAATGCATTTCGATACTGCTAAGATAAGGGCGGTCCCTTATTTAGCCAATGAATGAAAGCATGTCTAGCCAAAAGCATTTGATAGAAGAGCTTCCCCTCAGGGAACTAGCAGACAAACATTTTGCCGCCATGAGAGAGCTCAGGCGAACTATTCACAAAAACCCCGAACTGAGTTTTGGCGAGAACAAAACAATGGCTCTAGTGGCTGACGAAATGAGACGACTAGGCTATGCAGTCAAGGAAGGAATTGGCAAGACCGGTCTGACGGCGGATTTTGTCGGAGCGAGCCAGACAAGCTCAGAAACGCCAAAGGTGGGAATAAGAGCCGATATGGACGCTCTGCCCATTACCGAGGAAAATGCGCACGATTACTGTTCTACTAATACAGGTGTAATGCATGCCTGCGGGCACGATGCCCATACCGCCTGCGCCCTAGGCGCCGCCATGATCTTAGCCGACCTGAATGATGCTGGGCTTTTGCCCGACTATGGCAAACAAATACGTTTTCTCTTTCAACCAGCCGAAGAAAGCACCAATGCCGATGGCAAAAGCGGAGCTTCACTAATGATGGAAGACGGCGCCCTAGAAGGCATTGAAGCCTTAGTAGGTCTGCATGTTTTTCCCAACCTACCCTTAGGCATGATCGGTCTGAAAGAGGGCGCTCTGTTAGCCGCCTGCGATACCTTCGAAATAAAGATTTTAGGCAAAGGTGGACACGGCGCCTATCCAGAAGACGGCATAGATGCCATCGTACTAGCCGCCCAAGCAGTGCAGGCAATACAAACGATTGTTTCAAGGCGCAAATCGGCTCTCAGCCCCTGCGTTCTAACACTAGGCGGCATGCGCTCCACCACCTATGCGCCCAATATTATTGCCGAAGCTGTTGAAATTACCGGCACGGCAAGATACTTCGAACCCAATTTGCATGAGCTTATTTGCAGAGAGCTTGAAAGATCGCTCGAAATTGTCAGAGCCTTGGGCGGCGACTTTCAACTGCACTACAAAAACGAAAATCCGCCCCTCATTAACGATGCTCTTATGACTGATGCTGTGCGTCAGACAGCCTCAGTATTGGTTGGCAAAGAGAATATTGTCGAACCTACACTGCAGCTTGGTTCGGAAGACTTTAGCTTTTATTGCCAGAGAACAAAGGCTTGTTTTGCTGTACTGGGTGCGCAGATCGAAGGAGATACTAGAAACCTGCACACACCAAGATTTGATATTGCCGAAGATTGCTTGAAAACTGGAGCAGCCTTGCTGGCCGGTTCGGCCCTGCATTTCCTCAACAAAGACAAAAAATAGTTTTCAGGATGTACGAGCTAGGCCAAGTTCGAAGCCTAGTTGGTCAAAGTTACTGATGAGCGACACTTCAACTGGCCGCCGGGCATCTAGTAGGCTGCTGTAAATACTTTTCTTTTCTATCTGGTCTCAGAGAGCTTCTTTTTTATCTAGTCCTCAATTCAAGCCTTCAAAAAGAGCGCGCAAGCCCTCAATAGAAGGCCGACAGGGACAGCAACAATAACAAGAAAATGAGGAACGTCATGGCCGGGAAACCTGTTCTCGTCTTCGATTCCGCCTATGTATCCGACCTGCAAAAGCTAGGTACGAAAGTTTCATTTGCTCAAGACCGCGGCGCCAAAGTGCTCGCCGAGCTCGGTCGAGAGTTCGGTGAGAACAACAAGGGCTGGGTGACAAAACCCAAACCGGTCAGGTTCAAAGAGCTAGCGCTGGTGCATAGCCAAGATTATCTGCGCAGTCTTTTCAAGCCGGCAGCCTGGGCCAAGATTTTTGGCACAAAAGCGCTTGCGGATACCGCCGAAAATCGCAAACTCTTGCGTCGCCTTTACCGCGAATACCGCCTCAAGACCGGAGGTTCACTGGCAGCAGCCCAGCTTGCCCTGAAAAACGGTCTTGCCGCCAACCTCGGTGCAGGCTTTCATCACGCCTATGCCGACCACGGCGACGGCTTCTGCCTGCTCAATGATATCGCTGTGACGGTGAGGGTCTTGCAAAGCTGCAGCAAGGTAAAGCAAGTGCTCATCATCGACACCGACTTTCACCAGGGCAATGGCACCAGCAAGATCTTCGAGGGCGACGACTCGGTCTTCACCCTTGATGTGCACAGCAAAGAGGGCTGGCCCTTTCACAAAGAAAAGAGCCGACTGGACCTGGCTGTGAAGAAGGACATCACGCCGCAGGCTTATATGGAGGGCTTACGTCAGGCTATTGCCAAGGCTCTCTCCGGCTTCAAGCCCGATCTGGTCATTTTCGTACAGGGCGCCGATGCCTACGAATATGGACAGCTCAACCCAGGCGAAGGCTTCAGCCTGCCCCTCGCCACCATGAAGGAGCGCGATGAGACCATCATCGACACCTTTGTGGAACGCGAGATACCGCTGGTGATGCTGTTTGCAGGCGGCTACGGACCAAGAGCCTGGGAAGCGCACCATCAGGCCGTCCGGCACCTGCTTTACCGAGCCGGTGCCATCTAGTGCATAACTGCAACGATGGAGGCGCAAGTCGAGCTTTTGGCTGACTTGCGCCTCCTATCGGCTCAAAGTAAGCGAAAAACCTACCTAAACTGAAACCGAAAAATTTTGCCGAGTTATACTATTTTCTTTAGTATAAAATCAAAAGCTTGCCAAGAAAGCCGCAGACAGAAACTTAGAAAACATTAGAAATTACCGCACTCTTAGCTTATAGAGATGCTAAGTGTTGGAAAAAGCATCTGAAGATCTTGTAGGAAAATAGAGACAACTTTTCTTTCTAAGCAAATCGACCTACTAACGACCGAAAGCCAGACCATTTAGAACAAACATAAACCATTCGCCGCGAGCGAAAGAGTTTGTGCTGCCTGAGCCGCTAGCGTCGACATAGAAAGTATCTGTTATGAATACTCAAGCCCTCGTGCGTCTCAAGTTGAGACGCCTCATGCGTATAGGCAAGCCTTTCTGGACCTCCAACCTAAAGTGGAAAGGTCTGATTCTGCTGGCCTCTGTACTGGCACTCCTCTCTCTAACGGCAGGAGTGAATGTCTTTGTCAGCTACATCGCCAGCAAGTTCACCACAGCCTTGCAGGCTAAAGATGCAGCCGGCTTTCAGTTTTATTTGTTTGCCTATGCCCTGACCATGATAGGCGGCTCACCTGTGGTAGTTTTCTATCAGTATCTGCGCACCAAGCTAGCACTCACCTGGCGCAAATGGCTGACCGAGCATTTCTTAGAGCGTTATTTCAAAAACAAGCTCTATTATCGCCTCACCACCCACCCCGAAATCGACAACCCTGACGAACGCATGTCGCAGGACGTTGAGACTTTCTGCAACTCAGCAGTGGGGCTTTTCATCGCCTGCTTAGATGCCTTGGTGACAGTGGTAAGCTTTCTAGGTGTTCTCTGGTTTATCTCGGCGCCACTGACTGTGGTGGCGATTCTCTATTCGCTTATCGGCTGCCTACTGACGATTTTTATTGGCAAACGTCTTGTCGGCTTGCAGTTTCAACATACCAAAAGAGAAGCCGACCTGCGTTACACCCTTGCCGAGGTGAGAAGAGACGCTGAGACAATCGCCTTTTACCGAGGCGAAAGAAGTTCGTCGCGAGTGGTTCTGAAAAGGCTGGCTGAAGCGATCATCAACCTAGAGTCGATGATGATCTTGCAGCGGAACATCACAATCTTCACCCAAAATTTCAACAGCCTAATCGTGCTCATTCCTGCGGCGGTGATTGCACCGCTTTATTTTGCCGGCAGCATGCAATTTGGAGAGCTGACCCAAGCTGCCATAGCCTTTGGCCAAGTCTTTGGCGGCATGACCCTATTGATTGGTCAATTTACAGGCATTTCAGCCTTTATATCAAATATCGACCGCCTCGGCTCTTTCGTCGAGACCCTCGATGAAATGGACGCCAGCCGCCTGAAGAGCAGCAAGATAGAACGCAGCCATTCAGACGACGGGCGCCTGAGCTTGCAAGACTTGACTGTGATTGTGCCCGACAGCGGTCGCCTTTTGGTGGACAAGCTCAACTTGACCATCAAGCCTGGCGAAAACCTGCTCATCATGGGCAAGAGCGGCAGCGGCAAGTCATCGATATTGCGTGCCATCGCCGGCATCTGGGAAAGCGGTCAGGGCAAAGTCGAACTGCCTCGCGAAGAACAGACTCTATTCCTGCCTCAGCGCCCTTATGTGCCACGCAGTACTTTGCGCGAGGCACTGCTCTATCCGCTCATGCCCCATGAGTATCGACAGCGCTTTGCCAGCGACCAGGCAGCAGAGGACAAGCTGAAAGAGGTGCTCAAACTCGTCAATCTGTCAGGGCTGGACGAGCGAGCCGCTGGTCTGGATAAAGAAGTAGAATGGCGCGAAATGCTCTCCATCGGCGAACAGCAACGCCTGACCATAGCGCGAGCCCTGCTGTCGCAAGCGACCATGATCTTCCTTGATGAAGCCACCAGCGCGCTGGACGCAGAAAACGAGAAGCTGATGCTCGATCTCTTGCAAGAGAAAGGCACCACCCTTATTTCCGTCGGTCACAAAGAAAGCCTGAAAGACTATCACAGCCTACTGCTCGAACTTATGCCCGAGAATCAGACCTCAGCCAGCTACAAAATTTCTTACTTGCCAGCGAATAAGACTCGGGGATTAACCGATGAAAACAGCCAAAGCAAATAACGAACTCTTGATGGAGAGCCTCAGCCGCGCTCACTTCCAGTATTTCGTGGACTATCAGAACAAAAGCACCGGGCTGATCTTAGATCGCACCCGACCCGGTGCACCTGCCACCATCGCCGGTGTGGGTTTCGCCTTACCGGCCTATGCCGCTGCCAGCGAAAGAAACTGGATCTCAAGACAAGAAGCCCTGGACTATACCCTCAAGGTCTTGCGTCTCTTGCATGACAGTCCGCAGGGTGAAGCCGCCCAGGGAGTGAGCGGTTATCGCGGCTTCTTTTATCATTTCCTCGACCCCAATACAGGGCTGCGAGCCACAGCACCCCAGTTCTGGCACTCAGAATTGTCTTCGATAGACACTGCTCTGCTTATGGCCGGTGTGCGTTTTGCAGCCGCCTATTATCGAGGCAGAAGGGCAGAGGAAAGAGAGATTCGCCGCCTGGCGGAAGCTCTCTATGAGCGGGTGGAATGGAACTGGCTGCTGCGCGAAAACGGCGAAATAGGACATGGCTGGACCCCTGAAAATGGACTGATCAAGAGCGTCTACTCGGGCTATAGCGAAGCGCTTCTGCTTTATATTTTGGCGCTGGGCTCTAAGCGCTATGCCGTGCCCGCCCAAAGTTGGCAGGCGCTCTGCAGCCGCTATATCACAGCTGACAAGCCAAAGAAGCATATCTCGATGCCGGGCATGCCCCTCTTTTGCTATCAGTACCCGCATTGCTTCATCGACTTTCGCGGCATCAAAGACGAAACCAATAGGCAGCTGGGCTTTGACTATTTTGAAAATAGCAAGCGCGCCGTGCTTGCCCACCATGCTTATGCAGTGGAAAATAAGAAGGGTTTTGTCGGCTATGGACCTCTGCAATGGGGTCTGACCGCCTGCGATGGACCGGGTCCAGTACCTAACTCTGACAGCAAGAAGGAAAGCCACGAATTTCGCCATTATAGCGAACGCGGCATTACCGGCTTCGACGACGGCACCATCGCCCCCACAGCCGCCCTGGCCTCTCTGCCTTTCAAGCCGGCTTTGGTCTTGCGCACGGCGCGTCATTGGCTGAACAAGCCTGGACTTTACTCGCTGCACGGCTTCGCCGATGCATTCAATGCCTCTTACGGAATTGCCTCCGGCCAAGAGAAAAACCAGCCTTGGATAGCCGACGACAGACTGGCTATCGACCAAGGCCCGGTTGTCCTGATGTTCGAAAATCACCGCAGCGATTTCGTCTGGCGCCACACACGCCGAGACCCGGTGCTGCGCAAAGCCCTCACTAAAGCCGGCTTCAAGGGCGGCTGGCTCAAACACCAAACCTGGTACAAACAATGACAAAAACAGATTCGAACAATACCGCTATTTTTCCAGTCTTCAAGCCACGCACTAGCCAGGTGCCAATCAGACACTTTGCCCTGCGGCCCGGTTTTGTCTGGGGCGCATCCACCTCGGCTTATCAAATCGAAGGTGGAATCGGCGCTGAAAGCGGACGCGGTCGCTCCATCTGGGAAGATTACTTCGACGCCCGCCCGCATCTCGATAATGGCGAAATCGCCTGCGATCACTACAATCGCATGGTCGAAGACGTAGCCATGATCAAAAAGATGGGTCTCAAAGCCTATCGTTTCTCGGTGGCATGGCCGCGCATCATGCCTAACGGCAAGGGCGAAATCAACCAGGAAGGGCTGGAATTTTATTCGCGCCTTGTGGACGAGCTGCTCAAAAACGGCATCGAGCCTTACCTGACACTCTATCACTGGGACCTGCCCGCCGCTCTGGAAAAGGAAGGTGGCTGGGCCAGTCGTGAGACTTGTCGGCACTTTGCCGAATATACACAGGTAGTGGTCAACCGGCTCGGCGACCGGGTTAAGCATTGGTGCACTTTCAACGAACCGGAAGTGATTGTGGCCGGCTATATCGGTGAAGGACTGGCGCCTGGTCTGCGCAATCCAAGCCTGCGTGTTCAAGTCGGGCATAATCTCATGCTTGCCCATGGCATGGCAGTGAAAGCACTGCGCAGCTATTCCAAAGATTTGCAAGTCGGCATCGTTCTCAATCTGGTGCCGGCCGAAGCAAGCAACCGCAGCAAAGCCGCTCTTGATGCCGCCCGGCGCCACTGGCAGCGCAACTATGCCTGGTATCTGGATGGACTCTTCAAGGGACGCTACCCACGCGTGGTCAGCCTGGAGGCTCGTCGCCACGGAGTAGCTATCAGCCAAGAAGACATGGAGCTGATCAACCAGACCCTCGACTATCTTGGTATCAACTGGTATCTGCGCCAGGTCGTGAATAGTCGCGGCAAAGTACTGCGCGTGCCGGCAGCGCAGGAGACCCTTATGGGTTGGGAAATCAATGCCGCCGCGCTGACCCGCATGTTGATTCAGATGAAAGCAGACTACAAACTGCCGCCTATTTATATCACCGAAAACGGCGCCGCTCTCAAAGACGAAGTGGTTGAACAGGGCGGACAGCCGGCGGTGCATGACCTCGAGCGCATGCACTATATCTATGACCATATCTGCGCTCTCGAAAAAGCCAGCCTAGCGGGAGTGGACATTCGAGGCTATTTCGCCTGGAGCCTCATGGACAATCTGGAATGGTCACTAGGCTTTTCTAAGACTTTCGGCATCGTCCATGTCGATCGCAAGACTATGCAGCGCACTGTCAAAGACTCCGGGCTCTGGTACGGTCTGGTGATCAAGGTCAACACCGTGGGCAGAGGACACGGATAAAAGAAAACAGCTAAGCCAGGCGTCTTATCAATACTGAATACTTACAGACCCCAAGGCGTCCTCAATAGCTAAATTAAAACCTCAAACTGGTCGGGACTTTACACCTCCCGACCAGTTTTCTTTTCTTGCCTTTTTATGGTAAAGTCAAAAAGAAAAAAATAGAGAGAAAAAAAATAGAGAGAAGAAAAATTTTGATTAAACCAAATCGAAATGAGACCAAGGCGATGAGTCAAGGAAAGCCTCCTCCTAAAACCTACAACAAAGACAAGAGAGAACGTGAATATCTCACACCAGTCGAGGTGGAAGCACTGGTGCAGGCGGCCGCAAACACCGGTCGGCATGGCTTTCGCGATGCGCTATTGATCTTTATGACTTACAAACATGCCCTTAGGGTCTCGGAAGTGACTGCCCTGAGTTGGAAGGACCTTACGATAAGCAGAGGCAAAGGCAAGGTCAAAATAAACCGCCTCAAGAATGGCATCCCCGGAGAACATCCGCTTTCGGAAGACGAAACCCAGGCTTTGAGCCGCTTACGCAAAGAATATCCCCAAAGCGAATTTGTTTTCTGCTCGGAAAGATTGGGCCCTTTGTCTGTCAATGCCGTGCACAAGATTGTTGCCAGGGCAGGGCAGGAAGCCGGACTAAAATTCAGTACCCATGCCCATATGCTTAGACATGGTCGGGGCTATGCCCTGGTGGCGCAAGGTCTTGCCGAAGGGCAAATTCAGACCTATCTTGGTCACAAAAAGCTGCAGAATACCAGTCTTTACTCAAGCATGGAAAAGCGCAAACTCAAGCAAATGAATCGCGAGATCATCTTCAAGACTCGCTAAAAAGCTAGATCTCAACAAGACAACCAAGCAGCAAAATTGATTTTTTGATTGTCACGACACTTTATAGTATTTGATCTCAAAATATAGAACGGAGGAGGGCTACTGTGAGCTCCCCTCCGTTCTATCGGTTTTTCGCGTCGGCGAATCAGACCGTCCCCGTACCGATGGCATGCGCCTGGCCGTTGGGGCAGACCGAAACGATCGAGCCGTGATTCAGGGGTGCCGAAGCGTGCCCGCTGAACATGTACTGACCACCGCCGATGTCGAAGGCACCGGGCGGATCGTCATAGGTGAAATTGGGAAGGCTCTTAGCCAGAGCTTCCGCATCTGCGACCGAAGCCGCATTGACAGTGACCAGCACCGAGCCGGTCACCGCACAGTTGGGTGAGCATTTGCAACTCATGGTTTTCTCCTTTGGAGTCCAGGTTGTCTAGGGAAGATATTTCTCCCAGGAGGGATGACTCATGCCCAGCTTCCGGAACATTGAAGCCCTGAAAGCCGCGACATTGGTGGGATAGTGAGGGACGGGCGTGAGCAACATACCGGATTCCTCCAGGTTGCGACCGCCCTTTTTGTTGTTGCAGCGCGAGCAAGCCGTGACCAGGTTTTCCCAGCTGTTCTTGCCGCCCTGACAACGAGGGGTGACATGGTCAAGGGTGAGAGTCACCGCAGGACCGTGAGCCTTGCAGTAACGGCAAGTGTAGCCGTCACGGTGCAAGATGTTTCTGCGAGATGGAGCCAACCTCGGCGGCGGGCGCTTGTCCAATCCGGCATACAGTCCGGCAAGAGGATAGGGGCGCTTGAGCATTATCACTGCTGCTCGTTTGTCCGAACCATGCACATTAGCGTCATAGCTTTCGAGCACGGAGGCCTTGCCGGCAGTGATAAGCGAGAGGGCTCGTCTCCAGTCACAGATGTTGAGTGGCTCTTGCGAGCTATTCAGGACCAGAACTTTTGTCATACAACCTTAGCGAAAGGCTCCGCCGACAAGCGTCGAACCAGTTCGCCCTCTCAGTTGGTTTCATTGAGCAAAACAAAATAAACTGCCTCTTGCCGCCGCCGAAGCAGAGCTACGCGCGAACGATCAAAGGCGCACGTGAGCGCTTTACGACAAATCGATTGCGATTGATCGATGCACCGTCCTGCGACTGGGCATTCGCCAGAACCAAAAGACGCCCCTCAGCCTGGCTGGGAAAGCCGGCTTTGAGTGTCATTGCATGCTGACGAATAACCGCCTCAGGCACTTGCCTGGCGCGCAACGCATTGCGTCGCACACATTCATCTACCGGCACATCGAGCACGATATTGGTGATATCGACATAGCCGCGCTCTCTGGCAGTGGCTATGGGCCCTTTGCGGTAGAACTGATTGAGATTGAGGTTATCGACCACAATCCGACGAGACTGCCGGCAAGCCTCTTCCAGACGCTCGTAGAAAACCCGGTTCACCTCTTTGGGATCGCCGAGAATCGCTTCGTCGCCGTAGAGTTCCTTGCGAATGGAGTCCTTGTTGAGCCTCAACCAACCGCGGCTTTCGAAAGCCTCAGTGAGCGTGCTCTTGCCAGATGCAGGCAGACCGATGAGCATGACGAGCATGCCGGTGCCGACATTTCCAGCAGCAAAGCGCTTGCGCTTCGCCCAAGTCTGGTCGAAAGCATTCATGATCGACGAGAGCGCCACTTCCCTGCCGCGAAGACCGGCAAAGACAGAGCCACCTCGATTGCCACGGATATCACCCTTGCGAACGCCGTTTTGGCGCATGGGCACGTACTCCTCTCTGGAAAATGGCACCCTGCTTCCGCCCCGTTTTTTGACCGGAAGAGGAAGCAGGGTGCGCTAGAACTAAAGGTGCCTCTCTGCTCAGCTCGAGCTCTTCGCGGCAGCGCTTGCGTGAGCAATGGCGCGGTCGGAAAGAGGCTTGTGCATCCAGAGATTGAAGGCGGAGATGTTGTCCTGCGGCCACTTGGGACCATGCAGGTTCAGCTCAGCGGGAATGAACTCATCCGGCAGACTCTGGATCACGCAGACCCAAGACTCTTGCTGGCGAGTCAGCTTCACCCCGCTCTCCTTGAGCTTCTTGATCCCCTTGTTGAACTCCTCCATGAGAGCAGCCATTTTCGGGTCGGAAACCCGATAACCCCACCACTCAGTGATTTTGTACACATGGTAGTGGCTGGAGCAGTTCTCGATGTAGTCGTAGCCGGTGCGTCGCGCCATGTCGTCGAAGACAGGCAAGAGCGCCTTGGCCACATCAGGGATGGGATTGCCGTACTGACCCGGTGAGCGACTCGACTTCCAAGCACGCTTGAAGAGTTCGAGGAACTTTTGGGGTTCTCCGACGAAACGGAAAGGATTCTCGACAAACCGGTCGAGTTCCTCATCACCGCAGGCATCCACCACCCGAGATCCGGGCATGAATGAGTAGACCGACAGCTCCACCGAGCGGCTCTCTTCCGGCATGCCGGGCAGTGAGAGCGGGGCATTGATCGCCTCATCGTAGCCGATGAAGTCGATAAGGGAGCAATCGTTTGCGGCACGGGTGCCGTCGTTACGCCTGTCGCGCAGCGCCACCTTGAAGATGAGCTGCGGCGATCGCAAGTCTCCGAACCAGCCGGAAACCTTGATCTTGAGGCGGTCGTATTTGATGGTCAGCGCGCCGTACTGAGTCTTGTAGAAACAGTTCACGTACGGGTAACGCACCTTCTTGGTGCTGCCGTCGATGACGTGCTGGTTGAGATTGGTCACCTCATCCCCAGCAAAATCGCCGATCACAGTATCACGGGTAGTGACTTTGACGGATTCCACCGGACCGAGCATGGCCTTCACCTGAGGTGTGACCAGTTCGTTCCAGATTTCTTCCGGCGACAGACTGACAATCGGTGCGGGGCTGAGCATCTCGTGAATGTTCAGTTTCTTTTTGATTGTCATAACCAGACTCCAATCAGGAAGTCAGAAATGTTTAGGGAGGCTAAGCGAGAGCCCCCACAGAAGGTCAGCAGCCGAATTAAACGAACTGGAGCGCTCGATGATGACCGAGCGCTCCAGCTTTCACTTGCCAGCAGCGCCATCTGCGAAAACCATGTCGGGCTTGAAACCCTGGGCCTTCTCAGAGAGACACTTGTACATCCAGAGACAGCGGTCGCTGGTGTTATCCTGCGGCCACTGCAGAGTCTCCGAACTTTCACCCTTCTCGAAACGCAGAGCGGGGGGAATCTTCAAGACCGGGCGCAGGCTCTGCAAAGCCACAACCCAGGACTGCTGCGTGCGGGTGAGGGGATAGCCCGATTGACGGATATCATCCAACCCGCGACCCATGCGCGAGACCGCATCTTCCTGAGCAGAAGAGGCGAAGAGGTAACCGCCGGCGGTCGCCCAACGCGAGACATGGTAGTAACTGGCCGCCATCTCGATGAGGTCGTACCCGTACTTGCGAGCCAGGTGTTCGAAACCAGGCAGAGCATGACGAGAGACATCGGGGATGGGAGCCATGGCTTGACCAGGAGCTCGCTTGGTCTGCATTGCCCTGTTGAACAGCGCCAGGTACCGATCCGGGTCGGACAGGAACTTGTTGGGGTTGGCCACGAAGCGATCGAGTTCTTCGTCGCCGCAGCCGTCCACGATGCGCGAACCAGGCATGTAACCGTAAATAGACAGTTCCACCGACTTGAGCGTGTTGCTCAGAGGCCTGTGGTAGTCGGGGTTGGAGTAAGAGAAGTCGAGGAGCGAACAATCGTTGGCCAGACTGGTGCCGTCGTGTCGACGGTCGCGCAGCGCAGCCTTGAAAATGAGCTCACCCTTGCCCTTCTCTACATCACCAAACCAGCAAGCCACCCATACCTTCTGGGGGTCTCGCTTGATGACGACCGCTCCATTCTCGGTACGGTACAAGTGATGAACATAGGGATAGCGCAGCAAGTCATCACGCAAGACGCCGGCGGCGTCTCGGAGCTTGTGCCCGTTCAGATTGGTAACTTCATCGCCAGGGAAAACACCTTTGGTGGTTTCGATCCAGCGAGGGGTGTGGCTGCGCACGACTGGACCAAGGATGCCCTTGACCGTCGGAGTGAGCAGATGTTCCCAGATTTCGCGGTCGGTCACAGCAGTGATGGCTGCTGGTTTCAACCGCTCAATTACAGAATCGTTTTCGATAAAGGACATAATTGCGTGCCCCCTTTAACTTTTTGGGTTTTGACACGCTGCTGTGCTTTTTATTGCGACGCAGCAAACCGAGCGCGGCGGCGACTTAGACAACGTCGCGGCCTGCGCCGGGCTCCATTCCTTTCCGAGGACCTCTCGGAGATAGAAAGCATCCTTAAGTTCTCGACTCCTGCGAGACGAGAGTACAGACGCAAAACTTCTCGCCCAGACTCACCGCGCTAAGTTCCCAAATGCAGCCCAAGGACGCCACCAAAGTGCACGTGCTTGAACGGTTTCCAAGCGGAAACATTAAGGGCAGGGATGAGAGCGGAGATTACTTGAGGAGAGCTTTCTATTTGTCGTTAGAGGAAATGGACCATAAAGCTAGAAAAAGGAGCTTATCTCTTTCAACAATCATGACAATTGATCTCGCTTGAATTATTAAAATTCAATCGAAAACCTTGAAAACCGTGCCGCACAAGCCTCGAGAGCTGCGCAAGCTAGCGCTACCACTTGGCAACGCTCTGTTTAAGGGCCTTTCAGAATCTCAACTGGAGAGTTAGAAGCCAAGCCCGCGCGCGAGAGCCAGATCGGTGAGAGCTTCTCTGGGCAAACCGACCGTATTAGTGTCCAGCTGCCTAGTAGAACCAGCCAGCTCGCTGGCACCCACCGAAGCAGCCATGACCACCATGGATTCTATGGACGGTACACGCACGCCCACCATCTGCCCAAGCTGGGTGAGAGGAACCAAAAACTCACCAACATAACGGCTCAAGGTCTCCTGAGCAAAACTATAGGACCAATTTTTTTGAGCAGCAAACCAGGTGCCGCCTATCGATACTATTGCTTCAGCCAGGGTGACATCACAAACCGGACCCTGGGTCTCCCGCCCATCCACTTCCTCTCTCAGAGCAGCGGCAAAATCTACAGGACGACAACGAACAGCTTGAGCTAGAGCAGTCAACTCTTGTTCAATTTGCACAATCAAAGAAAGATTGGCTCTGTTCAAGAGTCTTGATAAATCTCCCAAGGACTCGACTCTACCACCGAGCAGGGCAGACAAGATAAAGACAGGGCGCAAAATCGAATGCACATCGAGCAAAGCGCGCTCAATCAAGCCGCTGGCAGGTATGACTTCACTACATAACTGGCTCGCCAACCAAAGCGAGCGCCTAGTCTCATTGAGAGAACCAGCCGCTACATTGGCTCGCAGACAAGAAACCGTCTTGATAGCCGTATCTATCTCACCGCTCACTGCAGCAAAAGGAAAATCCATTTCCAGTACATTGACTTGAATTTGCCGACCAGCCCTGAGAGCCAGTTGATGTTTAAATTCGAGGGCGGCAAAGAGTGGAGCACCAAGCAAAATTACGGTACTACCTTCGGTGATATAGGGATACAACAAATCGAGAGAAGTAGCATAAGCACTGGAGCTGCAAGCAAAAACAAAAGACTGACTATAGTCACGACCCGGATCATCATCAAATTCTTCCAGGTTTTGCACAAGCACATTCTCGCGCCGAAGAACCGATACAGCGTCGATAGATTGCTCAAGGTGCTCGTCTGCAGCAAGACCAGAAGCAGTTCTAGCAGCTTCAGCCAAGCTTGAAAGCACCCTAGCTGGATTATCCAAGCCGTCTGCTAAACCACCTAAACCAATTCTGCCTGTCCATGCTGAGAGACTGCGCGAGTGCCGTTTAGCATCTTCGAGAGCCTCTTCATTAAGCCTGGCAGCCAAGTGCCTCTTTACTGTTCGAAGAGAATTGAGCTTGTTCTGCCCCTCGAAAAGACCAGTAATAATGCGGGCTGTTATTCGATAAGAAGAATGTTCAGAAGCAAGCAGCTCTGCTAAAGCCAGCACACTAGGCTGGTCGCCCACGATTGTCACTTGGGCTGTTTTTGTTTCAGAGTTTGTGATCTCACTGACTGCACCTGCCGAAGCAGAGCCGGAGACCTTTTCCATTTCTATTGCGTTCTCAAGAAAACTCAGAACTGCCACCTCTTTGATAGAAGCAAAGCTTTATACAACCCGTAAAGCATAGAAAGAAACCATCGGGAAGACAAGACCAAACGAACAGGTTTAACCTGAAATTCTTCGGTCGCGAACTACCCTAAGTTTTAATGTTCTGCCAAGTAGTACTGCCTACTGCGTTTCATCATTTAATCTTGGCGAGGAGCCCGAGCAACATTTAGTGACACTACCACCACTACCAAAATCGGCCTGCTCGCCCTGCAAGTTTTCGGCCGCTACAATATGTAGATTGTCGCAAAAGCACTCGAAAGAAAATAACATGCACAAAGAAAGCAAACATGGCGCCCAAGTCTATTATGCAGAGCAAACCAATCTCGCCGCCCTTAAAGATAGAACCGTGGCGGTGGTGGGATACGGCAATCAAGGCAGAGCACATGCTCTCAATTTGAAAGACAGCGGCATAAATGTCTGGGCGGCAGCAAGACGCGATGGCAAAGCCTGGCAGCAGGCAGAAAGCGACGGTATGCCGGTCGAGCCCATCGAAAAAGCTGTTGCCAGGGCAGATGTTATTGCTTTGCTTTTGCCCGACGAAGCTATGCCGCCAGTGATGAACAAGGCGATCTTGCCTGTTCTTAAAGAACAGAAAGAACATAAGACCTTTGTTTTCGCCCACGGTTTTGCCATAAGCAATCGCACCATAGACCTACCAGATCAAGCCGATATCGTGCTCGTCGCGCCAACCGGGCCAGGGCGACAGGTAAGATCGCTCTATTTGGAAGGCAAAGGACTGCCTGCTCTTGTAGCCGTAGACAAAGACAGCTCGGGGCAAGGACTAGCCACAGCCCTTTCTTACGCCCATGCTATAGGCTGCACCAGGGCCGGGGCGATCATGACCAGCTTCAGAGAAGAAACAGTCACCGACCTGTTTTGCGAGCAGGCGGTACTCTGCGGTGGCATGCCCGAGCTAATCAAAGCAAGCTTTCAAACCCTCATAGATAAGGGCTATCAGCCTGAACTGGCTTATATTTCCTGTTTGAAAGAAGTAAAATTGATTGCCGATCTGCTCTTTAGCCAAGGCATAGACGGAATGCGCAGCGCTATTTCAAACACAGCAAAGTATGGCTCTGCCCTAGCCGGTCCCAGAATCATCAATGCAGACTCTGAAAGACGACTGGCCAAGCTTTTGAGCGATATAGAAGACGGCACTTTCGCCCGCGCCTTTGTCGAAGAAGCAAAAGAAGGCATGCCTGTGACAAAAGCCTTTGTCAAAAAAGAAGCCAATTCAAAACTGGCTAAAATGGGCAAGAAAATGAAGGAAACAGTGGTTTTTTAGACCAGCAGTCACAGATACTAATTCAAAAAGGGCAGAGAGATTAATCGAACAGAAGCCCAAAGACTACTTTCTTGGTCCATATCAGGCAGCATAATGCTGACTGGTAATTTCTCAGCTGCTCTAGGAAAGAGTGCTGACGTCAAGAATGCTGATAGTAAAACCGCCACTACAGGCAGTTCCACAGAGTATCAAGGACAGCTTGATCCTGAACTGCAGCGACTTTGGTATCTCTTTCACCAACGAGGAAAACGAGCCGCCGCACTGAATGAAACCGATTCTTTCATCAGAAGAGAACCGAACAAAATGTATCTGCACGCTTGGAAAGCCCGCATGCTAGCCGAGATATACGAAAGCGAAGCAGCCCTGCAGGAAGTGAATTTAGTTTTGCGCACTCTACCAAAAGACAGTCATGCCATAGCGATCAAGGCCAGAGTTTTGGCGCAGCTTTCACGCACCGAAGAAGCATGCCGAGATGCAAACACTGTTATTTCACTGGCTCCAGACAACGATTATGTTTTGGGCACCGCCTTGAGAGTGCTCAAGGACGCCGGTAGATTTACCGAAGCCCTTAAGGCCGCCGATTTGCTGGTCAAGATCAACCCGACAAACAATATCAACTTGAGTGACCGAGCCTTTTGCCTCAGTGAAATAGGTGGAAAGTCCAATTTAGAACAAGCAGTGAAAGATCTGACCAAAGTGGTCCAAACAACAGGTGTTCAGACTATTGGTTTTAAAAACGACATCAGATTGGCCAGCATTTATGTCCGCCTAGAAAAGTTCGCCTTGGCCGAAAAGGTCTTGATTGACTGCTGCAATCGATATCCAAATGCTCTTCAGCCTCTTCTCGAATTGATTAAACTGTATGAGCATACCGGTCAAAAGGAAAAGGCCAAAGAGCAAAAGACGAAACTAGACCAATTGCAAAATGACCTTGGCATATGATGCATCAAATAGCCGACGCCAGATGTCAAGAGGAAAAGACAAAAAAGGGGATGGCTTTTGACCATCCCCTCTCTTTCAAACTTGCTACTTGTCGCGCTGCGTTGCCTGCCCGCCGCGCTCATCAGCCTCGATTTGAGCCTGAGCCGCCGCCAAGCGAGCAATCGGCACCCGATAGGGCGACGAGCTGACATAAGTGAGACCAAGCTCGTGGGCGAAAGCGATGGAAGACGGATCGCCGCCGTGCTCACCGCAGATACCCAGCTTGATGTCCTGCCTTACCGAGCGACCCGAGTCGACAGCCATGCGCATGAGCTTGCCGACGCCTTTGCGGTCGAGAACCACAAAGGGGTTTTCCTTGAAGATCTTGCGCTTCTGCCCCAGGACATCAACCCCCTCCAGATAGTGCTGCAGGAACTTGCCTTCGGCGTCATCGCGACTGAAAGCATAAGTCATCTGGGTGAGGTCATTGGTGCCGAAGCTAAAGAACTCAGCCACTTCAGCGATTTCATCGGCAGTGAGAGCGGCACGAGGCACCTCGATCATGGTCCCGAACTTGTAGTCGACCTCGAGACCGGCCTCCTGCATCACCTGTGCGGCGCAAGCATCGAAGACAGCGCGAGCAGCGTTCAGCTCTTGCACATCACCGATGAGCGGAATCATCACCTCGGGCTGGGCCTTGATGCCCCGGCGCGAGCAGTCGACGGCCGCCTCGAAAATTGCACGCACCTGCATGACATTGATCTCGGGGAAGACCAAGCCAAGCCGGCAGCCGCGCAAGCCCATCATGGGGTTGACTTCGTGCAACTGCTCCACCTTGGCGATCAAGGCGCGCTTTTCAGAAAGTGCGGTTTCAGCCCTTGCCACAGCATTGCGCACCTTGCGACGGCTATGCCTGTTCAAGTCGCTGAGACGAGCTTCCAACGCCCGCACCTCTTCCACCAGCTCTTCCTTGCGCGGCAGGAATTCATGCAGCGGCGGATCGAGCAGACGAATGGTGACCGGCAGTCCGTCCATGGCTTCGAAAAGACCGATGAAGTCTTGCCTTTGCATAGGCAAAAGCTTGTCGAGAGCAGCCATGCGGCTGTCCAGACCATCGGCCAGAATCATCTCCTGCACAACAGGCAGTCGATCTTGACTCATGAACATGTGCTCGGTCCGGCACAGCCCGATGCCTTCCGCGCCGAAGCGACGAGCCACTTGAGCATCGTAGGGCGTATCGGCATTGGCGCGAATACCGAGCTTGCGCACCGAATCTGCCATGTCGAGAAGCTGAGCAAGATGCTTGGTCAGCCCGGCCACCCTCGTCTCGATCGCACCAAGGAAGATCTCGCCGGTGGAACCATCGATAGAGATCACCTCGCCCTTGCGCACGATACGCGCCGGAGAGCCGTCTGGGGCAGGCACGGTGAAGGTCTGGGCGGAAGCGTCGATGCGCATGGTTTCGCAGCCGGCCACGCAAGGCTTGCCCATGCCTCGTGCCACCACAGCAGCATGACTGGTCATGCCGCCGCGACAGGTGACCACCCCTTGGGCGGGCACAATGCCGTGAATGTCGTCGGGACAGGTCTCGACCCGCACCAGAATGACCTTCTCACCGTTTTTGCCGCGCTGCTCGGCTTCATCGGGGTCGAAGACCACCTCACCGATGGCGGCACCAGGAGAGGCATTCAAGCCCACCGCCAGAAGACGCCCGCCCTTGGCCGCCGCCGACTTGGCAGAGGCATCAAAGCTGGGCAAGAGGATTGAGTTTATTTCGCGCGGGTCGACACGCATGAGAGCTTCGTTGCGACCGATGATACCCTCTTCGAACATCTCGACGGCGATACGCACGGCAGCCTCGGCGGTACGCTTGCCGGCGCGGGTCTGCAAGATGTAGAGCTTGCCTGATTCCACGGTGAACTCGATGTCTTGCACATCGCGGTAGTGGCTCTCAAGCATCTGCACGGTGGCAGAAAGCTGCGCCATGACATCGGGCATGGTCTGGGCCAGACTGGCGATCTTGTCGGGGGTGCGGATGCCCGCCACCACGTCTTCGCCCTGGGCGCGAATGAGATACTCGCCGAAAAGGGCTTTCTCGCCGGTGCTGGGATTGCGGGTGAAGCAGACACCGGTGGCCGACCGGTCGTCCAGATTGCCGAAGACCATGGACTGCACGGTGACGGCGGTGCCGATATTGTGGTCGATCTTGTTCAGATCGCGGTAATAGATGGCGCGCGGATTGTTCCAAGAGAGGAAGACCGCTTCGATCGCAGAAGCCAGTTGCTCCTGAACATTCTCGGGGAAAGGCTTGCCGGTGCGAGCCAGAACCACCTCTTTGTAGGAAGCGACCAGGCTCTTGAGGGCAGCGGCGGAGAGCTCCGAATCGAGCTTGACGCCTTCGCTCTGCTTGAGCTTGCTCAGGCAATGCTCGAACTCTTCCTTGTCGATACCGAGAACGACGTTTCCGTACATCTGGATGAAACGGCGATAACTGTCGAAGGCGAAGCGAGGATTGGCCGTGATTGCAGCCAGTCCATTCACCGTCTCGCTGTTGAGTCCCAGATTGAGGATGGTGTCCATCATGCCGGGCATCGAAAACTTGGCGCCCGAACGCACCGACACCAGAAGCGGTGCGCTGGGGTCGCCCAGTTTGCGGCCGACAGTTTCTTCCACCTTGGCGAGTTTTTCGAGCACCAGAGCCAAAAGACCCTCGGGCATCTTGCCCTGCTTGTAATAGTCGAGACAGTTGGCGGTGGTGATGGTCAAGCCAGGCGGCACCTGCACGCCCGAAGCAGTCATCTCGGCAAGACCGGCACCTTTGCCGCCGAGTATGGCCTTCATCTCGTCACGGCGGCGCGCCAGGTTGGCGGCAGGATCGCCGTCACCGGCGGAGAAAAACTTGTGAGCCTCTTCGAAGAGGAAAAGGCGCGGCAAAGAGCCCTGCGGCATAGCTGCGGGAACTTTCTTCATGTGCTACTCCATTTGCAAAGTTGAGAAGTGAAGCCACTGGTCCAATCTTCTGCACGACTTGAAAGGCAAGTACAGAATGAAGACGAAGGATGGATGAGTTCAGAGAATTTGGACTCGGATAGCTTCCTGGGTGTTTTAAAAGAAAAACGACCCCTATAGCCTAAGAAATAGAGAGGTGGAAAAACCTGAATTGATAAGCGCTGTAATACGATGAAAAGAAGATGAGAGAAAAACTGCAGAATTTCTCTCTAGCCAAGCTCTGAGAGTCTTTTCGCCATATTAATAAAGACAATGTATATTTGAAAAAAATAGGCTTGAGTGAAATCAGCCGATCAAGCCAAATTCAGCTATTTCCGTTTTCTTCCATCTTGTAACCAATGCCATAGACCGAAGTTATTAGAGAAGGCTTACCATCTTCGTCTATCTTCTTGCGCAACCGAGTTATGTAAGTACGCACAGCATTTTCAGAAGCATCACTATCCGACTTCCAAATCCGCTCCAAAAGTTCGGAAGCATTGAAAACTCTGCCTTTGTTGCGCATAAAGAACTCCAGCAAGGCATATTCGGTGGGCAAAAGCTTTAGCTTCTGCCCCGACTTGAGCACCTCACACCTAGCTGTATCTAATTCGATATGGCCCATTCTAAGCAAATTAGATACGTTTTCAGCCACCACCTGCCTGCGCAAAAGGCTGCGCACGCGGGCATTTAACTCGCGCACATCATAAGGCTTGGTCATATAGTCATCGGCACCAAGATCTAGACCGTGAATGCGCTGATTAACATCACTGCGCCCAGATAGTATGAGCACAGGCAACTTGCCGCCTCGGCCCCGATACTTATCGAGCACCTCAGTGCCGTCCATCTCAGGCAGACCGAGATCCAAAATCAAGAGGTCATAGGGAAAACTGAGAACCAAGTCGAGGGCATCACGACCATTATGAGCCAACTCTACCGTGTGCTGCTCCTGCTCAAGCATGTCCTTGAGCATACCTGCAGCTAGCCTGTCATCTTCAGCGACCAATATTTTTGCCATGAAGTAAGACTAACAGATAGAAGTACGCTCGGTAAATCAACCAGGCAGGCTGTTAGATATCAAGCGGGCTCAAGTACTTCTGATTTAATGCGCACCAGGCGCCCTCCACCTACAATGCCAAATTCCCAGCAAGATCGAAATCTCTTTCTCTATCTGATTTTGTGGGCATCAAAAGACAAAGGAAACAAAATGAAGAACAGACTCCTCTTTTCAACCCTTCTGACAGCATTCTCTTTAGCGGGCTTTTTTAACCAGGCGCAGGGCCGAGAAGTAGGAGAAAAGGTATTGGTCGACATTACCGGAGCCAGAAAGAACTGGGAAACAGCCACCATAAGGGCAAAAGATGCAGCCGGTTATAAAGTAGAAATGCTTGGTGTCGGAAAATATGTGGGCGAATTCTACGTTCCCGAAGCTTGGTTCTATGACGCTGCCAGCGGCGCGACAGTGCCACCCGGGGTAGCTTACGGCTCAACCGGCAGCGGACAGGTAAAGGAGTTCGCTAAAGTGGGAGACAGCGTACTGGTAGATGTTACCGGTGCAAAAAAGAATTGGGAAACAGGCAAGGTTATTGCCAAAAGCGGCAATATGTACACAATCCGAATGCTTGGCGTAGGCGATCATAAGGGTGAATATCAAGTGCCGGAGAACTGGCTCTTCGGTGCTCACAAGGAAGAGAAAGCAGTTGCCAGCGGCGGTTCTGCCCGTACAGCACCGGCTTCTACCTATGCCTCCGGCGCTGAAAACCAGACAAATGCCAAGCCCAGCATTTGGGCAAACAACAGCTCCAAAGCCTATTCAGACAATAGAACACATACAAGCTCGGGCGGCAGCTCAAGCGACTCTTGGAAGTGGATGCAGGCTGATATTGATGCCCGCATAAAAGAGAGTCACATAAAAGAGAGTCAAAAGAATAGCGCCGGCCAAAGTAATACCACAGGTGGAGGCAGCGACGCCTGGAAGGCAATGCAAGCCGATATTGAAGCTAGGATAAAAGGCAGTCAAAATCAGGCTAAGGTCAATGCCGGACCAGCAAAACCAGTTGCCGGCAGCAAAGGGTTGAGCGGTCTTTACCTGAGACATGAGCAGACTTGGATGGGAACCTCTTTGAATTACAGGGAGGAACACTATTACTTTATGCCCGACGGTAGGTTCTATAAGGGCGTCCCACCGGAAGGCCCCTCAGCCTTTAATTGGGCGAAAGTACAAGCCGAACATCCAGAACTGTGCGGACAATATGGAATAAACGGTGACAAAATCACTCTATCGTACGCCGGCAGCGCCCCCTATAGTTGGCTGCTCAAGATGAAGAACAGCGAAAATATGGAAATGAACTATGCACCCACAAACAAAGTAGAAAAATTTGGCGGCAACGCCCGCATCAGCGGCTCTTTTGCCAGAGGCACTGTCTTTGCAGGCAATTATAGTTATGCCGGAGCACCTACTATAACAGCCGCCGGCACTTATACTTTCCACCCAGACGGCACCGTCACCACCGACAGTACCACAGGCATAGACGGCGATACCAAGGTCAGTGGCGTAACCATAGGACTACAGGGCGGTAATCGCGGCACTTACACAATAAACGGCAACGATCTCACTCTCAATTTGGGTGGACAAAGCAAGCGCTGCACCATCTATCCAGTTAGCGATAATGGCAGAATATTGCGCATATCAATAGACGGCGCCCTCTATGAGAAGAAGAAATAAGAGCAAGCCAATTTACTCTGGAATTAAGAACGACTCAACAATCAAAACCAACTCAACAGTCAAGACCGAGCCACTTCAAACCAAAATTCACTGCCGCGGCCAGGTTGGCTTTCTACGCCAATCTTGCCCCCATGTTTCTGGACGATCTCTTTACAGATTGCCAAACCCAAGCCTGTGCCAGGACGTTTCTTGCCGTCGCCACCTTCCACTTGGGTAAATCTTTCAAAGAGACTACTTTGATACGCTTCCTTAATGCCTGGTCCTCGGTCTTTCACCGAGAACCTGACGCCCTCTCTGGTTAGTGACACCGAGACAGTAACAGCCTTCCCTTGCGGTGAAAACTTGACGGCATTTACCAAGAGATTCTGTAAGACCTGAACAATTCTATCTTCATCGACATTAACCATGACAGCCGGCAGGTCGGCGCTTTCGAGCTTGACGCCCTGCTGCTCGGCAAAACCCGAAACCAGTTCAATCGAACCTTCTACAATTTGATCAACCGGCACAGCCCTGAGCTTTAACACCAGATTGCCTGATTCCATCTTTTCTATGTCGAGCAGATCATTGACTAGCATAACTAAGCGAGCGGCAGCGCCCAAAACCAGTTTTGACTTTTCTCTACCGGCTGGGCTCAACTCGCCGTAAACGCCATGATCGACCATCTCAAGAAAAGTCTTCATGCTCGACAGAGGTGTGCGTATATCGTGCGAAACCATGTTGACAAAATCTTGCTTAGCTCGCTCCATTCGGCGTCTTTCCGTTACGTCATGGGCTACGCAAAAATAACTCTTCTTGCCCTCTGAATAATGCACGTTCCAAACAAAGTCTTTTGCCATGCCGTTTTGACAAAGCACCGGCACATCAAAACTCCGAGAACCACTTTCTTCACGCACCCGCATCAGAAAGTCGCTTGTCGCTTCCTGAGAAGCCTTCGGTATTAGGCTCATCAGTCTTTTGCCAAGCAATTCCTCACTTTCATAGCCCCACAAAGTAAGAGCAGCAGGCGACACAGAGGTAAACATCAGGTTGGCATCAATACTAAAGATGACATCGGCAGCATTCTCAACCAGGGCGGTCTCACGCTTGACTGCATCGTCAAGTTCGCCGGCCATGCGATGAAAGACCCTGTCGAGTTTGCCAATCTCGTCTTTAGCCAGCATCGGTGCAGCCATCGGCTTACCCATAGTCAGCTTTTCGGTATTGGCAATAATTATTGAAATGCGTCTAGTCAGGTCGGCGGCAAAGACCACAGAACCAATCACCGCAGCCAGAGTATTCAAACCCAATCCAAAGAAGATCCAAAACCTGATTGGTCCACGCCGCTGATAAAGCTCTTTGTGTTCTATGCCAAGCCGCTCTTGCTCAAGGAATCTGATCTTGTACGACTTGTCTAGAAAAGATGCTCCGTAAAGCTGATCTCTCACTTTTTTAGCCAGAACAGCGGCATACATATTGTCGCCTTCGGCCAAGGCGTCTTGAATGCCCTTAACCGAAGTAAGAAAGTTGCTGACTGTTCTTTTATACTCAGCCACATTCTGTACTTGCTTAGGATCGTCCTTCACAAGAGCGTCTAGCCCGGTAAAGCTCTGCGGCAGCTCATTGCGCATACGGTCCATTTGGGCCATCGAGTCGGCGCGCCTAAAAGTAGTAAATACAACTATTTCCATGACAAGCTGATAGACCTTGCGCTCAATCATGCTAACTTCATACAAAATCTCGAACGAATGGCGCTGATCGCGCTCCGCCGCCTCCGCTTCCACTTCAAATACGGCAAGCACAATACTAAGCAAAAATTGGATGGAAAGCGGAATAAAGACCAGCAAAACACCCCTGGTCTTTAGAGAGAGGTTATTGATGCTGAATCTCGACTTGTTTGGTTTTAGCGCCATAAAACCCTTGCTTTCATTATTGTGGTTATACCCGCCCCCTGCGCTCAAACCGAACTTTTATCTGCCACTGACAGAAAGTACTTCCAGTCTGCAACAACATTGCAACTTTTTTGTCTTAACTTGAGCCTACACCCCCTACAAAATTGAAATACCGAGGTTCTACCATGGGCTTGTTAGGCAGAATTTTTCGCGGCGGCTGCCGTGGGTCACACCAAGAATATCAGGGCAACGACTGCCAAGATGCGACAAACAATTGCCAGCCGAATTTTCAGCCCCAGGCCTATGGCTGCGATGGACGAGTCGTCAACAACAGACAGAACCAATGCCGTGAACTTGATTTCGGCTGTCAGCCCTCAATCTACAGAGGACAGGAACAGACTATAAGATCTAACTCGTCTTGCGACCAATCCTACGGTAAGCGCAGTTCGCTCGACTGCAATAGCGGCAGGGTAGAACACAGTCAGATAGTGAAAGGCGAAGTAGCACCGCAGACCAACTGGAACCAGAATAATTTTGCCGAGGCTGCCAATCAAGCCGCCCGCGAAGGCAAACCCTTGGTCATCGTCGTCGGCAGCGAAAAAAACCCAGAGACAGCAGCTCACTTATCAAAAGCATGGAGCATGCAAAACGGTCATTACGAAGTACAAAACAGACCGGACACACGAAAATACTATAAAGACGAAGCTGTCTTTGTCAGGGTAGATCCAGAAAAAGTAAAACCTGGCACCGTTATAGCCGATCTTTTGCAAAGAGAAAAACTGCAGGGTGGAGACGCTGCCACCATTATCGCCACCGCCGGCGGCACCAATTCCAAGAACGACACCGGTAAGAACGGCGCGGAAATGTTGACCACCAAAGCTCACTTTGGCGAGCCAACCGACCCTTTCAAACTGATCTCAGCCCACGAAAGTGCCCGCAATGGCTTAAGACCAAGCGAAGCGAAGTTCGAAGACAATGCAAAATTTGAAAACAAGCCGCCGAGTGAAATCGCTCCGCAAGGAGAAAATCAAAATTCACCAAGAGATGTAGAAGACCTTTATCCCGACAGTCGCAATGAAGTTCCCAAAGTAAATCAAGAAACCACCCCACCTACAAGAGATCTAAGAGACCTCTATCCTGATAGCCGCAACGAAATTCCTCAAATAAATCCAGAGACTAACCCAGAGAAAACTCCACAGGCAAGAGACATTGAAGACCTCTATCCTGACAGCCGCAACGCTGAGCCAACGCCACTGAGACGTCGCGGCTATGAAGAGGAACTGCCACCTGAAGTCAAAAGCGAATCACCGGCTAAACCAATTGAGATCCCCGGAGACGCTCTATTAGAAACTCCTCAAGCTCCGGTAGAGACTCCTCAGGCTCCGGTAGAAACTCCTCAGGCTCCAGTAGAGACTCCTCAGGCTCCGGTAGAAACTCCTCAGGCTCCGGTAGAGACTCCTCAGGCTCCGGTAGAAACTCCTCAGGCTCCGGTAGAAACTCCTCAGGCTCATTTAGGACCTATTGATCAGACACCAGCGCAACTGGAAGAAGCCCAAAGCCAGAAAGAAACAGCTAGAGGCGAAGTCTCACCGCGTATGTTGCTTGAGCAAGCAGCACAATTGAACTCTATGCGCATGGAAAGCTTCGACCACTTCTTTAAGAGCGAAACTCTGCGCAACGATAAAGCCGGCAGATCTATTGAAGACGTGCAAGCAAGCGATGCTGGCGCTCGCAATCTGCTGACAGTCCCTGAATACAACCTTCTCGATTTCAATCAATTCAAAGCCGAAATCGATAATCAATATTCTTTTTTCAGCTCAAGGGATACCATTTTGAAGGGCGAGAATGGTGTTGCCGACAAACGGGATGCGCAATTTGAAGCCCTAAGAAATTCAGCCAAGAGCGAAGGTAGCGACTATCGCAACAAACAAGTTCTGCTGGCACAAATGGCTAAAGGTTTACACCTACCCGCCAAGGAAGGTGAAAAGGTAAGCTATTATGCTGAATACCGCATGGAAAACGGTAACCAGATTGTCTCACCAAGAGAGAGCTGGCAAGAAGCCGCAGCACAATCGTTAGCAGATATAGCCGCAGACCCGAACAAAGACCACTCTGTCGTAGCAAGGGTTTTACCGGAAATCCTGAACAATCCGTTCATACCAGCTACAGTGCGCATTAAGGCTCTGGCAGGCATGACCGCGCTTGCAGGCGACAAAACAAGCAACTACATGGACAACCGGACAAGTGCTGAAAAACAGATCAATGATCCTACTCAAGTTTTAGGTACCCCAAGAGAAGTAACGATCGCTGCCATAGTCAAAGCTATGCAAAGAGACAGCAATCACTTTTCAGTCAAGCCATCGATTGAATTCCAAAAAGCTGCCCTAGATTCACTCCTAATGCTCAAAGCCGGTGAATCAGCGATGCAACTACAAATGCTTGCCAAAAGCACAACCAGTCAGGAACTGCGAGAGCTGTACAGCCAGTACATAAAGCTGATCGGACAAGCCAGTCTTCAAGAGAGCATGGAAAATTTGAAGAAGCACCAATAGGTATACCGGTCTAGGCGGCTAGAATAGGTGATATGCAAAAAGTCATTCTCTATTCAGCCTTCTTGACCTTAGTCCTTACTCTAAGTTCATCCTTTGGTAACGTATGCAACAGCTGCTCGGCACAGTCCTCTTTCTTTGCCGACGAAGTGAGCGTGCGCAAGTTGGACAAAGCGACCTTCAAGAAAAAACTAAAAGAACTCAATGAAGCTGTAAACAAGCAACCCAAGTCGAGTGTCCCACTGCTTGCCCGAGCCAGCTTTTGGACTTCACAAGGGCGCTATGCCGATGCTGATGCCGATTTGAAGGAAGCCTTCCGACTGGAGCCATCAAACGCTGCAACCTTGAGAGCTATAGCCTTTAACCTGGCTGCTTCACACCATCAGATAGACAGCTACAAAGCCTACACAATAGCCCTTAAGAAAAGCCCAAAAGATTCCAGGCTCTATTTTGAAAGGGGCGTTGTGGCAGTGCACATTCCAGATTTGGAAAAAGCCCTGGCAGATTTCGAGCAAGCAGAGAAACTAGGCTTCAATGAACCACAACTCTTTTATGAAAAAGCAAGAATGCTCTGCAGCTATGGCAGAAACGAAGAAGCGCTGGCAGAGTTGGAGAAGTTGGATGGAAAGCAACTAAAGGAAAATAGACGCCTTTTAGAATGTCGCATCGAGATTTTGCTTGCCCTAGGCAAAACCAAAGAAGCACTGCCTGTGTGTGAAGACCTTATCGCTTTCAAGCCGGGTATTTCTTGTGGTTATGACAATAAAGGACTGGTGCTCTACAGAATGCATCGCTATCAGGAGGCTATTGAACAATTCAACAAAGCAATTACACTGAGCCCCAGAGCAACAAGACTTTATATGCGTAGAGCAGCTGCATACAGAAAGCTAAACCGCAACAAAGAAGCTGATGCCGATTTGGCAAAAGTAGAAGAGCTAAACAAACAAAAAAAAGATCTTTAGCTTTGCAAGAATGTTGCAACAATCTCTTCCTAGAATGAAAGCATGAAAAAGGAAAGCAATCCGATTTCAGAAGATTTTCTGAGGGGGTAGCTGAAGGGGAGTGATACTTATCCGGTGCAAACCGCGATAGGCGCTCCTCTTTCAGTATTTGAGAGAAAAACTGCAGTTTTTCTCTCGGTATAAATTCCCACTCACACCATCCAAAAGTTCACGCAAAATTCCAACAAGCCCCGCCGGAAGGATAAAAACCAAGCACGACGGGGCTTTAGCTTGTCTATGTGCGCTAACTAGCGCACTCTGCGTTTACAAGACCCCCTTCATAAAGCCCTACATCTCTTTTTTAGCAAGCCAAAAGAGCCATAGGCTCCTTTATTGTCCTTCTTTTCTCAAAACAATTTTTCAGGAGCCTGCCAAAACATACATCCCCAACCAGCTCAACCTGCCGCCTGCGCTATAGAAGAAATCTCTTCCTTAACTTTCAACGCACTCCAGAGGAGAGCACTATGACTCCACCGAATCAAAACAAGGACGATCCGAAGGACACGTCAGGGAAGCCGAATAAGCCGGAGCCTTGCATCGACAAGCACCGCCTGCTCGACCGCCTGGTGTTCGAGACCCGCTGGGCTCTCTACCCCATGAACGCCGGTCTGATGATCGCACTGACCATCTACCTGCTCAAGTTTCTCTACCAGGTCGGCGCGCTGGTCATGCACGCACCCGACCTCATTACCGGCAGCGCCGAACACAGTCATGAACTGCTGGTCATAATCGTCGACTTGCTCGACCAAGCCATGATCTGCTCCCTCCTGATCATGACCATCGTCGGCGGTCACCAGATCTATGTTCGCCGCTTCCAGGACAGACTGGCTGCAGAAGGACCTTACTGGCTGCGGAGGGTCGACACCATCGTCCTCAAGGTCAAGCTCGGGCTAGCCTTTACCGGCGTCTCCAGCGTGGTCATCCTGAAGGACTGCATCAGCCTGAACGTGGTCCCCAAAGAAGTCTGGATCACCCATGTCGTCATCCACGCCGTCTTCCTGGGCACAACCCTGGTGACAGCCATCGTCTGGCGCATCATGCATCCCAACGGCGCCACCGACCACAGCACCGGCACAACCGGCAATACCAGCAACTAGCGGTAGCCTCATCTTTACCGCGGGTGATCTCCAACCGGAGGTCACCCCTTTTTTGCCTGTTATATTATATGCCATCGTATAACTCAAAACCAGAGACAAGCAAATACCAAGTAAGGGCGGCTCCATCAAAAGGTCCTTCAGCCTAATGCCTTGCCAGAGCTTTTCACATCGCTCTCAATACAGCGACAAGGAAACTCGCAGCTATACCGAAAGCCAGCCCTGCCATCTCGGCGATGGCGCAACATATGGCCGGGCTGAGCTATTGACTAAATCTACTTAGAGCTTGTTAAGAAGGATTGCAATAGCCGTCTACTCTAGGTAGGGTCACAAATCATCATCGCTATTCAAGCTCCTCTTACTGTTTTTCAGCCTAAGACCAAAAAGAAAAAAACACCGCGGCATTGCGCTTATTTGTAGGGTTTCTGTGACCTCTCGAATGCACATGGCCGTCTTGAATAGCCAAAGAAAAACTCGTCTGAAGAATAAACTTGAAGGAAACGCCATGTTTGCATCTAAGTACCTAAGCAGACTTGCAAGCCTGCTCTATTTCAATTTCGGAAGCGCCCGGCGGCAGGAAACACAAGCCGAGCCCTCAGATGTCGCGAACCGCTTTGCCTCTTTGACCGGCGGTGAGCAGACAATTGTGCGCGAATATTTTGCAGCCAGTGCAGAGTTGCTCAGTCTTCTGAACAGCATCAGCAAACGTCGCCGCGCCGTCGACCCTCAGCAAGTGCTTTCTCGCTATGAGATTTGCGAAAAGGCTTATATCGCCGCCGGTTTTGTCCCTTTCATGCCCGGCGCAATCAATGCCGTCGGTCTCTGCTCGATGGAAGCGGACATGCTGGACAAATCCAGATTGATCCAACGGCATCAAGGGCAGAACATCGCTATCAGCCACCTGGCACCGGTGCTGAAGCGTCGCGTGCTCAGACAACTGGTGGAAGAGCAGGTGCATGTGCTCGACAGCTCGCAGGGCGACAGGTTCGGCAGCTTCGACAGGTTCGGCAAATACTAACGAACTCGGCTCAATTCGTCGTCAGAACCAGAACCGGCATGGAAGAAATCTCCATGCCGGTTCTTTCTCTGCTGACTGACTCTTTTGCAGCCTCGTAGCGCAGAGAGCCTGCCGGACTGCTATCGACAAGCCTTAGCCTAAAGAAACACATATCAAGAATAAAAAAATTCGCCAGTTTTACTACTTTGTATAGTGTTGCCGGCAAAAAAAAACAACAAAAGTAAGTGGAGAAGGGGATTGTACGCCTTGCGGTCTATACAATCCCCTCTCCGAACAGAGACCTGTTATCAAAAGATGCCGTAGATACCGGTCGGCTTAGCCGAGCAGATACGGATGAGCCGAATCGACAGCGGAAGCGCCCTTGGCACTTTCGGCCGCCAGTTCCTTGAGCATCTCGCCCACCTGGTCGGCGGTCATTGCACCGACATGAACCAGCTGGGTCCCGGTGACGGGATTGATGAAAAGGGTGGTCGGGATCTTGTCGATCTTCGCCTTGCGCGGCAGCTTTTCCGACAGGTCGCAATCGACCTGGTAGAAATCTACCTGAGCGCCGAACCTGGCAGCAGCCTGCTCCATGAGCGGACCCTGGGTTTTGCAACCCGGGCACCAGGTGGTGAAGAACTTGACCACGATGGGCTTCGTGCCCTGAGAAAGCTTCACGGGATCGAAGTTTTCGTCGTCCAGGTCGGTGAGAGCAACACGGCTGGCGGTCTGGTTGGGAAACTCTTCTCCGACGGTTTCGTCGAAGTCGTCGTTATCCACCCAGGCAGCCTTTGAACTGTCGTTCTTAGCAGCCTGGCGTTCCTTGCGCCATCCGAAGTATGCAATCACAATACCGAGGACAATCGAAACCGCGATGAGAGTTTCGAATGTAGACATAGTGTCTCCTTCTTTCAGAGGAGTTGAGAGGTTTAGGAAGCCGTGCACTGAGCTCGACGCCGGATGGCAGAGCCGTCATGTCAAACCCTTCTCGCCCCAGACATAAACCCGTATTCATAACTGAAGCTTGGCGCAACAGAAAATGAGTACGTCTGGATGAACTGTCGAGAAATTAGAGGGTCTTTGGTGCTTCCATCAAAAGAAAAGGTTATTGGGTTTACGGGCGCAGCTTAGTTACAAAGAGGGTCATAGATCAAGGCTTAGGTCATGAGCTTTATATCTATTAAGTCAATAAAAGCCATAGGTTGGCACTAACAATCCGGCCAGCTAGCACACCCTGACAACCGAAGTGTGTTAAGCCTTCTCAACGAACCAGCGGCAACAACCTTTCCCTCTTTCTCGGCCGTGCTATACTTTCAAATCCTTAGTGGAAGAGCTGAACAGCTTTTCTGTTTTGGGATCGTAGCTCAGTTGGTTAGAGCGCCTGCCTGTCACGTAGGAGGTCGCGGGTTCGAGTCCCGTCGGTCCCGCCATTTATTTAGACGAAATGATATTTTTGAGTGTTTAGCTGTTTTTGAGTAACAATAGCTAATGTAACTCTATTGGTATTTCGGTCTATCGGTAATTCGGTTTTGTCCAGTTTCAGCGAACTACTAAGCCCGGTTCATTCCCCCGAGAAAAAGAAGATTCTCGAGGCCATTGCAAAGCGCGGTCCGCGCCTAGTGCCAATTGATGTGGCCGCCGAAACCGGCTTGGCATTGCCTTTAGTAATAAGCGAATTAAACAATATCGCCGCCGAAACCAGCGCCCATCTGGAAGTCACCGAATCGGGCAATATCTCTTACATTTTCCAGAACAATCTTGACCAGGCCTACCTGGCAAACGCATCCCGTCAGGTTTTTCTACAGGCCTGGCGAGTCTTTGCCAATGCTTCCATGATTGTGCTGCGCTTTCTTTGCGCCGCTCTATTCTTTCTTATCCGCATATCTTTCGGGATCATGCTGATAGTAGCCGCAGTGGCGGTGGTCGTCCTGATTGTTGTCGCCATCATCGGTGGTCTAAAAGCCCTTTCAGGCAATCAAGACTCAGACGGTCCAGACTTTGACTTTGATTTCGGCAACCTTTTCGACTTCGGCTGGCACGGCGGCTATTACCACCGCCCATTTTATCTTTACTGGTTATTTGATTGGCTCTGGGACTGGTTCTTCTTCTGGCGTTATGTCATTCCCTCACCGGCTGGCAGTTACGGCAGAAACATTCCCAACGAAGAAGAACAAAAGAAAAAGGGAAATTTCCTCAACAATGTCTTTTCCTACTTGTTTGGAGACGGCAATCCTAATACCAATTTCGAAGAAACCAAATGGCAGACTGTAGCCCGGATCATTGAGCTCAACCATGGAGTTGTTACTGCCGATCAGCTGGCACCCTATATCGGTGAAGACCCAAAGAATGAAGACTGGATGATCCCAATCTTGCAACGCTATAACGGCTCTCCTGAGGTATCAGAGAGCGGTCATATCATCTATGTATTCAGAGCTTTTCAAAATCAGTCAGGTGGACACAGCATTCCGATGGGATCGCTCGATGCTGCTCGAAGCCAAACCAGACCGATTGACGAACTAGCTGGACTTTACCAAAGCCACATCAAGAGACAGTCTGCCACCAAGAAAAGTGAGACTCAACTCAGATTTATTGACAAAACTCTACAAGAAGAGGAGTGGCAGTTTCTCACCATCGACGGTGGCGCCCTCACTTCAATAGTTCTCTTTGCTGCTTTTGTTTCGATTGGCAGCCTGGCGCTGTTGTTCAATGCAGCAGCCATTCCGATATTAGCGACCCTTAAGCCTTTGCTGTTTTTGCTTGCCGGCTATGGCGGCATGTTCTTTTTCATACCGGCGGTGCGCTACGCCATTTATAAAGGCATAAACGAAGGCATCGAAAAGAGAAACAGCGCCAAGCAGGCCTACGCCACCGCGCTCTCGAGACCGAGCGAAGATCTGGCCAAAAAGCTAGACGAAGCAGCTTCAATTAGAATCAGCGGCATTCCTCAAAAGCCCGACCGCACAGTCTACAGCACCGAACGCAATGCCCAAGAGCAATACATCGAAGAACAGCTAGAGCTGGGACTAGCAAGCAAAAACCCTGAAAAATCTAGCATAGACGGAAAGCCTAATGCAGCTGATGCAGCTCATGCAGCCGATGCAGCTAAAGACGATGGGCACGATAATGCTGATGCCCAAGAGAATGATAAAGACCCAGGACAAATACTAAAGTTCGAGCGCAAACTAAAAATCGAAGAGCCCGAAGACTTCTCACCATAGCCGCCCCAAGCCCAGAACCCCTGCCTTGAAGCTCGAAGTTAGAGCCTGGTTTTAGACTCTCGCGCTAGCCTGGCCAAGGCAACTGAACTATCAGTAGCTATTTTGAGACTTTCTCGACGCCTTTATGAGTGCGATTAAACGCTGACAGAGCTTCTATTACAGGCGTTTTATTGCTTGCTTGAGGCGATTTCTCTAGGGTGAAATCTAATACTCTAACTCCTCCAACACCAAGACCAGAAAAAAAGACTCTTCCCCAAGATCTACCGACAGCTTCAGATATAGTCGCGCTCTAGCTCGGCCTGCTTGTCGACACGCGCTTCTGTAGCCCTGTCTGTCGCTCGGACAGTTCTCAACCTGCAATGTGACCTGGTTTTCACGCTCATCATCATTTCTGCTTCGTCTTAGAAAAGCCGAAATGTGTTGCCTATTTCGAAACTTTCCATCTGGAGACAGATATGGCTGAACAAACGACTTCCCGTCGGCAACTGACCGGTACGCTCTTTCTCATCGGCGGAAGAGCCAACATGACGCTCAAGCGCTTTGTCGAATTAGCTGGAGGCAAAGCCGCTTCCATCGTCATCATCCCGCATGCCAGCGGAGTTGCCGAAGAGACCTGCGCCGATCTGCACAAAGCTTTCGACGAGCTTGGAGCCGGTCTGGTTACAAGCATCATGCCGCCTGCCGAAGGCGACACAATCCCTCAACGGCTCCCAGCCGGCACCAATGCGGTCTACATCACCGGCGGCGATCAGAAGCGCCTGATCGAACTGGTGTCTCCCGAACTGCTGTCAGACATAATCGCCGTTCTGGACAATGGCGGTGTCGTGGCTGGTACCAGTGCCGGTACTGCGGCCGCAGCCGAAACCATGATCGCCAGAGGCATGGATAGCGGCATCATCGATGTGGAAGCGCTGGAGCTCTCCCCCGGCTTCTCCCTGGCTCCCGGCTTCGTCTTCGATACCCATGTCGGAGAACGAGACAGGCAGAATCGCCTGACAGTAGCCATTCACAGGCTGCCCAGCTTCTTCGGCATCGGGCTCGACGAAGACACCGCAGTCGAGCTGACGGCTTCCGGTGCTGTGGTTTCCGGCAAAGGCTTGGCGCGGTTCTATCGACTCCCCAAAGGCTCGAAGAATCTGCTCGAGAATGTCCAACTGACGGAACTCGCAGACGGTCAAACCTGGACCATCTAAACAAGCTGGTTCTCTATCCGTTGAGCCGACAGCCCGAAAACCTAGGAATTCCCGAAAGGGTTTCTCCTAGGTTTTTTTTGGGTGAGTTTATTATTGCCTATAGTATTGCGATACGGGAACAAAAGGGGCTTGAAAGATTGACGACTCTCGAAGAGTAAGATTTTCGCGGACAAATCTTACAAGGTCCACAAACCCAATCAGAACAAGAGAACAAGAAAAATTTCCAACTTGCCAAGAGGATAAATTTAATCCAGCCTTTTGAACTTTTTGGCTTCAAAACACGTCTTTAACTACAGCGCCAAAAGCTGCCCAAACGCCCTTGCTAAAGGTTCCAAAGTAGGGAGAAAACTTCTCGTGGAAAATGACAGTAACAATTTTTCTCTAGAGTCGACTGCAAAAGATAAAGAGAGATTCAAAAACTCCAAACGCAGAACTTACGGTTCTCTGGATTTCGTCAAGCGATTCATATCGAACCTGAGTATGGAAACGATGTTCACAACAAGAGAGCTGCTGCCTCTGGTTCAGTATCGAAGTGTTTTAGACACATTCTTGTCTCGTGCCGTTAAGTCTGGTTACCTGGAAAGACTAGCTCGTGGAGTTTTCAGAGTCAGCACTCGCATTACTAGATTTGTTACCGACGAGGAGATAGTGGCAGTGAAGCGCAAGTCGTTTAACAATCTCGTTCTGACGACAGAGAAGTCGCGCACAGAGCTAAAGATAGTCACTACAAGGAAACCAAAACCTGATGTGCCTTGCGTAATGCGTCAACCTGAGTTCCAAACACTAGGCACACAAACCAGTTTGCAGACAAACTTGGTCAATTTACTTGATACCGTAAACGGAGCCAAATACGTCCAGTGCTCAAGCAAGATCTTATTGCGACCAATCGGCAACAGGAAGGCCGCGCTTGGAGAAACCAGAGTAGGACGAATTCTTAGAGAAATTTGGGACAAAGGAAAGGGCAAAACCACTAAAGAGGAGATACAAGAAATCTGCGGTCGCTTGAGGAGAGAAGAAAGAATCGAACTAGTAAAGCTGCGAAAATTCATACCGCAATGGCTGAGTGAAATGCTTCCAAAAGCACCAGCAGCAGCTCTGTATAGAATCCTCGAAGAGACTCATAAGAAAAAGAGCAGATCACGAAGATTCAGCCTATAGTGCACTTCTAGATTAATCACAGAAGCAAGTCGTTGAAACCCGACAAGACATCTGACCGGACAAGCCTATGTCTATAGGTCATCTGCCTTATTTGGCAGAAATGCAGACCTTCACTAAGAAGGAAAAAATCGGTAATTGATAGGATAGCTGAAGCGTCGCAACTGCTGCAGAATGAAGGTGTTGGCGTGGTTAGCCAGGGAGAACGATGCCACGACACGATGAAAGGACAATCAGAGTAAATTCCAGGAGGGAAAAACCTTTTGCACAGAAGGATGACTCTCAGAAAGCACAATCCTTCTAGATTAGTCCCCGCGAACCACAAAAAGAGGCTGCTTTCGCAGCCTCTTTTTGTTATCTAGGCAAGTGCCCAAGCTCAGAGCCGCTTAATTTTATAGACCCGATTAACGATAAATACCTATCATTTACTCGCGAAGCTAGCGCAGGTTCAAAAATTCGATTCAAGCGCTGATTACAAAATGAAAATCGTTATCATTCTGATTATTTCAGAACTCCGAGCCAATTCAAACCAGCCCAATATACACCCCGTTAATAAAAGACAAGCGTCAGCTGCTGCGAACTTTAAGTCCCTTCGAGAATTGATTTTCCAGAAGGCTCTCTTCTAAGGTCAGAAAGTAACTTTCTATCCACTTTCCAAAATCTGAGAAGCATCTAAGCACCACCTAGGCATCACCAATTGATACGTCGCTATGCCGACTAAGCCGCAAAAAATAGCTGCCAAATTTGCGCCTATCTTCCGCTTGCCAGATCGATGGATTACCAAAAAACAAAGGAAGCTATGATGGAAAACCTCATCTACGCTCTTTCGGCCGCCCTCATCATAAGTACTGTCTCTTTTGTCGGCTTGAGTACTCTTGCTCTGAGCCAGAGTCGTCTGACAAAGTTGTTACCCTATCTCGTAGCATTGGCCGCCGGAGCAATGCTCGGAAACGCATTGCTACATATGGTCCCACACTCTCTCGAGCGAAGCTTGAATCACTCGGTACCATCTGTGATCAGCACCCCTCACAAACACGAGCACGACCAAGCTAACAGACACGAGCACGACCAAGCTCACAAACACGAGCACGACCAAGCTCACGAACACGAGCACGACCAAGCTCACAAACACGAGCATAAGCATATTCACGGCCACGCCGGTCTCAATGTGATTCTGCTGCTGATTACCGGGTTCTTGTCAATCTTCGCGATTGACCTCGGTCTCATTTCCAACAGCCAAAAGAGCAACTCAAATCGCTCCTTGGGCTACTTGGTGCTAGTCTCAGACGGACTAGAAAACTTCATGGATGGTATCGTCATTGGCACCACTTTCATGATCGATCCGGCTCTGGGAGTCGCAACCTCTATCGCTATCTTCCTTCATGAAGTTCCGATGGAACTCGGTGACTTCGCAGTATTGACCAACTCCGGCTTCACCGCCCGCAAAGCCTTGCTTCTCAACTTCGGCTCGGCTCTGCTCAATGTAGGGGGTGTGCTGCTTGCTTTTGTTGCCGCAAGCTTCACAGATTCATTCACGGCCCTCGCCACTCCTCTAGCCGCTGGTGCCTTTCTCTATCTCGCTTCCGCAGGGCTTATCGCCAAGCTGCGCAGCGATGAATTCCAGGCCAACAAAGCTGGGCTCTTCGCCATGGTTTTGCTGGGTCTGTTCCTAATGTACCTAATCATGTTCCTCGAATAAGGAGCTACTATGACCTCTGAAAAAATCCCCGTCACGCTCGTGACAGGCTTTCTCGGTTCGGGCAAGACGACCCTGCTCAACCACCTTCTCAGTCAACAGCACGGAAAGCGTCTTGCCATCATCGAAAATGAATTCGGTGAGATTGGTATCGACGATACACTACTGATCGATGCCAACGGTTCCAGCGGCATCTTCAAGATGAACAACGGCTGCCTTTGCTGCACGGTCAAGGATGATTTGGTTACCACCCTGACCACCCTGCATGAGCGTCGTGCCGAGTTCGACCAAGTGGTCATCGAAACCACCGGTGTTGCCAATCCGGTCGGCGTGCTCAAGACCTTCCTGCTCAACGAAGACCTGCAAGAGATGTTCTCGGTGGACGCAGTCGTGACACTGGTGGACGCAGCCCACATTCTCGATCATCTCGATCGAGAGGAATGCCGAGAGCAAATCGCCTGCGCAGACCTAGTCATCGTCAACAAGATCGACCTTGTTTCCGAAGGCAAAGTTCTCGAAGTCGAAGCCGCCATCAAGAGCATGAATCCTCTGGCAGCGCTTGTAAGGCAACAGCGCAGCGCCATGCCGAGCAACCAGATCTTCGGTCTGAATGCCTTCATGAGCGCTCCAAACCTTCTCGGTCAGAGCGCGACCGAAAGCGGCGAAGGCAGCAACTGCGCCCATGAGGGCGAACAGTGCGGACACAATCACGATCACGGTCACGATCATGACTGCGGACACGGGCACGACCACGGTCACATCAATGGCCATGTGCACGAGCACACGCATGAATGCGATGACAAGGAAGGCCATTGCAGCCACGACCACGGTCATGCGCATGCGCACGAGCATTCACATCATCACGACATCGACCTGCAATCGGTGAGCCTCCAAGTCGAGCAGCCAATCGACAAGGTCAAGTTCAATACTTGGTTTGCCGCACTTCTCTTCAACCAGGGCGACCGGCTCTATCGCGTCAAGGGCATCCTGCACTTCCATGGCGAAGAGCCTCTGGTGGTGCAGGCAGTACACCGGGTGGTGGAGACCGCTGGCAGAACTGGCTCCAGCCAAGCGACGGCCGCAAACGAGCAGAAAAACAAGACCAGCAGTCGCATCGTCTTCATCGGCAAGATCGGACAAGCGGAGAAAGTCGAAATCGAAACCGGCTTCAAGGCTTGCCTTCAGGTCTAAAATTCTCAATCGGCTTAGAGGAGTATCAATTCTATGGATAACTTCATCCCCAAAGCTTTCACGCAAGAAAAGGACGAGTGTCCGGTCTGCCTAGCCCGACTCGATCTAGAAGCAACCATGCCTCAAGTCGCCGCCAGCCTCGATAAGTTGCTTGTCACGGCAATGCAAGACGGTGTGGGCAGCGCTGTTTGTCGCGCCCTTCTCGACCTGCACAGCAGTTTCGGCAAAAGCCACGCCGACTATCGGGTCGCCTTCTCGCTCAATCTCTCCATCTGGTTCTCAGCTGAGCGGTTCGGAAGGGTAAAGAAGGTGCCCGATCTAATCCTCGCCTATGAAGAGTATCGCGGCGAAGCAAGCAAATCTCTCTCTGCTCTCAAGGCAGCGGTGCAAAATCTGCAGCAAGTTTGCCTGACAGACGCAGAAGGAGAGGTATCGAGCCATGACAGCTCTAGCAAAGACGGCTCTAGCAAAGACAGCTCCAGCAAAGACAGTTCCGGCAACGGCGATCTATCCAACAAGGGCAAGAACAGCTCGCTTGTTATCGAGCTGTCCGAGTTTCTCACCGCCTTCAACGACTTCCAAACCAAGGCTGAACGCTTCTGGCTGGAAGTTGATAAGTGGACTGACAAGCGCCGAGAGGACGCCTTCAAGGTCGTCTAATCAGGGCGCCTACACGTACCAGATCGGCGCTCGGTCAGCCTCAACAGCATAAGCAAGGAGAGCAGTGGACTTGTCCATTGCTCTCCTTCGCTTGCCCAAATCGCAAATGGTAGACATCTGCCTGACCTGCCATTCTATGTACCGCCCGCACCCCTTATTTGTTGCTTCATTTATTCTTTGCACCTCTTGTTTTCACTTTTACTCTTATTGCTTATAGTAATACCCGGACAAAGGGGAGCGAGGATAGAGCGATGGGAAGAGGCTCTCGCTCTACTCGATAGTTCAAAAATCAAATACAAAGCGCACCTCTGGAAACCATATCTCAAGAGCCGAACCCTTAAGTGATTGCTCTATAATTGACTGCCATATGCTCAATTACATGCAAATTCTCAAAGCCCTGTTTTGCTCCCTGGCAAGCATTCTTCTCTTGGCACCGTCGCCGGCCAAAGCACAAACAGAAACCCTCTTCCTTCGCCAGAAAGGCAACATAGTAGGCACTATTAATGTCTACATGAACAAAACCGCTCTGAGAGTAGAGTTCGGGAAGCCATCCTGTTATCTCATCGCCACTGCACCGAAATGGGATATCACACTCTACAATGAGCTCAACAAAAACGGCATGTGCATGTCTCTAGACGAATGGCTAAAGCACACACCTCACTGGCTCTTTAGCCTAGAAGACGAAGAATGGCTGCGAAAAATGCCGGTTCTGCCGAGCAAAACAGAACGGCTCTTGGGCGAAAACTGTCTGGTATACAGACTTGCGCACAAAGAAAAAGACGGCAAGATCAAAGCCAAGTTAGGCGGAATACATGGACGTATTTTTATGGCTGAAAACAACTTGGCGCCGGAAGAGGCGTGCAGCATTCTCAGGCGTATACATTCAATACCTGAGGCAATTGGCAAGGGCATACCCTTGCAAATCTTGCACGAAGCGGAAAGTCAGCCCGACGGCAAAAAGCTGGAAGCAATGACCTTCAAATACCCAAGAACAGCCACCAGCCAAGCGCTTCTCACTGAAAAGCGCAGCTTACTGAAAGTAGCGCCGAATAAGTTGTTTCAGGTCCCCAGCCAATTTAACAAGGTAAAGCAGGAAGATCAGGTACTCAGAGACCAAACCCATCAAGACCGGTCGCAACTCTTGCTGGAGCTGATGAACTAAGGCAAAAGAATGCAGTAAGAAAAAACGAGTGAAATCTAGAGAAAGCGAGTGAGATCTAGAGCCAGCGTGAGAGCGTGAGACAAACTTTCGAAAATACAAAAGCACAAGAACAAAAAGGTCAAGCGCCAGTGAACACGCCAGAAGACATAATCAATTTGTTCGAACTAGAGCAAGCAGCTCGAACAAAAATGGGCAACCAGACAGCCTGGGACTATTATGCAAGCGGCGCCATGGACGAGATCACTTTGCGCGAAAACAGGCAGAGTTATGAGCGAATTTTCTTAAGGCCGCGCATGCTTGTCGATGTCAGCCAAAGAGACTTGAGCACAAAAGTCTTGGGGCAAAAAGTCGACATGCCCATACTCATTGCCCCCACAGCTTTTCAAAAACTAGCTCATGCAGATGGAGAACTAGGAACCATCAAGGCAGCCAATCGCTGCGGCACGATCATGTGCTTGAGCACCTTAGCCACTAGCTCTATCGAAGAAGTCGGAGCCCAAGCCGACAACAATCTCTGGTTCCAGCTATATGTTTATAAAGACCGCGAAATTACCAAAGACCTGGTGGCACGGGCGAAAGCCGCCGGCGCCAAAGCGCTGGTTGTCACAGTCGATTCGCCTTTACTTGGAAGACGAGAACGCGATATTCGCAATCGCTTTACACTACCCAAAGGGCTGACTGTAGCCAATTTGAGCAAAGCCGGTCTGGAAAATTTGCCTGACGACGGGTCTGGTAATATGCCAGGCAATACGAAAGAATCCGGACTGGCGGCTTACATAGCTTCGCTTTACGACGAATCTCTTACATGGAAAGATCTGAATTGGATCGCCCAGTTGAGCGATTTACCCTTGCTTGTCAAAGGCATACTGCGCGCCGACGACGCCAAGCGTGCCATTAAATGCGGTGCAGAAGGCATTATTGTCTCAAATCACGGCGGTCGACAATTAGACACGGCAATACCAACAATAAGCGCTCTGGCAATGATAAAAGATGCCGTGCCGAAAGACTTTGAACTATTTGTAGACGGCGGCATCAGAAGGGGTAGCGATATCTTGAAGGCTCTAGCCTTGGGTGCCCGAGCCGTCTTGATCGGACGCCCGGTACTCTGGGGCTTAGCCGTAGCAGGAAGCGAAGGCGTTGATCTAGCTCTCAATCTATTGCGCAAAGAACTAGATCTAAGCATGGCTTTGAGTGGTGTCAGTTCGCTCAAGGAGATCAAGCGAGACCTGCTGGTTGATAGAAAAGACCTGATTTAGAGCTGATTTAGAGCTGAAGAACCCTATCTCAATTGACCACAACACCTCAAGACAAGCAAAGATAACACAAGCAAACTAGCGCCAAAATCGAGCCTCTTTCTTTGTATTCTCTTATTTCTTATAGTAAATAAATTCAAAGAATAAAGTCGACAGACTGGCTGTCGACTTTATTCTAGAAACAGCACTGTGCTATCGACGCGCCTCAAGCTCAAAGCAAGAAACGCGCCGATAAACACAGTTGCAGGTAAACAGTTAAGCTGGCGATCAGGCAGTCAGGAAAAGACTCAGATGGGCTGACCGGGATTGATTAGCTCGTTGAGCACTTGCCGTTCACAGTCGCTGAGAAAGACCAGCATGTTGAGCAAGACCGGAGCGGTCTTGGCGCACGTTATCCAACCCATGGACAGCTCGCGGCTGTTGCTGGCTGCAGCATCGACGTGAATGGCGATGGCGGCACCGACGAAGTCTCGACCCTTGACCGAAACGCCAAAGGGAGGATACTCACCGCCGGTGATACCAGAGAATGCTCGCAAAGTGACAGGCGGCACGCCGAGGCTTGCTGCCAGATCCTCTGACCTGGTCTCTCCAGTCACTGCAGTCACTGTGGTCACAGCCTCGACGGGTGCCACGAAAGCGCTGAGGCGACCATAGGCATTCAGCCAAACCACCAAAACCGGGTCTCCAGTCTTGGGCGGCTCGCTCACTTTCGCCATAGCCAAAGCCGCTTTCATCGAAGCCTCAGGCTCGAAATAGGCTTTCAAACCCTCCTTGCCTGAACTCCTCTCTGCGCCTTGCCCATAACTACCAGTCTCATCCAAGGCAACATAAGCACTGCTGGTAAAGACCGGTGTGTTGAAGTCACCAGCCATCTGCACCTGTGGCTTGACCTTGGCTTCTTTGGATTCTTTTCGGTTGCGCCAGGCGTTCTTCCAGGCTTCACCGTGGATGAACTGTTTGTAGGCAAGAATCTTTCTGGACTTATTTGCCGCCCGAGCTTTGTCGAAAGCCCCGGCAAAGTAAATCCCCATGCCGATGCGCACCATCAGAGCCGCCAGGCTGACGAGCAAAAGCTCGACCAACCAATGCCCTGACAGTTCGGCAAACAAGGTGAAGGTCCAGATAAAGACACTCAAGCCGACAAAGACTGCCAAGCGAGAACCAGCTGCTTCACGCCGCATCCTCAGGACTGAGTCCTTCCGGAGAAATGCGACGAACTCGTCATGGTTGCCCAGGCGAGGCACAACTGACGACTGAAACGCCAGTTCTTTCTTGAAACAGTCGTACATCAGATAAACACTGACAAGAGCCATGAGCGTCGAAACGCCCATGGCTAAGTCGAAGGCGAATTCATACAAGACGTTCAGTAACACGTTCAGCACGTTCTATACTCCGCTGGTTTTCTTGGTTGGAATACTCGAATACTGGCATTCTGATTTAAGCAGCGACACCACCGTGGTGCCGCTGCTGGCTGTCATCGCTGTAGTAGCTGACTAGCTACTTAATCGCCTCGATCTTGATCAGCTTGGGACCGAAACGATCCGAACTTTCCGGGTCGTCCTGCGGCACTTGGCCCAAGACCGGATTGCGCTTGCCGTTCGAACCATCCGGGTAGGGATGCAGTTCGTCCATGCGCTTCTCCACCATGGGTGCAGTTACCACCGAGAGATGCGCCCGGGTCAGTTCCCAGGGAGTGCGCACACCGGCTGTCTTGAGGAACATGAGCAGGGACCGCTGCAGGACCATGTTGTAGTTGGCCACTTTCACATACTTGTCCTGCGGATCAAGACCACGACGCAGACGGGGGTCTTGAGTCGTAATGCCGGTCGGGCACTGATTGGTGTGGCAGCGCAGAGCCATGATGCAGCCTTCGGCAATGAGGTTGCCACGGCCGATGTTGACCATGTCGGCGCCCATGGCGATAGCAATAGCCACATCATCGCCGCGAGCAATTTGACCAGAGGCGATGAGCACGGTTTCGTCGCGCACACCATGCTTACGCAGGATGTTGTCGACGATGGGAATGGCATGCAAAATAGGCAGACCAGCGCGATCGGCTAGGTCGACCGGTGCTGCACCAGTGCCGCCCTCGCCACCATCGATGGTGATCCAGTCCGGAGCCTCGCCGCTCTCCTTCATGTAGCGGGCGATCTCTTCGATGGCTTCTTCTCGACCGACGACAATCTTGATGCCGACCGGCTTGCCGGTGGTTTCTTGCATCAGTTTGACGAAGCGGAAGAGCGAAGGCACATCGTTGAATTCGTCCCAGGCATTGGGAGAATAGCAGTCTTCGTTCTGGGGAATACCGCGCCAGAGAGCCAGCTCGGGAGTGATCTTTTCTTTCGGCAACTTACCGCCCTGACCGGGTTTTGCACCCTGAGCCAGTTTCAGCTCGAAGCCGACGATCTGATCGTTCTCCGCCACCTGCCGCACCTTTTCCAGGTCAAGCATGGTGAAGGGCTGTTCCATTGCCTGTCCGGCAAAGCGATAGATGCCGCGCAGGGTCTGCTCGGCAATGGCACGGGTGACCGACTTGCGGAAGCCAAACTTGGCCGGGCCAAGCTGGACGATGATGCGACCACCGCCCACCACTTCGCCGGTCGGTTCGGTCGGAACCGAAACCAGACCAAAGGTCAGCGACGAGAGCAGCTTACGCACTTGCCAGCGCGTTTTCTTGTCGGCCTCCACCCGTTTGACCACGCCATCCAGGTGATAGGGGGTGAGCCCGCCTTCACCGGTGAGCATGTGGATATTGGCCAGCTTGGCACCACTCGACAGAGCCTGAACAGCTTCAGCCGAGAGAGCACCCCAGCTCATGCCCGAGATATTGATCGGCCACGGACAATGGTAAGGCTTGCGGCGCTTGGCACCGATGACCAGGGGCGGCAGACGGTTGCCCATGCGCTCGGTATCAGGAATCGGGAAGAGCCCCGGCAAGATATGGATCTCGCCTTCCTGATTGTATTTGCGCTGGGTGCCGAAGCCCAAGTTGTTGTTGATGCCCTTGGCGGAGCGATAAATATAGCGCCGAGTCACCCGATTATAGGGCGCCTCCTCGGTATCGCTCATAAACCAATACTGCCGCAATTCGTCGCCGATGAGCTCGAAGCCATAACGGCACCAGCCAATGAGCGGGAAGTTGCGACGGATGGTGTGCTTGCGCTGCAGAAAATAGTCGTGCACGGCCACCTGGGTGAGGAAGGTCATGAGGGCAAAGATGAGCCCCGCCATTTCACTGAGGAAATGCCAGCCCAGCCACCAGGCCAGGAAGGTAAGACCGAGCGAAACAGGCAAGGCCACACTTTGCCTTTGCACGAACTCGTTGATGGAAACCTGGATGGCCACGGCCAGAACGCCGAGCACCAAGCCGTATTCCAGACCGGCGAAGCGCCAGCCCAGGGTTGTGGCAATGATGGTGATGGCAACAATGGCGTGGTGATGACGCTTGAGGTCGCGCACGCTCAAGGCGAGAGCGCCGCCTACGATTGTGAATGCCAGAGCCGAGGCGCCACCGTCGCCGATTGTCCAACCGGCTAGACCGCCAAGTAGCGCCAATGCTGTTGCAAAGATGATCCAGAACATTGTTTTGTCCTCTCTAGAGAAAGTACCGGGTTGAAAACAGGGGCGAGGCAATAACCGATATCGGTTATTCAAAAAACTGACTGAGCAGTTTTCTTTCGCCGATAGGTCATGCCGGCCCCTGTTTTCGGTTACGTCAATTGCTTGGCTTGAGCCGATAAGCTTCAACGCTTAGGCACTTCCTCTTGGAAAAACCTATTCGTCTTTAGCCCACCGGCTTTTCGCCGCCGTTAGAACTGGGGACGGTCACAGAAGTCTGGTCCGCTGCCGGACCCTTCTGAGCTTCCCCGGAATTGTTGTCGGTTTCAGACTGGCCATTTGCGGTCTGCCCTTCCACCGCAGTCTTGGAAAGAGCGCCGGAAGCACCCTCCTTCACTTCGGGAGGGATGCAACCGTGCGCATCGGCCGGAAGCAGGTAGTTGACCAACGCCTCTTTCTCAGCATCGACGGCCTGCCGCAGCAGAACATTGATGCGCAGCTGTTCCAGACCCTGGGCCAGCTGCATGCGAGTGGTCTCCACCGGATGCGCTTCGAAGAAAGCCTTGATGTCGGCTTCCTGCTCGGCGGTATCGAGAGCGCTGAGGCTGCCGAAGAGGCGGCCGATCATGCTCTCGGGCCACATGCTCTTGAGCTTGGCCCAGTTCTCCTTGATCACCTCCCAGGTACGAGCGCTCGAGGCCTCGCGAGCCAAAAGCGACCGCAGGAAGAAAGCAGCGTCCTGGACGCGGATACCGCCACCGATGACCAGGTTGAGCGAACGCTCCACCAGAGCCTTGTCGCCGAAGCGAGTGAGCAAGAACATGAAGCGCTCCTGCTCCTGCGGAGAAGCAGCGGTCTGACGCAGCTGGTCGAACTCGTCGTAGAGAGCAGCATCGCCGTTGCGCGCCAGCACGCCGAGGAAGGCGTCGAACATGTCGCTATCCACCGAAGCCGGATCTTTCTTCCAGGCTTCGTAGGCTTCGCGAGCCTTGACCTTGATCGGCTCATAGTTGCCGACGATGCCGAGGGTGCGCACCACCTGCGTGCGCAGTTCCATGCGCTTGGTGTCGCCCTTGTCTGCCGCGGCGTCGAAGCCGAGCTTCTTGATGAGCGGCTTGAAGAGCGAGCGCACCTTGCCCGCCACCGCCTCACGCGCCGGACCGGTGAAGAGCCCGTGCAGGTGAGTGAGAGCATCGGCGATGCAAGCCCAGACATTGGGATCTTCGCTGCCGCCCATGTAGTCAACCAGCTTGAGGAACTCGCTCACCTTGACCTGGCCGGCGCGAGTGGCGCTCCAGGTGTCGTTGAGCAGGTTGAACTGTTCCACCGGACCCATGGCCTTCTTGAGCACGGGCAGCAGCTTGCCGAGCAGTTCGGACGAGTAGTTGACACGGAAGAAGCCATCGCCGAAAGCGTTGACCACGACCCATTCCATGTTCTCGCCCACATAGACGACTTCCTCCGCCTTGTTGAGGACGAAGGACTGTTCCACCAGCGCGCCTTTGCACATGGCGCGGATCTTGACCGGGATGGGCCAGATGGGCGACTTGCCGTCCCGCGCCAGAACCTTGAATTCCTTCTGGCTCAGACGCACAAAGCCCGGCATCTCGGCAGCTTCCACCTTGAGGATGGGATGACCCGAGGTGAAGACCCACTTGTTCATGATCTCCATCACCGAGATATTGACGCCGACCTTGCGGCAGCCCTCGTCGAGAGCGCCCCAGAAGTCGTCGCCGACCGTGTTGCCGAGATGGTGACGCTTCAGATAGATGCGCACACCTTCGCGGAAGGCATCGGCACCGATGAACTGCTCGATCATGCGCAGAACGCTGCAACCCTTCTCGTAAGAGATCAAGTCGAAGATCTCGTCGATCTGGAAGGGGTTGTCCACCGCCACCTGGATGGGATGGGTGGAATGAAGCTGGTCGAGGTCGAAGGCGCTGGCCCGGGAGGCAGCGAAGGTCTCCCAGGTCTTCCACTCGGGGAACATGGCGTCGACACCCATGTTTTCGAGCAGGGTGGCGAAGCTCTCGTTCAGCCAGAGGTTGTCCCACCAGTCCATGGTGGCGTCGTCGCCGAAGCGCATGTGCACCAGTTCGTGCACGACCACGTGGGCAACCCGCTCACGCTCCTGCTGGGTGGCAGTGGCCTCGTCCAGCAAAAGATCGGTCATGCGATAGATGATGCAGCCCAGGTTCTCCATGGCGCCGGCCGCGAAGTCGGGCACAGCGATGAAGTCGATCTTGTCGTCACCGATGTACTTGGTCTGGCAGTAGTCTTCCAGCCAGCCATAGGCGAAGGCACCGACCCGCTGAGCGAACTGCAGCTGATGCTCGCTGCCCGGGATGGTCCAGAAGCTCAGCTCCACGTCGCGCACCTTGACCGTGCCGCCCAGCGCCAACTCACCAGCCATGAAAGCCAGGTAGTAGGTGGACATCTTGGGCGTGGTGGCGAACTCGACCCGCTTGAGCAGGCGCGGCTCGGCGTGACCGTGGAAGTGACCGCGCTCGACCAGCTCATGCGGCGTCTCCACCGACATGGTCGACTCGCTCACCGGCCGCATGCAGGACAGCGCCTGGTAGCCGTGGGGCACATTCAGGGTCACCTTGAAGGTGGCCTTCATGTTGGGCTCGTCGAAGCAGGGGAAGGCGCGGCGCGCATCGGTGGCTTCGAACTGGGTGGTGGCGATGACGTGCTCCTTGCCGCTCTCGTCCTTCCAGACGCTGCGGTAGAAGCCCTTGAGCTCGTCATTGAGCGTGCCGGCGAAGTTGAGCTTGAGGCGCCAGGCACCCTTGCCCACCCGTCCGTTGAACTTGAGGGTGGAACGCTGCAGAGCTTCGTCGGAAGTGACCTCGGCAGCGAACTCGGTGCCATCGGCGTTCTCCACCGTCACCTTGCCGAGCTTGAGGTCCTTGGTATTGATGAGAATTTCCGCGGTCGGCGAGAGCACATCGATGTCGATGGCCACCGAGCCGAAGAAGGTCAGGTGTTCAAAGTCGGGCGTGAGCTCAAGGTCGTAGTGACGAGGCAGAACGTGACGGGGCAGACGATACTTGTCCCCCGTAGCCACCGCCAATGCAAGACCATTGAAGCTACCCTTGTGTTTGCAGTTTCGCAACATGCACATAAGACTTCTCCTTAGAGTGATATTCGGTTGGTTGTTTCAAAACAGAAAGCCCGCTTGCGGCGGGCTTTCAGGTGGACGGCGATGTTGGCTTTAACTACTCTTGAAGAGAAGCTCCTAAGCTTTCAGCTTAGCTTCGCGCTCCGACCAATCCGGTCAGAACACTCTCACTGAGATTCTTCTCTTCACGCTCACGCAGTTTGACATTGATGTCGAGCTGCTCGAGCGCTTGAGCCACAGCCATTTCGCCTGATTTGACAGGGTGCGCGGCAAAGAAAGATCTGACATCTTTGGCTAGTTCCGGCTTGTCGAGTGACGACACAGCCGAAACCATTCTGACCACTCCGTTTTCGGGATAGCGGTCCACCATGGTCTGCCAATTTTCTTTCAAAAACCGCCAGGCGTCGCTGCCTGCCTCTTCGTTGCTCATGAGGGCAGCGAAGAGGTAGGGAGCGTCTTGGGTGCGCACATCGTCGCTCAAACAAGCATCGATGGTGCGCTTCAACAGGGCTTTGTCACGGAAGCGCGCCAAAGCGAACAAGAAGCGCTGCACTTCTTGCGGCGAAGTAGCAGCTTTTGAGAGGGCGAGGAAATTATCGTAAGCCTTGCCTTCACCATGATAGGCAGTGATGGAAACCACTGCCGGCACTAGGTCGGCATCTAACGTGGCTCTGTCTTTGCACCAGCTCTCGAATAGTTGCATACCTTTCTGGGACAGATCTTTGTCTTCGCCGATGGTGCCCAAGGTAGAGAGCAAGGTGCTTCTCAGCTGCTTGGTCTGCACAGTCTCAGCCGAGCCCTGGGCAGCATGCAGACCGAGCTTATCAAAAGCCGGTCTAGCTAGTTTTCTGATTAGCCTGGCCATACTAGCCCGCGCTTCAGAGCCCACCGCAGTGAGACTATTGAGGTGTCCCAGGGAAGCAAGAACGATAGCCCAGACGTTGGGGTCGTTTTCGCTTTCGAAGACCTGGATGAGATTGAGGTAGTCGGAGGCAGGCAATATACCGGCTCTTACACAAGCCCAGGCATCGTTGACCAGGTTGAATCTCTCAATGCTGGAGAGTTTATCGCCGGGTCCGCCGTTCTTTGTAAGCAGCGAGGTCAGCTGTCTGTCATAGGTGACCCGGTAAAATCCGGAGCCGCCTGCATTAAGCACTACCCAAACCGCTTCGCCGCCAAGTTCCACATCCTTTGATTTCTCTTCCATGAGAATGCGTTTCTCGATCAGCTTGCCGTCTTTGAGCAAAGCCCGCAGACTAAGCGGAATCGGCCAGGTTGTCTCTTCTTTATTTGCTGAACCAGCTTGAGCAGTCTGGCTTTGCTTAAGGAACTTGAAGGGCGACTGCTTGAGAGCGAGCTTGCTGACGGTCTCACCGGTGCCCGCGGCAGATGCTTCCACCACTGGATGTCCAGGAGTGAAGACCCATCTATCCATGATTAAGCGCACCGGTTCGGCTTCTTTCAGACCTTCATGGCGGGCTTTGTTCTGACAGGCTTCTTCGAGAGCATCCCACAAATCGTGGGTCTCGGTGTTGCCATAACTGTGTTTCTTCAGATAGGCAGCAATGCCCTTTCTGAAGGTTTCAGCACCGATGAACTCGTGAATCTGGTAGAGAACCGAGCAGCCCTTCTCATAAGAAATGACATCGAACATTTCAGCTGCTTCATCGGGATGATTGACCGGACATTCGATCGGGTGGGTGCTGTTGAGAGCATCCACTCTGGAGGCAGCGGCACGGGAGAGACCGAAATCATTCCAAATCTCCCACTCGGGCTTCCATTTTGATAGACAGAGATTTTCCATAAAGGTGGCGAAACTCTCGTTCAACCAGAGTCCATTCCACCAACCCATGGTGACAAGGTCGCCGAACCACATGTGGGCCAGTTCGTGCATGACCACTTCAGCAACGCGCTTGCGTTCAGCGTGGGTAGCATGAGCTTCGTCCAATAGAAGCGCGGTTTCACGATAGGTGATTAGACCGAGGTTCTCCATTGCTCCCGAGGCGAAGTCGGGTATGGCGATATGGTCAATTTTCTTGCCGCCCGGATAGGGAATCTCGAAATATTTCTCGTAATAGTCGATGGCAAAAGCCGAGACATCGAGCGCAAAGGAAGTCAGCTTTTCTTTGCCGGGCACCGACCAGATGCGCACTTCGATGCCGTTTACATCGATGGGCTTGCTTGAGACGAAGTTGCCGACGCAGAAGCACACCAAATAAGTGGACATCTTCATGGTGCGCTCATAGGTGATGGTCTTCTTGCCACCGGGCGCAGGCTCGGTCTTCACGACGGCTCCGTTAGACAAAGCCGTCAACTTTTCATCGACCGTGAGGCGCACATCGAAAGTGGCTTTGAAAGCCGGTTCGTCAAAGCAAGGAAAGGCGCGCCTAGCATCGGTAGACTCAAACTGAGTAGTGGCGATTGGCTGCTTTTCGCCTTTCTCGTCAACCCAGAAGGAGCGGTAGAAGCCCTTGAGCTTGTCGTTGAGTGTGCCTTTGAAGCTGGACTTGAGGGTCCATTTACCGGCTGCCAGTGTTTCTGCAAACTGCAGGGTGGCTATCTCGGTTTCTTCGCAGACAGTGACTTTTGCTTTGTGCTCTTGGCCGCCTGCTTGAATGGCAACAAAACTTTCTATCTCAAGCTCTTTGGCGTTGATGGCGATGCGATTTGTGGCTTGTTCGAGTTCAATCTCGATTGCTACTTCGCCATCAAAAACAAACTTTGCCAAGTCGGGGGTCAAGTGAATGTCGTAGTGACTTGGTTTGACGAAACCATCCAGTCTGAAGCCGGTTTCTTTGCCGACTGAGCCGTTGCCTGTGTGCATCATCGCTTACCTCAATTTCTTCCGAAAGCCGAAAGAGATTTTGGCAGAAAATGAGCTTTGAATAATGAGATGGTTTAGGATTCGACAACCTAATGTCACAACAATTTATAGCCAAGCGGCGCGCCTGTTTGTCTCTATCTAGATGAAGCGGCTTACCTATAGAGAATAAACGAAAATTCCGAAGATTTTTCGCGCAAAGAACATGAGTACCTGATCTCTAGCCCATTTCTTCTATTTGAGGCAAGAATGTCAAGATATGAATATACTCACAAAAGTGAGCTCTTATATTTTGAGACACTTTCATTCAGTTTTCGGCGACCTGATTTTTCAGCCGGCAAAGCAAACAGCGCAGGCAGGCCAAGTTGCGCTAACCACGTAATTTGTGCCTCTTGGCATCTAGATCTTGAATATATTTCAGTTATCTATCTGCATCTTGAATTCCTATCTGGTTATTTCTTAGTCTCACGGCGCGTTTAGTCTTCTTTTCTTCGGATACCAATACAAGCTTTTTCTCATAAGCTCTGTCACCACTTCGAACCATAGCCACCACCTGCAGTGCGGGTCGTGGTGAGCACCTGCTTGCCAGGGGTGTGTTCGCAGCGGACCGAAGACTGAACTGAACGTTTTTCTGCTTCATCAACCAACCGTCGAAAGACTGCCGCCGGTACCAAAGCAATTCCGCTTGGACTTGAGGCCGCAGTTAACTTCGCCGGAATAAACAAAAAGGAAAGTACCATGACCAAGCGTACCCTGGACGGCTTCATCCCGTCCGACCTGCTGCACGACATCGCGCGGCTCAACCCGAACGCCTCGCTGTCCTTCATCGCCACCATCCTCGAAACCCAGAAGATCGCTCAGGCTGCTGCCTCCGGCCGCATCCCCTACCGCTTCGCCGCCGGCAAGGCCGAGCGCCAGATCTACGACGCCAAGAACACGACGCGCCTGCCCGGCACCCGTGCTCGCTTCGAAGGCGACAAGGCCACCGGCGACAAGACCACCGACAATGCCTACGACTACCACGGCGGCATGCGCGACTTCCTCAAGCAGGAATTCGGCTGGAACTCCATCGACGGCAACGGCATGAACCTGGTGGGCACCGTCCACTACGGTCGCAACTACAACAACGCCTTCTGGAACGGCTCCAGCATGACCTACGGCGACGGCGACGGTGTCATCTTCGTCACCTTCGTCACCGCCAACGTGGTCGGCCACGAGCTGGCGCACGGCGTCACCGAGCACACCTCGGGTCTGGACTACTACGGCGAGTCCGGCGCGCTGAACGAGAGCTTCTCCGACGTCATGGGCGCCTGCTACGAGCAGTGGCTCAACAAGGAGACGGTCGACAAGGCGCACTGGCTGATCGGCAAGGGCATCTTCGGCCCGACCATCAAGGGCGTCGCCCTGCGTTCGATGATCGCCCCGGGCACCGCCTACAACGATCCGAAGCTGGGCAAGGACCCGCAGCCCGACCACTACAGCAAGCTCTACCGCGGCTCGGGCGACAACGGCGGCGTGCACATCAACAGCGGCATCCCGAACAAGGCCTTCGCCCTGTTCGCCAACGCCGTGGGTGGCCACTCCTGGAAGGAGCCGGCGCACATCTGGTGGGAGTCGAACTGCGGCACCAACCGCGTCACCGGCCGCGCCAGCATCGCCGACTTCGCCCGCAAGACGGTCGAGAACTGCAACACCATGGCGCCCGCTCTCGTGGCCAAGCTGAAGAAGGCCTGGGACGACGTGGGCATCAAGGTCTAAGCCGTCTCTTCGGACCGCAAGACCGGAAGTTCGGAGCCTAAAACCGCACTTCAAACAGCATCTCTTTAGATGCACTCGCTGGGCGGGACGGTCAGAACTAATGATGTGACAGCACATCGGTTCGGCCGCTTCCGCCCGGCGATTTTTGTATGGACCCGACAACCGCCGTGGCGCTGAATCTACCGCGGCGGTTGGCGGCCCCTCAACTTATCGATCACCCATCGGTATCGGTATAACGAACCAAGGGAACAAACAATGTCTCCATCCAAAATGGCCATGAAGCTGATGCGTTCATGGAAACTTCTACCGGAGATCTCCGCCACCGAGCGCCAGGCGCTGGAGGCCGGTGATGTCTGGATCGACGGCGATATCTTCGCCGGTAAGCTGCGCTTCAAGCAGGTGCTCGCCAACCCCTATGGCGGGCTGACCAAGGAAGAGCAGGAATTCATCGATGGTCCCTGTCAGGAACTCTGTGCCATGGTCGACCCGTGGCAGGCCTACCTGACCCGTCGCATCCCCGACGACGCCATGGCCTACCTCAAGGCACAGGGCTTCATGGGTCTGATGATTCCCAAGGAGTGGGGCGGCAAGGGCTTCTCGCGCCTGGCCATCTCCACCATCATGGGCAAGCTCATGCCCCACTGCAGCCAGGTGGCCACCGTGGTCATCATCGCCAACAGCCTGAGCGCCGCCGAACTGCTCATCCACTACGGCACCCCCGAGCAGAAGAAGCACTACCTGCCCCGTCTGGCCGACGGCACCTATGTGCCCTGCTTCGGTCTGACCGAGCTCACCGCCGGCAGCGACGCCGAGAGCATCAAGGCCACCGCCCATGCCTTCCGCGACAGCGACGGCAGCATCAAGCTGCGCTGCAACTTCGAGAAGCGCTACATGACGCTCGGCTCGATCGCCAACATCGCCACGGTGGCCTGCAAGGTGATCGACCCCGACAATCTGCTCGGCAAGGGCGAGAACGTCGGCATCACCACCATCCTGGTGCACAAGGGCACGCCGGGCTTCTACAACGGTGACCACCACATGCCCATCGGCGGCGGCTTCGAAAACGGCCCCCTGATCGGCAAAGACGTGGTCGTCGGTCTCGACAACATCATCGGCGGCGCCGAATGCGCTGGTCGCGGCTGGCGCATGCTCATGGAGCAGCTGGCAGGCGGCCGCGGCATCTCGCTGCCGGCTGGTGCCATCGGCGGCATGAAGATGGCCACCACGGCCACCGGTGCCTATTCCATGGTGCGCAGCCAGTTCGGCCTGGCCATCGGCAAGATGCAGGGCGTGGAAGAGCGTGTCGGTCGCATGGCGGCCCTCACCTATCTCTTCGAAGCCTCGCGCGTCTTCCTTTGCACCGCCATCGACAACAACATCAACCCGCCGGTGACGTCGGGCATGCTCAAGGCCTACAGCACCGACTGGTCGGCGCGCGTGGTCGGCGACGGCATGGATGTCTTCAGCGGCGCCGGCGTCATGCAGGGTCCGAACAACATCCTCGGCCTGCTCTACCAGTCCATCCCGGTGGGCATCACGGTGGAAGGCGCCAACATCATGACCCGCACCTTCCTGGTGAACGGTCAGGGTGCGGTGCGCTGCCACCCCTACTCCCAGCGCATGGTCGAAGCCGTCGAGAAGGACGACCCCCGTCTCTTCCGCAACACCCTCTTCGGCTGGGTCGGTCACGTGGTCCTGGGCGCGCTGCGCACTGGTGTGCACAGCGTCACCCGCGGCCATCTGATCAGCGTGCCCAAGGTGGCACCGCAGACCAAGACCTACTACCGCCGTCTGGGCTGGGCTGCCGCTCGTTTCGGTCTGCTCACCGACCTGGGGCTTCTGCTGGTCGGCGGCAACCTCAAGAAGGAAGGTCGCCTGAACGGTCGCTATGCCGACGCCTTCGCCTGGATCACTCTGGGCGTGGCTGCTCTGCGTCGCTTCGAAGCAGAAGGCCGGCGTCCCGAAGACCTGCCCTTGGTGCAGGCCAGCGTGGAATTCGCCCTGAACGAGGTGCAGAAGGCCTTCGAAGGCATCTACGCCAATTCCCGCATGCCGGTGGTGGGCTTCTTCATGCGCACCCTCGGTCTCTTCGGCCTGCGCATCAACCCGCTTTCGCTGGGCACCAGCGACAAGCATTCGCACGGTGCGGCGCGTGCCATCCAGAACTTCGACGAGCAGTTCCTGCGTCTCAGCGAGGGTGTCTACATCCCCGCCGAAGACAAGCCGGCGCTCGGTCGTCTGGTCAAGGCTTTCCGCCTCAAGAGCGAAGCCGCCAGCCTCTTCGACAAGATTTCCGCCGCCCAGAAGCGCAAGCAGCTGCCCCGCGGCGGCGCCGACTTCGCGCTGGTGAGCGAGGCCCAGGCAAGCGGTGTTCTCACCGCCGCCGAAGCCCAGCAGGTCAAGGAAGCGCTCGCCGCTTGCCTGACTGCCTGCGAAGTGGACGTCTTCAAGGACGAGCACTACTACCGCTGACGCGGGTTTTGTGAACCTGAACAACCGCTGACGCGGGTTTCTGAACAACCGCTAGGCGGGTTTCTGAAAGAGCGCGGCCGAGAGCAATCTCGGTCGCGTTTTCTTTCGCCTCCATTGAGTCAAACAACTAGAAAAGGAGCCTTTTATGGCAAAATCCAATGCCTCTACTCCTGTGATCGTTCTCAACCTCGGTGAAACCGGCGACAAGGGCGACGACCGTCGTCCCCATGGTCACAAGGGCGGCTGCCGTCCCCATGTGGTCATCTGCCCCGGCTATGGCGCCGAGAATTTCCCCTTCCCCAACGAGGAGACCCTCGTGGTGCGTGCCTTGGCCCGCATCAAGAAGAAGCAGGCTGCGGCTCGCGCCGCTCGCGCTTCTCGCACGGAAGATGTCGGCACCGGTATCGACAACGGTATCGACAACGAGGACCTCAACCACCCTTTCGGCGAAGGAGGTGACCACGGCAGCGACCATGATGACCACGGTTGCGCCACCTCCCCCCACTGCCAGGGCCGGCATCCCGAGATGGAGTTGACCGACGACGAAGTCGGCGATTCCGGGCTGCTGCGCACCTATGTTCCGGGCAGCCCCACCCTGGGCCGCATCCCCGCCAAGCGCCCGGCCGGCATCATCCCGCAGCTCGAGAAGGCTCGTGAAGCCGCTGTCGACGCCACTCTTCTGGTGGCCGCCGGTGGTCTGCGCGAACTGCTCGAAGACGGCAAGTATGACGCCATCGTGGCCGAGCGCTTCGATGAGCAGGCCGACAAGGTGAGCTGGGCCCGTGAGAACATGGACCCCAAGTACCTGCCGGCCATCGACAGCCTGGAAGGGCAGCTGAACAAGCTGCGCCGGGTCTATCTGGCTGCGCTGCCTCGCACCCTCGACGGTCTGCGCGCCCAGAACCCCGGCACGCCCGAGTACCGGCTGCTCGATGCCGCCATCGAAGTGCTGGACGAAGAGCTGACGCCTATCATCAACGTCCTGCGTATCTGGACGGACGCTTTCGGCCAGCAGCGCAGCGGCAAGTACAAGGAGCTGGACGCCGTCGTCTTCTCGGTCGAGCAGGCGCACCACCTCTTCGAAGGCAATGTGGACGCCAGCTCCATGAGCGCCGAGACCAAGAACCGCCTCAAGACCCGCGTCTACGGCGTGGGCAATGTCTATGTGGCGCGTTTCTCGGGCGAAGGTCCGGCCACGCTGCCCGGCACTCGCGGTCCCATCGGTGCTCATGCCATCGAAGTGCCGCACGACGAGCGCAACATCATCACGCTCATGCTCATCCTCTACATGCACGAGTTCCGTCACGACATCTTCCACGACGTGGAAGGTCTCGGCGACGAGCTCAGCGCCGTGGTGGCCAAGGCGGTGCTCGATGCCCACGAAAAGGGCGAGCTGAAGCTGAGCAAGAACGCAGTCAAGATCGGAAAGCAGCAGGTGCCTCTGGCCAACCTCCTGGTCAAGCTCTTCGTCGACACCATCGGCGAAGTGGACGCGGACATTTCGGGCGGCGTGCTGCTCGGCGGTCCGGCCTACCTGTACAACATGCTCTCCACGTTCTCGGCCTTCAACTCGAAGCGCAAGAACATCTTCAACACGCCCAAGCTGCTGCGCACCGAGTCGTTCTACGAACTGAGCCAGGTGGGCAACGGTCAGGTCTCCCTCACCTTCCTGCCGCATCCGCCGGACTACATCCGCGCCTACATCGTTGCCGCCGCTCTCGACGAGATCGGCTTCAGCAAGGAAGCGCGTCAGTGCCGTGCACTCGCCGATCAGGGCGTCGGTTTCGACAACATTCCGGAGTACATCTCCTGGAAGTCGACCGAAGGCAAGAAGGAGCACCCCGAGATTCAGATCCCGGTGGCCGACATCAAGGCAGTCGCACCCATCGTGGCGCGCGCCCTGATTCGCACGCCGCTCAAGAGCCTCGGTGGTGCCAGCACCATCGACATCATCAACTGGACTCCCGAGCGCGAAGCCAAGGCACAGCTCCTGGCTCAGATGCTCATGGAAGGCAAGTCGGAGCTGCCCACCGACAAGGGTGACATGCACGTCACCTACGTCATCTCGGCAGCGACGCTGGCTTACTGGGGTCTCTGCAAGTCGGGCTATCAGCCTCGCAAGGCAGCCGCCATTGTCGAGGACAACGCCCTGAAGATGATCGACCAGGTGCGCGACCGCTTCGACAAGGAGATGGCGCGCCTCAAGGCGGAAGCGGCGGAGCAGGCCGAACTGGCTGCCGATGCCGCTGCCTCCGGCGAAGCCAATCCCAATGGCGAAGCCAATCCCGCCGAAGGTGCAGCCGCCTCGGTCGAGAGCGGTGAAACCGTCGACGAGGACGCTGGCCCTGAATCCGGGGGCGGTGAAGGCACCGGCAGCTGAATCGCCGACCTTAACCGAAGCCACCGGAAGAGCAGCTGCAGCTAAAGGTCGCAACCTGAGACGCCCTGCTCACTGACAGACAAACACGCTGGGTGGAAGACTTCTTCCGCCCGGCAGTAGCCACCGCGAGTGGTGCAGCGAAATTAATTGCTGCACCACTCGCCATTTCCACATAAGGACAGGTGTTCCATGAAAGAGAATAAGTGGAAGAACTTCAAACCCAGATACGTTTGGGGCGGATTGATCGTCCTTCTCGGTCTGGGCATACTTGTCTCGAACCTGCTCGGCTTCGTCGCCGGCGGCGGTTCCAGCAAGCTTCCCGACCAGACTTTTTCATCCAAACCAGGTACAACGGTATATCTGAAGGCACCGAAATCCGGCGAAACAGTGCGTATCGTGCGCACCGACTCATCGGGTTCGACGCGCACCTACATGCGCATCGAATACAAAGACGGTCGCTCCGCAGTGGTTTCCTTCTCGAACAACAAGGTCTCCACTTACCGAGAGTACTATGCTCCCACGAAGGAGGAGCTGCTCAAAATCCAAGAGCAAGCCAAGAATGCCACCCCCGGTGTCAACTCGGCAGCTCAGTCGAATCCCACAGCTGAAGCCACTGACGCCGATCTGCCCCTTCGCAGACTGGCTCGCATCGTCGAACTGGCCAAGGACGGCAAAACCGTCAACGCTGAATACACCTATTTCGCCAACGGACGACTGAAAGAAGTCACCGTTCTCTCCGCCCTGGGCGACCTGGTGAGCACTACCTATTTCGAAAACGGAACTGGTATCGAGCGCATCGGCGTCTATGCCAAGGACCAGAACGGCGCTCTCGTATCAGAACAGGTCTTTGCCATCGGAGGTCGTCTGGTCGAGAGAGTCAGTGTCTCTGGCTATAACGGACTTCAGCGCGATTTCTTCGACGCCAACGGCATTCGTTACCGTTCGATCACCTACGGCTCCTGGACGTCGGAAATCACCGACTACACAGCCGATGGCAAGTCGAAAAAGATGGTCACGGCCTACGGCTATTCCGACGTCTCGGTCACCACCTATGACGAAAAAACCGGTAAAGCACTAATGGAGAAAAGCTATCCAAATCAGAGCGATGCCGTCATCGTCCGCTACTTCGACCAGAGCAACAGCCCGAACAACTACGGCGCCAGAGCCTTGGTGCAGCAGCGTTGGGTCAAGCTCGACAAAGCGATTCCCCAAGACCAGGTTGGTGTTGTCTCCGACGGCTACGTGCTGGATTCCATCACCGAGTTCTATGAAGGCACTTACAACACCAAGCGTGAGCTGACCTTCTACCCCGGCGGCAAAGTGGTCAAATCGGCCGAAATCCGCAAACCGGCTTCCAGCTGGGGCACCTTTACTCGGCGCTCCTATCGTCTAGACGGTACGCTGGAAAAGGTGGAGGAAGTCGAATATAACCGCGTCAAGAGCCAGCAGCTTGTAACCGGCGACAAGACTACCAGCGAAAGTCTGGACGGCCTGATCAAAGCTGTTTCCATTCTGCCGATTCTGACCAAGAACGGACCCGATAGTCCGGTTCGAAGCTCTAAAGCCCTCGAACTGAAGTTGGACTAAGTTGAAATTCCCAGAGGGGATCATCTCAAGTTTAAAACTTGCAGGTGATCCCCTCTGCACAATAGCAAGAGGAATACATGACCAGCGATCAAGAACTGAAAAACCGCATCGCAAGTGCACTCTACAATGCCGACCCTGAAGGTCTGGCCGTAACTGCTGCACCCAGCGACGAATACTCATCCGAAGCCGAAATCATCATGGATCGCCTTGCTGAGATCAACTCAGCCAGCGACATGGCGGTGCTGATTGCCAACGTCTTCCGTCGGCAATTCGGATGGGGCACAGTAGCAAATGCTTCTCAGTCAGAGCCTTCAGATCACGAATGGGCGGAAGCTCAGCCGCTGTATTCCGAGGCCGAGCTAGACCAAATCTACAATCCTGAATCAGAGGTATACAAAATCCTCGGTCAGGAAATATGGAACCTGGTCAACGATTGACTGAGCAGCTAAGCAACTAAGAGTAAGTTCAACGGTAACTTGTCTGAAACATGGGTTTTAGGCAGAGACTGGCAGAGCCTGATAGCGCAATCAATCAGGCTCTGCTTTTTTTGAATAACCGATATCGGTTATTCAGTTACGAGCAAATACCGCAACCAAATAAAAGACTATTTTTTTTAGCCAATTCTGCTACTGCATTACGTAGTAACAAACGCTAGGAAGCCAGCTCATGCTGTTTAGAAGCCAAAGCCATTTACCTACGAAAGGTCCTCCCGCATACGGGCCGTCTTACATTTGCTCAACATACATTTCACAAAAATAAATCAGTCAGTCATTCTCAGCGTTTCATGCATATAGAAAGCACTGTTCCCGTCCTCAGCTTACGCATTCTGTCAGAACCCACATAACCTCGAGCCAGACAACTCGCAAAAACATAACCCCTAACCTCGGACCTCTCAGATGGACCTTGAAGTTTAGAAGAGAATTGCGGGCAAGAAGAGAAGAAATTGCTGCCAATAATCGGACGAGGCAAAACAAACTGCGTTGAATTAGCAATGATGTGCATCAAGCCGCTGTATACGTAGAGATACTTTCTACTAATACGTCGACAATAATCTACGAGCAGCTCCATAAACTCAAAGCAAGCCTTCTCAAGATTCTCTCGACTTTCACTTTGTACTCTTCCTGAACAAAGAGAACTTTGACACTTTGGCTTGCCGATAGCTATAGAGCAATCTGCTAAGCCTGATGAGTCAGAATTTCCGCCGTCTGGCTCCGCAACCCTGATCTTGAGTTTGCATCCCGGAAGAGACTCTATCAATCCATAAATTTGAAGCATGGCTATAGTTGAGTTAACTTCTGCAGTTGAGACATCCAGTTTGGCGCAAATCGAATCAATTTCATCACATCCGTTAGCAATAACAGCTAGCACTTTAGATTCGAGTTCCGAAAGGTTTTCGCCAGAAGATGACTGATGAGGTTCAATCTGACTTGGGTGTCCAGTAATATTGGAAACACTAACGGCCGAGCTAGAAGCAGGCGCCTCACTAAAGTCGTGAACTTCAAATTCAACATCGACAGACTCTTCTTGACTCTCACAATTGGAGCGCTGCTCGTATAAGCGTTCGGCATTTTCTTCATAGCAAGGATGCAGCCACATTGGTGAAGCAAGGCTTCTTTTGGCAAAAACAAAACTGAAGTGCGATGAGCTAAACTCCTTACATTCGCTGCACTTAGCTGCCGCAGCTGCGTCAAGAATTGAGCGAGTTAAATTCAGGGCGGAAGAGTACGCAAGGCCAGTCAAAGCGCACAAGAAACTAGAATTGACTATAACTCCATGTTCGTACAACCAAATGGCTGAAAACCAGGCTCTTATATTCCTTACGCGCTCGAAAAATGTACCAGCAGTCAGGCTCATGCGTCTTTTACAAATCAAGCATTTGAACTCTCTAGAACCTTCTTGAATCTCAATTTGGTCCGAAAGACAAAGACGACAATATAAAAAACCACCACTAGTCAAGCTATCAATCAAGTCTCTCCAGCAAGTCTCAGGGTCTGGATAGACTTCATAGAAGGAACGCCACACACTACCTACATATTCTATTTTGTCTCTAGAATCGCATCGTTTGGCTATCTCAACTAAGCCTTCTTCTAGTGGTCTCACTTGATCGTCCTCCTTACTCCTATAAGTAAGAACGTAATTTCGAGAGAAAAAGTTCAAAAGATTGAGATAAATTCTGAAAAACCGATATCGGTTATTCCGAAAATCAAGAAACCAAAAAACAAAATTCTTTTGGTCCAAGGCAAACCAGATTTCATTAAATCTGCTTGACAGCGTGCCAGCTATTCAGTAGTCTTGCCTTGAGACATTTGTCTCGTTTTGCAGGAATCACTTACCAAACCTACCAATCCAATCATCTTCATGCTTAAGTGCTTGATGGTGTGTTCCCTCGGCTGATAATGATAAGGCTCCTAGCTTTTGCTGGATCTATCAAATAGGCAGGCAACACCCCTTTCAACTCATTCAGCATAGTACCCAGCCTCTCAAAAACTTGAGGCATTGACGATAGCACTTGCACAGTTGTCAATTGCTTCTACCGGAAAAATATTGGGTATGAACTGACTTAGTTGAAAACAGGCATCTTAAGGTGCAGAATTGCCAGGAGAATGTCATGAACTTAGTCAAGAAACAGCGCGAGAACCGCTATCGACTGGGAGAGCTTTTTCTAGAAACTGGTCTAGTGGACGGTTCAGCAATTTCTGAAGGACTTTCGATTTCTAAGAGAACATCCTTTCCCATAGGACGCGTTCTCGTAATGACAGGATGGCTGGATGATCATGATGTGAATTGCGCCTTGGAACTGCAAAATCTTCTCAGAGAAGGCACCATAGACAATCGTCTCGCCGCTGACCTGCTCAGATTCTGCCACCTCAACAAAGTAGACATAAATGAATCCTTCAGACTTAACGGCATTACAAGCTCCGGAGAATCTCCTCAAAGTAGACTAGGCAGGCTTTTCTTTGCTGCCGGAATCGTTGATGAGAACCAACTAGCACAAGCTGGTCGAGAAGCTCAGCGGCACGACATGACGCTAGGAAGCGCGCTTCTCATGCTCCGCTTCGTATCTCAAAAGACACTCGAAGGTGCACTCAATTTACAGGTGATGCTCAGAGATGGCAAAGTCACCTTCCCCGAAGCTCTTGCATTTTGCAAAGAAATGCACGAGCGTCAAGTTAGCCTCAGAGAGGTACTAGGTGATAACGGCAAACTCGTTCGTTCTAACAGTGCCGCTCCAAGAATCGGAGAGTTCCTAGTTGCTGCGCAGTTAGTTAAGAATACTGAAGTTCTTACTGCTTGCGAAATCGGCACAGAGGAAGATAACAACATTGGCAGAGTCCTACTAAGCAGAGGACAACTTTCAGAATTGGTTTTGGAAGCTGCTCTCAAGCTCCAGAATATGATGCAGTCGAGAGTCTTTACATACAGAAGGGCGGTTAAGCTTCTCAGACTCGTCTATAAGCTAGGTGCACCGCTAGAACAAATAATTGAAGAATCGCAAGCCCTTGATGATGTTTTCAAACTACTAAGAAGAGCCGCAATAGTCCCTGAGAAGATTGTGCGAGATGTTGCCTGCGAAATTGTTGACTTTGAAGACACCGTCGCCGAAGCCCTCCTCTCAAGGGGATATATCAATCCTATTCATGCTCGCATAGGTCTAGCCTGCTTAGAGCGCATCAGAAATGGAGAAATATGTGAAGACAAGGCAGCATTTCTCATCTACCACTGCTGCAACAAACCCGGACAAGAAATGGAAATGTTTAGCCGCATTAATTGGTCAGAACTTCGCCGCCTGCAGCTCAGACAGGACTTACTAGTATAGCTCTCAAAGTTTAGCTCTTCAGTGTTAGAACTTATGAGGGGGTGCCACCTAAAAACGGCACCCCCTCATAAGTTAGAGATAGAAGCAGCTTGCGAAAAGACACAACTATTGTGCAATCTTTTCCAAACCCAAATAGGGTTGCAACTTTGCTGGCACTCGTATAACGCCGTTTCTTTCTTGGTGGTTCTCCAGGAAAGCCACAAGTAGGCGAGGCGTAGCCACTGCTGTGTTATTCAAGGTAAAGACAAACTCTTTTTTTGCTTTGGCGCGCTCTTCGCCTCCTCCCTCGGCATCAAGCCGATAGCGAATATTCAGACGTCTGGCCTGAAAATCGCCCAATAGCGAGCACGAATGAGTCTCGAAGTATCCACCCCTAACTGGCATATGGGTTTCGATATCATACTTGAGCATCTGCCCTTGACCAAGGTCTCCAGCACACACCGCGACCACTCTGTACGGCAACTCCAAAGCTTCCAAAATACGTGTGGCATTCTCAAGTAACTCTTTATGCATCGCCAAAGCTTTCTCCAGATCCGCTTCCACAATTGCAACCTGCTCTACCTTCTGAAACTGGTGAACCCTGAACAAGCCTCGCGTATCACGACCAGCCGCGCCAGCTTCACGCCTAAAGCAAGTGGTCTTACCAACCAATCGCAGAGGCAGCTCCGCTCTGGCGAATGTTCTATCAGCCTGAAGAGCCACCAGACCGACCTCAGCTGTGCCTGCAAGAAATAGCTCGTCCTTAGCTAATTCATAGGCATTCTCAGCTCCATAAGGGAAATAGCCGGCTCCCTCCATCGCCTGCCTTCGCACCATAAGTGGTGGCGCTATTGGTTTATAGCCCTGTTTTACAAGCATATCGAAAGCCAGACGATGGATAGCTTCTTCCAATAAGGCGCCATTGCCGGTGAGGGCATAGGCACGCGCACCGCCGACCTTGCGACCGCCTTCGAAATCAGCCAAGCCAAGTTTCTCTGCGAGGGTCAGATGATCTAATGCATCAAAATCAAATTGTTTTGGTTCACCCCATCGCCAGAGTTCAACATTGTCATTGTCATCTAAGCCGTCAGGAACCGCCGGTAGCATCACATTGGGAAGGCGCAGCATCAAATTCAGAAAACGTAAGCGGGCATCACAGGCTTCTTTCTCCATCTCTTGGAGGCGCCTTCCCAACTCCCGCCCGTAGTCCCTTAGTTTGTCATCCACTACCACGCCTTGGAAGGCCAATTCTTTCATAGCGATGTTGTGTCGATTTCTCTCAATCTGCAGTGGTGCGATTAACTTATTTAGTTGCTCAAGACGGGCATGCTCTCTGAGAAGCTCGTCAAGATCAAAAAACTCTGCAAAACCCTTCTTCTCTATTGCAGCGCGAAATAGTTCAACATTCTCAAGTACAAATTTAATATCCAGCATAAAGCCTCCAAGTTCAAACAAGAAGAGAAAAAAGAAAGAGAAAGCAAACGCAAAGCAAAATTCAGCCAAGCAGCCAACTTTGAACTATGGCGCAGTCGAACAAATGCAAAGCCAAGTTCAGCCAAGCAGCCAACTTTGAACTATGACGCAGCCAAACAAATGTCCAAACTAATTGGCGCACACTAAGTAGCGTAAAGCGCAAAGCTCAAAGCTCAAAGCCAACCAATCAGTCAAGAACCTGATTTCAAAATGCCTGATTTCCAAGTGCCTAATGTCCAAATGCCCTGTTTGAGCCAAGCTATGGTCATCACTTAGACACAGCTGGCAATGGTTCTAGGCAGATCCATCTTGATTGATCGCGTCTGCAAACTAGTGAATAGATACTCGTGAAGAAGTCAGTCCGCCGCAACGTCTGCTGTTCGGCACAAGGCGCTGTGTGACCATGTTGCCGAAAAGCTGAGGCAAAGCCCCATCAGCCATTTGCCTCAGCAAGTGGGTGGTTTCGCCTAGATCAATTAGTTTGAGATTGTGCATAATCGGTTACTTCCTGTACAACCATAATGGTTGAGAAAGCCAACTTGGTCAAGTAAAAGTATGCAAAGTTTTCGAGATTGGTTGCGGTCCAATCTGCAGTTGCATGTCTCGAACCAAAATTTAAAGAGCCAAACTGGTGAGCCCGGCATAGCGTGCCAACATCGCTTGCACCGTTGCGTAATGAGCTTCCCAGACATCTGGACCATAACCACCAGCAAAGACCAAAGAGACCGGCAAACTATGTCTAAAGAAAAGATCGCTCAAAAAACGACTGCGCTCCTGCATCACTGGCAGTGGCAACTTGATAAATTTAGTACCGGGGAGAACATCTTTTTCATAAGCATCCGAACCATCGACAAGCAAAATACAATCAGGGGCAAAGTCGGAAATGGACTGAGGAAGAGTGGCAGCCAACATTTCTAGGTAATGTCCTTGCTCGGCTTCCTTTATCGCTACATCCAAGCTGCTATGCACCTTCTCATCCGGCCAACCTTCATGCGAATGTATAGAATAAGTGTAGACCCGACCGGCTTTCATCTCTTCCTGCAGGCAGAGCACGGTACCATCACCTTGATGAAAGTCAACGTCGACGATCATCAACTTTCTCACCTTGCACTTATCGTCACGCAAAAGAGAACGGGCAGCAAGAGCGACATCATTGATTGCACAAAAACCCTGCCCCCGGTCAGGCTTGGCATGATGATAGCCAGCCCCCAAATTGGCGCAAAAGCCGCTTTCCAGGCAAGCAAACGCTGCTTCGACAGTGCCGCCTGCCTTCAGCAAAAAATCGCTGATTATGTGATGAAGTGGAAACCTAGCGCCTGGAAGATGGCCATTCTCATCGAGAGTTTCATCCAGTTCGAAAATCTCGGTCCAGGTGAGAGAAGAAGAGAGTGAGCGAATATAAGCTTCGCTGTGCACCAGCTGCAAAGTTTGCCTATCGATTGGAACAGGCAGACGAAACTGCACAGGCTCGCCCAAATGCTCTTCCAGCCGCGCCAATACCAACTTTCCACGGTCGAGGGCAAAAGGCCGATTCATGCCGTATCCGACCAAATCGGTCTGATAGGCTGGGTCAAAGATCAGAAAAGCACTAAGGTCCATTGCATCAAATGCACTCAATTCTAGACCATCAACCAAAGCACAAACAGGCTTGATGCTTAAGCTGTAAACAGAGATGAGAAACAGGCGGCGAGAGACAAATAGCAGAATGCAAAGAAAATAAAGCCTGAGTGCGAAAACCTACAGCCTGAGTGCTAAGGCCTGAGACCTAAGATCTGAGCCCTGAGCCCCGAGACCTGAGACTTAAGACTTAAGACTCAGGACGTAAACCTAAAGGACAATTCAAAGAGTCCTCAGACCACGGGGATGTCAAGTTAAACAAGCTAGCGCGAATCTTTACTTGCATAACCGCCTGGCTATCCGAGTGTGGCAGCTGTCTGGCGATGTTGGAAAACTAACAACCTGCTTCGCCCGCTAGTTCTTGAGAACATAAACTATATTTCTTGCTTATCTGTTGCTATGGGCAGCAGTTACTTACTAGGTTCGAGGCCTGATTTACTTATCTTTCAACTGGACCTTTGAGTTCTAAATAGTGCTGACAGCCCATTAACCGCTTCACCTGGCAAGCAATAACGCTTGTCCGTGGGAGGCTGTCTTTACTCAAGAGCGTCCAACACCACTTTCGACGGCATGGACTGCGGTAGTCCTATCCGTTCAGGAGCAAATGAATGTCTACTGCCTCAACCTGGCTGTGGCTGGGTCTTCTCATGGTGTTTGTGCTCGTCAATGGTCTCTTCGTAGCGATTGAGTTTGCCCTCATTCGCCTGCGCAAGACTCGCATTGAGGAGATGGTCAAACAAGGGGTGCGCGGCGCCAAGACCGTGCAAAACCTTTCGGATAAACTGGACGATTCGGTAGCCGGCGCACAGCTGGGCATCACGATCATGGGTCTTGCTTCCGGTGCCGTCGGCGTCGAGCCGATCAAGGCAGTTCTGGAAGCCGGCATCAACGCTGCCGCCCATGTTCTGCCCCAATTGAGCGCCTGGCAGGTGCCGAACTTCGTGGCTATGGCCCTTTCGTTTATCATTCTCACCTTCTTGCACGTCATCATCGGCGAGCAGGTGCCCAAACTGGTAGGCTTGCGCAGTCCCGAAAAGATTGCTCTGGCGCTGTCGGTTCCCTTTGTTTTCTTCTGTCGTCTGACCTCGCCCTTCCTCTGGCTCATCGCCAAGACCACGGCATTGTTCATGCGCCTGCCCGGCATGCCCCGCGGCAGCAAGACAGAAGAGGCTCCTCCCTCAGTGGAAGAGCTGATGATTCTGGTGCAGACTTCGACCCGGGCAGGCACTCTGGGCAAAGCTGAATCAAACCTGGTACAGCGCGCCCTGGAATACCGCGGTCTTACGGTGAAAGATGTGATGGTGCCAGCCAGCCACATGGACTGCCTGCCGGAAGATATGACTCTCATGGACGCCCTTGATGTGGCGGTCAAGACCAAACATAGCCGCTTGCCGCTCTACCGGCAGGATAGGCGTGCCGTGGTGGGAGTGCTGCGCACCCGCGAACTCTTGGACGTCTTGCGTAAGAAGTTGCGCTCTGAAGCAAAGCCGCCACGTCTGCCGCTGCCTCCGCAGCTGGTGATCAGCGGCAATGAGCCCATCGGCAAGCTCACTTCCTACATCCGCAAGCCTTTCTTCGTCAAGGCGGATACACCGGCCAGCAGCCTTCTGGAAGAGCTGAAGACTCGCCACTTGCAGCTGGCTATCGTCGTAAACGATGTCGGTGAAGCTCTCGGTCTGGTCACCCAGGAAGACCTGGTGGAACAGCTGGTGGGCGAAATCCACGACGAAGACGACGGTCCGGTGGAAGGTGTCTTCCAGCTCAATGAAAACCAGTACCGAGTGGAGGGCGCGCTCACCCTCTACGAATTCCGTCGCGTCTTCGATGCTCGACTGGTTTCGAGCGCCGCCACCACCATCGCCGAAGTCTTTCTCGAAAACTATCGAGGAGAAGTGGTGGAAGGAGCACGACTTGAGTTGAACGGTTTCGCCCTCAAGGTGCTTGCTTGCAAGCATGCTTCGGCAGCAAGCCAGAAAGACTCAAGCAAAGAATCTGGAGATGTGCACATCGACTGGCTCGAAGTCACCATCCTACCGGAAGGTGAGAGCCGTGAAGCCGGTGCGGGAGAGAAGCTCAGCCTGCACTGACTTTCTTCGTGCACTGAATTTCTTCGACAAAAACAACAACAACCGGAGGCCACTATGCCCTGGATAACACTAATTGTGATATGCCTGTTTCTCGTGCTTTGTCTGGGCTTGGTAGCCTTCCGATGGAGCAAAGCGACCGACCCTGAGCCGGTTTCGCACACCGTCAACTCAGGCAAGTACAACTGGGAATCTCCGACCTTCGAAGCGTCGGGACCTTTCTTTATCAAACCCTGGCTGCAGCCGGGTGCGAGCGCCGATTACGACTCAGCCGGAGAAGCTCTGGAACTGGTCTTCCACACCAGCCAGCGGCCAACCAGCTGTCGGGTCGAGCTCTACAAGTTGCAGGACCCTCTGACAGCAGTGGCCGTCCTCAGACCGGATGGTCAAGCTCTCAATCTGCCCTCGGTCGCCAACCAGGTGCAGTTCAGAGTCAAGCTGAGCGGGCTCAACCCCGACACGGTCTATGCCTACCGCATCTTCTTTGGCGTGGACGAGGTCTTTGCCTCGACTTTCTCGACCAGGAAGGAAAAGGGCGCTCCCTTTCGTGCCATCGTATTCGGTGACATGGGTTCGGGCTCGCCCTGGCAGAAGCAAATCGCTCAGCAAATGGCTGTGCCTGATCAGGCTGCAACCGGGCACATTAAGCCGCGTGGTGCCGATCTGATTGTCTCCACCGGAGACGTCGTTTATCACCACGGCCGCTTCAACGAGTATCTCAGCCGTTTCTTCCCGGTCTACCAAGACCTGCTCTCACGCTCCATGCTGCTCACTTGCGTGGGCAACCACGATATGGCCAAATACGATCCAGAGACGCTGATGTCCTTCAGCGACTACCCAGATTTGATGGCTTATTTCGTCCTCTTCAGTCAGCCCCTGAACGGACCGCCGGCTGTTACACACAACCTGGGAGAGAACGAGTTGAGCGCCGCCGGCGGTCAGCAAGTAGGGGCCAATCTGCCTCCTATGACCGGCGACATCGATGCACGCAAAGCCCTGGTGACAGCAGCCGGCGATCGCTACCCGCGCATGGCCAACTTCTCCTACGACTACGGCAGCGCCCACTTCCTCTTCCTCGACGCCAATACCTACATGGACTGGAGCGAAGAGAAGTGGCGGGCTTATGTCAGAGAGGATCTGAGAAAGGTGCCGCAAGGTATCTGGAAGGTGGTGATTCTGCATCAGCCGCCTTTCACCTCAAACGTCAAGCACCAGCGCGAGCAAGGGATGCGATTCCTGGCCGACATCTTCGAAGAAGAAGGCGTCAATCTGGTCTTCTGCGGTCATGCTCACTGCTATGAGCGCAGCCGCCCGATCAAGTTCAAGGTGCAAGGAGGAATCAATGCTCAGGCACGCCGTGTGGAAGGCTATGTGCCGGGCAGCGTCACTATGGACTACGACTACGACGGCGTAACGGTGAAGAAGCCGAACGGCGTCATCTATATCGTCACCGGTGGTGGTGGCGCCAAGCTGGATAGCATCAACCTGCACAACCAGCCTGGACAGTGGCAACCATGGACGGCGAAACTGGTTGGAGACCGGCACAGCTTCAGCTTGGTCGACTTCGGTAAGGACGAGATAACAGTCCGTCAGATCGACATCAATGGTCTGGAGGTTGATCGCTTCCAGATCTGCCGCTGAATCTGTCCGACAAGACAAGATAAGTTAGCGGCTCTAAAGCTCCACAGCTCTACAGCTCAATAAAGACCGGCGGTCTGGTTCTGAATTTGCAGTTAAGCACTGCCAGTTCAGCCAGCCGCCGGTCCCTTTTTTGCTTTCAGCTAAATTTTTTGACCTTATTTCTACTATAGAGCTTAACAGATAGAGATATCGGGTACTTATTCGTCAGGAGTCATATTTCTCTTCTAATAACTGGTTTAATATAAATAGAGAGATCAAAGGCTCTCTTTCAAAGGATAAAATGCCCCTCCAAGACTCCTTTAGTAAAAAGTCTGATAAACCGGACCAGGCGCAAGTGAAATCGCCGCGCCCGGCTAAGTGGCCGCGCGTGCCCACACTTGAAGACTTGGAGTTCAGTTTTCAAAGAGCGAAAGACAGCCCTGGTATTCCGGCAGCCATGTCTTGGAAAAGGACAGAGTCTTCCAGTTTTGTCCTTTCGGTGACTTGGGAGACCGGAGGAAAAGGCGGCGAAGCTACCTGGCTTTTGACAGCGGAAGAAATGGGCGACAACGTGGTGCTGTGGAGCTTCCGCAGCCGCGATGCAGCGGTTATTCATAAGCTGATGGAAGAAGCCATTCAGGCTCTTGACCCTTCCAATCAGCCGGAAGAAGACGAGAACCAGATGTACGGACAGGTTACCGTCAAGCCCGGCACCAAGATAGACCATTACGAGATCGTCGAAGAGATAGGTAGCGGCGGCATGGGGGTCGTTTATCGCGGCCGCGACGATATGTTCGACCGACCAGTAGCCATCAAAGTTCTGCATTCCAAGCTGCTCAGTGACCCACTCTCCAAGAAACGCTTTGAACAAGAGGGAAGAGCCACTATCGCCCTCGCTCATCCTAACCTAATTTCGGTCTATCACTATGGTTTCTCGTCGGGCGGCTTGCCCTTTATCGTCATGGAATATGTTGACGGCAAAGGTCTGGACAAAATGTTAGAGCAGGTAGGCCACTTGGAATTCGCCGAATTTGTCGAGATTTTCTTGCAAGCTTGCGACGCCCTCGGTCATGCGCACGAAAGGGGCATCATTCACCGCGACCTCAAGCCCAGTAACCTGATGCTTGTCAATGTCGGCAAGAAAGAAAAACTGGTCAAAATCGTAGACTTCGGCATCTCAAAAATATTGCCCCATGGGCGCTTTCCTGGACAGGACCTGACCAATGCCGGGGATGTGGTGGGCAGCCCTCTCTACATGAGCCCAGAGCAGTGCAAAGGACTTTCTTTAGATGGTCGGTCCGACATTTATTCTCTGGGTTGCCTGATGTACCAGGCTGCTACCGGCTCGCTGCCCTTTCTCGGCGAAAACGCACTACAGACTTTGAGTAAGCATATTTGCGATCCGCCACCCAAATTCAAAGATATTGCCCCAGATCTCAAAATTCCGCCAGACCTTGAACGCATAATCTTCAAGACCATGGAAAAAGAGCCGGAGAAGCGCTATGAAAGCGTAGCCGAGCTGCACGCCGATCTGGAAGCGATTTTGCCCAAGGGCAAGGGTCTCAGCCTGACCACCACTACCCTCTCCAAGGTAGCTTCGACAGCCACAGCCGGTTCTGTGCATATTCTTGTTGAAACGGAAGAATTGCCCAGAGCCACTCTAGAGGCTGCTGTGCAAATTCAAAAAATGCTCCGGGAAGGCACGATGACCCTGGCGGAAGCAGCCAGCGCCTTGAATCGCGCCCACGTCAACGGCGGACAAATCGACATCGATACACTCGGCAAAACCAGAGAACATGCTTCATCCCTGGTGGTAGACACACCTCTTGAAGCGGTACTGGTAGAAGCAGGTCTAATTTCCAACGCCGTCTGGCGCACCCTTTTGCAATTGCAGGCAGCCATGCGCAGCGGTGAGATGAGCAAAGAAGAAGCTGTACAGGAATTCAGAAAAAGACATGCCAAGGTACAGCCGAAAATAACCAAACTTGCCGAAGCGGCTAAAGAGAAACCGCAGATGAGCATTCCCACAAGCCCGGTGGAAATGCTGAAACAAGCAGGCATGATTAGCGAAGAAGACCTGGAAAAAGCTAAAAAAGAGGCTGCCGATAAAGGCACCAAACTGGAGAAAGTATTGGTAGCCATGGGTAAAATCGACACCAAAACAGTGCTGGCCAGCTATCAATGCATGACCCTGCTATCAAATAAAAAACTGAAATTAGAACAAGCGATAATAGCGCTCAACTACTGCGCCCGCATGCGTGTTGATTTTTCAGAAGCCGTACAAGAGTTAGGCTGGGATATTTAAAGTTTGACCATTGAGAAGCCCGGGCTTGACACTATATGCGGTGCATTTTTCCACAAGCCCGACTTAAATCAATTAGCAATCAAAACTGTCAAAGAAGGCGAACGCTATCTTGTCCAAGATTTAGCTGAAAACACGTTCTTTATGCTCGGTTGCGAAGAAACAAGCCGCAGTAAAACGGCTCTAGAACAAGAGCGGCAACTTTTGCTCATTATCAATAAAATAAGTTGTGAAAGACAAGAAGAACTAGCCTTGCCTCTTTTGCAGCTAAGCAAAGATCAAAAGCCCTGGTTTCAAGGCAAAGACAGACTATGGACTCTGCGCCGCTATGTTCCAGGAATTTCTTTTGATTGGCGCGGCCTATCTGCAAATCTGCCTGAAACAGAGTCTGAAGAAAAGCAAAATCGGCTCAGCTGTCTGCAATATCAGAGCTTCTGTCAAAGAGCCGGAGAAGAGCTGGCCCGGCTGCATAACCTCTCATTCATTGGTGAAAGCCAGGCTCTAGATCAAAGACTAGATCTCAGCCTAACGGTCGACTATCGCCAGGCTTGCCTGACTAGGCTAAGGGCGCAGGCAGAAAAGACTTCTATCAGCCTGGGAGAACTTGAGGCTATCCTTGAGCCTCTCATAGATGCAGCAGTGGCAAAGCAAGAGAGACTGAGTAGAGAAAAGAAACTACCGGCGGTATTGATTCATGGAGATTTTCACCCGGGCAATTTCAGACTGACAGAACAAGGTGCCGCTGGAATCATCGATTGGGACTTTAGTCGCTTCGATAGCCCGCTCTTTGATTTGCTCTATTCACTCTTTATGTTTGGCGGTTCTTTCCGTCAAGGAAAGACAACTGCTAGCTTGTTGGACCAAACCAAGAGTGAAGCTTTTCTCGCCGGCTATTTTGCAGCTATCAATGCCGACCTGAAGCAAACTTACCAGCAAAGCCAAATTGATGATGAAAGAGCCTTAGCAGTTTTAGCACTGACATTGATTTTGATTTTTGAATTGGACTTTGAAAGCAAGTTCAATGGCAGCGCCAAAAAATCTCAGTTAGAGCAAGTTAAAAGCAATCAGGAAGGTCTAATAAAAAACTTGCAAATGCTGGCTCTAGAGCAGGAAGCAGGCAAGAGCCTTATCCACGTTTGCGGTTTTTCTTAGAGCGACCGGATGCTTCCACCGGCATAGACATTTTACGACTGGCAGGAAAGCCTTTTAGATCTACGAGCTGGGTATAGCCTTCTGCTTCAGGCGAGATACGACACGTCATGGTCATCGAGAACGGCTGGGTGCCGACCACTTTGCCTTGTTCTTTAATTACTTCTTTGCCGGTGACAAGCACCTGCACATCGTTCTTCTCGAGCGAGCCAAGCGGCTTTACTGATGTCACTTCTACAACATTAACCTGTTTAGAAACTTCAGAGTCTGATATCAGCTTGAGCACATCGATAGCAGTATCAGGTATTACTTTCTGAGCTTGCAGTGAAATTCGAGCCTGTTCTGTGAGTTCACTATGAATCATTTCATTGACCGAAACTTTGATTGTGGAAGGGTCACGGTCAAGAATATGCTTACTCAATTGGGTGCAAAATTTGCGAAGCTGCTCTTCTTTCTTTGCCTTGATTTGCTCAGGACTTTGACTGCAAGCCAAAAGACTGAGGCTGGCAGCTGCTGCAACCAAAATTGAAAGTAGAGTTTTCGGTTTCGACATTTTTCAAGTTACCCAATAAACAAGTGCCGCCCGGAAAGAGACAGCCAAATAATGTTAACTCCTAATTCTTTCCTGAGACTGCAAATTAAACACTTTACTTCCCAAGTATTTACAAGAGAGATGCTCAAAACAGGCAAGGCACCATGACAAGCGGTTGTAGTTGACCGGTCTATTTTTCACCGGCAAAAAGAGAACGACCGGGAGAGTTTTACTTCCTCCGGTCGTTCAAACTAGCTTGGTACTAGCGCTTCAGTATGCCGAGACGAACACCGAGGGTGCGCGCCAAAAGCAGACAGAGCGGAACCAAGATAGAAATAGGCACCACTGCAATGAGCATGGTGGCCATCAGGGATATCGCCAGGTCGGGACTCTCACCGGCGCCAAGAGAGAGAAAAGGCAGGCTGGCAGCCAACTTTTCACCCAGTGGAAAGAGAAACCAGTAGAGCGTGGCGGTGATAAGCATGGTCAGCGAAGTCACCACTGCCACGTACCAGTCGGCGGCGTTCATGCCTTGCACCACTTTGATGGAATGGGCAAGCCAGATTCTGGCTTCTTTCAAGCCATTCTTAGCCGAAGTCAGAACTCCCGACTCATAGAAGTCATAGAAGAGCCTGATGTAGAGGGCCAGGACCAAATAGAAGATGGCCGCCAAGACAAGCAGACAAAAGCCTACTGCCAAGCCGGCAAAAAAGTGAGGCAGCGTGTCGATGACGGCTGCTAAGGCAAGAAGTACCGCTCCCAGGCTGTACCACTTGGTGAAAGTGGGGCCCGGGAAGCGGAACTGCCTCTTCAAGACTGCAGAGAGTTTGGAGGCGAACTTCATTCTCTTAGAACCCTTAGTTTTCCGAATCTGGGCCTGACTTTCCTTCACCGTCGGCCTTCACCCCCCGCAGAAGCGGCATGAGCAAGAAGCAAGCCAAGGTGAAGAGCCCGCTCACGATGATGAGCGGCGACAGGCTGCGGTCGAACCAGTGCACGAACATCCAGCTGCCGACAATGGCAGAGAGCTGGGCAAAGCCGTTGTAGACCGACATCAAGGCGGCGAAGGTAAAGCCTTCTGCCTTGGGAGGACAAGCCTTACCGGCCAGGCTGAGCACTGTCAGAGTGGCAATGGCGCCGGCAGCACCGAAGACCAGGCTGAGCCCGATCATGATTGCCCCGACTGCTTCGGAATAGTTCACCACCGAGAGGTAGGAGAAGGTACCGATGGCGCCGGCCAAGATGGCGAAGGTGAGCTGGAAGCGCAGAGACTTCTTGGTGAAGTACCAACCGTAGAGGAAAGTACCGATAACCGAACCAGCCGAGCCAATGGCGCCAAGTGTGCCGATGAACTCTTGCGAGAACTTGAGCTTGTCGACCATGTGGTAGTACATGGGCGTACCGAAGCTCGGCGAGAAGTTGTAGAAAGCCAGGAAGGCAATCACACCCCAGAGCGTGGGCGATTTGAAGGCATGACCGAGCGAAAACGCGGTCTTCTTCATTTCACCGACATTCATCTGGGCCTTCTCTTCACGCAAGGCGAACCAAGAAAGCAGTGCCACCGCTGCCGGTGCGCACATGGTGATCAGGGCAGCCATGTGCAAAGCACTGGTCGGGTCAGTCGAGCCGGCAATCCAGCCGCCAGCCACCGAAGTAGCAATCTGGGCCGTGTAGAACCAGAACCACTGCACGCTCTGGAACTTGCCCACCATGTTGTACTTCTGACCGTTCTCGACCATGACCGCATCGACGATTACGTCGGAAGCAGCGGTGCCCACGGCAGTGAGCAGCAATGCCGAGACGATGAGCGAAGCATCGCTCAAGCCGGAGAGCCAGAGAAAGGCGCCGGCCGACATGGTGTTCAAGGCCAGGAGCCAAGTCTTGCGACGATAGCCGAATAGGGGGATGAAGTCGCTCACCAATCCGTAAAGCGGCTTGATCAGCCAGGGAATGGTGAGAACAGCCAGGTAAGCCGTCGACTGCGCTTCATCGAAATGCATCACCTCTTTGAGGTAGAAGCTGAGGGGTTGATTGATCAGGCCGCTAGCCTGTGCCAGACCTTGTGCAAAGTAGACAAAGCCGAACAGATAGATCAGCCTTTTGACGTATGAATCGTCGTTCATATGCGAACTTTCCGGTCGGTCCAGCCCGGGGGTACCGGGCTTTCCGACTCTCTTTCAATAGTTTCAGATAAGTGCTCCGAATGAAGGGTTAGGAACGTACGGCTCTTTAGCCGTATGGAAAGTGAGAATTAGCCCGAGCCAAAGCTCAGACTTTCACAGCCTTTTTGTTCACCAGCTTCGGTCCCTCCACGAGCTTCAAAACCGGGCAGCGACCGGCGGTGCGCTCCATGGCGGTGAGGTCGGCGGCGCTGAGATTACCGCTGGCCTCGATGAGCTCTTCGATGAGAGGGATCTTCTTGGTGGCGTCATTGGGATCGGCCACCTCGCTGTAGGTGACCTTGACGCTCAGAGTCTGGATGTCCCAGTTACGGCTCTTTGCCACCATCATCAGTGTCTGCACGGTGCAGCTACCGATTGCGGCGAGCAAAAGCTCTTTGGGAGTCGGACCCAGGGATGTGCCGCCCACCGACTTATCCTGGTCGGCAATGACAGTGAAGGCGCCGGCGCTGATGTCCACCTTGTAGGTGTGCCCGGCTGCCAGAGTGCATGTGGCTTGCGTCATATCAACCCTGCTCCTTCTTTTCCTTGTTTTTCTTTTCGTCCTTGCCCTTGTCGTCGGACTCAGGACCGAGAGCTTCTTCGAGCTGCTGATTGATGATGCGCAGCACGTTCACCCGGCTGTAGCGCTTGTCTTCGCTGGAAACGATGAACCAAGGCGCATAGTCGGTGCCGGTGCGGAAGAACATCTCGTTGGCCGCCCGGGTGTACTTCTTCCACTTCTTACGCGCTTCGGCGTCGGAAGGAGAGAGCTTCCAGGGCTTGTCGCGAGCGCGGTCTTCGAAACGCTTCTTCTGCTCACCCTTGGTGATGTCGAGCCAGAGCTTGACCACGACGCCGCCCTGCTGCTCCAGGCTCCAGTCCATGGCGCGCAGACCGGCATAGGTGTGCTGCCACACCGCCGGCGGTTGCAGTTCATTGACCCGAACCACCAGCACTTCTTCGAACCAGGAGCGGTCGAAGACCCGCACCTGACCATAGGCCGGCATGCGGTCGTCCTTGAAGAAGCGCCAGAGAGGCGGATGGGCGCGCTCGTCTTCGGTGGGAGCACCGATGGGCACGCTGAGAAAGAGCTTGGCATCGAAGTCGAGGGCGCCGGCAACACGCTGCGTGGCACCGCTCTTGCCGGCACCATCACGGCCCTGCAGCACAACCACGAGAAACTTGCGCTTGGCGGCCATACGACGCACGAGCTTGTTGAAACGCTCTTCTTCGGCGTTCATCTGGCGCTCGTAGTCTTTCTTCTTATCGATCTTGACGGTGTGATCCACCGCCGCCAGATAGTCGGGAATCTCACCCTTGCCCACTTGCTCGTAGGGAGCAAGTGGGTTTTCGAAAGTGCGGGCGATCTTGATCACCCCGTTCTCGAGCAGCCGGAAAGGCTTGCCGAGAGCTTTGCTGTCTTTGTCGGACATAGGCTTGCCTCCCGGAGGAAGCTACCGCGTTAGCGGTAGCTCCGCCCCGTGTAGATGTTGTTGGAATCGAAACTGTCCACCTGGACACGACCGTCATCCAGGTACTTGAAGGTCTGCTGACCGCTGAAGGCCATATAGGTCCTGTAGTACTGACGCACCATCAGGCGACCTTCCTTGTCGCGCCCTTCCACCACCACGCCGTTGCAGTCGCGCAGCACGGTCCAGACGGAGACCGCCCAGCGCACTTCGTTGTGGATGTAGTTGAGAGCGAAAGCGGGCGGCTCGGCAATGCGATCGGCAGGACCACCACACTTGCTGGTCTCCACCGGCTGAGGAGCGACGATCACGGGCTCAGCCGGCTTCTCGACCGGCTTGACCGGCTTCACTGGAACTACCGCCACAGGGGCCTTGACCACCGGGCTGGCGCAGCCGCGGCAGCCATCGATGAAGTTGACACCGACCTCGACTTGCGGGTTGACCGTGATGTTCGGCGCCTGCACCGTCACCGCGGGCGGATTGACCGTGATATTCGGTGCCTGCACCGTCACCGCCGGCGGATTGACCGTGATGTTCGGCGCCTCGGGCTTGTCACGATTGACGAGGAAAGCCAGGAAGGCCAGGAAGGCGAGCAGGGCGAAGAAGCCCAGACCCAGTACCGCCATCAGGCCAGACCGATACCAGGGCTGGTGCCGACCGGCACTGTTACCCGCCGAATTGCCAGACGAATTGCCGGACGAATTGCCCGGGGGATTGCTGGGAGGCGCCGGAGGAGCCGGGGGAGCCGACGGCGCTGGGGCCTGAGGCTCCACCTGACCGGGCTTGTTGCGCACCACCATACGGACGTCCACCCGAACTTCCCGCTCCTGTTCGGTGCCCTGAACGGTGGCATCATCGGCACCGAGACCACGCTGCTTCACCACCATGCTGACCGAGGAGGCGGCCTCCTTGCCGGCGGTGGTGGCAACACCGGTCATCTTCTCGAGGGCGTCTCCGGCGGCCATCTGGCTGAAGTCGCGCAGCATGTCGCGATAGCGAGCTTCGGCACGGGCGACGGCCTCGGGGTCGAGGGCAGCGGGCGTCGCAGCCTGGCCCGAACCGGACTGAGTGGTGGGCTGCGCATCGCCGGGCCCTGAGGCAGAAGCAGAGGCAGAAGCAGAGCCCCCACCGGAAGCATTGGCTGCGTTGGCAGCCTTGTCACCACCTTCCTTGAGCCCAGCCTTGAAGGCAGCACGCTCCTTGGTGGAAGCGAGAGCCGTCTCGACCTGCTTGCGGGTCTCTTCCAGTTCGCCCGAATTGTCGATGACGACAAGCGAAAGGGCCGCCTTCTTCTCTTGCGGGAACTGGGCACGGATACGCTTGAGCAGCTCTTCGTCGGAGCGCTTGTCGCGTTCACGCAGACGGGTCATCTGCACCGCTTCGTTGGCCACGACGGTCCAGACTTCGTCATACTGCGCCTGCGAATTGGTCTCGAAGAGAAGGGGCACGAGCACCGCCACTACGCCGCTGCCGGAAGCAGCCGCCAGGGAGATGCGCCGGCTCTTCAGTTCGGCAATGGCAGGGTGAAGAATGTCCTCCAGGTCTTTGCGAGCCTGAGGATCGTTGAATACAACTTGGCCGAGCTTTTCGCGGCTGACCTTGCCGTCGACGATGATGTCGGCGCCGAAGCGTTCGACGATCATGTCGCGCACAGGGCCTTCCCCGTCACGCAGCTCTGCAGCCAGATGGTCGGTATCGATGACGGCCACGCCCATCGACTCCAGAAGCTTGCCGACGGCAGACTTGCCGGTGCCGATACTGCCGGTCACACCGATTACATAGGCGGTCTTAGACTCGTTTTCAGTCATTTTGTCAGACATGGTTACTCCTACTTGTTTGAGCATTGAGAGTTGAGAGACAGTTGACCCAAGCACAGCCACCCTTCCGAGTTTCGGACAGTTAAGACCCACCTTGACGCTCAGACATGCCAAAGCCACCGACCCACAAGTGAGTCGGCGTCAGCGGCAGAAAGAGACGGTAGGTCTTAAGAGAAGGTGTGTGAGACTTGGATCACCAGGAAAATATGTAAGAAAGAACTTCTGGACACTACGTATTAAGCGCCCTTATATACAAGTCATGAGATCAGGTATTAGTAAGCGTTTAGATCTTGTCTGACCAAAAACTGGCAAAAGAAGACAGAAAGACTCATTAGAGCCAAGAAATGTTTATGACAGGGTGTTAGCGCGGCTGGGCCAGTCTAGCCAAGTACTGGCAAAAAACCGAGCGGACCTACCTCGGTATTGATGTCGATACAGCGACAAAGAAAAAAGATGGCCAGGACTAGAGCAAAGCAAATCCAGAACCACTGGGCGAAAGTTAGTTTCTCTGGGTCAAGCATTTCACGTCCGGATAGTAGTGCTTAAGTTGAGCTTGAATCACCTTGACATCTTCCAATTTACCACTCTGTCTGGCTCTTTCCAGCTTGGTCGATAGAGCCAGCCAGTTGGACGGATCGATCATGATGGCCTGGTCGACTATTTGGTCCACCAGCCAACGGCCTAGATCTTCAAGGTTTCTAATCACTGTTACTTTCTGACCTTTGTCGCCTGGCTGCTTACTGTCTTTGGCATGCTTGCTTTCTTTGGCATCTTTTGTCTGCACCTTCATGGGTTTGCGGCTGCTTTCCAGCCGGGCTAAAAAGTAGCCGGAATAAGCGAGAACTTCTGGGTCGGTAGGCGCCATTAAGACCGCCTTACTGATTTTTTGCTTGGCAGAATTGAGATAGTCTATGCTCGGATTCTGGCTGGCATACAAAAATCCCCAAACGGCAAGCACTCTTGCTTGTATAGACTTGTCGCGTGAACTTTCAGCTAAGTTATAGGCTTTGAGAAGCTGCGCCTCAGCCTCTTCTAAAACCTTTTCACGTTCACGCCCTTCGCCATGCCCATCCAGAGGTTTATCAACTAAGCCGATTTTTTCTTTCGCCTTGGGACTGCTTTTTAGATCGCCCTGCTCTGCATTACCGGCATGATCACCTGAAATATTACTCGCAGCGCCGCTGAGCAGTTGACTGGTGAGAGGTCTAAACAAAAACTCAGGACTAAAGTCACCACCAGCTTTCTGACAAAGGGCTTGCGCCAACTCAATACGCACCAGAGCCTCTGCGCCGAAGAGTTCTTTGTGATGCGCAGTATCGGCTAGCTTCTCCAACTCTCTAATTGTAGGACCGAGATTGCGACTTTTGAGCAATTCCAAACGAAGCGGAGCGAGCTTGTGCTGGTACTCCCAAAACGATTTCTGTGACTTACTTTGGCTTAGAATAAGCCTTTGATTTCTATAGTCGAAAGTTACTTTGTATCGACTCAAAAGCGGATTGCCGATGATCGCTAAATCTGAAGAAGTAATAATGCCGGTCTGCTGGCTGCCTTCCTTACCAGGAGCAACACTAAACACCGGTCCATCGATACGCAGATTATCCAATTCCAGATAGTTGAACTTGACTGAACCAGTTTCAACCAACTTGCCGTCCAAGCCCTTCAGCTGTCCTGTGCGATAGAGCGGATTAGGAATAAGCGACTTGACTCGACTTTCAGAAACATTGTTAAAGGCAGCACCGGTATCAAGCAAGAAAGAAACCTTTTGCTTACCGTCAAAACTACCTTCCACAGCTAGTCCAGACATGCCCAGACTGGGTTTGGTATTAACTATGATGGCACCATCAGCCACCTTGCTTTTGCGAGGATCATCAAAAGTAACCTTGCCGTTCTCATAATCAACTGTGACCAAGAAACGCTTCAAGACATTGGCGCCGATTAAACCAGCCGGTTTTTCTTTTTGTATTGTTTCAAACCCAGATAGGTCAGCCACAGCGCAAGTAACGTCTTTTAGTTCCATGTCACCCAGGGTGAATGTATTGAACTTGACTCCGTCAGCCTTGATAGAACCGGCTCCGGTGGTCATGGCAATACTTTCTTCCGGCTTGGTTGCCGCTTGTGCCAGCCCGGAGAGTTCCTTCATAAAGCGCTTGTCTAAAATAGACTGGGTAGCACCGGTGTCGAGGATGAACTTAAGTTCGTTTGTGCCGTTAATTTTAGCCCTGACCAAGATTTCATTGCCGACATAATCAAATGGAATGGTGACCGGTCCAGCTTGCAGGCGCAAGGGTAGCTTCTCTTCCGGCATGGCAAAATCGGCATCGGTGATTGTCTCGTCGATCTTTAAAGAGTCGATGCGGGTTTCAGATACCAACTCTTTGCCGCTGAACTCTTTGACGACGAAAGGCTGCATTGTCCCTTCTACTTCGCGATAATCTTCGTAATGGTAGAGCTTGTCTATCTTTATGCCGCGCTCTAGATCAACACCAGGATAACTGCTGGCTAAGACCAGATAATTCTCCTTGTCTATGTAAAAGCTGGTTGGCACGCCGTCATTGGCGTAAATCAACAAAGTTTCACAAGGGCGACCGGCGATGACCACCGGCTTACCAAGCTCTAGTGAAGCCTCAGGAATAGATTCGAGCAATAAGAGTCCATGGTTGATGTCTTCTTCGATGCGCTTGGCGGTGATCGCATCAGCAGGCATAACAGTATCGCCCTGCTTGGTCCAACAAATTTTGCCGTCATAGACAGTTGTATGAGGCTGACCAAGCAAATTAATGGTGATCATCTCTTTCTCGCGCTTAACCAAAAGGTCGCAACCGAAAGAGTTAGTCGACTTGGACAAAGCCGAAGTCTGGACAATTTTGCCGCTGGCTCGACAGGGTTTATCGTTGAATTTCTTATATGCTTCAAAACCGCCCAATTTAGCCAAGACTTTCTCAGCCAGCTTGACCGCCTCGCTATCACGCCTGGCTTTCAGCTTGACAGCTTCATGCCCTTTGCTGCGACTCTCAGATAGAGCATAGGCAGAAGGCGTATTTGCTAGAGAAAGAAAGGCAGAAAGGCTAGATATTGGCAAAATCGGCAGAGACAGTGCCAGCGCTGCTAGCGGCGCAACTACCAGAGTTGCTCGTTGTTTACTGACACGATGTCTCTTTTGAAAGAAGCTAGGCACGATAAATTCCTGATTAGATGAAAATAGTTATTATGACAAAAGCAGCCAAAAGCTGCATCAGACGCCTGTAAAATAACTGCAGTCGTTTTCTCGCTTGACGACCGCCAATCTTGCTCTCACTATCTTGCCCTAATTTTGATCAGAAACAGGACTTGCAGATGACTGAAACACCCGCCAATTACACAACTGCCGTTTCTATTGCCGAAAAGAAAGTTGTCGTTTTGAGAGACCTCGACAGTCTGTATAACTACAGACTCTCTCAGGCGGCGGCTTGGGCCCCCATCCAGAATCTGCGCCAAGACCAAATCAGGCTTGGTTTTGTGCCCACCATGGGCGCTCTGCACGAAGGCCATCTGGAACTTGTCAGAAGAGCCCGCGAAAAATGCCAAAAAGTTATCGTTTCTATTTTTGTCAATCCGTATCAGTTTGCTCCCCACGAAGACTTCAGCAAATATCCACGTACTTTTGAAAGAGACCTGGAATTACTGCAATCGGTGGGTGCCGACGCGGTTTTCTATCCAGACGAGAAGCTCATCTATCCAAACGGCAAAGAGAAAATCACGGCGGTTATTCCACCTTCACCTCTCAATGACACCCTGGAAGGAGAGTTTCGCCCGACCTTCTTTAGAGGTGTAGCCACAGTCGTCCTCAAACTTTTCAACCTGGTTCAACCTCATATCGCTTTTTTTGGTCAGAAAGACTACCAGCAATGGAAAGTGATCGAAACCATGGTCAAAGATCTCAATTTGCCGGTCGATATAGTGGGAGTGCCCACCGTGAGAGAGAGCGACGGTCTGGCCATGAGTTCGAGAAATGCCTATCTAGACGAAAAAGCGCGAAAAGAAGCGACAAATCTCTATAAAGCTCTCTGTACCACTAGAGAATTGATGGAAGGCGGTAAGAACCCGTCACAAGCAGCTGCGGAGGCAGCCAAACTGCTGCAAGAAAGCCAGGGCTGGCAATTGCAATATCTAAAGGTCTGCCGTTCAGAAAGCTTAGAAGCCATGCCGGATAAGTACAGCAAACCCTGCGTCATATTGGCTGCAGCAAAGCTGGGCGAAGTTAGGCTAATCGATAACTTGCCGATTGCCGATTTTGATTAGTGAGTCCAATCACTCACTAGGCCCATCGAAATAGGCTTTTCCTGATTAGCGGCAACAAAGCTGGTCGGTCCGTTCTGGACCGGGGTTTTAGCCTGGCTATTGAGGTTGCGATTGCGATAGTTGAGGGCTAAAACTACGTTTGGCAACATAGAAGGAAAGCTTGATGTTTCGTCGGTACTGAGCGTCAGATCGACCAATATGGCACTGACCGAATCATTGCTGCGTCCAAGCTCTATGGTTTCCTGCCATTCGGCTTGCAAGGCGTTCTTGCGCTTCATAGAGGAATTCTTGAGCTGTTGTATGTCAAATGCTGCTTCGATACTCATAATCTTTGCTCATCCTCCTCTGTGAGGGTATCTACACTGATGGGCAAATTTCTGGACAAAATTATTGAATCGAGAAGATGAATTCGAAAAATGACCTCGAGAGTATGACTTCGAAAAGATGATCTCGAAAAGATGACAACATATAGTAAAACAATCGACAGCGAAAAGAAGCGGGCTTCTTTTCGACTGTTCCCTTACTTATTCAGGACAAGATGCAAGCAACTGCGGAATAATCGAAAGCTTTACCTCAAGAACATTCAACAGTGCCAGATAGAGATTCCAGCTGATTGCCTCCTTTCCCGACCAAAAGGCTTCGAGCTTTGTCTGCAAAGCAGTCAAGCTTTGCGAAGCCGATAGCTGTGCCGGATTTGCGTCATTCAAAAAACTTGCCGGATAAACCAAGTCATATTCAAATGAGGCGAACCGGCCTGAAGCACGAGCAATCAGCCAAGCCAAAGAGCTAAACGCCGGACTTTCACCAAAATAATGAACAGCAATCTGGCGCAGAGCAGGCAGCATTTCGTCAGCCGAGACGACCAAACTGCGCTTATCATCTCCTCCTTCAAAACAGGGACCAGGCCGCGAAGCAACTAGGTGCAACTCAAAACCGCTTTCGCAGAACATACGAGCAAGTAAAAAGGGACAAGGAAAAAGCACCTTCTCAACCAATAAATCAAATAGATGTCTATTCCTATCACTTCTTTCGCTGAGCCAAGCAGTAAGTGCTTCATTCTTTAAGCCTGTCTGAAATTGCAAACGCAACAAAAACAAATCGGCAAGCCTAAAAAGATCCGGTTCGAAATCATTCCAGAACTGAAACTTCGCTCGGTCAAATCCCATGCCAATAGGCAATTTTTGTGGAATATTTTGAGGATTTCTTTGAGGTAGTTTTTGAGAAATTTTTCGAGGAATGTCTTGAGGAATTTCTCGAGCCATACTCTGGTCAATTTTTTGGTCCATATTTTGGTTCATACACCCTCCATTTTTACAAGAACAAAAGCTCGGCCCCACTCTTTCTGCCTGCGAGCCAGTCAGGGTCTCGAAAGGCGCAAACGCATAGTCAAACCGAAGGCTGCCAGTAACTTCTGGTAGGTGAGCAAACTGGCATTTTGTCCCCGCTTAATACGAGTTAGGCTCTGACAGGAGATTCCGCATGCGTCCCGCAAGAATGTCGGCGAATAGGCAGCAGTAAGCCTAGAAATTAATGCTGAGATGCAACGCACCACCTGGTTGGGGGCACAAACCGTCTCGCCGCAGAAAGCAGCAGGTGACACGCTATCTCTAGAAATAGAGGCAAGACTGGTGCTTGACTCTAGACCCCTATCTTGTTCAAGCTTGTCGACAGGTGACTGCCTGTAGTTTGGATTTAGTGCTTTCACCGGTTTGACCGATCTGGCAGAACCTAGAGGACTTAGAGGATTGAGAGGACTGACACAAACCACCAATTTCAAATTACTGGCTTCAGCGATGTCCACAAGCGTAGAGAGCCTAGGCACGCGCCAACCTTTCAGACAACGCCGCAAAGTTGCCTCTGAAACGCCGGTCCAATAGCTGACCAGCTTGCCCAACAAGTTGAGATCCTCGCATTGAAAATGAAGGCACAAATCGTAGACCAAAGGTCTGGTCATTAAGACTGTGTTTCTATGCGCCAACTCGCAAAGCAAACCGAATTCAGAAATATTAGAGGCATAGCGCAGCTTCCTCTCTTGCATAACAGAATCAAAACTAGCCTCGTCTCTATTGCGTCTTTTGGCGACTTTTCGGCGAGCGAGTTTGCTTGTCCTAGCTGTTTTTGAAGAGTTAGACTGCTCTGAAGATTCTCTGTAGTTATTCATTAAAACGCACCTCAATGTGTAAACTAGCTAATTTGGAAAACCGATATAGACGCGAGGCAAGGCGCGATGAGGCTTTGCCACACCGAGAGAAAAGCTGTATCTATAGACAAACTGGCTTGCACCAATCTAGGGCATCCTAAGGGTCTTGCTCGTCTTTAGTTAGGTTGATCAGAACCTAGACTTAGACAGAGCTTGATGCCGCTCGCATCTCAAAACCACTAATATAGGAACGCTTGTGTCGGTGTTTCTCTTGTCTTGCCCGCGCAAAAAATCTGAATCGGTTCACCAGAATCTAGCCAAAGCCAATAAGGCGAGTAAACCGAAAAGACAAAGAAAAGCGCGTAATTCTCCCAGAATTCTGATTATGAGATGGTTTTGGCAACTAGATTAGCCATCTTAGGATCGTTGCTACAGAGAACCAATCGCGTTAATATAGGGGCGATGAAGAAGAACAGAGTTATCTTTGACGGCGGCGATTTCTTGATTAGAGATTTCATTAGGGATGATGCCGAAAGCCTTGCCTTGAGCGGAAACGATCGCGAAGTTTGGCTATGCCTTAGAGATCGCTTTCCAAGCCCCTATACCAGAAGGGACGCTCTAGACTGGATAGACTTAGTCAATAATTCCAACCCGAAAATCAACTTTGCCATTGATGTAGAAGGCAGAGTAGCAGGCGGAATCGGTCTGATGCTACAAACAGATGTCGCTCGTGTAAGTGCCGAAATCGGATATTGGCTCGGCAAAGAATACTGGGGCAAAGGCATCATGACCAAAGCCGTATCAGGCATGTCGGAATGGGCCTTCTGCAATTTACCAATCACCAGATTGTACGCACTTGTTTTCGACTTCAACAAAAGTTCTGCTCGAGTTTTAGAAAAATGCGGCTATCAGCTGGAAGGACGTCTGCGCAAAGCTGCCATCAAAGATGGAAAAGTTGTAGACGAACTTCTATACGCAAAAATTAGAGATGAACTGAGCACTGAAGCAAAACTTCAAAGCTAGAAACTGAGAGAAATCTCGACTGTCATCGGTGTGGTAAAGGCCCTCAACTTCCTAGAACCAATATAACCAGTCCTAAGACAGTTATCCAGAAGCTGCAGTTTAAGCCGGTTTCTGGACTCATCTCTGAGAAAATGTAAGACCGCCTCAGAACCATCGCTCTCATCTAAAATACCTGGTATAAAGCGAAGTGCAGAACCATATATTTGCAAATACTTTCTTGATATTCCACCAAAAATAAAGTTTATGCCAGCTTTGAATGCTTCCAAAGATAGCCGCAGAGCCGCTTCCCCATCAAATCTCTGACAAAACAAACATCTATCTGCTAAGCATTTCCGAATTGCTCTCTTTGTTAAGGAAAGCTTGTCTCTGCGCTCATATCTAAGATCTGCAGAGCGCCAACTAGCATGCACGTCGCCATTCTCCAATCCATCAAAATACACATGCCTTTCGTAATCAGGACCTTTGAACTCCTGGTCCTCTCCCTCCCAGAATGAACCTGTATCTTCAGATTCGGCACTATCATTATCAAATGAACTAGCATTCGAAACTCTGTTTTTCACAACTGAAAATTTCAAACCAGCTAGTTCCTCAATTAGACCTTCTATTTGAAGCTCGGTCATTACTGCTGAGATATCAGAAATGGAGCGACCCAACACCTCACAAAGATCATCAAAACCCAGTGGTCTATCGCCCAGTACTGCCAATAAAGAAAAGGCTAGTTCTCTCTGCTTATCATCTGAAAAACAACTTTCTACTATATCCGAAGGCTTTGAGCATTCCGGATCATCTGCTGAGTCATTATCAAAATCACGCTCTTTGTAGTAGGCATTCTCACTACTTTTCTCTGCAGATTCACCATGATCATTAGATTGGGAGCTAATTCTAGAATGGAGACGGCCCTCGTAAACTTCTTCTTCAAACGGCCTAAGCCATCTAGGAGTTGCTAGACTACGCCTAGAAAACAAATCTAAAAAGTGTACGCTACTAATACAAACTCTCTCTTCCTTGTCCTTTTCTGATAGATCTACCGCAGCAAGAAGACTCTTTAATATGTGCTGTGCCGAAGAAATGCGAAGCCCAGACAAATCTGCAAGCATCAGTGAATTAACAAGTGCACCTCGCTCAAGCAGCCACATAGCCCCAAGCCAAGCACGCAGTTTTCTGACACCGGCAAAAAATGTTCCAGCAGATAAGGAAGAAGTTGAGTGACATTTAGAGCATCTAAATTTTCGGTGCCCATCTTTGAACTTAAGAGACTTGCTGAAACATTTGTGACAGAACAAAGCATCCTTCTCTCTGAGCTTGCCGTTCAGCCAAGACCAACAAAAATCTTCAGTCGGATAGGCAAGCTCAAACTCATGCCAAATACTCTTTACGAACTGATCTCTTCTGTCGCGTATCGCTGGATCTTCGTGGAAAGAACGAAAAAATGGCTGTGACATTTTCAACACCTTGAGAGGTCCTGTTACTAATAACGATGTCAATAGGAAAAAAGTTCAATTTTTCCTTCGATTTTTATCTTTGAATTTGATCCGGAGCCGATACCGGTTCCGGATCAAATCTAAACATCTCGATTGAATTTGAACCTCGTCTGACCTCTTGCACGCGCAGACTTCGAGGCTAATTAGAGGGCTAAGGTGATTTAGTTTCAAACGTCCCATTTAGGGGAATACAACAGATAACCTTTATTCGGAGACATATAGGAGCTCGTCATGCTAGACAAAGGGAAGCACGATAATTTTGACGCACCGAACCAGCTGACACATGCGAAAGCTCCTGAAGATCAGGGAGCCCTGGCAAAAATGCAGCTTGCAGCAGGACCTGAGCTATCGAAAGGCGACAAACTGCAGGCACCCACAGGAAAGTGTCCAGAAGGATTCGTCTCTTTCAACGATCTCAAGGCTCATTACAAGACTCCAGAAGGTTTTCTGAGAAAGTCACCAATCGAAATGAGAGCTAACTACGGGCTGGCAAGCGGAGCTACCTCTGACGAGCTATTTGCAGCCATGGGTAAGGAAGCCGCCCAAGTCTTCAAGGACGGGAATGCAGAAGTCAAAGCGTTGATGAGAACTAACTACGGTCTTAAAGACAAAGAATTCACACCAAGCAAGGTAACTGAAACTATCATCGCAAATGAAAGAAAACGCCTTAACTTGCCAAACGCAACTTTATCACAGCTTGAAGACGCCATTACAAATGACTCTCTCAACAAGCTTTTGCAATGCAAAATGCCCATAGACACCAATTAATAAGAGTCTTTGGATACAAACCGATCAATGAATGAAGATAGAGGCGCCATTTTATTGGCGTCTTCATTTTTCATCGTGTCAGCAATTGTTCTTCTTCGAACGCCAAGTTCATGGGCTCAAAATTCGGATCCTTCGCAAGTGGTAATGCCACCCAAAGCGTCGAAAGCTGAGCAAGATCACTCAACCTTTTATTCTGGTTATGCCCTATACACAAGAGGCAAGCTAGACGAAGCAATCAAAACTTTTACCCGTGGACTTGAAACTAATCCAGAAAGTGCCGACTGTCACTATGGACTGGGATTCACATTACAGAAACAAAGAAAACTTGAGCAAGCGCTTCAACACTACAATCTTGCAATTAAGTTCAATCCCAGACTTGCCGATGCCTATAATGACAGAGGCAATCTCTTTGTCTGCCTAGGCAGACTAGATGAAGCAATCAGGGACTATAGCGTGGCTATTCTAATTAGTCCTTGGAATGCAGCCAACTATGAAGATAGGGCGCAAGCATATCTTGAAAAAAAAGAATATTCAAAGGTAATCGCGGATGCTACCAAAGCCATAGAGTTAGATAAATCAATAGTTAGAGCCTACAAGCATAGGGCTGCAGCCTGGCAAGCGATAAATAAGCCTATTCAGGCTCTGCAAGATCTAAATCAAGCCTGCAAAAATGACAAGGAGACCATTTACTCTCTTTACGAAAGAGCCCGTCTCAAGATAGTCTTAAGTGACTTTGCGGGCGCATTAAGTGACTATTCGCAGGCTTTAGAGAGAAAACCTAATGACCCCATAATTCTTAGAGAAAGAGCGAGCCTCTATGAGCAAATGGAAGATTTTGAGAAGGCCAAGCTCGATGTAAGTAAGTTGAAGGAATGCTATAAAAATTCAAAAGAACTACTCGCTCTTGCAGACGACTGGCTCAGAGTGCTCGATGACTATCAAGAAGACAGAACCATATCAGATCTAAGCGATACCGAAAGATATCCGCTCCTTTTGACGCTACTTTATTGGCAGCAATACCGCATGGGTACACATTCTCTTTATGGTGGCGAAAATTGCCAAGCAAATCGAAACAAAGCCAGAAAAATACTTGATGATAGTTTCGGTGTGAAAAATCGAGAAGAGCTTATCGAGCGGCTTGAAGAACTTATGCTTAGCGGCGACAACAGAACCTGGCTGTGCATGGGTGAAGCTATAAACAGCGGAGCGTCACCAATGCAGATAGACTTTGCCGTGTTTTTGTGCGGCCGCAATAGTAATGATAAAGAGGCGCTCCTCGATCAACTTAGAAAGCAATTCGTCAACTCGAGAGAATCAGGGCTTCTCGGCTGGGATCTGGCGAGGTACATTGTCGCCACACGAGAGGGCTTCATTGCCGGCTATCTCAGTCGAGCCGAAGCAAAGTCGCGCATGCTAGCTGCCTCACTTCTGCTCCAGACGCATTTCAAGTCTTACACTGATTGCAACCAGAACATCCTAATTGGCAAAGCAGCCTTCCAGCCTGACACATATCGCCAAACTTCCGAGTCATTGCATTCCATTACCAATTGGATAAAAACAAGCCGCCTGAGCCCCTGGAAGCAAATCCCTTTCAATATTTCTCTGATGCAAGCGAGCAGCACGGATGCAGAAAACAAGCACAGAAGCGATTAGCAAGCAATGAAAAAAGTAAACGAGCAAGTGATACAACAATAACTAACCCTGACAATATCTACAAGGACACTGTCTACCCTGACCAATAATTAGTAGCGCTGAGAAGTCATCCTAAACAGCATTCCAGTCGGCAACAATATATGCTCAATTTGGCTGATTAATCATAAAGGTGGCGAAATGCTCGAAGAAGGCGTCGAGTTCGGCTCTAAAGGGCTTAAACTCTTCGGTCTGGTCTAGAGCTGAATTCATTGCCAAAAGCCAGGCATCCCGCTCCTTCATTCCTATCTTAAAGGGCATATGTCGAGCGCGCATACGGGGATGTCCCCTCTCTTGAACATATGCTTGGCTGCCTCCCATGCGGTAAATCAAATACTTTGCCAGTTTTGATTTTGCTTCGCTCAAATCTTTTGGATAAAGCGGTCTAAGTACGCTGGAAGCCTCGACCCCCTGATAGAAATGTTCTACCAGTCTATAAAATGGCTCTTCAGAGCCAACTTGTTCGTAAATTACAGACAATGCATCCATGCAAAAATTCTACCTTGCAGAAAGATCCTGGGGAAAACTCTATAGCGCCCCACGGGACCGACAAATATACTGGTCACTATACCAAAATACTTTATACAATCTTCTACTTCACATTACGGGGGTGTCCTGAGACATGTCCGAAACCAAGATTGCCTGGAAAATCTTAGCTTCGCCTGATTCAGACGAGAAAGAATGGTTGCAAGCCTGCCAGATCGTGGGAGACAAGCCCGCACCACCAGCGGTATTAGAAAGCAATTTTTTCATTGGTCCTGAGTACAAAGCGAAGAAATCGATAAAGACCTTTCTAGATGGAGCTTTTCTGGCAGCTAGAGGTGGTGCATTCTTTCTTGATGCCTTTATTCTAGCCTGTAGTTTTTTTCTGCTCGGCTGTTTGAGTAATTTCTATTTGGGCGCTCATTATTTTAATGGCGAGCTGTTTATGCAGGGCTTAATTGAGCAGTTTAGCCTGCTCTACACACTGCAACCACTCTGGCTGCCTGGCGTCTATACAGGTCCTATGTATGCAGAACTACCAGTAAGTCTCTTAGAGTTGTTACGGTTGCCGCCGGCGCTCTCCGAACTCGTCGGCTCTCTAATGCCCTTTACCAAGCAAATAGAGATCCCCTTTCAATATATCTACACCGATAGATATGATAGACACTTCGTCATCAATACTCCCGACTATATCTTTCTCTGCCTCTGGAGCTGGTTTTATCACGCCGTTTTTCAGTCTTCCGCCCTTATGGCCACACCCGGAGAATTTCTCATGGGACTAAAAACCACGACCAAAGCCGGAGCAAGATTATCGCTTGAACGGGCTACTTATAGGCATTTTGCTCGTCTTATTTGCCCGTTGACTCTCTGGATAGCTTACGCTTTGCCGCTAGTAAATAGAAAGCAGGAATCTATCGAAGACATCATATGCAATACCAAGGTCAGCCTCAGACAAGAGCCCAATGCCGAAGAACTGCTGGAAGAAGCAATAAAGAAAAAAGCGCTGACAGACTGGTAAAATTACTCTAGTGAACATATTGTCATGAGAGTAAAGATGTCGGAAGAGCAAAAGCACGACCTACCAGAAAATAAAGAGAGCGATCAGGCGCCGTCTTCTGCCCAGGAAAGCAGCCCGGCTGGCAATGGCTCGTCACTGGTTCTGCACATACCGGAAGGTGTGCGCTACAACTGTCAAGGTTGCGGTCGCTGTTGTTCGGGCTGGTCGGTGGGCATGTCCCAAGAAGACTATGACCGCATCAAGCATGTAGACTGGCAATCGCTACATCCGGCGCTCCAGGGCAGAGAGCTTTTCATGCACCGAGAAGCTGAATACAAAGCCGGCCTAGCCGGGCATCCCCACTATACAAAGCCGCGCGAAGACGGCTCCTGCCCCTTTCTTATAGACAAACTCTGTTTCATCCACGGCTATCTTGGCGAAGATCAAAAGCCGGTCACTTGCAGGCTCTTTCCCTACTCCTTTGTAGAAACACCTTCCGGAGTCTACACCGGCGTTGTCTATAACAGCATGGCAGCGGCTAAGAACCAGGGCAACTTGTTGACAGATCAAGTGCAGGCCCTGGAAGAAGCTCTGGAACTGACCAAGAAGTATGCTCGCGCCCTCAATAAGACCGAAGCCGCCATGGAGGTCAAGGACGCCCCTAAAGAACTGGACGGTGCCAAAGTAGCCCAACAGGACCAAACTCCTTTCCAAACAGTCGACCTGACCTTGGGCTTGACCGTTCCATGGGCCGAATTTCTAGAAGTGGATAAGAAACTGATGGATCTTGTACTCAACCGCACCGACCTCAGTATCTTCCAGATCTTGCCGGCTGGCTCAGAGATTCTTCAGAAAGCAATCAAGCTCAAGAGAGCCGGACAGCCCTTATCTGAATTGCAGAACTTCGACCCTATAGTGCCTCCAGATTCAGACATGACACCAGGCTCCACCGAAGAGATGACACTTCGGTCTATGTTCTATAGATTCTTCCTCTATCCCCTAATTAGGGTGGACGAGAAAGGTCTCTGGCAGATGCAAAGACGCAACATTCTCAATCCAGCCAATCTATTCACCGTTGTGCGTTCCTTCACTCGCTACAGTTTTTCAGCTGTAAACACTATTTTGTTTAAGACCGGTACTATTCCAAATGCTGGTCGTATCAATCTAGAAGCCGCCGGCAAGAAAAAATTCGAACCGCTTACCCCCGAGCTGGAAGCCTATTTCAGACGCTGGCTTTATTTGCGTCTTTTCGCCAAAACATACTTTGGACCAGCGGCTGCCGGCTTTGGGGTGGTTTCTGGCTATAACTGCTTGATGGCTTCTATTATCTGCGTCATGCTCTATGCCAAAGCCTCGGCTATTTTGCGCAAAGAAAACAAGCTCAACATAGAAGATATCTATGAAGCTTATTGGCGTCTAGACCGCGAATTGCTCACTATGGGTCAGAACTCTAAGCAAGAGAACGTGGCTTACAACTTTGCTTTTGCCACACCCCGTCTATTTCACAAAGTGCTATTTGAGCTGGAGCAAAGCTTGAAAGCTTGATCTGCAACTACTTACAGACCGATTATTTAGAGCAAAGAACTCCGCGTTCAGCCAATTTGCGCTTAAGCTCGGGCATCATTTCTTTGGCAGCTTTCACACCGGCTTCGTAACCCCTCATACCGTCTGCCTTTTTGCGTGATATGAGTGAAATGCCCTTGGTATCAGGGTGAATAACCACATCGGCATCTTTGCACTGTTCTACGTCTTGAGCGTTGAGCTGGATGCGAAGAGCTTGTTTGCTCACCGAGCCAATCTTTCTGAAATTCTTGATAGGCTGGTCCACCAGAGGCTCATCGATGTCGACGGCGATAACAAAGTCGGCACCCATTTCGCGCACATGGTTGACCGGCACATTACAAATCAGTCCACCATCGCAATAAAGCTTGTTTTCAATTTCAACTGGCTTTCTGAGACCAGGCACGGCTGTACTGGCTTGCATGGCGGTGCCAAGATCGCCATGGGTAATGCGACAGCTTTCACCGTCCACCATATTGGTCACCACTGCAGCAAAGGGGATGTTGAGCTTATCGATGGCTGAATGCTTGCCGGCTAGTCTATTGGCGTAGTCTCTAAATTTACCGCCGTAATAAAGACCGTCATAGGGGTGATGACCAAACAGTCTAGGCATGACCATAATCGGCGCCACCAAAATACGAACAGAAAGGGGCACAGTCATAAAGTGCTTCATCAACTCAGAATCTTGAAAGCGATTGGCTATTTCTTCAACCGGCATACCTGAGGCATACAGACCGCCTACCACACTACCGATGGAAGTGCCGGCGATAACATCTATCGGAATGCCTTCGTCTTTCAACACTTTGAGCACACCGGCATGGGCTGAGCCACGCGCTCCGCCGCCACCAAGAGCCAGACCTATTTTGGGTCGAGCCCGACTGGTATCTTCTGCACTGCTGCTTTTAGCCGGTGCTGTCGGTTCGGCTGTTGTTTCATCAGCGAAAACAGCATTGCCGCCGATCATGATAGTCATGCTGGCGATAAGAGGAAGAAGGGCTAATTTTTTCATTTTGGTTTTGACCTGAAGCGAGCTTGCTTGAAGAAGACGCGAGAAGCGCCTTTGGGATTCTATCAGGTCAAGTATGCCAATTCCTGACAAGTTTGTCAGATAGCTTTCATATAGCTTAAAGGTTGTTAGTTATTCTCTAAGCTTTGCCGCCGCCTCAAATAGGCAATAAGAGCCTTTCAACTGAATTTTTAGGGCAGTCTCTACAATCAGAAATAGCTAGTGAACTAATTTTTTAGCGCACTCTCCACTAATCGGCAATAGCTTTTGAATCAGAAGCTACCACAGCAAAAAGGTCTTTCAAAGCAGCCAAGGTAGCGTTATGCAGGTCGCGCGCCTTGACCACTTCGCCGCCCTTTGTCGCCGAAGGCAAATCGCGGGTGGCGCAGGCAGAAGCCACGACAGTGACAGGATAAGCCAGGGCATGGGCTGACCTCACCGTAGTACTGATGCAGGCATGAGTCATAAAGCCGGTAACTATAAGGTTTTTCAAACCAGCCTTTTTGAGCTGCTCGTCTAGCTCGGTCCCCACAAAGCTGGAAGGTTGAGACTTATCGATGATGCTATCTTCGCTCTGCGGCTTTAGTTCATCGACGATTTGAAAATAGGGTCCGTCCGGATCAAAAATAGGAGCCCCGCTCATTGTTTTGTGCCTAACAAACCAAATTTTGCCTCCGGCACGACGGGAGCGCTCTACCAAGCCGGCAATCTCTTCCACAGCCTGCTCAAAACCAGAAAGAGGCAAGGCTCCGTCTTTGTACTCACGCTGAGCATCGACAACAATCAGTGCGCTTTCCGATAGCTTGCTAGGACAGCCCTCGGCATTGAGCATTTGCAATAAGGTCTTAGCCATTTCTATCCTTTTTTTGAACTCTATAAAAACAAGACAACTTTAGCTCAGCAGTTCTTTCAGTTCATTAAAGACAGCCTGGGGAGAGATGCCGTAAAGACAACGCTCCTTCTCATCTTCGAGGGCACAGGTCAAAGGCTCCCAGAGTTGCCAGACCGGATAAGCCAACTTCTCATTGGGACTGTCGGCAAATTCTCGCTCTAGGCAAACAGCTGGGCAAACTGGGCCGACAAGCGAGCGCACATGCTTGTAGGGACGCATAAACATGTTGTTATAGCGAAAAATAGAGACTGTAGGCACTCCTTGATGCACAGACAAATGCATCAAACCGGTGTCAACAGCAACCACTGCTTTGGCGCTGCTGATTAAGTCTAGGGCGTCGCCAATGCCGGGGGTCGGCTCGTGGGGAAGACCCGCTTCTATGACATTAGCCACAATTTGGCAGCGCTCCGGTTCGCCTATGACAAGCACCGGTATTCCTTGCTCTTCAAGCAGCTGAGCCAAGGTTAGCCAATGCTTTTCAGGCCAGCATTTGAAGTGTCCAGCCGAGCCGGGAATAAAAATCACAGTCTGGCTCAAATCTTGACGCTTGTGAAAAGAGAGCGGCTGCAAACTAAAGTCGCAGTCAATTTGAAAGTCACGACAGATACCCTTCAAGACATCGAGTATTTTGTAGCCTGGATAAAGATCATTGAACTCTTTCGAACCCCAGATCGATGAAGACTGCAGGGGATGATCTCTAAAGTTGAAATAGCGGTCACCGGCCTTTAGTTCTTCCGGCTTAAACTCTGACTCTTTGATGCTGCCTGCCAACCCCTCTATCTTGTCAGAGAGACCATACTGAGCCGGCGAGCGCATTATCAGATAGGTTTCGTGACCGCTCTTGATGAGGGCATGCAAAATTGGAATCGTGACGATTAGATCGCCAAGACCATTTGAGACTGGAGCGAGATAATATGCCAATTTTCCTCTTTCTCTAAATCAAGGACTATCAGCCTGCAAAACATCCAGTCCAGCTGCTATTCGCCTAGCCAGCTTTTCAACTGTGATAGTTTCACTGGCATAAGGCTTGCGGTAGACGACCTTGCTCTTGTTAGTAATTAGCTTATCCATTAAATGACTGGCTGCCACCGGATCTACTTGGCGCATCAAAAGAAAAAGATAGATTTTACCTGCGCTTGTGGCATTGGTGAAGCGGGCTTTAATAACCGCTGCATTGACCTGAGCCGGTGAAGCATTCTTGAGCCGCTTAAACGCCAGCCAAAGCTCACCGGCAGTGGGTTTGCCCTGCGAGTAATAATAGACCGAAGATGCTTTACCCAGACTGTTTAGGTCGGAGAGGTTATCGGCTAAAGCTGCTCCAGCCGTAAAAGAGAGAAGCAAAAGAATGGAACAAGAGATGAGAGCAGCAGTGATTATAACTTTTGAAATACGGCTTGGCAGCTCAAAGACAGATAGCGGAAAGCGCACAGCCTATTTTGCCTGTACAGGCATGAGCAGGTATTTGTAGTTCTCGTCACCGATGCCCTTGATGATCAGAGGCTTGAGCGGACCGGTCATTTCCAGCTTGACTTCATCTACACCCAGTCGTTGCAAAACATCAGTCAAATAGCGCACGTTGACGGCGACATCGATGGTTTCGCCTTCCAGTCCGATTGAAACTTCTTCCTGAGCACGTCCAACGTCAGGTGTATTGGCTGAAATCTGTACCATATCAGCTTCAAAGTGCAGCTTGATCAAGTGAGTACGGTCATCAGACATAACCGCCACACGTTCGATCGCTCCCACTACTTCATCACGTTTGAAACTCGCCAAATGGCTGTAGTCTTTGGGAAAGAGTGTCTGGTATTGGGGATATTCGCCGGAGATGAGGCGGGTGGAAAGGAAGTGGCTCTCGGTCTCAAAAGTAATCTGACCATTAACCACAGCCAGTCTCACATCTTTGCCGTCTTGGCTGTCGAGAACTTTGACAATTTCGGTGCAAGACTTGGCAGGAATAATTGCTTTCAAGCTGACTGGTTTTTCAAGAGTGGCTGTAGCAGACTTGGTTTCGCCTTCTACTTCCATGGCAGCATCGCTTTCTTCGACGGCGCGAGCGGCTGGGACGGCTACATTCAATTTTTCAAAGCGGTGAGCAAGACGGGAACCATCTGTGGCTGTACATTCGAAGTTGCCATTATCGATGACCAGATAAACCCCGCCTAAGATGCTGCTGGTGTCGAAAGCGGCGGCGGCAAAAGCTGTTTGCACAATACTCTTTCTAAGCACATCGGAAGGCATCAAGACGCCTTCGCGCGAACGACTTTCGGCTGTCTTGGGGAAATCATCAGCGGGTAGACCAGTGATGCTGAACTTAGAACGTTTGCAGGTAACCGAGGTTTCGAAGGTGTCTTTGTTTACTTGAAAAGAAACCAAGTCACTCGGCAGCTTGGAGACGATCTCGAGCAACTTCTTACCGGGCAAAGTGATTGAACCTGGTGTATAGACAACCCCGGTGGCCTTGGTTTCGATTGTCAAATCAAGATCGGTACCGTGGAATTTAACTGTGGTTTCGTCAAGACTCTCAATCAAGACATTGCTGAGAATCGGCTGCACGACTCTGGTTGCAAGAGCGCTGGTCACATCTTTAAGGGCTTTCACCAGGACATCTTTTTGAACTGCAAAGTGCATTTGTTGAAACCTCGGGAATTATTTGCTTAACGATCCAGTTGTATATATAAAGGAACGACTTCCGATGTGTTGTGCTTAGTGCCCTGGAAATCTCCATAAAGATTACCGTCTGCGGGGAATATTTTCAACTTCTCTCTAGTGTGTTTTTGGCAACCTGAGCCATCTTTAGCATTTCTACTCTTGTTAGTTCAATAAATTTAGTTATATAGAAGTAGGAGGGGAAGCCAATTTTTGTAGATAAGCCTTGAAACTTAAACCCTGTCCGAAGATCCCCTGTAGAAAACTTGTCTGTGCTTTGTTGATAAAGAAAAGTCGTATATACGCCAAGTGGTGGGGATTGCACAGAGGGCTTACAACAAGCGGACAACTTTTGCACAAGTTTTCTACAGGCAGTTAATCTGCCAACTGGCTTGAGATTTGCTTTACCGACTGCGCTAGATTGGGGTCTTTGGGCATGGCCTCTTTTATTCTAGAGTGCGCATATAGAGCAGATGTATGTTTGCGGTTACCGAAGGCTTCACCAATTCGTGGGAAGCTCATCTTGATAAGCTCGTGGGCCAAATACATAGCAATATGCCTTGGCAAGGTGAGGTCCTGACTACGTTTTGCCGAGCGCAGTTCGCTGGGTTCGACTCGATAGTGCGAAGCCACTGTTTGAATGATGCGATCGATGGTTATGGTGGCTCTAGGCTTGTTATTTGGCACTGTGGGCTGCAACATACCGGCCAGCGATTGAACGGTCAATGCTTCGCCTGTGAGGCTGCTGTATGCGTTGGCCCTGATTAGAGCACCTTCCAACTCTCTTATGTTTGTGGTGAATACCGAGGCGATGTACTCAAGAGCATCGTCATCAATACGCATATTCTCGGCTTCGCATTTCTTGCGCAAAATGGCAACCCTGGTCTCTAAGTCAGGTGCTTGAATATCGGCTATCAGCCCCCATTCAAAGCGACTGCGTAGACGTTCTTCTAGGTGGGAAATGGCTTTGGGTGGACGATCAGACGAGAGTACTATTTGTCTGCCTGAATCTCGCAGGGCGTTGAAAGTATGGAAGAACTCTTCCTGTGTACTTTCTTTGCCTTGCAAGAACTGAATATCATCAACCAACAAAACGTCTACCTGCCGGTAACGTTTGCGGAAGTCGGACATGCGGTCGTCTCTAATCGAGTTGATGAGCTCGTTGGTGAATTTTTCGCAACTTATATATCTGATTGAGGCATTGGGAGAATGTCGCAAAATCTCGTGGCCTATGGCATGCATGATATGTGTCTTACCAAGACCAACCCCTCCATATATAAATAGAGGGTTATAGGCTTGTCCGGGTCTTTGCGCCACTGCTAAAGCCGCCGAATGGGTGAAGCGGTTGTGGGCGCCTACGACAAAGGTTTCAAATAGATATTTGGCATTGAGATTGCTGCGGGCTGTCAACACCGAATCGGGTAAACGAGCGCTATTGGCGGGATTAGACTGTCCAAGCGACTGGAAGGGGTTTTGACTGGGATAGCTTGGTTGAGCAATGGCAGGCTCTGCTTCTGTTCCCTCGGAACTGATACTGGCTATGGTGGCAGTATAATTGTCTGCTTTCACGCTCGGATCGACGATTACCTTGATCGAGACCGGGCTGCCAATAACTTGTCCGATTGCTTCAGACACAGCAGCAGCGTAGTTATTAGCCACCATGCCGCGCATAAATTCGTTGCTTACGGCAATAGAAGCCTGCCCCTGAGCCAATTCCACCAGTTGAGCCGGCCTAATCCAGCTCTCAAAGCTAGGCTGGCTAAGCTTTTTCTCCAGAATGACTCTGGCCTCGCTCCAGACATCTTTATTTGATTTGAGGAGGCGCACGTCTTCTGTATTTGAGTTTGTCATCGAAACTAAGGTCCTGAGTGGTAATTGGCTACGATAGCCCTGTGATTGAGGCATTGCAAGTCGCTGGGCTACAATTTGTACTTGGCACGCTGGTCAAGGACTGACAAAAGATTTTGCAGCCGGCGCGCCAAATTAGCCCAAACTCACCTGAAATGTCTCTAAGTGAGCAATTATTCGTAAATTTTTAGTCCGCCTTCATGGCAGACTTCTCGAAGTATTTGCAATAGATGATAGCATAGCTATGCCTTCGATAGAATGCGACAAAACGCCAAAAAATTTTTACTTGAATTCAGGTCAGGAGTTACATAAGACATGAAAAGAACACTCAGAGGTGCTATTCGCAAAGCCAAGAGAGGAAGCGGCTTTCTTAAAAGAATGTCTACCAAGTCTGGACAAAAAGTAATTAAAGCTCGTCGTGCTAAAGGCCGTTATCGCCTGTCCGTATAAGAGTCTTTTCTTGCTTCCGGCATCAGAGCGGGCGCGCAAGTCAAGCGTATTCACCCGTGCATACACTGCAAGGCGTTCAGTGTCTTCAGGTTGTCTGACGCTATACATATTGCACCGCTTCGTTCCAAAGCGCTTGAGGACCGAAAAGAATGGTCCTGCTGAAAACAAGCCTGCAAGGCTACTTGTGGGCTTTTCTATAGCAAAAAAAGTATTGAAAAGCGCTTGCCGCCGTAATCGCTGCAAAAGACGAGTGAGAGAAGCCTACAAAGCGGTCAAGAACGAGCTCTTGAGCGGCGATGAATTGGCCGAAGGCTTCAAACATTGGTATGCAGCCATTTTTGTTATAGGTGCCGAAGCTCAAGAGCTTCCTTATACCGATTTGAAAAGAGTTATGCGCGAATGCCTCGTCAAAGCCAATAAGAAATTCGGCAAAGCGAATCTGTAAAACACATTGATAAATTATCTGACCGACAATAAATGTAATTTCGACTGCAAGCCGACTGACAAAGAGGCTGGTTATGGCCAAGCGGCTATGTTTGCCGATTGTAGCGGTCTTGGTTTGTTGTCAAGGATGGCTTTGTTTGTTCTCTGGCTCTATCAGAAGACTCTGATTTTGAGACAGCCATCATGCAGGTTTTATCCATCCTGTTCACAATATATGGCTGTAGGGATCAGGCGTTTTGGTTTTTTTAGGGGTCTCTTTCTGGGGCTGAAAAGACTATGCAAATGTCATCCCTATCATGAAGGCGGCATCGATGACGTGCCCGACCATTTTTCTCTTTTGAGGTAGCCGTAGCGTGGACTTTATTACTTATCAGTTAATGATTCCTTTTCTGCAGTTTGTTGTGCAGAAAACCCAAAGCTATGGTCTTGCCATAATCATGCTTACCTTGGCAGTGCGTGCCCTGGTGTGGCCCCTGGTTTCTAAGTCGACCAAAAATATGCAGAAGATGGGCAAGTTGTCGCCCATGCTCAAAGAGCTGCAAGAGCGCTACAAAGACGATCAAGAAATGTTGCAGCGCAAGATGATGGAATTTTGGTCGGTCAACAAAGTCAATCCGATGAGCGGTTGCTGGCCTATGTTGGTGCAGTTGCCGATCTTGTTGGCCCTCTTTGGTACCTTCAACGGACCGCCTTTTTCAGACAAGCCCATAGATGTGCCGGTCAAAGTTATTGAGGCAAAAGAAAGCGCTAAGAGAGAGCATAAAGAAGTATCTGGATCAAACTGCCCTTATGTCTCTAAGGACGGAAAAGTAGCCAAGCTGGTTGTTTTCCCCGGTGAGAGCAAGGCGGTAGAAGGCGATAAGGTCGATTTTTCCACCCGTGTGGTTGAAGGTGAAGTACCGGCTGATTTCAAAGTGAAATGGCAGGTACAAAAGGGTGCCACCCTGGCCAAAGCTGATGAAGCCACCATTGACCAAGAGGGGCATGCTGTCTTTCTCAAGCCCGGTGACTATAAAGTAGAAGCCGTTGTTGAGGGTGTGGCCAAAAACGACTCTTTCTTGTTTATCAATTCACTCGGCAAAAAAGCCACCGGTCTGGAGCTGCTCAAACCCGAGAATCTCGACCTAGTGGCCATGATTGCTTTGTTTGGTCTAACCATGTTTCTATCTTCGAAACTGACCATGACCACCCCCAAAGACCCCAGCCAGATGGATGAGCAGCAGCGGGTTCAGGCTGATACAGCCAAAATGATGCCCCTGGTTATGACTGCTACTTTTGTCATCATCCCTTTGCCTGCCGGTGTTTATCTTTATATGTTGGTATCAAGCTTGGTGCAGACCTTGCAAACTTGGCTGATTATGCGCAAGCCGGCACCCGACCTGATCGATGTCGATGCTAATGGAAAAAATGCACCGACTGGTCTAAATAATCCCAATAATCAAAGGAATCCCAAAGTTATCGATATTGGCACAGCGCCTAGTTCTCAGAACAGCGGCAAAAACGGCAAGAACGGTGTTTCTTCCGATGAGGGCGCGACCATTCAGTTCGATCCAGATAAACTCGCCAAAGAAGGCGAGACTGTGGAAAAAGGCAAGTCAAAAAAGAAAAAGAAGAAGTAAACCATGAATCTAAGCCAATTTGACGATAATGCAAAAAGCTATTTGGAGAAAATCCTAGCCATTTTGGACATCGAAGCCGAGGTCTTGCAGGAAGATGTCGACGACACAACCACTTGTTATCGCATCGAGTGCAAGTCGGATGATGCTCGTATTTTGATCGGTAAGAACGGTCAAACGCTCGAGTCTCTGCAGTTTGTAGTGCGCCAGATGGTGAAGAGCAAAACCCTTGATAGAAGCCACTTTATCGTTGATGTCTGCGATTATCGCGGCAGAAGACGCCGTACTCTGGAAGAGCAAGCCAAGAAAGGCGCTGTTGCCGTGTTGAACGGTGATTCAGAGCGCTTCCCTTTGATGCCGATGACTGCCTATGATCGCCGCTTGGTGCATAATTATTTGCAAGAAAACTTCCCCGACCTGGCATCAGAAAGTGAAGGCGAAGGCGAAGGACGCCACATCGTCATAAGCTTTAAAGGACTGGAAGATGGCGAGGGCGGCGAAGACCATGGTGATGAAGCACACGATGGCGACGTCGAAGAATAGATCTATTTTCGGCAAAGATAAGCCGAACTAAACCTAGAGAGACGGTTCCATCAGGGACCGTCTTTTTGTTTGGGCTGGGTCGGTCTTGTTTGAAGATAGGAAGATCTGAAGATCAAAAAACAGTTTAGACGTTTTTTTTGATTATTATAACAAGTAGTAATAATCGCCAAAAAAAATGTGGGCTCCAGCCAATCTTTGCCAAGATTGAGAAGCCCACATCAGAGTTACAGATCTAATACCGTCTTGCTTGCTTTACTTCAACAGCGCAATAGCTCTCTGGCCATATTCGCCCTTGCCTTTCTATCGGCAAAAGAGCTGATGGCAGGTGTGCGAAAGAGCACAGGCTCTTTGATGAACTTAGTGAGAAAAGCCCCGCGCCCTGCTCGGAAGTCTGTGTCGGAAATATGGCTGTACTCGAAGCGAATCTGCCGGCAGTAACGGTCGTAGGCACGCCGTTCAGCAGCCAAAATAAGCAGGTCGCAGTCGAGGAAGAGGTCGAGTTCTTCCTGGCTCAGAGCCGGGCTATCGACAATTCTCTTTTCGGTATGCGAAGCCGTCGCCATGATTAGCATTTCGACTGCAGACAAGATTGCCTGCTCATCTTGTTTAGACCCAGCAGTACAGACGGCACTGATGAAACGCTTGGCCATTAACCAGGAGTCAAATTCGTTTGTCTTTGACTTTGGATTGTAGACGGCGTCATGGAAAAACACCGCCAGTCGCATGGCAACAGAGGGGGAAGGCGAGAATTTGTGCAGGTGATCGAGAAACTGACCGATGTGCTTGAGACGGTGGTAAGCCCGATGCTTTTCTCTGTAGAGCTTCTCCAGCTCAGCAAAGAATGGCCGCCAAATAAGCTCGTCCACTCCAAGCTCTTTCATTAAAGCTAGCCAGTATCGTTTGGCTTTGGTTTTAGACATAGTTACCCCACTGTGGCAAAGCTTAGCCTATCTAAGGAAAATGGTTGTCCTATTGGAAGACTTGGTTTTTGGTAATAGTCGGCAGAGTCTGGTTGGGCTTTATGCCAAATTGGACACTGCCGACTTGCTCACTTACCTTGCTTAAACCAGGAAGACATTTACTGCAGGCATTTATGCCGCATTTGTCGTCATAAGCAAGGTCGCCTTAGAGACGACCGAGGTTCTACTCCGGCGTGCTCACCTTGCCGATGAAGAGCAGGGTGTCGGTGGTTTCGTCCACCAGGGCGGCAACAAAGGGGCGGTCCACGTCGATGCGCGGCACCATGCGCACGCATTCGAGGGCCACGCCGACTGCGGTCACGGCAGCTGCTTCACCGCCGTCTTCGTCGAAGCGAGCGAAGGTCTTGTGCTTGACCTGGCTGATGTACATGGAGGCATCGGCGAGGCCGCTCAGATCGGCGCCGGCGCTCAGGGCTTCGCTCATGCCCAGCTTGCCCAGCGATGCCTTGAGGTCGGTGTCGAATTCCACCTGGAAGCGCGGCAGGCTCAGTTCCACTTCGCTCTTGTAGGCCTGCTTGAGGGCAGTGAAAACAGCACCGTCGAAGTTCTGGACGAAGTCGTCGATATTGGCGCCCTCTGCCGGCAGCACCACATAGAGAACGACGCGGCCGCTTGCACCGAAGGGCAGCGCCAGAGCCTGGTAGCTCTTGTTGCCGACATAGCGCAGTTCGGCCTCGCGGTTCATGAACATGGCCGAGACTTCGCCCTCTTCGCTGTTGAAGGCGCGGCTGTAGGTCATGCTCTTGTCGAAGGCTTCCGACCACTTGCCCTTGAAGTAGATGGCATTGAGGAGGAACATCACCATGTCGGGAGAGATGGACTTGATGATGGTGGGAATCTTGCCCTTGGTCTTTTCGTCGGCCCAGGCGTTGATGGCGTCGACGGTGCCGGCGTCGCCGAAGTCGGCGTTGTTGATCGTGGCCTGGTAGGCGGCGACGACACGGTTGAGGAAATCAGGCTTGAAGGTCATCGACTGCTCGGCCCAAATGGCATTGGCCACGTTCAGCTCGACGCCGCTGCTCGGGTCGGTGAGAGCGGCAAGCAGGGCGGCCATCGAGGCGTTGATGGTCTCCAGGCTCTCGTTTTCGGAGAAGCCCAAGGTGGACTGCATGGCTGCCAGGGTGGTGGAGCGAGCACCGTTCATCGTCATGGCCAAGGCGATGGCCACCGAAGCCGGTGAGACGAGAACGTTCTTGCCCTTGTTCTGGCGGGCTTCTTCCTTGAACAGCGCCAGGCCGAACTTGGTGGTGGCGGAGGCGGCGGTGTTGCTGGTTTGGTTCGTCATGATTTCTACTTTTGGCTGTTGGGTTGAATCTTCCACTGCCAGTCTGCAACTTCAATTCATCACCAATTCAGGCGCTGATTTTAGCTAGTCAGTCTCTATAGGCAAGTCCAATTTTTTGCCTTAATGGCTGAGGACTTGCTGGAGAGGTTGCGCCTTATAGAGGTACTGATATTTTGGTGATGAGCGACTCGAAGGTAGAGGGCAGTAAAAGACAGCTTCAGACTAGGAAAGCAGAGACTATGATTGCCCTCTTTGTGTAGCAAGATGAGGGAAAGTTAGCGACCAGCTCATCCAAATTAGGGCTGATGCCGGCTTATAAGGGCTAATTAAGATTTCAGGCGGCTCTGTTAGCTGTGCTAACCTGGCTCTATTGATACCTGAGTTTGTTAGACAATAGGCTTTAGCTTGTTGCTCAAGGCGGTGAGATTGGCCAGGCGATAGAGCAAGCGGGCGCCGACATTAGCATCCCATTCATCATCTTGATCTGGTCCGGGAGCCACTTCGTTCACATCAAAACCGATCATTGTTTTGCCGCTTTGCACAGCGAGTTGCACCATATACAGTGCTTGTTCCATCTCTAAACCGCCTGGCACAGGGGTGCCAGTGTTGGGGCAGAGTTTTGGATCTAAGCCGTCTACATCAAAGCTGACATAGAATTTTTCAGGCAGATGATTGACTACCATTTGGCAAATTTCACTGTAATTTTCTCCGCTATAAAGGCGGGCTTTCAGATCGCGATCGAAATAAGTTGTGATGCGACCGTTGGAGCCGGCAATTAGTTCATATTCGTCCTGGCAATAGTCGCGTATACCCACCTGGACAAGCTTTTTGAGCTCATTAATCTTGAGGGCGTTGAACATAATCGAGGCATGCGAAAACTCGAAACCTTCGTAGGCATCTCTCAGATCGGCATGGGCATCAAAGTGCAAAATGCCGAATTCGCCATGTTTCTTTGCCAGCGCTTTGAACAGTCCTAGGGGGGTGGAATGGTCGCCGCCGACTAAGCAGGCAATCTTGCCTTTCTCAAGCCAGTGTGCGGCTGTTTCTTCCACCCAACTATTCATTGTTTGGCAAGCTTGATCAATTTCTTTCAAAAGCCTTGCCATGTCTTTATCTTGCTTATCTGCACCTTGTTCGAGCATGCTGATATAGGCTTCGGCTTTGCCCCTAGCCAGTTCATTCATCAAAAGCAAATTTTCGGGCAGATCGAGCATGGACAAGCCGATCTTCCAGGCATCGCTCAGTAAGGGCTCGAATAAATCCACCTGCCTAGAGGCTTGCAATATGGCGGCAGGTCCGGCTGCGGTGCCGGCTCTGTAAGAAACAGTCACTTCCCAGGGAACAGGAATGAGAACGATCTGAGCTTGTTCTGGGGTAAAGGGCAAGCCGAAGATATTGTCGGTGCTGGCCAGTCCATTTGGGTCGAATGCAAGTTCGGTCATTTTTCAGTCTTTCTTGATAGTGCCTCTAGCTAGGCATAAGTTAGCTGAAAAAGACCTTGAGCGGGCCACTGCACCGCATTTCTTTATTTTGTTGCTTAAGCAGCCTGGAACGCCTCAGGCGCGGTTTTGTAATAAGGGCGTCTTTCTTTAGAGTTGATGTCGTCGGGCATGATTGGCAAGTCTTCGCAGGCTGCAGACGCGAAGCGACTGCCACTGGTAATTCTCTTGGCACCGGTCTTTAGCTCAAAGGCTGAGCGGTCGGCTAGAGCGCGCATCATATCAGAGGCTTTCTTTACCGAGTTTGCTTCCCCTAATATTGCAGATTGGTTGGCTGGCATCGACATTGTAAGCATACTGACCTCAGAAACAGACTTTAGAAACAGAAAACGCCTTTCATGGCATTAACAATAGAACGGTCAACATAAAAAACACGTGAAATCGGCTAATAATTCTTTTTTTCTTTGCCGGCGTATTTTTTTAGCAGTTCTAGGGTGTTTCTGTCTCTGGCATTTTCGCCCAGACGGTTGAGCTTGTTCTGCAACATATTGATAGCCATGCCGGTCAAGAAACCGCGCCGACCAAAAAGCAACCAACCCAAAAGGAGCGAGCCGCCCAGACCATACAAAGCGGCATAGGAAAATTCGCCCTTGCCGGTAAGCTGTGTTTTGGCACCACTCTTTAGTCTATTGTAGATTTTGTCGGCTCTTTCTTGGACGGCTCTTGCCTTGCTGTGGTCGCCGATGCGGTCCAGCAAAACAGAGTAGGCAAAGAGTGTTTCGGCTACTTTGGCGCTATCTTTACCAAACTGTTCTTCTCGCATGTGCAGGGCTTTTTCATAGTTGAGAGTGGCTTCTTGCAGTTTGCCGCGGCTGGTGAGCAGATTGGCCAGGCGGGTATAACCCCTGCCGGTGCCCCGCTCTCCAAGGGTTTGGTCGCCTAGCTTGACGGCATTTTTGTAGCTTGCTTCGGCTTTATCTAGGTCGTTCATTTTGACATAGAGATCGCCATAGTCGACGCCTAAGGCTACTATCTTCTCGCTGGTTGGTCCATAGTGAGCCATTCTTATTGACTCTATCTCATTGAAGATAGGCAAGGCAGCCGGCCAGTTTTTCGACTCCACATAAGCACCGCCCAAGACTTCCAGCGAGAAGCCGGCATTGAGACCAAACAAGGTGGAAACCGGAGCTGTCGTATAGATTTTGCTGCTTAGCTGATTAAAGCCAAAGTAAGCCAAAAGAAAGCCACTTAGATCTAAGAGCATGAGGGACCAGACGGCTGCTAGAGCAAACTTTAGACTGTTGCGAAAAATCGATCTCGTTTTCATAAAACCGCTGAATAACGAGTTTTGAGGCACGGCAGTCTCGACCGCAGTTTCTACTAAGGTTTCAATTACTGCCTTATGTGCTTTGCCGCTGACGCTGGTCAGTCTGTATATTTTGAAGGTTAACCAGGCGGCAAACCACAAAAGTTCGACAGACAGGGCCAAAACTAGTTGTGGTGAAGGATGGGCTAGAGTAATTGGGATGAGATAACCGAGGCTGGTGAGAGCTAGGAGAAAAAGAGCAAGGGTAAGAATTTGGTCACTGTTCATTTAATGGTGATACCACAGGCGGTGTTAACTGCTTGAGCGCAATTACTTTTGCCTTTTAGTTAAGCTAAACGGCTACTCTGGATGCCAATTGCGAATTGGTTCGCATCAATGTGAATTCCACTATCGACATATCAAGCTTAATAGAGCCTGTGCGTACGCGTCTGTGCAAGTCGACCGCCTTATCTATTTCTTTCTGCTCATGAGGATTGGTTTGGCTCAAAAGTTTTTCAAACTTTTCAGAGTCGGTGACGGCAATCTTCAAGGCTTCCTTCATCGAAGTGCCTTCTTTAATGCCCAGTTTGCTGAGCAAGTCTTTTTCTTTGGCGGCTCTTGCTACAACATCGGCTAACTTGGTAGGGGTCATAAAGCCTGTCAATCTGAGGTATTCATAAAGTGAAATGCCTCTGGCAAACTCGTTGTTCAGTAGCTGCGATGCTACACCCAAAGGTGGAAACTGCCCGGTTTGGGCTTGATCTTTCAGGGTTTCGACGGCTTTCTTGATTGATATTTCACCACACCGAGCCTTCTTTTGCAGAGCCAGAGCCTTATCGAGAAGGGCTTCATCAATCCAGCCGTGTTCGGTCAAGACTTCGCCTATCATCTTGTTATTGGCTTCAGCAATACTAGCTGCAATTTCTATCTCAGATTCGCGCACAGCACCAGAAAGAGTAAGCAAGTCACCAAGCCTTGTGTTATCTGAGCTTTCGCTGGCGGTGGAAGCATCAATTGCTTCTTTCAGTAAGTTGAGACCAAGATTGAGTTCTATGGCGCCGAGCCTGATATCGTGCTGCACCTTTAGAGTGGTGTTGAGATTGGTCTCGTGCACCCGGTCAAGCAAAAGCAAGATGCGACCGAGGGGAAGCCCTGAGTAATCGCTGACTTTGAGGAATTCCTCGACTTCTTCTTCTTGCATTTGTCCTGAGCCGACCAGGAGTTCACCCAAGCGACTGCCTTTTGAGGCATAGGCATCGACACCGAGGGTAACCAAAGCGTCCGCAAAGCGCCAATTGTTTCGTCTGACCAAGTCGATAGCAGTTTTGGCTTGAGACAAAGTGAGAAGCCCGTCTTTGAGCATCCATTGCGCGTCCAGTACGCCTTTTAGACTGGCGGTAGAAATGCGCTCGAACATGACCAGCACCTTGCCCACTGGAAGACCTGTCTCCAGCGAGACTTTCAAGGCACGTCTGATTTCTTCTTCCTCCAGCAGGCCGAAGTAAGACAATAACGGCCCGAGTCTGTAGTCCGAGGTACCAACGTTCATATTCAGCTTTGGGTCTCCAGTCATGAGCGCGGGCTCGGGCATGCTGACAACTATATCTAAAGTTTATATGCCCCTTAGTCTGGAAAGATTTCAGATCAAGAGACTGCTTGGCTCTTAATTAAACACTTGTTTGCAAACTGAAGCAAGGATATTGGTGGTGGGAAAATGTCACTATTATCATAAATCGCGTTGTTTTTCGATCGGCGTAAGTTTGGATTTTTGGAATAACCGATATCGGTTATTCCGTTTTCTTAGGCTTGTCGAAAACAAAATTTTCGCACCAATCGAGCCTCTTGCTTTGCCCAAAGGTTCTCAAGCAGTAGTCGCTATAGCCCATGAGCTCTACTTTGAGCTTAGCCTTACCCGTGGGGCCCCTTCCAGGTAAAGTGAGACAATGTTTGAACACATGCAGGCTTATCAAGAAGAAAGCCCATGGCTTAAGGTAGAGCGGCGCGTGCAGGGCGAAGAAAAGCAGTCGGTTGCGGGTGTGATAGTAAGCGCGCCAGAGGCTCAAACCCCCTTGGGTGGAGGCACTGCCTTCGTGCTCGATCATGGTGTCTGCCACCAAGAGACATTCATAGCCGGCTTTGCGTATACGCAGACAGAGGTCGACGTCTTCAAAATAGAGAAAATAGCGTTCATCGAAAAGACCGATTTCTCTAAGCACAGACTCTTTGAGGAGTAGGTTGGAGCCCGTCACCCAGTCGCAACTGAGCACAGAGTTAGTAACACTTGCTGCATTCTCCGGCACAGGCTTGAGATAGGTTTTGGCTTTGGCAAAGTCTATTTTGCCGACCCCGGTTGCGGCGCGTTTCTCGCCATCCTTTCCTTCTAGAACCAGAGCGGCGGCGGCTCCAGCTTTGGTGTTGGCTGATAAGACAAAGGTAAGTCTTTTTAGGTTTTCCGGCCTAACCGTGGCATCATTGTTTAAGAGCCAGATATAGCTTTCTTCTTGCTTGTCTGCTGTTTTGGCGAGTTGGTGCTTGATACCCTGATTGCAACCCCCGGCAAAACCATGATTGGTTGAAAGACGCAAAATTTCAAGGTTTTCGAATTCAGACTTTAGTGTTGCACCGTCGTTGTTCTCGGAGCCGTTGTCGACCAAAAGTATGCTGTAATGCGGATAATCAAGCTCTTTTAGGCTTTTCAGACATTCTCTTGTCTTGTCTATGCCACGCCAGTGAAGAACCAGTACAGTCACATGGGGAGTCGATTGGTTATCTAGTGTATTTGCAGCAGGCGTCTTATTCTTCAAAATTCAAATTTCAAAATTGGTGTGTAAGAGCAATTAGTGTTTGAGCATGTTTGCAAAGATTGATAATATAGGGGAGTTGTCGGAAGTTAGCTTTAATCTCGTTTACGGAGTAAATTCAGTTGTCGGACGCGGACCTACCCAAAGACCAGAACAATAAAGCTGAAACCGACATGGCGCCTGAGTCGGGGCAGTTTCCTCGCCGTGCCGGTTTGGCTAATCTCTTTCTTGCCATCAAGCACATCAATGATGCTTCGGTGGCTGAGAACGTCAAGCAGCGTTTTTCTGATTATGTGACCATCGTTCTTGTGGTCATGTGTATCCTCAGTCTTGTCATGGCTGTTTCGGTGCCTGTATCGCCCGTGCTGAAGCTTTTGCCGTTGCTCTTTACAGTCGGTTCGGTGGTTTTCTACATAATCAATCGACTGGGCATCATGATTTCGCTTACTGCTAGGCAAGCCTTGATTGTTTGGCAGATTCTTGTGGCTGGCTTTTGGCTTGGTGTAACCAGCGCCATGCTGGTCATGCTTGCTTGTTTCTATTTCGTTTCGCAAGGCAATCAGGTGCCCTGATCAAGCGGCTTTTCCTGGCAAAAGCAAGGAATTCGATTTTATTGGCTAGAACTGCATATTTTTTGAGGACGGGTCGAAAGGCGGTCTGTCTCGCGCTCTCGCTTGCTGCACTTAATGCCTGTGCAAGCAAAGACCTTGCTTTGGTAAAAGAGAAAGAAAAAGAGAAAGAGCCCTCGCAGATCGTACTTGGCATGGTCTGGGAGCCCATATCCTTCAATCCTTTGCGCGGCATTGATGCAGGTTCTTATTGCGCTTCTAGTTTTGTTTACGAAGGGCTGGTTAAGTTCGATGATTCAATGCAATTGGTACCAGGCTTAGCCGAATCGTTTTCGGTGTCGCCGGATGGCTTGACCTATAAGTTTGTCCTTAGACCGGGCTTGAAGTATCACAATGGCAGCCCTTTGACGGTTGAAGATGTAAAGCAGTCGCTTTTGGCTGGTGCCGGTCAGTACTCTCCATTTCGCGGCGACTATCGAGATATAGAGACCGTCCAGCTTGTAGGCGATAGACAGGTTGTGGTCAAGCTCTCGCGACCTTGCCAGCCTTTGCTTTCTCGCCTTGCCGAATTGCGCATTCTGCCTGCAGCGGTAATCAATAGTGGCGACCATGGTAATTCAGTTCTGGCTAGAGAACCGATAGCTACCGGTCCCTATTATTTGAAGAGCTGGCTGGCTGGGCGCTATCTTGTTTTTGAGCGAAACAGTAATTATTGGGGTAAGGCGGCGGCTAGCGAGCGCATCATTTGGCGAGTGATACCAGATAAGATGGCGTTGGCGGCGGCCTTGGCGCGAGGCGAAGTTGACCTGGCGCCCTCAGATGGGCGGCTTTGGCAGAGCTTTTTAGCCAAGATTGATAGTGACAAACCGGCTGGTAGGCTGCAAGTTGATTCTTTCAGAGGTGGGCGCACGGTTTATCTCGGCTTTAATCTTGAAAGATCGCCCTGGTCTGAACTGGCTGTGCGTCAAGCTTTTTCTTGTGCCATTGACCGTGGTGCCATACTAAAGACTCTCTATGCCGGCTTCGGCACCATACCTGATACTGATTTCCCTGAAACCAGCTGGGCGTTTTTTGATGGCGTCAAAAAGGTAAGTTATTCGCCGCAGCAGGCCAAGACCTATTTGGAAAAGGCTGGTTTTGTGCATCGTGGCAAGAGCTGGGTGCGCAATGGAGAGACCCTGGCTATCAAGATAATGACCATCAAGGACTTCGATGAGATGGCGCAGGTGGTGGCAGACTATTTGGCACGCATAGACATAGCTTGTGAAGTGGAAGTTCTGGAATACTCGGCTTTGCGAAGGTCGTTTATGCAAAAGGGCAGGTTTGATGCGGTGATCTGGAGTCGGTCTTTTGGTCCGGACCCTGAATCGACCATGGTTTGGAGTAGCAAAGGTCCGCTCAATTTTTGTCGTTTGCAGTCTCAACAAGTTGATGACTGGCTGAAGCAAGGACGGTTGGCTGCCAGTCAAGCGGAAAGGAAGATGGTCTACGCTTCTTTGCAGGGCTATCTGGCTGAGAATCTGCCCTGGGTCTTTATGGTGAGACCAGACCTGATAGTGGTTTCGAACGGCAAAATAGAAGGCATACAAAAAGGCCGGCAAAAAATTGCCGGCCTACCATGGGACAATATCGCCACCAACGCCGCCTTTTGGCGAAGTCGGTAGCGAACTACCCATTTTTGATGGCTAAAATAGCCTTTTATGCCTACGCCTGCCAGAGCGCCTTACTGACAAAGAAACCGTCCTCATCCATGCCTCCAGGCAAGCCCGGAGTCATGTGATAGAGGACAAATTCATCGAAACGAGCTTGGTTAAGCTCTTTTCTACTTGGTGCAGAGGGGCTTGTCGCCGTTGTGCTCTCTGTACCAACGCAGAGCTTTCGCCCAGCGGTGGATGCACTGTTTTCTGTGACGGGGAATGGAGTAGGATGGCGGACGGAGGTGGAAATATCTTCCCTCGTCACCGCAAACCTGCGCATTCGCTGCCGGCACCGAAACGGCTGCCATGGCTGCAAGGACTAGAAGTGCTGATCTCATCGAACGTCTTCTCCTTTCAGAAGTTGCGCTTAGTAACCTGGTAACTAAATGGTTTGGTTATTGGGCGCACCAAGGACACTCATAGGAATGTCCCAGGGGTGATTGTACTATTCCCTGGTCAATTGAAAACATGTCAAGTTTTCGATTGTTAAGGGTGATTTAGGCTGTTTGCCCGAAACTGTGAGCGTTTCAGCGATTTCAAAAATTAATGAAGTTGACCGATTATCGGTCGCTTGGCAGCCCTAGATATATTTCTATTAGGTAGATAAATGTAATTAGTGATTAGTTGTCTTCTAAAGGGGCATTAAAATAGGAGCGGTCACGCTGTGCGGACAAGCTTTCTTTGCACCGCCTTTTAGGTAGTTTCATCCCTGGTGTCAAACATAGTCAGATCAGATCAATCGCCGAATCGCATGCCTCCCCAGCCGGGCGAGTCTCGCGATGCTGTGCATTGGTTTGTCGATTCGCTTGGTCTATATCAGGGTTCTGCCCGCGGGCTCTTTTTATCAGACTATTCAGAAGACCAAGAAGCTCTGATTGAGTCGGCTGTCATCAACTTTAAGTCTAGGGGTGTCAAGAGTCTTGTCATCGCCGGTGAGATGCTCTACAAGCAGGCTGACTATCTTTATCAGCATGCAGCCGCTCAGACCACTTTTGGCCGACCGCTCTTGTCTCAGTTGGAACTGGACATGATTGATGCCGATGTGCTCATTGTCACCGACTTGGTAGCGCCTGAGACACCGCAACAACTTTGGTATTTCTATCATCACTTGCTCTATCCGCGGGCAATGGCTCAAAAGCCTTTGATTTTGACGACGCCGCTCAGTCTTGATGAATTTCTTTCTTATGGCGCTGCCTGTGATGATCTGGAGTATGCCGGTCGCCGCGTTACCTGGGAAAAGGTAGCATGGCTTATGGACGGCATGCTCATCGACCTGCATCATTTTCGTATGCTCAAGGGCGAAAACCTGCCTCCTATGCTCAAGGCTGAATACTTTCTCTATAAGGCTCTGGTTAGTCGTGGTTTGGTGGTTACGCCACAATATGTGTTGGGCGACTATATGCTTGATTTTGCCATGGTCGAGCGCGGTAATAAATTGGCGGTCGAATGCGATCTTTTAGCCAGTTTGGATAATCCCAATGCCCGCTCTTCCGAAGCCAAGCGTACCTTGGTTTTGCTAAGCGACGGCTGGAAGCTCTTACGCTTCACCGTGGTTGATCTGTTGGCTAACTTGATGGACTGCGTCGATGCCGTGGCCGATGTCTGGGTGACGGGACGCAAGAAATCGCCCTCGGGCAGGCTGGTTTCGGGGCAAGCTAGTTCGCATTTAGTAGACCTGCCGGTGGAAGATGATATTGAACGACGTGCCATTACCTATGGTGCTGGTCCAATCGCCATCACCGGCGGTGCTGGAACGGGCAAGAGCACCTGTGTGGCTAGGCGAGTGGCGCACCTGCTTTCGCAAGGTGTAAATCCTGAGCGCATTTTGGTTATCTCGCATTCTACCGAGAGTGCTCGATCTCTCCGCACCGAGCTTGAGAATCTTATTGACAAACCTTCTTTGCAAAGACTTCATTTCCATAGCTGGAACGAGCTTGGGTTGAAGCTATTAAAAGAGAATACCAGTGCTATTAAGCGCAAACCGCCGCTCAAAGTGGAAGGGAATCCGCAGCGCGTCATACAAAGGCTTTTGACCAAGTATAAACGCGATCTCGACCAAATGACGCTCGAAATGGCTGAGGAACTGGAGGAGTTCACTCTTGCCTCTCTGATATCGCTCTATAAAGCTAATTTGATCACCCCTAAACATGTCAAAGATAGAGCGAAAAATAGCGTTGATGAACTAGTAGCCAGGGTTTATCAGGGTTATGAAGAACAACTGCAAAAAAGCAACAAAATAGACCGTGATGACATGGTGACCATGGCGGCTCAGTTGCTTGCCGACAATGCCGATATCAGAGCACGATATCAATATCAGTTTGAATTTGTGCTGGTCGACGAATACCAAGATGCCAATGCCGCCGCCGATCTTTTGCTGCGCATGTTGGCTCTGCCGCAAGACAATCTCTTTATCTCCGGTGATGAAGACCAATCGATTTACGAGAGCAAGGGTTCGCTGCCTAAACTAATTGCTGAAGTTTCGCTGCGTTTGCCCAATGCTCGCTGTTTCGTCTTAGAGAATAATTGGCGCTCGCATCCCGATATAGTTGAGCTGGCTAATCGTCTTTTAACAGGCATGAGTCGGCGCCGTATTCGCAAAGAAATGGTGCCCGGTTGGGAAATGAGCGGCGACCGGGCCGTGGTTGGACCGCAGCTTGCCGAGACCGAGGCAGCCGAAGCCGAATGGGTGGCGGCAGAGATAGAGTCATTGCTTGCCGGCGGGCGTAATCCGCAAGATATAGCCATTCTTTATCGTTATAATCGTTATGCCTCTTTGGTGGAAGAAGCCCTCTTTCGGCGCGGCATCAAGTGTTTGACTACCAACCCAGACTCTACTATGGTGCCTGATGAAGTAGCCGACATCATGGCTTTTCTGCGCTTGGTTATGGACCCTGATGGTCCTAAAGCGCGCGAATCTTTTGAGCGTGTCTGTCAGCTGAGAACCAAAGAAGTAGATCCCAGGCTCTTCAATACCATTGCTAGCTTTGCCGAAGCCAATAATTTGTCATTTTTGAAGGCGGTGGAGATTTATTCGGAAGCGGTAGCTGACCAATCTTGCCAAGATCTCGAACAGTTGGTGCGCATTATTCGCACCATGAACCACGAGAATCTGCCGCCGGCTGAGACTATTGCCCTGCTCAAGCGCACCCAGCGTCTCTCAGAATATTACAAAGCAGTGAAAGTGCCGCCAGGAGTCAATTATGAGCCGATGCGCAAGTTGACCCAGCTGGAAGAAGAAGCTCGTAAGTTCAAAACGGTCGGTGACTTTGTGCGCAGTCAGACCTCGCCGAAAGTGGCTGAGGGTCAGGCTGAACCCCTCGTGTTCATCTTGAGTTTGCATGAGTCAAAAGGCAAAGAGTTTCCAGTCGTTTTCTTGACCGGTATGGCTGAAGGTCTTTTCCCCTCAGAGACGGCAAGCGACCCAGAAGAAGAACGCAGGCTCTGTTACCTTGGCATGACTAGGGCAAAAGACATGCTCTATGTTTCTTATCCGGGTAAGTTCAACGATGTGGTGCTGGCCCCGTCTCGCTTTTTGTTGGAAACTATGCAGGATGCAACCCCGAGACCAGTGTCGGTGAACGCGCCGACGCAAATGCCAACCCCGACCCCAAGCCCAACCTCAACCTCAACTAATTTGTCCAAACCCGCTGTTTCGGAGACTCAGACTGCCGCCCATTCAGCACAACAAGAAGCAGCTCTGAGAGCACAGCAAGAGGCAGCCCAGAGGGCACAGCAAGAAGCAGCGCTGAAGGCACAACAAGAAGCTGCACTGAGGGCACAGCAAGAAGCAGCCCTGAAGGCACAGCAAGAAGCAGCACTGAGGGCACAGCAAGAAGCAGCCCTGAGAGCGCAGCAAGAAGCAGCACTGAAAGCACAGCAAGAAGCTGCACTGAAGGCACAACAAGAAGCCGCGCTGAGAGCACAGCAAGAAGCTGCGCTGAGAGCACAGCAAGAAGCTGCACTGAAGGCACAACAAGAAGCTGCTTTGAAAGCACAGCAAGAAGCAGCTTTGAGAGCACAGCAAGAAGCCGCGCTGAGAGCACAGCAAGAAGCCGCGCTGAAAGCACAGCAAGAAGCAGCACTGAGAGCACAGCAAGAAGCAGCACTGAAGGCACAGCAAGAAGCAGCTCTGCGAGCACAACAAGAAGCAGCTCTGCGAGCACAACAAGAAGCTGCTCTGAGAGCGCAGCAAGAAGCAGCATTAAGAGTGCAGCAGGAAGCCGCACAGAGAGAAGCAGCTCTGCGAGCACAGCAAGAAGCTGAACTGAGGGCGCAGCAAGAAGCTGCACTGAGAGCCCAGCAGGAAGCGGCTCTAAGAGCGCAACAAGAGGCCGCACTAAGAGCGCAACAAGAAGCCGCTCTGAGAGCCCAACAGGAAGCTGAACTGAGAGCGCAGCAGGAGGCTCTGAAGATGCAAGAGGCTTCTGTAAGAGCGCAACAAGAGGCCGCGCTAAGAGCGCAGCAAGAAGCAGCACTAAGAGCGCAGCAAGAAGCAGCACTAAGAGCGCAACAAGAGGCTGCACTAAGAGCGCAACAAGAGGCCGCGCTAAGAGCGCAGCAAGAAGCAGCACTAAGAGCGCAGCAAGAAGCAGCACTAAGAGCTCAGCAGGAAGCAGCCCTGAGAGCCCAGCAAGAAGCAGCTTTGAAAGCCCAACAAGAAGCCGCACTAAATGAAGAGGCGGCGAAGGAAGAAGCGGCGCGCAAAGCAAAAATGGAAGAGCTGCAGAGGGCTCAGCAAGAGGAAGAGCAGCGTTTAAGAGAGCAGAGCGAAAGCGGTAAGAAAGGCAAAAAAGGCAAGAAGGCACAAGCTCGCGAAGAAGAGAAGGTCAATGCCAGCGATGTTCGTGATGTCGCCATCGGCTTGCCGCCCCAGTCTACACCGCAGGCAGAAAGTGCCTTCTCGATGCCTCCAGCCGCTCAGGCGGATGCTTCTGAAGACGCCTTCTGGCAGAGCGTCAACAGTTTTTCGGGTGGCGAAATTAAACCGGGCGGTAAAGCGGGTGTGCCTCCAGGTGTGACGGCACCGATTCCTCAACCAGATATTCCAGTTTATAGCCCAGTCAGTGAGCCCCAGGTTGCACAAACTCGACCGGCTCAAGAACTTTGTCCAGGCTGTTCCGAGCCGCTTGACCCAGGCTCTAGATTTTGCGGAGAGTGCGGCTTTAGGCTCGAAACCAAGATTATTTCCTGTCACCTCTGTGGCGCTCCGCAAGAAGGTGATGCTAAATTTTGTGGTGAATGCGGCTCTAAATTGCACGACAACAAAGCCGCTCCAGCTGCGCCTGATGCTGGTTCACCGCTGAGCACCTATGAGGGATATTTGAGCGGGCAGAAGCCATCTCAGGCTGGTTGGGTGACTAGACTGAAAAAGATAGTTGAGTAGAAACATTGCATTGCGCTGAAAAGCGCACTTGTAACTAGCTCTCAAACAATATCGATAGAAAGCAGCTTTAAGATGAAAAGTCTGTGTTGATTTTGTGCCACAATTAAGGGCTGCTTACTGGAGTAAATTGTGTACATCAAGAACGACATAACGACATCAATAGTGCTTTGGTTTTCCTGGCGCTATATTGCTTTCTTCTTTCTGTACACTGCGGCTGCTTATGCGGCTTTTCAATTCTATGGCTTAAAGTCTCTGGCTATTCCTTTTTTGCCCGTTGGCACAATTGGTACAGCTGTTGCTTTCTATATTGGCTTCAAGAACAACTCTTCGTATGAAAGATTGTGGGAAGGGCGGAAGATTTGGGGGGCTATAGGCAGCTTATCTAGAGCTTTCGCTGCTGTTTTGGTTGGCGGCCTAGACAAAGTAAGCAAAGCTGCTCAAGAGCGTCGAATTGCTCTGGTGAAAAGACAAATTTACTTCTGCCATACTCTTGCTATGCAACTGCGCATTTCGTCAGCAGAGAGAAAGAGAGAAACGCTAGCTCCCGAAGTCAACCTGGTGAAAAAGCTTTGTTCTCCGCCTGAGAATTCGCAAAAGACTCTCGATGACTTTTTGCAGGCAAATCTCAGCAAGCGCGATTATGAGCTGGTAAGAGGCGTTGATAACAAAGCTCTTAGTCTCTTGAGGTTGCAGCTGGACGATATAGAGAGTGCAGGCGCCGACCTGCAGCTAAGCGAGCCTGCTCTTGAGAAATTGACCGAGATTTTAGTGAGCTTATTCAGCGAGCAAGGCGCCTGCGAGAGATTGAAAAACTTTCCTTTTCCTCGTCAGTATGCGCATTTTAGTAATGTCTTTGTGTGGATATTCCTGCTTTTGCTGCCTTTTGGCTTAATCGATGAGCTTTCCAAGTCTGCCGGCGGCACCCTCGTCTGGACTGTGATTCCATTTTCTACTCTCATCTCTTGGATGTTCATTACAATGGAACAAGTGGGAGATAGCAGCGAAGATCCCTTTGAACTGGGTCTCAATGATGTGCCAATTTCGGCGCTGGCTCGTTCTATCGAGATCGATCTCCTGCAATTTATCGGTGCCGAAAGTGTTCCAGAAAAGTTGCAACCGGTGGCTGATATCTTACTCTAGCTGCCCAAGTAGCTAACTTTTCCATTTCAGCCTTTCTCGTTAGTTTTGCTTAGATTCTCGCCTTTGCTGATAAGCACAGACATGACAGTATGCTACTTGCAGCATTGGCACTGGAATATTTTGTAGCTGGGCGCGCTCAATAAAATCGCCTAAAATCTGCTGTGCTTCCACTCTATTGCCACGTTCCATATCTCTCAGCATAGAGGCTGTCAGGCTAGACGATGCGTCGACCAGTCTTGAATGAGTAGAGTCTACGAAAGACTGTTCGGGTTCGAAGCCTTGGGCTCTCAGCACCGCTAGACATTCGTCGGCCAGTTGCTTGGCTATTTCTGTCCCAAAAGGCGATTTGGCGACTTCGCCGACGGTGGCACGCATCATAGTGGTAAGCGCGGCTAGACTGGCTATCAGCACCCATTTTTCCCACATGTCTTGCACTATGGCAAAGCTTGCCTGCGAGGTAAAGCGGCAAGGGCTGATAAGCTCTTCCAATTCTTGTATGCGTTCGCTCATGATGCCTGAAAGCTCGCCATAGCGCAAACTATGATTGGCATTAAAGTGAATAATTCGCCCTTCTTCATCTAGTTCTGATGAGATGATGCAGCAACCACCGAGCACATTTTCTTCAGTAAACTTAGCCTTTAGTACATCTAGATGCTGCATGCCGTTCAGCAGGGGCAAGATCATCGAATCGGCTCCGACGGCTGGCGCAATCGCTTGCATGGCGCTGTCTAGATCATAAGCTTTGCAAGATAAAATAATGAGGTCGTAAAAGTTTTCAGCTTTTTCTATGACAGAAATCTCTTTGTGGTGTAGGTCGCCAAAACGACTTTTCACCACCAGCCCATCGCGTCGCAGGCGTTCAGCGCGGGCTGCCCTGACAAGAAAAGTGACATCGGCACCGGCTTCCAAAAGACGACCACCAAAGTAGCCGCCGGTGGCGCCGGCACCCAAAACTAAAATCTTCATCTACACCCTTTATATAATTTGATTCTCTGGTTGATAGTCTAACCCAATCGAGTCTTGGGTATAGGCTGATAAGTCAAGTTCGGAAATTAGACCTAAAGCTACTAAAGACCGCTCAAACTACTAAAAATAAAATAGGTTCCTGCATACATGAATTTTGAATCAGAGGGTTATCGTGAATTTCTCGAGCTTTTTTCCAGGCATGTCGAAACTTATTTAGGCGATATTGATTTGGTCATGCATGAAACAGTTTCGGACGCTGTACATGTTGATATTCATGTTGTGCCCGCAAATGAAGAGAGGCCCTATATCGCTCTTATTACATCGGGTATGAGTGACTTACCCATGAGCGTGCCTGATGAACTGGATGAGTTTAAGTATGCTGAGTTGCTCATTTGTTTGCCGCCTGATTGGCCTATCTCTATGGAAGCCTTTCAAGACGAAAAGAACTATTGGCCGGTTAGGTGGCTGAAAATTCTAGCCAGGCATCCTTACTATGCCGCCACTTGGTTCGGCATCAATCATACAATTCCAACCGGTGAGCCAGTTTGCGAAGGTCTCGATATCGCCGGTTTTATGCTTGTTCCTCCCATGGTATCTGAGGTAGAGTTCTTTGAGCTCGAGGTTTCGCAAGAAAAAAAGGTTTATTTCTATCAGCTCTTGCCTATTTATCAAGACGAAATGGATTTGAAGCTGGAGCAAGGCGCAGATGCCCTCTGGGAAAAATTAGAGGAGCATCTAGAAATTGAAGATTTGATCAATCCTTATCGCGCCAGTGTTTGCAGATGAGATGTGCAAGAGCAGTTTAAGGCTGTTTCAGTGCTACTCTGAGAAAGGCGGAAGCACCGCTTTCTATGCTCTCTTGGCTGGCTCCGGCTCTGGCTCTAATAGATAGCCCATGCAAGGTGGAAACCAATAAAACAGCTGCGGCTTCTGGTGTGATTTGGGGGTTGAGCTCGTCTTTATGCTTTTCAAAAACGCGGCAGAAGAAGCGATCTGATTCGGCAATGGCACCGGCTAGTTTGGCCTTAATCGATTCGGTTTGGCAGCACTCTTCGGCAAGCATGCAGGCAACCAGGCAGCCAGGAGGGGTTTCTTTGCCCATAACAATTTTTGCTATGTCTCGAAAGTATTGACGCAAGCCATCTTTGAGATTGTTGCATTCACTTAGGGGCTTTGCTATGGGGGCGAGTATGTGGGCGCGGTAATGGTCTATCACTTGCAGAAAGAGCTCTTCTTTGCCGCCGAAGGCAGCATAAAGACTTGGTTTGTTTATATTGAGAGCGGCAGTGATGTCGTCTAAAGCAGTGCCTCGATAGCCGTGCCGCCAAAAAACCAACATGGCGTCATGCAGGGCTTGATCATTATTGAATTTCTTTGGTCTGCCGCGGCTCATTAAATTTGTACCAATCAGTATAAAAACCCTTGATTCGGTTTAACCATATTATATACTGAATAGTACAAAATTCAAAACCTGGAGGTAAGTCTCATGCCTGTTAACCAAACAGCTGATATTCGCACGCGTGTAGGTGCTAATTTTGGCGCTATTTATACCGGTCCCCTGGCTCAACTAGATGACTACAAACTAGAAATGCCGGCGCTCAAGCGTACTGTTAGAGGCAAACTCTTTATCAAGCAGTTTTTGGGTCTAAGTGGTATGCAAATCTCGATGAATAAGCTGCCGGCCGGCGCAGCGGTGCCATTTTATCACCAGCACAAAGAGAACGAAGAAGCCTATATCTTTGTCGGGGGTAGTGGTGAAATGCAAATCGACGGCGAAGTCTTTGCCGTGGAAGAAGGAACGATTGTGCGTATTAGTCCGGCGGGCAGTCGCACTCTGCGCAATAACTCAGATTCCGATTTGTATTATATTTGTGTGCAAGCTAAAGATGGCTCGCTTCAATCTGAAACGCTTGAAGACGGCATTAAGTCTGACGCTCCAGTTAGCTGGCCGACCTAGGCTGAATATATTGCAAGCTTGGCAAAGTCTAAGCCTTATTGGGAGTCGATGGCGTAAAATAGGCGTTTTGCGCCGTCGCCCCACGAGGCTAATACTCGAAATACATGACAGAAACAAGTTCTGCCTCTATTGATGAGCAGGCGGCTAAGACCGAAAGCTATGGGCAAGGCCCGGATAATACCGCTGCTTTATTGGTGATTTTAGTACTGTTTTTTGTTTCGGGCTTTTGTGCTCTGGTTTATCAAGTTGTCTGGCAGCGCATGCTAGGTCTTTTTACCGGTGCAGAGACTGTTTCTGTTAGTTTAATTACAGCTGCCTGTATGCTTGGGATGGGTGTCGGTAGTCTCGCCGGTGGTATCATCTGCGACAAGATGCGGCGCCGCTCTTCTCTAATATTAGCCTTTGCCGCTTCAGAGCTTCTGATAGGTCTTTTCGGCGCCGGCAGCAAGATCTTGCTCTATGATTTTCTCTATTGTCAGGTACCCTTTTTGGGCGACTCGCGTCTGCTCGCCTTTGTTGTCGTTTTTGCCGCGCTTTGCTTGCCCACTTTCTTTATGGGCATGACCCTGCCGGTCATTTCAAGAGCCTTTATCACCATTATCGCCAGAGCGCCAATAAGCATCGCTTGGTTCTATGCCCTCAATACAATGGGTTCGGCGGTCGGTTCATTGGTGGCGGCTCTATTTATGATACGCAACTTGGGCTATGAACCGACTCTTTATCTAAGTGCCGGGCTCAATTTGATTTGTGCTCTGGGTGCCCTGATAGTGGGCAGTCGGGCTCGCCGTCTCGCCAGCGATCAGGTCGCGGCAGAAAGCTCGCCAGAGTCTAAGTCTAAGCCAGAGCCAGAGCCAGAGTCTAAGTCTATGTCTGAACCTAAAGCTGATTCTGTTCAGTCTAGTCGAGAACAGTTGGATAAGACAGGCGAGAGCCAGACCCTCTCTCAATCAATGACCGGGGCGCGTCTTGCTGCCTGGGCAGCCTTTAGTGCTCTATCAGGCTTTCTAGCGCTTGGGCTAGAGATTTTGTGGTTCAGACTAATCTCGGTGATGCTCAAAGCCAATTCGATGACCTATGGCTGGCTCTTATTTCTTTATTTGTTCGGGCTTGCCGCCGGTACATTGCTTGGTTCAAAATTGCTTGCTCGGCGCAAGAATCCTGCCTCCGACTTTTTCTTGTTTCAAGCCCTTTGCAGTATTTATGCCGTCACCGCCCTCGCTTTCTTTGTCAAGAGTCTTGGTTTTGATTCAGTCTTTAAATCACTCTTCGAATTTTTCGGCCAGTACGATCCAATCGACTTCAGCGCTAAAATCCCACCGCTCAAATTGCTTCTAGAGCTTTATGTCTTTCTGCCTGCTGCCTTGATTGTGCCGCCGGTGACACTGATGGGCATGAGTTTTGTCAGTTTGCAGAAAGTTTTGCAGACCGACCTCAAATTTGTCGGCAGGCGCATTAGTTTGGTGCAGACCGCCAATATTATCGGTTCGACCCTGGGTTCGCTCTTTGTCGGCTTGCTTGCTTTGAGATATTTGAAGACATCGGGCACCCTGCGATTGTTTGTATTGGGCGGCAGTATCTTTTTGTTTATGTGGCTCTATGGTCTTTTGCAAGAAAAGTTGAAGAAAAAGGCTCTCTCGGCTGGTTTATCTATTGTTTTGACTGCCGCCGCCGCCCTTGGGCTCTTTTATTATGTGCCCAATGCCAAAGAGATTTGGCATAAATTGCACGGTTATTGCAGCCCGGGGCAGTTTACTATGAGTGAAGATCACAGTGGTTTAGCCGCCACCGGCCCGGTAAGCTGGAGCCCTGAGCATACTTTTGTTTATGTCAATGGCCAAGGTCATAGCGAATTGCCCTACGGGCGGTATCATTCACAGATTGGTCTTTTGCCTGTCTTTTTGCACCCGCAGCCGATTGATGTGGCTGTAATCGGCTTGGGCAGCGGCAATACTCTTTATGCCAGTGGTGCCAATCAACTGACAAAAAATATAACCTGTTTTGAAATTGTCGAGCCCACTTATGACTGTCTGAAACAGCTGAACAAGATGAAGCCGTATCAACCCCTCAGTCGCTTGCTTAGCGATAAGCGCATTAGGATGGTCTTTGCCGACGGCCGAAAAGGTTTGCAAAGAGAGAATCGCAAATACGATGTCATCGAGCAGGACCCGCTGCGTCCCTATGACTCGGGCTCGGGAATGCTCTATTCGAAAGAGCATTTTGAGAATCTCAAACGTTATCTCAAACCAGGCGGCATAGTGGCGGTCTGGTGTCCAACTCAGCGCACAATGCGCACTGTCGCCAATTCTTTTCCCTATGTGCTCTCTTTTGGGGCAACGATGGTGGGCAGTATGACCCCTTTTGCAGCAGATAAAGCCCAGGTTTTGCAAAGATACGATGCTAACCGCATTGCCAGTTATTGCGAAGAAACCGGTGCCGACTGTCGTGCTCTCTTGAGCGAGATACTAGATCAAGATAATGGGCGTGTCTCCACTGCTAAGTTTCCAGCGGTCAAACTCAATCACGATCTTTATCCGCGCGATGAGTATTGGGTTAACCAATAGTTTTAAGAGCTTTCTTTAATTTCTCTTTTTATTTTTGTTTCTTGAGATAAAGCTGGAGCATGGTCTTGAGGATGGTTCTTTGTTGACTCCATCTCAGGTCTCTACCAGAGAGGGCTCTTTCCATCACCATGCCTGACATAAAGACGCCGATGAAATCACAGATGTCTTCGTCGTTTATAAACAGTCTTTGCTTGAAAATCTCAAGCAGGGCGGGCGAGCAGAAGGTATCTCGCATCTTTGTCAAGAGCACTTCGTCGCCTGACCTGTATACATCTATTTGTATAAGGGTCCACTTCATAAAGTATTCTTCGTTCTCTTGCATCCAGTCGAGCAAGAGGTCGAGCCCTTGTTCAAAGTTCTTAGACTGAGCAGCGAACTCTAAGAAATTGGTGGCCTTACTGTTCAAGAAATGGTCGAGCAGAGCCTCAAATATAGCTTGCTTGCTTTCAAAGTAGTGATAAATGGTGCCGGTTGAGACCCCAATTGCCTTAGATAGATCGCGCATGGTGAGGGCGCTATAGCCTTTTTCAGCCATGGCGTCAAAGCTCTTGGTCAAGAGCTCGCGGCGATATTCTTCGTGGTCGACAATCTTTGGCATCAAATCTAATGTAACAGATGGCTGGACTTTTTTCACACAACGGTTTTATAATAAACGAGTGTTCGATAACAAACATTCGATATAGTTCCATCTATAAGAACGCCGCCAAAGTTTTCCTCCCAACCAAACCATGACTAAACATCCAGGTGACCAATGTTAGAAACACAAGAAAAAGAGAAAACGACCTGCTCAGTTGAGCGCTTCATAGGCTTCGGTAAACCTGAATCTAAACCAGAATCTAAAAGGGTTTTCTTGAAGAATAAGAGGCTCTGGCTGGGTCTGGCCTTTGGCTCGGCTCTAGCATTGGTCATCGGGATGGGTAGTTTTGTAGCTGGTCAGGGAAAGAGCGAAAAGCCCGTCAAAAGGGCAATTACGGTTGAAACTGCCCGTGTCGACAAGCATTCGCTGGCCCGAGAGATTAAGGCCACCGGCACGGTAATGGCCCGAGACCCCCTAGAAATCGGCTCTCAGGCCAGCGGACTGAAAATCGATCTTCTCTTGGCTGAAGAAGGCGACTGGGTGGAAAAGGGTCAGATTTTAGCCCGGCTCAATACCGATATCTTGAATGCCCAGCTTAAGGAAGAGCAGGCAATTTTAGATAATGCCGCCGCCAGCTACCAAAAGTCTCTGCAGCCTAACCGGCAAGAAGAGATAAACATGCAGCGAGCTTCGCTCGACTCTACCGCCGCCGATATTGCCCAGAAAGAAGCAGCCATAGCCAGAGCTTCGGCTGAATACAACAATGCACTTTCTATCTCTGAGAGGTATTCGTCTCTCTACAGGGAAGGCGGTGCTACTGCCCAGGAAGCTGAGCAAAAACGGACCGATGTGCAGTCTTATAAGGCTGCTCTGGAAACCGCCAAGGAAGGCTTGCGGCAGGCGAAGCTAAACCGAGAAAGAGAAAGGCTGAGACTAGATGAAATGCAAACCGGTGGTCGGCGCGAAGACATTAGCATTGCTGCAAGCACAGTGGCTCAGCACCGGGCTCGCATCGAGCAGCTGCAAGCCCAGATAGCCCAAGCTATAGTGAGGGCGCCCGCTGCCGGTCTCATTGTAGAGAGAAGCGCTCATCTTGGCGAAATTTATAACGGCGGCATAATTTATAAGATGATTCGCGACGGCGAACTGGAATTGCAGGCTAAACTGCCCCAGCAAGATTTAGACCAAATCAGACTAGGACAGGAAGTGCTGGTGAGCGATGGCAAACGCACATTGACCGGTAAGGTCTGGTTGCTTGCCCCCAGTGTCGATTCGACTTCGCGACTTGGCAAAATTAGAATTGCCTTGCCCACTGACAAAGACCTCAAAGCCGGTATGTTTGTCACCACCACAATTGCCACTGTCAGCCGCGATAGCCTGGCTGTGCCTGAGTCTGCCCTGGCTTATGAAAACGATAAAGCATCGGTCTTGGTGATCGAAAACGGTATCGCCCACAAAAGACGCGTGAATACTGGCTTGCGCCATGATCGCTATGTAGAAATTTTAGACGGCTTGCAAGCCGGCGAAACAATAGTGAAAGAAGGAACGGTCTTTGTTGCCGACGGCGACTTGGTTAGAAGCGCCACACTCTAAACACCAAAACTAGGTAATCAAAATGTTCAATATATCTGCCTGGACAATCAGACAGCCTATACCCTCAATTTTGCTTTTCATCATGCTCACAATCGCTGGCTTGGTTTGTTTCACCCAAATAGAGATGGATGAATTGCCGAACATCGATATGCCCACAGTCAGTATAAGTATTGCTCAAAGCGGTGCTGCACCATCTGAATTAGAAGTGCAGGTGACCCGCAAAGTTGAAGACGCACTTTCAGGCTTATCCAACATCAAGCATATAACTTCCAACATTTCTGAAGGCTCTTCCACCACTACGGTCGAGTTTGAGCTGGGCACCAATACCGACCGCGCCGTCAACGATGTGCGCGACCGAGTCAATCGCATCAGGGCATCTTTGCCTGCCGAAATCACCGAACCAGTAATTCAAAGACTTGATTTTGCCGGTGAGGCTTTTGCCACCTATACAGTGTCGTCAGATAGCATGAGTGATACCGAGCTTAGCTGGCTTATCGATAACGATATCAGCCGGGTGCTTTTGTCGGTGCCTGGGGTGGGGCAGGTGCAGCGATCTGGTGGTGTTGCCCGCGAAGTAAGAATCAATCTAGACCCGGCCAAACTTGAGGCAGTTGGTCTTACAGCCGAAAGTGTCAATAACCAGGTGCGCTTTCGCAATATCAATATGCCGGGTGGCAGAGGACGCTTGGCTGGTGCTGAGCAGACCATCAGAACGGTGGGCAGTGCACATGACATAGACGAATTGCGCAATCTCAAAATAGCCCTGCGCAACGGTGAGTTCGCTCCCCTTTCCAGCCTCGGTACGGTGGAAGATTCTCATGCCGAAGCCAGACAAATGGCTTATTTGGATGGTAAGCCGGTTGTTGCCTTTTCACTGAAGCGCAGTACCGGCAGAGGTATGGCCCAGGTGGCCAAAATGGTCGACCGCAAACTAGATGAGCTGAAAGCTACTTTGCCGCCCTCTGTAAAGATAGAGAAAGTACGCACCAGTGCAGTCTATGTGCAAGAGTCTTTTGACGCCACAATCGAATCGTTGGTATTGGGGGCGGTGCTGGCTGTGGTGATTATCTGGGTCTTTCTCAAAGACTGGCGCTCTGCCGGTATTTCGGCTCTGGCCATGCCTCTCAGCATGATACCTACTTTCATTTTTATAAAGCTCTTGGGCTATACCCTAAACGACATGTCACTTTTAGGTCTAGCTTTGGTTATTGGTATCTTGGTCGACGACGCCATTGTCGAAGTAGAAAATATCGTCAGACACATTCATATGGGTAAGACACCCTATCAGGCAGCCCTTGATGCCGCCGACGAAATTGGTCTAGCGGTTGTCGCTACAACTTTTTCGATTATCGCTGTGTTTGTGCCCTTGGCGCTTATCTCGGGCATACCCGGGCAGTTCTTTCGGCAGTTCGGCTTTACAGTCGCCATAGCCGTATTTATGTCTTTGGTAGTGGCGCGTCTTATGACCCCGATGATGGCTGCCTTTTGGCTAAAGAACCCGCCGGCTGAAAGTGGTCGTTCCAAACTGGTCGAACTCTATGATATCTCTCTTGATTGGGCACTCAAGCATCGTAAAACCACTTTGGCTGCCGCTTTTGGTTTCTTTCTCTTGAGTTTGGGCTTGACCGCACTCATACCAATGAACTTAATTGGCTCGGTTGACCGCGGCGAGACTATTTTGTCGGTAGAATTACCGCCGGGTAAAGATATCGAAGGCACAGCCGCAACAGTGCTAAAGATTAGTCAGCTGGTGCAGTCCAATAAAAATGTCGCACGTGTGTTTTCGGCCGTCGGCACACCCGGTGAGGCTTCTTCTATAGGCAGCGGTGGCGAGAGCGGCAAGGTCAATAAAGCCAATCTCTATATCAGTCTCAAACATCGCGGCGAAAGAAAAGATTCGCAGCAAGTGGTGGAACAGCAAATCAGAGAAGCGCTGCAGAGTGTGCCTTCTATTCGCACTAAGTTTGTCAACACCAGTGGTCCGGGCGGTCGAGTAGATTTTTGTCTGGTCGGCTCTAACCCGGCAGAGCTTGATGCCACCGCCCAAGAGCTAGCCAGACAGATGCGAGACATAAAGGGTCTGGCCGACGTGCAAAGTAATGCATCTTTGCAGGCGCCCCAGCTTGTCATAAAACCAAACTGTGAGTTGGCGGCAGAACACGGAGTGACCGTGCAGTCTATAGCCCGCACCGCCCTGGTTGCCACCATAGGTGATGCTGATATCGCCCTTGGTCGCTTTGATCTGCCCGACCGTCAAATTTATGTACGTGTACAGATTGACCCGCTCTTTAAGAAAGATCTGGAATGGATTCGTAATCTCAAAGTCAGTTCGATAAATGGCGCTCTCATACCCCTTTCAGCCCTGGCATCGATCGATGTCACCAGCGGACCATCTGAGATTACCCGCTATGACAAGCAAAGACAGGTACTGATCAGTGCTCAGCTTGTAGACAAAATGCCTCTGGGTGAGGCTATATCAGCCATACGCGCCCTGCCTGCCTTTAAGAATAAAGCGGCTTCGGTGGTGGAGTCGCCATCGGGAGACGTAGAGCTGCAGCAAGATGTCTTCAAGGGCTTTGCCGTAGCCATTGTGGCTGCTGTTTTGCTTATGTACTGCGTTCTGGTCTTACTCTTCAACGATTTTGTGCATCCCTTCACCATTATGACTTCGCTGCCACTATCTATTGGCGGAGCCATTGCCGCGCTCATGATTTCTGGGCAACCTTTGGGGCTCTATGCCCTGATTGGCATAGTGATGCTTATGGGGCTGGTGGCTAAGAATGCCATTTTGTTGGTCGAATATTGCTTGATGTCGATGCATCAGGGTATGAGTGTCGACCAGGCAATTCGCACTGCCGGTGATGCACGTATGCGGCCTATTTTGATGACCACCCTGGCTATGGTGGCCGGTATGGTGCCCATAGCCATGGGCATCGGTGCCGGTTCGGAAGTACGTTCGCCTATGGCAGTGGCTGTGATTGGCGGTCTGGCCACATCGTCGCTTTTGACCCTAATTGTGGTGCCGGTTATCTTCACTATTTTCAACGAATGGAAAGAAAAGCTTAGCGTAGCTGCTGGGCGGCAAGAGAAAAGCAAGCAGAGTCTAGTGGAGAAAGTTAGTCTTAATCTCTTGCTTGTCGGAGTGCTTGCTCTATCTGCTGCCCTCCAGCCGGCTTTTGCCCAAGACCTAGGTTTAAATAGCCCTGCTAAGGGTGATCAAGATGTCGAAACCCTTTTGGAATCTGAGTATCGCAAAGCAGAAGAGATATCGGATACTCTTTTGCAGCCTCTGCCTGAAACCGCTCAAGAAGGCATCAGTATCAAATATCCCGATGCTACTTTTCTTTTGCCTATCGGTCAACAAAAACTGCCGCCCATTAAGCTGGAAGCTAGTTATAACCGCGGCATAACCTTGGCTGAAGCCTTGCAGCAAGCTTTGAGCAATAACTTGCCCATAAAAATTTCGAACGATAACTACAAAACAAGAAGAGCTCTCTTTGCTGGTTCTCTTGGTGGCTTCTTACCCGACTTGAGCATGACCTATCGCTATCAGAATGTCTATCAGGGCGGCGACAAACTGTTCAATTTGCGCACCGGCAATACATCGCTTACCTGGGCTTATTTTCAGGGCGGCAAAGTGGTAAGCACGGCGCTCAACACTTATTACAATATGAAAGCCTCTCGCAACGACTATAGCAAGCAGGTCAACGACGTACTTTTAGATGTGTACCGTAAGTATAACGAGGTGCTCTACAATCAAGCGCTTTTGCAAGTGCGCATCAAGTCGCTTGAAACATCGAGGGCAAATCTCAAGCTAACCAAACAGCAGTTTAGAGCCGGTACAGGTACTAAATTTGCCGTCATGCAGTCTGAATCGCAGTTGGCATCAGATGCTCAAAACTTGGTCAACCAGCAAGTCGCCACCCGTAAAGCCGCCATTGCTCTAGCTGTGGTTTTGAATAGCGACATCATGGACAACCTTTTGCCAAAAGAAGAAACCTTGGGCAAGACTTTTCTTATTGATCCCGCCGCTAAACCAGTCGAGCTTGTGGCGAGAGCGCGCAGCCTCAGACCCGAGCTGAAAGCTCTAGAAGCCCAACGCCGAGCAGCCAAGGCCGCCATCGCTCAAGCGGGTAGCGCCCTTTTGCCCACCGCCCAGCTTTTTGTCTCACCCAGCAATACCAGGCTCTCGGGCGCAAGCAGTCTGGCCGGTCTGTCGTCTGGGCTGACAGGCGGCGCCGCTTCTTCTGCTGGTGTCAATTTATCTACCACCGGCACAGGTACAAGCAGTGTCAATGTTGGTGGTGTTTTAGGCAGCAGCGTCACTCTCGGCACATCGGTAACCTGGAATCTTTCTGGACTAGGCGTAAGTGATATGGCCAATATGGAAGCCAATAGAATTATTGCCAGACGTATTCAAAATGAATACAACCAAGAACTGCTCAAGATAACTCAGGAAGTGCATAACTCTTTTCTTGATATGCAAACCGCCGAAGAACAGATAAATATCACCGAGGTTAATGTCAATGCTTCAAGAGAAGGGCTGAGGCTAGCATCGAAAAGACTATCTTTGGGTAACGGCACCAATTTAGAACTTATCGAGGCACAGCGCTCTTATGTCAATGCTCTGGCAGCCCAGATTAGAGCCTTTGTCGAATTTCGCAATGCCCAGGCTCAAGTTTTGCGCGACACCGGGACTATATCAATAGCTGCCTTAACCGGTGCAAGTGCCAACAAATTGCAGTAAAGTCCAAGAAGATCGGCAGTTGTCTTGTCTATTATTTATGGTAAAGTACTGAACAAAGAAGAGCACTGAGAAAAGAACTAAAGAAAGACACCGGACAGCCTCTGCAGCTATCCGGTGCTAGTTATTTGAGCCGCTTTATGGCTTTATCTGATCAGGCTCTAGGTCAGAGTTTCATAGATAATAGCTATCCTAGTTTATTCCATTCTATTGGCTATTTCTTGTCGTCGTGAAACTGTTCGCTTTCGGTTGAGCCGCTCAAAGCCGTGGTTGACGACTCTCCGCCTGTTATGCTGAGCAGCAGTTTGTCGAACCAGCCGGCGCCGACTTCGGCTTGGTGTCTAACAGCCGAGTAACCTTGGTCGGCAAGGGCAAACTCTTCTTCTTGCAGCCGTACATAGGCGGGCATTCCTTCCGCTGCGTACTCTGTGCTGAGTTTGTAGGCGCTCAGGTTGACCGCATGCCAGCCGGCTAGAGTGATGAATTGAAATTTGTAGCCCATTTTGCCAAGTTCATTATTGAAGCGGGCGATTGTGGCATCGTCCAGGTTCTTCTTCCAGTTGAAGGACGGCGAACAGTTGTAAGCCAAGAGCTTGCCCGGATATTTTGCATGTATCGCTTCGGCGAAGCGGCGGGCTTCTTCTAGGTCGGGACGCGATGACTCAAACCAGACCAGGTCGGCATAAGGTGCATAAGCCAGACCGCGGGCAATCACTGCATCGAGACCGCCCTTGACGCGGTAAAAGCCCTCGCTGGTGCGTTCTGCGCCGGGCATGATGAACGGTCTGTCTCTCTCGTCGATGTCTGAGGTGAGAAGGGTGGCGTCGAGGGCGTCGGTGCGGGCAACCAGCAAGGTAGGCACATTCATGATATCGGCTGCCATACGCGCCGCTGCCAAAGTGCGAATAAACTGCGAGGTCGGCACCAGTACCTTGCCACCCATATGACCGCATTTCTTTTCGGCAGCCAGTTGGTCTTCAAAGTGCACCGCCGCGGCGCCGGCTTCGATCATCTGTTTCATTAGTTCGAAAGCCTGAAGTGGACCACCGAAACCGGCTTCGGCATCGGCGACAATGGGCAAATAGCAATCGGTCGAACCCTGACCAGTCAGGTTTAAGATTTGGTCGTGGCGCATAAGGGCGCTATTAAGGCGGCGCACCAGTGCTGGTGCACTATTGGAAGGATAGAGGCTCTGGTCGGGGAAAGTTTGTCCGGCAAGATTAGCATCAGCTGCCACTTGCCAGCCGCTCAGATAAATAGCTTGCAGACCGGCTTTAGCCATCTGCACCGCTTGAGCGCCGGTCATAGCCCCGAGGGCAATTACTTGGGGCAGGCTCTGCATGCGTTGCCAGAGCAGTTCGCAACCATGGCGGGCCAGGTTGCAGTCAGGCAAAATAGAAGGACGCAGCTTTATTACATCTTGGGCGCTATAGGGACGTGTGACGCCTTGCCAGCGCTCCTGCACTTTCCAGGCGGCTTCAAGCAAGGCTGCCTCTGAGATGATGTCTTCCTGACCTTGTGATTCTTGCTGTTTTTCTTTCTCGGTGTTCATAATGTTTTGACTCTTGATATTGTTGGTTTCGTTGTCGAGCAAGTAAGCATAGGCTTCTGTGGTGATGAATTCGACAAAGCCCTGACGCAGCACCACTTTCTCTAAGATGGAGCGGGCTTGCTCTAGATAGTGTGCTTGCTCTTTTAGTCTTTGGTTTTGCAATAGACGATTGAATTCTTCTCTGAGATATTTGCGAAAGAGCTTACGGTTGAATCTCTCGCCGCTCGTCATCAAAGCTGAGTGCTTTAGCCATTGCCAGAGTTGTGCTCTAGAGATTTCGGCGGTGGCGGCATCTTCCATAAGGTTGTGAATAGCCACGGCACCGCGCCCTGCCAACCAAGCACTTAGATAAAGAAGGCTCACTTCGATATTGAGACGAGCACCGCTTTCGCTCACTTTTAGTGAGACTTTGTCCATATAGCAGAGTTCCTCCGGCTTTACCCTTTCGGTGTCCGGCAAGACTCGCTCTTTCTGATTGCTGCGCTCGCCCAGTACTTGGCTGAATTCTTGCCTGGCGATGGCTATTAAGTCGGGATGCGCCACCCAGGTGCCGTCAAAACCTTGGTTTGCTTCACGTCTTTTGTCTTGCGCCACTTGCTTGAAAGCCAAGTCATTGACTGCGGCATCGTGGCGGTTAGGTATAAAGGCCGACATGCCGCCGATGGCGTGAACACCATGACGGTGCGCTATATCGACCAGCCGGCGGCAATAGGCCTGCATGAAAGAGACTTCCATAGAAAGTTCACTGCGGTCAGGTAAGACCTTTGAAGGGTGCTGCCTAAACCTTTTGATCAGGCTAAAGATATAATCCCAGCGTCCGGCATTGAGCCCAGCGGCATGGTCTTTCAGTTCAAAGAGAATAGCTTCCATTTCATAAGAGGCCACGATTGTTTCAATCAGTACAGTGGCTCTAATTGTGCCGCGCTCGATAGCAAGCAGGTCTTGCGCCAAGTTGAAGACATCGTTCCAGACTCTGGCTTCGAGGTGGGTTTCAAGCTTGGGCAAATAGAAATAAGGACGGCTGCCTCGGCTGATTAGCTCTTTGGCGTTGTGAAAGAAGAAAAGGCCAAAATCAAAGAGTGAAGCAGAAATAGGCTTGCCGTCAATTAATATATGGGCTTCGTCTAGATGCCAGCCGCGTGGACGTACCATCAGCACTGTTTTTGCATCGGCTTTGAGAGAATAGCTTTTGCCCTCTTTTTCTGTGAAGTTGAGACGGCGGCGCACGGCGTTATAAAGATTGGCTTGACCACTGAGCATATTGGCAAAGCTTGGCGAACTGCTGTCTTCAAAGTCGGCCATAAAGACATCGGCCGAGCTGTTGAGAGCATTGATAATGGTTTTAGCGTCTACCGGTCCGGTAATCTCGACCTGGCGCTTTTCAATCTCGGCAGGGCAAGGCGCAGCTTTCCAGTCTTCCTGACCGATAGCCAGGCTAGAACAAGCAAAGTAAAGAGCCTTGCGATTATCTATATAGCGCTGTTTTCGGCTTCTATCGAGCAAGCATTGCTGTCTGCGGCTTTCGAAAGAGTCTGAGAGAGTGACGAGAAAGTTGATAGCTTCATCGGTAAGAATATGAGCAAATTGACTTTCAAGATTGAGAACGGCTGGAGCTGGAAACTTGATTTCTACGCGATCGGCTTTCATTTGTGTAGCTCTCTGTTTTGGTTGTGGTTGAATCGCTTGCGCAAGGCAAGGCGAAATCGTCGAACCCTTTGGTTCGACTTGATGGACATCTGCAGGAAAGTGCCGGTCTTATTAGATTTGGAAAAGTTTGTATAGAAAAAACGAATAGACGATTTTTTCTAGCAGATTGTCTTGTCTATTTTCATCAGATTCAAACAAGCAGAAAGAGTAATAGTTCTTTTCGGCAGCTTGAAGATTTTGTTGGCTGCAAGAGTCTCGCAGATGTCCTTGGTTAGCGGTCTTTTCGGCAATTAATCTCTCTAGACACTTTCGCCATATTTCCGACATAACGCCGGGTTAACTTGACAACGTGAACCGACCGGAGAACCCACCCATGGTAAGAGTGCACCATATGGAAAGTCCATTGGACTTTCAAAAATGCAATGATGAGAACAAACAATATAGAGAGGAACAATCGAACCTAAGTTTACTAGAGCTGATGCGTGACAATTCAAAAAATATGTCACCCAGCCTGTCTCAAGGACTAGACAAGTTAATCACCCAAGAGAGAAATCGACTGACCGAAGACAAATTCGACGAACTATTACTAGACCTGGAAAGAGCAGACCGAGCAACCGATAGAGGCAGCCACCATATAGCCAGGCAGTGGATGCAAGAAGCCAGAGAAGACTTGAGAGACCTGAGACGCAATCTGTTACCCGAACTTTCTTTTAGTACCGATGATGACCAAGATAAGCACCGAGAGTCTGAAGAAGACGAAGAGACTGTTTGCGTCAGCCGTGAGCGCCGCTATCGTGATGGCAGGACTGAGAGCGAAACCCATTGCATCGATAATCACGGAAGAAGATTCGGTGGCGGCGGTGGCAGTGGTCCCGCACCTGCCGAGAGTTCTGGCGCCGGTGGTGATAGCGGTGCCGCTTCTTGCGGCACAGGCGATGGCGCTGGTGCTAGTTGCGGCGACGGCTCTAGTGGTGGCTCCGGTGGTGGCGACGGTGGCGGCGGTGGCTGCGGAGATGGTGGCTGTGGCGGCGACGGTGGCTCCGGGGAGTATTATGGCGTTGGCGGCCCCTCAGATAATTATTCTGACTCTATATATGAAACCACCGATAACACAAGCGTTTCAGACAGTTCACAACCAGATCGCAGCAAACCAACAAGAGGTACAGTAGAGCAAGTATTGCAACAAAACAATAGAAATGCCAATCAAGTATTTCCTGGTGAGAACACCGATCATTTCGGCTGGTTTGGAGGAAAAGCCGGAGCTGGTGTAGACAAACCGACAGTGCCTGATGATAAATACAACTATATGATGGCCTGGAATATGGTTTATCCCGAGAAGGGCAAAGAAGCCGACCCTAATGCACGTGTGGAAATGACTAATTTTCGCAGCTTTGCTCATACCACAGACGGCAGATGGGTTGAATTGCAAAACCAGAACCAGAGCGGCATCGGAGGCGGTTTATCATATGCCGACTTTAGAGATATGTATGCAGTCTTTGACAGACCAATCACAAATGAAAACGGCATAGCTAGTTTTCAGTCTCCGCCCGAAGGCTATAACTTTCAGCCATGGATTGGCAGCCGTGGAGACTTTTCCAATCTGAACATAGACGGCATCTTTATTTCAGGTTCGGTGCGGGCCGACCGTCCTAATTCTAACTTGGTCATTGACCAGGGAGCTGACTGGTATGCCCATGGCAGCGGCACAGCAGTTGGTCTGGAGAACTCTGATGGAATCGGCACCAGCAATTGGATGCGCCTGTCTGAAAATTGGCAGCCGCTCTTTTACACCACGGTCAGCGAAGAGGAGCTGCGCCGCAATCCACCGCCCGGCATAGGCTAATAGCCGGAAGCTGGAAAAAGCTCAATCGAGAGGGAGAGGAAAGAGCCCCATATGGGGCTCTTTCTTTATCTGTCTTCTTTCTGATTTAGCCGAGATTTTCCGCTTCCCACTTCTGAATATCGGCAATTACTTGTGCTTTCAAGCCCTTTTCATCGCGGCCTAGCCTTTTATAGAGAGTCTGCATGGCCGGCAGATCTTTCATATATTTGGCGCCCCATTTTGCCAGTTCTAAAAGAATGGGCAGCAGATCTTTGCCTTTGGCGGTCAAGTAATAGAGTTTACGACTGCGATTGTCGGGATGAACCTTCTCGTCGATTATGCCGGCAGCATAGAGCTTTTTGAGACGGTCTGAAAGAATGTTGGTGGCAATCGCTTCAGGGCTGGCCAGAAACTCTTTGTATTCATGCTTATTGAAAAAGAAAAGGTCGCGCACCACAAGCAAGGTCCATTTGTCGCCAAAAAGGTCGAGTGCGTTGCTAAAGACGCACTGTGAACGCTGTTGCACTGTTTTTTGCATAGACATGTGTGAATTTTAGCAGAAAATTGGGACTGCTTGCAAAATGCAAGTGGTTGGGTTAAGCTAAATACTTGCAAAATGCAAGTGGTTTTCTTGAAGCCTATTTGCTATCTAATAAAGACAGTCCATAAAGGCAGTGACAAGCTATGCAGCAAGAACCAAAACTAGATCGCCCCGGGGCTGGTTTGCCTTTCTATGAATGGGCTTTGGTTAATTTCATCATCTTCCCGCTGCGTATGCAGAAAACGTCTAAGGCATCGGCTCTTAGAGATTTTCAGCAAGAGAGCAACGAAATCTTAGAGGCTGTAAGCGCTTTGTCGGTTGAAGATTTGGGCGAACGCCGTTTGATCAAAAGGCTGCCCGGTCTGGAGGATAGCTCGCGCTTTTGGTCTTGCGCAATGACTTTGGATCATCTGATTATTGTGGGCAAGAGAATGCAAACTGTGCTGACAACTCTCTCAAGCGGCTCAAATGAGCTGCCTGCTGCCTCAATAGAGGCTGTTAAACCATCGGTGCAGGTAGAGGCGTCCACTATCATCGACGAGTTCAAGCAAATGAGCAAAGACTTTGTCGAAAAAGTAGAGCGGCTCGATTTAGCCGCCCATCCGAACGTCAAATTCAAGCATCCCTGGTTTGGTGATATGAATGCTTTGCAGTGGCTGGCTTTTGCAGCGCCGCACCAACAGATTCACCGTCGACAGATCAAAGAGATAATCAAACGCCTTTAGTAAGTGAGGGGCGAATAAAGTGGTAAAGGTGCCGATGGACTCACCGGGCTTGAATGTGCCAAATAATTCTCCAATTTACGCCAATCTGTTTTTTTCGTTTTGTCAAAACTCCAACCCACAGTTAGCAAACTGAATTGCAGCGAAGCCACAAACTAACATCTATATGTTCTGCTATTTAGGTGAGCAAGATATGGAGGGAGAAAAAATGCAAAGCCAGAGAGAAAGGGACTTCTGGGCAGTCACTTGGGGATTATTGATTGCGTGCTCGATAGCTATGCAACAAATTTACGCCAGGACTCATGAGTATGGGGTTGAGCAGCCAATTGGTTTGCGTGGCACTGCAGATTGGCTCTATCGACACCCTGAGGCGCTTTTCGGGCAGCATTTCAGTTATCCAAGTGTTCCAGTTGACCGCTAAAGATAAAGCAAGACGAATGTGCCTTGCCTGAATAGATGGCGATGTTTGGCGAATTAAGTGCTAAAGGTGCCGATGGACTCACCGGGCTTGAATGTGCCAAAGTCGGGTAAGAGGGCATGCGTAACCGGTTTTCTGGAGACCGCAAACTCGATGCTAAGTTTGCCGATGCGTGACGTATTCCTCCCATTGAAAAACTTTCTTCCTGTTCGTATTAAAGAATTCAGGGGGATGATCAATGCAAGCAATCTATCTACGTTCTGTTAGAGTTCTGCAGATCTCAGTAGCAGCTTTAGCTGTTTTTGCCTTAGCTTTAGTTGTTCACTTGAATAATTACAATGTGCGTTTGAGCAACAATGTAGATAATCCTTTAGATTCACAAATTGCCAATTTCCTCAGCAATACAGAAAGAGCGGCTGGAAGAAAGATTGGTGCAATAGTCCTTCATGAAGCACACCCTTTGGTGCTTGCAGCGCTCGGTTTGCCAAAGCATACAGAGCCATTTGAAGCCGAGAGTATTATTCAAGAAAGACTAAACCAAGCTAAATCAAAAGGACTATCCCCAACTGACGAAGCAAAAATGGTCCTCAATGCAAACTCGCTATCTACTCACAGCTTGAATCAGCGAATTAAGCTGCTCGATCTTTTTATGCATCTTCAAAGCCTTAATGATCCACGCCATGGAAGCAGTTGCTATCTGGATGAATGGGTAAGCCCGTTTAGATACTTAGATAGATAGGCTCTGAACGGGTCCTCCTCCCCCTCGATGGAAATAATCTCTGAAAAGCTCTGCAGGCTAAGACTTGGGTGGGCTTGTCTCTGTCTCCTCAGAGTTTGAATCCTCTGTGACCCCAGCTAATTCAAGCTTTTCGGACTCTTTCAGAAGGGCATCGAACGAGTCTGGCGGCTTCCCGTTTTCTAGGCCCTTGGTGAACAGCGCATATGGGTCGTTTTTATCGCCCGCCTTCCGTTGGGTTTTGTCGTCGCTTACCCAGGCGTAGACAATGACTTTCTTCTCGCCCCTGCTCAGATAGCGGAAAAACAACCGAAAGCGACCGAACTTGGCGCGCTTCCAATGCTTGTGGTTCTTTCCCAGCGTATTGCCCTGATTCCAGCGCTCGTGTCCGGGATCGGCGGGGATTTCTTCGCATATCAACTTGGTTATTTTCGCGAGCAGCTTGACGGTAGGATGTTCGCGATATGTATCCGGCTGCTGTGCTTGCAGGCGTTCTGCCGTCGCTAGCAGCTTGTCGAACTTTGACTTGAATAACGGGTGCTGAAAGAGGTCAAAGCCGTTTACTTTCATGGATTATTCGAAGTCGGCGTCAGAAAAAAGGACACCTTCAGTAACTGCTTTGGCGCGAGCAATCGTTGCGGCGTCCAATGGAGTGATTGCCTTATGGTTCTCTGCCATGTCTCTTTCCAGGAATGCCAAGAAGGCGCTAACGACCGGATCTTCTTCCAGTGCTGCATTGGTCTTGTCCAGGAGCGAAATCAAGATCGTGCCAGGTCCGATAATGTCGGCGCGGACCTCTGCTTGTTGTTTGAACTCGGGGTTCTGCCTGAACAACTCCTTATCCAGGCGAATTGCTTCGGATGAACCAGTCGTTGTGATTTTGCCTTTGTAGTTCATTTGCATCGTCTCCACGACCGTTAAGCATTCTATACGTATTATTGTACGTATAGAATGTTTTGTCAATTTCGCGAGTGTTTTTTGTGGCAGAGGTGTCCGTGCTTAGTCGTTAACGACGCGCCACAAACAACCGCACCGAGGAGGGCACGGAAGCTTTGCGGAGCGACCGTACAGGCAAGGCAGGGGCTTTCGCTTACTTTATATCAAGCGGTACGCTTTTGCAGAGCGGGTTCTTAGACTCTTCCACAAGTTCGCTTAGAGTAGAGGCGGCAAAGGCTGCCTCTAGATGCCCTGTGGCTTCTGAGAGCCTTTTATGCAATGGGCAGAGATTGATACCATGACTTTTTATGCCCAGTGGGCAGCTAGTCAGTTTTTCAATTGGGTCGACGGCATTTACCACATCTAAAATTGAAATAGCTGCGGGGGCTCTAGACAAAACAAAACCACCACCCACCCCTCTTTGCGAGCGAACGAGTTTGCCTTTTGCCAGCTGATTCATTATTTTGCTCAAGTAGCCGGGCGGCACCATGGTAACTTCAGCAATTTCAGTGCCGGTTGCAGCCGACCCTGCAGTTTTCATTGCCAAATAAACCATAGCCCTGAGAGCGTACTCTGCAGTTTGCGAAATCATAGGACACCTGAATAACCAACAAAAATACCTTTATATTCAGATTACCATGCTATGGGCGTTTGCGCTATTGACAAAAAAGTGACATGTGCTATTGTGGATATAAAGGTCCAGTTATCTTCAATCTCTAATCAAAGGAGAAAAGTCATGAAATTCATTTGCACATTGTGTAACTACATACACGAAGAAAACATTGCAGGCGACAGTCCAAACGCTCTGCCAAAAGATATTTATGCTTATGCCAACCTGCCCGAAGACTGGCAATGCCCGGGCTGCGGCAATCGTCCTGAGTTTTATCAAAGCTGTTCTTGCGTAAGCCTCGCCGAAATTGAAGGCGAAAAAGCAAAACAAGAAGCTGCCTGAAAACTCAGCTGAAAATTCAGAAAATTCAGAAAGGAAGTGATCTTATGAACGCTTTAGAAGAAGCGACAATAGGTGCTTTGGTCGCTCAAAAGCCTGCTCGTGCCGCGCTATTTGACAAACTGTCTATCGACTTTTGTTGCGGCGGCAAAGCAACTCTGTCAGAGGCCTGCCTAAAGGCTGGCCTGGCAGTAGAAGAGGTGGGCCGAATGTTGGAAGAGTTTGATCGATGTGATAGTGCTCTAACTGCGGCAGAAGAGCCGGACTGGCTTAAGGCAAGCTTGACAGATTTGGCCGATCATATCGTCAAAACACACCATGCTTATCTCAATCAAGAATTGCCCAGACTAGCCGCTCTTGTGGCAAAAGTAGCAGCTGTGCACGGTCAGAAAGATGCCAGGCTTTTAGAGTTGAAGAATGTCTTTGAAGCTCTCAAAAGCGAGCTTGAGACCCATACAGGTAAGGAAGAGAAAATTCTATTTCCTTATATTCGCTCTCTAGATAGTCGTTCTTTTGATGCTGCTGCACACAAGAGGCAGCCTGTCTTTGGCACGGTACTCAACCCTGTTAAATGCATGGAGAACGAGCACGAAGATGCCGGTCAAGCTCTGCTGAAAATGCGAGAGCTTACCGACCAATATCGAGCGCCTCAAGGCGCTTGCAACAGCTGGCTAGCCCTGTTGGATGGTCTAGAAAAGCTCGACGAAGATTTGCGTATACACATTCATAAAGAGAATTCCATTCTCTTTCCTCGGGCAATTGCCTCTGAACTGAGCGGAAAATAGAAAATGCAATACAAAAAACTCTGGATAGCTCTAATCACCGTCATCATCGCCTCTTTTGCCGTTCTCGGTTATTGTGGCTATGAAATATATATGCAAGCACCACCCGTGCCTGAGAGGGTGGTGGCGGGCAATAAGGTGCTCTTTACCTCTCAAGATATTAAAGACGGTCAAAATGTTTGGCAGTCGATTGGCGGGCAAGAGCTTGGCAGCATCTGGGGTCATGGTGCCTACATCGCACCTGATTGGTCGGCAGATTTTCTGCACCGTCAGCTGGTCTATATGCTTGATCAATGGGCAAATCAAGAGTTTGGTACAACCTTTGCCAAGCTAGACCTTGAGAAACAGGCGGCTCTAAAGGCGCGTCTGAAAGAGCAGATGCGCAAAAATACTTACAATCAGGCGAGCCGCGATTTGGTTCTGACCGCCGCTCAAGCTGAAGCAGTAGAAGCTACAGGTAAGCATTATTCCGCTCTCTTTAGGGGCGAAGAAAGCCAGAAAAAGCTGAGAGAAGCATACGCTATGCAACCGCAGGCGGTGCGCAATGATGAAAACATGCACAAGCTGCTCGCTTTTTTCTTTTGGGCTTCCTGGGCTTGTGGCACTAACCGCCCTGGCGAGAATGTCACCTATACTCATAATTGGCCAGCCGAAGCTTTGATCGATAACGCGCCTACCGGTACAATCGTTGTCTGGTCGGTCTTTAGTGTGGTCTTTCTGCTTGCCGGTATCGGCACTCTGGCTTGGTACTTTGCCAAAGAGAGAAGCAATGAAACAGCCGAGCACGAGATTCCAGGACAAGACCCGCTTTTGGCCCTCAAACCGACACCTTCTATGGTGGCCACTATAAAATATTTCTGGGTGGCCGGTGCACTTTTTTTAGCCCAAGTTGGTTTGGGTGCGGTCACCGCGCACTACGGTGTAGAAGGCTCAGGCTTTTATGGTTTACCCCTAGCTGATTGGCTGCCCTATGCCGTGACACGCACCTGGCACACCCAGCTGGGAATATTTTGGATCGCTACCGCCTGGCTTGCCACCGGTCTCTTTGTTGCTCCTGCCGTCTCTGGCGTAGAGCCAAAGTTTCAGAAACTCGGTGTCAATTTTCTCTTTAGCTGCCTGGTGCTGATTGTTGTCGGTTCAATGTTTGGACAGTGGTTGGGTGTACAGCAAAAACTTGGTCTGACAGCCAATTTCTGGTTTGGTCACCAAGGCTATGAATACGTCGATCTTGGCAGATTTTGGCAGATATTTCTTTTGGTTGGCTTGTTTCTCTGGCTCAGCTTAATGGCGAGAGCGCTTTGGCCGGCTTTCAAAAATCCCCAAGAGAACCGCAGTCTGCTTATGCTTTTCTTGTTGTCTTCGCTGGCAATTGCTGGCTTTTATGGCGCCGGCTTGATGTATGGTCAGCATACTAATTTAGCGATTGCCGAGTATTGGCGCTGGTGGGTGGTGCATCTTTGGGTGGAGGGCTTCTTCGAAGTTTTCGCCACCGTCGTCATTGCCTTTTTGTTCACTCGTATGGGGCTTTTAGCAACCCGCACAGCCACTGCCAGTGTGCTATTCTCTACCGCAATTTTTCTGGCTGGTGGAATCATCGGCACCATGCACCATCTCTATTTTTCAGGAACGCCGACGCCTGTATTGGCTTTGGGGGCGACTTTCAGCGCCTTAGAGGTAGTGCCGCTCACCCTTATCGGTTTCGAGGGCTATGGCAATCTCACCCTAAGCAAGGCTAGACCATGGGTGGCAAGCTATAAGTGGCCGATTTATTTCTTTGTGGCGGTGGCATTTTGGAACTTTGTCGGGGCTGGACTGTTCGGCTTCCTAATTAATGCTCCAATTGCGCTTTATTATATGCAAGGCTTGAACACAACGCCGGTACACGGGCATACTGCTCTGTTTGGTGTGTACGGAATGCTCGCCATCGGCTTGATGCTATTTTGCCTCAAAGGGCTTGGCACTAAGTACATGTGGAAAGAGCAGAGCTTGAGTTTTGCCTTTTGGTCTATCAATATCGGTTTGTCTCTGATGGTTGTTCTCAGTCTTTTGCCCGTTGGTCTTTGGCAGACCTGGGCAAGTGTCGAGCACGGTTTGTGGTATGCCCGTTCAGCTGAGTTTATGCAAACAGATTTGATGAATTGGCTTAGATGGGCTCGCGTCTTGGGCGACGTTGTCTTTGCTTTAGGGGCGGTAGCTCTAGGCTGGTTCGTGCTCGGGCTCAAGACCGGCTGGTCGATATCGCAAGAACTTGACGAGAATATTGAAAGAGAAAGAAAGGCAGTGCAGCTGTAGGGAGGCCGAGTAGCTAGTTGAGTTTGGCAATAATGCACTCAATTAGTGAGCTCTTGTGCTCGGAAAGTTTAGACAAGATATCAGCCGTACAGATTATGCTTGCAACACACAGCAAAGCAATGGGAAGTCCTACAGCGGCGCTAAAGAAACGGGCAGTAAGGGGTGATACTTGCCTAAGAGTCTGGACTATATCTGCTCTTGCAAATTGTCGGCATCTAGAGTTTGACATTTGCAGGCAAAATCAAGCAATTACTTTTCATTCTATTGTATTTGCTTGAGCAATCTATGACTATAGAGAAAGACGAGATACTCAGGCAAGGCTAGTGAGCAGCGGTTCAAAGTTAGAAAAAATCGGTGGCAGTCTGATCTGGTGTATTCCGCCATTTTGGTTCTTCATAACTATTGCTTGGTTTCAGTTCTTCAGAACGCCAACTTCTCAGTTAGATATCGGTTTGAGGTTGGCGTGGCTAACTAGCCCGTTAATTCTGGCGGTTATATTGTTCGCCAGGTTTAAGGCTTGGCGCAAACCCATAATCTTTAGCTGCCTTACATATTTTTTGCTCTTTTGCTGCCTGGGAATGACAAAAGGTGCAATTAATGCAGCCCTTTCAGAGTTTCTGCATTATTAAGAAGAGGCTCTGCTCTGCTTTTGGCTGTCTTTTGAGCTATAATCAAAAGTCCAGAGCATAATTGGTAGGTGTAAGTCGGTCATTTTGTCGAATAAGCTTCTTTTTGAGGTGAAAATTGCTGTTTCGAGTTGCCTTGGTGTTGCTTTTGCTTTTGAGTGCGCCTTTGCAGCCAGCTTTGGCCAACCAGCCTGTTCTTAAGTCGCAGACTAGTGCCGCATCGCAGAAGATTTATGATGTTGCTAAGGCGTCTGTCGGAAAAGAAATGTGGAAAGGCTTTGGCTTAGCCAATGGCACTCTTGGCTGTGCCGCGGCGGTAAGTAATGTACTGCGGCAGGCTGGTGTAAGCTCGGTGCGAAGCCCATTGGTGACCGCAATGCGAAGTCAGCTGCTTAGCCACTCTAGTGGATGCAGTGAGCGTATTATTCGAAATGGCGAGGGCGAAGAGATTGATGATTCTCTTCTGCTGAAAGACTGTCAGCCTGGAGACATTCTGCTGGCATTCAGAGACCCGCCAAGTAAGATAAATGCAGGGACTAGTGCCCATTGCGGCATTATGGGACGTGGTACGCAAGTTTACACGAACAATTGGATGGATGGCATTTGGACCGAAGTAGAGATTCATCAGATGTTCGATGCTTACCCGTATGTGCGTCTGATTAGGCTGGGAGGCAATGGAAAGCTGATGCAGGGGGGTAAGACTGTTAACTCTAAGAGGACTCAACAAGCTGATAAGGTATTGAAGAACAAAGCCGGACGGTGAAAATATGGCAGAGCAAGGTGGAATGCTGACTAGCGAGAGATTGAAGAGGTGAATTTGCAAATCTTTTTTGTCGCTTTATTTTGGATGATCTGGTCTTCACTTGTCGCTCCTGAAATAGGAATGGCTCATACTATCTTGAGACCTGAAGAAGTTGAGCTAGCGAGGCTTTTGGGGAATTCGTTTAGTCAAAGCTTAGATGTATCTGTTGAGCAAAATAGAAAGTATAGGGCAATTTTGCAAGCTAGACTAAATACTGGCTCTGGTCGTTTTGAGGACGTGAAGCTGTTTTTGCCCAGTGGTAACGCGCAAGTAGACTTGGACTTGCTGGATGCAGTGCTTTCTATGGATAAGGTTTCTGTGCCAAGTATTTTGAGGGGAAACGACTTTATTGATTTTGAGTTTATGATTGGAGGCAGCGCCAGCGGCGAGATTAGCGAAATTGCAAAGCGTTATCATAGAGAGTTTGTGCCACAAGCTGGTAGCTCTGCTTTTCACGCGATTCCATTGTCAGTCTTACAAAAATATCCGACACTTTTCACATATCTGGAATTAACATCACCAGCTCATTTCAGAAGTATTGCCAATAAAAAGATCAGGACCGAAGAAATAGCAAAATTGCGCGAACCGTGGTTGCGGTTTTTCGACTCTCATCCTTCGGCAAGTAAGCAACAGATTTTAGAACTTGAAAAAGAGCTCGATTTACGATTTGCTTTGCTCAAGCATTGATTGATCGAATCTATCAACCGGTCTTTGTGGCACAGCTTCAGCATTGTCATTTCAAACCTATCTCCAGAAATTCGCCGTGAGTGTATGTCTTTGTCCGTCAACCCAGTCTTTCTGGAAGCCTCTAGCCGTTAGCATAGTCGATGCTAAAGCTGTTTGTCGTCGATCAAGATCAAGCGTTTCGGCTGCGATGAGAAAAACTGCGGCTTCGATCCGGAGGATTTCAGCTACGGCTCAAGCGTTTCCGTTTAGTGCCATCTCTTCTTTCTCAGGGCTCAGCCCGGCGCCGAGTGCAACTGCATCTCTTGCTTTGTCCCATTCATTGACTGCTCTAATGGTATCGTCTAGCGGTCGCCACCTCAGCCCTGCTTGAGCCGCTTTCTCTGTAGAAACCATCATCATTGCTTGCAAGTCTGAGTTTTCCTGCAGCCAGAGCGGCATTTCCATCCATGGCTGTATGCCTGCCTTTTCCAGGCTTTCTTCGTTGACCCATTTTAGCTTCGGCTTCGCCGCGTTATCGTAAACGGTATTAGTGACGGTATCGAGAAAATCGCCCATGGTTAGTTTTTCGCCTGGTCCCACTGCATTGTAGATGCCGGTTTTATTGTTGTCTGCAAGATGCAATATGAATGCAGCAAGATCTCGTACATCGATAAACTGCACCACTCTCTCTCGGCTGCCCGGCGCTAGTATTGTCCCGCCCTGTCTCACTCTTCTTATCCAGTAGGTAAAGCGGTCGGTGGGGTCATGGGGTCCTACGATTAGCCCTGGTCTGACTATAAGTGCTTTGTCTTGGTCTACAAGGTTGGTAAGGAAGCTTTCGCAGAGAGCCTTTTTTGTTGCGTAGTTAGGTTCTTCCGGCTGAATTGGTTGTTCTACAAGATCTGACTTCTCGTTTATCGCGACGCCACTCTTTGTTTGATAAACAGAAATAGTCGAGACGAAGATGTATCTCTCTGTTTTTTTCTTTAGAACTTCCACTGAAAGTGAAACGTCTTCCGCCTCATAACCACAGGTGTCGATAATGCAGTCATAATGCCCTTCCAGCTTCTTTAGGTCGTGCCTGTTCTTTCTGTCGCCGATAATTTCTTTGACAGTGCTATGTTTAAACAGAGTGGGATTTGTCAGCCCTCGGTGAAAAATAGTGACGATATGGCTGTTGAGAAGTGCTGCATCAACAAGGTGTCTGCCTAGAAATTTTGTGCCGCCAAGTATGAGGATGTTCATTGAGGAAGTGACAGATTAGTTCGACTTTACGATTTTACCTCTTAAATGGTTATTCATATAGGTCGTCTTTGTATACTAGTGCGAGCTTTTGTGGCGAAAAGAGGCGATTCTATTTGAGGGAGATGTAGCGTGGGCTGGGAAGCAGAGACGAACAAAGATGGCAAAATAACTCACTATCGCAATACTGAAACGGGGGAGATAGCTTCACCCTCTGAGTATGAGCGACTTGATCGAGTGAAGGATAAATCTGATTCGTTGCAAGAGTCGACGCAAACAAGAGAAGCAGTGCAAGTGCAAAATCAAGCTCGGGTGGTCTATACAGACCAAAAGAGTAAGGGGTTTATTGATGCTACTTCTGCCATAGTGTCCATGCCGACTCTGAGCATGATCTCGGTTATTGCGATGATAGTCTTCATCAGAGTAAAGAATAGTTTGGCAAAGAAATGAATAGACATAATTGATATGAGAAATTCTCAAGCTGATGAACTTGGGACAGGTCAGGGTCAGTAAAAGCAATAGAACCCCTGATCACAAAGTGAACAGAGGTTCCATAGTTCTTCAATCGCTGTTCCTAAATCGCTTGCGGCTTTACGCCACTTTCGACTCTTTCTCCTGCGCTTCTTCCTTTTGCAAGATGCGGCTTGCTTCCATTATTGATTTGTAGATTTCGCGCACTTTTTTGGCTATTTGCGGCATTGAACAATGTTTGACGACCATATCGAGAACATCTTGTTCGCGTTTGACGTCGCGAATGGGCAGCTTCAATTCGGCTTTCAGTTCACCGACTTCCATAGCTAAGAGCAAACGCTTTTCGAGAAGTGTGGCGATGGTGGCGTCCAGTCTGTCTACTTCGTGGCGAATCGAATGCAGCTCTGAAGCCATGGCGTCGCGCAGGCTCAGTGATACGACCGCATCTCTTTTGGCGGCAGTGTTGGCTGCGACAGGCATTTTTCTGCCTACTGCTTCGGCGATGGGCACCAAGCTTTCGACAATTTCCAGCATGTGCTCAAGTGAAATAGCTTGTCTGGCGTCTGAAACCGATTTTTCCGGTTCGGGATGGCATTCGATCATGAGACCGTCGGCGCCGCAGGCGATTGCCGCACGAGCTAGATCTGCCACCATTTCACGCTTGCCGCAGGCATGGGAAGGGTCGACTATGATGGGCAGATGGGTCATCTGTCTAAGAGCTACTACGCCGCCAAGATCGAGAACATTTCGGGTGGCTGTGTCGTAACTTCTGATGCCGCGTTCGCACAAGATTACTTTGTTGTTGCCGCCGGCCATGATGTATTCGGCGGCCATGAGGAATTCATCTAGGGTGGCCGATAGACCGCGCTTGAGAATGACTGGTTTGTCTAGTTTGCCGATATGTTTGAGCAGCTCGAAGTTTTGCATGTTGCGGCTGCCTATTTGCAGAACGTCAGCTGTGTGAACGGCTATGTCGGCGTGTTTTTCAGACATGACTTCGGTGATCACCGGCATATTGTAGGTCTTTGATATTTCGCCCAAAATTGCCAGCCCTTCTTCGCCCATGCCCTGGAAGGCGTATGGTGAGGTGCGCGGTTTGTAGACGCCGCCTCTGATGGCGTTTATGCCTTTATTATTGAGTGCTTTGGCGACTGTGTGCATTTGTTCAGACGATTCTACCGAGCAGGGTCCGCCTACAATCAATAGGGTTTTGCCGCCGCAGGTAACGCCTTCCGAGATTTTTACTTCGCTTCTTTGATTGGTCTCGGTAAGCTGAGCTTTCATCTGTTCATTAGTTTGTGCCTGAGCCATTTTTTCTTTCCTTATAGTTTCGTTCAAATATTTTTTGTTCAAATAAAAAGACCGCTGCATTTACTGCAAGCGGTCCGCCTCGGGAATTCAGCAACGTGAATCAATTCACCCCGGGCGAACCTCTGTAAACCAAAAATAAAAGCCGTAGTAGCGCATTTATCTATCCAATATGTTGTGCGGATTTGTAGTGCAAAAAATTTCTTTGTGAGGAGCAAGTTCATACACGATATTGGCAACGGCAAAATACGTCAACACATTTTGAACTTGCGTAAACAAGTATCTACGCCTCTTTTGCTGACCGACCGGACGGTTAACTTGGTTTATCTATATAGGCAATGAGCAGAACTCGTTCTCATTTTTTAGAGAATTCAATTACCGCGAGCAGGCATTTAATCCAAAACTACGTATTTACCCCACTGGGTTGCCCAGTAATTGTCACGTTGCAAACACACAATTGAGTCATAGCCAACCGCAATTTTCTTTTACGAGTCATCTATATGAATAAACAAACCGAGTCGATGAGCTGGACCGAAGCCAATGTGGTCAATCCTCTCTCAAACGTCGCCAGTGATGCCTATAATGCGCTTTTTGTGAACACATTTGGTAGTGTCGCCAACAAAGCTTCCCAGGCAATTGCCGATAAAGATGTGGTGAAGCGTGCCGAGCATGCTGCTGTAGGAAAGAGTGAAGGCTTCAGCAAAGAAACCGTCACCCAAGCGGCTGTATCGGGCGTGGGCTTAGCCCTCGTTTATGTGGCATCTGGTCGTGCTGCTTCTGGGCTTATTCGTTCGGCAATGAGTATCACCGGTGCCGAGGCTAAGGTTGCCGCTGTAGCCGGAGCCGAGAACGCTGCTAAGTTTTCGCGCACTGTTATGAGCGACAAAACCGGTCAGATTAGCGGTGCTGTCGCTTATGACGGCTTGCGAGATGTGCGAAGTGGTGAAACCCGTATGGGTAACATGGCTGGTTCACTCACCGCATTTGGTATCTATGAAAAGTTCAATCCCAAATTGGCTAATCTCAATTTTGGTGCCAAACTAGCTGGTTATGGCGTCTTGGGTGCTGGTGGCTCGGCTTCGGCTAAGCTAGTGTCTGACGGTGTCAGTGGGCATCTCTCTAGTGCGCAAGACATCGGCAACAGCATGCTGACCGGTGCTGCTCTCAATATGGCTTTGCCTGGTTTTCAAAGAGCGGCTGGTTTAGGGCTAAGTAAGTTGAACGACCGCATCGGCAGGGGTAATCCGGTTGAGCGCGATTTGCAGTTAAACGGTCTTGCCGGTAAGTCTGAAACTCTCGATGACCTGGCCGGTAAGGTGGCTTCGCTGCGGGTAAAAACCGGGCAAGAGACCACCAGTTTGCGCGGCAAAGAAGTGCATCTGCAAGGCAGCGGCAATGCTGCCGATCGTGCCCATGAGTTTGCCCATGAATGGTATTTGAAAAGCAGAAGAGGCGAGTTTGATAAAGTGGCGCAGACTTTGCGCAGCGGCGACGAAGTCAAAGCTTTTATGGAATATCGTCAGTTGAGACTGGGCGGTGAGACCTATGCACATCGTATGGAAGCACAGGTTGCTAAAGAAGTCGGCGACCCGAGAAAAGTCGAACTGAGCATGGAGCGTATTGCCGGCACTAAGACACCGGCCGGTGTCACATATGACGAGCAGTGGCGCCGCGACTTTGAGAGATTTAAGTCTACCGACGGCAAAGTGATTACAGAAGTTGATTTTCACACCGTGCCTAGCATTGCCGGGGTTGAGAGTATGCGTGAGCTAGCCTTGCGTGATCCTAAGGCTATGAAACAGGTGATGCGTGAAGAGTATTATCCTGGTCTCAAGAAAGCTTTTCCTGATAAGTCTGAGTATGAAAAGCTGAGCACATATTATGGCTATCTGACCGACCGCAACGGCACCTGGGATGCTGTTGCCTTGAGAGGCAGCGACGGCAAAGTGATCGGCGGCATTCAGTCGCAGGTGATTCCAGTCGATGGCAAAGTAATCAAAAACGCCGTCTGGGGCGAGCATATTTGGCTGGCACCGGAAGCTCGCAGTTTCCCCAATTTTCGTGGATTGATGACTGTTGCTGCCGAGAGATTTAGAGCCACCGGTTCGCAGGTTGCCTTTATGGAGTTCAACGACCGAGCCAAGATGTCTCTGCAAGAGATGATTCAAGACGCCAAAGGTGGTTTGAGCACTGAGGCTAGAGAAGTAATTTGGGGACGTTTCGCCAATAAGGGTCTCAATATTGCCCACTTCAAAGACGGTAAGATTGCTCCTTATGCCCAGCCTGGAATGGATGGACAGGCGCCGGTCAACTATTTGACTTTGGCTATGATATCGTTGCGCGACGGCAAAAATTTAGCCGGCACAAAATTGCCTACCGAAGATTATTTGAAGCTATTGCGCAATGCCCACGGCACCCTGGTAGACGTGCACACCGACCCGACAGTGCTTGCTTACACCAAAGAGTTGCAAGATCGCATCGCCCGCGGTGACAAGACTATGACTTTCGCTAGGCTGTCCGACACTACTGTGGGCAGAATTGTCGGCCGTCAGTTTTAAATGCAGGCTTATCGTCCCTTTTGGGCATCCAGATAAGGTTTCATAACTGTGGCATAGGCATTTTCAGCTGCGGTTTTGCCGCCGCCCTCTTTGAACTTATCAAAAGAGGTGTTGCCATTTTCCCTAATGGTCACTTTATCGGTGCCGCTGTATTTCATCATTTGTCGGTCGGTACCGCCCTGCAGGGTGAGCTCGGCGTGCATGGTCGCACCTTTTTCTGTGGGATGCGGATACTCGCGAGAGACTATGAGGGAAGGTGACCTATCGCCTTGATAAACACCCATTGATCTGTAGTCTAAGTTTATGCCGTACTTGTCGAGTTCTTTGTTGAGTCTGTGAAAAGTTTCGTCGGCAACTTTAACCTGTGAGCTCTTGTGAAAGGCTTCTGGGTTGGTTTTGTCGTTGGCGCGTGGAGCAATACGATTAAAGAAGTCGCCTAAAGCCTCTAGGTTGCCGGTTTTTACAGCTGTCTCAAGCTGGCGAACATTGCTGTTTACCTGGTCGTTCTCTTGGGGCGTCAGTTTTGGTCGCATTGCTTCCAACTTTTGAGCCTGTGTTTCACAAGGCACTTTGTTTAGATCGGCGGGAGCGCCCAAGCCGATGGCATCCCAAAATTTGTCGACCAGATTTTGTTCTGAATCTTTCTTTGCTTCAGCCTGTTCAATATGCTGTTGCGAGCCGCAGATTGGTTTGTCAGCCATAAGAGTCTCCAGTGCCTTGCGGCATAGATATACAGATAGACCATTGCTATATACCCGCTTCCGCTGAGCAAGAATCTCATGACAACCGGGTGCTGCCTTTGGTTCTTTGGGTAAATTTGGCGGGTATTGCTCAAGCTGGTTGCAATCAGCTCAAAAGCTTAAATAGCAAGGGTTTTGCGCTGTTGTCAGGGGTTGGTGGTTGCATGTTGGCCGGGCTTCGCTAGATCTGTACGTGATCTCATGACTAGTTATAAAGCAAGACTAATTAGAAGCTCATTGAACACTAATAATAGAAAGCCATAGTATTCAGCCCGCATCTCAATACCGTTTTCTTTTTTTATTTCAAGCTACTCAAGCAATTTCAAGACCAGTGACCAAGCCCGTCTGGAACCTTCGTTTGGAAGGTTCTGAGGCTCAAACCATGGTTGAGGTAACCCCTATGACTAAGTCTGCATCGAAGCGAGCTTCGAGCGAGAAGCTCAGTCTCAAAAGTTTCTATAGATACAGAGTGGTAAAGCGCAGTCTGACGATGCCCGATGGGTTGAAGTTGGCTGCCACATTGTGGATGCCCTGCGCCAAGCGGCGCGGCGAGACTTTCCCGGTGCTGCTCGAGTATCTTCCCTACCGCAAGGATGACACCTTTTATGTCGGTGACTATCCCTGCTTCAGTTATCTGGCACAGCTTGGTTTTATCTCGGTAAAGGTCGACATTCGGGGCACCGGTGCGTCGGAAGGCGCTTATCCGGACCGTGAATATTCCGATATCGAGATGCAAGACGGCGAAGAAGTGATTCGCCAGCTTGCTGCTCTGCCGCAGTCGAATGGCAATGTCGGCATGTTTGGTGTTTCTTGGAGTGGCTTCAACAGCTTGCAGATGGCCATGCGCCGTCCGCCGGCTTTGAAAGCTATTCACGCGGTGCACGCTTCTGATGACCTATTTCACGACGACGTGCATTACATCGACGGCAACCTGCATCTCGACCCCTATCACCTCTTCATCAATCACGAGCTGGGATTGCCCCGCACGCCCGGCTACGAGCTTGATGCTTCCTACTTCCGGCAGCGCTTCGACAAAGAGCCCTGGATTTTCACCTATCTGAGCAATCAGCGCGATGGAGAGTTTTGGCGGCGCAAGAGTCTGCGGGAAGACTATAGTCGCATCAACATTCCGGTCTACCTTATGGGTGGGCTGTTGGACGGCTATCGCACCGCTACCGTAAGGATGTTCCAGAAGCTCAAGGGTGATGTGCGCTGTGACATCGGTCCCTGGAATCATTCTTGCCCGGACGATGGTACACCCGGCCCGAACTGGGAATGGCTGGACCGCATGGCTGCTTGGTTTAGGCGCTATCTGCTGCCGGGCAGTGCCGAAAGCTTGGCCTGGTCGAAAGCCAAAAAGCGCAAAGAGTTCATGGTCTTTGTGCGCGAGGGGCATGCCGCCGACAAAGATATCGAGACTGTGCCCGGCTATTTCCATGGCTTCGATTATCCGCTCAAGGGTACTCGGCGCAAGAAGTATCAGTTGACGCCGGCGCTTGGTCCTGCAGTGCAGTCGCTCTCTTACAAAGCTTTCGGCGGTACTGCTGCCGGCACTTGGTGGGGCGATACGACCGGCGATATGGCTCGCGACGATGCCGAAAGCCTGATTTGGGAAAGCGCACCGCTCAAACGCGCCAACCAAATTGTCGGCTTTCCCGCTGTCAAGCTTAAGGTGAGCGCCAGCTCGCCGACGGCTAAGTGGACGGTGCGGCTGGAAGATGTGGCGCCGGACGGCACTGTGGCTCTTGTCACCGGTCGGCTTTTCAATCCGGCTTTCTTGAAAGAGCGGCTCAACCCTGCCTTGCCGGCTGCCGACCAGTGGTACGAACTGAACGGCGACTTGCATTTCACCACATGGACTTTCAAGCCGGGGCACAAGATTCGCCTGGCGGTCTCAAACGCTCAGCTGATCATGTGCTGGCCAAGCCCAGACCGCATGGTGGGTCGAGTTGATTTCGGCGCTTCCCTGCTTTCACTGCCGGTGGTGCCCGCCAAAAGCCGGGAGCAAGAGGTGAAAGACTTGCCTGCGGTCAAGTCAAAGCGCGGTGCGCCTTTCAGCGAAGGTCTCTGGTATCCGCAAGGCAAGCCGGAAAGCGAAGTGAAGCAGCGGCGTCGTCCCCTCGACCAGCGCAGCAGCGAACGCAGTCATACCATCGTTTCCAGGCAGGCATTCCGCATCAAAGAGCGCAAGTTTTTCATCGAGAATTCGAACTCGTGGGCGGCTTGCAACGAAAAGCCCTGGGCAGCGCGCTATACCGGGCGAGCCACCACCAGCATGGTGAGCCAGGGGCGTCATGTGCAACATCGCACCATCATCAGGGTGGTGTCGGACAAGACCAAGCTGAATGTCTCGGTGACGCGGTATCTTTCGGTAAACGGAAGAACCCTGCGCAAGAGGCATTTCAAGCAAGTGATCAACAGGCAGTTCAATTAACTGCTAGACTTTCAGCAAAGAAAGCAGGAAACAACATGGTCAAGAAAATCAGAAAAACAAAGCCTGTGACCCGGCAGGAAGGCGAACTCTACCCCGAGATCGAGCCCTTCTGCACCGGCTATCTGGATGTGGAAGGCGGTCACTCTATCTATTTCGAAGAGTCGGGCAACCCCAAAGGCAAGCCGGTGGTCTTTCTGCACGGCGGGCCGGGCGGCGGCACCGCGCCTTCCTATCGCCGTTTCTTCAATCCAGACCTTTATCGCATCATCCTCTTCGACCAGCGTGGTTGCGGCAAAAGCAAGCCTTTTGCTTCGCTCGAGAACAACACCACCTGGGATCTCGTCTCTGATATCGAGGCTCTGCGTGAGCATTTCGGCATCGAAAAATGGATGGTCTTCGGTGGATCTTGGGGCAGCACTCTCGCTCTCACCTATGCCGAGGCGCATCCTGAGCGGGTGACCGAACTGGTTCTGCGCGGCATCTTTATGGGGCGCAAGAAAGAGCTTGCTTGGTTCTATCAGGAAGGGGCAAGCTATGTCTTTCCCGAGTTCTGGCAGGACTATCTCAAGCCCATTCCAGTGCGCGAGCGGGGCAATCTGATCAAGGCTTATTACAAGCGTCTGACGAGCAAGAACGAGAAGGTGCGTCTGGAAGCCGCCAGAGCCTGGAGCATCTGGGAAGGTGCTACTTCCAAGCTCTTCGTCGACCACGATTTGATCGCTCGCAACGGCGGTGATGACTTCGCCACGGCTTTCGCCCGCATCGAATGTCATTATTTCGTCAACAACTGCTTCTTCGAGAGTGACTCGCAGTTGCTCGATGGGGTCGACTTTATCCGTCATATTCCCACCACCATCGTGCAGGGTCGCTATGACATGGTCTGCCCGGCCACATCGGCTTTCGAATTGGCTCAGGCTTTCCCCGAAGTCGAGTTCATCGTGGTGCCCGATGCTGGTCATTCGATGAATGAACCGGGCATTCGTCGCGCTTTGCTCAATGCCTGCGACAAGTACGCCGGGCTTTGAAAAAGTCCTAGACCTTAGTTGAAAGAGCGGCAGAAACAGTGGATCTTCCATTTGTTTCTGCCGTCTCTTTTTTTTTTGCTTTACTATTTATGGTAAAGAATAAACACTTTCGATTTGTCCTTTAGACTTTATCGCTTTGATTTAAGGGGCTTTGCCGTTTTCGATTTGAAAAGCCATGCGTTCTTTGACATCGTTTAGATGTTCGGTTAGCGGCAAAAGGTCTTTCTTGCCGCCTGTGAACGGTTCGCATTGAATGAGATGAAAACGCACCATGTCATCCCAGGCATCAAGGTTCTCAAGTGAGCGGTGGCGACCAAGCCAGCGAAACTTGTAGGCAATACCGACTGAATCGGCGCTCATATCGTCAATCAAGACAAAGCCGTCTGGTCGCTTTAGCTCTTGCCAATTGTCGGGTCCGTAGATGCCTTCGACGTATTGCAAGAGATTGAGCTTCTTGAGAACTTTAGACTGAAAGCGAGAGTGCCCGAGAGTGAGAATGGAAATATCGAATTTGTGCTCTTTCAAGGCTTGTAAGAAGGCTTCGGCGCTAGGTCTTGCCTCTGTCATCACAACTTTGCCCGGTAGGAAAAACTTGGGTCGCCGGTCGAAAAGAGCCGGGCTGAGCAAAAAAGCCAGGTCGGTATTGACGAGGGTGCGATCACAGTCGACAAAGACTCGAAAGTGCATTACTACTTACAACCTCTTGCCTGGGGGGTCTTGGGGGATTTGATTAGGTTATACCCCGGTTGGGGGTCATATGGTTGCGCTAGAACCAATTGCTTTCAAGAGCCTAATCATCTCTCAGGTCGGTTGAAGAGACGTACTTTACTGCAATAGGTTTCAGAGGATCTCTTATTTATTTCATTTTCTTTCAGGCAAATAAAAAAAACCAGAAACGCCGTTCATTTCCTGCAGCTGCCCTTTCCACAACAACTCATAGGAGTTGAAAATCATGTCCCAGCCCGATTCCAATAATCTGACCGACAATACCGCATCTTGCACCGCCGCCGGTGCCAACTCGACTGCCGCTTCGGCGGTCGCGGCTCAGAGCGTCGAAGCCCCCAAGTGCAGCATCTGTTCCAGTCGTGCCGTTCTTGCCGACGCCCTGGCCGAGCTTGGCAAGGCTGTCGCCGAGGCTCATCACCTGGCTCGCCACTGGCGTACCGCCCATGAAAAGCGTGAAGCTTCCAACTTTGATGCCGAGGATCGCACTGCCGAAAGCCTGGCTCAGTTTGATGCCGACACCGCCGAGGAAGCCCGCTGGTTTGCCCTCTACGAAGCCGCACTGGTGCGTCTGACCGAGGCCAATCAGGCTGCTGCCGCTGCTCGCGAAGACTATCACGCCAACCTCAAGGCCTACACCGACACCCGCGTTGCCTCCTAAACAGCGGAGGCGCTTCTGCAGGGCTTTCGCCCTGTAAGTCTTTCACTATCTAGTCAGTTAGGAGTTATCTATGACTGCAAGCCCGCTCATTGTGGGGCTGTCTGCCTGGTTTGCCCTCGGCGCAGCCTTCTATTTCTTTCGCCTCTTCTCGCCTGCCTATTTGCGGCGAGTGAACGGCTATTTTGACGTGGAAAACGAGTTTTGGCATGGCGCCTGCTTGCTTGGTATGGTGGCCTGCCTGACGCCCTGGCTTTTGCCTCTGCCGGTACTTTTCTGGCAGGTTCTCTTTGCCGTGGGCGCCCTTTGGTACATGGTGCGAGCCTATACCTGGGGCAAGACTCGTCCGTTCAACAAGCGCTGGTATGACCTGGCTCATGCTGCCATGCTGGGCGGTATGTGGTGGATGTTCGCCATGCCCGTCGAGCATCTGCTCTTGACTGTCGTTTGGGCTGCCTACTGGACCTGGTTTGGCGGCTATTACGTCTACCGGGTCTATAACGACTTCAAGAAGCCTCATTGGCTTGGCTTTGGTCAAGACATTGCCCATCTGACCATGGCGGTGGTAATGGTCTTGATGACCATCTGGCCGCAGACCTTTATGCCTTATCACGATCATGGTAATCACCAGCATCTGCCTGGTGATATCTGTGGTCCTGGTGCGGTAGAGCCAGATGCCAAGCCGGGGCAGCAAGATCAAAATCAAGATCAGCACCAGCATCACCATCACTGATTGGTCAGTCGAAGGTAGCTGATTGAGAGGTCAAAATTCCGGAAGGGTCGCAAGGCTCTTCCGGATTTTTTTTGGACTTCAAGTGCTTGCGCTAGCTTAGCTAGGCGGCTTGTGCCACCTAGATTTCACTATTACCAAAAGGAAATTTTTTTGCTAAAAGATGTCAGGCGCTGGCGTTTCTTTGCTAGTCGGGTGGGTGTCTGGTTGCAAAGTGAAACTCGCAAATGTATCTCGCTCTTAAGGTCTGAAGCGCCTTTGTACTCATAAGAGCTAGAAAAAAATGTCTTTCTTTGTCCCTTTTCTTTCTGAAGCCAAAACCCCGTCAAAGACTAAATCAACGACAAATTCAGCATATTCCGCACGACTTGGCTTCAGAGGGCAGGCAAGAAAGTAGATCAACCTGGGTTAAACCCAATTCGAAAGGATGGAACCATGAAATTCCCCTTCTCACGAGGCGGCAACGCCGATCGTCCCAATCAGTCCGGCAATCCGGAGAATCCCCGTTTTCCCATCTTTGCCTATGCAAAGTGGCTGCTCGTTCTCATTCCCGTCGCCTTCTTGGCCTGGAACTCATTCAAGGTTGTGCCGCGAGGCTATGTGGGCAGCAAGTCTACTTTCGGTGTTCTCGACCCGCAGCCGCTCATGCCCGGCTTCAACCTGATGAACCCGCTTTCTTCGGTGGAGTTGCACAACATCCTGGTGACGCCCCACAAAGCCACTGCTCGTTCCGGCTCGCACGACCTGCAGAAGGTGACCACTGTGGTGACGGTCTCCTACAACCTGGTCGACTCTCAGGTGCCGGTCTTCTACCGCGAGTATCTCAATATCGACAACTTCCGTGAGGCTGTGCTCGACCCGGCTATTCAGGAGTCGGTCAAGGCTGTCACCGCTCACTTCACCGCCACCGACCTGGTCAAGCGCCGTGACACTGTGCGCGATGAAATCGAGGCTGCCATTCGCGGACTGGTGCAGCAGGCTCTTGCTTCCAAGGGAGCCGCCGGCGCTGTGCAGGTCGGTCGTGTCACTCTGGACAATCTGGAGTTCACGCCGAAGTTTGCCGCTGCCATCGAAGCCAAGGTGAAAGCCGGTCAGGATGCCGAACGTGCTCGCAATGACGGCGCCAAGATGATCGCCGAAGCCGACGGTGAGGCCCAGTCGATTCGTGCCCGTGCCGAAGCCGAAGCCTACCAGACCGTCGAGCTGGCCAAGAAAGAGGCCGATGCCATTCGTCGTGAGGCTGCCGCTCTGCGCGACAACCCCGACCTGGTGGAGCTGACCGCCATCGGCAAGTGGAAGGGCAAGTTGCCGCGCTATAACGGCAATATGCCGATGCCCATGATCAACGACAAGCAGTAAGCGCAATCTGAAAAGAGAGGACAAGATCATGAATATCAAGAAAATCAGCCTGATTGGCGCTGCTGTCGTGGCCGTAATCGGCCTGGCCTTCCTCGGTCGCACCGTCACCTGGGTCAACCCTGGTTATGTCGGTGTGGTGACCCAGTTCGGTTCGGTGGAGCCCATCCCGATCAAGAGCGGCGATGGCCCGACCATCATCAATCCCACCAAGTCGGTTGTGCAGTTGCCGACCTCACAGCTCTATCACCACATCAAGGCTGCCGCCGCCACTGCCAAGGGTCAGTCGGCGCCCACCGAGATCACCGTCGCCTATTCGGTGAAAGATGACATGTGGCCGCGCGTCTATGCCACCATTGGTGGTGTGGGTGCCATCAACGCCGCCTACTTCGACAACAACGTCATGCAGGCTCTCAAGGCGGTCACCGGTAACTACCAGGCCGACGATCTGATTCAGAAGCGCTCGGAGGTGAAGGAGAAGGTGGTGGCCGAATTGCAGAAGGCCATCGACAATGCTCTGGCTGAAAAGGGTCTGCGCGGCGCCATCATCATCAACATGATCGCCATCACCGACTTCGACTTCTCGAAAGAGTTCAATGACTCTATCGACGCCAAGGTGGAAGCCGAGCAGCGGGCGCAGCAGGCTGAAAGCGAGGCCTTGCAGAAGGCGACCATCGCTCGCGCCCAGGGTGAGGTGCAGAAGAAGATCGCCGATGCCCGCGCCTATGAGACCGAAATGCTCTCGAAGGCGCGCGCCGAAGCCATGTCGCTCAAGGGCGCCGCTCTGAAAGAAGCCGGCGGTCTGCTCGACCTGCGCAAGGCAGAGAAGTGGGATGGTGAAGTGCCTGAGTACCACAAGGACGGTACCATTCCCTTCATCAATATCGATCCGCGTAAGGGCCGCTGAGCCTAAGCGCCTGCTTCGATACTGTTGAAGTCGAGGAAGGACGGTGGTAATTCCACCGTCCTTTCTTATTTCCCTGACGCACTATAGAATGTCGTAAGACGCCTGGTACAGCAGCATGCAACCGCGCTATTTTGATCTAAGGCAACGAAGAACTAAGCTTTGAGGAACTGCAGTTCACATGTTGTTTATCTAGTCTGCGGAAAATGCTCGATATGGGCAATTTGATTTTTATCTTGCATTTAATCAGCACCTGGTTTATGACCGGTCTAATTTGGTTTGTGCAGATAGTGCATTATCCACTTTATGACCGGATCGGCAGCGAGAATTTTGTCGAATATGAAAGGGTGCATTGTTCGCTTACCACATTAGTGGTGGCGCCGGTCATGCTTACCGAGCTATTTACAGGGCTTGCTTTGTTTGCCGACAAACCCAAATTTGCCGGCACCATCGAACTTGTCGCCAATATGGTGCTCTTGGGTCTGATTTGGCTTTCAACAATGTTTATTGCCGATCAGCTGCACGGACAACTTGGCGTGCAATTCAGCCCGCAGGTGCATCGCAGCCTGGTATTATGGAACTGGTTGCGGACAGTGGCCTGGACTATCAGGGGTTTATTGCTTGCCTATATTGTCGCTAGAGGTTTCAAATGAAATCAAAGCCAAGGCTTGGCTTTTCGCCTTTTTCTTTTTATCGGGCCCTCTGGCTGCCAGTTATCTTTTTCCAGACGCTGCTCAGGCTATCGAGGTAAAGAAAACCTTTGCCTTTTGCAAGCAAGGTTGTTCATTTAGGCAGCGCAGTGCCATGGTCGGGCATATGGAGCTTTTGGTAAGTCGGCAAGGATTGCGGTTAGACCTGAGCGATAAGGCGCTTTCGATAGTGATGCGCAAACCCGATTGGCAGGTGATCATGCTCAATCATAAGACCAAGAGTTATTTTCAGACTAGTTTGGCGGCCTGGCAACCGGCTTCTTCCATGAACGCTGTTTTTGTGCGTCCCGACGACCCAAGCGGCTTGTCTTACAAAAACTATAGTGTGGGTAAGTTGGATGAAATTCCAGTGTTCATCTATCAACTGAAGGGTGTCAATAACAGCGGCAAGAAAGATAAGTTCAGTCGCATTCAAATTAGGAGCGGTACTATTTGGATTTTGGACGACAGCAATCTGCCTGCTCAAGTTGGTGAAAAGCTCAATCGTTTTATTGGTGCTCCTCCTTTGCCTGGACCCACCATCAAATTTTCCATACTAAACAACAAAGGTCAGCACAATGAAGAGGTGCGTTTGATTGCCAGCCAATCTAAAGCTCTCAAAGAGACAATGTTGGCGGTACCGCCGGGCTATACCAAGGCGGCAAAGCAAGCCGATATTTTTAGAGATAAGTGCACTTCCGATGTTCTAGATGGTCTCTTTCATGAGTAGAAATAGCAAAGCAAAGAGGCGAAAAAAACTTGCTCTTTCGGTACTGTCTTTTGCTCTATTTTATTGCTTAGACTTAGGTTTTGACCAAGCTGTCTGCGGTCCAGTTTGTCGACTCTTTCCAGTCGCCCTGGCGCAGCCCGATAAACAAAACAGCAAACAAAATACTGAGAATAATTCTGAGAGGTACAGCTATCGCACTCAGGCAGTTCAAGCTGAAAGAGATAACGATTTTGATGCTCTAGAGAAGAGCAGCGGTGCCTTGATGCGGTTGACGGTTTCTACCAAGAAACAAGCTGAGTGCCCATACATAGAATATTCCATACTTCATATAAAGGCTTTGATTGGTCAAAGAAAGACGGCCGCGGCAGTGAAAGAGTATAGAGAGTTACTTGCGTTTTTGGCCCAACGTAAAGAGAGTTTTTTGGAAGCAGACTGCTTGGCTGTTGATCTTTTGTACCTGCAGGGCAAAAGCAAAGAGGCTTTGGCAGCCGCTTTAGGTCTTATCAAGCGAGTTGGCCCAAGCGATCTTTTGATTTACAACCTAAATGTTAGCAACCAGCAGCTTCGTCGCATCGAATTGAAGGCGGCCCTTGTCGACCTGGAATTGCAGCGGCGCAAAGAACGAATACAGATTTTGAATAGGTTAAGGGCAATCAAGCCCAGTAAGAGTATTTTGAAGGCTGATCAGTCTTTGCAATTGGTTTGTCATACTGGCTGTTTTCCGCGTTTTAAGTTGACATTGCAGGGCGAGAGAGTGGCTGGTGATAGCGGTGTTGTGCGTTATGTGATCACGCCCCCTCAATATGGCAAAGCCGTCTTGATTAATGATGATAGCCATAACTATTTGTCTATAGCTATCAAGGAACTATTGCTTGATCATTGCGGTTACTCTGAGCCGCATTTCGATTATTCTGCAGTGGCAAAGCTGGGGAGCGAAAAGTTCTGCGGTCTTAATGCCGATGTTTACAAGATTTCTATGGTGGGAGATTCTTCATATCAGATACTAAAAGTGGCGCGGGATGTGCAGTTGTCCGCACCGCTTAGTGAGGCTATATCAAAAATTTGTTTGATTTATCCAATTGGTGCTCTGCCCCTAGAGCTGAAATATTATCGTCAAGGCTCAACGCATGAAGTTTTGAGGGTTGAGAAAGCTGCTTTTGTGCCTGCAGGAACAACAGCAGCTGCTTTTGCTTTGCCAAAAACCTATTACAATGTACGAAATATGGGCGAGCTCATCTATGCCGAGGACGGGGCTTTGAAAGATTCTGATCTAGACTCTATGTTGAGCACCGGCTCTCAAAACAGTAAAGGCAAAATGAAAGCACGACCTTAGGTCCTGTGCTTTAGAGGCTATTTTTTCGATCTTAAAACATCGGAGTGACTTTGCCAGTGTAGCGATCAACGCTATACCAATTGAAGGTGGCGGTGTGATCCGGCAGAGATTCATAAACATGCACATTCCATTTGTTGCCGTCTTTTTCAACGTCGATGACAGGCTTGCTTTCGGCTGTTGCTCCCTGGCGAGGAAGGCTGAACTGGGCAAAGAACTCCTGTACTTCCTTGCGACTTTCCACAAGCTTGAGAGCTTGATTGGCTGTGAGTTTCTTCTTCCTTTTCTTCTTCTTCTTCTTGACCGGTGGTCTGCCCGTGCTTTTTGTCTTTATCTCTGTTTTCCCAGCTGTCTTTAAGTCTGTATTTCCGGCTGTCTTTAAGTCTGTCTTTTCGACTGTCTTTAAGTCTGTCTTTATCTCTGTTTTTCCGGCTGTCTTTATCTCTGTCTTTTCGCTGGCATTTTCGCTCGACTGCGGAGCCGCATTTGCTAGACTGCCAGCACTTGCTGTAAATAGTATAGACGCCGCTGCCAAAAGCATTTTGCCGAGGCTGAATCGCTTAGCGATCATTTTATTTTCCTCACTGTTTCTTTGAACTTGACGGGCGGCGGCTCTTTCACTTTGTCTTCCAGCTTACTGATGTCATCGACGCGGGTATAGCCCTGCGGTGCTTGAAATGCTGCTGGTTGTGATTCGAGGCTAAGACTATTGGTGATCAGTAAATAGTGCAGTTCGCCCTTTAGATTGACGAACTTAAATTGAATAGGCAAATTTTCTGACTCTGGTACACCATAAAAGCGAGCGATTATTTTTGCTGCTTCCTTGGCTATTTTGCTTTGATTGACCACCAGTTCTGCCGATTGCGGAAAACGGGGCTCGGCTGATTCGCGGGCTAAATCTTTCTGTTGTTTCTTTTCAAAGTCGGGCTTGGTGCTATAGAGAATGCCCTTAATGCCGCGGCACTCGCATTCACCTTTTTTGACCAGAGGCAGTTTGTTCATGTTGTAGCCGCCGGTGGTGAGAAAGGCTTTCTTGCCTAGACCGGCATAGGTCTTTAGATTGCATTGATATTGGCGCCTGAACTTGTTGTTAAAGACCACTATGTCCCAGTTGGGAGCGCTGGCAAGCAGCCCGCCCAGACCTTTGCGATCGACGATTTTGACCGCTTCTTTACCGGCGGTATTGTCGATGAGTACATCGAAATCACCACTAATGGTGCTGGTTTGATAGATCTTAATGGTGCTTGCAGTATTGGTCTTTAGATTTGAGTTTAGGTTTGGATTTTGATTTTGATTTGACTCTGTTTTTGCTGTTTGTCCAGCGGGGCGTGTCTGTTGCTTGGCCGGCTGTGCAAAAACTGCTGGGCTGTATAGAAATTGCACCTGGCTCAAGATTGCGGCAAAATAGCCTAGCCGGGCAAGAGTGCTTAAGACCTGCCTTGGCGCTAAATCAAAAGAGAGTTGAGCTTTCAAACTAGGCATGCTTTGGGGTTCCCACCTTTATTGACTATCTTTATGGCTTTTCTTTAGTTTTGACAAAAGCACTTCCACTTGATGCGCGGTTTCTTCTTTGCTCTTGCTGTTATCGATTACTTGGTCGGCTCGCCGGGCTTTTTCTTCTTGCGGTAACTGGGCGCGCAGGCGCTTCTCTACTTCGCTATCGCTTAGACCGTCTCTTAGTTTCAATCTTTCGCGGATGATCTTTTCATCGGTATAGACCGACCAGATTTGGTCATACTCTTTTTCAAGGCGGGCTTCAAACAAAAGAGGCACAAGCACTGCCACTATTGGTAATGGCTTATTCTTGAGGTCGTTTTGTAGGTCTTGAATAAGTTTGCGGCAGCGCAAGATGACGTTTGGATGCACGATGGCTTCAAGCTTGGCCTTGAGCGCGCTATCGTTGAAGACTTGCATGCCCAAGGCTTTGCGGTCGACGCTAAAATGACTGAGATCGGCATTGCATAATGCTTTGGTCGGCGGTGTCTCTGATGAACCGTGGCTCTCTATTGCAGAAAACACGGCAGGACCAAAGGTCTCAAAGATAGCCGACTTTGTCTTGAGATCGTCTTGCAAGAGGCTATGCACGACCTTGTCTGTGTCGATGACCGGCACGCCCTGGGCTTCGAGAATCTTTCCCACCAGCGATTTGCCCGATGAGATAGTGCCGGTGATTCCTAATACAATGGTCTTGCTCATTACTTATTTCAATTAGATTGAGGTGGTTGTATCAGGGCTTTCCACTGTCTGTTTGAGCGACTCTAAGAGTCTTTGCATAAAGTCTAGGGTCAATACTTTGTTGCGCGGTTCTATTTGGGCTCTTACTTCACAAGCATTTGGGCTTTGGGCAACTATTCTTGGTTTGATAATGATGATCCCTTTTTCTTCGCCCAGGTTGAGCAAAACCTGCCCGCCGCCCGGAGAGGTTTCAATTTTGCTGTTTTCGATTTGGCAAAGCCGGTTTTGCAGAGGTTGTTTGACGGCTTCCGCAGGTCTCATAAGCAGAATAGTTGTTGCTTTGCTTGGGTCTAGGCTGCTTGCTTTTGCTAAGTTGGCGGCTTTTACTCGCCATGACTGGGGTGGCGGTGGATTTTGTCCGGCAATGGCGGGAAGCTTGATCGGGGGCGGCTCGGGCAAAGGCGGGCGATTAGGCGCTGGCACTATATTTAGTGCCGGAGCGGCCGGTGCTGTCGGGCTGACCAAACTATCGCCGACCGGTGTCACTGCTTGCTCTTTTTCTGTTTGCTCGCCATCTGTCGGCTCGGTACTACTTTGTTCTGCGCCTGTATCTGTCCTGTTTTCCGGCTTTCGTTCTTGCCCAATTTCTTGTCTTAGCCCATTGCTTGCGGCGGGCATAAATCGAGATTTGTTTTCGGGAGGCAAGAAAGCTTGTCCCTGCGCAGCAGTCTGCCCTATAACCAAGCTTGCCAGCAGGACCGCGGCTTTGGTGGTGATATTGAAAATGGTGGCGTTGCTTGTCATTTTTCTGGGGCGATAATTTTTTGCTGTGTTTGTCTTATTGTTGCGGGCATCGGCAATATTTGCCGTTTTTTGCCAAGCCGGCTATCGCTTAACTGGTTATTCTATATCAAACTTTCGCAATCAAACTTTTTGAATATAATGGAGATCTCTGGGCCGGTATGGTGAATGTCCGCAGTGGAGGTTTTTCTGACTTTTAAGTTTAGCTTTAGTGGCAATACAGGCTTGCCTGAGGGGTGGAGCTTGGGGCTTGGCCTGAGCTTCTTGCTCGCCATGACTTTACTGCTTGCCACGCTGCCTTTGGCGGCAAATGCCCAGCCCGCCCAGTTAAGCGACCAGAAGGTCAATAGCAAACAGAATATTCGCCAGTCCCAAAGTCGCCAAGAACAGTTGCAAACCTATCTCGATCGGCAGACCGCCCGCGAGAAAGAGCGCTACAAGAGTTATTACGAGTCGATGGCTCGCAATGAGCTTGAGGCGGCGCAAGCGAGGGTGAAGCAAATCAAGGACACGGCGACGACGCGCAACCAGCTTGAATGGAGCCGTAATACCGATGGCAGTTATGTGCCCTTGCATGAGCGTTTTCCAGGCTATGTGCCTTATTCGATAAGAGAAGGGCAGAAAGGTGGGGCGGTCGGTACCGGCAAAATACGTCCCTACAGTGATTCTGTCACTGTTTCGCCTGAACTAGAAATGGCAAGGCTGAGAGAGCAAATGGCCGAAGAGAAAGCGGAAGAGTTGCGGCAGCGGGCTAAGGATAAACAGGCTGAGATTGACCGCACTATGCAGGGTATGCAGTCGCAAATGGTGGAAAGTGCCGTGCCCGGAGCCGCTGTTTTGAAGCCGAACGGCAGTAATCTTTATGTGCGCTATTACGGCTCGGAAGGCGAGAAAGCGACCCAGCCCAATAAGCCGAGCGCCACTGGTGGAGCTAAGAGTAAATAGCTTCTTTTGTCAATGTTATTTGATCGTTGACATTGCTTTCGGGCGCCCTTATGATCCCTTTAGTCTCGGTCTTGGACAGAGCTATAAAGTTTTGTCCTACAATCTCGAGTCAACGGGGTTCCCACTCGAGCTTCCGACGTATACCTAAGAACCGTTCTGATCAAATGCTTCAGGCGGAGTAGGAAACGGCAAGGTGGCAAGGAGGTTCCCCACCTGGTTTAAATCCGGGTCAAAACTCGCGCGGTCCTTGGCTGAGACCTTACTATATTAAAAATGGCATTCGCGCTTGCAAACTTAGAAGAAACCCTGCAGTTCGGCCGCAGTTTGGCCGAGGTGCTCTGTCAGTGTCGCTTTAGCGAAGGTTTGATTATTGGCTTGAACGGTCCCTTGGGGGCGGGCAAGACTGCCTTAGTAAAGAGCGTCGGTGCTGCTCTTGGTGTGAAAGAGATGATTTCTTCTCCTACTTTCACCATGCTCAATGAGTATCATTCGGGGCGTCTACCTCTTTACCACCTTGATCTCTACAGAGCGCGCGAAGATGCATCGTCCAGTTTGGACTTTCTGGCGATGGAATTGGATGAGCTGCTGTCAGAAAAGAATGCCGACGGTTTTTATCCAGTCGCCTTCATAGAGTGGAGCAGTTATTTCGAGGTGAATGGCGAGCCCTATCTGGGTGGGGCGGACGGACGCGACCACCTTGCCATAGAGATCTCTTTCTCAAAAGCTTATATAAAGGAATACAGGCAGGCTGGCGAGGACCAACAAGAAGCGGTTGATGTTGCAAGTGTTGCAAGTATTGCGGAAGGTCGAATATTTGATTTGAAAAGTCACGGGGAGGATTCCCGACTGCTTCTTGGTGCACTTGAAAAAGTGGAAGCAGGCAAGCTTATAAATTTGTAATCTTGGGGCGATATTTGCTACCGTGATATACTCGACCTCCAGCAGTGTATCTTGACAGGCTCGCCGGTCAAGGTATTCAAGACTCCGTTCAGAAAAACAAAGAACTAGATAAAAGAAATGGCCAAATCCCTCGTAATCGTTGAATCTCCGGCAAAAGCAAACACCATAAGCAAGATACTTGGCAAAGACTTCCAAGTAAAAGCTTCGGCAGGTCATGTGCGCGACCTACCAAAGAACAAACTCGGTGTGAATGTGCGCAAAAACTTCGAGCCTCAGTACGAGATACTCAAAGACAAAGAAAAGACAGTCAAAGAGCTGAAAGAAGCAGCTTCGGTGGCAGACAAAGTCTATCTGGCGCCCGACCCTGACCGTGAGGGTGAGGCAATTGCCTGGCATTTGTCTGAGATTTTGGAATTGCCGGACAAGAAGCTTCTGCGCATAGAGTTCAACGAAATCACCAAAGATGCAGTCTTGGCTGCCATTAAGGCACCGCGCCGCATAGACAAGAAATTAGTCGATGCCCAGCAGGCCAGGCGCCTTTTGGATAGATTGGTTGGCTATAAAATCAGTCCCTTGCTCTGGCGCAAAGTCAATGGACGTTCAGCCGGTCGCGTACAGTCTGTAGCCGTAAGGCTCATTTGTGAACGCGAAGCTGAAATAGAAAGCTTTGAGCCGCAAGAATATTGGCAGATCAAAGCTGAGCTTTCACGTTCGCGCTCCAAAACTTTTTTCACCGCCCCGCTCTCTAAATGGCAGGGCAAGCGAGTTATCGCCGCCTCTGAAAAATCCACAGCCCAGAGCATGATCATCGACAGCAAAAAGCTTGCCGATGAGATAGTCAAGAAGACCGAAAAGCAAGATTTCAAAGTCAGTGCAGTGAACGAGAAAAGCAGCCAGAGACAGCCTCAGGCTCCTTTCATCACCTCCACACTGCAGAGGGAAGCTTCTACTTTCTTGGGTTATCCGGTCAAAAAGACCATGCAAATAGCCCAGAAGCTCTATGAAGGTATCGAACTAGGCGCCGAAGGACCGACTGGTCTCATCACCTATATGAGAACAGACAGTACCCGCGTGGCCCAGCAGGCTCAAGATGAAGCCAAGAAATTCATCATTTCGCGCTATGGCAAAGAGTACTATCCCGATAAACCGCGCATTTACACCCGCAAAGGCAAGTCGGTACAAGACGCTCACGAAGCCATTCGTCCTACTTATCCCGACCGCACTCCCGAATCGCTCAGACATGAGCTCAAACCCGATGAATACAAGCTCTATAAGCTAATCTGGGAACGCTTCATGGCTAGCCAAATGGCATCAGCTGAGATTCTCACCCGCACCGTGGAAATCGGCGCCGGCGAGGCTCTTTTCAGAGCATCCGCCTCAGAGAAGAAATTCCCTGGTTTCACTATTGTTTATGACCGCAGTGCCAAGGAAGTAATTACTGATTCGGCCAGCGAAAAGTTGGCTGAAGAAGGTGAAGAAGATGATGAAGCCGGTAATTTGCCCGATCTGAAAAAAGGCGAAGAGCTGAAGCTGAAAGATATTCTGCCCAGTCAGCATTTCACCCAGCCGCCGCCGCGCTATACAGAAGCGAGCATGATCAAGACTCTGGAAGAGTTGAATATCGGCAGACCGTCGACTTATACCGCCACTATATCGACAATCATCGATCGTAAATATGTGGAGCGCTTGCAGAAAGCCTTGATGCCGACCAAGCTTGGTCAGGCAGTCAATGCCCTTTTGGTTGAACACTTCGGCAATATTGTCGATGTGGGCTTTACAGCAGAAATGGAAGCCAAGCTTGACCAGGTGGAAGAAGACAAGGTGGATTGGCGCGGCATGCTCAAGGCTTTCCATCAGCCTTTTGCCGAAACTCTGAAAAAAGCGGAAGAGAACATGAACAAAGTTCTCATTCTCTCTGATCAGCTTTGCCCGGCTTGTGGTCAAGCCATGGCTATTCGATCCTCTCGCTATGGTCAGTTCTTGGGTTGTGTCGGATATCCCGAATGCACCACCAAGATAGCTCTAACCAAAGACGGCAAGCCTGTTCCAGAAGATAGACCATCCGATGAGCTTTGCACCACCTGCGGATCTTCCATGGTGATTCACTATGGTCGCTATGGTGATTATCTGCTTTGTACAGCCGAGTCTTGTCAGGAGAAGCGTCCCATACTGAAGAAAACCGGTGTGGAATGCCCTCGCAAAGGCTGTGGTGGTCATATAGTCGAGAAGAAATCACGTCACGGCAAAGTCTTTTGGGGTTGCAGTAATTACGGCGCCAATGAATGCACCAGCGCTTATTGGTATCCGCCCCTGACCGGCGGTGGACCGAAAGGCTCTAATTTCTGCCCGAAATGCAATAGCCTCTTGGTCTACAAGACCCTGAAGAGAGGCGACCAAATCGCCTGCTCGGCTAAGGAGTGCGACTTTGCCCAGCTGACGGTTGGTCAAGAGACCCACGCCTGATTTAAGGCCGATCTGATTTTAGGTTTCTACTTAGTTTCCTGACTGCAAGAGCCGGGGCGCCTTTTGGCGCCTCTTCAACTTTTCATAAGCTGTCAATTGCTGAAATTGGCTCTACAGCCGAATAATGTGTGATTGCATGGTGTTAGAATGTAATCGTTATATCCCAGGGGGCTTAGACCAATGTTTGAAAGGTTCACGGAGAAGGCGATCAAGGTCATTATGCTCGCGCAAGAAGAAGCGCGCAGGCTTGGTCACAATTTTGTGGGCACGGAGCAGATTCTTCTTGGGCTCATCGGTGAAGGCACCGGCATAGCTGCCAAGACCCTGAAATCTATGGGAGTCAATCTGAAAGACGCCCGGGTGGAAGTGGAAAAGATAATCGGCAGAGGTTCCGGCTTTGTCGCTGTTGAGATTCCATTTACTCCGCGTGCTAAAAGAGTTTTGGAGCTGTCCTGGGATGAAGCCAGACAACTCGGTCATAACTACATTGGTACCGAGCATCTTTTGCTTGGTCTGATTAGAGAAGGCGAAGGCGTTGCCGCCCGCGTTCTGGAAAATCTCGGCGTCGACCTGACCAAGGTGAGAAGTCATGTAATTAGACTCTTGGGTGAGTCTGGTGCTGCCACCGCCGGAGGTAGCTCATCTTCCAGTTCTACCTCTACTGGTCGCTCTAAGACCCCTACATTGGACGAGTTTGGTGTCAATATGACCCAAGCCGCGCAGGAAAATCGTCTCGACCCTGTGGTCGGTCGCGAGAAAGAAATTGAGCGTGTAATTCAGATTCTCGGGCGTCGTACCAAGAATAACCCAGTGCTTATCGGTGAACCGGGTGTGGGTAAAACAGCCATCGCCGAAGGTCTAGCCATTCGCATTGCCAATGCCGATGTGCCAGAAATTTTGATGGACAAGAAGATTGTCATGCTCGACATCGGTCTTTTGGTGGCCGGTACCAAGTATCGTGGCGAATTCGAAGAGCGTCTCAAAAAGATCATGGATGAAATCAGAGGAGCCGGCAATGTCATGCTGGTTATCGATGAATTGCATACCTTGATTGGTGCCGGTGCCGCCGAAGGTGCCATCGACGCCGCCAACATTTTGAAACCAGCACTGGCTCGTGGTGAACTTCAGTGCATCGGCGCCACCACCATGGACGAGTACAGGAAGCATATCGAACGCGATGCCGCTCTAGAACGCCGCTTCCAGCCGGTTATCGTTGATCCGCCTTCGGTTGATGAAACAATCGAGATTCTGCGCGGCTTGAGACCCAAGTACGAAGAACACCATCGCTTGATCATCTCTGATGAAGCGATTGAGCAAGCCAGCAAACTTTCAGATCGTTATATTTCTGACCGCTTCTTGCCTGATAAAGCTATCGACATAGTCGACGAAGCTTCATCAAGAGTAAGGCTGCGCGCCAGCTCTCTGCCGCCGGAAGGCAAAGAAGTGGAAAAAGAGCTGCGCCAAGTACGTCGCGATAAAGAAATGGCCATTCGCAACCAAGAGTTCGAAAAGGCTGCCAATCTGCGTGAAGCCGAGACCAAGCTCTCTGAAAAAATCCGCGAGATTCAGACTGCTTGGAAGGCCAAGCAAGAGAGCGAGAAACCGGTTGTTACCGCTGAAGAAGTGGCTCATGTGGTCAGCGCTTGGACCGGTATTCCCTTGCTCAAGCTCACCGAAGGTGAATCTGAGCGTCTCTTGCATATGTCTGATGTCTTGCACCAGCGCGTCATCGGTCAAAACGATGCCGTTGAAGCGGTTTGCAAAGCCATTCGCCGTGCCCGTGTCGGCTTGAAGAATCCCAACCGTCCGATCGGCTCCTTTATCTTCTCTGGTCCGACCGGGGTGGGTAAAACTGAGTTGGCTAAGGCGCTAGCCGGTTATTTCTTCGGTTCGGAAGACAACATGATCCGTATCGACATGTCCGAATTTATGGAGCACCACACAACTTCTAAGTTGATTGGTTCTCCTCCCGGTTATGTCGGCTATCAGGAAGGTGGTCAGCTTACCGAGCAAGTACGTCGCAAGCCTTATTCGGTTGTGCTCTTCGATGAAATCGAGAAAGCTCATCCTGATGTCTTCAACGTGCTTCTGCAAATTCTCGATGATGGTAGATTGTCCGACAGTAAAGGTCGCACCGTTGACTTCAAAAATACGATCATCATTATGACTTCCAACGTCGGTGCTCAATTCATCGACAAGACGGCTCTCACACTTGGTTTCCAGGTGCAGACCGCCGAAGCCGAACATGCCGATCGCTACAAGAAGATTCGCGACTTGGTCATGGATTCGATGAAGAAGACATTCAGACCCGAGTTCCTCAACCGTATCGACGAGATTATTGTCTTCCAGCAGCTCACCAAAGAAGAGATTCGCCACATCGTCGACATCATGTCGGCCGACCTACAGAGCCGCATCAAGGCTCAAGGTATGGAGCTGAATATCACCAACGACTGCAAAGATCTGATCGCCAAAGAGGGTTACAACCCCACCTATGGTGCAAGACCATTGCGTCGTGCTATTCAGCGCATGCTTGAAGACAATATGGCCGAGCAAGTACTGCAAGGCAACTTCAAAGAAGGCGACATAATCGAGACCGTCTTGGACGGCGAGAATGTCAAATTCCAAAAGTTGGCTAAGAAAGTCGAAAAAGCCAAGCCTGAGAAAGAAGAAAAGGAAAAAGGCGAGAAACAGGAAAAAGCCGAGAAAGCTGAAAAAGCTGGAAAAGGCGATAAATCCGACAAATCGCACGAAAAAGAATCGGGCGAAGAAACAACCACTTCGCGTTAGTGCTTAAGCTGAACAAGCAAGCCACTATACCGATGCAATAAGAGAAAGGTCGCCGCAATCTGAAGCAGTGGCGACCTTTCAATAAGGAGAGTAGATGAGTTCAGTCAATGCCGGAGCTGGTTTGGGGATAAGTCGTTTAGACAGGCATGTTCGTTTGGCGCTCACTGCCGTCACTGCTCTCACTAGTATTGCTTTGGCAGGCACTCTTAGTGGTTGTACATATTTGGGCAATGGCAAAGATGGGCAGAAAGAACCTGAGAAACTGGAGTTTGATCTCTCCAGTTTAGGTATCAAAAAAGGCTCCACCGGTCCGCTCGAAACTCCCCCTCCTGGGCTTGAGAAGAAAGCTACCGCCTGGTCTGAAATCGGTAGTAAGTATGAAAAACTAGGCATGTTCGACTATGCCGAGAAATGTTATTTGAAATGTACCGAATTATCACCCAGCGATAAGTTCTATTGGCATTCACTGGCCAATGCCAGAAAGAATCAGAACAAGTTTGAAGGGAGCCGGCAGGCTTTCATAAAGTCGCTCGATTATGATGTGAACGACATCTATACAATGGCGGCCATTGCTTTTGCCGATGCGCAGTTGGTCAAAGATGTTGAAGCTCGCTATTATCTGCTCACCGCTCTATCGGTTCGTCCTGATTTTCAGGAGGCCTGGCGCGGGCTTTATGCCTTGGCTCATCGCATTGCCGAAGATAAATATATGCCGCAGTTGGGGCGCTTGCGCAATTCTCCCGGGGAAGGTTTCAACCGTTGCTTTGCCCAGTCTATGATTGCCGCCTATCTCAATGATCATAGGCCTGAAGATGAGTTCTACTGGGGCTATCAGGTGAGCAGTGGCTATTTCTTGATGAATGATCGCAAGTATGCCGAAGCCGAGTCGACCTTGAAGAAGGTGATAGCGGCAAAGCCCGGTAGTTGGGAAGCGCTGCGGGCGAAAGTGGGTTTGACCACACTTTACACCAGGATAGGAAGAGACGATGAAGCGCTGTCTTTAATTGCCGAACTGGAGAAAGAGAGTCCCAAGCAGCCCTTTATCTGGTTTAACAAAGCCCTGGTAACAAGACGCAAGGGTGATCTGAACACGGCCATAGAGTACCTAGGTAAAGCCACCAGCTTGGCGCCAGACCATGGCAGTTGGGGTAAGCTCTTTGGTGAGTGGATGGAAGAGGAGAGAAAGGCAGCCAAAAGCTAGAAGCTTAAGGTTGCGGCCATGACTGAAGGCAATTCTATCTGCCGTGTATGCCAGAAGGAACGAGACTTATGTGCTTGTTCTTTTGATATGCGCAATACTGTTGATATGCGCAATGCTGAGTCGGTGGATGAGTCGACGACAGCGAAGGCTGCAGCCAGCTCTGCACCAATTTCTACACCAAGTGCTTCTTCAATTGCCAAGCTTATGGGCGTGTGGAGTGATCCAGGCTCTGATGAAGGTTTCAGCCCTGGCGATATACTCTCTCATCGCTATCAGATTATCAGGTCGCTCGGCGGCGGCGGTATGTCGTCTGTTTATCAGGCTAGAGATTTGAAGAGCGAAGAGTTGCTTGCCATCAAAGTTCTCAATCAAGATGTAGCTTTAGACGATGAATGTCGATTGCGCTTTGAGAGAGAAGCTTTGACAATGAGTAAGCTAAAACACCCTAATTTGCTCGCCCTAAAGGCTTATGGTCGTACAGATCAGGGACGGGCTTTCTTTGTTATGGAGTTTCTGGAAGGGCGCAGTCTTTCGACAGAAATAACCAGATATGGTGTCATAGACGCCGCTCGTGCTTGTCGTATTTTTATGCAGGTATGTGACGGTATGGCGCATGTGCACCAGAACGGCGTCATACACCGAGATCTCAAGTCGGGCAATATCTATTTATTGGGTCGCCAGGCTGAAACTGTAAAGGTGCTCGATTTCGGCATCGCCAAAATGCAGACAAGTGAAGTTCTCTCAAATAATAGTCTCACTCAAATTGGTCAGGTCATGGGCAGCCCGCGCTTTATGAGCCCGGAACAGTGTTTGGGACAGAAGCTTGATCACAGAAGCGACATCTATAGTTTGGGCTGTGTAATGTATCAGGCTCTGACTGGGGTTACGCCTTTTTCTGGAGACCATGCCCTCAATATTCTCTACAAGCATGTCAATGAAACCCCGCCTGCAATCAATCTGACAGGGGGGACTGCCGGGCTTGAGGCGATAATTATGCGCTGTTTGGCAAAGTCGCCCCAAGAGCGCTATGAAAGTATGAACGCCGTACGCCAAGAGCTTGCGCAGTTTGTAAACTGAGATCTGGCAAAGCCTTTAGGTGCGAGCCGTACTTTCGTCGGGCTGAACGGCTGTATAGTGTGCTTCCAGAAGGGACAATAACTTGTCTGGACTGGCTGCTTCCAGCAATATGGCTCGCAGAGAGGCAGGAATAAAGCCGCTTTCTACCGCATCATCAAAGAATGTGAGCAGAGAATCGAAATAGCCCATTGTATTGAGAATGCCGATGGGGCGACGGTGCAGCCCAATTTGATGCCAGGTGAGAATTTCGCAAAGCTCGTCAAGGGTGCCGTAACCACCCGGCATGGCTAAAAAGGCGTCGGCTTTGTCGGCCATAATCGCTTTTCTTTCATGCATCGTATCGACCAAGATTAGTTCACTTAGTCCTTCGTGGGCTACTTCTCTCTTTTGCATAAAGCGCGGTATGACACCAATTACGGTGCCCTTTTCGGACAGGGCGGCATCGGCAATTACGCCCATCAGCCCTACTTTGCCTCCGCCATAGACCAAGGTGCGCCCGCTTTTGGCGATCAGGCGGCCCATTTCGGCTGCAGCGGCTTTAATTTCGTCGCTGTGTCCCATACTGGCGCCGCAAAAGACTGTAATCGATTTCACTTTAAATCACCTGGTAAAAATCAAAACCACAAACCTGAACTAAAACAGTATACGAGAGAGGTTTTAACTTAGCTCTAGATGTCATAAAATTAGGCTGTGAATATGACCTCAGCAGGTGTTTCAAAGCAGCGGGAGCTTTTCGAGAAGCTTCATGATGAAGCACGTCTAGAGCTTTTGGCTGGTCGGCAAGGTGCAGTCTTAGATCTGACTAAAGACAAGGTTTATGCCCTTGTCGGGGTGCCCGCCGCTTGCGGCAGTCTTGCCGAACTCTCGACAGAACTTGCCGCCGAGCTCAAACAAGAGTTTCCCGACCTAGCTGTCTCTGAACTTGCAGTCTATGAGCCCGAATCTTTTCATTTCACTCTTTTCGGGCTACCGGGTTATGTCAAGCACGGCGCATTGGCCCGGCATCTAGACCGAATTTTGGCTGCTTCTTGCGCGGCTGTTAGAGAACCACTTTTGTCTATAGCCGGACTTAGTATCGTGGGTGGTGCGATCGTCGCCCCTTTGCTGGACCTTGACGGTAGATTGACTTGGTTGGTCAATACTTGTCTTGATGAGCTGTTTGAAGAATTGGGAGATGAGGTCGCTGAGCTTTTGAAAGCTGCTCAATTGCATCGCCGCATTTTTTGGATTACCTTGGCTCGCCCTCCCCGACTATCGACAAGTCTGTTTGAAAGAATTGAGAAGTTGTCTAGTGGTTTTGTGGCAGAGAAGAGAGGCGATAAGATTGTCTTTGAAGCAGTCAGTATCGTGCAAACCGATAAGCATTTCAGCAAGGCGGGTACCGAGGTGATCAAGTCTCACTATTTGAGCTTTCTTACTTGAGTGGAATATGAAAAGCAATATTGTTTTTGTTTTGGTTAGACCGCAGTTCCTCGGCAATATCGGGGCAACGGCGCGGGTGCTGAAAAATTTTGGCTTTAGCGATTTGCGCTTTGTCAATGCGCCCCGCGAATACAAAGATTCTGAAGCAAGAAGAATGGCTGTAGATGCCATAGATTTACTCAAGAACGCTCGTTTGTTCGACAGTTTGCCAAGTGCCCTGGCCGATGTTGGTTTGGCTTTGGGCACCACTTGCACGCGCAATCGCAACATAAAGGTCAAGCCTCTAGAGCAGTGCTTGCAAGACGTAAATCTGCCTGTTTTTGCTGAGAACAATAAAGTGGCTTTTGTCTTTGGCGACGAACGCGATGGTCTGCGCAATGACGAATTAGCTCTCTGTCACGAGCTTACCACTATCGAGACCAACCCCGATTTTTCTTCTCTCAATTTGTCTATGGCGGTTGGCTTGTCTGCTTACGAGGCGGCTCGAGCTTATTCTTGCAATAATCAGTCTCAGTTATGCCTTGATGAAAAGGCGCAGGAATGCGCCTCTACTCTTGCCGAGATCGATGAGGTTAGCGCCGATATTGCTTTGTTGCTTGATAGAGTGGGATTTTCGCGCAGTTATAATGCCGAGAAAATTCTCTCTGAGCTGCGCCGCTTTTATCAAAGGGCTCTTCCGACTAAACGTGAGACCGATCTTTTGCGTGGCTTTGTTCTAAAAATGAACGAGTCGATCAAATGACCGATTTAGCTAGAGCCTTACTTATGCTGGGATTGCTGGCAGGGGCTGCTTGCTGTGATAGTGCTTCGGCTGCTAAGCCGGAGAGTGTTATGGAGCTTTTGGGCAAAGGCGATCAAGCCCGCAAAGAGATGAAGAATAGCCTTGCCCTAGACTATTTCAACCGAGCGGCACGTCTTTATGCCGCGAGCGCCGATGTCTATAATGCCCGAGCTGATTTATACAAAGAGCTTGGTGACTTTGATAAGGCTATTGCCGATCAAGAGCAGGCCTGCCGACTAGCGCCTGGCTGCGTGCCATATTTAGAAAAGAGGGCGGCGCTTTATTGCCTCTGTGGTCGGCTGGAAGAGGGCATTAAGGCTTGCGACGCTTTGATCGCCCATGAGAAACCTGCAACGGACTCAGTCTATCGAATGCGGGCGGTTTCTCTCAAGAAACTGAAGCGCTATCAAGATGCCGGTAAGGCTTTTGCTGTGGCGGCTGAGGCGCATAAGAAAAGCCGTGATTATCATATGAATCTTTATGACGCCGGTGACATGTACTTGCTGACCGGTAAAGCCGAGCTTGCTTTGGGCTATTTTGAGCGGGTGATCAAGTCTTGTCCGGATCTTTCAACAGGCTATTGGGGAAGGGCTAAGGCTTTAGAAAAACTCGGTCGTCAGAGCGAAGCAGAGAAAGACCGTGAGAAAGCCAAGCATCTAGATCTGTCTTATTGAGGAAAGCTTGAGGGTCAGAAGCTAAAGACTAAGAAATTAGAGACGGAGAAAGAATGGCTAACTATAGCATATAAGAGGCATCGCAAAAAAACCGAACCCGCTGCATTGTTTGTGCAGGGGTTCGGTTGGTTTAAGTTTGCAATGAAAGATCAGTCCCACCGATTAATGATGTTGCAGGTGCAACCCTTTAACTGGTGGGACCGACCAATCGCTGCTGTCAGTTCAGATCAGTGACCGTTCTTGGTGTAGATCTTGGTGACCAGAGCGTCGTAGCGTTTTGCCGCCTCCTCGCTGCGAATCTTGCGAGTGGCGGTGAGCAGACCGTTTTCCACGGTCGCTTCGTCTTCGAGAATTTCGAACTTCTTCACAGTTTCCCACTGTTCGAGGCGCGAATTGGCTTCCTTGACCGCGGCCGTCACGGCTGCCACCACTTCCGGGTGACTGACCATGAACTTTTGCTGGCTGGCGGTATCTCCCGCCGGCACAGCCACGCCGCGATTCTTGAGCAGTTCCTTTGCCACCAGGCTGTCGACAAAGATGAGCGCACCGATGAAGGGGCGCGCATCGCCGACCGGAACGATGGCCTGCACCAGGGCATGACCGTCGAAAGCCTTCTCGATCTTCTCGGGGGCGACATACTTGCCGCCGTCGGTCTTGAGCAGGCGCTTCTTGCGACCGGTGATGATCAAGTTGCCGCCTTCGTCGAAGCGACCCAGATCGCCGGTGTTGAACCAGCCCTCGCTGTCATAGGCCTTGGCGTTCTCTTCGGGCAGCTGGTAATAGCCGCTCGAGACCGGACCGCCGCGCAGCCAGATGACGCCGCTGCCGTCGGTGCTGCCCGGCTCGGGAACGAGCTTGATCTCGACACCGTCGATGACCGGGCCCACCGTACCGACCACGATGTTGTCGGGTTTGTTGGCCGCAATGCCGCCGCAGGTCTCGGTGAGACCGTAGCCCTGGATGATGTTCATGCCCACCGACTTGAAGAAGCTCAGCACGTCGGGGGAGATGGGGGCACCACCGGAGCCCATGATGCGCAGCCGACCACCGAGGTTGGCACGAATCTTGCTGAAGACGATGAGATTGGCCAGCCAGCTCGAGAAGGAGCCGGGGCGAGTGGCGAAGGCCCACTTGAGCAACTTGGCCTTGAAGCCCTTGGCGTTGTCGATCTCAGCCTGGATGCGGTCCTTGATCTTGCGCCAGACTGCCGGCACACCCAGCATGATGGTGGGACGAGCCAGCTTGAGATACTTGCTCACCTCTTCCACCTTGCAGAAGACCGTGGGTACGGCACGCCAGAGGCAGATGAACTGTCCGTTCACGCGCTCATAGACGTGGGCCAGGGGCAGGTAGCTGAGGTAGAGGTCGTCTTCGTTGAAGTCGAAGCCATGACCGTAAAGGGCGGTGCACGAAGCGGCGATGTTGCCGTGGGTGAGCACGACGCCCTTGGGCTGGCCGGTGGAGCCGGAGGTGTAGATGATGGTGGCGATATCGCCGGCATTCACACCGCTGGCGGTGGCGGCGCCGACCGTCGCTTCCTTGAAGGGCACGCTGGCGAAGTTCTGCTGCATCTGCGCCATCATGGCGGCAGCCCCGGGGGTGAGCGGCAGAGTGTCGAAGGTGTCCGGTTCCTGCTTGAAGGCCTTGCGGTCACCCAGCACTCGCACCTTGTGATGCAAGCTCTGGGCGGTCAGGTCGCCGAAGAGGCGAGTGACCACGCCGCTGTCGCTGTGCACCTTCTGCGTCTGCGCTGGCGACTCACCCACGAGCACCGAGGCATTGCAGTTGGCCAGGATGAAGTTGACCTGGTCGGCGGCCGAGTTGGGATAGATAGGCACGGTGACGGCGCCGAGGCTCTGGATGGCGATGTCGGTCCAGACCCATTCGGGGCAGTTCCAGGAAAGAATGGCGACGCGGTGTCCGCGGCGGACACCGAGGGCGGCGAGTTGGCTCATGATCTCGGCGACGACGGCGCCGCAGTCGGCCCAGCGCACCGGCATGAGAGGCGGAGCTTCCACGATGACAGCGCCGCTGCCTGCTCCGATGGCGACGCCGGTGACGATGACCGACTTTTCACCCTTACGCGGGTTGTTGACGAGCACCGCTTCGCTGTCGCCTCTGGTAAAGACATGGGACCAGAAACGGTTGAGGAGAATTTCAGTTTTTCCAGACATTTGGAACTCCTTCAGTTTGGTTGGAGTTGGGCGCCGACAGCCGTGGCTCTTTTGCAAGAGACCGGTGGAGCGCTGTTTAAGTCGGCACAAAGCAGAGGCTCGACAAAGCGAAAGCGAACCTCGGAATTGCGCATAAATAACAGGTCTTAGCTTTTGGGGGGTGCTTTACAGACCATGGACAGAAAAAGAAGAAAGGACAAGAAAAACTAGGCGATTGGTAGATCTGATCTCAAGAGCATTTTCAAGAATGAGCAAAGTTTGACTTTTGTAGGTGAAAGTGGGCTTAAGTTTGCTGTTTTCAAGTGGTGGCGCGGCTTGCGCATTTGCCTGTGAAATAGCTGTTCTAGCTGTGTCTAGGTTTGATTGGCCTAGCTGGGCTATTTGCTGAGAATGCCGCCCTTTTCGCTTGTTTTGTTATCAAACCGATATCGGTTAATAAATCGCAGCATTTCTAAATGAACATTCATGAGTGGCTGTATTAAAAGCCTGCTTTAGCTCTTGGATTCAAGATAGGCGATCAAATAGGCTCTGAGCGCATTTTTCTTTTTGCCTCTCAGTAGGACTAAACCAACTCTTCTTTTCTTCATCCCTTCATTGTCTCGGAACCCTCTCAGCATCCAAATCGGATGCGGGTGATCTTTTAGGTTCTGAGCCTGCTAATTGGCATCCGCCAAAAGTGTCACGGAGCTAAAAAATGAGCTCAAATACGAATAATTCCCGGTCGGACCAGAGTCCGTCCAGGGAGATGCACTTGCTTATTTCCAGCGGCGGGTCCAGGGCTATCCTTGCGGGAGCAGGAGTAGTGCTTGCGTGCAACCACGCTGGAATCAAAAACTGGAAGTCCATCGGCGGCATCAGTGGTGGCTCTTTGCCCACCGTCTTCATGTCTTCGGGTATGGACGCCAGGACCACGGTCGAAACGGCGCTGGACGTCGATTTCGCCAGTTTGCTCACCCGCCGGGGCGGGATGTTGAAGATTCTCTTCGCGTCCCTCATGCAGCGCCGCTACGAAAAGACTCGCCCTCGCTTCGGCGTGCTCAGCTCTGAAAAGCTCGGTACGTTCTTGGAAGGCAAGGTGTCGAGCTGGCCCACCAAGTACTGGACGATGGCTTGTGTCGGCGACGACCAGCTCATCTTCACCAAGACTGGTGTGCATCAGCGCCGCGCCGATGGGTCGTATCGCCTGCTTGCCACCGAGAGCGCTCCTTTGGGCGCGGCGGTGCGTGGCAGCTGCGCTGTGCCGGGCATCATCGATGCAGTGCCTCTCGAGGCTGCCGGTGAGAAGTTCTGGCTGCATGACGGCGCTCTTTCCAAGGAAGGTCGCACCCCCGCCAGCGTGCCGGAGCGCTTCTATGGTGCACGTCCTGAGGACATCATCGTCTGCGATGTGGGCGATGGTTCCAACATGGAAAAGAAGGTGAACCGCTGGAAAATGCACTGGTGGAAGATCATCTGTGGTGAGCTCTGCTTGCCTCAGTACGAGCCCGAGCCTCTCAGTGAGGACGACGGCTATGTGATGATCGAGCCCACCGAGTTCAAGTTCGGTTCCCTTCAGTTCACCCTCACCCGCGACCAGAAGTGGCAGGCGGTCATGTCCGGCTATATGGGTGCCGTTCCGGCCCTCGAAAAAGCCGGACTTTTGACCGGGAACGCGCTCGAGACCGCCCGCAAGGTGGTGCGCGAGTTCGAAGCCATGGTCCAGGAGTGCAACGAGAACAAGGCCAAGAAAGGCACGATCTCGGCGCGCACCGAAGAGCTGCTCAAGACCAACGGTCTTTGGTAGCTCCGGCTTTCTCATAGCCTCCGGTGGTGGGAATTTGCGGTACGGGCTCTGCGATGATGCAGAGTCTGTCGGCAAGTTTCCACCGCCGGTCTTTTTATTTGGGGAGGCAAAGTGTTGCTATCCCCAATCTAGTGCTCGACAATAGTTCTAAAAACAAGACGGAGAATCTCATGAAATCTCAGAAGTCACACAAGAAGGTTTTTCTTTTGTCCGGCAGTCGGACGCCGATCGCTTCATTCGGTCGGTCGCTCCGCTCGGTTCCTGTGGACAAGCTGGCTGGGCATGTGATGGTCAATGCCATCCGCCGTGCCGGCATCGACGCCAATAGCGTCGACCACATCATCATGGGACACGGATATCAGAGTTCCTATACCCCCAACACCGCACGCTTCGCGGCTCTGCGTGCGGGTCTCCCGGCCGGCACGCCTGCCGTGACCGTTCAGCGTCAGTGCGGTTCCGGCATGGAAGCCGTCAATCACGGCATGGACCTGGTCACCCTTGGTCGCGCCGACATCGTTCTGGCCGGTGGTGCCGAATCCATGTCCACCGTGCCCTATCTCATCCCCGGTGAATACCGCTGGACGGGAATGATCGCCAAGTATCTCAAGTTCACCAAGCTTGGACCGCGTCCGGTGCCGTTCGCCCTGGCCGACAACGGTCTGGCGCCGACCAAGTTGCTCAAAGATCAGCAGTCGATCGCCATGGCTGCCACCGCCCAGAACCTGGCCGACGCTTACGGCATCAGCCGCGAAGCCGCCGACGAGTACTCGCTGCGCAGCCAGACCCTGGCGGCTCAGGCCATCTCGAGCGGGCGCTTCGACATGGAAATCGATGCGGTGGAAGTGCCCGGTCGCGGCTTCTTCGCCCGCGACGAGCATCCGCGCAAGACCTCCAAGGAAGCTCTCAGCAGCCTCGGTCCGGTGCTCGGCACCCGCGTCGTCACTGCCGGCAATGCGTCTGGTATCAATGACGGTGCCTGCGCCTTGGTCATCGCCTCGGAGGACAAGGTGGCTGAGCTTGGCGCCAAGCCGCTTGCCGAACTGGTTGACTATGTCTCGGTGGGTGTCACCCCCGAGCAGATGGGCATCGGTCCGGTGGAAGCGATCAAGGCTCTGCTCAAGCGCAACGACCTCACCCTGGACGACATCGACCTGGTCGAGATCAACGAAGCTTTCGCCGTGCAGTACCTCTCTTGCGAGAAGCTGCTCGGTCTGGATCGCAACAAGGTGAACGTGAACGGCGGCGCCATCGCCCTCGGTCACCCCATCGGCATGTCCGGTGCCCGCGTCATCCTCACCCTGGCCCACGAGCTCAAGCTGCGTGGCAAGAAGCTGGGTGTGGCGGCGCTCTGCATCGGCGGCGGCATGGGTATCGCCACCCTCATCCGCAACCCCGACGTTCAGTAAGTCTTTCTTTCGGTCATCCGTCTGACCGGTCTCGAATATTTCCAATGGATGATTCGCAGACCGGTTCAGGCGGTGAAGCCATAAACCAAACAACTTCGAATAGAGGACTCAAATGACAAAAATCGTCAAAGTAAACATGCTGGACGGCGGCATCGCTCACATGGTGATCGATGACCCCGACAGCAAGCTCAATGTCCTGTCGCAGGAATTCTTCGCCGAATTCTCCGCTGCCATGGACGCTCTCGAGGCCCGCACCGACGTCAAGGGTCTCGTCATCTCCTCGGGCAAGGAAGACTGCTTCTTTGCCGGCGCCGACGTGAAGGAGATCCGTCTCCTGCAGACCCGTCCCGCCCGTGACATCTACAATGCCTGCAAGGCTGGTCGCGATGCCGTCAACCGCATCTCCAAGCTGCCCTACCCGACTGTGGCTGCCGTCAGCGGCACCTGTCTGGGTGGCGGTCTGGAACTGACCCTGGCCTGCAAGTATCGCATCGCCGCCACCCATCCCAAGACCTCGATGGGTCTGCCGGAAGTTCAGCTCGGCTTCATTCCGGGCTGGGGCGGCACCATTCGTCTGCCCCGTCTGATCGGGCTGCAGGAAGGTTTCACCCTCATCTCCACCGGCAACCGTGTGGACGCCATCAAGGCATGGCGCCTCGGTCTGGTGGATGAGACTGCCGCTCCTGCCGATCTGGTCAAGCGCGCCGTGGCCATCGCCTCTGGCGCCAAGCCGGCCCGCTTCAACAAGTCCTTCCAGCAGAAGGCCATGGAGTACGGGCTGGCTACCGCTGCCGGTCGCATGCTCTTCCAGCGTCAGGCCACCAATGTGGTCATGTCGCAGACCCGGGGCAAGTATCCGGCGCCGCTGGAAGCCCTGAAGGTGATCATGAAGACCTGGGGCATGCCGCTCGACAAGGCTTTCGAGGTGGAATGCCAGGCCTTCGCCAAGCTTGCCACTTCGGCTGTTTCGAAGAACCTGGTCGGCATTTTCTTCGCCGACACCGAATCGAAGAAGATGCCCGAGGGCGTCGCTCCCGCAATCAAGGTCAAGACCGTGGGTGTGCTCGGCGCCGGCGTCATGGGTGCAGGCATCGCTCAGGCGGCTGCCTATGCCGGCTATCGCGTCGTGCTCAAGGATATCGACCAGGCTGCTCTCGATAAGGGCCTGAAGAACATCAAGGACCTCTTCGACGGTCTGGTGAGCAAGCGCAAGATGACCCGCGCCGAAGCCGACATGAAGATCGGTGCGGTCAAGGGTACCATCGACTACGCCGACCTGGCGGACTGCGACCTGGTTATCGAGGCTGTGGTCGAGAAGATGGTGGTGAAGAAGGCTGTCATCGCCGACGTCGAGAAGGCGATCAGCAAGCCCTTCATCTTTGCCACCAATACCTCGTCTCTGTCGGTGAACGAGATGGCTGTCGCCGCCAAGAACCCCGCCAATGTCGTCGGACTGCACTTCTTCAACCCGGTGCACAAGATGAAGCTGGTGGAAGTGGTGTCCGCCAAGACCACGTCTGCTGAGACCCTGGCTGCGGCCAAGGCTTTCGGCATGAAGGTGGGCAAGACCACGGTCGTTACCGGTGACGGTCCCGGCTTTGTGGTCAACCGCATCCTCTCGCCCTACATGAAGGAAGCCATCCAGCTCCTTCTGGAAGGCGTTCCGGCCGAGCAGATCGACAAGGCTGCCACCCGCTTCGGCATGCCGATGGGTCCGATTGCGCTCATGGACGAAGTCGGTCTCGACATCGTCACCCATGTGATCAAGGTCATGCACAGCGCCCTCGGCGCTCGCCTGGCTCCGCCTGCCATCATCGATGTGATCGAGAAGCAGAAGCTGCTCGGTAAGAAGGGCGGCAAGGGTCTCTATCTCTACGACGAGAAGGGCAAGCGCACCGGTCTCAACCCCGACGTCCAGGCGGCCATCAATGCGCCGGCCAAGACCATGTCGGAGAGCGCCCTGCAGGATCGTCTCTTCCTGCCGATGGTGAACGAGGCCGCGCACTGCCTGGCCGAAGGCATCATCGACGAGCCGTCGCAGCTCGACCTGGCCATGATCTTCGGCACCGGCTTCGCTCCCTTCCTGGGCGGCGTGCTCGGCTATGCCGATTCGCTGGGCATTCGCACTGTCCATCAGAAGCTGGAACACCTCTCCAAGGTGGCCGGCGACAACTACAAGCCCGCTCAGCTGATCAAGGACAAGGCTCAGCGCGGCGAAGCCTTCTACAAGTAAGTAGGCGGTAAGTCGGCTGTAACTGAGGGGGGAACTGGTCTTTTGACTGGTTCCCTCCTCTTTTTTGCTCGTTGATACCATATGCAATAGTAAGATATCGAAATTGAAAAAACTTTGCTGGTTCTTGGTTTTATGTGTTTCAAAAGCAAGAAAATAAGCGCCGACCCGGGGACTGAACATTGAGTTCGTCCGACCGGGCCGGCGCCATTATCTAACTGCTCGAGCCTATAGCTTTAGTACTGGCGCAAAATCTCGCTTTCGGCGACATTCTCGAGCTGCTTGAACTTGCCGGCGCTGACCAGCTTGGCCAGGCGACTGCAAGTGGCGAAATAGTTGTCGTCCTTGCGACCGCCGCTAATGTCGCGCTTCAGGTCGCGGCAAAGAATGTCCGCGGCCAGAACAGTCGCTTCATCGTTGTTGCTGCGGGCGTGGTAGCAGACGGCAAGCATGGTGACGACGCGCTGCACGTCCATCGACAGTTCGTTCATGCGCATCTGGCGGTCAGCCAGCTTGAACTTGTACTGCAGCATGGCCTTGGCGATTTGCCGGGCCAGCTTCTTGAACTGCTTGAGGGCAAAGGCGGCATGGCCGCGCAGGCTGGCAGGCAGGCTCTTGAACGAGGCGGTGCTGCCGCTGCCCTTGAGATAGAGCCCGGCAATCCAGAAGCCCATGCGCAAGATAGCCGGCAGGTGCTTGGGCGCATCCAGCAGAACGCCGGGGAAGCGGTCGTTCATGCCCGAAAGCGGTCCCATATACTGCTTGCCCGGCTCCTTCACCAGAGACTTGAAGAAAGCCATGGCCAGCATCTGACCTTCGCCTTCGTAGATGCAGGGGGCGATGAAGTCATGCAGATTGTCGCCAATCTGATGCCCGTGCAAGAAGGACCGTCCGCCGTGGGTCTTGAGAGCCCAGTCCACAGCCGTTTCCTTCAGAGCCTCCGAGCCGAAGATCTTGGCGACGATGCATTCCAGCTCGCCGCGGTAACCCTGGTCAAGGAGGGAAGAGCACCAGCTCACCAGCGCATCGGCACCGACAACCAAGGAAGCGACTCGGGCAATGCGCCAGCGCACCAGCTCTCGATTGGCGATCTTGTCGCCATAGGTCTGGCGATAATCGGCCCAGGGCAGCATGCTCTTGAGCAGGACGCGCATGGTGCCGGCGGCATTGGCGCAAAGCGCCACACGACCGCGGTTCAGTCCGTGGTAGGCGATGGTCAGTCCGTCGCCCACCGGCGGCACCAAAAGATTGCTTGCCGGCACCCGCAGGTTGTTGAAGACCATGCCATAGTTGTGAATGTGCTTGACGGCATGAATGCCGTAGCGGTCCAGCTGGAAGTGCTCGTTTTCCTGCTCGGGCAAGTCGACGATCAAGACAGCCGGCTTGTTGTCGATCAAGCAGACCAGTCCGATGGTGCGCCCGGGCAAGATGTTAGAGATAAAGAGCTTGCGCCCGTTCACCACATAGTGATCGCCGTCCAGCTTGGCTGTGGTCTTGAGGGCGGTCAGGTCGGAACCAGCGCCCGGTTCGGTAAGGGCGAAGGCCGAGATGGCGCGGCCGTCGGCCAGTCGCGGCAGGAAATAGGCCTTCTGGCTGTCATTGCCATAGGCGCAGATGGGGTCGACCGCCCCGATACAGCCGTGAATGGAAGCCATTCCAGCCACAGTGGCATCGCCCTCGGCAGCCATGCGGCAGAGGAATTGCATGAAATCGGTCATGGAGAGCTCCAGACCGCCATACTTCTTCTCGATGAGCATGCCCCAGTAGCCGGCCTGAGCCAGTTCGGCGATGACTGCCGCGGTCACCTTCTGGTCGGACCCAAAGAGGGTGCCGTTTTCGCGATGCTTTTTGACGATCTGGATGCACTCTTCCAGATTCTTGAGATAGTCGGGCTGGGCTCCGTCCTTGACCTTGTACAATGGTTGGAAGAGCTGCACCGGGGTGGCGCCCCAAATGGCTCGGTGGACCGGGCTGTTCGCCGTGCGGAAGCGGGCGTCGAAGCTCTCTTCCACCACCTCGTCGGCGCGGTCGATCTTGCCCATCTTTTCCACTTCGTCTTTGCCCTTACCGCCTCGCTTGAGGATTTCTTCGGTCAGGTTGCTATCACCGTTATTGTTATTCTTGTCGGTCATGACAATCGTTTCCTGTTCTTGGCCTGGATAGTGATGTTGTTTCTTCCAGCTCGGCGCAAACATTGCGTCGAGCCCAGTCATGTACGGCATTTACCAGCGACACAGCCAGGCCGGTGTCGCAAGTCAAATCAGTTATGGCTGCCCTTTATCTGCTGCTGAGGCTTTCCGTACAAAACAAAAGAAGAAATATAGTCGCCCCTATGTTTGCGACTTGTTACGCTATATTGCAAGTAGATTAAAATGAAAATCGCTGCATTTTTGCTGGTTTTGCACTAATTGTCAAGAAGGCGCAGCTTGCGCGATTATTGCTTTAGTTAACAAGAGGAAGCGATGTGAAACTACCTTGGGTCACTGCTGGAGAGCAATTAGCTCTTTCTACTTGAGCTTGAGGCGCAGAGCGTTGGCAATTACTGAAAAGGAGCTTAGCGACATGGTTAGGCTCGCTATCATAGGATTGAGCTTGATGCCCCAGATAGGAATGAGCAAACCGGCTGCTATTGGAACAGCCAGGCTGTTGTAGCCGAAAGCAAGCAAGAGATTTTCTTTGATGTTTTGATTGAGGGCTTGGCTGAGCCGGCATGCATCGGTGAGACCTTTGAGACTGCCGCTCAAAATCACTATAGGGGCGGCTTCCATGGCGATAGAGGTGCCTGTACCCATGGCTATGCCAACATCGGCTAGGGCGAGGGCTGGTGAATCATTTATGCCGTCGCCCACCATCGCTACCTTTTTGTTGTCTCGCTTGAGGCTTTGCAAAAACTGATATTTCTCTTCCGGGGTCTGTCTGGCTCGCACCTGATCAAAAATGTCGCCTAGAGACTCTGCTGTTTGTTTGGCTGCTCTTTCGTTGTCGCCGGTAAGCATGACTAGCTTGACGCCTTTGTTGTGAAAATATTGCAGCGATTCACGGCAATCAGGCTTGATTTCGTCAACCAGTCCGACATGTAAAACCGCCTGGCCGTCTACTTCTAGATAAACCGTGCTCTCCCCGCTTTGGGTGTCTTTTCCGGTTATCCCGGTTATACCGGTTATGTCAATATATCTTTCGTTGCCGGCTCTCACTCTATAAACTTTGTCGCCAAAGGCTACGCTGCCTTCTATGCCGCCGCCAGGCAGAGCTTTTGCCTCTAAAGGTTTGAGCGGCACAAGATTGCGTGCCTTGGCCTCGTTATAGATTGCCTGGCCAAGCGGGTGTTCGCTGGCACTCTCTAGAGAGGCCAAAAGTAGAAAGTGATCTTCAAGACAAAGGTCATTTTTAGGCTTGGTTTCAAGCTTATTTTCAGGTGAGAGCGGCTCGATGGACGAGACCTTGAATTTGCCTGTAGTTAAGGTGCCTGTTTTGTCGAGAATCAAGGTATCGATACGGCTCAGTTCTTCCAGGGTGCGGGCATCTTTGATTAATAGTCCGCGCCTGGCTGCTTGGCCAAGCGCCACAGTCACCGACATGGGTGTGGCTAAGCCTAAGGCGCAGGGGCAGGCGATGATAAGAACAGCTACCGCTAAGCTCAAGGGGGCCGGATAGACCGGCGAGTTGACCAGAGCCATGGCTTGTTCCGGTCTGCTCCAAATCAAAAAGGTTAAGAGGCTGACGACAAAAACCGCCGGCACGAAATAGGCAGCCACGCGGTCGACTTTGTCTTGCACCGGGGCGCGGCTGCGCTGGGCTTGCGCCACCAATTTGATGATGCGCGCAATCAAGCTTTGGCGACCGCTTCTTATGGCAATTACTTCCAGTTGTCCGTAGCCATTGGTGGTGCCACCAAATACGATGCGGCCCGGTGCTTTTTCGGCCGGCAAGGTTTCGCCGGTGAGCATGGCTTCTTCCACGCTTGATTGACCTTTGACCACGACGGCATCGCAGGGAATGCTTTCGCCCGGCTTGATTGAAAGCCGGTCACCGCGCTCTAACTTTTCCGGTTGGTAGTCTATTTCTACTTGGTTGTTATCCAGCAAAATCAAGCGGCAAGATTTTGGCACAAGGTTAATCAGTTCTTTCAAGGCTTTGCCTGTGGCTTTTCTAGCCTTTAGTTCGAGAACTTGCCCGAATAGGGCCAGGGTGATTATCACCGCCGACGATTCAAAATAAGTTTCAGTGCCGGTTTTGCCTAGCATCAGGTCGACAATGGTGACAAAAGTGCTATAGCCCCAGGCGGCAAGCACGCCTGTGCCAATCAGGGTGAACATGTTGGGGGCGAGGTTTTTAATAGAAGACAAGGCTCGGGCGAAAAAGGGCGCGCCTATATAAAGCACCGGCGTGCTCAAGGCCAGCATCAGCAAGTTGCTCATCTCGCTATGACTGTCACCGGTCTGCATGGAAGACATGCCCAAGACGGCAACTGGGACAGTGAAAAGAGTCGCCAGTTTCAGTCTGGCCAACATGTCTTTGTATTCGCTCTCGTCTTCTTCCGCCTGCGGAGAAATTGGGTCTAGGGCCATGCCGCAGAGCGGACAAGGGACCTGTTTGGCTTCTAAGACCTGGGGATGCATGGGGCAAACAAAGCCCTGTTCGGCTGGCTCAGAGCCGCTTTCGCTATCTTCTAGCTCGTCTTTATACCCTGCATCGCTTGAAATATCTTGCAACTGCAGCAAGTTGACTGCCCGGCTGAAACGAACAGCACAGTTCAAATGGCAGAAATAGTGAGTTTCTTGCTCTGTTTTCAGAATCACCGCCGCTTCATCTTTGGTGATCAGCATTTTGCAGATTGGGTCCTGAAAGCGCGCTTCTACGCGGGTCGGTGCTCCGCCTATGGTTACTCTGATTAGATTAGATGGTGGTTCGGAAGTCATAGGTATAAAGTATAGAATAGGCAAAAGAGAGGTGAATGAGATAAAGGGCGTTCCCAAAAATACCGAAAAGTTTGAGAAATTCGCCCTCTTCAGAAGGCGTTTTATCGCTATCTGTCTGCTTTTGTCATCTGTTTATGTGGTTCTTTTCTGGAGAGACAAACTTTACCTCAGTCCACCCGACTTGTATGACCGCATCTATCAGGCGGTTTGGGAAAATCTTTATGATCGCAGTCGGCTCTTGGAAATGGCGAGCGCCAAGAACCTTTACCGAACTAATCTGAAAACCACTGAAGACGCTGTAAGGCAAGCCAATTTGCTCTTGAAGAAATTGGATGATCCCTTTACCAAGGTGAGCGATACAGCGGCTCTTTCCAGGCGGGATGATGCCAATAAGGGCTTTTATTCCGGCGTCGGCATGATTATGAGTACAAGAAAGAAGCCTGTGCGGGTGCGCATGGTTATGGAGGAAAGCCCGGCTTTGAAAGCCGGCATTAAGCCAGGCGACGAGATTTTGGCGGTGGATGATCTCGACTGTATGAAAGTAAAAGCGACAGACATAGGCGATTACACCCGCAAACATATGGGCGAAAAACTACACTTTTTGATTAGAAGAAAAGGGCGGCAAATCGAGCTTGATATAGTGCCGGGCAAGATCAAAGTAGTAAAAGTGCGCAGCAAAATTTACGGCGATATAGGTTACTTGCGCATTGATTCTTTTGTGCCCGAAGACATTGTCGAAGTAGTAGAAAAAGAGCTAAACAAACTAGCTCACTGTCGAGCTTTGATTTTAGATCTAAGAGGCAATCCAGGCGGCAGCGTCGACTATTGTCTTTCTATAGCATCGATGTTTTTGCAAGAGGGACCCCTGGTTACCCTAGTCAGTAGACTTGATGAAAAAACTGTGCAGACAATGAGTTATACCCTGGCTGAAAACGACATGGTGATAAGCACCACTGTGGAAGGCAAAGAAGAGCAGACTAGAAAGTTGCAGGGGCGCTGTCTGCCGAGCTTTGCCGGTTGTTTTGAGGAAAAGCCTGTCTATGTGCTCATTGACGATAGCTCGGCATCGGCATCTGAAATGCTGGCGGCAGCTTTGCATGACAACAAGCGGGCTTTGCTTTGCGGCAGTAAAAGTTTTGGCAAAGGGGTGATGCAAATTTTTTATCCCCTGCCTAACTCTACGGCGCTCTCTATTACTGCCGGGCGCTATTTGACACCGAGCGGGCGCTGGCTGGGCAGTGGCAATTATGGCGATGAAGTAAGTCAAGTTGAGAATGGGCAAAAAGAAAAGAAAGAGAGAGAGAAAGAGACAAAGAAAGAAAGCGCCCATGGCTTAGAGCCTGATATTTTGATTGAGCCGAAGCCTGAAATAGAGTATGGGGCTGATGACGATAATCAGCTGCAAAGTTGTCTCAAATTGGCGCAAGCTAAACTGACCAGTCAAAATCAAAAGGTCTCGGAAAATAAGGGAGCCAAGCAGGAGGACCAGGGTGCCAGGTAAAAAATTTGTGCTTTTGCGCTTCTCAGCACTAGCGGCTTTAGTTCTCTGCTGGGCCGGGGTAGTTCCTGCCCAGGCTGAAAACAATGGAGACTATGCCGCTGCCAATAAGCCTGTCACAGATAAGTGGGCTGTTGTAGTCGGCATAAGCAAATTTGCCAATCCCTCAATCAATCTGCGCTATCCGGCCAAAGATGCCCGTGATTTCTATAACTATCTCATCAGCAAAGGCAACTTTGCCCCAGATCATGTCAGGCTTTTGCTAGATGAAGAGGCAACCAGAGACCGCATACTAGATGTTTTGGGCGACTCATGGTTGCCCAGAGTGGCCTTACCTGATGATCTTGTCGTGATCTTTATTTCCAGCCATGGCAGCTCATCTGACTCTGATATTTGCGGGGTCAATTATGTCGTGGCCCATGACACCAACCCCGACAAATTGTTTACCACCGGCATTCCCATGAAGGCTTTGGCTGAGACAATCAAAGAAAGAGTGCATTCAGAAAGGGTTCTGGTTGTGCTCGATACCTGTCATGCCGGTGGTGCTTCCGAAAGTAAGGGGCTGACCAGGCAAGCCAATGCCGACGCCCAGGCCCTTGCCCAAGGAACCGGACAAATGGTTGTTTGTTCCAGCGACAAAAATCAGGTGTCTTGGGAAGGCAAAAATATGACCAATTCGGTCTTTACTCGCAATTTGATTGATGCCTTTCAGGAGAAAGGTGAAACCGTACCGGTGGCGCAGGTCTTTGATGCAGTCAAAGAGAAAGTGCAAGAGCAGGTGATTAGAGAGAGAGGGGTGGTGCAGACCCCGGTAGTGGAGACTACCCGTTGGTCAGGCAGAGAGCTGGTTTTGGGAGTGCCGCCAACTAGACCGCGGCGTGTGCCGCCAGAGGTGGCAATGCTTGCTTCAGCCCCGGTTGCCGTGCCTGCGCCTCAAGCAGCTATGCGTCCTGCTCAGACAGCAGTGCAGCCGCCGCTTAGGGCTTCGGTGCAGCCGCCGCTTAATCAATTAAGTGTTTTGCCAAACAATAAAAGTGGGTCTGGAGCAAGCCGTTCGCCTCGTGATGCCGCCTCTGCCAGTGCGCAGGATTTTTTGCGCTATCACTTCAAGATGGTTGGTGAAAGGCGCTTCGTAGATGCCTGGGATGACTTAGGCAGTAAGTACCGGTCTCGCTTTAAGGGCGATATGCAAGCCTATATAGCCAGTGTCAGTCGGCACAAATGGCTCAGTTATACTGCTTCTGATTCTGAATTTAGTATCTTGCCTCAGCAAGGGGCGTATATCAGAGTAAGGGTGCGCATGAACAGTTTGACCGGCTTTAACGGCTACTGGATTTACAGCCTGAGCAAAGTGGGTGGACTTTGGGCTATCGAAGATGTCGCTGTCGGCTAAATAACAACCTAGACTAGTTCTAGTTTAATGCCAGGCGGTAAGCTGAAACTAGAGACTTTTCTTGGCTGGCTTGTTCAAGAGAGCGTTTCTGCCAACCCCAGCTCATGCGGGCATGCAAGTAGAGTTTGCCGTCTTGGGCGGTGGCTGCCACGGCATTATAAAACTTGCCTTCGCCGTCTTTCATAATTGCTATATCGCCTGCCTGCAGTTTGCGCGCTGCTATTCTTTCCAATCTGACCACTGGGCTTAGTGGTGATTGTTCCAGTACAGTTTTAGCCAGATGTTTCAGTAAGGGTCCGCTCTCGGGCATAGAGACTATCTGGGCTTCTTTCAAAAGGGGCGGTTCTTGAATCTCAACCGGCGGTTTCTCCACCATCACTTCAGCGGCAGGAAACCAGGCATAGACGGGAGATTCATTGGCGTTATCGACTTCTTGGTAATTTTCTTTCAGTGATTGGGCTAGGGTGGCGCGGCACATTTTGGCTAACAGAGCCTGAATGCGAGCCTTTTGTTCGGGTGAAACCATAGAGGCAGTGTTGCCGTTTGCTTGCGAAAGGAAACAGATAGACAAAACATTTACCTCTCAGGTTTTTAGAAAAAATCAGTAACTAGAAAATCTTGGCGGGAACAGTTTCACAATAAGGGGCGATATATAAAATTCTCGTGAAAATACGTGATATCACCAGAGACTTAATCAGGCTTTCTAATTAGCATCAGATTCCCCCTCGAAGTTTTCTTATGCCTGAAGAAGTTTGTAAGTCATATAAATCTTTGGAACACAGCAATGTAATCGATGCATTGTCGGGTAAGAGGCTGGGTTTTACCGACAGATTAGATTGTGCCGATACCAATTTGAGCCGCATATGGGATGAAATGAAGCCCAAAGCAGTGCGGGTGGTAGTCGATAAAGGTCCTGGTTTTGCCACTGGTTCAGGTGTATTCGTTGGGGCCGACGGCGATGAAGTGGTAACCAACTATCATGTGGTTTCCGGTAGTTCTCAAACTCGTGTGGTCACTTCTTCCGGTGAGATTTTCAATGCCCGCATTCTTGATGTTGACGATGTGCGTGACCTAGCCCATCTCAAAATCGAAGGAATTAGCAAAAAGCCCGAGCGTTCGGTGCAATTTTCCAAAAGTTTGCCGCCGGCTGGCTCTGAATTATTTGCTGCTGGGCATCCCGGCGGCTCGCCCAGCATGATTGTTTCGCAAGGTATTTATTTTGGCAAAGAGCCTTATTTGGTGGCCTTCAGTCCAGCTTATCAGGACCGATTAATCGGCAAAGCGGCCGAGGCCATAGTTAAAAAGCCGGAAACAGAAAATGACATCAAGGCTTTGCTGATGACCCCAAAATTGAGAATGTCTACACCGCTCTATTATGGTAATTCAGGTGGAGCAGTGGTTGACGCAAAGGCGCAATTAGTCGGCATAGCTACAGCTATCGAGCCTGGCAGCGGTGTCTCTAATATTGCCACGCCGGTAGAGCATGTGCGAGAACTGCTTGAACGCAGAGAACCAAAGTTTGATTATAAATACCAACGTTACAGTCTTTTTGATGTTCAACCTGAGGCTGTAGCCACCAATACCGCTGCTTTGGCTGTCGGCTATATGACTCGTCGCATTAGTGCGCCCATCTATGGTGCCGTCTCGGCTTTCAGGGCTGTCGAGACTTTCGACAATGTCACTGCCAAAAATTTAGAAGCCGATCGCCGTCCCGCCTATGCATCACTGGCCTTGCAGAGCACTGCTGCTCTGGGCGGTGCCCTCAGTCTCTTGGCTCGCAACCCTTTGGGCAGACTAGCTCAAATGGGGCGGGTCGGCTATGCCATGGTGGGCGCCGGCGCCCTGGGCTCTATCGCTTCCGACTTTATGCCTGGTCCGTCGCGACTGGTCGGGGTGACCAGGCATAACAAAGAAGCAAGAGAACCGCTTCAGTTTTCTTTTTAGGTAGAATGAGAGAAGAGCTATTTGTTTGGAAGGAAGCCCGAGTGTGAAGCCACCAGATCAGGTACCGGAAGGGCTGTCTATTGTGGAGTATCAGCGTCTTGTGGCGCTCTACACCTTGATGGGGCGCACCCGTCAGGCGACGCGGGCGCTTGCCTATCTCTCAAGGCTTAAGTCGGGGGACCAGGCATCGGAAGAAGAACTGAAGATGGTTGGTGCCGGTACAAAGTTTGCCGAGTCTCTGATGAAACTGCTCAAGTCGGTTGCCGAAGCCGACCAAGATGGCGAAGCCCGCCAGTCTGGTGAACATCAGTCTAAGCAAGATAATTCTGAACAAGCTCAATTAGATCAAGATCAAACAGGTCAAGCTCGATCTGGTCAAGCTTTTGAAGATCCAATTTATTCGATGAAAGAGCAATTGATGTCGATTGGTCTATCTGCCGCCGAGGCCGATGAATATCTAGAAAAATTGAAAGAAGCTCTCAGGGATATGTCTCGCCCTGATCCGCCCCCTCGTGAGGTGCCTCAAGACCTATCGGCTCGCGAATATTGGGATCTGGCTTTGCGTTACAAACAGGTGGGCTGGACCGAACAAGCTCGTGATGCTCTTACTCTAGCTATTGAGCTTGATGGGGACGGCAAATTCGGGCGCAAGGCCATGTGCTTCTTGCGCTCCAAAATACCGCGTTTCCCGGTGCCCTTGATGGCCGAACAGCTCAATATTCAGGGCTACAACCAAATGCTCACTAATGAAGAAGAGGCAAGGCGTACTTTTGAAAGTTTAGTGGAGCAGTATCCCGACTTTGAATGGCCTTACGGCAATCTAGGCTCTTTGCTCATCAAGGAAGGAGACTTAAGTCAAGCCGAAGCAATTTTGGTCAAGGCTGTGACAATCAATCCATACTATATCAACGCCTGGCTGCATCTTTCGCGGGTGTATGCCATCGAGTCTAGGTTTGCCGAAGCCGATGACTGTCTAGATAGAGTACTAGCCATCGACCCTTCCGATCCTAATTGGAAAGGCATAAGAGAATTGGTCGATCAGCTTAAGTTTGATAAGTTCAACTAAGTATTTGAGAATTCACAATTTGGCAGGGCTTGGTGCAATTCTTTCACCTTTTCCGGCGGCCAATTTTTGGTGTCTATGTGCAAGATTTTCAAATTGGGAAAAGAGCGTAAAGTGCCTATAACAGATGGATCGAGTTCCATGCCGGTGAGACGCAGATCTCTCAAATAATGTAGTTTTGAGAGCTTAGCCACACCCCGGCTGCTTAGTTCGTTATTGCTCAGATAAAGGTCTTGCAGCTCTTTCATTGTGGCAATATCGTCTAGGTCGGCGTCGTGCAAATTGGAAAAACGCAGGCCAAGGCGAATTATGTAAGGACTATTGCGCAGCTTGTGCAGTAGTGGTTTGAAATTGTTTGTGGCATTACTTGAATCTATATCCAAAATCTTGATGTGGCTAAGACATTTTAGTTTGCTTATTTCATCGCCGCTCACCGGCACGTTCTTGAGCGTCAGTATTTCAAGCTTTTGATTGTTCTCGATATGCTCTAAACCTTTATCGTCTATGGCACAGTTGAAGATCTCCAGCTGCGCCAGTCTTTTCCATTTAGCAATATCGGCCATTACCGAATTGCTAGCTCGGTAATGGCTGTCTAAAACCAGTCCGGTAAGTTGATCGGGTCCAAAGAGATGGAGTCGCTCAGGCTTTTCGAAGAAATTTTCAGAGGGCCTAAAGGAAATTGGTGCATTTATGGGGAATCTTAGATCATTTATGCATGGCTGGCTGCCACGATTGGGAAGAATAGTCATGGTGCCGTAGGATTTTTTATTGGGGAAGTGAAAGACTATTCTGTCTGGTGAATCTGGGTCTGCTTCAACAAAGGGACTAGGGAAATCGTCTGCCTCTTGCTCGTTTTGGCTGACCTTATTTTCGGTCTTTTGTGTTCTTTGTGTTTTTTGTGTTTCGCTGAGTAAATAGACGGTGAAGGCTAAGCCGGCGATCAAAACAAGTGCCAAGGCAGAAACAATAAGAGCAGTGGTGAAGCTTTTCTTAGGGCTCTCATATTCTAATTCTTCTTCGCCTTCAGAGGCGCTCGCATAGGGAGTTTGACTGGTGGATAGTTTGCCCTTGATGAGAAGCTTGATTAGTCTTTCTACTTCTTCCATAGAGCGGCAACGTTTTTCTGGATCTTTGGCCAGCATTCTGCCAATCAGTACCTCAAGGGCTTCTGGAAAGGCTTCACCACCCGCTGCTTGCCTTAGAGAAGGAGGCGGCTCGCTGATATGTTTTTGCAAAAGACCAAGATGATGTTTGGCTCGAAAAGGAGGAGTACCCGTCAAAGCTTCGAACATCGTGCAAGCCAGTGAATAGATATCAGATTTTTCGCTCACTTCTTTGCCCATGCACTGTTCTGGGCTCATATAAGGGGGGCTGCCGATAAAGTCGCCGGCTGTCGGATCTGACACCGGCATCAAGCCGCTATGGACAAACTTGGCTAAACCAAAGTCGAGAACAATTGGTACCAGTTTGTTATTTTGCTTGGTAAGAATGATATTTTCCGGCTTGATATCACGGTGTATCGTGTTGTGCCTGTGGGCATAGCCGAGGGCCGATGCCACTTGCAAGAACACTTCCAGACCTTGATTGAGAGTGAGCGGACCATGGTCTTCAAGAAATTTCTTCAAGGTCGGACCGTGTACATATTCCATGGTGAAATATGGAATACCATCTGGCAAGATGCCGCAGTCATAGACCTTGATCAAGTTTTGATGATCAAATTTGGAAGCGGCGGCAATCTCTTTGGCGAAGCGCTGAAAGTTGACGGCATTCATGCGTGAGTTAATTAGAGTTTTGAGAGCCAGCTCAATTTTGAGCATGTTATGTTCAACCAGCCAGACAAGACCCATGCCGCCCTTTCCAATCGGGCGCAAAAGTTTATACTTGCCGTCTATGATGTTGCCTGAAACAAAAGCAGCTGGGGCGTCTTGCAATTCGAGGGGCATAGTGGCGCCAAAGGCAGGCAGATTTGGGTCCAACTGAGGGCGCAGTTTTCCAGGCAGGTTGACCTTAAAAAGCTCGGCAGCCGATTGTGTCGGTCTGACTCGGCTTGCTTCGTCATCAGCTTTTTGTTTTTCTTGGCTCATTTGGTAAGAAAAAACTCGCTCTAGAAAAATGTTCTTAGCGTGTCGGTACTAATCTTGCCTTATTATTATGCTCTTGTGGTGTGACCAATGTGTGGCAGTTTGTTCTTTAGGTATAGATTTCATCTCTTGATTGTTTCGGCAAGCCTGCTTACTGCCTTGTTTCTGCTTATGAGCAGGGCTTGGGCCTTAAGCAGCAAAGTTTGGTATCTTGAGATGGAATCGGCTAGCGGCGGTGTTTATCGTGTTTGGCTCAGCTCTGAACATGCTCGCATCGACAATGGTAATTTTGGTTATAGCCTCTATGCCTCTAAAGAGAAAAACGGCTGGTCGATTTTAGCGTCGCGCAAAGACAGTCGGGAACAGTGCCGAACTAGTCTCAAGGGCTTTTGCGATGAATATGCCCGGTTGCTGAAAGCCGGCAGTGTGCTTGACTTGAATAAACCAAGCAAGACTACCGCCCTAAAATTTGACCAGGGTGCCTTGCTTGGTTGCACCGGCAATAAATGCATCTTTGCCGGTGAGCAGCGTGCCAAAGATCTCTTTATGAGCGGCGAAAAGCCCGAGAAAACCGACCACTATGAAGTTGTCTATGCCAACCTGCCCGTACCGCCGGAAATAGCCGGACTAACCTGTGTGCTGGTCAATATGCCCAGGCTGGGTGGATGCGTGCTTCAGGCCCATGAATATTTTGCCGATGGGCGACGCTGTTGGATTGTGCGCAACCGCAAGTTGGAAATTTTGAGCGACACCGCTAAAGTTTCAGCCCTCTTTCAGCCTCCAGCCGGATTTAAGGATGTCGGCAAGCTAGAGCGACGTTTCCTCTTTAAGAGTGTGAGCGGCATTATGGACGATATGGCTGAGAGCTTAGGACACCGCTAGTTAATTCTTTGTCGGAAAACTGCAAACTGGGTATATATTCGTATGGAGTAATGGGGCGTGGCTTTTTTTATGGACCAGGGCGGAAAAAACAGCAAGAATAGCAAAGGCGAGTGCACGCCAAGCAATGTCGTTGACTTGGATGGCGACCTTGAGCGTGTTGATCTTTGTCAGCAATCGCTTCTCAAAGAGGTGCAAGAGGCTTACGCACCCAAGGCAGTGAAAATAAATACGGTCAGAGACGGGGCCCAGAAAGGCGAGGGCTCGGGCTTTTTTGTCAACGACGGCACCCAGATAGTAACTGCCGCCCATGTGGTGAACGGTACTAGGACAATCGAAATAGTCGCTGCCGATGGTCAGAAATATCAGGGCAAGGTACTCAGTATCGACGATGTCAACGATCAGGCGGTTATTCAAGCGCTGGGCATGAAACCTGACCCTTCTAGGGCGGTGGATACTTCTCAATCATCTGAACTTTATCCGGGCGCTCGTGTGGTTGGTGTAGGCAGCCCAGGCGGTGAGAAAGATACATTTTTGTCACCAGGTTTTGCTCAAGCAAAAGCCACCATGGGCGATATCGTAGAAGCCTCCGGCGGGGCCGTGCCGGGGCAGCCTGGTAGACCTAAATCTGTCAACAATCTTGTATACGACGCTCTCAATTCGAGAGATGCAAACGAAGTGGATGACGCTGGTCGTTTTCTTTTGTCGAAACGTATAGTCACCAATAGTGTTTTTCATGGCGGACAGTCGGGTGGTCTGGTGGTCGGCGAAGACCTAAAGTTTGCCGGTATGATACAGTCGCGCAATCAGTTCACTGCGCGCGACGGCACCACCCAGTTTCGCGGCAATTATGTGCCCGACGATGTGGTGCGACAGATGCTCAATTCTCCTTCGCGCTTTCAATTTGATTATTCGATGAAGAGTGAATATGACCTCAATAAGTCGGGTGTGACTGCCAAACTAGCATTAGATGGAGCGGCGCCCTTGGCGGCTAAAGTACTGCCCCGAGTTGGTGCATTAGCACCTTTGGGTGTTGGTCTCTATGAAGCTTCCTCTTTTAAGGAAAACTACCGCGGTTTTTTCAATCCGGCTGCTTCTGATCAACTGAAATCGCAATATGGCAGAAAGCTGGCTGAAGATGTGGGCTATGCCGGTGGTGGCTTGGCCATGACCATAGGACTAATTGCTCGCAATCGCCTCAGACCGGTGGGTCTTTTGGCTGGTGGTTTGGCTTATGGCGCGGCGGCTGTTTCTGACAACATTTCTAAGTTTGAGGGTAGAATACCCTATTTAGAAAGCGCCAAAAGAAAGAACGGAGACCCTCGTAATCCCATAATGTGGAAGCCATTTTAGGAGAGGTCATGACATTTAGAAAGTTGAGCAGGAAGAGGAATTCTCGCAACAAGAGAGGTTCCTTTTCTTGGATCAGGCTGTTACTATTTGGCTCTTTTGCTTTCGTGGTCATGATCTTAGCTGTATTCTGGATTAGCTTTGGCCCCACTGTTATGCAACTTGTCTATCAGCCGCAGTGGAAGAAAGATGTGGCTCAGGCAGTCGGTCTTTGTCCAAATGATAGAAAGGCGGCAAGCACCGCCTTTGATACTGCAATGAAGGAAGCGGAGAAGGCCGGCGCCCAGCCTTGGGAGAAAATGAGCGCCTTGCGCGATTATGCCAATGCTTTATACAACGAATTTGAGTTTGCTGCAGCCGATAAGCTAATCGATAAGATTGTTGCAATGGAGCCAAAAGAAGGCTTTAAGAAAGGCTCGATCGAGAACAATGTACTGGCAATGGCCTTACAAGATCGAGCTTGGGATAGTCATGGTCGCTATCTAGATGCCAATGCCATCAAGAAGAAAAATTTGCCTGATGGAGTGGTCGATCAGGAAAGAGCGGCACAGCTGGCTGAATTAAACTTTGGTGCTGATCACTTACAGACAGTGCATAAGAAAACCACCTTGGCTTGTATGTTGGTGGAAAGCGGCAAGGTGGCAGAAGGCGAGAAAACCTTTGCGGCAATTGCCGAGACAATTGCTAAAAATGCCAGTCTTGCACCCGAATGTGCCTGGTATCTAGCCGCACTGAAAGCAAGAGCTGAAGCCTTTCAGGGTCAGTTTGAACAGGGTCTTGCCACCTGTCGAAAGGGCTTTGAAGGCACCGAGAATGAAGACAATAAAGACCGCATCTGGACCGAATTCAAGCTTGGTTTGCGGGTCTATGCCAATCAGCACGAAAAGGCTAAAGTTGCTGCTTTTGACGAGAAGCAGAGCCCTCTTAAAGGGCTTGAGCATGTTGATAAAGACTTTTGGGCTGGTAATTTCAAAGCTCTAGATGCCCTAGAGAAAGTATTGCTTGCCGAGAAGAGAATTGAAGTAAATGGCGTTTGGACTCTCTGCTATTTCTATGATGCCTTGGCCGGTGAAGACACCACATCTGGTGCTCGTCATCTTGATGAGGAGGATTACAAAACCAGGTTGGCTCAGTTCGATAAATGGCTGAAAGAGAATCCTAGTTCGGTGGCGGCACGTATTGGTCAGGCTATGACCTATTATGGTTATGCTTGGTTGGCACGCGGCTCGGGCTATGCCGATACTGTCACCAAAGAGGGTTGGCGTCTTTACAAAGAACGAATTGCTAAAGGCAAGGCTGTTTTAGATGCCGATCCTCAGATCAAAAAGAAAGATCCTGCTGCGTTTGAGGCTTATGCCACGGCTGCTTTGGCTCAAGGTGTTGAGAAAGACCAATATCTCAAAATGGTGGATGAATGTCATAAGGCTTACCCTGATTTTTATCAAATAGACCGCAGCGCCTCATACTATCTTTTGCCTAGATGGCATGGCGAAGACGGTGATACCGCCAGGTTTATTGCTCGCCGCTCAGACCAGCTTGGCGGCGTCGAAGGTGATGTGCTTTATGCGCGTCTGGTCTCTCACATTATGCGTTATTTTGATGAGCCTTTCGGCAGTGAAGGTAATTTTGATTTTGCTCGCTTTACCCGCGGCTATAAAGAACTGATCAAGAGAAATCCCTCTGATATTCAGCTAAAGATGGACTATTTGAATAGCTGCCGCAAGAAAGGCGATTATGACAGCATGAAGCTTGTCTTCGATGCCCTAAAATAGACTGATCTTTGGCGCGGTTGCGAAGATTTTTAGATGCAGTAGCGCAGAGCTCTAGGCGCGGTTGCGCAGATTTTTAGATGCAGTAGCGCAGAGCTCTAGGCGCGGTTGCGCAGATTTTTAGGTGCAGTAGCGCAGAACTTTAGGCGCGATTGCGCAGATCTCTAAGCATTTTTTGCCCGGCTCTGAGCTTTTCTGCTGCTTCGGGCAGGTTGAGGCGACTTTCAATTTCGGCAAGCTTCAAAAGGCAGTCTGCCACTAGTTTGTGCTCTTCTCCAAAAACCAGTTTGCGTACTATCAGGGCATCGCTTAGGCAGGCGCGAGCCTTCTTGTAGCGACAGCGCTTGTTTTCTATTTCACCGAGCTTGACCATACAGTCTGCATATAAGGCGCCCTTTGTCGGGATAGCGCCTTTATAGCCGCCCGAACCGTCGGGATAACGACCTTCGTAGACATTGACTATTTCTTCCAGGGTAGACTTGAGATTACTCTGCTCATCCAGTTTTTGATAGCAAAGCACCATTTCAAATAGGCAGGCGGCCATAAGTGCAGCTTCAGTGCCGGATTCTAAATTAGTGCCTTCAAGCTTTTTCTTGGTTTTTTTGAATAAATTGATTGAATCTTCCGGCCTGCCGTTTAGATCGAAACAATTAGCCAAAGCCAATTCTAGGCGAATTGTTTCGGCATGATTGGCGCCGAATAGTTGGGCCGTGCCTTTCAAATTGCTTTTGATTAGACGTGAGGCTCGGTCATAGTTCTTGGTCTTGAGATAACAGGTCGAGAGGCGGTTGAGCAGAGCGACACGATTTTGATCGAGACCGGGTCTTAGTTTTAGTGCCTTTTCTAGAAATAGTGTGGCCTCTTCAAAACGTTTTCCTTGCATAAGCAAAACGCCAAGATTGCTGTAATTGACAGAGAGAAATTCTTTCACCCCGGCTCCTTCTAATGGTGCCAGATGTTCATAAATTTCGATGGCTTGCTTTATCGATTCTTCCGCTGCTTCAAGCTGCCCCGCGCCTGTCTGAGCCTTGCTAAGACCCCAAAAGCAGTCAGCCACGAAACGGTCATAAGGACCGGCCCAGTTCTGAGATACAGCCATTGAACGCTTGAAAAACTCCACCGACTCTTCAAATCTTTTGTCGTCGCAAAGCAAGACTGCCAAAGACCAGAGAATAGAGGCAAAGCGATCTGGATGCTTGCCTTTGTGATAGCGCTCCATTAGGGTGAGAGCTTCTCTATAGGCGCTCTCGGCTTCTTCCAGGGCGCCGAGGCGGTAATGACAATAAGCTAGACGGGAAAGGCTGTCCATGAGCCTCTCATCGTCTTCTCCGAAGACTCTGGCAAGCGACGCTGCCATGGCATAGTCGTCGGCAGCGCTGGCATAGTCGCCAAAGGTGCCACTTTCTTTGGCTTTGCTATAAAACTGATAATAGTTATCTACAGGGCCCGGCGAATCTAGTTCCACCTGAGGCTCTGTATTGAGTTCTGCTTTTGGTCTGTTACCCGGCATAAATAAACTATGCCCTGAGCACCATAAAAATGCTCTTAAAATTACTTACTTTATTTCAAGAAGTAACTAAATTTTGTCTTGGTTTAGCTGATTTACCTGCGAGCGCCGCTGCCCGGAGGCTGCTTACCGATTGTAGTGCTGGAGAGCACACTGGAAGGCTTGGGTAGTTTGAAGCTTCCCTGCGACTTGACCTTGGCTGTATCTTCGTAGGTGCCCCAATAATTGGAACCTACCGAGCCTTTGCGGATTTTGCCGTGCTGGGCTGTAGCCCAGTGAAAATAGATGGCGCCGAAAATCAGGCAGATCCAACATGAAAAAAAGAGTAAATCAAAAATTCCAATCATGATTTGACCGACTCCTTGCCCTGGCACGCTCACAACTTGCGACCACAGCCTTATATCTAACACAGCCGGGACACCTTGACTAGACATACTATGGTGAAAACCGCAATCCGTCATTAGTAAATGTCAATACAACGGATATCTTATAATCTGTTTTGGAGTTTGGAGCAGTGCGGACTGTCGCGTCGTCTTAAGGCGATGAGGAAAGTCCGGGCACCACAGGGCTGGTTGCTGGGTAACGCCCAGTGCGCGTGAGCGTGAGGATAGTGCCACAGAAATGAAGACCGCCTCATATGAGGTAAGGGTGCAACGGTGCGGTAAGAGCGTCACCAGCAGAGTCGAGAGGCTCTGGCTAGGTAAACCCCGCTGAAGGTGCAAGGCGAAGGTATAAGTCGAGAAAATAGTGGCCCGCTATCTCGACTTGCCGATGCCGCTAGAGGGTACGGGTAACCGTACTCCGAGATAGATGACAGTCGAACACAGAACCCGGCTTATGCACTGCTCCAAGCTCTAATCTCTAATCAAAAACAGCTATTGCTGCTTAACCCAATGTTTGTACTTGCTGATATCAGGCATGTTGCCTTTGCCTCGCCAGATTGGTTCGAGAGTGTAGACATTTTTATAACCAAGGCTGATAAATTGCGGTAAGCAGCTATAGGTGAGAGCTATCATGCGAGTGGGATAAAGACTGTTGTTGCAGTAAGTGATTAGAGTCGCATTCTTGTTTGGTATCAAACGTTCTAATTTCTTTTCGTCTATGTCGGCGCCTAAGTGAACGGCTCCTTCGAAGTGTCCCTGTTTGTAATCACTTTCGCTGCGCAAGTCGACGAAATAGACGTCTTTCTTGCCCCAGTATTTTTCCAAATCTTCTAGGGTCAAGCTGTGCATTTTGAGGTCTATGTTTGCAGTACAGCGTTTTAGCAAGTCAAAAGAAATAGGACTGATTTTCTCTGTTTCTTTCGGCTTTTCCGCCTTTGGTTCGGCTGAGCAGGTGAAAGGCGAAATGAAGGTCAACGCTGCCATCAAAAGCCATGTAGAAGCCGAACGGATCGCTGAAACAGGTTTCGTGTTCTCTTGCATTCTTTTGCTCATTTTCTTCTCTTGCGGGTTAGTTCTTAAATAGCGATTGCGCTCTGATCGGGCATTATGCAGTATTTTCTTGCCGGGCACAAATACATCGATTATCAGGGTTTTGACTATGGCGATTTCGCTTTCGGTATTTCGGAACGTGTCAACAACTTTGAG
>MOYA01000004.1:233158-317870 GCA_001899315.1 Candidatus Obscuribacter phosphatis
GTCTCACTCATTATTGGCACACAGGGATTTCATGATCGCAATGGGGTCGAGCGCGAGGAGCAGTTATGGTAAGAGTCAAAGTGGCTAGTCCTTGTCCAATGCTTTGGGACCGGTTAGAAAGAACGGAAGCGCAAGGAGTGCGCTTTTGCCATGAGTGTTCTAAGAACGTCTACAACATCATTGAAATGTCGGAAGCTGATTTGAATACCCTGCTTGCTGATGCGAAGACAGGCGCTTCGGTTTGTATGCGTCTCTATCAGCGTGCCGACGGTACTGTAATTACAGGCGATTGTCCAGTCGGCCTTAAGAAAGTACGTCAATTTTGGCAGCGTATGAAGGCTGGTGCAGCAGCTTCTCTAGCCATTTTGTTCTCTTCGACGCCGGTTGTGCTTGGTCAAAACAAAGATAACCCATTAAAGAACGCAAGCAATCCAAGCAACAAAAGCTTTAAGTTGACCGGTTCTGTCAGCCAAAACAACTCTAGCTTAGAGTCCGCCTACACAGTCAAAAGACAGTACAAACTAGTTGGTAGTTCGCAAAATGACAGAAATGTTTCTAGCATCATGGGTGGAGTGTCGAAGCCGCCCACTCTAGAAGAAATTAGAACGCAAATGAGGAGCACCTCGTCGCCAGTAAATAGTCAGTTCGATTACCAAACCAGTTCACAGTCGACTCCTGTCTATACAACTTGGGCAAGCCGAGCCAAGAATGAAGCAGGGGAGAAAGCTTTGCTTGTGCGTCTGCGTATGAAACAGGCTAAGCAAGTGGAAGCGCAAGGGGATCAAAATACAGCCAGGGCGGTTCTAGACCAGGCTCAGATTGAGGCTGATCGGCTTGAGAATCGCTATGATCTGCAACAAGAAGTGCTGCAAGCGCGGCTTGCTTTAGCTCAGAAGATGGGCAAGAGTTGGCTTGGTCCTGTGCCTGTGTCTTCGCCGGTTAAGGCTAAACGGTTTTGATGGCTTCTACTTCCTAATGTTGTAGTCAAACGAAAATTCGATGTCGACGCTCTCGGTTGATCCGGCAGGCAAGGGCGCAAAAGGTGCAGCAGTGATAACGGCTTGCAGGGCAGCTTTGTCGCAAGCCGGCGAACCGCTCGATTTGACCAATTTCAAGTTATGAATCTTGCCGGTTTTACCGACGCTAAATTGAACTTTGAGATTTTTGCTGGAAAATTCTTCGCTGGGATGCCAGTGTTTCTTGATCTTGGTCTGCACAGCCTGCATATAGCCGCCCCAGTCAATTTCGGTTTTGCTTATTTTGCTTTGTGGGGCGGCGACCTGGCTTTGCTGCTTAATAGTGGGTTTGCTGAGCCGCCCGGCAATTGGATTGATTACTCTAGAAACGGCAAAATAGCCAAGAATGAGCAGAAATGTCAGTGCGAGAATTCTTGCCGATCTGGCGCCACTGGTGTCATCAGTAATTAGCTTATTCTTGAAATTTGAATCGTTCATTATTGAGCGCCTTTATCTAGTTTGTTCGAAGTCAATTGGAAAAGCCAGAAGCACATTTATATCAACTCTTTCGGGCTTTGTCTTCAATGGCACTGCCTTGTTTACCGGTCTTACTGTCTGCTTTTTGAGTGCTCTTGTGAATCTCTTTATGAGTCACTTTATGAGTGCTTTTGTGAGCGCTCTTGCTATTAATAGTTGTTCCCGTTTCTTTAGCAGGCGGAGCATCTTTAACCAAGTCTTGGATAAAGACTTTGTGCGGTGCAGTCGGCTCTGCTTGGAAGCAAGAGATGACAAAGGCTAGTCCACCGCAAACCAAAGCAGCTGAGAGAATATAGAAAAATCCATTGAAATCTCGGTTGATATGCTCGTATTGGTGTTGTCTGCTGAAAATGCGACCGGAAAACCAGTCATAGTCTTCGCAGAGATCATCCACAGTTCCTAAAATAGCGAGTCCTATGAATAAAACTGCGATGAAAACAGTAAGAAAATTGATTTCCATTTATTTGAAGTAGCTCCTGTGGAGAAACTTCTATGATGATACGCTGCCGCTTGACAACTATCTTTGGTCTTAACTCCTGATTAACTATTGCAGGCTAGATCTGCTCAGACTTGCTTAGATCTTCTCTGGCTTTATCTTTGTTTCCAAGCTTAGTCCAGAGCGAGGCTCGTTTTTTATAGGCGGCTGCGCTGGGTGAACCGCTAATCAACTTGTTCAAGTCTGCCATTGCTTCCTTAAGGCGACCTTGTTTCTCATATAGCTCAGCCCGCTTTGTCAAAGCAGCCTCGTCGTCTTCATTGCCTTTTACCGATAACATATTGGTAAAAATAGCCACAGCTTCTTGCAGTTTGCCCATTTTCTCGAGCACTCTCGCCCGTTGAATTTCAAAGTCTCTGTCCTTGCCTGGTTTTTCCAGCTTGTCCAGGGTGGTTAGCGCCTCTTGATACTTGCCGTTATTTTCTTGCAGATTGGCGAGAACCTTTAGCACCCGCGGATCATCTTTGACTATAGTGGGTTGGGCTCTGAACTGTTCAAAACATTCGAGGGCCATTCTGTCTCTTTTGAGGTTGCTATAGGCGATGGCTTTGTATTTAAGAGCGAAAGGGTCTGGATTTGGGCACTTCAAGGCTTTCTGGCAGTATTCGACTTGCTTTATGTAGTCGCCGTCTACGCCAGCTAAATCACCTAGTTTTGTGTAAGCTCGGCTATGTTGAGGGTCAAGACTTAAGACTTTCAAGAAACATTGACGGGCTGAACCTTCGCTGCCATCAAGCAAACCGAGGTCTTGATAGGCTTCTCCAAGCAGATACCAAGCCAAAGTATTTTTTGGTTCGGCTTTCACTATCTCTAGCAAGAGGGGCTTGGCTCGGTCTGGGTGGTCCCCGCGGACAAGCTTTTCGGCGATTTCCAGTTTGCTTGGTTTTTGTTCTTTTTTGCCTGCCGGTGCCGCCTGTGCTTGCAAGCCCAAGATTAAGGCGGCAGAGGCGATTGAAAGAATTGAAAAAGGAAATGGCTTAACTGGCATTTTGCGGCTCTGGCTTTCGTCTTATTTGGTTGCTTGCCTAATGGTAAAAGAAAAGAGTGCACTAGGCACTCTTTTCTTTTGCTTCCTTTATTTTAGCGGGTCTTCAACCGGTCTTAGTAGAAGGCTTTGGGCAAGACTTTCTCAGCCGGCTTCATGTTCGGAGTTGCGGGGAGATTTTCGAACTGTGGTTTCGGTTTTTCAGCTTTGTTCGGGATGAAGAAGGGAATATTCTCGAACTTGGGGGATTTCTCTGTTGGTTCGAAAGGGAAGAGTGGTTTTTTCTCTCCATCTTGCGACTCTGTGCCTTTCTTTTTGCCTCCTTTCTCTTTGGCTTGAATATCTAGGTCTTCCTGTTCTTCGGCTTTTGCTCCGCCGTCCTTACCTCCTTCTTTCTTGAACCAATCTTTGATGCCGCCGTCTTGGTTGGGATTTTTCTTGACGCCGTCTAGGTCTTGAGCTTCAGCTTTGGGTCCGCCGTCTTGGTTGGGATTTTTCTTGACGCCGTCTGTACCTTGAGACTCACCTTTAGGTCCGCCGTCCATATTGGGGAATTTCTTTATGCTGTCTGTATCTTGAGACTCACCTTTAGGTCCGCCGTCCATATTGGGGAATTTCTTTATGCCGTCTTTGACGATGCCGTCTTTGATGATGTCTATCGAGGGTAGAAACTTGTCTGCATTGTTTTTGTCGCCTTTGGTAAGGTTGCTACCCAGGAGGGAGTAGGCTTCCGCTTGCATGCTGCTCGGTCCTCTGCCAACTTCGTTGCGGTTGCTAAAGTCTTCGGAAGTCTCTTTCATTGGTATGGTCCTCATTTGGGGTAGAAAACTGCGCTCGGTGCGCTTCATGGCAACAAAGTACCGCCCCAAGTTGACATGAAGTTGACATGTCAAGAAGGTGCGGATTTCTTTTTCCTAGCGCTCTCAGCGCAAGCTCTTCGCCTTTTCCAGGTCTTTTTTCGCTTGCTCTTTTAGACCTAGCCCCTGCCAAACTTTGGCCCTTTCCTCGTACCATGGCGCATAGTCGGGTTGCGCGGCTAGTCCCAGGTTAATATTCTTCAGGGCTTTGGCGTTAAGCCCGAGTTTTCTCTGGACGCAAGCCAGAACATAGAGGGCGGGTAAGTTATTAGGCTTGTAATAGAGAAGTGCTTCCATATCGGTTGAGATTTCTCTTAATTCATTTGCGTCGAGCCGGTCGAGGCATTTAACTGCCAGCTCTCCTTTTTGCAGCAAGAGCTTTGGACTGGAGCGGGCTAGCTCTCTACTTATAGTAGGGCTTGGCGGTGCGGCAGTTTTGCCGACAGTTTCACGCAAAAGTAGGCTTTGGGCTTTATAGGCGTTGAAATAATCGGAGGAATGCTCGTAAATGCGACTCATCAAGCCCAAGATATGTTTGTGCTCTGACGGTAGAGTCGCTTGCTTGAGCAATTGTTTGCAGTCGGCAGCCGCCGGTCCGGCTTCGTAGAGATCCATATAGATTCGGGCGCGCAGCTCTCGACCCCACCAGTGATTATTTCGCTTGCTAAGCAATCTATCTAAAAGTTTGATGGCTTCTTGATAGCGCGCCTGTTTGCGCAAGTTCTCGGCGCAGATTATCAGGACGGCGCTATCGGTGCCTTTCTTTTTTAGTATCTCTTGTATTGTGCGATAGGCAGTCTCGCTGCTCAGGGTTTGATAAGCGGCTGTCAGTCTCGCTACCAGTATTCTAGCCGTCTCATCATCGTTGCCCCAGCTTAGACTGGACATCTTCTTTAGAAGATTTTTGGCGCTTTCTTCATTGTCTAGTACTGTATATGGTATCGCCAGCATAAGGGCGAGGTTTTCAGTCAGGCTCTTATTTGGTGCAGCCTTTTGCAGTTTTTGAAAGAACCGCACAGCCAGTTTCTTGTCTTTAGAAAGATAGGCGGCAAGGGTAAGGTTGGCCAAGGCATCGCTAGTTAAGTCGGGCTTTTCATACAAGCGATAATCTCTGATCAAGTTGAGACATTGTGGAAGAGATTGACACCGTGCATATACCAAGGCTTGGGTGGCAGCAATCTCGGAGGCTTGTTCGGACCTTGACTGTTCGTCCCTTGATTGGTTAAAGAGACGCTCGGCCACGAAGAGGTCTTGTTCGTCAAAAGCCTTAAAAAAGGCTGCGGCGTTGTCTGATTTGGATTTGTCGCTTTTGGGCGCTGCCCAGGACGGTGGCATTGTCTGATTCGGCAAGAGTGGCTCGAAAACAGCAAACGCTATAGGCAAAATTGCGGCAACAACTAAGGAAGAGTGCCGCATCAGTTGCCCGCCATATAAAGAGTAAACCAGAACTGGCTGCCCAGTCCGACCTGGCTCTTGACGCCAATCTTACCGCCATGTGCTTCCACTATTGCTTTGCAAATCGGTAAGCCCAGTCCGCTGCCTTTTTGGTCAGATTGGCTTTCGTCTACGATTTGTTTGTACTTTTCGAAAATCATGCCCAGCTTATCGGGTGCTATTCCTTTGCCGCGATCTGAAACAATAATTCTGATGCTGTCTTTTCCTGCTTCAGTTATTACTTGTACTATTTCGCCGGGGCCGGAAAACTTAATGGCATTTGTCAGTAAATTGGTGAGAACTCTGACAATGCGCTGCGGATCGCATTCTACTGGGTAATTGTTGCCTCTGGCTTCTAGTCTGATTCGACTCGCCTCGGCTTGTTCTCTTACCAGTGCAAGCGCCTGTTCGATAAGTGTTTGGCTTTCTGTCTTGCTTATATGCAGGTTGATGCCTGTCACTTCGAACTTTTCTAGTTCGAGTAAGTCGTTTACTAGTTCGACAAGATGAGCGGCTGATTGACTGGCTCGGCTTAGTCTGCTCTTTGCCTTCTCGGGCAATTCTCCCAGTCTGCCTGTTTCCAGCATCTCTAGGGTGAGATTGAGTGAGGTGAGCGGTGAGCGCAAGTCGTGCGAGATCATAGCCATAAAGTCGGCACGCATTCTCTCTAGTTCTTTCGCTTTAGAGACATCTCTGGCCACGCAAAAGTATGTTTGTAATTCATCTGAAAAGCGTACATTGAAGGCGGTGTCGATTGGTCCCTGAGGGCTTTCCAGCCTGATCTCAAAAGAGCACTCGTTGTTGGTTTTATTGAGATTGGCTAAGTTGGCATGCAAATAATCTCTATCTTTTTCAAAAATAAGCGAAGCCAATGAGCGCCCTAAAAGTTCTTCTTCTGTCAATTGCCAGAGTCTTGTCCCGGCTGGGTTGATGCGATTGATGCGCATAGATTTATCTAGCGATAGAATGACGTCGAGAGCATTTTCAACCAAGGCCTGCTCTTGTTCACGGGCTTGTTTGAGAACGCTGGAGGTCTGATGTAGAATCTGATCTAGCTCAGCCATTTCATCAGAGCCTGAGATCTTTGATGGCAAAGGCTTGTTGAGACCTAGTGAAATGATATTGTTTTTTAGCTGGGCGAATTTTTTGTTGGTGACTCTATTGAAATAAACGAGAGCCAGAGCCAAGAAAAGAATGTTCAGTACGAAGGTCAATGTAATCAGATTGAGCAAATTATGGCGAGCCTGCAATTTAGCAGACGAGTTTGCCCGTCTTTGATTTTGCATGTCTTGCAGCAGATCGACATAAAGTCTATTGACCGAAATCAAAGTGCGCCTGGTTTGCAAAAGTGCTCTGGCTGTGTCGAGCTGACTTTGAGAGAGCACTGCCGATTCGCCTTGGGCAAAGGATTGATCAAGAGTTTGCATCAAGCCGTCGAAAGCCTCAGCCTCTTGCTTAGAGCGACTTTGTCTGTGTTGTTTTTCTCTAAGCGGAGCCACCTGGGACAAAAGCAATCTGTAGGATCGATCGAATATTTGTGCGTCGCGCTCTTCTCGGCTGATGTGATAGACAACCTTGGCACTTACACAATTCATCAAATCTGAAAGAAACTTGACCATGTCCGAAAGAAATTCGCTGGCCATAGCTTCTTTCTCGTAAGAATCTTCTAGCGAGTGAAAGCTGGAATTTAAGGCGAACAAAAAGACAATCTGGGTGAGCACTGGCAAACTGATCAAAAGCAGGATTTGCCTGGAGAAGGTTAGTTTTTGTCGACCTTTTGGCTTCATAGTCAGGCTTATTTTAACTCGTTTAACTCAATTCTCTCGGTAAATAGGTAAACTGTGGATCAGTACACCAATTCACCAGTACATCACTACATAGATTGGCAGGGTAGTAGATTGGCAAAAATTTTGCTGGCGGAAGATGATTTGCTTGTGGCGGAAGCTGTCACTGATGCTTTGTGCAGCGAGAACCATACAGTAGAGGCGGTTATTTCGGGTGAGGAAGCCGCCGATAGGCTGAAACTTTATGACTATGACTTGGTCATTCTTGACTGGGGTTTGCCCGGACAAACAGGAATTCAAGTTCTGCGCAATTATCGCAGTCGTGGTGGCCATCTGCCTGTACTGATGCTGACCGGCAAGAATCAAGAAGAGTCGCGGGTAGAAGGGCTCGATAGTGGCGCCGACGATTATCTTTGCAAGCCCTTTTCGTTGCGCGAGCTCTCGGCGAGGGTACGCAGCCTGCTAAGAAGACCGGAAAAAATTGTCTCAGGCGATCTGCGGGTTGGTCCCCTGACAATCTATCCTGGCAAGCTCAAAGTTTTGCGGGATGGCCAAGAGATTGCTCTATTAGCTAAAGAGATGGCGGTGTTAGAATTTCTCGCCCGCCACCGGGGGCAGGCATACACAGTTGATGATCTGCTCAATAAAGTTTGGCATAGCGAATCTGATTCCACCGAAGATGCGGTAAGGCAGTGCATCACCAGACTAAGAAAGAAAATAGACAAAGGGCCTGATTCAATAATCAAGACCATGCGCAATGCCGGTTATATGGTTGAGTAGCGATTAGTGGAGTAATAGGCGGTTGAGTTCTGCTTGTCTACGTGGCGATTGATGTGATATTATAGAATGTAGTAGAAAAATCGAAAAAAGAGAGCTAGTGCTGGCGGTCAAACAAGAAAGAAGGGGAGCACGCTCCCCTTTCTTTTCTACGGTCGGCTAGTGGGATAGGGCCAGGCGGCGACCATGGGTTGCGGCTTGGGCTTCTTATAGCTGAAGGTGAGCTTGCGGGCGTTCAAGATCGGCGAACCGTTGCGCTTGGCTTGCTCTTTCTTGATGGTCCAACCCATGCCTCTCATTTGCTTCAGGGCTTCTTCGTGGGCGGCGCACCAGTTGCGCACCGTGAAGGAACCGAGGCTGACGCTTTCGCCCGGTTGCGGAACCGGCAGAGGGGCTCCTTTGGTGAGGCGCATTGCCCAATCGCCCAGTACGGCTTGCACAGCGCTTTGGTGATTGGTTTGGCGATTAGCCAGAATGGCTTCCGGAGTCAGATTGGCTTGATTCAGATTGGCTTGATTGTGATGGTAGGTGTTGCTGTGGGTGGTCATGATGCTTGTGGGAAAAGGGAGGGAGGAATTTTCCTCCCTCCCTTGTTGAATTGACGGGGTGTCGGAGACTGACTGAGAATTAGGCAGCGCTGCCGCTCTTTTCGGTGCCTGCCTGAGCCTTGCTTTCTTCACTCGGGCTCTCTGGCGCCGTCTCTTGGGCAGTCGGCTGGTCTTCCTGCTTGCCCTGAGCCATGTTGGCGATCAGGGTGGTGCCGAAGTCACTGGTGGAAAGAGCCTTGGCGTCGGTCATTAAGCGCGCCAGATCGCCGGTAACCGTGCGGGCGGCGATGGTCTTTTCCAAAGTCTCGACCACCAGTTTGGCTGCTTCTTGCCAGCCCAGGTACTCAAGCATCATCACGCCCGAGAGAATGAGCGAGCAGGGATTGGCCAGGTTCTTGCCGGCGATGTCGGGAGCGGTGCCGTGTGTCGCTTCGAAGATGGCGCTGCTGTCGCCGATATTGGCGCCGGGAGCGATACCCAGTCCGCCGACTTGAGCGGCGCAGGCATCGGAAAGGTAGTCGCCGTTCAGGTTCATGGTGGCAATCACCGAGAACTTTTCGGGCTTGGCCAAAACTTCGAAGAACATGGCGTCGGCGATGCGGTCGTTCAGCAGAATCTTGCCTGCGGGCAGAACGCCCTTATGCACGCTCCAGAGGTCGGCTTCGGTGACGATCTTGTCGGCGAACTCTTCTTTGGCCAGTTCATAACCCCAGTCGCGGAAGGCGCCCTCGGTGAACTTCTGGATGTTGCCTTTGTGCACCATGGTGACGGTCTTGCGCCCGGTCTTGATGGCGTACTCGATGGCGCGGCGCACCAGTCGGCGAGAACCGGAGCGGCTCATGATCTTGATGCCGACCCCGGTGTCTTCGTGCAACTTGTGGCCCAGCTCTTCCAAAAGCTTGAGGATGCGCTTCGCCTCAGGCGAGTCGATCTTGTATTCGATACCGGCGTAGACGTCTTCGGTATTCTCGCGAAAGATTACCACGTTCAGATCTTGGGGGTTGATCACCCTTGAAGGTACGCCATTGAAATAGCGCACCGGGCGAACGCACTGGTACAGGTCGAAGGTCTGGCGCATAGCCACGTTCAGGCTGCGGAACCCGCCACCGGTGGGGGTGTTGAGCGGTCCCTTGATGCCGACACCGAAATGGCGCAGAGCCTTGAGCGTGTCTTGCGGCAGCGAATCACCGAACTTTTGGCGTGCCTTTTCGCCGGCGAAAACCTCCAACCAGGAGATCTGGCGTTTGCCGCCATAGGCGGAGGCGACGGCTTTGTCGAGCACGGCGCGGCAGACCGGCCATATTTCGGCGCCGATACCGTCTCCTTCGATGAAGGGAATAATCGGTTGGTCGGGCGTCTGCGGTTTGCCGTCTTTGAAAGTAATCACCTGCCCGTTCGGGCTGGCGATGCCGTTGAAAGTGAGAGGTGCCGGTTCGGCACTGACGGCAGAGACTGGCACGGCTGGAGTTTCGGGAGCCGCTTGTGCAGCCCCATCAATGCGAACAGTTTCAGTAGCGTTGGTCATAGTGTCCTCGCATGTGTTCTATCGATCCGAAGCTTCGGTCGGGTCGATGAGCGATAAGTTTAAGAACAGAACTGTTTTGAAGCTTTGAACAGCGAAATTGATGACGCGGGAAGGAAAGGAAGACCGCGATACTCTAAATAGTCTTTCAAAAGCTATGCAAGGTGCGACGTATGAAGCTGAGAAAAGCCTCTAGAAGTTGGATGTTGTCAGGAGTGCGAGGCTCGCGCTAACTGTAGTTTCAAGAATTAGGCACGAAGCCAAAGGTGAACCCGATCAAAAAACCAATCAAAAACCCAATCAAAAACCCAATCAAAAACCCGAAGCACTAACCCAAATCACTGACCCAAATCACTGACCCAAAAAGAATCTCTTCACCGACTTGAGAAAACCTGTCATTGAATTTTCTTTCTTTGACTCGGTCAGGTCGGCTCTGGCAGCAGTGCTATTGGGGGCGACCAAAAGCTTAAGTCTGAGCAATTCCATTTCTGAGCGAAGCGACTCAATTTCAGAGCGCAACTCCTTAATTTCACGATTGACCTGCTCGTTTTCGCGGTCGGCATTTTGCAATTTTTGCCAGAGTTGTGCGGCTAGGCTAAAGCTGGTATCACCTACAGTATCGGCTTCAACCACCTGGTAAACCGTAGTTGGATCTTGATTGGGGTCTTGCGCCCTGCAAGAGTCGATATGAACCACACCGGTGGTGATGGTCTCTGGTTCTTGGCTGGCACTAGCCAATTGAGAATCCAATTGAGAAAGTGTCGTGCTTTCAAGGTGCTTTGCTGGACCAAAAAAGTCTTCCAGTCCGTCGATGGCTATATTGCTTTGGTGTATTTCGGTATCAATTTTGGTGGCTGATTTAGATCTATGGGCAAAACGATTCAAGCGTCTCTCGCTTGTTTCGACGTGTCTTTCCAGCAGAGTCTCAAAGTCGCAAGCGTATATAAACCAGCAATACTCGCCATTCTTTTTTTCGTTGACAGTTCTTTTGACGCCCCTGATTTCGCCGCTTTCCAGCAGGCTCTCTAAGACCTTTTGATTTTCGCCAAGCAGGTAAGATGCCCTAGATACGGGCATAAGCGGATGAATTTTTAGCGCTGCTTGCCCGTCAAATGCCGACAAAGGGTATCTTGCGCCTCACTGATGCGGTTGGAAAATAGAATCAAATATGATACCAGATTGAATTATAGCTCTTCTTGTAATTTTCTCAAGAAGGCTTTATCGGTTTCATTCAAAGAAGCGCTCTCTAAAAGATCAGGGCGTCTCTCATAAGTGCGTCGCAGAGCTTGTTCTCGCCGCCAGCGGTTGATTTTTTTGTGATCTCCCGATCTCAATATCTCTGGCACTTCCATGTCTCTGAAAATTGGCGGTTTAGTATATTGCGGTCCTTCCAGTAAACCACTATTGCCATCATTGAAAGATTCTTGATGCAAGGAAAGGGACTGCCCTAAGACGCCCGGCACTAGGCGGGCTACGGCGTCGATAATGACGAGCGCCGCCAACTCGCCGCCGGTTAGGACAAAGTCGCCTATCGATATTTCGTGGCTGGCTAGGCTATGAATGCGTTCATCAAAGCCTTCATAATGACCGCAGATAATGGTGAGATTCTTTGCCTGGGCAAAGTTTTCGGCATCGGCTTGCTTGAACGGTTTACCCTGGGGGCTGGTGATGATTACAGGAGAATCCGGTTCTCTTTCAATTGCCTCAAAGCAGGCAAAGATGGGCTCGGGCTTGAGCACCATGCCGGCACCGCCACCGTAGGGGGTGTCATCGACGCGACGGTACTTGTCTTGGCAAAATTCACGGGGATTGTGGCTCAGACATTTGATCAGTCCGGCTTTAGCGCCTCTGCCGACAATGCTGGTCTGGCAATAGCCATCGATTAGGTCGGGAAAGAGGGTGATTACATTAAAGATTAGTCGGGGCGTTTCCATAACTGTTCATTATACGCACAGCCAACCGACATACACACTTTCGTTAATACGCTTTGGTCGATGAAATGGCGGCGGTTTTCGGCTTCAATAGAAAGGTGGCGAGTGACGAGGAAGCGCAAAATGGTAAGGAAAGAAAGCAATACAACAAACAGACGTAAATTCGTAGAAAGCAGTCTGAGAGGGCAGTCTTCCCTTCCTCGCAACGTTGACCGCACCATGTTCGGTCATGGCGCCGCAGCCGATACATCTGCTTTCACTTCTGGGTCTCATGTGGCTCATCTGGAACTGTCCGAGCAGGTTATATCTGGTTTTGGGCAGGACCGTTCGGCTGACATACTTGCCTGGATGGATGAGTTGAAGGCCGATTCTTCTCACTTTATCGAGTCTAGATTGGATGAGCTGGTTCTAGCTGAGTCACGCGAGCGTCGTTATCGCGAAGCTGTCACCGCAATCATCGACAAGATTTTCCAAGACCTGCGCTACTTTTCTTTTGAGTTCAACAAAGTTGCCCGCGGTACCTCGATGCAGATGATTGCCACCATTCTGGGTGATGTTACCGAAGTGCTGCAAGTCAACTCCAAGCGCGAAGTAGAGGCTTCGGCTACCTATTTCAGAGCGAGAATCTCCAACCGTCACTTTGGTCTTGTGGTAAGAGGTGCTGGGCGGGTGGTGGAATTTTATCTGGTTCCCACCCCGCAGCTCATGGGCCAGTCTGTAGTTGAGGCTCAGTATGAGCCGATAGCTGTCCTGGAAGTGAAGATGAAAGGCGGCGAGTTCTTTTGGAAGTTGGTTGATTGGGAAAAGCGGGTCAAGACTCCCGACACCCTGGAAGAACTGGCCATGCAACTCTTTGCCGCTCTTGTGGAAGTGACCAAGGACGAAGTGCGTCGCATCGAGCAGGAGTGCGGCAGCGCCAATTAGTAGGCGGTTCTCAGGAGGTGCGCTAGCTTGACGATGCTTATATCGCGGCGGCGCACCTCTTGTTTAGTGTCTTGCCTGATCGAGACTTCAATCTGCCCTGGGTGTCCTGCTATGTCTAGAGAGTCCTTTATCTATCTCTAATTGCTGACTACTTTCTGCCGGGTTTTTCTTCTCTCCTCTTCTTTCGCTAACCGCCTACTGTTTACGCTGCCATCGACGCCAAATTTTAGGCGCCGGTGCATATGCGTTTTCGGTAAGTGCTCTGCTAGAATCTCGTGAACTATGAAACTGATTGTTGATATCGGCAATACCAATACTAAGTATTGCCTCTGGTCTGAAGACGGTGGCGCCCGAGCCGTGGGCAAGGTCTCCACTTCGCTTCAATCTTTCCAGTTGGTCGAAGCCGAACTGAAGTCTATTTCTCTTGATGACAAGCCGCTTGCCTGGCAGTTTAAAGATGCCGAGGTGGTAGTGGTGTCTGTGGTGCCCGACTGCGGCAAAGCTTTTGTCGCAGCTGCCAAAGAGCATGGCGCCTTGGTTTATCTCATTGAAGCCACCACTCAGCCGGTGCTCAAGGACATGCCCAAAGAGATGGGTGCCGACCGTGTTGCCGAAGCTATCGGTGCTTGGTCAGCCTATCGCAAAGAGGGGCGACCGATGATCATCATTGGTTTCGGTACGGCTTCCACTTTGTTCACCATCTCGGCTGATGCTGCTGTCGGTGGTGGCTTTATCGGACCGGGGGTGAAGATGCTGCTCACCGCCTTGGCCCGCGACTGTGCCCTTTTGCCCGAAGTGCGCCTGCCCGAGAGTGGCGATGTTTCAAATCTGGGTCTGGGGCATACCACTGAAACGCAGATGCGAGCCGGTGTCACCTTTATGTTCAAAGGCATGGTGCAGGAATGGCTGTCTCAGGCTCGTCTCGAGCTTAAAGGTGAGCCAGTGATTGTCGCCACCGGTGGTTATTCGGCTCTGGTTGCTAGGCTTTTGCCGGGTGTTTTCGATGCAGTCGACACCACCCTGGCGCTGAAGGGGGCTGCCTTTATCGCCGGCTCTATCGATAAAGCCAAGGTTTGACCGGCATTTAAGAAAGAAGGGTTAACCGCCCTTCTTTCTTTTTTAATAAGAAAAATAGACCGGTCGGCTGCGTTTTGCTTTTATCAATGGAGAGATTTCGGTGCGGCTATCTCAAAAGTTCATCCAACAAACTTTGCTTGGTTTCAGGAAAAAGTACCGAAGCATTGTCGCTCTTTTTGAAACCAGCCGGCACGGCATAGTCAGTGCTTTTCACTTTCTTTTTTTCGACTTGCAAAAGCTCAAGTGTAGGTTTTGCCGAAGGGCTTTTATTTTCGTTGTGTAAGTTCATTTGCAAAGGCAGTAAGCCTGTTTTGGGCGTGACAAAGAGGCGCTCTGTGATGGTGGCGGCGGCCGGCCAGGCAGTACCGTCCGGCATACAGGTGATGCTGGCATTTGATACCATGCCTTTACACCAAGAACGCTTATGGACGGAACCGATCCGTTGATAAATTTCACCGTTCAACTGAATGTTTAGGCAAGGCAAGCCTTTGATAATTCCTGCACTTCTAGCTCCAAGTCTAAGCTGTGTAGCATCTGATGGACTAAGAAGAGCGCTAGCCGTATTGTTGTAGACCCATTTGGCTGCCTTGCCTTGATAGTACGACCTTTTCAGCGTGTTAATGACAGTGATATCTTCCGAATTTCGCAAACTGATAATTACTAGGTTCTGCTGGGGAAGCTCGATCTTCATGCCGGGCTGCGCTAGGTAAAGTTCAGAAAGACCTGAAAACTTAGATCGTTGTTTCAAGACGGTAGCATTGTATTCTTTAGCAGTAGCTGCTTTGTCATTGCCTGCTTTAGCCTCAGTTACCCAGACAAAACAGAAAAGCACAAGCAACAAAACTTTTGCAGTCATTAGTCCGAAACTGATAGAGATAGTCATGCGGCTGTTCAAGATCATAGAATAAATGATAGCTTCTTTCTGCTTACAGGTGAAAGAATGAGTCTTTATCGAACCAATTCAATTAGCTTTTTCTCCCTAATGTTTACTGCCTTGGTCTTTTTCGCCATTCCAGAGCAGTCGAGGGCAGAGTCTGCCAAGGACGCTGGATTTGAAAATAAGCAAGCTGCTGCTAAAGTCTATGAAGAGAAGAAGATGTATAAGGCTGCCATAGCTGAGTACGATTTGTTAATTGCCGCCAAAGAGAAAGAGTTGAAAAAACTGAATGGCGGCAAGATGACTTGGAGTAAGGACGAACTAAAGATTGCCAGAGATCTGGCGAAACTTTTATACAAAAGAGGCAGTTGCTATAGACGAATGGGCGCTTGGGATGAAGCGATGCATGACTTTGCGCGCTGTCATTCCTTTGGCTACAAAGGTCGCCGCCTCGACTATTTCTTGGGCGAGGGCTATGCTCATTTCGGCAAGTACAAAGATGCTCTAAGGCATCTAAGGTTGGTTTTGGCTAGTCCTGATAAGGATAATCTTGACCGAGATCAACTTGCTAATGTTTATTCCTTATGTGCTACCGCTTATGATGGCATCGGCGATCAAAAAAATAAACTAGATTGTCTGGATAATGCTATTGCAGTAGCTGAAAAGCCGGCACGCTTTTTGAAAGAGCGAGCCTTTTACTTTCAGAATAATAAGCAGTGGCAGAAAGCTGTCGATGATTTCAACAAATGCGAGACTTTGCAAGGTCTGACAATAAGTTCCTATTACGGCAGGGGGCGCTGTTATATGGAATTGGCTAAGTATGACCAAGCGGCTCTCGATTTTGGTTCATGCATCGAACTCGAACCGGAAAGAGGCGGTTATTATGCCGCTCGGGCTGCTGCTTATGAAAAGTCGGGCAAGAAAGAGTTGGCTTTAGCCGACCGCCGTAAGGTTGCTGAAATAGGCGAAGATTTTGCCCTGCCCTTGCGTCCCAACAAAAATTCGGCAAAAGGCAGACTGCCGTCAAATAGCAATTAGTCTTTGTGTCTTATAAGAAATAGTAGAGCCGGGCGAAAAAAGAGATTGAAAGAGAAATTGAAAAAGAAAGCGGCGGTGCAAGAACTTGAGCAATCAAGCCTTGCACCGCCGCAGTTATTTTGTGCTTACTCCGATTAGGAGTTAGCTTGCCTTGGGTTTGTCGTAGGCGCCCATCGTCACCGTGATGCCGTTGGCGTCTTGGTTGCGCATGATGCCCACGCCGTAGCCATCGCTGTTGAGCTTCTTGGTCACGGTTTCCACGGCTTCTTCGTCGATCTTGGTGATGTCGACATGCTGGCCGGAGCCGGCAGCCAAGTTGGCTCGCAGGCGCTGCTCCAGATCTTGCACCGCTTGGGCGAGCATGATCTTTCTGGCTGCCTCGGCTTTCTTTCTGTCCTGGGAGCTGCGAATGCGTCCACCCAGGAAGAGGCCGACAACCGGCAGAACGAAGCCGCCCCTGACTGCGAGCTCACCCAAGAAGGCCATGCCCACCATGCTCAGCATGAACAGGCAGAAGGTCAGATTGGGGCGAGCTTCGGCCCAGGCGGTCTTTTCCATGACCGTCATGAAATAACCGATCGGCACCGAGATGCCGATCAGGAGAAGCATTTTGATGATTTCGAGGTTCTCGGTTTCCATTTTCTTCTCTTTTTCGGGCTGCGTTGAGAATTTTGAGAAGAGTGCTTCTCGTTGAACTGAGGTGATGCTTAGCGCAAGCGACCCTTGTAGCGGTCGGGGTTCTTGTTGGGGTCTTCGTCATCGGGATCGTAGTCGTCGAAGACGAAGGCAAGAATGACAAGCAGGCTGATCATGCCGCCGACAAGACCGGGCAGCTTCTCGCCGTCGGTCGTGCCGTGGTAGGCAGCGGTAAAGTTTGCGAACATCAAGATGAGGAAGATGATCGCAAGTATCCGATCTCGAACGAACTTGTTGTTCCAGACCTTCAAAATCCAGGTTTTCATTTTCACTGGCCCTTCTTATGTTGACTTGGGGCTATTAAGCCATTCGGATAGAAAAATTGCGCCTGCGGCGGCTGTTCGGGCTGGCAGTCGAGTTTCTAGCTCAGACTGGCCAGCCCGTCCATCGACTGCAGGGCGCGGGCGTATTCGGCCACGCCGGCGTCCAGGTAGGAGCGCTGGTAGCGCTCGCTCACGCTCTTCGGGTCGGAGAGCACGAAGATGGCTTGCGAGAGAAGCTTGCGGGCTTCGTCGCGCGCCGACTGGTCGCCGCTCAGCACCAGGGTTTGACCGAGGTTGCCCTTGGCGATGGCCATGAGGGGGTCGTCTTCGGGCACCAGGCGCGCCGCCAAGGCGAGAGCAGAACGCGCATGCCGCACGCAGGTGGCGGGCGACTTGCGCGCCTCGGCCAGACCGATCTTGACCGTGGTCAGCCAGAACTGCTCGTGGCTGTTGGTGGCGCCGGCTTCGTGCAGAAGCTTCTGCCCGAGGTCGAGGAAGGGCGCCGCCAGCTCGGGACGATTGCGTCCGAGCCAGTGCTGGGCCAGGTGGGTGAGATTGGCCGCCTGCCCGAGCATGATCGACTTGTCGTCGGTGGCGCAGCCGCAGTTGGAGTGATTGCAGTTGGACATGGTCAGTCTCCTTGTGGTCAGATGGCCTTGGGGCGACGCGAGTCGATCTCGGCAAGCATGGTTTCGATGCTCTGGCGCACGCATTCGATGGCGGCGCGCGGGTCGGACGGCAGGTCCTTGTAGGCGATGGGCTTGCCAATCGAGACATAGGCGCCGTAGAGCACCATCGATTTCTTGACGTAGGAAGGCTTGCCGTTTTCCTTGATCACCGGCTGACCATCCGCTCCGAGCTCCTTCTCGCTGTAGCGGAAGGTGCGCACGAACTTCAGACCGAGCGGATAGAACAGGCGCTGCAGCCAGGTGGCTTCGCGCTTGTCGGTCTTGTAGCGGATGGCCACCGGCAGGGCGTAGAGCGGGTCATCGCCGATGGAAGAGGCCGCTTGCGTGAGCATGCGGGAGGCGCCGGTGCGGAAGGTCTTGCTGCTGGTGTCGCCGCTGTAGACGAGCATGCCTTGCGGGAAGAGCAGCATGCGGCTGCCCTTGGAGTGGGCGAGGATGCGGGCGCCGGTGTCGACCACCGCCTGACCGCCGCCATCCTGCGACTTGCCGCCTTCCACCTGCACACCGACCGTGCCAATCCAGGCTGCCAGGGTGGCGATGACCGGATTCTTGATCTCGGCGGCTTTGGAGAGCTGCCGGTAGGAGAAGGGAATGGCCTTGCCGACCACGCCGAAGTCCCAGGTGATCATGTGGTTGGGCAGCACCAGACCGCGCCCTTTGAATTGGGCGTTTTCTTTGCCCTTCACATCGACGGGGCCGACGAGCAGGCGCGTGCCGACATTGGCCACCGCCTTGAAGGTCCAGCGCGCCAACTTGGTGGAGGGCGGCGTCATGTAGCCGCTCACTTGCAGCTTGCGCCCTTCCAGATACCAGTAAACGGTGCGCACCAAGGCAAAGACGGCCAGCGCCGCCGCACCGCAGAGAAGAATAGTTTCTGTCATTAACAGCTCCAGGGGTTGGGTTTGAGAATTGGTTGACGTCAGGAGACGATGATGCGAGCTGCACCGGGAATGGTGCGCAGCTCGAAGACAGAGGTTTCGGCGCCGGCATCCCCGTCGATATTGGGAAGGACCGGGCGGCTCGTCTCGATGCGAGCCCAGCCGCAGCGGATGCGCACGTAGTCTCTCGACAGGTCGACGCGTCCGCGCATGAAGCGATAGGAAAGTCTCGACAGCCTGCCGAAGCTGTTTGCTTTCAGTAAGACCAGGTCCATGAAGCCGTCTGAGGCATTGCAGCCTCGTGACAGTCCCATCATCTGGGGTGGCAGGGTGTTGAGGGCAAAGAGCGCCGCCGCCGTGCAGTCCATCTCTATGGGCGTGCCATCGGATGGCGACTGCTTGGCGGTGATGCGATACTTGACCGGCTGCGGGTTGAAGCTGGCCTTGAGCATGCCCCAGGCATAGGCGAGGGAGCCGAACCAGCGCTTCCACTTGGGGTCGGCCAGGGCGATGGCGTCGGAGAGCCTGCCGAAGCCGCCAGCCACGATGTAGCGCTGTGTGGTGAAACCAGGTGTCTCACTTTCGCTTGTCGCAGTCGACTTGATTTCGATCATGTCGATGGGCTGCGGCTCGCTGCGGCAAATCATGTCGGCGAACAGCTGCGGGTCTGGTACGGCATAGAATGCCCGAGCAAAGAGATTGCCGGTGCCCGACGGAAAGACCGCCATGGGCAAAAGCTCTCCTTGCTCTTTCTGCTCTGCCTGGGCCAGCGAGAGACCTTCCGCCACCTGGCAGACAGTGCCGTCGCCACCGCAGGCGATGACCAGATCGATGTCACCCCGACTAGCAGCCGCCAGCGCCAGGTCTCGGGCTGAGCCTGGCGCGGCGGTGGTGGTCAACTGTTCACAACTGAGGTTGCGCTCGGTCAGTGCTTGCACAAGGGCTGCTATCTTGCCGCTGCGCGCCGAACCTCCGGTGGGGTTGAAGATGAGAGCGATGTTTTGGTGTCTGAACTGCATGTCAATCAGATTTGTCCCAGGGGGTCTGGTCTTGCTTCTTCATGAACTCGTACATGCTCGCCCAGTACTTCATGAAGAAGTCGGCGCGCTTTTTCGAGTGGATGAAGTTCAGGTTGTTGGTTTGGAAGTCGGCGGAGTTGGAGTAGTTCCAGCTGCCGTCTTCCACCCACTCGCCGTCGCGAATGGTGACCTTGAGGTGCATGATTTGACCGCGCTTTTCGGAAGTGCCGATCACCACTTCGATGCCGGCGTCACGCAGTCTTTGCACCTGGGCTTGTTGGTAAGAGACGCCCGACTTGTTGCGACCGCCTCCCACCGATTGCGATCTGTCGACCAGGACGACGATGTCTTTGCCGCGTCCCTTCAGCTCGATGAGCTTGTCGACAATCTCTTCTTCCGTCAGCGAATAGACAGCGATGCGCAGCGACGACCTGGTTCCATCGAGGAACTTCAGGTAGCGCGCCAGCCCGCTTTCGTATGGTGTGACCACGGTTTCGATGTAGTCCTGGGGGTCTACTCCCGCGCGAGGCAGGGAGTAGCCGTACCAGGTACCAGCGCCGAAAGTCGAGGCAAGCAAGAGTAGCGCCAAGAGAACTTGGCGCATGCGGGTCTTGAACATGACTTCTCCGTCTGGTTAGAGAATTCAGGCGATCAGGCGCTCGACTCGTCGATGACTTCGATCGAGGTGACCGCCTCGTTGTTGACGTTGGACGCGACAATCTGGTCGAGCTGGCGCAGGGTCATCTTGACGTTCATGCGAAACTCGAGACTGTCGTTGGTGCTGCGCGAATAGCGAGTGATGGCCGAGCCCTTGGGGAAGAGCTGACGAGCATCTTCGAACTTGTCGCGCGGGCAGACGATGCGCAGCACGTGCTCACCGGTGTCGTCCGGGGGGAAGATCCAGTAAGACAGCTGCATGTAGACAACGACGATGACCGAAGCCAGGGTCGCCCAGAGCAGATAGCCGAAGCCGCAGCAGATGCCGATGCCGGTGGCATAGAGAATCATCGCCGAGGTGGTGAGACCTTGCGTCTTCCAACCGTTCTTCCAGATCACACCGGCGCCGAGGAAGGCGATACCGGCCAGAAGCTGGGCGGGGAGGCGAGCGGGATCACCGATGTGGTTGGTGTCGAAGACGACCAGGCCGATCATGGTGATCAAACAGGCGCTGACGCAGACCAGCATGTTGGTGCGCACGCCGGCCACCTTGTGACGCTTGCGGCGTTCGAGACCCAGCAGGGTGCCGAGAGCCATCGCCATCAGGAAGGGCGGGAGATAGGTCTTGGAGTCGATCAGCTGAGGAGACGTAACCAGGTGCGAGAACCAGTTGTTCATCCAGGCTGGCACCCAGTTGGAAAGATTCATGGTGTATTGGTAGATACTGTCGAGCATGGGGCTCTCCTATGCATAGGGGTGGCTTTGCCCACCGACGAAAGGGCTACTCTCGTTCAAGAGATAGCCGTCGGCGGCTCCACCGCGATTGTTTGACTTGATACAGAGTGACGCTTCTTTCTCCCGCTTGAGCTGCGCCAGTTAGGCCGCCAGGTTCAGACCACTTCCACCTAGAGAGTCGAAGTTGGTGAGACACAAGCGCAAAGGCGGTAAACAGAATGGTTTTTAGACCACACGGTGCAGCCAGGCGACTGTACAGTCGTTCAGCATGCGTCTAGTGTGTCTGTTTACTGGGTCTTTGGAGTACCGGCCTTAAAGAGAGCGAAAGAGTTAGCACTCATGATAGTGGCTCTTGTTGACAACCAATTGCCATAGCTTGATCGTATCTAGGGTGAATATATAGAAAAAGCTAACCTGGTGCAGATCTGCGCTAAGGGAAAGCCTGCTTGCAGTAAGGGTTTGCCAGGCTGTAAAGATGAGAGCCGCTTAGGCTCGCAAGGCTCGCGCTAATTTTGCGATTGTTCTTGTCCGCCGCTGAAACCTAAGCTTGGCTTAAGGAAGTGCCTTGGTATCAGGCAGCGAATCGTGGTGGCGTATCTGGTGCAGGTTTTTCGCTTAGGGGCGACTGTCTGAGTTGGCTCTTTTTATCGAGCAGTTTGCTTGCCCTCGGTGTCGTATATGGTGCAAAGCAAGACAAAGAGAAAGGCCCTTCTCAACGAGAAGGGCCCTTCAATGTGGGTTGAATTGACGATTACCTTACCTAATCCATCCTAATTTTTTTGCCTAGCCTAGGTCGAAAATCGACCTAGTTTTGGCTTATTTTCAAGCTTTACCCCTTTTAGTTTGGGGTAAACGGTTGCTTAGCGTTTTTTGCCGCCTTTTTTGACAGCTTTTTTGGCCGGCTTAGCAGCGGCTTTTTTGGCGGGCTTAGCAGCGGCTTTTTTAGCCGGCTTAGCAGCAGCTTTGGGCTTAGCGAGATCGAGTGTCGGTTGCTTAGCGCGACCGTTTACGATATCTTTCAGCTCTTTACCAGCGCGGAAAGCCGGAACGCGAGCAGCCGCAATTTTGAGCGGAGCGAGGGTTCTGGGGTTACGGCCGGTGCGGGCTTTGCGCATGCGACGCTCAAAAGTTCCGAAGCCAACGAGAGTGACTTTGTCGCCTTTGGCGAGAGCGCCAGTTACAGTGTGAATGAAAGCAGACAGGGTTCTTGTTACTTCAGACTTAGGTTGTCCTGTTGCTTTTGCAACGTTCTCAACGAGCTCAGCTCGGTTCATTCTGATTTCCTCCTTGTTGGAAATGCTCATTCCAACCCACAGCCAGGGATGATAACACCATGATTCTCTTTAGACAAGTGATTCTGACTGGAATTTTGAAAGTTTTTTTTGGAGGGTGTATCTGAAAGATAGATATATACACGCTTACAGAGATACCCTGAAAGCCCGGATTGCTGAACCATTGATGAATTCCAGTTCGGAGCCTGCTGCAAAAGTCCTCATTTAATGAAGCTCTGGTTCCATCAATTTTGTGAAAGCACCGGTTACAAGTTCTATAATTGACTCTTGTTGTAAGCCGGTTGGGAAGCCCTCCCCAACAATCGACCGGCGGATCATTTTCGAGCTCAAAAGCGAGGTCTCATGACATCCCTTCCAAAACCGGCAAGGCAAGCCAATTTAGCTTGTAAGGCTTTTTCTATAGCGATTTGTTTGGCTGTCTCAAGTCAAAATTTAATGCCGGCAATGGCCCAGGCAAAGCCGCAGGCTAAGCCGGTTACAAAAAAAGCAGTCGACCGGTCTAGCGCTCCAGTCAAAAAAGATAATTCAGTGACAGGCGGTGGTCAGCTCACTAAAACCGGCAACCAGCCAGGGCAATCTACCTCTGAGACCGATAAAGCGCAGCAAGCGCAACATGCTGCTGCCCTGCCTGCGGCCGAAGCAGCCAAGGCTACACAGGGCTTGACCAGCCAATATAGAGGGGGCTGGCAAATGTTCCTACACAATCCAAGTCGCACCGGTAATTCATATATAGATATCCCACCAGCCAATCAAGGCAGCATCAAATGGAAGTTTCCGGCTGAGGGACCAATCGATTCTTCACCGGCTATATATAAAGGTGTTATCTATTTTGGCTCTGATGATGGGCATGTTTATGCGGTTGATGAACAAAACGGCCGACTTTTGTGGAAGAGCAAGCTTGGCGATAAGGTCAAGTCTTCACCCGCAATCTCTGATGGAGTGCTGGTTGTCGGCTGCGAAGATAAGAAGATCTATGGACTGAGTTATCGAGATGGAAAAATTCTCTGGAGTTTCGAAACTAGAGATAGGGTTTCGTCCTCGCCGGCTGTGCATGAGTCGGTAGCCTATGTGGGCAGTTGGGACGGACATCTCTATGCCCTAGATGCTAAAACAGGACAATTGCGTTGGCAGTTTCCCCAGAGTGAGGCGGCAAGCAATCCAGAGACAAGTGCCGATACCAATTTGTCGAATGGTGCCGCTCCTACTGGCACTAGCACCGCTGCCCCCAAGGCGGCAGATACAGCCGGTATTCCTCAGTCGAGTTTGGGTCGGATTACTTCATCGCCATGTTTAGCGCCGGGTGTGGTCATCTGCAGTGCGCATAACGGCTATGTTTATGCCCTTTCTACCCATGATGGCAAATTGGTTTGGCAGTTTCGCACCGGTGCCAAGCTCATGGCATCTCCGATGGTTCTTGACCATACTGTTTATTTCGGCAGTTGGGATCATGCCTTTTATGCTGTTGATTTGGCCAGCGGTAAGCAAAAATGGAAAACAGGCGCAGCTGAGTCATTCAGCGTGACTGCCACCGGTGTGGGTGGAAAGATTTTCGCCGCCAATGACGACCTCAAGCTTTATTGTTTGGATGCTCATTCGGGCAAAGTACTTTGGAAGACTCAGATCAACTCGCCGGTGCCTTTGCTTTCTTCGGCCCCCGCCATTGCCGGTAACATGCTTTATTGCGGCAGCCCTGATGCCAATGTTTATGCCATTGATACTCGCAACGGTGCCATAAAGTGGAAGCTCAAGACCCAGCGTCCTATCGTTTGTTCGCCAGCGCTTACCACCGGCGGGGTTTGTATAGGCAGCCAGGACGGAAATCTTTATTTGATCAATTAAAGCTGCCTTTATCCTCTTATATATAGTCTGATTGCGGCGGTCACAGTCTGGTCACAGCAAGGTCACTAGTCGGTTAGACCTCGGCTTTAGTATGTCTTCATTGAGACCCCTATTTTCTAAACCAAGAGGACAGATATATGCCGCAAGATGTTGCTAGAAATGATGATTCTCGCGTACTGCACAATGCTGACAGAGAGGGCGGTGTTTCTGCCAAACTTTTGGATGAGTTTCAGTCGATGCAAAGAATGAAAGATGGGGTTAACAGTCAATCAGGCGAGAACAAGCAAGCCTTGAGTGGGGCTGAGGCTGCCGAGAAAATTCAAGAGCTTGGTGAGCGTGCTTGTAAGGCTCTGGGTTTTGGTACCTGCGAACTCTTCGAATCTGGTAAGAACAAGAAGTAGCTTTGACAAAAATGACTTGTGTTGAAGAGAGGCGGACCTTGGTGCGTCTCTTTTCTTTTGTCTTTTGCATTTGATACGATAGCATATAATAAAAAAATTCAAAAAAATGGAGAACCGGGAAACCCCGATTCTCCTTCTTGTTGCAGCCTAGGGCGAGGTCGTCAGCCGAAGAAGACCTCGACGATGCGACGCAGGGTGCCGTCGACATTGCTGAGCGGCTGGTCGTCGCTGCGCTGCAGGCGGGCCGCGGCGAGCATGGGGAAGAAGCGCTTGATGTCGGGCAGGGTGATGCCGCCGGTCTTGTTGATGGCAGCGCTGGCCGAGCAGACCAGGAACATCTCGCGCTTGACCGAGTCGGGCACGCCCTGGCCGAGCACCGAGTCGAATCCGGCATTGCGGCAGAATTCGGCGGCCTTGGTGCCGGGGCGGGTGGCTTCGACCATGTCGGTGAGGCGCATGAGCACGCGGAAGTCGCCGCCACGGGTCATGATGTAGAAGCCGCGGTGCAACTCGGTGAGGCTGCGCTCGGCGAAGTCGTCGCCTTCGCAGATGTAGTCGAGCAGGTCGACGATGGCGTCGGGGGCGAGGCTGATGTCGATGGAGATGCCGATGGCATCGTTCACTGCCTCTGTCGTAGCCGGTGCTCCGCTCTCGGCCACTTCGAAGAAGATGACCGGGCGGCCCGACTGGATTGCCGAGAGCTGGTCATCGATGCTGTCGTAGTTGCAGATGAGGCTGACGCTCTCGCCGGCGAACTTGCGCTTGAGGGTGCGATTGGGCGAGCTGATCGGCTGGGCGGGGTCGTAGGCCTGCATGACCATGCGGTCGTTGACGAAGGTGGCGTAGGGGGTGCAGGGAACCATGGGCACCACGCCGATGCGGGCGGTCTTGATGCGCAGCGGCTTCTTGATGAGGAGGCTCAAAAGGAAAGCTTCCTTGATTGCCTTGCTCGTAGCGATGAAATCCTGGGTGGTCTGGTACATTCAGTTGTTCTCCAGATTGAGTTGACTTTGAAGTGAACAGGCAGTCGTCGATGCCGGTTCGAGGAGCGCTAGAGCTCTGACGTCTTCTTGCTTTCCGCACCATAGCCAAGCGACTAGCGGTCGCTTTTAAGGTTCTTCGATGGCACAAAAGGTGAGGGGGTGGGTTTGAGGATTCCTGAGAAAGACAAGAGACGAATATCTAGACCATATTTAATGAGAGAACGCTAAAACAATACATAAAGGTGGTGTGTGAAGTCTCTGCCCTCTGATTTAAGGCAAGCTCGGCTAAGCTAGCTTGCGCGACGCTGGCGGGCTGGCACCACTGGTAATATCAGATGCAAATGCAAATAAGAAAGCTCGGCTTGAACCTGCATTCAGCCGAATTTAGAATTTTTCAATTAAAGCGATGATAGAAGCGGAGTTGTAAAAACGCCGTAAACGGATTCTTGTACGATGGGGGGAAGCACCACTGAGGCCGTGAAAGATCTAAATTAAGGCTCCATGCTTGCCGGCGGAGTCTTCTCTTTTTCTTTCTCGCCTTCCGGCAGATCAACCGTTTCGGTATCTATCAATTTGGTATCGAACTTGCGGAAATTTTTCATATTTACCGAGCTGGCCAGCTGAGCTTGGTGTGAGCGCAATGCCATCACATATGATGGCACTTGTTTGATAAACATGAGGGGCTCGATGTATTCGTTTGTGTCTTCTTTGATGACTGTGTAGTGCACATGCACACCGGTTGAACGCCCGGTTGTACCAGCATAGCCAATCACTCTTCCCCTTGTTACCCAAGTGCCGGGCATAACAGCATAGGCGTTGAGGTGACCGACAATAGTTCTGACATTGGGATAGGGATGGTAAATCTCTACGGCCACGCCCATATTGCCGCGCCAACCCACCCTGGTCACCATGCCGTCTAAAAGGCAATAAACTTTGTCGTTCAGTTTGGCCGAAAGGTCGACACCGTTATGAAAATCGCCGCGCCCGGTGACCGGGTGCACCCGAAAGCCGGCTTTGGAGGTAACAACACCCATGCCCACCGGTGAATAAGTACAGTCGTCGCGCAACTGCGAGACCAAAACTTGAGGCGAATAGTAGCCCTTAAAGTTATTAGCCTGCGCTTGGGCGCCGACCAAAAAAGCCGCCGAAACAGCCATCAACTTAAGTAAGCCAGCTTTCAACCTTTCACCTCGTTTGCGGTAAAAGTATTATGCCTCAGTGGCCGTTATTCTGCCTTAACTTAAGCTTTGGGCAGCATTTCATCAAGCAACTTGTTAATAATCTGCGGGTTGGCTTTGCCTTTCAAGGCTTTCATTGCCTCACCAAAGAAATATTGACGCAGTTTGGTCTTGCCGCTTGCATAGTCGGCAAGCTGGCTGGGCGAGCGATCTAGAACTTCTTGCAAGATAGACTTGATGGCGCCTTCATCTGAGACTTGAGCCAGCCCCTTGCTTTCGATTAACTTGTCGACCTCTCCGCCTTGGGCAAGCAAATCGACCAGCAATTGTTTGGCCACGCTAGAGCTTATCTTGCCGCCGCTGACTGCGTCAGCTAGCTCTTTCAGATGGCTGGGCGTCAATTTGGACTGGCTAAGCTCAATTTTGTTTTCGTTCAAATAGGCTTGCACAGGTCCGTTCAACCAGTTAGCCGTGGTCTTGGCTGGGGCGCCCAAATTAATCGCTTCATCAAAGAAATCGCTGACACTGCGGTCTTCTGTAAGAATGGCTGCGTCTTCTTCTGAAAGTTCAAGGGCGCTTTTATAGCGCTCTCTGCGACTAGCCGGCAGTTCGGGCATGGTGGCGCGCACCGAGTCTACCCAGTCGCGGCTAATCGAAAGGGGCATCAAATCTGGGTCTGGAAAATAGCGATAGTCATGAGCTTCTTCTTTGGAGCGCATTGAATGGGTTTTACCGTCGGCTTCGTTCCATAGTCTGGTTTCTTGAACGATGCGTTCGCCTTTTTCTATCAGTTGGGTTTGTCTTTCGATTTCGCTTTGAATGGCTCTCTGCACTGCTTTGAAGCTATTCATGTTTTTGATTTCGGTCTTGGTGCCAAATTCTTTCTGCCCGACCGGTCGCAGTGAAACGTTTGCATCGCAGCGAAAAGAGCCTTCTTCCAGGTTGCCGTCGCAGACCCCGATATAGCGCAAAATATTGCGCAGCTCGGTGAGGTAGAGCCTTGCTTCTTCGGGGCTCTTGAGGTCGGGCTCGCTTACTATTTCAAGCAAGGGCATGCTGGATCGGTTGAAATCTACTTTGCTGTAATCTGAACCGTGCAAACCGGCTGCACCAGCGTGGACAAGTTTGCCGGCGTCTTCTTCTAAGTGGGCACGGTTGATTTGAATTTTGCGGCCGTTTACTTCTAAATGTCCGCCTTTGCAGATTGGATGCTCGTATTGCGAAATCTGATAGCCTTTGGGCAGATCGGCATAGAAATAGTTTTTGCGATCAAAACGGCAGATTTCGGCAATTGCGCTATTTAGCGCCAAGCCAGTGCGTATACCAAGCTCGACTACTTTCTCATTCAAAACCGGCAGCACACCTGGCATGCCCAAGCAAACCGGGCAGGTTTGCATATTTTCAGAGCTGTCGTCTGTTGAAGCAAAGTCGGTAGGGCAGCCGCAGAATATCTTGGTTTTGGTCTTGAGCTGAGCGTGCACTTCCAGCCCTATCACCGTCTCCAGTGCCATTTTAACTAATCCTCTTTCTTATCTCGTTTTTGATTTGTCGCTGTCTGCGCTTTGGCTCTTGGGGTTGAGTTTGCCCGGGCGTCCGAACATCATCTGCAAAAGCGGCGCCGGTTTATCGAGTATCTGCTGCATTTGTTTGGCGGCGATATCGACATTATCGAAAGCATCTTTGGCTTTGACGATGGTGCCTTCAACATTGTCTTTCACCAGGGGCTGATTCAAGATATTGTTGATTCTTTCCATGGCTTCGCGGGCGTTTGCCGCGGCGCCTTTGAGATCTTCTCTGAGACTCTCATCGTTTGCTAGTTTTTCTGCCGCTTTCACCGATCTCTCAATCGAGGTAACACTTTCGTTGACCTTGTTGAGCATGGTGATGATGTCGCCTCTCACCGCTTGATTGTTCAGTGTGCCGTTTACTTCATGTACAGTTCTTCCAATCGAATCGGCGGTTTGTTTAGCCAGAGTGGCAGTCTCTTTCAAGTCGCCGCTCAGACCGGGATTGTCCAGAATTTTGCTCAGTTTGCCATTAGTCACTTTGGCATCTTTAGCCAGACTGCCTACGTTAGCGAGGGCTTCTTCGCCGCGATTAAAGAAGGCGCCGGCGCCGTGTACCGCTGTTTTGGTCTCAACTGCGGCATCGCCGATTTTTTTAGATGTATCGGTGAAAGTATCGGCTGCTTTTTCAAAGCGATCCATATTGCGATCGAGTTTCTTAGCGGCTTGGTTGAAAGCGCTCACAGCTTCGCCTGAATGTTTGAGGGCATCGGCAAGGCTGACACCTACTTCTTCTGAGCCAACCGAGGTGACTATATCGTTCAATTTCGTGGCGATTTTGTTGAGGACCAGCTCGGTTCTGATTGGGTCTTGACCGCGTACTGTTTCACCCGAGCCTATGTATTTCAGTTCTTTGCCGGGTGTATAGTCGGGCAAAGTAATCTCGATATACTTGGCGCCCACCAGACCCTGGGTCTGAATAGTGATAGTGGCGCCTTCCGGAATGGTTACTGCTTCTGTATTGATCTTGAGATGGCACTTGACCATGGCTCGATTAGAATCCGGCTTGGCTTCTGCTTGGGGATCTGCAGCCGCCTGGGCTTGCAAGAGTTCGATTCTCTCCACTGTACCGACGCGAACACCGTTGATATTGACCGGCGCATTGTTATTGAGACCGGCTATGTCTGAAAAGAGAACATTGAATTTTTGCGGCGGATGCAAGACCGAAAAACCCTTAAGCCAAGACCAGCCTGTCGTCAGCATAAACATGGCGATGACGAAAAAGAGTCCGACTCTGATTTCTAGATTGGGTTTTGGGTTCATTTGGTCAATCCTCGACTGCCCCTGCCAACATCGGTCCTTCGCGAGTGGCATGAGCAAATTGTTTCATATAAGGGTCTTCTGAGCTAACGCCCTCTTCGGGGCTGCCTTCCCAGACTATTTTTCCGGCGTGCATGAGCAAAACCCGGTCGGCTGTGCGGGTCCAGGTAGAAAACTGGTGGGTGACCACAATTGAAGCAGCTTGCAATTGATGTTCTAGCTCTATCATGTAGTCTTCGATAATGGTGGACATGACTGGGTCTAGACCAGTGGTCGGCTCGTCGTAAAGAATTATCTTGGGATCGTTTACAATCGCCCGGGCAAAGCTGGTGCGTTTCTGTTGACCACCTGAAAGTTTGGTGGGCGAATAGTCTTCAAAACCTGCCAAGCCGACCATCGAAAGTTTTTCTGAGATGATCTTGTCTTCCTCTTTGCGACTAAGCTTGCGCCTCTCTAGCGCAATTGCCAGATTGTCTCGCACCGAAAGTGAGTTCAATAGGGCTGAACCTTGAAAAACCAAGCCGATCTCGTCCGACCTCTTGATTACTTCGCCTTGGTCTGGTTCAAGCAAGCCGCAGATTATTTTCAAGATGGTTGACTTGCCGCAGCCGCTAGGCCCAATCAAACCAAGCATTTCACCGGCATAAACCTGAAAGCTGACACCTCGCAATATCTGTCTTTCGCCAAAGGCTTTGTGGATATTGACTAGTTCTAGTATTGGTTCTTGCGATCTTGGTGCCATGGCTTATCGCGTTACCTCGGTGCGTAAGTGACTGAGGTAACAACAAAGTTGAGGATGAAAATAGAAATCATCGTCCAAACAATTGTGCGGGTTGTGGCAATGCCTACATCTTCGGCGCCGCCGCGGGTGTTTAGTCCGATGGCGCAACTGAACATGATGATCAAGGTGGCATTGATGATTGACTTGAGAAAGTGCACCGAAAAGTCACGGTCTAAGATGGTCTGTTTGACCGAATCCATAAAGGTGTCCGGGGGCACATTGGCAGCGCCTTGGGCGATGACAATACCGGCAACTAAGCCGATGAACATGGCATAGACCGAAAGGGTGGGGATCATCACCAGGGCGGCGGTATATCTAGGCACTACTAGAAATTTGACTGGGTCTACGCGCATAACTTTGAGGGCGTCGATTTGTTCGGTAATCATCATGGTGGTGAGCTCAGCCGCCACCGACGAACCGACTCTGCCGGCCACGATGACGCCGGCCGTGATTGGTCCTATCTCTCTGACGAGAGCCAATGAAACAACGCCGCCGATAGCTGTATCTGCCCCAAACTGGACCAGCTCTCTTGATATCTGTAGGCTCATGGCAAAGCCGGTAAAGAGGGCAGTGATGCCCACCACCACAAAAGAGAGGACGCCGATCATATAAGCCTGGCGCACTGTTTCTTTGAGATTGATTTGACCCCTGACCATATAAGAAACAGTCTGGAACCAGAGTATGAGCACCTGTCCAAGCAGCTTAACGCCCACGGCAAACTGGTTTTCAACCAGTCTGTATGGGTTGGGCAGGTTCTTTGCTTTAGCGGTTCCTGAAGTCATCTAGACAATTTTATGGGTAAAAGGTGTTTTTATCAGATGTTTGCGCAACACTTAATGTGGTGTTTGTTTTTAGATATATGATTGCAACTGTTATTTAGCCCTGAGTTGGACAAATTATGGATACTGAAGGACCGTCTGGAACTTCGATGGGGGGCGAGATTGCCCCGGAAAATTCCGGAACTGGTAACGGAACTGGTAACGGTAAGCGGTTCTGGCTTGGGCCGCTTGCTCTTCTTGGCTTCGTCTTGCTCAAGGCGAAAGTTCTGTTGACGGCTCTGTCATTTGCCAATCTCGGCAGCCTCCTCTTTAGTTTTTCGACGATGTTTCTTTCTTTTGGCGCCTATGGAATTGCCTATGGCTGGTCTTTTGGCGCCATGTTCGTCTTGCTCATTCTGGTGCATGAGTTGGGGCATTATGTTTCCATGAAGTTGGCTAAATTAGACCCGGGTCTGCCGGTATTTGTTCCATTTTTGGGTGCCTGGGTAAAGATGAGTAAATTGCCCGAGAATGAAGCTTTGAATGCCTGGGTCGCTCTGGCTGGTCCCCTTTTTGGTGGGCTTTTCGCCATTATTCTGGTCTTTCTTGGCTACTTTTCAAAAAACAGTTTTCTCATTGCTTCAGGCAATGTCGGCTGTATTCTCAATCTTTTCCAGCTCTTGCCAACTCGCCCTCTTGATGGGGGTTTTATTGCGCCGGTGCTTGGCAAATGGCAGCTGCTTTTGGGCTTGCTTGCACTTTTCCTCTTGGCTTTAATTTTGCAGGCGCCGATGCTGAGTTTGATAGCTTTGGTGGGCATATGGCCCCTTATATTGGCTTTTCGCCAAAACCAAAAGGGTCTAATGCGAATGAAGCCGGCTAGCCCGATAGCGCGTTTTTGGCTTGGCCTTGGTTTCTTCGGTACAGCCGTACTACTTGGCTTCTTTGCGGCGCAGAGTCAGCCGAATTAAGCTTTTGGGGGGAAATCCACCATAGCCAGAGACTGTCCTTAAAGGTCTAATAAATTCGTTCGGTCTTACTTTTTGCAGGTATCCCTTGAACGAGCAAAATGGCGGTCAGTTTGAATATTTGCAGCCTCCTCTAGAGGGGCGCAGCTTGCAGCAAGAGCTTTCGAAAGAGCTGCCCAGTCTCTCTTTTATGAGTTTGAAAGGCGCCCAGGCTGAGATCAAAGAATTGCAGCTTGACCCTCGCTTTGCCATGCTCAGTACCGAACAAATAAGACAGATGATTGTTTCAGAAGAAATGGCAAACAGAGACAAGTTCACTTTTGTTTCGGCCGCTATTTGTGGTCCATTGTTTTTATTTGGTCTGGGCGCTGCTTTTGCCCTTTTTGACGACATAAAAGCTGCCAGAGAGGCTAAGCTGCAAAAATTGCTCACCGGTCAAGACAGCGGCAAAGCTAGAGCCGGAGCGGCGCTGGTTCGTGCTGAAACTTTGGAAGAAACCAAGAAAAAGCAAGAAAGTATTATTGCCGTACCGAAGGAAAAGCCGGCTAACGATAAGACCGGCAAGCTGACACCTGAGGCCCAGAAGCTGCTTGGTCTGGAAAGCAATAGGCGAATGAAGCTTGAGGCAAGCGGCGGCTCTCATAGTCGGCGCGATTTTACCGGCAGAGTAAAAGAAAAGCTCTATACAGGCGGAGAGCGCAACTGGGAAGAGAAAGCCGCTGAGCGCTCGCTCAAGAGCTGGCTGAAAGCTGAAATACTGATGAAGCGCAAACAGTCTTTGCTGGACAATATGGAGCGCATGCGCGGTCAGGCACCGGGAGATTTTAGTCTCTATGCCGGTTTGGCTGCGCGGGTCGAGAATCTCGATAAACAGCTGAAGAGAATGGGCTACGTTTAGCTAACTAAATAACTAACTGATCTTAGTTGGTGAAGAGTAGCTTGGTGCCGAGTATGGTGCCGGCAGCAATAAAAGCTTTTTTGACGAAATCAGAGCCATATTTTTTGCCGATTTTGGAGCCTAGCCAGGCGCCGCTCAGTGAGCCGCAAATAGCCGGTAAAACTAAGCGTAAATCATAATGGCCGCCGGCTACATAAATCGTCGAGGCAAAGAGGCACCAGGCGCAAGCAACTAGATAGTAATAACCGAGTGCTTCCAAAAGCAGAAAACCGCGCCCCATAGTTAGTACTACCGATGTGAAAATGCCGTTACCCGAACCGAAGAAAGCTTCATAAAAGCCAAGCGGTAAGGCAAACAAGGCGGTCTGGAGGCGGCTCAAGCTTGGCGGCTTGGCCTTTGTACCGAAGTCTTTCTTGATATAAGTGATTACCACCAAAAGTAGGATAAATGCTCCAAAAACTTTTTGAAGAGTTTGGGGATTGCTGTTCACAATTACTTGGGTGCCGCAGTAGGCGCCGAGCAAGCCTATGGCGATGAAGTTAACCAGTAATTTTTTATCAATTTGGTGTCCACGCAGATAATTCCTTGCTGCAATCAGGGTCCAGACCGAGCCGTTTAATGTATTAGATGAAATCGCCACCGGAAGCGGAAAGCCGAGCATCAGCCAGACCGGGGTAGTAATCATGCTGGAGCCGCCGCCGCTCATAGAACTGAGTAGTGTGGCGCCGAAAGCCACAGTTGTGATGGTTATGGTCTGAGATAAATCAAGGGAAGGGAGAGAGGGCAAGAAAGGGACCTTGTAGTTAGGAAAATTTAGGTAGTTGGTAAAATTGAGGAAGGCGGCTAGAGAGTTTTATTGGAAGACATCATTGAAAAAGTCTAGAGCAGATAGAGAGTTTAGAGCAGTTAAAGAGTTTAGAGCAGTTAAGCAATTTATGTCTAAGAGAATTATTCCTTTCTTGCTTAGCCTAGTGCTTTGCCAGTCTGCTCAGGCCGAACCACAGAGAAATACAAACTCTAAGCCGACTTCTGGTGATGAATGCATAGTGATTAAGCAGAGAGATTTCAAAGTCGGTGATATGACTGTTTATCTTTCGCCTGAAAGAGCGAGAGTCGATGCTATGTCGGGGCGCTGCACAATTTGTGCTTCTGCGCCCGATTGGCGGGTGACTGTTTTTAACAAATCTGGTCAGTATTATATGGTGGAGCGCTCGGCTTGGAAGGCGAAGGGTTTGCATGGTCTAACAAGATCAAAACGCGAGAGCTTTGACTTTAAAGATGGCAAACCAGTCAAAATCAAATATTTAAACCTGCAGTGTTTTCAGGTAAGCAGGTCTTCGCGTGGCACTGAACCTTCTACTGTCGATGTCGCTTTTCGTTCTGAAAAGTCTAAGGTGAGCCGTGATGCAAAGCCTATTAGTTGTGTGACTACATACATCGCAACCAGTGATCTGCCTCTCAGTCAGGGGGCGGCCGACTTTGTCGAAGGTCTTTATTTGACTGTCCCTCAAGCCAGAGTATTTCTTTTGAGCGAGACAAAAGGCCCGGGGTTTTTGCGCAAAGGTTTTGTCACTGAAAATATAACCAAAGCAAAACTGCCGCCCTCATTTTTTGCCGTGCCGACAGGACTGAGGAAGGCTTATTCTTTAGCAGCGGTTGCCACTGGTAGTGATATGGAAGATATTTTGTTGGATGTGACCGGTGGGCGACATCCTTAATAGAACGGAGTGGTGATAATTTTGTTGCGGTTGAATCTGAATTTGTTTGCTGGTTCTCTTTTGGGGCATATTATAGAATGTAGTAAGCAAAGCGAAAAAAGCAAAAGAGAAAGGAGTAAACTCCCTTCCCTTCTGCAGGACATTCGAACTTGCTTGACTCAGGTCAGCGTGTTCAGATGAAACTCTTCAGGTCGGCGTCTTCAGCGCTTGGGCAGAGCCAGGCAGCAGAGCCCGTAGAAGAGCAGAACGCCGCCGCCGGAGACCAGGGCGAAGAGCACGGTGATGACGCGCACCACAGTCGTGTCGAGACCGAAGTGGCGGGCGATGCCGTAGCAGACGCCGCCGAAGACTTCGTTGCCGCCGGTACCACGGGTGATGCCGGACTTGTTCATGAGGATGAGAATGACGGCCAAAAGAATGACCGTACCGATTGTCAGAGTCATGTGTTTTTCCTCGCAGTCAAGTGAGTGTTTGGTGTTAAGGCAAGCCTCGTCGTTTGAAGACCGAGGCTTGCTAAATGCTCTTGTTGAGAACGAAGCCGCCCTTAGTGGAAGTCGTAGACCTTGGGCGGCGAATCTTCGTCCTTGAAGTCGGGCAGAGGCGTGGGGCGGATGTTCTCCAGCCACTGATGCGGTATGTTCACCTTGGCGCCGTTGCCATTGGATGAACCTGCCAGTTGACGGTTCTTGTTGTAGACTTCCACCGACTTGATGGTCAGACCGTCTTCGGAAAGCTTCTTGACGGTTTGTCCGCCGTTGGCCTCCGGGCAGCTGATCGTGGTTGGCACCAGGCCTTCCTTGTCCATCTGAATCTCGCAGGCGCGGTCGTTGGCGGCGTCGTAGTACTCGACTCGGCGCAGCTTGATCTTGTCGGCATCCGGTCCGACCGTTTGAGTCATCATCCACCGTTGCCGGTAGACCATGATCATCTTGTCTTTCGACTTTTCGTAGCCGCGCACTACGAGCTGATTACCCATGCGGCTGCCATCTCGAACTTGCAGCAGGTTGCCTGCTTTGTCCAAGAAGATTTCTTGCACGTTGTAGTAATCGCGCGCGTATTCGACGAGCATGGATTGCCCGTCGAGGTCGTAGACCTTGCCTCGTTCTCCGTCGATGGGGTCGCGGGTGAACGAAGCCGATGTGGTGCCGTCTTCGCGATAGAGCATGGTGCTCGTCTTGTTCGGGTCACCAGCCTCGGAATAGATCGAGGCGAAAAGAGTGCCGTTGCGGCGGAAGATCTTCTCGGCGCGATAACGCTTCTTCTCATCGAAGTTTCGCTGGCGCCAGACGGTTTTGCCGTCTTCGAAGTAGAAGGTGGAGTTGTATCCACCCATCGGCTGCAACTCGCCTATGCGTTCCATCGTACCGTCGGCGCGGTAGACGGCGTGGTAGGTATACGACCCGTCGACGGCGAAGCGAGAATCGCTGCGCTTGATGCCGCGGGTGTCCTTACCATCGCCTTCATTGAGCGGATAGTATTCGATGGAGCTTGTCACCGCATTGGCCGGTCCACCAAAGGTCAGGTCTTCGATGAGACCGCTCTTCCAGAAGATGGTGCCGGAGATGCGTGTGAAACCATCCTGGGCGAAGCGAATCAGCTTCAACCGTTGACCGGTGGATGGGTCGGGAAGATAGGCTACTTCCTGTGTCTTGTCGGGCAGGACGACGCGCGAAATTTCTTTGTCGCGTCCAGCCAAGAAAACTACGTACAAGAGAAACAGTGTGCCGAGAATGGCGAGGCTTATGCCAAGCCACCTTTTGGCTTTCGTGGTGTGGGTCATGTTGGTCCCCTGTTTTCTATTTATGCCTTTCGGGCAGGACCCTCCTTGAGATTACTCGTACTTACGGGAGGTACGCTTTGCAAGCAGTGCTTGCTACTTCTTCGAACCCTTGTCCTTCTTGCTCGACTCCGGCTTGTTGTCGTTGTCGGCGATGGTCTTGAAGGCGGCGATCATGACGAGCATGCGCTCGTCGATGGCGCCCTTCTTGAGCACGGTGATTGCCCAGGTATCGCTGAGGGGGTTGAGCCACGGGCGATCGAGGACGGCCAGCTTGGTGCCATCATTGGCGGTGATGGTGATGCGGGTGCCCATCCATTCCGTCTTGTCCGAACTGGCGATCACCTTGCCGTTGGCGTCGGTGATGTTGTAGCCGTTCCAGGTCTTGCCCCAGCGCGAAAAGATGCGCTCTTGGATGCTGCCGACCGGATTGCCGCTGCCGTCCACGACGTTGATATCGGTGCCGATGGAGATGATGGCGATGCTGCCGGTGGCACGCTTGTTGCCTGACGCATCGGTCCAGGTCAGATGGCGCGTCACCTGGAAGATGTGCTCGGAGACGCTGCCCTGGTCTTCACCGTAAACCTCGACGTCGAGGGTGTCGGTGATGGACCAGAAGATCCGTTCCTTGAGTGTGATGTCGCCGCTCGGCCTGCCGAAAATCATGTTTCCGACCAGGGCGAGAATGGCAACAGCACCGACGATGAACAGGATTCCTTTACGAGATATCTTCATCGATTTCCTCATATTTGGGTTGGAAGAAGAGAAGAAGGCTCCCCGCTTTGGCGGAGCTTGGGCGAGGAGCCTTCCTCTGATAGTGCTTTCGATTTGCTAGCCGACGATGAGAGCCTCGATGAAGCCCACACCAGCCTGCTTAGCGGCGATGACGCGATGACGGCCGTCTTCGACGTTGTAACCACCGCCGAAGCGCGGGCGCAGCACCACGCGCACCATATCCTCGCCGTTCTCGTAAGCCTGACGATACGCCTCGATCTGCTGGCCATCGCGGGCGAGCAGCTTTTCGACGGCGGCGTCGGACATATAGACATCGGCGAGATTGACGTAGATGCAGTTCTCCGCAGCCTTGACCTTGCCGGTCTTGCGGAAAGACTTAGCATCGCATTCGACCGCGTCGTAGCGGTCACGGAACGACTTGCCCATAGAAAACCTCCAGGTCGGGAGGTCCCGGTGCAAGCCGAGCTACGAGGCACCTTTCGGCTGATTTTGCTTTTCCCGCGAGCGGAAGCAACAAAAGTAAGATGAAGGACTGTTCCGATTAGTCTTTCATCGCCTCGGGCACTGCCACCATTGGCAGTGGCTCACCAGGACCTAACGCCGACTTAGCTTGGTAGCTGTCATGGGCTTTCTCCTTTCGGTGAGTTGATGAAAATCCCGCATCGTCCCAGCGCCGGCTTGTGCTGGGCTGGAACGATGCGGGGGTTGGATGCGGGGGTTGGTTTCGGTCGCCTGCTTACTTGTTGCGGCGTTCGGCTTCGTCCCGCTGCTTGCGGGTGTGATGCCAGAAACCGCCCAGCACCACGATCAGGGCGATCAAGCCCAGACCGATGCCGATCCAGAGGACCGAGTCACCGCCGAAGCTCTGTCCGCCCTGCTGGGCAGGCACCTGGGTCTGGCCGGCTCCGTTCATCTTGGTGATGGCATCGGAGACGATTTTGACCGCGGTGGAGAGCTGGTCGTCGGTAGCCTGCGAACCGCGCTTGTTGTCGATGGCGACATTGGGCGCGATACCCTTGCCGGCGATGTCGTTGCCGTTGGGGGTGAGGTAGTGCATGGTGGTGACCTGCAGGAAGCCGCCGGCGGGAGTGGGCATGACGATGAACGCCACGGCCTTGCCGAAGGTCTGCGTGCCGACCACGACTGCACGGTTGTTGTCCATGAGCGTGCCGGTCAGGATCTCGGAGCTCGAGGCAGAGCTGCCGTTCACCAGAACCACCATGGGCATGGTGTAGAGGCGGCTCATCAGGCTCAGGACTTCCGGCGGAACGCCCACGAACTGGTAGGGCATCGGCGCCTTGAAGGTGTTCTCGGTGACCTTGTTGAGCCGACCTTCGCGCTCCTGCTCCTTGATGAAGGAGCCGTCGCGGATGAAGATCGAAGCGATCATCTTGGCCAGTTCCACCGCGCCGCCGGAGTTGCCGCGCAGGTCGAGAACGATGCCCTGCATGTTGCCCTTGAAGTGACCATCGAGCTTGGCGAGACCTTCCACGAAGGCGTTGCCGAGGGCTTCCACGCTACCCTGGTCGGAGCCGAAGGTGGGCAGGCGGATGTAGCCGATGTTGTTGGGCAGCGGCTTGAGCATGATCGGTGCCCGGTCCGGCTTCTCGAAGGAAAGATCGACCTTCTCTTCGATGCCGTCATGGGCGATGACCACGCTCACCTTGGTGCCGACCTTCTGCTGCAGCAGCTCGTCCACGTCTTTGGCGCTCAAGCCCTTGACGTTGACCGGCTGCGTGGCAGGGTCCTGCGGGTTGACGTGCACGCTCTTGAGCGTGTCGCCGGTGCGGAAGGCGTTCGACTTCCAGCCCGGGGTGCCGTAGCTGAGGAAGTCGATCTTGTAGGTGCCGTCCTTCTGCGGCGCCACCGAGATGCCCAGGTCGACGATGTCGTTCTTGGCCCGGGCGCGGGAGCGCTCGATGGTATCGCTGGTGGTGTACTGCGTCCAGCGGTCGCCGACGCCGCCGAGCATCTCGCTCAGCGCCGACTCGAGGTCCTTCACCGTGAGCAGCTTGCCCTTGTACTTGTCGTACCAGGTCTCCCAGCCCACCAGCTTGGACTCGTTGTAGTACTTCATGGCCACCAGGCGCCAGACTTCATGGTAGAAGTCTTCCAAGTCCTGCGGACTCGGTGCCTGCGGCGCAGCGGCTCCCGGCATGGCGATGCCGTGCTTCTCGAGAAACTCCTTGAGCTTCTGCGGGTCATCGAGAGGAATTCCTTCGATGCTGGGCTGGTCGCTGCCGCCGTCGACCTTGGTCGAGTCGCTCGGCTGGGCCGGAGCGGCATTGGGGTCGACGGTCGGAGTCGGTGCCTTGGGGTCGACCGCCGGATTGGGGACGGTCTGTTGCGGAGCCGTCTTGGGCTTGACCGAGGGACCGAAGATCTGGAGCTTGTTCGGCTCCTTGCCGTCGATGATGATGATGAACTCCTCGCCTTTGGCGGGAGCTTTCTGAGCGGGGGCGCTCTGGGCGAGACCCGGCGCTGCCGAGAGGCAGAGCAGGGAGCCCGCGACAACCAGAGACAGGGCCCGCGAGAAGAAAGACTTGTCAGTCATATCGTTACTCTCTTTCTTGCGTTGAGGCAGGTTGTAGAAATTTGGGCACCGACCCTTGCGAGTCGATGCCCGGTTTACTAGTTCACTGGCTTAGCCGAGAGTTCTTACTCGTCGGATGCCGGCTGGTCCTTGGCGCCCACAGGGGAAGCCAGGATGTTCTTGCGCATCTCCACTTCCTTGGCGAAGTCGGCCTCGTGGCTCTTCTTGAGCTCGTCGCGACGCTTGGCCAGTTCGGCGGCGTCACGCACCGGCATGGGCAAGCCCATGATGCGACCGAGAATCTCGGCACGAGCCTGATTGAGCTGGGTGTCGCTGCTCGGAGATTCGGCGATGTCGACGAATTCGGGCAGCTTCACTTCCACGTCGGGAACGACGCCCACCCAGTCCATGACGGCGCCGCCGGGCAGGAACTCGAAGGTGGTGACGTGCAGATTGCGCTTCTTCTTGTCGATGAAGACCATCTCCTGTCCGACGCCCTTGCCGTGAGTCGGCTCACCGACAATGGTGGCACGACCGTTGGCCTGCAGAGCACCGGCCAGAATTTCGGAGGCGGAAGCCGAGCCTTCGTTGATCATGATCACAACCGGCACGTTCTTCGGAACCACAAGAGGGATACGCTGCGAGCGGTACTCGCGGCGAGGCGTCTTGCCGTCATTCACTTCCACCACCCGAGCGGCATAGCCTGGGGTGAGGATGGAAGAAGTGGTCTCGATGTAGTCGCCCTTGCGGGAGACCTGCTTGAGCACGGTGCCCTTGTCGATGAGCATCTCGCTGATGTTCATGACCTGGTGCAGGAAGCCGCCCGGGTTGTTGCGCAGGTCGATGATGATGCCCTTGGTGCCAGCGGCAACGGCCTTGTTCAGCGCATCGTACATCTCCTGATCGCCGAACTGCGAGCTGAAGTGTTCCATCTTGATGTGGGTGATGCCGCCGTCCAGCTGCTCGGAACGCACTGCGCGCACCTGCACCTGGGCCCGGGTGATCTCCACGTCGAGGGCGCTGTCGGCGAACTCGCCTTGGCGCTTGATGGTGAGCTTGACCTTGGTGCCGACCGGACCGCGAATGAGCTTGACCGCTTCGTCGAGGGTCTTGCCGTTCAGGCTGACGCCATCGACATGGGTGATGACGTCGCCCTTCTTGATGCCGGCCTTTTCGGCGGGAGTGCCTTCATAGGGAGCTTCGGGCACCCACATCTGGCGCTCGTCCGAAATCTTGCCGATGGGCTCGAAGTCGGAGGGCTTGAGCTTCTCGCCTGCCTTTTCGCGCTCTTTGAGAGCCTTGAAGGCGGCGACTCGACCCTTCATGCCGACCGGCATGCCCACACCAGCCATGGTGGCATTGATGCGGTCCGCTTCTGCCTTGGCGGCGGCGGGCGGATTGTAGTAGTCGAAGCGCTGACCGAGGCTCCACACCATCTCGAAGATGGCGCGGTCGGTGCCGGCTTCGGTCTTGAGCATGTCGTCGTTGGCGTGCTTGTTCTGCCATTCGGCGATGAACTTGGCGCGCACTGCGGGGTCGCGCAGTTCGCGGTGCTTGTCGCGCAGGGCTTCGAAGGCCTCGCGGTAGATGGAGGCGCCGTCGAAGACCTGGGCCTGGGTAACGACCGGGCTCGACTTGCCCTGTGCCGGATCGTCGGCCACAGCGGCGGTCGGGGCGATGAAGCTGGACCCGGCCAGGATGAGGAGAGCAGTGATTGTGCCGACCAGCCCGCGCCGAGGCGTCGCGCCGATCTTCTGGAAAAGTTTCATGATAGAACTTCCTTCAGGTTTGAACGCATGCGGAAGTCGCGCACGGGCGCACACCAAAGTGCTCGCCTGAACGACCTTTTGCGTTTGTTTGATTGAGCTTCTGACTGTTGTCAGGAATTGTCGTCAAAAAAACAGGCCCGCATTGCACCAGGGTGCGACGCGGGTCTGCCGAGGTCTCTCAGGAGAGCACTCTTTTACGTTGAATACTCTGTTGCCACTGGAGGGAGTTCCAACTCCTTTTGAGAGCGGAACTCCCTCCTCGACAAGAAAGCTTTTACAGTGCTTTCCAACTGTTTGCGGTCTCGCCTTACTTGGCGTCCCAGGGACGGGGCACCAGAGTGGAGAGGTCGAGGAAGAGCTGATGCAGCTCGGCGTCGTTGAGCGACACCGGCGTTTCGCCGTTGCGCTCTGCGCCCGAGGCGAAGACCTCGTTCTCGCAGGTGGTGACTGCCCGCTTCACGGCTTCCAGTTGAGCCTGGTCGGCGTCGGGGAAGTGCGTGGCGATCTGCTCGATGGTGAGCGCGTCGATGCGCGGGTAGTTCGGCGTAGTGGCCAGGTAGCGCCGCAGGGCATGCGAGAAGGCCTTGAGGTGCTTGACCTTGAAGCCGTTCTTCTTGCCGTCGGCGTGGTTGGCCTCGAAGACGATCCAAGCCATGCGATTGGCCGGAATCACCTTACGCGGGCGCACACGGTTGAGCCATTTGACCACCGCGAGACCCGGGAAGAAGAGCATCAGGAAGACGCCCAGCGAGAGCGCCGTGATCGTCGGCCAGGGGAGGCGTTCCGCCTTCTGGCTGATGTCGCCTTCGAGCAGTTCCTCACCGTTGTCGGCCACGTTGCTGCGCGTGACCAAGAAGTCAGGCGTGGACATGGTCTTCCAGTTGGGAGACTTGCCGTCGGGCAGCATCTCGTAGGCATAACGCAGGTCGAGGACGAAGGGGATGCCCGGCTTGTAGACCATGCTCTGCACGATCACCTTGATGACGTACACCTTGCGCTGCACGCCGATCTTCTGGCCGGGATTGGCCGGGTCGGGCACGGTGCCGAACGTCTTCAGGACCGGACCTTCCACAGTCACCGCTGGCGGTTCGCCGGCGGTGGGCTTGTAGAGTTCCCAGTCGGAACCCTCGAAACCGATGACACGCTGTTTGACGAGCGAGGTCATGTCGATGGTCACCGAGGGGTCGACGTCGAGGACGATGGTGAGCGGCACCTTGTCCATGATGGTGTGACCGAAGTGCCGGTGCGAGGCGGGGTTGCCCTTGCCGTCGTCACTGGTGATGCCGACGAGCATGCGCACCTTGCCGTTGTCGCAAGACTTGCGCACCGGGTTGGCCGGCTTCGGCTCGGACGACTTGTCCGGCTGGTAGCCGTATTCGCCTTCACCGTAGTAGCTCGTGGTGGGCGCCTGCGACTGACCGCCGAGGGTGCCCGCGATGGTGCTGCAGGCCACCGGCGTGGGAGCCGGCGGTGCAGCCGTGGTGTCCTGGTTCTGCGCCAGCGCAGGTGCCGACAACGCTGCCAGCGCCAGAACAGTCAGATATCGAAGTTTCAACATAGTTGTGTCCTTTCGCTTGTTAGGAGTTGCCGGAGAAAAGCTTGATCAGCTTGTCGCGGGCAGAGAGTCCCTCTTCGGTGGAGAACTCTTCCCACCGAATGCTCGCTTCCTTGAAGAAAGCGAAGAGCGCTTTGCGGCGCTCCCTGAAGTTGAGGGCGTACTGCTCGCGCACGCTGTTCTTGCTCTGGAACGGCCACCACTTGGGCGGCAGCCAGATGGCCTTGCTCGTGCCCTTGCGGATGTCCTGAAGCATGTAGATGCCCCAGGTGTTCGGCAGTTCACGCTCACGCAGGTCCTGCACGTACATGCAGACGGTGTCGTGGATGCCGGCGGTATAGGCGAGTTCCTCCTTCTCGTCATCGCTCAGGTCGATGAAGTCGGAAATGATGAAGACCACCGCCCGCGACTGGTTGCGAACGTAGCGCAGGGACTGGATCAGTCCGCTCGGCACGTCGCCCTCGCCGCTGTCGAGCACGGTCGGCTCGGGGGAATCTTCGGGGTAGAGATGGCGCAGCCCCGGCTCGATGATGGCCGAGAGACAGGGCAGCTTCACCGTGGCGGCGAAGTTGGCGCGGAAGCTCATCGCCTGGATCTGCTTCTCGTCATAGACGAGATAGCCGACCTTGTCGTTGGTCTTCTTGGCCGAGTTGAGAATCGAAGCCGCCAGCTCGGCCGCCACCATGCGTTTGCTGGTGCGGCGCGTACCGAAGTCCATGGTCAACTTGGAGTCGACCAGGATGTAGAACTTGACCTCGCGGGGTTCCTGGGTCTGGCGAACGAGCACCTGCTTGTCGCCTGAGCGAGCCGAAGCTCCCCAGTCGATTTTGCGAGGATCGTCGCCGAACTGATAGGGCCGCAGCGAGTGGAAATCGAAGCCGTTGAAACCGCGGTTGCGGCTGGGCCTTTCGCCGGTCCCGCCGAAGATCTGGCTGGTACGCCAGCGGACGGGAATGGGGCTGTTGATGGCCCGCTCTTCGACGGCTCCGATCAGTTCCAAAATAGCGTTATCTTTGCGTTCAGACATATTGCACCTTTCTGGTTATCGAAGCAGGATCAAAGACAACCTGGCGCCTAGCGATGGGCAAGAGGGGCAGTTGCTTGCGCAACTGCCCTTTGACCTGCTCATGTCATGTCGCTCAGGCGCCGACGACCTCGATGCTGTTGTGGATGGCGGTGATGAAGTCGTCGACTTCGAACTTGGGCGCCATCGGGTTCTTGGCGATGCGGGCACGCATGATGTCGCGCGAGACGAACTTGACGTCGTCCGGCTCCACCTTGCTGCGACCGTTCAGGAACGCCACCGCGGAGGCGGCGTAGGCGATGGCCAGCTGCGCACGAGGCGAGCAGCCCAGGCGCACCTTCTTCTCGAAGCCGTTGCCGTCGCGGTCACGGACCTTCTTGAAGAGCTCGTCGGAAGGACGAGTGGCGCGCACCAGCCGGTTGATGTAGGCCAGGATGTCGTTCGGCAGCTGGTCGACGATCTCGGCCACCTTGGCGCGGGCTTCGAGGATGTCGTCCAGGCTGACGACCTGGTTGACCATCGTGGTCGGGTCCTGGCGCAGCGAAGTGGCCATGCGCAGGATGGAGATCTCGTCTTCCGGCGAGACGTAGGGCAGGCTCACCTCGGCGCCGAAGCGGTCGATCATGGCTTCCGGCAGCTCATAGGTGCCTTCCTGCTCGATCGGGTTGCGCGTGGCGATGACGATGAAGACCTTCTCCAGCTTGTAGTCGACACCGCGGATGGTGACCTTGCGCTCCTGCATGGCCTGCAGCATGGCGGCGTTGGTCTTGGGACCGGTACGGTTCACTTCGTCGGCGAGGAAGACGTTGACGCCGACGATGGGGCCGAGCTCGGTCTCCCACTTGCGGGTCTCCTGGTTGAAGACCGGAATGCCGGTGATGTCGGACGGCTGCGTGTCGGGCAGCATCTGGATGCGGCCGGCCTTGCCGCCGATGATGGTGGCGCCCACGGTGTTGGCCAGGGTCGTCTTGGCGAGACCCGGCAGCGAGGTGAGCAGGACGTGGTCGTTGGTCAGAAGCGAGCGGATGACGAGGGCAACCACGCTCGGGTAGCCCTTCACAACCTTGTTGACCTCGGCTTCCTGAGCCGCGAACTTCGGATGCGTGATCTGATGCATCTTATTCATGGTAGTTCTCCAGTTAGAGGTGAATGATTCACCTATCAGTTGAGTTCAGGTTGACGGAAATCACTCGGGGCGGCATCTAGTGCGGGTTGACCGCCTGGACACCGCCCCGGAGTGGGCAACTGCAGGGATTGCAGAGTCTCTGCGTTTGCACGCAGAGTTGTACAGATACAGAGAAGCTCAGGCTTCGTTCTTGCGCCCAAGCAGTCCGATACCCAGCAGGATGCCCATGATGAAGAGGGCCAGTGCCAGCGGGTACTGGAACATCGGGTTGTCGTGCTTCTCGGTTTTGGTGTTGCCGAGAGTGCGAGCCCATTCGATCTTGACGTTGGGAGGCGAGTCGGGATCGACGCGAATGTAGTCGCCGCCGGTCTGTCCCACGAGGGTTTGCAGAGCGGCTTCGTCGATGGCGGTTTGCACCACCTTGCCTTCCTGTTCGACATAGCCCGTGACCTGTCCATCCTTGCTGTACTTGGGGATGGGAACAGGCGAGGAAGAGCCCATGCCGACGACGATGATCTTGATTCCCTCTTGACGAATCTTGCCGAGCACTTCGGTGAGATTCTTCTGCTCGCCGGTGAAACCACCATCGGTGAAGAGCAGGATCACCTTCTGGTGTTGCGACGGCGGCTCGGACTTGAACATGTCGAGAGCCGTCTTCAGCCCTTCGGCGTAGTCGGAACCACCGCCGGGGGCTTGGTTGATGCCCATGCGCTTGGTCATCATCCAGTAGAGCGCGCAGTAGTCGTCGGTCAGCTCAGCCTGGACAAAGCCCTGGCCGGTGTAGTTGACGATACCGATCTTGTTGCGCTCGAGGGTGGGCATGATCTGCTTGCGCACCACGTACTTGGCCATGTCCAGACGAGAGCCGTAGGGTCCTACGACCTTGTCGGCCGGAATGGTTTCGATGATGGTCTTGCAGTCCCGGATGATTTCCTTGGGGGGCATGACGCCGCGATAGTCTTCCGCAGCCATGCTGGGCGAGACGTCAACGACGGCGATGAGCTTCATACTGCCTTCCCGCACGACCTGCGGGGAATCGGTCATGATGGGTCCGGCAGCGGCGATGACGACCATGGTGACGGCGGACAGCCAGAGCGCGCCTTTGGCGAACTCTCGGGCTGCACTGAAGGGACGCGTGAAGCGTTCGATCAGCTTCTCCTCGCCCCACTCTCGCCGCGCAGCCAGTCGCTGCTTGTACGAGAAGTAGAGCAAGGTCGCCGTGAGCGGAAGCACCACCAGAAGCGCATACAGATAGTCGGCACGAAGCCAGGTCAAATCATTGAACACGTTCATGTGGGCTCTCCTTAGATGGTGTCTCGATTTCCTTTGCCAGGCATCGAGCCGGGGTCATCGCCGGGCACAGGCTTGCCGTCTTGCGGCGGACCGTTGCCCTTGCCTTTGCCCTTGCCCTGCTTCTGAGCCTGCTGCGGGTCGTTCTTGAAGAGCAGCTCCAGGTCGTACTTGACGACCATGGCTGCTTCGCGGAAGACCTGGTATTCCTTTTCGGTCAGGTCACGGCCCAGGTAGAGGTTGCCGGAGTTGAGTTCCAGCGATTCCTTGAAAGCCTGGACGGCCGGCGGCGCCTGATTGAGGCGCAGGAGCGACTTGGCCTTGTGGAAGGACGCCAGGGCAGCAAGCTCCTTATCGGGCTTGGGATAGATGAAGCGCTCCGCCCAGTTGAGGTCCTGGCGCCCTTTGTAGGTGGACAGGCTGGTGTCGAAGTACTTGACCGCCACCTGATGATCGCCGGAGCGATAGGCGGCGATGCCCTGGTTGTACTGGGCGATCTGTGCGTCGCGCCAGGAGTACAGGTACAACCCGTACGAGAAGATCAGCGCACCGATGATCACAGTAGCAATCACCGCCATGCGCCGAGCAAAAGAGACTTTTGTTTCCATGTTAGTTCTCCGTTTACTTGGAATAAAGATGGTGACTACACGTCCTCTCTCACGAGAGCTGCGGTCACGGTGAAGGCGAGCGCCATGATGGCGGCGGCGATGAGGAACAAGTGGAAGATATCGCGGAAGGTCGTGGAGGTTTCCACTTCCACCTGCGACTTTTCCAAGGCGTTGATCTCATCGAAACCGGCACGCAGAGCTGCTGCATCGCCGACCGGGATGACCTTGCCGCCCGATTCGAGGGACAGCTTCTTGAGGTCTTGCACGGAGGACGAATCTTTCACCCAGCCGTCAGAGACACCAAGCACGTAGAGCTTGATATTGCCCTGCTTGAGCTGGTCGAGCAGCTGCTGCATGCGCTCGGGCTTGATGCTGGCTTCGCCGTCGGAGACCATGACGATCACCTTCGACTTGGCCTGGCCGAGTTCCTTGAAGTGGTCGATGGAAGCCTGGATGGGCCCCATCTTGACGAAACCGGCATCGTCGGGTCCGTCGAAGTTGGTACCGCCGCCTGTGTACTTGCCGAGGCGCGAGTTGCGCTTGAGCAAGAGCTGCAGGTCGGTGGTGAGCGGCCAGCTGAAGTAGGCTTCGTCGTCGAAGAGGATGAGACCGATGCGGTCGCCCTCACGAGTCGGAATGAACTTGTCGATGGCAGCTTTTGCAACTGTCAGCCGGGTGATCTTGACGGGCTTGCCGTCTTCACCGAGCTGGGTGGTGTTGGGGTCGCCGACCAGAGCCTTCTGGTCGGGGTCGGCGATGTCCGAGTCCATCGAGCCGGAGATGTCGACAGCGATCATGAAATCGCGGGTCTGCATCGTCTGGGTCGTCTTCGATTCGGGCACCACCGGCCGGGCGATAGCCAGGCAGAGAAGCACGAGGAAGGCGCTCAGACAGATGATCGGCAGTCGGCTGAGGATGAACATGGAGCGCAGGTTTTTCTGCGTCGCCACCTGGGTGTGCCCGTAGCTTTTCCGGCGCCGCGAGGCGAGGTAGACCAGGGCGAGCACAACAGGAACGAGCCCCAAAAGATAGAGATTCATGAACTGGATCATGTTCAGCTCCTTTCTACAGGGATGTTGCATTTGAAAGAAATCGCGCACACTCGCTGAGCTGAAGCGTCAAACGCCAGCCTCAAGTTTTGAGTGTGCTTAGTCGGTAGGTTTGTCTGCCCAGACTCGTACTAATAGACCGGCTAACAACGCGAAGTTGGCAACTATGCGCGGTCTCCGTCAAATGCTCGACCATCCCATTGGTCCCCGGAAGCTTCGCTCTCCGTTCCCTCTCCTTGACTGGTCGGCTACCTTGCCATCGAAGGCTTCTGGTCGCATACCGGTTCTTGGGGTGGGGTGGGTTTTCTGGGTTCTGGTTCTTGTGGTTTGGTTGGTGGAACAGACAATGCTCTTAAATTAGCTAAAGAGCTCATACTAAAGAAACTATAAAAGGCTTAATTATAGATTCCGCATGCGTGTGCGGAACCTTTAGGCAGAGAGGAAAAGTCGCGCTTGCGCGTGTTAGTTCAACCAAAACTAAAAAGTAAAAGTTTTGTTGAAACCAAGGTCTGGCCAAACAGAACGCCTGCGCGCGGTATTTAGTCAAGTGTCTCTTCTAGATATAAAAATGTGTCATTGTTAAGTAAATATGAGCGTGCGTTTAACTGCTGGACGGTTTGCCGGGGGGTCTTGATGGCTAGCGCAGCTAGCTTTTGACTGCTAGGTTAGTGCGGACTAATTTGGTAGAAGGACGTCAGGCAAACTTCAGAAAAGCCTCGCTAGCTGTTCCGAAAGCTTTACCTTCAATTGATTGACGAAAGAAATGAGAAAGTATGCACCACTTATGGTGCATGCTTTCTTGGCGCTGCTGTGGTGGTCTCGCTTGTCTCGCCACTGCCTAGCCCTTGCCTGGTCTGATTTTGCTCATTTTGCTTTCCCTAATAAGGACAAGGATCGTTTGGTTGATTACTTGATTGATTTTGATTGATTGGTTGATCGAATTCGAAGAAAAAGTGGTAAGGTCGTGCGCTATAAAAAGATGCAAATTGGCTATCCACTATTTGTCTTTTGGGGGAAATTATTGACTGGTTTACTTGACCGTGCTTTAGGTATTTCTATTGCCAAAAGGCAGACTTGCAGGCAGAACGGATAAAGCTTTAGAGGCTGACTAAATTCTCTAGAGGCTCTCAAGGCGAGTGCTTATGCAGGCGCGGCGTCAGGCTTCTCTAGATACTTTGCTGCAAGTGATTATGTAGGCGTAGGTGTCAGGCTTCTCTAGGGACTCTACGGCAAGTGTTTATGGAGGCGTAGGCGTGAGGCTTCTCTAGGGACTCTACGGCAAGTGTTTATGTAGGCGTGGATGCCAGGCTTCTCTAGAGGCTCTAAAGGCAAGTGATTATGGAGGCGTAGGTGTGAGGCTTCTCTAGGGACTCTACGGCAAGTGTTTATGTAGGCGTGGATGCCAGGCTTCTCTAGAGGCTCTAAAGGCAAGTGATTATGGAGGCGTAGGTGTGAGGCTTCTCTAGATGTTCTAAAGGCAAGTGTTTATGGAGAGACTTCTCGAAAGACTTCGCTGCACCTATTTCACGAGCGGTCACACTAGGTGTCACTAGGCAGGTCGCGGCAATTGGCTTGTATTGAGGTGTAGAGACTAATAGTTTGTGCCTATTCATATAGGGCTGGCGCTTGCAGGGCAGGCGCTTGCATCGAATCCGGAAGATTTATTCAGTAAGATTGATTCAGTAACTAACATCGAATCGGTATTCGAAAACAGTCGACTTGGCTGTTCGTAAGTATGCGGGCTGGGGAGTGATCAACTCAAGAACAGCCCATCATCTTCTTCTAGAAATATGATAGAAGATAGTAGAAAGTTTCAAAAAGAGAAGCCGACAGAACCTTGCGGTTCATATCGGCTCCCCCGAAACTGCCTGGGCAGTTTACTTCACGTCGAAGGTCGCCTTCCAGACCTTGCCGCCGGGAATCGGCTGCAGGGTCTGTTGACTGCCGCTCCAGCCCCAGCTCCAGGAACGCTGCACTTCGTGCAACTCCAGGGTGACTGTGCCGTTGGCGCGCACCTCGTAGATGATGGTGCGGGTGCCGTACTGCGGGTTGTGCTGGTCGGGAGTGAAAGCGCCGCGGACCTTCTCGCGCAGACCGTAGGGCAACGACTTGGTCGCCCATTCCTTCCAGGCGTACTGGTCTTCCGGCAGGATGACGTGAATCTCCTCGCCGACGCGCATGTTCTTGAAGGTCCGGCCGTCGTCGACGTCACGGCAGGTGACGAAGGAGACGCCGGCTTGCGTGACCGCGAGTGGCGAAGATGCCCCGGCGGAAAGCGGCGTCTGGCACCATTCGCATTCGTCCTGCTTGGCGCTGCAAGCGTCGCACAGGCGATAGGCGAAGTGGGTGGTCAGAGAACCGCAGCTGGTGCACTTCCCCGGAACGTTCAGGGTGCTTTTGCCCTGGCAAGTCTGACAGAGTGCCATATTGTATGTCCTCCCTCAGAAGTTGCGGAACGAACCGCCCTGACGGCAGCCCGTGCAGGTGCAGACGAAGCTGGGGCGATGAGCCTTGGAGGGCTCGAAGCTCACCTCGTCATCGGGGTTGATCAGCTGCGGCGGCGGCACCATGTGGAGCAGACCGGCCGAAGCCAGGTACTCGTCATGGTCGGAGGGCAGGCGCATCTGGAAGATGGCCTCGTACTCCTGCGCCGGCGGCTTGAAGCCAGGACCGTCAGCCACCGCGAAGCGAGCCACGATGTGCACGATGCCCGCACCGGAAACCGGCTGCAGGGGAATCTGCACCGAGCTCTCTGCCGTGTCGGCGGCCACTTCCAGCGCCAGAGCCGCTTGCTCGCCTTCGCTTTCGCTGGGCGGCGCGGTCAGGGCGGCGATGGCTTCCGCGTCGGTGCGAGGCTTGATCGGCGCCTTCTCTCCCGGCTTGAGGAAGTAGAAGTTGGCGCCGTCGCCGTCGGTCTCGACGTAGTTGATGCCGGCAGGCAGCGAAACGCGGCTGCGCAGCTGCCCCTCCACGTGGATGAGCAGGTCGACTGCATGCCGGGACATGACGCGCACGGCGTACTGGCCCGAGTGCATGCGGACGTTCAGATCAGGGCTGTTCTTGGTCTCGTAGTTGACGGGCAGAACCCAGTCGGCATCGGCACCGAAGACGGCATTGGCTGCCGGCTTGGCCACGAGCGCGATGTTCATCGACCGTCCGAGAACCTCGTCAGTGAATGTTTTCATAGATAGCTCCTTAGAGTTTCTGTTTACACGAAAAGGCAGGCTCAGCGACGTTGCTGAGCCTGCCGAGCGAGGGTTCAGGTGGCTGTTAGAGCCAGCGTTCCTTCACCACGTCGCCGTCTTCCGTGAAGTACTCATACGGGCGCGGGGGTCCGATGGCACGGCCGCGCGGGTCGGTCGGGGGCTCCATCGTCAGCAGGCGCACCGGGTTGCCGCAGAGGCGACGGAAGTAACGCAGAGTCAGCCGCGCCTCCGACTGGAGAAGCGGACCGAAGTTCTCGTCGTACTCGTGCTTCAGGGTCCAGACGCCATCACCGAACTTGCCGGTGTCCTGGATGGAGATGTTGGGCACATTGTGGTAGGCGGTGCGCATGACCAGCATGCGACGCGCCTTGTGCTTGTTCTGGTCGAAGGCGGCCACGATCTGGATGATCGTCGCCATCTGCTTCAGAGTCGCAGCCGGCACCGGGAAGTAGGGCGTGCCCATCTCCTCGTGGTAGAACTCGCTCGTCTCCTGCACCTGCGCCCAGGTCTGGATCACCTGCATGAGGTCCTCCAGCGACAGCGGCAGCGGGTTTTCGAAGACGTACTTGCGGTTCCAGCCGGAACGCTTGAGGGTGTTGTTGATCAGGACGATGACCCGACGCACCCACTTGAGCGTCTCGAGGTTGAGTTCCTCGAACAGCTCCTCCTGCATGAACTCGGTGACGAAGCGGTTGTCGTCGTACTCGCGCAGCACCTCGAACATCTTGTCGCGGTTGCGGCGAGGCACCTTTTCGGTACGCCACTTCTTGCCTTCGACGTACTCGCCGTCTTCGGCCTTGACCAGCTCCTTGAACCTGACCGTGTCCATGATGACGTTGCCGTCAGCATCCTTCTCGTCGAAGCAGTACTTGCGGTCGATGTAGGACCAGATGTTCAGGCCCATGGCGTAGGGGTCGAAGTAGTTCGCGACCGCCTCGCTGTAGTGCATGTGCCACGACTTGGCCAGGTCGAAAATGCGGTACTCGAAGGGCACCGACACTTCCGGCTGGAGCAGGAGGTCACGCTGCCAGAACGAGGCGAAGCCTTCGTTCATGAACTTGGTGCGTCCCTGCGGCTGGAAGTAGCGGGAGCGGTCACGCACGATGGAGACCAGCATGCGCGCCTTCTCGTGCATGTGCGGCGTGTTCTCGGGGTCCATCAGGAAGCCGAGCAGGTCGTGCGTCGGCTGGATGGGGTAGCGCTTCAGCGTCTGCTCGATGGCAGCCGCCTGGCGCTCCAGCTGTCCCTTCACCGAAGCCGAAACTTCGCCCTCGGTGATGATGCGACGCCGCAGGGTGGCGAGCTCGCCCTTGAGCTGCTCGCGCAGTTCCTTGTCGCTGAGCTGGTCCGGGATGGTGGGCAACCAGCCGGCATGGTTCTCCAGCGCGTGCAGAGCATCCATGTAGTACTCGTACGTCTCCCAGCCCCAGTCGGGGTCCTGGGTGAGCGCATCGATCTTGTTGCGCGCCTGGGTGAGACGCGCAACGATCGACTCCGGCATGGTCTCGCCGAAGTGCCGGTTGGTGGTGAAGAAGACCACATGCCCGAACGTGGCGTGCGCCATGACGTGCAGCTGCATCGGCAGGGTGTTGGTCGTGGAGAGGTACTGGATAGCCGGGTTGGTGTTGAGCACCATCTCATAGATGTGCCCACCATAGCCACCCCGGCGGTTCCGCTCCGCTTCCTTGCCCTTGGACCAGTGCACGTAGTCGTTCGGCATGCCGACATAGGGCAGCACCTGGCTGACCTGTTCGTCGGTTGTGAGCTTGTAGTCGATGGGGTAGTACTTCATGCCGATGCGTTCAGCAGCGGCTGCCATACGATTGTGCCACATGACCAGCAGCTCACAGAGCCGCTCATAGGTGAAATGCGGGTTGTAGTTGCTCATATACAGACTCCTTAAACAGATTGCTGCCGATCCTTGTCCAGGATCAGCTTGAATGCTTCGGGGACATCCGCAAGCGAATTGGCCTTCGCCATGCCCAGGTGAGCCTTGACGTCGGCCGGCAGACCCCGCAGAGCCTGACCACCGAGGCTGAAGCCACTGCGACCACCCCAGGACGTTCCCGTCTCCAGGTAGCCGACATAGTTGAAGGGCGCGCGAATGATCCGGGTGAACCAGTCGCGAATCGCTTCTTCACCGTCGAAGAGGTCGCCGTCGGTGGCGTGGAACATGTAGCGGTTCCAGCTGGAAGCCGGGTAGGGACCGGCGGAGTTGCCGGTGGTCTTCGAGCGGGCACCGAATTCGGCGATCTTGTAGGTCAGCTCCCAGGCGGGAACAGCCACGGTACCGCCGCCGGCACCAATCTTGAAGAATTCCTCTTCGGTCTTCCAGAGGTATTCCTGCGCGTCGTGGCTGATGAGGGACAGGGCCACTTCCTTGTACTTCGTCTTGAGGAACAAGACGCAGATGAAGAAGTAGGCCTTGGCGATGATCATCGGATCACCGCTCATCGAACCGGAACGGTCCAGCACGAGAGCAACCCAGGCCTTGGAGTCCGGGTCGTCTTTCTCTTCGATGCGGTTGTAGCGCAGGTCGTTCTTGTGGAACGGCACTTCGGCCACGGTCGGGATGCCTTCGCCGCCACGCTCCTTGGTGAAGACGTAGGCAGCGACACGCATGCGCAGGTTGTCCTCCACCGTGTAGGGTGCGGTGACGGCGCCAGGCATGTCGACTTCGAGGTACTCGGAGATGGCCTTGAAAGCCGTCTCGCGGAACTCCGGCACATCCTCCGCTTCGATCGGGTCAGACGAAACCGCCTGCTCGACCTCGTTGAGGAAAGCTTCCACGTTTTCACGGGAGCTGCCGGTGCCGGTGAGCTTGTACGCCGGTTCGGGGAAGATGGGGTTGCCATCCTTGCCCGAGTGCATATAGGCCCAGAAGATGTAGGCTTCGAACACAGCCTGGCACTTTTCCTCGAAGTCCTCGACGAACTCCTCGGGGCGCACGTTCTTGGCTGCGGCCGCACGGCGCAGTCGGGCGACTGCGGTGGCGCGCTTGTTGATGCGCGAACGGGGACCGTGGTTGGTCAGACCGCGACGCTTGTGGGTCTTGACCATGGTCTGCGCGAACATCTTCTTGAGCATGTTCGGCAGCCCGATTGACTCGAAGAACATCTCGATGAACTCTTCGAAGTCCATCTCGACGTAATCGCCGGGGTCGCTGCCGGGCTTACCCTTGCCGGGACCGCCCTGACCCGAACCATCTCGGCCCGGGCGCCAGATCGGCTCCGCTTCGGGGTCAACCGGCACGTTGATTTTGCCGGGACGGGTGATGACCGGGTTGTCGCCGATGATGTCGCCAATCTTGCCCTTGATCTTGCCCTTCTGGCGCTCCTTGTAGCGCTGCCGGTCGCGTTCGGTCTTGTCGCCGCCGCGTCCGGGAGGGGTGATCGAAGGCTTGCCGACAGCAAGCGCACGAACCAGGGAGTCATCGTCCGGAGCAACAATGCTGAAGCTGAAGGGCTTCTTCAGCTCCTTTGAAGGTTTCTTAGACATACACATTGCCTCCTGGAGGTTAATCCGAAATAGACGTTTAAACTGCCGTCAAAAGCCTTTGCTGTTGCCGCCCTATACGAGGATGGCAAAGAAAGCCGGCGGCTTCCTGCAACCTTATTAGGGCTGCAGTCCACCGCCGGCTCAGCGAGGCTCTAGACAACTGTTCTAGAACCCCAGGCTTGGCTTAGCGCTCGACCAGGAAGTCGGAGTTCTCCTCGGCCTCGCGCAGCAGCTGGTCGGCCGACCAGTCGGAGAAGCCGTACTTCTCGACCAGACGGGCCTTGGCGGCGTTGATCTTCGCCAGGTCCTCGTTCGAGCGGGCGCTCGTGGACGAGAACAGGCGGGCACCGGTGCGGACCTTCTTCAGCACGAACCGCTCGATGCACTTCTGCACGGCGGTGTGGCAGGTGTAGGGCACGCCCTTCACCTTGTTGCTGTCGCGGATCCACTGGTTGACGGCAGCCACGATCTCGGCGCGGAACTTCGGAGCCTCGGCCGAGGTCACGCCCCAGTCCGGATCCGACTCGATCTCGCGCATGAACTGCTCGTCACCGCCGGGCTGCGACTTGGAGTAGCCCGTGGCGCTCTTGACGCTCTGGTTGGTGGACCAGGCGACCACGTTGTCCAGGTACTTGTCCCAGGTGCGCTGGGCTTCGTCCTGGAAGCCTTCGACCATCGAGGCCAGCACGTACTGCGACAGGGTACGCTTGCGCACCTCGTCCAGCTCGTTGCGCAGCACGCCCAGGAGGAACTCCAGGCGCTTCTCGTCGGTCTGGGTGCCCTTGTACCACTCACGCAGAGCGTCGCGGACCAGGGCGGAGGTGACGGTGTCGCCGCGGCCCATGACGTTCGCCGCCACGAGCTGCATCACCTTGTTGGTCTCACGGGGAGACTGACCAGCCAGGCCTTCACGCACGCCGGCGCGTTCGCGCAGGTCCTGCACCGAGACCTTGGTGCCCATGCCGCGCGCACGCTGCTCGCGACCGTCGTAGGCGTCGGCCTTGACGTTGAGCGGGACGCTCTGGTCGGGCAGGATGCGGGTCAGCACTTCCAGACGCGCCAGGTAGTCGAACACGTCGGGGTCGACGTGCACGCGACCGGCGAAGTCCGAGCCGCCCCAGAACTTCTCGATGACGCGGCGAGCCTGCGACATCTCGAGGGGGTACTTGAACCAGACGCGCAGGAAGCGGTCGCCGTACGGCTCGTTCTCGCGCACCTTCATGAACTTGTCGTACTCACCCTCGTTGGAGTGGAGGATGATCAGACCGTCGAAGAAGACCGAACCCGAGAGCGGGCTCGGCAGCTTGACGCGGCGGCCCTGCAGGGCTTCCAGCAGGACGCGCTGGGCTTCCGGCGGGTTCTTCAGACCCTCGGTGAGGATCACGAGACCGCGGTTGCCCTTGTTGAAGGCGCCGTTCAGGTTGATCGAGCGCGGGTCGCCCTCGGTGAACTGGCCCAGCTGACCGATGTTCTCGGTGCCGATCCACTCGCCGATGTCGAAGTTGAGCGGCTGCACTTCGGCCACGTCGACGATACCGTTCGAGCCGGAGTAGTCGTCGGTGAAGCGCATGTACTCGATCGGGTAATCGGCGATCTTGATCGCCTTGCCCTTGAAGCCGTACTGGCCGAGCACCGCCGCCTGCACCATCGGCTCGGGGTTACCGACCGCGGAGCGGGTGGAGCGGGGCAGGCCGAGGCCGGCGACGATGGCGGTGACCAGGCTGTCGGACTCGAGACGAGCCAGACCCTCGATCGACGCGCTGACACCGGCACCGTTCACGACTGCCTTGAGGCTGGCGTTGTCGAAGTCGAGCAGGCTGTCCAGACCGCAGTCGGTCAGGATCTGCGCCTTGAGCTCGATGACGCGGTCGGTGAAGGCCTCGTCGAGGAGACCCTCGGCGTCGGCCTGCTGCTCGGCGGCGAACTGAACCATGTAGAACAGGCTCAGCGGGTTGTCGTGGATGCGGCTGTGCTTCAGGTACGGGATGGGAGCCGACTGACGGTACAGCTGCTTGATGCGGGTGACGAAGTCCGACTTGCCGGCGCCCGGAGGCCCGATGAGGACCAGGGCCTGCTTGTCGGTCTCACCGCCCATGGTGGCGGGGGTGAGGTAGGAGTTGACGATGCTGTAGACCCACTGGTCGACGCCGTAGAAGTTCTTGAACGCGTTGTACGAGACCAGCGAGTCGTTGCCGTAGATGCGGCGGGTACGGGTCGTGGCGGCGACGTTCTCGCCGGCCTGTTCGACCAGGCGGAGCAGGCGGCTCTTCGAAGACTCGGTCTCCTGGACCAGTTTGCCCTTCGCAGCCAGCCAGGTCTTGAAAGAGAACTTGTTGGAGGTGGTGTTGGTTTCCATGATAGATTTCCTCACTTAGAGATTAGCTCTGCTTCCAGAGCTGATAGTCGTTGAAGTACGTGAGCGCTACTTTCGCGCAGTGCTCGCAATAACCGAGTTCCTTGAAGCGCTGCAGGGCATCGCGACGGATGACCTTGTCTTCTTCGGAAAGCTCGATTTCACTCTTCAGAACACGCTCAAGCTTCGTGGCGGCATCGTCGTTGAGTTTCTTCGCGATGCCTTCAGCCAGCTTGGGCAGGGTACGCCAGGTGACTTCCCGTGCCTTGACCGCATCCTCGTCGCTCTCCTCGTCCTCCGCCGATTTGCTGGCGTTGATCGTGAGCTGAAGGATGTGACCTTCGACGGACTTGCGGAAGTCCTCCTTGTCACCGAGGCTCGTGAGCCCCATGTGCTTTTCCAGGTCGTCCAGGATGCCGTCGAAGTTGACCTTCACACGACGCTCGACGAGCTTGCCGCCCTGTTCCACCATCTCGACGGTCTCCTTGAGACCCTTCGCCGAAGCGATGGCGTGGATGCGGTAGCGCTCGAAGAGAGCACTGGCGCGACGCTCGAAGTCAGGCGCGATGACTTCGAGGAACTGCCGTTTCAGAACACGGCGGTATTCCTCCTCGATGAGGCCCGGCTTGTCGTCCATTCCCTTCGGCGGGCGAAGGTACTCGGTGCAATTCTCCAGGACCTGCTTCTGGGAGTCGGTCAGACCGGGCTTCTTCTTCATCTGCGCGATCTTGGCGCGCAGGAAGCCCAGCATCTCGAGGGTGCTGATGCAGGGCGCGTTGTCCGGACCGGCATCCTTCATGACGAGGGAAACCGCTTCCGAGATGATGTTCAGCATTTCCGGCATGTTGAGGCCGGCCATACCTTCATCTTCTCCCGCTTCCGCCCAGAACTCACCGACCGACCAGTAGGCGATCGCCTTCTTGACCGGCTGGGTCGAGGTGCTGGAGCGGCCGCCGTAGTTGGCGGTGGTGCCGAACGGGTTCGACGACTGGGCGTTCTGGGCGCCCGCGTTGATGTTGCGCTTCTCGACAGCGAGCTGTTCGCCGTCGTACATACGCGCCCGCTTGACGATGTCGACCTCGGCGTGATCCTTCTTCATGCGGCTGATGACCGCCAGAAGTGCCGTGATCTTCAGCGTCATGGGATCGAAGTGGGGCTGCTGCCGCATCTCCGCGATGGCGGTGCGGTAAGCCTGCTCTTCCTCCGAAACGGACGTGATATAAGGAACATTGAAGATGGCGAGCCGGCGCAGGAACTTGTCCGGGTCAGCCTGTTCCTTCATGAAGCGGGCGTAGGAGCCGTCGTTGGTCTGCCCGATCATCACCGCATCGAGCGGCAGGAAACCCTTGCGGGCGCTGCGGTCGTTGCAGGAGTTATCGTCACCGCAACCGGCAGGGATCTGACGGTCGTTGGTGGCTTCGAGCAGGATGTCCAGCTCCTCGACGCTGGCAGCGACGCCGGCATCCTTGGTGGACGCGGCGGAGCCGAACAGCTCGGGCATGTCGACCACACCGCGGCTGCCCATCTCGAGGGACTGAGCCAGGGTGCAGTTGCGTCCCCAGGTGGCGATGCCGAAGCTACGGCTGGAGAGCCGCATGGCAGTCACCTTCACCTCGGCGAGGTTGGGGCTTTCCTTGTCCTGCATGACCTTCTCCCAGCAATGCTGGCAGGGCTGACCGGAGATGGCCAGCAGGTCTTGCAGGGTGGGCTTGCGCGCAGGCTTGGCGTCGGGGTTGCCCTTGGCGGCCCGCACTGCTTGCTTGTACTCTGCGTCGCGATCCGCCGCCGTCATCTTCAGCTGACGCTCGATCTGAGCGATGCGTTCGACAGGCAGAAGATTGAGCAGATTGATCGGATTTTCGTGGACAGGACATCCGTCCACGGCGTAGACGACTTCACCTTCGAGGGCTTCCTTGAAGGCGTTGGCGAGAAAGCTCTTGCCGGAACCGGGTCCACCCTTGAGGAGGATCGCCAGGCGCTGCTGGTAGCCGTTGGCGGCAGCGGCGCGCAGATGGTTGAGGAGTCGAGCGACGACGCGCTGCGAACCTCGCACATCCTTGAAGGCGTTCCAGGTCGGGATGCCCATTTTCTTGAGCATCTTCAGGTAGGGACGCAGTTCCTGCGGAGAGATGTCGATATCGACCTCGCCCTTGGATTCGATGGCTCGAACCAGGGTCGCGGCGGCGGAGTCGGCCACCTCCGGGGTTTCCGTCAGTCTGACGAGAAAGTCCCGGTAGGAGATGGTCTCCACCACGTTTGACCGCAGGCCGAGCAACTCATGAAGCTCTTGGCCAGTAGATGACATAAGTGGTGCCTCCTTCTTGAGGAAGTTGCTGCAATGGCTCCCGCGGGGCGCCATCGCAAGTTACAGAATCAGGCGGAAAATCACTCGCGCAGAATCAGCCAACTGTCAGGGACAGCCAGCTTGTTTAGCACGGGCTCATCTTCGCCGCCGACACAAAAACTGCCGTCACCCATGTCGAGTGATTGGCGGAGTTTGCGCAGCAGAACAGCAAAGGTTGGTACAGCTCTCACCAGCAGAACCAATGGCAGCTCGGTCAATCAATCAACACTCACCAACCTTGGCAGGTCGATGTTCACTGGGTGTGTTGACCGGACCTACAATAGGTGGGAGTTGAAGTTGTCTTTATGGCTGCCAGGGTTTGGGGTTTGGTGGTTTGTTTGGGGGTCCTGCGGTTTGAGGTGGAATACCAGTGAATATGTCCAACGTATCAGAAGTACTAATTACCTCAAAATATTTGTTGGGTCTCATTTAGCGGTCTTTTCAACATCCTAAAGAAAAGGCTAACCGCTCTTGATAACACCCCTCGTTTGACGAACTTTAAAGGGCTGAAATGCCTCAGCCTGTTTGATTGATATGGGGTTTGCAAGGGGGTGTTAGGGTTTGCCTTTTCTGGCTTATTTTTGGGGTATGGTGACCGACGGGAAACAACGGTGAAAACGCGCTAATAGTGTGGGTTTTGAGGATTGTGTTTACTTAATCCGTCTATGAGGTTCTTAGCGCGGTTGCGCGAGGTCTAGGGCGAGCTTCCTAGAGTGCTGTCAGGCATCAATATTGCTGACTATTACAGAAAGAACGGCACCTCTGGCCTGCTTGGCCGAGCCCGATCTTCTCCCTCTTTCTGAGTGAAGAAAATATTGCTGTTCTATATATAAGGCGCCTAGTTCGACTGCGCTCGCATTCTCAAATAAGCTTCGATGAATTCATCCAGGTCGCCGTCAAGTACAGATTCGACTCTAGGTGTTTCGACTTTGGTGCGGTTGTCCTTGACCAGGCGGTCGTCAAGTACATACGAACGGATGGCATTGCCGAAGGTGATTTGGACATTCTCGCCTTTTAGTTTTGATAGTTCTTCTTCTCTTTCTTGTTGTCTTAGGGCAAGCAGTTTTGACCTAAGCAGTTCCATTGCCAGAGCTCGGTTTTGCAGTTGGCTTCTTTCCTGCTGGCATTTGACGGCTATGCCTGTTGGCTTGTGCACAATGCGCACAGCCGATTCCACTTTGTTGACGTTCTGACCGCCGGCACCGCCGGATCTCATAGTGTCTACTTCGATATCGTCATCCTTTATATCAATAAGGTTGCCTATATCGTTCATGATCGGTGAGACGTCAACTGCGGCAAAGCTTGTCTGTCTTGAATCATTGCCGGCTTTGAAGGGAGACTTGCGCACTAGTCGATGCACACCCTTCTCGCAGCTCAGATAACCGTAAGCAAAGGGTCCGTCGACACGGAAAGTGACGCCCTTTAGTCCGGCTTCTTCGCCCGGTGATTGGTCTAACATCTCAATCTTGTATTCTCGCCTGTCGCACCAGCGTGTGTACATGCGCAAAAGCATTTCGGTCCAGTCTTGTGCATCGGTGCCGCCGGCACCGGCGCTGATGCTGACGATGGCGGAAGAATCGTCATATTCGCCGCTCAAAAGTCGGGTGATTTCAAATTTGGTCAGCTGGGCATCGAGACTATTGAGACTCTTTGCCAGCCCCTCTGCCTCGTTCTCGGCTCCCTCTTCGATACTCAGTTCCAGTAAGACCCTGATATCGGAGGCTTGCTCTCGCCAATTCTTCAATTGATCTAGGGTGTTTTTGAGGCGGCTCATCTGCTGAGTCACCTTTTGGCTTTCCTTTTGATTGTTCCAAAATTCTGGGTTGAGGGTTCTTTCAGTTAAATCATGTAATTCGGCTTCTATGCTATCTGTGTCAAAGATAGTCGCCGACTTTCGCCAAGCGCTCCTCAATTAGTTCTAGTTCTCTTCTTAATTCGCTCAGGGTCATGATTTTGCCGATTTTGATTTATGGGTAGAGTAGAATGGAATTTAGTTGTGAGTGTTTGCAGCTCTTAATGCTAGCTGCTTGGAGACCCCTGGCGAGCCCTTTATTCTCTTTTTTTACTGGTTTGTTTTGAGTGCATGACCATATCTTTTTGGCTCAATGAAAAGTCGCAGGAAAAAAGCCTGCGCAAATGCGATCTTGCTGTAATCGGTGCCGGTCTCACCGGTGCCAGCACAGCTTATTTTGCCAGGCGTCTCAAGCCCGACCTGGACATCATCGTGGTGGACGGCGGCAGGGTGGCTGGAGGGGCTTCGGGGCGCAATGCCGGCTTTGTTCTAAGGGGCATCAGTCGCTATTACGATAACTGCATAAAGCAATATGGAAGAGCTAAGGCTCGCCAAATCTATCAGTTTGGCGAAGAAAACCAGGCTTTGGTGAAAGAGTTTATGGCCGGCCATGGTGTATCGCTCGATTATGTCGGAAGCGGCTCTTACATACTGGCTTCTTCGATTGAAGAATTGGAAGAGCTATTAGCTTCAGCTGAACTGATGAAGGAAGACGGCTTTGCCCTTAAGTTTCATAGGCAAGACCCTTTAGACAGAGGCTTTTATGGGGCTATAGAGAACACTGACGATTTTGGCATCGATCCGGTCAAGCTTGTGAAAGCCTTGCTGGCTGCATCTGAAGCGCAAGTGTTTGAACAAGAAACGGTTCTGCATCTGGAATGCGATGGGCGAGTCAACCTTTACACTTCCTCTGGTGCAATAGAAGCGGAGGCGGTTGTCTTAGCAAATAACGCCTTCATGCCGCTTCTCCTCAAAGAATTGCTCCCTCACATAAAGCCTGTGCGTGGTCAAATGCTGGCTACGGCGCCGTTAAGAAAGCGACTTCTGGACAGGGTCTGTTATGCCAATTATGGTTTTGAATATTTCAGACAATTGCAAGATCTGAGGCTGCTCGTCGGTGGCTCGCGGCAGCATTTTGCAAAAGAAGAAGAAGGCTGGGGCGAAATGATCACCGCGCCCTTGCAGGAAGTGCTGGAGCATTACATAAAAGAGTATTTTCCTGAAGCTGCCGGAGTGCCGATTGAGTATCGATGGTCAGGGACTATGGCTTTCACCAATGATGGCTTGCCTCTGCTCGGTCGTTGGCTGGGTGAAGATGCAGAAGGGGTTTATTTGGCTGGAGCGTGTAATGGACATGGCTTAGGTTTGGCCATGACCCTGGGGCGTTTGGTCACCGAAATAATTTATAAGGGCTCTGGATGCGACATTTTCGATTGCAACCGTTTGCGGTCCTCGGGTGTAAAGATGGAAAGAGGGCAGTTGATCAGTGGTCCTTGACCATTGTCGCGGTCAAGCTGGTTCGCGATTTTCTTTTGGCTCTAGCTGAGCGCAGTGAGCGTCTACACTAGAAAACTAGCTCTTCTAGACAGCTGTTATAGTCTAGGGCTAACTCGTCTTGGTTTAGCTCAGACTTGTTTTAGCTCAGACTTGTTCTAGCTCAGAATCAGCTTAGTCTTGGAAAGTAACAGTGCCGGGACCTATCGATTCGCCTTTGGGAATGGTGCGCATGCTCAGATCTTGCTTGAGTGTATTTTTGGCTTCCACACCCATGGCTTTCAGCTTGATCACTACACCGTCTTGAGGGAAGTCTAGGTTCGGTACCATCACTTCCAGGCTGGTGTCTGTCACTCTCGACACAGTGGCTTGTTGTCCATTGAAAGTAACGATGTTGTCGTTGGCATTTTTAGCAAAGCCTTTGCCGTAAATTGTTATTGGGCTATTGGCTGGACAGGCGACCATATTGGTGCCTGACAGTTCCGGCACTACCTTCACTTTGATAAAGAGTTGATCGCTCTTTACCCCGGCGATGGTGAGGTCTACAGCTTGCTTGCCTCCTTCAACACCGGCCGGCATGGTGAAGTTGATCTGTTTGTCGGTGACACTGTCTATAGTGGCAGTTTTCTTACCTACGGCAATCTGATAGGCGCTGGCGGTCTTAGGTAGGTTCTTACCGGATATGGTCACTTTCTCGCCCGGTGCGGCCAGATCTGGTTTGATCTCTGAAACTTTGATCTTAGGTGTTGTCACCACCCAGGTAAGTGTTGATCCTGAAGAACCGTAGGTTTGCACTTCCATCTGGGTGTCGCCGCCGGCAAGAATATCGCTCATATTGAGCGATATAGAGTCTTTGCCTTTGAAATCGGCTTCCGAAATAATTCTTCTGCCATTAATAAAGATGCGGATGCCCTTTAGTTTTAGCTTGCCATCTGCGCCATTGCTCAAGGTCATGGTCAGAGGTAGCACGTCTTGTCCTTGCTTGAGGCTGACCGTGCTCATGCTCGATTTCCAGTTATTGCCCACATGGGTAATTGTGGTGGGGCCGGCTAGGGCAACCAGGTCGGCTGGTGCCTGGGTCTGCTGCACAGGGGCAGGTTGTGCCGGGGCTGGGGTCTTGCTTGTTTTGGTTTGGGCGGCAGCTGTCTGCGGAGCGGCTTTGGGCGCTGCTTGCTGCGCCTTTGCTTGACTTGCCAGCAAACCTAAAGCAGAGAGAGCGAGGCAGGTTGTAACGCCATTTCTGATACTTTTGCGATTCACTTTGGATGCTCCGTTAAAACTACCGCTGAATGCTTTCGATTATAGTCTCTTGGAAGCTGCCTGCGCTTCCAATAATAAATACTAATGCATATAGCAAGAAAAAGGAAAAAGAAACTGCCGGAAGTAGCGTGAGCTACTTCCGGCAGCGAACCGATATCGGTTTCTTTTTGGGGTCAGTACTTTTCCATCACCTCGGGCGCCCAGAGGGTTTCCGCCACAGGGGTGCCGTCCAGACGGCGCAGGGCGAGGAAGTACATGGGTCCGCCGTTGTGAAGGACTTCCTGCACGAACTCGTCGAGGACGGTGCCGTCGTGCAGGGTGTAGCGGTGCAGCTGGGCCAGGGGCACGCTCGGGTCGAGGGTCTTGATGTCCCCGATCACTTGCTTGCGAGCCACCGGCACGGCGCGGCGGCGGTTGAACTTGACCTTCTTGCCGTCCGGCAGAATCATGGTGCCGATTTCGCGGGCCATGATCTTCTTGAGAACCAGCTTGCGCCCTTGCGGGTTGAGACCGTAGAACTGTGCCATTCGCATGGTGTTGCTCCTTAGATAGATAGAGGTTCAGAGATGTGGGGCGTTGTTGGCAGTCTCTTCCTGGCCCCGGGACAGGACCGGCTTCGCGCCGGTGAGACCGACAGATACCGAAAAGCCAGCAATAAGCAGTGTTCACCTCAGGGCTTGCGCCGACTGCAGAGAGGTTGAAACAGTGCGTTATTGCTGGTTTTTCGGTTTTGTTCTTGGAATTGTGTGGATAAGGTAGGTACTGACAACCTATGCTTCTTTATTCTCAGCAGCAAATAAAAATTGAACGAAAAGGCTGGTCGGCAAATGTGTAGAGATAGCGCGGGTCGCGCAAGTCGGACGACACTACAAAATTGACTTTCTTGCCGTCTTGCCGGTTGGCGCAGCAAAATCTGCCGTTACATCCTTTAACGTGCGCTGCCAGGGTCTATTTCTCTTGCCCTTTAACCTTATAATCCGTTGGTTGGTTATATATACGTTCTTACTTTTCTTTTGGGGGGAAGCTCTCCGTGACCGATGTTCTTTGCCTTGGGGAAATACTTGTAGATTGGGTTTGTACTGAAGTTGGGGCTGAACTGGATAAAGCCCGCGAATTCACCAAGGCTGCTGGCGGAGCTCCTGCCAACACAGCCGTCGGTTTGGCCCGTCAAGGTGTTGCCACCGGCTTTATCGGTCGTACTTCAGATGATGCTTTCGGCCGCTGGTTGCGCTCTATTTTGGAAGATGAAGGTATCAACGTAGAAGCTTCCATCCTCGATCCCACCGCTCAGACACGTATGGCTTATGTGGTCACTACATCGTCCGGTGATAGAAAACTAGCTGAGTTTTCGCGTATTGCTTGCGCCGATACAAAATTGCAGCCCAATGATCTCAAGCAACACCTTTTTGCCGCTGCCTCGGTACTGCATTTCGGTTCTATCTCTTTAATTGAAAGCCCTGCCCAGGAATCAACCAAGAAAGCTGTGGAGATGGCAAGGTCCAATAAACTTCTGGTTTCTTACGATCCCAATGTGCGCATCAGTCTCTGGCCCAGTCGCGAGACCTGTCGCAAAACCATCTTGAACACTTTGTCTTGGGCTGACGTGGTCAAAATCAATGAAGATGAATTGGAGTTTTTGACCGGCTCTCGCGATACTCAAGCTGCCGATAAGCTCAGAGAAGAGCACAATGTGCCCTTGCTGATTATCACCCTCGATAGTCGCGGTGCTTATTTCACCACTGCTAAAGGTGGAAAGCATGTACAAGGCTTCCAAGTTGAACTGGTGGAAGCGACAGGCGCTGGTGATGGTTTCAATTCGGGTGTCATTGCCGGTTTGTTGCCGCATATCAAAGGTTCCGGCGACAGGCGTCAAACTCTCTTGTCTCTAGAACTCAATCAAATAGCCGATATCGTTCATAATGCCAATGCTATTGGCGCCATTACTTGCACCAAGGCTGGTGCCATTCCGGCTCTGCCTCGTCGGGACGAAATTGATAGCTTCCTGGCTAAGATGGCTGTCAAGAGCTGATCTGTATACAAAAGCTATTTGACCGCAATCCGAAAGGATGTTAAATTTCTGCCATCCTCAATTATTGGTTGGCGTTAATTTTCTATGAATAGCTTGAATTCAACAGGTCGGCGCTTGACCTTGGACCCTGATAAGTCTTATCGCACCACAATGCGCCGCACTGCAGATACACCAATTGAGTTGGTGCGTTCGGCGCCGACAGATCCTTATGCCAATGCCTTAGACCCAGATCTGGCAAAGAAAATTGCCATGATTGAGGCAGAAGAGCGTAAAACGAAGATGATTTGTCCGGCTTGTGGTGCCGTTTCAACCGATATGAGATTGACCTGCCACAATTGCGGCGTCTATTTCGATGGGCATACCGGTTCAAGCGATGTGCGTGTCGCTGCCCTGGCAAGCACGGGCGGGCTCAGTCTGGAAGAGCAAGAAAAACTGGCTCGGCGCAGCTATTTGAGCAGAAGAGCGCTGGCTAAGCTTGTCGATGTTTCAATTGTCGCTTCTTTCATTGCCTTCCAATACATAGTCTATTTCGCAGTGGCGCGGTCGCTAATTGCTTTTCCCAGTGCAGCGTATTTAGCCTTCAACTTCTTCTTTTGGGGCATGCCTGTGCTTTCTGTTCTCACTATCTTGAGTTACAACGCTTGGTTTGAGTCGTCGCAAGTGCAGGCCACGCCCGGCAAGCTCATGTTTGGTCTTTATGCCGAAGATTTAAACGGGCAGCTATTGCGTTCTCCGGCGCTCGTAGGCAAAAGCTTGCTTGCTGCCTTGCCCCTCTTTGCCGTGGTGGCAGTTTATGCATTCTTTTATAACGTCAGGTTGCAGTATGGTCTTTCTCTTGATGCAAATAGCGCATCAGTGCTGGCTTTGACTGCATTTACTTGTCTTGTAACCAGTTTGACCATGCACATCTTCGTCGGCAAAGAAGACAGTCGCCGCACCGTATTAGATGTTATTGCCGGCATGAGAGTTTGTGAGCGAAAGTAGAAAAAGGCACAGCAAAGGCACAGCTTGCTTAGTGCAGTCTTGCTTGGTGCAGTCTTGCATAGTGCAGTCTTGCTTTGCTGTTTTTCGCTTTGCTTTTCTTTCCTTCTAGAAAATGTTGTCTGTGATACAGACAAAGGAAGATTTTAGTTGTTTACTGACATTGGTCGCTTAGACCATTGAATCATTTGATTCTCTCTACCTTAACTTACTACAGTTACTAAAGTTACTCATTTAGTTCAGTTAGCATTTACTAGTCTTAAAGGCGGTCATCCACCGTTTGCTCGGCCATTACTAATTTATGCCGGGCAGGCGTTTTCTTTGAATGCTCGCCGGGAGCTTATTACTATGTGGAAAACAAAAGAGGAAAGCGGCTGTTTTATTGTCGAAAGTAATACCAGATTGCTTTGTTTGCCTTTTCAAATCTCTGGTCTCGTCCTTATCTCTGCTGCATTGGTTTTAGTCAGTGTCTGTAGACCATTTGCCGGGTGTTTCCTGGCACTTATCGGCGGTTGTCTTATGGCAATCGGCGCCAAGCTCTGGCGCTCGAGTGAGTATTTGTTCGACCCCTATATGAAGAAGGTCTTTTGGAAGCAGAAAGAAGGGGCTCAAAGCCGCATCGGGAGCGTTTCTTTTCAGGAGATAACCCATGTCTTGCTGGAGAAGAATCAAGAGGATAGTCAAAAAGGACTCTCGCTCTTACTCTTCAATGAAAAGATGCCTTTGCTCAGCCAGGCTAATGCGGTGAAGAAAGCTGATGATCAGTCTTTAGAAGAGCTTGCCAAAAGAATTCGCCAGATAGTCGGTTCTTACTAGGCGCGGTAGTAATAGCTGCAAAAAAAAAGAAGGCGACCTTTGCGGGGCGCCTTCTTCAGTTGAGAGACTGTTTTTTTTCTAGTTCGTCGAGCCCTTACTTACGGTTGGGCATCTTCATCGGCAGCCAGGTGCGGCCTTTCCAGGGAATCTCTTTGCGGAGATAGCCCCAGCCGAAGGCCAGACCGAAGGTGAAGAGCGAAGCCAGAAGCCCGCTCGTCACCGCCAGGGTGCCGGCGAAAAGCCAAGCCGCGAGCGTGAAGCCCACCCAGGTGGAGCCGATGAAGGCCGGCCACTGGATGATGCGCCCGGTCTGCATGAGACCGAAGGCGCCGCGGCTGAAAATGGTGATTCCCATGCCGCCGCCCAGAGCGAAGGCGCCGACCATGAGGGCGGAGACCAGTCCGCTCATGGACTGCCAGGCGAGGTCGCCCGAGAGGCTGGCTCCGACGCCGGCGAACATGGTGACCAGGGAGGCCACCACGAAGAAAATGAAGACCTTGAGTGGGTGCATCATGAATAGTTCCTCCGGATTTGATTGAGCGGCACCGCAGACCAACCGCGCCGATTTAGATGGCAGCGGTGGTCTGCTGTGCGATCTGGAAGAAGGGGTTACTTCGCCGTCTTGTCAGCGCCGGGCTTGCCAGCGCTGGTCGAACGCTTGCGACGCGGCTTGCTGGAGTTGCAGTTGCCGGTCTTGCACGAGCTTGCGTTGATGCCCGAGTTGGCCATGTCGCGCTGACGAATCAGGCGGTTGATGGCGTTCTCTTCGGCATCGCGCCAGTCCTTGACCTTGAAGGTCTTGAAGCCGGTGCCTTCGGGCAGCTTGTCGCCTTCCTTGGAAAGCGAGGTCTCGAAAGGAACGTGGATGAAGTTCATGACCTTGAGGCAGACACCGTCGGAACGGATGCTGTTGCCGATGAAAGCCGAGTACTCCGGATCGATGTTCCAGTCTTCGATGAGCTGGGCGACCAAGTCGTCCTTGCCTTCGCGCAGGGTGATGATGCGGTCGTCGAAGAGCTTCTCCAGTCCGCTCTGGCGAATCTTGAAGAGCTGCGCTTCGTAGTCGCCCACGGTCACGGCCACGAGCAGGAATCGCTCATGGGCGCGGGTGAGCACTTGCATGCAGTCGGCGAAGAGCTTGGGACGACGGAAGAAAGGTGCCGAGCCGATGCCCTTGAGCAGCGACCGGAAGATCTCCTCCTTTTCGGGAGGGATGCTGGTCAGGTTGAACTGCTGCTTGAGCGCCTGATAGGTTTCCACCAGTGCTTCGGGGAAACGATGGCGCTCGAAACCGCGGTGGGGCATGCTGCCGTAGTAGATGCGCTTGAGGGCATCGGTCGCATCTTGATGGTCGATGCCCAGAAGGCTCATGAGCAGGGCGAACTCTTCGAAAGCCTCGTCGAAATAGGGCTGGCATTCGATGGTGGTTCCGTCCATATCGATGCAGAGCACCGCCAACTTGCCGTTGGGGGTGACCAGATCTCGCTGCTCGGCAAAACACTTGAGATTGAGCTTACTTGCCATAGATAGATACCTCGTAAATGTTGCGCCGACGTCACAGGAGCGTTCGGCGTGGTTGATGAGAGAACTTGCGGCAAAGCGGCGACACAATGCGGTCCTGCATAGATTCGCCTAAGCAAAGTGCCAAAGTCTTGAATTGCAGTTGGGGGTTGCTTTATTGCCTAACGAAAGAACTCTCAGTAACAGAAGAAAGATAGTTACAACTTGATCCCTAAAGGTTTTGAAAGTCGCAGGTAAATAGCTCGATGACTCATATTGCTTTTTATGAGTGACTATTAAGTCAATGAGTCAAGCTGTAAGAAGTGGCGAAGCTTCACTAAGCTGCCAATTGTGCACTTTCTATGAGTTTTGTATAATTGAGCGGTCCTAAACCGAGCTTAAGGTCAGTGCGTAAAATCTTCCTGAGCATCAGTCTCACTATTTTGATGAGCGCCAGTCTGCAAGCTGGCCAAGCTGGTCATCTCTATCAAAACCCTTATGCCGGCGGCCCGCGCAGCGGGGCTGCGGTACTGAGTTTGGTCACCAGTCTGGCCAAGCGTCCCGAACTGCTTGACGCCGCCTATTTGCGTCGCATGTTGGGTGCCGAAGATCGCTCCTTTGCCCAGAACAGTGCTGCCATCAAGCATTATTCGCTTTATGTCGAGCCCGGCACTAGTTATGATTTTGCTGAGAACACCATCATGGCTCGCACCGCCGGCGGTGGCGACGCCGAGCCGGCTTTGCATAGACAGTTGACCTGCCACATGTCTAATTCCGGGCTCACACACGCGCAAGTTAGACAGATGCTGGGTCGCCCCGAGCGTCGTTACTTCGACAATGGTGCTCATCCAGTCGAGGTCTATCGTCTTTCCCCTTATGCCTCTATAAGTGTCACCGAACCAGCCAATAGTTTCAATGTCAGCACCATCGAAATAAACTATATCGGCGCCGCTTTGTCTAAACCTACAGTCGCCGACCTGGCCCTTGCCGATCAATATCGTCTTGATAAAGCCAAAAATCTTCTTGCCGCCGGTGTAACCAATACAGCCGTGGCCTTGTTGGCTCAGCATCTAGAAGATAAGCCAAATGATTTCAACGGGCATCTTATTTATGCATCGATTTTGAGACGCTTGGGTGATGTGAACGGCTCTCTCGAGCATTATCGTCTTGCCCTTGATCTATCTAGAGGGGCTGCCGATTTTGCTGCCCAAGACCGGGCTATAAAGGGGCTGGCTCAGTTTGGCGTCGTAAAGACAGTTGGCGAACCGCACAATGACAATTTGGGAGCCAATAGCCGGCTGGCTGGCAATCAGCGCTTTTCTGCCGCCCAGCGCGTCTATTAGTTGGTTTGTTGAGCTTTCGGTACTATGGGTAAACTAATGTCTCTCTCCGATGCCGACTGTGAAAAGCTTTTAGCCGCTGCGGTGCAAGCTTCAGCCCATGCTTATGCCCCTTATTCTCGATATAAAGTAGGGGCGGCGCTGCTATCTGCCGACGGCCGCATCTTTAGTGGCTGCAATGTTGAAAACGAAAACATCGGCTCCGGCATCTGTGCTGAGCGCACAGCCGTCGTCAAGGCCATATCGGAGGGGGCAACCAACTTTGTCGCTTGTGCTGTTGCCTGTGCCACCGACTTTAGATGTTATCCCTGCGGACTTTGCCGCCAATTTCTCTCTGAGTTCGGTGCCGGGCTGATAATTATCGTTAGAGAAGAAAATGGCTACAGCATCAAGACTATCGGCGAGCTTTTGCCTAAACCTTGACCCAATTTGTATCTGCGACTTAGATAAAATCTGCTTGACAATGACCCGGCTTTGACGTCTAATAGTCGAGTAGCTTACTAGGAAAGTCTCCATGGCAGTGACAGAGATACCTAAAAATCCAGACCGCACAAACGATAGCGGCAGCCAAGAGCAAGATCTTTTCGGTCGTTCGACCGCTAGTGCTCAAGAAAACTGCATGGCTGAGGTTCTGAATGACTTAAGCAAGGCTAGAACTCAAACTTTCGATCAGCCATTGCGCGAGGCTCAAGTCGGCGCCGCCAATCAAGTGTCTGATGCCTTCGGGGCGAATAGTCAGTCCAGACCTTTTGAAGTGGTCGACAAAGAAAATCGTGAACTAGATGGCAAGTCTATGGCTAATTTCAGCAATCCATTCGAGTCTAAGAAAGACGAAAACTCAATGGGTAAAGATGTCAGCGGCAAAAACAGCGAGCGTGAGCTGGCTTTCTATGCGGCTTATGCCATGAGTCAGGGTGATAAAGGCGAGCAAGCCAAACAGTCAGAAGCCTTTAAGCGTGTTTTCGAAGAGAATCCTCACCTAAACAAGAACGCAGCCTAGTTTCACAATTTGATTTTTTGAAAAGCCCTCGACTGAGGGCTTTTTTGTTGCCTTAAGTCTTTAGTCTCATTAACCGGCGCTCTCTCTACTTTTTAGGATTACCGGTAACGCTTGAGATGACGGTCTTGAGATGATCACAGAGATAGGCGCTGCAAATAGCCGGTTTGATTGATTGAATGGTGCATTCCTTACTGCTGCCTAAAAATGGGCAAGGATGTATGCCCTCTTGATCTATCAAAACTCTCAAGGCTGGGTAGTGTTTTGGATTTTGCCAGGTGGTCTTTTCCGGAAAGAGTTTCTTGCCTTCGTTGTATTGTATGAAGACTTCGTCAAAGCGAAAGTTCTTGCCGAAGTGTTTCTTCAATCTCTCGAGAAACTCATTGGCATCGGTGATTGGTCCAATGATCCAATCGCGGTCTTGAATGGTACAGCAAGCACCAGCATTGCCTTTCTTACCATAGCAATTCTTCAGACAGGTATAGTGAATAATTTGATTGGTCAGTTCGCCTTCGCTTGGGGGCTCGCTCATCTGATTTTCTTTTGCTCCAGGAACTTTTCAATAGTGTCGGCGGTAAGCTCATGTCCGGCTCTAGAGAAATGATACTGTAGAAAGAGCCCTTGCGGGTTCTTGTCTTGTCTGAAGGGAGGCTGTAAATCGATAACATCAAAGTCTTCCGCCGAGGCTCTGTCTTTAAGAGCTTTGATGGTGTCCTTCCAGTCTTGGTCTGAATTAGTGACATCTGGGAAAAGGGTGACAGCAAAGCGAGTCCCTGCCGCTTTTGCTTCTTGATTGAAACGACTCAAAAGAGCCAAAGTGACTTGTCTGTTGTTTTGCGCACCATAAAGCGGAACAGCAATTTCTTCTTTGCCGCCTAGGCTTGAAGCTTTGCGTGAGATGTCTTGCAAGAGCCGGGTCAGCCTAAAGTAAGCCTTGTCGGAAAGGAAAAGATTGAAATTTGTGCGACTGACCATGCCATAGACATTACTGTTTGCTCTCAGCCAGTTGACTGTTTGGTTGAACCAACCATCTTGCGAGAGCTTGGCTTTGTTCATTTGCAAAATGCTGTTGTCTTGCTCTAGCTGCCCAGCTTGATCAAGATAAAAGTAGGGTCTAGGCTCGGCTTTATTTCGATCTTGCGGATTGAGATTGTTCTCCAGGGTGTCGCCCTTGCACATCATCAACAAGATCAGATCTGGTTTGTAGGCTTGCACCTGACGTTTGTATTGAAGATATTCCTGACCGGTACTATAGCTCGAGCAACCAAAGTTGATTACTTCAAATTTTTCGCTCTGATTTTGCTTAATCTGATTTTGCTTGCTATTGAGCCTTTCTTCCAGCCTGGCTGCATAAGTCTCGTTCTGTTCCACCTGCAAGCCTTCAGCCGCAGAATCACCCATGACGGCGATGCGATAAACACCGGCTGGTTTAGCAATTTCTCTTTCGCGATCGCGCAGTCCGGCAGAGCTAAATTTCCCTCTCGAATAGCCTTCCAGCCGCCAAGTAACCATCTTGCCTGGAATATGGACGCAGCCAAGTTCTGCTTCGGGCATCATAATTTCTTGCTGGCCCACCCCTATGGCACCTAGCAGCCCTTCCAGCCCAACCATAGCTACGGCAAGATAGAGGCTCAGTTCGAAGACAAATCTTGCTTTGCCTCTGGGCTTTTTGCCGCCCTCTTCGTTCTTGGAAGAATCAGCTGTATCTGCGGCTGGCTGCCATTCTTTTTGATCTAGAGCAGTCGTCATATTGGCCTCAGAACTGGAAGTAGATAAAGGGAGAGAGCTGGCTGGGAGCCATGCCCGAAATGAATATGGCCAGAGTCAGGCAGGCCGCTGTCTGCAGCGCTGGTGAAGCCTGCCAGTAATTGACCAAGGCTGAAATTGGCGCCGGTAGCAGGGCTTGCCCTGATTTTTGCATGGTCAGATATTTCTGATGCAGATAGGCATAGAGTAGATAGACCGGCAGTGTGTAAATGATGGTGGATTGCAGGAAGCTTGTGGTGACAGCACCGGTGATTCCCGGGACATCAATATTTGTGCCGATGCCGAAGAATTTGCCCACTAGGCAAAGGGCTTGTTCAAGTTTGGGCGCTCTCATAAAGATTGAGACCAAGCAGATAAAGAGGCAAACAAAAGCGACCCCGCTGTAGTGCCAAACTTTGCTGCGTCTCAGCGGTGCCAGGAAACTTTGTTTAGCGGCAAAGTCAGTCCATTCTTTGGATAGAATCAGACCCAGACCGTGCAGCGTACCCCAGATGACAAAGGTCCAGTCGGCCCCGTGCCAGAGACCACCCAAGACCATAGTCATAAAGGTGTTGCGGCGGGTTTGCCAGGCGCTGCCGCGCGAGCCGCCCATGGGGATGAAGAGATAGTCGCGCAGCCAGGTGGAAAGCGAAATATGCCAGCGGTGCCAGAAATTGGTGAGGCTGTGGGCGAGGAAGGGCAAGTTGAAGTTCTCGGGCACTTTATAGCCAAGTAAAAGCGCCGAACCTCTACCGATATCGGTATAGCCTGAAAAATCGAAGAAGATTTGAAAAGTGAAGCCGATGGCTGTGATCCAGGCATCAAAGAGTGAAAGGCTGGCTAGATTATTGAAGCCTTGTCCAACCAAGACTCCGATATTGTCGCTTAGTACTATCTTCTTGAAAAAGCCTTGCATGATTAGAAACATGCCTTCGTGAAAATATTCACGTTTGAGGCTGGGCTTTTCTTCAAGCTGATGCATGAAGTCTTGGAAGCGTTTGATTGGTCCGGCAATCTGTGAGGGAAAGAAAGAGGCGAAGAGGGCGAAGTCTACCGGGCTCTTCACCGGTTTGCTGCCTCTGTAAATGTCGACGATATAGTGAATAAATTCAAAAGTGAAGAAAGAAATGCCCAAGGGAAGAATTATGTTTACAGCTGGACTTTGAGCGGCTTCTAGCGCTTTGATATGGCTGAGGTTGCCACCAAAGGCGATGGCGGCAAAAAAGGACTGAATGAGAAAGTTGGTGTATTTATAAAAGCAGAGGCAGCCCAAGTTAAAGACCAGGCCGACTTGCAGCCATTTCTTTGCTTTTTCCTTCTGGCTTTTAAGTAAATCGCCGATTTTCAATCCGAGAAAGTAATTGACTACGGTCAAAGCCAGAATCAATAGGCCATATTCGGCTTTCCAGCTCATGTAAAAGAAATAGCTGGCAAGCAAAAGAAAGAGTCTTCTGTGCTTGTCTGGCATTAGCCAATAAACGGCAAAGACAATGCAGAAGAAAGCTATGTAAGAAAAGCTATTGAAGAGCATAGAAATCGGGTCGCTTAAATAGATATCAAGCGATGCTACCATGCCCTTGACTGGCAAAGCATTTACCCGATCTAATTATTAAGTTATAGGGGTCTCAAAAACGTCTGAAATTCTGATTGAGAAAGGCTACCAGTTTGACCCAGTCTTGGCTGTCGTCTGGTAAAGAAGCGATGCCAATGGTGAGAGCAAAGAGATCACCCGGCTGTACGGTCAAACCGCGAGGGGTTGGTCCGGGATTGAGTGCTTCCACCAAGCGCCCGGCGAAAGCTCTGACGCCGTCGGTGCCTGTTTGCGGCAAAAGCAAGGCAAAGTCGTCTTGTTGAAAATGCGCCAATAGGTCGGCTTTACGCTTGGTGCCCGAAAGGGCTGCCAGTACAGCTTGTTTCTGTTCGGGGGAAATAGGCAAATCTTCTCCATTTCTGGAGATGCGCGGCTTGACCATGACCAGCGAAAATGGGCTCTGGAAGCATTCGTAACGGTAGAACTCTTGCTCGACAAAATAAAGCAAGGCGGGAAAAGTAACAATGCCTGTTTCGGAATAAATATGACTTCTGGCAAACTGCTCAGCCGTTGAACGGTCGATGCCCAAATTCTGATTGGCAGGACTTTCTTGATCGACCAGCTCTTCTTCGGCCGAAACCAGCGAGCCGCTCATCAGATTGTAGAGTGTCGGGATCCAGTCGCAGCGCCCGAACTTGCCTGTTTGAATGATATGAGAGAGGGGGCTTTGATTGTCGATAAGTTGGTAGAAGCGTTTCTGTGCATCTAATGAAACCGGTACTAAAGGTGATACCGCATTCTCGAATTCTTGCTCGGTCAAATTGGCATTGTTTCTGGTTAGCTTGCTGTTTAACTTGATGCCGGCTCTCTCTAAAAAAGTGCCTAGATCAATAATGCTTTTAGCCTTGCCTGAGAGTTCTTCTGTTCTTTTGAAAATATTTCTCGGCTCGGTGCTCACTGACGGAACGAATTGAAAGATTCCTTCCATTGCCGTCATCAGCTCCACTAAGGCGTCTTCTCCTGTGGCGGTGGGGCTTGAGGCATGGCGGGCGTTGCCGTTTTCGAAGACGACTTCGATTTTGTCGCCGCGCACGTTGCACTCTAAGCGACCGGTCATACGTCCTTTTGTTATTGAGTCCAGCACCGATTCAATGGAAAGTTTGGCTAGATCGCCTTCCATCGGAGATGCCGCCGAAGGTTTGGCAATGGCGGCCACGGGGTCCATAACTTTCGGTCTTTCAGTCGGTCTTTCCGGATAAGCCGGAAGCTGCACAGTGGGCTGCCAGCTGCCCTGAACGGCTGTCTGCCCGATAGGGTTAGTGCCCGGGGCTACTCCAGGCGGGTTCGGCGCCAGGTCGGGTTGTCCGGCTGGATTGGGGCTTGGTGTGGGCGAAATCAGTGAACTATGCGAGAAGCCAGAGACTGTGCTGGTGATGGAGCTTTGTACTTGCAAAACATCGGCGGTTTGTAAAATCCACTCTAATTTGTTGCGGCTTTCTCCCGAATAGAGATACCAGGTCGGCTCTTCTTCACCTATTCTTCTGCCCACCACAGTCTGCAAGCAAAAGCGAAATGTGCCTGAAATGACAAAGGGTTGTTCGACAATCACACCGCGGCTGCCTTTAGAAATTTCGGCCATAACAAGCAGGTCTTCTTCTTTTGGTGTTTCGTGCAAGACCGGTCGCAGGGTTCCCTGCGGCTGATTTTGAGAGCCTGGACCGGAGCTGAACATGAAGCTTCTCCTTAATCGTTCAGAAGTTGGGCGACACTTTCTCTGAATACTTCGGTGTGTTTATCGATATCTGTCTCTGTTGTGGCCGGAGCAATCAGGGCCATGTTATGGAAGGGGGTCATCAGTATGCCTCGGTTGAGGGCGCATAGATGCATGTAGCGATCTAGGTCGAAGTCGGCTGCATTAGCCGCCTCGCTGCCGTTACGGGGTGGTTCCGGTCGGAACCAGTATTCGGCTCGACAGCCCAGCTGTTTTACTATCCAGGGCAGTCCAAATTCCTTGATTACTTCTTCCACTCCGGCGGTGAAGCGCTTGGCTAATGGAATGGTTATTTCATAGGCTTCTTTAGTCAAAACCTTTTCCAGCGTCACGCGCATGGCCGCCATAGCCAGTGAATTACCGGCTAGAGTGCCGCCGATGCCGCCTGTATCGCAGTCTTCTATCGAAGTGTTTTCAGAAATACGGTGAGCAACATCTTGCGAAAAGCCGTAAGCTGAAGCTGGGATGCCGCTGGCTATTGGTTTGCCGATAGTGATAAAGTCGGGTTCTAGATTGTACTCTCTGGTATAGCCGCCTGGACCGGTGCAAATTGTATGGGTTTCGTCTATGACCAAAAGGGTGCCGTATTTTCTGGTTAAATCTCTAAGAGCCTTGTGATAGCCTGCATCTGGATGAATGATGCCGATATTGGTCATGGCTGGTTCGGCAAGCACGCAAGCCACTTGCTTATCTTTAAGAGCCTCTTCCAAGGCCTTCAAGTCGTTGAATTCCACTACCCGAGTAGTTTCTTTAGGATTGACCGGCGGTCCCATATTGCCGCGCCTTGGTCCCACACCATCGGCGGTGATAGTGGCAAAGGTCTCATCGACTGTACCGTGGTAGCACCAATTCATGACCAGAACATATTTGCGACCGGTGATTTGTCTGGCTAGTCTGATCACAAAGCGGTTGGCGTCGGTGGCTGTCAGCGCTGTTTGCCAGTAGGGCAGGTTGAATCTGCTCTTTAGCTCTTCGGCAACAACTATGGCGTCTTCGGAAGGCAGCATAAATGTGGTACCGCGTTTGATGCGATCGACAATCGCTTCCACCGAGGCGTCAGGTGCATGACCGGTCATGGCTCCGGTGTCGCCCAAGCAAAGATCCAGGTAGGTTAGACCGTCGGCATCGGTAAAGTGTGCTCCTTTTCCTTCTTTGACAAAGAGTGGAAAGGGGGAAGCCCACTTCACCATCCAATTCATTGGAACTCCGCCGTGCAGTGCTTTCTGGGCGCGTTGAAAGAGTGCAAGAGAACGGGGATGTTTTTCGGTGAAGACTTTGTCTTCCTTGTCCAGTAAAGACTTGAGTCGGTTGCGGTCGATTTCCCGGTGTGTAGTTGACTCCCCGCCAGTTTTCATTTTGACTCTACCCCTGATCTTTTGTTACGACATAATTATGCCACGCCTGAGGGGTTGGAAAGATTTCAAGAAGGACGCTCAGAAGCCGCTTTGCTGTCCTGTCGCCGGCTTGTATTTGGCACTAGCGCGATCTGCTTGGTTTTGTCCCAAGGGCGCCAGATTAAAGCCCAAGACCCCCGATACCTCTAGCCCCGGATAGTCGTTGTATAGCCTGGCTATGGTGGCTTTGTCTCTCTTGGTGAGGGCCGGCAACTGTCTGAATGATTGATTGAAATACATGATGTCGCTGGCGCTATCTGAATGTCCCCTGATGCCCAAGGCGTGTCCCAGCTCGTGCAGGGCAATCTGCTTCATTTCATCGACTGTAAGCGCCTTTAGAGTAGTCGGCTTGACCAAGAGAAGTTCCACTTGGGCTTTAAGGATGCGTCGAAATGGGCTTGGGGCCGGACTATCATCTTTACTGAGATGAAAACGGGTAATACCTTGTTCGACTGGTATCTCGCCTTTTACCTGGGTGACATCTTGCGGGGTTTGGCTAAAGGCTATAAGCATGTCGGCGGCATTGGCTTCGTTGATGGGCAGAAAACTCAGTTTTCCACCTGAAGCTTTTGACCAGGTATCGAGACAACTATAAATCAGGAATGGGTACTCTTTGCGATAAAGATTGAGAGGACGGCCGGCTAGATCTGTCGACTCTTTGACATAAACCTTGAGAGGCAGTTTTTCATTTGCCCAGACGTTTAGTTCTTGTCCGGCCAGGAGCAGGTCGAAATAGTCGCTGCGGTGTATGTTTGCTGGGGCAAAATTGCCTTGATTTTCGGAGGCTTTTTCGGACATTTCTTTGACAAAGCGCTGAATCTGAGGCTTGGCCTCTGCTGGAATATTGCTTTTCAGGGCTAGGTTGGCTTTGACAAGGGCTGCCTTGTAGTTATTCAGATGCATATTGCAGAGAGCGGCATTCCAGAAAAGACGCCAGTCTTTGCCACCATATTTGATGGCGATGTCGTATTCTTTCGCCGCTTCCTGAAAATTGCCGAGAAGATAGCAAGTCTCGGCCAGTAGCCCATGGCTTTCATTTGAGTAGCTATTGGGATCGAGCTTGGTTACTTCCAGTAGAATTTGGCGAGCATCGACCATCTTGCCCGCTTTCATCAGCGAGTCGACTCGGGTGAGCTTTTCAAAAGCAGCCTTTTCTCGTAAGTAGTTGTCCAGCTCGGCTTTGTTCTGTCCACTTGCTGTCAGGGGCCAAGCAATGCAAGCAGCCAAGACAAGCCCTAAAATTGGCAATTTTATTGTTTTCATCGCCTACTAGATTAAGCAGACTATTTGCGGGGCGGCATGATCGACATTTTTTTGATGTTGCAACCGGCGGCGGCGTCCATGACTGCCACCACATATTTCTGCAGAGCATCTTCGTCTGAATTAAGAATTAGCGGCAGGTCTGCCTTTCCGGCTTCGGTTTGAATATTCTTGATGGCAATCATGACCGAACCTGTATCGGCAGCTACTACTTTGCCGTTGATCTTGATTTCACCGGTTTTGCTGACTTCGGCATTGATTTTGGTGTCTTTGTCTTCTTTTTGCTGTTGTTTATTAGGGTCAATAGCAGGGGGATCGACTTTCAAGACGGCTTGGTTGACCAGAGGCGCAATGAGAATCATGATCACCAGCAAAACCAGAAACACGTCTGTGAGCGGTGTTACGTTGATTTCGGTAAAGACCTCACCGGCCTTGCCACCCATTGCCATAGAAAACTCTCCTATCAGGCCTTTGTTTAGAGGCGCTTATCTATCTAGATAGGTGCACCCCTCCTTCAATGAGCTTATATTAGCGCCTTTTTGTTTACGAGAGCGCTATCAAAAACCCTGAAATTTACAGGACGTCTTTGGTTCCAAAGAATTGAGGCGAAGTGGTTCTAAAGTGCTCGGCAGCAAAAGAACTAGCCCTTAAGCCAGGCAAGCGTAGCATTTCTTTAGGCATAAGCTAAGCGCGCTAGTCTTTATGTCTCATATAAAAGCTAAGCTATAACAAGCGAAATACAGTAAAACTAGCAAAAACCACGCGCCAGCGCGACTTTTTCAGCTTAGCAGAGCTTACGTCAGTATTGATCATGTCAAGATAAATTCTATAGGGTCGGGGTACTTCTGCGTCAAATTTCAATCTCGAGGTCAAGAAACCGAAACCATAGCCTTATCGGTCTCTCGTTTAGCTTCTGCTCCACCCACCGGTGGCGTAACGGCTGCCTCTTGACTTGATTGCCCCAAGGCAGGGCTCGATTTGCACTGAACTTAACCTGCACCGGCTCGGCAGAAGTAGCTGGATGCTTTAACGTGTAATAGAAAGGAAGCCTATGAAAAAGAAACCAATCAGCTTCTACAAGCGCCTGCCCAAGCTGCAGCTCCACGAGCACATCGACTGCAGTTTGCGCCCCTATACCATGCTCGACCTCTGGTCGCGCATCGGTTTCGAGAAGGCAGCCATGCCTTTCCCCGCCGAGGTCGTCGCTCTCTGGCAGGCGGAATCCGCCCAGCGTGCTCCCTCGCGGTCGCGCGGCGGTCTTGTCGCTGCCAGCCGTCGTCGTGCTGCCCGTGCCTACGGCAATTGGGTGGCCGGCTTCGCTCGCGAGTCGCTCAAGAACTACCTCGACGCCATTGTTCTGCATGTGCTGCCGCTCATGCATGACATGGACAACCTGTCCCGCATCGTGCGCGAGCGCATCGAAGATGCCATCGCGGACGGGCACATCGCCATCGAGCTGCGCTTCGGTCCGCAGCTTCATCTCGGCGCCTTCTTTGCCGAACTCGACAAGAGCACCCGGCTCGAACGTCTCGACCAGGTCATGCAGACCACGGTCAAGGCGGTCGAATCGGCTTCGCTCGGCGGCAAGCAGATTCCGGTCAAGCTGATCATCTGCGCCCTGCGGCACGAGAACGGCGAACTGGCCGAAGAACTGGCCGACCTGGCCATCAAGTACAAGCGTCATGTCGGCGGCTTCGACTTGGCTGGCGACGAGAGCGGCTTCCCCGGCGTGCTCGACTGGTGGATGCCGGCTGCTGCCCGCGTCAAGGCGCAGGGTATCAAGCTGACCATGCACGGCTGGGAGACCAACGAACCCACCGCGCGCGACATCGAGCTGCTCGCCAGCCTCGGCGTCGAACGGGTCGGCCACGGTGTGCGGGGCAACCTGCAGGGTGAGCGCTACCTCGAGATCTGCCCCACCTCCAACGTGGTCACCGGGCAGTTCAAGAGCTTCGCCGACCATCCCATCGACCGGCTCTACAAGGCTGGTCGCCGGGTGACGGTGAACACCGACGGCACGCTCTTCACCCAGACCACCCTCTCGCTCGAGTACAAGCTGCTGGCCGAGACTTTCGGCTGGGGCGAGGAAGACTTCCTCAAGGTCAATCTGACCGCGCTGGAAGCCATGAGCGTCTGCGATACCGCTCGCGACGCTTTGCGTCGACAGCTCGTCAAGGGCTATCGCCGCTAAGTCACTGTCTGTGTAACCAACCTAAACCGGGGTCGCCTCTACCAATGCGAAGAGGCGACCCCTTCAACTTTGGAGATTCTTACTATGAAGCAAGTCAACGCTCTTTCGCTGCTCGCCAGTCCTCAGGACACCGGTGAGCGCATCAACACCGACCAGGGTGAAGGTCACATCTACGCCGACGGTTCGGTGATCGTGCCTGCCACCGGTGCCATCTTCGCTCCCGAACCGAGCGACGGTCGCCTCTTCGAGATGCGCCGCAACTTCGATGCCACCCACGGCATCACCGTCTCTCAGCGCCTCATGCTGCCGGTCATCGTGCAGCACCAGGGCGAACTTTCCGATCGCTTCACCGGGCGTCACGCCTGAGCAGAAGCTCAACTCTGAAAACGAGGTGTCTATGAAAAAGGCTATCAACGAGCCCATTGTGCTCTCCGGTCGTGTCTATTTCGAAGGCTTCTTGGCTGAGGTGGCTGGTTTTGCTGCGCCCTCGACGACTCTGGTCGGCGATATTCGCATGCACAACGTCAACAAGCCCGGCAAGCGTTCGCGCTTCGGTCAGACGGTCGAATTCAGCGGCTTTTACAGCGCCAGCGTCTATGACGGCAAGCGCTGGCGTCGCCTGCTCTTGCGCCGGCATGCCGCCGTGGACGCCAGCTATGTCGGCGCCATCGCTCGGCGAGACAAGGCTGTCGCATGCCGCTCTCACCTGCTCACTCTGGTCGGCCGCACGGCTGTCTGGGTGAAGGAGGACAGCGGTTACGAGGTGACCTACAAGTCGGCAGCGCCCAAGCCCGTGGCCGAAGCACCCAAGCCCGTGGCCGAAGCGCCCAAGCCCGTGGCCGAAGCGTCCAAGCCCGTGGCCGAAGCGCCCAAGCCCGTCGCTGCCGAGGAGAAGCTGCCTTGCCCGCAATGCCCGGCCCTCAAGAAGCGTCGGGTGCGGCGTCGCAAGCCCAATCCCAACCAGATGGAGCTCTTCAAGAGCTGAGTCTGCGAAATCTGAACTTCTAGGACAGGTTCCGGCCAACAACCGGAACCTGTCCCCACAACAGAAAACTAGAGGTATTTGAATGGCAGTATCACCGCTTATCTTCAACATCGGCGCCCTTCTGGCTCTGCTTGCCGCCCTCTCGCTTCTTTTCAAGAGCGAGGCGGTGCGCGGCTCCGGTCGTGTCGTCTTGGGAGTTTCCAGCCTTCTGGTTGGCTTCTACTTTGTCTCCTCTTCGCTCGCCTTCGGTGGTTGGCTTTTCCTCCTCAGCGGGCTGATCACGGTCGGCTCAGGGGTGCGGAAATATCTGCGTCGATCGACTGCGGAGGTGAACTAATGAACGCAGGTTATGCCCAACGTTTCGAACGCCGTCCCGAATTCGAACTCTGGGGATCGCTTGCCAAAGAGGTGGTGGATGCTTCCGCCATCAGGCAGCGCCGCCTCGATGACCTGAAGATCATCCAGATCAGCGATGTCTTCGCCGGTCCGGACGAAATCTTCATCGGTTTCGGCAAACCCAATGCCTACCTGGTTGTGCCCGACGGCAAAGGCGGCTATCAGAAGTTCGCCGGCAAGAGCCTCAAGCGCGCCCCGTCACGCATCGAGGATACCCGCGGCTTCGTGCAGTCGGGTGTTTTGATTCGCTTTCGCAATCTGCCCGAAGGAGCTGCGGAGGCGTTGCGCATCGCCATGCAGGTGCACAACAACATCAAGTACTGGACCTGTCTGAACGCCATTCTGCGTGTCATGGCTTACGCCGGTTTTTCGTCTTCCGGTCGAGCGCTGACGAGCCGGTACATGCCGCACTCCTTCATGCATGCTCTGCACAAGGAAGGTCTCTTCTTCAACGGTCAGCGTGTCCAGTTCGATGTGGTGAGAACCACACCCGAGCCCTTGCAGCGCTACGCCGCCCAAGTTTCTCGAGCCGAGTTTCTCACCCTCTGCCGCCACGCCGACCGCTCTGCCGCCGGCCTGGCCAAGAAGAACAAGGTGGCTGGATGGTTCTATGGCTTGGTGCGGGCGCCGATCAACTACTTCTCTTCTCGCCCTGCCGCTGCCGTCGAAAAGGCGCCGGTGGCACCTGCTTTGCCAGCAGACGTCGAGTATCAGGGAGGCTTCGATATCAGGGTGACCGGTGCTTCCATGATGGTGGCTTTCCTGCGTCAATTCTGGGGTCCTCACGCCTTCTTCGAAGGGCGTCAGCAGCGTGTCGACATCGGCGCCTTCCTGACCGAGGACATGAAGCCCTTCCCCAAGCCGCGTCCCGACTTCGTCACCCGGCTCAAGAAGCGCTTGCTCTTCTCACCGCTGGTGGTGCGAGGCATTCGCTACTTGCTTGCCTCCGAGTTCATCTCGGTGGGCGAGCGTCGAGAGTGCGACGTCTATGACATGTTGCGCACCCACTGCGATAAGCGGGCGCCCAACAAGTACAACCTGGTGCTCACCACCGAAAGCATCATCGTGGCCCGCATCAATGTCGGCGCCAAGATTGTCGACTGGATTTTGGCCAAGCACGTGCTCATGTCGGGCTATCACCCGCATGTGCGCTTCGCCGGCGAGATCTGGAAGGATGCCGACGGAGTTATCCATGTCAACCGCAACTCGGGTACCTATCAGCCTAGCGAAGCGCAGCTTCAGGCGGCGGTGGAGTTCCTGCGCGCGCTCTTCCCCAACCTGAAAGTGGTTGTGGACGAGGCGCTCTAAGCAGAAGGAAAAAATGCATGTACGGCTATGAATACTCCACGTCTGACTGGGTTTTCGTCTCGCTCTTCTCGCTGATCGCGTTCGCCCTCGGCCTTCTCTTCGGCATGCTCGTCACGGCCGCTTACGAGGGCGGTAAACGTTCGGTGGTCGGTGCCTACATCACTGTGGTCACCTTCTTCTCGGCGGTCCTGATCTCCATCGCCTGGGGGCTCTGGGACGACGGACCGTTCCTGATGATGCCGCTGGGCGCTCTCTTGGGAGTGCTTATCACCGCTACGGTCTGTCTTGTTTCCGCCGGCAAGGAGGTGCAGGAAGAACTGGCTCTGGCTGGTGAAATCAGCGCCGATGCCGATCGGCTCTTCGCCTTACTCGACAACGACAAGGACGGTGTGATTTCGCGTCGAGACATCGACGCAGCCGGCCCCTTGGCTGAACGCCAAGGAGTCAGTCTGCGGATTGTGCGCCACATGAAAAGTTCGATGAGCAGCATCGGGCATGAGGTGGAGAGCGGTGTCTATGTGGCCAGTCTCATCGACCTCAGCTCGCTGGAGGCGCGACGGCGGGATCGCTTCAAGGCCTGGCTCTAGCCCGGAATTCGGGTCTGACGCCAAGTTAAGGAAGTAAATCACAGGCAGCGGTCTGAAGCTTAGCTTCAGACCGCTGCTTAGTTTAATCACAAGCAATATTCTCAAAATCTTTTTCTTTGTGACATACCTGGGTACATGACACAGGA
>MOYA01000004.1:318756-330159 GCA_001899315.1 Candidatus Obscuribacter phosphatis
CTGCGTCATGTACCCAGGTAGGCTTTGTGATAAAATACTAAAATATACAGTAAATGCAAGAGCAGGTTTTTCAGCGATGAGCATTTCCTTTACTTTTAGAGCTTTCCTGCGCAAACCTGGCTTAGATTAGATGCGCTCGAGCTAGTCTTGAGAGTCAAGAGAACTCGGCGGCAAACCGGTGCAAGCTTTGGGGCTTCGCCAGAACTTGCTAGCCAGAAATTGCAAAAAGTAACTTGGCTTCAGGCAGCTTGGCTGACGCCAGCCTCGCTAGCGTTCGCTGCAAAATGACTTCGTAGATTCCCCCATGGAGATTCTCTAGTAGCACCGAGTTCTAGCACATCTTTTCGAGGTTCACGTGCATTGCCTCGTACTTTCCTATAGGGTGACAGTATTCCTCACATTCCACCACCCATTAAAAGGTCCCTCCTCAACATCTAATGCACCATTCAAAGCTTTTCTCTTGCCTCCCTGGCAGAGTGAGCAAGTGCGTCTTGATGGTGGGTGGCTAAGTTGTGCGGAATCACACAAGGCTCGCAGCCGTTGAAGGTAGATCAAGGACTTTGATCTAAACCAAGGATTGGCACATGGCTGGATCTTTCCTCTTGTCGCCGCTCCTCCTTCCCGTCTTGTCTGGCGCGCACCAGGCAAGTTGACAGCTCGATGCCTGTGTATCTAGCGAGCAACCAATCGGAAGTTCGCTGAACCAAAGACCAAACGACCAAACAATCAACCGGTGCGGACTGACAAAAACAAAGTCTCGGCACCAAACCAAGGATTCAGAAAATGACCAACAAGCTCAACAGCATCCAGCGCATCCGCTTCGCCTCCGTTCGCGGCGGAGCCTGGTACGGTTTCACCAGCGCCATCCAGGAGAACGAGAAGAACACTTCCAACTACTCCTACACCAAGCCGGTCAAGGCATCGGATGGCTTCGGCGGTCTCACCGACAAGGGTCGGCGCATCGTCAACAAGCTCATCACCATGCGCGGCATCATGTGCGTGCTGGTCACCCCTTTCAGCATCAACCTGGAGATCAGCCCGGCCTACGAGGTCGCGGACTACCATGACGAAGTGGTGGACATCATCAATAAGACTCTCTTCGGCGGCAATGCCGACATCGCTCAGCTCGGCAAGCGCCAGAAGCACGAGGGTCTCATCCAGTGGAGCGGTACCCGCAAGGACACCACCCGCTGGTACGGAGTCTCGGAGGCTCTGCGGGAAGACCAGAAGAACACTGCTTCTCTGGTCCTCTCCGGTCCCCTCGAAGGCGACAAGCGCTTCGACCTCACCCCGGCGGCCAAGGAGGTGGTCAACGCCATCCACGCCATGAAGGGCGTCTTCACGGTCTGGATCGGCGCTTTCGATATCAGTGTGCAGATCGCTCCGGTCTTCGATTGGGACGATTACCACCAGGACATCGTCAACCTGCTCAAGGACAAGGTCCTGGGCGGCAAGGCTTATGTGGAGAAGAAGTCCAGCTAAGCTGCCGGGTAATCTGGCAAGTTAGGCCGGAGCAAGGCTTCGCCTGAGTAATTCCGGGGAGGGATGGTATGCGCGTACCATCCCTCTTCCGTGTCTTCTTGGTTATTAAGGCAGAGAGAGATTTTTTTTGTTCGTTATAACACTATAGAAAATGGTAGAAAAATATCTCCGAGATTATTCGCGGGAGTGATACCAAAGTAAGGAAGTAAAAAGTCCAAAAGCCTTGTCAGTTGGCTCAGAATCTATGTTTACCAAGACAAGAGACAAACCAAAAACAAGGACTTTTGAATGAGCCAGTCTAAAACGAAATTGACCGACAAACAAGTCCAAATGAGGCTAGATTTGCCTAATTTGAAGCCTATCGAGCAAGAGTTTGACGGTGGGCAGGTTTGCAGCGACGGCGGGCTTTTAATCTTGCGAAAAGCAGACCAGGTACTGGGTTTGTGCGAGAATGCATCTGTGGCAATGAGTGACAATCGGCGTCCTGACTTAATCAAGCACTCCATTTTAGACATGTTTAGGCAGCGCATTTTCGGAATCGTCGCTGGATATGAAGATTGCAATGATGCATCGCAACTTCGGTTTGATGCAATGCATCAACTAGCTGTTGGCAGAGAGGGCGTTCTAGCGTCGCAGCCAAGTTTGTCACGCTTCGAGAATCTTGCAGACCGTATTACCAATGCCGCTTTGCAGAAGCTGTTAATTCACACATACGTGAAGCGAACAGGGAAAGCTCCACGGGTTCTGCGCTTAGCGATGGACACGACATGCGACGAGGCGTATGGCAGGCAGCAAATGATTGAATTCAGTGGGTTTTACGACACTTACTGCTATGCGCCGCTGTTTGTTTTCACAGAGGATGGATTTCCGCTATGGGCACAATTAAGGACGGGAGCGGTTAACCCAATTCAGGATGCAATTTTAGCGATCAGAGCAATTGTCAGAGATCTGCGGATTTCGTGGTCCAGCACAAGGATTGAGCTGTCTGCGGATGCTGGATTTGCCTCTGGAGAATTGTTCGACACGCTTGAAGACCTGGATATTACCTACTTCATCGCCGCTGCGAGGCACTCTGGATTTGCATATCACGCAGAGAAATTGGTGCTTAGATGCCGCGATGAATTCGAGGCTTTTGGCAGTCAGGGTCCTGCATTGAAGAAATATGGAATTGTTCGAGATCGTGCCGAAGTGAAGGCTGCGTTGAAGCGAAAGGAACAAGCCATGCGCTTTGCCAGCAAAGAAGAAGGACGCATGCAGGAGCTGTTTGAGGCGGAACTGTACATCAGAAGATTCGGTGAATTCCGCTACATGGCTCGGGAATGGAGCAAAGAACGCAGAGTTATCTTCAAGGTGGAATTCTCGATGACTGGTCCGGAGACTCGATTTGTCATCACAAACTGCGAAAATGGCTCGCCAAGGAAACTATACGAAGAGCGCTACTGTCCTAGGGCTCAGTGCGAGAACTGGATCAAAGATTTGAAGTTGTACATGAAGTCAGGCCGCACCAGCTGCCAGGAATTTGAGGCAAATCAGTTCAGACTTTTCTTGCACGTGTTCGCTTACATTTTGAGTTGGGAAGTCCGAAAACGGGCGAAGCTGAAGGCTATGACGGTTGAAACATTCCGCTTACAGCTTTTAAAAATTGGTGTGCTGGTAAAGAGGACTTCACGGAAATTCAGTCTCCATCTAGCATCTGAATTTGCGTGGCGAGATCAGTTTTTGATAGCCTGGCAAAAGATCTAAATACTTAACACCCCAGAACCAAAACCCAGTCTAGCGAATGCGAAGCACAGTAGCTGGCACTGACGTGTCTCAAAACGCTTAAAAGAGCGCCAGTTTGCTGACTGTTGGATTAGCACGCCAAACGGACGGGACTTTTCTACAGGTGAAAGTGGCTGGCTAGGCAATTCCGCTTCAAAAACACCCACTTACAACTATATGCATGAATAGATGCGGATCTCAATAAAAGAGCCTAGGCCATGCAGTGGGTGATACCGAGACGGGCAAGTGAAAGGGGGTTGTTTGTTTCAACTATATGCGTGAATAGATGGGGCGAAAAAATCGAGATGGAGAAAGGCTCCACCTCGATTTCCCGGCTTACTGGCGGGGCTTCCTTTGCTTGAAGCTCAGCCCGTATTCCGGACCGACCTTGCCCTGACGGATGGTGCGCACCGTCACCCAGACAGTGACAGCCAATACGGCAACGAGAAGGAGAACACCCAGGGTTCCCATGTTCTACACCGCCAAAACGCTGTCATCGTCTTCGGCATAGTCGACGACGACATAGGGGCTGGCGGCGCGGCAGGCTAGGCTGAGAGCATCCAGCGCCTCCTGCAGCTCGCTGCGCTTGGCTTTACCGTCTGCGATCGTGGCCTCGGCCGTGGCATAGGCTTCGCGCAGCTGCAGCTTCTGCTCGTCGGGAACGCGCCCGTAGAGCGGATTGACCTGCAGACCATGGGCCCACGATTTCATGCGGACGAGTTCGCGCTTGCTGCGGGCGGTCGGCGCCTTGACTATGAAGGCGATGAGCAGCGCGGCGCTCGCCAGAGAAAGAGAGATGATGATGGCAGGCATGTTTCCTCCAGAAAATTTTTTGTTTATGAGAGTGGCTCTAGCCTACTTGAACCGCTGCTTGACCTTGCCGGTGAAGGCATGGTTCCGAGCGGGGGCGTAGTAGCCTTCCTTGACGAGGATGCGATAAACAGCCTCGTGAACCAAGTAACGCACTGAGCGTCCCTGGTCGATCCAGTCGCGAATCATCGTGCTGGAGACTTCGTTGGCCGGTGCTTCCAGAATGACCATGTCGGCTTCCGGGAGTTCTTCCTGCCAGCGTTCCAGCGCCGCTGCATCGCAAGTGGCTCGCGGCGAGACAACCAAGCGGCAGAGCGAGAGAAATTCGGCTCGGCGGCTGTAGTCTCGCAGAATCGGCAAATTGTCTTCGCCGATGATGAAGTTGAGCCTGACCTTTTGGCGGGCTCCGTACTTCTTCTCGTACCTGGCTTTGAACTCGTAGAGAGTGTCGATGGTCCAGGTTTGGCCGGGGCGGTCGATTTCGCTGCGTGAGGCCGCAAAACGACTGTTGCCGGCGCAGGCGGCTTTGACCATGGCAAAGCGCGCTTCTTTGTCGAGCAGTCCCGACTTCTTGTGGGGCGGTTCGCCGCTGGGGACGAAGATAACCCTGTTCAAATCCAGCTGGTCAATGGCGGCTTGAGCCACCATGAGATGCCGGGAGTGAATCGGATTGAACGCACCGCCCATGATACCGATTTCGATCATGGCTTTTCCCCTGTTTATTGAAACTGCTTAAAGAACAAAAAGACTAGAAAGACTCCCGAACCCTTTTGAGGGGGTTCGGGAGCTTTCACGCCTTAATCGGAGAGGACGGTGGCCTTACCGATGCAGGTTACTTGCTTTCGCCGTCCTTCGCGGGCGCGCCCTTCACCGTCTTGCTGGACGTGACGCCCAGCGTGACGCCGGCGGTGACGCCATTGCAGTCGGTCTCGTCGCCCTCGGTGACGCTCGTCTTGAGCGTCGCCTCGGCGGTGACGGAACGGTTGCTGGCGCCGGCGACGTCCTTGCGGGCGGTGTCCGTGGCGAGCGCGAGAACGGTCTCGAGCTTCTCCTCGGTGGTGGCGGGCTTGGCGGGGGCGGCGGACTTGTTGGTGTTGCTCATGGCAATTTTCCTTTTTGATAGGGTTTTGGCTTGAGGGGCTCCACTATGGAGCCCCTTTGCTTAGATCCGGAGGAAGCAACGATGAGCTTTGTTAGAGCTGTCGTTGATCCGGCCGTCGATCTGTTAAAACGGCCGGCTTCTGACTGCTTACTTCTGCTTCAGCTCCCACGAGCCGGTGCCATCACCGATGAGGTTGAGCGCCTTCTCGTGGTAAGCGTCGAGAGTGGGACGATGCCCGACCGAGACGAAGGTGGCATTGAGCTCACGCAGCGTCTTGTAGAGCAGAGCCTCGTTGGCCACGTCCAGGGCACTGGTGGCCTCGTCGAGGAACACAGTGCGCGGGCGAGCCACCAGCAGGCGGGCGAAAGCCAGACGCTGCTGCTCGCCGGGCGAGAGTTCGTCCGACCAGGGGCGCACCACGTCCAGACCTTCCGGATAGCGGGAGGCCAGTTCCGGCAGATTGGCTTTGACCAGGATGGCCTTCAGCTCTTCGTCGGAAACATCGGTGCGGCTGCCGGGGTAGAGAAGCTGCTCTCGCAGGCTGCCCAGGTTCATGTACGGCTTCTGCGAGAGGAACATGAGCGAACCCAGTTCCGGACGCACCACGGTGCCGTCACCCGACTTCCAGAGCCCGGCGATGGCGCGCAAGAGCGAGCTCTTGCCCGTGCCGCTCGGACCCTTGATGATGATGCCGGTGCCCTGCGGAACCTCGAAGCTGAGGTCCTTGATGAGCATCTTGCGGTAGTCGGGGGTCAGAAGGGTGACGCCTTCCAGGGCGATCTTGTCGCCGATGGACGTGGCGATAGCCTTGCGACCCTCTTTCTCGCTTTCATCCTTGGCGTCCATGGCTTCCTGGAAGCCACCCAGACGGCTGACGTAGGCAGCGAACGAGCTGATCGTGCCGATTTCCGCCACGAACAGCGCCAGCGACCCGAGCACCTGACCGAAAGCCAGGTTGGCCTGGGTGAAGGCGCCAATCTCCACCTCGCCCCGGAAGAACAGGGGAGCGATGAAGAAGGCGGGCACGATGATCACGAAGTAGTCGAAGGCCTTCGTGAAGAAGTTGACGTTGCGCTGGTAGCCGATCAGCGACATGTTGTTGCGGATGGCGAGGAAGAAGCGATTGGTCAGCTCCTTCCATTCCGACTTCTCGCCCTGGTAGAAGGCGATGCTCTCCACGTTCTTGCGAATGTGGATGAGGTTGTATCGGTAGTCCGCTTCCAGCCGCTGCTGGTTGTACTTGTACTGGATGAGCTTGGCCGAGAGCAGCACCGAGATGAGGGTGCCGAAGCCGGCGTAGAGCACCACCACACCGACGAGGGTGGAGGAGATCATCCAGAGGATGAAGATGAAGCTGAAGAAGGTGATCACCGAGTCGACCACAGAAAGAGCGATGCCCAGGGCGCCGGAAGTGAAGCCTTCCACGTCGGTGGCGATACGCTCGTCAGGGTTGTCGATGGTGTGGTTGCTGCTCACCTTGTAGTAGTTTCGATTCTCGAAATACTTCTTCAGGATGTGGATGGTCAGCCACTTGCGCCAGGTGATGATGAGGACGCTCCTCAACCAGGCATAGGGCACCACCACGAAGATACCGACGATGAAGACGCCGCCGTACATGAAGAGGTACTTCCAGTACGTGGCTTCGGCGATCTGCTGCTTCCCGACGTCGGTGCCGGCTTTGAGGAAGGCCTGCAGCGAGTTCTGGAAGTTGCCGGCAACGAAGTTGATGCCGATGTTGAGCATGTTGACGCCGAGGAGGAAGAGAGCGAGCGCCAGGAGCAAACCCCAGGCTTTCCACTTTTCCTGAACAGAGAACTTGGTGCCGATGACGGGCACGGTGATATCCCAGGGGTCCCGGGAAGTGAAGAATGGCTTGGCCAGACGCCAGACGCGGCGCCAGAGGTCAAGGCTCAAGGCGTTGACTTTTTCGTTCATAGGAATACTCCCATGCATTGAGGGCTTGCAATACACAGCTCGCCCAATAGAACAATATTGGTTTTCCTTCCTCACCCTAGGTGAACGAGGCTCAGATATCGGGGGCCTGATGGTCGACAGATGACTGCGACATCAGGGTCAGCCCGGCAAGACAGAACGTCAAACCCTGGAGCTGCTCAACTCGCGCTGGAAGCGGAGATTTTATGAGCGGAAGGCGCCGGGGTTTTTTATTTGACGTTCTATACCTGAGATCACGAAGAGCAGAAGCTCCTTAGACTTACTTCTCTAAGTCCTTCAGATCTATAGAGATCTGCTTTAATGTGAGTAACCACTTGACTAGATCTTTTTCAGAACTGCTAGCGCTAGCGCTAGCCTGACAGCAAAACCCAAGAGGCTTAAGCGCCTTGGGAATCTAGCTGCGCTAACTGCTTCAAAATCATGGACTGTTATCGAGAATAGTGACGGCTCTGTCCATTGCCGACCATGCTTCTGGGTTTCTTCCCGCTTTTCTCAATATTCTGGAATATTCCTTCAGAATCCTGGCTAAATTGCGGTCATTATCGTTAAGAGAGCCTTTGACCACGCCCCGATTTTTGTTTTCGGTCTCAAGGCAAGCTAAAGCTTGCTCGAAATACTTAACCGACTCGGGCAGTTTGCCTTCTTTTTCTTTGGCGAGTGCAACGTTTACTACCAAATGTGGCTCGATACAGGTGTCCGGACTGGTTAACTCAATGTCCTTCAGTCTGGCATCGATGATTTTCTGCCCTTCGGTCAGATTATTCTTTCTGATATAGGCTTCGGCTAGATTGTCTCTGGACCAATTGTAGATACCAGGCTCTGTGACCTTGCCTGAAGACTTTCTCTCTTGCTCAAGTTTGTTCAACGCCCTGGTTAGATAAGAAATGGCAGTGTCAAGATCTCCTAGTCTAAGTGAGCAATAGCCGATTCTTCTCAAAAGTTCGGCGGGATGCAGATTGACTTCATTTTCATGTTCGACGCGCGGTTCTACCAAAACCTCGATATAGGTGTTTCTAGCTTGCTCGAAGCGCGGCTCGTCTTTGTAGAATGAGTCGGCTAAATATATGAGATTGTCTCGTTTTCTCTTGAAAGACGGTGCTTTTGGGTCGCCGCTCTCTAGATGTGAAAGTTCGTCTATCCATACTGTCTGCTCTATTTGAAGATTCTCCCTCCAGTCGGTTACCTCCGGCAACTGTTCAGAATGGTAGCGAATTGTTCTATTAAGCGATTCATCAAGAGAATTACCGAGATAAGGAATTTTATCGTTGTAGAAAATTACCAGGTAGAGAATTCCTAGAAAGACGATCAGCGCCATTGCCAGCACTAATGCTATGAGCGGACTACCTTGTCTCTCTTGTCTGACCATGCTTGTGGGCGGTTTCTCCGCGGTTGCCGCTACTCCTTTTTTATCCTTGCTTGTTTCGATCTTTGACGGCTTGGTTTCAGACTCCGGCTCATTTCTGTCTTGACCGAGCGGTCCAGCCTGATTTTCAGACTGAGTCATGGCTTGAGATTTGTCGTCTTCTCTCACAGAGTTTCTGTATTCCGGGGCATGAGGTGGTAATTTTCTGGGCTGAATATAGCAGAATTATAATTGCCCTGTCTGAAGATAGCGTGAAGTCTGATAAAGGCAGTTCACTCGGTATTTGGATTGTGACACTGCCTGTGGTGGCGATTTTGCTTGCAGGAGGTTCTGTTGTGGTTGCGATGTCAACAGCTGGCGCTAATTAGGCTAACTTGTTGGCGATAGATTAACTTAGAGCTTAACTAATAAACAGGTCATGAGATTGTAAATAGGGAAAGAGTCAGGTTAGGTTCCGAGAGTATTTTCTTTAACTCAACCAAAGCATCTCTTATCTCTTTAGGTCTGTAACTAGCCTGCCTTTGAAACCTCGGCCGACTGCACCGCATTGGTGTGTCGCTAGTGGTTGTGCGGGCTGAAGTTTAGGAGAAATCATGCCTAACAATAATCCCAAACTCGGGACCAGAGGAAAACAGCCTGTCGGTCGCAGGCTCGGTAGTTTTAACGTCGTCAGGCAAGCGCTCAAGGACGAGCTTTCAGACCCTGTGCCGGTGCATGACCCCATCGCACCACTGGCTGTCTCCAACGCCGACTCCACCCTGAAGTCGCTCTCGTCTGTTGTCGCTTCCGGTTTTCATCTTCTGCCTTCTCGCTATCACGCTGCCTATGTCGATGTGTTGCAGGAGGCTCTTGCCCAGGTGCAAAAGTCGCTCAAGCCAACTTCTGCATTCGGCATCAGTGTTACGCTCCTGTCGCGCAAGAAGCAGCAGGCATTGCTCGAACAGCTCAAGGAAGTTTTCCAGAGCCTGGCGCAGCCTTTGGTGCAGCTGAAAGACTCGACCTTGGAGGCTCATCTCAAGGCTTATCTTGCCTTGGCTTCCAATCTCTATCAACGCTTTCTGCAAGACGAAACGCTCAAGCGACAGAATTCAGGCTCTAACAGGTGGCCGGTTCTTGACCCGTTGGGCTTCTTCCTGCCAGGCGCCGATGGTCCATACACTCTTCCGCCGACCCGTGAGCTGCCCATCTCGATCGTCGCCAAACCATCTACTCAGATGCGCACTGTGCCTCTTTGGGTGGTTGATGGTCATGAAGTCGGTGGGCACGGTGTCTACAGCATCGTCTCAGGCTTTGACCAGGAAGTGGCTGAAAAGTTGAAAGCGGCTGTGAGATCAGCCGTCGGCAAGAGCAGTGATTTGCCTGAATCGCTCAACCAATTGCCGATGACCTTGCTCTTCTTTGATGACGACAATGAGGTCAAGACTGCTGCTTTTCTAGAAAACCTGGCTGAGTCTTATTCGCAGGAACTTGCCGCCGACTTGGCTGGCTTGCTCAATTTCGGTCCCATGTTTGTCAACGGCTTGATGCTCTACTTTGCGGCGCTGCACAAAGAAGGCACCCTGCGCAACCGTGGTCGCATGCCCGAAAGTGGCAAGGGCAAAATGGATAAACATCCGCCGGATGTCTTGCGGGCCCTGGTATCGATTGCCTGCCTGAAGAGGCTGGGCTTCAAAGACGATGTCCTCCTCAAGGCTTTGGCGTCCGATCTGAATCTGCGACTGAAACAGGCCTGCGGTGGCGCTTTGCCTGAGTATCTCGTCTTTGCCGGTGACAACGGCAAGGCTGTTTCTCTACCCCTCAAGTTGCTCGGCAATGTCATCGAATCTATTGCAGAGTGCTTGATGAAAGAGCCGCTCAAATGTCTGGGTGACCGACCTTTGAGCCAAGTTCTCACCTGGACTGAGCTAGATCAGTCGGTAGTGGAAAAACTGGCCCTCACCATCGGTGATACCGGTTTCGATTACCGCAGCACCTCAGATGTGGAGGCTCGCCATCTTGTTGCTGCGTCGCTTGCTGCTCTGGAAGCAGCCTCTCTCAGGGGGGCTGCCGCAAAAGAGCTGAAGCGAATTCAGAGCAATACGGTGCGGGCCCTGAAAGATTTCTACCTCGACCAGTGCCTGCTCTGCGCGGTCACCACTTATTCCAAGTCTCGGAGAACCGAAAACTCCCTCAAAGGCAAGCCCGTTGAGAATCTGCTCAAGGCGCTCAGGCATGCGCGTCTGACCATGAAGGAGTCTGGGGACTGAGTTCTTAAATCTACTCGCAAGGAGTAAAAAATGAATTCTCACAAGACCTGCCCAGCCGTTCGGGTAGTAATGTTTCCGGCGGATTGCAATCCGTCCGGCAATATTTTCGGCGGCATCATTCTTAGTCATATCGATATTGCCGGTGCAATTGCTGCCAAGCAGTTGACCGTGCATCGAGTCGTTACCGTTTCGATGGATGCAGTCGTCTTCAAGCGTCCGGTTTTGGTGGGTGATATTCTCACCTGCTGGACCGAAGTGCAGAAGAAGGGGCGTACTTCGATCAAGGTCAAGATCACGGTGGAAGTGGAGCGCCAGGGCAAGGTGATCCACGTCACCGAAGGCACGGCTACCTATGTGGCTGTGGACAGCAATCACCGCTCCATTCCCTGGGATTCTCCGGCTGGCACTCTGGCCGAAGGGTCTGCCGAGGATGCGGAAGCTGAGGCGCCCAGCCCTGAAGCCGAAGCCGATACCGGAGCAGGCTGTTTGCCCTGTCGCGGTGGTCCCTCTCAGGTCGAAAAGACCGACAATAAGAAGGGCAAGAAGAAAAACAAGAAGGGCAAGAAGAAGTAGTCTTGCCAACTCTGTCTTAGACTAACTGGAGAGGGAGGGGAGACCGAGCTTTGAGCTGCCGGCCTCCTCTTCCTCTTCTTCTTTTGCTCATACCTGGGTACATGACACAGGAA
>MOYA01000004.1:331195-335110 GCA_001899315.1 Candidatus Obscuribacter phosphatis
TGCGTCATGTACCCAGGTAGGCTTTTGCTAAAAATACTAAAGGCAATAGTAAGATTCGAGTAAAAGTTAAGAGAAGAACAGGAGGCTTGACGGGGCATATCAGTAATGTCCCATTAGTGAATGAGAATGAGTAAGTTAGCAGGAACACTGAGACACCGGTTTTTGATGGCCATCGAACCTTTGAGGGTGGTTGATAAAGTCATGCTGGGTAAAGCCTTGGCTCTGGCTGAACAGGTGCATGCCGAGCAGTTCAGGCGGCCAAGCCGGTCTGAAGGTAAGAAAGGCGCACCCTTTATTGTTCATCCGATGAGGGTGGCCCTGATAATTATTGAAGAGTTGGAGCTGAAGGAACCACTAGCTCTGGCGGCGGCGCTCTTGCACGACACAGTGGAAATGAGCGGTGGCAGGGTGACTGTAGGGCTTATCGAAGAGACTTTCGGTAGGCCGGCGGCAATGATGGTTTCAATATTGAGTATGCCTCCTCTCGCGGCGACGGCATCAGCGGCAGAGCGCGATCAGAAACTGAAGATCTATCAAGAGCGCATTAGTCATGCCAGTGTAGAGACAAAATTGGTTAAGCTGGCTGACCGCCTAGATAACACCAGAGAAGCTTGCGATCTTTTGGATAAAGCCTTTCAACAAAAGATGCTTGATGAAGGGCGCGGCTTTTATCTGCCTCTAGCGGAAACCACCGACTACTACCTGTATGAGGAGCTGAACTTGGCTCTTGAGACTCTCGACAAAAAGATCAAGTTCTCTTAAGGGACGTTCTAAAAGATGCCGCGGTCGAATCCATAATCCAGTGCTTTGGCATACTCTGCATAGGTGAAGCCCTGGCACTTTCTGGCAATCTCATTGATAAAGACGTTTTCGATCAGTGAAATATCGATCTCAGAACCAGGCGAGTTTTCGTTTGCCCAGCGAAACGCCAACTTGCAAGCTTGTTCGAAAAGATTGCTAACGCGGGTCCAGGATTGCTCGTATTCTTTGTTGTCTAGTCCCGGCATGGCTTGACTCAGCTGTTTGACAAAGGCTTTCTTAACCGGTTTTTCTTCGTTCAAATAAATCTCGAAGGCGACGCTCAGAATGTCGCTGGCTGGTTTTTTCTTTTCTGTATTTTCAGCGCTGCTCATTTTTGTCTACTGGTAAATTAATGGGTAATTTTGCTTTGGTGTGCCGATCTAAATTCTGCCCAGAATAAGCGGTTTGATCTCGATTCTTGCCTTAATCTTCTTGTTTGAAGTCTTGTGCGGTGTTTATTCTGTCAATTATTTGCCGTTGTTAAACTATAGAAAATAATAGTAATCCCGAAAAAATGAGAGAGAAGAAACGAAGACAAGCTCCATTCCTTCTCTCTCTCAATCACCTTCAGGCGCCGCCGTTTCCGGTTCCGTTTTTGGATCCGGTTTTGGATCCGGTTCCGTAACCGTTACAAGTATCGTCCAGTTTGCGGCTCTTGTAGAGATAGAGGCAAGCTCCGCAGAACATGCCGCCTGCCGCCACAAGCAGGGCGTTGACTACGCCTAGGTGTTCGGCGGACCATCCGGCTAGAAGCGCTGTGAAAGGCGCCATGCCGAGGGTGAAAGTGGTGTAAATGCCCATCAGCCTGCCGCGTTTTCCAGGTTCGGCGCACTGTTGCATCAGCGAGTTGCCGCCGCTCCAGTGCATAGAGAGGCTGGCGCCGCAGATCATGATCGCCAGCACCGACAGCGGAAAGAACTTGGAGTACGCCAGAAGGACAATGGACAGTGAGAGCACGACTGCTGCCAGTCCAAGTCTGCGGCGCAGCCCCTTGCGTTCACCCAGAGAGGCGATGACGAGCGCGCCTATGAGCGAACCCAGTCCGCCGGCAGCCGACATAAAGCCGAACTGTTCAGACTGCCCGTGCAAGATCTTGTCGACTATGACAGGCATGAGCAGTGAGTATTGCATGCCGAAGGTGCTGAAGAAGGCGGCCAGAATGATGAGAGTCATGATGCCGGGATTGCGGAAGACCTGCCAAAAGCTCGTCTCGGTTGCTTTGCCCGGCGCCGCTGAGTTTGCCGTGGTCGTCTTGTCCTGGGCGTGGTCTCTCACTTGTACCAGCCAAACAGCCACCAGTGCCGCCACAAAACTTACGGTGTTGAGCGCAAAGCAGATCAGCTCACCGAAGCGGGCGATGGCCAGTCCTGCCAATGCCGGTCCCACCATGCGCGAAACATGGAAGGTGGCGGAAGATAGCCCGATGGCGTTGTGGATGTCTTTCTCGTCTTTGATGAGCATGGGGACGAGCGACTGTCTGGTCGGTACTTCAAAGGCTGTCACTATGCCGAGCAAGACAGAAAGAGCAATGACAAGTCCGATTGTGGCATGTCCGCTCCAGACCAGAAAGGTGAGCAGCAGAGCTTGAAGCATGGCGATACTGTTGGTGATAAGCAGTATCTTGCGCTTCGAGAAACGGTCTGCGGCCATGCCGCCCACGAAGGTGAGCAGCAAGAGGGGCAAACTGTTGGCAAAAGACACTATACCCAGAGCGGCTGCCGAGCCGGTCAGTCTGTAGACCAGCCAGCTCAAGGCAACGCTCTGCATCCATGTGCCGCAACTTGAGACAAACATGCCGAGGCTATAGTTGCGGAAGTTCGGGTCTTTCATCGATTTGAAAGTTTGCCCGAAATTGCGCGCAACCTTGCCGCGCAGTTGCCTCACGGCACTGAGCAAGGTAGAAAACATTTTTTCCTCCAACAGATAAGTTAGAAAGAGTCACTCTCGCCTTGCGTCCCATTGACCCATTGCGATGTTGCCATTCACAGACCGAGATCGGCGCTGTTCGTGCTTGGAACAGATAGAGGCTTGGGTTAGGCTTATTTAGAAAATAGGGACGCTTTGATAGTTCTCGAGAGAGATAGGTTATAGATAAATCGAGTCTATAAGTCTTCGATTCCAAAACCTAACAAGCAGCTTATTACTTTGCTCATAAATCGAGAACTCAGCCACTGTACGGCTTGTCAAGGGGTACTTCCTTGCACTTGACCGCTGGCGAGGTTGCGCTAAGTTGGTCGTTTCTGCTTGTTTGTTGCCATGACGGCAAAGACTTTGGCTCTCGGTTGTGATATCGCTGGTGGTGCTAGAGAGAGGGCTGGCTGCTCTGTCTAACCCTTGTGGATATATTAAAATTATTCAGGAAGCGCTGTTTTGGCGGCGCTTGACATCATTTGGCGCTGGACAGTCTGCGCCTCTCTGGACATAATTGTCCAGTCAGTGACGAGGGTGTAAAAAATGACAGCCGCACAAGAAGGCAAACAAGGTTCCTTTCAGCAAAGCAGTTTGGTTGATAGATTAAATTCCGCCACCGAATATGATGCCCTGGCCCAATCGACATCGTCTACTCCACCCCCGCGTGAGAGTGTCTTGAGCGGCGAGGCGCGCACCGCCATTACATCTGAGAATCTGAACAAATTGATCAGTCAGCTCAATCTCAGCACCGATAGACTGCAAGGGGCAATGCATCGTATTGGTTTTTTGGAAAGCCAGATTGAGAGTATGGAAAGCCAGCTTGCCTTTATGCCAGACTTTCGAGCCAAAGCGGCACGCTGTATTGTTCTTGAAAAAGAGAATCAAGAGCTAAAGGCTGTGATAGAACACCGCAACAAACAATTGGTGAAAAGAGAACAGCTTTTGGATGAACGCAATCAGCAGATTGCCATCTTGGAAAAGATTATTGCTGCCTACAAGAAACATCTGAACATGGTGGAAAAAGATCTCCACAAGCTGGAAGGTAGTGCTTGGATGCGTTTCTGTGCTTGGTTCTCCGGATCGAAGCTACCCAACCAAAAGTAAGATAAGCAGAGCAATCGTCATTGAAAGCCTTGCTGTTTCTTAAAATGTACTAAATGGAATAATAGTAATGGCGAAAACCTACCTGGGTACATGACGCAG
>MOYA01000005.1:0-4781 GCA_001899315.1 Candidatus Obscuribacter phosphatis
CAAATGCTGAAAAGCATTTACACTAAATCAAGAAGGAAAACTGTCTCAAAGTTGTTGACACGTTCCGCATCTGAACCCCGACCCGAAAGAACCAGGGACTCTTATCTATTTCCTCCAGAATTCGTACAGAATCCTGATTATTAAGCTCGCCCCTTCAGGCGTTGTATCCGAAACCATGATGGGAGCTATAGGAGGGCTTTAGTTTGGCCGTGTCCGTTCGGATGGTGCGACATGAAGGGGGTCAAATGAATGGAAGACATCTTCCCAGGGACGTACCACTCCCCGTCCTCACTTAAGAGAAGTCATTGACTTCACCCGCGGTGGCAGTAAGTGATGAACCCGCCGTAAGCAGGGTACGAAAGGCTTGATGCGCGCAGCATCAACTGGGCAAAGAGCCAAGAGGAATAATCTCACAGGAGCCAATTAAGCCTTCAAACCCAGTTGTACCTGAAACCTATAGCAAGATTCTCACTGAAGAATCGAATTTTATATACAGTTACTTCAATTCGCCGTTGCCAGTGCTTCTGGTCCACTGAAACAAGCCATGGCTGATTCTATCTGGCTTGGAGCAGCTCGGACTGTAGCCGGTTATGAAATTCGAGGCATAACCGATTTGGCGCAAGGAGGAGCTGAGTATGTGGTTCATGTAACCAGTATCAACAAGGTTGGGGGAGCCGGCTTTTCAACATTCCTTTCAGCTATTCAGGCGGAAGCAAAAGCCGCGGGCGCTTCTCGCGTTACCTTCTACGGCTACAGCGCTGTTTCAAAAGCTGGCAAAGGGGTAATAAACAGCACCAACACTTGGCAAGGGTGGACTAGTCTTGGAAAGTCCGTCGATGCTCTAGGCAATGTTAACTGGGCTGGCTTCACAAAACTCCTCAACTAGGTTTATATGCTCTCGGTAATCTCTGCAAGATAACTGGCTTACTGTGCAGTGTGGCGACATATTGTGCTGCTCAAGATTGAATATCCATCTTGTGAATATGTCGCCATTTCGCTTCTGAAACTTGTTCAGAAGCGCTATCAAGTGCATCTAGTAAAGTATGTATAGGAAACATCTCTACTAGTTTGATTTCAAACCTGTTGTTGTCCTTGTCAATCAAGTACATGAACGGGTTATGGAAAAGAGGATTACAGTCTCTTGGCCGGAGATGCGCCGGTGGAAGGCCCATAAAAATTTTCCCGTCCAATACGTAGTGAACAGGGCTCCCAGGGTAGGCTGGATCGCCAGCGCCAAAAGCTAGACCTACACCTCTGATGAAGCTGAGTCTCACAGATTCCACGGAGTCAAAACAATTCCGCCAAAAGAATCTTCTTGTTGTGAGTAAAGCCTGGGCCTCACCTCTATGGACAGCAAAAACTGGCACCTCACCGGGTTCCAGCTCAATTTTCTCTAGTAGCGGAGTGAAGGATGGTTCCTTTTCAGGGTAAGGAGTACAGAATTTGAAACTAGGGTCTAGTTCTGGATGGATAACTCGAAGCGCATAATCTTCTTCTATTTTGCGGCCCACATACAACTTTATTTCTTCGTCCGATAAATCAGCGGGAATTGTCATGCTGATAAGTCCAGATTAGGCATCCAAAGCATGCTCAGATTACTCTCTGAATGGACATCCATTCACTCAAGCAATTCTATCTTATCCGTCGGCCAGACCGCCAATTTTTGTTCGGAGAGTCTTCCCGGATTGTTTTTTGAATAACGCTTCGTATTTGAAGTGAACCCAAGAAAATTTAGCTCTGGTCATGCGCCGTTTTGACAAGCCGCTAGTCTAGAACTCGAACCAGCCCCTTAAGCGTGCTTGATTAGTTATACGATGACCAAAATTTCAAAATCACATACCCGCACTCGCGCAAGCTGTCGCAAGCGCTTGACTACCATCCAGTCCCAAAACCCTGTCCCGACTTGAGACACTCGCCGCTTTGTGAAGTTAAATAACTAATAGTCACCTTTAGCTCCCCGAAACTTAGTGTTTTCCTAATACTCAGTTCTTGAAGCTACGGGCTGGCCCGTGCGAAGTTTAGCTATATCTGCATTTTCCTGTCCAAGACTAAAAACAACCAAATCACAGCACCAACGCCCCACAAGCGCAAACTGTTTGAACCGTCTGGTTCAACAATTGGTTAGGCAGATTAGGCAGATACCAATTCGTCCAGTTTAGTCTGAGGCTCACGCCACAAACCAAGTGAGTAACCCATGTCTGAACCCACCTCCGCAAAAGGTGATGCGACTGCGCGCAACCGGTTTTCGCAAGACCCACCGCCCGACAGCCGCAACACCGATACTTACTTTGAGAAACTGCTGCGCTACATACCAGCCGACATCGTGGCCGGTTATGTCGCCCTCGACGGCATCCTCAAAGAACAGCTCTACACGCCACTTTGGCTCGGCTGGGCTGTCTTCGCCGCCCTGGCAGTACTCACCCCACTCTACGTCATCTACGTCAAGACCACGCCACCTGGGCTGACGGCGGCCAAAACCTTCCACTGGTTTGCCTCCACTCTCGCCTTCGGCGTCTGGGTCTTTGCGCTGGGAGGACCTTTCGCAGTCACTTTCGAGTGGTATCGCCCGGTCTACGGCGCGGTGCTTCTCATCGTCTTCACCCTGTCTCTGCCTGTCTTCGAGAGCATGTTCTATGGCAAAGGTAATCCCCCCGCCGGTCCTCCGGTAAATCCAGGGACGGGCAATAAGACCTGAAATTCTTGCGGCTACGCAGTTGCTCACAAAAGTGAGCCTGCCAAAAGAAGTCAACGAGCATGAAAAGAAAACACAAATATGCAGACAGACCGCAAGGCATAGACGTTTCGCACCACAACGGCAGCATCGACTGGAAGAAAGTGAAAGCTTCCGGTGTGGAATTCGTCTTTATCAAGGCATCAGAAGGCGGCACCTATCAGGACCCGACCTTCAAGCGCAACTGGCAGGCGGCGAAAGCAGCCGGACTTTTGCGTGGAGCCTATCACTTCTTCCGCCCCGGCGTGTCGGTGGCCAAGCAAGTGGCCAATTTCACCGCAGCAGTCGGCAATCTTGAACCAGGCGACCTGCCGCCCGTTCTCGATGTCGAAAATCCTGTGCTCTGGGAGGGACTGAGCCCTAAGACCAGTGCCGACATGTCCATCGCCTGGATGGACGCTGTCGAAAAGCAGTTCGGATTGAAGCCGATTGTCTATGCCGGCTTTTACTTCATCCGCGACACCCTCGGCGCCGACGGTCGACTGGCAGCCTATCCGCTCTGGCTTGCCCAGTATCGCAAGAACGACCCCAATGTGCCCAAGCCTTACAGCACCTGGACGTTCTGGCAGTACACCGAGAGCGGTCGCTGCGACGGCATCACAGGCAATGTTGATCGCAACTACTTCAACGGCAGCTCAGCCGACCTGCAGAAACTGACCAAAGCCGCCGCCGCCACCGGCAGTCAAACCGCTTCCACCAAGAAGAAACGGCGACGCCGCGGCAAAGGCAGCAAGGTCCTGAAGCCTGCTTCCTGACGCAAATTCCATCAAATCAGTTCAAATCAAATCATAGGCCGCGCAGGTCGGAGGCGACACCATGCCAACGATAGCCACTATCGCCGGTATCATCTTTTCGGTACTGGGTTTCTTTGCAGTCGACTGGGTATCGAGGAAGGCGAAGCCTTTCACCCTGCTGGCTCTGATCAGCTACCTGGTCATAACTCAGAGCATAGGCTTTGTCTTTCTAGACGAGCCGGCTTCCACCGAGTACTTCCTGGGTTGGGTCTTGGGTGGCACATTCTGTGCCATCCGGGGTCTATACCTGTTGCAACGGCGGTCCAAATAACCGCAAGACATCAACCAACGCTCAATCACGAGCAAGAGGACAATATGGACAACAAACCCTGCATCAAGGCTTCCGAGTTCGATCTCATGAGCCGCCTTTCGCTGAGCATCCCCACCGGCAAGGTGTGCGTCAAGACCCAGGGCGGCGACGAACCTTCGCTGCTCGTCCAGCTCACCTCCAACGAATACCGCATTCTCGTGCCCGAGACCTTCCAGGGTCACAAGGTGGACGTGCAGCTGGTCGGCGCCGTGCCCGTCTACAAGAAGAGCGACTTCATGTGCGGCGGTCCGGAAGACTGACCCCTGAAGAGCCTGCAACAAGCACAAAGAAGGAGTAAACAGTGGACACTGTCACCATCCTGGCCGCGACGGTCGTCGCCCTCAATGTTCTGCTCACCGGCGCCATCTTCTACCTGCGCTATCTGAGCAATCGGGAACTCTTCAAGACGCCCGGCAATCTTCAGCCGGTCGCCACCAAGAAGCGGTTCTTCCGCCTCTTCAACGGGCTCTACGATGCGCTCGACCGTGTGCCGGTTCTGCGCCGCAGCGGACAAGCCAACGAGTTCGACCTGTTCAAGGCCATGACCCTTGTTTCGGCGCCGCTCTTGCTGCTGCAGCTTGCTCTGCACCAGCCGCCGCTCTACATCGGTCTTTTGGCTGTCGGCATCTACCTGACCGTGCTCAACGCCATTCTCTTGGCTCACCCGATGACCAGCCGACTGGTGGCGGGCAAGCGCAAGGGCTGAAGATCTCGAGGTCCTGGTCTAACGGGCTAAAGACCTAAAGGTCTAAAGGTCCAAACATCCAAAAGCCAAAAGGGCAGATAAACACCAAAAGAAAGCCCTAAGCAGAGAGACTTTCAGAGCGCCTGTATTCACCTTCGGGTTGAGTGCAGGCGCTCTCTTTTTTCCTCGCGCCTTACTACATTCTATAATACCCACAAAACCACAAACGACAAACTGTTACTTGCCACTCTAGTTGCCGAA
>MOYA01000005.1:7423-73900 GCA_001899315.1 Candidatus Obscuribacter phosphatis
GGCAAGATAGCTTGGCAAATGACAACAAACACCATTCAAATTACCGCCCCGACTGCGAAAGCAAAACATTGCCGGACGGGTCTTTTGCTGACGGGTGTTACTATAAAAAAAATGAGCCAGCAAAAAAAATGAAATTGCAGTCGAGATATCTACCAATCTTTCTTTGCTTGTTCGTCTTTTCGAACAATAACTACGCCTCATCTCAAAACTTGCAAATCAGCTTTCCTGCTGGTTACAGCTATGGCTGGATTGGACATTCGCTCTTGCCTGCGGCAGCAAACATCAAGAAACTGAAATGGAAAGACCAAATTGAAGCAAAAGGCTTGGTCACTCTGCCGAACGGGCACGATCTTGCTTTCAGCGGCAATGGGCGACTTTGCGAAGAGCCTCAAGTTCTAGATGTTTTGCCGACCAACCTCAGCTGCCTATTTTTAAGCAACCTAGAGATTGACGACAAAATTGCCGAGCATCTAAAACGCTTTCGGCAGATAGAAAGACTAGATTTATCAAATACCGAAATCACCGATGCCAGTTTGACTGCAATCGGCTCACTGGCAAGCTTGGTGCGCTTAGACCTAAGTCGTACCATGATCAGAGGCAGCGAACTTAGCAAACTTACCGAATTGAAAAAACTAACCCACTTGCGCCTGGCCAATAACAACCTAAAGCCAGGCTCGGTTGCGGCTATAGCTAGCTTAACCGGCTTGCAGCACCTCGAGTTGATGCGCTGCGGGCTCACCGACGATGACCTCAATAAGCTAAAGACCTTGACCGAACTAAAGGGCATCGAGCTGACAGACAATAACAAGCTGAGCGACCGCAGCCTAGAGGCGCTACAAGGCATGAAAAAACTCTACTGGCTCAATCTAGAGGGTACTTCCTATACAGCGCCGGCAATCGCCTCCAGGCTAGGTAATAGAGCCTTGCGTCTCACCTTCTACAAAGGACAATTCAGCCAAGCCGATAAACAGCTTTTGCAAAGCAGAAATAAATTTTTCGTACTGAATGAAGTCGACCGCAAGTTAAGAGCCGACCCCACAGTTTTTGCCCCCCTTCATTGAGGTCATAGCTATGTTTCACATTGTTCAACCAGGCGATTGCGTCTGGAACATCGCCAAAAAACGCTTGCAAGACCGCTCGGGGCAGGCACCTAATGATGCCGAAATAGCGCAAGAAACCAATCGCATCGTGCAACTCAATAAGCTGGACGAGCCGCCCCGCCACCGCGATCTTATTTATCCCGGCGAGAAACTGGTGCTCGAATAGTCTGGCAACTGAACCAAACAGAATTTGGCTGAAGCTGCAAATAATTGGGAATAAAGGTCAATACCGGCTGAACCGCTCAGGTATTTTATGCAACTGGCCCTTACCGCCCAAAAACTGGAAGACGCCCGAAAACTGCGGCGTTTTGGTCAGTGGCGCCAAGCTGAAGCAACCTTGAATGAGCTATCGCAAACCCTACCGCAGTTTTTCAAAACAAAAGAACCGGTGACAGCAGATGAAATGGAAGCGGCCCTTGAAATCTTGCGCGAGAAAGCCAGACTCTACGAACAAAGCGGTATCAACAACAAATGCTGGGCAGAAACTCTGCAACTAGTGCAGGTACTTGAGAAGCGCTGCCAAGCCCCGCTTGCCCAACAGGCACGCACCCTTTGGAAGATGCATCTTTGCGCCAAGCGAAACGATTATGTGGCTTATCACCTGCAAGGAGAGCCGCATCTGCACGAGGCCATTGCTCTTTTCAAAGAGCCTTCCACTTACAACGATCCAACTTATCTTAACTTGCTTGGCTGGCAGACAGCCTTTCGCAGCGGCGAGCTAGAGAAAGCATTGAAAATTCTCGACTCGGCTCTCAATTCATATTCGCATTGCAGCGGCGCCGAGAGGCAAGAAGATATGGCTTTCACCTATCAACTGCTCAGCCTCGCCTATGACGAAAATGGCATCGGCGACAAACTTCGACTCTTTCTAGAGAGAGGCAGAGCCCTGTCGCAAGCCATGCAAGAGCCAGCTGAACTGGCCGATTTGCTCACCTTTTCCGTAGCCAGACAGGCGGTGGAGCCAGAATTTGCCCTCGACGGTCTCAAGTGGATAGAAAAAAACTTTGGCGAAAGGCATCCTAAGCTTTTAGTGCTTCGCACAGCCATAGCCGCCCGCCTGGAAAACGAAGCCATGGAAGGAGCCGAGTCTTACTGGCTTGATTCACTAGAAAAGTGCGATGACCCGCCCATGGGTCACTGCATCTATGCACTGACAGGCTATGCCGGCTATTTAGAGCGAAAAGAACGCCAGCCGGAAGCTGAAGAGCACTACCGAAAGGCTCTAGCCATAATCGAGAGCTATTTTCAGCCCGAACCTTTATTCTTTCTTGGCCCACAACCGGCGCTGGCGCTTTCTGAGCTTTTGGTAAAACAAAAGCGCTTTCCAGAATGCGAAATCTTGCTCAAGAGCTTTATTGAAAGACAAGATAAAGACGATTATGTCTCAGAACTTGACATAGAGTACGCTCTTGAAATACTGATTAACATACTGAACGAGCTTGGCAGAAGCGATGAAACAGAGCCCTACAAGCGTAAACTGAACCGGCTGCAGGGCCTCGAACCCTGACAGAGCAACCCTCACCCGGGGATACGCTCGTCAACTGAGCTAGCAATTTCTTAACCCTATAACCAAGCCGAGCAGAGTAAACTCTAGGGCATGGCAATCACAGACGACTCCCGCGACAAACTTAAAGCGCGCCTATCTAAAGCAATTGGGCATCTCAATGCCGTCTACAAAATGGTAGACGAAAAGAAGTATTGCATTGACATTTTGAACCAGCTCAAAGCAGTGCAGTCGGCGCTGGACAAAACCGCCGAAATAATGCTCAAAGACCACCTCAACACCTGTGTGGTCGAAGCTGTGCAAAATAACGATTCGCAGAGAGTGATGGAAGAATTATGGCAGCTTTTGCGACACAGTGAGAGCAGCGAAAGCGATGAAGACCGCAGCGAAGCTTGCTGCAAGAAATAAGTAAAAGAGCAAAACTTCAGGGAAAACACTAGTTCGGCATGTCCTCTTGCCCCGGTTCTTTTTGGTTTTGGTGCATCTAACATGGCGGCATCTTTCTCTTGCTGCGAGGTCAAGCTATGCAAAAGCTTCAGCTCTTCACCCTCCTTTCGCTGACTACCTCTCTTGCGACCAGCCTGCTTAGCCAAGCTCCGGCATCAGCTCAAGGTTTTGTCAAAATCAAGAAAGACGCACTTGAGCAAGTAGAGTTTTACAAAGCCCCGCGGCACATCATGATCTTAGACGAAAGTCCGCGTGTAACCGACCACCGCCACCAAATAAATCAAGGCAATAATATGGTTATTGCCATTCCACCTCTTCAAAATGGCAGCCCAGCAGCAAATACCATCACCCTCAGACCTGAAACAAACAACCTGCCCCAGGCAAACTTCGCAAGCAATATACCGGCGCAAGGTTTAGTAGCCAATCGCAATCTAAGCCCGGTTAGACAAGGGGGACTGGCACCGGCTGTCAACCAAGACAGCAAGCATCAAAACGCCGCCCGCCCGCTCATGCACAAAAACAATGCCGCAATCAAGCAAAGCAGCCCATCTCAGTACGCTCCAGCTGCTTATCCAGGCTATAACAGCGGCGGCTCTTTTTTACCCAGCGAGCAAAATACCAATACGGCAGTGACCGGCAAACTAAGACAACAGCTACTGCAAAAATAACAAGCCTCAAAAGTAGTAAACTAGCAGGCATGCCCAAGCACAAATTAGACAACTTGCTGCAAAAAATAGGTAGACCAGCCTATCAAATTTTGCCCATCGAGAATAAAACAAACGAGACTTTGGCAAAAGAGCAATTGCTTACGGCATCAAAGTTTGGCGGCGATCCATATTTCGAAGCCGGTGAACAGTGGCCCATCTGCGGCAAATGCGAAAATGCCGAGTCTTTTATTTGCCAGCTAGACCTTAGACAAGCCAAAGATGCGCAACTACCCAGCTCTTTTGGTCTTTTGACTTTCTTTTACTGTTTTCAGTGCTTTCCTTGGGATGCCCCCCAGCCCGGTTGGACAGTGCGCAACTATCCTCAAGCTGATATTGCCAAGGCTGTGAGCATAGAAAAACCAGCACCAAAGCAAGTTGGATTTTTCAAAAAGCTATTTGCGAAAAACAACGCCTCCGAAAATTCCAAAGTTTCACTAGTGGAGTTCAAGAGCTTCATTTGCTATCCGCAACTTGATGAATTAGACGAAATCGCTGAAGGCTTGGCGCCTGAATTTAAGTCTTTGCAGGCTGAAGTAGAAGAGAATGGCAAAGAAGATTTTTGCGATATCTATTACCAGACGATAGAGCAAAGCGGTCAAGACTCAGATAACTTTGGCACCATAATTGGTGGCTATTCGCAATGGATCCAATGCTTTCCACCCGACCTAAAATGCAAACACTGCCAAAGCTGGATGAGGCAGCTTGTGCAACTAGGCTCAGAGAAAAAACTTGACATTATGTTTGGCGATGCCGGCTGCATTTATCTTTCTATTTGCGACGAACATCCTCAAGAAATAAGCATGATGCTGCAATGTTTTTAGGTCTTGGGCAGACCGATTAGCATATGGCAGCGGGTATAAACTCATCAACACATAAAAACATAAACACATAAAAAGGAAAAGTAATGCAGAAATGGAAACAGGCTTTAACTCTTACTGTTCTGGCTGCTCTTACCGTCCCAGATTGCTTGGGCTCTCAACCCAATAGTGCTGATTCTTCGCCTTTCGCCATCGACTTATTTAAGACGGTAGCCGCCGGTAGAGCAAACGAAAATGTGCTTGTTTCACCACTTAGCGCTCACACCGCCCTAACTATGACTTACACCGGTGCCGAAGGCGAAACAGAAAAGGCCATGGGCAAAACTTTGGGTCTAAGCAACAAGCTAGAAGCCGCTGGGCAAACAAAAGCCAAGCTGGAGTCTCTGCGTAATCCGGGTGCCAAAACCAAGCTAGAGATAGCAAACGCCCTATTTGGCGACAAAAACATCAGCTTTCGCCCAGACTTTCTCAAGACAACCAGAGAAAACTTTGACGCCGAGCTAAATAGCCTCGACTTTGGTAACAGCGAAGCGGCACTGAAAACCATCAACGACTGGGTCGCCAAGCAAACCCATGGCAAAATCACAAGTATTCTCGATTCAATCGGTAAAGATGCCATCTTGTATCTGGTCAATGCTGTCTATTTCAAGGGGCTCTGGAGCGAACCCTTCGACAAGAAGCAGACCAGCTCGGAAACTTTCTTTAGCCCGGACAAAGCCGAAAAAGTACCGACCATGCACATGCACAGCGATGAATTTCAATACTTCGAGACCCCTGAATTTCAAGCCTTGATGCTGCCCTATAACGACAAGCGGCTCAGTCTATTAATCTTCTTGCCGGCTAAAAACAAAAATCTGCAGAGCTTCGAAAACAGCCTTGACCAGAAAAAATTTGAAAACTACACCCAAGCATTCAGAAAGCGCGAGGGCTCGCTCAGCCTGCCCAAGTTTAAGATCGAAGACAAAATGCTGCTCAATGAGCCACTAGGCAAAATGGGCATGGGCATAGCCTTTGATCCCGATCGCGCCGACTTCAAAAAAATGGTCAATCTAAAGGCCAATGTCTATATCAGCAAGGTCTTGCATAAGACTTTTATGGAAGTAAATGAAGAAGGAACCGAAGCAGCGGCGGTTACCGCCGTCGAGATGAGTGTCGCCACGGCCATGATGCCCACCAATCCGCCCTTTGAAATGAAAGTCAATCGACCCTTTTTCATTGCTTTGAGAGATTGGAAAACGGGCACGATTCTATTTGCCGGACACGTGGTCAAACCAAAATAAACTTCTAGCTTGAGAGGAAAGGCAATTGTCCGACCAAGAAAAGCTTCAGCCCGAACAAGAAAAGGTGCAGGCGCAGCCACCTGTGACTCCTCGATTAAAAGTCTCGGAAGAAGACAGCGCCAGCGACAAGACTCTACCAAGCGCCAACAACTATACTTTTTCGGCGCAAGCAGCATTTAAGAATGAAATTGAAATAGCACCGGGCACCATAGTCGCCGAGGCCTATAAGGTAATCAAGCTCATCGGCAAAGGAGGCATGGGACAGGTCTATCTAGCAGAACACCTGACCTTGCATAAACAATGTGCCCTCAAGATTTTACCGGCCAATCAAGTCACCGAAAAAGCTTGGCTTAGATTTCAAACCGAAGCAAGAGCGGTAGCCAAATTGGAGCATCCAAATTTAGTAAGGGTAACTGATTTAGGCGTACACGACAAAACCATGCCCTTTTATGCCATGGATTTTATTGACGGCATCAGCCTCGATCAATACATCAAAGAAGGTCAAAAATTAAGCCTTAGAGCCGTCATCGATATCTTCACCCAAGTTCTAGAAGGACTCCAATTTGCCCATGCAAGCGGCATCATTCACCGCGACCTAAAGCCAGCCAATATTGTCGTCATCGGCAACCCAGAAAGCGGCAATCTGAAAGCCAAAATACTAGACTTTGGCCTGGCAAAACTGACCCAAGCAGAATGTGCCGACCTAAGCCTTACAGCCACTGGAGAGATATTCGGCAGCCCTTATTATATGAGCCCCGAACAATGCCTGGGTGAAGGTGTAGACGCACGCAGCGATCTTTACTCACTAGGCTGCTCAATATTCGAATGTTTGACCGGCAAGCCGCCTTACACGGGCAATACGCTGCTTGCGGTGATGAGCAAGCATCAAATGGCTGAAATACCAAAACTTTCTGAACTGCCTACCGATTTGCTTAGCAATGCAGATAAAGAAGAGATAAAGCAACTCGAATTGGTTCTGAATAAACTTTTGCAGAAAAAGCCGCAAAATCGTTATCAAAGCGCCCAAGAGGCTAGCGCAGACTTGAACATGGTCGGCAATAAAGGCAAGTTCGCCGCGCCAATTGCTCAAGCTAAGCAGGGCAAAACTTTGCCAGAGAAAGCCTTATTTTTTACAGGTCTGGCGACGACCGTAGCCGTAACCCTCGCTGCCTATGCTTTTCTTTACTCGGTTGGAATGAGAAATTCAAATCCGATCGATGCGACAGGAAGCATGATAAAGACGGCAGAAGCCTTGCAAGGTGCCTCAACTTTTGCCCCTTTGATTAATCCAAGCCCTGAACAGTGCTACGAAAGAATAAGACAAGTGCTGCGGCGCTACGATCTTGTTATGAACAGCATCAGCGATGCTCAAATGCAAGACAACTTGGCAAAAGGCTTGACGGCTGAAAAAGAAGCGACCAAAGCCAAACTTGTATCAATGGGCGAGAAAGCAATTCCAGCCTCGTTGGCTGCCATTAAGAGCGAGGGACAAATTAGATTTGAAGCGGTTGATGTGCTAAAGAAAATCGGCAAACCGGCTGTCGATCCCCTCATGCGATTTTGCGACGAGCACCCCGCCTATGCCAGAGTTTGCGCCGCCGCGATTGGACCAATGGGCGAAAGCGCCATCGATTATCTAATCGACGATATGGTAAAGAACCAAGGCTCCATGCGCAATCGATTAGTACTTCTTGATGAACTGGTGGGCAAAAGGCGCACCACTCATTTTTCTACCGAGCATGGACTGCTTCAGTTAAGCTCAGCCAATCAAAACAAGCTATTCAAGCTAATTGCAGAACATCCAGACAGTGAAGACCTTGAAGCTTTGCTTGAACTAGCCACGGCACGCACGGTTTCCAATGCAGAAAACATAGACCGCCTGGGTGAAATGCTGCTCAAGAGCGACGACAATAGTATTAGCCAAATAGCAATCACCGCCCTTGGTGACACTATTCGCCAAGCCTCAGAGGAAGGGTATGTACGACCAGTCGGCTATCTGTGTAAGAAAATAGAGAGCACAAGCGATGAAGAGATTAAAGAGAAATGCCTGCGTGCCATTGCCCAAGCCACAAATAAACTACCACTGGAAGCGATCAATTTAGCCCAAAGACTAGCAAGCGCAGAAGTTTCGTCGGTGAAGCAAGAGGCTATAGGACTGCTGATTGTGCAAACGCCCTTTCACCCCATTGGCAAAGATTACATAGCTAAAGGCTTAGAAACACCAAATTCGACAGGTTACTATAAGTCTTTGCAGTACATCGATAGAATCTCTAAAAAGTTCCCTTCTGTCTTGCTGGCGCTGGCAAAAGCGGCTGAATCAGACTACCAAGCCCGCCATACTCTCTTAAGAATCGGAGCCGAAAAAGTACCTGGCGGCATAGATATAGTCATTAGCACACTTGAAAATAAAGAGCGCCGCTTTACTGACCGCGAAGCACAAGAAGCCTTACGCGCGCTTGAACAAATGGATGCAAGTACAGCTAAAAAAGCCATCCCTACTCTTGAAAAAATGCTCAAGAACCCTAGTTTGCCAAACAGAAAGGCTGTTGAGACAGTGCTGAAGAATCTAAAGAAAGGTCCGTAAGACTCTTTTGCCAGACCTTTCTTTATACAATGTTAGAACTGCCGAGTTTTTACTCAGACTTTTGTGCGCCGTTATTGGTCCACACAGGTATGGGAGGAACCAGAGCATATGGAGATTTGGCTGCGGCACCTTTTGCGTCGGAACCGGTGTTCCAATCTAGGGCTTTGGAAGAATCACGAGAACCTTGTCCTTTTGCGTCGGAACCGGTGTTCCAGTCTAAGCCTTTAGAAGAACTACCGAAACCTTCACCGTTTGGCATCTGCATCAAGTTCTTCTCGACCTCTGGCTTCAAGGGCATGTTCTTACATTACTGCTCTGAGACATTACCGTCTTGATCTTCCCGATACTTAGCAATAGTCTCGATGCGACTGCCTTTATTTGAGTTTTCTTCGGGATTAGGCTTGGCTTTTAACTCGTAACCCCTTCCGTCTTGATCCATCTTTAGATCGACCGGAGGCAAATATTTTGAATCATTTTTAGACTGCTTCTGGTAGTCACGAATGATGTCCAGCTGCTCTCCTACACTCTTGCCATTCATACTCTGCTGGAATTCACAACCTTGTCTAGTATCCAGACCGTTGTTACCAAAAGCCTTCTCGACCATGCGATTGAGACTATGATTCATGGGGATTTCGGGAATGTGCATCCTAAAATCACTGCTATCAGAACCTGATCTGGAAAAATTTTCGCCCATGGCTAGCGTCTTAAAGAAAAGTGGGGGATATGGTCAACTGCCCATAGCAGCATTAGACTCCCTTAAGCATAAAAATCTCGTGAAAACCTATTGAGGGCTCGAATGAGGCGGAGCTGAATTTGCTCCCGAACCTGCCCCTCCTTTGCCAGAACTATCCCATGCACTGCCAGAAGCATCTCCCGCCAAAGGAGGCGCTCCCACATTGTCATTATTGTAGGAAGAGCCTGCAGGGCTTGTTGAATCGGACTGACTGGCCGCGCCCTGAGGCTCCATAGACTTCATAGGCACACCGGCACCACTGTCGCCCAGAGGGGATTGCGATGCCATCATCGGTCTTTCCTGCAATGGCATGTTCTTACATGACTGCTCAGCCGTGCTGCCGTCTTCGTGCTCGCGATGCTTCATTATCGTTTCGCTGCGATTGCCTTTGTTAGAGTTCTCTTCCGGATTGGGCTTAGCCTGAACTTCATAACCACGCCCATCCTTATCCATTTTTAGATCTATCTTAGGCAAATGCTGAGAATCAGCTTTTGATTCTCTCTGGTACTGGCGCAGAATATCGAGTTGCTCACCCATACTCTTACCATTCATATCTTTCTGAAAATCGCAGCCCTGGCGGCTTCTCAGTGAATCACGATTTTGAACGTCGCTGAGCATCTTGCTGGATGCCATGATGCCCAGTGAAGGATCACCCATAGAAGCAGCTCTAGAATCTCTTTGCGCCTCAGCGAGAGCATAAGCATTTCGATTGAATTCAGCCATCACAAAGCCCTCAAAGAAAAAGAAAGAACAAAGCAGAATCCACTAAAAGTTCTGTTCAAGAAACTATTTAGTGAACTATTTAGTTATCCACATCTACTAAGTAAGGAACCAACCAAACCAAGCCAGCAGGCTAGGCAATCATTAAACGGTTCTCAACGTGAAAAAGACTAGAAACTTTGAAAGCGCTGGGCCTAGAAGATGAAACTTTTCGCGCCGCCCTCTATATATCGATGATGAAATCAAGCACAGCATTCTGATAATGATAGCCGTCAAATGTGACACCACTCTCACTTTATCAGACGTATATCTATTCAATTTGCTCGACATACAAAAACGGCTTTAAATCAAGGTCATAAACCATCAGTGGTTACATCGCGCACCACCTACGCCACCACAACCGAGCTTATATATCAGCCGCTTCAATCAATCATCCAATGCATATACATCCGAGCAGCACATTATCAGACCTGCCTATTGGTGCGGCTTTCTCAAGACGCCAAGGGGAACGTCCGGGTATGACCACACTATATATGGTGTCTAGTACACCACCGGTGTGGGTGTCCAGTTCCACATTTAACCTAAGGCTACAACCCTCACCCCATGGTCATTTTAAGGTTTTGCACAGCTTTTATTCTGGAAATTTGCAGTTGAAGCCGAACGCTATCGGTAGTAAATTATTCGCAATCGAAATTTGAGCAGAGGTTTAATACCTCTCATTAAAAAAACCGAATCCGACTTCACAGGCTGGCGTCTGTGGAATTGCTTTGCATCAACCGGATTCAAAACAATAGAGACAGTCGTCAAGCCTTTCCCCGAGGGTTTGTCGGTTGTACTACGTCTCGTTTTCAAAAGCCACAAATAACCCCAAAGTAAGCCACTCCCAAAGTCCACATCAAACTAGAAAAGGAACCTCCAAGAGATGCAAACAGTGCAACCCGCTCAAAACAAAGAAAACGCACCGAAAGAGAGCACCACTAAAGAAGGAAACGCCTCCGGTGTAAGCAGTTCCCCTAGTACAACCATCAAGTCGCTTTCAATCAAGGCCGAAACACTACCAATTAAATTGCCGGTAAACGACGACTATACAAATAGATATTGGGAATCAACCCAAGAAACCCTGGTTGGTCTTTATGCCAAAAGAGATCCCATCACCGGTCAGCCCATAGAAGGCGTCAATGACATCATTTTGAGAGTGGCAACTTCGGTAGCCTTGGCTGAACTGAAATATGTTCTCACCCCGGCTGAAATAATCGACCTCGACATTCATGCCGCCCTCACCCATCCCAAAGTAGTGCAGTGGGCGCAAATCTTTGCAGACAATATCGGTAATCAAAGATTCTGGGCCAATACACCAGCCAACATCAATGCCGACCCCGAAGTTTCTTTGAGAGTGCTGCAATACTGGGCTCACGGCAAGATTGCCAACATGAAAGAAGAAGACATATGGATGCGCTCAGAAGAGCTCAGACATGCCGTCACCCAGGGCAAACTCGCTGGTCTCTCCGAGCAAGAAGTAGCCATGGGTCACCTCTCTGCCTTCCTGCGCGGCAAAGGCTGTTTGGCTGCTTGCGGAGTCGCTTTTGTCATCGACAGCTTAGAAGGAATACAAGAAGCAGCTCGTATAGAAGCCTTAGCCGCCAAAGCAGCGATGGGCATGGGCTTGAACACAAGCAGTCTGCGCCCATGGGCTTCGATCATCTCTAATGGCGCTGCAGCCTCGGGTCCTGATCGCTTCTACGAAAAAACTATAGCCAAGGCAGTAGAAGCCGTAGCTCAAGGCGGCAGACGCGGCGGAGCCCTTATTGAACTGCGCAACTCCGACCATCCCGATATTCTCTTTTTCATCGACAAGAAAAAACTGATTCCGCCGCCCACCCTAGCCGGTGTCTATCAAGAAGTGGCAAAAACCAATCGCCAGGCATCGGGCGAAGATGCGATGAGCTATAAAAAACGACTGCTCAAAATGGCTGAGCAAAAGTTTGGCGAATTGCATACTCAATATCTAGAGAGACAAAACTATCTCAAGAACACTAATGTCACCGTTCTAGCCATGCCCGGCTTTATGGAAGCAGTAGTAGAGAAACGCTTTATTCCTGCCACTTTCAACAAAGAACAATGGACCGGACCGGTTTACGATCCTCGCAAACCAGTGCTCGATGAACGCACCGGCATGGTCAAGGTGAACAAACTCACAAAAGAACCCACCTACGAAGAGTATTCGGTCGACAACAAGCGCTTCCCCGAAGCCATTGAAGCCGCTCGTAAATTGACCAATGCTATGGTCGAAATCACCGATAAATGCGTCAAAGTAAGAGGACACTTCTATGCACCGGAAGTTTTCCAGCGCATTGTTGAAGGCATGAGAGACAGCGGCGAACCCGGGCTTGCCTTTTATGAAACAATCAACGCCGCCAACGCCAACAATCATGCCTACGACCTCAATACCTGCAATCCCTGCGGCGAGCAGTTCTTGCCCGCCGGTCCGGGACACGACGGTCGTACATATATGGGCAACTGCAACTTGTCCTCACTGCACGCCGCTCACCCTGAGTTCTGGGGTCCAGACGGCAGCTACAACATGGTAGCCATGCGCAATGTGGTCAAAGTACAACAGCGCTTCATGGACAACGTCTCTGATGTCAGCTGGTACCCGATACCCATGCAGAACATGACAGCTAGACTGGAACGTCGTAATGGCGGCGGCTTTGCCGGCATCGCCGAATTCCTCTCTAGACTCGGTGCCGAATTCGGCAGCGTCGACGGCATACATGCTACCGAAGAACTCTTCCGCCAGTACAACCGAGCCTCACTAGAAGCTTCGATGGAATTGGCGAAAGAGCGCGGAGTTTATCCTCTCTGGGAAGGCAGCCGCTTCCACAAAAAAGGTCTGCGCGTTAGAAACAGCTGTATGACCAATAATGCCCCCACCGGCACCCTAGCCCAAGCTTTGCAAACCAGCTGGGGTGTAGATCCGCACAACGGCATTGTCTTCTCCAGAAAAGTGCGTTCCCGCTTTGTCGACTTCGTCGCTCCCGGCTTCAAAGAGATGATGGTCAGATATGGCGCCTGGCCTGAGACCGAAGAAGCCCAAAACGCTCTCATGAAAAAAATCCGCAACAACAATAAGAGCTGTCGCGGTCTGGCGGAAGTGCCGGAAGTAGTGCAGAAAGCCTTCCCGATTAGAGTAGAAGTGAGCCCCGAAGCTTACATCAGACATCTAGCCGCCATTCATGACGGCGCCGATGAATGCCCCGAAGTGTTTAACTCGGTCTCCAACACCTGCTCTATTCCTCTCGACTTTTCTGAACAAGCGGTGCACGATTCTGCCGTCTTGGCTTGGAAGCTAGGCGTGAAAGACATCACCTTCTATCCCGATGGCAGCCGTCTATCTCAGCCGGTTGAAAAAATAGCCGAGCAAGACTATGAGAGAAGTTCAGATCTGCTCGCCTTGCTCGGACACCAAGAACGCAGAAACATTCAGGTCGATGAAACCATCGGTCAGAACTACAAAGTACGTGTTGGTTCACCGGACGGCGGTTCCACCTTGCATGTCAGCCTCAACCACGAACCCTCTCATCCGGGCGAATTGGTCGAAGTTTATGCTCGCATGGGCAAGCCCGGCGCAGTCGAAGCCGGTCTCTTCGAAGCAGTCGGTCGCCTTGCCTCAGCCTTCCTGCAATATGCCGCCGAATTTGGCGAAGACGAGCGTTCCAAAGCTGAAATGACCATAGTCAGACAACTGGTCAATATTCAGTCCGGCTATCCCGCCTTCTTCAAATTCTCCGATTCAGATAAAGCAGTTGTCATTCAATCGCCCTGCGACGGTCTGGCAAAAGCCATTCAACACTACAGAAAAGCTCATTCTAAAGGGAAAGAAGATCTTGCCCAAGCAGAAGAAGCCCTCAATGTAGGAGCGGTGCCCAGAGCAGCCATAGCCAATGCCGAAGCCCAACCGGTGCAAATGAGCCTGCTTGAAAATCTGCATCAGGCAGCCAATCCCCATGCCGGTATTTCGGCTGGAGCCGGTCGGCAACCGGCCTGCGGCAAATGCGGCGGCGAGTCTTGGCTCAAGATAGACGGCTGCAATGTCTGTCAATCTTGCGGCTATAGCAAGTGCGGCTAAAGACTTAAGGGGAGAGCCCGGGACTGCACCAAAACCCCAAGACCGGAGCCTCCCCGAGTAAATTTGGAAACCCGGAAACTCAGGAAACCCAGTCGGAAACCCAAAAGAAGTCGCCTCCTGAAAATAGAGGCGACTTCTTTTTTTCATTTTCTGTTCAAGCAAGATTCACCTAAGTCGGCTATTTTTATTAACAGTCGTATCTCAACCCGTTCAGAGGAGTGTTTCTTATGGCTAAAGTAGCCTGGTATTACCATCGCAAAAACTGCCAGACCTGCCTAAAGGCTGACACTTATTTAGAGTCACGCAAAATCACCGCCGAAACTCAACTCGATGCCCGCAAGGACCGCTTTGATTTCAAAGCTGCCAAAGCACTATTGAAAGACGTGAAAAAGCTCTACGCCACCAAGGGCACAAAAGTAATTGAGTGCGATCTGAAAGCAGATAAACTCGACGATGAAGAACTGCAAGCCCTGCTGATTGGCCCCTCGGGCAACCTGAGAGCACCATCGATAAAAAACGGTGACGTTATGCTGGTCGGCTTCAATTCAGACATGTACGACCGCGGCCTAAACTAATTTCAGCCCTAAATCAGACTCAAAACAAAATAGCTGGCTCGCTTATGCAAAACGCCAATTTAGCCGCAAATAAATTGGGTAAATACAGGTGTGAACATGCGAGCTTTTGCTAATGAAATCGAGTTCTAAACCAGCCTCAAAAGCCTGCCTTCTTTCTTTGTTTGCAGGCTTTTTCTTGGCTTTTCCACCCGCGGCTCTCGGTCAATATTCCAGAGAAGAACTAGCTTATCGCCTCGTTAGTCAAGGCTATAAGCAGCTCAACAGCCGCAATTACAGAGAGGCAATCGCCACCCTCAAAGAAGTACTCAAGCAAGGGCCGAGTCGCTACAGCGCCGGCGCGCTTGCAGCCATAGGCAGCGCTCATCGCAGTCTGAAAGAGTATCCTGAAGCCATTTCAGCCTTAAGAGAAAGCCTGCGCGTCAACCCGCGCGAGAAAGAAGCGTACTACACATTTGCCTGTGTTTATCTAGACACCAAACGCTATGAAGACGCCTTGGCCGCACTGGAAAGATTTAAACTGCTTGCTGAATCGAAAAGAGAACTCAAGGATGCCGAAGATCTGGGCAAGCAAATCAGCGCTTATCGCTATATGGAACCGGCTGAACTAGCCATAAAGCAAGGTCGCAACCTGGTAGCGAAAGATCTTTTGCTGCAAGCGGCAAAAGAAGATCCAAGCCCCTTCTCAGGCGTTATTCATAGGCAACTGGCCTATGTCTTCCGCAACCTAGGCAATTCCAGCCAGGCTATCGAAGAATGCCAAACCGCTCTCAAGTTTGAGCCCAAAAACAAATCGGTAAACTACACAATTGGACTTTGCTACAAAGACTTAGGACAAGTCGATAACGCAATAGCCTATCTAAAGCGTTTTGCCGAGTCTGAAAAAGATGCAGAAGAGAAAGCCAAAGCCAGAGAGTTTATCGAAGATCTTGAACATGACCGGGAACTGCTCGCCGCACCGGTCAGCGACTCTCCAGATTATCTAGATGCCTTGTTGGCTAACGGCAAAGTTCATCGCTGGGCAAAAACTGCCATGCCTCTGAGAGTCTACATTGGCAGAGGGGAAGGCTTAACAGGCTATAGAGAAAACTTTCCCCAGTTTGCCTTCAAAGCTTTCGACTCATGGGTGCGCGCATCCGGCGGCTTATTGCAATGCGTATTGGTAGACCGCCCCCAAGACTCTGATATTGAACTTGAATGGACAGTGGAAGATCTGTTCAAAGAAGAAGATGACGGCAAGAAACGCCGTGCCGCCGGAATCACTCACATGCAACCAGCCACTGAAGCTTATTCGTCATTTAATTCGAACCCGGCTTGCTGGGCGGTCGGACATGCCAAAATCAGAATACAAACCATCAACTGCTTCAGCCGCGAAGAATGCACCGACGATGATATTTTGAGTACCTGCCTGCACGAGGCCGGGCATGCTCTGGGCATAGGCGGTCATTCGGCATATTTCTCAGACATTATGTTTTTTGGCGTTTCAAACAAACAGTTGCCTGCCCTAAGTAAAAGAGACAAGGCGACCATCGTTCGCATTTACCAGAGTGAAAATTAGAGACGACGCTAACTTCGCTAACCCAAAGGCAAGCCTTGCCCGAAAAGACTCGGGAATGAAAAATTTCCTGCAACAAGCTTGAAACAATAACCCCCTAAGCTGAAAGCCTTACCAACAGCAGAGGCAAAACACCATGGGTTGAGGCGTCAACAGCAGAGATTGCGGCACCAATACTTTCGAGCCGCAATGGAATTCACCGGGCGTGAATTATGACTTTCAGCATCTTTATCAAATTCAAGAGCGTAGCGACAATCAAATCGTCAATCAAATGCGCGGACAAAGAGGCTCAGGCTATGGAGCCAATGACGGTTTTCAGATTGTAGACAGCGCCGCCAGCAATCGAGTAATCAGACCGAGCGAAAACACCCACAGCAAAGAAGAATACCAAAAGTCGGTCAGTTCACTGACTTCTTTCGACCACACCAATGCCCATGAAGCGGTTAAGAAAGCCGCCGAGAACGGCAGCGGCATCGCCTTCATTGTTGGCTCGGAAAGCACACGCGATACTCAAAAACTACTCAAAGAAATGAATGAGCTGAAGGACAAAAATCCCGGCATGGAATTTGTCTACCTAGACAAAGACAAAATAAAAGAAGCTGCAGCTTCCGACCCAAATGCCGCCAAATGGCAAGACTGGATAAGCAAAAGCACCAATAACGACAATCTGGCCTTCACAAGCTTGCAATCGGTCAAGGCTGGACCAGACGGAAAGCCGGTCATAGACAGAGTTGTGAGCACACACTGGGGTGGCGACATCAAGGGCGATATCACCGACCAAAACCGCTACGCCCGCAAATTCACCAGCTCACATAGCTACAATACAACTGCTGCCGGTACTGAGAATGCTCAGACAGCAAGAGCTAAAGATACTGGAGAAGCTGCTACAAATAGCACCAAGACCGCAGAGGAGATAAAGAAGATGGAGCAACAACCGGCAGGCACACCTGAAGAAAGCAGAGAGAAAGCAAGCAGAGAAGAAGCCGATAAGGTGATGAGAGCACGGTCGGAAGAAGCTAGTCAAAAGCTGCAAAAGTCCCTAAATGGGTCTAAGTACCAGATACCCTTTTATCAAATACCGATGCTCAGCAATGCTCGCCCCAAATGGTAAGCCGAAAACAGATCGGTTAAAATAAGCCTGTTTCGGTTTAAAAAAGGGGACTAAATTGGCACCGATCGACAGACAACTGCGTTGCCCCGGCGGCAGCCGAAGAATCTCCGTGCTCATGGCATCCGCCTGCACTTTGCTCACCTTGGCACAGACAGGGCAGGCCGCCGAGAAGCAAGCAGCCGAAAGTAATGTCAAAGCAGCGTCCCTAGTGCGCCTGGCCGGCACCAATATCAGTCTTAAGCCACCGACAGGCTTTACTATGTCGCAAACATTCAGCGGCTTTATCGATCCTAAAACCAATTGTTCGTTGATGGTGACCGAATTACCAGCCCCAATAGATAAAGTGCTGCCTGGCTTTAATGCCGAAAAGATGAAAGAGAAAAACATGTTTCTCAAAAATCTTGAAACCAAGAATAAGGGCACTTATATGGGCGCTCTTGTCGAATTCAGCCAGAACGCACTAGGTACGACAGTGCATAAATACGCCCATGTATTTGGCAATGACGCCTTTACAGTTGTGGCGACGGCAACCATGCCGGAGGGCGCACCACCCGAACTTATGGAGAGATTAAAAGAAGCAGTCAATAGTATCGTATACGATACCAATGCCGCAGCCAGACCGGTCGACGAAGGACTGCCGTATAAACTAAACGACGGGTCTCTGCTCAAGAAAGCCAAACGCTTGCAAAACAGCCTTATTTTTACCAAAGACGGCAAATTTGCACCGCCCCAGTCTGGGCCGCTCTTTATTGCAGCTCAATCAATCGCCGAAGTGATGGTGCAGAACAAGGCCGAATACGCCAAGAAACGCATTCAAGACACGGCCCAACTGAAAGACATAACAGTCGACGCTGAAGAAGAGGTGACCATCAGCGGGCTCAAAGGACGCAAGGTCCTCGCCACCGGTCTCGATACCAAAACAGGGGCCAAAACCTTTATCTACCAAGTAATGCTCTTTCCCGACACTGGTTACTATTTGATGCAGGGTTTGAGCGATGAAGCACAGCGAAAAGAGTTGCTTGTCGAATTCGACAAAATAGCAAATAGTTTCAAACTGCTCTAGAAAGGTCTTGGGAAGTGCAATTTTTCCAGTTTCAAGTGAAGAATCTCGGTTTACTTGCCGCATTTTGCCTGGCTCTAGGCGGTGCGGGCGCAAGCTCTGCACAAAACCCCGATAATGGCTCGGGCAGCCCGGCATTTCGCCCTTATGCGCCTCAAATTTCATACATGCCGCTAAGCCGCCTCAACTTTCCCCTGCAAATAGCGGCTTCTCTCAAGCAAGCAGCAATCAATAATCGAGAAAAACTTTCGCCTTCCAAGACTGAGACAAACTCTAAAGAAGCACTGCTGGAACTGAACAAAGATGTACTCAAACCAACCAGCCGTTTTTTCAATAATCGCCTCGCTTACAGACCGGCGGCATTGGCGGCTTCAGCTTATCTGGAACCGCAAAACAAAACTGGATTGAGTAATTACAATGCCAAAATTAGCGAAGCCGAAGAAAGAAGAATCCGCCTCGCCACCGAGTTAAGAGACCAAGAAGACGAAACTAAAATATTGGCTGCACTGCTGCAAGTGGCTCAAGGACTTGGCATAGAACAGGACAATGATATTTACAGCAAAGGCAAGGAAAGCCTCGACCGGCTTTGCGGCAAGGGACAGGGCGATTGGGCGGTTGAGAAGCTCAAGAACTGGCTGCAAGAAAACAGAACAGCCGTGCCGCTTAGCGCCAAAGGCAAAACCGAAAGCAGCCTCGACGAGCTGGAACAGGTAGAAGCCCTAACTAGAGAGTTAACTGCACACGATAGCGAATGCTCAAGACTAAGGGCAGAACTAGGTGTAAATTGCCAAGATCCTAACGGCCTAGAAAAGAGCTTGAGTGCTGTATCGATGGTGCCGATAATTTTCACAAGAGTAGCAAGCCTCGCCCAAAGCGGCATAGAAATGGGCAATGGCGGCGGTCGAATTAAGAGACTGGCCGACGTGCTTTATCTTGGACAAGCTTTGGAGAACAGAGTTTCCACACTCTCCAAGCAAGCCCATTTACTTGTTTCAGCACAAAAGATGGCAGTACTGACTGAAAACGACGTCTTGTACGGATTCTCAAAGACTTACGCCGAGAAATTAGCCGGACATTGACATAAATTCTAGCTTAAGGGCTGATAATAAACGATAAATGCACGGGAGGCTGGGCAAATATAAGACAATCATGCCGCGAGTCTTTGTCCACCCTTACTATTCTTCTTCTTTTTTCTGTTAGCCGACCCGCACCATGATCAAGAGAGACAGAGGCTTTCTCTGGCTCTTCTGCTAATCTAAAATGAGCTTCTTCAGATAACAGGCCAGCATCCCCGGATTATGAACACCGACGAAGAGAGACTGAAAGTCAAATCTCAGAGCACGTCCCAGGCTCCGAAAGATTTCTATTACATTCTCGGAGTGAGCCCCAACGCTACACCGGGAGACATTGTCGACGCCTATGCGGCGCTTTCCGATAAATTCGGACCACAGGCCATCACCTCTGACCTCGACCCTGAATTGCAGCAGCGTACATGGCGAGACATCAGTACAGCCTACGAAACTTTGTCAGATCCTAATAGACGTCGCGAATATGACAAGAACAGTGCCGTCTTCAGGCAGACATCCGACGTGCGCGCTCTATGGAACAAGGTGACTTCCGGAGTGCAGCAAGTTGTGCAAAGCACCCAACAAGCTCAGACTCAAGAAATAAAGAATGTGCAGGGCAAAATTCAGGCGCAATCGCTCGAAATGGAAATCGATGTGACCCTGAAAGAAGCCATTAAAGGCACCCACAGACAGCTGACTATTTCAGACCCTAAGGCCTGCGAAGAGTGCATCAATCTCAAGCCGGTCAACCGCATGCAATGCACTACCTGTCGCGGTGTCGGCTATTTCACCGTCGAAAGAGTATTGGAAATAGACTTTCCCAAGGGACTTTTCGATGGTCTAGAGATCAGGAAAACCGGTCAAGGGAAATGGGATATGCGCGCCGGCGCCTACGGCGACTTAATTCTCAAGATCAAGTTAAGACAGCACCCAGTCTTGGGTGTCATCGACAGAGACATCACTATCAATGTGCCGGTGACAATCTACGAAGCCATGCTCGGCGCCGAAATTGAAATTCCTACAGCCACTGGCAAAGTGGTCATGAAGATTCAACCACTAACCCAGCCTGGCCGAGTTTATCGCTTGAAGGGTCTGGGACTTGCCGGTGGCGACCAGTTAGTCACCATCGACGTTGTTATTCCTCAACAGCTGTCGGCAGAAGAAGTTAAGTACTATCAAAAACTGAAAGAGCTTTACAGCGAAAAGAATCCCCGAGAACAGCTCTTCCAGGCAATCAGTCAAAGCGCCTAGCGCTAGCCTGGCCAATCCCAAAACGTGGCATTAAGCGAACCACGTTATCAAGTTAACGAAAGCCACAGCATACCCCAAAAATAGTCGAAGTATCGCCCGCTTGGCATGCCACCTGGCTTGCTTTGAAAGAAGAGTTGCATTAAGGCGAACAAATCTTTGGGAAAGTGGCGAGCTTACGCTAATAGCTTTACCATCCTAATCTCTCTCTAAGACTATAGAAGCTTACTTGTACTGGTTCTCGGGGAACTATTAAGTTCTAGGAGTAATTCATCTCCCAACTTATCTGGCGTAATCACCCAAGACCCCAACCAATCCATACGACCCCAAATACCCAGGCGGCTTCTCAAAAGCTAGGTTTAGTACAGCCTAACTCAGCCTGCGGAAATTCTTTGGACGTTGCGTTGCTGTTCTTGGTCTGCGTCATGCCGGTCTAGTCGGGATGATTGAGTTTTCCCATTTAGTGAGCAAGACCCAGCAAGTCTTGCTCGACAGGGCTGCGTGCAAAGCCCGCTTACCTCGGTAAGTCCAACGCGGCCTCGTCAGACGGGGCTTCAACAATTTTTGAACGCCTCTCTGCTAGAGGCCAAAGGAGTCAATCATGAAAAACAGTATTTCTGTACGACCCTCCCGGCGCACGAGCACCCGGTCACTGGACCGCATCATCAAGAAGCTCGGCGCCAAGAAGGGTATCGACGTCTCGAGTACTCGCGCCGAACTGCGCGAGAAGATCAAGTCGCTGAACGGCAAGAAGGCCCTCGGCTATCTCGCCTATCACGGCATCATCGACCTCACCCTGCCCGACGGCACCACGGTGGCCATCCTTCCGGACTGGCACATCCCGGCGCACGACAAGCAGGTGAGCTGGATGGTCAAGGAATGGCTGGCGGACAACAACCCCGACATCCTGATCATCATCGGCGACGCCGCCGACATGTTCGGTCTGTCCCGCTGGCCCAAGGCCCCGGGCGTCATCGCCAACACCCAGCACGAACTGGACGAAGTGCGCCGCATGATGGACGAGGTCATCCGACTCTCGGGCGCCATGCACGTGTTCTACATCCTCGGCAACCACGAGGACCGGAACCGCCGCACCCAGATCGACCCCAACGGCAACGTGGCCGGTCTCATCGACCCGAGCACGAAGGAGCCGATCCTCAACTTCCACAACCTGATGGGTTACACCAAGGATGACCCCATCACCTTCATCTACGGTTCCCTCGGTGAAGGTGGCATGGCTGGCGGTATCGTCGTCAACGGCGACATCGACTTCATCCATGGCATGAAGGTGCGTTCCAAGCCCGGCCAGAGCCCGGCTGCCGAATCCGACAACACGGGTCGCAGCGTCTGGCACGGACACACGCACCGCCTCGGCAAGCGTTCCCGCCGCACCACCAAGCGCGGCGTCATTCGCTCGTTCGAAGGCGGTCACCTGTCCGATCCGCGTCACTCGTTCATGAGCTACGCGGTCAAGCCGAACTGGACCAAGGGTGTGAGCAAAGGCTGCGTGCACGGCGGCAAGCTCCACATCCAGCTTCTGCCCATCCTGCCGGTCGTCGGCGAGGACGGTCAGCGGCGCCACGCGATGGTCGACGGCAACAAGGTCTACAAGACCGCCGTCTACTAACTTCAACCCACCAAGTCGAAAGAAGAGCCGCTGCCGAACCTAAAGGTAGCGGCTCTTTCGCTTCGGCTTGTGTTTGTCAAACATTCCCACAAGGAGCAAACAAATGACTAACGCAAAGAAAACCGGCGGGTCGAAGTTGGCGCTGGCGACTGTGTCCGCGCCCAACTGGCCGCCGGCCTCGCTCACGCGAGTGAACGACCCGTACTACAAGTGGTCCCGTACCGTGATGTTCGACCTGCACGGCGTGGTGTTCGACTGGGAGTCCGCCTTCCAGGATTTCGCCTCCGCGCACTTCGGCTACAGCTTCAACGGCGTCAAGCGCGAGTTCTACGACATGGCGCGTGACCCGAACACCCCCATCAGCCCTGACCAGTTCAGCGAACTCTTCCTCGAGTTCGTGCGACGCGCCACCGGCGGCTACGGCGACCTCTCGCCCCTGCCCGGCGTGGTCGAGCAGATGGAGCTGCTCAAGGAAGCCGGCATCAACATCGTCATCTGCACCTGGACGCCCGGCGCCACCGACGCCCGTCCGGACGGTTCGGCGACGGTCGGCACCGGCATCGCCCAGCGCGTCACCGAGGAACTCATCCTCAAGCACCTGGGTCATGTGGTCCACAAGAGCAACATCCTCTTTTCGAGCACCCACGCCAAGAAGCGGGTCATGCTCGAGGAGCGCATCCCCCTCATCGTCGAGGACAACGCCGAAACCGCGGTGGGCGTCGCCCAGTCTGCGCTCGGCGCCATCGTCATGCCGCAACCGTACAACGAAGGCCTGGCGTTCCCCAACGTCCTGCGTCTCGACTCTTCTAACCAGCTCGCCCATGCTGTGCTCTCGTTCTTCGACAAGCTCGACGACGAGAACATGCTGGCGCCGGCATAACAACAGGAGTATGTATCATGGCTAACAGAGCAACACGGCTCAAGGGCGTCACGGTCGAAGAGATCGCCAAGACGTCCCTGGCAGAAGCGGGTATCCATACCGTCAGTCTGCCGAACGGCACGCGCGTGGTGGCCATCGCCAACACGCTGTGGCCGATGCACGACCGCAACATGCACGTCGAGATCATGAAGTTCCTGGCTGACTACCAGCCGGACCTCGTGGTTCTCCTCGGGCACATGGTCAACAACGAAGCCTTCCAGGCTCTCTTCGAGAGCGAGAAGAACTACCTGCATCGCCCCGAGCATCCGCCCGAGGTGAAGGCAGCGCTGGCGGCTGGCAGCTTCGACGACCAGGTCCAGTACCTGCGTCGCGAAGCCAGCAAGTACATCGGCAGCTTCGCGGTCGGCAAGGCCAAGGTCGTCTACATCCCTGCCATCCTGACCGAGCACAAGCTGGTCAAGCGGGTGAGCCAGGAAAAGGAACGTCGCGACAACTACGTCGACAACCATCCGGAAGCGGCGGACCAGCCGTCCGATCCGCTCCGGAAGCTGCCGATCGACTTCCGCAACTTCCTCTACCTGAACAAGAACCCGCGCGTCCGGGTGCTGCCGTACAACTCGGCGCTCCTGGCCAACAACCACACCCTCTTCATGATCGGCGACTTCAAGCGCCGCAACGAGGGTGACGCAGCGCTGGTCGAATGGCAGCAGCGGCACTACCCCGCCATCATCCGCAGCCTCGATGGCAAGCTGGCGTCCGGCTGGTTCACCACCACCGAACACACCCAGCCCACCCTGACGGTGATGCAGCATCAGGTGCACGAGATCGGCTTCCTGTGGGACGAGGTCCAGAACGGCCAGCTCCGTGACTACGACCGTCGTGCCCAGGGCTTCTTCGCCGGCATCTATGTCGATGGCGAGCTCTTCGGCAGCACCATCGACATCCTCAGGGGCGATGACGACCGCCGGTCGTTCTACGCTCCCGACGGCACGCTCTACACCGAGGACACCCCGGGCAACATGCCGCACGGCACGACGCTCTCCCTCGAAGACGAGCCGGTCACCGAAGACGATGACTGGGTGCTGCGCGACGACGATGGCGAGGACGACGACGAAGGCGAGGAGGTCAAGCCTGCCGCCGAGAAGAAGTCGACTCGCAAGCCCGCCGCCAAGAAGAAGAAGCCGGCTGCTTCCAAGCGGAAGCGCAGCTGATTCAGCTGATGCCGGCAACAAAGATGGGGCGCAGTCTCGACCACCATGGTTGAACTGCGCCCTGTCAACTTGAACGGGATAGACCACTCGCCTGGCGAGACCTATCCCGTTCATTTTTTCGCATTTCCTACTATTTTCTATAATATCTTGGCAAAAAAAGAGAAAGAAGAAGGAAAGCCCCAGGCTCTCCTTCCTCCGTCTCAAGCAGCCGGTCAGTCGATCTTGAAGATCGAATTGACCAGAATCTCGGCTTCGGCTTCTCGCCCGCTGCCCTTAGTGCGCAGCACCAAGATGCCTTGGATGGTGCGCGCCGCCACCTGCGCGGGGCTGAGCCGATCCAAAGTGAGGGACAAGTCGAAACGGGCAGAAGCAGCCAGCCGCAGAGCCTCAACCGCCAGATTGTAGACAGCCAGGCTGATGCGATTGCGACGGTCGGTCTCCAGGCAGCAGCCATTGATGGCAGCGGTCAGCACCGCCTGGGCGAAGACCGAGTGGAACCAGTAGCTGTTGGGCAACCGCAGCATCTGCTCGGCCGCCTCAGGCTCGAAGAAGGCATCGAGGAAGTGGCGCATGGTCAAGCGCTGCCGCACCGGCAGATTCGGCACCGCCTTGTAGGCCAGGGCGATGAGCTCGGGCTCGACATGCTCCAGCTCGATGTGATGCCAGAGGCTGCGGAAGCGCTCGCAGCGCATGGCACCGAGGCTGGCCTGAGCGGAAACCTGATCGGCAAAAGACATGGCAATCTCCAGAAATGTGGCTGTGAAAAATGAGCGAGGAAGAGCCTGTGGCGCTCAGGCCGGGCAACGCAGACGGTAGTAGCCGCGCCGGTAGACGAGGGAACCACTGCCGCCGCCGAGCGAGAGGCGCACCCAGTCACGCTTGACCGTCATGCGCCGGGTCGGGAAAAGCGCCGGTTCGTAGGCACAGATGGGCGCCAAGACATCGACCAAGAAGCCGGAAGTGACCTCGGCACCGGCTTGGATGAGGAGCGGGCTCGGATAGTTGGTCAACAGGCGCTGTGCCGCCAAGAGAGCGAAGCGGCTGCGGAACTGCTGCTCCAGCTGCTCTTGCGAGAAGACCGAATGCTGAGCCGCCGATGCCAGCACCCGGGCTTGCAGAGCGGCATCGGCGCGCAGACATTGAGCCAGTTGCCGAGTCCACCAGTCGGCGACCAGCCTGAGCATGATGCCGCCGGCCAAATTCTCGATCTTGCGGCGCAGCGCCTCCGGGTCACGGCTGCGCGAGGCAGAGATGGAGCGGGCTTCGTAGCGAGCGTTGTACCAGAGGAAGAGGGCACCGGTGAGGAAAACCAGGCAGAGAAGCGAACTCAGAGCGATGAGAAGATTCATGATTGAGCTTGGTAGTTGGTAGTTGTCGATACCGCGAAGAGCGGCGCCTTAAGGACAGAAAAGAGGCATTGGAAGTTGAGTTGCTAGGTTCTTTCGACAGGTTCCTTTAGGTTTGATGGTTGGAAATATAGACTCAACATAGGTCTATAACTATCCTCTAGACAAGAAAATCTCTCGATCTAGATCGTAATTACACCAAGGAAAAGCAACACAAAGAGCACATCGCACATAGCGCAAACGCGCCAACCATGCCACTTTACACCACCAAGCCAAAGCGGCGCCACCACATGAAGTGGCAGCACCACAAAACCATATACACTGAAGATAACAAGCAAATAGGTTAAGATCTGGTCGCCCGAATTAATTTCAAATTTGTTGCCTAAGTTCTGCGTTATAAAGGCGCATGTAAGCCATTTCCTTTTATTACAAAGTATCGTAATAGCGAGAAAAAGAAGAAAGAAGGCAGCCGAAACTGCCTTCTTTCTCGGAACTTAGATGAAGCGGGTGATCAGCCAGCCGCAGACCATGAGAGCGAGAGCCGCGCCCATGGAAGTGCCGAAGCTGCGCACGTGAAGAACGCCGGGCATGATCTTGCCGACCACAAAGATGACGACGGCGTTGACCAGCCAGGCCACCACTCCCATCGTCAAAATCGTAGCCGGAGCAGCAGACATGGCGCCGGCAGCGACGATGACATGCCAAAGCACCTTGTTGCCCAGGGCCAGAACAACCAGCCCCAGGATGCCGCGGATGAAACTATTGCGCCGCACGGCCACACCGCCGTCGGTGACGGCCGGCACGACATACATGAGCGAAAGGGTGAGCAGAACAGTTTGCACAATCATGTGCCAGAGGTAAGATTCGGGCATTTTGCACTCCTACTTGTTAGGTTAGTCTTGCGTTTGATCGTCTTCGCGCTGAAGCCGACGTCCTTGGAAGGAGCCGGGGTTAGCCTCGCGCATACGACGACGCTCGCTCGGTGAAGCAAGAATTTCAGCCGCAACAGCCAGATCCTCCGGCGAATAGTGCGGCACGAGCTTGTCGAAAGTGGTCTTGATCAGCTGATTGTCCTCAACCGAGAGAGTTTCTCCCAGATAGATGACCCGGTCGCACTGATGCAAAATATCCACAGCTTGGTACGGACCCCGATTGCCGTAGAGGAACCAGAAACCGGCTTCTCGCGTGGTCTTGCTCTCAATTTCGTAGAGAGCACGCACGATACGCTCGATTTCGATATAGTTGGCAGCCGAAAGATCACCGGCTTCGATCTTGTTCCAGACTCGATCGAAGCGAATGCGGGCTACCACAAAGCGCTTAGCACGGCGCGGCGCGTTGAGAGCTTCGGGGGAGAGGCTCTTGTAATAACGGTAGCGGCGGTAACCGTAAATGCTGAGCAAAAGCCCGCAAACAAGCAGCCCGCCGTTGATCCAACCGTGCCAGCCGTGCAGCACGATGAGAGCACCTTCGACGATACGGTCTTTCTGATCCCAGGTATTGGAAGTGGAAACAGCCAGAGCGGGCAGTGAAACCGTATACTCTTCGTTGGTCGAGAGCACGCGGTAGCTGACTGCTGCCTTGGTCGAAACCGAAGGGGCGGCAGAGAAGCTCTGCAGCGAAAGCTGGAAGCGCAAGATGCGCCCGCCCTCCTTGGTGGTCTCCTGATAGAGCTTGCCATTGCCGCGAATCTCGAAATCGCCTTCCAAAGCGATCGAATTGAGATCCACCCGCGTGTCCGGTGCTTCCTTGATGTAGAGCACAACCGGCACAACATCGCCAATGCGATAGGCGAAATCGCGCTCCAACTGCGCCACCACACTCGGTGCTGAAGGCGGAGCGGTTTTCTCGGCAGCCGGGAACTCAGGCCATTTGACCTGGTCACCGGTCAGGGTAAACAAACCAATCTGAGCAGCCAGAACCAATGCCACCGTTGCCAGAACGGCAAGGACGGCGGTTAGACCGCTCATTTGAGAGTTCTTCTTTCTCATGACCGTTCTCCTTTGCTAGGAGCGGACTTGCCCAAAGCCACGCGATGGGGCAGGACCAGCCCGATGACCAGAAGAATAAAGGCACCGCCAAGGAACCAGTGGAACAGTTCCTGCTGGCCGGGCTTGTAGGTGACATGCGCCCGCGAAACCATGTCGGTCATCTTGAAGTCCGAAGCCTTCTCGACTCGTACATAGCGACCACCGACGCGGTTCTTGAGCAGAAGCAAGCTGTTCTCTTCCAGGCGGGTGGTGACGATCTCGCCATCGACCTGATAGTACTTGCCGTTCTGACCGCGCCGATCGCCCGGTTCCAGCATTTCAACCGGAATGGGAGACTGACTGGTCTTGCCGAGCCCAACGACAATGAGATCGATCTTGCGCGCTTTCAACTCGCGCATGACCAACTGCATATCGGCATCGGGCGAATCGTTACCGCCATCAGAAAAGAGCACGATGACATTGCGTCCGCCCGGCTTGGCATCAAGGTCGAGCATGCGAAAAGCAAGATTGAAAGCTTTCGCCATCTGACTGCCTTCACCAGGCGCCAGACCAACATTGACGGCACGGGTGACAACCCACTTGAGCGGGTACATGTCGTCGGTGACGAAGGCCTGCGGGAAAGCCTCGCCGGCGAAGGTGACGATACCGATTTGGTTGAAGCCAATCGTGCCTGCCACCTCTTCGATAAGCAGATGTCGAGCCATGTCGAGCCGACGACCAGCAGCGAAAGGCTCGGGCAGCTGCCCCTTATAGTCGGGCACCGCCATGGACCGGCTCACGTCGACAATAGTCATCACATTCATCGAGCCGACTGGAAACTCGACCTTGCCCGAATCACGGGTGGGTCGCGCCAGAGCGACGATGAGACAGGCGAGACAGAGAGCGAAGACCAGCGACTTGAGAACGATGCGCCAGCGCGAAACCGGCTCGACAAAGCGTTCGATCAAGCCCGGGTCGCCGTAACTGTCCACCATGTGGCGGCGGCGACTGAAAGCCAGCCAGAGCCCGGCAGCGCAGAAAACGGGCAGCACCAGCAAGAGCCAGAGCACGACCGGGTTCTGAAAGTGCAGAAGAGTCTCCACCAGGGAGACGATTTTGTTTGTCTCCATGTTTAAATCCCCTTCTTGCCTTGCTGAGACTGACCGCTTCCGGTTTTGTCACCAGGCTTGCCTTCCCCATCCCCCTCGCCTTGCCCCTGACCGCCGCCACCGCGTTTGGCAAGCAGGCGCTCAAGGTTGTATTTGGCCTCCAGGTGATTGGGGTCGTGGCGCAGAGCCTGCTTGTAAGCCTCGATCGCCATAAAGTTCTGCTTGCTGCGCTCGTACGAGACGGCGAGCAAGAACTGCACACGCGCCCCCAGGTCGTGGTCGATACCGAGAGGATTCTGGTTCTCCTCAGTCATGGCAGAGTATGCCTTGGTGAGAATCTCCTGAGCATCCTGGTAAGCACCGGCTCGGTAGGCCTTGAGACCCAGGTCATAGAGCGCGATCGCCTTGTTGCCGTCGGTGGACTGGGCCGCTCTGCCAAAGTCGCTGACCACCATCGGCCAACTGTAAGTGAAGAGTCGTTTGGCACCGAAGCCCATGATCACGACTCCCACAAGGACACAGAAAAGCGCCGCCCCGATGCCAAATCGGGACAGCTTCCTTGAAATAGCCATAGTAGAAATCTCCTTGGACTACTCGTTATGCACAAGCGCCTGCACACCCAGTGCCAGGAAAAGCGCTATGAGAGCCGCAAGAGCGAAGGGCATGAACAGCTCCTTCCGCTTCTGGGCGCCGTATGTGCTGATATTGGAACGCTCCAGTTCATCGATGGATGTGAAGATCCTCTGCATGTCCTGAGCGGTTTCGGCGGCGAACACATGCCCACCGACACTCTCGGACAGGCGCATGATGTCGGGATAGCCGCGGGCCATGGTTTCGCCCACTCCAATCACGTAGAAGCGCATGTTGTACTTCTCGATGATGTCGGTGATGCGCGACCAGGCGGCCGGACTGAGACTGTTTTCACCGTCGGTGACCATGATGAACACTCGACTTTGAGCCTTGCCCAATTCATCAAAGTGCTCGGCAGCCTTGTCGAATGGACCGGGCGGATAGTTGCCGAAGTTGGTACCACCACCGGTGCCTTCGTCGACGAAGCGCACTTTGCGGTAGATCATCTTCAGGTCATGGGTGAGAGGCCACGACCACACAGGCGTGTCGTCGAAGACCATGATGCCGATGCGGTCGCCGGCTTTGGCCACGTGGCGATTGCGCACAAAGTCAAGAACGGCAGCTTGAGCAACTTCCAGTCGGGAATGCATCTCTTGCCCGCGGAAAGTATCGGCCGGCTTTTCGCCCACCTTGGGAGGTTTGCCTGGCCAGTCACGGTCGAGATCGGTTTCGCCGACAACAGAGCGCGGCAATGGACCGGTGATGGGGCTGGACATCGAGCCGGACTTGTCCACAGCCACTATGATGTCGCGAGCTTTGACCGTGACGTCGCTCTCATAGAAAATCTGCTGAGGACGAGCCAAAGCCGTCACCAAAGCCAGGAAGGCCAAGGTGAAGAGAAGCCCCGGCAAGTAGATGAGGAAACGACTGCCTGCCCTGGCCGATAGCCCACCGACGTCGGTCAAGCCAATCTTGCCGCGACGCCTGAGCACAAACCAGAAAACAGGCACAAGCAGAGCGGCGAGAAACCACTCCGGATATGCAAATAGCATGGGAATACTCCTGTAGTTAAAGACAGACGTCCTGCGGCAATCGGCTATCTAAGCCAGGGCGCAAGACTGAAGCACCTTTCTCGGCATACTCTCCGCGCTCAATTTCACCAAGCCCGTTAGACACGCAGAACCAGAGTTCCATGTGTAAATTAGCTTGAGAGCCGCAGAGTTTTATTGCGAAGAAAAGTGGCGTTGGTTCAGAAAGAGAAAGAGATTAAAATTCAAAAACAGCCTTACACTCCCTGTCATGAGATCTCAATTAGATCTCTTTACAGGTCTCTTATTTGAGAAGGATGTTATCTGCATGCCCGTTGGCATTAGGCTCTGAAATAAGCGCCAATTTGGGCAAGGCCAATCTCAACCAATTCGCTAGCTAGGCCAACCAGCCTGCTCGACTCGCTGATCTTAGTCTCAGATATTGGTCACGGGCTTTAGTCTCGGGCTTTGGTCTCAGATATTGGTCTCGGGCTTTGGTCTTAGATATTGGTCTCGGGCTTTGGTCTCAGAAATTAGTCTCAGGTTTTGGTCTTAGATTCTTCAGGTTGCAGGCCGCTTTTTTGGGCACCTGTCAGCAAATAGAGCCACTAGTTTTAGATTTGAGCGGTTGAATTGAGTGCTTGGCTGGGTAGGAAACAACAGGAGCCCACACTTACTATCCGCAGAGATTTATTCCATGCCTTTGCACGACTCTTTTAAGACTTCGGCCGGCGCCAACATCAAGCTGTCCAAACTAGCCACTATACCCAGCATTCAAGATCTCGACTTTGCCATGGCGCAGGCCGGCAAGCATCCTCGGGCAGTGATCGAACTACCCTGGAAAGCGGCCAATTCACCCACCACTTTTGTTCTAAAAGTGTGCACGGCTGATGGCTCAGAAGAAGGGCCCAGCTGGACCCTACACTCTGGAGAATCCGCCGATGCGGCAGTGCTTTGGAGCCATGACAGCATGGACACTTTTCTCATTCAAAGCCTCATATCAGCCGAATGCGACCCGACCCGGGCCCTCAATTCATATGTCGACACCAGCAAACAAGCGCCGATAATTGAAGAGGCAAGCCCAGCCCCCAGGCCGGAAGCCCCTGTACGCTCGGCTCGCCCCGATCTGCCCGCCCCCGCCGACCTCGACCGCACCATGCTTGAGACCCTGCAGTGGCAGATGCGCCGCCAAGAAACCGGTCTCTTTTCAGAAGCTTACGCCTACCACCTACTTATTCAAGAATTCAACCGCTATCAGCGTTACCAAGTTCCTTTCGCCTTTGTAGTTTTCGAACTGGCAGTAAGACTAAACGACGGCACTCTCAGCCTGCCTTCGGTAAGGCTGCTACACGAAAGCGCCTCACGTATCCAAGGAGTGGGACGTGTTCTCGACTGCCTATGCCATTACAAAGACCCCAAGCTTTGCTTGGTCTTGCCCCACACCAGCTGCAACGAGGCAGTGCAGCTCTGCGGCCGCATAGAACAGTCGCTCTTGCAGAGCCCGCTGGCACCAGGTCTCGATGCCAACAATGTCTGCATAATCTTTGGAATAGCCAGTGTTCCAGACACTTGCGAACATCCCGGCATCCTTATTTCATGCGCCCTAGAGGCTCTAGAACAGGCTAAAAGAACCAATAGCTCACTAGTGCTCTTTCCCAGCTCCTAAATCAGCTTGTACATCAGCTCCTAAATCTGCTCCTACAGTGCGGCTAGACAAACCTCCAGACAAGAAATCGCTTGTTCTTTTTTGCTAATTGCGACAACAGCTGGCTTAAGACGCCGTTCTTTGCCGTTCTTTGCCGGTCTTTGCAGATCGGTGCAGCTCTGCGATTTTCTATAGTAGTCAAACTGAAAAAGAAGAGCACAGAGAAGCCAACCCTTGAGGGTAGACAACTCCATGCTCTCCTTTGCCGGTCTCGCTCTTAGAAAGCGCTGACAAAACCACCACTAAGAACGCAGCCACTGAAGCCGCTTTCTAAGCCAATTCTTGATCAGACGCAGACAGTGAGCCAACCAGCCGGTGAAGCGAGCCCAGACAGACGAAACAGCTCCGGCATCACCTGCAGGCACAGTCTTATCGACAGAGCCGCCTTGGTCGACTGCACCTTCAGCCGGATCAGATGCACGAACTTGACAGGTAGCCTGGTCGACAGCGGGAAACTGACCCATCACTCTGGTGAAATGACCGTCAGTGGTCGGTACGCCATAGCTGCGGGTATAGATTTCGCAGACCACGGGTCCAACCTTACGCTCCGGATCATCATCGAGCGTATTCTGAAACTCAAACCAGAGCAATTCGCCCTGCCGAGGCGGCGCCCCTTTGACAAAACTCGGCAGTATGTAGTCCTTATCGGAAAGCCTCTTGGCGCCGAGCTTAAGATAGAACTGCAATCTCCGCATCCGCACTTTCTCGTCTTCGACAGACAGACCCTTCTCGCGAGTAGACTCGATCTCAAGAAACAGCCCCAGGTGAGAGGGATAAGCTGCTTTGAGAATATCGAGCAAAGCACGCATGTGCTTACTGCCGACACCGCCTGAGCGCTTGCTCTGGTCAGTAGCGATATAAGCCAGAAGGGCAAAGTTGGACATTGGAGTGACTATGGAAAAGCAGAGCAAACCACCGGTTTCATCAGTGGTTCGATGCAAAAGGATTTTCTTGTCTGCAAGCAACTGCAGCAAATCGGAGAGAGTCATCCTTTCATCGACAGGAAAAGCAGCTTCGTAGAGCTGGCGCCAATCCTCCTCCTGACCGGCGCTTGGCAGACATAGATTCAGCTTGGATTCATTACTCATAGGTAAGCTCCATTCAGCTTTTAATTCCAACCGGCCGACCCCAACATACGCCGGTGACCATCACCGTCGCACCAGGTCTACCGCAGACGACTACGCGACCGCGGCGGTTGTACCAGCTTCCAATCAAACCCAATTCACCACAGTTTGCTCAGCCGGCTCAAAATAAATAGCTCAGAAAGCTACTTCTTGAGTCGCAAGCGAAAGAGGTTATTTGTTGAGTGGTTTCTTGATAGAAGCTTTGTTGAAAAGAAAAACTGAAAGTTAGGGACTGAAACCTAACCAATGCTCTTATTCAACTCAAGATATGCCCAGGGCGGGCTGAGGGCGAAAAACCGACAAAACCTGCCATCTTTCCGAGAGCGGCTTACTATTTCTGCTTAAACTGTACCGAAACGCCCAATTAAACGGAGTCGCTAGCCTCGCCAGCTTGACAAGCCAGCCCTCAAACTTTTCAAGCTCTTCAAACTTTTCAAGCCCTCAAACTTTTCAAACTTTTCGCAGTGAGCGCCAATACTTAGAAAAATGCCGGCGCACTTCTTCAATCCGCTCGTCCACATTATGTGCGCTTTCGTCCCCAGTGACATGCCCGGCATCAGCGGCGGCAAAAGGCATAAGATAAGAGGCATGCACTTCGCCTTGTTCAGCCTCCGAACGAGCATTCAAGACTCGCATGGTCGCTACAGCCGATTCCGATAAAGACTTGACGTTGTAGCCACCTTCCAGAAAGACTACGCAGGGTACCTGCAATTGCTTGGCCAAGTCAGAAACTCTTTGGCTGAGCATGGCATAGCCGGCAGTTGAAATTCTCTGCTGCCCGAGAGGATCGTCCTTGTGAGCGTCGTAGCCAGCCGAAACCAAGATCAAATCAGGTGAAAACTCTTGCATCAGCGGAGCGACCAGTTGATCGAAAGCCGCCAAGTAGCCGCGATCACCGGTGCCACGCGGCAGTGGAATGTTCATATTACAGCCGCGTCCTTCACCGGCACCGTCTTCTGTGTACCATCCCGAATCGAAGGGCCAAAACGGGTATTGCTGGAATGAAACAAAAAACACCGAAGGGTCATCATAGAACGCCCACTGAGTGCCATTACCATGATGCACATCCCAATCTATAATGAAAACTTTCTTGTAGCCGCATGACTGCTGGGCATAGCGAGCCGCTACAGCAATATTATTGAAGAGACAAAAGCCCATTGGCTTATCTATAAGCGCATGGTGACCCGGAGGACGCACCGCTACAAAAGCGGCATGCGCACCGCCTGTAGTGACAGCATCAAGACCAACCATCCCAGCGCCGCAAGCCAGCAGAGCCGTTTCGTAACTCTCTGCACCCATATAGGTATCAGCATCAAGCTTGGCGAGACTGCCTTGCCTTTCTCTCAGACGGGTAGCGCCACGCTCCAACTCTTCGATGTAGCTATCTTTGTGCACAAGAGCCACCTGCTCAGGCGCGGCCCTCCGAGGTTCAAGCTCGTTCACGGCGGCAGCCACCGCATATTTGCTAATGACATGGTCTATGGCGACCAGACGCTGGGGCGTCTCAGGATGGGCATCCGGTGTCTGATGCTTCTGAAAGCGAGGGTCCCGCACTAAAACCAACCTAGACATAGAAAACCTCTTGCCAAATAGACTCGTGAAAGCACATTTTACAACGTTAAGAACTCACCGGTGCTCACCAAAACTCACCTAAGCTCACCAAAGTTCAAGTGAATTGAGAAACTTCTGCGCCAATGGCGACTTTACCCCTTTGTCAGTACCGATCACAGCCACCATCACCATCGACGTTTTGTCAAAATTGCAGAAGACTTTCAGTCTGTACTTTTTGGAAAGGTCTTTCATGGTGCCGCTCAATTCGCGCCCATAGAAGACACCGTTCTTGCAAACAATCTTCTTGCTTTCCACAGTAGAAGCCTGGTCCTCAACCCAGTTTCCAGCGAAGCGCGAGAGGGCGTCCTCAACCAGCTTAGCGGCTGCCGCACCACCAGCGGTATTATCACCATCTCTCCCAATAGCACCACGATCGCTTACCAGGGTGCTGCCGAACAAGCTGCCTATAGACTCAGCTGTAGGCAAAGCCCCGGTCCCATCCTGGTTCTTAGCCAGATTGACATCATCAAATGAGTTCAAAGTAAACTCAGCCGCACTGAGACGACGCTCTTTGTCGGCGACCATCCAAGTGCGACCAAAGCTGGAGAAAGCAGGATAAAGCTGCTGCGATGAACCGGCTCGACTCGGCGAGCCGGGAAACTGAACCTTTGACTGGCAGCCCGGTAGAACAAAGGGAGAAAGCGGCAACTCGTCAAGATTTTCGACAGGCTTCACTTCATTACTGAAGAGACCAGACTTGATTGGATCTGGCATCAACCCTTTAGAAATCAACACCTGACAAATGATGCTGACCGCTACAACAAAGATCAGAAAAATTACAACTAGTCTTGCCAAGTCATCGCCTCCAGACAAGGAAAAGTTTACCCCATCCAGCTGAAGATAAGAACCGTGGACGGACTCGACCGAAGCAGCACAATTGTCAATGACTTCGGAACCTTAAACAACTAGCCGCCTCCTAGCGCAGCCGCTGTACTCTTTCAGTCGGCCATTCTTCTTGATTCGCGGTAACTCACTCAACAATGCAAGTGATTCTGACGCAGGATTGGGCATGGCATCACTTATCCACTGAGGCAGAAACTTACGATAGGAATTAGCCAGCACTCTTTCATCCCGACTAAATCTAGCGTAAAGCAAGAGCAAGCGCTGCCGCAGACCTTCTCTATCCTGACAAGCAACGCGGCGACCTTCCAGCCAAATCTCCCTCAACGCACGACCGACCCGCGTCTCGCCAAGTGCCTTCTTTCTATTACCAATCTCTTTGACAAACACTCGCTCCTCCTCTTGCACGAATGGGCGCCCTCCAACCAAGGTAAAAACTCCTGGTCTCTCGAAGCTCGCACAGCTGCCTGTTGTAGCGAACTCCAGAACAGCTTGATTTGCATCTTCAGCCGTCTGAGATGCCGACGAGGCTGATACCAATAGCGGTGCGGCAAATGCTCTCCGTTTTGCAGCCGCTATTTCTAGACTCGAAATCAATCTTGACTTGGATGAACCAACCATGCGAAAAACGCCAGGCGTCAGGCGTTCTAAAACTCCAGCCTTCACCGCTCTAGATAAATAAGAATCGAGCGTGCTTCGCTTTTTGACAAGCGGAATCAAGTCCCTGGTTGTGAATATCTTGTCTACGCCTAGACAAGCCAGATAACGCCTAACATAACAAAGGGCGTTATAAACCTTATCAGCAGCGCCTTTGCCAGCCCTACGAGTTCTTGTCGTTTTCCTAATACCATCCATAAAGAAGACCTCCTCAACAGCTGAAGACAGGTAAGAATGCCGCTCTGCACACAATAATAGAGACGAACTTTTCGAAGAAAAAGTTCAAAAGGGCAAGATTAAATTTTCCCCTTGGCAATCTCGCGACTCGCCAAAAACCTTGTCGCGACAGGCGTTGAAGAAACTGCAAGAAAAAATCTGGAATCTCTTGCAAAAACCTGGAGAACTCCCGAGCAATGACAAAATCTGACTCCACGGAGGCTTATAGTAGCTCGCCGGCAAAAAAGAACTAAAAGAACGAAGCGAGTGTTGCACACTCGCTTCGCAAAGAAATCGCCACAGTCACCGGATTTCTTTATTCAGCCTGAGAACTAGTCCCTCATTATTTAGGACTTGTCCCGAGAGCAGAACAGAAGCAGTCCGAGAATCTCGGCGAGACAGAAGAGCAAGAAGACCGCTAGAACAACGGGCGGACCTCCTTCCCAGTAGAGGTAGGCGATCGCGGGTGATAAGAGAATCACCCAAAACCAGAGAATTGTCGCCTGGTTTCGATAAAGGGATCGCCCCTTACCGACATAGGCTGCGCAGACAAAGCCGAGCAGACCGAGCACTGCGCTGATGATAAACAGGGTCAATTATTTCTCTCCTCTATTGTAGAGCAGCCACAAGCAAGGACAAAGCCTTGCTTGTGGCGCCCATTTGAACGATTGTGGCGACCTACTTGCCGCCGACGATGTGCTTCATGTCGTTGAAGAGCCCCAATGCGAAGAGCCCGATCAGAAGCACAAAGAAGAGGTTGGAGAGTAGAGCCTTGGTCTTGGCATTGACCGGCTTTCCGGTGATGCCTTCGATCAAGAAGAAGACGATGTGTCCACCGTCGAGCATCGGAATCGGCAGGATGTTCATGACCGCCAGGTTGATCGAAATGACGACCAAGAACCAGACGAAGTCAAAAACACCTGAGCCGAGAGCTCCGGCGCCCATCTGAACGATTCCGACGATGCCGCGCACTTCCATGTCGGCGTCGGAAATGTTGGCCGGCTTTTCAACCAAGCCAAACATCATGCCGAAGCCCTTCACGGTCATGTCGAGCATGCGCCCGGTAACCGTGACAGATTGAGCTGCGGCTTCGCCGACACTCATCTCTTTGTAGTAACGCTCGGCATTGACACCAATGCCGATACCAATGACGCCATCGTTGTTCGGCGTCACCGTGGTCGTGAACTCGCCGCTGGGACGCTTGACCACAACGGTAACAGGCTTGCCCTTGTTGTCCTTGAGAGCACGGGAGAGATCGTCGGGAGCGACGATCTTGCGGCCGTCCACCGAGACGAACTGATCCTGAGGCTGAAGACCAGCATCACGAGCCATCGTCACCTGACCAGACAGGTCCTTGACGAAGGTGTAATGCACCTTGTAATCAGGCTGCCCCTGGAAGGCGAAGAGCGCGAAGAGCATCAGCACTGCAGAGACCAGGTTGAATACCACACCGGCGGCGGCAACGGCGATGCGCTGCCAGACCGGGAAGACGCGGAAATTCTTCGGAACTTCGCCGCCTTGCTTGGCCACTTCGTTGAGAGTGCTCTCATCGAGCAACTCGGGAATGGAGACATAGCCGCCGGCAAGAATGGGGGCGATTCGGAATTCGGTTTCCCAGAATCTGCCGATCACCCAGGACCATTCGCGCTTGCCGAAACCGATGGAAAAGACTGGAGTCTGCATGCCGCACAGCCGCGCCACAAGCCAGTGACCCAGCTCATGGATGGTGATAAGCAGGCAGAGCCCGAGAATCATGATGATGATGGAAGGCAAGCCTCCCACGCCGGCCATCAGGTCGGACATCATGCTGCCGCCGCCGGAAAAGGCGAATGCGGCAAGAAAGAGGGGAAAGGTAAGCAGTCGAAACATACCAGATACTCCTCAGGCTTTCGAGCCTGATATTCTTGTTCGATTTTGAAAATGACGGAGGCGCCCGCTGGGAAGAGTTAGTTCCCTTGGCGAGCGCCTCCGCCCGTGAGAGTCAGTCCCTGACGTCCGCCTTAGACCGGCTTGTTCGAGCCGTCGCTGGCAGTCTTGTCCGGTTCAGCTGCGGTGGCGCCAGGGGCGACCACAGCCTTGTCCGCCGCAGCAGGAGCCGCAGCAGCAGAATCCGCAGCAGGAGCGGAATCGGTAGCCACACCGGAAGTCACGCCGGGAGCCCCATCGGTCTGGGCCGGTGCGGCGATGAGCGCGACCGCAGTCGTGATCGTCGCAACCGAGCCGCTGTTCGTCGCGTCTGGAGCCGCAACCGCGGTCTGGGCCGGAGCCTTGGCAGGCACGGCGCAGACTGTCTCGTTGCGCAGCTTGACGAACTCAGGTCCGAGGATGGTCTCCTTCTCCATCAGCACGTCGACGACCTTCATGAAGCAGTCGGCATCACGCTTGAGCATGGCCACGACTTCGTTGTAGCACTCGTCGATGATGCGACGGACTTCTTCGTCGATCTTGTCGGCCAGCGCCGGACCAACCTGGTGGTTGTTGGCGAGCTGACGACCGAGGAAGGGATTGCCACCGCCTTCGCCGATGCAGATCGGGCCGAGCTTGGACATGCCGAGTTCGGTGACCATCTTGGTGGCGATGTTCCAGACCTGCTTGAAGTCGTTGGAGGCGCCGGTGTCGACGGTGTTCAGGAAGACTTCCTGCGCCACACGACCACCCAGGGCCATGCGGATGCGGGCCTTGAGCATGGTGTCGGTCATGCCGTAACGATCGCTCGAGGGCATGGCCATGGTGTAGCCCAGCGCGCGAGCGCGGGGAACGATGGTGATCTTGGTGACCGGGTCGCCGCCCATGTCACGCTCGAAGGCGTCCTGGGAGACCCAGGCATGACCCAGCTCGTGCACGGCGGTGTTGAGCATGTCGAGACGCGACATGCGCTTGGCGCGACCTTCCTTGGCCGGACCCATCTGAACGCGGTCGGCAGCCTCGTCGAGGTCTTCCATCGTGATCTTCTCGGGCACGCGAGCCACCGCGTCCGCCTGGCTCACACCGGCGTCGGTCAGCTTCTTGATCTCGCGGTCGATGCGGCGATTGGCCACGCGAGCCGACTCGTTCATCAGCTCTGCCAGCTGGGCGCCGCTGAAGCCCGGGGTATTGCTGGCGATGACATCGAGCGAGATGTTGTCGGACAGCTTCTTGTTGCGGCTGTGCACCTTGAGGATGCCGATACGGCCGTGCTTGTCGGGCGCATCCACGAGGATGTGCAGACCGAAGCGACCGGGGCGGGTGAGCGCCGGGTCGAGGATGTCCGGACGGTTGGTGGCAGCCATGAAGATGATGCCTTCGTTGTCGTTGAAGCCATCCATCTCGACCAGGATCTGGTTCAGGGTCTGCTCACGCTCGTCGTTGCCGCCACCAACGCCGGTGCCACGCTGGCGACCGACGGCGTCGATTTCGTCGATGAAGATGACGGCGGGGCGCTTCTCACGACCCTTCTGGAAGAAGTCGCGGACACGGCGAGCGCCGACACCGACGAACATCTCCACGAAAGCCGAGCCGGAGATCTCGTGGAACTCGGCACCAGCTTCGCCGGCGACAGCCTTGGCCAGCAGGGTCTTACCGTTGCCGGGGTCACCGATGAGCAGAACACCGGACGGAGCCTTGCCGCCCAGACGCTTGAGACGCCCCGGATTGCTCAGATAGCTGACGATTTCCATCAGCTCCTGCTTGGCTTCTTCGGCACCGGCGACGTCCTTGAACGTCACCACTTCCTTCGACTTCTGCCCCTGCGGAATGCGGGTGACCTGGTTGACCATGCCGCCCTGCGGGCCACCGCGGCGCATGAACCAGAAGAACAGCACGAAGATGCCGATCATGATGATCAGACCGCCGTAGCTCTCCCAGACGCCGGGCTCCTTCTTCTGGACTTCTACAGCGACATTGCCCTTGCCGGCGGCATCGAGCAGCACCTGGGTGCCGGCTTCGCCGGGCAGCTCGACGCGGGCCCTCGTGCCATCAGCCTTTTCGACGATGGCGGTCTGAACCCCATAGGCTTCCTTCAGGAAGATGACCTTCTTGATGGAGCCGGGGTTCTGAGTGAGATCCCGCTGGAGCTCGCTGTAGCCGAGCTTGACCTCGACAGGGGCACCGCGGGTATTGGTGGTGGTGGTGGAGACCTGGCCGGAGTCGCTCGCGCTCGGCTGCTGGTGCGAGCCAACGAAGTTGGGCGCAGACAGAGCCAGAGCAAAGATGACGGCAACCAGGGCAAGCAAAACATATTTGAGTTTCATTCTTAGCCTCTTGCTAAAAGATAGGGTTACCCCTATTTCGTTTTACGGGCAGCGGGCATGGATGCGACTTTCGCGCAACCTCTGCCGCCCTGCACCGATCAAGTGGGAAACTGGCGAGAGAGCGGCAGCCCGAAATCAGGCTTCGCCGTCGTTCTCGTCGGAGGCAGCAGCGCTGCGATCGACCGGCGGCTTGCGAATGACGCCGTACTTGATCATGCGCTCGCGCGTCACCTGGAAGGCGGTCTGGTTGCCGTATTCACGCGCGATGTTGAGCTGCTGGAAGAGGCGAACCTCGACAGGCTGACCGACGGCAGCCCAAGCAGCGATGCCGTTCGGCTCGTCGGCCATGACGACGCCGGCGCGGGTGAGGAAGGCCTCACCGGTCATGACGTTGAAGGTGTACTCGATGCGCTCCTTCAGCTCGGCTTCCAGATCGTCCTTGCGGCTGCGCAGACCGATGGAAGCCAGGCGAGCCGGCTTGCCGATCGCAGCCCAGTCGTCGCGCGACTTGAGCGTGCCTTCCACGACACTGCCGTCGGAAGCCAGCTTGATGCAGCCGGTGGCGGCATCGGCGGAGACTTCGTAGACATACTTGCTGGTGCTCTTCTTGCTGCCGGCTTCGGACATCTCGAGGGCCTTGATCCAGGCCTTGAGGCCGAAGATCATCGAGCCCTTCGCCTTCTTGAGGAGCTTCTCGGCATCGACAGGGGAACGTGTGTTGGTTGTGGTTTTCATTTGTCGGGATTCCTTGTGGTTGTTGTGACGAGTGCGCAGCGTCGACCATCGCCCACATGGCGATAGCCTCCTGTAAATGACGGAGTTAGGCTGCAAAACTCGTTCGGGTTTGGATTGTCTTCGGATGAGAAAGGGGTCAAAAGACTGATTTCGAAGTGCAACCTCTCATCGTTGAGTCGCACTACGCTGCACGGGCCCTTGATGCAAGCGGTTAGGCATGCCGGTCGGGATCGCCCCACCATGCAGTTGAAACTAGCTCTGGACCAGGAAGATGCGCGAGATTGCCTCGACGCGCCGTCCACTGTCCCTCCACACCATGTCGTCAGACAGTCACAAACCCATCTTCTCGATTGAGTCTGCGCCCTCGTGACACACGCTTCCGAACTGGTGTTCGTCCGCGCCAGAAGAGTCCCAACGCAGCCCCGAGGCTGTCGATGTCTCCGGCGTCGGCTGGATAAGGTGCTATTTGCTAGTAAGAGCTTTCCTGAAATTCAGGATGTGTTCACTCAGAGAACCAGGTTCCAAAGTTGGAGAGTCGTTAGTGCTCTTGGATGTGTATTTCCTGGGTTTATGGAATCTGAGTGGAAAGAAAAGGGCATTTGAAGTCTATGGGCCTATAGAGTTAATAGACAAGGTGAACCTCTTATCTAGAACTTGATATCTTTTCCATAAAGACTGTGGGCCAAGGCGCTGCCGAATATGGTGAAACCTGCTCATACGGGCAGAGAAGCAACTTGCCAAGGGGAGCCGCCAAGCCCCGTTTATCAATTAGCGCAACCTCAATCACCTTGACAAGCAAGGTCCTATTTCAGAGCGCAATTTGAAGGCTTTAATAAGGCTTCGCCCGATGGTTTTCAAGCCTCCTAAACTATTCTTGTTTGCTTTACGTTGCGCCTAAATCAGCTGGGAGAATCTTGATGCTCTACGAACTATTCGGAACAGACCGCCCGGTCATTGGCGTCATCCACCTTTTGCCCCTGCCCGGGTCACCTCGTTATGGAGGAGACCTCGAACCCGTCCTTTTGAGAGCCGAACAAGAAGCCACAGCCCTGGCAAGTGGTGGCGCCCACGGTATCATCATCGAGAACTTCTTTGATGCGCCCTTCGTCAAAAACAGAGTCGATACATCCACAGCCTGCGCCTTAGCCCTAGCCGTCCAACGCACCGCCGTTATCTGCGATCTACCAATCGGGGTGAACGTCTTGCGCAATGACGGCTTGACCGCCTTAGCAGTAGCAGCCACCGCCGGAGCCCAGTTCATCAGGGTCAATGTCTTGAGCGGCGCCATGGTCACAGACCAAGGTCTAATTGAAGGCGAAGCCCATGAGCTGCATATGTATCGACGCTTGCTGGCAGCCCAGAGCTCGGTAAGAATATTGGCAGACGTCATGGTTAAACATGCCAGCCCCCTTGGTCAAGACAGCGATATTGGACGAGCCGCCGCCGACACAGTCAAAAGAGGACTGGCGGACGGCATCATTGTAAGCGGCTCCAGCACAGGCGCCCCGCCCAATTGGGACGATCTAAATAATGTCAGAGAAGCCCTGCCCGACACGCCGATTTTGATAGGCAGCGGCACCACCAGCGAAAACTGCTCCGCCCTGCTTGGTATCGCCAACGGTGTCATTGTCGCCAGCTCGCTCAAGCGCCAAGGGGTCCTGGAAAACCCTATAGATGTGGAAAGAGTGCGCCATCTCGTCAAAGCAGTGCAGAATTGCCCGAGCCAACCAGACTAAACTGGACTGCACTTAATTGGTCTAAACGGCACTAAACTGGACTGAAATAAACAGGTCAACTAAATTGGCGGCTTAGCCGGGGCGGTTACATCTCCGGCCGCCCCGCCATAAGCAGAGACACTACTGGCTGTGCCGCTGTTTGAGCTTTTATTTGCTGTCGTATTTGCCCCGGTACTTGACCCGGCACTTGCCCCGGCACTTGCCCCGGTACTTGCCCCGGTACTTGCCCCGGTACTTGACCCAGTATTTGACCCGGCATTTGAAACCGAAATGGAACCAGCGCTGGTCCCTGCTCTAGCAGTATCTTGTAAATTTGCTTGCCCGGCGGCCGCCTGCTCAGTTTTCAACGAATTGATGATCCGCATAAAGTCGGCATCGGTCTGATACATCCAACATTTGACACGGTCCACCCAAATGACCATGTCCACGATCGCCTTGGCCAAGTCTTGATTATCTTGCTTAAGACGGGCAACAACCCATTCGGGCAATTCCACCGAGTTTTCACTGCCGGGCATACGAGCCAATTGCACCAGCCCGCCGGCAAACCAGTCGGCAATAATCAAAGTCAATTCGCGCCCCGAAAGAGAGAGATGGCTGAGCGATTCAGAAACCGAGCGCACTCCATCTATACGCTCCAACCCCGGATTGGTCATCAACTTACGAGCATAGTCACCGCGGTCTTTGTCTTCGACCACTTTCAAAACGCTATCAGGTCCCACCCCGAGTTCATCGAGATACTGCTTAGCTTCTAGATAAGCCAAGCCATCTTTCAATAGCCTATCGAAAGTATCATAGGTATCACCGGCGGTATTAAGAAAGATAGTCCGCCCACCGGCCGCCGCTATTCCTTCGGTAAAAGAAAAGGTGCCGCTTTTCCAGAGGAAGAACTCGAATATCGCTTCTTTGCCTACGAGCCCCTCCACCTCAGCGTGCACCGGCAGGCCGCCATCAATCAAAATGGCACCGAGGCGGGCCCCTTGCGATATGGTAATTTTTCCAGCCAAACCACCACTCCTGACAAGCTGCAGAAGGTTGGCAAAACTTACTTTGGCTAATTCACCAGAGAGTTGCACTCCGACAGGCTCCGCTTGGTCAGGATCGGTAATAAAAACAGCCGCGAATTTAACAGGGCTCTTTTCATAAGTATAACTTCCGAGAGCCTTCGAGACCATTAGTAATATACTAGTTGACCGACCCCAACATATAAATGCAGGAGAACCTTATGTCCTCTGATGGAAAGGCTCAAACAGTAGCGCCCCAAGAAGAAATCAACGAAGATTTTCTTGATGAAGGCGGCATAGGCGGCAATACACGCTGGTATACCGACACGGTTACCGGAGCTGAGCTGGCTGACTATGCTCCCGTCAAAGGCTGCATGGTTATCCGACCTTACGGCTACGCCCTTTGGGAGAATATCAAAAAAGCCCTCGATGACATGATCAAAGAGACCGGGCACTCCAATGCTTATTTTCCGCTATTTATACCTGAGTCTTTTCTAAAAAAAGAGGCAGAGCACGTGGAAGGCTTCGCGCCGGAATGCGCCGTAGTCACCCATGGAGGCGGCAAGAAATTGGAAGAGCCGCTGATTGTGCGCCCAACCTCTGAAACAATCATCAACTACATGTTTGCCAAATGGGTGCAATCATGGCGCGATCTGCCCTTACTCATCAACCAATGGGCAAACGTAGTGCGCTGGGAAATGCGCACCCGTCTGTTTTTGAGAACCGCCGAGTTTCTTTGGCAGGAAGGTCATACTGCTCATGCCACCGCTGAAGAAGCAGAAGATGAAGCGCGCACCATGCTCGAATGTTATCGCAAACTAGCCGAAGATTGGCTGGCCCTGCCGGTTCTCACCGGCGAAAAGACTGAAAGAGAACGTTTTGCCGGCGCCGTCCGCACCTACTGCATCGAAGCCATGATGAGAGACGGTAAGGCTCTCCAGGCAGGCACCTCTCATTTCCTCGGACAAAACTTCGCCAAAGCCTTCGAAATCAAGTTCCAGAGCCAATCCGGACAGCTGGAATTCGCCTGGCAGACCAGCTGGGGTGTTTCCACTCGCCTCATCGGTGCTGTCGTGCTCGGCCACGGCGACGAAAAAGGACTGATCCTGCCACCACGCATCGCCCCCATTCAGGTGGTTATCGTGCCTATCTATAAGAGCGATGCCGAGAAAGAGACTGTACTCAGCAGTGCCCGTTCACTCGAACAAGAACTGGCAAAGGCAGGCATTCGCACCCATCTCGACGACCGCGACAACTACACCCCCGGCTATAAATTCAATCACTGGGAATTGCGCGGCGTGCCGGTGCGCATCAATATTGGCCCGAAAGATATCAGCAACGGTGTTGTTGAAATTGCCCGCCGTGACGATAAAGAGAAGATGCGCGGCGTTTCAAGAGAGGGCTTGACCGAAACGATAAGCAACCTGCTTGAGACAGTACAAAAGGCGATCTTCGAGCGGGCGCTCAAGTTTAGAGAAGAGAACACAGTCAAGGCTCAAACCTATGACGAGCTAAAGTCGATACTGAAAGAGAAGTCGGTTTTTGTCGAAGTCTTTTGGGATGGCAATAGCGAAGACGAAGGCAAGATCAAAGATGAATGTAAGGCAACCATAAGATGCTTACCTTTCGCTTTGAATCAGGAGGGCGCCCCCAAAGGCAAGTGTATGTATACCGGCAGAGAGACAAGCCGCAAGGCTATCTTTGCAAAAGCCTACTAAAGCAGCCGCTTTACAACTTCTTAGCGCGAGCCGGGCTATTAGCAAAACTAGCCCGGCTCGATTTATTAGTTAGTTCTGAAAACTAAAACTAGTTCTTGGCTAGTAACTTTTCTAGACTGCATAAGTCCTTTTCTTTCTTACACCTAATTTGGTCTAAACTCCACGTCAATCTAAGAGCTTCCACGCTCATTAATGCATGCACGACAGCTTAAGCCGCCCCAGCAGGGACGGCGCAGTTTAGCATGGCAGAAATGCTGGAGAAGACCTATCTCAAAGGGTTCAGCTATGACTGAAACACACCAAGTATTCAACCAGAGCCAGCCTCTTGTTGACTATAACCTGTTTTTGCAAGACCAGGTGCTGCAGCAACTGATTCAGTTGTACGGCGCCGACTGGGCCAAAGAAAAGCTCACTTCGCTGGGAGCAAAACTGGGCAGCCAAGAAGCCATCGAGTGGGCCATTCAGGCGAACGACAATGACCCGGTTCTGCGCACCCATGACCGCTTCGGGCATCGCATCGACCAGGTCGACTTCCATCCGGCCTATCACAATCTCATGCAGACCTCTCTTTCTTACGGTCTGCACAACCTGCCCTGGGTGGAACGCCGTGACGGCGCCCATGTCGCCCGGGCAGCCATGCTCTACATGGCTTTCCAGAACGAAGCCGGGCATTGCTGCCCTGTCTCGATGACCTATTCGGTCATACCCGCCCTGCGCAAGCAGCCCGACGTGGCGGCGCGCTGGGAACCGCTCATCCTCTCCAATGAGTACGATGGTCGCTTCCTGCCCGCTTCCCAAAAGAGGGGCGTCACCTTTGGTATGGGCATGACCGAAAAGCAGGGAGGCTCGGACGTACGCGCCAATACCACTAGGGCGGTGCCCCAAGCGCAGCCTCACCTTCACCCAGAAAAGACCGGTCCCGGACAAGAATACAAACTGACCGGACACAAATGGTTCTGCTCGGCACCGATGTCGGATGCCTTTCTGGTTCTTGCCCAGACCGAAAAGGGGGTCTCCTGCTTCCTGGTACCCCGCTTCAAGGAAAACGGCGAAAAGAACAGCCTGCGCATTCAAAGACTGAAAAGCAAGCTCGGCAACAAGTCCAACGCCAGTTCCGAGCTGGAATTTGTCGATGCCCAGGGCTTTCTCATCGGAGCCGAGGGTAAAGGCGTCTCGACCATCATCGAGATGGTCAATCACACGCGCCTCGACTGCATGCTCGGCGCCTCTGCCTTGATGCGCCAAGCCACCATGCAAGCCATCAACCACGCGCGCCATCGCAGCGCCTTCGGCAAGAAGCTGGTGGACCAACCGCTGATGCTCAACGTTCTGGCCGACCTGGCCCTGGAATCGGAGGCGGCCATTCGCTTGACCATGCGTGTGGCCAGGGCTTACGACCAACACGAGCAGTCACCCGCCGAAGCACTCTTCAAGCGCATCGGCAGCGCCATCGCCAAATACTGGGTATGCAAGCGCGCCCCCATGCATGTGGCGGAAGCTCTGGAATGCCTGGGAGGCAATGGTTATGTCGAAGAGGGTCCGATGCCCCGGCTCTTTCGCGAAAGCCCCTTGCTGGGCATCTGGGAGGGCTCTGGTAACGTGATCTGCCTGGACGTGCTGAGAGCGGTGGCACAGTCGCCCGAAACTCTCGATGTGATCATCAGCGAGCTGAAGCAGATGCAAGGCAAAAACCGCATCTACGATGCTCATCTGGCTCGCCTCGAAAGGTCGATAGCGGCAATCAAAGCCGGCTTTGCCAAGGCTAAAGCCAAGAGCAAAGACAAGAACAAGAAGGCAACCAAGCAGGAGCAAGCGAACGCTTTTGCCGACGAGGCCGGGGCTCGCCGCTTCGTCGAGAAGCTGGCTCTGGCGCTGCAAGCCAAGGTCATGCTTGAGCAAGCCGAGCCTTTGCGGGCGAATGCCTTCATCAAGGCCAGACTGGAAAGCGGCGCGCTGGCTTTCGGCAATCTGGCGGTGAACAAGAGCGGCAGAAGCAGCGCCTCTATGCTGCAAGATATTGTTGAAACCGCCTTTGGCGCCTGACCTCGCCTAGCCTGAAACAACCTCAATCGAATCAGGGAGAACTAACAAGCTCTCCCTGATTCTTCTTTTTTTAGCCGCGCCCACTACTCTTTTTAGTATTTCCAGATCGAGAGCCATGACGCAGTTTACAACAGTCCCAAACAAAGAGAAGCAAACAGCTTTAGCAAAAGACTGTGCAAATGCACCTTAAGCGCGAAGCGGAAGAAGGCTATAAAGCCCTGGTAACCCCTTCAAAAACAGAGCCAATATGCAAGAAATAAGAAAGCAAAAGTGGAACCCACCTAAAGAGAAAGCAGCACTAGTACACAGCCAGGAAAGCACACCCTGTCTTCACTGCCTTGAGACCTTATTTAGAGCTGAAGCCAATCGCGACTATAGCGCCGACTGGGCAAAAGCGGTCAAAGAGTGGTTCATTTACTTTCTTGATTTTCTAATTTATCTGGCAATCTGCCTGGGCACAGGCTTTATTTCACTAGTAACCGGCATTTTCTTCTTTCTCGAAAACTTGTTTCTGGGCTTTGAGCTAGATAGACAACTGTATGAAAAACAGCAGGCCGAGCTTAAAGGCGACGGCTTGAGCTTGAAAGAGCGCAGCCAGGAAGAAAACAATTACAAGGCGCTTCTGCTGCAAAGACAAAGAATTCTGGGCGCCATAGCGGACATGGAAAATATACTGGGTCAATATCCTGCGCTCAAAAATAGCGAGCTATTGGCTCATGCCGAGCAACACCTTGACGATTTACACAAACAAGTCAGAGAGATTGAATACCAACTCTTGAGCCAAGAGCGTAAACTAAACTGCCATAAACATTGCTGAACTGCTCAATAAAGAAAGGCTGGGAAAAAATTGCGTAGCGCACTATTGGGCGAAAGAGTGACAATACTGTCTCAGTCTTGCGATGGTCTTAGCCAGTACAAACTTTGCGGCAACTGGCTAAAAAGCGAGCCAGGGCAAAAACAAGCAGCCATCCTCTTTCTGCACAGCCTAGGCGGCAACAAACAAGAATACAACGGACTATTCTTGCGCCTGGCTGGCGAGCTTTGCCAGCGCGGCTACGACTGCTTGCGCTTCGATTTTGCCGGCTGCGGCGAAAGCGAAGGCGAAAGCAAAGTCTATACTCCCAGACAGATGCTCAGCGACTCTAGCGCAGCTTTGCGATTCCTGAAAGAAAGAAACCCTGAAAAATCTGTGCACTTAGTCGGATATAGCCTCGGAGGACTAATTGCCCTCTTGAGCTTGGAGGGCTGCTGCAGCTTGGTGCAGAGCCTCACTTTGCTGCAAGCCCCCTACAATCTCGCTCTAGAGCTAAAGCGACGCTATCCGATGGGCTTTGACGGAGTACGAACCTCGATATACATAAACGCCCCAATTTTTAAGATGAGCAAAGAGTTCAAGTCTGAGCTGGAAAGTGGTGAGCTGGTACCGAGTCAGGCACTGGCAGCCTCACGCCTTAAGAATCTACCAGTCTTGCGTATCGAAGGTGAGAACGACCTGATCGTGCCGGTTGAACGAAATAGCCGAGACTGGCAAGTCTTTTTAGCATCACAGCAAGCATCAACCACCCACCATCTTTTGCCCGGAGCCGATCATGGCTTCAGTAAAGACAGTGACGTCAGTAGAGTCATAGACCTGATCGGCGACTTCTACAAAAAACAAGAAGAGCAATCCGATTGAAAAGATGCCAAGCGCTAGCCCGGATGTCCAAGCTGCTAAGTTACTAAAACTAAATCTTGTTTTTGAACTCAGAAACTAATAGAGACTTGTAATTACTTTGCCGACTCTCTTAGCCTTGTCCCATCTTTTCTTTTTCTTTCAAAACAAAAAACAGCAAGACCTAAAGACTTCAAGCAACCACCAGCTCTCAAGCCACACATGACAGCCGCAACAAGGCCTGTATAGATTCCCGCCCGAAGAAAGAAATTTCCTTTCTTTCAGTCAAGATGATAAATTGGCTTTCATGTTGACGAGAAGTCTGAACGGAAAAGAATATCTCTTGGAGTTTGCCGTCCAGCAAGCAGTGAAAGCCGGCGCTGAATTCGCCGACGTCAGGCTGCTCAATCGACAAAGCGAGTTTATTCAAACCAAAAACCTCAAGCTTGCGGCTCTAACAGGCGGCGAATCGCAAGGCATCGGCATACGCATCTTGGCTAGAGGAGGCTGGGGATTTGCTGCAACACAAGACTTGTCTGAAAAATCAATCAGACGCTGCGCCCAAGAAGCCTATGAAATTGCCAAAGCCAGCGGCGGTTGTCGCCATACCCCTATCAAGCTGGTGCCGGAAAAGCCATGGCGAGCCAGCTGGACTTCACCACATCTGATCGACCCGTTCACTGTCGACCTTGACGAAAAACTGAGAATCTTGCTCGACAGCGCCAATGGTGTGCTCTCGGTTGCCGGGGTGACTCTTGCCCAAGGTTTCCTGCACTTCATCAAAGATCATCAGTTTTACGCCAACAGCGAAGGTGCTTTGATTGACCAACTCTCAATCAGGTCTGGTTGCCTCATCGAAGCCACCGCGTCAGGTGAAGGAGACCAACAAAGGGCTTCTTATCCGTGCAGCTTCGGACAGTACGAGCAAGCCGGCTTCGAGATGGTGCAGGGCTGGGACTTAGTCGGCAACGCTGCAAAAACAGGCAGGCTCGCAGTCGACTTGCTCACGGCGCCGCCTTGCCCAAGAGGCAATATCGATACAATCATCGGCTCTTCGCAACTAGCCTTGCAAATTCACGAGTCTATGGGTCATCCCTCAGAACTAGACCGTGCCCTATTGCAAGAGATCAATTTCGCCGGTGCTTCCTTTCTTACACCCGACAAACTGGGCACCCTCAAGTACGGTTCAGACATAGTCAACCTGGTTGCCGATGCCACCGCACCTGGAGCCTTGGGCAGCTTCGGTTTTGATGATGAAGGGGTGCAAGCGCAATGCATAGACCTGGTTAAGGCTGGCAAGTTTCAAGGCTATCTTAGCTCTAGAGACACAGCCTTGCTGATTGGCTTAAACCGGTCTGGTGGTGCTATGCGCGCTGAGTCTTGGCATTTTGCGCCCATCATTCGCATGACCAATATTTCGCTAAAGCCAGGACAAGGCAGCCTAGAAGAATTGATCGAAGATACCAAAGACGGTCTCTACCTGGAAACCAACCGCTCTTGGTCTATAGACAGCATGCGTTACAACTTCCAGTTTTCCACCGAAGTCGGCTACGAGATCAAGAACGGCAAACTCGGACGTATGCTCAAGAATCCCAGTTATAGCGGCATTACGCCCGAATTCTGGAACTCTTGCGATGCCATATGCGGTACCACAGAATATGTGCACTGGGGCACACCCAACTGCGGTAAAGGTCAGCCGATGCAGACAATGTGGACCGGTCACGGCGCCAGCCCGGCTCGTTTCCGCAAACTCTCAGTGGGCATAGCCCAAAGCGGAGGCAACTGATGCTGACCGAAAGCAAATGTGAAAAGGTCATCGAAGAAGCAGTGGCACTGGCTGAGAAAATGAACAGCCGCAAACGCCCGATTGCGCTGGAAGCCACGGTCACTTCTGAGAAACGCTCCACATCGCGTTTTGCCGAAAATCTGATGACCCAAAATCAGACCAGCCAAATAGACCAAGTCTCGCTGCGCCTTCTCGCCGACGGCGAGCAAGTGAGAGTGAGCGGTGAAAAACTGGACCGACGTGGTCTGGAGGAACTGATCGAGCGGGCTCTGGTTTCCACTAGTTTGATGAAAAGCGAAGACAAAACCGCAGCAACCTTGCCAAAAGCGCCGAACAAAGGTGAAGGCAAGAAATTGCCGCGCTTCCAGCGCTTTGACGAGAAAGCCAGCGCTGTTACCGCCGATGACCGCGCGGCTATGGTGCTTAGCGCCATCGAAGTGGCCGCCAGAAAAGGCGCCAATTTAGCCGGTATCGTCTCGACCAACGACTTAGTCCTTGCCACCGGCAACTCACGCAGACTCTTCCAGTTTGCCAGACAAACCGAGTTGGAATGTTCAGTGACCGCGATGTGCGGCGACAGCACGGGCTGGGCGAAAGCCTTCAGCACGCGCTTGGACATCGACATGGCCGCCCTAGCCGATAGAGCTGTGGAAAAGGCCATATCGGGGCGCGCCCCCAAAGATATCGCCCCAGGCAAATACCCAGTCATACTGGAAGCCTCGGCGGTACTGGATTTGCTCGCTTTTCTCTGGTGGGACTTCAGCGCCACCAGCCATCTAGACGAGTTATCGGCGCTAAGAGGCAAGCTTGGACAGAAGCTCTTCAGCGAAAAATTCAGCGCCTGCGACGACTATGCTCACAGTGAACAGTACGGCGCCCCCTTTGACGGCATCGGACTGCCAAGACAAAAGGTAGCCCTAGTCGAAAACGGCATATTCAAAGGCATTGTCACCAGCCGAACCTCGGCGGCAAAGTTGAGCGAGAAAACCGGTCTAGATTTCGCCGTCACCAACCATGCCCTGCCCGAGCCCAACACCATGGGCGAAATGCCCCAGAACATAGTCGTTGCAGGCGGCGACTGTGAGTTGGACGATTTATTGAAAGGCTCAAGCGAATTGGCTAGAGAAGCAATTCTTCTGACGCGAGTCTGGTATGTTCGAGAAGTGGACCCGTCCACCAAACTGCTTACCGGCATGACCAGAGACGGTACTTTCATTGTGCGCAACGGCGTCATTGCCGAACCGGTGAAAAACTTGCGTTTCAATGTCAGCCTCTTCGACCTGTTGAACAGCATCGTCAGTCTCGGTCGCAGCCGACTTACAGCCGGCGAAGAAGGAATTCCTGCCGTGGTGCCGCCCATGCTGGTGCAGTCTTTCAACTTCACAGAAATGACACGCTTCTAAGTAAGCTTGCTTACCGACTAAGTTTCTGAAAAGCGATGGGCAACCGTCGCTTTTCTGAAGCTTGGCTCGCATACAACGATAACAAGAAAAACGGCGACTAGTCACCAAGTTTCCCGCCCAGCTGATACCAAAGGGGTCGGCTTCTGGCGGTTTCTCCAAATCTCTATCAACCTCTTTAGAAAATGAAGGTGTTACCATGAAATTCCACCCCAACGGGGTCGATATCGTTCTTGGTGCAGGCGGGGCAAAAGGTCCCGGCCATACCGGCGTGCTCAAAGCCGTCGAAGAACTCGGCATTCCTGTGAAGCGCGTGATTGGTGTCTCGGTTGGTTCGCTGGTGGCGGCTTTGTACGCCAATGGCATGACCCCCGAGCAAATCTTCCAGGAAATCATCGCCGGTCTCAAGAACCGCAAAGACCCGAATCTGCTCTTCAAGACCCTGACGCCCGCCGACCCGATCAGTCTGGCCGTGGGCGGTCCCATCGACATCCTGGCGCCGATGCGCGAAATGGTGGCGAGGCTCAACCTCAAACCCAATGATCACCTCAAGGTGGTGAGCTGCGATCTGCTGCGTCACGAGCCTTTCGTCTTCGAAGGCGGCGACTATGACCTCGCCCGCGCCTTGACTGCATCTTGCGCACTGCCCACGGTGCTGCGCCCGGTTTGGCATCAAGACGGCATGACGCCCCGCCTCTTGGTGGACGGCGCCGTCTATCACTACAACCCGACCGACTTCTGCGATGGCACCGCCATCGTCAGTTCGTTCCGTCCGGTCACCGAACCGCCCGGCGAGTTCGAGACTGTTTTCGACCTCTACTTCCACATGCGTGAGATGTACCTGCCCATCGCCGGTCATCGCCGCTATGTCGACCCGAACAAACACGTGGTGCTGGAAATCGGACTGCCTGATGTGGCTGGTCTCAACTTCGGCATCAGTGTGGAAAAGGCACGCGCCATGGAAGAGGATGGTTATCGCACGGCGATGAAGCTGCTCAAGGAAGCCATCGCCCAAGGGCGCATTCCCACCCTCGATGACCTGAATGAGAAGAGTTCCGAAAAGAGCTCCGACTCGGCCTCCTCCCAAGAAAGCCTGACTAACTAACCCAAAAACGCTGAACCAGACGGGACGCCGGCTCCTTGAGCAAGCTGCTTCCCGTCTGGTCTCGCCTAATGATGTAACCTGATGATGAAAAAGGTCAATCTATGCTGGCTCGCTTGAAAAAAGCCTTGGAGTCGCTTGCCTATCTCTGGCTCATCTTCTTGAGTTGGAAGTGGTTTGCCGGGCAGCTCGACTTCAACTTCAATCTCGCTTGTGTCCTGCTTTCCCTCGCCTGGCTGGGTTTGACCGCCCACGGACTGAGTGAAAACTTGCGCACCTATTTCGACATTCTCTCAAGGCTGAAGGTGCGGGTGCCCATGATTTTCGGCATCCTACTCTCCAGTCTGGTCTTGTTCACGCCCTGGCAGCCCGAGGTCACCCTCGCCCGCCTCTTCAATCCGCCTGAGCTTCTCACTCATATTCTCAGCCCCTTGCCCCTGCTGGCAGCGGTGGAATTGGCTCTCTGGCTCTTGGTTTATGGTGCTTACAAAAGAAATGCCCTGCGTTTCAAAAAGCAAGGCCATGGACCACTGCCTCGCGGCGCTTGGGTAAACCCACCCAAAGAGGCGCTGCAAGAGGGCGATATGATTTTGACGAGCGGCCGTATCGCCAAAACGCTGCGCGAAAGCGTCGGTCATGGCGAAGTGGTAGTCGACCTGAAACGAGGCGAACTCTTCACGCTCACCTCTTACATGGAAAAAGGGGTGCTCATTCAACCTCTCGCCCAGATGACCGAAAAGCTCACCCATGGGCACTACATCGCCTTGCGCCTGGGCAAAGGTTTCGATGAAAAGCAAAAGAGCCTAGTCAAAGGTCTCACCGAAATCATCCTAGAACAGAACAAGCTTTACCAGGAAGAAGCGCGCCTGAAAAGAGACAAGCTCTACGATTTCTTTCATCTGCCAAACTTTCTGCGCGGCTGGATTGAGAAGAAGATACCTGTCTCCGGCTACGACTGGATCGGACTTTTCACCGGCAGAAGGTCGCAAGACCGCTTCACCTGCGTAGGCGTCTGCCTGGAGCTTTACCATCGCCTCGGCGTTAAAACAAGCGTCTATGGCACAGGACTCTTCGGTCTGGGCACGGGTCTTTTCGATCCGATCATGCCCACCCGTTTCCTTGCCGACCCGGCCTTCAGACTGCTGACGGTCGCCGACAAAGCCAAATTCGAAAAGAGCCAGAACTAAAACAGCAGGATAACTTGAGAGAAGCACCGGAATAAAACCTGGTGCTTCTCTTTTTGCCGCTTTCTACTATTTCATATCGCATTGCATCTTAACGCATCAGCCTTTACTGATTTAGTTCTTGACTCCTCTAGCTTTTCAGGGGAGCGAAACAAGACAGGGAGCGAAGTATCTCTTCGCTCCCTGCTTAGCCGAACTCGACTCTAAGAATCTGGTTCTAATTTAGTTTTCTGAGTTATCGAACATACGCTCCAGCCCTTTCAGAGCGCCTCCAGCGACACCACCGGCGACACCGCCGCCAATGTTCTCCATGGTTTTCTTGTAGGGCATTTTCAAGATCCAAGGCTTCTCGCCTTCATTGGACTCATCGTAACCATAGAAGGGCATCGGCTTCACGAGAGAATCACGACCAAGAACACCGTTCACTGCATCATCACCGTGTTTTTTGAAAACAGCACCGGCATCGGCTCCCAAAATTTCTCCGCCCTGCACGGGGCCGTGAAAACCGTGCTTAACACTCAGAACAGCTGCTTTACCTGTCTTGGGGTCAAACTCAACAGCTTGGGAAGAATCAGCATTATGAACCACTACTTTGCCATCTTTGTTGACGGCCATCTGTGTGTCAGAGCCTTTATTTTTCAGGTTCTTGTTCACCTCGCCGACGAGGGCAGCCAATTTGGCTGGGTCATTTGCATACTTACTGATAGCTTTAGAAAAGGCTTCTTGATCGCCATTCAACAAGGCTCCCGAGATTTCAGACATAGCTTTGCGATCTGCCTCAGGAATGAGCTTGCTTGCCTGTTTATCCAGCTGGCTCTGAGCCTCTTTTCTGTCTTTATCAGTAACTTCGACATTCTTCTTAATGAGCAGTTCATCGAGTCTGCGAGCATCTTTAGGATTGAGAATGAACTTATCTGATTTATCGAATCCTTCGAGCTTATCGACGCCGCCGCGCATGGCATCGCCTATAGTATCATCTAATCCGGTCCCGGCAGCGCGGCCAAGACTGTCACTGAGCGCCTTACCACCATGCTTGTCAGGCAAAATATACTGGTCGAAAGTGCTGTTTCTATCTTCATTACCACCCTTATCGCTCTGTGCCTTATCGGTTACAGAGCCCATTTTCCCGCCCAGTGCCAGTTCGTCGGTATTCTTCATAAATAGTGAAACCTCTAGAAAATGTGGGTTTGTAGTTGCTTGCGTAGTAAGTTTGAAATTTTTCTGCTCTTGCGAACGCTTGCAGGGGTATCTACACCGACCGAAATTTTTCTGGACAGCTTTTTCAAAAATTTTTGGTCTTTTTTCGCTGGCCGAGGTTAGCTCAACCGTGAACCCCTTCTGACAACCCCGTTTAACCAAGCGCCCAGGTTGTAAACAGGGTATTTAGTAACGCTCTTTTGCTACTTTCTGAGTCACTCTTCTTTTTTTAGTTAACAAGAAACCCGCTTTTCTTAGCTTCTTCCGACTTTTGATTCTTATTTGGGCTCTAAATGGCCCTTTCGGGTAATACGCCCGTTTCTCTGAATTCACCTTAGTGGTGAAAAAAATCGGAGTATCAATCATGCATATCTTCTTGAGGGGTATGCTCGCAGCCGGCTTATGCTTGGCGGTGAGCCTCACACCCGCCAGCGCACTTGCCGCCAGCGCCGACGACGACCCTCCCATTCACTCGGTACAAGCTGCCCCGTCCGACAAGCAGACGCCCACGGCCACGGTCAGCTCAGATTCTTCCTACACAAACTTACTCATCACCAGCTCGATTGTGGCCGTGCTTGGCTTTATCTGGTGGCGCGCCCGCAGAAAGGCTCAGCAAGAGAAAGAGGCAGCCGAAAGGCGCCGCGCTCAAGCAGCAAGGCGCCGTAGAGGCAACATTCCCGGCGATGACGACGAGTTTGGCACATACGACCCTTACGACCACCAGCTAGGACCGGATGAGCCGTATCACAACGAAGGCAATTGGAATCGTATGCAAAGCAGCGATAATTCGACTAAATCGCCAGGCAGACTTATTCTGCCGAGCGACCCTGATCGTAAAACTTTTAAGGACGTGGCCGGTCAACCGGAAGCAGTGGAGAGACTGACCGAAATTTGTTCTTGGCTGAAAGACCCTGAAGTCTACCGAGACCATGACGCCGATCTACCCACAGGCATCCTCCTCAGCGGTCCAGCGGGCACGGGCAAGACGCTTCTGGCTAGCGCCCTGGCTGGTGAAGCTGATGCCTCGATGCTGGTTGTGAGCGGTTCCGCCTTTGTCGAAATGTACGTGGGCGTAGGCGCCGGGCGCATTCGGGCCCTTTTTGAACAAGCTAAGAATCAGCGCAAGCGCACTCAGAAACCGGTCATTATCTTCATCGACGAAATCGATGCGGTGGGCGGCAAGAGAGCCAATGGCGCCAGCAGCAATTCAGAGCGCGAGCAGACTCTCAACCAGTTGCTGGTCGAGATGGACGGCTTCCAGAAAAACACCGGCATCATCGTTATCGCCGCCACGAACCGTCCGGACATGCTCGATGACGCCCTGCGTCGCAAAGGTCGCTTCGACCTGGACATTCCCATCGACCTGCCTGACACCGAGGGACGCCGCGCAATTTTCGCGGTGCACACCCGCAAGAAGGTGCTGGCTGACGACCTCGACCTCGACCTTCTGGCCAGGCGCACCTCGGGTTTCAGCGGTGCCGATATCAAGGCAGCTTGCAACGAAGCAGCTATCATCGCCGCAAGAACCCAGATCGCTCGCCGTAAAGCCGAGGCAACAGTTCAGCCGCAACCCGGGGCGGTTCTGGTCAAAGAAAAGCCCCAGGTGACTGCCATTACCACAGCGATGTTCGACGAAGCCATTTCGGTGGTGGAGGCGGGCGAAGCCAGGCGCTCCAGGCTGAAGGCGATGAAGGCAGAAGACAAACGCCAGACGGCGTTTCACGAGCTCGGACATGCCGTCGTCAATCTCGCCCAGAAGGGTGACAGCATCACCAAAATCACCATTCTGCCTCGCGGCAGGGCGCTTGGTTATGTGCAGACTCACAGCGAAGGGGACCGTTTCAGCCTCACCGATGTGGAAATGCGCAAGCGCATCACCATGGCTTTGGCCGGACGGGCAGCCCAGGAAATCTTCCTGAAAACAGTCGACACCGGTGCGTCGAACGATTTTGAACAGGCCTGGAATATGGCTGTGCAAATGGTCACTCGCTATGGCATGTCGTCACTCGGTCCGCTCTCTCTGCCGAATTACGGCAGCGCCCAAAACCAGCTCGGCATCGAGCTGGCCAACGCCATCGACAAAGAAATCAGAGAGATCGTTGCCGCTTGCGACAAAGAGGCCCGCAGCATTTTGGAGAAGCATCGTCACTTTATCGAAGCCATGGCTAGCGAGTTGAGCGATCGCGAAACCATTCTGGGACCGGAGCTGACCGAGCGCTTTCAAGCGGCGCAGGCTGCCGAGAGCGAATAAATTCACACAAAACCGCCGCGCCTGGTATCATGAGTAGTATCAAGCGAAAATGAACAGGCGTCGGCGTGCGATTCCTGTCTATTCTTTAGACTTTGGTGAAAACCTATGGCACAAAGCAACTCAGACAAAACTCTGGATGTAGAAATAATCGCCAAGCTGGAACGCCAGTTTGGCAGTCGCTTCGCTGCCATTGTCCGCGACAGCCCCACCCTCCGCTCAGACCTGCGCAAAGCCCATGCTCTGGGTGTGCGCATCAAGAGATGGAACGGAAAAACCGGTGCCTACTGCCGCTACTACCCGACAGACCGGCGTAACGCTTACATCTCTATTGGGTCGCTCGACTCACCGATGATGAAAGTGATTTATCTGGCGCACGAATGCTACCACGTGCTTTACGGCACCACGCCTGCTCTTCCCGACCCGAGGAAAATTTCGCGCAAGCGTTATCTCTCGATGGCAATCGGTGAAGAGGCAAGAGCGATTATGCGCCAGACCAAGGTAGCCAATGAACTCTGGTCCACCGGCAAACACGCCATGCCGGCCTGGCAGCTCAACCTCATGCTCATGGAATTGACCGGTGGCTACAAGCAGCTACGCGAATATGTGCTTGTGGCCAGACAATCCTTCGGCATGGAAACATACGAACAAAACTATGGTCGCATCTGGGACCAAGCTCATCGCAAGTTAAATCGCGAACGGCAGCTCAAGAGTTCCAGCAGCCTGAGCCGCCGCCGCGCCAACCGTTCCATAAGCAAAGCCGCCTAAAACCCGGCGTTTCACCGCAAAGAGCCCGCACTAACTAGAAAGAGTGTGGGCTCTTTGCTTAGACACAGTCTTTGCGAATAGGACCAAGCTATGACAAAGATAAAAGTTGGAGTTCTGGGCGGGACTTTCGACCCCGTCCACAATGGACATCTTCTGGTCGCCCAAAAAGCGCTTGAATTGCTCAAACTGAGCCAAGTCTATTTGGTCACTGCCAAGAGTCCGCCACATAAAGCCAGTTATCTGGCCTGCGCCGAGCACCGACACAGTCTGGTCGAAAAGGCCGTACAGTCGACCGGGGTCAAGGAACTTGTGGCTAGCCGTCTCGAACTCGACCGCCCCGGCACTTCTTTCACAGTGGACACGGTGCGGGCCATCAAGCAAGAGATCGAGAGCCGGCACGAGGGCAGTCAGTGCGAAGTGTTTCTCATCACCAGTGCCGAGTATCTGGAGCAGGGCAAAGCCGGCGTTCATTTCCTCGGTGACTGGGAAGGCGCAGACGAACTCTTACGGCTGGCGCATCTGGTAGTCACTCCCCGAAGGCAGATCACAGCCGCCATTGCCTCTGAATGGGCTGAAAGTCTGCTTGCCAGAGGAGCCCGGGTGACCGTGCTGGACTTGCAAAGTCCACCCATTTCGAGCCTGCTCATCAAGCGCCGCCTCAAGGCAGGAGAACCAATAGCAGACATGGTACCGGCTGCGGTGGAGGCTCATATCAAGCAATTTTCTCTCTATCAAGGCGACTTGCCCGACTTTGACTAAAAGAAAGCCGGACGGGTCGACTGATTTCTGAACAACGAGAAGGGTGAGACCTCGAGTCTTACCCTTCTCAATTTTCCTGAAAGTTTATATGGCAAACAAAGAAAGAGGGCCCAAATCGACAAGCCCTGTCAAGCCACATTCACGCTGGCCAAGCTGGCTGGCGGTTTTTATTTGTTTGGTTGCCTGGTTGAGCCTCGCCCCCGTCGGCGCACCAGGAGAAGCAATCAAAAGACTGATTTCCTTCAGCACCGGCTTTTGCAGCACCTGCCAAAAGCAAGAGCTGGACCCTTCAGTACCTTTCATCAAGTCAATCAGCGGTGAAGCGGTGCCCGCCGACCTCGAGGCAATCGCCACCGAACTAGCCAAACGCACCAGAGTGCAGATTGTTGAAGCTGACGGCAGGTTCAGCTATATCTTGCATGCCGGCGGCGAAAGCAAGACACTTTTCACGACCAGCCGTGATATCAAAGGTCTGCAAGAAGGCGAAGCACGCATCAAGGAATTGGTCGCCCTCAAAATAAAAGAACTGGGAGAGGAACCTCTCAAGGCTTCCTTTGCCCTGGAAAACGAACTGGTGGAAGAGCAAAAATCGCTCAGCACTGAAGAGAGCGATAGTAAGCCTCTCATCTTGTCCCGTTCGCCTCAGTTGGTTGAACTGTACGGCATCGAAGCAGCCCTGAAACGCTCCTTGCCTTCTCACTTAGCTCCTGGCGATAAGCGAGGACTGAAGTTCTACTTTCTGAAGGCACCGCTCTATAAAGAAGAGCTTGGCTTTGCCTACTATGCCACCGACAAAGACAAACATAAAGCCATCTACTTTACTCCGGGCGCAACCGACAATCTTCGCCCCACAGAAAAGGATGCGCCGTCTTGGTCAGGTCAAAGTCGTTTCAAGAGAGACGGCCATTACTTCGATACGATCGAATCACTCTTGATGCATGAGCTGGCCCATAACCATCAAGAACGGATGGGCTGGGAAGATCCAGAAAGCAAGGTCCTCGACACCATGTCGGAAAAGCTGGGCTTTGTGAAGACACAGGACCCGCAAAGCGCAGTACGAGTCTTTTACATCAAAGTGGCCAGAGGCAAAATCGAGACTCAAAATAAGAGCGAGACCCAAAACAAGTTCGAGAGTCAGCCTTCAAGCGAAGCTCAAGCCGACTCTGAGGCAGTGGACCCCTATGTCTACTTCAAAGTGGAGCGCCCCACCAATGCCAAGCTGGGCAAACGCTGGTTGCGGGTCAATTTGCAGGGTCAGCTTTTGGACAAGAACGGCAAAGTTGCCAGCAAAGTAGAAGAAGCGCAGACTTTCAGCAACAAAGAAATGCGCGCCCTGGCTTTGGTGCGTCCGGCCACCGACTATTTCGATAACCCAATCGAAGTATTCGCTGAATCTATGCGGCTCTTTCGCATGGGCGGCGAGGCTCGCGAACTGCTCTATCAAGAATCGCCTTTTCTCTACAAGATTACGGCCGAGCAAGATCAAGCCGAACTAGACCTCTATTTCGGCTACTACAAAGTCTTTGAAAGACGCACACTATTCAAAGGCGACAAGCCGGTTTCCACCACCGAACTGGACAGCATTCAGCCTGTCTTTACTCGCAACTGGCAAGGGGAAGTAGTGCGCTTTTCGCCTGAGCTTGCCGAAGCGATCAAAACCAAGGAACAGTCACTCAATCCGAGCAATTAGGAGCCATAAATGTTTCAAAAGACCAGAAACTCGCTCTTTCTCCTTCGCACTCTCTTTTCTTTCTGCCTGAGTTGCCTGCTGCTTCTTGGGGCGACACCGACTCAAGCCCAGAGCACTGCACCGACAGCAAGCAAGCAAGAACTGATGGATGCTGTGAAAAGCGGCGCCCCGGTGGTGATTCGCTTCTACGACTCTTCGGCAAGCTGCGAGACTCATCTACCGGCTTTCGAGAGCGCCCAGAAGGCCTACCGCGGCAAGGTCACTTTCCTAAGTTTCGACATCAGCCAAGACCGCCAGTTTGCCGAAGCTCTGCGCGTCACGGTTTGCCCGAGCTTCCTCTTCATCCAACACAGCTCCAAGACCGATCAGCTTTCCAAACGTCAGTGGGGTGCCCTCAGCCGCGAGCAATTCGATGAATTGATTTTGGAGTATTTCAAGATCAAGAACTGACCACAGTTTTTCGAGACCAAACTATCGCAATCCGGCGATTCACTTGGTCTCTTTTTTGCCATTTCCTACTACGCGCCTTCGTAGCTCTATATCTTAAAAATTTTATGGTGAAGTCACCATAGGCAAAGGCCCAAACTAGCGCGTATGCTAAGCAAGCTAGATTAACGCTTGCCGCAAGGGACTCTGCATGCTGGAAAGACAAACCGATAAAGCCGCCGTGGCAGCAGAAAGTGATGCTAGCTCTAGACTCAGCCTCGACTCAAACGAGAGAACCTTAAGGCCTAATCAAGCCATTGAACTCAAGGGCTTTCCAGACTTGCGCATCAAGAGCGAAGAAACCGATACAGCTTCAGATTCGACACAGAAGCTAACGAAAAGCACAGCTATAGACCCATCTAAATCTCTATTCGAGCTATCCATTCCGCCAAACTTTAGATTGCCCTCAAACCAACACGAATTTAAGCCTCTAGATTTAAACTTGCGACTGAACGAGAAAAGCTCTAGAGACTACATGCTCAACCCGGCAGAGCGTGTCCAATTTGACGTCCAGTACAAAAGCTTGAATAAAGACTGGAGAGAAACTCTCGATAATGCTGTGACCTTCAAATTCAGGGTTTTTGAAGACCCTTATGAGATCTCGCTCAATACACGCAAATGCGGCATGAGAGCTAGACCAGGGCTTTGTCTGAAAAAGTCCATTCACTAAAGTTCCTAGAAGTTTTAGCTTTACTAACTGCGCTTACTGTTCCTCGCAGACCTAGCGCAGGCGTAACTTGCATTTATCTGCCGGTCCCACGACGAAGCGGCTATGCAGTGCTTGCTTGCGCCCTACTTCTATATCTATTATCAAGATCTCATTTTCAATTTTCAACAAGAAAGAGCATCTGAACCGAAAACCAAAGCAAAGCACTAAACACGCATTCTGAACATGATGATCGCATCATGAGATGAAGCACGCACCTAACGTCACCGGAGGCAGCAAGCTGCTTTCATTTGTCTAACTACCTCAAAAAACGAGGCTTATCATGACTAACTTAGCAAGACGCGGCGACCTGCTCGAAGCCGAGCTGTATCGCTTTTATGTGGACTTTGCCAGACCGGAAACCGGCGAGAGAGGCACCCTCACCGCCCTCTGGACCGAGCTGCAGAAGCTCATCAGAGAAGGCTGGCTGTTGCATTCCAGTTCGAATCGCTCTCCGGCCGACAAAGCCGGCATCGACTTCATCTGGACGCATCCGCGCAAGGGCTGGTTCGCTCTCGACGCAAAGGCCACCGGCGTTCCCTGCTCGTGCCTGATTCACCTGGTGCCGGTCGGCAACAGCAGCGAGTCGGGAGAAATGGGAAGACTGCGCTTCGACGACAAGAAGGCTTTCATCGAACTGCTGGTCACCCTGGGCAGCTCCGGCAAGCCCTTCGACCATGCGGTGCTGATGGCGCCCAAGAGCAGCGACGTGCCGGCCGGCGCGCTTCTGGAACACCTCAAGGACTTCCAGAAAGCCCTCAACCAGGCCAGCAAGAGCACCGATGACGAGCGCTACAGCTACTGGGCCGATGCGCTCAAGAAAGCAATCGGCTTCGCCATCGCCCAGAACCGTCCGGCGGAACTGACCGCTGGCGATAGCGAGCGCGTGCAGGGCATCATTCGACAAGCCTTGCAGGAGTTCATGACCGCGTTCTTCGACCCGAAGAACCCGCTTTTGGAGAAGTGCATGCGCCAACAGGTGCAGCTGCATCGCTCCAAGCAACTCCTCTACGTGCTCAGCGAAGACTCGATCAAGGTCGCCGTGGGACCGTCCAGAAGGCTGGTCGTGCTCAGCGGTTTGGCCCGGGTCGTGCGCAAGCGCTACGAAGACGTCTACAAGGCAAAGCTGGCCAAACACTCCAGCGCCGAGTGGCTGATTCTGCGTCGGCGCGTCTTCGAAGCCAAGGGTGTGGACTGCGCCATCCATGCCATTCTGGACAGCCTGGATAATAGCCAAGACACCTTGGCCAAGGCAGCCTAAACAGCCGCTCGGCATATCTAGGCAAGACAACTAAGTGCAAAAGAAGAGACCCGGGGTAATCCGGATCTCTTCTTCTTTTTTCTTTTTTCATACTACTGCTTTTAGTATTACACAGAGAAACGAGTCGGGAAAAGAAGCTACCTAGACTTGCGTTCTTCCTAGGCTGGCTTTAACTGCAACGACACACTTTCGATTGTCTCAGCGAGACGGTTCGACCGCGGCCAACCAGAAAGCACAATCTCAACCTAGATTTTTAGCGCCGCAAAAGTTTAGAGACGGACTACGCAAGAGCAGAGCACCTCAAGCCAAGCGGCTTCAGACCTGCCTTTCAGACAATCTAGCCAAGTTATGCCGAGCATTTTTTTCAACTTAAAAATGCGTGACCAAACTTTTGAGAATCAAGCACAGCCCAACTTAATCTGAAATCTCCCGGTCCTTGTGCAGCTCTGTACATCAAAATTGTCCTTAGCTCAGCCCTGAAAGCAACCATATCAAATTAAGAAAACAAGCCAACACCAAGACAATCGATGCATCTATTTCACCGAGGTGATTAGACCGAGCAGGCTAGGACTAGGGCTAGGCAAACTCAAGTTTGCAAACTTTATATTCACTGGAGACCAATTTGAAAAATGCAGTAATCGATAGTTTCGCTATTAACACCGTCAACAACAACCTAATTCTTGTTCTGCTTCTCACAATAGACAACGGTCTAAATCCGATTCAGCTGGAAGTGAAATGGAACTCTTCGAAAAGCAGAAGAGATGACTTTTCTCAGCGCCTACTTGGACTCTTAAAAGTAGCGGCAGTAAAGTCGACCGAGCAATTACCCGAAGCCGAGGTAAGAGTGGCATTTAACGGCAAAACCATCACCGCTATAGGACACAAAAGCGAAGAGCGTTGGTGGCAACTAGCACCATCGCACCTCAGTCTTGTCGCCTAACTGTCCTGCCCGATCAACGACCCGACTAACAAAAACAAAGGCAAAAATGCAACAAGAAAAATACTCACTGAAAGTCCTTGTCGATGGAATCGCACTACCAATCTATAACCACCAAGGTAGACTCTATGTCGAAGCCATCCCCGGCAAGAGCTATGAAATCTTGCTCAGCACTCCAATCTATAACCGCTACTGCGCCGTTGTATCAGTAGATGGACTGAGCGTCATGACCGGCAGGCGGGCAGCCTTGTTAGAAGATAGCGGTTATTTAGTAGGCGGCTCACTGCCAGACTCAACCATAAAGATATCTGGTTTTCGCTTGAACGATTGGCAGGTGGCAGCCTTTGTCTTCGCTTCAGACGATCTGCCTGATGCAGAGCTAATGGACACCCCGTCAGATCTTGGCGTCATCGCTGCTGTATTATATGTAGAGCGCGAGAGCATAAGAGAAACAGGTTGGTCAGAAGAACTACCTTTTTTCGCCATGCGCATTTGCGACCCTGTTAGAGACACAAGCGAGCTCAATTTTCGCACCATATCCGGTGACATTTTAGAAAGCCGTGCAGAGCCCATCACTTTTCAACGCGGTGAAGTTGTCGCTCGTATCTGCCTTCAATACGCCAGCCGAGAAGCACTGCTGAGAGCGGGCATCAATTTGCTTTGAGCCTTGGCAGCGCTTCTCGCGCCGCGACGAGGGCAACAGGCCTTTAGGCTACCCAAAGACTAAAGAACTGCGTTCTTGGCACTAGAGCCGCCGCAGCATCTTTCCAATCCAACAAATCCAAATTTGCATTTAAACAAAAATCGGAGAAAACCATGACTGACAAAATTCGCAGCTTTATCGAAGCTAATTTCAGCCAAAAGACTAGAGAATCGATGATGACAATCTGCTTTTGCATCTATGTTTGGGGCTTGATCATTGGCTTCAAAGGCAATTTCGTCATCGGTCTGCTTTCATTGCTTACCGTAATTTCGCCTATCATCATAGGCATTGTGAGCCTATTCACACTGGGGCACATCAACTTATCTGAAATCATCGGCACTTGGCTCTTTACGACCGAGTCGGGCAAAGTAGTGGGCGTAATCTTTGTCACTATCGGTATCGCAGTCATTGCCTTCAACTTACCCACAATAATCAACAACTGGGCAAAGAACAAAATCACAATTAAGTAGACAATTATTGCTGCGGCTTGCGGCTTTCTAATTTCAAAGTTTAGCTGCCAATAAGTTTAACGAGGCGGGGGTTTTCACAGCTCCCGCTTCGAATCAGAAACAATGGATTAATCTCATTGTGTCATTTGCCAAGCTATCTTGCCG
>MOYA01000005.1:73959-109914 GCA_001899315.1 Candidatus Obscuribacter phosphatis
TCATTGAATTTTTCCGGATGATTATTATATTGCTTAGTATTAAAAACAAAAAAAAGAAGAAAAGCAGAGTCGGGACAATTCTTTAGTTCAGCTGTTTGCCATGCTCGGTTAACCCAGGGATGGATCAAGCTACCCCGAAAAATCGAGGTAGCAATTCCATCCCCGGATACTGCAGGAACTAGGCTGAGCCTTGGGCTTTACTTATTAGTGCCGGGTGGACTGCTTTTCGTAGCAAAGCAAACGAGCCGACTGACCGCGCCCGTAGTAATCGGTGAGCAGGCTGACGGAACGAAAACCCATGGCAGTGCAGAAGTCGAGACATTGCTTGTCGCTGCTTTCGACGACCATGCAAAGCTGATGCTTGCCGTGGTCTTGCATTTCGTTCTTGATTTTGCCCATCAGTGCCGAGCCGATGCCGCAACGGCGGAACGACTCATGCACGGCCATGTGGGTGATGTAGACACCATCATCCCGCACGACAAAGATGAGGAAACCTACCACCAGGGAGCCGTGTACAGCGACTAGCACCGCATGGCTGCTCCCCTGAATCAGCTCGTCAAGCCAATCTTCTTCCACAACAAAATTGAGAGTGTTGCGGCTGATGGCGACGATGGCTGCTTTGTCTTCGCCTCGGGCAAGGCGAAGTTGTACACGTTTTTCAACTTGTGAGGTTGTGTTCATGGTATGCCTCGCACATTCAGTGGTTTCACAAGAAACGCAGCAATCCCCTCAATCATGCCAAGACATTTAGCGGCTCTCTAAACGACAACTTTTGTTGTCGAAAGAAAGCTGTAAATGTGGAACCTGCGGGGTTTATGGATTGCGCGAACTCTAAAGAAAAGATTAAGGGTATTACTTGTACTAGCATCCCAGCCCATCTATAAGTCAATTAAAACACTCCTAATAGAGCTGTAATAGGCAATAAGAGAGATCCTCTTGGCTAGCCGGGCTAACGCTAGCTTTATACTGTAATAGTTAGTATAGAGTCCTTCGAAGAAAAACATAAGGACCTAGGGGCATTGGCAGGTCCAACCCTCCCCATGGAAAAGAGAAAGACGGCGTCAGGCTTGACACCGTCTTTCCAAGCGCCACTTAAGTCACTTCAGATTGCCAATCTTTCGCTTGAGCGACCGTTTGATGGAACGTTCGCTGCCGGCGCTGCTGATCCCTTTCAGCCAGCCCTTCCAGTGCATCCAGAAAAGCAGCCCGCCCATAAGCGAAGTCATAACGAGCAAAGCCACAGGATAACCATAGAGCCAATTCAGCTCGGGCATGTTCCATGGCGACTTTTCCGGATTGAAGTTCATGCCGTAGATACCAGCGATGAAGGTGGGCGGAATGAAGAGAGTGGTGATGATGGCCAGGACCTTCATCACCTCATTCATACGATTGCTGCTGCTTGAAAGATGGAGATCCATCAAGTCAGAGCAGAGTTCTCGATCCATTTCCACCAGATCTAAGAGTCTGATGGCATGGTCGTAACAGTCACGCAAATAGACCTTTGTTTCATCGCGGACGAGCTCGGGTTGCACATCGCGCAGGAGTGTATGAATCGCTTCACGAAGAGGCCAGATGCAGCGCCTCAGCTTGATCACGTTGCGCTTGAGCACATAGATACGCCCGGGTGCTTTCTGGTCATGACGGTTGAGGATGTCCTCTTCCACCCCCTCCAGGCGCTCTCCCAGAGCCTCCAAGAGAGGGAAATAGGCATCGATGACCGCATCGACGATGAGATAGACCAGGTGATCGGCCTTCTGATTGCGACTGTGGCGCCCATCGTGCCTGAGCTTCTCACGCACCGGCGCCAGACAGTCACCGCCGGGAAACTCCTGAAAAGTGACGACAAAGTTGCTCCCGAAGAAGAGACTAAGCTGTTCGGTCAGGGTCGACTGCAACTCATCCTCGGCGCTGCGCCGCTCCAGTTGCACCAGAGGCATGGGCAGAGCCAGAAAATTGTGCTTGTCGTAGTCTTCGAACTTGGCTCGCTGCCTGACATGCAAAACGTCTTCCAGAGCCAGGGGATGCAGCTTGAAGACGGTACCAATCTGAAAAACTGAATCGCGCGGCAGAGGTCCATCCACGTTCAGCCAGATCATTGAAGCCGCTTCGGCTAGTCCCGAGAGCCTGTCGAGACCGTCCAGGGGGACGGTCTCTTCTTGCAAGCCATCGGAGCCGAAGGCGATAACACTTATGCGTGTATCAGTCATCGACGTACCTTGGTAAGATGGTTAGATGGTTAGATGGTTAGATCGCAGACTTTAGCCCCGCGGCAAGCGACTACGCAGAGCCGTCGGCACGAGAGCCAGCAGTCGTGCCTCGAGCACCAGCTTATGGCGACGGTAGAGCAGTCCCAAATAGAAGATGGCGCCGGCGAAAGCCATCAGCGCCAGAGGGAAAGCCAGCGAATTGGTGAAATAGGTCATGAGCAAGTGCACGACGTAATAGATCGAGCCGATCGCGCCGACAAGCAAGAAGACCCGGCGAGCCAACGCCACCGAGAGCAGCATGAACAGCACATTCAAGGCAAAGTAGAAGAACTTGCCGGCTTCACCACCGCTGTCGAGGAAGGTGAGGGGCAGCCAAAATGCAGCGGTGCCAAAGAGATAGCCCCACCAGGAATAGTCCTCCTGACGCCCAACCCGGGTATCGACGTAGACCGACAAAGCCAGAATAGCCAGACCGATGACCATCGACACCTTCAGATAGGCGGGCGATGCAAAGCCAAAGAGAGGACCGAAGTAGGGGCTGGCCACAAGATCGGCGATAGTCATCGACAGAAGCCACATTGAGCCGAAAACCGGCGCGGCAAGCAGCGAAACCTTGACCCGATTGAGAACCAAGAGTCCAGCGCCCAAAGTAGCAAGTTCAGCCAAGAGAGCCACTTGAGAGGACGACAAGCGGTCAGTGAATTGCAGCATCTCCAGGCCCGAAAGCAGAGCCACAGGAGTCATCAATACGCTGAGCAAGAAAAGCACGCCACCGGCAGTTTTCTGTCCGAGCTGGAAGCGCAGACGACTGCCGAGCATGGCGAATGCCGCAGCATAAGCCAGGCTCAGACCGAAGACACCGCCTGCGCCGAAGAAGTTGTTGGCGCGCTCCATAAACCAGGCCATGGCGATCATGACCAAGACGCCACCCGCATACCAAGCCAGTTGCGCCAGGTCAAAGCCGCCCTTATCGACGACGCTGCCTCGGGCACGGGCCTGTGCCGTTAACTCATTCCAGAGCGAATCGACATCGGCGGGCGCCATGGCGCCGTGCTTGGCGGCTGTTTCCAGGTCGGCTTTGGAAACCGAAAGTGTTTGAAAATTGGTTTGGGATTCAGACATGTGAACTCCTAAGCCAGAACCAGGCTGAAGCCGATAATCGGCAGGAAGACAAAGAGCAGGTATGGCAGCACCACCAGGAGGGTGGGAGCCCAAGCAGCCTTCCAGGCGGCGCCGGCATTGGGCACAGCGATAGTGCCGGGCATGACCTTGCCGGCGATAATGGTCATGAGCCAGTTGGTCACCTGCAGACCCATGAGACTGACCAGACCGACAAGCGCGATGAACCCTATGCCGACGACCGGACCAGGCGAAGCAGCCGTGACCAGGAAGAAAGGCAGAAGCAATACCACGAAAGTGAAGACGACAAGGCCCATGAGGACGTTGCCGCCGACTGCCATGAGCAGACCAAAGAGGAACTTAGGTCCGAAGTCCGGAGTGGAGAATGTCACCTGGCGACCACTGAACCAGGGTGCCAGAAACTGATATGTGAAGAGGTAGATGAGACTCGAAAAAACGAGTCCGATTATGGTCTCCATGGGGAGCTCCTTTGGGTTGTTCAACAAAGCCCAGACAGCAAGTTTGTCAGCGGCAGACGAAGAGGCGAAGTGCTGCTTAGGTCGACGAAATCGACCGAAAAACTAACTTAGACCTGGCGGCTAACCGAACTTGAGTTGATGTGCTTTGAAGAAAGGAAAAATTTGAACTCTTACTCTTAGCACTTTGCTTGAGACGTTTTCTTGGCTAGTGATTCTTTTCTTAGTGCTTATTTATTGCGTGTAAATAAATTTGCTGCCATATCGCGGGCAATTGGCGCAAGCAAGCAGAAAAATGAGATTAGCAAGAAAACCTCTTGCATTTTCTACCATAAGGCATCGTTGCACAATGGAAACGATTGTCATTCTCACAGCTTCGCGAAGCACGAAAAACTTCTCTGCACTAAAGTTAACCTGCGCTAAATGTGTCGGCTCTAATTTAACCAAGGAGTCTCCCCGGAAGACGCCCCAGCCATTTGGGTCGGACCCCAATTATTTGGGCTTTCCGAGCGATTATTCCGAATCGATCAAGAATCGACCATCAAGAGCAAACGAATACCGGTAACTCAAGCCGGTTGAGAACTCTAGCCATTGTGGCCTAGGTTCTAGATCTATTCATCCCTTTAACCAAATCGCCAGAGGAAATCAAAAGAGCCAACGCTCATTCCTAAACGAAGCCATTAGCCTGCATAAGCTCTATCGGTCCCAGTCCACATGAGACACGATAGCTGTCAAGCACGCTCTGGTCAGGCGAAACAACTAAGGAAACCCGTCATGAACATGCTTCTTATCTACGGCGTTCTCGCCGCGGTGGCGGTGAGCTTGGTCTCGCTGGTCGGCGCCGTCTTTCTCTCCGCCACCCAGAAAACCACCGAACGCCTCACCCCAATCTTTCTCAGCCTGGCAGCCGGCACGATGGTCGGAAATGCGGTGTTGCACCTCATTCCCGAATCGATCGAGCACATCATCGAGCACCAGGAGCTGGGTTTCGACCTGCACTTCATCGCCGGACTGGTGGTGTTGGGCTTCTTCATCTTCTTCGCCATCGACCTCTTCCTGCATTCGGTCGGCAAACACGATACGCATCTCGTCAAGCCGGTCGGTTACATGGTTCTCATTGGCGATGCCATCGAGAACCTCACCGATGGCTTGATCATTGGTGCCGCCTTCTTGCTCGATCCGGCCGTCGGCCTGGCCACCACGATGGCTGTGCTGCTGCACGAAATCCCCATCGAGCTTGGCGACTTTGCCGTCCTGGTTCATTCCGGCATGAGCAAGAAGCGCGCCGTGGTGATGAACCTGCTCAGCGGGCTGGTCTCGGTGGTGGGCGTCTTCCTGGCTTACTTCTTCGGTTCCATTGTCGAGTCCTTCCCGCTCATCATGGGTCCGGTGGCCGCAGGCGCTTTCCTCTACATGGTCGGTTCTTCTCTGGTGCCGGCAATCCGCCAGCACTCCGACCTGAAGAACTCCTTCTTCCACCTCTTCATCGCCTTGCTCGGCACGGCGCTGATGGCGGCTCTGCTTCTCTTGGAACACAGCCACTGAGCTAGACTCAGCGGACCGTGGACTGGGACCGAAAGGGATGATTGCGCAGGCGATCATCCCTTTCTTTTTCGTTCGGTTTACTACATTTTATAATATCTAATCAGCAAAAAAATTGAAAACTCAAATCTGATTCCAGACAGAGCGAAAGTCTGCCCGGTCAACATTTAGCAATGTCGACCGGGCAGCTAGCGAAAACTATGGAGAAGCTAAAGACTTGCCACTCTGGGCTTTGAAAAGCTCGCGCCAGTAAGAAAGCGCCCCGGCAGCGCCAATAACTACCTGGCAGAGATGAGTCGGATTATCGTAGCTGTAGCTGATGAAATCAGCGCTCTCGGTGCCGACTTCAAAGCCCATCTCTTGAGCCACAGCGCAAGAAGCAGCCGTATCCCAATAGCCCAAGGTGGGGCGAATATGGACGAACAAGTCGGCCAAACCGAGGTGCAACTCAAAGACATCATAGCCAATGCTGGAAGCCTGGACAATCTCCACACCTTCAAGACCCTCCAGCCAAGAGTTGGCCTTGAGGTCATTGCGACTGACCATGATCCTCACCTTATCTTGATTGCGCACCTTATCTTGGCTGGGCACCTCGCTCTGGTTGGGCGCTCTGTCCTGCTTGGTCAGAGAGGTCTGCGTTGCTTGCCGCTTCTCCAGCTTCTGCACCAGCCCGTCCTTGAGGTGATAAACACCCAAGCCAGGCCCACCAAAGAAACCTTCATCTTTGGCAGGAATATAGAATGCACCGAAGGCTTCGCGACCATCGACCACGAGACCGGCCATCACACAATATTTGCCGGAGCCGTCAACATAGTACTTGGTACCGTCGATAGGATCGACAATCCAACGGCGCCGCCCGTCATCTGCACTCTGCCAGGGGGCTTCTTCCGAAAGAACAAGGTCGGCGGGAAAGAGCTTGGTGAGTTCCTCGATGAGCAGCGCCGAAACTGCTTTGTCGGCGCTGGTAACCAGATCTTCGGCGGACATTTTGGTACTAATTTCCACCCCGGCTCGCATTTCTACAGCCTTCAAACCGGCTTCCCGACAGAGTTCGATCACACTCTTCATTTGTTCGAATGAAAGTACGCCTTGTTTATGGTCAATTTCAGAGTCAGAGCTCAATTTCTTTTCCTTTCTTGAAGAAGATACAGAGCAACACCACAATGCCGAAAGGCACAGCAGTGAATGGCAGATATCTTGTTGGGTTTTGTTCTAGGGCGATGAATAATAGAAATTGGCTGGACGAAAATACTGCTTAAGCCTAGTGCCTATGAGCTCTCAACTCTATCTTTATCTATCAAAGTTGCTGAAAATGGCTCTCATAGTTCAGCCCCTTGGCTAGGCGAGCTGCCCAAGCACTTACGATATCCTATAATAATAAAAAAAGAAAAAAAATGCTGCAAGCGCCGTTCGAATCAGGAATTGCTTCCCTCATCGAATCGGCGCCGCAGCCTTGTTGAACTAGTCCTCAAAGGGGGAGAACGACACCGCTCGCTGAGCCATGCCGCCTCCCCCTTCCGTCGGGCAAAGGGCTATCAGCCCTCGTCGCCGAACGCCTTCTTGAGCAGTTCGTTGCGGGTGCACGGGCCACCGCACGAACCTTCCTGCCGCCAGCCGCCGACCACCTGACGCCGCGTGTCCGCGACCTCACGGTCGTCGACGACGGCGCCGGTGAGCAGCGAGCTCGCCAGCAGGGACGGAATCACCGGCGCATTGCCCTGGTGTCCCGCGTAACAGCTGTTCGTGTTCATTGTAGAACCTCCGAAACGTATGTTGAGTTGATGACTATGTGCGAGCCGACAGACTTTGCCGGCCACTCATCCGATTACTTGTCCAGCACTTCCCAGTCCTTGCCGTCCAGGTTGAACAGCAGCGACAGGAAGGTGGTCGCGTAGGCTCCCCGACGCAGAGCGAAGGTGAGCTGGATGGATTCGTCGCGGGCCAACGTCTTCAGTTCGCCCACGCGCACGTGCGACGGACGGCGCGGACCCGGGCTTCCGTCCTGGTTCGTCAGGAAGTGCCTGCGCACCACCGGATCGATCTTGGACGGGATGGCTTCGGGCATCCAGCGCTCGTACCACTTCACACTGGCTTCGTCCCCCGCGAAGTAGAGCGGGATGACGGGTTCGCCGGTGCGACGGTCCACTTCCAAGGCGGAAAGCGGAATCTGCCCATCGAGAACACGCGCCAGCACCTGGTTGAACCAGAATGCCTGGTACGCGCCGACCCACAGGCTGACATCATCCCGCATCTCGAGGAACGCCTTCTCGATGTTGCGGGTCTCGATGATCTTCGAGATCAGCTTGTGCTCGATGAACATGTTCGCCGGCTCGTAAGCCGGACGACGGAAGGAACGGTTGCCGCGGTAGCTCGGCTGAGGCTCTTCCAAGATGCGCTGCATCTCGATGAAGTCCCAGCTCTGCTCGGCCACCGACTGACCCTTGGCGCGGGCGGTTTCTTCCGCCTGAGCCCAGAGCGCCGACAGCTTGCGCCGCAGCTCGTTGGCGAGGGGATGGTCATTCTCCTCGACCAGTTCGCAGCAGAAGCGCTTGACGCCGGCTTCCGACCCCATGGTGATGAAGTCGAGGCCGACGCCGAGCAGGTTCTGCCGACGACCGAGACGCTGACGCCCGAAGAAGTTGGGCATCACCACGGTCTCTTGGTCGTTCTGTACATAGGTGATGGACTTGAGACGCGGCGACAGGTATTCGTCGATCGCCGCCTTCTTCATGCCCGGCAGTCCGACCTGGAGCGTGAAGCTGTTCCCTTCCAGGAACCCCTTCCTGAGCACCCGGTCGTGCCGACGGACGTCCTTGATGAAGTAGCCGTGCTCACGGAGCATGCGCTCGTCCGGGGTGGCGTGACGACGCACCGCGTCGATGTCCACCGTCGGGTCGGAGATGACCACCATCTGGGCAGTGCGGGCCGTGCGGTCCTTGTTGCCTGCCATGGTGATCTTGTTGGCCGGAATCTTCAGGTCGTTCGCCACCTTGCGGGCAGCAGCCGAAGAAGTGAGCCGGCACTTGACGAGCGTGAACGCCACGTACCGCCCGGTGAACTTCTCCATCTGTTCCGGAGTGAAGTCCGGCCGGGTGGTGGCCGTGAGCATGCCGTAGCGGTGGAACTCCTGCACGATGAAGTGCGACGCGTCAGCCTTGTGGAACGCCGGCACCACCGAGTGGTCACCGGCATAACGCCGCAGCTGTTCGGTCGGGAGGAATCCGAAACCGGTACGGGCAGCCTTATCAGAGATAACGGTATCCATGATTACACCTCTGTGTTTGAGGACCGATGCTTGTCGGCCCAGTAGTTAGGACAGAGCGGAAGTCAGCAACCGCAGGGTGCGGTCACCGTGTCCAGACCAGACGTCGCGCTCGGCGAACGATCCGTCAGACTTCCAACAGGGGAATGAAGCAACCTGCTTAGACGTTGGGGTCCACGGGCAGGTAGTCCAGCAGCGTCTCCATCTTGTCGATGTGGAGCGTGTCCGCCGGTACTTCTTCCGGGCTGTAGACATGCTCGCGGTCGATGAGGACCGTGCGCATGCCAAGCTCGCGGGCAGGCAGGATGTCGTTTTCCAGGTGATCGCCGATCATCAGGCAATCCTCCGGCTTGACGCCAGCGCGTTCGCATGCGCGCCGGAACAGCCTGATGTCGGGCTTTGCGTAGCCTTCTTCGAAGCTGTACACCCGCAGTTCTTCAGGAATGAACTTGCCAAGGCTCTCTTCGTCGAAGAGCGCTTTGACCGGGAATCCCCAGAGATTGGAGATGAGTCCATGGTTGAAACCAGCCGCCTTCAGCTTCTTGAGGACCTTGCGGGAGTCCACGAAGAGAAGCACGCACTGCGATTCTTTGTGCGTCACTTCACTGAATTCGGGCACCATTTCAGGCTCAACCGAGAGGTTGAACGGACGAGCCACCGCGCGCAGGAAGCCGACAGGGTCTTGTTCACCCTTGCGGTTCGGATGCGGGATATTGGTGGTCAGACAGACTTTCAAGAAGTCCGGGTCAACCGACTTGATGTTGCGCAGGTCGATTGTGTCCGTATGCAGCTTGAGGATGCGCTGGAGGTGCAGGATCGGCTCGCGGTTGTCCGAACGAGCGATTGTCCCCCAGAGGTCCCACCAGATGACCTTCGGTGCTTCCGAGGTCGACCAGGGTTTGATAGCAATACCATTTGATGGAGTCATGGTGAGCTCCTTCCATATGCGGTTGTCGGGCAGTTCGCACGCCAGAACATGCGCTGGACCCGAGGGTTACAGACTGGATTGATACTTTGGATATCCATTACGGAGACTCCGGTGTTGGAGTAGATTCCGGTTGGAGGCAAGGATGTTGGAAGCACGAGTCTCACGGTGAGACCCGTGCTCTTTCACCCCGAGATGCGGTTGTCGCCTACAGGCAGTAGGTGACCTCCGCCGTCACTTCCACCGACTGACCGCCACTGGCGGGGTCGACGAAGGAAAGCAGAACACGGCAGAGCCTGTCGTTCAGGTTGCTGTGCTTGATGGTGAAGCCGGACAGGAGCAGCCGACCACAGGCAGCAGCCAGGTCAGGCGGGCAGCGGCGGCTACGCAGATGCTGGTCGAACTGCGTGGACGGCGCATCCTTCTCGGTCTCCTGGCTGAGCGGATAGCCGCCCTTGAGCAGGATGCCGAAAGCGGTCGCCGACACGGAGTCGATGGCGTTCTTGTTGTAGCGCAGCTCGAGGCGAGCCGTCGGGTCTTCGCTGGCGAAGACCATGGTGACGATGGAGTCGGCCTCGAACAAGGCGTCGACAGAGCCCTGGGCCACGGCAGCAGCAGCGCGGTCAGAGGAGATCTCGCCGATGCCGTCACGTTCGCAGGAGAGCTTCAGCCCGGGGGCGTCGGCTTCGCGCGAGCGAATCAGGTTGGCGATGATGCTCTTGATGGCTGCGGGCTTGGCGGCGAAGACCTGGCGGTCCTTCTGCGACGGAACAGCCGTGATGCTGCCACAGGAGTAGCAGGCGACGTGCTGGTTGTCGAGGAGGTTGGCGCGGCAGGAGTCACCGTCATGACCGGCGATGGCACAGGCAGGACAGGCAGCGGTACCGATGATTTTCATGATATAGAAAGCTCCTTTTCCTTCTCCGGAATGTTACAAGCGACCCATATCAACAACGCAGCAGCTCCGGAGAGGCACTTCCATCATTCAGCCGAAGACTCCCACGACACGATCCGACCAGCTTGCAGAGGCAAGTTGCGTTAGATGAGTGAGAATCAGACTGATTGATGAATAGCGCTTAGCTGAAAAACCTTTTGGGTTGCGAGTTGATATAGATACCCGCAACTTAGAGGAAAGTTATCAAGAGATGCAAGTGTTTATTCAGCTGCTTTCAGAATTAATAAAGACAATACACGCGCGCAGGCGTTATTTAAGGGAACTTAAGATACCCCGAAAAGAAGATAAATACCTGCTCCGATGACCATTAAGTGCTCTACTCAATAAGTTAGCTAGCGCTAACACACACTGTATTTTCCCCACCCCAGCCAGATTAAGCAGCTATCACATCTAACAATAACCTGTCCAGTTGCCCATTTCGAGACAGTGAATCAAGCCCGACCCGACAGATTAGCGCAAGCTAAGCAACCTCACAAAACAGGCTAGCGAAGCTAACCGATTAATCAAGAAAGGCGTCACAACAGGCCTGTGGCTCAAAACCGCTGTGAGCAAGTCCAATATCAACGACAAAAGCCTTGAGCTTGATGAAGTCTGTATGCATAGATGCACGCGCCTGCGCGAACTGTATTAGTTAAAACTCAGTTTTGTCTTTCTTTCTACTATTGAGTCCGGGTGAGACCTATATCTACGTTAGACATACTGTTTCAATTTCTTCTCCAAGAGCTTAACCAAACCAAGACCAAACTATCTCGTCATGACGCCAATCAATCTCTGCCAGAGGATTCATCGCTGGTAGTTGTGTGACGTCTTTCGAGAATAGCCGCTTGACCGAAGCTCGAAAGAGCCTTTCAAGCAAGCTCAAAGAAAGAAATCGTACAGCGCGGTTCAGTCAAGGTCAGAAAGACCTCATGGACGACTGGTCCTGCTTTTTTCTCAACCTGAAACCGAACCGCGCGACCAGGAAATGCCTGTGTCGAAACGGTTCCTAACAATCACGAGGTATCGCTATGAAAATCATCGAAAACAAGCTGCATCACGTGTTCGGCCCGACCCCGGCGAAGCGCAGCAAGGTCGTCTCGCGGCTTCCCTCCGGCGCTCTCGGCAAGGCCATCAACCGCCTGGTCGCCACCGTTCCCGATCTGGAACTGGAGTACGACCGCACCGGCCACGTTCGTCACCTGACTGCCCCCAAGCAGTCCATCTTCAGCGGCTCCACCTTCCAGGGTGACGCCCGCGCCCACGCTGTGGCCATGCTCGGCACCAGCTCCTTCCACGAAGCGCTCGACCTCGAGGGCATCGAACTCGACAACGGCGCCAGCGAGAAGTTCGGCTGGGGTCATCGCGTCGACTTCAAGCAGTACATCACCCTCAAGTGCGGTCGCAAGCTGCGCGTTCGCAACGGCAGCGTCGGCGTTCACATGAACGACCAGGGCGACGTCTTCTCGGTCAACTCGACCATCAAGGTCTTCCCGCCCCGCAAGGTGCTGGGCAAGGTGATCAGCGAAGACGAAGCCATCGCCGCCGCCAAGAAGCACGCCGCCAAGCTGGCCGGCTCGCTGGGCAAGGACCTGAAGAAGTTCGCCCGCGACCTGACCGGCGCGCTCGAGACCTGCGACGCCAAGGCCGAGCTGGTTCTGTCCGAGCACGAAGGGCGCTTCGACCCGGTCTACGAGGTCGAGCTGTCCATCTGCGAGCCCCGCCAGCTCCTCATGATGCTGGTCAAGGCCCGCACCGGCGAAGTGCTCTACCACGAGTCGAAGCTCCACTTTTCGGTGGTCAGCAATCGCACCCAGGTCGGTCTGAACCGCATCGCGGCCAAGACCCTGCTGCGCATTCCCGACCCCAAGGTGGCCGTGGGAAAGCAGGTGGTCGACCACTACGTCGATGACCTGCCCGACCCGTCGGTGCTCAAGAACCATCGCCTGGTCATGCTGATTCGCAAGAATCGCAAGTGGGTGGAGGTCAAGGCCAAGGCGGACGGCACCTACAACTTCGACGTCAGCAAGGAGAAGGACGAGTTCTCGGCGGTGATGACCTACATCGCCCTGAACACCCAGCTGGTCTGGATGGAAAAGCTGGGCATGAAGACGAAGTACGAGCCGCTCAAGGTCTTCATGAACGACCCGAGCGTGCGCGACAACGCCTACCTCGACCCGGAGAACTGGGAGGTCCACATCGGCATCGGTTCCGGCATCGGTTCCGGTCTGGTGCAGGACATCTTCCTCGACCTGGGCGTGAGCTGGCACGAGAACGGCCACGGCATCGTCACCATCCAGGCGCCCGGCAAGGACCTGCCCGGCAACGAAGGTGGCGCCATCCACGAAGCGACCGGCGACGTCCTCGGACAGCTGCTCGTGAGCTACTACTTCCGCCTCAAGTTCGGCGGGCTCATGGGCTACCCGGTCACCCGTGCCGACATCAAGGCCGACCCGCGCATCATCGGCGCCTACGCTCTGCCGCCGGATGGCATCCGGAAGCAGCGCAACGGCAAGACGGTGCGTGACAAGACCGGCGAGGTGCACGACGACGGCGAAATCGTCGGCGGCGCCCTGGCCGACTTGCTGGAAGCCATGACCACGGGCAGCGCTGTCACCGACGACGGCGCCAGCCTGGAAGCGGCGCTGGAGAACTATGCGCGCATCTACCTGATGGCGCTGGCTCTGGTCCCCGCTGCCCGCGTCACCTTCCGCGACCTGCGTCGCACCCTCATCACTGCCGACCAGCAGTTGCTGAACGGTGCCAACCGCGCTTCCATCGAAAGCAATTTCGACAATCGCGGCATCACCGCAGGCACGCAGGGCGGCACCAGCACGGTCAGCCGTCGCCGGCGTCGCATCGACTAAGGCTAAGACCTCGGTCTTAGTCGACTGAAGCAAAGGAGTCGACCGGGACCCGCTCACAAAGCGGATCATCCCGGTCGACTCTGGAGCTTCTCTTTTTTCTCTCGTCTACGATGCTGTATAGTTTTTAAGAGCAGCAAAAATGCCAGCAAAAACGGAATAGACTGCTGACACTGTGGGCGGTATCAACAGTCTATTCTGTTTAGTCGGCGGGGGATTAAGCTCGGCTTTGTCTACTGACAATCTACGAAAAGATAATGGCAAGATATGGTCACAGCGATTAGAATCTCGCCCTGAGCATTTGCGATAATATATGCCGCTTACGCCGTTTATGCCGTTTCCTCAAAAGGCAGGAATAGAAATGACTGAGATCACCGAGGCACTAATTTTTGACATGGGCCATGTCTTTGTCGACTTTGAGTGGGAAGAAGTATGCAACGGCTTTTGCAGAGCCTTTAGCCTGAGCCAGGACCAATTCAAGCCCATACTGAAACACATAGCCTCACTGGGCTATGAAACCGGCCATATCGACACCATCGGACTGCTTGCCGAAGTCGAGAAAGTCACCGAGGTGCAGCTGAGCGAAGAGCAGTTTCATGAACTCTGGAATGCCACTTTCAGAGAGAACGAAGAGATGAGCGCCTTGCTGGGTGAATTAAAAACCAAATATCCGCTTTACCTGCTCTCCAATACAAACGAGTCACACTGGCGCTATCTGGAAAACAAATTTGCGGTGAGCAGACATTTCCAAGACTTGGTACTTTCATTTGAAGTGGGCTATGCCAAACCGCAAGCTGAAATTTATCATCACACCCTATCAAAAACCGGAAAGCCCCCAGAGAAATGCCTTTTCATCGACGACCTAGTGGCAAATGTTGAGGCAGCCAGAGCGGTCGGCATTGATTCGATTCTCTTTCAGTCACCAGAGCACTTGCAAAAAGAGCTAAGGCAGAGAGGCTTAATTTAAAATAGCGCAAATTGCGCTAGCCCAAGAAAGGGCTTCCGAAGACAGTTTTCATCTTAAAAGCGCCGAACAATAGTCCCAATAGTCTGACGTGGCAAGCGGCACGCTCGATGCACCCACATGCCCTGAGATGCCCTTAATCTCATTACTCTATGAGCAAGAAAGAACAAGTAATAGGCTAAGACTGTTTTTCTACCTTTTCTCACCGCAGATCATTCAAACCGAGCATAGAGCCCAAGCACCAGCCATAAGCCGCTTTCCTAGACCATCCCCACCGGTGGTTTACTTGGAATGCCTGCTCTGACTGTTTCGCCCTCGATAAGCTCGGTGAGAAAAGATCTGCACACCATCAAATCAATTCGGAGCAAATGATGGACAAGTGCCAACGTCAACGCATTACCCTTCTCTCTCTGCGCAGCCTCCTTTCCGCCGGTGTGGGCGTCGTTGCTGGTTTCGCCGCCTTCCTCGCGGCCAACCACTTCGGCATCGACCTGCCGGCAGGCAGTGAGGCTCTCTTCGGCTGTGCCGCCGGCGCCATCGCCTGGTTCGCCAGCCGCAGCAAGTTCCAATTCACCGAAGAGTGCATGCACATGGCTCGCGGTGCGGATCTTCGCCAGGTGGCACCGGTGAAACTGGGCAAAGAACGTCCGGTTCGCAGTGCCGCACCGAGCGCCGGCAAGAAGCCCGAGACCCGGACCCCGGCAGTTCTCAACGCCGGTCAGTTCTTCAAGCGCGGTCGCATCGAAGTGACGGTGCAGGTCGGCGAAAACGACAGCAAGAATATCGAGGTGACAACCCGCGGTCTGAGCGGCAGCGAGTTCAAGGGCAACAACGGTCTGCGCCCGCGCCTCGAGAGCGTCAGCGGCGTCAGCTGGGAAAACCCCCGCAACGACCAGAACGGCACCCGCACCATGGTCGGCAAGGTGACCGGCCGCAACGAAAGCGAGATCGCCGAGAAGCTCACCGCCATCTGCGAGCGCTTCGCCTGAGCTGTCCGCCTGAGCGGTCCGCCGAAACTAAAATAAGCACAGCCTGAATCACTGAGAAGCAACCTTCCACCAAGGAAGGCTGCTTCTCTTCTTTTTTCACCATTTTCTATTATAACGCTTAGTATCTGCGCGGCAAAAAAAAATTTTGCAGACAAGCAAGAGAATCTCCGGCAATAACAATAGTTTTGGCTATTTGTTATTGCCGGAATCGCTCGTCTAGCCTTGAATCAAACCGGGTTCCACAGACCAATAGGCGGGTGCCCGACCTGGCTCATCGCAGAAATAGAACTGTCCTTGCCAGAAACGCAAGGTCCAGAGAACCCTTCGCCCGCTGCGGCAAAAGACAGTTTCACCGGCATTGAGAGTGAAGAGCGCGCCGTTGCCCGAGACTGCAGAGGGCGAACTTAGCGAAAGCGCTTCGACAGATGCCACTTGCACATTGCGCAGATGAACCAAAATCCTTTCATCAGGACGGCGCTGAGCTGACGCAGGCATGAGCCAAAGACTGTCGAAAGCTCTCCTGACCAAATCGGCACGGAACACCAACTGTTCATTTTCGGCCAACTCGGCAAAACTGTCATCGACATGGACAGCTTCGAGGTTCTTGACCAGAGCGCAGCCTGATGCCGCCTCGCATTCGAACTCGATTCCGCGCCTCACCTCGAGACCGGCTTCAGTCACTTCTACTGTGTAGCATTGCATTTTGAGACCTTTCTCTTTTCTAGATTTTGCGTGCTTCCCCCAAAGCAAAACAAAATAGACATTGACCTCTGCAGTCTTGCCGCCCTAATAAGGAACAAGCAAGCCTAAAACAGACTTTCTTAGAGAGAGTTTCACCAAAACAAGAGCGGCTTCGATAGCGCATCTCGCACGAAGCAATGCCCATCTACAAGACTACGACGATATCATTGCGACAGCACAAAAACCGCCCCTAGAGCGGCTTTACTCAATCAGTTTGCTACGTGGTCAAATTTCTCGACCAGACCAAAAGTATCGCGATGCACGCGTGAAAAGACCGTGAAAAGACTGCGAAAAGTCGGCAATAGCAGATGAATATAGACAAGTGCAAATGACAACCGATCTAAATGCCCGAAGCGAAAAGCAAGCGCCAAACTCTTGAAAAAATGCGGTGGCAGTATCGATACAAACATATATTCGCCCGCTTATATAATGCAAAACCGGTGTACTGCATATACGCAAGACCCGCTTATAGAGTGCGAAAGCTAGATTTTGCCAAAGAGATTCGCATGATATACTGATAATGTTTAGTACTCTGAATACCGAACCAATTGGAAGAGCAGCACCAAAGCCTATCCGATTTACAAAGCTCTCAAGCTGGGGCCGCGGCATCAGACAACAAATTTTTTCTAGCAGCAGCCATGCGTCGACACCTAGAGCTTGAAGCTGCTTCTTTTCACACGCCTGGGCACAAGGGCAGGCTAAGCGTACTTAGCCCAGATCTACCCCTCAATGCCGCTTTCGACCTGACCGAACTACCGGGACTGGACGAACTTTCAGACCCGGCAGGACCACTGGCCAAACTGGAAGAAGCCGCTGCCAAACTCTACGGAGCGGCAGCCAGTTTCATTTCAGTCCAGGGGGCCACCGGTGCAATCATGGCCGCCGTCGCCGCCACCGCCGGCAGTGGCGACTCAATTCTCTTACCCAGGCATTGCCATCGCTCGGTTTTGCAGGCTCTTAGTGCCACCAACCTCAAGCCGGTTTGGTATGAAGCAGACTTTGATCAAGCATGGCAAATCTATAGACAAGTACAACCAGAAACAATCAAGCAAGCCATTTTCGAGGCCGAGAAAAGCGGCAAGCTAGCCCTCACCGTAGTAGTTTCTCCGACTTACACCGGCGATTGCAGCAATTTGCAAGAAATCGCCGCCATTGTGCATGAGCATGGACATGCCCTATTGGTGGATGAAGCACATGGCTCACATCTATTGCCGTCACCAGCTCTAAGAGCCGGTGCCGACTTTGTCGCCCAGTCTCTGCACAAAACACTTACCGCATTGACACAAACAGGTTTGCTGCATATCGGCTATGGCTGCGCGATTGAAAAGCGCCGCCTTAAAGAAGAACTAAATAGAGTGACAAGCTCGAGCCCAAGCTATCTGCTGCTTGCCTCTATAGAAGCCGCTCTGGCTCTAGTTTCTCAGGGCAAGCAATTAGAGCATTTCGAAGAACTTTCTTTCAATTTGCATAGAGATCTACTCAAAATAGCACGGTTAAATCATATAGAGATTTTGTCCGGCCACGAAGACTCTCTAAAAGATCTGCAGAGCTTCCGAAAATCCTTTCAAATGCGTTCTTACGCGCATATTTTGATCAAGCCCAAAGAGGGCTCCAGTCAACACTTATATGATCATCTCATCTCAAAGGGCATCTACCCCGAAGCAATTTTCGGCAAAGGTGTTTTGCTTATGCTGGGCTTGGGCAGCCAAGACGAAGACTGCGCCAAACTCGTGCAGGTCTTGCAAGACTATCGAGGCGAAGTTGGCGCAAGCGAAGCCCCGGCCACCTTTCTCGTCCCTTTCAAATTTAAGCTTACCCCGCAACAAGCGAGCCAATGTCGGCAGATTCTAGTTTCAAGACATGAAGCCTTGGGGCGAATCTCAGCCCAACTGCGCGCCCCCTGCCCACCTGGAATCCCTATTTTGGTACCCGGTCAAGAAATCACAAAGGAGGTTTTGGAGAGAAGTAGGTTAGATGAGTTTTTGGTAGTAGTCAGCTGAGGGTATAATCCTTTTCTTACTACTGCTGTATCCCAATAACGGCCAAGCCGGTACAAGTTGAGAAGAGCAGCCTGTGAAAAATATATGTCCGGATGTAGAAACTCGCCCCTCCAGGAGAAAACCAATGGATCAAGTCGCACCAGCCGATGATCTCTCCTCCTTTCTCGCAATCTTGCCGCCAAATCTGCGCAGAGCCTTGGAAAACGATACAAACGGACTCTATGAAGTGGTGCTCGACCTAGGCCGTCTGCCGGAAGCCCGCTATCTCGACCGACATACAGTCAACCTTTCAGACTCACCGGTAACCGCCGAAGACCTTGAAGCAGCCATTGCCTTGGTCGGTGAATTTTCGGGCGACAACCGCGCCGGCATCGAACGCACCTTGCACCGCATCTCGGCCATGCGCAACCGCGCCGGCAAGATCATCGGACTGACCTGCCGCGTTGGCAGAGCCATTTCAGGCACTATCAATGTTATTCGAGACCTGGTGGAATCGAACAAATCTATACTCTTTTTGGGACCGCCCGGTGTTGGTAAAACCACCAAGCTTAGAGAAATGGCCCGGGTACTTTCAGACGAACTGGGCAAGCGCGTCATTGTTATCGACACAAGCAATGAAATCGCCGGTGATGGCGATGTCCCGCACCCTGCCATAGGCAAGGCCAGACGCATGCAAGTTCCGAGACCGGAAGTGCAGCACGCCACAATGATTGAAGCGGTGGAAAACCACACCCCTGAAGTAATCATCATCGACGAAATCGGTACAGAAGAAGAAGCACAGGCGGCTCGCACCATCGCCGAACGCGGTGTCATGCTTATTGGCACAGCCCACGGCAACGCCCTCGACAATCTGCTCAAGAACCCCACCCTGGTAGACCTGGTGGGCGGCATCCAAACAGTCACCCTGGGCGATGATGAAGCTCGCCGCCGCGGCACGCAGAAAACCGTGCTGGAAAGATCCAACCAACCGACCTTTGAAGTCTGTATTGAAATCATCGATAGACAGACCCTGGCAGTTCACCGCAATGTCGGCGAAGCGGTTGATCAGTTATTGCGCGGCTGGCAGATTCATCCAGAAATTAGAAAGCGGGACGAATCGACCGGCGACTTTGCCGTGGTGCAAAAGCCCGAACCAACTGTGACTGTCACCATGATGGAAGGCTTGGAACCTTTTGCATCAGACTGGGCTTCGCCAAAGGAAACCCATCTCAAGGTTTATCCCTATGCAGTTAGCAAAGGTCTTCTGGAAAGGGTCGTAAAGACCTTACAGCTGCCGGTGGAAGTGGTCAAAGCCATAGATGAAGCCGATGCCATTCTAGCCCTCAGGAGCTATGCCAGAGCCGGTGCAAAGATATTCTCTTTGGCGGAAGCTCAAGGTGTTCCGGTCTATGTGGTGAAGAGCAACAACCTGCCGCAGATTCAAAAGGCTCTCAGAGAAGCTCTCCATTTAGAAGAGAGCAGTATCGGGTCGGTTGATATTGAAGGCGACATAGACGAAACAGAAGTAGCTCTAGAGGAAGCAAGGCAGGCGATAAACCGCGTTATGGATCGTCTGGAGCCAACCGAATTGGCGCCCAGGAAAGCCTATATCAGACGCTTGCAGCACCAATTGGTGGAAAGATTCAATTTGTCGAGCCGCTCAGTGGGTGATGAACCGCAGAGAAGACTGCGCATCTTGCCTCCGGCCGGCACCCAAAAGAATCTAGGCTACATCTAAAGTCTGCGGCAAAGATGCTAGTATGTACTCGTTTTCACTCTTAGAACGAGAGACTTACTATGCAGCAAATCAGCTACAGGAACTGGAACCACTACCGTAGGGGTCGCGGGCTTGCTCTCTGGGCCAAGATCCTTATTGGTCTGGGCGTACTCAGCCTCATCGGACTCCTCATTGTGGGTGGTCTTTTGTGGTCGCTTTTCGGCGACTTTGCCGACCCGAAAGCAGTTGAAAAAGCTGCAAACTCAATAGTCACTATGGCTCCTCTGCCTGCAAATTTAAAATATGCAGTCGGCAAAAATCTCATGGGCGCCTTCCAATTTGCAGCCATAAACGACGAAGCAGCCAAAGATACCTATATGCTTATGTCTTACAAAATGGAAGCCAGCAAAAAGATCACCGCCAAAGACTTTATCGACGCCTTGAAAGGCGGCAAGGAAATGCCTTCTTCCCCGGCCGGCTCTGCAGCTGGAGGCAAGCTGGATGTGAGCGGCGAAGGCGAGTTCGACATTGCCGGCACCAAGGTTCCTTATGTCTATGGCAAAACCCAGGCTAAGGGCGGCAATACAGCCGCTTCTCTAATCGGGGCTTGCACCCCCGAGGGCGAAGACCGCATGGTCTTGATTATTGCGCAGCAGAACGCTGACACAATTAACTTAGACAGAGTGAAGAGCTTTGTTTCACTGATCACTTCAATGAAGCCTGCCCAATAAAGGCGAGACGAGAAGACAAAGCAAGCAAAAAAGAGCCGCCCGGCAAGGCGGCTCTTTTGATTCTCGTGGGTGATAGACTGCCGAGCTTCAAGCTCCGCGCAGCTTTAGCATTCTAAATAACCGTCATTTTTCATGTTTTCGTTGGCGATATGGCGCTGCACCACTTTGCTGCAACGGTATTCAGTGCAAGCACCAAGCACGGTGTTATTGTGAATCATCGCCAAAATTTCAGAAGCAGAGGCATTGGGCAATCTAGCTTCTTGTGACTTGAGACGGTCAAAGGAAGCATTATAGAAGCCTTGGATGCCGCCATTTGGATAGTTCTCCGGCTGCAAAGCATACTTAGGGTCGAAGAGAGGTTTGAACTTTTCGTCCTCTACTTCCAGCTTTGGTTCCGGAATGTTCAGATTGGCAAACTCACTTTGCCGCGGTTGCATTCGCAGATCCACAGCTTCCGCCTGATTTTGCTGAATTTCGTTGGGTCTTTCTGTTTCCATAAAGTTTCGAGCCATAGCTTACCTGCCTATTTCCCTATATACCACGCCTACCGAGAATGTAATGAGCCTTGGGGGTCATGCGGTCGTCTGCGAGCGAATTTAACCGAGCCGGAGGGGCTTGCCTCTCGGACGGTCTGCAATGCACTACCCAGTGCGACCATAGCCATGTTATGTGGTCAAGGGGCTAGCGTCAATTCAACGCGTCTCATGTTCGACGTCTCTTTGGGGGAGGACCACCACTGAGACCGGAAACCCCACCGCTACTTACATCCTGGGACTCTCCCCCCTGAGAACTCCCCTTGACTACCCCGCTTGGCTTTGCGGTTTTGTCGTCTTCCGATGAGGTTTTACTCACATTGGCAGCACTATTCGACTCTAGAGAATCAGCCAGGGCACCCATAACCGATTCATTAGAGTCGGCGTTATATATAGAACTTGTCGGTGTTAGCTTTTGCTCTTCAGAACTGAACGGGTGAAGACTTGGCTGTGGCGGCGGGGTCTCTTGCTTTTCAGCGCCAAAGGGGTCAAGACTTGGCTGTGGCGACGAGGTCATTTGCTCTTCAGCGCCAAAGGGGTCAAGACTTGGTTGCGGCGGCAAGGTCATTTGCTCTTCAGCACCAAAGGGGTCAAGACTTGGTTGCGGCGGCAAGGTCATTTGCTCTTCAGCACCGAAGGGGTCAAGACTTGGCTGTGGCGACGAGGTCATTGGCGCAGACTGTTCAGTAGGCTGCCCAGACACTTCGGGCGCGAAAACAAAACCAGGGCTAGCCAGATTGATGAATGGATTTTCTGTTCGCGGCGCCTGACTAAGAGCGATGAGCTCCTTGTCCAGCAAGTCGCTCAAGATATCATCTTCCGCCATGGCTACCATTTCGTGCGCCGGCAGAGGAACCTCTTCGCCGCCCGAGAATTCATCACCTGCTACATCTGGACTTACTGCTTCCGCCTCAATTTGGTCAGGCACCGCTATTGACGATTCTATATTGGTGACTTCTTCTTGCTCTGTGACTTCGTCAAAATTTGAGACTTCATCTAAGTTTGAAACTTCATTTAGGTCAGGCAATGTCAGCTCAACTGAAAGGGCATTTACATCGACAGGAGGCACCACCGAAACCATTTCTAGGGGAATCTCTTCCAGCACGGGTAAAGCCGTGGTCGCTACTTCTTTTTCTTGTTCACTTTCCGGTTCGGTCTCTTCTTCTATAGAACCCAAGCGCGGTGAGATAGAAAAAGCTCGGTCGGCAAGCTCTTCTAGATCGTCCAAAATTTCTCTATAGCCCGATAGCCTATCGCCCCCACCCAAGAGACCGGCACCACCAGATCTGCCGCCAAACATCGACCCCAAGCCGCCCAAGCCAAAGCCGAAACCGCCCAAATTAGAGCGTGGTATTGCTTGACCTTCAAAGCGATTGGCGTCTTCGCGGACCTGAATGTCGACCGACTTTTCAACATTAGAAGAAGAAGAAGAAGACTGCGATTCGACCGTTGAAACCATATCGCTGCCTTCTAAGGGCACATCGCCTTCAACCGTAGCGCCCAGTGACTCTTGCACAAAATGACGCAATTCCTCGTGGATTCTTTCTAGATCTTTGACTAACCTGGCATCGACCAGTGACTGACCGCCGACACTGCGCGCTTCATTACCGCCAATCGGCTCGAGATCCATGGCTAATTCCACAATTTTCTCGCGCACATAAGCACTGACAGATTTATAGCCCTTTTCACGCGCCAAACGCTGCAATAGTTCGAACTGCTGCGGCTTCAAATTGACGCTGATTTGATGCTCTCGCACAACAACCTCAAACTCTTTCTCGTTCTCTCAGACCTTGCAGTCTAGATAATATGCTTATTTTACCCTGCCAAACAAGCCTTGATTCGAATCAGAACAAGACTGCCTCAAAGACGAATTTTGCGGCTAGATCGGCGTCAAGAAAAACATTACCATAAATAGTACGGCAAAAAAAAGAAGGAGGACGGAAAACCGCCCTCCTTCTCAAGAGTCACCGAGTCAATCGGAAACCGGTAGACCCGCTAAAGCGGCAACCGGCAAACCGACCAGCTCAGCGACGACGACGCGAACGCCTCTTCGACTTCGCGGGAGCCAGAGCCTTGGGCTTGGCGCCGGCGAAAGCCGGAGCAGGCACCACTTCGTCAGCGAAGCCCAGAGCAATCGCTTCGGCGGCGTCGAGCCACCAGTCCTTGCGATGGGCACGCTCCTCGATCTGCGCCTCGGTGAGCACCGAACGAGTGGCGAGAATCTTCTTCAGATTCTCCCAGAGGCTGCGCGAGAAGGCGACTCGGTCCTCCATGGCATGGACAGTACCGATGGCACCGCCCGAGACGGCATGGATGAGGACCTTGGAATTGGCACCCACCAGACGACGGTCACCGGCCTGCAGCAGGATGCCGCCCATCGAAGCCGCCATACCGAAGCAGACGACTGTGACATGGTGACCTTCGCCCCGCAGCATCTGCAGGTAGTCGTAGAGCGCCAGACCAGCCAGCACCGACCCGCCGGGCGAGTTGACGATCACCGTGATCGCCTTGCCCGGGAAGCGCCGCTTCCAGTCACCAAGCTTCTGCAGAGCAGGCTTGATGCTTTCGTCGGTGACGCCGTCGTAGAAGGTGTAGGTGAGGTTCTCGTCGGCCGAAGCCTTCTCACGAGCGGCATCACGCTCCTTCTTCTCCAGGTCGAGCTGGGCGCTGCGCAACTGTGCGCGCGACAGCTCCAGCTTGATACCGGCTTCCTGGGCGGCGTTGGTCTTGTCGGCACGCGCCTTTTCCACCCGCAACCGCGCTTCCTGAATCTGCAGGCGCTTCAGCTCCTCGTCCAGGGTCTGGGCCGTGGTCTTGGGCGTAGCCGGGGTCGCGGTCTGGGACTTGTTATTATCGGCTGCGACCGCCTGAGCAGGTGCAGCGTCCTTGGGGGTTTGAGTATCGTTACTCATTGATTTCTCTCAGTTCTGCGCCATGGCAAGATTTCACTTTTCACTGTTGTTAGATCGTTGCTGGCGCTGTTCAGGGTTGAAAGTCAGGAATAAATTTACGAAGGGCGAATTACTCGCCCAGGCGAGACAGAACCCGGTCGACGCGGTCCTGCCCCGAATCGAAGCAAGCCTCCTTTTGCGCTTCCACGAAATTGGCCAGATGACCGGCCAATTCTTCTCCGTACTGCTCGACCAGATGCTCGAGGGCGCTCGGCTCCAGACCGCCGGCCAAAGCGTCACTGAGAACGCCTGGCTCGACGCCTGCAGCAAGCAACCGCCCGAGAACATCCGGGTTCAGACCATTCTGCATGGCCCGATAGAGCACCGGCAGCGAAGCACCACGCTCTTCCAGTTCGACCGGGTCGGGGAAGAGAGTGGCGACAACTTCACCGTGCCGAGCTAAGACTCGATCGGTCTCGCTTTGATAGCGAGCCGCTTCCAGAGCGTGGCAAGCAGCCTCGCTCAGATCGTGTTGGCGATGCGCGTTCAGGTCCATAGCTTCTCTCCTTAGTCGTTGACGACAGCTTTGACCTTTGCCAGCACCTGCTCTTTGGTCATGGCATTGGTCGGGTTGACGAAAACCAACGCACCGCCCATGGTGCGCTGATAGTAAGACCGCAAAGGTTTCGACTCTTCGCGGTAGGTGACGAGACGCTCGCGAATTGACTCGGGCGCATCGTCTTTGCGCTGGTAAAGCGAGCTTGAGCAAGCATCGCAGATACCATCGCGCTTGGGGGGCTCAAACTTGAGATGGTAAGAGCGCCCACAAGCCGAATTCGAGCAAGTGCGTCGCAACGAAAGCCGCTCCACCAAGTCCTCTTCGGAAAGTTCAAGCCAAACGGCTTTCTGCACCGAGAGACCCCAAGATGAAAGCAGCTTGTCGAGCAACTCAGCCTGACCCTTGGAACGAGGGAAACCATCGAGAATGGCGCCGCGAGCGTTCTCGGGCGCTCTCAGGGCACGTTCCAAAAGGTCGAGGGCCATTTGGTCGGGGATGAGCTGTCCCTTTTCGACCATGTCCTTGACTCGTTTGCCAAACTCAGTTCCCTGGGCGATCTCCTTGCGAATGAGAGCGCCGGTACTGATATGCGTCAGCTTGAGAGCTGGAGCGAGTTGCCCGGCCACTGTACCCTTACCTGCACCAGGACCGCCAAGGAGAGCAATTATGCGCGGTCGGCTGGACGGGAAGAGGGGCCAGAGGAACTTTCGCTTCAGCCAAAAATTCAGGCTGAATAGAAATTCAGCCCCACGAAAAGCTTTCATAGACATACTCCGCATGATTTGAGCAGCAGCCAAAAGCTGATGCTGGAGCACAGACAAGGTAGTTGTCGGTGGTTTAAGTAACTTGGGTTTGGTTTTAGTCCAGAAAATAGTTGAGAAAGTAATTGCAACCTAGACTAGGCATCAAGAAGAAAGCAAATGAAAAGCACCTGAAATGGCTCTTGATTGTTTAAATTGCCTTTTATCTATGTCACCTGGAGTGTTTTTTGAATAGTTCGCGCTGGCTCCGCCATTTTTACTGAAGAGCGTCTAATCAAGGGCTTCTCGGGGGACCCAGCTTGACATCTTGCTGTTTGGGCAATTCCGGACACAAACAGAGGTTTTGATAGCCCATCTAATCAAATCGGCGGCTGTTTAGATCTTGGCAGCGACACAATACTTAATTTAGTGTCGAGGTGTCTTTTTAACCCCAATTCCTCCTTTTGTCTGGTGACCTCAACTAAAAAAATGATTTACTAGCTGTCTATACGGTTTCCAGCCAGACCGAGGTCTTGGGTTATCAACAACCTGGTCCAAATTAGGAGCACACATGACTACTGCTACTGTACTGGGAGAACTCCCCGCCCGTGTCGACGTTCCCGTCGAACTGACCTGGGACCTCTCCAAAATCTTCGCCACCGAAGCCGACTGGGACGCCGCCTACGCGTCCACCGAAGCGATTGTGGCCCGTCTCCCCGAGTTCAAGGGCAAGCTGAAGCGTTCCGGCAAGCAGCTGCTCGCCTTCCTGAGCGAGCGCGACAAGGCCGGCGAGCAGCTGAGCAAGCTCTATGTCTACGCCAGCATGAAGGCCGACGAAGACACCGCCAACACCGCCAATCAGGAGCGCGAGGACAAAATCCGCGGGCTCTACACCAAATACGGTGCGGCGGTGGCCTGGTCGACGCCTGAGCTTCTCTCGATGAAGCCCGAGCGCCTGGCTTCTTTCATCAGCAAGTACCCCGCCCTCTCGCTCTGGAAGCAGCAGTTCGATGAACTCAACCGCGAGCGCGCCCATGTGCGCAGCCCCGAGGTCGAGGAACTGCTCGCCCAGCAGTCGATGGTGGCTCAGGGTCCGCAGACCATCTTCGGCATGTTCGACAATGCCGACATCCAGTTCCCCAAGGTGAAGGACTCCCAGGGCAACGAGCATCAGCTCACCCACGGAAGCTACGGTGTCTTCCTGCACAGCCGCGACAGCGTGCTGCGCGAGAACGCCTACCGCGGCATGATGGAGACCTTCGAGAAGAGCCGCAACACCGTCGCTGCCATCTACTCGGCGCAGGTGCAGGCCAATATCTTCAACGCCCGGGCCCGCCGCTACGGTTCCTGCCTGGAAGCGGCTCTCGGTCCGGACAATGTGCCCCTTTCGGTGTACAAGAGCCTGATCGAGACCGCCCATGCCTACCTGCCGGTTCTGCACCGTCTGGTCAAGCTCAAGGAGCGTGAGCTGGCCAAGCAGGGTCTGCTGCCCGCCGGCAAGATCCGCCTCTGGGACCTCTATGCGCCGGTGGTCGGTTCGGTCGATTACAAGGTCGACTACCCGACGGCTCAGAAGGTCATCCTGGAAGCGGTCAAGCCCCTCGGTCAGGAATACGTCGACAACCTGCGCATCGGTTTCGACTCGCGCTGGGTGGACGTGGTCGAGAACAAGGGCAAGCGCTCCGGCGCCTACAGCGGCGGCACCTTCGGGACGCCTCCGTACATGCTCATGAACTGGAAGGACAAGCTGGAGCAGATGTTCACCCTCGCCCACGAGGCCGGACACTCCATGCACTCGTTCTTCTCGCGTCGTGCGCAGCCCTACCAGTACTCCAACTACACCATCTTCGTGGCTGAAGTGGCGAGCACCTGCAACGAGGCCCTGCTGGCGCACCACCTGCTCTCCACCGAGAGCGACCCGGCGGTGAAGCGTTACCTCATCGACCACCAGCTCGATGCCTTCCGCGCCACCTTCTTCCGCCAGACTCTCTTTGCCGAGTTCGAGATGCTGGCTCACGAAGCGGCGGAACGGGGCGAGGCACTGACGGCTGACCGGCTGTCGGAGATCTTCCTCGACCTCAACAAGAAGTACTACGGCGACTGCGTGGCCGACGACGATCCGGTCAAGATCGAATGGGCGCGCATCCCGCACTTCTACAACTCGTTCTACGTCTACAAGTACGCCACCGGCATCTCGGCGGCCACTGCTCTGTCGGCGCAGATCCTCAAGGAAGGTCAGCCGGCGGTGGACCGCTATCTGAAGTTCCTCTCGGGCGGCTGCTCTGATTTCAGCATCAACCTGCTGCAGGGCGCCGGCGTGGATCTGTCCAGCCCGGATGCCATCAAGTCGGCTCTCGACGTCTTCACCAGCTACCTCGACCAGCTCGAGGCGCTGATCGTGCAGGCTGACGCCGACGAGAAGGCAACCAAGGGCTGAGCGCGTAGACGCTGACTTTTAAGAGACGGTCCGGATCTTGCAGAAATGCAGGTCCGGACCGTTTTCTTTTTGCCGAGAAAGAGACGACCGGTCTAGTGTGAACCTCCCCCAGATAAGATCAAGCAGAGGAGGCAGCATTTTTTCCGCGTTTACTACATTCTATAATATCTCGACCGAGAAAAAAATACCCTCTGAATGAGAGCCAAGTTCTTTAGCCCTGTCTTCGGAGAGCCTGGCTGAAGCAGGCTCTCCGATAGACTGATGGACTAGGCAACCGGCTGGCAACCTTTGAGAGTGGTCGGGTCGGTCAGATAGGCGACTAGAGCCCGGCTCAACGAAGAAGCCACTTTGTCTTGATAGCTGGAAGTCTTGAGCAGAGCAGCGCGAGCCTTATTGGTCAAATAACCAATTTCAACTAGCGATGCCGGCGCTCTATTGCCATTCAACACAAAGAGGTTCCTTTGCATACTCCACTTTGCCGGATCGTTAAGATCGACAGAAAGAGTACTTAGAAAGAGGTCGGACAGAGCCTGATCAGCCGAATCGTGCCAATAGGTCTCAATACCAGAGATGGCCCTATTGCCAACAGCATTGGCGTGAATGCTGAGAAACAGGTCGGGACAGCTGTTATTGCTTTGGTCTAAGCGTTCTTGCAAAGTCAAAGTACTGTCGACATCGCGAGTCATCTCAACTTTAGCGCCCAATGCCACAAGCTTGGTGCGCAACGACAGCGACACGGCCAAAGTGAGATCTTTTTCGACGATACCGTTATACATGGCACCAGGGTCATTGCCGCCATGGCCTGGATCAAGCAAGATTACCCGCCCCTTGAGCACCGGTGCAGATTGGGGGCTTGAGTCAGCGTCCTCGGCATGGGCCTGGTCGCTGGCTTCAGTCGGTGCATTCTCAGAAGCTTGACCCTTATCGGGGGCAGGCGAAACTTGGGCTTGGCGATCAGGCTGTACGGTTCCTGCACCACCAGCAGTGCTACTGCCACAAAAAAGAGCTAAAGCCAGAGAAAAGGCTCTGACTAGATCAACGAAAGAAAGAGATAGCACATGATGTCTCCTTAAATTATTTTTTCCTCCAGGGAAAGTTAAGTGGGTTGATGGGCTTTGCCGCCAAAAGATGAAATTCAAATCCAAGCAGACAAGAAAGCATACAGACGATTCAGCATACAGGCGAGTCAGCACTGGAACCACCGGGGTTCTGGATTGGATCGTCAAAACAGCAATCGGGTGATGCTTTGGATTGGTTATTGAATTTCTTATGGCAGACAAAAGGGGTAGATCTGCAACCTACAACTTTAAGGACGAATACAGCTAACTAAAATGCTCTCATCAACACCCTTAACGAGGCTTGCGCAATAATAGAGGAGGAAAGTTTCAGAACTTGGTGGAACATGCTCGGCAAAGTTAGAAAAGCTATCTGTGCAATATCAGGACTTTTGCTGCTTAGCGCACCTGCGATATCGGCTGCAGAGAAAAATCAGTCGGAGTATTCTCAAATAAAATTCAAACTGCTGCCACGCGACTGTCCAGCCAGGCACCTTCAGTTTCCCGATGTCGACCTGGGTGTGCTTAATTTGACCGAGAACCGACTGCTTGGTTCAGAGGTAGGCAAAGCCCTGACAAAATCGAGACCCTTACTGGCCCGCGGCAATGTTTATATCCCGCCCAATACCTTTGTCACTTACTCACCAAACGGTAATTTCTACAAGAATCCACAGCTCCTAAAGGGTCTTCCTGATAATGCTTTCGACGGAATCGTCTTGCGTTTCATAGCGATGCAAGACGACGAAATTGGTAGAGGCGACCAAGGACTCATAGCTTTGAGTCGCTTCAAGACACTGCGCACCGTCGTTCTTAGCCGGGCTGAAATCACCGACAAAGGAATCTCAAGCCTCAAAGCTTGCCGAGAACTTGAATTACTCGATTTGTTGGGATGTGAGATGCAAGGTCACTTTCTTAAGGAACTAGTCCCGTGCAAAAACCTAAAGGTTCTAGATCTTCAGTACTCAAGCATAGACAAAAATTACTTCAAGTATCTGGCAGAGTATCCCGCACTTGCCACACTAAACCTCAATCGCAGCGGCGTCAACATGAAGGCTTTGACTGTTCTTCCTGCTTGTAAAAGTCTCTCTTCTCTCGATCTTTCATCTAACCCAGAGGTAAACGACAACATCGTGCCTATTGCACTGGCCATGCCCAAACTCAAATATCTTGATTTAAATAAAACCGGTGTCTCAGAGAAGGGCTTAGAAAGACTGCGAGCAAAAAAAATATTCACAAGCAAGTTGGAACTCTATGCTTCATCGCCTAAGAAAATTGAAAAAATGAAAGCACGCCGCAAAGCAAAAGATGCTGATGCCGAGACTCTCTTTGGTCCGGTTTCTAGAGGTCGCAAGCTTTAGTCTAGCCTGATTAGTCCAACTCCGATAATAGATTGCAGGCCGGCTCTAGACCATTATCACAGGCGCAACTAAGCCATTTGCAAGCCTGCTCAAGATTCTCATTGTCCAGTTCAAACTTACCCAATTCAAACTGAGCCTCTGCCACTCCCAGTTCAGCAGACTGCCGCAACCATTTTATGTATTCTTTCGGCTTTGCCCCAATGTCCGTCTCGATACATACAAGCAAGCGCATAACAACAGTCAGGGTCATTCAATTCGGCACCTTTCTTGTACCAATAAAATGCTGCTTCATGGTCTTCTTCACCAAAAGTTCCATCGTAATAACTATTGGCAAGAAAGAACATGGCATCGGCATTATCAAGTTCGGCGGCTTCTTTTAGGTGCTTTAAAGCCTTTTGAAGATCTTTCTTGATTTTGTGGAAGCCCTTTAGATAGAAGGTACCAAGCCAAGTCAAAGCGGCAGGATAGCCCTCGGAAGCACATTCTTTGATAAGCGCAACCGCCCTCTCTTCATCGACCGTTCCTGCCCTGCCGTCGGCGAGCCAGCCGCCAAGACTGGTTCTAGCTTCCTTACTACCCTGTTCTGCGGCGCATTCCATCCAATAAATTGCCAACTGCGGATTAGGCTCGTAAGGCATAGTCTTTGCGCCGGTCAAATAAAAGTAGCCTAGGGCAATCTGGGCATCAACATTGCCTAATTCGGCAGAACGATTCAACCAGTAAAGTCCAGCCTGGCAATCCGGCTCGAAATCTTCACCATGCAATAATTTGTAGCCCAAGTAATACTGAGCATCTACATCATCATGTTCGCAAGCACGGTTAAGCCAATGTCTAGCAGAATCGAGATTCTTGTCTGTGCCGCGACCTTCTAAATAGCGCGAACCGACAAGAAATTCTGCAAAGGCATTACCATCCAGAGCGGCGGATGAATACCAGTAGAAAGCCATTGCATCGGATGCTTCCACACCAAAACCATTCTCGTAATAAGAGCCCATATCGAGCCTGGCTTCGATATTGCCGTCTTTGGCGGCGCTTTCGCACCATCTAAATGCTTCTTCAGGGTGAAAAGACTGCGACCATTCTTGGCTATAAAAATAAACCAGCTCCATCTTTGCCTGGGTATCACCACTCTCGGCACGGGCGAGCAAATCAAGCATACGTTTCTGATGAGACTCCCTCACTCTCTCAGCATCATCAGCTAAAGCTTGAGGCTCTTGAATATAGCGATCTTGCTCAGCGCTGTAAAACTCGAGCGAGTCATAGCAATTTTGCAAATCATCCTTCATTTCGAGCATAGATTGATAGCGCTCATCAGGTTCTTTAGCCAGAGCCTTGAGAGCGATCTCATAAAGCCTGCCTTCAATAGCATTGGCAGGCTTAAACTCGGGTTGATCATTGATATGACTGAAAACCACCTTTATGTAGCTTTCGCCCTCGAAGGGCGGCCGCCCGGCCACACATTCAAACAACATACAACCCATCGAATAAATGTCTGACCTATGATCTATTTTCTGACCCATACATTGCTCTGGGCTCATATAGAGTGGCGAACCAAAGACCTCTCCAGTTTGAGTGAGACGCAAACTAATCTGCCCTGGACGTGTAAATATTTTGGCGATGCCAAAGTCGACCAAAACCGCAGAGAAATTGCGACCCGATTGATCAACCGGCTTGGTCAAAACCATGACATTACCCGGCTTGATATCGCGGTGCACAATATGACGACGATGAGCATGCTCAAGGGCGCCGCAAATGTCTATCAGGCAGAGAATCAAAACAGAAAGCATACAATCTGGACTCTCCAGCAATTCATCCAGAGGAGTTCCTTCCAAATATTGCATCACCATAAACGGCAGCCCATCCTGGCTTACAGCGTAGTCCTTAACCTTGACTATATTGGGATGAGAAAGAGAGGATGCAGCCCTAGCCTCGTTCATAAAGCGCTTACGCATGACTGAGTCTTCGGCGGTCTCCTTCACCAAGACCTTGATGGCGACTGTTTCAAAACCACTTTCACTTTCTGATGCTGGCGCTTTGTGATCATATGCTTTGTAAATCACACCCATGCCGCCACGACCAATTTCCTCCACTATTTCATAGCGCCCTTCCAGCATAAAAGAGGCTGGTTTATAGCTGAGAGTCGAGCTTAGTGCGCCGCCATCTTTCGGGCAAAATGACGAACCGAGAGGATACTCTTGCTTACAAATTTGGCAATAGTTGACCTGAAGACCATCAACAGAATCACTTTCAAGAGTCATCGGCTCACTCCGAACATGCACCAGAAGCAGAAGCAATTTAGGCCAGCTTGCAAGTCTCCCGACAAGGCGCCTCTCTCATGCTGCGCTAACAACTTCAACTTAGTTTACCCCTTTACAAGAGGAAATTTATCTCTATCTGTTTAGTAATCATGAAGCCATTGCTAGGTTCAGTTTGTATCTGTCTTTTTAGTCTCCAGTTAACTTTAGCCCAGAGATAAAGCAATCAAAACCTCGGAAAGACTCTCCTCTACGCATCCGCGAAGAGAGCATTGGACCGACTCTCGGCTCAGACCTGGAACCTGAGGCAGCTCTAATCACAAGAACCTCGCAGTGTTAGGAGGCATTTATGTCAAATCAAACGGTAATCTTGGCGGTGGTCGATGCTCCCGATCCCGACAACTTTGCTCAGCTGGTAGCCCTGGCCAAGCTCAATCCGCAAGCCAAGCTCTTCGTCATGCTCACCGGACGCCCGGTGCGCTTCAACGCCAGTCGCGATCACGCCAACTGGGAATGGGACCTGGAAAGCTCACGCATGGCCCAAGAAGCATCAGCCATGCGGGCTAAGAACTTTCTGCGTCACTTCGATGTGGAAGTAAGCCGAGTCTTCGACGGCGGCATCGCACCGCGCACTTTGGTGCCGCATTGGGTGCATTTCGCCGAATACTACAAATTTCTCGATGTCGACCCGCTCGCCGCTCTGCGACACAGCGAACTCGAACCCCAGGAAGACCTGATCAAGCTCTTGCTCGCCCTGCCGCCGGCTTCGGTGAAAGTGGCTGTGGGCGGACCAATGACCGGTCTGCATCAGCTCATCGTGCGCTGTCCCGAAGTGGTCAGTCGCTTTGCCGAAGTACATGCCATGTTTGCCACCTGGGGCAATGTCGAACTCATGCAGTTCGATGAAAAACCACGCGGCGCAGTGCAGTTCAATGTTGCTTGCGACCCGCAGGCAGCCAACGCTGTATTGACCGGACTCGACTGCCCGGTCTATCTCATGCCGACCGAAGTGACACGGGTCAAGTCCATCGGCTTCCAGAATGCGCAGAAACTGAGAGAGGCACTGCCCGACAACAAAGGTAGTCGCGCCCTCTATCACCTCTACGCCCTCTGGTATGACGCAGCAGTCAAGCCTCGGCAAGAGAAAAATCCAGACGAATTGATTTTCATCCACGACATCGTCGCCGCTTTCAGCCTCGATGCAGAGCTGAGAGACGCTATTTACGACGTGGTGCCGGTGGAGATCACGTCAGTCCCCCATCTGCCGCGCGAAGGCAGCGAATGGGGCAAGGTGTTCATGAAGGAGCGCCCGACAGACCAAGCTCAAGGCTGCAAGATCTTTGCCGCCAAGGGCCTCAAAGAAAAGGGAGCCGAACTCTATCTGGAGACTTTGAAAAAGGTCTTCGCCTAGACAGCTTCGGAAAACGGATTTAGTTCTATACTCTCTGATTCGGAGAGTCGACCTCAGTCAACCTCTAACTTTAGAAATCTGGAGAAACAGATGAGCAACCAAAGCCAAACCGTCACCACCGCCTGCGGTATCACCGTCACCGCCGAAGCCGGCATCGACCTGAACATCGCCACTGCGGCGAAGCCTTTCACCGACTGGCTCGCGCAGATCGATCGCAAGCGCTTCAATGTGCGCAACGTGCACATTCAGTCGGTGGACATGTTCGGTCCCCGCGTCGGCTTCATCAAGTTCAAGGCCGACGTCGCCGACAGCCAGGGTCGCGCCCTGCCCGGCATCATCTTTGCCCGCGGCGGCGCCGTCGCCGTGCTGGCCGTCCTGGTCTGCGAAGGCAAGGCTCACGCCGTCGTCACCGTGCAACCGCGCCTGGCCACCGGCGACTTCGAATTCGTCGAGACCTGCGCCGGCATGCTGGACGGCTCCGGCAACTTCGCCGGCGTCGCCGCCAAGGAACTCAAGGAAGAGCTGCACATCGATCTGGCTCCCGGCGAACTCGTCGACCTGGGCGCCCTGGCCGGCTTCAAGAACGGCATCTACCTGACCCCGGGCGGCAGCGAAGAGACCATGCGCTTCTTCGCCTTCTGCCGGGAAGTCTCGCGCACCGAGCTGGACGACATCAACGGTCGCCTCACCGGCGCCCTCGACGAAGGCGAGCAGATCACCCTCAAGCTGGTCAACATCGACGACCTGGCGGCCATCCCCGACGCCAAGACGATCATCGCCCACAGCCTGTATCAGCGCTTCAAGGACAAGATTCCCGGCACCGACAAGATCAAGTCGAGCAGCACCGTGGGCGCCACCGCCCGGGTGCAGAGCATCCACTAAGCATCCCTCTAGATGCTGCCATTTGACTGACTGCCAGAGCCAGAGGAGGAAGCGAAACGCTTCCTCCTCGCCTGCATTCTAATCAGTGGAAGCGTTTCGCTTCCTCCTCGCTTGCGTTCTAATGAGAGGCAGCACTTCGCTGCCTCCTCTTCTGCATACTAATAAAAAAGGACAGGACAATGTCGGTTGAAAAAGTCGAGAAGAAAGCTCTCCCCATCTGGATCCCGCTCTTCAAAGATCTGTTCGTGATCACCGACCCGGGCCGCGACCAAGACGACGAAGATGTGCTGGTCATGCTCAACCGCATGATTCGCCTCGAAATCTTGCAGGTACTGGGTGTGGTGGCCAATCTAGCTCCCAGCGCTCAGCGAGCGCGCCTGGCCAAGGGAACACTGCAGCTCTTGGGACAGAACCAGGTGCCGGTAGGCTATGGCAGCAATTGCCTGCAGAGTGAAGAAGACGGACTGGAGTACCAGTTCTCGGTGGGCTATCTGGCCGAACACGACAATGTCGTGGACGGCAAGGCGCTCATTTACGAGACTCTCAAGAACGCGCGGCCCAAGTCGATCGTGCTCTTGCTCATCTCTGGTCTGACCGATGCCGCCGCCGTGCTGCGCGAACACCATTATCTCTTCCAAAAGGCGGTGCGGCGCGTGGTGATCATGGGCGGTGTGAAGACCTGCAAGGACAATCCCAATGCGCCCGAACTCGATGGCGAGGGTCGCATCCTCCCCGATGAGACCGCGCAGAACCACAAGTTCGACCTGGAAGCAACACGCTATCTCTACCGCATGCTGCAGGACATGGAGATTCCCATCACTGTCGTCTCGCGCCATGCCGCAGTGGCCGCCCGCGTGCCGCGCTCGGTCTACGAAGAGATGGCGGCGACTGGTCATCCCATCGGCACTCGCCTTTTGGCGGCTCAGAAAGAAGCAATCCAGAAAGTCTGGGAACGGGCAAACATGGCAGCTGACGATCCCAATCGTCTGGAATTGCCGGCTCGTTGCGACAAGACCTGGTTCTGCAATAACTTTCTGGGCGGCAAAGGCGCCGAGCTGACCAGCCAAGACAACATCTGGGATCTGGTGCAGACCTTCAATCTCTATGACCCGTGCACGCTTGCTGCCTGCATTCCCAATCAGCGCGAGCATTTCTTCTCTCCCACCGTGGTGGAAGTGCACGGCGTCGAACACCTGATCATCGGCGTCAGCGCTCAGGTTCACAACGTGAGAGAACCGCTGGCACTGGCCGAGCATCTGCGCAACATGCTGGTGGAGAGCCTTAAGCAAGCGCAGGTCTCAGCATCGCCCAAGGCTCAAGAAGCGACCAGCAAGGTCGCCTAGTTGCGCCTTTCTAAGTTTTGAAAAGAGGCGCCCTGCGCCTCTCT
>MOYA01000005.1:109993-253924 GCA_001899315.1 Candidatus Obscuribacter phosphatis
TCTGAAAAGAGGCGCCCTGCGCCTCTTTTCTTTCGAAGAACTTATTATAGGTTATCGTAGTAACGCAATTGAAGGAGCAACAGAAACAGCAATTGAGAGGGACTCTTTCTAAAGCCGCTCTAAAGTTCACGGCGGCTTCCTTTCCAGATTAACTACTAATAGCCTTGGGCTTAGCGAGCCTAGCTCAACCGGTCAAAAAATCGGGGAAAGCCATAGGTTGCGGTGCCAGCTCTTAGAAACCATCACCAAGATAGGAAGAATCAGCTTCTCGCCCCCTTGAAAGCCTTTAAAAATAGATCACTCTTCTTTTTAGCCATAGATTCAGCTGCATGTCGCGCCCTAAGCTCAGGGTCCTAAATTAAATCCTTTCATCAAGAACCCCCAGCAGACTTCTTTCCTTTCTCTTAGCTAAATACCCGGTCAAACAACTTCGGTCGACACCGAAGGGAGTTGAGCGCCGGTCAGCCGATCAAGAGCTAACTGAAAGGACCGCTGCAGGTTTCTGGTGAGAGCGATTTGGCTCATCAATGTCTAACCTAACGGAAGGATACTAATATGTCAGATTCTGTCGCCCCCGGCGCCACCATCGTGGTGCACTGGGAAGCCAACAAGACCAGTCAGACGCCCAACGCCGTCAAGTCGAACAAGACCGAGAGCGGTCGCACCCGCAAGATCATTCTGGTGGCAGACCCCAACAAGGGTGTGCAACCGCAGCCGGGTGAAGTTTGGGTCTGCAAGGTCGAACGCATCACCAATCCCAAGTCTGAGAGCCGCGGAGCCATTTTCGTGCGCCCGGTCTCACGTAAGGTGGAATATCAGTTCGCCGGTGTCTACATCGACCCCGTCAAAGCGCAGCTGATCGCCACCATCCTGCAAGACCCGCGCCGCAACCTGATGCTGGAAGGCGATCAGGGCGTGGGCAAATCGACCATCGCAGCCGCCATCGCTCGCACTCTGGGCTGGGAATACCGCAAGGTGAGCGGCGGTCTGATCAAGAAGTTCGTCTTCATGCTCGGCCGCTACATTCCCACCTCCGACAGCAACACCCTCAACTTCCGCTGGGCTGACTCAAAGCTGGTTGCTTCCTTGCGGGAAGCCCAGTCCAACCCCCGGCGCAAGTTCCTGGTGATGATCGACGAATTCACCCGCATCGACGAAGATGCGCGTGACGCCCTGCTCGACATCATCGAAGGCAGCGTGCGCGTGCTGCGTCTGCCCACCGGCGAAGAAATCACAGTCGGCAACAATGTGGTCTTCATGGCTGCGGGCAACGTCGGTGAGGGCTTCACCCTGCGCCGCGAAGACGCTGCCGCCAAGGACCGCTGGGCGATCATCAAGATCTTGGTCATGCCGCAGGAAGAAGAGCTGGCTCACTGCCTGCGCCTCTATCCCACTTGCAGCCGCACCGAACTGGACCGAGCCATCACCATCATCAACCAGGTGCGCTCCGCCCGTCGCGACCCCAAGATGCGTCTTTCCAAGACGGTTTCCACCCGCGGCGCCGAGACCATCGCCATGTTCCTGACCAACGGCTTCCCCATCGAAGTGGCTCTGGACACGGCTGTGGTCAACCAATACGCCGGCACCGCCGACGACCCCAACTCGGAAGCCGGTCGGGTGCACAAGCTCATCCAGGATGCCCTGGCCAAGAAGTAACTCTATCTAAACAGCGCCCCGGCGCTTGATATAAGGAGTAGCCATGGTCAAATTTCTATGCGGCCTGACCCTCGAAGAACTCGAGCGCGAAACAGGCAAACTGGCTTCAGACCTGGCTTTCTACGCCAGGAGACCAGTGAACATACAAATGGTGGCAGGCAAGCATATTGCCTTCACCTACGGCACCGACCAGCTCAAGAAGGCTATTCCGGTCGTGATGAATCCCCAGGTACTGGAGAAGATTCGCAATCGAGAAAGAGCCCTCAAAATCTGGCGCGGCATCGGCTTCCATGAACTGGCCCATCATCTGTGGCCGGCCGATGCCGAGTACAAAACTGCTCACACCGAAGGCTTCCGCCATCTCTTCAATCTGGTCGACGACGAACAGAACGAAAGACGAGGCAGAGCTCTCGACCCAAGCTGGGGCGCTTGCTTCCAGAGCGTGTGCGCGCATATTTTCCCGTCTCGTGACCAGGCAAAGGTTTCGACCGGTCTCACAGACGGCGGTGAAGAAGAAAAGAAACCCTGGGGTGTGGCGGCTCACGAGGTCTATGCCAAACGCTGGGGCATCTTTGCCTACCACTTCCGCCGCCATATGCCCGACTGCCAAGACCCTGTCGTGGCTAAGGCTTTGGCACTGATTCCGGCCAACTTCAAAGACCTGGAAAAGGCAGAGCTGCTCAAGCTTACCCGCCAGATTCACTTGGCTCTTTCCTCAGGCATCGAACTGCCTGCTGAAGTCGCGCCTCCCGAGCCAGAAGAGGCCGAAGAAGAAGAGAAGAAAGACGAGAAGAACGAGAAGCCGGATGAAGAGAAAGGCAACGGCGAAGAAGAATTGCCGCCGCCCCTGCCTCCGTCCACCTGGAACGTCAAGAAACTCCTCACTTCCAAGTGGATGCTCATTCCGCTTGGCGCCTTCGTCTTGGGCTGGTCCATTCTCTTCCTGCAAAAGGATGTGGACTTCTGGGTGCAGGTCGCTCTCATCGGCGGACTAGCCTTCTCAGCCCTAGCCGTCTTCCTTTATCTGCGAAGGGCCTATATCAAGGCCCAGCTGGCAGCTCTGAAAGAAGCCATGAAAGGCGGTTCACCGGCACCACCGGCCAGCCCCAAGAGAAAAGCAACAGTGGTTCTCACTTTGTTGCTCATGCTTCTCGCCCTGGGTGGTTATGCCCTCTACAAGATGGGCTTCCATCTCAGTCTCGACTGGCTATTCATGGCCGGCACATTGCTGCTCTTCGGCGGCTTCCTTTATGCCGGCAACTTGCTCTCGAAAGAGGCAGACCGCAAGAAGGAACCGCTTGGCTGGCTCACTTTTGTCGTCATGGTGCCCTGCTGCTTGCTCTCTCTGGGCGGGCTTATTTTTATGGGGCGCTACTTCAACATGGGCGAGTTCTGGCTGTACAGCCTTGTCGGCATGGCTTTCCTCGTCATCATGGGCATGCTCGTCATCATGCTCGGCTCGGGCAAAAACAAGCATGCAAGCGAGAGCGACAGCCTCAGCGAGAGATTGCAGCGCGGCGCCGGTCCCCTCCTTTCACTGCCGTTGCGCCTAGCCGCCTACCTGGGCAGCTTGGTCTGGGCGGTGACCGGCAAGCCGCTCCTGGCCTTCACCCGCTATGTCTGGCGAATGCTCACCGCTTGCTTGAGCTTCATCTGGCACAAGATAAAAGCGGCAGCCAGCTTCATCTGGCACCACATCCGACGCACCTACTGGAAGCTGCAACCTTACTTTGCCAGATGGTGGCGCAACCAGTACTTCCGACTGGCGGTGGTGGCCATGCCTATCGCGCTCATCGGTGTGATTATCTATGCCCTCATCGTCAAAGCAGCATCGATAAGCTGGTGGTTGGTAGCGGCTCTCATCCTGCTGCTCCTGCTCTTGCTGGCGCTGCTCTGGTTCTTCCGCAAGAAAATCAGCAAGTTCATCTTGAACGAGCTGTTCATGCCGATGCCCGACTTGATGCAGATGTTCATCCAGCCGCCGCTCGACATGAAGACCGACTGGTTTATCCAGATTGACGACGTTAGTCAGGTGCAAGCAGACCAAGAAGTGGTCGATGAACTCTTGCCCGAGACCTACGCGCTGGCAAACCAGTTGCGCAAATACCTGGCCGACTGCGGCAGTGCGCTGGTTGATCGCGAAGACCAACCGGACGGTCACGACCTAGTGGACGAAGCCGAACTCGCTCTCATAGGCGAGTCGAACATCTTCGTAGACGACGACCGCTACCCCAGAGCCTCAGTGCATCTGGAAGTAGCGCTGGACTGCTCTGGTTCCATGGGTAGTCCCACCCTCTCTCTGCCTGCCGGTGAAAAGTTTCGGCTGGGCAAGCTCTTCGCCATGGTTATCGAGCAGGCTGTGATCAACCTGCCCGGCGTTTCAGCGAGATTCTGGGGCTTCACCTCAGACACAATCTTCGACTGCGGCGTGGCCGGCGAACGCAAGGTCTCCGGGCTGAAATGCGGCGGTGGTAACAACGACGCTGCCATGCTCTGGAAAATGGGACAGTCGGCAAGACAAAGCGGCAAAGACGTGAAGATTCTGCTCATGCTCTCCGATGGTCAGCCTTCCGAATGCTCCTGGTTGTCTCTGCACAACCTGGTGCTCAAGTTCGAACAAGAAGGCATGATTCCCTGGAACTTCGGGCTCGACGTCATCGAAACGCCGGCCTTCGAGCGCTTCTTCACCGACTTGGTCGGTCAGTCCAAAGACGAGGCGGTGCTGACCATGGGGCAAACCCTGGCAGCCATCGCCCAGAGCAGCCAAGACTAAGAACAATCTGAGGATGTGTATATGCAAAAGCAGACTGTATTAGACGCATCTGCGGATGCGTCGGCATCAATGCCAACCATGGAAGCCCTGATGGGGAACGTGCTCAAAGCGCACCGCCCCCTGAAGGAGCTTTCGGTCTCGCTGGCACAAGTGCAAGCCAGAGAAAACTTGCGCTGGCAAACCTTCAAGAGCGGCGAGCTACCGACCACAAGTGACCGCAAGCTGATTGCCGCTTGCGTCGAACGCATGCTCGGCGAATACTGCGAGTTTCTGGTGGCACGCAAGGAGCACATCGCCGTCAAAAGCGATGTGCTCGCCGCCGAAAGTCGCCTCAACGAAGAAGTGCAGAAACTGGCTCAGGCAGTTCTGGCAAGCGCAGCGGGCGGTGAAAGCAATGCCCACATTGCCGCAGCCAGTCACCTGGTCACCCTGGGCAAGGGCTACCAAAGCCTGTTACAGAGCCGCAACCAGCATGGTCCCATGCCGGCGTTCCAAGCTCTGGAAGCACTGGAAGCACTTGCACCAGAGCTAGCCGAGAAAATCGTCCAGCTCAAAGAGGCTCTTATCGAGGCGCTCTGCGTCTATGTTCAAGCCATAGAACTGCAAAGCATCCTCGAACCTATTGCCAGAGAACTCTATGGCGGTACCGAACTGCACAAGGTGAAGACACCGGTTCGACCGATAGAAGAAGAGGTGCAGCGCTATCTGAGCGAGTTGGAAGCTCGGGTGAAATGGCGACGCGACTTGCATGCAAAAATCTATCCGCTCTGTAAGGAAAGACTGGCATGCAAAGCTGCTCTAGCTCAAGCACAGAGCAAGCTCGAAACCATGCTGGCTGAGGAGCAGTTCCAGGAGCCGGCCCTGTCTGAGAACGGCGCCTTCGCTCTGGTGCACGGGGTAAAGTCCATAAAACAGCACCTCATGCCCAACTTGCGTAAGGAGCTGGGCATGCTCGAATCCTACTTCTACACCGGAGTGGGAGCCGACAATCCTGAGCATTTCGACAGTTTCAGCCGCCCGACAGCCACAGCCGTCGAGAAAGATCAGATCGATTTTCTGCGCAAACAGTTCCGTGAAGTAGCTTTCGCCATGGGGCATCGCAACGAAGCGCAGAGCGCACGTAACGCGCATCCCGACCGGGAAGTCGTCGTCCCTTGCCGCGACGTGACCAGCGTGGAAGACTTCCAAGCACTGATGACCTGGCACGAAAGCTATCAGGCCCGTTGCCGGAAAGCCGAGCTGGAAAACCACCAGAATCGCACGAAAGCGCAGCTTCTGGCAGACACTATCCAGCACTGGGAAGAGAAAACCAAGGAAGAAATGGTCAAGCTCTACAAAGGGCTTTGCGCCATGCTTCCGCGCGACATTGCCACAGCGCCCAAACCCTGCGACGAACTGCGCGACCTGATCAACACCGGTGCCTATATCGCCAAGCCCCTCGAAGGCGGCGAAGCCAACTATCCCGTCTACTGAGGAGGTAAACCATGTCTACTGTGATATTCATAGTGGCGATGGCCATCATCGTCCTCTTGGGCGCATGGTGGCTGAAGCGCGAACGCGTCAAACAAAAAGAAGAACTTTTGGCCAAAGGGCGCATTGCTCAGGGCAGCCTCGAGCAGGTGGAAGAAGAACTGAACAAGGTGAAACCGCGCGCCAAGCGTAAGCGCAAGCGCGCTGTACGTGGGCTGGACGGTCAGAAAATAGACCTTATCGAACCAGACCAGCTCATGCTGGACAATTGGCTCAAGCGGGTCACCGTCCTCGTCAACTCGCTCTTGCAGACCGTGCGCGAGCATCAGCAAGCCAAGGCGGAAAAGAGCCGATTGGACGAAAGAGCGGAGCAGCTCAAGTCGAGCCCCCTCAACGTCCAGACTCGGCTCTGCACTTCGCAAGAAGCGGCCGCTCAATGGCTACAGGCTGTGCGCCAAGCCTGCCTGGAATGCCGGGAAAGTAGTGAACAAGCGCAAGAAGCGGGCACAGCGGCCGACAAAGTTCAGCGCCAGGTGGAAGACCTGCTGCGAGAACTCTTTCACAAGAAGTTGGTAGCAGAAGGCTGGGAGCTTTACCGCGCCCCCGAAAGCTTCCACCAGAGCCTGAGCATGGTCGGCATTTTGGTTAGCGAGATCGACCGCGGCTACCATGTCTTCGATTCGATGAAGGCAGAAGCAGCCGACGCCAAGATCAAGCCAAGCAAGCCCTGGCCGCGACCGCCGGCTTACGAGCCGCCCCAACTCTCCGAAACTGCAGAAGCAGAGCTGGGCAAGATGGCGGCGCTCATCGAAGAGGCCCTCAGCGATCTGGTTGCGGTCTTGCCACTGCAGCCGGAAGCCACTGTCTTGCAAAACAGCTACAACGCCAAGGCGAAAGAGCCGGAGGTGGAGAAACCCAGCCGTCCTTTGCAAGACGAAATCGACTCGCTTCTCGAGACCCTGGACCAATGGGCGAAGGAACTCTATGGCGCCGAGCAGAAAGCAGCCGCTATGGCTGTTCTAATCGGTGGTCGGCTGGACGCGATGCAAGAACGTCTTTCGCAATTGCATGACGGACTCTCTGACCTGGAAGACCATGTGGTCACCCGCCAGCAGTCCATCGAAAGACACGCGCTCAACACCGCGCACATGCTCTTGAGCTGGCAAGCTTCCGGCATACGTTCAGCCCTGTCCGCCCTGCTCAAGACCAGATCAACCGTCAAGAACAAGGGCGAGACCACCGCCCAAGACCCGGCACAAAGCCGCGCCGAGCGCGAGGCCCTCACTTCGCTGCGCAACAACATGCGCAAAGCTTGCTTTGCCTTTGCGCAGCTGAAAACAGCCCAGCAGGCATTAGAGCGCGCCAAAGCCAATCGACCGGCATTGGCGGAAGTAGTAGCCCCGAGCCTGAACCAGACCAGTGCCAATGCTTTCCTCAACACTCATGCCCGCATGAGTGAAATCACAGCCCGCAATCAGCTCAAAACAAAACAACACGGCGAGCGGGTAAATGAAGCTCAAGCACAGGTCAACGAGCGCAGCAAGCTCGTTCAAGCTGCTCTCAAGTCAGCCGATGCCGCCTTGAAAACAGCCATCGACAAAAACCAAGACAACGCCGAATTGGCAATTGCCATAAAGGCTGCGACACTGCTCTTGGGTAAAGTCCTAAAGGGCTGAGTCAAGGCTCTATCGGCAAAGTCAGTAAGAGCGCCTACTGAGAACAAAATCAGTAGGCGCTCTCCTTTTCTTAGTGCCGAAATCATCAGTGACGGCATCACCGTATCTGGTGCCCTCACTCATGACTTCGGTCATGGCCGGTTTTCTCATCTGTCGCAAGACTCTTGAGTTTTTCCCGGCGCGACACTGTTTCAGCATCAAACCGGCAAACTGACAGACTGGGGTAAGCACTCAATTGCCCCGTTTGCCGGCCCCTCTTTCTAGCGCACGGGTTACTCCCTAGAAGGCGTCACAACCTGGCTCCAGTTTCGGCGGTGTCGTTCTTTTACTTAGGTCTCTGGCTTAAGTCTTCGAACTTCACTCCCGCTTCTGTCCACTCGTCACGCTGACTGCGGCCTACACCCCGACTGAGGAGCTAGTTTGGCTTTGGCTATCGGTGGCTTTTCCAGGAAGCCAGACCGGTGCAGCTTGCTGCACGAATTGTCCGTCTCCCCTCTCCTTCTTCTTCCGATGAAGGAACGGTTGGCACTTGGGCTATCAATCCCTCACGGGCGCCCTCGTTCTCTCCGACTCTTCCGTCTGGTCTCGGAATGCTGTTTCAGCCCATTACCTTCCCGGTGAATAATGTCCGGTCTTCTCTACGGTCCTTGTTCCAGCTTCACCGCTGGTCTGTTCGCCGTATTGATTCGCTCGAGGAACAGAAAGGTGTTTTCCCACCCTTTCAATCTCAACATCGGGTCCAGACTCTCCCATCCGCCTGAGGCTGCCTCGGCCGCCTCACTGGGTCTTTGCTCCTCCCCTATGTTGCTTCGCGCAGCATTGGAGCATTGGCTCTCCGGCACCGGCTCCGGTCTGGATTTACCCACGACGACATCTGCAACCCTACGGTAAGGTCGCACTGCTGGGCCGCCCTCCTTCTGCTTCGGCAGTCGGCGGGCGGCACTTCAGTTCTACTCACCACTTTTCAAATTTTTAAAATCGCGCATTCTCTTATATGTCTTAGTATTTGCCGCGAAAAAATCTGTCACATTCTCATACTAGCGACAGCAGCGGTTTTCAGCCCCATGCCCGGGCAAGAAGAAAAAGACCAATTGACAGAAAGTCGACTGATTACCTAGACTTAGCTCATATATTGGGGTGTCGCCAAGTGGTAAGGCATCAGGTTCTGGCCCTGACATTCCGAGGTTCGAATCCTTGCACCCCAGTTTTTATTTTTTCTGAGAACGAGCCCAACTATCTTTCAAGGTGACAATGCGGTTGAAGACCAAATTGCCCGGCTTGCTGTCTTTGCTATCGGCGACGAAATAGCCCTGGCGCTCAAACTGAAAACGATCGCCCGGCTTGGACTCACCTAGACTACGTTCTACTCTGGCACCTTTGATGGTGACAAGCGCTTCCGGATTGATAGCCTTGAGAAACTCGCTGTCTTTACCTACAGGCGGCGCTTCCAGCGACAACAAGCGGTCATAAAGACGCACTTCCGCTTCCTGAGAATGAGCGGCATCGACCCAATGAATTGTTCCTTTCACTTTGCGACCAACCGGGTTGGCTCCAAGTGTTTCAGGGTCGTAGGTGCATCTCAGTTCGACAACATTACCGGCTTCGTCTTTAATTACGTCGGTGCATGTAATGCAATAAGCATAACGCAAACGCACTTCCTTACCGGGTCCCAGTCGATAGAAATCTTTAGGAGGTTCAAGCATAAAGTCATCTTGCTCGATGAAAATCTCGCGACTAAAGGGCACTGGACGCGAACCCTCCTTCGGCACATCATGGGGCCAATAAGAAGCATCCAACTCTTCAACTTTTCCTTCCGGATAATTCTCAATTACTACTTTCAAGGGTTTGAGAACCGCCATAACTCTTGGTGCCTTTTGGTTTAGATCATCGCGAATACAAAATTCAAGCTGCGCCATATCAACCGTGCTGTTTGCCTTAGCAACACCCACCATAGAGCAGAAATTACGAATAGACTCAGCGGTTATGCCACGGCGCCGCATACCGGCAATCGTCGGCAAGCGGGGATCGTCCCAACCAGAAACATGCTTACCTTCCACCAATTCCAAGAGACGACGCTTGCTCATCACTGTGTAATTGAGATTGAGTCTGGCAAACTCATACTGCTTAGGACGGCTGGGAAACTTAGCAAAATCGATCAAGTTGTCTATAACCCAGTCGTATAGCTCTCTGTTGTTCTCAAACTCTAGAGTGCAGATACTATGGGTGATGCCTTCAATAGCATCCGAAATAGGATGGGCATAATCGTACATCGGATAAATGCACCATTTATCGCCGGTCATATGATGGGCAGTATGCCTGATGCGATAAAGCATCGGGTCACGCATCTTCATATTGGCGGCGGACATATCTATCTTTGCTCTGAGAACATGCTCTCCGTCTTTAAACTCTCCCGCTCTCATTTTTCTAAAGAGGTCGAGATTCTCTTCTACAGAACGGTCGCGATAGGGGCTGTTCTTACCTGGCGTGGTGACTGTGCCGCGATACTCTTTTGTTTCGGCGTCAGAAAGACTGCACACATAGGCTTTTCCAGCACCAATTAGATGCTCGGCATATTCATACATCTTCTCAAAATAATCACTGGCATGATAAAGACCATCCCATTCAAAGCCCAGCCAGCGCACATCTTCCTGAATACCTTCTTCAAAAAGAGTGTCTTCTTTAGCCGGGTCGGTATCATCAAATCTTAGGTGACATCTACTTTTACCAAGACGCTCTTTGTATTCGACGGCAAGCCCAAAGTTTAAGCAAATAGACTTAGCATGTCCGATATGCAAAAAGCCATTTGGCTCTGGAGGAAAACGTGTGATCACCTGGCTGTGACGCTGGGCTTCGAGGTCGTCATTGATTATGTCTCTGATGAAATCTGACCCTTTTGGGGTAGCCGGTGCGGAGGAATTCACGTTCTGTCCCTTCATAAAAGAAATCCTGAGTTGACTATTTTACTGCATGCCTTGAAAAGAACCGAGCCCAATGAAACTGTCAAAAGCCCCCGACTCTTGACAGACGAGAAAAGCAGGCGCCAGTTGGCAATTTCATCAAACGGGTAAAGAATCATCTGCTTAACGCCTCTTCACGCTTGCAACTCCGAACAGGAGAGAGATTAGACCGCATAAATATTCGGACTTTGGGGTAAGTCTCATTCAGGTGGTGGGCGCTGGGCGCTGTGAGATGTACGAAGACGACGACCTTAGCTTTGAAAAAAACTATAAGCAGCTTGAGTCGAGCCTCAAGCCAGGCTTGATTAAGTATGACCAAAAGCCTCTCTACAGCCCGGCGTCAAGTCGCGAAAAAGACCTTCTTATGCATGAAAATCTGCATAATATCTCACTGCTAAGCAGCTTTCTCTTTACCAACCCCCTCGGCGTCAGCGCCCTGCTAACCACCGCAATCACTATCGCCGTCTGGGTCTACTCCTGGTTTTTGCCTACTGAAATCTACAAATTGCAAAAGCACTTTCTCGATTTACTTAGTCAAAATCCAATCCACGCCAGCATGATCATCATGGCCGCGCTCATTATCATTTTTGCTTGCGCACTCTTTATCACAGTCTTTACCCGTACAATTCGGGCGCAGAAATAGGCGACCAGACCGGCCACACCGACCACACCGACCACACGGACCACACATAGATATAGGCTGCAATAGCATTGGCAGCCGACCGAGCAAGAGTCTCTCAAAACAATCTGGAAACGGCCTAAGCAAACCGTACAACCTGTCATACAGTAGTACTGGCATAGCACGGAGGTTTACTGCTGTGGGCAAAACTTTAGAATACCAAGAAACCAGCGAAGAAAGAGGCGAAGACACAGTCACTCAAAAGCTGTTCGATGACTCTTATCAGATCTCGGTGAAACAATCCCCACTGGAAGCGAATCACAAAGAGACCATGGACCGCCTGGATCGCTTAGTAATTGTCGACCGGGGCGATAGCCTCTGGCGTATTGCCAAACAAAGCCTGGAAAAAGAGTATGCCGCCAGCGTGGCTGAAAATCCTATTTCTGATGCCGAAGTAAAGTCGAAGGTGAAAGAAATAGTGGCACTGAACAAAGAGCGCTATCCGTCTATTGGCGGTGCCGGGCATCCCATTTTCGAAGGACAGATCTTGCAGGTAAAGACTGAACCAAGCGAAGAAGAGAAACGACTAGCCAGACAAGAGTACTGCGCCTCTCTCGACTGGCAGCAAGCACCGGCAGGCAAAACCACCCATGTGGGTGAATGCCAAAAAGTAAAAGCAACAGCAAGTGCAAAAGTGATTGCCCATGAAGGCTCGGAAGTAATGGCCCAAAACGGTTCCTTTGTGCTGGCGCTCAAGGGGTCGAAAGTAAAGGCTCTGCATGGCTCTAGAGTGGCAAACTACGGCGGCGATGTCGAAGCCTGGAACGGAGCCATGGTTTTAGATGTGAATTAGAACCTCAAAAGCCAGAGCAAACTACCAACCCAAATCTAAAGAAGCCACGCAACAAGCGTGGCTTCTTTTTTTAGCTGCACTAGTTGCCGCAGCAAAGCTTTACTTCTGCAGACGATACAAAGCTCAAGACGAGAGACAGTGAAAGTGTAACCAGCCGACCTTGGTCTTTATCTCTGCAAAAAACATGCAAGCGAACTCTTAAGCGAAGCAGTCAAAACCGCTAAGACGCCTCTTTCCAGGCACCTAAGCCTTATCGCGCCATGCTTCACTTTGCTTCAAATTAGTTGGTACTTCAAGCTCGTCAGTCGCTAAAACTTAAGCACTATCTGTTTTTCCCAATCCACACGAGAACCACCGCCAAACCGCTAAAGCATTAGCAAATCAATCTATTGAAATGGAATTCGAAGCGACTTAGTCGTCGGAACAATTACAGATAGAATCCAACTAAATAACTTCAGGACAAATATGAAAAACAAGTTGAATAGCGGCTTAGGCAGCCTTGCTCTTAGCGCAATCTTAGTCATCTTCGCCACCTACGCTAGCCCAGCGACAGCAGGAGGCTACGACAGCTATACCCCGCCCACAGGCGGCGTAAGCAATCAGAGCAGCAACACCAACATCAGTCAGATGAATGGGCAGCTAGGGCAAGACCAGAGCCAGGTCAACGATAGTCATAATACCGCCATCGCCGCCCCCCAACTTGGTCAGGGACAAGAGCAAAATCAATTGCAGCAAAACCTTGCTACAGGCGGCGCCCTTAACGTTGACAGCCATGATCGAGTAACAAATAAGTCTTACACCACCTTTGGTCCGCCGGCCAATGCCTTTCGCAGCGGCGATTGTGCCGGCACCGCCGACGGTTTCTCGCTCTATACATATTTAGGCGGCATCGGTTACTCCCACGCTCCTGAAAGCATGCCATGTCGTATGCAGCAACAGATTCAGTTGACTTGCGGTGTTGCCAACACTCTTGTGCAAACAGGCACAGTGCTGGCTCAGAACAATCAACTCAATCAGACCGGCTTTCGCATTCTTACCCGCGCCATTGAAGCCCTAGACCAATGCATCATTCAACTGAAAGGTGCGCCCTTAGCTGTAGAGTTGGCTCAAAACTACGGCAAGACCTATGGCACCGCCCCAATCACCTCCCAAACCCTACATAGAGACGATCAGCGACACTAATCTAAATCAAGTAAAGGCCCAAGATACTCGGAACAAATACCGAAGTCAGAACCAAAACTCAAAAACAAAAGAGACCAAATATGAACAAAACAAACAAAACTGCAATGATCCAAGTAATCGCTCTGACACTGGCTTTCCTTGCCACACCCAGCTTGGCCTGGCAGGTTCCTGGCGCAAACTTTGTCGATCAGTCTCAGCTAAGCCGGCAGACAGGCGGCTTTAACGACGCCTCGCAAGCCCAGAAGACTCAACAGTTTGGCGGTTTCAACGATGCCAGCCAGGGTCAGTGGAACAAGCAATTTGGCGGCTTCAACGACGCCACTCAGGGTCAGTGGAACCAACAGAGCGGGCACGTTAACGACGCCAGCCAAGGTCAGTGGAACAAGCAATTTGGCAGCTTCAACGATGCCACTCAAGGTCAATGGAACCAACAGAGCGGGCGCTTTAACGACGCCACTCAAGGTCAATGGAACCAACAGAGCGGGCACGTTAACGACGCCAGCCAAGGTCAGTGGAACAAGCAATTTGGCAGCTTCAACGACGCCACTCAGGGTCAATGGAACCAACAGAGCGGACATAACAATCAAGCCGAACAAGGTCAGTTCAATTTCCAGTCGGGTTCTCACAACAACTACAGCGGCAACCAGTTTAGTCAACAGACCGGTGCGAACAACAGCTCTCTGCAAATTCAAGAGAGCATTCAGATTAGCCACTAATTTTTAGGCTAACTGCCAACTCTAATTAACTAACAGCGAACCGGACGGTCATTTACTGTCCGGTTCGCATTTTTATCTTTAAACCAAAGTGAAGCCACCTGATGAACCTAAATGCAACAATTGATCTGGACCGCAATCAGACTGTCGCTCTTCTGGCTAAAGCCCTAGCCAAACGTCAAATTGAAATCATTGATACGCCTGTATTTATTCAAAGAGGTCAACGAAAACAACACATAAAGATGGAAGTCACCGCCAAGGACAACCAAAGAGGCCTGGTCGAAAAGCTAACAATAGATAGCGACCAAATCAAGACACTTCTGCGGGAGTCCTTGAACGAGTGCCCTTACGACGTGGTACGCCCCTTTGTTCAGCTTACTTTAGAGTCTCCGGCTCTACGCGCGCAAGCAAGCGAGGTCTTCGCCAAAGTTTTCATCAGGCTGGCATTATCGGCATAAAGCAGGAAGCAACAGCAGCAAAGAGGAACTCTAGAGAGTTCCTCTTTCACTACTAAAAAAATCGCCGCTCTCTACTATCACTTTTAATACCAAAAATCTACCAGAGGCCTTCTTCTTTCAGCTCTTCTTCCAATCTTTCATACTCTGCCGAACCGATAGTCCATAGAAAGCTTTGTATGTCGTGAAAGTCTTTAGGCTGCAAGTCGGCTATGGCATTAGATACCAAGCCGGCAAAAGTCAAAAGACTGTCATAAGTGGTGAAATTGACCGAGGCGGTATAGTCGAGATCAAAATCAAGAGCGAGGGCAGCCGCTTTCATTGCTGTAGGTTTGAGAATTATGAAATTCTTCGGCTGCGCGATAAAGGGAAAGAAAGTCGCCACAGGCCAGGAAAGAATGCGCGATTGGCGCACCGGCATCTCGGAAAGGTTGACTATCCACTGAGCGAAGCGCTCACGCAGAGGCGCCTTTGTATAGAGCAAAGCAAAGAGACCTTCGGCAAATAGTTGAGCCCCTCTAGGGCTTCTTACACCGTCTCTTAATGCCATTTTTTGAAAAGAAAAAATGAAGTTGGTTTTTCCTTCCACCTGTAAGGCTCTATTTGCGATCTCGCTATAGTCACCGCTGCGCAATAGCGCTTGGCACTTACTCTTGCTCAGATGCTCCATAAAGAGCTCATGCGCCTTCCACTTATATGTCCGCTCCCAAGCGATATAGCGCTCATCAGCAAACCCCTGGGGAAAGAACTTAAGAAACCTCGCTTTGTGCTTTTTGAGTGCGCCTAGGTTTATTTGTTCTTTCTTCTGCTTAGTCGGAACATTAGGCTTAGCAGGGCTCCTACTCAAAACCGATCTCCTTTGCTATGGCTTCCTTTCTAATATGGTACCCAAATCATGGAAAACCAGAACCAAATCAAGACCTAAATCTAGCTCGACAAGAGGCCGCCTCGGCAAGCAAGCAAGAGACAATTCAATCGGCGCGAAGCTATAAATTGCCGCCTTAGCGCATGATTGAAAGCGAAGCTATCGAGTTCTCTACTTTCCAGATCTTGTAAAGCGAAACCAGAGGCGCAATAGCGCAATCACTAAGAAATACTTAGGGCAAAAGCGCCTATTGCAGCCACATTTAAGAACATAGTCAAATGAAAACATCTGTTTCTCCATCAGCCAAAGCCAAGCACAAGCTTTTCTAAATAGCGAATGTCCGATTCTTCCAAATAAGTCTTCCGCTTTCGAGTGGAAGAAGCTTTTGCGTGCAGAAACAGTGAAACTCCATCAAACTTACCCTTAGACTCAAGACAACTATGAACTTCGACAATATCAAAACCCACATTCTCCGCGGCGCCGGCTTGTTCTTTCCATTCGCCGCCATCATATACGGTTTCAATTTAGCTCTCAGTATCGCCGACGGCTGGTTCGGTAGTATCGTTGCCGCTGTCTGGTCGAGGATTTTTCCCAGTGCCCCGGTGCCACTGCATAGCCCCATACTAAGTCTCACCTTCATGCTCTTGCTGCTCTACTCCATCAGCCTTGTCGTTTCTTGGAAGCTGGGGCGCATCTTCTTCAACTGGCTTGAGGCGCGCATCTACAACATACGCGGTCTTGGTCAGATCTATGGTTCGCTGCGTAAAGGCATTGACATGGTGGCAAATTCAGACCACAAGCAAAGCTTCAAACGGGTTGTGATGGTGCCCTTCACGGCAGGCAAAGGCAAAACAATTGCCTTCGTCACCAATGAAATAGTCGACTCGATCTCTCAGCAGGTCTATGTCGTGGTCATGATTCCCACACCACCAAATCCGATTAGCGGGCTCGAGGTCTACTTTCCCAAAGAAGAAGTTGTAGAGACCGACCTGACCATCGACCAGGCTCTGCAAATGTGCATGACATTGGGCATTGCTGCACCAGCTTCTCTACCGTTGAGCCAAGCAGCAAAGAACTAGAAACTAGAACTTTCAGCAAACCTCAGTGACAATTTCAATTAATCAAAAGGTTTTAAATGACAGAAAGCAAAATTAGCCCCATCGCCATCGAGGCAAACGCACCAGCCCTTCAAACACTGGCAGCAAGACTAAAAGCATTGGAGCAAAGCGGTCACAGCACTCACTGCTTTGATGCCGGCTATTATGTCGGACTCTTCCGTGCAGTCTTGCCAATTAGGCAAATCTGTCTAAACATGCCGAAAATCACAAACAACCTCAACGAAGGCCGGGCGCTTGACCTAAGCGGGGCACGCAGCATCTGTCTTGAATACTTAAGAGTAACCGACTGCAAAGGACCGGTCGCCGAAATGGTTCTAGATTTGCTCGACCTTACCTCAGCCTTTAACACCGACGAACAAAAATAATCACGGAGCCTCCCATGATCACCGCAACCACAATCATCACAATCATTGCCATAATCATTTTGGTCTTGTTTCTGGTCTTTTTCGCCTGCAGGCGCGTCGCCAAAAGTCGCCGCCAGAATAGCTCCGGCAGTCACTTCTCTAGCAGTGGCTCGGCCTCCGGCGCCAACAAAGATTCATCAGATAATGCAAGCGGCTTCTTAGCCGGACTCTTCGATTCGGACGGCTCAAGCTCGAAGAGCAATCACAGCGGAGGCAGTTCTTGCAGCGGCGGCAGTTCTTGCGGCGGCGGCAGCTCTTGCGGTGGTGGTAGCTCTTGCGGTGGTGACTAATATCTCACAAGCAGCGACTAATGTCTCACGAGAGACGACGAAAGCGGCCTAAACGGCAATTTTCGCCACAACTCCGACACAACTACAATCGGCTTGTTATGCCCACCTCCATAATTTTATCCAAGCAGAAAGCCTACTATCTACGGGGCTGACGATGGTATCACCGGCGATTCTAGGAGAGATTAAAAAGAGTTCCTATTGACATCACCTTAAGGCGAACCAATAATGAGGCTCATCTAATTCAGCTGGAGCTGAAACAATCTGCGGAGCGCCACCCCGAAGTATCCCCGGCGCTTCGCAGACCGGCCCTTGAAAAATTCGGAAGTGAAACAGTTCGCCTAAAGCGAATAGTTTTACTGCGCTTGCTGCGCCATAAGGAGGTTAGGATGAAGAGCCATCAAATTCGCCACGAACAAAGTGTGCTTTTGCTTGATATGGATAACACTCTCACCGACACCCGGGCCTGGTTTGCAGACTTTATTCTGCAGGCCACCGAGGAAGTCTCGACTCTTCTAAAGGAGGAGCACCGCTCTTTCAACCAACTCTTTGCCGATGTGGCCCAGTCGACTACATTGCACGAATATGCCTATGTCATTGAAGCAATTGCCTCTAAGCTCAAGAAGCATCGCAGCATCAGTCATCGGTCTATAGAACGGGCTTCTAGAGGCTTTTGGCAGAGCTTTCATCATGCCCATCGCCAAATCAAAATTTACGACGGTGTGCATGAAGTGCTTGTCTCTATAAGGAAACGTTTTCCTGGTTTGAGACTGGTAATTCTCACCGACTCACCTGAATGGGTGACTATGGAAAGACTTGCCCTTACTGGTCTTATGCCGCTCATCGATGGCGTCGTAGCTATACGTACCGACATGCCAAAACTAAGAAATCGGGGTTATCAAAGAGGTCTCAAAGTAAGGCATGACGAAATCATCGAGCGCATGAGTCAAATTGATCGCCGCCACCTGCAATTGCAAATGGCCATTCCTGCCGCTTACGCCAAGCCAAGTTCGGCCGGTGTAGAACTAGCGGCGCGAAGACTGAATGCCGAAGACAAGCTCATCATCGTCGGTGACAAAGAGAGCAAAGAAGGACTGGCAGCCGAGAACTGGCGACAAAACAAAGCCGACAAAGCCAAAGCAGAATGTTCATTAGAGCAGTGCAGCATAGATTTCATCAAAGCCGACTGGGGTAATTACGACCTTGATCATCACCGCTACAGAGAACTGCAAAGTCATATCCCTTCTCTCAAAGCAGGCTCCGCGCCCCTAGATAGAGAAGTGAGAATCAGGTCGACGGCGGCATCACTTGCTCAACTGCCCGAACTAATCGCCGAGATTTTGTATGGGCGGGTGCAAGAAGCAATTGCCGCCTAGCCTCAAATTCAAAAGCAATGCAACCGGAACTCGACAGACTTATCTGTCGAGTTCTTTCTTTTCCAAACAAATTTCAATCTTGAGGATAAACATCATGTTTAAAGTAACCATCATCGGTGCCGGCAATGTCGGCACTACCGCCGGTCAATACCTGCACATGAGAGGTATCGCCGACTTAGTTTTCATCGACATCAATGAAGAAATGGCTAAAGGCAAAGCCCTCGATCTCAGTCAAACGGCATCAATTAGCTCGGGCTCGGCAGGCTTGCTTGGCACTTCATCTTACGGCGAAAGCGCCGATTCAGACATCGTCGTCATTACGGCAGGCATCGCCAGAAAGCCCAATATGAGCCGCGATGATCTGCTCAGTATAAACGCCGGTATCGTCTCTCAGGCAGCGAAAGAAGCAATCAAATATTCACCCAATGCCATTTTCATCGTGGTCACCAATCCGCTCGACATCATGACCGACTTGGTACAGAAAACCACCCAGCTCGACAGCAAAAGAGTTTTGGGCATGGCCGGCGTGCTCGACAGCGCCAGGCTGGAAGCCTTTATAGCCGCCCACTTACAAATATCACCAGCCGATGTAAGAGCCATGGTTCTAGGCGGACATGGCGACTTGATGGTGCCGCTAAAGCGTCATTCGTCGGTAAAGGGTATTCCGGTCACCGAGCTGATTGAAGCCGAAGCTTTGCACAAGATTATGGAGCGCACTCGCAACGGCGGCGCTGAAATAGTCAGCTTGCTGAAATCGGGCAGCGCCTATTATGCGCCGGGAGCTTCGGTGGCTCAGATGGTGGAAGCCATCTTGCTGGACGAACAGCGCCTTTTGCCCTGTTGTGTCAAAGCAAGCGGGCAGTATGGCTTGCAAGATATCTATATCGGTCTGCCCGCCATAGTAGGCAGAAACGGTGTGGAAAAAATTGTAGAACTGGCCTTGAACGAAGAAGAAAGCCGAGCCCTAGCGGCATCGGCACAGTCTATCGCCGACAACATCGCCCTGCTCGAGAGTCTGCGCCAACCTAAACCGCAAGCGCCTTCTGAAACTGACAACAAAGAAGAAACAGCAGCAGAAGCCGACTCTCAGAAAAGCAGTTAGAAAATCAGTAAACCAAATGGTATCACTATGAAAGCCTCAGACTTATTTGTACAGGCCCTGGAAAAAGAAGGTGTTGAATACATCTTCGGTATTCCAGGCGAAGAAAACCTTGACTTTATCAACTCGCTGAGCCGCTCTTCAATAAAGCTCATTGTCACTAGGCATGAGCAAGCAGCAGGCTTTATGGCAGCCACCTACGGCCGCAAGACCGGCAAACCGGGGGTCTGTCTATCGACACTCGGTCCCGGCGCCACCAACCTGGTAACTGCGGCCGCTTATGCCCAGCTAGGCGGCATGCCGATTGTGATGATCACCGGTCAAAAGCCGATCAAGCATAGCAAACAGGGACAGTTTCAGATAATCGACGTGGTCGAGATGATGCGCCCTCTCACCAAGTTCACAAGACAAATTGTAGACGGCAGCCGCATTCCAGCAATTGTGCGGGAAGCCTTTCGCCTGGCCGCCGAGGAAAAACCCGGCGCTTGTCATATTGAGCTACCCGAAGACGTAGCACGCGAGGAAGTGGACGGTGCTCCCATGGAGATACACCAGGTTAGACGCCCTCGACCAGATAAGCTGGCCATCAAGCAAGCCTGCGAAATGATTCTCAAGGCGAAAGCACCTCTGCTCTTAGTTGGAGCAGCCGCCAATCGGAAACGCACCAGTCGAGCCCTGGTTGACTTTGTAGACAAGACTGGTATTCCGTTTTTCAACACACAAATGGGCGTGGGCGTCATCGACGAAAGGCACCCGCTCTACCTCGGCACAGCCGCACTTTCTTCAGGCGATATCGTGCACCGTGCTGTAGAGCATGCCGATCTAATTATCAATGTCGGTCACGACATTGTTGAAAAGCCACCGTTCTTGATGCAGCCTGGCAAAACCAAGGTTCTACATGTCAACTTCTTTTCGGCGCGGGTCGACGAAGTTTACTTCCCACAATTAGAGCTTGTCGGCGACATCGCCAACAGCATGCAGGCCTTGACCAGAAACTTGGTGGACAGCCTGGACCAAGCCAGTTTCGACTTCGATCTATTTATGCAGGTAAAGGCTGCCGGCGAGCGCCTAATTGCAGCCCAAGCCCAAATCGCCACCTTCCCGGTCACACCACCGCGCTTGGTGGCAGATATTCGAGCCGCCTTGCCCTCAGACGGCATAGTCACCCTCGATAACGGGCTCTACAAGCTGTGGTTTGCCCGCAACTATCGCGCCCATATGCCCAACACTTTGTTGCTCGATAATGCCTTGGCCACTATGGGCGCCGGACTACCCTCGGCTATAGCAGCCAAAATGCTCAATCCCCATCGCCAAGTGATATCGGTCTCGGGCGACGGCGGCTTTATGATGAATGCCCAAGAGCTAGAGACAGCCATCAGACTAGGTCTAGACCTAGTGGTACTGGTCTTGAATGATAACGCCTACGGCATGATCAAATGGAAACAAGCCGAAATGGGACAAGCCAGTTTCGGACTAGATTTTTCCAACCCCGACTTTGTGCAGTTGGCGCAGGCGCACGGAGCCAAAGGCTACAGAGTGCAATCTACCGAAAGCCTGCGTCCCCTTATCGAAAAATGTCTTTCCCAACCGGGAGTTCATGTTATCGATGTTCCTTTCGAGTACGATTCTACAAACATTGCTTCGATAATAGAGGAGACAAGCTTGTCGAGCCCAATTCAGAAAGAGACCTTAACGGTCAAGAACCCCTCGGATGGTTCAACTGTCGCCACGGTCGCCTGCAATACAGCGGCAGATCTGGAAGAGGCTCTCAGTGCCGCCCAGGCTCTCTATCTAGACCGGGACCGTTGGCTTGCCCCACATGAGCGCATCGCCATTCTGGAGCGCCTGGCTGAATTGATGATGGAAAACCGCCAGTTTCTCATTGATCAAGCAGTGAAAGAGGGAGGCAAGCCCTATAAAGATACAGTCATCGAAATCGACCGCGCTATTCAGGGGGTAAAACTGGGCATTGGCGCCATTCACAATCTCAAGGGCGAAGAAGTACCCATGGGATTGAGCGCTGCATCCACAGGCAGATTGGCCTTTACCACCCGCGAACCAATCGGCGTGGTGGTTTCGCTTAGTGCCTTCAACCACCCGCTCAACTTGATAGTGCACCAGACTATACCGGCACTGGCAGCAGGTTCGCCCGTAATAGTAAAGCCGGCCGCCGCCACACCGCTTTCCTGCCTCAGTCTGGTCGAACTGATGTACAAAGCCGGGCTACCGCGTCACTACTGCCAAGCCCTGATTTTAGATAATAGCCTAGCTGAAAAGCTTGCCACCGATAGTCGAGTTGCCTATCTCTCTTTCATCGGCTCGGCCAAAGTAGGCTGGTATCTGCGGTCAAAACTTGCCCCTGGCACACGCTGCGCCCTTGAACACGGCGGAGTGGCACCGGTCATTGTCGATATCGAGCCTTCCATGCCCCCTGCCGAGGTAGAAGATTTTCTAGACAAACTGGTGCCGCCGCTTAGTAAGGGCGCTTTCTATCATGCCGGACAAGTCTGTGTCTCGGTCAAAAGAATCTATCTGCCGCAAGCGCATGCGGCAAGATTTGCCGAAAAACTAGCTGAGGCAGCGGCCAAATTGAAAGTAGGCAAGGCCGAGGACAAAGATACCGATATCGGTCCGCTTATTCGAGAGAGCGAATGCGACCGCGTGCACGCCTGGGTAAGCGAAGCCACCAGTGAAGGTGCAGTTATTTTGACGGGTGGTAAGAAGGCACCGGCTGGAGCAAATTACTATCTGCCGACAGTCTTGCTCAATCCACATGCCAATTCAAAGGTTTCGCAGTTAGAGACCTTTGGTCCCTTGGTCTGCATCTATGGCTATGAAGATATCGCTTCCGCCATAGCAAGCGCCAATAGCCTAAGCTGTGCCTTTCAGGCGGCGGTCTTCGGCAAGGACATGGCTCGCCTGATCAAGTGTGCCACCGCCCTCAATGCCACTGCTGTGATGATCAACGATCACACTGCCTTTCGGGTAGACTGGATGCCCTTTGGCGGACGCAAAGAGTCGGGGCTAGGCATGGGAGGTATCTACCATAGCGCCCTGGAAATGAGTCAAGAAAAGCTGATGGTGCTCAAGTACCAGTAAAGCGCTTTCTCGATCTCTAACTCTCTCAAAAAGCTTCTTACGAAAACGAAATAAAAACGGCTCGGCAATTCTGTCGAGCCGTTTTAACAAGCAATGAGGAAACCTAAAATGAGCAAGCAAAACAACAATCAAGAACCTGATCTGATCAAAGACGCCCTTGAAAAGGCTGGTAAGAGTCAAGAAGAAATAGATATCGTCAGCCAACTAGACAAAGCCCAAGACAAAGCAGATGAACACCGCCTCAAAACTGGTGTTCTGCAAACTGCCCTTTTGGCTGGAGCCCTGCCTTTCTCTCTCTTTGCCGTACAAAAGCAGGCAGTCGACGAGACAATGGCAGAGCAGTCGCTGGAAAATTGCCTGACAGCCCTGCCAGGCAAAACCCTCTTGGATGGCGACGGCAAGGTCTCTGGCGAAGTAATAGAGGCACTTTCGGCAGCCGGTTATTGGGGCTTACCGATTGAGAAAAAATACGGTGGCAGCGGCGCCTCAAAACACTTCCTTGCCAAAGCCATGCTGGAAGTCGGCTCAAAAGGCGCCGAAATATTGGGCGGACTGCTCTCTATAGAAAGACTAATAGGCGCAGCCGGGCCTCTTATGTTTAGGGGCACTGAGGCGCAAAAGCAAGAGTTTCTGCCGTCTCTTGCCGACGGCACTTTGCGCTCTGGCTTTGGCGGTACCGAACCCTCGGCCGGCTGCAACATCACCAAGATCACCACCTATGGAAAAGATAGTGACGACGGTGAAAACATTCTGATCTACGGCGACAAGCTTTTCATCTCGAATGCCTGGTATGGGCATTTGATCGCCCTTCTAATCAGATACAAAGACAATCTGAGAGTGCTGCTAGTCAAGCTTCCCGACTGCGACAGCCAAGAGTTCAACATAGTCAACTATGAAATTCATGCCCTGCGTCAGATTCACAACAAAGGGCTGCATTTCAACGGCTTGAAAGTACCGGCTAAAAATCTGCTGCCGGGTGATGGACTCTCGCTTATCTTTCACGACCTCGATGATGGTCGCTTTGCCGTCGCGGCCAGCGCAGCAGTGCGCATGCGTCGCATTCTCGCCAGCTGCCTTCCTTGGGTCGATAGTCGCATCACATTTGGCGTCAAGCTGAAAGAACGGCAATACATCAAGCACTTATTGGCCATGCAGGCCGCCTACATTGCCGGCAGCGAAGCCCTGGTATACTGGGCGGCTTCGCTAATCGACAGCGGCTTTCAGGGTGATGTCTCATCGATGATCACTAAAACTCGCGCCACAGATTGGCTGCGCGAAATCTCCACCAATTACGGCATGTTCACCCACGGCGGGCGCTTCGTGCTCAAGGGACATACTATCGGCGACAACCTGGCAGACGACATGGTAGCAAGCGTCTACGAAGGTCCCAACCCGATGCTGGGCAAAGCTGCGGTAAAGTCCATCTCTAAAGCCTTTGCCGAGTCTTATCTCAAGCCCATATTGTCGGGCAAAAGCAGCCTCTGGGTAAAAATGAAAGCCCTAGGCGAACTTTCTTTCTACTTCATGAGACTACTGGCTCCGGCAAAGGCAGAGTCAGTGCCGGAAGCATTAGCGGCAGAACTACCCAAGGCTTTCAAAGCCTATCTAAGCTTTGCCCTGACTGCCTGGCACCGTTGGCGTATCAGCTTGATCTATAACTTGATCAAATATCAAGAAAAGATGGCCGACGAAGACTTGGTCATGCTTGAATCTATCTATGAGCCGCTCACCGCCATCACCTCAATGTTTGTTGCTATAAACGCCGCTGCCGATGCAGCCAAGACCGGTGACTTAGCTAAAATCGACGCATTGTCTCTGCTTTGCATGGAGATGCGCATCAAGCTTGCCCCGCATCGCTTCAAACGCACCGATAAGGCTTATAAGGCACTGACCGAAAAGTTAGCTGAGCATATCCTTGCTGGTAGATTCCAGCCCATCGAAGCAGTGCCGCAAGGTACAATCCTGCAACCATATAATCAATAAAAAAAACCAATAGATAAATATGAAAGAAGCCCTGCAAACCCCTGCAAACATAGAAGCCGAAGAAAGTCGCGAATGGCTCCTCACCAACGGTCTTGGCTCTTTTGCCGCCGGTTCAATATCAACGGCTAATACCAGGCGTTATCACGGTCTTTTTGTAGCGGCTTTCTGTCCACCAGTAGACCGGGTCAATCTGGTCAGCCATCTCGACGAAATAGTGGCAGGCAAGGCACTGGCAGTAAACGCCTGGAAAAGCGGAGCGATAGCCCCAGAGGGACTAGAGTTCCTAGAAAGCTTCACACCACTGCCGGTGCCAACTTGGCGCTACAAATTGGACGATTATTATCTAGTCAAACAAGTCTTGATGGTGCACAAACGACAATCTGTCTATGTGCGCTACAAGCTGGAAAAGAGAGGATTAGACGACAAAGTTCGGATGTCGGTGCCAATCGAAATTGCGGTTATCTCCAACTATCGCGATTTTCATGGTCAAACCAAGGGTGCCGACAACTGGCTTTTCCAACAGCAAATCAAAAATGGGCAAGGTGATCTCGATGTACAGATTGAAGCCTTCCCAGGAGCTGTGCCCTTTTATCTGCGCTCCCAAGGCGGTGACACCTCGTACCAGGCTTGCCAAGCCTGGTATCGAGATTATTTCTACCGTCGCGAATGGGAACGCGGCCTGCCCGACAGTGAAGACTGCCTGCGCCTGGGCTTTGTCAAAAGCGCTCTAAAACTGGGTGAAAGCCTCACCCTGGAATTCTCTTTAGAGCCCGGGGCGAAAGAGCTGAACTTTGAGCGTCTGCTTAGCGAAGTGCAAGAGAGACAAACCTCTCTCTTGCAGCAAGCCAAGTTAGAAAAGGCACCGCGTTATATGCAACAACTGGTGCTGGCAGCCGACCAGTTCTTGGTGGAGCGCCGCTCCACAGGTCAAACTTCGGTAGTGGCCGGTTATCCCTGGTTCTCAGACTGGGGCAGAGATGCAATGATCAGCCTCAATGGTCTTTGCTTGGCCACAGGCAGATATGAAGAAGCCAAAGGCATACTGGCGACATTCTCAAAATATCTAAGCGAGGGCATGATTCCCAACTTTTTTCCTGACAAAGGAGAGCCCACCTATAACACTGCCGATGCCACTTTCCTCTGGGGAGAAGCCCTCTATCGTTACTACCTGGCCACAGACGACCTCGACTTTGTAGCCAGTCAAGTTCATAACTTCTTTGAGATCATCAAGCGGCATCAATGCGGCACCAGGCATGGTCTAAAGGTCGACACAGACAGCCTTATCAGAGGAGGCGACCGCCGAGTGCAACTAACCTGGATGGACGCAAAATGCGGCGATCTGGTGGTCACACCAAGACATGGCAAAGCGGTGGAAATCAATGCTCTCTGGCATAACTTCGCCATAATCGCCCGCAAACTCTATGCGGCAGTCTATGGCAATATGACTATTTATGCCGGTTATGACCAAGCCATCCAAAAGTCTATGGAAATATTCTGGAGTGACGAAAAAGGCTATTTAGCCGACGTTCTTCAAGATGACGGCAATCTGGACTGGAGCCTCAGACCCAACCAACTTTTTGCCGCCGCGCTCTCTTTCCCGCTCATCAGCAAAGAAAGGGCAAGACGCATGCTTGAAACCATCGAACCAAAGTTGCTTACCTCATATGGACTGCGCACCCTCAGCCCCGATGATGCCGCCTATCGGGGTCGTTATGGTGATAAAGTACCGGCTGACCAATTGCACCGTGATCTCACCTATCACCAAGGCACTGTCTGGCCCTGGCTGCTTGGCATTTGGGTGGATGCCAGAATCTATGCCTTCGGCAAGACCGAAGACAATTTCGCCGTGATTAGAGAAAGGCTGCGCCCCTTGATAGAGCACATAGATAATGCTGCCTGTCTAGGCTCTATCAGCGAGATATTTGATGGGTCACCACCCCATCAGGCTCAAGGCTGCGTCAGTCAAGCCTGGTCTGTGGCAGAGCTCTTGCGAGTGCTCAAGACCTATCCTGAGATTAAAATTTGAGATTAAGCTGGTTAGGAACAGCCTCTAGCTCTAGTCTTCTCTGACCCTATCTCAATTTGGAAACGACCGCTCCTCTGCGTGCATGCCCTCAGGCATTTAACGCTTGGGGCGGTCATTTCCGCTTTGCACTCTCCAAAAGTGATACTGCAAACAAACTTTTTTCCTTTTTGCTTACTACATTTTATAATACCCAACGACAAAAAAAACGAAAAAATTGAAAGTAAATCAAGTCCATGAAAATTGCGGAGAGAAGGACTATCCTGTTCCATCTCTCCGTTGACCAAGACCGGTCTAGTTAACTAGTCATTTCCGTCTTACTTATTGCACTTCCAGAGCCTGATAGCGGGCTCTCAGAATGTCCACTTTTGATTTGATGTAAGCACGGTCAGCAGCATCCATGGCAGCCGGAGTCCAAGAATGCGGATCGGCTTTCACAGCTGCCATCAACTCCTCAAGCGAACCTTTTTGCCATTCGGGATGAGCGCTGAGTTCCTTCATCGCTTGGGCGAAAAGTTCCTCGAAGCGGTCTTCGCGCATGATCTTACCTTCCAGAAGCTCCCAGAACATGGACCAGACAGCTTCGGAACGAATGAACAGTTGCATTATCCACCAGGTGCGAGCGTAAAGCTCTTTGGTTTTGACTCGCACCTCTTCGTCGATTTCATCACGCAGCTTAGCGCCCATTTCGGTAGAGCTGGTCATACCGCGCTGACCAAGCGAGATAGGACCAAGCTTCTCAGAACCATACCAACGACCGATGGCACGGTAAATGCTACCGCTTACCACCTCAAAGTCGTTGTCGGGGCCTGAGTCTTTGGTATCCAGCCAGACCAGTTGTGCAGCACTGCCGCCGAAGCCGCAGACCGCGTTGGCATAGACATTATCTAAAGTCTTGGTAAAGCTATCACCGCACGGTGTTTTGAAAGTCAGACCACCGGCGCGTCCGCGAGGTTCAACGGCGATGAAACGTACTTTCTCATCGGTACGGCCACAGCTTGCCTCGAAAGCAACGCCTAGGGCATGACCGACTTCGTGCACAGTGGTGTTGAAGATCTGGTCGAAAGTCTGTGTCACCTCAGTCTTAACACCCATCAAATGACGCAGTAACCCTTCAAAGAAGTCTTCTTGAGTGACTGTAGATTTAGCCAGTTCAACACTCATGCCTTTGCCTTTCAGCTTTGCTTTTTCAAGCTCAGCCAGTTCTTCGGCATAGAGCGCTGTCTCGTTCACTACGTTTTCCAACTCAGCACCGGTTAAACCACCCAACACACTGGCGATTGCCGGAAAACTGACATTGGCATCAAGAGGCACTTCGCGCTTGGCGGCATGCACTTTCAAGATTTCAACACGACCGGCCAGATGCGGCGGATCTACCTTGATCTTCCAAGTGAACCGACCAGGACGCAAAAGAGCAGGGTCCAAGATATCGACACGGTTGGTGGCACCAAAAATCCACAAACCAAAGTTCTGGTTGCCGGTGTTCAGACCTTGCAATTCAACCAAAATCTGGTTCAAAGTTTGGTCGGCTTCAGGGTGCGCCACTGGTCCGTTCGAACGGGCGCGTCCAACTGCATCAAGCTCGTCGATAAAGATGATACAAGGGCGCTTTTCACGAGCGTCGGCAAACATTTCGCGGACACGGTTAGCACCAAGCCCGACAAACATCTCCACAAAGTCTGAGCCAGAGATAACGAAAACCGGCACGCCGCACTCTTTTGCCAGAGCAGTAATGAGCAGGGTTTTACCAGTTCCTGGAGGTCCTTCCAGCAAGACGCATTGGGGCAAGTTACCGCCAAAGCGAGACTTCTTGCTCAAGCTCTGCAACTGTTGCATCAGCTCGTTAGCCGAAACCTTCAATGGCAAGTTTGCCCCGTTCTGTCCACTTTGGCGGCCTTTGCTCCTTTTCTCTTCTTCTTCGGCGCGCAACTTGTTGACTATTTCGGCTTGTTCCTGAATTTTCAGCTTGACCTTTTTCATCTGCCTGATGGCTTCGGGCACACCGGCAACATCGTCAAAACCATTGCCTTTGATTTCATCAGGTTTGATCCACTGACCGAAAGACTTGTCGGCTATGCCTTGAGCATCACCGGCACCGCCGCGGTTTGGCATCAAACCCCGACGAGGGCCACCAAACAAATTGCGCCACTGACCGGTGAAGATCATAAAGAAGAAGCTGATGATGAGAAAACCGAGAAGCAGTTTGGCTATCCACCAAACTCCATTCATAAAGGTTTCGGCCACCGTCGTAAGCGAAGTCGGGCTATGACCAAGATCATTGGCAGCATCATCACCGGCGATACTGCGTCTGTCCTTAATAATGATTTCGATTGGCTTACCGTCTGCTGTCGCAGCAACAACTGAATCATTAGTAAACTGAGGCGCTGATTTTTCAGCAGTTTTCTCTTTCTGTTCAGCAAATGCCGGGGTGCCTGGCATAGGGCCTTTGTCATAGGCACTGTGCTCGGTGTTGTTGAAATTGACCGGTGGTCCTTGCGATATCACGCCATTGTCCATACGCGAGATACCGAAAAGAGCCAGACCAACCAACCCAACAAAAAATGCGGGTACTATGTAGTTTTTCATAAAGACTCCTAGTTCCCTTAGCGCGGGAACCGTTTATAGAAAAGTGGGAAAAACATCCGCTCAAATGAACTGCGGATGCACCGGGAAATTAAGTAATATGATTGCGTCATATCTATTTGCTTGGCATTTTGGTGTGTGTGTTTTTTCCTCGGTAAAAGATCGGTTGAAAGATACCTCCAACCTAAAGAAAAGCTGAAGGAAGGGCAAGCTCTTGCAGCAACAAGGTTGTACATCTGCAAAATTACTGCTGCCCGAGCGGTGCAAGGAGCGGCCACTCGGGCAGTTTTTATTGAGACAGCTTGAACTTAGCCGAAGACTAGGAAACAACCCAAGCCAAAAGCCAGAAGCGCGAGCGACCCAACCAAGAGATAGCCGCTCAATGTAGGCGGCTGCCTATAGGGCTGCCTGTAAGTCTGACTATAAGGCTGTTTCTTATCCAATATTCCGCTCAGACTGGCAGGCGGCTCACCCAGAAAGAAGTCGGGCATGAGGGCAGCTCCAGGTTCGCAGGAATAAGCAGCGAAGTCGGTGACACCGGACTTTCTAAGCACCGCTGTATCGATATAGAAACAGCCGGTATTGGCCGGCGTTTTATCGGTAAAGATATGCCAGGCGGCATCGGCGACTATTTCTGGTCGCCGCGACATCTTTGCCACAGCCTCTCCTCCCAGCTTGTTGCGTACGGCACTGGTATCAATGGTGGTTTCAGGCCAGAGCGAGTTGACCTTGATGCCGTAAGGCTCAAACTCTGCCGCCAGACCAAGGGTGGTCAAACTCATACCATACTTAGAGAGAGTATAGGCCACATGCCGCTTGAACCAACCCGGAAGAAGATTGAGCGGCGGCGAGAGATTGAGAATATGACCGTTCTCACTCTTGCGCAAATAGGGCAGAGCATGACGAGCCAAAAGAAACACCGCCCGCATATTGATGGCATGCATCAAATCATAATGCTTGCTTTCGGTGCTAGGTGTGTCTGACAAACGAATGGCGCCGGCATTGTTGACCAATATATCGATGCCGCCAAAGGTTTCCACAGCTTTGTTTATGGCGGCGACAATCTGCGCCTCATCCCGCACATCGAGAGGAACGGCAAGGGCTTCACCACCGGCGGCACGCACTGCATCGCAGGCTGTATAAATAGTGCCGGGCAATGTAGGCTGCTCGCTGACAGTTTTAGCGGCAATAACCACCTTGGCACCATCGGCGGCGGCACGCAAGGCAATAGCCAGGCCAATGCCACGCGAGCCACCTGTGATGAAGACTACTTTATTCTTGAGATTCTTTTCCATGTTTGTCTCCTGAGAAGCGCGTTACGACATAGCCGATAAACAAGCCGACCAAATGCACTAGGGCAGAGCCGCTGGGACCGGCGTCGAGAGGCAGCGAAGTGAGGACGGTCACCTGTTCGAAATAAAAGAACAAGACCACCATCCAAGCTTTGATATAAAAATTGACCACCGGCAAAAAGCCGATGATGCTTTGCGGTGCTACGGCAAGTACCCCGCCCATAACGCTGGAAACCGCAGCAGAGGCACCCAGATAAACGACAGCTTCGCCCTCTGGTCCAAGCGGACTGAGAAAGACGAGGACGGCCAAAGCCGACAAAAGAGCACCGGCGACATAGACAAGCAAAAACCGTCTAGCCCCTAAGACTCTTTCTAAGATCGGCCCCATCGCTAAAAAGAACAGCATATTACCGATTAGGTGACCCCATCCGGCATGAGCCAGGGTGTGAGTGAACATGCTGGGCAGCACATAGAGAAAAGCCGGCAGCCAGAAATAATTCTCGCGAATCTGAAAGAACTGCTCTGGAATAAAAGTGAAGGCGAAGCCGTTCACCAGACCGGCTCTATCGAGTAGAAAACAGAACACAGTGACAGCGATGAGCTGGGCTGTTATTGAAGGGAAGGTAGATTTGGCGGACATTGTCACTCCTTACCAAAAACTGGTTAGTTTGGGCCTCTCAAAAATGAGTCGACACTCTCTTGCGAATCAAAAGCAAAGGGAGTCAACTCGCGAGCATCGACCAGCACAAGCTTGGCGAAGACGCTTTGATCGGCGGTGATGTTAACGACGGTGAAAAGCCAATAGACCTTACCGTCCGCTCCTGTTTTAATGCGGGCCTCGACTGCTTTGTACTTTTCATGAGGAAAAGTCGGTAGAGCAGTCCAGACCTGTTTTTCAGCCTTACGCGGTCCATTCAAGGAAAATTCGGCACCAGGAATGTAGCTGCGCACAGCGCCTGTGCCGCCATCAAAAAGCAGCACTTCGGAAAGAGCGAAACTGGGACCAACTGGTTCCAGGGGAATCATCTGGGTCAAACCAAGTCCTTCAAAGACCTGGTAGAAAGGGAAGCGGTTGTCAGCAGCCACATGCACATCGTCAGGACTATAGCCGCCGGCAACTGAGTCTTCGCTTACTTCGTAGATATTGTTGCGACCCAAGACTGTGTCGTAGTAGTTGACCAAACCGCTTTTGAACTTGCCATAACTCTCAGCATAAAGACGCCCCAATTCAAGCGGGAAAAGCGGCGCTCCCGGGAAGTTGCGGCCGGCCTCTTCGGGGGACCAAACGTTGTACCAACCACTGGGCAAAACTTCCAAGACGCTTGAGAAATAGGGAATCATGGCACCGGTGACCGACAGTTTGTAGCTGATGGCCGGAATGAGTAAAGTCCAGTTACCATCAGGCTTGAGATAATACTGAGCATGGCTTGGACGAGAAAGCGGCAGACGCATGGCAAAAAGAGTGCGCACAAAATAAGACTCTTCGCCAAAATAGAACTGGGCAGCTTCGCCGCTATGCAAATCGACCGACATACCGGGGTTATCGGCGTCGATTCGAACAATCTTAGAGACTGAGCCCATGAAATAATTGAGCCCCTCACGGTAATAAAACGGCACCTGCCACCACATGCGCGGATGCAGCGGGTCTTTCATATCGGCGGTGATGTGCGGGTGTCCGGCACGCAAGAGACTCTCGTGGTTGGAGTTCTGTGCATAAATTGTGGCAGTGGCCTTATTGAGCGCCCGACTGTCTTTGCTTACAGGCAAGAGATCCAGATTCTCAGGCTGAAGCGATAGGGCAATACTCCACTGATTGAGAGGCTCGACAAAGCTAACCGAAAACAACCAGACCGGCGTGGAAAAAAGTAGCACTGCCACAGTGACTATCCAGGCGCGACGAGGTTTGATTAGCCAGAAACGCCAGGTCAAATAAGCCGAAAGAAAAATAGCCAGAGCGAAGGGCAGATATTTGTAGGCAGGCAATAGATATGGCTGCACCAAGGGCCAGATTGTCACACCAAAGATAGTCATGCCAAAGACGGTGGCGACGACGGCCATCAGCGAAATCATGCGAAAAGGTCGCGTGTTCATTTGCACCTCGTTTTTGAGTGTTTGATTAAAATTAAGGGTAGTAAGTGGTACCGTTCAGACGAAGCAATACAGAGCTCGGGCAAGAGCAGACAGACTGTTCATAGACATTAGATAGAGCCAAATAGAAGTAACCGGTATGCTTTCTCGCTTTGCTTGCTTTGAATGAAATAAGACACAGTACAAACTGACTATCAGACAAAGTTAGCTGCAGAAGCAATGAAAAGAAGTCGCCATTCGAGTATCGCGCCAAAAAGCTCTCCACTCATTTGAAAGAGTCTCAAAGAAAGTTCGCCCATGCGTACTAAGCCAAGAAAGTCTTGCTTGGCTTAGTACGCACTGCCCACAAAAGGCTAGAAGTCTTTGCTGTCGATATCTCTGAGAAGTGTATCCATGGAAGAGTCTTCTCCACCGGCACGTAGAATTTCTTTGTCGTTGAGAGCCCTTTTATATCCTGCCGGTAAGCGATAAGCGCTTAATGGAATCTCAGTCTTGTCCACCTTTGTAGAATTAACAATAAACTGGCTTACAGTGCGTCTTTTCACACTCATATAGAGAGGAAAGCCGGCTTGCTGCGGCAAATTGTAATGGCGACGCATAAACAAACAAGCTTGTTCGGGTAACTTCCAGGCAGCAGTATCGGCCACACAATAACGACAATCTCTCAGGGTATCGATGCCTCGTTCCAGTTTCTCTTTCTCAGAAAGCTTTTCTTTCATCTTATAAATTTGCACCGGCGCACCATATTTAGTGCTTTTCTCAACAAAAGTCAAAGGAATGCGACTGAGACTAAAGCCCCAAAATATAACCGAAGACCTGAGCATATAACCCTCATGACCGCTCAAGCTCGACTCAATGTACTTTCTATTGTTGCTATTGTAAGTAAAGACTTGCCACTGCGGAGCAGCTGCACAAATAGTCATGCCGTTAGCCGGATTGGACCAACTAAAGCCGTGAGCCCCGACCAAAAAACGAATACCGGGTCCATAGACCTGGCTATCTTGGCAGACTAGATAGCCGCTTTCTTTCGGCGGCAAGCCGGCAAAAGCCGGCAGGGCCGAGATTGCCAAAATCACTAGCAAAGAAAGCGCCTTTCTCAAATTTTTCATGCACTGAGCAAACTGGCAAAATGCTCTAGACGCTTAGCCATCTCTTCTTCACCCAACCAGGTGAAAGAAATCGTATATTCCAGCGGTCGCGGATTGCCGAAGTACCACCAAGAAGTATTGGTGATTGGAAAGCCGGACTGCAGTGCCGCGCTCTCTATAGTCTGGCTATCAAAACCATCTTGGAAGCGCACAAGTAATTCCAGCCCTGCGCTTTCAGGGGCAGTCCAGATTTGGCGATCAAAAATAGACTCTAATTTTGAGATCAAACTCTGCCGACAAGAGGCATAGACCTGACGCTTCTGCCTGATTAGTTTCTCTAGGTGGCCCTCGTTGATAAAGTCAGACAATGCCGCCTGCTCTATGTAAGACACATCTCTTTCCACAAGGCTCTTACAGGCATGTACGGCTTGCACCATACCGGCAGGCAAGACCATAAAACCCAGCCTGGTCACAGGTGCCAAGACATTCCAAAGACAGGATAGATAAATTACCCTATCGCTGCTATCCATGCCTTGCAGAGACGGCAGCGGTCTTCCATCATAACGAAACTCACTGTCATAGTCGTCTTCGATGATGTAAGCGCCGCATTTAGCAGCATAATCAAGCAGTTGCTTGCGCCTTATCATCGATAAAACGGCCCCGGTAGGTTCTTGGTGCGAAGGGGTGACATAGATTAGCTTAACGGGACCGGCCGCAATAAGCTCGTCTACTTTCATGCCTTGACTATCCACGCCAATCGGCAAAACTGTCGCGCCCCTAGCCAAAAGCTGCTCACGGGCTGTAGAGAAACCAGGTTCTTCGACAGCGACCAGATCGCCTTCTGAAAGCAGCAAGCGGGCAATCAAATCAAGACGCAAATTGCGTGAGGCAAAGACAACCAAACGCTCAGCATTTACTTTGACTGCACGGGCGCGGGTCAAATAAGAGGCATAGGCTTCACGCAATGGTGGATAACCAAAAGGCTCGGGGGCATAAGACAACTGACTGGCAGATGATGAATCGACCTCGACACCGGCGCGGCAATGCCTGGCAATTAAGTCGCGCCAGATACCTAGTGGTACATCTTTGAGGCTGGGACCGTTATAAGAAACCAGGGTGGAAATTGCGCCGCTAGCCTGCCGAGACATCAGTCGGCGGGCAAAAGCCGAAAGCTCTACTTCTTTCAGGGGGGCATGCTCGTCCCGTACCGAAGGCTTCTCTTCTAATTCACCGGGCAGACGGGCAGCCACTTTTGTACCTGAGCCCATCTCGGCCACCACATAGCCTTGAGCCGATAATTCTTCGATGGCACGTGCCGCGGTTGAGCGCGACACACCAAGCTGCACAGCCATCTCTCGCACCGAAGGCAAAATAATATTGGGGCTGACCAGACCATCGATAATGCCCTGTCTAAGGCATTCGGCAATCTGTTTGCTCACTGGTCCATCACCATTAAAAGCAGCAGGCAGCTCTAAACGATCAATCAACACCGGCCGCACCTCACCTTATTTCTCTAAGCAATTGAGCGAACTTCTTTACGGTATCGTCAATGGTATCGATATTGATATCGGCAAAGGGCACAATAAACTGCCCTTCTACGCTCTCGGTGGCATAATAACTATCGGTAGAAACAAGATTCCAGCCGACCAAGCCCGCCGCTTTACTAACCACCCCAGTAGATACACCACTTTTAAAATTGAGAATTATATGGGTGCCGCCGCCCTCACCCAGAGGTTCGAGCATTTCGCGTAAATGGCGTGTAATAGCCAAAATGAGCGATTGTCTGCGGTGAGCCAATATTCTTTGCGAACGTTTTAAATGTTTTTCTAGATGTCCATCATTGACTAGGTCGGTCAATGCCAATTGATCAATAAGAGGCAGATGCCTCTCTAGATAACCCTTGACCAAAAGGGCAGGCTGGCTCAAACAGCGAGGAAAGATTACGTAGGACAGGCGCAGGGACTGATAGAGAATCTTCCAGAAAGAAGACATATAGATAACACAATCATGATGATCTAAAGCTTTCAAAGATGGCAGTATCGGCTTGCCGTAACGAAACTCACTATCATAATCATCTTCCAAAATGAAGGCGCCGACTGCTGCGGCATATTCAATTAGTTCCTGCCGGCGCGGCATACTCATGACCATGGTCAAAGGATCTTGATGAGAAGGCGTCACATAGATTAGCTTCGGGGGTCTGCTGAAGCGCCTGATATAAGAAACCTGTATGCCTTCATTATCGACCGGCACGGGCACAACTTGGGCGGCGAGCGCCTCCAGCGTATGACGACTTTCAGGATAGCCTGGCTCTTCGTAAGCAACCACATCACCCGGATTAAGCAAAAGGCGACCGATAAGTTCCATGCGCATCTGCTTAGAGCCAAAGACAAAAACTTCTTCGGGCGAAGATTCTATACTGCGACGACGCTTAGAATAGTTACTCAGAGCCAGTCTTAGATTGGGCAAACCAGCCGGTTCAATCATAAAGGGCACTTGATCATCTTCATGTATGTCGCAATGCTTGAGCATAAGCGACTTCCATTCACGTGCCGGCGAGAGTTCCACCGGGGTACCGCCATAACCTATTTCGGGTAAATGAACATGCTCTTCTTGCTGCTTACAGCCCACTTCCTTCAATAGTCTTCCAGTCTGCGACAGTTCTGAAGCACTTATAAAAGAAGCTGGAGATCTCTGACTTTCTTCTTGCAGCCTTTCTTTTAATAAGTCACCCAAGTCACCGGGTAAATGGGACGAGACATAGGTACCTGAGCCGCTTTGACTGACCACAAGCCCTTGAATCTGCAGATCTTCATAGGCCTTTAAAACTGTTGCTCGTGAGAGTTTAAGACTCTCAGCCAGATCTCTAACAGACGGCATCGGCTCGCCCAGTCCCAAACGTCCTTCCAAAATAGCTTTACGCAGCGCATCGGAAAGCCTGCGGTAAAGGGCGACATAAGGTTTGTATTCAAGGTTAATAGCTATCGACATCTAACATACCTGCTGGCGTTCAATTACGATATCAGAGAAAATTGCAGGCAAAAGTTAGCGCGAACGCTTACTAATCTGCTCAACCTAAGCCCATACAAAGGTTTCGGGTTATTTTAGAGCTTTCTAAATAGGCCCCCCTTTTTGGCACTTTAAAGACTGCAAAGCATTTTCAGCAAAAAAGTTACCTAGATGCAAAGCAAGAAAAAGAAAAGAGAGCACCTAAAAAAGAGAGACCAAGAGAGAGAGAGACCAAGAGAGAGACAAGAGTTTCCTTGTCTCTCTCCTCGGTCTTTCTACATACTTATCTGCCCTTAGCAAGAACATAGACAAATAGTGCGAACTTCCACAGTACTGTGAGAGTCACCCTAATTCCATCTGCAACGAACTTGCAGAGAACCGGGCTGATTTCTATTAGAAACTCAAGCAACTTTCCAAGCAAATCAAAGAGACAGTTGACCAATTCTCTCAGCAAGTCGACGGCCATAGAAAGACCGTCAACCTTAGAGCCACTCAGCAAAGCCAGCATAGACAACATAAAAAAAGGCAGGCTGAGGGCGGCAAAAATTCCAATAATAGACTCAAGCATGTTCTACCTCCTTAGGGTAAAGCGTGGGGTAAAGCAAGCTGGAAAAATCGCCGCAAGCAGGACGAAGACGGGCAACCACAGTTGCTCTTGCTCTTCATCCCATTCAATATCAATTGACTTTCTTTGCTCTGACGATTCTTGCAACTCATGAAAACAAGAAATAAACGAAGTCTCAAACTAGCCGTCCGCACAAAACCAAAACCAGCCTCTAGAGGGCAATACTGGCAAGTCAGCCCCGCTTTCAAGATGAAAACATGGGGCATCTACGAAAGCAGAATTTATGAAATTACAGGCAGAGCTAGGCAAATAAACAGTCGAAACATCACTTAAAAGATGGCGACCACTTGGGCAAAATTTAGCGGGACTCTTTTAACAAGTTGCTTGATGAGATCAGTCCAACATTGCGCAACAAGTCAACTTGGGCATCGTTAAAGGCAACCAGAGCTCGGGCTTTCTCAATCAGAGCCCCGGTATAGTCTTGCTGCGCCCGCAAGACATCGATGTTTTTGCCAACGCCGTTTTGATAACGCAAACTAGCCAGTCTCAACTCCTCATCAGCCGAACGCACTTGGGCAATGGCTTCCTCAATTTTGCGCTCCGATGAAAGTGACTTGAGATACGAACGTCTCACCTCAGAAACAACTTGGTTGAGTAAACGTTGCGACTCCAAAGCGGCTTTCCTGGCGTCTAATTTGGCGGCATAAATGTTAGCGGCATCCACCGTGCCCAGGCCCTGAAAGTTCCAATTGACATTGAAACCCAAGGTGTACAGTGCAGTTATTTGTCTTTGCCTAGGAACTTGCGTCACACTATTTCCACCTGCGGCGGCAAGGGTTACCGGCGCCAATTCAGTGCTCTTCGAGAGAGTCTCACCGATGCCTAGAACATTGCCGTTAAAGGCAAAACTAGGCTGCAAATTGGCAGCATTAATCATTATCTGCTTTTTGGCAGCCAAGCGCAGTTCTTCATATTGCTTCAGTTCGGGACGATTATCTATGGCCTGCGAAACCAGCTTACCAACCAGCTGGTCATCGCTCACCAGTCGCCACTTCTCAATTACTTCGGCGGTTGGTCTAAGATCGACATCTTGGGGCAAGCTTAAATGGTCTGATAGTCTGATAGCAGCGTCACGCCTGGCAATCTGCTGATCAATGAGATTCTGCCTATCTTGCGAAAGCTGCGTCTCAGCCTGCAATACCTCTAACCTTGTCGCCAGACCACCGGCTTGTAGGTCTCGGCTCAGGCTAAGCTGAGACTCCGATGTTTCCACGGCTCGAATGCGAATACGCAAGATCGCCTCTTGCAAGATAAGTTCGTTATACAGATGCACAGTCTCGCGCAAGGCATCGGCAATAGTGGCTTTCTTCTTTTCTTTCTCGGCACGCAGTTGATTGCGCCCTTTCAAGGCAGAAAACAAAACGCTGCCGCCGCGATAGCCGTAATATTTAAAACCGGCACTGGTGATGATAAACGGATTATTGAAGCGCAAGGGTTCGAGACTTGAACCAAAGGGCACATTAGCCTTGCCTTTTAGATAGTTGTACTGATAACTGAGTGCAATATCCGGCAGAAACTTACCATAGGCACCAAGCAGCCTGGCCTTAGCCGCCTGACGGTCGTAGTCGACAATACCAATGTCGAGGTTATTGGCTAGAGTAGTATCTATTGCCTCTTTCAAGGTAAAAGAACGGCTGCTCTGAGCATCTAGACTAAAGGGGTCGATGCGCCTGTCGATTGTGATCAGCGCCTTAAGGCTGTCACGTTTCAAATCCAATCTCTCAGCCGAAAATGCATTATTCTCCGCCCCGGAGTTAAGTTCTTTGATTGATTCGGGCTCTTTAATTGAGTTAGTCTCATTAATAGAACCAGTCTCGGCCAAGGCAGCCGACCAAGAGCTCAAGGTCAGCAATAAAGATAAAGCGGCAAAGCGGCTTGCTCTAAATTTACTTTTCATTTCAATTGTTTCCTGAATCGCGAAGAGCTCAAAGACAAAAGCACAAAGGCATAGACCGAAAGTGAAAGCACTTCGATCCAAATTTCGGAAAAACCGCCGCCTTTGAGCAAGAGGGCGCGCACGCAGATAACGTAATAGCGCAAAGGGTCAAGATAAGAAAGATACTGAAAAAACTCGGGCATACTCTCCATCGGTGCTATCGCACCAGAAAGCTGAATCACCGGCAAATTAATAAAGAAAGAAGTTAAGAGACTCTGGCGCTGGTTTTCAGAATAGGCAGCCAGGGCTATGCCGATTGATATACCAACAAGCACAGCCAAGAAAGAAACGAAGAGAAATAAAAGCAGATTACCGCGGAAGGGCACGTGAAAGACCAGCACCGAAACAAGCAAAGCCACTGCCACTGTAATCATTAGAAGAGCCGCCAGGGGCACAATTTTAGCCAGCAAGATCTGCTTTGAGCTAACCGGTGTCATGAGCAACTGCTCTAAGGTACCCGAATCTTTCTCGCGCACAAGAGCAGCACTGCTCACCAGGGTCGAAACCAAATTGAGCACCAGAGCAATCACACCAGGCACAAAAAACCAAGAGCTTATCAAGCCCGGATTGTAGGCAAAACTAATCTGGGGACTGATTATTTCTCGCGATTCCTGGCTGCCCGAGCTGAGATTGCGATTGAAAGAAGCAAGAATCTGACTGACATAACCGGCAGCAATTCCTGCACTATTGGCATCGACGCCATCAATAAAGACCTGCACATTCGTTTTCAGTCCGGCTCGATAGCGTCTTTCTAAATCAGCTGGAATGATAAGCCCGGCATCGAGAGCACCATCGCGTACTAGGGCAGCAAGAGCCGCGTCTCTGCCGCCGCTTTCTTTAAGTTCGAATACATCATTGACCACAAGTGCCGCTGTAAGAGCACGGCTTACAGTAGAAGAAGCATGGTCCACAACTCCAAGCCTAAGCCTGTCTACTTCGGGGCTGAGGGCGAAACCATAAATAAAGAGCTGCAAAATCGGCATAAAAAAGAGCAGGAAAAGCAACTGTTTGTCGCGCAAAATCTGCTGCACTTCTTTGCGCATCAGAGCCTTGAGCTGGGTGAAATAGTTGAGCTTATTCATTGTCTTTTCTAGATTTCCTTGCTTTTCTCGCTCAATTCTTCAACCTTTCAACTGCATGCGGCGCAAAATTTTGGACGCCGCCATATAAAGAACAAAAGCGGCAATAGCAATAGAAACTGGAATATAGAGCTGGCTGCCAAAATCGGAACCGCGCACAAAAGCGTTACGCGCCGCCGAGACAAAATAACGCGCAGGCAAAACATTTGAAATAAGAGAAAGGGGATAAGTGATATTGCGCAGCGGATACAAAAAGCCAGATAGAAGCAGGGCTGTAGTGAAGCCGGTAGTAGCCACGATCTGCACCGCCGCACTCTGGGTGGTGGCGCGTGTACCGGCAAATACACCAAAAGCCACCGCACTATATAAGAACAAAACCAGGGAAAGAAAAAAGACAGTTATATCGCCGACAAAACGCAGCCCAAACAAGAGAAAAGAAGCTGAAATAATCAAAGCCGCCTGCATGAGGGCAATGAGAGTGTAGGCGATTGTTTTACCGGCGATAAGTTCAAAAGAAGAGAGACTGGAAGCATAGAGCTGCAAAATCGTGCCTTGCTCCTTTTCTCTAGCCATCGCCAAAGCAGCAAGCAAGCAAGGGAAGATCCAAAGAATTACCGCTATCGCCCCCGGTGCCACATAAAGAGCCTCGTCTCGGCCTGGATTAAACCAAAGGCGCACTTGAGGCGAGATTAGATTACGGGTGGTCTGCAAGTCTTTGCTGCGCAAAAAATAATTGGTCGAAGCAATAATGCAGTTCTTCACCACCCTGGCATTGTTGACGTCGCAAGCGTCAATTACTACCTGCACTTGCGCCCGCTCGCGCCGACTGACCTTGCGAGAAAACTCCGGGGGAATGACTATGGCAGCCTTGACACCGTCTTTGTCAAGAGGCTCCATAATGTCGACGCCGCTGCCTCTAAATGGCGCCGCCTGCAACTGTCCCGTGGCAAACAAAGTGTCTATATAGTCGCGACTAAGACTGCCTGTGTCGAAATTCTTCACTGCCACAAGAATATTCTTTGACTCTAATCTAGTGGCGTATCCGTACAAAAGCAGGGCAACAAAAGGCAAGAAAAAAGCCAATGCCAGAGTCAGCTTATCTCTTCTAAACTGGGCTATTTCTTTGCCTATCTGAGCCAAAACTTTCTTCATTTTTGACCACCCGATTGCGGTGGCTGAGGCTTTGCCGCTATATCAAAATGAGCCCGCTGGGCCCGCTGCACAATCGAAATGAAGCAATCTTCCAAGCTGAAAGGCACTTGCCTATGAGACCTAATCTTGACGCCTTCTGCGCTTAGTGCCGAGAGCACTGCGGGCAGTTCGCTCGCCCCGTCATCTAGAACCACATGCAAACAATCGGCGAACATTGAAGTGCGCCAGTCTTCCAATTGCCCTTTCAAGCGAGCGTAGGCCCCCTGCAAGTCATCACAGACCAGCTCATAGAGAGTACCCGGCTGTTCTTCTTTGATGCGCGAGGGCGAACCTTCGGCCACCAATTCTCCGGCCACCATAAAGCCAAGATTATTGCAATTTTCGGCTTCTTCCAAAAAATGCGTAGTAACCAAAATGGCCGTGCCTTGCCTAGAGAAATCTCTAATCAGCTTCCACATTTCACGCCGGGCAAGAGGGTCTACACCCGAGGTCGGTTCGTCCAAAAAAAGTACCTGCGGCTGGTGCAATACGGCCGCCCCAAAAGAAAGCCGCTGTTTCCATCCGCCCGGCAGCTTGCCTGCCAAAAGCCCCTCTTGTCCGGTCAACTCCGAACTGCGCAAAACCCAGGCGATGCGCTCTTTACGCAGAGCTTCGGGCACACAATAGACACCGCAGTAAAACTCTAGATTTTCTCTGATTGTCAGATCATCATAAAGAGTAAACTTCTGGCTCATATAGCCCAGTTTCTGCCTGAGCGATTCTTGACGCAGGTCTGATACTTGACCACAAAGAGCCATACTGCCGCCCGAGGGCTTAATCAGACCGCAAAGTATCTTGATAGTGGTGGTTTTACCAGCGCCATTGGCGCCTAAAAGCCCATAGATTTCGCCATACTCGACCCTTAAGCTGACCGAGCGCACAGCCTGAAAATTACCAAATCGTTTAGACACAGCGCTCGCCTCAATAGCACCATATTTGGCACTATTTCCCAAACCCGGCGAATTTGTTTCACTCAGCTCTCTATTGACAGCTACAAAAGGAAACGGCTTTTGCTCTTCTTCCGGCAGATCATGCTTGAGACGGGCGACAAAAACGTTCTCCAAAGTCGGTTCTTGCTCACTGAGTAGAGGCTCGCTCAAACCGGCTTTCTGACTTAGTTGTCGCACCAGAGCCCTACCTTGCTCTAGGTCGGGCACCAAGACATCGAGGCGATCGCCAAAAGTCTGGACATCAAACAAAACCCTCTCGGCTCCATTACTCTTTGCTTGCAGCGATTGAGCCTCGATCAAGACTTTTTCCATTTCATGCAATTTACCCGAGCGCACTTCCAAACGGTGCATACCAAGCCGCTCTTTCAGCCCAGCAGGCGAGCCCTCTTCTAAGATTCGCCCTTCATGCATGAGAATCAATCGTCCGCAACGCTCGGCTTCGTCAAGATAAGGTGTGGCTACAGCCACTGTCACACCCTCGCTGCAAACCCGCGAGAGCAGATCCCAAAATTCGCGCCTAGATACAGGGTCAACGCCTGTTGTAGGTTCGTCCAGCAAAAGCAATTTAGGATCGCCCACCAAAGCGCAACAAAGAGCCAGCTTCTGCTTCATGCCCCCCGATAGTTGACCGGCCAACCTATTAGGAAAGCGGTCTAGGTCCATAAGCTTGAGGTAGCGCGCCGCTCTTTCTTCAAACAAACGCCCTGTGACATCGCGCAAACCGGCTACATAACGCAGATTTTCTATTAGACTCAGGTCTAAGTAAAGCGAAAACTGTTGGGTGAGATAACCGATAGATAAGCGCATATTGCGCGGGCTACCGCCCAGAACAGCTATCTCACCGCTGTTTTTTTCGAGCACGCCGCCCATTATATGAAAAGTGGTGGTCTTACCGGCTCCGTCAGGACCAATCAAGCCAAAGATCTCGCCTTGCCTGATTTCAAAGTCTATACCTTTGACTGCCGCAAGCGCACCATAGCTCTTACCGAGCCCTCTCGCTCTCACTATTTCAGGCTCTAAAAGCGCATTAGTCATAACTATCTACTTGATGATAATTTCGGCATCGGCAGGCATGCCGGGTTTAGCAAAGCCGACACCATCTTTGTTCTCGATGCTTATCTTGATGCCAAAAACCTGCTTGACACGGTCGTCTTTAAAATAAATATTCTCAGGCGTAAAAGAACCTTCCGGATCAATCTGAATCACTTTTCCATCAATAGCTTTATTAGGGTCGCTATCCAGCTTGATTAGTGCTTTCTGACCAACTCTTACCAGACCAATCTTGCCTTCCGGTATATAACCGCGCAGATAAACCACACGCAGGTCTATGAGCGAAAGCAAAGTTTGCCCAGGCACCACAACGGCACCGGGCTCCACCGAGCGAGCGGTGACAATGCCGTCAATAGGACTCTTGATATTGAGATAGGCAATATTAGCCTTAATCTGATCAATATCGGCTTGGGCAGCCACAACTTCGTGCTCAGCGCTCTTTAGTTTAAAACGAGCCTGAGCCAACTGTCCTTCCAATACCCCAGCTTGAGCCTTGATCATACCCGGGTTAAGACGCGTACTGCGGGCTTGCTTAAGGCTGGCTTCGGCTATATGCAACTGTCTTTGAGCCGCCTCTAGAGCGCTTTCACGCGACTTAACCAGGGCTTCCTGACTTTGATGATTAGTCTGCGCTTGGTCATTCTCATCGGTGGTAACGGCTCCACGACTGGCTAAAAAGGCATAGCGTTCTTTGCGTATGCGGGCAAGAGAAAGATCTGCTTTAGCCTGGGTCAACTGCGCTTCCGCCTCCGACAAGCGGGCTTGCGCCTGCGAAAGCGAAGCTTCAGCCTCATTGACACGAGCCTGAGTATCTTCACTTGATTGCATGAGCCTCAGCCTAGATTCTTCCAACTGGCGATCGACTACATTAATCTGATAGGCGCATTCTTCCACATTTTCGACCGCTTTCTCTTTGCGCGCCTGGGCACTCTTGAGCTGGGCTTGAATATCGGCATCGCTCAACTGCACCAAAAGATCGCCTACTTTGACACTGTCGCCTTCTCTAAAGCCGACAAAATCGATTCTGCCGCCAACTTTAGGACCAATATTTGTTTCATAGCCTTCGATGCGCCCGCTCACCGGCAATCTATCGGTTGGCAGATCGGCAAGCTTTTTGCCCGAATAAAAGTAATAAGCACCGCCCAAGACCAACAAAAGCACCAAGATCAAGGCGGGCAAAGGCGGCTTCCGCCCTCCACCCTGTACGACCTGGCTTTCCGCCTTCTCTTTAATAGCCGCCATAAAAATGCCCTTACTCTTTTGAAATTACTTATTCAATTTGCACCACGAAGTAATCATACCAACCGGTATGTATTGTTTGTCAACTAATATTGTCGTAAAATCAGTCAAATGGAAGAAAGTCTCTACAAAGAAAAAGGCGGCGGACGCCGCAGCAAGCGCGATCAGATAGTGAAAGCGGCTGTCGAGACCTTTCTAGAGAACGGCTATGACGGCACCAGCATGAACAAAGTGGCCGAGAAAGCCGGGGTAATCAAGGCCACTATTTATAGTCACTTCAAAGACAAAGAGCAGCTCTTTACAGCCATCATCGAAGAATTGACCATAAATAAGGTCTCCATAGATTTTTCCAATCCAGAGGCCATGCTCAGCCTCGCCCCGGAAGAATTTATGGATGTGATCACGGCAAAATTCTGCGTCCTCATGGCCGATGCCGAATACCATTCACTTTTCCGCGTCTTGGTAGGCGAATCAGAAAGATTTCCAGAGCTGGCGCAAATTTATGTGCGCACTGTCATATTGAGGGGCATGGGCTTGGCGAGCAAATATCTTTCTCAACAAAAAGAGCTGGAGATAAAAGACCCCGAAGCCATGGCTCATATAATTGCCGGCTCTTTTATTTCACTGATGGTCTGGCAGCAAGTCTTAGGGGGCAAAAAGCTAAAAGAGCTGGAAGTAAATAGAGTAAAAGAAATGCTCAAGCAGCTGCTTATGAGCCAGCGCAAAAAAACCATCTAAATGCAACTTAGACAGCACCCGCACTAGAACTAGTACTACTTCTAATTTAGCTCTAGATCTTTCTTTAATTCGATCGTCAAAATATCGCCTTTATGCAATTCCAAATCTTTACCGCTGGTGGTCACTCCCGATATCAAGGCGCCGCCCGGCAAGCCGCGCTCCACGCCCATGATGAACCCCTTTTTCTTTGAAAACTGTTCGTCATCTTCCACCGGGCGACCGGCGGCAAAGTTTTTATTGGCACTCCCGGCGACACCAGAGACCAGGGCGCTGGTCAAGATACCGATAGGTCCGGTGGCGATACCGACAGCGCCGATAGCCAGGTCCATAGCGGCATATTTGCCGACGGCATACTTAACCACATACTCACCGTTTTTATTGGCCACCAACTGCGCCCGTGTTTTCTTGACCTGTATCACACTGGTCTTTTCACTGGGCATGGCATCAATACTCAATACTTTGCCATGAGGGTCGACAAGTCCACTAAAGCTAAAGCCGATACGCCCTTGCGCATCGAGCCAGTGCTTGCCGGGAACATAAGACTTGATGGTGCGCCGACTATGACTGACAGCCGCAATCACACCAAGCACCTGAGCGCCGCTATGGGCAATTGTTTTGTGCTTGTCGAACTTTAGGTCTTCAGTGAGAACACAAGCCACCGGTTGACCACTCTCAGCATCGTCACTGGAGACTTCTTGCTCTAATCTCACTCTAAACTGGCTACCGGCTAATACTTTCTTGCGCCCATCGCTTTCATCAATGTTCCAGACCAAACTCTCAGGCTGGCTATTAGCCTCAGCTTGATCCACCGACTGCTCTAAAGTCTGGCTTATTTCACCCTGCTGCACATGAGACTGAGAGTCACCGGCAAAAACCGGCATGGCAGCGCCAAATAAAGTCAAAGAAACAAGAAAACTCGAAAGTATACGTATCTGCATAGCTAGGTATGTGCGCTCCCGAGGCAAACCGAGCTTTATTCTAGCACTAAAAAATAGATTTCAAGCCGAGCACTTTACCATAAATAGTAAGCAAAAAAACACGACAAAAGAAGCAGAAACAAAACGGGGAAGAAAGCTTGCACCTCCTTCCCCGCCTGCCTTAAACGACTTTGGCGGCAAGCGCCCGAGGCGATGGACGCCCCGAGATGCCGACACCGGCAAGACGCCTGGCCGAATCGACAAGATCGTCCATACGAGCCAGGGCTCGCTTATCGACCAACACCCCCTTGTCGAAGGAACTGCGGTCGGCGTAGACAAAGTTGGGAATGAGCAGACAACGAAAGTCGAAGACTAGACTCATGGCCAGCCCGCTCACAGCCATGAAACTCGACTTGCCGCCGGCAGCCGAGAGAAAACCGACGGTCTTCTCCTGCCAGGCATCGCCGGTGAGCTCAATCATGTTCTTGACCACCGAGCCGACATCATAGTTATAAATCGGCACAGCCAGAATGACGCAACGAGCCTTTTCGATGCGGGCAGCCAGACGCTTCACATTGCGATGGCTGAGCGCTTTGTCGCCGTCGCAATGCGGCAGATTGACCTGGCGCAGGTCGACGAAATCCACCGTTCCATACTGCTGCAGCCGCTTGACGGTCTCCAACGCCAAAATATAGCTCTGGCTATTGGGATTGAGACTGGTACTGATGACCAGATAAGTCATAGGTATCTCCTCAAAAACGAGGGGCGACACACTCCCATGAGCATGCCGCCCCCCGCGAACACATCACAAATTTGCAGAATTTCAGTTTGCAGAAAAGATTTTACGACTGCTCGCTCTGGGCAAGCAGGGCGGAAATGCGGTCGTGGATGGCACGGGCGGCGCGCACATGCTCTTCCACCATGAACATGTCGGCGACACCGACAGCTTCGGCGGAGAAGCCCATGAGAGGACCATAGGCGATGTCGTCCCGGGCCGAATCGAGCATATGCTCGACCATCGCTGGCTCGATCTCAGCCTTGATGCTGTCGAAAGCACGGCGGTTGTGGGCCAGGCAAGAAAGGGCCGCATCGATATGGGTGCCGGCGAAGACCTGCAGAGACTGCCCCATGGAAAGCGCCACCTCTTCGGCAAGAGAAAGCGGCTGAACCGGAGCGGGGGACTGGTCGCCGGACTCTTCCGAGCCCGAGCCCGAGTCCGAGACCTGGGTGCGCAGCTGCAGTGACTGCAGCCGGGCGAAAAGAGAATCACGCTCCTGCAGCAGCTGCTTCAGTGCCGAAACCGAACGTTCCGAAACACCAAGAGCAAGACTGCGGCTGAGCGGCAGCGTTTGATTGGACATAGTGCACTCCTCTTTAGTTTGATGCAGAGTTATTGTTGGTTGACAGCCGGTAAGCTAGAGCGAACCGATACGACGACAAGCCTCGGCAATCACCTCGGAGCTGCGAGCGATGCAGAGACGCACCCAGAGCCGACCTTGGTCGCCCTGAAAGCATGACTGCCCGGGTGCAGCTTTGATGCCGCAGGCACCAAGAAGATACGAGGCGAGGTCGGCATCAGGCTTAAGCGCCAGTGCCGGTAGAGAGGCGAAGATATAGGCGGCTCCCTGCGGTCGACTGAAAAGAAAGCCGGCCTGAGCCAGAGCCTGCCCGAGAGCCTGCGCATTGGCTTGCAACTGCAAACGGTTGTCTTGCAGCTGCGCGGCAAGCGCTTGGCCATCGGGGCTAGCCTGATCGTAAGCCAAGCGACTTGCCACCATGAGCGGTGTGGGCGCCGCCAGACCAAGAGCAGCAACAATGCGTCGCAACTGGCTGGTGATCGCAGGCGGCGCCAAGACCATACCGATGCGCCAACCGCTGGCATTGTGGGTCTTGGAGAGCCCATCGATAACCACCGTGCGGTCGGCCATGCCGGGCAGATCGCGCATACTCAGAGGCGCATTTTCGCCAAAAGCGAGCAGACCATAGACCTCGTCAGAAACAACCAGCAGATCGTTCTCAAGCGCCACCCGAGCCACCACAGCCAATTCGGCGGCAGAAAAGACTCGCCCTGTTGGATTGTGCGGACTGTTGACGATGATCACCTTACTGCGCTTGGTGATCCGTGCTCGCAGAGCGGCCTCGTTTATCGTCCAGTGGCAAGCGGCCATGCCCTCGCCTTGCGAGAGAGGCACCGGCACAGTGATCGCCTGGGCCATGGCCACAGCCTGCAGATAGCCCTCGAAGTAGGGCTCGAAGACCAAGACTTCGTCTCCAGCATCGAGCACACTGAGCAAGACAGCTCCGAGACCGGCAGAAGTACCCGCCACCACTGTGATCTGATTCTCAGCCAGCGCAGACTGCTCACTAGACCAACCACGGGCGCCGGCATAGAGCCTGCGCAGCTGCAGATCGCCATTGGTTTGACCATACTGATTCTCACCACTCTCGATAGCAAGACAGGCAGCCCGACGCAAGACTGCAGGCGTGTCCTGAGACGGTGCCCCAGAAGCGAGATCGAGCAGAGACGGATACCTCCCTTGACTACCAGTCGTAAGCACTTCTGCCTTCTCTTGGGAGCTGGCGCGAAGCTTGGGAATAGGCAGGTGATCAAGACGAGCCGAGTAGAAACGGCGATGCCCAGAATTTGCCCGGCGAGAACCGCGGCGCAACCAACTGGACACCCTTGACAGCATAGATTTGAGGGACATAGAAACATCCTTCCAAAACACAGAACAGAAACGCCCCCGGGCAACCTTTGCTCGGGACGGCGACGGCTTATTTGGGAAGCAGAAAAATTTTCAGGACTTCCTTGAAAATCATCTAAGTGACACTACCTCGGATTTCCAGGGGCGAGAGAGCTTTACTCTCACCTCTTCAGAACTTGTATTAGTTGCCCGGATAGTGTTTAGTTACTAGATAAGAAGATGAATCAAAAAACTACTGAAAACTCAGCTCGAATCTATGCTGTTGGATCAGATGTTTTCAAGATTCTCAGTTTATATTCGGTTAAGAAATTAAATTGGTAATGACTTACGAGGACGCCCTGAAATTCATACAGTCTTTTCCAGACATGGAAAGGGCTACATTCGGAGCAAGAGGTCCCACTATGGGACTGCCCTCGATGAAATCGCTTCTAGCGCGCCTAGGCGACCCTCACAAAGGCACCAAGACAATTCATATTGCCGGTTCGAAAGGCAAAGGCTCGACCAGCACCTTTGTTGCTTCTATTTTGAAGGAAGCAGGGCAAACCACAGCCCTTTACACCAGTCCGCACCTACATGATTATTCAGAGCGAATTGCTTTCGACTTGGAAGCTATTTCAGAAGAAGATTTTGCCAGAGGCATAAGCGAAATCGAGAAACAAGTGGAAGCCGAGCGCGAAAGCGGCAACGCCAGCATCTCAACTTTCGGCATTTTGACGGCTTTATTCTTTCATCTGGTCAAGACCTGGAAAGTACCGGTCCAGTGGCAAGTGGTTGAAGTTGGTCTAGGTGGACGTTATGACGTCACCAATGTTTTTGATAGCAAAGAAGTTGCCATTATTACTCCTATCAGCCTTGAGCATGTGGAAATTCTCGGCAGCACGCAAACCGAGATTGCCGCCAACAAAGCCGGCATCATTGTTCCGCATTGCGTTTCCATTTTGGCACCGCAGAAAGACGCTGGAGCCCGCACGGCAGTGGGCAGACGCTGCCACGAAGTCGATTCTGAACTTATAGACGTGGGCAAGAAATTCAAACTCAAACCCCTCAGCCATAGCCTCAGCGAACAGACTTTCAGCATGGAAGGTCTGCAACAGTCTATAGAACTGACAATCGGTATGCTTGGCGCCCATCAAATGAGCAACGCCGCTACTGCCGTAGCTGCGATTTTGGCTCTGCGCAGCAAAGGTAAGCTTGACATCACCGATGCCCAAATTCAGGCAGGCGTCAGAAAAGCCTCAATAAAGGGGCGGCTTGAAATATTGAAAGAGAAAGGACCGGTAATTGTTGCCGACGGGGCTCACAACCATGAGTCAGCCCAAGCCTTGAGACAAAGTTTGCAGCATTTCTTCAATGCCAAAAACTGCATTTTCATCGTTGGCGTCAATAACGATAAGAATATTTCAGCCATATGGAAAGAGCTTTCGCCGATAAGCAAAGCCGTTATAGCCACTCGCTCCGACAACCCCAGATCAATGGAACCAGCTGAGATTATCGACACAATCAGTGTCTTCGAATCGGAAAATCCAAATCTCTTCACTACCGCCGGCGTCGGTGAAGCCCTCGAAAAAGCCCTAGCTATGGCTCAAGAAGATGACATAATCTGCATCACAGGCTCGCTTTATGTAGTAGCGGAAGCCCGCAACATAATTTTGAAAGAGGCAGCCCACAAGTCAGCCAGCTCATTTAGCAGCTGATTTCTCTCAAAGCCCTATTTACTTTTGGCTTCAGCCTTTGCTTTTGTCGCCTTCAAAGAGCGATCGATAAAGTCTTTGATCTGCTCACGGTTCTTATAGCCGACAGCAACTAAAGGAGCCTTCACCCCAGGCAGAAACAAAGCCAAGTAAGGGTACATCTCTATGTCGTAGAAGGCAGCAGTTTTTTCAGCTTCATCGGCATCAACCCGGACGAATTTAACCTTGCCACTATACTCGGTGGCAAGGTCTTCCAAGACAGGCGCCATTTTTTTACAGGGCACACAGTACTTGGTGTAAAAGTCCACTAGCACAGGCATTTTCGACTCATTCACTTCTTTTTTGAAAGTCTTGTCGTTTACGGCTGCGATTTCAGCTTGAGCAGCACTCCAAAGAAGCCCGCCACCAGAAGTGAAGAAAGAAGCAAGCAGTGAAAGAGTTAAAGCAGAAGAACCAAAGCGGCAAACCCTTGACATCGCAATCTCCCCAGCATTATTAGTACTTTCATCCAGTGTAACCGCTTAGCAGCTAGTTTGCCTTCGCTAAAAGCAACACAGAGCCAGAATGCCAAAAGTTTCGAAGGCTCAAGAGTTTTTGTCAGCCTGCAATAGAGCAGACTGACGACATTTTAGCGAACCAAGGCTAGTAAGCAGCTGGCCAAGCCGGGCTTGTCAAGACGTAGCGAGGCTAAGATATGCAGTTAATAAATACTCTATGACTGAAAGATGGAATGAGCTTAACTTGCAGTTCCTAGTTGTCAGTTAATAGGCTCAATACGTTCTTTTACACCTTTGTTCTTTTTCGACGATATAGCACCAAAGATTTTTTCTTAAGAGCCCATGGACCATACCAATATCACGCACCAGCGAATGCTGTGCGCGATGTTTCTGCGGCATCAAAGCAAATTCACGCAGCTTGCCGTCTCCTAGCTCGCCATCGTCGAAACGACTAGCTTGCAGTCATGCGAGCTCCACCGCAACGCCACTCAACCGGCGCTGCTTGTCATCAACAATCAACGCCGCTTTGAACGATGCGCCTGGTTGATTAGCCAGTTCGCACGCAGAGCGGTGCAGCTCATTGAAGCTGTTTCAAGGTAAATGCCATGAAATACGGACCTGACCTGCCGCAGGATAAGCGGCTGCTTTCTCGGGCCGGTCGTTTGCTCCAGACCATTGGTCTGGGCTTTGCGGCCACCTTTCTTTTCTCAGTTGCTCTTTCCCTCTACCTCGTCTTTCCGCTTGCCAGCCTGAGCCCTGTCGAGCTCTACCACAACGCTTGGGAGCAAGCTCGCGCTCACGTCTATGACGAAGCCACCCTGAAGGACTGGGACAAGTGGGAGCACAAGTATGACGGCCAGATCAAGACGCAAGAAGACGCCGTCAAATACATCAACGAAATGCTCAAGTCGACCGGCGACCACTACGCCGTCTATCTGGACGCCAAGGACACTCGCGCCGAACGCGACCAGATGAGGGGTGAATTTGCCGGTATCGGTATCGAAGTGCAGCCGCGCGTCGACGACGCCGGCGAACTGGTCTTCGGCGCCGACAAGAACAAGGGTCCCCTCATGCTCTCCGACAAGGACGGTTATCCGGTCTTGAAGGTGATCGAAGGCGGGCCTTCGCACAAAGCCGGCATCAAGGACGGCGACGTGGTCTTGTCGATCAATGGCACCACTGCGAAAGACATCAGCACCGAAGACTTCGTCTCGAAGGCTCGCGGCAAGGTGGGCACCGAAGTGCTGCTGCGTGTGCGCAATGACCAGGGTGAGCGCAATGTCACCATCGTGCGCGGCATGGTGCAGACCAAGGCTGTGTCGAGCAAGGTGCTCACCAGCGCCAACGGCACCAAGGTCGGCTATATCCGCCTCGACTCCTTCATCCAGAGCGACACGGCAAGCGAAATGCACAACGCTCTCGCTTCACTGGGTTCGGTCGATAAGGTCATCCTCGACCTGCGCTACAACCCTGGCGGCGATGTGCGTGTCTGCGTCGAATTGATGAGCATGTTCATCGAAAAGGGCATTCTTGTCTCGACTCGTGAGCGCGATCCTGGTGCCGGACACGTGAAGCAGACCTTCTCGGTGGACGGCAACGAGATCATTCTCACCCGCGAAGTGGAAGGCTCGAACCGGGTGGAGAAGGCGAAGATGGAACGTCCGCCTCACCTGGGTACCAGTAAGAAGGTCGTCATTCTGGTGAACGGCAAGTCGGCTTCGGCTGCCGAAATGTTCACCGGCGCTCTCAAGGACAACGGTCGCGCCGTGGTCGTGGGCGAGCGTACCTTCGGCAAGGGTATCGGCCAGGTGGTCATGCCCATGCCCAACGGCACCACCATGCACATCACCAGCCTGCGCTACTTCACCCCGAACGGCACCTGGCTCGGGGACGGCGGCAACGGCAATGAAAAGTTCGGTGTCGAGCCCCACCATGAGGTAGAGCTCAAGACCACGCCCAAGCCTCGCCTGGGCGACCCCAGCCGCGACAGCCAGCTCCAGTACGCGCTCGAGTTGCTTTCGCAGTAAGTCTTTCAGTCAGTCTACAACCAACGCAACAACCAACAAACTGACAGGTCAGGGCCTATCGGTCGCGGTATTGTTCTTGTTCTGTCAAGAACGAGAATTATTCACGCCCGAAAAGCTCCTGCCCTGTCGGGAGGAGAGTCTTATGTCTCAAAACGGTTTCACCTTCGTGAAAGAACGCGAAGGAATCAGTGAGTTTGTTCTCGACGCCAATGGCTTGAAAGTGCTGCTTGCCCCCAACAAGGCAAGCGAAGTTGCCACCGTCATGATCGTCTATCATGTCGGCTCCCGCAACGAAGCAGTCGGTTACACCGGCTCCACGCACTTCCTCGAGCACATGATGTTCAAGGGCAGCAAAAACTTCGGCAATTACGCCGAGGTTCTCACGCCCCTGGGCGGTGACTACAACGCCACCACCTCCTACGACCGCACCAACTACTTCGCCAAGGTGCCTCGCCGGCACCTGAAGCAGCTCATCGCCATGGAAGCGGACCGCATGCGCAACCTCAAGTTGCGCCGCGAAGACCGCGACTCGGAGATGACCGTGGTGCGCAACGAGTTCGAACGCGGACAGAACAGCCCCTATTCGGTGCTGTATGAAGAGCTCGGCGCCTGCGCCTTCCGCGCTCACCCCTACCACCATCCCATCATCGGCTGGCTCTCCGATGTCGAAAACGTTCCCCTGGAGCGGATGCAGGCTTTCTACGACCAGTTCTACTGGCCCAACAATGCCACCATCATGGTCACCGGCGCCTTCACCATCGAGGAAGCGCTGGGCATGATCATGGAGAGCTTCGGCAGCATCCCCAGCTCCCCGGCTCCGATTCCGGAGATGTACACGGTGGAACCGCCTCAGGAAGGCGAGCGCCGTGTCACCGTCGAGCGCACCAGCACCGAACCGGGCATGGTCCTGATCGGTTATCGTGTGCCCGGCACCACCCACGCAGACAGCGCTGCGCTCGCCGTCATTGCCGACATCCTGGGCGGCTCCAGCAGCAAAGCCAGCCGTTTCTACGCTGCTCTCATCAAGAGCGGCAAGGCGGTGGAAGCCTTCGTCAGCGGCAACGAGCTCAAGGACGAGTTCCTCTTCCGCGCCGGCGCCATCGTGCATCCGGAGGGCAACCTGGCTGAGCTCGAGCAAGCTCTGCTTTCAGAAATGGACCGCCTCTGCCATGAGCCGGTCTCGGAAGAAGAGCTGAGCCGTGTCAAGAAGGCTTATCGCAAGCGCGTTCTCTTCGCTACCGACAATCAGATGAGCTTCCTCAGCTCACTCTGCGAAGCGGAAGCGGCGGGGAACTGGGAAGACTTCCTCGACAACACCGCCCGCTACGAGGCGGTCACCGCCGAAATGGTGCAGGCAGCCGCCAAGCGCTACTTCGTGCGCAAAAACCGCACCGTGGGCGCCTTCACGCCCATTCAGCCTGGTCAGTCCAATCATGCAGACACTGAGCCGAGCCAGCCGGAAACCGCTGTCACGGCGAGCGAGGGCAAGGCTGCAGGCGGCTTCACCTACGAAGGGGAGACAGTCACCAAGGTCTACCCGAACGGCATGAAGGTGCAGGTTCTGACCATGGAGAGCGCCCGCACCGTCGGCATCTCGCTCAGCATGCTGGGCGGCGACACACACAGCCCGACTGAGAAGCCTCTCACCGCCACCCTGACGGCGATGATGCTCAATCGCGGCGCCAAGCACGCCAGCGCCACCGAAATGGCGGCCATGCTGGAAGAAATGGGTGCCTCGATCAGCTTCAGCTGCGACGAGTTCCGAGTGGGCAGCCGCGGCAAAGTGGTACCCGAAGACCTCGGCGTCTACATCGCTCTTCTGGGCGACTGCGTGCGCAACCCGCTCTTCCCCGAAAGCGAGCTGGAACAGGTGAAAGCCCTTCTGGGCAGCAACCTGAGCCAATCGCTGAGCGACACCGGCAGCCTGGCTTCCGGCGAGCTTTCGCGGCGCATTTACGCGGCGGGCACTCCTTACCACCAGCTCAAGGTGGAAGACCTGCTCGCCAACCTGGACGGCACCACGGTGGAAGACCTGAAGCAGTTCCATGCTTCTCACTACACCCCCAAGTCGGTGCTCATCACCATCGCCGGCAATATCGCCCCTGAAGCCGCTTTCCACGCAGTGGAATTGGCCCTGGGCAGCTGGCAAGGTGGTGAGGCGCCTGCCATGACGGTGCCACCCCAGTCCGAAGAGACTGTGAAGAGCGCCGGCGGCAAGCACGTTGTCTTCGTTCCCGAGATGACCAGCTGTGACATCCGCATCGGTCGTTATGCTCCGGTGCGCATGGGCACCCCGGAGTTCTTCGTGGCCAAGTTGGCCAACGATGCGCTCGGCGAAAACACCCTCTCAGCAAGACTCGGACTCTCGATTCGGGTCAAGCATGGCCTCACCTATGGCATCAGCTCGCACTTCGAAGGTGCGCTGCTGGGCAATGGCGGATGGATGGTCGAACTGACCGTACACCCCGACAATGTCAACCGCGCCATCGAGCTGGTCAATGCCGAGATCGAGCGTTACCTTGCCGAAGGAGTAAGTCAGGAAGAGCTGGACCGCTGGGTCGAGAACGTCGTCGGAGGCTTCCAGGTCTCTCTCGACAATCCGCTGGCGGTGGCTTCCACGCTCAACCGCTACACCTTCTACCTGGGTGACGGCGGAGCGCGATACATGGACGAACTGCCCGCCGGCTACCGCAAGGTCACCGTCGAAGCAGTGAACGACTATGCACGCCGCATGTTCAAGCCGGAAGCACTGACCACGGTTGTGGCCGGCACCGTTCGTACGTAAGCATCGTACGTAAGCATCGGGCTTAAGCCCAAAGACTGCAGAACTGCATTTCGCAAAGTCTGCATTGCCAACTGCCTGTGGCGGGTGGCGGCAAATTCAACAAGTCAAGCAATGCCTTGCCCGAGACTTGGGGAGCCGCCATCCGCTACAATTTCAGCAAGGAGAATCGTTATGGCAAAGAAAGCACAAGTTCATGTGTTCAAGCAGCCCAAGCGGCCGCTTCTGGCTGCCGACGTTTTCGCTCGCCGGCGCAAGGAATTCTTGCGTCGCATGCCTGCGAATTCGGTGGCAATCATCGTTACCAGTCCGGAGCGCACCCGCTCCAATGACACCGAGTATCAGTACCGTCCCGCCTCCGACGTGCTCTATCTGAGCAATTTCCACGAGCCCGAAGCGGCTCTGGTTTTCGTCAAGGACGGCGATGGCAAGGGTCGTTTCCTCATGTTCGTCCGTCCCAAGGACCGCGCCCGCGAAATCTGGACCGGCATTCGCCAGGGTCCGGAAGGCGCGGTGGGCAACTTCGGCGCCGACGAAGCCTTCAACGTCGAAGACTTCGAGAAGGTGGTTCGTCCCCTTCTCGGCGAATGCGACCGGGTCTACTACAAGTTCCGCCGCGACGAGCATTTCGACAAGATCTTCCGCTCGATGTGGGAAGACAACCAGCGCGACCTGCTCAACCCCGAAACCATCATCCACGAAATGCGCCTCTTCAAGAGCGCTGAAGAAGTGGAGATGATGCGCTACGCCGGCAAGGTCTCAGCCGAGGCCCACTGCGAAGCGATGCGCTTGGTTCGTCCCGGCATGATGGAGTACCAGCTGCAAGCCTCGATGGAAGCGGTCTTCAAGTTCAACGGCGCCCTCTACCCCGCCTACACCAGCATCGTGGGTGGTGGCGCCAACGCCGTCATCCTGCACTATGTCGAGAACAACTGCGAACTCAAGGACGGCGATCTGGTCCTGATCGACGCCGCCTGCGAGTACCAGGGTTATGCCTCCGACATCACGCGCACCTTCCCGGTGAACGGCAAGTTCTCGAAGGCGCAGCGCGAGATCTATGAAGTGGTGCTCGCCGCCGAGAAGGCAGGCATCGCCATGGCTCGCCCCGGCGCCAAGCTGCAGCAGGTGCATGACCGTGCCAGCGAAGTGCTGCGCGATGGTCTGGTCAAGCTCGGCATTCTGCCCAAGACGCACCTGACCGTGCAGGGCGAAAAGAAAGCCCTCGAGACCTGGAAGAAGGAAGGCAGCAAGGGCGCCAAGCCGCTCACGCTGCACGACTTCTTCATGCACGGCACCAGCCACTTCATCGGCATGGACGTGCACGATGTGGGCACCGGCGGCACCCGCGACCCGCGCGGCAAGAAGCGCGCGCTCAAGCCCGGCATGGCCTTCACGGTCGAACCGGGCATCTACATCGCCCCCGGCGAAGAGCGTGTCGCCGCCAAGTACCGCGGCATCGGCATTCGCATCGAAGACGATGTGGTGATTACCGCCGACGGCTGCGAAGTGCTCACCGGTGCCGTGCCCAAGGACGTGGACGCCATCGAAAAGCTCATGGCCGAAGGTCGGGCTCACTGTCTCGATGTGGAGAAGAAGTTCGCCGTCAAGGCATAACTGTCTTCGGTCGAGACAGGTAACAAGCACAGAGAGAGGGGCTTCTTCACCGGAGCCCCTCTTTCGCATAAAGAAAAGAGATGGCAAGCCGACTTATGCGGCTTGCTGAATGTGCAACCTATAACCTGACGGAAGAACAGAATGACGGGTCTACTCCAAGACTTACTCGTTGTCTTCGGTCTGGGAATGCTCATGGTGGTCGTCTTCCACCGTTTCAACCTACCTTCGGTTCTGGGTTTTCTGATCACTGGCGTGATCACGGGACCTTTTGGACTGAAGCTGGTGGACGACGTACATGCCATCGAAATTCTCGCCGAAATAGGTCTAGTGATGCTGCTTTTCGAAGCAGGCATCGAATTTTCGGTTCAGACATTCATCAGAATGCGCAGGTTCTTGCTGATTGCAGGCAGTCTGCAGCTTCTGCTCACCATAGCAGCCGGCGCAGCCGTTGCTCACTTTGGCGGGCTCGCTCTGAAACCGGCAATTTTCATCGGCATGCTCACCTCGCTATCAAGCACAGCGCTGGTGATCAGGCTTCTGGAGTACCGCGGCAGCTTCGACTCGATTCATGGTCGTGCCGCCATGGGTATCCTCATCTTTCAAGACCTCTGCATCGTACCATTGGTGCTAATCACACCTTATCTGGGCGGAGTCGGAGGTAGTATCACCGATGTCTTCCTTCTCACCGGCAAAGCCTTGCTCTTCGTGGCCGTAGCCGGTACCCTGGCTCGCTTCATGATTCCCTGGCTGCTCGGTCATGTGGCACGACTGAAACGTCGCGAGGCCTTTGTCTTGAGCATCATTTTGCTCTGCTTGGGCACTGCCTTCGCCACCTCCCACTTCGGTCTGTCCATGGCTCTCGGCGCCTTCATCGCCGGCTTGGTCATCTCCGATTCGAAGTACAGTCATCAGGCTTTGTCTGAGGTCTTGCCGATTCGAGAAGTGCTCAACTGCTTGGTCTTCGTCTCGATTGGTATGCTCTTCGACGTGAGAGTACTGCTGAGCAACCCGGTCTTGGTACTGACTCTGGTGGCAACGGTGCTGCTGGTGAAAACACTCACCGGCTTCATCGCCACTATGGCCAGCGGACATTCATGGCGGGTGGCTCTGCTCACCAGCGTTACCATCGCCCAAGCCAGTGAGTTCGCCTTTGTCCTTTCCAAGCTGGGCTTCACGGCCGGCATCGTCGATGCTCGCGTCAACCAACTCTTCTTGGCCACAGCCATTCTCACCATGTTCGTCACGCCAGGCTTCATCAGCCTCGGCACGCGGGCAGAGAAACTGCTGAGCCGCGTTCTCCCAGATTCCTGGGGCGGCAAAGAGAAAGAAGAGAAGCCGGAAAAGCTCAGTGGTCACACCGTGATCATTGGCTACGGTGAAGCCGGTAAAAACGTAGCAATGGCGCTGAAAGAGCAAGAATTGCCCTTCATCGTCGTCGACTACGATCCGCTCGTGGTCAAAGCAGAGAGACGAAAAGGCACGCCTATCGTCTTCGGTGATGCGGCTCGCCCAGAGGTCTTGCAGTATGCCGGCATCGAACGAGCCAGGGTCTTCATGATCACTGTGTCAGACCAAGAAGTCTCGGTAGCAGCAACCGAGTTGGCAAGGCGGCTCAATCCAAGCGTTCAGCTCTTGACCAGAGCGCGGCACGCCCGACTTGGTGCTGCCCTAAAAGTGCGGGGAGCCAACGTTGTCGTCGCTGACGACTTCGAAAGCACTCTCACCCTGGTGGACGAAGCCCTCTCAACCTTGGCAGTCTCGAGCGAAAAGCGACAGCTTGCCATCGAGAACCTCAAGCGCCGGGCACCTTGACCATAACAGACTAAAGCTTTTGTAGAGGCATTCGAGCGTAACAGCTTGGATGCCTCTCTTTTTCTTTCGGCTTACTACATTCTATAGTGTCACAGGCGACAGAGCAGCCGAAAGTTACCACCAAGGCCCACTAGAAGAAAATCTCGGGGTTAGCGCGAGCACGGCCAATTAGTGGATAAAGTTAATAAGCACTAAGAGAACCGATGATGTCAAGTTTTTAAGTTGCTTACTAGCTCTAAACTCAGCCAGGTTGAAATTGTCTCTTTTCACCATCTCTGCTTTAAGGCTAAGTATCCAAACAAACCATAAGCCACAAGCACAACAGTCTCTGCGTTTAACCAACTGATGCCAATCGGAAGAGATGGTCCGACCGGCACAGCCTGCTAATCAGGAGAGTTTATGAACCTACAAGCTTTGCTTGGGGTGGCTCAGCCACTCCTCGGTATCGCCGCCATCCTTGGCGCCGCCTACCTCATGTCGAACAACCGCAACGAGATCAAGTGGCGCCCCGTGCTGTCCGGTCTCGGTTTGACAGTGCTCATCTGCCTGCTCGTCTTGAAAGTGCCGCTCACCAAGGAGCTTTTCGCTGCCATGGGCGCTGGCATCAACAAGCTGCTCGACTTTGCCGTCGACGGCGCCGCCTTCGTGGTCGGTGATGAACTGGCGCACGGCAAATGGATTTTCCTCGTCCGCATCGGCTCGAGCATCATCTTCATCTCGGCGCTGAGCGGTCTGCTTTACTATCTGGGAATCCTGCAATTCATCGTTCGCAAGATGGCTTATGTGCTCATGCGCACCATGGGTATCAGCGCCCCGGAAGCGCTTTCGAGCGCCTCAGCCATCTTCGTCGGACAAGTGGAATGCCAGGTTCTCATCCGCCCCTACATGTCGACCTTGTCCTCGTCCGAGCTATTCACCTCGATGGCAGCCGCAATGGCGACCATCTCAGGCTCGGCCCTGGTCGCCTACACCTCCCTCGGTATGCCCGCCCCCTGGCTCATCGCCGCCTCGATCATGTCGGCTCCCGCCGGCATCCTCGTGGCCAAAGTGATGTGGCCGGAAACCGACAGGCGAGTCTTATCCGGTGAGGTGGAAATGGCGGACAAGGGTGATGCATCGAACCTCTTCGACGCTATCGCCAAGGGTGCCATGACCGGCTTCGAAATCGCCGTAAACGTCTGCGTCATGGTGCTTGTCGCCATCGCCTTCGTGAAGATGATCAACTTCGGCTTTGCCGAGCTGTTCTCCTTCACCGGCTCCAAGCTGGAAATCCAGGACGTCTTCGGCTATGTCTTCATGCCTCTGGCCTGGCTGCTGGGTGTGCCGTGGAACGAATGTTTCCACGTCGGTCGCCTGATCGCAACCGAGATCTTGGTGAACGAGTTCGTCAGCTATGCCGAATTGGCTCAAGTGCTGCAGGGCAAGGCCGCCTATGTACTCGCCATCAAGACCCAGCTGATTGCCACCGTCGCCCTCTGCGGCTTCGCCAACCTGGGCTCGATCGGCATCAACATCGGCGGCTTGGGCGCCATGGCACCTGAGCGCCGCGGCGAAATCGCCCGCATGGCCTTCAAAGCCATGATCGCCGCCAATATGGGGACCTGGATCACGGCAGCGATAGCCGGAATGATCGGGTGACCAACTTGGACTACGTGCAGCTGCCGTGATCCAGATATGTGTTATCCACGGCAGCGATAGCCGGAATGATTGGGTGACCAACTTAGGTGACGCGCAGCTGCCGTGATCCAGATATGTGTTATCCACGGCAGCGATAGCCGGAATGATCGGGTGACCAACTTGGACTACGTACAGCTGCCGTGATCCAGTCTCATCTAATCCACGGCAGCGATAGCCGGAATGATCGGGTGACCAACTTAGGTGACGCGCAGCTGCCGTGATCCAGCCTAATCTAATCCACGGCAGCGATAGCCGGAATGATCGGGTGACCAACTTGGACTACGTGCAGCTGCCGTGATCCAGATATGTGTTATCCACGGCAGCGATAGCCGGAATGATCGGGTGACCGCTTCGTCAGCCGATCCGTCAATTTGTTTCAGTAAATCGAGGGTGCCAATCCGGTACCCTCGAATCTCTTCCTAGGAAACAACTATGGAAACCTTCAAACCAGAGGAGTACCAGAAAAGGCGTCTTGCTCTGTTGTCACTGATGCCGCTCGGCAGCACAGCCTGCTTTCCTGCGGCAGACAACAAAGTACGCAATGGTACAGCCAACCATTATCTCTATCGTCAGGCGTCGGACGTGCTCTACCTGAGCGGCTTCAACGAAGACGAGTCAACCCTGGTTCTGCACAAAGACAGAGCCGGTAAGTGTCAGACGCTGCTCTTCGCCAAAGAGGCAAACGCCAAAGAAGACCAGTGGAACGGCGCGCGCATGGGACTGGATGCAGCGCGTAAACTCGGCTTCAATCGAGTACACGAAAGTCGGCAGCTGAAGAGAGTGCTGAATCGGCTCCTGAAAGAGACCGACAGAATCTTCATCTCGTCCGGTGCCAACCTGGATGCAGAGGAAAGTCTGATTGCAACGGCTGCGGCAAAGGGTCTCCAACCGACCCAAATCCACTGCACGTCCAGACTGACTGGTCCGCTGCGCCTGGTGAAATCGCCGGAAGAACAGAAGGTGATGGAGCGAAGCGCCTCTATCGGTACCCATGCCCACAACGCAGCCATGCTGCAATGTCATCCGGGTATGACCGAGAATCAGCTGCGCGCCTGCCTCGAATACATCTTCGTCATGAACGGCGCCTCTGCCCCCGCTTACAGCGTCATCGTTGCCGGTGGCGAAAATGCCTACGTGCTGCATCATCCCGCCGACGACACCATCCTCGCCGATGGCGACCTCGTTTTGGTCGATGCCGGCTGCGAATATCTGGGCTATGCCAGCGACATCACCCGCACCTATCCGGTGAACGGTGTTTTCAGCCCGGCCCAGAAAGAGATCTATGAACTGGTCCTCGCGGCTCAAAAGGCTGCTATCGCCGCAGTCAAACCTGGCATCACCTGGTCCGAGTTGGAAGCAGTCGTCGAAGACATCCTGACCAAGGGGCTCAAGAAACTGGGCTTCAGAGGTCAGAAAGCCGGTGACTACATGCCTCATACGCTTGGGCACTGGCTGGGTATGGATGTACACGATGTGGGCAGCTACGAGACCGGCAAGGGCAAAGCCAAAGCCGAACGCGCTCTGCAGCCGGGCATGGTGATCACAATCGAACCGGGGCTCTACATCAGCAAGAGCGATGAGCGCGCCCCCGAAAAGTACAGAGGCATCAGCGTGCGCATCGAAGACGACCTGCTCGTCACCGCTGACGGTGCCACGGTACTGACCCAAAGCGCCTTCAAAGAGCCTGCCGACATCGAAGAGATGATGAAGGTCGGCAAAGGAATGCGCGAAGAACTGGGTGAAGGTCAGCTCGTGGTGCCGCCGCGCATCCGCGACTGCTAAGCCCAAACCGCAAAAGAGCAGCCGCAGGTTCTCCTGTGGCTGCTCTTTGCCTTTTCAACAAATCGACAAGGAGAAGAAAAATGACCGAGAAGCATAGCCGCTTGGCTTCACTACTCAGTCAAATGGACATTCCCGAAGGCAGGCGCAGTCTGGAAGCTCTGCAAGAGCCTCAGCATCTGCGCTGGCTGTCTCGCAACATGTTCATCCGCAACAGCAATCACCCGTCTTTCCACGAGGCTGACACGCTTCTGCGTGAACTGCTTCGACAGACGAAGTAAGTCAAACGTGCCCAAGGCACAAAATCAATAGGAGCAACTACCATGAAAGTACTAGTCATAGAAGACTCGCTGGCCATGGGCAAAGCCCTCAGCGAGATTCTGATTCGACAGGGTCATCAAGTCACCTGGCTCACCGGAGTCAAGACCCTGGAACCCCTAGTTGGCACCGTACACGGTGGCAACGACTTGAGCCTCAACTTCGACGACTTCGACTTTCTCATCGAAGACGGCGAACTGAAGGGTTCAGCTTACCAAGGCGTGGAAATCGTCAACCATGCCAGTGCGCTTCTGCACTGCATCGGCTTCAGTTCTCAACCGGAGTTCAATCAGAAGATGGTGAACAATGGCGCCGTTTTCGGAGCCAAGAAGCCTGTCCTCTTGGTTGCGCTGGAAGCCGGCGTGCTCAAGCTCGAAGAAGCCGTAGCGCAGCAAAAGGAAATCAGCCTGCTGCTTGCCGACTACGACCAGACCATGCCCAAGAATCCCCAGTTCTCTCAACCCTGGCAGCGCGTCGAACAACGCCTGCGGGAACTGATGAAGGAAGAATTCGGGATTTAAGGAGACGACATGGAAACAAGTTACGGCTTAGGCCGACGAAGGCGTTGCGGTTGATTCTATCAAACCCGCAACGTCTTCTTTTCGGCAAATTCTACTCTATAGCATAGTATTCAAGGTTCAAATGAACATGCCAGGGCTCGAAACACGCCTTTAGTCGTACAAGGCTCTGAAAACTCTGTTTTTAAATTTTAGCTCTTCGGCTCGATCAGCTCTCGCCTTTTCTTTCAGCCCAAGCCTTTCAAAAACAGCCGCCCGAGCCCCGTAAAGTTCAGTCATTGTTTGCCGATCTAATTGTTCACCGTGTCTTTTGATATCGGCCTTGCCTTGTTCAATCGCCACTGTTAATGACCGTTCCGCCCCCTGCCAATCACCTTTCAAGCCAAGCGCCTTGCCCTTCAACAGGCCAACCTCTAGTTTGCGACGCTCACAATCTTTAAGCAAAGTAAGTTCTTTCAAGGCAGCATCGGGCTGCTTCAACAGCAAGAATATTTTGGCCTTGTTCTCATGCAAGTTCTCGCGGTCGACCGGTCCAACGCCAATATCTTTAGTATTCAAAAGCCGATCGTACAATTCAGGAATTTTGTCGTATTGCTTGAGGTCCTGATATATGAGCGACTTCTGATAGAGCGCCTGCGCCATGGCATGACGGTCATTGAGAGCCTGTACTTTATCAAGGTCGGCAATAGCATCGCTATACCGCCGCTCCATAGCCAGTCCGTAGGCTCGCCCGGTTAGGGCATCGCCAAGCTTTCCATTAAGCGCGAGAGCACGATTGTAGTCCTTTATAGCTTCCTCGCTCTCACCAGCTGAAAGATAAGCCTGACCACGATCGCAAAATGCTTGCGCATCCAAAGAATTACGCCTGATGCGTTCATTCAACTGGTCCATAGTCTGAGAAGGAGGCTTGATTCTATATGCTTTGCATTCAAAGCCTAGGACCGGCAAAAGCCCAGCTTCAGCTGCAAGAACGCCAAAACAAAAGACTAACAAGCTCTTCTTCAACCAGTATTCCACGCCGACATTGTACCCACTTTCGATTATCTTCCCGCCTCAAAGAGAAATCGGTAGATTGACCGATGCCTAAACCATGCGAATGCCCGATGTCTGAGTCGAACTAGCGGACCTATGATGAAAATACCAAGGGCGGCATTGAGCCCAAACCCCGAAGGAGAAAGCAGACAATGAGAAAATCAACTAAACGAAATAATCAACGTGGGCGCTCCAAAGGACAAGGCTTGACCGAATATGCAGGTATGTTGGCTTTTGTAGCCATCCTCGGCGCCATGGCCTTCAGCATGGTTGGAAAGCAAGCTTCAGCTATCAGTGACTTGGGAAGCGCTTGCACCCAGCAACTAAACTTAGCCGCCGCAGCCGGCGGTAATCCCTATGGCGGATCTAGCTCTGATTCGGGCTCTGGCTCTAGTTCAAGCTCGAATTCAGGCTCTGGCTCTAGTGCTAGCTCTAGCTCGGGTTCTAGCTCTAACTCAGGTTCTAGCTCTAGCTCGGGTTCTAGTTCTAACTCGGGTTCTAGCTCGAATTCAGGCAACGGCAACAGCGGTAACGGTAACGGCAACAGCGGTAACGGTAACGGTAACGGCAACAGCGGCAACGGCAACAGCGGCAACGGCAACAGCGGTAACGGCAACAGCGGCAACGGCAACAATGGCAACAATGGCAATGGTTGGGCTTACGGCCGCAACTAAGTGATTACAGACGGACAAAAGCAACGCACGAAGAAAAGAAGAGGATCAAAAAGTAGTTAAAGAAGCTAAAGTCCTTAATGTGCAAAAGTGCTTAAAGTACAAAAAGCTCAAAAAGCTCAAAAAGCACTGAAAATCTGAGAATCTGGAAAATCTTGAAAGCACTGAAACAACAAAAGCCCAAGATAAAAGGGAGGAGCGACTAGCGCTCCTCCCCTTATCTTGTCAGCTCAAGACGAAAGCTTACTTGTCGTCTTTCGAGCCAAAGACGTGGCGTACCACAGTCATGGCTGCTTCCCAGGCTTCATCGACCATCTGCGAAGCGCGACGCCAGTAAGGCAGCATCGAAGCTTCGATGGCGCGATAGGCACGCACCACCATGTTCCAGAAGGCTTCCACAAAGCCAAAGAAGAAGTTGTGGATGCCGATGACCAGGGGCGCCAGCCAGGCGTCCACGCGCACAGCATTGAGCACGGCGCGCGCCACCACGTAGACCAGCGGAAAACCGATGAAGCCGGTGGCAAGCGCGGCGGCAACGAAACCACCGATACCCCACCAGTAGCTCTCGGCGAAGCGGTCGTAAGCAGCCACGCCGGCGTAGAGACCGACCGAGATGGCCACGAGCGTGCCGATCAAGGTGTTCTGATAGCGGGCCAAAAGCTTGCCGCCCAAGAGATAAACCGCCACCGAGACCAATACCACCGTGACCAGCGAAGTCACTGGGGTGAAGGAGAGCAGCACCATCAGCTTAGTGACGCCGACAACCGTGGCAACCGTAGCGGCCAGGTTGGTGACGTGAGCAAAGAAGGGCGCGTAGCAGGTATTGTCTCCATAAGTGCGCGAGAAGGCGCTGAAGATCTCGTCGGCGAGCGTGCGATAGGTGCTCACCAAGAAAGGACCAAGCCAGCCGGCCAAGAGCGGTCGCAGAACCGCGCGCGCCAGATTGTAGACAACCGGATAGACGATCAGCGATACCAACAGCATGCTGACCACGCCGATGACGAGACGCAAGACCAATCCGTCACCGATATAGGCAAGCAAATAGCCGTTCACCGTGCTATTGAAGCCCACCAGATAGACGATACCAGCCAGATTGCCGATGAAGGCAAGCACACCGAACTCACAGACAGTGAGCGCACCGCCGATGATGAGATAGGAAGCAAGCACCGCCAAGCTTGTGGCCAGGACATTGGGCACCAGGGTGTAACCCTCGCCGCCCAGATAACCCCAAGTGGCATAGCCGACTGCGCAGGCCACAGCGATGTTCACTGTCTGCTTGAGCAGACCGACATAGTTACTGTCCCGGTCGGCATAGGCAGTTTCGAGCAGGTCACCGAAGGTCTTGAAGAAATTGCGCAGCAGGCTGTCGATCAGCTCGCCGATGGGGCGCAACACCCGGGTGAGGAAGAGGTGCGCGAGGGGGAAGACGTAGGCGACGAAGACAATCACCACGGCAGCCTGCATGGCCCAGACCGTCCAGGAAGGAAGCCCATAGCTGCCCGCAATTGACTCGAGAGCGGCGGTGTAGTGATGAGCGAGGTAGCCACCACTGGCAAGGGCAATGAAGGGCACACCAGCCTGGGAGATGAGCAAATTGGCCAGGGCGCCGGCGATGAAGGAGAGGATACCCGCACCAGCGATGGACAGAGCCCAACCCACCAGCCAGAAGAATCCGCTTTCCCAACCCAGTTTGGTCTGAATTCCCGAAGCCAGATTGAAGAAGAGCACCACGGCAGCGATTGTCGCTACCAGATGGGCGAGCTTGACCAGCAGATTTGAGAGCCAAGGCGAAAAGCCATACTTGTTGGCGCTGCGTTCACCGGCTTGCGGCACGCGGTCCCAGAGCTTGCGCCCAACCTTGAATGACCACTGAAAGAGGGCCAGATAGGTGAGCGGGTAGAGATAGTAGTAGGTGGCGAACAGTGAGAGAAGACCGAAGGGCAGCCACCAGAGAAGGTCGAGACCAAGCTGCCAGCCCAGATGATGGCCGACGGCGATACCGGCGACGACAGACAGACCGGCGCCAAAGAGCCATGAAAGCGCGCCGGCTTTGGCGTAGGCTTCCTTGGTCAACCACTTCGCCGGTTTGATAAACGACATCGCCACCAGTGCGATGACAATGGCCAGCCAGGCAAGCGGATTGTTGCCCACTGCCTTCAATTTCGATTGCAAACTTTCGTTGTCTTGATTGCTCATATTTCCCTCATGCAAGGGTTAGTCCTGCCCAGTCCTCGGAAAATGCGAGGAAATACACTAGAGCGCTGTATGCAGGATGTTGACCACGCCCGACTTAACCAACACATCTGCTACACCGGCTGCTGAAATTGCAGGTGTAGTGCTCTGATAGATGTGGTGGAGTGGAAGTTTGGTTATTCAGCTCAAAGTCGGAAGAAACGGTGGACCTTGAGCCTACGAAAGAAAGTGAAGAGACAACCACAATTGCTGCGTTCTTTATCTTTTTAATTGGTTGTAAGATTTGAATCTTTCCCAATCAAAAGATGCAAAACCCTTTGTGCGCAGGGTTCTTAAACAGGCAAAGCAATCTTAGTCTCTACTCAGAAAAAGCCAGATCACTTTTCTAATGCTAGTTTAGCTACGCTAGACTCTGAATTTGCCCAAGTTTTTCTAGAGTTCTGCTAGATTTCTTCGAGTTCGCCCACTTTACTCAAATATAGAAACCCATCAAAGCCAGCTTTGTGTGCGAAAACTGCGAACAAAAGTGAATAGCAACAAAAGTGACCACAGTATAAACAGTTAGGGCACGTAGCTCTGGTACAAACTGTTTAAGCGGCGAAAACCCACCGCCATCACCGAGAAACATCAAGGCAATTATTGAACAGGCAAAATTCATCAACCAGGAAAGCAGAAATGCGCATCCGATCGCTTCCAACAAGGCTAGTAATATTCCGTCCATAAACCCGCCCCCATGCAACTATTTTGATCTTAGAAGGGCTAACTAAAAACTGTAAATTGACGGAAATGCATACACTAAAACGTGTATGCCGCTACTGACTGGGCTAAGGGAAGAGCGACAAAACCCGCATTATAGCCAGATTTATCGCCTATCACGATTTGATATAGTATAACACAAACAAGAAAAACAAAAACTGAAAGAAGGATGCGCCGCCCTCGAATCAAAGTCGAATCGAGAGCGGCGTATCAGGAACCAACTGTTCAGCGTGCCCCCAGCAAAATCGCCAGGTTGACGGCCAAAGCCGGGTTGGCGTAAATCGCATAGAGAGCAGCACCGGTCAGTAGATAGAAGAAGAAGTGGGAGAAGCGCCAGCTGCCTGCGAAGTACGCCGGCTCAAGCTTGCGTGCCTGATTGCGAACCGCAATCGACTGTAATGCGCCGAGAGCGATTACAGCCCCGAACACCAGATTGAAGGCGCTGACCTGGTAGAGCATCCAGAAGACGATCGCAAAAACAAAGGCACCGAAGATCCAGGCGAAACGCCCGAAACTCTGCCCTAGAGCGCCACCGTCCAGAGGATCCAGGGGGATGAGGTTGATCAGGTTGAGAAACACACCAAACAGCCCGACCTCGAACATTGCCGGCAGAGACAGCCAAAAACCAACTGCCATGGTGGCAATGCTGGCTAAGCCGCCCACGAGAGGTCCAGCGAGCTTGATATAGGTTTCGTCTGCGAGTGACTTCACCCCAGACACTTCCACAAAAGCACCCACCGGAGTGAACTCAGGCAATGAAGCCTTGAGCCCAAGCCGACGAGCAGCAATCATGTGTCCGACTTCATGAACGGTGATCAAGGCAATCACGCCCAGACCCATCGTCCACGAACCCATAAAGAAAGACCAGATGCCGAGGCTGAATGCCAGCATCGACATCTTCCAGATGAGGCTGGATTTGTTCATTCTAATTTCCTTCTGAAAGGAAAGAGCGGCGACTGCTTTGTCAGTATCAGAACCGACTCACAGCCGCCGCTCCCCCAACTTCAGCGGCCGCTGGCGGCGCGCTTGGTGAGGCTGGCCTTCATCTGCACCAGCGAAAGAGCCAGCATGGACTGAGCCCAGGCCAACGGTTCGTTGGCATCGGGCACCCACTGGCGGCTCTGCTGGTCGATGATCCAGGCTTCCGGCATCAACCAACGCGGGCTGACCGAAGCCAGGGCGCGGTTGAAGTGGAAGACCTGCTTTTCGAAGTAACGCTCTTCGCCGGTGCGCAGGTAGAGATCACCCCAGATGTAGGACATCTGCGGCGATCCATGGCACCACTGCGCTTCCTCGCCGGCAGCCAGATCGTCGCGGTTGATGCGACCATCCCAGCGGTCCTGCAGATAGCGACGCACACCGATGGGGCTCATCAGGGTGCGCTCGATGCTTTCCAGCACGGCCACGGTGTTGGCGTCGTCGAGCACGGGCTTGCCGCTGAAGGCAGCCAGAAGCATCGGATTGATCTGCGCCAGGTCGGCAGTGCGCACATAGCCCGAAGCTTCGACGAACTCGTTGGTGCCGAGTTCACGCAGCTTGGCTTCGCACTTTTCGATCAGTTCGCGCAGACCCTTGGTGTCCACCCGCAGTTCCTGCCCTTCACGCACGCAGACATAGCTGCCGCCGTTGCGCTCCATGTAGGTGAGCTGCTCACGCAGGCTGACCAGCGCGCAGGCCACCGAAGACCAGTGCACGCCGACGCAGTCTTCCCAGGCTCCGAGGTCGCGGTCCTGCCACACGTTCACCTTCCAGAAGAAGGCATGCAGAAGGGCGCCGAAGGAGTTGACCAGGTCGGCGGTGTTGCTGTCGGAGAGACTGAGACGCCCGGTGTTGAGCGTGTAGAAGGTCATGAAGTTGATGAACGACAGCGAGTCGTTCTGTCCATGCCCCCAGGGATCGCCCACTTCCTCGAGGGAGATGGGGTTGTAGCGGATGTGCGGCCGACGCATGTAGTCATGCGGCAGGCCGGAAGCGCGGTCCGTGATCAGGTCCATGAAACGGAATTCGCGCTTCTTGTGGTGGATGAGGCTGGCCATGAGCCCGCGACGCCAGGCGTCGGCAGGAACAGCCAGACCGGCGTTCATGGCAGGGTCCTCGGCGAGGCTCAGCTCGGCCAGGGTCTGCATGATGTTGTCGCGATCCCAGTGGAACATGAGCAAGCCATCGATGGCTGCTTCCAGGGTGCGGTCGTCACCTTCCACGACGGTGACGGCAGAATGACCTCCCGAGCTGTAGCGGCGCAGAAACAGCGTCTTGTTGGCGACAAGAGCCTTGCGAATCGCTTCCAGGTCGTCGAGAGTATAGGCGGTGCGGATCAGTTTACCCAGTTCGATGTTCTTGGCCTGCGGAACGGCGGAAGCATCTTGAACCAGGCTGGGAAAGACAGTAGCGTTCATGTTGAAGTCCTCCATCGCCTTCGTCTGGCAAGCACGAAAGCGACACTTGGTTTGAGATAGGGTCAATTACGCGGACACGCGAAACCCGCAGCATCTCTTGACAGATGCTTGCTGCGAGTACCTCGGTCCCCTACAGTGCTACGATATGGTCATCACCTTGCGAGGAAACCCTGCCATGAGCCCATCAGCCAAAGACGAAGTACGCCCTTGGGGAGCCTTCTATGTGCTAGTCGACCAAGACAACACCAAAGTGAAAAGACTGGTGGTAAATCCTGGGCAGAGGCTGAGCTTGCAAAGCCACAAACACCGCGACGAACATTGGGTGATCGTTGCAGGCGTTGGCGAGGTCACGCTTGATGATGAAACTATTCGTGTCGAATACGGGCGCCACATCTTTGTCAAACGCGGCACCAGGCATCGCATCGCCTGCACGGGCGACAGCCCTCTCGAGTTCATCGAGGTGCAGACAGGCGACGCCTTCCCCGAAGAAGACATAGTCCGCTTCGAAGACGACTACAACCGCTCCTAAGTCCAGAAACTTCTCTCGTGATACCCGGCAATCACCTACAGCCTTACAGGCCGTGAGTAGCGCGCTGGGATTATTACCTGTTGGTTTTCTTGTAGTTTCAGGACGATGTCGGGGAAGAAGTAGTTAGACCTATGCTTAAACAAAAGGCCAGGCGCGGAGCAAATAAATTCTTGATTCAAAGAGCCTGTCTTAGTTCTAAATAATTTCCTTGGTCAAGCTGTTAACCAGTCTCTCGTCTTATTTTCACGAGAATGGCTCTGCATCTTAGCAGGCTCGCGCAGCTTCGCTTGCAACAGTTAGCGCACGCAACGCAAGCACTCCTGAATAATGTTTTAGAAATTAGCCAGAGATAAGGTTCTTGCTCCATGAGCTTTTCCAATTTCTTGTCAAAAATGAAAGAAAGAAGTAATCCGCCTGCGCTTGTAGATGAGACGTATAGCTCATTAGGTTCAAAGGGTTGTCAAAACCTTCTTCTATTCAACTTTTTCATTCGAGCGACCATAAACCACTAGCAGCAACCATCCCCGACAACAAACTGCCTATTACCGGCGGTTGGATGTTTGCGGCCCAACGCTGTGGTTCGGCTTAGCTCGAAAAGACAAGGAAAATATCATGGCTCAAACGGCAACTTTTGCCGAGCTCGCCGGTAACCTGAGCGAGCACGCCGCCTGCTGCGGTCACATGCAATGGTGGCGTCATCTTTCCAACCAGGTAGCCAAAGCCGATGGACGCAAGCCCTTCGCTCTGCCTGGAACCAAGAAGCGTTACGCGCCCGACCTCACCGTCAATGTCGAGCACGTCAAGCTCATTCTCACTGTCGACCCGGTCAAGAAGACGATGGGCGGTCAGTGCCTCACCACGGTGCGGCCGATCAACAAACCCGTCAAGTCGATCTTCTTCGCCGCCGAAGACCTCAAGATTGAAAAGGCGACGGCTGGTGGACAGAATCTCAAGATCGAGGAATTGGAGAAGGGAGTGCTCGTGCACCTCGCCCAGACCCTCGACCGCGACTCTCTCACCATCGAACTGACCTACCACACGGTGTCGCCCAAGCTGGGCATCTACTTCACCGGTCCCACGCCCTTCTACACCGACAAGCCCTATCAGGTGTGGACGCAAGGTCAGGATGACGACTCGCACCACTGGTTCCCGGTGGCAGAAGCCGACCATCCCAACCACAAGATGACCTCCGAAGTGGTGGTCACCGTGCCCAAGGGCTTCACCGGCCTCTCCAACGGCGCCCTGCTCTCCGAAAAGGACAACGCCGACGGCAGCCGCACTTTCCACTGGCACCTCGACAAGCCGCACTCCTGCTATCTGATGGCACTGGCGGTGGGCGAGTTCGTCAAGCTGGAAGAAAAGTACGGCGAACTCAAGGTGGAAGCCTATGTGCATCCATCGTTGCTCGAACGTGCACGCGAGTATTTCAAGGGCACCGCCGACCTGGTGGCACTCTATTCGCGGCTCTACGGCGTGGAATATCCCTGGTCGTACAAGTATGCCCAGGTCTTCGTGCAAGACTTCATCTTCGGCGGCATGGAAAACACCACGATCACGGTCATGACCGACCGTATTCTCGGTGATGCCGGCACCCGTGAAGAACAGCGCCTGGCCGAAGTGCGCCTCAACGCACACGAGCTCAACCACCACTGGAACGGCGACCTGACCACCTGCAACGAATGGGCGCATGGCTGGCTCAACGAAGGCGGCGCCACCTATGGTGAAGTGGAAGCGGTGGAACACCTCTGGGGAGAGAAGGCGCGCGACCACTACGTCTACGGATTGGCACGCACTTACTTTGCCGAAGACGCGCGCTATCGTCGTCCCATCGTCTGCCACACCTACAAAGAGCCCATCGAGCTCTTTGACCGCCACCTCTACCAGAAGGGCGGCCTGGTGCGTCACATGCTGCGCTACATCGTGGGCACGGAAGCTTACTACAAGAGCATCCAGACCTACTACCGCGACAACATGTACCAGCCGGTCGAAACCCTCGACCTGATTCGCGCCTTCGAAAAGGTGACCGGTCGCAACCTGCGTAAGTTCTTCGACCAGTGGGTCTTCGGCGCCGGCTTCCCCGAGTACAAGGTGAGCTATCGCTACGACGACCGCCAGAAGCTGGCCACAGTCAAGGTGCAGCAGACCCAGAAGGTGGAAGGCGATACCGGGCTCTTCTCGATGCCCATCGAGCTGAGCTTCGACTTTGCCGACGGCAGCCGCAAGGTGGTCGTCGTCGATGTGGAGGACGCCGAACACAGCTTCAGCTTCTCTCTCGACAAGAAGCCGGTCATGTTCCGCTTCGACCCCACCAACTGGGTGCTCAAGAAGCTCACCCTGGACGTGCCCAAGGGCATGCTCAAGCACCAGGTGCAGAACGACCCGGCCGTCATGGGTCGCGTCTATGCCGCTCAGGCTCTGGCGGCACTCGGCACCGACGATGTCGTGCCTGTCTTGGTCAAGGCGGCAAAGAGCAACTTCTTCTGGGGCGTCAGCGCTGAAATCGCTGCCACCCTCGGCAGCATGAAGACCGATGCCGCTCGCGATGGACTGCTCAGCCTGATCAAGGTCAAGCAGCCCAAGGTGCGCCGCGCCGTGGTCAACGCCCTGGGCAACTACAAGTCTCAGGCGGTGGGCAAGGCTCTGGCTGGCATCGTCAGCGGTGGCAAGGAAAAGAGCCAGTTTGTTTTGGCCGATGCTGCCAGCGCGCTGGGCCGCAGCCAGTACGACGGTGCTTTCGAAGTGCTGCAAAAGGCGACGGCTTACCAGTCGTGGAACGACATCGTCGCCATCGGTGCCCTCAACGGTCTGTCCGAGCTGAAGGACGCACGCGCCGTCAGCCTGGCCGCAGACCTCGCCGGCGCCGGCAAGCCCTGGCTGGCTCGCCCTGCGGCAATCGCCTGCCTGGGCAAGTTGGCCGGCAGCAAGAAGTCTGAAGAAGCCCTCAAGGCTCTGCACGACCTGGCTGAAACCGAGGAAGGACGCCAATTCACCCTGCGCATGTCGCTGGTGTCCGCCATCGGCGAAGCCAAGAACCCCGATTCGCTGCCGGTACTGGAGCGACTGAAGGGCAGCTCGCACGACGGTCGCATCCGTCGTCTGATCACCGAAACCGCCGAAGGCATTCGCGAGAGCGTCAAGCCCAAGGGTGAAGGTGAGAAGGGCGTGGCAGCTGCGCAGACCGGTGAAGGCGAAGACCTGGCCACCCAGGTGAAGAGCCTGACCGAGAAGCTGGCGGCTGTCACCGACCAGGTCACGGAACTTGCCGCGACCAAGAAGCGCAAGAAGAAGACCCGCCGCTAAGCGGTCCGAAACTGCGCCGCAAGCAAGGGCAGGGCGCTGCACCAAATACGGTGCAGCGCCTCTGTCGATCAAAACCGTTTTTGAACAAGGAACTAACATGACTCAGTCAAAAAGTTTGCCGAACGCCCCTGAAGTGGGCGAACGTTCTTACACGATCATCGCCAGAGTGAAGCTGAACCGCACCGGCAACGGCGTGCTGGCCAGCGCTCTGGACGCCGTTGCCAAAGCAGGCGGCGACACCGGCGATGTCGACATGGTTTCTTCCACCTCCACCCATGTGGTGAGAGACATCACTATCGGCGCGCGTGACCCCTCGCATGGCGAAGCCATTGTGGCGGCGCTCAAGCAGGTGCGTGACGTCGAGGTGATCAATGTCTCCGACGTTGTTTTCCTCAAGCATCTGGGCGGCAAGATTTCGGTCGTGCCGACTTCGGAGGTCAAGACGCGCGTCGACCTCGCACAGGTCTACACACCTGAGGTGGCCCGCGTCTGCATGGCCATCCACGACGCCCCCGAGAAAGCCCGCAATCTCACCATCGCCGGCAAGATGGTGGCGGTCGTTTCCGACGGCTCGCGCGTGCTGGCTCTCGGCAATATCGGCGCCAAAGCTGCTCTGCCGGTGATGGAAGGCAAAGCCATGCTCTTCAAAGCGATGGCTGGTGTCGACGCCTTCCCCATCTGCCTGAGCACCCAGAACGTCGACGAAATCGTGGCCGCGGTCAAAGCCATCGCCCCCAACTTCGGCGCCATCAACTTGGAAGACATCGAGTCGCCCAAGTGCTACGAAGTGGAGAGGCGCCTGCGTGAAGCGCTCGACATTCCGGTCTTCCACGATGACCAGCACGGCACCGCCGTCGTTGTTGGTGCGGCCGCCATCAACGCCGCCCGCCTGATCAAGAAACCGCTGAGCAAGCTCAAGGTGGTGGCGGTGGGCACCGGTGCAGCCGGCATGGCCTGCATCAAAATGCTCATGAGCCTGGGTGTCAAAGACATCATCGCCTTCAACAAAGACGGTGCCGTCTATAAGGGTGCGCCCAACCTCACCGAAACCGAAACGTGGCTTGCCGAGAACTCCAACTTCAAGGGCTTCAAGGGCAACTACAAGCAGGCGCTCAAAGGTCGTGACCTCTTCCTCGGGCTCTCGGTGGGCGGCATCTTGAGCGGTGCCGACCTGGCCACGATGAGCAAGAAGGCAGTCGTCTTCGCCCTGGCCAATCCGATGCCCGAAGTGGCTCCTTCCGAACGCACTGCCAATGTCGCCGTCATGGCCACCGGCAGCTCCAAGTACGCCAACCAGATCAACAATGCGCTGGCCTTCCCGGGCATCTTCCGCGGTGCCCTCGAGGCCGGCGTGCGTGAGATCAGCGAAGAGATGTGCATCGAGGCGGCTCGGGCCATCGCCAACTTGATCGGCAAAGACCAGCTCGATGCCGACTACATCATTCCCACAGTTCTGGAGCCGGTTTCGAAAGCCGACAAGACTTCGCGAGTGGCAGTGGCGGTTGCCGATGCCATCAAGAAGTACGCGGCCGAACATGGACTGGCGCGTCGCAACATCAAGCTCTGAGGCAAGCGCGCAAGGAGTAAGCTATGGAACCTGTTGAAAGCAAAGGGAAGATGCCCTTTGCGGTGGTGATTCTCATCACCGTTCTCTCTCTGGCTCTATCGGACCTGCCCCTCTTCAGTGTCATCTACAGCCCCATCGAATACTTCACCACGGCTCTGCATGAGATCGGTCACGCCCTGGCCTGCTCCGCCACCGGCGGCAGTGTCAGCGGTCTGACCATAGTCTCTGACGGAGCCGGGCATGGGGGGCTGACCTTCTGCAACGGAGGCATGCCTTTCGTCTTCGCACAGACAGGCTACCTTGGCACAACCTTCTTTGGTTGCTTGCTGCTCTATCTGGGCAGACGGGAGAGTCTCACTCGCCCTCTTCTGGTCGGACTGGCAGTGCTGCTCATCTTTTCGGTGTTCTTCTATATGATGCCCACCCTGACCATGCCCAGGTATGCCCAGCAAGGCATGCTCAGCATGGTAGTCGGAGGGCTCATGGCAGCGGCACTGCTGGCGGCAGCTCGGTTTTTGCCACTAAAGGCGGCATCATTCCTGCTTGCCTTCCTGGCGGTTCAGACAGCGCTCAATGCCCTCTACGACATCTTGGTGCTCGCCCAGATCAGCCTGGGTCTGCACGGGCAGTCAAGCTTCACCGATGCAACCAATATGGCTAGCGACACCGGAATTCCAGCCTTCTTCTGGAGCCTGTTCTGGGGACTGTCCTCTATAGCCATGCTCTTCCTGACAGTCAAGGCAGCCTACTGGCGCCGCGACTGAGTTTGAACCGGCTAAGGCATAGTCTCTGCCCTGGCCTTAGTCGGTTCAGAAACTAAGCAGTCAGTCATGGCAGACGACCCGGTTCGTTCTCTGAACAAAGGGTCGCAAGCCATCCACCAGACCTTAAGCTACAAACTACCAAGGACAATTATGTGCCTCTCCAATAACCGTTACCAAACCACCCGCGTCACCTTCAGCGACACAATCCTGCTCGGTGCCGAGGTGGAGGTGGACGGCAAGATCGAACACCTGCTCGGCTACTACAACAAGGTCGCCACTTCCGGCGGTACCACCCAGCAACAGCAGAACCATCTGCTCTCAGCCAGTCCAGCTCTGACTGCGCCCACGCGCCGCGGCTCTCGCCAGGCGCGCAGCAGCGACTTCGACTGGAGCACACCGCCCGGGAAGAGCGTCAAGCCGAGCCCGGTCGCGGTCATGGGCAATGCCATGCTCATCGCCGTGCCGGCATCGCCTGGTACACTCACCGCTGCCAATCTGATTCCGGTGAGCGACTACCCCAGCTTCATGCAAGACTACGCCAAGGCCGTCGGCCCCCGCACCCTGCCTCGTGGTCCGCTGCGTCGCGGCGGCATGCTCGGCGGCAAGTCACGGGGCGTGGAAGTGGTGAAGGGCTTCGACAAGGGCACCTATGACGTGCTCATCGCCGGCAGTGCCAAAGCCATCGCCGGCGCGCTCGACCAGGTCGACCAGGCCAAGCGCCCGACCATCAACCAAGAGCTCTATGCCCAGCTGGACAAGCTCTACCCTCGCTGGACCTTCGTGCTCTTCTGCTTTGCAGAAGAAGCGGCGGCCCGTGCCGGCTGCGCTCTCATCCGCTACAAGCCGATGCAGAAGTTCAGCCATCTGCTCTATCTGCCCGGTCTGGACGGTCACAACGGCCAGATCGAAACCGGCAAGGTGGAGCTGAATCACACCCTGGTGGCAGCTTCGTGCAAGATGAGCACGACGGCGGCAACGCGGGCAGTCGACTTCAGTGACTTCAAGCTGCAGGAAGACCTGCCTTTCATGCCCGACAAGGTGCTGGGCAAGGTCGTTCCGGCGGGCACCCTGGCGCCCCAAGGTGACTTCCTGCTGCAGCTGAAGGAACTGCGCGCCGGCGTCTTCCGCGCGCGTCGCGCCCTGCCTCCGGGCTGGAAGAGTGTCTTCGGCGAAAGCCAAGAAGCACCGTACTACATCCAGAACTAAGAGCCAACAAATAGCAACTGGCATTTCGGCAGGTCCCACTCAAGCTTCCGCTTGCTTGGGACCTCGCCCTCTGAAAAAACAAATTTAGAAAGGAACTGATTATGTCGGGAAATACCCAACAGACGAACTCCGGTCCCCCGCGCGCCAAGAAGCTTGCAGTGACGACCTTGCTGCACGGCGACACCCTGGTCGACGAATATGCCTGGATGCGCAATCGGGACGACGCCGACCTCATGCCTCATCTGCGTGCCGAAGACGCCTACGCCGATGCCTACATGAGCGACACGAACGACCTGCAGGCGGCGCTCTTTGCCGAAATGCGCGGGCGTATGAAAGAAGCCGACACCTCGGTACCCAACCGTCGCGGCCGCTTCCTCTACTACAGCCGCACCGAAACCGGCAAGCAATATCCGGTTTCCTGCCGCAAGCCCTTGCTTTCCAATGGCAAGAAGGGCGGCCATAAAGAAGGTCCCGAGCAGATCCTGCTCGACCACAACAAACTGGCCGAAGGCAAGGCCTTCTTCCAGGTCGGTCCGTCCAGCCTCAGCCCCAGCCAGAACTTCCTGGCTTACGCTTACGACGACACCGGCTTCCGCCAGTACAAGCTGGTGGTGAAGAACCTGCGCACCGGTCAGACCTCGACTGTTCTGGCTGAGCGCGTCACTTCGGTGGCTTGGGCCTCCGATAACAAGACTCTCTTCTACACCACCGAGGACGCCGTTACCAAGCGTTCCAACCAGGTCTACAGGCACAAGCTCGGCACCAAGAGCCACGTTCTCATCAAGGAAGAGAAGAACGAGTTCTTCCGGGTCGGCGTGGCTCGTTCGCGCAGCGGTCGCTACATCTATCTGGAGAGCGAGAGCCACACCACCGGCAATATCGCCAGACTGCCGGCCGACAAGCCGCTCGGTCAGTTCAAGACCTTGATGCCGCGCCTTGCCGGCATCAAGTACGATGTCGACGATGACGGCAAGCACTTCTATATTCGCACCAATGAAGGAGCCACCGACTTCCGCCTCTTCAAGACGGCGGTGGGCAAGCCGGCTCGTCAGCACTGGCAAGAAGTGGTGCCGCACCAGCCCGGCGTGCTGCTCACCGGCTTCCTTCTCTTCAAGGGACATCTGGTTGCTTTCCGCAAAGACACAGGCGTTGTGCGTGTTCAGATCATCGACTTGAACGACTTCAATGTCAGCCACGACGTGCAGTTCCCCGAGCCGGTCTACACCGTAGGTTCGGCTGGCAATCTGGAATACGACAGCACCACCCTGCGCCTCAGCTACCAGTCGCTGGTGACACCGCCATCGGTGCTCGACTACGACATGGGCTCGCGCAGCATGACCACGGTCAAGGTGCAGGAAGTGCCGGGCTATAAGGCGTCCGACTACGAGAGCAAGCGCCTCTTCGCATCGGCTCCCGACGGCACCCTCGTGCCCATCTCGCTGGTCTACAAGAAGGGCATCAAGCTGAACAACAGCAATCCCTTGCATCTGTACGGCTACGGTTCGTACGGCTTCGGACTGCCGACCACTTTCGGCGCAGCGCGGGTTTCCCTGCTCGACCGCGGTTATGTCTACGCCCTTGCTCATATCAGGGGCGGCGACGAGCTGGGCGAAAGCTGGCGGGCTGACGGCAAGCTCAAGAAGAAGATGAACACCTTCACCGACTTCATCGCTTGCGCCGAATATCTCATCGCCGAAGGCTACACCTCTTCGCAGTTCATCACCATGGAAGGCGGCAGCGCCGGCGGTCTGCTCATGGGCGCCGTGCTCAACCTGCGACCCGACCTCTTCAAGGCCGCCATCGTCAAAGTGCCCTTCGTCGACGTGATCAACACCATGCTCGACGAGACGCTGCCGCTCACGGTGGGCGAATTCGAAGAGTGGGGCAATCCCAAGGTCAAGGAGGACTACGACTACATCCGTCGCTATTCGCCTTACGAGAACATCAATATCGGCGCCTACCCTGCTATCTTGGTCAAGTCGGCTTTCTACGACAGCCAGGTGATGTACTGGGAACCGGCCAAGTATGTGGCGCGCCTGCGCGACCGCAAGACCGACGACACCCCGCTGCTCTTCAAGATTCTTCTCGAAGCCGGCGGACACGGCGGCAAGTCTGGGCGCTTCGACGCGCTCAAAGAAACCGCCTTCGACTATGCCTTCCTGCTCAAGCAGGTGGGCCTGGTCTGACCCGTTAGAGACAAAAAAACGCAACACCAGCCACAAGAAGTGGAATCTGCTCATGACCCAAGTTGGTCTGAAACTGCCCTCGCCCGCCGATATCGCCGCCCAGGAAGCGAACGATAAGGCAACCGCAAAAATGACCGTGGGAGAGCGCGCCCGCGCTCTCGCCCAGAGCGTCATCGCCGCCGCCACCGGCGGTGTCACCTTCAAGAATCGCATCTATCTCTATCGGCACAGCGACCCCGCCTTTGCCGGCGACCGCTACGAAGAAGAGCTGGTGCGCGCTGCCGTTGGCTATCTCGTAGCCACCGGTTGGAAAGCGACCTGCCACCGCCCCTGGTTCTGGGAACAGCATGTGGGCAGCAAACCCGGCGACGGCTTCGTCGAGTGGGTGGTCAAGATCAGCAAGTAAGGTGAGGGCAAAAGATGTCTATCTCTTTGTTTATCTCTCTGGCGCTGGCATCTCTAATCGTGTCAGTGCTTGCCGCACTGTTGGCTAAGACAAACGTCGTGCCGCGCTTCTGCGCACAGCACCCGAACACCTTCCTCATCCTCGCCGCCACCGCGGCAGTTTTCCTGCTCAGCCTGCCCTTCCTGGTGCATGCTGAAATCGGGGTGGTAAGCGTCTTGGCGAAATGGTTCGCCGTAACGCTTACCCTTTCCTCTTGGAGCTTCGTGCTTTCAGCAATGAAGAGCAACTGAAGCCACTTCCGGGAGCGGTTCCTGAAACGAACCGCTCCCAGTTTTCCTCTCCACAATCAGGAAAACCAATGAACCAATTACAGAAGGGCGCCAACGCGCCAGTTCCCACCGAGAAGTTGACCATCAAAGCCGTCCATGACGGCGCCAACACCGATCTCTCGGCCATCATGCTCAACGCCGCCGGCAAGGTGCGCAGCGAAGCCGACTTCGTCTTCTACGCCCAGACTCGTTCTCCCGAAGGTTCGGTGAACTATGTCGAGAAGAAGGCGACCGGCAGTCGCTACGAGCACAGCATGACGGTCGACCTCAAGGCAGTGCCGGCCGATATCGAACGTATCGAACTCACCCTGACCATCGATCCCGACACGCCGGCCACCTTTGCCCAGGTCAAGAACTGCATGGTCAGCCTGCTCGATGCCTCCGGCAAGGAAGTGTCGTGCTTCGCACCGGAAGGCACGGTGGAGAACGCCTTTATCGTGGGCGAACTCTACCGCCGCAACGGTGTCTGGAAGGTGCGGCATGTGGCCCAAGGCTTCACCGGCGGACTGGGGGCCATCGCCACCCAGTTCGGCATCGAAATCGCCGAAGAAGAACCGCAGAAGAAGGAAGCGGCACCGGCTCCCGTCAAGAACAAGATCAGCCTCTCCAAGGCCGACCAGGTCACCGCGGACTTGGAGCGCAAGGGCTCGCGCTTGGTCAGCCTGCAAAAGGCGGCAGCTGTCTCACTCAAGAAGCACAAGGTGGACGGCATCGTCGCCCGCGTGGTCATGGTTCTCGACGCCTCCGGCTCTACCAGTCGCATGTGGCCCGACATGATGCAGGGTGTCACCGATCGCCTGGCGACGCTGGCGCTCAATCTGGACGACAACGGCGAACTGGAGTTCTGGGTCTACGCCAGCAGCTTCAAGAAGTTCGCCACGGTCAGCCTCGGCAACCTGGACGGCTATGTCGCCTCGCTCATGCGCGGTGAAGATGGTTCCAGCGCCGGACGGTCAGCCAAGGCGCCGGAGAAGAAGAGCGGCGGACTCTTCGGCGGTCTTTTCAGCGGCGGCAGCAGCCTCGCTGCCGGCATCGTTCCCGGTCTGGGCTGGGAGAACAACGAGCCACCGGTGATGCAGGCCATCATGGACGAGTGCAAGGGCTCCAAGACCATCCCGACGCTCGTCATCTTCGTCACCGACGGCGGCATCGACAAGGATCGCGCCATCGAGAAGGTGCTCATCGACGCGTCGCGCCACAACATCTTCTGGCAGTTCGTCGGGCTCGGCGGCTCCAGCTACGGCGTACTCGAACGCTTCGACGAACTGACCGGCCGCCACGTGGACAATGCCGGCTTCTTCGCCATCGACGACTACCGCGACATCAAGGACGAAGAGCTCTACAGCCGCATCATCCGCGAATTCCCGAAGTGGGTGGACACTGTGCGGGCGAAGGGCATGCTGGTCTGAAGGTCCGGCATTAGATCGATGTGCCCGAGCCCGCACAGCAAAGCTATGTAAATCCCGGGCGAAGGGCATGTTGGTCTGAAGGTCCGGCATTAGATCGATGTGCCCGAGCCCGCACAGCAGATCTATGTAAATCCCGGGCGAAGGGCATCTTGGTCTATCAGTCTTTAAAGAGAGCGCGCCGCCAAGGCGCGCTCATCTGTGAGGTATCCATGGCAGTAAAAGACCTGTTAAACACTCTCAAAGAGCACCTGCTGCGCAAACAGCTGACCCTGGCTCAGCTTTCTTACCGAGCTATCCGCTTCGTTTTGAATAAGCACGAGATCCTCTCTCGTGCCTCGGCAATCGCCTACAGCGCCATGCTCGCCTTCATACCGTTCATCACTCTGGTGATCACGGTGGCAGCCAAGCTGCTTCCCGACCTAGCAGCTGGCGGCGGCAACGCTCCCGGCTTCACCGGCGGCGATGTCGGCTTGATCCTGAGGAAACTCTTTCCAACCGATGTGGCGGACCTCATCCTCGCCCAACTGGCACATATTCAGACCCAGCCGAGCCTAGGGGTGATTAGCATCACTCTCTTTCTGGCGGTCTGGACCTCGACAAGCCTCTTTTCAGAGGTAATCAACTCACTCAATCGCATCCTCGCGGTGAGCGAAGCCCGCTCATACTGGCGCCTCCAGCTGACAGCGATAGCGCTTGTTCTCATGCAAGCCGGGCTCTTCACTTTCGCCTTCGTTTCCATACTGGTCGGTCCCAAACTGACCCAGTGGCTGGCTCTCTCGGGCTGGCTTCTGCTCGGCGCCACAGCGCTGCATTGGCTTCTGCTCTTTGCGGTAATCTACGCCAGCTTCGCCCTCACCTTCCACTTCGGTCCATCGCTTCACAAGAGGACCGGACGCAAACATTGGGTGTCTCCCGGCGCCACTTTTGGCACCGTGGTATTCCTTCTGGCCACCTCGGGCTTTCGCTACTACCTGGAACATTTCGCCAACTACCGCACCGCCTACGGCTCTCTCGGGGGCTTGATGATGCTTATGGTCTGGTTCTGGCTGATGAGCCTGGTCCTGCTAATCTCTGCCGAAATCAACAAGCTGGCGGCGATGGCAGAGAATCACAAGAAATAGCCAAGAGGAGTAAACGCTTGCAGTTCAGAAGGCATGAGAAGGTCCAACCTCCATGCCTTTCCTTTTCCGCAATCTTACTACATCATATAAGATCTATTGCGAGATATAAAGACGTTAGCACCGTAACCGCCACCATGACATCAAAATCACGCCGCCCGCTCAATCATCCGAGAACCAATCCAGGCCCAAGTTTGGCCTAGCAGTCGGCCGACTAAAGCGAGTAAAATCCTTTCTAAAAGTCATCAACGAAAGATTACGGAAAGAGAAAAGAAAGACAGCCGAAACGCTGAGTATACCTTAGATACAGCCGAAACCCCGCACTAGCCGCGCCACCCTGACAACACCAAATCTGGTGGCAATTTAGCTCGGTTTTGTTCACAGCACGTTCACATAGAAACGAATCCCGACCCTGTCAGAGACTGCAATACAAGCAAATTTGACAGTTCCCAGCTATGGCACCTAGAAATACTGGGGCAAGCGACCGCGTCAGCCAAATTCAGGAAAGGCTTGCGTTGCGCCAGTCATTTGCATAACTATGCATACATTGTTTTTCGCAACTATCTATCTTTGCAACCCACCTTAAGAACCTTCCCACTACCACCACCACCGCCACCACACCGCAGCTCCAACTGCATAGGCTAAACCGGCTCTCTAGGCGCTATATAAAGGAACGCCGAGGCTAATTCTTAAGGGAAAGTAAAGGGCTAGCATAAACCGCGCCAGTGTAAATTCACCGGATGCGGTGGCGCGACAAGGCTAGTTTTCAATCCAATTTTGGCAAAGGCTAGCAATCCCGCCCCTCTAGAAAGCCGCACCAAGCCAAAACAAGCCCAGGCAAGGCATCCTTTCGCCAGTTTTTCGGGGCATGCAGTCAGATTTAAGGAAAACTTGCAAACGTTCCCTTATTTGCATAACTATGCATACATGCATATTCATAACTTTCCATACCAGCAAACCTTAATTCAAACCCAGTCCATTCCCACCGCAATTTCCTAAGTCCCGCCCAGATACCCATCTGAGCGGTTCCATAACGAAAGGAGTAATTATGCTTCTTGGCTATGGTGTTGCCCTTCTTATCTTGCGCGAACTATATCTTCTCTGGAAAGATCGCTACGCAGAACCCGACGCCCACAAGTCGATCTTTAAGATTGCCCGGGACGCCTGCCTACCCAACTCAAGCCAAGGCTCCGCGAGAAGCCTTGAGCAGCCGGGGTTGGCAAGAAGCATCGAGTTCACTCGACAGTTCATAAAAAGGGATCGCGAACTTTACGGTGATGTTCATGTCTACCGACTGCGCAATATCAGATGTATGGGCGAATTGCTGGCCCAAGATCATCAGCGTCAGTCAGCCGCCGCCTGGTTCTATTATGGATTGCGGATCATCGACGAACTCGGTCGTCCTATCCATAAAGATGTAGACGAATTTGAACTGGCAGTTGCACGTTTCGAACTAGACGGCAAACAAGCCGATCTGGCTCTGAAAACCCTGCAAAGACTGCTGGATCGCTTCGACCAGGAAAAGCGCGAAAAGGACCCTGCCCTGCATTTGGAAGTTCTCAAGCTGCGAGCAATTGCAGCAAGGGTGCTACCTCAGGAAGCTGTCGAACAGGCCTCGCTGGAGCTTCTCGAATGGACCGAACATTATTTCGGGCTCGAGAGCGCCGAGGTGAAAAACATACTTCGTGTCATTTCAGAACCAAGTGATTCGGCATCCATGTTCCGCAGACAACTGAGACTTCTCGAACATCTGGAAGAGACGTCTCTACTGGTCGGCGACGAGACCCTCGCCACCGCCCAGAGCCTCGACGAACTGGCTGCTTTTTGTGCTTTAAGAAAAAGCACCGGTGCAGTGCCCAACCTCGACCCTTCTGGTCCTTTAAGAGAACGCGCCGAACAGATCCGCGCCCTTCTGCGCGTCAAGCGAAGAGGAGCCGAATCAGCCGACAAGGACGATATCGACCTGGCGGCGCGCTTCTACGAGACCAGGAACCGTCCTGGCGACGGCACCACTGCCTTCCACCTGCGAAAACAACTCAAACAACGAGAGACCCATCATGACGACCGAAACCAAGTCTAATGTTCTGACGCCCCTCTTTGTCGAGACCTTCAAAATCCTTCTGGAAGACTCCCGCACCGACGCGACTCGGCTGTCCAGGCTGCGCGAACTCTTCAAGAAGTTCGGTCTGACCAGCTACCGCACCGAGTCGCCCTTCAAGCCCAAGGAAATCGAGATCGACAAGGACAAGCTCTACAGCATTGTCTATCGCCGCCGGCTGGCGAGGGCGCTTCTGGCTCCGCGTCCCTCTCCCTATGTCTACCACACGCTCTCCATGGACGCCGACGTGCTCAACTCGCCCACCGGGCGTGAGTACATCGAGGCCCTCAGCCGCTACATGGCCGAGATCATGACCGCCAAGCTGGGCGAACTTGCTCCCGAGCAGGTGCTCATGGTCAGCCGCCTGACGCCGGAAGACCTGGTCGACTTCCTCTCCCAGCACAAGCTCTACGAGCTGGAGGGCGACAAGCTGAGCGAATTCATCCTGCGCCGCATGGTCGAGAAGAGCATCGACCGCAATCCGCTCTTCCTCAAGATCAAGGAAGACCTGGCTGAGACGGCGGAGAGCGCGCGCAGCGAACTGGCCCGCACCATGCAGGAGCACCGGGAGACGCACTTCAAGGACTTCAGCGACAAGCTCGGCAAGATCGTCGAGGAAGCGACCCGGCAGTGCGACGCCTATATCGAGGTGCTCAAGACCGAGAGCGCCGAGCGTGCCGAAAAGGAGCGCCTCAAGAAGGAAGAGGAGGAGCGCATCGCCCTGGCCAACGCCGGCAAGAGCGAAGACGATCTCTTCCGCGAGGCGGTGATCGCAAGAGAGCGGCAGTGGCGCAAGGACAACCCGACCCATCCCCTGGTCAAGTGGCTGATGCTCACCGGCGGTCTGGCCATCACCCTGGGCATGCTTTTCTTCGGCGAAGTGAACGGCACCAATCTGTACGAGCTCCTCGGCAGCAACGAGTAGCCTGACAAACCAAGGCGGAGGCGGTTAATCAACCGCCTCTGCCATCATTTGCGAGGTATCTATGCAAACTTCCAGCAACAAGGTTCCCCTCAAATCATCCAGTCCCTACTTCCATCACATCCTGGCCATCACCACCAAGGCGGCCACTCTCTTCCAAGAGCTGCAAAACCAGCCAAACCCAGCCTCGAAAGAGCAGGAAGAGCTGAAGCAGCTTTTGGGCAAATTCGATCTCACCACCAAGGTCTGGTATGTGCAAGGAAGCGCCTTTCCGTATCTGCGTGAAACGGTGCCGCCCAACAGTCCCGACTTCCTTCCCACCATTGCCGAAAACCTGGCTTTCCTCATGGTTCGCTCGGCCGGCGTGGACGACGTGCTGGTGCTCAGCCGCCTCGATGCCGCACTGCTCAAGCGAGCGCTGCAAGAACTGTACGTCAACAACTTCGATGCACCGAACCTGAAGAGGTTCATCATCCGCGCCTTCAGCCAAGAGCATGATGCTGAGCTGTGGGCGCAAATCGACCGCATCATCAACCAAATCTAAGGATAGAAAACATGGAATCCACTCAACTGTGGCTCTGGGGCGGCTTCGGCGCGCTCATCACCTTCATGCTGGCCCTCGATCTGGGCGTCTTCAACCGTAAGGCGCACGAGCCTTCGTTCAAGGAAGCAGTCACCTGGAGCGCGGTCTGGGTCGCGCTGGCTCTCGCCTTCAACGGCGTCATCTACTACACCATGGGCACCCAGCCGGCGATCGAATTCCTCACCGGCTATCTGATCGAGAAAGCCCTCTCGGTCGACAACATCTTCGTCTTCGTGCTGCTCTTCGGCGCCTTCGCAGTGCCGCTCAAGTATCAGCACCGAGTGCTCTTCTGGGGCATTCTCGGCGCCTTTGCCATGCGCGGTGCCATGATCGCAGCCGGCTCCTATCTGGTGGAACAGTTCCACTTCGTGATGTACATCTTCGGCGCCATCCTGCTCTTCACCGGCGCCAAGATGGCCTTCCAGAACCACGAAACTGCGGTCAAGACTGAAGACAACAGGCTCCTGAAGTGGTTCCGCAAGCTGATGCCGGTCACCGACCAGTATCACGAAGACCGCTTCTTCGTGAAGCAGTCCACGCTCAAGAGCGGCGGCAAGCTGGTTTGGCACGCCACTCCGCTCTTCCTCGTCCTGCTTCTGGTCGAAGTCACCGACCTGGTCTTCGCCGTCGACTCCATCCCGGCCATCTTTGCCGTCACCACCGACCCGTTCCTGGTCTTCGCCAGCAACGTCTTCGCCATCCTCGGTCTGCGGTCGCTCTACTTCCTGCTGGCCGGCGTCGTGCACCGCTTCCACCTCCTCAAGTACGGTCTCTCCTTCATCCTGGTCTTCGTCGGCACCAAGATGCTCATCGTCGACTTCTTCAAGGTGCCGGTGCTCCTCTCCCTGGGCGTCATTGCCGTGACCATCACGGCTTCGGTGGTCCTGTCCCTGCTCTTTCCTCGCAAAGAAGAGACGAAGTAACCGCAACCTCAGAAAGGAGGGGCTATGTCACAACCCCCCGAAACCAAGCCTAAACTGGACGACTGGCTCTACCAGATTCGCTGGCTGCTCTATCCGATCAACATCGGTCTGACGCTGGCGCTTCTGGTCTTCCTGGCGCGCTTCCTCTTCAAAGTAGCGCTCTTGGTACTGGATCTGCCCAACCTTCTGGAGGCAGACAAAGCCATCGACCAGGCTCTTCTCATCACCATCGTCACCTTGCTCGACCAGGCGATGATCTGCTCCCTGCTCATCGTCACCATCATGGGCGGGCATCAAATCTATGTGCGGCGCTTCCAGGAGCATCTGCACAATGAAGGGCCTTTCTGGCTCAGGAAGGTCGACACGATTGTGCTGAAAGTGAAGATGGGTCTTGCCTTCACTGGTGTATCAAGCGTCATGATCTTGAAAGACCTGGTCAGCGTCGATGTGGTGCCGACCGAAATCTGGGTAGCGCATATCTCTATCCACCTGGTCTTCATGCTCACCACGCTCATGACCGCTGTGGTCTGGCGTCTGATGCACAGCAAAGACAAAGAGTAAGACCTAGGCAGTAGACTTGGGGAGAATCGAAATCAATTTTCGATTCTCCCCCTTTTTGCCCTTTCTTACTACAACGTTTAATAATGCATCAAAATTGACAGAAAGGGGCATAAAAATAGGGATTGCTTTCAAGCCCAGCCATATCCCGGAAGGTTTTATGCTGCAAACAAAATCTTTGCCTGAGAAAAGTAGCGCACTAGCTCTAAAGGTGAGCCAAATAACCATGCTGGAGGCTCTGCTTGTCGCCATTGCCCTAAGCAGTATAGCTGCAATGAGCGGCAACAGACCAACCGACTGGTTAGGCGCCGCTGCAGTATTCATAACCTTTCTGCACGGACAATTGAGTTTTGATTTGCAAGAATCACAGAGCAAAATGCCGGCGCCTGATGTAGACAATTACCGCTGGACCTCTCGTCTGTTTGTTACTAAAGAAATTCTCTGGATCACTACCTTCGCCATCGCCGGTTGCTGGCCACTTTGCGCCGGCAGTATTCTGTTTGCTACTTATCCTCATTGGCGAAAGGCGCTCAGACAGTAGCTTGCCTCAATTGTCCATAAATGCAGCAAGACAGAAAAGCGATTTATTTTCTGAAAAGAAACACTGAAAGTCAGATCACTTTCACATGATTTTCACGCGCAATCGGCATTAATAGCAGCTATAGATAAAATCGCACCCGCAATCAATGGCATTACGGGTGCGATTTTGCACGCCCATCTATAATACCACCGGCGATACCACTAGCTAGCGCAATTCTTAAGGCGTACCTTTATATATGCGAGTTGCCATGCGGCTCGCAAGAGTTAGCAAAAGAAATCACCATATTAAATCTCAATTTGTGCTAATGCAGCCACAGCGACACCATTGACAATGGCACTTCCAAAAGGGCAGATTCTAAGTATCGTTTTAGAAATCCCAACAGCCCAAAGAGACATCGATAAAAACCAAAAGAACCAAAGCACTGCATTTATCTCAACTTTCACATGGACTTTCAGTCCGGCAGATTTGGTTCTTTGTTAGGGCAATGGAGCAGGTGGCTTTGCGCAAGATAGCAGAGCGACCCGCCGCATGGCTCAAACAGGAGATATCAATGTCGACCCTAACCAGGCGGTATGATGGTGACCTGGCCGTGGCCACCCTCGTGCTCAATCTATTACTAGCTGCTACGCAAATAGGTTTCGTGGCAGACGGCCTGATGATGATTAGCGAACAGGGCTGGTTCCTGTCCCTGCTCTTCGCCATCGTCATAGCAAGTGGTTTGCTCTTCAGCCAGTTCGCGCTAAGCAGACTCTGGGAAAGATCCCTGAACGGTCATTACGCTTGGTGTCTAGGCATCTTCAATGCCTCGATTATCGGTTTGATGTCGGTCTGGGGTATGACCCAGCTCAGTGAGCCGTATACCTACCGCTGGTATTTCGGAGTCTTCCTAGGCGTTCTGGTTCCGCTACAAACGACTTTTCTGGCTCGTATTAGCACAGAAATGTTCAACCTGGCCGGTAGTCATAAAGAGTGGTTCCCCGGCAGCTACACCGCAAAAATCCTTACCTTGGCGAGACTTCGTTCCGACCAGAAACGAGAATCGCTGGAGGCAGTGAAACTGCCTACCGTGGCGCAGCCGGAGCCAGTCTCCGAGGTAGCGCTGGTAAAGGACGAACCGAATCCGGTTCTGGTTAGCGAAGTTGAACCTGAAGTCAAACCACAAGCAAACCGCGCCGACGCCGTCATCTTGAACTCCGAAACAGCCTTGGCCTCAATCTCTTTCACAAGAGAAAGAGTCTCAGTGCTCATTAAGAGTGATTTGTCTAAGCGCCAGTGGAAAGAATTGCACAGCAAGCTGAGACGCGTGCCTGGAGTCATCTTTGAAGAGGTACAGAAATCCCTCTCAGACGATGGCAAACCTGAGCGCAGCTTGAGCGGCCGTGTAATTTACCCGGAAAGCAAGGGCAACAAGAACCGGCAAAAGCGTGACTCTGCTCGCCTGCGCCATCTCGAAAGTCTGCTTAGTCAGATCAAGAGTTTGATTGCAGGACACAGGTAATGAGCATTCAATACAAAGGGAAGAGGCGCTCGCAAGGTGCCTCTTCCTATAATCCCCCTATCCGTCTTAGTCTCGTCATTCGCCATCTTTAATTGCGGCGGCTTACTCCCGGCGGTGGGGCCTTTCTTGCGGACGAAGGTGCTGATCAAACAGGGAAATGTTTGATTGGGGAGCAGTCCGACTCCTGTAGGCGGCTACCGCCTACAACCCTATTTATCTAGGCAACTTGCATGAAAAAGCTCACCGAGCTCTTCACGGGCCTTACCAACTGGTATCTGTCAGATGGTAAGTACGATCAGATGTTGGTCAAACTGGCGATCACCATTCAGCTTGTCTTGCTTTCGCTCTCGCTCATCCACCAAACCAATGCGGTGGCGGACGTGACCGGCATGACATGGTGGCTCGCTCTGATGCAGGCAGTGGTTCAGGACTTTGGTCTGTTTGTCGCAGAACTGGTACTGATCCGCTTCCAGCAGACGGGCAAGCCTATCATCTGGGCAGCTCTCTTTGTGCTCTTCGCGGCCGTTGCAAGCGGTTCTGCGAACGTATACGACTTTACGCATAGGCTCGAACCCTATAGCGTTAAGTGGTGGCTGTCGGCTGTTTACGGTGCTTCGGTACCGTTGCAGGTGCTCTTGCTCGGCAAGCTGGTCAGCCAGCTGGTCGAAAACAAGAAGCCTGAACAGGCGGCAGAGTCCAATGACATGGACTCGTCTACGGCTCGCAATCGTAAGCGGGCGGCATGAGAGCTGATTTGGGGTGGGCGCAAGCTCACCCCAAATCGTAAATTCCTTATTTGAAGAACTTCGGAAGCAAGTGCAAGTCAGACAAACCAAGAAAAGGACCATGTCCATGCGTAAACACAATCGAATCCTCGATCCGCCTCAACAGACTTCAACTAACTCAACTACCTTCCTGGCGGTGGGGCCTCGTTTCGAAGCGAGGTGCTGGTTAAACAAGGAAACTTTCTACAGTGTTTAACTGGGGAGATCTTCGAATGAAGTTCCCTATGCTCACAGCATAGCCGGCCGCTCACCTGTCAGGCGGCTTGGTATCTACCTTAGCGCAAGTCGCTAGTGCAAACCGCTTCGACAGGAAGCAACCCAAATAGGTACAACCATGATCGGTTTCAATGTCAAGGCAAAGGTGATCGGCAAGACCTTCTCGAAGGTGGACAACACTCTCGAGAACGGCGTCATCGTTCAGCTTGTGGATGGTGAGCAGGGGCCTGCTAAAGGCTTCCTCCACATCAGCCGCATGATTGGCAAGACGCCTGAGGCTCGCGCCCAGACTCTGACCAGCTTGACCGAAGGTTCGGAAATCGAGGTCGACGTGCTCTCTGAGACCACGATCGATAATGCTCCGGGCTTCCGTGTCAGCCAGTGGACTGTTCTGCGTCGCGCACGCAAGCAGGCTGCTGAGCAACTGATGAACGCTCAGACGGTCATCAGGGGCGAGGTCGAACGACTGGCCGAGAACTATGCCATCATCTCGCTCGGCGACGACTTGCAGGGACTGCTCCACCAGGAGCGCTCTGCTAAGTTCGACCAGATCGCTCTCGACTCCAAGGTCGATGTGCGAGTCTGCGAAGTCGTCGAGATTCAGGGACGCCTGCGCGTGCGTCTCGAAGAGATCGTTGCCTGACACGACCAGGGAAGTACAGAGAGAGGGGACTTTGTCCCCTCTCTCAACTTATCTGTAATCTGGGGACTTTGTCCCCTCTCTCAACTTATCTGTAATCTGGGGACGTAAGTCCCCTCTCTCAAACTTATTTGTAATCTGGGGACGTAAGTCCCCTCTCTCGATTTGATTTTAAATCCTCAACTACCCTTTCTCTGAGCTTTTCTAGCTTTAAGAGTACCCGGGTAGCATTGGCGCTCGTACAGAAGGAGCGTGCGGCAGGTCCGGGTTAGGACCGAAAAGAAAAACAAAAAGCGAGGAACACTTCTGTGTTTCTAGTGTCATGAGCCGGACTAGACACTCACTAAACAAAGCATCCGGCGTGCTAAATCCAACAAAAATTGAAGAGGTTCCGAAATGGAAGTCCTTCTAATAGCACTTGTCTGGTGCCTCAATCTCGGCATCAGCTATCTGAACGCGAAAGGCTGCGGCTACGCCTGGGCAGAAGCAAAAGCTCATGGCGGCTACCCTAAATTCTTCGTCTGGGTAGTGGCGACAATGTCGGCACTGGGCTTTGTCTGGTGCTTCACCATCGCCGAAGTCTTTCTCGCCCTCTCTCTTGGACTGATCGGGCTGCCTGTTGCAAAAGCAGCTCTGGCACTGGGATACATTCTAGTAATCCCGGGCATCCTCGCCACAGGTTTCATCATCATGGTCGATTCCTGGGCGCGTGCGTACAAGCAGGGAGGAGTACTCAATTATGGTGTGGCGGCGTATAACACTTACGCCCAGGTGCACAACACTTACCATGCCATCGAGGGTATCGGCAGCGCCTTTGGCTCTGTCGGCGAAGCGTTCAGCGGTGACGGCGAAGACGCGCTCACGGTCGTTGGAATCGTGGTCGTATGCCTCATCGTTCTCTCATCTCTGATTTTGGGTATTGCCACCACCCGCTATCTTATTCTTAAGACAGCGGCGGCAAACGATTTGCCCGACCTCGCAACCATGCAAGCGCGGCGTCGCTAAGTCAGTCAGAGCCAAAAGTCAGAGCCTCTAGTAAAAGTCACTTGCGGGGCGGGTCCGAAAGGACTCGCCCTTGCTTTTCTTCGATAGAGAATCAGCAATCAGCTAATTTTCGGGTCTGAATCACACTCTTTTGCTTCCGGCTTACTACATTCTATAATATTCTACAACTACGTACTTACCCCACTGACAGTAGTTCTGAATACAGTCATTATGACTATATGTCTGATCAAACCGCGACGAATGCCGAAATAACACCAGAGACTGCTCAGAAGTCTTCTCTTGGTGGCGTCCTTAGCAATTTGAACCCTATCGACTTGGCAGACGGTTTTTATAAGGGCGCGCTCAAAAGACCTGTTGATAGTGTCAGACAAATTCTTGGCGCAGAAATTGACATTGAGGCAAGCAAAAGCCCAGAAACCTTGAGCGGGAAAGCCGGCTATATGGTCGGACAAATCGCCGACTTTGCACTCTTGGCGGTAGCCAGCAAAGGAGCCCTCAAACCGCTCATGGGCAAAGCCCTGGAAAAGTCGAGCGGCGCTGCCGCCACTATGTTTACCGCCGGAGCTGTGGATAGCGGTCTTCTTACCCCGACAAAAGACAGTCAGTCAATGTGGCGCGATCGCCTTGACAGTGCCGTCATCAACGGCTCCACCTTTGCCATCATGGGCGGTACCAATAAAGCCCTAGAAGCAAAGAAGTTCTTCAGCTCTAGCCTGCTAGACCAAAGCCTTAAGGCCGGCGCCTCTGGAGCGCTCTCGGGGGCAGCCAATTCCTATACCCAGTCCTTTCTCAAAGAAGGCAGATTGGCAAACAGCAGCGAAGTTCTCAGTAACTCGGCTCATTATGCCCTCTTTGGCGCCGGATTGCATGCCACCTTTACCGGTGCCGGTAAACTTGCCCAACAGCCACAATTGAGAGACGCCTATTACACAGGGAAATGGCGCCTGAGGGAAGCCATAGAAGAAACCCAAAACCTTTCATGGGCCGCTCTAAACAAGGTAGGCATGCGACACCCAATTAATAGCCTAGGTAATTTAGTCTATGGCAAGCCGGAAGTGGCAGTACCACCCAAGGTATCAATTACAGCAGAAAACAATCCAATAACCCGCTTTGAGAGAGAATTACCGAAGTACTTCAAAGAAGTATCGGAGGGTGAAAAACGCTACCAGAATGCCACCAGAGGCACCGATGAGCGCCACCAAGCCTGGACCGACATGGGAGAGACTCAAGCTCAGTTTCTTGAAAAACTTATGGGAGTCTGGTTTGGCAAGCCGGCCACAAGAACCAGCCCGGCCCAGCCTGGGCTCATTTCTTACACCGATGCCGAGCTAACAGCCGGTGGGCATTCTTTGCAAAGAGTAGCGGCAATTAGAGAAGCACTCTCTCAGCCAATGAATAGACAAGGGTTTACCCAACTAAGTCCCTTTGAAGAGTCAATGGTCAAACTGGCCAAATACGGAGACGAACTTGATCATCATGCTTTAGAGATGGCCAGAGGTCTGGGCAAAGCTAGAGAGAGATTCTTTCAATACGATGAAGGCGAACTAGGTAAAAACCTCGGACTAAATAGCGTGCACCACCACGTGGCCCGCAGCAGCTTGACGGCCCCAGACTGGATGCCTTACGAGGCGACTGCAACACTAGCTAATCTTTTCCATACAACAACTTCAAAAGCCTTGCCGGGTATTCTCAGCGAAAGAGCCCTGCTGCCCGCCACCGAACTGCGTAGACGCGGCATTGGCCAAGTTGCAGGTGAAAGCTCCACCGAAGCGATGGGCAGAAGGGTGATCTCAATGACCCGCAGTTTCCCTGAGTCTTTCTGTTATCACCGCCATAGTGTCGAGCAACTGACCAATTTTCCTGTGGTCTTTGGCATTGCTAAAGACGTTACAGCCAGAGCTTCTCGAGTATTTGCCGAACCAGGTGAACTCGCCATCGCCAAACTAAATATCGGCAAGAGCATTTCCCAAAGACTAGGACTTTCAAAGCCTGATATCACGCATGTTTATGTCCCTGACTCGCAAGCAGATCTAATTGCCCAGACTCTCAACAACTATCGGGTCAGAGGCGTGAATGTAGTTGGTTTCAATCAAATGGGCAAACCAAAGTGGAACGAAGAAAACATCGAAGAATTGATCAAACGCGGCTATTGAAGATACTTTCACCAGTCAAGCCCTGCACAAGTTCGTTTGCTTAAAGAATCAAAAGGGACAAAAGAATCAAAAAGAATGTATGCAGGGCGGCGGCCAAGAGGTTGGATTAATTCCACCCTGTCGCCGCCAGCCGGCTTAAGATTGTCGCAAGTTCAGAGGACTTGGGCTGTGCGGCTCCACGGCGGTTTACATAGCTGCACGAAACTGGGCAAAGGATTGTTGAAAGGCAACCAATGCTCAGTTTCGGAGGAATATTCCCATGCCTAGAAATACCACAAAAGCACAAGAAGTAGCACCTAAATATGCCGGTATCGACTATCACAAAAAGTTCTTCGTAGTAACCCTGGGAGACGCAGCAGGGAACATGCTCTGCCAGGAGAAACTAAGTAGTGACCAAGAGTCTGTCCAGAGATTCTTCAGGAACCGCGGCAAGCTCGTCTGCGCGATTGAAAATTGTCGCGGTAACGAATGGTTCATTGAGTCGCTAAAAGCTTGTGGTTGCGAGGTGAGAGTGGCAAACACTTACGCGGTCCGGCTGATCGCAGAAACCAGGTGCAAGAACGACAAGATCGACAGTCGAATCTTGATGGAGCTTGTTTCTCGCAACTATCTACCGGTGTGCTACCAGCCCACAGAAGAAGAACGGCTACTGCGTGAGCGCCTGCGGTTTCGAACCAAGCTAATGCGCTCCAGGACTCAGTACAAGAACGTGGCACATGCTTTGATGGACAAGGAGAACAAGGGGCGAGCGATTTCAACCAAGAAAGGTCGAAAAGTTGCATACAAGCAAGGAGGTCTGCATCCCGAGCGGCAAGAGCGGCTGCAGGAGTCCTTAGAAATAATCGACTACCTGGATCGACTGGTAGACGACCAAGACAAGGACTTAATTGCGATAGCCGAGCACAGCGAAGCAGCGCAGAGGCTGAAGACCATTCCAGGAGTTGGCACACTGTCTGCTCTCCTTTTGGTGGCGGAACTTGGCGATATCAGCCGATTCAGGCGGGCAAAAAATGTTGGCAGCTATTTAGGCTTGGTACCTCGGCTCTACGCAAGTTCCGATGTCAGCCGTATGGGGCGGATTACCAAACAAGGCTCTGGTTTGGTGCGCCGAATCTTAGTGCAAGACGCCTGGATGGCAATCAGCAGGTCGTCGGCGTTTCGAAATAGATACAACAATATCTTGAAGAGGAGAGGGAAGAGAGTGGCTATTGTAGCCATTGCACGCATGATTGCGGAAGTAGCTTACCGCATTCTGCGTGACCAAACAGAGTTCAGAGAAGAGCTATTGACGCTGGGTTAGGTAGCCTTTTGTGCTGGTTCCTGCGCTTGCGCAGAGGCCGTTAAAAAGAATCAGCCAACCCAGCACGGATACATTTCGCTGTACCAGCCAGTCTGAGTACGTATGGAAGTTTGTGCAGTCTTTAATGACATGCAGTCGCTGCGAAATACGTCCAAGATCACGAAAAGTGCCGGAGGAAGACGAAAGTCTTCTTCTTTGGCATGCCCAAGATCTGAAAAAGTGCTAGAAAACACGCTGCAATTGGAGCATTGACTTTTGGCCGCCCTCATGGAAGCAGAAAAAGTATTGAAGTATTGAAGTATTAAAGTACAAAAATTATAGAAAAATCCACCTCCGAAGGAGACAGCTAGGGGCTGCCTCCTTCTATCAAGGTTAAGACTCTAGCTCTACCAAGTATCCTTCAATATCTTGAGTAGCCTTGGAAAAGCCTCAAGAGAGACGACGACAATCCAGCCCGAATCGGCTACAGGCGCCACCTTGCAAGGCACGATGAACTCGCTCGCAAGAGCAGGCAAAGGCCCGGCAATAGATTCACTGTAAGATTCGATGTTCTCAAAACCTTTCACCGTGCCTAGATGCACCCCCACCAAATCGGGCAGATATCTTGTGCCATGACCACATATTCTCACCACCACCGCCGGTACTTTCGGCTCGACATAGACCTCGATCTTAATATCGGGTCTGCCTGGCTCAAGCGACTGGAAATGCAAGAGACCACCATAGCTTTTCGCTGTGGTTTCAATTGAATGGCATTTATCGGCAACCAAACTAATGAGCTTCAGTCCACCTTGAACCGAAAGCCGGTAAGGACCATCTATCAAAACACGCAAGACTTCATTTTCCATCATAAAGATGGGACCGCGAGACAAGACCTGCCTTGTCTGCAAGACGTACAAAGAACAGTTGCCCCGTGCATCCCTTGGACCACAGATGAACCTCTCTAGATATATTGGCATAAGCAAACCTGCTGTCTTTATTGAAAACTAAAATCAATCCCAATAAGCACCGGCATTGTGATAATCGGGATAGTGCGATAAGAGCCAGTCTTTAGCAACATTGCGCACAGATTCACGCACAGTCGCGGTAATGGCACCGCTATGAGAATTAGCCACGTCGGTGGCATAGATGACCGCACCGGCATCGAGAACATTGAAACCCACCTGGTTCTCAGAGAGCTCAGGCTGGGGCACAATGGTAAAGCGACGGCACAAGCTGATGAAAGCATTGGCGCGCACGGCGGTACTGATGCTTACGTTAGCGCGCTTTCTACCTTTGTCATCGTAGAGTTCGCTCGTCACCACCTCACCCATAGGCACATTAGAGGCAGACTGCGAGCCCAGTTCACGCAGTTCCCAGCCTGCAGGCAAGGTCACTTTGCGTGTCAGCGAATTTTCTTCACCAGCAGGCCGCAAGCCCCAGGCAGACAAGATCGCCCAGTCGCCGTCTCTAACTTGATTGGGAATTGAAACAACTTTCTGATTCATAAATACTCCGGTTTAAAAAATTGATTATTCAGCGCTCTTCTTTTGCATCTCAAGAATGCGCCGGTCACGAGCTTCATGCTCTGCTCTAGTTTTTGACTCCAGAGCTTTCCTGTGTTCAGGGTCCATGCCCTTAAATTTTTCAGGTGTGGCTGCCAGCACCTCAAATGCCTTTGCCGCAACTTCATCACTGTGGTTGAGCGGATTGTCGAGATAAGCAGAGCTGTTAGCCACTTCCACATCTGGAATTACCGCCACCCCTAGGTCAGCGCCGCCCGGCAAGAAACGGAAAGTAGTGATTTTCAATCCGGTGCCAAAATCGAGGGGATTGACAGCCTGACCGACTTCTTTGCCAAAACTTGGTTTACCGACCACGATGGCGAACTTACCCTGTTGCAAGGCGCCCGACATTAGCTCAGAAGCACTGGCACTACCTGCATCCACAAGCACAGCCAGGGGTAGGCCCTCGGGCAATACTCGCATCATCCGTGGTTGCTTTTCCAGGCGCACAGATTTACCGCCTTTGAAAGTCTCGCGCACAAAGTCCTTTTCGTTGACAGATTCCTTCACCTCGATGATGTCGTCTCCTGCGCGGCTCAGCGTAGTCACCACTTTGCCTTCTTTGATCAGAGCTTGCATCATCTCTACGACCTGATCGAGCCTGCCGCCTGGATTACCACGCAAATCGATAACCATCGCCTTGACCCTGGTGCAATTCTTTTCAGGAATATACTGATTGACCAACTTAACCAATTCAGCATCATTGGCGGGCAAGGCGCTGCCTGTACAAGCCTGATAAAGCGCTTCAGTGAACTCTTGCGAGACACGATTACCGAACATATCCACTTTCACCTTGAACTTTCCATCACTCAACTCTTCAAGATGAACTTCTTTAGTTTGCACCTTTGCCCTCGTTATCGAAAAACTCAGGTCAGAAGCAGTGCCTTCTCTGTGCACTTTCAGAGCAACCGAGGTACCTTCCTTGCCTCTGATAGCGGCCACAACCTGGTCGACTGTCATACCGTTCACACTCTGTCCGTCTACTTCAACAATACGGTCGCCCCGCTGCAATCCTGCCTTCTCAGCCGGGCTGCCACTTGTCGGTGCCGGATAAATCACCAGTGGGGTCGCATCATCTATCTTTGACAGTGACTGCAGCAAACTGGCCGGCGGGTTGTCCCCGAGAGTAGCCAACTTGCCCCCAACATTCAGCCTTATTACCGGCGCTCCGATACCAGTGAGACTGGCATCAAAAGACTGAGACAGACTGGCAAACTGCGCAGCAGTAAAGAACTGAGTATGCATCTCGTCCAAAGAAGAAAGCATAGCGGCAATCGCCTTTGCCGTCTCTGCCTCAGTTGAAACAGGCAAAGCAGGCTCTTTCCAGCTGCGAACAAAGGCGTCACGCTTGGCTTTATCTAGCAAAGCCAGATCGGTATTGAGCACAAGATCATAGGCGCAGTTATACAAAACCTTGCCATCGAAAACGCCTTGATTTTCGGGATTACACAAACGGCTTATATACTGCCCTTCATCACGATCGCGCCCAGCCATTTGCGGACCACCACTGGCCCGATTCAGTTCGACAAACTTCTTCAGGTCGGCTAAATCAGCTGTGCCGGTCGGTGCCACCTGAATATTTCCATTCACATAAAGATAGACAGGAAGAGCAAGCTTACTGCCTTTTGCCATCGCCTCTTGTTCTCTAGCCAGTCTCTCCACCAACATCTTGTTGTTGGCTTCATCAGCCTGCATAAACTCGACATCGGGAAACTGAGACGACAAAGCCTCCAGCAAAGACATCTGTTCAGCACATTGCTGGCTGCGGCAGACTTGAATGAGCACATTGCCACCAGCAGCAAAATCTGGCTTAGTAAAGTCATTTTCCACGACCTTTCTTATCGGTTTAGCTTGCATACCGGGTTGAAAGACCGTTGAAACACCCGGCACTTTCAAACCAGTTGGCTGAGCCTGCAGAGCTTGCTCACTAGCCCCCTCGTCTATATGAATGGTGAGCGCAAGCGCCACAAGCCAGACTGTTTTTACCAAAAGGTGTACAAAAACAGGGGCCCAGATTGACCTGGTCAAAACATAGGCAGAGCCTGCCGCCGCACCCAAGTAAAATCCAGTCAAAAAATCTTCATCGTAAACCAGCGCAAAAAGAGCAGCGGCAATAGTGACGGCAGCGACACCGGCACCATAACTAAAGACATGGGCAAGATAGCGCATATAGTCAGTACGTCTAGTCAGTGAGCGCCCTATCGCTTTAAATGCCGAATACCAGAGATTTTGCACATAACCGCGAAAGACCATTTCTAGGGCGAAGCCTGAAAGGACAACACCGGTGATTGCAGCAAGCAAGAAATTGATGCGGTCGCCTCGCAAAGACACAAGAGTCGCCGAAGCGCTATCGCCAAAGTGGCCATGATGTGTCGAACTCAAATAATCGAGACCGAGAGCTGCAAGCGCCGACACAAAAACCGTAACGGCAAAGAAACGAGCGCTGACGAAGGCAGTATAGTTGAAGCCCAAATTAGCTGGATAATCGCACCAATCACCGCTCAAATGCAGAAAAGAAGGCAAACGCTGAGAACAGCGAGTGAGCAGTTTCATTCGCCCACCAAAGTGCAAATAGCCGGCTAGCAAAGCAAAGAAGGCCACACCGAAAGAGAGACTGCCGATGGAAAGAGAAGGAAGATAGGGCGCCAGCCAAGGCAGCTCAATAGAGTAGGCTGCCTTTATTGTGAGCACCGCCACCCCCCAGCCCATGAGCCAGATAAGCCCTAAGGCCAGGGTAGAAGCAAAAGCCAGGCGCAGCAAACTGAGCCCGCCTTCGGTTTCTTCTAAGGGAGAGTTTTGTTTTTCTGAGTTCATATTTTGCACCTCAATGAAGTGTTTCAAGTTCGCGAGCCAAATAGCCGGCCATCACACCCTCGCCGTGATCGACCCAGACACGCTGTCTGTCTCGACCAAACCAGGCGCGCAAAAGTCCGGTGCCATTCAGCTTGCGATTTTCTAAATATTCAGGAGCGAAATCGAGTTCTTCTGCAGGCAGAAGCTGAGTGACGATTACCCACATACCAGTTTCAACTTTGGTCATAAGATTCCTCAATAAATAAAAGAAACGGGTCTCGCAGAAAGCCCCGCGACGACATCTCTCATAAAGCAGGTGACACCATAAGAGCAGTTGAATTGCTCTTGAAAGACTAAAGATGACGATGCACTGAATTTAGAGTGGTTTGCTTTATTTCGAGATAGGGAGACAACTAATCAAAAGATAGAGATAATTCAGGTTTACACATACAACCTGAGAGCCACAAGCGAAGCAACAGTTTTGGCATTCTCGGTCGCGGCTGAAGAGAATCGAGAGAAAGCAGGCGTCAAGCCTCTCCCAGTCTTAATTTACGGCTTCGCCTCAGCCTTGCAGCGACTATACAAGTGCAGAGTATTAATAAGTAGCCTTTGCGACTTACTTTATTGAGCCAAAACCGTCTCACAAAAAGTATGCTTAAGTAGTAAGGGCATGTTCACAGTTTCACCACAGCTTCAACACATTATCAACACAATTTCGCCCCAACTTAGACACACCACATATGATGGCACCTCAGAGCAATATTAAATGCAGGCCGCCCTGGTAATTTTTGATGAGACACTAACAGTCGGGCCAGCTTGAACCATTACAGTTACACCTTTGTGATAGATTGTCGCAACAGCCACAAAGCCAAGCAGACATGTACTGGCAGACATGTAAACGCATAGACAATGCCGCTCATTTCAAATGTGTCGAGGCATAAATCTGATTGCCAACTGTCTCTCTATTTTGCTAGAAATTGGCATTACCTTTTAACCCCATTTTGTCTGAATAAAAAACCGAAACAGAACCAGAGTTTCAATTTAGCCAACCCTAGAAAGGAGCAACGCTCTTGGTCTGAATGCGCTTTCTTTTGCGCCCAGCCAGAGCAGAACCATATCTAACACAACCGAAGTGGTGACTATATGCGTAGCGACATGAAATACATCGTTCTCGATGAACCTCGGCAAAACCATGACTATCGTGTAAACAAAGGTGAAAAGCGAAAACAACAACGCGGCTTAGAAAATTTGCCCTTGCGCGAATCAATGAAGACGCGCTGGCATTTTCATCACCGCAAAAGTACTCGCATAGTCGGACGCGACGACCATCGCAAAGACTTCAGCGATCATCTAGGTCCCTTGCTGGGTTTTCTGCGCTCGCGTTGCGGACGCCCCTGGGACGAAGTACACAGCGAGATTAGAAAGCACGCCGACTATCATTCGGTGCTGGGCTTTCATCTGGTCTACCACTTTCTCAAACTGGTGAAAAGACAAGTCTTTATACGAGACGGTCTTGTCATAACTGCCAAACAAGACATTCTATGCAGCGGACAGTTTTACGTGCATCCCGAAACCGGGCTGCTTTGTTGCATAGTCTAGAACTGCAGAAGCTATCTGGCTGAAGGGTAATTTCGATTGCTCTTCAGCCGGCGACAATTTTTTTGAGACGATAAATAGGCGACCGGTCTATTACTCACAAAGAAAAAAGAGAGAGCAGTGCCTTGGCTTGCAAGACGCTGCTCTCGGTTTACTAGAGCCTAAATCTTGGCTCTCACGCTAAACAAGATATCTATGCGACTAACGGTTTTTGTGAATTCAAATTAGCCCAACCAGGGAATAATAGGGCAACTGCGGGAGAGGTGCGCTTCTGTATGGCTGATGTGGACGAGAAAAGAGGCAGCGGGGCATTGGAGCGCCAGGGGCTAGAAAATCAGCCGGAAGCCCAGGCGGTACGAGTAGCAGGAGCCGCTGATGTAAAAGCAGTGCAAGCGCTTAACCAGAATGCACACAATGGCAGTGCAGGCGGCGAACAGAACGAGAGCATAGAGATAGTGATGCCGAAAAATGGCGGCGGGTATGACGTGTTGGCGTCAAGGTTACTGGAAACGGAGAAGCCAGCTCAGACTTCGACAACGCAAACGGCACAGACAGCAAAGATAGAGCCTGTAACAGTGGACTTCTTGAAGCAGAAGGCGCAGCAAGGAGATATCTGGGCGAGGTCGTTCATGCCGGAAATAGAGCAAGCATACAAGCTGCCAGCCGGGGCGACAAGGGACTTTCTTGTCGAGCAGGTACTGAAGAAAGCGGAGGTGATCTTTAGACCGGAGGACCAGGTAAAGTCGCAAACGGATCAGCATGTAGATGACCAAAGCCAAATAAGTACCGGAGCAATAATAGCGAAGCAGGCAGAAAAGAACCCGGCCTTAGAGCCAGTAAAGGCACTATATGACTGGGCTAACAAGTTAGAGCCAGGACCAGAGAAAGAGAAACATCAGCAGCTAGCAAGAGAGCAGCTTGTAGCGCTAGAGCCCCAAGCGAAGGGAGCTTTAGACGCCCTGGACCAGAGGCGACGATTGACTGCAAAGCAAGAAGACTGCGGAGTACATGATTTACCGCCCAAGCTAAAAGACCCAATGCAAGGGCATGTCAGCTATCCAGAGAAAGAGATAGAAGGGCTAAGAAGGCTAACGCCGGAAGACATTAAGAAGCTAGCCCAGGCGATGGAGGCAGGCGGGCCAGCGGCGGAAGAGTCTATTAGACAGACAACGCAAGAGATACTAGTGAGGACAGGAGAGAGCGGACGGGATACCCTGCTAGCCGGTATTAATCTATTGGTGGGGCTCTTGAAGTATGACAGTGATTTGATATTCAATCCAGAGCAAGCGAGAGAAGATGCAAGCAAGGCAGGAGAAGCGCTAGGGCTCTTGCTTGTAGCGGGAGTGGAGATTGGCGTCGGCGCAGCTGCGACAGCGCAAGAGGCAAGGCTAAGCGGGGATTACAGCCTGCCTCTGAGGCGAACGGGTGAGGCGCTGAACCGGTGGTATGAGAAACAGAGCCCGGCCGACCAGATGGCTATCATGTCGGAGATATGCGCGGGGTTTGGGGTAGCAGCGTTTTGGGGAGAGGCAAAAAAGCTCAGTAAGCCGGGAGCATTCATGGAGTTTCTGCAAGAAGGGCTGGCGGTATTGCCGAGGAACCCGGAGGCGGAAAGCAAGGCGCTGGAGGCGCTTGCCGGGGTGCTCAAGAGTCGGCAGGTGATGAAGGAAGCGGCCGCCATGGGCACCGTAGAGAGGGCTGGCGAGGTGGTCAAGGAAGCCCAGGAGAAGGGCTTAGGCGACCATATCATGGCGATGGTGCAAGTGTTTGGGTTGGGAAATAAGCACTCGCTCAAGGACCGGGAACTGGTGAAGACTTACGGACTAACAAAAAAAGAACTATTGAAGATGACCGATGCAGAGCTGGAAATACTGCGACTTGAGCGCATCCAGGCTGGCTATAGGACAGTGTTTTATAAAGCACATCCACACCTCAAAGGCACCGGCTTAGAGGTACATCATGCATTGCCTCAAACGCTACTAGACCGGCACCCTGGACTATTCAAGGCAAGAGAAATTCATTCTCTCAAGTATCTGAGTGGAATACCTGAGACGGCAAAACACAATGGAAAAGGCGTACATGACTTGATTACGGCAAGCTGGAAACGATTTTTAGAAAACAACCAGAATCCCACACGAGCGGAAGTCATTGATCATATGCGCAGCCTAGATCAGGAGTATGGGCGGTATTTCGTGCCGCCATTGAAGAAAGGAGCACGATGAAATACTATCGTTTTGAGCCACATTGTTCAGGCGACTATGGACAAAACACTGTGTATGTGGGAGAGAAGACAGCTCATCCATGCGTTGTATCTCACCTCCACTACGAGTTTTGCCGGTGGCCCAAAGATGACTTTATTTGCTGTCTATTTCACTTCATCGGTAGAGACAGGCTAAGGCAGACACTTGAGGCTTTGCGTCCGCCAGTTACCGGGATTGAATTTGCTGAAGTAGAAGTATCAGGAGATGACCAGGAATTTAAGCATGTATGGCGAAAGGAGCGCCCGGACTCAGACTTAGGCAAGTGGTACTGGTTCAAGATAACTGGTAAAGCTGGGATTGATGACTTTGGTGTTGTGCCAGCCGCCAAGTTGGTGGTCTCAGAGCGAGTTTTGCAAGTTCTCGATAGGTTTACCACGCCGGAATCAGTAAGGGAGTTTTGGGAGTGGCAAGGCGAGATCAAGCCGCCTGGAGTACCCCAAAAGGATTCGCCGGCGACGTCGTAACTCTGACACCTGCATAGATAGCCAATCTGCAATTTCGCGTAATGAAACACAAGCTAGGCTATAGGACGCCCAACTTCTAGATAATGCAAAAATCAGGGGTTCGAATGTCATTTTGCACGCTATTTGCTAATTTTGCGTACACGGCTGGCGGTGCCTAATCAGCGAGCTTATCGCCGTTTAAGATGCGAGTTCTCCTTTCTCGTTTCTCCGCAGTCAGAGTCGCCGAGGTGTTGGTCTCGGCTTCTTCTCGTTCGGACTTTTAGTCTCGCCCCCTGCCAACCTGTCCCGAAACAATATTGTGCTTTCACTATTGAAATATCGGTGCTGCTGATATCTACTGCTAATCTTCGTCTTGCTGAATTGGCTCCTGGGCTATCCGCCAGAATTTCGAGACTTTTTTGGTTCTCGGAACTTATAACCGAGCCAGCGGTGTCTCTCTGCGGCAGCTACAAGTGTGCCGGAGATAGCCACGCTTAAGACACCTATTTGACTGCCACTGCTTAAGCAAAACAAGAGACAGTCCAAGTTGTCCCAAAAGTTAATCGCCCGAGAGCGACTATCTATGCCTGAAAGAACTTGCCCAGAACAGCCGGCATTTGCTAACTGCTTAATGTTCCTCGCTTCCCTCACTTTCTCTCTATTTCTACGTCACTAAACACCAACCACGAAATTCCTCAAACAAGCAGACTCAAGCAGTCTGAAGGAGTCCCATATGTACTTAAGCTTGCTCTACAGAGGCAAGATATCTTCCTCTTCCGGCTTTGAAACCAATAAATCAGTCTCACTCACCGTTGCCCTACCTGAGTATGGAGAATTGACCATTCAAGCCAGCCACAAAGACAACAAAACACAAGAAATAGAATTCAAAAGCGAAGGCGCCCTGTTAGTCACGGCTTTGGCTCCTGATTTTATAAAGGTGAGGCGTTGCTTGGGCGATAGAGAAGGCGACCAAAACAAGGGCGGAATGATCATAGTCAAACACGGACCAATAGAAATTACCTGCAATATAGAAGTCGCCGAAGTAGTCGTTTTCAAACTGCCGCGAAGATGATCTTTAATGAAAAATGAGCACCAACCATGCCACCACAAAAATAAAGAAATAATTGATGCCAAGAGACGCGAATACGCAAGTCGCTAATTAGCGCAAGCTTCTGACAACCGCACAGGTTCTAATTCTCTAATTTACTTGTAGCCAAGAGAGTATTGAGACTAAGAGCTATGCTAGGTGAAAGAGTCATTCAACTTATTCCAGATTCTTTCTAGCGACAGTCAACAACCACACCAACACTTTTGAGACTAACCCCAGACGCGCTCGAGCCGAGCGATACAAGCAGACCAAAGAGTCTGGGCAAAGTCTCCCGAGAAAGAACTATGAACAACAACACTAACAATCCAAGCAATTCCAACACGCCCAGTACGGCCTCCGGTACAGTCGCGTCTTTCTCTCCCGGTTTGGAAGGCGTCGTCGCCTGTAAGACACGCCTCAGCCATGTCGATGGCGCCGGCGGAAAGCTCGTCCTGGCAGGACACAACGCCATCACCCTGGCCGAAAACAATACCATCGAAGAAGTCTGGTTTCTGCTGCATGAAGGTCGACTGCCCAATGCCGCCGAACTGCACGCTTTCCGCAATCGCATCGAGAGCCTCGGCCAGATGCCGGCTGACGAAATCAATTTGGTCAAGAAGCTGCGCGGAGCAGAACCGCTCTCGGCCTTCCGCACAGCCCTTTCGGCTATAGCCAACAAACGTGGCTACAAGCCCTGGCTGGGACGCCCTGCTAAAGAAGCCATCGACGAAATCATGGCTCTTTGCGCTCTCGCTCCGGCTATCGTCGAAGTGCTGCATACCGGTCGTCGCCCCCGTCTCAAGAAAGACAACGCCGGTTATGCCGAGCGCTATCTGTGGGGCGTGACCGGCAAGAAGCCCACCAAGGACGACGTTCGCGCCGTCGAGACCTACTTGATCTTGACCATGGACCACGGTCTCAACGCCTCTACTTTCGCCAGCCGAGTCGCCGCCAGTACCGGTGCCGATGTTGGCGCTGCAATCACGAGCGGCATCGGCACCCTTTCGGGACCCTTGCATGGAGGCGCCCCCGGTCCGGTGCTCGATATGCTCGACTCCATCGCCTCACCCGACCAAGCCGATGCCTGGGTGCGGGCACAACTTGCCGGTGGTACTCGCCTGATGGGCTTCGGGCACCGCATCTACCGCACCGACGACCCTCGCTCGATGTGCCTCAAGCGAGTTGCCGAAAGACAGAACGGTCCACGTATCGAACTGGCAAAGGTGACCGAGCAGACCTGCCTGAACGTGCTTGCCGAAAAGCAGAGCCAGCGTGCCGCTGCTGAGGGCAAAGCAGTGCGAGCCCTGCGTGTCAACGTGGAATTTTGGACCGCAGTGGTTCTGGAACATGTCGGCATTCCGCGCCAGCTGTTCAGCTCTACTTTCTGCGCCAGCCGCATTATCGGCTGGGGAGAACACATCGCCGAACAGATTCAGGACAACAAGCTTTTCCGCCCGCTCTCAACCTACACCGGTGACATGCCGGCCGAGTAAGCCAGGCAAGTAGGCACCGGCATCTCTAGTCAAACCGCACCGACAAGACTGTCGGTGCGGTCTTCTCAACATATATTTTGGTGGAGAAATCTATGCAAGCAAATGCAAACGCGAGCCACTCGCACTTTTACCAACAATTAGCTGGGGCGGTGAAAGAATCGCGCAAGCGCTTCGGCCCACTCACACTCACCGAGAAGATTCTTCTTTCTCACCTCTTTGACAAAGGTCAGCTGCAAACCTGGACGACCCTGCCGGCAAGAGGCAAAGCCTCTGTGGCACTATTGCCCGACCGAGTGGCGATGCAAGATGCCACCGCCCAGATGGCTATGCTGCAATACATGCAAGCCGGTCTCAAGCAGGTGGCAGTGCCAACCAGCATCCACTGCGACCACTTGATCAGAGCCCGCAGCGGTGCCAAGCTCGACTTGGTGGACGCATACGGCGAGAACCAGGAAGTCTACGACTTCTTGAAGAGCGCCGCTGCCGCCCATGGTATCAGCTTTGGTGCCCCCGGCAAAGGCATCATTCACCAGGTCATCCTCGAGAACCTGGCCACCCCCGGTGGACTCATGGTCGGTACCGACTCTCACACCCCCAATGCCGGCGGTCTTTCGATGCTGGCTATCGGCGTAGGCGGAGCCGACGCCGTGGAAGTGATGGCCGGTGAACCCTGGTCGCTCACTTGGCCGCTGATCATCGGGGTCAAGCTCAAGGGCAAGCTCTCGGGCTGGGTGTCGCCCAAAGACATCATTCTCAAGCTGGCCGGCATCCTCGGCTCGGCAGGCGGTACTTCCTCCATCATCGAGTATTTCGGTGACACCGAGCAGCTCACGGCAACCGGTCAAGCCACCATTGCCAATATGGGCGCCGAGCTGGGGGCCACGACCTCGGTCTTCCCCTACAACCAAAAGTGCGGCGACTATCTGCGGGCGACCGGCCGAAAAGATCTGGCAGACGCAGTCGAACAGAACAAGCATCTGCTTGCGGCTGACGCCGAAGTGCTGAGCGCCCCCGAAAAGTATTTCGACCGCTTTATCGAGATCGACCTCGATGCGCTCGAACCTCATATCGTCGGACCCTTCACCCCCGATATCTCGACGCCCATCTCGCAGTTTGTCAAAGAAGTGCAAGGCAAAGGCTATCCGCTCAAGTTGAGTTATGCCTTGATTGGCAGCTGCACCAATTCGAGCTACGAAGACATGGGCAGAGCCGCCCACATTGCCCGCCAAGCAGCCTCACGCGGCGTCAAGACCGCCTGCGGTTTTCTGGTCACGCCCGGCTCGACCCAGATCTTCAACACCATCGAAAGAGACGGTCAGCTGGCAGACCTCGAATCGATTGGTGGTCAGGTATTGGCCAATGCCTGCGGTCCTTGCATCGGGCAATGGCAGCGCGACGACGTCAAGGATGGTCAAGCCAATTCGATCATCAACTCTTTCAATCGCCCCTTCAAAGGTCGCAACGACAATAACAACGCCACCCACGCCTTCATCGCCAGCCCCGAGATAGTGACGGCTTTCGCCCTTGCCGGTCGCCTCGATTTCAACCCACTCACCGACAGCCTCACCGCCGCCGACGGCGGTCAATTCACACTGCAAGCGCCTGAAGCCGAAGCCCTGCCGCCGCTCGGTTTCATCGCCGACCCGCAGGCGATTGTCGGCACCAGCCTGCAAACAGCGGTGCAAGTGGCGCCTGACAGTCGTCGCCTGCAGCTGCTCTCGCCTTTCCCGGTCTGGTCGGGCGGCGACTTTGTCGAACTGCCCATCTTGCTCAAGGCAAAGGGCAAGTGCACCACCGACCACATCTCACCGGCCGGTGTGGAATGGCTGCGTTTCAGAGGGCACCTGGACAATATCTCGGACAACATGTTCAGCCGGGTCACCAACGCCTTTACCGGCGAAGTGGGCAAAGGTCAAGGTCTTCCCGGCAGTGCAGAGACTGACGCCAGCAGCCAGCCCCTGAGCAAGATCGCCCGCGACTATAAGGCACTTGGTCAAGGCTGGGTAGTGATTGGTGACACCAATTACGGTGAAGGCTCCAGCCGCGAACATGCCGCCATGTCGCCTCGCTATCTGGGCGGTCTGGCTGTTGTGGCCCGCAGTTTTGCCCGCATTCACCGCAGCAATCTTTGGAAGCAAGGCATGCTTGCCCTGACCTTCAAAGACCAGTCCGACTATGACCGCATCGCCTCGGGCGACAGGCTTAGCCTGGTCGGTCTGGCAGCGCTCAGCCCCGAGAAAGAAGTGCAAGGGATCATTCATCACCAGGACGGCACCAGCGAAAGCATCGCGCTTTTGCACGGCATGTCGGACGAGCAGATCAAATGGTTCCAACATGGTTCTTTCCTCAACTATGTAAAGGCCAAGCGCGAAGCAGAAGGGCAAAGTCAGGGCGCCGACCAGCCCCAGGCAACAAGCCCGGCCGGTGAATTCTGCGACCGCGAGCAAACCTGCGGTGGCGAGCCTGAGCAAGAGGCAGAAAGCAGCCAAGCCAAGGGCGGCACATCCGATCAGAAAGAACCGGCGCCCAAGAAGACCTGGCTCGACAGGCTCAAGGCTCTCTGGAAGCGCTTTCTGGAAGACATCGGCTACGACGGCTAAGATAGCAAAATAGCAAATAAGAAATACAGTTGTCGGTAGATTTGCCTTAGTTTTGAAATGGACGGGCTTCGGCTCGTCCATTTCTCTTTCTTCTCATTTTCTATTTTCAAAAAACGCCAATTCTCTTATATATTATAGTGGCTCTCTTCGACAAAAAAGAGAAGAAGAAAGGAACCGGTGGTGGGTTGCACCACCGGTTCGAACTGTGTGAAAAGGAAAGGACCTACCGGTTTAGATTTACCGGCAAGCGTTTGACTAAGACATTCTGGAATCCAAGTTGGAGAAGCCGACGGCGGGTTTTCTGATTGCGCACCCAGACTTGGACAGACTTACGCAAGTCCAGTTCGGGCGCCAAGAGTTGCAGTTCGACCTTGCCGCGCAGAGCTTCTCGATACCAGCGAGAGCGAGCCCAAGACCTTTTGAAGACCATGCGCTCGGCTTGTTTTCCCGGTGTCCCTCCGTTCATCGTTTCGTTGAGAATGATGTGCCAAGCCATGTAGTCGCTGCATACAGAGGCGACACTTTCACTCTCAAAGACAAAGAGTACCGAATTGGGAAATTCGCCTTTGCGCCTGAGCACATTGACGATTGCATCCCCGCGGCGCTCAGTGCCGATTACCTTTTGCCACTGGTTGGAATAACCGGTCATGGAGACGGCATCTTCAGCTCCAGCCGCCAGAAAGAGCGGGAAGTAGCCTAATGCCTTTTCCGCCCAGCGATACGCCGGCAGAAAATCGACATCTGAAAATGCCGGGTCAGGTTTCAGCACGCCGAAGCTCACGCTTGAGAGCGGCATGCAGTGATACAGATAGACTTTCTTAGACACTTCAGACATTCGATACTCCAGACAAATAGTTTCAGTCCGATTTCTCGTCCTGGAAAAGCGCCGCCATCTCGCTTTCCGGGCAGTGACCGAACACATCCCTGTGCTTCAAGGCTCCAGATGCACGGCCGCGCAGGAGGAACATGTCCTCCTCGACCTGGATCGGAGCATAGTCCTCGTCGAGAACGAAATTGGTCAGCTGGCGAGCCTTCGCCTTGGCCAGACCTTCTTTCTTTGCGTTCCGGATGAAGACCAGCGTGAAGCCGTTGGAGTTGTGCGTCATATTCATTTCCTTGTTTTTCTTTGAGCAATGGCCCTTATGGCGAAGACAAGTTCTGCGCTGGCCCATTGCGTTGACCGCTCTCTAACTGGTTGGAGCGGTAGAAAGCGCATCGCTTCAAACACTAGCGATGCGCCGGTGCAGTTCTTCAGTTCAGGCTTAACCCTGCTGGCGCACTTGGCGGTGGCGGTTGGCGAGGGCCAGACGAATTTCTTCGCTCGAGATGTGGACGGGAGTGCGGCGCACGGTTTCACCGGTGCGCAGGCTCTCCACGTACATTTCCTCGAGCTTGTCGAAGCTCACGGCTTCGCCGACGATGAAGAACTGTTGGTGCTCTTCAGACCAGATGACTTTGGGATGACTCATAGATTCTCCTTCTGAACATTTTGGAATTGGAACGAGACCGCGCTTTCGCATTGAAAGCGCGGTCTCTTAAACTAAGAAGAGCTTGTCGGTCAGGCGATGCGGTACTTGATCGTGTACTTCACCTTGGTCTCGCCGCCGGCGGGGACGGTGACCAGGTAGGAAGCCGCACCGCCCGTGGTGCTGACGTTCTTGACGCCGTTGCCGCCGATGGGCTTGGTGAATTCGACCTCGCCCGGCACCGTGTCCTGCACCAGAACGTCCACCGCCTTGTCCTTGTAGTTGAAGACCACCACTTCACGCGTCTCGGTGCGGAAGCGCGGCTTCTTCGCAGGCTTTTCGACCGGCTTGTCGGCATTGTCGGCGACCACGGTCACCTGCGGGCGCTGACCGACGTCGGGTCCGCCGAGCGGGCGCACGGTGGGCGGGTTCGCCGGGGGCTCCACGGCCTCGGGGTCATCCTTGACCGATACCAGACAGCGCTTGGCCTTGACGTCGCGCGAGGGCGTCTGCAGCGTGAGCTGGAAGCTCTCGCCGACGGCCACGTGCGTCGAGACATTGGTCTGGTCGGTGCGCTGCAGGCTGCCCTTGCTGTCGGGCTCGAAGACGTTGACGGCGCCGGGCGGCAGAGCCACGCCGAGGCTGCTCGCCGCATCGTTCTTGACGAGCAGGCGCACATGCACCGGCAGCTTGTCCTGGCGGTCACGCAGCTGGGCCTTCGAGGGGAAGTAGCCGGGAGAGAGCAGGTACTCGGCGGTGACCGGCACGTTCTCGGCCAGCATGAGCGCCGTGGTCTTGGTCTCGCCGGGCTCGATGGAGAGCTCGACCGGCAGCGTGTAGAGCTTCTGCTCGCCGACGCTCTCGACCTCGGCGCTGTCGGCGCCGAAAGATGCCGACTCGAGAGCACCACCCATGGGCACGGCGGCGGCCATGGCCATGCGGGCGCCACGCGGACGCACGCCGTACTGAGGCTGGCTGTTGTAGCCGTTGTTGTAGCCGTGGATGAGCTGGAAGCGCGTGTCGCGCACCGGCGCACCACTCTCGTTGGTGATGTCCACCCAGCAGGCCAGGCGGGTGAGCTTCTCGGCGGCGGCGTCATAGAAGGCTTCGAAACGGGGCTTCCATTCCAGGCCGCTGGTGGCATACATGATGCCGAGGTCGAAGGCACCGGCCTTGGCGGCGCGGGCTTCGAGGTGGACAGCCGGCAGCGCCGTCAGTTCGGCCAGGCAGGCGCTGTCGAGGACGAGCGAACTGTCGTAGGCGACGACCTGCACCCCCTGGTCGGTCTTGACCACGAGCTGGTGGCCGATGACGTGGCAGAGCGTGCCCTTGACGGTCGATTCGCCGATGCTGAAGCTGATCGACTTGCCGACCGCCTTCTGCAGCAAAGCTTCGAGGCTGAGGTTGGCCGGGCGATAGCTGAAAGCCGAAAGCTTCAGACCACCGGGACCGGTTGCCTTGGAAATGGTGAGCGAACCGGGCACGTACTGCTCCGGCAGACCTTCCAGCGTGACGCTGACCTTGCCTTCGGCGACTTCCACCTGCCGCTGTTCGCGGACGATGGCCGGACCGCCGATATAGACGGTCATCTCGGAAGCGCTGGCATTGCGCGAAACGGCGGTGGTGGCGGAGGTGCCCTGTTCCTGATTCTTGCTCATATGTATTCCTCTTGGGCTCTTTGCCCTTTTAGAATGGTTTCGTTGGCGCTCCTAGACGGTACTAAGAGCGTGGGTGAATGGCGCTGCAAGCACACTGCCTGCAGAACGCCTAATCCGCTGAAACGACTCTCCAATCCGCAAGCCGCAATGTCATATCCAAATCTCCAGCATCCTTTTGGGCTGCTGAATAGGCACTATCGAACATTGGGTGGTTGTTTTGCTGGCGTGACTTTGCGGAGAACTTGGAATTGGAAAAGACGTACTGAACATAAGAGGACCGCACCCGGCTATTCCAGGATTGAGCATCTTTGTAAAGCGGCTCGGTATCTTAGAAACGCCTCAGGCTGACCTTTCGAGGGTCAAATGCCGCTATCGGGCATTGACTTAGGAAGTCGTTATAGACAAGTAAAACGACCACCAATCAAGCGTCTTCAGGCTCCATTTGATTCCGGAAAAGTAGCGCGTATATCTATTGACAGCCTCCGCTAGCCGCGCCAGCGGGTTATAAAACCTCTCTAAGCCCCACCTTGGCGCCTCTTGGCTGCCCACCATCGGTAGAGCCTTAGACTAGACCCAATACTTAATAGATACAGCCTTGCTTACCCCAGGCATAGACCGGTAGGTTCGAACTGTATTCACCTTCGGTCAACCATCAGGAAAAGCTTTCAAAGCGTAAATTCCCATTCAACCAAGTTCCTGAACCTCTCAAAGCAAATAGCTGCGAGATTGGTGGTAGACCGACTTTCTGGAGCCCAAAGCTTATATGAGTACCAACACCTCCTAAGGACGTCTCCAACGGGACGTCCGGCCGATTCACATCGGTAAGCAGAAAAGGACAGTCCCATGAAAAACCTCAATGCCAACAACGTAGTCGCCGTGCAAGCCGCCCGCAATTCGAACTGCACGCGGCTCACCCGCACCTCCAATAGCCGCAGCTGGTACGCACAGTGGTGTATCCAAGCTCACGGCATTCAGCGCTACGGTCTCAAGCCCTACCGCTACCACCTGCGTCGTGTCGCCAATGTGGCCATCCGCTTCGGACTTTCCAGCCGCGAAGTGGACATGCTCTGCTGGGCTCATGACGTTCTGGAAGACACCGAACGCACCAAGGAATCGATGCTCGCCGCCGGCTTCCCGCTCGTGGTCGTGCTCGCCGTGGAAGCGCTCTCGGATGAAGAAGGCGCCGACCGCCACGAACGTAAAGCCAAGACCCTGCCGAAAATCAAGAAGAATCGGCTTTCGCTGATCGGCAAGCTTTGCGATCGCATCGCCAATGTCGAAGAAGGAAAGAAGAGCGGCAACAAGAAGTTCCGCATGTATCAAGAGGAACACGCCTACTTCAAGGAAATCCTCTTCGACGAGAGCGACCAAGAACTGCTCCCGCTCTGGCAACACCTCGATGAGCTTCTCGCTGCATGAGACTAAAACAGAGCAAGAACTGAAATCGGCGGCACTACCGCCGGTTTCTTTTTTGCCACAATCTAGCCGACCGGTCTATTTCAGCTTTCAACCCAGCAGCTCACAGCTCAATCCGCTCAAATACCTTTTCGCTTCCGCCCAGCCAAGCCAGCTTCAAGTTGGGCATCACATATTCTTTCACTCGCTCTACATTGAACTTGGTACAAGGCACAGCATCAACCCTAGTGTAGGAATCACCTGAAAACAGTTCGCTCAATCTCAAGACATGATAGAGAAAGCGCCGCACCAAGCCTGGCAAGTCAGCGCTTGCCACCTGACTGCGCAGAGCCTGCAACCTCTCTAGACTGATATAACGCTGATCAGACGGACCCGCGGCATCAATCAAACTCAAGGGCGCACCAAGTTCTGCTTCTAAATCGGCAAGACTTATCTGGGGTAAGGCGCCCTGCACCCGCCTAAGCAAATCGGAAAGTTCAGGGTAAGCCCAACAGGCTCTATCGACTACATTTGACCAAGTGGCGGGCAGCGGTTGCCAATTTTCATCGAAATTGGTCAAGGCTTGCGGGGCAAAAGCCAATAAGTAAAAGGAGACTCCACGCTCGATATTGTTTTCGATATAGGCATTGGTATAGCCGATTGCCAACAAAGACAAGCGTCCCTCGGGCAACTTAGAAAGACCAAGAGAGTCCATAACCATAACCAAACGACGTTGAGGCTCGGGCGCCATGAGTTCGGGCTCGGTATTGCCTGAAAGACGCAAAATGCGCCCATAAACCTCTTCGTACCGCTCAAGCAGCGCTTCAAGTTTCATTGATTACTGGTTGAATTAGTTGAATTGGTTGAATCAGTCGAATTGGTCTCTAGACTTTTGTTTTCAATTAGTAACTCCACCAAAACCGACTTGCCCTCTGGAAACAACCGCGGTTGATTATCAACACTGCGGCTGGCTTTAAGAGGATCGACAGTGACGCCCTGCTTGAGTACGATGACAAAGGCCTTATCTGGATCACTGGCAGTGATCAACTTACCTGTAGAGTCGTAAGCCCTAATCAGAAAGGCGCCACCATCAACAGTACCATCAGAAACGAGACTGTAACATTCGATCAGTCCAGGCGGCGTCTTCTCGGCATCATCAGCCGTAAACAAAGGCTTCTTATCCCGCATAGAACTAAGCAAATTGCTGAAATCAGCTTCAAAAGTGTTGGCGGTGGAAACTTTCTTTTCAAGAACTGGTTTGTTGGAACCAGGCGTCAATGGGTTTTCCAATGAAAAGCGATTACTATCAATGACAAAGTCTTCTTCCAAAGAAGGATAGCTATGCTTGTTGCCATAATAATAATTGGCAAAGTTCGCCAGCAACTGCATCTTTGTCACAACCTTTTGATCATCCGATTCATCGCCAATAAGCTTAGTTCCGCCGGGCAGAACAAAGCCTCCTGGTACTTCCTGCAGAGTCAATTTAAAATCTGACGAAGGAAACAAGCCGGACAACCCAAGAAAAGACTGGTTTGGGGAGCCTTTCAACTGATAAGTCGCCATGGTTGAATGCCCGCGATCGGTCAGTTCGACCGATGACCTTGTGACAAAACGAGCCTGGCGTCTTCGGTCAGACGAAGTAAAGATCTTGCCGGAAAGATCGATCATTGGTCCTTTAGAAGAAGACCCGGCGCTCTGTGCGACCGCATTTTTGGTAAACTCATGGGTCAAGAAAATAGCGCCGCCGATGAGCAAAACCACGGCTATGACACTCAAAATCGGCAATATATTCGGCCGCCTGCGGTCTGTATCAATGCTCTTTAGACGCGAACGCTCAACGGCTTCGACTGGCGCGCCCGACATAGTATTGCGCTGCGCCTCGATATCATTGCCGGTTCTAAACTGAGCGCCTTCGCCCTGCACAAGGTCATTCCTATCATTTTTCTTTGGTCGAAACATATCGGCGGAAAGTCGCAAAGCCTTATGCTTCTCATCACGCACATAGCTTGGTTCGGCGATTTCGTCAGACTTACCGGCCCAGATGTCGTCGGTACGAGTAAGCTGTTCGTCACTAGGAGTAGCCATGGCAGCCAGTCCTTGCACTGTACAGCGCGCTCTCTGGGCACGCACTTCGTTAGCCCAAGAAGATATTTCAGTATGAGTCCAGGGGCTCAAGTTCTTGCGAATATCTTCCGGCGTCTGCGCCATGAGCCTTTCAACCTGGCTCTGCGCCTCATCTTCAGTCGGTAAAGAGCGATACACCCCAGACATCGACTCGCTAAAGCCAAAACTTTCGCGCTTCGCCTTCAGCATGTCCAGATAGTTTTTCTTTTCTTCTGGGTCTTGAACATGTCTATCTATGAGTATTTCAAACGAATCGAAGATAACGCCAAAAAGGGCGTGTCCCTGCGGAATCGTATTTTCAGCCAATTCCAAAGTAAGTTCGAAAGTAGAAAGAGCTTCATGCAATTCCTGCAACTTTTCATGGGTGGCAGCCAGCTTCAATAAGGCGACAACCACCTGGGCATCGCTGCTGCCTTGCGCTTTCAGCCGACCAACCGAAAGGCGCTCATAATAAGCCTTGGCTTCAAAATAGCGTTTTTGCTGATAAAGAGTATCAGCCAGACTGACCAAACATTGGAAGAAATCAGGATCTTCGGTCTCGCCAATGCCTTCGAATTTATCAAGTGCTTTGATAAAGAGAGGCTCAGCCAGCTTGAAATTATCATTTTCGTAGGCGGAAAGACCGGTCTTCAAGGCAAGCTTAGCCTCTTTCAAGACTTTCTCTCTATTAAGAGTAGAATCGCTATCGGGCATCGCTTGTAAAGACCTTTAATTCCTAGATTGGTGATTATAGCCCCTTCGCAATGGGTCAGGATAGTGCAGCTTCATGGGCGCAAAAGAAAAACCAAATGACGAAAGAGTAGAAACCATATTTCTATCTTCTTGCCCGGCCAAAGCCTTGGCCAAGCGGGGCCAGAACCGACACTTTTTCTTAAACTAAAGAGACAATCGCCTTGAAAAACAGCACCAGCAGCAAATCTAAACAAAAGATGATCAACTTTATTCCAACCGCGCTAGGTAGAAAATCGCCTGACTGAGCCATCCATAACCAGGTTCCAGTTCGCTTCCGCTTCAAGAAAGTTCTTTTTGCTGGATTGGGTGATCTTGGCAAGACTAGACTCTAGCCATCCATTCAACTTTCCAAGGCATCCCTCTTCCAAGTTCACTCAAGCCAAACTCCCCTTTCATCAGCAGTACCTCCCACCTCGGGCTTCATTTCCGATGGTAGTAGTTGTTCAACCAAAAGCGAAAGCAGACAATATGCAATATGAAACCCTGAAAGCACACATCATCGACCTTCACAGTCTGATCGCCCGAGTTTCGGCTCTCGGTTTGAAACTCAATCAAGCCCTGGCTTCGAGCAACAACAAGACCAAGACCAAAGGTGCCACCGCCCTCAACCTCTTGAGCGCCGCCACCCTGCTGGTCGACCGCGTCGCCGCCCAGTTCGGGCAATCTGCTTTTGACCTGCAGCCCCTGAGCGAAGACTCGTTGCAGACCTATCTGGCCGAGCAACAAGAAACCGTGCAGAAGCGTTTCGACGTTGCCTTCAGGGGCATGGCCGGCATGCTCAATCTCACCGAAAGTGCGATGGAAGAAACCACTACCGCCTCGGCCATCCTCCTCAACAAAGCCATCGAAGGGCTTCTCGATGAAATCGAAAGCCTGCTCGACGGTGACGACGAAGCCGGCGCCGCCATGAAGGCAATGAAACCGCGGCAGCAGATTGGCGAAGAAAGCGACCCCCTGAAGGCCGCCAGCGATCTCAACTACAGCTTGCGCGCCGCGGCCAGATAAGTTCAAGTCTCGGGCAAATTAAGCTCTGGGCAAATTAGGCTCCATTCTGGTTAGGCACTCCTTTCTAAACCTAAGCACCAGCTAAAACTCTAGTAAGAGCGGGAGAGAGTACAAGCTTAAATAGCTGTATCTCTCCTGCTCGCCTAGCACAAGACGATTCTTCGTTTTTGGCATTTTTGTTTTTGCCATTTTTTACTATTACTTATAGCAATCACTCAGATTGTCTTCTTGGGTGCTTGCACAAGCTTACTTGTATCGCGCCCCAAGACCCAATTGCAGCCCGCCAGCACACGCAAGGGCAAGGTATAGCGAGTACCCTGAAAGGGGCTGCCTAAATTGGTCGGCAGACGCTGATTGAGAAGGTTCTCGATGCGACAGTCAAAGGCTGTCGGCAACCATGGCAATTTCTTGCGCAGCTGCGGTGATGGCTGAAACCCACCAGAGAGTGAAACCAAGGTCAGAGGAGGCGTGCGAGAAGGATGAGGACCAAATAGCTGCGGATCGATTTGATTCTGCAAACCGGTCAAAACTTGGGCATCAGCAAGCACCCACCAATTTTGGCGGGCACGATAACCGAGACCGACAACGCCCTGATAACGCCTGTCATGGTCTGGATAGCGGGGCAAGGGCGCCTCCGGAAAGTCATAGAAGCCTCCTGAAACACCATGTGTGCCTCTCAGATAGGCAACTTGCACTGTATTTGAAAGAAAACCGTTGAAGCCATAGCCGTCTCTTCGAGGCTTGAGGTCCATGCGGGTCTCGACACCGTAAGCTTCCAGAGCCGAATTGGTCAATCTGTTATAGATGGGCAAATTGCCTATCACCCCGGAATCGCCAAAATTGCGCAGAGTTTTGTAAAAAAGATTGGTGCGTGTCGCAAAACGAGAACCAAATTGCTGCTCTAGGCTGACATCGACCATCTTGCCTCGGGTGGGTTGCAGAGGGCGCGGTGTGCCAGGATAAATACCCGCCACCGGATCGTTTGTTAGATTGATCGGAGTAAGAAAATAATCTACCGGTGAAGGAGTGAATATTTGCGAAAATGAACCTCGCAAAACTGTATTTTTGTTGATCACAAAAGAGGCGCCGAAACGCCCAGAGACCTGAGCAGAGGTAATTCGCTGTGTTTCGAACGGCTTGAGAGAAAAGGGCTGGACCAGATTGCTCTGTTGCATCTGATAGGCCAGTCCGAGGGCATTACCAAAGACACTGTGCTGTAAGTCAAAACGCACACCATTGTCCAGAGTTAGTCGTTTGCCGAAACCTTTCTGGGGCTTCCAACGATCTTGCAAAAAAGCACTCTGCAGCCAGCGAAAGCCCGTAAAAGTACCTGCCTGAGCCGTCATTGGCGGACCATCAGGCTGCAGGGAAAAGGGGCTGACGACCGCACCGTAGGGCAAGGGATTGGTGTTAATCGCCGCCGCCTGTGCCAAAAGAGCTTGGGCACCGTCGGTATCGCCCTCAGCTTCAAGAGCCTGTGCTTGCCCTTGCAAGTCGGCAATCTGAGCTGCCGCTTGGGTCTGAGCTTGGGCGGTGCCGGTCAAGTCGGCATTAAAATAAGTAGCATTGAATTTAGTGCGCACCGGTCTCAGCTCTGTCAGAAAGCCGGCCTTAACATCATGAGTCTTGAGCACCTTTTTGTTTATATCGCCCTGGGCAGAAAAAATATAATTGCTTCGCTTGGCTCTAGCCGAAAGCGAAACCAAGGGCTGATCGGCATTAAAGTCAGGCGCCGGGTCAAAATTATTGGTCGAGCGAAAACTCTCTGAATAGAAACCATTGAGAATATGCAAATTAAGCTCGTCGAAAAATCTCTCGAACTTGTGTTTATAGCTCAAAATAAAATAGTTCTGCGCGTCTCGCTGATATTGCTTGACACCCACTTGGCGTGAGAGCCGATTGGTGGGAACGTCGAGAAAGCTCTGGTTGATCGCCACCGAAAACTTGAGCAAATCTCGGTTGCTGAGCTGATACTCAAGGCGAGCATAGGCATTGATGTCAGCCCCGGCATTGGCGGCAAAAAACTTATTTGGCGGCGCTATACGCAAAGAAGTTCCCCGAAAAAGACCAGAAGATTCAAAACGCAGACGATGCAATCGTGAAGATGGATTTTGGCTAAAAGCCCCAGATGAGTTGTAATAGATGGAACCAGCAAGCGGACCGCCTATCTGCTGCCCAACAGTAAAATTTGGTTTGCTTAGAATGGGCAAGGTCTTAAGCCGTGCCACCGCCCCCAGTGGCCCGCCACCATCTTGAGCTTCATAACCGCCTATATCAATCTGAGCCGACTGCAAAGAGCGCGGGCTGATGGGCTGGGTCTGCTGCAGCACGCCGGCGGCCTCAGGAATGATTACATCATCAACCACATAGTTGACGGCATTGTGCTCACCGCGGCTAATGACATTGCCGTAACTGTCATTCATAACGCCGGGCGTACTTTCAATCAATTGCTTAAGGTCGTTGCCTGAGCGATATTCTTGAATAAAGCGGTGGTCTAGATTGGTGCGCGAAGTAATATTTTCAGGATGAATAAGTGTGCGCTTACCGGTTATGCGCATGACGTCCACCGGCTCTAAATCATCCATTTGCAGGGACAGAGTACTCTTCTCTCCAGCTTGCACTTGTAAGGTGCGATCCAGAGAAAGCATCTCTTTAGCCTGGGCTGTAAGATTCCAGGCCCCAGGTTCTACGTTATTAAAATAGAAATTGCCGTTCTCATCGGTTTCGGTCTCTAGGCGCTTATGGTCTTGCGCTCTATGTACCAAGACTACCGATGCCGCTCCGATAGGACGTCCCGTGCCACTGGCGGTCAATTTACCGTTAACCGTCCCCGCATTAATCGACTGTGGTTCGCCAAGCGATTTGAGAACGCTTTGGTCTTTACTAAGTTCAGCTTTGGGTTCAGCTTTAGGTTCAGGGCTAGGTCCAGACTTAGGTTCCGGCTTAGGCGGCTCTTGCGCCTGCAAAGGGGAAAAGGCAAAGCCAAGGCTGCTGGCTAAAGCCAAGGAAAGTAAGTAAGGGCCTGCCGCCAAGCTAAAGCCAGGTAAAGTTAATTTCTGTTTGTTCTGAAGGCGCATAAAGACAGGCCGGGCAACCAAATTGCCTAGCTACAACCTCGGTAGATCTTGAAAACACTGGTAATTTCGATGAGATATCAAATATACTACGGGAATGGAAATCGTTTTCAAAATTCAGCCTAAAAAAACACATATGCGTGACAAAAGAAATATTCAGCCAAAGCAAGGTCAAGCTGCCAAGCCTAATCTGGCTTTGACAGCAAGCTTCTTTTTGCTTGTGTTTTTTGCGCAACAAGGTCTAGAGAATAAAGCCTTTGCCGAAACCTTCAAACTAGGCGCCCAAGAAGCAGAAGAGCTGCAGGCTGCCGAACCTGTGTTTACCCCTCGCCCGGTCATCACCGAAGAAATGACGGAGAGCGGCATCAAAGCATTTTGCGTGGCCCGCTTTGAAATAGCCTCCAGCGGCAAACAAGTGGTACACCTGGTCTCGTCCACTGGCTCAGCCGAAGTAGACGAGCATGTCCTCGGCACCCTGCGCACCTGGCGTTTTCTACCAGGCAAAAGAGGCGGCGTGCCGGTAGCTTCGGTGCGAAAGATAAGAGTCGAACTAGAAGTAGATTAAAGGCGCCTTCGCTAAGCCAGTGTTCATGCGCTTATCTAGAAAAATAACAAGAAAAGACAGTGCGTTGAACCTCTTCCAACAGTTCAACTCAAGTAATGAACCTGCTACACTATACCATTTAGTATTCAAGCGAAAAACAAAAATAGTGGCAGCCAGCAAGCCTTCTCTGCCCAACCAAAGAGAAAGAGAACCCGAGCGGCGCTGCCGCCCGGGTGTTCACAACGCTCAGCCCGTCACAGCGTCGAAAGCATCGACAATGCCGTTATGCAGATAGCCGAAGCACTGGTAGGCTTCGAGCAGATCGACGGCACCGGCAAAGACCTTCTCGGCACGGCAGAGATGCTCTTGCAGATAGACGCGCCAGGCTTGCGCTTGGCTGGTCGAGGGCAAGAGCGCCACGAAAGCAGCGGCCTTGAGGTTGAAGGCGCGCATGGGCTCGAGGGCTTGCACCGGCACCTGTTCAGGATGCTGCACCAGCTGCCGCACCGGACGGGCGGCAAGCAAGACAGCCTGGTAAGCAGCGAAAAACTGCGTTTCCGCAGCAGTTTCGCTCAAAACAGATTCAGACATAGTTTCCCCTTTCGCGGTTTACTTGCGGCGCACCTTGCCCAGTTCCTGCTCGGCTTGTCGAGCCCGGTCGTGGTAGAGATTGGCTTCGGCCAGGGCATCCGCCGACTGCTTGTCGAGCAGGTCGGCCACAGCGGCATCGCCGTTCAGGCGACTGGCAGCCGCTTCTGCCTGCAGGGCAAAGCTCACCGCGTCCATGACGCGCCAGAGCCGGAAGTTGTAGATGGCGGCCGTCGGGTACCAGTTCTCGTGCCCTTGCACCTCGGTCTTGAGGTTGATGGCTTCACGGTGCAGTTGGCGGCTGTCGTTCACGAGGACTCGGGCAGCAGCCAGCACATTGGCACGGGCAGCATCGGTGCCGGCAGTTTGGTGCTGCTCGGTCAGAGCCTCCGATTGCAGAACGAGGCGTTGACCGCGGTCGTAGAGCGACTTGGTGAGAGCGTGCAGCTCGGCAATTTTCATGTCTTCCATGGTGATTCCTGTGAAAAGTTGATGAAGCCCTGACTGAAGTAGACAAAGCCCGAACAATCTTGTGATTGCTCAAAAAACATTGATTTTGGAAAATGGTCTAAGTGAACTGGGCTTTGAAATACTCTTGGAGGTGAGAAAGAAGTATCTCAGTGGTATCAAATCTGAAGCTCTGTCAAAAGCTTTCCTCAAGGTGATCACCAAGGCCCAAATGCTCTTCTTATTGTTTAGCAATAAACGAGTAAGTGAGAAATAGATGCAAACCCAGGCGCTACTAGGCTTCCAGCCATTCGTTCAAAAACATGGCGAACCCTGCCATTTTTCCTTCACATACAAGTTACATTAGTGTTTGCCTTGTTCGTCTATCAAAGCTAGCGCTAAACTTTAGAGCACAACCTAAAAGCGAAATGCCAAAAGCGAAATGCCAAAAGCAGCTTTTTAGCGCACATAGTCCCAGCCAGACTGAAAATCTCTTTGCTGTTCGTTCTTCTCTTTCTGCACTTTTGTTGACTGAACAGGCACCTTGTCTTTGCCTGTGTTCTTACCACTTTCACTCTTTTTCTCTTTAGCAGTTCCCGAGGGCTTAGCACCACCGGCAGAGCCTTTATTTGTGCCACCGGCAGAGCCTTTATTTGTGCCACCGGCACGATAACTAAGCACTTTCTTGATGTCGGCAATATCTTTCAGAATGGCTTCTTTCTCTTGCTTGGGCGGATTTCGCTTAAGACACTCTTCGAATGCTGCAATCGTCTCGCTTAAGCGATCTTGCTTCAATAGACTGTTGGCTAAATTACTCCAACTCAACCAATCTTGTTTGTTGATAGCAATAGCTTGGCGAAAGGCAGCTTCTGCGCCTTTGTAATCTTGCAGCTTGCGTTTTGTCACACCCAAATTGACATAAAAATCAGCATCATACTGATACAACTCAACCGCTCTTTCATAGTGCTCCAAAGCCTCATCAAGCCTGTTCGCTTCCAGATAGCGATTGGCAAGATTGTAGTGCGGCAGAGCTTCACTCCAAGCCGCCGCATCGCCCTTGCCTGGAAAATCGTAAGCCAAAACCGGCTGACACAAGAAAAGGCAAGCAATAAAGAAAAGCAAATAGAAAGGCATGACATTTCCCAAACGAACTAGGCAATTATACTCGCGCAAATAACGCTACAAGCAGAACTTTAAGACCTGCTCAGACAGTTGTCCAACTTGCTAAATACTGCCTATAAGTATTGGTTATAGCCTTAAAGCCAAGGCTCTTTAGGAATTCTCAGATAGATTATCGTTGCTTCTCAAAGAAAGAAAAGCTTGAGTAGTTATATCTCCATCTCCTCTAATATCGACGAACTAGACCAACACAATCGCAAACACCATCTCAGTCTTCAACTGCCTGCCTCGAGCAAGCAGTGAAGGACTGCCGCCTTCATCGGTTTCAAAAGCTAGAAAGCCAAATCATGAGTTCTTTTCTCTTGCTCTTAGACCAGCTCTGGGCCTGGACCGTTCTTTTGGGCTTTGTCTTTGTGCCCTATCTGCTGGGTCTGCTTGCCACCTACCAGTTGCCGCCGCGCCCAGCCAAGTTTCTCTCTACCACGACCTTTGTCATCTGCCTGGGCAGTTTACTCTGGGTCTTGTTCGCCAAACAACTGGGCAGTCAGGCGACTTTGCTCTGGTTCCAGGCTGTGTTTCTCTTCATCGAATCACTCTTCTTCCTTTGCGGAGCCGTGAGTGGCTTGATTCTCAAGGCAAGCAATGGAGGCAAAACTCAGTCAGCCAGATAAGAGAATCTGACAGCTCACCTAGACAGACTTCAGCCGTCTGCGGGAGGAAACTACGCAAACGGCGTTGTTCTGGTCTTTGTTGTCTTGCTTAGATGAAATTCTCATTCACCACTTAATTCTCGCCGACAACCAAGAAACCAAATACACACCCACTCTTTATCAGCTAACAGACAGCATCAAGCTGTCTTAGGCGAGTTCTCCATTTTCTTAAGTCCAACCAAACTGGAATACGGCATGAAAAACTCCAATCCGGCAGTGCAGATCATTCGCAGCTGGCTCGGCTCGGGACAACTGCAGGCGCGCCCCATCGAGAGCGGCGGCTTCACTTCTCTGACCAAGAAGCAGCGCACCGTCTTTGCGGCGTCCGTGGAAAGCGCTGCCCGAGGCATCCTGGCCATGGCCGAAGCCGACCCCAAGGGTCTCTGCGTCTGCCTGGTGCCCGAGGGTTCTCACTTCTTCCCGGGCTGCGGCAACGGTGACATGCAGACGGTTGCCGTCTTCAACTGCGACCATCTGCTGCAGACCGAACTGCCCGGCCAAGAAATGCTCTCGCCAAGCGGCAGCCTCAAGGTCAAGGCGCTGACTCTGCAGTGCAGCACCGATACCAGCCATGGCCGTCCGGCCCAACTGGGCATCGTCGTGGCGCCGCGCTCCTGCCACTACGACCCCCTGGAGGCGCTCGGCTATGCCGCTGCCTTCATCGACGTGCATGGCAACTGCATGGGTCGACGCCAAACGCCGATCTCAATCAATCCCAAGGGCTACCTGGCCTTCACCCTCGGCCTGCAGCCCATGCACGAGGCGGTGAATCAGATGACCAGCGGCGGTCATCTGGACACGGCGCTGGGCTTCCCCATGGCCGCAACTTGCCTGCAGCAAGCAGTGCCGCTGCTCGAACCCTACCTGCAAGGTCTCGCCGTGGCGCTGGCTCAGCAAAAGGTGGACCTGCACTGAAGCCGAGCCGGCTGGACTAACCGAGAGACGCCAGCTGACCGCAACCTCTATCTACGAAAGCCACCATGGACGCCATCAAGACCATCAACGTGTTCTACAGCAGCGAGGACCAGAAGACCTTTCCGAGCGTCGGCGCCGTGCTTCTGCAGCTGCAACTGCTCGAAGCGACCTGGACCACCTCCCAGGGCGACGAGATCGAGCTGAAGCTGCATGACACCGCCGCCATCGAAGGCTTCGAAGTCAGCCCCGAACTGGTCGAGCAAATCGTCTCGAACAACGAGACCGTGCTCACCCTGATCGCCCCCAACGCCCTCCTCGGCCGCGGCATGCTCACCAGCGCCGCCTGGCAGCAGTTGCTTGCCGCCGGCAAAGAGAACAAAGTCTTTCTGCTCGGCGTCTACTGCGAGAAGGTCTGCAACGCCCAACGCATGTCAACTCTACTCGGAGGGCGCAACTGGTTCGTCACCAAGATCGGGCTGCACCTTTCGAGCGGCGATGCCATCAACGACGAGGCAGCCGACGTGGGCGACAAGCTGGTCAAAGTGCTGGAGAAGCGCTTCTACGGCTGACCACCGGCCCCTTACTGACTGACCGACTGACTGCCTGACATTACCCGCCCTTGCTTCTGTTTCGAACACAGAACTAAGGGCGGGGCTACCTTCAATATTAAAAAAGGGGCCATTTCCACTAATGCATATAATATTTGCGAAAAACAAAAAATGGCGCCGCTGAAAGCAAGGAGGAGGATGGCAAACCGCAAAGGCAGTCTGTCACCCTCTTCCTCTGTCGAACAGCAGACCACTCAGCGCTTCAGGGCGCGATTCCAGAGCGGTGTAAGCTCGGCGGGCAAAAGCGAAGCAATGCTTAGGCCAACCTGGGCATCACTGAGATCCAACCTGTCACACCAGACTATTGGTTTGCCGAAGCGCACCGTCCAGAGCCCATCTCGACAAAAGACAGCCACCGGAATGACAGGCGCGACAGGAGCAATCGAACGCAAGAAAAGACCTGCCCCCGAACGTATCTGCCCGAAATGGAGCTGTGCCCTGCCTTCAGGAAAGACGAGGCTGGGCTTTTCGGAAGCCAGCTTGCGCCAGCGCCGCAGCGAAGTCGTCGACATCTTACCTTCATCAAGCGAGAGACGCACCACATTGGTCGACCAGCGCTGAAAGCCCCAGTTGATCAAGCGGCGCATCAATTGCCGAAAGAAAGAAGTGACAGCATCGTTGGAGGCACGGCGACCGGTGATGATCACCACCTCGTCGACCACATCGGGGCGCACCGAGCTGAGAGACTGGAGTGCCTGCGCGATGACGCGCAAGGTGCCGGCGCCGCCAAAATGATTTAGCGCCAGCACAAAGCTGCCTTGCCGAGGCAGCTTATCGAGTCCCTCAACCTTGCACAACGCACCACCGGCGGTGAAGCCCGGCAGCACATGCGATATGCGCCTGGCAAAGATGGTGCAGCCAATTAAGCAGAGCCAGCCCCAAACAAAGACAGGCAAGCTGATGCGAGCCCGAAACTGATGTTCAGAGCTCTCAGTCACCATCGGCGCCATCACCGTCACCGAGAATCTGACCGACATCGTCATCGTCGAGCTCTTCGGCACGGCGCTGATTCTTGCGGGGGTCTCGGCGTGGCGTGGCAGGCGGCAAGACGCTGCCCAGATTGCTGCGATTACCTTTCTCGCTGCAACTGGACAGATCATCGGAGCCACTCGAATCGCTGACATCGCTGCAGTCGACCAGCGAAGACTTCTTGCCGCTGTCGCTGCTGTCGCTGTCACAGCCGCCGCTATCGCAGCCGCCACTGTCGCAACCACCGCTGTCGCAATCGCAACCACCCGAATCGTCGATAAAGAACTGTCGGGGATTGAGCAACCATCCGAACAAGCCGGACAGTATGCTGCAGACGGTGAGGAAGGGATTGTTATTGTGCATCGAGAGCCCTCGTGATTTGCTTTTTCAGTTCGCTTATTCAGCGTCCAGCTTTTTGCCGCAGGTGCAGACACAGCCGGCGGCGCATGCCTTCGGCTCATCTGCAAACTCAGCCGACACAGCAGCCGACTGACCTGCTTTCTCTTCGGCAGGCAAGGCGGCGATAGCTTTGTCGAACTCTTCCTTGGCGTGTTTGGCGCAGATGCCGCACTGGGTGCTTACCCCAGTGGCCCGCGCCAGGTCGCGAAAGCGGCGAATTCCGCCTTCCTTCACGGCCTTTCTTATGGCACCGTCGGTGACGGCGTGGCAGCTACAGATATACATGTTGATACACCTTTCGGATTGACGGCGGAGAGCGAGCCTTTAGGCTCGCCCTCCGCGCGGTTGAGGTTAGTCTTGGACACTCGTTCATCAGCTGGCGGACGTCACCTTGAGGGTGGTGATCGCCGGCATGTGGTCCGAGAGTTCGCTGTAGAACCAGCGCTCACCCTTGCTCTCCAGGGGCAGCGGAATCCAGACGGGCGACAGCGAATTCACTCCTTCGGCGGCGAAACCGCGCGCGAAAAAGCCGTCGAACTGCCCGTTCGGATTGCCCTTGTAGAAGTAGGTGGAACGGTTCTCGGGGTTGGGCACCAGAACGAAGCCGGCATCGATGAGCGGCTTGGTCTCGGTGGTCTCAGGCTTGTTGATCGGGGCGTTCATGTCGCCGCCGATGATGGTCGGTCCCATATCGGTGCCGGCCGCCTGCTGACGCGCGATGTCGGCCACCAGCATCGAGAACTGCAGTTCCCTGATGGGCGCAGTCTCTTCCGGCCCACCCAGATTGCTCTTGGTGTGCAGGTCGATGACGGTGAACTCCAGCCCCGACGTGACGTCGCGCACCTTGCGTTGCAGAGCCGGACGCAGCGTCGTCTTCCACTCGGGATGACCGGGGATGTCGGTGAGGTAGTCGTGGTAGTAGGGCTGCCCCAACCACTTGATGCGCGGGTGGAAGAGGATTCCCACCGCCTGACCACGCTCGTTGCGATGGCTGACGTTCAGACCATAGCCGGTCTCGTTCGAGAGATACTTGAGAGCGTCGCGATTCGTCTCTTGGAAGAGCACAATGTGACCGCGCTTGATGAACCACTTGAGCGGCTCCACCAGACGCTCGGCCTTGGGCAGGTCGAGCAGGTGACCGTTGAAGGAGACCACGACGATATCACCATCGGCGGTGCATTCGGGCAGGTGCCCGAACATCTTCTCGAGGGCACGCTGCACCTGGTCAGGCGTCGGCGGTGTCCACTTCTTTTTCGGCTTGTCGTCCGCAGCATCGGCGGCAGACAGGGCAGCGGGCGCAGCAATGGCGCCGGCGAGCTGACCTTGCGAAAGGGCAGCCAGACAGGCTTCCAGGTTGCGACCGTGACCGTTCAGTTCACGGAAGGTCTCGAGTGCCCAGCTGTATCGACCGGCACGAATGCACGATGCGATGAGCGTGAGCTGAGCCTGATAGAGCTCGATGGTATTGAGAGCGAGACCCTCATTTTCATTCTTGTTGTCGGGCATATGAACCACCTCTTTGGTATTGACTGCAGAAACGAAAGAGAGGGATGCTTACGCACCCCTCTCTTTTTGATGACCAGCGAAATCGGTGCTGGCTTAGTGGCGCGCTCAGCAGGCGAAGACCGGCGCCCGGCGGCGCGGCTCGACCTTGCCGGAGCGTTCCGACTGGCTCTGGGGCAGCGTCTCACCGCGCTGCCGGGCCAGGACGACCCGCACCCGAGCCATGTCCTTCTTGCTCAGCTGCAGCTTCTGCACGGCGAGCAAGTAGCCGTCCCAGAGAGTCCGGAAGGGATTGTTCCGGTTCTGCAGCTGCTTCTCCTTGCCGCTGGCAGCCAGGCGCAAGATCAAGTCGAACTTGCGCCCGGGCTCCATGCTGTTCGCCTCTTCCTCGCTCTCAGGCAGGGACATGAGCTTGACCCGATACCAGGTGCCGTCCACCTTGACGCAGCGGTGCACGCCGTCGCCGTCGATGTCGACCACCTCGAAGGGCTTGCGCGAGTAGGGCGGATAACGCCTGCGCGGAACCGTGGGCGTGGACTGCAAGAGTCCGGTGTCGGGGTCCACGTAGAGACCACCGACCGAGTAGCCGTGAGGCATCACGACCAAGCGATCACCCCGCCTCTCCACCTGCAGGTCCACCGCCCAGGAGATGCGGTCCTGCAGCCGACGACCGTTGACCGTGTCGGCGGGAGCGCCGTGGCAGATGTCGGAGTAGACCTGGTTCCAGGGCCGCCCCACCTGAGTGCGCAGGTAGCGATAGAGGGGCGCCGAGTGCAGACGAGAGTTGTCGTCGCGGTGCAGACGGCCGGGGCTCATGCTCTCCCTCTGGGGCAGGGCATCGGGGTCGCGCTGCAAGAGACGCATCACCCCCTTGCGCTTGCGGAAAGACGAGCCGGAGCGCGGGCGTCCGGTGATCACGCTGGTCATATCTTCTCTCATTCGTTCTCCTGTTTTTCTTGGTGATTGAGGAACTGGCGGCAGATGCCGCGGTAGTACGGCGTGCTCTCCTCCTCGGGCACGAGGCCGTAGAGATAGGCCAGACGCGCTTTCTTGAGAGCCACCGCCGGGTCGACGAGCTTCTTCTTGGGCTTGGCTTCCACAGTGGGAACCGGCACAGAAAAGACCGCCATCAACTCGCTGCGATACTTGTCGGCCAGAGCTTTCACCTCTCCGTCCAGATCGGCGAAACGCTTCTCGAAAGAACCGTCGATGAGGCGCAGCATCACATAGCGATGATTGAGCTTTTCGCCCAGCATCATCGAGATGTAGCCGGCATTCTTGAACTTGATGCGTCGCCCATCGGCGAAACGCACCACGAAACCTTCTTCGTTGCTGTACTGCGGCTGCTTGACCAGGGCGAGCAAGTCGTCCAGGTTTTGCCCCTGCCAGCGAGACGTGACGGTGAGACCCAAACGCTCGCCCAAACGGCTCAGCCGGTCCCAGTCGTAATCTTCCAGAGTCCGACGGTTGCGAGCGCCAATCAGGACAAATTCCTGGCGATCACCGTAGTCGACGATGACATGGGTATCGGGGTGAATGAGCTCGCAGAGCAGGGTGAGATCTTCACCGAAAGCGCCGGAAGAGAGCAGTTTCTCCGCCAGGCTTTCAGGTTGACTTTCCGACAGATTGTCAGACCTGGACTCGCTCAGCATGGCGTTTGCCAAAAGCGAGCTGGACGAGAGGAAAGAACCGCGAGTAGTGGCAACCACCTTACCTTGGAAGCGGAAGATGATTGCCAGATGCCCGTCCTGCTTGAGGGTAGCCGAAAAGGGCTGCCCGGCATAAGCAGAGAGATCACTGGTCTCGGCGTGCTCGCCGTAGTTGAAGAACTTCTCGAAGGGCAGCGCCACCAGAGCAGCTCGGCGACTGAAGACGATACCGCGGCAAAGACGCAGCGGTTCGGTCCAGCCACTGTGGTGCTTGTGCAGGGTGTTGTGCGCCACCGGCGTGTAGTTGAGACCGATCAGGGGCAACTCGGGGTGGAAGAAGGGCTTGACCACGGCAGTCACCGCGGGCATGTCACCCTCACGTTCGTAGCTGAAAAGCCGAGCCATGAGTGCTTCGTTCTCAGGCCGGCTGCGCCACTTGCGGAAGCCCTCGTCATCTTTGACACGGGCTTGCACTAGGGCTTTCACAAAGACTTTCAAACAATCGATCGCATCTTTCTTGGTCATCATTTCCCTCTAGAACTGAAAAGGGGAGGTCCACAAGACCTCCCCCGCGTCAAGCTTGAATTCGAACTGCTCGGTCAGAAACCGACGGCGATCAGGTAGACACCACTGACCACCGCTATCACCGCCATGGCGATCATGGTCCAGAGCATGCCCATACCGAAGGCGCGCGAGACATCACCGGCGGTGCCACCACCCTTGCGAGCGGCATAACCCCGCCAGACGCCGACGCCGACCACGCCCAGAGCCATCGGCAGCCAGAAGCTGGAGAAGACGGAGGCGACCGCGATGGCGACCATCAGGGCGTAGTAGCCGAAGAATCCGCCCAGGGCGAAGACAACGGCGAGCACCAGTCCGATGACCGACCAACGCATGGTGGCGGGCCAGTTGGAGAAGCGCAGCTTTTCCTTGTTCATGGTGAGTCCTTTTCCTTGCTTTGCATAGCAAAAGAGAGCCGCACCTTTTGCCTGGTGCGGCTCCCTTTGCTGGTTTCGAACTTGGTTTACTTGCCGGCGGCGGCAGGCAGCACGGCGTCGCTGTTCACCACCTCGATGCCGGCGGCCTTGAGCTCGGCGATCACCGGCTCGACCGGGCCCAGCCCGCGGCAGGCGTCGATCACGACCCGCACCTTGAAGGGCGAACCCTTGTAGGTCTCGGCCGCGGCGTCGAGCGCCGTGAACTTGACGCAGTAGTCGGTGGCCAGACCGATGACATCGACCTCGATGGCTTCGGCGCCGGCTTCGACGGCCTTCTGCACCATCCACTCGGCCAGACCGGTGGAAGTGCCGAGGAAGGGGTACTGCGCCTTGAGCTCGGCAGAAGCCGACTTGCCGTTGTCGTAGAAGGCGGAGTAGCTGTCCACCCGCTTGTCCATGCCCTTGCGCACGGTGAAGGCGACGACGGTGCGGTCGAGGCCCGGCAGGAAGTCGGCATCGGCGGTGTTCTGCACACCGTGCACGGTCCAGAACTTCTGGTTCAGGCCGCTGAGCACGCCGTCTTCGAAGGGACTTTTGCCGGGGTTGTTGGCGGCGAAGCTGCCATGGTCGGCCGGATGCCAGTCCTGGCTGTCGACGACGTAGTTGTAGCGGCCACTGCGCGAGAGCTTGTTGGCCGGTTCGACGACCTCGTCACCGTTGGGAACGGGCAGCGTGCCCTTGGAGCCGAAGCAGTTCTGGAGGTCGACGCGGACGAGGAAGCGGATGACCTTGGTGATTGCGTTCATGGGGTTCTTTCCTTGCAGGCTTGCACCCTGCGGGGTTTCGATTTGCGCTTGCGCAGCAGGCTCATTCGAGACCTGCTCCAGAAGCTCCCTTTCCTTCGACTGCGTCCAGGCAATCCAGGCATCCCCTTCGGCGTCGCTCGGCATGCGCCAATCGCCGCGGGGCGACAGGCTGATCGAGCCGACCTTGGGTCCGTCGGGCAAGCAAGAACGCTTGAACTGATTGTCGAAGAAACGAACCAGGAAGTCCTTCAGCCACTTGATGATGTCGGCATCGGAATACTTCCCGTCGAACTTGGCTTGGCGCGCCAGATAGAACATCTTTTCGGGAGTCTCCCCGAAGCGCACCATGTGATAGAGGAAGAAGTCGACCAGCTCATAGGGACCGACCTTTTCTTCGGTCTTCTGAGCGATCTTGCCGTCCTTGCCCGTGGGCAAGAGTTCCGGCGAAATCTCGGTGCCGACGATGTCGACCAGCACGGTGCGGGTCTCGCCATCGAACACCTTGAGAGCAGCCCAGTGCACCAAGAACTTCACCAGTGTCTTGGGCACCGAGCAGTTGACGTTGTACATCGACATGTGGTCGCCGTTGTACGTGCACCAGCCCTTGGCCAATTCGGAAACGTCACCGGTGCCGATGACGAAGCCGTTGTCCATGAGGATCTTGGTGCGCATGCGAGCCTGGACATTCTCGAAGAAGAGGTCCTTGAGTTCCTGCCCGCTTGCCACGGCCTGCTCCTGCGCCGCCACCAGAAGAGCGGTGAACCGCTGCACATCCAGACCCTTGAGCTCGATGCCGAAGGGCTTGTAGCCTTCTTCCTGCATCTGAGCCAGACAGGCCTGGCGGATATCCACTTCGCGAGCAGTGATGCCCAGGTGCTGCATGAGCGCGTGGGCATTGCCCTTGGTGCGCGCCGTTGTGCCATAGCCGGGCATGGTGTAGCCGATGATGTTGCGGCGCGGGATGCCGAGCATGTCGAAGGTGCGTGCGGCAACGATGAGAGCGAGCGTGCTATCGAGCCCGCCCGAAACACCGATGGTCACCCGCGGGTCCTTGCCCGAGCGAGCGCGCAGACGCTCCAGACGCTTGGCCAAGGCCGCGGTCTGGATGTTGAAGATCTCATGGCAGCGGGCGTCGAGACTGGCCTGGTCCTTGGGCACGAAGGGATGCGCATCCACGAAGCGCTTGAGCTTTTCAGGCAGGCGCACCGCACCCACTTGGAAGTCGACGCGGCGGAAACGACGCACCGACGCCAGCTGCGCTTGGCAGTCGGCGAAGGTGGCATTGACCAGACGCTCCTGCACGATGCGCTCCAGGTCGACTTCGGCGCTCAAGAGCAGGCTCTCCCGCTCGAAGCGCTTGTTCTCGGCCAGGAAACTGCCGTTCTCGCAGATCATCGAGTGACCGCTGAAGACCACGTCGGTGGTCGACTCGTGCACACCCGAGCTGACATAGACATAGGCACAGATGTTGTGCGAGGCATGGCTGGAGACGAGTTCACGCCGGAAGGCCATCTTGCCCACCAACTCGTTGCTGGCTGAGAGATTGACCAGGAGGGTGGCGTTGTTGAGCGCAGCCAGAGTGCCGGGCGTGAGGGGAGCCCAGGCGTCTTCGCAGATCTCGGCACCGATGACCAGTTCGGGGAAGTCGACAGCCTGGAAGAGCAGGTCGACGCCGACCGGGACTGTCTCACCGAAGATATTGACGTGGGTGGTGGAGCCGAGGGCCGGCGAGGCGGCAAACCAGCGCTTCTCGTAGAACTCTTTGTAGTTGGGCAAGAAAGTCTTGGGCACGATGCCCAGAATCTTGCCGGCACTGAGAGCGACGGCGCAATTGAAGAGCTTGCCGTCGATGACGACCGGCGCCCCGACAAAGACGATGCCACCGAAGTCGACGCTGGCAGCCTTGACAGACTTGAGCGCTTCCATGGTGGCATTGAGGAGCGAGCGCTGCTGGAAGAGATCGGCGCAGGTGTAACCGGTCAAACCCAGCTCGGGGAAGACCAGCACCCGCACATCTTCGGCGGCGGCGCGAGCCATGAGAGAAACAGTCTCGGCGGCATTGAATGCCGGATTGCCGACTGCCAGCTTGGGCACGGCGGCGGCAACCTTGATGAAGCCGAGGCTTGAAGTCTGGGGCGCGGCGACATAAGCCGTTCGCGCCTCTGTATTGTTGTTTTTGTCAGTCATAGTCTTTCCTCAGGCGATTAGCCTTGTATAGCAGATTATCTCAGGTCGGGCTCATTTCTTCTCAGACGAGCTCGGCCCGCCCCTTGGAAACAGCCACCGCCAGAAGATCTGCGATGGATTGAACAAGCAGAAAGTCGTCGGCTTGAAGCACCGCCTGCGGGTGCGAATCGGTGACGACGACAGACTTGAAGACACCGGAGTCCATCAGACGCTTCTTGGCGCCGGGAGGGAGGACGCCATGAGTGAGGATAGCCACCACACCGGAGGCGCCGCGGTCGAGATAGGCCTTGGCCGCTTTGACCAGGCTGCCGCCGGTGCGCACCATATCGTCGTAGATGATCACCAGCTTGCCCGCAACGTCGGCCGAGATGTCCTGCACCTCGGTCTCGACGCCGCTGGTGCGACGCTTGATGATGAAGGCCGGCTCGGCTTTCAAACCGAGAGCCACCATATCGCGACTGAGACTGTCCACCCACTTCACCCGACCGGTGTCAGTGGAAGCGAAAACAAAGGGCTCGAGCAGAGCAGCCTTCTTCTGGGCGGCATTGAGGCTCTTCAGCCCCTTGCGCTGGCGGTAGTCGTTGAGCACCAGCATCTTGGCCGCTTCGATGATGACCGGCTTGGCATAGACATGGTGGGTTTTGATGCCGTGCTCGAAATAGTGCTGCTGACCTTCGGTGTGCATGTCGACCATGAAGACGCTCGCCTTGGGAACGCCGCGCAGCATGGCAGAGATGAGCACAGCCCGGGTCTTGGCCTTGACTGCTTCGCCCGGCTTGACGGCGCGCTCCATGGTGGAATAGCCGAAGTAGGGAATGCATACCCGGATTTCTTCGGCGCCCGCCTCTTCCATCTTGTGGCAGAGGTCGAGCAGATCCATGGTTTCGCGATCGTCCACGGTACCGGCGACGATGACGACACAGCGGTCTTCCACGTCGGTCATGAGACGCAGATAGCGCTCGCCGTCGGGGAAGGGAACATCAGCCGGGCTGGGATTGCCCTTGGAGTCCATGGAACGAGCCAGGACACCTTCTTCGAAAAGACCGGTGACCATCATGCGCTTGGCCATGTACTCGTAGCCCACGCTGGCAAAGAGAATCGGCTTGACGCCGTAGCGCAGTTTCACCTGCGGCTGGCGGCGGGAACGAGGCGTTTTTTTATCAGACTGGGTCATTGTTTTACCTTCTGTATCTAGATTGTGCCCAGCGGGCCGAATCTTGCGATTCGACCCGCTACCTAAACATGAGCGCCTCGTGCCTTACTTGCGCGTCGCGCTGTCGAGGGGGGTGCCGAAGTGGGTCCAGAGCGCCACGCGAATGGCGTCCCGGTCACCGCTGGCCTTCTCGGGGTTGTCCGAGAGCTTGACCACCGGGGTGGCTTTGCCGGCGTTGTCTTCCACCTCGGAAAGCTTGATGACGATGGACAGCGCCGGGCTGCCGTCGTAATCGTTGCTCAGCGAAGTGCCGATGCCGAACCAGCAGCGACCGCCGCGCTCGCTCACCCACTTGTGGATCTCGATGGCGCTGTCGGCGGTGTTGCCGTCGGTGAAGCCGAGAGGCTTGCTGCGCCAGTCGATCTTGAGCGAGGTGTAGTGGTCGATCATCTTCTGCGCCCAGACATAGGGGTCGCCCGAGTCGTGACGCACCGAGTCGAAGAGGCGCGCGAGCACGCCGTCGAAATCGCGCAGGAAGGCGTCGGTGCCGTAGGTGTCGGGCAGCGCGGTGCCGAGGTTGCCCTCATAGACCGAGTTCCAGTTCTGCAGCGCGAAGCGGTTGGCGTGCTTGAGCGAATACAGGGCGGAATGCGCCATGATCCACTCGTGAGCCATCGTGCCGATGGCCTTGACGCCGTACTTCATGGCCAGATAGACGTTGCTCGTGCCGGTGAAGTTCTTGAACTGCTTGCCGACACGCACGACGCGCTCCTGCGCCTCGAAGTTGCGACGACGGCGCGTGCCGAAGTCACCCCAGGCAACGCCGGCGTCGTGGAGCTTCTGCGCCTTGGCGAGCATCTTCTCGTCCTGGCCGTCCTCGCTCCAGTCGGTCTCGATCTTCTCGAAGTAGACCTCGCTGGTCAGCGCCAAGAGCGGCACTTCCCAGAAGATCGTGTTGCACCAGAGACCCTTGATCTCCATCTGCAGGTTGTTCGAGTTGTCGAGCCAGACCCGCACTTCCCGGGGGTCGTAGCGGTAGGCGGCGAGGAAGTCCCAGAAGGTGCGGTTGATCCAGGGCATCTGCACTTCGCAGAAGGCACGCTCGTCTCGGGCGAGGCTGAGCTTGGACATGGCCTTGATGCGCCGCTTCAGCTCCTTGAGCGCCTCCGGCGTCCACTTGCCCTTCCCCTTGCGATCGGTGAAGCGGTAGCTGACGCGCAGGTTGGGAAAGAGCCGCAGCACTGCGTTGGCCATGGAAAACTTGTACAGATCGTTGTCGATGATAGAGCGGATCATGTGTTTACTCCAGTTTGGGTTTTCAGGTTCGTCCTGAGGGCTGGTTAGTGGAAACGAAAGCGCTTGAGGACACGATTCCAGAGGCGCTTCGTATTGAAAGAGAACCGCCGCCACTGTTTCTGAAAAACAGTGCCTCTCTGCGGCGTCTTGCAGCCGTAGAGCCCGCGGTCACGGATGATCTGCCAGACTTCAGGCAGCACCATGTACCAAATCGACTGCTGCTGCGAGACACGCTTGCGCAGCAGTGTGCTCGAAACAGGCGGAGCTGGGCAGAAATCGAGATAGTCGATCTTGATCTCGACCTGGTCTTTGAACTTCTCGACAAGGATGGCGCCCCACTGGCGAGAAAGTTCGTTGGTGTGCCCTTCACGGGTGAAGACCAAGAGTCTCACCATCGGGAAAAGCTCGACCGCGCCGGTCCATACGCCGACATTCCATTCATAGTCGGGGTCGAGATACTCAGACGAAATCATCAGGCAGATCTCGGTATCCGGACCATAAATGTCCCGCAGCTGGCGAATGGTGAGAAGCGTGTAGGACTTGCCTGGGCGCTTCAATTCCAGATCGCAGGCTTCGAAAAAGCAGTTGGGCGCGCAGGCCGCTTCCACCATCTCGTGACGGATGTGAGCGGGGGTGGCACCCACCGGCTTGTGGGGAGGGTTGGCGCTGGTGACGAAAAGGACCTTGTCGAGTTGAAAGGCCTCTCGAGTCATTTCGGCGCACAAAAGATGGCCTACGTGAGGGGGGTCGAACTTCCCTCCGTAGAAGCCGATGCGTTTTGGCTTCATGTTTGATTAACCTCCAGGCTTGGCGGCGCTGAGCGCCAGCAAAGCCGTTTGAGTTAGAACTTGGGTCGGCGATAGCTCGGCCAAGGCTCTAAGGAACCAAGGGACGTCTAGAGCCGACGAACACAGAGACTGCGTCAGACCTGCTGGCTGCTTCTACAAAAACCAAGTCTGCAACCGGTGCCTACCGAAGACGTCGCATCAGCGCCCGTTCGTTCGGAAAGTATTGGTTATATGCAGGTTTAGTTCTCGATAGGCATTTACAGGTTTAGACGTATAGTGAGGTCTTGAGACTAATAATTAAGGTGACTAATGGCAACCCTGTCTAAGCTTTGTAAAGCTGAAGAGGCTATAACCTTCGCGTTGAAATCAGTAAAAGACTATGGCTTTGAACTATTAAGTTAGTGAGGCCTTAACTAGCGGGGGTAGCGCGAGTTGCCAAGAGCCCACGCTAAACGGCTTTACTTATGTAATGAACCCAAGCCCGGCTGCTTCTTTTTTTCCTCTTCAAAAAGCTTGTCCATGTCTACATCATCAGAGCCCTGTTCGCGAGCGCTCTGTCCATCTGCCCCCCTTACATGGGGACTTTCAATAGAGGGATTTTCAGCCTCTTCTTTCACTTGCAAGAACCAAACAAAAACACCGACCAAGACAAAAACACAAGCGACAATGGCGATTATGAGATTTCTTTGTACATTTTGTCCTGTGGTCAATTGCAGACTCCTCGCACTCTTGAACCGGTAAATCAAATAACTAGTACTGGTAATTGGTATGCCCAGTCAGGCGCAAAATCAATATGCTCGCCGAGATAACATTACACTATATAGTATTAAAAAAGAAAAAGATAGGGAAGCCTGAGACTTCCCTATCACCCTAGAACTGTGAGGGAGCTTCGCAGTCGCGGAAATGACGCAAAGCCCCCTCATGGCTCAAAGCCTAGCGCAAAGCCTAATCAAGGCTTCGGCAACATCACCGGCATGAAAGTCGGGATGCGCCCGGTAAAGAGTGGCACGCTTCAAGAGTGTCGGCTCTTGAATGACGAATTGCTCATGGTCGTAACCATCGATGGTGACATCGACCACACCCGGCAAGGCCGAAGCATCGTAGGGCGTCATGCCGTCGCTTTCTTGACCATACTTGGCGTTCAGCCAGCGCGTCAAGTCGAAACTCTTGCTTTGCCCCTTTTTGATGCGCGTGCGCACCGTGACGATCTTGGCCAGGTCCTCCGGCGTCAAGGCTGGTAAGCCACGTTGGGCATACTCGCGACCGCGACTGGAGAGTTCCACCAGAGTGTCGACCACGCTGGCGCCGAAAATGACTCGGCTGGTAGCACCGATGATGGTGCGCAGCCAATTTTTCGAGACCAACCAATCGGCCACCGGCGAGCCATTGATCGGGCTTTGCACCAAGATGATGCGCCAGATCTTGGCTTTCTCTTCCGGCGAGAGCTGACGGTAAGCATCGAGATTCATACAACCGCCGCGGCTGTGACCGATGAGAATGCCTTGCCCATCAGTCAGTCTGCCGATGCTCTCTTGAATGAGCAAGACATTACCGGCGGTATCAGCGTCGGTATTGACAGGCAAGGCTTCCACCTCCAGACCAAGACTCTTGAAGCGCTCCAGAACAGCATCACTGTGGTTGCCCATGTGCCTAGCCAAGATTCCAGGCGTCCAAAGCACTTTCTTGCCGCGAGCCTCCATGGGCAAGGCAGTTTTCATACCGGCCATGGCTGACTGTTTGACAAAGTCGTGCAGGTCGCCGAAAGCCCGGCTCATATCGGTGACGGCAGAGTCAACACCCAAGCCAGCCACTGAGGCAGGCTCGGCACGAATGCACCCCTCCTGCTTCCACTGGGCCAGCACATGTTCCATCGAGCGCTCAGCCAGAGCGGCAATAGTCAGAGCCGGATTGGCACCCATGGTCTGCGGAATAATTGAACCGTCCAAGACAAGCAGGTTGTCGTAGCCGAAGGCTCGACCGAGATGGTCGACCACGCCGTCTTGGCGGCTCTCACCCATTGGCACACCGCCTAGATTGTGCGGCACATCGATCTTCTTGCGCAGAGACCAGAGCGGGAAGGGCAAGAAAGAAGCCCCCATGGCTTTGGTATAGGCGCGCAAATGTTTGTTGGCGGTGGCATAGAAACTGGCGTTGTCTCGCGGATTGAGGTCGGTGGTGATCTCGCCCTTGCTGTTCAGGCTGAAGCGACCCACCGCCTTGTCCCGGCCGATGACCAGCAAGGGCAGGGTGGTATCCGGCTGCAGCCACTTGAACTTCTCCAGCAAGCGAAAACCACGGCTGACAAGCTTGATTGCCCAGTCTTTCAGACCGATGAGGCGGCCGGTGACATAGAAAGTTTCGTAGGTGAAGCCGCGGAAACTGCCGTCGAACATCAGATGTCCCTGATTGCGGCCGTCTGGACCGTTGAAGTCGAGCCCAGCAGTAATCTCGGGACCTCCTGAGGGATCCAGGCTCTCTTTGGAGCGAATGGCGAAACCGATGAAGGTGCCATTGGTGGTGTACTGCCGACCGAGGCGATGGGAGAGGCCGGGCAAAGTGGCATAGAGGTTGCGATTGCGCAGAAGCAATTCGCTTGAACCGACCGAGCCGGCTGCCACCACCAGAATCTTGCACTCGAAGAGCGAGACTGCACCGGTCTTGGAGTCGACGGCACTGACTCGGTAACCGCTACCCCCTGCAGGCAAAGTGACCGGCTCGATCTTGTCGGCCCGCAAGCCGGTGAAAGGACGAGCACCGTAGCGGTTTTCAGCCGTAAACAGATAGTTATAGTCGAGGCTGTTCTTAGCCTGATAGTTGCAGCCGGGCAAGGAGCATTCACCGCAACGACGGCAGCCTTTCTGCACGGCGCCGTGCTTGTTGATGCGCTCGGCGTCGGGAGATTGCCCTTCTTGCAGGTATTGCACAGCCACAGGCGGCATGACCGAAGGCACACCAAGCTTGGCTGCCGCACTGAGCATGGCCACTGTCTTTCTGGTAGCCTGGTAGGGCGAACCGCTGAAGTGAACAGGATAGACGGCGGCTTCCAACATCGATTCGGAGCGGTCGTAGTAAGGGTCGAGAGACTGGCGCGTGATGCCGCCCGGCCAGTTCTCAAAGTTGTCTTTGCGAATCATCACTGCCGCATTGACGATGGAGCCGCCACCATAGGCGGTTCCATACCAGGCCTTGACCGAGTGGTTCAGCTTTCGCACAGTATGCGGACCAAACCGCTGTTCGGAAGGAGACCAGATAGAGTCTTCGCCGCGAGGCATATTGGGGGCCTTGTGACGATAGCCGGTTTCGAGAATGGCCACCTGCAGGCCGGCCTGGGCAAGGCGCAGAGCGCTGACAGCGCCGCCATAGCCCGAGCCGACCACAACAGCGTCGAAACGCAAAACATCACCGCCATTTGCGGTGCTATTCGATTTTGCCATTGAGCATTCCTGGTAAGTTGGTTGAAGAAAAGCCGCAATAGACGCGCAGCTTTTGGCTTAAATTCAGGCAATCATATTGCCCGAGCTAGATTGGATGACTTGTTTGTGGCTGGTTCTTGGGGAGCTTTGAGAAGAACATAGTTAATTCCTATGCAACCTAACTTCGCCAGACTTGCAGTTGCAAGGTGTCGGCCTCTGCGTGTCAAATTGCAACGCTAAAATCTGCTTGATTTAGCCTTTCTTTGACAGCATCTTTAAGCGCCTCTCAGAACCTTCCATGGCTTCCATCAGCGAACCAAGCCTGTTTGTGATAGCGGCATAAGAAGTAATGCCGTTAAACTGCACTATCAAGACAGTGGCGCCATTGAAGACAACACCAAAAGCCATGACGGCCTGGGTTATGGTGCCAAACGGAATCAGACCGTCGAAATAGGCAGGAGCAACGAGCACAGCCGGAATTATTTGCACAAGCAGATTGAAGGGCGTCGTGAAAAGCTGCAAATTGCGATTGACCAAGGCGATATCCAGCAAGGTGGAAATTACAGCCCGCAAGTCGCTGCGAGCCGCGGACAGAATCTCATCTTCATGTCCACCGGCAGCAATTTGACTGGCGTCATTGCGAGCCGAAGTCAAACCCGCTCGCAGATGCGCTTCGCGTTTCATCTGCTCAAAGTTCAAACCGACTAGGCTTTTGCCTATCGCCGTCACGATAACAAAACCCAAGGAAGCGTAGATCATGACAGTGAAGGATAGGTTAGGTGATATCGCCCATAGTACCGTTATGAAGGTGACCACATTGATACAGCCATCCAAAATCGAGATGAATAGCCCGACTGAAGAATTACAAAACGAATCCACATCTTGCGTCATCCTCTGTTCAGGATTATCAATATCGTCAAGCCCGGCTAAATGCACATGGGTTCTGCCGGCAAAATAGGCTTCCAATAAGCGGGTAGAAAGCCATTCTCGCCAGATCAGCGCCAAACGGGTGCGCAAATAACCATAAAAGACCTGAATTGGTGTCGAAACTAAGATGGCCAAAACCCAGGCACAAAGGAAAAAATAGAAGTCCTCCAGAGATTTTGACTCCAACGCCGTCATAAAGCGACCGGCACTTTTGTTGATAAAGACGGCAACAGCGGCATGCAATGCTAAAAGAGCAAGCACCGCCACAAGATGCACGATTCCCACTTTACGCGCCTCGGATACCCAGAACGGTCTTGCCACCATTAAAAGCCGGCGCCAGGGCAATACACTAGTAATACTTCTCATGACACACTCCTAAAAACAGACGAAAACGCCCTTTCGACCAGGAAAAGTCGAAACGGAACCAGTTAGAAGAAGAGAGCTTGCTTTCCCTTTTAGTGACTCACTTCAATAAAAAATGCAGAAACAACAGACTCTTGATAACAAAGAAATTCATGAGCAAACAAGGGTTAAGCGTCAAATTCATTGCAATTGCGAGTATTTCAGCCGGGCGCCGATAACACTGTCTCAAGCCAGGCGCAACAAGCGGCCCGCAGGCTGTTTTGCCGCGAATAACAAGACGCCAAGGCGTAGTGATTTAGGTTCAATTAGCTTGGGCCGTGAGCTTGGGTCAAATACTCTCGTCAATTACTGTCGATAGTCCTTTTCGCTTATCACTACCACGTCTAGTACTACACCCCTCAAAAAAGAAAAAAAGAAGCAGGATGTTACTTGCCACTCTAGTTGCCG
>MOYA01000005.1:256750-258779 GCA_001899315.1 Candidatus Obscuribacter phosphatis
CGGCAAGATAGCTTGGCAAATGACAGCAGGAATGTCGGTTCTTGGCTGACATTCCTGCTCTTGAGGCAAAGTGAACAGGGCATTGCGTGGGGCTCGCGCCCTTTAAAGACTTAGCGGTCTCTAGTGGTCTCTAGCGATCTTTGTCGACATTGTCGAAGTTCTTGAAGGCGATGACCAGGGCCGACACCAGGGAGAAGGTGCAGACAAAGGCACAGACAGCCACACGCATCTGGTCGACGAAGACGAAAGCCCCCATGACCAGAGAGAAGAGGAAGAGGGCGAAAGAAAGCGCCACCAGAATGCGGTCCTCGCGGGACAGCAAATTGGACTGGCTCTCTTGTTCAGGTTTGGGATCTTCTTTCAAGGGAGAACCTTTCCAGATATCAGTCGAGTTGCAGCTAGGTCGTATGTAGTAGCTCTTGCCACCTAGCTGCGCGGAAAACCGCTGGGTAGTTTCCAGCCGAGGTCTTCCATGTCCTTGACCGAATAGGTTTCATGGAGAGTGAGCGAAAGCAAGAACTTGCTCACAGCGGAAGAGACTGAGACTGTGCCGGGCTTGGCGCCGGGAACGATTTGGATCGAGTCGAGATTGACCCAACCCGGGGCACCAGGTCTGGTGACCGTGACGCCCTTGAGTTGCTTGAGGCTGATCAGCTTGTCCCCGGACTGATGCGAGAAGGAAGCCGTGGTGGCCAAACGCATCTTGCCTTGGCCCAGCAAGGGGAATTCCTGCTGGCTCTTGAGCACGATGGTGACCACCGACTTACTCTCGCTCACGCTCACCACACCACGACGAGACAGCTCATCGCTGGCGGCTTGGCCAAAGACAGCGGCAAATTCTGAAGCAACAACTTTCTTACCTTTCGGCACTTGGGTGAGATGCTGAAACATCGTTATTCTCCTGATGCGCCACGAGGGCGATAGGCAATTACCGCAGAAAAGTAACCGTGACCGATCTCGTTCACGGCCACCGAAATGATTTCGGGATTGCTCTCCCGGCCCACCTGGGCAAGCCAGTCGTTGATCTTCACCTCGAGCCTGGCGGCATAATCGCCGGCGAAGAGCTTGACCTGGACTTCACGCGCGGGACTGTTGACTTGAATCATGATAGGTTTCTCTAAATTCAAAAGTCGCGGGGTCCCAGGTGAGCTGCGGAAGCTCACCTAGGTCGTCGGAACCTTGTGGTTGTGGCGGTAGGTGATGAGGACGCAGAGCGCCGACCCGCGAGCAGTGATGCTCATATCCAGCACCTGACCAACGGCAACATCAGGCTTGGCAAGCCATTTATTGACGAGCTCTTCGAGCAGGGGGCGGGACGGTGCTTGCAGAATGCGCACACGAATGTCGGACGGGTTCTGGTTGAGTGAACTCATATGTCTCTTGCTGAGTTTTTTTGGTGGGTGCTGCAAGAAAACAGGCTTTCTGAAAGGGACATTCAGATGCCGCCGAAATGACGAAGCCCCTGCTCGACCATGCCGTAGCAAAGCGTGAACAGGTAGTAGTAGCCGACAGCGCCTGCTGATGCGATGGCGACCACAGCGAGGCTCTCCCAGAGAAAACCGGTCTTCCAGACTGGTTGGGACGAATTCATTGACAGTCCTTTGCTTGACTTGAGCAAATTTGCCAAAGGTAAATAGCTCCTGCACCGACCCAAGCACCTTGGCACGCCAACACGAGTCGTCACCGACAAGCAGTTGGGTGTGATTTTCAAATGGGGCTTGGCTTAGTGAGGGGCTCGCTGACTTAAGGAGAGATAAAAGTACTTCTCAGATAGCACTTTCACTTAAAACAACTCAATTAGGCTCATGAGCCTATTACTAGACAAGAGGTTAAAACTAGCAAAGAGAGTTGGCGACTTTGTCACGCCAAGCGGAGCGTTCTGCGGAGAGGGCTGGAAAGCGGCATTACAGCCTGCGGCTCGCGCAAGCTCAGCCACCGAGGATACAAACGCCGGCGATAGCCGCAAGCACAAAACAACTGCAAAAGTAATTCTACATTTTCAACTATTTACTATAGTGATATCGGCAAA
>MOYA01000006.1:0-78658 GCA_001899315.1 Candidatus Obscuribacter phosphatis
GGCAAGATAGCTTGGCAAATGACAACTAGATTGAAAGAGCCATGCCAATTGTCTGAGCGTGCAGCCTAGCGGTCAAGCTTTTGTCTTTGTTGTAGCCGCCGCCAAGCACTATTGCAAAGGGTAAGCCCCGCCCTTTGGCAGTCTCCAGAACAAGCTTGTCTCTTACCAGCATTTCTTCGGTGCTCAAATTCATCTGGCCAAAACGATCATCTTTGTGCACATCAGCTCCGGCAAGATAAACAAGCAGGTCAGGCTCGAAGCTCCTCAAGCTTTTCTCTAAGCCATCTTTCAGCTTGGCCAAATAGTCTTGTCCTGAACAATTGCGCTCTAGAGCAATATCGAGACTGGAAGGAAACTTGTCTCGGGGATAGTTGCTGCCCACATGCATAGACAACGTGTAAACCCGTTCATCGCTTGCAAAAATGGCACTGGTACCGTTTCCCTGATGGGCATCTAGATCGACTATTTGCACTTTCAGTTGCCGATTACTTCTATGCAGGCATCTTATGGCTATTGCCACATCGTTGAAGAGGCAATAACCCGAGCCATGATCGGCAAAAGCGTGATGGGTGCCACCGGCTAAATTTGCGGCGCCACCAGTTTTGAGTGCGGCTTTCGCTGCTTCAATCGAGCCGGCGGCGGCAGCCAGACTTCTTTCCACTAGCTTCTCAGACCAGGGAAAACCAATTTTGCGTATTTCGCCTGCGCTGAGACTGCCGGTCATGATTTTTTCGACATAGCCCGCAGTGTGTACCAAGAGTAAGTCTTCCAAGCTGGCAAGACCCGGGTCTAAGAGCTGCTCTTTGCCGAGTAGTCCTTGCTGTACCAAATAGTCGGCACATTGTTGATACTTATAAATTGGAAAGGGATGGTCGGCCGGTAGCTCGAAAGTGTATCTGCTACTGAAGAAGACTTGCATCACTGTTTTCTTTAGGCTTTATTTACTCAGATCTGAATTACTTAGGTTGACTGAGCGGAGCCAAGTTGACTGGGCGCAGTCTTGTCTTGAAGCCTGCTTCTTGGGCATAACCTAAGATTCGGTCTACGTCCTTTTCGATAACTGCGCCGGCAAGCTGGGTCACTTCGTCTTCCCAGGGGATGTCGAAGTCGTTGGCGCCATAGTTTAGACCTTCTAGTGCAGCCTGGTTTTGGGTGAGCACAGAGGTGCGCAAAAACTTGATGTTGTCTAGATAAATGCGGCTCAGAGCCAGGTGTCTGAGATATTCCTGTGAGCTTATTTCCTGGCCTCCCAACTCGTTGTTGTAAGGCTTGTAAGTCCAGCAAAGAAAGCTAAACAGCCCCTCTTTGCCCGCTTGCAATCTAGCATCTTGAAAGTTGCGCACAGTTTCGAGGTGATCCAGTCTTTCTTGAAGCGTTTCGTCAAAGCCGATAACCATTGTGCCGGTTGTCTTTAGCCCGGCGTCAAGAATATCGGCTTGCGTGTCCATGTATTCTTTCACTGTATATTTGAGTGGGCTGTGTCTCAGCCTAAAGCTGTCTGCCAGTATCTCGGCGCCGCCGCCGGTTATCCAGTTCACTCCGGCTTCTTTGAACATTGCTAGAGCTTCTTGATTGCTCAATTTGCAGAGTCTAGCTATATAAAGAAATTCCACTACGGTGAGGGCATAAAATTCAATCTTATCGCCATAACGTTTTCTAATTGAAGAAAACAAATCGAGATAGTAATCGATGCGCAGTTTTGGATTGAAGCCGCCGTTGAAGCCGAAAAAATTGCCGCCTACGTTGACTAGCTCATCGATTTTGCTGAAAACATACTCTTTGTCTCTGACATAACCGTCTTTGTCGCCCGGCAGTCTATAGAAAGAGCAGTAATCGCATTTTGCTACGCATACATTGGTATAGTTGATGATACGCATCAATAAATAAGTGGCTTCGTCTGCTTTGTGAAAGCGTGCTCTCACTATCTTTGAGAGGCTGGAAAGGTCTTGGTCTGAAGCATTGTTCCACAGCCACTCGGCTTGCTGCCTATCAATTCTTTCGCCCTTTTCAAGCTGCTCTCTGATTTCTTCTATCTTCATCCTAATTGTTCCTAAGTGAGCCTGGTGTTAGCCTGGCGACTTTCCAAAGCTCCAAGTTCACTTCCAACCTTTCAAATTGTCGCAGATTGCACGATATTTAATCACATATGTGGGAGAACCACGTAGTGAGAAGCGTTCCCTCGATCGAAATTTTCACATATGATGTCTTCTACCCCCCAAAGTACAATTTCTTCTCCACAGGAGCCTTGTCCCCATGGCAAAAGGCGATCTTAGCGGTGCAGCTGTGAATGCCGGCGATACAGCCGTCAGTCAATCTTCCCACGAAGGCAGCGCCCTGGCGCATCAAGGCGGAGCCCTTCTGGCAGACAGTTCAGTCGGGCAATTTCGCTCGATGGCAGTGGCTGACTCATTGCCTGCTGTACGCTTTAGCGATGCCGTGGTGGCTAGTGGACCTGCGATTGTCAGCGGTGGTAATGAAGTGACCCTCGACCGCAACAAAAAGGTTTCTGAATTGATTCAGACCGGTGTTATGCGTCGAATTGAGTCTCAGGCTGGCGCCAATTCTAGTGAAATCATCAAGCCGGGTGAAAAGCCCGAAGTACTGATCACATACAGTGATACTGCCGACCGATCTAAAACCCCAGACTTTATTGTACGCAAAGATGGTCGTATCGAAGCGCAAGGCGATCTTGATGCTGCCGCCCGCAAGCAAATTGTTATTCAAGTTGAGCGTGAGCCTGGGCAGATGAGTGATCCTGCTCAAGCGCAACAAAAAAGCATCGATGAACTGGTGCAATATGTGAATGCGCGGGTGGGGCAAAATCCCCAGATGGCTGGACGTGGTTTAGAAATTAACGACGAATATGGTCTGATGTCGCAAGAGCTCACCCGCAAAATTGCCGGTGGTGGTCTAGAGCAGAGTGATGCTGCGGCGGCTAACTCGGCTAGATCGGGCTATAGTGCTGAGTCGCAGCGCATGATGTCGGGCATGAACCGCTTCAGCCCCGGCTCAAGCGGCTCAATGACTGCGCGTGAGATGGGAGACTACTTCCCCCGTCGCGATGTCGGCCAGCAGAAAGATGAGACCAATCCGGTTGTTCATGCTAAGAACGCCATAGCCGGTATGTTCAATCCCGACCGCGCCAACCCCTACGAGACCGTGCGTAAGACCCAAAGCGAAGGTCTGGCAGTCGGTCGTTACGGCCTTACCTATCGCAACTTCATGAGCTGGTTCTCTTTTGAAGGTGAAGACGAGTTTTCGGTTGATAACATCGCCGGAATTATGTCTAAGCTAGCTAAGAAAGGCAAAGTCTCTAAAGAGTTTGCCGCTAAGTTTCAGGACAAAGCTTTTGCCGCCAAGTTTGTCGGCGCTATGAAGCGTATGCAGGAAGGCAAGCAGCTTTCAGGCGAAGAGATGCGCACTCTCTTCCCCAAAGAATTGCAAGAGCGCGTAGCCACCGATGTTGTCGACAAAACTTTGAAAGATGCCGGCGGTGACGTTGGTAAAGCCGCTCTCGCTCTGCACTTGGGCAAAGAACCAGCCCAGCTCACCGGCGAAGATCTGAACAACAAAGCCAATAAAGACTATATGCAAGGTGCAGTGAAGCTGGCTCAGTTGTCTGAGTTGAGACGCGATCTTGGCCAGGGCGACAAAATTGACTGGCAGGTGAGCCCGGAAGGCAATCTCATGAAGGCTCAGATTGTCAAAGCCGGTTTGGCTGTGGCACGCAATATGAATACCGAAGGTCGCTGCGCCGAGGGTGTGCAGGTGGCTCTTTCCAAGGTCGGCATGGGCGAGTTTCTCGGTTCAGGCGATGGTTGGGCCATGCGTCATGCCTTCCTTAAGTCTGATGAATGGCGGGTTACGAACGATCCCACCAAAGCCACTGCTTTCGTGCGTTCTTGGAGCCAAGGTGTAATCGCTGAAAATGGCGGCAAGAACTATGGTCACGTTGGTCTTCTCCATGTCGAAAACGGCAGACTAGTTGAGACTTCAGATCACAAAACCGAGCACCAGATAAACAATCCGCGCTATGGCAAGACAATCTATTTTGAATATGTAGGCAAGCAGCCGAAAACCCTGCAGGCTTAGGGCAAATGCTCTAACCTGTCTTAAACTCTAAATTGTCTTGATCTCTAGATTATTTAGGTCGCCCTTAAATAGACAAAGCTTGCTGACAGCCTGCGCAGGCAGCTGGTCAATCTGCTTTTTCATGTCTTTCTTTTTGCCTTGCACAAGCACGTTATAGCCCTGACTGCGCAGATTGGCTGCGGCTTTCATCACATCGGCCAGCTTGTCGCGATTTTCATCAAAAATCAAGGCTAGTTTTTCTCTGCTGCCCTGAGGCTCAAAGTTTTCATCCATCAAGATGCCGATGATGCGCTCAAAGCCGATAGAAAAACCACATGCCGGTACATCTCTGCCCGACATTTTGCCGACCATGCGGTCATAGCGTCCGCCTCCGGCAATTGAATAGTTATAGCCTGGATACTTGATTTCAAATATGGGGCCTGTGTAATAGCCCATGCCTCGTACCAAAGAAGGCTCGAACTGAACATTGAACTTACCGCCCGAGGCTTCTTTGACTATGCTTATTACTCGCATCAGGGCTTGTACTGTCTCCGTGTCAGCCGCTGTTTTTCCTGCCAGTACTTCCAGTTGTTTTTCGCTTGGTCCAGTCACTTCCGCAAGCTCGACCAACAACTTCTTCAAGTTTTCTATGGAAGCTTCGCTGTGGCCCTGTCCGGCTAATTCGCGGCTCACCCCATCGAGACCGATTTTGTCCAGCTTGTCTAGTGCGATGAAAACGCTCTCGAAGCGGTCTTCGGCAAAGCCGCAATAGCCTGCCAGACTTGAAAGCAGCCTTCTATCGTTGATGCAGATAGTGAAATTTTCAAAGCCTAGTTTAAGCAAAGCCTCTGAAGTGGCTTGCAATAGTTCGACTTCTGCAAGCTCGCTCTTTACCCCGAAAATATCGATGTCGCATTGGGTGAACTGGCGATATCTGCCTTGCTGTGCGCTCTCTGCCCGCCAGACCGAACCAATTTGAATCGACTTAAAGGGGTTGGGTAAATTTTGCTGGTTGTGGCTATAAAAGCGCACCAAGGGCACAGTCAAGTCAAAACGCAAGCCCATGTCGGCTAGTTCGCCCTTGAGTTTCTTGCTGGCTTCTTCGCTGCTCTCATTGCCACTGCTTTTCAGCACCCGTTCCAGTTTGTCGCCACGCTTCAATACTTCAAAAATTAGCTGTAGGTTTTCGCCGCCGTCGCCGCGCTTCAAGAGGGCGATATTCTCAAGACAGGGGGTTTCAATCTTGGTGAAGCCGAATTGTTCATAGACGCTGGTAATAACTTGGGCTGCCCAGTCTCTCAGTCTGACTTCCCGGGGAAGGAAATCGCGCATGCCGCTTTGAGGGGCTGAGCTAATTTGAGTATCTATAGACATGGTGACCTTCCCTGCGCTGTATAGGCAAATAGAATAAAGCATTTTCTGCCGTCTCTGCTTTTCTTGGCAGCATTAGTTTGGCGTCTTTTACAAAAGCGGCGGTGGTCTTGGCTGGAATTTTTCTTTCAAATACTAAAAGATATAGCAGGAAAAGCGAGAAAAATTAGGGCGATAAAAGAGGAAAATGCGTGGTTTCGTCCTTTCTGTCGATTGGAAGCGAAACCACGCAGGATATCCGTCTTGTTTTTCTTAGTGTCGACCTACCGGTTCAGTGGTCAATCATTCCCAGGTGTGCGGACGGATGCACATGCAGTCCCAAAGGAGCCGCTGGCAGCCTCCGCAACGGGAGTTGAACTGGGGTTGGCAGGTGGTGCAGATGTTCTCGTACTTCAGTCCGCTTTTCAGGGCGGAGCCGCATTCGGAACAATTGCAGCTCTTGGTGGATGCAGCCGGCGCTGCCTTTGTTGCTTGATTGGGGGTGGACATGATGTCTATACCTCTTTCCAAAGTTTTTTTTGCTTTTACAAGCAGCCGGAATGAAATTGCTACCGCTACCGCTCGGCGAATTGGTGCCGCCGGCGGTGCAGCGTGCTGCGGCGGGTCGAGACAAGTCCGTGTCCCGCCGCAGCTTTAGAGGCTGTCCTTACTTCTTCTTGGCCGGCTGAGCCTCGGGCTTGTCGGCGCCGCCGTTACCGGTCGGCTTCTCCTGCCCCTTCTTCTTCATGGCATCGATCGCTTCCTGATCGCGCTTGCGAGCCCAGGCATCTTCCTGAGCCTTGCCGCGGTCGCCGAGGGGGTTCTGGTTGGACATGTTCTGTTCCTCTTCTCTTGCTGTTGTTCAGTAAAGCTGGCAGCTGCCGCCGTCTTCGGAGTGGCAGAGACGCGCCCGGGTTTCGCCCAGTTCACGTTCCGCTTCTGCGATGGCTGCGTCGGCGAGCTTGAGCAGCTCTTGCACTGAGTCGTTGCGGTTGTTGAAGTCGATGTTGAGCACGACGGTGACGCTGGGCAGTGCACAGTCGGAGCTGCAGTCAGCGGCTCCCTGCTTGCTGTCCTTGCGAAACCAGGATTCCGGATCCGGAGCGATACAGCCGAAGCGTTCCTTGCCGCCGAGGATGACCTCGGTCTCGCGCGGAGCTTCGGCATTGCTCTTGATGCGATTTTGCAGCGAGGCGAGGGCGCGAACGTCCTGGAAGGACGCTTTCACGATCTCGATTTCCACACTGCTGCCACCAAGCAAAAGGTCAACTGCCCGGCGGTTCAAGAGCGAATCGGCGGCTTCGGTCAGTCCTTTGGCGGTGAGCCAATTGGAGTAGGCCAGGTCAGCCACCTCTCGCGCAGCCTGATCCTCGCACTTGCTCATGGTGGGGGTCAGTCTGTGGAGCTGCTTGCCGATGCTCTCGACTCGCTTCTTCAAGCGTGTCACATGAGCATGCGGATTGGCCGGATCGGCAAAAGACGGCGCAAGTTTTGCGTCGAGTGGGATCATTTTGCTTACCTTTATATCAGGCGTTTCAATCAGGCGTGCCTATCTGTAGAACCAGAATTGGTCGGCTGATTGCTCGTTGATAGTGATTTGGGTTGACTTAGGTGGGTTGGTGAAAGAAAGGTATTTGCAAGAAAGACAGTAGAACTCTATTGTTTGCAGTCGGGCTAAGCAAATTTTGTAAGGCAAGATGAAGTTCATTGGTGTCTATGCAACGCATGTATCTTTGGCCCCGCAGGCTTTTGGTTTAGCCGCGGTGACTTTGCCATAGATCAGAAGTCTGCGCTGGAGAGTCTTGATGGGTAATGCTTCGCAGTCTTGGTCGCTCTCTTTACAATTCCCATGTTTTTACTTTGGGCAAAATAAAGCCCTGTTGCCCTTAGAGAGGCTTAAGGCGGCTGACTGGCTTGGTGGCATGGCGCAGCTTGCGCGAAAGGTCTGTTTTTGATGGCGATGTCAAGCGGTTAATTGTGTTCTCCATCTTCCTGTTTTGCCGGTTTCGGGTTTTTTGCCTCGCCCAATTTTGGTCTGAATTTTAGAGCTGGGGGTATATATCTATTTGTGCTTGTGCGATTTCTGATTGAGGTGCTAGCTTGGCTGGTCCTGAACCATTACAAACCAATCGCTCTCAAACAGATAGGGCGACGCCTCAACCCGCGGGTTCTGATGCTAATGCACAGGGTCGGCAAGACTTGGCTCGTGAAGCCTTTAGAGCTGACGACAGACAGAAAGAGGCGAATGCAGTACCGATAAGTGAAGTCTCGGCTGAGAAGCTCAAGCTCCTTAATGCCTGGCAGGGCATTTCAGAGCAGATTGTTTCTTATAACGCGCGACAGGGCGGTGGTCGCTTGCAAAATGGTGTCTATGAGCTCACCCGGCAGACAGTTAATAACCTTGGGCTAGAGCGGGCTGGTTGGCAAGTTTTGCCGGTTCAGACCGGCAGCGCTCTAGATATGATCGGCGGCGATATTCTTTTGGTAAATAGACGCACCGGTCGCTTCGAATTGCTCGATGCCAGCAGTCGCAGGCTAGATCCCTCAACCGGTGAATTTTTATCAAGCGCAGAGAGCCAAAAAACAAATGTACCGGCAATTCGAGAAAAGGGCGTGATCGATGCTCTACCTCGCTGGTTTGATGTGGGCGGTCGCTTAGAGGTCGATCAAGCAACACCTGAGCATTCTCAGCGAGTGAAAGAGTTCGCCCAAGACTTTAGGCTGCGTATCCAAGAATTGACTGCACCAAACGCCGACTCGCCCTTCAATCTCAAAGATTTTCCCCTGCCCTCTCCTACAGTCACTAAAGACGCTGAAGCTCGTTCGCGTGAATTACAAGCCGTGGTCGAGTGGTCTAAGAAAAATGCCGATGAGAGCTTTCGCAGTGGTGATAGGCGCATGGCATCAGACTATAAAGAGTTTGGGCGTTCAATTGAAAGTGGGGCTTTAGCCTTTAGCGTTAGGGTAAATAGCAGCGGTCTCAACGATGCCGTCAATAAAATGGTAGAGAGAATCATCTTGGAGGATGCCGCCAAGGCGCTCTATCCGCAACCAAAAGGGGCGGCAGGCGGTCAAGGCTCTCAGCCGGTAGATAACATTTCTCACCGCCAAACAGGCAAGAATGGCACGGCCGTGCAAGTAAAGCCCGACGGAGCCCTGGTGGTTTCCTTCGCGCGCCTTGCCGGGCAAGGCGGCAATGGCAACAGTCCTGAAATTTACAGCGTGCCCAATGTATTGGGACATTTCGAGAGAGCCTCGCAAAAGCTCGCCCTGGCTTTGAACAAACCCGAGACCCATGCTGAATTAGCCCATGAGTTGCCGGGTCATTACCGCAAGATGTACGAGCAGGGTCAGCTCGATATGGGTAAAGTGCTCACCATTGTTTCGCGTTTTCGCAATCAGTTTGCCGCCGCCGGCGTTGGCACCGAAAGAGCTTTGCTCGGCCATCTGGTGCATCGACTGGCCGATCGAGAACCAGAGCAGATAAGAAAACTGGCGAATCCAGATGCTGCTGCTGCTAAAGAGAGCAGTGAAAAAGCCCCGCGCCTGGCAGATTTTGGTAGAGAGCAAGGGGGCGAGCAAGGGCGCTATACCGATAGGCTAAGCCCGCAAGAATTGCAGCGACTGGCACAGTTAACCACCCAGCTTGAGGGTAAAGGCAATTTGTCGCCACAAGAAAGAATGACTCTTGAATCGCTCAAACGAGCTTCAGATGAACTTGCCAAACCAGGCGGCGGTGGTGCGCAGAATACTCGTTTAGTGGCGGTGCGGCGCGTTCTGTCCGGTGAGACACTCAACAAAGCCGCTGGTCCGGCTATGATCGCAGCGGTGGTTTTAAACCTATACCGATATAACAGTCCAGGCTTTGAAGACGAAGTACAGCCATCTTTTGGCAGAGGCTGGTGAGGTCTTCGCCATGGCTGAAGAAAAAGAGAAAAGAGTGGAAGCGGCGAGCGAATCACAGCAAGAAGTGATCGTTCCCGATTTGACTCACCTCTTTGAAGAGGTTTACGCCACGGGCAAAGGCGCTGAGCGCGAACCGGCAAAACTAAACAAGGCTGATTTGAACTATTTGCAAGAAAGTCTGGTCAATCTTTTGCCGGCAATGCAGAAAGACGGAAGCACTGCGGCTCTTGAAAAACAGCATGGAGGGCTGGATCTCTCAGCCATGATGCAGTCGGAGCGAGAATCTGGGGCAATGGGACCTATTACTAAAGGGCTCTATCAAAGCTATGTTGATTGGCTTGAGAAGAAAGCATTGCCGCAAGAATTGGAAAGACGCCGCGCCTATGGTTTTGAACTCTATGAGTCGCCTGCATTTGAAAGCAGCGGCGGCAAAGTTAGTTTGAAAGTAGAGCATGGCGATGCACCGAGCAGTGGCGATATATCTCAATTGAAAGTGGCTGCACGCTGGCTTTCTGCATCTATCGAAGACACTGATGTGAAAGAAAGAGTCTTGATTGACCATACCGTCAAAGAGTTGGGTGGTTCCATCAAAGAGTTAGGCCTGCCCAAAGGATGGCTACAGGGCGCTGACCAGCTTGCCGATCAAGACAAGATGGAGTGGTTGAAGAACACCATGGGCTTGATGCAATTAGCCACCGACTCACGCCGCTATATCACACTTATGGACGATCTCAGTAAGGCATCAAAAGGCTTACTGCCTTTTGCTTTGCCTCCAGGTGCCACTGTAGATCGAGACGGCGGTGGTCGTATTACCGCATTGAACCTTAATCTGCCTCAGTCATGGCGTCTTGATAGCCCTCAAGATAAAGAAAGACTGCTTGAGCTTGAGAAATGGTTAGTAGATAAGAAACAAGAATTGGACCCGGTCAGATCGCAGTTGGAAGTCTTGAAAAAGACACCAGAGTTGATGCCGGCAAATTCTGACTTAGAGCTTAAGGACAAGTCTGTGCTGTTGTCGGCAGATGGGCAGGTGCAGCAATTGCTAAACCGTCAAGCCTCTGACGGCAAAGGCAAAGATGTAAATTTGTTGGAGAGTCGTTTGCAGGTCGAGAACAAAGACGGCAAGGTGATTCTGCACCAGTCTCTACAGTTTAAACATGTGCCGGTCTGGGGTTACCTCAATCTCGTCGGGGTGGAAGATGTCGGCAAGCCGGTTGAATTGACACGTACTTACAATGCAGATGACTTGGTGGTTTTGAGGCATGGTCACGAATACTCTGTTGTGAAGGCCTCGCAGTTGCGTAGTGATGGTGTTGTCGATGGTGTCAAGCGCTTGGGCGAGAAAGCTTTGCCTGCGGCTATGGATGCCGGTTTGGTCTTGATGGGTGCTGCCGAGACTGCTGCTTCGCTGCGCCGCCCCGGCAGTGGCACAATTGGTCTGGTAAATGGCTGGCAGTTGGCTCGGGGCTTGACTCATACCACTGTCGGCGCCACCGGTGTATTCAATAGTGCCGGAGCGAGAGAGACCGCCTGGGGTGAGAACTTGGGTACGGCAAGATCGGCATATTTTCTAGCGATGGCAGGCTATATGACGACCAGCGGCCTGGCGCGAAGCTTTGTGCCACTTGTGCCTCGGCTTAAGCCTCTATTGGCCAAGCCTCTCGCCGGTGGTGCGGCAGAGGGATCAGAAGCAGTGGCTGCCACAATGCTCAAGTCCTTTCATGGACCAGAAGGAAAGTTATTGCGCCCACTTTATCAAGGTGGCGCCCTCACTACTTATGCTTCCGGCCTGATGTTCAGTCCCTATATAGCTGGTGATTTACTCCTTCAGGCTTCTCGCCTCAAGCTGGAAAATGATCCAACCCGCTTGATAGAAAGGCAAGCGCGGCATGAATAACCGCCAAGAAGCAGGGCGCGGACAAAAACAAAATAGAATATTCCTTTCGTTTATCACTTTCGCTTTATTGGCGGCTGTCAGCGCCTGCATATCAGAACCAAAGCAAGAACTGGGGCAAATGAACCAAGGTTCTGAGCAAGAGACTGAGAGCCTTGAGAGGGTCGAGCAAAACAACGATCCCTTTGCTGAATGGCAATATCAGCTCAAAGACCAGCGACAAGCTCTAAACGCCAGCGCCTATTTCAAGAGCGTCAAGTATGGCTCGGCTATTTACTTTAGACAGGGTGAAACCGATATTTATAAACTACCAGTATCAGAATCGGCAAGACCAGAGCTTTCTTTTGAAGAGGCTGAGCTGGGCGGTTTTCAGTCTATTGTCATAGACTCATGCCTTGGTGCGCTGCACACAGCTAACGTCATGGCTGTCTCTATAGATGAGAAAGGTAATGCCTCTGTTTTGCACTGCGGCGCTCTTTCGGAAGGGGTAAGCAAGCCTCGCTTTGGTTTGCATAAAGGGCAGAATGTTTTGATTTTTGAGCAGGCTGTGGGTGGACTATCAGGGGCGCAGAATGCCACCGTACCGTTGCATTGCACTTTACGCCAATCTTTGCATGGCAATGGCAAGTATCAACCTGCTTTATACTTGCAGATGTCTTCCCAGGACGCCGAGCCGCCTCACCTCGATTGGGCTAGCCTGCCGGTCTCATCTGAAGGAAACTTGGATTCAACTGCCATTTCTTCTGATGGGGAGGCGGAGCCGCCCAGAAAAGATTCGGGGCGGCTTTCGGAGGGTTTTGCCGGGTCTAGAGAAGCTGAAGAGTCGACAGAATCTAGAGGCTCTATAGGTTCTTTAGGTTCTTTAGGCTTGCAGGCGGCGCCGGTTGAGTTGACCGAGTATTTGGCCAGGCTAGTTTTCAATGGCCACGGCAATAAAGTACCTGAACGTTTGAGAAAGCTTTGGCCTAGGTCAAGACCTGGTCTTTTGTTCTATGAAAAGGCTCTGTATGAAGCTTTGACCAAAATGAGTTTTTTTGAACAAGTTAAGCCTTCGCTTGGGGGTTGGCGACCAAATTGATTCGGTACTTGACTAAAGTCAGACGACCGGTCTAGTCTAGGTATGTCGACAGTTTATTACCTTCTAGTGCTACGATTGCATTGCTATTTTCTATAAATGCAATCGTTCGCTAAAAACCACCGGATCACTTATCTAGCAACTTCAAAGATTGAAAAGGTATGTCAAGTATGCCAAAGACAGTGTCTTCAAAAGCGGCGCCAAAGCAAGATACCAAGTTGGTTCTTATCGAAGCCGGCATCAATATCATGATGGAAAAGGGCTACAGCAATACAGGCATACAAGAAGTCCTCTCTTCGGTGGGCGTGCCAAAAGGCAGCTTTTATCACTATTTTGATAGTAAAGAAGATTTCGCTTGCAAGATCATCGAACATTTTGACCAAAGCTATAGCAGTCGCATTCTCGCCAGCTTGAGAGATAGCAGTCTTACACCGCTAGACCGGTTGAAAAATTATTGCCGCACCAGCAAAGAACATTTGCTGGCGCAAGAATGTCGCAAAGGCTGTTTGATTGGCAATTTGAGCCAAGAGATGGCTGATCAGAGCGAAACGCTCAGGCTCTGTCTCTCGCAAGTGATGGGTAAATGGCGGGATATTTTTGCCGGTTGCATAGAAGAAGCACAAAAGAACGGTCAGATAAGCAAGACTCATGCGCCCAGCGCTATGGCTGAACTCTTCCTTTCAGGATGGGAAGGCGCTGTCATGCGAGCCAAAACTACAAAGAGTGTTGAGCCGCTTGATGTATTCTCAGAAGTGTTCTTTGCCCAAATATTGAAGTAGAGTTGTTTCGATTCGCTCTTGTAACCGATGTGCATATTTGCAATGAAGAAGCGCCTTATGAGGGTGTGGTGCGTAAGCTTTGCCATCAAGCGCTTCCTCTGCTTGGTGATTTTGTAGAATTTTGCAATCAGCAAGAACTGACTTTTGCTGCACAGCTTGGCGACTTTATCGAAGACATTCCTGGCTCGGTTGAAAGTGACAGAACCCATTTTCAGAGCGGCATGAGAGTCTTGAGCGGCTTGCGGGCACCGCTTCTTTCTGTGATTGGTAATCACGAGCAAGTCAATCTTTCGGTCGATGAGATTTGCTCTCTAGCTGGCTTAGAAACGCCATATTACCGCCGGACTTTTAAAGGTGTTAAAGGTGTTAGAGGTCTTAGAGGTGTTCGAAGTCTTCAAGATGACAGCGCTCTAGATGTTTTGGTGTTATTTAGTAGTTCAATTGAACATACCGATATTCATATATCAGCCCAGCAGATGCATTGGCTAGAGGCTGAATTGCGCGACTGCAGCGACTCTACGATTGTTTTGGTGCATCATCCGCTCGATGAACAAAGTCTTTTAGGCAATGTCTGGTTTGAAAAGTATCCGCATTATTGCTTTGTGGAAGAGCGAGTCGCTCTGCGCAAGATACTGAAAGAAAGCGGCAAGGTGAAGGCTGTTTTTGGTGGGCATGTCCACCAGACTAGTGTTTCGCGCATTGATGGAATTTATTATGTCACTATTCAGAGTTTGGTAGAGCGCACCGAGGCTGGTGCAGCGTCGTCGGCTTGGGCTTTGGTTGAGCTAGATAAAGACCGGCTTTTGATGCGTCTTTACGGGGCTGGGCCGGGGGAGTTTGAGCTTTGCCTTTAGCTGTGTTTTATGTGATGCCGAAAGCTGATTTGTTGTTCTGATTGAATACTAAAAGATATAAGAGAGTTTTGAAAAAAGAGAAAGAGGCGCAGAGCCTCTTTCTCAGGGGTGGTGGGGAACCATCAGGAGCGACGGGCGATGAGAATATAGGCTTGCTTGACTGCCTCCACTCTCGTCTTGGTTTCCTCGATGTGCTGCTGCGCTTCGCCGCTTTCAATCTTGCTGTGCAAAGACCTGAGGCGCTTCTGCAAGACCTTTTCGCCTTGCGCACCGCGGTAGAAGGCAAAGAGCGAATCACCGTCTCGCCACTCTTGCTTGAATGGTCCTTCAAGGTCAAGGCTGGCTGCGGTCCAGTAGGTCTTATCGACCTTGCGACTGGCCTCCACGGCAAAGCTCTGCTCGCTCAAGATCTGCTTCAGTTTGCTCAGCGGCAGAAATTTGCGCATCAGGGCTTTGGCTGCGTCTTGGAAGTAGCGGTAGTACCAGAGCGAACCACGTCGGGGATGCAACTGCTCCTTGGACGTGGAAATGATCACGATGTGACCGCCCGGCTTCAGCACCCTTCCGGCTTCGGCAATGAGCCCCGCCGTTGCCTCGACCAGTTCGCTTTCGCTTTGGTGCGGTAGGTGGTGAATCATGAAGCTGAACAAGACTACGTCGACCGAAGCATCTTCGAGCGGCATCTTGCGACAGTCGCCGACCATGAGCTTGACGCTCCGGGGCAGTTTCTGTGCCGCTTTCTCGATGCCCAAAGATGATGCATCCAGCCCTGTGAGTAGGCAGTTGGGGGCTTGCCTGTGGAAAAATTCCAAGTGCATGCCTGTACCGCAGCCGGCATCAAGTAGCTGAAACGGGGAGTTTCCGTAGCCAAGTTCGGCGAGCATCGCCAAAACTTGCTCTGCACCAACCGGAAGCCTTGTCAGATCGTAGTTCTCGTGACTCTTGTTGTAGTTCTCGTAGGCGCTGCCGCCTTTGTTTGCTTGTTCGGTCATAAAGGCTCCCTTTTGATTGAGCTGGGTTGGCAGGCTTTGCGACAAAAGCGGTACAGGTAAGACTGCAAAGCACTTCCTGTACCGCTTTGCCGCCGCCTTTTAGACTTCGGAATACTGACGCAGCATCTCGCCGAGTGTCCGCACCGCCACGCCGGTCGCACCGTGCGAGTTGATGCCCTCGCCGTAGCGGTGGAAGCTAGTGCCGGCGATGTCCATGTGCACCCAGGTATTGCCTTCTTCCACGAACTCGCGCAGGAACCAGGCCGCCACGATGGAGCCCGGACCGCTGCCGTCGTTGGTCAGGTCGGCCATTTCGCTGTCGTTGCCCTGGCGATAGCCTTCGTACATGGGCAGCTCGTGCATCGGCTCACCGACCGAGTCGGCGCACTTGAGCACTTCGCGAGTGAAGCGGGAGTTGTTGCCGAAGATGCCGGTGATCTTGTCACCGAGGGCTTCTTCCACCGAGCCGGTGAGAGTGGCCACATCGATGAGCTGGTTGGCGCCCAGCTTCTTCTGCACATAGGTGAGCGCATCGGCCAGGGTGAGTCGTCCTTCCGCGTCGGTGTGTCCCACCTCGACGGTCAGTCCGCTCATGGTCTTGATCACCATGCCCTGCCGCATCGAGCGGGCATCGGTGAGGTTCTCGCAGGCGGCGACCACTGCCCGCACCGAGATCTGGGGCTTGAGCGCGCTGACAAGCGACATGGCCTGCAGCACTGCCGCCGCACCTCCCATGTCGTTCTTCATGTCGCGCATGCCGTCGTCGTCCTTGAGGTTGAGACCGCCGGAGTCGAAGGTGATGCCCTTGCCGACCAGACCGAGCACTTCCTGGGTGCCGCCGCCCGGCGGGTCGTAGCGCATCTCGATGAAAGCCGGGGGGTTCTGGCAGCCGCTGCTGACCGCCAGTACACCGCCCATTTTCATAGCCTTGATTTCGGACTGTCCGAAGACGCGCACCTTGACCAGTCCACCAGAGTCTTTGCCGATCTTTCGCGCGATGGCGGCGATGCGGGTCGGGGTCATGGTGTCGCTGGGCTCGTTCACCATATCGCGGGCGCGGTTGGTGGCTTCGCCAAGCAACTTGCCCACCTTCAGACCGCGATTGACCGAGCTGAGGTGCTCATCGCTGGTGAGCAGAGTGAGAGTCTCGAAGTGCGTGCGTCCTTGGTCGCGGGTCTTCTTGTGGTTGGGTTCGTAGTCGACCAGGGTGGCAAATTCGGCCACGGTCTGGGCGAGCTGCTCGACCGTGAAGCCGGGCAGTTCGACATCGACGAGAGGCATGACCAGATGCTCACCGCCGGCGGTGTCGCGGGCGGCCAGGAAGGCTTCGGTCAAAGCCTCACGCAGCTTATTGAGGGTGAGCTTGGAGCGGGCGCCAAGACCGACCAGAATGATGCGGTCGAGCCCGACCGTTTCGAGGTTGGTGTCGAGCACCGAGACCTGCTTGTGCTCCGGTTCGAAGCCGTCGGACTTGACGCGACGAGCGATCAGTCCACCGGTGATTTCGTTCACCTCGTGCGCGAAGCCCTTCAGCTTGCGCTCGCCGGAGAACCTGAGCAAAATGACGTTGGCACGGGAGCTCTTGCCCACGCGCTGGAGAGCGGACGTCAGACCAGCCGACGTCGCCTTGAAAGAGATTGAGGTAGCCATAGTTTCCTCCACGGCTTTTTGAGCCGCTTCGACAGATTTTGGTTTGATAAAAGACTGCCTGGAGACGGTTATTGCCTGGGGTCAGATGACGCCGGCAGTCTGAGACTGCTGGGTCAGGCTGTCATAACCGCTTTCGGAGTCGCCTGTGTAACTCGGGTTGGTGGAGCCGTCCAGCGCCGTGGACTGAAGCAGCGCTTCGACCTTGCCGTATGAGGCGATTTCGCCCTCAAGGAAGGTCTGGATTTGCGCAGTCAGTCCGACAGCCTGAGAAAGCGGCGCCGAAATTGAAAGTGAGAGCGGGGTGCCGACCAGAAGGTCGAAGTCGTTGGTGTGAGCCCAGACGTGTTCGCTGTCGCCGCTGGTATCACCGGCGGGGCTTGGAATGCGACTGATGATCAACCAGACGAACTTACCGGCATTCTGCTCGGAGGTCAGGCGCAGCCGCACCTCCTTGCTGGTGGCAGAGATAGCGCTGAGCATATCGGCCAGCGCGCGGGATGCGAAGACCTTCGCGTTGTCGTACTTGCTGTTAGCCATGATGTGTCCTAGTTCAGTTCAGCTGAGCTGTATTACTTTCTGATCGCAATCAAAAGCTTTCTCGACCGTCCCTTACTGCTCATCCCGGATGGAATGACTGTGTCGGCTCTAAGGGTCGTGGGGTGTGTCTTAGACTTGATCGAGTGTACTTTTGGATTGAGAAAGAAAATAAAACGCGAGCTAAACCTACGAAGTCACCTAGGCTATTATCAAGAGATCTTAGATTTAAATATAGAGTAATAACTGTACAAGCTAACGCAAGACGACTTAGCCGTAGGCTTTCTGGCTTGTTATGCTGGGTGGGTGGATGTCAAGAAAGCCAAAGATTTCCAATGGTGGGGTTTGGGGTTTGTTGTCAAGAGTGGTGTCGTATTTGGTAGCGCGAGCTGCGCCAATTCTTGGCTGGGGCGAGCCGGTTACCCTTTCTAGTTTCTAACTTTATCTTTCGTCCGAAATCTTGATTAGAGCTTAGTTTCAGCCTTAGGTTCAGGTTCCTTTTCGCCTTCACAAATTCTAGAGAGACTTACTACAAGCCCTTCAATAAACAGACCCGCATTACTGCTTTCTGGCTCAGGTTGAGTCCTGAATGGGCCTGCTCAATTTATGTGGGTGAAAAGTGTGGTCCGGTGGTCGGCATTTTCTCAGCAAGGTGCTGGGTCAGCCAAACATCCGGTTTTGAAACAATTCAGGAGCACTATATGAAACAAAGTATTTGGGGCGAGATGTTTCGTCGCAAGTCGGTTGAAGTCATCAAGGCTCAAAGCGAAGAGGAGAAGGGACCCCGCCTCAAGCGAGTGCTGACGGCGCGAGATGTCTTCAATCACGGTGTTGCAGCAATCATCGGTACCGGCATTTTTGTCCTTACCGGAGTCGCTGCAGCAAACACAGCTGGTCCAGGAATCTTGCTCTCTTTCGTGCTCGCCGGTCTGGCTTGCGCGTTCGTCAGCTTTGCATATGCAGAGCAGGCATCTATGATTCCGGTTTCTGGCAGTGCATACACCTATGCTTATGCAACGATGGGCGAGTTTCTGGCTTGGCTTATCGGTTGGGATTTGCTTTTGGAGTATGCCGTAGGCGCCAGTGCAGTTGCCTCAGGATGGAGCGCATATCTGCAGAACATTTTGCAGGGTTTGGGCTACCACCTGCCTGCTTATCTCACTGTGGCGCCTCCCACTCTACCTCTTGGTCATGTCGGTATTACCTTGGCTTTTCTTTTGGGCGGCATCTTTGTAACTGCGCGCAGTTTCGGCAAAGTTGCTGAAGCCAAGGACAAAGCTGAGGCCAAGGCTAAGTCTTCTTCAAATAAGGCAAACTGGCTGAGCCGCTTGCTTGGTTTCGGTCTTATCGGTGTCGCTGTCGCTTTCGGACTCGACACCTATAGGCACCTGACCAGTGTGGACCTGCCGGCTGTCCTCATTGTCGCCTTCATCAACTTTTGGTTGATAAAGGGGGTTTCGCATACCGCCAAAATGACATCTATCTTTGTGGTTGTGAAGCTGGCTGTGGTAATTTTCTTTATCGCTGTCGGTGCCTTCCATATTGATACCGCCAACTATAGCCCTTTCCTGCCCTTCGGTTGGTCGGGTGTGCTGGCTGGGGCTGGTGTGGTCTTCTTTGCTTTCATCGGCTTCGATGCTGTTACCACTCTTTCGGAAGAATGCAAAGACCCGCAGAAAGACGTGCCCAAAGGGGTGATCGGGTCTTTGGTGGTATGCACCTTGTTGTATGTATTGGTGGCGGCTATCATGACCGGCGCGGTTTCTTACACCCTGCTTGGCGGGGCCGGTGAGGGTGCGCCAATGGCGAAAGTCTTGGACCATATCGGACTCAACTGGGCTTCGCCCTTGGTTTCGGTTGGTGCTATCGCTGGTATCACTTCGGTTTTGATTGTCCTGCTTTTTGGGCAGTCTCGCATCATGATGCGAATGGCTAAAGACGGCTTGGTTTCGCCGGTCTTTGGTAGGGTGTCGCCCCGTTTTCACACTCCTGTCTGGTCGATTGCCATCTGGGGTGTGATTGTTGCACTCTCTGCCGGTTTGGTGCCTATCGGCGAATTGGCGGAGTTGACCAGCATTGGTACTCTCTTCGCCTTTGTCATAGTCTCTTTGGGGGTGATCGTTTTGCGACGTACCGAACCTGAGCGTCATCGCGGCTTCAAGTGTCCAGGTTATCCATATGTGCCAATTCTTGGCGCCCTGCTCAGCTTCATTTTGATGCTCAGCTTGCCGGGTATCACTTGGTTGCGATTCGTTGGTTGGATGGCTATCGGCATAGTCGTCTATTTCACCTATTCGCGCAGTCATAGCCGTTTGACGCGCTAGTCTGCCAAGAGTGGAGCGGCTTTCTGTACTTGTTACAGGAGGCCGCTCTGCTCGCTTTTCTTTTGCTTCTTTATTACTAACGCCGGTAGTATAATTACCATCTCGGCATATTTTGTCTCGGGGTGGCGGTTTGGCATGGTTTGACATAGGGCTCCACCGCGTTCCATAGACTGGCACCGGCGCAACCGACTGTGGCTAAAACTCCTAGTCCGAGTAATTCCGGTGCTGCCCCCACCGCTAGACCAGTGCCTACTGCAAAGCCTACTGCCCCCGCGCCGAAGCCGACTGTCCTGCCCGAATGTTCAGGGAATTGCTTGGTGTGCTTGTCTATTGCTTCGACTGTTTGGCTCAAACCCTTTGATTCTTTCTCCAGCTCTTTGCTGGCTTGATCAAGAAAGCTGGTGTATTGGCGCTTTAGTTCTCTTTGCTTTTCTTCTTTGGGTAAGAGCTGTTGCTGTGGCAAGTTCTTGCTCAGGTGCTCTAACTCTTGCAGGGCCTTTTGAATGTCTTTCTGTAGAAAGTCAGGCAAAAGGTTGGTGGTTTTTTCGCACTCTTGCTGCTTCGATGAAGCTGTGTTCTCGGCTGGTTTCATGTCATTTCCTCCGGGGTGGTAGTTTCCTCAGATTACTGACAAGTCTGGTTGCTTTCACTGTGTAATTGAACAGTGGTTGCGCGAGTTGAGCGAGTGCGAACTTAGTGGAGGTTCATTTTGGGTGAGTGAGAGAAATTTTGCTGTTTTTCTCTCAAGCCCAACCAGTATTCCTTTACGCGGTTTTCTTCGGCTATGAGTTGCACGGTCGGCAACTAGCTTAGGGCTCTCTCTCCTTCAAATAAAGACTGAGATTGGGTTAGGTTTGGTCATATCTTTCTTTTCCGACTCCAAACCTAGTTCTTCGACTTCAACCATTTAGTTTTCAGACCATCAGCGAGACATAGCTGTCTTGGTTAGTCGTTCGCGCTGAAAACTACCAAAATTTACCGAAAGGTGAGCTATGCAACACGGTTATCAATATTGCCCCAAGTGCAGCTCGGGGTTGGTTCTCAAGAGTTTTGAGGGCAAGCAGAAATCTGCTTGTTCCAGGTGTGACTATGTCCATTGGGACAATCCTCTTCCTGTCGTGGCCGTCATTGTTCCTCATGTCAGCGGCGGTCTGGTTTTGATCAAGCGGGGCATGCCCCCTCGAGTTGGCTATTGGGCGCTGCCTGCCGGCTTCATCGACCATGGCGAACATCCTGAGTTTGCCGCTGTTCGAGAGTGTAAGGAAGAGAGCGGATTGGACATCAAGCTGGCGCGCTTGCTGTCGATTCATGCACCGGAGGGCCGGAATCAGATTCTCATGATTTATTTGGCTGAGCCGGTTTCTGCTTTGCCTAGCCCTGGCAGTGATGCCTTGGAGGCAAAAGTCTTTGCTTTCGACCAACTGCCAGCCGAGATTGCCTTCCCCTTGCACAAGACTGCTATCGAGAACTACATCAAGCGAGAGAAGCGCAATCGTCGCCGTCGCAAACAGCCTCAAGGCTGAGTGTTTCGGCAGTGAGCGTTCTAGGGTTGCGAGAATCTCTCGCAACCCTGGGCTCAGCTAGATTGAGAGAAAAACAGCAAAATTTCTCGCAACCCTAGGCTTTTCTAGATTGAGAGAAAAACTGCAGAATTTCTCGCAACCCTGGGCTCTTCTAGATTGAGAGAAAAACAGCAGAATTTCTCTCAACCCCAACTCCTTTCAATCACTTTACTACTGCCCCAAAAGTCCGACGTATCTGTCTCGCACGCTTCTTCTTTGACCCGTTCTATACTACGCTATATAGGACGCAAAAACCCCTTACTGCCGCACCTTTGCCCAATTATTTATGTCAAGAGAGTTTCAAGCGAGTCGCAGCCGTGTAAGTTGTAGGGGAGCAATACTTATCGACAGATTAAAAACTGAGCCTCGGTCCAGAGAATTCAAATGAGCTACGACTTCAATATCTATCTTCTGAACGAACCCAAGCTTAATGAAATCATTTCAACTCTAGCCCAGCTGAAGATGGCGGTAGAGCACAGCCCCACCGCTCTACCCTGGGAATTCAAATGCTTTATGGGACAAGACGGCGCCGAACTCTCAGAGCGCGAGAGTTTCAAGGTCATTGGTCCGGTAAGTATCTTCCCCGACGATTTGCCTTCTTTTTCTTCCAGCAATGATCTAGACCGCGCCAAGTGGCTCATAACAGTTTCTTGCCAAGTTGACTCAGAAGTGGCCGAGCAGGCCGTTAAGTTTGGTTCTGCCTTGGTCAAGAACCATAAGGGAGCAATTTACGACCCCCAAGAAGACCAGTTGATTTATCCCAAAAAAGTTGCCAGAAAGGCTGAGTCAAGAGAGATAAAGCTTCTCTCTATGCAGTTTTCCACCACCGAAGACGAATTTTTGCCTGCAAAGGCAAAGGTTTTGTTGGATATTTTGGAAGAGTATTGCCCGGAAGCTTTGCCAATGAGGTTTGGCAGAGGGCTGCCCTTAAGTGATCGTTATCTCAATCAAGGTGCCTCGGGTTTTCTCAATGCTTGCAAAAGAGAAGGAACCCTTTTCTTTAGGGGGCGCTATCCCTTTCTGGGCGGAGGTGTCTGGCGTCCGTCCGAGTTTACCCGTCTCAAAGCTACTGAGGCTCCCTGTGTCACCATAAGTCTTGATTTCGACTGCTCTTGGGCTTTAGGTTCTTCTGAAAATTCCGAGCATTTAGTGGCGCTGTTTTGCGCCTTGGCAGAAGGTATTGGTTGTTTCTACGCCGGAGCCGCCGTGCGCCGTCGGGTTAATATGGTTGACGGCGAGATTCTTCATGGTCCCGAAGCCGAGAACTGGTCCTTTGGCAGGGCTGCTTGTTGGGATGGTATTCCGATGGTCAAGACTTGGCTGACTTGGTTTGGCGAAGATTTGAAAGTAGAGGTTGCGCCTTGTCTCGACCAGCGCTATGTCACCATGGAAGGCAGCTTTATGAGGCTCTCCGAGAAACCTGCCGACGCCGATGAGTTGACCTATCTCTTTCCGAAGTTTCCTGACAAGGTTCTCAACGTAGAAACCGCTTCAGGTCATTTCAAAACAAGCAACTAGTTGACACTACTTTTAGTGGCACTGATTGCCTCTCTGACCTCTTTGGATTTCTGGCAAATTTGCCACAGGGCATAGCTGAATGTAAACTTAGGTGGGGGTGAACCTTGCCAAGTAAGTCTTCGCACAAATCGCATCCTGAAATCATCGTCTTGATTGTCTCAATGGCGGCTTTTGCAGCCTTTGTATTTTGCGGCGAATTTGCTGTGCGACAGCAAAAGACACCCCCCAAGTCGATTGCAGACGATGCTGCGAAAGCTCCTACTTCCACTCTATCTTCTTCTTCAGTTGCTTCTCTGTCCAATAGCCCAGCACAGCATTCTTCTCAAGACGGTCAGTCAGGCGCCGATAAAGATTCCAGCTTGCTTGGGCATGTCACTAAATCTCAGTCTTTAAAGCCGGGACATTTACTAAATCACGACAAGACTAAAGCTGATTCAAATTTGGACTCTTTGTCTACTGCAGCGCCCAATGCATTTCCCAGTTCACTGCCCAATTCATCGCAAAATACTGTGCCTGAAGCGCTAAACCAAAAAGATGAAGCAGAAGCCGAAACGGCAATGTTGAATTCGCTTCCCTCAGCTGTCCCAGGTACCTCTGAAAGTGCCGAGGGTCCCGGTCCGGGTATGCTTGAGTCGAGTGAAAATCAATCATTCGTTCAGCCCAAGTTGATTGCAGTTGTGGCTAAGTCTCGCTTCGCTCAGAAAGCGCAGCAGAATCATGCTGTTCTGCCCGCCGGTGAAGATGCCGCCCATGCCACGGTAATGCGCCTTTATGGCGCTACTTTCATTGCCAAGCCAGGTTTGAAGCTGCCTCCCTATGCTGTTTTTGAAGCCCCTGCCCAGGTAAGAAGCTATCAAAAGACCTTGCCCCTCAAGCGCCTGAAAGTCGGCCGCTATAACGTAGTTCTGCAGACCGAAGCCCTCAATGCCTTCAGCGAAGCTGAAAAAGAGGCTGCTCAATACAAACTGAGAATATCGCCAGTGGGTGATATTGCTAGCTTGAGGAGTTATGAGGACACTGCTTATATTTGGCATAAGTATCTAGAAAAAGGGCTCAATTATTGGGTGGCCAATCACAAGGTGAAGCCACAGGAAGCTCGTCGCATACTGGCTTTGCCTCCTAGAGCTCAGCTCAACGCTGTACTTGCTCTAGAAGAAAAGGGTCTTTATTTGCATGCCAACCATATTCATTCCATTATGAATCTCGCCGCACCGCCCGGGGGTTCGCAGCATATTTCAGGCTTGGCTATGGATATAGAGGAACATCAAAATCCCAGGGTGCGCGAGATACTCAATCGCCACGGCTTCTTTCAGACAGTCTTACATGATAGTCCGCACTTTATTTTTCTTGGACGCAAGACCGAAGAGCTAGCCGATCTTGGTCTTGTGTCTGTGCTCAGTAACGGCAGGCAGTATTGGATTCCCGATATTCCCCCCGTGGTTGCCGCCGCTGCGCCGGTGCAATTGCCTTTCAAGCCTCGCTCTGCAAAGTCGAGATTGGCTTCTCTGGCAGCTCGCAAGAAATCAAGCAAGGCTGTGGCGCCGGCCAAGCCTGTGGCTGCCAGTAAAGAGCCAGAGCCACCGCAGTCATTCTGACAAAAATCATCTTTTCTTAAGACCGGTTTAACCTTGCCTTTAACTGTCAAGGGGTAAGTTGATATTGAGAAAACAAGAAAGAGAAAAAATGAGAGAAAAGAAAAATGACATTGAATCCATTCGAATTACAAGGCCCAGCTTATCTGGGATTTTATCTGATAGCTTGCACCCTGACGGGAATAGTCGCATATTTTTTGAGACTGCACATCTTAGGCAAGCATTACGCTAGCATTTATCAGACCACAAATGAGTCTGAGTCTATTGCTAGAGAACTGGACCCCTATGAGGCAGCCTATCTGCAAGGTGGGGCTGACCGAGTGCTTCTAACTGCCTGCGCTAACTTGGCGAGACACGGCATAGTGCAGATAGATACCGGTTCGAGCAAACTTTATGACACTCTAGGAAGTTCACCGGACGCCGACAAGATTAAGGCCTCGCTGCATAAGGTTGAGGAAGAGATCTTTAGCCTATGCCGGGTGAAAGGCTTGGCTGTTGAGCAAGCCAAGTCGGCATTGAGACCTTATATAACAAACATCGAATCATCGCTTAGAGAGAAAGGTCTTTTAGCCACCGAAGATGAGCTATCGAGAGCTCGCATACTGCCCTTCCTGCTCATGTTCTCAGTGGCGGCTCTGCTGGCTCTGCCCAAGTTTATGGTTGGTATGGAATTGCATAAGCCTATCCTCCTGCTCCTAGTGTTCTCCTCATTCATGTGCTTTGCTTCCACCTTGTTCCTAAAGATGAACCGGGTGACCAACGGCAAAGGTGAGTTGGTGGCTGAAACAATGAAAGAGACGGGTTCTGCCTTGAAGCTCACCTTCACCAGCAGACCATCCAGCTTATCGATTACCGATACCGCCTTTGCCTATGCCTTGTTTGGCACGGTGCTTATGGCAAGCGACCCCTATTCCCTAGCTAGTAAGCTCTTTGTCAAACCCACAAGCGGCTGTGGTAGCGGTTGTGGCAGCAGCGGCAGCGGTTGCGGCAGTGGTTGCGGCGGCGGTGGCTGCGGCGGAGGCTGTGGTGGTTGCGGTGGCTAGTTTTGAAACGAAATTGGGGCTGGGCTACAGAAGCGAACTGGCTCTATTTGTTGAACGTCGCCAAGATTTGGGTTTTGTAGAGATACTTGCTGAAGATTTCCCCCAGCCATCTCATATTCCTGCCGCGCTGAAGCGTCTGTGTCGACAGGGCTTGATGGTGATTCCTCACAGCACCACCCTGTCTCTCGGTTCGGTGCAGCCGCCTAATGCGGCCCAGTTGAAACATCTAGACGCCCTGGCGCGTTATTTTGATGCCCCCTTTGTCAGTGACCACATTGCCTTTGTGCGCGGTGGCGGGCTAGAGACAGGTCATTTACTGCCTGTTCAGCGTAACCATAAAATGCTGGCCTTGCTCAAGAGAAATATTGAACATGCTAGAAACGGGCTTTCGGTGCCTCTTGTGCTCGAGAATATTGCCACGACTTTTGATTGGTCTGAGAGGCAGAATACAATGACCGAGCCTGAGTTTTTGAGGCAGGTACTTGAATCTACTGATAGTGGACTGCTCTTGGATGTTAGTAATTTATTTGCTAATTCTTTCAATCATCATTTTTCAGAAGATGACTATCTGCGGGCTTTGCCGCTAGATAGGCTGCGTTATGTGCATGTGGCCGGCGGTACTTTCAAGCAAGGTCTCTATCACGACACTCACTGTCATCCGCTCAAGGAAGAGTCTTTACGGGTGCTAAAGAAGCTGGCGGCGCTCGTCCCCATACCTATGGTAATGCTCGAACGTGATGATAATTTTGCCTCAGATATAGAGTTGTCCCTCGAACTAGACCAATTGCGCCAGTCTTGTAGAGTTCCCGCTAGCTTTGCTGCAGCAGATGCCAGGCAAATAGAAATTGGCCTTGAACCGATAGCAATTGCTAAGCCAGATCTTTCTGCCCTTGCCCAAGAGCAAGATGCTCTTGTACGAGCGCTGCTTGCCGATTGCAGCCACTTGCCCAGCTCACTCGGTCTTGATCAAGAAAGAATCGGCCAGGCGTTTAAGGCTTTGCGCCGCAAACGTATTCGTACAATCAAGAGAGCTTATCCTGATATTCTTACTATCTTTCCAGAGGAAGAGAAGCTAAATCAACTGCTGGAGCGTTATTTTGATAATTGTCCTTCAGTATCAGAGCTTGGTCCCTATGACGATGCTATGAAGTTCATGAAGTATCTCAAAAAATCGGGCGAATTGCCCGCGCCGAAGCTGGCCGGTGCTCTCTCTCAGGCATTGAAGTCTTTCTTGTCGAAGTGAGCTTTGGATAATCTGCGCTAGAATAGCGTCACCCCTAAGATTTCAATATTGGTTAAGTAGTATCAGTGGTGACCCAGACTCGGCAGAACTTGCATACGCCCCACCTAGCAGTTAAAGCTGCCATTTACTTGTTTATGGTTCCGTTTCTTGCCGGTGCTTTATTTCTTGACGATGTCTGCCAGCCGGCTCAGGCAAGAAAGATTAGAGAGCGTGGCAAAAAGCGCAGAAAAGCAGAAAATAACAAAGAAGAAACAAAAGTAGTCTTGAGAACGATTCAGTTTCCCGACAAATATTCGGTGGGTAAGCTTTTCAAGATTGAAACTTCGGCGCTGGGTATTTATAGTCGTGGCGCTGCCTTGGGCGAAGCTAAAGGCAAAGTAAGCGTGAAGGCAGAAGACAAAGTTTTGCTGGATGTCGAGTACGAAGGCTTCAAGAATCTCAAGTTTTTGCAAGGTCTTAAGGCTGACGATCTCTACGGTCTTTCTCTGGCTAACGATGGCCGGGGTTTTCCAGTAGACGACGGAGAGCTTGTTCTCATCAAGCATTTGTCTGGATTGCGTGTGCTTGAGTTGGAGGACAATGATATCACTGATGATGGCGTCAATAATCTGTCCTCTTTCGGTAATCTAGAAGTTCTCAATCTCGGTCACACTATGATCAGCTCAGCCAGTCTGCCGGTGATTGCGCGTTTGACCAAACTGACTCAGCTGGAATTGGATGGCATTTCACTTGGTGAGAATGCCATTAAAGATTTGAGTAAGCTCACCGGTCTGAAAGCGCTCTATATGAGAAGTTGCAATTTGAAGTCGACCTCAACTAAACATCTAGCGGCTATGAAAAGCTTGGCTGTTTTGCGTTTGGCCGGTAACAAAATTGGTGATGAAGGTGTCAAAAATATGCCGGTTTTGGCAGAGTTGAAAGAGCTCAATCTCAATGAAACCGGCGTTACTGATCAGTCTCTTGAAAAAATTGCTTCCTATCAGTCTTTGGCTATTCTCACTTTGCGCGGCAATTCATTTTCGTTTTCGTCTGCTTCTAGCATCAAGAGCCTGAGCCGTCACAAGAAGCTCTTTTATCTAGATATTAGTGGTCCTAAATTGACCGACGATAAAATAGCTTTCGGCAAAGAGATGCCGGCTCTCAAGACTCTGCGTCTATCTGCCGAGCCGTCCAGTCGGGCGGCAATTAGTCGCGCATTGCCCGGCGTCAAGCTGGTTTTTGATGAGCCAAAGTTGCCGCTTGATCTTTTTGACCCATTGAAAGGTCGCTAGTTGAGAGGCATTCAAAAAGAATGGAAGGTCCAAATAGCGTGAAGAGTTGTCACAGTCATAGTTTTGATAGCGGTAATGAAAGCGGTGAAAAGGCTACTGGTCTTGCTGTTCTCATTACTGCCGCCATGATGGTGGTTGAAATTGTCTGTGGTTGGCTCTTCAATTCGATGGCTCTTTTGGCTGACGGTTGGCATATGAGTTCTCATGCCTTGGCTCTTGGGCTTTCGCTTTTGGCTTACCAGGTTGCAAGAAAGCTCTCTCGCGATGAGCGGTTTACTTTTGGAACTTGGAAAATTGAAGTTTTGGGCGGCTATTCCAGCGCTCTAATGCTTGTCGGCGTCGCTTTGCTGATGCTGTATCAATCGGTGGAGCATTTATTTAGACCCAGTCCGATTCAGTTTGACCAAGCGATTATAGTGGCTGCAATCGGACTGGCAGTTAATCTGGTCTGCGCCTTTCTTTTGCAGGGTGGGCATTCTCATGACGGTCATTCACACTCTCATGAGAGCCATTCACATTCACATGACAGCCACGCGCACTCTCATGAAACCCATTCGCGCCCTCATGGTCACGACCATCATCGCGATATCAATCTGCATTCAGCTTATTTGCATGTTTTAGCCGATGCTGCTACTTCTTTGTTGGCGATAGTGGCGCTTTTGGGTGGTAAGTTTTTTGCCCTCAACTGCTTAGACCCGATCATGGGCATAGTGGGCGCCTTTCTTGTGCTTGGTTGGGCTAGGGGGCTTATCAAAGAAAGCGCACTGGTGCTGCTTGATGCCCAAATGAATGCACCGGTGGTCAGTGAAGTGCGGGAAGTTATTGCCTGCTTGCCCAGTGGCGCTGAGCTAACCGATCTGCATGTTTGGCGGGTCGGGCGCGGTAAGTTTGCTTGTATTGTTTCGATTTCGGTGCAAGAAGATTTGAGTCCTGAACTGGTCAAAGAAAAGTTGGCAATTCATGAAGAGCTTGTGCACATTACTGTGGAAGTGAACCGTACTGTATCGCAACCGTCTTTAGTCTGATGCCAGGCTGTTAGAAAGAGCCGAGGCAAGGCCTGTCTGCATCAGTTCTTCGAAGCTGACAGTGGAAACAAGGTCGAAACTAGCACCGTTGGCGACCAGTTGATTGTCGAGAAAATTGAGGAATTTGCGTCCTTTATTGCTGTTTGCCCCCACTTGCAGAAATACTAGCTTGATTTCGCCACCGTTCTTGAGTCGCTTTGATGTTTTGATTAGCAAGTCCGAAACAAGATATGGTTCTATTTTTGGCGCAGGGGCGCCATCGGTTATCACTGCCAAAAGAAGCGGCTCTTGTGGTTTGGCGCTTGTTTTTGTCTTGGCGAGATACTCTTCGATGCGGTTGCGCAAAGGCAGCGACAGTCGCGTGCCCAGACTGAGATTGGTACCGGCAAAAATTGCGGCGATGTCTTTGCCTGTGACATCTTTGTGCACTTCGAAATTGCCGGCGAAGGTAGAGATTGTTATGCCGCCTGGTCTAAGTCTGGCAATCTCATCACCGAGGTTCTCTGCCTGCTTTAGGCACCATTGCCAGCGGCTTTGGCCGTCCGGACAATCTTTGTGCCGCATCGACATTGACTTATCTATGATTACTTCTAGTCTGTAGTTCTTGAGTTTGGCGATTTCGTTCACTTGTCCGGTCAGCGATGATGACTGAGTGCCTGAACTGAGGCTGTTTTGAGTTGTATCAAACTCAGCCCCTGCCTTTCGCTTTAGTCTAAATTTCGCTCCTGACTGTCGATGCACATTTTGTTCTATACCAACTTGGTAGGGTTTTTGGCTTGAAAGTGTTTCTGGTTGAGCTTGCCCCAAAGGCGCAGACAAACAGAAGAGAGCAGCGGTGAGATGCATGAGTCTGCCGCTGCTTTGCTTTTTTGTAGGGGTGTTTCTGCTATTCAACTTACTTTCTTACTTTTTACTTTCTACTTTTACTTTGCTCTTTGGGTCATAAGTTTAATACGTAGTAAGTCGGCAAAAAGTTCAATCAAAATCGACAAATTTAGATTAATTGTGCCAGCGATTTCGTATTCTACTTTCTTGACACAAAGGCTTTTCGGGTGTCTACTCAGTAGATCACCGCGCCACTCGATGGTTTTGTCCATGTCAAAGCCCTTCAACAGATCTACAATCGCGACTGCCATCGGCGGGCTCATTTCTTTGACTGTTTTTTCAAATCAAGCTGTTCTTGCTTTTGCGGCTGAAAATGTTGAAGCACAAGATAATTGCCAAGCCGCCAACCTCATTAACCCAATAAACTCCAGCAAACTCGGGCAGAGCGTTCTTCAGCCGAGCTTGCTTTCGCAGGACAGCTCCCAGCAAATATCAGCTATAGAGCAGAAACTTTATGCCCGTGACTACAACTGTGATGGACTAGATAAGCGCCTTTCGCGACTTGAGATATCTGTTTTTGGTGAGCTTCCCGCAAAACTTCCTGAGCAAGAAAGGCTTGCCCGCCTGTTGCCTGCATTTGCTAGAAAGGAAGAGGCGGAATCTAAGCAAGCTTTGGCGGCGCGGCGTATTGCCGGTGCTAATCTAGAGGCTAAGAAAAAGCGAGAGAAAGAAACATATTTGACTTGGTATGAAAAGGCCGGTAAAGACATCAGGCTAAGGCGCTACAAAGCTGCGGCTTCCGAACTTCTCGAGTCTATCAAGCTCAATCCCCGCTTCCCGCGGTCTTATGCCTACATGGGCGACGTTTTGATCAAGCTGAACGATCGCGAGGGTGCGCGTGAAGCTTACAAAGCTTGTTTCGAGGTCGACCCTTTCGGTACTTATGGTCGCTACGGCAAGGCTAAATTATTGCAGATGGTTCGGCAAGATGCTTACTACAAGCCAGGTGCGCAAGATTCTGACAAAGTTGTCTCTCATACAATCAAAACGATAAACCGCCAGGTCGGTGATATGACCCAGCGCATTCAGAAAGACAGCGATAATGTCTCAAGCTGGAAGTCGGCTCTAGCTACAATCGCGCAAAGACGCATGTTGCAGTCTATGCAAGAGGCGCGAATGCAGGGCGGTGGTCGTCGAGGCACGATTACCACTTATTATCCGGGTGGAGGCGAGCGCCACGAGATGAGCGACCTTTCCATCATGAACAATTATTATATGCAGACCGATTGGGTGCGCCAAAATTATTTGGCTCGGGCTGAAGCGGCTCGCAAAGCGGCTTTTGTCAATGAGAGTGCGGCTAATTTGAAAGCCCAGATGTTGCAGCCTTTAAGCCCTGGCGGCAGTCGTTTGCGGGCCCTGGGTACAAACCTATACGTAAGATATTATGGCGATGATAATCCAAGTATTGTCGACCCGCCTGTGCCCGAAGATCCCGAGATCGAGCTGACTGCCAAGTCGCTTGCAGTCAAAGGTTTTCATAAGAAAAGCAAGTAGATAACCGAAAAGAGAAGCAATCTAAAGGGAGCATTTTTTTTGCCTAAACGTCTTGGTTGTTTACTATTCTCAGTGGGCTTATTGGCTTGGTCGCAAGGGCTCATCACTAATTTTGCTTGCGCTGCCGAGCATGATGTGTGTCAAAGCGCAAGTCGCATAGAGTCGGCTAGAGAGCTTTTGGCTGAAGGTAAAGATTTTCGTCTCAATGCCAGTCAGTCTTCAGTAAATATGCAAGATGCCATCAGAAAGGCTCGCGGTCTCAATGAGCAAGCCCGCAAACTGCAGGCATCGCAAGCCGATCTAGACCAGTACAATCGTGATTTGAAGGCCTTTAAAGCCCATGTCGATGCTTATCGTGCCCATATGCAGCAAGTGGGGCGCGATCTTGGTCATTGCCGCGCCAGCGAGAAAGCCTATGCCGAGCATGTGCGCAAGTACAGCTTACACACAGACCAGTTTCATATGCCCAATGTGCCGCCGCCTCATATTTGCGAAGAGCTGCAGCTATCTGAAGAAGAGAATGCCAAAATGGCTAATCAGCTGCGCAATGACCGCGACCGCTTAGCCCGGGCTGAAGCCGAGCTAGCCCAAAGTGAGGCTCGCTTGAATGATAAGGTGGCTGAAAATGACCACGCCGATAGGGCTTTATTGAACCGCAGCCGTCTGGCCGAAGAAGAGAAGAAACTTTCATCTGAATTTGCCGCGCTCAAGACCGAACTGGAATTATTGAATACCCAACACGGTGTTTTGCGGGGTAAAACGCCCACCGCTTCTGGGGGCATCGGTCAGGTAAAAGGACAGGTAAAGGGTTCGGTAAAAGGCCCGGCAAAAGACCCGGCACAAAATAATGTACAGGGCAAGTAAGCTTCTTGCATAAGCCGCTTACCACTTACATAAGATTAGCTAGTTTTTCCTCTTGACCGCAAGAATTCCAGGCTTACTACGTATTTTCACCGGTGACAAAGCATATATAGGGTGCGAGTATGTAGCCGTTGGATTTTACTGTTCTATTTGTGGAGCCTGCACTATGTCACATCGCGGCGATCCTGTTGAAAGAGAAGCTAGATATGTAGCTGAAACGCTTGATTATGGCGATGCGCGTCAGGCGGCCAATAGACTGCGCCAAGATGCTACCCAAATGGACCCTTACGAGTTTAGGCAGTTGATCAACCGCACTAGACAGCTAGAAGAGAGAAACTATGGATCCGACCTGGAAATAACCAGCCAGCAAGTGCGTGATCAGTGCGGAAGAATCCGCACCGAAACAACTGTAGGCGTCTCTGGTTATGACCAGAGAACCGGTCGCTATCAGTTTCATCCAGTGACGAGCTGGTCGGACGCTCCACAGGGGCGCTGCGACGGCGGTCAGTATTATCCGGGCAGGGGCCATGACCCTAGATATGACCCCAGATATGACCCTAGATATGACCCTAGATTTGACCCACGCTTTCCGCGCGGTGGATGGGGCGGACCAGGCGTAGTTGTGCCCTTGCCTGGCGATCACGGACGCCCCAACGGTGGCATTGTGATCAATCCCAATGGCGGAGTTGGAATTATTCTCAATATTCCAGGCAACAGACGCTGGTAAGGTCGGCTGCTAAATCTCCAAAAGGAAAAGGCAAAACTAGTTATGCTTCAGGCTCTTGAAAAATTCTTTCAAGAGCCTTGAACTTTCTGCTTCCATGATGCCGCCGATCACTTGCGGAGGGTTGTAGATTCTTCCCTTTATATAGAGATTGAATTTTGAGCCGAGTGCACCCGATAGTTCGTCGTAGGCTGCGAAAACTACTTTGTCGATTCGGGCTTGTAAAATCGCTTCGGCGCACATCGGGCAAGGCTCTAAAGTCGTATAGATAGTGCAGCCACTCAGACGCCAGTCGCCCAAAATCTGGCAAGCCTGCCTAATCGCGACTATTTCAGCATGAGCTGTCGGGTCGCCATGTTTTTCTTTTTCATTGGCGGCGCCGGCGATGATTTCGCTGCCTTTCACTATAACCGCTCCCACCGGTATGTCTTTACCGGCTTCTTTTGCCAGTTCTAGAGCCGCTTCCATGAATCGACAATCGCTTTCAAAATCTTTTGTCATTTAATCAAAAATTTTTTTGTTTCTTTGTCCAGAAAAAGTTTGCCCAGTATATATCCATTCACAAGCAAGGGAAAGCCCAATCGGTTGGAAGAAGCAGGGGTGTATTCAACCAATCGAAAGCTAAAGACCCAAGGTCTCCTTGCCAAAGTGAATCTGTCAGGGGTGTCCGATTCACTTGATTTAGAGAGAAGTTTAGTCAGGTATCTTCAAAAAGGAGAAAGCAAGCGAAAAAACATTACCAATTTTCTTTTCAAAAATTCTTTTCTTTATTTGCAAGATAAACAGGTTTCAGAGAGAGAGTCGGGAGTGGCTCTCTCTCTGTACTTTAACCGTCTGATGTGATCTTTGCCACCAGTTCATGCATTACTTCGTCGGCTGCAGCATTGTCCACCTGGCAGGTGCCGGCATTGTCGTGGCCGCCGCCGCCGTACTTTAGACAGAGCTCGCCGATCTTTGTTTTTGACGAACGATTGACTATAGACTTGCCGATGGCAAAGACTGTGTTCTGTTGCTTTAGTCCCCACAGCACGTGCATCGAGATATTGGTATCCGGATAGAGCGCATAAATCATAAAGCGGTTGCCGGCAAAGATAGTCTCTTCGTTTTTGAGGTTGAGAATGATCAGATTTTTTTCGACTGTGGCGCAACGTTTGATTTGTGCCTTAAACAGCTCAGCTTGCTCGTTGTACAGCTCCACTCTTTCCATGACGTCGGGCATTTTCATAATGTCGTCTATGTCATGGTCTTTGCAATAATCGATGAGATCCATCATCAAGTTATAGTTTGAAATTCTGAAATTGCGAAAACGACCAAGCCCGGTTCTTGGGTCCATCAGATAGTTCAAGAGCACCCAGCCCTGCGGTTCTAGAATTTCTTCTATGCTGAATTGCGCGGCATCCGCCTTGTCTACTTCTTCCATCATTTGGTTCCAGCGCGCCGGAAAGGTCTCGGCACCGCCGAAATAGTCATAGACTACGCGGGCTGCTGACTTAGCATTGGGGTCGATGATGTGATTGTCTATTTTGTCTTTGTTTCTTATGGTTTCGCTTAAGTGGTGGTCAAAAGCTAGATGCACGCCCGGCACATAGGGCAAGTTGGTGGTGATGTCTCGGTCTGTCACCGCTACTTTGCCGTCTTGCATGTCTTTTGGGTGCACAAACAAAATGTTGTCAATCATGTTAAGGTGCTTGAGCAGAACGGCACAGACAAGTCCGTCAAAGTCGCTTCGAGTAACCAGCCGACACTTTGTGGCAACTGTTTCCTGGGAAGGAGAAGGATTCTGTGTGCTTGTCATGTGTATCTCCGCGTAAGCAATCTTGATTTCAACGGCAGGATGAAATTGGGTTAAATTATAACTTCCATCCCCATGGGAATTAGATACCCAGTTTTATGCAATTGCAAATAAGGACCAGCCAAAATTAGAAAATTGACCCTTAAAACCTTCAAGATGTGCCAAGGGGCTATGTTTCTGCTTTGCGGCTGTTTGGCGCTTTTGCTTGCGGCAAATTCTGTTGCCCATGCTGGGCCCTCGCCGAGCATGGTTTCTTGTTTCAGATTAACTCAAAGCAGCAAGCTCTACGGCGAGCCTATTTCGTTCACCTATTGCCAAGAAGGATTTTTGTGGGAAAGTCCCTCGGTGGGTCTGAATATTGTGGCGGCTGCCCCAGACTGGACGGTTCATACCTGCAATTTAAAGACAAAAACCTATTTTGACCTTCCATTAGACGCCCATGAAGGCTATATGCATAAAACAGCGGTGGTCTTTTGGGGCCTTTCATTGCCGCGTATCCCTTTTGTAAAAGCGCAAGATAAAGACCTGCTTGGTTTAAGATGTCATGTTTATCGTATGAAAAGTGGTCTGAGCAAGGCTGAGCTTTTAGCCTTGGGCATTGCTTCAGTTGCTCAGGCTGAATTACTTACTGCTGATTCTCTCTCTTCGCGTGATTCTCTTGCTCATTACAAACCAGTATTGACCTTTTTGAGACGGCAATATGATTTGCCCGATTGGCAATCGGGCTTGCCGAACAAAAATGAAGTACCGCTTTCAATGTCGATCACGACCAAGGGTAAGAGCCAGATTGTGCTGGCCACAAGCAAAATAGAGAAAGTAAGGCTGCCGCTTTCTGTCTTTAGGTTGCCGCCGGGTTTTAAGAAAGTCAAGTCAAACAAGATTTTGGCGCCTTAATTAATCACTGCCAACGGTCTTAGCCAGGCCATGCTGCTATAACTAGCGAGGCAGTTTTTATGGGTTTGTCATGAGTCTCAAGAATAAGGTTCTTTTTGTCACCGGCGCTTCGCGTGGTATTGGTTTGGCTATTGCTTTGCGCGCCGCCCGAGACGGAGCCCGCATAGCGGTGTGCGCCAAGACTGTCAGCGAAGATAGTCGCCTACCGGGCACCATTTATACTGCCGCTAAAGAAATAGAAGAAGCGGGCGGCCAAGCTCTAGCCATTCAACTTGATGTGCGCGATGAAGAGCAGGTTAGGCATGCCATGCAAAGAACAGTAGAGGCTTTTGGCGGTATCGATATTGTCGTCAATAATGCCGGTGCTATTCAACTTTCAAACACTGAAAATACAGAAATGAAGCGCTATGACTTGATGCACAGCATCAATGCCCGGGCTGTTTTTATGGTGACCAAGTATGCTCTGCCCCATCTAAAGCAAAGCAGCAACGCCCATGTTCTCAATCTCTCGCCGCCTATAAATCTTGACCCCGGTTGGTTTGCAGAAAACGTTGCCTATACTGTTTCAAAGTACGGTATGAGTCTTTATACCTTAGGCATGGCTCGTGAATTTAAAAAATATCGCATTGCCGTAAATTCTCTTTGGCCCGAAACAGCAATCGATACAAGCGCTGTGCGCAATCTTTTAGGCGGTGAAGCGAGTGTGAAACGTTCGCGCAAAGCCGACATTATGGCTGACGCCGCCCACTATATTTTTGAACAAGATGCCGGTACGTTCACTGGGCAATTTTTGCTCGACGGCGAGGTTCTAAAGCAATCTGGCGTTAATGATCTAAGCCAGTATTCCTGCGTGCCGGGCAACGATCTAATACCTGATTTCTTCATCGGCGCCGCCCCCGACAAAGTGAAATTCTGATGCTTGAATTTAAGCAGTTTGCTCTATCTATAGACGAACGAGGCGAAAGCAAGGTCGCCAGACTCTTGCTCAATAAGCCCGAAAAATTAAACAGCATGCCGCTGGCTTTCTTTGATGAATTTAGAGAAGCTATAGATAAACTGGCTGAACTAGGGGCGAGAGCTTTAGTTATCTCGGCTCAGGGTAAGCACTTTAGCGCCGGCATAGATTTGGCGGTGCTTTCCCAGGCTGATCTTTTAGCCAATCAAAGCGAGCAAGAAAAAGAAAGATTGAAAGAGCTAATTGCTCGTTTGCAGGCTGGTTTTGCTCTTTTGCCCAGCGCCCCTTTTGTCTCTATAGTTGCAGTAGATGGACTGTGTTTGGGGGCTGGTCTAGATCTGGTCAGCGCTTGCGACATTTGTTTGGCAACCGAGACGGCTCGATTTAGCATAGAAGAAATCAATGTTGGTTTGATGGCAGACCTGGGTTCTTTGCAAAGACTGCCCAGACGCATGCATCAAGGGCTGGTTAGAAAGATGGCTCTGAGCGGCGAGCGAGTCTCAGCCCGCGCTCTATTTAGCGCCGGTCTGGTGGTGGAAGTCTTTGAGAATGCTGCCGCCATGGAAGAAGCCGCTCTCAAATTGGCGGCAGTGATAGCAGCCAAAGAACCTTCAGCTATTAGGGCAAGCAAATTAGCATTAGCTTTTAATGAGGGAAAAACAGAGGCAGAGTCGCTAAGCTATTGTGCAGAGTTGCAAGCTGAATACCTCAATGTTGCGGCTGTTCAAGAAAGAGTAAGAGCTATTCTCAAGCGTTAGATTGACCTTATGAGCTTGATTTACCATAAATTCGCCTCCACCCTGCAAGACCACAGCCACAGACCATTTCCGCTGTCTGAACAGCCTTGGGTGATGAATCAGCGTTGGTCTAATCTGCTATTTGCCCACTGGCCTTTTCAGGCAGAAATGGTGAGAAAGCTTGTGCCGGATTGCTTTGAGCTAGATCTTTATGATGGGCAAGCCTATATCGGCGTCGTGCCATTTTATATGTCCGAAGTTAGTCCGCGCTTTCTGCCCAGTCTGCCCTGGCTCTCCTATTTTCCAGAGTTGAATGTGCGCACCTATGTTAGGTACAAAGGGCAAGCGGGGGTATATTTCTTTAGTCTCGACGCGGCCAATTTTGTCGCTGTTTATCTGGCTCGCACCCTCTATAAATTGCCTTACTATAATGCAGTCATGTCTATAACTGAAAAGCAAGGACAGTTTGAATACACAAGCAGACGCAAGGGCAGGCAAAGATCTCTTGCCCCAGATCAAGCCCTTGTCGGTGAGGCCGATCTGGTGGTCAGCTATAGCGGCAAGGGCAGTGTCTTTAAAAGCGAGACCGGCACTCTTGAGCATTTCTTGACCGAGCGCTACTGCCTATTTACTGAGTTTGCCGGCAAGGTCTATCGTGGTGAAATTCACCACCGGCAGTGGCCTTTGCAGCGAGCCGAAGCGCGCTTTCAGGTCAATACTATGCTCAAGCCGCTTGGTCTAGAGCCTCAGGGTGAGCCGCACTTGCTCTTTACTGCCGGTGTCGATACGGTAGAATGGGCGATCGCTTTGGTCTAGTGTTTTTGCTTTGGCTGTCAGGGCTTAGCCAAGATTTCTGAGAGTGTTTGCAGTGTCTCTGAGCCTTTGGCATTTCTCACTGGCAAGAAAAGTTTTTCACCTTTTAGCACCGCCAGTAGTTGCGCACTAATTTGTCCTGAGCTTTGATCAAAATGTCGAAAATTTAGTGTCAGTTCGGAAGATTTGGTCGGCTTGATAGCCGCAGTCGTCGCCGGCTGTCGCAAGTATGATAAGGCTTGCAGCTGGGTTGAAACCGGCTTGCTTGAATCGGGTAGGGCTGCTTCTCTGCTTAACTTGAAAAAGGAAGGACGCCCAGCGCCGCCATAAATACTGCTGACGATTTCGGTGCGGGTGCCGGCTTCGCTGACGCCGATGCCGACATAGTTGCGAGAATAGATTGTGCCGCTGCGAAAAGCAGCCAGACGAGCCTGTTTAGACATTGTGGACAGTTCTTTAGCCGGGACGAATACCGACGAAAAAGTGAGACCCGAGTCTAGATTAATAGACCTGGTCGCTTTAGTCTGTACATCGATGCCGTCTATCTTTCCTTGCCAGATACGTTCAGATTGTTGCCCAATTTGAACGGTCTTGCCTTTCCAGGTATCGGCCCTAAGCTCGGTGCCTTCTTTGACAAGACTAGCCTTTTTTGGCAAGAGCAATTGCCAATCGCCGTCGGTCATTTTTAAGACGGCGTCGTCGTTCATCTTGAGGGCTAACTTGCCGTCATGACTTTCAGTTATAGCCTTTATAGAACCTCTAGTTAGACTTTGCGGGAAAACCAGGGAAGCACCTTGAGGATGAGCAAATGCGATAGCCGGTTCTTCGCCGACCTTTAGAAACTTGGCGGCACTGACGGGACCAAGGCGGCTTTCGGCAAATTTTAGAGAGCTGGGTAGACTAGCGAAAGACTTTGAGATTAGGGCTTGGCTCGACATGCCCTCCATCGCTGAAAGTTCGGTAGCCGGTAGAAATTCTGCCGCTCTCTTAAGGCTTTCGCCGAAGATTTTGCCTCGACAAGCCAGCAAGCCGGCACCAGCAGCTATAGATAGAGCGGCGATAGCGGCGGCGCTTTTGACATTCTCTTCCAGTAATAATTTCTCAGCTGCGCTTGCCTCAGCCCGGTCAACCGGCTCAGTCGCTTGTTTCGTAGATGGTGACTGGTTTTGATCGAACATAGCTTCCACAATACTAAGTAGCGATTGTGGCAAATTACTGTCAAATCGGTGTTGCTTCAAAAATTTTATTTGCCAAAGTGGTGGCTTTTGTTATGATGTCAAGACGGTAACTTTCGTCCATTCTGCATTATGCAGCAGGCACAGTCGTCTCCATCAGGCATTTTTTAGTCAGCTCCCTCTTTACCAATTATTCAGGTGCTTTTCTATGAGCATAGAGCGTTTCGAACAGAGCCGCGGCTCTGACACGCCGCCGTCGGCGCTTAGTCTCGGCAGTCTCACTGAAGGTGCAGATCGTTCTTTGCGATTTTCTGCTCTTCCGCAGGCAGATCAAAACACTGCTGCCGGTGGATATTTGGATATGACCGACCCTTATAAAGCAGCCGGTGTAACTGCCGGCGCTGATGCGGGCAAAGCTGCTGCACCAGCAGATAAGCCGGTTGATGCTGCGGCTGCTGCACCAGTCGAGAAGCAAGCCGACGATCCTGCTGCCGCACCAGTTGCAGTGCCGACTGAGAAGCAAGGTGACGATCCTACTGCGGCACCAGTTGCAGTACCAGCCGAGAAGCAAGCCGACGATCCTGCTGCCGCACCAGCCGCGGTGCCAACTGAAAAGCAAGCTGACGCTCCTGCTGCTGCACCCGCGGAAAAGCCTGTCAGCTGGGCCGATGCTGCCCGCGAGCAGGCACAGAAACCGGTCAATGCCGACCAGGCTGGAGAATATGAAATTACCAGGGGTGATACTTTAAGCGGCATAGCTGCCCGTATGCTCAAGCAGAATAATCAGGAAGTTTCGAGAGCATCTGTGCAAGAAGAGATGAAGCGACTTTTGGAGTTGAATCCCGAGTTGAAGGCTAATCCAGATTTGATTAGAGCTGGTGATAAGCTTAAGGTCTCGGCTTCACCTGATGATAAGCCGCAGCAGGCAGCAGCCGCTGATGCCAAGGCAGACCCTCGAAGAGTGGAAAATACTGAAGTACCTGCAGTCGCTGCCAACCCAGAGCAGAATCCGATGTATGCCAGATTGAGTCCCGAACAGAAAGCCATGGCTCGCCAAGGCTGGGAGAAGTTTCTTGGCTCGACCGATAAGGATGGTTCAGGTACTATCAGCCAAGATGAACTGATTGCCAATGCTAGAAAGTCGCTTGGACCGGCTGATGCTGAGAGAGAAGCGAAATGGCGTTTCAGATCGATAGACAGAGATCGAAACGGACAAATTGATTTTGATGAGATGCTGCCTGTGATACTGGGTAAAATGACACAGGGTCGCAAATAGAGTACGTTTTGAAGTTATGTTGGTTGTATGCATGTGCGCGAACAGCTTTGTGCGGTTGTTGCCCAATCGTCTAGTGTAGTAGCGAATTCTTTCCGTGAATTCGTTCAATATCGCAGACCTAGCCTTTATCAAAAGCGAAGAGACCGATTGGGCGGCGATATGGATGTGATTCGACGGGTGGTGTAGTGAAGCTACGGTTTCTACAAGATGCAGCGAAATCCAATCAAAAGCATCACTTATTGGAATTTGGGTTTGTGTGTGTTTGTTGTGTCACCAGTAGCTAAGGCTGTGGTCTTAAGCCAAAATGTCTGCTTTTGCACACATCTTGAGAGAACCGGAATTTTAGTTTGTGTAGAGTTTTCGATCGATGGGCATGAACTATTTTGTAGGACTTTCATTCGGAAAGTTTGTTTGATAAATAGGAGCATTGGCTGCGGCTATTTAGATAAGTTTCAATGAAAGCTATCAGAGGAAGACTTATTTAGAGATGACGAATATCATTATCAATTTGCGAGACTGCAAGGTGTCGGCAAATGTCTCGGGGCTTGCATATACTCACTTGAGTTCTTTTCGGCAGTGGCTTGAGAGTTATCTCGAGCAAAGAAGAGAGGCTCTGAGAGAGGACGAGATCATTCCGTACGGCTGGTGCCCAATTCGCCTGAGAAAGTGCGCGGGAGTGCTTCACTTGCAGGAGCCTGATTTTGATAAAGATCCCTTAAATCATTGGCGCTCTGAATTGAGTACTAGTTTGATTGTTAGAGAGCAGCAGGCGGAAGTGTTTAGGAAGATCGATTTGTTCGATGACCTAAGGGAAGTGCCGTCAATGTTTAATCAGAAAGTCACTGCCGTAAACGGTGTCTTTGGTTCAAAGAGAATATTTTTGAGCCGAACTGCAGTGGACGATCCGTTGGACTCAGGCTGGCACTGCGGAAATCTTGACGATGATAGTGAGGATGATCAACTCGAAGCAATATATGCCTATCAGCTTTTGAAAATTAGACCATCTCTATTACAGGCTATGAGCCTTCCTCAGAACTTTCTGATTGTGTTTGAAGGTGATCAGATTCAAGATGTTGTGAACGATGAAGATCAGTCTGTGTGGAAGATAACTAGCAAATGAAGAGGACGTAACATGGGCGTGACTATTCACTATCAGGGAAGACTGCGCTCTCCAGAGAGTTTGGAGACATTGATGCAGAGTTGCCGCGACTTTGCATCTGCTTCAAATGATTGGAAGTTTAAAGAAGTGGCTGAATCGAAGACCTTGATGAGAGTGGTGAACGGACAGAACCAAGATTACCAGGGTTTTGTCATAGGCGTAATCGTCCAACCACCAGGCTTATGCGATCCGCTTGGTTTCGAGTTCGATAACTCTTTTTTCCTTCAAGATTACTGCAAGACCCAGTTTTCCGGAGCCTCTGTTCATATTCAGGTGATCTCCTTATTGAAACTGATAGAACCTTTTTTCGAAGAACTAAAAGTCATAGACGAGGGCGAATATTGGGGAGCAAGCAACGAAGAAACCTTGCATAGGTTGATGCAAGAATGTAATCAATGGATGTTGGAAACAAAACGAGGTAACCCTGATTATATCGGGCCTATTGTTCAAGAGAATGGACGAATCGCTGACTTGGTCCGGGTTGAGAGAAGTTCAAAAGACAGCTGGCTCTCAAAACTGTTTAAGAAATAACTGCGCCCAGGGCAACCCAGATCCATCAGCGCAAGATTCTCCGCCAGGTTTGAAGAGCTAAAGCTTTTGCAGCAGTAGTAGAAGGCAAAGCAGCGGCAACTAATTATTCAAATGAAGATGAGGTGCCTACTTTCTTGCCCCTTTGGGAGTCAGGCACCTAGGTATTCGTAGTTGATTTTGTGCAAGAAAAGTTTTTTGTTTTTTAGGGAAGTTTTGAGGGAGTCGCCATACTTTGAGTAGAGTAGCATCACGGGACTAATTGCCTTACTTGTGGTCAATTTGATTGAATTGGAATTTGGTCATTTAGAAGCCAAAGACAGCAACCTTTTGAAGCGCAGCCGGAAGACAGCTAGGTCAATTTGATTTTCAGCTAATTCCAGAGCTTGCCGCTTGGGTTTCCCTTTTCTAAGGGAAATGGGCTGCTGAGTCTTCTGTTTCTATTCACTGCGAGCTGATGGAATTTTTAGAGAGTATGCAATCTAGATAACATACAAATCAGTGTTTCAATTCCCGTCAAGACTCTCCGGCTTTGAAAAGCGGCTTCGACTAACCTGGTAGTCAAGTGTTTTATTGTCCTGAATCGTAAGGGTATATAGAACTAGGTTCTACTACCGGGAGGCTCTTTAGTTGCAAGTCTGATGGATTCCAGCCGTTCACCCATAGAAAGAACCTTTGTTTCACCGGGCTCCAACTTGGATGCCGGTGACTATCTTTTGCCCAATATCAAGTCGGCAAAGAAAGACCAGTTGGCTCCTCCTCAGTCTTATCTAGACCGCACCGTCGAGGACCTCACATCGACAGCTGCTAAATTGGCTCTCGGCGAAGACGATAAGACATCGAGAAGCCACGATGAAGTGGAAAAATACAGCAAGATGTTTATCAAGGCTGTACCGCTCTTTCTAGGGCGACGGGTAGGTCTGGCTTCAACTGTCGGAGTTTGGGGGGCGGACGAAGCTAAGCCGCAAGATTCTCTTGGCTTACAGGTTCAGGATTTCACCTTGGGTGCTGCCAAAGGTGCTGCCTTGAAAGGCACGATGCACCTCATGGGTAGTATCAACTCTTCGCCTGCCACCAAGGGCATGGCCATGGGCATTACAGACCGCACCAGTCAGACGGCCTTGACCAGAGAAAATTGGCTTGATGGTAATGGCGACGCTTCAATGGCGGCTGGAGTGAATGCTACTTTGCGAACCGCTTTTGACCCCAGGGCTATGGCTATGGATGCCGCCTTGTTCGGCGCTTCTGAATTTACTATCGGCAAACTAAATTACGTCACTAAAGGTGCTCTCTACCGCCATCCTGCTTTGCCGATGATGGCCACCGGCGGTGTATTCGGGCTTGGTAGCGGCGCTTCGGAAGAGCTCTTTAGACAGAGACGCGACGGCGAAGACTTTGATATGAGCAAGATTATGTACCGAGCCTCTATGGCTGCCTCGGTCAATGCTTTGGCTGCCGGTGTTGGTGGTCTCGATCGGGTTGCCCGCATGCGTATTGATCCTGAAGCTCAGGCAAATGCATTGAAAATTGGAGCGGAGAAGCCTTCAGGACCCGTGCCCGGGAGAGTGGCGCGCTTCAACGAACTAGATGCCCGTCAGCTGGAGCTTAAGAACTCGCCTCTGACAATAAAAGAACCACTCAATGAAGTAGCTTATCGTGCCGAGATAGTAAGCAATGGTCAAGTCAAGCCGGTGCTCTTTAGATTAGCTGAAACGCCTGAGATGAAAGCTCGTTTGAACAACGAACTCTTTGACTATCAACTGCATCGCAGTCTGGCGCCAGGCACCGAGTCGAGAGCGGTGGCGCCGGTAGAAGTGGTAATCAATGGTCAGAAGCGGCAAGGCTATCTGCAAGAGCTTTCCGGGCGCTCATTTGAAGAAGGGCTGCGGGCTGAGGCCAATATCGCCTTTGGTTTGAGCAGTGACCGCGCCGCAGCTAGGGTTTTGCGCAACGATCCTTTCTTGCGCAGCCAATATGAAAAGGTCTGGATTGAGCGCATGCTCATGGCTGAATGGGACAATCACAGCCACAATCTGCTTTTGGGGCGCGGTAATCGCATGAGCAACATCGACTTTGCCGACGCCTTGCCTAGCGCTCGTTATACCTCCGACTACACGCCCTATTGGGGTAAGACCGCCAGTCGGGTTTCGCTTTTGAACGACCGATTGATCTCGCAGTTCTCAGGCAAGCCTATTTCTGCCGAATCGCATGATATGGTCAAAAGTTTTGTGCGTGACTTTGATACCCCGGCTGGTCGACTGGCTCTTACCGGTGCTGGTCATTCAGGCAGCCAAATCGATGGACTTTTAGGGCGGGCCCGTTGGTTTTCAGAGAAGGGCGCAATGCCCGAGCGCGATATGCCCAATGTCTTTGTGCAAGCCTCACTGAGAGCTCTTTATTTATTGCGCAAAGGGCAGTCATTGCGGTTTGAGAGCGGTGTCAACGAAAAGCCGGCTCATTAGGATTATGCCCTCGGTTTGAGATGGGTAAGTAAGTATTCGGACAGGGGAGTCATTGATCAAGGGACAGCCTGAATTGCAAAAAAAAGAAAACTATAGAAAATAGTAGACGCGCGAACGAAAAAATAGAAGCAGGAAAAGCAAAGCCAATGCAAGAAAAGGGCTTCGTACCGGTCAATGCTGGAAGCAGTTAACCGGTACGAAGCTAGGTCGATGTTTCTAGTTATTCAGCAAGTTTTCAGAGCAAATGCTCACTTGCGCATCCACTTGCGGAAGTTGGGGCCGCGAGTGTTGAGGCGGTGCTTGCCGTCCTTGGGGAAGTCCCAGACGTTGCTGACCTCGCGCAGAAGGGGCAGGATGAGCGCCTCAAAGTCGTCGCAGGTGCGCAGAGCCTGGCGCACATGGGTGCGCAGGGTGCGGTTGGCGTTGACCTTGCCGGGCTTGTCGCTGTGCGAGCAGTTGCCGATGAAGGGGTTCTTGCGATAGGAATTGGACATGGTGCAGTGCTCCTTTGAGAGGCACCGCTCCGGCTTTGTCCGGCAGTCTCACAGTGTCCGCTGTGACCGCTTTTCATGGCGGTGAGTAACTGCCGGGGGCGCGGTACGGTACCTAGAAGACGGCACCGAAACGCATCTTGGCGATGTTCAGAAACATAGATTTCCTCCGTTATGTCTCAGGTTTATTGGCGAAATTGCCGAAACTCAGTTTCGAAAGCGGCACCATCCAAATTCAGCAAGAGCTGAACTGGCTTGTTTGCGATTGGCGATTGACTCTGCTTTTGGTTGGTTTTGGCTTTCTGAAAACTGATTGAGGAATAATTCCACCCTAGCCTTTTCGTCTCTCAATCCCAAGCAGTGCAAAGCTCAAATTCTTATATGTTGATTTAAATCAAGCTAATTTAGGGGCTACTTTCAAACAGCTTATCAGAAAAAAGAACCTAGCCCAGTTGGGCCAGGTTCTCTCGATAGAGTCAGATCTTTAGGTCAATTCAGATTTGCTTGATGCCGTTTACAGCCATGGCTAGCTCTAATAAGAGGCGCTTCATTTTGCCCACCTCGCCGTCCAATTGTTCGAGCATGACTATGCGCGTGTTGAGACTGTCAATTGAAAGCCCCTTTTTTCTGGCCTCGCTGGCTGTCAAAATGTCCAGCTGTTTCTTGGCTTTCGAGTCGGTAAAGCTAGGAATGTTCTTGTCTGAAACCCAGCGCTCGATAAGCTCTTCTTTTCTGGTTTTGCCTCCGCCCTCGGCTGGTACGCTGGTGAGAAATTTCCAAACCGAGGCCGGGTATTCAATCTCACTATTGGTTGGATAATCGAACAATTTGGCGAGCATATTAGGCTCTTTCTCAGATGTACGCTTTTTGCCGCTGTAAGCCTTGAGGGCGTACATCGATGCCAGCGACGGCACCATACCGGCGATGACACCAGTGACGCCTGACTGTACAGAATAACCAGGATATTTATAAGTGGGAATAGCTAGACCGCAAGAAACGGCCCACAATAAACCGTTCGTGATGAAGCTGACCGCGTTCACTCCGGCCACCATTTTGTCGCGACTGGCTTGATACGATGCCAGCACTTCGGCGTAGACGTTCTGTTCTGCCTGCACCTCGGCGCTGACAAAATCAGCTTCCATAGCCGTCTGAAAAATTATTGCCCTGGCTTGGTCGAGAGTTTCTTGCAAGGCTACTCGATTAGATAGAGATTCGAGGGTGTTCTGCCCTCTTTGTTGTGCTGTCAGGGCGCGCAATTCTTGAATGCGAGTCAGTAGAGGGGTGAGATTGAGCTGGTCGGCCAGTTGCTGGCTGTTGGGGCAAAGGGTGCTTGTCGATAAATTGATACCGCTTTTGAGAATCTGCTGTGGCACCTCTACAGTGTTGGCCGTCGAAGCCAGGGCAACAGCTGAACTGCTTGCGCCCATGAGACTGAGGCTAAGCGAGAACGCCACCAGGCCTCTTAGAATACTGACCGACATCTATTACTCCCTTAAATGATCTATCTGCGCCAAAATACCGTTATTTACGGACTTCCAGGTGATCGGCAAGATTATAACCCTAGAATCCAGTTGATAGATTCCAGGTTCTTCATCCTCTTTTTTGCCATTGAAAATTGCTTCGATTCTGCTAAATAAAGCATCGAGCAATCTGCCGCCGACCCAAGAGAGGGCAATCAAACCGATAATCAACCAGATACCCATGGCTTGCACCTCCGTCTTGCCATGTCAATTACACGACAGACAGCGTCAAGAATGCATCAAAGATAGGCGTCTTGATATCAAAATTACATCAATTTGTCTGGGTTCTTACTTGCCTTGGTCTTGATACCATTTTGATACCGCCTATTTGATTCTTGATGCAACTTTGACGGCGTCGGTTTTGCTTTCTCTATAGAAAAGCAGGTGGTCGTTCGAAAGTGGCGCCTATCTGCAGGCTGTTCAGTTTCTTTGGATCTCGATTAGAGAAGAAATTGCCGCATAAACGTGCACCACTGATGGTGCTCGTCTGCTTGTCGCTTGCGCAGCAGTTAGAGATATTTTTTGCTGACACCAAGCTCGAGGGCGAAGCGATAGCCGATTAGTTTGTAGAGCAGGTGAGCGGCGATGTGGTTGGGCGCGTTGAGCCCTTTCAAGGGGGCAAGCCCAGTCAGGTCGGCGGCGACCACATGTTTGCGCACAAAGAGCAGCTTGAGCAATTGCAAAAGCGGATACCAGCTGAGACCGCCCGGCTCGGGCTGCTGCACGGCAGGCATGATGGACGGGTCGAAAACGCTCATGTCGATTGATAGATAAACATTCTCGCCGAGGCTGTTTAAGACATCCATCCAGTCTAGCTTGTGTTGATTTCTTGCCCAAAAGATGTCTAGTTTAGGCTGCTCTTTTTCCAGCCAGGCTACTTCTTCCCAGCTGATATTGCGCACGCCTACTTCGGCCATGAGCGGCTTTTTCAGGCTCGTATAAATCTGATAAGAAGACGCTGCCGCATCATAAGGGTTACCCTCTACTTCACTTCTCAGATCTGCTTGTCCACCTAGGCGCAACACTGACAAGTCTGGGTATTTGTCTAGGCAGGCGAGCACGCCCCCCAGGCTGATAGCGCGATCTGAGCCCACCAGTATGCCAAAACGGTCCATGTCTAAAAGTGGCTTGACTGCCTCAATAACTTCGGCATAGGGAGTTTCGCTCTCTGCTCCGGGACATTCCACTTTCAAGGCTGGGGCTGAGTGAATGCCAATTTTATAGGGTTCGACCCAAAGTTCGTCATCAAATAATTCCAGGTTGCGGCTGGCTTCCAGTATGGCTTTGGCGCCTTCGCGTGTTTCTTTGTTCTTGTTTTCGCAACTGACTGGAATGACCACGGCTCTGGCATTTTCCTTTTCGGCCTGTTGTGCCGTCAGTCCAAAAAAGTTGTTCACTTTGGCGGTGGTTGAGGTTGGCATAGATGCTCCAGTCAGGCTTGAGTGAAAAATGGCTATCACCCTAGTCTGAACCATAGTGACAGATTTGTTAATACTTGGCAGGCTTAGGGCCAAAGAGAAAGGCCTCTTAAGAATTGCCCCGGTGTCAGATGCAGATAACAGTGGCACGACTTAAGCCTTTACTATTTGGTAAACTCCTAGCTTACTGTAACTTCTTTATTCAATCTAGAAACCAATTCGGGAGAGCGGTATTGAGATTCGCAGCTTTCAAACAAAAGTATTTAACTGTATTTGGCTCAATAGCTTTATCAATCGGACTGGCTTTGAGTGCACCGAGCTCTGCCTGGGCAATGTTTTACGGCTTCAACCAGCAAGCCCAAGCCTATGAACATGAAGGTGACAATCTCATGGATACCGGCTATTACGAGCAGGCCATCAGTGCTTATTCGCAGGCGATCAACCTTTTGCCCTATGATGCCGTCCAGGGGCGTGCCGATGCCCTTTATGCTCGCGCTGTCGCCAATGATGTGGCCGGGCATTTCGACCAGGCTTCGCAAGACTATAGCTGGGCTCGTGATTATTATCTCAAGGCGGCTCAATATGCCAATTATGGCGGCTCGCAGGCTGCCGAAGAAGGACTGACCGGCGGCTATGATGCTAATTTTGGGCAGCAGCTGGCTAATTTGGTGCGCTGGCGGGCCACGGTCAATCCCAATAGCCCAGACTATTTTGTCGACGGCGGACCGATGAAAGCCTGGAGTTTGCGCAAAATGCCTTTGAAAGTCTATATAGACGACAGCCAAGGCACCGGTTGGTCGCAAGACCTGCGTGACCTGATTTGGCGGGCAATCAGCAGCTGGACCAATGTTTCAGGCTCTCCAATCAGATTTACACAGTGGTATAGAGCAGATGATGCTGATTACATTATCACCAGACCTTCTAGTTCCGGGCAGATAGCGGTTGGTTCGGGCGGCTTTACAAGCGGTGTAGACGAAGCCCAGTCTGAAAACGGCAAAGTCATGCTCAAACAGTCAAAGAGTTTGCTTTCTTGCCCAGGCTATGACGGCAGCGGCTATAGTCAAATCGACCGCAATCGCCTTTACAATCTAGCTTTGCATGAATGTGGACATGCCCTCGGCATCGGCGGGCACTCACCATCCGGGATGGATGTCATGTATTGGAAGGCGCCTATTTTGAAACTGAGTGATCGTGACGGTGCCACCCTCAGACGAATGTATTCTCAATAAAGTTTGTAAGATATAGATGTTGGCGAAACCGAGGAGTTTTAGATGCGTCGAATCAAATGGTTGCTTTCCTCCGCCCTCGTGCTCACCGGCATTGTGGTCGGTCAGAATGTGCTGGCTGCCGATATGCAATCGGGAATCAAGAAATACAATGCCAAAGACTATCAAGGGGCGCTCAACGACTTCAAAGATGTTTTGAAAGCTAAGCCCAACGATGGTTTGTGCCACTATTACATGGCTATGTGCAACCAATGTTTAGCTCGCATCGGTGAAGCAAAACTGCATTATCAAAAGGTGATCGATGTAGGTCCAGCTTCGCTCAAGGCGAATGCGCAAGCAGGGCTTAGTCAACTAGACAAAGTTACTGTGCGCTACGGCGGCGGATCATCTGCAAGCGCCGGCTCTGGTACAGCTTCTGCGCCTTTGGTAGTGGCATCGGCTGCCGGTGCTAAAGATGGCAAAGACGGCAAAGCCGATGCCAAAGCCGAAGCTAAGCCGGAAGGAAAGAAACCAAACGTCAAGCGCATTATTATGTTCTATTCTGATTCGAGCCCAGGCTCTATGTCTATGGAATCTACCTGGGATGATGCCAAGCAAAAATACAAAGACATCGAATTTACTCGCCTCAACGTTGCCGATCCATCTAATGCAGAGATGATCAGTCAATATGGCGTTAGCTCTTATCCCACCACCGTTGTCATCGACCAAGGCGGCAAGGTTTTGCATAACCAGGCCGGTGCCATTTTAGGCGATGCCTTTTCAACGATGGTGGACGGCTATCTCAAGAAGAAATAAGGGCTCAATCTAAAGATTCAGTCTAAAGGCTCAGAGTCGCTCAAACTCTTTGCTTTAAGCTGGCAAGAGTTTTCTGTGCTTGGCTTGAAACATAGATGTTCTCGTCTTCGCAGAGCACTTCTAGAAGATTGGCCGGCAGCTTGTGATTAGAAGCCAGTCCCAGTCTGACATCTTCGCTGTTGTCCCGAGCCAGAGTCTCCAGTACTTCTTCGGGGGTATTGATGTTCTCTGAGACCGATAGTCTTACTTCGGGGCTGGGGTCTTCGGAAAGCTTCATGAGCACGCCGGAGGGGGTGCGAGGGTTTTCAGCCACGCGAGCCCGTACCCTTTCACTGGGATCTTCCGACAGTCTGGTCAGGGCAATTGGGGCGGTATGTTCATTACCGGCCAGTACCAGCCTAATTCTTTGTTCCTCCAGATTTTGCGAATTTTCGCCGCCGGTTTCAGAATGCAATTGATGAATTGCTTTCAGCAAAGCTGCCAGTTTGCTTGCTGATACAGGTTTGGCGATGTAGTAGTTCATCTTGAGGCGTAGGGCTTCCATAACGTCATCGTCATTTTCAGAGACCGTCAGAAGCACTACCGGAATCGCTCTGAATACGGGGTCATTCTTGATCTCAGCCAAGACTTCATGTCCGTTCTTGCGCGGCATATTCAAGTCGAGCAAGATCACATCGGGCATGTTTTGATGGGTCTCCTTCAGCTTGTTTAGATACTCCATGGCTTCGACACCGTCGTTCAGAACGTTCATGTTGTATCTAAGATCTGAGCGCTTGAGCGCTTCTTGAGTCAATCTGACATCGGAAGGGGTGTCTTCCACCAGAAGGATTTCTATTTCGTGTTTCATTGACTTTCTCCTTGTCTTTTCCACCGCCGGCAGTGTGAAGAAAAATATGGCACCGTCGCCCGGTGTGGACTCTACCCAGATATTGCCTCCATGTGATGTGACAATGCGCTTGCATATGGCAAGACCCATGCCGGTTCCTTGATATTTCGCCTTGCCATGTAGGCGGGCGAACATGTCGAAAATTTTGCTGGCATATTTAGGATCTATGCCGATGCCATTGTCTCTTACCGAAAATAGCCACTGGGTGGCGTTTTCTTCGGCTGTGATTGCTATTTGAGGGGCTCGGTCGCCTCTATATTTGATGGCATTGCTAATTAAGTTCTGAAAGAGTTGGATAAGATGCAGCCTTTGCACCGCCACCTTGGGTAGACGGTCTATCTCAAAAGAAGTATCGCTTTCTTTGATGGACGTGCTGAGATTGCTCAAGACTTCGCTCAGAACCGAATTGCAGTCGGTGGCATGTTTGCCTTCTTCGATGATGCCTGATTCGGAATGAACGAGAATGGCTCTAATTAGATTTTGCATGCGATTGGTGCCATCAAGAATATAGCCCATGAATTCTTCTTGATCTTTGTCCAGCTTGCCTTCTAGGCTGTCGGCCAAGAGATTGACAAAGCCTTGCACCGCCCGCAGTGGCTCTTGCAGATCGTGCGAGGCGATTTTAGCAAACTGCTTGAGCAGCTCGTTTTTGCGCGTCAAAGTCTCGGTGCGCTCTTGCACCTGCCTTTCCAACTCTTCGTTAAAGCGCTGTCTTTCGGTGATGTCTTTTAGAAAGGCGCAGAAAGTATAGTCTGAATTTTCCCTGACTCTGAAGAAGCCTATCTCGACTGGAAATTCACGACCATCTTTGTGGGCGGCAGTGATTTCGGTACTCATTTTGACGATGGTGGCATCGCTTTGGCTAAAGGCTCTTTCGGTTTCTCTGAGATATTGGCGGCGCAGATGATGCGGAATGATTATGGCCAGGCTGCGTCCTAATACTTCGGCCTTGGTTCTGCCGAAAGTAGCTTCTGCTTGCAAGTTCCAGTCGGTAATGCGCAGTTTTGAGTCGAGTGAAATGAAGGCATCGAAAGAGTTGTCCAGGATGATTTGTAAGCGCTCCTCTTCTCGGTGCAGTGCCGTCTCTACTTTGTTGCGCTCTATGGCATAGCGCAGACAGCGCACCACCGAAGACTCGGGCACTACGCCTTTGACAAGATAGTCTTGCGCGCCTTGTTTGATTACTTTCAGGGCGCGATGCGGCTCAGGCAGCTGTGTATATACGACTATCGGAATGCCTCTTGCCGATTCCCTCATCTCGATGAGAGTACTCATGCCCTTGCTGTCCGGCAATTCTAGGTCCAAGAGAATGCCGTCGTATTCGTGTTCTTGTACTTTCTCTCTTGCTTCCGCCAAACTGGAGGCTGTGGCTACCTGCAAGCCCATGCGGGTTAGTGTTTCAATTCTCTTTCTGTGATCAAGAGAGCAGATACTCTCCGCATCTTCCACAAGTAAGATGTTCAAGTTGTTCATGCTGGTTGCGCTCCCTGAATGTGACTAGGGCAGCCGATTTGAGTCGCTTATCCCATTATGCCACTGCCAAGATATGCCCTCGCTTTTCGGGGTTAGTATCATGTTCCGCTTTTGTAAATTTGCTTGAGTCCTTAGTTAAGAGTGGCGCACGGTCTTGGTTTTGTTGCTGTCCCTAGGTAATTTCGGTGTGAAGAGACTTGAACGAATCTTTCTTTCTGTTTAGAAGTGCTTAGTTTTGTTGCACAGCAAGAAAGTGAATTGGGCACTTCGGGCATGGTGCCGCCAGATCTATTAAGTGCGTTTTCCTTTCAATTGCTACTTAGCTTTCTGGCAAGATTAGCTCAGTTTTCTATAGAAAATTTCTTTGCAGATAGGGCTCTTCTATAGCTTAGTCTAGGTTGTATTTCCAATATCTAAACCAGAGGCATTGTAAGAGAAACCACCAGTTTGACAGACCAGCCTGTGAATTGCAGTTAGAGACAGATTTGTTCTGTGTTTCTCAAGGTCGCTCTCTCTTGCTTCAGTCGGTAGGCAGCGCCAGCCTCGTCCTCGAAAGCCTCTAGGTTAGGCTTTTGCGGCACGATCGGCTTTGTTGCCTCAAGCTTCAACGCCAAACCAGTAAATCGGGAGTTCTCTTTGGCATTTTTCATCGCCTTCATCCTCAGCATCGTTCTCATGGTCGGTGGTCTCGTCGCCCTCATCTTTACGAGTTTTCTGCGCACCATCAAGCTCGGCCTCTTCGGCTCCTTCCTTCTGGGAACGGTTTGTCTCTGCGTCGTCTTCGCCATTTTCCTCGGTCTGCCCGGGGCGTTTGGCTCTCTCTGCGGCTGCCTGACCTTTCTGGCACTGATCTTCCTGAAGGAGCGCATCAAGTTCTGACTTTGCCGATACTGATGACTAGGCAGGCTCCTTGAACTACAGGACTGCTTTGGGAAGGTCTGATCTGGCTTGGAAAAGCTAGTCAGACCTTTTTTCTTTTCTGTTTTTCTTTTCTGTTTTTTTACGGGTCTTTCTTACGGGTCTTTTTTCTTTTCTCTTTTACTTGTCTTTGCAGTATTATAGAAAATAGTAAAAGCGGGCAAAAAGAGAATGACGGAGAGCAGTAGTTTGCTCCCCGTCATTTTTAGCCTCCTTGCCGAGCTTCTGTTAGTTCAGAGCCGGATTAAATCGGCTCAGACCAACTTAGATCAACTCAGGCTCAGTAAGGCCCGTGGCTCACTTCCCCGTCGACGTTGACGCGATCGGCTTCCACCACCGGCCGCGCTTCGACCTTGTACCATTCGCGCTTGATGGCGAATTCCACGGTCTCTTCCGGCTTCTCGACGGTGCGCACCACCCGATTCTCGCTGTTGAACTCGGTGCGCTTCACCAGCACACCTTTGTCGAAGCGATAGTCGGTGCGGGTCTTGCGGGTCGCCGACTTGTGCAGCTCGACATCGACGAGCTGCCCTTTGTCGTCGAATTCGTACCGGCTGAGCTTGACGCCCTCCTGGTCGTATTCTTCGACGAAGCGGATGACGAAGCGCTCGCTCTCTTTGCCGTCGGCGGTCTTGGTGACCACCCGGGCAAAGTAGCGCTTGAAGGCCAGCTTGCCCTTCTCGGAGTAGTCGGTCCAGGCATAGCCGAGAGTCTTGTACTCGTCGAAGACCCGGGCTTGCGTGCCGTCGGCTCGGAAGAGCTGCAGGACGCGGTTGCCCGGAGTCACCGCCGAGACTTCCTTCTTGGTGTCGGTGCCCGGCCAGAAGCGGGTGACCGAGTAGCTGCCGAAGCTGCGGTCTTCCTGGTAGTCGACCGTCTTGCCGTCGGCAAGGAAGTAGCGGGTCTGCCAGTAGGACTCGTTGTTCGGCGCCGTGAAGCGCTTGGACGATTCGGTGGTGCCGTCGGGGCGCATGCGGTCCTGTTGCACGACAAAGCCGTCGGTGTGATGCATCTGGTTTTCGACCAGCATGCCGTTCTGGTAGAGCTTGACGGCGAAGTACCAGCGATTGCTGTTGCCGGTCGGCTTGACCAGTTCACCGCTGCGGATGAGATTGCCATTCTCGTCCCAGACCTGTTCCGAGCTGGTGCCGATGCCGGCGGCGGCAAAGTAGCGCACCGACTTTTTGGCAGCTTGGCTTTCGCCGGGCTTGAGCGGAAACCAGGTGGTTTCCTTGAGGCGGCGGTTGTCGGAGAAGCTGGCGTAGACGATTTCTTGAGTGAAGCCGTCCTTGCGCAGTACCTGGTCGGTACCACCGCCATTGCCGTCGAAAGTGCGCAGACGACGCACTTCTCCCTTGCTCTCGTCGGGCAAGATGAGCTGGGCGCCGGCCGGTCTCGTTTCGGCGTTGAAGGGGATTTCGACAGAGTTGAAGAATCCTGCCGCGGCGACGCAGATGCCGACGGTCAGGACTGCTGCTGTGGCAGCGATGATCATGTGCAGTTTGCGCATGGTCTGTCCTTTTCTCAAATTGTTGACATAAGGGGTTGAATGCCACCATTTGCGCCTACGCCAAGTTCAAGCTCTTTCAAGGCCGGTTTCCGCATCATTCACCCGTGCGGGTGATAGTTGGGGATAACGGTCTAGCGGCTTACTTGGTTTCTGTATTTACTCGGGCGTTTTTGACAAAAGGTGCATATTAAAAGAGTTATCAAGAGCGCTTTCTAGATGACAACAAAAGTATTGTTAAGCAGGCGCTTTACAATCGGTAACACAATTTTCGTCATTGCTTTCTCAGCTCCGCTACCAAGTCGTCCATAGAACCATAACGGTCTTCAGGGGCTTTCTGCAGACAACGGAAGAGCACCCCTTCAATGGTCTCCGGTCTCTCCAGATCGGGCTTTAGCTTGAGGGGGCGCTGGGGCATCTCGTTGAGATGTTTGAAGATTACCTGCACTGAGTTTTCAGCCTTAAAAGGCGCCTGTCCACACAAAGCTTCGTACATGACGCAACCTAGCGAATATATATCTGAGCGGGCATCGAGATCTTTGCCGAGGCACTGTTCGGGACTCATGTAGAGAGGGCTGCCCACCACATCACCGGTGGCGGTCAAGCGCATCTCTTCGGTGTCTTCGCCGACAATTTTGGCGATTCCAAAGTCCACTAATTTTGCTTGTTCCTGCCCCTTGTCGTCGAGGCTGACGATTATATTGCTGGGCTTGATATCGCGGTGCACAATGCCCTTGCGGTGAGCATGTGAAAGAGCGTCAGCCACCTGGGCAAAGATATTCTTCACCCTCTCGGTTCCTAGAGTCTTTTCGCTCTTCAGTACTTTCTCCAGACCCGGACCTTCCAGCCACTCCATCACCAAATAAGCCACTTTGCGTTCGGTCATGCCAAAGTCATAGACCGTCACTATGCTGGGGTGCTTGAGTGTGCTTGCTGCTCGCGCTTCCTGTTCGAAACGCTGCATATAGCTCTTGTTTTTAGCCAGATGGGGGTGCAGCACTTTTATTGCTAGCGGGGCTCCCGTGAGCTTATGACGAGCCCTAAAAATAATGCCCATGCCCCCTTCGCCCACCTGCTCCAAGATTTCATAACGTTCAGGCAGGTCGATAAGGTCTTTTAAGGGGCGGCTATCAAAGGGCGAAATACCATCAAATTGACCCAGCCCAGAGCCTGTGCCGACTCGGTTGGCGGTCAATTCGCCCAGCTTATCGGGGGCAACAATAATCGATTTTTCCAGGTCGGGCATAGTGATGCGCACACCGGCTTTGTCGATGCTGCCCGAAACGGTAATGTTGACCGGTTCTACGGCTAAGTAACGGTTAACCAGTCGTTTGGCTAAAATTGCCACGGTCAAAGCCAGGCTCGGTGGCGCCGCCCCTCTTTCATATTGGTCATAGCGAAAATAGGCGAAGGCTAGTCGGCGCAAATCCAGCAGAGAATCCCAAAAACCAGCTAGGGTCTCTTTTCTGTCTTTTCTATTTTTCAAGTTGATCTTAAATTCGCGAGCATCGGGCAGGCTTTTGAACATGACAAAAAGGTCAGAGACCAGTGTGGCGCCAAGCACCAAGGCAAAAAGCACGAAAGTGGGATAGCCGCTTGCTGCTAAGGTTTCAACCAGTGATTTGCCAAAGAACATAGTGTTTTGCAGGGGTGCCCAGTTGAGGGCAAGATGGTCGATGGCGGCGGTTGATAGACCAAGCAAGGCGATTAACCAGGCGAAACGGAAACGGTCTTTCCAGAGCCAGGCAAGACCGAGGCTGCCGGCTGAGAGGCTGGACCAGATGGCATGACCGGCAATAAGTCTGCCGCCCACCATTTCGGCTGTAGGCAAAAGCACGGTCAAGTTATTCATGCTTTTAGAGAGGCTATGACTGAAGGCGTCTTCCACGATGGCAAAACCGGCAGCACTGGCTGCACCCATCAAGAGTATGTCGGTGGCGCTGAGAGTATGACTGGAAAAGCGGCGTCCTAAGTAAAGCAAAATAGCCAGAGGCAAAAGTTTGGCGATTTCCTCCATCGGCACAGTGAGGAAGAGTCGCAATGGCGAGTCCGGCAGGGCTTTCACCAGGGGCGCGGCGAGGGCCAGATTGAGACCCATAAACAGTCCGCCGGCAAAAAAGCAGATGGCCAGCTTGTGCAAAGAAACTGTTCTGACAGGCAGAGTAAGCAAAAGCAAAATAGCCAAGAAGGCTAAGTTGAAAGAGAGCCAGACAATGGAATGCACACCGGTCATGAAGAGCACCGGCAAGAGCCAGAGCGCTAAGCCCAAGACCATCACCAAATGGCGCACGGCGATGCGACTGGTGCCTATGGGCAAGCTGCCCCAACTGGCTACTTGCTCTACCGGCTGAAAGTCTTTTGCATCAGACAAGTTTATTTACCCGGCTTTTGGTTGGGAGGGGCAATCTTAGGCAATTTTTTCAAGGCTGCCGGACCCTTGCCGTCATTGCCGTCACTTTTAATAACCTGAGTTTTGTCGCTGCCGTGTTTGTTTGCCTGGTTTTCGTCTTCGCCAGCGCCAGATAGGGCTGCCTGACCCTCGGCAGAGTCGAGAAACTCTTGAAAGGCGCTCAGACCAAGGCGTGCGGCTGGTTGCCCCCGCAAACCCTCCAGCAAGGTCTTAATACCATTTGGGCTGTCTTTGCGGGCTTCGAGCAGTTGGCTATAGGCTAGAGTGTATTTGCTTTTGCGCGCTTCGGCGTCGGCCGGAAAGCCGCTTTGCTTGACCTTGAGACGGCTGCAACCGGCCATGAGGGCGAAGGCGGAAAGCCCCGCTGCCAATGCGCTGACAATGCAAATAGCTGTGGAATTGGCAAGATTTACGGCTACTTCAAACAAGTGTGGATTTAAGGGCACGCTTATTTACCTAAAGTGAGCTCCAGTATTCTTTCATAGATACGGCTGAGTTTCTCTAGATCTTCCACGCTGACGCATTCGTCAATCTTGTGAATAGTGGCATTGATTGGACCAAGCTCAATTACTTCGCAGCCCATTTTCGCTACAAAGCGTCCGTCTGAGGTACCACCGGTGGTGCTAAGTTCGGCCTTGATGTCGCAAACTTCGCTAATTGCTTTTTGGGCTGAATCGACCAAGGTGCCCGGTCTAGTGAGAAAGGGTTCGCCGGAGAGTCTAAAGGTTAAGCCATACTGCAGTTTGTGCTTGTCCAGCAGGGCTCTTACCTTTTCTTCCAGTATGTGGGCGGTTACTTCGGGCGAATAGCGAAAATTGAAGAGAATCTCGATATCGCCTGGTATGACATTGTCGGCACCGGTACCGGCATTGATATTGGAAATCTGGAAGGAAGTTGGTTGGAAAAATTCATTGCCGGCGTCGAAGGTCATGTTGACCAGATCGGCCAGTGCCGGAGCAAAAAGATGAATTGGATTTTTGGCTAGATGCGGGTAGGCAATATGACCTTGCACGCCTTTGACGATCAAGTGACCGGTGAGTGAGCCCCGTCTGCCGTTTTTGATTGTGTCGCCCAGGCGATTTGCCGAGCTCGGTTCGCCCACCAGACAAAAATCAGGAATCTCGCCCCGCTCTTGTAAGACTTTCACTACTTTGACTGTGCCGTTGGCGGCTGTACCCTCTTCGTCGCTGGTGAGAAGCAAGGCGATTGAGCCTTTGTGACTAGGGAAGCTCTTCACAAAGGCATAGATTGCCACCAGCATTGAAGCAATGCTGCCTTTCATATCGGCCGCCCCGCGCCCATAGAGCATGCCGTCTTTGACTGTGGGCTCAAAAGGCGGGTTCTGCCATTTATCGAGCGGGCCGGTGGGCACCACATCGGTATGACCGACAAAGACGAAAAGCGGCGCTGTATCTCCCCTTCTAATCCAAAGATTGCTTGTGTCTTCAAAGGGCATGCGCTCAGCTTTGAAGCCCAAGGGCGTCAAGAAGTTTTCAATTAGGTCAAGGCAGCCTTCGTCGTGGGGGGTGATGCTCTTGCGCTTAATCAAGGCCTTTGCCATGGCCAGCACGCTCATGGCATCGTTGTCTTCAAAGTCGGGCTCGCCCATGCTTAGATCTCTCGTAATAGCTCGTTGATGCCTACTTTAGAGCGTGTCTTTTCGTCAACTTGTTTGACGATGACTGCGCAATAAAGGCTGTGACTGCCGTCTTTGCCCGGTAAGTTGCCTGCTACAACCACTGAACCTTTTGGTACCCTGCCATAGGTGATTTCACCGGTGGCGCGGTTGAATATCTTAGTACTCATGCCCAGATAGACACCCATCGATATCACTGCGCCTTCCTCGACAATAACGCCTTCGGCGACTTCCGAGCGGGCGCCGATAAAGCAGTTGTCTTCGATGATAGTTGGTCGCGCTTGCATTGGTTCAAGCACGCCGCCGATACCGACCCCGCCTGACAGATGGACGTTTTTGCCTATTTGAGCGCAGGAGCCCACTGTCGCCCAGGTGTCGACCATGGTGCCGCTGTCGACATAGGCACCGATATTGACAAAAGACGGCATCAAAACCACACCCGGTGCCACATAAGCACCGTGTCGCACTGCCGCCGGCGGTACTACTCGATAGCCGCCCTCTTTGAAGCTTTCAGCATCAAAGCCGGCAAACTTGGAGGGAACTTTGTCGAAATAAGTGTTTTCGCCGCCACCCATGACATAGTTGTCTTGTATGCGAAAAGAGAGCAAAACTGCTTTCTTGAGCCATTCATTCACCACCCAGTCGGCGCCTTGCTTTTCGGCGACGCGCATGGCGCCGGTGTCGAGCAGAGCCAAAGCGTCTTTGATGGCTTCTTTCAGGTCTTCCGAAACATTGCCGGGATTGATTTCGGCGCGCGCTTCAAAAGCTTCTTCAATGGTTTTCCGCAGGTCTTCCAAGTTTCCCCCTATTTTCTCTTAGTAAAAGTCGACGATTCTTTTCATAGCTTCGGCGCATTCTTCCGGTTTTGCCACCAGGGCGATGCGCACATAATCGGCGCCCGGATTACATTCTGCTTTTGTTGCTTGCTTGCTCTCTTTGGCTTGCTCTGTTTCTATTGCCTGTATGCGCCCTAAATAACTGCCCGGCAAGACGGTAATATTCTTCTCTCTAAATAGCTCTCTGGCAAAGACTTCGTCATTTTCCGCCCGACTTGCCGATGTGTCCAGCCAAAGATAGAAAGCGCCATCAGGGATGGTGGCATCAATGTTTTTGTTCTGCTTAAGAATAGCGGTGCATTGCTCAAACTTTAGTCTGTAGAGGTCGCGATTCTCTTTCACATGCACTTCGTCGCTCCAGGCCGCTGCGCTGGCAGCCTGTATCGGAGGCGGCATGGCACCGCCCTGATAAGTGCGATAAAGTCTAAAGGTTTCAATCAGAGCGCTGTCGCCTGCTACAAAACCAGAGCGCATGCCTGGTAGTGATGAGCGTTTAGAAAGGCTATGAAAGGCCAGGCAGTTTTTAAAGCTGTCGTTGCCCATTGCCTTTGCTGCTTGCAAAATGCCACAGGGAGGGTTCTTTTCATCAAAGTAGAGCTCGGAATAGCATTCATCTGAAGCAAGGACAAAGTTGTACTTGAGCGCTTTCTCAATCAATGCGACCAGCATCTCTTCTTTCATGACCGCGCCGGTCGGGTTGCCCGGTGTGCAGATATACATGAAAGAAGCTGCTTTCCAGGCGGCTTCCTCCACTTGATCAAAGTCGGGCAGCATCGTTTCTTTCTTGACTGGAATATAGTGTGGACGGCTTCCCGCCAGGATTGCCGCCCCTTCGTAAATCTGATAGAAAGGGTTGGGCATGAGCACAAGCGACTCTAGACCTGGTTGAACAAAGCATTGGGCTGCGGCAAAGAGAGCTTCTCTGGTGCCGTTCACCGGCAAGATATGCTTTGCCGCACTGATGCTGTCGCCAAGCTTGAAGCGCATTGAAAGCCAGGCGGCAATGCTTTCTCTCAGCTCGTCGCTGCCGGCTGTGAGGGGGTAGATCGACAGCCCCGCCAAGCTCTGCTTTAGTTTTTCCAAAACAAAAGCAGGCGCCTCGTGTTTGGGCTCACCAATAGAAATATTGATCGGGCTGTCCTTATAGACGGCAACCGGCTCAACCCCGGCTTTTAGCAAAGCGAGCTTTTCGAAGGGATACTTTTGCAGATCTTTTAAACCAGGGTTCATGCTTTGTTTTTGAAATGGGTCATGAGGCGGCGAGCGGTTTCGGCTAGTATGGCTGAACCGACATAAAGTCCGCTTTCGTTGAGATCGAATTGTGGGCTATGGTGACTTCTGGTATCGCCATCGATTTCCGCCCCTAAGAACATAAAGGCTCCGGGCACTTTCTCGGCAAACATCGAAAAGTCTTCAGACCAAGTTTTGGGCTGCACGGCAATGACATTCTCAGCGCCGATGAGGTCAATGGCGGCTTGCCGCATTACTTCGGTGATTTCGGGGTTGTTGACCGTGCAGGGATAGCCCAACTCGTATTCAATCTTGTAATCGCCGCCCATGATGCGGGCAATCGAGCAAGCTCGGTCAATCTCGGCAATGATGTGCTCGCGCACCTTCTGGCTGAAGCTGCGGAAGCTGCCTTCGAGGGTGACATAGTCGGAGATGATATTACCCCTGGTGCTGGACGATTGAAAAGAGCCGATGGTGATAATGGCCGGTTCGAGTGCCGAGATGCGGCGCGAGATGATTTGTTGTATCGCCTGCACCACTTGGGCGCCTACCACCACGGGGTCGACCGTGGTCTCGGGATAGGCGCCGTGACCGCCTTTTCCTTGTATGGTTACCTTAAACCCGTCGCAGGCAGCCATGGCCGGTCCGGGAATAATGCCCACTTGCCCAGCTTTGAGGCTGGCGTCGGCATGTAAGCCGATTATGGCTGATGCTCCATCTAGAGCATCATCTTCCAGCATGCGCCAGGCCCCTGACTTGCCATCACTGTCGGTGGCTTCTTCGGCCGGTTGCATGACCATGCGCACCGAGCCTTCTAGTTCGGCTTCAGCCAACATGCGCGCCGTGGTCAAGCCGCAAGCCATATGGCCGTCGTGCCCGCAGGCATGCATAACGCCCTGATTTTTCGAAATATACTTATTGGGATTGTCTTCATCGATAGGCAGCCCGTCCATATCAGCGCGTATGGCAATGATGGGACCGTCTACCCCTTTGCGGGTCAGCTCGCCCAACACGCCGGTCTTGCCCACCTGAGCCTTGGTCTTATAGCCGTAAGCTTCCAGCTTGTCTTTCATCAGACCGGCGGTTTGAAATTCATGAAAGCTCAGCTCCGGATTTTCATGCAAATGACGACGCATTTCGATGAGTTCGGATTCTAGAGCTTTGGCTCTTGTTAGAAAGTTATCTGTGGGCATTTTGACATCCAGAAAGTTTATTCGAAGTGTTATGAGAGAGTGCCGGCTCTGGCTATGGCTATGAATTTAGCCTGGGCAAGACGCGAGCCTCTGGCTATAAATTTAACCCGGGCAAGACGCGAGCCTCTGGCTATAAATTTAACCCGGGCAAGACGCGAGCCTCTGGTTTAGGCGAAGAACTGAGGTCTGCCGCCGCCCGAACTGGGTCTCCACTGTGCGAAGGCTTCTTCCACAACAGTGCCGGCAATCTTCAAGCAGATCTGGCTCAGAGCTTGGATTTGCTCTTCGGTAAACTTGGCATCGGTTTCTTCCAGAGCTTTTCTAACAACTCTTTCGGCTTCGGATTTGAGCATGACGATTCTCCCGGCACTAAAACAAAAGTTTGTACAGGACTAGAGTTTAGCGCGAATGATGCGCTTTTGGAATTCTTTAGAAGCTCTTTGGAAGCTCTGGGCAAGCTCTCAGAAAGCTTTGGGGAAGCTCTCGGCAAGCTTTGGGAGCGCTTTGGACGAGCTCTGGGAAAACTCTCGGAGAGCTCTGGGCAAGCTCTCGGGAGGCTTTGGACAAGCTCTCGGGAGGCTTTGGGAGCGCTTTGGACGAGCTCCGGGGAAACGCTCAGGAAGCGCTGAAGGCTTTCGGGGAACTCTAGCAAAGCTCTGGAATAATTTAGGAAAGTGCCAATTTATCTAGCATGCGGCTGGCTTGACGCTTTACTTTCTTGACTAGTTGCGAAAAAACTCTCTTGAGAACGCTTGGATTTTGCAGAGCTTGCAGGTCGAAGCTGGTCTTTTTGCAAAGGCTTTCGCTTGGTCTGCCTGTGCTTGTTTGGATGCGCTTTTCAAGTTCTTTCTGTTTGCGTTCCTGCGTGCCTTCGATGATTTCGAGCAGGGCGCTGGCATCGCTGAATCCTAAGATGCGTGTGCGCGGAGGCGCCAATAGAGAGCGTCTTTTGGGTGCTTCTTCGCCTTCGCCTCTGCCGACGGTGAGGCGCAGTGGCGCCGTAATCAAGGGCAGGCGGTCCGATGTGACATGGTTGCCTTCTTCGTCTTCGCCCGGAATATTGCTTTGCATAGCTAGGGCGCGGGCTGTTTTCTTGAGTTCTTCAATGGTGTCTTCTTTGTAGAGGTCGAAGGAGCCTGAGGTGCCCTGTCCTGAAGGGTTTAGCTCAACATGGAAGCCCCTGCCTTGGGTGCTCTTTTGGAAATCGACCTTAATAAGGTTATTGGAATTCTTTCTTGTCTTGAAATAGCCAATCGGCGGGCGGGCAGTCTGTTCGGCTTCGGAAGGGGCGGCAAAAATCGGCAGTGAGCTCATCGAACTAACCTCAAACAGTTTTCTATAGACGGGATGCCCTGGTGATAATTATTTGCCATCTTGGCAATGGGGCTTAAAACATGTCAGTAGCGCTTGAGAACAAGGAATTTTTTGATTGCTTGGGTGGTGATTTTTCAATTTAATGAGAATCAGTTGCACAAAACCTACCGATATCGGTTTGTTTTATTACCAAAGAATCAAAATTTATCAGGTTTAGATAGGGCTGCCCCTTGTCGCCTAGATTTTAATATAGTAGTCTTTTGACATGGATGATAACAATTCTCAATAAGATGCTGTTTGATTGAAGGGGGTAATGCTTTTGTACCTTCCTCTTTTGGTTGTAATGACTGGCTGGAGCAGCATTTGTTTGCACTATCGATTTGCCTCTGGGGTTAGACTATCTTGGGAAATAATATAAATAACCAATTCAGTCGAAATGCTCTGAACGTCTATTTAAAGAGCGAAAAGTCTTTGTACGCTTGGATGTCCGGCTTTTCAAGCGAAACGCTGGAGCGGCTTAGGCGAATCAATCAGGCTTCGAGTACTTCGCGGCATATTGTTGCTGCTATTTCGTATGGCTTTGTTGATAGGGACCTCTATAGGGTCAATCGTTTGATCATCGGTTTGATGCTGCGCCGTCATAAGGCTGAAAGACAGGGCGACGTCGCCACTATCGAGAAAATAGAGCTGAGGCTCAAGGAATTGCATCGAGTGATCAATGCCTTGGTTGGTCCGCCGCCGCAGGGGGTGGATGATGTGGCTTGTCGTTCGGTCAAAAAATAGAAGATGAATTGCTTGGGTTTGAATCATCACTGCTTTTGTTTCGATGGTTGAACTGGAGGAATACTAGGCGATATAATAAGCGTGGCGAAAAGAAAACGGAAAGAGAACCTTCCGTTTCCTTGAGAGCACGACCATTGGCTAGCTCCTGCTCTTGAGCAAGGTGCATGCCAGTCGGGCGATGTTGAGCGAGTCGTCGGAGGCTCGATGCGGAGTGCCTTCGAAGTCGAGACCGAAGCGCCGCAGCTTGTCTTCGAGCTTGCGGTTGCGGAAGTCTTGGGCCTGAATCGAGTAGAGCACCGAGACGTTCAGCTCGCTGTCTCCGAACGGGCTAGCCATGCCGAACATCGAGCATTGCCAGTCGACGAACTTGCGGTCGCCGGCTGAGTCTGTGATAAGTAGGCGGTTCAAGCTGCCGTAGCGTTCGGTGAGGCGACGAATGGCTTCTTCGAAGGGCATGCCCTGTCGCTTCAGTGCTGCTTCGGTCCAGCCGGTCAGCTCTGTGCAGAAGGGGCTGATGCTCGACATGGTCGGAATGACGGGCAGAGAGTGGGTTTTGAGCACTCTCATGCTGGTCAGGTCGACGACGCTCAGTCCGATTTCGATGATTTCCTGGCGCTCGTCGGGCGGGAAGATGCCTCCCGGGTAACAGCTGAGCTCCAGGTCGATTGCGTTTGCTATATGTGTTTTCATAGTGTTTTTCTTTCTACAGACGGGCAACCGGTAAGGGCGCACCTGCCGCTTGGCTTTGGTGGCGCGCCCTTTCCTGGTGCTTGGTTGGTACTGCCTGTCGGCAATACCGGGTGACTTGGTTTAGTTATTTCTGGGGGTTGGCTTTAGGGGTTGGCTTTAGGGAGTGGTTTTAGTGCACCGAGAACTGCTGCGCGACTGTGCCGACAGGCACGCGAAAGTCGATGCGGACTGTTCTGTCTTGGCTGTGCCTGAAGACGCTCCAGTTGTTGAGAAAGGAGGTGCGGTCGGCTTCGATGCGAGTAACAGTGACAGTGCCACTGTTTTGCAAGCTCGTGTCTTCGGTGATGTGCACGAACTGGTTGGCTGGCACTGAATGCGGTACCATGCTGCCGTCATCATCCTTGAGCAAGTAATGGTAAGTGCGCTCACTGCCCTTGCGGCCGGTGCCCAGGATGAAAGTGCCCGCTTGTCCTTCGGCGCTCCGCATCGAGGCGATGGTTTGCGGACCGATGACGACTTGCTTTTCAGGCAGGGCGGCAGAGAGGAACTTGGCGATAGTTAAGCCGACCAAGAAAGAAATCATGCCGGTTAGGCAAATTGCCAGTGCCGGTTCAATGGTGGCGGCCGTGCGTTTCTCTTTCGGGGTGAGGAATACTGCCAGAATGAGTCCGAGAGCAGTGCAGGTGAAAATGGTGTACATCGAAATTGCTTTCTGAAATAACCAGTATCGGTATGACTACACTCGCATGCGCGAATGAGGTCATAGCGATATTGGCGGTTGCTTTTGGGTTTGAATTTGGGTAATTGGCTTTGGTCTTTGTTTCTTGTTAGGTGAGAAAAGAAAACAGGGGAGAGGTCTTGCGACCTCCCCCCTGTCAAAGTCAGAGGACAGCAGCTGCCCCCTGTCGGTTCAGCCTAGGACTGCCGGCGTCTTGTGCGGCTTAGGCCGTCTTGACCGCCTGCTTGCTGAGCTTCTCCAGCATGGCGAGCGCGTTCTTGCTCACCATGAGGGCCGCGTCCGCCGGTTCCATCTTCATCTCGCGCACGAGCTTCAGATAGGCCAGGGTGGCGGCGGCACCGATGTAGGGCGCGTGGATGTCGCCCTTGTCGGTGGGCAGCTCGGAGCTGTCCTTGACCAGGATGTCGGTGAGTGCTTCCACCTTGTCCTGGCGCTTCTTGGTCCACATGACCAGGTCGCCGCAGCTCTTGCCGCCATGCGCCTTGAGCGGCGTGCGGATGATGGCCTTCGCCACCACCGGCGCCACCGCGATCACGTCGTCGACCGGCAGCTCGATGACCATGCCGGCACCCGGCTTGGCACCCATCTGGCGGAAGGTGATCTTGGTGGGCAGCTCGTCGCCGACGGCGAAGTCGGCGAGTTCACGCAGCTTGCGGGCCGAGTCGGGGAAGCCGATCTCGTCCAGGGCGGCGGCCACGATGTGCACGCGCACGTAGTCGACCGGGTGCTCTTCGAAGACCAGTGCCACCGAGCCGTTGCGAAGCTTCTTCAGCTCGTAGCCGGAACCGGTGCGCAGCAGGTTGACCTTCTCGGAGACGCGGCCGTCGCGGATCATCATGGCCGGGAAGCTCATCACCATGTTCTCGCCGAAGGCCGGTCCGTCGAACAGCACGCCGCCCACGAGGTCGGCGTCGATCTCCGAGAGCCAGTCGGTGTAGAGCTTCGCCATCAGCTGTTCGGTGGGCACCTCCTGCTTGCCCAGCTTGATGGTGTCGGTGTTGAACTTGAGCGTGCCGGCCTTGTGGGCAGCCAGCACGGCCTTGCCGACGGCGGCGGTCAGCTCCTGCTCCAGCCCGACCACGTCATGGAAGACGTTGTGACGCGCTTCGTGACCGAAGAGCGGCAGGTTGATCGGGATGAAGTCGAGCATCTCGTACGGAATCTGCACGGCGTGGGCGCCGACAGGTCCGCGCGAGCCCGGGATGGTGGCGAGCCCCATCTCGGTGACACGGCCGAGGAAGACGTCGCCGATGCGCTCGGTGCCGGCGTCCACCGGAGAGGTGCCGCCGTCGACGTGCAGGTCGCCGCCCCAGTAGAGCTTGTGGCTCTGCTCGAAGAAGAAGGTGACCGCGTTGAGCAGGCTGGTGTGCTTGCCGTCGCGCAGCTGCTGGAAGCAGTCGGTGTACACCTTGAGGATGTAGATGATCTGCGACAGCTCTTCGTCGAGCACCTCGATGGCCTTCTGGACCACCGCGTTGATGGGGGCGCCGGGGTTCTGCTTCTTCAGCTCGTCGATGACCTGGGGCAGCGCCTGGCGGTAGCTGTCCTCCAGCTTGGTCAGCTGCTTGTCGAGGCTGTCGATGGCCTTCTGGTACTTGTCCGCCATGTTGGCGCGAGCCCAGTTGACCGCCGCGTGCATCTCGCCGAAGCGCGCCTCGTAGAGCGCGTCGAACTGACGCTTGATCATCAGTTCCTGCAGACCGTCGGCGCCCTTGAGCATGACCTGACCGTCGGTGTAGGTCTCGCGGGTCTGGCCGGTGGGCACGACCTGGTTGATCTTGAGGTTGGACAGGTCGGGCAGCAGCGAGCTCACGCCTTCGGTCTTGCCGGTGGTCTCGGCCTTCTTCTGGCGGGGCTTGCGGGTCTTGGCCTTCTTGGCGGCACGCTTCACCGACTTCTCGACCAGCACATCGATGGACGGGAAGGGGAAGTCTTCCTTGCCTTCACCGCGAACGGTGGAGGTGGTGTGGCCGCTGTTGCCGGTGGCGGTGGCGATCTTGGTCTTGCCGATCTTGAGAGAGAGATTGAGCTTGGACATAGTTAGTTCCTTTTCGAAAGTTGTGGAAGCGAGTGCGAAGCCCCTCGCGTTCCGGTGGTTAAACAAACGCATGTAGCGCTTCCCCAAGGCGTAGCTCTTGCGAGTTCCGTTCTTGGGCCGATGGCGTACCTCTCGGATTCGACTACTCATGCACAGGCGTAAGAACGCAGCCCTTGTCCTCGTCGCAGGTCATCATGCTTCTGGCTTCTATCGGCTGACTTGGTCTGTCAGTGAAGGAAGCTGGAGAGATGGTGCGGTTTGGTCTTAGGCTTTAGTTCTTGCTGTGAAAGAGGAAACGAATGTATTTAGAACCTAAGTGAAATCATGACCAGGTAGTCAAGTGGTCTCAGTTTCTTCTCTGTCGAAGCGGAAGCACTGAGCGCTTATTTGGTGGTGATTCTGAGAATTAGGGTTAGGTTGAAGCTCTAGCAGGAGTTATCGGAGGTTCTGTTTTATGATTAAATTTCTTAGATTGCGTTAAGCACTGCTAGCGCAACCTTTCAAAAATTCTTGTCCGCTGGTCGGTTTGCCGTCAGCAACTGATTGGATTTTTTGCGCCAAATCTCTGGTTTGCCGGCACTGAGTGTTTGGTTTTTTTGCGCTAAATCTTTGGTTTGTCGGCGATAGAGCGACAGTTCGTCATCACTGTTTTTCGCCCTCAACTGCTAACTGGCATAGCGCCGCGAGGGTTTTGGCTGTTAAGCCCATCACACCTTAGCCTGGTCCAATATTTGCGGCTGCAAGGCGACCCTTGCCAGGTAAGGGTTTCGGCCTGCCACCTTCAGATTTGAAGATATATCAAGAGCAAAGTAAGCAAGTGTTCAGCTGCTTTAGGAGCCAATCTTTGCTAGGTAGTAGTTCTTATTGTTTTCTGCACACGCGAAAGATCCCATCCAGACCAAATAGACCTCACCAGTTCCGACCGGCTTATCTCTTGCTGCCTCAGCGTGTGCAGTGCTGATCCGCCGTGTGAGCCCCTAAATTTCCGAAAGGACTCTATGCTTTTCAAAGCCATGCGCCCCAAAACCCTGCGTTTCAGAACGGTTTTCTTGGCTGCCCTTCTTGTTTCCCCCGTCCTGGTTCCCGCTCAGGCAGTCGCCTGCGGCAGCTCCAGTGCTGCCTATCAGGCACCGGTGCCCACCAAGCCCGTGCTTACCTTCGAATCTCTGACTGCCGAGCAATTGGTGGCGCTGGACACCTATGCTGCGACCCTCAAGCAAGCTGTGGCAGAAAGTAAGGCTGCTCTCAAAGCGCGCCACTCTGACTCGGCAACCTACGAACAGCGGTTGAAAGAGGCTGCTGACAGCTTACGTGCCGTTGCAGAAAAGGCCGGCGATGCCGTGCCTTTCCGCACCATCATCACAGTGGGTAACGGCATGCTTTGCGGCGCCCGAATCGAAGTGGAAGTGCCGCCGGCACCGGGCAACGCCGAGTTCGGCGTCGACACCATCGAGACCTACGGTAAAGACCGCGCCGGCAAGCGCGCTCTCGGCGTCATCTCAGCTGGCTATATGGCTGAAATCTTCAGCGAGACGCGCAAGAGACTCGGCGCCAACTGAGGCTGAAACAGGCTTCTGAACTCAGTTTCCTTTTTCCGAAGTACTAGAAAATGGCGAGGAAAATCATGCCAGCACCAAAGACAACCGGCGGCAGAACCTATGACCGCTGGTTTGAAAACTCCATCATGACAGGCTTTGTCTTGTCTTTAGTGACCATCTTCGCCACCGCGCTTTGGTGGCAACCTGGTCAACTCAATGCCTTCTGGCCGGCGGCGGCGATGGCGCTCAGCCTCTCCGCCCTCATTCCAGTCCTCTCCAATTGGCTAGGCAAGAAAGGGCTGCCCCGGCTCTTCAAGTGCCTAGCGGCCTCGCTCACCTTCTCATCGATGGTGGTCGGCATGTTCGGCTTCATGTTCGGTATCGTCGTGCTGGAAAAGTTCCAGTCGGTGGAAGATGTGCGCACCTTTGCCGACCGCGAATATTTCCTGCTCGATCCCACTGCCTTCGGGTTCGTGTCCAGTAAGGAAATCGATCTGATCGTCAAGCGGCAAGCCGAGGTTCGCCGCGGTCTAGATGCGGTCAAGCGCATCGAGAAAGACATCGAAGCGCTGCCGGTCTCTGCGATTGCCAGAGATTTGAGCAAAGCCGGGTTGGCGGCGCCTCGCGCCCAGCTGGAAGTGGAAAAGCTCTCGGAAGACAGCGTGCGCCGTTTGCAAGCTGCCTACGGGGCAAGCTTTGAGGTGGGTAAGCCTGCCTCTGGCTCTCTCAGCGCCGGTACCGCCAGGGGAGAGTATATGACCTCCCGTTCCGAGTTCAAGCAGTTGCGCAGTGTTCTGGAAGAGCGTTACCCGCTCTGGACCAAATTGCTGAAGGCGCTCGGGCAGATCTGAGCGTGGACCACAAAGCCTGGCAGGCCACTCAAGCTTCAACGATTAAGTAGGATAAATAGGCAAGCAGGCTGCAGAGAGCCTGCTTTAGTTGGTGCCAATTCTAGGGGCGGAAGGGAGTCGGTAATGACAACTCTTCCGTCCTTAGCTTTTTTGCTGTGATACTAAAAAGTATAGTGAAATATTCACCAAAAAAATAAACCGATATCGGTTGGTTGAAGCATTCGCCAAACCAAAAAAAATGGGGAGGGAGAATGTCACTTCCCCCTCCCCCAAAATCAGTCGATCTCGTTGGTCACTTTGGCGCCGGGTTGGGCTTCTATTGTGGCGCCAGGGGCGGCCACAATTTCAGACCCAGCTTCGGCGACAACGTGCGAGCCTTCGTAGGCGTCTATCCGTGAACCGGACAGTGCGCGAACTTCTGCGCCGCTCTGGGCTTCGACGTAGGCACCTTCTTCGGCGACCACGTAAGAGCCTTGATCGGCAATTACTCGAGAACCTTTGCGCGCCAACACGTACTGGTTGGCGGCTGCCGTGACGCTGTCTCCCGACTGAGCGATCAGGTCGGGAGTCTGTTTCTGGGTGACGCTCGCCGCCGGAGGTTGCTCCGTGTCGGTCTGTGGTCCCAGAACAATGAGTGCTGCAGCAGCGAGGGCTGCTAACAGCACTACGATGACGGTGGCAGTGGTTTTCATGGTTTTTCATTTCTGGCTTACTGGCAGTCAGGCAAAGCCTGCACTGATTTCAGCCCTTATTGCCCAGCTTGCGCACCGTGCGCAAGCTGTTAACCAGAGGTGATTACCGAATCTACGCCATTGGCGAAATTTCGGAACCACCTCTTTGAAGAGTTAGCGGACGTCATCCTTGGGCAGGCTTGTGGTAGCACAAGCCTGGTTGACGATGGCCATTCGCACATCTTCTGTGACCTTGTCGGCAGTCATGGGCACGATCTCGTTGATATAGACCGGCTTGCCGACTGTGATGGTCACACCTCCACGCCACTTGAAGCCCATGGCGCCGTAGGGGCCGCCAGCGCTTTCTTCGTGACGCTTGCCGTAGCAAATGTGAATTGGGACGATGCCGACCTTGTCCTTGCCCTTCAGTCGCTCGTGAGCGCCGATGGCAATGTAGGCCGAGCCCTTCTTGAAGGGCAGGTAGGTGCCGGAATTGGAGATTTTCCCTTCCGGGAAGATGACCAGGGCTTCGCCCTGCTCCAGAACCTTGATGGCAGGTTCGATGACGGTCTTGCCCTGGCTGCGGTCGACTGCGAAGCAGCCGAAGGCACCCATGAAGATGGCTTTGAGACCCCACAGACCGCGCATTTCTTCATAGGCGGTCATGTAGCGGGGCATGCGCTTCATGATGGCAAAGATGACCGGGGCGTCGAACATCGAAGAGTGGTTCGGGCAGAAGATAATCCGGCCGGGGGCGACCAGATTTTCCTTGCCTTCGATCTTGATGCGACCCACCTGTACAAAGACCCAAATGTTGGCGAGGAATTTGCCAACCAGCTGAAGTGGACGAACAGACTTCGGAATGAAGCCCGAAGTAAGGCACAGGTCCACATACTCGCGGAATCTCTGACGGAAACGTTTGATGGATCCGATCAGTCCCTGCGCGAGCTGTGAACCCTTGAAGAATCGGTGTTTCACAGTAGTCTCCTGACCTCGATTGGCGAGGGAGCTTGTTTCAGATGAAAAGGAGGGCAGTCTGGACGTTCATTTGCCTGTGCGCTGAATGGACGTGCTGCTACCGGCTTCGGTGAAGCGAAGCTGGAAATCAGTTCAGAGTGTTGCCCTAGTGGATTAGAGGGTTTTGGTTTCTTTTGAAAGAAAATGACAAGGAGGTCTGAACCCTAGCAGTTGCTTATTGACTGCTTCAATCTCTGAAACAAAATAGAGATGCTCGTATGGGGCTATTTGTCATGAATACACTCAAGAACGAGTGATAGTAATCATCTCTTGATATCTCTTTGATTAATAGCTTAGCTTCGCTAGCCTTTCGGGACTTTGCTTAATCGTTGCGGCCTAGGCAGCGCAAGAGTCCCCAGTCACCGGCTTGCGTAAGGTCAGCAGATTGTTAACGGGCAAAGTAGGGTCCTTAATAATTTATTTGGTTTTCAAGAGCCCGTTAGCCTATGGTGAGGTTATCGTTTATGCCTCTTATCAACCAGAGAATTTCAAACACCTAGTCCAGACTCCGGTATGCTGTAATTCACATCTCTTCTGTTCGATTCGTCGAGCATGAAATGAGACCGTGGTACTCTCAGCTAAGACAAAGGTCTGATTTGAAGTGCACTTGGTTTTTCGGTGTGGTTCGGGTATGACGTATCACCGGTCAGCTATGAGAGGGTTCGCAACAAGCGCCTTCGCACTGCTGGCTTCCCGCCTTAACATCTAACAGAAAGGAGGTCCGCATGAGCATTGTCTGGCAAGCTCTAGTACGCATGCTTACAGAACAGCGGCCTTCACGGTCGCAACCTGTTGTGAGCAATCACGGCAAGGATTCGACCGTCTTCGAGGTGGAACGCAAGTTTCGTCTCAAGGATGGAGAGGCTCCGCTAGTAGCCACCAGGCTCAAAGCAATGGGCTTTGCACCTGTCGAAGCTATCGAAATGACCGATGCTTTCCTGCCCACCAAGGTGCCGGGTGAAATGTTGCGTGTTCGTTCGGAGAAGTCCGAGCTGCGCAACTGCACTGTGGTCACCATCAAGGAGTGGGTGCAACTTGGTCAAGGTCGAGAGCGACAGGAAACGGAAGAGGCGATAAGCGCAATCTCGAAATGGTTCCTGCTCAAGTTCGGGCAGTTCATTTCGGGACGACCGCTTCTCTCTTTCAGCAAGACGCGCCTAATGCACGAGACTGATGGCAAGGGGGTCGTAATTGCCGTCGACAACGTACAAGGCCTACTGGAAAACTCCGGTTACTACGTTGAAATCGAGGTGCTCGTGCCTCGTGGCGGTGATGTTGAAGGCGCTCGCGCGAAAATTAGCGCGCTCGCCTCTGAGCTATTTGGCGACGAGAGGGAGTTTGTGCAGGCGTCCTACCAGGACATGCTCAAGCTCGCACAATCGCGGTCAAACAGCTGACGGTTTCCGCCGTCGTCACCGTTTCAAGCTGAAGGGTCAGGCTTGTAGCCTGGCCCCGGTAATCATCATCAATCGTGAATGGTCAGCCCCACCATAGTGGAGGCAGTTGAGGTCTTTGACTCGACTGTTTCCGCTGTGGACCTGGGAGCTCACCGAGTGTAAACCCGCGTCCGTCTCCAATTCAGGAGCCGGCGCCATCATCATTTGGAGAACTACTATGTCTACAACGCAAACAGTCAAGACGGGTCGCCGCATCGACATCAAGGCGCCCACCCAGAACGAAGAACACATGTTCGACTTCCTCAACAGCCGCGTCATCGGTCAGACCGAAGCCTGCCGGGCGGCGGTGCGCATCAAGACGCGCGCCCTCAGCCCGCTCAAGCGCAGCGGCTGCGCCGGCTTCTACGCCTTCCAGGGCGAGCCCGGCGTCGGCAAGACCGAGCTGGTCAAGACCATCTGCCAGTACCTGCACGGAGACCCCAACGCCTTCGTTCTCATCGACGGCGGCCTCTTGCAGGACGACGCTCAGGTCTCGAGCCTGACCGGCGCGCCTCCGATGTACGTCGGCTACGAAGACCCGGACAAGGCCAAGAAGCGCCGGGACGAAGAAGCGAAGGCTCTGGAAAAGCTGCGCGCCGAACATCCGGAGCTGGCGGCCAAGTACAAGACCTTCAACCCGCGCAAGTTGCTCACCCGTGAGAACCTCGTCAAGTCGCGCGGCAACTCCAAGGTGCCGCTCAGCATCGTCTTCATCGACGAGGCCGACAAGATGAACCCCCGTGTCGACGACATCTTCCTCAACGGTGTGGTCAACGGCTTCCTCATGATGAGCGACAACGAAATCGTGGAAGTGGGCGATGTGGTCTTCATCATCGCCGGCAACCACGGTTCCACTCGCGTGGTCAGCCGCAAGCAGCCCATCGGCTTCCGTCAGGAATCGGTGGCTGAAGAGCATGCTGAAGCCCGGGACCTCATCCTGAACGCCATGAAGGAGCGTCATCGTCCGGAGTTCCTGGACCGCATCGACGAGATCATCTTCTTCAACAAGCTGCAGCCGGAAGACCTGAAGCGCATCACGTCGCTGCGTATCGAGGAGGTGGTCAACGCCTACTACGAGCGCATGCCGCGTGGCACCGCTTTCACGGTGCGGGTGGAGAACTCTGCTCGCGACTTCATCTACAACGAGGCCATGAAGGCGAACGGCAACGCTCGTCGCATCGGTCGCGCGGTCAAGCAGCACTTCGAAGACGATCTGGCTCGGCTCATCTCCAAGCTGGTCGACAACGCCGAGAACATCACCATCGAAGACCTCTTGGTCGTCTCGCATCGCGAAGGCGCGCCTGAGCTCGATTGGGACGTGTTCGAAGACGAGGGTGTGCCCGCCGACGGCGACAAGCTCATCCAGGTTCGTCCCGACACCCCGGTCAGCCAGATCTTCCTCGGCCGCGAACGGGTTCGCAAGACCCTGAAGCTCAAGGCCAAGGGCAGCACCAAGCAGGTCTACAAGGTGGTGATTCCCTGCCAGTCCAATGACGAAATGACCGAGAACTTCCGCATGTTCGGTCAGGAGCTGCGTGAAATCCTGGAGTTGCCGCTCGTTTCCTTCGAGATGGCGTTCAAGGCTCCCTGGGTTCTCACGCTCTTCGTCGAGTGCACCGTCGACCAGTCCAAGCTTCTCGAAGAGCACTTCGATGGCGACGGCGTGGTGACGGTCACCGACCGCAAGCCTTCCGAAGACGCTGCCGCTTGAGCCCTAGAGGCACAGCAGTAACCTGAAAGAAGGCGCCACTCAGACTGCAAAGTCTGGGCTGGCGCCTTCTTCTTTTCTTTTGTTGTACTGTAATAAATAGTAAAACGTGTTCATTCGGATTTTTTTGCTGGTTTGCAGTATTGAAATGGCAAGTTTGGTTACTCGCTATGCCTAGCGTCAAGTTCATTAGCAGTCTCTACCATGATGGGCACGGCAAACTGCACTAGATCTTTGGCCTCGAGCACATATGTGCTCGCCCCTCCCAAAAGACCAGCCTTGAGATTTCTAGACTGAATATACTGCTCTACTATGAAGGCAAAGAAGCGGTCAGGCCAGTCTCTAATGCCTGTGGCGCTATCGTATTCCTCCATGTCGATCCATATTGTTTGGCCGCTCTTTTCGATAGGCACCTTGAGATTGAACAACCGCTTGTCTTTGATTGGTGCTATTGCTTCTGCGTAGTGAAGTATAGTGACAGCGTCTTTATCCGAGCCGATTAGTATGACTTTGCCTCCTATTTCGTAAAACCTTTCCAGTGGAGAATCCTTGCCCAGCCCGTAATTGACCGGGTGATTGGCGGTGAGAAATTCAGCTTTCGCTCCATAGGCAGCCATTCTAGAACCGGCATTGCTGCTGCATATCACTCCCGGTGTTGTGCGGAAGAGCTCGGCAAAGGCTCCAAAATCGCGGCTTGCTCTGCTGCGATCTGGTTGGAAAGGCGGGCAGTGCTCCAGAATAAATGCCTCGTCGGCCTCGCTGTAAATGTCTCGACCAACATCGTCATAGGGCGTCTGGCAGCCCACATAAACCATAAGGGTGCCATCGCTGCCAATCGTTTCAAGAAGTGCGGAAATAAGAACATCAGGTCCGCCGAGAATCTCGCCCACTGAACGCAGTCCGGCGTGCACCATAATCGAATCGCCGGCGCTTATGCCGATTTCATGGCATTGTCTCAGCAACATTTCTTTGGTGATGCGAGGGCATATCTCGGTCATTACCAATTTCTCTCCTATCGAGCATTACCAGCGTTTATAAATACTAAAGCCAAATAGGCAAAAAAAATGATTCTCTTTTCTCTTTTCCTTTGCTACGAACTTGACTAGTAAATGTGCGATGAGAAGCACTCACTCATGAGCGAAACGACACAGTGAAGCTGATTGTAGGCGATTGAGTCGCAAAGTTTATACCTCGCCAGGCATGATTGTGCAGATCAAATGTTTCAAACTTATTGCAATTTCTAGTTGTTTTGAACCCTTAGAAACATCCTATTTAAGCCATTCCTAGCCATATGTAGCTAGTGCGAGCGGTGCGCAGATAAAAAGCCGGAGATTCAATTTGGCAAGAGCAATTGAGAAGCAGATATGGCTTGCCACGCCAGTATTGATCAATCTATGTTCAAAGTGAATTAAAACAAAAACTCTTTTTCAAGGAGAAACCCAAGAAAGGCGACCAGCTTCTCCAGTCAAGTCAAATTAGATACAACCCTTCGCTGGGCTGTATCTAGACCGCAGTATCTATAGGTGTTTCAGGATGTGTTTCAGGAAGTGACACTCAACTTCAACAATCAAGAGAGCTATTTATGACTTACCGAAACGAAGAGAACGATCTGCAGCAACGCTACGAACTGAACGGGCTGGCTAATGCCGGTCTGCACTTCATCGTTTTCCTGGGCGCCGCCTTGGCGAGCGCCAGCCTCATGAGCTATGTGAAGCAAACACAGGCGCCGTCGTCTTGGTGTCTAGTGGCGCTGTCTGCAGTCAGCTGCATTTTCAGCGCCGCCGCCTCTGCTTTTCTCTACCTCCAATGCCGAGGCAGTGAAGACGAGGAGTTCAACGAGCCGCGGCGGCAGTGCTTGCTTTTCGCTCTGAACGGAGCACTGGGTGCGGCTCTTGGTCTAGGGCTCGTCCTGCTTTGTCTCTAGCTTTTAGACAAGTTCCCAGGGCGAGCTATTTCCCATTTCACTCCTTTTCAGCAAGGAAAAAATACAATGAGAGGTCGTAAGACCCTGCTTTTGGCGGCACTGGTTTCAATTTTACCGGCCGTCCTCTCTGGATGCTCCAAGAAGAGCAGCCCCACGCCCTTCATTACTGCAGACCGCGGCGCCGCGCAAGAAAACTCACCGGCGCCACCCTTGGCGGTGCAACTGAAAGATGCGAAGTTCAACGAGACCTTACGCCTCATCGAGCGCGATGAGCACACCGGTCTCAATCGTCGCATGCGCATCGAGTGGCGTGGTGGTCTGACCTGTTTGGTCGACTGCGATGACCTGGGACGCCCCAGGCGCGCCACAATTTACTATCCGAAGGCTGAAGCAGCTAAGGGTGGTTCCAAGAGTGACGTGGAAGACTTGGGCTCCCAGCCCTTCCTCGTCATCGATAGAGCTGTCTACCGAAAGATACTCTTTCAGGCGGACGGCTCAACCTTGGCTGAAGATACTTTGTACTTCAAAGACCAGACCATCAAGGAAATCATGGTGAGAAGCGGTGCCGACATGGTTGTCACCTGCTACGCTCGGGAAAGCCGGGTGGAAGCGGTGCGCACCTACGACGGCAAAACCGGGCGCCTCATCGGAGAGATGGTCTTTTCTAAAGCCAATCGGCGGGACTCTTTGCTCGTCAAGGAAGGTGCAGCGAGAGCACGGCGCGATATCTTCAACGAGGATGGTTCTCGCAAGCTTTCCTTTGTCTATGATGAAGAGAAAGTGGTCGAGGTGCTGCTCTGGCATGAGGATGGAGTAACTCTGCTGGAGAAGCTGACGCGAGGCTATTCCAGCACCACAAGCACCGTCTATGAAAACGGCAAAGCAATCTGCAGACGCTCTAAACAGTCGGACGGCTCCATGCAAGTGGTGCATTTCGATGCGAGCGGCAAAGAGAGCTTCAAGCAGACTTGGAAAGTGCTGCCTGATTCGCTGCCTGCAGAAAAACAGGGAGTGGTGAGCGATGGCTACTACCTGGCTGCGGTAGAGGATTTGCTTGCCTCAGCCGACGGTAAGAAGCGAGATGTCGAGTTTTATCCAGGCGGCAAATCCGTGCGGAAGGTTCGCATCTTCATGACCTCAAATTGGTCGCCCTACGAGGACAAAACCTTCGATGAAGATGGCACCCTGACCGCCTACACAAGCTATGGCGAGCCGCAGTACACAACGGTCGATTTGCTGCCCTCTCTGACTGAGGAAGCCAGGAAGGTGCAAGCAAAAGATGACGGCGATGCCCTTGTCGCTGCGGAGAAGCTAGTGCCCGCCGGGCTTTCACCCATCGCCACCATTGAGTCTTTCAATCCACCACCTAGGGGTAAAGAACGCAGCCCTGCTTTCAAGCTGGACTGATCAATCACCTCTTGCCACCTAAATCTAAGGAGACCTCATAGATGACAAACGCTGATATCGCCTTGCAGGCAAGTGCCCAGACCGCTCTGCAAGATTCAGGCTGTTTCACCCACTGGCGCGGACCGTACGGCGCCGTGCCCGTGCAGTTTCTTGGCGAACTGAAGACCGGTGAGTTCGTCTATTTCAGGGCTCGGGGCAGGAAGCTCTCGATGCAGATTGCCGCCACGCAGAGTGATTGGGAAGAGAGTCGCTACCTGGCGAACTTTGAGGAACCCTACGAGGCGCCCGATATGGACGCCGAGGACCCATTCGGAGCCGGTCTCTGCCCCGCTGACCGCTGTGTCGTGCAGATTCTCACCTGGTTGAAGCTTTACCAGAGCGTGACCAAAACGGCCTGAGCGGCTGCCGAGGCTTGCTGCGAGAGTCGATGAGACAGACTTTGGCGCATTCGAGGAGAACCTCCCCGCAAGGGAGGTTCTCCTTTTTTTGACTTGCCGTTGGGTGTTTCTTCGGTCGGTTATTGTCTGCTTTCCTTTTGAGTATTAGTTCACTAAACCATGTAGCA
>MOYA01000006.1:80138-104529 GCA_001899315.1 Candidatus Obscuribacter phosphatis
ATCGCCCGGGTTTACTGAGGTCATACCCTTTTGATTCGATTCTATGAATGTATATAGTGGAAATGGATGATTTCTGTTGAAATGCAGTCGGCTTAAAGGTTTTGATTGAATGAAGACGATTGCTCGACTCTAGGAGAGAGCTTAGGAAGAATGGTAAACACCCTTCTAGCTTTCAGTTAGCCTAGAAAAGCTATCGAACACTTGTTCTCTTTTGTTTTCGACTTCATTGGTATCAAAGAACTGAAACTGATAACTCAAACCTATTCAACTTCTAAAGACCTCATTTAGCCCCATTTCACTTATGCTTGCGCTTAAGGAGTGTTTTGATACCAAGGGCGATGAGAAAAATCCCAAAGACTTTCTCCAGCGTTTTTGCCGACAGAGCCAGGGCTTCGGTGGCGCCTAAGTAACTGCCTATGACAAAGCTGAAAAACAACCAGGGCAATAGATAGAGCTTGACCTTGCCTTCTTTGAAATAAGCATAGGCGGCTGCCGCAGCCACCGGCAAGCTCAACAAGGCTAGTGAAGTGCCTTGGGCTGTCGGTTGGGCAAGCCCGCTCAAATTTAGCAGCGGTACCAGAAAGACTCCGCCTCCCAGACCGAGAATGCCGCTCATGGTGCCGGCGAAAAGACCAATGGCTATGAGACTCAAAATTGACATGGTCTCTCCGCTGTTATGAGATAAGCATCTTGATGCCGAAAACAATCAAGGCAATGGCGAAGATGCGGCTCAAAATAGCAGCCGGTAGTTTTACCGCCAGTTTGCCGCCCATGAAGCCGCCTAACAGGAAGCCGACAGCCATGGAGGGTAAAGCAAAGAGGTCGACATGACCGTGATGCCAATATGTGTAGGCACCTAGGGCTGCCACAGGCAGCGTGAAAAGGGCCAGCGATGTGCCTTGGGCTTCAGCTTGGCTGACACCCAAAAGAGCTAATAATGCCGGAACCAGTATGACGCCGCCGCCTATACCCAAAAGCCCGCTCAAGAGACCGGCTGTCAGTCCTATTGCTATTGCCTTTGATATCGTTGCTGGGTTTGGCTTGTGCATGGCTTGCAAGAGCAATTTTCTTTAGATGGGGTCCAATTTGGGGTTTCTCAATCTGACCTCGGTTATTTTAAGACTAAAAGGGTTTTTCTTTTGGAAATTCAAAGACCAAAAGGGTTTTCCTTTCGGAAAACCCTTTGTAGCCATTTTCAGTTCAGTTTTGCAGCAGGCTTAGCCTTCGCAGCAACTGGTGCATTCTTCGCAAGATTTGATGCAATCTGCAAGCTTAGGATCATTCATCTCTTTGCACATTTTGGCGCAATCGAGACAGACGGCATGGCAGACCTTAAGCAAGGCTGCGGCGTGGGCTGAGCCACGTTTTTGCAGCTCGCTTGAAGCTTTGCACAGAGTTATGCAGTCTTGCAAGGTCTTGAGATTTGCGGCTTCTGTATATTTGCCTCCTTGCTTCTTGAAATACTTGAGAGTTTTTTCGCAAGTTTGAGCGCATTCGGCGCAAGATATTCCTGCTCCGGTTTTAGCCTCGGCTTTGTTCTGGCTGGCTGCTCCTCCGGCCTTCTTGCAACAGTCGGCTTCTTTAGCCAACACGGCGTTTAGAGGCAGAAAAGCAACAGCCAGCAAAAATGCGCAAAGCAATATTAGTTTCTTCATGATGAAGCTCCTTCTAAAATAGTGATTTAAAGACAATGCGGCCAAGACCGGCTTTAAATCAGAAGTTGGCGCACCTGAAGATAGATTGGCAGTTTGGGTGAACGTGGCGAAAAGCTGTTATCGTCTGCCGACATAAGAATGTGCAGCGCAGCTGTATTTATTGCATTCAGCTCGACAATGCCATTGAGACCAGAGCGAATCGCCACAAACTTAGGAGAATGAACCGTCTGCGCGCTGTTATCGCTTGCTAGATCGCCTGGTTCAGATTTTTCTTCTTCGCAGCAGCAACAACTGTGTTGTGCTGTTGCTTGGGCTGATGGCTTTTGGTTTTGTAGTTTATCAGTCGCGCAACAAGCCATACCCTCAGAAGGCATACTGCACAGTGCCATAGCCTCTGCCGCGGCCATCTTGATTGGTGTAAACAAGAGAGCCAGTAAGCAGACCGTCAAAAAGACCAGTCGCTTTATCGGTTGCAGTTTTTGAATTGCCTGGTTCATATAATTTCAGACCACTTTTACTGCGTTTTCATAGACTCTTCTGTATTGTAATACAGACAGTACTGCACTGCTTATCAAATATACCCTAACGCCAAAAGTTTACTCGCACTTTACTCAATAAAGTGAGTCATCAGAGCTTCTCTTGCTCTGGTGGCGGCGCCAGGCTCCAGCAACATTTCTTTAGTGAGAATGTCTTCCAATCTCATTAGTCTTGCCACAAGCCCGGTCCAGCCGGTTTGGTGGCTGGCTCCCAGTCCGGCTCCGTTTTCAGCGTGAAAATACTCGTAAAAGAGTAAGTTATCACGCCAATGGGGATCGTTCTGGAATTTTTCGGTGCCTCCAAAGACTGGGCGCTTGCCTGTTTTTTCATCTGGAAGAAATATCGAGCAAAGTCTGTCGGACAAGAATTTTGCCACTTCCAGTAAGGTCATCATATTGCCCGAACCTGTTGGGCATTCAACTTTGAAGTCTTCGCCGAAATAGCAGTAATAAATATAGAGTGCTTTGATGAGCAAGAAATTGACCGGCATCCAAATCGGTCCGCGCCAATTGCTATTGCCGCCGAACATGCCGTTGTCTGATTCGCCCGGCAAATAGTCAACTCTAAATTCGTGTCCCTCGTGTCTAAAGATAAAGGGATGATCTTTATGATAGGCAGATAGCGAACGGATACCGTAAGGGCTGAGGAACTCATTTTCGTCAAGCATGCGGTGCAAGATGCGGCGCAGCTTTTTCTCGTTTACGACTGCCAGCATGCGACGATTGGCTACACCGAGCTTGTTGGGTAGGTGAATATTGGCGCACAGTTCGGGGTGTCTTTCCACAAAAGCTTTGCACATCTTGGTGAAATGGGGTAATTTGTGCAATGTGGCATCTTCCAGTACTGCCACCGCCGAGAGTGGCAGTAGCCCGACCATGGATCTGACTTTGAGGCGGGTGGATTTGCCGTTAGGTAAGCTTAGTACATCATAAAAGAAGCCGTCTTCTTCATCCCAGAGTTCATCGCGGTGTTCGCCTATGCGATCCATGGCGCCGGCTATGCGCATCGTGTGCTGGAAAAAGCGCACTGCTAGGTCTTCGTAGAGTGGATCGTGATAGGCTACTTCGATGGCGATGCGCAGCATTTGCTGGCTGAAGAAAGCCATCCAGGCAGTTCCGTCCGCCTGTTCCAATGAACCACCGGTGGGCAAAGGCGCCGAGCGGTCGAAAACCCCGATATTGTCTAAGCCTAGAAAACCGCCTTCAAAAATATTTTTGCCGCTGGGGTCTTTGCGATTGATCCACCAGGCGTAGTTGACCATCAGTTTTGTGAAAGCATATTTGAGGAAGTCTATATCGCCTTTACCATCGTTGCGCACTTTGTCGTGCAGATAGATTTCCATGGTGGCGAAAGCGTGCACAGGCGGATTAACGTCTCCGAAATTCCACTCATAAGCTGGAATCTGACCATTGGGATGTTGATAGTCATTGCGCAGCATCAAATCTAATTGCTGTTTGGCAAAGTCGAGGTCGACCGTGCCGAGCGGTACAGTGTGAAAAGCTAGGTCCCAGGCGGCGTACCAGGGGTATTCCCATTTATCGGGCATTGAGATGATATCGTCGTTGAACATGTGATACCAGTCGGCATTGCGAATGTCTTGCTTCTTGGTCTGAATATCAAGAAAGTCTGCGCCGTGCTCTTTTAGCCAGAGATCTACGTCGTAATAGAAATATTGCTTAGACCATAGCATGCCGGCCATCGCTTGGCGAAATACCCGCATTTGCTCTGGGTTTTTCTTCATTTGGTCGGTATAGATTGCATCATAAAAGAGGTCTGCTTCAAGCTTGCGCTCGGCAAAGACGGCGTCGAAGTTTTCTTTTGAAAACGGGTCTTTGAGAGCCTGCAAGTCAAAGGCGCTGAGGCGCAGGCAAATTGTTTTGCTGCCTAAGGCAGGTACTTCAAATTGATAATGCGGTGCGACCTTGGTGCCTAGTTGAGCTTTGTTGACTGCCTCTTGGTCGCCGCCGATAAGATAACTATGGAAAGAGTCTTTCGGATAACGCCGCCCTTCCAAGCTATTCAGTGACGGATCTTGGGGGAAGCGATCTAAGTTTGTTTCGTTGTCGCAGAACAAAACATCGCTTGCTTGGTCCAGCTCGCTGCAATAGAGATAAAAGTCTGGCAGTGATTCTTGAAAGAGCGGGTCTTTGTGTTTGGCTGAGATTACTTGCAGTCCTTTTTTCGATGCAGACTGCTCCAGTTTCATCTCCGGCCTAATGGCATTGGCCGAGAAGGACCAGGTGTTGCGAAAGAGTAAGGTCGGCAAAATGTGTAAGGGCGCCGCTTTGTCACCGCGGTTTTCGACTTTGATTTTGATGAGAATATCATTGGCAGAGGCTTTGGCGTATTCGACAAAAACGTCGAAATAACGGTCTTGGTCAAAGACGCCGGTATCGATTAATTCGTATTCTAGTTCGGTGCGAGAGCGACTGCGATTGGTTTCAACCAGCTTTGAATAAGGAAAGGCTTGCTGCGGGTACTTATACAAGTACTTCATGTAAGAATGGGTAGGGGTGCTATCTAGATAAAAGTAATACTCTTTGACGTCTTCGCCGTGGTTGCCTTCGCTGTTGGTCAGTCCAAAGAGGCGTTCTTTCAAGATGGGGTCTTGCCCGTTCCAGAGTGCCAGTGAAAAGCAGAGCACTTGGTGTTTGTCTGAAATACCACCCAGACCGTCTTCGCCCCAGCGGTAGGCTCTTGAGCGGGCATGGTCATGGGTGAAATAGTTCCAGGCGTCGCCGTTATCGCTATAGTCTTCTCTGACTGTGCCCCATTGTCTTTCGCTTAAATAGGGTCCCCACATCTTCCAGTCTTGCTCGCCCCTTTTGGCTTCATCAAGTCTTTCCACTTCTGCGCGAGACGAGTTTTCCGCCATTATTCCTCCGGCAAGTCAAGGGTTGGTTCGGTCGGCATTGGCTTTGCGACCAACAGCTAGTTTACCCGGGAACGGGCAGCGTAGACGGCGAAAATATGACACTGAAAAGGGCTCATATCAAGATAAAGTCCCTCTTGCGACATGGTGTCGCCCTTTCGCTCATATACTGTATTCGACAGCTTGTCTTCCAGAATTAAATTACATCCGGCAATGTTCATGGGCAGATAGCACTGACTTTGATGGTCTGAGAGGTTGACCACGGCAAGCAGGCAGTCGCCGCGGGCCGGGGCTTTTTCAGGTTCCGGCTTGGCCTGCTTGCCGTTGCTTTCAAGAGCCTTTTTTTTCTTTCCCCTATCTTCTTGGTCGGGTGTGATTTTTTGCCAGAGGTAACCAAGAATTGATGAGTAGGTCCAGTTGTCTTGCCAGGCAGGCTTGGTGCCCAAAAGGGTGAAGGTGCCTGTGCGGGTTGGCTCAATAAGGGCAGCTAAAAGGTTGTTGTAGAACTCCTTGAGATTGATGTTCTCGTTTTCTTCTGGGCCACGCACCAGGTGCGGCGAAATTCGCTTGCAAAAGCCTTCGAATTGACCTTGATGAAAGAATCTCAGTCCCGGTGTGAGAAAAGTGGTTACCGCCGCTGCTTTCTCCATCTCTTCACTAAAGACGGCTGCTGCTCGCGGTTCGTCGTGATTTTCTAAAAATCGCGCCATTTTGCTTTGATAGCTCAGGTCGGCGGTGAGATGGGCTCTTACCCCTGCTGTGTCGCCATTGCGCAGCCTGTCATAAAGCCTTTTGTCATAGGTATAGTCAAAACCCGCCTGTTGCAATTGCCATTCCATGTCCCAATAGACTTCCGCCATAAAGCAAAAGTCGGGATACTCAGCCTTTACTCTGCTAATAGCTTCGCTCCAGAAGGGCTTGTAGACTCCCTTGAGCTGTCTTCTCGATTCACCGCGATTTTTCCAAGTGCGCTCGAAGATTTCTGGTTCCACCAGCATGGCCATGTCGCAGCGCACGCCGTCGCATTGCCCGGCAATATCGAGCAAAATCTTGATCATCTCTTCTTGCAGAGCGGGGTTGCTGTAGTCTAGCTGAATAGTGTCCGGCCAGCCCTCGAAGTAGGGGTCTCTGCCATGGGCGACATATAACTCTTTGCCGCCCGGCTGGTCTACCTTGAAGTAATTGTGCGGCTCCTGTTCTGCATCTCGAGCATCTGCCATTATGAAGTAAGCAGGATTTTCCTGCAGCCAGCGGTGCCCTAAACCCATATGATTAGGCACAAAATCGAGCATGAGCTTTTGACCCCGTTGCTTCAGCTTTTGCCGCAGTTTTGCCAGAGCTTGCCCCCCGCCCAGGTCTTCGCTTACCTTATAGTCGGCTATGGCAAAGCCGGAACCGCCGATGTCTTCGGTCTTTAAGTCGGGCAGGGTGTCTTGAAATTCGTGCAGCCAGCCGCTTCTTTTTCTTGATACTTCTCGGGCGGCGGTGCTGGTCTGCCAAACGCTCAAAAGCCATATCCAGTCAAACCCGGCTAGTTTGCCGCCGGCGTCTAGGTCGGCTAAGGTGGCTTGAGCATTACTTTGCCGCAGCCGATTCAACATTACTCTGCTATTTATTTGATAGAGGCTCGGGTTCATCGGCTCAGGGCTTCACCTCAAATAGGGTCCATTTGCGAGTTTTGTTCACCACGATAATTTTTTCCGGTGTACCAAACCAAGAAATATTTTGCAGCACTTCTTTGGGCGCCATCACGAAAATCGGCGACTGAGCCTTTGCTAAGTGGGCTTTGGCTTCGTTTTCATCTCTAATGAGCGGTACATTTTTTTTGAGGAAGTAAGGAAAGCTAGGCTCGGTGCGAATTATGGTGCAAAGACTGCCCTGTCGCTCGAGAACTGTGCGGGTAAGATTATCCACCGGCTTTTGTCTATCTTCAAAGAAGGCAATATGAGCCAGGGGCATAGAAACCGCCACCCCGGCTACCGCTGCCGCAGTCAAGACAGTCAGAGCTTGCTTGAGTTTGCCCTTGAAGATAAGCAGGGCATTGACCAAGCTGACCAGCAAAAGAAAGATAAAAAGATAACGGGTCTGGCTGAGGAATAGTTGCACCCAACCGTCTGATTTATAGCTGACCACCAGGGCGGCAATTAATACCGGCGGCGGTATCAAAGCCAAGGGGTAGAATTTTTCTTTGCCTTTCAACCTCAGGGCAAGCGCCGCTGCCCTGGCTGCCAGTACCGCCAGGGGTGCCATGGCCGGCAAAATATAAGTGGGCAATTTGGTCTTGATTATTGAGAACAAGATCAATACAAACAGGGCCCAGATAGTTTGAAAGACGATGAATGCTTTGCTTTTGCTTAACTTGGTGCGGGCGGCAAGGTCTTGTTTGCGCAGGCGCAATGACGGGGCGCAAAAATAGAGCAGGTTGAAGGGGAAGAGCCCGCCGGCGAGAACTGGTAGATAGAACCAGAAGGGCTGCTGGTGGTTGACTGTACCAACCATACGACCAAAGTTTTGGGTAATGAAAAAATCGCGAAAGAAGGCGCCGTTTGTGCCGATTGTGGCGGCGGCATACCAGGGCAAATTGATGACCGTGATTAAGGCTAATCCTAGAAATGGTCTGAGCTTCAAGATTGAGACAAAGACAGACTTGATATTACCGGCAGTGGCAAGAAAATAGAGAGTGAGAATGGCGCCCACAACTATCAAGGCGATTGGACCTTTGCAAAGAAAGGCCAGAGCTAGACTGAAATAGCCCAACCAGAGCGCCTTCATCTTGCCTTGCTGAAAGAAATGAAAAAGCCCATAGAGACCGGCGCTCATAAAAAGAGTGAGAGGCATATCGGTAAGTGAAATATGACCAAGCTCGGCGCTGAGTGGGAAAGTCATGGCAATGAGAGCAGCAAAGAAAGCTTGTTTTTTGCCGATGAAACTGCGGCTGCCATAGTAGACGCAGAACGAAAAGGCAAGGGCGGTCAAGGCGGTGAAGATGCGTCCGGAGAAGCCGATAGCTGCCTCTGATGCGCCGAATAAAATAATCGATGCCGAAACCGCCCAAAAATAGAGAATCGGCTTGTCTAGCCAGGGCTGATAGTTGTTCATCGGTACAAGATACTGCCCGGTTTCCACAGCTTCTCGACCGGCTTCGATAAAGAAGCTGTCGGTGGGGTCGAGGGGACCATAGCTGCCAAGCCCCGGCAGATACAATAGGCAGCCGGCGGCAAAGAGCAGAACCAGCCGGCGGCGCTCGCTTGAATCGTCGCCTCTCTTTTGATGCTCTGCACTTGACGAGATAGTGCTTTCCGGCACCGACACTCTAGAACCCTCTATTTAATCTCAGCATAACAGTTTAGAATAGTTCGAGCCTCTGGGCTTGGATTTTGCCCAATTTTTACGCCCTTCGTCGCTTTCAAACAATGCGTCTTTCTCAGAAAATTCTCTTTATTGCGGCGATACCAGTGGTTTTTGAACTGACCATTTTCGGCGTGCTCTGGTCTATGGTTGAAAAGCTTGACCAGGCTAGGCGTTCAGAAGCGCATGGTCGTGATATGGCCACCGCGGTCAATAAACTAGGCATTTTGCATATGGAGCGGGCGACCGTCTTGATTATGCGGGCTTGGAACAAAGATTCTTACGACATGCTCAATGCCCGCGCCGAAAGTCTGGTGGACGAAATCAACGGGGCTGTGCGGGATATCGAAAGGCTTTCCGCCGGATATCCCGGTGAATACGCTCTTTGCCAAGATTTGAAGAAGTCTTTTCAGCATATCGGTCAGATTTTCAATTCCACCACCAGACCTGGTACTTCCGGCACCGAGATGAGTCGGCGCCTTTCGCTTTTGGGTTTGCAGAGCGATATGCAGAAAATCAACCAGACAATTATGCAGCTTTCGGTGGTCGGTGTGGGTGACATGCAAAGAAAGCAAGATTTGCTTTTGCGCTATGACAGCGAATTGCGCTCGGCTATTGCTCTTTCGGCTGGTCTCAGTGTCTTTATGGCTTTGGGGTTGGCTATATTTCTTTATCGCAGCACCAGCAGTCGCTTTGATAGATTGACTGTCAATACCGCCCGCTTAGCCGCCAATCAGCCGCCGCTGGCGCCGGTGGCCGGTGCCGATGAGATTGCCGCCATCGATAAACTCTGCCAGGAACTTTATTTATCTCTGACTCAGCTGCGTGCTCGTGAAAGAGCTGTGCTTGATAACGCCATGGATGTTGTTTGCTCGATTAGCGAAGATTTGCGCTTTGAAGAAGTAAACGAGGCGGCTTGTCGTCTTTGGGGGTATGAGAAAGATGAACTAATCGGCATGCGAGCGGTGGAAGTCTTGCAAGAAGGCGATAGTGCCAAGCTTACCGCGGCTCTCAAGCAAGCCAAAGCCAGGCAAGAGAAGACTAAGCAAGATAAAACTAGGCAAGATAAAGTTGAATCTCGGTCTGATTCGGGCGCTTCTATGGTAGAGCTGGCGGTGAGAACTTTTGCCGGACAAATAGTAGAGACCGAATGGTGCATTACCAGAAGCGAGACAGACTCAGGCTATTATCTGGTCATTCACGATATCTCGCAGCGCAAGCAGATTGAGCGCATGAAGCAAGAATTTGCCTCTATGGTTTCGCACGATTTGCGCACACCTTTAAACTCGGTCTTACTTAGTCTGGAACTTGTTTTGGCTGAAGCCGGCAGCGGCAGACCGCTTAGTGCCGATGCCGTGAAAGACCTGCAGGCTTGTCGAGGCAATATCAGTCGTTTGCTATCTCTGGTCAATAACTTGCTTGATATCGAAAGCATCAGTCAAGGGCAGATGCAGCTGTTCAAAGAGCCGGCAAAGCTGGCTGATATTTTTGAGGCGGCACTAGCTTCGGTGCAACCACTGGCTCTTAAAAAGAACATCTTGATTGATAGCAGGTTGGAGGGCAGCTACGAATTGGAATGCGACCAGGAGAGAATTGTGCAGGTCTTGGTCAATTTGCTCGGCAATGCTGTCAAATTTTCGCCGGAAGGGGCTCGGGTGCTTGTCAAAGGGCGCAAACAGGGCAACCACTTGCGAGTGGAAGTGCGCGACCGGGGGCGCGGTATTCCAGAAGATAAGATAGGGCAGGTTTTTGACCGGTTTTATCAGGTGCAAGCCAAGGAAGACCGCGGTCTGAAAAGCAAGAAAGAAGGCGGCGAGAGCAGCGAAACCGGCGAGTTTGGCAAGTCAGGCCAGACAAAGATTAGTACTCAAGGCACAGGTTTGGGACTGTCAATATGTAAGAATATTGTCGAGTTGCATGGGGGTAAAATAGGAGTCTTTGCCGGTGAAGAAGGTGGCTGTGTATTCTGGTTCACCATTCCTTGCGAGAGCTGAGCTGATTAACTTGACTAGTGCTGAATTTTTTGTGCGGGTGTTGAAATAGATGGCCAAGATCTTAGTGGTGGAAGATGATGCCGACCTTGCCAGGGTTGTCAGCCGTTGGCTTGCGGTGGAAGGTCATACTGTTGATATCGCCAAAGATCTCACTGAGGCGCGGCATTTTATCGAGACTTCCGAGTACGAGCTGATTATTTTAGATAGGGCCTTACCCGATGGTGAAGGCGCCGACCTGGTCAAGCGTTTTCGCGCTGAAGGCAATCCGACGCCGGTTCTTTTTCTCACCGGCAAACGTTCTATTGAAGAGCGGGTGGAAGGGTTGGAGAGCGGCGGCGATGATTATTTGACCAAGCCTTTCCATGGTAAAGAGCTGATGGCCAGGGTGCAAGCTCTCTTGCGGCGCCCGGTGAAAATTGCCAGCCCTTCGGTCAAGATTGGCAGGTTGGAGCTTGTGCCCGAGCGCCGTTCCATCAAAGTAGACGGTAACGAAGTGGCGCTCGTCAGTCGCGAATATGCTCTTTTAGAATTCCTGCTCAAGCATCCCCGCGAGCTGTTTCCTGCCGACCGCCTGCTCAATCAAGTTTGGTCGGATGATTCCAGTGTAGGTGTGGAAGCGCTTTCCAGCTGCATCAAGAGACTGCGCAAAAAAATAGATGTTGATGGCTCTGAGTCGTTTATCAAAAACGTCTACGGCGTAGGCTACGGCATTTTCCCGCAGGGTGAAGTTTAACGCCTGCAGCTGGTCGATCGGTCTCATAAAGTTTGCAATAGACACTTGCCAGTATCTGGCTGGTGCTAGAATGCCTCGTCAATGTCACTAGTGTGGAGCTTGAAAAATGGAATACCAACTCTTGCACGAAGGCTCTAACGCAGTCTTGAAAGTTTGTTTGCAGCCTGGCGAACATATCAAGGCCGAGTCGGGCGCCATGGTTGCAAAAACAGGACACCTAGTTATCGAAGGCAAGATGTGGGGCGGTGCTATGAACGCCCTCAAGCGCAGCGTCTTGGGTGGGGAAACTTTTTTCTTCCAAGAAGTATCAGCCACCGAAGGGGCTGGGGAAGTGCTTCTTGCCCCATCGCCTCCCGGCGATGTGAAAGTCATTCACATTAGTGGCGGGCAAGATTATTTCGTCAAGAGTGGCTGCATGCTTGCTGCCATGGATCAAATTGAGATGGATACAAAGGCTCAGAAGCTGACATCCGGTTTGTTTTCGGGTGCCGGTCTCTTTGTTTTGCACCTCAAGGGCAACGGTGGTTTTGCTGTGAGCGCCTTTGGAGCCATTATGGAAATTGATATTCCGCCAGGTGAAAAGTATATGGTGGACAATGGGCATTTAGTTGCCTGGAGCGGCGATACCAGCTATGAAATCGTCAAAGCCGGAAAAAACTGGGTAAGCAGCTTTACAAGCGGAGAAGGGCTTGGCTGTATGTTTACCGGACCGGGCCGAGTCTACATTCAAACCAGAAATCCCGAAGCTTTCGGGGCCTGGGTACGTCGCTTCGTGCCTACGACCAGCGGCTAAGATAGACGCCGGTCATGCTAGTGAGCGAAGGCTTCAGCGCCAGATACTATGAAAAGGGACAACCCCAGAGTCGCGATGTGGAAGTGCAGTTTGCTTCTTCTAAGGTGGTTGTTTGCCATGCCGGCGAATGCTTGCAAGAGCTCGACTATAGTCGGGCTCTAATTTCTCTCACCGGCCAAGACGGTCTGCGGGTCAAAATAGAGCCGCCGGGCTCGGCTTGGGCAGTAATCTTCAATGATGAGACCATTTTGCCGAAGCTATTGGCTTTTACGCGCTCATCGGCTTTAGGCAAGCAAATCGAAGAGTTGATCGCCAGAGCTGAAAAGCGAAAAGGGCATGACCGGCGCTATTGGACCACCGTTATAGGAACCATATCTGTTTTCTGTTTAGTCTTCTATTTTTCCTTCGCTTTAATGGTTGATATGGCGGTGAGCCGCGTCGACCCCGAATTCGAAAGCAAGATAGGTGATTTCCTCGCCAAGCTTCATGAAGCCGAAAACAAGGAAGTGCCGCAAAAAGAGCGGGTAGAGCGCATTGGCAAAAGACTTCTCACTGCCTTAGGCAAGACGCCCTATCGATTCAGATTTTTCTATGATGATTCGGAAGAAATCAATGCTTTCGCCTATCCAGGTGGTGTGGTGGTAGTGAACGAAGGGCTGCTCAAAACGGCTGAGAGCGATGATGAAGTGGCTGGTGTAGTGGGTCATGAGATTGGTCATGTCATTCATCGAGATACTCTCAAAGCGGCGGTGCGCAACATGGGCGTCGGAGCAATCTTTATGATTCTTTTTGGCGGCGCCGGAGACGATAAAAGAGTCTTGGCTCTGCTCAATATGGCAAAATTGGGCGAGAGCCTAGAGGGGTTGCGTTTTGGTCGCGATCAAGAGGCTAAGGCCGATACTTTCGGTGTAGACCTGACCATTAAAGCCGGTTACGATCCACATGGTCTGGTGAAGTTCTTTCAGAAGTTAGACTCTAAAACTGAAAAAGAACACACTAAAATTCCTGATGCTTTGTCTATTCTTTCCACCCATCCCATGACCAAAGACCGCATTGCCGCGATCAATGCCGAGATAGAACGAGTGCAGAAGAAGTGAGTTCCTTGCTTGAATTTTTGGCTATAGTGGGAGGCACAACAGCTCTCTCGATACTCGGTTTGGTTTTGGTGCGCTCGCGGGTTAAGCGCGAAAAGCTTGAACCGGGGCATGAGGTCGGCGGTATTCTCATTGCTATTGTCGGCACACTCTATGCCATTCTTGTTGGTCTAGTGGTTGTATCGGCCCAGAGCAAAGTTGATGAAGCCAGCAGCGAAGCCGCTGCCGAAGCCAATAAGCTCAGTAATATCTATCATTTGTCTGGCCCTTTCGAGCCTGCGGCGCGACACAAAATTAGAGGCGAATTGCATAGCTATGCCGAGGCAGTGGTGCAGCAAGACTGGTCTAAAGTCGAGCAGGGGCTTGAGAAAGAAGCAACAGTAGCGCCTTACCGCCGTCTCTGGAGTGCAGTGGTCGAGTATCATCCTCGCAATGATCACGAGCAAGTCTTTTATGAATCAATGGTTGATGAAGTGAAAGATCTTGCCGAATCAAGAAAACATCGCATGGTGGCTGCACGCAATCAGCTTTCACCCGTGCTTTGGGGTGTGCTTATCACAGGCGGTGTCTTGATTATCATCTTCACCTATTTCTTCTTTGTGGAAAGTTTGCTTTCGCAAGTGATAATGACTGCTTTTGTGGCCATATTTTTGTCAATGAATATCTATTTGATTTTTGTTTGTCAGAACCCTTATCGACCCGAACTCGGTGCCAAGAGTGCCGGTTTTGGCGCTAGTTTCAGCCCTGCTTGGTTTGAAGACAAATCTACAGAAGAACCAAAAGAAGAACTAAAAGAAGAACAAAAAGAGCAACCCAAAGAGGAAAAAACTAAATGAGACCTTCAACTACAAAGCGGGCGTTCTCTTTTTCTTTGCTTTCGCTGGCTCTGCTTGCCTCGGGGATGAGCTGGTTTAGCGGCTTTTCGCAGAAAGCCCATGCTCAAAATGTTGCCGCCGCTCAGCGTCCAGAGCCCTCTGCCTCCGAAATGTCCAGTCGTCTTGCCGCCATCGACGCTATGGTGATTAGGCGAATGCAAATGTTCAATGTGCCTGCTTATGTTTTAGCCATCGTCAAAGATGGCCGGACAGTTTTTCAGAAAGCCTATGGTTATGCCGATCTTGAAAAGAACATACCGGCAACTACAGATACGGTTTTTGGTCTGGCTTCGGTGACCAAGTCTTTCACCGGTGTGACCTTGCTCTCTCTGGTCGACAAAGGGCTGGTCAATCTCGACGATCCCCTCGATAAATATGTCGATGGTCTGGAAGGACCTTATCGCAAATTGCCGGTGCGCTGGGTGGCATCTATGGCTGCCGGTGTGCCTTCGCAACTGTCTCGCGAAGTACCTTGGGACAAAGAGCTCGAAATATTGAACGGCACTCCTCTGGCTTCCGAGCCTGGTTCGCAATATCTCTATTCTAATTTCTCTTATCGCTTGGTTGGTTCGGTGATTGCAAAAGCCTACGGCAAGCACTATCTAGAGGCGGTTAGAGAGACCATCTTGCAGCCTCTTGGTATGAGCAGCACGGCTACGACCGTGATCATGGAGCCGACCGGGCGAGTCGCTCAGGCTTATGGAGACGGGCAAGGACAGGGGCAGCTGCATCCTGTCTCTTATAAAAATCCAGCTGTCACTACCGCTGCCGGTATGCTTGCTTCCACTTCCAACGACATGATCAAATACGCTAATGGTCTGCTTTCTAGACAAATTCTCTCGCCCCGTGCTTATCAGTTATTGTGGTATGAAAGACCGCCTTTAACAACGGGCGAGCCAAACAAGTGGGCTTTCGGTTTTGCCGCCGCACCCAATCCTGCTATAGGCGGGCTTTATCAGGTTAGTTGGAATGGCGGCACACCTGGTGTCGCCTCGCTTTTGCTCTTGGTTCCTGAAAAGAACTATGGTTTGGTTGCTCTGAGCAATCTGCGCAAACGCGATGTTTATGAAATTGGCAAGACCGCCCATCGCCTATTCTTTACTGGTGCCGAAGGTCAGCCCGAGCCTCCGGCTCAGCCCCAAGTGATTGTACCGGGTGAAGATTAGCCTGGCTAAAATTGGTCCAGAGAAAATTAGTCGGCTTTTGTTAACGCCTTTAGTTCTAGTTTGAGATTCTCTCCTTCTTGAAAGACTCTCAGCCAGGTAAGGTCTTGCACCACATAGCGAGCATGCGAGATGTCGTGCTCACCAGAGTGGGCGGCAATGCCGATAGTAATCATGCCGGCGCTGTTTCCAGCCTTGATGCCTGCCGGTGAATCTTCCAGAACCACGCACTGACTGGGTTCTACTCCAAGTTCGCGCGCCGCTTTAAGATAACCTTCTGGATGAGGCTTGCCGTTTATGACATCATCGGCGGTGACAAAGACGCGCGGCGGAGTGAAGCCGGTGTGAGTGAGGCGATGGCTGGCCAGGCGGTGCGAGCCCGATGTGATCACGGCAAATTGATGAGGGGCGAGCGCCGCCACAAGTTTATGGGCGCCGAGCACCGGTACCAAGCCTTTGGTGCAGGTGGCTTCCAGTTCTTCCAAGAAAGCCACTTCGGTCTGGGCATCAAGATGCGGTGTTATGTCTTTGACCGTCTCGATTGTGCGTCGCCCGTGGCAGACCCTCATTACTTCCGCCAAATCCAGACCGCGGTCTTCGGCCCAGACTTGCCAGGAATAATCGACACAAAACTGCGAATCGACCAAGGTGCCGTCCAGGTCGCTCAATATAGCGCGACAATTAACTATGACGCCTTGTTCGGTTACTTTAGAGATACCTTGTTTCATAAGCTCACTTTTCCAAGTATTGACGAGAATATTAGCACAGGCGCAAGCTCTCGCAAGTTTTCCACAACTAGAGTTTGTGATGCTGAGACTTAGTCGGCTAGTTCGGGTGCATCTGGAAAGAGTTGGACTGCTACAGCCAGCCCGCCTGAATAATGTGTCGAACGTGGCTGATCTATGGCAGCCCTAGATTTGTTTAGAAAAGTCGCCGTTTGGCAGGATATGCCGCCATCGGCCAAAAGACTTTCTTTGCCCTCCACCAAGAGCCCCAGCTCTTTGCCTCGACCAGCAATAGGTGCAGCAAAACCCGACTCACTGTAGCGTGCTAGATCTGTCCAGTTGATCGTCTCTGGGGCGATAGGTTGCCCGCCATGCCTGCCGCCGTTTAGGCGTCCAAGTTTATTGACTTGATCGGTTAAGCTGATTGAACAAAGCCCCCCGGCACTCTTAAGTGATGCAGAGGCGAAGCAGTAAAGCTGATTTTCGTGCACGCGGGTGGAATTGAAAGGGCAGGTTGCCGTTCTGTTCACCCTAACGGTACCCTGGTTGTCTAGGTCGAATCTGACAAATCTTGCAGAATCGGGGCTTGAGAGGGCAAAAAGAGAAGGTTGAAATTCTTGGCACCGCACCGCCTGCAGTACTGAGTCGATATCCAGGTTGTCAGCGCCGGTACGCAGCCAATCATGAAAAGCTGTTGCTATAAGCTCGCTCAGCGGAGCAGACAAAGTTTCAGTCTGGGAATTCTGAGAGGGGAGTGACTCTGTAGAGTCGCTTATTCGACTCTTGGCACCGTTAGAGGGAAAGTCTCCGTTTCGTGGAATCATAAATGGAACTTCTCTGGATGTGGCTACTTGGCTATGGAGTAGTGCTGCCAGGGTGTTGATACCATTGATTTTGCCTTGCGGTAAGTCGAGCAAGAAGCTTCCTGGGATGGTCTTTTGGCCAAGGGCTTGGGGCTGGGCGCAAGCGCTAAGCTTTACTTGTCCGGACAACTCTTCTCTGGCAATTAGGCCGATGCGAGCCTTGCTGGTTACTCTCACGATACTGGCGATATGATTGCCGTCTATTCTTCTGAAGTTTTGGCTTGGCACAAGCGCACATTGCCGACCGACTGCGGCGAAGTAGATGTTCTCATTGAGATAAGCATAGTTTTTGTCAGGTCTATAAATTCCCTTGTCTAGCTCGTTTGGGTTGATTTTGGCTAGGGCGAAGTTCTTCGGTGCTTGCGATACTGTGCTGCCGGAACCTTCCAAATAACCCAGTTCCAGAGTGAATGAGTTTTGTACTTCCTGGCTCAATACTTTGGCGGCGGCACCGTAAACATCTATCGATTCTCCGTTACGATCTTTCAACTTGCCTTTCTGACTTGGCTTGAGCGCCTCAGTTAGAGCTGTTTCCAAATCGCGAGCGGCGCGCTTTGCTTGTTTGAGATCTTGCAGTGAAAGTTTTACCAGGGTTGGATTATCTAACTCGGAGGCAATCACCAGACGGTTTCTTGCTGCCGACATAAGAGTATTGATGCTGCTGACAGGCAGGGGCTCACCGTCTTGAGCTGCGAGGCTGCCTGTCGGCGCTAAGTCGCCTAGCCCAATATAACCAAAATAGGGATCTTCAATCACGAGACGCGATAGTTCTTGAGCGGCAGCCAGGGCGGCTGCTTCCACTTCATAGTGCTTGCGATTTGCCTTTGTCAGTCCGACAGAGAGGTCAATCACCCCTAAGAAAAAGATAGCAACACCAATCAAGGTGAGCATGATCACTACCAGCAGACTACCTCGTCTGTTTCTTCCGGTGGCTCTTTTCCTACTTCTTTTGGTTGGCGCGAAACTCTTCATCTTGAGCACCTTTGCTGGTTTGTTGAATTGCAATAAAGCTTAGTGATGAAAGAAAGAGGAACAGATCAGCATTGCTTGCATTTACTGAAATCTGTTCCTCTTACTCTCGGCGAACGACTCTAGAAGGGGCGTACCAAAACTTGGTCTACCGAGGTGACAACAGCGCCTGTGCCGGCAGCAGGAGAACCAGCTTTTAGTTTGAAGGAGCTGTTGCGCAGCTTGACGAAGGAAACATCAGCAGTGTAGGTGCCTACGGGGCTGACAAATTGCGGATCGACCATAGACGCACTCAATGCAGTGGTATTGCCCAAGGTGCCGAATTGCGTGTTGGCAGGTCCGTAAGAGATGCCGAGCGGTGATTTAACCACGCCTTGATAGACGATGGTGTTCTTGATGGTGTTTTTGCCGCTGCGAATATTTAGGGTGTTGTGAGTCTGCGCCAAGATATTCTTGGGCGTGACGAACAGAGTGCATCTATCTACTGTGGTGTCATTATCCAACTGCAGGCAAGAATCAATAGGATTGAGGAAGAGTGAGCCCCTGACTTGGAAGCCCGCAACGCTGTTTTGCACGCCCTTATAGACATTAGGTCCGATCACGCTGTCTGTTACCCAGGCATTGCCCAAAGCATTGCTTGGTCCCCCAATGGAGGCATTGCCGCTTACTACTACTCCGGCGGAGAAGGGAGCGTTGGTGGGAATGTTTGTTTTGTTATAGACCCAGCAACTTGAAAGACCGCTTGGTGACTGTGTGCCGGTTGAGGCGTAGGCATTGACTATCTCCACGTTTCTATCGTTATCGTGAATATCGGAAGCATTTAGCGTTACGCTGTCTCCCTCCAGGTGGGCGCCGACTTTGCAATTGGCGATATCGAGACCTTGAAAATAGTTCTGATAACTGCCTCTGGTGTAAAGTCCATTAGAGCAGTTCCTGATCTTCAGCCATCCTCTTCTGCTTTGGCTTTGAAAAACCAGGTTTTTTGAATTTTGGACAACTACGCCAAAAGAATTGGCTTTATTTTGACCATTGATGATGACATCGCCCGAGCGGTCAGGCTCATTGCTGGCTGAGACTATTACAAATTGCAGACCGCTGCCGGTTGCTTGTATGTTCATTGGTGATGTATAAATCATCGATCCACCAAAGGCCCCACCGTCTAATACAACGCGGTCGCCAGGCAATAACTGATTCCACTTGATTTGATTCATTTCGTTCCAAGCCGATTGCCAAGTCAGTCCATCGGCATTTGTGCCCTTCTTAGAGACGAAATAGTCTCTAGCGAGGGCAGCATTTCCGGCTGAGGCAGCCATAACAATCGCGAAAGCTAGGGCGGTTAGATTGACCTTCATTTTTCTATCCTTTGATAATCGTTGAGGTGTTAGTTGAGGTGGGGGCAAGCAAAAGCAAGCCTTATCTGGTGACGAGGCCGACTCTGCTTTCTGTTTGTTGTGTTGTTTTTGAATAACCAGTGGTGGTGTCCACCGGCATTAAGCTTCCCGAGTATAGGCAGGAAGAATGAAGATTTCATCTACCGGAGGGCGTTAACGAAATGGCCCATAAGTTGGCCGCTGTGGCGAAGTATTTTTGACGGTTGCCTTGTTTTCAGCAAAACCGGGGGATATTTCGTGGGTTTTAACAAATTAATTACAGTTGATCTATTAGTCTGGTTTCCTACCGAACCTCCCCTATCCCCATAATTTTTCGCCCCGCCTACGGGACGGCATTTTCTTACCAATACAATGGCTACCAAAGAAGTCGATAGATCTAGCGCCAAAGAAGCGCCTTCGCAGTCCGACCAAGCTGATAAGTCGGATAATCTCGCCAAGGACGCAGTCCGTTCCGACCTGATTGATGGTTTCAAGACGGCGCCGACGGCTCTCTTTCGCCCAGACGGCGCCAGCAGTGAGGCTGCCTCTAAAGAATTCGGAAACTTGCAACTCGTCTCTGAAGGGCAAGCCGGATCTGTGGATGCTTCTTCTGTGCAAAATTCCTCCTCTTCTTCAGTCTCTGAAGTGCGTGATGGCAGGCCGATGCAAAGCTCGTCGGCTTTTGATATAAACAGCTCTTCGCAGCGTTCGTCTGATGTGCGAGATGGACGTCCAGTCGCTAGTTCTGAAATACAAGGCTTTTCTCGTGAAGCGGCAGGGACTCCTCTTGAATCTGCTCGCGCTCGCTTGCTTGAAGCCAGTGAGGTCGGTCAGCCTGGGTCTTCACGCGACTTGCGAGAGCGCACGGCGGCCTTCGAGGCTTCCGCTCAGGGGCGCGGCCTGAGCCAAGAAGAAATAATCAAGACCTATCGCGAAGTTGGTAAGTTGCTAGAGGCTAAAGATAATCCCGAGGTGCCTATAACCGCCGAGCAAAGGCGTGCATTAGCAAGGCAGGTTTTGCAGCACGCTGCCGATCCGACCAGCATAGACCAAGGGCAGCATAACACTTGCAACGTAGCCACCCTCGAGATGCGCAATTACTGGCGCAATCCTTCTGAGGCTGCCCGCATCGTCGCCGATGTCGCCACCACCGGTCGCTATGTCTCGCGCAACGGTACCACGGTGGTAGTCGATGACCAATCGCTGGTGCCTCGCAATGGCGCCGAGTCGCTCAGAAAGACCGATGGCGTGAGAGATTTTGCCGGTCAGATCTTTCAGGTGGCTGCCGTCAATCTTTACTATCAGAAAGAAAATCCCAATGTTCGCTATGAGCAAAGGGCGCCACAACCTGGTCGCACCCCTCCAGATAGTGGAGAGCGACTGATGGATTATTCGACTAATCCACCGACCGAGGTTGGCCGTCCTAATTTGCTCTTCCGTACTCTGGGCGCCGAAGACGCCGGCACGCGCCAACCCGATTTGACCACCGATAGACTGCGTCTCATCGGCAATGAAATATCGGGTGAGAAAAGCGGAGACTGGCTTTTAGACTATGGAAATGTGCGTTCTCCAAGAGAGTTGCAAGAGCGATTGGAAGCGGCCAAAAGAGACGGAAATATGCCTTTGGTGGTGATGGTACACACCGGCAATCAACCTTTCTTTGCCGATAGCGGCAATGGTGCGGCTGGCGGCAGTGGTGGCTGGCATGTTGTGAATATCACCGATTACACCCCGGGTAATCCGCCAAAAGTGGCTATCGACAATCAATGGGGCAGCGATCGTGATCGCTTGTCTGCCGCTAAGCAAATTTCTAGCGATATGCTTTATTTTTCTATGAGCGATCCACGCAACAGTACTCGGGCTAGAGAGATGATGCTGCGTGCGGGTGAGATGCAGAAAGAGGGTGTGATGGATGAGCGCTTCCACTTAGAAGCCCTGAGACGCATGCATCTGAGCGGCAACTATACCGATAACATCTATCACCATCTCTTTAGGGCGAGCATCAGAAACTTTGATTCGGCATACTATAGAGGAAATCCACCTCTGCCGTTCTCGAACGATACCTGGAATTTGCGCATGCAAGCTGTGGCGGCTATGCCTTTGCAAAGCCAAATTGAGATGTTCAACCAAATGAGAAGTTCTGGTTCGATCAGCAAAGAAACTTTTAGCTCGGTGGTAGTCGATATCTACGGTAGATCGCAGAATCAAAGCATTTCAGAGCGAAATAATCGTTTTCATATTGCCGCCCAGATGCGTGAAATAATTCAGTCTTTGCCCCCAGGTGAGCAGATGGCTTTCAGGCAGGAAATGCTCAGGGCTGTTGGCCAGCACAGGAGATCATAATGGAAGACTTCCTTCAGCCGATTGAGAATGTCTCAAATAAAGATGCCGGCAAGGCATCTGATGCTGCTGAGCAGATGAAGCCTGAAGAGCTTCTTCTGGCGACTTTCCTCGATGGTGCGCCTGAGCAGAGAGGGCGGTCGTTTTCTATAGGGCAGATAGACTCAGCTAAGATTCCTGCTGGTTGGTCGAAGCTCGGCGAAAACTCTGATAACGCCGTGGGTTCGTTTACTGCCTTCAAGAGCGCGGCAACCGGTGATGAGACTAATAACGCTATCTTGGCTTTCCATTCTCGTGGTCTTGTTGATGCCGAAACCGCTGATGCATTTAAGCGAGTTTTGCAGGGAGAGGCGCGTGATCTAAAAGTGAGCGAGCTTTCGCAGCTTGGCCTTTTGCTGGGCGAGCGCAATATCGACTCGTTTGCTGTGAGCAAGGCCAGCACTGTGGCCGTCGATGGTCGCAACGCTCTTCTTTTAGAGGGGCGTCATAAGTCGATAGATTTAAAGGTCAAGGCTTTGTATATTGACGCCGGCGGTGACGGCAGGTCGGTACAAGAAGTCTATTTGCAGTCTCCTGCTGCCTCTTTCGACCGCGCCGCCGCGCAGACTGCTCAGACTTTTCAGTCACTGAAGCTCAAGCCTCTGCTGAAAGTTGCGCCTGCCTTTGGCGGCGAAGATATTGATAGCAGGCTGAAGGCACCGCGTTGGTAAATAGCAGTTCGGCAGATCTTGCGGAAACTCTTGGACCGAGTGCACAGAGTGTACCGAGTGCATTTGAAAGTGCATCAGAGGAAGCTGCAGGGTCGTTGGTGGCTCTGGAGGCTGACCTTCCCCAAAAAGTTGAGCCGTGATCTAAACTAGTCCTTAAGCTACAGTTGCGCGCATCGAATTCGTGGCTGGGGGCGTTCCAATCGGCGAATCTGGTTATTTGTGCAAATCGGTAATGCGAAGATGAAACTGATAGTTAAGTTTGGGATATTCTAAGTATGAAAGCTATTCTTTTTCTTGCTTGCAGTTTGTTGTTTAGTTCTCCTCCGGTTTTTGCTGAAGAGCAGTCTTTTCGCCCTTGGGGTCAACAAGGATATTCAAGCAATTGTTCGGAAATTCCCTCTGGTCGATTTGTCGCGAGGGGTCCAGAAGAAAAGAAAAAACTTCAGCCTTGGTTGGGCGAACTTGTGAAACAGATTAGAGCCCCTGCCAATGAATCTCTGAACAAAATAGCGAATGAATCTCAAATCGAGGCCGAATTGAAGATTAAAGACGATGGTTTTTATGATGTGATTGTAAGGAAAAGTACGGCTTCTGCTGCGGACCAGAAGCTATTTGTTGAAGCTCTCACCAAAGCAGCTCCAATAAAATATGCCCCTCCGTATAGAAGTGCTTTTCTGTATCCCTTGCTTGTTACCTACAAAAACGGTAATTTGTCCGCTTCTTTTGGCGAAGAGCTCTTTGGCAAGCACTAACGGCTAATACAGTTTTCCTAATTATTACAAAAGGTTGTTAATACGGCTCTGCGGCAGTTCGATTTGATGCAGATTTTAGGCAGTCGCGCTTACCGTTTATTTATCCCCGAAACAGCAAGCGCTGCTTAAACCCTGAGGTACTCCCCACTATGCCTGATTTTGATTTTTCAACTGTCTATGGACATCAGCTGACAAAGGAAGAGGCTGAAGCCGCTGAAAAGCGCAATGCTGAATTTGAGATTAGGGCGGCATTAGCCGATAAAATCGAGCATGGTGATTTCAGACAAGTTGCCGCTAAACTCCAGGAACTAGGTCCGTGTCTGTGGGAAGATGTTTTCCCCAAGTCTGACCAGTTCGTTCCCTCATATACCTATGAGAATGGCAAGACTTCTCTGACCATTAATCAACGCATTCGTGCCGGTGGTGGCGGATTCTTTAATGATAGCGTAGTGCAGTATGTGCCTCGCTTGACGATAACAAGTGACTCTTGTGCTAAATAGCCGTTGCCTTCAAGATGTCGGGCTATTCTTGCTGAATCAGCGGAGCGCGATGAACCGGCAGGAGCGTTCTGTTTGAATCTTAGCGGCAAGTATCTGTAGTGGGCACCAGGAGCGAGATGTTTGATTCGATATTGCGGCAAGCGGAAAACTTCTTTTTGAACACAGAATCTATTGATTGTAAAACTTAGTTGCGGTGCGGCTTCTAGGGGTTGTATGTTTCGTGTTCGCAACAACGTTGCAATGTCGAAACATTGTAAGATTAGTCCCGGCCTATGTTTGTGACATTAGCGATAGCCGTGTGCATCACCCGTTTGGGGGATGGGGCGCATGGAGAGCCGTGGTGAGTGCGGTATCATTTTTGGTGGCAAATCTAAAGGCAATGTTAATGCGGGTTTTGGGGTATTCAAGATGGCCCGGGTTTGCTAGCGAGCGTAGTGGATTTTGAGAGCCGTTAAAGGTGACTACAAAAACATGTATTGGTGTGTTGTCAGGTGGGCGTATATACTTTGCTGGATTGAATTTGCTGGGTTTGCGGCCATGCTGATACGGCGGTATTAATAAAAGGTGTCTAATCGGAAAATGTTTGAACTGGGCTGCTTGGCGGGGTTATTTTGGGCGTACAACATTCTTTCGATATTTCCGAGGCAATCCTGAAAAACCCCCGCCAGTTCTGCGTTAAAACCTCATAGCCCTTATCAGTGCCTGCGCTGGAGCCTTTCACAACCTGATTTGGATGTTTATCATTAGATGCGCGAATACATTGACATGTCGCGATTTTCTAGCGCAGCAAGCAGACATTTTAGGAAGCGGCCTATCCCAATAGTGAATTTGTCATCGGTCAATTAGAGCGCCGTGACAGATGCAGAATATTGAATATTACGCACGGCTAAGGCGTTTGACGGTGTCTTTTCAATGATGTTTCGGACAAATTAGGTAGACCTAAAGAAAGTAGGTCGCTGTAAAAAGGAGTCAAAATGGCTGACTCAGAAGACAAGTCATCTTTGCCCAAGCGAAGGTGGGGTTTGCGCTTTGCTGCGCAAGAACCGCCGCCTGGAAGCAAAGACACTGATTCTTACTTCGAGAAGTTGATTCGCTATA
>MOYA01000007.1 GCA_001899315.1 Candidatus Obscuribacter phosphatis
ACAGTTTTGACTGGAAGGGCGAGAAGTACAGTAAAAGCGACTCTTATGAGCGCTTGACCGGGCTTGCCAGTGAGCTGCGCAACAACAAGAAAGAGCGCCTGCCTGTCGAGGCCTACCAGCGGCTGCGCGGCTGGATTGAGAACCGCGACCGGGAGCGTTTCTCTGGCGTGCTCGAAAAGGAGCTACAGCACCAAATTAAGGCGGAAGGACAGCGAGGCGCAGATGCCGTTCAGCATGGCACCCGCTATCTCGATCCTGTGCAGGCTCAAGTGATGCGCAATCCGGTTATTGGAGTGTTCCTGACTGGGGCGAATCTCGCCAACACTGTAGTGAACTGGATTGACTTGCGCGACCATCGCGACAGGCTCAAAGAAGCTGGAGATGCGCTTGAAGATGCCAAAGCCGAGAAGCATGACGATTACCTCAAGCACGAAAAGCCCGAAGACCGCGACCGGGACAAGGAAGTAATAGACAAGCTCGACAAGTCCATTGAGGACAACAAGGAAGCCCGCCGGAAGCGTGCTGAAGAGAAAAAGCGCCAGGACGAGGAACGAGAGAAGAAGCATGACCCGTTCCGCTTTGACCCGTGGGGGCAATACTGATGCCGACTCAAATATCAGATTCAGGTATTGTCGAAACTACAGCCAAGGAGTTTCCGGTTCTTGCCGTTAACGTACTGGAGCGGCTTGGCTATCACGTCTCGCGGGCAAGCAAGCAGCTTGACCAGATACTGGCGAACGAGCGAGTAGAAGAACAAGTCGGGCGCGACTGGTGGCGGCACGAGTATCGAGTGGTTTTGCGCTGGAGGAAGACCACCGATGGCAAAGGCGTGCTTGTCTCGATTGACCTCTCAGAGCACAAAGGCGGCGGCTCTATCAGTGATTGCCAGAAGCGCTGTGACAAGATCTTGCTGGAGCTTCAATATGACGCCGAGCGAGCTCGCGAAGCTAAGGAAGACAAAGAGGTCAATGTTTCATACGGCGCGGCGCGCTGGGGGAGCGAGCAGGAGCTTAAGGCGGCTGGCTATTTCCAGAAGAAGCCGGACCCGAAAAGGCTTATTGTAGGCAAGGCACAGACCGGCGATTACCTGCAGGTGCCGGAGATGCTTACTTATGCTCATGCTCTGGTTTGCGGGCGCACAGGTGTCGGAAAGTCCCGTGGTTTCTTCATTCCGCAGCTCATAGAGCGCACCGGCACTAATATGATCGTGACTGAGGCAACGCCCGGATATGAAGCCGGTGAGCTTTACAAGCTCACTTCTGGCTGGCGGAAACTGGCTGGTCATCATGTTTATTGCTTCAATCCTTCCGATATGACCTCGCATAGAATCAACCCTATCGATCGAATCAGAAACGCGCCGCAAGAGATGAAAGCGGCTCTGGCTGAGAAACTCGCCGATCTGGTCATAATGAACGGCGAGAGCGCCGAGACCAGATCTGACCAAACGTGGAATCGCTCTGAGAAGCTTTTGCTCATTCCTTTGCTCATGCATGCTGCTGCCAGTGAGCCAAAATTCGGGCACTTCGGAGCATTGCGCTGGCTTCTATTGCAGGGACCAGACCGGCTGGCAAAAGTTTTATATCGTAGTCCGTCTGATGTGGCGCAGATGGAGTTCGAAGGCTGGATGAGGCTTTCTGGCGAAACGAATTTCAAATATGGAGTGTTTTCCGGGCTTATTACGAAGCTCAATCCATGGATGACAGATCAGATGGTGGCTCTCACTGAGACGACCGATATTGATCTGGACGCTCTTAAGCACCAGCTTTTCACCTTCTACCTGGCGGTCCCAAGTCGTTCGCGAGACAGCAAGCTAATTGGATCTTTGATGGTCAATTTCTTGCTTGATCACATTCTGGAAATTCGCGAAGACATGAGATACCCAGTTGCCATGCTGCTTGACGAGTTTACTAACTTCGGAAAGATCTCAGGGATTGCTGACACTTTGTCTATTATCCGCAAGAACAAAATTGGGCTCGTGCTTGGTTTTCAGAACTACTTCCAGCTCGAGCAGGTGTACAGTCGCCGGGAAGCGCAAATAATCCTCGACATGCCAGCCACTCAGGTTTATTTCAAACAAAAGAACTACCGTGAAGCAAAAGAACTGAGCGACGCCTTGGGGCGCATGACGATAGAAGAGACGACAGTGACTGACAGCGGCAGGGTGCAAGAATTCGTCCAGGGGCGGGCGCTAGCCACGCCGGAGGAACTCATAAATCTCAAAAATGAGGTCATCGTTTTTACTCCGGACACGTGGCCGTTGAAGCTGGCGCTAACTTCTCCTGTCGCTTACGAGCAGGCTCTGGAGTATCCGCCACCGGAGCGAGAGCGCCATGAAGTAAGCGAGTTCGTGCGCACAAGGGGGCGGACGGCAAGGCAGCAACAGCACAATCAGCCAGCGGATAGACCGCCGCCGGCAGAGAAGAAACCTCGCCCTAATAAACCGAAAGACACTGGTAGAAACGAGCGAGAACACGGCACCCCAAAGGTAGACAAACCAGCAAAAGAGGACAATCTCAAAAGGAAGCTCCCGCCCAAGGACAAAGATGACGATATTGCTCCAGATGCAGGTGATGTATGGCGGCTGTAGGAATAGGACTAGGGATATTCATTTTCTTGCTGGTGAGCGCTTACACCAGCGAATACATCACGAAGCCAGACAATACCGCAGGCTGTCTGCCCGGTCTTATCGCCGCTGTCTGGGCGGCATGGCCGTTTTTCCATCATGCAGGAGTATCTCGTTACAACTTCCTGCATCCTGTTCCGAGAGAGTACAAAACGCCCATAAAGCAGGCGTTCGCTCAAATTAGAGACATCATCTCCGATGTCAGCTATAACTTCGGCGACAAGTGGCACGTATCCACCGCTGACGTAAACCAGCGCCGTATCCTGGCTTCGCTTCGGTTTACCGACGAGGAAACAAAGATTGAAGGCACAAACCTTCAAAACATCCATACCCGCAAGGAGCGTGTACAGAGGCTTCTGGAGATGGAAGTGCAATTCAAGGACACTGGAAATGACTCAACTATTGTTCAGTTTGACTTTCATCCGCGTGTAGAAGGTGCGCAGTGGTACGCCTGTGACCACATTGTGAGTGGATTGGTTAGCAGGGTTGAGGGAGCGCTTGGCCCCGGTACCGACCGCGGCCAACCTGCCGATACGAAGATTCCCGCGCCGCCCTGGTGGCTCGTCGGGCTTGGTGCGCTTGGTGTTCTATCGCTTGGTTCCAGCATCATGACGGCGGTGTTCAAATGAACGAATTGCACAAAGCATACGCCGTTCTTGGCTTAGAGCCTGGCTCTTCGATGGACTCGATTATGCGCAGGTACAAGAGGCTAATCATGGTTTGGCATCCTGACAGGGCGCCAAGCCCTGACCACAAGGAGTTTGCCGAGGAAGAGCTTAAGAAGATCAATAACGCCAAAGATGTATTGACCAAGCATTTTGGCGCGAATGGAGGACACAGGGCAACTGGCTGCGACTGTCAGCCTGGAGCTGGAGCTGCCGCCAGTGCGGGCTCTCGAAGCTCGTCTGGTGGTAGTGGTGGTCCTGGACCGAACTATCACCGGAGCAAGACCGCTGATGATAAATACCAGGAGGAACAGGCTGCCAAAAAACGCGACGCGGAGCGAAGAGCCAGGGAAGAGGCAGAAGCTAACGCGAAGCGTCAACAGGAGCAGTACAAGCAGCAATCCACCCAGCAAAGCATGGAATCAGCGATGCAGCAGCAAGCCGCTCTGCGAGACGAGAAGCTGAGATGGCAAATCTCGATTGGGCTTGTTATCGCTTTTGTTGCACTAGAAATCTTCGGAACTATGGCTATTGGAGCCAAAACCTGGTGGAAGGATATGACCTGGAAGTGGCAGAATCAACAGTCTTCCAGTAAGCCGCCAGATACCAACAGTGACACCAACGGCAGCACCAATACAGGAACTTCAACAGGTACATACATTCCGCCCTATTATCAAACGCCTGGCGGCAATCAGGAAACCTGGCAACAAGAGCAGGCTCAGCGTGAGAAGGAGCAGAAAGAACGTGATCAGAAGCAGCACGATCAAGATGTATATTTCACAAGGCTTGAAATCGACAAATACGAAAAGGTAATCGAGCACTGCAACAGCGAGCTAACCAAGCTCGAAATGCAGATCGCCGACCCGAACGTTAGTGAGTATGAGAAAAACAAACTGCGCGATATGCGAGACTTCCGGCAAAAGAATTTGGCTGAAGGCCAGGATGGGCTCAAGTATGCACGGGAGAAACTCGCGAAACTTACTGGATGCGCAGGCGATAGTAATCCCTCAATGAGAGATGCCCGCTCAGTTAACACCTTCAGTGGTGTCACCTATAACCGGAAATGGTCAAAGTGCTCCACTGATTCCAGCGGCTCATCGCCATTTGCTGCCCCAGCTGACCCTAACAGTACGTTGCTGAATCCGCCTACAAACCAGTTACCATTTAGGCGAAACCTTGGGCTGGAAGGGTTGTCTAGTCCCTCTGCGTCTCCGTCTACAATCACGCCCAGCTTCTCCGACATGATGAAAAACTATCCAGCAACGTCAACAACCACGCCAACAACAAGATCTTTATTTGATAGGAAAGAAGGACTGAAATCGCTCTCCCCGCCATCTTCTGGCACGTCGAGTCTTTCTGAATTGATGAAGAAGTACAAGCTGGACCAGGCTACACCGATGCCGTCTACTGGTGACCATTGATTCTAGCTGTTTCTACTTGTCTCCGCGTTCGGACAGGCGCGTCAGCAAATCCTTGTTCTGTGCTTCTAGGGTGTTTGCCTTTCCACGCAACTCAGCAGACTCTTTGATTGCTGTATCTTTGTCCTTGCGGGCTTCTGCTAGTTCCTCTTGGTGGCGCTTACGCTCGGACTCACTTTCCTTATGTACCCGCGCCAAATCAGACTCTTGAGACTTCACCTGGTGCTGCAATTGTTCGCAAGTGGCTTTGAGAACGGCTCTCTCGTTTTCCGATTGGTGCAGGCATTTCTCAAGCTCGGCGACTTTTGCCGATAGCGATTCAAGGCGAGCCGCATCTGCCTCGCTCTCTGACTCTAGGCGCTCAATTGTTTGAAGCGCTTCCTGGAACTGTGTTCTCGCCGCTGCCACGTCTTCTGCTGCTTGTTCTCTGACCGCCAAGACTTCCTTGCCTGCCTCGGCTGTTGCGGCCCTCCAGGCGGCTCCAAAAGCTGACAGAACGGCTTCGGGAATGACTGCGGCCCGGTCTGTTACGGCTGACGCCCTAGAAGACTCCCAGGCTGAAAGGTGTTTGTAGATAGTCGTGAAACTGCCGCTGCCCAGTGAGCTGAGCAGTGCTGTTGGAGTGACTTCCTTACCCTGGGCGACCAACGCGTCAGCCGCCTCGAAAACCTGTTCTTCGCTTATCGATCCGCGTCGCCCCATGTGCCATCCCTCAATTGCTTTATGGCGATTTTAGCATAATTACATAACATACGTATTACATAAAATATGTAAATTACAAATATTACGTAATTTGGGGTAAAAAGCGTTAGCTGGGCATATAAAAATGCGCGAGTCCGAGGATTTTTTATGCCAACCAAGCAGCACGTTCCAGTTTTTCTGAGCTCAACTTTTGTCGATATGATTCCCTATCGAGAGAAAGCCACCAAAGTCTTGGAGGAGGTGCAGCTCGCTGTTAAGGAGATGGGGCTCCCGTCGCTTGACCTGCTCCCCAAAAGTTGAACCACTCAAGCTGGACTACTGACATCGCAAGCAGTACACTCACCAGCAGAAAGGCAGGTCCCGTATGAAAAAGAGCCGTTTCACCGAAGAACAGATCGTCGGCATCCTCAAAGAAGGGGGATGAAATCCAAGAAGACATTGTTCTTCGATGACCAGGTGAGCAGCGCTCTCGACGTAAACTCGGGACCATTGTCGATCACTAGTCGTTCCGGTTTGCCGTGGCACCAGACCAGTCGATCGAGCAAGCGCGTTACGCGATGGCCGGTCAGGCTGAAGTCGACCTCGATGGCCAGACTTTCACGGCTGCACTCGTCGATCACGTTGAGCGTTCGATACCGGCGGCCGTTAGCGAGACTGTCGCTAACGAAATCCATTGACCAGCGCTCGTTTGGACGCGTTGCCGGCTCTAGTGGCTTACGAAATAGTCTGACCTTCTTTCGCCGGCGTTTACGGACCTGCAGACCCTCCTCGGTGTAGATCCGGTAGACGCGTTTGTGGTTGATTGCATTTCCGTCTTGCTGCAGCATCCACGTTATTCTGCGGTAGCCGAAGCGCCGTCGCGCCGCAGCCAGATCAATGATCTTGCCACGCAACTCTGAGTCGTCCTGGCGCTCGCTCTTATGGCGATGCGTCGAACGAGCTATTCCGATTTCCTTTACTGCGCGCCGTTGGCTGACGCCCACCTCGCAAAGCGCCTCGACGGCGACACGCTGCTGCGAGGTGTTCAGTACTTTTTTGAGAGCGCATTTTTGAAGCCGTCGATGAGCAGTGCTTGCTCGCCGACGAGACGCTTCAATTGTGCGTTCTCCTCTTCTAGGCCCTTAAGGCGTTTGACGTCGCTGACGGTCATTCCACCGTACTTGGAGCGCCAGTTGTAGTATGTGCCATCCGAGATGCCGTGCTTGCGGCAAAGATCTTTGGTTGGCACGCCGTTCTCCGTCCCGGCAAGCCCATGGAGAACGCGATCTGCGAATCCTTCAACGGCCGCTTCCGAGACGAATGCTTAAACGAAAACTGGTTCATCGACATCGAAGACGCAAAAGTAATCATCGAAGAATGGCGCCAGAACTACAACACAGTTAGACCGCAGGTTCATTGGGGAGAATGACACCGACGGAATTTTCTCAATCGTTCATGAAGCACGTCTCTGCTTGACGTGGTACAACAAAATGGTGCAGGTCACTGGGAGTTACTTGTAACAGCAGAATCAACAACTCTGGGCTCCTGCATGAGTTTTTGAAGAGTGGCCAAATGATGTTTACCACCAACCTTCGGATAAAGGCCAATTTGAAACAACGCTGGGTTGATCTTGGAATACTCAATTGAAGAAAATACAGCTCATCTCCGGGCACGGAAACCGAAAGAGCCTTGAGCTTTATCAGCACCTGTCTCTTGCGGCTATCGAGGGCGACTACCAAAAAGCTGTTCGCAACTTAGAGATTTAGAAATTTTTTGCAACAGAGCCAGAAATTTAGGCAACTTTTGCAACAGAGCCCCTACAGCCGCGCCGTAAGAAAGCCTGCACAGCATCAAGGTGTGCATCAAGTATCGATTTGGCTGCTGTTTGCTCTGTTACGCTGCACCTGCGTTCTCCTACGGTTGGTAGTACTGGTGGGGTCGAAGTAAATTTTTCTTCTCATATAGCACGATTATTTTCTCTGAAAAGAATGGATGCGGTTTCCTTTGCTGTACCAAAAGCTGCACCGGTTCTGCGGATTTGCTCTACAACAAAAGCGCCTTCAAATAAAATGAACAGCTGCGCCGCCAATCTCGAAGGAGCTGCGGCCCCACATTGGCGGCACACAAAAGCAATGAGCTGCAAAAGATCAGTTTTGAATCTCGCGCAATGAATCCTTACATCCGTCGAGTCCTCCCCGTATTCGCCAATGGCATTTATGCACATACAACCAGAGTAGTTATTTTGTTTCGCCCATTTGTGGCCGGCGTCGAAAAGAAATAGCAGCAGCTCCTCTCCTTCGAGCCCGCAACCACTGAGCTCCTCCGCCAGAAATGCAATAAATTTTTTCCCGTAGTAGTCTATTACCGCCACAATTAGGTCATCCTTTGAAGGAAAATGTGAATACAGTGTTTTTTTCGCTACACCTGACTCGCGCAATATCGAGTTAATTCCGGCCCCGCGGTATCCGTGCCTTGCGAATAAATCGAGTGCTGTATCGAGAAGTACCTCGCGCTTTGAAGGAACTTGGTTGCCAAAGCTCGGAATCAATTCATCGCTTGCCATTCATCCCATCATCCAAAGAGTATGAGCTATATTTTACCCGAACATGTTTTGAGAATCAGGTATCAGGCGTACCCCTCCCGACAGACTGTTGAGTAAGAGCCTGGCAAAACAGGAACACCGAGGCTCCCAGCGCCACAAAATCCTTGACAAGAAATTGCCCAGGAACCACGGACAAAGCTGGGAACCCGAGGGAGGGTTCGATCGTGCCAGGTGTTGTGAGCATAAAAGAAAGCGTGGTGGCAAACATGCCAACAGCAGTAGCACTCGACAGCACGGCGAGCCGGCGATTATGCCCACCCAAAAGTAGCCCGAGAGATATTGCCAACTCTACCAGCCCGAGCATGTTAGAGAAATCACGTACGCTCAAAATATTGTACGCCCAGCCAAGAATAGGGCTGTTCCGGACAAAAACGCTGATTCCACTGGCCTCGTACGTCGTGAACTTCATTAAGCCAATCCAGCCAATTACAATAGCCAAACCCAGCCTGATTGCCAGTACTCCAATATCTTGGATTGACAACCGAAATAGATTCTGAGCACGTTGCCCTGACCCAAGCATAGCCTACCCCTCCACCCACATTTGACAGAGTAGACAAAATTGTCTACTCTGTCAAATGTGGGTGGGAAGCACCGAAAAAGTACTGCTATTGCTTGCAGTAAATTAACCTTATATTTCGTGAACGATACGTTGGGAGAACCTAATGACGGTAGAAATCGGATTAACCGTGGCAGAAAGAGAAGAGCTCGTTGACGGACTTTGTCGGCTTCTGGCCGATACCTACACCTTGTATCTAAAGACGCATAATTTCCACTGGAACGTAACAGGGCCAATGTTTCGCACACTTCATCTGCTATTCGAAGAACAATATGTGGAATTGTCTGATGCAGTCGACGCAATTGCCGAAAGGATCAGGGCGCTGGGCCATCCGGCGCCAGGGAGCTACAGCCAATTTGCTTCTTTGAGCTCTGTTAAAGAAGAGCCGGGAGTACCAGAACCGGAAGGCATGATCTCACAACTGAAGGATGGACAAGAACAGATTGCGAGGTCTGCTAGGGCCTTGCTTGCTGTATGCAACAGGCTTGATGATGCCCCGTCGGCAGACCTGGTAACACAGCGAATGCAGGTACACGAGAAAAATGCATGGGTCCTTCGCTCGATGATGCAATAACGGCGTACAGCCGCGCTGCCGCCCGCAAGATTAACAGCCAACGATAAGGGAGAATCAGGAACAATGAAGTCGGGATCATCATACCTTTACGTGAGCAGTAACAATCACAACTGGAGATCAAACTCTGTTATCGCCTACCGCATTGAAAAGGATGGTGTCTTATCGGCGATCGATCAAGGGCACTTTTTGACTGGCGGGGAGGGGATAAATAATAACACCCACGGCAAGTTAGGGCCCAATGACAACGACACGCCCCTGCTAATAGACAGACGAAGAAGGTTGCTTTTTGTCGTCAATGGTCACTCAGACTCAATCGCCATCTTTGCAATTAAGCAGGATGGAAAGTTGAAGGCAGTTGATGGGTCTCCCTTTCATGCAGGGGGAATCATGCCAAACAGCCTGGCCCTCAGCGGCGAAACATTGCTGGTGTCTAACAGAAATGAAGACTACCACAGGTTAAAAGAATTGAGAGAGGAGGCGGCGTGCTACGCTTCCTTCCGCCTTACGAATTCTGGCGAAATAAGTCTAATAAGTAAAGTGCCAGTAGCTGGGAAAAATAAACCAACCCAAATCCTCGTAGCTAATTACGATCCATCAATCGCGTTTGGTAATGATTTTCAGGTGGATGCCGACTTTGACGGTGGTGGTTCGCGATCTTTTCTCGCCGGAGAGCAACCCAGCGTTCAAGGGCAAATCCACTCATTTAAAGTTTCGACAGGAGGCGAGCTAAAGGAAGTCGGAGTAGTTCAGTTGATTGAAACGAATGCATTATACAGATACCTTGGGATGGATAATGTGCCGAGCCTCCCATTAGGTTTGTGGTCCCACCCATCCAAAAACATCTTGTATGTTGGTTTTGTCACGAGAAATGAGCTCGGGGTTTACACTTTTTCAGACTCGGGGCAGCTGGAATTCCGTGGCTCCGTCCCTAACAGCGGGCAAGATATCTGTTGGTTGTTGAGTAACTCAGCTGGTGATCGGTTGTACACCATTAACAACCTGCCAAGAGATGAACATGGTGATGGTGGTTCCACTGTTACAACATACGACATATCTGGAGAGAAGGCTCTCAAACCCGTTGAAGTGCACAGAATCGAGCTACCCTGCACCGCACCCACTTTCCGGAATAACAGAAATCTGCTACAGCCAGGTAGTACAGCCTTTCAGTGTTGCCTCTCACCAGACGAAGATGTGCTGTTCGTAGTCTGCCAGAGAATCAACCAGACGCAGGAAAACACAGCACCGGAAGGGAATAGAATTTATTCACTCAAGATTGACGATCGTGGCATACCATCACAGATTTCATCGTCTAGAGATCTGCAAGATGATGGCGTACCGGTAACGTGCAGGCCACAAGGACTTGCGACAATTCAATTATAGATAGCGAACTGAATGTTATGAGGAGCAATGGACATGGGTAAAAAAATGAACTTCGACAGAAATGAGCGGCTTTTGCTCGCAGCTTGCGTGGCTGGTGTCACTCTTACGATTGGCATTTTCGGCTATGCACAAGATTGTGGCGCAAAGAGTGGCCCTGATGCGCACGCTAAATACCAGGTCAAGCCGGCCCCAGTATGGACGAAAGACGGAGAGCTGGTTCTTCCTGTGGATTGGAGGCGCTGGGTATTTATGGGTGCACCAATTACCCCAAATGGACTTAACGATGGGCATGCCAATTTTGCGGAAATTCACAATACCTATGTGCAACGAGAGGCGTTTGACTGGTATCGAAAGACGGGGCAATGGCCTGAAGGCACCATCATGCTGAAGGAGATGCAACATGTTTTGCCTGGTGATGGCCCGGGTGGCTCGAGGACAGAGCCTTCTGGAAACGGCTACTTTCCTGGTGTGCCTAATGGGGTAGATTGCTCCGTAAAGGACTCGGTGAGATTCCCGAAATCAAAAAACTGGGGCTTCTTTAATTTCGGGCATCATGCGGCGCCATACGCAGCCACGGCCAAGGAGGCCCCGCTAAATAAATGCGCGGGCTGCCATATAGCGAACGCTCCTGAGGATATGGTATTCGTCAACTTTTATAAACCAGTCTTGACTCCTCTTCCAGCACCAGTCCAGAACCCGCTCCCGGCGAAGGGAGAATAGGAGAGACCATGAGGAAACGATTTTTTGGCACTTCGGCGTTTCTTGTTGCCTGCTCGGTGATCACCGTATCGGCGCAAGCTTCGAGCGACTCTCCAGCCACTCCGGGAGCTAAAAGTAACGGTGAGCTAGAGTTGCCGACTAACTACGCAGAAACATGGTCGCACGCGGGCACGGTGTTCGTGGGCGGTGATCTGCACAACACGTACATCAAACAGGAAGACCTGTCGTATTACAAGCAACACGGCAAATTTCGGGATGGCACAGTGCTTGTTAAGGAGATTCGGGGTTCGAAGTCCGGCACTCTAACGACTGGTGACGCACGCTGGGGTTCTGATGTCAAAACCTGGTTCGTAATGATGAAAGACGAGAAAGGCCGATTTCAAAAAAGTGGGCTTTGGGGGAACGGCTGGGGGTGGTCGCAGTACAACGGGGATAATCCCCAAAAGCAGATCGCAACAGACTACAAAAAGAATTGCTTAGTTTGCCATATTCCGGCAAAGGATACAGACTGGGTGTACATTAACAAGTACCCTCTTCTTGCCCTCGACGCGAAACCGGTTGCTGAAAATTCCCAGAAAGTGATCATAGAAGGTGATGCGAAGACAGGGAAAGCTCTATTCAACAGTTGCCAAGGTTGCCATAGTGTTCAACCCAGCGATAACGGCGTTGGTCCATCGTTATTCGGCGTCTATGGGCGCAAGGCAGGCTCACTTAGTGACTACGACTACTCTGGCGCCATGAAGAATTCCACTGTGATTTGGAACGACTCTTCTCTGGATAAGCACCTAGCGGATCCAAAAGGATTCATTCCCGGAAATTACATGGGAGATTCCTTCCCCAAGGGTGTGGTTGGGGCTGGAGATCGAGCCTCGTTGATTGAATACCTGAAGACGTTGAAGTAGAGAAGGGGGATCTAATGAAGCCTAGAGGACTCGTTGGAACCCTCTGTCTCTGCTTGCTAAGCTTCGCAACAAACCTATCAGTTGGCGCCGAGTCCGTGTACTCGGGAGATGCCGGCCAGCTGGCAAAATTGCTAAAAATTCAGGTTACCACAAGCACACAGGACGATACAAACTCTACCAAACTCAGAAGGATTGAGAGGCTTTTACTTGGATCTTTTCAGGTTCGAGCAGCCATTGGAAGAGTAGACAAAGAGATCGCAAAAGTCGGAGAATTCCAGGCAAAGCTCGAGAAAAAACGTGATCGATCACTCAAGCTAGCGCTGTTAGCGAACTTGGCAAGCGGTGTAATGGGTGGGCTCGTAGGCAGCTCCCTTGGTTTTAGGGAAGAACAGCTCCACACATCACATTCGATTCTCGATGTCTCGTCTGGAGTAGTCGATACAAGCTTGGCAGCGGTTGGTTTGTGGCAGCAGCGAGACGAGCACCGGAGCTCCGAGATGTTGAAAGGCTTGGTATCAGATTTTCTAGATCTTAGCGCCCAGAGTGACGTTTTTCCGAAACTCATTTGGGGCTATCTAGACTCGCCTGGCGGCGAAGGCGGCTCGATATCACGAAGGCAACAGCTAATCGAACGCTGGTCCAGGCTAGGGTTTGTCAAAAAAGCTTGTGAGGGTAGATGGGAATGCAAAAACAAAGGGAAAGGTTATGTACTTTCCGTTGCAGTGGTCCAGGAGTGACACGCAATGCTTCAAGACATAAGGTACGAGCTATCGAAATTCGATGCCGGGCTTGCAGAAATACTCCAAGTACAGCTGGCTGACAACAACGCTGGAGAAGAGCTATGAGGTTCTTCCTGCGGGTGCTTGTGATGGCTCTTGGAATATTTTGCTTGCTCCCGAATACGGCCATTGCGAAATGCGCAGTATCGGAGAAGGAGTTGGAACAACCTTCGGAGCCGAAGAATTGCCATGTTTATCGCTCGTGGATGCCATCTGATCGAAGTGAATCTGGAGTACTTTTGTGCGTTCATGGGTTTGGTCTAACTGGAGACGCCTATACTACGCTAGCGAAGAAACTAGCCAGTAAGGGATTCACGGTTTATGCGGTAAAAGTGCGCGGTTTTGGAGGCGATTCTGATGCCCGCGGCTGTACGGCCGTTGACCCAGCTGGCACCGTAGTCGATATGGCGGAGGTAATTGAACAGGTTAAACAAGAGCACCCGAGCGCACCAATATTTCTCCTTGGAGAGTCTATGGGCGGAGCAACTGCGCTGCAATCCGCAGAAAGATACAAGGAGCAGATTGCCGGCCTGATATTGTCGGCACCGGCTGCGCGTCGTTTCAAGGGAAATAGAGAAGCAGCCAAGGTTTTTTTGCATTCGCTTGCTGGCCCAAACAGAAACTACGATGAAGGATCCAATCTAATCAGACAGGCAAGCTCGCAGGATAGTGCTCTAGCGAAAACTTGGGAGAGCGACAAAAGGAATAGGAAATTATTTTCGCCTCTAGACTTGGCCCGTTTCCAACTCTTCATGAACAAAAACGAGCCAGCGGCAGCCAACCTGTCTGGAGTACCAGTCCTGATGATACAAGGCGTCGAGGATTCGCTGGTTGAGCCCATGTCTACTTGGAACTTGTTTCTAAAAATAGGGTCCAGCGATAAAACACTTCTCGCTATTCCTTACGGGCATTTAGTGTTGGAATATGAGCGGCTTCTCAGCAAGAAAGATGTAGAGCTCATTGCGGGGGCGATAAGCTCTTGGATCAGCGCACGCAGCGCAACCACAGGAAATTGAAATGGATTTGCTTTCACTTTGTGATACTTTCTTAATTCAATCACTTTCATGCAGTGAGGACGTCTACCTATCTTCAAGTAGATCGGCGCTGGCAAGATTGTTTTACCTTAGAACGCACTCGGTTAACCAACAGGCTGTTGAGCAGGTATTAGAGAGAGAAAGCCAAAACCGGCTAGTTCTTAGAACAAGTAACCATATAGAAGCATTTTTCCTTACAGAGAGCGCGAGAGGCCTACAGCGCGCCCGTCTGGCTACGCCTGAGGATGTTTTTCTGCTAGGCGAGAGCGCTGCTCCCATACTGGCACATAGGCTTATCGCATTAGGTGGTACGCCGAGCTGCGGCACCGGGGTGGTTCGAGATAACAACTGTTTCACCGAGTTAAGAAACAGGATAACTGAGCTGACATCGCTCTACAAAGCGTATCGACAGGAAGGCTATTTTGAGCATGAAGCGCTGCTGTTCTCGATTAGGCAGATCGAAAGTGATATCCATATTGACTCAAAGTTGAATCGTTTAAGGCAATGCTGGAAGGATTCTCTTAAAGGCAAAAGGACGAAGCAGAGGCTTGAATCGGAAGATCTGCTGCTTGATGCAATAGTCTCCGCTATCAAGAAAAACACTAAGAAAATGGATTCTCGCTTGGCGCAGGAACATCTAGAAACCCTAATTTTGATGCTCCTAGCTCCAATAAAGAAGAGGGCTTAGGGATGGCCAGCAGTGCACAGAAGTCCTGTATCCCCGCAGTTGGAGAAACTTTGAGCCAGTTCGCAGAACACGCTGAGGTGTAGCAGTGCGTCTTTCTCCCTTTGCCTCTGTGAAACTTACAATAATTTTGATGACGCTGATTGCTCTGTCTGTTCTAGTGGGGGCATGGTGTCCCCAAGAGCCGCAGGTGGGCTTCCAGAGAGTTGAAGAGGTATTCGGAACCGGCATGGCGGCGAGTCTTCGCCGGTTGGGCATCACCGATCTGTTTCACACTCCGTTCTTTCTTGGCCTAATCGGCATGATTACCTTGAATATGGTTGCCTGCAGCGTTCAACGCGTCTTTCCAAAAGCACGCTTGCTCAAAAAACAAATGGTGTTCCTGTCAGAACACGAGATTGGTAGGTTTCCGAATAGCCTAGATGTCAGGCTCAATTGCCCAGCAGTTGAAGCATTGGAGTCCCTTGGCTCGGAATTGAAAAAGCAGGGATTCCTGGTTGAGATCAAGGATGGAAAGCTAAAAGCAGAGCGGGCAAAACTTGCAATATTGGCTTCGACAGTTACACATATAGGGCTGCTGTCCCTGCTCGTGGGTGTGACCATCACATCATGGACAGGCTTTAGCGGATTCAAGCCCGTGGCGCCAGGAGGCTTTCTCAATTTCGATAATTCGGAGCACAGTAAGCTATGGATCGGAAGCCCGCCCCGTTGGAAAGTGCGCGTCGAATCAACACATAGAGAGGACTATGAAAACGGCGAAGCGAAACAGTGGTACAGCAAACTTTCCGTTATCGGGACGAACGGTAAGGTTTTAAAACAACAAGAGATTTCGGTAAACACCCCACTTTCTTTCGACGGAGTAGATGTATATCAGTCGAGCTGGGGCCTGGATTCTATTGAAATTTCGGTCAACGGGCACACCTTGCATTTGCCCTTAAGGCAAATGGGTAATGCAAATGTTGCACTTATGCAGCTCGATAAACAAACGACGCTTATCTTCTCGCTGAGAGGACAGGATAAACCGCTGCGGATATTTGCCAAAATTCCCGGATGGCAACAACCTAGAATGCTAACAGAGGTTCCACAGGGTGGCAAAGCAAGAATCGGAGAGGCTGCGCTCGGCTACATAAAGCCGATGCCGGTGACCGGGCTTCAATACAAAGCCGATCCGGGGTTGCCTATTACCTACGCTGCTTTTGCAATTATCACGCTGGGCGTTGTAATGGCGGCAATTCCCTACCGCCAGGTCTGGGGGCAAGCTATCGATGGCTCTAGCGGGGTGTCACGATTGCATATTGCTGGTATCTCAAAGAAGTCCAGAACCACCTTTCAGCGCAATCTCGAGAAGATTCTCGCGAGGCTCAAAGCGAGGTTCGGCGAACCAGCTGCCGGAGAATTGGAAGCGCGCCCAGCCGACAACACCTGAGTAATGGGGTAAAACAGTGTCAGAGTTTCAGACGGTACTAATAAATACAGCAGGGGTGCTATCCATAGTCTCCTTTTGGTTTTTTGTCGGATCAAACGCCCTACCCAAAAGGCAGGATTGGTTGATCAAAACCGGCAACATCATATTGTTTGTTGGCTTTGCTGCTCTAAGCTCAGCAATTATTGCGCGCGGAATCGAGTCCAATAGGTTCCCGCTTTCAAACTTGTATGAGTCACTACTCTGGTTTGCCTGGTCCGTAATTGGGGGCTATTTATTGATTTCTCGGTCATATGGGTTGAAGCAGCTAGGCTGGCTGGCGAGCATGACTGCTGCTACGTTTTTTCTGTATGGAAGCTGGCTACCAGCAGGGCAGCACGAGATCAAACCACTCGCCCCTGCACTTGTCAGCTACTGGCGCCAAATTCACGTCCCGCCACTAATAATGTCTTATGCGATGTTTTTCATCGCCGGACTTTCAGCCTTCGTGCAATTGTGGAAAACAACGCGCTTACGTTCAATGCTTCTCGCGCTGGCTGCATTGGCTGCCGGAATCGCGGCGATTGCTCTGGGAACTTTCACGGATATGAACAGTTTTGTCTTGCAAGGTTTATTCGTAGGAGGTAGCTTGTCTGGACTTGCAGGTGCTTGGGTTAATCTTCCTCAACAGTCCACGAAGAAGATCAACCAAGAGCACGCTGAGCTTTATGAAGAAGTAGTATACCGCTCAATCATGATCGGTTTCCCATTGCTAACCATTGGTATCATCACTGGTGGCTTGTGGGCAAATCACTCCTGGGGTAGCTACTGGTCGTGGGATCCCAAAGAGTCGATGGCCCTAGCAACATGGGTTGGTTATGCCGCTTACATTCACTTGCGCATTCACCATGAATGCTCAGCCGAAAAGTTATCGCTTGTTGCGGTCACAGGAATGCTTTTGACCATGCTGACTTACTTAGGTTTCAACTCCCTAGGATTTGGTGGCTTACACAGTTACGGACGATTCCGGTAAGAGATTTGGCCAAACTATTGAGGGCTCTGTTGCAAAAAATTTCTAAATCTCTAAGTTGCGAACAGCTTTTTGGTAGTCGCCCTCGATAGCCGCAAGAGACAGGTGCTGATAAAGCTCAAGGCTCTTTCGGTTTCCGTGCCCGGAGATGAGCTGTATTTTGGCATCGGAGAGCCCCTGGGCGGTCAGGAATGTGAGCATTTGATGTCGCAGCAGGTGCGGATGAACGCTCCGGTTGATGCCGGCCAGGTCGGCATACCTGCGAATGATCTGCTGGACCCTCCTGGGCGTAAATGGCTGGTTCAGTCTCGACTCAAAAAGAAAGTCGTTGCTTTCATTGGCATCCATATAAGTCTGCAAGGCCAGCCGGAAGTCCGAAGGAAAGAGAATATACCGGTCCTTGCTCCCTTTGCCGTTGTCTATAAAGATCTTGCAGCCATCGAGGTCCACGTCGCTGACCCGAATGTTGACCAGCTCGCTTACCCGGACGGCCGTGTAAAGCATCAGCTTGAGCATCAGTTCGTGCTGGGTATCACCGCACTTCTGCACAGTCTTGAAGAACTTCTTGAGCTCAGCCAGAGACAACAGCTCCGGCAGCCGCCTCTCTTTCTTGGGCTTTTCCATCTTTAACTTGAGCCTGACCTGCTGACAGACAGCGATGAAGGCGTCATACGAGAGGCGATGCTGCCGAACCACCCGGACTATTTTTTTTACCGCCTCGGATTTCGCAATCTGTTTTGATGCTGCGAAATTGGCGGGCTTTTGGGGTTTGTGCTTGGTCATTGGCTATCTCTTTTGGCACAGTTAGTTCGCATATCTGATATTCTACGAAGTATACCTATTCGGCGCCCCTGGTTTTAATCTGAGTCTGAGGTTCAAGCTATGAGCGACTTCAAATGGCGGCACTTTCAGGGCGAGATTATCCTCCAGTGTGTTCGCTGGTATTGCAAGTACGGCATCAGCTACAGAGATCTCGAAGAGATGATGGAAGAACGCGGCGTTGATGTCGACCACACTACCATTTACCGCTGGGTCCAGCACTACGCGCCGGAGATCGAAAAGCGTCTGCGCTGGCACTATCGTCCGTCCTACTCCACGTCTTGGCAGGTTGATGAAACCTACGTTAAGGTAAAAGGCGTATGGAAGTACCTTTACCGGGCTATAGACAAACAAGGCCGAACCTTAGACTTCTACCTATCACACACTCGAAGTACTGCTATGGCAAAGCGGTTTCTCTGTAAGGCACTGAGAAAACAAAAGTCCTATGATAGGCCGGAAACGATCAACACAGATAAGAACCCCGCTTACGGGGCTGCTCTTAGAGAGATGAAAGATGAAGGGAAGTGTGACGTTGATCTTAAACACCGACAGGTCAAGTATCTAAACAACAGGTTGGAAGCAGATCATGGCAAGCTAAAGCGGCTTTTAAAGCCAGTTCGTGGCTTCAAGTCTATGAAGACTGCTTATGCCACCATCAAAGGCTTTGAAGTCATGCGCATGTTTCGCAAGGGGCAAATGCACGCCTGGCAGCTGTTTCCAGGCATCAAGGGCGAAGTGTATCTAGTCGAAAAACAGTTCGGGCTAGATAGCCAAAATGCCTACGGTGAGTTTTGGAAATCGCTCATGGCTGAATTTGAGGCTGCATAATCAGAAAACAGAACGGGGAAACACGTCTCACAACTCGTCTCAACTTTTCCGGGCAGTATTTGCAACAGAGCCCTTTGAAGCGATGACCGGCAAAGCGATGATAGTCTGTATGAGCCGTCGTATCGCTGTTGCTCTGTATGAAGAGCTGATCAAGTTGCGTCCAGGGTGGCATGAAGACGATGACGAGAAGGGGGCAATCAAGGTCGTCATGACCGGATCTGCTTCCGATCCGGCTGAGTGGCAAAAACATATTCGCAGCAAGTCGCGTCGAGAGTCCCTTGCCAATCGCTTCCGCGACGCAAAAGATCCGTTCAAGCTCGTGATTGTGCGTGATATGTGGCTGACTGGATTTGACGCGCCGTCCTTGCACACCATGTACATGGACAAGCCTATGCGCGGTCATGGTTTGATGCAGGCGATTGCTCGGGCCAACCGTGTTTTCAAAGATAAGCCGGGTGGTTTGGTTGTCGATTATCTAGGCTTAGCACGCGAATTGAAAGAAGCCCTAGCGACTTACACAGAAAGTGGTGGCACTGGCCGTACCGCAATCAATCAGGATGAAGCCGTAGCCAAAATGCTGGAACGGTATGAGCAGTGCGTAGGGCTTCTGCACGGTTTTGATTGGTCCCTATGGACAACCGGCACGCCTCAACAGAAGCTGTCGCTGTTGCCGCCCGCACAAGAGCATATCCTTGCTCAAGAGCGCGGCAAAGAGCGCTTTGTAGGTGTCGTGCGCCATCTGTCGAAGCTGTTTGCTCTATCTGTACCGCACGACAAAGCTATGGAAATTCGCGATGATGTGTCGTTCTTCCAGGCACTGCAGGCTGTGCTCTCAAAGCGTTCTCCGGCTGATTCCCGCCCTGATGAAGACATCGACCAGGCGGTACAACAAATCATTTCACGAGCAGTGGCACCCGAAGGGGTGATGGATATCTTCGCTGCGGCCGGGCTCAAGAAGCCAGATATCTCAATATTATCGGATGAATTTCTTTCTGAAGTAAAAGGCTTGCCGCAGAAGAATCTTGCTGTAGAACTGCTCAGAAAGCTGCTGACCGGCGAAATACGGACGCGAAGCCAACGGAACATCATTCAAGGGCGTTCTTTTTCTGAGATGCTGGAGAACGTTCTGCGGCGCTACCAGAACCGAGCTATAGAAGCAGCTCAAGTTATCGAAGAATTGATTACCCTCGCTAAAGAGATGAAAGCTGCGCGCCAACGTGGCGAGCAACTAGGATTGAACGAAGACGAGCTTGCCTTCTACGATGCACTTGAAACCAATGATAGTGCAGTGTCTGTCCTTGGCGATAACACGTTGCGAATTATCGCTCAGGAGCTGGTTAAGACTGTGCGTGCTAACGTTACCATTGATTGGACAATTCGTGAGAATGTCAGAGCCCAATTGCGCGTGCTGGTTAAACGAAGCTTGCGCAAGTACGGTTATCCGCCTGACAAGCAGGAGAAAGCCACCCAGACAGTACTTGAGCAGGCCGCTCTGCTATCTCATGAATGGGCAGCAATCTAGCAAGTGAAATGGCTATGAGAAACATCGTGCCTACCCCTGCACCTTGCCTCTGATCTTGACTTGCTGCTGTACGACAGGTTTTAGCTCTTCCAGCATGTACTCATAGCGATTGGCAATCCGGTCGTACAAATCGGACATCTTCTTCGCCGTGACAGTCACAACGAGAGCGTAGGGAATTTCCTTTGCATTGAGTGTAACGGCCCCGCCTTCGCGAGCGTTGTAGTGAATGTCAAAAACGGGGTCTTTGAGAGAGTCTCCCCTAAAGTTCTTCTGCGCTTTTATGCTGGTTTCCCATTTGTGAGCATCTCTTCGTAGCTCTTCTTCGCTTTGATAAGCTTCACTTTTGCCAAAAAATGGCTTGGTGTCGGCGTGCTGCTGTTTAGGGTCGTTCCGCTTGTCGGCATGCGGGCGGAGCACGACTTCCAGCCCCGCCCTGGTGTAGTTGAGCGGATCTTTGGGATCCGTTTCGCTGGCGAAACAAAAGGTTGCCTTAATGGAAACTGTGCCGGGAATTGTTCCCTCTGGCAGCGGTATAGGGGCTCTTACGTACTTCCCGGGTTCTAGTCGACCCTGATAAACAATCGAAGCGGTTCCGGCTTCACAGGTGATCAAATCATCAATATTTGGAGGAATCCTGCCCCAGCCGACCTCACGCATCTCGTGCGAGCCGTCCTCCGCATGGTGAATGAGCAGTGCCTTAAGCGCCAGGGGCTGTATTGTCGCACCGAGGGTCGCTCTTATGCCAAGCGCTGTTCGTAAAGTCGAGGGAGAGGCAAAACTTGTGCCATATATCCCACTTGTAGCGCCATGACCCCCTTCGGCTACAACCCAGAATGGCTCCTTGTTTGTCCCGCCATAGGAAACAACGTCAGGCTTCACTCGTCCTGGGTTTCTCCCGGGCCCAACCGAGCTATAAGGAGCGCGTTTCCACGAGCTAGTCAGGCTGTCACATGCTCCAACGGACAGGACGTTTACGCCATCCGACGGGGCTTGTATTCGGGCGTTTCCGCTTTCCCAATCTCGTTCGCCAGCATTGCCAGCGGCAACGCAAACTAATGTCTGTCCGTCAGAAAATAGCTGATCAAGCCTAGCTGTCCAGACATGTACATCGTCATCTTCTATGGGAAGATCCGGGCCGATACTCAGATTGACGAACTCGTATTTTTTTTGTTGAAGCCTGTCAACGATTCGTTCAACAACGTCAAAATATTGTTCTTGCGGATCGTGCTTGGAATTAACATCCAAAACTCTGTAGTGATCAACGTTTGCGTAAGGCGCGGCTATCGACACTCCGTCTTCAATTGGGCCGAATAATAATGCCGACGTGACGCTTAATCCGTGTTGTTGAAATTCTGGGACCGCATCAGCAATACCCGGAGCCTTTTTTCTGTTTACCCAGGCGGTTAACGGATGGTCTTTGGGAATGCCGCCATCAAACACTGCAACACTCAGGCTGGGATCAACGGCTTTGCCTTTTGGTAGTTGAGCGGAAACCGAATTACCTTTCTTCGCCGATCCGGCTACTGGTCCTCGCAGTCGCGGCATTTCTCTGGCGACACGGAGAAATGAAAACTTGGCCAAATCTCTGTGTGCTTTTACCGGTACTCGCACGGGCAAAAAGCACAACCCGTTGACGTAGATCCGTTTGGATAGATCGGCCTCAGCGCCAAGTTCCTTCATGTACTCTTCAAAGGATTCGACAATGTAGTCTGTCTCTGGGCTCGCATGTAAAACGACTTCCAGGAGTGGGCGGTCATCTTTGGAGCGCATTGGTTTAAGCCGCTCTTCCGGCGCTATCAGGCGTACGTCTTCTACTCTGATTAACTCATCGGCACCGCTCGTATTTTCGGTCCATGTTTTGATAACTTGCGCCCAACGTCTGAAGGATCTGCGCTTGCCAGCGATGTAGATTTCTGCTGATGGAGCCTCTAGCGGCATCCCGTCCTTGTCTTGCTTTTTCTTGGAAGTCGTCTTTTCTGGTTTAACCATTACCGCTCGACTGCCAATAGCTTCCAGTCCAACTTCACGAAGCAGTCCTGTAGGGAAATAGCTTTTGGCTAGGTAGGCCGGATGTAGTTTTAGAGCTGCTACTGTCTCGTCGTCTGGACAGCAGGATGAGGGCAGTTCGTCCAGCCCTTTAGATACTGCAGCTATCTTGGGTGCAAGCCGTTGCTGCGCATCGGCGAATTGGTATGCATCTACTTTGCTTGGTTTTATCTTGGGTGGCGCAATTTTCTCTGTGAGTCTTTCGCCGTAACCAAGCAAGTAATTCCTTTTCCCTTCTGGCATTCTAGCTTCCTCTCGTTATGACTTCTCGTTGGTGGCATGCTTGCGTATGGTGTCGCGGCTGACTCCAGTCCAGTCGTGAGCCTGTCGCTGGGAGAACCCGCTCAAGATCAGTTCTTCAGCAAGTCGAATACGGTCAGGCTTGTTCAAGTTTCTAGCGTGATCCAGAATCAACCCCTTCATTGTGTCTTTCATTGGGACTCCGTGCACGATTGCGTTACGCCTAGCTCTAATAACCTCGCGCTCAATCTCGCTATAAGAGAGTCCTTTCAAAAGGCGAGTGAAAATATCCAGGTACATTGGTTCTGCCAAGCTCTCATCGAGAAGGCGCTGTATCACCTTGCCGGCCCCGGGTTCGTCCGGCATTGGAAATTCGATTATCATATCGAACCGGCGCCACACAGCTGGATCGAGAAGCTCTTTATGATTAGTCGCCGCCAGTAGCAAACCGTTGGCTGGCCAGTCATCAATCTCTTGCAGGAGCACTGTTACCAAGCGCTTCAGTTCTCCTACCTCAACCGCATCATCTCGTCGTTTCGCTATTGCATCAAATTCGTCGATCAATAGAACGCATTCGACAGTCTTTGCATAGTCTAGGACGCTTCGAACGTTTGTCCCTGTTTTCCCCAGGAAGCTACTCATTACTGCCGAAAGGTCGAGTGTTACAAGCGGCTTGTCTAATGCTTGTGCAGTCCATCTAGCGGCTAGTGTTTTGCCAACACCAGGTGGTCCTGTGAAGATGGCCGACCGTGTCGGCGTCAATCCTGCTATCGATAAATCATCTCTGTGGTTACGCTCGTTGACTATCTGAAAAATCTTTTCGCTCACTTCGGGCGACCAAATAGGCTCCGCTGGTACTCTCACCGGGAATTCCGAGCGCGCTAAGAGCATTCGCGAATCGCTATCCACGGGTATCGGGTTTAGTGGTGTCTCGGTAGTTCCGCGTCGAAGCACAGAAGATTTGTCGGCCGCGGGCGCCTCTCTGATAAGGGATCCTAGCTGTACTGAAAGCTCAGGAATAGCAGCTCGGTACTTGTTGGCTAGGCGCCTGACGAAAAGCTCTACGTCATCTTTCTTGCCCTGAAGAGCAAGTCGGGCAAGTTGGACTATTTCCTTTGCATCAACCTTAGTTTCGTCCATTCGGTTTTAAAACCCTTCCTATATAATGAATGTTGTCGGTTGCAAACGGGACTATTTTGTGTTTCAATCTAGATTATAGTCCACTTGGCTCAATTCCGAAAGGGGGAGATAACAAATGTCAAGCAAGAAAGCTACTCCAAAGACAGTGAAAGTTGCCCGGGATGCTGGCACCGGACAATTTGTCACCAAAACGTATGCCGCCGCCCACAAGAAAACTACTGTTGTAGAGACCGTTCGCCGAAATACAAAAAAGTAAATAAGCGCCGAACTGTCTTGAAAACTCAGTTTTCACGATTGTCTTTATGACTTGTCCTAATACTAAGCTCGAATAGGAGATTGGAAATGCAAGATACAGCAACCCATAGCACGCATCCAGAGCCGGAAATGGTCCATATAACCATCAACCGCAAACGCTACAACATACCGCAAGGATCTCTCGCGGTCTCTTCGCTAAAAGACTGGGCGGAGATTTGTGCGGCAGATGAGGTCGAGCAAGTGATTGATGGCAAGCTCGAACCGCTCCAGGACAACGCCACGGTGCAGATCAAGGGCGGGGAAAAGTTCATCTCTCACCCTCGCGATGGAGGCTCGTCATAAATGGAATTCTCTCAAGAACAAATTGACGAGCTTCTCTCCATCTATCCTGGCGCTAGGCAGATGGAGGAAGGCGGTACGCCGTACTTCCTCCTCCCTGACGTTGCCCTTCCCGGTGGCGCCAGCCCAGAGAAGGTGGACCTGCTCCTTCGACCCGTCCACATGGATGGCTACCACTCTCGGCTCTATTACCCCCAGCAGCCAACATTCTCTAGCCGTACATGCACGGAAGCTCTTAACTGGAATGCAGTCAATGTGCATATACTGGCTCGCAATTGGTTCGCATTCTCTTGGAGAACGCTACCAGGGCTGACCCTTGTCCAAATGATTGCCATGCACTTGAGGGCGTTACGATGAAAAAAGTCCAGCTTAAAATCCCGCGCCAACTCTACAGTCTAATGCTTGCTGATTTAGCAAGGCCTCATCCATACGCATATGAGCGAATAGGCTTTTGCCGCGTCAGGCTTGGAAATCGCGGCGGCACAACCGAACTGCTTCTGGTCGCCGATTACTGGCCAGTAGAAGACGATCAATATATTCCCGATGAATTTTCAGGTGCGCGCATAAACAACCTGGCGATAAGGACTGCCCTGCAAACCTCGATCTCGTCCGACGAAGGTATCTTTCATGTTCACATGCATGACTTTCCCGGGATCCCGAGATTCAGTCGCATGGACCTCGAAGAGATTCCGCGCATCATTGAAAGCCTGACCCACGCTAATCCTGCTATGCCCCACGGTATGCTTGTTCTGGGACATGAAGAGGCTGCTGCTAAAGCCATCATGCCTGGTGGCACGCTTCAGTCCGTGGACCGTATAACTGTAGTTGGGCAACCTACCCGAGTCATTAGTGGCTTGCCAAAGTTCAATGGCGGTGAGCGCTTTAGCAGGCAGGGCTTTCTGGGAGCGCTCGCTCCTCAACAAATCCACTCGCTACGTATCGGTATCATTGGTCTTAGCGGTGGCGGCTCCCATGTAGTCCAACAGCTAAGCCACCTTGGATTCTCAGACTTTGTCTTGTTCGATCACCAAGCAATCGACATCTACAACTTGAACAGGCTCGTAGGGGCAACCGAGGAAGATGTAGCTCAAGGGCGCATGAAGATACAGATAGCCGATCGCGTCATAGCAAGCATCAACAGCCAGGCTAGAACAATGCCGGTTCCGGCTCGTTGGCAAGAAAACGTCGATGCTCTAAGGAGTTGCGACATTGTGGTTGGCTGCATCGATGGCTTTGATGAACGCCGGCAGCTTGAGGCTGCCTGTCGAAGATACCTTATACCGCTGGTCGATGTCGGCATGGATGTGGTCCAGCTGCCCAGTCAGACCCCGCGTATGGCCGGACAGGTCATCCTGTCCATGCCTGGCTATCCTTGCTTCCACTGCATCGGCTTCCTGAACGAGCGAACCCTGGCTGCCGAAGCGCAAAGGTACGGAGATGCTGGCCCCAATCCTCAAGTCGTCTGGCCAAACGGCGTGCTCGCTTCAACTGCCGTAGGAATTGTTGTCGATCTCGCGACGGGCTGGAAAAGAACTTCTCCAGGACTAATTTATAAGAGCTACGATGGAAACATCGACACGCTCACAGATCATCCTCGGTTGGAGCATGTGTTCGGTATGAAGTGCCAACATTTCAAGTTTGAAAGCCTGGGCGATCCCTAACTTACATCTCGGGGGGCGAACCACTTTTTCCACCAAGGTTTTTCGAGCTCCTGAACTTTCGTCTTCAGGGCCTCAAGGTCGCTAACAAGAATACTTGCCTGACTCGCCTTTTCTTCAAGCTCACGTTTCTGCTCTTCCATGGCAGCTATTTGCCTGTTTAAGGCTTCTATTTCCAGTGCCCGGAGTTCCGCAGCCTTCCTCTCTTCTTCGGCGTGCTGACGCTCCTGTTCGGCTTGTCTCTGGAAGTCGGGGAGGAGGCGAAGTTGTCTTTTCTGGTCCTCAATGATGCGCTCTTTCTCCGCAAGCGCTAGCGCTTGGGCCTTCACCTCTTCGACCAGAGGGCGGACGCATTGCTCGACGAGGCTCTGAAACTCAGTGGCAAATCGAGGCTCGGTTTGTGTTGCGGCTTCTGGTCCATCCGGTGCATCTACCGATTCCGCTTCGACTACATCCTCGGGCTCGAAATTTATCGGACCTGTTGTCGTCGTTGTTTCCGGCTGGCTATTCAGACCGGCCATGATTTCTTTGTTGGGATATATGCGCCATTCCGGGACGCCGAACTCGTTCTTGTTCAGAGTGCCTTTGAGTTGTCCCTTTTCCAGGCGGTACGTCACCGCTCTTGGCGTAATACCCAGGGCTGCTGCTGCTTCCTTGACTGAAATCGTTCGCGACACGGCACTCCTTATATCCAATGTGTATCTATTGAATATTGCAAACCCTTACCCCGTGGGCATTATACGGCTTTTTCGCAGAAAGGAAAAGTATTTCTTCATTGCTCAAGCCGCATTGTGGCTCGGATTCCGTGGGAGCCTGGAAACGCTTCTAGCCACTGCCTCGAAACTCCTTCCGGTATGGAAATCTCAGTCAATAACCGATTCGGGACTCTCGAAATTTTTGCCGCCGAATTTTCCAGCCCGCTTCTTGCGCTTTTCGAGACGGTTGGAAGTTATTTCCAGTCGGAGATCCCCTTCCTGGTATTCATTCGGGCTGTCTCTTGAATCCCTTGGCAGGGGCTGGAAGCAGCTCCCTCCGTTTCTTTCGACCCCGGGCTGGAAGCGCTTCGATACCCTTGGAAAATTTCCAACCTCCTTCCAGGGCGGGGTGGAAAAACACTGTTGGATATACTGTGGACTTCATTGCTTGCTCGTCCGGTATGTTCGGGGTGGCGATGCTCTCGGGGTTTTTTGAGCCGTTTCTAGCCTGTTCTTCTTGTCCTGGTTTTGATATTTCCATATACTGGAAGTTTGTTTCGATACCGGCTGGAAAAACTTCTGGCCGATTCCGACACCTGATTTGCTATCGTGGTGCCAAATAATCGCAAGCCGCAATAAATGCCGTGAAACCATTTCTAGGCTTAAGTATCGAAATTTTCCAGCCTTCCGAAAGCCGCCGCCATTCGATCTATTCGGGTAGTAAAGAGTTGATCGGTTTTAACGCAAATAATATAGTGTCATCGGTCGATGCCACCAAAAGTGGTGCATATCGAACGGATATATAGAGGCTCTAGCCTCCTAGAAAGGACAAAGTTACCGATAAAAAAACATCGCTTGGAGCGATGTCTTTTTAGAGACCTTTTGCGGATCTCGTTATTCAGTTGTTGTCGCGTTTTTGGAAGTTTCGCGAATTGACTTCAGGATAGACGAACGGTCCGGATAGGTCAACTCATCCCTAATTAACTTTGGGTGCCGACTATCAACGGACTGGCTCAAGCGCGCTTAGCATCAGCTACCGCGCCGACTAGATTTGATCGACTGCAGTACTTCCCGAAAGGGTGGGAGACTTGCGTCGCCCAGTTTCTTGAGCTGTTCCACCGCTTTGGTTACATCTACAAACCTCTCTCTGGTGGCTCCTGGTACTCGGCTAACGAGAGCTGGAAGCTGCCTGATTCGGAGATATTAAAGGCCATTGCCTGCGCCCATCCTAAGTTCTATATCGGCTGTCGTGCCGGGAAAACAAGCCGGTTTGCAGTCCTAGATATTGACCAGAACAGTCGCTATCACAACAAGCAGTCACTTGAGAAGTTGCTACAGTGCTTGTCTCAAGCGGGTCTTTCTCGATCTTCACTTTATCGCTCAAGTTACAGTGGTGGTTGGCATTTATACCTTTTCTTCGAGGAACCCATTGCCAGTCTCGAACTTAGGCGGCAATTATTCAAACTCCTTACATTGAATGACTTCCAGGTCGCAAAAGGACAGCTCGAGATTTTCCCTCATCCAGGCAGCCAAGGCTCTATGGGCTTGGGGCTGAGGTTGCCGATGCAGCCTGGTTTTGCCTGGCTTGATAAAAAGACTTTGGAGATAGAGCATGAGCGAAATGAGCTTGATGCTACCTATGCGCTCGAATTATTTCTCGACGTACTAGACGGCGACGCTAATTCCTTTGAGGATTTCCGGAGGCTCAAGGCGCACGTCCAGGAGCTGGAGCAACGCAAGGCTTCCGCTTCCGTCCACGGTCGCGGTGACCGCGTCAACAACGTCGTGCCTATACGTGCTGCCCTGAAGGCCGTTCCGGAGTCTGAATTTTCCGATTTTGTTCGAGGGGTGTTCCACCGACTGCCGCCAGGCATCATCGTAGAGAACTGGTACAAAGGACGGCTGTATCATCTCAACGGCTTGAATGGTCCATCCCAGCGCGCTGAAGCTATTGAATGTGTCGGCCATTATTTCTTCTACGGCGACCCGAGCCGCGACCTGCCAGCTTTGGGATATGGATACGAACAAGAGCGCCAATGGGCCATCGACGAGTTCTTACACACCAGAAACAATGGGCAAAGTGAAGACATTAACCGTGGCCGGGCTGATGCTTACGCCCAGGTAGAGCGAGCTGCTAGTTGGCGTCCAGCACACAAGCAGTCTACCGAACCGGTTAAGTACGCCCCCGAGCGCCCCATCTCCTGGATAAGGGAGAACGCCAATCGCAAGACCGACGCACGTAAGCGCATATCAGACGCCCTCGACGGGCTCAAGAAAATGCAGCGCTCCTTCACCACCGTGGAGTTGCAGAAGGCCGCCGGGTGCTCCAGGGAGACTCTATATAACCACGCTGATATCTGGCGTCAGGACTATGAGGACCTTGCTGAAGGGTTCTTTGCAATCTGTACGGACGAGTATAACGATGTGGTGGGGGCGGGTTCTACTCAAACCCAGCCCCCTACCATTCCTTCTAATTCGGATATGCCGCCGGGTCGCTTGGCAGCTCGCCGGATTATCTATGAGATATCCATGCGATCGCAAAGAGAGCAGCGCCAGGCAGAGAAAACCGCTCATGCCACCCAGAAGGCTTCTGAATCATCTTGGTTGGCAGAAGTAACCAGTCTTACCAAGAACGATCCTTCGACCCTTTCCGTTGAGGAAATCAAAGTACTCCTGGTCATTTTGTTGGGGTATCTAGCCCTGGCTCCTGACTATGACAGTCAGAACACATTGCAGATTTATATATCCGCCCTGAAAGAACAGCTGTCCTCTGTCCTAAATGGTCCGCAGCTGGTGGTTCGTCCGCCCTAACTGGGGGTCTTTTTAGAATTTCGTTCTATTTGATCTGCCGATCTGTTATGATGATGCCACTGGATGTGGTGCTAGATGACAGTATCGCCAGGGCGTTCTCTGAAGTCGCAAGAAGCGCTCAGTGAGCTCGATAAGACTCGTACCGTCTTTAGAAAAAATTGCAAAGTTCCCACCGCTAACAAGTGTACTTTCTTGACATTTGTTTTGGTGGGCGATACCACATCAGATTTCACTCATTTGCCGATCGCTTAAGCGTTGTGAGCCTGACTTCGCGGCTCTCTCCGCTGTTCTTCAAGTTTACCGGCTGAGCGCCCACTACCGTCAAGCCGTTTTGTTTCCTTTTGTCCTTCTAGTTAGCGCCTCCCGCCTTGACGGCAGAGCCCAGCCGGTCGCCCTCCGGGAGGCAGCGTCGCTGCCCTATCAACCAGAAGGAGGGCAATATGGTAAGTGCTCGCGCGCACGATTACGGTCTGGAGTTGACTCAAAATAGTAAGGTGGGATGGGCTTTTAGCCTATCTCGTACTGAATCCTGTACCTATGCAACGGAAATTTGTAAGCGGCTTTGTTATGGAAATGGTGTCCGGTATCAGTCCGCAGCTCAGCGTCACAAGCGGCTTCGCAATTACATCACCTGTGAGTTTCTCTTACGTAATGGTGGACCGGAGCTACTGGCTCAGAATCTTGTTGCCTTAGTGGATCAGGCACGGCCGGTCGATTGGCTGGCTGCGCAGATATCAGGCGAGGCAACTAACTTGCCATACACGCTGCGCATCCATGACGTGGGAGACTACTTCTCATGCGATTATGCGGCTGCATGGTTGATGGCAATCAAGCAACGTCCTCAGTGCAAGTTCTGGTTTTATACTCGCAGCTTCCTTGAGCCGAAGCTTCTTTCGGTACTCTCGGAGCTTGCGTCTCAGTCCAATTGCCAGGGATTTTTGAGCATTGATAACGATAACTTTGAGCAGGGATTGCTTGCCTTTTCTTCCTGTCCAGGTGTCTGGAAGCTGGCTCTCATGCAGGTTGAAGAGGAGAAGTTGCCGCTTAACTTACTTCCGTCCGTTCGCAAAATGGTTAGTCCTGGGCAAATCATCAACTTCCCGTATCATCGAGCCGGTAAGCATGTCCAGCCTCTCAAGGCTGAGCCATTGACCAACTGTCCGCAAATAACTACCTCTGCTTATCCACTGCAAACTAATCGATCTGAGCTTAAGCCATGTCAGTCTTGCAGTTTGTGTTTACCTGGGTAAGCCTGTCTTCTGGCGTGCAGTCTAACGGGGCTGCACTTTTCGCCTTCTTAGTCTAAGGGGGCGGCGCCACCCCGCGTCAAGCAGTAGTACCAGGTGATTTGTCTTCCAGGCTCACTTATCGCTTGACGCGACGAGCCTCCCCCTTGCCCCGGTAAGTGGCGAAAAGCCGCACCGATAAAGGGAGACGACCCTCATGAAAAAGAAAGTCTTGATAGCAATACCTGAGCGTCTGCTCGACCAGATTGATCTGCTTGCTGAGTTTAGGTCACAGACAAGATCCGAGCTAATCCGCGAGGCGTGCCGGATTCACACGGAGAACAGTCAGGCATTTACTGCCCCTCGCCCAGCAATTTCTCTTTTGAGCTCACCTCTCCTGAAGGAGGAAGCTGTCGCCAACTAACCGATGACCTCTGTTGTAACCCTTGCCGGTATGAGCCTTTGTGCCATTCCGGCTTTTTCATCAGGAGCTGAAAATGAATACACGTGCACTCAAGAAACATCTCAAGTACAAGATTCCGCAAATAAAGCTCGCAATATTGCGGGAGCCGTCAGGCGAGCCCCTGCCTGCGATTCGCACGCCTTGCGACCTGGAGCAATACCTGGAGCCAATGAAACATCTATCTGAAGAACACTTCGTAGCTCTACACCTTAATGCAAGAAATCAGGTGACCGGCTACCACGTCGTAAGTCACGGAACCATCTCTGCAAGCCTTGTTCATCCACGAGAGGTCTTTAAAGCTGCCATCTTGAGTAATGCTTATTGCATTGTGGTTGCTCACAACCATCCTGCTGGATCGACCGACCCGAGCCCGGAAGACCTGGATACCACCAGGCAATTGTTGTCCGCCGGCAAGCTTCTTGGAATTGAGATCCTAGACCACTTGATCGTCTCTTATCGAGGTGTGACAAGCATTAGGGAATCTCATCCGCACTTATTTTGAGGGCTATCCAGGGCAGGGGCGGCTGAATCGGCTGCTTCTGCCCTGCCCCTGCCTTGTGCTTCTTTCGCTCTTTCGATTGCTTCTAGCTGGTTTCATCATCTGCCAGGTGTGCCCGTGCCTCTCTGTGGAAGCTGCTTTGGGAATGTCTTGTTCCTTTTCTTTCCTACTTCCTTGAAAGTGATACTTGGAAGTCTGCCTGTGGTTGTCTTCTTTCCCGTGGAGTTTTCATCACGCTTTTGAGTGTTTCAGCAATCTACATTTCAGTTGTCTTGTCTTTCTTGCTGCTTGTATTGTTGGAGCCAGAACTATACTTCTATTGTGCTGTCAGCAAAACCAGCCGTTGGTACTTGTGCCTGTGCCTTTGTTTGTCTTTTGTCTTGTTTCTTGTGAGGCACCCCCGTGCTTTTTTAACGGCGCCAATACTGGCATAACTTTTCGGAGGCGCAAGGATTCCCCTGCGGGCGCGTTCGCGTCCTTGCACCACCGAAAAGCGCTGGCGCGGTCTGCGACTTATGCAAGACCTGGGGCACCTAAAACGCACTGGAGGTGCCTATCATGAACAATCAATTGACCATCATCGGCAGAGTCGGACAAGATCCCCGCGCTGTGAGCTTCGCTGACACCGGCAACAAAGTTGTTAAGTTCAGTCTTGGAGTAACTGAATACAGCAGCAAAAAAGAGGAAGAAAAGACTCTCTGGATCGATGTAGATTGCTGGAACGGTCTTGGTGAGCGCGTGATACAAACCATAACCAAGGGGCGCGAAGTTCTCCTCACCGGGCGGCTTGCCATCAATGTCTTCACCAAGGAAGTTGACGGAAAGACAGTGGAAGTACACAAGCCCATTTTGAAGCTGACCAGCTTCCACCTCTGTGGCCCTAAGCCTGTAGATAAGGCAGAAGATGCCGCCACCGAAACAAAGAAGGCTGCTCGAAAGAGCGCCTAACTTCAGTAAGACAGAGGCAGGAGTGAAAGCTCTTGTCTCTGTCTTTTATCTTTTTCTGTTCTCGTCGTCATTGCCTGTCTTTGCTTTAGGGGCACTTGCCCCGATGCTCATCTTGCCGCGATACGGTACTTTTGGCAGACTGCCCTTGCTTTCCTGCCCGGCGCAAAGCCTACCGCTTGCACCCGCCGTCAACCTCACCAGGGCTTGAGTTTGACTTCGCTCAAGTTGACGGCGGGACCCCTGCTGCGCGGTATTCAGGCAGTGCTGCAGGAGCTGGCGGGCAGCGCGACTGGAGGAAGGGGGCTCGGGGCTGGCTTAGTTCGGCTGGAGGGCGCGCTTCGCGCGTGGCTACCCACCCGCCGCCCAGCTGCAAGTAAGGGACTCGCGCCGGTGTAAACAGCTCGTCTTGCCCGTCTAGTCGGTCTTTGCCTGGGCAGCTTCCTGCTCGGCTTTCTCTTTTTCTTCCTTGAGTTCTTTCTGGAAAGTGGCTACGTCATCGGCTGCTTTCTCGGCAATCTGTTTTTCGTCGTCGTACACCTTGCTGCGGTGTGCTACGCGCAAAACCAGGACCGTCACCTCGCCTTTGTCGATGTGGCAGATCACTCGCATGTCGCGCACTCGGTAACGCCACAAGGTTGCAAGTCTTCCAGTCAGAGCTTTTCCGGCCGTCGTCGCATCTTCGAGAACGGCTATCTTTTTGTCTAGATAGTCGAGTATTTCTCTGGCGGCGCCTTTGTCGAGCTTCTTTAGCTCTTTCAAGGCGGTATCTGAATACTTAATCGTCCAGGCCAAGCTCTTTTCTCACTGCTGCGCTGCTGTGGACTGCTTCTTTGCCTGCACGGATGCGTTCCAGGACAGACTCTGCCAGGTAGCAGTCTTCAACGTCGTCGATGCTGCCTTCTACCATCTGCTTGATATAGAAGCTCTTGGCTCGCCCTGTTTCCCTGGCAAGCCTGTCAAGACGTTCTTCGATTTCTGGTGAAAAGCGTACTGAGGTGCTCATATCCTTGTCCTGTCTTACATGTCTTAAGTGTATTACAAGTATGACGGGTTGGCAAGGTAATTCGTTCCATGGCTGGCACTTCTCCTCTTCCGTTTGGCCGGCGGCAGGGCGAAAATTGAATTATGGAACTGCTCTGGTCATTAGGTCTGATTGTCTTCCTGCTCGTCGCCCTCAACCACATGGCTGGCGGGCGTGCCTCTAATGTGCTGCGTCCGGTTGCCAACATTGCTTCAGGGCTTGTGTCATTTGCCCTGCGGCTTTGTATGTCTGCTCTTGGCTCGGTGGTCCGGTTACTGGGTGGCTCGGTGAAGCTACCTGGACCGCCTAAGATTCGCGATGACAAACAGCCGCCTGGACCTACGCCGCCACGATGGGATGACTAACCCGAATGCAGCTGGCGCGGAAGAGGCACTGACGCGCAACCTTAGACGGAGCGACTGAGAAGGAGCGGAGCCCTTACCGTAAGGGAGGCACGACCGTTCGGTAAGGCAAGATACAATGCGCAGGCACGCGCTTGTAAGAAGCGCACTTGCGCTGAATAATGATGGCGGCACGGTCTTAGGGTTTATCCTATTGGCGGCGGCACAAGTCTACTATTATATTAGTAGTACGGTTTGAGGTAGCGGCACATGCCAGATGACACAAAGAAGAGAGTTTTCAACCCGAAGGTCGAGACCCGATTGAGTCGAGCCGACGTTAATCGCCTCGACGAGGCCGCCAGACTGGCCGGTCAGACCCGGTCCGACTTCATCCGTCAGGGGCTTCTCTGGTATCTGGACAACCTGGAAAACCTGAAAGAAGGCGAGCGCGAGGCAAAGACCGCCCAGGCTATCCGATATGCCAGCGAGCTCATCGTGAAGGCCATACTGAGTGCCACTGACCGGATTTGCGGCATGCTTGCCCGGCAGGGTGCAGAAGTTGGCACCCTTTATGAGTTGACCTGGCGGGCCTGCGGCACCCCGGAAGCAAAAGAACAGTTCACAGCAGCCGTCAACACGGCCAAGCAGCGTCAACGGAACCGGCTCGATGCCGACGAGAAAGCCGTGGCTGAACGGACCAAGAAGGTAGTGACCTCGTGATAGTCGTCAAGCACCAGTTTTTCTCCAGGCGCGACCGGCAGAGCCGTAAGGGGGCTACCGGTAGGAAGGGCGCGAAGGTAGTGGCGATGGAGCGGGCCCTGGCTCACATCAAGTACATCCAGCATCGCCCAGGGGAAGATCGCGGCGATGGCGGGCGCGAGTTGTTCAACGACCAGGAGGACAACCTTGACGGCAAGAAAGTCCGAAAAGCCATCCGGGAGCAGGAAGACAACAAAGTCGTGGCGCATAAGTTGACGCTTGCACCGGAGATAAACCCGGAGCACAAGAAGGCTTTCACGCGCGAGATCATGCAAAAGCTCGGCTCTGAGAAAGGGCTGGATCTCAACTGGGTGGCGACTGCGCACAATAACACAAGCCATCATCACATCCACGTTGTTGTTCTTGGAAAGGACAACAACGGCAAAGACGTGCGCTTCGACAAGGACGACTACAACCGGATAAAGGAATTTGGAGACCGTTACCTTGAGCGGCATCACCCTTTTGAGCTTGAGAAATCAAGGCAGGAGCGGGAGCGCAAAGAGCGCGAGCGGATTGAAGCCAGGCAGAGGGAGCGCGAGGCTGCCCGCGCCGAGCGTATCCGTGAAGGGCTCGAATTGCCCTGGCTGCACAAGAAAGTCATCCGGGAGGTGCTTGAGCCTTATGAAACCTGGAAAGTTGAGCAGCAAGAAAAAGAAAGAGCCGCTCTTGCCGGGAAGGACAAATCGGACGACAAAGAGCCCGAGAAGCCTTACTTCCAGGACACGATAGAGGCGGCCGGAAAGGAATGGAGTCGAGAAAACACCCTTTCTGAGCTGCAAGACCTGAACCAGTACCTCTGGGACCATCCTGACGAGCGAATAGACATCAAGGAATACAAGAAACTGGTCCGCTGGATGAAGGACAAAGAACGCATCCAGCAGAGAGAAGCCCGCGACGGCTCACAGGACCAGGGTAAGGATGAGCCAAAAAAAGACCAATTGAGCGCCCAGGGCGACAGCGATAAACCCAAAGACAAAG
>MOYA01000008.1:0-11886 GCA_001899315.1 Candidatus Obscuribacter phosphatis
CGGCAAGATAGCTTGGCAAATGACATGGGAGAAGCCCGTCTTGCGACGGGCTCCTTATCAGGCTTGCTTGCGGCGAATATTGACCACTCTTTCGAGCTCTGCATGAACTGTGCCTGCGGCATCGACCAGGTCGATGCGGAAGGTGCGGTCCATCTTCACCGCGCTTTTCAGCTCGGTCTTGATTTCGGTTAAGTCGGCTTCGCTGACCAGGAAGCGAGCATAGAGTGTGCTGCGCCCCGGTTTGCGAAAACGAACCGAACCGGCTTTGTCCCAGACTACATAGTCTTTGCCCAGATTTTCGATGAGGATGAGCATCAAAACTGGGTCGGTGGCGGCAAACATGCTGCCACCAAAAATGGTGCCGACATAGTTGCGGGTTCGCAGTGTGAGAGGCACTCTCACCCGCACTTCGCGCAGGTCGGGCGCGATATAGGTCACCTTGCCGCCGCTGCCCCAAAAGCAGGGGAAGAGGTTGAAAACCAGGCGCGCGATACGGCTCTTCAGCGATTCTTTTCTTTGCGGCTTGCCGTAAGGTCCGAAACGTTCGCGCAGAGCGGCAGGCGTGCGCCCGAGTACATATGAAAGACAGAGAAGCGCCAGCACTAGAGGCGCTGCCAGTATGAGCATGTTATTCATTGCTGGATTTTCCTTTGACAAATAAACACAAAAGGCGCGTTGGAAAGCAGGCGAAAAACCTTGGTCTTTCGCCTGTTCTCGTTTTTTTTAGAGGGTAATCGCCCAATAGAGCACCAGTGCCGCCACGATGTAGTGAATGAGGGCGACGATGGTGCAGACATTGCGGGCGCTGCCTCCGGCTCTGATGCCGTAGGTGGCGATGAGCGACCCCTGGGAGGCAACCAGTGCCGCCGCCATATACTTGACGAAGACGGCACCGCCTGCGGCGCTCGCTGCGCTGGTCAGGGCGGTGAACTGGGTGAAAGAGTTGAGCATTAGCTTTACTTTCTTTTTCGTGTAGACAGCAGAATCAAGGCGACAACAGTCACCGAAAGACTGCCGATCAGTGAAGCAAGTAGTCCAATCAGAACGTCGCCGTCCGGATTGAGGAGGAGGTAGACAAGCAAGCCTACCGAAGTGGCGAAGATGGTGTTTAAGATGGCTTGAGGAGCAGCCATTGTTTCCCTACGGGCAGCTTTTGCTTTAGTTATGGCTAGCCCGCCTCTGAGGTGATGTGGAGAAAGAGGAGGACGGGGCACGTCCTCCTCGCTTGGTTGGATAGCAGCAGCGCCTTAGACTTTGCCGCCCATCTTGAGCCTTTCGCTCAGTTCATCGAGCACCAGGCTGAAGCCGCGGCGCGCGATGCTGAGCAGCCCCTTCTCGTAGGGGTTTTCCGGCTTGTTGATGAAGACCAGGTGCTCTTCCTGATTGACTCGGAAGAGGTAGTCCTGGCTGGTGGCCAGTTCGTCGACCAGATTGAGACCCAGCTCGACGCTCTCGGCGGCAGTCCAGTGGTTGCCGTTGCAGACAAGGGTCTCGTCCACATTGCGGTATTTCTTGACCACGGCGATGAACTGGCGATGAATGGCTTCCAGCTGCTTCTTGTAAGCGTCCTTGGCCTCTTCGGTCACTTCCGAAAGCGGAGTGACCGTGCGCTTCATATTGCCGGCTGTGAGGGTGAGGGGCTCGGCGCCGATGTTGCGCAAGAGCTTATTGAAGTTGATGAATTCGCTCACCACGCCGACACTGCCCACCATCGAGAAGGGGGCGGCGACGATGCGATGGGCGGGAACGCTCATCAGATAACCGCCGGAGGCTGCATAGGTGTCCACGCAGGCAGTGACGTCCAGACCGGCGTTGCGCAGGCGCTCCATTTCGGCATACATCTGACCGTACTGCGAGACACCGCCGCCGGGTGAGTTGACGACCACGATGACGCGGCTGATGCGCTCTTTGTTGATGAGCACTTCATCGACCATGCGGGCAAAGTCTTGCCGACCGCTGGCCATGGTATCGCCCTCGAACTTCAAGACCACGGTCACCTTCTCGTTCTTGAGCTGGGGACGCTGCAGTTTCTTTTGCGGATGCAGACCGGCCAGGGCGGGGCGCGGCTTGAAGACGAGGTCTGGGTGAACCTTGACCAGATTGAGCTGGAAGGCGTCTTGCACCGACTTACCGGCGCTGCGACGAGCCACGAGTCCCGTCAGTGCCAGCACCAGCATGATGCCGGCGCCGAGCAGAATCAAACTGAGGAAACTGGTTCCTACCGAGAGGAGCCAGGTGATGGCGTTGGCAATCTGTTGCATTGTTTCCATTGGCATGCACCATTCTTTCGGTTAATGAGCGGCAGCCTTGCCTTCCTTTTGCTTTGGCATTTGGTGGAAGGCTGCCGATTTGTTCAGGTGGCTTCAGTCGCTGAAATGAACACGCATTTCACCGTCAAAGCTGATGGTGACAGTGCGCGTTACTTCGACGACACGACCGCGTTTGCCCCGCAGAGCTTCAAAGAAGCCCACCGGTTCGACGGTTTCGTAGGTTTCGGAGAGAGAGAGCCGCTGTCCCTTCTTGAAGACAAGAAGAGCTTCAAAGCTGTGGAAGGTGACCATGACCGGCGGCGTCGGCCCGGGTGAGCCGAACACTTTCGAGTCGAGGAAGCGTTCCGCCAAGATGATGCGGCAATCGCTCACCACCTTGAGCTTGCTGGTGGAGTGCACGCCCTGGGCGAGCTTGACCAGCACCTCTTCGTCGCCGGCCGTGCCTGGCGCAGAGCCTGGCATGATCGTCACGGGAGCTTCTGTCTTGCTATAGCCGGGCGTCGTCACAGGCAGGTTGGTCGAGTCGATGTACTGACCGAGAGCCGGACCGCGAGAGTGGTTGTTTCTCTCGGACAGTTCGACATCTTTCAGCGAGATGCGACCGAACCAGGGCAAGGCATCGGTGAAGCTCTTGTGGAGCGGCACTCGACTGTTGCCGATGCGCAGGAAGGAGAGCCTGCCTGCGTTGATGAAGGGGGTGACCTTAGGTCCATTGATATCGAAGCATTTCATAGTAAACCCCTGTTCTCTATAAATCTTCAGGTTTCAGTTTGGGAAGTCGGAGACCTGCAGTTGAACTGCGAACATCTCTGCCAACTCCCCGGCGATCTGGCGCACCGAATTGGCGTGTCCGGTGCCGTAGAAAGTCCAGGCGGTGGTGCCGACATATCGCTGGCTGTTCACCATGCGATGAGCGATACCGCATTCATGAGCCTTGAGCTTGAGGATTCGCTCCACTTCCCAACGCAATGATCCGGCTGTGCGGAAATAGCAGTTGTCGGTGGGTTCGAAGCCTTCGTCGCCGGTGAGGCCGGTGACGAGAATGGTCATGTTGCCGTGTCGATCGGTGCTAAGCCTCACCCTCAGGTCGGGGCTTTCGCTGTCGGTGCATTCGCAGTCGGTGCTACCGGTGGTGGCGCGCATGGGTGACTCCCTGGTTTGCGCTTCTCTTTCTGAACTAATGAAATGAGAGCCTCGCTGAGACCTTAATGAGCAGATTTACATCTGGCATCATGAATTCTTAGAAGACTCTCTATTTGTTCTTGTAAAAGCTCGCGCAGTTACACTAGCTTTTCAAGTTCCTCCACCCGCCTGTCGATCAGGCTGGTGAAGTTCGGCTTGTAGGGCTCGAGCTGAGGCTTGAGGGCCTGGGCGGCTTTCATCTGCGCAAGTGCGCTCTGAAAATCGCCTTTCTTTTCGGCCACTTCAGCCATGCCGTAGAAGGCTTCTGCCTCGTAGAGCACGGCACCGGCTTGTCTTGCCTGGTAAAGAGCGCTCTGAAAATGGGCGTGAGCCTGGTCGAGTTCGTTGCGCAGCAGGTGAGAGCCGGCTTGGCGCAGATGCTGGTCTGCCGAATCGGCTTGGGCTTGGCTGCGCCTTTGCGGTGATTGCAGGGCAAGGAGCATGATGACGCAACCGCCCAGAAGAACGAGCATGAGAATAGTACTCATATGGTCTCCAGCTTTAAGGTTTGAAGGATAGTCTTGTCCAAGCCAGTTCAAAACGACCCGTAGGTTGGCGGGTCATTTGGGCAGTGATGAGGTGCTCCGGTTTGAAGTAGGCTAAGACCAAGGCTGGAAGGAAAAAGTACTCTCTCAGCCTAGAAGAGTAGTTCTTAGCAGAGCAACTTAAGCGACCGACCTTCGATAAATTTAAAGCTGGAATTGGGTGTTGGTTTGCTCCCTAGCCTAGCTTTTGCTGCATTTAGAGTGCTAACAAAGGGAGTTTTCAAGTCTTTTCTTTTCAATCAGTCTTCATCAACGCTCAAGCAATCGAATCACCCACTCCTGCTGAATTCCCCGCCATGTAGATTTTTTTCATGGACGGATAAGCAGGGACGGCGATTGCAAGGGCAAGGTCACCAGAAGGAGGCGACCATGACCGAGCGCAAGCTTGAAGTCCTCAAGGACTTCTTTCCCAAGTCAGCCGAGCGTAGCTTTCACGTCACCTGCCAGGCCGGAGACATTCTGGTCATCGAGCAGGAACACGACCATGGCACCATGTGTCGCAAGAACGGCGTGATCTGCTTTCTGCTCGAAGAAGAAGTCTATCGCTATTGCAGGGAGCTGAAGTAAGTGAAAGGAGTGCGCTCTGGCGCACTCCTTTCCGTTCCGTTCTTTTCTTTTCTTTTCTTTTCTTTTCTCTTCTCTTCTAAATCGTATCCACTGTGGCTTTTTTTATTTCGCTCGAAGAAACTATAAAAAATAGTAAAATGCGGGCATTTTTACTAAAAACTAGCAGCGCTCTGACCATTGCCATTCCAGCCTTTCGGTCATTTATAGCTGACTGAGGCCGCTTGGTTTTTGTTCTGTCTGATTCGAGAAAACTATAAACAATAGTGTAAATCGAGAAAAATAAGAAGGCTGCGGGCGCCCCTTCAGTCTCAACCGAAGGAGCGCTCGCAAGCAGTGGACCTCGCTTTAGGGCGCGATCTTGTCCAACTTCATGTACTGCCAAGAGGCTTGCACCAGCTGAGGAAGCCTGCCGGCGAAGTTCTTGTCGAAGGTGAAGATGACGTGGCTGTGCAGGTCCCACCAGCAGTCGATCTCTTCGCCGCAGCGCAGGCCTGCCCTGATGCCGCCCGGCGCTTGCAGCATCATGCCATCTGCGCGCAGCACCTTCTGAGGGAAGTAGCTCGGTTCGCGGCAGGGGCGCTTGCCGCGGATGTGGTCGAGGAGCGCCTTCCGGTACTCGTCGGGACCATTGCCGGCGAAGAGACCGTAGAGGCGCAGGCTGCGCTCTTGCTCGTCGAGGATGTCGGCGTAGCGCGCCTTCTGCAGGGCATCTTGTTGCAGATACATGGCGATGAGGGAGCGGGCGGCAGCGTTCTCTTCGAATTCGGAAGCGCCCATGTAGTCGAATCGCAGCGATACGCCCAGGCGCTCTTGGCTGAGCGGGCGAGCGATCGTGCAGCGTTGAATCAGGTGCAGCATTTTCGTCTTCCTTGGTGTTTCACCTGTGGCTCGGCTCAGCGGCAGTTCAGGGCCTTGGACAGGGCTTGCCTGGCGTAGATGCACAGCCAGACCAAGAGCACGCCCAGCCCAGACTGCAAGAAGCTGTGGGGAACGTCGACGAAGATGCCGAAGAGCAGGAAGACCAGGATGCTGAAGAAGAAGGTGCTCTTGCCGGTCTGCCTCAAGATGGCGGTCCGCTCGTTCATGTCATAGGTGCGGCGCAGCTTGCGCGCGCCCAGCCAGGCGATGACGAAGAAGCTGACGAGGGTGCTGAGGAAGGAGAGGCTGAAGGCGAGGTAAGTCGTGAACATAGGGTTTCCTCTAAATCAAGCTAACCAGTTTGAGCCGGGCAACACGAATAGTTGCTTTTGCGCTCACGTTTTTTGCGCTAGATTGAGATTTATGCTTGGATGAGCTCCGTTGTGGAAATGAATAGAATGTCTTTTAATCTAGGCAGTTCTGTTGCCGAAACCTACAAATTCTTGCGTAAGCCTACGCGCAAGAAAGTTGAACTCTGTCATTTTCTATAGCGGCACTAGCGTTGCAGCTAAACAAGGCAGCCGAGCTTGCCAAATTTGTCGACCTAAAATATGGCTGCATTAGTATCTGTAACGCATATTTGCCGGTCGCCTAGGGTATAGAAAAAGAACAGGAAGCCGGAGGTGACATATGCAGAATTTACGGAAGCGAAACGGCGATATCACGCTCAGGTTGGAAGGTCGAGAGAGACGAGAGAGAGTTGCTCTAGATGAAGCCTATGAGTTTTATAAGCAGCTTTTGTCTCAAGGTGCTACCGAGAACCTGCATAGTCTAGTTAATGCTCTCAAAACTGTGAGCACGGCTTTAGAGGCTGCCGAAAGAGGTGAACTTGAAATAACGGTGAGGCTCTGGCGCAAAATCAGGCAAGCTCTTTTTGATCAATTGCTGACTGGATTTTCCTCGCACGTGGTGGTGATAACAGCAGATGGGCGTGTGCTTGCTGAGAAAGAAGATCTGCCCGATGACAGCACTCTAGAGCTTTATCCTGAAGGTTTGAAGCGCAGCGATGATTTCTTTACTGCTGCTCTAGAGGACCTTCATCCGCACACCCGCTCTTTGCTTGATAGAGTTTGGCGCACCCGGGGTGCCACGATTAGAAAAGAAGACTTTCAGGCAGGCGAGAAGCCGGGCCCAGAAGCTGAGCCAGAATCTCAGTCAGATTCTCAGTCGGGAGGCTCTTGCAAAGACGGTGTTTGCGCACTGCGCCCCAATAGTTTTGTGGTCGGTGCCGAACTTTTGTCGGCTGAAGCCAAAAATGGCAGAGAAAAGGCCTACCAAGAGTACTGGCGACTTTATTGGCAAAGCTATTGCAGTCCGCGTGCGCGCGAAAAACAGTACCTTGTGCGTCAGATGGCTTCTCTAGAGGCGGTTTGGGGAAATCTTCACTACTAGAGCTGCCGATCGCTAAGTTTTAGACTAAATTTGAGGCTATATTTCAGGCTAAATTTCAGGCTAAAAATATACGCGGTGCTAGAATGCACCGCATATGAGTCTCTTTGATCCCTCCTGCGACCCCCTGCTTGCTCTCCTAAGAGCGGTGCTGGTCGCTATCGTGGCTTTTCTCTATGCCGCCGTAGGTCATGGCGGTGCTACCGGTTATTTGGCTTGTTTGGGTTTAACCGGCATGCCTCACGAACAGCTTGCCGCCAGTGCCCTCATTCTCAATGCAGTGGTGGCAAGTATTTCGCTCTTTTCTTATTGGCGGGCTGGGGCTCTTTTGCCTAGGCTGGCTCTGCCCTTTATGATCACATCGGTGCCTTTTTCATTTCTTGGCGCCCTTGTTTCGGTTAATCGTGCCATTTTTCTAGTCTTGTTGGGTGCCGTACTTTTGGCTGCCTCTTTGCGCTTTCTCAATTTTTTCCAACCAAGCAAGACTCTCAATCTTGCTCAAGAGCAGGGCGATGCAGCAAACGGTCTGGCGCCAAATACAGCGCCATTGTCTTTGCCCCTGTCTCTGCCCTCTCTGACATTGGCTGCTTCGATTGGAGCCGGTCTCGGTTTTGTCTCGGGTATGGTTGGTATTGGTGGTGGTGTGTTTCTCAGTCCGATTATTCTTTGTAAAGGCTGGGGAGATATGCGGCAGACCGCTGCCGCTTCCGCCCTATTCATCGTCGCTAATTCACTGAGCGGTTTGATCTCTCGCTATTTGCGCGGCGGCTTGCACGACCTTGCGCTCTTTCCTTATTTGCCTGTGGCAGTGGCAGCAGCCCTTCTGGGGGCGCATTTAGGGGCAAGAAAGTTTAAGTCTTCACGTTTGCAGATCTTTCTTGGCTTGGTTTTAGCGCTTGCCAGTCTGAGACTTTTTCTGGAAGGCTTTTCTATTTTCAAATAAAGACTGTGCAAGAGCACAGAGTCTTTTTCGGCCTAAGGACCTAGAGTGGCTCTGGTAATTAACAGAGGGCTCACCTATGCTCAACAATGCTGCTTGCGAAATTTGGAAGACTTATTATGAAGTGGCTTCGGCTGCCTACAATGCCGGTGAAATAGCTACTGCCAGACTGATGTATCAAGAATCGATACAAAGCGCCACTCATTTTGGTTTGGTGGCTGAAGAGGCAATGTCATGTCACGGTCTAGGGCTTTGTTTTTTGCGACAAGGCGATGAGAACGAAGGACAAAGGCTCTTGCGTAAAGCTATAAGGCTATATTGTTCTCTCGACCCCTATACATTCAATGCACATGGTTTGTCTTTGGCTGTATGCGCCCTTGCCGATGTCTATATTGCCCACGCTCGACCTGATCGAGCCTTGCCTTTGTTGAAAATGTGCGAAAAGACCATAGATTTTCAGGCGGGTAGGTGCTCTGAAAATTGGCGAGCCGACTCTACTCGTGGCGAACTGAAGCCTGTGGTTGGACGAATTGCCTTTATCTATAACAATCATGGACAGGGCGACAAAGCCGCTTCACGCCTAAAGCAGTTAGGTGCCTTCGAGAAAGTCGCCCATTTCTAGGGTGTTCGTCGGCTTGTGTTGGCGCTTAGCCAGTTCGGTGTATTTGCCGCCCAAGCTGAGCAGTTGGCTATGTGTGCCGCTTTCGACAATTTTGCCCTTTTCTAGTACCAAGATCTGGTCGGCGCTTTCGATGGTAGAGAGGCGATGGGCAATTACTATTGAAGTGCGACCTTTCATAAGTTTTTGCAAGGCCATCTGTATGTATTCTTCGCTGACACTGTCAAGCGAACTTGTGGCTTCGTCGAGAATCAAGATAGCCGGATCTTTCAGCAAGACTCTGGCGATGGAGAGTCTTTGGCGTTCTCCGCCCGAGAGTTTGTAGCCTCTTTCTCCGACCATGGTTTCATAACCTTCTGGCAAGCTCTCGATGAAGTCGGCTATATAAGCCATTCTGCAAGCTTGTTTTAACTCTTCTTCGCTGGCATCCGGTTTGGCGTAGAGCAGATTGGCCTTGATAGTATCGTGAAAGAGATAGGTTTCTTGGGTGACCATGCCAATGTGGCTGCGCAAGGCAGAGAGTTTGTACTCTTTTATATCAACCCCGTCAAGCAAGATGCTGCCTTGCCCTTCGCCGGTTTCGTAGAAACGAGGAATAAGGCTTGCTAGAGTCGATTTGCCTGCGCCTGAGGAGCCCACTAGTGCCACCATTTGCGATGGCTCGGCCGTGAAGCTCAAATTGTCGAGTACAGTTCTTTCGCCGTCGTAAGAAAAGCAGACCGACTTGAAGGAAAGTCTTCCGTTGACACTTGTGCGCGGCAATTCTTGTCCGTTTTCTTTTTCTTCTGGAAGATCTAGATATTCGAAAATGCGTTCAAATACTGCTAGTGCTGAAGCAATTTGTACTTGGATGCCCGAAAGTGCGGTCACGGGTGTGTAAAGTCTAGAAAGCAGGGCGACAAAGGCAATCACTGTTCCTACTTTTAGCTTCTCTGCTAGAACCAGATAGCCGCCGGCTGCCCATATCAAAGCCGGACCGATTGTGGCCATGGCAATAATCAGCATGAAGAACCAGCGCCCAATCATAGCTAGAGAGATTTCCAGCTGCATCAACTCTTTGGCTCGGCTGCCAAACTTCTCTCTTTCTTTCTCTTCTGAATTGAAGAGTTTCAGCAGGGTGATGCCTGATATAGAAAGGGTTTCTTGAATTAGGCTGGAGAGTTCGTCTCGTTTTTGTCGAATTGATTTACGGGCGGCATACATTTTGCGCCCGACCGGCCAGAGCGGCAAAATCATGAGTGGCAAAACTGCAACTGAAATAAGGGTGAGGAGCGGATCGAGCCAAAGCATGGCAAGCATTGTCGTGATTAGGACAAATATATTGCTTACTATTGTGATCAGAGTGCCTGAGACGAGATCGTCGACTGAATCTACGTCGTTAGCCACACGGTTCACTATTTCGCCTGTGCGCGTTTCGGTGAAGAAGCGCAGGGGCAGACGATGCAGATGGGTGACCAGCTTGACGCGTAGATCGCGCATTATGCCCTCGCCCATACGATGATTTTGCAGGCCCTGATAGACTCCTACTAAACCCATCGCTAAAGCGGCTAGAACCATGCTGCCTGTAAACAGGAAAAGTTCGGCTTGGTTATGGTTCGGCAGGGCTCTGTCGACTATATTTGCCACCATCAGCGGTGGTATCAAACCCAGCCCTGATGACAATGATATGCAACAGAGTATCTTGATTTCTTCACTGCGATAGGCTGCAAAAAGCGCACGAATGCGCTTGAGGTCTGCTTTGCTTTTCAGCTTGGCCTTGTCGGGGTTGAATATACCCGACCACATTAGAAAAACTGGAGGACCGCCACTGTACATGTTGGAATTGTCGCAGATCGCGGCAAGCTTGGTAAGGGGTGGTAACTAACCCTTATCGCTGCCTGCTTTTCAAAGCGGCGATCTTTTGTTCGTCGGCGGCGGCAAGGCTGCTCAGATTGCTTTTGCGGTAAGCCAAGGCTCGCAGCTGTAAGCATCTTATAGAATCTTTCTGGTCTTTCTCTTGTAAGACTTTGTTCAGATCGGCTATGGCTTCTTGATTGCGCCCTAGCTTGATCAGTTCACTCGCTCTTTCTGCTAATAAAGCTGTGTCGTTGGGGCACTTTATGAGCATATCGCTCTGAGCCTTGACTGCTTCTGCGTGTCGGTTCAAGCCAATGAGGGCTTTGATCCGCTCGGCGCTCAAATCGTCAGCTCGCTCGCCGTGTTGTTTTTCTATAGCCAGGTCGGCAAATTGCAGTGCTTTCTGATACTGTCCGGCTCTATTTGCTAGGCTGGCTGCCCAAGTCAAAAGGCGCTTGTCTGGATTGATTGCGATAGCCTTCTCTAGATCTTGGGCGGCTTTAGCGTAGTCCCCCTTGGCGCTTAGAGCTGCCGCACTTAGATCGTAAGAACGTCTTAGGCAGACTCTCAAACTGGCACTGAGAAATTGGGGCAGTCTGTCGCTGTTTTCTATCTTTTGGAAGAAATTTATAGATTTGCTGGCCGACTCGATTGCTTCTTGCGATTTGCCAAGACAGTTGAGCGCTTCTGCTTTTTTCATATGGCAGAAACCTTGCACCCCAGGCTGGGCTTGCGACCGCATTGCCGCCTTTTCCAGTTCGTCGCAAGCTTCTGCGTAGTCCATTTCTGCCATAATCGCCAAGCCTTGTGTTATTTGGAAAGCCGGGCAGAATGGGTATTTACGTAATAGTTCGCTGGTCTTCTCTTTGCGATGAATACGGTCGACACCGCCCATGGCGTTCAATTTGTCTAGACATTCTTGTGTGTAGCCCAGGGCCAGCGCCTGTCGCTTCAGGGCTTCAGCTTCTTTAGGGTCTTTTACCAGGCGGGCTTTTAGTAGTAAGCCTTCTGGGTCACTAGGGTCTTTCTGCAGAAAGATCGCCAGCTGATTAAGGGCTTCCTCTCGCTTGTTCAACTTAGAGAGCCCTAGAATATAGAAGTAGCGCAGACGCTGATTGTCTTTGTGTTTTTGCAGCAAATCTTTCAATAAAGGCATGGCTGCATTTGTCTGTCCCCCTTCGAGAAGAGAAACTGCTGCCTTGATTTTCTTGTGTTCGCCCTTGTCTTGACTGGCAAGCTCCTCTGCTTGTCCTGCTTGGGCAAGAACTGCAAGAGTGGTCCAGGCAAGCTCGGCCGTCAGTATGGCAAGCATGAATGAAAGAGCAAAGGTGGTGGTTTGTGTTGGCGACGGCATACTAGTATTTAGATTATGGCAGACCTCAAGGGATTAGAGTGTTTTGAGACTGATGGTCTTGCAAGATCTTCTAGGTGTTTGTCAGTACTTGTATAGCTTATACAGCTTGTGATTGCTTACAAGTGTTTATAAGTGCTTGCAGGCGCCCGCTGCGGGTGAGGACGCCTCTATTTGCAACATGGCTGTGTCAATAATGAATCTTGAATTTTGAATTGTGAATCGAGAATTGTGAATCGAGAGTTGTGAATCGAGAGTTGTGAATCGAG
>MOYA01000008.1:11909-17600 GCA_001899315.1 Candidatus Obscuribacter phosphatis
AATTGTGAATCGAGAATTGTGAATCGGGAATACTAAAAGAAGTAGTAAGCAATCGGGATTAAAAAAGCAAGGGCTTCTCTGCAGAAGGTGGATCGAATGCTCTAGGTGTTTTGTCTAACCAAAAGGCTGAACTTGCACCGTCGAGCATTCGACCCCCTAACCTCGAGACTTGTCTACCTCAGTCGGCGGTGCGACCTTGGCGAAGAAAGAGCGGATTCCAGATCAAGCGATCCCGTCCGTCATTGCTGTCCATGAGCACGTAGCCGCGCAGGAGAAGATGGCAGGCGAGAGTCGCCGGCAACTTCTCGGGCAGGTCGGTGCTCTTTGCCTTTTCGTCCAGCTGAAGCAGAGCATCGAAGGCGCTTTCTTGATAGATTTCCGCCTCGCTGCCATAGGCGCGCAGGGCGTACCAAAGCTCAAGCTTGCTGAGTGGGCGCTCGAAAGTGTCGGCTTGGCGATAATGCAGGGCCAGGTGCACAGCACGCCACATCCAGGCTTGGTTGGGCATGGTGGCAAGGAACTGTTGCGCTTCTGCCGTCAGGGGGCAGCGGTTTGCCGCCAGAGTGGCGAACAAATTGCCTTTGCTGTCGAGGGCAAAGAAGGTCGTGGCTGCAGACTGAGTGGTGAAGGCATCGGCGCCGAAAAGACCGATTTGTGCCTGCAGGGCTTGCAGGCAGGGGTGTTGAGATTTCATGGTGGTAGAGAAGAGACCTGCAGCCGCCCGCTGTTTGGCAACAGAGCAGGAGCGGCCGCAGGAGGGTTATTGCTTAGACTTTGATGAGAAAAGGTCCGCAACCGGTCTTGCTTTGGTGTGCAAGTAGTCAGCCGATCTTTTCGACCAGGGCGCCATCACCTTGCCCGGAGGAAAGGCGTGGATTGCGATAGCGGGCAGTCAGATAAGAGCCGCCCATGCAAAGAGAGAAGGCTTCGACCTTTTCGTCTTTGAGGCGGTCCCATTCTGCCAGGCAGGACCCGCGATCTTCTCCCTGGTAGACCTCGACATCGGGCTTGATGGTGCTGGTGTCGATGCGCACATCGACCAGCAGCTTAAATGGCTTATTCACTTCGTTTCGCTTTGCAGAAGTTGCACGAGTTCTTCGCTGGAACGGACGACCTTGAGGAAAGAAATCTCTTCTTCCTTGAGCAGTCCTTCTTGCATGACTGTGCCCCGCAACCATTGGAAGAAGCCCTCCCAGTAAGGCTTTTCGGGGCATGGGTCGTAGAAAATGATCAGCCGCCTTTGGGCTTTCTTTTGCATGATGTGGTCGATGATCGACATCGCTTCATGCATACTGCCGATGCCACCGGGGGTGAAGACCATTGCAATCTTGCTCAAATGGCGGAAGGTATCGAGCCGCGGCGAGAATTCTTCGAACCAGATGCTCAGGTCGTGCTCCAGGCGCACTTCTTCCTTGAAGCCGAGCTTGAGGCAAAGCCCGATGGATGTGCCGGAGGCGGCTTTGGCTCCTCGCGCTGATGCTTCCATCTGCCCAGGACCGCCGCCGTGAATGATCGGATAGCCGAGAGCGGCAACTGCTTGAGCCGCTTCCACTGTCTTGTCGTAATAGGGGTGCCCGGGGCGAGTGCGCGCCGAACCGAGGAAAGCAACGCCGAATCCATCCCGTGGCAGCTTGGCTTTCTTGAGGATTTTGCGAGCCGCTTTCAGTTGGCGTGCGGTTTCTCGTCCCAGGCTTTGGTGCGGGTTTTTGTGCTGCCGCACTTTGCTGCTGTTCTTTTTCTTTTTCTTTTCTTTAGCCGACATAGTGATCTCCTACGTGAGCAGCTTATTGATTTTGCGCTCCAGCACGGCCTTGCTTTGGAAGCCTTTGGCGAATTCCACGGCATTACCGGAAAGGCTCAAGATGAAGATGGCGGGGATGGCGGAAACGCCGAAGGCTTTCTTCAGGTCATCTTCCTGGTCGGAATCGAGAATCTCGAAGCGAACTCGATTGCCATAGGCGGCTTTGAGCTCGTTGACGACCGGCTTTTGCTTGACGCAGTAGCTGCACCAGTCGGCACCGAACATAACCAGAACTGGTTTGTCGGCATCGACCAAGCCACGGCTGACGATGCGGGGATCTTTCAAGAGGGCTGTGCGATCAATTTTGGTAGACATGCGTTCTCCTTTTGAGGAAGTTAAAGCCGCATCCACCCATGCCTGAGGATGGATGTGATGCGGCTAAGTAAGTGCGAGTGTTTCTTGGCTGGTAACTGACTGAAGGCGTATCTGGCTGAAGGATCTGGCTTACTGAGCTAGTTTTACGCCACTCAGCCCGGGACGAGTCATGGTCATCGGGTCGAGGAGCTTCTCGAGTTGGCTGCGGTCGAGCTGGGTGCGGCGCAAGGCCACGGCCAAGATAGTCTCTCCGGTCGAGTCTGCTTCCTTGGCAATGGAAGCTGCCAGGTCATAGCCGACCACAGGTGCCAAAGCCGTGCAAAGCGCCAGCCCTCTTTCCACCAAGTCGGCGCCGGTGCTGGTCGGTGTCAGTCCGTCCAGACATTTTTCGCGAAATACGACCACAGCGTCGCTGAGCAGCTGAAGCGATTCCAGTAGGCTGTATGACACTACCGGCAGTGCGACGTTCAGCTCGAAGTTGGAGGACTGGGTGGCGTAGACAACAGTCTGACAGTTGCCGAGTGTGCGGTAACCCACTTGCATGAGGGCTTCGCAGATAACCGGATTTACCTTGCCAGGCATGATAGAGCTACCGGGCTGAATGGCCGGCAGCAAGATTTCGTTCAGACCAGCTCTCGGACCGCTCGCCATCCAGCGAATGTCGTTGGCGATCTTGATGAGAGCTGTGGACAGAGTCTGCAAGACGCCGGCGGCATCCACTAGACTGTCGATCGAACCTTGGGCGGCCAGGTGATTGGGTGCCTCGCGAAAGCGCAGTTTGGTCTTGTGCCGGCTATTGACCAGTCGGCTCAAGTTGCGCAAGGCTAGTGTCGCGAATGTCTCGCGAGTATTGATGCCTGTACCGACTGCCGTGCCGCCCAGAGCCACAGAGGACAAGCCTTCGAGCAGATTATTCAAGCGCTTGATGCAAGTGCTAATCTGGCTGGCGTAGGCTTCGAATTCTTGTCCGAAAGTGACAGGTGTAGCGTCTTGCAGATGGGTCCGTCCAGTCTTGATGGCGGTTCTGTATTGAGCCGCTTTCTCTGACAGTCCGTCCTGCAAGGTCTGCAAAGCCGGGATGAGCCGAGCGGCTATCTCCACAGTCACAGCAACGTGAATGGCCGTGGGGATGACGTCGTTGGAAGACTGCCCCATGTTGACGTGGTCGTTGGGATGGACCACCACTGTTGTCTGCGCGGCAGTGTTTTGGGTCTTCTTGGCGCCGCCTCGAGAAAGGCTTTGCTTTGTCAGAGCCGCAATCACCTCATTAGCATTCATATTGGTGGATGTGCCTGAGCCCGTTTGAAACAGCCCGACTACGAAGTGATCGTCGTAGGTTCCGTCTGCCACTTGCTTTGCCGCGGCGATGATGGACTTGGCTCTGATTGCGTCGAGGTCGTTAAGCTGTAAGTTGGCTTGTGCCGCCGCCGCCTTGATCAAGGCCAATGCCGAAATGAGCGTCGATTGCGGCTTGAGGTTGCCTATCGGAAAGTTCTGCACCGCTCGTTGGGTGCTGGCGCCCCAGAGTGCGTTTGCTGGTACATGCATCTCACCCATCGAATCTTTTTCGATGCGGCTTGGTGTCTGACCACTTTCTTCCCTGACAGAAACTGAAGTCGGCACACTAGGCGAGGAAGGTTTCTTCTTCATAATTGTTCTCTCTTCCAGGTTAGGTTGGGTTATAGATGGTCGCAGTAAAGTAAATTGGCTTTCGTAAGAATCAGGTTTTCTCTTTTGTTCTATGAATTCAAAAATACTGTTTAAGCTTAGTAATTGCTTGACTTGGTAATCAACCTTGGGCGGGATGTTATGTCTCTTATCTCGGACAAGACTCGCAGCGCTAGCGCTTCTTGGCAGGCGGTTGTCATTTGGTCTGCTGTGCTTATCGGGTATTGGGCTTAGCTTATGCACTGAAATCGTCGATAGCAAAGTTCTGCAACTGTGGAAAGCAAAGTTCTACAGCTGTGGATAGCAAAGTTCTGAATTTACCGATAGTCAAGCGCTGGCAACCAGGCATTGCCTTGCTGCTCCAGTCAATTTGCGAAGGTTGTCATTTTGGGCACCTTAGCCGTCTATAATTGTTGGATTGGGGGCAGCTATGGGTCGCGGAAAAAGTTCGAAACGCAAGAAGAATAGGTCGAATGGCGCTGATTCTAAAGCCCAAGACCAGCCAAAGGCTTCGGAGAATGTCTCGGACCTCTCCTCTTCGGAGTCTTCAGAAAATTCATTGCCAGGTTTGTCGACCGGCTTATCGACAGGTTTATCGACAAATTCATCACCGAGTTCATCAGTAAATCTGTCCACTTCCAGTGGCGAAGGAGGTTCCAACTCCTCTCCTCTCTCCTCGGCTTCACTGGAGAATGATTCTGAAAGTGCCTCGCCATCTCAATGCGCCACTGTATCTGAGGGTGTCAGTTCTGAGAAGGTTGCTGATTCTCAGACCGGAGTGAATGCCGAGAAGACCAAGACGCCATTCTATTTGGACGGCAGTGCTTTGATGCGCACGCTTGCCGATGGATTCAGAAATGCCAGTGCTGATGAGCAAACTGCTGCATTAGAAGAAAACGGGGAGCGCTTCTTTCGCCTGAAATCAATGGTAGCCGCCAGAATGTTGGCTGAGATAACTGCACTATCAGCCATGGCCTTAACGCCTTTGATTCTTTTCTTTTTAGGCAGTTTTCAGGGCTTATCGACCATGCTTCGCTTCCTGTTCCTGGCGGTAGCCCTTGTGGCAGCGTGTATTTTGCCAATTTATGGGACTGTAACTTACCAGGTCTCAGTGACTAGACGCGCTTTGACTGCTTATAGGTTATTTGGAAATAAGAAGTGCGACTTTAGAGATATCACTAAAGTAAGTCGTCGGGCTAATTTCAATGTCATCAGGTTCGTCGTTGAATATCTGGACGGAGAATTGAGCTTCCCCGCCTGGCTGAAGAATGTGGATAGTCTTGTTTCAATAATCAAGGCAAATATGCCCGCTTACATTGCAAGCAAGCCAAGCTCCACACGTGTGTTCAAGCAAGATTTAGTGGCTACTTTCTTTCAGGTCGGTCAGGTTCTGGTTTCTCTTGTCTTTGTCGGAGTGGTTTTGCTTTTTACCGCCCAGATTTTCTCTTCTGCTGTCTTACCAAACGGCACAGTTGGGGCAATTGCTGCTGGCCAAACCGATAAGCTTTTGCTTGCGGTATTTGCCGTTGTGATATCTATTCTTTTGTCTTACCGGGCTTATGTAATTTTGTTGATGCCAGTTTCGGTGAAAATTACTGATGATGGTCTGGAGTTGCAGACCTTCTTTAATCGAAGAACCATTACGAGAGCGAATCTGAAGGCTGTCAAGGAACCTCTACCATTGTTGCCGGAAGGCTTTATGATTTGCGCTCAAGATGCCAAGTTTTTGGTCGGAACTGGCATGGACGCTGCCGATGAGCTCGAATCAGCAGTTCGAGAGCTTTGCCCTGAGGGTTAGTTCTCAAGAGAGGCGTAGGGAGTTCGCACTTTTGTTCTTTCGTGCGTTCAGGGTTCAAAGTGGAACCGATATCGGTTGGTCTAAAAGCTTTGAAATCGGCAAATCAAGA